>NZ_MINI01000055.1 GCF_002906855.1 Pseudomonas putida | reverse complement strand
AGTTTATGTCCCGGCTTCTGGAAGTCAGAGAATGGAGAAAGGCACCTTTGCCGGTGGTAAAGCGAGCCTGAATGAAGGCTCGGTGGCATGGGAGATCGACATCGCCAAGGGTTCAGTCATTCGTGATAAGCGCATGGTTGTCGAGAAAGACAGCGGAACCTGCAAGACGATCTCGCACGCGCAGAGCGGCTTTGAAGAGTGATTGCCGGTCTGGATAAGCCGGTATCGAGACCTCTGTATATGGAGCTGACGGCACGGGCATCTATAACGCCTTGGCGAATCGTTCCAGTTTGCCCAGCGTTTGC
>NZ_MINI01000054.1 GCF_002906855.1 Pseudomonas putida | reverse complement strand
ACCCGTATCGGTGTTTCGCCTGACTTTTTCATCGGAGCCCACGCGGCAATACAAAACCTTCCCTTGTTGACGCGAGATGTGGCTCGTTACCGATCATGTTTTCCCACGGTCACTCTGATGTCACCTGGAGCTTAGGCCTGCGCCGGTCTCGACATCTCTGATCCGGCACCGGTTTCAGGTCGGTTTGGCTCTGATGCGTGCCGGCCAGGCAACAGCTACAAGGGCTTTCAACTGGCTGGCTCGATGATGCTGATGTCGGTTTTGCTGTCGAGGACGATATGCAGGTCGCGGATCATGGCGGCCGCGAGCAGAAGAGCGTTTCGCACCTCTTCATCGCTGCGCCAC
This sequence comes from Pseudomonas putida, assembly GCF_002906855.1. Classification (GTDB taxonomy): domain Bacteria; phylum Pseudomonadota; class Gammaproteobacteria; order Pseudomonadales; family Pseudomonadaceae; genus Aquipseudomonas; species Aquipseudomonas putida_N. The sequence goes on along the minus strand of NZ_MINI01000054.1, from coordinate 25 downwards.
CCGAGCTCGATGGAGAGGGCAACGG
>NZ_MINI01000053.1 GCF_002906855.1 Pseudomonas putida | reverse complement strand
CATCGTGCAAGGTGGATCGGTATCGTGGCAAATGGGGCGAACACGAGGGCTCGGGATTTGAGCCTTTGCCGATCTGGCACGGTCGTGTCGCGAATGTGGTGGAAATTGGCGAGCAGCGCGCTCCGAGCATGTAACGTTGGCTCCGGTCAGGCCGCGAGGTCAAGAGACATCGGCACGAGAGGCTGAGAAAGGGTTTCCCAGCCATCGACTTTTCGCATCTGGATCTGCCCTGACGCCAGGAGCGCCCAGAGCAGCATCGGCACGGTTTCAGCGCAGGGCAGCACGGTCTGGGTCTTGATGCGGCGGCGGAACTCCTCGTTCAGACGCTCAATGGCGTTGGTGGTCCGTGCGGATTTCCATTGCGACGGATCGAGGCGGGTGAAGCTGAAGAGGCGATCGCCGGCCTCCTCAAGGCTATCGACCACGGCCCGGCACTTGAGCTTCCACTTGCGGAGGAAGGCCTTGCGGCGCGTCTCGATCTCGGCGGCGCTGTCGGCGTAGATCATGTCGCGGTAGTCTTCGCTCAGCTCGTCATGCAGGCGCTTGGGCGCGTGGCCGAGCAGGTTGCGGTGCTTGTGAACCGTGCAGCGCTGGATGGGCAGGTCCCCGCCCCAGAGTGCCACAAGCGCGGCTTCAAGGCCGGGGGCGCCGTCAACGATCACGAACTCGGGCCGCCTCAGGCCCCGCGCGTCCAGATCGGCGAGGAATTGGCTCCAGGCAGCCGTGCTTTCGCCGCCCATGTTCCTGATTGAGAGGAGCACCTTTTGTCCGTCGCGCCGAACACCGATCGCCGCCAGCACCGAGATGTTGGTGGCCTTGCGGTCCAGCCGGGTCTTTATGACGGTGCCGTCGAGGATGAGCCGCACGATATCCTCCTCGGCCAGGTCGCGGGTGGACCAGGCGTCCCAGTCGACCTTCACCTTGCGCCAGGCCCGGCTGACCACGTCCTTGCTCACCGCCCCCTCGAACAGTCCGAACAGCGCCCGCTTGACCCGGCGCGTGTTGGTGCCGGCCAGGTAGACCGCCGCGATCAGGGCCTCGGCCTTCTTTGTCAGCCGCCTGTAGCGGGGCAGTGCCTTCGAGCGCCATTCGGTGATCTTGCCGGCTTCGTTCTCGATCCGAGCACGAGGAACCCGCACCGTCTCGGTGCCGAATGTGCCGGTCAGCTGCCGATCGCGGTGCCCGTGGCGGTAGCCCCTGGCCCGCTCATTGCCGCGGCCGTAACGAAGCCGACCAAGAAAGGCGGCAAGTTCCTCTTCGAACATGGCTTCAATG
>NZ_MINI01000052.1 GCF_002906855.1 Pseudomonas putida | reverse complement strand
GGTTTGGGCAAGACTGGGTGGGGTGGAGGCAAGAGCTTTGGGGCGGGCGGCGTGGCAAGTTCTGTTTACACGAAGAGGAAAAATCCGAATTGCAGGCTGAATTAGGGTAGACGCGTATAAATTTCTTTACAGGTTGGTTTGAAAACTTGCCAGTCGTCCGAAAATTTCTTTTTCTTCAATATCTTGGGACCGTATTGCGGCCCCAGATTCTCGCAGGCATAAAAAAACCAGCCCGAAGGCTGGTTTCTCATCGCTGCACAGAGCACTCAACCACGCGGCTTGCCGCGGCCACGGCCGGCCGGTTTGTCACCATCAGGCTTGCCTGGGCGCTTGCGCATTTCGCTCGGGCGTTCGGCCACGGCGCTGCCACGGCTGCCTTTGCGCGGCGCTTCGTCACGCGACTGACGTGCTGGGCGTTCACCCGAGGTATCGCGCGGCTGACGTGCAGGACGCTCAGCGGCTGCAGCACCGCCTTCATGGGCCGGGCGCAGGCTGCGCACACGCTCGTTGCGCCCCATCGGCCGGCTCGACTTGCGCTGCAGGCGCTCCATCTTGTCCTTGGCCTTGAGGTTCAGGGTCGGCAGCGCTACCGGCTGCAGGCCTACCTCGGCGGCGAGGATGTCGATTTCGCCCTGGGTCATTTCGCGCCAGCGGCCCATCGGCAGGTCGGAGTTGAGGAACACCGGGCCGAAGCGCACACGCTTCAGGCGGCTGACCACCATGCCCTGGGATTCCCACAGGCGGCGTACTTCGCGGTTACGGCCTTCCATCACCACGCAGTGGTACCAGTGGTTGAAGCCTTCGCCACCTGGCGCCTTCTGGATGTCGGTGAACTTGGCCGGGCCGTCTTCGAGCATCACGCCCGCCTTCAGGCGATCGACCATCTCGTCGTCGACTTCACCCCGCACGCGCACCGCGTACTCACGGTCCATCTCGTAGGACGGGTGCATCAGGCGGTTGGCCAGTTCGCCGTCGGTGGTGAACAGCAGCAGGCCGGTAGTGTTGATGTCCAGGCGGCCGATGTTGATCCAGCGGCCTTCCTTCGGCCGCGGCAGGCGGTCGAACACGGTCGGGCGGCCTTCCGGGTCGTCACGGGTGCAGATCTCGCCATCGGGCTTGTTGTACATGATCACCCGGCGCGTGGCCTCGGCGGCCTCTTCGCGCTTGATCAGCTTGCCGTCGACGGTGATGGCGTCGTGCAGGTCGACACGCAGGCCAAGGGTGGCCTCGACGCCGTTGACCTTGATGCGGCCCTGGCTGATCCAGGCCTCGACGTCCCGGCGCGAACCAACGCCGATGCGCGCCAGCACTTTCTGCAGCTTTTCGCCGGCTGGCGGGGTGATTTCGGTATTTTGCAGGTCTTGCTCACTCATCTGGGCACCTCCCGGTGTAGGAATGAAATCAGGGCTCTGGCTACGAACGCGCCAAAAGGCCGCGCATCATACGCGGTTCGCTGGGGGAACGCACTGCAGGGTAGAAGGTTTTGTGGTTTTTGGGAGTGAATTCTGCCTAATGGTGATGTGTAGGCATTGCTGGCCTCTTCGCGGGACAAGCCCGCTCCTACAGGAGTGAACTGCGCCCCTGATGTTGGACAAAAAATCCAACCTCAGGGGCGTTTTAC
>NZ_MINI01000051.1 GCF_002906855.1 Pseudomonas putida | reverse complement strand
ACCAGTCGGTCATCATCGACAGACGGAAGCGGCACCTTCGCCTGTACGCGTTCTGCCGTTTGTCGCACGCGCCCGAGCGGACTGATCTGCATCTGGAACAACTGGTCATCGTTGCAGAGCGCTTCGCGTAGCAGGCGGGCGACATGATCCGCCTGTTTAATGCCACGCTGCGTGAGCGGTGAATCCTGTTGCCCCTGGAACCGGCCAAGAGAGTTCCAGACGGTTTCGCCGTGACGAAGAAGATAGATGGTCGGTACAGCCACGCTTGTTTCATCCTGCACGTTCGTTATCGATTGCTTTCATCCAAAGCATCGATACGGAAACGTTCCGATTGCAGCGCATTGATGACCGACTGAAGAGCCTGATCCTTGTCCTTGCCTGATACTGACAGGACATAGTGCTCGAAGGTGCCAAGAGCGGCGAACTGCGAGTGGAGATCGGCCACGACATCAGGGTTGCTCAGACTGTCACCACCCCGGGCCTGACAGCGTTCGATTGCCTCTGCCGCTGTGGTGCGCAGGACGATGTAGTGGAGTGGCCGGGCAAGTGCCGAAAAGGCCGGCAGCCAGTCGGGTCGCACGACGCCGTCAAGGATAACG
>NZ_MINI01000050.1 GCF_002906855.1 Pseudomonas putida | reverse complement strand
TGCCTATGCCGAGCACTATGATCTTGGCCGGGAAAAAGACGAAAGGAAACCAATCTACCCAAGAACCATCAGACATTTAGAGCGTTTCCATTCGGCTGTTTGGAATTGGCTATCTTCAAGGATAGCACTCGCTTGAAATGCTCCTCCAACAGCTCCATTACAAGATCGTGAGGCATGGTCTTTTTGACGCAGCCTGCGACAGTTCGCCCCCATGGCCATGGCCCGCACTTTCTCGGTGCGGAAGGCTGTTTGTGTTCTTGGTGGCCACCGGAGCAGTCTCGCTTTAAAGATCGGGGATGTTCAATTTTCATTCGGTCCGAATGAACGGCGCGATCTCAGGCAAGCTGACGTTCGATCGCAGCCTTGTCGATGACCGACCAGACCCTGCGGATTTTTCTGTGTTCAAATTCGTAGAACACATGCTCGTAGAATTGAACGCGCCGGCCATTGACCGGAAGGTCCATGAAAGTGGATTTGGGGGTGCAATCGAACGAAAGACGGGCGGCAATCCGCGTCGCGTCGCTGACAAGGATATCTGCTTCAAATCGCAGGTTGGGAATGTCGGCAAAGTCCTTGACCAGCATGTCGCGATATCCTGCCAGCCCGAACGGTCGGCCGTTGTGTTCGACATTGTCGTCGACGAAGGTACCGAGGTCATCGAGGGCCTGGCGGTTAAGGCAGTTGAGGTACGCGAAATATATGTCGTTGAGTGGTTGCAAGTTGGTCTCCTCTACCGGCATGACGCGCCCGCCCGCAGTTCTGGAGTTACCGGAGCAAGATGGTGC
>NZ_MINI01000049.1 GCF_002906855.1 Pseudomonas putida | reverse complement strand
TGCCTCTGGTTGCATAGGGTCAGCGCGCGTAGGCCCGGAGCTCTCCATTTAGCGCAGGGGCCTGCGGGCGCGGGTTGTTTGTCTTTTCGGCTTTAGCTTTGAGAGCGGTTTTTGAAGCGCCAGGATTCATTCCCGGTCTCAACGATTTCGCAATGGTGGGTGAGTCTGTCGAGCAGAGCGGCGGTCATTTTGGCGTCGCCGAATACGGCCGGCCACTCGCCGAACGCCAGGTTCGTCGTGACGATAATCGAGGTCCGCTCGTATAGCCTGCTGATCAGATGGAAGAGGAGCTGACCACCGGCCTGGGCGAATGGGAGATAGCCGAGCTCGTCCATGATGACGAAGTCGAGTCTGGTGATGAAGTCGGCAAGCCGCCCCTGCTTTCCGCTGCGTGCCTCCGTCTCGAGCCGATTGACGAGGTCGACGACGTTGAAGAAGCGGCCGCGTGCGCCGTTGCGGATTAGGGCGCGTGCGAGCGCGATGGACAGATGGGACTTCCCCGTGCCGGTTCCGCCGACCAGAACGATATTGTGCTGCTCGGCGAGGAAGGCTCCTGTCGCAAGCTGGCGCACCAGGCCTTCGTTGACTGGCGTATTGGTAAAGTCGAAGTCGTCGATGTCCTTGGCTAGCGGCAGCTTGGCGACGGTGATCTGGTATTTGATGGAGCGCGCCTGTTTCTCGGCGATCTCTGACTGTAGCAGGTCACCGACAATGCGCGGCGGCTCGTGCTGGCGCTTTATGCCGGAGGCCATGATCTCGTCATAGGCGCTGCGCATGCCGAACAGCTTCAGCGTGCCCATCATGTCGAGGATTTGGGATCGTTCCATATCAGCTTGCCCTCCTGAGGCTGTCGTAACGGGCGCAATCGGCTAGAGGCTCGTGGGTCAGGCGAAGCGCGTCGGGAATGGAAAGGATGGCGGCCGGCTGCGGATCACGCTTGCGGGCCAGGATATTGATGATGACGGCAGCCGAGAACACGCCCTGATCGAGCGCCTCCTGGCAGGCCGCTTCGACGGCGGGGAGCCCGTCCAGGCCCACACATTCGAGGATCGACACCATCTGCCGGTCGCCGTCATGCATGGACTTCAGCCGGCGGCGCACCTTCTCCATGGCGGCGGGCAAAACCCAGTCGTGGAATGGCGCACCGTTGCGCAGTGCTCCCGGCTTGCGGGTCAGGACCGGCACGTAATGCCAGGGATTATAGATCGTCTCGCCACGGCCGAAGCAGCGATCGTGTTGGCCGATCTCCACGCCATCCTGCCGGATGACGATGCGATCTGCATAGGCATGTATCTCGGCCGGGCGGCCGACTGCCGTGGATAGCACCGAGTATTTGTTGTTGTCGAAACGCACGAGGCAGGTCTTGCCGATCGAGGCCTGCACCGCGTGGAAGCCGTCGAACTTGCCGGGATAGCCGACCAGGTGCGGCCGTTCCCTATCGAACACCTCCCAGATCGTGCGCTCCGTTTGATCGACATGTTTATGGGCGCGGGCATAGCTGATGCACTTGTCCAGCAACCAGCCATTCAGTTCATCGTAGGATTTGAAGCGCAGCCGCGGCGTGAAGAAGCGTTCCCGCACCAGATTGACCTGGTTCTCGACCTGGCCCTTCTCCCACCCCGACGCCGGCGTGCAGGCCACCGGCTCAATCAGGTAGTGGCTGCACATCTGCAGGAAGCGGCGATTGTACTGCCGGTCCTTGCCGACGAAGACCGTCTCCACCGCGGTCTTCATGTTATCGTAGATGCCGCGCGTGCAGGCCCCGCCGAAGAACGCGAATGCCCGGTCATGGGCATCGAAGACCATCTCCTGCGTCTCGCGCGGATAGGCTCTCACATACATCATCCGGCTGTGGCAGAGCCGGACATGCGCCACCTTTACCGTAGTCGTCACGCCGTTCAGCACGACGATCTCGTGGCTCCAGTCAAACTGGTAAGCCTCGCCCGGCGCATAATAGAGCGGCACGTAGGCTTCCGCCGTCACAGAGCCGCGCTCCTTCGCCCAACTTCGGGCGTAGCGCCGGACTGTGTCGTAACCGCCCTCGTAGCCGAGGTCGCGCAAGTCCTCGAATATCCGGATCAGTGTCAGCCGTTCGCGAGAGGATTTGGCCTCATTGGTGAGCAGCATTCCATCGAGCTGATCGCGCCAGGGGCCGAGCTTCGGCTGAGGTTGACGGGTCCGCTCGTATTTGAACTCCGTCTCATCGGTGCGCAAAACCTTCCGCACCACTTTCCGCGATATGCCCAACTCCCGGCAGATCGCCTTGATCGGCTTGCCCTGAACATGGGCCAGCCGCCGTATCTTCAGAATTGTTTCCACAATAAGCATCCAAACAAAAAGCCTCCGATGAAACCGGAGGCTGTTGTAACCCCATCGCAGATGGGGGTCCCG
>NZ_MINI01000048.1 GCF_002906855.1 Pseudomonas putida | reverse complement strand
ATCGTCAAGATTCATTTCGCAAAACCCCTATCTGCGCACGCAGGTAGGGGTTTTGTCTTTAAGTAGGAACTACAGAGATTCGCAGGCACGTCAAAGCGACGGGCCAGCACACAGAATTTCTTGACGACCATAGAGCATTGGAACCACCTGATCCCATCCCGAACTCAGCAGTGAAACGATGCATCGCCGATGGTAGTGTGGGGTTTCCCCATGTGAGAGTAGGTCATCGTCAAGATTCAAACAAAAAGCCCCTGTCTGCGTTGCAGACAGGGGCTTTTTCTTTTCCGGGTTAAAACACCCTGGTGTTAAGCGCTAGCGGCTGAGCTGTTTGTCCAGGTAGCTTCTGATCACCCGCGATCCATTATTCAGATGCTGCTCCAGCACCCTTACCGCCTCGTCGACACGTTTGTCAGCGGCAGCATCGACCAGGGCGTTATGGTCGTCCTGGGTGAGCTTGCCCAGCCCCATGGACGACAAATGGAAGCGCAGGAAGCGTTCTTCCTCGTTCAACTCATTCTCGATCAGGCGCAGCAGTTTCTGGTTGGATGCCTTGCCATAGAGCGCCATGTGAAACAGCCGATTGAGACGGCCGATTTCCGCATGGCTGATTTCGTTTTCCAGTTGCTGGATGTAACCACGGGCACTGGCGATGTCATCGGCATCGAGCAGCGGGATCGACTGGCGCAGCGCTTCGCTCTCCAGGAGCACGCGCAATGCATAGGTGTCGACGGCGTCCTCGCCAATCAACGGCGCGACCACTGCACCCTTGTGCATTTCCACCTTCAGCAGCGATTGCGCCTCCAGCTGGCGCAGAGCCTCGCGCACCGGCATACGGCTGACGCCGTACAAGTCGGCGATTTCCTGTTGGCGTACGGCGGTGCCAGGTGGCAGGCGGCCATCGAGAATGGCGCTGCGCAAGCGTTCTTCTATGACGCCACGGGCCTGGTGCGCCGGCAGCTGTTCGCTGGCCAGCACGTTACTGAGTTTGATTTTCTCGGCCAAGCGAAGTGTGCCTCGACGACAGAAGGTTGGATCCAATGACACTAGTGACAGGCAAGGGGGCTTGTCAAACCTGCGCCCGCAACGGCGCGAGCGGCCCAAGCTGACATTTATGGTGGATGAGTTTTCCCGGCAAAGGAAGCGACACACACTAAGCGCTAACAATAAAGTTATAGTCAGCCGACCATCGGCTACATGATCGCGCAGTGCCATTGTCTTTTATGTGACCAGGCCGCACCATCGCTGCTTTGCAACGACCTGAACAGGGCCTCGCAGTGGCGATTACCTGGCTGCTCAAAACCTCCTTGCGACGTTTTGGCTTTGCCCTGTTGCTGGGTGGCTTGCTGCTGGGCGGGTTGCATGCGGATTGGGACTTTGCCGAGATCAGCCGCAAGTCCGAAGCCCTGTACGGCCCCTTGGGTGCAGGGAAGGGCCGCATCGATGCCTGGCAGCGGTTGATGGCGACCCAGAGCCAGGGCAGCGAGATGCAGCGCCTGCAGGTGGTCAACCAGTTCTTCAACCAGCAACTGCGCTACGTCGAGGATATCGACCTGTGGCACGCGGTCGACTACTGGGCCACGCCCATCCAGGCGCTTATAAAAGGCGCCGGCGACTGCGAGGACTACGCCATCGCCAAGTACTTCAGCCTGCGGCGCATGGGGATCCCCAGCGACAAGCTGCGCATCACCTACGTCAAAGCCCTTCGCCAGAACCGTGCGCACATGGTGCTGACCTATTATTCAAGCCCGCAGGCGCAGCCGTTGGTGCTCGACAGCCTGATGGACGCAATAAAGCCGGCCAGCCAGCGTACTGACCTGCTGCCGGTGTATGCCTTCAATGGCGAAGGTCTGTGGCTGACCGGCGCTGCGGGCAACAAGAAAGTCGGTGATACCAAGCGCCTGTCCCGTTGGCAGGACTTGTTGAAGAAAATGCAGGCCGAAGGGTTCCCGGCCGAACCGGTTTACTGAAGGAGCACAAATGTCACTGTTCAAACAATTGCTGTTGGCCATTTGCCTGTTCCTGGTCATCGCGTTCAGCGGCAGCTTCATGGTCAGCCTGGAAAGCTCGCGCAGCCAGTATGTCAATCAGTTGCGTTCCCACGCCCAGGATGCAGCCACTGCGCTGGCACTGTCGCTCACGCCAAATATTGATGACCCGGCGATGGTCGAGCTGATGGTCAGCTCGATCTTTGACAGTGGCTACTATGCCAGCATCAAGGTCATCGACATGGGCTCCAACGCCGTGCTGGTGGAGCGCCACGCCGAGCCAGACCCAGGAGGCGTGCCTGCCTGGTTCATCCACCTGATCGGCCTGGAAGCAGCTGGCGGCGATGCCATCGTCAGCCGTGGCTGGCAGCAGGCTGCGCGGGTCGAGGTGATCAGCCACCCGATGTTTGCCCTCGGTAAACTCTGGCAGAGCGCGTTGGGCAGCTTGGGCTGGCTGCTGCTGTGCGGTGCTGGGAGTGCGGCGCTGGGCGCCTTGCTGCTGCGTCGCCAACTGCGCCCGTTAGATGCGATGGTTGAGCAATCACACGCCATTGCCCGGCGTGAGTTCCACAGCCTGCCGGAGCCGCGTACGCCAGAGCTGCGCCGGGTGGTGCAGGCAATGAATCAGATGGTTGAAAAGCTCAAGGCGCTGTTCAGCGAGCAGGCTGAGCGCAGTGAGCGGCTGCGTGCCGAGTCTTATCAGGACAGCCTGACCGGGTTGTCGAACCGGCGCTACTTCGAAATGCAGCTCAACGCCCGCGTCAGCAACATGGAGGAGGCCCGTGCCGGCTACCTGCTGTTGCTGCGTGTACAGGGGCTGGCAGGGCTCAACGCCCGTCTCGGTGGCCAGCGTACGGACCAGCTGCTGCAAGCGGTAGGTGAGCAGCTGAGGCGTACCTGCGCCACCTTCCCGGAGACCAACGACCTGATATCCCGCAGCCGTGGTGGTGAATTCGCCGTCTTGGCGCCCGGAATGGTCCACGAAGACGCTGTGCAGCTTGCCCAGGATCTTGAGGCGGCATTGCAGAGCCTGTACGAAACGGGTGCCAGCGACATTTCGCCGGTCGCCTGCATTGGCCTGGCGCCGTTCAGCCCGGGCGATGCGCCGCAAGTGCTGCTCAGGCTGGCTGACGAGGCTTTGGCGCGTGCCGAGAATCAGCCGATGTCGGGTTGGGTATGTCTGGAGCAGGGTGCCGCTGCCGTTGCTGGCGACAGCCAGCACGAGTGGCATAAGCGCCTGGACGAGGCCTTTGTCAAAGGCCGCTTCGAGCTGTTCTTCCAGCCGGTGGTCCAGACCCAGGCCCCTCAGCGGGTGCTTCACTACAAAGTGATCTCGCGGCTGCTCGACGAGCAGGGCGAGGCCTTGCCCGCTGGCCGCTTCCTGCCCTGGCTGGAGCGTTTTGGCTGGATGGCGCGGCTGGACCTGCTGGTACTGGAAAAAGCGCTCGCGCACCTGCGCAGTTACGGCCCGGTGCTGGCCCTGAACCTGTCTGCTACAACCTTGGCCGAGCCAAAGGCTCTGGAGAGGGTCTATGAGCTGCTGAGCCAGAACACGGCGCTGGGTGCGCGGTTGATCCTGGAGATCGGCGAGGAGCAACTGCCGAAGCAGGCCGCGCTGGAACAGTTGACCCGGCGCCTGCGCGAGCTTGGTTTCGGCCTGGCTCTGCAGCGCTTTGGTGGTCGCTTCAGCATGATCGGCAACCTGGCGCATCTGGGCCTGGCCTACCTGAAGATCGATGGCAGCTACATTCGCAACATCGACCAGGAGCAACACAAGCGGCTATTCATCGAGGCGATCCAGCGTGCGGCGCACAGTATCGACCTGCCATTGATCGCCGAGCGGGTCGAGACCGAAGGCGAACGGCAGGTACTGCAGGGCCTGGGCATCGAAGGGTTCCAGGGCCTGCTATCTGGGGAGCCTGCGCCCTGGCGCTGATCTCAGATCAACCCGGTTTCCTCGTCTTCTTCGATCAGGTTGGTCAGGCCGCCCAGCGCCTTGCGCGCCGTCGAGCGGCTGAGCAGCTTGGCCTGAGCCCCGGCAGGCAGGTCGGTGATGCTGATCACACCCTTGGTGGTCAGCACCTCGATCAGGTCTTCGAGCACGCGGATCATGTCCAGGTCGCTCTGCTTGAGTTGCTTGAGGCTGTTCTCGACAACATCGTCGGCGAACCATTCCTGGATTTCCGCATGGTCGGCGGGCAGGATTTCCGTGTACTCGGCATAGGGTGCGGCTTCCACCCGCGCCAACTGCCCCTCGCCGTCGCGTTGCACGTAGAACATGGCGTTCATCCTCATCACGTTGAATCCGTGGATCGGCTCTGGCGCAGCATAGGCAACTTTGCCCTGCTGCGCCTGCCAGTCGGCCGAGCATTGGCTTGGAACGGCACATCGCAACTGGCAAACGTGTGCGGCAACTCACAAATATCATCTTGACACTATTTTCACCTAGTGCTGTAGAATTGACGGACTAAACTTAAGCCTAATCTGGTTGCGTCGTATTTTTGACGTTCTTGTTCGTCAAAAAGCCTCTAATGCGCACGTGCGGCCTACGTCTTTGAATCAGCTCCGATTTCGAATTCAGAGTCATCGTTTTGACGAAAAGTATTCCGTTGTTGGCTATTCCCGGACTAGGTGCCGAGCATAGTCAGTTCCATGAGCAAGGCCTGTATTGGTTGGCCTGTGACACCACAGAAAACGCCGCTACGCTCTGCCGCCAAGTGATCGAAGCCATGCCTGAACAAGGCCGGGCGGCGTTGCTGGGTGGTGCGCGGATGATACAAGAGGCCCTCGCAGGCCTGGACCCCACTTGCGGTCCTGCCGAGCTGACGTTGTTCGAGGCTGACACGCGGGCCATTCTGCACCTGAAAAACGACCTGCCGCGTATCGACTTGCCTGGCCGAGTGCTGCTGGTCATCGTGCCATCGGCTGCCTGGGACGGCGGCTCTGCCGAGCACTGGTGCCAGGCGCTGCGCCAGGCGGCGCTTGCTGCCGGTGCGCTGGTTCTGGTGATCAGTGAAGGGCAGAGTGCCTCGCTGGTCGAGCGCCTGCGCGCATTCAACCAGTCGCTCGACGGGCTCGCCCAGCTGTATCGCGGCCAGGGTGGCACGCGTTACCTGCAGCACTTCTGGAGCAACAGGCTCGGCGTTGCCGGCACCCAGGATTTGGAACTCGCACGGCATGCCGGTGGTTTTGCCGTTGCTGGGCGGCCGTTGCCGTTGACCGATGCCGGCGGCGATGAGCTGCTCTGCCTGGCCCAGAGCCAGGTCCTCGAAGGTGCGCCTGCCTTGTCGGAGCACTGGCAAGTGTTCGACAGCATTAACGAGGTTGGCGCCAAGGCCAGTCGTGCTGTGTCGGCAACCGTGATTTTCGCCATGGATGGGGGCCAGCGTCTGGATGTCCTCGCTCGTCAGTTGCACACTTTGCGGCAGCTGCGTGGCAATGCCCTGAAATTAGTAGTGCGGGAAATGGCGCCAACCCTGCGCTACCAGGACGAGCAGCTGTTGCTGGCCTGTGGTGCAAGCCTGATCGTGCCGTTCGGCGCCAGCCTGTCGCGTTTCCTGACCATGGTCGACAGCATCCAGGGTTATGTCTGGCGCCGCCACCTGCCGGCCGACTTCGATGCCTTGCTCGCTCGCCTGCGGCCAATGCCGGTCTGCGGCCTGGTGGCACCTCGGGTGTTTGCCGAAGCGGTGCGGCAGATGTGGCACGGCCATCGTAACGGCGAAATCGTCCACCAGCTCTTGGTGTTGCGCCCGGCACCGGGCCTGAGCCCGCTGCAGTCCTGCTCGCGCACGGTGTTCCGCCGCGATGGCGACATCGCCTGCGTGGTCGGCGAGGTGTTGTTCCTGTTTCTCTTCGCCTGCCGTTCGGAGGGCGTCGAGCAGGCGCTTGACCACATCTTCCAGTTGTCCTGGAAGGAGCTGTTCATCAACCAGGATCTGTTGGTCAGCCTCGACAGCCTGGACGCTCCGGCATTTCTCGACGAAACCGTACCGCAGCCGCCACTGGCCGAGTCGGTGGTGCTGCCAGCGGCGCTGAAACGGCCCACCCTGGTGCCTCGGCGGATCGCCCTGGACCCTGGAGGGGCAGCATGAACTTCGTGCAACTGCTTCAGGTAATTGGCATCAGTGCGCTGGTTACCTTGATCCTGGTCCTGTTCGTGGTGAGCGTGCGTGCCACCGTGAAGGGCTGGCTGAACCGCCTTTTGCGACCTCGTTACCTGAAGCCGGTGGGTGTACGCCGCCGTGTGGTGCGTCAGGACACTGAATAATGACTAGTTCGACAATTTCCGCCCCGGTGCCGGCCCGTTGGCACGGTCTGGGTGCCTGGAACCTCTATTTCCTGGCCAAGTTCCTGTTGGTCGCGGTTGGCATGCTGGACTTCCAGGCATTGCCCAATCTGCTGTTCGCGGCATTTCTGCTGATCCCGCTGCCGAGGCGCTGGCTGCGTGTCGGGCGCCAGGTCGTGGCCGTACCCGTGGGCATCGCGCTGTTCTATCACGACACCTGGCTGCCACCGTTCCGGCGCTTGCTGGCGCAGCCTGGGGTGCTCGATTTCTCGTGGGATTACCTGTTGGAACTGCTGGCCAGGTTCATCAACTGGAACCTGATCGGCGCCCTGTTGCTGCTGCTGGTGGGCTACCTTTACCTGCGTCATTGGCTGCGCCTGAGCACGCTGAGCTTGGCCGGCCTGGCATGGCTGGCGGTCGGCGGGCTGCCGGCGCTGAGCATCGGAGGTGGCCAGCCAGCCGTCGCCGGTGCTGCCAACCCGGCCACCACGGCCGCTGTTGCACCGGCTGCGGCCGTGGCCGACACGGCGACCCTGATGCCTGGCTGGAGCGCTTCTTCGCCAGCGAGCGGCAACGGGTGACCACATTCCCTGCCGTGAAAGCGGACGAGCAGAACTTCGACCTGCTGGTAATCAACGTGTGCTCCCTGGCCTGGGACGACCTCTCGGCTGTCGGCATGCACGACAACGCCTTGTTCTCGCGCCTGGACGTGGTGTTCGATCAGTTCAACTCGGCGACCTCCTACAGCGGGCCGGCAGCGATTCGCATGCTGCGCGCCAGTTGCGGCCAGTCGTCCCATGCGGGGCTGTACCAGCAGGCGCCCGAACAGTGCCTGCTGTTCCAGAACCTGGCCAAGCTTGGGTTCCAGAGCCAGACGCTGCTCAACCACAGTGGGCGTTTCGACAACTTTATCGGCGACATCACCACCCAGCACATGCCGCAGCCAGGCTTCAGCGTCAGCGACTTCCCGCGGGCGCTGGTCAGCTTCGACGGCTCGCCGATCGCTGGCGACCTGGACGTACTGCACGGCTGGTGGGGCAAGCGCAAGAGTTCCGGCGCCGACCATGTTTCGTTGTTCTACAACACCATCAGCCTGCATGACGGCAACCGCATGGTGACCGCCGACGGCGGCACGCGCCCGGCCGATTACGCCACGCGGGCCAACCGCCTGTTCGGTGACCTCGGCAAGTTCCTCGACGAGCTCGAAGGCAGCGGCCGTCGCGTGGTGGTTGCCATCGTTCCCGAGCACGGCGCGTCCTTGCACGGTGACCGCATGCAACTGTCGGGCATGCGTGAGATCCCGACACCGTCGATCACCCATGTGCCGGTCGGCCTCAAGTTCATTGGCATGGGCCAACCGGCGCGTGGCGAGCCTCTGCGGGTCACCGCGCCTACCAGCTTCCTGGCGCTGTCCGAGCTGGTTTCCCGTGTGTATGCGGGCCTCGGGGCGGGGCAGACCCTCGACCTGCCAAGCCTGCTGACCGACCTGCCGACCACCGAGCGCGTGTCGGAAACCTCCGGTGCCCAGGTGCTGGACTACCAGGGCCAAACCTATATGCGCCTGCAAGGCCAGCCGGATTGGCAGCCTGTTCCGAAGGAGAGCCCATGAAGACTGGCAAAGCAGACCCATCCGACCGCAGTGATGATATCGCCCAGTTGCGCCAGTACTTGGCCATGCCTGCTTTGAGCTATCAGGACATTTCCATGATGGTCGGTGTGCAGCAGGCGTTGCAGCGCTGGCCGCTGCTGGGCGAAAGCTGCATGGCCCGCCTGGAAGAAGCTGCCTTGGCGCGGACCGAGCAGTCGAAGGCCGTGCAGTCATGATCAGCCTGGCCTTGCATGGACTGCGTGGTGGGTTGGGCCGTACTGCGCTGCTGGCGGCGCTGGGTTATGCCTTGCGTGAGCTGGGTGAGCGCGTGCTGCTGGTCGACATGAGCCCGGACAACCTGCTGGGCCTGCACTTCAACCTGCCACTCGAACAGCGCGACGGCTGGGCCTGTGCCGAGCTGCAGGGGCGGCCCTACGACGAGCCCCTTTATGAGGTACTCGATGGCCTGTGCGTGATGCCCTTCGGTGAAGTGGATCCGCACCGGCTCGGCGAGCTGCACGGCTATCAGCAGCCCGAAGTGTGGCGTACTCGCCAAGCCGCACTGGCCAAGCATTTCGACTGGCTGCTGTTCGACTTGCCTCACCCGGTAGCGACCAAGGCCGCACGTGGTTTCGTCACTGACATGCGGGTTCTGGTGGCCGAGGCTGAGATGACCAGCCACATCCTGCTGGGGCGTCAGCAGGTCGAGCGTTACGACATGCTGCTGGTCAACCGTTTCGACCCGGCCAGCAGCCTGCAGAGCGATGTGCTGATGGTGTGGCGTGACCTGTTCCGCAAGCGCCTGCCTATGCAACTGGTGCACCGTGACGAAGCGTTCGTCGAGGCCTTCGCCTGCAAGGCGCCGGTTGGCCATTACGCGCCGCAATGCCTGGCATCCCGGGATGTGCAAAGCCTGGCGGTACGTTGCCTGGCGAGGCGCGAAGCGTGAACGTGACCCCGCTCTCGGCCTACGCCCACTTCACCGCGCGCGGTGCACAACGTGGGGTCGCCCTGCTGTTCACCCTGGGTGTGTGGCTGGCGTTCCTGTTGCTGCGGCTGGAATCACCGGCCTGGCAGGCACTGCTGGCTGAACGTCAGCGCTTGTTCCCGCAGTTCGTCGGCAAGCGCCCGACGCTGGGCGACCCGCTGCGGCTGTTGATCCAGTGCGCCTGGCTGCTGCTGCGGCGGGTGCCACAGCCGCGCAAACCCGGTCGGCCGCTGCGTGTCTTGTCGTTCGCGAGCGGCTATCTGCGCGGCGCCTTGACGGTGCTGCGCAACTGCCGTGCGCGGGTGGCCGAAGCCATGGGCCAGGTGCCGGCGCGTTTTCGCGACAGCGACCTGCAGCAAGGTGCCGCCCAGCGCCTGAAAAGGCTGGGCGTGTTCGGCCGGCGCCTGTTCTATACCGTGCTCACCTCGTTCGCCGTGCTGCTGGCCGTGCTCTGCGTGACCGAGCCGTTCGGTTACTTGGCGCAGCTGGTGTTCATCTTCCTGCTGTGGGGCATCGCCATGCTGGTGCGCTACATGCCGGGCCGCTTCCCGACCCTGATGCTGATCGTGCTGTCGACGATAATTTCCTGCCGCTACCTGTGGTGGCGCTACACCTCGACCTTGAACTGGAACGACACGCTCGATCTTGTCTGCGGGGTGATTCTGCTCGCGGCAGAGACCTACTCCTGGTTCGTGTTGATCCTCGGTTACATCCAGACCTGCTGGCCATTGGAGCGTAAACCGGCGAACCTCCCGGAAGACCCGGCAAGTTGGCCCAAGGTCGATCTGTTGATCCCCACCTACAACGAAGACCTTTCGGTGGTGCGTACCACGGTGCTCGCTGCCCTAGGCCTGGACTGGCCGCGCGAGTGCCTGCGCATCTACATCCTCGACGATGGCAAGCGTGAGGAATTCCGCGCCTTCGCCGACGAGGTTGGCGTGGGCTACATCGTGCGGCCGAACAACCACCACGCCAAGGCCGGTAACCTCAACCATGCGTTGGGGATCACCGACGGTGAGCTCATTGCCATCTTCGACTGCGACCATGTACCGGTGCGCTCCTTCCTGCAGATGACCGTCGGCTGGTTCCTCAAGGACCCGAAGCTGGCGCTGGTGCAGACGCCTCACCACTTCTTCTCGCCCGACCCGTTCGAGCGCAATCTGGGTTCGTTCCGCCGCCGCCCCAACGAAGGCGAGTTGTTCTACGGGCTGATCCAGGACGGCAACGACATGTGGAACGCTGCTTTCTTCTGCGGCTCCTGTGCCGTGCTGCGGCGCACCGCGCTGGCAGACATCGGGGGCTTTGCCGTCGAAACTGTCACCGAAGATGCCCATACCGCGTTGCGCCTGCACCGCAAGGGCTGGACCTCGGCCTACCTGGGCATTCCCCAGGCTGCGGGCCTGGCCACCGAGAGCCTGTCGGCGCACATTGGCCAGCGCATCCGCTGGGCGCGCGGCATGGTGCAGATCTTCCGTACCGACAACCCCCTGTTCGGCCGCGGCCTGAGCCTGTTCCAGCGGATCTGCTACGCCAACGCCATGCTGCACTTCCTCGCCGGCCTGCCGCGCCTGGTCTTCCTCACCGCGCCGCTGGCGTTCCTGCTGCTGCACGCCTACATCATCTACGCGCCTGCCGTGATGATCCTGCTGTACGTGCTGCCGCACATGATTCACGCCAGCCTTACCAACTCGCGCATGCAGGGCAAGTACCGGCAGACCTTCTGGGGTGAGGTCTACGAGACCGTGCTGGCCTGGTACATCGCCCGACCGACCACGGTCGCGTTGTTCGCGCCGAAGAAGGGCAAGTTCAACGTCACCGCCAAGGGCGGTCTGATGGAGGAGGGCCAGTTCGACTGGCGCATCGCCCAGCCGTACCTATTCCTCGCGGGCCTCAACGTGGCCGGCCTGGGCTTTGCCGTCTGGCGCCTGTTCACCGGCCCGGCTGCGGAAATCGGTACGGTGATCGTCAGTTCGTTGTGGGTGACCTACAACCTGCTGATCCTCGGCGCCGCCTGCGCAGTGGCCGCCGAAGTGCGCCAGGTGCGCCGTGCGCACCGCGTGCAAATGCACCTGCCGGCCGCACTGCAGCTGGAGAGTGGTCATGGTTTCCCCTGCACCCTGGTCGACTATTCCGATGGTGGTATCGGCCTGCAACTGGGTGACGGTGTGAAGCCTGCATCAGGGGCGCGCGTGCGCCTGCTGCTGAGCCGCGGGCAGCGAGAATTTGCCTTCAATGCACGGGTCACCCGCATTGTCGGCCGGCATGTGGGCCTGACCTTCGAGGGCCTCAACCAGCAACAGCGCATCGACCTGGTGCATTGCACCTTCGCCCGCGCCGATGCCTGGCTGGGTTATCAGGACAAACACGAAGTCGACCGCCCGCTGCGCAGCCTGATGGACGTGCTCAAGTTGGGCGGCGTTGGCTACCTGCGCATGATCGAACACACCCCCATCTGGCTGCGCGGGTGGCTGCTGCCCCTGTACGAACTGCTGCGCTGGCTGGCCAGCTACCTGCCGCATACACCCCGACCTCTTCCTTCCACGAACCTTGCTGACCGAGACGCATGATGACTCGTTATCCCGCACGCACCTGGGGCCTGGCGATGGTGCTGCTTGCCTCGCTGTTCCAGAACGCTGCAGTCGCCGCTGTAGCCCCCCTTGCCATGCCGGCCGAGCCATTGGTGCCCAACTGGCCCGTCACCCAGACTTTCGAGCAGCTTGGCCGATCGGCCGACAGCCTGATGCTGGGCGTTCGCAACAGCGAAAACATCGAGTTTGGTCTGCGCCGGGATCGCCTGGCCACCGACGCGGTGCTGCAGCTGGACTACACCCCGTCGCCAGCCCTGCTACCGAACCTGTCGCATCTGCGCGTGTACCTCAACGACGAGTTGATGGGGGTGGTGCCGATCGAGAAGGACCAGCTCGGCCAGCGCGTGCGTCGTCAGCTGCAGCTGGACCCGAAACTGATCAGCGATTTCAACCGGGTGCGCCTGGAGTTCGTCGGGCACTACACCGATATCTGTGAAGACCCGGCGCACAGCGGCCTGTGGCTGAACGTCAACCGCAAGAGCCAGGTGCAACTGCGCGAGCAGGCGCTGGCGCTGGAAAATGACCTGGCCTACTTCCCTTTGCCGTTATTCGATGTACGCGACACCAGCAAGGTCGAGTTGCCGGTGGTTTTTGCCGACACCCCGACCCTGGGCGAGCAGCGTGCCGCTGCCATCCTGGCGTCGTACTTCGGCAGCAAGGCCGGCTGGCGTAAGGCGACCTTCCCGGTGTCGTTCAACAGCCTGCCTGCCAGCGGCGAAAAACCGCAGCCAGCCATTGTCTTCGCCACCAATGATCGGCGCCCGGCGTTCCTCGCCGACCTGGAAAAATTCCCGGCGGTCGATGGCCCGGTGGTGCAGCTGATCGATCACCCGGGCAACCGCTGGAGCAAGCTGTTGCTGGTCCTGGGCCGCAATGACGAAGACCTGGTCAAGGCCGCCTCGGCGCTGGCCGTCGGCAGCGACCTGTTCCGCGGTTCGCGGGTCAAGGTCGAGCAGATGACCGCGTTGCAGCCGCGCAAGCCCTACGACGCGCCGAACTGGACGCGGACCGACCGCCCGGTGCGGTTCTCCGAGCTGCTCGATTACCCCGAGCAGTTGCAGGTCAGCGGCTTGCAGCCACGCCCTATCACCCTCGACGTGAACCTGCCCCCCGACCTGTTCGTCTGGCGCAACCAAGGTATTCCGCTACAGACCCTGTATCGCTACACCCCGCCAGCGGTTACCGATGAGTCGCGCCTGAGCATCAGCGTCAACGACCAGTACATCACCAGCATGCCGCTGGTGGGCAATGACCGCCGCAGCAGCACCCTGGAAGAGATGCGCCTGAACGTACTGTCCACCGACAGCACCGTCCTGACTGAGCAATCGTTGGTTCCGGCCCTGAAGATCGGCGCGCGCAACCGCCTGCGTTTCGACTTCAGCTTCGCCAGCACCCTGGGCAGCGCCCAGCGCGACCACTGTCAGACCTCGCTGCCGGTAGACGTGCGTGCGGCGATCGACGAAAACTCGACCATCGACCTCTCCGGCTACTACCACTACATGGCCATGCCTGACCTGCGCGCCTTCGTTCGCAGTGGCTTCCCTTACAGCCGCATGGCCGATCTGTCCGAGACCCTGGTGGTGGTACCGGCCAAGCCCACGGCGATGCAGGTCGGCACGTTGCTTGACGTCATCAGCAGCATCGGCGGGCAGGTGGGCTACCCAGCCCTGAATGTGCGGTTGAGCGACAACTGGAAGCAGGCCGCAGACGCCGATGCCGACCTGCTGCTGATTGGCAGCCTGCCCGAAGACCTGCGCGAGCAGCCGAACCTGGGCTTGTTGCTGAACGCTCAGCGCGATTGGATGGTGCAGGGGCGTGCGGTGGAGCAACCCGGCATCCGCCGCTTCGACACGGCCCCCGTGATGTCCAACAACCGCATCGAAGTCAGTGCGCAGGCACCGATTGCCGCGATCACCGGGCTGAAGTCGCCGTTCCACGAGCAGCGCAGCGTTGTTGCCTTGCTGGGTAGCTCTGATGACGCGTACGCCTTGCTGCGTGAAGTGCTGGCCGACTCCGGCAAGCTCGACGCCGTGGCAGGCTCCGTCGCCTTGGTGCGCAGCAGTGGTGTCAGCAGCCAGTTCGTGGGTGAGCACTACTATGTAGGCCAGCTGCCATGGTGGCTGCTGCTGTGGTTCCACCTCTCCGATTACCCGACACTGATCGCGGTGATCGCCGTCATCAGCGTGCTGCTGTTCGCCTTCCTGTTGTGGCGTGCGCTGCGTTGGGCCGGGCGTCGTCGCCTGAGCGGGGCTGATTGACCATGCGCCAGCTGTTGGCCTTGGTGCTGGTGTTGTGCATGCCCGGCGTCGCCCGCGCGGCGGCGGATTGCCCGTGGCCGGACTGGGAGCGCTTCAAGACCCACCTGATGAGTGCGGATGGCCGGGTGCTCGACCGTAGTGATGAGCGCCTGGTCACCACCTCCGAAGGGCAGAGCTATGCGCTGTTCTTCGCCCTGGTCGGCAACGACCGCCAGGCGTTCGACAACCTGCTGCGCTGGACCGGCAACAACCTGGCCGAAGGCGACCTTTCCCGGCATTTGCCGGCCTGGCTCTGGGGCCACGGCAAGCAGAAGCAATGGCAGGTGCTGGACAGCAACAATGCCAGCGATGCCGACCTGTGGATCGCTTACAGCCTGCTCGAAGCGGGGCGGCTGTGGAACGAGCCGGCGTATGCCCGGCTGGGCACACAGATGCTCTGGCGCATCGCCGCACAGACCGTGCGCAAGTTGCCGGGCCTGGGTGTGATGCTGCTACCGGCGGATTACGGCTTTGACGACAACCGAGGCTGGCGCCTGAACCCCAGCTACCTGCCGCCGCAATTGTTCGACCGCTTTGCCCTGGTGGACCCACTGTGGGGCGAGATGGCCAGCAACGTACGTCGCCTCTGGTTGCAGTCATCGCCCAACGGCTTTGCCCCGGACTGGTTGCTGTGGACGCCAGCGGCAGCCATCGAGCCCGACCCTGAGCACGGTAGTGCCGGGGACTATGACGCCATCCGCGTGTACCTGTGGCTGGGCATGCTGGCTAACGGTGCAGCGCAGCGTGACGAGCTGCTGCGTCACTTCGCACCGATGGTCACCGCCACTACCCAGGGTGGCCAGCCGCCGGAGAGCGTCGATGCCCGCACTGGCAAACAGAGCGGGCATGGCCCGGTGGGCTTTTCCGCAGCGTTGTTGCCATTGCTGGCCAGCGCCGCAGATGGCCACGCTACGCTTGAAGCCCAGCGCAAAAGGTTGCGCGAGCAGCCTGCCGAGCCACAGGCATATTACAACCAAGTCCTTGCCTTGTTCGGCCAAGGCTGGGACCAAGCCCGCTATCGCTTTGACAATCAAGGTCGTCTGCTGCCCGCCTGGAGTGCTCCATGTTCCGAATGATCGGCGTGCTGACGCTGACCGCTTTGTCCTGTGCCGTGGCCGCGCAGCCGAAAGACCGCGATGAGCAACGCCAATGGCTGCTGGAGCAGGTACGTATTGGCGAGGCGCTGCACCGCGACGACCTGATTCACGACGCCCTGGCCAGGCTGCGTTTGTTGGAGCCGCGCAACCCTGATGCCTTGCTGGCCTCGCTGAGCCTGGCGCTGCGTGAGCAGAAACCTGAAGAAGCCGAGCAACTGCGTGCAAGCATCGCTGCAGTGGCACCGGGCAGCCTCCAGGATCGGCAAGCCCGACGTCTGATGGCGCTGCAGCAGCCCGAGCAGGCGCAGCGTTTGCAGCAAGCGCGGCTCATGGCAGTGACGGGGCGCTATGACGAGGCTCTGGTCGCCTATGACCAGTTGTTCGGCGGTGAACCGCCCAGCCTGGACCTGGCCTTGGACTACTGGCGCGTGCGTGGCAACCTGGCCGGTCAGCGGCCGGAAGCGATCCGCCAGCTGCAGGAGCTTGATCGCCAGTACCCAGGCAACGTCGGCTTGCGCCAGACCTTGGCCGCCTGGCTGTTCAGCGAGGACCGTGACAGTGAAGCCCTGGCCATCCTCGACCAGTTGTCGCGTGACCCGACGGCACGCGATGCCGCCGCCCAGCGCGAGTTCGACTACCTGTCCGAGCAACCGGTGAGTGCCAACAGCGTCGCTGCCTGGCAGGCATTCGTCCAGCGCTATCCGGCATCGCCGCTGTTGCCGCTGGCCAATGACAACCTCAAGCAGCAACGCACCCTGGTGGGTGACCCGGCCTGGCAGGCTGGGCAACGTGGCAAGGCGTTGCTCGATCAGGACCGCAACGTCCAGGCAGAAGCACAGCTGCGTCTGGCCCTGCGCCGTTATGCCGATGATGCCAGCCTGCACGGCGCGCTCGGCGTTGCGCTGATGCGTCAACGCCGTTACGGGGAAGCCAACGCGGCATTCCACCAAGCGGTTACCATCGAGCAGAACACCCGCCTGATGAGTAAATGGAAAGACCTCGAAGCCTCCAGCCAGTACTGGGGGATGCTGCAGCGGGCTGACAGCGCGCTGGAGAAACAGGACTTGCGCACTGCCCGTTCGCTCTACCAGCAGGCGCGCCAGCAGCGTCCTGACGATGAGTTCGCCATGCTGGGTCTGGCCGATGTGTCGTTCGCTGAAGGTGACCTGGCCAGTGCCGAACGGCAATACCTGCAGGTGCAGCGCAAGGTACCGGGCAATGAAAGCGCGGTGCGCGGCCTGATGCGCATCTATCAGGCGCAGTCGACAGACAAGGCCGAAGCGTATCTGAGCAGCCTGCCTGCGGCCCAACAGGTCCAGTTCGCCAGCCTGCGCCGTAGCCTGGAGCTTGGCCGCCTGCGCGAGCAGGCAGATGCCGCCGTGCAGAGGCAGGATTGGGCTAGCGCCAGCCGGCTACTGACGCAAGCTGCCGAGCTGGCGCCCGATGAGCCCTGGCTGGCCTACCAACTGGCCAACAGCCTGCGCCAACAAGGCCGTAACGCTGAGGCCGACGCCGCATTCAATCGCGTATTGCAGCGCCAGCCCACCGATCCTGCCACGCGTTACGCCCATGGCTTGTACCTGGAATCCAGTGATCGCGATGCACAGGTTCAGGACACCCTGCGCGCCGTGCCACAAGGTGCCTGGACCGACGACATGCGCGTCCTCGACAAGCGCGTGCGCCGGCGCATGACCCTTGCTCAGGCTCAGCGCCTGCAGGATCTGGGTCGCACCGACGAGGCCAGCGCCGTGCTGGAAGCTGGCCTGGCCCATGGCGAGGGTGATCCGGACGACCTGCTGTTGATGGCGGACTGGGCGGCACAGCGGGGCGATCATCGTAAGGCACTGGGTTACTACCAGCGCGTGCTGCAGGTTCAGCCGCAGCGTGCGCAGGCGCGCCTAGGCGTGATGGAGAGCTGGATTGCCGAAGGCGACCTGGCCCGCGTACGCCAGGCACTGGAGGTGCAGCCGCTGCAGCTGACCGACGAGCAAGGCGATGCACAGCGCCGCTATGCTGAAGTGCTGGCCGCCCTGGGCGAGAAGGAAAAAGCGGCCCAGCTGCTGGAGCATGTCGCCGCCAAACAGTCGCAGCCCGACCCGTTGCTGCGCCGCGACGCAGCCAGGCTGGTGGCGGCCAACGACCCACAGCGAGCGCTGGATCTGTATGCCGCAGCAATGGCCGATGCGCAGATGATCAGCCGCTCGCAGGCCTCGCCGCGTGACGACCGGGCCATGACCTTCGCCAGCCGGGCGAAGGACAGCGATGACTGGCTGGCGCGCAGCCTGCGCAGCGACGTCGATGAGCTGTACCAGCAGCGCAATACCAATGTCACCCTCATGCATGACTACGGTTGGCGCAAGAACGACGGCACGCCCGGTATCTCCCGCCTGAGCACCCAATCGACCTTGCTGCATGTCGATACGCCTTGGGAAGACGGCAGGGCGTTTGCGCGGGTCGAGCGCATTGGTATGGATGCCGGCTCGTTTGACCTCGACGAAAACGGCAACAACACCGCTGACTTCGGTACCTGCCAGTTTGTCGGCGTCACCCGCAGCGGCGCACCTCTGCCGACCTGCCAGCCGGGCTCGCAGACGGCCAATGGCGGTGTACTGGCGATGGGATGGCAGAACAGCCGCTGGGGCTTCGACCTGGGCACGACCCAGGGTTATGAGGTCAATAACTGGCTAGGCGGCGCAATCGTCAATGGCGACTTGGGGCAGGTGGGTTGGTCGCTGGCGGCCTCGCGCCGGCCGATGAGCAACTCGCTGCTGTCGTTCGCCGGCGCGCGCGACCCGGCTACCAACGTGCGCTGGGGTGGCGTCACGGCCAACGGCGCGACGCTGGGGCTGAGCTGGGACCAGGGGGGGGATCACGGTGTCTGGGCAAGCCTTGGCCACCATTGGCTGGTCGGCGAGAACGTTGCCGACAACCAGCGCACCCGCGCCATGGCAGGGTATTACTACCGCGCCGTGGAGAAGGCTGACGAGCGCATGCGCGTGGGCCTCACCGTGATGAACTGGCGCTATGACAAGGACCTGGGCGGCTACAGCCTCGGTCAGGGTGGCTACTACAGCCCGCAACGCTACGAGTCGATCGGTGTGCCGGTCAGCTATGCCTGGCGCAACTATGACTGGTCGTTCCTGCTGGAAGGCTCGGCCAGCTGGTCACATGCCAGCAGCGACAGCAGCCGGCTCTACCCGGACGATAGCCTCAACCGCAAGTTGCTGGCGCGTTACGACATCATCGAATCGAACATCGATGCGACCACCGATGCCAGCAGCAGCACAGGCGTGGGCTATCGCCTGCATGGTGCCTTCGAGCGGCGCCTGAACGATCGCTGGGCGCTGGGCGGAGGTTTCGACTGGCAGCACAGCAAGGATTATGCGCCCAGCCACGCCATGCTCTACGTGCGCTACCTGTTCGAGCCGTGGCGCGGCAACCTGGCCTTGCCGGTCACCTCGCTGGAGCCTTACAGCGAATGGCGTTGAGGGGCGCCTGGCGCCCCTTTTCAGTGCGCGAACCGTTTCATATGGTTATGCGCTAACGGTATTTAAAATATTTTTCTTATGCCTTTATAGTCATTCCCACTGCGTACCCGTCGACCAATCGATGCGCCGCACGACTTGAACCCACACGGGTAATCCCCGTGCGTTTCTGATCGTTGCGCGCCATTGAAGTCGCGCACTGCGTGGGAGTGACACATGCCAGCCGCCTCGAACGCCTTGTCGTCCATCGACAGCGCCCAGCCGCAAACCTTTGAAATCCGCCCGTTCTCGGGTGCCGTCGGCGCCGAGATCATTGGCCTGGACCTGGCCAAGCCGGTCACCGCCGAGGATTTCACCCGAATTCATCGCGCCCACCTCGACCACCATGTGCTGGTGTTCCGTGACCAGCGCATCAGCCCGCAACAACAGATTGCCTTCAGCCGCCGCTTTGGCGAGTTGCAGATCCATGTGCTCAAGCAGTTCCTGCTCACTGGCTACCCAGAAATCCTGATCGTCTCCAACATCATCGAGAACGGCCAGAATATCGGCCTTGGCGATGCCGGCAAGTTCTGGCACTCGGACCTGTCGTACAAGGAGCTGCCAAGCCTTGGCTCCATGCTGCACGCACAGGAGCTGCCCAGCGAAGGTGGCGACACCCTGTTCGCCGACATGCACAAAGCCTGGGACGCTGTACCCCAGGCCCTGCGCAAAGTGGTCGAGGGCCGCAGTGCCGCGCACTCCTACACCGCCCGTTACGCCGAAACCAAATTTGAAGGCAACTGGCGCCCGACCTTGACCGCCGAGCAGCTCGCGCAGGTGAAAGAGGTCATCCACCCGGTGGTGCGTACCCACCCGGAAAACGGCCGTAGGGCGCTGTTCGTCAGCGAAGGCTTCACTACCCGCATCGTCGGCCTGCCTGACGATGAAAGCCGCGACGTGCTGCAGCAGCTGTACGCGCTGAGCGTGCTTGAGCAGAACATCTACCGCCACCAGTGGCAGCCCCACGACCTGGTGTTCTGGGACAACCGTTCGCTGATCCACCTGGCCACCGGCTGCCCCGCGCACCTGCGCCGCAAACTGTTCCGCACCACCATCCAGGGCGATGCCCCGTTCTGACGACTGAGGAATTCATCATGCGCAAATCCATCAGCCGCCTGGCGGCAAGCATTGGCCTGGGCGCCAGCCTGGTCGTTGGCAGCCTGGCGGCCCCCGCCGTGGCGCAAGCCGAAGGCAAGATCCGCATCGCCGAGCAGTTCGGCATTGTCTACCTGCTGCTCAACGTGGTGCGTGACCAGCACCTGATCGAGAAGCACGGCAAGCAGCAGGGCATCGACATCGAGGTTGACTGGGCGCAGCTGTCCGGCGGCTCGGCGATCAACGACGCACTGCTGTCCGGCTCGGTGGACATCGCCGGTGCCGGGGTTGGCCCGCTGCTGACCGTGTGGGACCGCACCAAGGACCGGCAGAACGTCAAGGCCGTGGCCTCACTGGGCAACTTCCCGTACTACCTGGTCAGCAGCAACCCAAACGTGAAGACCATCGCCGACATTACGGACAAGGACCGCATTGCGGTACCTGCTGTGGGTGTTTCGGTGCAATCGCGCTTCCTGCAGTACGCCGCCGCCCAGCAGTGGGGCGACAAGGAATACAACCGCCTCGACAAGTACACCCTGGCCGTACCGCACCCGGATGCCACCGCCGCGCTGCTGGCTGGTGGCACCGAACTGAACGGGCACTTCTCCAACCCGCCGTTCCAGGACCAGGTGCTGGCCAACAAGAACGTGCACGTGGTGCTCAACAGCTACGACTTGCTCGGCCCAAACTCGCCGACCCTGCTGTTCGCTACCGAGAAATTCCGTAACGACAACCCCAAGACCTACAAGGCCTTCGTCGACGCCCTGGCCGAGGCGGCGGACTTCGCCCAGAACGACAAGGCCGCTGCAGCGGATACCTACATCCGCGTGACCAAGGCCAAGATCGACCGCGACGCGCTGATCAAGCTGATCGACAACCCGCAGTACGAGTTCACCGTCACCCCGAAAAACACCTACAAGCTGGCCGAGTTCCTGTATCGGGTAGGCGCCATCAAGCACAAGCCAGCGTCGTGGAAGGACTACTTCTTCCAGGATGAACGGCCGCTGCAAGGGAGCTGACCGACCATGACCGCCCCATTGCCAGGCCACACGGCCAGCAACCTGAGCCGTGTCGCCACACCGCCGTTGCTCAAGGTGGACAACCTGAGCCTCGAATACCGCACCGCGCAGCGCGTGGTGCGGGCCACCCATCAGGTCAGCTTCGAAGTTGACCGCGCCGACCGTTTCGTCCTGCTTGGCCCGTCGGGCTGCGGCAAGTCCACCCTGCTCAAGGCCGTGGCCGGCTTCATCAACCCCCGGGAAGGGCAGATCCTGCTGCAGGGCCAACCGGTCAATAGCCCCGGCCCTGACCGCATCGTGGTGTTCCAGGAGTTCGACCAGCTGCCGCCGTGGAAAACGGTGAAAGAGAACGTCATGTTCCCGCTGCTGGTGTCTGGCCAGCTCAAGCGCGCCGAGGCCGAGGAGCGGGCCCTGCATTACCTGGAAAAGGTCGGCCTGGCCGCCTTTGCCGATGTCTACCCGCACATGTTGTCGGGCGGAATGAAGGCACGCGTGGCGATCGCCCGGGCGTTGGCCACCCAGCCGAAAATACTGCTGATGGACGAGCCGTTCGCCGCGCTCGATGCGCTGACCCGACGCAAGATGCAAGAAGAACTGCTGCTGCTGTGGGAGGAAGTGCGTTTCACCTTGCTGTTCGTCACCCACTCCATCGAGGAAGCGTTGGTGGTCGGCAACCGCATCCTGCTGTTGTCGCCCCACCCGGGCCGGGTACGGGCCGAGGTGCACAGCCACCAGTACGACCTTGGCAGCCTCGGCGCTGCGGACTTCCAGGCCAGTGCGCGACGCATCCATCGCTTGCTGTTCGACGAGGCCGAAGCCCCCGAGCAGGCCGATGACCTGGGCTTCAACGACATTCGCATTGCCTACTGACAGGAGCTTCAGCCATGACCCCTACACCTGTGCGCCAGGAATACGAGGTGCAGCTGGAGCCTTTGCTCAGTGTGCCTGTGGAGCGCAATCTACCGTTGGCCCAGCGCCTGTGGCAGCACGGCTGGCTGCGCAAGGCCGTGATTCTGGTGGTGATCGCCGCCTTGTGGGAAGCGATCGCGCGCTACCAGGGCAACGACCTGCTGCTGCCAACCTTTCTGCAGACCGCCGCCGCATTGTGGGACGGCCTGCTTAGTGGCGAGCTGCCTGCCAAGGTCGGCGTGTCGCTGGTGATTTTGCTCAAGGGTTACCTGCTGGGCATCGTCCTGGCCTTCGGCCTGACCAGCTTGGCGGTGTCGACCCAGCTCGGTCGCGACCTGCTGGGCACCCTGACCTCGATGTTCAACCCCTTGCCGGCGATTGCCCTGCTGCCGTTGGCGTTGCTTTGGTTCGGGCTGGGCGACAACAGCCTGATCTTCGTGCTGGTGCATTCGGTGCTGTGGGCGCTGGCGCTGAATACCTATGCGGGCTTTCTCGGGGTGTCGGAAACCTTGCGCATGGCAGGGCGCAATTACGGCCTGAAAGGGCTGCGTCTGGTCCTGCACATCCTGGTACCGGCGGCGCTGCCGTCGATCCTCTCGGGGCTGAAGATCGGCTGGGCGTTCGCCTGGCGCACCCTGATCGCCGCCGAACTGGTGTTCGGCGCCAGCAGCGGCAAGGGCGGGCTGGGCTGGTACATCTTCCAGAACCGCAACGAGCTGTATACCGACAAGGTGTTTGCCGGATTGGCGGTAGTGATCCTGATCGGTTTGCTGGTCGAGGGGTTGGTGTTCAATACCCTTGAGCGGTTGACCGTTCGGCGATGGGGCATGCAGCGGTAATACATCTGTGCCGGCCTCTACGCGGGCTTGCCCCGCGAAGAGGCCAGTACAGGCAACTAATTCATGTACTGTGCTGCCGCATTACTCAAGGTCCTGGCGATCTCCTCGCGTAAAGTTTGCGGCTCTTCGACCACCAAGCCTTCCCCTTGGCTAAGTACCCACCAGCGCAACGGCCCGCCATCTTCCACCGTGGCCCGCAGTCGATGCCCCTGCTCGAGTGCAGTCAACTGCATGTCTAGGCTCAACGGCGCCTCGCGCAACTGCCGGGCCAATGGGTCGCTGATCCAGGCCTGCATCTCGATCCCTTCACCCTGCGCCGGCTGAAGCGAATCACCCCGCAAATATCCCTGCAGGTCGAAATTCCCCCGCAACTCGCCAGCAACGTTCGCCGACCAGTGCCAGCCAAACGGAATGCTCTTGTCATTGCGATCCAGCGGAAAGATCAGCGACAGCTCGTTAAGGTCCCGCTCCACCGTACGTTTGCTGATGTTGAAGCCGACATCTCGCAGGCGCCACACCAGTTCGGCACTGGTAATGCCCGGGGAGCGGCTCGGTAACTGGCGCAGCAGCGCCCACTGACGGCTGAGGGTGGCGCGGGTGGTGGCGAACGGCAAAAGGTAACGTCCTTGTCTAGGCTTGCCGCAACAGGATGGCGGCGCGAGCGGGTCATGGCAATTAGCCATAACTCGTTCAGATCCACGAATGCGCAATTGGTTGCCTTGCCTCGAATCGTTCGCGACAGGTTTTGACGTGACGTCGCGCAGAATCACGCCTCATCACAGCCGCGGTCGGGCCTGTGGGTCGTTCAATGAGGATGAACATGTCAGCTGTCAGCAATATCCATTCGCTGCTCGCCCGTCTTCTGCCTGAGCAGGTCATTTGCCCACCGACATATGTCGGCAGGCGACAGCGACTGTTTGCCGGGGTTGGGCAGCCCAGCCAGCGCGCGCTGCTGGTCAACCGTCTGGACGAGGCCCACGACCTGCAGGCGGTGTACACCGATCTGCGCCAACAGGCTCTGGCCGGCAACGTGGCAGCACTCAACGACCTCGGCTGGATCTGGCTCAATGGCAAGTACTGGCGTGCCGACACTACCCTGGCCGGGCACCTGCTGCGCATGGCGGCGCTGCAGGGCAATGCGGCGGCGTGGTTCAACCTGGGGCAGCAGCACTACTTCGGCAAGGGTGTCGAGACTTCCTATGCCCAGGCCGAGGAATGTTATCGCCAGGCCTTCGAGCGCGGCATGCTGCATGCCGCTGCCGCGCTGGGAGACCTGTACGAAGAAGAAGTCTGCGATGCCGCGCTGGGCTGGCAGGTGGACCCGGGCCAGGCCTACCAATGGTTCTTGCGTGGCGCCGAGCGGGGCGAGGCGCGTTGCCGGTTCGAAGTGGGCTACCGCTTATTGCATGGCTTATACGTGGAGGCGGACATCAAGGCCGCGCTGTATTGGCTGGAGTTGGCAGCGGCAACCGGCGTGATGCAGGCGGCCGAGGAGTTGGCGGTGCATTTCAGCAGCCGGGATGACGCCCGTTACCAGAACTGGCGTGACCGGGCGGTGCAGATGGGCAGCACCTTGGCCCTGACCATGAAACTGGAAGACCAGGTTCAGCCCTGAATGAACAAGAATTCATCAAGGCCCCCCGTCGCCCGCTGTTGACGAAAGGGGGAGGCACAGGCGTATATTGATAGTTAGCAAACTATGAATATCCTTGGTTCTTCTCATGTCCATTGACTCCCTGCGCCTGCAAGTCAGTAGCGGCATGGTGGTTGCCGCTCGCCACTGGCGGCGCATCTGCCACAACGCCCTGATCGGCTACGGTATCTCCGAGGCCTGCGCCGCACCGTTGCTGATGATCGTGCGCCTGGGCGATGGCGTGCACCAGGTGGCCGTAGCCCAGGCTGCTGGCCTGGAAAGCCCGTCGCTGGTGCGCCTGCTCGACCAGCTGTGCAAGGCTGGCCTGGTCTGCCGCAGCGAAGACCCGCTGGACCGCCGTGCCAAGGCCCTGAGCCTGACCGCCGAAGGCCGTCGCTTGGCCGAAGCCATCGAAGCCGAGCTGGTGCGCGTACGCCATGACGTGCTGCAAGGCATCGACGAGGCCGAGCTGCAGGCTGCGCTGCGCGTGTTACGTGCCTTCGAAGCCGCTGGTTTGGGTACTGCAGGCGGGGTGGCATGAACGGTTTCTTCAGCTCGGTGCCGCCGGCACGCGACTGGTTCTATGGCGTGCGCACCTTCGCCGCGTCGATGATTGCCCTGTACATCGCCCTGCTGTTGCAGTTGCCGCGCCCGTATTGGGCGATGGCCACCGTTTACATCGTCTCTAGCCCGTTCGTCGGCCCGACCAGCTCCAAGGCGGTGTATCGCGCCGTGGGAACGCTGCTCGGTGCTGCCGGGGCGATCTTCTTCGTGCCACCGTTGGTGCAGTCGCCGTTACTGCTGAGCATCGCCATCGCCCTGTGGACCGGCACCTTGCTGTTCCTCTCGCTGAACCTGCGCACGGCCAACAACTATGTGCTGATGCTGGCCGGCTACACCTTGCCGATGATTGCCCTGGCAGTGGTCGACAACCCGCTGGCGGTGTTCGACGTGGCGTCCTCCCGGGCCCAGGAAATCTGCCTGGGGATCGTCTGCGCGGCAGTGGTCGGTGCGATCTTCTGGCCGCGCCGCCTGGCCCCGGTGGTGGTGGGCGCCACTGGCAACTGGTTCACCGAGGCGATCCGCTACAGCGACACCTACCTCGCCCGTGAAGCCAGCGCCGACAAGGTCGGTGGCATGCGCGGCGCAATGGTCACCACCTTCAACTCGCTGGAGTTGATGATCGGCCAGCTCGGCCACGAAGGTGCCGGCCCGCATACCCTGAAGAACGCCCGCGAGCTGCGCGGGCGGATGATTCACCTGCTACCGGTGATCGACGCTCTCGACGATGCCTTGGTCGCCCTCGAAGGCCGCGCGCCGGCCCATTACGGGCAGATCCAGCCGGTGCTGGACGCTGCCCGTGAATGGCTCAAAGGCACCGCCGACAGCGCCTCCATAGCCCGCTGGACCGCCCTGCACGAGCAGATCGACCGCCTGCAGCCCGGTGCTGCCGCCCTCGATCAGCGTGCCGAGTTGCTGCTGTCCAACGCCCTGTACCGCCTGACCGAGTGGGCCGACCTGTGGCAGGACTGCTGCTCCTTGCAGCACGCCCTGCGCACCGACGACCCCAAGCCCTGGCGCGCGGTCTACCGCCACTGGCGCCTGGGCCGCCTGACCGCGTTCTTCGACCGTGGCCTGATGCTCTACTCGGTGGTTTCCACGGTGCTGGCGATCATCGTCGCCTGCGGCCTGTGGATTGGCCTGGGCTGGAACGACGGCGCCAGTGCGGTGATCCTTGCCGCTGTGTCGTGCAGCTTCTTCGCCGCCATGGACGACCCGGCGCCGCAGATCTACCGGTTCTTCTTCTGGACCCTGATGTCGGTGATCTTCTCCAGCCTGTACCTGTTCCTGGTGCTGCCCAACCTGCACGACTTCCCGATGCTGGTGCTGGCCTTCGCGATCCCGTTCATCTGTGTCGGTACCCTGACCGTGCAGCCGCGCTTCTACCTCGGCACCCTGCTGACCATCGTCAACACCTCGACGTTCATCAGCATCCAGGGCGCCTACGACGCTGACTTCTTCACCTTCCTCAATTCCAACCTGGCCGGCCCCGTGGGCCTGCTGTTCGCCTTCATCTGGACCCTGGTAATGCGCCCGTTCGGCGTGGAACTGGCGGCCAAGCGCATGACCCGCTTCGTCTGGCGCGACATTGTCGAGATGACCGAGCCGGCGACCCTGGCCGAGCATCGCCAGGTCGGCGTGCAAATGCTCGATCGCCTCATGCAGCACCTGCCGCGCCTGTCGCAGACCGGCCAGGACAGTGGCGTGGCGCTGCGTGATCTGCGCGTGGGGTTGAACCTGCTCGACCTGCTGGCCTATATGCCGCGCGCCGGCCAGCAGGCCCGCGAGCGCCTGGGCACGGTGATCGAGGAAGTCGGCGCGCATTACGCCGCCTGCCTGCGTGCGGGCGAGCGCCTGCATGCCCCGGCCGCGCTGCTGCGCAACATGGAGCGTGCGCGCCTGGCGCTGAACCTGGATGAACTGTACGAGCGCGGCGATGCCCGCACTCATCTGCTGCATGCCCTGGCAGGCCTGCGCCTGGCCTTGCTGCCGGGTGTCGAGGTGATGCTCGAGCCTGCAGAACAACCGCAACTGCCCCCCGGCCTCGACGGAGCGCCCCTGTGATCGGTGAACTGGATATCAGCGGGGTGTTCCTGCCCACGCTGCTGGTGATGATGTTTGGCACCTACCTGCTGTTCCTGGGGGTGCACGCGGTGCTGGTGCGCCTGCATTTCTACCGCCTGGTCTGGCACCGGGCGCTGTTCAACGTTGCCCTGTATGCCGTGCTGCTGGGTGCGGTCGACCACTTTTGCCGAAGCCTGATGCTGCCATGAAAAAACCTTTGCTGACCCTGGGCCGTGTGGTCCTGACCTTGCTGGTAGTGACCTTCGCCGCCGTGCTCGTGTGGCAGATGGTGGTGTACTACATGTTCGCCCCCTGGACCCGCGACGGCCACATCCGTGCCGACGTGATCCAGATCGCCCCGGACGTGTCCGGCCTGATCCAGAAGGTCGAGGTGCGCGACAACCAGACCGTCAAACGCGGCGACGTGCTGTTCACCATCGACCAGGACCGCTTCACTCTGGCCCTGCGCCAAGCCAAGGCGACCCTCGGCGAGCGCCAGGAAACCCTGGCCCAGGCGTCGCGCGAAGCGCAGCGTAACCGCAAGCTCGGCAACCTGGTGGCGGCCGAGCAGCTGGAAGAGAGCCAGTCCCGCGAGGCTCGCGCCCGTTCGGCGGTCAGCGAGGCCCAGGTGGCGGTCGACACTGCCCAGCTCAACCTCGACCGCTCGGTGGTGCGCAGCCCGGTAGATGGCTACCTCAACGATCGCGCCCCGCGTGACCATGAATTCGTCAGCGCTGGCCGCGCGGTGCTGTCGGTGGTCGACAGCGCCTCGTACCACGTCGATGGCTACTTCGAGGAAACCAAGCTCGGTGGCATTCACATCGGCGACGCCGTGGACATCCGCGTGATGGGCGACAACACCCGCCTGCGCGGCCACGTGCAGAGCTTCGCCGCCGGCATCGAAGACCGTGACCGCGTCAGCGGCGCCAATCTGCTGCCCAACGTCAACCCGGCGTTCAGCTGGGTGCGCCTGGCCCAGCGCATTCCGGTGCGTATCGCCTTCGACGAAGTGCCGGAAGACTTCCGCATGATCGCCGGGCGCACGGCCACTGTGTCGATCCTCGAGGGCCAGCGCCCATGAAACAGCTGATCCTGGCGGGGTTCTGCCTGTCCCTGGGGGCCTGCATGATGGTCGGCCCCGATTACCAAGTGCCGAAGGATGCGGCGGTGCAACGCAGCGATCTCAACGGCCCGCTGCGCCAGGATGCCGACAGCGTGGTGTCGGCGCCGGTGCCCGAGGACTGGTGGCAGCTGTATCAGGATCAACGCCTCAACGAGTTGGTGCGCCAGGCGCTGAGTGCCAACACCGAATTGCGCGTGGCTGCGGCCAACATCGCCAAGGCTCGCGCCCAAGTCGAAGTGGCCGAGTCCCAGGGCGGCTTCAATGGCGGCATCAAGGCCGGCGCCCAGCGCTTGCAGGAGTCTGGCCAGGCCTTCCTGCTGCCGGAGAAGGTGCCGGTGGCCAACATTGGCGAGGCGATCATCAGTGCCTCGTACCAGTTCGACCTGTGGGGCACCTTCAAGCGCGGCACCGAGGCCGCCAAGGCCAACGCCGACGCAGTGCAGGCCGCCGCCGACACCGCCCGAATCACCCTGGTGGCCGATGTGGTCAAGGCCTACACCCAGGTGTGCTCGGCCAACGAGGAGTACCACATCGCCCGCGAGTCGCTCGACCTGCAGGAACAGAGCGTGAAGCTCAACCAGCGCCTGCGCGACGCCGGCCGTGGCGACGAAACCCAGGTGACCCGCTCGCAGACCCAGTTCAAGTCGTTGCGCGCCGAACTGCCGCGCTTCAAGGCCGAGCGCGAAACGGGCATGTATACCCTGGCGGCGCTGCTGGCCAAGCCTGTGGATAAGTTGCCCGCCGGTACCGCGGATTGCGCCGAGCTGCCACAGCTCAATCAGTTGGTGCCGGTGGGTGACGGCGCGGCCCTGCTCAAGCGCCGCCCGGATGTGCGCCAGGCCGAACGCCAGCTGGCGGCGGCCACCGCCGAAATCGGCGTGGCTACGGGTGCGCTGTATCCGGACATCAGCATCGGTGCCCAGGTCGGCACCATCGGTATTCTTGAAGACCTCGGCGATCCGTCGACCAACCGTTGGGGCTTTGGTCCGCAGATCAGCTGGAGCATCCCGACCAACGGCACCCGTGCGCGAATTCGCATGGCTGAAGCCTCGACCCAGGCGGCCCTGGCGCATTTCGACGGCGTGGTGCTGAACGCCATTCGCGAAACCCAGACCCGTCTGGCGCAGTACAGTGCTTTGCTGGACCGGCGGGATGCGTTGGCCGAGGCGGAGAAGTCGGCGAAGGAAGCGGCGGACCAGACGCACCGGTATTACCAGGCAGGGCGTGAGTCGTTCCTGGCGGATTTGCAGGCGACGCGAACCTATACCGATGTGCGGGCGCAGTTGGCGGCGGCCAATAGTCAGGTGGCGGTGGGGCAGATTGGCGTTTTCCTGGCGTTGGGAGGTGGGTGGAAGGACACTGGGAAGCAGTGAGGGCACGGGGCAGGTCTGACAGGTGCCTGCCTTGGCATTTTCAGCGCCCATGAAATCTGTCGGCATGCCTCGCAAGGCGATCGGGCGTGAGACACCCGTTGGGTACATGGCGCATCGCTGTGGCAATCCACTTCATCAGATTTGTCTCAAGATTTTTCATGAAATCCAGCCTCAGCCCTTGAGAGAAGCAAAGTGGAAGTGAACAATGTTCTCTTTCGCATTCCCTCCGAGAGTGGCCATGAAAACCCGTTCCCGTCTGCTCGCCTGGTTGCCAGCTGTAATGCTCGGCCCGTTGCTGGCGCTGTGCAGCACCTTGGCGCAGGCCGAAGCGCCCGCCGATGCCGCCAAAGCCCTGCATTTGCTGGACTACATTGGTGCCGACTACCCGCCGACCGTGGCAAACGGCAAGGTCATCGACGATGGCGAATACCGTGAGCAGCAAGAATTCAGCACCGTGCTGGCCGAGCTGATCGACAGCCTGCCAGCCAACACCGAGCAAGCTGGCCTGCAGCAAGGGGTACACGCGCTGCGCCAGGCCATCGACCAGCGCCAGGACGGCGCAGCGGTAGCCAAGCAGGCGCGCCAACTGGGCGCCCGCCTGGCGGTGGCCTACGAGGTCAGCCAGGCCCCGGTGATCACCCCGGACCCGGCCCGTGGCGCCTCGCTGTATGCGCAGAACTGCTCGATCTGCCACGGTGATACCGGCACGGGCGATGGCCCGGCAGGTGTGGGCCTGGAGCCAGCACCGGCCAACCTGCGCGACACCGCACGTCTTGACCAGTTGAGCCTGTTCGACCTGTACAACACACTGGCGCTGGGTATCGACGGCACCGAGATGCCGTCGTTCGCCGACCAACTGGATGAGCGCCAGCGTTGGGACGTGGCAGCCTACATCGCCAGCTTCACGGCCAATCCTGAGGCTGCCAAGGGCAACAAGACCTGGAACATCGCCGACTTGGCCCGCCAGACCCCGGCCGAAGTCGCCGCCAATGAAGGCGCCGCGTCGGTCGAGGCGTTCCGCGCCCAGCGTGCCCAGCCGCCACAGGTCAAGCGTGGCCCGTCGCAGTTGCTCGAATATACGGCAAGCACGCTGGACAAGAGCCTGGCGGCCTACCGTGCAGGCGATCACGACCAAGCCTACGACCTGTCGGTGGCGGCTTATCTGGAAGGCTTCGAACTGGTCGAAAGCTCGCTGGACAACATTGATACCGTAGCGCGCAAGAGCACCGAAAAGGCCCTGATGGCCTACCGTCAGTCGCTGCAGGACGGCCTCCCGGTCGCCCAGGCCGAACAGCGTCTGAGCGAAGCGAAAACCAAACTCGACCAGGCCGCAAAGCTGTTGGGCAGCGATGGCCTGAGCTGGTCGCTGAGCTTCATTTCCGGCCTGCTGATTCTGCTGCGCGAAGGCCTGGAAGCGATCCTGGTGCTGGCCGCGGTGCTGGCGTTCCTGCGTAACACCGGCCAGCAGTCGGCCATCCGCAGTGTCAACATCGGCTGGGGCCTGGCGCTGGTTGCCGGGTTTGCCACCTGGGCCGTGGCGGCCTACGTGATCGACGTGGGCGGTGCCCAGCGTGAGCTTCTGGAAGGCAGCACGGCCTTGTTCGCCAGCGTGATGGTGCTGTGGCTGGGTGTGTGGATGCACGACCGCCGCCATGCTGCTGCCTGGCAGGACTACATCAAGAGCAGCCTGGTCAGTGGCGGCGGGCGCTTCGGCTTTGCCGTGCTGGCGTTCTTCTCGGTGTACCGCGAGCTGTTCGAAGTAATCCTGTTCTACGAAACCCTGTGGCTGCAGGCCGGCCCAGCGGGCCACCAGGCGGTGCTGGCCGGTGGTGCCACGGCGCTGGTGCTGCTGGTGGGCCTGGCGTGGGTGATCCTGCGCGGGTCGGCGAAGCTGCCGCTGTCGCTGTTCTTCAGCATCAACGCCGGATTGCTGTGCGCCCTGTCGGTGGTGTTCGCCGGGCATGGCGTGAAGGCGCTGCAGGAGGCGGGTGTGCTGGGCACGCGGCCGATGGCGTTCTTCGAGTTCGACTGGCTGGGGATTCACCCCGATGCGTATTCGCTGAGTGCGCAGGCGGTGGCGCTGCTGGCGATTCTGGTGTTGTATGGGCGTAGTCGCCTGGCCGAGAAGCGTCGGGCTGCCGTTTAAGGTTGATGCTGCTGGCCTCTTCGCGGGCGTGCCCGCGAAGAGGCCAGGGCAGGAAAATAGAGATTTAGCTAAATGCGCATCTGGATCGACGCCGACGCTTGCCCCAAGGCAGCCAAGGACCTGATCGTCAAATTCGCCCTCAAGCGCCAGCTTGAGGTGGTCATGGTGGCCGGCCAGGCCGTGGCCAAGCCAGCCTTCGCGATCGTCCGCCTGATCGTGGTGCCCAGCGGCATGGACGCGGCCGACGATTACCTGGTCGAGCACGCCGTGCCCGGCGAGCTGGTGATCTGCAGCGACGTACCGTTGGCCGACCGCCTGATCAAGAAGGGTGTGGCGGCTTTGGACCCACGTGGCCGCGAGTTCGACGAACGCAACATGGGCGAGCGCCTGGCGGTGCGCAACCTGTTCACCGAGCTGCGTGAGCAGGGCCAGGTCGGGGGAGGGCAGGCGCCCTATGGCGAACGCGAGAAGCAGGCCTTCGCCAATGCTCTGGATCGGATCCTGACACGCCTCAGCAAGGGCTGATCACGCCCCTTCGTGGGTCAGCTCCAGCACCCGGTCCACCAGCTTGTAGATGCCGCTGGCCGCTTCACTGATCGACTTGGCCACCATGTAGGCCGGGGTAGTCACCAGCTTGCGTTGGGTGTCCTCGACGATGTCATGCACATCGCACTCCTCATGCTTGCCGCCCATCTTTTCCACAGCTGCCGCGGTGCCCGCGTCATTGCCAATGGTGCAGATCACGCCCGGGCCATAAATCTTCGCCGCCAGCGCCGGCGAGATGCAGATCAGGCCAACCGGCTTGCAGGCCTCGGCAAAGGCTTCGGTCAGGCTTAGCACGTCCGGGTTCACTGTGCATTCAGTGCCTTCCACGGCAAAGTTGGACAGGTTCTTCGCCGCGCCGAAACCGCCTGGCACGATCAACGCATCGAAGTCTTCGGCCTTGGCCTCGCGGATGTCCTTCACTTCGCCACGGGCGATGCGCGCCGATTCGGTCAGCACATTGCGCGATTCCGGCATTTCCTGACCAGTCAGGTGGTCGATCACGTGCATCTGCGCGATGTTCGGCGCAAAGCACTGCACCTGTGCGCCGCGCTGGTCGAGGCGCAGCAGGGTGATCACGCTTTCGTGGATTTCGGCGCCGTCGTAGACGCCACAGCCGGAAAGAATCACCGCTACTTTCTTGGTCATGCTCATTACTCCATTTTCGAGGCGCTAAATGTCCCCTAGTTTGGCAGATGTAGCCATAGGGATTACCGCGGGCGCATCCTAATCTCTGTGGATAACCCTGCCGAGCGTTGCCCATGGACCTGATTCTGCTGGCCGTGCCGTTCTTCTTCGTGCTGATCGCCCTGGAGCTGGTCGCCGACCGCGTGCGCGGTCAGCGCAACTTCACCCTGGCCGATTCGATCAACAGCCTCAGCACCGGCGCGTTGTCGACCAGCACCGGCCTGCTGACCAAAGGGGTAGGGCTGCTGACCTATGCCCTGGCCTGGGAGCACCTGGCGCTGCTGCGCCTGCCGCCGGACGCCGTGTGGGTCTGGCTGCTGGCCTTCGTGCTGTACGACCTGTGCTACTACTGGCTGCACCGCCTGGGCCATGAGCGCAACGTGTTGTGGGCGGCGCATTCGGTGCATCACCAGAGCGAGGAATACAACCTCACCACGGCGCTGCGCCAGACCAGCAGCGGTTTCATCTTCTCGTGGATCTTCTACTTGCCGCTGGCGCTGATCGGCGTGCCGCCCGTGGTGTTCATCACCGTGGCCTCGCTGAACCTGCTGTACCAGTTCTGGGTACACACCCGGCACATCCCCAAGCTCGGCTGGCTTGAGTGGCTGCTGATCACACCGTCCAACCATCGAGTCCACCATGCGCAGAATCCTGCCTACTTGGATCGCAACTACGGCGGCGTGTTCATTATCTGGGACCGTCTGTTCGGTACGTTCAAGGAGGAGGACCCGGCCGAGCCGGTGGTGTTCGGCGTGACCACGCCCTTGGCCAGCTGGAACCCGCTGTGGGCCAACCTGCAGTTCTACGCCCAGCTTTACAGCGATGCCCGCCGCACCCACAGCTGGAAAGACAAGCTGCGCATCTGGTTCATGCCCACCGGCTGGCGCCCGGCCGATGTCGCGGCAACTTATCCACAGGCGAAACAGAACCTGGCGCTGTTCCGCAAGTTCGAGATTGCCCTGGGCCGGGCGTGGCAGGTGTACGTGGCGGTGCAGTTCACCGTCTACATCGCGTTGGGCAGTTATCTGATGGACGTGGCCGAGCGTGTGCCGAGCGCCGCCCTGGTGCTGGGCTGGTCACTGATGGCGTTCGGTTTGTTCGTGCTGGGGGCGGCCCTGGAAAACCGGCCGTGGGCCATGCGCCTGGAGCTGGCGCGCCTGTTGACGCTGGTGCCGGCGCTGTATCTGGCCGGCACGCTGGGCTTAGCGGTGATCGTGCCCGTGTTCTGGCTGCTTCTTGGCGGCTACCTGCTGCTCAGTGCCGGCGGGCTGCTCTTCTGCCGCCGCGCGGCGCTCGGCGCGGATGGTGCGAAAACGCCGGCGCAGCCAGAGCAGGCCACCCAGCAGCAGCAGGCCGCCGAGCACCCATAGCTCGTACTTCTTGATGCTGCCCAGCATGCCTTCGAGGATGGCGCCGAAGTGGTAGGCCGCCAGGCCCAGTGCCAGAGCCCACACGGCGGCGCCGATGCCGTTCAGCAGCAAGTAGCGGCGTGGTGAGTAGCCGGACAGGCCAATGGCGATCGGCATCACCGTGCGCAGGCCGTAGACGAAGCGGAAGCTCAGCACCCAGATGTCCGGGTGGCGGCGGATGTGCTCCAGCGCCCGGTCACCCATCGCCTGCCAGCGTGGCTTGCGTGCAAGGATCTTGCGCCCGTGCCGCCGCCCCATGAAGTACCACAGCTGGTCGCCGGCGTAGCTGCCGCAGAAGGCCACCAGGACCACCAGCTTGATGTCCATGTATTCGCGGAACGCAAGGAATCCCGCAAGTACCAGAATGGTCTCGCCTTCGAAGA
The DNA here is from genome assembly GCF_002906855.1 of Pseudomonas putida. Taxonomy (GTDB): domain Bacteria; phylum Pseudomonadota; class Gammaproteobacteria; order Pseudomonadales; family Pseudomonadaceae; genus Aquipseudomonas; species Aquipseudomonas putida_N. The sequence goes on along the minus strand of NZ_MINI01000048.1, from coordinate 1,241,483 downwards.
AGGTGCCTAGAAAAAGGGCAAAGTAGCCGAAATCCTGCAGGAATTGTTGGAGCATTTTCTGAGGTGCTGGCGAAATGAACGCGCAGCCTACCCCTTCGCGCGCATTCGTGAAAGTGTCCAAATGTGTCTCGACGTGAACTATTCCTACGCAGACAATACCGGCAGCCTTAAGTCGCGGCTTGCGCGAAGCTGTAACACAGCCGTCATAATGGGCGCTTATCTTGCCGCTCAATTGATCATAGGGCGTTAACGTCCTCAGGAACGTCAGATGAATAATGAAGTGCTAACCCCTGTCGCGATCAAGGATGCCCAGGCAGTCCCCGAAGAGATGGTACAGACCCCGCCAGACCTGCCCGAGGTCGTGGGACCGGTGGTCGAGGTCGCCGCCCCGGCTCCTGCGCCGACGCCGGCCATCACCGTCCCGAGCCTGGACGACAGCAGCCTGTACATTCATCGCGAACTTTCGCAGTTGCAATTCAACATCCGTGTGCTGGAACAGGCGCTGGACGAATCGTATCCGCTGCTCGAACGCCTCAAATTCCTGCTGATCTTCTCCAGCAACCTCGACGAGTTCTTCGAGATCCGCGTCGCTGGCCTGAAGAAGCAGATCAACTTCGCCCGCGAACTGGCCGGCGCCGACGGCCTGCAGCCGCATCAGGCGCTGGCACGCATCAGCGAGCTGGTGCACTTCGAGGTGGAGCGCCAGTACGCGATCCTCAACGACGTGCTGCTGCCGGAGCTGGAAAAGCACGCCATTCGCTTCATTCGTCGCCGCTACTGGACGCCCAAGCTCAAGACCTGGGTGCGCCGCTTCTTCCGCGACGAGATCGCGCCGATCATCACCCCGATCGGCCTCGACCCGACTCACCCGTTCCCGCTGCTGGTGAACAAGAGCCTGAACTTCATCGTCGAGCTCGAAGGTGTCGACGCCTTTGGTCGCGATTCCGGTCTGGCGATCATCCCGGCCCCACGCCTGCTGCCGCGCGTCATTCGTGTACCGGAAGACGTCGGTGGCCCAGGCGACAACTACGTCTTCCTGTCATCGATGATCCACGCCCACGCCGATGACCTGTTCCAGGGCATGAAGGTCAAAGGTTGCTACCAGTTCCGCCTGACCCGTAACGCCGACCTGGCGCTGGATTCCGAAGAAGTCGACGACCTGGCGCGCGCCCTGCGCGGTGAGCTGTTCTCGCGCCGCTACGGCGACGCCGTGCGCCTGGAAGTCGCCGACACCTGCCCGAAACACCTGTCGGACTACCTGCTCAAGCAGTTCAGCCTGAGCGAGAGCGAGCTCTACCAGGTCAACGGCCCGGTCAACCTGACCCGCCTGTTCAGCATCACCGGCCTCGACAGCCACCCGGAGCTGCAGTACACGCCGTTCACTCCGGCCATCCCCAAGCTGCTGCAGAACGCCGACAACATCTTCAGCGTGATCGGCAAGCAAGACATCCTGCTGATGCACCCGTTCGAGTCCTTCACCCCGGTGATCGACCTGCTGCGCCAGGCCGCCAAGGACCCACACGTGCTCGCCGTGCGCCAGACCCTGTACCGCTCCGGGGCCAACTCGGAGATTGTCGACGCCTTGGTGGATGCGGCGCGTAACGGCAAGGAGGTCACCGCGGTGATCGAACTGCGCGCGCGCTTCGACGAAGAGTCCAACCTGCAGATGGCCAGCCGCCTGCAGGCAGCCGGTGCGGTGGTGATCTACGGCGTGGTCGGCTTCAAGACCCACGCCAAGATGATGCTGATCCTGCGTCGCGAGCAGGGTGAGATCGTGCGCTATGCGCACCTGGGTACCGGTAACTACCACGCCGGCAACGCCCGTCTGTACACCGACTACAGCCTGCTGACCTCTGACGACGCCCTCACCGAGGACGTCGGCAAGCTGTTCAGCCAGCTGATCGGCATGGGCAAGACCCTGCGCATGAAGAAGTTGCTCCACGCGCCGTTCACCCTTAAGAAGGGCATGCTCGACATGATCGCCCGGGAGACCCAGTTCGCCCTGGAGGGCAAGCCCGCGCACATCATTGCCAAGTTCAACTCGCTGACCGACGCCAAGGTCATCAAGGCGCTGTACAAGGCCAGCCAGTCGGGCGTGAAGATCGACCTGGTGGTACGCGGCATGTGCTGCCTGCGCCCAGGCATTCCGGGGGTTTCGCACAACATCCAGGTGCGCTCGATCATCGGCCGCTTCCTTGAGCACACGCGCGTGTTCTACTTCCTCAATGGCGGCGAAGAGCAGATCTACCTGTCCAGCGCCGACTGGATGGAGCGCAACCTCGACAAGCGCGTCGAGACCTGCTTCCCGGTAGAGGGCAAGAAGCTGCTGCTGCGGGTGAAGAAGGAGTTGGAAGGCTACCTGACCGACAACACTCACGCCTGGACCTTGCAGCCTGACGGGCGCTACGTACGCAGCAGCCCGACCGGCAACCAGAACCCGCGCAGTGCCCAGGCGACCCTGCTGGAGCGCCTGAGCAACCCGCTCCTCAACGTACGCTGAGGACGAAGCCGACCCGGGCCAGCCACTCCGCCTCGTTGGCGAAGTCGGCCTGGGTCAGCTGGTTCTGTTCCAGCCAGCCTGCCGGAAACACCACTTCGAGACTGTCCTCGCCTGCCTGCAGCTCTACCTTGGGCATCTGCTGGTTGCCACGGATGTGGTGGAACAGGATGGCGAAGCGCAGCAGCACGCAGAGGCGAATCAGTTGCACGGCCTCGTCGCCGAACTCCGAGAACTTGTCCTTGGGAATGTTGCGACGGTGGCCACGAACCAGCAGGGCCATCATCTGCTGCTCGTCGCGAGAAAAACCGGCCAGGTCTGAGTGCTCGATCAGGTAGGCGCCATGCTTGTGGTAGTGGTAGTGGGCGATATCCAACCCGATTTCGTGGATTTTCGCCGCCCAACCCAGCAGATCGCGCCAATTTCCATCTTCAAGCTTCCATGCCTTGGCCACCTGGTCGAAAGCGTGCAGCGCCTTGCGCTCGACGCGTGCTGCCTGGCCCTGGTCGACGTGATAACGCTCCATCAGCGAGTTCAGGGTGCGCTCGCGTACATCCTCGTGGTGATGGCGGCCAAGCAGATCAAATAGCACGCCTTCGCGCAGGGCGCCGTCGCAGTGGTCCATGCGCTGCAGCTCAAGGGCATCGAAGATGGCCTCGAGAATCGCCAGGCCAGCGGGGAAGATGGCGCGCCGGTCAGGCTTGATGCCTTCGAAGTCGATCTTGTCGACCTCGCCCAGCTTGAACAGCTTGCGCTTGACCCAGGCCAGGCCCTCGGCATTGACCTCGCCATTGCCCAGGCCCCCGGCCTTGATCGCGGCGCCGATGGCGCGGATGGTGCCGGACGAGCCGATGGCCTCGTCCCAGGTCAGGCGATGCAGGGCGTTTTCGATGCTCATCAGCTCAAGGCGTGCGGCCGTGTAGGCCTGGGCGTAGCGCGCCGGGGTGATCTTGCCATCGCGGAAATAGCGCTGGGTGAAACTCACGCAGCCCATCTGCAGGCTTTCGCGCAGCAGCGGTTCGAAGCGCTGGCCGATGATGAACTCGGTACTGCCGCCGCCGATATCGGCGACCAGGCGTTTGCCGGGGGTGTCGGCCAGGGTGTGCGATACACCGAGGTAGATCAGGCGCGCCTCTTCCCGGCCGGAGATGACCTCCACCGGGTGGCCGAGGATGGCTTCGGCACGCTGGATGAATTCGTTGCGGTTGCGCGCTTCGCGCAGGGCGTTGGTGCCGACGATGCGCACGGAGCCTGCGGGCATGCCGTTGATCAGTTGGGCAAAACGCTTGAGGCATTCCAGGCCTCGCTCCATGGCTTCTTCGCTGAGCATCCGCTCTTCGTCGATGCCGGCGGCCAACTGAACCTTCTCGCCGAGCCGCTCGAGAATGCGGATTTCGGTGTGGTGCGCCTTGGCCACGACCATGTGGAAGCTGTTGGAGCCCAGGTCGATGGCGGCGATCAGGGACAGGTTCTTCGCGGAGGTATGCGGCATTCTGTGTGTTCTCGGTCGGTAACCCGGCAATCGTGCCACGATCCTTGGCTGACGCCAACGCGCACCGCACCGGGCCTTGATGCAAGGCAATGTGCCATTCCATGCTATGACACTTGTGTGACAGTTTCGATTCGCGGCGTCTTGCACAACTATAGTTACACTCAATCGTCCGTGACTTCCTGTAGGGCCTGGGTGCCGCTATCATGGGCCACGTTTTTTGCTTACGACCCTGGAGATATCCATGAGCAGCGATCTGATCAAACACGTCACCGACGCCACCTTCGAAGCCGAAGTCCTGCAGGCTCAAGGCCCGGTGCTGGTCGACTACTGGGCTGAATGGTGCGGTCCATGCAAGATGATCGCTCCGGTTCTGGACGACATCGCCGCTACCTACGAGGGCAAACTGACCGTCGCCAAGCTGAACATCGACGACAACCAGGAAACCCCGGCCAAGCACGGCGTGCGCGGCATCCCGACCCTGATGCTGTTCAAGAACGGCAACGTCGAAGCCACCAAGGTCGGCGCCCTGTCCAAATCGCAGCTGGCCGCGTTCCTCGACGCCCACCTGTGATGTGAAGCAAAAAACCCCGCAAATGCGGGGTTTTTTCTTTTTCAGAGCACTAGACGCAGAAAAAAGCAAGTGTTACATTCGGCCTCGCACTGCTTCTCCAGTGCCCTCTGCACGCCGTCGCCGAAGCATCCCTAATTCGAATCAGTACGCGATCCTGTCGCCATCTAGCGGCGCGGCCTCATTAAGCCAAAGCTTAATTCTCCCTTCTTACATGATTACGTCACTCCCCTTATGAACCTGACTGAACTCAAGCAAAAGCCGATTACCGATCTTTTGGAAATGGCCGAACAGATGGGCATCGAAAACATGGCCCGTTCGCGCAAACAGGACGTGATTTTCGCCCTGCTGAAGAAGCACGCGAAAAGCGGCGAAGAGATCTCGGGTGACGGCGTGCTGGAGATTCTCCAGGATGGTTTCGGTTTCCTGCGTTCGGCTGATGCGTCCTACTTGGCCGGCCCCGACGACATCTACGTCTCGCCAAGCCAGATCCGCCGTTTCAACCTGCGTACCGGCGACACCATCGTCGGCAAGATCCGCCCACCGAAGGAAGGGGAGCGTTACTTCGCCCTGCTGAAGGTCGACACCATCAACTTCGACCGTCCGGAAAACGCGAAGAACAAGATCCTGTTCGAGAACCTGACGCCGCTGTTCCCGAACAAGCGCCTGAAGATGGAAGCCGGTAACGGCTCCACCGAAGACCTCACCGGTCGCGTCATCGACCTGTGCGCCCCGATCGGCAAAGGTCAGCGTGGCCTGATCGTCGCTCCGCCGAAAGCCGGTAAGACCATCATGCTGCAGAACATCGCGGCGAACATCACTCGTAACAACCCCGAGTGCCACCTGATCGTCCTGCTGATCGACGAGCGCCCGGAAGAAGTGACCGAAATGCAGCGCACTGTGCGCGGCGAAGTGGTCGCCTCGACCTTCGACGAGCCGCCAACCCGCCACGTGCAGGTTGCCGAAATGGTCATCGAGAAGGCCAAGCGCCTGGTCGAGCACAAGAAGGACGTGGTCATCCTGCTGGACTCCATAACCCGTCTGGCGCGTGCCTACAACACCGTGATCCCGAGCTCCGGCAAGGTGCTGACCGGTGGTGTCGATGCCCACGCCCTGGAGAAGCCGAAGCGCTTCTTCGGTGCCGCGCGTAACATCGAGGAAGGCGGCTCGCTGACCATCATCGCCACCGCGCTGGTCGAAACCGGCTCGAAGATGGACGAAGTGATCTACGAAGAGTTCAAGGGTACCGGCAACATGGAGCTGCCCCTGGACCGTCGCATCGCTGAAAAGCGCGTGTTCCCGGCCATCAACATCAACCGTTCCGGTACCCGCCGCGAAGAGCTGCTGACCGCCGACGACGAACTGCAGCGCATGTGGATCCTGCGCAAGCTGCTGCACCCGATGGACGAGATCGCCGCCATCGAGTTCCTGGTCGACAAGCTCAAGCAGACCAAGACCAACGACGAGTTCTTCCTGTCGATGAAGCGCAAGTAAGATCGTCGTACCACGCGAAAAGCCGGGGAAACCCGGCTTTTTGCTATCTGTACTTTGGCTATTGCGGCCCTATCGGCGCTACACTCTGCACCCCGACCGATACGGCCAACACGAGGCTCATGCATGCAGTATCGCGATTTGCGCGACTTCATCCGTGGCCTGGAGCAGCGCGGTGAACTCAAGCGCATCCAGGTTCCGATTTCCCCTGTCCTGGAAATGACCGAGGTCTGCGACCGCACCCTGCGCGCCAAGGGTCCGGCGTTGTTGTTCGAAAAGCCCACTGGCTTCGACATCCCGGTACTGGGCAACCTGTTCGGCACGCCAGAGCGCGTGGCCATGGGCATGGGCGCCGAGTCGGTCGACGAACTGCGCGAGATCGGCAAGCTGCTGGCCTTCCTCAAGGAACCCGAGCCGCCGAAAGGCCTGAAGGACGCCTGGTCCAAGCTGCCGATCTTCAAGAAGGTCGTGTCGATGGCGCCGAAGGTGGTCAAGGACGCGGTGTGCCAGGAAGTGGTCATCGAGGGTGACGATGTCGACCTCGGCCAACTCCCGATCCAGCACTGCTGGCCAGGCGACGTGGCGCCGCTGATCACCTGGGGCCTGACCGTGACCCGTGGCCCGAACAAGGACCGCCAGAACCTGGGCATCTACCGCCAGCAGGTAATCGGCCGCAACAAGGTGATCATGCGCTGGCTGAGCCACCGTGGCGGCGCCCTGGATTATCGTGAGTGGTGCGAAAAGAACCCGGGCCAGCCGTTCCCGGTTGCCGTAGCCCTGGGCGCTGACCCGGCCACCATCCTTGGCGCCGTGACGCCAGTGCCGGATACCCTTTCCGAATACGCTTTCGCCGGCCTGCTGCGCGGCAACCGCACCGAGCTGGTCAAGTGCCGGGGCAGCAACCTGCAGGTGCCGGCCACCGCCGAGATCATCCTCGAAGGCGTGATTCATCCGGGCGAAATGGCCCCGGAAGGCCCGTATGGCGATCACACCGGCTACTACAACGAAGTGGACAGCTTCCCGGTGTTCACCGTCGAGCGCATCACTCACCGGCAGAAGCCGATCTACCACAGCACCTACACGGGCCGGCCGCCGGATGAACCGGCGATCCTGGGTGTGGCGCTGAACGAAGTGTTCGTGCCGATCCTGCAGAAGCAGTTCCCGGAAATCGTCGACTTCTACCTGCCGCCGGAAGGCTGCTCATACCGCATGGCGGTGGTGACCATGAAAAAGCAGTATCCAGGTCACGCCAAGCGCGTGATGCTGGGTGTGTGGTCGTTCCTGCGACAGTTCATGTACACCAAGTTCGTTATTGTCACCGACGACGATATCAACGCCCGCGACTGGAACGATGTGATCTGGGCCATCACCACGCGCATGGACCCCAAGCGTGATACGGTGATGATCGACAACACGCCGATCGACTACCTGGACTTTGCGTCGCCGGTATCGGGGCTGGGGTCGAAGATGGGCCTGGACGCCACGCACAAGTGGCCGGGCGAGACTACACGCGAATGGGGCCGGGTCATCGTCAAGGACGAGGCCGTCACCCGCCGTATCGATGAGCTGTGGGATCAGTTGGGAATAGATTGATGCAGGTAACGTTGCAGCCGTCCGGGGCGGTGCTGGCGCTCGAACCCGGGGAAAGGATCCTGGATGGAGCGCGGCGGCTGGGCTATGACTGCCCAAACAGCTGCCGCAATGGCAATTGCCATGTCTGCGCCGCGTTGTTGGTCGAAGGAAGCGTGCGTCAGGACGGTGTAGTCCGTGACCATGGCGAGTTGTTCACCTGCATTGCCGAACCGCTGGAGGACTGTGTGTTGCTCTGGGATGGTGTGCTTGCCCTGGGCGAGCTGCCAGTGCGCAAGCTGGCGTGCAGCGTGAGCGAATGCGTCGAGGTCGGTGGCGACGTCTGGCGCGTGCGCCTGCGCGCGCCGGCCGGCAAGCCGCCGCGTTACCATGCCGGGCAATACCTTATGATCGAGCGCGAGGGCGGCAAGCCGGCGGCCTTCTCACTGGCCTCTGCGCCGCATTCCGGGCGGGACCTTGAACTGCATGTGCTGGGCCGCGAAGCCAGCGCGCTGCAGTTGCTGGCGCAACTGCAGCGTGACCGCGTGGCGCGTATCGAAATGCCGTTCGGCGATACCCACTTGGCCGAGTTGCCTGACGGGCCGCTGGTGCTGATTGCCGCTGGCACCGGCATGGGCCAGATGCACAGCCTGGTCGAACATTGCCGCGCCCAGGGCTTCAAGCATCCGGTGCACCTGTACTGGGGTGTCCGTCGCCCGGAGGACTTCTACAGCATCGAGCACTGGGCTGAATGGGAGCGCTTGCCCAACTTGTTCCTGCACAAGGTGGTCAGCGACCTGTGTGGCTGGGAAGGGCGTTGCGGCATGCTGCACGAAGCGGTGTGCGAGGACGTGAAAGACCTCAATACCGTGCATGTGTATGCCAGCGGCTCGCCGAACATGGTCTACGCCACCCTCGACGCCCTGGTCGAGGCCGGCATGGATGCGCACCGCATGCGCGCCGATGTGTTTGCCTACGCACCGCGCGGTTAATAACCGAAGTTTGAAGTAAGGGGTATAAGGCGGTCATTGTTACCGCCTTGGTCATTAACTTTCGCGGCCATCGAAATAATACTTCCCAGTCGTCGGAACTGTGCATGAAACTCTGTTCATGGGACTTGAGTATTGGCGCATTTCTATCCTATGGTTACTGCAAGCGCTGCTGGCGCGGCCGCGCAGGCCGCGTCATCAGAGCCTCCCGCTTTATGCGTAGTAAACAGGGAATAATGGCGGCAGCTTATGTCGGCACTTGAAAGTTTGTCCTGGGAAGTTGCATATCCTCCGACGCTCGACTTCGGTCAGCAACTGACCCGTGAGCAGTTGCTCAATTCCATGCAAATGACCATGTCGCGCCATGAAGGTGGCCCTGTCTGGTTGTTTGCCTATGGCTCGTTGATCTGGCGGCCTGAATGTAATTCGGTGGAGCGCCAACGGGCGCGAGTACATGGTTATCACCGTGGGTTGTACCTGTGGTCGCACGAGCACCGGGGGACGCCGGAAACGCCAGGCCTGGTGTTCGGCCTCGATCGCGGCGGCTCCTGCAGCGGTTTTGCCTACCGACTTGAAGACAGCAACCTCGATGATTCGCTGATGGCCCTGTGGCAGCGGGAAATGCCTTATCCGGCGTATCGGCCGCACTGGCTCAGCTGCCGGTTGGGCGATGGCAGCAAGGTGCAGGCGTTGGGGTTTGTGCTGGAACGGCATCTGCCGTGCTATGCGGGCAACCTGCCGGATACCTTGCTCAGCCAGATTCTAGCGAGTGCCAAGGGGCGCTATGGCACCACGCGAGACTATGTCGAGCAGACATTGAATGCGCTGCGCAGCCATCAGATGCCAGATCGGAACCTTGAGGCGCGGTTCAGGCGCTGCCATAACCTGCGCGAGGTGTGAGCAGCTGCCGGCCCTTTCGCGGGACAAGCCCGCTCCTACAGGGAAAACGCTATCCCTTGTAGGAGTGGGCTTGCCCGCGAAGGGGCCAGTCCCTGCTTATGTGGCCAACACCACCAACTTACCCACAGCCTTGCGCTGCCCCAGCTGCTCGATTGCGGCCCCCGCTTCAGCCAGTGGATAAGTCTTCGACACCAACGGTTTCAACTTGCCCTCGGCATGCCAGGCAAACAATTGCCGGAAGTTCGCCGCATTATCCTCTGGCTGGCGCTGGGCAAACGCCCCCCAGAACACCCCAAGTACCGCCGCCCCCTTGAGCAGCACCAGGTTCGCCGCCATCTGCGCAATCGTCCCGCTGGCAAATCCCACCACCAGCAGCCGGCCCTGCCACGCCAGCCCGCGCACGGCCTGGTCGAACAGCTCGCCGCCCACCGGGTCGTAGATCACGTCCACGCCCTGGCCGCCGGTCAGGCGCTTGATTTCTTCCTTGAGGCTGGCCTGGCTGTAGTCGATCAGTTCGTCAGCCCCGGCAGCCTTGGCAACGGCGAGTTTCTCGGCGCTACTGGCTGCGGCGATCACTCTTGCGCCCATGGCTTTGCCGATTTCCACCGCTGCCAGGCCAACGCCACCGGATGCGCCGAGCACCAGCAGGGTTTCGCCTGGCTGCAACTGGCCGCGCTGCTTGAGGGCATGCATCGAGGTGCCATAGGTCATGCCGAACGCCGCTGCGGTGGCAAAATCCATGTGCTCGGGGATCGGCATCACGTTGTAGAACGGGACCGCCACTTGCTCGGCGAACGCCCCCCAGCCGGTCAAGGCCATCACCCGGTCGCCCACCTTGAAAGTACCGGCCCGTTCGCCGACCGCAGCGACCACGCCGGCGGCCTCGCCACCTGGCGAGAATGGCAGCGGGGGCTGGAACTGGTATTTGCCTTCGATGATCAGCGTGTCGGGGAAATTGACCCCGGCAGCCTGCACATCGAGCAGGATCTCGTTCTTCTTCGGCACCGGGCTGGCCACGTCTTCCAGCACCAGGTCGCGAGCCGGGCCCAGGGTTTTGCACAACACAGCTTTCATCGGGGCTATTCCTTTGCGTGGAGTGGCCGATAAGTGTAGGAGGGTCGCCTGCCGGGTCAACGAGCATGCCCCGCCCTGATGTGCTGACATAAGTGCTGGCACAAGCCCGTGCTTGGGTTTGCGCGGCATGCTGGGTAAGCTGGCGCCAACTGTTTTGAGGAGCGAATTCGTGAAAGCGTGGATCTTGATGGTACTGGCGCTGATGCTGCCAGCGGCGGCCATGGCCGAAGAAGCCAAGGAAGGGGAGCCGAAAGTTTCCTACATCACCCTGAGCCCACCCTTCGTCGGCAACTACGCCCTCGATGGCAGCCCCAAGCTGCGCGTGTACAAGGCCGATGTGGCTTTGCGCGTGACCGGTGATGCCGCGGCTGCTGCGGTCAAGCACCAGGAGCCGTTGATCCGCAACCAGTTGGTGGCCCTGTTCACCCAGCAGACGGTGGATAGCATGAGCAACGTCGACGCCAAGGAGAAGCTGCGCCAGGAAGCGTTGAAGCAGGTGCAGCAGGTGATGGAATCGGAAGAGGGCAAGCCGATTGTCGAGGATCTGCTGTTCAATAACTTGATTGTGCAGTGATTGGTCTGGCTTTAGAGATCTGGCGCCTGTGATATCGAGCGTCGCCCGCGCGGCGCTCGATCGCATACGCGCTGCAACACTCAAGCCGAACTCAGCGCGCCAGTGCGATGATCGCCGCCCACTGCTCTTCAGTCACCGGCATCACTGACAACCGCGTGCCTTTCTGCACCAGTGGCAACTCTGCCAGCGCACTCTGCTGCTTCAGCAGCCCCAACCCCAGCACCTGTCGGAAGGTCTTCACATGGGCCACGTCTACCGCACTCCAAGGGTTCTTTTCGGCATTGGCCTTGGCGTCGAAGTAGTGGCTTTCCGGGTCCAGTGCCGTCGGGTCGGGGTAGGCCGCTGCAGTGATGCGGGCGATGCCGGCAATGCCCGGTTGCGGGCAACTGGAATGGTAGAAAAAGAACTCGTCGCCTACGCTCATGGCCCGCATGAAGTTGCGCGCCTGGTAATTGCGTACGCCATCCCAGCGTGCCTCGCCCAGGCGGCCCAGGCCTTCGATCGACAGCTCGTCGGGCTCGGATTTCATCAGCCAATAGGCCATGGATACTGCTCCTGAAAAGGTTTGAAATAACCTGTTGCATGAAACCGACAGCCGGTTGGCGTCAACGTTTGCGTGAAGACTCAGGTTGTCGGAAAATGCGCCGATTTTAAAGCTAGACGCTCCGGCGGCACCTAGAAGGTCGCCGAGCCTGAACGTATGCCTAGGGGGGCATTCTTCGATGAATCAACGCAAACCGGATCTACTGTGGATCCTGGTCTTCATCTTTGGCCTTGGTGTGGTCACCACCGGTTATGCCCAGGGCATCTGGGAGCGCAAGCTGGATACCGCCTATCAGACGCCAGTCGACGCCAACCCTCAGCAACGCTGATATCCCCTCGCTGACGCCGCTTACTTCGGCGCCAGGTACCAGCTACGGTCGCTGACCGTGCCCTGCAGCGGTACATCCCAACTGGCCTGCGCCAGTCGTTCGACCTTCTGGCATTCATGCGCCAGCCCCAGCAGCAACGGTTTCTTCCAGGTCTTGCGCCGTGCCTGGTAGGCCAGGCTGCGGTCGTAGAAACCCCCGCCCATGCCCAATCGCCCGCCGACTTCATCGAAGCCGACCAGCGGCAGCAGGATCAGGTCCAGCGACCAGATCGGGCGCTGGCGCCGACGATCGGTCAACGGTTCGGGAATACGGAAGCGGTTGCGCTTGAGCTTTTCGCCCTGTTCAAAACGCTGGAACACCATGCGCGTACGCGGCCAGGCATGCAGCACCGGCAGGTAGGTGCGCTTGCCCCGGCGCTGGGCCTCGCGCAGCAGCAGGCGCGGGTCGATTTCACCGTCATTGGGCAGGTACAAGGCGATATGTCGGGCGCGGCGGAACAAGGGGTGCTGCGCCAGTTGGCGGAACAGGCCGCGTGAAGCCTGGTGCTGTTGGGCGGGTGTGAGGGCGCGGCGGGCATTGCGAAGCAGGCGACGAAGCTGGGGGCGGGTGAGCGGCGCAGTTTCGGTCATGGCACTGGTTATCCCAGGTGTCGGATTGCCCAGCCGAGCGCTGGGCAGGAAGAATCAGGCTCCCCGATAAGACCGCTATCGGTGTAGCCCTTGAACCCGAAAGTTCAAGGTGGAGATTGCAGGGGGCGTTAAGGCTTTCCGTCGGGCGGACATGCACACCGGCCCCAGCGTGCAACCCCCGTGGTTGTGCGTATCGGCTCAGGGACATAACCGACTGGCGCATCCCCCAGGGAGTGGCGCCAGTATACCAATCTCAGCCGTTTTTGGTACCCGCGTCGTCGGACAAAGCCTGATCGACCCGTTCCAGCAGGTCACGCACCTGTTCACGGCTGGTGCCACTCACCGGCGCGTCACTGCGTTCCTCCTGGCGGTGCAGCATCTCGTGAGTGATGTTCAACGCCGCCATGACCGCAATGCGGTCGGCACCGATCACCTTGCCGCTGCTGCGGATCTCGCGCATCTTGCCGTCCAGGTAGCGCGCGGCGCTGACCAGGTTGTTGCGCTCTTCCGGCGGGCAGATGATCGAATACTCCTTGTCGAGGATCTGCACGGTGACGCTATTGCTTGAACTCATGAGTCTTGCTCCAGGGCCTTCAGGCGTAAAATCATCGACTCGACCTTGCGCTTGGCGATCTCGTTCTTTTCGATGAGGTGGGCGCGCTCCTCGCGCCAGGATTTTTCCTGAGCTACTAGGAGTGCATTTTGCCGTTTTAGTTGCTCGACGCGTTCAATCAGCAACTCGAATCGGCTCATCAGCGCTTGCAGGTCGTTCTCTTGCGTGGGTTGCACTCGATTCGCTCCGTCGTTGAATCACCCTGCGATGATGCCTCTCCCTGCGCAGCGGCGGCCAGTGCCGATGGTCTTGGCGCGCCTGCCGGTGCTAGGATACAAGGTCTTCATTCTAGTCAAATGCGCCGTCTGGCGCCTAGCCGACCATGCCTAATACTCAATCGCCTTACGTTGCTTTTGCCATGCTGCTCTCGAGCAATGGCCATCCTGTCACCCCTGCCGAGCTGCACGGCCTGCTGATCGGGCGCAGCTGCGCCGGTGCCGGCTTCGATGCCGAGGCGTGGCTGGCCGACGCCGCCCAACTGCTGGAAACCGAACCCGGCGACACCGTGCGCAATGCCCTGATCGGCCTGCAAGATATGGTCAAGGGCGAGCTGAACAGCGAAGACATGGCCATCATCCTGCTGCTGCCGAGCGACGATGCCGCGCTGGCCGACCGCGCAGAGGCGCTGGGCCAGTGGTGCCAGGGCTTCATCACCGGCTTTGGCCTGAACGCCGGTGGCAAGGACCTGTCTACCGAAGCCAAGGAAGTGCTGCAGGACTTGGTGGCCATTTCCCAGGTCCAGGAAGCCCTCGAAGAATCCGAAGACGGCGAGAGCGACTACATGGAAGTCATGGAGTACCTGCGCGTCGCACCGCTGCTGCTGTACACGGAGCTGGCGGCGCCTGCCGCACCTGCACCAAAACCTTCGCTGCACTGATCAACCGGGGGTAGTCCTGCCCATGAGCCACATACCCAAGGCCGAGTATGCCCGTCGGCGCAAGGCGCTGATGGCGCAGATGGTCCCCAACAGCATTGCCATCCTGCCGGCTGCCGCGGTTGCCATTCGCAACCGCGATGTCGAGCACGTGTACCGCCAGGACAGCGATTTCCAGTACCTCAGCGGCTTCCCCGAGCCAGAGGCGGTGATCGCACTGATCCCTGGCCGCGAGCATGGCGAGTACGTGCTGTTCTGCCGCGAGCGCAACCCGGAGCGCGAGCAATGGGACGGGCTGCGCGCCGGCCAGGAAGGCGCAGTCCGTGACTTTGGCGCGGACGATGCCTTCCCGATCACCGACATCGACGAGATCCTGCCGGGCCTGATCGAAGGCCGCGAACGGGTCTACAGCGCCATGGGCAGCAACGCTGAGTTCGACCGACGCTTGATGGACTGGATCAACGTGATCCGCTCCAAGGCGCGCCTCGGCGCCCAGCCGCCGAACGAGTTCGTTGCGCTGGATCATCTGCTGCACGACATGCGCCTGTATAAATCGGCAGCGGAAGTGAAAGTGATGCGGGCCGCCGCTGAGATCTCTGCGCGCGCCCATGTACGGGCCATGCAGGCCTGCCGCGCCGGGCTGCACGAATACAGCCTTGAAGCCGAGCTGGACTACGAGTTCCGCAAGGGCGGGGCGAAGATGCCGGCCTACGGCTCGATCGTCGCCGCCGGGCGCAATGGCTGCATCCTGCACTACCAGCAGAACGATGCCCCGCTCAAGGACGGTGACCTGGTACTGATCGATGCTGGCTGCGAGATCGACTGCTACGCCAGCGATATCACCCGTACCTTCCCGGTCAGCGGGCGTTTTTCGCCCGAGCAGAAGGCCATCTACGAGCTGGTGCTCAAGGCCCAGGCCGCCGCATTTGCCGAGATCGCTCCGGGCAAGCATTGGAACCACGCCCACGAGGCGACCGTGCGCGTCATCACCGAAGGCCTGGTGGAACTCGGCTTGCTCAAGGGTGAGGTGCAGGCGCTGATCGACAGCGAGGCCTACCGGGCCTTCTACATGCACCGTGCCGGGCACTGGCTGGGCATGGATGTGCATGATGTTGGCGAATACAAGGTGGGCGGCGAGTGGCGGGTGCTGGAGCCTGGCATGGCGTTGACTGTCGAGCCCGGCATCTACATTGCCGCCGACAACGAGTCGGTCGCAAAAAAATGGCGCGGCATTGGCATCAGGATCGAGGACGACGTGGTAGTGACCAGGCAAGGCTGTGACATTCTGACCTCCGGTGTGCCTCGTACGGTCGCCGAGATCGAGGCGCTGATGCAGGCTGCACGTAAGGACGCGGCATGAACCGGGTCAACCTGGCGATTATCGGTGGCGGTCTGGTCGGCGCAAGCCTGGCCCTGGCCCTGCAGGCCGGCGCCAAGGCACGTGGCTGGAAGATCCTGCTGATCGAGCCGTTCGCCCCCGGCGACAGCTTCCAGCCCAGCTACGATGCACGTTCCTCGGCATTGTCTTTCGGCACCCGGCAGATCTACCAGCACCTTGGCCTGTGGCAAACCATCAGCCCGCGCGCCGAGCCGATCCGACAGATCCAGGTCTCTGATCGGGGCCGTTTCGGTGCTACGCGCCTGGATGCCACGGAGGAGGGCGTACCGGCCCTGGGTTACGTGGTGGAGAACGCCTGGCTCGGTCAGTGCCTGTGGCAAGGGCTGGACAGCGAGGTGGTGAGCTGGCGCTGCCCGGCCGAAGTGAAGGCGATGCAGGCCGTCGAAGGTGGCTACCGCCTACTGCTGGACGACGACACCAGCCTGGAATGCGACCTGGCGGTGCTGGCTGACGGTGGCCGCTCCGGCCTGCGCGAGCAACTGGGTATCCATGTGCGCCGTACGCCCTACGAGCAGAGCGCGCTGATCGCCAACATCACCCCGGGCGAGGCCCACTGCGGCCAAGCCTTCGAACGCTTCACCGAGCAAGGCCCGATGGCCTTGCTGCCCTTGCCTGAAAACCGCTGCGCGCTGGTCTGGACGCGGCAGGGGATGGATGCCCGGCGCCTGGCCGAAATCGACGAGCGCAGCTTCCTGCGTGAGCTGCAGGATGCCTTTGGCTATCGCCTCGGCGCCCTGCGCCAGGTCGGTGCCCGGCATCTCTACCCGTTGGCGCTGATCGAAGCCCAGGAGCAGGTTCGCCCGCATCTTGTAGTGCTGGGCAACGCCGCGCACAGCCTGCACCCGATTGCCGGGCAGGGCTTCAACCTGTCGCTGCGTGACGTGCAGTCGCTGGCCGATGCGCTGCTGGCTGGCCCGCAACATCCGGGTGATCTTGCCAGCCTTCAGACCTATCACCAGCGCCAGCGCCTCGACCAGGCCCTGACCATTGGCTTCTCCGACCAGGTCACCCGCCTGTTCGGCAGCAACCAGCCGCTGCTGGCGGCGGGGCGCAATATCGGCCTGCTCGGGCTCGACCTGCTGCCACCGGCCAAAAGCTGGTTCGCCCGCCAGGCCATGGGCCTCGGCACCCGCCCCGATCCGCGGGGTCAGGCATGAGCAACCCGCGCAGGCTGGCGCGCCGGGCGCGCATGTTGCGCTGGCTGCTGAACTTCTACCCGCCGTACCTTGGCGCTGGCATCCACATCCAGCACATCAGCCTGGACATGCGCAGCGTCAAGGTGCGCATGAAACTGACCCGCTGGAACCGCAACTACGTCGGCACCCAGTTCGGCGGCAGCCTGTATTCGATGGTCGACCCGTTCTACATGCTGCTGTTGATCGAGCAGCTGGGCCGCGAGTACATCGTCTGGGACAAGGCTGCCAGCATCGATTTCATCGCCCCGGGCAAAGGCACGGTGTACGCCGAATTCCACGTCGATGACGCGTTGCTGGACGAGATCCGCCAGCAGACCGCCACCGGCAAGAAGTACCTGCCGCGTGTGCAGGTCGATATCCGTGACGAAGCCGGCGAGCTGGTGGCACGGGTCGATAAAACCCTATACGTGCGGCTCAAGCCGCAAGCGAGGCAGGCGTAAAGCATGGAAATGCGCGCAGATCTGTTGATTGTCGGTGCCGGTATGGTCGGCAGCGCCCTGGCCCTGGCGCTTCGCCACAGCGGCCTGGAAATTCTCCTGCTCGATGGCGGCCCGCTGTCGGTGAAACCGTTCGATGGCGCCGCTCCGTTCGAGCCACGGGTCAGTGCCCTGTCGGCAGCCAGCCAGCGCATCCTCGAACGCCTGGGTGCCTGGGAAGGCATCGCCGGGCGGCGCGTGTCGCCGTATTCCGACATGCATGTGTGGGACGGCAGCGGTACCGGTCAGATTCATTTCTCGGCAGCCAGCGTGCATGCCCAGGTGCTCGGCCATATCGTCGAGAACCGGGTGGTACAGGACGGTCTGCTGGAGCGCCTGCACGACAGCGACATTGGCCTGTTGCCCAATGCCCGCCTGGAGCAGCTGCGCCGCTCCGGTGACGAATGGCTGCTGACCCTGGCCGACGGCCGCCAGCTGCGGACACCGCTGGTGGTGGCCGCCGATGGCGCCAACTCGGCGGTGCGCCGGCTGGCCGGCTGCGAGACCCGCGAATGGGATTACCTGCATCACGCAATCGTCACCAGCGTGCGCTGCAGTGCTGCGCACCAAGCCACCGCCTGGCAGCGTTTCACCGATGAGGGGCCGCTGGCGTTCCTGCCGCTGTCGCGTGACGGCAAGCAGGACTGGTGCTCGATCGTCTGGTCGACGACGCCGGAGCAGGCCGAGCAGATCATGGCACTGGATGAGCAGGCCTTCCTCAAGGCCCTGGAACGCGCCTTCGAGGGGCGTCTGGGGGATGTGCTGGAGGCCGACCCGCGCGTCTGCGTGCCGTTGCGCCAGCGCCACGCCAAGCGCTACGTGGACGAAGGGCTGGTGTTGATCGGCGATGCCGCGCACACCATTCACCCGCTGGCCGGGCAGGGCGTCAACCTGGGCTTCCTCGACGCCGCAGTACTGGCCGAGGTGCTGGAGAATGCCTGCGAGCGCGGTGAGCGGTTGGCGGATGTAAAAGTGCTCAGCCGTTATGAGCGCCGGCGCATGCCGCACAACCTGGCGTTGATGGCGGCGATGGAAGGCTTTGAGCGGTTGTTCCAGGCCAATCCGCTGCCGCTGCGCTGGTTGCGTAACAGCGGGTTGAAGCTGGTGGACCAGATGCCGGAGGCCAAGGCGCTGTTCGTGCGCCAGGCGTTGGGGTTGACCGGGGACCTACCTGATCTTGCCAAGGCTTGAGATTGCTGGGGCTGCTTTGCAGCCCTCTGCAACATCCAGTAACTGCTCGGATGATGAGCTGGAAAATGGGATTCACTACCATTTGCACCTCTCATACGATCCGAGGAGTGCTTTCCATGTTGCCACGCAAGCCCCTACTAGCCGCCCTGGCCCTGACCCTGTTCGGCGGCACTGCCCAGGCGGCCGACGAAGTGGTGGTGTACTCCTCGCGCATCGACGAGCTGATCAAGCCGGTATTCGATGCCTACACCGCCAAGACCGGGGTCAAGGTCAAGTTCATCACCGACAAGGAAGCCCCGTTGATGCAGCGCATCAAGGCCGAGGGCGAAAACGGTGTGGCTGACCTGCTGCTCACCGTCGATGCCGGCAACCTCTGGCAAGCTGAGCAGATGGGGATCCTGCAGCCGATCAAGTCGGACATCATCGACCAGAACATCCCCCCGCAGTACCGCGCTTCGTCCCATGACTGGACCGGCCTGAGCCTGCGTGCACGGACCATCGTCTACTCCACCGAGCGAGTCAAGCCGGCCGAGCTGACCACCTATGAAGCCCTCGCCGACAAGCACTGGGAAGGCCGCCTGTGCCTGCGCACCGCGAAGAAGGTGTACAACCAGTCGCTGACCGCCACGCTGATCGAGAACCACGGCGAGGCCAAGAGCGAGCAGATCGTCAAAGGCTGGGTCGGCAACCTGGCCACCGATGTGTTCTCCGACGATAACTCGGTGATCCAGGCCATCGAAGCCGGCCAGTGCGATGTGGGCGTGGTCAACACTTACTACTACGGCCGCCTGCATGCCCAGAACCCGAATCTGCCGGTCAAGATCTTCTGGCCCAACCAGGGTGATCGTGGCGTGCACGTCAATCTGTCGGGCATCGGCCTGACCAAGCATGCACCGCACCCGGAAGCCGCCAAGAAGCTGGTCGAGTGGATGACTGGCGAGGAGGCGCAGAAGCTGTTCGCCGACATCAACCAAGAGTTCCCGGCCAACCCGAAGGTCAAACCGTCGGAAGAAGTGGCAGCCTGGGGCAGCTTCAAGGCTGACAGCATTCCAGTGGAAGTGGCCGGCAAGCGTCAGGCCGAGGCCATTCGCCTGATGGATCGGGCCGGCTGGAACTGAGTCGAGAACAGCATCTTGCCCCACACCTCCGAGCGCCGCTGGTACCTCCCGGTCACCCTGACAGCCGCCCTGGTCCTCCTGCCCCTGAGCGTGCTGTTGCTGTCATGGCAGTCCATCGACCTGCAGATCTGGTCGCACCTGCTCGACACCCAGATGGGTCGCCTGTTGGGCAATACCGCGACCTTGGTGGTCGGCGTCGGGATCGGCGTCACCCTGCTCGGCGTCAGCCTGGCCTGGCTGACCAGCCTCTGCGAGTTCCCCGGCCGACGCTGGCTCGACTGGGCGCTGATGCTGCCGTTCGCCATCCCTGCCTACGTGCTGGCCTTCGTCTTCGTCGGCCTGCTCGATTTTTCCGGCCCGGTACAGAGCGCCCTGCGCGAAGTGTTCGGGCCGATGCGCCTGCCGCGGGTACGCTCGACCGGTGGGGTGATCATCGTCCTGGTGCTGGTGTTCTACCCCTACGTCTACCTGCTGGCGCGCACGGCATTCCTGGCCCAGGGCAAGGGCTTGATGGAGGCCGCGCGGGTACTGGGCCTGTCGCCCCTGCAAGCCTTCTGGCGGGTGGCCCTGCCGATGGCGCGGCCAGCGATTGGTGCGGGCATCGCCTTGGCGCTGATGGAGACCCTGGCCGATTTCGGTGCAGTGTCGGTGTTCAACTTCGATACTTTCACCACGGCCATCTACAAGACCTGGTACGGCTTCTTCAGCCTGTCCAGCGCGGCCCAGCTGGCCAGCCTGCTGCTGTTGGCGGTGATGCTGGTGCTGTACGGCGAGCGCCGCGCCCGCGGCGCAACCCGCAGTGGCAACGAGCGCCCGCGTGGGCAGGCGCTCTATCACTTGCGTGGGGTCAAAGCGCTACTCGCCAGCGGCTGGTGCCTGCTGGTGTTCGCCTGCGCATTTGTCATTCCGCTGCTGCAGTTGCTGGTGTGGTTCTGGCAGCGCGGTCGGCATGATCTGGACGATCGGTATGTCGGCCTGGTGCTGCATACCTTGTACCTGGGCGGCATGGCCGCTCTGATCACCGTTTGCGTGGCCCTGCTGCTGGCCTTCGCCCGCCGTCAGGCGCCGACGGGCGGCATTCGTGCCGGCGTTGGCCTGGCCAACCTGGGCTATGCCTTGCCCGGCTCGGTGCTGGCAGTGTCGATCATGCTGGCGTTCAGTTATCTGGATAATCAGCTGGTCATTCCGCTGTCGACCTGGTTGGGCGGTGCGGGCAAGCCTCTGCTGCTGGGCAGCCTGGCCGCCTTGCTGCTGGCTTATCTGGTGCGTTTCATCGCCGTGGCCTATGGCCCATTGGAGAGCAGCCTGGAGCGTATTCGGCCCTCATTGCCGGAGGCTTCGCGCAGTCTTGGCGTCGGTGGCGTGGGTTTGTTTTTCAAGGTGTATCTGCCGCTGCTGGTGCCCGGGGCTTTGAGCGCTGCGTTGCTGGTGTTCGTCGACGTGCTCAAGGAAATGCCCGCCACCTTGCTGATGCGCCCGTTTGGCTGGGACACACTGGCGGTCAGGGTGTTCGAGATGACCAGCGAAGGCGAATGGGCGCGCGCCTCGTTGCCGGCGCTGACCTTGGTGCTGGTAGGGCTGCTGCCGGTCATCGGGCTGATTCGCCGTTCCGCTCGGCGTCCGGGTCACAGTCACTGAGGATGCCAGCTTGCGCCCTTGCGGCTACAATGCGCGGCATTCGCGCGGCGGGTCCTACAAGAAGAGCTGACGATTAAACGTCATCGACCGCCGCCGCTTCGCCACGCCCGGAAGGAGAAACCCATGGGACAGCGCACGCTTTTGTACGACTTGCACCTGGCGCTCGGTGCCAAGACGGTCGATTTCGGCGGCTGGGACATGCCGCTGCACTATGGCTCGCAGGTCGAGGAGCACCATCAGGTGCGCAGCGACTGCGGTGTCTTCGATGTTTCCCACATGACGGTCATCGACATCACCGGCGACGACGCCACACGCTGGCTGCAACGTCTGCTGGCCAACGACGTGGCCCGTCTCGACGGCACCGGCAAGGCGCTGTACAGCCCGTTGCTCAGCGAAGACGGCGGAGTCATCGACGACCTGATCGTCTACCGCACCCAAAGCGGCTACCGCCTGGTCACCAACGCGGCCACTCGGGCGAAGGTCATCGCTTGGCTGGAGGTGCAGAGTGCCGGTTTCAGCGTCACGTTCGACGTTCGCCCTGACCTCGCCATCCTCGCCATCCAGGGCCCCCATGCCCGCGAGAAAGTCGCCGCGCTGCTGACCCCGGCCCGCGCCGCGCTGATCCGTGAACTGCGCCCGTTCGAAGGTATTGCCGAAGGTGACTGGTTCATCGCCCGCACTGGCTACACCGGTGAAGACGGCCTGGAAATCATCCTGCCGGGTGATGAGGCCGTAGCGTTCTTCAACGACCTGGTTGGCGCCGGCATCGCGCCGAGCGGCCTGGGCGCGCGCGACACGCTGCGTCTGGAAGCGGGCATGAACCTGTACGGCCAGGATATCGATGAAAGCCACACCCCGCTGACCTCTAACCTGGGCTGGTCTATTGCCTGGGAGCCGGCTGCGCGCAACTTCGTCGGCCGTACCAGCCTGTTGGCGGAAATCGAGCGGGGTGTGCAGGAAAAACTGGTTGGCCTGGTGCTGGAAGAACGCGGCGTTTTGCGTGCCCACCAGGTGGTGCGTGTAGCCGGGATTGGCGAAGGGGAGATCACCAGTGGTAGTTTCTCGCCTACGCTGAGCAAATCCATCGCCTTGGCGCGCGTGCCCATGGCGACCGGGGACCGCGCCGAGGTCGAAATCCGCGGTAAATGGTACCCGGTGCGGGTGGTCAAACCGACCTTCGTGCGCCATGGCAAGATTTTGATCTGAACATTCAACGGCGGGCCGAACCGCTGACCCAAACGAGGAATTCAAGACATGAGCAATATCCCCGCCGACCTGCGTTTCGCCGAAAGCCACGAGTGGGCGCGCCTGGAAGCTGATGGCTCCGTCACCGTCGGCATCAGCGACCACGCCCAGCAAGCACTGGGTGACGTGGTGTTCGTCGAGCTGGCCGAAGTCGGCAAGGTGTTCGGCGCTGGCGACGCTGCCGGCGTGGTCGAGTCGGTCAAGGCTGCCTCCGACATCTACGCCCCGGTTGCCGGTGAAGTGATCGCGGTCAACGAAGAACTGGCGGATAGCCCGGAGCTGCTCAACGAAGAACCTTACGATTCGTGGATCTTCAAGCTGAAGCCAAGCGATAAGTCGGAGCTGGACAAGCTGTTGGACGCTGCTGGCTATCAGGCACTGATCGGCGAGTAAGACCGCGTCGCCTGGTTCGCGGGGCAAGCCCGCTCCTACAGGGACAGCATCCGCTCGCGGGGCTGTCTATGACTTGTAGGAGCGGGCTCGCCCCGCGAAAGGGCCGGGCCTGCAAACGCAAGATTCCCCGCAGAATCGGCAATCCTTCCTAGACTTATAAGTCTCCATGAGACCTGGTCTAGGAAGAGAGCGTCGACATGTCCCAGTCGCCATCCCTGCATCAACTGCAAGAGCTCAACCCATTCCTGCGCCGCCACCTGGGGCCCGATGCCTCGGAGCAGCAGGCAATGCTCAGCACCCTCGGCCTCAACAGCCGCAGCGAGCTGATCGAGCAGACCGTGCCGCCAGGCATCCGCTTCAACCGCGCCCTCGACCTGCCGCCGGCCCTGGATGAACAGGCTGCGTTGGCCAAGCTCGCCGGCTACGCCGAGCAGAACCAGGTGTGGACCAGCCTCATCGGCATGGGTTACCACGGCACCGTCACGCCCACGGTCATCCTGCGCAATGTGCTGGAAAACCCCGGCTGGTACACCGCCTACACGCCCTATCAGCCGGAAATCGCCCAAGGCCGTCTGGAGGCGCTGCTCAACTTCCAGCAGATGGTCATCGACCTCACCGGGCTTGCCCTGGCCAATGCCTCGTTGCTCGATGAAGCCACGGCCGGTGCCGAAGCCATGGCCCTGGCCAAGCGAGTGGCGCGCAACCAGAGCAACGCCTTCTTTGCCGACCAGCACTGCCACCCACAGACCTTGTCGGTACTGAAAACCCGCGCGGAAGGCTTCGGTTTCCAGCTGATCATCGACACTGTGGACAACCTTGCCAAACATCAGGTATTCGGTGCCCTGCTGCAATACCCGGACACTCACGGCGAAGTGCGCGACCTGCGGCCATTGATTGACCAGTTGCACACCCAGCAGGCCGTGGCCTGTGTGGCCGCCGACCTGCTCAGTCTGGTGATGCTGACTCCGCCCGGTGAGCTCGGAGCCGATGTGGTGCTGGGTTCGACCCAGCGCTTCGGCGTACCGATGGGCTACGGTGGCCCGCACGCGGCCTACTTCGCTTGCCGTGACGACTACAAGCGGGCGATGCCCGGGCGCATCATTGGCGTATCCCGCGATGCTCGTGGCAACACGGCTCTGCGCATGGCCCTGCAGACGCGCGAGCAGCATATCCGCCGGGAAAAGGCCAACTCCAACATCTGCACCGCCCAGGTGCTGCTGGCCAACATCGCCAGTTTCTATGCGGTGTATCACGGCCCGCAAGGCCTGCAACGCATCGCTCAGCGGGTGCATCGGCTGACCTTCGTGCTGGCTGCAGGCCTTGAGGCCAAAGGCATCAAGCGCGTCAACCAGCACTTTTTCGACACCTTGACCCTGGACGTCGGCGGCGCTCAGGCGGCGATCATCGAAAGTGCCGAGGCCGCCCGCATCAACCTGCGCATTCTGGGGCGCGGCCATCTGGGCGTGAGCCTGGACGAAACTTGTAACGAAGCCACCGTGCTGCGGCTGTTCGATATTTTCCTGGGTGTCGATCACGGCCTGGATATCGCCGCGCTCGACCAGCACGCGCTGCCCGAAGGCATCCCCGCTGCGCTGGTGCGCCGCACGCCGTTCCTCAGCCACCCGGTGTTCAACCTGCACCACAGTGAAACCGAGATGCTGCGCTACCTCAAGCAGCTGGAAAACAAGGACCTGGCACTGAACCAGTCGATGATCCCGCTCGGCTCTTGCACCATGAAGCTCAACGCCACCAGCGAAATGATCCCCATCACCTGGCCTGCTTTCGCCCAGCTTCACCCCTTTGCGCCCGCCGCACAGGCCACCGGCTACAAGGCAATGATCGATGAACTGGAAGGCTGGTTGTGCGCCATTACCGGCTTCGATGCCATCTGCATGCAACCCAACTCCGGCGCCCAGGGTGAATACGCCGGGCTCATGGCCATCACCCGTTATCACCGCAGCCGTCATGAGCCTCAGCGCACGCTGTGCCTGATCCCATCGTCGGCACATGGCACCAACCCGGCCTCGGCGCAGATGGCGGGCATGGAGGTGGTGATTGTCGATTGCGATGATGCTGGCAACGTCGACCTCGAAGACCTCAAGGCCAAGGCACATGCCGCCGGGGCCAGGCTGTCGTGCCTGATGGTCACTTATCCCTCGACCCATGGTGTGTACGAAGAAGGCATCCGCGAGATTTGCGAGGTGGTCCACCAGCACGGCGGCCAGGTGTACATGGATGGTGCCAACCTCAACGCTCAGGTCGGCCTGGCGCGACCTGCGGATATCGGTGCCGATGTTTCGCACATGAATCTGCACAAGACGTTCTGCATCCCCCATGGCGGTGGCGGCCCAGGCATGGGGCCAATCGGCATCCGCGCTCATCTTAAGCCGTTCGTCGCCAGCCACCCGGTCGTACCCGTTCCCGGCCTGGATCCGAACAACACTGCGGTCAGCGCCGCGCCCTGGGGCAGCGCGAGCATCCTGCCGATCAGCTGGATGTACATCGCCATGATGGGTCCGCAGCTTGCTGATGCCAGCGAAGTGGCGATCCTCTCGGCCAACTACCTGGCCAGCCAGCTTGGCGGTGCGTTCCCGGTGCTGTACCGCGGGCGCAACCAGCGCGTGGCGCACGAATGCATCCTCGACCTGCGCCCTCTCAAGGCGCAGACCGGCATTACCGAGGAGGACGTCGCCAAGCGCCTGATGGACTATGGCTTCCATGCCCCGACCATGTCATTCCCGGTGCCGGGGACCTTGATGGTCGAGCCCACCGAAAGCGAGTCGAAAGCCGAGCTGGATCGCTTCGTCGAAGCGATGCTGGCGATTCGCGCAGAGATTGCCGAGGTGCAGGAGGGGAACTGGCCTGCGGAAGACAACCCGCTCAAGCATGCGCCGCATACCCTGGCCGATGTGCTGGCACCCTGGAATCGGCCTTATAGCTTGGAGCAGGCGGTTGCGCCCAGTGCCCATGTGCGCCTGCACAAGTACTGGCCAGCGGTGAACCGGGTCGACAACGTGTATGGGGACAGGAATCTGTTCTGTGCTTGCGTGCCGGTAGAGGCTTACCGCTGAAAAACTGGGGGCGCAGAGCGCCCCAGGCCTTACTCAGCTACCGCGTTCTTGGCCAGGATGGCGTTGGCCAGATCCATGTCCGAGGCTTGCATCCCTGGGTTCTCGGCACGCACCTGTTGCAGTGCCTGCTCCAGGAACGGCCCGCGAATCGCGCCCTCGCTGGCGACGAAGCTGCCGGCGTCATCCTGTGCCGCGAGCACCAGCTTGTGGTCGTGCGAAGTGATGTAGCTCGACGCCGTGGTGGCGCCGGAAGTCATTACGTTACGCCAGAAGGTATCGGCCATGGCAGAGCCAACAGGCAGCGAAAGCAGGGCAGCAGCTGCGATGGCAGTTTTGAGACGCATGATGAAACACCTCGAAGGGTGAGGGTTGGGAATGGTCGTTTTGATCCCGCAAAATGGGCGTAAGTTCCTTGAATACAAGGGTTTTTTGCTCACGAACAGACCCGTAGCACCTCCTCGGAACGGGTCAGCCCACGGGCCACTTTTGCCTCCCCACAGCTGCGTAAATCCTGTAACCCTTCAGCTAGAGCCTGCCGTTGCAGCTCGGCCAGATCGTTGCAGGTGCCTATCCGTGCACGCAGGCTTTCGCTCGGGATCAGCAGTTCGAACAAGCCGGTACGGCCAAGGTAGCCGGTGCCTCGACAGACTTGGCATGGATCGTTCGATGGGCGGCCCTGGCAGGCGTGGCAGAGCAAGCGCACCAGGCGTTGGGCCATGACCCCGACCAGGGTCGCCCGGATCAGGTAATCGGCCACACCCAGCTCAAGCAGACGGGTAATGGCGCTACAGGTGTCATTGGTGTGCAGCGTCGAGAGCACCAGGTGCCCGGTGAGCGCAGCCTGAACCGCCACCAGTGCGGTCTCGCGGTCGCGGATTTCACCGATCATGATGATGTCCGGGTCCTGGCGTAGCAGGGTGCGTACGCCATCGGCAAAGCCCAGGCCCAGGGCTGGCTGCACCTGCATCTGGTTGAACGCCGGCTCCAGCCGCTCGATCGGGTCTTCGATGGTGCACAAGTTGACCTGCGGGGTGGCCAGCTGCTTGAGGCTGGCGTAGAGCGTGCTGGTCTTGCCGGAACCGGTAGGCCCGGTGACCAGCAGGATGCCTTGGCGGCGCTGCAGCAGCGTTTGCCATTGGGCCAGTGGCTCGCCCTCCAGGTCCAATTGATCGAAGTCCTCCTGCAACTGGCGCGGGTCGAACAAGCGCAGCACCAGTTTTTCACCAAAGGGCGTCGGCAGCGTCGAAAGGCGCAGCTCAACTTCGCTGCCGCCTGGCAGGCTGCTCTTCACCCGACCGTCCTGCGGGCGGCGCTTTTCGGCTACATCCATGCGGCCCAGGTGTTTCAGGCGGCTGACCACGGCCAGGGTGACACTGGCCGGGAAGGCGTAGACCGTGTGCAGCAGACCATCGATGCGGTAGCGCAGGTGGCCTTGATCACGGCGTGGCTCCAGATGGATATCGCTGGCGCGTTGCTCGATGGCGTACTGCAGCAGCCAGTCGACGATATGCACGATGTGCGCGTCATCGGCCGTTGCCTCTGCTTGCCGTTTGCCGAGCTCAAGCAAGTGCTCGAGCTCGCCCAGGCTGGTTGCTTGCTGGTGCTGCGCACCTTGTACCGAGTGGGCCAGGCGAAACAGCGACTGGCCCAGTTGGCGAATCTGCAGCGGGCTGGCCAGCACGCGGCGGATCGGTTTGCCCAGGCTACGCGCGAGGTCAGCCTGCCACAGCTGTTGGTAGGGTTCGGCACTGGCCACGGTGATGGCGTTGGCGTCGTTGGCCACGATCAGGATGCCGTGGCGTTGCGCGAAGGCTGGGGAGATCAGGCCATTGACCTGGGCCAGGTCGAGTTGCATGGGGTCAATGCGCAAGTAAGGCTGGCCGACCTTTTGTGCCAGCCATTGGCAGAGGGCGTCCAGGTTCAGCAGCTGGCCAGGCTGGCAGCGATCTTCCAGGCCCAGGGCCGCGATGGTTTCAAGCGGGTGGTGAGCGCTGTAACGGGACGCTTGTTCGCGAACCTGGCATGAATCGGTGGCGGTCAGGCGCTGGTCGGCCTGCAAGGCATCCAGCAGG
This sequence comes from Pseudomonas putida, assembly GCF_002906855.1. Classification (GTDB taxonomy): domain Bacteria; phylum Pseudomonadota; class Gammaproteobacteria; order Pseudomonadales; family Pseudomonadaceae; genus Aquipseudomonas; species Aquipseudomonas putida_N. Next base: position 1,213,542 of record NZ_MINI01000048.1, on the reverse strand, counting down.
CTTTTGAGATCGAGGGATTGCTCGTTGAGAGTGAACATCGGCGGCGTCCGTGCCTTGGGGGAGTCCTGGGTCAAGGCTAGCCGTGCCTGGCGGAGCGAGGCTCGGGAAAGGATTTCGGGATTTTGCGCCGCCTGGCTTCAGATCACCGCCAACTCCAATCGCGCCAGGTTTTCCAGGCTCACCTCTCCGACACACACCAGATTGCGCAGTTTTTGCGCAATCACTTGCGCCCGGTGCCAGCTCAACCCGCCGATGGCGACCTCGATGTCGAGCCAGTCTTCCTGCTGGCTGACCTGCACGCTGTGCGGCGTGAGGAACTGCAAGGCAAACAGGTTGAGCACCCGGCACAGGGTATCCGGCTCGGCTTCGGCCTGCAGGCGATAGCGTACGGTGCTGTGGCTGGCGCTGGCGGCCCAGGCATCGCTGCGGGGCAGGGGGCGTTCGAGTGCATTCATGCTGGGTCTCCGCGAATGTGGGAGAAATTCTTGCACGTCGAAGCCGGTATTTTTTCGCTATGATTCCATCGAATTACGGGTGTTACAGATTGATCAATTCGCATAAAGATATTTTGGAGAATTATTCATGCAAGGCGAACTGGATGCCTACGACCGGCGCATTCTCGAGCTCCTGCAAGAAGACGCATCGCTGTCCAGTGCGCAGATCGCCGAGCGAGTGGGGCTGTCGCAATCACCCTGCTGGCGCAGGATTCAGCGTTTGAAAGAGGAGGGGGTGATCCGTGGGCAGGTGACCCTGCTGGACCGCAAGAAGGTCGGCTTGAATACGCAGATCTTCGCCGAGGTGAAACTCAACGCTCACGGCCGCTCAAACTTCACCGAATTCACCGAGGCGATCCGCGGCTTTCCGGAGGTGCTGGAGTGCTATGTGCTGATGGGGGCGGTGGACTTTTTGCTGCGCATCGTCACCTCGGATATCGAGGCTTATGAGCGCTTCTTCTTCGAAAAACTTTCGAACGTGCCAGGTATTCAGGAAGTGAACTCGATCGTGGCGCTGTCGGAGATCAAGTCTACCACCAGCCTGCCGCTATCGAGGTGAGGCCTTCGCGGTACAACCCCGCTCCTACCGGGAAATCCGTAGCCCTGTAGGAACGGGCATGCCCGCGAAGCAGGCGACGCGGTATCAGGCCTTGAGCAGGTGCTTCCAGCCCCGGCTCTGATCAACTACCCGAGCCTGCTCGATCCGCGCTTCCAGCAGTTCATCAGGTTCTTCACCCAGTGGCAGTTCCGCCAGTTCATGCAGCTTCTTCAGGTCGCCGTACAGGCGGTCCATCTGCGGCGCTTCGAGCACTTGGCGGGCATGGTGCAGCCAGGCCAGCAGCTGTTCGATACGCGGCAGCTGTTCGGCCAGGTCTTCCGGGCGCTGGGTGTACAGCGGCAGCTTCAGCGAGCGGCCTTCTTCGCCCAGCAGGTGCGCCAGCCAGCTGGCCAGCTGCGCCTTGCCCTGGCGCTCGCCGCGGCCCTTGCGCTCCACGGTCCAGGCACGGGCCAGCAGCCAGCGCGAGGTTTCCAGGGAGAACTGGCCCCAGCGTACGTCTTCAAGCTCTTCGATGAACTGCTCGGGCGCGGCACGGCGGATGTCTTCGTCGTCGTTGCCGGCCTGCACCAGCGGGCGCCAGTCTTCCAGCAGCGCATCGAGGCTGGCGCGCAACTCGCGGGTGGTCGCGCGTGGTGCGGCCTGGCCCAGGCTGGCAACCAGTGCACGCAGTTCGGCCAGGCACTGTACCCAGTCCTGCAGCAGGCGCCAGTGGCCATTGTGGCGGTACTGCTCGGCCAGGCGCTGGCTGCTGCCCAGCAGCTGCCAGGCGAGCGCGGTGAACGCGTCGTCCACGGCCATTTCGGCGTCCAGTTCGGTGGAAGGCAGGCCCAGCTCGTAGCTGTCCGGCTCCAGCAGGCGGTAGCCGCGCTCGGCCTTGCTGATGTCGCACGGCATCAGTGGCAGGCTCGCGGCCAGCTCGGCGGCCAGCTCCAGCAGCGCTTCAGGGGCGCCTTCGCGCAGTTCCAGCTCCAGCTCGCTGATCTCTTCCTTGCGCTTGCCAGCGATCACGAAGCCTTGGTCCAGCGCGGCCTCGATCACGACCTTGCTCTTGCCGCGGCCCCAGCTGATTTCGGCGTATTCGCGGGTGAAATCGGTGGTGAACAGCGGCTTGATGGTTTTTTTGTCCAGCTCGGCCAGTTGCTCAGGCCAGCAGGTGGCGTCGAGCTTTTTCAGGTCGAGCTTGACCTTGTCCAGGTGCCATTCGTACTCGTTGCGCACGGACAGACCGGCGACGCTCTGGCCGCGGCACTTCAGGGTCTGGATGACTTCCTCGCCGTCACGCCGCAGGCGCAGGGCGACACGGGCGGCGGAGAGTTCGCGCTCGGGGGTGTCGAAGTACTGGTTGAGCAGCTCGCGAGTCTGCCAGCCGGACTTGTTGCGCTTTTTCAGCAGGGGGTGCTCGCGCAGGGCGGCCAGGGTCTCGCGGCTGGCGCGGAGCTTAAGTTCGGTTTCTTTGTGCATCACAGGCTCGAAAGAGGGCGTCGTTGCAGGGCAGTCTACAGGAGTCGGCCGGCAACGGTTTATTCCAGACGGCGGATAGTCCTATGATGGGCAACGCTTCCGAGGAGTATGCGCATGCCGTTGCCGACGTTGAAAGACCAGTTTGCCGCTTTGATCGCCGCGCCCTCGGTCAGCTGCACCCAACCCGCACTGGACCAGTCCAACCGTCAGGTTATCGACCTGCTGGCTGGCTGGCTGGGCGATCTGGGCTTCAGCTGTGACATCCAGCAGGTCAGCCCCGGCAAGTTCAACCTGCTGGCCAGTCGCGGTAGCGGCCCTGGCGGCCTGGTGCTTGCGGGTCATAGCGACACCGTGCCTTACGACGAACAGCTGTGGTCCAGCGACCCGCTCAAGCTCACCGAGGCAGACGGTCGCTGGGTCGGCCTGGGCAGTTGCGACATGAAAGGCTTTTTCGCCTTGGTCATCGAAGCGGTGATCCCGCTGCTGGAGCACGATTTCAAGCAACCGCTGCTGATCCTCGCCACCTGCGATGAAGAAAGCTCCATGTCCGGCGCCCGCGCCCTGGCCGCTGCCGGCCAGCCGCTCGGCCGCGCGGCGGTGATCGGCGAGCCCACGGGCTTGCGGCCGATCCGCATGCACAAGGGCATCCTCATGGACCGCATCGATATCCTCGGGCGCAGCGGCCATTCGTCCGACCCGAGCCTGGGCCGCAGCGCGATGGAGGCCATGCACGAGGTGATGGGCGAGCTGATGGGCCTGCGCCGGCAGTGGCAGGCAACCTTCAGCAACCCGCAGTTCACCGTGCCTACGCCCACCATGAACTTCGGCTGCATCCATGGCGGTGACAACCCCAACCGCATCTGCGGCCAGTGCGCCCTGGAGTTCGACCTGCGCCCGTTGCCAGGCATGGATGTCGAACAGCTGCGGGCCGCCATTCGCGGCAAGCTGCAGCCGGTGGCCGAGCGCCATGAGGTACGTATCGACTACGCACCGCTGTTCCCTGAGGTGCCACCCTTCGAGGAGGCCGCCAATGCCGAGCTGGTGCAAGTGGCGGAGCGCCTTACCGGTCATCGGGCCGAAGCGGTGGCGTTCGGTACCGAAGCGCCTTATCTTCAGCAGCTGGGTTGCCAGACCATCGTGCTTGGCCCCGGCGACATCGCCTGCGCCCACCAGCCCGGCGAATACCTTGAAATGTCACGAATCGAGCCTACCGTGCGTCTATTGCGTGACCTGATCCGGCACTACTGCCTGAATTAAACGTTCACCCTGTTGATTCGTTCTTGCCTAGAGGAGAGCGCGCGTGACCGCAAGCCTGTTCCGACGATGATCCTGAACGCCGTGTGATTCACCGTTCTCCGTCCACTTTATCCACAGGCCCTGTCATGCCCGAATACGTCAACTGGCTACGTCATGCCTCCCCATACATCAATGCCCATCGCGACTGCACCTTTGTGGTGATGCTCCCCGGCGATGGGGTTGAACACCCGAATTTCGGCAATATCGTCCACGACCTGGTGCTGCTGCACAGCCTGGGTGTGCGCCTGGTGCTGGTGCATGGTTCGCGCCCGCAGATCGAGAGCCGCCTGGCTGACCGCGGCCTGACCCCGCACTACCACCGGGGCATGCGCATTACCGATGCCGCCACCCTGGACTGCGTGATCGACGCCGTCGGCGCCTTGCGCCTGGCCATCGAGGCGCGCCTGTCGATGGACATCGCCGCCTCGCCGATGCAGGGCTCACGCCTGCGCGTGGCCTCCGGCAACCTGGTCACCGCACGGCCGATTGGCGTGCTTGAAGGGGTGGACTACCACCACACCGGCGAAGTGCGTCGGGTCGACCGCAAGGGCATCAGCCGCCTGCTCGACGAGCGCTCCATCGTGCTGCTGTCGCCGCTGGGCTACTCGCCCACTGGCGAGATCTTCAATTTGGCCTGCGAAGACGTCGCCACGCGCGCGGCCATCGAGCTGGGCGCCGACAAGCTGCTGCTGTTCGGTGCCGAGCCGGGCCTGCTGGACGAGAACGGCAAGCTGGTGCGGGAACTGCGCCCGCAGCAGATCGCCCCGCACCTGGCGCGCCTGGGCAGTGATTACCAGGGCGAGCTGCTGGATGCCGCTGCCGAGGCCTGCAAAGGTGGTGTGGCGCGTAGCCATATCGTCAGTTATGCCGAGGACGGTGCGCTGCTGACCGAGCTGTTCACCCGCGAAGGTGGCGGTACGCTGGTGTCGCAGGAGCAGTTCGAAGTGGTGCGCGAGGCGACCATCGATGATGTCGGTGGCTTGCTGGAGCTGATCAGCCCGCTGGAGGAGCAGGGCATTCTGGTGCGTCGTTCGCGTGAGGTGCTTGAACGTGAGATCGAGCAGTTCAGCGTGGTCGAGCGCGAGGGCATGATCATCGCCTGTGCGGCGCTGTACCCGATTGCCGATTCCCAAGCGGGAGAACTGGCGTGCCTGGCGGTGAACCCGGAGTACCGCCATGGCGGGCGCGGGGACGAGCTGCTCGAACGCATCGAGGGGCGGGCGAAGCAGATGGGGTTGGCTACTTTGTTCGTGCTTACCACGCGCACGGCGCACTGGTTCCGTGAACGCGGGTTTGCGCCTAGCGGCGTAGAGCGGCTGCCGGCGGCGCGGGCTTCGCTGTACAACTACCAGCGCAATTCGAAGATTTTCGAGAAATCGTTGTAAGCCTGTACCGGCCTCTTCGCGGGCTGGAATGAAAAACGCCGCCCCTAGGGGCGGCGTTTTTGCTTACACGGTATGCAGATACCAGTTGTACTCGAGGTCGGAGATCGAGTGCTCGAACTCCTCCAGCTCGCTCTCCTTGCACGCGACGAAGATGTCGATGTACTTCGGATCGATGTACTTGTTCAGGATCTCGCTGTCGTCCAGCTCGCGCAGGGCATCGCGCAGGTTGTTCGGCAGGCTCTGTTCCAGCTGCTCGTACGAGTTGCCTTCAATTGGCGTGCCTGGCTCGATCTTGTTGGTCAGGCCGTGGTGCACGCCTGCCAGCACGGCAGCCATCATCAGGTATGGGTTGGCGTCGGCGCCGGCTACGCGGTGCTCGATGCGCACGGCATCTGCAGAACCGGTTGGCACCCGCAGGGCCACGGTACGGTTGTCCAGGCCCCAGCTCGGCGCATTCGGCACGTAGAACTGCGCGCCAAAGCGGCGGTACGAGTTGACGTTCGGGCAGAGGAACGCCATGGACGCAGGCAGGGTCTCGAGCACACCGCCGACAGCGTGACGTAGCGCGGCGTTCTGCTCGGGATCCTCGCTGGTGAAGATGTTGTTGCCATCTTTGTCCAGCACGGAGATGTGTACATGCAGGCCGTTGCCTGCCTGGCCCGGGTAGGGCTTGGCCATGAAGGTGGTGTCCATTTCATGGTCGTAGGCGATGTTCTTGATCAACCGCTTGAGCAGTACCGCGTAGTCGCAGGCCTTGAGCGGGTCGGCAACGTGGTGCAGGTTGACTTCGAACTGCGCCGGGGCGCTTTCCTTGACGATGGCGTCAGCCGGGATGCCTTGCTCTTTCGCGCCTTCCAGGATGTCCTGCAGGCAATCGGCATATTCGTCGAGGTCGTCGATCAGGTACACCTGGGTCGACTGTGGGCGCTTGCCCGAGATTGGCGAGCGTGGTGGCTGCGGACGGCCGTTCACGTTCTCCTGGTCGATCAGGTAAAACTCCAGCTCGAACGCGGCGCAGATGGTCAGGCCCATATCGGTGAATTTGCTCACCACCTGACGCAGTACTTCGCGCGGGTCGGCGAAGAACGGCTCGCCTTCCAGTTCGTGCATGGTCATCAGCAGCTGCGCGGTCGGGCGCTTTTGCCATGGCTCATTACACAGCGTGTCGGGGATTGGATAGCAGATGCGGTCAGCATCGCCGATGTCCAGGCCCAGCCCGGTGCTTTCAACGGTGGAACCGTTGATGTCCAGGGCGAAGAGGGAGGCAGGCAGGTTGATGCCTTTCTCGTAAACCTTGTGGAGGCTGGTGCGCTCAATGCGCTTACCACGCACCACACCATTCATATCTGCAATCAGAAGGTCAACGTAGAGAACCTCAGGATGTTCCTTAAGGAACGCGTTCGCTTCGTTAAGCTGAACGGCACGCGGGGGTACCGACATGATGCAACACCTTTGTTGTTAAAAATATCAATCAAGGGGGGCTTGCAGGACCAGTCAATCGAAAAGACAAACTGATGTCAAGCCAACCCCATGATGCCTCGAAATGGCACATCGACGGCAGATTTGCTGCATATCGGGGCGTGCCATTATCCGCTATTTCCCTCACAAAGGGCTATCTCCAAGACGCCGTGTTTTATTTTTTACGGAGGTGTTGTGTAAAAAAATTAACAAGGCTAAGCTCGGACTCAACCCAAAACACAATAATACGAGGGTCACATGGTCCGCTTGTCGCGACCTGAGCGCGCTGCCTGTGCAGTGCTGTCGGGTATCCCTGCCGTTCCCGCACGCATCAGTCGAGTTGTAGCCTGCATGGCCGCAATAATTGACGTTTTGCGCATATGGACCACACCTCGTAACGCTTTTTCGTTGCTCTTCTCGTATATCTGCCCTTTGATCTCACTACGGACACGCTTGACTTCAGTGTATCCACAGTGCGCCTGCGCGTGGGTTTTTGCTTTAGCAATCTACTCCCTCCAGAATCAGAGCGCGGACCACCTTACCTCCTGAGGTATTTATGAGTAACAACCTCGACCAGCTCACCGATTGGTTGAAAGAGCACAAGATCACCGAAGTCGAATGCCTGATCAGCGACCTGACTGGCATCACTCGCGGCAAGATATCGCCGACCAACAAATTCATCGCCGAAAAAGGCATGCGCCTGCCCGAGAGCGTGCTGCTGCAGACCGTGACCGGCGACTATGTCGACGATGACATCTATTACGACCTGCTCGACCCGGCCGACATCGACATGATCTGCCGTCCCGACCAGGACGCTGTATTCCTGGTGCCGTGGGCCATCGAGCCGACCGCCCAGGTGATCCACGACACCTACGACAAGAAGGGCAACCCGGTCGAACTGTCGCCGCGCAACGTACTGAAGAAAGTCCTCAAGCTCTACGCCGACAAGGGCTGGCAGCCGATCGTCGCGCCGGAGATGGAGTTCTACCTGACCAAGCGCAGCGAAGACCCTGACTTCCCGCTGCAGCCGCCGGTCGGTCGCTCTGGCCGCCCGGAAACCGGCCGCCAGTCGTTCTCGATCGAAGCCGCCAACGAATTCGATCCCCTGTTCGAAGACGTCTATGACTGGTGCGAACTGCAGCGCCTGGACCTCGACACGCTGATCCACGAAGACGGCACGGCGCAGATGGAGATCAACTTCCGTCATGGCGACGCCCTGCACCTGGCCGACCAGATCCTGGTGTTCAAGCGCACCATGCGCGAGGCCGCGCTCAAGCACAACGTGGCCGCCACCTTCATGGCCAAGCCGATGACCGGCGAGCCGGGCAGCGCCATGCACCTGCACCAGAGCGTGGTCGACGTGGCCACCGGCAAGAATATCTTCAGCAATGAAGATGGCAGCATGAGCGAGCTGTTCCTGCACCACATCGGTGGCCTGCAGAAGTTCATCCCCGAAGCGCTGCCGCTGTTCGCCCCCAACGTCAACTCGTTCCGCCGCTTCCTGCCCGACACCTCGGCGCCGGTGAACGTCGAGTGGGGCGAGGAGAACCGCACCGTCGGCCTGCGCGTACCGGATGCCGGCCCGCAGAACCGTCGTGTCGAAAACCGCCTTCCGGGTGCCGATGCCAACCCTTACCTGGCCATCGCCGCCAGCCTGCTGTGCGGCTATATCGGCATGGTCGAGGGCATCGACGCCAGTGCGCCAGTCCAGGGCCGAGGCTATGAGCGCCGTAACCTGCGCCTGCCATTGACTATCGAAGACGCCCTCGAACGCATGGAAAACAGCGGTGCCCTGGTGCAGTACCTGGGCAAGAAGTTCATCACCGGCTATGTCGCCACCAAGCGCGCTGAGCACGAGAACTTCAAGCGCGTCATCAGCTCCTGGGAGCGTGAATTCCTGTTATTCGCTGTCTGATCAACCCTGAGGCCGCTGGTGCGGCCGCCGGAAAATGGAGAGGCACATGAGCGTCAACAACCCGCAAACCCGTGAATGGCAGACCCTGAGCGGCGAGCACCACCTTGCCCCCTTCTCTGACTACAAGCAGTTGAAGGAGAAGGGGCCGCGCATCATCACCAAGGCGCAGGGTGTGCATTTGTGGGACAGCGAGGGGCACAAGATCCTCGACGGCATGGCCGGCCTGTGGTGCGTGGCGGTCGGCTATGGCCGTGAAGAACTGGTGCAGGCGGCAGAAAAGCAGATGCGTGAGCTGCCGTACTACAACCTGTTCTTCCAGACCGCTCACCCGCCAGCCTTGGAGCTGGCCAAGGCGATCACCGAGGTGGCGCCGGAAGGCATGACCCATGTGTTCTTCACCGGCTCCGGCTCCGAAGGCAACGACACCGTGCTGCGCATGGTTCGCCACTACTGGGCGCTTAAGGGTAAGCCGCACAAGCAGACCATCATCGGCCGCATCAACGGCTACCACGGCTCCACCTTCGCCGGTGCTTGCCTGGGTGGCATGAGTGGCATGCATGAGCAGGGCGGCTTGCCGATCCCGGGCATCGTGCATATTCCACAACCGTACTGGTTCGGCGAAGGCGGTGACATGGACCCGGACGCGTTCGGGGTATGGGCTGCCGAGCAGCTGGAGAAGAAGATTCTGGAAGTCGGCGAAGACAATGTCGCTGCCTTCATCGCCGAGCCGATCCAGGGCGCCGGCGGGGTGATCATTCCGCCAGAAACCTACTGGCCGAAGGTCAAGGAGATCCTGGCCAAGTACGACATCCTGTTCGTCGCCGACGAAGTGATCTGCGGTTTCGGTCGCACCGGCGAGTGGTTCGGCTCCGACTACTACGACCTCAAGCCCGACCTGATGACCATCGCCAAGGGCCTCACTTCCGGTTACATCCCCATGGGCGGTGTGATCGTGCGTGACAAGGTGGCCAAGGTAATCAGCGAAGGTGGTGACTTCAACCACGGCTTCACCTATTCCGGCCACCCGGTGGCGGCTGCGGTGGGCCTGGAAAACCTGCGCATCCTGCGTGACGAGAAGATCGTCGAGAAGGCGCGCACGGAAGTGGCACCTTACTTGCAAAAACGTCTGCGTGAGCTGCAGGACCACCCGCTGGTGGGCGAGGTGCGCGGCCTGGGCATGCTCGGTGCCATCGAGCTGGTCAAGGACAAGGCGACCCGCAGCCGTTACGAGGGCAAAGGTGTGGGCATGGTGTGCCGCAACTTCTGCTTCGAGAACGGCCTGATCATGCGCGCGGTGGGCGACACCATGATCATCGCCCCGCCGCTGGTGATCAGCCATGCCGAAGTGGATGAACTGGTGGAAAAGGCGCGCAAATGCCTCGATTTGACCCTTGAGGCGATTCGATAAGCGTTTGCTAGGCTAGCGATGTGACATTAAGTCGTTACAAGGCCCTGCTTTCCTTGAAACAGAGCCTTGTAACTTGCCAGACTAGCGGTTGTTTCAGTCGCCGCGCGCTCTGCACCGTGGGTTCTGGCTGCTGGACAGTTGCTAACATAAAAATTCTGGAGCATTACGCATGAATAAAATGGGCAAAACGTTGCTGGCCGCCGCCCTGATGGGTGCCATGGCCTCCGCTGTTCAGGCTGAAGACAAAGTGTTGAACGTTTACAACTGGTCGGACTACATCGCTCCGGACACCATCGCCAAGTTCGAAAAGCAGACCGGTATCAAGGTCAAGTACGACGTCTTCGACAGCAACGAAACCCTGGAAGCCAAGCTGCTGGCCGGCAAGTCGGGCTACGACATCGTCGTGCCGTCGAACAACTTCCTGGCCAAGCAGATCAAGGCCGGCGTCTACGAGGAACTGGACCGTTCCAAGCTGACCAACTGGAACAACCTCGACAAGGACCTGCTCAAGGCCGTTGGCGACGCCAGCGACAAGGACAACAAGCACGCATTCCCGTACATGTGGGGCTCGATAGGCATCGGCTATAACCCGGAGAAGGTCAAGGCCGCGCTGGGCGTGGACAAGATCGACTCGTGGGACGTGGTGTTCAAGCCTGAGAACATCGCCAAGCTCAAGAGCTGCGGCGTGAGCTTCCTGGATGCCCCGACCGAAATGCTGCCGGCCGCGCTGCACTACCTGGGCAAGCCAAGCAACAGCACCAGCAAGGAAGACCTGAAGGCCGCCGAGGAGCTGTTCCTCAAGGTCCGCCCTTCGATCACCTACTTCCACTCGTCAAAGTACATCGGCGACCTGGCCAACGGCAACATCTGCGTGGCCGTCGGTTACTCGGGTGACGTCGAGCAGGCCAAGGCCCGTGCCCACGAAGCTGGCGACAAGGTGAAAGTGGATTACATCATTCCGAAAGAAGGTGCCGGTACCTTCTACGACATGGTCGCCATCCCGAAAGATGCCGAGCATAAAGATGCCGCCTACCAGTTCATGAACTTCCTGCTGCAGCCGGAAGTCATGGCCGAGATCACCAATGCCGTACGCTTCCCTAACGGCAACGAGGCCGCTACCCCGTTGGTCGACAAGGCCATCACCAGCGACCCGAGCATCTATCCGCCAGCTGACGTGAAGAAACAGCTGTATGCCATCGCCGCACCGGATGCCAAGGTTCAGCGTGACATCACCCGTAGCTGGACCAAGATCAAATCGGGCAAATAACCCCGATGCATGACCTCTGGGCCGGGGTTTTCCGGCCCAGAACCAGTGAATGGCAATTGTTGATTGCGGCATCGAAGCTGCGCAGGTAAGTTGCGCGCCGGTTTTGTGCGCGGGGCAACGCTTGTACCCAATAAGTACGCCGTCACCCAGGCACTGATAGTGAGGACCACCCACTTGTCTATTTCTGTTTTACGCAAGGCCTTGATGGCTGGAGCGGGCCTGACGCTGGCATGCAGCGTCCAAGCGGCGCCTACGGTGCACTTCTACAACTGGTCGGACTATATCGGCCCGAATACCCTCGCGGACTTCGAGAAAGAAACGGGCATCAAGCCCGTGCAGGACGTTTTCGATTCCAACGAAACCCTGGAAGGCAAACTGCTGGCCGGCAATACCGGCTATGACGTGGTGGTGCCGTCCAACCATTTCCTCGGCAAGCAGATCAAGGCGGGCGCGTTCCAGAAGCTCGACAAGAGCCTGCTGCCCAACTATTCCAATCTCGACCCGGCGCTGATGAAACGCCTGGAAAAGAACGACCCGGGCAACCAGTACGCCGTGCCTTACCTGTGGGGCACCAACGGCATCGGTTACAACGTCGACAAGGTCAAGGCCGCGCTGGGCGTGGACAAGATCGACTCCTGGGCCGTGCTGTTCGAACCCGAGAACATGAAGAAGCTCTCCAAGTGCGGAGTGGCCTTCCTCGACTCGGCGGACGAAATGCTCCCGGCGGTGCTCAACTACATGGGGCTCAACCCCAACAGCACCGACCCCAAGGATTACGCCAAGGCCGAGCAGAAGCTGCTGGCCGTGCGCCCGTACGTGACTTACTTCCACTCGTCCAAGTACATCACCGACCTGGCCAACGGCGACATCTGCGTCGCGGCAGGTTTCTCGGGTGATGTGTTCCAGGCCAAGGCCCGCGCTGAAGAAGCGAAGAAGGGCGTGAACCTGGCCTACGCCATTCCCAAGGAAGGCGGCAACCTCTGGTTCGACGTGCTGGCGATCCCCAAGGACGCCAAGAACCTCAAGGAGGCCCACGCCTTCATCAACTATTTGCTGAAACCTGAGGTTATCGCCCAGGTCAGTGATTACGTCGGTTACGCCAACCCGAACCCCAAGGCTGGCGACCTGATGGACCAGGCCGTGAGGACTGACGCTGCGGTTTACCCACCGCAGGAAGTGCTGGACAAGATGTTCGTGAACTCAGAGTTGCCGCCCAAGGTGCAGCGTCTGATGACCCGTAGCTGGACCAAGGTCAAGTCGGGCAAGTAATTATCCAGACCCGCTGCGGTACCTGAACACAGGCCGCGCGGGCACAAAAATCTTGTTGGGAGTTTCACTCATGGCAGTTGCCTCCGGTGCCTATAAAAAAGCCCTCGAGGGTGGCCAGCAACCCAAGCAGGTGCTGGTCAAGATCGACCGGGTTACAAAAAAGTTCGACGAAACGGTCGCCGTGGACGATGTGTCCCTGGAAATCCGCAAAGGCGAGATCTTCGCCCTGCTGGGTGGCTCCGGTTCCGGCAAATCGACCTTGCTGCGTATGCTGGCCGGCTTCGAGCGTCCGACTGAAGGGCGGATCTTCCTCGACGGCGTCGACATCACCGACATGCCGCCGTACGAGCGGCCGATCAACATGATGTTCCAGTCCTACGCGCTGTTCCCGCACATGACCGTGGCGCAGAACATCGCCTTCGGCCTGCAGCAGGACAAGATGCCAAAGGCCGAGATCGACGCCCGCGTGGCCGAGATGCTCAAGCTGGTACACATGACCCAATACGCCAAGCGCAAGCCGCACCAGCTCTCCGGTGGCCAGCGCCAGCGGGTGGCCCTGGCCCGTTCCCTGGCCAAGCGCCCCAAGCTGCTGCTGCTCGACGAGCCGATGGGCGCGCTGGACAAGAAACTGCGTTCGCAGATGCAGCTGGAACTGGTGGAAATCATCGAGCGCGTAGGTGTGACCTGCGTGATGGTGACCCACGATCAGGAAGAGGCCATGACCATGGCCCAGCGCATCGCCATCATGCACCTGGGCTGGATCGCCCAGATCGGCTCGCCGGTGGATATCTACGAGACCCCGACCAGCCGCCTGGTGTGCGAATTCATCGGTAACGTCAACCTGTTCGACGGTGAAGTGGTCGACGACGCCGAAGGCCACGCGATCATTGCCAGCCCGGAGCTGGAGCGCAAGATCTACGTTGGCCACGGCATCACCACATCGGTGGAAGACAAGCACATCACTTACGCCCTGCGCCCGGAAAAGATGCTGGTCACCTCCCAGCAGCCTACCTGCGAGCACAACTGGTCGCGCGGCAAGGTCCACGACATCGCCTACCTGGGCGGCCACTCGGTGTTCTACGTCGAACTGCCGAGCGGCAAGATCGTCCAGTCGTTCGTCGCCAACGCCGAACGCCAAGGCACCCGCCCGACCTGGGGCGATGAAGTGTACGTGTGGTGGGAAGACGACAGCGGCGTGGTACTACGGTCATGAAAGCTCGCAAGCTCAAGCGAGCCTTCCAGCGCCTTATCCCGGAGGGGCGGCACCTGGTGATCGGCGTGCCGTTCATCTGGCTGTTCCTGTTCTTCATGCTGCCGTTCTTCATCGTGTTGAAGATCAGCTTCGCCGAAGCCGACGTGGCGATCCCGCCGTATACCGAGATCTACACCTACGTTGAAGACAAGATCCAGTTGGTGCTCAACCTGGCCAACTATGGCCTGTTGACCGAGGATGAGCTGTACATCTCGGCCTACCTGGGCTCGCTGAAGATGGCCTTCTTCAGCACCCTGCTGTGCCTGCTGATCGGCTACCCGATGGCTTACGCCATCGCCAACGCCAAGAAGGAGACCCAGACGGTCCTGCTGCTGCTGATCATGATGCCGACCTGGACCGCGATCCTGATCCGCGTCTATGCCTGGATGGGCATCCTCAGCAACAACGGGCTGCTCAACGGCTTCCTGCTGTGGACCGGGTTGATCGACCAACCGCTGCAGATCCTCAATACCAACCTGGCGGTTTACATCGGTGTGGTCTATTCGTACCTGCCGTTCATGATCCTGCCGCTGTTCGCCAACCTGGTGAAACACGATCAGAGCCTGCTCGAAGCTGCTTCGGACCTGGGGTCGAGCACCTTCAACAGCTTCTGGAAGATCACTGTTCCGCTGTCGAAGAACGGCATCATCGCCGGCTGCATGCTGGTGTTCATCCCGGTGGTGGGCGAGTTTGTGATTCCTGAACTGCTCGGCGGCCCGGAAACCCTGATGATCGGTAAAGTGCTGTGGCAGGAATTCTTCAACAACCGTGACTGGCCGGTGGCATCCGCCCTGGCGGTGGTGATGCTGGCGATCCTGATCGTGCCGATCCTGCTGTTCAACCGTAGCCAGGCCAAAGAGATGGAGGGCCGCGCATGAAACGCTTCAGTTTCTCCAAGCTGATGCTGGTGCTCGGCTTGCTGTTCATCTACCTGCCGATGCTGATCCTGGTCATCTACTCTTTCAACGCCTCCAAGCTGGTGACTGTGTGGGGTGGTTGGTCGGTGAAGTGGTACGTTGGCCTGCTCGACAACACGCAGCTGATGGGTTCGGTGATGCGCTCGCTGGAAATCGCCTGCTACACGGCGGTGGCTGCAGTGGCGCTGGGTACCCTGGCGGCCTTCGTGCTGACCCGGGTCACCCGCTTCAAGGGCCGCACGCTGTTCGGCGGCCTGGTCACCGCACCGCTGGTCATGCCCGAGGTCATCACTGGTCTGTCGCTGTTGCTGCTGTTCGTGGCCATGGCGCAGATGATTGGCTGGCCGCAGGAGCGTGGCATCGTCACCATCTGGATCGCCCACACCACTTTCTGCGCAGCGTATGTGGCGGTGGTAGTGTCGGCTCGCCTGCGTGAGCTGGACCTGTCGATCGAGGAAGCGGCGATGGACCTGGGTGCCAAGCCGTGGAAGGTGTTCTTCCTGATCACCATCCCGATGATCGCACCATCGCTGGCGGCGGGTGGCATGATGTCGTTCGCCCTGTCGCTGGATGACCTGGTGCTGGCCAGTTTCGTATCCGGCCCTGGCTCGACCACCTTGCCGATGGAAGTCTTCTCGGCGGTGCGTCTGGGCGTGAAGCCGGAGATCAACGCCGTGGCCAGCCTGATCCTGCTGTCGGTGTCGTTGGTGACTTTCTTCGTCTGGTTCTTCAGCCGCCGGGCCGAAGAAAACCGCCGCAGGGCGGTTCAGCAGGCGATCGAAGAGGGTGCGGCGGCCAACGCCTCGCAGCCACAGGTCAAGCGCCCGACCCAAGTGACCGCTTCGGCTTGATCTTGAGGGCACCCTGCAGGGCTTTGGCTCTGTGGGGTGTCTGGTGCCTGCCTCAACATCTTCAGCGCCTGTGAAAGCGCGCGGCGCTCGGTCTCACAGGCGCCGAAAATGCCATGGTATGCACTAACACCCTCCCATACCTGACGCTAGTCAGTGCCGTTTATCCAACCCTGAACTACGCTGACACTCGCATTCCACGATTCATTTGCGCGCAAGCAAGGAGCCTGCATGACGTTGATGCGTCCACTGTTGGTCGTTTGCCTGGGGCTGTTGTCTCTGTTGTCAGGCTGTAGCAAGGAAGAAACCACCGAAACACCACCAAGGGTTGGAGTACAACAGGTTTCTCCCACCGATTTCGCTGCCAGGGTCACCCTGACCGGCGACGTGCAGGCACGGGTGCAGACCGACCTGTCGTTCCGTGTGGGCGGCAAGATCATTTCCCGTAGCGTCGATGTCGGCGACCACGTGAAGGCTAACCAGGTGTTGGCGCGGCTCGATCCAAAAGACCTGCAGAACAATGTCGACTCGGCCAAGGCCGAGGTGTTCGCTGCCCAGGCACGGGTCACCCAGACCAGCGCCGCCTTCGTGCGCCAGCAAAAGCTGCTGCCCAAGGGCTATACCAGCCAGAGCGAGTACGATTCCGCCGAGGCCGCGCTGCGCAGCGACCAGAGTGCGCTCAAGGCTGCTCAGGCGGAACTGGCCGATGCCAAGGAGCAACTGGGCTACACCGCGCTGGTGTCCGAAGCCGATGGCGTGATCACCGAGCGCCAGGCCGAGGTCGGCCAGGTAGTGCAGGCGACCATGCCGATCTTCAGCCTGGCCCGCGACGGCGACCGCGATGCGGTGTTCAACGTCTACGAGTCACTGTTGGTGGCGCCGCCGAGCGACGTCGGTGTCATCGTGAGCTTGCTGGACGACCCCAAGGTCCAGGCTCACGGCTTTGTCCGCGAGATCACCCCTACCGTGTCGGCACAAAGCGGCACCGTGCAGGTCAAGGTGGGGCTCAAGGACGTGCCACCGGGCATGCAGTTGGGCGCGCCGGTCACTGCCAGTACCAATGCGGTGGGGCGGCCAAGCATCGAGCTGCCATGGTCGGCGCTGACCAAGGCGCTGCATGAGCCGGCAGTCTGGGTGGTGGGCGAGGGCGACAAGGTCGAATTGCGCAAGGTTGAAGTCAGCCGCTACCTGACCGGCAAGATCGTGGTCGCCAGCGGCCTGAAGGCCGGTGAGACCGTGGTGGTGGCCGGTAGCCAGCTGCTGCACCCCGGCATGCAGGTACAGAAGGTCGATGCCAAGGCTAAGGGGGGGGTGCTATGAAGCGCCTGCTGATACTGTCGGCCGGCCTGCTGCTGGCTGCCTGCGGTAGCGAGGAAGAAGCGCCCGAGCCGATCCGGCCGGTGCTGTCGGTCAAGGTGGAACCCCAGGTGCAGTCGCAGCTTGGCCGCTTCGCTGGCGTTATCCAGGCGCGCTTCGAAAGTACCTTGGGCTTCCGGGTTGGCGGGCGCATTGCCCGGCGTTGGCTGGATGTGGGCGCCCGGGTGAAGCCGGGCGACACCCTGGCCACGCTCGATCCCACCGACCAGCAGAACCAGCTGCGCGCCGCCGAAGGCGACCTGGCCAAGGTGCAGGCGCAGTGGATCAATGCCCAGGCCGATGCCCGCCGCCAGCAACAGCTGTACGACCGTGGCGTGGGCGCCCAGGCCCAGCTGGATATTGCCCAGACCAACCTGAAAACCACCAGCGCAGCGCTGGAACAGGCGCGCTCTGCGCTTAGCCAGGCCCGTGACCAGCTCGACTACAGCACCTTGCGCACCGACCACGCCGCAGTGATCACGGCTTGGCAGGCTGAAGCCGGGCAAACCGTTACCGCAGGCCAGTCTGTGGTCACCCTGGCCCGGCCGGACGTCAAAGAGGCTGTGATCGACTTGCCCATCGGCCTGGCCGAGCAGCTGAACAAAGACCTGACCTTCACCGTCGCCTCGCAACTCGACCCGACCATCAACACCACGGCCTCCCTGCGCGAACTGGAGCCCCAGGCCGATGCCGCCACCCGTACCCGCCGCGCCCGACTGACACTGGCGAGCACACCGGCCGCTTTCCACCTGGGCACTGCGATCAGTGTGATCCTGAGTTCGCAAGTGTCCCCGCGCAGCGAGCTGCCGTTGAGTGCTTTGTTGGAGCGTGACGGCAAGACCCAGGTCTGGGTGATCGACACCCAGCAGAAGACCGTGGGCACCCGTGACGTCACCCTGATCGATCGTACTGCCGACAGCATCGTCCTGGCTTCGGGCGTGCAGCCTGGCGAGCGTGTGGTGACGGCGGGCGTGAACAGCCTCAAGCCTGGCCAGAAGGTCACCTTCGACGAGGATGCGCAATGAAAGGAAGCTTCAACCTGTCCGAATGGGCACTCAAGCATCAATCGTTCGTCTGGTACCTGATGTTCGTCGGCCTGCTGATGGGCATTTTTTCGTACTTCAACCTCGGCCGTGAGGAAGACCCGTCGTTCACCATCAAGACCATGGTGATCCAGACCCGCTGGCCGGGCGCGACCCAGGACGAAACCCTCTACCAGGTCACCGACCGTATCGAGAAGAAGCTCGAAGAGCTGGACTCCCTCGACTACACCAAGAGCTACACCCGCCCGGGCGAATCCACGGTGTACGTGTACTTGCGCGACACTACCAAGGCCAAGGACATCCCGGAAATCTGGTACCAGGTGCGCAAGAAGATCCAGGACATCCGCGGCCAGTTCCCGCAGGGTATCCAGGGCCCCGGGTTCAACGACGAATTCGGCGACGTGTTCGGTACGATCTACGCCTTCACCGCCGACGGCCTGACCCTGCGTCAGCTGCGAGACTACGTGGAGCAGGCGCGGGCAGAAGTGCGCGATGTGCCCAATATCGGCAAGATCGAATTCATCGGTACTCAGGACGAAGTGCTGTACCTGAACTTCTCGACCCGCAAGCTGGCAGCCCTGGGCATCGATCAGCGCCAGGTCATGCAGGCCCTGCAGCAGCAGAACGCGGTGACCCCGGCCGGGGTGATCGAAGCAGGCCCCGAGCGCATTTCGGTACGCACCACCGGGCAGTTTGCCTCGGAAAAGGATCTGCAGACCGTCAACCTTAAGATCAACGACCGCTTCTTCCGCCTGGCCGACATTGCCGACATCCAGCGCGGCTATGTCGACCCGCCGTCGCCGATGTTCCGCTACAACGGCCAGACCGCCATCGGCCTGGCCATCGGCATGAAGGCCGGTGGCAACATGCAGGTATTTGGCGCGGCGCTGAAAAAGCGCATGGACCGGGTGATCCAGGACCTGCCGGTCGGCGTTGGCGTCCACACCGTGTCGGACCAGGCCGTGGTGGTCAAGCAGGCGGTCGGCGGCTTCACCAGCGCGCTGTTCGAAGCGGTGGTGATCGTGCTGGCGGTGAGCTTCGTCAGCCTGGGCATGCGCGCCGGCCTGGTGGTGGCCTGCTCGATTCCACTGGTGCTGGCGATGGTGTTCGTGTTCATGGAATACAGCGGCATCACCATGCAACGGATTTCGCTGGGGGCGCTGATCATCGCCCTCGGCCTGCTGGTGGATGACGCGATGATCACGGTCGAGGTGATGGTCACGCGCCTGGAAATGGGCGAGAGCAAGGAGCAGGCGGCCACGTTCGCCTATACCTCGACGGCGTTCCCCATGCTGACCGGTACCTTGGTGACAGTGGCCGGCTTCGTGCCTATTGGCCTCAATGCAAGTTCCGCGGGTGAGTACACCTATACCTTGTTCGCGGTCATTGCCGTGGCCTTGCTGGTGTCGTGGATCGTGGCAGTGTTCTTCGCCCCGGTGCTGGGTGTGCACATTCTCAGCAGCAGCAAGCTCAAGGCCCACGAAGCTGAGCCTGGGAGGGTCGGCAGGGCGTTCGAAGGGGGGCTGGTGTGGTGCATGCGCCATCGCTGGCTGACGATTATCGGCACCATCCTGCTGTTTGCCTTGTCGCTGTTCAGCATGCGCTTTGTGCAGAACCAGTTTTTCCCCTCTTCGGACCGCCCGGAGATCCTGGTCGATCTGAACCTGCCGCAAAACGCTTCGATCGAGGAGACGCGCAAGGTGGTCGACCGCTTCGAAGCTCGCATAAAGGACGACCCCGACCTGGTGCACTGGAGCACCTACATCGGCCAAGGCGCTATCCGCTTCTACCTGCCTCTGGACCAGCAGCTGCAGAACCCGTATTACGCCCAGCTGGTGATCGTCAGCAAGGGCTTCGAAGAGCGTCAAGGCATGATGGAGCGCTTGCAGAAGATCCTGCATGAAGAGTTCGTTGGCATCGGTACCAACGTGCAATCGCTGGAAATGGGGCCGCCGGTGGGCCGGCCGATCCAGTACCGGGTAAGCGGGGCCAGTATCGATGAGGTGCGCAAGCATGCCATCGACCTGGCCACCATGCTCAACCAGAACGAGCATATTGGCGAAATGATCTATGACTGGAACGAACCGGGTAAGGTGCTGCGCGTGGAAATCGCTCAGGACAAGGCTCGCCAGCTGGGGCTGTCGTCGGAAGACGTGGCCAATGTAATGAACAGCATCGTCAGTGGCGTGAATATCACCCAGGTCAACGACAATATCTACCTGGTCAACGTGGTCGCCCGCGCCGAGGACAGCGAGCGCGGTTCGCCCGATACCCTGCAGAACCTGCAGATACTCACCCCCAACGGCACCTCGATTCCGCTGCTGTCGTTCGCCACCGTGCGTTACGAGCTGGAGCAGCCGCTGGTGTGGCGTCGTGACCGCAAGCCGACCATCACCATCAAGGCCTCGGTCAACGGCGATATCCAGCCCACCGACCTGGTGGCCCAGCTGAAACCGAACATCGACGAGTTCGCCAGCAAGCTGCCGGTCGGTTACGAAGTGGCCACTGGCGGTACGGTGGAGGAAAGCGGCAAGGCCCAAGGGCCGATCGCCAAGGTCATCCCGTTGATGTTGTTCCTCATGGCGACCTTCCTGATGATCCAGCTGCACAGCGTGCAGAAACTGTTCCTGGTGATCAGCGTGGCACCGCTGGGGCTGATTGGTGTGGTGCTGGCGCTGGTGCCAACGGGTACGCCGATGGGCTTTGTGGCGATCCTCGGTATCCTGGCGCTGGCAGGCATCATCATTCGTAACTCAGTCATCCTGGTGACGCAGATCGACGAGTTTGAAGCGCAGGGTTACTCCCCTTGGGACGCGGTCATGGAAGCGACCAACCACCGGCGCCGTCCCATCTTGCTGACGGCGGCGGCGGCGAGCCTGGGCATGATCCCGATTGCCCGCGAGGTGTTCTGGGGGCCGATGGCCTACGCAATGATTGGCGGCATCATCAGCGCAACGCTGCTGACGCTGTTGTTCCTGCCGGCGCTGTACGTGGCTTGGTACAAGATCCGCGAGCCTGAGCACACGACCAAGCCCCAACACTGATCCCCTGTAGGAGCGGGGCAAGCCCGCTCCTACAAAGGCGTCGTGCCCGGATTTAAAAATGGTTATATAAACATTCTTAAACAGTATTTTTAAGAATAACTCCGCCTCACTACTATTGCCTTCAAGCCAGGCAATAACCCCCTTCAAATCCATGCCCGGCACCCTCACTCCAAGGAGAACGAGCATGAGTGCATCGCTGCGTAGCATCGACGGTCAGGACGAAGCCACCATTCTGCGTGAGATCCAGAGCGCTTTGCGCGATCTGCGTTTCGGTGCGGTGGAAATCACCGTGCACAACGCCCAGGTCGTGCAGATCGAACGCAAGGAGAAGTTCCGCCTGCAACAGCCCGCCAACAAGGCCGGCTGATTCGCGCTACAACATCCAAAACTAGAAAAATGCCAATCGGGAGCTTCACCATGTCCATCCGCCGTTATGCGCTCGCCGCCCTGGCCAGTGCTGTTTTTGCCGGTTCCGCCATCGCCAAGGACTACGAACTGCTGAACGTGTCCTACGACCCGACCCGTGAGCTGTACCAGCAGTACAACGCCGAGTTCATCAAGCACTGGCAGCAGGCCCATCCGGGCGACAAGGTGAAGATCCAGCAATCCCACGGTGGCTCGGGCAAGCAGGGCCGGGCGGTGATCGACGGCCTGCGCGCCGACGTAGTGACCCTGGCCCTGGCCGGTGACATCGATGAAATCGCCAAGCTCGGCAAGACCCTGCCGGACGACTGGCAGACCCGCCTGCCGAACGCCAGTACCCCGTATACCTCGACCATCGTGTTCCTGGTGCGCAAGGGCAACCCGAAAGGCATCAAGGACTGGGGCGACCTGATCAAGAAGGATGTCTCGGTTATCACTCCTAACCCGAAAACCTCCGGTGGTGCCCGCTGGAACTTCCTCGCCGCCTGGGCCTACGGCCTGAAGACCGGCGGCAGTGAAGACAAGGCCAAGGCCTACGTGCAGGAGCTGTTCAAGCACGTCCCCGTGCTGGATACCGGCGCTCGCGGCTCGACCATCACCTTCGTCAACAACGGCCAGGGCGACGTGTTGCTGGCCTGGGAAAACGAAGCCTTCCTGGCGCTGAAGGAAGACGGTGGTGCCGACAAGTTCGACATCGTCGTGCCGTCGCTGTCGATCCTCGCCGAGCCGCCCGTGGCAGTGGTCGACAAGAATGCCGAGAAGAAGGGCACTACCGAGATCGCCACCGAATACCTCAAGCACCTGTACAGCCCGGCCGGGCAGAAGATCGCCGCCGAGAACTTCTACCGTCCGCGTGATGAAAAGGTGGCTGCCGAGTTCGCCAAGCAATTCCCTAAACTGGACCTGGTGACCATCGACAAGGACTTCGGTGGCTGGAAGACTGCACAACCGAAGTTCTTCAATGATGGCGGTGTGTTCGACCAGATCTATCAGGCACAGTAAGGGCCAAGGAAAAGCGGGGCTGCAAAGCAGCCCCAGGATTCAGACGCTTGCACCGCCCCGGCATCAACCGGGGCTTCGTGCGTTCAACCAGGGATATTTATGTCACGTCGCATTTCCCCCGTCATACCCGGCTTCGGGCTGACGCTGGGCTACACCTTGGTGTACCTCAGCCTGATCGTGCTGATACCGCTGGCGGCCATGTTCATCCATGCCTCGCAGCTCACCTTCGAGCAGTTCTGGAACGTCATCAGCGCGCCGCGGGTGATCGCCGCGCTCAAGCTGAGTTTCGGCACCGCCCTGTTCGCCGCCATCATCAATGGTGTGATCGGTACCCTGCTGGCCTGGGTGCTGGTGCGCTACACCTTCCCCGGTCGCAAGGTCATCGATGCAATGATCGACCTGCCGTTCGCCTTGCCCACCGCCGTTGCCGGTATCGCCCTGACCGCCCTGTACGCGCCTGCGGGCTGGGTTGGCCAGTTCGCCACCGACCTCGGTTTCAAGATCGCCTACACGCCGCTGGGTATCACCCTGGCGCTGACCTTCGTCACCCTGCCGTTCGTGGTGCGCACTGTGCAACCGGTGCTGGCGGATATCCCGCGTGAAGTCGAAGAGGCTGCGGCATGCCTGGGCGCGAAACCGTTGCAGGTGTTCCGCCATATCCTCGCGCCAGCGCTGCTGCCTGCCTGGCTCACCGGTTTCGCCCTGGCCTTTGCCCGTGGCGTTGGCGAGTACGGTTCGGTGATCTTCATCGCCGGCAACATGCCGATGAAGACCGAGATCCTGCCGTTGCTGATCATGGTCAAGCTCGACCAGTACGACTATACGGGCGCTACTGCCATCGGCGTGTTGATGCTGGTGGTTTCCTTCATCCTGCTGCTGCTGATCAACCTGTTGCAGCGCCGCATCGAAACCCCTTGAAGGAGGCCGCATGTCCAGTTCAACCCTGAGTGCAAGCGCCGCCGCCAACGCCGCCCGGCGTGGCAGCGCCACCTCGCGGCGCGTCCTGATCGGCCTTGGCTGGCTGGTGTTCGCGCTGTTCCTGCTGCTGCCGCTGGTGATCGTGGTGTCGCAGGCGCTGAAGAACGGCTTCGGCACCTTCTTCGAGGCGATCTTCGAGCCGGATGCCTTGTCGGCGCTCAAGCTCACCTTGCTCGCCGTGGTCATCTCGGTGCCGCTGAACCTGGTGTTCGGTGTCAGCGCCGCCTGGTGCGTGAGCAAGTACAGCTTCCGCGGCAAGAGCATCCTGGTGACCCTGATCGACCTGCCGTTCTCGGTGTCGCCGGTGATCGCCGGCCTGGTCTACGTGCTGATGTTCGGCGCCCAAGGCCTGTTTGGCCCCTGGCTGCAGGACCATGACATCCAGATCGTGTTCGCCCTGCCGGGCATCGTCCTGGCGACCATCTTCGTCACCGTACCGTTCGTGGCCCGTGAGCTGATCCCGCTGATGCAGGAGCAGGGCACGCAGGAGGAAGAAGCCGCGCGCCTGCTCGGCGCCAATGGCTGGCAGATGTTCTGGCACGTGACCCTGCCGAACATCAAGTGGGGCCTGATCTACGGCGTGGTGCTGTGCACTGCGCGGGCCATGGGTGAGTTTGGCGCGGTGTCGGTGGTATCGGGCCATATCCGTGGCGTGACCAACACCTTGCCGCTGCATGTGGAGATCCTCTACAACGAGTACAACCACGTCGCAGCCTTCAGCGTGGCCAGCTTGTTGCTGATCCTGGCGCTCTTCATCCTGCTGCTCAAGCAGTGGAGCGAGAACCGTATTAACCGCCTGCGCCACAGCGCCGCGGAGGAATGATTCATGTCGATCGAAGTTCGTAACGTCAGCAAGCGCTTCAACAGCTTCCAGGCCCTGAACGCCATCAACCTGGACATCAACAGCGGCGAGCTGGTGGCCTTGCTTGGCCCGTCCGGCTGCGGCAAGACCACCCTGCTGCGCATCATCGCCGGCCTGGAAACCCCGGACCAGGGCAACATCGTGTTCCATGGCGAGGACGTGTCCGGCCATGACGTGCGTGATCGCAACGTCGGTTTCGTGTTCCAGCACTACGCGCTGTTCCGCCACATGAGCGTGTTCGACAACGTCGCCTTTGGCCTGCGCATGAAGCCCAAGGGCGAGCGCCCTAGCGAAAGCAAGATTGCCGAGAAGGTTCACGAACTGCTGAACATGGTGCAACTGGACTGGCTGTCCGACCGCTACCCGGAGCAGCTGTCCGGTGGCCAGCGCCAGCGTATCGCCCTGGCCCGTGCCCTGGCGGTGGAGCCCAAGGTACTGCTGCTGGACGAGCCGTTCGGTGCGCTCGATGCCAAGGTGCGCAAGGAGCTGCGCCGCTGGCTGGCGCGGCTGCACGAGGACATCAACCTGACTTCTGTTTTCGTTACCCATGACCAGGAAGAAGCGATGGAGGTGGCCGACCGCATCGTGGTGATGAACAAGGGTGTGATCGAGCAGATCGGCTCACCGGGTGAGGTGTACGAGAAGCCGGCCAACGATTTCGTCTACCACTTCCTTGGTGATTCCAACCGCCTGGCTTTGAGCGAGGGGCACCATGTGCTGTTCCGCCCGCACGAGGTATCGTTGTCGCGGCATGAGACCGAGGGCCACCATGCGGCCGAGGTGCGTGATATCCGGCCTTTGGGCGCCACTACGCGGGTGACCCTGAAGGTGGAAGGGCAGAGCGAGCTGATCGAAGCCGAGGTGGTCAAGGATCACGACAGCCTGACCGGGCTGGCGCGAGGGGAGACGCTGTTCTTCCGGCCGAAGGTGTGGCAGAAGGTGGCGGATATCTGAGTCGCTTTGAGCGAAAAAAGCCCGGGGCCTGGTCCTGGGCTTTTTTTTGCCCGCAAGATCGATGGCGCAGCCCTCGCGGCAATGTGATGCCTTGCGAGAATATTTCATATGCCCACAAAGCATCAGCCAGACACCCTATCGCCACATCCCGCGAACCCCGTGGTCTAGAGGCATTCTCTAGAAATTTATATTCCTAAAGGATCTAACTTTAATTTTAAACATTACTTTAAGAGATAAGCCCCTGCCCCTGATGATTCAGCCACACACCTGAATCAAGAACCCCAGGAGTTTGATCAATGGGTAATGTCCAGTCGGCCGTCAGGGCCTACGACCTGCCATCGCGCCCGAGCCCGGGTGATCTGGTCGAGCTGGGACGGACGCTTCGCCTGCCGCTGGGCCAGCTGCGCCTGCAGCGCACCCCGGTCAGCGGCCTCAAGCGCCGTGACAAGCTGGCGTTGGGGCTGCTGGTGCTGGCCCTGCACGGCGCTGCCGCCTACTGGGTCAGCCAGGCGCCGACGCCCGCGCTGCCCGTGGTGCCGCCACAGATTCCACCCATGACCATCGAGTTCGCCGCCCCAGCGCCGCCCCTTGTGGAGCCGCCGCCACCTGCGCCCGCGCAACCGGTGGCCGAGCCGCCGCCGGTGATCGACGAACTGGCCGCCAAGCCCAAGCCCAAGCCTAAGCCAGTGGCCAAACCGATCGCCAAGCAAGCGCCCAAGCCCCAGCCCAAACCGGTCGACGCGCCACCGCCTGCTCCGGTCGCGGCCCCGGCGCCGCCTGCGCCACCCGCGCCGGTACCGGTCACGCCGCCCTCGGCCAACGCCGCGTACCTGAAGAACCCGGCGCCGGAATACCCGCAAATGGCCCTGCGCCGTGGCTGGGAAGGCACCGTGCTGCTGCGCGTTGAGGTGCTGCCCAGCGGCAAGCCGGGGCAGATCCAGATCCAGCAGAGCAGCGGCCGCGATGCCCTCGACGCCGCCGCGCTGGCTGCGGTCAAGCGCTGGAGCTTCGTCCCCGCCAAGCAGGGTGACGTGGCCCAGGCCGGCTGGGTCAGCGTGCCGATCGATTTCAAGCTTCGCTAACTTTTTCGCAGAACACAGGAAGACATCATCATGAGCCTGCTGGCATCCCCCCTCGAATCCGTTGAAAGTGCAGTCATCTGGCTGCTGGTCGGTTTTTCCGTCGTCACCTGGGGCCTGGCCCTGGTCAAGGCCGCGCAGTTCATACGGCTGAAGAACCAGGACAAGCGCTTCCACCAGCAATTCTGGGCCGCATCGAGCCTCGATTCGGCGGCAGAAATCAGCCACGAGCTGCCTGGCCCGGCCGCCCGCGTCGCTCAGTCCGGCTATGCCGCGATTGCGGTCGGTGAAGCGCACGCCAGTGACCTGAGCCACGCCATCAACCATCAGGACCGCCTAGAACGCGCCCTGCGCCAGCAGATCGTGCGTGAACGCCGCTCGCTGGAAACCGGCCTGGCTGTGGTCGCCAGTATCGGCAGCACCTCGCCCTTCATCGGCCTGTTCGGCACCGTGTGGGGCATCATGGAAGCGCTCAAGGGCATCAGCGCGGCCGGCTCCGCCAGCCTGGAAACCGTGGCCGGGCCGATCGGCGCGGCGCTGGTCGCCACCGGTGTGGGTATCGCCGTCGCGGTACCGGCGGTGCTGGTCTACAACTACTTTCTGCGCCGCCTCAAGCTGACTGCGGCCGACCTCGATGACTTCGCCCACGACTTCTACAGCCTGGCGCAGAAGAGTGCCTTCCGCGTGCTGGTGCACCCGGCCGTGCACAAGGCCCAGGGCGGTTTCACCCAGCCGGTGAAGGAGGCGTCCTGACATGGCCTTTTCGACCCAGGACAGCGACGAAGTCCTCAGTGAAATCAACGTCACGCCGCTGGTGGACGTCATGCTGGTGCTGCTGGTGGTGTTCATCGTCACCGCGCCACTGCTGACCAACGCCATCCCGATCAACCTGCCCAAGACCGAGGCCGTGGCCCCGGTGGAGCAGAAAGACCCACTGGTGGTGAGCATCGACGGTGGCGGCAAGCTGTTCATCAACAAGGACGAGATCCAGCCAGACCTGCTGGAAACCCGCCTCAAGGCAGCCAAGGACAAGGACGCCGACGTGCGCGTGCAGCTGCAGGCCGACGATGGCGTGAACTATGGCGAAGTGGCACGGGCCATGGCGGCGATCGAGCGCGCCGGGATCAGCAAACTGGCGGTAATAACTGCACGGTAATCTTCACCCTCTTCAGGCAAGTGCTCAGGGGCCACATCTCTTGGCAGGGGTTGGCCCTTTTTTTTGCCTGTCATTCGTATGTTATTTTGGTTATTAATAAATAGCTTCTTATTCCTTTACGAATATAACTGGGTCCCTATACTGGTCCCCAAGCACGCAAACTTACTGGAGGCGTCCCCATGCGCAATGAGTCGATTCGTTACCTGATTGTGCCGGGCTGGCAAGGATCGCCAGACAACCATTGGCAGAGTCACTGGCAGCGCACGCTGCCCAACAGTGCCCGGGTCGAGCAGCAAGACTGGCTCAACCCCCAGCGCCGCGACTGGGTGCAAGCGCTGGAGCAGGCGATTGTCGCCGAACGCTCGCCGGTGATCCTCATCGCTCACAGCCTGGGCTGTGTCACCGTCGCTCACTGGGCCGCACAGGCCAGCCCGGCGCTGCTGCGTCGGGTGCGCGGCGCATTGCTGGTGGCCCCGGCGGATGTCGAGCGGCCCACCTGCGCGCCGGCCTTGCGCAACTTCGCGCCGATCCCGCTGCAGGCGCTGCCGTTCCCCAGCCAGGTGGTCAGCTCCGACAACGATCCGGCAGTGAGCGTGCCGCGTGCCTTGTCCCTGGCCCAGGCCTGGGGCGCTGAGGCGGGCCTGCTGAGCAATGCCGGGCACATCAACGTGAAGTCCGGCCACGAGCGTTGGGAACAAGGCTTCGCCTACCTGTATCGCCTGCAAAGCCGGGTCGAGCAGCGCGCATTGCGCCGCGCCTGATCGGCCCCGACCGTTCACCGTTTGCCTGACGCCCGGCCACCGATGGCCAGGGGCGGGAGTTCGTCATGACTATTCAAAACCCGTTCGACCAGCCGCTGCTGACTTTTCCTGAACTGGACAAGAGCCCCCTGAGCATCCGTGCCAAGGCGCTGGTATTCATCGACCCGCGCTCGCAGCAGTTGCGCCAGGCCCTGGAGCAGCTGGCGCCGCAACCGGTACCGGTGCTGATCCGCGGCGAGACCGGTACCGGCAAGGAACTGCTGGCACGGCAGATCCACCGGGCCAGTGACCGCCCCGGGCTGTTCGTCTCGGTGAACTGCGCGGCCATCAGCCCGACCTATGCCGACGCCGAGCTGTTCGGCTACAGCGCCGGCAGCCAGGGCGGCACGGCCAGCAGCCGCGCCGGCTGGTTCGGCTCGGCCAATGGCGGCACCTTGTACCTGGACGAGATCGCCGACTTGCCGCTGGCGATCCAGGGCAAGCTGCTGGCGGCGTTGGAAAATCGTGAGGTCACCCGTGTCGGCGCGCAGCAACCGCAGCCGGTGGACGTGCGCCTGGTGGCTGCGACCAGCATCGACCTGGCTCGGGTGGTGAAGGCTGGGCGCTTCAACGAGCGCCTGTACCAATACCTGCGCGAGGGCGCGCTGGAGTTACCGCCGCTGCGCGAACGCCCGGGCGATATCCTGCCGCTGGCCGAGTACTTCGCAGGTATCTACAGCGTGCGCCTGCAGCGCCCGCTGGCACTGATCAGCGAGGCCGCGCAGCAGGTGCTGGAAGCGCATGCGTGGCCGGGCAACACCCGCGAACTGGAGAACGTGATCCACTTCGCGTTGTTGGTGAACGACGGGGACGAGCTGCTGCCGGAGGACCTCGATCTGCTCAACCCCTCAGGCTAGACGAGCTAATAAGCAAACTGGATGGTGGCAGATTGCTTTTGGAATAAGCAGCTAATTAAAAGATATTGTTACGGAATAAAAAATCTCGGTATTGTCCGCCTCACGCCCGCCAGTGAAACGGTTGGGCACCCGAATTCGCCATCCGTGATGGCTCAGATCCAGAATAAGGAACACCATGAAGAAGACCCTGCTGACCACTGCCTTGGCCGCCGCCCTGTCGTTTGCTGGCCTGGCCTCTGCCGCCGAGAAACTGGTGGTTGCCGCCACCCCGGTTCCGCACGCCGAGATCCTTGAGCTGATCAAGCCGACCCTGGCCAAGGAAGGTGTGGACCTGCAGATCAAGGTCTTCACCGACTACGTGCAGCCGAACGTGCAGGTTGACCAGAAGCGCCTGGACGCCAACTACTTCCAGACCCTGCCTTACCTGCAGAGCTTCAACGAAGGCAAGGGCACTCACCTGGAAACCGTGGTCGGCGTGCACGTCGAACCGTTCGGTGGCTACTCGAAGAAGGTCAAGAGCCTGAGCGAGCTGCAAGACGGCGCTACCGTTGCCATCCCGAACGAAGGCAGCAACAGCGGCCGCGCACTGATCCTGCTGCAGAAGG
Source organism: Pseudomonas putida (assembly GCF_002906855.1). GTDB lineage: Bacteria > Pseudomonadota > Gammaproteobacteria > Pseudomonadales > Pseudomonadaceae > Aquipseudomonas > Aquipseudomonas putida_N. The sequence goes on along the minus strand of NZ_MINI01000048.1, from coordinate 1,183,854 downwards.
CTGGCCTGATCACCCTGAAGGACCCGAAGAACGCCCTGGCGACCCCGAAAGACATCGCCGAGAACCCGAAGAAACTGAAGTTCCGCGAGCTTGAGTCGGCCATGCTGCCGCGCGTGCTGGACCAGGTCGACCTGGACATGATCAACACCAACTATGCCCTGGAAGCCGGCCTGAACCCGGCCAAGGATGCGCTGGTGATCGAAGGCAGCGACTCGCCGTACGTGAACTTCCTGGTAGCCCGCCCGGACAACAAGAACAGCGAAGCCATCCAGAAGCTGGCCAAGGCGCTGACCAGCCCTGAGGTGAAGGAATTCATCGCCAAGAAGTACCAGGGTGCGGTACTGCCTGCGTTCTGATTGTGTGATGGCTTCATGAAAACGCCGACGCATTTGCGTCGGCGTTTTTGTGTGTGGCTGGCAGCCGGTCAGCGCGGGTTGCCCAGCGCCCGGCGCAATGCCAGCAGCCACAGCAGTTGTTCGTTGGCATCAGGCGAGCAGGGGCTGTTCATCGTTATCGTCCTTGTTGGTGATGGCCGTGCAAGTCATGGTTTGAGGCGATTTGAGAAGCTTGTTGCAGGAAAGTTTCAGGCTGCGTCGACAATCTCAAGGATTGCGCGGTAGCCAGTTCAACAAGAACTCATTCACCACCTTGGGGTTCTCCAGGCTGGAGATATGTCCCGCAAACGGAATCTGCGCCGCCAGGCACCCAATGATCCGCGACATCTCGTTGGACTCTTCAGGCGGTCGTGGAATGTCCTGGTCACCACAGACCACAATGGTCTTGTTACCTTTCAGTTCACCCAGCCGCCCCAGCAGGTCGAGCCGCCCGAAGATCACCCGTCCCATTGGGTCCAGGCTGTTGTGAATCACCTCGGCGCTGCTTGCCTTCAATGCCGCCCGAAAGCTTTCACGAATTTCGGGCACTGTCTGCCCGCCAGCATGGAAGAAGATCGGCACGATGATGTCCAGCAGCGGGTCCGGGAAGAAACCAGCCTCACTCGCCGCATCCAGCATGGCGAAGTACTTCAGCCGGGTCGCCTCCGGTTCGGCGCCGAGGTACGTATCCATCAGCACCAGGCGATCGACCCGTTCGGGGTTTTCGATAGCCAGCTGAGCACCCCACATGCCACCGACCGACAGGCCGACCAGGTGGCACTTGGCGATATCCAGCGCGTCCAGCAGTGCCAGGTGCTGGCGGGCCAGGGCGCTCATATCGGTGGTGGTGGCGGGTGGGGCATCGGAGTCGCCGTGGCCCCAGAGCTCGGGGACGATGACCCGGAAGTGTTGTGACAGGGCCTCGATCTGGGGCTGCCACATCTCGGCCGACCACAGGTAGCTATGGCCGAGCAGCACCGGGAAGCCCTGGCCCTGGTCGACATAGCTCATGCGTGCGCCGTCGATTTCGATGAAGTGTTTTTGCATATGGAAAAGTCTCTGCGGCAAGTTTCAAGGGTTTTCAAGATTACTCACGGGTGCCGGGAACAAGCCTGAGGGTGCTCTGCGCCGGGATCACGCCCATCTGCGCTCGTTGGTACTTCCCTTCAACATACCCTTCGGCCTGGTCGGCAAAATATCGGTCGAACGGCACGCCACTCTGCCCGACCGGGTTGCTGGTCAGCGCCTGCCCGGCATCGGCGAAGTCGATCAGGCGCCGGGTCGACGGGCCATAGGTCACCGGCCATGGCGCCGGGCCGATCTTCGCCGACAAGTTGTTCGGTACCTCATGGGTGCCGGGGGCGGCAAACGGACCGACATTGAACAGCAGGTTCAGCGGCTTTTTCGCGCCCAGTGGATGGTTGTGGGTCAGGGTATGGCCCTTGCCCCATTGCCAGCTGGCCGGGTCCTTGCCAAGCGTGTTGCGCAAGTGGCCAAGGCTCTTCTGCCAAGCCACGCGCACGATGGCGGTGCGGTCAGTGCGCTGGCTCGCGCCGCGGGTGTTCCACCAGGGCGAATCGGCGTCGGCGGCCAGGCGCGGCAGTGCGGCATCGATGGCGCGGGTGCTGATCAGTACCGGGAACCAGGTGTCGCCCAATTCGTCATGCAAGGCGGCATAGGCCAGCTCGTAAAGGAACTGGTTGAACAACGTAGCGTTGGTGGAGTCCAGCGGATAGTCGCCGCGCCAGGCGGCAAGCTGTTCGACCAGTTCCTTTTCCTCGTCACCCTGGGCGATCTGGCGCAGGGTCGCCAACAAGGGCGCCAAGGTGCGCGGGCCATAATCGCTCGCCGTATCGAGTTGCAGCGCCTGGCTGTTCTGGGTGTCCCATTTCACTTCCGGGTTGGCCAGCTGGTGATCGAGCTGGCGGCCGCGGTCGGGGAGGTTGTAGTAGCCGGGTATCGGCACCACGGCCGGTGGCTGGTAGTTGGCCGAGACGATATAGCCGCTGGCCGGGTTCTCCTGCTGCGGGTTGACGCTGAACGGGTAGAAACCGGGTTTGTCGGCCTGGCTGCTGGCGCCGTCGAGGATGAACGCCGGGTTCACACCGTCGGGGCGAATCGGCAACTTCGCCGCCGCCCACCAGCCGATATCGCCACGGGCATTGGCCCAGACGAAGTTCAGCCCCGGTGCCTGCACCTTGGCCGCCGCTTCGCGCATCTTGCCCAAGGTGTCGGCGCGATTGAGCTGGTAGAAGCCTTCGAGAATCGGGTTCTCGGTTTCGAGGAACGCCCACCACATGGCAATGGGCGTGGTTCCGGCCATTGCGCCGAGGACGTCGTTGACGATCGGCCCGTGGGGTGAACGGCGCAGGCTGATGGTGACCGGTTGCTCGCCTTTGACTGCAATCTGCTGTTCGGTCTTCTCCAGTGTGCGCCACTGGCCATCGACCATGACCTGGTCAGCGTTGGCAGGGTTGGTCTTTTCTGCGATCAGGTCGACGTCATCGTTCTGGAACATGGTCAGGCTCCAGCCGAAGTCACGGTTGTGCCCCAGCATCGCGAAGGGATTCAGCGCCTGGAAGTAGCCATACAGGTTGAAGCCTGGTGCTGACAGCTCGGCCTCGTACCAGACGGCGGGCACGGCAAAACTGATGTGCGGGTCGCCGGCCAGCAAGGGTTTGCCGCTGCGGGTGCGGCTGCCGGAAACGGCCCAGGCGTTGCTGCCCTCGAACTGCGGGATGCCAGCTTCCACCAAGGCCTCGTGGCTGGCGCGGGCCACCGCTTCGAGGCTTTGCCAGTCGGCCGCAGCCAGTGGCGTGCCCAGTGCGCCCTGCGGCTGCCAGTCGAGATCGAAGATTTTCAGGTATTGCGGACCCAGCTGGTCGCGGATGTAGGTCAGCGCAGGTTCGGTGCGGAAGGCGGCCGCGAAACTGTACGCCAGGTAGCCAGCAATGCTCAGGGTGTCTTCGGCAGTGAACGGCCGTGGCGTGATGCCGATCAGGTCGAACTCCAGCGGTTTGGGGTGGCTGGCCTGCCAGGCATTGACGCCCTCAAGGTAGGCCTGCAAGGCCTGCCAGGCGGGTGACTGGTGGTCCTGGCGCTGAGCCATCAGCGCGGCCTGTTCGCGGATACGCAGGCTGCGGAACAGGGTATCGGTGGGCAACAGCTTGTCGCCCAGCACCTCGGCCAGCTCTCCACGGGCCAGGCGGCGCATGATCTCCATCTGGAACAATCGGTCCTGGGCATGCACGTAGCCCAAGGCGCGGTACAGGTCCGTTTCGCTCTGCGCTTGCAGGTGGGGCACGCCACGGGCGTCGTAGCGCACGCTGACCGGCGCCTGCAAGCCGGCCATGGCCACGTCGCCTTCGCGCTGTGGCAACTTGCCGTGTACGTACCAGTAACCGGCACCAGCGGCCACGGCGACGACTACGGCCAACAGGGTCAGGCTGCGCTTCATCGAGACTCCTTGTGCATTCGAGCGGAAACTGTGGTCCGATCATCGACGGATTCGCGAACAGAGCATAGTCCCCAGGCAGGAGTTTCCATGTCCCTCAGCGAAAAACAGAAAATGCTCACAGGCCAGCTCTACCACGCCGGCTGCCCCGAGCTGCAGGCCGAGCAGATCGCCAACAAGCACTGGATGTACCGTTACAACAACAGCGTCGAGCTGCTCAACGACGCACGCAACGGCCTGCTGGCCGAGCACTTCGGCCATGTCGGCGAAGGCACGGTAATCCGCCCACCGTTCTACTGCGACTACGGCTACAACATCAGCGTCGGGCGCAATACGTTCATGAACTTCAACTGCGTGATCCTCGACGTGGTGCCGGTACGTATCGGCGACGACTGCCAGATCGGCCCCAACGTGCAGATCTATACGGCCGACCACCCGCTCGACCCCGAGGTGCGCCGTAGCGGCCTGGAGAGCGGGCGGCCGGTGACCATTGGCAATAACGTGTGGATCGGCGGGGCGGCGATCATCCTGCCGGGGGTGAGCATTGGTGACGATGCCATCGTGGGTGCAGGTAGTGTGGTGACCCGTGATGTGCCGGCGGGGGCGACCGTAATGGGCAATCCGGCGCGTGTGCGTCAGCCGGCCCAGGGGCAATAGCAGCCCACGGCCAGCGTATTGGAGGCGGAGACACTGCGGCCAGCCAGCAGCGCCTTGAGGATCGGCTCGATGAAACTGTTGCTGGCGTTGCACACCGCGCCTTCGCTGTAAGGGCCGAAGTAGGCGAGGTTGCCCTGGCGGTCCCAGATGGCCACGGCGGGGGAGGCGGGCAGGTGTTCGCTGCCTGGCAAGTGGGCGATGGCTTGCAGGCTGCTCAGGTTGGCGGGTAGCTGGCCGTGGCTGCCTGGCCTCTGCACGACGTGGAAGGTCACCCCCTGGCCTGCGAACTGGGTCATCAGGTCGCCAAGGTGCTGCTGGTTGCCGACGTTGCACGGGCAAGCCGGGTCCCAGAAGTGCACCACGCGGATCGGACCGGGGCCGGCCAGTTCGGGGGGCAGTTGCAGCTGGCTGCCGTCGAACAGTGTGGTCTGGTTGTCGAACGGGCGCAGGTAGCGAGACTGGAAGGTGGTGTAGGCCTGCCAGAGCACCAGGGTGCAGATTATCAGTGCGAGGCCCGCCAAAAGCTGTTTGATGTTTCGAATCTTCATGAATTGTCCGCGCCCACCACTGATCCATGCTGCCTGTTCGAGGTGAGCAAGCTTGCCACGGCGCCGGCCAGAGCTGAATATCCCAGATCAATACTCGCTTCGCCTTGGATGTACCCGATGCCCGCCGCCTTTCACCCCGATACCTTGCGTCCCAGCCTCGCCCCATTGGCCAAACGCCAGCCGTTGTCAACGCAGGCGCAGGACTATCAGCGCTTCTATGGCCTGAACCTGTCGGCGCACAGCTGGCTGGGCGGCTTCCAGGCGGCGGGGTTCGAGCTGGTCGGGCAGGTCTGGCTACCGGAAAAGCCCGTTGCGACGCTGTTTCTGCTGCACGGCTACTACGACCACATGGGCCTTTATCGGCATGTGATCGAGTGGGCATTGAAGCTTGGTTATGCAGTGATCAGCTGTGACTTGCCAGGCCACGGCCTGTCCAGTGGCGAGCGCGCCAGCATCAGTGATTTCGCCGTGTACCAGCAAGTGCTGGAAGCCTTGTTCGAACAGGCGCGCGGCCTTGAACTGCCACGCCCCTGGCACCTCTGCGGACAGAGCACCGGTGGCGCCATCGCCGTGGACCACTTGCTGCACCAGGGTGACCGCAGCCCGATCGATGGCGAGGTGATACTGCTGGCGCCGCTGGTGCGGCCGCGCTCGTGGCGCTGGTCGAAGTTCAGCTATCGGGTACTGCGCCACTTCGTCAACGGCATCGAGCGGCGCTTCAGCGAGAACACCAACGACCCGACGTTCCTGCCCTTCCTCGAAGCCGACCCGCTGCAACCGCGGCGGCTGCCCACGGCCTGGGTCGGCGCGTTGATCGCTTGGGTCAAGCGCATCGAGGCGGCGCCGCACTGCGCGCGGCGGCCCTTGATCGTGCAGGGGGAAGCGGATGGTACGGTGGATTGGCCCCACAACCTCGAAGTGCTCAAGGCGAAGTTCAGCGAGCCGCAGATCCTGATGTTGCCCGAAGCTCGCCATCACCTGGCCAACGAGCTGCCGGATATTCGTCGGCGCTACTTCGACTTCATCAGGCAGCGCCTGGGCTGATCACTTGAGGTCGGCGCTGGTCTGGCCCACCGCCAGGCCGGCACGCACCGCAGCCACAGCGGCCTGGTAATAGGCCCTGCCGTCTGGCGACTCGGCGAAGGTGGCGAACTCTTCCAGTTCGTCGTCGGACAGGTCGCGGTAGACGTACAGCAGGGTGTTGTTCAAGTCTTCGCCGATCTGCCCCATAAGACGCTGGCGCTGGCCGTCGAGCAGGCCCTGGGCCTGGCTGGCGCCGAACAGGCCGGGGATCATCGAACTCAGGCTGTCGGCGGCCACCCCGGCGATCGCCAGGCTGACTTCGGCGCCGGCTTCGCGGGCTGGCAGGGCCTGGGCCAGGTGGCCGATGACCAGCATGCGGTTGTCGCTGGCCTGCATCTTCGGCAGGCCCTTGGCGTTCTTGGCAAGCTGGTCCTTGCGCGTGGCCAGCAGTTCGGCGGCGACAATCTTGCGCCCCAGCGGCGACTGGAAGAAGGCCAGTGCCGGCGCCGGGTTCGCTAGCGTGCTGCGCAGTTTGGCCAAGGCACGGTTATCCATTGCCTGGGCCTGGAAGCGCTGGTTGCTGTTGTTGACCAGCGCCTGGTAAACCGCAGGCGGCAGGCTATTGCGGTAGCGCTGTTGGGCGGCGCTCACGGCATCGGAAAAGTGGGCGCGCTGGTCGGGCCAGCCGGCGGCCTTGTACAGTTGATCGAGGCTGTCTGCCCAGACAGGCATGGTGCAGATCATCAGCAGAAGCAGGGAAAACAGACGGTGCATTCAGGACTCCTGTCGGCAGGTGGCTATTGTCCTAGGCCCGGCGCCGTTTTGTCGAGCAATCCGAACGCTTCTCAGCCAAGTGGCGCTGTGCGCCGACAGGGCGAATGGATATGATGCGCGCCATGCACATCTCCCCTGAAAACCCGATGCTTGCGGCCGTCGTCGACGATCTGGCCACCCATGGCTGGTCGCAGCAGGCGCTCTTTCTGCCTGCCGACCTGGTGCGCGCGCTGGCGGCCGAATGCCGGCGGCGTGATGCCGAAGGCGAACTCAACCCGGCCGGGGTTGGGCGCGGCGACGCCCAGGAGGTGCGCGAGAGCATTCGCGGTGACCAGATCCAGTGGATCGACCCCGGCCAGGCTGAGGCATGCGACCAGTACCTGGCGGCCATGGACCAGTTGCGTCAGGCTATCAACCAGGGCCTGTTCCTGGGCCTTGAAGATTTCGAATGCCACTTCGCCCTGTATCCACCGGGGGCGTTCTATCGCCGGCACCTGGACCGCTTCCGCGACGATGACCGGCGCATGGTGTCGGCGGTGCTTTACCTCAACGAAGACTGGCAGCCGGAAGACGGCGGGCAGCTGCGCATGTTCCTGGCGGATGATGTCGAGCACGATGTGCAACCGGTGGCGGGCTGCCTGGCGATCTTCCTGTCCGGTGAGGTGCCGCACGAGGTGCTACCGGCCGGGCGCGAGCGCCTATCGTTGACCGGTTGGTTCCGGCGCCGCGGCAATGACCCGTTCTGATCTGCCCAAGGTCTTGGTGAGCGCCTGCCTGCTGGGGCAGCCGGTGCGCTATGACGGCCGGGCCAGCGGGCATCCCGATTTGTTGCAGCAGTGGCAGGCCGAAGGGCGTGTGGTGCCACTGTGCCCCGAGGTGGCGGGCGGCTTGCCGACACCGCGCCCGCCGGCGGAGATCTCCGGTGGCCAGGGCGCGCAGGTGCTCGATGGTGGGGCGCAGGTGTTGACGGTGACCGGTGAGGACGTCAGTGCCGAGTTTCTGGCCGGGGCGCAGCAGGCGCTGGCGCTGGTGCGGCGCCATGGCATTCGGGTGGCGGTGCTGAAGGCGGGTAGCCCTTCGTGCGGCAACCGGTTGGTCTACGATGGCACCTTCAGTGGGAAGAAAGTGCCAGGAGAAGGGGTTGCCGCAGCCTTGCTGCGCCGTGCAGGGGTACAGGTGTTCAGTGAGTTGGAGCTGGAGCAAGCGCAGCAGGCGTTGGCTGATCTGCCTGCAGGTTGCTGAACCACTTCTGTTCCAGCTCCGCCGTGCGGCCACTGTTCTTCAGGCGATCAAGTGCATTGTTCACCGCGCTTTCGAACGCCGGGTTGTCCTTCTGGAACGGAATCACCAGTTTCTTTTCGCCAAATGCCTGGCTCACGTCAAACGGCCCATCGGCCTTGGGCGACTCGTTCGACGGGATCAGCGAAACGTCATACTTGCCACTTTCCACGCCCGGCAGCACTTCCGCTGACGTCGCCTCGACAAACTCGGCGCGCAGGTCCAGTTCACGGGCCAGGTCCTGGCCGAACTCGATTTCAAAGCCGGTCAGACGGTCGTTTTCCTTGAACGAGTAAGGCGCGTTATCGGCCTGTACGGCAATGCGCAATTCGCCCCGGTCGGCAATTTCGTCTATCAGCTCGGCCTGAGCCAATGGAGTGATCAGTACTGCCAGCAGTACGCCTATGGTCGAACGCATGTAGTGCCCCTTTTTCTTAAGCAGATGAATAACTTTCGCCGCGACTTTCTTCCCCGTCGCGGTCGAGCGCAGCCTATGACCTTGAAGCCTTGGCGAGGTTTAACCCTAACTGAAATATTTCTCTTTGTGGGCTATCGTGAACTATCGCCGCCGTTCGTTTTACTGGCAGCGGTCAATAAGTGAATCACAGGAGAAGTGAATGAACAGCCTATTTTCGCGTGCTGCCTTTGCCGGTCTGCTGATGGGCGTCTCGGTGCTCGCCAGCGCCGCAGATGCCCTGAAGAGCCAGGAGCCGCCCGCGGGTGCCAAGGTTTCCATCCTTTCCCCCAAAGATGGCGAGCAGGTCGACGCGACCTTCACCGTCAAGTTCGGCATCGAGGGCATGGAGCTCAAGCCTGCGGGAGACCAGACCCCGCATACAGGCCACCACCACCTGCTGGTGGATGTGGACAAGGAGCCTGCGGCCGACATGCCGCTGCCGACCAGCCTGATGCCGGCAGCCGGTACCGCGTTGCCCGCCGGCCCGCAAGTGCTGCACTTCGGCAAGGCGCAGACCGAAACGACCATCACCCTGACGCCGGGCAAGCACACCCTGCAACTGGTGCTGGGTGACCAGTATCACGTGCCGTTCAAACCGAGTGTCGAGTCGAAGAAGATCACTGTAGAAGTGAAATAAAAAAGGGAGGCCACCAGGGCCTCCCTTTTTCATACCGCCAGCGATCTTAGAACAGGACGCGCGAACGGATGGTGCCTTTGACCTGTTGCAGTTTTTCCTGCGCCAGGTCGGAGTACTCGGCGTCAACGTCGATTACCACGTAACCGACTTTCTCGTTGGTCTGCAGGAACTGGCCGGAGATGTTGATGGCGTTCTCGGCGAAGACCTTGTTGATCTCGCTGAGCACGCCCGGGATGTTTTCGTGGATGTGCAGCAGGCGGTGCTTGCCTGGGTGCGCCGGCAGGGCAACTTCCGGGAAGTTGACCGACGAAACGGAAGTACCGTTGTCGCTGTACTTGACCAGTTTCTCGGCCACTTCCAGGCCGATGTTGGCCTGGGCTTCGGCGGTGGAACCACCGATGTGCGGGGTCAGGATCACGTTGTCCAGGCCACGCAGCGGGCTTTCGAACTCTTCGTCGTTGGAGCGCGGCTCGACCGGGAACACGTCGATGGCGGCGCCGATCAGGTGCTTGTCCTTGATCGCGGCGGCCAGGTGGTCCAGTTCGACCACGGTGCCACGGGCGGCGTTGATCAGGATCGAGCCCTTCTTCATCGCACGGATTTCCTTCTCGCCGATCATCCACTGGGTGGATGGCAGCTCAGGCACGTGCAGCGAAACGATGTCGGCCAGGCCCAGCAGTTCGTTGAGGCTGGTGACTTGTACGGCGTTGCCCAGCGGCAGCTTGGTCAGCGGGTCGTAGAAGTACACCTGCATCCCCAGGTTTTCTGCCAGGACCGACAGTTGGGTACCGATCGAGCCGTAGCCGACGATGCCCAGCTTCTTGCCGCGGATTTCGAACGAGTTGGCCGCGCTCTTGATCCAGCCGCCACGGTGGCAGGAAGCGTTCTTCTCAGGGATGCCGCGCAGCAGCAGGATGGCCTCGGCCAGCACCAGCTCGGCCACCGAACGGGTGTTGGAGTACGGTGCGTTGAACACGGCGATACCGCGTTCGCGGGCGGCTGCCAGGTCAACCTGGTTGGTGCCGATGCAGAAGCAGCCGACGGCAACCAGTTTCTTGGCGCAGTCGAAGATTTCTTCGGTCAGTTGGGTGCGCGAGCGGATGCCGATGAAGTGGGCGTCGGCGATCTTTTCTTTCAGCTCGGCATCCGGCAATGAACCGGTGAGGTATTCGATGTTGGTGTAGCCGGCAGCCTTGAGGGTATCGACTGCGTTCTGGTGCACACCTTCAAGAAGAAGGAACCGGATCTTGCTCTTGTCGAGAGAAGTCTTGCTCATCTGCGTAAACCTGTATCCCGGAGAAAAAATGGCGAGGACTGATGCCAGGCGCTAGGGCAGCCTTAGCATGAACAGCGGGAGGGCTATGCTAGCATACGCGACACAATCTGAGCTTATCCCGACAGGTGAAGAGTGCTCAGGGTGACTATGAATAAGTCGAGAGTTCCAGCGATGACCCACCCCGCTGTAATTGAAGAACTGATGACCCTTGTCGACCCTGGCAAGGTCCTGACCGACCCCGCTTCCCTGGAGGCCTACGGCAAGGACTGGACCAAGCACTACCCGCCTGCGCCCACGGCCATCGTGTTCCCCAAGACGGTAAAGCAGGTGCAGGCCATCGTGCGCTGGGCCAACCAGCACCAGGTCGCGCTGGTGCCGTCCGGCGGGCGCACCGGGCTTTCCGCCGGGGCCGTGGCGGCCAATGGCGAAGTCGTCGTCTCTTTCGACTACATGAACCAGATTGTCGATTTCAATGCCTTCGACCGCACCGTGGTGTGCCAGCCGGGGGTGATCACCCGCCAGCTGCAAACTTTCGCCGAAGAGCATGGCCTTTATTACCCGGTGGACTTCGCCTCCAGCGGCTCCAGCCAGATTGGTGGCAACATCGGCACCAATGCTGGCGGTATCAAGGTCATCCGCTACGGCATGACCCGCAACTGGGTGGCCGGCCTGAAGGTGGTCACTGGCAAGGGCGAGCTGCTGGAGTTGAACAAGGACCTGATCAAGAACGCCACCGGCTACGACCTGCGCCAGCTGTTCATTGGCGCCGAAGGCACCCTGGGTTTCGTGGTCGAAGCGACCATGCGCCTGGACCGCGCCCCGCGCAACCTCACCGCCATGGTGCTGGGCACGCCGGACTTCGACTCGATCATGCCGGTGTTGCATGCCTTCCTGGGCAAGCTCGACCTTACCGCTTTCGAGTTCTTCTCCGACAAGGGCCTGGCCAAGATCATGGCTCGTGGCGATGTGCCAGCCCCGTTCGACACCGACTGCCCGTTCTATGCCTTGCTGGAGTTCGAAGCCAGCACCGCGGAGGTGGCCAACGAAGCGCTGGCCACCTTCGAGCACTGCGTCGAGCAGGGCTGGGTTCTGGATGGGGTGATGAGCCAGAGCGAAACCCAGCTGAAGAACCTGTGGAAGCTGCGCGAGTACCTGTCCGAAACCATCTCCCACTGGACGCCCTACAAGAACGACATTTCCGTCACCGTTTCCAAGGTGCCGGCGTTCCTGCGCGATATCGATGCCATCGTCAGCGAGCATTACCCGGACTATGAAGTGGTCTGGTACGGCCACATTGGCGATGGCAACCTGCACCTGAATATCCTCAAGCCCGAGCACATGAGCAAGGATGACTTCTTCGCCTCGTGCACCAAGGTCAACAAATGGGTGTTCGAGATCGTCCAGCGTTACAACGGTTCGATCTCGGCCGAGCACGGCGTGGGCATGACCAAGCGCGACTACCTGGGCTACAGCCGTTCGCCTGAGGAAATTGCCTGTATGAAGGCAATAAAGGCCGTCTTCGACCCTAACGGCATCATGAATCCGGGTAAGATCTTCGCTCCTGAACAAAAGCAGTAATCAAAGGAGTCGGCCATGAGTTACCAGCACCAGTACGTAGACGGCACGCGCATTCATTTCCCGCTGGGCAAGGTGGTGTGCATCGGCCGCAACTACGCCGAACACGCAAAGGAACTGGACAACCCCATTCCTTCCGAGCCGCTGCTGTTCATCAAGCCGGGCAGCTGCGTAGTGCCACTGGAAGGCGGGTTCAAGATCCCGACCGACCGCGGTTCGGTGCACTACGAGGCCGAAATCGCCGTGCTGCTGGGCAAGCCGCTGTCGTCCACTGCGTCCGAGGAAGAAGTGCTGGACGCCATCTCCGGTTACGCCCCGGCGCTGGACCTGACCCTGCGCGACGTGCAGGCCAAGCTCAAGGAAAAGGGCCTGCCGTGGGAACTGAGCAAGAGCTTTGACGGTGCTTGCGTGCTGCCGCCGTTCGTTTCTGCGGCGTCTTTTGAAGATGTGACCGATATTCCGGTGCGCCTGACCATCAATGGTGAAGTGCGCCAGGACGGCAACAGCGCGATGATGCTCAACCCGATCGTGCCGATCATCCAGTACATGGCGGCGCATTTCTCGCTGCAGGCGGGGGATGTGATCCTGACCGGCACCCCAGCCGGTGTCGGGCCGTTCAATGTCGGTGACGAGTTGGTGCTGGAGCTGCCGGGCGTCTGCCGTTTCGAAAGCCGGGTGCTCTGAGCCGATACCGCGAAGCACGCGACGCGATTTACCGTTTTTTCACACCTCATCCGGATAATGCGCAGATCTTCGCCCGTATCCCCAGGAATTTCGCATGCCAGCATCCTCCAGCGCATCCGCATCCCCCAAGCGCCGCTTCTACCTGCGTTGGCCCTTTGGCCTGGCCGTTGCGGCGGTGATCGGTTACGGCGTGGCGGTGGCCTTGCACTGGGATGACCGCGGCATGCTGTGGGTCAAGGAAGGCTTCGAAACCAGCGCCGAGCGTAGCGAAAGCGTGTGGTTGCCAGACTATCAGGTCGACATCGACGCCAAGGTGCTGCCGGGCATGGAAGATGACGAAGCTTCGGACGTCGCATACAACCCTCACACTCGCACGCTGTTCGCGGTGATGGGCAAAAACCCGTTTCTGGTCGAGCTCAGCCTCGACGGCGACGTGCTGCGCAAGATCCCGCTGGTAGGCTGGAGCAACCCGGAAGGGGTCGCCGTGATGGAAGATGGCCATGTGGCGATTACCGATGAACGCCTGCACGACCTGACCGTGGTCAAGGTGGATGCGCAGACCGCTTCGCTGAACCACGCGGACTTCCAGAGTTACGACCTGGGCGAGTCAGTGAAGCGCAACAAGGGCTTCGAAGGCGTGGCCTGGGACCCGATGCGCCAGCGCCTGGTGATTGGCGAGGAGCGGCCGCCGAAGCTGTACACCTGGAACACCGACGGGCGCAGCCCTCTCAAGGGTGACAAACAGGTCCTGGCCAACGACGAACTCGACTTGCGCAACCTTTCGGCCCTGGGGGTCGACACGCGCACCGGGCACCTGCTGGTGTTGTCGGCCGATTCCAACATGCTGCTGGAGCTTGACGAGCAAGGTCAGCAGGTCAGCTTCATGACCCTGCTGGGGGGCTTCAACGGGCTGGAGCACACCATACCGCGTGCCGAAGGCGTTGCCATGGACGATCAGGGCAACCTGTATATGGTCAGCGAGCCGAACCTGTTCTATCGCTTCAAGAAAAGCCAGTAGCACTATCAGCCGTTTCGTACATTAAGCTTCACTTCAGTCGACCATGGTTAGCTTCGCTTCCATCATGTCGGGTCTGTCGTTATGCGTCGCTTTGTTCGTCTGTGTGTGCTCCTTGCGTTTGCCGGGCTGCTGCTCCTGGGGCTGGCCGGCCAGGAGTTTCGCCTGTTCGAGCGGGGCTGGTTCAACCTGAAGACCTGGTGGCAGCCAGCCGAACAGGGCATCGGCCTCGATCGCTACCGTGTGGTGGTCGAGGCGCAGCCGGTCGAAGGGTTGGACGATGACCTTTCTGCGCTGACCTACGACCCTGACCGCGAAACCCTGTTCTCCGTCACCAATGCCCGTTCGGAACTGATCGAACTATCGTTGGACGGGCGCATCTTGCGCCGTGTGCCGCTGACCGGCTTCGGCGACCCCGAGGCGGTGGAATACGTTGGGCCCAACAGCTATGTGATCACCGATGAACGCCAGCAGCGGCTGATTCGCGTTCGCCTGGACGATGACACGTTGTTCCTCGACGCCGCAGATGCCGAGCAGTTGAGCCTGGGCATCGGCCTCAACGGCAACAAGGGCTTTGAAGGCCTGGCCTACGACTCGGCGGGCCAGCGTCTGTTCGTGGCCAAGGAACGCGACCCGATGTTGATCTACGAAGTTCGTGGCTTCCCCAATCAGAATCCGGAGCAGCCTTACGCGGTGCATGTGGTGCAGGACCGCAAGCGTGATTCACGGTTGTTCGTGCGGGACCTGTCGAGCTTGCAGTTCGATGAGCGCAGTGGGCATCTGCTGGCGCTGTCTGATGAGTCGCGACTGGTGCTGGAACTGGACGTGGAGGGGAAACCGCTCAGTACCTTGTCGTTGCGCAAGGGGTATCAGGGGTTGAAGGCGACGGTGCCGCAGGCGGAGGGGATTGCGATGGATGAGACTGGGACCATCTATCTGGTCAGTGAGCCGAACCTGTTCTATGTGTTCGAACCCGCTCCCACAGAGTCTTAGGGGCGGGTTCGATCGCGAGTGGCTTACTCGGCCTTGAGGCTCTTCACGCCTTCGGCGGTACCCAGCAACAGCAGGTCCGCCGGGCGGGCTGCGAACAGACCGTTGGTCACCACGCCGACGATGGCGTTGATCTGTGTTTCCAGCTCCACCGGGTTGGTGATCTGCAGGTTGTACACATCGAGGATCACGTTGCCGTTGTCGGTCACCACGCCTTCACGGTACACCGGGTCGCCGCCCAGCTTGACCAGCTGACGCGCCACGTGGCTGCGGGCCATCGGGATGACCTCGACCGGCAGCGGGAAGGCGCCCAGCACCGGCACCAGCTTGCTGCCGTCGGCGATGCAGATGAAGGTCTTGGCCACGGCCGCGACGATCTTCTCGCGGGTCAGGGCTGCGCCGCCGCCCTTGATCAGGTTCAGGTGCGCATCGCTTTCGTCGGCGCCGTCGACATAGAACTCCAGCTCGCTGACGCTGTTCAGCTCGTAGACCGGGATGCCATGGCCCTTCAGACGCTGGGCGGTGGCCTCGGAGCTGGCGACCGCGCCATCGAATGCGGTCTTGTGCTGGGCCAGGGCGTCAATGAAGAAGTTGGCAGTCGAACCGGTGCCGACGCCGACGACGCTCTTTTCATCCAGCTTCGGCAGAATGAAGTCGACAGCGGCCTGGGCGACGGCCTGTTTGAGTTGGTCCTGGGTCATGCGGGCTCCGGAAAGGGGCAGGGCGGTAATGAAAGGAGCCTAGTATAACGGCTCGGGCGGCTTTGCTGTGGTCGCCCGACGTAGCGCTGGGGTAGACTCGCAGCCCTTGTCCCGCGGCCAGTGATGCTTTCCCGATGCTCGAACAGTACGTCAAGAAGATCCTCACCTCGCGCGTCTACGACGTCGCTGTCGAAACCCCGTTGCAGAGCGCCGGGCAGCTGAGCAAGCGTCTGGGCAACCAGATTCTGCTCAAGCGCGAAGACTTGCAGCCGGTGTTCTCGTTCAAGATCCGCGGGGCGTACAACAAGCTGGCGCAGCTGACCCCGGAAGAACTGGCCCGCGGCGTGGTGACCGCCTCGGCCGGCAACCATGCCCAGGGCGTGGCCCTGGCGGCCCGTGAGCTGGGCATCAAGGCCACCATCGTGATGCCCAAGACCACCCCGGAGATCAAGGTCGAAGGCGTGCGTTCGCGCGGCGGCAAGGTGGTGCTGCATGGCGACTCGTTCCCTGAGGCGCTGGCCTACTCGCTGAAGCTGGTCGACGAGAAAGGCTTCGTCTACATTCACCCCTATGACGACCCGCACACCATTGCCGGCCAGGGCACCGTGGCGATGGAAATCCTCCGCCAGCACCCGGGGCAACTGGACGCGATCTTCGTCCCGGTGGGCGGCGGTGGCCTGATTGCCGGCATCGCGGCCTATGTGAAATACCTGCGCCCGGAAATCAAGGTGATCGGCGTCGAGCCGGACGACTCCAACTGCCTGCAGGCAGCGATGGCGGCAGGCGAGCGCGTGGTGCTGCCGCAGGTCGGGCTGTTCGCCGACGGTGTGGCGGTGGCGCAGATCGGCCAGCACACCTTCGATATCTGCCGCCACCATGTGGATGAGGTGGTGACGGTCAGCACCGATGAAATCTGTGCTGCAATCAAGGATATCTACGACGATACCCGCTCGATCACCGAACCTGCTGGCGCCTTGGGCGTGGCGGGCATCAAGAAGTACGTCGAGCTCAAAGGTGTGACCGGGCAGACCCTGGTGGCCATCGACTCGGGCGCCAATGTCAACTTCGACCGCCTGCGCCACGTCGCCGAGCGTGCCGAGCTGGGCGAGAAGCGCGAAGCCATCATCGCCGTGACCATCCCCGAGCGCCCGGGCAGCTTCAAGGCCTTCTGCGAGGCCATCGGCAAGCGCCAGATCACCGAATTCAACTATCGCAAGCACACCTCCGACGAGGCGCACATCTTCGTCGGCGTGCAGACCCACCCGGAAAACGACCCACGGGCCGCGCTAGTACAGAACCTGATCGATCAGGGCTTCCCGGTGACCGACCTGACCGACAACGAACTGGCCAAGCTGCACATCCGCCACATGGTCGGTGGCCATTCGGCCGGTGCCAGCGACGAGATCGTGCTGCGCTTCGAGTTCCCCGAGCGGCCGGGGGCGCTGTTCAACTTCCTTACCAAGCTGGGCGGGCGCTGGAATATCTCGATGTTCCACTACCGCAACCACGGCGCGGCT
Organism: Pseudomonas putida; assembly: GCF_002906855.1. Lineage (GTDB taxonomy): Bacteria > Pseudomonadota > Gammaproteobacteria > Pseudomonadales > Pseudomonadaceae > Aquipseudomonas > Aquipseudomonas putida_N. Next base: position 1,166,894 of record NZ_MINI01000048.1, on the reverse strand, counting down.
GACGGGCGCGTGGTGGCAGGCTTGCAGGTGCCTGAAGACGAGCGCCACCTGGTGCCGGCGGCGCTGGCCAAGATCGGTTACCCGTACTGGGACGAAACCGATAACCCGGCGTACAAGCTGTTCCTGGGTTGAGCGGCTAAGCTTGGCTTATCGCTCAAGGATGTGAAGACATGGAACACCTGACCACCCTCAAGGCCCTGCACATCATCGCCACCGCGCTGTTGCTGCTGGGCGCCCTGGGCCTGACGGCCTGGACCGTGCGGGCCCGCCGCCAGGGCGATGCCCAGGCCTATGCCAAGCTGCTGCGCCGGCCGCTGGTGTTCGTCTGGCTGGTGATGGGGGTGTGCCTGGTGAGCATGCCATTCACCGGCTGGTGGCTGGTGCATCTGGTGGGTTGGCCGTTGGGGCAGACCTGGGTCGTGGCATCCAGTGTCATCTATACGCTGGGTGCGTTTGCCGGGTGGTGGCTGCTGGTGCGGCTGAACCGGCTGCGCAAGGCTGAAGTGGTGGGGTTGCGGTTTACCCTGGCGCTGGCGGTGTTCAGCGGGGTGTGCTTCCTGTCCATCGCCGGGCTGATGGGCGCCAAGCCAGTATGACAGCCTTGTGCTACCAATACCGGCCTCTTCGCGGGGCAAGACAGGAAAACCTCAATCCCTGAGGGAAACCACAGGCCAGCCGCGTTTTTCGGCCTCGGCCCGCAAGTTCGGGTCCGGATCCACCGCCACCGCATGGGTCACCCGCTCCAGTAACGGCAGGTCATTCATCGAGTCGCTGTAGAAATAGCTGTCCTCCAGGTCGAACCCGTTCTCCAGCATCCAGCGCTCCAGCCGCGTCACCTTGCCTTCACGAAAACACGCTATATCGGTACTACGCCCGGTATAGCGGCCGTCGTGCGTCTCGCATTCGGTTGCCAGCAGCACGCGCACACCCAGGCGGCGGGCAATCGGTGCAGTGACGAAGCGATTGGTGGCCGTGATGATCACCAGCTGGTCGCCGGCCTCGCGGTGTTGCTGCAGCAAGGCCAGGGCCTTGGGCAGGATGATCGGCTCGATGCAGTCGCGCATGAACTCGCGGTGCCATTGGTCGAGCTGGGCCGGTTCGGTGGCTGCGAGGATTTCCATGGAGAAGGCCAGGTAGGCCTGCAGGTCCAGGGTGCCGTTCAGGTAGTCCTGGTAGAAAGCGTCGTTGCGATTCTTGTACGCGACCGGGTCGAGAATGCCCCGCTCGCACAGGTAGTCACCCCAGGCGTGGTCACTGTCGCCACCGAGGAGGGTATTGTCCAGGTCGAATAAAGCCAGGCGCATCGCGGTCACTCGTGTCAGCCACAGGGTAGGCCCGCAGAATACGGAGTTTTCACTGCCCTGCACATAAGCTTGGCGGGCGCGTTGCTGCGCTCGCAAGCTTTGTGGAACAATGCGGTGACATGCGTTTGCGAGGTTGCTGCCGTGATCGACCCGGATGGTTTTCGCCCCAATGTCGGGATCATTCTGACGAATGATGCCGGGCAGGTGCTATGGGCTCGGCGGATCAACCAGGATGCCTGGCAATTCCCCCAGGGTGGTATCAACCCTGACGAGACGCCAGAAGATGCCCTGTACCGCGAGTTGAACGAAGAAGTTGGCCTTGAACGCGACGATGTGGAAATTCTTGCCTGCACCCGCGGCTGGTTGCGTTATCGTTTACCCCAGCGGCTGGTCCGCACCCACAGCCAGCCGCTGTGCATCGGCCAGAAGCAAAAGTGGTTTTTGCTGCGCCTGGTGAGCAATGAACAACGGGTGCGGATGGACCTGACCGGCAAGCCGGAGTTCGACGGCTGGCGCTGGGTCAGCTATTGGTACCCGCTGGGCCAGGTGGTGACATTCAAGCGTGAAGTCTACCGCCGCGCCCTGAAAGAGCTTGCACCGCGTCTGCTGACGCGCGACTGACGACGGAGTTCGACCCCGAGCCATGCTCAATACGCTGCGCAAGATCGTCCAGGAAGTGAACTCCGCCAAAGATCTCAAGACGGCGTTGGGGATCATTGTCTTGCGCGTCAAGGAGGCCATGGGCAGCCAGGTCTGCTCGGTGTACCTGCTCGACCCGGAAACCAACCGCTTCGTGCTGATGGCTACCGAAGGCCTGAACAAGCGTTCCATCGGCAAGGTCAGCATGGCGCCCAACGAGGGCCTGGTCGGCCTGGTCGGTACCCGGGAAGAACCGCTGAACCTGGAAAACGCCGCCGATCACCCGCGTTATCGCTACTTCGCCGAAACCGGCGAAGAGAAATTCGCCTCCTTCCTCGGTGCGCCGATCATCCACCACCGCCGTGTGGTCGGTGTCCTGGTCATCCAGCAGAAGGAGCGCCGCCAGTTCGATGAAGGTGAAGAAGCCTTCCTCGTGACCATGAGCGCTCAGCTCGCCGGGGTAATCGCCCACGCCGAAGCCACCGGTTCGATCCGGGGCCTGGGCCGCCAGGGCAAAGGCATCCAGGAGGCACGCTTCGTCGGCGTGCCGGGCTCGCCGGGCGCCGCTGTCGGGCGTGCCGTGGTCATGCTGCCACCGGCTGACCTGGAAGTGGTGCCGGACAAGGCCGTCGATGACATCGACGCCGAACTGAAACTGTTCAACAATGCGCTCGAAGGCGTGCGCGCCGACATGCGCAAGCTGTCAGCCAAGCTGGCGACCCAGCTGCGTCCGGAAGAGCGCGCACTGTTCGACGTGTACCTGATGATGCTCGAAGACGCAGCCCTCGGTGGTGAGGTGGTCGAGGTCATCAAGACTGGCCAATGGGCCCAGGGCGCCCTGCGCCAGGTGGTTGGCGAGCACGTCAACCGCTTCGAGCTGATGGATGACGACTACCTGCGCGAGCGCGCCTCGGATGTGAAGGACCTTGGCCGGCGCCTGCTGGCTTACCTGCAGGAAGCCCGCTCGCAGTCGCTGGTGTATGCCGACAACACCATCCTGGTCAGTGAAGAGCTGACCCCGGCGATGCTCGGCGAAGTGCCGGAAGGCAAGCTGGTTGGCCTGGTCTCGGTGCTGGGGTCGGGCAACTCCCACGTCGCCATCCTCGCCCGGGCCATGGGCATCCCGACGGTGATGGGCCTGGTCGACCTGCCGTATTCCAAGGTCGATGGCATCGAAATGATTGTCGACGGCTACAAGGGCGAGGTGTTCACCAACCCCAGCGAGGTGCTGCGCAAGCAGTACAGCGACGTGGTCGAAGAGGAACGCCAGCTGGCCCAGGGCCTCGACGCCCTGCGCGAACTGCCGTGCGTTACCCCCGACGGCCACCGCATGCCGCTGTGGGTCAACACCGGCCTGCTCGCCGATGTGGCCCGTGCCCAGCAGCGTGGCGCCGAAGGCGTGGGCCTCTACCGCACCGAAGTGCCGTTCATGATCAACCAGCGCTTCCCCAGCGAGAAAGAGCAGCTGGCGATCTACCGCGAACAGCTGGCGGCCTTCCACCCGCTGCCGGTGACCATGCGTACCCTCGACATCGGTGGTGACAAGGCGCTGTCGTACTTCCCGATCAAGGAAGAGAACCCGTTCCTCGGCTGGCGCGGCATTCGCGTCACCCTCGATCACCCGGAAATCTTCCTGGTGCAGACCCGCGCCATGCTCAAAGCCAGCGAGGGCCTGAACAACCTGCGCATCCTGCTGCCGATGATTTCCGGCATTCACGAGTTGGAAGAGGCGCTGCACCTGATCCACCGTGCCTGGGGCGAAGTGCGCGACGAAGGCACCGACGTGCCGATGCCGCCGGTGGGTGTGATGGTGGAAATCCCTGCGGCGGTGTACCAGACCAAGGAGCTGGCGCGGCAGGTGGACTTCCTCTCCGTCGGTTCCAACGACCTGACCCAGTACCTGTTGGCGGTGGACCGCAACAACCCGCGGGTCGCCGACCTTTACGACTACCTGCACCCGGCGGTGTTGCAGGCGCTCAACACTGTGGTGCGTGATGCCCATGGCGAAGGCAAGCCGGTGAGCATCTGCGGCGAGATGGCGGGCGATCCGGCAGCGGCGATCCTGTTGATGGCCATGGGCTTCGATAGCCTATCGATGAACGCCACCAACTTGCCGAAAGTGAAGTGGATGCTGCGCCAGGTGAACATGAGCAAGGCCAAAGAGTTGCTGGTTGAAGCTTTGAGCCATGACAACCCGCAAGTTATCCACAGCTCGCTGCAGCTGGCCCTGAAGAACCTCGGCTTGGCGCGGATGATCGGGCCTGGGGCCAACAAGACCCTCTGAATTTGAGGTTGCCGGTGCCGGCCTCTGCGCGGGACAAGCCCGCTCCTACAGGCAAAAACCTGTAGGAGCGGGCTTGTCCCGCGCAGAGGCCAGTGAAGACTGCCTCATACTTCCAGGCTGACTTCCCCAAGATGCCCACCAAAGGGCCCGAAGCTGCGCTCAACCAGCCGCCTTCTGCCCCTATCATCAACAATCAGCACGGTACTAGCCCGAGTGCCATAGTTCTGGCTGGCAATAAACACACTCGACAGCAACTTCTCGGTCGCCACCCCCACGCCTGTTTCTGGTAACTCAGCGTCGGCTGCCGGCTCGTTGTCTGCCAGCAACGCCAGCAACCGCTGTGGATCGGCCGTGTCCAGCATCCCTTGCAACCCATTGCGCGCTTTCACAAGCTTCGGCCACGGCGTATCCAGCCCGGCATTGGACAGCCCGTACACCCCGGCCTCCAGCAAGCGTGGCGCCACATCCCGGGCATGCAGGTAGCCCAGCTGGTGACCATCACCCACCAGCAGGTTGAACCCTGAATACTGCTCGCTGCGGCTGGCGACCTGGTCGAGGTAGGCCTCCACCCCCAGGTCACCCTGCAGATACGCCGCCACCAGCTCGCCCCGCGAGCGTGGCCCCAGCACCTGTCCTGGGTCGCGAATATTGGTCAGCGCCGCGAAGCGCCCCTGCGGGCCGACGCCCAGCCAGGTGCCGCCGGCTTCAAGATCGCGCCCGGCATGCACCCCGGGCGCATCTTCCCAGGCGGCCAGGGCCTGGGTCGGGCGGGCGTAGAACTCGTCACGGTTGGCCGCGACGATCAGCGGCAGGGCATGACCCGGCCGCCAGGCAAATACGATCAGGCACATAGGTTGGGCCTCTGTGTTTTTGCCCACTGTACCCACTGCACGGGTGTCGATCCATCCTGTCACAGAGTTCACTAGAGCCCCGAGCCCGGCTTCCGTTACCATGCCGGATTGTTTTCTCGGGGAATACGAATGGAATTCGTGCTCTATCTGCTGTTGGGCGCCTGCGCCGGCGTGCTGGCCGGGCTGTTCGGGGTGGGTGGCGGCATCATCATCGTGCCGGTGCTGGTGTTCAGCTTTACCTTGCAGGGCTTCGACGCATCGGTGCTGACCCACCTGGCAGTGGGTACCTCGCTGGCGACCATCGTCTTCACCTCGATCAACGCCGTGCTCGAGCATCATCGCAAGGGTGCGGTGCAATGGCCTATCTTCGCCTGGATGACCCTCGGTATCCTCATCGGCGCCGGTATCGGCGCCAAGACCGCGTCGCTGATCCAGGGCCCGCAGTTGCAGAAGATCATCGGAGTGTTCGCCCTGATCATCGCCGCGCAGATGGCCCTGGACCTCAAGCCAAAGGCCAGCCATGACATCCCTGGCAAACCGGCCTTGATCGGCGCTGGCGGGGTGATTGGCTGGGCTTCGGCGATCTTCGGCATCGGCGGCGGCTCGCTGACCGTGCCGTTCCTGACCTGGCGTGGCCTGCCGATGCAAAAGGCCGTAGCGACGTCCTCGGCCTGCGGTCTGCCGATTGCCCTGGCCAGCGCCCTGAGTTTCATGTTGCTGGGCTGGCAAGAGGAACACCTGCCGCCCCACAGCATTGGTTTCGTCTACCTGCCGGCGCTGGTCGGCATTGCCGTGACCAGCATGTTTTTTGCGCGCTTTGGCGCGCGTCTGGCGCACAAGCTGTCGCCACGCCTGTTGAAACGCCTGTTCGCAGCCTTGCTGTTCTGCGTCGGCCTCAGCTTTCTGATTTGAATCGAGAGGAAGTTCCATGCTGCCTTACCCGCAGATAGACCCCGTGGCCGTAGCCCTCGGGCCACTGAAAATCCACTGGTACGGCCTGATGTACCTGGTCGGCATCGGCGGTGCCTGGCTGCTGGCCTCGCGCCGGCTCAACCGCTTCGACCCGACCTGGACCCGTGAGAAACTCTCCGACCTGGTGTTCTGGTTATCAATGGGTGTGATCGTCGGCGGGCGCCTGGGCTATGTGCTGTTCTACGACCTGCACGCCTACCTGGCCAACCCGACGCTGATCTTCGAGGTGTGGAAGGGCGGCATGTCGTTCCACGGCGGCTTCATCGGCGTGATGCTGGCCGCGCTTTGGTTCGGCAAGCGCAACAACAAGTCGTTCTTCGAGCTGATGGACTTCGTCGCACCGCTGGTGCCGATCGGCCTTGGCGCCGGGCGTATCGGCAATTTCATCAACGCCGAGCTGTGGGGCAAACCTACCGACGTGCCATGGGCGATGATCTTCCCGCCGTTCAGCGACCCGGCCCAGCTGCCGCGCCACCCGTCGCAGCTGTACCAGTTCGCCCTGGAAGGCGTGGCGCTGTTCGTCATCCTCTGGCTGTTCTCGCGCAAGCCGCGGCCAACCATGGCTGTTTCCGGCATGTTTGCGCTGTTCTACGGCATCTTCCGCTTCATCGTGGAGTTCGTCCGAGTGCCGGACGCGCAGCTCGGTTACATCGCTTGGGGCTGGCTGACCATGGGTCAGATTCTCTGCGTGCCGATGATCCTGGCTGGCCTTGGCCTGATCTGGTGGGCTTATAATCGCAAACCCACGGCGAAACCCGCCTGATTATTCCCACGGCAGGGGTGATCCCCCTGCCGTTCTTGTTACAGGTAAGCCATGAAACAGTATCTGGACCTGGTCCGCGACGTCATCGAGAACGGCACGCTGCAAGGCAACCGCACTGGCATCCGCACCATCAGCCTGCCGGGCGCCATGCTGCGTTTCGACCTGCAAAAAGGCTTCCCGGCCATTACCACGCGCAAACTGGCGTTCAAGTCGGCAATCGGCGAGATGGTCGGCTTCCTGCGTGGCGTGAAGAACGCCGGTGAATTCCGCGAGCTGGGCTGCAAGGTCTGGGACCAGAACGCCAACGAGAACGCCCAGTGGCTGGCCAACCCGTTCCGCCAGGGGCATGACGACCTGGGCGAGATCTACGGCGTGCAATGGCGCCAGTGGCCAGGCTACAAGCGCATCCCGCTGAGCAACCCGGCAGCCATCGAAATGGCCGAGCAGGCGGGTTTCCGTCGCATCGCCCAGGACGAAGAGGACGGGGTGGCGTTCGTCATCCTGTACAAGTCCATCGACCAGGTGCGCCAGTGCCTGGACACCATCGCCACCGACCCGGGTAGCCGGCGCATCCTGTTCCACGGCTGGAATTGCGCCCAGCTCGACGAAATGGCCCTGCCGCCGTGCCACCTGCTGTACCAGTTCCACCCGAATGTCGAGACCAAGGAAATTTCCCTGACCCTTTACATCCGCTCCAACGACCTGGGGCTGGGCACGCCATTCAACCTCACCGAAGGCGCGGCGTTGCTGTCGCTGTTCGGCCGCCTGACCGGCTACACCCCGCGCTGGTTCACCTACTTCATCGGCGATGCCCATGTGTATGAGAACCATCTGGACATGCTTAACGAGCAGCTCAAGCGCGAGCCGCTGGAAGCGCCGAAGCTGGTGATCAGCGACCGTGTGCCGGAATTTGCCAAGACCGGCAAGTACGAGCCGGAGTGGCTGGAGAAGATCGAGCCGAGCGATTTCAGCCTGGAAGGGTATGAGCACCATGCGCCGATGACGGCGCCGATGGCGGTGTGATTCTCTGGATTGCCGGGGGCACGAGGCGCCCCCGGCAATCTCAATGCCCGTGGCTACGCCCCACATGGGAATGTTCAATATCCGGTACTGATACCGCCCCGTTCGTTTCCAGTTGCTGCAAGATCGCGCATTCCGCCCCCTGCGCACTGCAGCGCCGCCGCAGCTCCACCAGCTGCTCCTGCAACGCCACCAAGCCATCTATCCTCGCCTGCACATGCTCGATATGCTCGTCGATCAGCGCATTGACGCTGCCGCACGCGTCGTCTGGGCTGTCGCGCAGGCGTAGCAGGCTGCGGATCTCGTCCAGGGTCATGTCCAGCGTTCGGCAGTTGCGGATGAAGGTAAGCCGCTCCACATGGGCCTGGGTGTACTGCCGGTAGTTGCCCTCGGTGCGCGCCGGCTCCGGCAGCAATTGTTCGCGCTCGTAATAGCGGATGGTTTCCACGGCGCAGTCGGTGGCCTTGGCCAGTTCTCCGATCTTCATGGCGAAATCTCCAGCAAGTGGCTTGACCCTATAGTGGCTACAGGGTGTTCACTTGGCAACAGGCTCTATTTAAGGATGACCCCATGAACCAGCCTGTCAGCCACGAACACAAGCATTCGCACGACCATGCCCATGGCGATAAAGACCACGGCCATGCCGCTCACGCTCAAAGCTGCTGTGGCTCCAGCGCCGCGCCCGCTTTGGTGCAACTGCGCGGGAAGGCCAGCAGCCATGCGCAGCTCAGCCGTTTTCGCATCGACGCCATGGACTGCCCCACCGAGCAGACCCTGATCCAGGACAAGCTGGGCAAACTGGCGGGCATCGAGCAGCTCGAATTCAACCTGATCAACCGCGTGCTCGGTGTGCGCCATACCTTGAGCGGCAACGGCGAGATCGAACGCGCCATCGACAGCCTCGGTATGAAGGCCGAGCCGCTGGCCGCTGAAGACGACGGTAGCACCGCTGCAGCGCAGCCGCACAGGACCCGCTGGTGGCCGCTGGCCCTGTCGGGTGTTGCCGCGATCGCCGCCGAAATCGTGCACTTCGCTCGCCTCGCGCCAGAATGGCTGGTTGCCGCGCTCGCGCTGGCGGCAATCCTCGGCTGTGGCCTGGGCACCTACAAGAAGGGCTGGATCGCCCTGAAGAACCGTAACCTCAACATCAATGCGTTGATGAGCATCGCCGTGACCGGCGCCGTGCTGATTGGCCAGTGGCCGGAAGCGGCCATGGTCATGGTGCTGTTCACTGTCGCCGAGCTGATCGAGGCGCGCTCGCTGGATCGGGCGCGCAATGCCATTGGCGGGCTGATGCAGCTGGCCCCGGACATGGCCACGGTGCAGCAGGCCGATGGCCAGTGGCGCGAGGTGGAGGTGCGTGAGGTGGCTATCGGCGCCTTGGTGCGGGTGCGACCGGGCGAACGCATCGGCCTGGATGGTGAGGTGGTCAGCGGGCAATCCAGCGTCGATCAGGCGCCGATCACCGGCGAAAGCCTGCCTGTGGAAAAGGCCGCGGGCGACAAGCTGTTCGCCGGCACCATCAACCAGGCCGGCGCCTTGGAGTACCGGGTAACGGCAGCCGCAGGGCAGTCGACCTTGGCGCGCATCATCAAGGCCGTCGAGGAAGCACAGGGGGCGCGTGCGCCTACCCAGCGTTTCGTCGACCAGTTCTCGCGCATCTACACCCCGGTGGTGTTCGCCGTGGCCCTGGCAGTGGCATTGATCCCGCCGCTGTTCATGGCCGGTGTCTGGTTCGACTGGGTGTACCGTGCACTGGTACTGCTGGTGGTGGCTTGCCCCTGTGCGCTGGTCATCTCCACCCCGGTGACCATCGTCAGTGGCCTGGCCGCTGCGGCGCGCAAGGGCATCCTGATCAAGGGCGGGGTCTACCTGGAAGGCGGGCGCAAGCTGGACTTCCTGGCCCTGGACAAGACTGGCACCATCACCCACGGCAAACCTGTACAAACCGATGCCAAGGTGCTTGAACCCTTGTTCGAGGGCCGTGCCCAGGCGTTGGCGGCGAGCCTGGCCGACCGTTCCGATCACCCGGTGTCGGGCGCCATCGCCCAGTTTGCCAAGGCGCAGAACTTGCCGCTGAGCGAGGTCAGCGAATTCGCGGCCCTGGCCGGCCGCGGCGTGCGGGGTGATATCGACGGCGAAACCTACCACCTGGGCAACCACCGGTTGGTGGAGGAGCTGGGCCTGTGCTCGCCGGAGTTGGAAACCCAACTGGATACGCTGGAGCGCCAGGGCAAGACCGTCGTTCTGCTGCTCGACCGTTCCGGGCCGTTGGCTCTGTTCGCCGTGGCCGACACGGTCAAGGACAGTAGCCGGCAGGCGATTGCCGAACTGCACGCACTGGGCATCAAGACCGTCATGTTGACCGGCGACAATCCGCACACCGCTCAGGCCATCGCCGCCCAGGTCGGCATCGACCGCGCCGAGGGCAACCTGCTGCCGGCCGACAAGCTGCAGAGCATCGAGCAGCTGTACGCCGAAGGGCACCGGGTGGGCATGGTCGGCGATGGCATCAACGATGCACCAGCGCTGGCCCGTGCCGAAATCGGTTTCGCCATGGCGGCGGCGGGTACCGACACGGCGATCGAGACCGCCGACGTGGCACTGATGGATGACGACTTGCGCAAAATCCCGGCGTTCGTCAGGCTGTCGCGCCAAAGTGCGGCGATTCTGACGCAGAACATCGTTCTGGCGCTGGGCATCAAGGCGATATTCCTGGCGATCACCTTTGCCGGCATGGCCACCATGTGGATGGCGGTGTTCGCCGACATGGGCGTGAGCCTGCTGGTGGTGTTCAACGGTCTGCGCCTGCTGCGCAAATGAGGTCCTGCAATGCTGAGTGCCGAACTCAAAGCCTTTTACATGGTGGCCCGCCTGGGCAGCATCACCTTGGCGGCGAAGAAGCTCGGGCTCAGCCAGCCGACGGTGACCACGCAGATCCGCAATCTGGAAAGCCAATACGCGGTGGAGTTGTTCTACCGCGGAGGCCGGCGCCTGGTGCTGAGCGAGGAGGGCGTGCGCATGCTGCCGATGGTCAAGGCGCTGCTGCAGCAGGAGGCCGACATCGAGTTCGAGCTGCGCAACAGCGGCCAGGCCCAGGGCAGTTTGCGCATTGCTGCCACCGCGCCTTACTACATCCTCGACCTGGTGAAGATCTTCCGCGAACGCCTACCCCAGGTCGAAGTGACGGTGGAGATCGGCAACTCGCAACAGGTGCTGGAGATGCTCGAGGATTACCGGGTGGATATCGCGGCGTCGTCGCAGCTGGTGGAGGATGCGCGGCTGGTGCGACGGGTGCTGGGCACCGATCCGCTGGTGGTGGCGGTGCACCGCAATCATCCGTTGGCCCATCGGCAGGCGGTAGCCATCGATGGGTTGGCGGGGCATTGCCTGCTGATGCGCGAGAAGGGCTCGACCACGCGCAAGTTGACCGAGCAGATGATGCTGGACGCCGGGGTCAAGGCCGGGGCGTTGCTGGAGATCGGCAGCCGCGAGTCGATCCGCGAGGCGGTGCTGCGCAATATCGGCATCAGCGTGATTGCCCGGCATGAGGTGCCGCACAACCCGGAACTGCGGGTGCTGGCGCTGGAGAATGCGCCGGTGATGCATGAATACCTGTATTGCCTGAAGGAGCGGCGCCAGGCGCGGTTGCCGGCGGCCTTCCTTGGCGTGGCGCAGGAAGTGGTGGGTTCGCACCTGTAAGCGGCCTACTACAAAATCTGCCTATACCACTATCACCGGCTTTTGCCTAAAAGCCACAGAACCTTCGCACAGTCTTCCTAGCATGGCCTCACTTGTTCGATGAGGCCTTGCCATGAACCACGCCACCCCGGGCGCACAGATGAAAGTGCGCGGTATCCACAAGCGTTTCGGTGCCTTCACGGCGTTGAACAATGTGTCCCTGGACATCGCCGCTGGTGAGCTGGTCTGCCTGCTCGGCCCGTCCGGTTGCGGCAAGACCACCCTGCTGCGTTGCATCGCCGGCCTTGAACGCCAGGACCGCGGTGCGCTGTACATCGGTGAGCGCGACATCTCCGAACTGCCGCCCCAGGTCCGGGACTACGGCATTCTGTTCCAGTCCTACGCGCTGTTCCCCAACCTGACCGTCGAGGCCAATATCGCCTACGGCCTGACCGGCACCAGCCGCGACGAGAGCCGCCAGCGTGTGGCAGAGATGCTCGAGCTGGTCGGCCTGAGCGGCAGCGAGAAAAAGTACCCGGGCCAGCTTTCCGGCGGCCAGCAGCAACGTGTAGCCCTGGCCCGTGCGCTGGCGCCATCACCCTCGCTGCTGCTGCTCGACGAACCGATGTCGGCGCTGGATGCCCGGGTGCGTGAGCATCTGTGCACCGAACTGCGCCAATTGCAGCGCCAGCTGGGCATCACCACGTTGATGGTTACCCACAACCAGGATGAAGCCATGCTCATGGCCGACCGCATTGCGGTGATGAACAACGGCCAGGTCGAGCAATACGCTACCCCGCAGGAAATCTACGACCAGCCAGCCACGCCGTTTGTCGCCGAGTTCGTTGGCCAGGGCAACTGGCTGCCGTTCCAGCGCAGTAGCGACAGCCACGCCCAGGTCGGCGCCATGAGCATGCGCCTGGCGACCAACGCAGGTACCGCCCGCAGTGGCCGGCTGTTCTGCCGCCCGGAGGCGATCACTGTGAACCCGGTGGTGCATGAGGAGAACCTGTTCCCGGCCAAGGTCCGCGAAATCACCTTCCTCGGCAACCGCTGCCGCATGAGCTTCGAACTCAAGGCCCTGCCGGGCCATGCGCTGCTCGCCGAGCTGGCGCCGGAAGCCATGCCGCGCCTGGGCTCGCAGGATATCTGGGTGGCCTTGCCACCGCAGAGCCTGCAGGTGTTTGCCTGAGATGGCCGCGCCAATGTCCCTGCCGCTGACCCAAGCCAAGGATGCGCGACGCGGTGAGGTCGCCCTGGGTGACCGCCTGTTCGTCATCGGTGGCAAGAGCCTGCTGCTGGTCCTTCTGCTGCTGGCCGTGGTGATGCCACTGCTGGCCATTTTCTGGAAAGGCTTCAGCGGTGAAGCCGGCCAGGGCGGTGGTCTGCTGGCTGCCCGCGAACTGTTCGCCAGCGATAACTTCCACTGGTTGCTCGGCAACAGCCTGTCGATAGCCTTCACCGTGGCGGCGATCGTGGTGCCGCTGGCCTACCTGTTCGCCTATGCCCTGCAGCGCACGCTGATCCCGGCCAAGGGCCTGTGGCGCGGTATTTCGCTGCTGCCACTGCTGGCGCCGTCGATGCTGCCGGCGATTGCCCTGGTCTATCTGTTCGGCAACCAGGGCCTGCTGCGCAGCCTGATCAGCGACAACATCTACGGCTTCTGGGGCATTGTCCTCGGCGAGGCCATCTACACATTCCCCCATGCGCTGATGATCCTGCTCTCGGCCCTGTCACTGGCCGACGCTCGGCTGTTCGACGCGGCGTCGAGCATGGGCGCCGGGCCGTGGCGGGCGTTTTGCAGCATCACCTGGCCAGCCACGCGGCAGGCGGTATTCGCCGCGTTCTGCCTGGTGTTCACCCTGACCATTCCCGACTTCGGTGTACCGGTGGTGGTCGGTGGCGACTATCAGGTGCTGGCGCTTGAAGCCTACAAGGCAGTGGTCGGCCAGCAGCAATTTGGCCGTGGCGCGTTGATCGGCATGGTGCTGCTGCTGCCAGCACTGCTCAGCTTCGGCGTCGATGCCTGGCTGCGTCGGCGCCAGGGTGAGGCAATGAGCGGTCGTGCCCAGGTGTTCGAGCCCAAGCCGTCGCGCTGCCGTGATGCCTGCTTCCTGGCCATCGTGCTGCTGGTCTGCGCGGCGCTGCTGGTGGTGATTGGCATGGCGGTGTACTCGTCGCTGGTGACGTTCTGGCCGTACAACCTGACCCTGTCGTTCAAGCACTACATGTTCGACGACACCGCCGGTGGCGGCTGGCTGGCCTACCGCAACAGCGTGACCATGGCCCTGTGCACCGCGCTGATCGGCAGCCTGGTGATCTTCACCGGCGCCTACCTGATGGAGAAAACCCAAGGCCAGCGCCTGCTCAACCAGGCCCTGCGCCTGCTCAGCTTCATCCCCATGGCGGTGCCTGGGTTGGTACTGGGCCTGGGCTACGTGTTCTTCTTCAACCTGAACGGCAACCCGCTGCACGTGTTCTATGGCGGCATGGCGCTGCTGGTGCTGTGCACCATCGCCCACTACCTGACCACCGCGCAGATGACCGCCGCCACCGCTCTGCGCCAGCTCGACGGCGAGTTCGAGGCCGCCGCGCTGTCGCTCAAGGCGCCGCTGTACAAGCACTTCGTGCGGGTCACCGTGCCGATCTGCCTGCCGGCGCTGCTGGACATCATCCGTTACCTGTTCGTCTCGGCGATGACCACCGTGTCGGCGGCGATCTTCCTCTACAGCCCCGACACCATCCTCGCCGCCGTCGCCGTATTGAACATGGACGATGCCGGCAACGTCGGCGGCGCCGCTGCCATGTCGACCCTGATCCTGCTGACCAGCGCCGCCGCATCCCTGTTGCTGGCCGCTGCTTCGCGCGGCCTGCTGCGCCGCTCTCAGGCCTGGCGCCAGCGCGCTCCTGGCCATTGACCGACTGCCCACTCTGATAGGAAACGCATCATGTTCAAGCCCCTTGCACTTGTCGCTGCCGTATCCGCCGTCTTCAGCCTGCAGGCTTCGGCCGCAGCCACCCAGCTGACCGTCTACACCGCCCTGGAAGCCGAGCAGCTCAAGAGCTACAAGCAGGCCTTCGAAAAGGCCAACCCGGACATCGAAATCAAATGGGTGCGTGACTCCACCGGTATCATCACCGCCAAGCTGCTGGCCGAGAAAGACCGCCCGCAAGCCGACGCAGTATGGGGCCTGGCCGCCTCCAGCCTGGCCATCCTCGACCAGAACGGCATGCTCGAAGCCTACGCGCCGAAAGACCTGGGGAAAATCTCCGCGAACTACCGCGATGCGGCCAACCCGCCAGCCTGGGTCGGCATGGACGTATGGGCCGCGACCATCTGCTTCAATACCATCGAAGCCGAGAAGCAGGGCCTGAGCAAACCGGTGAGCTGGCAGGACCTGACCAAGCCTGAATACAAAGGCAAGATCGTCATGCCTAACCCGGCTTCCTCCGGCACCGGCTTCCTCGACGTCAGCGCCTGGCTGCAGACCTTCGGCGAGCCACAGGGCTGGGCCTACATGGATGCTCTGCACCAGAACATCGGCCAGTACGTACACTCCGGCTCCAAGCCGTGCAAGCTGGCGGCGGCGGGCGAGTTCCCGATCGGTATCTCGTTCGAGTACCCGGCCGTGCAGCTCAAGCGCCAGGGCGCGCCGCTGGACATCGTGCTGCCGAAGGAAGGCCTGGGCTGGGAGATCGAGGCGACCGCCGTGATCAAGGGCTTGCCGAAGGCTGACGCGGCCAAGCGCTTGGCTGATTTCTCGGCAAGCCCTGCCGCCATGGAGCTGTACAAGGACAACTTTGCCGTGCTGGCCGCGCCAGGCATTGCCAAGCCGCAGACCGAGCTGCCAGCCGACTATGAACAGCGCCTGATCAAGAACGACTTTGCCTGGGCCTCGAAGAACCGCGACGAGATCCTCACTGAATGGCGCAAGCGCTATGACGGCAAGTCGGAGAAAGTGGCGCAACAATAAGCCCCAGCGGTGAAGCCTCTTGGTGGGCATGTCCGCGAAGAGGCCTGGCTTGCACAATCAGATCTGTGAAACAAGCGCTTCCAGCTGCTCCTGCCGCTCAGCTTGATTCAGCTTCGCCCCGGGATTGAGCGTCGACCACTGCGGATGCGCCCGCGCCTTGCTCAAGGCTTCGGGCAGCTTGCCCTCGCGCCAGGCCTTTTCATCCAGCTCGCCCAGCCGAATGCTGTCCTGCGCCGCATGCCCACGCCCCTCCAGCGCCATCATCAACTGCTGTTGACGCAACGCGAGCAGCCGCAGCACGGTGTCGTCGACTGTCAGCTCGCGCTGCCCCTTCAACTTGCCCATCAACCGCGATCCATAGTTACGTGCGGTCTGCAGTGCGCCACCGGCGATCGCGCCCGCCAACGCTGCAGCGCCTAAAGTCAGGCCGCCAACCAGCAGGTCAACGCCGGCACCGGCTGCAGCGCCAGCCGCCACACCGCTGCCCAGGCGAACCCCAAGCAGTTTAAGGGTCTCGGGATTGAACAGGTCATCGCCCCAGCGACCATCCAGCAGCGGCAGGTCCCCGGCATTGGCATCCTCGCGACGGAACGCGTAGAGCTTGAGTAGCGCTTCGACACAGCGTTGTTCACGTTGGCGCACATCCTGGCGCAAGGCTTCGACAGCCCGGGCTTCAGCTGCCGGCTCGGCCTCGACGCTACGTCGGCAGGCGGCGCAGTCGAGCAGCAGTTCGGCGATCAGCCGCTTGCCGCTGTGCTGACGCGCCAGGCGCTGGGCCTGCTGGTCGTCGATCAGCCGCTGCAGGGCGGGTCGGGCATCCTCCAGCAGCAGTGCCAGGCTTTCGTACAGACGACGTTCACCATCCTCTGGCGGCGCTACGCTATCGAACCGCACCAATGCGTGAAGCCCAAGCCGGGCAAGGGCTTCACGCCACTCCGTCTCGCGGTGCTGGCTACTGGCGACGAAGTTGAGCACCGGCAGCAGCGGCTTGCCGCAACTGGCCAGTACTTCCAGTTCGTCGCGGTACTTGGCCAGCACGGGCTCCCGGGCGTCGATCACATACAGGCCGGCATTGCTCGCCAGCAACTGGCGCAGCACCTTGGCTTCCTGTTCGAAGCGCTGGCGGGCCTCGCTGCCTTGCAGGAAGCGTTCGAGGCGGGCTGGGCCGTCCAGGCGTTCGCCCGGGCGCTCCAGGCGCTCGAGGTAATCGAGCAGGGCGATGGCGTCCTCCAGGCCGGGGGTGTCGTAGAGCTCCAGCAGCGGTTCACCGTCCACCGACAGCCGCGCACCCTCGACATGGCGGGTGGTGCTGGGGCGGTGCGAGACCTCGCCGAAGCCGACATCGCGGGTGAGCGTGCGCAGCAGCGAAGTCTTGCCGACGTTGGTGTGGCCGACCACGGCCAGTTTCAGCGGCTCAGTCATGACCATGCTCCAGCCAGGTCAGGGGCGACGTGTCGGCATGGCTCAGGCCGAGGCGGTCTAGGGCGTCGTGCCAGTCG
Organism: Pseudomonas putida; assembly: GCF_002906855.1. Classification (GTDB taxonomy): domain Bacteria; phylum Pseudomonadota; class Gammaproteobacteria; order Pseudomonadales; family Pseudomonadaceae; genus Aquipseudomonas; species Aquipseudomonas putida_N. The sequence continues at coordinate 1,149,907 of NZ_MINI01000048.1, read as the reverse complement.
CCCAGGCGTTCGGCGTCCAGGGCCTGGCCGGGGGCAGCCTGAAGCAGCCAGATGCGAGTGGCGCCTGCATTGCGCGCCAGCTCCGCGAGCAGCGCCAGGCTGCCACGATCGGGTGAGCGGCGTGGGTCGCAGGCGATGGCCAAGCGCGCCGGAGGGAAACGGCTGAGTTGTTCGAGCAGCCTGTTGCGCGACTCGCGGCTGTCGAGCACACCCGCGTCGGTTACTGCCTTGGGCAGGGCAGGCGGCCAGGGACGTTGGTCGTCAAGTTCGAGGCCTACCAGTAAGGCGCCGCTGCTGCCGCTTTCCAGCTGGCCGGCCTGAAACTGCGGGAGGGCATCGGGTGCGGCGTCCTGCACGCCGATGCGTTCGCTGCGCGGCATCAGTGCATCGCGCAGTTGCGCGTAACCGGGCAGGCTGAGGTCCAGCGCCAGCTGCGCACGGCCTTGACGCCAGCGGCACAGGCACAGCCCGGCCAGCAGCAGGCGCGGCAGCAGGCCGTACACCAGCACCACGCCGAGCAGCCAGCTGGCCCAGGCGTGGCGGGCGCTATCCAGGGCGGGGAAGGTGTCGCCACTGGCGCGGATCATTGCTTCGTCCGGCACGGCGAAACCGAGCAGCGAAGGCAGGGCGCCGAGGGCCTGGGTCAGGTGGATGAACGGGTCGGCGGCCAGCAGGGTGGTTTCCCAGACGAAGTCGTAACGGCGGGTTGCCAGCAAGGCCAGCAGCATGCTCAGGGCGGCGACCATCGCCAGCAGCCACAGGCCGTGCACCAGCACGCCGAGCAGCCAGCGATTCAGGCGTTGGCGTTGCAGCAGCACCAGCAGTGCCGGCGCCAGGTGTGCGGCCTTGGCGTCGCGGGCGAAGCGCTCACTTAGCCACAACCACAGGCGACCGAGGCTGGCGCCGTGCTCGCCGCTCAAGGCGAAACCCACGGCCCAGCCCAGCAACAACAGCAGGTTCAGCCCGAGCAGGCTGCCCAGCGCCCAGAACACGTTGACCGGGCGCTGCCCGTCGCCCAGGGCGGCGAAGGCCAGGCCTGCGCCGCTGAAAACGGCCAGTAGCATCAAGGCCAGCAACGCCAGGCGTGCGCCCTGTTTCCAGTGGCGCAACGCCGAGGTCATGCCGTCGCGTTCGGCGAGGAACAGCGCACGGGTTTCGATGCGCGCTGCCAGGTCGCCGCCTTGCTGGCGGGCATGGCGGTTGGCCTCCTGATCGTCCAGGAGGCCGGCGTGTTCCTCGCGCAGGCGTACCGCTTCGGTGAGCCAGCGCTTGTCCAGTGGAGTCGGTGCAGTCACAAGGTCTTCCATTGCGTGGTTCAGGGCAGAAGCATAACCCACACGCCCGGTGCTATCCTCGCTGGCATGAATACATCACTCCCCCTCAGCCTGATCGCGGCTCACGCCGAGAACCGCGTGATCGGCATCGACAACACCATGCCCTGGCACCTGCCGGGGGACTTCAAGTACTTCAAGGCCACTACCCTGGGCAAGCCGATCATCATGGGGCGCAAGACCTGGGATTCGCTGGGTCGGCCGTTGCCGGGGCGTTTGAACATTGTGGTCAGCCGGCAGGCGGGCCTGGAACTGGCCGGGGCCGAGGTGTTCGCCTCGCTGGAGGCCGCAGTGGCGCGGGCCGGGCAGTGGGCGCGTGAGCAGGGCGTTGGCGAGGTCATGCTGATTGGCGGGGCGCAGCTGTATGGGCAGGCGTTGGAGAAGGGGCTGGTGAGCCGGATGTATCTTACGCGGGTGGAACTGGCGCCGGAGGGGGATGCGTGGTTCCCTGAGTTTGATGAGGGCCAGTGGAAGCTGATGTCGAGCGAGGCACAGGCTGAAGAAGGCAAGCCGGCTTACCACTTCGAGGTTTGGGACAAGATCTGAAATTGCGGGGGCTGCAAAGCAGCCCCCGCAATATGTCAGCTATGACTCAGCTCGGCATGCTCATCGCCGGCCAGCACGTCCTTGTCGGTCTCTTTCAGCAGCTGGCTGGTCACCACGCCCGCGGTCATCGAGCCATTCACGTTCAACGCCGTGCGGCCCATGTCGATCAGCGGCTCCACCGAAATCAGCAGTGCGACCAGCTCGACCGGCAAGCCCATGGCCGGCAGCACGATCAGCGCAGCGAAGGTCGCACCGCCACCGACGCCTGCCACACCCGCCGAACTCAGCGTCACGATCGCCACCAGGGTCGCGATCCACAGCGGGTCGAAGGTATCGATGCCCACCGCAGGCGCCACCATCACGGCCAGCATGGCCGGATAGAGGCCCGCGCAGCCGTTCTGGCCAATGGTGGTGCCGAACGATGCACTGAAGCTGGCAATCGATTGCGGCACACCCAGGCGGCGGGTTTGCGCCTCGATGTTCAGCGGGATGCTGGCGGCGCTGGAGCGGCTGGTGAAGGCAAAGGTCAGCACTGGCCAGACCTTGCGGAAGAAGCGCAGCGGGCTCACGCCAGTGGCGGCGAGGATGATGCCGTGGACCACGAACATCAGCGCCAGGCCCAGGTACGACACCACCACGAAACTGCCCAGCTTGAGGATATCTTCCAGGTTCGAGCTGGCCACCACCTTGGTCATCAGCGCGAGTACGCCGTAAGGGGTGAGCTTCATCACCACGCGAACCAGGCGCATCACCCAAGCTTGCAGTGTATCGATGGCCGACAGGGCGCGCGCGCCCTTCTCGGCGTCGTCCTTGATCAACTGCAGCGCGGCCAGGCCGACGAACACGGCGAAGATCACCACGCTGATGATCGAGGTCGGCTTGGCCCGGGCAAGGTCGCCAACCGGGTTACTCGGGATGAACGACAGCAGCAGCTGCGGGATGTTCAGGTCGGCAACCTTGCCTAAGTAGTCGCTGTGGATAACCTGCATGCGCGCGCTTTCCTGGGCGCCGGCCACCAGGCCTTCGGCGGTCAGGCCGAACAGGTTGGTCAGGACAATGCCGATCAGTGCGGCAATGGCGGTGGTCAGCAGCAGGGTGCCGATGCTCAACACGCTGATGCGGCCCAGCGAAGAGGCGTTGTGCAGGCGAGCCACGGCGCTGAGGATCGATGCGAAGATCAGCGGCATGACGATCATCTGTAGCAGGCCGACGTAGCTGTTGCCGACCAGGTCCAGCCAGCTGATGGTGGCCTTGAGTACCGGGTGGCCGGCGCCATAAATGGTGTGTAGAGTCAGGCCGAACGCGACGCCCAGCGCCAGGCCCAGCAGGACCTTCTTGGCCAGGCTCCAATCGGTGCGGCCGGTTTGTGCCAGGCCTAGCAGCAGGGCCAGGAACGCCAGCAGGTTGAGGGACAACGGCAGGTTCATTGAAGCTCCAGGAAAAAGCAGAAGAGGCATCGCCTCTGATGAGCGATTGCGAACGGAAATGCTAACAGCCTGAAAAGAAACGAATTTATACCCAAAAGTAATTTGCTTAGTCGTTTATGGAATAACAGGCTGTCGCGGATAGCAATGCACACGACGTTTACAGTTTTGTGAAGGTCGTTGTGAGGGGTCGAAATCGTCGAATCTTGCACTAATTTTTCCGGGTCATCTCAGGAGATTCGCACATGAAGTTCGCTCCGAAAGCCCTTGCCTTGGGTTTGTCCCTGCTGTTCAGTGTGGAAAGCTTCGCCACCGAGCTCAAGCACTGGCCCACCGATGCAGCCAAACAGCTCGACGCCATGATTGCCGCCAATGCTCATAAAGGTAATTACGCAGTCTTCGACATGGACAACACTAGCTACCGCTACGACCTCGAAGAAGCGTTGCTGCCATTCATGGAAAACAAGGGCCTGCTGACCCGCGACAAGCTTGACCCGTCGCTCAAGCTGATCCCGTTCAAGGACACGGCCGAGCACAAGGAAAGCCTGTTCAGCTACTACTACCGCCTGTGCGAGATCGACGACATGGTCTGCTACCCGTGGGTGGCGCAGGTGTTTGCCGGCTTCACTCTCAAAGAGCTCAAGGCTCAGGTCGATGAGCTGATGGCCTCGGGCAAGCCAATCCCCAGCACCTATTTTGAAGGTGACCAGGTCAAGTCCATCGAGGTACAGCCGCCGAAGGTATTCACCGGCCAGGCCGAGCTGTACAACAAATTGATGGAGAATGGCATCGAGGTCTATGTGATTTCGGCGGCGTCCGAAGAGCTGGTACGCATGGTCGCTTCCGATCCCAAGTACGGCTACAACGTCAAACCGCAGAACGTGATTGGTGTCAGCCTGTTGCTCAAGGATCGCGCCAATGGCCAGCTGACCACGGCGCGCAAGCAGATCAGCGCCGGGCAGTATGACGTCAAGGCCAATGAAGGGCTGGAGCTTACGCCATACCTGTGGACCCCGGCCACCTGGATGGCAGGCAAGCAGGCGGCGATCCTGACCTACATCGATGAATGGAAGAAGCCAGTGTTGGTGGGGGGTGATACGCCAACCAGTGATGGCTACATGCAGTTCCATGGTGTGGATGTGAACAAGGGCGGCATCCACCTGTGGATAAACCGCAAGGCCAAGTACATGGACCAGCTGAACGGGATGATCGCGAAGAACGCGGCGGCACAGGCGAAGGAAGGGTTGCCGGTGACGGCGGACAAGAACTGGGTGATTGTGACGCCGGAGCAGATTCAGTAGGACTTGCTGGCCTCTTCGCGGGTTTACTCGCGAAGAGGTCGGGACAGGCATAAAAAAACCGGCGCTCAGGGCGCCGGTTTCTCTTTCACGCGGTCAGAGCCTCAGAGCCCTTCCAGCATCGCCTTGTTACGCACAGCACCTTTGTCAGCACTGGTCGCCAGCAGGGCGTAGGCCTTCAGCGCGGTGGTCACCTTGCGTGGGCGCACTTCAGCCGGTTTCCAGCCTTTCTTGTCCTGCTCGATGCGGCGCTGAGCAAGCTCTTCGTCGCTGACCAGCAGGTTGATCGAACGGTTGGGGATGTCGATCAGCACCTTGTCGCCGTCGCGCACCAGGCCGATGGCGCCGCCAGCAGCAGCTTCCGGCGAGGCATGGCCGATCGACAGGCCCGAGGTACCGCCCGAGAAGCGGCCGTCGGTGAGCAGGGCGCAGGCCTTGCCCAGGCCCTTGGACTTCAGGTACGAGGTCGGGTAGAGCATTTCTTGCATACCCGGGCCGCCTTTCGGGCCTTCGTAACGGATGATCACGATGTCGCCGGCCTTCACTTCGTCGGCGAGGATGCCGCGCACGGCGCTGTCCTGGCTTTCGAAGATCTTCGCGGTGCCTTCGAACACGTGGATCGACTCGTCGACACCGGCGGTTTTCACCACGCAGCCGTCCAGGGCGATGTTGCCGTACAGCACAGCCAGGCCGCCTTCTTGCGAGTAGGCGTGCTCGAAGCTGCGGATACAGCCGTTTTCACGGTCGTCGTCGAGGGTTTCCCAACGGGTCGACTGGCTGAATGCAGTCTGGGTCGGGATGCCAGCTGGGCCTGCCTTGAAGAAGGTGTGCACGGCTTCGTCATCGGTCTGGGTGATGTCCCACTTGGCGATGGCTTCTTCCATGCTGCGGCTGTGCACAGTCGGCAGGTCGGTGTGCAGCAGGCCGCCACGGGCCAGCGAACCGAGGATGCTGAAGATGCCGCCAGCGCGGTGTACGTCTTCCATGTGGTACTTCTGGATGTTCGGCGCCACCTTGCACAACTGCGGCACCTTGCGCGACAGGCGATCGATGTCGCGCAGGTCGAACTCGACTTCACCTTCCTGGGCTGCAGCCAGCAGGTGCAGGATGGTGTTGGTCGAACCGCCCATGGCGATGTCGAGCATCATGGCGTTCTCGAACGCCTTGAAGTTGGCGATGCTGCGCGGCAGCACAGACTCGTCGTTTTCCTGGTAGTAGCGCTTGCACAGCTCGACGATGGTGCGGCCGGCGGTGAGGAACAGCTGCTCGCGGTCGGCGTGGGTGGCCAGGGTCGAACCGTTGCCCGGCAGGGCCAGGCCCAGGGCTTCGGTCAGGCAGTTCATCGAGTTGGCGGTGAACATGCCGGAGCACGAACCGCAGGTCGGGCAGGCGCTGCGCTCGTACTCGGCGACCTTCTCGTCACTGGCGGTGGAGTCGGCGGCGATGACCATCGCGTCGACCAGGTCCAGGCCGTGGCTGGCCAGCTTGGTCTTGCCGGCTTCCATCGGGCCGCCGGAGACGAAGATTACCGGGATGTTCAGGCGCAGGGCGGCCATCAGCATGCCGGGGGTGATCTTGTCGCAGTTGGAGATGCAGACGATGGCGTCGGCGCAATGGGCGTTGACCATGTACTCGACGGCGTCGGCGATGATCTCGCGGCTTGGCAGCGAGTACAGCATGCCGTCGTGGCCCATGGCGATGCCGTCATCGACCGCGATGGTGTTGAATTCCTTGGCCACGCCACCGGCGCGTTCGATCTCGCGGGCGACCAGCTGGCCGAGGTCCTTCAGGTGCACGTGGCCCGGGACGAATTGGGTGAACGAGTTGGCGATGGCGATGATCGGTTTCTTGAAGTCTTCGTCCTTCATCCCGGTGGCGCGCCACAGGGCGCGGGCGCCGGCCATGTTGCGGCCTTGGGTGGAAGTCTTGGAACGATAATCAGGCATGAAACACTCCTGGCGGCTTAATCAGGTCACAAAAAGGGGAGTGAGCTTCTCTTGTCCTTTGTACCGCAGGCCGGTTGCCACTGGCACGGATGGGGCCGAAGACCGCGCGGGATCGCCGCGTGCTTGGCCAGAGCTCATAAACCCGCCGGGGATGACTGGCGATGAATAGGCCGATTCTACACCGCTGGCGCGGCGAGGGAATGAAGATGTGCCTGGACGGTGGTTTGAGCGTGATTCCTGGCTGCGTGTAGGACGCCTCTGAAATGCTGCCTGCGTGGCAGACCCTGCCAACCGCGCTGGTTATTATCCTCCGCGCCGCATGTGCGGCTTCACGAGAAATCACTTCAATGGACCTTCCCAGTTTCAGTTCACCACGAACTTGTAAATTGGCACTGAGCGCGTTGTCGCCAGGGCTTGCGAAGGCTTGAACCCCTGAGTTCGAGGTTTGCGGGTGCCTGCGTCGGCGCCTGGAGACTCGTATGTACTCTGTCTGCGCAAACTGCATTCGCTGTAAAGAACCACTCTCGCGTGACCAGGCCAGTGAAGCGCTGGTCAAGCTTCGCCAGGAGGCGACCGAAGACTTCCACAAAGGCGCATCGATCACCAATCACGTCGGCAACCTGCGCAATGCCACTGTTGGTCTGCTTTACCGCAAGCGAGTGCTGTGGCTGGTGCTGCTGGTGTTCGGCAACCTGTTTTCCGGCGCCGGCATTGCCGCCTTTGAAGAAACCATCGCCGCGCATATCGTGCTGGTGTTCTTCCTGCCTCTGTTGGTGGACAGCGGGGGGAACGCCGGTGCGCAGTCGGCCACCTTGATGGTGCGGGCGCTGGCGACGGGAGAGGTGGTCATGCGTGACTGGATGCGCATGCTGGGCCGCGAATGCGGGGTGGCGTTGGCGCTCGGCGGCACCATGGCCCTGGCGGTGGCATCGCTGGGAGCATTGCGAGGTGGCGCGGACGTTGCCTTGATCGTAGCCAGCAGCATGGTGGTGATCGTGTTGGCCGGCAGCCTGATCGGCATGAGCCTCCCGTTCCTGTTCACACGCCTGAAGCTCGACCCGGCTACCGCCAGTGGTCCGCTGGTGACCTCGATCGCCGATGCGGCGGGGGTGCTGGTGTACTTCGGGATCGCGTCGCAGGTGCTGGAAATCTGATACCGGCCTGGGGCGCATTGCGCCCCAGGCCGCGCGGATCAGCTGTTTGGCAGCAACCGGCAGGTGATGCTCTTGATGTAGCGGGTTTCGGCAATGGCCGGGTGCACGGGGTGGTCCGGGCCCTGGCCGCCGCGCTCGAGCAGTTGCAGGTTGCGGTCCAGGTGGCGAGCGCTGGTCAGCAGGATGTTGTGCAGGTCGTCCTCTGGCAGGTGCATCGAGCACGAGGCGCTGACCAGGATGCCGTCCTTGCTCAGCATGCGCATGGCCTGCTCGTTGAGGCGGCGGTAGGCCGCTTCGCCGTTTTTCAGGTCTTTCTTGCGCTTGATGAAGGCGGGTGGGTCGGCAATGATCACATCGAAGCGCTCTTCGGCGGCCTTCAGCTCGCGCAGGGCCTCGAACACGTCGCCTTCGATGCAGGTCAGCTTCTCGCTGATGCCGTTCAGCGCAGCGTTACGCTCGACACCATCCAGGGCAAAGCCCGAGGCATCCACGCAGAACACTTCGCTGGCGCCGAACGCACCGGCCTGTACGCCCCAGCCACCGATGTAGCTGAACAGGTCGAGTACGCGCTTGCCTTTGACATAGGGGGCCAGGCGCGCGCGGTTCATGCGGTGGTCGTAGAACCAGCCAGTTTTCTGGCCTTCGCGTACCGGGGCTTCGAACTTGACGCCGTTCTCTTCCAGCGCAACCCAGTCCGGCACTTCGCCGTAGACGGTTTCGACGTAGCGCTGCAGGCCTTCGGCGTCGCGGGCGGCCGAGTCGTTCTTGAACAGGATCCCGCTGGGCTTGAGCACCTGGATCAGGGCGGCGATCACGTCATCCTTGTGCGCTTCCATGGTGGCAGAGGCCAGCTGCACCACGAGGATGTCGTAGAAACGGTCGACCACCAGGCCCGGCAGAAGGTCGGAATCGCCGTACACCAGGCGGTAGCACGGCTGGTCGAACAGGCGCTCGCGCAGGGACAGGGCGACGTTCAAACGGTGCACCAGCAGCGATTTGTCCAGCGGCAGCTTGATGTCACGCGACAGCAGGCGGGCGCAGATCAGGTTGTTCGGGCTCAGCGCGACGATGCCCAGCGGTTTGCCGTTGGCAGCTTCGAGCACTGCCTGCTGGCCGGCCTGGAAGCCTTGCAGCGGGGTCGCGGAAACGTCGACTTCGTTGCTGTAGACCCACAGGTGGCCGGCGCGCAGGCGGCGGTCGGCATTGGCTTTGAGGCGAAGGCTGGGCAGGGACATGACGTCGCTCCGGGAAAAAAGAGCGGGATTATAGCCTGTTGGCCCTTCCCCTGCTGAAGTGCAGGGCCGCGAAGAGCGCGGAACAGACACCAATTGTCTGAATTTTTACCGCGTGGCCCACCTTTGGCGATTGGTGTGGTGCCGGACTACGGGGTTAGAATCTTTCGTCCTTCACGAGTGTGTACGCATGTCCCAAGAACTCAGCGCCGAACAGATCCAGCAAGCCTTGCAAGGCATCACCATACCGCCGCAGCCGCAGATCATGGTTGACCTGCAGTTCGAGCAGTACATGCCTGATCCGGATCTGGAAACCATCGCCAAGCTGATTTCCCAGGACCCTGGCCTCGCGGGTGCCTTGCTCAAGCTGGTCAACTCGCCGCATTTCGGCCTGTCGAACAAGATCGGCTCGATCCAGCGTGCAGTGAACCTGCTGGGCAGCCGTTCGATCATCAATCTGATCAATGCGCAGTCGATCAAGGGCGAGATGAGTGACGAGACCATCGTCACCCTCAACCGCTTCTGGGATACCGCCCAGGACGTGGCCATGACCTGCCTTACCCTGGCCAAGCGTACCGGCATCCAGGCGGTCGACGAGGCTTATACCCTCGGTCTGTTCCACGATTGCGGCGTACCGCTGATGCTCAAGCGCTTCCCCGAGTACATGCAGGTGCTCGAAGACGCCTACGCCAGTGCTGGTGAGAAAACGCGCGTAGTTGACACCGAGAACCGTGCCTTCAACACCAACCATTCCGTGGTCGGCTACTTCACGGCCAAGTCCTGGCGCCTGCCGGAGCACATCAGCGCGGCCATCGCCAACCACCATAATGCCCTGGCGATCTTCCGCGAAGACTCCTCGCGCAATACCCAGAGCCAGTTGAAGAACCTGCTGGCCGTGTTGAAGATGGCCGAGCACATCTGCGCCTCGTACCGCGTGCTGGGCAACCAGAGTGTCGACCATGAGTGGAATGCAGTCGGCCCGCTGGTGCTGGACTATATCGGCTTGTCGGAGTACGACTTCGAGACCCTGAAACAGAATATTCGCGAGCTGGGCGGGCACTGATCTATGCCGGAACTACCTGAAGTCGAAACCACCCGGCGCGGGATTGCACCCCACCTGGTAGGCCAGCGCGTCAGCCGCGTGGTGGTGCGAGACCGGCGGCTGCGCTGGCCGATCCCCGAGGACCTCGACGTACGGCTGTCCGGGCAGCGCATCGTCAGCGTCGAGCGTCGGGCGAAGTACCTGCTGATCAACGCTGAGGTCGGCACCTTGATCAGCCATCTGGGTATGTCGGGCAACTTGCGCTTGGTGGAGCTGGGCTTGCCAGCGGTGAAGCATGAACATGTCGATATCGAGCTGGAGTCGGGGCTGATGCTGCGTTATACCGACCCGCGACGGTTCGGCGCCATGCTCTGGAGCCTCGACCCGCTCAGCCACGAACTGTTGCTGCGCCTGGGGCCGGAGCCGCTGACCGACCTGTTCGACGGTGAACGGCTGTTCCAGCTGTCGCGTGGGCGCTCGATGGCGGTCAAGCCCTTCATCATGGACAACGCGGTGGTGGTCGGCGTGGGCAACATCTACGCGACCGAGGCGCTGTTCGCTGCTGGAATCGACCCGCGCCGTGAGGCGGGCGGGATTTCCCGGGCGCGCTACATGAAGCTGGCAATCGAGATCAAGCGGGTGCTGGTGGCTGCCATCGAGCAGGGTGGCACGACCTTGCGCGACTTCATCGGTGGCGACGGGCAGCCGGGGTACTTCCAGCAGGAATTGTTCGTCTACGGGCGGGGCGGGATGCCGTGCAAGCTGTGCGGCACGGCCTTGCGCGAGGTGAAGCTGGGGCAGCGGGCGAGCGTGTTCTGCCCGCGCTGCCAGCGCTAACCGTTTGCGCTCAGGCCTTGCCGGTGATCCGGCGGTACTTGGCCATCAGCTCGTCTTCGGTTTCCGGGTGCGCTTCATCCAGCGGGATGCAGTCGACCGGGCAGACCTGCTGGCACTGCGGCTCGTCGTAGTGACCCACGCACTGGGTGCACAGGTTCGGGTCGATCACGTAGATCTCTTCGCCTTGGGAGATGGCCTCGTTCGGGCACTCGGGTTCGCAGACGTCGCAGTTGATGCAATCGTCGGTGATGATCAGGGACATGGGGACTCCGGCCGGGGCGCTTCGCCCGGGCATGTTCAACGCTTTGGGCACAATTGTGCCGCATTCGCGCCCGCAGTGCACGCGGGCGCGATGCTCAGGCGCGCAAGGTTACTTCTTGAAGCGTTCGGTTAGCGCCTCGGCCACCACAGGGTGGACGAACTTGCTGATATCTCCGCCCAACGCGGCTATTTCTCGCACCAGCGTCGAAGAAATGAACGAATAGCGCTCCGAAGGCGTGAGGAACAGGCTTTCGACGTCGGGCGCCAGTTGCCGGTTCATGTTAGCCAGCTGGAATTCGTATTCGAAGTCCGAAACCGCGCGCAGGCCGCGCAGGAACACGTTCGCGTTCTGTTCCTTGGCGAAGTGCGCCAACAGCGACGAGAAGCCGATGACTTCGACATTGGGCAGGTGCTTGGTGACCTCACGGGCAAGCTCGACCCGTTGTTCCAGCGGGAACAGGGGGTTTTTCTTCGGGCTGGCCGCCACCGCGATGATCACGTGGTCGAACAGGCGCGAAGCGCGCTCGACCAAGTCGCCATGGCCTTTGGTAATGGGGTCGAAAGTACCCGGGTACAACACTCGGTTCATCGCGTCATCCTGGCTGGAGTGCGTTGGGGAGTCGGATGGTAGCGCAGCGATTGCGCCCGGCCAAGTCATGCGGCCGGCTGATGGCACTATAGACAGGGCGTGTATTTGTTGTCATGTACTCTGTGCCAGGCGGGTGACCAAGGCTTCGGTCAGCCGGGCACTGATGGCGTACACCGACAACTGCGGGTTGGCGCCGATGCTGGTCGGGAACAGCGAGCCGTCATGGATCGACAGGTTTTCCAGCTGGTGATGGCGGCCCAGGCTGTCGCAGACCGCCTTGCGCGGGTCTTCGCCCATTGCGCAGCCTCCCATGACATGGGCGCTGCCCAGCCGGGTGCGGAACGGTTCCAGGCGCAAGGCGTCGATCATGCGCTGAACTTCTTCCAGGTTGGAGGCGGTGCCGGCGTCGCTGTGGACCGGTGTGACGTGCGTGGCGCCTGCAGCGAACTGGATTTGCGCCATGCTGTGATAGGCGCGACGCAGGCCGTCGCGCAGGTAGTCGGTGACCGAGTAATCCAGCACTGGTGAGCCGTCACCGCGCAATTCCACTGCACCGCCTGTACTTTCGGGGTGAAAACCGTCCCGCAACAGGGCCAGCATCACGTGAGTGTGCGGCAATTCGGCCATGCGCCGGGCATTGTCGCTGCCATATCCGCCGAGCAGGGTGCTGGCCAGCGCCGGGTGCAAGGGTGGCACTTCCAGCTTGTAGCCCACCGCCCCGTCGACGCCGTCTTGCCACTGGAAGTGGTCGCTGTAGATCGACTGAGGAGCGCCGTAAAACGGGTCGATACGGTCATTGAAGCGTGCCGCGCTGAAGTTGACCAGGTGCAGGAAGGTTCGTTTGCCCAGGCGGCCATGTGGGTCGGGAGCCTTGGAGCGCAGTAGCAGGGCCGGGCTGTTGATACCACCACCGGCCACGATGTAGTGGCGGGCGCGCACGTTGATCTGCCGGCCGGTGGGGTGCACGCCTTGGGCATCCAACGCCTGGCACTGCAGCCCGGCGATACGCTCGCCATTGTGTTCGAAGCGCTCGGCGCGGGCGAGGTAGAGCAGTTCGCCGCCATTTTCGAGGGTCGACGGGATGCGCGTGACCAGCATCGATTGCTTGGCATTCACTGGGCAGCCCATGCCGCAATAGCCGAGGTTCCAGCAACCACGCACGTTGCGCGGGATAACTGCCCAGCGATAGCCAAGTTGTTCACAGCCGCGCCGCAGTATCTCGTTGTTGGCGTTCGCCGGCATCGCCCAGGGGGTGATGCCCAGATCGAGCTCGATGCGCTCGAACCAGGGCTGCATGTCTTGCTCCCCCAGGCCCGTGACGTCATGCGTTGCGGCCCAGTGCGCCAGTGTCTGCGGTGGCGTGCGAAAGCTCGAGGTCCAGTTGATCAGCGTGGTCCCGCCGACGGCGCGGCCTTGCAGGATGGTGATGGCGCCATCCTTGCTCATCCGCCCAAGGCCTTCCTGGTAGAGGCTGGCATAGGCCTCGTTTTCCAGCAGGCGGAAGTCGCTGCTGGTCTTTAGCGGGCCTTCTTCGATCAGCAGCACCTTGTGGCCTGCTGCGCTGAGCATCTGCGCGCTGGTGGCACCGCCGGCTCCGCTGCCGATCACGGCAATATCGGCCTCCAGTGTCAGGTCTTGCTCCAGGCGTGAGCCGTCATGGGTGATCCAGCCGCGTTCGAGGCCTTGGCGAAACGGGTCCGTTACTGGCATTGAGGATGCTCTTGTTGTCAGATTTTGGGTGGGCCGGGGTAGCCGCATGCGGCCCAGGCTTCCGGGCGCTCGTACCAGGCCATTTGCAGCAGTTGCAGCAGCGAGGCATGGCCCATGCGCAGCAGGTTCAGCGAGCTGTCCTGCCAGCGCTGCAGAAAGGCCGTTACCTGCGCGCTGCTGGCCTGCTCCCAGGCCCCCCAGACCCCGGTCAAAGGGCCGCGGGTCAGCGGCAGGCTGAGCACATCGAACAATTGCCGGGTGAGCTTGAGCATTTCCGGCGACAGCGCTGCCAGTTTGTGGTCGAGGCTGTGCAGCACCAATTCGTCGTTCGCCGAGGTGCCGGCGAGCACCACCGGAATCAGCGCAAGCAGGGCTGGCAGGTCATCGTCCCGCAGCACGTGGTAGCCGGCTGCGGGCGTTTGCGCGCTGCAACCGACCAGGCTGGCGGTACTCAGGAAAAGGCTGGCGCCGAGGCTGAAGCGCAGCAGGTCACGGCGCTGCATCAGCGGATGAACAGCTTGTAGACCAGGCGCTGCAAGGCCTTGCCATAGGGCGGATAGATCAGCCGCGCGGCATTCAGGCGCTGCTTGGCCAGCACCGCCTTGGCCTTGCTGAAGGTCAGGAAACCTTCATGGCCATGGTAATGGCCCATGCCAGAAGGGCCGATACCGCCGAATGGCAAGTCGTCCTGGGCCACGTGCAGCAGGGTGTCGTTCAGGCACACGCCGCCGGAATGGCTGTGTTGCAGCACGTGCTGCTGCTCGCTGCGGTCGTAGCCGAAGTAGTACAGCGCCAAGGGGCGAGGGCGTTGACTGATGTAGGCCAGGGCCTCGTCGAGGTGGTCGTAAGGCACCAGCGGCAGCAACGGACCGAAGATCTCGTCCTGCATGACCTGCATGCTGTCGTTGACCCTGGTCAGCAGGTGCGGCGGCAGGCGCCGGCCCTGGCGCGTCTCGTCGGGATACAGGTCGAGCACCTGGGCGCCTTTGCCGCGGGCGTCGTCCAGCAGGTGCTGCAGACGCTGCAACTGCCGTGGGTTGATGATGGCACTGTAGTCGGGGTTGTCGGCGATGCGTGGGTACATGCGCTGCACGACCTTGCGATAGGCATCGGCGAAGTCGTTCAGGCGCTCGCGCGGTACCAGCACATAGTCGGGTGCGACGCAGGTCTGGCCGGCGTTGAGGGTCTTGCCAAAGGCGATGCGTTCGGCGGCCGTGTCCAGTGGCACGCTGGCCGAGACGATGGCGGGCGATTTTCCGCCCAACTCCAAGGTCACCGGAGTCAGGTTTTGCGCGGCTGCCAGCATGACCTGGCGGCCGATGCTGGTGGCGCCGGTGAACAACAGGTGGTCGAAGGGCAGGCGAGCGAACGCCTGGCCGACTTCGACTTCGCCCAGCACCACGCTGACCAGGTCCTCGGGAAACACCCGTTGCAGCAGGGTTTTCAGTGCCTTCGCGCTGGCTGGGGTGGACTCGCTGAGCTTGAGCATGACCCGGTTGCCGGCCGCCAGGGCACCGGTCAGCGGGCCAATGGCGAGGAGCAGCGGGTAGTTCCATGGCACGATGATGCCCACCACGCCCAGCGGCTGGTAAAGCACGCGAGCGCTGGCTGGCTGGAAGGCCAGACCCACGGCGCGGCGCGCCGGGCGCATCCAGCGCTGTAGATGGCGTTCGGCGTGGCGAATGCCCTGCACCGACGGTAGCAGCTCGGCCAAAAGCGTTTCGTCGGCACTGCGGCCGCTGAAATCGGCATCGATTGCGTCGATCAGTGCTTGCTGGTCCGCCAGTAATGCCTCGCGCAGGCTTTTCAGCCACTGCCGCCGCTGTGCCGCTGGCGGCATGGGGTTGCCGGCAAAGGCTTGGCGCTGAGCGGCGAACGTCGCTTCAAGGTCGGTGTCGGAATGCACAGGAGGCAAAGCGATGGGCGAGGTCACGGCGGTCTCTCGTCTGGGCTTGAAGTCCCTAGAGCCTATACTCTAATTCGTACCGCGGTGCGACTTTTTTCGCTGGCGCAAACGGTGCACCAGCGATGTGATTCACCGTAAGATGACCCATTATCGAAAGCCCGCAGACTGGGAGCTGAGCATGGCCCCGCGCATGAAAACCCGAGAGCGCATCGTGCAGAACAGCCTGGAGCTGTTCAACCAGCAGGGCGAACGCAGCGTCAGTACCAACCACATTGCCGCGCACATGGAAATCTCGCCCGGCAACCTGTACTACCACTTCCCCAACAAGCAGGCGATCATCGCCCTGCTGTTCAGCCAGTACGAAGAGCTGGTGGACAGCTTCCTGCGCCCGCCGCAGGGTCGCGTGGCCACGGTCGAGGACAAGCGCTTCTACCTCAAGGCGCTGCTCGCGGCGATGTGGAACTACCGTTTCCTGCACCGTGACCTGGAGCACCTGCTGGAAAGCGACCCGGAACTGGCTGCCCGCTACCGGCGCTTTTCCGAGCGTTGCCTGCGCCAGGGGCAAGCGATCTACCGTGGCTTCGTCGATGCCGGGATTCTGAGCATGGAGCCTGCCCAGATCGAGTCGCTGACCATCAATGCCTGGATCGTGCTGACCTCGTGGGTACGCTTTCTCAGCACCACGCGCGAACATTCCGCGCATCTGGGTGAAGAAGCCTTCAAACGCGGCGTCTATCAGGTGCTGGTGCTGGAGCTGGGTTTCGTCACCAATAACGCCCGCAGTGCCGTGGACGCCCTGTGCCAGGAATTCCACGTTCCGTTCAATCAGGCCCTGGAACAGTAACCAAGGTCTTCGAGCCATCGATCAGGAGATTGTCATGCCCCTTGCGCAATTGATCACCCCGCAACAGCTGGCCGAGCGTCTGGACTCGCCCAAGCTGGTGATCCTTGATTGTCGTTTTGCCCTGGAGGATGTGGATTACGGTCAACGCAGTTATGCCGAGGGGCATATCGCCGGGGCGTATTTTGCCGACCTGGAGCGTGACCTGAGCGGGCCGGTCAGCAAGGGCCGCACCGGCCGCCACCCGTTGCCGGACCCGCACCGGCTGGTCGAGCGCCTGCGCGAGTGGGGCCTGGACGACGACAGCGAAGTGGTGCTGTACGACGATGGCCCTGGCGCCTTTGCCGCCCGCGCCTGGTGGTTGCTGGTCTGGCTGGGCAAGCGCAGTGGCGTGGCTATCCTCGACGGTGGCCTCAAGGCCTGGCATGCGGCGCACCTGCCGCTGAGCCTGGATGCGCCGGCCAAACGCAAGGGGACGTTCAATGGTGAGGCGGACGCCAAGCTGGTGATTGATGCCGAGCACCTGGCCAAGCGGCTGGGCAGCCCTGACCTGACCCTCATCGATGCCCGTGCGTTGCCGCGCTTTCGAGGCGAAGTCGAGCCGATCGACCCTGTGGGAGGGCATATTCCCGGCGCCCAGTGCGCGGCCTTCAACGAGAACCTCGGTGCCGATGGGCAATTCCTGGCACCTGAACAACTCAAGCAACGTTTCGCCGAAAAGCTGGCAGGGCGCTCGCCAGAGCAACTGGTGGCCTATTGCGGGTCAGGGGTGACGGCTTGCCATAACCTGTTTGCCCTGGCGCTGGCGGGGTATCCGTTGGGCAGGCTGTATGCAGGGTCGTGGAGTGAGTGGATCAATGATCCCAAGCACGGTGTGGCGACTGGCGAATAATCACTGACCATCGACCAGCCACTGCGGAATCCGCCGCTCCAGGTAATAGCCCGGGTTGCGCAGGCTGCCGTCGACAAACCCCACATGCCCACCCCGCTCATGCAGCTCGAACTGTGTCTGCGGTGCCAGTTCACTGGCCGTGGGCAGGCTGTGGCCGAACACGAACGGGTCATCGGTGGCATGGATGATCAGCGTCGGCGTGCGGTTTTCCCCTAGATAGAATCGGCTCGATGAACGGCGATAGTAATCGTGGGCATCGCTGAAACCGTTGAGCGGCGCGGTGACCTTACCGTCGAAGTCCCAGAAGGTTTTCAACCTGCCCAAGTGCCCAAGCCGGTCGAGCGCGGCCAGCCCCTCGTGATGCCCGCGGTCGCGGAAGTGCCGTTGCTTCAACTGCACATAGGCCATCATCTCGCGCATGAAATGCGCCTGATACACCTTGGAAAAGCCTTGGCCGATGCGGTCGGCACACTGATCCAGGCGAAACGGCACCGACACGGCCACGGCCGACTCCAGCTGGCTGGCCGTGCCACTTTCCCCCAGGTACTTGAGCAGCACATTGCCGCCCAGCGAGTAGCCGACGGCATACAGCGGTGCCAAGGGACGCTGGGCACGCAGGTGGGCGACCACCTCGGCGAGGTCTTCGCTGGCGCCGGAATGGTAGCTGCGCGGTAACAGGTTGGGCTCACCCGAACAGCCCCGCCAGTTGACCGCCACGCTTGCCCAGCCGCGGGCCTGCAGCGATTGCTGCAAGCCTTTGACGTAGGGAGAGCGGGACGATCCGGTCAAACCATGCAGCACCAGCACCAGCGGCGCATCCGGGCTATGTGGCCCATGCCAGTCGAGGTCGAGAAAATCGCCATCGGCCAGCCACAGGCGTTCGCGGCTTCGTTCCAGTTCCGGCAACTTGCGCCACAGTGGCCCCCACAGGGTTTGCAGGTGGGGGTTGGACAGGCCGATGGCCGGGCGGAATGTGGCGGTGAGACTGGGCATGCTGAGCGACTCGTGATGTGCCTGCGTACAGTGCCATGAAACGCCGCCACTGTACCTGCGCTATTGGTCGGGGGCTGGCAGAGGTTGCTGCTCCACGCTTGGGCCGACACTGACCTGTACGCTGTAGTTTAGGTCGAGATGGCGCTGCATGGCGGCGCGGACATCTGCCGGGGTCAATCTGTTGGTGCGCTCGAAGTAGGTGTTGAGATAATCGTCAGGTTGACCTTGATGGGTCAGCTCCGAGAGCAATTCCGCCAGGCGCTTGTTCTGGGCGACATCACGCAGCAACTTTCCTTCCAGTTGTTTGCGTGCCACTTGCAGCTCGGCCTGGGTTGGCCCTTGCTCGATGAAGTCGCGCAGCAGGGTCACCACCAGTGCCTGAGAACCTTCCACGTACGTTGGTGCGACTTCCCATTCGACGCTGAACAACCCGCCTGCCCGTAACGGCGATAGGTGGGTATGTACGCCGTAAGTGAGGCCGCGGCGTTGGCGCAGTTCCACCATCAAGCGCGATTCGAGCCCTTCTCCCAGTACATCGCAGGCCAGCACCAAGGCGGGAAACTCCGGATCATTGGCGGGCACGTTCATGGGAAGTACCAGCAGGCCAGCACTGCTCGCGCCAGGCTGTTCGACTTTCAGGGTTGCGTCG
The DNA here is from genome assembly GCF_002906855.1 of Pseudomonas putida. Lineage (GTDB taxonomy): Bacteria > Pseudomonadota > Gammaproteobacteria > Pseudomonadales > Pseudomonadaceae > Aquipseudomonas > Aquipseudomonas putida_N. The sequence continues at coordinate 1,131,256 of NZ_MINI01000048.1, read as the reverse complement.
GTGGCGGCCGGGACCGTTGGCAGATCTGCTGCTGACCAGCCCTGTGGCAGAGCCTGGCTGATCTGACGTGTGAGTGCTTGAGCTTCAGAGAGAGAAAGGTCGCCGACCACGACCATCTCCAGATTGCTGGCGGAATAGGCGCGTTGGTGGAATGTGCGCAAATCGTCTGTAGTAACCGCCGTTACACCCTGCACGGTGCTGCCCAGTGGGCAGCCATAAGGATGGCTATTGAATAAGTGGCGGAAGGCTTCGCTGCGCGCCCTCAATACGGGATGTCGATCGCTTGAAGCGCTGCTCTGCAGCAACTTCTGTTTGACCTTATTCAGAGCAGAGGGAAGAAAGGCCGGCTGTGCCACGAGGTTGGTGAACAGCGCCAGGGACGGCTCCAGCACGGCCGGGCTACTCAGGCTACGCAGGCTCAGCGTCGCATGCTCCAGACGTATCTGCTTTTCGAAGATTGCACCCAGGCGTTCGAGATGCTCGGCCTGCTGGGTGGCCGTGTACTGCTGGCTACCTTCATTGAGCATGTACAGCGTCAGGGCTGCCAGGCCGGGGTGCACAGTGTCCTGGACAGTGCCGGCCCTGAACCTCAGTACTACATCGACGATAGGTAACCCGCGGGCTTCGACGAATTTCACGGTTGTGCCTGCTTCCGTCGTCCAGGCTTGCACATGAGTGCGGATTGGCTCGAACTGATTCAGGTCGAGTCCCTGTGCAGAGACCAGGCCGCCGTAAATGCTGTTTTGGGTTGCAGTCGAGTCATGCATGAGCGCTCTCCTTGTTGTGCATGAACGTAATGGCAGCGCGGGAATCGGTCAGAAACTCAAGAGCTGCCAGGCCGACCTGTTCGGCTGTTACGGCTTCGATGGCTTGTCGCTCATTGTCCAGGGCTACCGGGTCAAGGCCGCAGGCGGCCTGTTTGCCGATGGCCTGGGCTTGCTTGTCGATGTCGTCCCTTTCGAACATTTGCCTGGCCAACAGGCGAGCCTTGGCACGTTGAAGGTCTTCCTTGGATGGTGCCGACTGGCGAAACGCTTCGATTTCCAGCATCAGCCTTTCGGCTGCGATCTCCGGTGTTATCTGCTGGCTGCAATATGCGTAGAGAACCAGCAGGCTGTCGCCGCGCTGCCAGGGTTCGTAGGATGAGCGCAGGCCCCGCAGAATCGGGTCATCCAGAACCAGTCGCCGCTGCAGGATACTGCTGTACCCATCAGCCAGCAGATCGGGCAGTAGCCGCAATGCGTAGGCTTGCTCGGCAGCCTGGGCGGTACACTGGCTGGGGAGGTTGAAGCTGAGAATGGTGCCGGTGTAAAGGCCTGGCAGACGCAGTGTCTGATGGCGTCGAGCTTGCGCTGGCGGGGCGGTAGCGGTCTGGCGTGCCGACAGGCGATTGGCGGGAATCGTTGCAAAGTGCCGGGTTACCAAGGTTTGCAGCTGTAGCTGGGTGATGTCGCCGACGACTGCCAGCGTGGCATTGTTTGGGTGGTACCAGCTCCGGTACCAGGTTCGGGCAGCCGCCGGGGTCAGGTGTTCAAGGTCAGCCTTGTGACCAACGATTGGCGTGCCATAGCCGCCATTGCCGTAGGCCAGTGAATCGTGATGCTCCAGTGCCAGTGACAAAGGGTCGTTGTCGACTTGCTCTCGGCGTTCGGCCATGACCACGTCCAGTTCGCGAGCGAAAGGTGCATCACTGATCGTGGCGCTGGCCATGACGTCGGCCATGGCCTCCAGAGCAATTTCGAGCCGACTGCCTGGCAGTGTCAGCGGGAAGACCGTGGCGTCGGTGGTGGTGGAGGCATTCGGTTCGCCGCCGAGGCGGGTCACGATGGCGGAATACTGGCCACTTTTCAGTTTGCTGCTGCTTTCGAACAGCAGATGTTCCAGTGCATGGGAGAGACCGGTATGGCCTGCTGGCTCGTAGCTCGAACCGACGTGATACCAAAGCTGCGCACTGACCAGCGGTGCACGATGGTCTTCGCGCAGGTAGATACGCAGGCCGTTGGCAAGGGTGAAAGTTTGTACAGTGCTGCCCTGGGTGGGCGGAGAAGGGCGCTCGATCATGGTTGAAGTGCTCCTGCGAAAACGAGGGAGCAGCTTCAACCATGCCGACGGCGTGGTTGTGGTAACTAAATACGATTTACGGCGGGATCAGCCCGTTGCCACAGCGCGTAATGCACCTGGCCAGTCTTCTTTTCGCGGTGCAGGCGCCAGTTGCCGGGCATCGGCAGTGTCGACGGGGCCGCCTCGCTTTCGGTGTAGATCCACGCCTGTTCGCGCAACCACTGGTTCTGTTCCAGCATATTGCAGGTATTGGCCAGCAGGTCCTGGTGGAACGGCGGGTCGAGGAACACCACGTCGAACTGCTGCTTGGCCGGGTTCTGCAGGTAGCGCAGGGCGTCGGTCTGCAGGATCTGCCCGCGCGGGCAGCGCAGGATCTCGAGGTTGTTCTTCAGGTTGCTGATGGCCGCCGGGTTACTGTCCAGTGCCACGGCATCCTCGGCGCCACGGGACAGCGCCTCGAGCACCAGGGCACCACTGCCGGTGAAGGCATCCAGCACCTGGGCGCCTTCGATATAGGGCGCCAGCCAGTTGAACACGGTTTCGCGCACGCGGTCAGGCGTGGGGCGCAGGCCTTCGCCTTCCGGTACCGCCAGGCGGCGGCTGCGCCACTCGCCGGCGATGATGCGCAGGTGACCCTGGCCCTTGCTTTGGCCCTGCTGCGGGCGGGCGGGAGGGGTGGATCTAGGCATTAGTGCTCCGGTACGCCGAGCGGCTGCTCGGACGGTTTGTCAGTGGGGGCAGGCAGTGGCTGCTGTGGCACTTTCGGGCCAACGGTGACGATCACCAGTTTATCGGCTGCCAGGTGCTTGTTCATCGCCGTTTTAACCTGTTCGACGGTCAGCGCCTGGGACTGCTGCATGAAGTCTTCCAGCCAGGTCAGTGGCAGGTTGTAGAAACCGATTGCGCCCAGTTGGCCGACGATGCTGGCATTGTTGGCGTTGGACAGCGGGAAGCTGCCGGCCAGTTCGCGTTTGGCATCGTCCAGCTCCTGCTGGGTAGGGCCGCCTTTGAGGTAGTCGGCGAGGATGTCCTGAACCAGCTTGAGCGTACCCTCACTAAGTTCGGCACGGGTCTGCAGGTTGATCATGAACGGGCCACGCACCTGCATCGGGCTGAACACCGAGTAGACGCCGTAGGTCAGGCCGCGTTTTTCGCGGACTTCGCTCATCAGGCGGGTGCCGAAGGCGCCGCCGCCAAGGATCTGGTTGCCCAGCGACAGGGCTGGCCAGTCCGGGTCCTGGCGGTCGATACCGAGCTCGGCGAGGATCAGGTGAGTCTGTTTGCTCGGGAAATCGATATGGGTAACGCCAGCCTTGGGTTCAACCGGCTGGGCCGGTTTGGCCAGTGCCGGGCCTTTGGGCAGGGCGGCGGATACCTGGGCGGCGACGGCCTCGGCTTCCTCGCGGCTGAGGTCGCCGACCAGGGCGATCACCGCGTTGCCAGCGGCATAGGCCTTGGCGTGGAAGGCGCGCAGCTGCTCAAGGGTGATATTTGGCACGCTCTCGGCGCTGCCATCGCTTGGCTGAGCGTAAGGGTGGTCGCCGTAGAGCTTGCTGAACAGGGCTTTACCGGCGATCTTGCCGGGGTTCTGCTTCTCATACTCGAAACCGGCCAGCAGCTGGTTCTTGATGCGTTTTAGTGCATCTTCCGGGAAGGTCGGCTTGCCGGTCACTTCGGCGAACAGCTTGAGGGCTGGCTCGCGCTTGTCCTTGACGCTCAGGCTGCGCAGCGAGGCCACGGCCATGTCGCGGTAGGAACCGTTGCCAAAGTCGGCACCCAGGCCTTCGAAGCCTTCGGCGATGGCGGTCACGTCCTTGCCGGCCACACCCTCGTTGAGCATGGCGTTGGTCAGGGTAGCCAGGCCCGGGGTGTTGCCGTCCTGGCTGCTGCCAGCGGCGAAGGTCACGCGCAGGTCGAACATCGGCAGCTCTCGGGCCTCGACGAACAATACCCGGGCGCCTTCTGCGGTGGTCCAGTTCTGGATGTTCAGCTGGCGCCGGCTGGGGGCCTTGCCGTCAAGCTCGGCCAGCGATTGCAGGGTATTGGCCGTGCGCGCGGCGCTGCTTTCGGCTTCGGAATGCGCCGGCCGGGCGAGCACGGCGGCCACGGCCACCACCAGCGCGATGATGCCCGTGCCGATCAGGGTGTAGCGTGGTGCGCTGCGATCACTCATGAGCGGACTCCTCGGGCAGTACATGGGCAACGCTCAAGCGTTCGCGGGTGAAATAGGTGCGTGCGGCGTTTTGCACGTCTTCCGGGGTGACGCGCTTGAGTTCGTCCAGCTCGCTGTCGATCAGCTTCCAGGACAGACCGACGGTTTCCAGCTGGCCGATGGTGGTGGCCTGGTTGCTGATGGAGTCGCGGTCGTAGACCAGGCCAGCGATGACCTGGGCACGCACGCGCTCCAGCTCTTCGGCGCTCGGCGGAGTGGTCTTGAGCTCATCAAGCAATTGCCAGACGCCATTTTCGACGTCAGCCAAGGTCTTCTGCTTCTGCACGTTCGGCGTGGCCGAGATCAGGAACAGGCTGTCGCCTCGGGTGAAGGCGTTGTAGCTGGACGAGGCGCCGGCCACCAGCTCCTGGCCACGTTCCAGGCGTGCCGGCATGCGCGCGCTGTAGCCGCCATCGAGCAGGGCCGAGATCAGTCTCAGGGCATGCACGGTGCGTGGGTCTTTGGCGGTGGCCAGGCTTGGGACGTTGAAGCCGTAGATCAAACTCGGCAACTGGGTGCGCACGTGCAGCGTCAGCAGGCGCTGGCCCGGTTCGGCCAGTTCCAGCGGCAGTTTGGCGGGTGGTACCGCGCGCTTGGGAATGCTGCCAAAGTATTTCTGCGCCAGACCCTTCACTTCATCGGCGGTGACATCGCCGACCACCACCAACGTAGCGTTGTTCGGTGCGTACCAGGATTCATACCAGTGGCGCAGTTCCTCGACCTTCATGCGCTCGAGGTCGGCCATCCAGCCGATGGTCGGGGTGTGGTAGCCGCTGGCCGGGAAGGCCATGGCGCGGAACAGTTCGAAGGCCTTGGAGCTTGGCTGGTCATCGGTACGCAGGCGGCGCTCTTCCTTGATCACCTCGATTTCGCGGGCGAACTCGTCGGCAGGCAGGCGCAGGCTGGCCAGGCGGTCGGCCTCCAGCTCCAGGGCCACCGGCAGGCGGTCGCGGGCCAGCACCTGGTAATAGGCGGTGTAGTCGTCGCTGGTGAAGGCGTTTTCTTCCGCACCGAGGTCACGCAGGATGCGCGAGGCCTCGCCGGGGCCGATCTTGGCGCTGCCCTTGAACATCATGTGCTCCAGGGCATGGGACAAGCCGGTCTGGCCCGGAGTCTCGTAGCTGGAGCCGACCTTGTACCAGATCTGCGAGACGACCACCGGGGCACGGTGGTCTTCGCGCACGACCACCTTGAGGCCGTTGTCGAGGATGAATTCGTGGGTCGGTTGCACGTCGGCGGCAAAGGCCGCAAGCGGCAGGCAGAGAGTGCTGAGCAACAGGCCAGCGGCGCGGCGGGCTAGAGCATTCATACGGTGATTAACCTGTTCGGCGGCCCGCTGGTTTAGCGTCGGCGGGCAAGGAGGTGCTAGGATACTGATCCGGTTGCCTGGCGACCATGCCTGTCGCCGTTCTGGCCCGCAGGCCCATTAAGGCAAAACATTGCGCATGAACCAGTCGGATTCAAAATAGTCTGTTCTGCGTTTAGAGAATTCCCGATGCGCCAACTGCTGGCCCATCGCTACCCTGAGATAGCCGTCTTCCATGTTTGGTTCCAACGACGACAAAAAAGCGCCGGCCGACGCTGGCGAGAAAAAAGGCCTGTTCAGCTGGTTTCGCAAGAAGCCGCAGCAACCTGTCGCCGAACAGCCTCAAACGCCCGAGCCTCAAACGCCCGAGGTGCAGCCGGCTGAGCTGGTAGCGCCGCAGCGTGCAGTCGAGCAGCCGCTTGTCGAGGCGCAGCAGCCTGCACCGGTCGAGCCTCTGCCCCCGGTGGTCGATGTGCCTGTGCCAGAGCCGGTCGCTTCCCAGCCAGTGCAGGTGCCCGAGCCTGAGCCGATTGCCTCTGCGCCGCTGGTTGCACCGGCACCTGAACCTGTCGCCTCGAAGCCTGCGCTAGCGGCGCCGGTCGAGGTTGCCCCGGTAGTCGAGCATGCCGCGCCTGTCAGCAACCTGGTGCTTCCGGTAGCCGAAGAGCCTGTGGCGCTGGTGCCAGACTTTGAGCCGAAGGCGCCACCGGTGATACCGGAGCGTCCGGCACCGGAGCCGGTGGTCGTGGCCCCTGTCGCGGTCCCTGCGCGCGCCGAACCGGAACCAGCCCCCGTGGTGGCTGCCCCGGTTGCCACCGAGCAGTCCAAGCCCGGTTTCTTCGCCCGCCTCAAGCAGGGCCTGTCGAAAACCAGCGCCAGCATCGGCGAAGGCATGGCCAGCCTGTTCCTGGGCAAGAAGGTCATCGATGACGACCTGCTCGACGAGATCGAAACCCGCCTGTTGACCGCCGACGTCGGCGTCGAGGCGACCTCGGCCATCGTCCAGAACCTGACCCAGAAGGTTGCCCGCAAGCAGCTGGCTGACGCCGACGCGCTGTACAAGTCGTTGCAGGAAGAGCTGGCCGCATTGCTACGCCCGGTCGAGCAGCCGCTGAAGATCCAGGCGCAGAACAAGCCCTACGTAATCCTGGTGGTCGGCGTAAATGGTGCCGGCAAGACCACCACCATCGGCAAGCTGGCCAAGAAGCTGCAGCAGGAAGGCAAGAAGGTCATGCTGGCTGCCGGTGATACCTTCCGTGCTGCTGCCGTGGAGCAGCTGCAGGTCTGGGGTGAGCGTAACCAGATCCCGGTGATCGCCCAGCATACCGGCGCCGATTCTGCCTCGGTGATCTTCGACGCTGTGCAGGCTGCCAAGGCGCGTGGTGTCGATGTGTTGATCGCCGACACTGCCGGCCGTCTGCACACCAAAGACAACCTGATGGAAGAGCTGAAGAAGGTCCGTCGGGTCATCGGCAAACTCGACGCCGAGGCACCGCATGAGGTGTTGCTGGTGCTTGACGCCGGTACCGGGCAGAACGCCATCAGCCAGGCCAAGTACTTCAACCAGAGCGTCGAGCTGACCGGCCTGGCCCTGACCAAGCTGGACGGCACTGCCAAAGGCGGGGTGATCTTTGCCCTGGCCAAGCAGTTCAACATCCCGATCCGCTTCATCGGCGTCGGTGAAGGGATCGACGACCTGCGTACTTTCGAAGCCGAGCCGTTCGTCAAGGCTCTGTTCGCCGAGCGAGACTGACCATGATCCGATTCGAACAGGTTGCCAAGCGCTACCCTAACGGCCATGTCGGCTTGCATGAGCTGAGTTTCCGGGCGCGCCGGGGCGAATTCCTGTTCGTCACCGGGCACTCGGGCGCGGGCAAGAGCACCTTGCTGCGCCTGCTGCTGGCCATGGAACGCCCGACCAGCGGCAAGCTGATGCTGGCCGGGCAGGACCTGGGCCAGATCAGCAATGCACAGATCCCGTTCCTGCGCCGGCAGATCGGTGTGGTGTTCCAGAACCACCAGCTGCTGTTCGACCGTACGGTGTTCAACAACATCGCCCTGCCGTTGCAGATTCTCGGCTTGTCCAAGGCCGAGATCGCCAAGCGCGTGGACTCGGCGCTGGAGCGCGTTTCGCTGTCCGACAAGGGCGAGCTGTTCCCGGCCGACCTGTCCACTGGCCAGCAGCAGCGGGTTGGTATCGCTCGCGCCATCGTTCACCAGCCAGCCCTGCTGCTGGCGGACGAACCCACCGGTAACCTCGACCCGCGCCTGGCTGCGGAGATCATGGGCGTATTCGAGGACATCAACCGCCTGGGCACTACGGTTCTGATCGCCAGTCACGACCTGGCACTGATTGCGCGCATGCGCCACCGCATGCTGACCCTGCAGCGCGGTCGTCTGATCGGCGATGGGGAGGCCGGGCAATGAGCACTACACGTACACCAAAGGTTTCCGAGCGCGTTGCGCCCAAGGCTGCCGACCCGCAGCCGGCCAAGAAGAAGGGCGGCGATCACGACGACGACGGCCCGGACTTCCGCACCCTGCTGCACGCCTGGCTGGAAAGCCATCGCGCCAGCCTGGCCGATAGCCTGCGACGCCTGGGCAAGCAGCCGATTGGCAGCTTCTTTACCTGCCTGGTGATGGCCGTGGCCCTGAGCATGCCCATGGGCCTGTCGCTGCTGTTGAAGAACATCGAGGTGCTGGGTGGCTCCTGGCAGCGCGCTGCGCAGATTTCGCTGTACCTCAAGCTCGATGCGGGCAGCCAGCAGGGTGAAGCCCTGCGTGACGACATCAGGCGCATGCCGGGTGTCGCCGACGCCCAGTACGTAAGCCCCGGGCAGGCCCTGGAAGAGTTCCAGCAGCAGTCCGGGCTGGGCGAAGCCCTGCGCGAGCTGCCTGATAACCCTTTGCCCGGTGTGGTGGTGGTGACCCCGACCGAAGTCGACAAGCCGGCCCTGGAAGCTCTGCGTCAGCGCCTGTCGGAGCTGCCAAGGGTGGAGAATGCGCAGCTGGACCTGGTATGGGTGGAGCGCCTGGCTGCAATCCTCAAGCTGGGTGACCGCTTTGTCTTCGGTTTGGCAGTGATGCTGATTTCTGCGCTGCTGTTAGTAATCGGTAACACAATTCGGCTACATATCGAAAACCGCCGTATCGAGATCGAAGTGATCAAGCTGGTAGGCGGCACCGACAGCTACGTACGCCGGCCTTTCCTGTACATGGGCGCCTTGTACGGCCTGGGTGCGGGCGTGTTGGCCTGGGCTATCCTGGCTTTTGGCCTGAATTGGCTGAACGAGGCCGTGGTAGGGCTGTCCGGGCTGTATGGCAGTGACTTCGCACTGGGCGGGGTGCCGGCGTCCGACGGTCTTTCGCTCTTGATCGGAGCGGTGCTGTTGGGGTATATCGGTGCATGGATCGCAGTCGCCCGTCACTTGAACGAGCTGGCACCGCGATAGTTTTTACGTGCCAGCATTGACATTTTCTTCACGATGGAACTTGTACGGTCGTTCCGGGTCAATGTTGTCAGCGCTCACAAGGCGCGAGTTTTGTAAGTCGGAGGTTCTTGAATGACCACATCGTTGCAACCTGCCTATGCCCTGGTACCCGGTGCAAACCTGGAAGCCTACGTGCACACGGTCAACAGCATCCCGCTGCTGTCTGTCGAGCAGGAGCGTGATCTGGCCGAGCGTCTCTACTACGAGCAGGATCTCGAGGCCGCTCGGCAAATGGTGATGGCCCACCTGCGTTTCGTTGTACATATCGCGCGTAGCTATGCAGGCTACGGGCTGGCCCAGGCCGACCTGATCCAGGAAGGCAACGTCGGCCTGATGAAGGCGGTCAAGCGCTTCAACCCGGAGATGGGCGTGCGCCTGGTGTCCTTCGCCGTGCACTGGATCAAGGCAGAGATCCACGAATTCATCTTGCGCAACTGGCGCATCGTCAAGGTGGCCACCACCAAGGCCCAACGCAAGCTGTTCTTCAACCTGCGTAGCCAGAAGAAGCGTCTGGCCTGGCTGAACAACGACGAAGTGCATCGCGTGGCGGAAAGCCTCGGCGTCGAGCCTCGCGAAGTGCGCGAGATGGAAAGCCGCCTGAGTGGCCAGGACATGGCCTTCGACCCGGCAGCCGAAGCGGATGACGACAGCGCCTTCCAGTCGCCAGCGCATTATCTGGAAGACCACCGTTACGACCCGGCTGTGCAGCTGGAGGATGCCGACTGGAGCGACAACTCCACCAGCAACCTGCACGAAGCACTGCAAGGCCTGGATGATCGTAGCCGCGATATTCTCTACCAGCGCTGGTTGGCGGAAGAAAAGGCTACTTTGCATGAGCTGGCTGACAAGTACAGCGTTTCGGCTGAGCGTATTCGCCAGCTGGAGAAGAATGCGATGAACAAGGTCAAGGCGCTGATCACCATCTGATCAAGCCTGGCTGCATTGAAAAGCCGCTGACCCGAGAGGGTGAGCGGCTTTTTTGTTGAGCCTCATGGCCTGCGCGAGCTGTCCAGTTGCATCAGGTAGCTGGGCCCGCCCAGCTGGCTCATCTGCCGGCGAATCCAGCCTGCCCGGCTGGCCACATAGGCGCTGGGCCGGCTGGCACTCCATTTGATCGGGCTCGGCAGCACCGCGGCCAGCTGAGCGGCCTGCTGGCGGGTCAGTCGGCTGGCATCCACGCCAAAGTGATAACGCGCCGCAGCCTGGGCACCGAACACGCCTTTGCCCCACTCGGCGCTGTTCAGGTAGACCTCGAGAATCCGCTCCTTCGACCAGAACAGTTCGATCAGGGCGGTGAACCAGGCCTCCAGGCCCTTGCGGAAATAGCTGCGACCCGACCACAGGAACAGGTTCTTGGCCACCTGCTGAGTCAGGGTGCTGGCGCCACGAATGCTGCCGCCACGCTCGTTGTACGCCAGCGCCGCCTGGATGGCCGGAATGTCGAAGCCCCAATGGTTGGCGAACTTCTGGTCTTCTCCGGCGATGACCGCCACCTTGAGCTCGTCGGAGATGTTCTCCCACGGTTCCCAGTCGCGCTGCAGGTCGATCGGTTCGCCACTCACCCATGATTGCACCTTGCGCTCGAGCATCAAGGCCGTGCCAGGCGGTGGTACCCAGCGAAACACCAGCACCAGCACGATGCTGCCGGCAGCGAACCAGAGCAGAGCGCGGGCGAGGCGGCGGAGAATGGATGACAGCATGGCAATGGCTTGGCCGGACCGGTGGAACGGGCCATTATACAGACCCGATACCAGGAGTCGTCCCATGCTTCGCAGCTTCCTCATGCTCGCTGCCTTCTTTGGCTTTACCGGCGTCGCCCTGGGCGCATTCGCCGCACATGGGCTGAAGAACCGTCTGACGGCCGATTACCTGGCCATATTCCACACGGGAGTGACCTATCAGCTAGTGCATGCCCTGGCGATCTTCGGTGTCGCCGTGCTGTCAGCGCACCTGCCGGGGCGCCTGGTCGGCTGGGCCGGCGGTCTGTTCGCCCTGGGGATCGTGCTGTTCTCCGGTAGCCTGTACCTGCTGACCCTCAGCGGCCTGGTCAAACTGGGCATCATCACCCCGATCGGCGGCCTGTGCTTCCTCGCCGGTTGGCTGTGCCTGGGCCTGGCTGCCTGGCGCCTGGGCTGACCAAACGGTCCACTATCGCGACTAATGGCGTGCGGTGCCCTTGGGTTCATGCGTGGATCGGCGCTAGAATGCGGGCCCCAAAGAACAATGGTGGCCGTGCGCATGCGCATTCAACTGAACGGTGAACCTTACGAATTGCCTGCTGGCGAAAGCGTCGCAGCCCTGCTGACCCGCCTGGAACTGACCGGGCGCCGGGTAGCGGTGGAACTCAACCTGGATATCGTGCCGCGTAGCCAGCACGACAGCACGCAGCTGAACGAAGGCGACCAGGTCGAAGTGGTCCACGCCATCGGCGGCGGCTGAGCCCGGCCCGGCGATTCACCTGCAAGCCCAGCAATCTTTCCCGAGGAACAACGATGAGCAACGTTCGTAGCGACAAGCCCTTCATCCTGGCCGGGCGCACTTTCCAGTCGCGCCTGCTGGTCGGCACCGGCAAGTACCGTGACATGGAAGAAACCCGCCTGGCCACCGAGGCCTCGGGTGCCGAGATCGTCACCGTGGCCGTGCGCCGGACCAACCTTGGCCAGAATGCGGGTGAGCCGAACCTGCTCGACGTGCTGTCGCCCGACAAGTACACCATCCTGCCAAACACCGCAGGTTGCTTTGACGCTGTCGAGGCGGTGCGTACCTGCCGCCTGGCCCGTGAGCTGCTCGATGGCCACAAGTCCCACGAGTCGCGCACCCTGGTGAAACTGGAAGTGCTGGCCGACCAGAAAACCCTGTTCCCCAACGTGATCGAAACCCTCAAGGCCGCCGAAGTGCTGGTCAAGGACGGGTTCGACGTGATGGTCTACACCAGCGACGACCCGATCATCGCCCGGCAGCTGGCCGAAGCCGGCTGCATCGCGGTGATGCCGCTGGCCGGCCTGATCGGCACTGGCCTGGGCATCTGCAACCCGTACAACCTGCAGATCATTCTGGAAGAGTCCAAGGTGCCGGTGCTGGTTGACGCGGGTGTCGGTACCGCCTCCGATGCCACCATCGCCATGGAAATGGGCTGTGAAGCCGTACTGATGAACTCGGCCATTGCCCACGCCCAGCAGCCGGTGCTGATGGCCGAGGCCATGAAGCACGCTATCCTTGCTGGCCGCATGGCCTACCTGGCCGGCCGCATGCCGAAAAAACTTTATGCCAGCGCCTCTTCGCCGCTGGATGGTCTGATCAAGTAAGAGCCCCTGATGACTGACTCGCAAGATACGCCGATCTCCGCCGACGGCGACCAGCGCCCACACCGCCGCATCAAGAGCTTCGTGATGCGCGCCGGGCGCATGACCGAAGGCCAGCAACGCGGCCTCGACCAGGGCGGCCCGCAGTTCATCCTGCCGCTGGCCGACAGCCCGGTGGACTATGACCAGGTGTTTGGCCGTTCGGCGCCGCGTACCCTGGAGATCGGCTTCGGCATGGGCCATTCCCTGCTGGAAATGGCCGCTGCCGCGCCTGAACAGGACTTCATCGGTGTCGAAGTGCACCGTCCAGGTGTTGGCGCGCTGCTCAATGGCGTGCTGACCCAAGGCCTGAAGAACCTGCGGGTGTACGACTGCGACGCCATCGAGGTGCTCAACCGCTGCGTGGCCGACAACAGCCTTGACCGCCTGATGCTGTTCTTCCCTGACCCATGGCACAAGGCGCGTCACCACAAGCGCCGCATCGTCCAGCTGGAGTTCGCCGAGCTGGTGCGCCGCAAGCTCAAGCCCGGTGGCGTGTTCCACATGGCGACCGACTGGGAGCCGTATGCCGAGTACATGCTGGAAGTGATGAGCGCCGCCCCTGGCTATCGCAACCGTGCGGAAGACGGCACCTATGTGCCGCGCCCGGAAGAGCGCCCGATCACCAAGTTCGAACGCCGCGGCGAACGGCTGGGGCATGGGGTGTGGGATTTGAAGTTCGAGAAGGTGGATTGATTGGCGGATTGAGCCTTTCGATATGCTGAGGCTTGTAGAAATGCAGGCGAAAAAAAACCGCTCTGAGAAGAGCGGTTTTTTTAGGAGCGACAGGACTGAGTATCCTTCGCTTCGGGGCTTCACCGAAAGCCACCACACGGTCAGAGGATCATAGGCAGCCTGAGACGATGGGTCAATGATCAGACATATTCAGCATCAAGTGTGTCGGAGTGGTTAACAGCTTCGACCGCATATCCCAAGTATCATCGCGTTGCTCCAGTGTGGATAATTTCGGTGATGGGCCGGGTAGACGAAGAATTCTGCTTTCCGGCCCCTTCGACACGGCCTGAGAACCGTGCCGGTGAATTGTTCGAAGGGCCATTGACCTGGCCACTTCACCGAAAGCTGCCACACGGTTTTTCGAAGGCATCGAAGCGCCGGTTAGATGCTGGAAGATTGGCCCGCCAACACGGAGGCCAAGGCATATGAAGCGTTTGCTTGATGCGCTGAGCCGCGTCTGGAAGCTCATCCGGATCTTGACTGTGCTCAAGACCGTTCGAGACTTCATGCGCGATCACTTTGACGATGCCCAGTAAGGGCTAGTCAGGTGGTAGGGCTGCCCTGGTTCCCCGGGGCAGCTTTTAGCAGGTTCACCCGCGGCGGTCAGCCACCACGCCAATCAACACCAGCACGACCAACAACACCGGCGCGAGTGCATAGTTGTTGAACTGCCCCAACCCCTTCACCACCCACGGCGTGGCATAGATCAGTGCCGCCCCACTGCCGATCATCACCAGGGCAGCCATCACCGGCACCCGCAGCGCGCCCGCCAGGGCACCAAGGCGCTGGTCCACCCAGCCTTTGATATCGGTGCCGAACAGCACCAGCAGGCAGCCTACCAGTGCCAGGGAAATCTCTGACAGGTTGCTGCGGCTCCAGCGGGAAACCGTGGCGAGCAGATCAAGTACCAGATCCATGGGTCATCCTTAGGTCAAGAAATACTGCAGCAGGTCATTGAGGAACAGTTGGCCGCGCGGCGTGGCCACCAGTCGATCCGGTTCGACCTGCAAAAGGCCCTTTTGTTCGGCGGCGCGACGGGCCTCGGCCAGCTGTGCCAGAGGCAGCCCGGTGCGCTGGGTGAACAGCTCGGCTTCTACGCCATCGGTGAGGCGCAGGGCGTTCATCAGGAACTCGAACGGCAGCTCGTCCACCGGCAGCAGCTTCTCGCCGGCCTTGAACGGCTTGGCCAGGTTCAGGTAGTCCTTGGGCAGGCGGGTCTTCCAGGTGCGCAGGATGCGGCCATCGGCGAAGGTCAGCTTGCCGTGCGCCCCGGCACCGATGCCGATGAAATCGCCAAAACGCCAGTAGTTGAGGTTGTGCCGGGCAGCACGGCCAGCCTGGGCATAGGCCGAAACCTCATACTGCTTGAAGCCGTTGGCCGCCATCAGTGCCTGGCCGGCCTCCTGGATGTCCCAGAGGATATCGTCTTCAGGCAGCTCCGGCGGCTGGTTCCAGAACACCGTGTTCGGTTCGACGGTCAGCTGGTACCACGACAGGTGGGTCGGCCCCAGGTCGATGGCCTGGCGCAGGTCGCCGAGGGCGTCGTCCAGCGACTGGTCGGGCAGGCCGTGCATCAGGTCCATGTTGAAGTTGTCGAAGCCGGCGGCACGCGCCATGCCAGCAGCGCGGATCGCCTCGTCGCCATTGTGGATACGCCCTAGCGCTTCCAGTTTGGCCGGCTGGAAGCTCTGCACGCCGATCGACAGGCGATTGATGCCGGTCTGCCGGTAGGCCTTGAACTTCTCTTGCTCGAAGGTACCTGGGTTGGCCTCGAGCGTGATCTCGATGTCCGCAGCGAACGGGATGCGTTGCTCCACGCCACGCAGCAGGCGCCCCAGGGCATTGGCACTGAACAGGCTTGGCGTACCGCCGCCGAAGAAGATCGACGACAAGGTCCGGCCCTGCACGGCGGCCAGTTCCAGGTCGAGATCGGTCAACAGGGCGTCGACGTAGGCCTCTTCCGGCAGCTCAGGCCCGGCGGCGTGGGAGTTGAAGTCGCAGTAAGGGCATTTGCGTACACACCACGGGATGTGGATGTACAGCGCCAGCGGCGGCAGGCTGGTGAGCGCCACCGCGCCAGCTTGGGACAGCGTTGCGATCATGCCAGGCCCAGACGTTGACGCAGCAGGGCCATGGCGCGGGCGCGGTGGCTGAGCTGGTTCTTATCCACAGGGGCGAGGTCGGCGCTGGAGCACTTGCGCTCCGGCACCCAGAACAGCGGGTCATAGCCGAAGCCATGCTCGCCGCTGGCCTCGAACAGGATACTGCCGTGCCACAGTCCTTCGCAAAGGATCGGCAGCGGGTCATCGGCGTGGCGCACCAGGGCCAGCACGCAGACGAACTGGGCGCCGCGCTGTTCAGACGGCACGTCCTTCAGGGCTTCGAGCAGTTTGGCGTTGTTCGCCGCGTCACCCTTGCCATCGGCATAGCGCGCCGAGTAGATGCCCGGCGCGCCACCGAGGAAGTCCACGGCCAGGCCGGAATCGTCGGCCAAGGCCGGCAGGCCGGAGATGCGCGCAGCATTACGGGCTTTGAGGATGGCGTTTTCGACGAACGATAGGCCGGTCTCTTCGGGCTCAACCTCGCTGAACTCACCAATCGAGCGCAGCTGCACGGATTGGCCGAGCATGGCCTGGAGTTCCTTGAGTTTGCCAGCGTTGTGGCTGGCCAATACGAGTTGCTGGAAATTCATCATTCGCCTGGGAACACTTCCTGGTTGAAACTGAGTTGATGGCTGACCCCGCCGGTTTCGACATTCAGGTCGAAGGTCAGGGTCTCGGCCTGCTCGATCTTGAACTGGGCGATGTAGTACACCGCACCCTGGTCGGTTATCTGCTTGAACGACAGCGGGTTGGTACGCCCGGTCAGGTCCTTCACCGTGCCGCTGACCACCGCCATGGCGGGCTTGTCGGCCTTGAGCACGGCGATATTGAGCACGCCTTGATTCTTGCTGCGGTTGAGCCCGGTGGCAGCGGCGATGTCCGGTTGCAGCATGCTCGAGGTGAAGGCGCTGTAGTGCACCGTCACGTCGCCGAAGACTTCCTTGCGCTCGGGTCGGGCGGCATCGGCCGCCATCACTGGCAGGGCCAGGCACAGGCTGATCAGGAACAGGGCTAGGCGACGCATGGTGCGAATCCTCCGGTGGGCGTCAGACTGCCAGTTGATGCTCCTGCAGGCCCGGGCTGCTGACGCGATAGATGCCGATTTCACCTAGAAGATTAGGCCAAAGCCGCCCACCCCACCCGTTACGGTGCAAGTGGTCGACGGCCAGGCGGTCAAGGACCTTGGCGCGGCGCTTATGGCACAGCTCTTCGAAGTCGGCGAAGGTGCAGAAGTGGATGTTCGGCGTGTTGTACCAGGTGTACGGCATGAAGTCCGAAACCGGCATGCGGCCCTTGGTGGCCAGGTACCAGCGGCAGCGCCAGTGGCCGAAGTTGGGGAAGGTGATGATGCACTGGCGGCCCACCCGCAGCATTTCGTCGAGGATGCGGTCAGGGTACTCCACGGCCTGCAGGGCCTGGGTCATGATCACCACGTCGAAGCTGTTGCTGGCAAAGTTGCCCAGGCCCTTGTCGAGGTCCTGCTCGATGACGTTGACGCCCTTGGCCACGCAGGCGGCGATGTTGTCGGCGTCGATCTCCAGGCCATAGCCGGTGACCTGCTTGCGGTCACGCAGCGAAGCCAGCAGCTCGCCACTGCCGCAGCCCAGGTCGAGTACCCGGCTGCCGGCGGGAATCCAGTCGTGGATGATTTCCAGATCGGCTCTCATGCTGTCCTCAGATGGCGATGCGGTTCATGTAGTTCGCGAAACCCTGCATGTAGCGAGGCGTGGGGATCAGGAAGGCATCGTGGCCGTAAGGCGAGTCGATCTCCAGATAACAGACGTTCTTGCGGGCCGCCATCAGGGCGTTGACGATCTCCCGCGAGCGGGCCGGCGAGAAGCGCCAGTCGGTGGTGAACGACATGATGCAGTAATCCGCTTTGACGTGGGCCAGGGTCGCAGCCAAGTCGCCGCCATTGGCTGCGGCCGGGTCGAAGTAGTCCAGGGCCTTGGTCATCAGCAGGTAGGTGTTGGCGTCGAAACGGCCGGAGAACTCCTCGCCCTGGTAGCGCAGGTAGCTCTCGACCTGGAATTCGACGCTGTGGAAGTCGTAGTTGAGCTTGTCGCTCTTCAGCTCGCGGCCGAATTTTTCACCCATCGAGTCGTCGGACAGGTAAGTGATGTGGCCGACCATGCGCGCCAGCATCAGGCCGCGCTTGGGGATCACGCCCTGGTCCTGGAACGAGCCGCCGTGGAACTCTGGGTCGGTGAGGATGGCCTGTCGCGCCACTTCGTTGAAGGCGATGTTCTGCGCCGACAGCTTGGGTGCCGAGGCGATATCCACGCAGTGGCGCACGCGATCGGGGTAGGTCATGGTCCACTGCAGGGCCTGCATGCCGCCCAGGCTGCCACCGACGATGGCCGCCCACTGCTGGATGCCCAGGCGGTCTGCCAGGCGCGCCTGGCTGTGCACCCAGTCTTCCACGGTCAGTACCGGGAACTCGGCGCCATAGGGCTTGCCGGTGGCCGGGTTGATGCTGCTCGGGCCAGTGCTGCCATTGCAGCCGCCAAGGTTGTTCAGGCTGACCACGAAGAAGCGGTTGGTATCGATCGGTTTGCCGGGGCCGATGCAACTGTCCCACCAGCCCGGCTTGCGGTCGGTGGCGGCATGGTAGCCAGCGGCATGGTGATGGCCGGACAGGGCATGGCAGATCAGCACGGCATTGCTTGCGCTGGCGTTCAGGGTGCCATAGGTCTCGTAGACCAGCTCGTAGCTGTTCAGCGAACGGCCGCAGGCCAGGGCCAGCGGTTGATCGAACCGGGCAATTTGCGGTGTAACCAGACCGACGGAATCTTCGGGAAGGACAGTGGACATCGACCCTGCTCACGCTTGACGGAGGCGTAAGTCTAAAGAGCGCTACCCCCAGCGGCAAGCAAAGGCTTGCCGCCAGGTGCGCATGGGGTCAGATCATCCGCCACAGTTCCTGTGGCATGCCGGCATAGGCGGCCAGCGGCGGCATGACGAACGACTGGATCACCTGGATCGCCAGGAAGGCGAAGATCGGCGAGATGTCCATGCCGCCCAGGTTGGGCACGATGCGGCGGAACGGTGCCAGCACCGGCTCGCTGATCTGCCAGGCCAGCTCGGCAGCCGGGTTGTGGCTGTTCGGTGCGACCCAGGAAACGATCACCATGACGATCATCGCCACCCAGAAAATCTTCAGGAACAGCGAGGTGATGCCGATGATGGCCCACATCAGCAAGTGCAGGACGTCGCCGAAGGTGCCGTAGGTGACCATCAGCACGAAGCCCATCAGCAGGGCCTGGATGACGATCGCCAGCAGCAGCGACGAGGTGTCCAGGCCACCGATGCTGGGGATCACCCGGCGGATCGGTTTGAGCAGTGGCTGGGTCGCGCGCACGGCGAACTGGCTCAGCGGGTTGTAGAAGTTGGCCTTGACCAGCTGCAGCACGAAGCGCAGCAGGACGATCACCAGGTACAGGCTGACCAAAGTTTGCACCACGAAGATCGCGGCGCCGGACAGTGCATTCATCAACAGCTCCTTATTTGCCCAGTTGTTCGGCCAGCTCGGCGGAACGCTTCGACGCCGCTGCCAGCGCCTGCTCGACGATGGCTTCGAAGCCATTGCCCTGGAACGACTTGATCGCAGCCTCGGTGGTGCCGGCTGGCGAGGTGACACGGCGGCGCAGCTCAGCGGCGTCGACATCGCTGGCCACGGCCATGCGTGCGGCGCCCAGGGCGGTTTGCAGGGTCAGTTGCGAGGCGGTTTCGCGTGTCAGGCCCAGTTTTTCGCCAGCAGCGGTCATCGCTTCAATCAGCAGGAAGAAGTAGGCCGGGCCACTGCCTGAGACCGCGGTTACGGCGTCCAGTTGTTGCTCGTGCTCCAGCCACAAGGCCGTGCCGACTGCCGACAGCAGCTCCTTGGCCTGCTGGCGTTGCTCGTCGGACACTTCAGTGGTGGCGTACAGGCCGCTGACGCCCTGGCGCAGCAGTGCTGGCGTGTTGGGCATGCAGCGTACCACCGGGCGGGCGCCGAGCCAGGTCTGCAGGCTGGCGCAGGTGATGCCGGCGGCGATCGAGACGATCAGTTGGCCAGCTTCGAGGTTCGGCTTCAGTGCCTCGCACACGGCCTTCATGACCTGCGGCTTCACCGCCAGCACGATCACATCGGCACCGGCAATGGCCTGGGCGTTGTCTTCGAAAGCCTCGATGCCGTGTTCGGCCTGGATGCGGTTGCGGGTCTCGGCGCCGGGGTCGCTGGCACGGATCTGCGCCGCGTCCAGGCCTTGGTCACGCAGGCCGCCGATCAGGCTGGCGGCCATGTTGCCGGCGCCGATAAAGGCAATACGTGTCTTGCTCATGTCAGGTCCTTGAGGGAAAGAGTGAGTAAAGCATGGAATCAGACGGGGCCGTAATGGCGAGCGCCGAACAGGGTGGTGCCGATACGTACCCAGGTCGCGCCTTGAGCGATGGCCGCTTCCAGATCGTGGCTCATGCCCATCGACAGGGTGTCCAGGCCAAGGCCCAGGCTTTCCTGAAGCTGGCGCAGGCGGGCGAAAGCGGCCTCCTGGGCGGCGCGGTCTTCGGTCGGCTCGGGGATCGTCATCAGCCCGCGCAGGCGCAGGTTGGGCATTGCCGCCACGGCCTTGGCCAGCGCTGGTAGGTCGGCCGGGGCACAACCGGACTTGCTGTCTTCGCCGCTGACGTTCACCTGCAGGCAGATGTTCAGCGGCGCCAAGCCCGTAGGGCGCTGTTCGGACAGGCGTTGGGCAATCTTCAGGCGGTCCACGGAGTGTACCCAGTCGAAATGTTCGGCAATGGCTTTGGTCTTGTTCGACTGAATGGGGCCGATGAAGTGCCAGATCAAGGGCAGGTCGCGCAGTTCTTCTTGCTTGGCCAGGGCTTCCTGCAGGTAGTTTTCACCGACATCAAGCACGCCAGCGGCGTGGATTTCGCGAATGGCGCTAGCCGGTTTGGTCTTGCTAACCGCCAGCAGCTGGACGCTGGCCGGGTCGCGTCCGGCAGCCTGGGCGGCGCTGTGGATGCGGGCGGCGAGGGCGGAGAGGTTGTCTGCTATGGTGGACATGGATCAATGCCGTCGGCTCTGGAGGTCTTCGGCATTCTACCTGCTTGATGGCTATTGGGGAGTCTCATGGACGTGACCGACCTGTTGGCCCGGGCCATGGATGCAGGGGCGAGCGACCTGCACCTGGCAGCGGGCGAGATACCGATGCTACGGGTGGACGGCGAGCTGCGGCGCATGGCGCTGCCGAGCGTGACGCCAGCCGCATTGAGCGACGCAATGGCGCCGCTGCTCGACGAAAGCCAGTGTCGGCAATGGATACAGGGCGATGAGCTGGATCTGGCACTGGAACTGGCATCGCTGGGGCGTTTTCGTCTCAATCTGTTTCGGCAACTGAACGGCCTGGCAGCCACGCTTCGCCTGATTCCAAAACGTATTGCCAGTGTCGATGAGCTCGACCTCGAAGAAGTGTTTCAAGCCGTTGCGCAGCATACGGATGGACTGGTGCTGGTGGGCGGCCCGACCGGTAGCGGCAAGTCGAGCACCCTGGCGGCACTGATCGACCGGCTCAATCGTGAGCGGGCGCTGCATGTCATCACCCTCGAAGACCCGGTTGAAGTTATCCACAGCAGCCAACGCAGCCTGGTCAACCAGCGTGAGATTGGCCGACATTGTCGTGACTTCGCCCAAGGGCTGCGCAGCGCCCTGCGCCAGGACCCGGATGTGATCATGATCGGCGAGTTGCGCGATCTGCAAACCATCCGTCTGGCGTTACGTGCCGCGGAGACCGGGCATCTGGTGCTGGCCACGGTGCATACACGGTCGGCGGCCAGCAGCATTGACCGGCTGGTTGAGGTATTTGCGGCAGAGGAGAAACCGCTGGTGCGGGCGATGCTGGCGGAGTCGTTGCGCCTGGTGGTGGCGCAGGTGCTGGTCAAGCGTGTGGGCGGCGGCCGGGTGGCTGCGAGGGAAGTGTTAGTGGCAACGCCTGCGGTACGCAATATGGTGCGCGAGGGGCGGATGGCGCAGTTATGTTCGGTGATGCAGGCCGGGGCGGCGGAGGGAATGCGGACGATGGAAGGGGCGATGCGAGCGCTGCGGGAGAAAGGGTTGATCAGCGATTTGTAGTGCCTGTGCAGGCCTCTTCGCGGGGCAAGCCCGCTCCTACAGGTATATTGCGCAGGTCTGTAGGAGCGGGCTTGCCCCGCGAAAGGGCCGGTGCAGGAAAATGCCGATCGAATCAGCGCTTGGCCAGGCTCAGCTGTTGCTGCTCTTTCGGCAGCACCCGCTTGGCAACCACATAATGCTGCTGCCAGTAAGGCTTGCTCAGGCTGTCGATACTCACCCGCTTGCCGGTACGCGGGGCATGGATGAAGCGGTCGTTACCCAGGTAGATGGCAACGTGATTGACCCGACGGCTCTTTATATTGAAGAAGATCAGGTCGCCTGGCTTGAGGTCGCTCTTGGCCACTTTCACGCCGTGGCCTTGGGCCATGGCATTGGACGTACGCGGCAAGTCGACGTCTGCCACGTCGTTGAACGCATACTTGACCAGCCCGCTGCAGTCGAACCCTTTTTTCGGGTTGCTGCCGCCCCAAACATAAGGGGTACCGAGCACGTTGACCGCACGGCTGAGCACATCGCTGCTCTGCTTCGGCGACATCGCCGCAACGCCAGGCAGGTTGTGGCCCTTGCCAGTATGGTTCGAGCGTGCCTGCAGCGTGGTCTGCTTGACGGGCGCGTGTTTCACCGAGGCATTGCTGGTGTAACCGGTGAAACCATTGGGAAGACGTTGCTCACGATTGGTGGCGTGGGCGGCCAGGGGCAATAATAGGCAGAGGGTCAGCCATGTCTTGAATAAAGGCGGCATAGATGAAGCTCTTATGAATGTTATGTGTGTGTTGGCGCGCAACTTTATAACAGCTTTTTGCTCCATTTCAGGCCCGTTGGTCGATTGTCATGCTGCCGTACGTCGGGCTGCGATGAAAAAGTCACATTTTTCTTTAGAAAATTTTCGGATAACCCACGAGGGCTATGAATGAACAGTTATCAGCAAGGGGCGCCGTATCACGACACACACAGCAAGGTCATCGGCTACCTGCTGTGGATATTCGGCTTTACCGGCTCGCACCGTTTCTACTACGGCAAGCCGATCACCGGCACCATCTGGTTCTTCACCCTGGGTCTGCTCGGCATCGGCTGGCTGATCGACCTGTTCCTGATTCCGTCGATGGACCGTGAGGCGGACATGCGTTTCCAGTCCGGCCGTATCGACTACAACATCGCCTGGATCCTGCTGACCTTCCTGGGCATCTTTGGTGTGCATCGCCTGTACCAGGGCAAGTGGATCTCGGCGATCATCTACTTCTTCACCGGCGGCCTGTTCCTGGTTGGTGTGCTGTATGACTTCTGGACCTTGAACAGCCAGATTTCCGAAGCCAACTCCCGTAGCCGATAGGGCGGGAGGCGCCCACAAAAAAGGCCTTGTCGCGCTGTGCGGCAAGGCCTTTTTCGTTACTGGCGGGTCTGTCGCTGCTGCAGCAGCAAGTTGCTGAACCCGGCCCCCGCCAGCTGTTTCTGCGCCACGGTCAGCTGTTCACGGTTGCTGAACGGCCCGACCAGCACGCGGTACCAGGTTTCTTCCTTGACGGTACCCGACTCGACCTTGACTGCCTGGCCGAGCAGGATGATCTGCGCGCGGACCTTGTCGGCGTCGGCCTGCTTGCGGAACGAACCGGCCTGCAGGAAGTATTGCGTGGTCGCCGCTGGCTTGATCACCGGTGGCGCGGGGGGCGGTGTCTGCCCCAGCAGAGCGGCCTGGGCGCGAGCGGTGTCGATTTTCGCTGCTTCAGCTGGCGTTACCGGGGTCACCGGCTGTGCAGGTACTGGCGGGGTCTTCTCCGGCACGGCCTCAGGCGGCACGATCACCTCGGATTCCGGCAGCAGGGTGTAGAAGTCGTACTTCGGCTTCACCGGCGGCTGAGGTGTTGCTGGGGTGGTCGACTTGCTGGCCTCGGCCACCTTCTCCGGCTTCTGCTGCTCGGGTTTGGTGCGCTTGATGTCACCGCCTCCGGGTTCGAGCTTCATCAGGAAAACGATGAACGCGCCGACCGTCAGGCCGACCGCCAGCCATACCCAGCCGGGAATCGGCTGCTTGGCTGGGGCCGTCTGACGGCTGGCGCCGCGTTTGGGCGCTGGTTTTTTCTTGGCAGCCAACTTACATGCGCTCCAGGGTTTCCAGGCCGAGCAGCTCCAGACCTTGCTTGAGGGTGCGGCCGGTCAGGGCAGCCAGGCGCAGGCGGCTCTGCTGCTGTTCCGGCGTTTCGGCGGCGAGGATGGGGCAGTTCTCGTAGAAGCTCGAGAACAGGCCGGCGAGGTCATACAGGTAGCTGCACAGTACGTGCGGGGTACCCTTGTCGGCGACGCTGTTGAGGATCTCGCCAAACTGGGCCAGGCGTGCGGCCAGGTCCTGTTCGTGAGCGGCCTGCAGCACGATGCTGCCGTCGACTTCGTCGAAGCCCTTGCCCAGCTTGCGGAACACACCGGCTACGCGGGTGTAGGCATACAGCAGATAAGGCGCGGTGTTGCCTTCGAAGTTGAGCATCAGTTCGAAGTTGAAGCTGTAGTCGCTGGTGCGGTGCTTGGACAGGTCGGCGTATTTCACCGCACCAATACCCACCACTTCAGCGATGTGGCGCAGTTCGTCTTCGGCCAGGCTCGGGTTCTTTTCCTTGACCAGCGCGTAGGCGCGCTCCTTGGCCTCGGTGAGCAGATCGATCAGCTTCACGGTGCCGCCGTCGCGGGTCTTGAAAGGGCGGCCGTCGGCGCCGTTCATGGTGCCGAAGCCCATGTGCTCCATCTGCATCGGGTGGCCGACGAAGCCGGCACGGCGAGCCACTTCGAACACCTGGTTGAAGTGCAGGGCCTGGCGCTGGTCGACGAAGTACAGGGCGCGGTCGGCCTTGAGCACGTTGCTGCGGTAGCGCACGGCGGCCAGGTCGGTGGTGGCGTACAGGTAGCCGCCGTCGGCCTTCTGCACAATCACTGGCAGCGGGTCGCCGTCGCTGTTCTTGAATTCGTCGAGGAACACGCATTGTGCGCCCTGGCTTTCGACCAGCAAGCCCTTGGCCTTGAGGTCGGCCACTACGTTGGCCAGGTCGTCGTTGTAGGCGCTTTCGCCCATCACGTCGGCCATGGTCAGTTTGACGTTGAGCAGCTCGTAGGTCTTCTGACAGTGCGACAGCGAGATGTCCTTGAAGCGCGTCCAGAGGGCCATGCAGTCTGGGTCGCCGGCCTGCAGCTTGACTACAAGGCCGCGGGCGCGGGTGGCGAACGCTTCGGACTCGTCAAAGCGCTTCTTGGCGGCGCGGTAGAAGTTTTCCAGGTCCGACAGCTCGTCGCTGGTGATCGGGTTTTCTTCCAGGTAGGCCAGCAGCATGCCGAACTGGGTGCCCCAGTCGCCCACGTGGTTCTGGCGAATCACGTCGTCGCCGAGGAACTCCAGAACACGGGCGACGCTGTCACCGATGATGGTCGAACGCAGGTGGCCGACGTGCATCTCCTTGGCCAGGTTCGGTGCCGACATGTCGATCACCACCTTCTGCGCAGGGCCGGCTTTGCGTGCGCCCAGGTGGGCGTCGGCCAGGGCGGCGTCCAGGCGGTTGGCCAGGGCGTCGGTGTTCTGGAAGAAGTTCAGGAAGCCTGGGCCAGCGATCTCGACCTTGCTGATGTCGGCGGTCGCCGGCAGAGCGTTGATCAGTTTTTCGGCCAGGTCGCGCGGCTTCATGCCGGCCGGCTTGGCCAGCATCATGGCGATGTTGCTGGCGAAGTCGCCGTGGGTCTTGTCCCGGGCGTTTTCCACCTGGATCGCCGGCGAGAGCCCTTCAGGCAGCACACCGTCGGTGACGAGTTGGGTGAGGGCTTGCTGGATCAGCTGGCGAATGGTGTCTTTCATGGGGATCTCTTTTCGACCGCAAGCGCGGTGGAGCGCCTGGATGCGCAGGTGGAAAAACTGGGCATTATCCGTTGCTGGGGGCGGGTTGCCAACCTTTGGGGCAGAAGCTTAATAAAGGTCGACCGGGTCGACATCCAGCGACCAGCGTACCTGGCGCCCGCTCGGCAGTTGCTCCAACACTAGCAACCAGGCGCTGATCAGTCGATGCAAGGGGGCCCGGGTATTGGCCTGAATCAATAGTTGCGCCCTGAAACGTCCGGCGCGGCGCTCCATTGGCGCAGGCACCGGCCCCAGCAGTTCGATGCCGGGCAGGCGCTGTTCGGCGACCAGGCGTTCGGCGGCGGCGCAGGCTTCGTCGAGGAAGCTTTCAGCCTGGCCGGGCTTGTGTGCTTCGGCGCGCAGCAGGGCAAGGTGAGAGAACGGTGGCAGCCCGGCATTGCGGCGTTCGTCCAGGGCTTGTTCGGCAAAGGCGAAGTAACCTTGTTCGGTCAGTTGCACCAGCAGCGGGTGATCGGCCAAATGCGTCTGGATGATTACCTTGCCGGGCTCTTCGGCACGCCCGGCCCGGCCGGCCACCTGGACGATCAGCTGGGCCATGCGCTCGCTGGCGCGGAAGTCGCCGGAGAAGAGCCCGCCGTCGGCATCGAGAATGGCGACCAGGGTTACCCGCGGGAAGTGGTGACCTTTGGCCAGCATCTGGGTGCCCACCAGAATGCTTGGCTGGCCGCGCTGGATGGTGGTGAACAAGGTGTGCATGGCGTCCTTGCGCGCCGTGCTGTCGCGATCCACGCGCAGGATCGGGTAATCCGGGAAGATCACTTTCAGGCGTTCTTCGGCGCGTTCGGTACCGGCGCCCACGGGGCGCAGGTCGACGTGGTTGCACTGCGGGCACTGGTGCGGCAGGCGCTCGTCGTAGCCACAGTGGTGGCAACGCAGCACGCCAGAGCGCTGGTGCACGGTCATGCGGGCATCGCAGCGGGGGCATTCGGACAGCCAGCCGCAATCATGGCACAGCAAGGTCGGGGCAAAGCCACGGCGGTTGAGGAACACCAGGACTTGCTGGCCGGCCTCCAGGGTTTGACGGATGGCCTGCTGCAGCGGGCCACTGATACCGCTGTCCAGCGGCAGGCTCTTCACATCCAGGCGCAGCATGCGCGGTGGGCGGGCGCCACCTGCGCGCTGGTTCATGCGCAGCAGGCGATAGCGGCCGGTGAGTGCGTTGTGCAGGGTTTCCAGTGAGGGGGTGGCGGAACCGAGCAGGATCGGGATGTTTTCCTGGTGGGCGCGCACCAGCGCGAGGTCGCGGGCGTGGTAACGCAGGCCTTCCTGCTGTTTGTAGGAGCCGTCGTGCTCTTCGTCGATGATGATCAGGCCGGGGTTTTTCATCGGCGTGAACAGCGCTGAACGCGTGCCGATGATGATATCGGCCTCGCCGTCGCGGGCGGCCAGCCAGGCATCGAGGCGCTCGCGGTCGTTCACGGCCGAATGCAGCAGGGCAATGCGGGCATTGAAGCGCTGCTCGAAGCGCGCCAGGGTCTGCGGGCCGAGGTTTATCTCGGGGATCAGCACCAATGCTTGCTTGCCGGCCTCCAGGGTTTCTCGAATCAGTTGCAGGTAAACCTCGGTCTTGCCGCTGCCGGTGACGCCGGCCAGCAGGAAGGCGCCGAAACCGTCAAAGCCCTCGCGCACGGCGTCGAAAGCCTCGCGCTGTTCTTCATTGAGCGGCAGTTCCGGCTGTGCCAGCCAGTGTTCATGGCGGTGCGTCGGCAGGTGGCGGCGTACTTCCAGCTGAACCAGCTCCTTGGCCAGCAGCAGGTCGAGGCTGTCCTTGTTCAGGTTGAGCTTGCTCAGCAGGCTGTGCGCCACGCCGTGCGGGTGCTGGGCCAGGGTCTTGAGAGCGTCGCGCTGGCGCGGGGCGCGGGCGATGCGCGGGTCTTCCAGGCGTGCGCCGGGTGCCACGTGCCAGAAGCGCTCCTGGCGCATTTCGGCAGGTTCGCCCTGGCGCAGCAGCGTGGGCAACGCCCAGCTCAGGGTGTCGCCAAGGCTGTGCTGGTAGTACTGGGCAGTCCATAAGCACAGCTTGAACAGCGCTGCCGGGATCGGCGAAACAGGGTCGAGCAAGGCACTGGCGGGCTTGAGCTTGTCGGCCGGCACTTCGCTCTGCTCGCACACCTCCACCAGCACACCGATCATTTCGCGGCGGCCGAACGGGACGCGGATGCGCATGCCTGGGGTCAACACCTGGCGTGCCATGCTTGCTGGCGCCTTGTAGTCGAACAGGCGGCGCAATGGGGAGGGCAGGGCAAGGCGCAGGATGACGTCGGACACGCGGCAGGTCTCAGAGGGTGTTTCAAAGACTGGCGAGCCTAGCAGACGACGGTCGGTGCAAGCGACAACTTGCGTTGGCGTGGTGCTCTGGTATTATTCGCCGCCTAATTACGTGCGGTATTCAACAATAGGTGTTGGGTGGCGGCACGCAGCTCGAGGAAGTGACCATGAAAGAAGGTATCCACCCGAACTACGAAGTAGTTGCAGTCACCTGCAGCTGCGGTAACAAGTTCGAAACTCGTTCGACCCTGGGCAACACCCTGGCGATCGACGTTTGCAACCTGTGCCACCCGTTCTACACCGGTAAGCAGAAAGTCCTGGACACCGGTGGTCGCGTACAGAAGTTCGCCGATCGCTTCGGTATGTTCGGTACCAAGAAGTAATCATGCACATGGCGAATCCTTCGGGTTTCGCGTTGTTGCTGAAAAAGGCGCCCCTTGTGGGCGCCTTTTTTGTGGGCGCAATATGGCAACTCCCGGCCCTGGCGTTCTGCCCAGTGCCCGACAAGCCACAGCAGGTGGCAGTCCGCCAAGTGGTGGATGGCGACACGCTGCGCCTGACCGACGGTCGCAGTGTGCGCATGATCGGCATCAATGCCCCGGAGATCGGGCGCAAGGGGCGTACCAGTGAACCTTATGCCGAGGCTGCCAGGCAGCGCCTGCAGGCATTGGTCAACGCCAGTGACGGGCGCGTCGGGCTGGTGCTGGGTGTCGAGGGCAAGGACAAGTACGGCCGCACCCTGGCGAACATCTATGGGCGTAATGGCGACAATCTTGAAGCACGGCTGCTCAGCGAAGGGCTTGGCTATCGAGTAGCGGTGGCACCCAATGTGCGCCTGGCGGGTTGCCAGCTAGCAGCCGAGCGGGTGGCGCGCGAGGCGCGAGCCGGGCTGTGGCGCAACTCGCCAGTGCGCAGGGCTGCGGATGTCCGTAAATCCGGGTTCGCCATTGTCGCTGGCACCATACGTGGCATCGAGCGCAATCGTGGCGGTATCTGGCTCGAACTGGATGAGGCCGTGGTGTTGCAGATTCCCGCTCGTCTGCAACGCACCTTCACCGCCAGCTTCTTCGCTAACCTCAAGGGACGCCAGGTCGAGGCACGCGGCTGGGTGCTGGATCGTTCCCGCAAGGGTGGGCTCAAGCCAGGGCAGCGACGCTGGGTGTTGCCGCTGACCGATCCCGGGATGTTGCAGCGTACTTCAGGCTGAAAAGATGTAGACAGTTCGCTATCAGATTGTACACACTGTGAGTCGAATGCCCCCGTGCGTGATAGCTTAAAGTCGTAGGCCAAAGGCCTTGACACAAGTGACTGACCAGTCTTGTGGCTCCCCGGCTCTTTGCGTATCCTCGGCGGTCCGTCAGAACAGTAAATAGCGGAATGCCCACCATGTCAGACCTGAAAACCGCCGCTCTCGAATACCACGCTCATCCTCGTCCGGGGAAACTGAGCGTCGAGCTCTCCAAGCCCACCGCCACCGCCCGTGATCTCGCCCTGGCCTACAGCCCAGGCGTTGCAGAACCCGTGCGCGAAATCGGTCGTGATCCTGAGCTGGCCTACAAATACACCGGCAAGGGCAACCTGGTCGCGGTTATTTCCGATGGCACCGCCATCCTCGGTCTGGGTGACCTCGGCCCACTGGCCTCCAAGCCAGTGATGGAAGGCAAGGGCGTTCTGTTCAAGCGTTTCGCTGGTATCGACGTGTTCGACATCGAAGTCGATTCGGAAAGCCCGCAGGCTTTCATCGACACCGTCAAGCGCATCTCGATCACCTTCGGTGGCATCAACCTCGAAGACATCAAGGCGCCAGAGTGCTTCGAAATCGAACGCACCCTGATCGAGCAGTGCGACATTCCGGTATTCCACGATGACCAGCACGGTACCGCGATCGTCACCGCGGCCGGCATGATCAACGCCCTGGAAATCGCCGGCAAGAAGCTGGAAGACGCCAAGATCGTCTGCCTGGGTGCCGGCGCTGCCGCCATCTCCTGCATGAAGTTGCTGGTCAGCATGGGCGCCAAGGTCGAAAACATTTTCATGATCGACCGCAGTGGCGTCATCCACGCTGGCCGCGACGACCTGAATCAGTACAAGGCCCAGTTCGCCCACGCTACCGACAAGCGCACCCTGGCTGATGCCCTGGACGGTGCTGACGTGTTCGTAGGCCTGTCCGGCCCGAACCTGCTAAGCCCGGAAGGCCTGAAGTCGATGGCGGCCAACCCGATCGTGTTCGCCTGCTCGAACCCGGACCCGGAAATTTCCCCAGAGCTGGCGCACGCCACTCGCAACGACGTGATCATGGCTACCGGTCGTTCCGACTACCCGAACCAGGTCAACAACGTACTGGGCTTCCCGTTCATCTTCCGTGGTGCCCTGGACGTTCGCGCCAAGCGCATCAACGAAGAAATGAAGATCGCCGCCGCCATCGCCCTGAAAGACCTGGCCAAACTGCCAGTGCCGAAGGAAGTCTGCGAGGCCTACGGTGTTGACGGTCTGGAGTTCGGTCGCGAGTACATCATTCCGAAGCCACTGGACGCTCGCCTGATCACCGTCGTTTCCGACGCTGTGGCCAAGGCTGCCATCGAATCCGGCGTGGCTACCCTGCCGTATCCGAAACACTACCCGCTGAACAGCGTGGATGAAGTGTTCAACGGCTGATTGCAGCTGTAGCGACATAAAAAAGCCCCGGCTCGCAAGAGTCGGGGCTTTTTGTTTGCCGGTCGGAAAGGGGCGCAAAGCGCCCCCAGCATTCGATCAGATCAGATCAGAACAGATCCATCGGCGCTGCTTCGTCCGCTGGCAGAGGGCTGCCTGGCGCAGTGCCATTGCCCAGCTCATCTACCGACGGTGGTGAGTCCTCGGCCTTGAACAGCTCGAAGTAGGCATCTGGCGTGCTTGGCGAAGCGGCACGGCCGCTGACCGGGTCGACCCGCAGGCTGAGGATGCCTTCCGGTTCCGCCGGTGCATGGCTTGGCTTGTCCTTCAGTGCCGCACCCATGAAGCTCATCCAGATCGGCAGCGCCGCAGTGCCGCCGTACTCACGGCGACCGAGAGTCTCCGGCTGGTCGAAGCCGACCCATACGGTGGTCACGTAATCGGCGTTGTAGCCGGAGAACCAGGCGTCCTTGGATTCGTTGGTGGTACCTGTCTTGCCGGCCAGGTCAGTACGGCCCAGGGCCAATGCCCGGCGGCCAGTACCGCGCTTGATCACATCCTGCAGCATGCTGGTGAGAATATAGGTGGTGCGACCATCGATGATCTGCTCGGCGATAGCGGGCGTCTGCGGTGGCGGGGCGATCTGGCCCAGAGCGGACGGCGCCTCGCCAGGCAAGGCCGCGGTGCTGATCGGCTGCTCTGGTGCCGCGAGGCCGGCATGGTCTTCGGCGCCTTGCGGCACACGTGCCGGGTTGGCGGTGAACAGGGTCTCGCCGCTGCGGCTCTCGATGCGATCGATCAGGTACGGGTTGATCTTGTAGCCGCCGTTGGCAAAGGTGCTCCAGCCCGTGGCGATCTCCATCGGCGTCAGGGTTGCAGTGCCCAGCGCCAGCGAAAGGTTGCGCGGCAGGTCCTGCTTGTTGAAACCGAACTTGGCGATGTAGTCGATGGTACGGTCCACGCCCATGGCCTGCAGCAGGCGGATCGACACCAGGTTGCGCGACTTGTACAGCGCTTCGCGGAGTCGGATCGGGCCGAGGAAGGTGTTGGTGTCGTTTTTGGGTCGCCACTCATTGTTCTGGTACTGGTCGAAGAACACGATAGGCGCATCGTTGACCAGGCTGGAGGCGGTGTAGCCGCTGTCCAGTGCCGCACTATAGATGAACGGCTTGAAGCTGGAGCCTGGCTGGCGCTTGGCCTGCATGGCACGGTTGTAGTTGCTCTGCTCGAACGAGAAGCCGCCGACCAGGGCGCGAATGGCGCCGTTGTACGGGTCGAGGGTGACCAGCGCGCTCTGCGCGCCGGGTACCTGGCTGAACTTGAGCTTGCCTTCGTCAAGGCGCTGCAGGCGGACCAGGTCACCGACCTGGGCAACGTCGGCAGGCGACTGCGGCGCACGGCCCTGAGAGTTGGTGTTGATGAACGGGCGTGCCCACTTCATGGTGTCCCAGGCAACGATTTCTTCCTTGCCGTCACGGGTCAGCACCTTGAGGCCGTTTTTCTCGACCTGAGTGACGATGGCCGGCTCCAGCGCACCGAGGTTGCGCTGCTTGCTCAGCTCCTGCAGCCACGCGGCGTGCGTCTTGCCCGGGAAGCGCGCTTCCGGGCCGCGATAGCCGTGACGCTCGTCGTATTCGGTAAGGCCGTTGAGAATGGCCTTGTTGGCCATTTCCTGCATGTCGCTCGGCACGGTGGTGGTGACACGGAAACCTTCGGTGTAGGCGTCGCTGCCATAGCGGCCAACCATTTCGGCGCGGGCCATTTCGGCAACGTAGGGCGCATTCACTTCAGGGGTCGGCACGTGGTAGCTGGCATTCAGCGGCTCGGCCAGGGCGGCCTGATAGCTCGCCTCGTCGATCTTGCCGAGCTTGTACATGCGACCGAGAATCCAGTCACGACGCTCTTTGGCGCGTACCGGGTTGGCCAGCGGGTTGAAGCGCGACGGCGCCTTGGGCAGGCCAGCGATCATCGCCATCTGCGCCAGGCTCACGTCACGGATCGACTTGCCGTAATACACCTGCGCGGCCGCATCGATACCGTAGGCACGGTTGCCCAGGTAAATCTTGTTGACGTACAGCTCGAGGATCTCGTCCTTGGTCAGCTCACGTTCGATCTGCAAGGCCAGGAGAATCTCGTTGGTCTTGCGCGAGAAGCTGCGCTCGCTGCTGAGGAAGAAGTTCTTCGCCACCTGCATGGTGATGGTGCTGCCGCCAGTCTGGATATGACCGGTTTTCACCAGCTGGGTTGCGGCGCGCATCAGGCTGCTCGGGTCGACCCCGTAGTGATTGAGGAAATTGTCGTCCTCGGCTGACAGAAGCGCCTGAATGAACTGTGGTGGAATTTCCGCGAAACGGATCGGCGAGCGGCGCATTTCGCCGAATTCGGCGATCAGTTTACCGTCGCTGCTGTATACCCTCAGGGGGATTTGCAACTGAACGCTTCTGAGCGAATCGACCGACGGCAGGTTGGGACTAAGATACAGAAACGCACCGCTCACACCGAGTACGAGCGCGCAGATGACTGCGACAAAAGACCACCAGAAGAACTTCAGCAGGCGTATCAAGGCTTTTCGGTGTCCAGATTGAGGGGTGAATTGCGCACGGGGCCGGCGGACGAAAAGTCGGGTGGGAGCCAGCCATTGCTGGCTGACTCCCCCCTAAGAACCGTACGTGCGCCTTTCAGCGCATACGGCTCAAGCCTTCTTTAAGCCCCCAAGGGGAGCCGGCTTGGTCACGTACAGACCACGCGTGTGGAGCTGGTTATGACAGTTGGGGTGCAAGAGTACCCGATTGGCCAAGGCGTCACCACCGTCAACGGCCCGGTGGATGATGTGGTGGTCGTGCCACCCCGTTTCCTTGGTGATCGGTTGCTTGCAAAGCAAACACAGGCCGTTTTGGCTGGCGTATAGGCTGCCGATTTGTTTCCGGTACTGCAGCTTTTTCAGCATCCGGTCCATCCGCAGTTTTTCGCTTTGGGCCTCCATGGCAGGGTCATAAGGGTTGTAATCCCCACTCACCTTTTTGTGTCGCTCGATCGGCGTGCTCGCGAGCGAGCAAAGCTCGATCTCCCGTCTCCTCCCAGCATCGTCCACTGTCGTGGTGGCGAAAACCCAGTTCCGTTCTCCGGAGGCTCGGAAGTACTTCTTCCTAACCCAGTCGAGGGACTTGTTTGGATGTCGCCGTTTCGCCCAACGCCACAGTTTTACAAACACTCGGTGGTCCATCCGGCTGTACGTTTGCTTGGCTACCACTGGCTGATGGTATAGCGCCCAACCCCTCAGCATCGGATTTAGCAGTTGGATTAGATCCTCTTGCTTACTCGTCTTGTGGGTGTTGATTGCCTCCCTGATCTTGCCGTAGAACGCTTTAACGTTCTTTTTGCTCGGTTTGATCAGCAGCTTTCCTTCGTATTTCCGGAAATTCCATCCAAGGAAGTCGAAGCCTTCGTCGATGTGAGCAATACGCGTTTTCTTGAGTGACAACCGCAGTCCACGCTTCGCGAGGAACTGTTCTACCCAAGGTTTTACTTCGTTCTCCAGCACTTCCGAGGAAGTGCCAGTAATCACGAAATCATCCGCGTATCGCACCACATTCACCTTCAGCTTCTTCGCCCTTGTCACTCCTAGGTGTTGCTTGAGGAGTGTTTCCAGACCATCCAGTGCCAGATTCGCCAACACCGGGGAGATAATTCCCCCTTGTGGCGTGCCTGCATCCGTTGCGTGCAACTGCCCCTTGTGGATGACTCCAGCCTTCAACCACTGCCGAAGCATCCGGTTATCCGTAGGGGCGTTTCCTAACAGCCATTCATGGTTGATGTTGTCGAAGAACCCTTCGATGTCTGCGTCCAAAACCCAACAGGCGGAAGCCTGTTTGGAAAGACACAGGAAGAGCTGCGCCATCGCATCCGCCGTACAACGTTCGATCCTAAAGCCGTAGCTATTCGGATCGCCCTGGGTTTCTGCGATGGGAGACAGGGCCAGCATGTACAGTGCTTGCATGGCCCTATCCGTCATGGTCGGTATGCCCAGAGGGCGTTCCCGTCCATCCGACTTCGGGATGTAGACTCGCCGTAGTGGCCGAGCCCGGTAACCCCGCGTCTTCAACTGACCAACCGCATTCCATTTAGCGTTGGGTGTGTCCCAGAGTTGCCTATCGACTCCCGCCGTGCGGCTTCCCTGATTTTCCGTGACTCTCCGTACGGCCAAGTATCTGGCCGACTTCGAGTGGGTAAGCATCCGTTGCAGGGATTTAACCTTGCGCCATTTGCCTTCCCGACAAGCCTTCGCAATTCGCACCTGCATTCCCCGGACATTCCGCTGAACCCGACGCCAATCGACGTCATGCCACTGCTGCGGAGTGCCGGAAAGCGCAGGCTCACCTTGCTGGCTGAGCTCTTTCATGCTGCTTTCCTCTCAAAGTGATACCACCCGAGCGGAAGGCGCACGTACCCCTGAGGGGCGCGTGCACCCCGTCAGGGTTGGATGATCAAGGGCCAATGAAGCCAGCCCTGAAGTTGATGAGACGGTCTCAGTCAGAGTCATTGCGGCAGAAGACCACGCAGAAGTCTGCCCGGTTTCCCGTGGGGTGATGTTCCAACCCCTATCCAAGCCATTACAGCCTGGCGTTCGCTTTCTCTGCGATCCCATACCCGCACCGCCAACAGTGTTCCTTACGGTTCACCTGCCCACAGGGCAGCGATACGGGCTTACCACGTTCCCTGTCTGTCACACGACTGGGTTAGGGCCCACCTTTTCACCGGTGATCTTGAAGGCGACGTATCCCCAAGCGCTACGGAGATATCCGATCACGTACCTTTTGGTTCAAGCCTGTCAGCAGCTTTGGCTTGGCAATGCTTACGGTGTTTATCAGTGGTTCACATACGTTACCCATACCAGTCAGCCTAGCGCCTCAACCCGGCACTGCTCCGAGTCTCCGCACCTCTCCTCGCGGAGAGAATGCACCCGAGGTGGGGGCTACATTGTCAGACGGGCTTCACACACCACCGTTGCCAGTGATGCATGCCGTCGTAGGCTACCGTTGGTCGCACAACGAGTCCGCTACTGCTCCATGTAGGCGGCAGTTGGACAATGACAGACAGAGCTTCCGCTCATGTCTCCAGAGGAAGGACCGAACCAAGACGGTGAAATGACCGTTGGTCGGGAAGTTGTTACCTCCTGTTTCAAAATAAGCAGGAGGGGACCCCTGCGGGGGTCTTCTCCCCCGCTTGGGTTGGTGTGTAGAGGGCTCTCCAAAACCGGGATTGCCGGTCCTGCGGTCGTGCTACCGAGAGCTGAACGACCTTGGGTTTTGCCATCCGCCGCAGCGTTAAGTCCTTGAAGGCAGTGGACTTCTGGGTTGGTTTTGTTTCTTGGGGATGGGTACCCAAGTTTTCGGTTTCCTTTGGAAAACCACATCAAGCTGACCATACAGCTTGGTGGGAGGAGACACGCAAAACGTGTCGCACAACGCTGGGCATTATAAGCATTTTTCGTCTCGCCGGGTGACCGGCCAGGCGGCCCGCTGCACCGTCTGGCTGGTCAGGCCCGGCAACGCGGCGGTTCATGGTTGTAACAAGGAAGTCGCTATGCTTGGACGTTTTGGCAAGGATGCCAGTTCACTGTTGGGGGTGGAAATTGCTTCCGACTCCATACGTATTGCACAGCTGCGGCGCCACAGGGGGCGCTACCAGCAGCTGGTCTGGGTGGTCGAGCCGTATGCGCCTGGCGGCGGCTGGCAGGACCCAGATCGAATCGTCGCGGCCCTGCGCAGCGCTTATCGGCAATCTGGCAGTCGCCAGCGCCGGGCTGCCGTGGCCCTGCCTGCCTCGCAAGTGATCTGCAAGCTGTGCCAGCTGCCAGTCGGTCAGGCTCCGAGCCAAATGGAGGCACAGCTGCTGGCGGAAGCGGATCGGCTGTTTCCCTTTCCCCTTGAAGACCTGGTGCTGGACTTTCAGGTGCTGGGCGCTTCTTTGATACAACCCGGTAGCCTGGATGTCCTGGTCGCGGCCAGTCGACAGAGTGCATTGCAGCCTTTGCAAGCAGCATTCGAAGCGGCCGGGCTGGAGCTGGAGGTTGCGGAGGTGGACAGCATTGCCTTGCGCCGGCTGATGCCAAAGCAAGCCAAAGGCCCGGCAGCACTGCTGCGTATCGAGCCGGGCAGCTCGACGCTGCATGGTTGGCTTGGCGAAACGCTGCCTTCACGGCGGGAATTGCTCCCGGGTGCGCTGCCTGATCTGCCCGGTGATGTATTCGCTGAAGGAGCGGGGCCGGAAGAAGTGCTTGTCGTCGGCGCTCCTGCGATCGGGCGAGGCTTGCATAGTCAACTGAGTGAGCGTCTCGGCTTGCCGTGCCGGCCATTGCCGCCTGTGGCCGGCGTGGATTGCAGTGAGGGCAGCATGGCCTTGGCTTTTGCATTGGCAATGGGGAGTGTGCGCTGATGTTGCGCCTGAATCTGATGCCGTGGCGAGAGCGGCAGCGCCTGGCAGCGCTCCGCCGTTTGCGTCTGATGTTGGTGGGGGCAGCCGTGGTGGCGTTGTCTGCGGTGCTGCTGATCGATCAACTGGCTCGGCAGCGAGCTCGACAGCAAGCTGATGCCAACAATGGCCAGCAAGCCGCAATCGATGTGCTCGAGGTGCAGATGACTGAGCATGATCGTATTAGGCAATCCTATGATGCGCTGCGTGCGCAGGCTGCGGCGTTGGCTGATTTGCGTGTTGAGCAGGGGCTGGTGACCGCTGTGTTTGCGGATCTGGAGCGGGCGCTGCCGAAGGGCGTTCAACTGCTCAGGCTCGAACTGCACGACTCACGGGTGAGCATGGTCGGTGTGGCCGCTTCAGGGGCAGTCGTGGCGCAGCTGATGCGTGAGCTGGAGCGCTCTGCCGTGATGCGTGAACTGGAGCTGAAAAGCCTGAAGAGTCAGCCGGGTGGCGACGAGTTTCTGTTGTTGGCCCGCTTGTCGGCGTTCTGGTCGTGAATCTGCTGCAGCCAGGCGCATGGCTGGCCCTCGTCGAGCGCTCGCGTTTTTTTCGCTGCGCGCTGCCATTCGCCACGGGCCTCATCCTGTTTGGGCTCGGCTGTCTGTTTCGCTTGCCGCAATGGCTGCAGCTTCAGGAGGAAGAATTCGCCAGGCAAGTTCGCCTGCTTGAGGCGCATGAAACCAAGGCTGCCGAGGTGCTGGCGCTGACGCAAATGCGCAAGGCCCTCGATGATGAATGGCAACTTTTGCAGGATGCTCGCTGGCGTCTTGCCGGCGGGGCCGACATGAGCGATTTGCTCGACCAGCTGGCGGCCTCGGGGCATGCGCATGGCCTGCACTTCGAGCGACTCGATGTACTTGATGAAATTAAGCAGCCTGGTTACCTGCAGACACCGTTGGACGTGCAGGTAGTTGGACGCTATTCGGGGCTGCGGATGTGGCTGGACGACTGGCTTGGTCAAGATCGTCTGTTGCGCGCCGAGGGGTTGCAGTTGGCACCTGCCGATGACCGGCCTGGTCTGTTGCGCCTTGGCATTCGCGTGCATGCCTATCAGGCTGACGGGGCAGTGCCCGAGCCGTTTTCACTGGCTGATTCACCCGCTCGAGGTGAGGTGCTGCCGGTGGTTCTCGATCCGTTTTCCGCCTGGGCGAAGCGCATTGCGCAGGCAGGGCTTGCCAGTGTCCCGCTGGCTCAGCTGCAGATGGTCGGCAGCCTGCAGCGGGGACAGCAGCGTGAAGCGTTGCTGTTGGCAGCAGGTCGCTTGTATCGCGTGCGCCCCGGTGATCGGCTGGGGCGTGATGGAGGTGTTGTGGTGGAAGTCGGCGAACGGCAGTTGGATGTACGTGAGCGACTGTTCGTAGGGGGCGTGTGGCGTGAACGCACGGTAATGCTGACGCTCAGGAAGAGCGTGACAACGGAGGCCACGGAAGGTGATGAAATGGCTGTTGAAGTGGGTGGTGGTGGCGGTGATACCCGGTCAATGGTGCATCGCGGCGCCCTATCGGGGTGAGCCTATCTCGCTGAACTTTCAGGATGTCGAGGTGCGCTCGGTGCTGCAGGTTCTGGCTGACTACGCCGGGATCAACCTGGTGGCCAGTGACACTGTGCAAGGTAATGTCACCCTGCGGTTGCAGGAGGTCCCCTGGGATCAGGCGCTGGAGCTGGTTCTTCGTAGCAAAGGGCTGGCTCGGCGCGAGGAAGGGAATGTGCTGCTGGTGGCGCCAGCTGTCGAGTTGGCCGAGCAATCCCGCGGCACCCGTATCGGGCAGGTGCTGGATGCGCAGTTGCAACCCTTGCGGCGTGAGTTGCTGCCGATCCATCACGCCAAGGCTTCCGACCTTGCAGAGTTGCTGCTGGAAACCCTGGCGGATGACGGCATTCTGACCGGTCGTGGCAGCCTGAGTGTCGACGCTCGCACCAACACTTTGGTCGCGCACCAGCCTGCTGACCGCCTTGCCGAGTTGCGGCAGTTGGTCGCTCAGCTTGATGTGCCGGTACAGCAGGTAGAGATCGAGGCGCGCATCGTCGAAGCCAATGTCGACTATGAGAAAGGCCTGGGCGTGCGCTGGGGGCGACAGCTGTATGGGGAAGCGCCGAAGTTGGGCAAGGATCTGTTTGTCGACCTGGGCATGGAGCGGGGCGGCGCCGGCATTGGTGTTGGCCTGTTGCGTGGCGGTGTGCTGCTTGACCTGGAGCTTAGCGCCATGGAAAAGAGCGGCAACGGCGAAATCATCTCCCAGCCCAAGGTGGTCACGGCTGACAAGGAAACCGCCAGGATTCTCAAGGGTACCGAAGTGCCTTATCAGGAAACCAGCAAGAGTGGCGCCACCTCGGTGGCCTTTCGCGAGGCCTCGCTGTCGCTGGAGGTCACGCCACAGATTACTCCGGACGGGAAGGTGATCATGACGGTCAAGGTGACCAAGGACGAGCCTGACTTCGTCAATGCCCTGAACGACGTGCCGCCGATTCGCAAGAACGAGGTCAATGCCAAAGTCCGTGTGGCGGACGGTGAAACCATCGTCATCGGTGGAGTCTACTCGACCACGCAAAACAATGTGGTCGACAAGGTGCCATTTTTCGGCGATCTACCGTATGTTGGGCGGCTGTTTCGACGCGATGCATTACAAGAGAAAAAATCCGAGCTGCTGGTCTTCCTGACTCCGCGTATCATGAGTGACCAGGCGATTGCTGTGAGTCGTTGATTCTGTGCGAAATTTGATACTTGTAGGGCCCATGGGTGCTGGCAAAAGCACCATCGGGCGCCTGTTGGCCAAAGAGTTGCGCCTGCTGTTCAAAGATTCCGACAAGGAAATCGAGCTGCGAACCGGCGCCAACATCCCGTGGATCTTCGATAAGGAAGGCGAACCGGGCTTCCGTGACCGTGAGCAAGCGATGATCGCCGAGCTCTGCGCGCTCGATGGCGTGGTCGTGGCAACCGGTGGCGGCGCAGTCATGCGCGCGGAAAACCGCCAAGCGCTGCACGAGGGCGGCCGGGTGATCTACCTGCACGCCTCGGTGGAGCAACAGGTCGGGCGTACGGCGCGCGATCGCAACCGCCCGTTGCTGCGCACCGCCAACCCGGAGGCGACCCTGCGTGCCTTGCTGGAGGCGCGCGACCCGCTCTATCGTGAAATCGCCGACCTGGTGGTGGAAACCGACGAACGGCCACCGCGCATGGTGGTGCTCGATATTCTCGAGCGCCTGCAGCAGTTGCCGCCCCGCTAAGCCGGGACTATTCTCGGCCAGCGCCGAGGCGAGGTTCAACGTTACCGCGCGGGTCGAACAGCCGGCGCCGCGCCCAAGTACATTGTGGGGATACATGCAGACACTTAAGGTCGACCTCGGCGAGCGTAGCTACCCGATCTACATTGGCGAAGGCCTGCTGGACCAGGCCGAACTGTTGGCACCGCATATTCGCGGGCGGCAGGTTGCCATCGTTTCCAACGAAACCGTCGCGCCTCTGTATCTCGAACGCCTGAGCAAGACCCTCGGTGCCTATGCGGTGCTGCCGGTGATCCTGCCGGACGGCGAAGCCCACAAGAACTGGGAAACCCTGCAACTGATCTTCGATGGTCTGCTAACAGCGCGGCATGACCGTCGTACCACCGTGGTGGCCCTCGGCGGCGGCGTGATCGGCGACATGGCCGGCTTTGCCGCGGCCTGCTACCAGCGCGGCGTCGACTTCATCCAGGTGCCTACCACCCTGCTGTCCCAGGTCGACTCCTCGGTGGGCGGCAAGACCGGCATCAATCACCCATTGGGCAAGAACATGGTCGGTGCCTTCTATCAGCCCAACGCGGTGCTGATCGATACCACCAGCCTCAAGACCTTGCCCGAGCGCGAGCTGTCGGCGGGCCTGGCCGAAGTGATCAAGTACGGCCTGATCTGCGACAAACCCTTCCTGAGCTGGCTCGAAGACAATATGCAGGCCCTGCGCGCCCTCGAGCCCGCAGCCCTGACCGAAGCGATCAGCCGCTCATGCGCTGCCAAGGCTGCCGTGGTTGGCGCCGACGAACGTGAGTCCGGCGTGCGTGCCACGCTGAACCTGGGCCATACCTTCGGCCACGCCATCGAAACACACATGGGCTACGGCGTGTGGCTGCACGGTGAAGCCGTGGCCGCAGGCACGGTGATGGCCCTGGAAATGTCCATGCGCCTGGGCTGGATCGACCAGGCCGAGCGTGATCGCGGTATCCGCCTGCTGCAGGACGCAGGTTTGCCGGTGGTGCCACCACAGGAAATGACCCCGGCGCATTTCATGGAGCATATGGCGGTCGACAAGAAGGTGCTCGATGGCCGCCTGCGGCTGGTGCTGCTGCGCCAGTTGGGCGAAGCCGTGATCACCGACGACTATCCGAAAGAGATTCTTCAGGCCACGCTGTCGGCGGATTACCGCGCGATCGTGGCCCAGCTTTGAGGTTGTGACAGCGTAATGACCAGTTTGCATGCCGATGAGGCGTT
Organism: Pseudomonas putida; assembly: GCF_002906855.1. Classification (GTDB taxonomy): domain Bacteria; phylum Pseudomonadota; class Gammaproteobacteria; order Pseudomonadales; family Pseudomonadaceae; genus Aquipseudomonas; species Aquipseudomonas putida_N. The sequence continues at coordinate 1,090,155 of NZ_MINI01000048.1, read as the reverse complement.
CCTCGAACATTACCAGTTGAGCCACGATCCGTTCGCACCGCGTGTGCCCGGCTTCAAGTTCTTCCCTGCCCAGCGCAAGCCGGTGCTGGGCCAGCTGCATCACCTGGCCCGCTACAGCCAGCTGATGCTGGTGGTCACCGGCCCCGTAGGCAGCGGAAAGACCCTGCTGCGCCAGGCCTTGGTGGCGAGCACCAACAAGCAGTCGGTGCTCAGCGTGGTGGTGTCTGCCCGCGGCGCCAGTGACGCCGCCAGTGTGCTCGGCCAGGTAGCGCAAACGCTGGAAGTGGCCCAGCCTGAAGTGCAGGCGATCCTGAACAAGGTGGTGCAACTGGCACTGACCGGGCAGGAAGTCTACTTGCTGGTGGACGATGCGGAACAACTCGACGAGTCGGCACTCCAAGCGTTGCTGGAACTGGCTGCCGGGCTGCCGGAAGGGCGCCCGCACGTGTTCCTGTTCGGCGAGCCTTCGCTGATTGCCGGGTTGGACGAGATCCAGGTCGAGGAAGAGCGCTTCCACGTCATTGAACTTGCCCCCTACAGCGAGGAAGAAACCCGCGAGTACCTGGAGCAACGCCTGGAAGGCGCTGGCCGGGGCATCGAGGTGTTCACCCGTGAACAGCTAGTCGATATCCATGAAAACTCCGACGGATGGCCTGGCAACATCAACCAGGTCGCCCGCGATACTTTGATCGAAGCCATGATCGCCAGCCGTACCACGGTCAAGCGACCATCCATGGGGTTCAAAATGCCTAAGAAACACGTACTCGCGCTGTCCGCTGTCGTCGTGGTCGCCGTAGGTGCTGCGGTTCTGATGCCCAAGAAAGGCGACAAGCCCGCTGCCGAGGCGCCTGTGGCCCAGGCCCAGTTGCCGTTGGGCCAGGGCCAGCCAGGTGGCGCCCAGTCGAACAACGGCAACCCGGCCATCGAATTCTCCGGCCAGTCGCAGCCGATGCCGCTGCCGCTGGTGGGTCAGTCCCAGCCAGTCATGCGCGAGCCGCTGGCGCAAGCTGCCGGTATGGGTGATGGCGAAGAAGGTGGCCCGGCCGGCAACACCGCCTTGCAACCTGGCAATCCGCCGACCGTGACCACGATCGCGCCGCCACAGGGTGTGCCTGCTGGCCCCGCGCCGAGCATGGCCCAGGCTACCGCACCGGCACAGCCGGTTGCGCCAGCGCCCAAGCCTGTCGCTACTCAGCCAGTCAAGCCGGTTGCGCCTGCCAAGCCGGTGCCGGCACCGACTCAGGTCGCTGTCGCCAAGCCTGCCGCCAAACCGGTAGAAAAACCGGTCGCCAGCGCCAGTGGCAGCGGTGGCTGGTACGCGGGCCAGAAGCCAGGCAACTATGTGGTGCAGATCCTCGGCACCAGCTCCGAGGCGTCGGCCCAGGCCTTCGTCAAGGAGCAGGGTGGCGACTATCGCTACTTCAAGAAAAACCTGCAGGGCAAACCCCTGTACGTGGTCACTTACGGCAACTTCGCCAACCGCGACGCAGCCGTTGCGGCAATCAAGAACTTGCCAGCGAAGGTCCAGGCTGGTAAACCTTGGCCACGTACCGTTGCCAGCGTCCAACAAGAGCTGGCCTCGGCCCGCTGATACCTGCCGGGCGGCATCACCCCCGCCGCCCAGTTGCTGAGCGATTAACGACATTCGAATAGCCTGCTGCGCCTGAGCGCGGCAGGCTTTTCTGTCCCAGACTGCCGGCCACAAGCCTCTGTTGCAGTCATGGCTGAAACGCTTCAGACTCGAGCCAAGCCGCTATCACGGCGCATGGCGCAAAAACATTCAAAATTGCGACATAAATTTTCAATGGTGAGACATGAAAATTTGTGGGTATGACTGTCGCTGTGCAACAATGGTTTTCCATGGCCACCGCAAAAAAGCTGGCGTTTGATCGGCGTGGATGGTAAGTGGTTGTACATAAAAGAGATTTACCTCCGGTTGAGAGGTGAACCTGGTGAGAAAGTGTCTATGAAAACAGGTCTGTACCATCCCGAAGAATTCAAGGACAACTGTGGTTTTGGCCTGATCGCCCATATGACGGGCGAGCCGAGCCACCACCTTCTGCAAACCGCCATGCAGGCACTGACCTGCATGACCCACCGCGGCGGTATCAACGCCGACGGCAAGACCGGTGACGGTTGCGGTCTGCTCATGCAGAAGCCCGATCAGTTCCTGCGGGCCGTGGCCCAGGAGCACTTCGCCGTCGAGCTGCCCAAGCAGTACGCCGTCGGCATGGTGTTCTTCAACCAGGACCCGGTCAAAGCCGAAGCTGCCCGCGCCAACATGGACCGCGAAATCGTCGCTGCCGGCCTGAAGCTGGTCGGCTGGCGCAAGGTCCCGATCGACACTAGCGTGCTCGGCCGCCTGGCCCTGGAGCGCCTGCCGCAGATCGAACAGGTGTTCATCGGCGGTGAAGGCCTGAGCGATCAGGAATTCGCCATCAAGCTGTTCAGTGCCCGTCGCCGTTCGTCCGTGGCCAACGCCCACGACGCCGACCACTACATCTGCAGCTTCTCGCACAAGACCATCATCTACAAAGGCCTGATGATGCCGCGCGATCTCGCGGCGTTCTATCCTGATCTGGGTGACGAGCGTCTGCAGACCGCGATCTGTGTGTTCCACCAGCGCTTCTCCACCAACACCCTGCCGAAATGGCCGCTGGCGCAGCCGTTCCGCTTCCTCGCCCACAACGGCGAGATCAACACCATCACCGGCAACCGCAACTGGGCCATGGCCCGTCGCACCAAGTTCGCCAACGACTTGATCCCCGACCTCGAAGAACTCGGCCCACTGGTCAACCGCGTTGGTTCCGACTCCTCGAGCATGGACAACATGCTGGAGCTGATGGTAACCGGTGGCATCGACCTGTTCCGCGGCGTACGCATGCTGGTACCGCCAGCCTGGCAAAACGTCGAGACCATGGACGCCGACCTGCGCGCCTTCTACGAATACAACTCCATGCACATGGAGCCGTGGGATGGCCCGGCCGGTATCGTCATGACCGAAGGCCGCCACGCGGTGTGCCTGCTCGACCGTAACGGCCTGCGCCCGGCGCGCTGGGTGACGACCACCAACGGCTACATCACCATCGCCTCGGAAATCGGCGTGTGGGGCTACCAGCCTGAGGAAGTCCTGGCCAAGGGCCGTGTCGGCCCAGGCCAGATCCTTGCCGTGGACACCGAGACCGGCCAGATCCTCGACACCGACGCCATCGACAACCGTCTGAAGTCGCGCCACCCGTACAAGCGCTGGCTGCGTCAGCACGCCCTGCGCATCCAGGCGACCCTGACCGACGACCAGGGCGTGGCCAGCTACGACGCTGACCAGCTCAAGCAGTACATGAAGATGTTCCAGGTCACTTTCGAGGAGCGTGACCAGGTGCTGCGCCCACTCGGCGAGCAGGGCCAGGAAGCGGTCGGCTCGATGGGTGACGACACGCCGATGGCCGTGCTGTCGCAGCGTGTGCGTTCGCCGTACGACTTCTTCCGCCAGCAGTTCGCCCAGGTGACCAACCCGCCGATCGACCCGCTGCGCGAAGCGATCGTCATGTCCCTGGAAATCTGCCTGGGCGCCGAGCGCAACATCTTCCAGGAATCCCCGGAGCACGCTTCGCGGGTGATCCTCAGTTCGCCGGTCATCTCGCCTGCCAAGTGGCGTTCGCTGATGAACCTGGAGCGCGAGGGTTTCGACCGTCAGCTGATCGATCTCAACTATGAAGAGAGCGTCGGCCTGGAAGCAGCCATCCGTAACATTGCCGACCAGGCTGAAGAAGCCGTGCGCAGCGGCAAGACCCAGCTGGTGCTGAGCGACCGCTACATCGCCCCGGGCAAGCTGCCGGTGCACGCGTCGATGGCCGTGGGTGCCGTGCATCACCGCCTGACCGAACAGGGCCTGCGTTGCGACAGCAACATCCTGGTCGAAACCGCCACTGCCCGCGACCCGCACCACTTCGCCGTGCTGCTGGGCTTCGGTGCCTCGGCCGTTTACCCGTACCTGGCCTACGAAGTGCTGGCCGACCTGATCCGTACCGGCGAAGTACTGGGCGATCTGGACGAAGTCTTCAAGTACTACCGCAAGGGCATTTCCAAAGGCCTGCTGAAGATCCTGTCGAAGATGGGCATCTCCACCATCGCCTCGTACCGTGGCGCCCAGCTGTTCGAAGCCGTGGGCCTGGCCGAAGAAGTGGTCGGCTTGAGCTTCAAGGGCGTGTCCAGCCGCATCAAGGGTGCGCGCTTCGTCGACCTCGAAGGTGACCAGAAGCTGCTGGCAGCCGAAGCCTGGAGCGCGCGCAAGCCGATCCAGCAAGGTGGCCTGCTGAAGTTCGTCCACGGTGGCGAATATCACGCTTACAACCCGGACGTGGTCAACACCCTGCAAGCCGCCGTTCAGCAGGGCGATTACGCCAAGTTCAAGGAATACACCACACTGGTCGACCAGCGCCCGGTGTCGATGATCCGCGACCTGCTGAAAGTGAAAGTGGCCGACGAGGCCCTGCCGCTGGATCAGGTCGAGCCGCTGGAGGCCATCCTCAAGCGCTTCGACTCCGCCGGTATTTCGCTGGGTGCACTGTCGCCGGAAGCTCACGAAGCCCTGGCCGAGGCGATGAACCGCCTGGGTGCACGCTCCAACTCCGGTGAGGGCGGTGAAGACCCGTCGCGCTACGGCACCATCCGCAGCTCGAAGATCAAGCAGGTGGCCACCGGCCGCTTTGGCGTGACCCCGGAATACCTGGTCAACGCCGAAGTGCTGCAGATCAAGGTTGCCCAGGGCGCGAAGCCCGGTGAAGGTGGTCAGCTGCCAGGCGGCAAGGTCAACGGCCTGATCGCCAAACTGCGCTATGCGGTACCGGGCGTGACCCTGATCTCGCCACCGCCGCATCACGATATCTACTCGATCGAAGACCTGGCCCAGCTGATCTATGACCTCAAGCAGGTCAACCCGCAGGCCCTGGTATCGGTCAAGCTGGTGGCTGAGGCCGGCGTTGGCACCATCGCCGCCGGCGTGGCCAAGGCCTATGCCGACCTGATCACCATCTCCGGTTACGACGGTGGTACCGGTGCTTCGCCGCTGACCTCGATCAAGTACGCTGGCGCCCCGTGGGAACTGGGCCTGGCTGAAACCCACCAGACCCTGCGCGGCAACGACCTGCGCGGCAAGGTACGGGTACAGACCGATGGCGGCCTGAAGACCGGCCTGGACGTGATCAAGGCAGCCATCCTCGGTGCCGAGAGCTTCGGCTTCGGCACCGCGCCGATGATCGCCCTGGGTTGCAAGTACCTGCGCATCTGCCACCTGAACAACTGCGCCACCGGCGTAGCCACGCAAAACGATAAGCTGCGCAAGGACCACTACATCGGCACCGTCGACATGGTGATCAACTTCTTCACCTTCGTCGCCGAAGAAACGCGTGAGTGGCTGGCCAAATTGGGCGTGCGCAGCCTCGGCGAGCTGATCGGCCGTACCGACCTGCTCGACGTACTGCCAGGCGACACCGAGCGCCAGCAGTACCTGGACTTGACCCCGCTGCTGGGGAGCTCGCACATCCCGGCCGACAAGCCGCAGTTCTGCGAAGTCGACAAGAACCCGCCGTTCGACAAGGGCGAGCTGGCCGAGAAGATGGTCGAGATGGCTCTGCCGGCGATCCGCGACCAGGCCGGCGGCGAGTTCAGCCTCGACATCTGCAACTGCGACCGTTCCATCGGTGCCCGTATCTCTGGCGAGATCGCCAAGCTGTACGGCAATCAGGGCATGGCTGACAAGCCGCTCACTTTCCGCTTCAAGGGTACTGCCGGGCAAAGCTTCGGCGTGTGGAATGCCGGTGGCCTGAACCTGCACCTGGAAGGTGACGCCAACGACTACGTCGGCAAGGGCATGACCGGTGGCAAGGTCACCATCGTGCCGCCAGCTGGCAGCCCGTTCGCCACCCAACACAGCGCCATCGTCGGCAACACCTGCCTGTACGGCGCCACCGGCGGCAAGCTGTTCGCCGCGGGTACTGCGGGCGAGCGTTTCGCTGTGCGTAACTCCGGCGCCCACGCTGTTGTCGAGGGTACTGGCGATCACTGCTGTGAATACATGACCGGCGGCTTTGTCTGCGTTCTGGGCAAGACTGGTTACAACTTCGGTTCTGGCATGACTGGCGGCTTCGCCTACGTGCTCGACATGGACAACAGCTTCGTCGACAAGCTCAACCACGAGCTGGTGGAAATCCAGCGCATCAGTGGTGAGGCGATGGAAGCCTACCGCAGCCACTTGGCGCGGGTCCTTGGCGAATACGTGGAAGAGACCGGCAGCGAGTGGGGGCGCGAGCTCTTCGAGAATCTGGACGACTACGTGCGGCGCTTCTGGCTGGTCAAGCCGAAGGCGGCCAACCTCAAGCAACTGCTGTCCAGCACCCGTGCCAACCCGCAGTAACAACAGCTGCAAGTGGCAAGCCTCAAGCTGCAAGTAAAAGCAGCACGAGGTTTGCCCGGCTTAAGTGATCGTCTTGCGGCTTGCAGCTTGTAGCTCGCAGCTGCTGTAAAGAGGTTTTGAAAAATGGCTGAACGTCTGAACAACGACTTCCAGTTCATCGAAGTGGGCCGCAAGGACCCGAAGAAAAAGCTGCTGCGCCAGCGCAAGAAGGAGTTCGTGGAGATCTACGAACCGTTCAAGCCGCAGCAGTCCGTGGAGCAGGCACATCGCTGCCTGGGCTGCGGTAACCCGTATTGCGAATGGAAGTGCCCGGTACACAACTTCATCCCCAACTGGCTGAAGCTGGTCTCCGAAGGCAATATCCTGGCCGCGGCCGAACTGTCGCACCAGACCAACACCCTGCCGGAAGTGTGCGGCCGTGTGTGTCCGCAGGACCGTCTGTGCGAGGGCGCCTGTACCCTGAACGACGGTTTCGGCGCGGTGACCATCGGCTCGGTGGAGAAGTACATCACCGACACCGCCTTTGCCATGGGCTGGCGCCCTGACATGTCCAGGGTCAAGCCAACCGGCAAGCGCGTCGCCATCATTGGTGCCGGCCCGGCTGGCCTGGGCTGCGCCGACGTGCTGGTGCGCGGTGGCGTGACCCCGGTGGTGTTCGACAAGAACCCGGAAATCGGTGGCCTGCTGACCTTCGGTATCCCCGAGTTCAAGCTGGAAAAGACCGTGCTGAGCAATCGTCGCGAAGTCTTCACCGGCATGGGCATCGAGTTCCGCCTGAACACCGAGGTGGGCAAGGACATCACCATGGAACAGCTGCTCGCCGAGTACGACGCAGTGTTCATGGGCATGGGTACCTACACCTACATGAAGGGTGGTTTCCCGGGTGAAGACCTGCCAGGCGTGCATGACGCGCTGGATTTCCTGATCGCCAACGTCAACCGCAACCTGGGCTTCGAAAAGTCGCCGGAAGACTTCGTCGACATGCAGGGCAAGAAGGTCGTGGTGCTGGGCGGTGGCGACACCGCGATGGACTGCAACCGCACCTCGATTCGCCAGGGCGCCAAGTCGGTGACCTGTGCCTATCGCCGTGACGAAGCCAACATGCCGGGCTCGCGCAAAGAGGTGAAGAACGCCAAGGAAGAGGGCGTGAAGTTCCTCTACAACCGCCAGCCCATCGCCATCGTCGGCGAGGACAAGGTCGAAGGCGTGAAGGTGGTCGAGACCCGTCTCGGCGAGCCAGATGCCCGTGGCCGTCGTAGCCCTGAGCCGATCCCGGGCTCCGAAGAGATCCTGCCGGCTGACGCCGTGGTGATCGCCTTCGGCTTCCGCCCGAGCCCGGCACCGTGGTTCGAGCAGCATGGCATCCAGCTGGACAGCCAAGGCCGTGTGGTGGCGCCGGAGAAAGCCAAGTTCAAGCATCAGACCAGCAACCCGAAAGTGTTCGCCGGTGGCGACATGGTGCGTGGTTCGGACCTGGTAGTGACCGCCATCTTCGAAGGCCGCAACGCTGCCGAAGGTATCTTGGACTACCTCGAAGTCTGATCGATTGCTGGGGCCGCTTTGCGGCCTCAAGCATTTTTGTATACAAAAATGCTTGATCTGTGGCACCTAATAGACAAAACGCATGGCCTTGACCGTGCCTTTTGCGCTGGCGTCTGAGAAAATGCTCGCACTATTTTTCCGGATGCCGACATGACTGCCCTGAAGAACGATCGTTTCCTGCGTGCGCTGCTCAAGCAACCCGTTGACGTCACCCCTGTCTGGATGATGCGCCAGGCCGGCCGCTACCTGCCGGAGTACCGCGCCAGCCGCGCCAAGGCCGGTGATTTCATGAGCCTGTGCATGAACCCGCAGTTCGCCTGCGAGGTGACCCTGCAGCCGCTGGACCGTTACCCGCTGGATGCGGCGATCCTGTTCTCGGACATCCTGACCATCCCAGATGCCATGGGCCTGGGCTTGTACTTCGAAACCGGCGAAGGCCCGCGTTTCAAGAAGGTCATCAGCACCCCGGCCGACATTGAAGCGTTGCCGATCCCTGACCCGCAGAAAGACCTCGGTTACGTGATGGACGCGGTCAGCACCATCCGCCGTGAGCTCAATGGTCGTGTGCCACTGATCGGTTTCTCCGGCAGCCCGTGGACCTTGGCCACCTATATGGTAGAAGGCGGCTCGTCCAAGGACTTCCGCAAGACCAAGGCCATGGCCTACGACAACCCGCAAGCCCTGCACCTGCTGTTGGACAAGCTGGCCCAGTCGGTCACCAGCTACCTCAACGGCCAGATCCTTGCTGGCGCCCAGGCGGTGCAGATCTTCGATACCTGGGGCGGTAACCTGTCGGCGGCGGCTTACCAGGAGTTCTCCCTGGCCTACATGCGCAAGATCGTAAGTGGCCTGATCCGTGAGCACGAAGGGCGCAAGGTGCCGGTGATCCTGTTCACCAAGAACGGCGGCCTGTGGCTGGAAAGCATCGCCGAAGCCGGCGCTGACGCGCTAGGCCTGGACTGGACCTGCGAAATCGGCGACGCACGCCGCCGTGTCGGTGACAAGGTAGCCCTGCAGGGCAACATGGACCCGACCGTGCTGTATGCCAAGCCGGAAGCCATCCGCAACGAAGTCGCGCGCATCCTGGCCAGTTATGGCAAGGGTACCGGCCACGTGTTCAACCTGGGTCATGGCATCACGCCGGAAGTCGACCCGGAGCACGCGGGCGTGTTCATCAACGCCGTGCATGAGCTGTCGGCGCAGTACCACGAGTAAGTGCGTTGAAACGAACAGCCCGGCCAAGTGCCGGGCTTTTTGTTGCGCTTCACACGCTAACCTCACCGTTGAAACCGACGCCATCAAGCCGAGAAAGAGAAGGCTGAAGATACCCAGGCCTTTTCCTACATATCGGCGCCTTCACGATTCCTAGACTCGCGCACTCCTGTCGGGCCTCCCCGACGCAAGCTCAAGTAGTCCGGAGTGCGTCATGAGTACAACAAAGAACTTGCGCAAGTTTGCTGCCAGCAGTCTCTGGCGGCCGGTTGCCGTTGCTGGTATGCATGTCCAGCTTGCGAATGCGCATGGTTATGCCAGTGAGCCACCTTCGCGCGCGTATGCGTGCAGAAGTTACAAACAGGGCACTCGTGTCTTGCAGACCAAGACCGGCGAGGTATTCGAGTGCAAACCATTCCCGTTCGAGGGTTGGTGCAAGAGCTATTCGGGCGGTGCCAACCAATATGAGCCTGGTGTAGGCAGCAACTGGCAAGACGCCTGGATCAAACGCTAAAAGGAGTACGGCCTGACAGCCCAATAGGGCATGCCATGCCGTGCCACGGTATTTCTGATGCAACGACACACTTATTGCTGGCAGCAGATCCTGTTGCATTGGGTCTCTGCCTTGGTCATCGTATGGGCGTTGGTGAGTGGTTTTTACGTGACCGGCTTCGTTGTCGAACCCGCCACCGCACAATGGGTCGGCTTCGTGAATGTCGGCCTGACCACGCTGTTTATTCCGGTCTTCCTACTGCGCTGGTTCATGCGCTACCTGAAGGCCAGGCCGAGCGCACTGAGCGAAAATGCCTTGGTGCGGCGTATCGCGCATGTTTTCCACGAAGGCATCTATTGGCTCATCGCATTGGTACTGACTTCAGGCGTGCTGATGATGGATCGTGCGATTGATGTATTTGGCTGGTTTGCAATCGCTCCCTTGCTGACTGATCCATTTTGGCTAAGTGCCTGGCTCACGGTGCATGTAGCAGCAAACGTCGCCCTGGCTTTGGCTGTGGCGTTGCACGTAGCTGCAGTCGCCATGCATGAGTTTGCGGGGCGGAGCGTGCTACGTCGAATGCTGCCCTGAGCCGTTCTTCTGCCTGGTCCTGGGTGGTAATCCCATTAGTGGGAAGCCGCGAGGGTGAGCGCTTCTACAGAGTGGGCGACCGCTGACCTTGACCTGCCCACTGGCCATGGCTGACGTGTCTACCTGGCAATTGGCTGCGGGCCTGCGTATCACCAGCCTGGAGGGGGCTGCTGCGGCTGTGCTGGCCTGGTTGCATCTACTGGAGCAGGAGGGTGGCAAGCCGCTCAGCCTGCAGCTGCAAGCCGAAGGCGAGCTGCTTCAGGCGCGCTTCGTGATGATGTTGGCCGAGGCATGATGCCTCGGCCTTTCAGGCTGCTTTGGGTTGCAATTTGCTCAAATGCAGGGCCACCAGCAAAGCCACCGTCAGCAGTCCGCCAATGAACAAGCCAATCCCGTTCCACCCCCATTGGTGCCAGAACACCCCACCGGCCGTACCGGCCACGCTGGACCCTGCGTAATAGCTGAACAGGTACAGCGACGAGGCCTGGCCCTTGGCCTTCAGCGCCCGGCGGCCGATCCAGCTACTGGCCACCGAATGCGCACCGAAGAAGCCGAAGGTGAACACCAGCATGCCAACGATCACCAGCGCCAGCGGGGTGGCCAGGGTCATCAGCAGGCCGCCGGCCATTACCACGATACTGGCCCAGAACACCTTGCGCCGGCCCAGCCTGTCAGCCAGTGCGCCAACTTGCGCCGAGCTGTAGATACCCGACAGGTACACCACCGACAGCAAGCCGACCAGCGCTTGGTTCATGTGGTAAGGCTCGGCCAACAAGCGGTAGCCGATGTAGTTGAACAGGGTGACGAAGGCCCCCATCAGCAAGAAGGCTTCGAGGAACAGCCAAGGCAGCCCGGCGTCCTTGAAGTGCATGACGAAACCGTCCAGCAGGCTACGCGGGCTCATCAACTGCGGGCGGAAGTTGCGCGACTCGGGCAGCACTTTCCAGAACACCAGCGCCGCCACCAAGGCCAGCCCGCCGATGGTCAGCATCGCCGTGTGCCAACTGACGAAATCGATCAGTACCCCGGTAATCAACCGCCCGCTCATGCCGCCGATGGCATTGCCGCCGATATACAGGCCCATGGCCAGGCCGATGTGCTGTGGGTGGATTTCTTCGCTCAGGTAGGTCATCGCCACCGCCGCCAGGCCGCTCAGCGACAGGCCCACCAAGGCGCGGGTGGCCAGTACCAGCTCCCAGCTCGGCATCACTGCGCTGGCCAGAGTCGACAGGGCGGCGCAGACCAGGGCAAAGACCATCACCGGTTTGCGGCCGATGCGGTCGGAGATCGGGCCGGTGATCAGAAGCCCGAAGGCGAGCATCGCAGTCGATACCGAAAGCACCAGGCTGCTCTGCGCCGCGTTGATGGAAAACTCCTTCGACAGCAGCGGCATCATCGGCTGCACGCAGTACAGCAGGGCGAACGTGGCGAAGCCGCCGCTGAACAGGGCCAGCACGGTTTTCATGAAGGCGGGGGTGCCTTTTTCGATCCACATGTCGTTCAGGGAGGCAGGTTCTGGGCCGGCAGGAAGGGGGGCTACAGCAGTTTTCACGGGCGGTACCTCTGGCGCAATGAAAAAAGCATATAGCTGGCTAATGATTAGATCCAATATATTGTTCGACCTATTTAAGATCTTTAGCGACCTAATTGGAGCCGATCATGGAACTGCGCCATTTGCGTTACTTCATCGCCGTCGCCGAAGAGCTGCACTTCGGCCGCGCGGCCCAGCAACTGGGCATCTCCCAGCCACCGTTGAGCCAGCAGATCCAAGCGCTGGAGCAGGAGTTGGGCGCCCGTCTGTTCGAGCGGACCAATCGTCGGGTCGAGCTGAGCGAGGCTGGCCGGCTGTTCCTTGAAGAGGCGCGCCAAGTGCTGGCTCAGGTGGAGAAGGCGGCCGATGTGGCGCGGCGTGCACAGTTGGGTGAGCTGGGCGAGATGAAGATTGGTTTTACGTCGTCGGCGCCGTTCACCTCGAAGATCCCCAAGGCCATTCATGCCTTTCGCCAGCGCTTCCCCGCAGTGCACCTTAACCTCAAGGAAATGAGCAGCCGCGATGTCGCCGAAGGGGTGTTCGACGAATCCATCGAGGTCGGGCTGATGCGGCCGATGCCGCTGCCGGATGGCCTGGTGGCCACCGAGCTGTTCCGCGAGCCGCTGGTCGCTGTGATCAATGCCTCGCACCCGTTGGCCGAGGGCACGGAACAGGGCGTGCACATGGCTGCCCTGGCCCATGAACCGTTCGTGTTCTTCCCGCGCAGCTACGGCAGCGGGTTGCATGCGCAATTGTTGAGCCTGGCGCGCCAGGCCGGGTTCAGCCCGCATTTCTCCCAGGAAGCGGGAGAGGCGATGACCATCATCGGCCTGGTGTCGGCGGGGCTTGGTGTCTCGGTGCTTCCGGCGTCGTTCCAGCGCATGCGCATCGAAGGCGTGGTGTACCGCACGCTGCTGGATGAAGGGGCGATGTCGGCAGTGTGGCTGGTGCAGCGCGAGCGCGGGAGTTCGGCGATGGCACGGGCGTTTGCCGAGTTGCTGAAGGGGCTGATGGCGGGCCAGCAGTGATGTTCTCGCGCTGTGCCAGCGAATGGGCAAATGGCACTGGCCATTGCCGCTGCGCCGCCACATACTCGGGCATTCGTTGATACACGGAGGTCAATCATGCGGCGCGTGGTGTTCAATCAGAAAGGTGGCGTGGGCAAGTCGAGCATCGCTTGCAACCTGGCGGCAGTGAGCGCTAGCGAAGGTTATCGGACCTTGCTGATCGACCTGGATGCGCAGGCCAACTCGACCCAGTACCTGACCGGCCTGACCGGCGACGACATCCCCATGGGCATTGCCGACTTCTTCAAGCAGAGCCTGTCCAGCGGACCGTTCAGCAAGAAGAACAAGGTCGATATCTACGAAACCCCGTTTGACAACCTGCATGTGGTTACCGCCACGGCGGAGCTGGCCGACCTGCAGCCCAAGCTGGAAGCCAAGCACAAGATCAACAAGCTGCGTAAGTTGCTCGATGAGCTGGACGAGGACTACGAGCGGATCTACATAGACACGCCGCCGGCGCTGAATTTCTATGCGGTTTCCGCTTTGATCGCCGCTGATCGTGTGCTGATTCCCTTCGACTGCGACAGTTTTTCGCGTCAGGCGCTGTACGGCCTGCTGGCCGAAATCGAAGAGCTCAAGGACGACCACAATGAAGACCTGGTGGTCGAAGGCATCGTGGTCAACCAGTTCCAGTCCCGCGCCAGCCTGCCGCAGCAGATGCTCGACGAGCTGCTGGCCGAAGGGCTGCCGGTGCTACCGGTGTATCTGGGCAGCTCGGTGAAGATGCGCGAGTCGCACCATGCCAGCCTGCCGCTGATTCACCTGGAGCCGCGGCACAAGCTGACACAGCAGTTTGTCGAGCTGCACTCGCTGCTCGAAGAGAACGCTTAAACCCCCTGGTTACGCAACCACTCCAGCAACGACTGCAGTGGAAACGCACCAGCCTGGCGACTGATTTCGCGGCCATTCTTGAAGAGGATCAAGCTGGGAATCGAGCGGATGCCCAGTTGCCCGGCGAGGTTGCGGTTGGCTTCGCTGTCGAGCTTGGCCAGGCGGCAGCGGCCGCTGAGCTGGCGGGCGGCCTGTTCGAAAGTCGGCGCGAAGGATTTGCATGGGCCGCACCAGTCGGCCCAGACGTCGATCAGCAGTGGCAGGTCGCCCTTGATCTGGCTGGCGTAGTTGGCCTCGCTGAGTTCGAAGGGCTGGCTCAGCAGCACGTCCTGTTTGCAGCGGCCGCATTTCGGGGCGTCGCCCAGGCGTACCGCCGGCAGGCGGTTGAGGCCGTTGCAGTGGGGGCAGGGAATTACCAGTGGATCGGACATGTGGGTTCCTTGAACATTATGAAGAACAGCTGATTTCCAGATGCTTGCCCCACTCAGGCGGGCGCTCGGCATAGGCCTGCATGCCGGCCTGCTCCTTGAACGGCTGGCTCAGTACCTTATGCAGGCGGCGTACTTCACTATAATCCCCTGCTTCGGCCGCTTCGATGGCCTTCTGCGCCAGGTAGTTGCGCAGCACGTACAGCGGGTTCACCGCATGCATCCGCTCACGACGGCCTTCGGTATTGCCCGCCTCGCGCTCGCAGCGTGCCAGGTAATCCGCGCCCCAGGCATCGAACCCGGCGAGGTCGATGAAGTCGTCGCGCACCGCTTTCAGCGCCTCGGCGACGGGCTGGTCGCCCAGCTTGCGGAAGAACAGGTTGTAGTCCACGCCACCGCTCTGCATGCGCTGCAGCAGGCGCTCGACCAACGCCATGTCGTCGTCTTCGGCGGTCGTCAGACCCAGACGCCGACGCATGAGGTCGAGGTAGTGCGCCTGGTACAGCGGCAGGAACAGGCCCAGCGCTTCCTTCAGCGGTTCCACCTCGATCACTGTGGTCAGGGCCTGGGCCAGGGCACTGAGGTTCCAGTGGGCAATCGGCACCTGGTTGGCGTAGCTGTAGCGGCCGCGGTCGTCTGAGTGGTTGCAGATGAAGTTGGCGTCGAAATCGTCGAGGAAGGCGTACGGGCCGAAATCGAAGGTGATGCCGAGGATCGACATGTTGTCGGTGTTCATCACCCCGTGGCAGAAGCCATAGGCCTGCCAGCGGGCGATCAGCTCGGCGTTGCGCTCGACGATGGTGCGGAACATGGCCAGGTAAGGCTGCTCGGCATCGCGGCACTCTGGGTAGTGCTGCTCCAGCACGTGGTCGATCAGCACACGCTGCTGTTCCGGCTGCTTGGTGTAGTAGAAGTATTCGAAATGCCCGAAACGCACATGGCTCTGTGCCAAGCGGGTGAGCATTGCCGCGCTCTCGCGGGTTTCGCGCCACACCGGGGTGCTCGAGCCGATCACGCACAGCGCCCGACTGGTGGGGATGCCCAGCGCGTGCAGTGCCTCTGAAGCGAGGAACTCGCGGATCGACGAGCGCAGCACGGCGCGGCCGTCGCCCATGCGCGAATAGGGCGTCTGGCCGGCGCCCTTCAGGTGCAGGTCCCAGTGCTCGCCCTGGTCATTCAGCACCTCGGCCAGCAGCAGGCCGCGGCCATCACCCAGGCGCGGGTTGTAGGAGCCGAACTGGTGGCCCGAGTAGACCATCGCACGCGGGTCGGCCTGTTCCCACAGCTTGTGGCCGCTGAACAGCTCGGCGAACACCGGCTCGTTGGCCTGGGCCGGGTCGAGGTCGAGCAGGGCCATGGCCGACTCGCTCGCCACCACCAGGCGCGGCTCGGCGATCGGCTCGGGCAGGACCTGGGTGGAGAACGCATCGCCCAGGCGGGCGAAGCGGTTGTCGAAGGTGAGTTGGTCGAGGGCTTTCACGGGCTGCTCCTGAGATTCAGCACAGAATAAAGCATTCGAGCCCACTCAGGCCGGTGCAGTGCCATCCGGTTTAGGCTGCTCTGTCGGGATCAGCTGCTGCTTGCCACCCTTGGCATCCATCAGGAACACCTCGACCTGGCGTACCGAGATCTTGATGTTGTGGGCCTTGAACTCGCGGTTGATGTAGCGGTTGATCTCGTCAAGCGTTGGGTTGCGGTCACCGAGGTCACGCACGTGCATGCGCAGCTCGTGGTCCAGCGAGCTCTCGCCGAAGTTGAGGAAGTACACGATCGGCTCCGGGTCCTTGAGCACCCGTGGGTTGTCGTGGGCGCCCTTGAGCAGCAGCTCGCGCACCAGGTCGAGGTCGGAGCCGTAGTCGATGCCCAGCTTCAGCGTTACCCGGGTGACCGTGTCGGTCAGCGACCAGTTGATCAGCTGGCCGGTGATGAAGGTCTTGTTGGGGACGATGATGTCCTTGCGGTCGAAATCGGTGATGGTGGTGGCGCGGATGCGGATCTTGCTCACCGTGCCGGACAGGTTGCCGATGGTGATGGTGTCGCCGATCCGCACCGGGCGCTCGAACAGGATCATGATGCCGGAGATGAAGTTGGCGAAGATCTCCTGCATGCCGAAGCCCAGGCCCACCGACAGCGCTGCTACCAGCCACTGCAGCTTGTCCCAGCTCACTCCTAGGGTCGACAGGGTACTGACGATGCCGATACCGACGATGGTGTACGACAGCAGCGTGGTGGTGGCGTAGGCGCTGCCCTGGGCGAGGTTCAGGCGCGACAGTACCAGCACTTCCAGCAGGCCGGGCAAGTTGCCCGCCAGGGCGAAAGTGATGCCGACGATCACCAGGGCACCGAGCAGGTCGCCGAGGCTGATCGGCACCATGCTGGCGGCGGTGCCGGTGCCACTGGTGTACTCGTACAGGGTGAAGTTGTTGAGGTAGGCGAATACCGAGATCAGGTCCGACCAGACCCAGTACAGGCCAGCGATGAAGCCGCCGAGCAGGGCCAGGCGGATCAGGCGCAGCGACTGCTGGTTGACCTGTTCGATGTCCAGGGTCGGCTCTTCGGTGATGACTTCGCCATCCAGCCCTTCCTTGGCCGCCTGGCGCTTGCTCAGCGCGCGCTGATAGGCCAGGCGCCGTGCAGCCACCGACAGGCCTCTGACGAAGGCGGCTTCGATCACCAGCCAGAACAGCAGCAGGTACAGGGTGTAGATCAGCCGGTCGGTCAGTTTCAGTGCGGTGTAGTAGTAACCGAAGCACACGGCCACGAACAGTGCGATCGGCAGGGCGGTGAAGGCGACCCCCACGGCCCTGCGGAACAGCGACGTATCGCGATGCGCCGGGCTGCTAAGCAGCAGGCGGCTGAGCAGCCAGGCCATCAATGCATAACAGGTCAGCACCACGCCGATGCCGAGCACGTCGTCGGCCAGGGCCGAAGGCTGATGCTCGGCGACCGCCACCACGCCGACCAGCGCCAGCACCACGGTACCCAGCCGGCGAACCCAGCCGCGCAGGAACTCGACCTGCGGCTTGTGCCAGCGAAAGTGGATTTCCGCCACGCCGCCGGGGGAGAGGATGCGGTAGGCGGTGTAGAACACCAGCCAGGCCTGGGCCAGCTGCCACAGCGCCGCGCCGAGGTTGGCGTTCTGCCCGCGGGCGTCGATCTGCAGGGCATAGCTGCACAGCGCCAGGCCCAGGCTCACCGGCATCGCCAGGAGGATGTTGATCAGGATGGCCTGGGGCGTGTGCCACTGGCTGTCGCGGCGGAAATGGCCGATATCCTGATGCACCTTGCTCAGCCGCTGATAAAGGTACTTGCGCCGCCACAGCAGCGCACCGATCACCAGCAGCAACGGCAGGAACAGCAAGGGGCGTTGGCTCAGGCCGTCGCCCAGCTCCTTCAGGCCCGAGCCCCACGGCAGGTCGGCAACCTGCTTGGCAAAGCGCTCCGGTACAAATTTCAACCAGTCCCAGTCCAGCGGCTTGTTGCTGGGGATCCAGAACATCTGCTCATCCAGGGTGGTGCGCAGACCTTGTGCGGTACCGAGCAGCTGCTTCTGATTGAGTTGCAAGGTGATCGATTCGTTGAGCAGCGCAGACAGTTCGCGGTTCAGGCGTTCGAGCAGGTCGCTGCGGGTGATCGCCACCTCCAGCAAGGCTTTGCGCAGGGCCGGAGTGACGTCTTCCTGCGGCTGGTTGGCCAGCAGTTTGTCGACATAGGTCACCGGGCTGCTCATCTGTTCGCGTTGCTGGTTGATTTCGAACTGGTACAGGCGAATATCGGCGATCTGGTCGGCCAGGTCCCGGTCGAGCTTCAGGTGCGGCAGCGCCTGCTTCTGTTTGTAGAGAATCTTCGACAACAGCAGGCTGCCTTTGAGCACGCTGATCTGCTCGTCCAGCGCCTGGTCGGCCTGGGTCAGGCTGTCGAGCTGCTGTTTGGTGCGCAGGTTCTGCTGGGTCAGTTCGTTGAGGCGGTCGGTGCTTTTCAGCAAATAGTCGGAAAGCTTGAGGTTGGCCGCGCTTTCGCTGGCCAGCAGGCTGCTACCGCCGGCCTTCTGCGCTTCGATCGATTGCTGGGTAACGGTCTGCTGGGATTGCGCCAGGCGCTTTTCATTGATCAGCGTCTGCAGGCCCTGGATTTCCTGCTCCAGGCGTGCGGCGCGCTCGATCAGCAGGTCATGTTGGGCGTTGCCCAGGTCTTGCAGCAGGCCGTTGCCAGCCAGTTCCTGGCGGCGTAGCAGGGTCACGGCGTTGAGCGACGCCAGCTCCGCCGCGAGCTGGTTGCGCTGGTCGGCATTGATCGACTTGCCGCCGTCCTTGCCACTCTTGAGAATGTTGTTGATCTGCTGGGTGCGGGTCTGGTTGCTGCTGATCTCGGCTTGGGCACGCTCCGGGCGGGTCTGTGAATTGATGATCAGGCTGTTGGCGTCCGACAGCGCCTTCTGTAGCTCGCCTTGCTGGGTATTGCGCTCGCTGAGCATCTGCTCCAGTTGCGGCACGGTCAGGCTGGCATAGCGCTGGGCTACGGGCTGCGGCTTGCTGTCCTTGAGCTTGGCCAGTTCTTTCTGGCTGTCGTTGGTTTCCTTGGGGGCGCCGGCCAGCTGCTGCTTGAGGGCGGTCAGCTTCTTCTCGCTGTCTTCCTTGCTATTGAGCAGGCTCAAGGTCTGTTCGAGCACCTGCTGCAGGGCCTTCTGGTCGGCCTCGGGCAGCTTGCGCTCGGCGATCTTGTCGAGGCTGTGCTGGATGCTGGCGGTGGTCGGGGCTTCTGCCGCGTTGACCGCGAAAGAAAGGGACAGGCACAGCCCGAGCAGGGCTGTGCGAAGGTACACGCGCAGGGACATAGGCAGACTACTTGTGGATCAGGCAGAAACGGAGTTTAGAGGAACAATCCTGGTCCGGGTCGCGTTCCTTCGGGGAATCTGACGCCGACTTTCTGGATCTTGTTCCCGTCCATGGTCGCCACGGTCCAGATTGTGCCGTGCCATTCGACCTGGTCGCCTACTACTGGAGCGCCTCCGACCTTCTGTCGGATGAACTGCGCCAGTGGCATTTTCGCGTCCAGGCCGTCCAGTTTGAGGCCATAAAGTGCGGCCACCGCACCCAGCTCGGCATCGCCTTCGAGCACGAAGTCGCCGAAGAAGCGCAGGTCCAGGCCGCGCTGCGGTGCCTGGCTGAACAGTTTGCCCAGTGCCGGCAGGTTATGTTCGTGGCCGATCACGCAAAGCATATCGCCGACTTCCAGTACGGTACTGCCGGACGGGTGCAGCAGTTGCTCGCCACGGAACAGCGCGGCGATACGCGTGCCTTCGGGCATTTTCAGCTCACGCAGGGCGGCGCCGATGCACCATTTCTCCGCACCCAGGCGGTAGACGAACAGCTCCCACTCGCTGGTGACGTGCACTTCCAGCGCCGAGCGGGAAATCGGCGCCGGGTCTGGCGGTACGGTGACTTTCAGCAGCTTGGCCATCCACGGCAGGCTGGTGCCTTGCACCAGCAGCGACACCAGCACGATGAAGAACGCCAGGTTGAAGAACAGCTGGGCGTCCGGCAGGCCGGCCATCAGCGGGAACACCGCCAGAATGATCGGTACCGCGCCGCGCAGGCCGACCCAGGAGATGAAGCCCTTTTCGCGGCCGTGGAAGGCCTTGAACGGCAGCAGTGCGGCAACCACCGACAGCGGCCGCGCCACCAGGATCATCCACAGCGCAAGGCCCAGCGCGGGCAGGGCGATCGGCAGCAGGTCGTGGGGCGTGACCAGCAGCCCCAGCACCAGGAACATGCCGATCTGGGCCAGCCAGGCCATGCCGTCGAGCATGTGCAGGATGCCGTGACGGCTGCGGATCGGCTTGTTGCCCAGCACCAGGCCGCACAGGTACACGGCGAGGAAGCCGCTGCCATGCAAGGCGTTGGTCAGCGAGAACACCACCAGGCCGCCAGCCACCACCAGGATCGGGTACAGGCCACCGGCCAGGTTGATGCGGTTGACCAGTTGCAGCAGCAGCCAGCCGCCGCCCAGGCCCAGCAGGCCGCCGATACCAAACTCGCGCAGCAAGTGGCCCAGCAGGCTCCAGTGCAGGCCGGTCTGGCCGCTGGCGATCATGTCGATCAGGGTAACGGTGAGGAACACGGCCATCGGGTCGTTGCTGCCCGATTCGATTTCCAGGGTGGCGGTCACCCGCTCGTTCAGGCCTTTGCCACCGAGCAGCGAAAACACCGCCGCGGCGTCGGTGGAGCCGACGATGGCGCCGATCAGCAGGCCCTGGATCAGGCTCAGATTGAACAGCCAGGCGGCTACCATGCCGGTGAGCGCGGTGGTGATCATCACGCCGACGGTGGCCAGCGACAGTGCCGGCCACAGTGCCACGCGGAAGCTCGCAACCCGCGTGCGCAGGCCACCGTCGAGAAGGATCACTGCCAATGCCAGGTTGCCCACCAGGTAGGCGGTCGGGTAGTTGTTGAAGATGATGCCGCCACCATCGACACCGGCGACCATGCCGACGGCGAGGATGATGACCAGAATAGGGATGCCCAGGCGCGACGACAGCGAGCTGACCAGGATACTTGCGCCCACCAGCAATGCGCCGATCAAAAACAGGCTGTTGATGGTGCTTGCATCCAAAGGCAGGTACTCCGGGATATCGCGGGAAGGGGGCTTGGCTCCTTGACTTGGCAAGTCGCGTGCCAACTGATTCTAACCTGATGAATTGGCGGGCTGTAAAGCGTTTCTGCAGATGTGCAAAAGGCACCGCGGAGGGTGCCTTTTGAAGTGTTACCTGGGTGGGCCTCTTCGCGGGCTTGCCCGCGAAGAGGCCAGGGCAGGCTTACGCCTGCTTCACCTCACGCATTGGCTTGCCCTTCACCGGTGCACCGTTGGCCACGTAATACTTGGCGGTGCTGCGCGGCAGCGGCTTGCGGTTGCGGATCTTGTCCGAGATCTTCTCGGCGATCATGATCGTGGTGGCGTTGAGGTTGCCGGTGATGATGATCGGCATGATCGACGCATCGACCACACGCAGGCCCTGCATGCCGTGTACGCGGCCTTCACCGTCGACCACTGCCATGTCGTCGGTGCCCATCTTGCACGAGCAGGACGGGTGGAAGGCGGTTTCGGCGTGCTCGCGGATGAACTTGTCCAGTTCCTCGTCGGTCTGCACGTGCTCGCCCGGGCTGATTTCGCGACCGCGGTACGGGTCCAGCGCCGGCTGGGCCATGATTTCGCGGGTCAGGCGGATGCCGTCGCGGAACTCTTGCCAGTCCTGCTCGGTGGCCATGTAGTTGAACAGGATGCTCGGGTGCTGGCGCGGGTCCTTCGACTTGGCCTGGATGCGGCCACGGCTTGGCGAACGCATCGAGCCCATGTGCGCCTGGAAACCGTGTTCCTTCACGCCGTTGGAGCCGTTGTAGTTAATGGCGACCGGCAGGAAGTGGTACTGGATGTTCGGCCACTCGAACTCAGGGCGGGTGCGGATGAAGCCACCGGCCTCGAACTGGTTGCTGGCGCCGATACCGGTACCGTTGAACATCCACTCGGCGCCGATGGCCGGCTGGTTCCACCACAGCAGCGATGGGTACAGCGACACTGGCTGGGTGCAGGCGTACTGCAGGTACAGCTCAAGGTGGTCCTGCAGGTTTTCGCCGACGCCCGGCAGGTCGTGCACGACCGGGATGTCGAGGCTTTCCAGCAGGGCGCGCGGGCCAACGCCGGAACGCTGCAGCAGCTGCGGCGATGCAATGGCGCCGGAGCTGACGATCACTTCCTTGCGGGCACGGGCTTCGACGCGCTCTTCGCTGTCGCCGACCAGGTAGGTCACGCCAATGGCGCGCTTGCCGTCGAACAGCACGCGGTCGGTCAGGGCATGGGTGACGATAGTCAGGTTCGGGCGTTTCTTGGCCTGGTCCAGGTAGCCGCGGGCGGTGCTGGAGCGGCGGCCTTGCTTGGTCACGGTGCGGTCCATCGGACCGAAGCCTTCCTGCTGGTAGCCGTTGAGGTCTTCGGTACGTGGGTAGCCAGCCTGCACGCCGGCTTCGACCATGGCATGGAACAGCGGGTTGTTACCGGCCTTGGGCGTAGCCACGCTGACCGGGCCTTCGCCGCCGTGGTAGTCATTGGGGCCGATGTCGCGGGTTTCGGCCTTGCGGAAGTACGGCAGGCAGTCCAGGTAGGTCCAGTCTTCCAGGCCTGGCAGTTTCGCCCAGCCGTCGAAGTCCATGGCGTTGCCGCGGATGTAGCACATGCCGTTGATCAGTGACGAGCCACCCAGGCCCTTGCCGCGGCCACACTCCATGCGGCGGCCGTCCATGTGCGGCTCTGGGTCGGTCTCGTAGGCCCAGTTGTAGCGACGGCCCTGCAGCGGGAAGGCCAGGGCGGCCGGCATCTGGGTGCGGAAGTCGAAGCGGTAGTCGGGACCACCGGCTTCCAGCAGCAGTACGCTGACGCCGGCGTCTTCGGTCAGGCGGGTAGCCAGGGTGTTACCGGCGGAGCCTGCTCCGACGATGATGTAATCGAATTCTTGGGACATGAAAGTACCCTCGTGTTGGCGGTGATCAGGGAGCGGGAACGCCCGTGCGCAGTGGCACGGGCGTGGCTGGACTGGGCCTTAGAAGACCGAGTTGTAGCCGCCCAGCTCGACCTGGACCGACTTGATGCGAGTGTATTGAGCCAGCGAGCTGACGCCGTTCTCACGGCCGACACCCGACTGCTTGTAGCCGCCAACCGGCATTTCGGCTGGCGATTCGCCCCAGGCGTTGATCCAGCAGATACCGGCTTCCAGCTGGTGGATGATACGGTGGGCGCGGGAGATGTCGTTGGTGCAGACACCGGCGGCCAGGCCGTAGTCGGTGTCGTTGGCACGGCGGATGACTTCTTCTTCGGTTTCGTAGGTGAGGATGCTCATCACCGGGCCGAAGATCTCTTCCTTGACGATGGTCATGTCGTCGCTGCAGTCGGTGAACACGGTCGGGGCCACGAAGGCACCGTTGGCGAAATCACCGGCAGTCAGGCGCTCGCCGCCGCACAGTACGCGGGCACCTTCTTCCTTGCCTTTGGCGATGTAGCCGAGCACGCTTTCCATGTGCTGGAAGCTGACCAGCGGGCCGAAGTTGGTGTTCTCGTCTTCCGGGTTGCCAACGCGGATGCGGGCAACGCGCTCGGCGATCTTGGCTTCGAAGGCTGCCTTCATTTCAGCCGGGATGAACACGCGGGTGCCGTTGGTGCAGACCTGGCCGGAGCTGTAGAAGTTGGCCATCATGGCGATGTCGGCGGCCTTGTCCAGGTCGGCGTCGGCGCAGATGATCAGTGGCGACTTGCCGCCCAGCTCCATGGTGACTTCCTTGAGCGACGAGCTCGAGGCGCTGGCCATGACCTTCTTGCCGGTGGTGGTGCCGCCGGTGAAGGAGACTTTCTCGATGCGTGGGTGCTCGGTCAGCCAAGTGCCGACTTCGCGGCCGCTGCCGGTCAGGACGTTGAACACGCCATTCGGCAGGCCGGCTTCGGTGTAGATCTCGGCCAGTTTCAGGGTGGTCAGCGAAGTGACTTCCGACGGCTTGAAGATCATCGCGTTGCCAGCGGCCAGGGCTGGGGCGGATTTCCACAGGGCGATCTGGATCGGGTAGTTCCACGCGCCGATACCGACGGTCACGCCCAGCGGCTCGCGGCGGGTGTAGACGAAGGACGATTCGCGCAGCGGGATCTGCTCGCCTTCGATGGCCGGTACCAGGCCGGCGTAGTACTCCAGCACGTCGGCGCCGGTGACGATGTCGACGTAGCGGGTTTCCGAGTACGACTTGCCGGTGTCCAGGGTTTCCAGCATGGCCAGTTCATCGTTGCGCTCGCGCAGGATGTCGACGGCGCGACGCAGGATGCGCGAACGCTGCATGGCGGTCATCGCGGCCCAGATTTTCTGGCCGCGCTCGGCGCTTTCCACGGCTTTCTCGACGTCGGCCTCGGTGGCACGTTGCACGTGGGCGAGGACTTCGCCGGTAGCCGGGTTGATGGCTTCGAAGGTGGCATCGCTGCCAGCGTCGACGTAAGCACCATCAATGTAGAGTTTTTGCGTTCCGAAACGGGCCATAGTGTCCTCGCAAGTGCAGTGTGTGGTTGGCTGCGCGTCACGCTCCTGCCGGGTGGGCAAGGGCCGTGCGTGCTTGATCAGCGGCCTGGTCGTTGGTGTCCAGGGTGTGCTGTTTAGCCAGTTGTAGATCCATGTATTCGTATGCAATCCGTATCGCCTGGTCGGTGTCGAATGCATCTCCCGACAGGGCACCACGCAGCCACAGGCCGTCGATCAGGGCCGCCAGGCCGCGGGCGGCCTTGCGCGCATGGTAGAGCGGCAGGGCGCGGCGGAACTGGCAGCACAGGTTGGAATACAGGCGGTGATCGTTGATCCGCTGCAACCTGTGCAAATCAGGCTGGTGCATGCTGGAAGCCCAGAAGGCCAACCAGGTTTTCATTGCCGGGCCGTTCACCTGGCTGGCATCGAAGTTGCCCTCGATGATCACTTTCAGGTGGGCGCGCGGGCTGTCGTCCGTCAGGGCCTGGCGACGTGCTCTAACGCCTTCGTTGAGCATGTTCATGATGTAACCCATCGTCGCTGCGATCAGGCCGTTCTTGTCCCGAAAGTAGTGACTGATGATGCCGTTCGACACACCGGCCAAACGGGCAATCAGCGCAATGCTGGCGTCACCCAGTCCGACCTGATCGACCGCCTGTAACGTGGCTTCGATCAACTGCTGGCGGCGGATGGGTTGCATACCGACCTTGGGCATCTTGCTATCTCCTCAGGCCTGCGAGCAGACGACAGGCGGCTGACTCGGCGAAGGCCAGTCTATTTTGTTTTGATTGAACGTTCAATCAATAAAGAATAAGCTCTGCGACAATTTGTGCCATTGACAGCTTTGCAGGCCGTCGAGAAGGCACCGATTGACACCCCAGGAAATCGCGTAACCCCCGGAATACAAGGCGTTGACGGGCATGAGCGATGCGAGATGCAGATTCTGCCGTACGGTCACTGGCCCTGCGGCAGGCCCTTGGAGCGGGCGGGGTGATCTGTGACGAATGCGCGCACCTCCCATGAGGCGTGGCATTTTTCAGCAGGCCACCTGTCTGTTTTTTTGCAACGTATCGATTCGGGATCACGGTTTCCAGGGTGCTTTTATAACACCTGATGCAGTGGCGGAATTCCACCAATTGCTCGGGAAAGACTGATTAGCCTCCAAAGCCGTACTGCCCGGAGCATTCGTGCAATGAGTTCTGCCTCACTTACCAAGCCCCCCGCCGAGAGGGTACGGGTCAACCGCGTGGTGTTCTTCACCTCCGCGCTGATGATCCTCGTTCTGACTGCCTTGTTGATCGCTGTACCCGAAACCGCCGGCCAGGTGCTGGGCGTGGCCCAGAAATGGCTGACGCGCACCTTCGGCTGGTACTACATGCTGGTGATCGGCGGCTACCTGCTGTTCGTCATCTACCTGGCGTTTTCCGACTACGGCAAGCTCAAGCTTGGCGGCAAGGACGACCAGCCTGACTTCAGCTACGGCGCCTGGGCCGGCATGCTGTTCTCCTCCGGTATCGGCATTTCGCTGCTGTACTTCGGCGCGTCCGAGCCGCTGGACCACTACTTCAACCCACCGGAAGGCACCTCTGCCAGCCTCGACGCTGCGCGCCAGGGCCTGCAACTGACCTTCCTGCACTGGGGCCTGCATGGCTGGGCGATCTACGCCCTGGTCGGCCTGGCCGTGGGTTACTTCGCCTACCGCCACAACCAGCCGCTGGCACTGCGTTCGGCGCTGTACCCGCTGGTGGGTGAGCGCTGGGTCAAAGGCGCTGCGGGCAATGCCGTGGACATCTTCGGCATGTTCGTCACCCTGCTGGGCCTGGTGACCAACCTGGGCATTGGTTCGATGCAGGTGTCCTCCGGCCTGGAATACCTGTTCGGCATGGACCACAGCAAGACCAACCTGCTGGTGGTAATTCTGGTGATGGCCGGTGTGGCCACCGTAGCGGCGGTATCGGGTGTAGAGAACGGCATTCGTCGCCTGTCCAACCTGAATATCATGCTGTTCAGTGGCCTGCTGATCTTCGTCCTGTTGGGCGGCGAAACCCTGCACCTGCTCAACGGCTTTGTGCAGAACATCGGTGACTACCTCAACGGCATCGTGCTGAAGACCTTCGACCTCTATGTATACGAAGGCGAAGCCGGCAAGTCCGAGCGCTGGTTGGGCCTGTGGACCGTGTTCTACTGGGCCTGGTGGATCTCCTGGGGCCCATTCGTCGGCATGTTCATTGCCCGTATCTCCAAGGGCCGTACCGTGCGCCAGCTGGTCAGCGGCGTGCTGCTGATCCCACTGGGCTTCACTCTGGCCTGGCTGTCGATCTTCGGCAACACCGCACTGGACCTGGTGATCAACCAGGGCGCCGTGGAGCTGGGCAAGACGGCCCTTGAACAGCCGTCGATGTCGATCTACCAGCTGCTGGAGTACTTCCCGGCGGCCAAGATCGTGATTGGTGTGGCGGTGTTCGTCGGCTTCGTGCTGTTCCTTACCCCGGCCGACTCCGGCGCGGTGATGATGGCCAACCTGTCGTGCAAAGGCGGCAAGGTCGACGAAGACGCCCCGCACTGGATGGTGGTGTTCTGGTCGGTGGTCATTACCCTGGTTACCATCGGCCTGCTGTTCGCCGGTAACTTCGAGGCCATGCAGACCATGGTGGTGCTGGCGGGCCTGCCGTTCTCGGTGGTGCTGGTGCTGTTCATGTTCGGCCTGTACAAGGCCATGAAGCAGGACGTGGCAGTCGAGCAGGAGCGTGCCGAGCTGGCTGCCCGTGGCCGCCGCGGCTTCACCGAGCGCCTGAGCCAGCTGGACCTGCAGCCGACCCAGGCCGTGGTGCAGCGCTTCATGGACAAGCAAGTCAGCCCGGCGCTCAAGGAAGCCGCCGCGCAGCTGCAGACCCTGGGCTTCGAGGTGGAAACCCGCGTTGGTCAGTCGCGCAACATGATGGGCCTGCGGGTGATGATGGACGAGGGTAACCCGTTCGTTTACGAAGTGAGCCTGGACGGCTACATGGCTGCGCCGAGTGAAGCGCCGGTGGAAGGTGAGCCGGAAGTACGCCAGCGCTTCTACCGTGCCGAGGTGTACCTGCACGATGGCAGCCAGGAGTACGACCTGATGGGCTTTGCGCCGGAGCAGATCGTGCGTGATGTGCTGGATCAGTTCGAAAGCCACCGGCAGTTGCTGGGCCGTGTGTATAGCTGATCGGCCTTGAGGCAAACAAAAAACCCGCTCACATGAGCGGGTTTTTTTTGTCGTCCCAGAAGGACATCACAGGTGTTGAGGGCTATGTTGCGCTTTATCGATTGGTGTAGCGCCCGTTCTTGCCATGCCCCGGCATCGCCAGGTTGCTGCGCACGGCAATCATCTGCCTGAGCGGGATCAGCTCGATGCCCTGGCTCTTGAGCCGTGGCAGCTCGCGCTCCAGCACTTCCAGTGTCTGTGGATAAGGGTGACCGATCAGCACCGCCGAGCCCTGCTTGCGCGCCAGGGCGATGCCCTGCTGCAACTGTCCGGTGATTGCTTCGGTGGTGCGCACGTCATCGAGGAACACATCCCGCGACACATGCGCCAGCCCCTGGGCTTGGGCCTCGGCCGCAGCGACCGTGGCCGCGCTGGTGCGGCTGTCGACGAAGAACAGGTGCCGGCGTTGCAGCTCACCCATCAACCAGGCCATCGGCTCACGCTGGGCGGTCATGCGGCTACCCATGTGGTTGTTGATGCCAGCGGCATACGGCACCTTGGCCAAGGCAGCGTCCAGGCGTCGCGCCAGCTCTTCGATCGGGATGCCGGGGTGCCAGGCATAGGGCCCGGTTGCCGGGTCCATGGGCATGTGCAGAATCACCGTCTTGCCGGCCTTGTGGGCCTGGCGGGCGAAGTCGGTGGCATGCGGGGTATCGGGCATGATCGCCATGGTGACCGGCCCGGGCAGGACCAGTGTTCGGCTGTCGCGATCGGCGCTTTGGCCCAGGTCATCGATGATGATGCTCAGGTAGGCCTTGCCGGCCGGCGCCGCTTGCGCGACGCCGGCCATCAGGCAGAGCAACAGAGACAGCAGAAAACGCATGGGGTGGATCAGTCGCCCTTGGTGATGTTCAGGCCCTTGAGCAGGCTCAGGGCCTGGCTCAGCTGGTAGTCACCGTCCTGCGGGCGCTCCTGGCGCTTGCTGCTGCTGCCGGTCGGTCGGTCAGCGCCGCCGTTGCCGTTGCCCAGGTGGCCCTGCAGGTCGGCTTCCTTGAAGGTGTCGTTGTCGCTGGCATCGGCGGTCAGCTTGGCCGGGCGCACTTCGATGTCGGGGACTATGCCCTGGGCCTGGATCGAGCGGCCGTTGGGGGTGTAGTACAGCGCGGTGGTGAGCTTCAGCGCACGGTCGTTGGCCAGTGGCAGCACGGTCTGTACCGAGCCCTTGCCGAAGCTGTCGGTGCCCATCAGCACGCCACGTTTCTGGTCCTGCAGGGCGCCAGCGACGATCTCCGAGGCCGAGGCACTGCCACCGTTGATCAACACCACCAGCGGCACGCCTTCGCTGGCGTCGGCCGGGTCGGCATAGAAGCGCAGCTCGGAGTTGGCGATGCGGCCCTTGGTGTAGACGATCAGGCCCTTGGTCAGGAAGTGGTCGGCGACTTCCACTGCCGACTGCAGAACGCCACCGGGGTTGTTGCGCAGGTCGAGGATCACCCCGCGCAGCTTCTTGCCGTTGTCCTTGCGCAGCTTGGCCAGGGCCTTGCCCACTTCGTCACCGGTCTTGACCTGGAACTGGGTGATGCGAATGTAGCCATAGCCGCTCTCCAGCAGTTGGCTCTTCACACTCTTGACCTGGATCACCGCACGGGCAAGGGTCACGTCGAACGGATTGCCGCCGTCGCGTACCAGGGTCAGGGTAATCTTCTCGCCAATCTTGCCGCGCATCTTGTCGACCGCTTCGGTCATGGTCTGGCCACGGGTGGGTGCGCCGTTGATCTTGACGATCAGGTCACCGGCCTGCACGCCGGCACGCGAGGCCGGGGTGTCGTCGATCGGCGACACTACCTTGATATTGCCGTCCTCCTGGCCCACTTCGATGCCGAGGCCGCCGAATTCACCGCTGGTGCTTTCCTGCAGCTCCTGGAAATCCTCAGGGCCGAGGTAGGCCGAGTGTGGGTCAAGGTTGCTGAGCATGCCCTTGATGGCGTTTTCCAGCAGGGTCTTGTCGTCCACGGGTTCGACGTAGGCAGCCTTGATGCGGTCCATGACCTCGGCAAAGGTGCGCAGCTCTTCCAGCGGCAGTGGCGCCTTGGCGGTCACCTCGGTGGCTGGCACTGCAGCAGTCTTGGCTGGCGAGGCCTTCGCCGGCTCCGCGGCGCTGGCCAGGGGCGCACCGATCGCCAAGGCGATGGTCAGGGCCAGCTGGGTGAGGCGAGGCGAGTGCAGCATGTCGAACGAACTCCTGATCCTGTAAGCGCTCCCTGCGGAGCATCGGCGCAGCGCCTGGCGCCATGCCGTATGTAATGTGTCAGCCGCGGCACCACTGCGAAGGGTCGGTCGGCCGGCCCTGCTGGCGGATGGCGAAGTACAAACCTGCGCTGTCCTGGCCACCGCTGTCGCCAACGGTGGAGATGGCTTCGCCGGCCTTGACGATGTCGCCGGCGCTCTTGAGCAGGCTCTGGTTGTGGCCGTACAGGCTCAGGTAACCATTACCATGGTCGAGAATGACCAGAAGTCCAGCGCCACGCAACCAGTCGGCAAACACTACGCGCCCGCCGTGCACCGCACGTACCTGGGTGCCGGGGCTGGCGCTGATCATCACCCCGTCCCACTTGGCCCGGGCATCGCTGCCGCGGGCATCACCGAAGCGTGCCAGCAATCGACCATTGACCGGCCAAGGAAGTTTTCCCCGTGCCGCAGAAAATGCACCGCCGTAGCTGGCGCCATCACTGGAAACCAGCGGGCCGAGGGTGGTGCGGGCCTTTTTCGGCGGCTCGGCATCTTCCTTGTCCGCGCGGGCGGCCAGCGCCTCCTGCTGGCGGCGTTTCTCGGCTTCCTGCTGGGCGAGCAGGGCTTTCTTGCGCGCTTCTTCGGCTTCGCGGGCCTGGCGGGCCAGGGTTTCCTCGATGGTCTTGAGCACTTTGGCCAGGTCGGCCTGGTCCTGTTGGCGGGCCTGCAGCTTCTGGTCGCCGTCTTTCACGTCGCTGTTGAGCTTGGCCAGTACCTGCTGGCGCTTGCCGCGCTCGGCGTCCAGCGCCTGGCGGCGGGTGTCGAGGTCAGCGCGCTGGGCCAGCAGTTGTTCCTGCTCGCGGGAAATGTTCTGTTCGACACCGGCCAGCTGGCGCAGGGTCTCGTTGAATGCCTTGAGCTGCTCAAGGCGCGCTTTGCTCAGGTAGTCGTAATAGGACAGGGTGCGAGCGAATTTCTCTGGGTTCTGCTGGTTGAGCAGCAGCTTGAGGTACTCCTCGCGGCCGTTGTTCTGGTAGGCCGAACGGGCCTGAATGGCGATCAGCCGTTGTTGTTCAACGCGGGCGCTCTGGAGTTTTTTTTTCTCGGTATCAAGGCGCTCCAGCTCGCCCTCGGTCTTTTTTAGTTCTTGTTGCAGGGCCTCCACCTGCTTCTCCAGATTACCGATGTCGGTTTCAGTGGCCTTGAGGTCTTTTTGCACGCCGGCCTTTTCTTCCTGGAGCTTGCCCAGCGTCTTCTTGAGCTCGGCAATGTCCTGGCGGGTGGCGTCCAGTTGCTGCTGGGTCTGTGCGCGCTCATCGGCAAAGGCCGGGCTGAGCAGGCAGGACAGGGCTAAAGGGATCAGGGCGCGTAGCATGGGGTTTGGCGTACCAAGGATGGAGACTGGCCTAGTATGCCCGTGCGGGCAGGCAAAAAAAACGCCTCACTGCGGGGGCAGCGGGGCGTTTGTCCGGAATTCATGTGCAAAGGGGCTGCAAGGCGGCCCCGGCACACCGAATCAGGCGTCGACCAGGATCGAAGTACCGGTCATTTCTGCCGGCTTTTCCAGGCCCAGCAGTTTCAGCATGGTCGGTGCCACGTCCGCCAGTACACCGCCTTCGCGGACTTGTACCTTGCGCTTGCCGACATAGATGAACGGTACCGGCTCGCTGGTGTGCGCAGTGTGCGCCTGGCCGGTGCACGCGTCTTCCATCTGCTCGACGTTGCCGTGGTCGGCGGTGATCAGTGCTTCGCCGTCGACCTTCTCTAGCGCCTCGACGATGCGTCCGACACAGGTATCCAGTGCTTCGACTGCTTTTACCGCAGCCTCGAACACGCCGGTGTGGCCGACCATGTCGCCGTTGGCGTAGTTGACCACGATCACGTCAAAACGCTGCTGCTCGATGGCCTCGACGATGCGGTCGGTCACTTCAGGGGCGTTCATCTCGGGCTGCAAGTCGTAGGTGGCGACCTTTGGTGACGGGATCAGGATGCGCTCTTCGCCTTCAAACGGCTCTTCGCGGCCGCCGGAGAAGAAGAATGTGACGTGCGCATACTTTTCGGTTTCGGCGATGCGCAGCTGGGTCTTGCCGTTCTTTGCCAGGTACTCGCCCAGTACGTTGTTCAGGCTGGACGGAGCGTAGGCTGCCGGCGCGGCGATTTTTGCCGAGTACTGGGTCAGGCCGATGTAGGCCGCCATCTTAGGCAGGCGAGCACGCGGGAATTCATTGAAGTCCGGTTCGACGAAGGCGCGCGACAGCTCGCGGGCGCGGTCGGCGCGGAAGTTCATGAAGATCACGGCGTCGCCGTCTTCGACCTTGACCGCCTCGCCAATGCGCGTGGCCTTGACGAATTCGTCGTTCTCCTCGCGGGCGTAGGCTGCTTCCAGGCCTGCCAGCGCAGTGTCGGCGGTGTAGTCGGCAACGCTGTCGACGATCAGGTTGTAGGCAGCGCTGACGCGGTCCCAGCGGTTGTCGCGGTCCATCGCGAAGTAGCGGCCGATCAGGCTGGCGATGCGGCCCTTGCCGAGCTTGGCGAAGGTCGCGTCGAGCAGCTCGATCGACGATTGGGCGCTGCGTGGCGGGGTGTCACGGCCATCGAGGAAAGCGTGCAGGTAGATTTTCTCGGCCCCGCGCTGCGCGGCCAGTTCGGCCATGGCTACCAGATGGTCCTGGTGGCTGTGCACGCCACCGTCGGACAGCAGGCCGAGGATGTGCACGGCTTTGCCGGCGCCTGCGGCCTTGTCCACCGCGCCGGTAAGCACCGGGTTCTGAAAGAACTCGCCATCGCGGATGGCCTTGGTCACCCGGGTGAAGTCCTGGTAGACGACGCGCCCGGCGCCGAGGTTCATGTGACCGACTTCGGAGTTGCCCATCTGCCCGTCCGGCAGGCCGACATCCATCCCTGATCCGGAAATCAGACCATGCGGCTGGGTAGCGCGCAGGCGGTCATAGACCGGTGTGTTGGCGGCATAGATGGCATTGTATTCGGGGCTTTCGCTGTGGCCGAATCCATCCAGGATGATCAGGACCAGGGGTTTGGGCGTACTCGTCATCAATCAAACTCACGGTTGTTCAAAGATGATAAAGACACGCATTTTAGGGCAAATGCGCCAGCAACGGCGAATAATCGTCCTGTCGCCCGACCAGCGCGGGCAACCCGGTAACATGAAGGTACCTTTACCGCCGACCCTTCGGGCTTTGGTGGTACTGGGGGGCTGTGTATACTGGCCGGCATTTTCAATCGCCTGGAACACCGCTGATGGTTGCTCACCTGATTCAATTCGCGACAGATCACTACATCCTGGTGGCGATCTTCGTGGTTCTGCTGGTTGCACTGCTCGTCAATGAACTGCGCCGTGGCGGCCAGAGCCTGAGCAACGGCCAACTGACCGCGCTGGTCAATGCCGACAAGGCACTGGTCATCGACATTCGTCCTTCCAAGGAATACTCCGTCGGCCACATCGTCGGTGCGCTGAATATCCCGCAGGACAAGATCGCCAACCGCATGGCCGAGCTCGAGAAGCACAAAGAAAAGACCCTGATCGTCGTCGACGCGATGGGCCAGCAGTCCGGCGCGGTCTGCGGTGAGCTGATCAAAGCCGGTTTCACTGCCGCCAAACTGAGCGGTGGCGTTTCCAGCTGGAAAGCCGATAACCTGCCCCTGGTGAAGTGATATGAAGCCCGTCATCGTCTATTCCAGCGACTACTGCCCCTACTGCATGCGCGCCAAGTACCTGCTCGAGAGCAAGGGCGTGGCCTTCGAGGAGATCAAGGTCGATGGTAAGCCGCAGGTTCGCGCCGAGATGAGCCAGAAGGCCGGCCGTACTTCGGTGCCGCAGATCTGGATCGGCAGCACCCACGTCGGTGGATGCGATGACCTCTATGCCCTGGAGCGCGCCGGCAAGCTCGACGCGCTGCTGGCGGCCTGATTTGCACTGCATTCAAAAACATTAGGATTAAGGATCTGCCATGACTGACCAACAGACCAACGGCGCTGCTGCAGAAGACAACAGCCCTCAGTTCTCCATGCAGCGCATCTACGTGCGTGACCTGTCGTTCGAAGCCCCGAAAAGCCCGCAGATTTTCCGTCAGACCTGGGAGCCGAGCGTTGCCCTGGACCTGAACACCAAGCAGAAGGCCCTGGAAGGCGACTTCCACGAAGTGGTACTGACCCTGTCGGTGACCGTCAAGAACGGCGACGAAGTGGCCTTCATCGCTGAAGTTCAGCAGGCTGGCATCTTCCTGATCAAGAACCTCGACGCATCTTCGATGAGCCACACCCTCGGCGCGTTCTGCCCGAACATCCTGTTCCCGTACGCCCGTGAAACCCTGGACAGCCTGGTGACCCGTGGTTCGTTCCCGGCCCTGATGCTGTCGCCGGTCAACTTCGATGCCCTGTACGCGCAAGAGCTGCAGCGCATGCAGGAAGCTGGCGAAACGCCAACCGTGCAGTAATTCTGCCGGTAGCAAAAAAGCGCCTCTCGGGGCGCTTTTTTGTTGCCTGAATCGGCCTCTTCGCGGGCTACAGATCAGCTCCCGGCAAACCCGTTCTGCCGCCAGGCTTCATACACCGTTACCGCCACGGTATTGGACAGGTTCAGGCTGCGACACCCTGGCCGCATCGGCAGGCGCAGGCGTTGCTCGGCCGGCAGGCTGTCCAGCACTTCGGCCGGCAGGCCGCGGCTCTCTGGCCCGAACAGGAACGCATCGCCGGGCTGATAAGCCACTTCATGGAACGGGTGCGAGCCCTTGGTGGTGAAGGCGAACAGCCGTGGATTGCCCAGGCTTTCCAGGCATCCGGCCAGGCTTTCATGGCGCTTGAGCGTGGCATACTCGTGGTAATCCAGCCCCGCACGGCGCAGGCGCTTGTCGTCCAGTTCGAAGCTGATCGGCTCGATCAGGTGCAGGGCGCAACCGCTGTTAGCACAAAGGCGGATGATGTTGCCGGTATTCGGCGGAATTTCTGGTTGAAAAAGGATGACGTGAAACATGCACGGCTCCAAACGTGAAGATGACGAGCATTCTACCCCCGAACCCGACCTGCGTTCGAAGGCCTGGCCGCGCATGCTGCTTTCCCTGGCGCTGTTCGGTGTGTTGGTGGGCCTTATGATAGGCCGCCTGACGGCCCCGGATGAGCATGTGCTGGAGCAGGTCGAGGTGGTGCAGGATGGCCTGGACCTGTGGTTCAACGAAGAGCCCAAGCTGCATGGCGAAAATGTCGAAGGTACCGTGGCGCTGTTGTTCGAGGCCGAGGGCAAGGCGCAGCGTGGTCAGCTAGACCTGCAAGGCAAGCCGGTCGGTTGGCGTTTGCAGAAGAGCGACAAGGGACTGTTGCTGACGGTGATTGCCGCGCGTCCCCTGCACGGCGAATGGGCCGGTGCAGAGGACGCTGGACGATGGCGGGTGCAGGTGAAACTGCACGAATAAAAGAGGGGATATCTCGGCCTGCCTGTACCAAGGTCCCCAAAAGGGCTTACAGCGAATTAAAGAGGGGATGGCCCGGCCTGCCTGTACCGAGGTCCCCGAAAGCGGCGTTACTGCGAATAAAAAAGGGGTCACCCGGCCTGCCTGTACCAGGGCCCCCGAAACTGGACATGTATTAGCTGTTGCAGGGGGCGTGCCAGTTTTGCAAAGCCCGGAAATACGGGGTTTCAGGGCGATTTGGCCGAGTTTCGAGGGGGTTTGTGCCTTCGTGAGGTGCATCGGGCACAGCATCGGTGCATCGGAGGGCAGAAATGACTGGGGCCGCAAAAGCGGCCCCAGAGGTTTCACGGGTTGACAGGGATCAGTGGTCCTCGCCCTCATCCTCATCCCCGCCATCCACATTCATACCCAGCTCCTTGATCTTGCGAGTCAGGGTATTGCGCCCCCAGCCCAGCAACACCGCGGCATCACGCCGGCGCCCGGCAGTGTGCTTGAGCGCCGTCTCGATCATGATCCGCTCGAAGCTGGGTACCGCACTGTCGAGCAGATTCGATTGCCCACGTGCCAGAGCCTGGTCTGCCCACTGGCGCAGCGCCTGCTCCCAGTTGGTCACCGGTGCAGCGTCCTGCGGCAGGTTCAGCAGCTCCGGCGGCAGGTCGCCGATCAGCACCTCGCGGCTGGAGGCCATCACCGTGATCCAGCGGCAGGTGTTCTCCAGCTGGCGCACGTTGCCTGGCCACGGCAGGTTGCGGATGAACTCTTCGGTTTCCGGCTTGAGCAGCTTCGGCTCGACGGCCAGCTCCTGGGCGGCACGGCCGAGGAAGTGCCGGGCCAGCGCCGGGATGTCCTCGCGGCGATCGGCCAGGCGTGGAATATGAATGCGGATTACGTTGAGGCGGTGGAACAAGTCTTCACGGAACTTGCCGGCCGTCACCAGCGACTCCAGGTTCTGGTGGGTCGCCGCGATGATGCGCACATCGACCTTCACCGGCACGTGGCCGCCAACGCGATAGAACTCGCCATCGGCCAGCACCCGCAGCAGTCGGGTCTGGGTATCGGCGGGCATGTCGCCGATCTCGTCGAGGAACAAGGTACCGCCGTCGGCCTGCTCGAAGCGGCCGCGGCGCAGGTTGGCCGCGCCGGTGAAGGCACCTTTCTCGTGGCCGAACAGCTCCGACTCCATCAGGTCCTTGGGGATGGCCGCCATGTTCAGGGCGATGAACGGCGAGGCGGCACGCGGGCTGTGGCGGTGCAGGGCGTGCGCCACCAGCTCTTTACCGGTACCGGACTCACCGTTGATCAGGACGGTGATGTTGGAATGGCTCAGGCGGCCGATGGCGCGGAACACCTCCTGCATCGCCGGCGCTTCGCCGATGATTTCCGGGGTGCGGGCCAAGGCCTGCGGCACATCGAGGCCTTGCTGTTCCTGGGCGTGCTGATTGGCGCGCTTGACCAGCGACACCGCTTCATCGACGTCGAAGGGTTTGGGCAGGTACTCGAAGGCGCCACCCTGGTAGGACGCCACGGCGCTGTCCAGGTCGGAATGGGCGGTCATGATGATGACCGGCAGGCGCGGATGCTGCTCGCGGATCTGCGCCAGCAGGTCCAGCCCGCTGGCACCGGGCATGCGAATGTCGGAAATGATCACATCCGGCTGCTGGCGGGCCAGGCGGCCCATGACGCCATCGGCGCTGTCGAAGCTCTGGGTGGTCATGCCTTCCTGTTGCAGGGCTTTTTCCAGGACCCAGCGGATGGAGCGATCATCATCGACGATCCATACGGTTTCACTTCGGCTCATGAGGCGGTGGCTCCTTGTTCCAGGGGCAGGAAGATCGAGAAGGCGGTGTGCCCTGCGTGGCTTTCACACTCGATCAGGCCCTGGTGCTGGCTGATGATGTTCTGGGTAATGGCCAGACCGAGCCCGGTACCGTCCGGGCGCCCACTGACCATGGGATAGAAAAGCGTGTCCTGCAGTTCCGCAGGGATGCCCGGGCCGTTGTCGATGATTTCGATACGTGCCGCCAGGCGATGGCGCACGTGGCCGATGGTGAACTGGCGCACGGCGCGGCTGCGCAGGGTAATGCGGCCCAGGCGCAGCTCGTTCTGCGAACTGATCGCCTGCATCGCGTTGCGCACGATGTTCAGGACGGCCTGGATCATCTGCTCGCGATCGATCAACACGTCCGGCAAGCTCGGGTCGTAGTCGCGCACCAAAGTGATGCAGCCCTGGCTTTCGGCCTCAACCAGGCTGCAGACCCGCTCCAGTACTTCATGGATATTGGTCATGGCCAGCGACGGCAGCTTGTTCGAGCCGAGCATACGATCAACCAGATTGCGCAGGCGGTCGGCCTCTTCGATGATCACGTTGGTGTAGTCGCGCAGCCCCTCCTCTGGCAGTTCGCGGGCCAGCAGCTGTGCGGCGCCACGGATGCCGCCGAGCGGGTTCTTGATCTCGTGGGCCAGGCCGCGCACCAGCATCTTGGTGGTTTCCTGCTTGCTCAGCTGGGCCTCTTCCTTGGTGATGCGCAGCAGGCGATCACGCGGGTGCACTTCCAGCAGTAGCAAGGTGTTGCCCTGATGCAGGATGGGTGTCACGGCATAGTCGACGGTGATGGCCTGCCCGGTCAGCGAGGTCAGTTGCGCTTCCCGCTTGGTGAACGGGTGCGCCTGTTCCACGGCCTGGCGCAGCGAGTTGAGCGCCTCGGTCGATTCGGTGAACAGCTCGCTGATGAACTGCCCATGACTGCGCTGGCCGCTGACGGCCAGGAGCATTTCCGCGGCCGGGTTCATGTATTCCAGGCGCAGCTCGGCATTGAGCAGGAGCGTCGCAGTGGTCAGGTTGTCCAGAAGCAGACGGTGCTGTGCATCGCTGATGGTCATAAGGCGTCGTTGACCTCTTTTGGCGCTTGTCAGGCAGGGCACGGCCATGGCCGGGCAGGCGGCGGATCCGCAGATGCCAGTCTCTGCACAGGAAAATGCAAGAAACAAACCAAGGCTCCGAAAAGAAGCGGAATTGCCGGATAAAGACCTGCAGTTGCGCTTATTCGGACCAGATTGCCCTGATTTATCGTTTCAAGTGACCCGTTTTGGGTTGCAGATCGAAGCGCTTGCTACGTCTATGCACCAATATAGAGCATTGCAGAGGTCAGCGTTCTACGCACAAGTGTGCTGTTGCGCGGACCAGGGCCATGTGCCGGAGCGGGTCGCTGGCATGCCCGGCCAGGGCGTCGGTCAATTGGCGAGGGCAGTCGTGAAACGGCTTGCGGTCCAGATTGCCCAGTTCGAACAGCAATGTTGCCTGGAGCATGTCCAGGCGCGGACGTAGTTCATCGGCGAGGTCCCGAGCTTGCTGAGGGGGCCGCTTCCCCAGTGCCGTCCAGCGGTCGATCAGTCCGTACTGGACCATCTTGTTGGCTTCGATCTGGTCGGCAAAAAAGGCCGCTGCCCGTTCGGGAGGCAGGCCGTAGTCATGCGCTGCAGCTTGAACCTGCTGCAGAACCTCTTGTTCTCGCATGGGGGCCTCGACTGGCACGCCATTGTCCCATTTATGCACGGCCACGGCGTAGGCAAGGTCCAGCCGCTGTCCGATTGCCGCGAGCAACGGCTTGAGTTCAGGTTGTGAAGGGGAGCTGCAGCCGAAAAGCGTGATGACGAAGCAAAGCACGAAGGGTTGGGGGCGCATGGCAATCTCCTTATTGTTGGAGATTTGATTGTGCGCAGTCAGGTAAGCCTTGCTTGTAGGAAGTATCTGAAAGCGATGGGCGTGAAACAAAAAACGGCCTTCAGAAGAAGGCCGTTTTCGGTGATTCAGATTGGCGCCAGGTGCCAATCAGATCAGCAGCTGTAGTACAGCTCGTATTCCAGCGGATGCACGAAGGTGCGGACCTTGATTTCTTCTTCGCTCTTCAGCTCGATGAAGGCATCGATGAAGTCGTCGGAGAACACGCCGCCCTTGGTCAGGAACGCACGGCCTTTATCCAGCTCTTCCAGAGCCTCTTTCAGGCTGCCGCAGACTTGCGGGATGTCCTTGGCTTCTTCTGGCGGCAGGTCGTACAGGTTCTTGTCGGCAGCATCGCCTGGGTGGATCTTGTTCTGGATGCCGTCCAGGCCAGCCATCAGCAGGGCCGCGAAGGCCAGGTACGGGTTGGCCGATGGGTCCGGGAAGCGTGCTTCGATACGGCGTGCTTTCGGGCTGCCGACGTAAGGAATACGGATCGAGGCGGAACGGTTGCGAGCCGAGTAGGCCAGCATTACCGGTGCTTCGAAGCCTGGGACCAGACGCTTGTACGAGTTGGTCGACGGGTTGGTGAAGCCGTTCAGGGCCTTACCGTGCTTGATGATGCCGCCGATGAAGTACAGGGCGGTGTCGGACAGGCCGGCATAGCCTTCGCCCGAGAAGGTGTTCTTGCCGTCTTTCCAGATCGACATGTGCACGTGCATGCCCGAGCCGTTGTCGCCGTACAGTGGCTTCGGCATGAAGGTGGCGGTACGGCCGTAAGCGTCGGCAACGTTGTGCACGACGTATTTCAGGGCCTGTACTTCGTCAGCTTTCTTCACCAGGGTGTTGAACTTGACGCCGATTTCGTTCTGGCCGGCAGTCGCCACTTCGTGGTGGTGAACTTCAACGGTCTGGCCCATTTCTTCCAGAGCGTTGCACATGGCGGTACGGATTTCGTGGTCGTGGTCGAACGGCGGAACCGGGAAGTAGCCGCCTTTCACGCCTGGACGGTGGCCTTTGTTGCCGCCTTCCACGTCCGCGTCGGACATCCACGAGCCTTGCTCGGAGAAGATCTTGAACATCGAGCCGGAGATGTCCGACTTGAACTTCACTTCGTCGAAGATGAAGAACTCTGGCTCTGGGCCAGCGAAGACGGTGTCACCGATGCCGGTGCTCTTCAGGTACTCTTCGGCGCGCTTGGCGATCGCACGTGGGTCGCGATCGTAGCCTTGCATGCTCGACGGGTCGACGATGTCGCAGGTGATGATCAGGGTCGGTTCTTCGGTGAACGGGTCCAGAACGGCGGTCTCGTCAACCGGCATCAGGATCATGTCGGAAGCTTCGATGCCTTTCCAGCCAGCGATGGAGGAGCCGTCGAACATCTTGCCGACTTCGAAGAAGTCTTCGTCCAGGCCATCACGCGCCGGCATGGTCACGTGATGCTGCACGCCCTTGGTGTCCGTGAAACGCAGATCAATCCACTTGACGTCATGATCTTTGATGAGTTGAACCGACTTCGACATGTTGTCCTCCGGAGGGTCTAGAGCGCGGTGGGCCGCTGCTCTGGAAAAAGGGTGTTGCCGGGCGCGGATAGTCGGCCAAGCTTACCTGCCTCACAAGGGAGCAAATTGCATGCCAGTGCCCGAAAATGGCGAGGGCGAGATAAAAAGAGGCGTTTGTGGGCATTTGCTGGGGTGGTAGCGGGAAAAAGCGCACCCTTAGGAGGCATCATTCAAGTGCTGGGCACCAAGTTGGTGCAAGTCATCAAGACTGTGCTTTCTTCGAGGGCCTCTTCGCGGCTAAACATGCTCCCACAAGGGCCACGCCAGGCTTGAGGCTTGCGCGGGCCCTGTGGGAGCGGGTTCACCCGGGAAAGGGTCGGAGCAGGCGGCACAAAAACCGGCTTCTGCATTTATCTCAAAGCTTCTGATCAAAAGTTGGTCAAATCCTGAGCAATTTCCGCTATAATTCGCGCCCCTCATTTTCGGCAGGCCCTGCGCGCGCTGTTAACCCAATGAAACTTATCGTCAAAGTCTTCCCAGAAATCACCATCAAGAGCCGGCCGGTGCGCAAGCGCTTCATCCGTCAGCTCGGCAAGAACATCCGCAACGTGCTCAAGGATCTCGATCCTGAGCTCGCGGTCGATGGTGTCTGGGACAATCTCGAGGTGGTCACCCGCGTCGAGGACGAGAAGCTCCAGCGCGAAATGATCGAGCGCCTCACCTGCACCCCGGGCATCACCCACTTCCTGCAGGTCGATGAGTACCCACTGGGTGACTTCGACGACATCGTCGCCAAGTGCAAGCACCACTTCGGTCACCTGCTGGCCGGCAAGCGCTTCTCGGTGCGCTGCAAGCGCGGCGGCCATCACGACTTCACCTCTATGGACGTCGACCGCTACGTCGGCAGCCAGCTGCGCCAGCAGTGCGGCGCCGCCGGCATCGACCTGAAGACGCCTGAAGTCGTGGTGCGCATGGAGATCCGTGATCAGCGCCTGTACGTGATCCACAACCAGCACAACGGCATTGGCGGCTACCCGCTGGGTGCCCTGGAGCAGACCCTGGTGCTGATGTCCGGTGGTTTCGACTCCACCGTGGCGGCTTACCAGATGATGCGCCGCGGCCTGATGACCCACTTCTGCTTCTTCAACCTCGGCGGCCGTGCCCACGAGCTGGGCGTGATGGAAGTGGCCCACTACCTGTGGAAAAAGTACGGCAGCAGCCAGCGCGTACTGTTCATCAGTGTGCCGTTCGAAGAAGTGGTTGGCGAGATCCTCAACAAAGTCGACAACAGCTACATGGGCGTGACCCTCAAGCGCATGATGCTGCGCGGTGCCGCGCACATGGCCGACCGCCTGCAGATCGACGCGCTGGTTACCGGCGAGGCGATCTCCCAGGTCTCCAGCCAGACTCTGCCTAACCTGTCGATCATCGACTCGGCCACCGACAAGCTGGTACTGCGCCCGTTGCTGGCCAGCCACAAGCAGGACATCATCGACCAGGCCACCGAAATCGGCACCGCCGACTTCGCCAAGCACATGCCCGAATACTGCGGCGTGATCTCGGTGAACCCGACCACCCATGCCAAGCGTCACCGCATGGAGCACGAAGAAAAGCAGTTCGACATGGCCGTGCTGGAGCGCGCCCTGGAGCGCGCCAAGTTCATCTCCATCGACCACGTGATCGACGAGCTGGGCAAGGACATCGAAGTCGAGGAAGTGGCCGAGGCGCTGCCAGGCCAGATCGTCATCGACATTCGTCACCCCGATGCCCAGGAAGACGAACCTCTGGCCCTGGAAGGTATCGAAGTCCAGGCCATGCCGTTCTATGCGATCAACAGCAAGTTCAAGCACCTGGACCCTACGCGCCAGTACTTGCTGTATTGCGACAAAGGTGTGATGAGCCGTTTGCACGCACACCACCTGCTCAGTGAGGGACATGCCAATGTGCGTGTTTATCGTCCGACATAAGACGCCAGGGCTGTATGGCGGCAGCATCCGCCATCGCCCTCCCGACCATCGGGCCCGCTGAGCCTAAAAGCGTACATATTCGCCACCTACACTAGGTGGCAACCGAATCCTCTGATCGAGATACAGTTGTGATCGAAAATCTGCGTAACATCGCCATCATCGCCCACGTTGACCATGGTAAAACCACCCTGGTCGACAAACTCCTGCGTCAGTCCGGCACTCTGGAGCGTAACGAGCTCAACGACGAGCGCGTCATGGACTCCAACGACCAGGAAAAAGAGCGCGGTATTACCATTCTGGCGAAAAACACCGCCATCAACTGGAACGGCTACCACATCAACATCGTCGACACCCCCGGCCACGCCGACTTCGGTGGCGAGGTTGAGCGTGTAATGTCGATGGTCGACTCCGTGCTGCTGCTGGTCGACGCCCAGGACGGCCCGATGCCGCAAACCCGCTTCGTGACCAAGAAGGCTTTCGAAGCCGGCCTGAAGCCGATTGTCGTGATCAACAAGGTCGACCGTCCGGGCGCGCGTCCTGACTGGGTTCTGGACCAGATCTTCGACCTGTTCGACAACCTCGGTGCCACCGACGAACAGCTGGACTTCAAAGTCGTCTACGCCTCGGCCCTGAACGGCATTGCCGGTCTGGACCACACCGCCATGGGCGAAGACATGACCGCCCTGTACCAGTCGATCGTCGACAACGTACCGGCGCCGGACGTTGACCGTGACGGTTCGTTCCAGATGCAGATCTCCGCACTGGACTACAACAGCTTCCTCGGCGTTATCGGCGTTGGCCGTATCGCCCGTGGCCG
The DNA here is from genome assembly GCF_002906855.1 of Pseudomonas putida. GTDB lineage: Bacteria > Pseudomonadota > Gammaproteobacteria > Pseudomonadales > Pseudomonadaceae > Aquipseudomonas > Aquipseudomonas putida_N. The sequence continues at coordinate 1,047,175 of NZ_MINI01000048.1, read as the reverse complement.
CGTCAAGCCGAACACCCCGGTTGTCGCCATTGACACCAACGGCAAGAAGCGTAACGGTCGTATCCTGAAGCTGATGGGTCACCACGGCCTGCACCGCGTCGACGTCGAAGAAGCCCAGGCTGGCGACATCGTCTGCATCAGCGGTTTCGACGAGCTGTTCATCTCCGACACTCTGTGCGCTCCGGACGCAGTCGAGGCGATGAAGCCGCTGACCGTTGACGAGCCGACCGTTTCGATGACCTTCCAGGTCAACGACTCGCCGTTCTGCGGTAAAGAAGGCAAGTTCGTCACCAGCCGTAACATCAAGGACCGTCTGGACAAGGAGCTGCTGTACAACGTTGCTCTGCGCGTTCAGGAAACCGATTCCCCTGACAAGTTCAAGGTATCGGGCCGTGGTGAGCTGCACCTGTCCGTACTGATCGAAACCATGCGCCGTGAAGGCTTCGAGATGGCCGTAGGCCGTCCTGAAGTGATCATCCGCGAAGTCGACGGCGTGAAGCAGGAACCGTTCGAAAACGTCACCATCGACATCCCTGAAGAATCCCAGGGCAAGGTCATGGAAGAGATGGGTCTGCGTAAAGGCGACCTGACCAACATGGTGCCGGATGGCAAGGGCCGTGTGCGCCTGGAGTACAACATTCCAGCCCGTGGTCTGATCGGTTTCCGTAACCAGTTCCTGACCCTGACCAACGGTGCAGGCATCCTGACCTCGATCTTCGATCGCTACGACACCATGAAGTCGGGCCAGATGTCCGGCCGTCTGAACGGTGTTCTGGTTTCGGTTGAAACCGGCAAGGCACTGACCTACTCGCTGGAAACCCTGCAGGCCCGCGGCAAGCTGTTCGTTGAACACGGCCAGGAGATCTACAACGGTCAGATCATCGGCCTGAACAGCCGTGACAACGACCTGGGCGTGAACCCAACCAAAGGCAAGAAGCTCGACAACATGCGTGCTTCGGGCAAAGACGAAGTCATCGCCCTGGTTCCGCCAGTTCGCCACACCCTGGAACAGGCTCTGGAATTCATCCAGGACGACGAGCTGTGCGAAGTCACGCCTAAGTCGATCCGTCTGCGCAAGAAGATCCTGGACGAAGGCGAGCGTACCCGCGCTGCCAAGAAAGCCAAGAACTGAGTTAGCTCAGGCTGAATGAAAACGCCCCCGGTCGAAAGGCCGGGGGCGTTTTTGTTTGTGAGACGCAATTTGTAGTCTATGTCTCTAGCAGGTGTAGGGAGCTTCTTTCAGACGCGTTCACGCCTTGTGTGCGGTTGTAGGGCCGCCTAGCGTGACGTGCTTTCTCCAGAAGGAAGCACGCCCATGAAGTACCGATTTGCGCTTGCCATCCCCTGCCTGATGGCCAGTTTCCATGCCAGCGCTCTGCAGGACTGTAGCGGCCTGCGCCCGCAGGAAGTCGTTCACTGCCACATCGGCAATGTGCGCCAGAAGCCTCTGGAGGCCGTACTGCTCGAACAGGCCTCTGAACCTGGCTACGATTTCCGTCGCCTGCAGATGGTTTCGCAGGTGTGGGACCCGGTCCCGGTGGTTGAACCACGTCGTTGGGAGCACGATGTCGAATTGCACGTGCCGCGCAATGCAGTGCCCGGCAAAGCCTTGCTGGTGGTGAACAACGGCATAAGGCACGGGCCGGCGCAGAGCCCGGACTATACCCGCGAAGCATTGCGCGAAGTGGCTCTAAAGTCGCATATGGCCGTGGTCATGATCAGCGATGCGCCCAACCAGTACGTGACCTTCGGTGATGTCGAGAAGCCCCTGCGCGAGGATGACGCCGTGGCGCATACCTGGGCACATTCGCTGCGCGGTGCCGCGCCGGAACTACCACTGCATGTGCCGATGGCTGCGGCGGCGAGCCGGGCGATGGACCTGGCCGTGCTGGAACTGGGTAAGCAAGGGCTCACGGTGGACAGTTTCATCATCACGGGTGCCTCCAAGCGTGGCTGGAGCGCGTGGCTCACGGCGCTGGCCGATGAGCGGGTGATGGCCATCGTGCCTGCCGTAATCGACGTGGCGGACACCTCGGACATGCTGGCTGGATTGCGCAAGCGCTATGGCGGTCACTGGCCCTTGGCACTGGGCTCCTACCAGCAGGCCGGTGTGCTGCAACAACTGGGCACCCCGGCATTCGAGCGGCTGATGGCGCTGGTGGACCCGATGCAGTACCTGAACGAGGAGGGGCAGCGCCTGGCGATTCCCAAGTACCTGGTGTCTGCCAGCGGCGATGATTTCTTCGTGCCCGACCCCGTCACCGATTATCAGCAACGCCTGCCAGGCCAGACCAGCCTTAGAGTGTTGCCGAACTCGGACCACGGCGGGGTGCGTCAGCAGGTGGTCAGCACCCTGGTGCCGGCGGTAACGCGCCTGCGCGATGGTAAACCCCTGCCGAGCGTGCAGGTGTCAGAGGGCGGGCAGCCCGGGCAGATGGCTGTCGACTTCTCCGAGCCGCCCGTGGCAGTGAGGGTATGGACGGCAAGCAACAGCCAGGATCGGGACTTCCGCTATGCCTGCGGGGTGCGCTACCAGTCCGAGACACTGGTGCCTCAGCAGCACTTCACCCTGCAACGCACGGCGCCAGCGACGGGGTGGCAGGCGCAGTTCGTCGAGGCGAAGTTCGCTGATGGCTTCATCGCCACCAGCCCGGTCAGCGTGCTGCCGCAGACATATCCCGCGCATCAGCCGACGGATCACGGCGGTGCTTGCCGCAGCTTCCTGGCGGGCGGTGCGTGAGCAGCAGGCTCAGTGCGGCATGCCCAGTTCGGCGTCGTCCAGCAGGGCCTTGGCCAATGCACTGAGGTAGTGCGCGGCCCAGATCAGTTGCGGGTCATTGTCCATGACGGCGGTCAGGGTCAGGTCGCGCACGCAACCCAGCAGTTCGGAAGCTTGATCGCGGGCGTCCTGGCAGGGGATGCCTGCGCAGACCTGGAACAGGGGTTGTTTGTGCTCTTCGCCCTGGTAGAAGCAGGTTTTGCCGGGAGTGGTGTGGTTGTTTTCGGTCATTGGTTTTTCACCCGGAGTGTTGTTGTGGATGGCACCGGCTTCGCGGGCATGCCCGCGAAAAGGCGAGCATCAATGCGTGCTGCCGGCACGTTCCAAGGCGAGCGACAAGGCATCCGCCTGCCCCCAGGCCAACTGCAGGGCCCGCAAGCCATTCACCAGCGTCTCCCGCGTGCGGTCATCCTCGATGCCGTCGAGGGCGCGGTGGCTGTGGTTGTAGGCGATCATCAGGTAGTGGGTGATGTTGACCACGACGTGGTCGAGGGGGACGAGGTTTTCGCAGATGGCGTGGGTGAGGGTCGTGCCGTCTGGGAGGTCGAAGTGGTGGGGTGGGTCGGGGACGATTTTTTTCATGGCTGGCTCTCATGTCATTTACCCCACCCGTTCGTTTCCACACGAAAGGGTGGCGGTTGTACACGGAGTGGAAAACCAGGCATGAGAACCCCGGCAGGCCTAACGGCCTTCCGCGTACAACCGCCATATCGACAGTCGCAGTTCTCATGAATTTCCGGGTTTCCACACCCGATCGCTGAACCATTCAGCGACCTGGAAAGCCTAGGGGGACAGGTTTCCAGTAACAATCAGACGCGAGTCGACAGGGTTTGTAGGGTATTTCGCGAGGACTGATGTCGCCAGCCCAAACCTGTAGGAACTATCTGTATCAATAGTGGGAAATTTTCTTATTGGAATAGATGAACAGTTTTGAGTTGCCTTGGGTCGGAGATGTGAAGACTTGATTTTGGGCAAACTGGAAGCCGATATTTCCAGTGTCGGTTGCAGCATGTTTCTTTCTACTCAATTACTTACCAAGCTGTCTTTGGCAATAGCCGATGGCCTCAGTACGCTGCCTATTGGCAATTGATTGAGGCTGAAAATGAAGGGCAAGGGGTGGAAGGAACACCTGGCTCGTGGCCAGATCGAGGTCGCAGGCAGTTCGTGGAGTCTGCTTCATTTGCGTCCAATCTCACATCGGTTGAAGATCCCGGGCCTGGCTGATCGGGGAATGGGGGAAGTAGCACTGGCGGTCGAGTACTCAAGTCACTGCGTCAGCTATGGTCCCAAGCAAGGTACTGAACTGGACTTCGAACATATGGGGCACGATCACCTCTTGATCGATCATCGGGGAATTCGCCGTGCCTTCTGCCCCTGGTCGTCACAAGCTGTCAGTTCAGTTGCCTTCGATTATTGCTTCGTTGCCTGAGCGACAGTGCCTTTTTACTGGGCATAGCAACTGGTTGACCATCGAGGGTAATCAGTTCGGGTATCCGGAGGGCAGTCGATATGAGGTGTATTTCAACTTGCGTCGAGACTCGCCCAGTAGTCTGAGGCTCTATGTCGAAAGCGCTTATGTGCGTGACCCTGGCCATCCTTCGAATCGGCCTACGGCGCTGAAGCGGCACGAGAAGATTAAAGGCTGGTTGCTGATGCTGAAGAAACTGAGAAATGAGCCGATTCGACGGCCTGTAAGGCAATAGCAGCCTGTAAAAATACGAAACCCCCAATGAAGGGGGTCGTATCGCGGATGCCCTTAGGGACTAATCCCATCAACCGGCACGGCCGGAACCAGGTGGCGGCGTCTAGACACTTCCTGACGGAAGCTCCGTGTACATCGAGACGAGTTAAAGTCTATTGAGTCCTAGCGGGACCGTCAACGCCCAACCACCTTCGGCTTGTAAGCACAATACCCCGGCCGCGGCCCGACCTTGGGGTGGTTGCGGCAGGTATCCGGCCGTTTGTCATAGATGGTGCACAGCCGGCTCTTGCGATCCAGGTACATACAGTCATCGTTGCTCATCCGGGTCAGGGTGAAGATCCCCGACTTCTGGTTGAAGCGCTCGACGATGCCTTCCTTCTGCAGGCGCTTGGCCACATTCTTCGGCGGTTCATCTTTCTCGAACTCGTCGACCACGCCGATGCGGATCAGATCCTTGATCTTCACCTCCACTGGCAGGGTGCAGCAGGTCGAATGGCAGCCATGGCACATGTTGCTGGTGTAGCGCTGCCAGGTCTCCAGGCGGTCGACTTCGGCTGCGGCGATCAGGGTCGTTTTCATCGTTATGGGGGTGAATCACGGTCTTGGGGCGCGCGATCATACCGGAATTGTTCAATTTATGAACAACCTTTTGACCGAATGCGCAAACGTTCATGAAAACCGCGAACACTGGCTGTCGCTCTCGGTCGAAGCGTCTAGGCTCAACAGTCTCCCTCCGCTTTCGTCAACTTGCCCGAGGATGCCGCATGTCCCAGGAACCTAAAGCACGTGACGCCGAAGTCGCGGATTTTCGCGCTGCTGTACTGGATAAGCTGACCTACGCGGTCGGCAAGGACCCGGAGCATGCATTCGACCACGACTGGTTCGAAGCCATCGCCCTGGCCGCGCGCGATCACATGGTCGACCATTGGATGGACCACACCCGCCGCGCCTATCGACGCAGCCAGAAGCGGGTCTACTACCTTTCCCTGGAATTTCTCATTGGCCGCCTGCTCTACGACAGCCTGAGCAACCTGGGCTTGCTGGATATCGCCCGGGACGCCCTCGAAGGCCTGAACGTCGATCTGGAGCGCATTCGCCTGCTGGAGCCGGATGCCGCCTTGGGCAATGGTGGCCTTGGCCGCCTGGCGGCCTGCTTCATGGAGAGCATGTCGACCTTGGGCATCGCCGCCCATGGCTACGGCATCCGTTACGAACACGGCCTGTTCCGCCAGGCGCTGGTCGATGGCTGGCAACAGGAGCAGACCGAGAACTGGCTGGACTTCGGTAACCCCTGGGAGTTCGAGCGGGCCGAGGTCATCTACCCGATCAGTTTCGGTGGTAGCGTCGAAACCGTGCACGACATCCACGGTCAGCAACGCCAGGTGTGGTCGCCGGGCGAGACGGTGCGCGCTGTAGCCTACGACACGCCGGTGGTCGGCTGGCGCGGTGCCAGCGTCAACACCTTGCGCCTGTGGCGGGCGCGGGCACTGGAAGAGCTGCACCTGGAGCGCTTCAATGCTGGTGACCACCTGGGTGCCGTCGCCGAAGTGGCGCGGGCCGAGAGCATCTCGCGGGTGCTGTATCCGGCGGATAGCACCGAGGCCGGCCAGGAGCTGCGCCTGCGCCAGGAGTACTTCTTTGTTTCGGCGTCGCTGCAGGACCTGCTGCGCCGCCATCTGAACATGCACCAGAACCTGCTCAACCTGCCGGACGCGGCCGCAATCCAGCTGAATGACACGCACCCGTCGATCGCCGTGGCTGAGCTGATGCGGCTATTGGTCGACCAGCACGAAATTCCCTGGGACAAGGCCTGGGAGCTGACGGTCGGCACGCTGGCCTACACCAACCACACCCTGCTGCCCGAGGCTCTGGAAACCTGGCCGGTGGCGCTGATGGAACGCATGCTGCCGCGGCACATGCAGATCATCTACCTCATCAACGCCTACCATATCGACAGCCTGCGGGCCAAAGGCCTGCACGACTTCGATGTGCTGCGCGCGGTCTCGCTGATCGAAGAGGACAACGGCCGCCGGGTGCGCATGGGCAACCTGGCATTCCTGGGTTCGCACAGCGTCAATGGCGTGTCGGCGCTGCACAGCAAGCTGATGAAGAGCACGGTGTTCGCCGAGCTGCACAAGCTCTACCCGGAGCGGATCAACAACAAGACCAACGGCATCACCTTCCGCCGCTGGCTGTACCAGTCCAACCCGCAGTTGACCGAGATGCTGGTCGAGGCACTCGGGCCGGAGCTCAAGGACGACCCCGAGGGGCGCCTGGCCGGGCTGGTGCCGTTCGCCGACAAAGCCAGCTTCCGCAAGCAGTTCGCCGCCCAGCGTTTGCACAGCAAGCGTGCCCTGGCCAGCATCATCCAGGACCGGATTGGCGTTACAGTCAACCCCGAAGCGCTGTTCGACGTGCAGGTCAAGCGCATCCACGAGTACAAGCGCCAGTTGCTCAACCTGTTGCACACCGTGGCGCTGTACCAGGCCATGCGCAACGAGCCCGCTACCAATTGGGTGCCGCGGGTGAAGATCTTCGCCGGTAAGGCCGCGGCCAGTTATCACCAGGCCAAGCTGATCATCAAGCTGGCCAACGACATCGCCCGGGTGGTCAACAACGACCCGACCGTGCGCGGCCTGCTCAAGGTGGTGTTCCTGCCCAACTACAACGTCAGCCTGGCCGAAAGCATCATCCCGGCGGCGGACCTTTCGGAGCAGATCTCCACCGCCGGTTACGAAGCGTCCGGCACCAGCAACATGAAGTTCGGCCTCAACGGCGCACTGACCATTGGCACGCTCGACGGCGCCAATGTCGAGATGTGCGAGCAGGTGGGGGCGGACAACATGTTCATCTTCGGCCTGACCGCGCAGCAGGTGGAGGCGCGGCGCAAGGCGGGGGACTTTGGTGCGAATGCGGCGATTGCCGCATCCAGCCGCCTGAGCGATGTGTTGCAGGCGATTCGCAGCGGGGTGTTCTCGCCGGATGATCCATCGCGTTATGCGGGGCTGATCGACGGGCTGGTGAGCTACGACCGCTTCCTGGTGTGCGCCGACTTCGATGCCTACTGGGATGCCCAGCGGCGGGTCGAGGAGCTGTGGCACACACCGCAGCAATGGTGGCGCATGGCAGTGCTGAACACGGCGCGGATGGGTTGGTTCTCCTCGGACCGGACCATTCGTGAATACGCCACCGAGATCTGGAAGGCACTGGACTGAGCCAAGGGGCCGCACAGCGGCCCCAGCCGACCATTGGCCGGGCACTTGCTGAACTCAGCGGCGGAAGTCGAGTCTCTTTGCTCGCTAGGCTGCAACTCTCCCTGTAAACTGCGGGGGTTTTTCACCCCCTATCCTTTCGGAGCCATACATGTCCCGCGTTACCCTGAGTCGCTATCTGATTGAGCAGACCCGCAGCAACAATACCCCTGCCGATCTGCGCTTCCTGATCGAAGTGGTGGCGCGTGCGTGCAAGGAAATCAGCCATCACGTGTCCAAAGGCGCCCTCGGCGGCGTGCTGGGCAGCATGGGCACTGAAAACGTGCAGGGCGAAGTCCAGAAGAAACTGGACGTGATCTCCAACGATATCCTGCTCGAAGCCAACGAGTGGGGCGGCCACCTGGCCGGCATGGCGTCCGAGGAAATGGACAACGCCTACCAGATCCCGGGCAAGTACCCGAAAGGCGCCTACCTGCTGGTCTTCGACCCGCTGGACGGCTCGTCCAACATCGACGTCAACGTCTCGGTCGGCACCATCTTCTCGGTACTGCGTTGCCCTAACGAGTACCTGAGCCAGAACGAAACCCTGAACGAAAACGCCTTCCTGCAGCCAGGCACCCAGCAGGTCGCTGCTGGTTACGCCATCTACGGCCCGCAGACCATGCTGATCCTGACCCTGGGCAACGGCGTCAAGGGCTTCACCCTGGACCGCGAACTGGGCAGCTTCGTTCTGACCCACGAGAACATCCGCGTGCCGGAAAGCACCGCCGAGTTCGCCATCAACATGTCCAACCAGCGTCACTGGGAAGCCCCGGTGCAGCGCTACGTGGGCGAACTGCTGGCTGGCGAGACCGGCCCGCTGAAGAAGAACTACAACATGCGCTGGATCGCCTCGATGGTGGCCGACGTGCACCGTATCCTGACCCGTGGCGGTCTGTTCATGTACCCGCGCGATGCCCGCGACCCAAGCAAGCCGGGCAAGCTGCGCCTGATGTACGAAGCCAACCCGATGTCGTTCATCATCGAACAGGCCGGCGGCGTATCCACCGATGGTTACCAGCGCATCCTCGACATCAAGCCGGAGGGCCTGCACCAGCGCGTGTCGGTGATCCTCGGCTCGAAGGAAGAGGTCGAGCGCGTAACCGCCTACCACAAGGAGTAAGTCATGCTCGCACCTTGGCAGCCGTTGCTGGAGTGGTGGTTCGGTTGGGGCACCAGTCCCCAGGCCGTGGCTGACGAGAAGAGCACACTGTGGTTCGGCAAGCATCACGATGCCGAAGCCCAGGCGCTGTTTGGCGACCTGGTCGAGCACGCCCTGGCGGGTGGGCTCGACGAGTGGCAGCAGAGCCCGCAGGGTTGGCTTGGTTTGCTGATCCTGCTGGACCAGCTGCCGCGCATGCTCTACCGCGACACGCCGCGCGCCTTCGAAGGTGACCGGCGGGCGCAGGTGGTGGCCATGCAGGGCCTGCAGAAAAACTGGGATTACCAGCTGCTGCCGATCCAGCGGGTGTTCGTGCTGCTGGTGCTGGAGCATGCCGAGGTGCTGGACTGGCAGAACCTGTGCGTCGAGCGTTACCAGGTGCTGCTGGAAGAGCAGCCGGAGGATCACCGGCGCTTGTTCGAAGGCTTCCTCGATTATGCCGAGCAGCACCAGCGGGTGATTGCCCGCTTCGGCCGCTTCCCGCACCGCAACCTGGTGCTGGGGCGACCGAGTACCAGCGAAGAGATGGACTTCCTGCTGGAGCCTGGGTCCAGGTTCTAGTGCCAATGGGGCTGCTTTGCAGCCCATCGCGACCTGCGGTCGCTCCTACAAGGGATCGCGGTTTCGCGTAGGAGCGACCACAGGTCGCGATGGGCCACGTAGCGGCCCCTGCGGTTTCAGATCCTGAAGCTGCCCACCAGATGCTTCAACCGCTCGACCTGATGCTCAAGGTCGGTGCAGGCACGCAAGGTGCTCTGCAGGTTCTGCACCCCTTCCTGATTCAACGTATTGATCTCGGTGATGTCGACATTGATCGACTCGACCACGGCCGTCTGCTCCTCGGTGGCAGTGGCCACCGACTGGTTCATGCCATCGATCTCGCCAATGCGCTGGGTCACGCTGCCCAGGCGCTCGCCGGCCTGGTTGGCGATGCCCACGCTGTGGTCGCTGTGCTGACGGCTCTGGTTCATGGTGCTGACCGCCACTTGCGCGCCGGCCTGCAACTCCTCGATCAGGCGCTGCACCTGCTGTGCCGACTCCTGGGTGCGGTGGGCCAGGTTGCGGACCTCGTCGGCCACCACGGCAAAGCCACGCCCTGCCTCGCCGGCACGGGCCGCTTCGATCGCGGCGTTGAGCGCCAGCAGGTTGGTCTGCTGGGAAATACCGCTGATCACATCGAGGATCTGGCCGATGTTGGCGGTGTGGGCATTGAGCGTCTCGATGTTGCCGCACGAGTCGCTGATGCGTGCCGACAGCTGGTTCATTACGTCGATGGTGCGTCCGACCACTTGCTGGCCGTCCTCGGCCAGGCCACGCGCTTCGCTGGAATGTTGCGAGGCCAGCGCGGCATTCTGGGCGATTTCCTGGGCGGCGGCGCCCAGTTCGTTGATGGCTGCCGCCACGCTGCTGGTACGGCTGGACTGCTGGTCGGCATTGGTGATCGAGGCATTCGAAGCGGTCACCACCTGGGCGGCCACGGCGTTGACCTGGCCGGTGGCCGAGGCCACTTCGCGGATCGACTCGTGAATACGCTCGACAAAGCGGTTGAACGATTGGCCAAGACTGCCGAATTCATCCTGGGCGTGGATGGTCAGGCGTCGCGTAAGGTCGCCTTCGCCCTCGGCGATGTCATGCATGGCTCGGCCCATCAGGTGCAGTGGCTCCATCAGCACGCGGATCAGCAGGCCGAGCAGGGCGATAATGGCCACCACCGCGATCAAGGTGGCGATGATGGCGGAGGTGCGCAGCTCACCCAGCATGGCGAACGCTGCATCCTGGTCGAGTACCAGGGCCACGTACCAGTCCGCCGACGGCACACCGTCGACGTGGGTGAAGCTGATGAACTGCTTATGGCCATCGATTTCGACTTCCTTCAGGCCGCTGCCGATTTGCGGGGTGTCCTGCGGGTAGATGTCGGCCAGGGTTTTCAGGGCCAGGTCGGCTTTGGGGTGGATGAGGATCTTGCCTTCGCCGTTGACGATGAACGCATGGCCCTGGCCGTCGAAGTTCAGGGCGTTGATCAGGTTGCTGATGGTCTGCAGGTCGGTGTCGACGCCGCTGACGCCGATCAGCCGGCCCGCTTGCTGCACCGGGGTAGCCAGGGTGATCACCAGCTTGCCGGCAGAGGCCGAGATATACGGTTCGGTAACGATGGTCTGGCCGCTGGCACTGGCCGCCTTGTACCAGCCCCGCACCCGCGGGTCGTAGTCGGCGGCGCGGTTACCCACCGGTACCGACTGCATGCTGCCGTCCTGGCCGCCGAAGTAGGTGAGCTGGAAGTTCTTGCCATACACCGGCAAAGCCAGGCTGCGGTCCAGGCTGGCTTTGCCTGGCCCATCGACAGCGACTTGCTGGGCCAGTGAGTCGAGCAACTGGATGCGGCTGTCGAGCCAGTTGCGGATGTTGCCGGCGGTGAGGTTGCCCAGGTCCTGCAGGTTGGTCTGCGTGTCGCTGCGCAGGGACTGGCGTTGTCGGTAGTCGTTGAACAGCACGAAACAGGTAAAGGCAACGGCCACCACAAGGGCGGCGGCCAGCAGGATCTTGTGGCTGAACTTGAGGTTCTTGGTCATTTTTCTGGTCTGCACAAGGCAAGGCATAGGAGGGCGCTGTGGCCATGCGCCACAGCGTGCTCGCTGTGTCGTCGCGGCGCGGCAAAACATTAATCGTTTGCGCAGGTCCAGCCGACCAACGGCTTACGACTAAAGCGGTGTCGCCAGGGAACCAGGGAGGGTTTTTCCCGTCGAAGGACACTGCAGGCCACTCGCCTGTGTCTATTTTCCAGGAGTGTCCCTTCATGTCGTTGCGTTCCCTCGCCCTGTTGTCCTTGTGCGTCGTCCTGACTGCGTGCAGCAAGATCAATCAGGAAAACTATTCCAAGCTCAAGGCCGGCATGAACAAGGCCGAGGTCGAGCAACTGCTCGGCACGCCCACCGAGTGCTCCGGCGCGCTGGGCATGAGCAGCTGTACCTGGGGGGACGAAAAGAGCTTCATCAGCGTGCAATACGCGGCCGACAAGGTGCTGATCTACTCCGGGCAGGGCCTCAAATGAGGCGTCTGCACGTACTGCTGGGGCTGTGCCTGGTCATGTTGCTGGGGGGCTGTGCCACCTCCGCCACCGACCCGCTGGCGCCGAAGACCGCCGGTAATGTCGACCTCAAGCGCTATCAGGGCAAGTGGTACGAACTGGCGCGCCTGCCGATGAAGTACCAGGCCGAGTGCGCGCAGTCCGAAGCGCATTACAACCTCAAGCCCGATGGCTCGTACGGTGTGCTCAACCGCTGCCGCACGATGGGGGATGAATGGCTGCGCGCCGAGGGGCACGCCAACATCCAGGAGCCGGGGCACACCGACAGGCTGTGGGTGGAGTTCGACAACTGGTTTACCCGCCTGGTACCGGGCGTGGCCAAAGGCGAGTACTGGATACTGTACGTGGACGACCACTACCGCACCGCGATCGTCGGCAGCCCGGACCGCAAGTACCTGTGGATCCTTTCGCGCACGCCGACGCTGCCGGTGTGGGAGCGCGAGAGCCTGATGTCCAAGGCCCGCCAGCAGGGCTATGACACCAGCCGCTTGATCTGGCGTACGCCGGACAAGCAGATTGTGCAGATGCATTGATAAGACGGGGGCCGCTTTAGCGGCCCCTCTGCATTCAGCTCAGTAGCGCTCGCAACACACCGGCAAACGCCTGTCGGCTTTCCTCTTCGTGGGCATGCTGCCCTTGGCGCACCACCCATTTGCCATTGACCATCACATCCCGCACCTGACGGTCGCCGCCCGCGAACAGCCAGCGGTTGAGAATGCCGTCTCCCTCGGCCATGGCGATATACGGGTCCTGCCCATCCAGCACTAGCCAGTCGGCCCGCTTGCCTACCGCCAATTCACCAACCTGCTGCCCCAGTGCCTGAGCCCCTCCAGCCAGCGCCGCGTCATACAGCGTGCGCCCGACCATCGGCTGGTCGCCGCGGTACAGCCGGTTACGCCGCTGATCCCGCAGGCGCTGACCGTATTCCAGCCAACGCAGCTCCTCGACCACGCTCAGCGACACATGGCTGTCCGAGCCAATGCCCATGCGCCCGCCCTGGGCCAGGAAGTCCACCGCCGGGAAGATACCGTCGCCCAGGTTGGCTTCGGTGGTCAGGCACAAGCCGGCCACTGCGCCACTGCGCGCCATGGCCGTTACTTCGTCGACTTTGGCGTGGGTGGCGTGCACCAGGCACCAGCGGTGGTCCACGTGGACATGTTCATACAGCCACTGCAGCGGCCGCAGCCCGCTCCAGGCCAGGCAGTCGTCGACTTCCTTCTGCTGTTCGGCGATGTGGATATGAATCGGACATTGCTGATTGCCGGCCGCCAGCACCTCGGCGATCTGACCGGGCGTGACCGCGCGCAGTGAGTGGAAGCACAAGCCCAGCTGTTGCGCGGGTTGTGCTGCCAACGCTGGCGCCAGCTGCGCCTGCAGTTGCAGGTATTGTTCAGTTGAATTGATGAAGCGTCGCTGCCCTTCATTCGGTGCCTGGCCGCCGAAACCGGCATGGCTGTACAGCACCGGCAGCAAGGTCAGGCCGATGCCGCTGCTGGCCGCAGCCGCACTGATGCGACGGGACAGCTCGGCCGGGTCGGCGTAGGCCTTGCCCGCTTGGTCATGGTGCACGTAGTGGAATTCTGCCACCGAGGTGTAACCAGCCTTGAGCATCTCGATGTACAGCTGGCGGGCAATGACCTGCAGCTGTTCCGGGGTGATCTTGCCGACCAGCCGATACATCAGTTCACGCCAGGTCCAGAAGCTGTCGTTGGGGTTGCCCGCGACTTCCGCCAGCCCCGCCATGGCCCGCTGGAACGCATGCGAGTGCAGGTTGGGCATGCCCGGTAGCAGCGGCCCGGCCAGGCGCTCGGCGCCTTCGGCCGAGGCGTCGGCTTCGATCCGGCTCAGCAGGCCATCACTGGAGACTTCGAAGCGGACGTTACTGGCCCAGCCCGTGGGCAGCAGGGCGCGTTCGGCAAAATAGGCGGACATCGGCAAAAATCCTGTTATTGTTTAACTTGTATATACATATACAGGCGTTTGCCTGCCGGGTAAACTGCGGCAAGCTACCGCTCATTCCATTGCCTAAGGACTCAACGCCGTGCCGACACCTCCTGTCTCCGCGCTGGTTGCCCAGATGGGCGAGGGCCCGGCGCCGCTGTATGCCCGGGTCAAGCAGATGATCATCCAGCAGATCGAAAACGGCAGCTGGCCACCGCATCACCGGGTGCCTTCGGAGAGCGAACTGGTCAGCGAGCTGGGCTTCAGTCGCATGACCATCAACCGCGCCTTGCGTGAACTCACTGCTGAAGGCCTGCTGGTGCGGATGCAGGGCGTGGGTACCTTCGTCGCCGAGCCCAAGTCCCGTTCGGCGTTGTTCGAGGTCAACAACATCGCCGACGAGATCGCCGGTCGTGGCCACCAGCATAGCTGCCAGGTGATCAAGCTGGCCGAGGAGGCCGCCGGTTCCGAGCGCGCCCTGGCCCTGGACATGCGCGAAGGGCAGCGGGTGTTCCACTCGTTGATCGTGCATTACGAGAACGGCGTGCCAGTGCAGATCGAAGACCGCTACGTCAACGCAGCGATTGCCCCCGAGTACCTCAAGCAGGACTTCACCCGGCAGACGCCTTATGCCTATTTGTCCCAGGTCGCGCCGCTGACCGAAGGCGAGCACGTGGTCGAGGCGATTCTCGCCGAGCCCGAAGAGTGCCGCCTGCTGCAGATCGAGCGCGGCGAGCCCTGCCTGCTGATCCGCCGTCGTACCTGGTCCGGCCGCCAGCCAGTAACTGCCGCCCGGCTGATTCACCCCGGTTCCCGTCACCGCCTTGAAGGACGTTTCAGTAAATGACCCAGTTGCAGTTGCTGCGTGCGCAGGATTACCCGCGCATGCCCTGGAAGAACGGTGGCGGTTTCACCGAAGAGATCACCCGCGACAACGGCGAGGGGCTCGATGGCTTCGGCTGGCGCCTGTCGATCGCCGATATCGAGGAATCGGGCGGGTTTTCCGTGTTTGCCGGCTACCAGCGGATCATTACCGTGCTGCAGGGCGAAGGCATGCGCTTGCTGGTCGACGACCAGGCCAGCCGGCCGCTGCTGCCGTTCGATGCATTCGCCTTCAGTGGCGAGAGCCAGGTCAGCTGCAAATTGCTCGGTGGGGCGATCCGCGACTTCAACCTGATCTATGCGCCGCAGCGCTATCGGGCGCGCTTGCAGTGGTTCGACGGCACCAGCCGGCTGTACAGCTCGGCGTCGACGGTGTTGCTGTTTGCCGCGAGCAATCAGGTTGAAGTGGCGATGGCTGGGCATGAAACACAGCGATTGGGCCTGCATGACTGCCTGCGGCTGGAGGGCAATGATGGGTTGCTGGGGCTGGATGTTCAGGGGCGATTCTGTCTGATCGAGCTGGTAGGGCGCTGAGGGTTCGCCTTTAGGTTTTTAGCGCCTGTGAAATCGAGCGCCGCCCGCGCGGCGCATCGCGAGCTTTGCTCGCTCCTACGTTTGTTTCGGGCCAGTAACGCCTGTGACAGGCGCGCGCGGCCGCCTTCTTGGTACGACGCGATATCGTTCCATGCGCCAAGGCGTCCGCGCGCAAATCCCCCAGAAAACATTGGCCCGAAACAAACGTAGGAGCGAGCGCAGCTCGCGATGCGCCGCGCGGGCGGCGCTCGATCTGCGCGCCAACATAAATCTCAAGCCAAGAACGGCAGGGTCCAACTATTTTGGTTGTCCATGCTTGTACATACAAGTAAAGATGTGTTTGTATATTGACCACGACACAACTGCCCGCGGACAACCGCCGAGGACCTTCCCGTGACCGACAACAACAAATACCGTGACGTTGAAATCCGTGCCCCACGTGGCAACAAGCTGACCGCCAAGAGCTGGCTGACCGAAGCGCCACTGCGCATGCTGATGAACAACCTCGACCCGCAGGTCGCGGAAAATCCCAAAGAGCTGGTGGTGTATGGCGGCATCGGCCGCGCCGCGCGCAACTGGGCCTGCTACGACAAGATCGTCGAAACCCTGACCCGCCTGGAAGACGACGAAACCCTGCTGGTGCAGTCGGGCAAGCCGGTCGGCGTGTTCAAGACCCACAGCAACGCCCCGCGTGTACTGATCGCCAACTCCAACCTGGTGCCGCACTGGGCCAACTGGGAACACTTCAACGAACTGGACGCCAAGGGCCTGGCCATGTACGGCCAGATGACCGCCGGCAGCTGGATCTACATCGGCAGCCAGGGCATCGTCCAGGGCACCTACGAAACCTTCGTCGAAGCCGGCCGCCAGCACTACGGTGGCAGCCTCAAAGGCAAGTGGGTACTGACCGCCGGCCTCGGCGGCATGGGCGGCGCCCAGCCACTGGCCGCCACCCTGGCCGGTGCCTGCTCGCTGAACATCGAATGCCAGCAGAGCCGCATCGACTTCCGCCTGGAAACCCGCTACGTCGACGAACAGGCCACTGACCTCGACGACGCTCTGTCGCGTATTGCCAAGTACACCGCCGAAGGCAAGGCAATCTCCATTGCCCTGCACGGCAACGCCGCCGAAATCCTGCCAGAGCTGGTCAAGCGTGGCGTGCGCCCGGACATGGTCACCGACCAGACCAGCGCCCACGACCCACTGAACGGCTACCTGCCAGCCGGCTGGACCTGGGAGCAGTACCGCGACCGCGCGCAGACCGAACCGGCTGCAGTGGTCAAGGCCGCCAAGCAGTCGATGGCCGTGCACGTACAGGCCATGCTCGACTTCCAGAAGCAGGGCATCCCGACCTTCGACTACGGCAACAACATCCGCCAGATGGCCAAGGAAGAGGGCGTGGCCAACGCCTTCGATTTCCCAGGCTTCGTCCCGGCCTACATCCGCCCGCTGTTCTGCCGCGGCATCGGCCCGTTCCGCTGGGCGGCGCTGTCCGGTGATGCCGAAGACATCTACAAGACCGACGCCAAGGTCAAGGAACTGATCCCCGACGACGCCCACCTGCACCGCTGGCTGGACATGGCCCGCGAGCGCATCAGCTTCCAGGGCCTGCCGGCCCGTATCTGCTGGGTTGGCCTGGGCCTGCGCGCCAAGCTCGGCCTGGCCTTCAACGAAATGGTCCGCAGCGGCGAGCTGTCGGCGCCGGTGGTGATCGGCCGCGACCACCTGGACTCAGGTTCCGTGTCCAGCCCCAACCGCGAAACCGAAGCCATGCGCGACGGCTCCGACGCCGTGTCCGACTGGCCGCTGCTCAACGCCCTGCTCAACACCGCAGGCGGCGCCACCTGGGTTTCGCTGCACCACGGCGGTGGCGTGGGCATGGGCTTCTCCCAGCACTCGGGCATGGTCATCGTCTGCGACGGTACCGATGAAGCCGCCGAGCGTATCGCTCGCGTGCTGACCAACGACCCGGGGACTGGCGTGATGCGCCACGCCGATGCCGGTTACGACATCGCTATCGACTGCGCCAAGGAGCAGGGCCTCGACCTGCCAATGATCACGGGCTGATCGCTGCGCTTTGAGTGATACTGAACAATAAGAGGGGCCTGCGGGCCCCTGACAGAATTGGAGTAGCGAAGTGACCGTACTGACCCTCAAGCCCGGCACCCTGACCCTGGCCCAACTGCGCGCCATCCACGCCGCACCGCTGCGCCTGCAACTGGACGCCAGTGCTGGCCCGGCCATCGACGCCAGCGTCGCCTGCGTTGAGCAGATCATTGCCGAAGACCGTACCGCCTACGGCATCAACACCGGTTTCGGCCTGCTGGCCTCGACCCGCATCGCCAGCCACGACCTCGAGAACCTGCAGCGCTCGCTGGTGCTGTCCCACGCCGCCGGTATCGGTGCGCCGCTGGACGACGCTCTGGTGCGGCTGATCATGGTCCTCAAGATCAACAGCCTCAGCCGCGGTTTCTCCGGTATCCGCCGCAAAGTCATCGATGCGCTGATCGCCCTGGTCAACGCCGAGGTATACCCGCACATCCCGCTCAAGGGCTCGGTCGGCGCCTCCGGCGACCTGGCACCGCTGGCGCACATGTCGCTGGTACTGCTGGGCGAAGGCAAGGCCCGGCATCAGGGCCAGTGGCTGTCGGCTACCGAAGCCCTGGCGGTCGCCGGCCTCGAGCCGCTGACCCTGGCTGCCAAGGAGGGCCTGGCCCTGCTCAACGGCACCCAGGCTTCCACCGCCTACGCCCTGCGTGGCCTGTTCCAGGCAGAAGACCTGTATGCCGCCGCCATCGCCTGCGGTGGCCTGAGCGTTGAGGCGGCGCTGGGTTCGCGTTCGCCGTTCGATGCGCGTGTTCACGAAGTGCGTGGTCAGCGTGGCCAGATCGACACCGCTTCCTGCTTCCGCGACCTGCTGGGCGACTCCAGCGAAGTGTCGCTGTCGCACAAGAACTGCGACAAGGTCCAGGACCCATACTCGCTGCGCTGCCAGCCACAGGTCATGGGCGCCTGCCTGACCCAGATCCGCCAGGCTGCCGAAGTGCTGGGCATCGAAGCCAACGCCGTGTCGGACAACCCGTTGGTGTTCGCCGCCGAAGGCGACGTGATTTCCGGCGGCAACTTCCACGCCGAGCCGGTGGCCATGGCCGCCGACAACCTCGCCCTGGCGATCGCCGAGATCGGTTCGCTGAGCGAGCGCCGCATCTCGCTGATGATGGACAAGCACATGTCCCAGCTGCCGCCATTTCTGGTGGAAAACGGCGGCGTCAACTCCGGCTTCATGATTGCCCAGGTCACCGCAGCTGCCCTGGCCAGCGAGAACAAGGCCTTGTCGCACCCACACAGTGTCGATAGCCTGCCGACCTCGGCCAACCAGGAAGACCACGTGTCGATGGCCCCGGCTGCTGGCAAGCGCCTGTGGGAAATGGCCGAGAACACCCGTGGCGTGCTGGCCATCGAATGGCTGGGTGCGTGTCAGGGGCTGGACCTGCGCAAAGGCCTGAAGACCTCGACGAAGCTGGAGCAGGCGCGTCAGGCGCTGCGTCGTGAAGTGCCGCACTACGACCGTGACCGCTTCTTCGCGCCAGACATCGAGGCAGCCGTCGAGCTGCTGGCCAGGGGCAGCCTGACCGGGCTGCTGCCTGCTGGTGTCCTGCCTAGCCTGTGATGCCCCGGGGCCGCTTTGCGGCCCGTCGCCGGCGAGCCGGCTCCCACATAGACAGCTATAACCCGCTCTCTGTGGGAGCCGGCTTGCCGGCGATTGGGCTGCACGGCAGCCCCCATCGACCTCACGACCACAAAAACAATTTAAGGACGTGACATGCAACAAGCTCAAGGTCTCAAGCGCGGGCTAACGGCCCGCCACATCCGTTTCATGGCCCTTGGCTCCGCCATCGGCACCGGCCTGTTCTACGGCTCCGCCTCGGCCATCCAGATGGCCGGCCCGGCCGTGCTGCTGGCGTACCTGATCGGCGGCGCTGCGGTGTTCATGGTCATGCGCGCCCTCGGCGAGATGGCCGTGCACAACCCGGTGGCCGGCTCCTTCGGGCACTACGCCACCACCTACCTCGGCCCCATGGCCGGCTTCATCCTCGGTTGGACCTACGCCTTCGAGATGGTCATCGTGGCCATCGCCGACATCACCGCCTTCGGTATCTACATGGGCTTCTGGTTCCCGGAAGTGGCCCGCTGGATCTGGGTACTGGGCATCGTCTTCGTGATCGGCGGCCTCAACCTGTGCAACGTCAAGGTGTTCGGCGAAATGGAGTTCTGGCTGTCGCTGCTCAAGGTCGGCGCCATCGTGGCGATGATCCTGGCCGGCCTCGGCATCATGGCCTTCGGCTTCAGCCAGGTGAGTGGCGAGCATGCCGTGGGCATCAGCAACCTGATCGAGCATGGCGGCTTCATGCCAAACGGCATCGGCGGCCTGATCGCCTCGCTCGCCGTGGTGATGTTCGCCTTCGGTGGCATCGAGATCATCGGCGTCACCGCCGGTGAAGCCAAGGACCCACAGCGCGTCATCCCCAAGGCGATCAACGCCGTGCCCCTGCGCATCCTGCTGTTCTATGTGCTGACCCTGTTCGTGCTGATGTGCCTGTATCCGTGGCCGCAGATCGGCAGCGAAGGCAGCCCGTTCGTGCAGATCTTCAGCCATCTCGGCATTGGCTCCGCCGCCGCGGTGCTGAACATCGTGGTGATCTCGGCTGCGATCTCGGCAATCAACAGCGACATCTTCGGCGCCGGCCGCATGATGTACGGCCTGGCCCAGCAAGGCCACGCGCCACGCAGCTTCGGCAAGTTGTCGAAGCACGGCGTGCCATGGATGACCGTGGTGGTGATGGGCGCGGCGCTGCTGGTTGGCGTGCTGCTCAACTACCTGATCCCGGAAAACGTGTTCCTGCTGATCGCCTCCATCGCCACCTTCGCGACCGTGTGGGTATGGCTGATGATCCTGGTCACCCAGGTTGCCATGCGCCGCAGCATGAGTGCTGAAGAGGCAGCCCAGCTGAAATTCCCGGTACCGTTCTGGCCATACGGCCCGGCCATGGCCATTGCCTTCATGGTGTTCATTTTCGGTGTGCTCGGTTACTTCCCGGATACCCAGGCGGCCTTGCTGGTCGGCGTGGTCTGGGTGGTGTTCCTGGTGGCGTCCTACCTGCTGTGGTGCAAGCCACGTGCAGGCAAGCACGTGCCGGTCGAGCTGCACCGCTAGTCAAGGAGATTGCACATGAGAACCCTCTGGCAGCACTGCCACGCGGCAACCCTGGCCGAGGGCCGTTACTCGATCATCGAGGACGCGGCCATCGTCACCTGCGCCGGGCTGATCGAATGGATCGGCCCTCGCGCCGAGCTGCAGCCCTTCGAGGTTGACCGCACGGTGGACCTGAGCGGCGCCTGGGTCACCCCGGGGCTGATCGATTGCCATACCCATGCGGTGTTCGGTGGCAACCGTAGTGGCGAGTTCGAACAGCGCCTGCAGGGCGTGAGCTATGCCGACATCGCCGCCCAGGGCGGTGGTATCGCCAGCACCGTGCGGGCCACCCGCGCGGCCAGCGAGGACGAACTGTTCGCCAGTGCGCGTCAGAGGGTTCAGGCGTTGATGCGCGATGGCGTCACCACTATCGAGGTCAAGTCGGGCTACGGCCTGGACCTGGCCAACGAGCGCAAGATGCTGCGCGTGGCTCGGCGCCTGGCCGACGAGCTGCCATTGGCCGTGCGCGCCACCTGCCTGGCCGCCCATGCCTTGCCGCCGGAGTACGCCGGCCGTTCTGACGACTACATTGCCCACATCTGCGACGAAATGCTGCCTGCCCTGGCGGCCGAAGGCCTGGTGGATGCGGTGGACGCCTTCTGCGAACACCTGGCGTTTTCGCCGGCACAGGTCGAAAAGGTGTTCATCAAGGCACATGCACTGGGCCTGCCGGTGAAGCTGCATGCCGAGCAGCTGTCTTCGCTGCACGGCTCCAGCCTGGCAGCGCGTTATCAGGCGTTGTCGGCCGACCACCTGGAGTTCATGACCGAGGAGGACGCGATCGCCATGGCCAAGGCCGGCACCGTTGCCGTGCTGCTGCCGGGTGCTTTCTATTTCCTGCGCGAAACCCAGCTGCCGCCGATGGACGCCCTGCGTCGCCACGGCGTGAAGATTGCTCTGGCCAGTGACCTCAACCCTGGCACCTCGCCTGGCTTGTCGCTGCGCCTGATGCTGAACATGGGTTGCACGCTGTTCCGCATGACCCCGGAAGAGGCCTTGGCCGGCGTCACCCTGCATGCCGCCACGGCACTCGGCCTGGGTGACAGCCACGGTTCGCTGGAGGTCGGCAAGGTCGCCGACTTCGTTGCCTGGCAGATCTCCCGTCCTGCCGACCTGGCCTACTGGCTCGGCGGCGACCTCCCCAAGCGCGTGGTGCGCAAGGGCCACGAAATTTCCAACTGAGCGAGGCACGATGGACAAGGTACTGAGTTTCCACCAAGGCCGCCTGCCGCTGCTGATCAGCATGCCCCATGCAGGGCTGCGGCTGAGCGACACCGTGCGTGAAGGCCTGGTCGACCAGGCGCGCAGCCTGCCTGACACTGATTGGCACATTCCACGGTTGTACGACTTTGCCCGCGAGATGGGCGCCAGCGTGGTGGCTGCGGAGTATTCGCGCTTCGTCATCGACCTGAACCGCCCGGACGACGACAAACCGTTGTACGCCGGTGCTACTACCGGCTTGTACCCGGCCACGCTGTTCGATGGCGAGCCGCTGTTCAAGAAAGGGCTTGAGCCGACCGCCGAGGAGCGCAAGGCCTACCTGGAGTCGATCTGGCGCCCTTATCACAACACGATCCAGAGCGAGCTGGCGCGCCTGCGTGAAGCCCATGGTTATGCACTGCTGTGGGATGCGCACTCGATCCGCTCGCAGATCCCGCACTTGTTCGAGGGCAAGCTGCCGGACTTCAACCTGGGGACCTTCAACGGTGCCAGCTGTGATCCGCAGCTGGCCGAGCGCCTGGAGGCGGTCTGCGGCCAGGCCGAGGGGTACAGCCATGTGCTCAATGGCCGCTTCAAGGGGGGGCATATCACGCGTCATTATGGTGATCCGGCAAACCATATCCATGCCGTGCAACTGGAGTTGGCACAAAGCACCTACATGAATGAGATCGAACCTTTCGCCTACCGAGAAGACTTGGCGCTGCCGACCCAGGGCGTCCTGAGAGGGCTGCTCGTAAGCCTGCTCGCCTGGGGCCGCGAGCGCTACGGGCGCTAGCGGCCAGGCAAGGGGTTACTCGCTGGCGGAGCGCGGCTTGCGTTCTGGGGCGGCGAATGAGGTGAGTTCGCGAATCAGGCGCCGTTCGCGAGCTTGCCTGCTCCTTTCAAATGCAGCAAACGCTGTCCCGAGTTGATCGAGGGGGGTGTCTGGGTGTTGTTCCGGCATCGCCAGCACTTGTGCTTGGTAGTCTTGCTCGATCTGTGCGAAGCGCGTGGCGTGGGTGAGGCGCAGGTGTTGTACCCAGCGCTCATTGCCCGCTGCGAAATCGAGGAAAGCGTCGCTGAGCTCGCCCCGTTGCACTTGCTGCTCGGCATAGATCAGTTCGTCCTGGCTGGCGTTGACCGCGTAGAGCAGGTGGTCGTTCGGGAGCCCGAGTTGCAGTGAGTCATTCAACTCTCGTCGGTAGGTCAGCCGTACTTCCGCCACGTCGCGCATGCCTGCTTCGCTTTTTGCCACTTCGTCCAGTGCATGCAGCCGGTACAACCGCCGCAGTTCCAGGTACAGGTTACCCTCCGTGTCTGCCGAGGCTACCTGTAAGCGTTCGTTGGCAATAAACAGTTCGATGTCCTGAAACACCAGCAGCGCACCGTCGTGGCAGGTCTGGTCACCCGAAGGCTGGAGCAATGCCTCGCCGGCCTGATGGTTGAGCAGCGCGCGGTCAGCGCTGTCCACCACCGCCTTGACCAGTACCCGGCGCACCCGTTGGCTGAAAGCCACGCGTGTCGCGTCGTTCTGATAGGGCGCCGCTTGCCGGAGGCGGCCCACCAGGGCCAACAGGTTTGCCGAATCCCCTGCGTCCTCAAGTTGCTCCCAGCAGTCCCTCATGGCCTCGTTTTCGCTTGTAGAGCCAAGCAGCCAGTCATTGAGGTCGGGCCGATCGCCTGCGGTGTCAAGCAGAGGGATGTGAAAGTGACCCAATGCCATGGCGTCGTCCGATGAGTCGGTCAGGTGGTCCGGCACGTCCATCGCGAATGTATAGCTGTGCTGGCTGTCTGACGACGCTCGGGCGCGCAGATAGGTCTGATCGCTGATGGGGTTGTTGAACAGCTGGATCGAAGTGATCGGGAACCCGCTGTCGAGGTTGGCAAGCACGAAGTCGGGTAATGCGGTCAGCTGGTTATCGCTCAAGTCCAGCATTTCCAGGGGCAGCAGGTCATTGACCCAAGTCGGCCACTGGCTCAGCTGCGTGTCGTTCAGGTCCAGCCGACGCAGCGACCTGAGTGCTCCCGGTGCATGGGTCACCATGCCCATTCGGTTGCTGCCCAGGTCCAGCGACTGCAGGCCGTCCACGCTGGCCAAGCCATCGAGCAGGTTGTCGTCAATGTCGAGGCCGATATTGAGCAATGCCAGATCGGTCAAGCGTGGCAGGCGATGCAAGGCGCGAGGGAGGCTCTGCTGGGCACTCACATAGCCATCGATGGTGAGGCGTGTCACATGGGGAAATTGGGCGAGAAGGGTATCCAGATGTGCCGTGGAGCCGCTCACATTCTCCAGTGCGAGATTGCGCACCCGCTCGGTGAAGAACGCCGGCAAGCGGGCGGGCATTTGCTCGAGCACCACGTTGGTCAAGCGTAAGGGGGAATGCGTGGTGCCTGTTTCCTGATGCTGCCAGAACTCGCTCAATGCCGTGGCTATACGTGTGCGAGATGTCAGCACGGCCTGGGTCGGCATCGATGAGGAGCTTGAGGCATTGACGTAGTTATCGACGAAATCCTGCAACTGTTGACGTAACTGCAGTTGCTCGGCCAGGTAACGCTGGACTTCGCTGGGCTGATCCACCAGGAAGCGCGTGGCGCGTGCTTGCTCGCTCAGCAGGATACGCAGCAGGTGCTGGTCGAGAATATTGTTGCCCTGCAAATCGATATGCCCATGCTCAGCCACGTTGACGCGGCCACTGAGCAGTAAATCAGGCAACAGGGTAATGCGGTTGTCGCGCAGCGACAGGTTCTGGATCTGCGTCACGCTGTTATAGCCCACCCCCTCAGGCCAATGATCCAGAGCCATCCGGTCGAGCCCCAGGGAGTCCAGCCGCAACTCGTCGAAGCTGGGCGGGTACTGCTCGGACAAGCGATTGCCGCTCAGATCCAGCCTGCGCAGATGGCTAAGCCCCGCCAGGCTGGCAATGTCGGTGGATGAAATGGACAGGTTCTGGTTGATCAGGCCGAGTGTTTCCAGCTGCGGCAGATGCTGTGCGATCAGTGGCAGGCTGAACTGGAACGGGGACGGTGGCGCCTCTGCCCGGTAACTACGCCTGACCTGCAGCGAGCGCAGGTTGCCGAACGGGTGCAGCAGGCCGTTCAGTTGTGGCGCATGTTGACTGTAGCTTGTGAAATCCTCTGGAAACGTGTCGACAAGTTCCAGTTCGGTGACACTGCTGGTGAAGCTTTCGGGCAGGTTCAGGGGGAAGTCCGCCATCGACAACCGCTCCAGCCGAAGCGGGGCCGGGCTTTCGTTGGCATTGAGGAATGCCCGGTCATACCAGTACTGGGAAATTGCATTCGACAAGCGCTGGAATTCGTCGGGCTCTGGTCGCTGAAGCAACAGGGCCAGGTCACGCCAGTCGGTGAGGTGCCTTTGCAGCTGCCTGTGCTGCTCGCTCAGTTCCTGCAGCAGCTCGTCAGTCTGCGCTCGGCTCGGATATCGGTTCTCCAGGGTGGCCAGTATCTGTTCGGCGGGCCTGGGTTGTGGCACCGCCTGGCCAAGCTGGCGGATTCGGGCAAGCAGGTTATGCCGCGAAACACTACCAGCTCGCGCGCGACTGCCGCCCAGCGGGTAGCCAAGGCGCCCATCGGCAAGGCGCATGGGGGGACGATAGCCGGGCCTTGTTGGCTGCATCCCGAGTATTTTTTTCGCGGTCTCTCGGGGAATGAACGGCGCCTTCTGGATGGCCCTGCGCAACTCGCCTGCATCGACGATACCCAATGCAGCGCGCTGAGCCGGGCTCAAGGCTTCGTACAGTGCGGCAAAGATGGAAGGCAATGCCGCGCTGGGCTGTTGGCCCGCGTCCGTGACCAGGTAACCCGAATACCCGCTCGAGATCGTTTTGCGCGTGGTGGCGAGTGGGTCGCCGATGCTGTCGAGTTGGAACGGGCTCTGATGTTGCTCCAGGCCAATGGCGCTGTCCGCAATCCAGCCCGGCAGGCGCTCGAGGCTATGCATCGCCAGTCGATCAGTGTCCCAGTTACGCGGCCCATTCAGGTAAAACCCTTCATAGGCGCGGCTTAAGCGAACCTGCTGCTGATAGGCTCGTATTTCCTCGGCGATGCGAGCCGGTACCGTGGCCTTGGACAACGCCAGCCATTCCTTGGGAGTGGCGTTGTGCAGCAACTCATCGATGGCCGGCTTTGGGAGGTTCGGGTAGCGTTGCGCCAGGATTTGCCCCGAGTGCCATTCACTGGCAGGTAACTGGCGATAACGCCTCTCGAATTCGGCGCCTCGGTCGCCGGGCCATTGCTCGAGCGAACGGTCAAGGTCGAAGCGCGTCATGGTGTCTTCCAGCAATGCTGGCAGCCGCAGGTTATTGCAGATAGCCCGCCGCAGCACGTCTGGCTCAGTGCCGCTGACGCGCAGGATATGCTCGGCTGTCTGCTGATCAAAGCGCGTACCAAGGTGGCCCGAGCGGCGGAACAACTGCATTTCTGGCCATCGGGCCGGGTTGTCCTGTGGCAGCAGCCAGGCTCCGGCACCGTTGTGCTGCAGCGCCGGGAGGTAGCGCTGGGAGGGCTGGGCGGGCTGAAGATGATAGTCAGCGGAACCGGGTGGCTGGCGAACCGAATAGATGTGGTCTTCGATGGGTAACCAGGTTTTACCTTGGTAATGGTGCAAGCCGAATTTATCCGGCTTGCTGTCGGCCGGTAGCACGATGTCATGGGCAAAGGCTTGCAAGTCGGGTCGCCAGAGGCGCTGGCTGCCGTCGGCCAGTTCGACGCTATCAAGTGCTTCGATGAACGACGGTGTTTCCAAGCCAATCCGCTCGACTGCCGGGCGGCCATTCGCCGCGCCAGCGGCTCCCAGCGCGGCGACGAACGCTGCATTTTCCACCACGTCCATGAGATAGCCGAATGCCTGCTCACGATCACCGTCCGCCCAGCTTGCCAGCCCTTCGTAAACCTCGTGGCCGAGTTGCAATACGGTCAGACCGAGCATCACGGGAGCCAACCCAGGGATGAAGAAAGCGCCGATGTTCAAGGTGCCGACGGCCAGCGACTGGAAATATGCCAGGCGTTTTGCGCTGCTCTTCTGGTCCTCCAGCGCAGTCGGCACGGCATGGAACAATCCATCGTCGCGCAGGCGCTGCTGCCGTTGGACGACCAGTTCATCAATAAAAGGCTGGGTAAAAGGTTGTACGTGGAGGGTAACGCGGGCATCCGGGGCGGGCATGCGTTCCTTGAAACCTTTTGCCGCGTTCCAGGTATAGGGCTCCAGCGTGTCACGCAGCCTTTCGAAAAAGCCAGCCCTGTCGCGTTCGGGTACCAGATGCTTCGAGCGGCGAAGTGCTGGTAGCTGCTTGAGCAGAAACGCTTCGGCCTGGGCCCTGGAGGTGTGCATCGTCAGTGGTTCTGGCAGGCCAGGCAGGTAGATCAGCAGCCATCCCCCATATGGGAAAGTGGGAGGCGGAAATTTCCCTGCACCGCTGGCGCCGGGAGCGGCTATCCCCAAAACCACTGCGCCCGTCAGCGTGGCCTGCAGCAGTCTCATGCGCGAGCAGAGTACCGGTTGCCCCTGATACTCCGCCGCGCCGTGGGTGGCCAGTTCGAGCAGTGTCCTGTGGCTTGCCTTGTCGATTGCACCGTGCAGGTAAGCCTGATGGACATGCAGGCGGAAGGTGGCCTGTTCGGCGTTCCTGAAAATCTCGGAGGCCGACGCGGTGTCAGGACCGCCCGCAGGCGCCTGAAGCGCATCGATCAGTGCCTGGTACTGACCACCGATATCCAGTTCACGGACCATCGCCGCAAAGTCTTCGGCAACGATCGGCAGCTGTTTGACCCCGGATGAAATGATGCCGATCTGGTTGCTGTCGATGATCAGCGATTTGTTGCCGTCAATCTCCAGGCCGGCAGGCTCTGCCTCGAATGCTTCGAAGTTTTGCAGGGCGCAATGCAGTAATGACTGGGTAGCCAACTTCACGGCGCGGTCGCTGGTGACGAACGGATCGCCATCGAGCGCTTCCTTGTAGGCGGCCGCTTTGCTGACGTTCATCAAATAGGTTGCCGTGACATCCAGGTTCTGGCCGAACCGCTTGTGAATGGCTTCGGTCAGCAACCTGGAGGCAAACGGCTCCAGCGCCGGCAAGGTAGTCAGCAGGGCTTGCAGCTTGCCTTCGGTCTCGCGCTGTATGCCGTATTCATTCACCAGCTGACGGGCGACTTCGGGGCTCTGCTGACAGGCCTGTTCGAATGCCTGGTTGCGCCGGCCTGCCGAGCGGCGCATGTGCCTGTGCTCGGCAGGTTGAGTACTGGCAATCCAGGCGGGCAGCTTGCTGGCGACAAGGGTCTGTGGGTGAGAAGGGTCGGGGAGGGGGTGTCTGGCCGAATCGATCATGTGAGCCTCACGGGTGGGAAAGCCCGGATGCTATTCAGACCGGCTTGTCGGCCGTGCATAACATGATCTCGCCACAGACACATGCTCTTGGCGCAATTCAGGTTTATGATGGCCCACGGCCGAACCAAACCTCACACGGAGTGCGCAATGCAGACCCTGTACCCGCAGATCAAACCCTACGCCCGGCACGATCTCGCCGTGGAAGCGCCGCATGTGCTGTATGTGGATGAAAGCGGCTCGCCGGAAGGTCTGCCTGTGGTCTTCATCCACGGTGGCCCGGGGGCGGGCTGTGATGCCCAGAGTCGTTGCTACTTCGACCCCAACCTGTACCGCATCATCACCTTCGACCAGCGCGGCTGTGGCCGCTCCACGCCGCACGCGAGCCTGGAGAACAACACTACCTGGCACCTGGTCGAAGACCTTGAGCGCATCCGCAAGCACCTTGGCATCGACAAATGGGTGCTGTTCGGCGGTTCCTGGGGCTCGACCCTGGCCCTGGCCTACGCCCAGACCTACCCCGAGCGCGTGCATGGCCTGATCCTGCGGGGCATCTTCCTGTGCCGGCCGCAGGAAATCGAGTGGTTCTACCAAGAAGGCGCCAGCCGCATGTTCCCGGACTACTGGCAGGACTACATCGCGCCGATCCCGCCGGAAGAGCGTGGTGACCTGGTCAAGGCCTTCCACAAGCGCCTGACCGGCAACGACCAGATCGCCCAGATGCATGCGGCCAAGGCCTGGTCCACCTGGGAAGGCCGCACCGCCACGCTGCGCCCGAATCCGCTGGTGGTCGACCGCTTCTCCGAGCCGCAGCGCGCGCTGTCGATCGCCCGCATCGAATGCCACTACTTCATGAACAATGCGTTCCTGGAGCCCGACCAGCTGATTCGCGACATGCCGAAGATCGCTCACCTGCCGGCGGTGATCGTGCATGGCCGCTACGACGTGATCTGCCCATTGGACAACGCCTGGGCGCTGCACCAGGCCTGGCCGAACAGTGAGCTGAAGGTCATCCGCGACGCTGGGCATGCCGCCTCCGAGCCAGGCATCACCGATGCCCTGGTGCGTGCAGCCGATCAGATGGCCCGCCGTCTGCTCGACCTGCCGCTGGAAGAAGCATGAGGGGTTTGCTGCAACGCGTGCGTGGCGCACGCGTGGAGGTCGGCGGGGAAATCGTCGGTGCCATTGACCAGGGTTTGCTGGTGCTGGTGGCCGTCGAGCCTGAAGATACCCGTGAGCATGCCGATAAACTGTTGCACAAGCTGCTGAACTATCGGGTGTTCAGCGACGATCAGGGCAAGATGAACCTGTCGCTCAAGGATGTCGGTGGCGGCCTGCTGCTGGTCTCCCAGTTCACCCTGGCGGCTGACACCCGCAGCGGCATGCGCCCGAGCTTCTCGACCGCCGCGCCTCCGGCGCTCGGGGCCGAATTGTTCGACTATCTTTTGAGCAAGGCGCGCGGCCAGCATGCCGATGTGGCGAGCGGGCGTTTCGGCGCGGACATGCAGGTGCACCTGGTCAATGATGGCCCAGTGACATTCTTGTTACAAATATGAGGTCGAAAAACCCTTTGTTTATAGGAAAACAAGGGGTTTTGTACGATAAATAGTTAGTCCACACTGATGCGTTGTAACGCATCCTGCTGGATAATCGCGCGCTGCGTGAGCCTGCGTTCGCAGGTTCGTTTCACTCTGACTCGAGCATTGTCTGGACCTGTTTGGGGAATCATTACGCCCTCATGGGGTCCGAACAGTGCTCGCCAACCCGGCATTTTTCGCTGGCCGTTGGTTTCATGATCTGTTTTCGGCGAGGGTTGCTCGTGATTGTTAGTCCCCAAAAAGCATCAAGAATCCCCGGCACCGGGCTGCGCAAGGCCCTGATGGCCAGTGTGGCACTGGTCGGCCTGATGAGCGCGGGCCAGCTGTGGGCATTCAATCTTGACGATGTTGCAGCCAAGGCAAAGGATCTGGCCGGCCAGAAATACGAAGCACCGAAAAGTAACCTGCCGGCAGCCTTCCGCGACATGAAGTTCGCGGACTACCAGAAAATTCATTTCCTGCAGGAAAAGGCCGAGTGGGCCAAGGACAAGACCCCGTTCAAACTGTCCTTCTACCATCAGGGCATGCACTTCGACACCCCAGTGAAGATCAACGAGATCACTGCTACCAAGGTCGAGGAAATCAAGTACGACCCGAGCCGCTTCGAGTTCGGTGACGTGCCGCACGACCCGGAAACCGTCAAGAACCTCGGTTACGCCGGTTTCCGCGTGCTCTACCCGATCAACAAGGCCGACAAGCAGGACGAGATCATGACCCTGCTGGGGGCCAGCTATTTCCGCGTGGTCGGCAAGGGCCATGTGTACGGCCTGTCGGCCCGTGGCCTGGCGATCGACACCGCGCTGCCGTCGGGCGAAGAGTTCCCGCGCTTCACCGAGTTCTGGGTCGAGAAGCCCAAGCCGGCCGACAAGCACCTGGTGATCTACGCCCTGCTGGATTCGCCACGCTCCACCGGCGCCTACAAGCTGATCCTGCGCCCGGGCACCGACACCGTGGTCGACGTGCAATCGCGGGTATTCCTGCGTGACCAGGTCAGCCGCCTGGGTATCGCCCCGCTGACCAGCATGTTCCTGTTTGGCCCCAACCAGCCGTCCAAGGTGCTGAACTATCGCCCGGCCCTGCATGACTCCGAAGGCCTGTCGATTCACGCCGGTAACGGCGAGTGGCTGTGGCGCCCGCTGAACAACCCGAAACACCTGGCCGTGAGCAACTTCAGCGTCGAGAACCCGCGTGGTTTCGGCCTGATGCAGCGTCAGCGCGCCTTCAGCGATTTCGAAGACCTCGACGACAACTACCAGAAGCGCCCGAGCGCCTGGATCGAGCCGAAGGGTGACTGGGGCAAGGGTACCGTCGACCTGGTCGAGATCCCGACTGCCGACGAGACCAACGACAACATCGTTGCCTTCTGGAGCCCGGAAAAGCTACCTGAGCCAGGCAAGCCGTTCGAGTACGCCTACCGCCTGCACTGGACCATCGACGAGCAGCAGTTCCAGGCCCCTGACCTGGGCTGGGTCAAGCAGACCCTGCGCTCCACCGGTGATGTCAAGCAATCCAACCTGATCCGCCAGCCAGACGGCAGCGTCGCCTTCCTGGTCGACTTCGCTGGCCCGGCCCTTGCCGCCCTGCCGGAAGACACCCCGGTGCGCAGCCAGATCAGCGTTGGCGACAATGCCGAGGTGGTCGAGAACAATCTGCGCTATAACCCGGAAACCAAGGGCTGGCGCCTGACCTTGCGCTTGAAGGTCAAGGAAGCCAACAAGTCCACCGAAATGCGCGCTGCGCTGGTACGTGACGTGCCGGTCGAGCCGGCCAAGCCTGCTGCTGAAATCAAGCAGGAGAAGGCAGCGGCCAAGCACGCCAAGCACGAGAAGGCCGCCAAGGCGGAACCAGCCAAGGCCGAACAACCTGCCGCCGATGCGGCACCCACCAACGGGACCCCGGCCACCACTGAAAAAGTGCTGACCGAGACCTGGAGCTATCAGTTGCCTGCCGATGAGTAACTCAAGCGCAAGGCCGGAATCGCTTGGCGAATACCTGGCCCACCTCCCACTGAGCGATGAGCAGCGCGCGGAACTCGCCAGCTGCACCTCGTTCAGTGAGCTGCACCAACGCCTGGCGGCCAACCCTGCCGCCAGCATCACCGAGGCCGTGCAGGCCTCGGTCGGCCCGCGCCTGACCGTGGGCAGCGCTGCCGAGCTGGAAGACGCCGAAATGCTCGGTGTCGACGGCAGTGGCCGGCTG
Organism: Pseudomonas putida; assembly: GCF_002906855.1. Classification (GTDB taxonomy): domain Bacteria; phylum Pseudomonadota; class Gammaproteobacteria; order Pseudomonadales; family Pseudomonadaceae; genus Aquipseudomonas; species Aquipseudomonas putida_N. The sequence continues at coordinate 1,015,251 of NZ_MINI01000048.1, read as the reverse complement.
TGCCTGAAGATCGCGCCGCCGATCAAGCGCACCAAGGTCGTGCCCGAGCCATGGCGCACCAACGTGCTGATCCGCCTGTGGCGGCGCATGACCGGCCGTACCAACGCCCCGCAGCCGCCCAAGCGCGAGCTGCCAGCGGCGCGCTGGCGCACGGTCGGTTCGATCCGCCGCTACATCCTGCTCGCCCTCATGATCGGCCAGACCATCGTCGCCGGCTGGTACATGAAAGGCATCCTGCCGTACCAGGGCTGGTCGTTCGTCGACCTGGACGAAATCGTCAACCAGCCGCTGTGGGACACCGTGGTGCAGGTCTGGCCGTATGCCTTGCAGACGTCCATTCTGGTGCTGTTCGGTATCCTCTTCTGCTGGGTTTCGGCAGGCTTCTGGACCGCGCTGATGGGCTTCCTCGAGTTGCTCACCGGGCGTGACAAATACAAGATTTCGGGTAGCAGTGCCGGCAACGAGCCGATTGCCCCCGAAGCGCGTACCGCGCTGGTGATGCCGATCTGCAACGAAGACGTGCCGCGGGTGTTCGCAGGCCTGCGGGCGACCTTCGAGTCGGTGGCAGCCAGCGGCAACCTCGACCGTTTCGACTTCTTCGTGCTCAGCGACACCAACGACACCGACATCGCCGTGGCCGAGCAGCAGGCCTGGCTGGACGTGTGCCGCGAAACCAAGGGCTTCGGCCGCATCTTCTACCGCCGTCGCCGTCGCCGCGTGAAGCGCAAGAGCGGCAACCTCGACGACTTCTGCCGTCGCTGGGGTGGCGAGTACAAGTACATGGTCGTGCTCGACGCCGACAGCGTCATGAGCGGCGAATGCCTGAGCAGCCTGGTGCGCCTGATGGAAGCCAACCCGGACGCCGGCATCATCCAGACCGGGCCGAAAGCCTCGGGCATGGACACCCTGTATGCGCGCATGCAGCAGTTCGCCACCCGCGTCTATGGCCCGTTGTTCACCGCCGGCCTGCACTTCTGGCAGCTGGGCGAGTCGCACTACTGGGGCCACAATGCGATCATCCGCATGAAGCCGTTCATCGAGCACTGCGCCCTGGCGCCGTTGCCGGGCAAGGGTGCGTTCGCCGGGGCCATTCTCTCCCACGACTTCGTCGAAGCCGCGCTGATGCGCCGCGCCGGCTGGGGCGTGTGGATTGCCTATGACCTGCCAGGCAGCTACGAAGAATTGCCGCCGAACCTGCTCGACGAGCTCAAGCGCGACCGCCGCTGGTGCCACGGCAACCTGATGAACTTCCGCCTGTTCCTGGTCAAGGGCATGCACCCGGTGCACCGTGCGGTGTTCCTCACCGGCGTGATGTCGTACCTGTCGGCGCCGCTGTGGTTCCTGTTCCTGGTGCTGTCGACGGCATTGCTGGCGACCAACACCCTGATGGAACCGCAGTACTTCATCGAGCCATACCAGCTCTACCCGCTGTGGCCGCAGTGGCACCCGGAAAAAGCCGTGGCGCTGTTCTCCACCACCATCGTGCTGCTGTTCCTGCCCAAGCTGCTGAGCGTCATCCTGATCTGGGCCAAGGGCGCCGTCGAGTTCGGTGGGCGCATCAAGGTCACCCTGTCGATGCTGATGGAGATGCTGTTCTCCATGCTGCTGGCGCCGGTACGGATGATCTTCCACACCCGCTTCGTGCTGGCCGCGTTCCTCGGCTGGGCGGCGACCTGGAACTCGCCGCAGCGTGACGACGACTCCACCCCGTGGAGCGAGGCGCTGCGCCGCCATGGTCCGCAGACCTTGCTGGGCTTCGCCTGGGCTGGGCTGGTGGCCTGGCTGAACCCGAGCTTCCTGTGGTGGCTGGCGCCGATCGTGGGCTCGCTGGTGCTGTCGATCCCGGTATCGGTCATCTCCAGCCGCACGCGCCTGGGCCTGGCGGCCAAGGACGAGAAGCTGTTTCTCATCCCCGAGGAATACGCCACGCCGCAGGAGCTGCTGGCCACCGACCAGTACACCCACGAGAACCGCTGGCATGCCCTGCATGACGGTTTCGTGCGTGCAGTGGTCGACCCACGGCAGAATGCCCTGGCCTGTGCCATGGCCACTGCCCGTCACGGTCAGGCCGCGCCGATCGAGGCGCTGCGTGCCGAGCGCGTGGCCAAGGCGCTGGAGGTCGGGCCGAAAGGGCTGGACCTCAATACACGCCTGGCCTTGCTCAGCGACCCGGTCGCCTTGAGCCGCCTGCACGAGCAGGTCTGGGCCGAGCACAATGCGGCGTGGATCGATGTGTGGCGTGCCTCCATCAAGAACGACCCGCATTCGCCGCTGCTGCCACTGCATCCGGAGAATGAAGGCCAACCGGCACTCGTCGGCGCCTGATAGCTCGCAATCGCGGATAAACCCACTCCAAGCAGGAGCGGATTTATCCGCGATTTTTTTTTTGGCCAACAAAGTCCCCCCCGGCTCTAGGTCCGAGCGCCGCCATGCGTTAGCATCCCTCTCCGATAATCCGCATCGGCCGGTATGGCTGTGCCACGACAATAAGATTCGCTTCTTTACTTGCTAGGGGACTTGGTGATGATCAAGAAATATCTTTCGCGGCTGCTGGTCGGTGTTACCGCCCTGGTCGCCGTAACTGCGGCCCAGGCCGGCGCCATTGATGAGGCGGTCAAGCGCGGTACCCTGCGGGTGGGCATGGACCCAACCTACATGCCGTTCCAGATGACCAACAAGCGCGGCGAGATCATCGGCTTCGAAGTCGATATCCTCAAAGCCATGGCCAAATCCATGGGCGTGAAGTTCGAGGCTGTTTCCACCGCATATGACGGCATCATCCCGGCCCTGCTGACTGACAAGTTCGACATGATCGGCAGTGGCATGACCCTGACCCAGGAACGCAACCTGCGCCTGAACTTCAGCGAACCCTTCATCGTGGTTGGCCAGACCCTGCTGATCCGCAAGGAGCTGGCCGGCGAGATCAAGTCGTACAAGGACCTGAACAACGAGAAGTACCGCCTGACCTCCAAGCTCGGTACCACCGGCGAGATGGTGTCCAAGAAGCTGATCGGCAAAGCCAAGTACCACGGCTACGACAACGAGCAAGAAGCGGTGATGGACGTGGTCAACGGCAAGGCTGACGCCTTTGTCTACGACGCGCCATACAACGTGGTGGCGGTCGAGAAGGCCGGTGCTGGCAAGCTGCTGTTCCTCGAAGAACCCTTCACCTACGAGCCGCTGGCCTTCGGCCTGAAGAAAGGCGACTACGACAGCATCAACTTCATCAACAACTTCCTGCACCAGATCAAGCATGACGGGACCTACGATCGTATTCACGACAAGTGGTTCAAGAACAAGGACTGGCTGAAAGACATGGAATAAGGCCCAGGCCACAAGCCCGGCTTTATGACCCCGACGCGCAGGCAAACCCTGCGCGTTCGCATTTACGGAAGTACCCCACGTGATCAAACACAAGAAAGCCCAGTGGCCCTGGCATGGGTTGACCGCCCTGGTCCTGGTGGGCCTGGCGTTCAGCCTGTACATGGCCACCTCGATGATTTCCTACGAGTGGCGCTGGAACCGCGTACCGCAGTACTTCGCCTACAAGGCCGAGGACGTACAGCGCGCCGCGGGTAACGGTAGCGTGCAGGAGATCGTCGTTTCCGGTGACACCGCGCGTGTCACGCTCAAGGATGAAAATGGCGAAGAGCAAGTGCTCGACGTGGCCAAGGACAGCCTGCAACTGAGCCGCGGTGATGACATCGCCGAGGGCGACCAGGTCGGCGTGACCCGCCACTGGGCGGCTGGCCCGCTGGCCTGGGGCCTGTGGACCACGTTATGGATCTCGGTGGTGTCCGGTGCGCTGGGCCTGGTGATCGGCCTGTTCGCCGGCCTGTGCCGGTTGTCGAACAACCCGACCCTGCGCGACCTGTCGACCGTTTACGTCGAACTGGTGCGCGGCACGCCGCTGCTGGTGCAGATATTCATTTTCTACTTCTTCATCGGCACTGTGCTCAACTTGTCCCGGGAGTTCGCCGGGGTGGCCGCGCTGGCGCTGTTCACCGGCGCCTATGTCGCGGAAATCGTCCGCGCCGGCGTGCAGTCCATTGCCAAGGGCCAGAACGAGGCTGCACGCTCGCTGGGGCTGAACGCGGGCCAGTCGATGCGCCACGTGATCCTGCCGCAAGCGTTCAAGCGCGTGCTGCCACCGCTGGCCGGGCAGTTCATCAGCCTGGTCAAGGACACCTCGCTGGTGTCGGTGATCGCCATTACCGAACTGACCAAGAGCGGCCGTGAGGCCATCACTACGTCGTTCTCGACCTTCGAGATCTGGTTCTGCGTGGCAGGCCTGTACCTGCTGATCAACCTGCCGCTGTCGCACATCGCCAGCCGGCTCGAGCGGAGGCTTGCGCAAAGTGATTGAAGTCCGTGACCTGCTGAAAGTCTTCGACACCCGTGGCCATGTGGTGCGGGCTGTGGATAACGTCACCACCAAAGTCGCCAAGGGCGAAGTGGTGGTGGTGCTCGGCCCGTCGGGTTCGGGCAAGTCGACCTTCCTGCGCTGCCTCAATGGCCTGGAGCACTTCGACCAAGGTCATGTGGCCATCGACGGCCTGCAACTGGCCGACCCTAAGACCGACATCAACGCCTACCGCCGTGAGGTCGGCATGGTGTTCCAGCACTTCAACCTGTTCCCGCACATGACCGTGCTGGAAAACCTGTGCCTGGCGCAGAAGGTGGTGCGCAAGCGCAACAAGGCCGAGCGTGAAGCCAAGGCCCGTGCTTTGCTGGAGAAGGTGGGTATCTCGCAGAAGGCCAACGAGTACCCGTCGCGCCTTTCGGGCGGCCAGCAGCAGCGGGTGGCGATCGCCCGTGCCCTGGCGATGGAGCCGAAGGTGATGCTGTTCGACGAGCCGACCTCGGCGCTCGACCCGGAAATGGTCGGTGAGGTGCTGGATGTGATGAAGACTCTGGCCCAGGAAGGCATGACCATGGTCTGTGTCACTCACGAAATGGGCTTTGCCCGTGAAGTGGCAGACCGGGTGCTGTTCTTCGATCACGGCAAGCTGCTGGAAGATTCGGCGCCGGCTGAGTTCTTTGCTGCGCCTAAAGACCCGCGTGCGCAGGCGTTCCTGCGCCAAGTGCTGTAACCGCACCGGCCCCTTCGCGGGACAAGCCCGCTCCTACAGGAAACGCGATCCCTTGTAGGAGCGGGCTTGTCCCGCGAAAGGGCTGCAAAGCAGCCCCGGCAATCTCAAAGGTTGAACCGCCCCACCATCCCCCGCAACTGTCGCCCCAGCTGCTCCAGCTCCCCACTCGAAGCCGCCGTCTGTTCACTGGCCGCACTGGTCTGGTCCGACACATCCCTCACATTGATCACGCTACGGTTGATCTGCTCGGCCACCACGCTCTGTTCTTCGCTGGCCGTGGCAATCTGCTGGTTCATGCCCTGAATGCTCGATACCGTGTCAGTGATTTGCCCCAAGGCATGTCCGGCCCTGCGGCTCAGCTCCACGCTCTGCTCGGTCAGGCGTTTGCTGTCGTCGAGGAGGCTGTTGACCTCATCGGTGCCGCTGTGCAGGCTGTCGATCAGTTGCTCGATTTCCTCGGTGGACTGCTGGGTACGCTGTGCCAGCCCGCGCACCTCATCGGCCACTACGGCAAAACCGCGGCCCGCTTCACCAGCCCTGGCCGCTTCGATCGCTGCATTCAGCGCCAGCAGGTTGGTCTGTTCCGACACGGACTTGATCACATCGAGAATGCTGCCGATGCGCTGGCTTTCGCCGGCCAGGTGCTGCATGGCGGCCAGGCAATGGTCCATCTGACCGGCCAGCTGTTCGATGCGGCCGATAGCTTCACCTACTACCTGGTCACCCAGTTGTGCTTGCTGATCGGCATTGGTGGCCGCCAGTGAAGCTTGCTCGGCGTTCTGCGCCACTTCCTGCACGGTGGCGCTCATCTGGTTCATGGCGGTGGCGACCTGGTCGGTTTCCTCGCGCTGCTGGTTGATGCGCAGCTTGGTGTCCTCGCTGCTGGCTGCCAGCTGCGAAGCAGCCTGGGACAGCTGGCCGACGCCCTGATCGATACCGCCAATCAGCTCGCGCAGGCTCATGGTCATCTCGCGCATGCTGGCCTGCAACTGCCCCATCTCGTCGCGGCGCTGCACGGGTTCGAGCTGGCTCAGGTCGCCTTTGGCGATACGCGCCGCCAATGTCAGTGTCTGGCGCAGGGGGTGAGTGATCTGTTGGGTAATCAGCCAGCCGGCAACGATGCCGACGATCAGGGCCAGCAGGGCCACGCTGGTTAGCAGGGAACGGGCAGCCACGGCCTCGTTGTCGCGCTGTTCCACTTTCCGTTCACCCAGTTCGACGCTGACAGCCCTGAGCTCGATGCCCATTTGCTCCATTTCGGTCTGTAGCTGCTCGACCTGCAGCGCGGTGCGGCGGTATTGATCGAGGCTGGTCCGATACTTGGCCAGTTCGATGCCGGGCTGCTCGGTGAGGGCACGAGGCAGGCCCAGCGGCCTGAGGGCTCTGAGCAACTGCTCGAGGCTAACGTCGGCGGCCTCCAGCGCGGCATCGCCAACCTTGGCGAAGTCTTCCAGCGGGAAAAACGTATAGGCCGGTACCAGGCTCTGCTGGTTGGCGCCGTCAACATGCCGGCTGAGGGTGTCCATCAGACCCAGCACGGCGCCTTGCTGGTTATCGCCTGGCATCTTCAGCAGCGCCTGAGTCTGCAGGTCATCGACGACGGTATTCAGTTTCGCTTCCTGCGCCTGCATGGCCGTGCGCAGCTGTGTGCGACTGCTCACGGCGTTCTGCAGGGCGGTGAAAACATCACGCATTCGCTGCAGCAGTTGCAGCTTCTGCGCCAGCATCTGCCGCGACTCATCGACGCTACTGCGTTGCTGAAGTGTCGTCAGCATGCTTTCCAGCTGCCCGAGGATCTGCACGATCTGCGCCTTGCTGGCGTCGTCCGCCAGCACCCGGTAGGTGATGCGCTCGGCGCGCAGGTCTTTGACCAGATCATTGATCCGGCCGATTTCGCTGAGTTGTTCCGAGCGGGTGATGGCGCCGTCGAGGGCGCGCCAGCCGCTGACCGTGGTGGCCAGTGTGAGCGCGAGGACTACGGCGAAGCCCAGGGCGAGCTTGGCGCCGACACTGATGTTGCCGAGCCTGTGATTGAGGTAGCCGAACATGGCAGGTCTCCGTCCAGTTGATAAGGATGGGGTGCTGGCGTAGTGCTGGCATCCCATCCCTGCCCATCGGCGGAGGGTTTGTAGGACTTGACCTGAAAGTTCTGTAGGAAAATTCAGCGTAAGTCGTGAAGCATCAGAGCCTGAACCGTCCGACCAAGCCCTGCAGGTGGGTGCCCAGGCGGGCCAGCTCAACGCTGGAACTGGCGGTCTCCTCACTTGCCGCCGACGTTTGGTCGGAGATATCGCGCACATTCATCACGCTGCGGTTGATCTCCTCGGCAGTGGCGCTCTGCTGCTCGGCGGCGGTGGCGATCTGCTGGTTCATCGCCTGGATCGACGACACCGTGTGGGTGATGGTCTCCAGCGAACTGCCAGCGCGGCGGGTCAGTTCGACGCTGCTGTCGGTCAGCTGACGGCTTGCGTCCATCACACTGGCCACGCGCTGGGTGCCGCTTTGCAGGCCGGCGATCAGCTCTTCGATTTCTTCGGTGGATTGTTGGGTGCGCTGGGCCAGGCTGCGCACCTCGTCAGCAACCACGGCAAAGCCACGTCCGGCCTCACCCGCACGAGCCGCTTCAATGGCGGCATTGAGCGCCAGCAGGTTGGTCTGTTGGGCCACCGACTTGATCACGTCGAGCACGCTGCCGATCTTGTCGCTTTCGGCCTTGAGCTGGTTCATCGCTTCGCTGGAGTTGACCACCTCACTGGCCAGGCGCTCGATCTGTGCGACCGCCTCGCTGACCACCCGATCGCCCTCGCGCGCCTGCTGGTCGGCCATGGCGGCAGCTTCCGAGGCCTGTTCGGCATTGCGCGCCACCTCGTGCACGGTGGCGGCCATTTCGTTCATTGCGGTCGCCACCTGGTCGGTCTCGACCTTTTGATTGTTGACCCCGGAGCTGGTCTGCTCGGTGACTGCCGACAATTCTTCGGCGGCGCTGGCGATCTGCGTCACGCCATCGCCGATGCCGCCGATCAGCTCGCGCAGGCCTTGGGTCATGCGCTGCATGCTGGCCTGCAGCTGGCCAAGTTCGTCGCGGCGGGTCGAGTGCAGGTCCTGGCGCAGGTCGCCATTGGCCACCCGCTCGGCGGCGGCGAGGGTCTGGCGCAGCGGGATGATGATCTGCCGGGTGATGGCCCAGGCCGCGAGCAGGCCCAGTACCAGGGCCAGGGCCGTGGCACTGCCGAGCATGACTTTGGCCTGAGCAGTGCCGGCATCGCGCACTGCGGTCTGCGAAAGGGTCATCGCTTCACTGGTCTGCAACAGCACCGTGCCTTGGTCAGCCATGCGCTGCAGCGCCTGCTCGCTGGCGCTTTGGGCAGTGCCGAACTGAGTTACCGCATCGCGGTAAGCGGCCAGCGCGGTGGCCGAGTCGTCGAGGCTGGCGGCATATTCGGCCGGTAGCCTGGCGGGCAATGCCTTGAGCTCGGCCAGCGCCTGGTCGATGGCCTGCAGCGCGGTCTGCTGGTAGTCAGCGTTGCCGCTGTAGGTGTAGCCGCGTACCTGAAAGCGTGCCTGCTGCACCAGCGTGCTGACGTCCACGGCATGCTGGTACTGGCTGATGTCGCCACTCTGCAGCAGGCGCTGCTGCACACGGCTGATCAGCTCGGCGGCCTTGTCGGCGCTGTCACCCAGCACACCACGAGCAGCATCGCGCCGTTGACCGGCTTGCTTGAGCTCGTTGAAGGCTTCCTGGTACTGGCTGACTGCGTCCTGTTGCTGTTGCAGGCGCTGGCGGTCGGTAGGCTGCTCGATCTGCCCGAGCATGAGGCCGATCTGGCGCTCAAGATTGCCCAGGGCTTTTTCCAGCTCGCCGATGGCCGCGTCGTTGCGGTCGCGCTGGTAGTGTTGGCGGGCGATGCGCAGTTCCTGGGTGTACTGGTGGATCACTGAAATGTTGCCCAGCTTGTCACCGCGCTCGGTAACGCTGTTCAGGCCCTGCCAACCGGTAAAGGTGATGGCCAGAGTCAGCAACAGCACCAGGCCGAAGCCCAGCCCCAACTTGCGATTGACGCTTACATTCCCCAGCGATTGGGAAAACCATTGGTGCATGTTCGACCCCCCCGGCAACGTGGCAGCACGGATTTTTGTTGTGTTGCCAACACCATCGGCTTGCGCGGGGGAAACTTGATAGGAAAAAACTGACCCGCCTGTCAGAAAATCCTTGAGAGCAGGGCAGTAACGGCTGTTTCCACCCGCAAAATGCGATGGCCCAACTGAACAGGTGCCAGGCCAGCCTTGCCAAACAGGTCGACTTCGTAAGGGATCCAGCCGCCTTCGGGGCCGATGGCCAGGGTTACGGGGCCTTCAACCGCGCGTGGGCAGGCCGGGTAGGGGCCGGGGTGGCCGACCAGGCCGAGGGTGCCGTCGGCGATGGCAGGCAGGCGGTCTTCGACGAACGGTTTGAAGCGTTTTTCGATGATCACCTCGGGCAGTACCGTGTCACGGGCTTGCTCCAGGCCGAGAATCAGGTTCTCGCGGATGGTTTCAGGGTGGAGAAAGGGCGTTTGCCAGAAACTTTTCTCGACCTTGTAGCTGTTGACCAGGATCAGCCGCGGCACACCGAGGGTCGCCACGGTCTGGAACAGCCGGCGCAGCATCTTCGGGCGCGGCACGGCCAACACCAAGGTCAGCGGCAGCTTGGCCGGTGGCTGCTGGTCGAAGGCGACCTCCAGCTCGGCTTCGTGCTTTTCCAGGCGAAGCACCGTGGCCTTGCCCATCATGCCGTTGATGCGGCCCACGCGCAGGGTGTCGCCCACGGCGACGCGGTGGATGTCCTGCATGTGGGTGAAGCGCCGATCAGCGAGAACGACGCGGTCGGCCGAGACGAAGTCGGCCTCTTCAAGGAGTAACAGGTTCACGGCTGGGTCGCTGGCGGCTGGTCGTTATGGTCGTTGGTGGCTTCGTCGTCAGCATGGCTGCGCTTGCGGATCAGGCTGCCACACAGCACGCCGATTTCGAACAGCAGCCACATGGGCACGGCGAGCAGCGTTTGCGAGAAGATATCCGGCGGGGTGAGGATCATGCCGACCACGAAGCAGCCGATGATCACGTACGGGCGGACCTTCTTCAGGTACTTCACGTCGACCACGCCGATCCACACCAGCAGCACCACGGCCACCGGGATCTCGAAGGCAACGCCGAAGGCGAAGAACAGCGTCATGACGAAATCGAGGTAGTTGGCGATGTCGGTCATCATCGCCACGCCTGCCGGTGTGGCAGCGGCGAAGAACTTGAACATCAGCGGGAACACCAGGAAGTAGGCGAAGGCCATGCCGGCGTAGAACAGCAGGATGCTCGACACCAGCAGCGGAATGGCGATGCGCTTTTCATGGCGGTACAGGCCTGGCGCGATGAAGCCCCAGATCTGCTGGAGGATGAACGGTATAGCCAGGAACAGCGAGACGATCATGGTCAGCTTGAACGGCGTCAGGAACGGCGAGGCCACGTCGGTGGCGATCATCGTCGCATTGGCTGGCAAGTGATCACGCAATGGCGCGGAAACAATGGTGTAGATCTGCTGGGCGAAGGAGAACAGCCCGGCAAAGATCAGGAAAATGACGGCAACGCAGCGCAGCAGGCGGGTGCGCAGTTCGGTCAGGTGCGAAACCAGCGGCATAGGCTGGTCGTGGTCCGGATTTTCGCTCATGGGGCTCGCGGCGGTTGAGGCGGTTCAGAAGGTGCGGCCGGGGCGGCAGGTGGCTCGGCCGGCCTGGCTTCGAGCCCGGCAGGTGGCTGCACACTGGCCGTGGTCACCGGCGGCTGCGCGGGTGGTGTCAGTGGGTTGAGGATGCGCTTGGCTTCTTCTTCCATCTGCAGGATGTGCTCGTTATGCAGCTGGCGGCGGATGTCGTCGGCGCCGATTTCGCGCTCGACCTCCATCTTGATCGCATTGAAGCTGCGTTTCAGCCGCCCGATCCACAGCCCCGCAGTACGCGCGGCGCCAGGCAGGCGCTCGGGGCCGAGCACCAGCAGGGCGACCAGGCCGACGAGCAGCAGCTCGCTGAAGCTGATGCCGAACATGGGTCAGTCTTTCCGCTGTGGCTCTTGGACCGGCTGGGCCTGGCCCTCGATGGTGTGGCCTTGCTGCGGCTGGGCAGTGTTCTGTACCGGCGGCACAGGCTGGGCGGGCGGCGGGGTCTGCTCGGCCGGCTTGTTCTCTTCTTCGCTCATGGCTTTGCGGAAGCCTTTGATCGACTCGCCCAGGTCGCTGCCGAAGTTCTTCAGCTTCTTGGTGCCGAACACCAGGACCACGACGACCAGCAGGACGATCCAGTGTTTCCAGTCAAAAATACCCATGGTGCTCTCCTAAATGCGGTTTGCTCAGGCCGATGGCTGACGCGCGGCCTTTTCATCGTGCCCGGAAAGCCCGAAACGGCGCTCCAGTTCATCAAGCACGGCTTGTGGATGCTGGCCCAGCGCGCTGAGCATGACCAGGCTATGGAACCACAAGTCTGCGGTTTCATAGATGACATCACTGTAATCCTTGCTCACGGCGGCGTCTTTGGCCGCGATGATGGTCTCGACGGACTCTTCGCCGAGCTTTTCGAGGATCTTGTTCAGCCCCTTGTGGTACAGGCTGGCCACGTAGGAGCTGTCGGGAGCCGCTTGCTTGCGCTCTTCGAGCACTTCGGCCAGGCGGTTGAAGGTGTCGCTCATGTCAGTGTCCTGCGCTGTAGATGGCATCCGGGTCTTTCAGGACCGGGTCGACGGTTTTCCACTGGCCGTCTTCAAAGACGCGATAGAAGCAGCTTTCGCGGCCGGTGTGGCAGGCGATATGGCCCAGTTGCTCGACCATCAGGATGATCACGTCGGCATCGCAGTCCAGGCGCATTTCATGCAGCTTCTGCACATGGCCGGACTCTTCGCCCTTGCGCCACAGCTTGCCACGGGAACGCGACCAGTAGATGGCGCGTTGCTCGGCGGCGGTCAGCGCCAGCGATTCGCGGTTCATCCAGGCCATCATCAGCACGCGTCCGGTCTTGTGGTCCTGGGCGATCGCCGGTACCAGGCCATCGCTGTTCCACTTGATCTCGTCCAGCCAGTCTTTCATCGTCGACTCCAAAGCGGGCCCGCTCCTGTGCCGGGCCCTTTGCGCTAGTGTGCCAGCCAGCAGCGCGGCTGGCTATTGGCGCACGATCAGGTAAAGGCCGGCGGCCAGCATCAGCCAAGCCGGCCAGGCGGCCGGGGCGGCAAGGCTGGCGGCTTCGGCGGCACCGGCGGCCAGTACTGCGCCGCCACCGAGCAAGCCGGCACCGAGCAGGCGCAGTGCCCAACGGTCGCCCTGGCGACGACGTTCCGGCAGTTGCGGGTCTTCCAGGTGCGGCTGCGACAGGCGCTCAAGCAGGTCTCGGGTCATGCCGGCCAGGTGGGGTAACTGTTCAGCCTGGCTATACAGGTTGCCGATGACCGCCTTGGGGCTCATGCGGTCGCGCATCCAGCGTTCCAGGAACGGCTTGGCGGTGCTCCACAGGTCCAGGTCGGGGTACAGCTGGCGGCCCAGGCCTTCGATGTTGAGCAGGGTCTTCTGCAGCAGCACCAGTTGCGGCTGGACCTCCATGTTGAAGCGCCGTGCGGTCTGGAACAGGCGCATCAGCACCTGGCCGAAAGAAATATCCTTTAACGGTTTTTCGAAGATCGGCTCGCACACCGTGCGGATCGCCGCTTCGAATTCATTGACCTTGGTATGCGCCGGTACCCAACCCGAGTCGATGTGCAGCTGGGCAACGCGGCGGTAGTCGCGCTTGAAGAAGGCGATCAGGTTGCGCGCCAGGTAGTCCTGGTCCTCGGCTGTGAGGCTGCCGACGATGCCGCAGTCGATGGCGATGTATTGCGGGCTCCACGGTTTGACCGTGCTGACGAAGATGTTGCCCGGGTGCATGTCGGCGTGGAAGAAACTGTCACGGAACACCTGGGTGAAGAACACCTCGACGCCACGCTCGGCCAGCATTTTCATGTCGGTGCGCTGGTCGGACAGGGTAGCCATGTCGGTGACCGGCACGCCGTAGATACGCTCCATCACCAGCACCTTGGGGCGGCACAGGTCCCAGTACACTTGGGGCACGTACATCAGCTCGGAACCTTCGAAGTTGCGCCGCAGCTGGCTGGCGTTGGCCGCCTCGCGCAGCAGGTCGAGCTCGTCGTAGATGGTCTTTTCGTAGTCGCCGACGATTTCCACCGGGTGCAGGCGACGGGCGTCGGCCGAGGCGCGTTCTGCGGCCTTGGCGATCAGGAACAGCCAGGCCAGGTCCTGGGCGATGATCGGCTTCAGGCCAGGGCGAACCACCTTGACCACCACCTCTTCGCCACTCTTGAGGCGGGCGGCGTGCACCTGCGCGACCGAGGCCGAGGCCAGTGGCTCGACGTCGAAGCGGCTGAACACTTCGCCGACCTTCGCACCGAGCTGATCTTCGATCATCGCCACGGCTTTTTGTGGGTCGAATGGCGGCACGCGGTCCTGTAGCAACATCAGCTCGTCGGCGATGTCGGTGGGCAGCAGGTCGCGGCGGGTGGACAGCAACTGGCCGAACTTGATGAAGATCGGCCCCAGGTCCTGCAGCGCCAGGCGCAGGCGCGCCCCGCGGCTGAGCTCGGAGGGCTTGCGCGGCAGCCAGCGCCAAGGCATCAGCAGGCGCAGGCTGGCCAGCCACCAAGGCAGCAGGGGTTGTTCGAACAACAGGTCATCGAGACGGTAGCGGATCACCACACGCTGGATGCGAAAAAGACGGCGGACGGCGAGCAGCTTCATGCGTTATCGCTGGTATCAAGGGATCGGGAGAGGCGCTTGAGGCGGGCCTCGAGGCGTTCTGTGTCGAGTTTCAGGGCATCGAGTTCGCTGAAAGCGGCTTCGGCTTCGCGCTTGCCGACCAAGGTGCGGGACTCTTCGGCCAGGTATTCGGAGAGGTTCTGGCTGAAGCGTGCCAGGCCCTGGCGGGTCCAGCGTGCGCGCAGGCGAAGGTGGCCAGCTAGCATTGCCGTGGCGACTGGGCCGAGCCAGCGCTGCAGCTCGTGTTCCCAGTCCAGTTCCAGGTCCTGCAGCACGCCGAACAGGTCGAGCAGCACGGCACTGTCGCCGTGCAGTTCGACTTGCGGGCTGTGCAGCACGGCAGTCTTGTCACGGGCCATGGCCAGTTGTATCAGGCTGCCAGCCGGGGCGTGCAGGCTGCAGTCGACCTCGCCTTCCCAGTGGCCGGCAAGCATCAGGCCTTCTTCATCGGGCAGGATGAACACCTGCAGGGCCGGTTGGCGGCAGTCGATCTCGATGACCTTGCCTTCCAGCGCGGCCAGCCGCGGCAAGGCCGTGCTGTCCATGCGCAGGACGCGGTTCAGGCCATGTTCGACACTGGCGAGCAGCCCGGCCAGCAGCATCAGGGCTTGATTCCCCGGTGCACGGCAACGATGCCGCTGGTCATGTTGTGGTAGGTGACGCGGTCGAAACCGGCCTCGACCATCATGCTCTTGAGGGTTTCCTGGTCGGGGTGCATGCGGATCGACTCGGCGAGGTAGCGGTAGCTCTCGGAGTCATTGGTGATCAGCTTGCCGGCCAGCGGCATGAAGGCGAACGAGTAGGCGTCGTAGGCCTTGGACATCAGCTTGTTGGTCGGCTTGGAGAACTCCAGGATCAACAGGCGGCCGCCCGGCTTGAGTACACGCAGCATCGAACGGATGGCTTCGTCCTTGTGGGTGACGTTGCGCAGGCCGAAGGCGATGGTCACGCAGTCGAAGTGGTTGTCCGGGAATGGCAGCTTCTCGGCGTCAGCCTGGACGAACTCGATATTGCCGGCCACGCCACGGTCGAGCAGGCGGTCACGGCCGACCTTGAGCATCGAATCGTTGATGTCGGCCAGCACCACCTGCCCGGTCGGTCCTACAAGACGCGAGAACTTGGCGGCCAGGTCGCCGGTACCGCCGGCGATGTCCAGCACGCGGCTGCCGGCGCGCACGCCCGACAGTTCGATGGTAAACCGCTTCCACAGGCGGTGCATGCCACCGGAGAGCACGTCGTTCATCAGGTCGTACTTGGCGGCGACCGAGTGGAACACTTCGGCGACTTTCTTCGCCTTCTGGCTTTCAGGGACGTCCTGATAGCCGAAATGGGTGGTGGGTTCGGCGTGGTCGCCTTTGCGCTGGTCGTTCATATCGCTTCACCGGAAAAAATTACCGCCATTCTAGGGCGAATGGGCGGATTTGTCTTGGCGGGGTGTGCCTTGGTGCAGGGGCGGGCATAATGCAGATTATGTCTACATACCCAGGAACACCCGCATGACCCAGATCAGCGTCGAACGCAAACACTCCCTCGGCCGCGATGCCGCGCGCGCCAAGGCCGAAGCTCTGGTCGACAAGCTCAGCCGCGAGTACGACCTCAAGGCCACCTGGAACGGTGACCGCGTCGATGTGGCCCGCAGCGGCGCCAATGGCAGCGTGCACATCGGTGACGACAGCATCCGCGTGGAACTGAAACTGGGCATGATGCTGTCGATGATGAGCGCTACCATCAAGGGCGAGATCGAGCGGGCGCTGGACAAGGCCCTGGCCTGACGCCCGGGCTGTCGCTGGCAAGGGCGTAGTTTACTGGTCAGGGAACGGAATCACCCCGTCCACCTGCTCCAGGCGCAGGTCGCCACGGTAGACCTGCAAGCGCTCTGCAGCGCTGCTGGCTTCTTCCATCCGCGCCTCACGGTCCTTGCCACGCGGCTCCCAGAATTTCAGGTGACCCTTGGCGAAGTCCCGGGCCGGTGCCTCTGCGCTGCGGTAGTGGAAGTGGGCTTCCCAGAGCACCGTTTGCGCCGCCTCGGTGTCCCTGATCTGGTACACGTCGAGGTAGTCGCCGGGTTTGCTCAGGGCCTTGCGCGTGGTGGTACGGCTGATCTGCAGGCGCTTCTGTTCATTCAGGTAACGTAGAGCTTCGCCGTCCGGGTGGCGGGTCTTCAGGTAGGCCTCGGTGAGCAGGCGCTGCTTTTCTGCCGTAATCGTCAGGATGGCCAGGTCCAGTTGGCTGGCCAAATTGATGTCCTTCGGCGTATCGCTAGTTGCCAGTTGCTCAGACACCTCGCGCATGTCCTGGGTCTGCCAGTCCAACAAGTCCCTGAGGCTATTGGGCTCGTTGGTATACAGTTTGGCGAGCCTGATCCGTTCGTCCTTTCGCTCCAGCAGACGCTTCGCGCGATAGCGCTGCTCGGCTCGGTCCGGAACCCCCGGTTGGGCATTCTGGGCGGGGATTTCGTACCAGACACCCTCGCGTAGCTCATAGCGGCCAGCCGGTTGCTCGGTGATCGGATTGAGTTGAACCGCCAGATTGTCCTCCTGCTCACGCTCCACCAGCACCGAGTGCCCCTTCGAGGTGCGAATCAAGGTGCGTTTGCCGGCCTTGACGCGATGAGTGACGGGGCGGGGGGGCGAGGCAACGCCGCTTTCGATGCTTTTGACGACCCCGTCCAGTTCGGTTTCGGTCAGGTCGATCAAGGTATCCATCGCCTGCGTGAACTCAGCCAGGACGGGGCTATCGATGGCCACTTCGTCGAACGACTGCAGGTAGTGAGCTTTGCCAAGCGTGCGCCGGTAGTCGCGCAGGGCGTTGTTCAGCACCTCGGCCTGTTGCTCGACCGGCAGGTTGGCGGCGGCCAGACCATCATGGGTCCAGAAGGTGGTAGACAGCGCGTTGTCGCTAAGGGCGCCCTGCAACGGCAGCAGCTCGGCCGCCGATTCGGCGCTGAGCAAGGTCTTGTCCAGCGTGAGGTACGCCAGGTCGCTCAGCATTTGCGCACGGATGATCAATGTCGAATAAGGGCGCGTCTTGATGGCTTTGTCGATCTTGGCTTTTTTTTTCTGGAAGTCGACCTGGCTGTTATCGAGCGCTGCTGCCAGTGTCTTGTCCAGCCGTTCACTGGTCTTGAGCAGGCGTCGGCTGACGGCCAGTGCGTCGCGGGTGGCTTCACGGAACACGATGTAGTTGCGTATCTGTACCTCATCTACCGGCTGCTTGCGCAACCCTTGGGCCAGTTCCTTCAAGCGTTCGTGGTCGGGAAGCTCCAGCAGGCGCCGCATCAGCAACATGTCGTTGTCGATGCAGGTTTCGGTCCAGTCGTTGAGCCTGCGTTGAATGACATTGCCACGGTCGAACTTGAGAAAGCGTGGTTCGAGCATCTGCTTGAACAAGGCCGCGTTGGCGTGCAGGAAAACACCTTGTTTTTCCAGATACAGGCTTGCCAGCCTGAGATGTGGCAGTTGCGTCTTGCGCAGGTCCAACAGTTGCTGGCGTTGTTGCTGGAGTGTTGCGGGCAATGACGAGCGCGCGTCAGCCGGGAGTGCCTTGAAGGCGTCGGTGAAAGCCTTGGCCAGTTCGTCATAGGGCTTCAGCCGCTTCTGGGCCTTTTCCAGCAGCGGCTCGAGCTTGGCCAGTTCCTGCTGATTGGCCAGGGTACTGGTACGCATCTGATCGAACGCCTGCCGGTTCTCGGCGGTGATGGCCTGGCGGTTTCTTGGCATGCCGCCAGCCAGGCTCAGGTCCAGCGACCACTCGCCGTTCCAGCGGGTCAGCCAGGGGCCTTTACTGCGCTCACGCCCGACGATGTGGTAGCCGTCCGCGCTCCCTTGCCATTGCGATACCCATTCATCCTGGCTCTGGTCCGGGCCAATTACCTGCACACCGCCCCAGGTTTCCTGCACCTCGAAAACCGCCTCGTCCAACTTCACGTAGTAACGCTGCGCAACCTCGTACAGCCCTCGCAGGCGCCCCTCGCTCAAGGGCGTCAGGCCTGCGAGCGACTGCCGGGCCTGCAGCCTGACCAGTGCCTGGCGTCGCTCCGTCGACAGGTTGCCCAGCCTTTGGTTGTTGCGCCAGCTGCTGGCATAGGCATACCCAGGCCGAGTGCTGGCATCAGGGGCTGCCCAGTCACGCTCTGTGGGTGGTGCGCTGGACGGCGCCTCGTTGAATAGCCGCTCGGGCGGTTGCGCGAAACGCGGCGGTGCCAGCGGCTCGACAGTGGGCGCAGGAGCGTGCGTTGCGCCGTGCGCCAGGAGCATGGCCAGGTTGGTGAGCAGGTCGGTGACCGCCAGAATGCGGTCTTCGTCCGCGCCCTTGAGCAATGCCGACACATCATCCTTGGCTGCCGAGACCGCCAGCACCAGCCACACAAGACTGGCGAGGGGGCCATGCCAGAACAGCGTCAGCGTATTGAACAGCGCCCAGGCCGCCTGCTTCACCAGTGCCCATTTTTCCTGGGCATTGGAGACGCTGTTTGTGGACGCCGCCTGTAACATGGCTTGGACCCTGGCATCGAACAGGTGCCGGTCGAGGTCGTCGTCCCAAGCCGCGAATGTGATCGTTACCGGCTGCTTGAGCTTGTCCAGCACGGTGTCGACCAGCGCGGAATCGACGCCCAGCAAGTGGGCGATGTTCGACAGCCCGGGATGCAGATGCGGGCGGATGAAACCGTCGTTTTCGTAAACAGCCCGGACGTCATTACCCAGCCAGTCGAGCACGCTCTGCTGCAGTTCACCTTTGCTGCGCAGGGCCGCCATCAGCGTCTCCAGGGTGGCGAATTGCAGCAGGGTGTTGTTCTCATAGAACGGGCGGTACAACAGCCAGCCAGTGCGCTCTGGCAGGTCGATGAGGTACATGCCGTGCGCACGATCGGCGGTTGTGGCCCCCGGTGCGCAGAGAAAGGCCAGCGGGGCGAAGCGTGGCCCTGGGGCGTTGTCGTCGGCATTGCTACAGGCATCGAGAAGCGCCTTGCGGGTGGCTTCGTCCAGTTGCCCCTCGCAGCCGGCCTTGAGCGTGCTGAACCGCAGCTGGCTGCGCCATTCACGGGCAAACTGGCTGATACGTGCAGCCCTGCGTGGCTGGGCGTTGACCATGTCGTTCACGTACTTCGGGTAGCTGCCGCCGATGTCAGCCTTGAGGATCAGCGACTCGATGTCCTCAAGCGTGAGCCCAGCTTGGTAGGGTGTGCCGTCGGCGTTGCTGATGCGGGTTGCCACTTCATTGGAGCCCAGCCGGGAAATGGCCAGCTCGGTCAGGGTTTCGTCCCTTAGGAACAGGCTCTGTGGTGCTGTCGGGCTAGACCCTTCGAGCCTTTCGGAAATGCTGATGAGCAGCGCATCCGGATTGCACGTTGCCTTGCCTTGATGTGCCATCTGCAACTGCTCACGCAAGCGTCGGCTGGCGTAGCGGCTTATCGAGTCGATATCGCCCAGCGAGGTGGTTCCCTTGAATTGCCCCTGGCTGGCGGCCAGGTCGAGCAACGCCGCATGATAGTCGAAGCGCTCCCCGGGCTTTGCATTCACCAGCCAGCCAGGCAGCTTGATGGATGGTAGGCCATCGACCTGGCAAGCTTGGTCGAGAAAGTGGGGTGATGGGTCGCTGACGCGAGCGAAATTCGCCTCTAGCTCGGTGACAGAGGGCAGGCCGGTCACCCGCAGGCGCCTGATGTCGTCAAGGATGACGTTGAGAATTTCAGTGGCCTGCAGGGCAAAGGGGCTTTCGCCTGCAGGCGAGCGGGCCCAATGGAGCGTGCGGAAGCGGTATCGGTCGGCCAGTTCGGCCTGCAGCGCGGCACTGAACGCAGGCAAGTCCTTGTAACTGCAAATGACGCCGGACGACTTGCAGGCCAGCACCCGATTGGCTATGCCCCGCGTGGCTGTCAGCAGCAGGGTGGGCAGTGGCGGATGAAAAGTGTTTCCGTCGTTTTCCAGCGTGATCTGCAGGGTATTGATCGACAACCCATCAGTAGTGCCCGCGAGCATTTCGTAAAGCACCGATTTTTCGTCGTCGCGCAGCCCTTGGCGCTGCACGTTGACTGACAAAGCGGCTTTGATGGTCTGCTCGACCCAGCGCAGCCGGGGTACCTGGCTGTCGTCGTCGTAGCCGCTCCAGAAGCTGACCTGGGCTTGCTGGAAGGCTTCGACAAGGGTGCTGAGGAGGTCGTCGAAAACGCTGTTGAGTCTTGCCATGTCCAGGTTGATTTCCGGCTTCGAAGCGCTGTCATCGGCGCTTTCCTGTGCACGAAAAACCTGTGGCGGGGCAATGCTCAGCTGGTCTGTTTCCTTCAGCTGCATTGGGGTGCGCGCCAGGAAATGCGCCAGCAACACATCAATCAGTTGGCGTTGTCCTGGCGAGTTGCCATCTTCGGCAGGGGAGAGGACGACAAACAGGTCCAGGGAAGACAGTTGTGGGTGGTTGTGACGGATCCACGGGTAGTGATCGACGAGGAGGTCGTAACCCTCGCGAGACAACACTTCTCGCAAGCGCGGCCGCTTGGCAAAGCAATTTGCGATGGATTGTCTGAAGGTTGGGCTTTGCAGCATGTCGCTCATGGTGAGGCTCCGATCAGGTGAAAGCCTGCACGCTAGGGCACCTGCGCGGATGGACGGCGGTACATGAATGTGGCCGCCGTGAGCTTAGGGTGAGGTTTCTAATTTATTTGCCTACCGTGTGCACAAGCCCAACCTCCATGGGCGGTTTTTCCTCCACTCATGAACATGAGGTACACAGCATGGCCAAAGTGATTGTGAAGAAAAAAGACGAAGCCCTGGGCACGCTTGGCGAGGTGCGTGGCTATGCACGCAAGATCTGGCTGGCCGGTATCGGCGCCTACGCCCGTGTTGGCCAGGAAGGCTCCGACTACTTCAAGGAGCTGGTCAAGGCCGGCGAAGGCGTCGAGAAACGCGGCAAGCAGCGCATCGACAAAGAGCTCGATGCCGCCAACCACCAGCTCGACGAAGCGGGTGAAGAAGTCAGCCGCGTACGCGGCAAGGTCGAAATTCAACTCGACAAGATCGAAAGAGCTTTCGACGCACGGGTAGGTCGCGCCTTGAATCGCCTTGGCATTCCGTCTAAACATGACGTTGAGGCGTTATCCATCAAGCTTGAACAGCTGCATGAGCTGCTCGAGCGCGTCGCGCACAAACCATAAGGAGAGCAGGATGGCTGGCAAGAAGAATTCCGACAAAGAAGGCAGCTCCTGGATCGGCGGGATCGAGAAGTATTCCCGCAAGATCTGGCTGGCGGGGCTGGGTATCTATTCGAAAGTCGACCAGGACGGCCCGAAGCTGTTCGACTCGCTGGTGAAAGATGGCGAGAAGGCTGAGAAGCAAGCGAAGAAGACAGCTGAAGACGTGGCTGAAACCGCCAAGTCCTCGACCACTTCGCGCGTATCGGGCGTGAAGGACCGTGCTTTGGGCAAGTGGAGCGAACTCGAAGAGGCCTTCGACAAGCGCCTGAACAGTGCCATTTCGCGCCTGGGTGTACCGAGCCGCAACGAGATCAAGGCCCTGCATCAGCAGGTCGACAGCCTGACCAAGCAGATCGAGAAACTGACCGGCGCATCGGTTACCCCGATCTCCTCGCGCTCCGCAGCGGCCAAGCCGGCAGCGAGCAAGGCAGCGGCCAAACCATTGGCCAAGCCAGCGGCAAAAACCGCAGCAGCCAAACCGGCAGCAGCCAAACCAGCAGCGGCCAAACCAGCAGCGGCGAAACCGGCTGCCAAGACTGCAGCGGCCAAGCCCGCGGCGAAACCGGCTGCCAAGCCTGCCGCAGCGAAGAAGCCGGCAGTGAAGAAGGCCCCGGCCAAACCGGCAGCCGCCAAGCCGGCAGCACCAGCGGCCAGCGCCGCGCCGGCCGCTACCGCCGCTCCGGCGCCTACTGCGGCCCCAGCGAGCAACCCGCCTTCGGCTCCGGCCAGCACCGGCTCTCTGCTCTGATAGCGGTGTAATGCCCTTCGCGGGAGCGGGCTTGTCCCGCGAAGGGCGCGCCATCGAGCTGTCAGATCTATCCCTCCAGATACCTCACCGCCAACTCCTCGGCCGCCGCCCGTGCCTGCACCTGAAGATGCGGCGCCACCAGCAT
Organism: Pseudomonas putida; assembly: GCF_002906855.1. Taxonomy (GTDB): domain Bacteria; phylum Pseudomonadota; class Gammaproteobacteria; order Pseudomonadales; family Pseudomonadaceae; genus Aquipseudomonas; species Aquipseudomonas putida_N. The sequence continues at coordinate 993,267 of NZ_MINI01000048.1, read as the reverse complement.
CATCACCTGATACACCACGATCCCCACATCGCCCTCGCGCCCCAGCACCCGTTGGTAGTCCAGCGAGAACATCAAGGTCAGGGTGATCTGCTCCACCAGTTGCCCCAATGCCCGCGTCTCACTGACCACCTGCCCTTGGCCCTTGAGGCTGGCCAGCAATGCCGCCAGCGTGCGCTTGAGCGCGTTGATCAGGCTGCGCATGCCCCGTGCCAGCTTCGGCAGGCGCCCGGTCAGGTTGGACAGGTCCTGGAACAGAAAGCGGTACTGCGCCATGCGCTCGACGATCAAGTGCAGGAACAGCCAGTAGTCCTCGGCCTCCAGGCGCACCTCCAGCGGAGGGTCGAGCAGCGGCATCAGCGCTTCCTCGAAGCGGTCGAACAGCCCGTGGATCAAGGGCTCCTTGCCGTGGAAGTGGTAGTACAGGTTGCCTGGGCTGATACCCAGTTCGTTGGCAATCTCCAGGGTCGAGACATTCGGCTCGCCCTGCAAGTTGAACAGCTGCAGGGCGCATTCGAGGATACGGTCGCGGGTCTTCATCCAGTCGTGGCGCTCATCGGGTCAGGACATAGGTGCCTGGCGCAGGGCCCAGCGGTGGATAGGTGGTGTTGCCCAGTTCCGTGCGTGGCGCCTTGAGCGGGCCGGAGCGCGGCGTGATCCACTCCAGCCACAACGGCCACCAGCTGCCTTCGCGGCGCTGTGCGTCATGGAACCAGGCGCGTGGGTCGCTCGAGAGCTTGGGGTTTTCCAGGTAGTACGCCTTGGGGTTACCGGGTGGGTTGATGATGCTCTGGATGTGCCCGCTGTTGGCCAGCACGAACTGTCGGTCGCCACCGAGCAGCAAGGCCGAGCGGTACACCGCGTCCCACGGCGTGATGTGATCGTTGCTGCCGGCCACGGTGAAGCTGTCGAGGTCCACCTGTTTGAGATCGATGGGGGTGCCGCACACTTCCAGGCCCGCGGCGCGGGTCAGTGGGTTGACCTTGAAGAAGTCCAGCAAGTCGCCGTGCAGCGCGGCCGGAAGGCGAGTGCTGTCGGCGTTCCAGTAGAGAATGTCGAAGGCCGGCGGGGTCTTGCCGAGCAGGTAGTTGTTGACCCAGTAGTTCCAGATCAAGTCGTTGGGCCGCATCCAGGCGAAGATCCGCGCCACCTCGCCACCGTCCAGCACACCACGCTGGTACGAGCGACGCTTGGCGGCCTCGATGGTCTGTTCGTCGGCGAACAGGCTGGCCGGGCCGTCGAACTTGCTGTCGAGCAGGCTGACCAGGTAAGTGGCGCTGCGTACCCGGCGCAGCTGGTGCTTGGCCTGCAGGTGGCCTTGCAGTGCGGCCATGGTCAGGCCCCCGGCGCAGGCGCCCATCAGGTTCGGGTCGCGGCTGCCGCTGATGCTGCGGCAGGCGTTGAGTGCTTCTTCCAGGGCCTGCACATAGCTCGACAGGCCCCACTCGCGGTGGCGTGGGTCGGGGTTGCGCCAGCTGACCATGAACACCTGCAGGCCATTCTTGAGCATGTACTGGACGTAGCTGTTGCTCGGCTGCAGGTCGAAGATGTAGTACTTGTTGATTTGCGGCGGCACCACCAGCACGGGCCGGGCGTACTGTTTTTCGCTCATCGGCTTGTACTGGATCAGCTCTAGCAGATCGTTGCGCAACACCACGGCGCCGGGCGTGGCGGCCAGGTTGCCGCCCACTTCGAAGGCGCGCTCGTCGACCTGGCGCGGCAGGCCGTCGTTGTGGCGCAAATCGTCGAGCAGGTGGGCGACGCCACGCACCAGGCTCTGCCCGCCAGTGTTGAACAGTTCCTTGACCGCCAGTGGGTTGAGCAGCGAGTTGCTCGGTGCCAGGGCGTCGTTGATCAGGGTGAACAGAAAGTGTGCACGGGCCCGGTCATCGTCGTTCAGGTGGCTTTCCTCGATCCACAGGCGGGTCTGTTTCTGCCAGGCCAGGTAGGCCTGCAGGCTGCGCCGGTAGAACGGGTTCTGGCTCCACGTAGGATCGTTGAAACGGGCATCACGCGCGCTCGGCTGATAAGGCGTGTCGCCGAGCATCACCCGGCCGAGCTGGCCGCCCAGTGTCAACAGGTGACGGGCGGTGTGCAGTGGATTGAGCAGGCTATGGCGGCCAACACTGCGCAAGGTGGAGATCAGGTCGCGGCCGCGCACACCGAGGATGGCGTTCTGCACGTTCATGCTGGTGGCAGGGAGCGTTGACGTTCCTTTGGCCGGTTTTTCTTTCATGGCAACAACTCCCTTGTCAGGCCACGGTGGTACTCATCAGTCGTGCTCGTGCAACAGCAAGCAACAATTCAGCCACCAGAGGCCGGACTGGGGTGCATGACCGCGCGCTGACGTTCTTGCTGGAGAAACTTCATGATGATCGGGGCGACGGCCTCGGCCCGGGTGATCAGGAACAGATGACCGTCGTCGATAATGTGTAGCTGGGCATTGGGAATTCGCCAGGCCAGCAGGCGCATGTTGATCAGCGGGATCAGCGGGTCGTCGTCGCCGGCCAGCACCAGGGTCGGTTGCTGGATCTTGTGCAGCCAATGGATGCTGGTCCAGCCCAGCCCGGCGAACAGTTGCCAGTAGTAGCCCATCTTGCCGCCGGAGCGCACCTTGGCGGCGTGGTGCATGGCCAGCTCCGGGTCGCGGCGAAAACCGCCGCCATAGATCAGCGGCGCGATGCGGATCACGTGCGATGGCTGCACGTAGCGCCTGGGGCTGGCCATCATCCACAGCACCTTGGGCTTGCCGGGCACCATCACCGCCCCCGCCGCCGTGGCTGCCAGCACCAGCTTCTTGCAGCGCTCGGGGTAGTCATGGGCGAACTGCTGGGCCAGGGCGCCGCCCCAGGAAACGCCGATGACATTGACCTGGCCGTAGTCCAGATAGTCGAGCATGCGCGCCGTCAGCTTGGCCAGGCCTGGAAAGCGGTAAGGGTGGCGTGGCGTGGACGAGCCGCCCACGCCCGGGACGTCGAAGGCGATGACTTCCAGGTCCGGGTCCAGTGCCTCGATGAACGGGAACACCAGCTCCAGGTTGGCGCCGATGCCGTTGAAGATCAGCAACGGCGTCAGATGCGGCTTGCCCGGGCGCACCGCGGTACGGATGGATTGGTCGTCCAGCTCGACGGTCCGGAAGATGTAGGGTAGCGGCATGCGCGTGGCTCTGTGGCTTGAAAATGTACCGTGGCACGCTCCAAGCGGCCACGGCATTGTGACTCAGCGCTCGTGGACGTAAGTCCCCGGTGCAGCCTCGCCAGCGGTATAGGCGCGGTTGCCCAGGCGCGTCGGTGCCTTTTTCAGCTCGCCGGCGCGTTCGCCCAGCCAGGTCTGCCAGTGTAGCCACCAGGAGTCGGCATGCTTTTCGGCGTTATCCTGCCAGGCCACCGGGTCGCCCGGGCGGTCGGCGCCGGTCATGAAGCGGGCCTTGGGGTTGCCTGGCGGATTGAGGATGCTCTGGATGTGGCCGCTGTTGGACAGCACGAACTCGATCTTGCCGCCGAACAGGTGCGCCGAGCGGTAGCACGATTGCCACGGGGTGATGTGGTCGGAAGTGCCGGCGACACTGAAGATGTCGCACTGGACTTTCTTCAGGTCGATGGCAGTGCCGCACACTTCCAGGGCATCCGCGCGGGTCAGCGGGTTGTTCTTGAACAGTTCGATCAGGTCGCCGTGGAAGGCGGCTGGCAGGCGCGTGGTGTCATTGTTCCAGAACAGGATGTCGAATACCGGTGGCTCGTTGCCGAGCAGGTAGTTGTTGACCCAGTAGTTCCAGATCAGGTCGTTGGGGCGCATCCAGGCGAACACCTTAGCCATGTCGCTGCCTTCGAGCACCCCGGACTGGTAGGAGTGACGCTTGGCGGCCTCCAGCGTCTGTTCGTCGACGAACAGTGCCACCTCGGTGTCCAGGGTGGTGTCCAGCACGCTGACCAGCAGGGTCAGGGCATTGACCTTCTGCTCACCCAGCGCGGCGTAGTGGCCGACCAGGGCGGTGCAGGTGATGCCACCGGAGCAGGCACTGAGCATGTTCAGGTCTTTGCTGCCGGTGATTGCCAGGACCGCATCGACCGCTTCCTTCAAGGCATCGATGTAGGTCGACAGGCCCCACTCGCGCTGGGCCTTGGTCGGGTTGCGCCAGCTGATGATGAAGGTCTGCTGCTGCGAGCGCAGGCAGAAGCGCGCCAGGCTCTTCTCCGGGCTCAGGTCGAAGACGTAGAACTTGTTGATCTGCGGCGGGACCACCAGCAGCGGGCGGGCATGCACTTGCTCGGTGATGGGGCTGTACTGGATCAGCTCCAGCACATCGTTGCGGTAGACCACGGCGCCTTCGCTAGTACCGAGGTTCTTGCCGACCTCGAACGCTTCCATGTTGACCTGGCTGGGCATGCCGCCGTTGTTGACCACGTCCTTGGCCAGGTTGGACAGGCCGTCCAGCAGGCTCTTGCCGCCGGTTTCGAAGAAGCGTTTGACCGCCGCCGGGTTGGACAGGGTGTTGCTCGGCGCCATGGCCTCGGTCATCAGGTTGATGACGAACTGGCCGCGGGCGATGTCCTGGGGCGACAGGTCACTGTTGCCGATCCACTCCTGCAGTTCCTTGCGCCAGGCCAGGTAGGTTTGCAGGTAGCGGCGGTACAGCGGGTTCTTGCTCCAGGCTGGGTCCTGGAAGCGACGGTCGTCACCTGCCGGGGCGAGGCTGGATTTGCCCAGCAGGACGTTCTTCAGCTCCAGGCCGAAGTGCGCCACATGTTTGGCACTGTGCAGCGGCTGGCGCACGGCCTGACGCAGCACGGTACGCGCAGAGCTCAGCAGGTCCTTGCGGCGGATGCCGATGACCGGGTTCAGCCCCAGGGTGTTTTCCGAGGCCTGCCGCTGCAACTCATCGTTGTTCTTGTTACTCATCTACGACGCTCCGTTGTCCTGAGACGAGTACCGGATTGCTGTGGCGCATTGCACAGCGGACAGCCCGGTACTGTTACTCGGGTGACCAGTGATAAGGAACAGCGGTGCTGCAGGCCGGATGCATTCGGCGATGAGCTGCGGGGGATTCTGCGTGTGAAGACAGCCTGCTTTCGCTCGCGACCTCTACATACCGGCCAGTGCCTGATTGCCTTCAAGGCGATGCAGGGAACTTGCCAGCTCCATTGGTTACCCGACTTTCATGTAATGCGCAAGACAACCCGTTTAAGAGTTGTCTGTAAGGCATTCAAACAGATGAGATTAGAAAATGCGCTCTAAAGCCTGGAAGGCTTGAGCTAGAGCATGAGTTTGACCACCGATTCCGCCGGGTCACGGGACTTGCCGGCCTTGTGCAACTCGTCGAGGTACTCGGCCCACAGCTGCTCCTGGCGCAGGCACAGCTGCTCGAGGTATTCCCAGGTGAACAGGCCGCTGTCATGGCCGTCGTCGAAGGTCAGTTTCAGTGCATATTGGCCGGCAGGCTCCAGGCCGATGAGGCCGACATTGATCTTGCCGAATTGCAGGATGGGGTTGCCGTGGCCTTGAACCTCGGCGGAAGGGGAGTGCACCCGCAGGAACTCGGCGGGCAGCTGGTACACCTCGCCGGGGGCGTAGGTGAGGCTGAGGGTCTTGGAGGCTTTGTGCAGATTGATGGCGGTGGGCAGGCGGGCCATGGCTGGAATCTCTCGGGATCTGATGGTGCAAGCTTCCAGCTTCCGGTGGTGGGATTCAAGGGCCCTTTCGCGGGACAAGCCCGCTCCTACAGTTATCGCGCAGTCTTCAAGCACTGTGCAGTAGGAGCGGGCTTGTCCCGCGAAGAGGTTGACGCGGTCTTACAGGATGTAGCGCGACAGGTCTTCGTTCTGCGCCAGCTCACCGAGGTGGCCGTTCACATACGCCGCATCGATGTGGATCGGTGTTTCGTCGTGGGTGCTGGCCAGGTCACCGGCACTGAACGACACCTCTTCGAGCAGGCGCTCGAGCAGGGTGTGCAGGCGGCGGGCACCGATGTTCTCGGTCTTCTCGTTTACCTGATAGGCAATCTCGGCCAAGCGCTTGATGCCGTCGGCGGCGAACTCGATGTTCAGGCCTTCGGTCTTGAGCAGCGCACTGTATTGCTCGGTCAGCGAAGCGTGCGGCTCTTTGAGGATTCGCTCGAAATCTTCCGGGGTCAGCGCTTTCAGTTCGACTCGGATCGGCAGACGGCCCTGCAGCTCTGGCACCAGGTCGCTCGGCTTGCTCAGGTGGAACGCACCGGAAGCGATGAACAGGATGTGGTCGGTCTTGACCATGCCCAGTTTGGTGTTGACGGTGCAGCCTTCGATCAGCGGCAGCAGGTCGCGCTGCACGCCTTCACGGGATACATCGGCACCGCCGACATTGCCACGCTTGGCCACCTTGTCGATTTCGTCGATGAACACGATACCGTGCTGCTCGACCGCTTCCAGTGCCTTGGCCTTGAGTTCTTCCTCGTTGACCAGGCGGCCGGCTTCTTCGTCGCGCACCATCTTCAGCGCGTCCTTGACCTTCAGCTTGCGAGCCTTGCGCTTGCCTTTGCCCATGTTGGCAAACAGGCTCTGCAGCTGGTTGGTCATCTCTTCCATGCCGGGTGGCGCGGCGATTTCGACGCCCATGTTCTCGGCCACTTCGATTTCGATTTCCTTGTCGTCCAGCTGGCCTTCGCGCAGGCGCTTGCGGAACAGCTGGCGGGTATTGGAGTCGCTGCTGGTCTGTGCGGCTTCCTCGCTGAAGCTGCTGACCCGCGCCTGCGGCAGCAGGGCATCGAGGATGCGGTCTTCGGCGGCGTCTTCGGCGCGGTGGCGCACACGGACGATTTCCTGCTCGCGCAGCATCTTCAGCGCGGCATCGGCCAGGTCACGGATGATCGACTCGACGTCACGGCCGACATAGCCCACTTCGGTGAACTTGGTGGCTTCGACCTTGAGGAACGGCGCGTTGGCCAGCTTGGCCAAGCGGCGGGCGATTTCGGTCTTGCCGACGCCGGTAGGGCCGATCATCAGGATGTTCTTCGGGGTCACCTCGGCGCGCAGCTCGGCAGGGAGCTGCATCCGCCGCCAGCGGTTGCGCAGGGCAATGGCGACGGCACGCTTGGCGTCGTCCTGGCCGATGATGTGGCGGTTGAGTTCGTGGACGATCTCGCGGGGGGTCATGGACATGATCAATACGGTCCTGAAACAGAATGTGTCAGCGTGGAAAAGCCCCACCGCCGGGATGGGGCGCCAGAACAGCTGATCACTCGGCCAGGTCCTGCTCCTCGATGGTCAGGTTGTGGTTGGTGAACACGCAGATGTCGCCGGCGATGTTCAGGGCGGCCTCGGTGATTTCCCGGGCCGACAGGTCGGTCTTGTTCAGCAGGGCGCGGGCTGCGGCCTGGGCGTAGCCGCCACCGGAACCCATGGCGATCAGGCCGTCTTCCGGTTCGACCACGTCACCGTTGCCGGTGATGATCAGCGATGCGTCCTTGTTGGCCACCGCCAGCATGGCTTCCAGGCGGCTCAGGGAGCGGTCGGTACGCCATTCCTTGGCCAGCTCGACGGCGGCACGCACCAGGTGGCCGGAGTGTTTCTGCAGCTGGGCTTCGAAGCGCTCGAACAGGGTGAAGGCGTCGGCGGTGGCACCGGCGAAACCGGCGATCACTTCGCCGTTGTACAGGCGACGGACCTTCTTGGCGTTGCCTTTCATCACGGTGTTGCCGAGGGATACCTGGCCGTCGCCGCCCATGACGACTTTGCCGTTACGGCGGACAGAAACGATGGTGGTCAAGGGGAGAGTCTCCACGCAGCGGGGCAAAATTGCCTGATGCAGACTCATATGGGGGTGGGGGGAAGGATTTCAACCGCGGGGGATGAATGGTCGCGCCTGGCAAGGACACTGGTGCTGGCACCTTCGCGGGCAAGCCCGCTCCCACAGGACGCTTGCAAGGCGACGGCCTGCGCTGATCCTGTGGGGGCGGGCTTGCCCGCGAAGGGTTTTACTCAGGCCTCGTGGCAGACGTGCCCATCGACCAAGGTATAACGCACGGCCGCCGGCAGGCAGTGGCCGATGAACGGGCAGTTTTCGCCGCGCGACAGCCATTGCTCACCGGCAATCGTCGAGGCCTTGGCGTCGAACAGCACCATGTCGGCCGCGCCGCCGACTTTCAGCTCACCGGCCGGCAGGCGCATGGCCTTGGCCGGGCCGCTGCTCAGGCGGGCGAGCAGGGTCGGCAGGTCGAGCAGGCCGTCCTCGACCAGGGTCATGGCCAGCGGCAGCAGCAGTTCGACGCTGCTGATACCCGGTTCGGTGGCGCCGAACGGGGCCAGCTTGGCATCGCGCTCGTGGGGTTGGTGGTGGCTGGAGATCGCCTGGATCACGCCCGACTTCACTGCCGCGCGCAGGCCGTCACGGTCGGCGGCGGTGCGCAGTGGCGGCTGTACGTGGTACAGGCTGGAGAACTCACGCAGCGACTCGTCGGTGAGGATCAGCTGATACAGTGCCACGTCGGCCGTCACCGGCAGGCCCAGCTGCTGGGCCTGTTCGATCAGCCGTGCGCCACGGGCGCTGGTGATCTGGGTGAAGTGCGCACGCACGCCTGTCTGTTCCACCAGCAGCAGGTTGCGCGCCAGGGCCACGGTTTCGGCGGTCTCGGGGATGCCGGGCAGGCCGAGGAAGCTGGCCATGGCGCCCTCGTGGGCCAGGCCGCCCTGCGCCAGGTCACGGTCCTGAGAGTGGAACACCACGGTCAGGTCGAAGGTAGCAGCGTACTCCAGGGCACGGGCCAGGGTACGGTTGTTGGGGATTTCCTTCAGGCCGTTGCTGAAGGCCACGCAACCGGTGTCGCGCAGGGCAACCAGTTCGGCCAGCTGCTCGCCTTCCAGGCCCTTGGTCAGGGCGCCGATCGGGTAGACCTTGCTGTTGGACGCTTCGCGGGCGCGGTCGAGGATCAGCTCGGCCACTGCCGAAGTATCCAGCACAGGCTTGGTCTGCGGTGGGCAGCACAGGCTGGTTACGCCACCGGCCACGGCGGCGCGGGTTTCACTGGCGATGGAGCCCTTGCGGCTGTAGCCCGGCTCGCGCAGCGAGACACCGAGATCGACCAGGCCGGGTGCGGCGATCAGGCCGTCAGCTTCGATCGTGCGGCTGGCGCTGAAACCGGCCGGGGCGGCGCCGATGGCCGCGATGCGCCCACCGTCCAGGTGCAGGTCGGTGACCTGGTCCAGGCCGCTGGCAGGGTCAATGACTCGGGCGCCAAGAATACTGATGGTCACTGGGCGTTCTCCTGGTCGAATTGACGTTGCGCGTTCTGCCCGCTCATGGCCATGGACAGCACGGCCATGCGTACGGCGATGCCGTAGGTAACCTGGTTGAGAATCACCGAGTGTTTGCCGTCGGCCACCGCCGATTCGATTTCCACGCCGCGGTTGATTGGCCCCGGGTGCATGACGATGGCGTCCGGCTTGGCCCCGGCCAGGCGTGCGGTGGTCAGGCCGAACAGGCGGTAGAACTCGCCTTCGCTAGGCAGCAGGCCGCCGGCCATGCGCTCACGCTGCAGGCGCAGCATGATCACTACGTCGACGTCCTTGAGGCCTTCGGCGAGGTCGGTGTAGACCTTCACGCCGTACTGCTCGATACCGATCGGGATCAGGGTTTTCGGGCCGATCACGCGGATGTCCGGACAGCCCAGCGCCTTCAGCGCGAGCATGTCGGAGCGGGCCACGCGCGAGTGCAGGATGTCGCCGACGATCGCCACCGAGAGGTTCTCGAAGCTGCCTTTGTGGCGGCGGATGGTCAGCATGTCGAGCATGCCCTGAGTCGGATGCGCGTGGCGGCCGTCACCGCCGTTGATCACGGCGACGTCCGGGCACACATGCTCGGCGATGAAGTGCGCGGCGCCGGAGTCGGAGTGGCGCACGACGAACATGTCGGCGGCCATGGCTTCGAGGTTGCGCAGGGTATCGAACAGAGTCTCGCCTTTGCTGGTCGAGGAGGTCGACACGTTCAGGCTGATCACGTCGGCCGACAGGCGCTGCGCGGCCAGCTCGAAGGTTGTGCGGGTACGGGTCGAGTTCTCGAAGAACACGTTGCACACGGTCTTGCCGCGCAGCAACGGGACTTTCTTCACGGCCCGTGCGCCGACTTCGAGGAACGAGTCGGCGGTGTCGAGGATCTCGGTGAGCAGTTCGCGGGGCAAACCGTCGAGCGAGAGGAAGTGGCGCAGCTGGCCCTGGTCATTGAGCTGCAGCGGGCGCTTGGCGTCGATTGGCGTCATCGCGAGGGGACTCTTAAAGGGCGGAAGCGGTGGCGAGGTCCTGGCGCTCGAGGGCGAGCGGTGCGGGTCCGGTCAATTTTACCCGTTCATGGGCCGCCAGTGACAGGGTGGCGCCGAGTACATTGGGGCGGATGGGCAGTTCGCCGGCATCCAGGTCGAGCAGGCAGACCAGGGTGACACTGGCCGGGCGGCCGTAATCGAACAGTTCGTTGAGTGCGGCGCGAATGGTGCGGCCGCTCATCAGCACGTCGTCGATCAGCACCAGGTGCTGGCCTTCGACCTCGAACGGCAGCTCCGATGGGCGTACCTGCGGGTGCAGGCCGTTCTGGCTGAAATCATCACGATAGAACGACACGTCCAGGGTACCGAGCGGGCTCTGGTCGGCCATTTCCTCCTGCAGGGCCTGGGCAACCCAGACGCCGCCGGTGCGGATGCCGATGAAGCGCGGCTCGGAGATGTTGCGGCGGGTCAGATGGGCGCGAAGGTCGACGGCCATCTGCCGGATCAGGTCGGCGGGATTGGGTAGGCTCATTGCGTATCTCCTGGGGGCGCCGGAGGCGTTGTGATAGCCCCGACGTAAACGCGGGAAAAATCAGGTATTGGCCTCCAGCCAGCCTTGCAGCAGCAGGGCGGCGGCGATGGCGTCGACCGGGTTGTCACGGTAGCTGCCGCGCTGGCCGCCACGCGCCAGGCGCTCACCTTTGGCCTCGAAGGTGGTCAGGCGTTCGTCGTGGGTGTGCACCGGCAGGTTGAAGCGGCCATTGAGGCGGCGGGCGAACTTTTCCGCGCGCTCGCTCATTTCGCTCGGTGTGCCATCCATGTTCAGCGGCAGGCCGACGACGATGGCGTCGGGCTTCCATTCAGCGATGAGCTTTTCCACCTGGGCCCAGTCCGGCACGCCGTTTTGCGCCTTCAGGGTGCACAGTTCGCGGGCTTGGCCGGTCACCACTTGGCCCACGGCCACGCCGATCTGTTTGGTACCGTAGTCGAAGCCCAGCAGTAAACGCAGTTCGCTCATCAGGCGTGCCCCGCCTGGCTGGTCAGCAGGCTGAGGTTGATCCCCAGGCTGGCGGCGGCGGCGTCCAGGCGCAGGTCGCTGGCCAGGCCGAAAATGATCTCTGGGTCGAACGGGCAGTTGAGCCAGGCGTTGTCGGCCAGTTCGGCTTCCAGTTGGCCCGCTTCCCAGCCGGCATAGCCGAGCGTGATGAGGCTTTGTTTCGGCCCGACTCCGGCGGCGATGGCCAGCAGCACGTCCTGCGAGGTGGTCAGCGACAGCCCTTCCAGGGCCACGGTGGCCTGGAAGCTGCATTCGCTGCTGTGCAGCACGAAACCACGGTCGGTCTGCACTGGGCCACCCTGGTAGATCGGCACCTGCAAGGTGCTGGCCGGCGGCAGTTCGTCTGGCCGCAACTGCTCGAGAATGTCGGCCAGGTTCAGCTCCTGCGGTCGGTTGACCACCAGGCCCATGGCGCCATTGGCGTTGTGCTCGACGATGTACGTGAGGGTCTGGGCGAAGTTCGGATCGGCCATGTGCGGCATGGCGATCAGGAACTGATGCTTGAGGTAGCTCGGGGTGAGGATTTTCATGGGAGATAGTGTGGCGCTAGGTGGCGAGGCTGACAAGGTGCGCAATTGTGTCGTCTGGTTGGGGTCTGTCGTGAGGGTTTTGGCGCCTGTGAGATCGAGCGCAACCACATCCGGCAAGCCCGGCGTCAATACTCAATTACTGGACAGACGGTCACCACGGGCAAAGCGCCAGGTGCGGATGATCTCCAGCCGGTCGAACTCGGCCAGGTCCCCGGTAAACGGCGCAAACGGTGCTGCCAGACGTACGATGCGCTGGGCCGCCTGGTCCAGCACCGGCTGCCCGGACGATTCCAGCACCAGCACCTCGTACAGCGAGCCATCGCGGTTGATCGACACCATCATCCGCAAGTTGCCGTAAATCTGCTGCCGGCGTGCCTCGTCGGGGTAGTTCAGGTTACCTACTCGCTCGACCTTCTTGCGCCACTCTTCCTTGTACCAGGCGCCCTTGTCGCGCATGGTCGAAGCCGCATTGAGGCGGTGAATCTTCGGGCGTTTGGCGTACATCTGCTGTTCGTTGGAAAGCTCTGCCTCAAGGCTGGCGATCTGGCTCGACAGTTGCGAACTGTCGAAGTCCGGCGTGGCCGCCGCCGGCTTTGGCTTGCTTTCCTTGGGCTTGGGCTCGACCTTCTGCGCTTTCGGCGCCTTGGTCGCCACTGCGGACTTCTCCGGCACTGGCGGTGGTGCTACCTCCGGCTTGGCCGCAGGCGGCGGGGTGACCTTGTTGATCTTGGTGTCCTGGAACGGCGCCACCTCGGTGGTGGTCGGCACGGCTTTCTTTTCCAGGGTACCGCTGCCTTGCTGGTTGGCCTGAGCCTGGTAATCAGCCTTCTTCGGCGCTTTCTCGCTTTTGAAGGTGGCCAGGGTGATGTCCATGGTCTGGCGGATTTCCGCCGGTTTGACCACGGTAAAGCCGACGCCAAGGATCAGCGCCAGGTGCACCAAGGCAGCCAGGAACAGGGTAAAGCCAAGCCGGTCCACCGGGCGAACGCGCGGTGGCAGCAGGTCGGAAGGGATGTCGGCAGGCAGCGTCATCAGGTATCCAGCAACCGCAGGGCGGGGCAGCAGCTCAGTCGAAAAGGACCGGCATCATACCCCACTCCGCGCATTTGCTCCGCGTCGGCGGTCAGCGCGCCTTGAGCTGGCGATCAATGGCATCCATCAGCCTGCCACCGATATCGGTGTTGTAGGCCGCGTCGATCTCGCGGATGCAGGTTGGGCTGGTGACGTTGATTTCGGTGAGGTAGTCGCCGATCACGTCGAGGCCGACGAACAGCAGGCCCTTTTCACGCAGGGTCGGGCCGACCTGGGCGGCGATCCAGCGGTCACGCTCGGTCAGTGGGCGGGCTTCGCCGCGGCCACCAGCAGCCAGGTTGCCACGGGTCTCGCCACTGGCCGGAATACGGGCCAGGCAGTAATCGACTGGCTCGCCGTCGATCATCAGGATGCGTTTGTCGCCGTCCTTGATGGCCGGCAGGTAGGCCTGCGCCATGATCTGCTGGGCACCCAGGGCGGTCAGGGTCTCGAGGATCACCGACAGATTGGGGTCGCCCACCCGGTGACGGAAGATCGACGTGCCGCCCATGCCATCCAGCGGCTTGAGAATCACGTCACCGTGCTGAGCCGCAAATTCGCGGATGATGTCCGGGCGACGGCTGACCAGAGTAGGCGGGGTGCACTGAGGGAACAGCGTGGCGAACAGTTTTTCGTTGCAGTCACGCAGGCTCTGCGGGCGGTTCACCACCAACACGCCTTCGCTCTCGGCCTGCTCCAGCAGGTAAGTGCTGTAGACGAACTCCATGTCGAACGGTGGGTCCTTGCGCATCAGGATCACGTTCAGCTCGGCCAGCGGGCTGTCCTGCTCTTCGCCCAGCTCGAACCAGTGTGCCGGGTCGGCGAACACTTTCAGCGGGCGCATGCGTGCGCGGGCCTTGCCTTCGCCCTGGTACAGGTCGCGCTGCTCCATGTAGAACAGCTCCCAGCCACGGGCCTGGGCGGCCAGCAGCATGGCCAGCGAGCTGTCCTTCTTGTAGGAGATGGACGCGATCGGGTCCATGACAATGCCGAGGCGAACGCTCATGGGGTGGTTCCTCTTGGCGGCCCGTGGCCGCGGTGAATCGAAAGAAAAGTGGCTCAGGGTGGCGCCGTGAACGCCGCGGGTCAAGGGGGTGGCAGATGGAACGGGCCTGCGGAGTGTGCTAAAAATGCCCTCAGCTTCAAGCGTCAAGCCATCCGTGGCTTGCCGCCCACACAGTGCAGCGATGGTAGCGCGACTTATGGAACAGCCCCTGAAGGTGATGGTGATCGACGATTCCCGCACGATCCGCCGCACCGCGCAGATGTTGCTCGGCGAAGCGGGCTGCGAGGTGATCACCGCCAGTGACGGCTTCGATGCCCTGGCCAAGATCATCGACCACCAGCCACAGATCATCTTCGTCGACGTGCTGATGCCCCGTCTGGACGGTTATCAGACTTGCGCGGTGATCAAGCACAACAGTGCCTTCAAGGACATCCCGGTGATTCTCCTGTCGTCTCGCGACGGCCTGTTCGACAAGGCCCGCGGCCGGGTGGTCGGCTCCGACCAGTTCCTGACCAAACCATTCAGCAAGGAAGAACTGCTCGACGCGATCAGGGCCCATGTGCCTGGTTTCGCCGCGCCCGAACAATCCTCACCCTGACCGCGCCGCGCTGGCGCGGCCTTCAATTTCCTGATGGGGAAACAGCATGGCCCGCGTTCTGATTGTCGACGACTCGCCGACAGAGATGTACAGATTGACCGAATGGCTGGAAAAACACGGTCACCAGGTGCTCAAGGCCAACAACGGTGCCGACGGCGTGGCCCTGGCCCGCCAGGAAAAGCCTGACGCGGTGCTGATGGACATCGTCATGCCCGGCATGAACGGCTTCCAGGCCACCCGCCAGCTGAGCAAGGACCCGGAAACCAGCGCCATCCCGGTGGTGGTAGTGACCACCAAGGACCAGGAAACCGACCGCATCTGGGCCACGCGCCAGGGTGCCCGTGACTTCCTGACTAAACCGGTGGAAGAGGAAGCGCTGATCGCCAAGCTCAAAGAAGTGTTGGGCGCTTGACCACCCGCCCGCAAGGCGCGTCGCTGACCGCCTTCGAGCTGTTGCTGGACATCGACCGGCGCTGCCGCCTGCTGGTGGCCGACCAGCCGCTGCAGGACACCCGCCTGCAGCAATGGAGCGGCATCGGCTTTCGCATTGCCGGGCAGTGGTTCGTCGCGCCCATGGGCGAGGTCGCCGAGGTGCTGCGCGAGCCGCGCAGCAGCCGCGTGCCTGGCGTGCAGCCGTGGGTGTGCGGCGTGGCCAACCTGCGCGGCCGGCTGCTGCCGGTGATGGACCTGAGCAGTTTCTTCGGCCTTGGCCCTGCTGCGCCAGGCAAGCAGCGGCGGGTGCTGGTGCTGGACCACGAAGACCTGTTCGTCGGCCTGTTGGTCGACGAGGTGCTGGGCTTGCAGCATTTCGCCCTGAGCAGCCTGGAGCTGTCGCCACCGCAACCGCTGCTGCGAGCTGCTACCCGCTTCGTGCAGGGGCACTTCCCGCGTGAACGCAACTGGGCGATCTTCAGCCCCTTCGCCCTGGCCCAGGCGCCGGGTTTTCTTGACGTGGCGCTATAGGATTTTCAAACGTGAACAAGCCGGCCACACCCGTCGCCCCCGCCAGCATGACCCCACGCACGCGCAGCATCGTGCAGATCACCGTGCTGTTCGTGATCCTGATCCTGTCGATCATCCTGTTGTTCGCCAACTTCGCTTACCTCAATACTCAGGCCAATCACGACAAGCAGTACATCGGCCACGCCGGTGAGCTGCGGGTGTTGTCCCAGCGCATCGCCAAGAACGCCACCGAGGCCGCGGCAGGCAAGGCCCTGGCGTTCAAGCTGCTGTCGGATGCGCGCAACGATTTCGAGCGGCGCTGGGGCTACCTGCGCGAAGGCGACAAGTCCACCGGCCTGCCTGCGGCGCCGGCCGCAGTCCGCGATGAAATGGAGGCGGTGCGCCAGGACTGGGAAAACCTGCGCAAGAACACCGACACCATCCTGGCCAGCGAACAGACCGTGCTGTCGTTGCATCAAGTGGCGGCGACCCTCGCCGAAACCGTGCCGCAGCTGCAGGTCGAATACGAGAAGGTGGTCGAGATCCTGTTGCAAAGCGGTGCACCGGCCAACCAGGTGGTCGTCGCCCAGCGCCAGCTGCTGCTGGCCGAGCGCATTCTCGGTTCGGTCAACACCGTTCTGGCCGGCGACGACGCGGCGGCGCAGGCCGCCGATACCTTTGGCCGCGATGCCAGCCGCTTCGGCCAGGTGCTCGAGGGCATGCTGGGCGGCAACCCGGCCATCCAGGTGACCCGCGTCGAGGACGCTGATGCCCGCGCGCGCCTGGCGGAAATCGCCGAGTTGTTCCAGTTCGTGGCCGGTTCGGTCGATGAAATCCTCGAAACATCGCCCGAGCTGTTCCGCGTGCGCGAAGCGGCCGGCAACATCTTCAGCCTGTCGCAGACGCTGCTGGATGAGGCCTCGCACCTGGCCAACGGGTTCGAGAACCTGGCCAGCGGCCGCACCCTGGATACCGTCGGCGGTTATGCGCTGGGCCTGCTGGCGCTGGCTTCGATCATCCTGATCGGCCTGGTGATGGTCCGCACCACTCACCGCCAGTTGCATGAAACCGCCGAAAAGAACGAACGCAACCAGCAGGCGATCATGCGCCTGCTCGATGAAATCGAAGAGCTGGCCGACGGCGACCTGACCGTCACTGTGTCGGTGACCGAAGACTTCACCGGCGCCATCGCCGACTCGATCAACTACTCGGTCGACCAGCTGCGCGACCTGGTGGCCACCATCAACCACAGCGCCGAGCAGGTCGCCGCTGCCGTGCAAGACACGCAGAACACCGCGCGCCAGCTGGCCAAGGCCTCGGAGCACCAGGCCGAACAGATCAGCGAGGCGTCCGAAGCAGTCGGCGACATGGTCGAATCAATCGACCGGGTTTCCGCCCACGCCTATGAGTCAGCCAAGGTCGCCGAGCGCTCGGTGGCGATCGCCAACAAGGGCAACGAGGTGGTGCACAACACCATCAACGGCATGGACAACATCCGCGAGCAGATCCAGGACACCGCCAAGCGGATCAAGCGCCTGGGCGAGTCTTCCCAGGAAATCGGCGACATCGTCAGCCTGATCGACGACATTGCCGACCAGACCAACATCCTGGCCCTCAATGCGGCAATTCAGGCCTCGCTGGCGGGTGAGGCCGGCCGCGGTTTCGCTGTGGTCGCCGACGAGGTGCAGCGCCTGGCCGAGCGCTCGTCCTCGGCGACCCGGCAGATCGAAGCGCTGGTGCGGACCATCCAGGCGGACACCAACGAGGCGGTGATCTCCATGGAGCAGACCACCGCCGAGGTGGTGCGCGGTGCGCGCCTGGCCCAGGATGCCGGCGTGGCGCTGGCCGAGATCGAGGGCGTATCGCAGAACCTCGCCGAACTTATCCACAGCATCTCCGATGCAGCCCAGTTGCAGACTTCTTCGGCGGGGCAGATTTCCCACACCATGGCGGTGATCCAGCAGATCACCGCGCAGACCTCCGCCGGTTCCGGCGCCACCGCCGACAGCATCCGCCACCTGGCGCGGATGGCCAGCGAGATGCGCCGCTCGGTCTCCGGTTTCACCCTGCCGGCTCCCGCCGAGCGAAGCTGAGGAAAATTCATGGCTTCTGCCGTCGTAAGCCCCGAGCGCCACGATACCGTGGCCCTGGCCTGGACCCGGGCCGCCATCCTCGATTGCCTGAGCCAGGCCCGTCAGGCCCTGGAGCGCTTTGCCGGCGAGACCGACGACTTGTCGATGCTGGCGTTCGTTGTGGATAACCTGCATCAGGTGCATGGCTGCCTGCGCATGCTCGAACTGCGCGGCGCCACACGCCTGGCCGAAGAACTTGAGCTGCTGGCCAAGGCCCTGGCCGAGGGCCAGGTGAGCCCCCGCGGTGACTGCCTGGGGCCGTTGTTCCGTGGCTTGGAGCAACTGCCGTCGTATCTGGAAAGGTTGCGTGGTGCACGCCATGACCTGCCACTGGTGATGCTGCCGCTGCTCAACCAGCTGCGTGCCTGCCGTGGCGTCGAGCCCCTGGCCCAGGCCAGCCTGATCAGCGGCGCCGCGCAGCGCTTTGCCGGTTCCGATGACCTGGCCAACCTCGACTTGTCGCTGGGCAACTGGCGGGAACAGATGCAGGCCGGGCCGGGGCGTGATGCCCTGCGTTCTGTGGTCAGCGCCCTGTGCGACGACCTGATGCGGATCAAGGAGCGTCTGGACCAGTTCGTGCGCGGCGACCGCCAGCACAGTGAGGAGCTGGAGGCGCTGCTCGCGCCATTGCGCCATGTTGCCGACACCCTTGCAGTGCTGGGCTTCCAGCAACCTCGCCGGGTGATCATCGACCAAGTGCTGGCGCTGCAGGCATTGGCCCAGGGTGAGCGCACGGCGGACGACGCGGTCTTGATGGATGTGGCCGGCGCCCTGCTGTATGTGGAGGCCACGCTCAACGGCATGGTCCTGCCACTGGAGGAGGGCGGGCAGGGCGGCCTGCCCGGTTCTGACCTGGCCGAGATTCGCCAGTTGGTGCTGCAGGAATCATTGTCTGTGCTGCAGCAGGCCAAGGACCTGATTGGAGATTGCCTGGAGTCCGGCTGGCCGCGCCAGCGCCTGCAGCCACTGCCGGGGCTGCTGCAGCAAGTGCGCGGCGCGTTGGCGATGCTGATGCTGCCAGCCGCTGCCGAAGTGTTTGCCGGCTGCGCAGGCTATGTACAGGGCTGGTTGCAGCACCTGGAAGTGGAGCCGCCAGCGGACGAACTGAGCCATCTGGCCGACTCCCTCTGTGCCGTCGAGTGCTACTTGCAATGGCGCGTCGCCGACCCGTTGGCCGATGCTCAACCGTTTCTCGACATGGCCCGTGCCAGCCTGACGAAGCTCGGTGTGCAGTGTACCCATGCGGACCCGTCCCAGGCGCAGGATGGCAGCGATGGCATCGATGATGAATTGCGTGAGGTGTTCCTCGAAGAGGCCGGCGAGTTGCTGCCGGAAATCGAGCGCCACTGGCTGCGCTGGCGCGCCGACAACAGCCTGCGCGACGCCCTGATCGAAGTGCGCCGCGACCTGCATACGCTCAAGGGCAGCGGGCGCATGGTGCATGCCGAGGCGGTGGCCGAGCTGGCCTGGGGCGCTGAGCACCTGCTCAACCGGGTGCTGGAGGGGCGTATCGCCCTGACCCCGGAGGGCGCGGTGGCGTTGCAGCAGGTATTCGTCCATCTGCCGGATCTGCTGGCTGACTTTGCCGCTGGCCAGTTGCCGCAATTGACCGAGATCGAACAACTGGCGAGCCACCTGCACGCCCTGGCCGAGAACGACACTCCGGTCAGCGCCGATATCGATGGCCTGGACCCGCAGTTGCTGGATATCTTCCGCAACGAAGCACAAGGCCACCTGGCCAGCCTGGAAGGCTTTCTGCATGGCGCCGACGGCCAGGGCAGCGAAGTCAGCGACAGCCTGCAGCGCGCCTTGCACACCCTCAAGGGCAGCGCAGCCATGGCCGGGGTCATGCCGATTGCCGAGCTGGCCACTGCCTTCGACCGCCTGGTGCGCGAGTACCGGGGGCACCAGCTGACGTTGCAGGCGGCGGAGATGCAATGGCTGCAAACCGCCCATGGCCTGTTCCTGCAGGGCTTGGCGCAGTTGGGCAGTACACCGTTGGCCGCCATCCCGGGCGCGGCCCAGCTGATCGAGCAGGTTGGCGAGGCGGTTGATCTGCGCCTGGCCAGCCTGCATGCCGAGCCTCAGCACACCCGCCATGGCAAGCGTGACCCGCAGCTGATCGCCAGTTTCCTGGCCCAGGCCATGGATATCCTGCTGGATGCCGAGTCGCTGCTGTCACGTTGGCAACAGCAGCCCGGTCAGCGCGAGCCTCTGGATACCTTGCTCGACGAGCTGACCAGCCTTGGCCACGCTGCGCACCTGGCCGACCTGTGGCAGATGGATGCCGTCTGCGAAGCGCTGCTCGACCTCTACGGCGCCGTGGAAGAGGGCAGCCTGGGCGCCAGCCCGCGCTTCTTCAGCGTTGCCCAGCAAGCCCATGAAGCCCTGTTGGACATGCTCGACGAAGTGGCTGCCGAGCAGGAAATCAGCCCCCGGCCTGACAGCGTCGACGCCCTGCGCGAACTGTTGGATGGCGCGCTGGCTCCGGAGGCCACCGGCCTGGTAAGCCCTGATGCGGTAATGCCGCTACCTGGTGCGTTGGAGCACGATGACGAGCCCGACAGCCCAGGCGACAAGGAATTGCTGGAAGTCTTCCTCGAAGAAAGCTCGGACATCGTCGAAAGCGCCGCCGCCGCCCTGGCGCGCTGGCAGGCCGACCCGCGCAGCAGCGTCGAGGTGGAGAACCTGTTGCGTGACCTGCATACCCTCAAGGGCGGTGCGCGCATGGTCGAGATCAGCGCCATCGGCGACCTGGCCCATGAACTGGAATTCCTCTACGAACTGCTCGCCGCGGGCCGCCTGCCGCCGAGCGGGCCGCTGTTCGCGCTGCTGCAGAACTGCCATGACCGCCTGGCGCACATGCTCGACGCCGTGCGCCTGGGCCAGCCGTTGCATGCCGCCACTGCGCTGATCGACTACATCCGCAACTTCAGCAGCGCCGCGCTGACCGACAGCGCAGCCGGCCAAGCCCAGGCCGACGCCGCGCCCTCCGAAGTACCGGCTACGGCACCGGAGCGGGCGGCTGGCGACATGGTCAAGGTCGATGCCGAGCTACTCGACGACCTGGGTAACCTGGCCGGTGAGCATTCGATCATTCGTGGCCGTATCGAACAGCAGGTCAACGACGCCCAGTTCGCCCTCAACGAGATGGAAACCACCCTGGAGCGCATGCGCGACCAGCTGCTGCGCCTGGACATCGAGACCCAGGGGCGGATCAGCAGCCGGCAGGCGTTCGAGGGGGATGCCTACGAAGACTTCGATCCGCTGGAGATGGACCGTCATTCGCAGCTCCAGCAGCTGTCGCGGGCACTGTTCGAGTCGGCCTCCGACCTGCTCGACCTCAAGGAAACCCTCACCCAGCGCGCCCAGGAAGCCTACAGCCTGCTGCAGCAACAGGCGCGGGTGAACAGCCAACTGCAGGAGGGCCTGACTGCGACCCTGATGGTGCCGTTCGAGCGCCTGGTACCGCGCTTGCAGCGGGTGGTGCGTCAGGTGGCCAGCGAGCTGGGCAAGCAGGTCGAGCTGGTGGTCGGCAACGCCGAGGGCGAACTGGACCGCAGCGTGCTCGAACGCATGGTCGCGCCTTTGGAGCACATGCTGCGCAATGCCGTCGACCATGGCCTGGAAGCACGTGAGGTACGCCTGGCCGCAGGCAAGCCGGAGCAGGGCACCATTCACCTGAACTTGCTGCATGAGGGCGCCGACATCGTCATCGAGATGACCGATGACGGCGCCGGTGTGCCGCTGGAAGCGGTACGGCGCAAGGCGATCAAGCGCGGCCTGCTGGACCCGCAGGCACAACTGAGCGACCACGAGATCCTGCAGTTCATCCTGCGCCCAGGCTTTTCCACGGCAGAGAAGATCACCCAGATTTCCGGGCGCGGCCTGGGCATGGACGTGGTGCACGAAGAGGTCAAGCAGCTGGGCGGTTCGATGACCATCGAGTCGGCCTTGGGCAAGGGCGCGCGCTTCCTGATCCGCCTGCCGTTCACCGTGTCGATCAATCGGGCCTTGATGGTGCACCTGGGCGAGGAGCAGTACGCCATTCCGCTCAACACCATCGAGGGCATCGTGCGCGTGCCACCTGCCGAGCTGGCCGCCTGTTACCAGCTGGATGCCCCGCGTTATGTGTATGGCGGCCACGAGTACGCCTTGCGTTACTTGGGGGAACTGCTGCAGGGGCTGCCGCGCCCGGTGCTGTTGGGGCAAAGCGTGCCATTGCCGGTGTTGCTGCTGCACTCCCAGGAGCAGTCGTTCGCCATCCAGGTAGACAGCCTGTCGCCGAGCCGCGAGATCGTGGTGAAGAGCCTTGGCCCGCAGTTCGCCGCCGTGGCGGGCTTGTCGGGTGCGACCTTGCTCGGTGATGGCCGGGTGGTGCTGATCCTCGACCTGCTGGGCCAGCTGCGCGGCCAGCAGCGGCGGTTGGCGCGTCTGCCCGGTGGCAGCGGGGTGCAGCGGACCCTGTTCGGCCCGGCACCGCGGCGGGCCACGCTGGTAATGGTAGTGGACGACTCGGTCACCGTGCGCAAGGTCACCAGCCGCCTGCTGGAACGCCATGGCATGAGTGTGATGACGGCTAAGGACGGGGTCGATGCCATGGCCCTGCTGGAAGAGCACCGCCCTGACGTGCTGTTGCTGGACATCGAGATGCCGCGCATGGATGGCTTCGAAGTGGCCACCCGCATTCGCCGCGACGAGCGTCTGAAAGACCTGCCAATCATCATGATCACATCGCGCACCGGGCAGAAGCACCGCGACCGTGCCATGGCCATTGGCGTCAACGATTACCTGGGCAAACCCTATCAGGAGTCGGTACTGCTGCAGAGCATCGCCCATTGGAGCCAGACCCATGCTTGAACTGATTGCAGGGCAGCGCAGCAGCCTGACCGGCCTGTTGCTGCCGCTGGGTGACCGCACCCTGGTGTTGCCCAACGTCGCCGTGGTCGAACTGATCGGCCAGCGCAACCTGGTGTGTGAACCCGGCGATCCGCCCTGGCACCTGGGGTGGATCGACTGGCGGCAGCAGCATCTGCCGTTGATCGGTTTCGAGGCAGCCTGTGGTGGTGAGACACCGTGTGGCGAGCGGGCGCGGATCGTGGTGCTGAATGCGCTGGGGGATACCGGTTTGCGTTACCTGGCAGTGCTGCTGCAGGACATTCCACGCTCGTGCAAGCTGGACAGCCAGCTCAATTATGTGGATGTGCCGCTGGGCAGCCTGGAGCTGGCCGCCGTACAGGTGGGCGAACAGGTGGCGCGGGTGCCGGACCTGGCCGGCCTGGAAAGATTGGTGCGTGACGCTGAACTGCAACCTGCCCTTGGCTAGGATGAGGCAGGAATGGAAGCTGTAATGAACCCAGTCCGCTTCGGGAGGTCTGTGTTTGCATGTACTACGGTGAACGCTTCAATGCCTGGACCCACCTGGTCGGTGCCGTCCTGGCCTGTATTGGTGCCATCTGGCTGATCGTCGTCGCGGGCCTGCAGGGCGACCCCTGGAAGATCGTCAGTTTCTCCATCTACGGCAGCACCTTGCTGTTGCTCTACAGCATTTCCACCCTTTACCACAGCACCCGCGGGCGGGCGAAGGTGATCATGCGCAAGCTCGATCACCTGTCGATCTACCTGTTGATCGCCGGCAGCTACACCCCATTCTGCCTGGTCAGCCTGCGCGGGCCCTGGGGCTGGAGCCTGTTCGGCGTGGTCTGGGGGCTGGCGGTGATCGGCATGCTGCAGGAGATCAAGCCGCGCTCGGAAGCGCGTATCCTGTCGATCATCATCTATGCGGTGATGGGCTGGATCGTACTGGTGGCGGTCAAGCCACTGTTGAACAGCCTTGGCACCGCCGGTTTCACCTGGTTGGCGGCCGGCGGCGTGTTCTACACCGTGGGCATCATCTTCTTCGCCTTCGACAGCCGTTTCCGCCACTGGCACGGCATCTGGCACCTGTTCGTGATTGCCGGCAGCCTGATGCACTTCGTGGCGGTGTCGCTGTACGTGCGTTAGCTTTTTGTTTACGAAAAATCACCCCACAACTGCTGCGCTACCGACAGCGCCACCACCGGCGCTGTCTCGGTACGCAATACCCGCGGCCCGAGGCGTGCGGCATGGAAGCCCGCAGCCTTGGCCTGTTCGACTTCTGCCTCGCTCAGGCCACCTTCCGGGCCGATCAGGAAGGCCAGCGTTGCCGGCTTGTCATGGCTGGTCAGTGGCTCGGCGACCGGATGCAGGACCAGTTTGAGGTCGGCTTCGGTGCTCTTGAGCCATTCGGCCAGGGTCACCGGTGGATGAATGACCGGCAGGGTCGAGCGGCCGCATTGTTCACAGGCGCTGATCGCCACCTGGCGCCAGTGGGCCAGGCGCTTGTCGGCACGCTCGTCCTTCAGGCGCACTTCACAGCGTTCACTGACGACCGGGGTGATTGCGTTGGCGCCAAGCTCGGTGGCCTTCTGGATCGCCCAATCCATGCGTTCGCCGCGGGACAGGCCCTGGCCGAGGTGGACGTGAAGCGGTGAGTCGGGCTGACCGGCGAGGGCCTGGTCGAGGCTGACGCGTACCACCTTCTTGCCGACTTCGAGCAGTTGGCCGAGGTATTCCTGGCCACTGCCATCGAACAGTTGCACGGCGTCGCCAGGGGCCATGCGCAGAACGCGGCCGATGTAATGGGCCTGGGCTTCGGGCAGGTCGTGCTCGCCAAGGCTCAGGGGGGCGTCGATGAAGAAGCGGGACAGTCTCATGGTTCAGCTCGGACGGAGTAGGATCACATGGCGGCGGTGGGCTTGCAGGTTTACTAGCCCGGGTCGCGGAAGTCGGGGTGGAAGTTGGCCGGCACGGCGACGCTGACGCTGTCGCGAGTGGCAATGTCGATGCCTTCGCTGGCCACTTCGGCGAGGAAGTCGATCTGCTCCGGGGTAATCACGTACGGCGGCAGGAAGTACACCACGCTGCCCAAGGGGCGCAGCAGGGCGCCGCGGGTCAGGGCGTGCTTGAACACTTTCAGGCCACGACGCTCCTGCCACGGATAGGCAGCCTTGGTCGCCTTGTCCTGGACCATCTCGATGGCCAGGGCCATGCCGGTCTGGCGGATCTCGGCGACGTGGGCGTGATCGGCCAGGTGCGCGGTGGCGCTGGCCATGCGCGTGGCCAGGGCCTTGTTGGCCTCGATCACATTGTCCTGCTCGAAGATGTCCAGCGTCGCCAGAGCCGCGGCGCAGGCCAGCGGGTTGCCGGTGTAGCTATGCGAGTGAAGGAACGCGCGCAGGGTCGGGTAATCGTCGTAGAAGGCCTGGTACACCTTGTCGGTGGTCAGGCAGGCGGCCAGCGGCAGGTAGCCACCGGTCAGCGCCTTGGACAGGCACAGGAAGTCCGGGCGGATGCCGGCTTGCTCGCAGGCGAACATGGTGCCGGTGCGGCCGAAACCGACGGCGATCTCGTCGTGGATCAGGTGCACGTCATAACGGTCGCAGGCTTCGCGCAGCAGCTTGAGGTACACCGGGTGGTACATGCGCATACCACCGGCGCCCTGGATCAGCGGCTCGATGATCACCGCCGAGATTGTCTCGTGGTGTTCGGCCAGGGTCTGCTCCATGGCGGCGAACATGTTCCGCGAGTGTTCTTCCCAGCCCATGCCCTCGGGGCGCAGGTAGCAGTCGGGGCTTGGCACCTTGAGGGTGTCGAGCAGCAGTGCCTTGTAGGTTTCCGTGAACAATGGCACGTCGCCGACCGACATCGCGGCGATGGTCTCGCCGTGGTAGCTGTTGGTCAGGGTCACGAAGCGCTTTTTTGCCGGTTTGCCGATGTTCTGCCAATAGTGGAAGCTCATCTTCAGCGCTACTTCGATACACGACGAACCATTGTCGGCATAGAACACTCGGTCGAGCCCGGCGGGGGTCATGGCCACCAGGCGCTCGGACAGCTCGATCACCGGCTGGTGGCTGAAGCCAGCGAGGATCACGTGTTCCAGCTGATCGACCTGATCCTTGATGCGCTGGTTGATACGCGGGTTGGCGTGGCCGAACACGTTGACCCACCAGCTGCTCACGGCATCCAGGTAGCGTTTGCCGTCGAAGTCCTCCAGCCACACGCCTTCGCCGCGCCGGATCGGGATCAGTGGCAGTTGCTCGTGGTCTTTCATCTGGGTGCAGGGGTGCCATAGGACCTTGAGGTCGCGCTGCATCCACTGATCGTTGAGGCCCATGGGCACTTCTCCTGGCTTTACTGCCTGCTTTGACCGCGTAAGCCTAAGCAAAGCGAGGGGGCAGGACAACCGCTAGTAGTCAATGGCACCTGGTGCGGGTCCATTCCAGGCGGCGAATGTGCTTTCTACCTGTGCGAAATGCTCCTCATAGGTCATGGTGCAGCTCCTTTTGTCGGTTTTTTTTAGCCACCTTCGCCAGCTTCATCTAGTGGCCAGAGGCCTGACTACTGACAAAAATGCCAGTTGCCAAAGGCACTTGATATCGCTGTGCTGGCAGGGTCCAGATACCTGACGTATTCTTAGCGCATCGACTCTCGGGGCATTCCCGCCTCTTCCCATCCCTGCTTTTTCAACTCGGAGTTCGCCGACATGGCTGCTGCTTGGGTGCGCCTGTGCGCGTTGGTATTGATCGGTGTGTCCAGCGGCGCCGCGCTGGCAAAGGACAAGACACCCTCGGCAATCGTGGTGGGTGGCGGCCTGGCAGGCCTGACCGCGGCCTATGAGCTGCAGAACAAGGGTTGGCAGGTCACCCTGCTGGAGGCCAAATCAGGCATGGGCGGCCGTTCGGGCCTGGCCACCAGCGAGTGGATCGGTAACGCCAAGTCCCAGCCGGTACTGAACCAGTACCTTGACCGTTTCAAGCTTGAAACACTGCCCGCGCCGGAGTTCGTGCGTACCCCGGGTTACCTGATCGACGGTGAGTACTTCAGCGGCACCGACCTGGCCACCAAGCAACCGGCCACCGCCGAGGCGCTCAAGCGCTACGAGAAGACCCTCGACGACCTGGCCCGTTCGATCGACGACCCGCTCAACCCGCAGGCGAACAGCACCCTGTTCGCCCTCGACCAGATGAACGTGTCCACCTGGCTCGACAAACTGCAGTTGCCGACCACTGCGCGTCAGCTGATCAACCAGCAGATCCGCACCCGCTATGACGAGCCATCGCGCCTGTCGCTGCTCTACTTCGCCCAGCAGAACCGCGTCTACCGCGGCGTCAGTGATCGCGACCTGCGTGCCGCGCGCCTGCCTGGCGGCAGCCCGGTGCTGGCCCAGGCATTCGTCAAGCAGCTGAAGACCATCAAGACCAGCTCGCCGGTCACGGCGATCGTACAGGACAAGGATGGCGTTACGGTCAAGGTCGGCAGCACGGACTACAAGGCCGATTACCTGGTGTTGGCGGTGCCGCTGCGAGCGCTGGCCAAGATCCAGATCACCCCAGGTCTGGACACTCAACATGTGGCAGCGCTCCGAGGCACCAACTACGGCTGGCGCGACCAGCTGATGCTCAAGTTCAAGCAGCCGGTCTGGGAAAGCCGCTCGCGCATGTCGGGTGAAATCTTCAGCAATGCCGGTCTCGGCATGCTGTGGATCGAGCCGGCGCTCAAGGGCGGTGCCAACGTGGTGATCAACCTCTCGGGCGACAATGCGCGACTGCTGCAGGCCTTTGGCGACAAGCAGATGGTCGACCAGGTGCTGATCCGCCTGCATGCGTTCTATCCACAAGCCCGTGGCGCGTTCACCGGTTATGAGGTCAAGCGTTACAGTGTCGACGCCGGTACCGGTGGTGCGTACCTGGCTTACGGCCCGGGGCAGATCAGCAAGTACTGGCGCCTGTGGGAGCGCCCGGTGCAGCGCATCACCTTCGCTGGCGAGCACACCGATGCGCTTTACCCAGGCACCCTCGAAGGCGCCCTGCGCAGCGGCCAGCGTGCTGCCAGCCAGGTGCAGGACTTGCTGGCCGGCAAGTCGTTCGACCCGGCCAAGGCTGCGACCGTCGCGGCAGCGGCAACAGCGGGTGCCGCAGTGGCGAAAAAGGACAGCGGCGGCTTCTTCTCGCGGCTGTTCGGTAGTTCGGACAAGCCTGAGGTGAAGGCTGCGCCGGTTGCCAAGGGCGAGGAAATTGCACCGGCGCCTGCACCTGCTCCAGCCGCGGCCCCTGCTGCCCCTGCAGCTGCAGAAGTCGCCAAGGAAGAACCGGCCAAGCCCGCTGCGACCAAGGCAGCTCCGGCCAAGCATGCGCCGGCGCACAAACCTGCGGCGAAACAGGCGAAAAAGGCGGTCGAGCCGAAGAAGGCCACAGTCAAATCCGAGCCAGTGAAGAAGCCGGTGGACAATACCCAGGCCAAGGCAAACTGATCCCTGTGCTGGCCTCTTCGCGGTCTTACCCCTGAAGAGGCTGGAAACCCTTAACTCTCCGACTATTGTTAATGTTTCCTTAATAGGAAACTCACACACTAATCATCGTATTTTTCGATAATCCAAAGCAGTTTTTTAAGCTTTTATTCGATACGTTACGCGTTAGTCTGTGCACAGCTTTCACGGGGAATCACGTCATCATGCAACTGCGCAATTCACCTTCTCGCTATGGCGTGGTCAGCATCGTCCTGCACTGGGGCGTTGCACTGGCAGTCTTCGGCCTGTTCGGCCTGGGCCTGTGGATGGTCGGTCTCGACTACTACGACCCTTGGCGCAAGGCCGGCCCTGACCTGCACAAAAGTATCGGCCTGGTGTTGCTGGCGGTGATGCTGCTGCGTGTGGTCTGGCGTTTCATCACCCCGCCACCGCCGGCACCGGCCAACCATGGGGCATTCACCCGCATGGCGGCCAAGCTGGGGCATCTGGCGCTGTACCTGGGGCTGTTTGCCGTCATGATCGCCGGTTACCTGATTTCCACTGCCGACGGCGTCGGTATTCCAGTGTTCGGCCTGTTCGACGTGCCGGCGCTGATCAGCGACCTGCCTGACCAGGCGGACGTGGCCGGCGTGATTCATCTGTGGCTGGCATGGGGCCTGGTGATCTTCGCCGTGCTGCATGCCCTGGCCGCCCTGAAACACCATTTCATCGACCGTGACGCGACCCTGACTCGCATGCTGGGCCGCAAAGCTTGACTCTCAACCTCAATTGCATAGGAAGGAAGTAAGGATGTTGAAAAAGACTTTTGCCGCTCTGGCGCTCGGTACCGCTCTGTTCTCCGCCGGCCAGGCCATGGCTGCCGAGTACAAGATCGACAAGGAAGGCCAGCACGCGTTCGTCGACTGGAAGATCAGCCACCTGGGCTACAGCTTCATCCACGGCACCTTCAAGGACTTCGATGGTAAATTCACTTGGGATAGCGCCAAGCCTGAGGCCAGCAAGATCGAAGTCGATGTCAAAACCGCCAGCCTGTGGTCAAACCATGCGGAGCGTGACAAGCACATTGCGAGCAAGGACTTCCTGGAGGTAAGCAAGTTCGCCGACGCCAAATTCGTCTCCACCGCCGTCAAGTCGACCGGTGAAAAGACTGCCGACGTGACTGGTGACCTGACCATGCACGGTGTGACCAAGCCAGTCACCTTCAAGGCCACCTTCAATGGTGAGGGCAAGGACCCGTGGGGCGGCGAGCGCGCTGGCTTCAACGCTACCACCACTCTGAACCTGAACGACTTTGGCATCAAAGGCCCAGGCCCGACTTCGCAGACCGTCGATCTGGATATCAGTCTCGAAGGCGTGAAGCAGAAGTAAGCCGCTTCAGGCAAAAAAACGCCGCCCATTGGGCGGCGTTTTTTTATGCCTGCTGCGCGACTCAGCCCTTGCGGGTGAGCAGTGCAGGGCGCTCACCGCGCGGGCGGCTCGGCAGATCGTCCAGCTGCTCTGGCGTTGGGTAACGGTCGAGCTTGGATTCCTTGCGGATGATCACTGGCTGGTGCTGTTCGCGGGTGCTGCGTACTGCCGGCTCCTGACGCGCGGCATCGTCACGCCCGGCCGAACGGTTGCGGCCACCGCCATTGTTGTCACGACGCGCGCCGCCACCGTTGTTGTTGCGTGGGCGCTTGTCGCCGCTGGCGCTGCGCTGCTGGCCGCCAGCATTGCGGCCCTGGCCTTGGCCACCACCGCTATTATTGCTGCGCTGGCCGCTGCCCTGGCTTTGGCCCTGGCCTGCACCACCCGGACGGCGGTTGCGTCCTTGGCCTTTACCGTTCTGGTAAGGGCTGACGTAGTCGGCGCGGTTACCGAAGTTGTCGACATCGTCGTCCAGAAACTCTTCCGGATCACGGTCGGCAGCGACTTTCGGTGCAGAGCTGTTACTGGCCTGCTGTTGCTGACGCGGTTTCTTGTCACGCGGCTTGCGTTGCTGCTGTTGCTTATCGCCGGACTTTTCCTTGTCGGCTGGCTTGTCAGCAGCCTGCTGCTTGGCCTTGCCTTTGTCCTTGCCTTTGTCCTTACGGCCGCCGTTGGCGTCTTTGCTGCCTTCGCCGCGGGCTTGCTGCTGGTTGCGGCCGCCGCGGCCGTTGTTCTGCTGGCGCTCACGCACCTCAGGCTTTTCAGCTTCTACCTGGCTGGCATCGAAGCCCATCAGGTCGCCGTCAGGGATCTTCTGCTTGGTGACGCGCTCGATGCTCTTGAGCAGCTTTTCTTCATCCGGCGCGACCATGGAAATGGCCTCGCCCGAGCGCCCGGCACGGCCGGTACGGCCAATGCGGTGCACGTAGTCTTCCTCGACGTTCGGCAGCTCGAAGTTGACCACGTGGGGCAGCTGGTCGATGTCCAGGCCTCGGGCGGCGATGTCGGTGGCTACCAGCACGCGCACGCTGTTGGCCTTGAAGTCAGCCAGGGCCTTGGTGCGGGCGTTCTGGCTCTTGTTACCGTGGATCGCGGCAGCGGTCAGGCCGTGCTTTTCCAGGTATTCGGCCAGGCGGTTGGCGCCGTGCTTGGTGCGGGTGAACACCAGTACCTGTTCCCAGGCACCCAGCGTGATCAAGTGCGCCAGCAGGGCGCGCTTGTGGCTGGCGGGCAGGCGGTAGACGCGCTGCTCGATACGCTCGACGGTGGTGTTCGGCGGGGTGACCTCGATGCGCTCCGGGTTGTGCAGGAGCTTGTCGGCCAGGTCGGTGATGTCCTTGGAGAAGGTCGCCGAGAACAGCAGGTTCTGGCGCTTGGCCGGCAGGCGGGCGAGGACCTTCTTCACGTCATGGATGAAGCCCATGTCGAGCATGCGGTCGGCTTCGTCCAGGACCAGGATTTCCACGTGGGCCAGGTCGACCTTGCCTTGGCCGGCCAGGTCGAGCAGGCGCCCCGGGCAGGCGACGAGCACGTCGACACCCTTGGCAATGGCCTGGATCTGCGGGTTCATGCCGACGCCACCGAAGATGCAGGCGCTTACCAGTGGCAAGTCGCGGGCGTATACCTTGAAGCTGTCGTGTACCTGGGCGGCGAGTTCACGGGTCGGGGTCAGGACCAGAACGCGCGGCTGGCGCGGGCCGTGACGCTGAGACTTGTCGGGGTGGCCGGCCGGGAACAGGCGCTCGAGGATCGGCAAGGCGAAGCCGCCGGTTTTACCAGTACCTGTCTGTGCGGCGACCATCAGGTCGCGGCCTTGCAACACGGCGGGAATGGCCCGCTGTTGCACCGGGGTCGGCTGGGTGTAGCCCGCTGCCTCGATAGCGCGGACAAGAGCCTCGGAGAGTCCGAGGGAAGCAAAGGACATGGGCAATCCTGTTCTCGTGTGGGCTGGGCCCGTTGGGATATTCTGCCTGGCGCGACGGGCATCGAAGGGATGCGATCGCGTCCGGTCCAGCTGGGCTTTCACTGCACATCCGGGAAACGGAAGGTGGACGCTAAGTTGCGTCGATGCCGATCGGGATGCCTGTTGCGAGGCCGAGCGTCCGGGCGTGAGCCGGGCGGGAAGGCCCGAGTATAACAGAGCTAACGCAGCGTGCTGCTTTCCTGCTGCTCAACGGCGCCAGCAAGATCGCCTGCGTCGCCGATGTAGTGTTCGATAATCGCCTCGAACGCCGGTTCCTGCTTGAAACGACGCAGTTCTTCGGCATACGCCTGGGCGAGTTGTTCGCGCCCGGGTTTGCGCGCCAGGCCCAGGTATTGCGCCTGACGGCTGATCATCAGGGGCAGCTCTTCGACCTGCTGTTCGAGGCCAAGCTGTTTTCGCAGGTAACGCCCGACCAGACGGTCGGTGACCAGCAAATCGATGCGCCCACGAATGAGTTTGCCGAAATTGGCTTCGTGGCTCGGCGCGGTTTCGCGGCGGAATGCCTGGGACTCATTAAATGCCTTGTCGTAGGCGTAACCCGGCGACGTGCCTACGGTCAGGCCGCTGAGGTCATCCAGCTGGCGGATGGCATGGCGCCGGTCGCTGGCCTGATACAGCACGAACTCGACATCGGACATGGGTTCTGCCGGGTAGACCAAATACGCCTTGCGCGATTCAACCTGGAAAATGTCCATCACGCCGTCAGCCTGGCCCTGTTCCACCAGGGCAAGGCAGCGCTTCCACGGCAGGAACTGCCAGTCCACCTCGACACCCAGGCGGCGAAAAACCTCAGTAGTGACTTCGTAGTCGATCCCTTTGGCCCGGCCGCCATCGCGATACACATAGGGCGCCCAGTCGTCGCTGACCAGGCGCAGCCGCTCGCCCAGCGCCATCGGGCTCAGGCAGGCGAGCAGCAGGATGCACAGCAATTGGGCGATGTGGGGCATGGCGCGAGATTACGCGCTCACCAGAGGCAAGGCCAGTGAAGATCAAAGCCCCTGGTTTCGGCCTCAGCGATGGGAAGAACGCAGCAGGTGTGCCTCGATATCCTTGCGCCGACCGCCCAGTGACAGGCGCAGGCTCGGGTGGCGAAGGCACTGGCGCAATTGCTCAGGCTCGATGCGCCCGTGGCGTTCGTTGAGGTTCTCCAGGGCCTTGTCCCACCAGGCCGATGCACAGGCGCGATCGAACTCGTTGGGGTAGGGGTAGCAGCCATACAGCAGCTCGCGCACGAACTGGCGCTCGCGGCTGGGCATGGTCAGGCTCAAGGCCTTGTAGCCCAAGCGCTGCAAGGTCGGTGGGCGTGGCAGTTGGTCGTTGACCAATGCCACATCGGCGAGCGCTGCCGGCCCCAGCGGGTTATCACCGTGCTTGCGCAACCAGGCCTGAATCTTGGCGCGGAACTGGGCTTTGCGGCTCCAGTAGTGATGGATCACGTCGGTGCATTCGGCCAGTTCCATCTTGCGGTAAGCGGCCACCGCCAGGCAGAACTCTTCCAGGGTATAGGCGGTGCGGGCCAACGGGTAGAACTCGTCCATCATGGCAATGGAACGGTCCAGCACGTCGGTATCTTCGGCACACAGGCCGATTACGCCCGAGTTGACCAGCGGCATCTGGCAGTCGGCCAGGCCGCGTGATTCGAGAATGCCGAGCAGGTTCGTGTACAGCAGGCACTGCTGATTCGCGCCGTAGCGTGCGCCAATGGCGTTGCACAGCAGCGTGCCGGGTTTGACCCGCTGGAACAGTTGCAGCGGCGACTTGCGGAAGAAGGTATCGGTGTCGATCAGTACAGCCTGAGGATGCTGCTGCAGCACCTGGCGCAACAGCACGTGCTTGCTGCGGAAGTGATAGCCGTGGGGCTGGTTCCAGGCCTTGCGGGTGGCCTCGTCGAGCAGATGGACGGTCACCGGCAGTTTGCCGTAGGGCTCGGCATTGTCGGTATAGACCTGAATGTCGATGGCCTGAGTGGCATTGCCCTTCAGGTGCGCGAGGGCGCTGACGATGCTGAAACAGGCTTCCTGATGATAGGTGGCAGGGCCGAACGCCAGGTACACGAGCTGAGGGCGAGATGGCAGGAAATGTTGCATTGCGAACGACACCTATCAGGGCCAGAAAGAAAATAAGGCCCTAGTCTACGACTAAAGCCTTAATTCTTTCAGAATCCGATGATGCCAAAAAGTTTCAGCGTGGCAATTTCAGATTGTTCCAGATCGCCAGGCTCGCCTCGGCCTGGTTGAGGGTGTAGAAGTGCAGGCCCGGCGCGCCGCCTTGCAGCAGTTGCTCGCACATGCGGGTGATGACTTCTTCGCCAAAGGCCTGGATG
The DNA here is from genome assembly GCF_002906855.1 of Pseudomonas putida. Classification (GTDB taxonomy): domain Bacteria; phylum Pseudomonadota; class Gammaproteobacteria; order Pseudomonadales; family Pseudomonadaceae; genus Aquipseudomonas; species Aquipseudomonas putida_N. The sequence continues at coordinate 959,668 of NZ_MINI01000048.1, read as the reverse complement.
CTCGCGGTATCGTCGGCGTAGGCTTCCAGCTGCTTGCGGATCCAGCGCGGGATCTCGGCGCCGCAGGCATCGGAGAAACGCGCCAGTTTGCTGTAGTTGGTGATCGGCATGATGCCGGGCACCACCGGGATATCCACGCCCATTTTCTGTGCACGCTCGACGAAGTAGAAGTAGCTGTCGGCGTTGAAGAAGTACTGGGTGATGGCGCTGTCGGCGCCGGCCTTGACCTTGTGCACGAAGTTGCCCAGGTCGGCTTCGAAGTTGCGCGCTTGCGGGTGCATTTCCGGATAGGCGGCTACTTCCAGGTGGAAGTGGTTGCCGGTTTCCTGGCGAATGAACTCGACCAGGTCGCTGGCATAACGCAGCTCACCACTGGCCATGCCCATGCCCGACGGCAGGTCGCCACGCAGGGCGACGATGCGCTTGATACCGGCAGCCTTGTATTCGGCCAGCAGGGCGCGCAGTTCGTCCTTTGTGTCGCCAACGCACGACAGGTGCGGCGCGGCAGGAATTTTCACTTCGCTTTCCAGCTGCAGCACGGTGTTCAACGTGCGGTCGCGGGTAGAGCCGCCGGCACCGTAGGTGCAGGAGAAGAAGTCCGGGTTGTACGCGGCCAGCTGGCGAGCAACGCCCATCAGCTTCTCGTGACCGGCGTCGGTCTTGGTTGGGAAGAACTCGAAACTGTAACGGCGATCTTGGGACATCAGGCGTTCCTCGAGCAGCAGGCCTCTGGCAGCAAGCTGCAAGTAAAAGCCAGATCGGTGATGGCCGATCTGGCTTGGGCATCGTTCAGGTTTCGGCGTTGAAGCGTGTCGCTCCAAGCCTGCCGCTTAGTAGCGGTAGGCGTCCGGCTTGAACGGGCCTTCGACGGTCACGCCGATGTACTCGGCCTGTTGCGGGGTCAGCTGGGTGACCACGCCACCGAAGCCGCGGACCATTTCCAGGGCCACTTCTTCGTCGAGTTTCTTCGGCAGCACTTCCACGGTCAGGCGCTCGGCCTTTTTGACAGCTGGCAGTTCAGCGAACTTCTGCTCGAACAGGAAAATCTGCGCCAGCACCTGGTTGGCGAACGAACCGTCCATGATGCGGCTTGGGTGGCCAGTGGCGTTGCCCAGGTTCACCAGGCGGCCTTCGGCCAGCAGGATCAGGTAGTCGTCGTTCTGCGGGTCGAAGGTACCAGCGCCAGTGCGGTGGATCTTGTGAACCTGCGGCTTGACCTCTTCCCATGCCCAGTTCTTGCGCATGAAGGCGGTGTCGATTTCGTTGTCGAAGTGGCCGATGTTGCAGACCACGGCACGCTTCTTCAGGGCCTTGAGCATGTTGGCATCGCAGACGTTGACGTTACCGGTGGTGGTGACGATCAGGTCGATGCGGCCCAGCAGGTCGGCATTGATGCCGGCTTCAGTACCGGTGTTGATACCGTCTTTGAACGGCGAAACGACTTCGAAGCCGTCCATGCAGGCCTGCATGGCGCAGATTGGGTCGACTTCGGTGACCTTGACGATCATGCCTTCCTGACGCAGCGACTGGGCCGAGCCCTTGCCCACGTCACCATAGCCGATTACCAGGGCCTGCTTGCCCGACAGCAGGTGGTCGGTGCCGCGCTTGATGGCATCGTTCAGGCTGTGACGGCAGCCGTACTTGTTGTCGTTCTTGCTCTTGGTGACCGAGTCGTTGACGTTGATCGCCGGGACTTTCAGCTCGCCCTTGGCCAGCATGTCCAGCAGGCGGTGCACGCCAGTGGTGGTTTCTTCGGTCACGCCGTGGATCTTTTCCAGCATGGCCGGGTATTTCTTGTGCAGGATTTCGGTCAGGTCACCACCGTCGTCCAGCACCATGTTGGCGTCCCAAGGCTGGCCATCCTTGAGGATGGTCTGCTCGATGCACCACTCGTACTCCTGCTCGGTTTCACCTTTCCAGGCGAACACAGGAATGCCGGCGGCGGCGATGGCGGCAGCGGCCTGGTCCTGGGTGGAGAAGATGTTGCACGACGACCAGCGGACTTCTGCACCCAGGGCGACCAGGGTCTCGATCAGCACGGCGGTCTGGATGGTCATGTGGATGCAGCCGATGATCTTCGCGCCCTTGAGCGGTTGTTCGGCTTGATACTTGCGGCGCAGGCCCATCAGTGCCGGCATTTCCGATTCGGCGATGATGACTTCCTTGCGGCCCCAGTCGGCCAGGGAAATGTCGGCGACCTTGAAGTCGGAAAAACCAGCAGGCGTGTTTACAGCGCTCATGAGAGCCTCCATTCGTAGTGTGCGAATGGGCGCCGTTGTGCGTTGAGCGTCCGCTTCAGCGGACAACGCCCCAACCGAGCCTGACAGGCCGAGCCTGCTGCAGCGCCCCTCGGATGGGTGGCGGGATGGCCGCCACTGCGGGCAGCCATGAGAATCGGCAGCGATTATAGCCGTGGCTGTGTGACACACCCAAGGCTTTCTGTCGATTTATCGCGACGATAGTCGATGTTCAATGGAGCGGCGGCGGCCGCTCTGCCATCATTACTTCACGTTAGCCAAGCAGGTCAGGAGTAAAGATGAACTTTCACACCCGCAAATGGGTAAAACCCGAAGACCTCAACCCCAACGGCACGCTGTTCGGCGGCAGCTTGCTGCGCTGGATCGACGAAGAAGCGGCAATCTATGCCATCGTCCAGCTGGGCAATCAGCGCGTGGTGACCAAGTACATGTCGGAGATCAACTTCGTCAGTGCCTCGCGCCAGGGCGACATCATCGAGCTGGGCATCACGGCCACCGAGTTTGGCCGTACCTCGATCACCCTCAAGTGCGAAGTACGCAACAAGATTACCCGCAAGAGCATTCTGACGGTCGACAAGATGGTCTTCGTCAACCTGGGCGAAGACGGCTTGCCGGCGGCCCATGGGCGGACCGAGATCAAGTACGTCCAGGACCAGTTCCCGGACTCCGCAGTCGAGTGACAATTCGGGGGCCGCGACGCGGCCCCTGCCTTTCAAGGCTGTGCACTGACCTTGCGAACCACCCGGCCAATGCTCAAACCCTGCACCAGGATCGACGACAACACCACGATGTAAGTGATCGACAGCAGCAGGTCACGTTCCGCGCCCAGTGGCAGCGACAGCGCCAGGGCCACCGAAACCCCGCCACGCAGACCACCCCAGGTCAGAACTCGCACAGTGCCTTTCGGCACTGGCCGCCAGCGGCGCAACAGCACGATTGCCGGGGCCACGGTCAGCAGCCGCGACAGCAGCACCGCCAACGCCAGCACGCCACCCGCCGCCAGGTGCAGCCAGTTGAACGGCAACAGCAACAGTTCCAGGCCGATCAGGGCGAACAGCAGGGCGTTGAGCATGTCATCGATCAGCTCCCAGAAGCCGTCCATGTAGCGGCGAGTCATGTCGTTCATTGCCAGGTTGCGCCCCAGGTTACCGATGATCAGGCCCGCGACCACCATGGCGATCGGTGCCGAAACATGCAGCTCGTAGCACATCGCCGAACCACCGATCACCAGCGCCAGGGTCAACATTACCTCGACCTGGTACTGCTCGACGCTCTTGATCATGCGGTAGGTGGCATAGCCGATCACGCCGCCGAACAGCACGCCGCCGATTGCTTCGCGGGCGAACAGGATGGCGGTGTCGGAGACGCTCGGCGTTTCGCCGAGTTGGATGATGCCCAGCAACACGGTAAACACCACCACCGCAGTACCGTCGTTGAACAACGACTCGCCGACGATGGTGGTCTTAAGCGGCTTTGAGGCGTTGGCGGTTCGCAGCGCGCCCAGCACGGCGATCGGGTCGGTCGGGGAGATCAGCGCGCCGAACAGCAGGCAGTAGATCAGCGGCACCTGCCAGCCGAACATCGCGAACACCCAGTGCGACAGGTAGCCGATCACCACGGTGGCAATCAGCACACCCAGTGTGGCCAGCAGGCCGATCGGCCAGCGATAACTGCGCAGGTCGCTGAGGTTGACGTGCAATGCGCCGGCGAACAGCAGGAAGGCCAGCATCCAATGCATCAGCAGGTCGTTGAAATCGATCTGGTTCATCAAGCCTTCGACGCGTTCTTCCAGGCCGGGGAAGCCGATCAGGCTCAGGCCCTGCAGCATCAGGGAGAACAGCAACGCCGTGACCATCACGCCGATGGCGGGTGGCAGGCCGATGAAGCGGTAATTTACATAGGTGAGGAGGGTGGTGAGGCAGATAAACGCGGCAACTAGTTCAAGCATCCCGAATCCTGTGACAGTGGCTTCCAAGTCGTTACCCGAATGGCTCGGGCAGTTCTTTGATGATCTGGCGAGGGGCTCGGGACACACTTTCTGACTGTGCAGATAGACCGCGTATCCGTTGTGAGGTTTCCTGCATGCGGTTTCAGGCTTCTGTTTTGGCCGTTGGGCGCTTGCCGATTGGCAGCATGGCGGGATGACGCTGTAAGCCTGAACCCGGCAGGGCGACTTCAGCGATTCGGGCTGCGAAATATCTGTCGAAAGGCTCCCAGTCAGGGTACTCCTCGGGCGAAACAGACATCGCCATCAAACGCCCCACCAAGCCGCAGATCCAGTCTGCGCATTGAAGTGTCTAGAAAAGGTGGCTTTCGCCCTGCAGGGGAGGCTCTACCAAGCTTCGGCATTTTTCAGTGGCATCGTGACGTTACGTGTCGTGAAGAGTTTGGAACCTTTCTTTTTCCACTGATAGGCGGGGAGCCTCCTGGGGTTTTCATGGGCTATGTCCCAGACAAGTAGCTGGCATTTCAGTTGATAGAAGAAGATGGCGAACTCTCGCACTTCTTCAGCTGGGATAAGAATCCCACCCAGGCCAAACACGGGGCTGGTTTTGAATTGGCTGTGTGTACGCGAGATGTATTGCCCGACATGGCCGAATTCGTCGAGGTAGGCCACAAAGTGAGTCATGAGTTCCGGGGTTCCTTGCCCCCAGAAACACGAAAGCCCGCTTGCTTGCGCATCGCGGGCCTCGGAAGGTAGGCACGGGTTACCCCATGCGTTATGGCGATCCTAAACCTGCGCGTGTCGAAGCGTCAATCGTGTTTCGTAAGTGAGTGTGTATTCGTAGTGGTGGCTGCGTTCAGGTGCAGCACGAGCGCCCAACTACATGCGATGCGGTCCGTTATGAGTGTATTGAATGATGAGGCGAGAAACGGCTTTCTGAGGTGGCTGAAACTTCTACTGAACTTGTAGTCTTTTTCAGTAGCCTGACGCTGCCCCGAGGTATAGTGCTGCGGACCCATTTGAACCCAAGGCAAGGACTCTCTCGCGTGCTGGCAACTTCCCTGGTATTGGTCGCCGCCCTGCTGCATGCGACTTGGAACACCCTGATCAAATTCAGTGCCGAGCGCCTGTTGGTGATCGCCAGCATGGACGTCGTGGCGTTGCTGTTCGCCGTGTGCGCGGTGGCCTCCACCGAGTTCCCGCCCGCCGAGATCTGGCCTTGGTTGCTGGCTTCGGCGCTGGCCGAGCAGTTGTACCGGTTTCTGCTGATCCAGGCCTATCGGGTCGGGGATCTGGGGCTGGTCTATCCTCTGATGCGCGGCCTGTCGCCGTTGGTGGTGCTGGGGCTGACCCTGGCGTTTGCCGGTGAGTCGCTCAGCTCGCAGCAGATAATCGGCATCCTGCTGATCCCGTGTGGCATGGCGTGCCTGTTGTGGCAGGGTGGCGGTGGTGACCGGTTGCCGTGGTCGATGCTGCCGGTGGTTGCGCTGATCGGGCTGTGTATCGGTTGCTATACCTGGTTCGACGGCCAGGCGGTGCGGTTGTGGGGTAAGCCTTGGGATTACCTGGTGTGGTTGACGCTGCTCAGCGCCTGGCCATTCCCGTTGCTGGCCAGCGTGGCGCGCAGGGCGCCGTTCGTGCTGTTCTGGCGTACCCAATGGCGCTTGGGCCTGGCTGTGGGCTTTTGCGTGCTGTTCAGTTACGCACTGGTGTTGTGGGCCATGCACCTGGGGTCGGTGGCAGAAGCGGCAGCTCTGCGCGAATTGAGTGTGATCTTGGTGGTACTGCTCGGTATGCGCTACCTCAAAGAACCTTTTGGCGGGCCGAGACTCCTAGCTTGCGGGCTGGTCCTGGCAGGCATGCTGGTGATGAAGCTCTGACCTCACGATCGAACAAGGAGTCCTGTCCATGACCGTTGCCCTGTGGTGCATTCTCATCGCGTTGTTTCTGGCGCCGCTGTGCGCATTGATCGCTAAAGTGTCGAGCGGCCGCTTCGGGCTCAAGGACAACCACGACCCGCGCGCCTTCCTCGACACGCTGTCGGGCTTGCCGCGCCGTGCGCATGCCGCCCAGCAGAATAGCTACGAGGCTTTTCCGGCATTTGCAGCGGCGGTGCTGGTGGCAGATATCGTCGGTAATGCCGAACAGGTGACCCAGGATGTGCTGGGTGTGATGTATATCACCAGCCGCCTGCTCTACATCATCTGCTATTTGGCAGACTGGGCGGCGTTGCGCTCGCTGGTATGGTTTGCCGGGTTGGCGATTATCGTGGCGTTCTTTGTGGTTTCCATCTGATATCGAGTCGCCTGCTTCGCGGGACAAGCCCGCTCCTACGGGTAAAGCGCAGGATCGACGGCTTGCGCGATACCTGTAGGAGCGGGCTTGTCCCGCGAAGCAGGCGGCTCGGTCTTCAAAGAACCTTGGGCACCTCAGGCAACGGTTTGCCCTTGGGCCAGAGCATCCAGATCTGCCCCTGCTGCTTCATGTTCCCGGCCAGTTCGCCAGCCGCCGGCCCAGTGCCCCAGAACAGGTCGGCACGCACTTCGCCGGCAATTGCTCCGCCCGTATCCTGAGCCCCCACCGGACGTACCACCGGCGTGCCGTCGGGGCGCGTGGTCGACAGCCACAACAAGCTGCCCAGCGGGATCACTTTGCGGTCGATGGCCACGCTGTAGCCCGCTGTCAGCGGCACGTTCAATGAGCCACGCGGCCCTTCGTTGCTGTCCGGGCGGGCACTGAAGAACACATAGCTAGGGTTGCTGGCCAGCAGTTCCGGCACGCGCTGCGGGTTGGCCATGGCCCAGGCGTGAATGCTGCCCATGGTCACGTCTTCTTTTTTCAACTGGCCTTGTTCCACCAGCCAGCGGCCGATTGGCCGGTAGGGGTGGCCGTTCTGGTCGGCATAGCCCAGCCGCAGCTGGCGGCCATCTTCCAGCTGGATTCTGCCTGAGCCCTGAATCTGCAGGAACTGCAGGTCCATCGGATCGGTCAGCCAGGCCAGCACGGGTGCCTTGACCCCATCGCGGCTGATCACCTCGGCAGTGTCGTAAGGTTTGAGCACGCGACCGTCCAGGCGGCCACGCAGGCGCTTGCCTTTAAGTTCGGGGTACACGCTGGCCAGGTCGACCACGATCATGTCATCGGGTACGCCATAAACCGCAACGTGCGCCGCTTCAGTACGCTTCAGGCTGCCGGGGTAGACCGGTTCGTAATAGCCGGTGATCAGGCCGTTGGCGTTGTTGTCGGCGGAACGCAGGCCATACACCTGCAGGTTCTGCTCAAGGAACGTGCGCACCTGGGTGGCGCTCGCTGTGTCGCTGCCGGCCGCTTCGCAGGTGGCGGCCCACACCGGGTCGCGTTTGAGTTTTTCGCAGCCGTTGCGCCAGGCGTAGAAGCCGGCCAGCAAGTCTTCATCGCTGACCGCAGGCAGGTCTTTCCAGGTGGCCGGGGCATAGGTGGCGATGGCATGAGGCTCGGGCTTGGCGTTTTCGCCGCCGTTGCAGCCGGCCAGCAGGGCGAGTGCCGGGAGTGTCCAGGCCAGATGGCGCAGGGCAGATTTCATCAGTGGGTACCTGTGGCTGGCGAACATGAATATTCGCCCTTGTATTTTATGTGGCTATTGGTCTTTGCCTGGCGGGCGGCGATACTGGCCGCCCCTTTGCGTAGGCTGAAGTGACCGTGATGTTCAAGCGATTGACCGTAGTACTGCTGGCTGCCCTTGCCCTGACTGCCTGTGACCGGGTCGACCCCAACTCGCCGCTGGGCAAGCGCAAGGCAATCTTCAAGGACATGCTCAAGACCAGCGAAGACCTGGGTGGCATGTTGCGCGGGCGCTTGCCCTTCGACGGGGTGAAGTTCGCCGATGGTGCGTTGAAGCTTGATGGCCTTGCCCATGCGCCGTGGCAGCATTTTCCGCAGGTGCGGGATGAGGGCGACAGTAGCGCACGGCCGGAGGTGTGGGAGCGGCAGGCGCATTTCCATGACCTTGCCCGGCAACTGGAAGGTGTGACCGGCGAATTGGTCGACGTGACGCGGACCCAGCCATTGGACGCGGCGCAATTGAAGGCACCGATGGACAAGGTCGAGGCGGCGTGCAAGGCGTGCCATAACGAATTCCGCAATCATTGATCGCCTGCGTCAACAGGCGATCAGCAAGGATCAACGGTCCAGGTCGTCCACGGCTTCCTGCAGCTCTTTACGGGACTCGGCAAGCTTGTCCTTGCGCTTGTTGATCTTTTCCGCGTCGCCTTTTTTCTCGGCCTTCTTCAGGTCTTTCTCGCGCTGTGCCACTTCATGGCGGGCATCGAGCACTTTCTGCTCGCGCTCTTTGCGCAGGCTGGCGTCGGTGCAATTGTCAACGCCACGCAGTGCTTCCTCAAGCCCTGCCACCTGATCACTGTTGCCGTGGTCGCGGGCGATTTTCAGCTGGTTCTCGATGGCACTGCGCTTGGCGGCGCAACCGGTCAGGCCTTCTTCGGGTTGGGCGGCTTGGGTGACGCCGGCAGAGAGACCAAGCGTGGTCAGCAGCGCCAAGGTGGAAATCAATTTCATCAAAGCCTCCTTGAGGGGGCGGGGCAGCAAAAGATGGGGCAAATCCTGCCTTGCTTTTGACGATTTAGGAACCCTTGTTGGATATTTCTGGAACAATCCAGGCATTTTCCTACAACAGTTTTTGTTATAACTCATTGCCTCACGCGGGTGGCAGCGGCAGGAAACCCCTGGATGCCGCTTTCGCTCAGCTTTTGAGCCAGGGCCTGCACGTGCTCAGCCGCAAAAAATGCTTGTAGTTGGCTGGCACGGATTGCGCCAATGCCGGGCAGGGCTTGCCATTCAGCGGCTGAGCGCCGGGCGAGGGTCGCCCAGTCGTCCTCGATTGGCAGATTGCGTGGTATCGGCACGCCAAGACCGGTGATCCACTGGTCGAAAGGTCTGGCGCGGCCAGCCTCGAAGCTTCGTTGCAAGCGCCTGGCGCTGGTATCGCTGATGCCCGGCACCTGGGCCAGTAGCTTGGCGTCCAGCTCAAGCCAGTCGGTCAGCGACGTTACCAGCCCGGCCTGTACCAGCCGTCGCCAAGTTCCGCGCCCGGTGCCCGGCATGGCCAGGCCATGTTTGCCACTGAGCCAGGTGAGGCGAGCAATGAATTGCTCTTCGCAGTTTTCAACAGCTTGCCAGCAGGTCAAGGCGCCGTATTGATCCAACGCAGGAACCGTCAAGTCTTGGCGCTCGATGGCGCGGTGCACAACCTGCTCGAAGCGCGGGATGGTCAACCCCGCCAGGCTGATGGCTACCTGGTCCCCCGGGCGAATATCGAGTGCCTGCCAGCGAGCCAGGGAGCCCAGGCTCACCTGGGTAACACGGCGGTCGTCGAGTTGTACCGGCTGCAGCTTCAGGACCGGTGTGATTCGGCCTGTGCGACCGATGCGAAAGTGCACGTCACGCACTTCGCTCAATACCTGGGCAAAGGGATGCTTCCAGGCTGCGATCCAGTAAGGTGCATTGGTCTGCCAGCGCGCAGCGGATGGCCGCGTGTTCTGGCGCAGGATCACTCCGTCCGTGGCGAAGGGCAGGGCAGAGCGATACCAGTGCTGGCGCCAGTGTGCAGCTTCGCCAGCACTGCCGATGGCCACGCTGTAGCGCTGGCTGTCGGGGAAACCCAGTGCAGCGAGCCGGGCCACACGCTCGCCCTGATCGTTCGGCCCTTGCGGCCAGTCCCAGACAAACAGCGCAATATCTGCGCCTTGTTCACGGGCCAGCTGCTTGCGCGCCAACAACCCCGCTACGGTGGCGCGGGCGTTGACGCTACCGTTGCGTGCCTGCACATGGTCATCCAGGCGCAGGTACAGCTCGCCTTGCAGGATCAGGTCCAGTGAGCTTGGCAATTGCCGGTTGATGCCTTCCAGAACCTTGATATGCCGGCTCCAGTCATGCCCGTGGGTGCCGTCACCCCTGCTGAGCAGTTGGGTCAGGCTGCCTTGCTGATAAACCAGGGTCACCGCGACGCCATCGACCTTCGGTTGTAGCCAGACACCTGTCTTGCCGGCCATCCACTGGCTCACGGCCTGTTCATCCGGCAGCTTGTCGACGCCGGTGTGTGGGATCGGGTGGGCAATCGGCCCGCGTGCGCTGGCCAGTGAATCCAGCTCGCTCTGCAGTGAGAAACACCCTTGCAGGTGCAGCAAGCGTTGCCGGCTCTGGTCATAGACCTCATCGGGCACCAGGGACTTGCCCAGGCGATGGTAGTGGTCATCCCATTGGCTAACTGTCGCGCGCAGGCGGGTGACTTCTGTGCGAGCCCGCTCGACTGACCAGGTTGGGCAGTCAGCGGCTTGCGCGTTGAACGATAGAGCGAGCAGGAACATGAGCACTAATGGCATGGCCAGCATCCTTGCTTGGCAGAGGGGAAGCCTCAGCCTAGGCAACGCAAGCGAGCGTTGTGCCGCGCAGTTGTCAGCCGATATGTCACAAAAAAAGCCCCTGCCGATCACCCGGCAGGGGCTTTCATTTACCGCTGTAGGAAAATTACAGGCCGGCAGCGTCACGCAGCGCCTGGGCGCGGTCGGTGCGTTCCCAGGTGAAGGTGGTGAAGGTGTCGTCGCCGACGGTCTTCTGCTGCGGCTCGCGGCCGAAGTGGCCGTAGGCAGCGGTTTCCTGGTACATCGGGTGCAGCAGGTCGAGCATCTTGGTGATGGCGTACGGGCGCAGGTCGAAGCACTCGCGCACGATCTGGATGATCTTGTCGTCGGAAACCTTGCCGGTGCCGAAGGTGTTGATCGAGATGGAGGTCGGCTGGGCCACGCCGATGGCGTAGGACACCTGGATCTCGCAGCGCTCGGCCAGGCCGGCGGCAACGATGTTCTTGGCCACGTAGCGGCCGGCGTAGGCGGCGGAACGGTCGACCTTGGACGGGTCCTTGCCGGAGAACGCGCCGCCACCGTGCCGGGCCATGCCGCCGTAGGAGTCGACGATGATCTTGCGGCCGGTCAGGCCGCAGTCGCCCACCGGGCCACCGATGATGAAGTTGCCGGTCGGGTTGATGTGGAACTGGGTGCCTTTGTGCAGCAGTTCGGCCGGCAGGGTGTGCTTGACGATCAGCTCCATTACGGCTTCCTGCAGGTCTTTCAGCGAGACCTCAGGGTTGTGCTGGGTCGACAGGACAACCGCGTCGATACCGACGACCTTGCCGTTCTCGTAACGGCAGGTGACCTGCGACTTGGCGTCAGGGCGCAGCCACGGCAGCAGGCCGGACTTGCGCGCTTCGGCCTGGCGCTCGACCAGGCGGTGCGAGAAGCAGATCGGCGCTGGCATCAGTACGTCGGTTTCGTTGCTGGCGTAGCCGAACATCAGGCCCTGGTCACCCGCACCCTGGTCTTCCGGCTTGGAGCGGTCGACGCCCTGGGCGATGTCCACCGACTGCTTGCCGATGATGTTCATCACGGCGCAGGTGGCGCCGTCGAAGCCGACGTCGGAGCTGTTGTAGCCGATGTCGATGATGACCTTGCGCACCAGCTCTTCCAGGTCGACCCAGGCGGAGGTGGTGACTTCGCCGGCGATGATGGCGACACCGGTCTTGACCAGGGTTTCGCACGCTACGCGGGCGTACTTGTCCTGGGTGATGATGGCATCAAGGACCGCGTCCGAAATCTGGTCGGCGATCTTGTCCGGATGCCCTTCGGACACGGACTCGGAGGTGAAAAGGGAGTATTCGCTCATCTCGACGGGTTCCTAAAATTTACCGATGGTGAGTGTCGCCAGTCGTCCGCTGAAAGTGGCGGACCTGTATCTGGAAACCGTTACGCAAGCCCACATAGAGGCTATCCCCGGGGGCCAGCCCGGCTGCTGTGGCCCAACGGGCCAGGTCGTCCTGTTCGAAGCCCAGCCAGAGGTCGCCGCAGGCTTCCCGCGCCCAACCCTGGTCATGGCTGCACAGTTCGGTGACCAGCAGGCTGCCGCCTGCCTTCACCCGTTTGGCCAGCTGGCGCAGGGCCAGGGCCGGGTCGCTGAAATGGTGCAGGACCATGTTCAGCACAACGCAGTCGGCTTCCACATCCGTTGCACCCAGTGCATCGGCCAACTGCAGGTATACGTTACCCAGGCGTTCGCGTTCGCAGACCTGGCGCGCCAGCTCGAGCATGGTCGGGCTGTTGTCCAGGGCCGTGACTTGGGCGAAGCGCCGTGCCAGGTCTGGCAGGAAGCCGCCATCGCCTGGGCCGACTTCCAGCGCGCTGGCGGTCGAGGCGAAGTTCAGCTTGTCGAGCAGTGCCAGCAGGCTTTCGCGGTACTGCGGCAAGCCGGCGATGAGGTCTTGCTGGGCGCGGAACTTTTCTTCCACACGCAAGAAGAAGTCCTGGCTGGTGGCGGCGCGGCGTTGCTGCACCTGGGCGATGCGGGCCTGAACATCCTCCGGCAAGGTCAGGTCGTCGACCTCATCGAGCAGGGCCATGTGCAGGCGCCCACCGAAGCGCTGGCCATCGGGCAGCGCGCGACGGTAGAAGATCGCATTGCCTTCACGCCGCGTGGCAACCAACTCGGCCTGGGCCAGCACCTTGAGGTGGTGGCTCATGCCCGACTGGCCGACGTCGAAGATCTGCGCCAGCTCCAGCACGCCGAACGAATCACTGGCCAGGGCACGCAACACGTTCAGGCGCAGCTCGTCGCCACTGGCCTTGCACAGGGCGGCCAGTGTATCGCTTTGCTGAGGGATCGGTTGCGCACGGAGGTTCATGGGGCGGCAGTCTAGACAGGCAGGGCTGCCCCCGCAAGGTCAATATCAAAAAGTTTTGATATTGCCTGATGGGCGGGTGACGCTGGCGGATTTTTCGCCGTTATGGAGGCCAATCACAGGAAAATCCCCCAACTGCGACCATCCGTGATTGCCCCCGGCCCCCGCAGTGGGCGAAAATGGCCGCCTTTTTCGTGACACCACCTATTCAAGCCCCAGGAGATAAGCGATGCCCAGCCGTCGTGAACGTGCCAACGCCATTCGTGCCCTCAGCATGGATGCCGTGCAAAAGGCCAACAGCGGCCACCCAGGTGCCCCCATGGGCATGGCGGATATCGCCGAAGTGCTTTGGCGCGACTACATGAAGCACAACCCGAGCAACCCGAAGTTCGCTGACCGTGACCGCTTCGTGCTGTCCAACGGCCACGGCTCGATGCTCATCTATTCGCTGCTGCACCTGACCGGCTACGATGTCACCATCGATGACATCAAAGGCTTCCGCCAGCTGCACAGCCGCACCCCGGGCCACCCGGAGTACGGCTACACCCCAGGCGTCGAAACCACCACCGGCCCGCTCGGTCAGGGTATCGCCAACGCCGTGGGCTTCGCCCTGGCGGAAAAAGTCCTGGCGGCCCAGTTCAACCGTGACGGCCACACCATCGTCGACCACAACACCTACGTGTTCCTCGGCGACGGCTGCATGATGGAAGGTATCTCCCACGAAGTCGCCTCGCTGGCCGGCACCCTGGGCCTGAACAAGCTGATCGCTTTCTACGACGACAACGGCATCTCCATCGACGGCGAAGTCCACGGCTGGTTCACCGACAACACCCCGGCGCGTTTTGAAGCCTATAACTGGCAGGTCATCCGTAACGTCAACGGCCATGATGCCGATGAAATCAAGATGGCCATCGAGACCGCGCGCAAGAGCGACCGTCCGACCCTGATCTGCTGCAAGACCATCATCGGTTTCGGCTCGCCGAACAAGCAGGGTAAGGAAGACTGCCACGGCGCACCGCTGGGCAACGACGAAATCGCCCTGGCCCGCAAGGAACTGAACTGGAACCACGGTCCGTTCGAAATCCCGGCCGACATCTACGCCGAGTGGGATGCCAAGGCTGCCGGCGCCAAGGCCGAAGCCGACTGGAACCAGCGTTTCGACGCCTACGCCAAGGCCTACCCGGAGCTGGCTGCTGAGTTCAAGCGCCGTGACAGCGGCGAGCTGCCGGCTGACTTCAGCGAGAAGGCCCAGGCCTACATCAATGAAGTGGCCGCCAAAGGTGAAACCATCGCCAGCCGCAAGGCCAGCCAGAACGCGCTGAATGCCTTCGGCCCGATGCTGCCTGAGTTCCTCGGCGGTTCGGCTGACCTGGCCGGCTCCAACCTGACCCTGTGGAAAGGCTGCAAGGGCGTCGAGGCCAACGATGCCAGCGGCAACTACGTGTTCTACGGCGTGCGTGAGTTCGGCATGACCGCGATCATGAACGGCGTTGCCCTGCACGGTGGCCTGGTACCTTACGGCGCGACCTTCCTGATGTTCATGGAATACGCCCGTAATGCCGTGCGCATGTCGGCGCTGATGAAGCAGCGCGTGATCCACGTCTACACCCACGACTCCATCGGCCTGGGCGAAGACGGCCCGACTCACCAGCCGATCGAGCAGCTGACCAGCCTGCGCAGCACGCCGAACCTGGACACCTGGCGCCCAGCCGACGCGGTCGAATCGGCCGTGTCCTGGAAAAACGCCCTGGAGCGCAAGGACGGCCCATCGGCGCTGATCTTCTCGCGTCAGAACCTGCAGCACCAGGAGCGCGACGCCCAGCAGATCGCTGACATCAGCCGCGGCGGCTACGTGCTCAAGGATTGCGCTGGCGAGCCTGAGCTGATCCTGATCGCCACCGGTTCGGAAGTGGGCCTGGCCGTTCAGGCGCACGCCAAGCTGACCGAGCAGGGCCGCAAGGTACGCGTGGTTTCCATGCCTTGCACCAGCGTGTTCGATGCCCAGGATGCTGCCTACAAGCAGTCGGTACTACCGGTCGAAGTCGCTGCGCGCATCGCTATCGAAGCCGCTCACGCGGACTTCTGGTACAAGTACGTCGGCCTTGAAGGTCGTATCATTGGCATGACCACCTACGGCGAGTCGGCTCCGGCCGCTGCACTGTTCGAGGAATTCGGCTTCACCCTGGAGAATATCCTGGGCACCGCCGAAGAGCTGCTGGAAGACTGATACAGGCAAGGCGAGGGCCTTGGGCCCTCGCTCGCGGCGCAAGGCCGCTCCCACAGGGTCCGCTTGCACTGCGGTACTTGTGGGAGCGGCCTTGTGCCGCGAATGGGCCGCATGGCGGCCCCGTTCAACCGCCGGAGTTCACGAGCTACCTATGCCTCACCTGCGTCCCTACAAAGTTGCACTCAACGGTTACGGCCGCATCGGCCGCTGTGTCCTGCGCGCACTGTTCGAGCGGGGGGCAAAGGCCGGTTTCGAGATCGTTGCGCTGAACGACCTGGCCGATCAGGCCAGCATCGAATACCTGACACGCTTCGATTCCACCCACGGGCGTTTCCCCGGCGAGGTGAAGGTCGTCGGCGACTGTCTGCACATCAATGGCGACTGCGTGAGAGTCATGCGCAGCGCCACGCCTGAAGGCGTCGACTGGTCCGCCCTGAATGTCGACCTGGTGCTGGAGTGCTCCGGTGTCTACCACACCCGCGCCGATGGCCAGCGCTTCCTCGATGCCGGTGCGCCGCGCGTCTTGTTCTCGCAGCCCATGGCTAGCGAGGCCGATGTCGACGCCACCGTAGTCTACGGCATCAACCAGGATTGCCTGACAGGTAACGAACGTCTGGTGTCCAACGCCTCCTGCACCACAAACTGCGGCGTACCGCTGCTGCGCGTGCTGGACCAGGCATTTGGCATCGAGTACGTGCAGATCACCACCATCCACTCAGCGATGAACGACCAGCCGGTGATCGATGCCTACCACCATGAAGACCTGCGTCGCACGCGCTCGGCCTTCCAATCGGTGATCCCGGTGTCTACTGGCCTGGCGCGCGGTATCGAACGCCTGCTTCCGGAACTTGCCGGGCGAATTCAGGCCAAAGCGGTACGCGTGCCGACCGTCAACGTCTCGTGCTTGGACATCACCCTGCAGACCACCCGCGACACCAGCGCGGCCGAGGTCAATCGGGTGCTTCGCGAGGCAGCGCAGAGCGGCCCGCTCAAAGGCCTGCTGGCCTACACCGAGCTGCCTCACGCCAGCTGTGATTTCAACCACGACCCGCATTCGGCCATCGTCGATGCCAGCCAGACCCGCGTCTCAGGCCCACGCCTGGTGAACCTGCTGGCTTGGTTCGACAACGAATGGGGGTTCGCCAACCGTATGCTCGACGTTGCCGAACACTATCTGCACGTCGTCCACCCAACCCGCAGCAAACAGCCCTGAAGGACTGCATTCATGACCGTGTTGAAGATGACCGACCTCGACCTGCAAGGTAAGCGCGTACTGATCCGCGAAGACCTCAACGTACCTGTGAAGGACGGTGTGGTAACCAGCGATGCGCGTATCCTGGCAGCGCTGCCGACCATCAAGCTGGCCCTGGAAAAGGGTGCGGCGGTAATGGTCTGCTCGCACCTGGGCCGCCCGACCGAAGGCGAATTCTCTGCCGAGAACAGCCTCAAACCTGTCGCCGACTACCTGAGCAAGGCCCTGGGCCGCGAAGTGCCGCTGGTTGCCGACTATCTGGACGGTGTTCAGGTCAACACGGGTGATCTGGTGCTGTTCGAGAACGTGCGCTTCAACAAGGGCGAGAAGAAGAACGCCGACGAGCTGGCACAGAAGTACGCCGCCCTGTGCGACGTGTTCGTCATGGACGCTTTCGGCACCGCTCACCGCGCTGAGGGCTCGACCCATGGCGTCGCCAAGTTCGCCAAGGTCGCTGCCGCTGGCCCGCTGCTGGCAGCAGAACTGGACGCCCTCGGCAAGGCCCTGAAAGCCCCGGCCAAGCCGATGGCGGCCATCGTCGCCGGCTCCAAGGTGTCGACCAAGCTGGACGTACTGAACAGCCTGAGCAGCGTCTGCGACCAGCTGATCGTCGGTGGCGGCATCGCCAACACCTTCCTCGCCGCTGCCGGCCACCCGGTCGGCAAGTCGCTGTACGAGCCTGACCTGGTCGACACCGCCAAGGCCATCGCCGCCAAGGTCAGCGTGCCACTGCCCGTCGACGTGGTGGTTGCCAAGGCCTTTGCCGAAGACGCCGAAGCCACCGTCAAGGCCATCGCCGACGTAGCCGCCGATGACATGATCCTGGACATTGGTCCGCAGACCGCAGCCAATTTCGCCGAGCTGCTGAAGTCGTCGAAGACCATCCTGTGGAACGGCCCGGTTGGCGTGTTCGAGTTCGATCAGTTCGGCAACGGCACCAAGGTGCTGGCCAAGGCCATCGCTGAGAGCGCTGCGTTCTCCATCGCCGGTGGTGGCGATACCCTGGCTGCCATCGACAAATATGGCGTCAGCAAGGAAATCTCCTACATTTCTACCGGTGGCGGTGCTTTCCTCGAGTTCGTCGAAGGCAAAGTGCTGCCAGCCGTGGCGATCCTGGAAGAGCGGGCAAAAGCCTGACAATGGCGGCGCCTGGCAAAGGGAGCGACCTGATGGTCAAGCAATTGCCTGTGATGATCCTGGCCGGCCTGCTGGGCGCTTGCTCCAGCGGTCCGTCCTCGGATGCCGACCCGGCGCAGCCGCCCAAGGGCGGTTGCTACCAGTCCGAGTGGCAGGCCGAGACCGTGCCGGTCATCAGCAAGCGCGTCGGCCCGCAGGGCCTGGAAAAGTACGACGAAGAACACCAGCACCAGGCGCCGGGTTGCCCTTGAAGAGAACGACGGAATCAAGCGTTTCGTCGGGGCAGGCAACCAAGCGCCCGCTGTGTGGTCATCTAGAGGATATGTAATGAAAGCGCTGCTGGCCTCGATGGCCCTGGCGACACTGGCAGGATGCTCGCTGATGCAGCCTGCACCTTCCGCCCCGGCGGACAACTGGACCCGCTGGGTCTGTGACACCCAGGCCGAAGTGCTGTGGCGATTCGCTGATGCACAACGGGACCAGGTTGACGTGCGCCTCGGCGGCGGTGACCAGGTCTATCGGCTCAAGGCCGAGCCGGGCGCCTCTGGCGCGTTGTACAGCAATGGCGTGCTGGCCTTCCACACCAAGGGCGAAGAAGGTCTGGTGTACTGGGTGGCAACCAACGATCTGATTGGGCGGGGCTGCAAGGCACCGTGACTGGCCGGGCCGCACTGGCGGCCCACACTACTTGAACAGCAACCGCCCCTGCGGCAGGCTTGCACGAAACAAACGACGCTTGTCGGGAGAGAGATACACAATGGCACTCATTAGCATGCGCCAGATGCTGGACCACGCCGCCGAGTTCGGTTACGGCGTTCCGGCTTTCAACGTCAACAACCTCGAGCAGATGCGCGCCATCATGGAAGCGGCCGACAAGACCGACTCCCCAGTGATCGTCCAGGCTTCGGCAGGTGCCCGCAAATACGCCGGTGCCCCATTCCTGCGCCACTTGATCCTGGCCGCCATCGAAGAATTCCCGCACATCCCGGTGTGCATGCACCAGGACCACGGCACCAGCCCTGACGTCTGCCAGCGCTCGATCCAGCTGGGCTTCAGCTCGGTGATGATGGACGGCTCGCTGGGCGAAGACGGCAAGACCCCGACCGACTACGAGTACAACGTCCGCGTTACCCAACAGACCGTGGCCATGGCCCACGCCTGTGGCGTTTCGGTAGAAGGCGAGCTGGGCTGCCTGGGTTCGCTGGAAACCGGCATGGCCGGTGAAGAAGACGGCATCGGTGCCGAAGGCGTGCTGGACCACAGCCAGATGCTGACCGACCCGGAAGAAGCCGCCGACTTCGTCAAGAAGACCCAGGTCGACGCCCTGGCCATCGCCATCGGCACCAGCCACGGTGCCTACAAGTTCACCAAGCCGCCTACCGGTGACGTGCTGGCCATTGACCGCATCAAGGAAATCCACAAGCGCATCCCTAACACCCACCTGGTGATGCATGGTTCTTCCTCGGTGCCGCAAGAGTGGCTGGCGATCATCAACCAGTACGGTGGCGACATCAAAGAGACCTACGGCGTACCGGTCGAAGAGATCGTCGAAGGCATCAAGCACGGCGTGCGCAAGGTCAACATCGACACCGACCTGCGCCTGGCGTCCACCGGTGCCATGCGCCGCCTGATGGCACAGAATCCGAGCGAGTTCGACCCGCGCAAGTTCTTCGGTGAGACCGTCAAAGCCATGCGTGACGTGTGCATCGCCCGTTACGAAGCGTTCGGTACCGCCGGCAATGCCTCCAAGATCAAGCCGATCTCCCTGGAAGGCATGTTCCAGCGCTATCTGAAGGGTGAGCTGGCCGCCAAGGTCAACTGATCCACAGGTGCAGCCATGAGAAACCCGCAGCGATGCGGGTTTTTTATGTGTCGAAAATGCTGCAAGGCAACCGTTAGTCGGCTAACGTGAAACTTATTCACTGATAGCGATCTGATTGCATTGCTTGTCGCAATCGCAGGTCTAGAGTATCAATCGGATCCAATAGCTAGTCGAAGTCGGTCAAATAAGAGAAGCAGCATGGATGGCGCTTACCCTCAACCACTGGATGGCAAATCGGTTCTACTGGTAGTAGACGATTACCCGGAAAATCTCATTAGCATGCGGGCCTTGCTGGCGCGTAATGATTGGCTCGTGCTGACAGCGAGCTCGGGGATGGAAGCCCTGGGTACGTTACTCGAACACGAGGTCGATCTGGTCCTGCTCGATGTGCAGATGCCCGAAATGGACGGCTTCGAGGTCGCCCGCCTGATGCGCGGCAGTCAACGAACCCGGCTGACTCCGATCATCTTCCTCACCGCCAATGAGCAGTCCGATGCCGCCGTGCTCAAGGGCTACGCCAGCGGTGCGGTGGACTACCTGTTCAAACCGTTCGATCCACAGATTCTCAAGCCCAAGGTACAGGCGCAGCTGGACCAGCAGCGCAACCGGCGCATGCTGCAGCGCTTGACCCGTGAACTGGAGACCGCCCGGGCGTTCAATGCCTCAATCCTGGAAAATGCCGCCGAAGGCATCCTGGTGGTCGATGCCGAGGGCGTCATCAGTTTCGCCAATCCGGCGATCTCGCGTTTGATGCACAGCCCCGTCGAGCAACTGCAGGGGGGGCATCTGCTCGATTTGCTGCAGTTGGCCAATGCCACCCTGTGGAGCGAATCCGAGTTCCACAACGCCTATCTCACCCGGCAGATCGTGCGCGTTCATGATGCCCATCTACGTATCCCGGGTAGTGAGCTGGTGCCCGTGGCGCTGTCCTGTGCACCGTTACCAGCGGAGCAGCAGGCCATGGTGGTGACGGTGCTGGACATGTCGGTGGAGCGCAACCTTCACCAGCAGCTCGAGTACCAGGCAGTGACCGACCCATTGACCGGGCTGCTCAACCGCCGCGGCTTCTACCAGGCTGCGGAAGGCGTATTGTTGCGCGGCGAGCGCTCGAACAAGGTCCAGGCCCTGATGTACATGGACCTGGACGGTTTCAAGCGGATCAACGACTCGCTGGGCCACGAAGCCGGTGACCGGGTGCTGAACTGGGTGGCCGAACAGATGAAGGACTGCCTGGGTAGCGAGGCGCTGCTGGCGCGCATGGGGGGCGATGAATTCACCGCATTGTTCGACGGCCTGCCCTATCCGGAACAGGCCGGGCGCCATGCCGAGAAACTGCTTGAGCGGGTGTCGATCCAGCAGCAGGTGGAAGGCATGGATGTGTGCCTGGGTGTCAGCATCGGTATTGCCACCTACCCCGACTGTGGCGGCAATGTCGAAGGCCTGCTGCGCGCCGCCGATACGGCGATGTATGCGGCCAAGCAGGCCGGTCGCCAGCAGTATCGCTTCTATGATCAGGAACTCAATGGCCGTGCGCGCTCACGGCTGATGCTTGAAGACAGCGTGCGCAATGCCGTCGAGGCCCAGGATTTCAGCCTTGTGTACCAACCCCAGGTGGCTTTTGCCGATGGCCAGCTACGGGGCTTCGAAGCCTTGTTGCGCTGGCAGCACCCCAGCGTTGGCGACGTGCCGCCCGGGCTGTTTATCCCATTGCTGGAAGAGGCACGGCTGATCAACCGCCTGGCCAGCTGGATCTACCGCCAGGGTGCCGCCCAACGCCAGGCCTGGTGCCAGCGTTTCGACCCGGAACTGGTGTTGGGTATCAGCCTGAGCCGCGCGCAGTTCACCATGCCCAACCTGGTCGAGGAGCTGCAGCGGGTGATTCAGGATTACCAGCTCGACCCGGCGCAACTGGAGGTCGAGGTTGCCGAGACCTCGCTCATGTACAACATCGACACGGCGATCAAGCAGATTCACCGCCTGCGTGAACTGGGCGTGCGCGTGGCGCTGGACGATTTCGGTGCGGGGGACTGTTCGCTGCGCATGTTGCGTGACTTGCCCATCGACACGTTGAAGCTGGACCGCCATCTGGTGGCACGCCTGCCGGACTCGGCGGCGGATGCCGCGCTGGTGCGCAGTGTCCTCGGGTTGTGCGCGGATTACCGCATCACTGTGGTCGCTGAGGGGGTTGAAACAGAGGCCCAAGCTGCGTGGCTGAAGGCAAACGGTTGCGCTTACGTCCAGGGCTTCCTGGTCGCGCACCCGATGACGGCGGCTGATGCCAGTGGCTTTCCGGCGATTTTTCCCTGGCTGCGGCCGTGATTGGCTAGAATCGGCATTCGTTACGCCGAATGCCATGCCATGACCGTATTACGCTATTTGCAAGCCTACCCACCGCACCTGCAGGAGCAGGTGCGGCAGATGATCGTCAGCGACCGCTTGGGCGAGTACCTGCAGCGCCGCTACCCCGGGCGCCATGACGTGCAGAGCGACAAGGCGCTGTACGGCTTTGCCCAGGACCTGCGCCAGCAATACCTGCGCAGTGCACCCAACCTGGACAAGGTGCTGTTCGACAACCGCCTGGACCTGACTCACCGGGCCCTGGGGCTAAATACCGCGGTTTCGCGGGTGCAAGGCGGCAAGCTAAAGGCGAAGAAGGAAATCCGCATTGCCTCGTTGTTCAAGGAGGCGGCGCCCGAGTTCCTGCGCATGATCGTGGTACACGAGCTGGCGCACTTGCGCGAGCGCGATCACAACAAGGCGTTCTACCAGCTCTGCCAGCACATGGAGCCGGCTTACCACCAACTGGAATTCGACCTGCGCGTCTACCTGACCTACCGGGAGTTGCCAGGCAACCTGTAAGGATCACGCAGCATGGATGTGAGCAAGACCAAGAGCAGTTTCTACCGCCGCCTGTACGTGGCCTGGCTGATCGACAGCCAGACCGCCACCAGCGTGCCGGCGCTGATGGAGGCCACCGGCATGCCTCGGCGTACGGCACAGGACACCATCGCCGCACTCGCCGACCTGGACATCGTCTGCGAGTTCGAGCAGCAGGAAGGTGCGCGTAACCATGCCGGGCATTACCGCATCCATGACTGGGGGGCGATCGACAAGCAGTGGATCATCCAGCACCTGCGGCAGATCAGGGAAGTACTGGGGTATCCATGACCTTGCGCATGCCGATATGCGGGATGTCATCCTCAAGGTATTCCTCACCCACCACTGCAAAGCCGTGCCGGGCATAGAACCCTTGCAGGTGCGCCTGCGCCGACAGATAGACCGGCGTCCCGTGCCAGCAGTGCCCGGCTGCTTCCAGCCCTTTCATCAGCAGCGGATGACCCAGCTTCAGGTCGCGCACCTCGGGTGAAGTCACCACCCGCCCGATGACCACCTCGCCGCCCTGTGACTGCGGATCGAGCAGGCGCAGGTAGGCCACCAGCTTGTCATCCTGCCAGCCCATGAGATGCAGGGTGTCGCCCGTCAGGTCCTGGCCATCGACTTCCTGGTAGGCACAGCGTTGCTCGACCACGAACACGGCGGTACGCAGTTGCAGGATGGCGTACAGCTCAAGCTTGTCGAGGTCGGAGTGATGCTTGCAAAGCCAGTGGATGGACATGTGATAACTCCTGAAAATGATGGCTGATCATCGCAAATTTTCGCAGCACGGCCAAAATAGAGGCTAAATGACATTATCCGCCGCTGCCCTAGGCAACGGCTTTGTGTAATCTCATTTGCCAATCACCTTTCACAGCGTGTGCCTCCCACTGCAAAAGGACTTCTGCATGCGGCCACTGCTTTGCGCGTTAGGCTTGCTGGGTGTGTTCCTGGCAGCTCCTGCACTTGGCCAGGACAGGCTGCGCCTGGTGGCCGACAACTGGCCGCCGTTCACCGACAGCACCATGCCAGGTGGCGGCTTGGCCACCAGCCTGGTCACCACGGCGCTGGCCCGCGCCGGCTATGCCAGCGGCTACGAGGAAGTGCCTTGGGCGCGGGCGTTGATGGGCATCGGCGAAGGGCGCTACGACGTGCTGATCAGCGCCTGGTACAACGACGCGCGCAAAGAGATCGGGCAGTTTTCAAAAGGCTACCTGAGTAACCGCATTCGCCTGCTCAAGCGCAAGGGCGACACGTTCCGCTACAAAAATCAGGGCGACCTTTATCCCTACAGCATCGCGGTGGTGCGCGACTACGCCTATTCACCGGCGTTCGATGGCGATACCCGCTTGCACAAGGTGCAGGTGCGCAACTTCTCGACTGCCGTGCGCATGCTGGCAGCCGGCAGAGTGAACCTGGCCGTGGAAGATGAATACGTGGCGCGCTACAACCTGCAGCGCGAG
This sequence comes from Pseudomonas putida, assembly GCF_002906855.1. Lineage (GTDB taxonomy): Bacteria > Pseudomonadota > Gammaproteobacteria > Pseudomonadales > Pseudomonadaceae > Aquipseudomonas > Aquipseudomonas putida_N. Next base: position 935,971 of record NZ_MINI01000048.1, on the reverse strand, counting down.
CCACAGGATGTGCGCGATAGCGTGACGTTGGAGGAGCCGCTGCTGGCAGAGAACACCCTGCATATTCTGGTGAGCCTGAAGCACCCCGACCATCAGCAGATCGTCGAGCGCTTCGAACAAGCCATCGCCGCGATGAAGGCCGATGGCAGCTATGCACGGCTGATGCGGCAGCATGGCTTTTGATCTCTGGCCCTTTCGCGGGACAAGCACAGGCCAACTCAGGCCGCTGGAGCCTCTTTGATCAGGTGAGCTGCCAAGGTTCGCAATGGCCCCAGCTGCCGGCAGATCAGCGCCAACTGTGTCTGCACCAACCGCTGGTGCTCATCCAGCTCTTCCGGCATCTGCTCCAGGGCATTGGCCAGCGCCTCTTCGGCATCACTGTGAATTGCCACTGGCAGCCGCGCAGCCAGGCCATTGGCAATCTCGTCCAGGCTATTGGCCAGGCTCTGCCCGGCGCCATCGATCAACTGCTCCTGCACCTCTGCCGGCAGGGCTGTGTCGCGGTGCGCGCCCAACCCTGACAGGTAACTGAGCAAGGTGTGCGACAAAACCAGGAAGCGGAAACCGACATCGGCTTCCTTGCGGAAATGCCCCGGCTCCATGAGCATGTTGGCCAGTGTGGTCGACAGCGCCGCATCGGCGTTGTGGGCGTTGCGCCGGGCCAGGCGGTAGGCGAGGTCGTCGCGCTTGCCGTGGGCGTATTGCTGCATGATCTGGCGCAAGTACACGCTGGCACAGGCCAGGGTATTGGCCAGTGCCTTGTTCAAGCGCCGGCCTTGCCAGTCGGGGAGGAACAGGAACACCGCGAGAATGGCGATCAGGCTGCCGACCAGGGTATCGAACAGGCGCGGCAGGAACAGGCCGTAGCCATCGCCGATCTGGTTGAAGCAGAACAGCACCATCAGCGTGATGGCCGCCGTGGCCAGGGTGTAGCGGGTGGTGCGGTTGACGAAGAATACCACGCCCGCAGCCACGGCGAACAGCGACTGGATGACCGGGTTGGGGAACAGGTCGAACAGCGCCCAGCCGACGGTCAGGCCGATCGCGGTGCCGAAGATCCGCTGCACCAGCTTGCGCCGGGTGGCGCCGTAGTTGGGCTGGCAGACGAACAGCGTGGTGAGGATGATCCAGTAGCCCTGGGTCGGGTGGATCAGGTGCACCATGCCGTAACCGATCGATAGCGCCAGTGGAAGGCGCAGGGCATGGCGGAACAGCAGCGAGGTCGGCGTCAACTGGGTGCGCAGGCGCGTCCACACGTCTTTCAGCGTGCGCGGCGAGCGGTCGAGCAGGCTGCTGTCGCTGGCATCGGCCAGGCTGTCGGGGTTGCTGGCGGCGCTGAGCAGGCGGTCGAGGGTCGCCAGGTTGGCGGCCAGGGCGCGCAGCGAGCGCAGCAGGCCGCGCCAGGCCGGGTTGCTCTGGATGCGCAGGTGTTCAAGCGAGGCGTTGAGGTCTTCGAGTGCTTCGGCGAAACCGCTGGCCAGCACGAATGGCTGGCGCAGGCGGATCGAACGGGCCAGCTCCTGGCAGGAGGCGCCTTGTTTGCGCAGCAGGCGTTGGCAGCGGAACATCACATCGCTGTGGAAGAACGCTTCGTTGAGGGCGTTATAGGGGTAGTGTGAGGCGCTGACCCGTTCGTGGATGTCCTGGGCCAGGAAATACAGCTTGAGGTAGCGGCTGACCTTGGAGTTTGGCTGGCTGTTGCCGACCCGGTGCAGGATGATTTCCTTGGCCGCGTTGAGCGCCGCCACCACCTTGCCATTCTGCCGGGCCAGCTCCAGGCGCTGGGCCTCGACATCGAGGTTGCGGATCGGCTCGAACAGGCTGGCCTTGAGCTTGAGGTAGCTGCCGAGTTCGTAGAACAGTTTGGCCAGGCTCTGTTGCACCGGCTGGTTGGAAAACAGCGCCTGCCACAGCACCGAAAGCAACCCGTACCAGGCTGCGCCTGCCACCAGCAGCATCGGTTCGTGCCAGAAATCGGTGACCTGACCGCCACGCTGGTCCACGCCGATCATGGTGTACACCGAGGTGATCAAGGTCGCCGAAGCAATCGCCCCATAGCGCTCACCCAGGGCGCCGAGCATGGTCAGGCCGAACGCTGCCAGGGCCAGGGCGATGACGAAGATCCACGGATAGGGAAACAGCAGCTCGACCGCCAGAGCGGCGATGGCAAAGCAGGTGAGAGTAACGGCGAGGGCGCTGAGGCGGCCCTGCCAGCTGTCATCGGTCTCGGCCAGGGCACTGGCGATGATGCCGAGGAACAGCGGAATCAGCAGGGCCATCTCGTTCTGGTACCAGCACAGGGCCAGGCTGCCGGTGAGGGCGATGGTAACCCGGATGCTGTAGCTGAACTTGTCTTGGCCCCACAGGCGACGCAGTGACTGACGGAACGAACTCGATGACATGATGGCCTGCTAGGCAGTGATCGAATGAATGCATTGCAGCACGGCCAGCAAGAAGCGTTCCGTGCTGCTGAATGGATTCTACTCTACACGAACTGCGCAGCGGCGTTGGCGGATGCCCAGGCCCATTGGAAATTGAATCCGCCCAGATGGCCGGTGACGTCGAGCACTTCGCCGATGAAGTACAGGCCGGGGCTTTTCAGCGACTCCATGGTCTTGGACGACACTTCGCGGGTGTCCACGCCACCGAGGGTCACTTCTGCGGTGCGGTAGCCTTCGGTACCGGCCGGCACAACCTGCCAGTTCGCCAGTTTTTCGGCGATATGTGCCAATTCCGCCGGGGTGTACTGTTTCATCGGCTTGGACTCGAACCACTGCTCGGCCAGCAGGTTGGCCAGCTTGCGGGTGAACACCTCGCCCAGCACGGTCTTCAGTTCGGCGTTAGCACGCTCCGCTTGCATCTGTTGCAGCCAGCTCAGCGCGTCGCGGTCGGGCAGCAGGTTGATCTCCACCGTGTCGCCGGCTTCCCAGAACGACGAAATCTGCAGGATCGCCGGGCCACTCAGGCCGCGGTGGGTGAACAGCAGGTTCTCACGGAAACTGGTGCCGTTGCAGCTGGCCGTGCAGTCCAGCGAGGTACCCGACAGTTCGGTGCACAGTGCCTTGAGTTGGGGCTCGGTGATGGTGAACGGCACCAGCCCGGCGCGGGTCGGCAGCAGAGTGTGGCCGAACTGGCGGGCAACCTGATAACCGAAGCCGGTGGCGCCCAGGGTCGGAATCGACAGACCGCCGGTGGCGATCACCAGCGACTGGCAGGCGAACTGGCCGCCGCTGGTCTGCAGCAGGTAGCCACCTTCGGTCTTCTCGATGTGTTCGACGCTGGTGTGCATGCGGATTTCGGCACCCGCGTCGTCACATTCGGCCAGCAGCATGTCGAGGATGTCGCTGGCCTTGTTGTCGCAGAACAGCTGGCCGAGCTTCTTCTCGTGGTACGCAACGCCGTGCTTGCTCACCAGTTCGATGAAGTCCCACTGGGTGTAGCGGGCCAGGGCCGACTTGCAGAAGTGCGCGTTTTGCGAGAGGAAGTTGGCCGGCTCGGTGTACATGTTGGTGAAGTTGCAGCGCCCGCCGCCGGACATGAGGATCTTTTTCCCTGGCTTGTTGGCGTGGTCGAGCAGCAGCACCCGGCGGCCACGGCGGGCGCTGAGCTGGGCGCACATCAGGCCGGCGGCGCCGGCGCCGAGGATGATCACGTCGGTGGAGTGCACGGTGTTACCTCTTTGCAATTGCCGGGGCTGCTGTGCAGCCCATTCGCGGGACAAGCCCGCTCCTACAGGAGCATACGATCCCCTGTAGGAGCGAGCTTGTCCCGCGAATGGGCCGCCCGGCGGCCCCAAAGAATGATCAGACGATGCGGACTTTCAGGGATCGCCCCTTGATCTTGCCGCTGTTCAGGCGCTGCATGGCCTGCTTGGCCAATGCACGCTCCACAGCCACAAAGGCCTGGAAGTCGAAGATGGCGATCTTGCCCACCTGCTTGCCCGGGATCCCGGCATCGCCGGTCAGCGCACCCAGGATGTCGCCCGGGCGCAGTTTGTCCTTGCGTCCAGCGGCGATGCACAGCGTGCTCATCAGAGGCAGCAGCGGCTCGCCTTTGTTCTTCAGGCTGTCCAGCTGGTCCCAGCGCAGCGGGCTTTTCTGCAGGTCTTCGATGGCCTGGGCACGATGGCCTTCGGCTGGCGCCACCAGGCTGACCGCGACACCTTTCTCACCGGCGCGGCCGGTACGGCCCACGCGGTGTACGTGAATTTCGGCATCACGCGCCAGCTCGACGTTGATGACCATGTCCAGGCCATCGATATCCAGGCCACGGGCCGCCACGTCAGTGGCCACCAATACCGAGCTGCTGCGGTTGGCGAACATGGTCAGCACCTGGTCACGGTCACGCTGCTCCAGGTCGCCATGGAGGGCCTGGGCGACGATACCCTTGGCGGTCAGGTGGGCAACCACGTCCTCGCACTGCTGCTTGGTGAAGCAGAATGCCACGCACGATTGCGGGCGATAGTGGCCAAGTACACGGGTGACGGCTTCCAGGCGTTGCTGCGGGTCGATCTCGATGAAACGCTGCTCGATCTGGTTGTCGGCGTGCAGGCTTTCGACCTTGACCTGCTGCGGCTTGCGCATGAAATCGGCGGCCAGTTGCTCGATGCCGACCGGGTAGGTGGCCGAGAACAGGAGGGTCTGACGACGCGACGGGGTCTTGCCGATGATGCTGGCGATGGCATCGAAGAAACCCATGTCGAGCATGCGGTCGGCTTCGTCCAGCACCAATGTGTTCAGGCCGTCGAGCACCAGGGTGCCCTTGTCCAGATGCTGTTGGATGCGCCCGGGAGTGCCGACGATGATGTGAGCACCGTGCTCCAGCGAGGCGATCTGCGGGCCCAGCGACACGCCGCCGCAGAGGGTTAGGATCTTGATGTTGTCCTCGGCCCGGGCCAGGCGGCGCAGCTCCTTGGCCACCTGATCGGCCAGCTCGCGGGTCGGGCACAGCACCAGCGCCTGGCAGCCGAAGTAGCGCGGGTTGATCGGGTTGAGCAGGCCGATGCCAAAGGCGGCGGTCTTGCCACTGCCGGTCTTGGCCTGGGCGATCAGGTCCTGGCCGCGCAGGATGACGGGTAGGCTCTGGGCCTGGATCGGCGTCATCGAGGCATAGCCGAGAGCGTCCAGGTTGGCCAGCATGGCGGTGGACAGCGGCAAGGTGGCAAAGGCGGTGGATTCGGTGGTCACGAGGCGGGCCTGCGATGCGAAGCGAAAAATGCCGCACAGTCTACCAGCCTCATGGCCATTCGCCCTACGACTCCATGTGCTGTTCCGGACGACGGGCACGCCTTCCGTCCATCGGCGACAGTTGCAGGAAGATCGCCGCCGCCAACATGGCCATCACGCCGATGGTGACAAAGGTCAGCTGAAACGCGCCCAGGGTGGTCTCCACGCCCTCGGCGCTGCCCGCCGCGGTGAAACCGCCGAGCAAGGCACCGGCGCAGGCCACGCCGAGGCTCAGCGACAGCTGCGCGACCACCGACAGCAGACTGTTGCCGCTGCTGGCGCTGGCGTCGTCAAGGTCGATCAGGGTCACCGTGTTCATCGCCGTGAACTGCATCGAGTTGACTGCGCCTAGCAGGGCCAGTTGCACCAGCAGCAGTGCATACGGCGTCTGCTCGTCGACCAGGCCCAGGCTGGCCAGCAGGATGCCCAGCAGCAAAGTGTTGCCGGTCAGCACGATACGGTAGCCCAGCCGCTCGATCAGGGACCGGGCGACGGACTTGGCGAGCATCGCCGAGGCGGCCAGCGGAATCATGCTCATGCCTGCTTGTGCCGGCGAATAGCCCAGCGCCACCTGCAACAACAATGGCACCAGAAACGGCAGGGCACCGCTGCCCAGCCGCGAGAAAAGGTTGCCGAGGATGCCGATGGCGAAGGTACGCACGCGGAACAGGCTCGGCGAGAACAGCGGCTCTGGGTCGCGCCCGGCGCGCAGCCAGTAGGCCGCCAGGCAGGCCATGCCGGCGAACAACAGCAACATCACCCGCAGGTGCGGCAGGTGCAGCTCGCCCAGACCTTCCATGGCAATGGTGATCAGCACCATCGCCGCGCCGAACAGGATAAAGCCCGGCGTGTCGAAGCGGGTACGTTCAGCGCCGCGCAAGTCGGGGATGAACTTCCAGACTGCGTAGCAGCCGACCAGGCCGACGGGCAGGTTGAGCAGGAAGATCCAGTGCCAGCTGAGGATTTCCACCAGCCAGCCGCCCAGGGTCGGGCCCAGCAGCGGGCCGAGCAGGCCGGGGATGGTGATGAAGCTCATGATCCGCACCAGCTCAGTGCGTGGGTAGGCGCGCAGCACCACCAGGCGCCCGACCGGTAGCATCAGTGCGCCGCCCAGGCCCTGCACGACGCGGGCGAAGATCAGGAAACCGAGGCTGTTGGCCGTGGCACACAACAGTGAGCCGAAGCTGAACAGCAGGATGGCGCTGAAGAAGATGCGCTTGGTGCCGAAGCGGTCGGCGATCCAGCCGGAGGCGGGGATCAGCAAGGCCACGGTGAGCATGTAGGCGATGATCACGCCTTGCATGCGCAGTGGGTCTTCGGCCAGCGAGCGGGCCATGGCCGGCAGGGCGGTGTTGAGAATGGTGCCGTCCAGGGACTGCATGAAGAAGGCAATGGCCACCACCCAAGGGATCCAGCGGGCAGTGGTGGGATCTAACGGAGTGCGTTCGGGCATGGCTTCCTCGTTTTGCCTGTGCCGGCCCTTTCGCGGGGCAAGCCCGCTCCTGAAGGATCTCCACCGCCTTTGAGTGTGGTGACATCCCTGTAGGAGCGGGCTTGCCCCGCGAAAGGGCCGGTCCTGCCAATCACAATGTCAGGGTCAGCCCTTTGACCAGCGCCCCCGGCAGATGACTCGACCCGGTACTGCGCTGCCCATAGGTGCTGGTCGACAGTATCATCTCGCGCTCGCGAGTCAGGTCCTCCAGTTGGCTGCCGAGCAAACTGTACAGGCTGTCATCGAAGCGCATGGTGCTCACCGGCCCCTGAATCTCGCCGTTCTCCACCCAGAAAGTGGCGAAACGGGTCAGCCCGGTCATGCGCGCCGCTGGCAGGTCAGAGTAGTTCAGGTACCACAGGTTGCTGATGTACAGCCCGGTGCTGAGCCGCTTTAGGATCTGCTCACTGGGCAAGTTGCCCGGCGCCAGGCTCAGCGCGCACGGCGACTCGTAGCTGTCGGCGCCATTGGCCCGCAACTCGAATTCTGCTGCGCTGCGGGCACTGACCAGCCGCTGCATTGCGTTGCCTTGCTGGATCAACGGCACATCCAGGCGCGGTGAGCCCTCGTCGGAGAATGCCGGGCTCAGCGAGCCGCTGACCTGCTCGCTGAAACTGACCATCGGGTGCAGTTGCGCATCGCCGTTGTACAGGCGCTGCAGGGCACTGTTGCCGGTGGCCAGGGCCTGTGCGGAGAAGCCACCCCAGCAGAGCATGCCAGCGATTTCGTCCATGGCCGCTGGTGCCAGGTAGGCGCGGTAGCTGCCGGGCTTGAGGGTCACTGCCGGGCGGCCGAGGAAGCTGAGCTGCTCCCGTGCCAGACGCAGGCGGGCAGTGAAGTCATCGGCGCTCCAGCGCTGGCCGGCATAGTTGGCCTTCACCGCCTCGCCGTTTTCGTGGAACAGGCTCCAGTCGACGTTGAAGCTGTTGGCCTGGTGCCAGCCAATGGCCCCGAACGAACTGGCGAAGCCCCGGCAGATCGGGCCCGCAGCATAGATGCCGACCAGGTCCAGGTCGCCGGCCTCGCGTTCGAGCAGGGCCAGCACTTCGCTCAGCGCGGGCAACGGCTGCTCCTGCTGGCTGTGGCTGTGCCATGCGCTTTCGTCCAGGCGCAAGTACGGGTCGATGGCCAGCAATGGCAGGGTCTGGCGCAACTGCTCCAGGGCAGCGATCAGGCGTTGCCGGTCAAGTTGCGCGTCGCCACTCAGGGTCACCTGCTGTTCCGCCTGGCGGCCATCGTGGATCAACCGCAGTTGCGCGCTGGCCTGGCTAACCTCGCCAGCCTGGCGCACCTTGGCGTGGTTGAAACGCACGAATTGCGACTGCTCGGCACTGTAACCGAGGGTGAATTGCTCGTCGGCCTGCAGGTACAGGCGCACATCCGCGATCAGGGCTTCGAAAACGTCTTTCATCAGGCGTCTCCTCCGAACACGTCGATCTGGCGGAACACGCAGGCGGGCGAAGCGTGCCCGACCCGCACCACCTGGTTGGGCTCGCCCTTGCCGCAGTTGGGTGTACCCAGAACCTGGAAGGTGCTGCGGTCGCCGACCGCCGCGAGGTTGCGCCAGAACTGCGCGGAGATGCCGCGGTAGTTGGGGTTCTTGACGATGCCCTTGAGCTCGCCGTTTTCGATCAGCTGGCCCCATTCGCAGCCGAACTGGAACTTGTTGCGCGCATCGTCGATGGACCAGGAGCGGTTGGTGCGCATCAGGATGCCGTGCTCGATGCCTTGGAGCAGCTGATCGAGGGACTGGTCGCCCGGTTCGATATTGAGGTTGGCCATGCGGTCGATCGGTGCGCGGTTCCAGCCGCAGGCACGGCTGTTGGCAACGCCATCCAGGCCCGAGCGGAACTGCGACAGTGCGCCGCCCAGCGGGCGTAGCAACAGGCCATTGTGGATCAGGAACTGCTTGCTGGCTGGGGTGCCGTCATCATCAAAGCTGTAGCTGGCCAGTTCTTCGCCAATGGTTGGGTCGAAGGTCACATTGAGCAATTCGGAACCGTATTGCAGGTGGCCGAAGTCGCTGGCTTTGACGAAGCTGGTGCCGGCGTAGTTGCGCTCGTCACCCAGAATGCGGTCCATCTCCAGCGGGTGGCCGATGGATTCGTGAATCTGCAGCATCATCTGGTCGGGCATCAGCAGCAGGTCGCGTGCGCCGCTAGGGGTGTTCGGCGCCAGCAGCAGTTGCAGTGCCTGGTCGGCGACTAGGCGAGCAGCGCCAACCAAGCCACAGCGCTCGACGATTTCGAAGCCGCCTTGCTGGCCGAAGTTGTCGCGGCCCAGGCTGCGGCTCTGGCTGTCCTGGCCGTCACTGGCGGTAACACTCAGGCCCGGGAACAGGAAGCGCTGGGCATGGCGTAGTTCGGCGCCAGCCGAGTTCAGGTAGGTCTGCTCGACCAGGCTCAGACCCAGGCTGGCCTGCCAGTCCACCAGGCGGCTGTCCTTGGGCACGCTGGCCGATTCGGCGGCGAGCAGGCCAAGGCAATCGGCCAGGCTCGGCACCGGCTGGTCGAAGTTGGGTGAGATGTGGTCGTGGCGAGCGCTGGTCGCCGGCTGCTCGCGCAAGTCGAGCAGGCTGTACGGGGCGATCTGTCGCGCCAGTGCCTCGGCCTGTTCCAGTGCCCGTTGCAGGCCAGTCTGTGACAGGTCGGCGGTGGCCGCATAGGCTTCCACGCCATTGACCCGCACCGTGAGCATGGCGCCCTCGTCGTGGCTGAAGACAGGCGGCTCAGCCACATTGCGGCGAACCGAAAGCGCCTGGTGCGACTGTTTCACATGGCGCAGGGAAAACAACTCGGCCGTACTGCGCAGCCCAGCAAAGCGCTGGCGCAGCAGGGCGCTGGAATCGAACATCTGGAAGCCTCCGTTTGCACGGTGGCTCCCTAGAACCACCTGTCTTGCATGGCGAGGCAGGTGTCGTCGCGTGCCTCGAGCAATGCCAGGCCATTATGGCAGGCGGGGATTTACCAGGTCAGGAAATAACGCGCGGCGCCGACAGGTCATCTTTCTGGATGGCGGCTTTCAACATCCCGTTCAGTTGCAAAGCGATATGGTGAGAGGTATCTGTCAGCAGGTAAAGGTGATGCTCGGCGAAGTCGGGCAAACCCGACCCTTGCACGAATGCCAGCGATGTATCGCCGCTCTCAAGCCCTTCGACGATACCCACCGCCAAGCCGCTGCGCATGCACGCCAGCACTGCATGCCAGTTGGCGCTTTCCAGCAGGATACGGTAGGCAATGCCGTGAGCCTTCAATGCCTGCAAGGCCGCTTCCCGATACGGGCAGCCCTTCATTTGCAGTGCCAGCGGCAATGGGCGGCTGGCATCGTATGCAAAGCCAGGCGCGGCGGCCCAGCGTGGCTGGGTCGAGCGCAGCCACTCACCTTGCTGCCAGCGGTCACTGCTGACGGCCACTGCCAGGTCCAGCCGCTGGCGCGCAAACAGGTCGATGAGTTCTGCGCTGGAGCATGCCACGGCTTCCAGCTCCAGTTTCGGATTGCTGGCTACAAACACCGGCAAAAAGTCGCTCATCAGCTTGGCGGCGTAGCCATCGGGTACGCCCAGGCGCACCTTGCCGGTGATCTGCTGCGTCGACAGCGTCGCCAGCAGCCGGTCATGGGCCATCAAGAAGCGTGTGGCTTCACCCAGCAAATGCCGGCCTGCCGTGGTCAGTTCCACCGACTGGTTGCTGCGGGCGAACAATTGTTGGCCGACCTTTTCCTCCAGCTTCTGGATCTGAGTGGTAACTGCCGAAGGGCTGCGGTGAACGTAGTCGGCTGCATCTTTGAAGCGGCCAAGCCGGGCTACTGCCTGGAAGGTTCGCAGTACGTTTATGTCGAGGCCTTTGCCCATGTAACCACCTCATTTGGTTGGATCGAACCAGCGCTTCGATTTAATCAACTGTACAGGCTTTATAGCCCTTCTTACCTTGTGGTTGCAGCACGGTCGCCCCTCGAAAATGCAATGGAATGATACTGATGAGCCTGAACGACTTCGTTGTAGATGCCCTCGTACACACCCCGACCTACCAGAATGCACGGCTTTGGACTGTCGAGAATCATGAGAAGTACTCGACGCTGCTTCAGCCTGATTCAGGGGCTGAAGCCGAGCATCGATTCAATCACGAAATATTTCTGCTTATGCGCGCCTTGAATGAGCAAGGCCTGGATGAAGATGGGTTGTGTGCCGACACGCAAGGGCAGGGTGCGCTCAAGAGCGTCATTTGCAAGGTTGCCGAGCGTTTGGCGATGCTGGGCAGCGGGCGCAGTGTGCACTACGTCGAGCTGGGCCCCGAGCCGGTCAAAAGTACCTGCTTGCTCAAACGAATGGCCGAGACGTCCAGCTCCATCCGTTACACCGCCATCGATATCAACCAGACATCTGAACCCGCGATGAGCGATGCATTGCGCCCCATCGTGCAGGCTGATGGCAGCTTCAACTACATCGCTGCCGACTACCGCACCGTGACACATGATTCCTTGCGTCACGACCAGGAGCTCACCCTGATCACTTTACTCGGATTTCAGGAAGGCAATGAGCTGCCGGTAAGTACGGGCAGGCTGATACGCAACCTGGCAGGAGAGTCCACTTACATACTTTCTGAAATGCAAGTGTATGAACAAGGGCTGGAAGGCGCGATTCTTGCGTTTTATGCCAACAGCAACATGCTTCAGTTCTCGCGCATGGTTGCACTGCAACAAGGTTTCATACCTTCGGGTGAGCACGAAGCCATCCTTGTGCCTTTACGTACTCTGGATGAATCGATCCATGTAGCCGTGACCCTCCAGCCCGTGCAGCGCTTTCACGAGCATGGATACCTGTTGACCAACATCTGCCTCAAATACACACCCGAACAGTTTCGTCGCATTCGAGCCCGCCACTGCAACTGCAGTGTGGTCGATGAATTCGCCAGCGGCGACGGCACGGTGCGCTATCAGATCGCCAAGTACCTTCAGTAGGGGCCACACAGGGACAGACACATCATGAACCTAGACACCTTACCCTTGTTCGAGCGCGGCATCGGGCGCGTGAAGCTGGCGCTCAAGTCAACCTTGAAACGCACACTGCGGCCTGCACCAATGTGCCTGACCGAGCAGAGCGTTTGGCGGGATGATTTCCTCTGCCAACATGGACCCACCGTCAGCGACACCCGGACACTGGGAGAGCTTGGGTATGGCCAGAGCCCGCACGCAAATATTGCAGTAGACAGCATCACCGGCGCAGCGGTTGTCCATCGGCTGCTAACGCCGGAAGGTGTCGCGGTTTTGCAAGGTATCTGCTCACGTCTGGAAGAGCGCGCGGGTGACAGTGACTGGATCATTTCCCGGCGCACGCGGGGTGTGACGGCGCTGTCGTCGTTCATCAACGACATGATGTGCAGTCGCTCATTTCTTCTCGCTGTCTCGCGTGTTGCTGGCGTACCGCTTGTGCCTTACCCGATGCTCAATGCTCGCTCGCAGATCAACTACTTCTACCCCAAGCCTGCAGAGCAACAGCAGCAATTGGGCATGTGGCACACGGATGGCACCAACTATGTGCTGAACATCGTGCTCTCGGGCGCCTCCGACTATAGCGGCGGCGAGTTCCTGTTCCACAACGGTACTGTCGACAGCTTTGATGCCCTGGATTACCGGACCTTCGAGACCGCGCAGCTCGCCGATCCTGGCGATGCCCTGTTCATCTACGGCAGCCGATTGTTCCACGGTGTTCGCCCGGTGCTCAGCGGGCGGCGCATGTCACTTGTGTTGTCATTCCATTGTCCTTATTTCACCGATGACTCCAACCGGTTCTGGCACCTGGCCTCCGACGACGGAATACCCGCTACTATCCCCAACTGGTTGAAGTTGCGGTGGGCTTTGCAGCGCTCGGCTACCCGGCAATTTGCTCGAATAGGCATCGCGCCGATTACGTTCGAGGAATTGCGTCACACGGAGCCTTGATCATGCTAAGCAGTGCGCTTTACCTGATCCTGCTTCAAGCCATCTTTGTCCTGTCCTGGAGTTCGGGCTTTATTGGTGCCCGCATGGGGACGGAGGACGCAGGTGCGATAAACCTGTTGTTCTGGCGATTCCTGCTGGTCTGCGCCTGCCTGCTGCCCTTTGTCTGGCACCGGTTGCGTGTGCTGACATGGGCGCAGATCCGCTACAACGCGGTGATTGGTTTTCTGGCCCAGTTTGCGTATCTGGTCAGCGTTTACATCGCCATTCGCGGTGGGCTGCCGGCAGGGATTGCTGCCATCATTTGCGCGCTGCAACCACTGATCACGGCATCGATGAGCAACAAGGACCAGCAAGAGCGCAGTGGCCTGCAGGAGTGGTTAGGGCTTGGGATCGGGTTTGCCGGTGTCAGCATGGTTATCCTCGGCGAGTACAGCCTGTCTACGACCCGCCTTGACCCTTGGCTGTACGCCCTGCCGCTGATCGCCGCGATCACGCTCTCCATCGCCACGCTCTATCAGCGGCGGCAATCGGTCATGGCAACGGGCCACAGCAAGGACGGGTTGCTGATGCCGTTGTTCCTGCAATCGACTGCAACGCTTTTACTGCTCACCGCTACAGGCTTGCCGTTTGGCTTGATCGAAGTCCCTGCTAGTACGCAGGTGTGGGCGGCCGTTGCATGGCTGACATTGTTTTCGACCTTCATTGCCTACTTGAGCCTGTGGATATTGTTGACCAGGCTATCGGCTACCCGCGTATCGGCACTGGTCTACCTGGAGCCGCCGGTCACGTTGTTATGGGCCGCGTTGATGTTCGGGGACGCAGTTCATTGGACAACTTATGTGGGTATCGCGGTAGTTGCGGCAGGCATGGCCATCACTCGCAACCCGCACAGGCCAAGGCGGGCGGCGAGTGTGGAACACGGTAGTCCGCCTTAGAACCACCCGTCCTGCATGGCGAGGCAAGTGTCGTCGCGCGCCTCGAGCAATACCAGTTCGTTATGGCAGCCTGGCACTTCCCAGGTCAGGAAATAACGTGCGGCCTGCAGCTTGCCCAGGTAAAAACCGCGATCACCAGCAGTTCCCTTGAGTAGGCCAAGCTCGGCGTGAACTGCCTGTTCCAGCCAACGCCAGCCGATCACGCTGTGGCCGAAGGCCTTGAGATACACAGCCGAGTTGGCCAAGGCGCCAGCGATTTTGCCTTGGGCCATGTCGCCGAGCAGGGCCAGGGTTACGACTTGCAGGCGGCTGACCAGTTGCTCCAGCGGCTGGCGTAGCGGGTCAAGGTTGGGGTGATGGCTGGCGCGTTCGGCAGTGGCAGCGATCAGGCGGATCAGCTGCTTGAGGCCGGCACCGTTGTTCTGCGCCAGCTTGCGGCCCAGCAGGTCAATCGACTGGATGCCCTCGGTGCCTTCGTGGATCGGGTTCAGGCGGTTGTCGCGGTAGTACTGTTCCACCGGGTACTCGCGGGTGTAGCCGTGGCCTCCGAGGATCTGGATTGCCAGTTCGTTGGCCTTGAGGCAGAAGCTCGAAGGCCAGGATTTGACGATCGGAGTCAGCAGGTCGAGCAGTTCCTGAGCTTGCTTGCGGGCGCTTTCGTCGCTGGCGGTGTGGGTGTCGTCGAACAGGCGCGCAGCGTACAGGCCCAGGTCGAAGGCGCCTTCCACATAGGCCTTCTGCGCCAGCAGCATGCGCTTCACATCGGTGTGCTCGATGATCGGCACGGCCGGGCTCTGCGGATCCTTGTTGTCCACCAGGCGGCCCTGCGGCCGCTGGCGGGCGTATTCCAGCGAGTACAGGTAGCCAGCGTAGCCAAGCATCACCGCGCCCATGCCGACACCGATGCGCGCTTCATTCATCATCTGAAACATGCACGCCAGGCCCTGATGCGGTTGTCCGACCAGATAGCCGACGCACTGGCTGTTGTCGCCGAAATTCAGCGCGGTGGACGTGGTGCCGCGCCAGCCCATCTTGTGAAACAGCCCGGCCAGCAGCACGTCATTGCGCGGGCCACGGCTGCCGTCCTGGTTGACCAGGTACTTCGGCACGATGAACAGCGAAATGCCCTTAACGCCAGGCGGTGCGTCCGGCAGCTTGGCCAGCACCATGTGCACGATGTTTTCCGACAGCTCGTGGTCGCCGCCAGAGATGAAGATCTTGTTGCCCTTGAGCAGGTAAGTGCCATCGCCAGCCGGTTCGGCGCGGGTGCGGATATCGGCAAGCGACGATCCCGCATGGGGCTCGGTCAGCGCCATGGTGCCGAAGTAGCGGCCTTCGATCATTGGCTGCAGGTACAGGCGCTTCTGCTCCTCGGTGCCGAAGCTTTCGATCAGGTTGGCCGCGCCCATGGTCAGGAACGGGTAGGCCGTGGTGCCGGCGTTGGCTGCCTGGAAATGGGCGAAACAGGCTTGCGAGACCAGGCTGGGCAGTTGCATGCCGCCGACTTCGAAGTCGCGATTGGCGTTGAGGAAGCCGGCTTCGAGGAAGGCATCGACGGCGGGCTTCACCTCGGGGATCAGCTCGGCGCGGCCGTCCACATAGCGCGGCTCGTTTTCGTCGGCTTTGCGGTTGTGCGGGGCGAAGAACTTTTCGGCGATGTTGCGCGCGGTGGTCAGGGCTGCGTCGAAGGTCTCGCGGCTGTGCTCGGCGAAGCGCGGGCGCTGGGTCAGGGCTTCGGCGTCGAGGACTTCGTACAGTTCGAAGTCGAGGTTGCGGGGGCTGAGCAGGGTCTCGGGCATGGTGGCGGTCCTTGGGCGGGCGTCAGCCGAGTCTAGGTGTGGCTCATTGGGGTAGCTACCATGATTGATCCAGATGATGGCTGGTCACAGCCAGCATGTTTAGGTGTTGTGCAGCTATCGGAAGAATCTGACTTATTCCTCGGAAGTGTATGGCATGTTTTCAGGAGGAATAAATATCCAATAGCAAGCTCTATTCGCGCCAAGAGTTGCTGATGATGCTAGAGCAAGAAAAGTTCCCGGTTGCTGAGGGGCAGCAATTTTTTACAGTGTCGTTAAAGAAGATTGCTGTCGTTAGCTTTTTTACATTTGGTTGGTATTGGCTTTATTGCTTCTATCGGAGCTGGGTATCGCACAGAAAGTATTCTGGAGAGCGAGTGTTACCCCTGGTGCGTGCATTCTTCGCTGTATTTTTTATTTATGCGCTGCTGACGTCAGCGGGAAAGTCAATTCGACTTTCACAGTTGCGAACTGGCTGTGGATGTCATTAGGCCTGTTGGTTTGGCCTAGTATGGTTTTCCTGACTCTATTGGCTTTGCTTATGGGCGTCGATCTAGGCAGCGTTTGAGTGGCTAGGTAGTCGCCACAACGATGTCGATCTGACTCTCCCAACCTCTCAAGATATGCGTCCATAAAAAAGGAGAGCCGAAGCTCTCCTTTTTCATCAATAACCCCGCGCCTTAGCCAATGGTCATCAAGCTGGCGTTACCGCCCGCCGCCGCAGTGTTCACACTCACCGCCCGCTCGATTACCAGGCGCTCCAGGGCAATCTGGTGGTCACCGCTGGACAGCCCGTGCACCCCGACGATCGCGCCAGAACGCTTGGCCACCTGCTGGCACACGCCGCGCAGTTGGTCGGAGTCGCCATGGTGGATCACGGCGTCGAACGCCACTTCGTCCTTGTTCCAGTCCGCCACCAGCTTGACCTTGGCCTGCAGCTCACGCGGCAGGCGGCCGCGTAGGGCCTTGCCAGGTTCTGCATCAGCCCACACCGCCGAGCTACCCACCGCCAGCACGGCAGCGAACTGCGCCAGCAGGTCGGCTTCGTTGTCTGCCAGGCACAGCACGTGCTCGCGCGGCAGGATGGTGTAGGTGTTGCGCTCGCCGGTCGGGCCGGGCAGCAGGCGGGCGATGCCGCTCTGCGACTGGCTGGCGAACTGGCTGCACAGGGCGGCCAGGTCGGCTTGCTGGTTGCTTTCGGCCCAGGCCTTGAGGGCGTGCAGCGGCTTGATCAGCTGGTCGTGCAGGGCACGGTCCGGCTGGCCATCGCCATCCTGCTGCTGGAAGTGGCGGCCGATCGCGTCGGCCGGGCGGGTCGACAGCAGGCGGTACAGGTACAGCGGGCCGCCGGCTTTCGGGCCGGTGCCGGACAGGCCTTCACCCCCGAACGGCTGCACGCCCACCACGGCGCCAACGATGTTGCGGTTGACGTACATGTTGCCGGCATTGGCGGTTTCCACCACCTTGGCGATGGTTTCGTCGATGCGGGTGTGCACGCCGAGGGTCAGGCCGTAGCCGGAAGCGTTGATCTGCTCGATCAGCTGGTCCAGGTTGCGGCGGTTGTAGCGCACCACGTGCAGCACCGGGCCGAAGATTTCACGCTTCAGTTCGTCGAAGCTGTCCAGCTCGATCAGGGTTGGCATCACGAAGGTGCCGCGCTTGATCTCTGCCGCATCGGCGATAGCGACTTGATAGACCGTGCGGCCTTTCTCGCGCATGCCCTGGATGTGCTTCTCGATACCGGCCTTGGCTTCGGCGTCGATCACCGGGCCAATGTCCACGGCCAGGCGGTCCGGGCAGCCCAGGCGGCTTTCGGCCATGGCGCCCTTGAGCATTTCGATCACGCGGTCGGCGGAGTCTTCCTGCAGGCACAGCACGCGCAGGGCCGAGCAACGCTGGCCGGCGCTGTCGAAGGCCGAGGACACCACGTCGATCACCACCTGCTCGGTGAGTGCCGAGGAGTCGACGATCATGGCGTTCTGGCCGCCAGTTTCGGCGATCAGCGGGATCGGCCGGCCCTGGTTGTCCAGGCGGCCAGCGACATTGCGCTGCAGCAGGCGGGCAACTTCGGTGGAACCGGTGAACATCACCCCTTTGACGCGCTCGTCACCGACCAGGCCGGCGCCGACGGTTTCGCCGCGACCCGGCAGCAGTTGCAGCACCCCTTCAGGAATACCGGCTTCCAGCAGCAGGCGTACGGCCTGGGCTGCGATCAGTGGCGTCTGCTCGGCGGGCTTGGCCAGTACCGGGTTGCCGGCCGCCAGGGCGGCGGCCACCTGGCCGCTGAAGATTGCCAGCGGGAAGTTCCACGGGCTGATGCACACCACCGGGCCCAGTGGGCGGTGGGCGTCATTGCTGAAGTCGTTGCGTGCCTGCACCGCGTAGTAGCGCAGGAAGTCCACGGCTTCACGCACTTCAGCGATGGCGTTGGCGAAGGTCTTGCCGGCTTCGCGGATAAGCAAGCCCATCAGCGGCTGGATTTCGGCTTCCATCAGGTCGGCGGTGCGCTCGAGGATCGCGGCACGCTCGGCTGGCGGGGTGGCCTGCCAGATTGGCGCAGCGTTCAGTGCGCACTGGATGGCATTGTCGACGTCGGCGACAGTGGCTTCCTGCACGTGGCCGACCACGTCGCGGTGGTCCGCCGGGTTCAGTACTGGCACGGCTACCGCTTCACTGGCGGCGCAGGCCAGCATCGGGGTGGCTTTCCAGTCATTGTTGGCCGTGGCCAGCATGGCGCAGGACAGCGACGCCAGGCGGTGTTCGTTGGCCATGTCGATACCGGCCGAGTTGGCCCGCTCGCTGCCATACAGGTCGCGCGGCAGCGGAATGCGCGGGTGTGGCAGGCCGATGCTGCCTTCCTGGGTGCCCATGCGCTCGATGCTGGAAACCGGGTCGGCGACCAGTTCCTGGATGGAGATCGAGTGGTCGGCGATGCGGTTGACGAACGAGGTGTTGGCGCCATTTTCCAGCAGGCGGCGGACCAGGTAGGCCAGCAGGGTTTCGTGGGTGCCGACCGGTGCGTACACGCGGCACGGACGGTTCAGCTTGCCTTCGGAAACCTTGCCCACGACTTGCTCGTATAGCGGCTCGCCCATGCCGTGCAGGCACTGGAACTCGTACTGGCCTGGGTAGTAGTTCTGGCCGGCGATGTGGTAGATGGCCGACAAGGTGTGGGCGTTGTGGGTAGCGAACTGCGGGTAGATGGCTTCCGGTACGGCCAGCAGCTTGCGGGCACAGGCAACGTAGGACACGTCGGTGTACACCTTGCGGGTATACACCGGGTAGCCTTCCAGGCCTTCGACCTGGGCGCGCTTGATTTCGCTGTCCCAATAGGCGCCTTTCACCAGGCGGATCATCAGGCGGTGGCGGCTGCGCTTGGCCAGGTCGATGACGTAGTCGATCACATACGGGCAGCGCTTCTGGTAAGCCTGGATGACGAAACCGATACCGTTCCAGCCAGCCAGGGCCGGCTCGAAGCACAGGCGCTCGAGCAGGTCGAGGGACAGCTCCAGGCGGTCGGCTTCTTCGGCGTCGATGTTCAGGCCGATGTCATATTGCTTGGCCAGCAGGGTCAGCGACAGCAGGCGCGGGTACAGCTCTTCCATGACGCGCTCGTACTGGGCGCGGCTGTAGCGTGGGTGCAGTGCCGACAGCTTGATCGAGATGCCAGGGCCTTCATAGATGCCGCGGCCGTGGGAAGCCTTGCCGATCGAGTGGATCGCTTGCTCGTAGGAGGCCAGGTACTTCTGCGCGTCATGTTCGGTCAGTGCGGCTTCGCCGAGCATGTCGTAGGAGTAACGGAAGCCTTTGGCTTCGAAGCGGCTGGCGTTGGCCAGGGCTTCGGCGATGGTTTCGCCGGTGACGAACTGCTCGCCCATCAGGCGCATGGCCATGTCGACGCCCTTGCGGATCATCGGTTCGCCACTCTTGCCGATGATGCGGGTGAGCGAGGAGGTGAGGCCGGCTTCGTTATGGGTGGAGACCAGCTTGCCGGTCAGCAGCAGGCCCCAGGTGGCGGCGTTGACGAACAGCGACGGGCTGTTGCCCAGGTGCGGCTGCCAGTTGCCGTTGCTGATCTTGTCGCGGATCAGGGCGTCGCGGGTACCTTTGTCGGGGATGCGCAACAGGGCTTCGGCCAGGCACATCAGTGCCACGCCTTCCTGGGACGACAGGGAGAACTCCTGCAGCAGCCCCTGGACGATGCCGGCACGGCCGCCAGCACTTTTCTGGTTACGCAGTTTTTCCGCGATGCCGGCAGCCAGCTTGTTGGTAGCTTCGGCCAGTGGCGCGCTCAGGCGCGCCTGCTCCAGCAGCATCGGCACGACTTCCTGCTCGGGGCGGCGGTAGGCGGCGGTGATCGCCGAGCGCAGTACCGACTGCGGCAGGATGCTCTCGGCAAATTCGAGGAAGCACTGGTGGGCGTGGTCTGGCTGGACTTCGCCAGCGTCATCGGCCAGGTTGTTGGCGTGACCGTTGAGTTCGGTCAGGGTGGCGCCACCCTCGAGCTTCTCCAGGTAATTGAAGATCGCTTGCTTGATCAACCAGTGCGGCGTGCGGTCGATGGACTGCGCAGCTGCTTTGAGTCGCTCACGGGTCGGGTCGTCAAGTTTGACCCCAAGGGTGGTCGTCGCCAATTTCTTATCCTCATTATTGCCACGGTTGTGGCTTAAGCTGCGCCAAGATTAGCTGTAGGCGTTTTCGGGTGCAACCAGGTGCAACCCGATTTTTTTGAGGAAAAGGTGCAACTCGTCTGAGGAAGCTTCCTACAGATTAAAAAGCGTTCATAACCGTGCGTTTTCTTATGAAAAACTGTGTTTTTGCTCCTAAAGGGAGCAAAAAATAGGATTTTTCGCAAAGCGCACGGGTGGGTGCAACTTGCAAATGAAAAATGGTTGCACCGACTTTGCGTTGTTGCATAGCATTCGCCGCCTGGGTGCAACCATCGTCAAGAAGGTTGCGCATGAGATAAAAACAAACGCCAGGGCACACGCATGGGCAATCCACTAACGATCACCTTCGTGATCTACATCGCGGCAATGGTGCTGATCGGTTTCGCGGCCTATCGCTCCACCAACAACCTTTCCGACTACATCCTCGGCGGTCGCAGCCTGGGTAGCGTGGTCACCGCACTCTCTGCCGGTGCTTCCGACATGAGCGGCTGGCTGCTGATGGGCCTGCCGGGTGCCATCTACTTCTCCGGCCTTTCCGAAGCCTGGATCGCCATCGGCCTGACAATAGGCGCTTACCTGAACTGGCTGTTCGTCGCTGGCCGTCTGCGCGTGCAGACCGAGCACAACGGCGATGCGCTGACCCTGCCGGACTACTTCTCCAGCCGCTTCGAAGACCACAGCGGTTTGCTGCGGATCATCTCGGCGATCGTCATCCTGGTGTTCTTCACCATCTATTGTGCCTCTGGCATCGTCGCGGGTGCGCGCCTATTCGAAAGCACCTTCGGCATGTCGTATGAAACCGCCCTGTGGGCCGGTGCTGCGGCTACCATCGCCTACACCTTCATCGGTGGCTTCCTGGCGGTCAGCTGGACTGACACCGTGCAAGCCTCGCTGATGATCTTCGCACTGATCCTCACCCCGATCATCGTGCTGATTTCGACAGGTGGCTTCGACACCACCTTCCTGGCCATCGAGGCGCAGAACCCTGCACACTTCGACATGTTCAAAGGTGCAACCTTCATCGGCATAATTTCGCTGATGGGCTGGGGCCTGGGTTACTTCGGCCAGCCGCACATTCTGGCGCGCTTCATGGCCGCCGATTCGGTCAAGTCGATCGCCAAGGCGCGTCGCATTTCCATGACCTGGATGATCCTGTGCCTGGCCGGTACCTGCGCCGTGGGCTTCTTCGGGATCGCCTACTTCTCGGCGCACCCTGACTTGGCTGGCCCGGTCACCGAGAACCATGAGCGCGTGTTCATCGAGCTGGCCAAGATCCTGTTCAATCCGTGGGTCGCCGGTGTGCTGCTGTCGGCTATTCTGGCAGCGGTGATGAGCACCCTGAGCTGCCAGCTGCTGGTTTGCTCCAGCGCCCTGACCGAAGACTTCTACAAGGCCTTCCTGCGCAAGAACGCTTCGCAGGGTGAGCTGGTGTGGGTCGGCCGCCTCATGGTGCTGGCCGTTGCCCTGATCGCCATTGCCATGGCAGCCAACCCGGAAAACCGCGTGCTGGGCCTGGTGGCCTACGCCTGGGCCGGCTTCGGTGCGGCCTTCGGTCCGGTGGTGCTGATTTCGGTGCTGTGGAAAGGCATGACCCGTAACGGCGCGCTGGCCGGTATCGTGGTGGGTGCCCTGACCGTGATCCTGTGGAAGAATTTCGACACGCTCGGCCTGTACGAAATCATCCCTGGCTTCCTGTTCGCCAGCATTGCCATCGTACTGGTGAGCAAGCTGGGCAGCCCGTCGCAGGCGATGGTGCAGCGCTTTGAAATCGCTGACGCGGCGTATCACGCTGACAAGTAAGGCGGATGTCCGCCGGCTTGGCGGGAGCTGATAGTCGGTAGCGAGTTATCGGCACTTGGCCGGCCAAACGCGAACGGCCCGGACAACCTTGTTGTTCGGGCCGTTCGCGTTTTCAGCCAGGGCAGATTACAGCGAGAACGCCAGGCGAGTGCCTTCGAACGCCATGCCATTCCTTGGGCGGATCACGGCGCCGTATTTTCCGGCAGCGTATCCGTCCAGGCTGACAGCCCAGGCATCAGTGTTGGAGCTGGGCACGACCAGGGTGTCGACGCTGCCGTCGGGCCTGGTCAGTTCGAGAGTGGCGGTGTATGGCGCATTCATGATGCCGAGCTTGCCTTTTAGTGTGGGTGTCGCAGACTTGTCGAGTTCAATGGAAGCTTTCATGCGGTTTACTCCGGTTGGTGGAGCCGCGATTGTTGGTCAGTGGCGGACCGGGAAAAATCTGGAAAGTATTCCCGCGCGCTGCATGTCGTAGCGGTCAGAGGCGCCATGAAGGATGCCGATCGACTGCCCACCTGACGTCGTCAGCCTGACAGGGTAAACTTGCCACCCCCGCAGGAGTTGCCATGAACTATCGTCACGCCTTCCACGCCGGCAACCACGCCGACGTCCTCAAACATATCGTGCTGACCCGCCTCATCGCCCTGATGTCGCGCAAGGAGCAGCCGTTCGCCTACATCGATACCCATGCCGGCCTCGGCCTGTATGACCTGCAAGGCGATCAGGCGACTCGCACCGGCGAGTACCTGGAAGGCGTCGCCCGCCTGTGGAACCGCGATGACCTGCCGGCCATGGCTGCGGACTACCTGCGTATCATCAAGCGCCTGAACGCCGATGGTGAACTGCGCTACTACCCAGGTTCGCCCGAGCTGGCGCGTCGCCTTATGCGCGAGCAGGACCGTGCACTGCTCAACGAAAAGCACCCGGAAGACGGGCCGCTGCTCAAAGAGAACATGAAGAAAGACCCGCGTGTGGTGGTGCATCTGGGCGAAGGTTGGCATGTGCCGCGGGCACTGCTGCCTGTGCAGGAAAAGCGCGCGATCATGCTGATCGACCCGCCGTTCGAGCAGGCTGACGAGCTCAAGCGCTGCACCACCTCGATGAAAGAGGCGATCAGCCGCATGCGCCAGACCGTCGCGGCCATCTGGTACCCGATCAAGGACCAGCGCTCACTGACCCGCTTCTACCAGGACCTGACCAGCACCGGTGCGCCGAAGCTGCTGCGGGTCGAGCTGTATGTGCACCATCAGGACAGTCCGCAGGGCCTCAACGGCTCGGGCTTGGCAATTGCCAACCCGCCGTGGGGGCTGGAGGAGGAGCTGCGCGAGCTGCTGCCTTGGCTGGCCAAGGAGCTGGCGCAGACTGCTGGCAGCTTCCGCATGGACTGGCTGATCGCCGAATAAGCTGCGTCGCGATCCCCTATGGGAGCGGCCTTTCGCGACGCACGGCCGCTCCTACAACGACCGCGCAGTCGGTGATGTTTGCGTTATAATCTCGCCCTTTAGCCGCCACCCGCCCATGAGGCCGCTGGCGCATCTCTACCGAATGAAGAGGCTAATCCCTTGGCATTGACGATTCTTGGCCTGTCCGGCGCCCTTAGCCATGACCCTTCCGCGGCCCTGTACATTGACGGCAAACTGATTGCCGCCGCCGAAGAAGAGCGCTTCGTGCGTGACAAGCATGCGAAGAACCGCATGCCCTACGAGTCGGCGAAATTCTGCCTGGAGCAAGCCGGCATCAAGCCGTCCGACGTTGACGTGGTGGCCATTCCGTTCGCCCCGATCAGCCTGTTCGGCAAGGCCCGCTGGCACTACGCCAAGCGTTACTGGTACGCCCCGGACCGCGCCCTCGACGCGATCCTGATGGGCAACCGTCGCTACAAGCGCTACCGCAAGAAGATCGTCTGGTGCCTGGAGCAGCTGGGCTTCGACCCGAAGAAGATCAAGATCGAACCGGTCGAGCACCACCTGGCCCACGCTTCCAGCGCCTACCACTGCTCGGGCTTCAAGGAAAAGACCGCGATCCTCGGCATCGACGGCAAGGGTGAGTACGCCACCACTTTCTTCGGCTACGGCGAAAACGGCAAGATCCACAAGATCAAGGAATTCTTCGACCCGGACTCGCTGGGTGGCCTGTACGGCGCAATCACCGAATTCCTCGGTTTCGAGATGCTCGACGGCGAGTTCAAGGTCATGGGCATGGCGCCGTACGGCGACGCCAGCAAGTACGACTTCTCCCGCCTGGCCAGCTTCGAGAACGGCGAACTGGTGATCAACACCGAGTACGCCAACGTCATCGGCCTGCGCCGCCATAAAGAGAAGGGCAAGGGCTTCTACTTCTCGCCGAAGCTGATCGAATGGCTGGGCCCCAAGCGCGAAGGCGACATCGCCGACGAGCCGTACATCCACTACGCGGCCAGCATGCAGGCGTTGTTCGAGAAGATCGCCCTGCAGATGATCGACCATTATCTGGGCGACACCCTGCGTGAAACCGGCAAGCTGGCCTTCGCCGGCGGCTGTGCGCTGAACGTCAAGCTCAACCAGAAGATCATCGCCCGTCCTGACGTCAAGGAACTGTTCGTCCAGCCGGCTTCCGGCGACGCCGGTACCGCCGTCGGTGCCGCAGCCTACGTTTCCCACGCCCGTGGCGTGCCGGTCGAGAAGATGGAACACGTCTACCTTGGCCCGTCGTACTCCAACGAAGACGTGATCGCCGCCTGCGCCCGTCACCCGAACGCGCCGAAATGGCGCAAGCTTGACGACATGCCGCAGCGCATCGCCAGGATCATGGTCGAGGGCAACCCGGTGGCCTGGTTCCAAGGTCGCATGGAGTTCGGCCCGCGTGCCCTGGGTGGTCGTTCGATCATCGGCTGCCCGAGCGTGCCGGGCGTGGCCAACCGTATCAACGAGCAGATCAAGTTCCGCGAACGCTGGAGACCTTTCTGCCCGTCGATGCTCGACACTGTCGCTCCGCAGATGATCAAGGTCGACCACCCGGCGCCGTTCATGACCTTCACCTTTGAAGTGGCTGAAGAGTGGAAGACTCGTGTGCCGGAAGTGGTCCACGAAGACGGTACCTCGCGTGCCCAGGTGCTCAAGCGCGAGTACAACCCGCGCTACTACGACATGATGAAGGCGCTGGAAGACCTGACCGGCAACGGCGTGTCGCTGAATACCTCGCTGAACCGCCGCGGCGAGCCGATGATCTGCTCGCCGACCGATGCGCTGAACATGTTCTTCGGTTCGGACCTGCAGTACCTGATCATGGAAGACATCCTGGTCGTGAAGGACGGCGCCGCCGCCTATGACCAGCCGCTCTGAAACGCGGATCCTGCAGTTCTGCCATGGCTATGACGGGCCGTTCCTCGATTGTGCCCGTCAGTACGCCAGCCTGTTCCAGGGCAGCGGCTACAAGGTCACCACCGTGTTCCTCACTGGCGCCGCCGACCCGCAGGTTGCGGCAGGTTGTGCGTCGGACGAGGTGCTGTTTCTCGAATTCAGCTCCAAGGCCGTGCGTGGCCTGAAGCTCGGCGCGATTCGTGCCCTGCGGCGCATCGCGGCCGAACGCAATTTCAGCTTCTGCATCGCTCACCGTTTCAAGCCGATCTATGTCGCGCTGTTGGGCACCGGCTTGCCGGTGATCGGCGTGCACCATGCGTTCGGCGACTATGAGCGCAAGGGCCGGCGCCTGTTCGCCAACCTGTTCAGCAAGCGCCTGAGCCTTCTGGGCGTGTCGGATGCGGTGCGTGACGACATGCGTCGCTGCCTGCCGCAGTGGCCGGCCGAGCGTATCCAGACGCTGTACAACCGTATCGATATCGACGCCCTGCAAGCTGCCCTGGTGCCCCGTGCCGAGGCCCGTGCGGCGTTGGGCCTGGATGCCCAGGCATGGGTGGTCGGCAACGTTGGGCGCCTGCACCCTGACAAGGACCAGGCAACCTTGCTGCGTGGCTTTGCCGAGGCGCTGCCGGGCTTGCCAGCCGGCGCACGCCTGGCAATCCTGGGCAAGGGCCGCCTGGAAGCCAAGCTCAGGGCTCAGGCTGCCGAGTTGGGCATTGCCGCGCAGGTGGACTTCCTCGGCCAGGTGCCGGATGCCCGTCGCTATTTCCAGGCCTTCGATGTATTTGCCTTGAGCTCCGACCATGAGCCGTTCGGTATGGTCCTGCTCGAAGCCATGGTCGCTGGCGTGCCCGTGCTGGCCACGGCCTGTGGCGGTGCGCGTGAGGTGGTCGAGGGTGTTGGCGTGCTGTTCCCGCTGGCCGATGCAGGGCAGCTGGCGCAGGGCCTCAAGCACATGGCTACGCTGGATGAACAGCAACGTGAAGCCTGCGCCGCGCACATGCTGCGGCGCCTGCACGAGCGTTTCTCCGACCAGGCCGTGCGCGAGGCGTTCTGGCAGTTGCCACAGGTTCGTGCGCTGGTGGAGAAGGCTTGATGCTCAATCGTATCCAGGCCTTCCGCGAGCGCGGTTGGCAGGCCATCGATGCGCCAGCCTACGCCGAGGCGTGGGCGCGTTTCGGTGGCAGCGTCGCGACGCATCCGTTGGTGGTCGAGCAACTGGCTGACCTGGCACAGATTCCGGTGCGTTATCTGGGCTGGTACCAGGCGGGTGAACTGAAAGCCGCCATCCCGACCTGGGGGCGTCATCTGGCGTTGTCCAAGGACGTGCTCAAGCAAGCCGGCAAGAAGGCGCTGTTCGACCTTGGCAATGCCGAGCTCATTCTGCCGGCAGCGGCTGATGCCCACGCGCCGTTGCGCCATGCCGCACGCTATCTGTCCGAACTGAACCAGGGCCGCTTCAGCGGCCTCAAGGTGCAGAAGGAGCAGTTGGCCATGGCCCGCGCCCATGAAGACCTGTCGAAGAAATTTCGCTACAACCAGCGCCGCGAATTGCGCCTGCTGGAAGAGGCGGGCGGCGTGGTGCGCCCGATCGACGACTTCAGCGCGCAACAGATTGCCGCCATGTATTGCGACCTGTTCCAGCGCCGCTGGGGCTTCCCGGCCACCGGTGCCGAGCGCATGGCCGATGTGCTGGAGCGCCTGCGCGAGCTGCTGATTGGCTCGGTGCTGATGCTCGACGACAAGCCCATCGCCATCCAGCTGGTGTATCGCGTCGAAGCGCCCGAGTGGATCAGCGTTGAGTACATCAACGGCGGTGTCGACCCGGAAACCAAGGCCTTCAGCCCGGGTAGCGTGCTGAGCTTCCTCAATACCCAGGCGGCCTGGGAAGATGCCCGGGCGCGCAACAAACCCCTGCGCTTTTCGTTCGGCCGTGCCGACCGTGAGTACAAGGACCGCTGGTGCAACCCTGTGCCGGTATTCCAGGCGTGAGCCGCAAGCAGCAGTTGCTCAAGCGCCATCGGCGTAACAAGCGCCTGGGCTTGCTCGCCAGCCTGATGGTGCTGGTGGCGCTGGGTGTCTTTACCTGGTGGTGGCTGCCGCTGTTGCTGCTGCCGCTGCTCTGGGCCGCGCACGAAGCCTGGTTCGCCGATCACCTGTTCTATGCGCCTGGCGAGGATTACGCATACCGCTTCGGTGAACTGAGCCACGAAGCGCCGGCCATGTTGAGCGACGGGCAGCTCAAGGTGGACGCGGCGTTGCAAGGTGATGAAACCCTGGTGCTTGAAGTTCGGGTCAAAAGTGGTTGGCTGGGGCGCTTCCTCGATCCACGGGTCGAGTTGCACGGCAGCGAATGCGCGGATCGGCAAACCTTCGAGCGCGGTGTCGATGGCCTTCGCTTTCTCAACCTCACCGGTATGGCTGGGCCTTTGCAGGCTGGTACGCTGCGTCTGCGTGGGCGCCATTGCCGGCTGCAGGGTGAGCCACGCCTGTGGATAACCCCCAGCGTCGAGCTTCAGCGCCGCCGCGTGATGGTCATCGCACCGCATGCCGATGATGCCGAGCTGGCGGCTTACGGCTTGTACAGTCAGGCCGACGAGACTTGGGTGGTAACCCTGACTGCGGGTGAGATCGAGGCCGAGCACTATCAGCAGATGGGCATGGGCAAGTCGGAGGCTGCCCGCTTGAAGGGTCGCCTGCGCGCCTGGGACAGCATCGCCGTACCACGCTGGGCCGGCGTGCCCGAGTCGCGCTGCGTGCAGTTGGGGTATTTCTGCCTGCAACTACCTGCCATGCAGGCCGCCCCTGATCAGCCTGCCGCGTCCCGCGAAGCGGACATGGCCGATATTCGCCCGTTCCGCCAGTTCAACCCGTTCCCACTGCCGGGCGATCGCGATGGTGCGCCAACCTGGCACAACCTGCTGGCCGACCTGCAGGCACTGCTGGAAATGGCCAGGCCTGAAGTGCTGGTCATGCCGCATCCGCAACTTGACCCGCACCCCGACCATATCTGCGCCCAGGCGGCTGTCATGGAGGCCCTGCAGGGTCTGGCCTGGCAACCGCAGACGCTGCTGTGCTACGCAAACCACCTGCATGACAACGACCGCTGGCCAATGGGCGACAGTGGCGATGGCGTGGCTTTGCCGCCGCAATTGAGTGCCGAGCAGGCCTGGGCGCCGTGCAGTTTGCTGCTGGATGTGGAAACCCAGCGGGACAAGGCCATGGCCTTGGGCATGATGCACGACCTGCAGCCCCCTGCTCCGTTCAAGCGCCGCCTGCGTCGCTTGCTGCAGCGCTGGCTGGCGGGTCGCCGGCCGTCGCCTTACGGGGAGAACGAGTTCTTCCGCAAGGCCGTGCGCCGGCATGAGTTGTTCTGGCGGCGTGAGCTGTAAACCCGACCGCGATGGCGCAGAGCGCCCAAGGAAAGCAATGAAAGTCCTATTTCTGGTACAGAAGGAACAGCGCGCGATCCTCGATCGCCTGTACGACGGCGTCGCGGCCAACTGCGAATGCGACCTGCGCTGGCTGACCAGCGAAGACCAGCGCAACCTGCGCCGTTACTTCAAGCGTGAAGTGCAGGTTGAGCGTTATGACCGTATCGTCTTCTTCCTGCGCTTCAAGCAAGAGATCCGCCAGGCCGCCTTCATCCGCACGGTACCGAACCTGGTCATTCTCGAGCACGACGCCTACCAGAACTACATCCCTTGCAAGTACACCGGCAAGTTCAGCGCGCATTATCGCAAGCTGCCGTGGGCGCGAGTGATCAGTTCGGGCTTCATGGTCAGTGAGCGCCTTCGCCAGGAGGGCTTCGATGCGGTATTCGTGCCCAAGGGCTACGATGAGCAACTGCTGACCGACCAGGGCCGTGAGCGCGATATCGAACTGGCATTCGTCGGCAGCACCAACAGTGTTGCCTACAGCGGGCGCAAGGCGCTGCTGGACGAACTGGGGCAGGTCGAGAAGCTGGTGGTCACCCGCACCAAGTCGGGCGAGGACTACTGCAACACGCTCAACCGTATCCAGTACTTCGTCAGTGCCGACGTAGGCATGGGCGAGTACATGATCAAGAACTTCGAAGCCATGGCCTGCGGCTGCGTGTTGCTCGCCTATGACCAGGGCGAAGCAGAGAATCGCGCGCTGGGGCTGCAGGATATGCACAACGTCGTGTTCTATGGCGACATTCCGACGTTGCAGGCAAAGTTGCGTATCTTGCGCGACGATCCAGCTCTCGCACAGCAAATCGCCAGAAATGGGCGCGAACTGGCAGTGTCGCGCTTCAGTTTTGCTGCCGTTGGGAAAAGCATCGTGGAGCATATGCGCCCGGCGCTGAGGCCCCGTCCGCCGTTGTCCGCGTGGCAACGCTTGCGCCTGAAACTGGGCTTCTGATCTGAATATTCCAGCCTATGCTGGAAAAAGGGTGCTTTCCCGGCGGTACGCCGGGACAAGACCGGCATTGACGCGGTGCTTGGGCACCCCTGTCGGCACGGGATCAACTTTTTCTGTCAATGACGTTGCAGTCCCACTTGGCTTGCACGGGAGAGCGGCGCTATCGCCATGAATATTGTCAACATGATGTGGGCAGGCGGTTCTCCGTACATGTCCATCCATAAAGTTCATCAACAGGTGCTGTCGCAAGCGGGAGCCGACGCCCGCATCAGTAACTGGCTGCTGCTGGGCGGTGAGCTGTGCCATGGGCAAGGAGCCACGCGTGTATGGCACATGCCGCAGCGAGCGCTGAAGGGCAAGCATCTGTGGCGCCTTTTGCGTCCCTGGCTGCGCCTGCGCCTGCGCAGGGCGCTGGAGGCGGCGGGGGCCGAGGTGATCCTGCTCGACGGCGTTGGTGTCGCACGGCTGGTGTTGCCAGTCCTGCAACACATCCCCGAGGTGCGGGCCAAGGTGCTGTTCCATGGCATGACCCGCCTGACCGCCAGTGATGTCCAGTTGTTGAACCAGCTTCCCGCGGAGCGTTTGAGCATCGCGGCGGTCTCTCGCACCCTCGCGCAATCCCTGGAGCAAGACATTGGCCGGCCCGTGCAGACACTGCGCATGGCGTTCGACCCGCAAGCCTTCACCAGGCCGCTGCTCAGTCGTGAGCAGGCGCGCAAGGCGCTGGCACTACCGGATACCGGTGGCCCCGTGCTCGGCGCGGTGGGCCGGCTGGTCGAAAGCAAAGGTTTCGAGATGCTTATCGAGTCATTTGCCAAGGCGACTGAGCGCCAGCCAGGTATGCGGCTGGCGATTGTCGGTGATGGCCCGCTATGCGCGAGCCTGCAGGCGCGGATCGATCGGCTGGGACTGGCTGGTAGCGTACATCTGTGTGGGCATCATGATGACTTGCAGCAACTGTACCGAGCGTTTGACTGGCTCTTGGTGCCTTCGCGTGCCGAAGGCCTGGGGCTGGTGGTGCAAGAAGCCGTCATGGCGGATGTGCCGGTAGTCTGCAGCGACTTGCCGGTGTTCAGGGAGCAATTGCAGGCGTCGGGCTGCTACCTTCCGGTTGGCGATGTGGAAGCCTGGGCTCGGGAGATCGCGCGCTGTGATGTGCCCCGAGCGCTGGCGATGGCCGCCCGGCAGCGGCAGACGCTGGCGCCGGAGGCGGCATGGCAGGCGTTCTGCGATGGATCGCACAGCCTGCTGCGCGGTTGAGTTCAGCGCGCCAGTAAGGCTGCTTCGAAGTCGGCGAGGGGGAATCGGTCACCCAGATTCTCCCGTTCGATGTAACGCACCATGTGCTGCACGTTGCGGCGGATCATGCGGGCGGACAATGGCGGGCGCAGGAAGCGCATATCCGCTACGTCGATCAGGCCGAGGCGCTGGTCAGGAGTGACGACCACATTGCCCAGATGCAGGGAGCGGAAATAGATGCCACTGCGATGAAGGTGGCGAATGAGCTCGATCAGGCGGGGCAGGTAGTGATCCCAGCTGAAGTCGGCGTCGCGAGACATTTGCAACAAGGTGCGTCCTGGCAACGGGCGATAAAGCACCGCTGTTCTGCCCGGTACGTCGAGTTTGTGCTGGCTGATCACCTCAAGGGTAGGGATGCCCAGTTGTGCAAGGCGTGCGGCGTTGTCGACGAAGCGTTGCGAGTAGGGGCGCAGCAGCGCAGATGAAATCAGGCGCTTGCGGCGAAAGACCTTGAGGAAATTACCATCGCCAAGCAGGTAGACTTTGGCGCCATGACTGTCAGCCTCCAGTATCTGGGCACCAAGTATCAGCTGATCGAAGTCGAGCTGGGAGAGCCGGGAGCATTGCATGAGTTGAGCCTTGTCATCTGGCGAGCAAATTGACCGGCAATAATGCCGAAAATAATGCCGTAGCACCAATGCATGGTGTCGTTGATTGACCGAGGGGACCTATGGTCTACGAGAAAAACTGGGTTCAGGCCTGGTTGGGTGTTGGTTTGGTGTGGTTCTTAGGGGCGATCGCCCTGGCGCCTAGTAACAAGGTTTATCAGCAAGGTCTGGTTGTGTTTCTGTGGGTGCCCATGCTGCTGCTGGCATGGCCTGCTCGGCGGGTGCTGGTTGAAGCCTGGCGACGCCAACCGGCGCTATGGGGCAGCATTATGTTGCTGATGGTGTGGGGGCTGATCAGCCTGGCCTGGACTGCTGCCGAAGATGCCAGCCGCGAGGCCAAGCGCTTACTGTACATTTTCGTTTTCTTGCTCGCGTTCCCTGTGCTGGCACAAGCCGGCAGCGCCCGTGTTCGGCACTTGTTGCAGCTTGGAGCCGCTGCACTGGCTTTCGCCGCATTGCTGTCGATCGTGCATTTTTATGGCCTGCAGTCCATGCCTTTGACCGGGCGGCTGGCCGGTATCGGCGGTATTTCGCACCCGATTCTCGGCGCCTATGTGGTGGCCGCCGGAGCGCTGTTGCTGTTGTACCAGATGCCTCGGCAACGGCTTGCCCAACTGGGTTGGTTGCTAGCGCTCGCCTGCCTGGGGGCCTTCGTCGTGCTCAGTCAGAGTCGTGGTGCAGTGCTGTCCTTGCTGTTTACCCTGTTACTCGCGCCGCTTTGGTGTCGCGACCGGCTCAGCCGCGTGATTGCGATCATGGCGATGGTTACGTTCGGCCTGGCCATCTATTTCATGTATGACCTGCTGGCTGAACGTGGTGCGTCGTATCGCCCGCAAATCTTCGAAACGGTGCTGCACATGATCACTGCTCATCCGTGGGGCGGGCTGGGCCTTGGCTCCGGTTACACGGTAAGCGCTGCAGGCCTTGAGTTCGATCACTCCCACAATATGTTCACCCACGTTGCCTTGGAACTGGGCTTGCCCGGTATGGTGCTGTGGGCCGCAGTCTGGCTGTTTGCCCTGGGTGAGATCGCACGTGCCCGGCACACCCCGATGGGCAAGATCCTGTTTGGCCTGTGGGTCTTTTCGACCATGGCGATGCAGTTCGATGCTGCAAGCCTGACGGCTACGCCGCGCGCCGAGTGGTTCGTCAGTTGGCTGCCGGTTGCTCTGGTCATGTTGTTGCCATGGGTACGTGCCGAAAATGACGCCTGTGGTAAAATTTCCGGTTCAACCTGAACAGCGAGCTCGATGATGGCCGAAACACCGCTACCGGCGGAACACAGCTCCAGCCTGAAGATCTACTTCCGGCTGCTGGGCTACGTGAAACCTTATGTCGGCATTTTCCTGCTGAGCATTGTCGGTTTTGTGATCTTTGCTTCGACCCAGCCCATGCTGGCCGGGATTCTCAAGTATTTCGTCGACGGGTTGAGCAACCCGGAAGCGGTACTGTTCCCCAATGTCCCCTACCTGCGCGACCTGCAATTGCTGCAGGCGGTGCCACTGCTGATCATCCTGATCGCGGCGTGGCAAGGCCTGGGCTCGTTCCTGGGCAACTATTTCCTGGCCAAGGTTTCCCTGTGCCTGGTGCATGACCTGCGCGTTGAGTTGTTCAACAAGTTGCTGGTGCTGCCCAACCGCTACTTCGACAACCACAACTCTGGCCATCTGATCTCGCGGATCACCTTCAACGTGACCATGGTCACCGGCGCTGCCACCGATGCGATCAAGGTCGTCATCCGTGAAGGCCTGACGGTGGTGTTCCTGTTCGGCTACCTGCTGTGGATGAACTGGCACCTGACCCTGGTGATGGTCGCCATCCTGCCGGTGATTGCGGTGATGGTCAGCGTTGCCAGCAAGAAATTCCGCAAGCAGAGCAAGAAGATCCAGTCCGCCATGGGCGACGTGACGCATGTCGCGTCCGAGACGATCCAGGGTTACCGTGTGGTCCGCAGCTTCGGCGGTGAAGCCTACGAGCAGCAGCGCTTCGGCAATGCCAGCCAAAGCAACACCGACAAGCAGCTGCATATGACCAAGACTGGTTCGCTGTACACGCCGCTGCTGCAGTTGGTTATCTACACCGCCATGGCGGCGTTGATGTTCCTGGTGCTGTTCCTGCGCGGGGAATCGACCGCCGGTGACCTGGTGGCCTACATCACGGCGGCAGGCCTGCTGCCCAAGCCGATCCGCCAGCTGTCGGAAGTCAGCTCGACCATCCAGAAGGGCCTGGCCGGTGCCGAGAGCATCTTCGAGCAGCTGGACGAGCAGCCGGAGATCGATACCGGCACTGTCGAGAAGGAGCGCGTGGAAGGCCGCCTTGAAGTGCGCAACCTGAGCTTCACCTACCCGGGCACTGAGCGCGAGGTGTTGAGCGACATCAGCTTCGTCGCCGAGCCTGGGCAGATGATCGCCCTGGTCGGGCGGTCGGGCAGCGGCAAGTCGACCCTGGCGGCGTTGATCCCGCGCTTCTACCACCACGACCAGGGGCAGATCCTGCTCGATGGCGTGGAGATCGAGAACTATCGCCTGCGCAACCTGCGTCGCCATGTTTCGCAGGTGACCCAGCATGTCACACTGTTCAACGACACCGTGGCCAACAACATCGCCTATGGCGATCTGGCGGGCGCGCCGCGTGCCGATATCGAAGCGGCAGCCGCAGATGCCTATGCCAAGGAGTTTGTCGACCGCCTGCCAAAAGGCTTCGATACCGAAGTCGGTGAGAACGGCGTGCTGCTCTCCGGTGGCCAGCGCCAGCGCCTGGCGATTGCCCGGGCACTGCTGAAGAATGCGCCGCTGCTGATCCTCGATGAAGCCACTTCGGCGCTGGATACCGAGTCCGAGCGGCATATCCAGGCGGCCTTGGACCATGTCATGGAGGGCCGTACCACGCTGGTGATCGCCCACCGCCTGTCGACCATCGAAAAGGCCGATCTGATCCTGGTGATGGACCAGGGCCGCCTGGTCGAGCGCGGTACGCACGCCGAACTGCTTGCGGCTAATGGCCATTATGCCCGCCTGCATGCCATGGGCCTGGATGAGCCGGCCAAGGCCGATATCACCTGACCCGCCTTGATCGGGGCCGCATCGGCCCCGATTGTCACGGGAATTTTCCAGGGTGTATCTGGCCGTAAAGCCGTCGCCTACCCTGTGCTAATATCCTGCCCCTGTTCATTATTTCCATATGGGTTGCCCATGAAGTTGTCCATGCCGCGTTTCGATCAAGCCCCGGTACTGGTGGTCGGCGATGTCATGCTCGACCGCTACTGGCATGGCGGTACTTCGCGTATCTCGCCTGAAGCGCCAGTGCCGGTGGTCAAGGTCGATCAGATCGAGGATCGCCCCGGCGGCGCGGCCAACGTTGCCTTGAACATCGCCGCCCTTGGCGCGCCAGCCTCGCTGATCGGTGTCACCGGCCAGGACGAGGCCGCCGACAGCCTGGCCAACAGCCTGCAGGCCGCTGGCGTGCGTTCGGTGTTCCAGCGCATCGCGCACCAGCCGACCATCGTCAAGCTGCGGGTCATGAGCCGTCACCAGCAATTGCTGCGCATCGATTTCGAAGAGCCGTTCGCCACCGACCCGCTGTCGCTGGGGGCGGAAGTCGACACGTTGCTCGAAGGCGTAAAGGTCCTGGTCCTGTCCGACTACGGCAAGGGCGCGCTGAAGAACCACCAGAGCCTGATCCAGGCCGCACGTGCCAAGGGCATTCCAGTGCTGGCCGATCCCAAGGGCAAGGACTTTTCCATCTACCGTGGCGCCAGCCTGATTACCCCGAACCTCAGCGAGTTCGAGACCATTGTCGGCCGTTGCGCCGATGAGGCCGAACTGGTCGCCAAGGGGCTGCAACTGCTGCAGGACCTGGATCTCGGTGCGCTGCTGGTGACTCGCGGCGAGCACGGCATGACCCTGCTGCGCACCGGCCAGCCGGCGCTGCACCTGCCAGCCCGGGCGCGCGAAGTGTTCGATGTGACCGGTGCAGGCGATACCGTGATTTCGACCCTGGCGGCTGCCATTGCCGCAGGCGAAGACCTGCCGCACGCCGTGGCCCTGGCCAACCTGGCTGCGGGCATCGTGGTCGGCAAGCTGGGTACCGCGGCCATCAGTGCCCCGGAACTGCGCCGGGCGATCCAGCGTGAGGAAGGCTCCGAGCGTGGCGTGCTGGGCTTGGAGCAACTGCTGCTGGCCATCGACGATGCACGGGCACACAAAGAAAAGATCGTCTTCACCAACGGCTGCTTCGATATCCTGCATGCCGGGCATGTCACCTACCTGGAGCAGGCGCGGGCACAGGGCGATCGCCTGA
Source organism: Pseudomonas putida (assembly GCF_002906855.1). Classification (GTDB taxonomy): domain Bacteria; phylum Pseudomonadota; class Gammaproteobacteria; order Pseudomonadales; family Pseudomonadaceae; genus Aquipseudomonas; species Aquipseudomonas putida_N. The sequence goes on along the minus strand of NZ_MINI01000048.1, from coordinate 900,186 downwards.
TCGTCGCGGTCAATGACGACGCGTCGGTCAGCCGCCTCAAGGGGCCGGGCCGTCCGATCAACAGCGTTGACCGGCGCATGGCCGTGCTGGCCGGCCTGGGCGCGGTGGACTGGGTGATCAGCTTCCCTGAAGGAACGCCGGAAAACCTGCTGAGCCAGGTCAAGCCGGACGTGCTGGTCAAAGGCGGGGACTATGGTATCGACCAGGTGGTAGGTGCCGATATCGTCAAGGGCTATGGCGGCACCGTGAAGGTGCTGGGGCTGGTCGAAAACAGCTCGACCACAGCCATCGTCGAGAAGATCCGCAAGAACTGATCGATTGCCGGGGCCGCAAAGCGGCCCCAGCTTGTTACTTGTGAAGTGAAGTCCGGGCCCGTTCCAGCAGCGCCCGCGCCTTGTCACCAAAGCGCTGCAGGTGCGAAGCCGGCGCCACGTTGCGCTCCACCAGCCCCTGCTGCTTCACCCAGTCCTTCCAGCGAATCCGCTCATCGGCCACCACCCAGCCTTCCTGCCGGGCAAAGCTCTCGGCCAGGTACAGGCCACGGGTACTGGCCGGCACCAGCTCATCTTTCTTCAACGTGTACAGCTCGGCCAACGGCTGCCCATCCTGTACCGGCATCAGGTACAGGTCAGGTCGCTTGCGGTTGAGCCGCGCCACCAGTTGGTCACCTTCCAGCCGCTCATCGACATGGAACAAGCTGAGCTTCTTGGCTTCCCTCGGCACCTGCAGGCGCATGTCGTAGATCAGCTGCAGCGAAGCCGTTGGCAAGTGGACATAAGCCCGTGGCCGCTCCAGCAGCATCAGGTTGCCGCAGTGCACCGGGCGGGCAGCACCCGACTGCGGCGTAAGTACGAAGGGCAAGGCTTCGCGGTAATGCAATGCGGCGGCATAGGGGGCTGGCAGCCAGGTGTCATTGAAACGCCCGCTTAACCAGCCTTCCGGGGTCTCCAGCAGGCATTCTTCAGCTACTTCCTGAACGGCGGTGTGCAGCGGCAGGTTGAGTTCCTGGGCGGGGACATAGCCGGAAATCAGTTTCAGGACCACGTCGCCGCGGTCCTGGCGGCGCTGCCTCACCAGCACCCAGTAATCACGGTGCTGCCAGTGCAGGGTCAGGCGTACGGAAACACCCAGGTTGGCCAGTTCGACCACGAAGCGCTGCTTGTCAGCCAGCTGGATCGCGCGCCGGCGCTGCTGGGTCTGAGCGAAGTTCAGGGGCATGCCGATGCTCTGGTAGACCAGGCCTTCAGCGGTGGCTTCGACATGCAGCGGCAGTGTCTTGAAGTTGCTCGGGTTCTTGCGGATCAGCGTACGCGCCACGAGGCTCCTCCTTGCGTCGGGTCAGTCTCCAGGCCCATCTTGGTTGGGTGACAACTCAATGCTGGCCCAGGATGCGGGCGACGGTGGCCACGTTGTGGGCCAGGTGCAATGGATTGATGGTGCCGACAATAGCACTGCTCACCCCGGGGTGGGCGAACAGCAACTCGAAGCTGGCTTGCACCGGATCGACCCCAGGGGCAAGACAGATATGCCCGCTGGCCAACGCCTTCTTCACCAGAATGGCCTTGCCGTGTTCGGCAGCGTAGTCCAGCACTGCGCGTTCTGCCTGCTCGTTGAGGTTGTAGGTGACCATGGCGCAATCGCCTTGCTCCAGCGCTTTCAGGCCGCCGGCAACGGTCTTGCCGGAAAGGCCATAGCCGAGAATCTTGCCTTCCTGCTTGAGTGCGGCCAGGGTCTGGTAGACCTCTTGCTGTTCGAGGATTGCCAGGTCATTGCCATCGGAGTGCACCAGCACCAGCTCGATGCGGTCAGTTTCCAGGCGGCGCAGGCTGCGCTCCACCGAGCGGCGGGTGTGGGCAGCGCTGAAGTCGAAACTGGACTGGCCGTCTTCGAATTCTTCACCCACCTTGCTGACAATCACCCACTCATCACGCTGGCCGCGCAGCAGCGGACCCAGGCGTTCTTCGCTGCGGCCATAGGCCGGGGCGGTGTCGATCAGGTTGATACCCAGTTCGCGGGCTTGGGCCAGCAGCAGGCGAGCTTCGTCATCGCCGGGGATGGTGAAGCCATTGGGGTATTTGACGCCTTGATCGCGGCCAAGCTTGACCGTGCCCAGGCCCAGCGGCGAGACCTTGAAACCGGTGCTGCCCAACGGGCGGTGCAAGCCATGCAAGGTGGGCAAGGTCATGGCAGCAGTTGCTCCCAGGCCGGTACACCCAGGGCCGGGCGCGGCAGGCCGGAAAGGTCGCTCTGCGCGGAAGGGCGAACGCTATCGCGCTCGAGGCTGGCCAGTACGCGGTCACTGAAGTCCGGTGCCAGCGCCAGTTTGGTCGGCCAGCCTACCAGCAGTCGTTGTTGTTCGGCGAGGAAGGCATTGTCGGGGCGTACCAGTCCGGACTGCGCGGGCTCGGCGCGATCGACGCGCAGGGTCGCCCAGCGCACCTGGCCTTGGTCGACCCAAGGCAGCAGGCTGGCGATTTCCTTCTGCGCTGCGGCAATCTGCGCGGCAGGTTCGCGGGCTACACCGTCGGCTTCGGCGATATCGCCGCCGAGGTACCAGACCCACTGGCCGTCTGCGGCCGGGTGGGTGGTGACGGTTACACGCGGCTTCGGCCCACCGCCCAGGCAGTGCGCATAAAGCGGCTTGAGGTTTGGCCCTTTGGCCAGGACCATGTGCAACGGGCGGGTCTGCATGGCAGGTTGCTTGAGGCCCAAGGCATGCAGCAGGTCTTCGGTGCCAGCGCCGGCGCTGAGCACGATGCGCTGGGCGCGGATTTCACGGCCGTCGACGCGCAGGCCGACCAGTTCGTCGCCCTCGCGCAGCGGTTCGATCTGTTCGCCAGCGAGCAGGCTGTCACCGGCCAGTTCGGCCAGGTTGGCCAGCAGGCTGGGCACATCGATCACCAGCTCCGCCAGGCGATAGACTTTGCCCTTGAAGCCGCGGTCTTGCAGGGCCGGTGGCAATTGCTCGCCCTTTACCTGATCGACCCGGCCACGCACTGCCTTGCTGGCGAAGAAGCTGGTCAAGTTGCCAGCCAGGGTGCCTGGCGACCACAGGTAATGGGCATCGGAAAGCAGGCGGGTGCGGGTCAGGTCCAGTTCGCCGCTGCCATCGATCGCTTCGCGCCAGCGTCGCGGCATGTCGGCGATGGCTTCCGAGGCGCCGGTCAGGGCGCCGTGCAGGGCGTACTTGGTACCGCCATGGATGATGCCTTGGGACTTGATGGTCTGCTCGCCACCGAGGGTGGCGCGCTCGACCAGCACTGTCGAGTAACCCAGGCGACGCAGGCGAGCATTGAGCCAGAGGCCTGCGACCCCGGCGCCGACGATCAGTACGTCAGTGGTAATGGCGGTTGGCATGGCGGTACCTCGAAGACTGGGACAGCTGGCAAGTATACAGGCTGCCTCAGTGCCCGGCAGTTTTGGAAAACAGCTGAATCACAACCACGCCGCCCACGATCATGGCCATGCCCAGCATCGCCGGTACATCCAGCTTCTGCCCATAGACCACCAGCGCCGCCACGCTGATCAGCACGATGCCAAGGCCCGACCAGATCGCATAGGCGATGCCTACCGGAATGCTGCGCACCACCAGGGTCAGCATCCAGAACGCGATCCCGTAGCCGACCACCATCAGCAGCAACGGCAACGGCGTGCTCAGCCCCTTTACCGCCTTCATGGAGGCAGTGGCGATGACTTCGGCGCAGATGGCGATGGCGAGATAGGTATAGGCATTCATGACGGGATCCTCCGGTAACTGGCTCGGCATTCTAGCGATTGCCCGGATGCGGTAAAGTCATTACCTATCCGAACGGGAGATGGGTTGATGGCCGATCAATGGAACCTTGAACAACTGCGCACTTTCCTGCGGGTCGCCGAATTGCGCTCGTTTTCCGCCGTGGCCCGCGAACAGCGCAAGGCACAGTCGGCCATAAGCAATGCCATCGCCCTGCTTGAAACCGACCTCGGTGTCACGTTGTTCGAGCGCAGCAGCGGGCGCCAACCCAAACTGACTGAAAACGGTACGGCGTTGCTCGAAGATGCCCGCGAGCTCTTGCGCCAGTGCGAACGCCTGGATGGTCGTGCCCGGGCCTTGATGCGCGGCCAGGAAGCCTTGCTGAGGGTGGCTCAGGACGAAGCGATGCCTTACCAGCCTGTGATCGACAGCCTCGACGAACTGGCTAGCCGTTACCCTTATCTGGAGGTGCAACTGGCCAGTGGTGCCCAGGGGGATGTAGCGCGCAAGCTGGCCGAACGACGCGCCGACCTGGGGCTGTTTTTCCACCACGAAAGCATCCCGGCATCACTGGAGCGCCGTGCGTTGGGCAGTGTGGAAATGGTAACGGTCTGCGCGATTGAGCATCCGCTTGCGCATGAAGGCCGGGTGACCCGCCAGCAGCTGGCCCGCCATCGGCAATTGCTGATCACCCCGCAACAAAGCGGCTACCCTGGCGGCGAGGCAATCAGCCCGCAAGTCTGGCGTGCCGACAGCTTCTACGCCATGGCCGAACTGCTGATGCGCGGCCTGGGCTGGGCCTGGCTGCCGCGGCATGTGGTGCAATACCCGACCTACCAGGCGCACATGGTCGAGCTCGACAGCGAATGGCGCCCGCCCGCGCTGGTGGCCGAACTGGCCTGGCGCCGTGATGAACCACTGGGCCCAGCTGCGCAGTGGCTGGCCGAGCGCTTTGCGGTGCACCTGCGTGCGATCGGGTAAACTCCGCGGCCATGAACAGAACACTCTATACCTTGCTGTTTCACCTGGGCCTGCCGCTGGTTGCGCTGCGCCTGTACCTGCGCGCGCGCAAGGCACCGGCCTACGGCCAGCGCATCGGCGAGCGCTTTGCCCGCAACCTGCCGGCCATGCGCCAGGGTGGGATCTGGGTGCATGCGGTATCGGTTGGTGAAAGCATTGCCGCCGCACCGATGGTGCGTTCGCTGCTCAAGGCCTACCCGGACCTGCCGATCACGCTCACCTGCATGACCCCGACCGGTTCCGAGCGCATTCGCGCGATGTTCGCCGATGAGCCGCGCATCCAGCATTGCTACCTGCCCTACGACCTGCCATGGGCGGCCGGACGCTTTCTCGACCATGTGCGCCCGCGCCTGGGCATCATCATGGAAACCGAGCTGTGGCCCAACCATATCCACCAATCCGCCAGGCGCGGCATTCCGGTGGCCCTGGCCAATGCCCGACTGTCCGAGCGCTCGGCCCGTGGCTACGGGCGCTTTGCCAAGCTGACCCGGCCGATGCTGGGCGAAATGAGCCTGATCGCCGTGCAGACCGAAACCGAGGCTCGGCGCTTCCGTGACCTGGGCGCGCGCCCCGAGTGCGTGCAGGTGACCGGCTCGATCAAGTTCGACCTGAAGATCGATGAGCACTTGCCGCCTCGTGCCAGGGCATTGCGCGAACAGTGGGGCGCCGACCAGCGTCCGGTGTGGATCGCTGCCAGCACTCACGAGGGTGAGGATGCCTTGATCCTGCAGGCGCACCGGCAGTTGCTGCAGGTGCATGGTGATGCGCTGCTGATTCTGGTGCCGCGTCATCCTGAGCGGTTCGATGCCGTGCATGCCTTGTGCACCGAGCAGTTCGCCACGGTGCGCCGCTCCGCCGGCACGTCGGTGGATGCCCGGACGCAAGTGCTGCTGGGTGACACCATGGGTGAGTTGCTGTTTCTCTACGCCTTGGCCGACATCGCCTTTGTCGGTGGCAGCCTGGTGGCCACGGGCGGCCATAACCCACTGGAGCCCGCGGCATTGGCATTGCCGGTGCTCATGGGGCCGCATGTGTTCAACTTCCTTGAGATCAGCGCGATGCTGCGCGAGGCGGGGGCGTTGCAACAGGTCGATGATGCCGACGGGCTGGCCGAGGCGGTGCGTCGCTTGATCGAGCTGCCCCAGGATGCGCAGCGCATGGGCGAGGCGGGCAGGGCGGTGATGCGGGCCAACCAGGGCGCCTTGCAGCGCTTGCTGGATGGGCTGGGCAAGTTTCTTGGCTGACTCTGGTGTTGGCGCGTCGCGGGCGTGCCCGCGAAGCGCCAACACCTGCCTCAAGGCCTGCGCTCAAAGTTCTTGGCAGCCGCTGCAGCCAGGTCCGGTGGCAGGAAGTCCTTGTCCGGGTTGTAGTCCGGCTTGAGGTACTGCTTGAGGTCCTGCAGGTCCTGCGGGCTCAAGGTCCCGGCCGCCTGCTTCAGGCTCAGGTTGTCGAGAATGTAGTCATAACGGCTGTTGTTGTAGTCGCGCACCGAGGTGTACAGCTGGCGCTGGGCGTCGAGCACGTCGACGATGTTGCGGGTACCGACCTGGTAGCCGATCTCGGTGGCTTCCAGGGCGCTCTGGTTGGAAATGATCGACTGCTTGCGCGCCTGCACCTGCTCCACATCGGTGTTCACCGCGCGGTGCAGGTTGCGGGTGTTCTCCACCACCTGGCGGCGCAGGCTTTCGCGTTGCTGCTCGCTCTGGCTCAAGCGCTGGTAGGCCTCGCGCACCTGCGAGCTGGTCAGGCCACCGCTGTAGATCGGGATGTTCAGCTGCAGGCCGACGGTGGTCTGCTCCACGTCACCGCTGTAATGCACATTGGGCAGCGCAGCCGAGTTGCTGAAACCCAGGTTGTCGTTGTCGCCTTTTTGGTACTGAGCCACCGCATCGAGGGTCGGAGCGTGGCCGGCCTTGCGCTGGCGCAGGGTTTCTTCGGCGGCGGCAACGGCATGGTTGGTGGCAAGCAGGTTGAGGTTCTGGCGACCAGCGGTTTCTACCCAGGCCTTGGCGTCGTTGGGGGTCGGCACCTTCACCGGAAGTGTATGGACCACACCCTGGATCGAGCTGTATTCGCGGTTGGTCAGGGTGACCAGGGCCTCGAAGGCATCCTGTACCTGGCGCTCTGCGACGATCCGGTTGGCCCGGGCGGTGTCGTAGCTGGCCTGCGACTGCAGCACGTCGGTCTTGTCGGAGAGGCCGACGTCGAAACGTTCGTTGGACTGGTCCAGCTGACGCTTGAACGCCGCTTCCTCGGCTTTGGTCGCCGCCAGGTTGTCCTGGGCACGCAGCACGGTGAAGTAATTCTGCGCAGTCTGCAGGATCAAGTTTTGCTCGGTCGCCGACAGTTGCAGTGCCGCCTGCTCGTTGACCGCTTCGGCAGCCTGCAACTGGAACCAGCGATCGGCGCGGAAGATCGGTTGCGAAAGGGTCGCGCTCCAGCTGTTGCCGCTGCGGTTGATGGTCGTCGAAGGCTGGTCGAGCTTGGTGCGGGTATTCTGCATCTCGGCACCGGCCGAGAGGTTTGGCAACAGGCCGGCGCGGGCCTGCGGCACGACTTCTTTCTGGGCGCCATAATCGGCACGGGCGGCAGCAAGATCGGCGTTGTTGTCGACCGCTTCCTGGTAAACACTGACCAGATCGGTCTTTACCGTCGTGGGCATGTCCGCTGCCCAGACCACTCCGTTGGACGCACAAGACACGGCTATCGCCAGTGAAAGTTTGCGCAGCATAGAGGCAATCCTTGTACGAAATTTAATTACTGAACTGTTGAGTATCGAGCGACGGGCCAGTGTAGTGCCATGCGCACCCGTCAACAATCATAGGTTGTGCCTTTCATCTCCCCTGCGTTTTACCCGCTTGGCTTTGCCGACCACTCCAGTCTAGACTGCGGATGTTCTTGTCGGGGTGCCTTGAAGCAAAGGCTGAGATCGCAGAGGTGCGGATCCCGTTGAACCTGATCAGGTTAGCGCCTGCGTAGGGAACAAGATTGCTCGCCTTCCCGGGGAGCCTCTTGTGCCAGGTCCGGGAATGTCGCAGCTGCATGCAGCTTCAGGCACCCCCATATCCGGCACTGCACCCATCAAGGGTGCGTCCACGTCTTTCAGGTTCACCCCGACATTCCACTGCTAGGAAGCCGTCTGGAGAGCCTGTAATGACCAAACAAGAAAAAACGATCAACCTCAGCGAATCGGCGCAAGTCGATCAGCAGTCCGTGCAACCGTTCCCGCGTTCGCGCAAGGTCTACGTCGAAGGCTCGCGCCCGGACATCCGTGTGCCCATGCGCGAAATCAGCCTGGACGACACCCCGACCGACTTCGGCGGCGAAAGCAATGCCCCGGTACTGGTCTACGACACCTCCGGCCCGTACACCGACCCCAACGTCATCATCGATGTACGCAAGGGCCTGGCCGATGTGCGTTCGGCCTGGATCGACGCGCGCGGTGATACCGAGCGCCTGGGCGGCCTGAGCTCCGACTTCGGCCAGCAGCGCCTGAACGATGCCGAGCTGGCCAAGCTGCGCTTCGCCCACGTGCGCAACCCGCGCCGGGCCAAGGCTGGCGCCAACGTCTCGCAGATGCATTACGCCCGCCAGGGCATCATCACCGCCGAGATGGAATACGTGGCCATCCGCGAGAACATGAAGCTGCAGGAAGCACGCGCTGCGGGCCTGCTCGACGATCAGCATGCCGGCCACAGCTTCGGTGCCAACATCCCGAAAGAAATCACCCCGGAATTCGTTCGCCAGGAAATCGCCCGTGGCCGAGCGATCATTCCGGCCAACATCAACCACCCGGAAGTGGAGCCGATGATCATCGGCCGCAACTTCCTGGTGAAGATCAACGGTAACATCGGCAACAGTGCCCTGGGCTCCTCGATCGAGGAAGAAGTGGCCAAGCTGACCTGGGGCATCCGCTGGGGCTCGGACACCGTCATGGACCTGTCCACCGGCAAGCACATCCACGAAACCCGCGAGTGGATCATCCGCAACTCGCCCGTGCCGATCGGTACAGTGCCAATCTACCAGGCGCTGGAAAAGGTCAATGGTGTGGCCGAGGACCTGACCTGGGAGCTGTTCCGCGACACCTTGATCGAACAGGCCGAGCAGGGCGTCGACTACTTCACCATCCACGCCGGTGTGCTGCTGCGCTACGTGCCGCTGACCGCCAAGCGGGTCACCGGTATCGTCAGTCGTGGTGGTTCGATCATGGCCAAGTGGTGCCTGGCGCACCACAAAGAGAACTTCCTGTACACGCACTTCGACGAGATCTGCGAAATCATGAAGGCCTATGACGTCAGCTTCTCGCTGGGTGATGGCCTGCGCCCAGGCTCGATCGCCGACGCCAACGACGCCGCCCAGTTCGGTGAGCTGGAAACCCTCGGCGAGCTGACCAAGATCGCCTGGAAGCATGATGTGCAGTGCATGATCGAAGGCCCCGGCCACGTGCCGATGCAGCTGATCAAGGAGAACATGGACAAGCAGCTGGAGTGCTGCGACGAGGCGCCGTTCTACACCCTCGGCCCGCTGACCACCGACATCGCTCCGGGTTACGACCACATCACCTCCGGGATTGGTGCGGCAATGATCGGCTGGTTCGGTTGCGCCATGCTCTGCTACGTCACGCCCAAGGAGCACCTGGGCCTGCCGAATAAGGATGACGTCAAGACCGGCATCATTACCTACAAGATCGCCGCTCATGCCGCCGACCTTGCCAAGGGCCATCCGGGCGCACAGATTCGTGACAATGCCTTGTCCAAGGCACGCTTCGAATTCCGCTGGGAAGACCAGTTCAACCTCGGCCTGGACCCGGACACCGCACGCGCCTTCCACGACGAGACCCTGCCGAAGGAATCGGCCAAGGTTGCGCACTTTTGCTCGATGTGCGGGCCGAAATTCTGCTCGATGAAGATCACCCAGGAAGTGCGCGAATACGCGGCCAAGATCGAGGCCGTGGACGTGACGGTCGAGCAAGGCATGCGCGAGCAGGCCGAACGGTTCCGCCAGGAAGGCAGCCAGCTCTACCACAAAGTGTAAGAACGCCACCATTCCCTTTGTGGGAGCGGCGGTTCGCCGCTCCCACAAAGGGGTGGCCAATGTCTCATCAATTCTTCCTGCGAATATAACAATGACATCACCCAGCCAATTCTCCCCCGACTACCCGGTCCCCACCCACCAGCGCATCTTTGGCGCCCGTGACCTGTTCTCGCTGTGGTTCTCTCTGGGCATCGGCCTGATGGTCCTGCAGGTCGGTGCCATGCTGGCCCCTGGCCTTGGCCTGGCCGGCGCGGTCCTGGCTATCGCCCTAGGCACCGGTGTCGGTGTGCTGCTGCTAGGCGCTGCCGGGGTCATTGGCAGTGATACCGGCCTGTCGGCCATGGGCACCTTGAAGCTGAGCCTGGGTAGCCATGGCGCGCGCTTGCCGGCACTGCTCAACCTGTTGCAACTGGTGGGCTGGGGCGCCTTCGAGATCATCGTCATGCGCGATGCTGCCAGCCTGCTGGGCGCGCGGGCGTTCGGCGAAGACAGTGCCTGGAACAGCCCGATGCTCTGGACGCTGTGCTTCGGTGGTTTGGCCACTCTGCTGGCGGTCAGCGGCCCGTTGGCGTTCGTGCGCAAGGTGCTGCGTGCCTGGGGTATCTGGCTGCTGCTGGGGGCGTGCCTGTGGCTGACCTGGAACCTGTTCGCCAAGGCCGACCTGGCTGAGCTGTGGAGCCGCGCCGGGGATGGTTCGATGTCGCTGGCCGTTGGCTTCGACATCGCCATTGCGATGCCGTTGTCATGGTTGCCGTTGATCGCCGACTACTCGCGTTTCGCCCGTAACGGCAAACATGTATTCGGCGGAACCGTCCTGGGCTACTTCATCGGCAACACCTGGCTGATGAGCCTGGGCGTGGCGTACACCCTGGCCTTTGCCGCCAGCGGCGAGGTCAATGCGCTGCTGCTGGCCCTCGCGGGTGCCGGCATGGGTATCCCACTGCTGTTGATCCTGCTGGACGAGTCGGAAAAGGCCTTTGCCGATATTCACTCGGCTGCCGTTTCCACTGGCGTGCTGTTGCCACTGAAGGTCGAGCACCTTGCCTTGGCCATTGGTGTGCTATGCACCCTGATCGCCTTGCTGGCGCCATTGGCCCAGTACGAGAACTTCCTGTTGCTGATCGGTTCGGTGTTCGCGCCACTGTTCGGCGTGGTGCTGATGGACCACTACGTGATCCGTCGCCGTCGTCTGCCGACCCAGGTCGGTGGCTTGCACTGGCAGGCGCTGCTGGCCTGGGTGGTGGGTGTGGTGGCCTATCATGTGATCGCCTCCAAGGCACCGGAGCTGGGCGCTACCCTGCCAGCACTGCTGCTGGCAGGTGGGTTGCATAGCCTGCTGAGTTTCAGCCGCGGCCGGGAAACAGCTCAGGCTTGAGCACGCCGTTCAGGCGTGGGTAAGGGATCTTCAGCTCCACGTGGCCCATGGAGTAGGGCGCGATGGCGTAGACCTCGTACTTCACCACCACAGCGCCGTACGTCAGGGCGATGTGCGGCGAGCGCTTGAAGGGCCAGGTCTTGACGAACTCGGCGTCCTTGTCCATGCCCACGCTGATCAGCCAGGCACGGTGCGACTCTTCCACGGTCTTCCAGAAGGTTTCTTCCTGGCCTGGCACCAGCATGTCCTGCAGGGTCAGCACCTTGTCCAGCTTGCGCGAATAGTTGATGAAGCCGCGCCCCGGCATGCCGTGGGCACCGCCGCTGTCGAGGTAGCTGGACAGCTCGATGATCACCAGCCCGTCATGCTGCTCGCGTACCTTGGCTTGCAGGTAGCTGCTGTTGCGTTTGTCCGCACTGGCCAGGTATTGCTGCTCGTAGGCCTGGAGGGTGCTTGGCGCGGTGCCATGCTGATTGTCTTCGGTCAGTTGCAGCAGGCGCTTTTCGACGATGGCGTCGAGCTTGGGCTGGGCCGGGAAGTGCACGGTGTCAATGTTCACCAGCGGGCAGTCACTGGCGCTGCAGCCGGGTTTGACGTGCTCCCAGGCATCACGCTTGACCTCGAGCGGGGTCCGGTAATTGGGTGCGAACAGACTCTGGCAGGCGCCCAGAGCGAGTGCCAGCACGGCCACGGAAGTCAGTTTGACAAGTGTCATGATGATCCTTGCAGAACAGGGAAAAGTCGGCCTTTGACCGTCTGCGCGGCCTTCAGTTCGCCACTAAGCTAACAGAGTGAAGGCGTGCTGTCCCGAGTGCACGAATGGTTGCCGGAAAGGGGTGAAACGGGCAACCGTGCAGAGTAGGATGGCGCGATGCGGTAATTGAGGTAATGAGGATTTCCATGTCAGACACGTTGAATTCGGTGCCCAAGGCGGTCGAGATCGTCGAGCGGGCCAACTGCTTCAAGGGCTTCTACAAGCTCGACAAGGTGCAACTGCGCCATGAACTGTTCGCGGGTGGCATGAGCCGTGAGATCAGCCGTGAGCTGTTCGTGCGTCACGATGCGGTCTGCGTGCTGCCTTACGACCCGCTGCGCGATGAGGTGGTGCTGATCGAGCAGTTCCGTGTCGGCGCCTTGGGCAAGGTCGACAACCCTTGGCTGATCGAGATGGTTGCCGGGCTGATCGACAAGGCAGAGGAGCCGGAACAAGTCGCACATCGCGAAGCCGAGGAAGAAGCTGGGCTGACCATTAGCGCCTTGTGGCCGATTACCCGTTACTTCCCGTCGCCCGGCGGCAGTGATGAGTACGTGCACCTGTACCTTGGCCGCTGCACCAGTGAAGGCGCGGGTGGCCTGCATGGCCTGGAAGAAGAAAGCGAGGACATCCGTGTACGCGTGTGGTCGTTCGACGATGCAATGCAGGCCGTGCGCGATGGTCAAATCTGCAACGCGGCGACCATCATCAGCCTGCAGTGGCTGGCGCTGAACAAAGATGAAGTTCGAGGTATGTGGAAGTGAACCTCTTGCGTGAGCGTTATCGGGTTGATCTGGCCGGGCTGCAAGCAGCCTGCGAGGCCAACTATGCCCGGCTCATGCGCCTGCTGCCTGATATGCGTACAACCCAGAGTTCGCGGCGCATCGGCATGACCCAGGGCGACCAGATGCTCGGCGTGCTGGTGCTCGATGTGCTGCTGGCCTGTCCGTACACCACTACTTTGCGCGTGCGCCAGGAGCACAGCCTGCCCTGGCTGCCGGTGCCGCACCTGGAGGTGCAGGTGTATCACGATGCGCGTATGGCCGAAGTGGTCAGCGCCGAGCATGCCCGCCGCCTGCGCAGCATCTACCCGTACCCCAACGAGGCCATGCACCAGCCGGACGAGAAGGCGCAGCTCAATCTGTTCCTCGGCGAATGGCTCAGCCATTGCCTGGCCTGTGGTCACGAATTGGCAAGTGTGCGCTGAAATGTGACCTGGTTCGGGTGTGAGTGTTTGCTCGCAGCCGTTCCAGCGCCATAATTCGCGCAGTACCCGTTCGAGGAGACGGCCGTTGCCGCACCCAGACTCTTCCCCTGCGCCCGTGCATGTGGTGCAACTGACCGACGCCCACCTGTTCGCCAACCCGGCGGGCACCTTGCTGGGCCTCAATACCCGCGACAGCCTGCGCCATGTGGTGGCCCAGGTTCGTCGCGAGCAGCCGCGTGTCGACTTGCTGTTGTGCACCGGTGACCTGTCCCAGGATGGCAGTGTTGCGTCGTATGAAGCGTTCCGAGAGCTGACCGGCGAATTTGCCGTACCGACTCGCTGGTTGCCGGGCAACCATGATGAAGCCAAGGCCATGAGCGAGGTCGCGCCAGAGCTGGTGCAGTCGGTGACCGACATCGGCAACTGGCGCGTGGTCATGCTCAACACGGCGGTGCAGGGCGCTACCCATGGATTGCTTGAACAGAACCAGTTGTCGACCCTCGATGATGCTCTGGCCTCGGCCGGCGAGCGCTATTGCCTGGTGTGCTGTCACCATCAGCCGGTGGATATCGGTTGCGCCTGGATCGCCCCGATCGGTTTGCGCAATGCCGATGAATTGTTGCAGCGGTTGCGCGGTTATCCACAGGTGAAGGCGTTGCTTTGGGGGCACATTCATCAGGAGTGGGATGAATGGCGCGATGGCTTGAGGCTACTGGCCACGCCGTCGACCTGCATCCAGTTCGCGGCGGGTAGCGAGGACTTCAAGGTCAGCGAAGAACAGCCGGGTTATCGCTGGCTGCGCCTGCATGCCGATGGGCGAGTGGAGACTGGGGTGGAGCGGGCCACTGATTTTGAAGTGAAACTTGACTTCAATAGCGCGGGATATTGAAGAGCCCCGGGCTGCGCTGCAGTCTCAGCCTTTCGAAGAAATTGTTGCGAAATTGGCCATCCGGCGCCAAAACCCGGCGAACGCGCTACACTGCGCGTCCCTGCGCCCGCACGATCGGGCGCGAAGCCACAGATTCCGGGGGCAGCATGTCGGGTTCCATCCTCTATATCCATGGCTTCAACAGCTCGCCAGTGTCCACCAAGGCGCGCCAGCTCGTGGCGGTGATGCAGCAGCTGGGCCTTTCGCAGCAGCTGCGCGTTCCGGAATTGCACCACCACCCACGCCAGGCCATGGTCCAGCTCGAAGCTGCCATCGCCGAGCTCGGGGCGCCCCTGCTGGTCGGCAGTTCGCTCGGCGGCTACTATGCCACCCATCTGGCCGAGCGCCATGGCCTGAAAGCCTTGCTGGTAAACCCGGCAGTCACCCCGCACAAGCGCTTCGACGGTTATCTGGGTGCCCAGCGCAACCACTACACTGGCGAGACTTGGGAGCTGACCCTGGACCATGTGCAGGCCCTGGCCGAACTGGAAGTGCCGGCGCCGACCGACCCAGGCCGCTATCAAGTGTGGCTGCAGACCGCCGATGAAACTTTGGACTATCGCCACGCCGAGCAGTATTACCGGGCTTGCGCGCTGCGCATCCAGGCTGGTGGCGACCACAGTTTCCAGGGCTTTGCCGAGCAGATGCCAGGCCTGCTGGCCTTCGCCGGCATTGCCCGGCAGCAGTATGCGGCGCTCGATTTTTCTGTATTTTGATCTTTTTGCATTCACCAGACTGACGACGAGAATCCATGGCCAATCCCAGCGCTAGCGCCTATAACGCAGACGCCATCGAAGTCCTCTCCGGCCTCGACCCGGTGCGTAAACGCCCGGGCATGTACACCGATACCAGCCGGCCTAACCACCTGGCCCAGGAAGTCATCGACAACAGTGTCGACGAAGCCCTGGCCGGCCACGCCCGGTCGGTGCAGGTCATTCTCCATGCCGACCACTCGCTGGAAGTCAGCGACGATGGCCGTGGCATGCCGGTGGATATCCACCCTGAAGAGGGGGTGTCGGGCGTTGAGCTGATCCTCACCAAGCTGCATGCCGGCGGCAAGTTCTCCAACAAGAACTACCAGTTCTCCGGTGGCCTGCACGGCGTGGGTATTTCGGTGGTCAACGCCCTGTCGACTCAGGTGCGCGTACGCGTCAAGCGCGACGGCAACGAGTACCAGATGACCTTCGCCGATGGCTTCAAGGCCAGCGAGCTGGAGGTGGTCGGCACGGTCGGCAAGCGCAACACCGGTACCAGCGTGTACTTCAGCCCCGACCCGAAGTATTTCGATTCGTCGAAGTTTTCCATCAGCCGTCTCAAACACGTGCTCAAGGCCAAGGCCGTGCTGTGCCCGGGCCTGCTGGTCAGCTTCGAGGACAAGGCCAGCGGCGAGAAGGTCGAGTGGCACTACGAAGACGGCCTGCGTTCCTACCTGGTCGACTCGGTCAGCGAGTTCCAGCGCCTGCCCGACGAGCCGTTCTGCGGCAGCCTGGCGGGTAACAAGGAGGCCGTCGACTGGGCCTTGCTGTGGCTGCCCGAAGGCGGTGACAGCGTTCAGGAAAGCTACGTCAACCTGATCCCCACCGCCCAGGGCGGTACCCACGTCAACGGCCTGCGCCAGGGCCTGCTCGATGCCATGCGCGAGTTCTGCGAATTCCGCAACCTGTTGCCGCGCGGCGTCAAGCTGGCGCCGGAGGACGTCTGGGAGCGCATCACCTTCGTCCTTTCGATGAAGATGCAGGAACCCCAGTTCTCCGGCCAGACCAAGGAACGCCTGTCGTCCCGTGAGGCCGCCGCGTTCGTCTCCGGTGTGGTCAAGGACGCCTTCAGTCTGTGGCTCAACGCCCACCCTGAGCTGGGCATGCAGCTGGCGGAACTGGCCATCAGCAACGCAGGCCGTCGCCTCAAGGCCAGCAAGAAGGTCGAGCGCAAGCGCATTACCCAGGGCCCGGCGTTGCCAGGCAAACTGGCCGATTGCGCCGGGCAGGACCCGATGCGCGCCGAACTGTTCCTGGTCGAGGGTGACTCCGCCGGTGGTTCGGCAAAGCAGGCGCGCGACAAGGAATTCCAGGCCATCCTGCCGCTGCGTGGCAAGATCCTCAACACCTGGGAAGTGGACGGCGGCGAAGTCCTGGCCAGCCAGGAAGTGCACAACATCGCCGTGGCCATCGGTGTCGACCCGGGCGCGGCCGACCTGTCGCAACTGCGCTATGGCAAGATCTGCATCCTCGCCGACGCCGACTCCGACGGCCTGCACATTGCCACTTTGCTCTGCGCATTGTTCGTCCAGCACTTCCGCCCGCTGGTCGAGGCCGGCCATGTCTACGTTGCCATGCCGCCGCTGTACCGCATCGACCTGGGCAAGGACATCTACTACGCCCTCGACGAAGCCGAGCGTGACGGCATCCTCGACCGCCTGGTGGCCGAGAAGAAGCGCGGCAAGCCGCAGGTCACCCGATTCAAGGGCCTGGGTGAGATGAACCCGCCGCAGCTGCGCGAAACCACCATGGACCCGAACACCCGGCGCCTGGTCCAGCTGACCCTGGACGACGTGCAAGGCACCACCGAGATCATGGACATGCTGCTGGCCAAGAAGCGCGCCGGCGACCGCAAGAACTGGCTGGAAACCAAAGGCAACCTGGCTGAGGTACTGGTTTGATTCGTCTGTTGGTCGCGGCCTGCCTGGCGCTGGTTGCCTTGCCGAGCCTGGCGGGCAACTGGCCGGAGCTGAAGCTGGCCTCCGAGCACCCGATCGAGGGAATGCGTGGCGGCAACCTGTCCGGCCTGGTCGAGTGCCGGGGCGGGCTCTGGGGTGTTTCCGATCGTGATGACGACCGCATTTACCGCTTCGACCAGCAGGACGCCGTCTGGCGCGCGCAGCCGCTGACCTTCACGCCACCCCCCGTGCCCGAGAGCGGCCTGCCGTGGGGGTTGAAGTCGCGTAACTGGGCGGCCTCCTACGTGCGCGGTGGCGAGCTGGATTACGAAGGCATCACCTGCGATCAGGCAGGCAATCTCTACCTGGTCAGCGAGGCCCATGCGGCGGTGTTGCAACTGCCTGCCGGGGGGGAGCCGGAGTGGCTGAAGATCGACCCGGCGATGGTGCGCCAGGCCCGTGCCAGCGGCATGCTGCTCAACTTCAATGCCTTGTTCGAAGGCCTGGCCATCAACCCGGAAGGTGATCGCCTGTGGCTGGCGGCCGAGCGCGAGCGGCGCGGCCTGGTGGCCATCGAGCGCCAGCAGTCGGTGTGGACCTGCGGTCGCAGCTGCGTGTTGCTGAGCGAAGCCGGGGTCGAGATGCAGCCACCGCAGATGCCCAACCCCCGGGCACTGTCGCGTGACTTTGCCGACCTCGCCTGGTTCGAGGGCAAGCTGTTCACCCTCGAACGCAATGCCTACCGCGTGTGCCGGCGCGATGCCACCGATGGCAAGGTCGAGCAGTGCTGGTCGTTCGCCGCCGAGGCACTGGTGCCGGAACGCCGCTACGACCAGCCGTATGGCCTGGCCGAAGCGCTGGTGATCGATGCCAAGGGCGCCTGGATCGGCCTGGACAACAACAACGGTGATCGCGCCGACGGCGAAAGCCGGCCGATCGTCTGGCGCTTCGAGGCACCGCAGGGCGGCTGGAGCGCCACCCCATGAGCCAGCCACCGGGCAAGCGCGCCGGCAAGGTCCTGATGATCCTCGCCTGGGCGGCGGGGCTGTTTCTTGCCACGCGCTTCTTCGGGCAATGGGAAGACCACGAGCGCAACCCGAACACCCAGGTGCAATCGTCCCATGGCGACGGTATCATCGAAGTGCGCCTGCTGAGCAATGGCCAGGGGCACTTCGTGCTGGACGGCGCGATCAACGGCCAAGTGGTGCATTTCATGCTCGATACCGGAGCCACCGATGTGGCGATCCCGGAGTCACTGGCCAAGGACCTGAACCTGCAGCGTGGCAGCCCGGTGATGCTGAGCACCGCCAACGGCCGCACCGAAGGCTACCGCACCCGGCTGGATAGCCTGCAGTTGGGTGATATCCACCTGCAGAATGTGCGCGCCCTGGTGGTGCCGGGCCTGGACGGGCCGACCGTGCTGCTGGGCATGAGCGCCCTGAAACAACTTGAATTTACCCAGCGCGGCGGCACCATGCTGCTGCGCCAGAACCTGAAATGACGAGGCCCGCATGAGCGACTCACTGGAACTCAGCCTGGACGGCGTCGAACGCCGCTCGCTGGCTGACTTCACCGAACAGGCCTACCTCAACTATTCCATGTACGTGATCATGGACCGGGCCTTGCCGCACATCGGCGACGGCCTCAAGCCGGTGCAGCGACGCATCGTCTATGCCATGAGCGAGTTGGGGCTCGATGCCGACGCCAAGCACAAGAAGTCCGCCCGTACCGTCGGCGACGTGCTCGGCAAGTTCCACCCCCACGGCGACTCGGCCTGTTATGAAGCCATGGTGCTGATGGCGCAGCCGTTCAGCTATCGCTATACCTTGGTCGACGGCCAGGGCAACTGGGGTGCGCCGGACGATCCGAAGTCGTTCGCCGCCATGCGTTACACCGAGGCACGCCTGTCGCGTTATTCGCAAGTGTTGCTCAGCGAAGTGGGCCAGGGCACCGTCGACTGGGTGCCGAACTTCGACGGCACGCTGGAGGAGCCTGCAGTACTGCCGGCGCGCCTGCCGAACATCCTGCTCAACGGTACCACCGGTATCGCCGTGGGCATGGCCACCGACGTTCCGCCACACAACCTGCGTGAAGTGGCC
Source organism: Pseudomonas putida (assembly GCF_002906855.1). Lineage (GTDB taxonomy): Bacteria > Pseudomonadota > Gammaproteobacteria > Pseudomonadales > Pseudomonadaceae > Aquipseudomonas > Aquipseudomonas putida_N. The sequence continues at coordinate 881,383 of NZ_MINI01000048.1, read as the reverse complement.
AGCGCCTGCGTGCGCCTGCTCGACGAGCCCAAGGCCACCATCGAGCAACTGTGCGAGCACATCCAGGGCCCGGACTACCCGACCGAAGCTGAAATCGTCACCCCGCGCGCGGAAATCCAGAAGATCTACGAAAGCGGCCGCGGTTCGATCCGCATGCGCGCCGTGTACCGCGTCGAAGATGGTGACATCGTGGTCACCGCGCTGCCGCACCAGGTCTCCGGGGCCAAGGTGCTGGAGCAGATCGCCGCGCAGATGCAGGCCAAGAAGCTGCCGATGGTCGCCGACCTGCGTGACGAATCGGACCACGAGAACCCGTGCCGTATCGTCATCATCCCGCGCTCCAACCGCGTCGATGCCGACGAATTGATGCAGCACCTGTTCGCCACCACCGACCTTGAGAGCAGCTACCGGGTCAACGTCAACATCATCGGCCTCGACGGCCGCCCGCAGCTGAAGAACCTGCGCGCTCTGCTGCTGGAGTGGCTGGAGTTCCGCACCAACACCGTTCGCCGCCGCCTGCAGCACCGCCTGGACAAGGTGGAGAAGCGCTTGCACCTGTTGGACGGCTTGCTCACCGCGTTCCTCAACCTGGATGAAGTGATCCACATCATCCGTACCGAAGAGCACCCCAAGCAGGCCCTGATCGAGCGCTTCCAGCTCACCGAGATTCAGGCCGACTACATCCTCGAGACCCGCCTGCGTCAGCTGGCGCGCCTGGAAGAGATGAAGATCCGAGGCGAGCAGGACGAACTGCTCAAGGAGCAGGCCAAGCTGCAGGCCCTGCTGGGCAGCGATGCCAAGCTGCGCAAGCTGGTGCGTAGCGAGCTGATCAAGGACGCCGAAACCTATGGCGACGACCGCCGCTCGCCAATCGTCGAGCGCGCCGAAGCCAAGGCCCTGTCGGAAAACGAGCTGATGCCGACCGAGCCGGTCACCGTGGTGCTGTCGGAAAAAGGCTGGGTGCGTTGTGCCAAGGGCCACGACATCGACGCGACCGGCCTGTCCTACAAGGCCGGCGACGGCTTCAAGGCCGCTGCTGCAGGCCGTTCCAATCAGTTTGCCGTGTTGATCGACTCCACCGGGCGTAGTTATTCGGTGGCCGCACATACCCTGCCATCGGCGCGCGGCCAGGGCGAGCCGCTGACCGGGCGCCTGACGCCACCGCCTGGAGCGACCTTCGAATGCGTGCTGCTGCCAGACGATGATGCATTGTACGTGGTGGCCTCGGACGCCGGTTACGGCTTCGTGGTCAAGGGCGAGGACCTGCAGGCCAAGAACAAGGCCGGCAAAGGCCTGCTCAGCTTGCCTAACGGTGCCAAGGTCATGACCCCGCGCCCGGTGGCCAATCGCGAGCAGGACTGGCTGGCGGCGGTGACCACCGAAGGCCGCTTGCTGGTGTTCAAGGTTTCCGACCTTCCACAGTTGGGTAAAGGCAAGGGCAACAAGATCATCGGTGTGCCCGGTGATCGGGTCGCCAGTCGTGAAGAATTTGTCACCGATCTGGCGGTGGTTGCCGAGGGTGCAACCCTTGTATTGCAAGCCGGCAAGCGTACCCTGTCTCTGAAGCCAGACGACTTGGAGCACTACAAGGGCGAACGTGGCCGACGCGGCAGCAAGCTGCCACGCGGCTTCCAGCGTGTCGACGGGTTGCAGGTGGAACTGCCGGCATAATCCGACGAAATGTCTGGAACGGCAATTTCAGCGCCGTTCCAGGCAGAAATGCTGGAGTCGGGCCGATATTTCGCGGATGATAGTGCCCCTGTGGTGCCGGCGTGGCCGTGTGCCCGATTGAATATCTATCAGTATCACTGCGGTTTGCCTGGTAGCGACCGCCTGGATGGGTTGAATGAAATTCCTGCGCCTTCCATTTGCGCTGTTGATGACGGGTTTGCTGGGACTGAGCGGATGCAGCATGCATCAGCCGGTTGCCCTGTACCAACTCGACAGCGGTGATCCTGGCCAGCCTTCGCAGAGTGCGGGCATGGCCGTGGTGCTCGGCCCAGTGTCGGTAGCCGATTACCTGCAGCGTGAAACCTTCTTGCAGCGTCAGGCCGATGGCAGCCTGAGTTCGGCGACCGACGGTCGTTGGGCCGGCAGCCTGTCAGCAGACATCGATCAATTGCTGGTGCGCCAACTCGCCTGGCGCCTGGATAGCCAGCGCGTGGTACTGGCCCCGGCCAGCACTGGCTTCACCCCGGACGTGCAGGTGCTGCTGTCGATCACTCGCCTGGACTCGGGCAAGAACCAGCCAGCGATTCTCGATGCGCAATGGCGCCTGCTCGACCGTCGTGGCCATGTGCGTGACAACCGTATCGTTCACCTTGAGCAGCCGCACGAGGGCAGCGAGTCGTCCCAGGTTCAGGCCCAGGGGCAGTTGCTGCAGAAGCTTGCCGAACAGTTGAGCACGGCGGTCAAGCCCCTGGCCAATCAGCCTGCGGTTGCCGAAGAAGCACCGAAGAAGCAGGCAGCGCCGGTACAGGTCAAGAAAGGACCGGAGAAGTCGAAGATCCCGATGGCTTCGCCGATTCGCACCGATATGGAAGTCTATCGGTTCTGATCGAACCGCCAGCCACAAAAAAGCCCGCATGCTCGCGGGCTTTTTTGTGGGTGAAGACTTTGTATTGTCTGTGCCGGCCTCTTCGCGGGTGAACCCGCGAAGAGGCAGTCCAGATATCAGGCCCGGCGCTCGTGCATCCGCGCCAACTGACGCTCCAGCATCGAAGGGTAAGGCTCCATCAGCCGCTCCACACAGCAAGCCCCTTCAGGGCTGGCAATCGGGCGGATGCGGGCGCGCTTGCGGATCAGTTCGTCATCACTGATCTGTCGCTCCACCAACAGCAGGTTGCGGCTGTGTTGCGACAGAGCCAGCGCGTCCTGGGCCTTTTCGGCCATCAGCAGGTCGACCTGTTCCAGCCCCTGCAGGTCATCACCCAGGGCCAGGCCCAGCTGCAGTTGCAGGGTGATGCCACTGTCGGCCACTTCGATCTGCAGGGCATGGCCCAGCGCACGCAGCAGCTCACCACAGCAGATGGCGTTGGTCAGGTAATCCTCACCGCAGTCGCGGCTGTGGAACAGCACCAGCGTGCTGCCATCGTTGAGCGTGTGGATGTCGCCTTCATACAGCGAGGCAGCCTGCTCCAGGCAGCCACGATAGCGTTCCAGCAGCTCGGTCAGGCGCGTGCGGGGCAGGCGACGCAGTTGCTCCTGGGAGCCCAGTTGAACGGCCAGCACAGCAGTGTTCTGTGGCTCGTCGGACTCGATCACGGCAGGCCTGGTCGCTGGTTGCTCCTCGTCGTCCAGCAGTCCGGCGAAGGCCTCGTCGTCGTCCTCGTCCGCCTGGACCACGGCCTTGGCGCGCTGTGCGGGCTTGGCCGGGGCTTCGTCGTGCAGGTCTTCGAACTCGTCTTCGTCCTCTTCTTCCTCCGGTTCCGGCTCGGGCGGAGGTGGCGGCGCCAGGCGCGCATGTAGCTGGCGAGCGATGTCGCCGATCTCGTCCTGGCGGTCGATGGCCGGGGTGTAGGGGTGCGGGTCACGCAGCCATACCCGCAGCTGCAGCAGCGGCAGGGTGATATGGCGACCTTGGCGCAGGCTCAGGCTCAGCGCCAGGGCCAGCAGGATGGCGGCGAGGATGCCCATGCTCTGCAGGCTGATCAGCATCGGCTGCTGGAACTGGCTCATGTCCAGGCTGATGCGCAGCTGACCGGCGGTCACGTCCTGGAACGTGATCTTGGTCTGGTACAGGCCTTCGGCTTCGCCCAGCAGGCTGTTGCGCGGGCGCTGGCCGGCCTCGGCGAGGATGCGGTTATCCACGCTGTAGATGGCCGCATGGGCCACCAGCGGGTTCTTCACCAGGTTGCCCAGCAACACGTTGAGGCTGAGGATGTCATTGGACACCAGCAGCTCGGTCGCCGAGGTGGCGGTCTGGGTGGTCAGGCTCTGGCCGAGGGCGTCGGCCTGCTCGTGCATGGCCTGCTTGAACTGCAGGCCCATCACGCAGGCGTAGATCACCAGCGCCAGCGCCACCAGGAAAATGTTGGTGGTGGCGATGCGTAGTGCCAGGGGCACGCGACGTTGGCGCAGGGCTCGGAAGATCATGATGAAGAAGTTGTCGGTTTTGACGGGCGTGGGCCGGTTCACAGAGCGCGGCTCTTAATGGCATAAAAGTGTTGGGCAGTATAGCGAGCAGTGTTTTGTCGGCAAAGTAGAGTTGGTGCCCGATGGTCATGGAAAATCGGTAGAATGCGCATTTTTCATCGAAGTCGGAGCCAGGTTGTGCGCGAAATCGTTCTGATCAACATCACCGGTGAGGACCGTCCGGGTCTCACCGCCGCCATTACCGGCGTCCTGCTCCAGGGCGGTGTGAACATCCTCGACATCGGCCTGGCGGTCATGCACGGCACCCTGTCGTTCGGCATCCTGGTCGATATCCCGGATAACGAAGTGGCTACCGGCCTGCTGCAGAGCGTGCAGTCCAAGGCCCACGAGCTGAACCTGCAAGCGCGTTACACGCCGATCTCCGAAGCCGACTACCAGCATTGGGCCGATGCCCAGGGCGAGGCGCGACATATCGCGACCCTGCTCAGCCGCAAGATCACCCCCGAGCAGCTGCAACGGGTCAGCGCCGTCATCAGCCAGTATGGCCTGACCATCGAACGTATCGAGCGCCTGTCGGCGCGGGTCACCCTGGGCGCTCCGAGCGAGAAGGGCAAGGCGGCGCTGGAAATTTCCGTGCGTGGCGTGCCGAGTGACGCCCAGGCACTGCGTGCTGAGTTCTTCGCGTTGTCCGAAGAGTTGAACATCGACATCGCGTTCCAGAAGGACGACTTGTTCCGTCGCAACCGCCGCCTGGCGGTGTTCGACATGGACTCGACGCTGATCGAGGCTGAAGTCATCGATGAACTAGCAAAGGCCGCCGGCGTGGGTGAGCAGGTTGCCGCAATCACCGAGCGGGCCATGCGTGGCGAGCTGGACTTCCGCGCCAGCTTCAAGGAGCGCATGGCGCTGCTCAAGGGCCTGGATGTCGGCGTACTCGACGAGATCGGTGCTTCCCTGCGCCTGACCGAAGGTGCCGAGAACCTGTTCGCCGAGCTCAAGCGCCTGGGCTACAAGACGGCCATCCTGTCCGGTGGTTTCTCGTACTTCGCCAAGCAGGTGCAGGCGCGCCTGGGCATCGATTACGTGTTCGCCAACGAACTTGAAGTGGTTGATGGCAAGGTGACCGGCGTGGCCGTGGAGCCGATCGTCGATGCCCAGCGCAAGGCCGACCTGCTGCAACAGCTGGCCAGTGAAGAAGGCCTGCAGCTGGAACAGACCATCGCCGTGGGCGATGGCGCCAACGACCTGCCAATGCTGTCGCTGGCCGGCCTGGGCGTGGCCTTCCGCGCCAAGCCGCTGGTGCGCCAGTCGGCCAAGCAGGCGATTTCCACCCTGGGGCTGGATGGCGTGCTGTACCTGCTGGGCCTGCGCGACCGCGACGCCCGCGGCTGATCCGCCGTTAAAAAAAGGCCCTGCATGCGCATGCAGGGCCTTTTTTATTGCCAGGATCAAGCCTGTGCAGGGGTTGCCAGCAGTTCACCCATGCGCACAGCCGAAGCTGCACCCAGGGTCTGGGCCCATTTCACTTGCTCCGGCCCGAACAGCACGATTGCGGTCGAACCCAGCTTGAAGCGGCCCAGTTCGGCGCCTTTTTCCAGGTGAATCGGCGCACGGCTTTCTTCGTCGTAACGGAAGGTCTTCAGCTCACGCTTTGGCGGAGTGACCAGGCCTGCCCACACGGTCTCGATCGAAGCGACGATCATGGCGCCGACCAGGACCACGGCCATTGGCCCGCGCTCGGTATCGAACAGGCACACCACGCGCTCGTTGCGGGCGAACAGCTCCGGAACGTTCTCGGCAGTGGTCTGGTTGACCGAGAACAGGCGGCCCGGCACGTAGACCATCTCACGCAGGGTGCCGGCCAGCGGCATGTGCACGCGGTGGTAATCCTTCGGCGACAGGTAGATGGTGGCGAACTCACCGCCCATGAACGGCGCGGCCAGTGCCGGATCACCGCCGAGCAACTCAAGCGCGCTGAAACTGTGGCCCTTGGCCTGGAAGATACGACCGTGTTCGATCGGGCCCAACTGGCTGACGGCACCGTCGGCCGGGCAGAGAATTGCGCCTGGGGTTTCGTCCAGCGGGCGTGCACCTGGTTTCAGGGCGCGGGTGAAGAAGGCGTTGAAGTGCTCGTAGGCGGTGAGGTCTTCGACCAGCGCTTCGCTCATGTTCACCTGGTAGCGTTTGGCGAACCAGGCGGTGAAGGCGTTCTTGAACCAGCGCGCACGGCACTCGGCGACGCAGCCAGCCAGGCGCGACAGCAAGTGGTGCGGCAGCAGGTACTGGCTGAGGATGAACAGACGGGATTTCATTGAGTTGATTGTCCTTGAACTTCGACAGGCGTGTCCGGGTGGTTGCCCCATTCGCTCCACGAACCGGCATAGGCCTTGATGCGTGGGTAGCCGAGGGACTTGGCCACCAGGTAGGTGAAACCGGAGCGGCGGTGGGTCTGGCAGTGGGTGATCACTTCCTTGTCAGGTGTGATGCCCAATTGTTGCAGGACTTCAGCGATGTCCTTGCGGATGCGCAGATGGTCGTTGAGGTCCATACCGGCCGTCCACTCGAAATTGACGGCGCCGGGAATGTGCCCGGCTTTGGCGGCCAGGACTTTTTCGCCGTTGAATTCCTGCGGGCCGCGGGCATCCCAGACCACCAGGTCATTGGCGCCCAGACGGCTTTGCAGATATTCGCGTGTGGCAGTCGGCTCGCTGTGCAGTTGCAGGTGCACAGGGCCGTTGCCCGGCATTGGCACGTCAGTGGAGAGCTTGTCCGCTGGCCAGGCATGGATGCCGCCATTGAGGTAGTGGTAGCGCGAATGGCCGATGACATCGAGCAGCCAGATGAAGCGCCCGGCCCAGCCGCCACCTTCGTCGTCATACACCACGTAGACGGCATCGTCACGGTGGCCCAGTTCGCTGAACAGCTTTTCCAGATCGGCCAGGGCCGGGAGCAGGCCGGGCGCTGGAGGCTGGCCGAGTTGGGTGCGCTTGCCCTCGACGAAGCGGGCGCCGGGGATGTGCCCGCTGACATAGCGGTTGGCGCTGCTCAGGTCGACCAGGATCAGCTGGGGTGAATCCAGGCGCGGCAGCAGGTCTGCGGCTTCGATCACCAAAGGCAGGCCGGAAAAGTCAGTCATCCACGTTCTCCAGTGTGGAAAGAGAGGCGATTGTAGCGCAAGGCTCAGGCGCCGCGGTTGGCAAACACCGCCAGCGCACGCTCGATACATTGCGAAGTCTTGCCGAAGGCCTGCACGCTGACATCGGCCAGTGGTTTGCCACCCTGGTCGGCCACCGCCAGCATCAATACCTGGTCACCGACGGCCAGCGAGCGCAGCAACAGGTGTTCGCTGTGGAACAGCGCACGCAGCGGTGCCGGCAGCAGAGCCGAGAACTGGGCGTGGTTCTCGGGCGTCAGGCGCAGCTGGCCGACTTTGCTCATGAGCTTTTGCAGCAGCTTGTTCTGCTCGATATCCAGAGCGATGCCCCCGGCTTCCTTGGGCAGGCCGGCGATCTGCTGCACGCGCAGGTAATCGTCGGTCTTGCCCAGGCTCAGCAGCATGATGCGCTGCATCCCGCAGGCTTTCAGCGCTTCGCACGCGTGGGTGGCGAGGTGGACGGCATTGGTGAACGGGCTTGGTTGTGCCAGCAGTTCCTGGCACAGCTTGCGCCAGCGGCCAAGCGCTTCACTGGAAGGCGGTGGCGGGGTGAGCATGTCCGGGTGCGGGCGACGCTGGTCCCAGGGCCAGATCAGCGCCTCGGCAGGGTGGAACAGGGCATGGCGGGCGTGGCGCCGGGCACTGGCCGCTGCTTGTTGGTGAACCTGCTGTTGCACGTCTTCCAGCGAGGTCTGCAGGTACAGCGCGGTCAGCAGTTGCCAGCGCAGCAGATGCGGGTTGTCCCAGCCCACCTGCGCCGCCAGCGCCAGGTTGTTGGCCAGCAGCACAGTATTGGCCGGTTCGTTGAACCAGCGGCGCAAACCGGGTGCTTCGTCCAGGTGATGCTGCTGGCTGAGCGGGTCTTCTTCGCGCGCGATGCTCAGTACCAAGGCCAGTTGGTCGCGCTCTTCGAGCAGCAGGCGATAGCCTTGGGTCACCCATTTGGGCAGGCGCCAGTGTTCGGCCATGGCCTGGCACAGGGCGAAGATGCGCACGCCGAACAGTTCCTGCTCCACGTCTGCCGCGGGTTCGCCCTTGTGGATGACCCGCAGCTCCCAGGCGTCCAGCAGCTTGGGGTACGCCAGGGCCAGCGGCCACAGAGGGGCGAGGAATAGCAGGCTGCCCCAGTGGATCTCCTGCCACAGTCGCGCCAGGCGGCTGGCAAAAAGACCGTTGGCCTGTTGCGCGGCGTGCTGGCTGATCAGCAGGAACTGGCGCAGCACCGGCGGAATGTCGCCTTCCGGCAGGGCCGGCAGGCGCATCAGCAGTTCCTTGCTGCGCCCAAGGCCCAGGCGATTCAGGGCGACTTCCAGGCTTTCGGCGGGCTCGGCCTGGCTGGCGTTGGCGGGGTGGTTGGCCTCGCGCATCACCGACAACACCAGGGCGGGGCTGTCTTGCATCAGTTCAGCGATGTCGCGCAACGAGCGGCGATTGTCGTTTATCGCGCTCAGGACCCGGTCGTAGCTCTGCTTCGGGACCGGTACACGAACACCGTCGAGCAGCTTGACCCAGGCTTCTACAGTACGCGGATTCTGAGTGGGCACCTTGGATTCCATTGGCATTTTGACATCAGTCCGAACTGGCTTTTCGCTTTTAGTGGCTATAGTCTGGCGCAGTTCTGCCGATAAGTAGAAGAAGAGTTTTAAAGCTCCCGTCCCTCTCCCTGACCACGACAGCAAGTGCTTTGATCCTATGGCTAAAATTATCGGCATCATCGTCGTATTCGCGAGCGTGCTCGGCGGATATGTACTCTCCCACGGCAAGATCGCGGCGCTGATCCAGCCGTTCGAAGTGCTGATCATCGGCGGTGCGGCCTTTGGCGCCTTCATGCAGGCCAACCCTGGTTACATGACCATGCATGTGATCAAGAAGTCGATGAAGATGTTTGGCTCACGCTTTTCCCATACGTTCTACCTGGAAGTACTGGGCCTGGTGTATGAGATCCTCAACAAGAGCCGTCGCGAAGGCATGATGGCGATCGAGAGCGATATCGAAGACGCCGCCGCCAGCCCGATCTTCGCCAAGTACCCGGCGGTGCTGGGCGACGAGCGCATGACCGCGTTCATCTGCGACTACCTGCGCATCATGTCGACCGGCAACATGGCGCCCCATGAGCTCGAAGGCCTGTTCGACATGGAACTGCTGAGCATGAAGGAAGAGCTCGAGCACCCGTCGCATGCGGTCACCGGCATCGCCGACGGCATGCCTGGCTTTGGTATCGTCGCGGCGGTATTGGGTATCGTGGTGACCATGGCATCGCTCGGCGATGGCGACCAGAAGGCCATCGGTATGCACGTTGGTGCGGCGCTGGTCGGTACCTTCTTCGGTATTCTCGCGGCCTATGGCTTCTTCGGCCCGCTGGCCAAGTGCCTTGAGCACGATGCCAAGGAAGAGCTCAACCTCTACGAATCTATCAAGGCCTCGCTGGTGGCCTCGGCGTCTGGCATGCCGCCTTCGCTGGCTGTCGAGTTCGGGCGCAAGGTGCTGTACCCGAAGCATCGCCCAAGCTTTGCCGAGCTGGAACAAGCGGTTCGCGGTCGCTGAGTCATGGAGAACAATCAGCCGATAATCATCAAGCGCGTCAAGCGCTTCGGTGGCGGGCACCATGGCGGCGCCTGGAAGATCGCCTTTGCCGACTTCGCCACGGCGATGATGGCGTTCTTCCTGGTGCTGTGGCTGTTATCCACAGCCACGCCTGAACAGAAGATCGCCATTGCCGGCTACTTCAAGGACCCGATCGGTTTTTCCGAGAGTGGCACGCCTTACATCATCGACCTGGGTGGCTCGCCGCAGCTCGCACCGGAAAAGACCATCAACCCGGAGCAGAAGACCGAGCCCACGCCTGACACCAGCATCCAGCTGGACAAGGACCAGGTCGAGACCATGGCCGAGCAGGTCGAGCGCGAGCGCCTCGAGTTGCTGCTGCAGGAGCTGCAGAACAAGGTCGAGGAAAACCCGCAACTGCAGAAGTTCAAGGACCAGATCCTGTTCGAAATTACCCAGGACGGCCTGCGCATCCAGATCATGGATGCCGAGAACCGGCCGATGTTCGACATCGGCAGTGCGCGCCTGCAGCCGTATTTCGAAGACATCCTGCTGGCCATGGCCGACACCATCAAAGCGGTACCGAACAAGATCAGTATCAGTGGGCACACCGATGCCAAACCGTACTCCGGTACTGGCGACTTTGGTAACTGGGAGCTCTCGGCCAACCGTGCCAATGCTGCCCGTCGAGCCTTGGTTGCCGGTGGCTACCCGGATGGCCAGGTGGCCCGGGTGGTGGGGTATGCCTCGTCGTCGTTGTTCGATCGCAAGGACCCGTTCAACCCGGTCAACCGGCGTATCGACATCATCGTCCTGACCAAGAAGGCGCAGCGCAACATCGAGGGTGAGCAGGGTACACCCGAGGCGCCAGCCCAGCCGACTCCGCCAGCCGGTGCAGCGCCTGGGGCTGCGGCCCCGGCAGCGCCGGCGGCAGGGGATGCTGCGGCCCACGCGCCGATGCAGCCGCGTGAGCTGCGGCAAAAGCTCAACATCTTCGAGGATGGGACTTTGAAGATGGACGAGCAAAAGGATCAGTAGGCCTGGGGGCGCAGAGCGCCCCAGGGTTCCTCAACCATCCTGGCCGGCACGGGCCGCGGTAAACTGCCTGGCGATCAGTAGCTGTCTTCCGGCAGGCTGGCGATGATCGAGCGGTAGCTGTTCATCCGCTGCGCCTTGATACGCCCATCTTCGAGGGCCTTGAGCAGTGCGCAGCCTGGTTCGCGATCATGCTTGCAGTCGCGGAAGCGGCAGGTGCCGAACAAGTCGCGGAATTCGATGAAGCCATCTTCCACGTCGTCGCGGCTGACATGGCCGAGGCCGAATTCGCGGATGCCCGGCGAGTCGATCAGGTCGCCGCCGTTGGGGAAGTGATACAGACGCGCTGTGGTGGTGGTGTGCTGGCCCTGGCCAGACCATTCGGACAGGTCGCCGACGCGGGTGCCGGCCTCTGGCAGCAGGCTGTTGACCAGCGACGACTTGCCCACGCCCGACTGGCCGACGAACACGCTGATGTGCCCGTCGAGCATCTGTTGCAGGCGCAGCATGCCGTCGCCGTGGTGAGCGGAGACTTCCAGCAGCGGGTAGCCCAGGTCGCGGTAGACTTCGAGCAGTGCGTGCAGGCCCGGGCCGTTCTCTGCGTCGATCAGGTCGGCCTTGTTCAGCAGCAGCAGCGGGCGGATGCCGGCGTGCTCGGCGGCCACCAGGTAACGGTCGATCAGGTTCGGGTGCGGCTCTGGCGCCGGGGCGAAGACGATCACGATCAGGTCGACGTTGGCCGCGACCGGCTTGAGCTGACCGTGGTTGTTCGGCCGGCACAGCTCGGTGCTGCGCGGCATCTGCGCGACGATCACGCCGATGCCCTGGTTGCCGGCACGCCAGACTACGCGGTCGCCCGTGACCAGCGCTGGCAGGTTGGCCCGCAGGTGGCAGCGGAATACCTGGCCAGCAGCTTCGCCGTCCTGGGCTTCCACCTCGACCTGCACACCGAAGTGGGCGATCACCAGGCCCAATTGTTCCGGCCCCAGGTCACCGCCCTCCAGTTCCTGCAGCGCGTGCTGCTCGCGTTTGGCGGCGCGAGCGGCGCGTTCGTTCTGGATTTTTTCGATACGCCAGTTCTGGCGACGATTGAGCTGGCGTTTGGCCATGGACCTTCCAAGGTGGGGCAAGTTGAAAACGGCAGGCAGTTTAGCACGCCCGCTCGCTGACCATTCTGGTTACCTTTGCGCCGCGCATGCGCAGGCTGGCCTCGCTAGGCTAATATGACGGCCTATACGAGGAGCCCCTTCATGCAGAATCCACAGAACCTGATCTGGATCGATCTGGAAATGACCGGCCTGGATCCGGATCACGACGTCATCATCGAGATGGCCACCATCGTCACCGACAGCGAGCTCAACACCCTGGCCGAAGGCCCGGTGATCGCCATCCACCACAGTGACGAAGTGCTGGCGCGCATGGACGCCTGGAACACCCGCACCCATGGCGCTTCGGGCCTGACCCAGCGCGTGCGTGACAGCAAGATCAGCATGGCCGAAGCCGAAGCGCAGACCATCGCCTTCCTCGAGCAGTGGGTGCCAAAAGGCAAGTCGCCGATCTGCGGCAACAGCATCTGCCAGGATCGCCGCTTCCTCTATCGGCACATGCGCGGCCTGGAAAACTACTTCCACTATCGCAACCTCGATGTCTCCACCCTGAAAGAGCTGGCCGCACGCTGGGCGCCGGATGTGCGCGACAGCTTCAAGAAGGGCAGCACCCACCTGGCGCTGGACGATATCCGCGAGTCGATCGCCGAACTGCGTCACTACCGCGAGCATTTCATCAAGGTGTGAGTCGAAAGGGCGCAGATATTGTGCTCGCGCCCTCTTTTGGTGCCACAGGCAACTGGTTAGACTGCGCGCCTTTCCCGCACGGACCCGCGCCATGTTGTTGATGCTCTACCTGATCGCCATTACCGCCGAAGCCATGACCGGTGCCCTGTCCGCCGGCCGCCGCGGCATGGACTGGTTTGGCGTGGTGCTGATCGCCTGCGTGACCGCTCTGGGTGGCGGCTCGGTGCGCGACGTGCTGCTTGGGCATTACCCGCTGACTTGGGTAAAGCACCCGGAATACCTGGTATTGACCAGCTGCGCCGCGCTCCTGACGATTTTCATCGCGCCGATGATGCGACGTTTGCGTTCGCTGTTCCTGGTGCTGGATGCCTTGGGCCTGGTGGCCTTTACCCTGATTGGCTGCATGACCGCGCTGGAGATGGGGCAGGGCATGCTGGTGGCGTCGATCAGCGGGGTGATCACCGGGGTGTTTGGTGGGATCCTGCGGGACATCTTCTGCAACGACATTCCGCTGGTGTTCCGTCGCGAGTTGTATGCCAGCGTGTCGTTCGCGGCGGCCTGGTTCTATCTGGGCTGCGTGTACTTCAAGCTACCGGCGGAGCAGGCGATGCTGCTGACCTTGTTCGGTGGCTTCCTGGTGCGCTTGCTGGCGATCCGTTTCCATTGGGAAATGCCCAAGTTCCACTACAACGATCAGCAATAATCCCTATATCCAGGTCTGGCGCGTCCCCTGTAGGAGTTGCTACTGGTTACCGTGCCGGGCCAGCGCCCACTCCACATGCTCGCGTACCAGTTCTGACTCATCTTCCCGCCGGGCCTTTAACGCTTCGATCACCGGAATCGTCGAAGGCGCATTACCCAGCCCCACGGCCAGGTTGCGCAAGAATCGCTCATACCCCGCCCGCCGCAACGGCCCGCCTTCGGTCTTGCGCAGGAAGGTGCGCTCGTCCCACAGGAACATTTCAGCCAGCTCGGCATTTTCCAGCCCATGTCGCGGCTGGAAGTCCTGTTCCTTGCTGTGATTGGCAAAGCGGTTCCAGGGGCAGACGATCTGGCAGTCATCGCAGCCGAACACACGATTGCCCATCATTGAGCGCAGTTCGACCGGAATAGGGCCGCGCAACTCGATGGTCAGGTAGGAGATGCAGCGCCGCGCATCCAGCACGTAGGGCCCGACGAACGCCTGGGTCGGGCATATGTCCAGGCACGCCTGGCAGCGCCCGCAGTGTTCACTGGTATGCGCCTCGTCCACCGGCAGCGGCAGGTCGACGAACAGTTCAGCAAGGAAGAAGTAGCTGCCGGCCTTGCGGTTGAGCAGCAGGGTATTCTTACCGATCCAGCCCAGCCCGGCTTGCTCGGCCAGGGCCTTCTCCAGCACCGGGGCGCTGTCGACGAAGGCGCGGTAGCCGAAGGGGCCGATCGCTTCCTGGATGCGGTCCGCCAGGAACTGCACGCGCTTGCGCACCAGCTTGTGGTAGTCGCGGCCCAGCGCGTAGCGCGACACGTAGGCTTTTTCCGGCTGGGCCAGGCGTTGCGCCATCTGCGTGTCGCCGGGCAGGTAGTCCATGCGCAGCGACACCACGCGTACCGTGCCGGGAATCAGCTGGTCGGGGTGGGCGCGTTTGCTGCCATGGGCGCCGAGGTACTCCATTTCGCCCTGGTAGCCGGCCTCGAGCCAGCGTTGCAGGTGCTGTTCGTGTTCGCCAAGGTCGACACCGGCGATGCCGACGTGGGCAAAACCGAGTTCTTGGCCCCAGATCTTGATGGATTGGGCCAGTTGGGCGAGGTCAGGAGTACAGGCGGACATGGATGGGCAGGCAATACGGGCTCAGGTGCGTATAATTCTGCCAGACATTGGAGCCTTTGACCCCATGCCGCAGACCAAACACCCCAGCAATGCCCCGCAACTGCTCAGCAGCGTGACCGTCGCACGCCTGCCGGCGCGCCATGCGCATGCCCATAAAGGCGATTTCGGCCATGTGCTGGTCGTCGGTGGCGACCTGGGCACCGGCGGCGCCGTGCTGCTCAGTGCCGAGGCTGCGCTGCGCTGCGGTGCCGGGCTGGTCAGCGTGGCGACGCGCCCGGAGCACGTCATCGCCGGGTTGGCGCGCATGCCTGAAACCATGTGCCTGGGGGTCGATTCGGCCAATCAGTTGGTCGGAGTGCTGGAGCGTGCCTCGGTGCTGGTGGTGGGGCCCGGGCTGGGTCAGGCTGCCTGGGGCCGTAGCCTGCTGTCTGCGGTGGCCAACGCCGAGCGGCCGCAGGTGTGGGATGCCGACGCCCTGAACCTGCTGGCCCGCACGCCACTGGCGCTACCCAGTGGCAGCATCCTCACCCCGCACCCGGGGGAGGCGGCGCGGCTGTTGGGCATTTCCACCGAGGCCGTGCAGGCCGATCGCCCGGGGGCGGCGCGCAAGCTGGCACGTCGCTATGCCAGCGTCTGCGTGCTCAAGGGGGCTGGCACCCTGGTGGCAGACTCCGCCGGCCAGCTGGTGCTGTGCAATCGAGGGCATCCGGCGATGGCCGGTGCCGGGCTGGGGGACGTGCTGACCGGCGTGCTGGCGGCGTTGCTGGCCCAGGGGCTTGATGCCTGGAGCGCGGCTGGCCTGGGGGTATGGCTGCACGCCTGTGCAGGAGAGCGCCTGGGCGTCAAAGGTAGAGGCCTGGCAGCCAGTGATCTGGCGCCGGTCATTCGTGAATTGTTGGAGGAGCATTCTGCGTGTCTGGCTTAACCCTGTTTCTGGCCGATGAAGCGGCCACGGTCGATTTCGGCGCAAAAATGGCCGAGGTGACCGGCGGTCGTGGCGTGATTTTCCTGGAAGGCGATCTGGGGGCGGGCAAGACCACGCTCTCGCGTGGCCTGATCCGTGGGCTGGGCCATACTGGTGCAGTGAAAAGTCCGACTTTCACCGTGGTAGAACCCTACGAAATCGGTGAAGTACGCGCCTTCCATTTCGACCTGTATCGTCTGGTCGACCCGGAAGAGCTGGAGTTCATGGGCATTCGTGACTATTTCGACGGCGATCCGCTGTGCCTGTTCGAATGGCCACAAAAGGGTGCGGGCGTTTTGCCAAAGCCCGACCTGACCATTACCATAAGCCCCCAAGCGAGCGGCCGCTCGCTTGACCTTACGCCGCAGGGGGCTCGCGGCGAGGCCTGGTGCACTGCACTGGCCGAACACTATAAACAGTAAGTGGGGTAGGTATGCGCATACGCGCACTGGTCGCTGTCGTTGGATTGCTGCTGACAGCGGTGACCGTTGACGCTCTGGCCGTCACTCAAGTCAAGAGCGTGCGCCTGTGGCGCGCGCCGGACAACACGCGGTTGGTCTTCGATCTGTCTGGCCCCGTGCAGCATAGCGTCTTCACCCTTAGTGCACCCGATCGCCTGGTGATCGACATCAATGGCGCGACCCTGGCCGCGCCGCTGAACGTGTCGACCGCCAATACGCCGATCAGCAGTGTACGCTCGGCTCAGCGTACCCCTACCGACCTGCGTGTGGTGGTCGACCTGAAGAAGTCGGTCACGCCCAAGAGCTTCACCCTGGCGCCCAATGCCCAGTACGGTAACCGCCTGGTGGTCGACCTGTATGACCAGGAGGCCGATGCCATCGCTGCCACGGCGCCGACCCCGCCGCCAACCCCGGTGCAGACTCCGGCAACCACGCCAGCGGTACCGGTAAGCCCGGCACAGCCCGCAATCAAGCTGCCGCCAGTGCCGAGTGGCAAGCGCGACATCGTGGTCGCCATCGATGCCGGTCATGGCGGTGAAGACCCAGGCGCATCCGGCTCGCGCGGCCAGCACGAGAAAGACATCGTGCTGCAGATCGCCAAGGAATTGCAGCGCCAGATCAACACCGAGAAGGGTTACCGCGCCGAGCTGACCCGCACCGGTGACTACTTCATCCCGCTGCGCAAGCGCACCGAGATCGCCCGCAAGAAGGGTGCCGACCTGTTCATCTCGATCCACGCCGACGCCGCACCATCGCGTGCTGCCTTTGGCGCCTCGGTGTTCGCCCTGTCCGACCGTGGCGCCACGTCCGAGACTGCGCGCTGGCTGGCCGACACGGAAAACCGTTCCGACCTGATCGGTGGTGCTGGCAACGTCAGCCTCGACGACAAGGACCGCATGCTCGCGGGCGTGCTGCTCGACCTGTCGATGACTGCCACGCTGAGTTCCAGCCTGAACGTCGGGCAAAAAGTGCTTGGCAACATGGGGCGCGTCACTTCGCTGCACAAGCAGCGGGTAGAACAAGCGGGCTTCATGGTGCTGAAGTCGCCGGATATCCCGTCGATCCTCGTTGAAACCGGGTTCATCTCGAACAACAACGAGGCGGCCAAGCTGGCCACCGCCAGCCACCAGCAGGCGTTGGCGCGTTCGATTCATACCGGCGTGCGTCAGTACTTCCAGCAGAACCCGCCGCCTGGCACTTACATTGCCTGGCTGCGTGACAGCGGCAAGATTGCCCAGGGGCCGCGTGAGCACACCGTGCGCCCGGGCGAAACCCTGGCGATGCTTGCTGTACGCTATCAGGTCAGCGTGACCAGCTTGCGCAGCACCAACAGCCTCAAGACCGATGAGCTGAAGGTCGGCCAGCACCTCGATATCCCCGCTACCACACTGGCTTCGCAATGAGTGGCGGTTCGCGCATCCAGCTGCTCAGCCCGCGGCTGGCCAACCAGATTGCCGCCGGCGAGGTGGTTGAGCGCCCGGCGTCGGTGGCCAAGGAACTGTTGGAAAACAGCTTGGACTCCGGTGCCCGGCGCATTGACGTGGAAGTCGAGCAGGGTGGTGTGAAGCTGCTGCGGGTGCGTGACGATGGCAGCGGCATTTCCGCCGACGACCTGCCGCTGGCCCTGGCCCGTCACGCCACCAGCAAGATTCGCGAGCTGGAAGACCTTGAAGGCGTACTGAGCCTGGGCTTCCGGGGTGAGGCGCTGGCATCGATCAGCTCGGTGGCACGCTTGACCTTGACTTCGCGTACTGCCAGCGCTGGCGAAGCCTGGCAGGTCGAGACCGAAGGCCGTGACATGACCCCGCGGGTGCAACCCGCCGCGCATCCGGTCGGCACTTCGGTGGAAGTGCGCGATCTGTTCTTCAATACCCCGGCCCGGCGCAAGTTCCTCAAGGCCGAAAAGACCGAATTCGATCACCTGCAGGAAGTCATCCGTCGCCTGGCCCTGGCCCGCTTCGATGTCGGCTTCCACCTGCGCCACAATGGCAAGAGCATCCTCAGCCTGCATGAGGCGCATGACGAAACTGCCCGTGCGCGGCGGGTCGGCGCCATCTGCGGCCCAGGCTTCATGGAGCAGGCGCTGCCGATCGACGTCGAACGCAATGGCCTGAGGTTGTGGGGCTGGGTTGGCCTGCCGACGTTCTCGCGCAGCCAGGCCGATCTGCAGTACTTCTTTGTCAACGGCCGTGCGGTGCGCGACAAGCTGGTCGCCCATGCCGTGCGCCAGGCCTATCGCGACGTACTGTTCAACGGCCGGCACCCGACCTTCGTGCTGTTCCTCGAACTCGAGCCGAATGGCGTCGATGTCAACGTGCATCCGACCAAGCACGAAGTGCGCTTCCGCGAAGGACGCTCGGTGCATGACTTCCTCTATGGCACGCTGCACCGTGCCCTGGCTGACGTGCGTCCGGAGGACCAACTGGCTGCACCTGCCGCCGTGCCTGAAGCGGTTCGCCCGACTGGGCAGCAGGTCGGTGAGTTCGGCCCGCAGGGAGAAATGCGCCTGGCCTCGCCAGTGCTGGAGCAGCCACAGCATTCCATTTCCAATGGCGGCAGTGGCGCCGGCTACCAGTACCAGTACACCCCGCGCCCGTCGCAGCCGTTGCCGGCTGCCGAGTCCCAGGCGGTCTACCGCGAGTTCTACAAACCGCTGAACGAGGGCGCGCCAACGGCTTCGGCACTGCCGGAAAGCCAGGGCGACATCCCGCCGCTGGGTTATGCCCTGGCCCAGCTGAAGGGCATCTACATCCTCGCCGAGAATGCCGTCGGCTTGGTACTGGTGGACATGCACGCGGCCCACGAGCGCATCATGTACGAGCGCCTCAAGGTAGCCATGGCCAGCGAGGGCCTCAGCGGCCAGCCGCTGCTGGTGCCGGAAACCCTGGCGCTGAGCCAGCGCGAAGCCGACTGTGCCGAGGAACACGGCCAGTGGTTTCAGCGCCTGGGCTTCGAGCTGCAGCGCCTGGGCCCCGAGACACTGGCGGTCCGCCAGATCCCGGCGCTGCTCAAGCAGGCTGAGGCCAATCGCCTGGTCCAGGACGTGCTCGCCGACCTGATGGAATACGGCACCAGCGACCGCATCCAGGCGCACCTCAATGAACTGCTCGGCACCATGGCCTGCCATGGCGCCGTGCGCGCCAACCGACGCCTGGCCATTCCCGAGATGAACGCCCTGCTGCGCGACATGGAAAACACCGAACGCAGCGGCCAGTGCAACCATGGCCGTCCGACCTGGACCCAGATGGGCCTGGACGACCTGGACAAACTATTCCTGCGCGGTCGATGACATGAGCGGCAAACCCCCAGCAATATTCCTCATGGGCCCGACGGCGGCCGGCAAGACCGACCTCGCCATCGAACTGACCAAGGTCCTGCCCTGCGAGCTGATCAGTGTCGACTCGGCCCTGGTCTACCGTGGCCTGGACATTGGTTCGGCCAAACCTTCCAAAGAGATTCTGGCCGCCTACCCGCACCGGCTCATCGATATCCGCGACCCGGCTGAAAGCTACTCGGCCGCGCAATTTCGTGCCGACGCTCTGGAAGCGATGGCCGATATCACCGCGCGCGGCAAAATTCCGCTGCTGGTCGGCGGTACCATGCTTTATTACAAGGCGCTGATCGAAGGCCTGGCAGACATGCCGGCGGCCGATGCCGCCGTGCGCGCAGAGCTCGAGGCGCAGGCCGAAGCACTGGGCCTGGCAGAGTTGCACCGGCAACTGGCAGAGGTCGACCCGGAGTCGGCGGCGCGTATTCACCCCAACGACCCACAGCGGCTGATCCGCGCGCTGGAAGTTTACCGGGTGAGCGGCGAGAGCATGACGGCTCATCGCCAGCGTCAATTCGCGGAAAGTAGCGGCGCAGACGCAGGCGCTGGCGGGCATTTGCCCTATACTGTCGCGAGTTTGGCGATTGCGCCTGCGGATCGTCACATTCTGCATAAGCGAATTGCGTTACGATTTTCACAGATGCTGGAACAGGGCTTTGTCGACGAGGTCCGATCGCTGCGAGCCAGAAGTGACTTGCACGCCGGACTGCCGTCTATACGGGCAGTGGGTTATCGACAGGTCTGGGACTACCTCGACGGCAAGCTGACTGAGAATGAGATGCGCGAACGCGGTATCATTGCCACTCGACAGCTGGCCAAGCGGCAGTTCACCTGGTTGCGTGGCTGGGCTGACGTGCATTGGCTTGACAGCCTGGCCTGCGACAATCTGTCCCGCACCTTGAAATACCTTGGGGCCGTCTCCATATTGAGCTGAGTCCCTGCTGATAGCCGTCTATTCTTGCGAAGGGGCGGCCTGACTTATCAATTTTTCTGATTTTCTATTTATTTATCCTTACAGGAGTGCGGCATATGTCAAAAGGGCATTCGCTACAAGACCCTTACTTGAATCAACTGAGAAAGGAAAAGGTCCCGGTATCGATCTATCTGGTCAACGGGATCAAGCTGCAGGGCTCGATCGAATCCTTCGACCAGTTCGTGGTACTGCTGAAGAACACCGTCAGCCAGATGGTTTACAAGCACGCCATTTCGACCGTAGTTCCGGCCCGTCCGGTCCGCCTGCCAAGCCCGACCGACGCCGAGCACGGCGACAGCGAGCCAGGCAACGCCTGATAGGAGCCTGCATTGTTCTTTGAGCGCCACGGTGGTGGTGAGCGGGCGTTGCTCGTTCACTTGGAAGGTCAGAACCCTGAGGCGCGCGAAGACCCGCAGGAGTTTCAGGAACTGGCACTGTCGGCCGGAGCCGACATCGTCTCGTTGGCCACGGTGGCCAGGCATCAGCCTACGGCCAAATACCTGATTGGCAGCGGCAAGGTCGAGGAATTGCGCGACCTGGTCAAAGCCGAACAGGTAGACCTGGTGATTTTCAATCACACCCTCACGCCCAGTCAGGAACGCAACCTCGAGCGCGTCTTCGAGTGTCGCGTGCTTGACCGTACCGGGCTGATTCTCGACATCTTCGCCCAGCGGGCGCGTACCCATGAAGGCAAGCTGCAGGTCGAACTGGCCCAGCTCGACCACATGAGCACGCGGCTGGTGCGCGGCTGGACCCACCTTGAGCGGCAGAAGGGTGGTATCGGCCTGCGTGGCCCGGGTGAAACCCAGCTGGAAACCGACCGCCGTCTGTTGCGGGTACGCATCCGCCAGATCAAGGGGCGCCTGGAGAAGGTGCGCAGCCAGCGCGAGCAGGCCCGTCGTGGCCGCAAGCGCGCGGATATCCCTTCGGTTTCGTTGGTTGGCTACACCAACGCCGGCAAGTCCACACTGTTCAATGCCCTGACCGAATCCGAGGTGTATGCGGCCGACCAGCTGTTCGCCACGCTCGATCCGACCTTGCGCCGGCTCGAACTGGCCGACCTGGGCCCGATCGTGCTGGCCGACACCGTGGGCTTCATTCGTCACCTGCCGCACAAGCTGGTCGAGGCATTTCGGGCTACGCTCGAAGAATCGAGCAACTCGGACCTGCTGCTGCATGTGATCGACGCCCATGAGCCAGAGCGCATGGAGCAGATCGAGCAAGTGCTGGCCGTGTTGGGCGAGATCGGTGCCGAAGGCTTGCCGATCCTCGAGGTCTATAACAAACTCGACCTGCTCGAAGATGTCGAGCCGCAGATTCAGCGCGATGCCGATGGCAAGCCGCAGCGGGTCTGGGTGTCGGCACGAGATGGACGTGGCCTGGAGCTGGTCGGCCAGGCGATTGCCGAGTTGCTGGGGGATGATCTGTTTGTCGGTACCCTGTGCCTGGAGCAGCGTTTTGCCCGCTTGCGCGCGCAATTCTTTGCCCTGGGTGCCGTGCGAAGTGAAGAGCATGACGAAGAAGGGCGCAGCCTGCTGAGTGTTCGCCTGCCCAGGGTCGAGTTGAATCGCCTGGTCAGTCGTGAAGGCATGGAGCCGCAAGTGTTTGTCGAGCAACACACTTTGCAATAAATGCCCGGTGAGGTCGTCGGGCAGCAGTGGCAGGCATTCTGTAGCATTGGACGGCGCGCCGTGGGCGCGTCTTTGCTTTATCAGATGGAGAGCGCTATGGCTTGGAACGAGCCGGGTGGCAACTCGAACAATCAGGATCCCTGGGGCGGCCGTCGCGGTGGCGGCGGTGGTGGCGACAAGAAGGGTCCGCCGGATCTGGACGAGGCCTTCCGCAAGCTGCAGGACAGCCTGAACGGCATGTTCGGCAGTGGCAAAAAACGTGGCGGCGGTGACCGCAATGTCGGCAAGGGTGGCGGCTATGGTCTGCTGGGCATTGGCCTGGCAGTGCTTGCTGCAATCTGGCTGTACAGCGCCGTGTACGTGGTCGACGAGCAGGAGCAGGCCGTGGTGCTGCGCTTCGGCAAGTACTATGAGACGGTCGGTCCCGGCCTGAACATCTACTTCCCGCCAATCGATCGCAAGTACATGGAAAACGTCACGCGCGAGCGTGCCTACACCAAGCAGGGGCAGATGCTCACCGAAGACGAGAACATCGTCGAGGTGCCGCTGACCGTCCAGTACAAGATCAGCAACCTGCAGGACTTCGTGCTTAACGTCGACCAGCCTGAGGTTAGCCTGCAGCATGCGACCGACAGCGCCCTGCGCCACGTGGTGGGTTCCACCTCGATGGACCAGGTGCTGACCGAGGGCCGTGAGCAGATGGCCGTGGATATCCGCGAGCGCCTGCAGCGCTTCCTCGACAACTACCGCACCGGTATCACCGTCACCCAGGTCAACGTACAGAGCGCGGCAGCCCCGCGTGAAGTGCAGGAAGCCTTCGACGACGTGATCCGCGCCCGCGAAGACGAGCAGCGTGCCCGCAACCAGGCCGAGTCCTACGCCAATGGCGTGGTGCCGGAAGCCCGCGGTCAGGCCCAGCGCATCATCGAGGACGCCAACGGTTACCGCGACGAAGTCATTGCCCGAGCCAAGGGTGAGGCTGATCGCTTCACCAAGCTGGTCGCCGAGTACCGCAAGGCCCCTGACGTGACCCGTCAGCGCCTGTACCTGGAGACGATGCAAGAGGTCTACAGCAATACCAGCAAGGTCTTGGTCACGGCCAAGGACGGGCAGAACAACCTGCTCTACCTGCCGCTGGACAAGATGGTCGAAGGCAGCCGCAACGCGTCCGCGCCAAGCACCAGCGTCAGCCCGTCGGTCAACGATGCTGGCGCGCGTGCCGCGCAGGACCTGCAACAGCAACAGCAGCCACTGCGCACTAGGGAGAGCCGCTGATGAGCAACCGATCGCTGATCGCCCTGATCGCCGCCGTGGTTCTGGCCATTGTGGCCTGGAACAGCTTCTACATCGTGTCCCAGACCGAGCGTGCGGTACTGCTGCGCTTCGGTAAGGTGGTCCAGGCGGATGTCCAGCCGGGCCTGCACGTGAAGATTCCGTACGTGAACCAGGTACGCAAGTTCGACGCACGCCTGATGACCCTCGACGCCCCGACCCAGCGGTTCCTGACCCTGGAGAAGAAGGCTGTGATGGTCGACGCCTACGCCAAGTGGCGCGTCAAGGATGCCGAGCGCTTCTACACCGCCACTTCCGGCATGAAGCAGATCGCCGACGAGCGTCTGTCGCGTCGTCTGGAAAGCGGCCTGCGTGACCAGTTCGGCAAGCGCACCCTGCACGAGGTGGTTTCCGGTGAGCGTGACGCGCTGATGGCTGACATCACCGCATCGCTGAACCGCATGGCCAGCAAGGAGCTGGGTATCGAGGTCGTCGACGTGCGCGTCAAGGCCATCGACCTGCCGAAGGAAGTCAACCGCAGCGTGTTCGACCGCATGAGTACCGAGCGTGAGCGTGAAGCTCGCGAGCACCGCGCCAAAGGTAACGAGTTGGCCGAAGGTATTCGCGCCGATGCCGACCGTCAGCGCCGTGTACTGCTGGCCGAAGCCTACCGCGAGGCGGAAGAGACCCGTGGTGACGGCGACGCTCAGTCGGCCGCCATCTACGCCAAGGCCTACACCCAGGACGCCGATTTCTACGCGTTCTACCGTAGCCTGCAGGCGTACCGCGACAGCTTCTCGAGCAAGAGCGACGTGCTGGTACTGGACGCGAAGAACGAGTTCTTCCGCTTCCTGGACAAGAGCAAGCCGTGATGCTCAGGCCCTGATTTTCATGCAGCGGCGCCCCGCCTGGCAGCTAAAACACCAGGCGGGGTGCATCCTGAATGAAAAGGGGTGTATGATGAGGCAGCCGGGAAATTTCCCGGCTTTTTTGCGTCTGCAAGGTTGATTGGCAAAGCGCCAGTTGACGGTTTGGTCAGGTCGCAAGGCAATTTGAGGGTATCGGGTACGGTGGCTGCGCTGGGATCAGTGCTGCCCGCTGCTGTGCGCGATACCGGCTTTACTGACGGCTCGCCAGCTGGCAAGCCGCCCGGACCAGAGGGGAAATGGCGTAATGGCAACGGTAGACCGCTGGCTGCTGCCAGATGGCATCGAGGAAGTACTGCCACCTGAGGCTGCGCGCATCGAGATCGCGCGCCGCCAGGTGTTGGACCTGTTCCAGAGTTGGGGCTACGAGCTGGTCGTCACCCCGCATATCGAGTACCTGGAGTCGCTGCTCACCGGCGCCGGCCAGGACCTGGATCAGCGCACCTTCAAGGTGGTCGACCCGCAGTCGGGCCGCCTGATGGGCTTCCGCGCCGACTTCACCCCACAGGTGGCGCGCATCGACGCCCATACCCTGCGCCGTGAAGGCCCGAGCCGCCTGTGCTACGCCGGCAGCGTGCTGCACGCCCAGCCGCGAGCCCTGTCCACCTCGCGCAGCCCGATTCAGCTGGGTGCCGAGCTGTACGGCGACGCAAGCCCGACCAGCGATGTCGAAGTCATCAGTCTGATGCTCGCCACGCTGCAGCTGACCGACGTTGCCGACGTGCACATGGATCTCGGCCACGTCGGTATCTACCGCGGCCTGGCCCGTGCCGCTGGCCTGTCGGGTGCGGTCGAGCAGCAGCTGTTCGACGCCCTGCAGCGCAAGTCGGTCGATGAGGTGCAGGCACTGACTGCCGACCTGCCGAAGGACCTGGGCAACATGCTGCGCGCCCTGGTCGAGCTGTGCGGTGGCCGTGAAGTGCTGGCCGAGGCCCGTGTGCGCCTGGGCCGTGCCCCGGCCAGCGTACTGGCGGCGCTCGATGACCTGCTGGCGATCGCCGATCGCCTGGCGTCGCGCTATCCGGACCTGCCGCTGTACTTCGACCTCGGCGAGCTGCGCGGCTACAACTATCACACCGGCGTGGTGTTCGCCGTGTTCGTTCCGGGCGAAGGTCAATCGATCGCCCAGGGCGGCCGCTATGACGACATCGGCGCCGACTTTGGCCGGGCACGCCCGGCTACAGGTTTCTCCACGGATTTGAAGACCCTGGTCACACTGGGGCGAGCGGAGGTCGTATTGCCAACTGGCGGCATCTGGATGCCGGACAGTGGCGACGCGGCCCTCTGGCAGCAGGTCTGCCAGTTGCGCAACGAGGGCCAGCGTGTGGTCCAGGCTTTGCCTGGCCAGCCGTTGAGTGCTGCTCTCGAGGCGGATTGTGATCGGCAATTGATTCAGCAAGACGGGCGCTGGCAGGTTCTGCCGCTGGCCCAGTGAGTTTCTGCGTCGGCAGTAGGCCGGCAACCAAGTTTGCGTGAATGAGGACCAATGTAATGGGTAAGAATGTCGTCGTCCTGGGCACCCAGTGGGGTGATGAGGGCAAAGGCAAGATCGTCGATCTGCTGACCGAACATGCTGCCGCCGTAGTGCGCTACCAAGGTGGCCACAACGCGGGCCACACCCTGGTGATCAACGGTGAGAAAACCGTTCTGCACCTGATTCCCTCGGGCATCCTGCGTGAAGGCGTGCAGTGCCTGATCGGCAACGGCGTGGTCGTTGCCCCAGACGCCCTGATGCGTGAAATCACCAAGCTGGAAGAGAAGGGTGTACCGGTGCGCGAGCGCCTGCGTATCTCCCCGGCGGCGCCGCTGATCCTGTCGTACCACGTGGCCCTGGACCAGGCACGTGAAAAAGCCCGTGGCGAAGCCAAGATCGGCACCACTGGCCGTGGCATCGGCCCAGCGTACGAAGACAAGGTTGCACGCCGCGGCCTGCGCGTCGGCGACCTGTTCCACCGCGAGCGTTTCGCCGCCAAGCTGGGTGAGCTGCTGGACTATCACAACTTCCAGCTGGTGAACTACTACAAAGAGCCGGCCATCGACTTCCAGCAGACCTTGGACGAGTGCATGGCCTACGCCGAACAGCTCAAGCCGATGATGCTCGACGTGACCGCCGAGCTGCACAACCTGCGTCGCGCTGGCAAGGACATCATGTTCGAAGGCGCCCAGGGCTCGCTGCTGGACATCGACCACGGTACCTACCCGTACGTCACCAGCTCCAACACCACCGCTGGCGGCATCTCCACCGGTTCCGGCGTTGGCCCGATGTACCTGGACTACATCCTGGGCATCACCAAGGCCTACACCACTCGCGTTGGTTCCGGTCCGTTCCCGACCGAACTGTTCGACGAGACCGGTGCCACCTTGGCCAAGCGTGGCCACGAGTTCGGTTCGACCACTGGCCGTGCCCGCCGTTGCGGGTGGTTCGATGCCGTCATCCTGCGTCGCGCCATCGACGTCAACAGCATCTCGGGCATCTGCCTGACCAAGCTGGACGTTTTGGACGGCCTGGAAACCATCAACATCTGCGTTGGCTACAAGAACGAGAACGGTGCCGTCATCGACGCGCCTTCCGATGCCGACAGCTACATCGGCCTGGAGCCGGTGTACGAAGAGATGCCAGGCTGGAGCGAATCGACCCTGGGCGTGAAAACCCTGGAAGAGCTGCCGCAAGCTGCACGTGACTACATCAAGCGTATCGAAGAGCTGGTAGGCGCGCCGATCGATATCATTTCGACCGGCCCGGACCGCAACGAGACCATCGTCCTGCGTCACCCGTTCGCCTGATCTGCCCTCCAGGCTGATCTGACGCCGTGGTCCTGCAAAGGATCGCGGCGTTTTCATTTGTGGCGCGGGCCTGGCGACATTGCTAGACCTTGGCGCTTATCCCTGCTGTGTACGGCACAACCCTTGCTGTAAGAAGTTTCTGTAGATGCCATCAAAATAGTGGCGCCAGAAAACACGAGGGTTACACCGTGTCTGCCATCCTTTCACTGTTACGAAGCCGCCTCTTGCGGCCTGTGTTTGTTGCCCTTGGTATCGCCCTTTTGGTGCAAGTGCTGGTTGCCGTTGCGCTGACCCGCAGCACCGTAACGGCCTTGGAGGCCGACCTGGGCGAGCGTTTGGGTAAAGACAGCCGTCAGCTCGCCGACGAGCTGGAGCAGGCCGGGCAGGACGTGCGCGGGGGGCTTGAGAGCCTTTCCAGCAGCACCCGCCAGCGCCTGAGCGCGGGCCTTTCCACGCGCTTGCAGGACGAACAGCAGCAGCTGCGCGCCACCCTGGAGAAAAATCTCAAGGACTCGGCCAACGACATGGCCGAGCTGCTGGCCTCGGTCGCCCCGCGGGCGATCTGGGATAACGATGTACCGATGCTCTCCGACTTCGCCCGTCGGGCCCAGCGCAACCCCAACGTGCTGTTCGTGATCTATGACGATGCCCAGGGCCAGCATCTGACCCGCTACTTGAACCGGCAGAACCCGATCAACCAGGCTTTGATCGAGAAGGGCCAGGGCGAGCGGGCGCTGGACAAGGTGCTCGACGCCGCGCGTCGCGATCCTTCGGTGTATTTCGTCGAAGCGCCGATCAACCCCAATGGTGCCGAGATCGGCAAAGTCCTGATGGGGGTTTCCACGGCCGGCGTTGACCAGGAACTCAAGGCCCTCGACCAGCGCTTCAATGCCCTGATCGCCAGCGGTGAGCAACTGGTCGGCGACAGCCTGGGCGCCGCGGCCGCCGACAGTGGCAAGGCCCTGCGCGAACGCCTGGAAACCGCACAGGCCAGCGCTACCGCGATGCAGGCCAACACCGCACAGACCGTGCGCGATGCGGCTGCCGAGCTGCGCTGGCGGATTGGCCTGGGCCTAGTGGTGGTTGGTCTGGGTGTGCTGCTGGTGGTGGCCGTGGTGCTAGGCCGCCGGGTGCTCAGCAAGCTGCGCCTGCTGATCGCCGCGCTCAATGATCTGGCCGCTGGCGAAGGCGACTTGACCAAGCGCGTGACCCTCGACAGCCGCGACGAGATCGGCGACATGGCGTCAGCGGTCAATCGCTTTGTCGACAAACTGCAGCCCATCGTCCGCGAGGCCGGCGAGGTGGCCCAGCGTACCGGGGTCGAGATCGGCACCATGGCCAAGCGCAACGCCGGTGCCGATGCTGCAGCGGCGTTGCAGCGTGACGAAGTAGCCGCCAGCTTGCGCGACCTGTCGAGCATGGCTGACGAGGCCCAGGCCGAAAGCCATGCCATGCAGGCGGCGTTGCAGCAGGTAGTGGACATTCGCCAGGCAACCGACGAGAACAGCCGTTCCTCGACGCAACTGGCGAGCCTGATCGAGAACCTGGCCGGGCAGGTGGAGACCGGCTCGCAGGTGATCGAGCGCCTGGCCAAGCAGAGCGAACAGATCGAGGTGGTGCTGACCGTCATCCATGGCATTGCCGAACAGACCAACCTGCTGGCGCTCAACGCCGCAATCGAAGCCGCACGCGCTGGCGAGACTGGCCGTGGGTTTGCCGTAGTGGCCGATGAGGTACGGGCGCTGGCGAGCAAGACCCAGAGCTCTACCGGCGACATTCAGGCGCACATTGCCGCGCTGCAGAAAGGTGCCAAGGAAGCGGTGGCGACCATCGGTCAAGCTGGGCTCAAGGCCAGCGAAGGGTTGTTAGTATTGCGGGACAATGAGCGTCGCCAGCAATCGGTGCAGGCTGCGGTGGAGCAGGTGCACGCGGCTATCGGCCTGGCTACTCGCGCTGCCGAGCAGCAAGCACACGGCGCGCAGGCGGTACGGGGACGCGTGGAGAACATTCATGCCCAGGCCGAACGCTCGGCCGAGGTGGTGATGCAAACCACGGCCAGCAGCAAGGTGCTGGATGATCTGGCGGCGCAGTTGCGCGCCAGCTTGGGCCAGTTCCGGGCGTAAGTTGGGGCAATGGCCTTGCCCAATTGCTGAACCATGGCGCGGACCCTGTGGGCGCGGGCTTGCCCGCGAACACGGGCGAAGCCCGTGCCATCCAGCTTGCGCTGTTGTTATGCTGTGAGCGACACATGACAAGGGAGTTGCTCATGTCCGCCCAGTTGGTCGCCGCCCAGGCCGACCTCGATTTTCTCCACAGTGACAGCATACAGCTCGCTGCCCCGTTGACCGCCCTGCAGGCATACTGTGCCATGACCTCGGACGTCCCTGGCTGGCTGGCCTGGGCCTTCCGCATTCGTGACTTCATCTCGCGTCGTTTCAATGTCGCCGATATCCATGGCTTCTCACCCCGCGATCCAGGGTATGTGCCGGCCGTCGGCGAGCATCTGGACTTCTTCACCGTCGAGGCCATCAGCGACCAGCAACTGGTGCTGACGTCGCGTGATACGCACTTGGCGGTGATGGTCTGCATGGATGTGGACGGGCAGCGCTTGAAAGTGACCACGTCAGTGCGGTGTTTCAACGCCTTTGGCCGGCTATACATGCTGCCGGTTGGCAAGGTACATGGCCTGATCGTGCGCCGGATGTTGGCGAATTTGTAGGCATCGCTGAGTTAGGGGGTGAAACACTTATTTACGTGATCAAGCCTGTATCTTCGTCAAAGTCGTAGGAAATTTCCCAAATGGTTAGCGCTAGAGTGTTTGCCGTTGCAGCGCTGGGCACAGGGAGCTAGTGTCGATTGGACCTGAAGGCACTCGGCGAACTTCGCCGCTTACTTCAGGAACGACCTCAGAGCGGCGATGTCGGAACACCGTCGTTATCAGCCCAATCTTTACCAAGGAGAGGTAAGCATGGCTTTCGATGCTTATATTCAAATCGCGGAAATCACTGGCGAAGCACTGGATGAGCAGTACGCCAACTGGATTGAAATCATAGGCTACAAGTTCGGTGCAAACCAGAGTACCTCTGCCACCGCAAGCTCAGCGGGCGGCGCATCATCAGGGCGCACCGCACTCACCAACTTTACCTTCACCAAATACCTGGACAGTGCAAGCTGCAAGCTGCTGGAGGCTAGCTGTGCCGGGCAGCACCTGAAGGAGGTGAAGCTCGTGCTCTGTCGTGCTGGTGGCGATAAGCTCAAGTACTACGAAGTCGTCCTCGAGGAAGTGATCATCGCCGACTATGCCCAGAGCGCCAGCGCTGGGGTGCCAGTGGAAGTCGTGCAGCTTAACTACGGACGCATCAAGACGACCTACACGCGGCAGAAACGCCTTGACGGCAGTGCCGGCGGCAACGTCACGGGCGGTTGGGACCGCATCAACAACAAGAAGTATGCGTGAGGTGCGACCATGTCCGAGGCGCGCAGCTTCATTAATCCGCAAGCGCAGTCGTATGAGTCGCTGAAGGTCGATACGCCCATGAACGCGAATCAGCGGGCCAAGTTTGATGTGTTGAATGCGCATGTCGTCAACACTGTTGTTTTCCCTGGTGAGCTGATAATCATGGGTGACCCAAGCACGCCGTCCTGTACTGCTCATGAGGCATTTCTCATGGGTAAGGCGTTGGGTATACACCTCGACATCGAATTGAGCGGCGGTGACTTTGACGGGTTCCTTCTGGAGAATTTTGAGTTGCTGCAGAGCTTGCTGTCTCGTGCTTCCATCGGCGCTGGTACAGCTAGTGACGCTTGGAGCAAGCATCTTGAAGCTATCAAGAAAACGTTAGAGGAAATAGAACAGCTACACCGGAATTACTTGCATCAAGGCACGTTGAAAGCTCGTAATGAATTCTATTCGAAGCGTACAGCGCTGTTTTTGAAGTTGGAGGCCCAGCTAGATAGTATGGCTGCGTATGGGTCAGGGTTACGCAATCGGGGCAAAATCAAGCATGCGCTGGATATATCTACCAAAAGATTTCTTCACGGTGGTGAGATTAAAGGCTATGCAGCAAAAATATCTGGCGTGGCTAAGGCGGCTAATTGGGTAAAAAAAGGTACGTATTTAGGCATGGCACTTGATGTGGCGTCAACCGAACTGTCAATTCGTAACGCGTGCGTGCTTGGACGGGAGGAGGAGTGTAGAGAGGCCAAGTATGTGGAGAGGAGTTCGCTCGTTGGTGGCTTGGGGCTGGGAGGAGTTGGTGGATATGTCGGGGGCGTCTTGGGGCCAATCGCATGTGTTGCTGTAGGTATACCCACCGGTGGAACGGCAACTTTCGCATGTGCGGTATTGGGGGGAGCGGCTGGAGGTATTGCTGGCGGTGGGTTTGGTGAGATTTTGGGAGAAAGAGTGGGGGAGATTTTGTATGAGGCAGTGCGATGAGTAACTTGCACCTCGCAGTGCTTGGTGTGTTTGTAATTATTTCGCCTTTTCTGATGTTTGGTGTGTGGATATTCGTTGCGCATCGATATCTGGATCGTATCGAATCAATCCTGTCTAATAGCCGAATGGTGGCTGTGAACAGAGAAATATATTCTCATGCTGGGCTGCTAGGGAAAGTCATGCGGCTAGGGTCAATTTCCGCAATGCTATCTATGAAATATTTTAGCGTTCGGAAGGGGCTATTGGATAGCAATGATATTGCAAAGGCTCCCGCCGACTTGCAGAGGCTGTTAGTGCGCTTGTGGGCTGTACAAATTTTTCTGATTGCACTGATTGTTCTGTTTTTTGTTTGGATAGAGTACTTGCGGTGAGCTCGTGTGTGTCGTTCGAAAATCCAGGCTGCTCGCCAGCCTGGATTCGGTCTCAAGCCTTGTTCAAATACATCCGCGTAGTCAGCAAATACACCGGCAACCCCGACACCACAATCAACAGCGCCGCATAAGGCGCTGCCGCCGCAAACTCGACGTTGGCGGTATGCGCCCAGACCTCGGTGGCCAGGGTGGTCATGCCAGTCGGGCTGAGCAGCAGGGTAGCGGTAAGCTCCTTCATGGCATCAAGGAACACCAGCGCAAACGCCGCCGCCAGCGCCGGGAAGATGATCGGCAAGGTCACCCGGCAAAACGCTGCAAAGCTGCTGGCGCCCAAAGTGCGGGCTGCTTCTTCGAGTGTCGGCGAAGCCTTGTTCAACGCGGTACGCACCGGCGCCTGGGCCAGCGGCAGGAACAGCAGCGCATAGGCCAGCAGCAACAGCGCGGTGGTCTGGTACAGCGCCGGCACGTAGTGCAGCGAGAACACCACCAGGGTCAGCGCAATTACCAGGCCGGGCAGGGCGTGCAGCAGGTACGGCAGGCGCTCGGCCCAGATCGCCAGGCGGCCTTTGTAGCGCACTACCAGGAAGCTGACCGGCAGCGCCAGCAGCACACAGAAGCCTGCGCCACCCAGCGACACCGACAGCGAAGTCAGCAATGCCTTGCTGATCGCCGCCACCGGGAAGGCGGCCGACGAACCCACGCTCAGCCAGTAACCCAGCATGGCCAGCGGGATGCCGCTGCCGAGAATCGCCAGGCCCAGGCAGAACAATTGCGCCAACGGCATCCAGCCACGCAGCCGTACCGGCTGCCCGCGACGTGCCACGCCCTGACCGATGCGCACGTGGCGGGCCTTGCCGCGCACGCGCAGTTCCAGCCACAGCATCAGCAGGCACATCGCCAACAGTACCGCCGACAGCATGGCGGCGTTGGCGTTGCTGAATTCCAGTTCGAACTGCTGGTAGATCGCCGTGGTGAAGGTCTGCAGGCCGAGGATCGATAGCGCGCCGAACTCGACCAGCATGTGCAGGGCGATCAGCAAAGCACCGCCCAGCATCGACGGCCAGAGCAGCGGCAGGGTGATCTTGCGGAATACGCCCCAGCGGCTGTAGCCCAAGGTGCGCGCCGACTCTTCAAGCGAAGTGTCGAGGTTGCGCAGGGTCGCCGCCACCGGCAGGAACACCAGCGGGTACTTGGACAGTGCCATGACCAGGATCGCCCCGCCCAAGCCTTCGAAGTCCGAGCTCAGCGATACCCAGGTGAAGCTGCTGACAAACGACGGCACGGCGAACGGCAGGCACAGCACCACCCCCCATAGCCGGCGGCCGGGCAGGTTGCTGCGCTCGAGCAGCCAGGCCAGGGCCAGGCCGACCACCATACACGCCAGCGTCACCCCGGCCATCAGCATCAGGGTGTTGCGCATCAGCCCCCAGACGAATGGGCGCCAGAGCAGGTGCAGGGCTTCGCGCCAGCCAGCCTCCCAGGCTTTCATGGCGACGTACAGCAACGGCAGCAAGCTCATCGCCACCAGGAACAGCACAGGCAGCAGCACCCAGATCGAGGGGCGCTTGCGGCGCGGTACGAAACGTACCTGCGCAGGCGTGGACAGGGCGGCGGTCATCAGAGCAGGCCGACCTCGCGTTCAAGCTCGATGGCTTCCTCGGCATTGCCCAGGTCGGCTGGCGATATCTTCGGCGGGCGCAGTTCGTCGAACGGCTTCAGGCCACGGTCGGAGACCATGCCCTTGTGCAGCGGGTACTCGGCGGTGGTCTGGGTGATCACGCGCTGGCCTTCTTCGCTGGCCATCCAGTTGAGCAGGGCCTGGGCCTCCTTTGGATGCTTGCTGGCCTTGACCGCAGCGGCACCGGAGATGGTCACCAGGTTGCCGGCGTCGCCGTCGGCCATGTAATACAGCTTGGAGTCGAGCTTGCCGCGCTCGCGCTCCAGTGCATACCAGTAGTAGTTGTTGACCAGCACGGCGGCGACTTCACCTTTTTCCACGGCCTTGAGGGCGACCATGTTGTTGGTGTAGGTCTTGCCGAAGGCTT
Source organism: Pseudomonas putida (assembly GCF_002906855.1). GTDB lineage: Bacteria > Pseudomonadota > Gammaproteobacteria > Pseudomonadales > Pseudomonadaceae > Aquipseudomonas > Aquipseudomonas putida_N. The sequence goes on along the minus strand of NZ_MINI01000048.1, from coordinate 847,762 downwards.
TCAGGCCGGTCAGCCATTCTTCGGTGGCTTCACGCCCGTGCATCTTCAGGATGGCCACGGCCTGTTCCTGGAAGGCGCCGCTGGTAGGTACGTAGCCGACGCGGCCTTCCCACTCTGGATTGGCGAAATCCATGACGGTGGTCGGCAGGTCTTTCTCGTCGACTTTCTTCGGGTTGTACACCACCACGCGGGTGCGGGCGGTCACGCCCATCCAGGTGCCGTTGGCACCCACGTATTCCTTGGGCAGCATGTTCAGCGTGGCGTCATCGATCTTCGCCAGCAGTCCCAGCTCGCCGAGGTTGTTCAGCGGCGGGGATTCTTCGGTATAGATGATGTCGGCCGGCGAGCGGTCGCCCTCCTCGATGATCTGGCTGGCCAGCTGGTTGCTGCTGCCCTTGCGGATATTGATGTGGATACCGGTCTTGGCCTCGTAGGCCTTGGCGATGGCTTCGCCGATTTCCTTGTGCTGGCCGTTGTACATGGTCAGCGTGACCGGTTCGTCTGCCAAGGCGGCCGGAGCGCCGATCACCAGGCTCAGAACTGCGGCGGCCAGGGTGCGCATCAGCGGTTGCGGGCGAATCGTCATGCGGGTACTTCCTCGCTTACGGCTACATATTCGGAAACAATGGTAAACGAAATCGTTTCTCAAGTGGCCGGGTGACGAGAAATTCATCGGCAGACAAACGTGTAATGCCGGAGGCTGCGCGGGGAGGAGGGAGGGGGTGCAAAAATTGCAGGCAAGAAAAAACCCACTAGCAAGCTAGTGGGTTTTTGTATGGTGCCCAGGAGAAGACTCGAACTTCCACGACCGTTAAGTCACTGATACCTGAAACCAGCGCGTCTACCAATTCCGCCACCTGGGCAAAGCTTTACATCATCTGGAGAAGGCGACTATCGTTCGCTTTCACACAGTAGTAACAGATCCTTGGTCATCTGTTACTTGAAAATATTTGGTGCCCAGGAGAAGACTCGAACTTCCACGACCTTGCGGTCACTGATACCTGAAACCAGCGCGTCTACCAATTCCGCCACCTGGGCACACATTCGAGATAAAAGATGCTTTACAGCGCCGCTCATCTCTACTACAACTTCGGGCTTGTCCGTCGTTGTGGTGCGCACTATACGGACGGTCCGGGGGGCTGTAAACCCCCCAAGCGAAAAAAATTTCAAAAAATTCAACTTGTTGATTCCGAAGGCCTATTGCCCCTCTCTATACACAGCAGCGGGGGCTGTCCAAGGCTGACATTTCCGGTTTCAATACGCACATGCCAGAATTCCTATCTATATATCCCAAGGTGAACCCCTTCTGATGGCCGATTGGCAATCCCTCGATCCCGAGGCCGCTCGCGAAGCGGAAAAATACGACAACCCCATTCCCAGCCGTGAGCTGATCCTGCAGCGCCTCGCCGACCGTGGCGAACCGGCCGCGCGCGAGGAGCTGGCGGCAGAGTTCGGTCTTCATGAAGAAGACCAGATCGAAGCCCTGCGCCGCCGCCTGCGCGCCATGGAACGTGACGGCCAGCTTATCTATACCCGGCGCGGCACTTATGCCCCGGTAGACAAGCTGGACCTGATCTGTGGTCGTGTCTCCGGCCACCGTGACGGTTTCGGCTTCCTTATCCCCGATGACGGCAGCGAAGACCTGTTCCTCAGCCCGTCGCAGATGCGCCTGGTGTTCGACGGCGACCGTGGCCTGGCCCGCGTCTCGGGCGTTGACCGTCGTGGCCGCCGCGAAGGCGTGCTGGTCGAAGTCATCTCCCGCGCCCATGAAAGCGTGGTCGGCCGCTACTTCGAAGAAGGCGGCATCGGCTACGTGACCCCGGACAACCCGAAGATCCAGCAGGAAGTGCTGGTGACCGCCGGGCGTAACGGTGGTGCCAAGATCGGCCAGTTCGTCGAGATCAAGATCACCCACTGGCCTACCCCGCGCTTCCAGCCGCAGGGCGATGTGGTCGAGGTGATCGGCAACTACATGGCGCCGGGCATGGAAATCGACGTTGCCCTGCGCAGCTACGACATTCCGCATGTCTGGCCCAACGATGTAGTCAAGGAAGCGCGCAAGTTCCGCTCCGAAGTCGAAGAGAAGGACAAAGAGAAGCGCATCGACCTGCGCCACCTTCCGTTCGTCACTATCGACGGCGAGGACGCCCGGGACTTCGATGACGCCGTCTACTGCGAACCGCTGGGCAAGCTGCGCATGTTCTCGGGTGGCTGGCGCCTGTATGTGGCAATCGCCGACGTCTCCAGCTACGTACGCCTGGGCTCGGCCCTGGACAACGAAGCTCAGCAGCGCGGTAACTCGGTGTACTTCCCCGAGCGCGTGGTGCCGATGCTCCCCGAAGAGCTGTCCAACGGCCTGTGCTCGCTGAACCCGCATGTTGATCGCCTGGCCATGGTCTGTGAAATGACCATGAACAAAGCTGGCCAGATGGTCGACTACCAGTTCTACGAAGGCGTTATCCACTCCCACGCCCGCCTGACCTACAACAAGGTCAGCAGCATGCTCGAACATGCCCGCACCCGTGAGGGCAAGGCGCTGCGCGAAGAGTACAAGGAGGTCCTGCCGGACCTGAAGAACTTGTACAACCTGTACAAGGTGCTGCTGGATGCCCGTCACGCCCGGGGGGCCATCGACTTCGAGACCCAGGAAACCCGCATCATCTTCGGTGACGAGCGCAAGATCGCGGAAATCCGCCCGACCGTGCGCAACGATGCCCACAAGCTGATCGAAGAATGCATGCTGGCAGCCAACGTCGCTACCGCCGCGTTCCTGCAGAAGCACGAAGTGCCAGCCCTTTACCGCGTGCACGACGGTCCACCGCCGGAGCGCCTGGAAAAACTGCGCGCCTTCCTCGGCGAGCTGGGCCTGACCCTGCACAAGGGCAAGGACCCGTCGCCGAAGGACTACCAGGCCCTGCTGGCGAGCATCGCCGGGCGACCGGACTTCCACCTGATCCAGACCGTGATGCTGCGCTCGCTGAGCCAGGCGGTGTACAGCACCGACAACAACGGCCACTTCGGCTTGAACTACGAGGCGTACACCCACTTCACCTCGCCGATCCGCCGTTACCCGGATCTGCTGGTACACCGCGCCATCCGCAGCATCATCCGTTCCAAGGTCGATACCCCGCACGTCAAGCGTGCGGGCGCCATGAGTATCCCCAAGGCGCGTATCTACCCGTATGACGTGAACGCCCTCGAGCAGCTCGGCGAGCAGTGCTCGATGACCGAGCGCCGTGCCGACGAAGCGACCCGTGACGTGGTCAACTGGCTCAAGTGCGAATTCATGAAGGATCGCGTGGGCGAGACCTTCCCGGGTGTGATCACTGCGGTCACCGGTTTCGGCCTGTTCGTCGAACTGACCGACATCTATGTGGAAGGCCTGGTGCACGTCAGTGCGCTGCCGGGCGACTACTACCACTTCGACCCGGTGCACCACCGCCTTTCGGGCGAGCGTACCGGGCGCAGCTTCCGCCTGGGCGACACCATCGAGGTCAAGGTCATGCGCGTCGACCTCGACGAGCGCAAGATCGACTTCGAAGTCTCCGAGCAGCAGCTCAATGCGCCGATTGGCCGCAAAGGGCGTGGTGTTGCCTCGCCAGCAGCCGAAAAGTCCGAGAAGTCCGAGCCAGCGGTCGAAGCCAAGGCCACGCCTAAGCCGCGCAGCCGCAAGAGCGAGACTGCCGAAGCGTACTTCCCGAAAGACGCCGTGCAGCGCAACGCCGAAGTGCGCAAGAGCCGTGAAATGAAAAAGGCGCTGATGAGCGAGGCGCGCACCAGCGGCCACCCCAGCAGCAAGTCGGACAAGGGCGGCAAGTCGTCCGGCAAACCGACCAAGCACCGTAAAGGCCCGCCGAAGTCCGGCGCGCCACGCAAGAGCAAGAACAAGTCATGAGTCAGCTGGAAAAGATCTACGGCGTGCACGCCGTGCAGGCACTGCTGCAGCACCATCCGAAGCGGGTCAAGCAGATCTGGCTGTCGGAAGGGCGCAGCGAGCCGCGCATCCAGGCGTTGCTGGAACTGGCCGCGGAAAACCGCGTGCCGGTTGGCCAAGCCGAGCGCCGTGAGCTGGATGCCTGGGTCGAAGGCGTGCACCAGGGCGTGGTCGCCGAGGTGAGCCCGAGCCAGGTGTGGGGCGAGTTGATGCTCGAGGAGCTGCTCGAGCGCAGCGAAACCCCGCCGCTGATCCTGGTGCTGGACGGCGTGACCGACCCGCACAACCTTGGCGCTTGCCTGCGCACCGCCGATGCGGCTGGCGCCACGGCGGTGATCGTGCCCAAGGACAAGTCGGCTACCCTGACGCCGGTAGTGCGCAAGGTGGCCTGCGGTGCGGCGGAGGTGATTCCGCTAGTGGCCGTGACCAACCTGGCGCGCACGCTGGAGAAACTGCAGCAGCGCGGCCTGTGGGTGGTGGGTACCGCTGGCGAGGCTGAACAGGAGATCTACCAGCAGGACCTGACCGGCCCGCTGGTGATGATCATGGGCGCGGAAGGCAAGGGCATGCGCCGACTGACCCGCGAGCATTGCGATTTCCTGGTGAAGTTGCCGATGAGCGGTAGCGTCAGCAGCCTGAACGTGTCGGTGGCGACGGGCGTGTGTCTGTTCGAGGCCGTGCGGCAGCGTCAGGCCAAGCGTTGATCGCGTAAGCTTCACCGGCCCTTTCGCGGGACAAGCCCGCTCCTACAGGGATCGTGAACTGCGCCCCTGATGTTGGACAAAAAATCCAACCTCAGGGGCGTTTTACGTGAGCAAGCACACCAAGCAGTTCAAACTTTCAGCCATCCATGCCTTTCTGATCGAATCAAGATGGGGCTGGGCGGCCTGACTCCCGTGGCATACAGGAGTCAGGCTGCAGCAGCCTAATCACAGACTGTCCAACAAATGGGGCGCAGTTCAATCGTGTAGGAGCGGGCTTGTCCCGCGAAAGGGTCGGTAGCCTGCGAATATGTTTCCGGCTGTTCAAATAATCACCAATCACCTTGCTTGTACGTCCCGCCTTCTCTACAATTGCGCCCCTTGCCGAGCTGGCAGGCGCCTATGTGCCTCCCCTCCGTGCAAGACATACAGTGTCATTCACTCCTTGTCTGACCAGATACGCTGGCAGACTACTAACCCGTAAGGAGCATTCATGCGTCATTACGAAATCATCTTCCTGGTTCACCCGGACCAGAGCGAGCAAGTCGGCGGCATGGTTGAGCGTTACACCAAGCTGATCGAAGAAGATGGCGGCAAGATCCACCGCCTGGAAGACTGGGGCCGTCGTCAACTGGCCTACGCAATCAACAATGTTCACAAGGCTCACTACGTGATGCTGAACGTTGAGTGCACCGGCAAGGCCCTGGCCGAGCTGGAAGACAACTTCCGCTACAACGATGCCGTTATCCGTAACCTCGTCATTCGTCGCGACGAAGCCGTAACCGGCCAGTCCGAGATGCTGAAGGCTGAAGAAAACCGCAGCGAGCGCCGTGAGCGTCGTGAGCGTCCTGAGCATGCTGAATCCGCCGACGGCGACGACAGCAATGACAGCGACTCCAGCGATAACGCTGACGAGTAATCCACGGACCTTTAGAGGAGCCTATTAAATGGCACGTTTCTTCCGTCGTCGTAAATTCTGCCGCTTCACTGCTGAAGACGTGAAAGAGATCGACTTCAAAGATCTCAACACCCTGAAAGCTTACGTATCCGAAACCGGCAAGATCGTTCCAAGCCGTATCACCGGTACCAAAGCTCGTTATCAGCGTCAGCTGGCTACCGCTATCAAGCGCGCCCGCTTCCTGGCCCTGCTGCCCTACACCGACAGCCACGGCCGCTGAGACCGGGTCGTCGACAAGCAGTAAGGGATTAGCATGCGAGCGTTAGCAAGTTTCATCATGCGCGGTCGTGTGCAGGCCACCCTGGTGGTGGTCATCAGCGCGGTACTGCCGCTGCTGTTCTGGTTGAGTGCCGCTGCCGGCAGCCTTGTGCTGCTGCGGCGTGGGTTCAAGGATGCTTCAACGGTCATCGCCGGCGGCCTGCTGGCCGGGCTGGCCGTGTGGTTCATGGGCGATCCGATCACCTTCCTGGTGATTGCCGGTGCCCTGGGCCTGGCCGCGCTGTTGCGCGCCGAGCATCCCTGGAGCCGTGTGCTGGTCGCCAGTGCCGTGTTCGCCGTGGTTTTCAGCCTCGTGCTCGACATGGCCCTGGCGCAGACCTTCGATGTGCTGGCCAAGGCGTTTGCCGAAGCCATGCCGAAAATCGAAGGCGAGCCGGTGCTCTCCGGTGAGCTGATCCGCCCTGTGCTGGTCGCTTCCACAGCAGTGACGGTGCAATTGTTCAGCGTGTTGGCCTTGGTGCTGGCGCGTTATTGGCAGGCAGCGTTGTACAACCCTGGAGGCTTCGGTCGCGAGTTTCGCGAACTGAGGTTGCCGAAACAGACCATGGCGGTCTTGGTGGCAGTGATGGTGGTGGCTCCGTTTATCGGGTCGCAGTTCATCATCCTGGCATCGGCGTCGAGCCTGGTACTGGTGCTGGCTGGCATCGCCTTGATGCACGGCCTTGTGGCACAGGGGCGACTGGCCGGTTTCTGGCTGGTGGGCATGTACGTGACGTTGCCGCTGATCATGCAGCTGATCTACCCGTTGCTGATGGTCCTGGCCATTGTCGACAGCCTGATTGATTTTCGCGGTCGCAAGTCCCCTCCGGGGAAAGACTCCGCGAACGGTGAAGGTTAAAAGTTAAGAGGTTTTACCAAATGGAACTGATCCTGCTGGAAAAAGTCGCTAACCTGGGCAACCTGGGCGACAAAGTTAAAGTTAAGGCTGGTTACGGCCGTAACTTCCTGCTGCCATTCGGCAAGGCCACCGTCGCCAACGCCGCCAACCTGGCTGCGTTCGAAGAGCGTCGCGCCGAGCTGGAAAAAGCAGCTGCTGACCGTAAAGCTTCGGCTGAAAGCCGTGCTGCCCAACTGGCCGAGCTGGAAGTGACCATCACTGCCACCGCTGGCGACGAAGGCAAGCTGTTCGGTTCGATCGGCACCCACGACATCGCTGACGCCCTGACCGCCTCCGGCGTTGAAGTGGCTAAAGCTGAAGTTCGTCTGCCGAACGGCACCATCCGTCAGGTTGGCGAATACGACGTAGCCGTGCACCTGCACAGCGACGTTGAAGCCACCGTACGTGTGGTCGTCGTAGCTGCTTAAGCTGCGCTGACTGGTGGTCCCTCACGGGATAGCCGGTTAACATCGGGCACGGTCCTGTTCATTCAGGCCGTGCCCTTTGTCTTTTTCATCCTCAAGAATTCTTTCGTGGCCATGAACGAGATCACCAACTCCGAACAGCTCGACCTGCAAACCGCTGCCCTGAAGGTGCCGCCGCATTCCATTGAGGCCGAACAGGCCGTGCTCGGTGGCCTGATGCTGGACAACAATGCCTGGGAGCGGGTGCTGGACCAGGTGTCGGATGGCGATTTCTACCGGCATGACCACCGCCTGATCTTCCGTGCCGTGCACAAGTTGGCCGACGCCAACCAGCCATTCGACGTGGTGACCCTGCACGAGCAGCTGGACAAGGAAGGCGTCTCCTCGCAGGTCGGCGGCCTGGCTTACCTGGCCGAATTGGCCAAGAACACCCCGTCGGTGGCCAACATCAAGGCCTACGCCGCGATCATTCGCGAACGGGCCACGCTGCGCCAACTGATCAGCATCAGCACCGACATCGCCGACAACGCCTTCAATCCGCAAGGGCGTGGCGCTGCAGAAATCCTCGACGATGCCGAGCGGCAGATCTTCCAGATCGCCGAAGCGCGGCCGAAAACTGGCGGCCCGGTGGGCGTCAACGAACTGTTGACCATGGCCATCGACCGCATCGATACGCTGTTCAACTCCGACAGTGACATCACGGGCGTGTCCACTGGCTTCACCGACCTGGACGAGAAGACCAGCGGCCTGCAGGCGGCCGACCTGATCATCGTCGCCGGCCGTCCGTCGATGGGTAAGACCACTTTCGCCATGAACCTGGTGGAAAATGCCGTGCTGCGCAGCGAAAAGGCGGTGCTGGTGTTCTCCCTCGAGATGCCAGGTGAATCGCTGATCATGCGTATGCTTTCGTCGCTGGGGCGCATCGACCAGACCAAGGTGCGTTCAGGTCAGCTGGATGACGACGACTGGCCGCGCCTGACTTCGGCAGTCAACCTGCTCAACGACCGCAAGCTGTTCATCGACGATACCGCCGGCATCAGCCCTTCCGAAATGCGTGCGCGTACCCGCCGTCTGGCCCGTGAGCACGGAGAAATCGGCATGATCATGGTCGACTACCTGCAGCTGATGCAGATTCCAGGTTCGGCCGGTGACAACCGGACCAACGAGATTTCCGAAATCTCCCGTTCCCTCAAGGCCCTGGCCAAGGAATTCAACTGCCCGGTAATCGCCCTGTCGCAGCTGAACCGCTCCCTGGAACAGCGGCCGAACAAACGCCCGGTGAACTCCGACTTGCGTGAATCCGGTGCAATCGAGCAGGACGCCGACGTGATCATGTTCGTGTACCGCGACGAGGTGTACCACCCCGAGACCGAGCACAAGGGCGTGGCCGAAATCATCATCGGTAAACAGCGTAACGGCCCCATCGGTTTCGTGCGCCTGGCGTTCATCGGCAAGTACACCCGCTTCGAGAATCTCGCGCCGGGCATGTACAACTTCGACGACGACGAATAAGCCACTGGCCTCACATGAATCCGACAACCACCGTCGGATTTGATCAAAATTTGTGCTATATTCCGCGCCCGCGATTTCCCTGCACACCAGAACCGGTCACTGACATGCAAGCAGCCAAACCACTCTACGACTATCCCAAGTACTGGGCCGAATGCTTCGGGCCAGCACCATTCCTGCCGATGAGCAGGGAGGAGATGGATCAGCTCGGCTGGGATTCCTGCGACATCATCATCGTGACCGGGGATGCCTATGTCGACCACGCGTCGTTCGGCATGGCCATCATCGGCCGCCTGCTGGAAGCCCAAGGCTTCCGCGTGGGCATCATCGCTCAGCCGAACTGGCAGTCCAAAGACGACTTCATGAAACTGGGCGAGCCGAACCTGTTCTTTGGCGTCGCGGCCGGCAACATGGACTCGATGATCAACCGCTACACCGCGGACAAGAAGATCCGTTCCGACGACGCCTACACCCCGGGTGGCCTGGCGGGCAAGCGCCCGGACCGTGCCAGCCTGGTGTACAGCCAGCGCTGCAAGGAAGCCTACAAGCATGTACCGATCGTGCTGGGCGGCATCGAGGCCTCGCTGCGTCGTATCGCCCACTATGACTATTGGCAGGACAAGGTCCGCCATTCGATCCTGATCGACGCCAGCGCCGACATCTTGCTGTACGGCAACGCCGAACGGGCCATCGTTGAAGTGGCCCAGCGCCTGTCGCAGGGTGAAAGCATCGAGCAGATCACCGACGTGCGCGGTACCGCGTTCGTACGCCGTGACACGCCGCAAGGTTGGTACGAGATCGACTCGACCCGTATCGACCGCCCAGGCCGCGTCGACAAGATCATCAACCCGTACGTGAACACCCAGGACACCCAGGCCTGCGCCATCGAACAAGCCAAGGGCGACCAGGAAGATCCGAACGAAGCCAAGGTGGTGCAGATTCTCGACAGCCCGAGCGTGACCCGGGAAAAGTCGGTGATCCGCCTGCCGTCGTTCGAGAAAGTGCGTAACGACCCGGTGCTCTATGCTCACGCCAACCGCGTGCTGCACCTGGAGACCAACCCGGGCAACGCCCGCGCCCTGGTGCAGAAGCACGGTGAAGTGGATGTGTGGTTCAACCCGCCACCCATTCCCATGACCACCGAGGAAATGGACTACGTGTTCGGCATGCCCTACGCGCGTGTTCCACACCCGGCCTATGGCAAGGAGCGCATCCCGGCCTACGAGATGATCCGTTTCTCGGTGAACATCATGCGCGGCTGCTTCGGTGGCTGCACCTTCTGCTCGATCACCGAGCACGAAGGCCGCATCATCCAGAACCGCTCCCACGAGTCGATCCTGCACGAGATCGAGGAAATGCGCGACAAGGTGCCGGGCTTCACCGGCGTGGTCTCCGACCTTGGCGGCCCGACCGCCAACATGTACCGCATCGCCTGCAAGAGCCACGACATCGAGAAGCACTGCCGCAAGCCGTCGTGCGTGTTCCCGGGCATCTGCGAGAACCTCAACACCGACCACAGCTCGCTGATCGAGCTGTATCGCAAGGCCCGCGCCTTGCCGGGCGTGAAGAAGATCCTGATCGCCTCGGGCCTGCGCTACGACCTGGCGGTGGAATCGCCGGAGTACGTCAAGGAGCTGGTCACCCACCATGTTGGCGGCTACCTGAAGATTGCCCCGGAGCACACCGAGCGTGGCCCGCTGGACAAGATGATGAAGCCGGGCATCGGTACCTACGACCGCTTCAAGCGCATGTTCGAGAAGTTCTCGAAAGAGGCGGGCAAGGAGCAGTACCTGATCCCGTACTTTATCGCCGCGCACCCGGGTACAACCGACGAAGACATGATGAACCTGGCTCTGTGGCTCAAGGGCAACGGCTTCCGCGCCGACCAGGTGCAGGCCTTCTACCCGTCGCCAATGGCATCGGCCACAGCCATGTACCACTCGGGCAAGAACCCGTTGCGCAAGGTCACGTACAAGAGCGAAGGGGTGGAGATCGTCAAGAGCGAGGAGCAGCGTCGCCTGCACAAGGCGTTCCTGCGCTATCACGATCCGAAGGGCTGGCCGATGCTGCGTGAAGCGCTGCAGCGCATGGGCCGTGCCGACCTGATCGGGCCGGGCAAGCATCAGCTGATCCCGCTGCACCAGCCGCAGACCGACACGTACCAGAGCGCGCGCCGCAAGAACTCGACCCCGGCCGGCAGCCACAAGGTGGGCAAGGACCAGAAGATCCTCACCCAGCACACCGGCCTGCCACCGCGTGGCAGCGATGGCAGCAAGCCGTGGGACAAGCGCGAGAAGGCCAAGGCCGAGGCGTTTGCCCGCAACCAGCAGGCGGCCAAGGAGCGCAAGGAAGCGGCCAAGGGTGGCGGCGGCAAGGGCAAGAAGCCACGCCAGCCAGTGATCCCGCGCTAACTGCCCCCTTTTGGGACCGCTTTGCGGTCCTTTCGCGACACAAGGCCGCTCCCGCATTGATCGGCGTACGCAGTGCTGTGTGGGGGCGGCCTTGTGTCGCGAAAGGGCTGCAAAGCAGCCCAATATCTCGGATCAGTCAGGCTTCTTGTCGACCCACTTGGGCAGTACCGGCGACTCGAACCGTTCCATCCCGTCCAGCAGTTCATCTGCCTGCTGCGCCAGCAGCAACATGGCCCGATGCTGCGGCCGCACGAAGCCTTCTTCGACGATATGGTCGAGGAACCCGCCCAGCTTCTCGTAGAAGCCATTCACATCGAGCAGCCCCAGTGGCTTGGCGTGATAGCCCAGTTGCCCCCAGGTCCACACCTCGAACAGCTCTTCCAGCGTACCCAGGCCACCCGGCAGGGCAATGAAGGCATCGCTCAGCTCGGCCATGCGCGCCTTGCGCGCATGCATGCCGTCGACCACTTCCAGCCGGCTCAGGCCTTTATGGCCGATCTCGGCATTCATCAGGCTTTCGGGAATGACCCCGATCACTTCGCCGCCGGCGGCCATGGCCGCATCGGCGACGGTGCCCATCAGGCCGACCACACCTCCGCCATAAACCAGGGTCAGGCCGCGGCGGGCAATGGCCTGGCCAAGCGCAACGGCCGCTTCACGGTAGGCGGGGTTGGCGCCGATACTGGCGCCACAGAACACACAAACGGAACGTACAGACATCGTGCTTCTCCAGTCATATCGCTGACAGGGTAAAGCGAATAGTCTGACGTCTCCAATGCCGGTTTTACTCGGGGCGGGAGAATTCACAGCTGGCACCCGTGGCCCCGTGGGCGTAGGCGGCGAGCAGGCTGTTCATGAAACTTGCGAGGGACATTGCGGTTGCTCCTAAATGAGAGGTTGTCCCATCGTCTATTAAAAGGGCATGATGTGCCCTTAGATTGGTTGTATACAATCCATTGAACAATTCAACTGGCTGGCCACTTGACACCCCCTTGACCCATATCAGCAGGGGGCAGAACGGTTTCAGGCAGTCTCGCGATTGATAACACCCTGCCAAGGAGATTCATGATGTTTGCGAAAGCTGTAGCGGTATCCCTGCTGACCCTCGCCAGCGCTTCTGTCTTCGCAGCCGAATGTTCGGTGACCGTCGACTCGACCGACCAGATGTCCTACACCAGCAAGGAATTCACCGTCGACAAGAGCTGCAAGGAATTCACCGTCAAACTGACCCACTCCGGCAGCCTGCCGAAGAACGTCATGGGCCATAACCTGGTGATCAGCAAGACTGCAGACATGCAGGGCATTGCTACCGAAGGTATGAGCAAAGGCCTGGAGAACGACTACATCAACGGCGCCAACGCCGGGATCATCGCCCACACCAAGATGATCGGCGCGCCGGAAAAAGAAACCGAAGTGAAGTTCGACACTTCCAAGTTGGAAGCCGGTGGTGACTACAGCTTCTTCTGCACCTTCCCGGGCCACATCTCGATGATGAAGGGCAAGGTCGTCGTCAAGTAATGACAGCTGTGTAGGCCTCTCGGGCCTATTCGCGGGGCAAGCCCGCTCCTGCAGGGGATACTGGTTCCCTTGTTGGAGCGGGCTTGCCTCGCGAAGCTTTTATGGGGCGAACGGCAGTTCGCGCTTGTGCTGTGTCTTGCGGTAGGTGGCGACGATGATGTCGAACGCTGCCTGATCCACCGGCAGCCCATGCAGGAAGGCATCGATCTGCTGGTAGGTCACGCCATGGGACGCCTCGTCCGGCTTGCCCGGCTCCAGGTCTTCCAGGTCCGCAGTCGGTACCTTCTCCACCAGTGACTCCGGCGCGCCGAAGCTGCGCGCAATCGCCCGCACCTGGTTCTTCACCAGCCCGCTCAGCGGCGCCAGGTCGCAAGCGCCATCACCGAACTTGGTAAAGAAGCCCATCACCGCCTCGGCAGCGTGGTCAGTGCCGATCACCAGGCCTGCGCGGGCACCGGCGATGGTGTACTGGGCAACCATGCGCGTGCGTGCCTTGACGTTGCCGACGACGAAGTCCACCAAGGTCGGCGAGCCATTCTTCAACTCCACCACTTCCGCCGCCAGCGCGCGCACGGCCGGGGCGATGTCGACGGTGTGCACTTCATCGGCCTTGATCACCTCCAGGCAGGCCTGGGCGTCGTGCTCGTCATGTTGCACCTGGTACGGCAGGCGCACGGCGATGAAGGTGTAGGCCTTGTCGCCGGTTTCGGCGCGCAGCTCGTTGACGGCGCGCTGGGCGAGCAGGGCAGCTGTCAGCGAATCGACGCCGCCACTGATGCCCAGCACCAGGGTCTTGAGCCGGGCGTTGGCCAGGCAGTCCTTGATGAACGCCACGCGCCGGGCGACTTCGGCCTCGAGCGCAGCGGCGTCGGCGAACGGCGGCTGAACCTTCAGCGCCTGGGCAATCTCTTGCTGAACCGCTTGCATGGGTTACTCCTTGCTGGGGACTTTGAATACGTGACGCATGTAGGCGACGAAATTCTCGTCGCGGCACTGGGTCTTGGCGGCTTCGTCCGAGATCTTCGCCACCGGCGAGCCGTTGCAGTCGGTCATTTTAAGCACGATGTTCATTGGCGCCACCCCGGGGATGTCACAAGTGAGATTGGTGCCGATGCCGAAACTGACGTTGATGCGACCGCGCAGGGCACGGAAGATCTCCAGCGAGCGGGTCAGGTTGAGGCCATCGGAGAACACCAGGGTCTTGGTCATCGGGTCGATTCCCAGCCTCTGATAATGGGCGATGGCCTTTTCCGCCCAGGCTACCGGCTCGCCCGAGTCATGGCGCAGGCCGTCGAACAGCTTGGCGAAGTACAAGTCGAAATCGTTGAGGAAGGCATCCATGGTGATGCAGTCGGTCAGGGCAATCCCGAGCAGGCCGCGGTACTCGCGGACCCAGCAATCCAGCGCGGCGATCTGGCTGTCGATCAGGCGTGGGCCGAGCTGCTGGTGGGCCATGATCCACTCGTGGGCCATGGTGCCCAGTGGCTTGATATCCAGTTTCCATGCCAGGTCGACGTTGCTGGTGCCGACGAAGCGGCCCGGGAAGTCGTCGCGCAGTACGCGCACCACGTCTTCTTGCACGCGGCTGGAAAAGCGCCGGCGGGTACCGAAATCGGCCACCTGCAGCTCGGCCAGTTCGTCGTCGCTCGCGTGGGCGCGCAGCCAGTCGAACTTGCGGTACAGCTGATCACGCGCATCGGCCAGGCGCATGCGCGGGTGCAAGTGGCGGTTGCGCACTTCGCTGATGATGGCCAACAGCGGCACTTCGAACAGGATCACGTGCAGCCAGGGGCCTTTCAGGCGCAGGAACAGCTGGTCGCTCTCGATGCCGATGCGCACATAGCGCAGGTTGAAACGGAACAGGCGCAGAAAGCGCAGGAAGTCGGGCTTGAGGAAGCTGATGCGTTCGAGGAAGACCGGCTGCCCATCATCCAGGGTCAGGTCGGCGAGCAGTTCGAGCTGATGGCGAATCTCGCCAAGATAGGGGCGCAGGTCCTCGCCATTGCGGCAGCGGAATTCCCATTCGACGTCGGCGTCTGGGTAGTTGTGTAGCACGCCCTGCATCATGGTGAGCTTGTAGAAGTCGGTGTCGAGCAGGTTGTGCACGATGCGCTCGGCGAATGCGCTCTCGCTCATCAAAAGGGGCTCCAGAAGCGGCGAATGGATGACATTGTGCCAGTCTTTTGAGTCTTGTTGTGTCTGGGCCGGCCTCTTCGCGGGCAAGGCCGCTCCCACAGAGGCCGCGTAATGGCCAAATCAGGTGTTTTTCCGTGCACCAGCTAGCCTTGAAACAGTGCTGCCTGTAGCAGTCGCGCACCAGCGGTGTGCACTTCGGTGACGTCCACTGTTACAGGGCGGTTGCACGTAAACACTTGCCAGGGTTGCAATGATGGCACTCGACGGTTGCTCCTTGTCTGTACGTGTGGTGGCGCCTGCCGCGTGGCAGACGGTTGCACGCTCAATAAAGAAAAGGCCGTCGGTCGCCAGGGCGCGACCTTTACAGTGTGTTTTCCCGGAAGACAAAACCGATGGCACGGCCCTTGCTCTGAGCACAGGGCTGAGAAGTTGTAGTGCCACACTAAAAAAACTCTAGGAGCACCACCTCATGTCGCAGACGTTTTACAAGAAAGGTTTCCTGGCTCTTGCCGTAGCTACGGCACTGGGTGTTTCTTCGTATGTTCAGGCCGACGTCAAGATCGGCGTCGCGGGCCCCATGACCGGTGCCAACGCAGCGTTTGGCGAGCAGTACATGAAAGGTGCGCAGGCAGCGGCCGACAAGATCAACGCCGCTGGCGGCGTGAATGGCGAGAAGATCGTCCTGGTGAAAGGCGATGACGCCTGTGAGCCGAAGCAGGCCGTGGCCGTGGCCAACCGGCTGGTCGACCAGGACAAGGTGATCGGCGTGGTCGGGCACTTCTGCTCTTCCAACACCATCCCGGCCTCCGAGGTGTATGACGAAGCCGGCGTGATCGCCATCACCCCAGGCTCCACCAACCCGCAGGTCACCGAGCGCGGCCTGAACGCCATGTTCCGCATGTGCGGCCGTGACGACCAGCAAGGCATTGTCGCTGGCAACTACATCGTCGACGTGCTCAAGGGCAAGAAGGTCGCGGTGCTGCACGACAAGGACACCTACGGCCAGGGCCTGGCCGATGCGACCAAGGCGCAGCTGGAGAAGCGCGGCGTCAAGCCGGTGCTGTACGAAGGCCTGACCCGTGGCGAGAAGGACTTCAGCGCCGTGGTCACCAAGATCCGCGCCGCCGGTGCCGACGTGGTCTACTTCGGTGGCCTGCACCCGGAAGCCGGCCCGCTGGTGCGCCAGCTGCGCGAGCAGGGCCTGAAGGACGTCAAGTTCATGTCCGATGACGGTATCGTCACCGACGAACTGGTGGCCACCGCCGGCGGCGCGCAGTACGTCGATGGCGTGTACATGACCTTCGGCGCCGACCCGCGCCTGCTGCCGGAAAGCAAGGCGGTGGTCGAGGAGTTCCGCAAGGCCGGCACCGAGCCTGAAGGCTACACCCTGTATGCTTACGCCTCGGTCCAGGCCCTGGCTGCCGGCTTCAACGGCGCCAAGTCGAACAAGGGCGAAGACGCCGCCAAATGGCTCAAGGCCAACCCGGTCGAAACCGTCATGGGCAAGAAAGAGTGGGACAGCAAGGGCGACCTGAAAGTCTCCGACTACGTGGTCTACCAGTGGGACAAGGACGGCAAGTACCACCAGCTGGAAAAACAAAAATAATAACGGCAGCTGGCCCGGACGCCCGTCCGGGCCATTGCCCCCGCGGTACCTGTCCTTATTTGGAGACGTGCACGGTTCTGCGCTGCCAGGCCCGCTTTATCCGTGGCCTGTGGTCGTCAGCACTGGTGCAGTCTCGCTCAGGTGAGATTGCGTTATGGATGGTATTTTCCTGCAGCAACTGGTCAATGGCCTGACCCTCGGGTCGGTCTATGGCCTGATCGCCATCGGCTACACAATGGTCTATGGCATTATCGGCATGATCAACTTCGCGCACGGCGAGGTGTACATGATCTCCGCGTACCTCGCGGCGATCAGCCTGGCATTGCTGGCCTATTTCGGTGTCGAGTCGTTCCCCCTGTTGATGCTGGGCACGCTATTGTTCACCATCGTCGTCACGGGCGTGTATGGCTTCACCATCGAGCGCATCGCCTACAAACCCCTGCGTAACTCCACCCGCCTGGCACCGCTGATCAGTGCCATCGGCATCTCGCTGATCCTGCAGAACTATGCACAGATCAGCCAGGGCGCCCGCCAGCAAGGCGTGCCGACCCTGCTCGAAGGCGCCATGCGCATCGAAGTCGGCACTGGCTTCGTGCAGCTGACCTACACCAAGATCTTCATCCTGGTGGCAGCGTTCGTGGGCATGGGCCTGCTTACCTATGTGATCAAGTACACCAAGCTCGGCCGCATGTGCCGCGCCACCCAGCAAGACCGCAAGATGGCCTCGATCCTCGGCATCAACACCGACCGGGTGATTTCCTACGTGTTCGTCATCGGTGCAGTGATGGCCGCGCTGGCCGGCGTGCTGATCACCCTCAACTACGGCACCTTCGACTTCTACGCCGGCTTCATCATCGGCATCAAGGCGTTCACCGCCGCGGTACTGGGCGGCATCGGTTCACTGCCAGGCGCCATGCTTGGCGGGATCATCCTGGGGATTTCCGAGTCGCTGTTCTCTGGCCTGATCAACTCCGACTACAAGGATGTGTTCAGCTTCTCGCTGCTGGTGATGATCCTTATCTTCCGCCCACAAGGCCTGCTGGGTCGCCCGCTCGTGGCTAAGGTGTGAACATGTCGATTGCCAAGATTGCCTCTGCCTCTGAAACCAAAGGTTTCGATATCAAGCGCAGCCTGCTCGAGACCATCGTCGCCGGCCTGCTGGCGCTCATCGTGTTTGGCCCGATCGTCGGTGTGGTCCTCGACGGCTACACCTTCAACGCCGAACCACGCCGAGTGGCGTGGTTGGTCGGCGGCGTGATGCTCGGGCGCTTCCTGCTCAGCCTCTACGTGCAGACCGCCGCCGGGCGGCGCATGCTCGAAGGCTTCGACAGCGGCGGGTCGGGCGTGCACGTCAACGCGCCGGACTACAAGTCGCGGTTGCGCTACATCATCCCGGCGCTGGTGGTGATCGCCATCATCTTCCCGGTGTTCGCCAACAAGTACCTGCTGACCGTGGTCATCCTCGGCCTGATCTACGTGCTGCTGGGCCTGGGCCTGAACATCGTGGTCGGTCTCGCCGGCTTGCTCGACCTGGGCTACGTGGCGTTCTACGCCATCGGTGCCTACGGCCTGGCGCTGGGCTACCAGTACCTCGGCCTGGGCTTCTGGAGCGTGCTGCCGCTGGCGGCGATCGCCGCAGCGCTGGCGGGGTGCATCCTCGGCTTCCCGGTCTTGCGAATGCACGGCGACTACCTGGCGATCGTGACCCTGGGCTTCGGCGAGATCATCCGCCTGGTGCTGAACAACTGGCTGTCGTTCACTGGCGGCCCGAACGGCATGCCGGCGCCGTCGCCGACCTTCTTCGGCCTGGAATTCGGCCGCAGGGCCAAGGATGGCGGGGTGCCGATCCACGAGTTCCTCGGCATCGACTACAACGCCAACCTCAAGTTCGTGTTCATCTACGCCGTGCTGTTCATGGTCGTGCTGGCGGTGCTGTACATCAAGCACCGGCTGACCCGCATGCCGGTCGGCCGCGCCTGGGAAGCCCTGCGTGAAGACGAGATTGCCTGCCGCTCGATGGGCCTGAACCACGTACTGGTCAAGCTCTCGGCCTTCACCCTCGGTGCTTCCACCGCAGGCCTGGCGGGGGTGTTCTTTGCCACCTACCAGGGGTTCGTCAACCCGTCCTCGTTCACCTTCTTCGAGTCGGCGCTGATCCTCGCCATCGTCGTGCTTGGCGGCATGGGCTCGACCGTCGGCGTGGTGATCGCGGCGTTCGTGCTGACCGTGGCACCGGAGCTGCTGCGCAGCTTCTCGGAATACCGCGTGCTGCTGTTCGGCGTGCTGATGGTGCTGATGATGATCTGGCGACCGCGTGGGTTGATCCGCATCAGCCGTACCGGTGTGACCCCGCGTAAAGGAGTGGCGCCATGAGCGACGAAATCATTCTCTCGGTCGACAACCTGATGATGCAGTTCGGCGGTATCAAGGCGCTCAGCGACGTCAGCCTGAAGGTCAAGCGCAACCAGATCTTCGCCCTGATCGGCCCCAACGGCGCCGGCAAGACCACTGTGTTCAACTGCCTGACCGGCTTCTACAAGGCCAGTGGCGGGCGCATCGAGCTGAACGTGCGCGGCAGCCACACCAATGTCATCCAGCTGCTTGGCGAGCGCTTCCAGGCGGCGGATTTCGTGTCGCCTGCGCGCTTTGCCAACCGTCTGTACTACAAGATGTTCGGCGGTACCCACCTGGTCAACCGCGCAGGCCTGGCGCGGACCTTCCAGAACATTCGCCTGTTCAAGGAAATGTCGGTGGTGGAAAACCTGCTGGTGGCCCAGCACATGTGGGTCAACCGCAACTTGCTGGCTGGGGTGCTCAACACCAAGGCTTACCGCAAGGCCGAGAGCGACGCCCTGGACCACGCGTTCTACTGGCTGGAAGTGGTCGACCTGGTCGACTGCGCCAACCGCCTGGCAGGTGAGCTGTCCTACGGCCAGCAGCGCCGCCTGGAGATCGCCCGGGCCATGTGCACGCGGCCGAAGATCATCTGCCTGGACGAGCCGGCTGCCGGCCTCAACCCGCAGGAGACCGAGGCCCTGAGCCGCATGATCCGCGTGCTGCGTGACGAGCACGACATCACCGTGGTGCTGATCGAACATGACATGGGCATGGTCATGAGCATTTCCGACCATATCGTCGTGCTCGACCACGGCAACGTGATCGCCGAAGGCGCCCCGCAGGAAATCCGCCACAACCCGACGGTGATCGCCGCCTACCTGGGTGCCGACGAAGAGGAACTGGTATGAGTGCACCCATTCTCGAACTAAAGGAACTGGACGTGTTCTACGGGCCGATCCAGGCGTTGAAAAAGGTGTCGATGCACATCAACGAAGGCGAGACGGTGAGCCTGATCGGTGCCAACGGCGCCGGCAAGTCGACCCTGCTGATGTCGATCTTCGGCCAGCCGCGGGCGGCGTCTGGGCATATCGTCTACCGGGGCACCGACATCACTCGCAAGTCGTCGCACTACATCGCCTCCAACGGCATCGCCCAGTCGCCGGAAGGGCGCCGGGTGTTCCCCGACATGACCGTCGAGGAAAACCTGATGATGGGGACCATCCCTATCGGCGACAAATACGCGACTGAAGACATGCAGCGCATGTTCGAGCTGTTCCCGCGCCTGAAGGAGCGGCGTAATCAGCGGGCCATGACCATGTCCGGTGGCGAGCAGCAGATGCTGGCCATTGCCCGGGCGCTGATGAGCCGGCCGAAGCTGTTGCTGCTGGACGAGCCATCGTTGGGGCTGGCACCGATCGTGGTCAAGCAGATCTTCGCGACCCTGCGCGAACTGGCCAAGAGTGGGATGACCATCTTCCTGGTAGAGCAGAACGCCAACCATGCGCTGAAGTTGTCGGACCGGGCCTATGTGATGGTCAACGGGCAGATACGCATGAGCGGGACGGGGCAGGAGCTGCTGGTCAACGAAGAGGTGCGCAACGCCTATCTTGGCGGGCATTGAGTTGCATCGGGGTTGCCAGGCGACCCCCGGTTCAAATGTGGACAACTTGTCGCATATCTTTCTCGACCCACTCGACAATCCCCTCGCAAGCCCTTGTTTCCACAGGTTGAATCTTTTCCACGATTAATGTGGAACCGCCTGTGGAAAACATGGTGGCATCTCGCTCTATCCCTTTATCTGCAAGGCCTGCAAGGCTCTGGTCAAAAAATGATCAGATGCCCTTTGTGTATGATTTCACGCGCTTTTTTTGCACGGTCCGAGATCTGCGAAAGGTGCTTCAATGCCTGTGGATAAGTCTGTGGGAAAGCCTTGGACAGACCGCTGCAGGCGGCATGCTTGAAAGCGTTGCGCCATCATCGAAAAGATATCCACCGACCACCAGACGCTGAAAGGGTTCCGCGCATTGGACAAGTTGCCCCCAATCCGTGGGGAAAGCCTTGTGGATAACATGCGCATAGCTGGCGGCGAGCCCTCTGTCGCAAGGGTTTGGCGCATATGAACAAAAAATGAACAGCGGCCCTGACGGCTTGCTGTCAACGCCCGGCGCGGGCATGCTGCAAAGCTGTCGATGACAACCCACCGTGAGGAACAGAGCATGACATCCACCGTATTCATCACTGGCGCGACGTCCGGTTTTGGCGAGGCCACTGCCCGCCGCTTTGCCGAAGCCGGCTGGAAGCTGGTACTCACCGGCCGTCGCAAGGATCGCCTGGATGCCCTGTGCGCCGAACTGTCGGCCAAGACCGAAGTGCACGGCCTGGTTATCGACGTGCGTGACCGCAAGGCCATGGAGCAGGCCATCGCCAGCCTGCCGGCCGGCTTCGAGAAAATTCGCGGCCTGGTCAACAATGCCGGTCTGGCGCTGGGTGTGGATGCGGCGCAGAACTGCAGCCTGGATGATTGGGAGACCATGGTCGACACCAACATCAAAGGCCTGATGTACACCACCCGCTTGCTGCTGCCACGCCTGATCGCCCACGGCCGTGGCGCGACGATCCTCAACGTGGGTTCGGTGGCGGGCAACTACCCATATCCCGGCAGCAACGTGTATGGCGGCACCAAGGCCTTCGTCGGCCAGTTTTCGCTGAGCTTGCGCTGCGACCTGCGTGGAACGGGCGTGCGGGTGAGCAACATCGAGCCGGGCCTGTGCGAGAGCGAGTTCTCGCTGGTGCGCTTCGGCGGTGACCAGGCCAAGTACGATGCCACCTACGCCGGTGCCGAGCCGATTCAGCCGCAGGACATCGCCGAGACCATCTTCTGGATCCTCAACCAGCCGGCGCACATCAATATCAACAGCCTTGAGCTGATGCCGGTGAGCCAGGACTGGGCAGGGTTCTCGATCGACCGTTCGGCCAAGGGCTGATCAGTGCCCTTTCGCAGGTAATTGCGCGAATGCGTCAGGCCTCGCGCTGCAGACCTTCCAGGCAGGTCGCCAGGTGATAGGGCGTAGTTGAAGGCATGTCATGCCGGCTCACCGCCCCTTCACCATCCCGGCACTCATACCAGCCACCTGCATGCAGGAACTGCTGTTGCATCGCCTTCAACTGGACCAGCAGCTTGGCCTCATTCCCCGAGCGC
The DNA here is from genome assembly GCF_002906855.1 of Pseudomonas putida. Classification (GTDB taxonomy): domain Bacteria; phylum Pseudomonadota; class Gammaproteobacteria; order Pseudomonadales; family Pseudomonadaceae; genus Aquipseudomonas; species Aquipseudomonas putida_N. The sequence continues at coordinate 825,872 of NZ_MINI01000048.1, read as the reverse complement.
AACGCCAGTGCCCGCAGGTATTCCGCCTGTGCCCAGACCCGCTGGGTCGCATCGAGCACGTTGCCTTCCACATCGAGCATGGCCAGCACTGCGGCATTGTTGACCCCACACAGCTCGGCATAGCCGAAGGCCCGTTCGATGGAAGCATGCAGCGGCGTCCCGCGTAGCAGCGGCGAGGTTTCCAGCAGGTAGAACCATTCGAACTGATGCCCCGGCTCGAACCAGTTATCCACAGCGCCGAGGGGCTTTTCCAGCATCAGCCCGTGTTGCGGCTCGATGAAATGTTTCTGCAGGGCTGTGCACAGTTGCAGCAGCGACTGCTGCACATGCTCGTCCTTGCGTACCGCCAGCACTTGCAGGAAGGCCTCGGCCAGGTGCATCTGCGGGTTCTGCAGCGGGCCGCTGCCGAGGTCAGCCCAGTCTTCGCCAAGGCTGGCTTCATACAGGCCATCATCCCGGGCGAACTGCTCGTCGACGACTTCCAGGGCGGCATTGAGGGTGGCTTCCACCAGGCCTTCGCCGACCTTGCCCCAGTAGTGCGCGCAAGCGAACACGATGAAGGCGTGGGTGTAGAGGTCCTTGCGCCGGTCCAGCGGCTTGCCGTCGGCGTCGATGCTGTAGAACCAGCCGCCATGCTCGGGATCGTGGAAGTGCTTCTGTAACGAGCGGAACAGCGCCGCCGCCCGTTCGGCCGCACCCGATTGTTCGATGCGGCTGCTGAACAGGTAAAGCTGGCGCGCACAGGCCATGGCCCGGTAGCGCTGCACCGGCAACGGGCGGTGCTGGGCGTCCAGGGCCTCGTAGGGCAGGGCCATGTCGGCGTTCCAGCCCGGCCCTTGCCACAGCGGCACGATGCGTTCGGCGAAATGCTGGTTGAAGCGGGCCAGTTCGGGCAGGGTGGGGCGGGGGTTGGGCATGTTGGTGCTCGTCGCTTTCGGGCAGGGCGCCATGGTAGCAGAACTAGGGTTGTGGGTTGCCCAGGCCTTGCCAGTGGCGCGCGCCGACGAAGATGAAGCGCAGTTGCTGGGTGATCTTTTCCTGGGCGCTCAGCACCTGTGGATAACCCGGCTCCGGGCTGTCGATCAGTTCCGGAAGGGTGGCGAACACGGTCTTCACCACCAGGTCGGCCATCACTGCCAGCGCGGCGTTGTCCAGGTGCTGCCAACGCTTCATCCGCGCAAGGTCGGTGGCCAGGTCGTCGCTGATGTCCTGGCGCAGACGGGCGATGGCCTGGCGCACGGCTTGCGAGCCGCCATACTGCTCGCGGGCGAGGAACAGGAACTGGGCGCGGTGTGCGGCGACCACGTCGAGGAAGATGCGCACCGAAGCATCGGTGATGCCGCCAAGTTCGAATTCGTTGTGCCGCACCAGGCGGATGGTCTGGCGGAACGTGGTGTCGACTTCGGCCACCAGCGCCAGGCCCAGGGCATCCATGTCGGAAAAGTGCCGATAGAAGCCGGTAGGCACGATACCTGCCGCCTTGGCCACTTCGCGCAGGCTCACGCTGCCAAAGCCACGGCCGCTCTCCATGAGCTGGCAGGCGGCGTCCAGCAGGGCCTGGCGGGTCTGTAGCTTCTGTTCGGCGCGCGGCAGCATGGGGCGGGCTTCTGTGACGGTGAGGCTGGGCACTCTAGATAAAAAAACGAAGCCCGGTCAATGGACCGGGCTGGGAGGGGAGCAAGCCGTGTGACAGAGGTTGTTCTTTTCGGCCATGGCGATCAGCTCACGTGGCTGATTGCAACCAGGCGATCCGAGCCACCTTCAGCAACGCGGCCACTGCGTTCGATCAGGCGGTCCGAGCCACCTTCAGCAACGCGGCCACTGCGTTCGATCAGGCGGTCCGAGCCACCTTCGGCAACACGGCCAGAACGTTCGATCAGGCGGTCCGAGCCACCTTCGGCAACGCGACCAGAGCGTTCGATCAGGCGGTCCGAGCCACCTTCGGCAACACGGCCAGAACGTTCGATCAGGCGGTCCGAGCCACCTTCGGCAACAGTTTTCAGCGGTTGAGCGATTTCAGCAGCGCTGGAGCGTGCTTCGGCGGTCAGGTGCTGGTCAGCGGCTGGCAGGGCGAAGGCGTTGGCAGCAAGGATCGACAGGGTCAGGGTCAGCAGGGTGCGTTTCATGGTTCGGTGCTCCTCTCGGGGGCTGGAAAGTGGGTACGAAGCCAATGCTACGCCCGGTGACGCGAGAGAGAAGTTCATACGGGTAATGGTAACAATCGACGGCATTGATAGCGTCCGCTGAAGGCTCTAATCCAGTCGTTTCAGGGTGCTGTGCGGCTATTTGCCAGTAACGATTCAAGGCGATGGGAGGCCCTTTCCAAGACCATAAGTCGAGCAAGAAACCCGAAAAAACTCGCTATCATGGCCGTGTTCGGTAAAACCCAGCGGGTTTTCATCAGTCCGAGATATTAAGTGCCATCGTTACGCCTGCTTTGTGCCATGCCGTCAGGAGAATCACGCAATGACGCGTCCCGCCAGAATCTTCGTCTGGACCTTAACCACCCTGCTGACCCTGCTGGCGATCCTGGTAGTGATCATCGCCACCTTCGACTGGAACCGCGTCAAGCCTCTGCTCAACGAGAAGGTTTCCGAGGCTCTGCATCGGCCGTTCGCGATCAATGGCAACCTCGCCGTGCACTGGCGTACCGAGCCGGAAGAGGGCGGTTGGCGCGCCTGGGTGCCGTGGCCGCACTTCATTGCCGAAGACCTGACCCTCGGCAACCCTGACTGGCTCAAGGAACCGCAGATGGTCGGCCTGGAGCGCGTGGAGTTCCGCCTGGCGCCGCTGCCGCTGCTGTTCCAGCAGATCAGCATCCCGCGCATCGACCTGACCAAACCCACCGCCAGCCTCACGCGCCTTGCCGATGGCCGCGCCAACTGGACCTTCGACTTCGGGCCCAAGGACGAGAACGAGGAGCCGTCCAAGTGGCAGCTGGACATCGGTGCCATTGGCTTCGACCAAGGCAATGTCAGCTTCGATGACCAGACCTTGAAAACCAGCATGAAGGTGCAGATCGACCCGCTCGGCAAGCCGATCCCCTTCAGTGAAATCGTCGGCAAGGCCGGCGCCGAAAAGGTGGGAGGCGCCCAGGATTATGCGTTCGGGCTCAAGGCCCAGGGCCGCTACAAGGGCCAGCCGGTGTCCGGTATCGGCAAGATCGGCGGCCTGCTGGCGCTGCAGGACGCCAGCCAGCCGTTTCCGCTGCAGGCCGATGTGCACATTGCCGATACCCATGTGGTGCTCGCCGGTACCCTGACCGACCCACGTAACCTCGGCGCGCTGGACCTGCGCCTGCGCCTGTCCGGTGCCAGCCTGGGCAACCTCTACCCGTTGACCGGTGTGACGCTGCCGGACACCCCGGCCTATTCCACCGACGGCCGGCTCCGCGCCAACCTGCATGCCGCTGAAGGCGCGACCTTCAATTACCAGGGCTTCAACGGCAAGATTGGCGACAGCGACATCCATGGCGACCTGGCCTTCGTCGCCAGCCAGCCACGGCCCAAGCTCTCCGGCAACCTGGTATCCAACCAGCTGCTGTTCAAGGACCTGGCCCCGCTGATCGGCGCCGACTCCAATGCCGAGCAGAAAGCCCGCGGCGGCGCCAGCAAGCAGCCGGCCGACAAGGTGCTGCCGGTGGAAGAGTTCCGCACCGAACGCTGGCGGGCCATGGATGCCGACGTCACCTTTGCCGGCAAGCGCATCGTGCACAGTGAAAAACTGCCCTTCAACGACCTGTCCGCCCACGTGATCCTCGACGACGGCTTGCTGCGCCTGGAGCCGCTACGCTTTGGCGTGGCCGGTGGCAGCCTGGCTTCAAACATTCGCCTGGACGGCCGTAACGTGCCGCTACAGGGGCGCGCCCAGCTGACGGCGCGTGGCTTCAAGCTAAAGCAGCTGTTCCCCAGCTTCGCGCCGATGCAGACCAGCTTCGGCGAGCTCAACGGCGATGCCGACATCAGCGGCCGTGGCAACTCGGTGGCGGCGTTGCTGGGTACGGCCAATGGCAACCTGCGCATGCTGATCAATGATGGCGCCATCAGCCGCAGCCTGATGGAGATTGCCGGGCTCAATGTCGGTAACTACGTGGTTGGCAAGCTGTTCGGCGATGAAGATGTGAAGATCAACTGTGCTGCAGCGGACATCGGTATCAAGGATGGGCTGGCGACCACGCGCTTGTTCATCTTCGATACCGAAAACGCGATCATCTACGTCAACGGCACGGCCAACTTTGCCAGTGAGCAGTTGGACTTGAAGGTCACTCCGGAGTCCAAGGGGCTGCGGCTGTTCTCGTTGCGTTCGCCGCTGTATGTGCGCGGGCCGTTTGCCAAGCCGAGTGCCGGGGTGCAGGCGGTGCCGCTGGCGCTGCGTGGAGCGGGGATGGTGGCGTTGGGCGTGGTTGCCGGCCCGGCGGCCGGGTTGCTGGCGCTGGTGGCACCGAGCAGCGGTGATGCGCCCAACCAGTGCACGCCCTTGCTGCAGCAGATGAAAGCCGGCAAGGCGCCGGCTGCGGTGAAAAAGCAGAAATAGCAAGGGGCGCGAAGCGCCCCCAGCAATTACAGCCCCTGAAGCAGGTCGGACATGTCGTCCGCGTGCTCTTCTTCCTGGGCCAGGATGTCCTCGAAGATCCGCCGTGTGGTCGGGTCTTTATCGCCGATGTACTGAATGATCTCGCGATAACTGTCGATCGCAATCCGCTCCGCCACCAGGTCCTCCAGCACCATCTCCTTCAGCGAGTTGCCCGCCACATACTGCGCATGGGAATTCTTGCTGAGGTTGTCCGGGTTGAAGTCCGGCTCGCCGCCCAACTGCACGATGCGCTCGGCCAGCTTGTCGGCATGCTCGGCTTCCTGATTCGCATGTTCGAGGAACTCGCTGGCCGCCACACTGGCCTTGATGCCGCTGGCCATGAAGTAATGGCGCTTGTAGCGCAGCACGCAGACCAGTTCGGTGGCCAGTGACTCGTTGAGCAGGCGCAGGATTTCCTGGCGGTCGGCGTGGTAACCCTCGGTCACCGCGCCTTGCTCGACATGCTCGCGGGCACGTTTGCGCAGGGTTTGCACATCGGTCAGTTCAACGTTGCTCATGATTGTCTCCAAACAGATCAGGACGGGTGTTCACGGTACGTAGGAGGCTCAAGCGCCGTGGGCGGCTTTGCTGTCCTCTTCTCGTTGCTTGCAGGTCTTGAAACCCTTGGCATCGACATGGCCGGTGGCGTCGAAGCGCACGTAGTACGGCTGCTGGTGGCCGTCGCGGTTGAGGATGTAGTCGTTGCAGGTACCCCCGTGCGGCAAGTCGATCACGTTCGACGGGCTGCCGCCTATGGCGATGACCTTCTGCATGGTCATGCCGTTTTCCACCTGCTTGACCAGCGGTTCGTCGCGGTAGGTGACATAGTCCACCGGGTTTTCCGGGCGGCTGCCGCAGGCGGCCAGGGTGGCGCTTGCCAGAAGGATTGCCAGGGTCTGCTTGTACATGGTCCCGCTCCTTGCAAAGGGTCTGTTCTGGGTTGGAACCACGCGGCACGTCGGGAGTTCGATTGCGATGGTCATCGAAGCGGCGCTAGTGTTGGCCGATCGTCCACGGAAAGGGGCTCAAGCCATGCAGCAGGAGTTGGCCACGCGATACCCATTGGTGCTGGTGCCGGGCATGCTCGGCTTTGTCCGGGTGCTGCTCTATCCGTACTGGTTCGGCATCGTGCCGGCGTTGCGCAAGGGTGGCGCGCAGGTGTTCCCGGTGCAGGTCTCGCCGTTGCATTCCAACGAGGTGCGTGGTGAGCAGCTGCTGGCGATCATCGAAGACATCTGCCAGCGCACTGGCGCGGCAAAGGTCAACCTCATCGGCCACAGCCAAGGGGCGCTGAACGCACGTTATGCGGCGGCCAAGCGGCCGGCTCGGGTGGCTTCGGTCACTTCGGTGGCGGGGCCCAATCATGGCTCGGAACTGGCCGATCACCTTGAGCGAACAGCGCCTGGTGGATCGCCCCAGGGGCGCATGCTCAAGGCCATCCTGCATGGCCTGGCACTGTTGCTGGTATGGCTGGAAACCGGCTGGCGGCGCGACCCGCTGCCGGTCGATGTGCATGCTTCGCACCAGGCCCTGACCAGCGCCGGCGTGGCCCAGTTCAACCAGGTTTATCCGCAAGGGCTGCCGGATACCTGGGGCGGGGAGGGGGCGTATGAGGTGAACGGCGTGCGTTACTACTCCTGGTCCGGCACCTTGCAGCCGGGCTTGACCGACCAGGGGCGCAACCGCTTCGACGGCAGCAACCGCTTCTGCCGGCTGTTCGCACGTAGTTTCGTCAGGGAAAAGGGCCATTGTGACGGTATGGTCGGGCGTTTCAGCTCGCACCTGGGGCAGGTGATCGGCGATGACTACCCGCTCGATCACCTGGATATCGTCAACCAGTCGCTGGGCGCCGTGGGCAAGGGCGCCGAGCCGCTGCGGCTGTTCACCGAACATGCGGCACGGCTCAAGGCCGCCGGGCTCTAGCGGCGTATCGGAGTGGCCCAGCGCTCGGCGAGAATGACCCCGACCAAGGTCAGCAAACCACCGATCAGGTGATAGCTGGCCAGTCGTTCGTCGAGGACTACTGCGGCGATCAGCGCGGTCACCACCGGCAGCAGGTTGAAAAACAGCGTGGTACGGCTTGGCCCCAGGCGATGCACGGCCTGCATCCACACCAGCGGCGCGATCATCGAGGCGAGCACGCAGGCATACAGCACCAAACCGATGTTGTGGCCATTCAGGCCGGTCTTGTCCGAAAGCAGGAACAGTGGCAGCAACACCAGGATGGCTACCAGCACTTGCAGGTACAGCAGCTGCAACGGTGGCAGGCGCAATTGCCATTTCTTCAGCAGGAAGCTGTACAGCGCGTAGGCCAGGGTCGCTACCAGCATCAGCAGGTCGCCGTCGTTCAAGCCTTGTTCCAGCAAGATGCCGGGCTGGCCGGCGGAGACTACTTCGAGCACACCGACGAACGACACCACTGCACCTGCCAGGGCCCCGTAGCTCAGGCGCTGGCCCAGCCAGGCGATGGACAGTGCCAGTGACATCAGCGGCATCAGCGAGAGGATGATGCCCATGTTGGTGGCGCTGGTGATGCCAGCGGCGAAGTACGCCAGGCTCTGGTACACGGCCATGCCCAGCACGCCGAGGATGGCCACCTTGCCCAAGTGCGGGCGGATGGCCGTACGGTTGCGCCACACGGCGGGCAGCAGGAACGGGGTGAACAGTACGCCGGCCAGCAGCCAGCGGTAGAAGCCGATTTCGGCAGGGTAGATGGCGCCGGCCGACATCTTGGTGACCACGGTATTTCCGGCCCAGATGAAGATGGCGACAAGAGGGAAGAGGTAGTTCATGGAGCAGTTACTCGTATGGCTTGGCTGGGGCTGGAAGGCAGGCCCTCATGGAGGCTCATTATCGGTTGTCTGTTCATAAGCCTATACTTCCATCCAGACAACCTGCCCCACGAAGCAGACAGCATGCCGCGCAAATACCTCGACATCCCACAGTTCGCCCAACTCCCGGCTCCGGTGTACTTCCGCCATGACGAGTTCGGCGCCGACACCCACAGTGTTCCCCATCGTCATGCCTGGGGCCAGCTCAACTACACCGCCCACGGGGTGATGCATCTGGATGTCGCCGGCCAGCGCTTCCTCTCGCCACCCCACTATGCGGTGTGGGTACCGCCAGGTACCGAGCATGGCTGCTACAACCCCCAGGCCATCGTCTATCGTTCGGTCTATCTCGACCGCGGCCTGTGCGCTGAACTGCCGTCGCAGCCGTGCAGCCTGATCATCAGCGACATCCTCAAGGCCATCCTCGGTGACTTCGCCCGCCGCGACATGCGGGTGGCGCAGGATGAACGCGACCAGCGCCTGGTGCAGGTATTGCTCGACCAACTGCACCAGGCGCCGACCCAGACCTGCTACTTGCCCTTCTCCCACAACGAGGGCCTGCGCAAGGTGCTGGATGCCCTCACCGCCGAGCCCGGCGACAACCGGCCGTTGGCCGACTGGGCTGCTCGGGTGCATGTCAGCGAGCGCACCTTGGCCCGCCAGTTCCTGCGCGAACTGGGCATCAGCTTCGGCGAATGGCGCCTGCGCTTGCGCTTTCTGCGCGCCATCGAGGCCCTGGAGGCCGGGCTGCCGATCCAGGCGATTGCGTTTGACCTGGGCTACAGCAGCGCCTCGGCATTCATCGCCATGTTCCAGCGCCAGGCCCGCTGTACACCGGAGCAGTACCGGCGGCAGGCCCGGCATGGTGTGTAAGAATTCTTGTCTACACTCAGCCTGACCCCGTGCATCGGGCGCGGAGACAAGGAGACCACTCCATGAAGATGTTGCACGTGCCATTGCTGGCGCTGGCTGTGCTGTTCAGCGCGCAAGGATTCGCCGCCAACACGGCACAACAGGAAAAGATGAAAAGCTGTAACGCCGATGCCACGACCAAGGCCCTCAAGGGCGATGAACGCAAGGCGTTCATGAGCACTTGCCTGAAAAAGGACGTGCCGCAGTCTCAGCAGGACAAGATGAAGACCTGCAACGCCGACGCCACCACCAAGGCGCTCAAGGGCGACGAGCGCAAGGCGTACATGAGCGACTGCCTGAAGAAGAAGTGACCTGCGCCTATGCCTGTGCCCCGAAGGCTGGCAGACTGCGGGCATTCCCGCCGTCTGCCGTCGAGGCTGTATGACTTTCACCCCCCGCCAGATCACCCTGGCCAGCCTGATCATCGTCATGGCCGGGCTGCTGCTGGCTTTGCCCCTGAAATTGCTGCCCAGCCTGCTGGCCGGGCTGCTGGTGTTCGAACTGGTGAACATGCTCACCCCGCGCCTGCAACCGCTGATCGCCGGGCAGCGTGCGCGCTGGTTGGCGGTGGCGCTGCTGGGTGTGCTGGTGGTCAGCGTGCTGACCCTGCTGATAGCCGGTGCCTTCAGCTTCCTGCTGCACGAAGCCGAGAACCCCGGTGCCTCGCTGGACAAGTTCATGACCTTGGTCGAACGCGCTCGCAGCCAGCTGCCGCCGTTCATCGAAGCCTACCTGCCGGCCAGCGCGGCGGAGTTCAAGGTGGCGATCGGTGACTGGATCAAGAGCCACCTGAGCGACCTGCAGCTGGTGGGCAAGGGCATGGCGCACATGTTCGTGACCCTGCTGATCGGCATGATCCTCGGAGCCATCATCGCCCTGCAGCGTATCCCCGACATTTCCCGGCGCAAGCCCCTGGCTGCGGCCCTGTTCGAGCGGCTGAACCTGCTGGTGCAGGCGTTTCGCAACATCGTCTTCGCGCAGATCAAGATCTCGATGCTCAACACCGCGTTCACCGGCATTTTCCTCGCCGTGGTGATGCCGTTGTTCGGCGTGCACCTGCCGCTGACCAAGACGCTGATCGTGCTGACCTTCTTGCTCGGGCTGCTGCCGGTGATCGGCAACCTGATGTCCAACACCCTGATCACCATCGTCGGCATGTCGCTGTCGATCTGGGTGGCGGCGGCGGCGCTGGGTTACCTGATCGTGATCCACAAGGTCGAGTACTTCCTCAACGCCAAGATCGTCGGTGGGCAGATCAGTGCCAAGGCTTGGGAGCTGTTGTTGGCGATGCTGGTGTTCGAGGCGGCGTTCGGCTTGCCGGGGGTGGTGGCGGGGCCGGTCTACTATGCCTACCTGAAGAGTGAGCTGAAGCGGGCCGAGTTGGTGTGATCTCCTGTACCGGCCTATTCGCGGGACAAGCCCGCTCCTACAGGATTACCTATTGCTCAGAGGCAATGGTGATCTTGTAGGAGCGGGCTTGTCCCGCGAATAGGCCGGTGCAGGCAATAAAGGGTTGTCAGGCCGCGCCGTAGCGCTTGCGGGCCTCGATAGCCAGGCCGCTACCGATGCTGCCAAAGATGTTGCCTTCCACATGCCGCGCATTCGGCAGCATCGCCGACACGCTGTTGCGCAGTGCCGGAATCCCGCTCGAACCGCCGGTGAAAAACACCGTGTCGACCTGGCCCGCGCTCACGCCAGCCTTGGTCAGCAACTCGCTCACACTGCCGCGCACCCGCTCCAGCAGCCCTTCGATGGCCTCCTCGAACAGCGCACGGGTCAGGTCCACACCCAGCTCGCGCTCGACACGGCTGAGGTCGACGCGGCGGCTGACCTGCTCGGTCAACTCGATCTTGCTGGCTTCCACTTCCATCGCCAGCCAGTGCCCGGCGCGCTCTTCGATCAGCTTGAACAGGCGATCGATGCCCAGCGTGTCCTCGATGTCGTAGCGCATGCTGCCCAGCGCCAGCTGCGACTTCTGCGAGTACAGGGCGTTGATGGTGTGCCAGGTGGCCAGGTTCAGGTGGTAGCTGGTCGGCATAAGTGCGCCGCTCTTCATCCGACTGCCGTAGCCGAACAGTGGCATCACGCCCTGCAGGCTCAGCTGCTTGTCGAAGTCGGTACCGCCGATGTGCACGCCGCCGGTGGCGAGGATGTCGCTCTGGCGCTCGGCCACCAGGTGGCGCTCGGGCGACAGGCGGATCAGGGTAAAGTCAGACGTACCACCGCCGATATCGACGATGAGCACCAGCTCTTCACGGCTGATGCCCGACTCGTAGTCGAACGCCGCGGCAATCGGCTCGTACTGGAACGATACGTCCTTGAAGCCGATCTTGCGCGCTACCTCGGCCAGGGTGTCCTCGGCCTCCTGGTCGGCGGCCTGGTCTTCGTCGACGAAGAACACCGGGCGGCCCAGCACCACTTGCTCGAATTCACGACCGGCGGCAGCCTCGGCGCGCTTTTTCAGCTCGCCGATGAACATCCCCAGCAGGTCCTTGAACGGCAGGGCGCTGCCCAGCACGCTGGTGTCGTGCTTGATCAGCTTGGAGCCCAGCAGGCTCTTGAGCGAGCGCATCAGACGGCCTTCGTAGCCTTCCAGGTACTCGTGCAGCGCCAGGCGGCCATACACCGGGCGACGCTCTTCGATGTTGAAGAACACCACCGACGGCAGGGTGATCTTGCCGTCTTCCAGGGCGATCAACGATTCGACGCCCGGACGGTGCCAGCCGACCGTGGAGTTGGAGGTGCCGAAGTCGATGCCCAGGGCGCGGGCCGGCGATACGTCAGACATGGGAAAAAGCTTCCGGAGGCAAAACGGCCGCGCAGTTTATGCCAGTTGGCTACAGAATCAAGACCGATCGTCTGCCTTGAGGCAACCCCAAGCGAACCTTGAAAGGCTATGCTTGACCCCTATCTTCAGATGCAACACGAAAATTCACATTGGTGATCCGCAGATGGACTTCAAAGACTATTACAAGATACTCGGCGTAGAGCCCACAGCGGACGACAAGGCGATCAAGGCCGCGTACCGCAAGCTGGCGCGCAAGTATCACCCTGACGTGAGCAAGGAGCGTGACGCCGAGGACAAGTTCAAGGAGGCCAACGAGGCCTACGAGGTACTTGGTGACGCGCAGAAACGCGCTGAGTTCGACGAAATCCGCAAGTACGGCGGCCAGCATGGCCGGCCCTTCCAGGCGCCACCGGGCTGGCAGAGCCGGGGCGGCGCGGGTGGCGCTGGCGATGGCTTCGAGGGCGGCGACTTCTCCGACTTCTTCAGCTCGATCTTCGGTGCCCGTGGCGGTAACCCGTTCGGTGGTGGCGGCCGGCAACAACAACGCAGTGCCGGCAGGCGAGGGCAGGACGTGGAACTGGAACTGGCGATCTTCCTGGAAGAAACCCTGAGCAAGGAATCCAAGCAGATCAGCTTCCAGGTGCCGCAGACCAACGCGGCCGGCCAGCGCACCGGGTTCACCACCAAGACCCTGAACGTGAAGATTCCTGCCGGGGTCACCGACGGCGAGCGCATCCGCCTCAAGGGCCAGGGCGCCCCGGGTGTTGGCGGTGGTGCCAATGGCGACCTGTTCCTGACCCTACGCATGGCACCTCACCCGCTGTTCGATGTCGAAGGTCATGACCTGATCATCACTGTGCCGCTGGCGCCGTGGGAGGCAGCCCTGGGCACCAAGGTGGCGGTGCCGACCCTGACCGGCAAGATCAACCTGACCATCCGCCCCGACAGCCAGAGCGGCCAGCGCCTGCGCGTGCCGGGCATGGGCCTGGCGAACAAGAACGGCGAGCGCGGCAACCTCTACGCGCAGCTGAAAGTGGTGATGCCGCCAGCTTCCGACGCTGCTACCCGTGAACTGTGGACCCAGCTTTCCGAGAAAGCGGCGTTCGACCCGAGGACACAATGGAGTAAGTGATCATGAGCACCACCCTGATCGTTCAACTGGACATGCGTACCCTGTGTCAGGAAGCCGATATCACGGCTGACTACGTGATCGAAATCGTCGAGCACGGCATTGTCGAACCTTCGGGGCGAACGCCGGAGGACTGGTTGTTCGACGATCAGGCGCCGCTGTTGGCCAAGCGCGCGGCGAAGCTGCATCAGGAGCTGGAACTGGAGTGGGAAGGGGTGGCGCTGGCGCTGGAGCTGCTGCAAGAGGTGCAGCAGCTGCGCAGTGAGAACAGCATGTTGAAGCAGCGGCTAGGCAGGTTCACCCAGATGTGAGGTTTGCAGGCCCGGCCCTTTCGCGGGGCAAGCCCGCTCCTACAGGACCCGGCGGCAACGGTGATCCTGTAGGAGCGGCGGTGCGGCGATCCGACTTGTCCCGCGAAGAATTCAGCACCGAACTCAACTTGGTTCGGCACCCGGGTTCAGCACCAGCTGCATGAAGGTCAAATCCAGCCAGCGGCCAAACTTCACCCCCACCTGCGGCATCTGCCCGCTCACCACGAAGCCCAGCCGCTCATGCAGGCGCACCGAGGCGGCATTGCCGCTCTCGATGGCCGCGACCATCACATGCTTGCCGCACCCACGCGCCCGCTCGATCAACGCCGCCATCAGCACCGGGCCCAGGCCCTTGCCACGCTGGTCGCCGCGCACATACACCGAGTGTTCCACGGTCATGCGAAACCCTTCGAACGGCCGCCAGTCGCCGAACGAGGCATAACCCAGCACACCGGTCTCATCCACGGCCACCAGGATCGGATAGCCCTGCTGCGCCCGTGCTTCGAACCAGGCCTGGCGGTTGCCCAGGTCCACCGGGGTTTCGTTCCAGATTGCCGTGGTGTTGCGCACGGCGTCGTTGTAGATGTCGAGGATGCCCGGTATGTCGGTGGCCAGGGCATCGCGGATTACGTAACTCATGACAGCGTCTCGCAGGATCGTTGATTGCAGATTAAATGGTTACCAGCCCGCGCACACCTTCAGCCTGCATGTTTTCACCCCGGCCGCGCTGGATGATTTCGCCACGGGCCATGACCAGGTACTGGTCGGCCAGTTCTTCGGCGAAGTCGTAGAACTGCTCCACCAGCAGGATCGCCATGTCGCCCCGCTCGGCCAGGCGCCGGATCACCGCACCGATTTCCTTGATCACCGAGGGCTGGATACCTTCGGTCGGTTCGTCGAGGATCAGCAACCGCGGGCGGCTGGCCAGGGCTCGGCCGATGGCCAGCTGTTGCTGTTGGCCACCGGACAGGTCGCCGCCACGGCGTTGCTTCATCTGCTCAAGCACGGGGAACAGTTCGTAGATGAACGCGGGTACTTCACGTGCCTCGCGGGCCGGGAAGCGCGACAGGCCCATCAGCAGGTTTTCCTCGACAGTCAGGCGCGGGAAGATTTCCCGGCCCTGGGGCACGTAGGCGATCCCGGCATGCACCCGCTGCTGGGGCTTGAGCGTGGTGATCGGCTTGCCTTCCCACTCGATATTGCCTTCACGGGCCGGCACCAGGCCCATCAGGCAGCGCAGCAAGGTGGTCTTGCCCACACCGTTGCGGCCCAACAGGCAGGTGACTTCGCCGACCTTGGCCTCGAAGGACAGGCCGCGCAGGATATGGCTACCGCCGTAGTACTGGTGCAGGGTGTCGATTTTCAGCATGTCTTGTCCTTGGTATTGATCAGCGACCCAGGTAAACCTCGACCACCCGCTCATCCGCCTGCACTTGTTCCAGCGACCCTTGCGCCAGCACGCTGCCCTGGTGCAGCACGGTCACATGGTCGGCGATGCTGCCGACGAAGCCCATGTCATGTTCCACCACCATCAGCGAGTGCTTGCCGGCCAGGCCCTTGAACAGCTCGGCTGTGAACTCGGTCTCGGCATCGGTCATGCCCGCCACTGGCTCGTCGAGCAACAGCAGTTGTGGCTCCTGCACCAGCAGCATGCCGATCTCGAGAAACTGCTTCTGCCCATGCGACAGCAGGCCGGCCTGGCGCTGGGCCAGTGGCAGCAGGCGCAGGGTAGTCAGCACTTCTTCGATGCGCTGGCGCTGTTCGCCGCTCAGGCGCGCGGCCAGGCTGGCCCACACCGACTTGTCGGTCTTCAACGCCAGCTCCAGGTTCTCGAACACGGTCAGCGCCTCGAACACCGTGGGCTTCTGGAACTTGCGGCCGATGCCGGCCTGGGCAATCTGGTACTCGCTCATGCGGGTCAGGTCGAGGGTGTCGCCGAAGAAGGCGCTGCCCGTGTCGGGGCGGGTCTTGCCGGTGATCACGTCCATCATCGTGGTCTTGCCGGCGCCGTTGGGGCCGATGATGCAGCGCAGTTCGCCGACGCCGATGTACAGGTTCAGTGCGTTGAGCGCCTTGAAGCCGTCGAAGCTGACGCTGATGTCCTCAAGGCTCAGCACCGTGCCGTGGCGGGTGTCGAGGCCGGCCTTGCGGCTGTGGCCCAGGCCGATCGCCTCGCGGCCGCTGCCGAGGGTGTCGAATACGGGTTCGAGCATGAATTCCGGGTGGACCGGGGGCACGCCTCTCATGGCTGGCTCCTTTTCTTCAACAGGCCGACCACACCTTTGGGCAAGTACAGGGTCACGAGGATGAACAGCGCACCGAGGAAGAACAGCCAGAACTCCGGGAAGGCCACGGTGAACCAGCTCTTCATGCCATTGACCAGGCCGGCACCGAGCAGCGGGCCGATCAGCGTGCCACGCCCGCCCAGGGCCACCCACACGGCGGCTTCGATGGAATTGGTCGGCGACATTTCGCTGGGGTTGATGATGCCCACCTGCGGCACGTACAGCGCACCGGCCAAGCCGCACAGCACGGCGCTGAGCACCCACACCAGCAACTTGAAACCGCGCGGGTCGTAGCCGCAGAACATCAGCCGGTTTTCGGCGTCGCGCACGGCGGTGAGTAGGCGGCCGAATTTGCTCTGGGTCAGGCGCCAGCACAGGTACAGGCTGGCCAGCAGCAGGCCGACGGTGAGCAGGAACAGCACCGCGCGGGTGCCCTGCGCGGCGATGTCGAAGCCGAGAATGGTGCGGAAGCTGGTGAAGCCATTGTTGCCGCCGAAGCCCGTTTCGTTACGGAAGAACAGCAACATGCCGGCGAAGGTCAGGGCCTGGGTCATGATCGAGAAGTACACGCCCTTGATCCGCGAGCGGAAGGCGAACCAGCCGAACACCAGCGCCAGCAGCCCGGGTGCCAGCACCACCAGGCACAGGGCCCAGGCAAAGTGCTGGGTACCGGCCCAGTACCACGGCAGTTCGCTCCACGACAGGAAGGTCATGAACCCGGGCAGGCCGTCGCCGGCCGCCTGGCGCATCAGGTACATGCCCATGGCGTAGCCGCCGAGGGCGAAGAACAGGCCGTGGCCCAGCGACAGCAACCCGGCATAGCCCCAGACCAGGTCAAGGGCCAGGGCGACGATGGCGTAGCACAGGATCTTGCCGACCAGGGTGAGGGTGTAGGCCGAGACCTGCAGGGTGTGATCGGCCGGTAGCAGCGACAGCAGCGGCAGGGCCACCAGCAGCAGGACGACGACCGCGCCGATGGCCAGCGACAGCCGTGGCCCGGCCTTTTGCGTAGCGGTGACAAGCAGTGGCTGGTTCATCAGTCGATTACCCGTCCCTTGAGGGCGAACAGGCCTTGCGGGCGCTTCTGGATGAACAGAATGATCAACGCAAGGATGAGGATCTTGCCGAGCACCGCACCGATCTGCGGCTCCAGCAGCTTGTTGGCTATCCCTAGGCCGAACGCTGCCCAGAGGCTGCCGGCCAGTTGCCCGACGCCGCCGAGCACCACCACCAGGAACGAGTCGATGATGTAGCTCTGGCCCAGGTCCGGGCCGACGTTGCCGACCTGGCTCAGGGCCACGCCGCCCAGGCCGGCGATGCCCGAGCCAAGGCCGAAGGCGAGCATGTCGACGCGCCCGGTGGAAACGCCGCAGCAGGCCGCCATGTTGCGGTTCTGGGTGACGGCGCGCACGTTCAGGCCCAGGCGTGTTCGGTTGAGCAGCAGCCAGGTGAGCAACACCACGGCGAGCGCAAAGCCGATGATCACCAGGCGGTTGTACGGCAGCACCAGGTTAGGCAGCAGCTGGATGCCACCCGACAGCCAGGCCGGGTTGCTGACTTCTACGTTCTGCGCGCCGAACAGCAGGCGGATGGCCTGGATCAGGATCAGGCTGATGCCCCAGGTGGCCAGCAGAGTTTCCAGCGGGCGGCCGTAGAGGTGGCGGATCACCGTGCGTTCCAGGGCCATGCCGACCCCGGCGCTGACCGCGAAGGCTACCGGCAGGGCGATCAGCGGGTAGAACTCGATGGCACCAGGGGCGTATCGTTGCAGCAGCACCTGGACCATGTAGGTGCTGTAGGCGCCGAGCATGAGCATCTCGCCGTGGGCCATGTTGATCACCCCGAGCAGGCCGAAGGTGATCGCCAGGCCCAGCGCGGCCAGCAGCAGGATCGAGCCCAGCGACAGGCCGCTGAAGGCCTGGCCGAGCAGTTCGCCGACCAGCAGCTTGCGCTTGACCTGGGCCAGGCTGGTTTCGGCGGCGGTGCGCACGCCCGGGTCGCTTTCCGCGCCCGGCTGCAACAGCGCTTCGAGGCGGGTGCGGGCCAGCGGGTCACCGGTTTCGCCGAGCAGGCGCACGGCGGCCAGGCGCACGGCCGGCTCGCCGGCGCCTAGTTGCAGGTTGGCCAGGGCCAGGCCGAGGGCGGCATGCACGGCGGCGTCTGGCTCGCTGGCGAAGCGCCGGTCGAGAAAGGCCATCTGCGCCGGTTGCGCGCTCTTTTGCAGTTGTTGGGCGGCGGCCAGGCGCGTGGCGTTGTCGTCGCTGAGCAGTTGGTGACTGGCCAGGGCGTTGTCGATCAGGCCGCGCAGGCGGTTGTTCAGGCGTACCTTGCGCGTGTCATCGGCGGCGATACGGCCCTGGCGCAGGTTGTCCAGCAGCGGCAGGCGCGCGGCATCAGGTTGTGCCGCCCAGCTTTCGAGCAGTCGGGCCTGCTCGGCGGGCTTGGCGGTGAGGAAGAATTCGCCCTCGCTGGCCTGGGAGGCCAGGGGGATCAGCAGGAGCAGGGTGAGCAGGAATCTGAGCATGCGGGCAATCCTGAAAATCGGTGTTGGATTCTTCGCGGGGCAAGCCCGCTCCTACAGGTCCGTGTAGGAGCGGGCTTGCCCCGCGAATGGGCTGCAAAGCAGCCCCATGCACTCAGTTACCTTTCACTGCATAGTCCGGACGCTTGTCGTTACCCGGAATGAACGGGCTCCACGGCTGCGCCCGCAGCGGCTGCTCGGTTTCCCAGACCACGCTGAACTGCCCGTCATCCTGGATCTCGCCGATCATCACCGGCTTGTGCAGGTGGTGGTTGGTCTTGTCCATGGTCAGGGTGAAGCCCGACGGTGCCTTGAAGGTCTGCCCGGCCAGCGCCTCGCGGACCTTGTCGACGTTGGTGGACTTGGCCTTCTCGGCGGCCTGGGCCCACATGTGGATGCCCACGTAGGTGGCTTCCATCGGGTCGTTGGTCACCGCCTTGTCGGCACCCGGCAGGCCTTTGGCCTTGGCATAGGCCTTCCAGTCGGCGACGAACTTCTGGTTGACCGGGTTATCCACCGACTCGAAGTAGTTCCACGCGGCCAGGTGGCCCACCAGCGGCTTGGTATCGATGCCGCGCAGCTCTTCTTCACCCACCGAGAACGCCACCACCGGCACGTCAGTGGCCTTCAGGCCCTGGTTGGCCAGTTCCTTGTAGAACGGCACGTTGGAGTCGCCGTTGACGGTGGAGATGACTGCCGTCTTGCCGCCGGCGGAGAACTTCTTGATGTTGGCGACGATGGTCTGGTAATCGGCGTGGCCGAACGGGGTGTAGACCTCTTCGATGTCCTTGTCGGCCACGCCTTTGCTGTGCAGGAACGCGCGCAGGATCTTGTTGGTGGTGCGCGGGTACACGTAGTCGGTACCCAGCAGGAAGAAGCGCTTGGCGCTGCCGCCGTCCTCGCTCATCAGGTATTCCACCGCCGGGATGGCCTGCTGGTTGGGCGCAGCACCGGTGTAGAACACGTTCGGCGACATCTCTTCACCCTCGTACTGCACCGGGTAGAACAGCAGGCCGTTGAGCTCTTCGAACACCGGCAGCACCGACTTGCGCGACACCGAGGTCCAGCAGCCGAACACCACGGCGACCTTGTCCTGGGTCAGCAGCTGGCGGCTCTTTTCAGCGAACAGCGGCCAGTTGGAGGCCGGGTCGACCACCACCGGTTCGAGCATCTTGCCGTTTACCCCGCCCTTGGCGTTGATCTGCTCGATGGTCATCAGCGCCATGTCCTTGAGCGAGGTCTCGGAAATGGCCATGGTCCCCGACAGCGAATGCAGGATGCCGACCTTGATGGTCTCGGCCGCCTGGATGCTCCAGCTAAGGCCCATTGCCGCAATCGATGCGCTGAGGGTAAAGGCCTTGATCAGACTGCGACGCTTCATGTGCTCTCTCTCCGCTGAGTTTTTTATGGTGTTGGCCAAGCGGGGAGGGGCGTTGCAAGGGGTGTGCCTAGTGGCGGAAGGTTCGTAATAGAGGGGTTGTGCGAGGTGTTGGGGCGTTTGCGAGGTCCAGCTTGGTGCTTGTTGGATTCGTGTGCACAGGATTGGGGCCGCTGTGCGGCCCCTTGCTGAGTCAGCTGTTACGCACCGCCGAGCGCGGATGACGGCGGCTACGCACGAACTGGTAGGTCACCGCCAGCAGCAGGAACCAGATCGGCGTCACCACCAGCGCCGAGCGGGTGTCGGCCTCCAGGCTCAGCAGCACCAGGATGAAGGCAAAGAACACCAGGCACACGTAGCACATGAAACGCCCGCCCGGCATCTTGTACTTCGAAGCCTGATGCAGTGCCGCACGGTTTTTGCGGTACTTCAGGTACGACAGCAGGATCAGCGTCCAGACGAACATGAACAGCACCGCCGAGACGGTGGTGACCAGGGTGAACGCCTCGATCACGTTCGGCACCAGGTAGATCAGCACCGCACCCAGCAGCAGGCAGGTGCAGGAAAAGTACAGGCCGTTGGCCGGCACCGAGCGGCTCGACAGTTTCTCGAACGCTTTGGGCGCATCGCCTTCCTGGGACAGGCCATAGAGCATGCGGCTGGTGGAGAATACGCCGCTGTTGGCCGACGAGGCCGCCGAAGTCAGCACCACGAAGTTAATGATGCTCGCCGCCGCCGGCAGGCCGGCCAGCACGAACAGCTCCACGAACGGGCTCTTGCCCGGTACCACGTCGCGCCATGGGGTCACCGCCATGATCGCGATCAGTGCCAGCACGTAGAACACGATGATCCGTACCGGGATCGAGTTGATCGCCCGCGGCAGGGTGCGCTCAGGGTTCTTCGCTTCAGCGGCGGTGGTGCCCACCAGTTCGATGCCGACGAACGCGAACACGGCAATCTGGAAGCCGGCGAAGAAGCCCATCAGGCCATTGGGGAACATGCCGCCGTCATTCCACAGGTTGGCCAGCTGCGCCGTGCGCCCGCTGGGCGAGGTGAAACCGGTGATGACCATGTACAGGCCTGTGGCGACCAGGCCGAGAATGGCGACGATCTTGACCAGGGCAAACCAGAACTCCAGCTCGCCGAACATCTTCACCGTCACCAGGTTCAGCGACAGCAGCAAGGCCACGCAGGTCAGCGCCGGTATCCACTGCGGCAGGTCGGGGAACCAGAACTGTGTGTAGGCAGCGATGGCGACTACGTCGGCGATGCCGGTGACCACCCAGCAGAACCAGTAGGTCCAGCCGGTGAAGTAGCCGGCCCAGGGGCCGAGCAGGTCGGCGGAGAAGTCGATGAACGACTTGTAGTTGAGGTTCGACAGCAGCAGTTCGCCCATGGCGCGCATGACGAAGAACAGCATGAAGCCAATGATCATGTAGACGAAGATGATCGACGGCCCCGCCAGGCTGATGGTCTTGCCCGAGCCCATGAACAGGCCGGTGCCGATGGCACCACCGATGGCGATCAGCTGGATGTGGCGGTTGGTCAGGTTGCGCTGCAGATGTTGTTCATCTGGCGTGTTGGGAGAAGTTTGCGTCATCAAGCTGCATTCCCTTGGAAGGTCGGTCTTCTTGTCGGAGGTAGCCGGTTAGGCTAACACGCTCGTGCCAGATCGGGGCGCGACAGATCGACTCGACTTTTGCGTAGCAGCTGTTCTCCTGTGCCGGCCTCTTCGCGGGGCAGGCCCGCTCCTACAAGAGAACGCAATCGCTTGTAGGGGCGGGCTTGCCCCGCGAAGAGGCCGGTGAGGTATCACGCGCTGGCCAGCACCCGGCGGCGCTTCACCACCAGGCTATCCACCACCCACATCACCACCATCGACACTCCCACCATCGGGAACATCACGCCCAGCACCAGCATCACCCCCACAGCCGTCTTCCAGCGCGGCAGGTCATGACGCAGCGGCGGCACGCCCAGCCCACCCTCGGGCCGGCGTTTCCACCACATCACCAGGCCGCTTACCGAACCCAGCAGAATCATCAGGCACACCAGCAGGATGATGATCTGGTTCAGCGGCCCGAACATCTTGCCCTCGTGCAGCATCACGCCCAGCTCGGTCGCGCGAGCCACCGGGCTGTAGTCCTGCCAGCGCACATCCGCCAGCACCTTGCCGGTGTACTGATCGACATGCAGGGTCGCGTCGTTGCGCGGGTCGTCGGCGAACACGGCGATGGTGTACACGCCGTCGGCAGTGGTCGGCGCGGTGATGCTGTAACCCGGTTCGACCTGGCGTGAAGTGGCGATGTCTTCCACCTGCTGCAGGCTCACCTGAGGCGCAGCCGGAGCACTGTCCATCATGTGATGCCCGGCATGTTCGGCATGCGCGCCGGATTGCGGCATCGGCGTGTTCTCCATCGCCCACGGCACGGTCTGACGGTGCGCGCTGTTCAGTTCGCGAGCTTGCTGGTCCGACTTGGGCACGTCATTCCACATGGCCGCCGGGAAGCGGTTCCACAGATCGGCGTACTGCTTGCCCCACATGCCGGTCCAGGTCATGCCGCTGACCAGCATCAGCAACAGCAGGGCCGAACCCCAGAACCCGGTCACCGCGTGCAGGTCGCGCCAGAACAATCGACCTTTTGCCGCGAACCGTGGCCACAGCACACCGGCACCGTTGCGCCCGCGTGGCCACCAGAGGTACAGGCCGGACACCACCAGCACGATGCCCCAACCAGCGGCCAACTCAACCAGGCGGTCACCGACCGTACCGACCATCAGTTCGCCGTGCAGGGCGCGGGCGATGGCCTGCAGGTTCTGCTTGCCGTCCTGCTCGCCAAGGATCTTGCCGCTGTACGGGTCGACAAACACGTTCAGCTCGCGGCCACCGTCATGCACCACGAACTGCGCGCTGCGCTCGGCATTGGTTGGCGGCAGGTACTGGCCGACATGGCCTTTCGGGTAGGCCTGGCGCACTTCGGCCAGCAGTGTGTCGGCGCCCTGTCGATGATGGCCGGCTTCGACCACCATCAGGTCACGGTACAGCAGCGGGTCGAGCTGCGGTTTGAACAGGTAGATGATCCCGGTGATCGCCAGCAGGATCATGAACGGCGCCACGAACAGCCCCGCATAGAAGTGCCAACGCCAGGCCAGGTTGTAGAAGTTGATGCGTGTTCCTCTCATGGGAACCTCCTGTTTGACCAGCTGATGGGCGCGCCCGAAGCCGCGCCCGTTGTTGTTGTCAGAAGCTGAAATCGACCTTGGTCCAGAAGGTCCTGCCTGGCTCGTTCACCGGCTGTGGGTCATTGGCCGGGTAGCCGAACCCGGCATTCCCGGCCAGGTTCAGGTGCTCGGCGTAGGCTTTGTCGAACAGGTTGTCGACCCCTGCGCTGAGCTTGAGGTTGTGGTTCACCTTGTAGGCGCCGTTGAGCGAGAACACGCCGAAACCGGCGCTCTTGTCGTAGTCCTTGCCGACCACGTTGCCCTGGTTCTCGGCGATGCGGTTCTGCTCCGCCACCAGGCGCCACAGGGCACCGGCGCTCCAGCTGTCGCGGCTGTAGGTCAGGCCCAGGCGGCTTTCCAGCGGCGGCATCTGTGGCAGTGCCTTGCCGTCGCTGCTGTTCTTGCCCCAGGCGTAGGCCAGGGTGGCATCGGCCTTCCAGCGCTCGGTGAGCTTGTAGGCCGCACCCAGTTCGCCGCCCATGATGCGGGCGTCGATGTTCTGTGCCTGGGAGGTGCTCATGCCCATCATTGAGGTGCGGTAGTCGAACAGGATGTAGTCACGGATCTGCCCGATATAGCCCGAGGCCCAGGCCTCCAGGCGCTCGTCGCGGTACTGGATGCCGAAGTCGAGTTGGGTGGTTTTCTCCGGCTTGGTGCCGTCGAAAGCGTTGGCCGCGCCGGGTGGTGCCAGCTTGGGCGAGAACAGCTCCCAGTAGTCCGGGAAGCGCTCGGCGTGGCCGAGGCCGAGGTAGGTGGTGGCGGGGATCGCCGCCAGATCATGCTCGTAACGCACGAAGCCGCTGGGCAGCGTGTCGGCGCGGGTGTCGCCTTGAGTGGCACTGCCCTGGCGGAAGTCCCGGGCCGAGGCGCGGTCCAGGCGGGCACCGGTGATCAGCCGGTCTTCGCCGGTGGCGTACCAGGTGAGCTCGCCGAAAGCACCATAGTTGTGGAAGTCGGCATCCTTGGTCCAAGGCTGGCCCTTGTGTGCATCGACGCCCATGCCACCGCGCTGGCGGTGTTCGTTGGTCTGGGCGTCGATGCCGCTAATCAGCTGCACATCGGCCCAGCGCCAGGTGGCCTTGAGGCGAGCGCCCAGCGTGCGGCGGTCGACGTTGCTGACCATGGGCATGCCCATCATGCCGGAGCCTGATGGCGTGCGCAGGCTGTAGTTGTCCATCACGTGGTCGGCGTAGTTGTAGTAGACCTGCGCTTCGACCTTGTCGAGCACCTCGCCGAGGCTGGACTTTTCAAAGCGCAGGCCCAGGCTCTCGCGCTTGAACTGCGAGCCGTCCATGCCACGGCCGGCGTAGCGTGCCTCGCCGTCACCCTTGCCTGCGGTAAGTTCGAGCAGCGTGTCCTGGTCGGGGGTCCAGCCCAGGGCCACGTCGCCATTCCACTTTTCCCAGCGCGAAGGCACGGTGTCGCCGTTGCCATCCTCGTAATCGTCCGAGTGCGACTGGTTGCCGACGAAGCGCGCATAGCCCTTGCTGTTGCCGGCCGCAGCATCGAGCACCTTGTCGAAGCGGCCGTTGGAGCCGGCCAGCAGGCTCGCGTTGACCCGGCTGCCGAGGGTGCCGAACTTTTCCGGCTCCCGTTCGAAGAGGATGGTGCCCGCCGAGCCGCCTGGCCCCCAGATCACGCTTTGCGGGCCTTTGATCACGGTCAGGCGGTCGTAGGTTTCCGGTGCGATGTAGGAGGTCGGGGCATCCATGCGGTTGGGGCAGGCGCCGAGCATCACGCCGCCGTTGGTGAGAATGTTCAGGCGCGAGCCGAACATGCCGCGCAGCACCGGGTCGCCATTGGTGCCACCGGCGCGGATGGCGGAAAAGCCAGGGATGGTCTTCAGGTAGTCGGCCCCATCGCTGGCCGGCACCGGTTGGCGCGGGTCCTTGGGGTTGGTGACCACGGTCAGCGGCGAACTCGGCGCAAGCGCGGTGATCACCGTTGGGCTCAGCTCGGCCTCAGGGCCTTCATGGCCAGGTTCGGCAGCCAGGGCCATGGGCGCGAGCAGCGAGCCGCACAGTGCGGCGAATGTCCCTCGCAGGGAAGAAGCTAAAACAGGGGTGCAGCCGGACATAGTGATTCCAGTCGATCAGTCATGAGTGTGCGCGAAGCCTCCTGGCTCCGTGCGATAGCGGTGGTGTCAGACGCTGATCGAAAGGGGCGGCGCGCGGCTGCGCGCACCGGGGAACACGGCCTGCCGGGCGTGACCCTGGCGCGTAAGTGCCGGGATGAGGGTGGGGGGAGCTGTGCTGGCGACGCTGAGTGGGCTGAGGGTTTGTGGCAGGGCCGGGCAGTTGAACAGCAGGCTGCAGTAGCCGCACTTTTCCCACATCACATGCAACTGGCCATCGTTGCCGTGACCGTGATGGGCATCACTGCCATGGGCCTGATGGGTATCGCTGCCCGCAGGCATGGACATCGACATGTCCATCGGCATGTTCATGCCAGCGTGGTGGTCCATCGGCATCGACTGGGAAACCAGCGGGCCGATGAAGATCATCCACATGGCGAACAGGCTCAGCCAGCCGCCACCGACGCGCCTGCGTTCAGGGCGGGTGGTACGGCTGAGGCTGTTGCGCGGCAGGCTCATGTTGGCGAGCGCCTGTCAGCTAGCGTCAGTGTGCGTGTTCGTGAGCCTGGGGCTGGTCCTCCGGTGCCTGCTTCTGTACGGCCACGTCGACAGTGATGTCTCCGGCCTTTTCGAAGTGCAGGGTCAGCGGGAAGCGCTTGCCGTCGGTAAGCAGGCTGCGGTCCTTGGGCTGCATCAGCATCACGTGGTAAGCGCTGGGGGCGAACACCAGGTCTTTGCCGGCGGGCACCGTTACGCTTTGCACCTGCTGCATCTTCATCGCGCCGCTGGCGCTCATGGCGTGCTCATGCAGCTGTGCGTCATCGCTGATCGGGCTGTCGACGCTGAGCAGGCGGTCATCGGCCTTGCCGTTGTTGTGCACGACGAAATAGGCGGCGACGTTGGGGGCGTTGGGCGGTAGTTGCAGCGACCACGGGTGAGCGATGTGCAGGTCGCCCACGGTGTATTCATGGGCGTGGGCATAGGCGCCGGGCAGCAGCAGGGCGGCCAGTACAAGAGCTTGCTTGAGCATGGTGAGTCTCCGATCTGTTCAGGTTCAGGCAGACAGCGTGATGAACTCAGGCCAGCGGAGAGGCACGGGGATTGAGCGCGGGCCATAGCTGGCGCGGCGTGGGTTGGTAACTGGCGGGTGGCGGCTCGCGCCCGGCCAACAGCGTCGGCGGGTTGTGCAATTGCGGCGGATAACCCGGCAGGGCCAGCAGT
The DNA here is from genome assembly GCF_002906855.1 of Pseudomonas putida. Classification (GTDB taxonomy): domain Bacteria; phylum Pseudomonadota; class Gammaproteobacteria; order Pseudomonadales; family Pseudomonadaceae; genus Aquipseudomonas; species Aquipseudomonas putida_N. Next base: position 800,631 of record NZ_MINI01000048.1, on the reverse strand, counting down.
GGTGCAGCGCCCGAACAGCACCAGCAGTGCTGCATGTTGGAATGCTGATCGCTTTGGGTACCGAGGTCGATCTTGGCCAGGGCCTGGACATCGACCTTGGCCTTGCCAGCCACGCTGGAACAGAAAGCCCCCCACAGCAGCTGCTCAGCCGGGCCTTTGGGCGCGGCTGAAGACAGCGGCATGGCCAGCAGGTTGAACAGCACTGCTAGGCAGGCTATCCAGGCAATGTGCCGACGTGGGGGCATGGAGAGATCCGGTCAGGAATCGTGGGCGGTATTGTAAGGCGGAGTATAGGTAAAAATGCTGGGGTGCGGTGAAGTGACGCAGGCGCCAGGCATTGGGGCTGCACAGCAGCCCCCGGCAAGCTCAGGCCTTGTTGCGCCCTATCAGCCCACGCACGGTCTCCTGCAGGTCCGCTGGCAGCACCACACCCTTGGCATTGTTGCTGCTGGCGAGGTTCTCCATGGCCCCCACATAACGCTCACCCAGCAGTTACATGGCTGGTACGGTTTCGTTCGGCAGGCGATAGGCGACCACGTCCATGTACGGGATGACGATGTTCAGGCCTGGCTTGAGGGTGTTGTGGGCCCAGGCGCTCGACGATCCATTCCTCGCCCTGGGGCGCGATGCGCCCCCCCTTGAACACGGTGATCAGGACGAACAGAGCGAGGGCGCCGACGACGACGAGACTGGTCATGATGCAAACTTCGTTTCAAATGCCAATTCAGGCCCGGACGACCCGGGCGGTGTTGCCTTCGATGGCGACGAGGCGCACACGCTCGCCTGCCGGGATGTCGCCGTCTGCGGCGCAGGTCCATTCCTCGTTGCCCAGCAGCGGCTTGTGGAAGCGCACGCGGCCTTTCTGGAATGATGAGACGCTGCTGGTCAGCAGCCCGACTTCACCGATTACGCTGTCGGCGGTCCAGCGCACGTCCGGTTGCTTGCGCTTGAACAGCTTGAACCAGAGGAACGTGGTCACCGAGGAGAACAGCACCCACAGCAGCACCTGCATATCCAGTTGCACGGCGGGGGCGGCCAGGGCGATGAGCGAAACCAGCACGGCACCGATGCCGAACCAGATGATGAAGAACGTCGGCAGGACCAGTTCGAGCAGGATCAGGCCGATACCGAAGACCAGCCAGATCCACCATTGCATTTCCATATGAACAACGCCTTCCGGAGGGGAGGCCGAAGTTTAAGGCAGTGGAGCGGCACTGGGCCACTTCATGGGCGGACGGAAAAGTCTGAAAGTGCTGTAGTCAATTGAGCTGAGGATGTGAACTCCCGATCCACCACAGGTAACACAGGGCGCTTCAGTATCAGCACTGGCACCCCGCGTTCCCGTGCCACGTCGAGTTTTGGTTCGGTCGCCACACTGCCGCTGTTCTTGCTCACCAGCACGTCGATGCGGCGCCGCTCGAACAATGCTCGTTCGTCTTCGATCTGAAACGGCCCACGTGCGCCGATGACCTCACAGCGCTCATTGCCCGCGCAGGCTTCCAGCGCTCGCAAGGTCCAGAACTGCTCCGGCGGAATCTCCTCAAGATGCTGCAGTGGCTCGCGGCCGAGCGTGAACAGTGGTCGCTTGAACGGCTTGAGCGCTTCGATCAGGCCAGCCCAGTTGTCCACCTCGCGCCAGTCGTCCCCCGGCTGCGCCTGCCAGGCCGGGCGACGCAGGGCCCAGCAGGGGATGCCGGCAGCCTGTGCGGCGCTGGCAGCATTACGGCTGATCTGCGCGGCGTAGGGGTGGGTGGCGTCGATCAGCAGGCTGATGCCAGCTTCACCCAGGTAGGCTGCCAGGCCCTCGGCGCCACCATAGCCACCGACCCGTACCTGGCACGTGAGGTCCTGCGGCACGCGGCCGATACCGGCCAGGCTGTAGACGTGCTCGGGGCCGAGCTGGCGGGCGATGGCCAAGGCTTCGGTGACGCCGCCGAGCAGCAGGATACGGTGGCTCATTGCACACCTGCCTTGCCGACGATGCCGCCCTGGCGGTCGATGGCGAACACTTCGACCTGTACCTGAGCCGGTACCACGCTGCGGGCGAACGCCAGGGCATGGGCGCATACCGCATCGCCCAGGGCGATGCCTGCGGCGTGCGCCAGGGCCAGGGCCTGCTGGCTGGTGTTGGCGGCAATGATGGCCGTTTGCAGCTCGGCGTCGGCGCCGATGTCCGCTGCCCAGCCGGCCAACTGTGGCAGGTCGATGCTCGAGTGGCGGCTGTGCAGGTCCATGTGGCCGGCAGCCAGCTTGCTGATCTTGCCGAAACCGCCGCACAGGGTCAGGCGTGGCACCGGCACTTTGCGCACGTGCTTGAGCACTGCGCCGACGAAGTCGCCCATTTCGATCAGGGCGATCTCGGGCAGGTTGTAGACCCGGCGCATGGTGTCTTCGCTGGCGTTGCCGGTGCAGGCAGCGATATGGGTGTAGCCGTTGGTGTGGGCGACGTCGATGCCCTGGTGGATCGAGGCGATGTACGCCGAGCAGGAAAACGGCCGGACGATGCCGCTGGTGCCGAGGATCGACAGCCCGCCGAGGATGCCCAGGCGCGGGTTCATGGTCTTCAGTGCCAGCGCCTCACCGCCTTGCACATTGACCGTGACCTCGAAGCCGCCCGGATAGCCGCAGTCGTCGGCCAACTGCCGCAGGTGCTCGCTGATCATCCGCCGTGGCACCGGATTGATCGCCGGTTCACCCACTGCCAGCACCAGGCCGGGGCGGGTGACGGTACCGACGCCAGAGCCCGCGACGAAGCGTATGCCAGGTTGGGCCTGCAGGCGGATCTGGCTGTAGAGCAGAGCGCCGTGGGTGACGTCAGGATCGTCGCCGGCATCTTTTAGCGTGCCTGCTTCGGCGCGCTCGCCGACCAGGCGGCAGAATTCCAGGCGCATCTGCACCACCTTGCCCTTGGGCAGGGTGATGTTCACCGCGTCGTCGCACTGGCCGGTCAACAGCAACTTGGCAGCGGCAAGGCTGGTGGCGGTGGCGCAGCTACCGGTGGTCAGGCCGCTGCGCAGGGGCGCGGGTTGCTCGCGGGTTTCTTCACGCATCGAGGGGTTTCACCACGTCGAGCAAGGTGATCGGCAACGCCTGGCGCCAAGTGTCGAAGGCACCCAACGGCTGAGCCTGAGCTACGTGGATTCGGGTCAGCTCGCCACCGTGCTGTTCACGGAAGTGCGCCAAGGCCAGTTCGCTTTGCAGGGTCACCGCATTGGCCACCAACCGCCCACCGGGGCGCAAGCGTTCCCAGCACAGCGGCAACACACCTTCGCGAGTGACACCGCCACCAATGAAAATGGCATCTGGGCGTTCCAGTTCGGCCAGGGCGTCGGGTGCCTTGCCGCGAACCAGCAGAAGGCCCGGTACGCCGAGGGCATCGCGGTTGTATTCGATGAAGCCCTGCCGACCCTCGTCGGCTTCGATAGCCAGGGTGCGGCAGGCCGGATGAGCGCGCATCCATTCGATGCCGATCGAGCCGCAACCGGCGCCGACATCCCACAGCAACTCACCGGGTTGTGGCGCCAGGCGCGCCAGGGTGATGGCGCGCACGTCGCGCTTGGTCAGCTGGCCGTCATGGCGGAAGGCGCTGTCTGGCAGCCCGGGCACGCGCGGCAGGCGCACGGCATCCGGGCTGGCAAGGCATTCGATGGCGACCAGGTTGAGGGCGGCGCGTTGGCTGTGCGGCCAGTCATTGGCTGTGCCGCAGAGGTGCTGCTCGGCCGCACCCCCGAGGTGCTCCAGCACGTGCAGGCGGCTGGGCCCAAAGCCGCGCTCGCGCAGCAGTGCAGCGATGGCTGCAGGGCTATCGCCGTCATTGCTCAGCACCAGCAGGCGCTGGCCGCTGTACAGGTGGGCATTGAGCGCCGCCAAGGGGCGTGCGACCACCGATACCACCTGCACGTCCTGCAGTGGCCAGCCCAGGCGGGCGGCGGCCAGGGCGCAAGAGGAGGGCATCGACAGCACCTGCATTTCTTTGGCCGCCACCTGCCGCGCCAGGCTGGCGCCGACGCCAAAGAACATCGGGTCGCCGCTGGCCAGTACGCAGGTCGGCTCACCGCGCAGTGCCAGTACCGGGGCGAGGGAGAATGGCGTTGGCCAGTCTTGCCGCGCGGCGCTGATGCAACGCGGCAGCAGGGCCAATTGGCGAGGGCTGCCGATGATCCGCGTGGCGCCCAGCAGGGCGCGCCGGGCCTGCTTGCCCAGGCCGCTGAAGCCGTCTTCGCCGATGCCTACTACTGTCAGCCAGGGGGTCATTGATACCTCTTCGGGGTCTGGGGCTGCCCAGCGCCCCCATAATTTTTGCTCAATCGCTGTTGACGCTCGACCACCGGCTTTTCATGCCGTCGGACAAAGCAGGCATAATACCGCGCCTTCTACACTCAAGCGCATTTTCAGCGATTGCCGGACGCCCCTTTGACGCCATCCAACACCCTCGTAGTATCACCCCGTCCCTCGGCTTGCCCGGGGTTGTGGCGCATCGTCAGCGCCCGTGACGGTGGCATCTGCCGCATCAAGCTGCCCGGCGGCCTGCTGCTGGCCGACCAGGCCGAGGCGGTGTCGGCGGCAGCCGAGCATTTTGCGGGCGGGGTGATCGAGGCCACCAACCGCGGCAATCTGCAGATCCGCGGTATCGGCAGCGATCATGCCGGGTTGGTCGAAAGCCTGCTGGCCGCCGGCCTCGGTCCGCGTGACGCGGCCAGCGATGACGTGCGCAACCTGATGCTCAGTCCGCTGGCTGGTCATGACCCGTCGATGCTGCTGGATGTACGCCCCCTGGCCGGGCAGATCCTCGACCTGCTGCAAGGTACGCCGCGCTTCCATCAGTTGTCGGCCAAGTTCGCCGTGCAGCTCGATGGGGGTGAAGGCGTGGCGATGCTCGATCACCCTCACGACCTGTGGCTCTCGGCACTGCGCCTGGAGCAGCGCGACTGGCTGGCATTTGGCCTGGCCAGCTGCCCGGCCGATGGCCAGGTCCTGGGCGCGGTGCCGCTGGAGCAGGGGCTGGCGCTGGTGCGCGCGATGCTCGATCGATTCCTCGATCTGGCCAGCCCGGAGCAGTCGCGCATGCGCCAGTTGCTGGAAGGTTGCCAGGTCGATGTCTTCATCGACGGTCTCGGCTTGCAACTCCGCCGCGATGCGGCCGTGCTTGGGTGGCGGCGTGAAGGCGCGCAACGCCCGTGGCTGGGTGCCGTGGCGCAGCACAAGGGCATGGCATTGGGCGTCGCGCCGCCGCTGGGCCGCCTGTCACCGGCCATGTTGCGTGGCGCTGCCCGGGTGGCCCGCCAATGGGGGGATGGCAGCCTGCGCCTGACCCCGTGGCAAAGCCTGATGCTGACCAACATCGCCTCATCCGACCTCGGTCAGGCCCGCGTCGAGCTGTCGGCACTGGGCCTGCTCTGCCAGGCCGATGAGCCCCTGGCGCGCGTGGTTGCCTGCACCGGCAGCAGTGGCTGCGCCAAGGCCCAGGCCGACACCAAGGCCGATGCAGTCGAGCTGGCGGCGCTGCTGGGCAGTGGCGTGCCCGGCAGCGTGCATTTGTCCGGCTGCCCCCGTTCCTGTGCCGTGGCCCATGTCGCCCCGGCCACCTTGCTGGCCCGTTCACCGGGCCGCTATGACCTCTATTTGCGTGACGCGCACCTGCCGGGCCTGGGTGCCCTGCGCGCCTCCGACCTTACCTTGAATGAAGCAGGCGCCATGCTCGCCCTGCCGACGGAGCACCTTGATGATTGATTACATCCGCGATGGTCAGGAGATCTATCGCAATTCCTTCCGGATCATCCGTGAGGAAGCCCGGCTCGAGCGGATCCCCGCAGACCTGGAAAAGCTCGCCGTGCGCGTGATCCATGCCTGCGGTATGGTCGACGCCATCGACGGCCTGCAGTTCTCCGAAGGGGCCGGCCGCGCCGGTCGTGAAGCCCTGGCCAACGGCGCGCCGATCCTCTGCGACGCGCACATGGTTGCCGAAGGCATCACCCGCGCGCGCCTGCCCGCCAACAATCCGGTGATCTGCACCCTGCGCGACCCGAGCGTGCCAGGCCTGGCCAAGGATGCCGGCAACACCCGTTCCGCCGTGGCCCTGGAGCTGTGGCGTCCGCACCTGGAAGGCAGCGTGGTGGTGATCGGCAATGCCCCGACTGCGCTGTTCTACCTGCTGGAGATGATCGATGCCGGGGCGCCAAAGCCCGCCTTGATCCTTGGCTTCCCGGTTGGCTTCGTCGGCGCTGCCGAGTCCAAGGCAATGCTTGCCGCCGACAGCCGTGGCGTGCCGTTCGTGATCATGCAGGGCCGCCTGGGCGGTAGCGCGATGGCCGCTGCTGCGGTCAACGCCCTGGCCACGGAGGTGGAGTGATGGTGCGCGGACGACTGCTGGGCCTGGGCGTAGGCCCCGGCGACCCTGAACTGATCACCGTCAAGGCACTGCGGCTGCTGCGCGAGGCGCCAGTGGTGGCGTATTTCGTGGCCAAGGGCAAACGCGGCAACGCCTTCGGCATCATTGAGGCACACCTGCAAGCCGAGCAGACCTTGCTGCCTTTGGTATACCCGGTGACTACTGAGGCACTGCCCGCGCCGCTGTCCTACGAACAAGTGATCAGCGATTTCTACGATGAAGCGGCCGTACAGGTGGCCGAGCACCTGGATGCCGGTCGCGATGTGGCCGTGATCTGCGAAGGTGACCCGTTCTTCTACGGCTCTTACATGTACCTGCATGACCGCCTGGCCCGGCAGCATGAGGCCGAAGTGGTCCCGGGCGTCTGTTCGATGCTCGGTGGCGCGTCGGTACTGGGCGCGCCACTGGTGTATCGCAACCAGAGCCTGTCGGTACTGTCGGGCGTACTGCCCGCCGAAGAGCTCAAGCGCCGGCTGGCAGATGCCGATGCGGCGGTGATCATGAAGCTTGGCCGCAACTTCCCCAAGGTGCGCCAGGTGCTGGGCGAACTGGGCCTGGACGGGCGTGCGCTGTATGTCGAGCGGGCGACCATGGCCAACCAGAAGATCGTGCCACTGGATAACGTGGACCCGCAGTCCTCACCGTACTTCTCGCTGATCATCGTGCCGGGGGAAAAATGGCAGGGCTGAACAGGCAACAGGCGCCTGCCATCGTCATTCTGGGCGGCGGCAGCCTGGCTACGGCGCAGCGCATCCAGCAACGTTATCCACAGGCGACCATCCACGGTTTGCGTGGCCGGGTCGAGGGTGCCGATCAGTATTACGACGGCTTCGGCGATACCTTGCGCGTGCTGTACCAGCAGGCCGTCCCGATCATCGCCCTGTGCGCCGCCGGCATCGTCATCCGCAGCCTGGCCAGCCTGCTCGATGAGAAAGGTGCGGAACCGCCAGTGTTAGCCGTGGCCGAGGACGGTAGTGCAGTGGTGCCATTGCTGGGTGGCCTGAGCGGGGTCAATGGCATGGCACGTGAGCTCGGCGAGGCTCTGGGTGTGGCGGCTGCAATCACCACCAGTGGCGAACTACGCTTCGGCACTTGCCTGCTCAACCCGCCCGAGGGCTATGCCCTGGCAGACCTCGAACAGGGTAAGCGCTTTGTCTCCGACCTGCTGGCCGGCGAAAGCGTACGTGTCGAGGGGGACGCACCCTGGCTTGCGCAGGCGCAGTTGCCCGCCAGTGACACGGCCCGGCGCACCATCCATGTTGGTTGTGATGCGCGCGTGGCCAGCCGTGACGAACTGCTGATCCACCCACGCTCCGTGGTGGTGGCGCTCGCTGCAGGCGGGCCTGGTCTGGCCGAGCAAGTGCGCGGCGCCTTGCGTGAGGCCGGCATTGCCGAGCCCTCCCTGGCTTGCCTGCTGGTCGCCGAGCAGGCGATGGCCGAGCCATCCTTGCACGAGGCCGCGGCAGAACTGGGTGTCGTGCTGCGCTTCGCGGCAATGAACGGCACGTTGGCCAGCATGGCGGCCGAGGCGTTGCCCGAGGCTCGCCTTATCGAACAGTCGGGCCTGGTGATCGCATCGGCCCCACTGCCGGTCGACACGGCGCGCCTGGGTCGCAAGCGTGGTCGCCTGGCGGTGATCGGCCTGGGCCCTGGTGCGGCCGAGCTGATGGTGCCGGCGGTAAAAGCCGAACTGGCGCGTGCCGAGGACATCCTCGGCTACGAGACCTACGTGCGCATGGCTGGGCCGTTCCGTGACGATCAGGTGCAGCACTGCACCGATAACCGTGAAGAGATGCAGCGTGCCCGGCATGCCTTCGAGCTGGCGACCCAGGGGCGTTCGGTGGTAGTGGTGTCCTCAGGCGACCCGGGTGTGTTCGCCATGGCCGCCGCGGTGCTGGAAGCCCTGCATGCCTCTACGGACCCCGCCTGGCATCGGGTGGACCTGGAGATCCTGCCAGGCGTATCGGCTTCGCTGGCAACCGCCGCACAAGCCGGCGCGCCATTGGGGCACGACTTCTGCGTGATGTCGCTGTCGGATAACCTCAAGCCCTGGTCGATCATCGAAAAACGCCTGGACCTGGCTTCCCAGGCGGATCTGGTGCTGGCCTTCTACAACCCGATCTCCAAATCCAGACCGCATCAACTCGGTGTTGCGCTGGAGGTTGTGCGCCGGCACCGCGACGGGCAGACGCCTGTGGTGCTGGGCCGTGATATCGGCAGGCCAGGGCAGACCCTGAGGGTGGTGACGCTGGCCGAGCTGACGCCCGAGATGGTCGACATGCGCACGATGGTGCTGGTGGGTTCGTCGACCACCTGCACCTTTGCTCGCGTCGAGGGTGGGCAGTGGGTCTACACCCCGCGCTGGTACCCGGTCGCGCCCTGAGTCCGAGGGCTAACCGAGCAGGTAGCCCTTGATCCCGGTGAAGATGATCTGCGCCGCCAGGGCGCAGACGAACAGCCCCATCAAGCGGCTGACGATCTGCAGGCCCTGGTCCCCGAGCAGTTTTTCGATGCCGTGCGACAGGTACAGCACCAGGCCTACGGTGAAGCTGGCCAGGGCGATGCTGACGATGGCCAGCAGCTTGTCGTCCCAGTGCGGTTGGCCCACGCCCATCACCAGCAGTGCACCGATGGTGCCGGGGCCGACAGTGAGCGGGATGGTCAGCGGCACGATGGTCACGTCCTGCTGCACGTTGTCGGCCTGCACAGCCGGTTTACCCTGGGCCATGCTCAACGCCGAAATGAACAGCACGCTGCCGGCACCGATGCGGAAGGCGTCGGCGGTGATGCCGAAAATACCGAAGATCACCCTGCCGAACAGGTACAGCAGCACGCTGGCCACCAGCGCGGCAAAGGCGACCTTCCAGGCCAGTTGCTTGCGCTCTTTGCTGGAGTGGCCACGGGTCAAACTGATGAAGCACGACAGCACGAAGAACGGGCTATAGAGCACCAGCATCTTCAGGTAGACACTGAACAACTCGTGGAGCATGGGATGGTCCTTGAGTGAGAAGCGTGGTGTGTAGGCGTGCGTTCGGTTGGGTCAAGAAGTCTGTACTGGGTCAGCTTTGGCTTCGCGCTGATTGGCCCAGTACTGGATCAACTCGCGCAATTGCGACAGCTCGACCGGCTTGGCCATGTGCCCGTCCATGCCGGCCAGCCGCGCGCGTTCCTTGTGCTCTGCCAGTATATGCGCGGTCAGCGCCACCACCGGGGTGCGCTGGCGCTGGTTGGTGGTTTCCCAGGCGCGCAGCTGCTGAGTCGCGGAAAAACCATCCAGCACCGGCATTTCGCAGTCCATCAGCACCAGGTCGTAACGCTGTGCCTTCATCGCCTGCAAGGCCTCCTCGCCGTTGCTGGCGGTGTCGGGCTCCAGGTTGAGCTTGCCGAGCATGCCGCGGATGACTTTGGTCGAGATGCTGTTGTCTTCGGCCACCAGCACACGGAAGTCGCTCGGCAGCTCAAGGGTGCCTTGCGCGCCGGGTAGCGTAGCCGGCACGGCCTGCTCGTGGCCGCGCTGGGCCAGTTCTTCGGCCAGGGTGGTCTTGAGCGTATAGCCGGCAACCGGTTTGGCAAGGATGCGCTTGACCCCGGCATTGCGCGCGATGACCTTGCTGGGCGCGTTGCTGATGCCAGTGAGCATCACCACCAGGATGTCGTGGTTCAGGCTCGGGTCTTCCTTGATCTTGGCCGCCAGCTGCATGCCGGTCATGCCTGGCATGTTCTGGTCCAGCAATACGGCGTCGAAGTAGTCGCGCAGGTGCGCCTTGGTTCGCAGCAGGGCCAGCGCTTCCTTGCCGGACGGCACCGCGCTGACATTCATGCCCCAGGCGCTGCATTGCTGCACCAGTACCTTGCGGCAGGTGTCGTTGTCGTCCACCACCAGGACCCGGGCGTCGCGCAACGGGCCGTCCAGGTCGGCCGGTGGCTGCTCCAGGCGTGACGGGTCGAGCGGCAAGGTCAGCCACAGGGTGTTGCCCATGCTGGTGCTGCTCTTGATGCCGAACTCGCCTTGCATCAGGCCGATCAGCTGCTTGGCAATGACCAGCCCCAGGTGGCCGCCGAGCTTGTTGCTGGAGAGGAAGTGGTGGCTGTGCAGTTCGGCCTGCAGCAAGGCCTCGCGCTCGGCAGCAGGCAGCGGCTCGCCACTGTCCTGCACGGCAATGCGCAGGCGCGGAATCTCGCCGCGTTGGTCCAGCGCCACCACCAGCAGGATCTCGCCCTGGGAAGTGTTCTTCAGGGCATTTTCCAGCAGGCTCGACAGCGCCTGGCGCAGGCGTGTCGGATCACCACTGATGACCCGCGGCACCTGCGGCTGGGTGAAGCTGATCAGCTCGATGTTCTGCTGCTCGGCCTTGGCGCGGAAAATGTTCAGGCAGTCTTCGATCAGGGCGTTCAGGTCGAACTGCACGTCATCCAGTTCGATCTGCCGCGACTCCAACTTGGAAATGTCGAGAATCTCGTTGATCAGCGTCAGCAGCTCGTTGCCGGCGCTGTGGATGGTCTGCACATAGTCGCGCTGCTTGACCGACAGCGGCGTGCCGAGCAACAGCTCGGTCATGCCCAGCACACCATTCATGGGGGTACGGATTTCGTGGCTGATCTTGGCCAGGAACTCTGCCTTCGCGTTGATCTCGGCATCGCTGGCTGCCAGTGCACGGCTGGCACTGAAGCGTTCTTCGCTGATGCGCCGCAGGCGCTCGCTGACGGCCAGGTTCAGCAGCAGGCCGCTGACCACCGTCATGCCCAGGAGGATGCACAGCAGCCAGGGTGTCGAGGTGCGGGTCAGTCCGAGCAGGGCCGGCAGCAGTACCAGGCCGCCAAGGTTGAACACCAGCATGGCGATGCTGAACAGGCGTGCGGGTGCATAGCCCCTGTACCAGTGGTAGCTGCTGGCCAGCAGCATGGTCACACTGCCGATGGCCAAAAGGGCATAGGTCATCAGGTTGAGCGGCAAGGTGTCGATGAACAGCAGGATCAGGCCGCTGACCGCAGCGACCAGCATTTCGCCCTGCAGCAGGCGATTAAGCCGCGGTGAGTTGCGGGGGGCGAAGAAATGTTGGGTGAAATACAGCCCTGACAGCCCGGCCAGCACCAGGGTCAGGTAGGCGGCGGGGGTTTGCGCGCTGTGCCACAGGTGCCACCACGGGCCGCTGAGGTTGAGCAGGATCAGGCCGCTGAGCATCATCAGCCCGTGGTACAGGGCGAGATACAGCGTGGTGCTTGAACGGGTGTAGAGGAAGCGGATCAGGTTGTGCAGGATGAGCATCACCAGGCCGCCGAACAGCATGCCGAACAGCAACGGTTGGCTATGGTCGGAGGCAGCTACCGCTGCAGGCTCCAGGCTTATCGCCGGGCGCAGTTGGTGCTCCGAGACCAGGCGCAGGTAGATGTCCAGCGAGTGCTGGCTGTTGGGCAAGGATAATACGTGGTCGCTGCCACGCAGGGTCGGGCTGCCATTGCCGGCCTGGCGGCCATGGTGCAACTGGCGCAGCAGCCTGTCGCCATCAAGGGCGTACAGATCGAGGCGGGACAGGTCGGGGGCGAAAATGCGCAGCAGCTGCTCCTGGTCACCCGGTTCCAGGCGATAGTGCAACCACAGGGCCTGCTCGGCCGGTGCCGCATCGAGCTCGCCAAGGGTGGTCGGGCTGAACTGGCTGCGATAGCGATCGGAGCGCACGTCGCTCAATTGCAGGTTGGCCTGTTCATCGAGCAGAACCGACCAGCCTCCGCCCTGTTCGGCCGAAGCCGGCAGCAGGCAGAACAGGGTCAGCAAGCTGACGATCAGAGCTGTGGCAATCCGAAGCCGACGCACTACGAGATCCCTTCCTAGCCGATGTGCCAGATACTAACTATGCGCGGCGCGCCAAGTCGAAGGCAAGGCCCCTCGGGGCCCTGTCGACGAGCCGGATACCGCAGGCGCAAGGTGCTGTGGTGCGCTGCGGCAACCCGGTACAACTTACTGCTGGTGTTCACCGCGCTCGCGGGCGATGGCCCGGTAGCCGATGTCGGTGCGGTAGAAGCTGCCGTTCCAGCTCACTTCCTTGGCCAGGCGGTAGGCCTGCTGCTGGGCATCGGCAACGCTGGCACCCATGGCGGTGGCGCAGAGCACACGGCCGCCGTTGGTGACGACCTGGCCGTCTTTCAGCGAAGTACCGGCATGGAACACCTTGCCTTCGATCTTGGCCGCGGCATCCAGGCCGTTGATCACGTCGCCCTTGGCGTAGTCGCCCGGGTAACCGCCGGCAGCCAGCACCACACCCAGGCTCGGGCGCGGGTCCCACTGTGCTTCGACCTTGTCCAGCGCCTTGGCGAAGGCGGCTTCGACCAGCAGCACCAGGCTCGACTCCAGGCGCAGCATGACGGGCTGGGTCTCAGGGTCGCCGAAGCGGCAGTTGAACTCGATGACCTTGGGGTTGCCCGCCTTGTCGATCATCAGGCCGGCATACAGGAAGCCAGTGTAGACGTTACCTTCCTCGGCCATGCCGCGCACGGTCGGCCAGATCACCTGATCCATCACGCGCTGGTGTACGTCCGGGGTAACCACCGGGGCAGGGGAGTAGGCGCCCATGCCGCCGGTGTTCGGGCCGGTGTCCTGGTCGCCGACGCGCTTGTGGTCCTGGCTGGTGGCCATTGGCAGCACGTTGTGGCCGTCGACCATGACGATGAAGCTGGCTTCCTCGCCGTCGAGGAACTCTTCGATGACCACACGCGAACCCGCTTCGCCAAAGGCGTTGCCGGCCAGCATGTCACGCACGGCGGCTTCTGCTTCTTCCAGGGTCATGGCGACGATCACGCCCTTGCCCGCGGCCAGGCCGTCGGCCTTGATCACGATCGGTGCGCCTTTTTCCTGCAGGTAGGCCAGGGCCGGCTCGATCTCGGTGAAGTTCTGGTAGTCGGCGGTCGGGATCTTGTGGCGCGCCAGGAAGTCCTTGGTGAAGGCCTTGGAGCCTTCCAGCTGGGCCGCGCCCTTGGTCGGGCCAAAGCAGTCCAGGCCACGGCTGCGGAACAGGTCGACCACGCCGATCACCAGCGGCGCTTCCGGGCCGACGATGGTCAGGTCGACGTTCTGTTCGGCGAAGTCAGCCAGTTGCTCCAGCGCGCACACGTCGATGGCGACGTTCTCGCATTTTGGCTCGATGGCGGTGCCGGCGTTGCCCGGGGCAACGAAGACCTTCTCGACGCGTGGGTCCTGGGCGACTTTCCAGGCCAGGGCGTGCTCACGGCCGCCGCTGCCGATGATCAAAACTTTCATGTCAAAACCTCGAAATCTGTCGAACGAGAGGCATGGCCTCTCGCTGTGCGAGGTCGCAATGAAGCAGGTAGATGCAAGGCGGGGCCGGTTCCGATGAGCGGAGTTGCCTTCTGGCAATGAGCATCAGCGGAACCGGCCCCAACGCAGCAGATGCCTGCTTCAGTGCGGCCGATTGCCGTAAATCAGTGGCGGAAGTGGCGCATACCGGTGAAGACCATCGCGATGCCTGCCTCGTCGGCAGCAGCGATGACTTCAGCATCACGCATCGAACCACCCGGCTGGATCACGGCGCTGATACCCACTTTAGCCGCATTGTCGATGCCATCACGGAACGGGAAGAACGCGTCCGATGCCATGACCGCACCCTGCACCTGCAGGCCGGCATGCTCGGCCTTGATGGCGGCGATGCGCGCGGAGTTGACGCGGCTCATCTGGCCGGCGCCGACACCGATGGTCTGGCGTTGCTTGGCGTAGACGATGGCATTGGACTTGACGAACTTGGCCACTTTCCAGGCAAAGACCAGGTCGTGGATCTCTTGCTCGGTCGGTGCACGCTTGGTGACGATCTTCAGGTCATCGGCGGTGATCATGCCGATATCGCGGCTCTGCACCAGCAGGCCACCGTTGACGCGCTTGAAATCCCAACCAGCAGCGCGCTCAGCTGGCCACTCGCCGCATTCCAGCAGACGTACGTTCTGCTTGGCCGCTACCACGTCGCGGGCAGCCTGGGAGATTTTCGGCGCGATGATCACTTCGACGAACTGACGGTCGACGATGGCCTGGGCGGTTTCGCCGTCCAGCTCGCGGTTGAAGGCGATGATGCCGCCGAACGCCGACTCGGTGTCGGTGGCGTAGGCCAGGTCGTAGGCCTTGCGGATGCCGCCTTCGTCTTCAGGTACAACAGCCACGCCGCACGGGTTGGCGTGCTTGACGATGACGCAGGCCGGCTTGACGAAGCTCTTTACGCATTCCAGCGCGGCGTCGGTGTCAGCCACGTTGTTGAACGACAGTTCCTTGCCCTGCAGCTGCACGGCAGTGGAGATGCTGGCTTCGCCTTTCTTGGCTTCAACGTAGAACGCCGCGCTCTGGTGCGGGTTCTCGCCGTAGCGCATTTCCTGGGCCTTGACGAACTGGCTGTTGAAGGTGCGCGGGAACTCGCTGCGCGCTTCGGTGCTCAGGGTCTCTTTGGCCTGGTCGATGGTGCCCATGTAGTTGGCGATCATGCCGTCGTAGGCGGCAGTGTGCTCGAACGCCTTGAGCATCAGGTCGAAGCGCTGGGCGTAGGTCAGGCCGCCGGCCTTGAGGCCTTCCAGCACGCCGGCGTAGTCGCTGGCGTTGACCACGATGGCGACATCCTTGTGGTTCTTGGCCGCCGAACGGACCATGGTCGGGCCACCGATGTCGATGTTCTCGATGGCGGTCGGCAGGTCACAGCCAGGCTTGGAAATGGTGGCTTCGAACGGGTACAGGTTGACTGCAACCAGGTCGATCGGCTTGATGCCGTGCTCGTTCATGATGGCATCGTCGGTGCCGCGGCGGCCGAGGATGCCACCGTGGATCTTCGGGTGCAGGGTCTTGACCCGGCCATCCATCATTTCGGCGAAGCCAGTGTAGTCGGCCACTTCCACCGCGTTCACACCGTTGTCCTTGAGCAGCTTGTAGGTGCCGCCGGTGGACAGGATCTCGACACCAAGCTGTTGCAGCTCACGGGCGAATTCGAGGATACCGGTCTTGTCGGAGACGCTGATCAGGGCGCGGCGGACTGGCAGGCGGGTAGTCTGGTCGGTCATTTCGGGTTCCAATAACGCGGTGGAGTCAGCAAAAAAGGCGTCTCTTCGCAGAGGCCGCCTTTTCTGATTGGGATTCTGGCTTACAGCAAGTCGTACTGCTTGAGCTTCTTGCGCAGGGTGCCACGGTTGAGCCCGAGCATCTCGCTGGCCTTGGTCTGGTTGCCCTTCACGTAGTTCATCACGCTTTCGAGCAGGGGCGCCTCTACTTCGGAGAGCACCAGGTTGTACACGTCGGTGACGGTCGCGCCTTCCAGGTGTGCGAAGTAGTTGTGCAGCGCCTTCTCGACGCTGTCACGAAGGGTCTGACCCTCTTCGCTTGGCGTGTTGAGGTGCTGTTTGAGGTTGGCGTTGTCGCTCACGGGCGTTGTTCCACTCACTAATGTCTCGGTCATCATCGTCATGCGGCCACCCCTTGTCCGTCCTCTGTCTCAAGGCTCTGTCGACGTTCGCTGAAATACGCGCGAACGTTGGCGCACTGCGCTTGTGTGTCTTCCAAAGCATTGAACCGGGAGCGAAACTCCTTGCCGCCGGGTCGTGTTGCCAGGTACCAGCCCACGTGCTTGCGGGCGATACGTACGCCCATCACATCGCCATAGAAGGCATGCAGCGCGGCCAGGTGTTCCAGCAGGATGCGTTCCACTTCGTCCAACTGCGGGGCCGGCAAATGCTGGCCAGTCCCCAAAAAATGTTCGATCTCGCGAAAGATCCATGGCCGCCCTTGGGCAGCCCGGCCAATCAGCAAGCCGTCGACCCCGGTGGCATCCAGCACCGCCCGGGCCTTTTCTGGCGAAGTGATATCGCCATTGGCGAAAACCGGGATCGACACCGCCCGCTTGATGGCAGCGATGGTGTCGTATTCGGCTTCGCCGGTGTACAGGTCGGCGCGTGTGCGGCCATGAACCGCCAGCGCCTGGATACCGGCCTGTTCGGCGATCTTCGCCACGTTCAGGCCGTTCTTGTTCGCCCGGTCCCATCCGGTGCGGATTTTCAGCGTCACCGGTACGTCCACCGCGCCGACCACGGCGTGGAGGATTTCGGTGACCAGAGCTTCATCTCTCAATAAAGCAGAGCCTGCAGCTTTGTTGCAGACTTTTTTTGCCGGGCAGCCCATGTTGATATCGATGATCTGGGCGCCTGCCTCGACATTGGCCCGGGCCGCCGCCGCCATCATCTGCGCATCGCCACCGGCGATCTGTACCGAGCGTGGCTCAGGATCACCTTCATGGATGCGGCGCAGGCTGGACTTGCGGCTGTTCCACAGGCTCATGTCGCTGCTGACCATCTCCGACACCACCATGCCGGCGCCCAGGCGCTTGCAAAGTGTACGGAAAGGCTGGTCCGTGACCCCGGCCATGGGCGCGAGGATCAGGTTGTTGCGTAGTGTGTATGGGCCGATGCGTACCGCCGACATAGGTGTTCCCTGTTGTGGGGCCGAATCATGGGAGTCCGAAAAAGGGTTGGCATGATACCCGCTCTCGGTGACCGGATAAAGATGGATTTGGATAAATTCTGAACAGCTGCGGCCTTATGCCCGAGGGTTTGCGACTGCGTGCTGGCGCCGACAAACCGGCAGCCAGCCTTGGCTCGTCACTCCGGGGAGCGGAAGCTGAGGCTGTAGTTCACGGCCTTGGGGCCTGGGTCGAGAATATCCAGGGCGATGTGGATCGGGGTCTGGCTGGGCATTTCGCCGCGCCCGGCCAATTCACCCGACAGGTACTCGCTGGGCTTGAACCGACGGCTGGCGATCAGCTGGCCGTTGAGGTCGGCGAAACGCAGCTCCAGCAGCGGGAACGGCTGGGCGAACGGTGCGCGGTTGTAGATGATCGCATCGACGATCAGCGCGCCCTTGAAGTCCGGGTGGCTGCGTACCACCAGGTTGCTGCTCTTGATCCGGCCGATATCGACG
The DNA here is from genome assembly GCF_002906855.1 of Pseudomonas putida. Classification (GTDB taxonomy): domain Bacteria; phylum Pseudomonadota; class Gammaproteobacteria; order Pseudomonadales; family Pseudomonadaceae; genus Aquipseudomonas; species Aquipseudomonas putida_N. The sequence goes on along the minus strand of NZ_MINI01000048.1, from coordinate 783,295 downwards.
CGGGTCGGCACCTGGCAGCCGAGCATCGGGCACAGTTGCTGGAAGGTCGGCCGGTACTGGTCCTGGCGGGCCAATTCGTCGAAGTGGAACCACACGTACTGGAATGCCAGCAGGCCAGCGGCCAGCAGGGTCAGGAAGCTCCACAGCAGGCGCTTGCCCCAGTTTGGCCGGGGTTTCTCCCAGCCCAGCTGCAGCGGGTCGTCGACCACGTCGACCAGCGGCTCCTTGCGTGACGGGCGCTCAGGCTTGGCGGTGAAGCCGGGCTCCAGGCGTTCGCCGGGCAGCGGCTCCAGCGGGTCGTCATCGCGGGCTGACAAATGGAGGTCGGTGTCGTCGTCACGGGCGCTCAGGCCCTTTTCGTGAATGACGTCGTCATCGTGCTCATCGAGCCGCTGCGTGGGCTCTGGCTCGTCAGCGCGTTGCGCCGGCGGTTCGTCGTCGAGGTCCAGGTCCAGGTTGCCACCGAGGGTCGGCTCGGTGCGATCGCCCGGCTCCCGCTCCAGGGGCTGCTCGTCCAGCAGCACCGGCGCCGGGTCATGTGCAGCGAGCGGTTCATGGCGGTCGTCGGTCGCGGTGCCGAACAGTTCATCATCGTGCTCGTCGGTAGCCGGTTCGTCGCGACGGGCCTGCAGGGCACCGGCCTTGGTATCCGGGCCGGGTTCGGCAGGTTCGCCACGGCGTTCGAGGCGGGCGAGCTCCTGGTCCAGGTCGAGTTCATCCAGGGCCTGGGCGGTGATGGCCCAGTCCTCTTTCTCGACCGGCGGCGGCTCGCTGGCGACCGGTTCAGGCGCGGCAACCGGTTCGACCACGGCGGGTAGTGGCACCTCGGGGGCAACACCGGCCGTGGCACGGTTCTGCTCCAGCAACTGCTTGGCCGCATTGAACACCTGCAGGCAGTGACCGCAGCGCACGACGCCGCGAGCCACGCTCAACTGGTGATGGGTGACGCGAAAGCTGGTCTGGCAATGCGGGCACTGGGTGACGAAACTGTCGGTCATGCGGCGATCCGGGAGCTGTGCAGAGAATTATTCTAGGCCCGCTTAGCGGCGCCGACCACTGATGCGTACCCAGCCGTCGCGTACGACGATCGGGTCCAGATCGAAGTCGGCAGCGTAGGCGGCAGCCACTTCCTCACCCTGTTCGGCGAGGATGCCCGACAGGGCCAGCAGCCCACCTGGGCGGACCAGGCCGGACAGCTGCGGTGCCAGCGACACCAGCGGGCCGGCGAGAATGTTGGCGACCAGCACGTCGGCCTGCATGGCCGGCATGTGCTCGGGCAGGTACAACGCCAGCTTTTCGTCGGCGATGCCGTTGCGCTGGGCGTTGTCACGGGAGGCTTCGATGGCCTGCACGTCGATGTCGGTACCGACGGCCTCACGCGCGCCCAGCAGCAGGGCGGCGATGGCAAGGATGCCCGAGCCGCAGCCGAAGTCCAGCACCTGGGTGCCTTGCAGTTGCTGGCCGTCGAGCCATTCCAGGCACAGTGCGGTGGTCGGGTGGGTGCCGGTGCCGAACGCCAGGCCCGGGTCGAGCAGCAGGTTGACCGCGTCCTTTTCCGGGGCCTCGTGCCAGCTCGGCACGATCCACAGGCGCTGGCCAAAGCGCATCGGCTGGAAACCGTCCATCCAGCTGCGTTCCCAGTCCTGGTCCTCGATCACTTCGGCCTGGTGCTCGGGCAGTTCGGCGCCGGTCAGCAGCTGCAGGTGGGCGAATACCGCTTCAGGCTCGGCGTCGGCTTCGAACAGGGCCAGCAGGTGGGTGTGCGACCACAGCGGGGTGGTGTTGAGGTCGGGTTCGAAGATCGGCTGGTCTTCGGCGTCCATGAACGTGACCGATACGGCGCCGACTTCGAGCAGGGCGTCTTCGTAGGTTTCGGCTTGTTCCGGGCTGATGGCCAGGCGTACTTGCAGCCAAGGCATGGCGGGCACCTTTGGTAAATCGACAGGGGCAGCCCGAGGCTGCGAGAAGCCTGGCAGTTTACGCGAGTGCGGGGGGTTTGTAGAGCAGGGCTGGCAGACCGCGTCGCCTTCTTCGCGGGTAAACCCGCTCCCACAGGTTATCCAGGGTTTTCAAGGTCAGTGGAGACCCTGTGGGAGCTGGCTTGCCCGCGAATAGGCCGGAACACAGTCAAAAAGGGTCAATGCTTGCGCAGGAAATCCAGTAACCGCTGGTTCACCTGCTCAGCCGCCTCCATCTGCACCATGTGCCCGACCCCGGGCACCACCAGCACCTCGGCCTCGACCCCGTCGGCATGCGCCGCCGGAATGATCGCGTCCTCGGCCCCCCAGATCACCAGCGCTGGGTGCTGCCCCAGTACCCCACGCAGGTCATGCCGCTGGCGGTCACCGTCAGCCAGCGCCGACCCCAGCTGGCGCAAAGCTTGATCCACGCCCTCCAGGCGCTTGAACTTGAGCATGTCCTCGAGCATCTGCCGGGTCACCAGACCGGGGTCGGCAAACAGCTGCACCAGCTGCGGCTTCAGCGCATTGCGGTTGGCGGCGGCGACGAAACCTTGCAGGTACTGGCCATTGATCGCCTCGCCCAGCCCGGCACTGGCCACCAGGCTCAGGCTCGCCACCCGCTGCGGTGCCAGGCGCGCCACATTCAGGCTGACCGCGCCGCCCATGGAGTGCCCGGCCAGGTGGGCTTTGGCGATATCCAGATGATCGAGCAGGGCCAGCACGGTTTCGCTCAACTCATCCAGATCACCTTTAGCCAGGCCCTTGGCCGACTCACCATGCCCCGGCAGGTCCAAGGCGATGACCCGACGCTCGACCGCCAGTGCCGGGTGGTTGAACAGCCAGTTGTTGAGGTCGCCGCCAAAACCATGCACCAACACCAGCGGCGTGCCACCTTCACCCAGCTCGAACCAGCGCAGCAGGCGCCCGGCCACCTCGGCCTTTTGCGGTGCCGGCCCCTGGGCCTGGTCGGCACCACCTTCAGCGACGAACTCGGCCTGGAAGCGTTGCACCACGGCATCGATTTCCGATTCCTCGGCTTCGCCTTCCACCACCACGGCCAGCAGTGCACCTACCGGCAAGGTTTCGTCGGGCCGGGCCACTTGGCGGCGCAGCACGCCGCTGAACGGCGCCTCGACGCTGCTGCTGATCTTGTCGGTCTCGACGTCCAGCACCTCGTCGCCCTTGCTGATTTCATCCCCCTCCTGTTTGAGCCAGGCGTCGACCCGGCCCTCGGTCATCGACAGGCCCCACTTGGGCATGGTCAGGGTATGGATCTGGCTCATGCGGCACTCCTTGCAGTTTCGATCACCTTGCGCACGGCCGCTTCGACCTTCGCCGCGTCAGGGATGTACAGGTCTTCCAGGGCATCGGAGAAGGGCACCGGGGTGTGTGGTGCAGTGACCATCTCGATCGGGCCCTTGAGCGCGGCGAAGGCCTTTTGCGCGACCAGTGCGCTGATATCGGTGGCCATCGAGCAGCGCGGGTTGGCTTCGTCGATCACCACCAGGCGGCCGGTCTTCTCCACGCTTTCGAGAATGCTGTCCTCGTCCAGTGGGCTGGTGGTGCGCAGGTCCAGCACTTCGCAGTCGATGCCCTGGCGGGCGAGGTTGTTGGCCGCTTCCATGGCTACGTGGACCATTCGCCCATAGGTCACCAGAGTCACGTCGTCGCCGTCGCGCAGGAAGTTGGCCTCGCCGAATGGCACGCTGTACACCTCTTCCGGCACTTCGCCCTGCATGCTGTAGAGCAGCTTGTGCTCGCAGAAGATCACCGGGTCGTTGTCGCGGATTGCCTGGATCAGCAGGCCCTTGGCGTCATACGGCGAAGACGGGCAGACCACCTTCAGGCCGGGGATGTGGGTCCATAGCGAGGTAAGCATCTGCGAGTGCTGGGCCGCAGCACGCAGGCCGGCACCGTACATGGTGCGCATCACCAGCGGGGTGACCGCCTTGCCACCGAACATGTAGCGGAACTTGGCGGCCTGGTTGAGGATCTGGTCCAGGCAGCAGCCGGCAAAGTCGACGAACATCAGCTCGCACACCGGGCGCAGGCCTTGGGTAGCGGCACCGACGGCGGCACCGACGTAGCCGATTTCCGACAGCGGTGCATCGAGCACGCGCCCCGGGAACTGGTGGTACAGGCCTTTGGTGACGCCGAGCACGCCACCCCAGGCGTCATCCTCACCCGGAGCACCCGCGCCACCGGCAACGTCTTCGCCAATGATGAACACGCTGGTGTCGCGGCGCATTTCCTGGGCCAAGGCCTCGTTGATGGCCTGCTGGTAGCTGATTTTTCTAGCCATGGTGGTTCTCCTGTTGTTCTTGTTGTCCGGGCTCAGGGGTAGCTGACGTAGACGTCGGTGAGCAGGTCGGCGGGCTGCGGCTTGGGATCGGATTTGGCGCGGCGCACGGCGTCTTCGATCAGATCGTCGACACGGGCGTCGATGGCGTCCAGTTGTGCCGCCTGCAACAGGCCGGCACGGGTGGTCTTGTTGCGGAACTGCAGCAGGCAGTCGCGGGATTCGCGCAGGTTCTTCACCTCGTCAGGGGCGCGGTAGGTCTGTGCGTCGCCTTCGAAGTGGCCGTAGTAGCGGCTCAGCTTGACCTCGATCAGCGACGGGCCTTGCCCGGAACGGGCGCGCTCGATGGCGGCGCCAGCGGCCTCGTGCACGGCAAAGAAGTCGAAGCCGTCGATGGTCACGCCTGGCATGCCGAAACCGGCGGCGCGGTCGGCGATGTGGTCGCAGGCCACCGACCAGGTCGAGGCGGTGGCTTCGGCGTAGCCGTTGTTCTCGGCGACGAAGATGCACGGCAGGTTCATGATCGAGGCCAGGTTCATCGCCTCGAACACCGCGCCTTCGTTGGAAGCGCCGTCACCGAAGAAGGCCACGGCCACGTTGTCATTGCCCTTGATCTTGGCCGCCAGGGCGGCGCCGGCCACCAGTGGCGCGCCGGCACCGACGATGCCGTTGGCACCGAGCATGCCTTTTTCCAGGTCGGCGATGTGCATCGAACCGCCCTTGCCGCCGCACACGCCGGTCTTCTTGCCATAGATCTCGGCCATCATGCCGTACACATCGACGCCCTTGGCGATGCAGTGGCCATGGCCGCGGTGGGTCGAGGCGATGCAATCGCTGTCGCGCAGGTGCGCCATGACCCCGGCGGCTGAGGCTTCTTCACCGGCATACAGGTGGACGAAGCCGGGTATTTCGCCGGTGGCGAACTCCACGTGCAGGCGTTCTTCGAAGGCGCGGATGGTGCGCATCACTTCATAGGCATGCAGCAATTGCTCTGAACTGAGGTGAGTGGACATCTTGTTGTTCTCCAGGGTTGTCTCAACACGGGGTTGCAGGGTGCAGCCGATGGCCGCGCGGGACGGCCAGCAGGTGATGACGGGCGGCATGTGCCAGCACGGCCTCGACGTCGACGGTTAACGGGCCTTGCAGGTCGAGGGTGATGGTCGGGGTGTCGTGTTCGGCGAACTCGATCTCGCGCTCGCCATCCAGGGCCAGGGTGCCGGCAGTGAGGCTCAGGCGATGGGCCACGCCCGGGCTGAGCGTGCCACTGGCGGTGATGCCACAGCCTTGCAGCAGGCCGGGGGCCAGTGGGGCGAGCAGGGCCTGTTCGGCACCGGGGTTGAGCCGTACCCAGGCGCCGTGGGGTTCTTGGCGGGCCACCGGTTGCCACAGCCCGCAGAGGGCGGACAGGCCAATGGCGTGGGGCTCGGCGAAGCAGGCGAAGATTTCGCTGAGGTCTTCGCTGCGGCTCAGTGCGCGAGCGCCGATGAAGCGTTGCGGCGACACCGCCACTTCGACCAGCGCCCATTCGCACAGCTGTTGCTGCGGTACCTTCACCAGCAGCCGCTTGTTGCGGCGCAGGCTGATACTGGCTGGTACCCGGCCGCCAGCGAGCAAGCCGCCAGCGAGGCCTGCGCTGGTGGCTTCGCGCAGTTCGGGGAAGGCGTTGTTGGTGCCGGTGGACAGGGTGAGCAGGGGCGTGTCCCCAGCCTCGGCCGCCACGGCCTTGTGCGTGCCGTCGCCGCCCAGCACGGCGATCATCGCCACGCCGCGTTCGACCATCTGCCGGGTGGCCAGGCGGGTGTCGCTGACAGTCTGGGTCAATGGCAGGTCGAGCAGCTCCAGGCGCGGCCAGTGCTGGTCCTGCGCCACGGGGCCGAGGCTGGCCTTGAGCACGGCGGCAGCAATACCGGTCATGTCGGTGGGCAGCAGCACCTCGGCGACGCCGGTGGCGCCAAACGCGGCGAGCAGGCGCTGGATGACCGAGGCCTTGTCGGTGCTGGAGTAGAGCCCGGCGTTGCTGGTCAGGCGACGCAGGTCGCGGCCGGAGGCAGGGTTGGCAATGATCCCGATGGTCGGGGCAGGCTGCGGCATGGCACACCTCGTGTTCTTGTTTGCCTAGGCTTGAGCAAGGTGGGTGCCAGTTTTCTTTGCGTGCCCTGCAAGGGCCGTTGCAGAGCGGTTAAATGGCTATCCGGCAAGACTGCGGTGGCCATTGCCTGAGACGCTGCGTGCCAGCATCGTCGGGCGTTTGCCGGGAGGCTGAGACGTTGCGTCTCAAGCTCACCGGTAATCACACAGCGCTTTGCGGGGCATGCCGACAAGCGCTTAATGGCCGCACAACGACAAGAACAAACAGGAACCGGAGGCCCCATGCTTGCCGCGAACTCCCGAGCCCATGTCGATTGCGTCAGCCGGGTGCTGAAGAACGCCGACCGCCTGCCCCAGGCGCCGGTGCCGCCGCTGATCCTCGATTCATGGCGCCGTTCCATGGAGCTGTACCGTCTTGACCCAGGGTCCCAGCAGGGGCCGCGCATCCTGTCCCAAACCCTGCTCAACGAATGCCGCGAACGCGCCGAACTGTTCCTGCGCATTGCCAGCGATGCCGTGGCTCGCCTGCATGCGCGGGTGCGCGGCGCCGACTATTGCGTGCTGCTGACCGATGCTTTGGGGCGCACCATCGATTACCGGGTCGAATCGGCCATCCGCAACGATTGCCGCAAGGCCGGCCTGTACCTGGGTACCTGCTGGTCCGAGGGCGAAGAGGGCACCTGTGGCGTGGCGGCGGTACTGACCAGCAAGGCGCCGGTCACGGTGCACAAGCGCGATCACTTTCGCGCCGCCTTCATCGGCCTGACCTGCACGGCGGCGCCGGTATTCGACCCACAGGGCGAACTGCTCGGCGTGCTGGATGTGTCGGCCCTGCAATCACCGGACGACCGCCGCAGCCAGCACCTGATCCTGCAACTGGTGGAGCAGACCGCGCGCGAGATCGAGAATGCCTTTTTCATGCATAGCGCCCAGGGCCACTGGGTGATGCGCGCCCATGGCACGCCGGGTTATGTGGAGAGCCAGCCCGACTACCTGCTGGCCTGGGATGCCGATGGCCGCCTGAAGGCGATCAACAGCCTGGCCCGCGAGCGCTTGCTGGCAAGGCACGGACGTTTGCCCGAACACATCGGTGAGCTGTTCGACATGGCCCAGCTGCGCCGCGCCAACGAGGCCTCGGCCCAGCGCCTGCCGGGTTGGGGCGGGTTGTATGGGCGAGTCAGCGCGCCCCAGTGGCGGAACCGGACGCAACCTTTGCAGCAAGCGCAGGATGCGCGCATCGAACAGCACTTGCGGTTGGCCACAAGGGTCAAGGATTGCAGCCTGGCAGTGCTGGTGCAGGGCGAGACCGGTGCCGGCAAGGAGGTCTTCGCGCGTCAGCTGCACCAACAGAGCCAGCGCCGTGAAGGGCCGTTCGTCACGCTGAACTGTGCAGCTATCCCCGAGAGCCTGATCGAGAGCGAGCTGTTCGGCTATGTCGCCGGGGCGTTTACCGGTGCGTCGAGCAAAGGCATGCAGGGGCTGTTGCAGCAGGCTGATGGCGGCACGTTGTTCCTCGACGAAATCGGTGACATGCCGCTGCACCTGCAGACCCGCCTGCTGCGGGTGCTGGCCGAAGGCGAAGTGGCGCCGCTGGGCGCTGCGCGGCGGGAGCGGGTGGATATCCAGGTGATCTGTGCGACCCACCGCGACCTGGCGGGGATGGTGAGGGAAGGGCGTTTCCGTGAGGACCTGTATTTCCGTCTGGCCAATGCCCGCTTTGAGTTGCCTCCGCTAAGGGAACGGGAGGATCGATTAGGTCTGATTCATCAGTTGCTGGCTGAGGAGGCCGAGGCTTGCGGGGTTGAGGTGGTGCTGGCCGACGATGCGTTACAGGCACTGCTGGTGTACCGCTGGCCGGGGAATTTGCGCCAGCTGCGGCAGGTGCTGCGGTATGCCTGTGCGGTCAATGAGGGCGGGCAAGTGTGCCTGGAGAACTTGCCGCAGGAGGTGCGGGGTGATGCCGTACCTGTGTCTGATGCCGGGGTATCGAGCCCGGCTCGGCAGTTGCTGCTCGATGCCCTGATCCGCCATCGCTGGAAACCGGCGGAAGCGGCGCGTGCTTTGGGGATATCGCGAGCGACCTTGTATCGGCGGGTGCATGAGCACCGGATCGAGATGCCGCGGATGAAGAGGGGATTGAGTTAGGGCTGACATGGGCTTGCCGCGACATTTCCGGCGCCTTTGAGACCGAGCGCCGCCCGCGCGGCGCATCGCGAGCTGCGCTCGCTCCTACGTTTGTTTCGGGCCAATTATTCCTGGAGGATTTGCGCGCGTACGCCTTGGTGCACGGCACACTATCGCGTCGTACCAACGAGGCGGTCGCGCGCATCTGCCACAGGCGTTACTGGCCAAAAGCAGACGTAGCAGCTCGCGATGCGCCGCGCGGGCGGCGCTCGATCTCACAGGCGCAAAATCCCTGAAGACGGACAACAAAAAACCCCGGAACAAGTCCGGGGTTTTGGTGCATCACGCTAACGCGATCACTCCTGGTTGGCCAGTTTGTGCTCGAGGTAGTGGATGTTCACGCCGCCTTTGCAGAAACCTTCATCACGCACCAGGTCGCGGTGCAGCGGGATGTTGGTCTTGATGCCGTCGACGACGATTTCGTCCAGGGCATTGCGCATGCGCGCCATGGCTTCATCGCGGTCCTTGCCGTAGGTGATCAGCTTGCCGATCAGCGAGTCGTAGTTCGGCGGAACCGAGTAGCCGCTGTACAGGTGCGAATCGACGCGTACGCCGTTGCCGCCCGGGGCGTGGAAGTGCTTCACCTTGCCTGGGCTCGGAATGAACTTCTTCGGGTCTTCGGCGTTGATCCGGCACTCCAGCGAGTGGCCACGGATGACCACGTCTTCCTGGCGGAACGACAGCTTGTTGCCAGCGGCGATGCTCAGCATCTCCTTGACGATGTCGATGCCAGTGACCATCTCCGACACCGGGTGCTCAACCTGCACGCGGGTGTTCATCTCGATGAAGTAGAAGCGGCCGTTCTCGTACAGGAACTCGAAAGTACCTGCACCACGGTAGCCGATCTCGATGCACGCATCGACGCAGCGCTTGTAGACTTCCTGGCGGGCCTTCTCGTCGATGCCCGGGGCCGGGGCTTCTTCCAGCACCTTCTGGTGGCGGCGCTGCAGCGAGCAGTCGCGGTCGCCCAGGTGGATGGCGTTGCCCTGGCCGTCGGACAGTACCTGAACTTCCACGTGACGTGGGTTGGTCAGGAACTTCTCCAGGTAGACCATCGGGTTGCCGAAGGCAGCACCGGCTTCGGTACGGGTGAGCTTGGCCGAGGAAATCAGGTCCTCTTCCTTGTGCACCACGCGCATGCCGCGACCACCACCGCCACCGGCGGCCTTGATGATCACCGGGTAGCCGACGTCACGAGCGATCGCCAGGGCGACCTCTTCGTCTTCCGGCAGCGGGCCATCGGAGCCTGGTACGGTTGGCACGCCCGACTTGATCATCGCGTCCTTGGCCGAAACCTTGTCGCCCATCAGGCGAATGGTGTCGGCTTTCGGGCCGATGAAGGCGAAACCGGACTTTTCCACCTGCTCGGCGAAATCGGCGTTTTCCGCGAGGAAGCCGTAACCCGGGTGGATCGCGGTGGCGCCGGTGACTTCGGCGGCAGCGATGATCGCCGGGATGTGCAGGTAGGAATCCTTGGACGATGCAGGGCCGATGCAGACCGACTCGTCTGCCAGGCCCAGGTGCATCAGTTCACGGTCGGCAGTGGAGTGCACGGCGACGGTCTTGATGCCCAGCTCTTTGCAGGCACGCAGGATCCGCAGGGCAATTTCCCCACGGTTGGCGATCAGGACTTTTTCGAGCTTCCCAGACATCGTTGGCTCTCCGCGATTCAAACGATGGTGAACAGCGGCTGGTCGAACTCAACCGGCTGGCCGTCTTCCACCAGGATGGCGTCGATGACACCGCCAACATCGGCTTCGATGTGGTTCATCATCTTCATGGCTTCGACGATGCACAGGGTGTCGCCTTTCTTCACGCTCTGGCCAACTTCAGCGAAGTTCGGCGAGGTCGGCGAAGGCTTGCGGTAGAAGGTACCGACCATTGGCGAACGGATCACGGTGCCTTTCAGGGCTGGCGCAGCAGCGGCTTCGGCGGCTGGCGCAGCGGCAGCGGCAACCGGAGCAGCGGCAGGCGCGGCAGCCATTGGTGCCGGTGCGTAGAACTGCTGGGCGGCCGGGGTCTTGCTGTGGCGGCTGATACGGACCGACTCTTCGCCTTCCTTGATCTCCAGCTCGTCGATGCCAGACTCTTCCAGCAGCTCGATCAGTTTCTTGACTTTACGGATATCCATTAATCATCAACTCCCAAAGGTTCGGTCAGGGGGCGAAATTTAAAAACGTATCTGAACGTTTCTCTCTAACCCCGGCCCACTGAGGCCAGGGTTTTCGTTATCAGGGCTGTGCGTTGGCAGCCAGTTGTTCCAGTGCAGACTCCAGAGCCAGACGATAACCGCTGGCGCCCAGGCCGCAGATCACTCCTACGGCAACATCGGAAAAGTAGGAGTGGTGACGGAACGGTTCGCGTTTGTGCACGTTGGACAGGTGCACTTCGATGAATGGGATGCTCACCGCGAGCAATGCGTCACGTAATGCGACGCTTGTATGGGTGAAAGCAGCCGGATTGATCAGGATGAAGTCCACACCCTCGTTGCGTGCGGCATGAATACGATCGATGAGTTCGTACTCGGCATTGCTCTGCAGGTACTGCAGATGGTGGCCGGCGGCGCGGGCGCGCTGCTCCAGGTCCTGGTTGATCTGGGCCAGGGTCACGGCGCCGTAGTGGCCCGGTTCGCGAGTCCCGAGCAGGTTCAGGTTGGGGCCGTGAAGCACCAGTAGGGTTGCCATCTGCGGATTCCTTGGATTTGTAGGGCAATTCGACACAGCGCGGCGAGTGTGCCGCAAAGCGACGGCAAGTGTCCAGTTCCCGGCAATAGCCAGCACGTTGCCCGAGGTTCGCGCGAAGTATGTGACCAAATAATGAAATCTGGTCACTCATTGGGGGAAATTTCCCGGCACGCGGGAAGTTATAGACCGAGTTTGCCGCGCACGCGCGTCAGAATCTGTGCAAATTCCCCGGCGTTTATCTCGCCAATCACCCGATCGGTGGTCATTTCGCTGCCGTTCGCCGCAAAGAACAACAGCGCTGGTGGCCCGAACAGCTGGTAGCGGTCGAGCAGCGTGCGTTGTTCGGCGCTGCTTTCGGTGATGTCGAATCGCAGCAGCTTGAAGGCCCTCAACTGCCCTTGAACCTGCGGTGCATTGAGCACTTCGTGTTCGATCACCTTGCAACTGATACACCAGTCGGCGTACCAGTCCAGCAGCACCGGTTGGCCGGCGGCCTTGGCTTGGGCCAGGGCGGCGTCCAGTGCGGCCGGGGTGGTGACGGTTTGCCAGGCATCTGCCTTGGCCACTGCACCGCTGACGGTTGCAGCGGCGGGGGGCGGCAGTGGGCGCAGCGGGTCACCTTGGCCACTGAGCGCGCCGTACCAGCAAGCCAGCGCATATACCAGCAGCGCCAAGCCCAACAATTGTGCCAAGCGCTGGCGTGGCGATTTGACCACGAACTCCAGGGCGCCGAGGAACAGCGCCACGCCAGCCGCCAGGAAACCGACCAGCAGCAAGGTCGCCGGCCCTGGCAGCACGCGGCTGAGCAGGCCGATGGCCAGGCCCAGCAGCAATACGCCGATGGCGTTTTTCACGGTGTTCAGCCAAGGGCCGCTCTTCGGCAACCAGGCGGCGCCCCCCGTGGCAATCAGCAGCAAAGGTGCGCCCATGCCCAGGCCCAGGGCGAACAGCTTGAGCGCACCGCCCACGGCATCGCCGCTGGCGCTGATGTACAGCAAGGCGCCGGCCAGTGGCGCCGACACACAGGGCGAGACCAGCAGGCTGGAGAGCACGCCGAGCACTGCCGCACCGAGCAGCGAGCCGCTGCGGGTGTGGTTGGCGACGTTGTTCAGGCGGTTGCTCAGGGCTTGCGGCAACTTGAGCTCGAACAGGCCGAACATGGCCAGGGCGAACACCACGAAGAACAGCGCGAAAGGCACCAGTACCCAGGCCGACTGCAGGCGTGCCTGCAGGTTCAGGCCGGCGCCGAACAGGCCCATCAGTGCGCCTAGCACGGCGAAGCTGGCCGCCATCGGCAGCACGTAGGCCAGCGACAGGGCCAGGCCGCGCAGGCCACCGACCTGGCCACGCAGGACCACGCCGGAGAGGATTGGCAGCATCGGCAGCACGCAAGGGGTGAAGGTCAGGCCGACCCCGGCGAGGAAGAACAGCAGCAGCGACTTCCAGCTCCAGCCCTGTTCGTTGCTGGCAGGCACGGCGGCACCTGCAGCGGGCGCTTCGCCATCGATGCTCAGGCGTTCGGTTTCCGGCGGGTAGCACAGGCCCTTGTCGGCGCAGCCCTGGTAACCCACCAGCAGGGTGAAGGCGCGGGCGTCGGTGCGTGGGATCTCGATGTCGAGCACGCCGTGGTACACCTCCACGTCGCCGAAGAACTCGTCGTGCTTGGCTTCGCCCTTTGGGATGTTCGGCGGGCCCAGGGCGATGTCGGCCGGTTCCGTGCGGAAGTGGAAGCGGTGGCGGTACAGGTAGTAGCCGTCGGTGGCGACGAAGCGCAGCTTGAGGGTCTGCGCGTCGGCCTGAACCAGGCTGAGCTTGAAGGCCTCGTGCACCGGCAGGAAGTCGGCATTGTTGGACAGCGAAGCGGCGCCGAGGGTGGCGCTGGGGCGGTTGTCGAGCAGGCCAGAGGCGAAAGCAGGGCTGGCCAGCAGCAGGAACAGCAGGAAAAACAGGCGGCGCATGGCGGACTCGCGAGGTGGAACGTGCCCGCATGATAACGGAGTTGGCGGTGGTTGAAAGTGACGGCGACACATGGCTCGAGTTATGTATTGCCTGTGCCGGCCTCTTCGCGGCTTTAGCTGCGAAGAGGCCGGCACAGAAGGGCTCAGACCCTGAAGGCCCGCACCGCCTTGCTTAGCTCCCCGCCCAGGCTCAGCAACTGTTCGCCTTGTTCGCGCCCTTCGCCAATGCGCTGCAGGTTGTCTTCACCCAGCTCATGTATCCGCTCACTGTGATCGCGAATCTCACTCACTGCACCACTCTGCTGCGCGGTGACATCGGCAATGCGCACCGCCGTATCGGCAATCGTGCGGATCGCGCTGACAATCTCGTCCAGCGCGCCATCGGCGGCCTGGGCCTGGTTGGCGGTGGCTTCGGCATGTTCCAGCTGGGTGCGCATCCCGGCCACCGATTCTCGCGCCGCCTGCTGCAGGCGGTCGATCAGCGCCTGGATTTCGCCGGTAGCCCCGGTAGTACGCTGCGCCAGTGAGCGCACCTCGTCGGCCACCACCGCGAAGCCACGGCCCATCTCACCGGCACGGGCGGCCTCGATGGCGGCATTCAACGCCAGCAGGTTGGTCTGTTCGGCGATGGAGCGAATCACCGTCAGCACCCCGCCGATGGTGGCCGACTCCTCGGCCAGCTGTTCGATCATGCGCGCGTTGCCCTGCACCTCGTCGACCAGCGCCCGAAGGCCTGAGAGGCTCTGGCCGATCACCGTCTGGCCCTGTTCTACCGCGCGGCCGGCATCGCGGCTGGCATCGGCGGCAGAGCTGGCGTCGCCGGCCACTTGCTGGATGGTGGCTTCCAGCTCGCCCAGCGCATCGCGAATCTGCCCGGTGTCGCCGGCCTGGCGCTCTGCGCCGTCGTGCAAGGCCGCGCTCATGCCGGCCAGGGCGTGGCTGCTGCCGGCGACCTGTTCGGCGTTGTGGCGAATGGTGCCGACCAGCTCCACCAGATACTGGCGCAAGCGGTTGAGCGACTCCTGGATATCGTGCAGTTCGCGGTTGGTCTTGCCCAGCGCGATAGGCGCGGCAAAGTCGCCTTCGGCCCAGCGCGACAGGGCCGGGGCCAGGCTGGTCAGGGTACGGGCCAGGCGCCGCTGCAAGGTGTCGATGAGCAGGGCGATCAGCAGGATCAGGCCGATCATCAGCCCCTGGATGATGCGCACTTCGCCAGCAATCTTCGCGTGCTGGCCGCGCACTTCCGGCTCCAGGCCGGCAATGGCCTGTTGCACAGCTTCCAGGCGTTGGTTGGTGCTGGCGGCCAAGGCGGTGCGGCGGTCGATCTGCTCGCGGGTGCGTTGCAGCTCGGCGGGGTAGCGGTTGAGCAGGCTTTGCAGCTCGCGCTTGAGGCCGACCGCCACGTCTTCCTGGTGTTCGTTGGCCTGGGACTCCAGGCCCATCATGGCGGCGAAGTCGTCGGCGTTGGATTCGGCGGCCCGGGTCACGCCCAGCAGCGGCAGGCCGTCGATGACTTGGGCCTGGGTGCGGATCAGCTGCAGTTCGCGCTCGACCTCGTCGGCCAGTTCAGCGCGGCCGCTGCTGACCAGTTTGTCCCGGGCCAGCGACAGCCGGCCCAGGTGCACGGTGGCGTCGAGCAATGGCAGCAGGTAATGGTTGGCTTCGCTGCTGCCGCTGTCGCGGGCATAGGCGGTCAACTGTTCGAAGTTGGCCCCCAGCTCGCGTTCGGCCTGCAGCAGCAAGGCTTGCGGGTCGCCGGCCAGCTTGCCGGCGGCGAGCAGTTCGTTGGCGGTGAAGGCCTGCAGGGTGTCCAGGCTCGGGCGCAGCTTGCCGGCGAGTTCTGGCGGCCAGTCGGTCAGCGAGGCTTCGAGCTGCTTGTTGGCCTCGACGGCCGCAGCATGGCGCAAGGCATCGCCACTGCCCAGGTAGGCCTGGATGTTGCGCGCCGTCTGGTTCTGGAACTGTTGCGACAGGCCCAGGTAGCGCTCCATCAACTGATAGGGCCGCTCCAGGGCACGTTGCGACCACCACAGGGTCGCACCCAGGGCGATACACACAGTCACCAGCAACAGGGTGTTGAAATTGGTCAGCCACTTCAGGCGCATAGCCGCGAACTTCCTGCAGGGGAGTCGAGAGATAAGCGCCTGAATTTATGGCGAATTTGTTACCAGGTGATGACGATGGTGGCGTTGAGCTATTGCGCTCGGCCGTTACGGCTCGACCCTGACCACGCAGTTACGCCCGGCATGCTTGGCCCGGTACAACGCCTCGTCCGCCGTACTGGCCATGCTCAGCGCATCCAGTTCATCGTCCAGTTGCACCACCCCGGCACTGAAGGTGCATTGCAGATCCTCTGGCTGCGCTGGGTAGAGAATCTCGGCAAAGCGCCGACGAATCTCGTCCAGTACCTTGTGCGCGGCTTTCAGCGGGGTGTTGGGCATGACGATGGCAAACTCCTCGCCACCATAGCGGCCAATGAAGTCGGTCTTGCGCAGGCGTTGCTTGAGGAACAGTGCCAGGCTCTTGATTACCCGGTCGCCCATGGGGTGGCCGTGGCGGTCGTTGATCTTCTTGAAATGGTCGATGTCGAGCATGGCGAAGCTCAGCGGTTGCTGCTCGCGGCGGGCACGGTAGCTGCAGTCTTCGAGCAGTTGCAGGATGTGGGTGTGGTTGTACAGCCCGGTCAGGCTGTCGCGGACCATGCGGGCCTTGAGGTGGCGGGCGCGGGCGGCGCGGTTGCGCACGGTGGTGATCAGGTGCCGCGAACGGATCGGCTTGGTCAGGAAATCATCGCCGCCTTCACTCATGGCATCGAGCTGCTTGTCCAGGTCGTCCTCGGCGGACAGGTAGATGATCGGCACGCTGACGTAACGGTCGTTGTGACGGATCACCTTGGCCAGCTCCGGGCCCGAGCACGTCGGCATGTACAGGTCGAGGATGATCAGGTCGGGCTGGAAGTCGGCCAGCTCTGCCATGGCGCGGATCGGGTCGTTCAGGCTGCGGGTCAGCATCCCGGCACTGGCCAGTACCCGTTCGGTATGCAAGGCCTGGGCACGTGAATCGTCGATGATCAGCACGCGCAAGGGGTCTTGCTGTGCGTTGCTGGTCATGGCTTCGAGCTTTTCCAGCAAGCTGGAGGCTTCCAGCGTACCGGTCAGAAATGCCTGGCCCCCGGCGCGTACCGCAGCGAGGCGTGTCGGCGTGTCGGCCTCGTGCAGGCTGAAGAACAGCAGCGGTATGGGTTGCGCCTGGCCCCGCTGTGCCAGCGTCGCCAACGGCAGGCCGGCACCGGGGCCGGCGAAGTCGACATCCATGACGATGGCGGCCGCAGGCTGCTCGGCCAGCGATGCCAGAAACGCACTGGCGCACGGCTGCGGCTGTGCGCTCAGGCCGAAGAACTCCAGCTGCTGGGCGAGGCGCTCGGCGCGCTCATGGTCGTGCAGCAGCAGGTAGACCGTTTTGCGCGCAGGTGGCAGCTCCAGCTGGTCGGGCAGGTCGCCGTGGCGCAGGCGCGTACGCGACAGGCGCTGCAACAGCTGTTCGAGCTCCTGCGAAAGGCGCTCCTGGCTCGGCTCCGCGGCTTGGGTCATGTCCTGGCTACTTGTTAGTGGGCTATGCAGGTTCGATGATGGCTGTATGCTAGCACCACTTTTTCCACCCGTATGTGCGCCGCATCAACAAAGGCTTGCGAACGAATATTCAGTTACTGACTCATTGGTCGCTTATGCGTACGGCGGTGTCTGCTTTATAGTGCTGCGACGCGGGCTTGCCGTGGCACCCTGGCGCAGGCCTGTGGTCCAAGCCCTTGAACCGTCGTGACTGATTAAGGACAAAGCCATGCTGGACTGGAAAAACCGCGAGGCCAAAGCCGAGCCCCGCGAGCGTGTCGATGGCCGCCGCGCCGCTGCCCGTAGCTATTTTGGCGGGCTCTGGAGCCGTGCCCTGGGGACCCTGATCGGGTTGTACCTGCTGGTGTGTCTGGGCCTTGGCTGGTACTGGAGCGAGGAGCCGGCGTTGTTCCCGGTGCAGCAGAATGCCCAGGCAGCCGCCGAGCGCAACGGCCAGCAGATGGTGGTGGGCTACACCACCATCGAAACCCTCAAGACCGTGGCCGGCACCCTGCTGAACAAGCCGGGCGGTTACATTTCCAACGACCGCTTCCCGCCTGGCCTGTGGATGGACAACATGCCGAGCTGGGAGTACGGCGTGCTGGTGCAGGTGCGTGACCTGTCCCGGGCCCTGCGCAAGGACTTCGCCCGTTCGCAATCGCAGTCCACCGAAGATGCCGACCTGGCCAAGGCCGAGCCGCGCTTCAACTTCGACAACAAGAGCTGGATCCTGCCGTCGAGCGAATCGGAGTTCGAAGAGGGCATCAAATCGCTGAGCCGCTACCAGGCGCGCCTGGCCGCTGGCGACAAGGGCGCCGCCTTCTATACCCGTGCCGACAACCTGAACAACTGGCTGGGTGACGTCGCCACCCGCCTGGGTTCGCTGTCGCAGCGCCTGTCGGCCAGTGTTGGCCGGGTCAAGCTCAACACTACCCTGAAGACCGAGTCGGTGGTTGCCGGCCAGGCGCCGCAGGTGGATGAAGAGCTGGTGGAAACCCCGTGGCTGCAGATCGACAACGTGTTCTACGAGGCCCGAGGCCAGGCGTGGGCGCTGTCGCACCTGTTGCGCGCCATCGAGGTCGACTTTGCCGATGTGCTGGCGAAGAAGAACGCCACGGTGAGCGTGCGCCAGATCATTCGTGAGCTGGAAGCCTCGCAGGAATCGCTGTGGAGCCCGATGGTGCTCAACGGCAGCGGCTTCGGCATATGGGCCAACCACTCGCTGGTCATGGCCAACTACATTTCCCGGGCCAACGCCGCAGTCATCGACCTGCGTCAGTTGCTGTCGCAGGGTTGAGCATGGCCATCAGCGCCAACGAGGCCGCCCACCGGGCGGCTTCCGACCGTGAGCTGGTTACCTGGGTGGACGACGCCGATCAGGTGCTCGGGGCGTTGCCCAGGGCCGAGCTGCGCGAGCGCGGCCTGATTGGTCGCTGCACGTTCATCCTGTTGTTCAACAGTGCCGGTGAGCTGTGTGTGCATCGGCGGGCCCTGAGCAAGGCGTTGTACCCGGGGTATTGGGACGTGGCGGCCGGCGGCATGGTGACGGCAGGGGAAGCGTATGACGACTCGGCTGCCCGCGAGCTGGCCGAGGAGCTAGGAATCGAAGGCGTCGAGCTGCGTTTCCATGAGCGGTTCTATTTCGATATGCCGGACAACCACCTGTGGTGCGCGGTGTATTCGGCGGTGTCGGATGCGCCACTGCGGTTGCAGCCGGAAGAGGTGATCGAGGCGACATTCATCAGCCTTGAGCAGGCCGAGCGGGAAAGCCTGACAAAGCCGTATTGCCCGGACTCGCTGGCCGCGTTGCAGCGCTACAAGGCCAGCCTGAAATAGAGCTGGGGCTGCAGAGCAGCCCCAAGGTCGCAAATCATTCGCAAAATGGCGCATTCCAGTACTTAGCAACAGCCTGATTTATCGTTACACTGCGCGCCCTTTTCGGGCTGCCGCAGGATCTTGCGGCAGTAGCGCCGCCCCTGCCAGAGTGGGGCTTCGCGGTCGGTCTCTGCCCCAGGGACTGACCAGTTTTTGTCCTCAGCACAGAGGAACAAAAGTGGCCAAGAAAGCTTCTTCCTTCGCCGCCCTTGGCGGTCTTGTTTACTCCACCGATGCCGGTCGGCATTGCCCCGACTGTGGCCAGCCGGTGGACGCCTGCACCTGCAAGCAGCAAGTCATCCCCGAAGGTGATGGCATCGCCCGTGTGCGTCGTGAAAGCAAAGGCCGTGGCGGCAAGACCGTGACTACCGTCACCGGCGTGCCGCTGGCGCTCGACCAGCTCAAGGAGCTGGCCACCACCCTCAAGCGCCGTTGCGGTACCGGCGGTGCGCTGAAGGATGGGGTCATCGAGATCCAGGGCGACCACGTCGAGCTGCTGATCGCCGAGCTGATCAAACAGGGCTTCAAGGCGAAAAAGTCCGGCGGCTGATGCGCCCCCGCGATTTTTTGCCCAACGCTTTCTAAACTCGTTCCCGTGACCCGGGTCTACCCCAGGGCACGGACGAATCGTCATTTTTGGCTTTTACACTGCGCCCGCCTCCTTGCGGGGCAGTGTCTTCGACTTATCTATAGGGGACTTGAATGTCCGTACGACGCACACGCAAAGACGATGGTAGCCAATGGACCGTGGCCGACAGCCGCAGTGTTTACGGCATCCGCCATTGGGGCGCTGGTTATTTCGCCATCAATGAAGCCGGGCGCGTCGAAGTGCGCCCCAACGGCCCCGGCAGCGCGCCGATCGACCTGTTCGAACAGGTCGACGAGCTGCGTCAGAGCGGTTTGTCACTACCGCTGCTGGTGCGCTTCCCCGACATCCTGCAGGACCGCGTACGCCAGCTGACCGGCGCTTTCGATGCCAACATCGCGCGCCTGGAATACCAGAGCCAGTACACCGCGCTGTACCCGATCAAGGTCAACCAGCAGGAAGCGGTGGTGGAAAACATCATCGCCACGCAGAACGTCTCGATCGGCCTCGAAGCTGGCTCCAAGCCTGAGCTGCTGGCCGTGCTGGCGCTGGCGCCGAAAGGCGGCACCATCGTCTGCAACGGCTACAAGGACCGCGAGTTCATCCGCCTGGCGCTGATGGGCCAGAAGCTCGGCCACAACGTGTTCATCGTCATCGAGAAAGAGTCGGAAGTGGCCCTGGTGATCGACGAGGCTGCCGATCTCAAGGTCAAGCCGCAGGTCGGCCTGCGCGTGCGCCTGTCGTCGCTGGCGTCGAGCAAGTGGGCCGACACCGGGGGCGAGAAGTCCAAGTTCGGTTTGTCCGCCGCCCAGCTGATCTCGGTGGTGCAGCGCTTCCGCGATGCCGGCCTGGACCAAGGCATCCGCCTGCTGCACTTCCACATGGGCTCGCAGATCGCCAACCTGGCCGACTACCAGCACGGTTTCAAGGAAGCCATTCGCTACTACGGCGAACTGCGTGCGTTGGGGCTACCAGTCGACCATATCGACGTCGGTGGTGGCCTGGGTGTGGACTACGACGGTACCCACTCGCGTAACGCCAGCTCGATCAACTACGACATGGACGACTACGCCGGCGTGGTGGTGGGCATGCTCAAGGAGTTCTGCGACGCGCAGGGCTTGCCGCATCCGCATATCTTCTCCGAGAGCGGCCGTTCGCTGACCGCGCACCACGCGATGCTGGTGATCCAGGTGACCGACGTCGAGAAGCACAACGACGACGTGCCGACCATCGAGAACAAGGAGGCCCTGCCGGAAACCGTGCAATGGCTGGTCGACCTGCTGGGCCCGACCGACATCGAAATGGTCACCGAAACCTACTGGCGCGCCACCCACTACATGGGTGACGTGGCGGCGCAGTACGCCGATGGCAAGATCAGCCTGGCCGAGAAGGCCCTGGCCGAGCAGTGCTACTTCGCCGTGTGCCGCCGCCTGCACAACTCGCTGAAAGCCCGCCAGCGCTCGCACCGCCAGGTGCTGGACGAGCTCAACGACAAGCTGGCCGACAAGTACATCTGCAACTTCTCGGTGTTCCAGAGCCTGCCGGACACCTGGGCCATCGGCCAGGTACTGCCGATCATCCCGCTGCACCGCCTGGACGAAGAACCTATGCGGCGTGCGGTGCTGCAGGACCTGACCTGCGACTCCGACGGCAAGATCAACCAGTACGTCGACGAGCAGAGCATCGAAACCAGCATGCCTGTGCATGCGGTCAACGAAGGCGAGGACTACCTGCTGGGCGTGTTCCTGGTCGGCGCCTACCAGGAAATCCTCGGTGACATGCACAACCTGTTCGGTGACACCGACTCGGTGAACATCTACCAGAATGCCGATGGCAGCGTGTACCACGCCGGTATCGAGACCCACGACACCATCGAAGACATGCTGCGTTACGTGCACCTGTCGCCGGAGGAGTTGATGACTCATTACCGTGACAAGGTGGCCAGCGCCAAGATCAGTGCGCGTGAGCGGACCCAGTTCCTGGATGCGCTGCGCCTTGGCCTCACCCGCTCCTCTTACTTGTCTTCGTGACCTGCAGCCGGGCTATGGTGCGACAGCCTTGACCATGGCCCGGCCGATTTCAGCGATCGCAGCGTTGCGCTCGTCCATGGATGCAGTGGTTTCAGTGAGGTAGATGGCCGCGACGATGGGAGCCCGTTGTGGTGGCCACATCACCGCCACGACGCCCCGTGTGCCAAAGCCACCACTTCCGGTCTTGTCGGCGATCCGCCAGTCACCAGGGATGCCGGCCCGCAGCAGTGGGCCGCCGACCTGATTGCTCATCAGCCACTCCGTCAGCTGCCTTCTCGGCTCATCCTTCAGTGCAGAGCCCAGTACCAGCGACTTCATTGTGCCTGCCATCGCCTTCGGTGTAGTCGTGTCACGCAGATCACCAGGTTGTCCCTCGTTCAAGCTTGGCTCATTGCGGTCCGATCGCGTGGTCTGGTCACCGATTTCCTGCAGGAAAGCGTTTACGGCTGCGGGGCCGCCCAATACCTCCAGCACACCATTGGCGGCCGCATTGTCACTGGTTTTCAGGGTGAAAGCGCACAGGTCGGAGGCTGCTACCTGTTTACCGACCAGGTTCTGTGTCACGGGGGAGTGAGGCAGGATGCTTTCCTGTTGAATCTGCCATGCCTTTTTCATCCTCACCTGGCCCTGCCGCAGCAAGGCCGAACACACCAGCAGCTTCACTGTGCTCGCCATCGGGAAGCGCTCATCGGCCCGGTGCTCCCACCCCAGGCCTGTGCCGGTGTCATGGATCGCATAGCCGATCCGCGCATCCAGCGCGTTCTCCAAACGAAGTGCCGTTTCCCGGATGGGGTCGTCCGCCGCAGATGCGTTGGATGACATCGCCACGATGGCAACTGCTGCAGCTCCGCTGATCCACTGCCTGATTCCACTGAGTTGCATCGGCCTTTCCCTGCTTAATGGAAGAGGCTGTGAAACTTAATGGGTCAGTACTTCTTTGTAAGTAGGATGCCGAGTTTAGATGTGTAGGGAAGATCCCTTTTGACCATAGGGGCAATCACCATCATGACTGCTCATGGGGGACTGAGGATCACTCGACCCATTTGCCTTGCCGGTACAAATGCAGGCCTGTCGCCCCCAGCGTCAGTGCCCGTAGAACCATGAAGCCGAGAAATGCCAGCCACAGTCCGTGGTTGCCAAGTTCAGTCGACAGCCAGCCGAGCGGTAGTGCGATCACGACCGACAACAGCATCGCATTACGCATTTCCCGCGCCCGGGTTGCGCCGATGAACAACCCGTCGAGCAGGTAACTCCACACCGCGATCAACGGCAGCAGCGCCAGGTACGGCAAGTACGGATAAGCCGCCGCTCGCACGCTCTCGATATTGGTCTGCAGGTCGATGAACAGGTGCCCGCCCAGCAGGAACAAGCCGGCAAACCCCAGGCTGGTGATCAGCGACCAACCGCAGGCCACCACCAGTGACCGGCGCAAGGTATCTCGATCCCGCGCACCAATGGCATGCCCGCACAGCGCCTCCACGGCATGCGCCAGGCCATCGAGGGCGTAGGCAGTAAGCAGCAGCCCGTTGAGCAGCAGGGCATTGGCCGCCACCGTGGCTTCGCCCAGGCGGGCACCCTGCACGGTGATCAGCAGGAACACCAGTTGCAGCGCCAGGCTGCGCAGGAAAATGTCACGGTTCACCGCCAGCAGCGGGCGCCAGGCCTGCCAACGCTTGAGGGCAGCCCAGGCGATCTGCCCGGGGTAGGCGCGCAGGGCCGGGCGGGTCAGGGCCAGGCCGAGCAACGCAGCGCTCCATTCGGCAATCACCGAGGCCCGTGCCGAACCCAGCACGCCCCAGTTCAGACCCAGTACGAACCACAGGTTGAGGGCGATGTTCAGCAGGTTGGTGGTCAGCAGAATCGCCAACGGCGCGCGTGCGTTCTGTGTGCCGAGGAACCAGCCGACCAGCGCATAGCTGGCCAGCGCGGCCGGCAGACCGAGCAGCCGGGTATGGAAGAAGTCTTCGGTGGATTGCTGCAACGCCTCGCTTGGTTGCATGGCGTGCAGCGCCAACTGGCTGAAGGGCAGGGCAAGCAGGCCAATGAGCAGGGCGAAGGCCACGGCCAGCAGCAGGCCCTGGACCAGTACCTGACGCAGGGCAGCGCCGTCTGTACGCCCGGCTGCCTGGGCGGCGAAACCGGTGGAGCCCATGCGCAGGAAACCCATCAGGCCGACCATGAAGGTGAACAGCGTCGCCCCCACGGCCACGGCGCCGAGCTGGTGGGCGTGGGGCAGGTGGCCGATCACGGTGCTGTCGACCAGCGCCACCAGCGGTACCGAGATGTTGGAGAGGATCATCGGCGCGGCCAGCGCCCAGACCTTGAGGTGGGTGGGGCGGTGTTGCCAGTCGGCGGACAGTTGCGACATTGCTATTCCTGAAGCTGCGGGGCGCAAAGCGTCCCCAGTATTTGGCTGGACACAGTGTACCGGCCAGGCAACCAATTCGCCCGAACAGGGTCTCACTTGCCGCATCGTTGAAAGTCTCACGTCCACCGTTGCGCTATAGTTGCTGCCCTCACGTACACGCTGCCAAAGAGTTCCCACTCCATGTTCAACAAAGGATTGTTGCTGGCCTGCGCGCTGGCCTTGCTCAGTGCCTGTGATTCCTCGACGCCGGACAAGCCCGCTGCCGCCGAAAAACCGGCCGCGAGCGCTGCGGTCGAGGCCCCGGCGCCCAAGCGCGAGGACCCTGCTGTCCTCGCCAAGCGCTACGAAGGGCGCGAGCTCAGCGTGCTGGATGTGTCGGAAGTGCAACTCGATGGCGCCAGTACCCTGTCGATCAGTTTCTCGGCACCCCTGGACGCCAAGCAGGACTTCGCCGCCAAGGTGCACCTGGTCGATACGGTCAAAGGCAAGGTCGACGGTGCCTGGGAGCTTTCCGACAACCAGATGGAGTTGCGCCTGCGCCACCTCGAGCCGCAGCGCAAGCTGGTGCTGACCGTCGACAAGGGCTTGCTCGCGGTCAACGGTAAGCAGCTCGACAGCGAATCGGTGAGCCGCCTGGAAACCCGCGACATGCAACCCACCGTCGGCTTTGCCAGCCGTGGTTCGTTGCTGCCCACCCGCCTGGCCGAAGGCCTGCCGGTGATCGCGCTGAACGTGCCCAAGGTCGATGTCGAGTTCTTCCGGGTCAAACCGCAGATGCTCTCCACCTTCCTGGCCAATTGGGGCCGCAACAGCAGCCTGTACTACTACCAGTCCAAGGAAACCCTGGACATGGCCGAGATGGTCTACAGCGGCCGTTTCGACCTGAACCCGGCGCGCAACACCCGCGAAACCGTGCTGCTGCCGATTGCCGGGATCAAGCCGCTGCAGGAGCCAGGCGTGTACCTGGCCGTGATGCGTGCCTCCGGTACCTATGACTATTCGCAGCCGGCGACGCTGTTCACCCTCAGCGACATCGGTGTGTCCGCCCACCGCTACCGTGACCGCCTGGACGTGTTCGCCCAGGCCCTGGAAGGCGGCAAGGCACTCAAGGACGTCAACCTCGAGCTGCATGACGACAAGGGCAAGCTGCTGGCCCAGGCCAAGACCGACGGCGCCGGCCATGCCCAGTTGCCGATCACGGCCAAGGCCGACACCCTGATCGCCACCCAGGGCGTGCACACCACCTTGCTTCGCCTGAACACCGCTGCCCTGGACCTGGCCGAGTTCGACATCACCGGCCCCCAGGCCAACCCGCTGCAGTTCTTCATCTTCGGCCCGCGCGACCTTTATCGCCCGGGTGAAACGGTGCTGCTCAACGGTTTGCTGCGCGACCAGGATGGCAAGCCGGTCAAGGCCCAGCCGGTCAGCGTGGAAGTGCGTCGGCCGGATGAGCAGGTCAGCCGCAAGTTCGTCTGGGAGGCCGATGCCAATGGCCTGTATCAGTACCAGCTGCAACTGGCCACCGAGGCCCCGACCGGCCGCTGGCAATTGCTGCTTGACCTGGGCGGCGGGCGCAAGCAGGTCTACGAGTTCCTCGTCGAAGACTTCCTTCCCGAGCGCCTGGCACTTGAACTCAAGGGCAGCGATACACCGCTGTCGCCCGAGGAAGATGCGCGTATCCAGGTCAATGGCCGCTACCTCTACGGTGCGCCGGCTGCCGGCAACCGCTTGAGCGGCCAAGCCTATGTGCGTCCACTGCGCGAAGCCGTGCCGGCACTGCCGGGCTACCAGTTCGGCTCGGTTACTGAAACCGAACTGACCCAGGATCTGGAGCTGGACGAAGTCACCCTCGACCAGGCTGGCAAGGCTGTGGTCGATATCGAGAGCCACTGGGCCGAAGCACGCTCGCCGCTGCAGTTGACCGTGCAGGCCAGCCTGCAGGAGTCTGGCGGCCGGCCGATCACCCGCCGCCTGGAGCAGCCAATCTGGCCTGCCGAGCGCCTGCCAGGCCTGCGCGGCCTGTTCGACGGTGAAGAAACCGACAGCGATGGCCCGGTGGAATTCGAGTTCCTCGTGGCCGACCGCGAAGGTAACAAGCTCGCCGCCAATGACCTGAAGGTGCGCCTGATCCGCGAGCGTCGCGACTACTACTGGAATTACTCGCAGAGCGATGGCTGGAGCTACAACTACAACGAGAAATTCCTTACCCAGAGTGAGGAAACGGTCAGCGTCAAGGCCGGCTCCACCGCCAAGCTGAGCTTCCAGGTGGAGTGGGGCCCGTACCGCGTCGAGGTGGAAGACCCTGAGACCGGGCTGGTTTCCAGCGAGCGCTTCTGGGCCGGTTACCGTGCCCAGGACAACGCTGAAGGCGGCGCGGTGCGGCCGGACCAAGTGAAGCTGGCGCTGGACAAACCGGCCTATGCCGACGGCGCCACCGCCAAGGTCACCGTGACCCCGCCTGCGGCTGGCAGCGGCTACCTGATGGTCGAATCCAGTGATGGCCCGCTGTGGTGGCAGGAAATCGAGGTGCCCGCTGAGGGCAAGACCTTCGATGTGCAGCTGGACAAACAGTGGGCGCGCCACGACCTGTACATCAGCGCGCTGGTGATCCGCCCGGGTGAGCGCAAGGCCAATGCCACGCCCAAGCGCGCCGTCGGCGTGCTGCACCTGCCGCTGGCACGTGCCGAGCGCAAGCTCGCGGTCAGCCTGCAGGCACCGGAGAAGATGCGGCCCAAGCAGCCGCTGACGGTGAAGATCAAGGCCGCCAATGCTGACGGCAGCGTGCCGAAGCAGGTGCATGTGCTGCTGTCCGCAGTCGATGTCGGCATCCTCAACATCACCGACTTCAAGACCCCCGATCCGTTTGCCAGCCTGTTCGGCCGCAAGGCCTACGGCGCCGACCAGCTGGACATCTACGGCCAGCTGATCGAAGCCGGCCAAGGCCGCCTGGCCAGCCTCGCCTTCGGCGGTGACGCGGCGATGGCCAAGGGCGGCAAGCGGCCCAACACCACGGTGACCATCGTTGCCCAGCAAAGCCTGGCGGTAACCCTGAACGACCAGGGGGAGGGCGAGGCGACCGTCGATATTCCCGACTTCAATGGCGAGTTGCGGCTGATGGCCCAGGCCTGGACCGACGAGCATTTCGGCATGGCCGAAGGCAAGACGGTGGTAGCCGCGCCGCTGATCGCCGAACTGTCGGCGCCGCGCTTCCTGGCCGGCGGTGACCGCACCAGCCTGGCGCTGGACCTGGCCAACCTGTCGGGGCGTGCGCAACAGTTGAGTGTCGAGATCCGCACTGAAGGCCAGCTGAGCCTGACGGCCAGCGCCCAGCAGACTATCGCCCTGGCCGAAGGCCAGCGCAGCACGCTGCTGATCCCGGTGCAGGCCTTGGGCGGTCTGGGGCAGGGCAAGGTGCAGGTGCGGGTCAATGGTTTGCAACTGCCGGGCGAACCGGCGAACACCTTCGAACGCGAATGGACCCTTGGTGTGCGCCCGGCCTATCCGGCGATGCTCAAACATTACCGCGTGGCCCTCAAGGACCAGCCATGGACCTTGCCGGAAAGCGACCTGGCCACCTTTGAACCAGCGGGGTTGGAAGCCAGCCTGGCGCTGTCGAGCCGCCCGCCACTGAACCTGGCCGAACAGATCCGCGCCCTCGAAGCCTACCCTTACGGCTGCCTGGAGCAGACCACCAGTGGCCTGTATCCGTCACTGTACGCTGATGCCGAGAGCCTTAAGCGCCTGGGCATCAAGGGTGAGCCGGCCGAGGTGCGCAAGCGCAAGATCGAGATGGGCATCGAGCACCTGCTCGGCATGCAGCGCTACAACGGCAGCTTCGGCCTGTGGAGTTCGGACAGTGAAGAGGAATACTGGCTGACGGCCTATGTCAGCGACTTCCTCCTGCGTGCCCGCAATCAGGGCTACGGCGTGCCGGCCGAGGCCTTGAAGAAGGCCAACGAGCGCCTGCTGCGCTACTTGCAGGAACGCAACCTGATCGAAGTCGACTACAGCGAAAACGCCGAGCACACCCGCTTTGCCGTGCAAGCCTACGCCGCGCTGGTGCTGTCGCGCAGCCAGCAGGCACCGCTGGGCGCCTTGCGCAGCCTGTTCGAGCGCCGTGCCGATGCCCGCTCCGGCCTGCCGCTGGTGCAATTGGCGGTCGCGCTGGACGCCATGGGCGACAAGCCGCGCGCCGAGCAAGCGCTGCAGGCGGGCCTGGGCATCAGCCGTAGCAAGGGCTGGATGGCCGACTATGGCAGCAGCTTGCGCGACCAGGCACTGATCCTGGCGCTGCTGCAGGAGAGCAAACTGGCCAGCAACCAGGTCGACCAGCGTCTGTTTGCCCTGTCGGACGAGCTGGCGGCCAATCGCTGGTTGTCGACCCAGGAGCGCAACGCCTTGTATCTGGCCGGCCGTGGCCTGCTGGGCAAGCCGGAGGCACCGTGGAAGGCACGTCTGGACAGTGCCGGTGAAGTGCGTGAGTTCAACAACGTCGAAGCGGGCATGAAGCTCGAAGGGCCGTTGCTGGCCTCGCCGCTTAGCGTGCAGAACGAGGGCAGCGAAACGCTCTATCAGCAACTGACCCTGTCGGGCTATCCACGTCAGGCGCCTGTCGCGGGTGGCAATGGCATGGAGATCCGCCGGGAGTATCTGGGCATGAACGGCCAGGCGCTGGACCTGCACAACCTGCGCAGCGGCGACCTGGTGCTGGTACACCTGGCGCTCAAGGCCAGCGATCGCGTGCCGGATGCCCTGGTGGTCGATTTGCTGCCAGCAGGCCTGGAACTGGAGAACCAGAACCTGGCCCAAAGCGCTGCCAGCCTGGACAACGCCAGCAGTGCGGTGAAGCAGTGGCGTGAGTCGATGCAGAACGCCAGCGTGGTGCACCAGGAGTACCGTGATGACCGCTACGTGGCGGCCCTCAAGCTCGATGGCTATGGCACCACGCACTTGTTGTACCTGGCGCGAGCGGTGACCCCGGGCACCTACCGGGTGCCGCCGCCGCAGGTGGAGTCGATGTATCGACCGAACCTGCAGGCGGTGGGGGATGGGCAAGGCGAGATGACGGTAAAGGCGCGCTGATGCGCAAGCTACAAGCTGCAAGTGAAGCAGATTGGCTTTCTTGCAGCTTGTAGCTCAAGGCTTGCAGCTGTTCTTCAGTGAATGACCCAGCTCATCACCCACAACCCCAACACCAGCCAGATGATCCCGAGGATGATCGATGCGCGCATGAAGGCGCGGATTGCCGAATACAGCAGCATCAGGCCGATTATCAGGGCGAGTATGCTGAGCAGCGAGGTGTCCATGCCCAGCGTGCGTGCCAGTCCATCGATGAAATTGCCCCCGGCGTTGGCCAGCAGGTTGAACAGGCCGCTCATGATGTCGACGATAAAGCGGATCAACGAACCCAGTGCCTGGCCAAGCCACTCGAAAAAACCTTCTACATGCATAGTTGCTTCCTGATGAACGAATCGGCACGGTTGCCGCTCCCAAGCCTTAGGCCATTAGCTGGCCAGGCCGGTTCCCGATGCCAAGCTTAGCGCGGCCACGTACCCGAGCGGGAAGGCTTGTGCGTCCTGCCGTGATCAGCCTGTTGATGCTGCTCGGGCTGTTGTGGCTGGCCGACCGCATCTGGCCGCTGCCAATGCCGGGCAATGACCTGGCACGGGTGGTGCTGGCCGAAGACGGCACACCGTTGTGGCGCTTTGCCGATGCCGATGGTGTGTGGCGCTACCCGGTCAGCCCGGAAGAGGTTTCGCCGCTGTACCTGCAGGCCCTGCTGACCTACGAGGACCGCTGGTTCTACCGCCACCCGGGAGTCAACCCGTTGGCTCTGGCGCGGGCGGCCTGGCTCAACCTGCGGGGTGGGCGGGTGGTGTCTGGCGGCAGCACCTTGTCGATGCAGGTTGCACGCTTGCTCGACCCGCATGATCGCACCCTGGCCGGCAAACTGCGGCAACTGTGGCGCACCGCGCAGCTGGAGTGGCACCTGTCCAAGCGCGAGATCCTGCAGATCTACCTGAACCGTGCCCCGTTCGGCGGTACCTTGCAGGGCGTGGCTGCAGCCAGTTGGGCTTATCTGGGCAAGTCACCGCAACATCTCACGCCCGCCGAGGCAGCACTGCTGGCGGTGCTGCCGCAGGCACCGAGCCGCTTGCGCCCGGACCGCCACCCGGCCCGTGCCCAACGGGCCCGTGACAAGGTGCTGCAGCGCCTGGACGAGTATCAGGTGTGGCCAGCCCGACAGATCAAGGAGGCTGCCGAGGAGCCCTTGTTGCTGGCCCCGCGTCAGGAACCCGCGCTGGCGCCCCTGCTGGCGCGGCGGCTGAATACCCCTGACAGCCCGACGTTGATTCGCACCACTCTCGACGCCTCGCTGCAGCGGCGCCTGGAGGACCTGCTGCTGGGTTGGCGCGCACGCCTGCCGGAGCGTACCTCGGCCGCGATCCTGGTGGTCGAGGCGCAGACCATGGCAGTACGCGCTTACCTGGGCTCGATCGACTTGAGCGACGAGCGCCGTTTTGGCCATGTCGACATGGTCCGCTCGTTGCGTTCGCCAGGCTCGACGCTCAAGCCGTTTCTCTACGGCCTGGCCATGGATGATGGCCTGATCCACTCCGAATCGCTGCTGCAGGATGTACCGCGTCGCTACGGCGACTATCGCCCCGGTAATTTCTCTATGGGCTTCAGCGGCCCGGTGTCGGCCAGCTCGGCACTGGCGCTGTCGCTCAACCTGCCGGCGGTGCAATTGCTCGAAGCCTACGGGCCCAAGCGCTTCGCCGCGCAGTTGCGCATGGCCGGCGTGCCGCTGGCGCTCCCGCCTCTGGCCGAACCCAACCTGGCATTGATTCTTGGCGGCGCCGGTAGCCGCCTGGAGGACCTGCTTGGCGGCTATGCGGCACTGGCCAGGGGCGGCAACAGCGCGCAGGTTCGCCTGCAACCGCAGGATCCGTTGCTGGAGCGGCGGCTAATGTCGCCTGGCGCGGCCTGGATCATCCGGCGCATCCTCAGTGGCCAGGCGCGGCCCGACCGCGACCCGCATGCCGAACTGGTACAGCGCCCGCAATTGGCCTGGAAAACCGGTACCAGCTATGGCTTTCGCGATGCCTGGTCGATCGGCGTAGGGCCGCGCTACCTGATCGGGGTGTGGATCGGCCGCCCCGATGGCACGCCGGTGCCAGGGCAATTCGGCCTGGCTTCGGCGGCACCCTTGATGCTGCAAGTGCATGACTTGCTGAGCAACCGCGACAGCCAGCGGGGCATCCGGGTGCCGGTGGAGCGCGTGCCGGAAAGTGTTGGCGTGGCGGCCATCTGCTGGCCGCTGGGCCAGCCCATGAACCGACAGGACCCGAATTGCCGGCGCCAGCGCTTTGCCTGGACCCTCGATGGCACGACGCCTCCCACTTTGCAGGCTGCTGACCAGCCCCTCGGCCTGGGGCTGCGCGAGAGCATCTGGGTCAATACTCAAGGCCTGCGCGTGGACGGCAGTTGCCCAGGTGCCAAGGCACTCGACATCGCCTTGTGGCCGGCACCGCTGGAGCCTTGGTTGCCACGCGTCGAGCGGCGTGCGGCGCGGCTGCCGGCGGTGGACCCAAGCTGCCCGCCACAGGTCCCGGCCAGCGCGCCGCCGCTGTCGATCGTGGGGGTGCGCCCCGACGACAACCTGCGGCGCCCGGCCACCAGTAGCGAACCCTTGCAGTTGCGCGTTTCTGCCTTGGGTGGTGGCGGGCGCCGCTGGTGGTTCCTCAATGGTCAGCCGCTGGGTGAAAGCGAAGGGCAGGAAAGCGTGCTGGTGCGTTTTGACCAGGTCGGGCAGTTCGAGCTCAGTGCCCTGGACGAAACTGGAGAAACAGCGCGGGTAGCGTTCCAGGTCAACGAGTAGGTGTTCGACGTTTAGCGGGGCAGCACCTACGCTTGCAAGTGACGGGTGAGGCCGGCCGACGCCCCGGTACCCAAGGGATTGTGGAGCGTCCTATGCGTCTTCTGCTGATGCCCCTGCTGCTGTCGCCCTGGGCCAGTCTGGTGATCGCCGAGCCCTTGCCAGTGTTTCTCGAAGGCCACGAATACGAGCGCCGCCTGCCCAGCGCGAACCTGCCGATCGAGGCCTACCGCCCACTTGCCCCGAGCCTGCAGCTGGCGCCGCCCAGCCCGGTGTCCGACACGCTTCCCCTGGCGACTCGCTTCGTGTTGCACAAGGTGCGCTTCGAAGGCGGTACGGTCTATCCGTTGAGCGATTTGCGCGAGCATTACCAGCCTTTGATTGGTCATGAAGTGAGCGTCGCCGAGCTGCAGCAGTTCACCGAACGCCTGACCCGGCGCTACCAGCGCGACGGCTACCTGCTGTCGCTGGCCTACCTGCCTGATCAGGATTTTGCCGAGGGCCGCGTGCATGTGGTGTTGCTCGAGGGGTATGTCCACGACGTGCGGCGTGAAGGAGACATCGGTCCCGCTGGCGCTTACCTCGACCAGCTGCTGGAACGCTTGCGGGCGGAGCGCCCGTTGACCCAGGCGACGCTCGACCGCTTCATCGGCCTGGCCCAGCGCATCCCCGGGGTGACGTTGCAGGCTGACTTGACCCAGGCTGAGCACAGCGAGGGTGCCGCGCAGCTTACCGTGCATGCCTTGCGCAAGCCCTTCGATGCGGCAATGGCGTTCAGTGATGGCAGCCGCGATGGCCCGCTGGGGCTATTCAAGCTAACCAGCAATGCCCAGACCCGTTTTGCCGAGCAGTTGACGGCCAGCGTCCTGCTGCCTCCGGGCGATGACCACAGCCATTACCAGCGCCTTGATTACAGCCAGCACCTGGATGCACAGGGCAGCCAGCTGCTGCTTTCGGCCGCTCGCTACCGCAGCGAGCCGCGCACACCTGTGCCGCTGGAGCATGGTTCGATTTTTTTCCAGCGGATTGAAAGCGAGCGTTATGCAATCGGGCTTGGCCAGCCGGTGATCGTCACGGCGGATGAATGGCTGGCGGTGACCGGGCATGTCTACTCGGTCAGTGAGCATCACAAAGATCTCACCGGCGGCCTGGGGCGCAACGACACCTATGTGCGTGCGCTGTCGTTCGAGGGCGATTGGCGCAAGGTCGAGGCCGGGCGGTTACGCGTGGTCGGCGCCGGTGTGTATCAGGGGTTGGATTACCTGGGCGCACGCAGCGATACGGACTATGACATGGACTTCCTGCGCTTTCGCGTGGCGGGGTTGCAGAGCGACAGGTTGTTTCAGCGCTGGCAGGGCGTGCTGTCAGGCGCCTTGTACTGGACCGATGACCGGCTGCCCGACAGCGAGCGTGCTGTGTTTGGCGGGCAGAACTTCGGCCATGGCTACCCCCAGGACCAGGCGGCGGGGGACAAAGGCTGGGGCGTGGCCTACGAGCTCAACTACAGCATCCAGCCTGGCGCTGGCTGGGTGCGGCTGGTGCAACCGTATGCGCTGCTGGATGCGGCGCAGGCCTGGTACAACGGCGGCCCATTCGAAGATGCCAGGATGCGTTCGGCGGCATTGGGTGTGCGGTTTGGGGATGGGCGGTACGGCAATGTGGCACTGGAGGTGGCCAAGCCATTGGCGGATGTGGCGTTGGATAGCATGAGCAGAAGCCCACGTTGGAGGGTGAGCTTTACCTACCTGCTGGAGTGAATCTCGGCTGTACCGGCCTCATGAAACGCCTTAGACGAACTCAGTGCGTGGTGAACCGCTGGTGTACAGGAGACGAACTCGGCGTCAACGCCAACGCCAACTGTGTTCGATTGTGCATGTGGGTCAGGCGCAGCACCTGCGACACATACAGCTTCACGGTGTTCTCGGTGATCCCCAGTTCACAGGCAATCTGGTAGTTGGTCTTGCCCTTGCTCACCAGCCGGGCGACTTCCAGTTGCCGTGGGGACAGCTTCTCGAACGCCGCCGGGAGCTCGCCTTCGACCTCTTCGGCGACATCGGTGGCGCGGCGGTGGACGCCCTGGCCGCGGGCCTTCTCCAGGTTCTGGTAGAGTTCATCGATGGAGCCGGCCAGGTCCTGCAGGCGCTGATTGAGGTTGCCCAGGTCCCGAAGGTTGGCCTTGCGCTCCAGCAGCACTTGTTCCTGGCGGCGCACGCCTTCGAGCAGCTCATCGAAGTCCATGGGCTTCTGGTAGTAATCGGCGAAACCTTCACGCAGGGCGCGGATCACGTCCTGCTTGTCGGCACGCCCGGTGAGCATGATTGCCTGGAACATGTGCTGGCGCCCGGCAATATCTTTCAGTGCCCGGAGCAGCTCGATGCCATCGCGTTCGGGCATGTGCAAGTCGCACAGCACCAGGCCGATGGCTTCATCTGCGACGAAACGTTCGATGGCTTCGTCGGTGGAGTGGGCCGCGACACAGCGGTAGCCCTGGATTTCGAGGTATTCACTTAATTGTTCGACGATCAGCGGCTGGTCATCTACGACCAGAACCCTCACGTCACTGAATGACTTGTTCACGATCAACTCCCTGTTCGTAAGCGGCCCTGCTCCCGGGCCAGACGCTCTGGCAGTTTAAAAGTAGACGCTCATCGCAGTTCTGTACAAGGTTTGTACAAGTGTTCGGACAACAGGGGTGGCTATTGGATCCATACAGCCGTGAGAAGAAAGCCTGCCAATACGTAAGGCACGAAGGCTTGCTTGTCGCCCATTTCTTCGGTCAGGGTGGCCAGGCGCTTCTTCACTTTGGGGTTGAGCAGCGTCCACAGGCGCCTGCGGGTCAGCAGCCACAGCACCACGCTGACGCCCGCTCCGATGAAGGTGCCGAGCACGTATTGCGGGCTTGTCGCCAGGGCCAGTGCGCCCATCAGCTTGACGTCGTCGGCACCGAAGCGGCCCAGCATGTAGCCTGGCAGGGTCAGCAGCATGACGATGGCCAGGGCCCAGCCAGCGTCACTAGCATCGGCGCCAATCCAGGTGTGGCCAGTGGCGAACAGCCATACCAGGGCGCCAGCGGCGAAACCCAGGGTCAGCATGTTGGCGATCTGGCGCTCGCGAATATCTTGTTCAGTGCACAAGGCAAGCCACATCAGGAGAACAATGCTTTGCATCGGCAGGCCGCCTTTCCCATTTGTTGAACACTTCTACCCGGTCAGTCAGCTTTCCTAAACAGGGTAGACGCGATCTGACGAACGGCCATGGCAGGATGGCAAAAAGGTCGTCGTGGGAGCCGCGCTTGCCCGCGATGGGCCGCACAGCGGCCCACGGCGATTGGTTTATTTCACCCGGCCAGGCGGGTAGTTGCCGAGCACTTGGGCAACGGTCTTCTGGATCGCGCTGTTACGCTCATCGGGGCTAGGTGGGTAGTTGTTCATGATCTGTTCGGCACTGCCACGCCAGACCAGCTTGCCGTCATGGCCATCGAACATGTCGACCTGGATGGTTGCCACCTTGTAGTCGACGCTGCGGGTCTCGTTGTACATCGGCCCGCCCCAGTAACCGTTCCAGTACCCACCCCAGGCGCCGCCATAGTTGGTGGTGATCTGTTGCTGGCGTTGTTCGACGATCAGGTAGGCGCGGATTGTCACGTCAGGCCTGGCATTGCCCTGGGCGGGGCGCAGGCCGCGCTGGTCGAGCTGGTCGGCGACCGCCGCGCGGATGCGCTGCTCGGTCAGGTCGCTCTTGATGCGTGGATCATCCGGGCGGTATTGCAGGCCCGGTTCCTGCCATGCCCAGCTGCGATAGGCGGCAAAATCGCGGCTGGCGTCGAAATCTTGCTGAACGTTGTTGCTCGAACAGGCCGCGAGCAGCAGCGCGAATGACAGTAGAACGAGGCGGCGCAACATGATGGTTCTCCGTTAGGCATTAACTGGGAGGATAGCCGCTGAGCGCCTTATGAACCGATTCGCGCAGGGCGGTCTCGCGATCGCGCGGCGAGCTTTTGTCGCTGCCGCTTTCAGCGCTGGCGCTCCACACCGGCTGGCCGTTGCGGGCATCGAACAGGTCGATGCGCACCACCATCACTTCCACTTCGTAGGTGCGTACGATCGGCACGCTGCCGTAGGCGCCGTAACCGTTGCGGTAGCCGCCGACGCCGACGCCGCCGTAGGGGTACGGGCCGTAATAGGGGTCGTAAGTGTCATAGTCACGCACCTGGCGCAGGCGTCGCTCCAGGCGCATGTCGGCGCTCACCAGCAGGTCGCCGGTGGTGCCCCGGGCAGGGCGCAGGCCATGCTGGTCGAGGGCGCCGCTGACGGCATCGGCAATCTGTGCCGGGTCGGCGTCGGCATTGCCACTTGGCAACTGGCCGCCGCGCCAGCTCCAGCTCCGGTAGTGCCCGTAGTCACGCGGCGCCGCCGGATAGGCACTGGCGTCGAAGGTGTTGGCCGCTTGCGGAGGGGCTGGCGGCAGCGGGCGGCTGCTGGCCACATACGGGTTGCTGGCCTGGCAGGCGGCCAGGGTCAGCGGCAGCAAGGCCAGGCACAACAGACGGTACGGCATGTATCCCTCCCGGAGGGGCGCAGTCAGCGGGGGCGGCACATCCAGTGCAGGTAGCGGCCGAGCCCGGCGAAGCTTGGGTGACGGCGGTGGGCCAGTTCCATTTCCAGCAGGTCGAGCAGCTCGGCCTTGTCCTGGAATTCCTTGGGCATGTAGTCATGGAAGACACGCACGCCACTCTCGCTTTCGACTTGCCACATCACTTCAAGTTGCGCCTTGAGCTCCCGGGGATCAAGCGGTTTTTGCGGGGTCAGGCTCTGCTTTTCGCCTTCCAGGCGGTTGCTGCGCAGCTTGCGGAAATGGCCCTTGAGCAAGTTGCGGTAGACCAGCGCGTCGCGGTTGTAGAATGCCAGCGACAGCCAGCCACCAGGGGCAGCCAGCTGATGCAGTACCGGCAGGATGCTCTGCGGTTCGGCCAGCCATTCCAGCACGGCGTGGCACAGCACCAGGTCATAGGGCTCGGTGAGCTGGCCAAGCAGTTCTTGCCAGGGCGCCTGGATGAAGGTTGCCGATTGACCTGCTTCTGCGAAACGCGCGCGGGCACCCTCGAGCATCGGTGCGGCGGGTTCGGCCAGCGTAACCTGGTGCCCGCGCTGGGCCAGCCACAAGGCCATATGGCCCAGGCCGGCGCCGATGTCGAGCACCCGCAACGATCGATCGGGCAGGGCATCGGCCAGGTCGGCCTGGAGCACAGCCAGGCGGATGGCGCCCTTGGCACCGCCGTAGATTTTCTCGGCGAAGCGTGTGGCCAGTTCATCGAAGTGACGGTCGTTCATCGCGCGAAACGCCTCTCGCTGTCGGCCAGCTTGGCGCGCACAACCTGCTCCATGTCCAGGCCCAGCTCGCTGCACAGCAGCAACAGGTACAGGACCACGTCGCCGACTTCCTGGCCGGCATGGGCCAGCTGATCGGCGGGCAACTGGCGCGATTGGTCTTCGCTCAGCCACTGGAAGATTTCCACCAGCTCGGCCATCTCGACGCTGGCGGCCATGGCCAGGTTCTTCGGGCTGTGGAAGCCGCGCCAATCGTTGTTGTCGCGAATCTGGTGCAGGCGTTGGGTGAGTTCTTGCAGGTTCATCGGGGTCTCCTAATGCTGCATAGCTTCTGCGCAGGCCCGATGCAAAGCAAGTGCAATCAGGGCGCTAGAGCACGGCCCAGCGCCCGACCATATGCAGCAGCCCAGCATGCCCGTCCAGCCGGAGCTCACCCGCCGGCCCTGCTTCGCTGGCACTCAGGACAACCTCCGACGGCAAGCGCACCGGCTTGCGGAACCCCACCTCGAAGCGATAGCCACTGTTTGGCATGTGCGTACGCAAGGCCGCCAACGCCATGGCATTGCTCCACATGCCGTGGGCGATGGCCTTGGGGAAGCCGAACAGGCGTGCGCTGGCGGCACTCAGGTGAATCGGGTTGTAGTCGCCACAGACCTTCGCGTAGCGCCGGCCGATATCACCGTCGGCGTACCAGCGAGTGACCTCTGGCTGGGGGCCCGGCTCGGTCTCCTCGCCATCGCCCGACGGACCCTCCAGCTTGAGGCCACGCACCAGCATGCGACTGGTTTCACGCCAGAGCAGGCCAAGGCCATCCTCGGCTTCGGTGACCAGGTCGAAGGTGCCGCCCTTGGCGTGCCCCTGCAGATTGTCGGCGTAGACCGCAAAGCGCAGTCCGTCGATGCCACCCAGCGGGCGGAGCACGTCGATGCGGTTGTGCAAGTGCACCAGTCCGAGCAACGGGAAGGGGAAGTCGTGGGCGGTCAGCAGTTGCAACTGCAGGGTGAAGGCCATTACATGTGGGTAGGTGCCGGGCAAGCGGCCGTCGTCGGTGAAGTGGCAGAGCCGACGGTAGGCGGCGAGATTGCCGGGCTCCACGCGGATGAAACTGCGCAGACCGGCTGCGGGCAGGCTGGCACCGCTGATCTTGCGTTTGCTGGCGGCGCGCAGGTACAGGCTGGCGCGTGAGTCCGGGCTGTGCAGGTCTTGCCATTGGCGGCTCATGGTCAGGCCCCCATCAGGGCCTGGCCGCAGACGCGCAGCACCTGGCCATTGACCGCCCCGGAGCCCGGCTGGCTGAGCCAGGCGATGGCCTCGGCGACATCTTGCGGGCGCCCGCCCTGGCCCAGCGAGCTCAGGCGCCGACCGGCCTCGCGCAGGCCGATGGGCATGGCGGCGGTCATGTGCGTTTCGATGAAGCCGGGCGCCACGGCATTGATGCTGCCGCCGCGTTCTGCGAGCTTCGCCGCCCAGGTTTCGGCGAAGCCAATCAGGCCGGCCTTGCTCGCGGCATAGTTGGCCTGGCCGCGGTTGCCGGCAATGCCGCTGACCGAGGCCAGCAGGGTAATACGCGCGTCGTCGCCCAGCGCGCCCCCTTCGTACAGGGCTTGGGTCAGCACCTGCGGAGCCTTGAGGTTGACGGCCAGTACCGCATCCCAGTAATCCGGGGTCATGTTGGCCAAGGTTTTGTCGCGGGTGATACCGGCGTTGTGCACGACGATGTCGATGCCGTCGGGCAGGGCTTCGAGCAGTTTCGCGGCGGCATCGCTGGCGCAGATGTCCAGGCCCAGGGCCTTGCCCCCGAGGCGAGCGGCAAGGGCATCGAGTTCCTGCTGGGCCTGGGGCACGTCGAGCAGCATCACTTCGGCGCCATCACGCGCCAGTGTTTCGGCTATGGCGGCGCCGATGCCGCGCGCGGCGCCTGTGACCAGTGCGCGACGGCCACCGAGCGGGCGGGTCCAGTCTTCGACCTGGGTGGCACAGGCCTGCAGGCGCAGGACCTGGCCGGAAACAAAGGCACCTTTGGGTGACAGGAAGAAGCGCAAGGCGCCTTCGAGCTGCGTGTCTGCGCCCGGTGCCACATACAACAACTGCGCGGTTGCGCCGTTGCGCAGCTCTTTGGCCAGCGAGCGGCTGAAGCCCTCCAGGGCGCGCTGGGCGACGCTGGCCAGCGGGTCGTCGAGGGATTCCGGCGCACGCCCCAGGATCACTACGTGGGCACAAGGTGCGAGGCTGCGCAGCAAGGGCTGGAAGAATTCGCGCAGCTGCTTCAGCTGATCGCTGTCGGACAGATGGCTGGCGTCGAACACCACGGCCTTGAGCTTCGGCCCCAGGCCGGCGACCCAGGCGGGCGCCTGCAGGCCGTCGCCGTTGAAACTGAACAGCGCTTCGGTCAGGCGCGGGGCGATGGCCTCGACCTGGTTCGCCAGTGGCCCGCCACCCAGCACCAGCGCGCCCTCCACCGGACGCAGGCGGCCCGCCTGCCAGCGCTCCAGCGGTGCCGGGCGCGGCAGGCCAAGGGCATCGACGAGGCGGCGCCCGAGGTTGGAGTTGGCAAAGCCGAGATAGCGATCGCTCATGTGCGGGTCTCCCTGAAGGCAAGCTTGCAAGTGTGGACCAACTTTGTGGCAAGGTCGTTCGAATGCGGCAAAAACACCTAGGCTGTACGGATCAAATTGTTTCAGGAGGAACAAGCGCATGGGTTCAACATGCCGGGTCGCGATCCTGGGCGGCAACCGTATTCCCTTCGCCCGCTCCAACGGCGCCTACGCCAGCGCCAGCAACCAGGCGATGCTGACCGCAGCCCTGGAAGGCTTGATCGAGCGTTATCGCCTGCACGGGCTGCGCCTGGGCGAAGTGGTGGCAGGGGCGGTGCTCAAGCACTCACGGGACATGAGCCTGACACGCGAATGTGTGCTTGGCTCGCGCCTGTCACCGCAGACGCCGGCCTACGACATCCAACAAGCTTGCGGAACGGGCCTGGAAGCGGCGCTGCTGGTGGCCAACAAGATTGCCCTTGGGCAGATCGACTGTGGCATCGCCGGTGGCGTGGACACCACGTCCGATGCCCCCATCGGCGTCAACGAGGGGCTACGGCGTATCCTCTTGCAGGCCAATCGCGGGAAGACACTGGCTGAGCGGCTCAAGCCGTTCCTGCAGCTGCGCCCAGGCCACCTGAAACCCGAACTGCCGCGCAATGGCGAGCCCCGAACCGGGCTGTCGATGGGTGAGCATTGTGAACGCATGGCGCAAACCTGGGCGATTGGCCGCTCCGAGCAGGACGCGTTGACGCTGCACAGCCATCAGAAGCTGGCGGCCTCGTACAGCGAAGGCTGGCAGAATGACCTGCTGACGCCCTTCCTCGGCCTCACCCGTGACAACAACCTGCGCACGGACCTGACCCTGGAGCAACTGGCCGGGCTCAAGCCGTCATTCGATCGCAGTGGCCTGGGCACGTTGACGGCAGGCAATTCCACGCCGCTCACCGATGGCGCCTCCATGGTACTGCTTGGCAGCGAGCAATGGGCACAGCAGCAGGGGCTGCCGGTGCTGGCCTACCTGGTCGATGGCGAAACCGCCGCCGTGGATTTCGTCACCGGGCGCGAAGGGCTGCTGATGGCGCCGGTGTACGCAGTGCCGCGCCTGTTGGCGCGTAATGGCCTGACCTTGCAGGACTTTGATTACTACGAAATCCACGAAGCCTTTGCCGCGCAGGTGTTGTGCACTCTCAAGGCCTGGGAGGATGCCGAGTATTGCCGTGAACGGCTGGGGCTGGATGCACCGCTTGGGGCCATCGACCGCAGCAAGCTCAACGTCAAGGGCAGTTCGCTGGCAGCGGGCCACCCGTTCGCGGCTACCGGCGGGCGGATCCTGGCCAATTTGGCGAAATTGCTGGCCAAGGCCGGAAAAGGGCGTGGCCTGATATCCATCTGCGCAGCGGGTGGGCAAGGGGTCACGGTGATCGTCGAGCGCTGAACCAAGGGCGGTAGAGATCTCTGTTAGGCTTGTCTGCTCAGAACTACAAGAATTCGCTATGCAGACAATCGGACATCCCCGTGCCATTCCTGCCCTGGACCAGTTGCCCAGGCCCTTGTATGCCCGCGCCGAAAGTCTCGGCGCCGGCTCCTGGACCACTCGCCATAGCCACGATTGGGTGCAGTTCTCTTACGCCATCAGTGGTGTATTGGGGGTGTATACCGACGATGGCAGCTACTTCGCCCCGCCGCAGTGGGGCGTGTGGATACCGGCCGGTGCCGAACATGAAGTGGTCACCTCCGGGCAGGCCGAAATGCGCAGCCTGTATATCCGCCGTGATGCCTGCCCGTGGGCGTCGGCGCAATGCCGGGTGCTGGAGGTGACAACGCTGGCGCGGGAGCTGATCAAGCAGTTCTGCCTGTTCCCGGCTGATTACGCCGAGGGTGACAGTGTCGAAGGCCGCCTGGTGGCTGTTCTGCTCGATCAGTTGCGCACCTTGCCCGAGGTGGCGTTTTCCCTGCCGCTACCACGCCATCCGGGGTTGTTGGCACTGTGCAATGGGCTGATCGCCGCGCCGGATCAGGTGCAGACGTTGCAGCAGTGGGCGGTGCAGTTGGGGTGCTCGGAAAAGACCTTGATGCGGCTGTTCCAGCGCGAGACCGGGTTGAGTTTTCGTAACTGGCGCCAGCGGATGCGGCTGCTGTCGTCGCTGACGTTGCTGGAGGCGGGGGAGAGTGTGACCGAGGCGGCGCTGGGCTGTGGGTATGATTCGACTTCGGCTTACATCGCGGCCTTCAAGCAGTTGTTCGGGGCGACTCCGGGTGAACTGAAACTTTGATGTTGCCTGTTCCGGCCTCTTCGCGGGGCAAGCCCGCTCCTACAGGGATGGTGTCAATCCTGTAAGAGCTGGCTTGCCCCGCAAAGAGGCCTCTACAGGAGGACTCAAGTGCGGAAGCGACGCACCAGCGAGTCCAGTTCATTGGACAGCCCCGCCAGGCTCTCGGAGTCCTGGCGCGCCGCCTGGGCCAGTTCCGCCACCAACTGCGCATCGCCATGGATCTGGCTGATATGGCGGTTGATGTCCTCGGCCACCTGGTGCTGCTCTTCCGCCGCCGTGGCGATCTGCGTGTTCATGTCGCGGATGATGTCCACCGACTCGCGAATCTGCCCGAAACTGTCGCGGGCCAGGCCAATGCGGCTGACCGACTGCTGCGACACTTCAAGGCTGGCATGCATCTGCTCGGCCACTTCGGCGGTGCGGCTGGCAAGGTTGCCCAGCAAGCCATCGATTTCGGCCGTGGAGTCGGCCGTGCGCTTGGCCAGTGCCCGTACCTCGTCGGCCACCACGGCAAAGCCACGGCCCTGCTCCCCGGCCCGGGCCGCTTCGATCGCTGCGTTGAGTGCCAGCAGGTTCGTCTGCTCGGCAATCGAGCGGATGGTGCCGAGGATCGACTGGATGGCGTTGCTGTCGCGCTCCAGTTGCTGGATCGACTGGGCCGACTGCTCGATCTCCTGGCTCAGGCGGTCGACGCTGCTGACTGCTGCGTCGATCTGCTGCTGGCCTTCGCGGGCCTGCTGCTGGCCGCTGTCGGCCGATTGCGCGGCCTGGCTGCAGGAACGGGCCACTTCGTTGGCGGTGGCGACCATTTCGTGAAACGCGGTGGAGACCATGTCCACCGCTTCACGCTGGCGCCCGGCCGCCTCGGCCATGTCGCTGGAGACCCGGGTGGAGCTGCTGGAGGTGCTGAGGATCTTGCTGGCGGCCGAGCCTATATGCTGGATCAGGCTGCGGATGGCGCCCAGGAACTGGTTGAACCAGTTGGCCAGTTGCGCGGTTTCGTCGCGCCCGCGCACGTCCAGGTTGCGGGTCAGGTCGCCTTCGCCCTGGGCAATGTCTTCCAGGCCGCTGGTGACGCTGTTGATAGGGCGCACAATGAGTTTGGCGAATGCGGTGCCGACCACGGCGAACAGGGCGGCCAGCACCAGCGCGATGGCGCCGATGAGCCAGGTCAGGCGGGTGGTGGTCTGCATCACTTCGCCTTGCTGAATGAGGCCGATGAAGGTCCAACCGAGTTTTTCGTCGGGGTAGACGTTGGCCATGTAGCGTTCGCCGTTGATCTCGACTTCGACCAGGCCCTTGCCGGCCTTGGCCAGTTCGGCGTAACCGTCGCCGAAGCTGGCCAACTGCTTGAAGTTGTGGCTGGCGTCGCGTGGGTCGACCATCACGTTGCCGTTGTTTTCCACCAGCATCAGGTAGCCGCTTTCGCCCAGTTTGATCTGCTTGACGATCTCGGTCAGGCCCTTGAGCGACACGTCGATGTTGACCACGCCACCGGGGTTGCCGAGCTGGTTGGCCACGGCGCGCACGGTGCTGATCAGCACGGCATCGTCGGCGGCCCAGTAATAGGCGCCGGTGCGCACGGTCTTGCCAGGGTTGGCCATGGCCAGCTGGTACCAAGGGCGTGGGCGCGGGTCATAGTTGACGAACTTCTGCCCGGCCGGCCAGCCAACGTAGCCGCCATCATTCACGCCGTAGGCAACGTAGGCATAGCCTGGGTGGGAGTCTGCCAGGCGGGTGAAGAATTCCAGCAGTTGCTTGTCCTGATCGCCCAGCTCGTAGGATGGGGTGGCGCTCATGAACTTGTTCAGGTTGTTGCCGGTGGCCGCCACCATCGGTTGCGACGCCAGGTAGGCGACGTTCTGGTCGATACCCTGGAAGAAGATGTTCATCGCGTTGCTGACCTGGCGGATCTCTCGGCTGCTGCTGTCGAGGAAGCCGTCGCGGGCTTCACCGCGCAGGTTGATCACCACCAAGGTGGCCACGAGGACGATGGGCAAGCCCGCGATGATCGCGAACGCCCAGGTCAGTTTCTGTTTGATGTTCATCGACGCTCCCGGAATTTATTTTTTGCACGCGAGGCAGGCATCAACTACATCGGCAGCGTCCGGGGATTTTTTAGCGAAAGTGTCCGTATTTATTGGGTGAAGTCGCATTTGGCGACTATCCGGTCGGCTTTTGGCTAATATGGCATACCAAAGTGCTGTGGCGTGCTGATGACAGCACGCCACACTCCCTCAATTGCAGCACCCTGCGCCATTGGCCAGGTCTTTCAGGATCGGGCAATCCGGGCGGTCATCCCCTTGGCAGTGGGCAACCAGATCACCCAGGGTGTCACGCAGGCTCACCAGTTCCTCGATACGCCGATTCAGCTCATCGATATGCTGCATGGCCAGGGCCTTGACGTCGGCGCTGGCACGCCCGCGGTCCTGCCACAGCGTCAGCAGCTTGCCCACTTCTTCCAGGGAAAACCCGAGGTCACGGGAGCGCTTGATAAAGGCCAGGCTGTGCAAGTCCTCGGCCTGGTACAAGCGGTAGCCGCTGTCGCTGCGGGTGGCCGGCTTGAGCAGGCCGATGGATTCGTAATAGCGGATCATCTTGGTGCTGAGCCCGCTGCGGCGG
Source organism: Pseudomonas putida (assembly GCF_002906855.1). Classification (GTDB taxonomy): domain Bacteria; phylum Pseudomonadota; class Gammaproteobacteria; order Pseudomonadales; family Pseudomonadaceae; genus Aquipseudomonas; species Aquipseudomonas putida_N. The sequence goes on along the minus strand of NZ_MINI01000048.1, from coordinate 739,016 downwards.
GCGGCCTGGCCAATGTTCATCGGGCCTCCTGCGAGGTACTGGTGGGTTTCCAGGTCTTCAACCATAGGGCATTGCTGACCACGCTGACGCTGGATAGCGCCATGGCGGCGCCAGCCAATACCGGGTTGAGATAGCCCAGTGCGGCCAGGGGAATGCCGATCAGGTTATAGATGAAGGCCCAGAACAGGTTCTGACGAATTTTTGCATAGGTCTTGCGGCTGATTTCCAGCGCGGCGGGTACCAGGCGTGGGTCGCCGCGCATCAGGGTGATGCCGGCAGCCTGCATGGCCACATCGGTGCCACCGCCCATGGCGATGCCGATGTCGGCAGCGGCCAGGGCCGGGGCGTCGTTGATGCCGTCGCCGACCATCGCCACCACACCGTCCTTTTTCAAGGCGGCCACGGTGGCGGCCTTGTCGGCCGGCAGCACTTCGGCGTGCACGTCGTCGATGCCGAGGGCATCGGCCACCACCTTGGCGCTGCCGCGGTTGTCACCGGTCAGCAGGTGGCTGCTGATGTGGCGGGCGTGCAGGGCGGCGATGGCCTGCTCGGCGCCCGGCTTGAGGCTGTCGCCGAAGGCGAACAGGCCGAGCACGCGAGGCGTTGCACCCCGTTCGATCAGCCACGACAGGGTGCGGCCTTCGGCCTCCCAGGCTTGAGCCTTGGCGGCCAGCTCGCCGGGTTGCAGATTGCTTTCGTCGAGCAGACGGCGGTTGCCCAACGCCAGCTCGCGGCCTTCCACGCGCCCTGCAATGCCGCGGCCAGTGAGTGACTGGCTGTCAGTCACGGCGGGTATCTCCAGGCCTTGCTCGGCACAGGCATCCAGCACCGCCTTGGCCAGTGGGTGTTCGCTGCCGCGCTGCAAGGCACCGGCAAGACGATGCAGGTCGGCGCCGTCGCCGTCCAGTGCCTGGCTGTGGACTACGCGCGGGCTACCGGAAGTGAGGGTGCCGGTTTTATCGAACACCACGCGGTTGACCGCATGGGCGCGCTCCAGCGCTTCGGCGTCCTTGATCAGGATGCCGTGGCGGGCGGCGACGCCAGTGCCGGCCATGATCGCTGCAGGTGTGGCCAGGCCCAGGGCGCAGGGGCAGGCGATGACCAGCACGGCGACCGCGTTGATCAGCGCAGTCTCCAGCGGCGCACCGGCCAGCCACCAGCCAATCAAGGTTAACAGTGCCAGCACCAGCACGGTGGGTACGAATACCTGGCTGACGCGATCGACCAGTTTCTGGATCGGTGCCTTGGCCGCTTGCGCATCCTCTACCAGGCGGATGATACGGGCCAGCACGGTCTCCGTACCCAGCGCCTGGGTACGCACCAGCAGCCGGCCTTCGCCGTTGATGGCACCGCCGGTGACGTTGTCACCGGGTTGCTTGGGGACCGGCAGGCTTTCGCCGCTGATCAGTGCTTCGTCAGCATGGCTGCTGCCTTCTTCTACCGCGCCGTCGACCGGGAAGCGCTCGCCGGGCTTGACCAGTACCAGGTCGCCGAGGCGCAGTTGGGCAATCGCCACGTCTTCTTCGCGGCCGCCGATGACGCGCACGGCACGCTCCGGGCGCAGGGCTTCGAGTGCGCGGATAGCGCTGGCGGTCTGGCGCTTGGCCCGGCTTTCGAGGTATTTGCCCAGCAAGACCAGGGCGATGACCACTGCTGAAGCCTCGAAGTAAAGGTGGGGGGGCATTCCGGCTGGGGCCTTGGCCCACTGGTACAGGCTCAGGCCATAACCCGCGCTGGTGCCCAGGGCGACCAGCAGGTCCATGTTGCCGGCACCGGCCCGCACGGCTTTGTAGGCGGCTTTATAGAAGCGCGCACCCAGAATGAATTGCACCGGGGTGGCCAGCACGAACTGCGCCCAGGCGGGCAGCATCCAGTGCAGGCCGAACGGCTGTACCAGCATCGGTAGCACCAAGGGCAGGGCCAGCAGCAGCGCGGCAGCGACGGCCAAGCGCTCATTGCGCAGGCGCCGTTGTGCATCCGGCTGATCATCCTTGGCCGTTTGCGGCAGGCTGGCGCTGTAGCCGGCTTTTTCGACAGTGGCAATCAGTTGCTGGTCATCGAGCGCCTGCAGCACTTCAAGGTGGGCACGTTCACTGGCCAGGTTGACGCTGACCTGCTCAACCCCCGGTAGTTTGCCAAGAGCGCGCTCGACGCGGCCGACGCAGCTGGCGCAGGTCATGCCGCCAATCTGCAGCTCCACGGTCCGGGTCGGCACGCCATAGCCGGCGCCGCGCACGGCTTCAACCAGGGCTGGCAGGCTGTCGGCCGGGGCCTGGACCCTGGCCTGTTCGGTGGCGAGGTTGACGCTGACTTGATCAGCGCCGCTGACTTTACGCAGGGCGCGCTCGACACGGCCTGCACAGCTGGCGCAGGTCATGCCGGAAATCGGCAGATCGAAAGTGGTAGATGCGGGCATGACGCTCCTCCTTGGCAGGGCTTGAGCATCAGCATCAACCTTGCCACGCAGGGAAGGTCAATAGCCCAGGCCGGCTCGCTTCAATTCAAGGCCATTGTGGCCCATGGCGATGCGGTACTTGGTGATCTGGCCCGCTTGCAGGTTGAGGCGCGTGCTGCGCTGGTCCTCGATGCCGGGGGCACAGCCGGGCATCTGCCCGGGCAGCAGGCGCAGGCGTACGTCGATCGGGCCGGGCGGCAGGTTGAAGGACGTGGACTGTTCCTGGAAGACGCGGCCGGAGAGCTGATCGTTGAGGTATACGCCGATTTCGCAACTGGTGGCCACTTCCAGGCGTTCCCGGGAAATGATCAGTACGCTGTAGTCCGAGTTGCCCTCGGCGCTGGCCGGTGGCACTGCGGCCAGCGCGGCCAACAGCCCGACAACACCCACTGCTGTCCTGAACATGAAGAATCTCCTGCTTGCACAAATCGTCAAAGGCGCAGCTTGGCCGAGGTCTGCGCGGATTTCCAGCCCGGCCGTTTCATGCAGAACTTGACCTTGCCCCGATGGCAAGCTTGAAACTGCGTAAAACCCTGAAGGAGGCAGTACCCATGCAAGTGTTCAATGTTCAAGGCATGACCTGTGGCCATTGTGTGAAAGCAGTGACTCGTGCGGTACAGGAGCAGGATGCGCAGGCCACGGTGGAAGTCGATCTCCCTGGCCAGAAAGTGCGCGTGCAAAGCTCGCTGGCTGCTGAGCAGGTGTTGGCGGCTATTCGTGAGGAAGGCTACCAGGCTGAAGTGGCCTGAACCGCAGGGGCCGCAATGCGGCCCTGTTTTGTTGCAAATGTTTTCATGCTGAGGGTGGCCACTGCAGGTAGACTTAGCGGCTTGCTTAGCCTGCTATGGATTCCTGATGAACCTGCGAATGGTGCTGATCCTGGGCGCATTGAGTGCGTTCGGGCCCTTGGCGATCGATTTCTACCTGCCCGCCTTCCCGGCGATGGCGCAGGCGTTCGCCACCGATGAAAAACATGTACAGGCCACCCTGGCGGCCTATTTCCTTGGCCTGTCGATCGGCCAACTGGCCTACGGGCCGGTGGCTGACCGCTTCGGCCGACGCAAGCCGCTGCTGTTCGGTGTGGCGCTGTTCACCCTGGCCTCCTTGGCCTGTGCATACGCCCCCAACCTCGACACCTTGATCGTGGCGCGCTTTGTCCAGGCGCTGGGCGGTTGCGCCGGCATGGTGCTGTCGCGGGCCATTGTCAGTGACAAATGCGACCCGGTGGCATCGGCCAAGGTGTTCTCGCAGTTGATGCTGGTGATGGGCCTGGCGCCGATCCTTGCACCGATGCTGGGCGGGGTGCTGGTGAACGTGGCGGGGTGGCAGTCGATCTTCCTGGCGCTGAGCCTGTTCAGCGCTGCCAGCCTGCTGGCGGTGAGCCTGGGCCTGCCGGAAAGCCTGCCGGCCAACATGCCGCGCCAGCCGCTGTCTGGTGCATTGCGCCAGTACCTGCGGTTGTTGGCTGATCGTGTGTTCATCGGCCACGCCTTGACCGGCGGTATCGCTATTGCCGGTATGTTTGCCTACATTGCTGGTTCACCTTTCGTATTTATCAAGCTCTATGGCGTACCCGCGGAGCACTATGGCTGGCTGTTCGGTACCAACGCGGCCGGCTTCATTCTGGTTGCCCAGGTCAACGCGCGCCTGCTGTCCAAGCGGGGCCCGGCATTCCTGTTGGTTAGGGCAGTGTGGCTCTACCTGGCCGCCGGCCTGGTACTGCTGGGTGTGGCTGTCCTGCGTCCCACACAGTTGTGGCCATTGCTGGTGCCGCTGTTCGTCTGCATTGCCAGCCTGGGTTGCATCATCCCCAACGCGTCGGCCTGCGCCATGAGTGGCCAGGGCGCGCGAGCAGGCAGCGCGTCGGCACTGATGGGTTGCGTACAGTTCAGCGTCGCGGCCGGTGCGGCGTCGCTGGTCGGCGTGCTGCATGACGGCAGTGCAGTGCCCATGGCCTTGGTGATCAGCCTGTGCGGGGTGCTGGTGGTCAGTGTCGCGCTGTTGACCCGGCGTTTGCAGGCCACGCGTCCAGCATGAGTGGGTGAGGTGCCTGCAGGCGGGTTTCCAGGGTGGCGACGAAGGCACGTGCCTCTGCCTCGCTGCGGAAACTCACCACATGCTGGTCGAGCCTCACCTGCCACGGGCAGTTGGGGTTGCGGTTCGACGCACTGACGACAATCTTCATCGTGGCATACCTCCGATTCAGGGGGAGAGCGAGTCAAGTGTAGCGCTGCAGGCACCTGCCGCCATGACCTGAGTGGGTGTCCTGACTGGCGGTCTGGCCACTTTTCCCAATGGCCTGTCCGACGATTCCAGGCACATGCCTGAATTGATGTGGAAGCTTCGCTTTGATTTGCGCTATTTAAGGAAGCGCGCTGTCAGCAGAGTCGCTGCCCACGCAGGGCCATCCTTCCTCATGCCCTGTATTTTCCTTTCTGCGCCACCTTGTGCCGACGTTGACTACGCGTAAGGGTTGCCCCACCCAGCGTCGAATGAGCCTGTCTGAGCATGTGCAGGGCTACCGGGAGCGGCGCGGGTGCGGCTTATACTGGCCCTCGGCAGTTTGCTTGAGAGGCGCCCAGCGCAGCCAAGGCTGGCCTCTGGAAACCAGACGTGATCATGCGGGGAGATACAGGGACATGAATGCAGTCAGCAGTATCAGTCAGATTGCCGGCCTGATGGCCGACCCCAAGCGTAGCGCGATGTTGTGGGCGCTAATCGATGGCACTCCGCGGCCGACCGATGAACTGGCGATGATGACCGGACTGACCTCGTCATCGGCTTGTGCCCACCTGTCGTTGCTGTCTTCGGCGGGCCTGCTCAGGCTTGAGTCGCGTGGCCGCAAACGCTACTTCAGGCTTGCTACACCGCAGGTCGGAGTAGCTGTCGAAGCGCTGGCCAGCGTCCAGTTGGTGTCGGAAAGAGGGCTGCGTACAGAAGTGCTGCAATTGCCGATGTCGATGCGCAGGGCGCGCCGTTGTGGTGAACACCTAGGCGGCGAGCTGGCGGGTGAGTTGTATCACCGACTGGTGGTGGCAGGGTGGCTGGAGGTCAGCGGGCGGGAACTGTTGGTCAGCGAAAAGGGGCGAACCCAGCTGGCTGCCATCGGCGTCTACATCGACGCGCTGGCATCGCGGCGGCACTGTGTGATCTGCCATTGCGATGAGTGGAGCGACCAAGGGCCACACCTGGGTGGCAGCCTTGGTCAGGCATTGCTCAAACTGTTTTTGCAGTCTGGCTGGATACGCGAGCCTGAAGGCACGCGGGTACTGCAGATTTCTGCAGAGGGTGTGCAGCAGATCAACCGTATAGCCCGCACGACGACCTTGCAGGTCGGTTGACGGCTTCAGACCAGTCGAGCGTCCAGGCTGTTTTGCGCCAGGCGGCGGGCCTGGTCTTCGGTCATGCCCAGGTGTGTGTGCAGGGCGTGGAAGTTCTCGGTGACGTAACCGCCGAAGTAAGCCGGGTCGTCCGAGTTCACCGTCACCTTCACGCCACGCTCGAGCATGTCGAGGATGTTGTGCTGGCTCATGTGGTCGAACACACAGAGTTTGGTGTTCGACAACGGGCAGACGGTGAGCGGGATCTGTTCATCGATGATGCGCTGCATCAGGCGTTCGTCTTCGATGGCGCGTACACCGTGGTCGATGCGCTTGATCTTCAGCAGGTCGAGGGCTTCCCAGATGTACTCGGGTGGGCCTTCCTCACCGGCGTGGGCCACGGCCACGAAGCCTTCGCTGCGGGCACGGTCGAACACGCGCTGGAACTTGCTCGGCGGGTGGCCCATTTCCGAGCTGTCCAGGCCGACGGCGATGAACGCATCGCGGAAGGGCAGGGCTTGGTCGAGGGTCTTCTGCGCTTCGTCTTCGCTGAGGTGGCGCAGGAAGCTCAGGATCAGGCCACTGCTGATGCCCAGTTGCTCGCGGCCGTCCTTTAGTGCCTGGCTGATGCCATTAAGCACGACTTCGAAGGGGATGCCGCGGTCGGTGTGGGTCTGCGGGTCGAAGAACGGTTCGGTGTGGATGACGTTCTGCGCCTTGCAGCGTTGCAGGTAGGCCCAGGTCAGGTCGTAGAAGTCCTGTTCGGTGCGCAGCACGTCTGCACCCTGGTAATACAGGTCGAGGAATTCCTGCAGGTTGTTGAAGGCGTAGGCGCTGCGCAGGGTTTCCACGTCGTTCCAGGGTAGGGCGATCTTGTTGCGCTCGGCCAGGGCGAACAGCAGTTCGGGTTCCAGCGAGCCTTCAAGGTGCAGGTGCAGTTCTGCCTTGGGCAGGGCATTCAGCCAGTCATACATAATGGGGAATGTCTCGAATCAGGTACGGTTGCCGCCATTCTACAGGGCCTGGCCGGGCATTGCGCCCGGCCGGCGGTATTCACCTCACCAAGTGAGTGGTTCGCCTTTGTAGTTGATGAAGCGCAGGCCACCGTGGCCGCTTTGCGTCTTGATCTGGTCGAGCATGCCACGGGTGCTGGTGAGCACGTCGATTTCGGCGTTTTCGCCGCCCATGTCGGTCTTCACCCAGCCCGGGTGCATGGCCAGCACGCACAGGTCGGGGCGCTGCAGTTCGACCACGAAACTGTTGATCATCGAATTGAGCGCGGCCTTGCTGGCCTTGTACAGGCAGATCTCGCCACCGTCGGGGATGGTCACGCTGCCGAGGATCGAACTCATGAACGCCAGCACGCCGCTGCCTTCCCGCACTTGGCCGGCCAGGCGGCGGGCGACGCGAATCGGGGCCACGGCATTGGTCATGAACAGGTCGCCGATGGCCTGGGTCTGTACGGTTTCCAGGTCTTGCGGCAGGGGCCCCATGACCCCGGCGTTGACGAAGACCAGGTCGAACACCTGGCCTTGCAGGCGTTGTGTGAGGCCGTCGAGCTGGGCAGTGTCGTTCATCTCAAGTTGTTCGATGCGTACGCCGGGTACATCGGCAAGGGCGCCTGGCTGTTGTGGGTTGCGCACGGTGGCGGTGATTTTCCAGCCGTCTTCGTGCAGGCGTTGTACCAGGCCCAGGCCAAGGCCGCGGGAGGCGCCGATGATGAGGGCGGTTCTTGAGCTAGCCATGTGAGCGCTCCTTGTTCGGTTGAAGTGAAAGGTGTTGAGAATAATGCAGATGGCCCGCGTCTGCCTTTACTGAAGTTGAACAAAAAGTGTTCAGTGGCTTGGGGCTGTGGGCGAGCGGGGGTTTGGCCTGTTGGCTAACGGGTTATCCACAGCTTGGTCCACAGTAAATGTGAGCAAGCGCAACGCCAGAGGTTGTAATACGCCTGACACACTGGGGATAAGTCACCCGGGTTCAGTCGCTTACGGCTGTCATCAAACAGTGATCAAAATATGCTCAATGCTCTGAAGGTCTTGCCAAGCCTGGGCTGTAACAGAGTGCCCCAAGCTTATCCACAGGCCAGCCCACAGTTGTTGTGGGCAAGCTTCAGTGTGCTTCGAGGATGATCCGGCCGCGGCTCAGGTCTGCAAGTTGCTGCTGCAATGTGGGTAGGTGAGCTTCGCCCACGGCAATCTGCAGGTCGACGCCATTGGCGGTGAAGTGTTCGTCCAGCACCAGGCCATCCACGTCGGCCAGGCGCAGTTTCACCAAGGCCAATTCGCTGAAGGTGCAACTGCAGGAGAACTGGCTGCGCTGGACCAGCAGGCGCTTGGGCGCTTGCTGCAGGCACTTGTTGGCGCCGCCACCGTAGGCACGTGCCAAGCCGCCGGTGCCCAGCTGGATGCCGCCGTACCAGCGAATCACCAGCACCACCACCTGGTCGCAGTCCTGTGCTTCGATGGCCGCAAGGATTGGCCGCCCGGCGGTACCGCCTGGCTCGCCATCGTCATTGCTGCGGTATTGCCCGCCAATCTTCCACGCCCAGCAATTGTGGGTTGCGGCCAGATCACTGTGGCGTTCGATGAAGCTCATCGCCTCGGCGGCACTGTTGATCGGGCCGGCGAAGGTAATGAAGCGGCTCTTGCGGATTTCCTCGCGAAATTCGCAGAGGTCGAGCAGGGTAGAAGGCATAGATGAACGTCAGGCAACCGGCTTGATGCCGCACCCCTTGAGAATGATGTGGATAAGGTTGTTGCTGGCATCTTCCATGTCTTGCTTGGTCAGGCGGCTGCGGCCGGTGACCTGGCAGATCTGGGTGGCAAAGTCGGCATAGTGCTGGGTACTGCCCCAGAGCAGGAAAATCAGGTGCACCGGGTCGACCTTGTCCATCTTGCCGGCTTCCATCCAGGCCTGGAACACGGCGGCCCGGCCGCGGAACCACTCGCGGTAGTCGGCGCTGAAGTACTCGGTCAGGCAGGTGCCACCGCTGATCACTTCCATTGCGAAGATGCGTGAAGCCTGCGGGTTGCGCCTGGAGAACTCCATCTTGGTGCGGATGTAGTGGCTTAGCGCTTCGCCCGGGTCGTCCTCGACACTCAGGGCGTTGAAGGTACTGTCCCACAGCTCGATGATGTTGCTCAGCACGGCGATGTACAGGCCGAGCTTGTTGGTGAAGTAATAATGCAGGTTGGCCTTGGGCAAGCCGGCCTTCAGCGCGATGGTGTTCATGCTGGTGCCTTTGAACCCATGGCGGGCGAATTCGTCTTCGGCGGCCTGGATGATGGCCTGTTCGTTCTTCTGGCGGATGCGGCCGGCGGGCTTGCCCGAGGCGGCGAGGCGATGCGCAGGGACTTCTAGGGTCATGGACGATTCCGGACAGGTCTGTGGCAACGAATGTCGGACAAGATTACCTGCCTGTGCTGGCGTGACAAGCCTTAGCGTCAGAAGCGGGCATCAACGTGTCGCAGCCAGGCTTTCCAGGAAGCTTTCCAGCACCAGGTTCGGTCGCCGCCCCTTGCGCGTGACCCAGCTCAGGCTCAGGTCATAGAAACGCTGAGCAGGCTTGAGTGTACGCAGGCGGCCCTGCTGGACCCAGAAGGTGGCGTAGTGGTCGGGCAGGTAGCCGATATAGCGGCCGGTGAGGATCAGGAACGCCATGCCTTCGCGGTCCGAGGCACTGGCGGTGCAGTTGAGTGCCTGGTAGTGCGCCTGGACTTCCGCAGGCAGGCGGAAGGTTGGCGCAATGGCTTCCTGGCTGTTGAGGCGGTCATCGTCGATCTGCTGGTTGTCGGCGTAGAACAAGGGGTGGCCAACCGCGCAATAGAGCTGTGACCGTTCGCTGTACAGCGGTTGGTACTCCAGGCCGGACAGCGGGCTGGTCTGCGGTACCACGCCGACGTGCAGGCTGCCGTCCAGTACCCCTTGCTCGACCTGGCTTGGGGCGATCATGCGGATCTGGATGCGTACATCCGGACCGCGGTCCTTGAGCTCGGCCAGGGCATGGGTGATGCGCATGTGCGGCAGGGTGACCAGGTTGTCGGTCAGGCCGATGTTGAGCTCGCCGCGCAAGTGCTGGTGCAGACCGTTGACCTCGGTACGGAAGGTTTCCAGCGCACTGAGCAACTGCAGTGCCGAGTGATAGACCTCGCGGCCTTCCTCGGTCAGCGAGAAACCGGCACGGCCGCGCTGGCACAGGCGCAAGCCCAGGCGTTGTTCGAGGTCGTTCATCTGCTGGCTGATGGCCGAGCGGCCGATCCCCAGTACGTTTTCCGCAGCCGAGAAGCCGCCACATTCAACCACGCTCCGGTAGATTTTCAGCAGGCGGATGTCAAAATCGCTGACTTGTGCGAGAGGGTCGGGGCGTCGGCTCATAAGTTTAGTATTGCGCTACCTGAAGATTAGAAATGTAGGCTTTTTCAGACTTTATCCGCGTGCGAATTTAGCTGCAACAACATCCATCGTTGCCTAATCGTCTTCCGAGGAACCGCCGATGAACATGCCCGAAACCGCAACCGCCGGTATCGCCAGCCAGCTCAAGCTGGACGCCCACTGGATGCCCTACACCGCCAACCGTAACTTCCAGCGCGACCCACGCCTGATCGTGGCGGCCCAAGGCAACTACCTGGTCGATGACAAGGGGCGCAAGATCTTTGACGCCCTCTCTGGCCTGTGGACCTGTGGCGCTGGGCATACCCGCAAGGAAATCACTGAAGCGGTCGCGCGCCAGGTCGGTACCCTCGATTACTCCCCGGCGTTCCAGTTCGGCCACCCGCTGTCGTTCCAGCTGGCCGAGAAGATCGCCGAGCTGACCCCGGGCGACCTGAATCACGTCTTCTATACCAACTCCGGCTCGGAGTGCTGCGACACCGCGCTGAAGATGGTGCGTGCCTATTGGCGCCTGAAAGGCCAGGCCACCAAGACCAAGATCATTGGCCGTGCCCGTGGTTACCACGGGGTGAACATTGCCGGGACCAGCCTGGGCGGCGTCAACGGCAACCGCAAGATGTTCGGCCAGCTGCTGGACGTCGACCACCTGCCTCACACCGTGCTGCCGGCGAACGCTTTCTCCAAGGGCATGCCGGAAGAAGGCGGTATCGCCCTGGCAGATGAAATGCTCAAGCTGATCGAGCTGCACGATGCTTCGAACATCGCGGCGGTGATCGTCGAACCGCTGGCGGGTTCCGCCGGTGTGCTGCCGCCGCCAAAGGGTTACCTGAAGCGTCTGCGTGAAATCTGCACCCAGCACAACATCCTGCTGATCTTCGACGAAGTGATCACCGGCTTCGGCCGCATGGGCGCCATGACGGGCTCCGAGGCCTTTGGTGTCACCCCTGACTTGATGTGCATCGCCAAGCAGGTCACCAACGGTGCCATCCCGATGGGCGCGGTCATCGCCACCAGCGAGATCTACCAGACCTTCATGAACCAGCCGACCCCGGAATACGCGGTGGAATTCCCCCACGGCTACACCTACTCGGCTCACCCGGTAGCCTGCGCCGCTGGTCTCGCCGCGCTCGACCTGCTGCAGAAGGAAAGCCTGGTGCAGTCGGCTGCCGAACTGGCGCCACACTTCGAGAAGCTGCTGCATGGCGTGAAGGGCACCAAGAACATCGTCGATATCCGTAACTACGGCCTGGCTGGCGCGATCCAGATCGCTGCCCGCGACGGTGATGCGATCGTGCGTCCTTACGAGGCGGCCATGAAGCTGTGGCAAGCCGGCTTCTATGTGCGTTTCGGTGGCGACACCCTCCAGTTCGGCCCAACCTTCAATACCCAGCCGCAGGAACTGGACCGCCTGTTCGACGCGGTCGGCGAAGCCCTGAACCAGATCGACTGATTTTTCCGCTTTTGACGTAGGGCGCGTGAACCCCTCACGCGCCTGCCTCAACCTTCTTTATCTGGAGTTTTGCATGAGCATTGTTCAGCACCTGATCCACGGCGAACTGGTTACAAAGGGCGAGCGCACCGCCGATGTCTTCAACCCTTCCACCGGCCAGGCGGTACGCAAGGTTGAACTGGCCAGCCGCGCGACCGTGCAGGAAGCTATCGATTCTGCCAAGGCTGCCTTCCCGGCTTGGCGCAACACCCCGCCAGCCAAGCGCGCCCAGGTGATGTTCCGCTTCAAGCAACTGCTGGAGCAGAACGAAGCCCGCATCTCGCAGATGATCAGCGAAGAGCACGGCAAGACCCTGGAAGACGCTGCCGGTGAACTGAAGCGTGGCATCGAGAACGTCGAGTTCGCCTGCGCGGCGCCGGAAGTGCTGAAAGGCGAGTACAGCCGCAACGTCGGCCCGAACATCGACGCCTGGTCCGACTTCCAACCGCTGGGTGTGGTCGCTGGTATCACCCCGTTCAACTTCCCGGCCATGGTGCCGCTGTGGATGTACCCGCTGGCCATCGCCTGCGGTAACGCCTTCATCCTCAAGCCCTCCGAGCGTGACCCGAGCTCGACCCTGTTCATCGCCCAGCTGTTGCTGGAGGCTGGCCTGCCGAAGGGCATCCTCAACGTGGTGCACGGTGACAAGGAAGCGGTCGATGCACTGATCGAAGCGCCGGAAGTGAAAGCACTGAGCTTCGTCGGTTCGACCCCGATTGCCGAATACATCTATGCCGAAGGCACCAAGCGCGGCAAGCGCGTGCAGGCCCTGGGTGGTGCGAAGAACCACGCAGTGCTGATGCCCGATGCCGACCTGGATAACGCGGTCAGCGCGCTGATGGGCGCCGCCTACGGCTCGTGCGGCGAGCGTTGCATGGCTATCTCGGTGGCGGTGTGCGTGGGCGACCAGGTTGCCGATGCACTGATCGCCAAGCTGGAACCTCAGATCAAGGCGCTGAAGATTGGTGCCGGCACGTCCTGTGGCCTGGACATGGGTCCGCTGGTGACTGCTGCAGCCCGTGACAAGGTTGTCGGTTACATCGACGATGGCGTTGCCGCTGGCGCCAAGCTGGTGGTGGATGGCCGAGGTTTCCGCGTGGCAGGTAATGAAGATGGCTATTTCGTTGGCGGCACGCTGTTCGACAACGTCACACCGGAGATGCGCATCTATAAAGAAGAGATCTTCGGCCCTGTGCTGTGCGTGGTGCGCGTGAATAGCCTGGAGCAGGCCATGCAGCTGATCAACGATCACGAATACGGCAACGGTACCTGCATCTTCACCCGTGACGGTGAAGCGGCGCGCCTGTTCTGCGACGAGATCGAAGTGGGCATGGTCGGGGTCAACGTACCGCTGCCGGTGCCGGTGGCCTACCACAGCTTCGGTGGCTGGAAGCGCTCGCTGTTTGGCGACCTGCATGCCTATGGCCCGGACGGTGTGCGCTTCTATACCCGTCGCAAGGCAATCACCCAGCGTTGGCCGCAGCGCGCCAGCCATGAGGCGTCGCAGTTTGCCTTCCCTAGCTTGTAAGGGATGAAATGAAGCGGGGAGGCCGACAGGCCTCCCCGCTTCTTTTCAGCGATATTGAAGTTTCTTGAAATTAAAGGTTGACGCGCTTTCGAATCCCCTTATAATGCGCCCCACTTCCAGCGACATCGGAACGACAAACTCCTTGAGATTCAATGAGTTAAGTAGTTGAGGTGATGTTGGAGGGGCTTCGATCGAAAGATCGATAGCGGTTGAGATGAGGGTTGACAGCGGTTTTAAACGCTGTATTATTCGCCTCCCGCTAGCGAGTGATCGCAGCGAGTCAAGTGTTTGAAGCTAAACGAGTTTCTCGGAGAAAACTTCAAAATAAACGCTTGACACGAAATGAGGAAAGCGTAGAATGCGCGCCTCGGTTGAGACGAAAAGCTCTTAACCAAACGCTCTTTAACAAATCGAATCGCCGATGGTAGTGTGGGGTTTCCCCATGTGAGAGTAGGTCATCGTCAAGATTCATTTCGCAAAACCCCTATCTGCGCATGCAGGTAGGGGTTTTGTCTTTCTGCGTGCCTGCTAGGCATTAGTCATCTCCCACATTTCGAGCTGGGAACACTAGAATAGAGCCGACGTACCTATTCAGAATATCGAGATGCCCGATCCCGTCGAAACACAAGCCCTAGAGCAGTTGCCGCTGGATGAGCTGGTCGCCTGCCACGAGTGCGACCTGCTGATGCGCAAGCCGGTGCTGCAGCATGACGAAAAAGCCCAATGTCCACGCTGTGGCTACGAGCTGTATGCCCACCGGCACAATGTGGTCAACCGTAGCCTGGCCCTTGTGCTCACGGCCTTGCTGCTGTTCGTACCGGCCAACTTCCTGCCCATCATGCAGTTGCACCTGCTCGGCCAGACTTCGGACGATACCGTCTGGAGTGGTGTGCTGGGCCTGTACAACTCAGAGATGCGCGGCGTTGCCGTGGTGGTGTTCCTCTGCAGCATGGCCGTTCCGCTGCTCAAACTGCTGTGCCAGTTGGCCGTGTTGCTGAGCATCCGCCTGAATGTGGGGCGTGATTATGGGCTGGTGTTCTACCGCTTTTATCACCACCTGCGTGACTGGGGCATGCTCGAGGTCTACTTCATGGGCGTGCTGGTGGCGATCGTCAAGCTCGTGGACCTGGCCGAACTGACCATTGGCCTGGGCTTGTTCTGTTTCATCAGCCTGTTACTGGTCCAGGTCTGGCTCGAAGTGGTGATGTCGCCACATCAGATCTGGAGTGCGTTGTCGGGGGAGGATCTCCATGCGGGCGATTGATGCAGGCATCCTGGTCTGCAATGAATGTCATGAACTGAACCGCCAGGATGTCGAAAGCGACTCGCAGACCTGCACGCGCTGCGGCGCCATCGTGCACGCGCGGCGGCCCAACAGCATTATCCGTACCTGGGCATTGCTGATCACCGCCTCGATCCTGTACATCCCGGCCAACCTGCTGCCGATCATGACTATCAGCACCTTGGGGCAGGGCAGCGGCGACACCATCATGTCCGGCGTCATCACCTTGCTCAAGCACGGCATGGTGCCAATCGCCGCCGTGGTGTTCATTGCCAGCATCCTGGTGCCCACCTTCAAGCTGGTGGGCATCGGTCTGTTGCTGTATTCGGTCCAGCGCCGCCAACCGCTGTCGGCAAGGCAACGGATACTGATGTACCGCTTCATCGAGTTCATAGGGCGCTGGTCCATGCTGGACATCTTCGTCATTGCAATTCTGGTGGCGGTGGTGAATTTCGGTCGTATCGCCAGTGTCGAAGCCAACCTGGGCGCTGTCGCCTTCGCAACTGTGGTGATCCTCACGATGCTTGCTGCTTTAACTTTCGATCCCCGACTGATCTGGGATAACACGGAGTCGGATGACGACCATGAGTGACATGCCAACGGCTAAAACCCGCCCTGCCTCGAACTGGTCGGCCATTTGGATCCTGCCGCTAATCGCGCTGATGATCGGTGGCTGGCTGGCCTGGCAGGCCTACCGCGATGCTGGCGTCGAGATCGAGGTGCGCTTCGAGACTGGCGAAGGCATCGTCGCCAACAAGACTGAGGTGATCTACAAAGGCATGTCGGTCGGCAAGGTCACGAAGCTGGTGCTCGATGCCCAGGGCGACAACCAGGGAGTGATCGCCACCATCGAGATGAACAAGGCCGCCGAGCCGCACCTGACCAAAGGCACGCGATTCTGGCTGGTCAAGCCAAGTGTCAGCCTGGCCGGTATCTCGGGCCTGGAAACACTGGTATCCGGCAATTACATCGCTGTCAGCCCAGGTGAAGGCGAGCGGACCAAGCGCTTTACCGCACTAAAGGTCGCGCCACCCCTGTCCGACACCGAGCCAGGCCTGCACCTGACCCTCAAGGCTGAACGCCTGGGTTCGCTCAATCGGGACAGCCCGGTGTTCTACAAGCAGATCCAGGTTGGCCGGGTGAAAAGCTATCGCCTGTCCGATGACCAGAGCACGGTTGAAGTCAAAGTGTTTATCGAGCCAGCCTACGCTAGCCTGGTGCGCAAGCACACGCGTTTCTGGAATGCCAGCGGCATCAGCATCGACGCTGATCTGTCGGGTGTAAAGGTGCGCAGCGAGTCGCTGTCGAGCATTGTGGCGGGGGGTATCGCTTTCGCCACCCCGGAGTATCGCAAGGACAGCCCACCGACCGACCCGAGCCTGCCGTTCCGCTTGTATGAAGACTTCGATGCGGCCCAGGCGGGTATCCGTGTCAAAGTGAAGTTGAGCGACTACGAAGGTTTACAGGCCGGTCGTACACCAGTCATGTACAAGGGTATTCAGGTCGGCTCGTTGAAAACCCTGAAGATGGAAGACAACCTGGCCAGCGCCACGGCCGAGCTGACGCTGGACCCGCTCACTGAAGACTATCTGGTCGATGGCACGCAGTTCTGGGTGGTCAAGCCGTCGATTTCTCTGGCCGGTATCACTGGCCTGGAAGCGTTGGTCAAAGGTAACTACATTGCCATTCGCCCAGGCGAGAAGGGCGCCAAGCCACAGCGCGAGTTCGAGGCCCGGCCCAAGGCCCCGCCGCTGGACCTGAAGGCGCCAGGTCTGCACATGGTGCTGTTCGCCGATACCCTGGGTTCTCTGGAGATCGGCAGCCCGGTGATGTATCGCCAAGTGAAGGTCGGTAGCGTGCAGAGCTACCAGTTTGCCCGTAACAGCAAGCGGATCCTGATTGGTGTGCACATCGAAAAGGAATACGAAAACCTGGTCAACGGCTCTTCGCGCTTCTGGAACGTCAGCGGTATTACCCTGACCGGTGGCCTTTCGGGTATCAAGATCAAGAGTGAGTCACTGCAGACCCTGATGGCCGGCGGTATCGCCTTCGATACGCCCACGCCCAATGTTGCGCTCAAGCGCCGTATCCCACGCTTCCGCCTGCTGGAGAGCCAGGAGGCGGTGAACCGTACCGGTACCCTGGTCACAATTCGGGTAGACCGTGCCGACGGCCTCAAGCCGGGTACGCCAATCCGCTTCCGTGGCCTGGATGTGGGTAGCGTCGAGAGCGTGGACCTGACAAAAGACTTGCAGGCGGTACTGCTGCGAGCACGTATCACCGAAGCGGCTGATCGCATTGTCCGTGCAGGCACGCAGTTCTGGGTGGTCAAGCCGGCGCTTGGGCTGGTGCGTACAGAGAACCTCGATACCTTGATTGGTGGGCAGTACATCGAAGTGCAGCCAGCGGCGAAGGACAAGGGGCCACAGCGTGATTTCATTGCGCTGGGCGAGGCACCTGAAATTGTCGGAGAGGAAGTAGGACTGCCGTTGACCCTGAGTGCGCCGCGGCGTGGTTCGATCAAGCCGGGGGTGCCTGTTACCTATCGCGAGGTGGCGGTGGGCAAGGTGACCGGATTCGAGCTGGGTCAGACTGCGGATCGCGTGTTGATCCACATTCTGATCGAGCCGCGTTATGCCGCCCTGGTGCGCGGAGGCAGCCGGTTCTGGAACAGCAGTGGCTTCGGCTTTGACTGGGGGCTGTTCAAGGGCGCCACGGTGCGTACCGAGTCGCTGCAGACGCTCATCGATGGCGGTATTGCTTTCGCCACGCCTGAAGGCGAGCAAATGGGCAACCCGGCACGGCCGCAGCAGACCTTCGCCTTGTTCGACAAGCCCGAAGATGCCTGGCTGCAGTGGGCGCCGAAGATCCAGATCGCCAAGTGATAGTGAGCAGGGCCGCCAAGCGCGGCCCTGCTTTTGTGGGATTGCACAAATTGCAGGCATAAAAAAACCGACCCTAGGGTCGGTTTTTTCGACAAGCGTCGCTTAGGCAGCTGCAGCTTCTTTCAGCGCCTTGATGTGGCCATTCAGACGGCCTTTGTGGCGAGCAGCTTTGTTCTTGTGGATGATACCTTTGTCGGCCATACGGTCGATTACAGGTACAGCCAGAACGTAAGCGGCTTGCGCTTTTTCGGCGTCTTTTGCGTCGATGGCTTTAACTACATTCTTGATGTAGGTGCGGACCATGGAACGCAGGCTGGCGTTGTGGCTGCGACGCTTCTCAGCCTGTTTTGCACGTTTCTTGGCGGAAGGTGTGTTGGCCACCGTCGAGCTCCTCGAAAGACTTTAGGTAAATAGCAAACAAAATAGGCCGCGAATCATGCCGATGAGTCGACCGGATGTCAAGGCCACCTGCAGGGTTCCGCCGAGTGGTGCAGCAACAGGCGGGAAATATTCCTTTCTGCCGTGCTACCTGTAAACTCGGGAATTTTTGGCTCCCCTGCGAAGGCGCGGGAGTATCGCACATTCGGACGCTGTCTGGCAGCGCCCTCTGTCTCTGGCGTGAATCTTTTCGATGAATCTGCTCAAATCCCTGGCTGCAGTCAGCTCCATCACCATGATTTCGCGGGTGCTGGGCTTCGTGCGCGACACCATCCTGGCCCGTGTTTTCGGGGCCGGTATCGCCACCGACGCCTTCTTCATCGCCTTCAAGCTGCCCAACCTGCTGCGGCGGATCTTTGCCGAAGGGGCATTCTCCCAGGCGTTCGTGCCGATTCTGGCCGAGTACAAGACCCAGCAGGGCGAGGAGGCGACACGGACCTTCATCGCCTACGTCAGCGGCCTGCTGACCCTGGTGCTGGCCCTGGTCACGGCGGTTGGCATCCTCGCCGCGCCGTGGGTGGTCTGGGCCACCGCCCCGGGCTTTGTCGACAGTGCCGAGAAGTACGCGTTGACCACGGACCTGCTGCGGGTGACGTTCCCTTATATATTGCTGATCTCGCTGTCGTCCCTGGCCGGTGCGATCCTCAATACCTGGAACCGCTTTTCGGTCCCGGCGTTCACCCCGACCCTGCTCAACGTGGCGATGATCATCTTCGCCGTGCTGCTGACGCCGTACTTCAACCCACCGATCATGGCCCTGGCCTGGGGCGTGCTGGCCGGTGGCCTGGCGCAGTTGCTGTACCAGCTGCCAGCGCTGAAGAAGATCGGCATGCTCGTGCTGCCACGCCTCAACCTGCGCGACGCAGGCGTATGGCGGGTGCTCAAGCAGATGCTGCCGGCGATCCTCGGGGTGTCGGTGAGCCAGATCTCGCTGATCATCAACACCATCTTCGCCTCGTTCCTGGTGGCGGGCTCGGTGTCGTGGATGTATTACGCCGACCGCCTCATGGAGCTGCCTTCGGGGGTGCTGGGCGTTGCCCTGGGCACAATCCTGCTGCCGACCCTGGCCAAGACCTACGCCAACAAGGACCGCGAGGAGTATTCGCGGATCATGGACTGGGGCCTGCGCCTGTGCTTCCTGCTGGTGCTGCCGTGCACCCTGGCCCTGGCGATCCTCGCCGAGCCGCTGACCGTGGCACTGTTCCAATATGGCAAGTTCAGCGCCTTCGACGCCGCGATGACCCAGCGCGCGCTGATCGCCTATTCGGTTGGCCTGCTGGCGATCATCCTGGTCAAGGTACTGGCACCGGGCTTCTACGCGCAGCAGAATATCCGTACGCCGGTGAAGATCGCGATTTTCACCCTGGTCTGCACCCAGCTGTTCAACCTGGCGCTGATCGGCCCGCTGCAGCATGCCGGCCTGGCCCTGGCGATCAGCCTGGGTGCCTGCCTGAACGCGGGCCTGCTGTTCTGGAAGCTGCGCAGCCAGCAATTGTTCCAGCCGCAACCGGGCTGGGCGATGTACCTGCTCAAGCTGGTGCTGGCAGTGACCCTGATGGCAGCGGTGCTGCTGGTGGGCATGCACTACCTGCCGGCCTGGGAGCAGGGCAACATGCTTGAACGGTTTCTGCGCCTCGGTGCGTTGATCGCGGCGGGTGTGGTGACCTATTTCGGTTGCCTGTACCTGTGTGGTTTCCGGCCCCGGCATTTCGCCCGCAAGGCCCTGCATTGAGGTAGAAGGCGGGTCAGGCGTCGGTTTTTCGCATTCCACGCCATCCCTTGGCGCTGCTGCCTGTCACCAGCGCCCGGGTGTGGTTATAATCGGCCACTTTATGAGCAAGAAGCGCGTTATGCAGCTGGTTCGAGGTCTTCACAACCTGCGCCCCGAGCACCGGGGCTGTGTCGCCACCATTGGCAACTTCGACGGGGTTCACCGCGGCCACCAGGCAATCCTGGCGCGCCTGCGCGAGCGCGGCCAGGCATTGGGCCTGCCGACCTGCGTGGTGATCTTCGAACCGCAGCCGCGCGAGTACTTCGCCCCGGACACCGCACCCGCCCGCCTGGCGCGCCTGCGCGACAAGGTCGAACTGCTGGCCGCCGAAGGTATCGACCGGGTGCTGTGCCTGGCGTTCAATCAGCGCCTGAGCAAACTCAGTGCCGATGCGTTCGTCAAGGCGATCCTGGTCGATGGCCTGGGTGTGCGCCACCTCGAAGTAGGCGACGACTTCCGCTTCGGCTGCGACCGTGCCGGCGACTTCGCCTTCCTGGTCGCTGCCGGCGAGCAGTACGGGTTTACCGTCGAAGCCGCCAACACGGTGATCCAGGACGGCCTGCGGGTCAGCAGCACCGAGGTGCGCAAGGCGCTGTCCGAAGGCAACTTCGAGCTGGCCGAGCACCTGCTGGGCCGCCCATACCGCATTACCGGCCGTGTGCTGCATGGCCAGAAACTGGCTCGCCAGCTGGGCACGCCGACCGCCAACATCCAGCTCAAACGCCGCCGTGTGCCGCTGTCCGGTGTCTATCTGGCCAGCATCGAGATCGACGGCAAGGCGTGGCCGGGTGTCGGCAACATCGGGGTGCGCCCCACCGTGGCCGGCGACGGCCGCCCGCACCTCGAGATTCATCTACTTGATTATGCCGGCGATCTGTATGGCCGGCGCCTGACGGTGGAATTCCACCACAAGCTGCGTGAAGAGCAGCGATTCGCCTCCCTGGAGGCGCTGAAGTCGGCGATCGATGCGGATATCGCCGCCGCACGTGCACATTGGCACGCTCAACCGCTAACGAAGAGCCTGAAATGACCGACTACAAAGCCACGCTAAACCTTCCGGACACCGCCTTCCCCATGAAGGCCGGCCTGCCTCAGCGCGAACCGCAGATCCTGCAGCGCTGGGACAGCATTGGCCTGTACCAGAAGCTGCGCGAAATTGGCAAGGATCGTCCGAAGTTCGTCCTGCACGACGGCCCGCCCTATGCCAACGGCAAAATTCACATCGGTCATGCGCTGAACAAGATCCTCAAGGACATGATCGTCCGTTCCAAGACCCTGTCCGGCTTCGACGCGCCGTATGTACCAGGCTGGGACTGCCACGGGTTGCCGATCGAGCACAAGGTCGAGGTCACCCACGGCAAGCACCTGACTGCCGACCGCACCCGCGAGCTGTGCCGCGAGTACGCCGCCGAGCAGATCGAAGGGCAGAAGACCGAGTTCATCCGCCTGGGCGTGCTGGGTGACTGGGACAACCCGTACAAGACCATGAACTTCGCCAACGAGGCCGGTGAAATCCGTGCCCTGGCCGAGATGGTCAAGCAAGGTTTCGTGTTCAAGGGCCTCAAGCCTGTGAACTGGTGTTTCGATTGCGGTTCGGCGCTGGCTGAAGCCGAAGTTGAATACGCCGACAAGCAGTCTCAGACGCTTGACGTCGCCTTCCCGATTTCCGAAGCCGATGCTGGCAAGCTGGCAGCCGCCTTTGGCTTGGCCAGCTTGGCCAAGCCGACGTCAATGGTTATCTGGACCACCACACCCTGGACGATTCCGGCCAACCAGGCGCTGAGCGTCCACGCTGATTTCAGCTATGCCCTTGTAGATGCAGGTGACCGCCTGCTAGTGCTGGCGGAGGAGTTGGTAGCATCCTGCCTCAAGCGCTATGGCCGAGAAGGGCAGGTGATCGCCCGTGCGCCTGGATCGGCGCTGGAGCTCATCAATTTCCGTCACCCGTTCTATGATCGCAATTCGCCGGTATACTTGGCCGACTACGTAGAACTCAGCGCCGGTACGGGCATCGTTCACACCTCGCCATCCTACGGCGAAGATGACTTCGTCACCTGCAAGCGCTACGGCATGCACAATGATGAAATCCTCACTCCCGTACAGAGCAACGGCGTGTACGTGCCGTCGCTGGAGTTCTTCGGTGGTCAGTTCATCTTCAAGGCGGGCCCAGCTATCGTCGACAAGCTGCGAGAAGTCGACGCGCTGATGCATACCGAAACTATTAAGCACAGCTACATGCACTGCTGGCGCCACAAGACCCCGCTGATCTACCGCGCCACCGCGCAATGGTTCGTCGGCATGGACAAGCAGCCGAGCACCGGCGAGCCGCTGCGCGAGCGTGCCCTGAAAGCCATCGAAGACACCAAGTTCGTCCCGGCCTGGGGCCAGGCGCGCCTGCACTCGATGATCGCCAACCGCCCGGACTGGTGCATCTCGCGTCAGCGCAACTGGGGCGTACCGATTCCGTTCTTCCTGCACAAGCAGACCGGCGAGCTGCATCCGCGCACCGTCGAGCTGATGGAAGCGGTAGCCAAGCGCGTCGAGCAAGAGGGCATCGAAGCCTGGTTCAAGCTGGACGCCGCCGAACTGCTGGGTGACGAAGCCGGCCAGTACGACAAGATCGCCGATACCCTGGACGTCTGGTTCGACTCCGGTACCACTCACTGGCACGTGCTGCGTGGCTCGCACGACATCGGCCACGCCACCGGCCCGCGCGCCGACCTGTACCTGGAAGGCTCCGACCAGCACCGCGGCTGGTTCCACTCCTCCTTGCTGACCGGTTGCGCCATCGACGGTCACGCGCCGTACCGCGAACTGCTGACCCACGGCTTCACCGTGGACGAAAGCGGCCGCAAGATGTCCAAATCGCTGGGCAACACCATCGAGCCGGAGAAGGTCAACAACACCCTGGGTGCCGACATCCTGCGCCTGTGGGTTTCCGCGACCGACTACTCGGGCGAGATGGCTGTTTCCGAGCAGATCCTGCAGCGCAGCGCCGACGCTTACCGGCGTATCCGCAATACCGCGCGTTTCCTGCTCTCCAACCTGTCCGGCTTCGACCCGGCCCGTGACCTGCTGCAGCCGGAAGAAATGATCGCCCTGGACCGCTGGGCGGTGGACCGTACCTTGCTGCTGCAGCGCGAGCTGGAAGAGCACTACGGCGAATACCGCTTCTGGAACGTCTACTCGAAGATCCACAACTTCTGCGTGCAGGAGCTGGGCGGCTTCTACCTCGACATCATCAAGGACCGCCAGTACACCACCGGCGCCAACAGTGTCGCCCGCCGTTCCTGCCAGACCGCGCTGTACCACATCAGCGAGGCGCTGGTGCGCTGGATCGCGCCGATCCTGGCGTTCACCGCCGACGAAATCTGGCAGTACCTGCCGGGCGAGCGCAACGAATCGGTGATGCTCAACGGCTGGTACCAGGGCCTGACCGAGCTGCCGGAAGGCACCGAGCTGGACCGCGCCTACTGGGACCGCGTAATGGCCGTGAAGGCCGCAGTCAACAAGGAACTGGAAAACCAGCGTACCGCCAAGGTCATCGGCGGCAACCTGCAGGCCGAAGTCACCCTGTTCGCCGAGGAAGGCCTGAGCGCCGACCTGAGCAAGCTGGGCGACGAGCTGCGCTTCGTGCTGATCACCTCGGCCGCCAGCGTGGTGCCATTCGCCCAGGCGCCGGCCGAAGCCGTGGCCACCGAAGTCGAAGGTCTCAAGCTGCAGGTGGTCAAGTCCGGTCACGTCAAGTGCGGCCGTTGCTGGCACTTCCGCGCCGACGTCGGCAGCCACCCGGAGCACCCGGAAATCTGCGGTCGTTGCGTCGACAACCTGACCGGCTCGGGTGAGGTGCGCCACTATGCCTAACCCTGCAGCAGGGCGCTTCGGGCGCCTTGCATGGCTGTGGCTGAGCTTGCTGGTCCTGGTCCTCGACCAGGCCACCAAGCTGTATTTCAACAACGCCCTGACCATGTACCAGCAGATCGTCGTCATCCCTGACTACTTCAGCTGGACCCTGGCCTACAACACCGGTGCTGCCTTCAGCTTCCTCGCCGATGGCGCCGGCTGGCAGCGCTGGCTGTTCGCCCTGATTGCGGTGGTGGTGAGTGCAGTGCTGGTGGTCTGGCTCAAGCGCCTGGGGCGCGGTGAAACCTGGCTGGCGGTGGCGTTGGCACTGGTACTGGGCGGTGCGATCGGCAACCTGTACGACCGCATCGTGCTCGGCCATGTGGTCGACTTCATCCTGGTGCACTGGCAGAACCGTCATTACTTCCCGGCCTTTAACCTGGCCGACAGCGCCATCACCGTTGGTGCGGTGATGTTGGCGCTGGATATGTTCAAGAGCAAGAAGTCCGAGGATCCGGTCCATGACTGACACCCGTATCGGCCAGAACACCGAAGTCACCCTGCACTTCGCGCTGCACCTGGAAAACGGCGACACCGTCGACAGTACGTTCGACAAGGCCCCGGCCACCTTCAAGGTCGGCGACGGCAACCTGCTGCCAGGCTTCGAGAGCGCGTTGTTCGGCTTCAAGGCCGGTGACAAGCGCACCGTGGTGGTGGCCCCGGAGAACGCCTTCGGCCAGCCCAACCCTCAGAACGTGCAAGTCATGCCACGGTCCCAGTTCGAGGGTATGGAGTTGTCCGAAGGGCTGCTGATCATCTTCAACGACGCCGCCAACACCGAGCTGCCGGGTGTGGTCAAAGCGTTCGATGACAATCAGGTGACCATCGACTTCAATCACCCACTGGCTGGCAAGACCCTGACCTTCGAGGTGGAGATCCTCGAGGTCAAGGCCCTGTAGGCCTGGAGCCGAGCATGCAAATCAAACTCGCTAACCCGCGCGGCTTCTGCGCGGGGGTCGACCGGGCGATCGAAATCGTCAACCGTGCGCTGGAAGTCTTCGGCCCGCCGATCTATGTGCGTCACGAAGTGGTGCACAACAAGTTCGTGGTGGAAGACTTGCGCAACCGTGGCGCCATCTTTGTCGAAGAACTGGACCAGGTGCCAGACGATGTCATCGTCATCTTCAGTGCCCACGGTGTTTCTCAGGCCGTACGCCAGGAAGCTGCCGGCCGTGGCCTGAAGGTGTTCGACGCGACCTGCCCGCTGGTTACCAAGGTTCATATCGAAGTGGCCAAGTACAGTCGCGATGGCCGTGAGTGCATTCTCATCGGCCACGAGGGGCACCCGGAAGTCGAAGGCACCATGGGTCAATACGACGCCAGCAATGGCGGTGCCATCTACCTCGTCGAAGACGAGGAGGATGTTGCCAAGCTGCAGGTGAACGACCCGGACCACCTGGCCTTCGTCACCCAGACCACGCTGTCGATGGACGACACCAGCCGTGTCATCGATGCCCTGCGCGCACGCTTCCCGAACATCGGCGGCCCGCGCAAGGACGACATCTGCTATGCCACTCAAAACCGCCAGGACGCTGTCAAGCAGCTGGCCAGTGAGAGTGATGTATTGCTGGTGGTTGGCAGCCCCAACAGCTCCAACTCCAACCGCCTGCGCGAGCTGGCCGAGCGCATGGGCACCCCGGCCTATCTGATCGATGGCGCTGAGGACATGCAGCGTGCCTGGTTTGAAAAGGCGCAACGGGTGGGTATCACTGCCGGTGCTTCGGCCCCCGAAGTGTTGGTGCAGGGTGTGATCGAACAGCTCAAGGCCTGGGGCGCTACCGGCGCTGAAGAGCTGGATGGGCGGCCGGAGAACATCACGTTCTCCATGCCTAAAGAGCTGCGGGTTCGCTCGCTGATCTGAGTCAGCGGCCTGCGCACAGGGACTTTTCCGGTTCATCTGTGCGCAGGCTGATTCTGCCACTGGTTGCCAGTACCACCCGATATTGACTCTTGCTGGAAGGCTTTTCGCAGAGTTCCAGTCTGCCCCCCAGTAATCCGTTGTTCACTCCCAGCGGTACACCCAGTGCACTGAACTTCACCTGCCTGCCAGTATTGGCTGCAATGTTCACTGGCCGTGATAGGCGGTGTTCGCGCAGCACTTGCTGATTGTGTTCCAGCAGCACGCGCCAACCTTTTCCCCAATCGTCCTCCAGAGATTGCACCAGCACCTGCTGGCTTTGCAGCATGGCGTGGCTGCGCGCGCTGCGCAGTGCCTGGGCCAGATCTCGGGCTGCCGCAGCTCTGTGTAGGTCATCGCTCAACCTGGCGTAGGCCGGCATGCCGAGCTGCGTCAGCAAGGCGGCCATAGCCAGGGCGAACATCATTTGAATCAGTGTTACACCACGTTGCCTCACCGTGCATTCCTCCCTGGAAGTGCTTGGCTATAGCTTCACGGTCGTTGGACAGGAGGTCCAGTCGACCAAGTTCAATGCAATTGCGGGAAATGTCGCAGGAGATGCAGGGATGCACAAGAAGCAGTGGGGCATGACGCTGGTCGAGGTGTTACTTGCTGTACTGGTAGTGGCCGTGGGCATATTCGCCGCAGCAGGGTTGCAGTTGAAGGCTTTGCAGGCCACGGAAAATGCACGTCGCCATGGGCAGGCGGTGCTGGCGGAGCACAGCGAACGAGAGCGGAGCTTGCGATGAGGCGCGGGCAGGGTGGTTTCGGTTTGCTCGAAGTGACGCTGGCACTGGCTATAGGGTTGATGCTGCTGGCGGCGGCCGGTCAACTGTTCACCTCCGCCCACCACGGCTGGCGTCTGCAGGGGGCTGCTCTGCGCTTGCAGGATGACGCCCGCCTGGCGTTACTGCGCATGGCTCAGGATATTCGCATGGCCGGAATGTTCGGATGCCTGCAACTGAAGCCTGCCGACTTCAAGGACTCGGCTGCACGGCAAGCCTTCAAGCAACCACTTGAAGTCGGCACCGCTAGCCTTGGCCTGGTGGTCGCTGAGCTATCAGGGTATCCCGGTGTACCGGACTGGACGGTACTGACCGATTGTATCGATAAGGTCCATGTACACAGCGAGCGCCCTCTGAACCCAGAAAAGCTCATGGCAATTCCTGTCAGTCACCATCGTTACGATGTGAAGGGCAGCACGTTGAGGTTAAAGCGACGTAGCAATACACAGCCGCTGGTCGATCATGTTCGTCAGTTACGGATAGTGCATGTCGAGACTGCGGACGGGGGGCGGATAGACCTGCAACTGACCTTGTATGAACCGACTACGAAGCTCGAACAGCGCCATGAACTGAGCGTGGCACTGCGCAATCCGGTATCCATCCCATGAAGCATCAGCGCGGTATCGTGCTGCTGCTGGCGCTGGTGTTCAGCATGCTGCTGGCCTTGCTTGCAGCTTCAGCCCTGCGCGATGCACTGGTCGAAACGCGCATGACCGGCGCCATGAGTGATGGCCTGGTGGCATTCGAACAAGCAGAGATCGTGCTGCAGGCCGGTGTCGATGAACTGCAGCGTTCCCCGCCCGACAAGTGCAGCGACTGCCAACCACCTCCACGTCCGCACGACTTGCGAGGCCAATGGCAGAAGATCAAGGACGGCTACTTTCACCTGCAGAACCTAGGCGAAACCGACCGAGCTGCACATATGCCCGAGGGTGAGCGGTTCACCTTGTACCGCGTAACAGCTGTCAGCCAGCAACTGACAGCCCGCCAGGTCCTGGAAGCCGTCTACGCCATCCCGACCGCGCAACCACAAGCCCCCCAGCGCATCCTCTGGCGGCAAAGACTGAGGCAGGACTGACATGCAGCAAGGTATGACCCTGATCGAGTTGTTGATTGTCGTGGCTGTGACCGGCATTCTGGCAGCCATTGCCTACCCCAGTTACAGCGACCAGCTCAGGCGAGCCGCACGAAGCGAAGTGGTTGGCCTGCTGCATGACACTGCCCTGCGCCTGGAGCGCCATCGCGTGCGCACCGGCCAGTACGCCGAGGGCGACCCACAGCTGCCCATCGGCAACCGCCACTACCGCCTGCAGGCCCAGCGCGACAGCGATACCTTCACGCTGATCGCCCGCCGGCTGCCTGATGGCCTGATGGCCGATGACCGCTGTGGCGACTTCCAGCTCGACCAGGCCGGTGTGCAGCGCAATCCGGGCGCCATGGAAAGCAGCGAGCGCTGCTGGGGAAGCTGAAGGTTGAATGATGCCCAGGCATCGCGGATTTACTTCAGGTGTTGGATCGACAGATGAGCAAGCAAGTAGTGGTGGTCGGCGGCGGGGTGATCGGCCTGCTGACCGCGTTCAACCTGGCGGCCAAGGTCGGCCAGGTGGTGGTGTGTGACCAGGGCGAAGTTGGCCGTGAGTCTTCCTGGGCCGGCGGCGGTATCGTTTCTCCGCTGTACCCCTGGCGCTACAGCCCGGCGGTGACTGCGCTGGCGCATTGGTCGCAGGATTTTTATCCGCAACTGGGCGAGCGTCTGTTCGCCAGTACAGGCCTCGATCCTGAGGTGCACACCACTGGCCTGTACTGGCTCGATCTGGACGACGAAGCCGAGGCGCTGGCCTGGGCCGAGCGTGAGCGCAGGCCACTCAGCGCTGTGGATATCTGCGCCGCCTACGATGCAGTGCCGGTGCTTGGTCCAGGTTTCAAGCACGCGATCTTCATGGCCGGTGTGGCCAACGTGCGTAACCCTCGCCTGGTGAAGTCGCTCAAGTCAGCGTTGCTGACACTGCCCAACGTCACCTTGCGCGAGCACTGCCAGGTCAGCGGCTTCGTTCACGAGAATGGGCGCGTGACAGGCGTACACACAGCTGACGGTGTGCTCAAGGCAGATGAAGTGGTGCTCAGTGCTGGCGCCTGGAGTGGCGACCTGCTGCGCACCCTGGGGCTTGAGCTGCCGGTGGAGCCGGTGAAGGGCCAGATGATCCTGTTCAAGTGCGCCGAAGACTTCCTGCCGAGCATGGTGCTGGCCAAGGGGCGCTATGCGATCCCGCGTCGTGACGGGCACATCCTCGTGGGCAGTACGCTGGAACATGCCGGTTACGACAAGACCCCGACCGAGGACGCGCTGGCCAGCCTCAAGGCTTCGGCCATCGAACTGCTGCCAGAGCTGAAGGATGCCATGGTGGTGGGGCACTGGGCAGGACTGCGGCCTGGCTCGCCGGAAGGCATTCCTTACATCGGGCCAGTGCCGGGGCATGACGGTCTGTGGCTGAACTGCGGGCATTACCGCAACGGGTTGGTGCTGGCGCCTGCTTCGTGCCAGCTGTTCACCGACCTGCTGACCGGGGACGAGCCAATTATCGATCCGGCACCGTATGCGCCGGCAGGGCGTTTGGGCTGAGATCGCCGGGCCCACATAGCGGGCCCAATTTCACCGAACTAACAGATTACCGCGATTGGCCAGGCCCTTGCTGCAAGTGTGCCTGGCTGCAATACCAGTCATTCCCCTGCTGTAGCGCCCGGTCGTTGGGCAGATGCACGCCGCAGTGGGCGCAGCGCACCATCTTTAGCGGCGCGTCGAGCTTTGGCTCGGAGTGCGACTGCTGGCTGACTTTGAACTTGCGCCACAGCCAGAACGCGGCGGCGATCAGGGCGATCCAGAAGAGTAGGCGAACCATGGTGTCCAGCTTGTTGGTTGTAGAAGCCGACAGTCTAGGACGCGGGCATAAAAAAAGGGAGGCCTCTGGCCTCCCTTTCTCACTGCGCTTGGATCAGTCGAACAGACCAAAGGTCATGTAGCTGAACCACGAGCGGTCTTTCTCAGCTTCCTTCGGGCCTGCCGGCACGATCGGGTCGCCGTTCTCGTCCTTCGGCAGCAGCTCTTGCGGCATCTCGTCGCGCGCGTCCTGGAACTGCTTGACCACGTCCTGGTTGGCGCGGGTCTCGCCCGGCGGCAGCGGGGTTTCGGTCTCGATCAGGCCCAGGGTGGCCTTGGACAGCCAGCCGCGGCCGTCAGACTCGGTCTGCTTGGGCTGGAACTGGCCATCGACCAGGCTCGGGTGGTCCGGGTAGTTGAGCTTGAGGGTTTCCAGGCTGGTGGCCGCCAGCTCGTCCAGGTGCATCTTCTGGTAAGACTCGACCATGACCGCCAGGCCGTCGCCGACCGATGGGGTTTCCTGGAAGTTCTCGACCACGTAGCGGCCACGGTTGGCAGCGGCCACATAGGCCTGGCGGCTCAGGTAGTAGTCGGCCACGTGGATTTCGTAGGAAGCCAGCAGGTTGCGCAGGTAGATCATGCGCTGCTTGGCGTCCGGCGAGTAGCGGCTGTTGGGGAAGCGGCTGGTCAGCTGGGCGAACTCGTTGTACGAGTCGCGGGCGGCACCCGGGTCACGCTTGGTCATGTCCAGCGGCAGGAAACGCGCCAGCAGGCCACGGTCCTGGTCGAACGAGGTCAGGCCCTTGAGGTAGTAGGCGTAGTCTACGTTCGGGTGCTGCGGGTGCAGGCGAATGAAGCGCTCGGCAGCCGATTTGGCGGCCTCAGGCTCGGAGTTCTTGTAGTTGGCGTAGATCAGCTCGAGCTGCGCCTGGTCGGCGTAGCGGCCGAACGGGTAACGCGACTCCAGAGCCTTGAGCTTGTTCACGGCGCTGGTGTAGCTGGAGTTGTCCAGGTCAGCCTGAGCCTGTTGATACAGCTCGGCCTCACTGAGGTTCTCGTCAATGACTTCCTTATTGGAGGAACAGGCCGCGGTGAGCCCGAGGATGGCGATCAGCAGCAGGTGTTTCACTTGCATGGCGGCTTGCGTCCCTTTGACGGCCGCTGTCTTGGGCGGTGCCGTCCTGTTATGATGAGCGCCCCGGCCAACCCCGGGACAAAAGAAGCCGTATTTAACCACAAGCTCGCAGCCGAAACCAAAGGCTGTGCGCCCGCCGAATCGAGCATGTCCGAGATCATTCAACTTAGCGCAGAGGTCCCGTCCGAACTGGGCGGCCAACGCCTCGACCAGGTCGCCGCCCAATTGTTCGCCGAGTATTCGCGTTCGCGGCTTACTTCGTGGATCAAAGAGGGCCGCCTGACGGTCGATGGCGCGGTCGTGCGCCCTCGGGACCCCGTCCATGGTGGTTCGCAACTTATCCTGGAGGCCGAGCAAGAGGCCCAGGGTGAGTGGGTCGCAGAAGATATCGAACTGGATATCGTCTACGAAGACGACCACATCATGGTGATCAACAAGCCTGCCGGGCTGGTTGTGCACCCGGCCGCCGGGCATGCCAGTGGTACGCTGCTCAATGCGCTGCTGCACCACGTGCCAGACATCATCAACGTGCCGCGCGCTGGAATCGTTCACCGCCTGGACAAGGACACCACCGGTCTGATGGTGGTGGCCAAGACCTTGCAAGCGCAGACCAAGCTGGTCGAGCAACTGCAGAGCCGCACTGTCAGCCGGATCTACGAATGCATCGTGGTTGGGGTGGTGATCGCTGGCGGCAAGATCGACGCCCCGATCGGTCGTCACGGCGGGCTGCGCCAGCGCATGGCGGTGACTGACGGCGGCAAGCCTGCGGTCAGCCACTACCGGGTGCTCAAGCGCTTCCGTTCGCACACCCATGTGCGGGTCAAGCTGGAAACCGGCCGTACTCACCAGATCCGCGTGCACATGGCGCATGTCGGTTATCCGCTGGTCGGCGACCAGACGTACGGTGTGCGTTTCCGTATTCCGCCGGCAGCCAGCCCAACCATGGTCGAGGCGGTCAAGACCTTCCCGCGCCAGGCGCTGCATGCGCGGTTTCTGGCGTTAGTCCACCCGATCACCGGTGAGAAGATGAAGTGGGAGTCGCCACTGCCGGACGACTTCGTCTGGTTGCTGTCGCTGCTCAACCAAGACCGCGAGAGCTTTATCGGATGAACGGCCTGATGCAGTCGCTGCTGATCCCCGACTGGCCAGCCCCGGCTTCGGTTCGCGCCTGCGTCACTACCCGTGAGGGCGGCGTCAGCCTGCCACCCTACGAATCCTTCAATCTCGGCGATCACGTGGGCGATGACCCGGTCGCGGTTACCAAGAACCGCCGACGCCTGAGTGACACCTTCGCCATCCAGCCAGCCTGGCTCAAGCAGGTGCATGGCCTGGTGGTGGCGGATGCCGACCCGGCCGTGGTGGCCGAGGCCGATGCCAGCTGGACTGACCAGCCAGGTATCGCCTGCACCGTGATGACGGCCGATTGCCTGCCGGCGCTGTTCTGTGACCGCGCGGGTACTCGCGTGGCCGCAGCGCATGCCGGCTGGCGCGGGCTGGCGGGCGGCGTGCTTGAGGCGACGCTTGATCGCCTGGCGCTGGCGCCCGAAGAGGTGCTGGTGTGGCTCGGGCCGGCCATTGGCCCCAAGGCCTTCGAAGTGGGGCTGGAAGTGCGCGATGCCTTTACTGCCATGCATCCTGAAGCAGCCAGGGCCTTCGTCGACGGCGAGCGGCCGGGCAAGTTGATGGCCGACATCTACGAGCTGGCGCGCATTCGCCTGGCGGCGCGTGGAGTCACAGCCGTTTATGGCGGTGGCTATTGCACGGTCAGTGATGAGCGGTTCTTCTCCTATCGCCGTACCCCGCAAGGCGGGCGCTTCGCCTCGCTGGTCTGGCTGGCTCCGCGCTAGCCTGTACTGGCCCTTTCGCGGGGCAAGCGCTGATCCAGCAAGTTGACCCCGGTCAAGCCCGCTACGCTTGAATCTTCCAGAATCAGCCTTATCTATAAGGTCATCTCAGGCAGGTTTCTTCATAAACAGGCGCTGTCCATCGCTCCGACCTGCCCTTTTAAGGAAGGTACACCATGCGAATAGACCGTTTGACCAGCAAGCTCCAGCTTGCAATATCCGATGCCCAATCCCTGGCCGTTGGCATGGACCACCCAGCCATCGAGCCCGTGCACCTGTTGCAGGCACTGCTCGAACAGCAGGGCGGTTCGATCAAGCCGCTGCTGATGCAGGTTGGCTTCGACATCAACAGCCTGCGCCAGGCATTGGTTAAAGAACTCGACCAATTACCGAAAATCCAGAACCCTACCGGTGACGTGAACATGTCGCAGGACCTGGCGCGCCTGCTCAACCAGGCCGACCGTCTGGCCCAGCAGAAGGGCGACCAGTTCATTTCCAGCGAACTGGTGGTGCTCGCCGCCATGGACGAGAACAGCAAGCTCGGCAAGCTGCTGCTCAGCCAAGGTGTGAGCAAGAAGGCCCTGGAAAACGCCATCAACAATCTGCGCGGCGGTGCGGCGGTGAATGACGCCAACGCCGAAGAATCGCGCCAGGCCCTGGACAAGTACACCGTCGACCTGACCAAGCGCGCAGAAGAAGGCAAGCTCGACCCGGTGATCGGCCGTGACGACGAAATCCGCCGCACTGTGCAGGTGCTTCAGCGTCGCACCAAGAACAACCCGGTGCTGATCGGTGAGCCTGGCGTGGGTAAGACCGCCATCGCCGAAGGCCTGGCCCAGCGCATCATCAACGGCGAAGTGCCCGATGGCCTGAAAGGCAAGCGCCTGCTGGCGCTGGACATGGGCGCGCTGATCGCCGGTGCCAAGTACCGCGGCGAGTTCGAAGAGCGCCTCAAAGGCCTGCTCAACGAGCTTTCCAAACAGGAAGGCCAGATCATCCTGTTCATCGACGAGCTGCACACCATGGTCGGCGCCGGCAAAGGCGAGGGCGCCATGGACGCCGGCAACATGCTCAAGCCGGCCCTGGCCCGTGGCGAGCTGCACTGCGTTGGTGCCACCACGCTCAACGAATACCGTCAGTTCATCGAGAAGGATGCGGCGCTGGAGCGGCGTTTCCAGAAAGTGCTGGTGGAAGAGCCCAGCGAGGAAGACACCATCGCCATCCTGCGCGGCCTGAAAGAGCGCTATGAAGTGCACCACAAGGTGGCCATCACCGACGGTGCAATCATCGCTGCAGCCAAGCTCAGCCACCGCTACATCACCGACCGCCAGCTGCCGGACAAGGCCATCGACCTGATCGACGAAGCGGCCAGCCGCATCCGCATGGAGATTGACTCCAAGCCGGAAGTGCTCGACCGCCTCGACCGTCGCCTGATCCAGCTGAAGGTGGAATCCCAGGCGCTGAAGAAGGAAGAAGACGAGGCGGCCAAGAAGCGCCTCGAAAAGCTCACCGAAGAAATCGAGCGGCTGGAGCGCGAGTATTCCGACCTGGAAGAGATCTGGGCGTCGGAAAAAGCCGAAGTGCAGGGCTCGGCGCAGATTCAGCAAAAGATCGAGCAGGCCCGCCAGGAGCTGGAAAGCGCCCGTCGCAAAGGTGACCTGAGCCGCATGGCCGAGCTGCAGTACGGGGTAATCCCGGACCTGGAGCGCAGCCTGCAGATGGTTGACCAGCACGGCAAGACCGAGAACCAGTTGCTGCGCAACAAGGTCACCGAGGAAGAGATCGCCGAAGTGGTGTCCAAGTGGACCGGTATCCCGGTTGCGAAGATGCTCGAAGGCGAGCGCGAGAAGCTGCTGAAGATGGAAGAACTGCTGCACCAGCGGGTGATCGGCCAAAGCGAGGCAGTTACTGCTGTTGCCAACGCCGTGCGCCGTTCGCGTGCGGGGCTGTCCGACCCTAACCGGCCAAGTGGTTCGTTCCTGTTCCTTGGCCCGACCGGCGTGGGCAAGACCGAGCTGTGCAAGGCGCTGGCCGAGTTCCTGTTCGACACTGAAGAGGCCATGGTACGCATCGACATGTCCGAGTTTATGGAGAAACACTCCGTGGCTCGCCTGATCGGCGCCCCGCCAGGCTACGTTGGTTATGAAGAGGGCGGTTACCTGACCGAGGCCGTGCGCCGCAAGCCGTACTCGGTGGTACTGCTGGATGAAGTGGAGAAGGCTCACCCGGATGTGTTCAACGTGCTGCTGCAGGTGCTGGAAGACGGCCGCCTGACTGACAGCCATGGCCGCACCGTGGACTTCCGCAACACGGTGATCGTGATGACCTCCAACCTGGGCTCTGCGCAGATCCAGGAGCTGGTGGGGGATCGCGAGGCGCAGCGTGCGGCGGTGATGGACGCAGTGGGTTCGCACTTCCGTCCGGAATTCATCAACCGGATCGACGAAGTGGTGGTGTTCGAGCCACTGGGCCGCGAGCAGATCGCCGGTATTACCGAGATCCAGCTTGGCCGCCTGCGCAGCCGCCTGCTCGAACGCGAACTGTCGCTGAGCCTGAGCCCAGAGGCCTTGGACAAGTTGATCGCTGTGGGTTACGACCCGGTATATGGCGCACGGCCGCTGAAGCGGGCGATCCAGCGCTGGATCGAAAACCCGCTGGCGCAGCTGATCCTGGCAGGCAAGTTCATCCCAGGGACGGCGATTACCGCCAAGGTGGAAGGCGACGAAATCGTCTTTGCCTGATTGCAGGTGTGAACAAGCCCCGCTTCGGCGGGGCTTTTTTGTGTCTTCCTGTGGCCTCTTCGCGGGACAAGCCCAGCAAATCCGGGGCTTTCCGGGCATTTGGGATAACTTGCTGAAATTTTTGAAATTTCTGCTTGCATCAAAAATCGAGTGCCCCTAATATACGCCGCGTTGTCAGGCACTAAGCGAATCACCAGCAACATCGGTGACCGCAAAACAACTTACAAATCAGTAAGTTGAATGAAAAAAAGTGGTTGACAAGCAAAACGAAGAATGTAGAATAGCCGGCCTCAGCAGCGACAACGCGAAAGCGAAGAAGCTAAAGAGTCCGAAGCGAACACAGTCTTCGGAGTAGCAGTGAAGTAAGTTGTACCGAAGTTCAGTTCCGCGATAGCTCAGTCGGTAGAGCAAATGACTGTTAATCATTGGGTCCCTGGTTCGAGTCCAGGTCGCGGAGCCAATCTCGGGGTGTAGCGCAGTCCGGTAGCGCGCCTGCTTTGGGAGCAGGATGTCAGGAGTTCGAATCCCCTCACCCCGACCATTTTCCGGGTCGTTAGCTCAGTTGGTAGAGCAGTTGGCTTTTAACCAATTGGTCGTAGGTTCGAATCCTACACGACCCACCATGTAAAAAGGGGCATCTCGAGCGAGGTGCCCTTTTTTTTAAGCAAGACCTCGGGGTGTAGCGCAGTCCGGTAGCGCGCCTGCTTTGGGAGCAGGATGTCAGGAGTTCGAATCCCCTCACCCCGACCATTTTTGGGTCGTTAGCTCAGTTGGTAGAGCAGTTGGCTTTTAACCAATTGGTCGTAGGTTCGAATCCTACACGACCCACCATGAACAAAGGGCATCTCGAACGAGATGCCCTTTTTCATTTGCCTCGAAAAAATGGTCAAAAAGAAGGGCCGCCTGAGCGACCCTCCGATTTTTATCAGTGCAGCTTCAATCGTGGCTCTGTGCCCCGACCGATCTTGCTGCCCAGCATCATCAACGCCGTGCGGACGAACCCATACAGCGCCATCTGGTGCATGCGGTACAGCGACACGTAGAACATCCGCGCCAGCCAGCCCTCCAGCTTCACGCTGCCCATCAGGTTACCCATCAGGTTGCCCACTGCGGAGAAGCGCGACAGCGACACCAGCGAACCGTAATCCTTGTACTCGTAGGTCGGCAGCGCCTTGTTCTCAAGGCGCGCCTTCAGGCTCTGCGCCAGCATCGAAGCCTGCTGGTGCGCGGCCTGGGCCCGTGGTGGCACGTTGCGGTCGCTACCCGGTTGCGGGCACGCGGCACAGTCACCGAAAGCGAAGATGTTGTCGTCGCGGGTGGTCTGCAGGGTAGGGCGCACCACCAGCTGGTTGATGCGGTTGGTTTCCAGGCCGTCGATGTCCTTGAGGAAGCCCGGCGCACGGATACCCGCCGCCCACACCTTGAGGCTGGCCTGGATCACTTCACCGTCCTTGGTCTTCAGGCCGTCCTCGGTCACTTCACTGACGGCCGCGTTGGTCATCACCTTCACCCCAAGTTTTTCCAGGGTCTTGTGCACCGGCACGCTGATACGCTCCGGCAGCGCAGGCAGCACGCGCGGGCCGGCCTCGATGATGGTGATATGCATGTCCTTGGGCTGGATGCGATCCAGGCCATAAGCCGCCAGTTCATGGGCCGCGTGGTGCAGCTCGGCCGCCAGTTCCACACCGGTGGCACCGGCGCCGACGATAGCCACGCTGATCTGCTCGCTGGCCACGTCGCCGGCGTGGGCACGCAGGTAGTGGTTCAGCAGCTGCTGGTGGAAACGCTCGGCCTGCTTGCGGGTGTCAAGGAACAGGCAGTGCTGCGCCGCGCCCAAGGTGCCGAAGTCGTTGGTGTTGGAGCCGACGGCGATGACCAGGGTGTCGTAGCCCAGGGTGCGCGCAGGCAGCAGCTCGCGGCCTTCTTCATCGAGGGTGGCAGCCAGTTGGATCTGCTTGCCTTCACGGTCCAGGCCGCTCATGCGCCCCAGCTGGAAGTTGAAGTGGTTCCACTTGGCCTGGGCCACGTAGTTCAGTTCGTCTTCCGAGGAGTTCAGCGAGCCGGCGGCCACTTCGTGCAGCAGGGGTTTCCAGATGTGCGTGAGGTTGGCGTCGACCAGGGTGATCTCGGCCTGCTTGCGCTTGCCCAGGCTTTTACCCAGGCGGGTCGCCAGTTCCAGGCCGCCGGCGCCGCCGCCGACAATCACGATGCGATGAGTCATGGGGATATCTCATAAGGTTTACGGAATTCGTGGCCCCAGGGGCCGGCCGCAAACTGCGCGAGGAGAGGGCGAGCGCAAAGCAGCTCATAGCACCAGTTCACTCAGCAGGCGGCTGATGAGACCCAACCCGATGGTCACGGCCAGTACCAGCACAAGGAGCAGCCAGGGCCGAAAAGGCCGGCGCTCGACTTGGTGCTGGGGGGCTCGCAGATACTCATCGACACGACGCTGATCTTCCGGGTTCAGGCGGCTGGTCATGGTGGGCCTCGTCAGGTAGACGTTTGTGACTGCACGAACGCCACAGTGTTCATGCAGGCGCATTCAAACAAATGATAATGCTTTCTATCCCTGGCGCCGAGTTTACGCCATCGCAAAGACTCTCGGCAGTGGATCAAAGACTGATGCCCACGTCGAAGACGATGCTGCGCCCCAGGTTACCGCGCAGAAAATCCGGTGCGTCGGGGTGGGCGAACAGCACCCGGGCGAACGTCGGCCCGACCAGCGACAGCGAGCGCCAGCCCTGGCGCAGGTATTCGGTGGGCGGCGGAAAGTGGGTGTTGAGGTCGAGCACTTCGCGCTTGAGGCTGGCGAAGGCGATGATGTCCAGCTCGCTCAGGTCCAGCCCGCGCTCGCGGTAGTTGTGCGCCTTCTTGCGCAGGGTCGGCGCCAGGCGCCCGAGCAGCTCGGCGGCAGCGATGCGCCGGGGGCGGGCTTCGCGGCGCACCAGCTGGGCCAGGGAAAAGGCACTGCGCCGACGCTGCAGCTCTTCTCGCCACTCGTCATTCAGCCGGCGACCTTCGTCGAGCACGAAGAACACCTCGAATGCCGCATCGCGGAACAGCACGTCCGGGGGCTCCTGGCCGGCAGGGGTGAAGTCCTCGCTGCGGTAAGGGATGTTCAGCCCTTGCAACAGACGCTGGCACACCCACCGCTCCCGCTCCCACTTGCGGGCGTTGGAGAGAAAGGCATTGGCTTGTTCGGCCTGGATGGTAAGCAGGCGCAGGTAGTCTGAGTCATCCATGGGAACAAGCTTAGCCGCTAATCGATGACGGTAAGATGCTGTTTGTGCGTGGGAAACTGGGCAGGGTGTAGACTCAGTTTGTCCACACCGCCGAAAGGGATATGTTCCAGGTGATCAGCGCGCAGGTTTTATCCACAACCAGCCTTGCCGTGGGCTGGCTTAGCTACGTGCCGTTGCTGATCTGGGCAGCCAGCCGCACGCGCTGGGTCGAGTTGGTGACCGACCGACGCCGCCAGCACCTATTGTTTGGCACGGTGTTCTGCCTGTTTGCCCTGTGGCTGGTCAGGCGCGATTTCGATACGGGCGTGTCGTATCACTTTATCGGCATGACAGCGGTGACCTTGTTGTTGGACTGGCCGCTGGCCGTTGTGGGCGGTTTCCTCGCCCAATTGGGGTTGCTGGCGCTAGGGCGGCAGGACCTTGCGGCGCTTGGGGTCAACGGCTTGCTGTTGGTGGGCTTGCCGGTGCTGATCACCGAGGTGTGTGCGATCCTGGTCGAGCGGGCGCAACCGCGCAACCTGTTTGTTTATATCTTCTGTTCAGGTTTTTTCCCCGCTGCGTTGACGGTGCTGATCTGCGTGCCGGTGGCGTTGGGGGTGTTATGGCTGGATGGTCGCTTTGCGCTGCCGGAGTGGCTCAGCGATTTTATCGGCTACCTGTGGTTGATGATGTTCCCGGAGGCGTTCATCAACGGCATGGTGATCAGTGCCCTGGTGGTGTTTTGCCCGGAGTGGCTGGAGACATTCAACCGCACCCGCTATCTGCAGGCACCGTGGAAGGATGATGAGCGCTGATTTCTCTATTGGCTGTACCGGCCTCTTCGCGGGTGAACCCGCGAAGAGGCCGCCACAGGCAGGCTAGGATTCAGCTCAGTGCCGCGGCTCCAGATCCCCTGAGAACAGCTCATCTTCCGAATCCGGCGCCACCGGAATCTTGTGTTCTTCCGCCGCCCAGGCGCCCAAGTCAATCAGCTTGCAGCGATCGGAACAGAACGGCCGGAACGCGTTCTTCTCGTTCCATTCCACAGGTGCGCCACAGGTCGGGCAATCGACGGTCAATGGCTGGCTCATGGCTGGCCTCCTCGTAAAGTCAGGTAAAAGTGGTGCAGGCGGTCAATCTGCTCGTACAGTGCGGCCAAATCGCCGTCATTGACCACCACATCGTCGGCATGGCCCAGGCGCTCCTCACGGGCCAGCTGGGCCTTGAGAATGGCCTGCACCTGCTCGGGGCTGGTGTTGTCACGCGCCAGGGTGCGCGCCACCTGCAGTTCCTGCGGTACATCGATCACCAGCACGCGCTGGACCTGCTGGTACTGGCCCGACTCGATCAGCAGCGGCGACACGTACACTGCATAGGGTGATTCAGCCTTGGCCAGGTAACTGAAGATCTCCTGTCCGATCAACGGGTGCAGCAGTTGCTCCAGCCACTTGCGCTGCGCCGGGTCGGCGAAGATCAGCTGGCGCAAGGCCGCACGATCAAGCTGGCCATCGTCCTGCAGCACGCCGGGGCCGAAGCGCTCGACGATGCTGGCCAGTGCCGGGCGGCCGGGCTCGACCACCCAGCGCGCCGCCTGGTCGGCGTCGACCAGGTGCACGCCAAGTTCGACGAAGCGCTCGGCGGCGGCGCTCTTGCCGCTGCCAATACCGCCGGTCAGCCCGAGAATCCAGGGGGTGAAGGCCTTGGTGGTCATCACATTCCAAACAGTTGCAGGTAGAAGTCGTATATTTCATCATCCCAGAGCACAGCAATCCACCCCGCAATGGCCAGATAAGGGCCAAAGGGTATTGCCGTGCCGACGGATTGCCTGCGCACGCGCAACAGGCACAGGCCCGCCACCACGCCGATCACCGATGACAGCAGCAATGTCACCGGCAATACCTGCCAGCCGCCCCAGGCACCGATCAGCGCCAGCAGCTTGAAGTCGCCATAGCCCATGCCCTCCTTGCCGGTGATCAATTTGAACACCCAATACACCGACCACAGGCTCAAGTACCCGGCCACCGCGCCCCACAGCGCATGGGGCAACGGCACCACGGTGTCGAAGGCATTGACGATCAAGCCCAGCCACAGCGTCGGTAGCACCAGCACATCGGGCAATATCTGCTGGTCATGATCGATCAGGCTCAGGGCCAGCAGGCTCCAGGTCAACAGCAGCAGGGCCAGCGCCTCAATGTCTGCGCCGGAATGCCAAGCCACCACCATCGACACCAGCGCACAGGCCAGCTCAACCAGTGGATAACGCGCGCTGATCCGCTGCTTGCACGCCGAGCAGCGCCCGCGTAATGCCAGGTAACTCAGTATCGGGATGTTCTCCCAGGCGCGGATCGCATGCTTGCAATGCGGGCAGTGGGAAGCGGGGAGGGACAGGTTGAAACGCTCGTGCTCGGTGGTCGGCAGGCCCAGCACCTCCTGCGCCTCACGCTGCCACTGGCGTTCGAGCATAATCGGCAGGCGATGCACCACCACATTGAGGAAGCTGCCCACCAACAGGCCTAGCACAGCCGCCAGGGTGATGAAGTACGCCGGCTGCTCGGCCAGCAAAGTCCACGAAGTCATGTTCAGATCAAGCTTCCCAACTGGAAGATCGGCAGGTACATCGCCACCACCAGGCCACCAACCAGCAAGCCCAGGATCAGCACGATGGCCGGCTCTAGCAGGCTGGTCAACTGGTCCAGCGTCTGGCTGACCTGTTCCTCGTAATGGCTGGCGGATTTCTCCAGCATCTGGTCCAGCGTGCCGCTGGATTCACCGATGGCGGTGAGTTGTACCAACAGTGGCGGAAACAGCGGTTCAATCGCCATCGCCTGATTCAGCGCCTGCCCGTTGGCCATTCCCTGGCGCAAGCGCTGCACCGCCTGCTCGTGCAGGTCGTCACCGCAGGCCTTGGCCACGGTGACCAGCGCATCCAGCAACGGCACCCCGGCAGCATAGGACGTGGCCAGGGTGCGAGCGAAGCGCGCCAGGGCCGCCTGGCTCAACAGCCTGCCAAACACAGGAAGGCGCAAGGCCTGTGCAGTTAGCCACAAGCGTGCTGGCGCATGCTTCTGATACAGCCGGGTCAAGGCGAGTCCCAGGCCAACCGCGGTTATCAACAGCAGCGGCGCATAGCGCCCCAGGCCTGTGGACAAGTCGATCACCCACTGCGTGAAGGCCGGCAGCGCGGTATCGAAACCGGCAAACAGGCTCTCGAAACGCGGAATTACCTCTAGCAACAGCACCGCCGAAACCCCCAATCCGGTCAGCAGCAGTAACGGATAGAGCATCGCCTTGCGCACGCGTTTACGCAGTACCTGGCGCTGCTCCAGCATCCCCGCCAGTTGTTCCAGCTGCCGATCGAGCGTGCCGGACTGCTCACCCACGCGAATCAGGTTGCAGTACAACCCATCGAACCACGCCGGATGCCGCTGCAGTGCATCCGCCAGCCCCAGGCCCGAAGCCACATCCCGTTTCAATTTTTCCAGCAACGCTGCCTGCCCCGTACTGCAGCCGCTGCGCCCCATCACCTCGAAGGCCTGCAGCAGCGGCACCCCGGCCTTGAGCAAGGTCGCCAGCTGCCGGCTAAAGCCTGCAGGGTCAGTCTTTTCCCGAGCCCTTGGCAAACGCCATTCAAACCCGCCAGCCGCCCGCAGGCTGAGCACGCGAATGCCCTGGCGCTGCAAGCCGGCCCGCGCATAGGCCGGGCTGCGCCCGCTGACCTGGCCGCTGACATCGGCGCCGCTGGCATCGGTGCCGCGCCAGGTATAGAGGTGTGTGGATGGGTTCATGCGAAGGTCCTTTTCTGCCCGTGCGACAAGCCTGGAAACAGCTTGCCGCGTCCATGAGCGGGCGTGCTTCCGTGATGCTCACTAGAGTAGTTCAGCGAAGATGACGCCCTGGCGGGCAGGGGTGACAAAAGGTGTCTGTTCAGGCCTACTGCGCCGCTGCCAGCTGGGGGCGAACCTGACCTCCATGAGTACACGTATCAAAAGGAAATCGTTCATGAAAGGGCAACGCGGTATCACCCTGATCGAACTGATGATCGTCGTCGCGATCATCGGCATTCTGGCGACCATCGCCATCCCGATGTACACCAACCACCAGTCCCGCACCAAGGCTGCGGCCGGGTTGCTGGAGATCAGCGCGCTGAAGACAGCGATGGAGCTGCGGTTGAATGAAGGCAAGGATGTGGGGAGTGTGGCTGAGTTGGGCGGGCAGCCGGCTACGGCGAACTGTGCGATCACGGTGAGCAGCAAGGCGGCTGACGGGACTGGGACGATTGCGTGCACCTTGGCTGATGCGCCGGCCAATGTGGTTGGCAAGAGCCTGACCCTGACCCGCTCGCCTGCTGGCTGGAGCTGCACCACCAACATCGAGGAAGACCTCGCGCCGAAGGGCTGCAAAGCGTCCTGAGGGGAGGGGAATAAGGCCGGGGAAACAGGGGTTTACGCGGCGGGTGTGGCAGTGGTACGTTGCGCTACACGCCGGTGTAGCTCAGTCGGTAGAGCAGCGCACTCGTAACGCGAAGGTCGCAGGTTCGATTCCTGTCTCCGGCACCAGACATTCTTTTCGCGGAGTATCTCCAAGATCCGTGAAAGCCAATGAAACCGCCCCGTGGGCGGTTTTCTTTTGCCTGTGATTTTTCGTCTCTTCTCGGCTCCGAGGCTTGCACCCAACAACGGGTCGAATTCCACATTTCGACGTGCCTTTTCCACTTAGGGTTGCGCGGATTTCGAGATAATGCTTTTTTATAGAAAGCTTAAGCCCAATGAATACGGGCTCAAAATCCAAAAAATTCGAGATAATCTCATAGCCGCTTAGAGATAATTCAGAGATGCCGCAATTTTCTCACCACGATCTCCAGTTGCTGAACCCCTCCTTCGACTCACCCTTGGTCGACGTGTTGAGCGAGCTTGAGTTCCTGCGCAGGTTACGGCTAGAAGGCGACACCCCGGCACCGGTTTTCTTCCAGCTCAAAGACATCTTCCATACCTTGGAGAGCTTGGGATCTGCGCGCATCGAGGGTAACCACACCACCCTGGCGGACTACATCGACAGCAAGGTCGAAGGCACAGCGGAAAGCACCG
The DNA here is from genome assembly GCF_002906855.1 of Pseudomonas putida. GTDB lineage: Bacteria > Pseudomonadota > Gammaproteobacteria > Pseudomonadales > Pseudomonadaceae > Aquipseudomonas > Aquipseudomonas putida_N. The sequence goes on along the minus strand of NZ_MINI01000048.1, from coordinate 695,974 downwards.
ATCAGTTGCTGGAGGTCGCCAACATCGAGAAGGCGATGGATTACATCGAGCAGGTGATGCAGCCCGGCGTGGCTCTGACGGAGCACATGATCCGCGAGCTGCACGCCATGACGGTGGTCGATCTGCGTCGCGAAGGAGACCGCGCACCCGGTGCATACCGTGAAGGGCCGGTGCGTATTTCCCAGTCGGATCACCTCCCGCCCGAGGGGCTGCTGGTGCCGCAGTACATGCAGGAATTGGTCAGCTTCATCAACCGCGACGACTCGCCGAAATACGCATTGATGAAGGTCGCCCTGGCGCACCATCGCTTCGGCTGGATTCACCCATTCGGTAATGGCAACGGACGAGTGGTAAGGCTGCTCACCTACGCGCTGCTGATGAAGTATGGCTTCAATGTGAACGTGGGCGGCAGGGTACTGAATCCGACGGCAGTGTTCTGCAACGACCGGGAAAAGTATTACTCCATGTTGGGGATGGCCGATAGAGGTACAGTGGCGGGGCTGGAGGCATGGTGTGTTTATGTGCTTGAGGGCATTCGTGATGAGCTGGAGAAAGTGGATAAGCTCACCCAGTATGGCTACCTTACAAAATCGGTTCTGTCCCCAGCCGTAAGTTATGCGCGCAGCCGAGAATGGATCACCTCAGTCGAAGAGCAGATTCTGGTCTGTGCGATAAACATGAAAGTTGTGAAATCTGCCGACATTGCACAGGCAGTCCCAAAGCTCACTGCGGCCCAACGTACCTACCAGATCAAGAATCTGGTGGAGCAGGGGATGCTGCTACCGGTCAGCCCGGGGTCAAGGCAGTACACGATCGGTTTCTCGAACAATTATTTGATACGGGGCGTGATCAAAGCGTTGAGAGACCAAGGTTTCATCCCAGAGCCACTCGATAGACCGTGAAAGCACCTTCTACCCTCATTCCCGAGGCAATCCAGTTACCCGCTGAAACAATCGATTAAGGCAGAAAGTTAGACCCTCCAAGACAAATTTCCGAGGATAAACCCGATGACTGCAATGGCGCGTTTCGGGTATGGCTTGCCAGCAGTTGGCCCCCGATTCTGGCAGCGTTGAAGCTGGCGCTCACTGGCGTAGGGACAGTCAGTAGGCCCCACCATATGGCCGATGATTCGATTGGGTTCTGACGCGTTGGATCGTGTATCCGGAAACTAAAGAATTGCTGCGACTGCGGCCTCGGTAACATCCACGTGCGACCGGGAGAAGGTCGCCTTCTCTTTTGCCTCATCGATCTGGCTTCGCCGACATATCAAATATTGGGGCGAAGCAGAGCTTTAGTCGCTCTTATTCTTCCTACGTCCTGTGTTGCCTTTCTGAATGACGCAGGCGCTTGCGAAAGCAGCCTCGTGGGGATAAATTGCCCCAGTCGCGGCCATTTCCGCGACCGGGTTTGGCGACCCGTACGAAAAGGCGCAACGGCGCCCCGACCACGATTGCAGGCGCTTTTTTTGCGTCCGCAGTTTCGTGTAATGGCGGCTGTGCGTGGGAGACCTTCGGGTCTGCCGGGTTCCTTTTCCTCGGTTCGCCAACCTGCGTACAGCTGCCACCCTAACCGTTTGGCGACGGTCAGCGTGGTGCTTCAACCGAAAAGGACCTCATGCATGCCCATCCGAAGCCTATCCAGGATCCTCGCATCCGTTCTCCGCCGCCGCCCCGCGCCGGCTCCCAAACCTCACCGCTTCTACCCAATCTGCGATCTGGTTCGTCCCACCTCCAACCCAAAGGTGGTGCCCCATGACTGACCAGGAACGCTTGTCCACCATCCAAAGCTACGCCTGGACCCTCGAACTGCTCGGCGAAGCTTTGGTCCAGCACGATGAAGTGCTGGAGTGCGAACACAACCCTCACCTGAGCTTCCGCAACACCGCAGGCATCCACCAGGCAATCCGGATCATCAGCCGGCTGGCCAGTGAGCAATGCGGGAAGATGATCGACCCCAACGAATTGAGCGATCTGGTCGATTGAATGGCAACAGTGCTGTCGCCAGCCTACAGCTGGCGCAGCTGCTACTGTCATAAGCCTCAACAACGAAAGATGAGGTTAAAGATGGTTTCTCACAGGGATGTCATCGCCAAAAACCGTGATGCCTGGAATGCATCAGCCGAGCACCATCGGCGAAGCGCTGCCTGGAGCCAGCTCATCGATGCCGTGGCTCACAAAGACTTTTCTTGCCTGGATTCGACCCTGACTAAACAGTTGGAACAGGTAGGCGTAACGGGAAAGGCCGCTATCCAACTGGGCTGCAACAATGGCCGCGAAGTGCTTTCGCTGTTTGCCCTTGGCGCGTTGGAGGTGGTGGGCGTCGATCAATCTTCGGCGTTTCTCAAGCAAGCGCACGAGCTAGCCGAGATATCCCCTTACTCGCCAGACTTCATCGAAGCCGACATCCACGAGCTCCCGGCAAACCTCAACGAGCGCTTCGATGTCGCCTTGATCACCATCGGTGTCCTGAACTGGATGCCCAACCTCGCCCTGTTCTTCAGCCACGTTGCCAGAACGCTGAAACCGGGCGGCTCCCTGGTGATCTACGAAACCCACCCGTTCCTGGAAATGCTCGACCCCGCAGCCCGCGACCCTTGGCGCATCAGCACTTCCTATTTTCTGACCGAACCACTGGTGGAAACGGGCGCCATTGTCTACGAAGGCAAGGCCGAGCCAAACGAACTGCAGTCTTACTGGCATCTCCACCCGCTGAGCGATGTGCTCATGAGCGTTACTGGCGCGGGCTTGAGCCTTCGTGCATTCGACGAATACCCGCATTCCAATCGGGAGGAGGTCTACGACGTCTATGAGCAGGGCGCAGCACAAATACCAATGTGCTACACCCTGGTCGCAGAAAAACGCTGAGGAAGCTGATGAGCAAGGCCGGTTTCCCCGGCTCAGCCCACCGTAATCCCCGCATTCAGCATCAACACCACGATCAAGCCGACCACGGCCACGATGGACTGCACCACCGAGATGGTCTTGGTGGCCTCACCCATGGTCATGCCAAAAGATTCCTTCACCATCCAGAAGCCCGCATGGTTGGCGTAGTTGAAGAACAGCGATCCGCAGCCGATCGACAGGGCCAGCAATGGCAGGTTCAGGCTAGGGTCAGCACCTGCAAGCGGCGCCAGCAAGCCGGCAGCGCCGACGATACCGACCGTGGCGGAGCCGGTAGACACCGACAGCAGCATCGCGATCAGCCACCCCAGGATCAGCGGTGGGAAGGCCGATTGCTGGGTCAGGTGCACGATGGCATCGCCGACCTTGGCGCTGGTCAGCATCTCCTGGAAGGCACCGCCCCCGGCGATGATCATGATGATCGAAGCGATAGGCTTGAGGCTTTTGCCCAGCGCATCACGCAGCTGTTCGGCGTCGCCGCCGCGCGCGAGCACCAGGCTCGCGCCGGCGAACAGCACGCCCAGCAGCATGGCGATCAACGGGTTGCCCAGGAAGCTGGCCAGTTCCAGCAGCGCATTGCCTTTGGGCAGCAGCATTTCGGCGACGGCATGCACCAGCATCAGGATCGCCGGCAGCAGCGCGGCCAGCATGCCGACCACTACGCCCGGGCGGGGTTGGCCGTCGGCTTTCTCAGTCAGTGTGAACTGGTCCAGCAGGGCCTGATCGGGCCGCGTGCTCATGCGCGGCGCAATGAACAGGCCATACAGCGGGCCGCCCAGGATCATGGCCGGGATCGCGGCAAGGAAGCCATAGAGCATGGTCGGCCCAACCGAGGTCTTGAGCACAGCGATGGCGGTCAAGGGGCCTGGGTGCGGCGGGACCATGCCGTGCATGGCGGCCAGCGCTGATATCACCGGCACACCGACATACACATACGCCGAGCCCTGGAAGCGGGCCTTGCCTTCCAGCTTGCGCGCCACGCTGAAGATCAACGGCAGCATGATCACCAGGCCCACTTCGAAGAACATCGGGATGCCAATGACAAAGGCGACCAGCATCATTGCCCAAGGGATCATCCGGTCCGAGGTGCGCTTGAGGATCACATCCGCGACCTGCTCAGTGACGCCAGCGTCCGCCAGGATCTTGCCGAGCATCGCGCCCAGCGCGATCACCACCCCGACCGCACCCAGTGTCTTGCCGGCGCCCGTGAGCAGGTGGGAAACGATGTTGCCGGGCTCCATGCGGGTCGCAAAGCCCACGCCAATGGACACCACCAGCAAGGCCAGCAGCGGGTGCATCTTGAGACGGGACACGATCAGCGCTACCAGCACCAGGACACTGACCAGTGCGGTCAGCAACAGCTGTATATCTAAGGGAGTCATTCAGGGAATCTCGGTTGGGCTGGCGCGCTAGCGGCACTCAGGCATTGCAGGCATGGCAGGGTTTCTGCGGGCAGTAGCGAGCCGTTATCGGTCGCGGGCAGGTGGCCGACTGGATGCGCAAACTTCGAATTTCGGAGGAATGGGGCTGGCGGACGGAGGTGTCGCGCCGGGCAAACGCGTAGGGCTGGGCAGTACGGTCATGGAGCGATTCACCTTGTTATTTGGTCATCTATATGAATCTTTACAAAGTATTTCCGGGGCGGTGGGATGCTGTCAATAGCATGCGGTCGCATCACATGGTCTTTTCGCCTTGGCAGGCAATACTTCTCTGTATACGCAGGCGTGCTCCTGGTGGCGCGCGCCGCTGGGAGGTGTCAGGTGAACAAGCTATCAATCGTGGGTGCCGGGATCGTGGGCGAGGCGGCGGCGCAGATCATTGCCCGGGAAGAGTACTGCCGTGAACTGATGCTGCTCGATGTGCAGGGTGAGCTGGCACAGGGCAAGGCGCTGGACATCTGGCAGGCGGCTGTCGAGTCAGGTTCTGATACCCGGGTGCTTGGCGGCGCCAAGGCCGAAATGCTGCAGGACTCGGACCTGGTGGTGATTACCGCAGGCGTGCCGCGCAAGCCTGGTCAGTCGCGGCAGGACGTGCTGAGCATCAACCTGCCGATCCTCGACGGCATCATGCACAACATCAATCGCTATGCGCCGGCCGCGACAGTGCTGGTGGTGTCGAACCCGGTCGACGTGCTGACCTATCGGGCCAGGTCGCTGAGCAAACTCGGGCGGGGCAAGGTGTTCGGGCAGGCGGGGGTGCTGGATACCGCACGCATGAAATGCTTCATTGCCGAGGAGACCGGGTTTTCTGCCCGGGATATCACGGCGCTGGTGCTGGGCGGGCATGGCGACAGCATGGTGCCGCTGATGCGCTACTGCCAGATCGGCTCGGTGCCGCTGTCGCATTTCCTGTCCGATGAGCAGATCGAACGGATCGTCGAACGCACACGCAAAGGTGGTGGCGAGATCCTGGGTTTGAAGAAGGTCGGCAGTGCTTGCGATGCGCCGGGCGTGGCCATTGCGCAGATGGTGGATGCGATCGCCAATGGGCGTAACCGCATTTTGCCGGCGGTTGCGATTCTTGAGGGGGAATACGGGCGCACCGATATCGCCATGGGCGTTCCCTGTGTGCTGGCGGGGGAGGGGATTGCCAAGGTGATCGAGTTGCCGCTGGATGCGCAGGAGCAGGTGATGTTCGATCACTCTGCGGATCAGGTGGCGCGGGATATTGCGGAGATGAAGGCGTTGTGAGGCGAAGGACCAACAGCTTACGCAGCATAGGTTAATCGCCGGCCATGCGGCCGGCGATTAACACGGGCAAAACTACGCTCAGGACGTAGTCAGCTCCAGGGACAGTTCCGGATGCTTGAGGATCAAGCGCATCAGGCACAGAACACGAATGCGAGCTGATGCGCTCGTCAGGATCATCTTCCTGCTTCAGGGGGACTGAGTCTTCATCGGCTGATTTGCTGGATGTGACTAATACGGCTTATGGCCGACCCGGCGCTACGGTGTGGCCGCTCCTGCTCGGGCTCGAGGTAATGCCTATCGGGGTCGTATGAGGGCTGGGACGGCTCGGACGTAAATCAATTCACTTACCAGCTCAACCAGTGTTTGGGTAATGACTGCCGCTGCCGCCAACCCGCGCAGGTCCTCAGGCAACGCCAGTGCCAGTGGCAAAACTACGAGCGAGTTGCGCGTCGCGGCACTGAAGGTCACCGAGCGTGCCTCGGCCAATGGCAAGCGCAACAGCCGCGCCGCGATGAACCCAAGCAGCGGCGCCAGCAGCATGAAGGCGACGTACACCGGAATCACCGGCAGCAACCGATCAAAATCCCGTAACACCACAGCGATCTGCGACCCGATCACTGCCATCAGCACCAAGGTCATCGCGGGCACCGGCATCCATGCCCAAGCGTCATTCCAGGCCGAGACCGCGCGGGAGCGTCGGGCGCCAGCGCTGGTCAGTACGGCGAGGATCATCGGCAGCACAATCAGTAGCACGAAGGCTTTCACGAACGGGGCGATGCGGATGGTTACGCCGCTGCTGTCGCCGAGCATCAGCCCCAGGTACACCGGCAGCAGCACCAGCTGCACCAGCAACAGCACGGGCGTGGCGGCTAGGGTCAGGCGCGAGTCGCCCTTGCCGATGTGGGTGAACACCACCACATAGTCGATACACGGCGTCAGCAGCACCAGCAGGGCGCCGATGAGGATCGCCGGGTGGTCGGACAAGCCGCGCGTCAGGGCCCACACCAGCAGTGGCACGAGGATGAAGTTGGCGAGCAGCAGGGCGGTCATGAAGCGGCGGTTGCCCAGGCCCTGGCGCAGGTCGAGGAAGGGGATCTGCAGGAACATCGCGTACATCAGCACGGCGATGGCGGGGGTGACCAGGGCTTGCAAGTGTTGCGCGGCGTCGCTGGCCAGGCCGAAGACAACGGCAGCGAGCACCGCGGCAAAGTAGATCGGGATTTGCTGGGTTTCGAGTTGCTCTCTGGTCAAGGCCGGGCCTGTGCTGGGTTGTGCTTGGGGTGGCTCAGGTTAATACGTGACGTCGGGTGGCGCACGACGTATCAGGCCGGCTTGAGCCAATCGACACCGCGCTCCCGAATGATCAGGCTCAAGGTCCCTTGCTGAGCCGCCGGGTAGCAGGCCAGAAACCCGCCCACCGGATACAGATTGTGCACTTCCAGTGGACGCCCATCCGCACTGGCCAGCTGAATTTCCCTGCGGCCATTTTCAAGCTGGGTCAGGTCGAACGCCTCACCGGTTTGCGCATCGGTCAGCGCCCACAGGCTTGGGTCTTCTGCCTTGATCGGCTGGGCATTCACCAGGCCATCGCCGGTGATGAACACACCATGGCCAGTGTGGGGGCCGCTGCGCAGATAGAGGCGATAACCCATCTCGCCATGGCGGAAGTACAGCAGCAACGCCGCTGGCTGGGCGGCTTGCTCGAAGGTGATCAGCCCGGTCTCCTGGCCGTGATGCCAGTCCTTGTCGGTGCCATTCAACATGCCGAGGGTCGTGGCGCCTTCAACGACGTATCCCGGCGCCTGATGCGGGCTCATCAGCGTTACGGGCCCGCTGGTAATGTCGCCCAATACATTGATCGACGCCTCAGCGACCTGCAAGGTGGCGGTGAACGACAGTGCTATGTGATCAGCCATGGGTGGCCTCCTGCTCGTTTATCAGAGGAGGTGGCAGGTTAGGCAGCCTGGTTCATTCAACCTATCCGGAAGCTGTTCCAGCGCCGGATCGCAGGCATGAAAAAGCCCGGCACCAGGCCGGGCTTCTTCACATCAGGCTTGCGCCAATCAGTTGCCGTAAACCGGCAGCTTCTTGCAGATGGCCTTGACCTTCTCACGCACGGCGTCGATCACCGCTTCGTTGTTCAGGTCAGCCAGGATGTCGCAGATCCAGCCGGCCAGTTCGCGGCACTCGGTTTCCTTGAAACCACGGGTGGTGACGGCTGGGGTGCCGAAACGCAGGCCCGAGGTGACGAACGGCGAACGTGGGTCGTTCGGTACCGAGTTCTTGTTGACGGTGATGAAGGCTTTGCCCAGGGCAGCGTCAGCATCTTTACCGGAGATTTCCTGCTTGATCAGCGACAGCAGGAACAGGTGGTTCTGGGTGCCGCCGGAAACGACGTCGAAACCACGCTCGATGAACACTTCGGCCATGGCCTGGGCGTTTTTCACGACCTGCTGCTGGTAAGCCTTGAACTCAGGCTGCAGTGCTTCCTTGAAGCAGATGGCCTTGGCGGCGATCACGTGCTCCAGCGGGCCGCCCTGGGCGCCGGGGAACACGGCGGAGTTCAGCTTCTTCTCGATGTCGGCGTTGGCGCGGGCCAGGATCAGGCCGCCACGTGGACCGCGCAGGGTCTTGTGGGTGGTGGTGGTGACCACGTCGGCGAACGGCACCGGGTTCGGGTACACGCCAGCGGCAACCAGGCCGGCAACGTGGGCCATGTCGACGAACAGGTAGGCACCGACCTTGTCGGCGATGGCGCGGAAGCGGGCGAAGTCCAGGACCTGCGAGTAAGCCGAGAAACCGGCAACGATCATCTTCGGCTTGTGCTCGACTGCCAGGCGCTCGACTTCGTCGTAGTCGATCAGGCCGTTACCGTCGATGCCGTACTGGATGGCGTTGTACAGCTTGCCCGACGAGCTCACCGAAGCACCGTGGGTCAGGTGGCCACCGTGGGCCAGGCTCATGCCCAGGATGGTGTCACCGGCCGACAGCAGGGCCAGGTAGACCGCGGCGTTGGCTTGCGAGCCAGCGTGCGGCTGGACGTTGGCGTAGTCGGCGCCGAACAGCTCCTTGGCACGGTCGATGGCCAGTTGCTCGACCACGTCGACGTACTCGCAGCCGCCGTAGTAGCGCTTGCCTGGGTAGCCTTCGGCGTACTTGTTGGTCAGGACCGAGCCCTGAGCTTCCATGACTGCCGGGCTGGTGTAGTTTTCCGAAGCGATCAGCTCGATATGCTCTTCCTGGCGCAGAGCTTCTTGCTGCATGGCTTCGAAGAGCTCGGCGTCGTACTTGGCAATGGTCAAATCACGGCTGAACATGGCGGTCCTCAAGGATCGGGGTAATTTGGGGGGGCATTCTAACCGATTGATCCGCGCCTGGCATATGAAGTGGCATCAAGTCGCGGACCAATGGGGCTCATGTTGCATCCCGCGCCGTGTCTGGGCTGGCCGGGGATTGGAGTTGACTCGAAAGTCCGCTTTTGCGGGTGCTCACTGGAACATGAACAGGGCGGCGTTGGCGAACTGCGCCTCGAACTGGTTGGCCGGCATCGGCCGCCCGAACAGGTAGCCCTGGACCTCGTCGCAGCCATGCTCGCGCAGGAATTCCAGCTGCTCGTGGGTTTCCACGCCTTCGGCGATCACCGCCAGGTTGAGGCTGTGGGCCATGGCGATGATCGCCCGGGCGATCTGCGCGTCCTGCTCGCCCTCGGGCAGGCCGTCAACGAAGGTGCGGTCAATCTTCAGCACATCGATCGGGAACTGCTTGAGGTAGTTCAGCGACGAGTAACCGGTGCCGAAGTCGTCGACCGCGATGCTCAGGCCAAGGTTCTTCAGGCTGGCGAGAATCTGCAGCGCCTCATTGACCTCGCGCATCAGGATGCTCTCGGTCAGCTCCAGCTCCAGGCATGCCGGCGGCAGGCCGGTTTCTTCGAGGATGGTGGCGATGCGCGTGCCCAGCTGGCCGTCGGAGAACTGCCGCGCCGAGATGTTCACCGACACCTTCGGCACGCGCACCTTGTTCTTGTGCCAGGCCTTGAGCTGGCGGCTGGCCTCGCGCAGCACCCAGTCGCCGACATCCACCACCAGGCCCAGTTCTTCGATCACCGGGATGAAGTCGCCCGGCGGCACCAGGCCGCGGGTCGGGTGGCGCCAGCGCAGCAGCGCTTCGGCACCGGTCAGGCGCTTGCCGTCGCCGCTGAACTGCGGCTGGTAGTAGAGGATGAACTCGTTCTGTTCCAGCGCGTGGCGCAGGTCGCTCTCCAGTTCCAGGCGCTCTAGCGCGCTGGCGTTCATCTCGGTCTGGTAGAACTGGAAGTTGTTCTTGCCGCGCTCCTTGGCGTGGTACATGGCGGTGTCGGCGTTCTTCATCAGCTGGCTCAGCTCGTTGCCGTCCTGCGGGCTAAGGGCGATGCCGATACTGGCAGTGACGAAGAACTCGCGGCCTTCGAGCACGAACGGTCGCACCAGGCTGCCAAGAATGTTCTCGGCCACGTGAATGGCGCGGTTCAGGGCCATTTCGCGGGTGGCGCGCGGCTGCAGCAGCAAGGTGAATTCGTCGCCGCCCATGCGCGCCACGGTGTCGTCGTCGTCGACGCAGGCCAGCAGGCGCAGGGCCATGTCCTTGAGCATGCGGTCGCCCGCGGCGTGGCCGAGGGAGTCGTTGATCGGCTTGAAGCGGTCGAGGTCGAGGAACATCAGCACCACCCACGCCTTCTGCCGCTCGGCCTGTTGCAGCGCGGTATGCAGGCGGTCCTGGAACAGCGTGCGGTTGGGCAGGTGGGTGAGGGCGTCGTAGTAGGCTAGGCGGTGGATGCGCTGTTCGCTGGCCTTGCGCTCGCTGATGTCGGTGAAGAAGCACACATAGCTGGCCAGGTCGCCTTCGTCATCGAGCACAGCGGTAATGCCGACCCAGGCCGGGTAATGGTCGCCGTCGCGGCGCTTGAGCCACACTTCGCCTTCCCAGCTGCCGCGCTGATGCAGCTGCTTGAGCACGTAGCGCAGGTGGCTTTCCTGTTGGTCCTCGACCACCAGCATGGACGGCAACTGGTCGAGTACATCGCCGACTGCGTAGCCGCTGACCCGGCTGAAGGCTTCGTTGGCCTGCACGATATAGCCGGCCGGGTCGGTGATGAGGATGGCCGAGGTCGAGTGTTCGAATACCGTCGCGGCCATGCGCAGGTCTTTCTCCGCACGGCGTTGCTGGCTGATGTCGCGGCCCACGCCGAGCACGCCTTCGAAGTGCTGGTGCTCGTCCCAGACCAGCACCAGGCGCAATTCGATGGGGATCTTGCGGCCATCGGCGCGCAAGCAGTCGAACAGGAACAGTTGCGTCGGCAGCTGGCTGCGCAGTTGTGCCAGCTGCTCGCTGTCGCCCATGGCCTTGCTGACCCGTTCCATCAGGCTGTAGATGCCGGTGAGCTGGGCTGGGTTGGCGATGATCGACTGCCAGCCGTTGTCGAAGATCCAGTCGGCTTGGTAGCCCAGCACCGTCTGCACCGACGGGCTGAGGTAGTTGAGCTGCAGGCGGCTGTCGGTGGAGAAGATCACGTCGCTGATGCTTTCGGCGAGCATGCGGTAGCGCTGCTCGCTGTCCCGCAGCGACTGGCTGGCCTCGATCTGCACGGTGACATCCTTGCCCACGCCGATGATGCGCGTGACCTGGCCATTGTCGTCGCGGGTCAGCACCTGCTCGCGGATTTCGTAGCAGCGCCAGCCGCCGTCACGGTGGCGGAAGCGCAGCTGGGTGTGCAGCGACTGGCTGTGTGCGCTGTCGCGCTGTTGCTGGCGCATAGCCTGATAGTGCGCGGCGTCTTCGGGGTGCAGCAGAAGCTCCCAGAAGCGGTCGCCCATCTGCGCCAGCTCGGTGCGGTCGTAGCCGAGGGTTTGGCCGAGGTGGCGGTTGCTGAAGATCATTCGTTGGCTGAGCACATCCTGCACGTACAGCTGGTCGGGCACAGTGCGCACCACGTCGGACCAGAAGCTTTCACGCTCCAGCAGCGACAGCTCCACCTGCTTGCGGCTGGTGATGTCGCTGATGCTGAGGATCACCGCCTGGTAATCGCGGCGCTGCTGCGGCAGGCGCGCCATCAGCCACAGGTGCAGCTCACCGCCCAACGGCGCGGACAGGCGCACTTCCAGCTCCAGCGACGGGCGCTGTTCGATCAGGGCGTCGATCAGTTGCATGCCGATGCTGTCGCGGCCAACGCCGCTGCCATTGATCAGCCGTTGCCAGGCGCCTTCGTGGCACTCGACATTGAGCAGCTGGCGCGCCACCTGGTTGATCTCGGTGATCTTCAGTTCCAGCAACAGCGAGCGGCACAGGTCGGGGTCCAGTGCCAGGCTCTGCTTGAGCCCGGCCAGGTTGCGCAGGTGATAGCGGTCGAGCTGGCCGGGCAGGCTCGACAGATCCAGCACGCACAAGGCCACGCCCGTCCCTTCGAAGATTTCCTGGTAGCGCCGGCGGTCTTCCTGCAGCGCGCGCTGGCGACGGCGCATGTTGACCAGCGCCAGCACCGGCAGCAGGGCGCAGAACAGCGCCAGCAGGCACTTGCCAATCAGTGCCGGCAGCAGCTTCTGCTGGGCCAGGCCGGCGTCGAACAGGCCACGCAATTGCCAGGCGCTGTTGTCGATGAAGGCGAGCATCACGCTTTGCAGCGGTTCGCCGCTGGTCTGTGCCGGGGCATGGCGTTCCAGTACTTCGCCGCTGCGGCTGTTTTCCAGCAGCCACAGCGGGTGGCCGGGGCCGTCCAGGTGCACGGTGAGCGCCTGGTAATAGTCCGGTGACAGGCGTAGCAGCCAGTAGCCGCGATCCTGTTCCGCCGTTTGGCGTAACAGCAGGTAGACAGTGCGGTTGTCCGCCGAGTTGGCGAAAAAGTAGCTGCGGCCTTGGTTCAGTTCGACCAGCTCGTCAATCAACTGGCGGTCGGGGCTGCCGGCCAGACTATCGCTGAGCAGTTGCCCGGCATGGTCCAGCCAGGCCAAGTCGCGCAGGGCGGGCAGGCGTTCGCGCAGGGTCGCCAGCAGGCTCGGCAGCGCGGCGGGCGCCGGCGCTTTGACGTAGGGCTGGACCACATTGATGGCCTGCTGGGCCTTGAGCGCCATGTTCAGGCTCAGGTGGTCGGCGAGTTCGGCGCTCGCGTCCAGGTTCAGCTGGCGCTGGTCAGCCTGGGTGTGGCGGAACTGCGAGAACAGTTGCCACAGCAGCAGAGCCAGCAGGATCAGGGCCAGCAGGGCCAGCGCACCTTTGACCGAACCACGCAGCGAAGCGACTGGGGCCGGCGAAGCGGGGCGCAGCAGAGTCGGATGATTGAGATCGGTCAAGCGTTGGTCCTGCGATTGGGCTGGCGATGGCAGGTAGAGAACATGCACGGTGTATGCCGGTATCTGCACAGGCCAGGACCGCGGCTGCGCACTATAAAGCCGGACTTCCGAACGGGCTAGCATGCCTGTGATTATGGCAATGTGCCAGCCCTGTTGTCCGGTGCCAGTGGTCGTGGTGAAGCCGGCCCGTTCGGCAAGACCCTGCATCCTGTGCGAGAATGCCGCCCGCTTCAATGACAACGCATCGGAGATGTTCGGTTTTGGTTACTCACTTTTCCACCAATGGCCTCGATTCCGCCTGTGGGCGCAGCAGTCAGACCCTTGTCAGCACTGCCGTGACCGCGGACGTATCCTGCAAATCGTGCCAGCGTTCGCTGGACAAACCGGACGCGGCTTCGGCCTCGAAGAACAAGACGCCATCGCTGGCTGAACTGCGCAAGACCGCCAAGGCGGCGGCAGCGCCGGCTGAAGAGGCACCTGTGGCGGCCGTGGCCAAGCCGGCTGGCAAGGTTGTCAGCACGGCTGTTGCGGCCAAGCCTGCCCAGCCCGCCAAGGTTGCCGAGCAGCCTGCCCGCAGTGGCGGCTTCAGCGTCAAGGCCGCTTATGCTGCGCGCCTGGCCGAGCAGAGCGACCGTTGCCGGTTGCCGCGGGGCAAGGCTAACAAGCAGCGTCACGTCTGAGCCATCTTCGGCTGCTATGCGGCCTCTTTGCGGGGCAAGCCCGCTCCTAAAGGCCTGGTGGTCTTTGGAGCGGGTTTGCCCCGCGAAAGGGCCGGCACAGGCAATAAATGCCCGCCAGGATCACAACGATCCCACCCCACCATCCGACCACCCTGTGCAACGCCGCGCGTTGGCGTAGAATGGTCGACTTTGTTCAATGAAACCCCGTAAACACATCCCCCTGGCCACAAAGCCTGGGCGATCGTCGATGTCTTTACCTATTTAGAGGGCTTGGTTTTGGCTCAATACGTCTACACCATGCATCGGCTGAGCAAGGTCGTGCCGCCGAAGCGGGAAATTCTCAAGAATATTTCCCTGTCGTTCTTCCCAGGCGCCAAGATCGGCGTGCTCGGCCTGAACGGCGCCGGTAAATCGACCCTGCTGCGGATCATGGCGGGCGTCGACAAGGAATTCGACGGCGAAGCCCGTCCGATGCCCGACATCAACGTGGGTTACCTGCCGCAGGAACCGCAACTGGACCCGAACAAGTCCGTGCGTGAAGTGGTCGAGGAAGCGGTCAGCGTGATCAAGGACGCCCAGGCTCGCCTGGACGAGGTCTACGCCGCCTACGCCGAGCCGGATGCCGACTTCGACAAGCTGGCTGCCGAACAGGCCAAGCTCGAGGCTATCCTGCAGGCCGCCGACGGCCACAACCTGGAGCGCCAGCTGGACGTCGCCGCCGACGCCCTGCGCCTGCCGGCCTGGGATGCCCGTATCGAACACCTGTCCGGTGGTGAGAAGCGCCGCGTGGCCCTGTGCCGCCTGCTGCTGTCGGCCCCCGACATGCTGCTGCTCGACGAACCGACCAACCACCTGGATGCCGACTCGGTAGCCTGGCTGGAGCGCTTCCTGCACGACTTCCCGGGCACCGTGGTAGCGATTACCCACGACCGTTACTTCCTCGACAACGTCGCTGGCTGGATCCTCGAACTGGACCGCGGCGCCGGCATTCCGTACGAAGGCAACTACTCGGGCTGGCTGGAAGCCAAGTCGGAGCGTCTGGCGCAGGAATCCAAGCAGCAGAGCGCCCACGAGAAGGCCATGAAAGAGGAACTGGAGTGGGTGCGCAAAGGCGCCAAGGCTCGTCAGTCCAAGTCCAAGGCCCGTCTGCAGCGTTTCGAAGAAATGCAGTCCCAGGAATTCCAGAAGCGCAGCGAAACCAACGAGATCTACATCCCGGCCGGTCCGCGCCTGGGCGACAAGGTCATCGAGTTCAAGAACGTCACCAAGGGCTATGGCGACCGCGTGCTGATCGACAACCTGTCGTTCGCCATGCCGAAGGGCGCCATCGTCGGCGTGATCGGTGGTAACGGTGCCGGTAAGTCGACCCTGTTCCGCATGCTGATGGGCAAGGAGCAACCGGATTCGGGCAGCATCGAGATCGGTGAAACCGTGCAACTGGCCTGTGTCGACCAGAGCCGCGAGGACCTGGACGGCGGCAAGACCGTGTTCCAGCAGGTTTCCGACGGTTCCGACATGATCAAGATCGGCAGCTACGAGATCCCGTCGCGCACCTACGTTGGCCGCTTCAACTTCAAGGGTGGCGACCAGCAGAAGTTCGTCAAGGACCTGTCCGGTGGTGAGCGCGGCCGCCTGCACCTGGCCCTGACCCTGAAGGAGGGCGGTAACGTCCTGCTGCTCGACGAACCGTCCAACGACCTCGACGTCGAAACCCTGCGTTCCCTGGAAGAAGCCCTGCTGGACTTCCCGGGCGCCGCCATTGTGATCTCCCACGACCGTTGGTTCCTGGACCGTGTGGCCACTCACATCCTGGCGTACGAAGACGACTCGAACGTAGTGTTCTTCGAGGGCAACTACACCGAGTACGAAGCCGACCGCAAGAAGCGCCTGGGCGATGCTGCTGCCCAGCCGCACCGCGTACGGCACAAGAAGCTTGCCCAGTAAGCGGGTATTCTGATGCACAAGAATGGGGCCCTTCGCGGCCCCATTTTTGTGCCTGATCACAGCGGCCTAGCGCCTGATTCGAAGGTTATTTTGTATACACTTATATAAAACGCACCAAATAATTTCATAAAAACGACATTTCGCCCTATTCCGGTGCGATTGCTTCTTGGTACATTCCAGAAAAAACCAATAAGTCCAATCCTCTTGGTGAGATGTCTACCATGATCGAATCTGTCGACAATTTCCTCGCGCGCCTTCAGCAACGCGACCCGGGCCAGCCGGAATTCCACCAGGCTGTGGAAGAAGTGCTGCGTACTCTGTGGCCCTTCCTCGAAGCCAACCCGCACTACCTGCAGTCCGGGATCCTCGAGCGCATGGTCGAGCCTGAGCGCGCTGTACTGTTCCGCGTGTCGTGGGTCGATGACCAGGGCAAGGTTCAGGTCAATCGCGGCTACCGCATCCAGATGAGCAGCGCCATCGGCCCGTACAAGGGCGGCTTGCGCTTCCACCCCTCGGTGAACCTGAGCGTGCTCAAATTCCTGGCCTTCGAACAGGTGTTCAAGAACTCCCTCACCTCGCTGCCCATGGGCGGCGGCAAAGGTGGCTCCGACTTCGACCCGAAAGGCAAGAGCGATGCCGAAGTCATGCGCTTCTGCCAGGCCTTCATGAGCGAGCTGTACCGCCATATCGGTGCCGACTGCGACGTGCCGGCCGGTGACATCGGCGTGGGCGCCCGCGAGATCGGCTTCATGTTCGGCCAGTACAAGCGCCTGGCCAACCAGTTCACCTCGGTGCTGACCGGCAAGGGCATGACCTACGGCGGCAGCCTGATCCGCCCCGAAGCCACCGGCTACGGCTGCGTGTACTTCGCTGAAGAGATGCTCAAGCGTCAGGGCCTGCGCATCGACGGCCGCCGCGTGGCCATTTCCGGTTCCGGCAACGTCGCCCAGTACGCGGCGCGCAAGGTCATGGACCTGGGTGGCAAGGTGATTTCGCTGTCCGACTCCGAGGGTACCCTGTACGCCGAAGCCGGCCTGACCGACGCCCAGTGGGACGCGCTGATGGAGCTGAAGAACGTCAAGCGCGGCCGTATCAGCGAGCTGGCTGACCAGTTCGGCCTGGAGTTCCGCAAGGGTCAGACCCCATGGACCCTGCCATGCGACATCGCCCTGCCGTGTGCCACGCAGAACGAACTGGACATCGAAGACGCCCGTACTCTGCTGCGCAACGGCTGCATTTGCGTGGCCGAAGGTGCCAACATGCCGACTACTCTGGCGGCGGTTGACCTGTTCATCGAGGCCGGCATTCTCTACGCACCGGGCAAGGCATCCAACGCTGGCGGCGTAGCCGTCTCTGGCCTGGAAATGTCGCAGAACGCCATGCGCCTGCTGTGGACCGCTGGTGAAGTGGACAGCAAGCTGCACAACATCATGCAGTCGATTCACCATGCCTGCGTGCATTACGGTGAAGAGGCCGATGGCAAGATCAACTACGTGAAGGGCGCTAACATCGCCGGCTTTGTGAAAGTCGCCGATGCCATGCTGGCTCAAGGCGTGGTCTGATCCCAGGCCTGCGGGGCCGCTTTGCGGCCCCATGCCCTCAACCGATCTCGATGATCTCAATCATCTGATCCCCCGCCGGCCGCCGCCACAGCACTTCATCCCCCGGCCCGGCACCAAGCAACGCCCGCCCCAGCGGCGATCCCCAGTTGATCATCCCGCGCCCGGCATCCGCCTCATCCTCGCCCACCAGCTGTACCACCTGCTCCTTGCCCTGCTCGTCGACGAACCTGACCCGGCTGCCAATCTGTACCTTGCTGCGTGAAGTCGCCGATGGCACCACCTGCGCGCTCTGCACCCGCGCACTGAAATAACGCAGGTCCCGCTCGGTATCGGCCAGGCGCTGCTTGTCGCCGCGCTCGCCCTGAGCCTGTAACTCGCTGCGCAAGGCATTCAGTTCGCTCACACGCTGCTGCAGCTGGCGCAGGCCGCTGGCGGTGACGTAGTTGGGCTGGTCGCTGACGCGCCGCTCCACCGGCTGGTCAGCCTGGGCGGCGGCCTGGTCTTCGTTGACGAATGCTCGGCTCATGCAATGGCCTCCTTCTGTTGGAGACCAGCATGGCAGGCCGGTGGTTTCAGTGGATGTCCGTTTGCGACCTACTTGCTGCGATAGGCACGGGCGGCACCCTGGTCTTTCTCCTGCTGCCACTCGCGATCACGCTCGTCCCAGAAGCGCTCATGGTACTGGCGCTGTTCCTCGCTGTTCTGCATCGCGTGGCACTGGCGGAAACCATCGTCCCAGCCAGTCTCGTAGTGGCGATCGTGCAGGTAACGTGGGACGTCTTTCTTGAAGTCGCCAACCATCAGCCCGGCCGCCTGACGGCCGCTGCTGCAACCGTCCTGATAGCCATCGGCGTAGGCGGGGGGATAACCGTGGTTGACCATCTGATCGTGGGTGGTTTCGCAACCCGCCAGCAACAACGCAATGCACACACCAAACCAGTACCGCGACATGACCACCTGGACCCTTGGATAGATACCGGAAAGTCTAGGTGGCGATTTGTCAGGGAGCTGTCAAAACAGTGTCAAAGAGTCGGTTGGTTCACATCTGTACGAGCGGCCCGGTGTCGCGAAAAGGGCG
Source organism: Pseudomonas putida (assembly GCF_002906855.1). Classification (GTDB taxonomy): domain Bacteria; phylum Pseudomonadota; class Gammaproteobacteria; order Pseudomonadales; family Pseudomonadaceae; genus Aquipseudomonas; species Aquipseudomonas putida_N. The sequence goes on along the minus strand of NZ_MINI01000048.1, from coordinate 677,801 downwards.
CCATGCGCCCTCATCGATCTCAATAGTGATACCACTTGAGCTCCAGCATCACCTCATTCTGCGCCGACGCCAGGTGGCTGAACTCCCGCGAAGCACTCAATCTCACCCCGAGGTTCTGGCTGATCTCCCATTGCTGGTTAAGGCTCACACTGCGCCGTACCTCGCCATTGGTGAAGTAATCGCCCTTGGCCTCCAGCGTCATGTTGCCCAGCTCGTTGCGCCACAATAGCCCGCCATTGAACCCCGTCGCCGGGGCAATGAACTGGGCGAAGTCGTTGTGGTGCTCGACCCGTACCGTGCCCAAGGCGAAGCCCAGCAAGCCATCGGCCAGTTGCCAGGTGCCACCGGCACCGCCATTCACATGGCTCACCAGCACCTCGTCGTCATGCTTGCCCGGCACCCGCTCCAGGCCACCTGCCACTTGCCAGGACCAAGGCTTGAGCAGCTCGTTGCGCGGCGTCAGCGAGCGGATGGTGGCCAGGTCCAGGCGCTGCACCTGCCAGTCGTTGCCTTCGTATTGGCGCACCTTGAGCTGCAGGATCTCGATCTGCGCCCCCAGCGGGAAGCCATACGCATTGTCGTTGAGGTCGTGGTAGGCCATGCGCAGGCCGTATTCGGCGTAGGCGCGATCCTCTCGGGTACCGACGCCCAGTTGCCAGGTCCGCGAGTCATGGCCGTCCTCGGGCAGGCCGGGGCGCTCGATCTGCAAGGGCGGAGGCGGGTTGCTGTTGATCGCCCGCAGCAGCTCGAAACTGCGCTTGGCCTGCCCAGGGTCACGTTCCTGGCCATTGGCCCGGTAGCGCTCCAGGCGGTATGCGGCATCCTGCACAAGGGCCTGGCGCTCGCGGGGCAGGGCTTTGAAATCGGGGCTTTGCAATTGCGTGGTATCGGCACTGACGGCCAGTACCTGGCGCTTCTCGTCATGGTCCAGCGGCTCGGCCCGGGCCAACAGTTCGCGTTCGCGTGACGGGCGGTAGGTTTCGCTGGCGACCAGACCCGATTGCTTCACCGCCTTCACCGTATCGGTGGGGATGGCGGTAAGCGGGAACTGCGAGGTCAGGTCCAAACTCGGCCGGGCCACCTGCAGCAACTCCAGCAGGCGGTAGGAGCAGTTTTCGTCGAAGAAGAAGTAATCGAACTGGATCTGCTTCAGTTCCCAGACGTGCTCGACCATGCGCCCGGTTTCTTCCGGTGTCAGGTCCAGCTGGTATTCCCACAGGTCGCGGTTCTCCAGGCTGCGGTACTCGGAGAGCTTTTCCTGGTAGGGCATCAGCGCGAACAGGCCTGGGTAGCCACCCATCAGGCCCTTCCAGGCATACAGGATGCTGTTGTCGCTGCCTTCGATGTAGGCGCCGAAGTTGATCGCGTAGCTCAGCAGCGTGGTGTCGTCGCTGCGGGTGTTGGACTGGTCGATGCGCAGCAGGGTATGGCCGAACATCGACGAGGGGCTGTTCAGGTAGGCCGCCGGGAAGATCAGCGCCGCGCTGTGCGGGTCGATCGACTGGTACCAGGTCTTGAACTCCTGGCAGTCCGGTTGCGGCAAGCCTTGCAGGTCGAGCTGCTCACGCAGCCAGCGGGTGCGTGCAGGGAATACGCACTGGGCGTGCTTGTCACCCAGGCTGGCCGGGGCGTACAGCGCTTCGACCGTGGCCTTGAGCTCCTGGTCCGGGTGGTGCGCGCCGTCCTCGGCGAGGAAGAAGGCGTCGTCGTCCACATAGCTGCGCCAGCCGCCGAGCTTGGCGGTTTCATAGTGGCCCAGGGCAATCCAGTAAGGGGTGTTGGCCAGTTGCTGGATACGGCCTGGGTCCAGCACGGGCATGGCATGAACGGGGGCGCAGGCACACAGCGCCAGGGAAGCGAGGCGTTTGAGCATGTCGGGCAACTACTTCTTAACGATGCCGAAAAAAGGCGAAACCCGCCCCGGAGGCCGGGGCGGGAGCAGCTGCACTCAGGCCTCGGTGGCGTATTTGGCCAGGCGTGGGTCGTTCTTCAGAACGGCCAGGGTGTTGCTGTGGACAGTTTCGGCAGTCACGTCGGCGCTGCTGAAGATCTGGTTGAAGTGCTGGTGGGTGACCGAGGCGAAGTAGCCGCGATCTTCCGGCGCAACGCCGAGGACCACGGCGTAGGTGGTCAGGGCTTCGCCCTGGCCCATGGCCATGTCTTCGGACAGCTCGTTCATCATGCCATTCATGGCAAACCAGGATTTGCCGCCGTAGGTCAGCGAAGCTTTGGTCGAGCAGCCGTTGGTGCCCGAGGTCATGCCGAAGGTGGCGTTACCGGAGGTACCATTGGTAGTGGAGGCCAGGAAGTGCGCTGGCGTACCGCGCTGGCCTTCGAACAGCATGTTGCCCCAGCCGCAGTTCGGGCCGCCCGGCGCTTCGGCGAGGGCGTTGAGCGAGACCACGGTGAACAGAGTACCCAGAAGAATCCGTTTCATAGCATTGTTCTCTTTGTCTTAACCAAGGGTCAGGGTTGTCTGGCAACGCGGTTGCCAGGTCGGGGAAGCATTTCACCCACCCCGCGCAGCTTGGAGTTTAGGCATGTTCTAAAGGTTGCGTCGTTGATTGCGAAAAATTTGCTTGGACATGACAGCGTCTCGGCTGCGACATAAAGTCCTGTGGAGCCTTGCAAGGCGCGCGCGGGCAGCGCCAGAATGCTGCGTATCTGCCCCGCCGAAGTAAGGAAACCCAATGCCCGATCCTGTCGCTGCGCGCCTGCGTCTCGCGCCTGAAGCCCTGACCCGGCGTTTCTCACCCGAGCAGTTTGCCTTTACCAATACCGACGATCTGGAGCCGTTTCGCGGAGTCCTGGGCCAGGAGCGTGCTGTCGAGGCCCTGCAGTTCGGCGTGGCCATGCCGCGCCCTGGTTACAACGTGTATGTGATGGGCGAGCCGGGCACCGGCCGCTTCTCGTTCGTCAAACGCTACCTCAAGGCCGAGGGCAAGCGCCAGCAGACCCCGTCCGACTGGCTCTACGTCAACCACTTCGACGACACCCGCGAGCCCCGCGCACTGGAGCTGCCTTCTGGCAGCGCGGCCGAGTTCATCAGCGACATGGGCGGGTTGATCGACAACCTGCTGTCGACTTTCCCGGCGGTGTTCGAGCACCCGTCGTACCAGCAGAAGAAGGGCGCCATCGACCGCGCCTTCAACCAGCGTTATGACCGTGCGCTGGATGTGATCGAGCGCGCCTCGCTGGAAAAGGACGTGGCCCTGTACCGCGATGCCAGCAACGTCGCCTTCACTCCGATGGCCGACGGCAAGGCGCTGGACGAAGCCGAATTCGCCCAGCTGCCCGAAGAGGTCCGCGAACAGTTCCACGATGACATCGCCCTGCTTGAGGAGCGCCTCAACGAGGAGCTGGCCAGCCTGCCGCAATGGAAACGCGAGTCGAACAACCAGCTGCGCCAGCTCAATGAAGAGACCATCACCCTGGCCCTGCAGCCGCTGCTGGCGCCGCTGTCGGAAAAGTACGCCGAGAACGCCGCCGTCTGCGCCTACCTGCAGTCCGTGCAGCTGAACCTGCTGCGTACCGTGGTCGAGCAGCTGGTTGAAGACAGCAAGACCGACGCCGCTGCGCGCAAGCTGCTCGAAGAGCAGTACGCGCCGAGCCTGGTGGTTGGCCACCACGCTGACGGTGGCGCGCCGGTGGTGTTCGAGCCGCACCCGACCTACGACAACCTGTTCGGCCGCATCGAATACAGCACCGACCAGGGTGCGTTGTACACCTCGTACCGTCAGTTGCGCCCGGGCGCGCTGCACCGCGCCAATGGCGGCTTCCTGATTCTCGAAGCCGAGAAGATGCTGGGCGAGCCATTCGTCTGGGACGCCCTCAAGCGCGCCCTGCAGTCGCGCAAGCTGAAGATGGAGTCGCCGCTGGGCGAGCTGGGCCGTGTCGCCACGGTCAGCCTGACACCGCAGATGATTCCGCTGAACATCAAACTGGTGATCATCGGTTCGCGCCAGCTGTATTACGCGCTGCAAGACCACGATTCGGACTTCCAGGAGATGTTCCGCGTGCTGGTCGACTTCGACGAAGACATGCCGATGGTCGACGAAAACCTTGAGCAGTTCGCCCAGCTGCTGCGCACCCGCACCAACGAAGAAGGCATGGCGCCGCTGACCAGCGATGCCGTGGCGCGCCTGGCCACCTACAGCGCCCGCCTGGCGGAAAACCAGTCGCGCCTGTCGGCACGCATCGGTGACCTGTTCCAGCTGGTCAGCGAGGCTGATTTCATCCGTCAGCTGGCCAGCGACGAGATGACCGATGCCGGGCACATCGAGCGTGCGCTCAAGGCCAAGGCCACCCGCACCGGGCGTGTATCGCAGCGGGTGCTCGACGACATGCTCGCCGGCATCATCCTGATCGACAGCGAAGGCGCGGCCATCGGCAAGTGCAACGGCCTGACCGTGCTGGAAGTCGGTGACTCGGCGTTCGGCATGCCGGCGCGCATTTCCGCCACCGTCTACCCGGGCGGCAGTGGCATCGTCGACATCGAGCGCGAGGTCAACCTCGGCCAGCCGATCCACTCCAAAGGGGTGATGATCCTCACCGGGTACCTGGGCAGCCGCTATGCCCAGGAATTCCCCCTGGCGATTTCCGCGAGCATCGCCCTGGAGCAGTCCTACGGCTATGTCGATGGCGATAGTGCCTCGCTGGGTGAGGCGTGCACGCTGATCTCGGCCTTGTCGCGCACGCCGCTCAAGCAGTGCTTCGCCATCACCGGTTCGATCAACCAGTTCGGTGAAGTGCAGGCGGTGGGCGGGGTCAACGAGAAGATCGAAGGCTTCTTCCGCCTCTGCGAGGCGCGTGGCCTGACCGGCGAGCAGGGGGTGATCATCCCGCGTGCCAACGTCGCCACACTGATGCTCGACGAGCGCGTGCTGCAGGCGGTGGAGAACGGCATGTTCCACGTCTATGCGGTGAGCCAGGCTGACGAGGCGCTGAGCCTGCTGGTGGGCGAGGACGCGGGCGAACTCAACGATGAAGGCGTCTTTACCGAAGGCAGCGTCAATGCCCGGGTGGTCGAGCGCCTGCGCGAGATTGCCGAGATGATCAGCGAGGAAGAAATCGAGAAAGCGGAAAAGGAACGCCTGGAAGAGGTGATTGCCCAGGCCAAGCCGGCCTGAGTCAATAAATCGGCGCTGGCGGCCATGTGCTACCGTTCAGCGCCGGTTTTCCATCTTTTTGTACTGTTCTTCTATGCTGGAACTTATGGACGGTATCAGGGTTCAGGATGGAAACAGCCTGGGTTTTCAGGCTGAACAGGGCTCATTGGAGGGGACGCGGCCATGCGCAACCTCAGCCTTACTCGCCAGTGCCTGGGCCTGGTGACCCGCATTGAATGCAGCATCCGCCCACTGGCCGGTGACAACGGCATGTGGACCTTGCTGTTCGCCGCCGGCATGGCCGGTGAGCAACCCTCGGCGATCAAGGCCCAAGGGCCGTTCCATGGGCCGATTGTGGCCGAATCCGTGCTCAATGCCATTGTCGACAGCTTGACCCTGCATGGGTATCAGGTGGCCGACGATCCGCAGATCTGGTGCCTGCACCTGCAGGCACAGCTGCGGCGGATCAACGGCGAACGCTGCCGGAACCTGGGGGATTACCAGTTCCACCCTGAAACCTGAGCATACACACTGAGCAGTGCGGCATCTGGCCGCAGGCTTTTGCTGTCACAGGTGGCTGGCTATACTCGCGGCCGATTTTCCAGTCACCTGACGAGTCCCAAACCCTCCATGGAACGTATTCTCGAAAACGCGATGTATGCCTCGCGCTGGCTGCTCGCACCCATCTACTTCGGCCTGTCCCTCGGCCTGCTGGCCCTGGCGCTGAAGTTCTTCCAGGAAGTTGTCCACGTCCTGCCCAACGTCTTCGCCCTCAGTGAAGCCGACCTGATCCTGGTCATCCTGTCGCTGATCGACATGTCGCTGGTGGGCGGCCTGCTGGTGATGGTGATGATTTCCGGCTACGAAAACTTCGTGTCGCAGCTGGACATCGACGAGAGCAAGGAAAAGCTCAACTGGCTGGGCAAGATGGACTCTTCCTCGCTAAAGATGAAGGTAGCCGCTTCGATCGTGGCGATTTCTTCCATCCACCTGCTGCGGGTGTTCATGGATGCGCAGAACATCTCCACCGACTACCTGATGTGGTACGTGATCATCCACATGACCTTCGTGGTTTCGGCCTTCTGCATGGGCTACCTGGACAAGCTGACCAAGCACTGAGTCCGGTCAGGCCTCTTCGCAAGCCCTGTGGGAGCGGGCATGCCCGCGAAGAGGCCGCCGCGGTCCAACTGACGAGCGGCTGCAGTAATGTCTTGTGCAATCCCCCGATCCGTACAAAAAATGAGCACTCATGCGTGGTTCCCAAAGCGAGGTGTCTCATGAACCTGCATCAGCTCAACTCCGAGGCCAGGGCCGGCCATGTCGACGAACTGAACCTGATTGCCATCGAAGGTGGCGACTACCTGATCGAGGCCCGGGTCAAAGGCCATCCCCATCCCCTGTCCGATACCCGCGGTGAGCGCTTGCGCGTGCACTCGGTGGAGGATGCGCGCAAGTTGCTGCAGACCATTCCGATGGTGTCGATGAACCTCGTGCACTGGTCGGTGCAGGACGAAATGTGCGGCATGGGCACGCACCCGGAAGAAGACCTGAAGGTGCCGATTTCCCAGCGCTCGGCCTGGTAGCTGCTCGCGCCGCCCCAGTGTGCTAGGCTGCTCGCCCTTTTTATCAAGGGCGCGGCTGCACTGCGCCCTGCAGTGGAGCACGACAATGTCCGAACTCAACCTTTCCACCGACGAAACGCGCGTCAGCTACGGCATCGGCCGTCAACTGGGCGGCCAGCTGCGCGACAACCCGCCACCAGGCGTGAGCCTGGAAGCCATCCTGGCCGGCTTGACCGACGCTTTCAGCGGCGCCGAGAGCCGTGTCAGCGAAGCTGACCTGTCGGCCAGCTTCAAGGTTATCCGTGAGCTGATGCAAGCCGAAGCTGCTGCCAAGGCTGAAGCCGCCGCTGCCGCTGGCAAGGAATTCCTGGTCGAAAACGCCAAGCGTGAAGGCATCACTACCCTGGCTTCGGGCCTGCAGTTCGAAGTGCTGACCGCAGGTGAAGGCGCCAAGCCGACCCGCGAAAGCAACGTGCGCACCCACTACCACGGCACCCTGATCGACGGCACTGTGTTCGACAGCTCCTACGATCGTGGCCAGCCGGCTGAATTCCCGGTTGGCGGCGTGATCGCTGGCTGGACCGAAGCCCTGCAGCTGATGAACGCCGGCAGCAAATGGCGCCTGTACGTGCCGAGCGAGCTGGCCTATGGCGCGCAAGGCGTTGGCAGCATCCCGCCGCACAGCACCCTGGTGTTCGACGTCGAGCTGCTCGACGTTCTGTAATGCCTTTGGGGCCGCTTTGCGGCCCATTCGCGGGACAAGCCCGCTCCTACAGGATCTACGCCAACTTCAAAGGCTGCGCAGATCCTGTAGGAGCGGGCTTGCTCCGCGAAGAGGCCGGCCTGGCCAGCCTCAGTTCCAGTCTGTTCCCCCTGGGCGCAAGGCCCGTGCATAGCAGAACAGAAACAGGTTCCGCACCAGCTCCTTGAGCACCACCGGCTCACTCGAATTCAGCCCGTACAGATCCAGGTCACCCTGGTCGCGCAGCTCGTCCAGTGCTTCTTCTTCGAGCACTGCGCACACCTCACCGGTTTCCCGATGGAGGATGCGCAGATAGGGGTGGGGGCGGTCCAGCCAGGCGTCGATCAGATAAGTCATGGCTATTCTCCTTGGAAAACATTTCCAATGAGAATAATTCTTATTATCGGAATAGCAAGCACCAATTGGCAGAATTTGTAATCAGACCTTACGCACGAATTCCGACTTCAGCTTCATGGCGCCGATGCCGTCAATCTTGCAGTCGATGTCGTGGTCGCCATCGCAAAGGCGGATGTTCTTGACCTTGGTACCGACCTTGACCACCAGCGAAGAGCCCTTGACCTTGAGGTCCTTGATCACGGTTACGGTGTCGCCATCCTGCAGGATGTTGCCGACCGAATCCTTCTTCACCACGTCATCGCTGGCCGCTTCGGCTTCACCGCTGGCAGACCACTCGTGGGCGCACTCGGGGCAAATCAGCTGGGTGCCATCCTCGTAGGTGTATTCGGAGTTGCATTTGGGGCAGGGTGGCAGCGTGCTCACTTCGGTTCCTTAATCAGACAGGCGGTTAAAGGCTCATATTGTATAAGGTTTTGCGGGTGAAGTGTTCCGTCCGCACAAAAGCTTCGCGGGGCAAGCCCGCTCCTACAGGGTGAGGTGTCTACCTGTAGAAGCGGGCTTGCCCCGCGAAGAAGATGTCTCGGTCTGTCAGTGAGTGCGCGCGACCGCAAACTCGCTCAGTTCGACCAGCGCATCGCGGTACTCACTGGCTGGCAGCACTTCCAGGCATCCGATGGCACGCTTGACGTAGTCACGCGCCAGCTCGGCGGTGTACTTCAGTGCGCCAGAGGCGTTGACGGCCTCGCGAATCTGCTCCAGGTCTTCCAGGCCACCCTTCTGGATCGCCTTGCGCACCAGTGCCGCCTGCTCTGGCGTACCTTCACGCATGGTGTAGATCAGCGGCAGGGTCGGCTTGCCTTCGGCCAGGTCGTCGCCGACGTTCTTGCCCAGGGCCTCGGCATCGCCTTCGTAGTCGAGCAGGTCGTCGACCAGTTGGAAGGCTACGCCCAGGTGGTCACCGAAGGTGCGCAGGGCTTCGCGCTGCGCTTCGCTGGCTCCGGCCAGTGCCGCGGCGCTGTGGGTCGAGGCTTCGAACAGCATGGCGGTCTTGCCGCGGATGACGTCCATGTAGACCTCTTCGGTGGTGCTGGCGTCGCGTACTCGCGACAGTTGCAGCACTTCGCCTTCGGCGATCACCCGGGTGGCCTTGGACAGGATCTGCATGACCGGCATCGAGCCCAGCTCGACCATCATCTCGAACGAACGCGAATAGAGGAAGTCGCCCACCAGCACGCTCGGCGCGTTGCCCCACAGGGCGTTGGCGGTGGAACGGCCACGGCGCATGCCGGACATGTCGACCACGTCATCGTGCAGCAGGGTGGCGGTGTGCAGGAACTCGATGGTCGCGGCCAGCAGGCGCAGGTCGGCGCCTTCACGGCCCAGGGCCTTGCCGCACAGCAGCACCAGCAGCGGACGCAGGCGCTTGCCACCGGCGGACGTGATATAGTCGCCGATCTTCGATACCAGCGGCACGCGCGAGGTCAGCTGCTTCTTGATGATCTCGTCGACGGCGCTGAAATCGTCAGCTACCGCGCGGTAGAAGGTTTGGGGTTGCATCGGCTGCTCCAGTGAGGTTGCGCGGCATGCTAGGTCGCGGGTCCCGGTGTGTCAAGGCGCGGTGCCCGCTGGCCGGGGGCGGGACTTGCAAGCAAAAGCGGGGTTGCGTACAATCGCGCACCCTAACTTCCTGGGCAGCACCTGCCTTACGCAATTGCACAGGGCCGTTCCAGCCCCATGCAGCCATGCCAGCCAATACTTATCTTATAAAGCGCTGGGTGAGCAGGATTATCGGAGAAATACCATGTCTTACGCAGTAATCGTTACCGGCGGCAAGCAGTACAAAGTCGCTGAAGGTGAATTCCTCAAGATCGAAAAACTGGAAGTCGCCACTGGCGAATCCGTGACCTTCGATCGCGTCCTGCTGGTTGCCAACGGTGAAGAAGTCACCATCGGCGCACCAGTCGTCGCTGGCGCTAAAGTGGTTGCCGAAGTCGTTTCGCAAGGCCGTCACGACAAGGTTCGCATCATCAAGTTCCGTCGTCGTAAGCACCACATGAAGCGTATGGGCCACCGCCAGTGGTTCACCGAGATCAAAATCACCGGTATCCAGGCTTAATCGCCTCGGTCCCCTGAATTTATTTGGAGAATTGAACCATGGCTCACAAGAAGGCTGGTGGTAGTACTCGTAACGGTCGCGACTCAGAATCGAAACGCCTTGGCGTGAAGATGTATGGCGGCCAGGTTATCAAGCCGGGCAACATCATCGTCCGTCAGCGCGGCACCGAATTCCACGCTGGCTACGGCGTTGGCATGGGCAAGGATCACACCTTGTTCGCCAAGATCGAAGGCGTGATCAAGTTCGAGAAGAAAGGCGAGTTCATGCGCCGTTACGTGAGCATCGTCGCCGCCTAATCGCGACGTCGCTCCAGAAGCCCCGTCATGCGACGGGGCTTTTTCGTTTGTGGTGAGCCTCTTGCAAAGCTGTTTGTATGGGCTGCCGGCGTGGGTTTCTACGGTCGTACGGGGCCGCCGCGCTCATTTTTGCAAGAGCCTCAGGTTTTTCAGTATTCAACTCGCCCGCAGGCGAGAGGCGGTTTTCAATGAAGTTTGTTGACGAAGTATCCATTCGGGTCAAAGCCGGTGACGGTGGTAACGGTTGCATGAGCTTCCGCCGCGAGAAGTTCATCGAGAACGGCGGCCCTAACGGCGGTGACGGTGGTGATGGTGGTTCGGTGTACATGGTTGCCGACGAAAACCTCAACACCCTGGTCGACTACCGCTACACCCGTCACCACGAAGCCCAGCGCGGCGCCAACGGTGGCAGCACCGACTGCACCGGCAAGAAGGGTGAAGACCTGTTCCTGCGCGTGCCGGTCGGCACCACCGTGATCGACGCCTCGACCCAGGAAGTGATCGGCGACCTGATCACTCCGGGCCAGAAGCTGATGGTCGCCCAGGGCGGCTGGCACGGCCTGGGTAACACCCGCTTCAAGTCCAGCACCAACCGTGCGCCGCGCCAGACCACCCCAGGCAAGCCGGGTGACCAGCGCGACCTGAAGATGGAAATGAAGGTATTGGCCGATGTTGGCCTGCTGGGCCTGCCGAACGCTGGCAAGAGCACCTTCATTCGTTCGGTCTCGGCTGCCAAGCCGAAAGTCGCCGACTATCCGTTCACCACCCTGGTGCCGAACCTGGGCGTGGTCAGCGTCGACCGCTGGAAGAGCTTCGTCATCGCCGACATCCCCGGCCTGATCGAAGGCGCGTCCGACGGTGCCGGCCTGGGCATCCGCTTCCTCAAGCACCTGGCGCGTACCCGCGTGCTGCTGCACCTGGTCGACATCGCGCCGCTGGACGAAAGCAGCCCGGCCGATGCCGCCGAAGTGATCGTCAATGAGCTGACCCGCTTCAGCCCGTCGCTGGCCGAGCGCGAGCGCTGGCTGGTGCTGAACAAGTCGGACATGGTCATGGACGACGAGCGCGATGAGCGCGTGCAGGAAGTGATCGACCGCCTGGAATGGGAAGGCCCGGTCTACGTGATCTCGGCCATCTCCAAGCAGGGCACCGACAAGCTCAGCCACGACCTGATGCGCTACCTCGAAGACCGCGCCGACCGCCTGGCCAACGACCCGGCCTACGCCGCAGAACTGGCCGACCTCGACCAGCGCATCGAAGACGAAGCCCGTGCCCAGCTGCAGGCCCTGGACGACGCCCGTACCCTGCGTCGCACCGGGGTCAAGAGCGTGCACGACATCGGCGACGACGACGATGGCTGGGATGATGATTTCGAGGACGACGAAGACGGCCCGGAAATCATTTACGTGCGCGACTGATCGGTTGCAGTACACTGAACGCCGCTCTCAGGAGCGGCGTTTTTGTATCCACGGTATCTACAGATTCGACATAGGTTGGAAGAAGATGCGAAGCAAGGTGACGGGCGCCAAGCGCTGGGTCGTGAAGATTGGCAGTGCCCTGCTGACCGCCGATGGCAAGGGCCTCGACCGCGGCGCCATGGCCGTATGGGTCGAGCAGATGGTCGCGCTGCGTGAAGCAGGCGTGGAGTTGGTACTGGTCTCCTCTGGGGCCGTGGCTGCCGGCATGAGCCAGCTGGGCTGGACTTCCCGACCGAGTGCGATGAACGAGTTGCAGGCGGCTGCCTCGATCGGCCAGATGCGCCTGGTTCAGGCCTGGGAAACGAGCTTCGGCGAGCACGGCAAGCACACCGCGCAGATCCTCCTGACCCACGACGACCTGTCCGACCGCAAGCGTTACCTGAATGCCCGCAGCACCCTGCGTACCCTGGTTGACCTGGGCGTGGTGCCGGTGATCAACGAGAACGACACCGTGGTCACCGACGAGATCCGCTTCGGCGACAACGACACCTTGGCCGCGCTGGTGGCCAACCTGGTGGAAGCCGACCTGCTGGTGATCCTCACCGACCGCGACGGCATGTTCGATGCCGACCCGCGCAACAACCCCGAAGCCCAGCTGATCTACGAAGCCCGCGCCGACGACCCGTCGCTCGACGCCGTTGCCGGTGGTACCGGCGGTGCCCTGGGCCGTGGCGGCATGCAGACCAAGCTGCGCGCCGCGCGCCTGGCAGCCCGCTCTGGCGCCCACACGATCATCATTGGGGGCCGCATCGAGCGCGTGCTGGACCGCCTGAAGGGCGGTGAGCGCCTGGGCACGCTGCTGTCGCCCGAGCGTGGCATGCTGGCGGCACGCAAGCAGTGGCTGGCTGGCCATCTGCAGACCCGTGGCACCCTGGTGCTCGACGCGGGCGCCGTGCAGGCGCTGCGTGAGGCGAACAAGAGCCTGCTGCCGGTCGGCGTGAAGACCGTGCAAGGCAGCTTCCGCCGTGGCGAGATGGTGGTCTGCGTCGGCCCGGATGGCGTCGAGGTGGCCCGTGGCCTGGCCAACTACAGCGCGCTGGAAGCGCAGAAGATCATCGGCCAGCCTTCCGATCAGATCGAGGCCGTGCTGGGCTACATCGCCGAGCCGGAGCTGGTGCACCGCGACAACCTGGTGCTGGTATGAAGCTGCTCAAGCGGGCGATGGCCCTGGCCGTCTTCGCCCTGCCAATGCTGGCCGGGGCCGAAGAGATTGGCCAGGTGTCCACCGTGTTCAAGTTCCTCGGGCCGAACGATCGCATCGTGGTCGAGGCCTTTGACGACCCTAAGGTCGAGGGTGTGACCTGCTACCTGTCGCGGGCCAAGACTGGCGGTGTGAAGGGTGGTTTGGGGTTGGCGGAAGATCGGGCGGAGGCTTCGATTGCCTGCCGTCAGGTCGGGCCGATCAGCTTCAAGGGTGACTTGAAGGACGGTGAGGAGGTGTTCAAGGAGCGCACCTCGCTGGTGTTCAAGACCATGCAGGTGGTGCGCTTCCTCGACAAGAAGCGCAATACGCTGGTGTATCTGGTGTATAGCGACCGCATGATCGAAGGCAGCCCGCAGAATGCGGTGACTGCGATTCCGATTCTGCCTTGGGCTCACTGATAGCCTGGTAGACCGCCGGGAGGCCTTCGCGGGTCAAGCCCGTTCCTGCAGGGGTATGCGATCCCTTGTAGGAGCGGGCTTGTCCCGCGAAGGGCCGCAAAGCGGCCCGAACTACCTCAGGCCAACTCTTCGGCCTGATCCTCACGCACAATCGCTTTCACTTCATCCAGCCGGCTGATGTACTTCCAGTCCGCCTCGTCGATGTAGATGCCATTAGGCCCGCTGCCACCTTCCAGGTCGATCGCCACGCGCGCCGACACCTGCGGCTTCACGCTCGCCAGAATCGGTACGAAGCCCAGCTGCAGGCTGGTCTCCAGCAGTGCCGCCTGGTTGCGTTCGTCGATGTCCGCCGCTTCGTCGAGGTAGTACGGCAGGCGAATGCGCCCGGCCAGGTCACGGTCCATCAGGTGCAGCAACAAGTACATGTTGGTCAGCGCCTTGATGGTCATGGTGGTGCCGTTGGACGCCGCGCCGTCGATGTCGGCGTGGATGATCGGCTGGCCGTTGACCTTGGTGATCTCGAACGCCAGCTCGAACAGGTCCTTCAGGCCCAGCTGGTTGTGGTTGGCCGCCACCAGCCGTGCCAGGTACTCCTTGGCCTCTTCGTTCTTGTTGTCCTGCTCGGCACTCTGGGTCAGGTCGAACACCGACAGGGTCTCGCCTTCCTCGTACTGGCCGGCGCTGTGGATGATCTGGTCAATGTGCTTGAGCGCTTCCTTGTTCGGCGCCAGCACCACGCGGAAGCTCTCCAGGTTGGACACCTGGCGCTTGTTGATCTCGCGGTTGAACAGGGCCAGTTGGTGCTCGAGGCTGTCGTAGTCGCTGCGGATGTTGCGCAGGGTCCTGGCGATGTCGGTGACCGCAGCGCGGCGCGCCTTGGCCAGGGTCAGGGCTTCGTCGGTGCGGTGCGCGTAGGCGTTGACCAGCAGCTGCAGGCGGCGCTCCATGTCGTCTTCGCTGTCGAACTTGGCCACGCCCTTGAGGCGCACCTGGGCGTACAGCGCCTCGATCTGGTTGTCGACGCGTTGCAGGGCCTGCCAGCTGTCCTGGTAGTCGTTGAGCATCGGCAGCAGGTTGTCCATGGAGTCGTCGACCGCTTCCATGAACGGCGTACCGTAGGGCAGGTCGGCCGGTAGCAGCTGGCGACGGCGCAGGGCGTCTTCCAGGGTGCGCTGCTTGGCTTCGAGGTCGCCGATCTGGCGGCCGACCAGCTGCAGCTTGGCCGACAGCTGCTGGACGCGCTCGGTGAAGGCGTCGCTGGAGCGCTTGAGCTCATCCTGGGCGGCTTCCAGCTGTGCCAGTTGCTCCATCTTCTCCGGCTCTTCGGCGCTCAGGGTTTCGCTGCGACGGAAGTCTTCAAGGGCCTTCTGGGCGTCCAGCACTTCCTGATACAGGGCTTCTGTCTGCGCCTTGGAGGCGGTGCGGTCGGCGGCGACCTGCTGCTGGGTCTTGAGCTGCTTCAGCTCCTTCTCAAGACGCTCCTTCTGGTCGCGCAGGGCTGCGCGGTCGGCCAGGGCCTGCAGGGCCGGCGGGTCGATGTTGGAGATGTCGATGGAAAGGCCTGGGGCCTCGAAGCGCTCGCCCTTGAAGCCGTCGAGCACCGCCTCCAGGGATTTCACCCACAGGTCGCTATCATCCAGCTCGATGCCGCGGTCGCCCAGCGGCAGGCTGAACAGCGCGCCGTTGAACAGGCGCATCAGGCGGTCCACGTCCTGCTGCGAGAATTCTTCGCGCAGGCGGGCGTAGCTGTTGTTGTCGGCGTGATCGAGCTGCTGCTTGACCTGCTTCAGGCGTTTTTCCAGGTCGCGCACGCGTTCGTCGAGGTCTTCGGCGCTGAACTGGCGCGACTGCGCCAGGGCGCCGGCCAGTTCGTCGTGGGCGTCCTTGGCGGCCAGCAGGCCCTGCTCCAGCACCTTGACGTCATCGACCAGGGCAAAGCGGTGCTTGAGCACCGACAGCTCGCCGAGCCAGCGCTGGATACCGGTGATTTCACGTTCCAGGCGCATCAGCTCCTGGGTGCCGCCACGCTGGTCGTTCTGCAGGCGGTCCTGCTCGCCACGGAAGTGCTCGGCCTGGATCACCAGCTCTTCCTTGCGCGCCATGGCGTATTCCTGCCAGGTGCCCAGCAGGTTGTCGAGCAGCGGCGAGAGACGGTGCAGCTTGCCGCGCAGGATGTCGCGCTGGGCCACGCCGCCGGCCAGGGCCTCGACCAGCGGTCCGGCTGCGACCAGGGCGTTGTAGTCCTGCTCCATTCGGCGCACGTCGCGGAAGGCTTCTTCGCAGGCGGCGATGTAGTCGACGCTGCCCGAGCGCAGGCTGTGCTCGAAGGCATCGAGGAACAGCTGCTTGAGTTTGGCAGCGGTGATCTCGCGCATGTGCAGCAGGTTGATGAACAGCGCACGGAAGGTTTTCAGGCTCTGTTCGCTGGTCGAGCGCAGCGGGATCAGGGTCAGGTCCAGCGGGCACGAGGTGTGGCCGCCGACCAGCAGCCGGCGCAGTTCATCGGGCTTGAGCTCATAGGCCTTCAGGCCCAGGCGCTCAAGGTTGGTGAACAGCTCTTTCTGGCGCAGGCAGGTGTCGTTCTTCTGGTAGTGGGCCAGGTCCAGCTCGCCCTTGTAGGCGAAGAACTGGTGGCCGAAACCGCCGCCCGGGCCGCGACCGACCACGCCGATCACGTGCGTGCCGTGGGGCAGGTTCAGTTCGCAGAGGATGTACGAGGTGTCGCTGGCGAAGTAGAAGCGGCGCGACTGCTCCAGGCTGTACTTGCCGAAGCTCATGTCGGACATGCGCGCCAGGATCGGGAACTGCAGGGCGTTGATCGACGCCGATTTACCCAGGTTGTTGGCACCGTACACCGACAGTGGGTGCTCCAGCGGGAACAGGCCGAGGCTGTAGCCAGCGGTGTTGAGCAGTGCGAAGCGGCGGATGCCGTAGCGTTCCTGGCTCATGCGTCAATCTCCTGTTGCTCTTCGCGGATGGCCCGGGCCAGGGCGTCCTCTTCGCTTTCCTCGCTGTCGAACGGGGTGAGGTCGAGCGGGTCGTCGGTGCGGTTGAGTTGTTCTGGCGTCTCTTCCACGACCAGTACCGGGACTGGCAGCGGCAGGTCACTGTGCAGTGTGGCGGCCAGGTCGCGGTCCTGTTGCACCGACAGGCACACGTCGAGGAAGCGGTGCATCGGCGGCAGGAAGCGGTAGATGCCGCCTTCTTCATGGGCAAAGCCGAGCTGGGTCATGCGGCGCATGATCTTTTCTTCCAGCTCGTCGACGGTCTGCACTTCGGCCTGCAGGAACAGGTCGCGGTACTTGTCCAGTAGCGAGGGCAGCTCGTCGCGGCCGATGCTGCCGCCATCGAGCACGGCCATCGGGTCGCGACCCTGGTCGGCCAGGTGCTCGACGATGATGAAGGTGAACAGCGACAGGCGCTGGGCGGTCTTGTTGACCTGCGCGGCGGCCTGCTCGGGGACGAAGTAGTAGAAGCCGCGGGTGTCGCACACCAGCTCGAAGCCCAGGGCCTTGAACAGGGTGCGGTACTGGTCCTGGAAGTTCGACAGCTGGGCGTACATTTCAGGGTCGCGGCGGCTGACGTGAAAGCCCTTGAACAGCTCGCGGAAGATCGGCGCGAGCTGGGACAGTTCGGAAAGATCAAGATGCATTGGCTGGGCTCGCGTTGGTTTCAGGTTGCGCTTCGCGGCTGGACGTCAGGGCGTACGAGCGCAGGCTGACCAGGTGTTCGTGGGTGGTGTACTCGCGCCGTTCCAGGCGTTCGCGCTTGAAGCGCTTCTCTCGCGACAGGCGCGAGAACCAGTACAACAGTTCGTCAGTGGCGCCTTCGGGCTCCTGGTCCAGCAGCCAGACCATGAGGTCTGGCAGCGGCAGGGCGTCTTCGCAGCGCTCGAGCATCTCTTTGACCGTGCGTGGTGCACGCGGCAGCGGGCCCTGCTGAGTCTTGTGCGCCTTGGGGAACTTGGCCGGCTTCGGCTCGAAGCGGGCCAAGGCATAGACGTAGGCCTCGACCTGGCTGGCACTGCCGAGGAAGGTGCTCTGCGGGCGGGTGAACAGCGGCATGGCCGCTTGCGGCACGGCGTCGATGCCTTTGCGCCGGATCACCGACAGCGCCAGCGCCGCACCGCGGGTCACGGCGTTGTGCCGGCGCGCTTCTTCACGCAGCGGCAGCAGCAGTTCGCGGGCGTGGCGCAGGGTCAGTTGGGCGCTGGTCTGCATTTCCAGGATGCGCGCGTGGGTGCGCAGCAGCATGTCGTCATCGACCAGGTGGCCCAGGCGAGCTTGCTCTCCGAGTAGTTTGAGCAGCACAGTCTCGACCTTGCGCACGCCCTGTTCGAAGGCGCCGTCAGCGTTGACCAGCTGGATCATCGGTTCGACGTATTCGTCCCAGGTCGCCAGCACTTCAGCATACCGCTGGCGCAGCGGGATCTGGCGATTGCTGGTCTTGGCCCGTTCGGCCACGGCGACCAGTGCCTGCTCGTCGTTGTCGAGCTTCTTGAGTACGTCGCGCACGCGCATGTCGAGCAGGCGCAGTTGGCGCGCCAGGTCGTCGCTGTCGCGGTTTTCAAAGGCGTCCTGGATGTGCCCGGCCAGGCGCTCCAGATGGCGCAGGTAGGCCTCGATCTCCAGGCACAGACCCAGCCGGTGTTCCCGGCGCAGATAGGCGAGGAAGTCGTGAATCTGGGCGTTGAGCTCGAAACGGTTCGGGCTTTTCGCCACGGGCACCAGGATATCCAGGCGGATCCATACATCGAGCAGCTGGGTGATGTCCTGCGGCGTGCTTTCGACCTGCTGGCGCCCTATGTGCTGGCGCAGTTCGACCAGGCTCAGGGTGCCTTGGTCAAAACGCTCACACAGTGGCTCGATCAGAGCCCAGTGTTCAGCTAGGGCGCGCAGGACGCGCTTTGGTTCGATCATTGGCGTCTACTCGTTGCCAAGTAAAAAAGGGGCGATTGTACTTCATCCGAGGGGGAGGATTTCACCCCTTGGTCTGTAATGTGAGATAACCTTGGCGCTTGTAGGGGATTCACTGGCTCGTTTGCAGGGCGCAGGCAGCAAATTTCCGCCGACCAGGTGCAGCACTGCCCGGCCAACAACGTTAGAATGTGCGACGTTTCGAACCCCGGACCCCGAGCCTTGCTGACCGAACCCCGCCGCCGCGCCTACCTTTCCGCCATGCAAGTGGTGCATTGGCTGCCGCGCGCCGAACTGCCGTTCGCCGCACCTTCGCGCCCCGAGCTGCTGTTGCCGCAAGCGCCGGTAGAGCAAGTCGACTTCGAGGTTCGGCCATCCGCCCCAGCGTCCAGCGAGGCCCTGGCCGCGCCCCAGGCGCGCTCCAGCGAGCGCCCGAAAATCGAGATTCCGCGTCCCGGCAGCACGCCCAAGGTCGCTGCCAAGCCAGTCGAAGCCGAGGAAGAGGCCCCCGCGCCGCGTCCGGCCCCGGTACCGCCACCGCGCTTCTCGTTGCAGTTGCTGCGTGCCGGCAGCTGCCTGTTGCTGGTCGAACTGGCAACCGGTCAGCCTTTCCAGAGTCGCGACCCCTCCTATCTGCTGCTCAAGGACATGCTGCGTGCTGCCGGCCTGCCCGACGCGCCGCAGATCATCGGCGAGCCCGTGCGCTGGCCGCTGCTGGTGCGCGGCAACATGGACCAGGGCCCGGATGCTGCACGCGACTTCGTCCAGGGCTTCATCCAGGCGCGCCTGGAAGAAACCCCCTGCAGCGTGCTGTGGCTCATCGGCTTGCCGGCCATGCGGTTCGCGGCCAGCGCCGACGATACAGCCTATTACCAAGTACTGAAGGTCGACGGCCTGGGCGATGCCTGGGCCTTGCCGGGCCTTGAACTGTTGATGGACGAGCCGCAGCGCAAGGCGGACGTCTGGCAAGCGATGCGCCAGCTGATGGCGCGCTGGAAGAGCGTTGAATGAGTGACTCGATCAGCTTCCGCCCGATGACCGAGGCGGATCTGGATGCCGTGCTTAAGATCGAATATGCCGCGTTCAGTCATCCCTGGACCCGCGGGATCTTTCAGGATGCGCTCAAATCCTACGAAGTGTGGCTGATGTTCGATGGCCAGCAACAAGTGGGGCATGGGGTGATCAATGTGATCATTGATGAGGCGCACCTGCTCAACATTACCGTCAAGCCCGAGAACCAGGGCTGTGGGCTGGGGCTGAAGCTGCTTGAGCACCTGATGGCGCGGGCCTATCAGCTTAATGGCCGTGAGTGCTTCCTTGAGGTGCGGGCCAGCAACCAGTCGGCCTATCGCTTGTACGAGCGTTACGGTTTCAATGAAATCGGCCGTCGCCGCGATTACTACCCGGTTGCCGGTGGGCGTGAAGATGCGTTGGTGATGGCTTGTACGCTGCTTGAGGACTGAGTAAACCTGTACCGGCCTCTTCGCGGGGCAAGCCCGCTCCTACAGCGATCGCCTCAGATTTGAAGGCCGGTGTTGAACCTGTAGGAACGGGCTTGTCCCGCGAAAGGGCCTGCAAGTCGCTCAAAGCTCTCGCGGCATTACCTCGACCGGCTTGCGCAGGTCCCGCAGGCTTCTGGTCATCTCCCCGGTATTGCACTTCGCCGCCGCCTGTTCCGGCGTGTAATTGCGCACGGTGCGGAAGAACAGCTCACAGGTCTGCTTCTTCTGTGTCACCTGCCACTTGGTAGAGCAGGCTTCCAGGGTCATCTTCGGTTCGGCCCCAGGGTTACGCCCCATCCCCGCCTGCCAGCAGGCCGCAGTCAAGTCCTGCCCCATCATCTTCAGCCCCGCCGCATCGGCTGCATCCTGATCGCCGCCATGGCTGTCCTTGTTCGCCGCGTACCAGATCGCACTCGGGTGGTTGGCGCCAAGCACCGGTACCTGGGCGCCCGCTTGCGGGCTGATGCTGACCAGGCCCAGCACATTCACCTGTGGCCCGTACTGTTGCTTGATCCAGCTGCGCACCGGTGCGCCGAAGGCGACCATGGGCAAGGGTTTGGCGGTGTTCTGCAGGGTCATCTCCTTGACCATGCGCAGCTGGTAGTCCTTGAAGTAGCCGTAGGTACCGGTCAGGGCATCGCCCGCACTGGCCGGGGCGGCGATCGGGGCGATGTCGATGATGGTCTGGTAGGCCGGGGTCTGGCTGGCGTCGACGCCGTTGAAGGTCAGCAGTTCGGCCCAGCGGTCGGTGGTATTGGAGCGCAGGTAGTCCTGGGCCTGGGTCAGCGAATAGTCTGGCGGGAAGTGCAGCAGCTCGATGCTGCGACGGTTCTGCAAGGCCATGCCCAGCGGCAGGAACAGGTACCAGTCGTAGGACCATTTGCCGTCCTTGCTCAGCTGGGTGGCACCGTTGTAGGCCAGCTCGCCACTGTCGAGCAGCTTGCGCAGGGGTTCGGCATAGTTGGCGGGCACTTCGCTGATGGTGGCATGCAGCCGGTCGTGCTCGCGGCTGACGTGCACCTGGGCGTTGGCATGGCCGTCACGGCGTACGCTTTGGGTCAGGTAGTGCTCCACGGTCTGCTCCAGCGTCCAGTCGCGGTAGCAGATCACGTGGCAATTGTTGGGGAAGGCGAACAGGCGGGTGACGCGCTGGGCATCGCCCAGGTCGATGCGTGCGTCGGCCAGGGCCAGGCCGCTGAAGGCGAGGGCGGCGAGGCTCGGTAAGGCAGTCTTGTGCATGCTTAACTCCTTGTCAGTGGCCTCCCGGGTTGGCGGCCGTGCTCATACTGAGGCAGGGAGCGTGGGGATGAGAAGAGCAAGCGGGCTGCTGCTGGCTGCAGGTGTGCTGTGGAGCACAATGGCACTGGCGGACGAGCGCGACGTGTGGATGTTCGCGCAGTGGGCGGGTGACCACCAGGCCCGGCCGTTTCGCGAGATGCTGGTGGATGCGCGTCTGTATGGAGTTGTGCCTATCCATCAGCTGCTGCGTTCGGCGTCGGACTGGAAGTTGTGTCATGCCTCGCCGTTTGCGGTACCGCCGGCCAGCAACTGGCCGGCGGTGCGTTCCACGTTGTCGTTGCTCAATACCCTCGACGGGCAAGGCATCTTGCGCCAGTTTGAAGTGGTGTCGGCCTATCGCAGCCCCGAGCTCAATCACTGCGCGGGCGGCGCCGTGGGCAGCGCCCATACCCACGCCTTTGCGGTCGATATCCTGCTGCCGGCCTGGGCCGACCCCAATCCACTTTGCCGCTTCTGGCAGCAGCATGGCCAGGCCTGGAACATGGGCTTGGGGCGCTACCCGAGCGGGCGCATCCACATCGATACTGCGGGTTATCGCACCTGGGGTGGTGATGGCGGTTCAAGCTCGTCGTTCTGCAGCAAGCCCAGGTGAGTGAGGCAGGCCTGGCATTCACTCATCACCCATTCGGCAAAGCGTTGGCGCTTGTCACCATCGCTCAGTGGCTGCGGGCTGAGCAGGTAATAGCCAGAGCCATCGCGCAGGAAGCCGAACGGGGCGCGCAACTGGCCGCTGTCGAGTTCGTCACGCACCATCAATGCCGAGGCGATGGCCAGGCCCAGGCCGGCGCTGGCGGCCTGTAGCGATAGGTAGAAGTGTTCGAAGTCGCTGCGTTCGCTGTGGGTTGCCTGCCGTTCACTCAGACGCAGCCAGGTGGGCCAGGCGTTGGGGCGGGTGCTGCTGTGCAGCAGGCGTTGGCCGTCCAGGTTGTCGCTGTTGGTGCGGCTGACCGGGCCAATCCACTCATCGCAGATTTTCATGCTGTGCAGCGCCGGTGGCCAATGGAAGTCATCCCGGCGTAGTGCCAGGTCGACCCCGCTCCGGGCAAAGTCCACCGGCCCGCCGGCAGCCACCAGATGCAGTTGCAGGTCCGGGTGCGCGGCATGGAAGCGTGGCAGGCGCGGGATCAGCCAGCGCATGGCGATGGTCGGCTCGCAGGACAGCACCAGTACGTTGTCGCGTTCCTGCTGTTGCAGGCGCTGCACAGAGCCTTCGAGCTGTTCGAAGATCGCCTGGGTGGTGCCGTGCAATGCCCGGCCAGCGGGTGTGAGGAAGATTGCCCGGTTGCGCCGTTCGAACAGTTCGATGCCCAGGCTTTCCTCGAGCAGGCGTACCTGGCGGCTGACGGCGCCGTGGGTGACATGCAGGCGCTCGGCGGCACGGACGAAGCTTTCGGTTTCGGCGGCGATGTCGAAGTAACGGAAGGCGGTGAGGGCTGGCAGTTTCATGGGGGTCCCTGTTTGCCCGCGAAGAAGCCGGAGCGGGTTTAGATATCTGTCAGGAAAACTATCAGATCTGCTTCACTTTAAATCGTTTTTTCCCCGCCAGGCAGCTCTCGATAATAGGTGTATCTGTGCTTTCTCATCGTCTATCGAGGCATTTCCCTTGACCGAACTCATTGCTGTCGCTCTGTTCACCCTCCTGGCCGTCATCAGCCCTGGCGCCGACTTCGCCCTGGTCACTCGCAGCAGTTACGCTCAGGGCCGCAAGGCCGGACTGGCTGCTGCGGTGGGGATCGCCTTGGGCGTCCAGGTGCATGTGCTGTACACGGTACTGGGGATCGCCGTGATCATCAGTCAGAGCCCGGTGCTATTCCTGGCCATGAAAGTGCTCGGTGCGGGCTATCTGATCTACCTGGGCTACCAGTTATTGACCAATACAAGCCGTATCAGCCTGGAAGGGGAGGTGGCACAATCCGGCGTGCTGGCAGCGTTGCGCACAGGCTTCATGACCAATGCCCTCAACCCCAAGACCATGCTCTTCGTCGTCAGTGCCTACACTCAGGTGGTGCGGCCGGGCAGTTCATTGGGCGTGGATTTCGCCTACGGGGCATTCATGTCGTTCGCTCACTGGGCCTGGTTCAGCCTTGTGGCGTTGTTCTTTTCCCGTGCGGGGTTGCGTGCGCTGATGATCGCAAGGCAGCAGCTGGTCGATCGGGTAATCGGCTTGGCGCTGATCGGCCTGGGACTGGCCGTGGCGGTCGCCGGGATGCGTTGATAGGGCGGGATTTTTTTGCAGGCAAAGAAAAAGGGCCTACCTTGCGGTAAGCCCTTTTACTTGTTTGGTGGCTACACAGGGACTTGAACCCCGGACCCCAGCATTATGAATGCTATGCTCTAACCAACTGAGCTATGTAGCCGATGGGGCGCATTATTCCCTTGTGATGGGCCTGTGTCAACACTCATTTCAAAAAAAATTGCACGCCTTTCAAAAACTTAGCGACCGACCCGGTTTCAGCGGACGATCAGCCACTGCCCGAGTACCCCGTACAGCTGCAAATGCTGCTCGGCAGCCAGTGCCGCCAAGGTTTCGCCTGGGCGGTCGAGGTTGAAGTCGCCACTTACGCGTCGGTAGGCGGTCTGCTCATCCATCAGCCAGACCCGGCGACCCTGATAGCTGGCCAGGCGCTCAATCACCTGTCCCAAGGGCAGGTCGCTGGCGCGGAGGAGGCCGGTGCGCCAGGCATCCGCCGTCTTCGCGTCGGCTTTCTGCACCGGGTTGATCCGTGCCTCGCTGAAGGTCACTCGCTCACCCGCCGACACCATGCGCTGGTCGCCGCCCTGGATGACCATGGCCTTGCCATTGAGCACCACCAGTTCACCTTGATCGGCATGGCGCGCCACCATCAGACGGGTGCCGTACACCTGGATACGGGTATCGTCGACTTGAACTTCCATGGCGCGGCCATCGAGCACCACCTCCAGGTACACCTGGCCTTGCACCAGATGCAATTGGCGCGTGCGGCCGCGCAGGTCGACGTTCATCGCGCTGGCGCTGTCCAGGTGCAGCGTTGAACCGTCAGCCAGGCGCACGCTGCGCCGCTCACCCACATCAGTAGCCAGTTCGCTGGCCAGGCGTTGTATCAGTGGCCAGTAAAGATATGCAACAGCGCCGAGCAACAGCAGGAACAGCACGGCCAATACCTTGCCCAGGTAGCTACGGCGGACCTTGAGCAAACGCGGCCGTGGCCGGGCGGGGGGCACCTGAAGTTGCTGCCAGCACGCTTCCAGTTCGGCATAGGCGTGCGCATTACGCGGCTTCTGGCACCAACGGCCGAATGCCTGGCGTTCACCATCATCACAGCCGGGCTGGCGCAGGCGGGAAAACCACTCCAGCGCTTCCTGCTGAGGATCGGCCTGAATCTGCGTGGCGGGCATCGGGCTCATGGGGCGGTGTGCTCGCGTGAGGGCGGTTTCGCCCAACGATTACGGGGAAGGAAGGTCGAGGATGCTAAATATATTGAGAACCATTTACAAGTGCGCAATTGCGCGTTAAACAAAAAGGTAGCTATGTATCTATTTGTTTCCCGATAATCGGATCCCAAACCTGCGGACGGAATTCAAGCTCATGGCCATCAGCAGCACCCCCACCGCCAGCACCGGTTCGGCGAACCAAGCCAATCCGCTGGTGATGCGCATCATCGCCTTCTGCGCCTTGGCGCACCTGATAAACGACCTTATCCAGTCGGTGCTGCCAGCGATATACCCGATGCTCAAGGCCAACTACGACCTGAGCTTCGCCCAGATCGGCATGATCACCTTGACTTTCCAGATCACCGCCTCGCTGCTGCAACCGTGGGTCGGCTTCTTCACCGACCGCAGGCCGACGCCCAACCTGTTGCCGCTGGGCACCCTGTGCACCTTGGTGGGGATCGTCATGCTGGCCTTCGTCGGCAGCTTCCCGATGATTCTGCTGGCCTCGGCACTGGTTGGCATCGGTTCGTCGACCTTCCACCCGGAGACTTCGCGGATCGCGCGGCTGGCCTCGGGAGGCCGTTTCGGCCTGGCGCAGTCGACCTTCCAGGTTGGCGGCAACACCGGTTCTGCCTTCGGCCCGTTGCTGGCGGCGGCCATCGTGATTCCATTTGGCCAGACGCATGTGGCCTGGTTCGGCGTGGCGGCGCTGTTGTTCTTTGCCGTGACCCTGATGCTGCGCCGCTGGTACAAGGAGCACCTGAACCAGGCCAAGGCGCGCAAGGCGGTGCAAGCCACCCACGGCATCTCGCGCGGGCGGGTGATAGCGGCGCTGGTTGTGCTCGGCCTGCTGGTGTTTTCCAAGTACTTCTACATGGCCAGCTTCACCAGTTACTTCACCTTCTACCTGATCGAGAAGTTCAGCCTGTCGGTAGCCAGCTCGCAGCTGCACCTGTTCCTGTTCCTTGGCGCGGTGGCGGCGGGTACCTTCTTCGGCGGGCCGATCGGTGACCGCATCGGGCGCAAGGCGGTGATCTGGTTCTCAATCCTTGGCGTGGCGCCGTTCACCCTGGCGCTGCCATATGCCGACCTGTTCTGGACCACGGTGCTCAGTGTGGTGATCGGTTTCATCCTGGCCTCGGCGTTCTCTGCGATCGTGGTGTATGCCCAGGAGCTGGTGCCGGGCAGTGTGGGCATGATTGCCGGGGTGTTCTTCGGGTTGATGTTCGGCTTTGGCGGCATTGGTGCGGCGCTGCTGGGGTACCTGGCTGATTTGCGCGGGATCGAGTATGTGTATGGATTGTGCTCGTTCCTGCCGCTGTTTGGCTTGTTGGCGGTGTTTCTGCCAAATACCGGTAAGCGCTGATACCGCTGGGGGCTGCTTCACAGCCCATTCGCAAGACAAGCCCGCCCCTACAGGTATTGCACATCGTTGGGTTACGCGGTCTTCTGTAGGAGCGGGCTTGTTCCGCGAATGGGCCTCGCAGAGGCCCCAGCGGCAATTGACGACTTGGTCAGGCTTGGCCTAGAGTGCCGCCTCTGTTTTCGACACCTGCGTAGTAGCCACAGCAATGCGCCGTATCCAATCCCTCCCACACGCCCGCCAGCCTGCCCTCCAGGCCATGCGTCGTGCGTGGCCGAGCGATACGGTGCTCAAGCGTCGCCGCAGCGTGCTATTCGCCTTCACCTTCTCGCCACACCAAGCCCTGAACTGACACCCCGCGCCTTTGCGTCGCCCGCCTTTCCGGCGAGCGAGTGGGCGCCTGTATCTGCGCGTCTTTTCAGTTTTGCTTGGAGTGGTACATGAACATGCGTTTGCTGGCGGGCCTTCTGTTCGCCGTATCGGTGGTGGGCTTCAGCCTGGGGGCCAGCCTGCCGCTGGTGTCGTTGCGCTTGCACGAGGCCGGTGCCGGCACCCTGGAAATCGGTGTCATCTCGGCCATCCCGGCCGCGGGCATGATGCTCTCGGCGTTCATGGTCGACGCCTGCTGCCGGCACCTGACCCGGCGCACCATCTACCTGCTGTGCTTCAGCCTGTGCACCGTGAGCATCGCCTTGCTCGATTCGGCGTTCGATACGCTGTGGCTGCTGGCCGTGCTGCGCCTGGGCCTGGGCATCGGCATGGGTATCGCGATCATCCTCGGCGAGTCCTGGGTCAACGAGCTGTGCCCGGACCACAACCGCGGCAAGATCATGGCCCTGTACGCCACCAGCTTCACCGGCTTCCAGGTGCTTGGGCCGGCGCTGATCGCGATGATGGGTGCCGACAGCCCGTGGATCATCGGCGTGGTCACCATCGGTTATGGCCTGGCCCTGCTGTGCATCCTCCTGACCGTGCCCAACGACCATGTCGAGCATGGCGAAGAAAGCGAGAAAAGCTTCGGCCTGGCGGGCTTCTTCCGTGTGGCGCCGGCGCTATGCGTGGCGGTGCTGTTCTTCTCGTTCTTCGATGCCGTGGTGCTGTCGCTGCTGCCGGTGTATGCCAGCAGCCATGGTTTTGCCGTGGCCGTGGCGGCGCTGATGGTGACCGTGGTGTTTGCCGGCGACATGGTGTTCCAGCTGCCGTTGGGCTGGCTGGCTGACCGCGTCGAGCGCACCGGGCTGCACCTGGTGTGCGGGCTGGTGGCAATGGCCATCGGCATCGCCCTGCCATGGCTGCTGCAGGTGACCTGGCTGCTGTGGCCGATGCTGGTGCTGCTGGGCGCAGTGGCGGGCGGCATCTACACCCTGGCGCTGGTGCTGATCGGGCAGCGCTTCAAGGGGCAGGACCTGGTCACGGCGAACGCCAGCGTGGGCCTGCTTTGGGGCGTCGGCAGCCTGGTCGGGCCGCTGGTGAGCGGGGCTGCGATGGATGTGGCGCCGCATGGCCTGCCGATGGCGCTGGCGCTGATGGCGGGGCTGTTCGTGTGCTTTGCCCGGCAATCGTACCGCCGGGTGGGGAAGTTGCGAGCCGTTGCCGACTGAGGAATTGGCGGCGCAAGATCCGGCGTTTGCCCGGTCAGCGGCTGGGCTAAGCTGGATCTGCCTTGAACCCACAGGAGCTATGGATGATCCTCGCCGACCTCTCGCCTGGCGCTTACCGCGAAGCCACTGAGTACCTGGCTGCGCTGGACCCGGACTGGGCGCGGCATATCGAGGTGACCGGGCCCTGTCTGCATCAGGCTACGCCCGGGCGTGAACCTTATGAAGCGTTGGTGCGGGCGATTGCCTATCAGCAACTGCATGCGCGGGCGGCGGAGGCGATCCTCGGGCGGTTGCTGGCGCTGTTCCCCGGGCAGG
This sequence comes from Pseudomonas putida, assembly GCF_002906855.1. Classification (GTDB taxonomy): domain Bacteria; phylum Pseudomonadota; class Gammaproteobacteria; order Pseudomonadales; family Pseudomonadaceae; genus Aquipseudomonas; species Aquipseudomonas putida_N. The sequence goes on along the minus strand of NZ_MINI01000048.1, from coordinate 650,133 downwards.
TGTTTCCGGCGCCAGAACAACTGCTGTCAGTCAGCCCCGAAGTCATGCGCGGGTGCGGTTTTTCGGCGAGCAAGCTGGCGACCATTCAGGGTATCGCCCAGGCAAGCCTGGAGGGCATGGTACCGAGCCGGGCGGAGGCTTTGGCCCTTGCCGATGATGTGTTGATAGAGCGCCTGGTGCCCTTGCGTGGGGTGGGCCGTTGGACCGTGGAAATGCTGTTGATCTACAGCCTGGAGCGTTCGGATATCCTGCCCGTGGACGATTTTGGCGTGCGTGAGGGGTATCGCCGGCTCAAGGGGCTGGACAAGGCACCGACGCCCGCGCAGATGCGCTCGCTCGGTGGTAGCTGGAGCCCATATCGGACGGTGGCTGCCTGGTACCTTTGGCGGGCCTGATTTTTTGCATGGGCTTGCCCGGCGAAAGGGCCGTAACAGACGAAAGAGATAGTCGAGGTAGACTGCGATGAATGCCTTCACCACTGACACCCAGCGCTGGCAAGCCGTGCAGACCCGCGACCCGTCTGCCGCCGGCCTCTTCGTCTACGCCGTGCGCACCACCGGCGTGTACTGTCATCCCGGCTGCAAATCACGCATGGCCAAGCGCGAGAACGTCGAGTTCTTCAACGATGCCAGCAGCGCCGAAGCTGCCGGCTATCGTGCCTGCCGCCGCTGCATGGCCAAACCAGACGCCAACCGTCGCTCCGATCTGGTCGCCCGCGCCTGCCGTCTGCTGGAAAGCAGCGACGCCCCGCCCAGCCTCGACCAGCTCGGCGCGCAACTGGCCGTCAGTCCTTTCCACCTGCACCGCCTGTTCAAGGCCGAAACCGGGCTCACCCCCAAGGCCTACGCCAGCGCTTTCCGTGCCCGACGCCTGCGCGAGCGGCTGGCAGACGGGCACAGCTCGGTGACCGATGCCATCTACGACGCCGGCTACAACTCCAACAGCCGCTTCTACGAAAGTGCCGACCAGCGACTGGGCATGCGCCCCCGTGAGTTTCGGTCAGGCGGCGCCGGGGCGAGCATCCACTTCGCCATTGGCCAATGTTTTCTGGGGGCGATTCTGGTGGCCCAGAGTGACAAGGGGATCTGCGCGATTCTGCTGGGCGATGATCCTGAGTTATTGCTCGAACAGCTACAGGACCAGTTCCCCAAAGCCCGGCTGATCGGCGGCGATGCCGATTATGAGCGCCTGGTCGCCGAAGTTGTCGGCTTTATCGAGGCGCCGGCTCTGGGCCTGGACCTGCCGCTGGATGTCCAGGGTACCGCCTTCCAGGAGCGTGTCTGGCAGGCCTTGCGCGAGGTACCGGTGGGCAGCCGGGTCAGCTATACCGACATCGCCGAGCGCATCGGTGCCCCCAAGGCCGTGCGTGCCGTGGCCATGGCTTGCGCGGCCAATCACATTGCCGTGGCCATCCCTTGCCACCGGGTGGTGCGCCGCGACGGCGACATCAGCGGCTATCGCTGGGGCGTGGAGCGCAAGCGGCAGCTGTTGGCGCGAGAAACGGCACTCTCCTGATTGGCGGAAGCCGCGTAGAATCCCCCGCCAAATCGATGTGTAAAGAGGAACATTCGATGAGGCGTGTCAGCCTTGCCCGATTCTACCTGGGTGTCATGGCCCTGATGCTGTCGCTGGCCACTCCGGCCTGGTCGGCACCGGCCACGCCGGTATCCAGCCTGGCGGCGGCGGAAGTACCGGTGCTGGAGGAAAATGCCAGCTACGAGCAACTGAGCGATCGGCTCGACCAGATCCGCCAGGGCGTCACCAGCAATGCCAACGACGACCTGCTGTCGCAGCTGCGCCTGTCGGCCGTGCAGGTGCAGCGCCAGGCCGAGGCGCTGAGCGCCTTGCGCACCGCCGATGTGGAAAAGCTCGACGACAAGCTCAAGGTGCTTGGCCCGGTGCAGCCGGAAGAAGCCGAAATACTGACTCGCCAGCGCCAGCAGTTGGATGCCGAAAAGAAGGCAGCGGTTGCCGAGCAGGAGCAGGCTGTCAAGCTGACCCAGTCGGCCCGCGACCTGTCCACGCAGATCGTCAACCTGCGCCGCAGCCAGTTCAACTCGCAGATCCTCAGCCGGGCGACCACGCCGCTGAGCCCGGCGTTCTGGCAGAGCCTGATCCGTCCTACGTCAGATGACGTATCGCGCCTGCGTGATCTGCGCGAGGAGGCCACCGACGCTGTCGCCAGCGCCTTCAGTGCCGAACATCGCTGGCTCTTCATCACCAGCCTGGTGGCAGCCATCCTGGTCTGGACCGTGGTCCGCGGCCTGCTCGAGCGCCTGCTGGCCAGTGTCATGGTGCACCGCCTGCCGGAGGGTCGCCTGCGCCGCAGCGCCCTGGCCTTGAGCGTGAGCCTGGCCACCCTGGGCACCATCTCCGGCTCGGTGTCGCTGCTGCGCTGGGGCCTGGAAAGCAGCTCCGAGCTGGGCTCCGATGTCGCCAGCCTGACCAATCACTTCCTCACCCTGGTGGTGTTCAGCGCCTTCATCACCGGCCTGGGCCGCGCCATGCTGATGCTGCAACGGCCATCCTGGCGCCTGCCGCCGATTCACGACGAAGTGGCCAACGCGCTGGGCTGGTTCCCCAAGCTGCTGGCCCTGGCGCTGATGGTCATGCTGACCATCGAGCGCATCAACAGCGTGATTGGCACCGGCCTGGCGCTGACCGTGGCCACCAACGGCCTGACCGCGCTGGTAGTGGCGGTGATCTTCTCGGTGGCACTGCTGCGTTATCGCCGCACCCTGCGCAAGCATGAGCTGGAGCGCCCGACAGGTTGGGTCGGGCTGATCCCGTTCGTGATCGTGGTGTGGGTCGGGCTGATCGTGCTGGCGCTGCTCGCCGGTTACCTGACCTTGGCCTACTTCCTCACCGCCAAGCTGCTGTGGATCAGTGTGGTGGCGGTGTGCGCCTACCTGCTCACCACCTTCCTCAGCGACCTGTGCGAAGCCCTGCTGTCGCCACGCCAACCTGGCGGCCTGGCGCTGGCCTCGACCCTGGGCCTGGCGCCGCGCCACCAGGCCCAGGCCAGCACCATCCTGGTCGGCATCAGCCGCACGGTGCTGCTGTTCCTGGCGATCCTGCTGGCGCTGATGCCCTCGGGCACCAGCCCCGGCGAGCTGCTGCTGAGCCTGGGTGACTGGGACGGTACCGGCGGCAAGCTGCTCGGCAACCTCAACATCGTGCCGCAGGACATCTTGCTGGCGGTGCTGATCTTCTTCGGCGGCCTGTTCGCCATCCGTGTGGTCAAGCGCTGGCTGAGCGAGCGCCTGCTCCCGGAAACCGACATGGACGCCGGCATGCGCGCCTCGCTGGTGACCCTGGTCGGTTACCTCGGCTTCCTGTTCCTGGCCATGCTGGTGATGTCGACCCTGCGCATCAACCTGACCAGCCTGACCTGGGTGGTCAGTGCGCTGTCGGTCGGTATCGGTTTCGGCTTGCAGCAGATCGTGCAGAACTTCATCTCCGGCCTGATCCTGCTCACCGAGCGCCCGGTCAAGGTGGGCGACTGGGTGAGCCTGGCCGGGGTCGAGGGGGATATCCGCCGGATCAACGTGCGCGCCACCGAAATCCAGATGTCCGACCGCTCCACGGTGATCGTGCCCAACTCGCAGTTCATCTCGCAGAACGTGCGCAACGTGACCATGGGTAATGCCTTGGGCGTGGTGGGTATCACCCTGACCTTGCCGCTGGAAACCGATGCCAACCACGTGCGCGAGCTGCTGCTGGCGGCCTATCACGAGCATGAGGCGATTCTTGATGCGCCGGCCTGTTCGGTGACCTTCAAGGACCTGACTTCAGCAGGTATGGTCATTGGTGTCAGTGGTTACGTGGCGGGGCCACGGCAGGTGTCGGGTACCCGCAGCGACTTGCTGTTCACCATTCTTGGCCGCTTGCGCGATGAAGGCATTGCCCTGTCATCGCCGCAGAGCATGGTGCTGGTGCAGGAGGGCTCGCGTCCTGCCGACGAATCGGCGTGATGCGGGGGAGGGGCGCGCAGCGCCCCTCGATCTCCCAGGCGCTAAAGATGTCACGGCGGACACCCCTCAGCCATCACCCCAAACACCGGGTCACATGCTTCACCGACTGATACCCCGACAACCCCCAAGGTCCCAGCTCACGGCCAATCCCGCTGCCCTTGGTGCCGCCCCACGAGGTCTCGACGAACACCGCCTGCACCGAGTTGATCCACACATGCCCGACCTCCAGCGCATCGGCCACGCGCTCGGCGCGCTCAAGGTCGGCGGAGCAGACCGTGGCAACCAGCCCGAAGCGGCTGTCGTTGGCCTCGGCAATCGCCTGTTCTTCCGTGGCAAAGCGACGTGCGCACAGCACCGGGCCAAAGATCTCTTCAGTCCACAGGCGGCTGTCCTTCGGCACATCGGCATACAGCGTCGGGCTCACGAACCAGCCTTCACGGTCCAGCGCCTGGCCACCGGCCAGACATTGCAGGCCCTCTTCACGCGCTGTCGCGAAGTAGCTGGCAACCTTCAGCCACTGCGCCTGGCTGGTCAGTGGCCCCATGTCGATTTCTTCGGTCAGCGGGTTACCGACCCGCAGCTTTTCCAGTGCGGCCTGCAGGCGCGGCAGCAGCGTGTCGGCAATGCCGTCCTGCACCAGCAGGCGCGAGGTGGCCGAGCACATCTGCCCGGCGTTCCAGGTGATGCCGGCGACGATCCATTCCACTGCCTGGTCCGCGTCGCAGTCGTCGAACACCATGATCGCCGACTTGCCACCCAGCTCCAGGGTCACCGGCCGGCACTGCGCCGAAGCGCTGCGCATGACCTGGCTGCCTACGCTATTGCTGCCGGTGAACGATAGTTTGTCGAGGCCGTTGTGGCTGCTCAACGCAGCGCCTGTTTCGGCCTTGCCGTTGACGATGTTCAGTACACCGGCTGGCAGGCCCAGGGTGTCGGCGATCTGGCCGTAGGTCTGCTCGATCAGTGGGGTCACTTCCGACGGCTTTAGCACCACGGTGCAACCGGCCGCCAGGGCCGGGGCGAGCTTCCAGGCGCTGGTTACCAGCGGGAAGTTCCACGGCACGATCAGGCCGACCACGCCCACCGGCTCCAGCCGCGTGCGAGCGGTGAAGCCCGCCGCAGCCAACGGTACGTCACGGTTTTTCGAGGGCAGTTGTTCGGCCAGTTCTGCGTAGTAGGCGAAGGTGGCAACCGCATCATCCAGGTCGATCTCGGCCTCGTGGCGCGGCTTGCCGTTGTTGCGCATCTGCAGCGTGATGAGTGCTTCGCGGCGCTGGCCGAGCTGTTCGGCAAAGCCGCGCAGGAAGGCCGCGCGCGTGCTGGCGCTGACCTTTTTCCAGGTAGGCAGGGCGTCACGGGCGGCGGCCACGGCCTGGTCGACCTGGGCCACGCTGGCGGCCATCAGTTCGGCGAAGGGCAGGCCCAACGCAGGCTCGCTGACGCTGATGCAGTCGCTGCCCTGGCCTTCGACCCAGCGGCCGGCAATATAGTGGGAAGTGGTCATGGTCGGTATCCAGTCAGGCCATTTCGGCGGTGTTCACCGGCGTGCGCTGGGTGCTTTTGCAGCGCACCCAGCGCGGGCCATTCGGGCCATACACGCCAGCAGGTTCAGGGAACAGGTTGAGCAGCAGCAGATACAGCACGCCGGCCAGGCCCAGGGTCACCGGCAGGCTCAGGTCGATGCCACCGGCCAGGTCACCCAGCGGGCCGACGAACTGCCCTGGCAGGTTGACGAAGCACAGGCCGACCATCGCGCTGGGGATCCACGCGCCCATGCCGCGCCAGTTCCAGCCATGCAGGAACCAGTAGTGGCCGCCACGCTGGCCGCGGGTGAACACCTGCAGGTCGTCAGCGTGGTAGAAGCCGCGGCGGGTGATCAGGCCAAGAATCATGATCACCATCCATGGGCTGGTGCAGGTGATGATCAGCACGGCGAAGGTCGACACGCTCTGCACCAGGTTGAAGGTGAAGCGGCCGATGAAAATGAAGCCGATTGCCAGCACGCCGATCAGCAAGGTGGCGCCAGCGCGGCTGAGCAGGCGCGGGAACACGCTGGACATGTCCAGGCCGGTGCCATACAGCGCGGTGGTGCCGGTGGACATGCCGCCGATCACCGCAATCAGGCATACCGGCAGGAAAAACCAGCTCGGTGCTACGGCCAGCAGGCCGCCGACGTAGTTGTTGGCGGCAATATAGTCAGGCGCCTGGGTGGCCACCAGGGTGGCGGTGCACAGGCCGAACAGGAACGGGATCAGCGTGGCGACCTGGGCGGCGATCACCGCCAGCATGATGCGCGACTTCGGCGTTTGCCGCGGGATATAGCGCGACCAGTCGCCGAGGAAGGCGCCGAACGACACCGGGTTGCTCATGGCCAGGATCGCCGCGCCGACGAAGGCTGCCCAGAAGCCCGGCTGGCTGAGGTTGACGCTACCGGCAAAGCCGGCGTCGAACGGCCCGGCAAAGGCGAAGATACCCAGCAGGAACAGCAGGCTCGAAGCCCACACGGCGATCTTGTTGACCCACAGCATGAAGCGGAAGCCGAAGATGCACACCACCAGCACCAGTACCGCGAACAGGCCGTAGGCCAGGCCCAGGGTCAGGTCGGTTTCCGGCAGTCCGGCCAGGCGCTTGGCGCCGCCGACCAGGGCATCACCCGAGCTCCACACCGACAGCGAGAAGAATGCCACGGCGGTGAGCAGCGACAGGAACGAGCCGACGATACGCCCGTGCACGCCAAAGTGCGCGCCCGACGATACAGCGTTGTTGGTGCCGTTGAGTGCTCCGAACAGGCCCATCGGTGCCAGGATCAGCGCGCCCACGCCGACGCCGAGCAGGATCGCCCAGACCCCGGCCTGGAACGACAGCCCGAACAGCACCGGGAAGCTGCCCAGCACGGCAGTGGCGAAGGTGTTGGCACCGCCGAAGATCAGGCGGAACAGGTCCAGCGGGGAGGCGTCGCGTTGATCGTCGGGGATCTGTTCGACGCCATTGGTCTCGATACCGGTCGAGTTGCTCATGGTGATGCTCCAGCGCGTTGTTATAGGCCCGTCGCGGTGCGCGGGCTCTCTTGTGGGTGCGATGGCAGTGCGGCAAGGCCGCGTAAGTTCGGATCAGGCTGCGGTGACGACCGACAGGTGCTCGTGGCACGCCAGCCATTGCTCGCCATGGCGGCGGAAGATGATGGTCTCGCGCTCGGCCAGTGGGTGCTCCTCACCGGCAGTGCGGATGTGCGTGGCCACGTCGTGCATGAAGATCGCCACGTCGCCCTGCAGGCTCACCTGCACGTTGCTCGATTCACAGCCAAGCACGGCAAAACCCTCGGCCTGCCATTGGGCCCAGAGGTCTTCATAGGCACGGCGCGACAGCAGCGGTTGCGCCAAGGTGTGGAAGAGGAAGGTGGCGTCGTCGCTGAAGCAGGCGAAGTAGCGGGCGGTGTCGTTGCTGGCAAAGGCGGCGACGAGCTCAGCGGCAGCTTGCCGTACCTGGAGTGTCTGGTCCACGGGAGTGGCCTCACGGTTATTGTGATTGTGGTGAAGCGATTCTGGTGGGGGCGGGCGAGGGGAAAAATCGCTGGAGGGAAATAATTAGTTCAGGAATTTGTGAAGTGATGTCTATCGATCAAGTAACCGATCAAGTAATGCCGTCATCGAACTGCAATCTGGAGCGCGCACCATCATCGCCGGTTTCCTCGGCATGAACGTCGGCCGCGTGCCGCTCTCGGACGACCCGAACGGCTTCTGGCTGCTGGTGGCACTGGTGGCGACCTTTACTTTCCTGGCGGGCCGCTGAGCTTTCAGTAAGCGTCGGGAGTATTGAAGCTGTACCGGCCCCCTCAAGCGAACCGACTGACGGTCCCTTGCCCCCCACATTCTTGCCTACGCTGATAGTCCCAACCTGTCAGAGCAAGGAGTTGCGCCATGGCCTTCCAATACAAGCGTCTGGACAAGAACAACGCCGCCGTCCTGCTGGTCGATCACCAGGCAGGCCTGCTTTCACTGGTGCGCGACATCGACCCCGACCGCTTCAAGAACAACGTGCTGGCCCTTGCCGACCTGGCCAAGTACTTCAAGCTGCCGACCATCCTCACTACCAGCTTCGAAACCGGCCCCAACGGCCCGCTGGTGCCCGAACTCAAGCAACAGTTCCCCGACGCCCCTTATATCGCCCGCCCCGGCAACATCAATGCCTGGGACAACGAAGACTTCGTCAAGGCCGTGAAAGCCACCGGCAAGAAGCAGCTGCTGATCGCCGGGGTGGTCACCGAAGTCTGCGTAGCCTTCCCGGCTTTGTCGGCGTTGGAGGAGGGCTTCGAGGTGTTCGTGGTCACCGACGCCTCTGGCACGTTCAACGAACTGACCCGTGATTCGGCCTGGCGGCGCATGGAGGCAGCCGGTGCCCAGCTGATGACCTGGTTCGGCGTGGCCTGCGAGTTGCACCGTGATTGGCGCAACGATATCGAAGGCCTGGGCACCCTGTTCGCCAACCATATCCCGGATTATCGCAACCTGATGACCAGCTACAACAAGCTGGCTAAATAAGGGCTGCCGGGGCGCGGCAATTTGCCTTAACAAGCGAAACGGCAAAATGTCATGAATCGACCATACTGACTCTTCATTCGCCCTCGGGAGAGCGCCATGGCCAAGCCGTCCAAGAAGAAAGATGTGAAACAGCAGATAGAGAAACTGGGCGGCAAAGCCTACGAGCAGGAACTCAAGAAACTGCACGTGGAGCTCGTTAAATTACAGGAGTGGGTGGTGGCCAAGGGCCTTAAGGTATGTGTCGTTTTCGAGGGCCGTGATGGTGCCGGCAAGGGGGGCACCATCAAGGCCATCACCGAGCGGGTCAGCCCGCGGGTGTTCCGCGTGGTGGCGCTGCCAGCACCCACCGAGCGGGAAAAGACCCAGATGTACGTACAACGCTACCTGCGCCATCTGCCTGCCGCCGGCGAGGTCGTGATCTTCGACCGTAGCTGGTACAACCGCGCCGGCGTCGAACGGGTGATGGGATTCTGCAGTGAAGAGCAGAGCGCCAAGTTCCTCTCCGTGGTGCCGCTGTTCGAGAAGATGATGATCGAGTCGGGGATCATTCTCATCAAGTACTGGCTCGAAGTCAGCGCAGAAGAGCAGACCCGCCGCCTGCAGGACCGCATCAGCGACGGGCGCAAGTTGTGGAAGCTGTCACCCATGGACCTCAAGTCGTACACCCGCTGGGACGACTACACCCGGGCCCGTGACGAAATGTTCGCGGCCTCCGATTCGTCCTGGGCGCCGTGGTTCATGGCGCACTCCAACGACAAGCGGCGCGCCCGGCTGAACATCATCAGCCACATGCTGACGCGCATTCCCTACAAGGACCTCACCCGCGATGAGGTGGTGAAGCTGCCCAAGCGCGGCAAGATCGGCAAATACAAGGCCGTGCCCTATCCCTTCAAAGTGGTCGAAGAACATTTCTGATCTCTCCCGCAGGGGGTAGCAAGGGTGCGAATCTATGCCTCATGACGGCAGCCTCCTACAGGCGACTGTAGTATTTCTTCTGGCCGTGGTGCTGCTGGTACCACTGGCGCAGCGTTTGAAAATGGGTGCGGTGCCCGGCTATCTGCTGGCCGGCATCCTGATCGGGCCGTCGGTGCTGGGGCTGCTGGGTAACCCCGACAATGTCGCTCGCCTGTCGGAGATGGGCGTGGTGATGCTGTTGTTCGTCATTGGTCTGGAGCTGTCGCCACGGCGGCTGTGGACCATGCGCAAGGCGTTGTTCGGCATCGGCTCGCTGCAAGTAGGTTTGACGGCAGTGGTGCTCGGCCTGCTGGCGTACTTCCTGTTTGACCAATCGAAGGCGGCGGCGATCGTGCTCGGTCTGGGGCTGGCGCTATCGTCGACGGCGTTCAGCCTGCAAGTGCTGGCCGAACGCAAGGACCTGGGCAAGCCACACGGTCGCCTGGCCGTGGCCATCCTGTTGTTCCAGGACATCGCTGCGATTCCCTTGATTGCCGTGGTGCCGCTGCTCGGTGGTGATGTCAGTACCGCCGACGAAGGTTCCTGGCCGGTGCTGGCGGTGGCTGCGGGCATTGGTGTGGTGATCATTTTTGGCCGCTACCTGTTGACCCCGGTATTCAAGTGGACAGTCGGTTCGGGTTTGCCCGAGTTGTCCACCGCTACCGCCTTGTTGGTAGTACTGGGTACCGCCTGGGTGATGGAGCATGTCGGCATCTCCATGGCTCTTGGCGCCTTCCTTGCCGGTGTGCTGATGGCCGACTCGCCGTTCCGGCATGAGCTGGAAAGCCAGATCGAACCGCTCAAGGGCCTGCTCCTCGGGCTGTTCTTTGTCGGCGTCGGCATGAGTGCCGACTTGCAGTTGTTGTTCGGCATGCCCCTGATCGTGCTGGGGCTGACGTTGCTGCTGGTGGTGATCAAGATGCCTCTGTTGCTCGTGCTTGGGCGCAGGGCCGGCGGGCTTGACCGCGCCGAGGCGTTGTGCCTGGCGATTGTGCTGGCGTCCGGGGGGGAGTTTGCTTTCGTGGTGTTCAAGCTGGCGCTGGAGCACCAGGTATTGACGCAACAGGTTCACGATTTGCTGGTGCTCGCCATCACGCTGTCGATGGCCGTGGTACCGCTGGTGATGATGGCCCTGGCGCGGCGATTACCTGACGAGGACCGCCCGGTTGCCGAGACGGGTCACTGAATCGCGCCTTGTTGGCGTGGCTAACTTCGGAGGTGAAACATGCAGCCGAGTTTGAAGCTGGACAGCGCCCTGTCGCGGGGTTTGCTCGACGTGCTGATCAAGGCAGGCTTGGTGGCCGCCCTGGTGATGTTCTCCTTCCAGGTTTTCCAGCCGTTTCTGGAGCTGATGCTGTGGTCGGTGATTCTCGCGGTTACCTTGTATCCGTTGCATGGCCGCATTCACCGGGGTACCGGCCTCAAGCAGGGCTTTGCGGCAACCTTGGTGGTGGTGCTGGTGCTGGTGGTGCTGATCGTACCGATCTACCTGGTGGTGATGTCCATCGGCGAATCGGTCGACAACCTGGTGACCTTGCTCAAAAGCGGCGCCTGGAGCGTGCCGCCGCCGCCTGAATCGGTGGCGGGCTGGCCGCTGATCGGGCCGAAGGTGCATGCGTTGTGGCTTAGCGCCTCGGAAAACATGGCCCATGTGCTCAACCAGTGGATGCCCCAGCTCAAGGGCGCCGGGCGCACGGTGCTGGGCGCTGCGGCCAGTGCCGGTGGTGCGTTCCTGATGTTTGTCGCGGCGATCATCGTTTCGGGCATCATCATGGCCTTCGGTGAACGGGGGGAGATTGCCGCGCAGCGAATCGCCATGCGCGTGTCCGGCGAGGACCGTGGCAAACCGCTGGCCAACCTGTGCACCGCCACCATTCGCGCGGTGGCCCAGGGCGTGATCGGTATTGCCTTCATCCAGATGCTGCTGATTGGCGTTGGCTTCGTCGTCAAAGGGGTGCCTGGCGCGGGCATGCTGGCCATCGTCATCCTGATGCTGGGCATTGCCCAGGCGCCGGCGACCTTGATCACGGTGCCGGTGATCATCTACGTGTTCAATGCCGAAGGTTTCACCGTGGCGACCATCATCTTCGCCATCTACACCTTCGTCGCCGGGCTCGCCGACAACGTGCTCAAACCGTTGCTGCTCGGGCGCGGGGTGGACGTGCCGATGCCGGTGGTGCTGATTGGTGCGTTGGGCGGCATGGTGGTCAAGGGCATCATCGGCCTGTTCATTGGCCCGGTGATCCTAGGCGTGACCTACGTGCTGTTCTGGCAATGGGTTGCGCTGCAGGTGCCGGAGCAACCGACCCCGCCTGCGGACTGAGCCATGCCCAACCGCTGCTATGGCCTGGGGCTGCTGATGATTCTGGCTGGCTGTACCCAGGTCGGCCCAGACTTCGAAAAGCCCCAGGACCCATGGCTGGACAGCTGGAACACGCCTCTGCTGGAGCAGGCCGCGCGCTCTGCGCCAGCACCGGACCTGCGTCAGTGGTGGCGGGTGTTCGCCGACCCGACGCTCGAAGGCCTGATCGCCGAAGCCGACGCCAACAACACCAGCGTGCGTGTGGCCGGCCTGCGCATTGCCGAGGCGCGGGCGCAGCTGGCCATCGTGCAGACCGGGCGTTATCCACAGCTGCAGCAACTACGTGCGCAGAGCCTGTACCTGAAGCAGGACCAGTCCGGCACCTCCACCGCGCGCGACTCGGTGTTCTGGCAGTCCAGCGTGGGCTTCGACATCGGTTGGGAGATCGACTTCTGGGGCCGTTTCAGCCGCGCCATCGAGAGCGCCGATGCGGTCTATTTCGCCTCCCAGGCCAACTACGCCGATGCCATGCTGCTGCTACGTGCGCAGATGGCCGATACCTACTTCGCCCTGCGCACCGCCGAGGCGCGGCTGGATATTGCGCAAGACAACGCCAAGCGCCAGGAACGCAGCCTGCAGATCACCGAGCGGCTGTTCCGCCACGGCGAGAACGACGAGCTTGACTGGCAGCAGGCGCGAACTCAGTACCTGGCGACCCTGGCCACCATCCCCGAGTTCGAGAACCAGCTCAATGCCTTACGCAACGTGCTCTGCTCGCTGCTTGGCCGGCCACCGGGCCCGTTGCCCGAACTGGAGGCGCGCCACGGGCAGTTGCCGCTGCCGGACCGTGCGGTGTTGCAGGACGTGCCGGCCAGCCTGCTGCAACGGCGCCCGGACATCCGCGCCGCCGAACAGGCGGTGGCGGCGCAATCAGCGCTGGTGGGTGTGGCCGAGGCGGATCTTTATCCACAGCTGAGCCTGCTGGGTAGCATTGGCTGGACCTTCCTGTCGGCCAGCCACCTGCCCAATACCTTCGACCTGGCGGCGGGGCCGAGCCTGATCTGGAACCCGTTCGACTACGGCCGGCGCAAGAATGCCGTGCGGGTCGAGGACGCCCGCCTGCAGCAGTTGATCGAGCTGTATCACCAGAGCGTGCGCGAAGCCGCACACGAAGCCGACGATGCCGCCAGCGGCCTGGTGCGCTCGCTGCAGAGCGCCAGCATTCGCCAGGATGCCTCCCAGGCCGCCCAGCGTTCGCTGACCTTGGCCAGCTCGCAGTACCAGGAAGGCTTTGCCGACTTCCAGCGCGTGCTCGACGCCCAGCAACTGCTGTTGCAGCAGCAGGATGGCTACCTGGTCAGCCGTGGCAATGCGGTGAGCAGCCTGGTGAGCTTGTACAAGGCGCTGGGTGGCGGCTGGGACAACAGCCGCAAACCTATCGACCCTGCCACCCGCCAGCAGATGAAAAACCGTACCGATTGGGGCGATTTGCTCGACGAACCTGCCCCCGCCGACCCCGAACAAGGTGAGCCGAAATGAGTGACGCCGCGCACGCCCCGCCAGCCCCCGATCGTGGCATGCGCTGGGTGCTGATACTGATCGTCGTCAGCCTGGTCTGGTACCTGCTGGCCGACCGCTTCACGCCCTACACCCAACAAGCCCGGCTGCAGGCCTACGTGGTGCCGGTGGCCGCCGAAGTGGCCGGCCAGATCAAGCGCGTGGCCGTGGGCAACAACCAGGAAGTGCGCCAGGGCGATGTGCTGTTCGAACTGGACCGGGAGCAGTACCGCATCGCCCTGGCCCGCGCCGAAGCCGACCTGGAAACCGTGCGCCGGCAGATCGGTGCCAGCACCGCCGGCATCGACTCAGCCCAGGCCGCGCTGGTGGCGGCCCAGGCCAACGAGCGCAAGGCGCGCCAGGATGCCGAACGGCTCAAGCGCTTGATCGACGAAGACCCGGGAACGGTATCGGTGCGCCGTCTGGAAGGCGCCCAGGCCACTCGCGACCAAGCCATCAGCCAAGTGGTCGCCGCCCGCGCCGAGGTGCAACGGGCCCGTGAGCAGCAGGGCGGGGCCGATGCCGACAACGCGCAACTGCGCAGCGCCGCGGCCAATGTGGAAAAAGCCCGCCTGGACCTGGCGCGCACCGTGGTCCGCGCCGACACCAACGGCCTGATTACCGACCTGCGGACCGACGTGGGCCATTACGTCGGTGCCGGCAGCCCGATGATGACCCTGATCGCCATCCATGACGTGTGGATAAGTGCCGACATGACCGAGAACAACCTCGGCCGCCTGCGCCCCGGCGCCCCGGTGCTGGTGGTACTCGATGCCATGCCCGGCACGGTGCTGAAGGGGCAGATCCGCAGCATCGGCTATGGCGTGAGCGTCGGCCAGCCTGCGCCCCCAGGGAGCTTGCCGACCGTGCAGAACAGCCGCGACTGGTTGCGTTCGGCACAGCGCTTCCCGGTGATCGTCGAACTTGACCGTGATCAACTGACAGACAGGTCCGGCTTGCGTGTGGGTGGCCAGGCCGAAGTCATGGCACTGCCCGGCGAAGGCAATCCGCTGAACCTGCTGGGCCGTGTGTTCATGTGGCTGATGAGCTGGCTGTCGTATGCCTATTGAGCTGCGTCGCTTGCGCGCGCTGCGCCTGGCCTGGGGCGTGGCGTTGTGCCTGGCGACCAGTTTCGGCCTGGGCTTGCCGGTGCCGATCCTGGCGCCGGTATTCGCGGTGCTGTTGCTGGCCATGCGCAGCGAGGCGCTGCCGATCAAGGCGGCACCAGCGCTGGCGATATTGGTGATGCTCAGTTGCGGCAGCGGCCTGCTGCTGATTCCGCTGCTGCGCCATGCTCCGCTGAGCGGCGTGCTGCTGGTCGGTGTGGGCGTGTTCCTGGTCTTGCGCTATGCGCTCAAGGGCGGCAATGGCCTGCTGGCCAACCTGCTGGTGATCGGCCTGACCATGATCGCGGCGGCCGGCACCAGCGATTTCAGCCTGGCGCTGTCGGTGGTCGAGGCGTTGGCCAAGGGCATGCTCTTGGCGGTGCTGGGCACGGCGCTGGCCCATGTGCTGTTTCCTGAACCGGCTGGCGCGCCTGCGCAGTCTTCGCCGCCCTTGCTCGACAGCGCGGATGTCAGCTGGGTTGCCCTGCGCGCCACGCTTATCGTCATGCCGGCCTTCCTCTTGGCGCTGATCGCTCCGGACCAGTTCATGCCGCTGATCATGAAGGCGGTGAGCCTGGGGCAGCAGGCAGGGGAGACGCGGGCGCGGCATGCCAGTCGCGAGTTGATCGGCTCGACCTTGCTGGCCGGGGTGTTGGCGATGCTGGTGTGGGGCGCGTTGAGCCTGTTCGTGCACCTGTGGATGTTCTTCCTGTGGGTACTGCTGTTCGTCCTCTGGCAGGCGCGCAGGCTCTACCGTGCGGTGGATACCCGGCAAAGCCCGGCTTATTGGGTGAGCTGCCTGACAACCATGCTGATCCTGCTTGGGCAGTCTGTGCAGGACAGCGCCGGTGGGCAGGATGTGTACAAGGCGTTTGCGGTGCGTATGGCGCTGTTCGTGGCCGTGTCAGTGTATGCCAGTGCCATGTTGATCTGGATCGACCGGCGTCGGGTTCGGGCTGCCTAGCACTCCTGTACCGGCCTCTTCGCGGGGCAAGCCCGCTCCTACAGGTATCGTATGATCACTGGCGATACGCAATTCCTGTAGGAGCGGGCTTGCCCCGCGAAGAGGCCGGTGCAGGCGACCTACGGCTTCCAGTCGATTCCTGTATCTGCCAGGTAGGCATCCACCGCCGCCCCGACCGTAGGGTGAAACGCCCGCTCACCCATATGCTCGAACAACTCGAAGCGCTTCATCTTGTCCTTCACCGGGTCTTTCATCTCGGCAAACTGCAGCTCCACTCCCCGAGCCTCCAGCGCCCGATCCAGCTCGGCGAGCATGTCCGCCGACGTGATATCGATGCTGGTCACCGGCTCCGCCGCAATCACCAGCCGTTGCACCTGGGTGGGTGATTCATCCACCGCCGCGAGCACCGTGCCCTGGAACTGCTCGGCGTTGGCGAAGAACAGCGGTGCATCCCAGCGCAGCAGCACCAGCCCAGGGATCCGCCGCGCCTGTGGATAACGTTTCACGTCATGGTAGCCACGGGTGCCGTCGACGCGCCCGAGTACGGCGTAATGTGGCCGCCAGCCGTCCCACAGGAATTCGATCACCGATATCGCTACTGCAATGCAGATACCTGGGATGGCGCCGAACACTGCGACGCCGACGAAGCAGGTAAACGACAGCCAGAACTCCCATTGCTGCATGCGGAAGATGCGCTTGAGGTCGGCGAACTCGAACAACCCCAAAGCTGCGGCGATCACCACGGCAGCCAAGGCGCTGTTGGGCAGGTGCTGCATCAAGTTGGGCGCGACCAGCAGCAACAGGGTCACTGCCAGCGCACCAATGATGCCGGTCAATTGGGTTTTCGAGCCGGCCGCCTCGGCCACTGGCGTACGCGACGAGCTGCTGCTGATCGGGATGCCTTGGAACAGGCCGGAGGCCAGGTTGGCCACGCCCAGGCCGAACATTTCCTGGTTCGGGTTGACGGGCGTTTTAAGGCGCGCGGCATAGGAGCGCGACAGCACGCTGGTATCGGCGAACGACACCAGCGCCACGGCAATCCCGCCCAGTACCACTTCGACCAGGTCGATGTCGCTCACCCATGGGAAGACGAAGCTGGGCAGACCCTGAGGCAACTGGCCGAGTACTTTGACGCCCATCTGGTCGAGGTTGAACAAGCTTACGGCAAGCGTTGCCAGCACCACGGCGATGAGGATGCCCGGCAGGCGCTTGAAGGGTTTGAGCAGCAGGATCAGCACCAGGCATGCGGCACCGACGATGAAACTTGGCCAGTGTCCCTGGCCGGCAAACAGTGCCTGGCCAAGGTGCCAGAGGTCGCGCAAGGGCCCCTCGCTATCGACTTTGATACCGAACAGCTTGGGTAGCTGGCTGATCAGTACGGTGAGGGCGATACCGTTCATGTAGCCGTAGCGGATCGGTTTGGACAGCAGTTCAGTGATGAAGCCCAGGCGCAGCAGCCCGGCAATCACGCAGAAGGCGCCGGCCACCAGAGCCATCAGGCTGGCAATGGCGATGGCGCGCTGCGGGTCGCTGGCGGCGTATTGCACCACCACCGCCAGGATCGGCGCGGCCAGCGCCGAGTCCGGGCCGAGCACCAGGATGCGGCTGGGGCCGAACAGGGCGTAGGCCAGCAGCGGGATGATGGTGGCATAGAGGCCGTAGATGCCCGGTACCCCGGAGGCTTCGGCGTAGGCGATGCCGACCGGCACCAGCATGGTGGTCAGCACCAGGCCGGCGGCGATGTCCTTGGGCAGCCAGGCGGGCTGGTAGTGCAGCAGGGTGGCCAGGCCGGGGAGCCAGCGCTGCCAGTCGAAGCCCGAGCGGGGAGGCGTTTTATGCATGGTCGAGGCTCTTGGGAGGAGGGCGGAGGCCCTTCAGAGACTCAGCTTAGATGCAGAAAGTTGGCTCCGCAGAGCGGCCCCGGCAATTCCCAACGCGTAAGACAATTCCTGGGCGCTACGCAAAGGCATATATGCCCCACAAAACAAAACCCCTTGAAGCCATAGGCCTCAAGGGGTTTGTCAGTACTGCAGACTGCCGCTTAGACGTTGAAGCGGAAGTGCATCACGTCGCCGTCTTTGACGATGTAGTCCTTGCCTTCCAGGCGCCATTTACCGGCTTCCTTGGCACCGCCTTCACCCTTGAACTGGATGAAGTCGTCATAGGCCACCACTTCGGCGCGGATGAAGCCTTTTTCGAAGTCGGTGTGGATCACGCCAGCGGCCTGCGGGGCGGTGGCGCCGACACGTACGGTCCAGGCGCGGACTTCCTGCACGCCGGCAGTGAAGTAGGTCTGCAGGTTGAGCAGCTCGTAACCGGCGCGGATCACACGGTTCAGGCCAGGCTCTTCCAGGCCCAGGGCCTCGAGGAACATGTCTTTCTCTTCACCGTCGTCCAGCTCGGCGATTTCCGCTTCGATCTTGTTGCACACCGGCACCACGACCGCGCCTTCTTCTTCGGCAATGGCCTTGACCACGTCCAGGTGCGGGTTATCTTCGAAGCCGTCTTCGGCAACGTTGGCGATGTACATCACCGGCTTGCTGGTCAGCAGGTGGAAGCCACGGATGACAGCCTTCTCGTCGTCAGCCATGTTCTTCATCAGGCTGCGCGCAGGCTTGCCTTCGGTGAAGTGCGGGATCAGTTTCTCCAGGATCGCCTTTTGTGCCAGGGCGTCCTTGTCGCCGCCCTTGGCGTTGCGGGCAACCTTCTGCAGTTGCTTCTCGCAGCTGTCGAGGTCGGCGAAGATCAGTTCGAGGTCGATGATCTCGATGTCGCGCTTGGGGTCGACGCTGTTGGAAACGTGGATCACGTTTTCGTCTTCGAAGCAGCGCACCACGTGGGCAATGGCGTCGGTCTCGCGGATGTTGGCGAGGAACTTGTTGCCCAGGCCTTCACCTTTCGACGCACCGGCCACCAGGCCCGCGATGTCGACGAACTCCATGGTGGTCGGCAGGATGCGGTTAGGCTTGACGATTTCCGCCAGCGCCGCCAGGCGCGCATCGGGCATCGGCACGATGCCGCTGTTCGGCTCGATGGTGCAGAAAGGGAAGTTCTCCGCCGCGATGCCAGACTTGGTCAGGGCGTTGAACAGGGTGGACTTGCCGACGTTGGGCAGGCCGACGATGCCGCAATTGAAACCCATGGGTATTCCCCTCTCTAGGAAATCAGGCCTTCTGGCTGTGCAGCTCGCGCATGGCCTTGGCGAAGTCGCCAGCCAGTACGTCCGGCAGCACGCCGAGGGCAAAATCGATGCTGGCGTCGAGCTTCTCCTGCTCGGCGCGCGGCGCGCGGCCCAGGACGAAGTTGGAGACCAGTTTGGCGTCGCCCGGGTGGCCAATGCCAAGCCGCAGGCGGTGGAAGTCGTTCTGGTTGCCGAGCTGCGCGATGATGTCGCGCAGGCCGTTGTGCCCCCCATGGCCGCCGCCGCGCTTGAGCTTGGCAACGCCCGGAGGCAGGTCGAGTTCGTCGTGTGCCACCAGGATCGCTTCCGGCTTGATGCGGAAGAAATTGGCCAATGCCGCCACGGCCTGGCCGCTACGGTTCATGTAGGTGGTGGGGATCAACAAGCGAACGTCGTTGCCCTGATGGCTGAACTTAGCCGTCAGGCCGAAATATTTCTTGTCAGCGGTCAGCGATACACGCTGGGCGCTGGCAATGCGTTCAACGAAAAGAGCCCCTGCGTTATGCCGGGTCTGTTCGTATTCGGGGCCGGGGTTACCCAGGCCAACGATCAACTGGATGGCGGTCACGTCAGGGGCTCTTCCTTGGAGTTGGTGGGTTACAGGGCGCGGGGCGCACTGTAACCCGATCAACACCGGCGCGCGAGTGGATTACTCGGCAGCGCCTTCTGCTTCTGGAGCAACGCGTGGAGCGTGAACGTTGGCAACAGCTTTGTCGTCACCGTGGGCCAGAGCTACGAACTCAACGCCTTTCGGAGCTTTCAGGTCCGACAGGTGGATGATGGCGCCGATTTCGGCCTTGGACAGGTCGACTTCGATGAACTCAGGCAGGTCTTTGGCTTCGCAGGAAACTTCGATCTCGGAAACAACGTGCGAGATTTCGCCGCCTTTCTTGACCGGAGCTTCTTCACCAACGAAGTGAACTGGAACCTTGGCGGTCAGCTTCTGGCCAGCAACGACGCGAACGAAGTCGGCGTGCATGATGAAGCCTTTGGCTGGGTGACGCTGCATGGCCTTGACCACGACGTTCTGCTTGGCGCCGTCGACGTTCAGTTCGATAACGTGGCTGAAGGCCGCTTCGTTTTCGAACAGCTTGGCGATTTCCTTGGCCACGATGGTCAGGGATTGGGCTTCTTTATCGCCACCGTATACAACGGCTGGGATGCTCAGCGAGTGACGCAGGCGGCGGCTCGCACCTTTCCCCAGGTCAGTACGCGCTTGGGCGTTCAGGATGAAATCAGTCATTTTGCTTCTCCAAAATAGCCTCCCGAAAGGCGTTTGCGACCAGCGCCAGACGGGGATGGCAAAAAAGCCCCGCCCCAACAAATGCTGGGGCGGGGCGCTTCACATCAACACGAGTTCCGCTTAGCGGAACATCGCGCTGATCGATTCTTCGTTGCTGATGCGGCGGACCGCTTCAGCGACAACCGGTGCGATATCCAGCTGGCGGATACGGTCACAGGCTTGAGCAGCGGCGGACAGCGGAACGGTGTTGGTCACCACCAGCTCATCCAGTACCGACTTCTCGATGTTCTCGATCGCGCGGCCCGACAGGACAGGGTGCGTGCAGTAGGCGTAAACCTTGGCAGCGCCGTGTTCTTTCAGGGCTTTGGCCGCGTGGCACAGGGTGCCGGCGGTGTCGACCATGTCGTCTACCAGGATGCAGGTGCGCCCTTCGACGTCGCCGATGATGTGCATAACCTCGGAGTGGTTAGCCTTTTCGCGGCGTTTGTCGATGATACCGAGATCGACGCCCAGGGACTTGGCAACGGCGCGTGCGCGCACAACGCCACCGATGTCCGGGGAAACGATCATCAGGTTCTCGAAACGCTGGTCTTCGATATCGTCGACCAGTACGGGCGAGCCGTAGATGTTATCGACTGGGATATCGAAGAAGCCTTGGATCTGGTCAGCGTGCAGGTCGACGGTGAGAACACGGTCGATACCCACGACAGTGAGCATGTCAGCGACGACTTTGGCGCTGATGGCTACACGTGCCGAACGCGGACGGCGGTCCTGGCGGGCATATCCGAAGTAAGGAATCACGGCGGTGATTCGGGATGCTGAGGAGCGGCGGAAGGCGTCGGCCATCACTACCAGTTCCATCAGGTTATCGTTGGTCGGGGCACAGGTCGGCTGGATAATGAAAACGTCTTTACCGCGAACATTTTCATTGATCTCAGTGCTGATCTCGCCGTCGGAGAACTTACCGACAGAGACGTCACCGAGAGGGATATGCAGCTGACGTACGACACGCCGAGCCAGATCGGGGTTAGCGTTCCCCGTAAAGACCATCATCTTGGACACGCGCAGTACCTGAAGGCTGAGGGTATACCTGGATGAGTATAAGGAAAATGGCAGGGGCGGCTGGATTCGAACCAACGCATGGCAGGATCAAAACCTGCTGCCTTACCGCTTGGCGACGCCCCTGTATCTGTTGCTGCGAACGCTATGCGCTCGACTTCTTGATCAGACTTTGCAGCTTGCGATGCAACATCGAAACATTGCTTCCTTTCGCCACAAACCCTGTTTGGGTCGCTGAAAGAAGGGCCAGAACTTTATCAGCTTCGGCTTTGCTTGGGAAGGCCCCAAACACACAACTTCCAGTGCCGGTAAGTCGAGCCTCTGTGAATTTCCCCAGTGAATTCAGCGCGTTGCGAACTTCTGGGTAATTCTGCTCTACCACCGGTTGGCAGTCATTTCGACTGTTTCCCTCGGGAACGGGGCGCATCTTAAGGGGGAGGGAATCACGTGTCAACTGTGGATGTGAAAAAATTTCTACTGTGCTGACAGACACTTGCGGCACCAGTACGACATACCAGGGCTCTTCGGGGTCGACCGGGGTCAGTTGCTCGCCGACACCCTGGGCAAATGCGGCATGGCCACGGACGAACACCGGCACGTCGGCGCCCAGGCTCAAGCCCAGCGAGGCCAGGCGGTCTTCGTCCCAGTCCAGCTGCCACAGGTGTGCCAGCGCCAGCAGCGTGGTCGCCGCATCCGAACTGCCGCCGCCGATGCCGCCGCCCATGGGCAGCACTTTGGTCAGCCAGATATCGGCGCCCAGCCGACTGCCGGATTGTTCCTGCAATTTACGCGCGGCGCGCACGATCAGGTTGCTGTCGTGGGGCACGGCTTCGATTTCGGTGTGCAGGCGGATCACGCCGTCTTCGCGCAAGGCGAAGCTCAGCTCGTCGCCATGGTCGAGAAACTGGAATACGGTTTCCAGCTCGTGGTAGCCATCGGGGCGGCGACCGATGATGTGCAGCCACAGGTTGAGCTTGGCCGGGGCGGGCAGGGTGAGCGTGTGCATGCGATCAGTGCCCCAGCTGGCGTGGCTGCCAGTCCTTGACTACCAGGGTCACGTCGAGGTCTTTACCATGCAGCTTCATGCGCTCCGGCAACCAGTAGCCGTTCTGCTCGGTATAGCTCAGGTACTGAACCTGCCAGCCATCCTGCTCGAGGCTGGCCAGGCGGCTGTCGCCATCGAGGGTGAGCTTGCTCTTGCTGTCGGGTGCGGGCAGGCCACGGACCCACCAGACCAGGTGCGAGACCGGCAGTTGCCAGCCAAGCTGTTCTTCCAGCAGGGCCTCGGGGCTGGCGGCTTCATAGCGGCCCTGGTTGGCCACTTCCAGCACCACGCCGCCGGGGCGGCCAGTCAAGCGAGCCGCGCCGCGGCCGAGCGGGCCGGCCAGGCGGATGTCGTAGTAATCCTGGCGTTGCAGCCAGAACAGCGTGCCGCTGCCGGAGTCGCGCGGGGCGCGGATGCCGACCTTGCCGTTGATCTGCCAGCCGTCGAGCCTGCTCAGCTGCTCTTTATGGGCGCGCCACTGCTGTGGGTCGCCGTGACCCTGCAGGGCCTCGCGGCTCCCGAAGCCGGCACAGCCGGCCAGCATGGCGATCAGGGTGAAGGTGATGCAATGGCGCAGAAACATGGCGTTAAAGGGTCTCGGATCCGGTCAGGCGCAGAATGGTTTTGCGCAGGATGGGGCTGTCGGCCTGGGCTTCGAAGCCCTTGGCCCAGACCTGGCGGGCTTCGCGGCGCTTGCCGTTGGCCCACAGGACTTCGCCCAGGTGAGCGGCCACTTCGTGGTCGGGGAAGCGGGCGAAGGCCTGGCGCAGGTAGTTTTCAGCCTCGTCGAGGTGGCCCAGGCGGTAGTTGATCCAGCCCAGGCTGTCGAGCACGGCAGGGTCGTCCGGGGTCAGCTGGTGGGCCTTGTCGATCAGAGCCTTGGCTTCGCTGTAGCGGGTGGTGCGGTCGGCCAGGGTGTAGCCGAGGGCGTTCAGCGCCATGGCGTTGTCCGGCTCGCGGGCGATGATGGCGCGCAGGTCTTTTTCCATCAGCGGCAGGTCATCGCGCTTTTCGGCCAGCATGGCGCGGGTATAAAGCAGGTTGAGGTCGTCCGGGTAGCGGTTGAGGGCTTGCTGCAGGACCTGGTCGGCCTGGGCGTCCTTGTTGTTGTTGCTGTAGCTTTCCGATTCGATCAGGTACAGCTGCACGGCGTAGTCAGGCTGCGACTCGCGGGCCTCGGCGAGCAGGCGCGAAGCCTCGGTGCCGCGACCGTTGGCGATGAGGATGTCGGCCTGGCGCAGTTGCGCCGGCAGGTAGTCCGGGCCGTTGCCGACCAGGGCGTACTCGCGCAGGGCACCTGCCGGGTCATGGCGCTCCTCGGCGATGCGGCCCAGGTTCAGGTGGGCGGCATCGACGTTGCTGGCGCGCTCGATCAGCTCGCGCAGGTACACCTCGGCTTCGTCCCAGTCTTTCATCTCCAGGCACACCAGGGCCAGGGAGTAACGCGATTCGTCGTCATCCGGGTACTGCTGGACCAGGCTGAGGAATTCGGCCTTGGCGTCGGCCATGCGGTCCTGTTCGACCAAGGTGCGCGCGTAGGTCAGGCGCAGGCGCTTGTCTTCCGGATTGTCACGGATAGCACCACGCAGCAGCGGCAGCGCTTCAGGGCCACGGTCCAGGCTCTGGAGCAGGCGGGCACGCAGCAGGATCGGGGCGATTTCGCCATTCTGCGTCGGGTGCGCTTCGAGCAGGTCAAGGGCTTCCTTAGCCTTGCCGTCCTGGTTCAGCAGCAGCGCCTTGCCGAACACCAGCTGGCTGTTGTCCGGGTATTTGACCAGCAGGCGGTCGAAGCTCTGCATCAGGCCGTCGCGGGTGCTCTGGTCGGTTTCGGCGGCGGACAGGGCGAGGAAGTCGAAGTGGGTGTCACCCTGGCCTTGCAGCACCTTCTCCATATACGTCATGGAGTCGTCGTAGCGACCGGCTCGGGCCAGCTGGATGGCGGCGGCGCGCTGGGCGTCGAGGTTCTGCGGGTCGTTCTTGGCCCAGATCAGCGCGCTGTCCAGCGCCGGCTCGTCGGCGCCGAGGTACTCGGCAATCCGGTAGGCGCGCTCGGAGACGGCCGGGTCCTGGGTCTTCTCGGCCTGGTCGGCGTAGTTGGCCAAGGCGATGTCGAAACGGTTTCGTTGCCCGGCCAGTTCCGCTACCAGCAGGCTATAAAGGGTGTCTTGCGTGAATGACCCATACACCACGGGCTTCTTCGCCTCGGCCTCGGCGGCAGGAGGCTCGGCATTGTGCGGGGCCAGGCTCTGGCAGCCCTGGAGCAGGGCGAAGGCAAGCAGCAGTGCGTAGGGTCTGTTCATAGAGAGGCTTAAAAAGACTAACCGGCGGTCGGAGCATGATGACACAAGCGCGGGGGCAAACCCACCTGCGAAGGTCGTGGTTTACAGCTTGGGTGATGCTAGCTCGGACATCGGGGTAGGTGAGAGGTTCGGTGGTGGAGGTCGCCCCTTTTATTCGGTTATTGAACTGGAAAGAGGAAGTGGGAGAGCACGAGCGCAGAGAGCTGCGTGAGATGTAAGACCAGTAGGCAAACTAGAATGCGTCGATGCTTTGGGGGGAAAGCCTCGACCTCCTTCGCGTCAGCGATCTCGACGAACTGCGCTCTGCTGCATTCATCCTCTCGCCCCAAGGTGCAGGCCTTCTGAATTTCGAGCCCCGTAGCCCCCACTCCGAGTGCAACGCCGATATAGCTGCCATTCTTGATCAGGCGCGCTGCTTTGCCCACTCTTGCAACCTTATCCGCGTACCCCGCTATTTCCCCTGTATGCAAATAGCTTTTCGTGGAAATGCCTAGGGTTCTTTTGATCGACCCTTTGTTTTCGCGCGCGACACAGTGCGAGTTTACTTCCTTGAGGTGCAGACCTGCACAACTGGCCTCCATCAGTTTGCAACTGGCGCTGTCGAGAAACTTGGTGAATCTGAAATTGCTGACGGCAGTGCGGCCTGACGTAGCCCCGCCAGCGGAGCTAGCAGTGGCTGAAGTGCTTTGGCTTACGCCAAAGTCGTAGCCGGTGACTTCAATCCATTTGTTGTATTTTTCATCCAGTGCTTCGCCCGCGATTGCGTCGATTTGTATATATGCGTCAAATGCCATGCTTACCTCTCCTTGGCAATCATTAAAGGGATTGAATTTCTGGCGAGGAACTTGAACCGGTCAGTGATTGGCAAGGCTAGGCATCGATATTGAGCATCGCAATAGAGGGGGCTATATTTGGGAAATGGACTACAAGATTGTGGATAACTTCGCTGTGGATATGTCGAAAGATTTCATTGAAAGGTGTTTTTGTGGAAAATATTACCCGCAAGCTGTGCAATCGTTCGGGGCGAGCAGCCTGGTGAGGGAGGAGGCTCAAAAGATTTTGGCTTGGTCTGCTCTGGCCTCTTCGCGGGCAAGCCCGCTCCCACAGGTTTCGTGCTTGCCTCAGCCATGGCAGGGAGGGCCTCCGGGGCCGGGCCGGCCTGGTCTATCGCGACAATAGCGAACGGTGGTTGTTCTAAAACCTGCGAAAGAGGACAATTATCGGCTTCTTGTCACAACCAGCGACCTTGCATGGCCTTTCTTGCACTTGGTATCAACCATAAGACTGCCTCGGTAGACGTACGCGAGCGCGTGGCGTTTACCCCAGAGCAGCTGGTAGACGCCCTGCAGCAGCTCTGCCGACTGACCGCCAGCCGTGAGGCGGCGATCCTGTCGACCTGCAACCGTAGCGAGCTTTATATAGAGCAGGACCACCTGTCCGCCGACGCCGTCCTGCAATGGCTGGCCGCGTATCACCGGCTGAGCCTGGATGAGCTGCGCGCCAGTGCCTACGTCCATGAAGAGCACGATGCAGTGAAGCACATGATGCGGGTGGCCTCCGGGCTCGATTCGCTGGTGCTTGGCGAACCGCAGATCCTCGGCCAGATGAAGTCCGCCTACGCGGTGGCGCGTGAGGCCGGCACCATCGGCCCGCTGCTCGGGCGCCTGTTCCAGGCGACCTTCAGCGCCGCCAAGCAGGTGCGCACCGACACCGCGATCGGCGAAAACCCGGTTTCCGTGGCATTCGCCGCGGTCAGCCTGGCCAAGCAGATCTTCAGTGACCTGGGCCGCAGTCAGGCCCTGCTGATCGGCGCCGGCGAAACCATCACCCTGGTCGCCCGCCACCTGCATGAACAAGGTGTGCGCCGCATCGTCGTGGCCAACCGCACCCTGGAGCGGGCGAGCATTCTCGCCGAGCAGTTCGGGGCCCATGCCGTGCTGCTGGCCGACATCCCGCAGGAGCTGGCCAACAGCGACATCGTCATCAGCTCCACCGCCAGCCAGCTGCCGATCCTCGGCAAGGGCGCAGTGGAAAGCGCGCTGAAGCAACGCCGGCACAAACCGATCTTCATGGTCGATATCGCCGTGCCGCGCGACATCGAGCCGCAAGTGAGCGAACTCGACGACGTCTACCTGTACACCGTCGATGACCTGCACGAAGTGGTCGCGGAAAACCTCAAGAGCCGCCAGGGCGCAGCCCAGGCCGCCGAGGAGCTGGTTTCGGTGGGCGCCGAAGACTTCATGCTGCGCCTGCGCGAACTGGCCGCCGTCGATGTGCTGCGTGCCTACCGCCAGCAAAGCGAGCGCCTGCGTGACGAAGAACTGCAAAAGGCCCAACGCCTGCTGGCCAATGGCGGCAACCCCGAGGATGTACTGGCGCAACTGGCCCGGGGCCTGACCAACAAACTCCTGCATGCCCCTAGCGTGCAGCTGAAAAAGCTCTCGGCCGAGGGCCGCCTCGATGCGCTGGCCATGGCCCAGGAACTCTTTGCCCTCAACGAGGGCTCGACGGACAAATCCCCGCAATGAAAGCGTCGCTGCTGAACAAACTGGAGATTCTCCAGGACCGCTTCGAGGAACTCACCGCGCTGCTTGGTGACGCCGAAGTCATATCCGACCAGACCCGCTTCCGCGCCTATTCCCGCGAATACGCCGAAGTCGAGCCGGTTTACGCCGCCTATAAAGAGTGGCGCAAGGTGCAGGACGACCTCGAAGGCGCCCAGGCGCTGCTCAAGGACGCCGACCCCGACCTGCGCGAGATGGCCGTCGAGGAAGTACGCGAAGCCAAGGAGCAGCTGGTCGAGCTGGAGTCCCACTTGCAGCGCATGCTGCTGCCCAAGGACCCCAACGATGGTCGCAACGTGTTCCTCGAAATCCGCGCTGGCACTGGTGGTGACGAGGCGGCAATCTTCTCTGGCGACCTGTTCCGCATGTACTCGCGCTATGCCGAGAAGCGCGGCTGGCGCCTGGAGATCCTCTCCGAGAACGAGGGCGAGCACGGCGGCTATAAAGAGATCATTGCCCGTGTCGAAGGCGATAACGTGTACGCCAAGCTCAAATTCGAGTCTGGTGCGCACCGTGTTCAGCGTGTGCCGGAAACCGAATCCCAGGGCCGTATCCATACCTCGGCCTGTACCGTGGCCGTGCTGCCCGAGCCCGATGAACAAGCGGCAATCGAGATCAATCCGGCCGACCTGCGCGTCGACACCTACCGCGCCTCGGGCGCCGGCGGTCAGCACGTGAACAAGACCGACTCGGCGATCCGCATCACCCACTTGCCCACCGGCATCGTGGTCGAGTGCCAGGAAGAGCGCTCGCAGCACAAGAACCGCGCCCGCGCCATGTCCTGGCTGTCCGCCAAGCTCAACGACATGCAGACCAGCGCCGCGCAGAACGCCATAGCCAGCGAGCGCAAGCTGCTGGTCGGTTCCGGCGACCGCTCCGAACGCATCCGTACCTACAATTATCCACAGGGGCGGGTGACTGATCACCGCATCAACCTGACTCTGTACTCCCTCGACGACATCCTTGCCGGTGGCGTGGAGGCCGTGATCGAACCGTTGCTGGCCGAATACCAAGCCGACCAACTGGCTGCCCTGGGGGACTGATGACCATCATTGCCAGCCTCTTGCGCAACGCGCAGCTGCCAGACTCGCCCAGCGAGCGCCTGGACGCCGAACTGCTGCTGGCTGCCGCCATTGGCAAGTCGCGCAGCTTCCTGCACACCTGGCCCGAGCGCATCGTCAGCAGCGAAGATGCCGAGACCTACGCCAGCTACCTGCAGCGCCGCCGTGCCGGCGAGCCGGTGGCCTACATCCTGGGGCAGCAGGGCTTCTGGAAGCTCGATCTGGAAGTGGCGCCACATACACTCATACCGCGCCCGGATACCGAACTGCTGGTCGAAACTGCGTTGGAGCTGCAGCCTGCATCGTCAGCCAAGGTCCTCGACCTGGGTACCGGCACCGGCGCCATTGCCCTGGCCTTGGCCAGCGATTGCCCGGCCTGGCAGGTGACGGCCGTGGACCGCGTCGAGGAAGCCGTGGCGCTGGCCGAGCGCAATCGCCAGCGTCTGGGCCTGGGCAACGTCCAGGTGCTTGCCAGCCATTGGTTTGGCAGCCTGGCCGGGCAGCGTTTCGACCTGATTCTCAGCAACCCGCCATACATCCGCGCCGAAGACCCACACCTGGTCGAAGGCGACGTGCGTTTTGAGCCCAGCAGTGCCCTGGTGGCGGGTACCGATGGACTCGATGACCTGCGGGTGATCGTCGCCCATGCGCCAGAACATCTGTTGCCAGGTGGCTGGCTGCTGCTCGAGCATGGTTACGACCAGGCTACGGACGTGCGTGCTCTGCTGAGCGCGCAAGGCTTCACCGAAGTGGCCAGCCGCAAGGACCTAGGCGGCCACGAGCGTATTTCACTGGGGCGCCTGCCATGCTGAGCGATCAGGAACTGTTGCGTTACAGCCGGCAGATTCTGCTGGCCCAGGTGGACATCGACGGCCAGCTGCGGCTCAAGCACAGCAAGGCATTGATCGTCGGCCTCGGCGGCCTCGGCTCGCCGGTGGCGCTGTACCTGGCGGCTGCGGGCGTGGGGGAGCTGCACCTGGCCGACTTCGACACCGTCGACCTGACCAACCTGCAACGGCAGGTCATCCATGACAGCGACAGCGTCGGCATGAGCAAGGTGGATTCGGCGTTGCAGCGGCTGCAGGCGATCAACCCCGAGATCGCGCTGGTCGCCCACCGCCAGGCACTGGACGAAGACTGCCTGGCCGCCGCAGTGGCTGCAGTCGACCTGGTGCTGGACTGCTCCGACAACTTCGGTACGCGGGAGGCGGTCAATGCGGCCTGCTTCGCGGCGGGTAAACCGCTGGTGAGCGGCGCGGCGATCCGCCTGGAAGGCCAGTTGTCGGTGTTCGACCCGCGCCGTGACTACAGCCCTTGCTACCACTGCCTGTACGGCCACGGCAGCGAAGACGAGCTGACCTGCAGCGAAGCCGGCGTGATCGGCCCGCTGGTGGGGCTGGTCGGTAGCCTGCAGGCACTGGAGGCGATGAAGCTGCTGGCCGGCTTTGGCGAACCGCTGATTGGCCGTTTGCTGTTGATCGATGCCCTAGGCACGCGGCTGCGTGAGCTGCGGGTCAAGCGTGACCCGGCTTGTGCCGTGTGTGGCAAGCGCGATGGCTGAGCGCTCGGCGCCGGTCGGCGTGATGGACTCGGGGGTGGGCGGCTTGTCGGTACTCGCCGAGATCCAGCGCCTGCTGCCAGACGAGTCACTCCTGTACGTGGCTGATTGTGGTCATGTGCCCTATGGCGAGAAGTCCCCGGACTACATCCGCCAGCGCTGCCGGCGCATCGCCGAGTTCTTCCAGGCACAAGGTGCCAAGGCAATGGTCCTGGCCTGCAATACCGCGACTGTGGCTGCGGTTGCCGACCTGCGCGAGTTGTACCCCGACTGGCCCTTGGTCGGTATGGAGCCGGCGGTCAAGCCTGCCGCTGCCGCCACCCGCTCGGGCGTGGTCGGCGTGCTGGCTACCACCGGTACCTTGCAAAGTGCCAAGTTTGCTGCCTTGCTTGACCGCTTCGCTAACGACGTGCAAGTGGTCACCCAGCCCTGCCCGGGGCTGGTCGAGCTGATCGAAACCGGTGACCTCGGCAGCCCGCAGTTGCGCCAGTTGCTGCAGGGGTATGTGCAGCCGCTGTTGGCCGCTGGCTGCGATACGTTGATCCTCGGCTGCACCCATTACCCGTTTCTGCGCCCGCTGCTGGCGCAGATGGTGCCTGCCGATGTGGCCATCATCGATACCGGTGCCGCCGTGGCGCGCCAGCTGCAACGCCTGCTGGCCGCGCGGGACCTGCTGGCCGACGGGCCTGCCCGCGACGCGGCGTTCTGGAGCAGCGCCGAACCGCAGTCCCTGAGAAAAATCCTGCCAGTGCTGTGGCATAAGTCGGACAGTGTGCAAAGCTTTCAGTTGTAAAAAAAACGTGAAATACAGCTGAACTATCTTTGCATTACCGATTTCTACCGATTTGCCTGCTACAAGGTGAACACTAATAACAGCATCAGGAATAAGGAAGTTTCCCATGAAGAAACGGCTCGGTTTGGCGGCAGTTGCCGCCTTTACCCTGGGGCACGTGATGGCAGCGCAAGCGGCCGATGTATCGTTTTCGGTGGGGCAGACCGGTGATTCCACCATGGTCTACCGGCTGGGCCTGCAGTCCAACTGGGATGCAAGCTGGTGGCAGACCAGCGTTGGCCGGCTGACGGGCTATTGGGACGGCGCCTATACCTACTGGGAGGGTGATGAGACGTCGAGCAACCACAGCCTGTCCTTTGCGCCAGTGTTCGTCTATGAGTTCGCCGGGAATTCGGTGAAGCCCTATATCGAAGCGGGGATTGGTGTGGCGGCGTTTGCCAATACCGAGGTCGAGAGCAACGAGCTTGGCTCGGCTTTCCAGTTCGAAGACAGGATTGGTTTCGGCCTGCGTTTTGCTGGTGGGCATGAGATCGGGGTAAGGGCGATTCACTATTCCAATGCCGGGCTCAAGAACCCTAACGACGGTGTCGAGAGCTACAGCCTGCATTACCGCATGGCGCTGTGACTTCTCCTGTGCCGGCCTCTTCGCGGGACGAGCCCGCTCCTGCAGGTACAGCGCTGGGCTTGCAGGAGCGGGCTTGTCCCGCGAAGAGGCCAGGCCAGGAGATACAGAGCTCAGCGAGGCAGCGGCCACAGAGTGCTGATATCCAGCACCTCCAATACCAACTCGGGCTCGCGCAACGCCAAGCGAGAGATCAGCTCCTGCGCCGCACTCTGCGGCGTCCAGGCATCTGGTACAGCCTGCGCGGAAGTCACTGGAGTCTTCAGCGACTGCGGTGCCACCACGGTGAGGTCGATCCCCTGGTCCTTCAACGCCTGGCGCTGTTCACGCGCCCACTGCGGCACATTGTTCCAGCCCGCCGACACTTGCGTCGGTGAGTAGAGCTGCAAGGCTGAATAACGGTTGAAAATCGCCATGGCCTGCGGCCTATGCCCCTGTGCCAACAACGGTTGCGCGCTGGCCAGGCAATGCTCGCCAGCCAGTTGGTTGTCATTGACGATGGCCTCGAACACATCGCTGTCCGCCACGTCATCGGCCAGGTAGTCACTGGTCCCGGCGTTGATGATCAATACATCCAGCGAGCACCAGGCATGGCATATCTGCTCTGCCGCGCTGGTAGCCTCGCCTTCCTCATGCAATTGCCAAGGCAAGATCAACAGCCGGCTGCCATGGCGCACGGCCAGTGCCTTCAGCTCCTCGCCTTCCTTGCTACTTGCGGCAACCCGGTGCCCTTGCTCGAGCAATCGCTCCACCAGGGCCAGACCCAGTCCATTGCTGGCCCCCGTAACCCAGAAACTACGCGAGTGATTCAAGATACTGCCCTCTGATCCTGCCGGCGTGGTAGGCCCTTGAAGGCTTCCAGCGCACGTTGGCGGCTACTACTGAGATCGACTATTGGACTGTGATAGGAATTATTAGCAAAAAGATCAGCAGACTTCACCGGCTGATGGATAGATTTTTCATCCAGGCCGCGCAATTCCGGTAGCCAGTGGCGGATGAAGCGTCCTTCGGGGTCGAACCGCTGCGACTGCGAAACCGGATTGAAGATACGGAAATAGGGCACTGCGTCGGTGCCGGTGGAGGCACTCCACTGCCAACCACCATTATTGGCGGCCAGATCGCCGTCTATCAGATGGCGCATGAAGTGGCGTTCGCCCAGGCGCCAGTCGATCAGCAGGTTCTTGCTGAGGAACATGGCGACGATCATGCGCAGGCGGTTGTGCATCCAGCCGGTGTGCAGCAGTTGGCGCATCGCTGCGTCGATGATCGGGAAGCCGGTACGTCCCTCCTGCCAGGCCTGGAAGTCGTCCGGCGCATCGCGCCAGGGCAGGGCTTCGGTCTGCGCGCGGAAGGCCCGATGCCGTGAGACCTGTGGATAACCGGTCAGGATATGCTTGTAGAACTCGCGCCAGAGCAGCTCGTTGATCCATGTCTGGACGCCGCTGCTGCCACTGTCGAATTCGCCACGGTTGCTGGCGAGGGCGGCATGCAGGCATTGGCGGGGCGAGATCACGCCTGCGGCCAGGTAGGCTGAAAGCTGGCTGGTGCCAGGCTTGGCCGGGAGGTCGCGCAGGTACCCATAGTCCTTGACCGTTTCATCGAGAAAGCGGGCCAGCCGCGCTTGCGCTTCGTCTTCACCGGCGGGCCAGTGTTCGCTCAGTGTGCGGGCAGGCTTGTCGAAGCCCTCGATATGCTGGGGGATCGGGTCGCTGGTGATAGCCAGCGGCTGCTGGCGTGTCACCCGTTGGGCCAGTGACGGCAGGCTGCGGTGCAGGTGTTCGAGGCAGACTTTCTTGAACTGGGAAAAGACCTGGAAGTAGTCGCCGCTGCGGGTCAGGATGGTGCCGGGGCGGAAGAACAGCTGGTCGAGGTAGCTGTGGGTGCGGACACCGTAATCCTCCAGCAGCTTGCGCGTGGCTGCATCGCGACGTTCTTCATTGACGCCGTATTCATCGTTCCAGTGCACCGCCTCGATAGCATGCTGGCGGCAGACTTCGAGCAAGGTGGCCGGTGCCTGCTCCCAAGTGTCGACCTTGCGCACCAGCAGCGGGATATTCAGCAGGTCCAGCGACTGGCGCAGCTGGCGCAGGTTGCGCAGCCAGAAGTCGACCTTGCAGGCGGCGTCGTCGTGGGCCTGCCATTGGCCGGGGCTAACCAGCCACAAAGCCACGGTCGGGCCGCGTTCGCAGGCGACGCTGAGGGCGGAGTTGTCATTGATGCGCAGGTCGCTGCGCAGCCAGATCAGTTGCATGGGGCACTCGTCTCTCCAGGCCGGCGGACATTGCCTTGCAGCAAACGCAATGCCGCCTGCGGGGTATCGAACAGGAAAAGGTCGGGCAGATCGAACGCGTGCAGCTGGGCCTGGTGCAGGGCGAGGGTGGCGCCGCCCAGCAGCTTGGTCCCGGCGATGCCCTGCAAGGTGCGCAGCAGGGCGCTGGCGTCGATGCGTGGGCCAAGGTGCATCAGTACTGCCCTCGGTTGCAGGGTGATCACGGCGCGTTGCAGCTGCGTGCCGCCCATCGGTTGCTCAAACACCTCTACGGGGATGCCGTTGCTGCTCAACAGCCAGGCGCACAGCCACAGGCTGGGGTCGAACGGGCGCTCGCTGTCTTCACAGAGCAGCACCGCTGGCCCTTGCAACGATTGATTGTCGTGGTACACCCGCGCCCCTAGCTTGCTGCGCAGCCAGGTGTGGAAGAACACCTGTTCAAGGCGCGCGTTGAAGTGGCTGCGCCAGCGAACGGCGAGGGATTCCAGCAGCGGCAGTAGCAACTGTTCGCACAGTGTCACGGCGGGGTACAAGGCCATGACCTGGTTCAGTTGCTGATCGAGGCTGCGTTGGGAAAGATGGGCGATGGCTTCGAGCAGCTGCTGCTGGCGCGGTTGCCAGTCGCCCATCGGTGCCCGCTCTACTGGCTGTTCGATTAGTTCGCGTACCTGGCCGACCGAAGCACCGCGTTCAAGCCAGGCGAGAATTGCCAGCACCCGCTCGAATTGGTCTTGCCCGTACAAACGATGCCCCTTGGCGGTGCGTTGCGGCTTGAGCAGGCCATAGCGGCGCTCCCAGGCACGCAAGGTGACTGGGTGGACGCCGGTGCGCCGGGCCAGTTCGCCAATCGGCATCAGTGTTTCAGACAGCATTGCGCAGGCCCAGGCTGTCGGGGTGCGGCTGCAGGTAGGTCTGTTGCTGCAGATAGGGATCAGGGTGCTTGCGCAGGTGATGCTTGAGCAGGGTCAGTGGCACCACCAAGGGTACCTCGCCTTGTTGGTACTGGCCGATGAGGTGCTGCAGTTCGGCCTTGTCCTGCTGCGTCAGCGAGTCCTTGAAGTAGCCGCTCAGGTGCTGCAGGACGTTGCAGTGGGTACCCCGGCTGGCGCAACGACGCAGAGCCTGCATCAGCTGGCTGAAATAGCGAGGCCCGATCTGTTCGGGGTCATCCTCCCGGCTCATGCTGCCCAGCAGGCGGCCGAGCTGGCGATAGGCCTGGGGGTTGTTCGCCATCAGCAGGTACTTGTAGCGTGAATGGAAGCGTACCAAAGCGCCTCGGCTCAAGCCTTGCGCCCGCAATTGCTGCCAGTCGGCGTAGGCATAGACGCGGCTGATGAAGTTTTCGCGCAGCACTGGGTCGTGCAGGCGACCTTCCTCTTCGACAGGCAAGTCGGGGCGACGGGCGCAGAAGGCAGCGGCGTAGGCGCCCGTGCCACCTTGCGGCGCAGGGTAACCGTTGTCCTGATAGACCTTGACCCGCTCCAGGCCACAGGAAGGGGACTTCTGCATGAAGATGTAGCCACAGATGTCATCGAGCTCATCGGCCATCTGCTCGCCATAGTTGCGCAGAGGGCCGGTCAGGTCCATGCCTGGGTTGCGCGTGCCGACCACGGCTGGCTGCGCGGGGTCACCCACCAAACGTATCGGATCGCGTGGTACGCCCAGGCCAATGGCAACCTCAGGGCATACCGGTAGCCAATCGAAATGCGCTTGCAGTTGTTCACGGCACAGATCGGAAGCCTTGTGCCCGCCGTTGTAGCGCACACTATGACCGGTCAGGCAGGCGCTGATGGCGATACGGTGCTTATGTGCGGGGGCGGGTTGGTGCATGGCTGTCTCCTAGAAACTTGTACATGGAAGCAAGCGCGTACAAGTTCATTCCAGCACAGCCAGAAACTTATGCAAACTAGTATTTTTGTATAGCTTTCCCGAATGATGTTATTCGAGATGTTCCAGCAGCCGTCGCGCGGCTTCCTGGCCACTGAGCCAGGCGCCTTCGACGCGGCCTGATAGGCACCAGTCGCCACAGGCATACAGGCCTTGATCGGCATCGGCCAGTGCGCCCCATTCATGATTGCTGGTTGGTCGCGCATACAGCCAGCGGTGCGCCAGGGCAAAGCTCGGCGCCGGTACCACGCAGCCCACCAGTTCGGCGAATTCTCCCCTTAGTTGCTCGATCACTTCCTCCTTGGCCAAGTCGATGTGCTGCTTGCTCCAGTCGGACGTGGCGTGCAGTACCCAGGTATCGAGGTGTTCTTCACGGCCGGGTTTGCTGCGGTTACGGGCCAGCCAGCCGAGCGCGTTGTCTTGCACGAAGCAGCCTTGCATCGGCGTGTCCAGTGGTGCCTGGAAGGCCAGGGCGACGGCCCAGGTCGGCTCCATCTGCACACCGGCCGCCACGGCAGCGAGCTTGGGCGTGGCGGCCAGCAACTGGGTGGCCTGGGGCGCGGGCACGGCGATCACCACGCGGCTGAACGGGCCATGGCTGCAACCTTCGGTGTCCTGCAGGTGCCAGAATTGCTTGCCGCGGAACACCTCGGCGATACGGCAGCCGAAGTTCACCGTGACGTCCTTGAGCAGGCCGCGGGTGATGGCGCTCATGCGTGGCACGCCGACCCAGCGGGTTTGTTCGTCGGGGGAGGGGGTGAGTTCGCCATCGCGGTAGTTGTACAGCTGCGGCTTCCACTGCTCCGCCCAGCCGGCGGCGACCCACTGCTGCACCTGTTCGACGAAGCGCCGGTCACGAGCAGTGAAGTACTGCGCGCCAAGGTCGAGGGCGCCGGCTTCGCTGCGCTTGCTGGCCATGCGCCCGCCACTGCCGTGGCCCTTGTCGAACAAATGGACCGATTGCCCGGCCTTTTGCAGCGCCTGGGCGGCAGACAAACCGGCGATACCGGCACCGATGATGGCAATAGGTACTGTCATGATGGCCTCTTCGAACCTTGCTGTAGGCAGACTACGCTGTCAGTAAAACCTGTACAATAAAAAATCTTTGTATAAGATTATTCCGCTTCATAGGCATGTTGGCCTATGGTTATCCGATAGCGATGGGTCTGGAAAAGTGCCTTGTTGTTAAAAATAGACCATGGCAGCACGCTGCGAGGACACAGTCATGCATATATTGCTGACAGGTGGTACAGGGTTGATCGGCCAGCACCTTTGCCAGTACTGGCTTGGCAATGGCCATCGTCTGACCGTGTGGAGCCGGCGCCCTGATCAAGTGCCGCGATTGTGTGGCAGCGGGGTGCGGGGCATTGGTCGGTTGGAAGACCTGAGCGCCGATGAGCAAGTGGACGCAGTGGTCAATCTGGCCGGTGCGCCGATCGCTGATCGGCCCTGGTCGGCAGCGCGTCGCAACCTGTTGTGGGCCAGCCGCATCACGCTCACCGAGCAACTGTTGGCCTGGCTGGGCAGCCGTGAACAGCGCCCAGAAGTGCTGATTTCCGGTTCTGCCGTGGGCTGGTACGGCGATGGCGGTGAGCGCGAACTGACCGAAGCCTCGCCGCCGGTTCGCGAAGACTTCGCCAGTCAGCTGTGCATCGCCTGGGAAGAAACCGCCCAGCGTGCGCAGCACCTTGGTATTCGCGTGGTGCTGGTGCGTACCGGGTTGGTACTGGCGAGTGACGGCGGCTTCTTGTCGCGCCTGCGCCTGCCGTTCAAGCTGGGGCTGGGCGGGCCGTTGGGTGATGGCCGGCAATGGATGCCGTGGGTGCACATCGACGACCAGATCGGCCTGATTGATTTTCTCTTGCAGCACAAGGATGCCAGCGGTCCTTATAATGCCTGCGCGCCAGAGCCGGTACGCAACCGCGACTTCGCCAGGCAGCTGGGGCGTGCCCTGCACCGGCCAGCATTCGTACCCATGCCCGGCCTGCTGCTCAAGGCCGGCCTCGGCGAGTTGTCGACCTTGCTGCTTGGCGGCCAGCGAGCACGCCCGGTGCGCTTGCTGGCGGCAGGCTTCGCTTTCCGCTTCAACGATTTGCAATCGGCTCTGGGCAACCTGTCCAGCCGCCTCTGACATAGGACGCTGCATGACCGATCACGCTCTGCTGCTGGTCAATCTGGGTTCCCCGGCCTCCACCTCGGTGGCCGATGTGCGCCGCTACCTCAACCAGTTCCTCATGGACCCTTATGTGATCGACCTGCCATGGCCGGTGCGGCGTCTGTTGGTGTCGCTGATCCTGGTCAAACGGCCGGAGCAGTCGGCGCATGCCTACGCCTCGATCTGGTGGGATGAAGGCTCGCCGCTGGTAGTGCTGACCCGGCGCCTGCAGGCGGCGATGGTCGAGCACTGGCCACACGGGCCGGTGGAAGTTGCCATGCGCTACGGTGAGCCAGCGTTGCCCGAAGTGCTGGCGCGCCTGGCTGCACAAGGTGTGCGCAAGGTGACCCTGGCTCCGCTTTATCCACAGTTTGCCGACAGCACGGTGACCACGGTGGTGGCGCAGGCAAAACAGACTGTTGCCGAGCGGCACTTGCCGTTGGAGCTGCGGGTGCTGCAACCGTTCTACGATCATGCGGCGTATATCGATGCCCTGGTCGCCAGCGCCAAACCGTATCTGCAGCAGGATTACGACCACCTGCTGCTGAGCTTCCATGGCCTGCCTGAGCGCCATCTGAAGAAGCTCGACCCGACCGGCAAGCATGACTTCCAGGCGGCAGACTGCTGCAAGGATGCCAGCGCCGAGATGCGCGCGGTGTGCTACCGCGGGCAATGCCTGGCGACGGCCAAGGCCTTTGCGAGGAAGATGGGCATTGCGGACGG
Organism: Pseudomonas putida; assembly: GCF_002906855.1. GTDB lineage: Bacteria > Pseudomonadota > Gammaproteobacteria > Pseudomonadales > Pseudomonadaceae > Aquipseudomonas > Aquipseudomonas putida_N. The sequence goes on along the minus strand of NZ_MINI01000048.1, from coordinate 612,278 downwards.
CAAGTTGTCGGTGTCGTTCCAGTCGCGACTGGGGCGGGCCAAATGGATCGAACCCTACACCGAGACGCGCCTGGATGAGCTGGCCAAGGCAGGGGTGAAGAAACTGCTGGTGATGTGCCCGGCGTTCGTTGCCGATTGCATCGAGACGCTGGAAGAGATCGGCATGCGTGGCAGCGAGCAGTTTGTCGAGGCGGGCGGCAAGGAGTTGGTGCTGGTGCCGTGCCTGAATGATCACCCCGAGTGGGTGAAGGTGCTGGCGGGGATGTGCGAGAAGGTCTGAATTGAGGGGGCCGCTTTGCGGCCCCTTCGCGACATAAGGCCGCTCCTACACATCCAGCTTCTTGTGCTTCCAGCCGTCATTGCCTGGCAGGATCAGGTTCAAGGCAATGGCCACGATGGCGCACAGGGCAATACCCTTCAGGCCCCAGTCGTCCGGGCCGTCGCCGCTACCGATCAGCACACCGCCGATACCGAACACCAGGGTCACCGAGACGATCACCAGGTTGCGCGCTTCGGCCAGGTCGATCTTGTGGCGGATCATGGTGTTCATGCCCACCGCCGCGATCGAACCGAACAGCAGGCACAGGATGCCCCCCATCACCGGTACCGGGATGCTCTGCAGCAGCGCGCCGAACTTGCCGATGAAGGCCAGGGTGATGGCAAAGACTGCCGCCCAGGTCATGATCTTCGGGTTGTAGTTCTTGGTCAGCATCACCGCGCCGGTCACTTCGGCGTAGGTGGTGTTGGGCGGGCCGCCGAACAGGCCGGCTGCGGTGGTGGCCAGGCCGTCACCCAGCAAGGTGCGGTGCAGGCCGGGCTTCTTCAGGTAGTCGCGGCCGGTCACGCTGCCGACTGCAATCACCCCGCCAATGTGCTCGATCGCTGGCGCCAGGGCGACCGGGACGATGAACAGGATGGCCTGCCAGTTGAAGGCCGGCGCGGTGAAGTTGGGGATTTCCAGCCACGGTGCGGCGGCGATCTTGGCGGTGTCGACCACGCCAAAGGCGAACGACAGGGCAAAGCCTACCAGCACGCCCGAGATGATCGGTACCAGGCGGAAAATACCTTTGCCGAACACGGCAACGATCAATGTCGTCAGCAGGGCCGGCATGGAGATCAGCATCGCAGTCTTGTATGGCATCAGCGCAGTGCCATCACCGGCCTTGCCCATCGCCATGTTGGCGGCGATCGGGGCCATGGCCAGGCCGATGGAAATGATCACCGGGCCGATCACCACGGGTGGCAGCATGCGGTCGATGAAGCCGGTCCCCTTGATCTTCACCATCAGGCCCATGAAGGTATACACGAAGCCTGCGGCCATTACGCCGCCCATGGTCTCGGCCAGGCCGAACTGGCCCTTGGCGAGGATGATCGGGGTGATGAAGGCAAAGCTCGAAGCCAGGAATACCGGAACCTGACGGCCGGTGACCAGCTGGAACAGCAGGGTGCCGATGCCGGCGGTGAACAGCGCCACGTTCGGGTCGAGGCCGGTGATCAGCGGCATCAGCACCAGCGCGCCGAATGCCACGAAGAGCATCTGCGCGCCCGAGACGACCTGGCGCCAGAGCGGGTCGTTGAAGCCGTCCTGCATGGTCAGGCGTCCTTCTGCTTGGTGCCGAAGATCTTGTCACCGGCATCGCCCAGGCCTGGGACGATGTAACCATGCTCGTTCAGGCGCTGGTCGATCGACGCGGTGTAGATCTGGACGTCCGGGTGGGCTTTTTCCACCACCTCGATGCCTTCTGGTGCGGCGACCAGCACCATGGCGCGGATCTCCTTGCAACCGGCCTTCTTCAGCAGGTCGATGGTGGCGACCATCGAGCCGCCGGTGGCGAGCATAGGGTCGATGATCAGGGCCAGGCGCTGGTTGATGTCCGGTGCGAGCTTTTCCAGGTAGGTGTGCGCTTCGAGGGTTTCCTCGTTGCGGGCAACGCCGACAGCGCTGACCTTGGCGCCCGGGATCAGGCTGAGCACGCCGTCGAGCATGCCGATACCGGCGCGCAGGATCGGGACCACGGTGATCTTCTTGCCGGCGATTTTTTCAACTTGCACCTTGCCGCACCAACCGTCGATCTCGTAGGTTTCGAGGGGCAGGTCCTGGGTGGCTTCGTAGGTCAGTAGCGCGCCGACTTCCTGGGCGAGTTCGCGAAAATTCTTGGTGCTGATGTCGGCACGGCGCATCAGGCCGAGCTTGTGGCGGATCAGCGGGTGGCGGATCTCACGAGTAGGCATAGGGGGCTCCGAAAGGCGGGCAAAAAAACCGCGCTAGATTAATCTATTCAGCCTTTGCTGTCGTGCAGTCCTTTTGCACGTTAGTCCATAAATGCTTGATCTGTGACGAGCGGATGCGTACCTTTGCCCGCTTTTCCAAAATGCCCCCTGGAGAGCGCCATGTCCGCCGATCTCGAGCACATCCGTCAAGTCATGCGCGAGGCAGACTGCCTATACAACGAAGCCGAAGTCGAAGCGGCCATCGCCAAGGTCGGCGAACAGATCTGCAAGGACCTGCACGACACCAACCCAGTGGTGTTCTGCGTGATGAACGGCGGCCTGATCTTTGCCGGCAAACTGCTGACCCACCTGCAGTTCCCGCTGGAGGTCTCGTACATTCATGCCACCCGTTATCGCAACCAGACCAGTGGTGGCGAGTTGTTCTGGAAGGCCAAGCCGGAAGTGTCGTTCATCGACCGCGACGTATTGATCGTCGATGACATCCTCGACGAAGGCCACACCCTCAGCGCCATCATCGAGTTCTGCAAGCATGCCGGCGCACGCGCTGTGCACACTGCCGTGCTGATCGACAAGGACCACGACCGCAAGGCCAGCCCAGGCCTGAAGGCCAGCTATGCCGGCCTGCCGTGCATTGATCGCTATATCTTTGGTTACGGAATGGACTATAAAGGCTACTGGCGTAACGCAAACGGCATCTTCGCAGTCAAGGGACTGTAACCATGATCCAGCCTGAGTTCATCGATCAAACGCTGTTTTCCGGGCTGGCAAAAAAAGCCGCCGACGCGCCGCGTTTGCGGCACCATCACAACTTCCATGACATGGAAGACCCTTGCCACCGCCTGGCGATCGGCATGCAGCCCTCGACCTATATCGCACCGCACCGGCACCTGAGTGACGACAAGGCCGAAACCTTGCTGGTGCTCAAGGGCCGCCTCGGCCTGTTGCTGTTCGATGAGCATGGCGCGTTGACCAGCACGCGTATCCTCGAAGCCGGTGGCGAGTGCATGGGCGTGGACCTGCCGCCGGGCGTCTACCATGGCCTGGTGGCGCTCGACGCCAACACCATCATGTTCGAGTGCAAGGCCGGCCCTTATCGCCAGTTGGTCGAGGGTGAGCATGCGACCTGGGCGCCACGCGAAGGTGAACCCGGCGTGGCTGAGTACCAAGCCTGGATGCTCGCTCAGTTCGATTGAAGCCTGCCGTTGCCTGCATGCTAGAGTGCTCCTTCATGCCAAGGAGCCTCACATGCGTGCGATTCTTCCCCTGCTGCTGGCGATGAGCCTGCCTCTCGCCGCCGCGCCGCTGCACAGCCAGTTCCTCCCGCCCGATGACCAGTCCCTGCGCCAGGACGCGCCGACCGGCCAGCAGTTGCTGCAAGTAACCGACTACTCGGTGGTGGTGGGAGCCCAGCGCCAGTCCGACCAGCAGCCGATTCCGATCACTGCTTCGCTGCAGATGCGCCTGAAGGGCAAGCCGCTGAGCAAGGGGGCGACAATCAGCCAAGTGTTGCTGAATTTCGACGGTGAGGCCGGCAAAAGCCTCAAGAAGCCGGTGTACGATGACAAGACCCGCACTCTGAGCCTCAATTACCCCGTCAGCGACTACCGGGTGATCATGGACCTGTTGCGCAACGAGACGGTCTATGTGCAGTTCCTGACCTACGCCAATGGCCACATCTGGGCCGACCTACACACCGGCACCGTACGTTCGCGTTGAGGCGTGCCGCCTGTGGGGGGTAAACTGCCGGCCTTCGAAATTCCATGATGGTCAGTTGGAGCCGGCAATGCGCAAAGACAAGAAGCAGGTGATTGGTGACGAAATCAGTGACGACTACATCAAGTCGTTCCTCCAGTTTGAGCCAGCCGATGGCGTGACCTCGCCTTCGCACCACAAGCTGATCAAAGGCTACCGCGGCCTGCGCATCGATGACTTCGAGCGCTTCGTGGGCTTCTTCGTCGAGGCTGGCCTGGACCTGGATGGCAAGGACGAGCACGGCAAGACCTTCGTCGAAGTCATCGCCGACCAGCGTAACGCGCCGGAGTACGTCGAGATCATCGCCAAGGCCCGCGGCTGATAAAGCCCAGGCACAAAAAAACGCCCCGAGGGGCGTTTTTTCGTTTCAGGCTGGCTCAGGCGTAGTGCTTGGCCGGGCTGTTTTCCACCAGTTCCAGTGCCACATCGTTGTCGGCACTGATCTTGCGGTACAGCGCTGCATCGGCGGCCAGGGCCTTCTCGCGGGCCGGGAAGATTTCCTTGAGCTTGGCAGCCCAGGCACCTTTGGCCTGCTCGGGGAAGCAGCGCTCGATCAGTTCAAGCATGATCGACACGGTTACCGAAGCACCTGGCGAGGCGCCGAGCAGTGCTGCCAGGCTGCCGTCCTGTGCCGAGACCAGCTCGGTACCGAACTGCAGGATGCCGCCTTTCTTCGGGTCCTTCTTGATGATCTGCACGCGTTGGCCAGCCACTTCCAGGCGCCAGTCTTCAGCTTTGGCCTGTGGGTAGAAGCGGCGCAAGGACTCCAGGCGCTGTTCCATCGACTGCATCACTTCGCTGACCAGGTACTTGGTCAGGTCCATGTTGTCGCGGGCCACAGCCAGCATCGGGCCGATATTGCCCATGCGCACCGACAGCGGCAGGTCCATCAGCGAGCCGTGCTTGAGGAACTTGGTGGTGAAACCGGCGTATGGGCCGAACAGCAACGAAGTCTTGCCGTCCACCACGCGGGTGTCCAGGTGAGGCACCGACATCGGCGGTGCGCCGACCGCAGCCTGGCTGTACACCTTGGCCTGGTGCTGCTTGACGATTTCCGGGTTGTCGCAACGCAGCCACTGGCCGCTCACAGGGAAGCCGCCGAAGCCTTTGCTTTCCGGGATGCCGGACAGTTGCAGCAGCGGCAGGGCCGCGCCGCCGGCGCCGAGGAACACGAAGCGGGCATCGACTTCGCGGGCGCCGCCGCTGTTGACGTCCTTGATGCTCACGGTCCAGCCGCTGCCGTTACGGCGCAGGCCGACGACTTTCTTGCTGTACTTGACCTGCGCGTCCGCGCTGTCGCCCAGCACCTTGAGCAGCTTGTTGGTCAGTGCCCCGAAGTTGACGTCGGTGCCTTTGGCCACACGTGTTGCGGCGATGTGCTGGTCGGCCGGGCGGCCTGGCATCATCAGCGGCATCCACTGGTTCATCACTGCCTTGTCTTCGGTGTATTCCATCTCGGCGAAGGCGTGATGCTGCTTGAGCATCTCGAAACGCTTCTTCAGGAAGGACACACCCTTGTCACCTTCGACGTAGCTCAGGTGCGGGACCGGGTTGATGAATGCACGTGCCGAGCCGAAGGTGCTCTTCTTGCTCAGGTAAGCCCAGAACTGGCGCGAGACCTCGAACTGGGTGTTGATGTGCACGGCCTTCTTGATGTCGATGCTGCCATCGGCGGCCTGGGGCGTGTAGTTAAGCTCGCATAGGCCGGCGTGGCCGGTGCCTGCGTTGTTCCAGGGGTTGGAGCTTTCCGCGGCTCCGGAGTCCATTGCCTCGACGACCTCAAGCTTCAGGGTCGGGTCAAGCTCCTTGAGCAGTACGGCCAGGGTGGCACTCATGATGCCCGCGCCTACCAATACCACATCAACCGATTCGTTCTGCGCCATTTAACGCGTCTCCACAATCTACAGCTACCTAATTGACAGCATAGGACCACTGGGGTTGCCAGGATCGCCATGTCCGACTCTTCGCAGTTCTTGCCACTTCCGCGGACACCGCCAATCAGTCTTTGGGTTGCGATATTGAACCCTGATTGCCACGGGTGCGGCAATTCGACTTATGGTCAAGGTGTCGTGCGTGCGCTATGGAACGACCTCAGGCACTCATCCGAAATGAGCGCATCAGCCGCCTGTTCAGGGCTGTTCGGGACACATCTGCCGCTTTTGCACATGCCAGACTGTTCATTTGCTCGCCACACTCTTGTGAAGTAGTGAAAACCGTTTTTTCACGCTCTTTTGGAGACGTGAACCTCAAAAGGGGACTGCGCGATGGCAACCCACAGGTTCATGCAGTGCGAAGGGCCGGAAAAGCAGGCACGACAGCCGATGCAAGACCTGAGTGGAAGGCTCTCTGTGGGCGAAGCGGGTGAAGGTGCCGGGGTCAATCGGCAAGTGCGGGGCCCGATCAGGAGACGTCCTTATAATCGGGGGGAGATTATAACGATGTCGCGGGCAGAAAGGTCGTAATTCGTGGTTTTTATTGCAGCGTTTGTCAGGCCGCGAGGATGCGCTGGTGCCAGCGGCGGCTTGCGCGGGCGCAAACCCGGGCTTCGGCGGGCAGTTCACGGCCCAGCCAGGCCAGCTGGATTTCGCCGATCTGCACCCATCCGCTACCGCTGGGTACCTGGCTGCATTGCTTGAAGGCCAGGCATTTGCCTTCGCCGTCGAGGCGAGCGTAGGCATTGTGGCGCGGGCGTTGGCAGAGCAGTGTCCAGAGCGAAGCCATGGCGGTGCGTCCTGTGCGTTTGGGCTTGGCGCAAGGATAAGGGCACGGCCATGAAACGATTGTGACAAGCGGGCGGGGCCGATGACTGGTCTGTGCCTGGCTGGGTATACTGTGGGCCTTTGCCGTATTTTCTGGAGAAACGCGCATGTTGCAACGTCTGTTGTTCGGTTTGATTGCCGTGGCCAGCCTCAGCCTGGTCGGTTGTGCCCACAGCCCGCAACAACTCAGCCCGCAACCCACGCTCAAGGCTCAGCTCGCACCGGTCGGCCACGGCCAGCCGGTAGTGGTCAAGGTGGTCGATGGGCGTGCTTCGCAGTCCCTGGGCACCCGTGGAGGCATGTACCCTGAAACCAGCACCATCAGCGTCAGTGGCAATGATGTCGTGCCCAAGCTGCAGGCCCAGGCCGAAGCCGCCGTGCGCCTGCTCGGCTTCACCCCGACGCCTAACGCCTACAACGCACCGCAGCTGACCGTGACCCTGGCTGAACTGAAATACCAGTCGCCGAAAGACAACCTGTACGTAACCGAGGCCACCATCGGCGCCACCTTCCGTGCCGATGTGCAGAATGCCAGCCGCCGTTACAGCGGCCGCTACGGTGCTTCGCTGGACCAACGCTTCGGCATGGCGCCGAATCAGGACACCAACACCCAGCTGGTGGGCGATGTACTGAGCGATGCGTTGACCCGCCTGTTCAAGGACCCGACTATCGGTCAGGTGCTGGGCGAGTAAGCCTCACGCTGCAAACGAAAAACCCGCTACCTGAGCGCCAGGCAGCGGGTTTTTTGTTGTCTGCACCCACCTAGGCGGCTTCGATGTGGAAATCCAGCAAGCTGACGCCGGTGCTTGCATCCACCTCGGGCAGATCCTCGTGCACATGTCCACCCAGCGCGCAGTAAACCAGCCACTGGCGGTCCTGGACATTGATGGCAAAACCATCGATCAACGCCTGCTGCTCATCGCTCTGAGCTACGAGATAGAGGCGGTCCTGGTTTTCGGCGTGCAGCATCAACAAGCTCCGGTACGGGAAAAGGCCGATAGAGTGGCCTGCCCTGATGACGAGCATGTTACAGATGAAATCAAGTGACACTTTGTCGCCCAGGCCGGGCGGACGGGTCGGACTCCGGTAGAATGCCGAGCTTCGCTGTGGCTATGACCGAGGTTGCGTGATGTCGTTGCAAGTGCTCTGGGGCTTTCTTTCCGCCCACCCTACCAAGCTGATCAATCTGCTGGCGCTGTTGCTGACCTGCCCTGGCGGGTTGCTGCTGCAGAATGCGCGGCGGCGTGAGGCGACCGGTCGGGAGAGCCTGGCAGTGGAAGAGGGGGCGGTGGATGCCTTCGACCAGCGAGTGCCGCGCTACTACTACATCCTCGGGTTTTCCTGCCTGGCCATGGCGTTGCTGCTGTCATGGTTCAGCACCTGGATCTGAAACGCTTGGGGCCGCATTGCGGCCCCAAGCGGATTGATCAGGCGACAGGCGCCTGCTGCTTGACCTGATACTGGTTGCGCACCGGCGTCGCATACTGCAACACCAGGTACGGCCGCTGTTCCTCGGGGCAGGCATCCAGGCGGCGCTGCCATTCTTCCCTGGCCTTGGCCAGCTCTTCGGCCGGGAACACCTTCTCGGCGCTAGGCACCTGCAGTGCCTCGTCCTTCTCGCTCCACATCGCATAGGCCAGGTAATGCACCGGGAACAGGCGGTAGCCGCCGAGGATCTGCCGGTCGGTTTCCTGTGCCAGCTGCTTGGTGTCCTCGTAGTACTCGGTCACTGGCGGGGCGAAGTTGATGTGCACCCGGCCTTTGTAGCCTGTGATGCCCTTGGCGATGCTGTTGTCGTCCTCGCCCGGTGCCTTCTTGTAGGTGCCGGTGGTGGCGCGGATATACAGCTCGCGGGCCTTGGCCTGGTCGCAGGGGTCGTATTCGTAGCTGATCGACACCGGGATCAGGTTCAGGCTCTGGATCACCGCGCCGAACGGCTCGTCCTTGCGGCTCATGTGGAACATCTTGAGGATTGCCGAGTCGGTACGGTCATCACCGTCCTTGGCGCGGCCTTCGGCCTGGGCGATCCAGATCGACGTGCCGTCATTGCGGATCGAGTGGTTGATGTAGGCCGAGAGCAACTGGTAGGCCGCGAGCTTTTCGCGGCGGCCGCTGATCGAGCGGTGCACGATGAAGCTTTTGTTCAGGCGCATCATGTCGCTGACGAACGGCTTCTGCAGCAGGTTGTCGCCGATGGCGATGCGCGGAGTCGGCAGGCCGGCGTGGTACACCGCGTAATTGACGAAGGCCGGGTCCATGACGATGTCGCGGTGGTTGGCCAGGAACAGATAGGCAGTGCCCGACTTGAGCTGTTCGACGCCGGAGTAGGTGACGCCGTCGGTGGCGCGCTCGATGGTCTGGTCGACGTAGTACTCGACTTTGTCCTGCAGGGTCGACACACAGGTGACACCGGCAAATTCCTTGCGCAGGCGCCGGGCGATCAGCGGCTTGAGCAGCCAGCCGAGGGCGCCGGCCGCGCGCGGGAACTTGAAGTGGGTGAGGATATCGAGGAATGCCGGGTCGCTGAGCAGGCGTGCCAGAACGGCAGGGACCTCAGCATCGTCGTACGGTCGGATGGCATCGAATTCGCCCATCATGCTCTCTTGTTGGAAACGGCTAGGGTAATAAGGTAAGGGGTGGGGCCCGAAAAACGGCTCGTGCACACGCAAGCCCTGTAAACAGACCGGCAATTATACGCACAAGTCACCTCGGAGGCCGCGATGCTCGAACAAGCGTTCTACGATTGCCCTTATTGTGGTGAAGAAGTTGAAACGACAGTGGACCTGTCCGGCGGCGACCAGGAGTACATCGAGGACTGCCAGGTGTGCTGCAAGCCTATTCGCTTCGTGCTGCAGGTTCATGGCGACGAATGGATGCTGGATGTCTACGGTGAGAACGACTGATGCGGCGGATCTACGAACCGGAAAACCTGCTGGAGGCCGAAATGCTGCTGGGCATGCTTGTCAGCGAGGGCATCGAAGTGCACCTGGTCGGCCGCGACCTGATCGGCGCTGCTGGTGAGTTGCCGTTGCAGGGGCTGCTCGGGCTGGCGGTGCCCGACCAACAGGCCGAATACGCACGGCAACTGATCGATGCGTACAATGGTGCCGAGCCGCTTGTCGGCGACGAGCCGGAGAGTCATCCCGGTACCTTGATCTGCTAGGTTCTGAAATCGCCCATGTGTGGACGTTACGCCCTGTTTCGCTGGCCCCAGGCGCTGGCCAGTCTGCCGGGCTTTCCTGCCGGCCAGCCAGCCCAATGGAATATCTCGCCCGGTGCTTCGGTGCTGATCCAGCGCCAGCTCGACGGCCAGCAGCAGCTGGCCAAGGCGCGTTGGGGGCTGACCCCCGCCTGGCTCACCGACCTTTCGCGCACTCCCGCCCATGCCCGGGCCGAGACCTTGGCCGAGCAGCCGATGTTCCGCGAAGCGTTTCGCCAGCGCCGTTGCCTGATGCCGGCCAACGGTTTCTATGAGTGGCGCGGCACGGTGCGTAAACGGCCTTACTGGCTGACGCCGGGGGAGGGCGCCTCGCTGTATTTTGCCGCCGTGTGGGAGGCCTACCCGGTGCAGGACCAGGTGTGGTTGAGCTGTGCAGTGGTGACCCAGGCCGCGATGAACCAGCGCCGGCCGCTGATTCTCGACGAAGCCGGCAAGGCCGCCTGGCTGGACCCAAGCACACCATTGCCGCGCTTGCACGAGTTGCTCGCCAGCCCGCCAGCGACGCTACGCGAGCGGGCCTTGGCGAACTTCGTCAATGACCCGAAACTGGACGCGCCAGAGTGCCTGACCCCCGTCTAGATAAAATCTTCCCTGCGGCTATGGCGGGTTACGGGCGACTCAGCCTAGGATACGGCGCATGTAAAAAGGGAGTGTTTTGATGCGTAAGTCTTTTGTTGTCAGCCTGTTGAGTGCTGGCATCCTGCTGGCCGGCTGCCAGGCGGTGAATACCACCAGTGGCGGTGCTGTCGGCGTCGAGCGCCAGCAGTACATGTTCAGCATGCTCTCGACCGACGAGGTCAACCAGATGTACGCCCAGTCGTACCAGCAGACCCTCGGCGAGGCGTCGAGCAAGGGCGTGCTGGACAAGTCCAGTGCCGATGCCAAGCGGGTGCAGGCCATCGCCAGCCGGCTGATCGCCCAGGCGCCCAAGTTCCGCCCTGATGCAGCGCAATGGAACTGGGAAGTCAACGTCATCAAGAGCGACGAGCTCAATGCCAACTGCGGGCCGGGTGGCAAGATCATCGTGTACACCGGGTTGATCGATCAGCTCAAGCTCACCGATGCGGAAATCGCCGCAGTGGTTGGCCACGAAATCGCCCACGCCTTGCGCGAGCACAGCCGTGAAGCCATGTCCAAGGCCTACGGCGTGCAGATGGCACGCCAGGGCGCAGGAGCATTGCTTGGCCTTGGCCAGGACAGCATGGCGCTGGCCGACGCCGTGGTGAACTACTCCATGACCCTGCCCAACAGCCGCGCCAACGAGAACGAAGCCGACTTGATTGGCCTGGAGCTTTCGGCGCGAGCCGGTTATGACCCGAATGCCGCGATCACCTTGTGGAACAAGATGAGCAAGGCTTCGGAAGGCGCACCGCCAGAGTTCATGAGCACTCACCCGGCGTCCAGCAGCCGGATCGCCTCGTTGCAGGCGGCGATTCCGAAGGTGATGCCGCTGTACGAAGCGGCCAAGCAGTAAAACCGATAGGGGGCCGCAAAGCGGCCCCAGCTTTTCAGGTCATCCCACCCAGCCACTGGTCTTCATCGCCGAGTACACGGCCACGATCGCCAGCACGAAGAACGCGGTCGCTGCCAGGCGACGAATCAGCGTCAGTGGCAGTTTCTCCGCGGCGAAGTTACCCGCCAGCACCACCGGCACGTTGGCAATCAGCATGCCCAAGGTAGTCCCGACGATGACCAGGATCAGGTGTGGATACTGGGCAGCCAACATCACCGTTGCGACCTGGGTCTTGTCACCGATTTCGGCCAGGAAGAAGGCGATCAGCGTGGTCAGGAACGGGCCGAAGCGGCGGGCCGGGTTCTCGTCATCGTCCATCTTGTCCGGTACCAGGGTCCACAGCGCGGTGGCGGTGAAGCTGGCGGCAAGAATCCAGTGCAACACCGACTCGGTGAAGAAGCTGCCGACCCAGGCACCCACGGCACCGGCCGCGGCATGGTTGGCCAAGGTGGCGGCAATGATGCCGGCGATGATTGGCCAAGGCTTGCGGAAGCGTGCGGCGAGGATGAGCGCGAGCAATTGCGTCTTGTCGCCGATTTCGGCCAAGGCAACGATTGCGGTGGGGACCAACAGAGATTCCAGCATCAGGATTCCTACGGGGGCGGGTCGACTCGGCTATGACACGTACAGCCTTCCCGCCCCGGGTAAGGTGTGCGTGTCATAGGTCTTGTCAAACCGAGGACCTGTCTGCGCAGGTCGCTGGGTCGCACGCGCCATGGCCTGTGGGCCAAGTATGTTGACGCGTACCGGGCGAGCAGGGCGCTCGCGGGAGACTACTCCCCTAGGACGGTGCGGATTCTGCCTAGCCGAAACCGTTTCGGCAAGCCCTGTTTTTATCCGCGTGTTGCGCGATAGATGCGGAAGCCATCGGCTTCGGCGCAGGTCTGGCAATTGCCCAGGGCACCTTCGATCAGTGGTTGATAGCGCAGGAAGCTATTCGCCACAAGGCGCATTTCGCCACCTTTTCGCAGATGTTGGCCGGATTTTTTCAGCAGGTTTTCCGATGCCTGGTAATTGGTGTGCACCCCGGTGTGGAACGGTGGGTTGCTCAGGATCAGGCTCAGGTCGGCGGGCGCGGCATCAATACCATCGCCGCTGATGACTTCGCCTTCCAGGCTGTTGGCTGCAAGGGTCAGGCGACTGGCTGCCACGGCGAAGGCATCGACATCCAGCAGGGTGACCCGGCTCTGTGGATAACGACGCTTGACCGTGGCACCGAGCACGCCAGCGCCGCAGCCGAAGTCAAGCACATGGCCGACCGGCAAGTTGTCCAGGTGCTTGAGCAGCAGGGCGGTGCCGCGGTCGAGGCGGCCATGGCTGAACACCCCCGGCAGGCTCACCACCTGCAGTGGGCCATCTTCGAGTTCGAGCGTGAAGCGCTCGGCCAGGCTATCCAGCGGTTTGGCTCGCGGGGCATTGTCCACGGTCACCTGCCACAGCTGGCAGTGCCGCGCGCTGTCGAGCTTGCGCGGCTTGCCGAAAGCTTGCAGCTGTTTGGCCGCGCCTTCGATGCCGCCACGCTTTTCGCCCACCAGGTACAGCTCGCGGCCCGCCAGGCCGGATGCCAGGGCATTGAGCAGGTAGGCCGCCAGCTCGCGGGACTTGGGCAGGAACAGCACGGCCGTCTCGAAATCGACCGGCGGTACATCGACGCCGTAGTGGCTGCGCCCGGTGAAGCGGCTGTCGAGCATGGCCTGGTCACCGGCATGCCAAGTCCAGCCATGGGCCTGGGGCAGTTGCCCGAGCAGGCCGTCGGCGGGGGCGCCGGCGAGCAGCAGCGGGCCCTGGAACAGCTCTGCCTGGCGGAGCAACACTTCACTGCGCGGGTCCATGGACGACGCCTCCTGAAAAAAGTGGCGCAGTGTAGCAGAGCCGGGCGCGCGACTGAGCGGGCGCTCAGCTGACCACGCGGCGTGGCTGGCCTTCGAAGAAGGCCTTGGCGTTTTCGCTGAGCTGGCCGACGATGCGTTGGCGCGATTCCACCGCGCCCCAGGCGCTATGTGGGGTGATCAGCAGCCGCGGGATGCCTTTTTCCAGCAGCGGGTTGCCATGGACCGGCGGCTCGACGCTCAACACATCGGTGGCCGCGCCGCCCAGGTGACCGCTGCGCAAGGCGTCGGCCAAGGCCTGTTCGTCGATCAGGCCGCCGCGGGCGGTGTTGACCACCAGTGCGCCTTTTTTCAGTAGTGCCAGTTCGTGGGCACCGATCATGTGCCGGGTATGCTCGTTGAGCGGGCAGTGCAGGGTCAGCGCGTCGACCTGCGGCAGCAGTTCATCCAGCGCCAGGCGATCGTCACGGGCCGGGCGGCCAGGGATCTGCCCGCTCAGCACGCGCATGCCGAAGGCTTCGGCCAGCCGTGCCACTGCACCACCCAGTTCGCCATGGCCGAGCAGGCCGAGGGTCTTGCCTTCCAGTTCGACGATCGGGAAATCCAGCAGGCAGAACTGGCTGGCCTTGGCCCACTCACCGTCTGCCACCGCCTGGTTGTAGTCGCACAGGCGCGTGGCCAGGGCCAGCAGCAGGGCGAGGGTGTGCTGGGCCACCGACGGCGTGCCATAGCCCTGGCAGTTGCAGACGGTGATGCCTTGGGCGCGGGCAGCGGCCAGGTCGACATTGTTGGTGCCGGTGGCGGCCACCAGGATCAATTTCAGCTGCGGGTTGGCGGCCAGCGCGGCGGCATCGAGCATGACCTTGTTGCTGACCACTGCGACAGCGCCCTGCAGGCGTTCGGCGACCTGTTCCGGGCGGGTGGCGGCAAACAGCTCGAATTCGTCGAACTGCTGCTGCAACGGCGACAGGTCAAGGTCGCCAAGGTCCAGGGATTGGTGGTCGAGAAACACGGCACGGCGCAAGCTGGGCATCAGGGAAGCTCCGGAGGCAGGGCAGGGGTTGATCCATCTCCCCGCACAATGCCACTCATACCTTGCGCCGCCAAATCATTCCTTCGGCTGATTTGACCGTCACATTGAGCTACTACAGTAGATCCAGACTTGTTCGGCATGCTTTTCAGAAAAGGGATCACCATGTTGCAGACCCGCATCATCAAGCCCGCCGAGGGCGCCTATAACTTCCCTCTGTTGATCAAGCGCCTGCTGATGTCTGGCAGCCGCTACGAAAAGACCCGCGAGATCGTCTATCGCGATCAGCTGCGCCTGACTTATCCACAGCTCGCCGAGCGTATCGCCCGCCTCGCCAACGTGCTGACCGCAGCCGGGGTCAAGGCCGGTGACACCGTGGCGGTGATGGACTGGGACAGCCACCGTTACCTGGAATGCATGTTCGCCATCCCGATGATCGGCGCGGTGGTGCACACCATCAACGTGCGCCTGTCGCCCGAGCAGATCCTCTACACCATGAACCACGCCGAAGACCGCTTCGTGCTGGTCAACAGTGATTTCGTCGGCCTCTATCAGGCCATCGCCGGGCAATTGACCACGGTCGACAAGACCCTGCTGATCACCGATGGCCCGGACAAGACCGCCGACCTGCCGAACCTGATCGGCGAATACGAGCAACTGCTCGCCGCCGCCAGCCCACGCTACGACTTCCCGGATTTCGACGAGAACTCAGTGGCCACCACCTTCTACACCACCGGCACCACGGGCAACCCCAAGGGCGTCTACTTCACCCACCGCCAGCTGGTGCTGCATACCCTGGCCGAAGCCGCAGTGACCGGCAGCATCGACAGCGTGCGCCTGCTCGGCAGCAACGACGTGTACATGCCCATCACGCCGATGTTCCACGTGCATGCCTGGGGCATCCCCTACGCGGCCACCATGCTCGGCATGAAGCAGGTCTACCCGGGCCGCTACGAGCCGGACATGCTGGTCAAGCTGTGGCGCGAAGAGAAGGTCACCTTCTCGCACTGTGTGCCGACCATCCTGCAGATGCTGCTCAACTGCCCGAATGCCCAGGGCCAGGACTTCGGCGGCTGGAAGATCATCATTGGCGGCAGTGCCTTGAACAGCTCGCTGTACAAGGCCGCGCTGGCCCGCGGCATCCAGTTGACCGCCGCCTACGGCATGTCCGAAACCTGCCCGCTGATTTCCGCCGCGCACCTGAATGACGAGCTGCAGGCCGGCAGCGAGGATGAGCGTGTTACCTACCGCATCAAGGCTGGCGTTCCGGTGCCATTGGTGGAAGCGGCGATCATCGATGGCGATGGCAACTTCCTCCCGGCCGATGGCGAGACCCAGGGCGAACTGGTGCTGCGTGCGCCGTGGCTGACCATGGGTTACTTCAAGGAGCCGGAAAAGAGCGAGGAGCTGTGGCACGGCGGCTGGCTGCACACCGGCGACGTCGCCACCCTCGACGGAATGGGTTACATCGATATCCGCGACCGTATCAAGGATGTGATCAAGACCGGCGGCGAGTGGATCTCCTCGCTCGACCTCGAGGACCTGATCAGCCGTCATCCGGCGGTGCGCGAAGTGGCGGTGGTCGGGGTGGCAGACCCGCAATGGGGCGAGCGCCCGTTCGCCTTGCTGGTGGTGCGTGAAGACAAGGCGATCGATGCCAAGGCGCTGAAGGAGCATCTCAAGCCTTTTGTCGAGGAAGGACACATCAACAAGTGGGCCATTCCCAGCCAGATTGCCGTTGTTACTGAAATTCCCAAGACCAGTGTCGGCAAGATCGACAAGAAGCGTATCCGCCAGGACATCGTCCAGTGGCAGGCCAGTAACAGCGCCTTCCTGTCTACGTTGTAACCCCGCTGCGGGGCGCGCACGACGGTGTGTGACCCGCATTCTAGACCGCTTTAGGCCTTGCCAAACGAAAAAAATCGGCCATGCTTCAGCACGGCCGATGCGCTACCCGGGAAACACCGGGGCGATTTGGCAGCGGGTGCGCAAATCACACTTTAGAGGGATCAAGCACCTGAGCCTGCTGGCTATAGTCGGGGCCAGGGGATCTTCAGGAATGGGGAGAGCGGTACGCGCAAGACGTGCCGCTGCAGGGCAAACCTGCACACCGGTCGCTCGGGCCGTTTCTGAAAGGACTCACTGCCATAACAATAAAGTACATGGAGTAGCGTCGATGAAATCTGCAAACCTGTTCTGGCGCCGGGCCAAGCTGCCCTTGGCCGTCAGCCTTGCTTCCACGCTCGCAAGTCCTGCTTTCGCTGTCAGTTTCAACATTGGTGAAATCGAAGGCCAGTTCGACTCGTCGCTCTCCGTCGGCGCCAGCTGGTCCACTGCCAACCCCAACCAGAACCTGATCGGGGTCAACAACGGTGGCAAGGGCCTGTCGCAAACCTCCGACGACGGCCACCTGAACTTCAAGAAGGGCGAGACCTTTTCGAAGATCTTCAAGGGTATCCACGACCTTGAGCTGAAGTACGGCGACACCGGGGTGTTCCTGCGTGGCAAGTACTGGTACGACTTCGAGCTGAAGGACGAAAGCCGCGAATTCAAGGACATCAGCGACTCGGGCCGCAAGGAAGGTGCCAAGTCGGCGGGTTCGCAACTGCTCGACGCCTTCGTCTACCACAACTACTCGATCGGTGATCAACCGGGGTCGGTACGTCTGGGCAAGCAGGTGGTGAGCTGGGGTGAGAGCACTTTCATCGGCGGCGGCATCAACTCGATCAACCCGATCGATGTGTCCGCGTTCCGTCGTCCGGGGGCGGAGATCAAGGAAGGCCTGATTCCGGTCAACATGTTCTACATCTCGCAGAGCCTGACCGACAACCTGTCGGCCGAGGCCTTCTACCAGATCGAGTGGGACCAGACCGTCGTCGACAACTGCGGCACTTTCTTCTCCCAGCCCGATATCATCGCCGACGGCTGCACCGACAACCTGCGCGTGCTCAACAGCAGCCGCACGGTGCCGGCTGCTGCCCAGCAATTCCTGGCCACTCAAGGCGTAAACATCAACCAGGAAGGTGTACTGGTAGCTCGCGGTGCCGACCGCGATGCGCGTGACAGTGGCCAGTTTGGCGTCGCCATGCGCTACATGTTCGAGCCGCTCGACACCGAGTTCGGCGCCTACTTCATGAATTACCACAGCCGCGCGCCGATTTTCAGCGCTACCGGCGCTTCGCCGTCGGTATTCGCCAACCTCAGCCGGTTGCCGGCGCAATTGCGTTCGCTGGCGCCGCTGATCGTGGCAGGCAATTCGAAGTACTTCGTCGAGTACCCCGAGGACATTCGCCTGTATGGCTTGAGCTTCTCCACCACACTGCCCACGGGTACCGCCTGGAGCGGTGAAGTCAGCTACCGGCCGAACGCACCGGTACAACTGAACACCACCGACATTCTGTTCTCTGGTGTACGCCCGATTGGTGGCGCGCTGAGCAATGCTTCCTTGCTCACCGGTACGCCAGGCGAAGACCTGCACGGCTATCGTCGCAAGGAAATCACCCAGTTCCAGACGACCCTGACGCACTTCTTCGACCAGGTGATGGGCGCCAGCCGCATGACCGTGGTCGGTGAACTGGGCGTCACCCATGTGGGTGGCCTGGAGAACGCGCACGATACCCGTTACGGTCGTGACCCGGTATTCGGCCCTGGCCCGCTGCCCGCAACCGGCGGCGCCGACACCTGCCAGGCGCTTAACGCCAGCACCATCGCTGGTGCCGGCGCCGGTGCTTCGACCGCCAACCTCAACCGCAAGTGCGAGAACGACGGCTACACCACCAGCACCTCCTGGGGTTACCGCGCCCGGGTCATCTGGGACTACAACGACGTGTTCGCCGGGGTCAACCTCAAGCCCAACGTGGCCTGGTCGCATGACGTCTCCGGTTACTCGCCGGGCCCTGGCGGCAACTTCGAGGAAGGGCGCAAGGCCGTCAGCCTGGGTCTGGATGCCGAGTATCAGAACACCTATACCGCCAGCCTGTCGTACACCAACTTCTTCGACGGCAAGTACAGCACCGTGGATGATCGCGACTTCGTCGCTCTCAGCTTCGGCGTGAACTTCTAAGAACACTGATCCAGGAAGACACAGATGAACAAGACCAGAAGTCTGCTGCAAGCCGGTGTACTGGGCCTGTCCCTGCTGGCGACCAGCGTCATGGCTGCGGTTTCCGCCGATGAAGCGGCAAAACTTGGCAGCACCCTGACCCCGATGGGCGCGGAAAAGGCCGGCAACGCCGATGGTTCGATCGGCCCCTGGGAGCCACTGTCGAAGACCGCAGGCAGCGTCGATGCCAAGGGCTTCCTTGCCGACCCCTATGGCAGTGACAAGCCGCTGTTGACCATCACCGCGCAGAACGCCGATCAGTACAAGGACAAGCTCTCGCCGGGCCAGCTGGCCATGCTCAAGCGCTACCCGGACACCTTCAAGATCCCGGTCTACAAGACCCACCGTGGCTCCACGGTGCCTGACGATGTGTTCGCCGCGATCAAGAAGAACGCCACCGCGACCACCTTGGTCGAAGGCGGCAACGGCCTGAACAACTTCCAGACTGCCGTGCCTTTCCCGATCCCGAAAAGCGGCCTGGAAGTGATCTGGAACCACATCACCCGCTACCGCGGCGGCAGCGTCACCCGCCTGGTTACCCAGGCCACGCCGCAGCAGAACGGGTCGTACAGCCTTGTGTACTTCCAGGACCAGTTCGTGTTCCGCGACCGGATGAAGGACTACGACCCGAACAACCCGGGCAACATCCTGTTCTACTTCAAGCAGGAGGTGACTGCTCCGGCTCGCCTGGCCGGTACCGTGCTGCTGGTGCACGAGACCCTCGACCAGGTCAAGGAACCGCGCAAGGCATGGATCTACAACGCCGGCCAGCGCCGTGTGCGCCAGGCCCCGCAGGTGTCGTACGACGGCCCGGGTACCGCAGCCGATGGCCTGCGCACTTCGGACAACCTGGATATGTACAACGGTGCGCCAGACCGCTACGACTGGAAGCTCGAAGGCAAGAAGGAGATGTACATCGCCTCCAACGCCTTCAAACTGGATGACCCCAAGCTCAAGTACGCCGACATCCTCAAGGCCGGGCACATCAACCAGGACCTGACCCGCTACGAGCTGCGCCGTGTCTGGCACGTGGTCGCGACGCTGAAGCCGGGCCAGCGGCATATCTACGCCAAGCGTGACTTCTACATCGACGAAGACACCTGGCAAGCTGCGGTGATCGACCAGTATGACGGCCGCGGCCAGCTGTGGCGCGTGTCCGAGGCCCATGCCCAGCCGTACTACAACGTGCAGGTGCCGTGGTACACCCTTGAAGCCATCTACGACCTGCAATCGGGCCGCTACCTGGCCCTGGGCATGAAGAACGAAGAGAAGCGTGCCTACGACTTCGGCTTCAGTGCCAGCAAGGCCGATTTCCAGCCAGCCGCCCTGCGCCAATCGGGTATCCGCTAAGCTGAAAACCTGCAACTCCGTGTGACCCTCCCAGAACGCCCCGGCTTGCCGGGGCGTTTCTGTCTGGCCTGCCGATAAGGCCGATGAATACCTCGCCAAAGCCCCGCATCAGCCGCTGTCCATCAGCCATGTTGCTTTTTGTCGCAGTCTTTTCCAGGCAAGTGGCGCCCATCATCTTCAAATGCGTTGCATTACCCGCTAGTCTCGCAAGCATCCGTACCGCCGTAGTCTTCCCAACAGAACGAGCCGGCCATGACAGATCTGTCCCGTACGCATGGATTCGCCAGCCAGGCCCTGGGCTTGCTGGACGGGCGCTTCTTCCGGCCGCCACAGCCGGAAGGCCACGTGCCGCGTGCTCATCTGTGTCAGCGACTGCAGAGTGGCCTTGGCGGGCGCCTGCTGTTGGTCAACGCCCCCGCAGGCTTTGGCAAAAGCTCCCTGGCCATCGAATTCTGCGAGTCGCTTCCGAGCCATTGGCGCAGCCTCTGGCTCGGCCTGAGCCAACGGGATGCCGACCCCGGCCGCTTCCTCGAACGCCTGCTCGAAGGGCTGCAGCAGTACTGCCCGGCTTTGGGGGGGCAAGCCATGGGCTTGCTGAAGATGCGCCAGCGCCATCAACCCTTTGCGTTCGAAGAGTGGATCGACAGCTTGCTCGACGAGTTGGCGCTCTACCTCCAGGCCGATACGCCTTTGCTGCTGGTGCTGGACGACTACCACTTGGCCCAGGGTCCGGTACTCGATCGCTGCCTGCAGTTCTTCCTCAATCACTTGCCCGCTGGCCTGGTACTGCTGGTGACCAGCCGCCAGCGCCCGGATTGGCACCTGGCGCGGCTGCGCCTGTCGCGCCAGTTGGTCGAGCTTGGCGAGCAGGATCTGCGCCTGACAGCGGACGAATCACTGGCGGTGATCGGCCGCCAGCCCACGGGGCTGCGCGGTCAGGCGCTGGATAACCTGATTCTACGCAGCGATGGCTGGGTGGCCGGGCTGCGCTTCTGGCAGTTGGCTGCCAGCGAATCCGGTGACGAGCATGCCTTGCCCCAGGCC
Source organism: Pseudomonas putida (assembly GCF_002906855.1). Taxonomy (GTDB): domain Bacteria; phylum Pseudomonadota; class Gammaproteobacteria; order Pseudomonadales; family Pseudomonadaceae; genus Aquipseudomonas; species Aquipseudomonas putida_N. The sequence goes on along the minus strand of NZ_MINI01000048.1, from coordinate 591,447 downwards.
CTGCACGGTGGTGAAGGGCTGATCCGTGATTACCTGCTGGAAGAAGTCATCGTGATGTTGCCGGCGGACGTGCAGGCGTTCCTGGTCGACACGGCTTGCCAGGAGCGCTTCTGCGCGGCGCTGTGCGATGCGTTGCGTGACCGTCACGACAGTGACGCGATCCTGCGTTACCTGCAGGCGCATCAGGTGTTTCTGGTGCCGCTGGACGAGCATGGCCACTGGTATCGCTACCATCACCTGTTTTCCGACTTGCTGCGCAGCCGCCAGTCCAGCGAACCGCTGGCGCGCCTGCACCTGCGTGCCTGCCGCTGGTTCCAGGCCCAGGGGTTGCTCGACGAGGCGGTGGAACAGGCGTTGCGTGCCGGCCATCTGGATGTTGCAGCCGACCTGGTGCAAAGCCTTTCCGAAGAACAACTGCTGGCTGAGCAGAACGTCGGCATGCTGTTGCGCTGGAAGATGGACCTGCCCGACAGCCTGCTGATCAGCACGCCGCGGTTGATCGTGCTGTACAGCTGGGCGTTGGGCCTGGCCTGCCAGCTGGATGCCGCAGAGGAGCTGGCCGGTTACCTCAGTCGTTTCTTGCCCGCCCCTTCAGCCACTGCCCAGAAGTCGATGCTGGCGCAGTGGCTGGCCCTGAGCGGGGTCATTGCCCGTGGCCGGGGCGACCGCGAACGGACCCTGGCCTATTGCGGCGAAGCGCTGCAGAGCCTGCCGAGCAAGCGCTATGGTCAACGCTTGGTGTGCCTGTCGACGCTGTCCAACCTGGCCATTGCCGACGGCGACTTCTGGCGTGCCCGTGGCTGGAACCGCGAAGCGCTGGAGTTGGCGCAACGTGTCGGCAACCCGTTGTTCGAGGCGCTGGCGCATTACGATCGTGCGCGGGTGCTGCATGCCCGCGGCGAGGTGTTGCGGGCGCTGGATGAAGTGCGCCAGGGGTTGCAACGCCTGCACGGGTTGTCGGCCCAGCGGCTGTACGCGGTGCGGGCTCGGCTGACCCTGTACGAGGGCTACCTGCTGGTGGCGCGCCTGCAACCCGCGCAAGGGCGCGCACGTTTGCGTGCAGGGCTGGGCGAGGCGCGCGCCTGTCGCGACATCAGCGTGCTGATCGGCCATTGCGTGATTGCTTCGCTCGATGGCCGTGAAGGCCAGTATGCCGAGGCGTTCGCCGAACTGGCCGAGGCGGAGCGGCTGATGCACATCTGGGATGTGCCACCGATCTTCTACCTGGCAATGATCACCCTGGTGAAGTGCGAGCTGTGGCTCGCGCAGGGACGTATCGACCTGGCCGAGTCCTGGTTGCTACGCCTGGGGCAGACCTACGGCGGCGAGCACCCTGCGGCGGCCCCAGAGTTTCACCCTTTGCTGCCGTTGCATATCGAGCTGCAGCAGGCCCTGCTTGAGCGTGTGCAGCAGCGCAGCGAAGACGCCGTGGCGCGTCTGTGCGCGTTGGCCGAACGCGGGCAGGCAAGTGGCGGCATGATGCTCACTCTGCACGCACTGTCGCAGTGGGTCGACCTGCTGTTGAGCGAGGGTCGTGAAACACAGGCAGCGCAGCTGTTACCCATGGCGTTGAGCGCAGCCCGGGGCGGGGTGGTGCAGCCTTTCCAGCGACTGATCGAATTGCACCCTTCGTGGTTGCGTGAGCAACTACTGGCGCAACCAGCCTGCCAGGCCCAGGCCGAACTGCTGGCGCGTCTGCCAGAGCCTGTGGCACTTACATGCAGTGCCACTGAAGCATTGAGTGGTCGCGAGCTGGCGGTGCTCGAGTTGATCGCCCAGGGCTGCTCCAACCAGCAGATCAGCGAGCGGCTGTTCATCTCCCTGCATACCGTCAAGACCCATGCCAGTCATATCAACAGCAAGCTGGGGGTGGAGCGTCGCACCCAGGCAGTGGCACGCGCCAAGTCGTTGGGCTTGCTGGCCTGAAGCTGGCCGCAAGGGGCATGGCACGGTAAAATGATGGCGCAAAGCCATGGTTCCGTTAGCGAGTGAGTGCGCTGCATTCTCCACCCTCATCTTTCCTGACCGGCTGCCGATACAAGTTTCGGCGGTATGCATCGCCTCGCGCCATCCACCCATCTTTCCAATACAGGTCGTGTTGATGCTGCAGTACGGGCAAAAGAGCTTTCTGATCGTCGACGACTTCACCGATTTTCGCACGTCGACCCGTTCCATGCTGCGCGAACTCGGCGTGCGCGATGTGGACACCGCAGACAGTGGCGAGCAGGCTTTGCGCATGTGCGGGCAGAAGCGCTACGACTATGTCCTCCAGGACTTCCACCTCGGCGACGGCAAGAAGAACGGCCAGCAGGTCCTTGAGGACCTGATCCTCGACAAGCTGATCAGCCATGAGTGCGTGTTCATCATGGTCACGGCCGAGAGCAGCCAGGCCATTGTGCTCAGTGCCCTTGAGCATGAGCCGGATGCCTACCTGACCAAGCCGTTCAACCGCGTGGGACTGGCCCAGCGCCTGGACAAACTGACCCAGCGCAAGACCCTGCTCAAGCCGATTCTGCAGGCACTCGACCGTGGTCGCCCGGCCGAAGTGCTGGCGGCGTGTGCCGAGCTGTGCAAGAAGGACCCGCGTTTCGCGCCGTTGTGCCTGCGCTATCGCGCCGACGCACTGCGTGACCTCAACCGCTTCGATGAGCTGGAAAAGTTTCTCAAGAGCATCCTCGCCAGTCGCCCGCAACCCTGGGTGTATTCGGCACTCGGCAGCCTGATGCACAAGCGCGGGCAGTACGCCCAGGCCCAGGGGGTCTACGAGCAGGCACTCAAGGCATTCCCGATCATGCCCGGGCTGTACGATGGCATGGCCGAAGTGCTGGTCGCTCAAGGCGAAACCAAGCGTGCGCAGGGCATGCTCGAAGAAGCGGTACGCTTGTCGCCCCTGGCAGTGCGCCGACAGGCCGCCCTGGGCAAGTTGGCGCTGGATAACGAAGACTTCGAAAGCGCCTCCAAGGCCTTCCGCCATGCGGTGAATCAGGGCCAGAGTTCGCGCTACAAGGATGCCGAAAGCAACCTTGGGCTGGTCCAGGCGTTGATGAGCAAGAACGCCGGCTTCGGCCTGGATGCCCGTGCCCGGGTCGAGATCAACACCGTGCTCAGCGAAGTGGCCAAAGACAACCTCGAAGACCAGGGCCTGCAAGTGCGTGCCCGGCTGATGAAGGCCGCCAGCCTGCAGCAGGCGGGCGACCCCGAAACCGCCGCCAAGCTCACCGAGCAGGCCATGCAGCGGCTGGAGAAGATGGACCAGTTTTTCTCGGTCGAAGCGGCCTTGACCGTGGCCAGGCAACTGCAATCGCTCGGCCAGGAAGCAGCTGGCGGCAGCATCCTCAAGGGCTGCGTGGAAACCTACGGCGACGACCCCAAGGTCATGCAGAGCGTGGCCAAGCTGACTAACGACCCAGCCGTACTGGGCGCGGTCACCGAAGCGGTCGACCTCAACCGCCAGGGTGTGCGCAGCTATCAGGCCGGGCAACTCAACGAGGCCTTGCAGATGTTCCGCAAGGCCCTGTCGCTGCAACCGAAAAACATCAGTATCGCGCTCAACACGGCGCAGGCCTTGCTGCGCATCGGTGGCGAGGTGACACCGCCGGCAATCCAGCAGGAATGCCGCGACTGCCTGGCCCGCGTAGCTGGCATCCCGGCCAGCGACAGCCGCTACGACCGCTACCGCAAACTGCACATCAAGGTCTTCGGCGCATGAGCCAGGATAACCAGGGGCTGGATTTTTCCACGGTGATCGCCTCCACCGTGCATGACCTGAAGAACTCGCTGTCGGCGCTGATCCAGTCCCATGACCAGTGGCTGGCACGGCTGCCTGAAGAGTGGCGTAGCGGTACTGAGCAGGGTGTGATCGAGCATGAGTTCCGTCATCTCAATGGCATGCTGGTGCAGTTGCTGGGGCTGTACAAACTGGGGGTGAACCAGTTGCCGGTATGCCCGGACTACCACGAGCTGGATGACTTCATCGAAGCGCAGCTGGCGGCCCACCAGGAAGTGCTGCAGCACAACGACATCCTCGCCACCTGGCGTGTCGAGACCGACAACCCGCTGGGCTTTTTCGACCGCGAACTGGTGGCCTCGGTGATCGCCAATGTGATCACCAACGCCACCCGCTATGCCGGCCATGCGCTGCTGGTCAGCATCGGCGAGAAAGACGAGCACCTGGTCATCAGCGTCAACGACGACGGCCCGGGTTACCCGGCGCGGATGCTCGAGCGCCAGCAGGATTACGTGCAGGGTATCGACTCGCAGAGCGGCAGCACCGGGCTCGGGCTGTATTTCGCGGCGCGGATTGCGGCATTGCATGAGCGAAACGGCGTGCGTGGGCGAATCGAGATTGCCAACGGTGGCGCGCTTGGGGGTGGGTTGTTCAGGTTGTATTTGCCATAGCATCAGGGCTGCAAGGTGCCTGCCACAACATCTGTAGCGCCTGTGAGCCCCCCCAAGACAGGCACCCCAGACCCACGCTACCATCCCGGCAGCCGCCAGGAGCCCCTCATGAACTCTGCCCCAACCACGCTGATCCGCGAAACTTTCCCCGTTGGCCCTTTGCAGTGCAACTGCACACTGATTGGCGACCCCGTCAGCAAGAAGGCCATTGTCGTCGACCCAGGCGGTGACCCGGACAAGATCCTCGCCCGCCTGCAGGCCCATGGCCTGACGCTGGTGAGCATCATCCACACCCACGCGCATTTCGACCATTTCCTCGCTTCGGGCAAGCTCAAGGAACTCACCGGCGCTACCTTGCACCTGCACAAGCAGGACCAGCCGCTGTGGGACAACCTGGAAATGCAATGCCAGATGTTCGGCGTGCCCTATACCCCAGTACCGTCGCCAGACCGTTGGCTGGGCGATGACGAGGAACTCGCCTGCGGTTGTGGCGTGGCCCTGCACACGCCTGGGCACACGCCAGGCTCGATGAGTTTCTGGTTCGCCGATGCCAAGCTGCTGATCGCCGGCGACACCCTGTTCCGTCGCGGCATCGGCCGTACCGACCTGTGGGGCGGTGACCAGCGCGCCATCGTTCGCTCGATCAAGGAGCGGCTGTATCGCCTGGACGAAGACGCTATCGTGGTCACCGGCCACGGGCCGGATACGCGCCTCGGCGACGAGATGCGCGAGAACCCCTTCGTACGGGTTTGAGCCTGGATGAAAAGCCTTTCATGGAATTTTTCCGTATCCTGGCGATCTATGCCTGGCATAGATCCCTTTGCGATCTGCCGAACACACGAATTTTTGTAGGAGCTTGTCCATGTTCACCATGCGTCGTCTGATTATCGTCGCAACCGTTGCAGCCCTGATGACTGGCTGCGCCGGGCAGAATCCTTATGACAGTCAAGGCCAGGCTCAGGGCGATTCCTCGGGCATGAGCAAGACCGCCAAGTACGGCGGCCTGGGCGCGCTGGCCGGTGCTGTTGCCGGTGCCGCCATCAACCACAACAACCGTGGCAAGGGCGCACTGATCGGCGCTGCCGCAGTCGGCGCCGCCGCTGCTGGTTACGGCTACTACGCCGACAAGCAGGAAGCCGAGCTGCGCGCGAAAATGGCCAACACGGGCGTCGAAGTTCAGCGCCAGGGCGACCAGATCAAGCTGATCATGCCGGGCAACATCACCTTCGCCACCGACTCGGCCAACATTTCGCCTAGCTTCTACAACCCGCTGAACAACCTGGCCAACTCGTTCAAGTCGTTCAACCAGAACACCATCGAAGTGGTGGGCTTCACCGACAGCACCGGCAGCCGCCAGCACAACATGGACCTGTCCCAGCGCCGTGCGCAGGCTGTCAGCACCTACCTGACCTCGCAGGGCGTGGATGCTTCGCGTGTAACGGTGCGCGGCATGGGCCCGGACCAGCCGATCGCCAGCAACGCCGACGCCAATGGTCGCGCACAGAACCGCCGCGTAGAGGTCAACCTGAAGCCTATTCCAGGTCAGCAGTATGACCAGCAGCAGGGTCAGGTTCAGCAGTACCCGTAAGCCGTTCAGTACGGCGCAATGAAAAAGGGCAGGCCGGTAACGGCCTGCCCTTTTTCATTTCAGCGGATGCTGCTGGCCTGAATCGCCGTCAAGGCGATGGTATGGACGATATCGTCCACCTGTGCCCCTCGCGGCAAGTCGTTCACCGGCTTGCGCAACCCCTGCAGCATCGGCCCCAGGCTGACCCCGTCGGTGCTGCGTTGCACCGCCTTGTGGGTGGTGTTGCCAGTGTTCAGGTCAGGGAACACGAACACCGTCGCCCGCCCGGCCACCTCGCTCTCAGGGGCCAGCTGGCGAGCGACCTGCGGGTTGGCAGCGGCGTCGTACTGCAGCGGCCCGTCGATCAGCAGCCCTTGCTCCGCCGCCTGTGCCAGGCGCGTGGCTTCGCGTACTTTCTCCACTTCCTCGTCACTGGCCGAATCGCTCGAGTAACTGATCATCGCCACCCGTGGTGCGATGCCGAAGGCCTGCGCCGACTCGGCGCTCTGCCGGGCGATCTCGGCCAGCTCGCTGGCGCTGGGGTGCGGGTTCATCACGCAGTCGCCGTACACCAGCACCTGCTCGGGGAACAGCATGAAGAACACCGACGACACCAGGCTGGCGCCGGGCGCGGTCTTGATCAGTTGCAGCGCCGGGCGGATGGTGTTGGCGGTGGAATGCACCAGGCCCGAGACCAGGCCATCGACCTCGTCCAGAGCCAGCATCATGGTGCCGATCACCACCGGGTCTTCCAGCTGCTGCTCGGCCATGGGCGCGTTGAGGTTCTTGCTCTTGCGCAGGTTGACCATCGGCTCGACATAGCGCCCGCGAATCAGTTCCGGGTCGAGGATCTCCAGGTCCGGCGGCAGGGTGATGCCCTGTGCACGGGCCACGGCTTCGACTGCCTCGGGCTTGGCCAACAGCACGCAACGGGCGATGCCACGCGCCTGGCAGATCGCTGCGGCCTGCACCAGCAGCGGCTCGGCACCTTCCGGCAGGACGATGCGCTTGTTGGCCTGTTGTGCCCGCTGGATCAGCTGGTAACGGAACACCGCCGGCGACAGGCGCATTTCCCGTGGCGTGCCGCAGCGCTGGTGCAACCAGGTGGCGTCCAGGTGGCTGGCGACGAAGTCGGTGATGAATTCGGCGCGGTCACGGTCATCCACCGGGATTTCGCGGTTCAGCGAGTTAAGCAGGTTGGCGGTGTCGTAGGAGCCGGTACTGACCGACAGAATCGGCAGGCCGGCCTGCAGGGCACCGCGGCACAGGCCGAGGATGCGAGCATCAGGCTTGCTGTCGCTGGTCAGCAGCAGGCCGGCCAGGGGCACGCCGTTGATTGCGGCCAGGCTCACGGCCAGGATGATGTCATCGCGATCGCCCGGGGTCACCACCAGGGTCCCCGGTGTCAGCAGCGGTACCGTATTGGCCACGGTGCGGGCGCAGATGATGATCTTGTTCATCCGCCGCTGCTCGTAGTCGCCGGCGTTGAGCACCTGGGCGCCGAGCAGTTCGGCCACGTCGCGGGTGCGCGGGGCGTTCAGCTCGGGCTGGTAGGGAATGCAGCCGAGCAGGCGGAAGTCGTTGCCGCGCAGCAGTGGCGAGTGCTCGCGCAGGCGGGTGGCGAAGTCGGCCATGCTCTCGTCGGTGCGCACCTTGTTGAGGATCACCCCCAGCACTTTCGGGTCGCGTGGGCCACCGAACAGCTGGGCCTGCAGTTCGACCCGCCCGGACAGCTCGCTGAGCACTTCGTTTTCCGGGGCGGAAACCAGGATCACTTCGGCATCCAGGCTTTTGGCCAGGTGCAGGTTGACCCGTGCGGCGTAACTGGCGTGGCGGGTCGGCACCATACCCTCGACCACCACCACGTCATTACCGACACAGGCTTGCTGGTACAGGCGGATGATTTCTTCGAGCAACTCGTCCAGCTGGCCATCGCCAAGCATGCGCTCGACTTGGGCCAGGCTCAGTGGCACCGGTGGCTTGATGCCGTGGGTGCGGGCGACCAGTTCGGTGGAACGCTCCGGGCCGGTGTCGCCGGGATGAGGCTGGGCGATCGGCTTGAAAAAACCGACCTTGAGCCCGGCGCGTTCCAGGGTGCGGAGCAGGCCCAGGCTGATGGAGGTCAGGCCGACACCAAAGTCGGTCGGCGCAATGAAAAATGTCTGCATGCGTGCTTCTCGAAATAAGCGGTGCAAGGAATCAACGGCCAAGGGTAGCGCTATCGGCCCCTTGTGCGCACCAGCCGCAAGCGAATGGCTGGCCGATGCGCTCGGCGCGCTGTTCGGCGTCGAGCACCCACGGGCGTGCCTGCCACGGTGGCTGGTGGCGCAGGTGCTGGGTGTGGCCGCAGGACAGCTCGACCACCCAGTGGCCTTCTTCGTCCTGCTGGAAGCCGGTGATCCGACTGATGGGTCGCCCCTCGTCCGCGCTGCGGTCGCATTCAGGCGATGCCTTGGTTACACTTGTCCGCTCTACATACTTTTGCAAAAGGTCTTGCCCCATGCTGATCGCCGCCAACAAGGCTGTCTCCATCGACTATACCCTGACCAACGACGCCGGGGAGACCATCGACAGCTCCGCCGGCGGTGCGCCGCTGGTTTACCTGCACGGTGCCGCCAACATCATCCCAGGCCTGGAAAAAGCCCTGGAAGGCAAGCAAGCCGGTGACGAGCTGGAAGTTGCCATCGAGCCGGAAGACGCCTACGGCGAATACCTGGCCGAGCTGGTCAGCACCCTGAATCGCAGCCTGTTCGAAGGCGTCGACCAACTGGAAGTCGGCATGCAGTTCCACGCATCGGCGCCAGACGGCCAGATGCAGATCGTCACCATCCGCGACATCGACGGCGACGACATCACCGTTGACGGCAACCACCCACTGGCTGGCCAGCGCCTGAACTTCAAGGTCAAGGTTGTCGACGTGCGTGACGCCAGCGAAGAAGAAATCGCTCACCGTCACATCCACGGTGAAGGCGGCCATCACCACTGATTTTCTGCGCTAAGCTCAGAAAGTCGCCAGGCGCTCGGACAAGCCGGCATGCCTCCCCAGCGGGAGGTGCGCGGCTTGGAAGAGCGCCTTTTTAGTGGGCGAAATTTGCCCCCTGCGGCAACCGGGAACCTGAGAGGGGATTCATCATGAGTGCATTTCATGACCTGACGTTGAAGGCGCTGAACGGCGAGGACCTGCCCCTGGCACCGTTCAAGGGCCAGGTGGTGCTGGTGGTCAATGTCGCCTCCAAGTGTGGCCTGACGCCGCAATACGCTTCGCTGGAAAAGCTCCATCAGCAATTCAAGGGCAAGGGCTTCAATGTTCTGGGCCTGCCCTGCAACCAGTTTGCCGGCCAGGAGCCGGGCAGCGAGAAGGAAATTCAGGAGTTCTGCCGCCTCAACTATGGCGTCAGCTTCCCGCTAGGGGCCAAGCTGGAGGTCAATGGCCATGAGCGTCACCAGCTGTACCGTCTGCTGGCGGGTGAGGGGGCGGAATTCCCTGGTGACATAACCTGGAACTTCGAAAAGTTCCTGGTGGGCAAGGACGGTCGGGTGCTGGCGCGCTTTGCCCCGCGTACCACTCCTGACGATCCAGTGGTGATCCAGGCCATCGAGAAAGCCCTGAATTGATCTTTTGCCGGGGCGCGAAGCGGCCCCGGCGATGTACCAGAATCACTCAAATCAATAATGCTGGGCCCAGCCTCTCGCACCCCCTAACCTCAGGCGCATTTCCTACCCCAGACGGAAGCGCCCCATGCCCAGCAACCCCCTGTTCCAGCCTTTCACCCTCGGCGCGCTCGAGCTGCCGACCCGCGTCGTCATGGCGCCCATGACCCGTACCTTCTGCCCGGGTGGCGTGCCACACGCCGGCGTGGTCGAGTACTACCGCCGCCGTGCTGCGGCAGGCGTGGGGCTGATCATCACCGAGGGCACCACGGTCGGGCACAAGGCAGCCAACGGCTACCCCAATGTGCCGCGCTTCCATGGTGAAGATGCCTTGGCTGGCTGGAAGCAGGTGGTCGACGCAGTGCATGCCGAAGGCGGCCGTATCGTGCCGCAGCTGTGGCACGTCGGCATGGTGCGCCGCCTGGGCACCGAGCCGGACGCCAGCGTGCCGGGTTACGGGCCGAGCGAGAAGGTCAAGGACGGCCAGGTGCTGGTGCATGGCATGACCCATGACGACATCCGCGACGTGATCGCCGCCTTTGCCCAAGCGGCCCGCGATGCCAAGGCCATCGGCATGGACGGCGTGGAGATCCATGGCGCCCACGGCTACCTGATCGACCAGTTCTTCTGGGAGGCCAGCAACCGTCGCAGCGACGAATATGGCGGTGACCTGGCCGGCCGCTCGCGCTTTGCCATCGAGCTGATCGAGGCCGTGCGCGCTGCCGTGGGGCCGGACTTCCCGATCATCTTCCGCTTCTCGCAGTGGAAGCAGCAGGACTACAGCGCACGTCTGGTGGAAACGCCGGAAGCACTGGCAGCTTTCCTCGAACCGCTGTCGGCGGCGGGTGTGGATATCTTCCACTGCTCGACCCGGCGCTTCTGGGAGCCTGAGTTCGAAGGTTGCGAGCTGAACCTGGCCGGCTGGACTCGCACACTCACCGGCAAGCCGACCATCACTGTCGGCAGCGTGGGGCTCGATGGCGAGTTCCTGCAGTTCATGGTCGCCACTGACAAGGTTGCCAAGCCGGCCAGCCTGGAAGGCTTGCTGCGCCGTCTGGGCGACGAAGAGTTCGACCTGGTGGCGGTTGGCCGTGCCCTGCTGGTGGACGCCGAGTGGGCGCAGAAGGTGCGCGAAGGGCGTGAAGCGGATGTGCTGCCGTTCAGCCGTGAGGCGTTGACGACTCTGGCTTGATCGCCAGCGCGGCGCCTGTCGGTTGGCTGCCGGCAGGTGCCGTGTGGCAAGCGTTGAACAAGTGCGACTCGAATTGCTCGACGATCGCCGGCCAGCCTTGGCGGCTGGCATGCTGGCGGGCGTTCAGGCGAACCCGGCGCAGGGTTTCGCTTTCTTCCAGCAGCCAGCAGGCGGCATCGATGAATGCGCACTGGTCGCCAGGCATCGCCAGCGCGCCGCTGTGGCCATGGCGGATGTGCTGGGCCGCGGCAGCTTCATCGTAGGCGACCACGGCCAGCCCCGAGGCCATGGCTTCGAGCACCACGTTGCCAAAGGTTTCGGTCAGGCTCGGGAACAGGAACAGGTCGCCGCTGGCGTAGTGTTCGGCCAGTGCTTCGCCGCGCTGGGCGCCGCAGAACACCGCATCCGGCATCTGCTGTTCGAGGGCTGCCCGCTGCGGGCCATCACCCACCACCACCAGGCGCAGGCGCCGCTGTGGATAAGTTTTCTGCAAGGCGTGCAGGCACGGCTGCAGCAGCGTCAGGTTCTTTTCCGCGGCCAGGCGCCCGACGTGGAGCACGGCGATGTCGTCTGCGCCGAGCCCCCAGCTTTCGCGTAACGCCTGGCTGCGTCGGGCCGGGTTGAACAGGCTGGCATCGACGCCCCTGGCCATCAAGGCCAGGCGCTCGAACCCGCGGCGTTCCAGTTCCAGGCGCTGGCTGACGCTGGGCACCAAGGTGGCGGCGGTGCGCCGATGGAACCAGCGCAGGTAATGGGTGAGCAGGCGTGCGAGCAAGCCGAGGCCGTACTGGCCGGAGTATTGCGGGAAATTGGTGTGAAAGCCGCTGACCACGGCCACCCCCAGGCGCCGGGCAGCGCGCAGGGCACTCAAGCCCAATGGCCCTTCGGTGGCGATATACAGCACGTCCGGGCGCTGCCGGCGCCAGCGGCGCAACAGCTTGTGCATCGACACCTCGCCCCACTGCAGGCCGGGGTAGCCGGGTAGTGCCCAGCCACGGCAGAGCAACAGGCCCTGGTCATCGTCCGCCGGTGCCTCGTTGGCTTGCCGTGGGCGAACGATTTCCACCTGGTGGCCACGCTGTCGCAAACCTTCGCTGAGGCGGCCAAGGGTATTGGCCACACCGTTTATTTCGGGTGGGAAGGTTTCGCTGACAAGGCAGATACGTAGGGCAGATGTATTCATGACAAAAAGTGTCCACCTGCCGCGTTGCGCTCACATGACAACCTTGTGACGCGCAAGTGACGCCTGATTTCCGGCAGTTTCGCCTGTGTGAATATTTCTTTGCAGGGTGCTCAAGCGGCACGCGGCGCAGCCGATGAAGATGCATTCGAATCGGTTTGATGCGCTCCGGGAGTGCGGTGATGTTCAACAGCAAGCTCAAGAAAGAAATCCAGCAACTGCGCGAAGAGCTGATGGCCGTCGAGCAGGTCAAGAGCAGCCTCGACAGCGAGATGCTGGTGCTGCAGCTCGACCCCCAGGGGCGCATCAAGCAGGTCAACGGCAATTTCGAGAGTGAAATGCTCTACCGCGCCGAGCAACTCATTGGCCGCAACATCGAAGAAATCGTGCCAGCGCATGTGAAGACGCTCGACTTCTACCAGCGCATGAAGAACGCCATCAGCCGTGGCGAGCACCTCAACGGTGCCTTCCGCCTGTTGCGCGGAAATGGCCAGGAGGCGTGGCTGCGTTCGATCCTCCAGCCGGTGAAGGGCGCGGATGGCCGGATCAGGCATTTTTCCATGCACTCCAGCGACCTGACCCGGACCATTGAAGCCTCGCGTGAGCACGAGAGCCTGATCAAGGCACTGATGCGCTCCACCGCCGTGATCGAATTCAGCCTCAACGGCGAGGTGCTGACTGCCAACGACCGCTTCCTGCAGACGGTGGGCTACAGCTTGGAACAGGTGCGTGGCAAGCATCACCGCATGTTCTGCGAACCGGAGGAAGCCAACTCGGCGGGTTACCAGGCATTCTGGGACAAACTGCGCCGTGGCGAGTACGTGGCCGATCGTTTCAAGCGAATCGACGCCCATGGGCGCACGATCTGGCTGGAGGCGTCCTACAACCCGATCTTCGATGCCCATGACGTGCTGTACAAGGTGGTCAAGTTCGCCACCGTGATCACCGACCAGGTCAATCAGGAGCAGGCGGTGGCGCAGGCTGCCGACATTGCCTACAACACCTCCCTGGAGACCGACAGCAGCGCTCGCAAGGCCACCGATGTGGTGACCCAGACCGTGGACGTGATGCGTGGGCTGGAAGGCTCCATGCAGGAGGCTGCCGAGGGTATCCAGGCGCTGGACAGGCAGTCCAAGGTGATTGGCGCAATCATCAAGACCATCAGCGACATCGCCGGGCAGACCAATCTGCTGGCGCTCAACGCCGCCATCGAAGCCGCCCGCGCCGGCGAGCAGGGGCGGGGCTTCGCCGTGGTCGCCGACGAAGTGCGGCAGCTGGCCTCGCGTACCAGCAGCGCCACCGAGGAGATTGCCAAGGTGGTGCAGCAGAACGAGCAGCTGGCCCAGGCGGCGGTGGACATCATCGACACCAGCAAGCGCCAGGCCGAACAAGGGCTGGCGCTGGCTGCGGATACCGGTGGGGTGATTGTCGAGATCCAGGAAGGGGCGAAGAAGGTGGTGGATGCGGTGGGGCAGTTTTCCAGCCAGTTGAGCCACTGATAACGGCTCAAGAGGGCAAAGGGCTCAGGCTGGCCCCTTTGCTCAGGGTGTAGGTCAATCGGCCTGTTCGGTTTGCTTGATGTGCCGGTAGACGGTCGAGACGGCGTCGTGAACAGCTGCCAGATCGACAGCTACATGAAACTCCTCCCCATTCACACCAAGAGCGGTGAAGATGCCTCCGGCTGGCCCGATAGTGGGGGCTTCACTTTGCAGTACTGCATCGACCAGCAACTCCACCAGGGGTTGGCTGTAGTTGACCGCGCCGCTGTTGGAGTCCCAGGTGGTGTAGTGCAAGCGCTCGATTGGCTCATGGATGTCATTGGCTTGCAGAGCCTCGTGCAGCCGCCACTTTACTCGCTGCTCGGCGATGACCTTGCCCTGAAGATGTTCTGGGATTCCCGCAAGCTCAATGAAGTCTTTCGATTTGACGTCTGTGAATTCCATCTTTGATCTCCAGTGGTTAGAAGGCCACGACGGTGCGGCCTTGAGCGCATTGAAGATCGAACAGAGCCGAGGCAGGTGCCACATATCTACTACGTGCGCTCACGCACCCAGAACAGCGTGGCCCCCGCCACTGCCGCCGGCATCATCAACACGTTCACGCCCGGAATGAGCAAGGCCAGGTAGGTAATCCCGCCAAACCCCATCGACTGCCAGCGCTTCTGCCGCAGCCAGGCGAGCATGTCTTGCCAGCTCATCTTGTTGTTGTCCGCCGGGTAGTCGATGTACTGGATGGCCATCATCCACACGCCGAACACCAACCACAGCGGTGCGGCGATCACGTTGACCACCGGGATCAGCGACAGGATGAACAGGCCGATGGCCCGTGGCAGGAAGTAGCCGAGCTTGCGCATCTCGCGGCTGAAGGTGCGTGGCACCATGGCCACCAGTTCGCCCCAGCTGAACGCCGGGAACGGGTCCTGGCCGCGTACCACCACTTCTACCTTTTCCGCGAGAAAGCCGTTGAACGGCGCGGCAATGACGTTGGCCACCAGGGTGAAGGTGAAGAACACCATCAGCACCAGCAAGGCGACGAACAGTGGCCAGAGAATGTAGGAAAGGAAGCTCAGCCAGCTGGGCAGGGTCGGCATCAGCGCGTCGAGCCACAGGCTGAACTCGTGGCCGGCGAAGTAGATCAGGCCGCCGAACAGCAGCAGGTTGATCGCCAGCGGCAACAGCACGAACATCCGCAGGTTGGGGCTCAGCACCAGTTTCAGGCCTTCGCGCAGGTACTGGGGGCCGGAGAGGACAGGGGCTTGCATCGGGACACTCCGCAGAGAAGGGAAAACGCGCTGACCTTACCGAGTTTGCCGCGCCGACGAAAGGCAGGCGGACATGAAGAAACCGGCTGTAACAAATGCGCCAGGGCCGTTTGCCCAGGTGAAATTCGCAGATAGAGGATGCCTATGAGGTGGATTGTCGAAGGATATTTCCTTAATCTCTGCCACCTCGCTACAGTGCGCTCAACTTTCCGCTTTCAGGGCCTGTGCGTTGTAGCACTTCCCCAAGTGCTGCGCAGGTCCTTTTTAATTTCCAGCTGGCGGCCCCGTTGGGCCCGCTCGACAGGAGTTCGACATGTCTGAAGTACGTCATTCGCGCGTCATCATCCTTGGTTCCGGCCCTGCCGGTTACAGCGCCGCGGTCTACGCCGCCCGCGCCAACCTCAAGCCACTGCTGATCACCGGCATGCAGGCGGGTGGCCAGCTGACCACCACCACCGAAGTCGACAACTGGCCGGGCGACCCCCACGGCTTGACCGGCCCGGCCCTGATGCAGCGCATGCAGGAGCACGCCGAGCGTTTCGAGACCGAAATCGTCTTCGACCACATCAATGCCGTCGACCTGGCCAACAAGCCGTTCACCCTGCAGGGTGACAGCGGCAAGTACACCTGCGACGCGCTGATCATCGCCACCGGCGCCAGCGCCCGTTACCTGGGCCTGCCGTCGGAAGAAGCGTTCATGGGCAAGGGCGTGTCGGCCTGCGCCACCTGCGACGGCTTCTTCTACCGCAACAAGCCGGTCGCCGTGGTCGGCGGCGGCAACACTGCCGTGGAAGAAGCGCTGTACCTGGCCAACATCGCCAGCAAGGTGACCCTGGTGCACCGCCGTGAAACCTTCCGCGCCGAGAAGATCCTGGTCGACAAGCTCAACGCCCGAGTTGCCGAAGGCAAGATCGAGCTCAAGCTCAACGCCACCCTGGACGAAGTGCTGGGTGACAACATGGGCGTGACCGGTGCGCGCCTGAAGAACAACGATGGCAGCAGCGACGAAATCAAGGTCGACGGCGTGTTCATCGCCATCGGCCACACCCCGAACACCTCGCTGTTCGAAGGCCAGCTGACCCTCAAGGACGGCTACCTGGTGGTTGCCGGCGGCCGTGAAGGCAACGCCACCGCCACCAACGTCGAAGGTGTGTTCGCTGCGGGCGATGTGGCTGACCACGTTTACCGTCAGGCCATCACCTCGGCCGGTGCCGGCTGCATGGCAGCACTGGACGTCGAGCGTTACCTGGACGGCCTGGCCAACGCCTCGTTCTGATTCAGGAAATAAAAAACCGGCCATCTGGCCGGTTTTTTCATGCCTGCGATTCGCTCACAGGCTCAGTCGCATCGACAGGTCCACGGCCTTCACATCCTTGGTCATGGCGCCAATCGAGATATAGTCGACGCCGGTCTCGGCAATCACGCGCAGGGTGGTTTCGTTGACCCCGCCACTGGCTTCCAGCTTGGCCTTGCCAGCGTTGATGCGCACCGCTTCGCGCATTTCATCCAGGGTCAGCTCGTCGAGCATGATGATGTCGGCGCCCGCATTTAGCGCCTGACGCAGTTCATCCAGGCTTTCCACTTCGATTTCCACCGGCTTGCCCGGGGCAATGCGGTGCGCAGCCGCCACGGCCTCGGCCACGCCACCGCTGGCGGCAATGTGGTTTTCCTTGATCAGGAAGGCGTCATACAGGCCGATGCGGTGGTTGTGGCAACCGCCGCAGGTGACTGCGTACTTCTGCGCCAGGCGCAGGCCCGGCAGGGTCTTGCGGGTGTCGAGCAGCTGCACCTGGGTGCCTTCGACCAGGTCGGCCAGGAAGCGCGCACGGGTGGCCACACCCGACAGCATCTGCAGGAAGTTCAGTGCGCTGCGCTCACCGCTGAGCAGCGAACGCGCCGGGCCTTCGAGGTGGAACAGCGGCTGATTGGCGGTGGCGCGCTCGCCATCGGCCACCTGCCAGTGCACGGCCACGCGCGGGTCAAGCTGACGGAACACGGCATCGACCCAGGCGGTGCCGGCAATCACGCAGTCTTCGCGGGTGATGATGGTGGCCTTGGCCAGGCGCTCGGCCGGGATCAGCTGCGCGGTGATGTCGCCGCTGCCGATGTCCTCCAGCAGTGCACGGCGCACATTGGCTTCGATCTCGGCGGTCAGGTCGGCAAGGCGTAGGTTCGGCATGGTCGGCTCCACAAGCTAGATGCCGGCGATTATAGGGCAGGGGGGCTACGCCGTGTACAGCTTGCCTTGCAGGTGACCACTGGTCAGATCAAATGAGCATTTTCCCGAAAACAGAGTCACTTGCCGGCCAGTGAAGAGTGCTGGCAGCTGTCGGCATTTTTACCGATAATGGCGCCTAACAATTGGCGTCATAGCTTTGACGATTTTTCGCGCTGTCGAATACATTACCCAGCAAGGAGTCCGGGATGCATAAAGAAGGCAAGGTGGTGCCCCTGGCGGCTGCCATCGATCGAGGCGCACGCACGCCCTTGCCTTGCCTCCCGGTGTTGCTTCTGCAAGTGCGTGACAAGGCTGCCCTGCAACTGCGCCAGGGCCTGCAGGCGCTGTTCGACAATGCCGACGACACGCTTTTCGAAATGGCCGATCGGGCAGCCGACCGCTTCGACCAGAACCTGTACTTCGAGGCCATGCGGGACCTGCGCCTGAAGCGCAAGCACATCGAACGCGGCTTTCTCGATATCTTCTACGACACCTTCGCCCGGATCGGCCAGTTCGACCCGCTGGGCCAGCAGGCGTCGAAAAATCAGGCGTACAGGGAGCGTGCCGTCGCCGTCGACGGCATGGTTGCCCGGGTGCTGTCGCGTGATGGCCTCGCCCTCGAGCAACTGGGCATGCGTTTGCAGTGCCTGCTTGCGCGCAGCTTCGACGAACTACAGAACCCGTTCGGGCCTGCTGCGCTGTGTGGCTATTTCCTCGATGCCGGGCGCAACCTGGGCGTGGGCCTGCGGGTCAAGCTGATCCTGCTCAAGCTGTTCGAGCGCTATGTGCTGCGTGACATCGACGTGCTTTATGCTGAAGCCAACCAGTTGCTGGCCGCTGCGGGCGTGATGCCGGAGCTGCAGCCAGCACCGCGTCGGCGCGCCGAAGACCGCCGCCTGAGTGCGCGGCGCGTGCCGGCCAACCGCGAGCCTGATGCCATGGGGGCAGACAGTGCCGGGCAGGCCTTCATGCGTTCGCTGGAAGGCCTGCTGGCGCCTTGCCGAGGGCACATCGCCCCGCGCCTGCAAGCCGCTGCCAGTGCAGAGCCGATCAGCACCGCCGACTTGCTGCGCCTGCTTACGCACCTGCAGCATTATGTGCCGGCCACGATTGACGATGACGACTTCGACCTGGGGCAGCAACTTGAACAACTGCTGCTGCGGGTCAGCGTGCGCAGCGGTACGCGCCGGCGCATCGCCTGTGCCGACGAGGACATGATCAACCTGGTCGGCCTGCTGTTCGCCTACATCGCCGCCGATGACAACCTGCCGCTGAGCCTGCGTGCCCTGATCGTTCGCCTGCACATTCCGCTGCTTAAGGTAGCGCTGCTGGACAAAGGCCTGTTCAGCCGTACCAGCCACCCGGCACGGCGCCTGCTCAATGAGATTGCCGCTGCCGCGATCGGCTGGGAAACCGGCAGCGAAGGCCTGCGCGACAGCCTGCATCTGCGCGTGGAGCGCATCGTCCAGCGGCTGCTCAACGATTTCACCGAAGATGCCTCGCTGTTCGCCGAACTGCTGGAGGAATTTCTCGCCTTCAGCCAGGACGAGCGCCGGCGCAACGAACTGCTGGAACAGCGTACGCGCGATGCCGAGGAAGGGCGTGCCCGTGCCTTGCAGGCCCGCCAGCAGGTGCAGCAGGCGCTCAACCAGCGCTTGCGTGGGCGCACCTTACCGCAGGCGGTCGTGCACATGCTGGTGCAGGCCTGGAGCCAGGTGCTGTTGCTGGCCTGGCTGAAGCAGGGCGAAGCGTCCCCAGCCTGGGAGCAGGCGCTGGCGACCATGGATACCTTGCTAGCCAGTGTCGCCCCGCATCAACCGCCGCAGGTGTTACTGCAACAAGTGCCAGGCCTGCTCAAGTCACTGCGTAACGGCCTGGCCAGTGTGGCGCTGGACTCGGCGGCCACCCGCGAATTCTTCCTGCAACTGGAACAACTGCACTTGCGTGCGTGTGCGGGGGCCGAACAGCCAGATGGCAGCCATGAACTGGTCGAAGTCCTGGTGGCCGAAGACATCGTGCTGGCCATCGCCGAAGAGTCCGCCTGCGCGCCACTGCGTCAATTCGATGAGCACGCGGCGGAGCTGCGCCAGGTGCAGCGCTTGCGGATCGGCACCTGGGTAGAAGTGCTCGATGACGACGAGCCGCTGCGCTGCAAGCTGGTCGCGCGCATCGACAGCAGCGATCGCCTGGTCTTCGCCAACCGTACCGGGATGAAGGTGCGCGAATGGAACTCGGCCGGTCTGGCGCAGGCCCTGCGCCGAGGCGAGGCGCGCTTGCTGGATGATGGCCTGCTGTTCGAGCGGGCACTGGAAGCCGTGCTCGGAGGCCTGCGCCAGCAACAGGTGCACTGAGCCGACGACATTACAATCATTCACATGCACTGCCGCCCGCGTGCAAGGCATACTGCAGCTCTGTACCGGTGTTTTTCAGGATCTGCCTCATGCAATTGGACCGTGCCACTGGCTGGTTCCACGGAAACGGAATCACCCACTGCCCCTCGCCGAACTTCAACGCCCGCCCGGAGGGTGAAGCGATTTCCCTGCTGGTGATCCACAACATCAGCCTGCCGCCGTCCTGCTTCGGCAACGGCAAGGTCCAGCAGTTCTTCCAGAACCGGCTGGACCCGAACGAACATCCTTACTTCGCCAGCATCAGCCACCTGACCGTCTCGGCGCATCTGTTCATCGAGCGTGACGGGGCGGTGACCCAGTTCGTGTCGTTGCTCGACCGTGCCTGGCATGCCGGCGTGTCTTGTTTCGACGGGCGTGAGGGTTGCAACGACTTTTCCATCGGGATCGAGCTGGAAGGCACCGACGATCTGCCCTATACCGATGTCCAGTACGCCGTGCTGGAGCAACTGACCCGGCAGATCCAGGCCGCCTGGCCGGTGATCGACCTTGACCGTATTCAGGGCCACAGCGACATTGCTCCGCTGCGCAAAACCGATCCCGGCCCGGCCTTCGACTGGGCGCGTTACCGCAAGGCCGTGAGGGACAACGAGGACAAAGCATGAGTTTTCTGGTGCTGTTACTGGCGCTGTGGGTAGAGAAGTTCTCTGCGCTGCGCCATCAGGTACAACGAGACGGCTTCTTCCTGGGCGAGCTGGTGCGACTGGAGCGCAGCGGCAAAGTGCATCCCTGGTGGACACTGGCGATCCTGGTGCTGGCGCCGGTGGCGGTACTGGTTTTGTTGCTGCACGTGCTGGACCCGGTGGCCTACGGTTTGCTGGCTCTGCCGGTGCACTTGCTGGTGCTGATCTACAGCTTGGGGCGCGGTGATGCCAAGGCTTCCCTCGGGCCATTCCGCGATGCCTGGCGGCGTGGCGACGACCAGGCCGCGCTGCATGTGGCCGAGCGCGACCTGGGCCTGGCGGCCGACGAGCCCCACAGCCTGCTGGTGCGTGTGCAAGGTTACCTGTTGTGGCAGGCCTACCAGAGCTTCTTCGCGGTGATCTTCTGGTACTTCGTGCTCGGCCCTGGCGCGGCGCTGGCCTACCGTCTGCTGGCACTGACGGGTGAGCATAGCCGCCAGCCTGCGCTCAAGGCCCGTGCCGAACAGCTGCGGCATGTCATGGACTGGCTGCCAGTGCGGATGCTCGCCCTGAGCTTCGCGCTGGTCGGCAATTTTGTCGCGGTGATGCGGGTGATGCTGCACGAGCTGCTCAACTGGCATATCAGCGCCGGGCACCTGGTGGCCAGGGTCGGGCGCATTGCCGATGATATCCCCGAGGAAGAAGACCCCCAGCGCGGGCTGGGGCGTCTGGACAGCCTGTGGGAGCTGCTGCTGCGTTGTGCGGTGTTGTGGTATGCAGGGTTTGCCCTGTGGACAGTGCTGGTGTGAGCGCCTTCGCGGGCAGCGGTTAACCTTAAGTTACAAACCTCCGATTCGATCTGCGTTATACAAGTGGCCTAGTGCTATCTCTGCATAACAACAAGAATCCATGGAGGTGCCCCGTGAAGCGTCTGCTCTACCCGGCCATCGCATTGATGAATCGGCTGAGCTTCGGCCAGAAGTTCAGCCTCGTCAGCGTCCTGTTCTTCCTGCCCATGCTGGCCACCAGTTTTTATCTGGTGCGCGATGCCTACCAGCAGTTCCATGCCACCCGCGCCGAGTTGCAGGGCATTGCCCCGCTGGCGGACAGCCTGACCCTGCGCGCCGACCTGGAGGCGCTTGGTAACCTGTTGCAGGTTAATGCCGTGCTTGGCCAGTCTGGCCAGGCGGGGGACCTTGAGACGCGTATCGCTGCCTTGCAGGACAAGGTCCAGGCGCAGTTGCGCACGCTGCAAGGGGATGAGGCGGTACCCCAAGGCAAACTCGAGGAATTGGCCACTGCATTTGCCAGTGCCCGGGCGGAATCCTCTCTGCAGAACAAGGCCGCGCTGTTCGACAAACTGCTGGCCCAGGCCCAGATACTGGGCAAGCAGGTGGTCAGCCAGTCCGGACTGAGCCAGGACCGCCAGGCTTCGGTGCGCCAGTTTAGCGAACTGCTCGGGGTTGCCACGGCGCAAGTCACCCAGGCTCTGGGTGAAGGCCGGGCCATGGGCGCCGTTGCTCTGGGGCGGGGGTTTATCGACTCTGCCGGCAGTGCCCGTTTCGAAGACCTGCTGCAACGCCTTGATCGCCTTGGCGCCGACTATGCCTTGCGGCTGGATGATGCCCTGGCCACGGACCGGACCGCCAAGACCAGTCTGGAGGCCGCGGCAGCAACCAGCCAGGCGACGGTCAGGCAGGCTGCGTCTTTGTTCGAGGAGCAGGTGGTGGTGGCGGATACGCTCGATACCCCTTGGCCGTCGTTCTATCAGCAGGTCAGCGAACTGATGGCGCAGACCTATCGCTTTAACGAGGCCGTGCTCGCGCACCTGCAGGGGCAGTTGCAGGAACGCCTGGCCGAGCAGCGCCTGCGCATGCTCGCCCTGGGCACGCTGCTGGCCGGTGTCTTCGTGCTGATCCTGTACTTGTATGGCGGCTTCTATGTCTCGACCCGGGCCACCTTGCGCCGGCTGGGCGGTGCCATGGACAAAGTGGCCGCAGGCGACATGACGGTCAGCTTCCAGGCCCATAGCCGTGATGAATTGGGTGAGCTGGGCCAGGGCTTCAGCGAAACCGTGCGCCGTATCCGCAGCCTGATCGACCAGGTCGGGCGCACCGTGGTCGCGGTCGAGGAGCAGGCCGGGCAGGTGCTGGCCGTGTCAGCGCGGAGCAATCAGGCGGTCAGTGGCCAGCGTGAGCAGATCGAGCAGGTGGCCACGGCGATGAACCAGATGAGTGCCACCGCGCAGGAGGTGGCGCGCAGTGCCGCGCTGGCGGCCAACGGTGCACAGCAGGTCAACCTGGAAAGCGCCAACGGCCGTACCCTGGTGGCCAGCCAGCAACACAGCATCGGTCGCCTCGCCGAGGAAATCGACCAGACCGTCGTGGCGATCAATCGGCTGGCCGATGACAGCCAGGCCATTGGCCAGGTGCTGGAGGTGATTCGCAGCATTGCCGAGCAGACCAATCTGCTGGCGTTGAATGCGGCCATCGAAGCGGCGCGGGCCGGTGAGCAGGGCCGAGGGTTTGCCGTGGTGGCCGATGAAGTGCGTACCCTGGCCCGGCGTACCCAGGACTCCACCGCGCAGATCGCGCAGATGATCCAGCGCCTGCGCGACGGCGTGGAGCAGGCGGTGCGGGCAATGGGCAGCAGCCATCAGATGGCCGCGGGCACTGTCGATGAAGCACGCCAGGTGCAGCAGGCGCTGGGCAATATCCTTGGCGCGGTGGCTGGCATCGTCGAGCAGAACCAGCAGATCGCCGCAGCGGTCGAGCAGCAGACGGCGGTGGCCCATGACATCGACCGCAATATCGTCGCGATCAACCGGGCGGCGCAGGATACGACCCAAGGCGCTTGCCAGACCGAGGATGCCAGCCGGGTGTTGTCGACGCAGGTGGTGGAGTTGAAGCGCTTGATCGGGGCGTTCAGAGTCTAATGCCGGCCTTGTGTAGCCTGTATCGGCCTCTTCGCGGGTACTACCAGCCAAAAAGCTCACAGGCATTACGGCTGCTGGCCTCAGCCAGTCTCTCAGCCTCGAGGCCCATCAGTTCCGCCAGCGCTGCGGCAATCTCCGGCAAATGCTCCGGGCTGTTGCGCTCCCCGGCAAACATCACCGGGGCCATGTCTGGCGAGTCGGTCTCCAGCACGATGCTTTCCAGTGGCAGGCGCGGCAGGGTCTTGCGCAGGCGCAACGCCTGCGGCCAGGTCGCTGCACCGCCCAGGCCGAGCCGGAAGCCCAGCTTGATGTACTCGCGCGCCTCTTCGTAACTGCCGGCAAAGGCATGGATCACCCCCGCCCGCGCCGGCTTGTAGCGCTTGAGCGTGGCAATCACCTGAGCGTGGCTGCGACGCACGTGCAACAGGGCAGGCAGCGCGAAGTCGCAGGCCATTTGCAGCTGTGCTTCGAACAATGCCTGCTGGCGTTGCTTGTCCAGCGTTTCGAGGTAGTAGTCCAGGCCGAACTCGCCCACCGCGCACAGCCGAGGGTCACCCTGCAGGCGCTCCAGCCAGTCGCGCAGTTGCGTCAGATGTTCCGGCCGGTGCTGCTCCAGGTAGATCGGGTGCAGCCCCAGCGCCGCATGCACGTTGCCTTCGGCGCAGGCGAGGTCCCACACCCGCTGGAAATTCGCCTGGTACACCCCCAGCACCACCAAGCGCTCCACCCCACGCGCCGCCGCGTTGGCCAGCAGGCGCGGGCGGTCGGCGTCGAAGTCGGGGAAGTCCAGGTGGGTGTGGGTGTCGATCAGGCGCATGGTCAGGCCGCGCTGATGCGTTGCTTGAAGGTCCGGCCAATGGCGTGCACGCCGGGCTCGTAGCGCTTTTCCTCGATGGCGGCGAGGGCCAGTTCCAGCGCGGTGGCGGCGATCAGGCCGTGCTGCTGGGCCATGGCGTTGACCGGCAGTGGCAGGAAGTCGAGCAGCTGGTTGTCACCGAAGGTACCCAGGTGCAGCTGACGCGAATCGGCCGGGCGCGCCTGCAAGGTATCGAATACCCCCTGCAGTAGCACGTAAGAGGTGGTCACCAGGGCATCTGGCAAGCCGCCTTGTTCGTCGATCAGCTGCTGCATCAGGCGTTGGCCGCATTCACGGCTGAAGCCTTCGCCCTGATAGCGGCGGACCACGCCGCCGAAACCTTGCATGGCTTCGTCGAAACCACCGGCGCGGGCCTGGCTGACCGACAGCTCCGGGCGGGCACCGATCAGCGCGATGCTGTTGGGCGCGGTGGCCAGCAGGCTGTGGGCCAGCTGGCGGCTGGCATCGCGGTCGTCACTGATCACCGAGCAGAAGTGTGCTGGGTCCAGGCGCCGGTCGATGGCGATCACCGGCAGGCCCTTGTCCTGCAGCTCACGGTAACTGTCGTCCTCCGGCGGCAGGCAGCTGGCGACGAACAGGGCATCGCAACGGCGGGCGCGGAACAGCTGCTGCAACTGGCGCTCACTGTCGGGCTGGTCGTCGCTGCTGGCGATCAGCAGTTGGTAGCCACGGGCGCGGGCGCCTTGCTCGAGCTGTTTGGCGATGCGGGCATAGCTGGGGTTCTCCAGATCCGGGAGAATGAAGCCCAAGGTGCGGGTGTGCCGGCTGCGCAGGCCGGCTGCTTGCGGGTTGGGGGTGAAGCCATGGGCCTCGACTACCGCGCGCACCCGCTCGACAGTGCTGTTGCTGATGCGCTGCTGTTCGGCCTTGCCATTGATGACATAACTGGCAGTGGTTACTGACACACCGGCCAGACGGGCGATATCGCTGAGTTTCACCGAATTTTCCTTGTTATTACCGGGACTGGCTACGGAACCAGGACCGGGTAGTTTGACCCGTGTTGGCCGCCACGCGCAGGCGACCATTGTCGCAATTGTCCGACAGGATGGGGCTTTTTCCTCGGAAGATTATCGAGTAACGTGGCCGCTTGGTCAGATTAAACGTTTCAGCTATAAATTTTTCTGCCTCGGCTGCCTGCCGTGCAAGGCTGTCGAACTGGCTGATTCTGTGAATATCACAACAATACCTCAGTACCCGGCATCAAAACCAAGCTGGGGCTGCAAAAGGAGAAGGTCATGCTCGAGCTCGCCAAAGAGCAGATAGCCATGGGCCAGACGGCCGCCGACAAGGCCGGGGCGTTGCGCCTGCTGGCGGATCAGCTGGTGGCCGACGGCCTGGTTGCCGAAGGTTATCTCGAAGGCCTGCAGGCGCGCGAAGCGCAAGGCTCGACGTTCCTTGGCCAGGGCATCGCCATCCCTCACGGCACCCCGCAGACCCGCGAGCTGGTATTCGCCACCGGCGTGCGCCTGCTGCAGTTCCCCGAAGGCGTGGACTGGGGCGATGGCCAGATCGTCTACCTGGCCATCGGCATCGCCGCCCGTTCCGACGAACACCTGCGCCTGCTGCAACTGCTGACCCGCGCCCTCGGCGAAACCGACCTGGCCGAGGCATTGCGCCGGGCCAGCTCAGCCGAGGCATTGCTCAAGCTGCTGCAAGGCGCGCCGCAGGAACTGGCGCTGGACGCGCAACTGGTCGGCCTGAACCTGCCAGCTGAAGATTTTGATGAGCTGGCCTGGCGGGGTGCGCGTCTGCTGCAGCGCGCCGGTTGCGTCGATAGCGGCTTCGCGGGCGTGTTGCAACAGGCCGACCCCCTGCCACTGGGCGAGGGCCTGTGGTGGCTGCACAGCGAGCGTCAGGTGCGCCAACCCGGCCTTGCCTTTATCACCCCGCAGCAGCCCCTGCGATATCGCGACCAGCCGCTCAATGGCCTGTTCTGCCTGGCCAGCCTCGGTGCAGCCCACCAGGCGCTGCTCGAGCGCCTGTGTGAAGTGCTGATCGAAGGCCGTGGGCAAACGCTCTACCAGGCCACCAGCAGTCGTGCGGTGCTCGAAGTGCTGGGCGGTGAGGCACCGCTTGACTGGCCCACTGCGCGTATCGTGCTGGCCAACCCGCATGGGCTGCATGCCCGGCCGGCGAAGGTGCTGGCGCAACTGGCCAAGGGTTTCGAGGGCGAAATTCGCCTGCGTGTGCTCGACAGCGCGCAGCCGGCGGTGTCGATCAAGAGCTTGAGCAAGTTGCTCAGCCTCGGCGCCCGCCGTGGTCAGGAGCTTGAGCTAAGCGCTGAACCGTCGATTGCCGGCGATGCCTTGCCCGTGCTGCTGGCCGCCATTGAGCAAGGCCTGGGCGAAGAGGTTGAGCCGCTGGTGCAAACCACCGCCTCGGTCGTTGCCAGCGCAGCCTCAACACTCCAGGCCCCAACTGCGGGCAGCCGCGTCCAGGGCGTCAGTGCCTCCCCCGGTATTGCCAGCGGCCCGGCGCATGTCTGCGTCGAGCGCGATATCGATTATCCACTGCGCGGCGACTCGCCCGCCCAGGAGCGCCTGAAGCTGCGCGACGCGCTTAATGCCGTGAATGGCGAACTGCAGGCGCTGGTGCAGCGCAGCGACAAGTCGATTGGCGAGATTTTCGTCACCCATCAGGAAATGCTCGCCGACCCGGCCCTGAGCGACGATGTCGACGCCCGCCTGGCCCAAGGCGAAAGTGCGGCGGCGGCCTGGATGGCGGTGATCGAAGCCGCAGCGCGCCAGCAGGAAGCCCTGCACGATGCCCTGCTGGCCGAGCGCGCTGCCGACCTGCGCGACATTGGTCGCCGGGTACTGGCCCAGTTGTGCGGCGTGCAGGCCCAGGCCGAGCCGGAACAACCCTATGTGCTGGTCATGGGCGAGGTCGGCCCTTCCGATGTCGCTCGTCTGGACCCGGCCCGAGTCGCCGGCATCGTCACCGCTCATGGCGGTGCCACCGCGCACAGCGCGATCGTCGCCCGTGCCCTGGGCATCCCGGCGGTGGTCGGTGCGGGCCCGGCGATCCTGCTGCTCGCTTCCGGCACGCCGCTGCTGCTCGACGGCCAGCGCGGCGTGGTCAGCGTCGCGCCGCCCGCCGAAGAGCTGCAACGCGCCCTGGCCGAGCGCGACCTGCGCGAACAACGCCTGCAAGCCGCCTGGGCCCAGCGCCATGAACCGGCAGTAACCCGCGATGGCCACGCCATCGAAGTGTTCGCCAACATCGGCGAGAGCAGCGGTATCGACAAGGTGGTGGAACAGGGGGCCGAAGGCGTTGGCCTGCTGCGCACCGAACTGATCTTCATGGCCCACGCCCAGGCGCCCGATGTCGCTACCCAGGAAGCGGAGTACCGCCGCGTACTCGACGGCCTGGGCGGCCGGCCACTGGTAGTGCGCACCCTCGATGTGGGGGGCGACAAGCCGTTGTCCTACTGGCCGATCGCCGCCGAAGAAAACCCGTTCCTTGGCGTGCGCGGTGTGCGCCTGACCCTGCAGCGCCCGCAGATCATGGAAGAGCAGCTGCGTGCCCTGCTGCGTGCCGCCGATCAGCGGCCCCTGCGCATCATGTTCCCCATGGTCGGGCAAATTCACGAATGGCGTGAGGCGCGGGCCATGGTCGAGCGCCTGCGCCTGGAAACCCCGGTCGCCGACCTGCAGGTCGGGATCATGGTCGAGGTGCCGTCCGCCGCCTTGCTGGCGCCGCAGCTGGCCCGCGAAGTGGACTTCTTTAGCATCGGTACCAACGACCTGACCCAGTACACCCTGGCCATCGACCGTGGTCACCCGAGCCTGTCTGCCCAGGCCGACGGCCTGCACCCGGCGGTGCTGAGCCTGATCGACATGACCGTGCGCGCGGCCCACGCCGAGGGCAAGTGGGTAGGCGTGTGCGGCGAACTGGCCGCCGACCCGCAGGCGGTGGCCGTGCTGCTAGGCCTGGATGTGGACGAGCTGAGCGTGGCCGCTCGCAGCATTGCCGAAGTCAAAGCCCTGGTGCGCCAGGCTGATCACCAAACGGCCCGCGCCCTGGCGCGCGAGGCCTTGCAACAGGACAGCGCTGCGGCGGTTCGCGCGTTGGTGGAGCGTTACTGAATGGCCAAGATCCTCACCCTGACCCTGAACCCGGCGCTGGACATCACCGTCAGCCTCGACGCCTTGCGCCCAGGGCACGTCAACCGTGCCCACGACCAGCAAAGCCACGCGGCGGGCAAAGGCCTGAACGTGGCCCAGGTGCTGGCCGACCTGGGCCACAGCGTCACTGTCGGGGGCTTCCTGGGCCGCGACAACCTGCAACCGTTTGAGGCGCTGATCGCCCGGCGCGGTTTTGCCGACTGCTTCGTGCGGGTGGCCGGTGAAACCCGCAGCAACCTCAAGCTGGTCGAGGCCGATGGTCGGGTCACCGACATCAACGGCTTGGGGCCAGAGGTCGACGCCGCCGCCTGCGCCGAGCTGCTGCACCGCCTGCAGCAAGTGGCGTCCGGGCACGACGCGGTGGTGGTCGCGGGCAGCCTGCCGCGTGGCATCAGCCCCGAATGGTTCCGCCAACTGCTCGAGCAGTTGCAGGCACACGGGCTCAAGGTGGCCCTCGACAGTAGCGGTGACGCGCTGCGTGCCGGCCTGCAGAGCGCCCCCTGGCTGGTCAAACCTAATACCGAAGAACTGGGCGAAGTGCTGGGCCTGGCCGTGCATACCGCCGCCGAGCAGCGCGCCGCTGCCGGGCAACTGCTGGCCAGTGGTGTCGAGCATGTGGTGGTGTCGGCGGGCGAGCAGGGTGTCAGCTGGTTTACCGCTGGCCTGGCGCTGCAGGCGCGCCCGCCCCAGGTGCGGGTGGCGAGTACCGTAGGCGCGGGTGATTCGCTGGTCGCCGGCATGGTCCACGGCCTGCTGGCAGCGGAATGCCCACAGCAGACCTTGCGCCGTGCCACGGCCATCGCCGCGCAGGCCGTGACCCAGGTCGGCTTCGGCATCTGCGACCGCGAGCAACTCGCGCAGCTGGAGGCCGCCGTGCAACTGACAGAACAACAAGAGGGTTGCCGATGAACATCGCCATTGTCACCGCTTGCCCCAACGGGCAGGTGTCCAGCGTGCTCAGCGCCCGCCTGCTGGCGGCTGCCGCCCAGCGCCGGGGCTGGAGCAGCAGTGTCGAGGTACAGGATGCCGAACATCCAGAGCGCCAGCTGACGCCTGCGCAGATCGCCGAGGCCGATTGGGTGCTGGTGGTCGCCACCGGGGCAGTGGACCTTGCGCGCTTCGCCGGCAAGCGCCTGTACCAGAGCACCCCGGCACAGGCCCTGGCCGACCGTGAGGGCTTCCTCGACGAGGCCGCGGGCAAGGCCGAAGTGCTGGTTGCCCAACCGGTCAGCGCGGTGCCTTCAGCGGCTGTACGGATTGTCGCGGTCACCGCCTGCCCAACGGGCGTGGCGCATACCTTCATGGCGGCCGAAGCCTTGCAACAGGCGGCGCAACAGCTGGATTACCAGCTCACCGTCGAGACCCAGGGCTCGGTCGGCGCGCGCAACCCGCTATCGGCCCAGGCCATTGCCGATGCCGATGTGGTGCTGCTGGCCGCTGACATCGAGGTGCCAACGGCTCGCTTTGCCGGCAAGCGTATCTACCGCTGCGGCACCGGTATCGCCCTCAAGCAGGCGCGTGCGACCCTGGAAAAGGCCCTGGCCGAGGGCAGGGTCGAAAGTGCCACGGATGCTGCATCGGCAGCATCTGCCAAGGCTGAGAAAACCGGCGTCTACAAGCATTTGCTGACCGGTGTTTCGTTCATGCTGCCGATGGTGGTGGCCGGCGGCTTGCTGATCGCCCTGTCGTTCGTCTTCGGCATCGAAGCCTACAAGGAGCCGGGCACCCTGCCCGCCGCGCTGATGCAGATCGGCGGCGAGGCGGCGTTCAAGCTGATGGTGCCGCTGCTCGCCGGTTACATCGCCTGGTCAATCGCCGACCGCCCGGGCCTGGCGCCGGGCATGATCGGCGGCCTGCTGGCCAGCACCTTGGGTGCCGGCTTCATCGGTGGCATCGTCGCCGGCTTTCTCGCTGGCTACAGCGCCAAGGCGATCGCCCGTTGGGCGCGCCTGCCGAGCAGCCTGGATGCGCTCAAGCCGATCCTGATCATCCCGCTGCTGGCCAGCCTGTTCACCGGCCTGGTGATGATCTACGTGGTCGGTCAGCCGGTGGCGGCCATGCTCGAAGGGCTGACGCACTTCCTCGACAGCATGGGCACCACCAACGCCATCCTGCTCGGGCTGCTGCTGGGCGGAATGATGTGTGTCGACCTCGGCGGGCCTATCAACAAGGCCGCCTATGCCTTCTCGGTGGGGCTGTTGGCGTCCTCCAGCTATGCGCCGATGGCGGCGACCATGGCTGCCGGCATGGTGCCGCCGATCGGCCTGGGCATCGCCACCTTCCTCGCCCGGCGCAAGTTCGCCCAGAGCGAGCGCGAGGCGGGCAAGGCGGCGCTGGCGCTGGGGTTGTGCTTCATTTCCGAAGGGGCGATCCCGTTCGCGGCCAAGGACCCCCTGCGAGTGATCCCGGCGAGCATTGCCGGTGGCGCCTTGACCGGTGCGCTGTCGATGTACTTTGGCTGCAAGCTGATGGCGCCCCATGGCGGGCTGTTCGTGTTGCTGATCCCCAATGCGATCAACCATGCGCTGTTGTATCTGCTGGCGATTGTCGCGGGAAGCCTGGTGACGGCAGTGGTGTATGCGGTGATCAAGAAGAGCGAGCGGGTGGAGTTGGCCGTTGTGCCTGTGAAAGGTTGAAGCCTTCTGTTGGCATTGCCGGCCCTTTCGCGGGACAAGCCCGCTCCTACAGGGATAGCATGATTGCTTGTAGGAGCGGGCTTGTCCCGTAAAAGGGCCGGTACAGCTTAGCGCCGGTGCTTCTGCCGCAACGGCACCAGCAGATCGCCAAGGCCGTTGTGGTCGACCTCGTGCATCAAGGCCAGTAACCCACCCAGTTCCCCCGCCGGAAACCCTTTGCGTGCGAACCAGGCCAGGTAATCCCCCGGCAGGTCGGCAATGATCCGCCCCTGGTATTTGCCAAAGGGCATGGTGCGGGTAACCAGCAGTTCGAGCATTTCCGGTTTCATCGACGAAGCCTGGCAGTGAATGAGCGGCGACCATACTGCAATCTGCACGAGCGCCCAAGCGGCAATCATGCATAACGCCGTTTTCAGGCTTCGCTTCATATAGCGTAACTTTATGATTTAAAAGGATTTATTTTTAGATCATGGCTTGGCACGAAGGCTGCTCCGGTACTGATGACTATCACCTGCGAAGGAGTTCGTACCATGAGCAACCCCAACAAAGACGTGATCGACGTACTTAACGACCTGGTCGAATACAGCAAGGATGGCGAAAAAGGCTTCAAGTCCTCGGCCGATGACGTGAAAAACCCCGAACTGAAAGCCTTCTTCGTCCAGCGTGCCGGTGAATGCGCCAGTGCGGCGGCTGAGCTGCAGAGCGAAGTGCGCCGCCTGGGCGGTGACCCGGAAACCTCCACCAGCATCAGCGGCGACCTGCACCGTGGTTGGGTCAACCTCAAGTCGATGGTCACCGGCAAGGATGAGGAAGCGGTGCTCAATGAAGTGGAGCGCGGTGAAGACCATGCTCTCAAGGCCTACAAGGAAGCACGCGAGAAACTGGTCAAGCTTGGCCGCATGGCCAGTGATCCGAGCTATGCGTTGGTAGAGAAGCAACTGCAGGGCGTACAGCGTAACCACGACCAGGTGAAAGCGCTGCGCAACGCCGCCCGCGCCCGTTCCTAGTCCAACGGCCCCTCGACCCGGTTGCGGCCATTGGCCTTGGCCCGGTAGAGCGCTTCGTCCGCGGCACCCAGCACTTGTGTGAGATCTTGCTGGGTGCCGGGGGTATAGACCCCGACGCCAATGCTCACCGTCACCGCGTGATGATCGTCAGCAAATGGCGCCAGTGATTCGACCTGCGCGCGGATGCGCTCAGCCAGTACCAATGCGCCGGCCAGCTCTGTCTCCGGCAAGAGCACCTGAAACTCTTCGCCGCCATACCGTGCAGCCAGGTCGGCCGGACGGCGAATGCAAAGTTGCAGCGTGCTGGCGACCTCACGCAACGCATGGTCACCCCCTGCATGGCCATGGCGCTGGTTGAATGCCCTGAAGTGATCCACATCCACCATCAGTACTGCCAACGGCTTGCGGTTGCGCTGCGCGCGCGACCATTCCTGGCGCAGTACCTGGTCCAGCCGGCGGCGGTTGGCCAGGCCGGTCAGGCTGTCGGTGGCGGCCAGGGTCGCCAGCCCTTGTTCGGCTTCGTGGCGGCGGCGCAGTTCGCGACTCAGCAGCAGGGTCAGCCAGAGAATGCCGATGCACAGCACCCCGGTTGCGACGCTGACGACGATGGCGGTACGTCGCCACGATTGGAAGACTTCCTCGGCCGAATGCGCCACGAGCACGATCAAGGGAAGGTCGGCAACCCGGGCAAAGGTATAGATACGCTGGGTGCCGTACACGCTGGATCTGGCGGTGAAGCTGCCGCTGCGTTCTCCCAGGATGCGTTTGAAGTTGGGCCGGTCGCCGAAGTTGGTGCCGATCAGCGGATCCTTGTCCCGGGTTGGCTGGCGGGCGAGCAACTGGCCGTCGGTATTGAGCAGGTTGATGCTGCTCTCATCACCGATGTCCAGGCGTTGGAACAGCTGATTGAAATAGGACAGGCGCAACGCGCCTGCGGCCAGCCCTGCAAAGGAGCCGTCAACTGCAGAGATGCGCCGGCTGAAACTGATGCACCAGTCGAGGTCGCCCAGCCTTGCCTTGAAGGGTGGGCTGATGAACAAGCCGAGGTGCGGGTTGTCGCGATGAGCCTGGAACGCCGGGGTGTCGGCGAAGTTGGCCTGGCGTGGTTTGATGCTGATCGAGTCACCGACCACATCGCCTTTGGCATTCAGCCAGAGGATGTCACCTCGCACCGGGGCGGCGAAGGTCTGATTGAACAGGATCTGTTGGCGCAGTTCGGGGGCAACCTTCAATACCTCCGGGTGCCGCACGGCCCAGATCAGTCCGCGCAGGGACTGATCGTAGAGTTCGACATTGCGCAGGATATCGCTTTCGATCAACTGCACGATGTTGCTGGAGGAGCGCATGGCCGATTGCTCGACGTTTTCGCGCTCGCGGGCCAGCAGGTAGCTGACGATGGCCACGATGGCGAGCACGGCAAGGCAACTGCCCAGGTTGAGGATCAGCTCGGGGTGCGACCTGTAGAGTGCGAAACGCGGTGATCGAGTGGGCATGCGCGCTACTGCTGAGGCAGGGCCATTTGCGGCGGGCGACATTCTAGGGAAGTGCGGATTGTCGGACAACATTTGTCCGACGGAAATGCGTGTGGGGCTGTTTTGCAGCCCAATCCGACCGGTCCGGCGCCCCGGCAAAGCCGCTCCTGCAGGATTTCTGTAGGGGCGGCCTTGTGTCGCGAAACGAGGGCAAAGCCCTCGCCAGCGGTCTCAGGTCAGAAGATGTTCAGTGGGTAATCGACGATCACCCGCACTTCATCGTTGTCGCTGTTGCTGTCGATCGAGGCATAGCCTTGGCTGCCACGGTGGGTGGCATAGCGCAGCTGCACCGCCAGATCCTTCAGGTCACCTTCCTGGAACACATACTTCACGTCCAGGTCCCGCTCCCAGTGCATGGCGTTCTTGCCATCGGCGCGGTAGTAGTCGTAGTGGCTGGTGTCCTGGGTGGCCTTGGTCAGATCCGCCTCACCGCGCGAGTACGACAGTGACGTGCTCAAGCCCGGGATGCCGATACCGGCGAAGTTGTAGTCGTACTGCAGCTTCCACGAACGCTCGTTCGGGGCGTTGAAGTCCGAGTACATGCGTGAGTTGTCCAGGTACACACTGTCGCCCAGGTTGATGTAGTCGAACGGCGTGTTGCCGTTGACCCGCTGGTAGGCGGCGGTGACGCTGTGGTAACCGGCGTTGACCGTGAAGTGCAGGCTGTAGGTGTTGTTGTCGATCTTGCCCAGCAGCGCCTGGCCGGTGTCCTGGGTGTGGTAGAAGTGCACGCCCGGGTTGAGGCTGACCAGGTCGTTGACCACGTAGGTGTAGTCGAAGTCAGCGTAGTACTGGTTCCAGATGTCCTTCAGCTCGGCGGCGTACAGGTTGGTGGTGATGTTCTCGGTACCGCTCCACGACGCGCCCGCCCAGTTCAGGTGCTTGCTCTTGTCGTGCTCATCCAGCGAACCGTAGTAGGTGTCGATACGACGGTGACCGCTCTGGTTGTACGGGTGGGTGAAGCTGACCTGGCCGCCTTCGAGCAGCAGGCCGTAGACGCTGTGGTTGGTCAGGCTCACACCGCGGAAGGTCTGCGGCAGCATGCGGGTTTCACCGCCAGCGATCACCGGGTTGGTGATGAACAGGTCACCGGCTTTCAACTCGGTGTCGAACGCCTTGAGCTTGACCGCTGCACCGGCCGTGGAGAACGAGTGCGGGGCGGCGCCCAGTTCACCGTTGTCCTTGATGTGCTCGGGCAGGATGCTGGTGCCGGCATGGCCGCCACCGCCGTCGAGCTTCAGGCCCAGCATGGCGTGGGCGTCGAGGCCGAAGCCGACCACACCCGGGGTGTAGCCGGATTCGAATCGGGCGACCGCACCCTGGCCCCACTCGCGGGTGTCGCGCACGCCGGCGTTGTGGTTGTCGCGGTTGAAGTAGGCATTACGAAAATGCAGGTTGAAGGACGAGCCTTCGATGAAGCCATCAGCCTTGTCTTCATCTGCCTGGGCGGCGAAGGGGATCGTTGCAGTCAACGCAATGAACAGCGGGGTAAAACGAAACGCGGAAGGCACCGGTACTAGCTCCTTTGGTCTGACGGTGGGGCAGTTTTTATTTTTGAATGTGCGTCTTTTTATAGGTGTACGTTACGGCGGGGCTGAGAGTTAGAGCACATAAAAAAAGCCGCTGATCGGCAGCGGCTTTAAAAGGCTAACATATCGGCACCAACGGTGCCCATGGCGTAGCCAAGGGAAAACAGGAGCGGGTGCGACGCGCGATCAGCTATCGGCATTGGCGTCGCTGGAAACTTTCGAAGCTGTCTGTTCTGCGTCTTTGCCGGCGTCAGCCTTGTGTGCCAGGGCTTCGCGGGAGTCTTGGTGAACAGCGGCAAGTTCTGCAGTACGCGCTACGAAAGCCGGGGATTCTTCGGCCATGGCCAGGGGCGACAACAACAGGGACGACAGAACGAAAACGCTGGCAATACCCATACTGTTGGACATGTTTAAAACTACCTTCTTGCGGGGCAAGTGCTATGAGGACGGGGGTAAAGTTAGTCCGTTTAATGCCCTGGAAACAGCGTCTTTAGTGATAAGCACTGTTGCGCAAAAGGTAATTATCGCTCGGAAAGCAATTGGACTTTAGCCTGAAAGCCCCGTGCTAGACAGCTTGTGCGGTCAATGATGGAAGCAGCCTTGCTCCACGGAACTATCATTTTTGCCAGGTGACATGTGGCGTGTCAGGTCAGATGCTTGTGGCATGGCTTCCGATCACTTCTCGAACCGCGAGGCAGGCACGACATGGCAGCGCGTTCGACCAGGCAAATGCGAGCACAGGCAGCTGCGCTGCATGCAGGCACGCCGACAGTCACCAGCCCTTTCCGTACATTGACGCTTTACCGTGCGGCGCGTACCCCGGGCGTTTTGCCGCGCCTGTTGATCGAACGTACAGTCAAGGATCCGTCAACCCGGGCAACACGGATATTCGGTGCGCGAGCCTTGCTCAACGAGGCGACCGCAAACGCCGACGCGGTTACGGTCACTGCCCTTGACGGTCGACCCTTGTCATTGCATACCGCAGACGGCGATCTCTCCCTGCGTTTACTGGACAGTGCCGGGCGCCCGTTCTGGTCGCTCAATGCTCAACAGACGGCGACTGCAATGACCTACGAAGCAGCCTCGCTCAGTGGGCGGCCACTGTCGTTGACGGAAACGGCTGCCGGTGCCGCAGGTCGTGTACGTGAACGCTATAGCTATGCACCTGCGGGAAAAGCGTACTGGAAGGCCCACAATCTCGCTGGACGTTTGTGGGAATCCTGCAACAACGCAGGCATCGACCGATCTCTCGGCCTGTCATTGACGGGCCAATCCTTGGCGTTCGAGCAATGCCTTTTGAAGGTTGCAATAGAACAGCCGGATTGGTCTCGTACCACAGAAGAAGATGTTGAGGCTCCCCTGAAAGTTTTGAATCAGCTCGACGCCACCGGCGCCCTGCTGAGTACCACTCATGCCGCCGGTGTCACTACCTTCGAGCGTTACGGCATCAGCGGCGCACGCGAGCAGACGCGGGTCCGTTACATGAAGGGTGGCAAGGTCGAGGAAGCCGTCACCTTGCGCGAGTCTCGTTATGCCGCGGATTCCAGATTGCTGGAGCAGATGACTGGTAACGGCGTCGTCGACCGATATGAATATGACGCTCGAATCCCTCGCCTCAAGCGACACCTGACCGCTCGCCCTGCAGGCCATCCTCTGGGTAGCCTGCTGATCAGTGATCTGCATTACGAACACGATCCAGCCGGCAATATCCTGAGCCTCGATGATCAGGGTGCGGATCCGGAATGGCATAACAATTTGGAGACCACGGGGCTTCGGCGATACGCCTATGACACGCTGAACCGTCTGGTTTTTGCATCGGGTCGAGAGCGGGTACCTGCGGCCCGGCATCATCCCTTATCAGGCGCCCGTGCTGACCCGAGCGCTGGCCAAGTTTGGGCGCCCTACACGGAAGAGTATTCCTATGATGACGGGAACAATCTCTGGCTGATTCGGCATAACGCAGGAGAAGGTCAGCGCACGGTCGAACTGGAAGTTGCCCGGAGCAGCAATCGTGCTGTTGTGAAAGGCCAAGGCTTGGCATTCGGGACGGGATTCTTGCCTGGAGGTCTGCAGAAACAGCTAGCCGATGGCAATACTCTGCACTGGCATACGGACAACCAACTCAAGGCTGTCAGCCTGGTCAGGCGCAAGTATGAAGATGATGACGGTGAACGCTATCACTACGCTGAGGGTGGGAGCCGGACTCGCAAAGTTCACTCGGTAAAAGTCGGTAACGGCAGGCAGACCAGCTTGACCACGTATTCCCACGCTTTCGAAGTGCGCCAGCGGTTGCTGGCCGGTGCGTCCGAACTCCAGCGTCATCTGGTCATCACAACGGTGGGTACCGCTCGTTTGGTGATGAACGAGCTCAAGAGTGAGGTGCAATTGCGCTTTGCCTTCAGCGATCACCTGAACAGTTCGGGCGGTGAGACGGACGCCGCTGGCAAGGTCATCGCTCGTGAGGAATATGCGCCTTATGGCGGGACTGTTGGCGCGGATGAACCTGCGACTGAAGTCGACAGCATGACGCAACGAGCGCTGCGCCATGCGGGCAAGGAACGGGATGCGACGGGGTTGTATTGCTACGGTTGGCGCTATTACCAACCGGAAATCGGACGTTGGTTGAGTGCTGATCCTGGAGGTACGCTGGATGGAATAAATTTGTTTCGAATGGCAAAGAACTCACCCGTGAGTTTCCTTGATGCCGATGGCCAGAACTCAATCGATCTCAATGAGCTTGTTGACCAGGAACTGCCTGGGTATCCGTCTACTCCTGATGTGGTCGCGCGCCTGAATGAGAGATCCGATAACGACGATGTGATGGATTCTGAAATTGACCATATTGTGCACGCTGAGAAGTACACAGTGCATTCTCAGTACAAGAATGTGGACGACTGGGTTGGGTTTCGAAATGAGTTCAGGCCTCATGTGTGGGTGTTTAGAAGTAACTTCAGAATGCCGGAGACACTCACGCACGCCTCAACAGTGGTCCTTGAGCAATACAGAAGAATATCAAAATTCCATGGTTTCTACGGACAGCTGCCAAAAACTTTGTTGCGGTGGGATGTGATCAATAAAGATGCGATTTCAGCTGTGACCCTTACTCCAGAGGAAGGGCTTTTATCACCTGAAGAGCGTAAGCGTATAATTACCGAGCGTTTTTTGGCAAGCCGTGGGAACGGCCGGCATACTCAAAGGATAGTGGAGGCACTTGGCATGGAAGTTACTGGCGTTGAGTTGCATTCAGTGTTGCACATGGAATTTTTGTACGACGTTGAAGTCATAGCCATTCACATCAAGCCGTCGGCGAATGATAACTTCAGAGCGGATTTGGAGAGGGGAGAGGAGCGAGACCATCGCCAGAGTAATAAAAATTGGTTTTCGAAAAAATACCATTTAATTCGTTACTATGTCAGTGACCGACTGCGGCAGTTGAGGGCGTGTGGGGGGAGAGCAGCGGCAATGTAGCTCAATCAAATTGTGCATCTGGTATGCCTGCCAGGCAGACGTATGCCAAAAGTGTTTGAACCCGCCACGCTACGCACAAAAACGTCCCCACCATGCATCAACGCGATCGCCTTGACGATTGCTAGACCCAAACCATGGTTACCGCCGCCACTGTTGCTGCGCGCCGCATCCACCCGGTAGAACCGCTCGAACAATAACGGCAGGTGCGCATCGTCGATGGCCGGCCCCGGGTTGCTCACGGCAATGCAGACCTGCTCCGGCCCCGCTTCAATCTGCACCTCGATCACCTGGTGCGGCGCCGTATGCTGCACGGCGTTGTTCAGCAGATTGATCAACGCCCGACGCAGCTGAGCTTTTTCGATGGGCGCCTGGGCATCGCCGCTGACGGTCACGCTGACCTGCGCGTCTTCGAGGATGTAGTCCAGGTAATCGAGGGTGGTGGCCACTTCCTCGGCCAGCGAGGCCTGGGTCAGGGCGGTGGCCTTGCTGCCCTGGTCGGCGCTGGCGAGGAACAGCATGTCGTTGATGATGCTGCGCAGGCGCTCCAGCTCTTCCAGGTTCGACTGCAGCACTTCGAAGTAATGCTCGGCGCTGCGCCCGCGGGTGAGGGCGACCTGGGTCTGGCCGATCAGGTTGGTCAGCGGCGAGCGCAGTTCGTGGGCAACGTCGGCGTTGAAGGCTTCGAGCTGCGAATAGGCCTGGCTGACCCGGTCCAGCGCGGCATTGAAGGCACCGGCGAACTGCGCCAGTTCCGGCGCCAGGTTCTGCGTCTGCAAGCGCCCATCCAGGCGCGGCGGTGCCAGGGCCTGGGCCTCGATGGACAGCGCCAGCAGCGGTCGCAGGCCGATGCGCGCCACCCAGTAACCCAGCACCGAAGCCAGCAGTACACCGAGTACCGCCAGGCCGACAATGGCCACCAGCAGGCTGTGCTGCGCCTGCCAGAAGGTCTCGGTGTCGATGCCGATCAGAAAGCGCAGCGGCGGGCGCTCGCCCAAAGCCGGCAGTTCGCTGACCAGCACCTTGTACGGGTAGAGGTGGTCGGGCAGGTGCAGGTCGCGCATGCCTTGCGGGCCCTCGGCGAAGGCGCGGACCAGCTCGCTGGGCTGGCCGTACTCGTAGGCGGGGTTGCTGCTGACCACCCAGAAGCGGATGCGCTTGTCTTCTTCGCTGAGCAGGTTGAGCTTGTTGTTGATCTTGGCCCAGTGCTCGGGTGTGCCGAAGCGGTTGAGGGTGGATTCGAGCACGCTGAAGCGCGCATCCAGTTCCGCCGCCGGCAACAGGTCGAGGCTGCGGTCGACCTGGCGGTACAGCGCCGAGCCGATCAGCACGAATACCCCCAGCGCCACCAGGATGAACAGTGCCGACAGGCGCAGGGCGATGGAGTTAAGCGGCGCGGTTTTCCAGGACATAGCCCATGCCTCGGATGGTGTGCAGCAACTTGTTGTCGAACGGCCCGTCGAGCTTGGCACGCAGGCGCTTGATGGCCACTTCGACGACATTGGCATCACTGTCGAAGTTGATGTCCCAGACCAGCTCGGCGATGGCGGTCTTGGAGAGGATTTCGCCCTGGCGCCGGGCCAGCACGCTGAGCAGCGAGAATTCCTTGGCGGTCAGCTCCAGGCGCTGGCCGGCGCGGCTGGCCTTGCGCGCCATCAGGTCGATCCACAGATCGCCGACCTGGATCTGCAACGGCTCGTGAGTGCTACTGCGGCGGGTCAGGGCCTGCAGCCGGGCGACCAGTTCGAGGAACGAGAACGGCTTGCCCAGGTAATCGTCGGCGCCTTCGCGCAGGCCGTGGATGCGGTCTTCGACGCGCTCGCGGGCGGTGAGCATGATCACCGGCGTCTGCTTGCGCGCGCGCAGTGCGCGCAGCACGCCGTAGCCGTCCAGGCCGGGCAGCATCACATCGAGCACGATCACTGCGTAGTCGCCCTCCAGGGCTAGGTGCAGGCCGTCGATGCCGTCCCGTGCAAGGTCGACGGTAAAGCCCTGCTCGGTCAGGCCGCGATGCAGGTAGTCGGCAGTTTTTTCTTCGTCTTCGATGATCAGCACACGCATGGTCTTGTCCTAGCTGGCACTTGGCGCCGCCGCACGGGCGGCCTGGCGGCGGTGGAACAGGCGCTCCAGGGCCAAGTATATGACCGGGGTGGTGAACAGCGTCAGCGCCTGGCTCACCAGTAGCCCGCCGACCACCGCAATGCCCAGCGGCTGGCGCAGCTCGGCGCCGGCACCAAAGCCGAACATCAGCGGCACCGCGCCCAGCAGGGCGGCAAGTGTGGTCATGATGATCGGCCGGAAGCGCGTCAGGCACGCCTGGTGAATCGCCTGCTCGGGTGTCATGCCGTGGTGGCGCTGGGCTTCCAGGGCGAAGTCGATGAGCAGAATGCCGTTCTTCTTGACGATGCCGATCAGCAGCACCACGCCGATCAGGCCCATGATGCTGAAGTCCTGGCCCATCGCCCAGAGCAAGATCAACGCACCCAGGCCGGCCGAGGGCAGGGTGGAAATGATGGTCAGTGGGTGGACGAAGCTCTCGTAGAGCACGCCGAGGATGATGTACACCGCCACCAGTGCGGCGAGGATCAGCCATGGCTGGCTCGACAGCGAACTCTGGAAGGCCTGGGCCGCCCCCTGGAAGTTGCCGCTGATCGAGTCGGGCATGCCCAGTTCACGCTGGGTGCGTTCGAGGATCTTCACCGCATCGCCCAGGGCCACGCCGGGGGCCAGGTTGAACGACAGGTTGGCCGCCGGGAACAGGCCGTCGTGGCTGATCGACAGTGGGCCGGTGCTCGGCGGCGCGACATGCGCCAGGGCCGACAGTGGCACCATCTCGTTGGTCAGCGGCGAGCGCAGGTAGAAGAAGTTCAGGCTCTCGGCCTTGCCGCGCTGCTTCGCGTCCAGCTCGAGGATTACCTTGTACTGGTTGGTCTCGGTCTGGAACTCGCTGATCTGCCGCTGGCCGAAGGCGTCGTACAGCGCCTGGTCGACATCGGTGGTGGTCAGGCCGAAGCGCGCCGCGGCCTGGCGGTCGATGTCGATGCGGGTAACGCTGGCGCCCAGTTGCAGGTCGTTGGACAGGTCGCGGAACACCGGGTGTTCCCGCAGGCGGTCGGTCAGGCGCTGGGTCCACAGGTTCAGCGCCACGCCGTCGTTGCTCTTGAGCACGTACTGGTACTGGGTGCGCGAGGGGCCGGAGCTGAGGTTGATGTCCTGGCCGGCACGCATGTACAGGACGATGCCCGGCACCTGGGCCAGCTTCGGTCGCAGCCGGTCGATCAGCTCGCTGGCCGACACGTCGCGCTCACCACGCGGCTTGAGGGCGATCCAGAAGCGGCCGTTGGCGATGGTCTGGTTGCTGCCGGTGACCCCCACCGAATGGGAGTAGGCCTGCACTGCCGGGTCTTCACCGATGACCTTCGCCAGCGCCAGATGCTTCTCGACCATCGACGGGTACGACACGTCCGCCGCCGCCTCGGTGGTGCCGAGGATGAAACCGGTGTCCTGCAGCGGGAAGAAGCCCTTGGGGATGCCGATGTAACCGACCACAGCCAGGGCCAGGGTCACGCCGAACACGCCGAGGGTCAGGCGTTGGTGGGCGAGGGCACGGTTCAGGCCTTTTTCGTACCACTTCACCAGGCGCTCGCCAAAGCCACCATGCTGCTCGCCGGGCGGGCGGCGCATGAACAATGCGCACAAGGTGGGTGCCAGGGTCAGCGACACCATCACCGAAATCAGGATGGTCGAGGTGGCGGTCAGGGCAAACTCCTTGAACAGCCGGCCGACCACCCCGCCCATGAACAGCAGCGGGATGAACGCGGCGATCAGCGAGAAACTGATCGACACCACGGTGAAGCCGATCTCGCCCGCGCCTTTGAGCGCCGCCGTACGGCTGTCGTCGCCGGCCTCCAGGTGACGGTGGATGTTCTCGACCACGACGATGGCGTCGTCGACCACGAAGCCCACCGAGATGACGATGGCCACCAATGTGAGGTTGTTCAGGCTGAAGCCCAATACATACATCAATGCGCAACTGGCGATCAGCGACACTCCGAGCACGCTGGACACCACCAGGGTCGCCGACCACTGGCGCAGGAACAGCGCCATCACCCCGATCACCAAGGCCACGGCGATCATCAGGGTCAGCTCCACTTCGTGCAAAGAGGCGCGGATGGTCTGGGTACGGTCCTGCAGTACCGACACTTCGATCGACGCCGGGAGCATTTCCTGCAGCTTGGGCAGGGCCGCCAGCACCCGGTCGACTGTGTCGACGATGTTCGCCCCGGGCTGGCGGAACACCACCAGGTTGAGCCCCGGTTGGTCGCCGGACCAGGCTTTGACGTAGGCGTTCTCGGCGCCGTTGATGACCTTGGCCACGTCCTTGAGGTGCACTGGCGCGCCGTTACGGTACGAGACGATCAGCTGGGCGTAGTCCTCGGGGTGGAACAGCTGGTCGTTGGCGGCGATGGTCGAGACGCTGTGTTCGCCGTACAGCGCGCCCTTGGCCAGGTTCAGGCTGGTCTGCTGAATGGCCTGGCGCACATCGGCCAGGGTCAGACCGATGGCGGCGAGCTTTTCCGGCTGGGCCTGCACGCGAATGGCCGGGCGCAGTTGGCCGGTGATGTTGATCAGGCCGACCCCTTCGATCTGGCTGAGCTGGCGCGCCAGCAAGGTCTCGGCGTAGTCGCTGAGGTCATTGCCGGGCATCTGTGCGGAGCTGACGGTGAGCACCAGCACCGGGCTGTCGGCCGGGTTGACCTTGCGCCAGGTCGGCGGGTTGGGCAGGTCCTGGGGCAGACGCGCAGTGGCGGTGTTGATCGCCGCCTGGACTTCCTGGGCGGCGGTGTCGATGTTCTTGTCGAGGGTGAATTGCAGGATCAGCGTGGTCGAGCCCAGCGCACTGCTGCTGGTCATCTGGGTCATGCCGGGGATGGCACTGAACTGCACCTCCAGCGGCGTGGCCACCGACGATGCCATGGTTTCCGGGCTGGCACCGGGCAGCTGGGTGGTGACCTGGATGGTCGGGAAATCCGCTTCGGGCAGCGGTGCCACCGGCAGCCGCGGGAAGGCGATGGCGCCCAGCAGCACCAGGGCGAAGGTCAGCAGCAGGGTGGCGATCGGGTGGTCGATGCACCAGGCCGAAACGCCGTTGCGGGTATTCATGGCTGGCTCCTGCGCTCAGCCATTTGCGCCGGCGGCGGGGCGTCCGGGGTGACCTCGACCCGCGAACCGGGCTTGAGCCGTGACTGGCCGTCGAGCACCAGGCGCTCGCCCGGCTTGACCCCGGCGATGATGTTCAGGCCACTGTCCTGATACAGCACCTTGACCGGCACGGCGGTGACCTTGTCACCGTCCAGGCGGTAGACGAAGTGCCCGTCGACACCCCGCTGCACCACCGGGGGCGGCACCACCAGTGCGTTCTCCTCGACCGCAGTACGCAGGCGGATGGTGACCAGCTGCCCCGGCCACAGGCGACCGTCTTTGTTGTCGAATTCGGCCTTGACCCTCACCGTGCCAGTATTGGCCGAGATCTGGTTGTCGATCAGCGCCAGATGCCCTTCGCCGAGCAGGTTGCGTTCGCCGTCGGCGTCCATGTACGCCTCGACCAGCGCCGGGGTTGGCGCCTTGAGCAGGGCCTGCAGGGTCGGCAGCATCTGTTGCGGCAGGGCGAACTCGACGGCGATCGGGTCGATCTGGGTGACGCTGAACAGGCCTTGGGTATCCGTGGTGCGCACCAGGTTGCCGGGGTCGACATTGCGGATGCCGACACGCCCGGTCACCGGCGAGCGGATCTGCGTGTACGACAGCTGCACCTCGGCATTGGCGATGGCTGCCTGGTTGCCCTTGACCGTGGCCTGCAGCTGGTTGACCAGCGCCTGCTGCTGGTCGAGGGTCTGCTTGGACACGCCATCGTCGGTGCTGAGCAGGCGGTAGCGCTTGAGGTCGACACCGGCCACCTGGATCTGTGCCTGGCTCTGGCCAAGCTGGGCGCGGGCCTGGTCGAGCGTGGCGCGGATTGCGCGGTCATCCAGGGTGGCGAGCAGGTCGCCTTCCTTCACCCACTGGCCTTCCTTGACCAGTACCTGGGTCAGCACGCCTTCGACCTGTGGTCGCACTTCGACGCTGTGCAGTGAAAGCACCGAGCCGATGGCGCTGGCGTAACGCGGCACGTCCTGCTGGGCGACGCTGACCACGCGCACCGGGATCGCCGCTTGCGCATGGGGCGCGGTGGCTTGCTGGCGTTGGCTATACCAGCTACCCAGGGCCACCACGGCGAGCAGCGCCAACGCGGCGAGAACAGCGGAACGGGAAGGACGTCGCATCGGCGCGGGCACCTTGGCCAAGGGGTGGGGAACGGAGGTGTGTATTGGAGTTTATAGCGCTGTGACCGGGTCGGCAGCGTGACAGCCGGCTGACAGCGGTGACAGGTTGGGGGAGGTTGGATTTTGGGGTGTCCGTCTTGAGTCTTGTGGTGATGCGCAAATCCCAGCTGCAGGGATATTCCGAATCTGAAACCAAATACTTCAAGAGCGCAGGGGTGACTAACTATCCTACGCGCTCTGTCGGATGGCGTCTGATAGGCGGGGAACTGCTTCAGCGATAACCGAAGAGGTCGAACTTGCTTACCTAGAACCCGATAAAGGCATAGTAGACCGGTGCTTCAGCAGTGGTCTGCAATCCTCGACCCTGCAACTCATTCACCAGTTCAGGCTGCTCCA
Source organism: Pseudomonas putida (assembly GCF_002906855.1). Lineage (GTDB taxonomy): Bacteria > Pseudomonadota > Gammaproteobacteria > Pseudomonadales > Pseudomonadaceae > Aquipseudomonas > Aquipseudomonas putida_N. Next base: position 546,622 of record NZ_MINI01000048.1, on the reverse strand, counting down.
CATGCAGCATCCACTCAGCCCCGTTCCCTGAGGACGCCTGCGCTAGCGCCCCGGCAAAGGCCGCCATGTCCGGTAGCCAAGCGGTAAACCCATTGCCCTTGAGCGCGCTGGTGGTCATCCCCAGTGCCTCGCAGATAGCCACCTTGGCCGCGATGTCGTCGCGATCCGCCTGCCGCGAAGCCTGCACCAGCGCCAGCAGCGTCGGGTCCACCGGCAGTGTGCCGTGGATCAGCACGGGCCCTTGCTCCCAGGCCTCGGGAGGGCAATCCTTGTTCTCTGGCCGCAGCGGAATATGCGGATTGATCTCCACCGGGTAGATGCGACAGACCAGCGGTCGGTTTTCATAAATGGTGCACAGGTCATTGTCGTCGAGGTTGCGACAGCGCCCCGGGTTGAATGCGGCAAAGGTCACCGAAACGCGCACTTCGCTGCCGCCGCAAGGCACCGGATACGAGCGACGCAGCACATGCTCGCGCTGATCTACCGGCATCCCCGGCCCATCGGTCACGAAGCCTTCGATCAAGACCACCACCTGGCCACCGCCTGCAGTCCACTGACGCGCCTCGTCCAAGGTCAGCGGTACGTGGTGGCCGGTGCAGCACTTGCCACAACCGGTACAGGCAAAACGCAGGCTGTCGTTCACTTGTCGTCCGGGTTCCATTCGCTGATGTAGGCCTGCTGCTGCTTGCGGTCATACAGGCACAACTCGGTGCCGGTGCGTTGCTGCATATGGTTCTGTGGATAGACCCCTTCGATCAGCAGGGCGCTGAAACCAATCTGGTCATCGAACTCCGCTGGTTTGCCGCGGGCGTGGGCATCCTTGAACTGGCTGGCCTTGAGGCAGGCTTTGAGCATCTGCTGGCGTTGCTCGTTCCAGGCCTGGCTGCTGGAGGCCTGGGCAACACCGCTGAACAGGGCGCAGGCGATCAGGAGAGAGCTGAAAAACTTCATACGCGGTTCCGGGAGTTGATCCGAGGGGCGCGAATTATGCCCGAGTCACCCCTGGCGGCAAGCCTGGGAGTTTGTCGCTGAATATAACAACACGAGCTTCAGCGCTCGGCAAACACCACGGTCCGTGCCGCCGTCACCAGGCAGTCGGTCAGGTCGGGCGAAGAGAACTTGGTGAGGATGGCATTGGCCCCGGCCAGCTTGGCTTTCTCGCTGCTCATGGCGCTGTCCAGCGAGGTGTGCAGCAACACGTAGAGGTGCTGGAAGTCCGGGGTCTCGCGCAGGGTACGGGTGAAGGCGTAGCCATCCATCTCGGACATTTCGATGTCCGAGACGATGATGTTGATCTCTTGCGCGGTGCCTTGCAGCTCCAGCAGCACGTTCATCGCATCCTTGGCGCTGCGTGCGGTGTGGCAGTCGATGCCGAGGTTGCGCAGGGTGTGCACCGACTGTTGCAGCGCCACCTGGCTGTCGTCGACCACCAGGATGTTGGCGGCGGCCAGCAGGCTGGCGTCTTCCTCGCTCAATTCACCTGGCTGTGGCTCCGGCTCGGGCGGGGCGATGCCGTGGATGACCTTCTCGATGTCCAACACCTGAACGAGCGTGTTGTCGACCCGGGTCACGCCAGTGATGAACGATCGGTTGCCCGAGCCGAACGGCGGCGGCTTGATGTCGGTGCTCAGGCAATGGACGATGCGGCTCACCGCCTGCACGTGCAGGCCTTGGCGCGAGCGGCTGATCTCGGTGACGATCAGGCAGCCACCGTGCGGGTCGGCAAGCGGGCGTTCGCCGATGGCCCGGGACAGGTCGATCACCGACAGCGAGTTGCCGCGCAGGGTCGCCACGCCTTTCACGTGCGGGTGCGACTCGGGCAGCTTGGTCAGTGGCGGGCAGGGGATGATCTCGCTGACCTTGAGCAGGTTGATTGCCATCAGCTTCCCGCTGCGCAGGGTGAACAGCAGCAGCGACAGCGAGTCCGCGCGGGCATTTTGCGTGGCCATGGTGACCTTCGTGGGAGACAGGGGATACCGGGTTATCGGCCCAGGTCGTCCGGGCTTTAGTCCACCGTTCAGTTAACAGGGCCGAGATCTTGTAGGAGCGGGCTTGACCCGCGAAGCAAGCGACGCGGTGGATGGCACGGGCTTCGCCCGTGTTCGCGGGGCAAGCCCGCTCTTACAAGGGGCTGTGTTGCTTTGCGGTCAGCGTTCGCGCAGGGCCTCGCGGGCGCGGTTCAGTGGTTTGATCAGGTAATCGAGGATGGTCTTCTCGCCGGTACGGATATCCACCGTGGCAATCATCCCCGGCACGATCGCGAAGTGCTTGCCGGCCTTGTTGGTCAGGCTGTCCTGCTCGGTGCGGATGAACACCCGGTAGTAGTAGATCTCCGGTTTCACTTCGTCCTGCAGGGTGTCTGGCGATATCCCCACCACTTTGCCATCCAGCCCGCCATACACCGAGTAGTCATAGGCACTGATCTTGACCTTGGCCGCCTGGTCGGGGTGGATGAAGGCGATGTCCCGTGGGGCGATGCGCGTTTCGATCAGCAGGCGCTCGTCCATCGGCACGATCTTCATCACCTGCCCGCCAGGCTGCACCACGCCGCCCAAGGTGTTGACCTCGATGTCCTTGACGATGCCGCGTACCGGCGAACGCAGGGTCAGGCGGGTCAGCGAATCGCTGCGCCCGCGGATCACTTCCGACAGGCTGTCGGCTTCGGCACTGGCCTTGGCCAGCTCTTCACGCGCGCGCACCAGGTACTCGGAGCGGGCCTCATTGGCCTTGAGCTCCAGCTCCGAGCGCTGGCGGTTCAGGCGGATCACTTCGACCCGGCTGGAGGCGCCCATCTTGGCCAGGTTCTCGGTGATCTTCAGTTCCGCGCGCACCAGCCGCAGCGAATCCTCGATGCCGGCCAGGGTCTGCTCCAGGCCACGGCGGCGGGTTTCGTACAGCGCCGTCTCGGCATCGATCAGGTCGGGCGAATCGTGCAGGCTTTCAGGGAAGCTCAGCGGCTTGCCGGTGACCTCGGCTCGCAGGCGCGCCACGCTGGCCTTGGCCGCACGGTACTTGGCTTCGCTTTCGCCAACGCTGGACGCGGTCTTGGTCGGGTCAAGCTGGGCAAGCACCTGGCCGCGCTCGACCAGGTCACCTTCGGCCACGTTCATCTCGGCGACGATGCCGCCTTCGAACGACTGGATCACCTGCTCGCGTGAACTGGGGATCACCTTGCCGGTGCCGGTGGACACCTCGGTTACCTCGAACCAGGCGGCCCAGGCCAGGAACGCGGCGAGCATGATTGCGCAGATTGTGATGATGCGGCCGGCGCGCAGCACGGCCTGGTCGTCCTGGCCGTCCAGGTAGGAGGCGGGGAGTTCGTGGTTGCTCATGCCTGCGCTCCTTGCAGCTTGGCCAGGGCGGCGTCGCGTTTGTCGTCGATGACGATGCGCCCGCCGTCCAGCACGATGATGCGATCCACACGCTGTAGCACGCTGAGGCGGTGGGTAGCGATCACCAGAGTACGGCCCTGGCAGAAGCGATCGAGGTTATCCAGCAGCTTGCGCTCGGTGACGTCGTCGAGCGAGGCGGTGGGCTCGTCGAGCAGCAGCACCTGCGGTTGGCGAACCAGCAAACGTGCCAGCACCAAGGCCTGGCGCTGCCCGCCGGACAGGCCCACGCCGCCTTCGAGAATCAGATGGTCGAGGCCCTTGGGCAGGTGCCGGACGAAATCCAGAGCCCCGGTGGCGGCCAGCGCGGCTACCAGTTCCTGATCGCTGGCCTGGCCGGCGCCGAGGGTGAGGTTTTCCCGCAGGGTGCCGTGGAACAGCCGTGCGTACTGGGCCAGCAGGCCGACGTCACGGCGCAGGTCGGCCGGGTCGAGGTGGGCCATGGCAATGCCGTCGAGGCTGACTTCGCCCTGGCTCAGGTCCATGGCGCCGCCCAGTGCCTGCAGCAGGGTCGATTTGCCAGCACCGTTGCGCCCGAGCACAGCGATGCGCTCGCCGGGCTGGATGTCGAGCTGGCCGATGCTCAGCACCGGTTGCGCTTCCGGGCTGTAGCGGAAGTGGGCCTGGCGCAGCGCATATTCGCCACGGATCGCCGGCAGGTGCACGCGGGCCTCGCCTTCGGGGTGGTCGACCGGCGCCTGCATCAGTTTGTCCAGGCCTTGCAGGGCCACCTTGGCCTGCTGCCAGCGGGTCAGTACGTGGGTCAGTTGAGCCAGCGGTGCCATCATCCGTGACGACAGCATCGAGGCCGCCACCAGGCTACCGGTGGTGAGGTCGCCGGCAATCACCATCGGCGCGCCGATCACGATGACCACGGCAAACACCGCACCCTGCACGTTCTGGGTCCAGGTCACCAGGCCGTTGGTCAGGGTGCGCAGGCGCAGGCTGGTGTGCGCGCAGGCGGCGTTGTACTGGTTCCACTGGCGCTCGAAGCGCGCCTCGGCCTGCAGCGCCTTGATCTCGTCCAGGCCCTGGATGCTCTCCACCAGCATGGCGTTGCGCAGCGACGACTCGCGCATCGAGGCATTGGCCAGTGCCGCCAGACGTCGCTGCGCCAACAGCCCCGGGATGACCATGGCCAGCAGCGCCACCAGCGGGATGAACACCAGCACCCCGCCGATCAGCCAGAACACCAGCAGGAACAGCAGGAAAAACGGCAGGTCGGCTAAGGCCGTGGCGGTACTCGAAGTGATCAGGTCACGGATCGACTCCAGCTCGCGCAGCTGCGAAATGAACGACCCGGTGGATTTCGGCCGTGCCGAATTGCGCAGGCGCAGCGCGTGGCCGTAGACCAGGTCAGACACCCGCAGGTCGGCACGCTTGCCCAGCAGGTCGGTGACCTTCAGCCGCAGCAGGCGCATGCTGAAGTCGAACACCAGCGCCAGCACCACGCCGCCGAACAGCACGTACAGGGTCGGCAGGGACTCGGCGGGGATCACCCGGTCATACACCTGCATCGAAAACAGCACCCCGGCCAGGGCCAGCACGTTGGCCACCAAGGATGCGACCATCACCTGGCCATACGGGCGCAGGTCGCGCAGCACGATACGGGTGAACCAGTGGCGATCGTAGGGCGCGGTGTAGTCGTCGGTGCGCACATCGCGCAGCGGCCGTGCCGGGCGCATCAAGGCCACGCGGTTGATGCGCCCTTCGAGCGCTTCGCGAGGCAGGCGTGAGGTCAGGCGCTGGTCGCCGGCAAATACCACGGCCAGCTCGTTTTCCTCGGTCACCGCCTCGACGGTAGCCAACTGGCCATCGTCCAGTTCCAGCACCAGCGGCGTGCGCCACTGGCGCAGGGCCTTGGCGTCGTAGCGCACGAAGCGCAAGGTCAGCCCTGCCTGGCGCGCCATGTGCCGGAGGATTTCATCCAGCGGTCGCGCATCTTCGACTGCCGCCAGGCGAATGCGCTGGGGCGAAACATCCAGACGATAGTGGTGGGCGACCTGCAGCATCACTTCCAGCCAGGGGCCGAGATCAGGGCGGTGCACCACAGCCGGCTCCGGGTTCTGCGCCTGACCGGCCTGGGTCAGCTTGACGGTATCGTTCATGGCTCGATTTCCACCCCTTGCAGGTTGCGCCCTTCCAGCCCGAAGGCGGTACGCAGGGCGCCGGAGTTGTACAGGCAGTCGACATCCAGGCGCAGCAGGTCGGAGCGGGTGCCGGCGAGTTCGAAGCGTGACTGGTAGATCTCTTGCTCGGCGTTGAGCAGGTCGAGCAAGGGCCGGGTGCCCAGGTCCAGGTATTGCCTGCCATACAGTTCGCGGGCTTCCTGGATGCTGGCCTGGCGCGCTTCCAGCGAATTCAGGCGCCGGCCCAGCCCGGACGTCTGCGCCATGGCTTCGGCCAGGCCGCGGCGGGCCTGCAGGCGCGCGGCGTCTTCGGCGGAGTCGGCGGCGCTCAGTGCATGGCCGGCGGCGCGGCTGCGGGCGCTGATGGCGCCACCTTGGTAGATGGGCACCTCGACATTCAGATAGATGCCCGCCTGGGTACGGTCCAGGCTGCGGTTGTCGCGGTTGTAGTCGTTATCCAAGTAGTGATTGACCTGGGGTTGCAGCGACAGCGTGGGGTAGGCTTCGGCCTTGGCCTGGGCCAATTCGGCCTGAGACTGGGCGCGCAAGGCCAGGGCCATCAGCACGGCTGGCAAGCGGTCGCTGCCGCCTGAAGAGCGCTTGCACGCCTGGTTCAGCTCCGGTGGTGATGCCTCGGCCAGGGCCGGCGGTGCCACTCGGCCAAGCAGTTCGGCCAGGGTCGAACGCCAGCGTTCGTACTGCGACTGGTATTCCTCGAGGGTGGCGCGGGCGCCTTCCACCCGCGACTCGGCCTGGACCACATCGGAGCGGGTGCTGGCGCCCATGTCGCTGCGCTGGCGGGCCATGCCGGCGATGTCGCCGACGCCGCGGATCTGGTCGCGGGCGATGACCATCAGCTGTTCATAGCGACGGGTTTCGATCCAGGCGTAGGCGGTGTCGCGGGCGAGGTCGTCGACCACCAGCAGGATGTTGGCCTGGGCCCGGGTAGCGGCGGCCTGCGCGGCACTGACGGCATTGTCGACCTTGCCGAAGTCGTAGAGCATCTGCTTCAACGACAGATTCAGCGCCTGGCTGTTGCGGTCGCCGCCATAGCCGGTGTCATAACCGGTGCGCAGACCGCCGGAAATCTGTGGGTAGTAACCGGCACGGGCGACGTTGATGCCTTCGCCCTGCTTGTAGAGGTTGCCGACGGCTTCGGCGATGCTCGGGTGCCACTGCGCGGCGGTCAGCACCGCCTCGGCCAGCCCCAGGCGGTCGCCATTGTTGTTGGACTGCCCGGAAGGCGGGCGAGCGGGGATGGCGTCGGGCGCGTCGCGCATCAATGACGGCCCAATGGTGCGCAGTCTGGGGTCTATGTCATCGGCTGCCTGGGCAACCGGATTCAGGTTCAATACCAGGAGCCCGAAGGCTCCCAGCCACAGCGGTGACAGCGGACTGCTTCGCTTCACGAAATTCCCTTACTGCTGATCGTCCTTGCCGCCAGGCAGTGTGCCCGGCGGGTTGCAGCGGCCTCAGACGACATGGATGCTGTTCTGCACCCAGAGGTGGTGGCTTGGGTCTTCCTGGGCCGTGTACTGGTTATAGTCGATGCCGTCGACGCTCTGGTTCCCGACCAGGGTCCAGTTGTCCGTCATGTGCACCGAGTCTTTGTCATCCCCTTTGATGATCAGCGTGTCGTTGCCGGTTTCGGTGATCTTCACCACGTCCGCCAGGTTGAGGGTCAGTGCTACCGCACTGGTGTCGTTGAGGTCGATCACCTCGATATTGTGGATACGGTCAGCCAGGGTGCCCAGGTCGATGCTGGCATCGCCGCCGCCCCACAGCAGGGTGTCGGTACCGGTGCCGCCATTGACGCTGGCGAAGTTCTGGTCGACCACTTCGAGGGTGTCGTTGCCCGCGCCGCCTTCCAGGCTGATGTGCCCGCCCTGGCTGCCGATCAGGTGGTCGTTGCCGTCGGTGCCGGCGATAACCTCGCTGGAGGCTGAAGCTGCGACGCTGGCCACGGCCACGCTGTCGTCGCTGGTGTTGGCCACCAGCGCGGAGAAGGTGGTGAGGCCGGCGGCGTTATCCAGGTTGACGGTCAGCGTGGCGGTGTCGGTGGTGCCGTTAGGGTGGGTCAGCTCATAGGTGAAGGTATCGTGCTGGCCGATCACTGCCGAGGTCAGCCCGCTGTTGAGGGTGTAGGTGTAGCTGCCGTCTGCATGCACCAGCAGTGTGCCGTAGGTGCCGGCCACGCTGACCCCGTTGTGGCCGGGGATGGTGAAGGTGTTGGCGGCCGTCAGCACGCTCAGCACGGTCAATGCCGAACCCAAGGTGTCGGAGCCCGACGGGTCGGTGATCAGGTTGCCGCTGGCCACCGTGGCGCTGCTGACCACGTACTCGGTGAGGTACGTGGTGGTGGTGTTGAGGCTGGTGGTGATCGAGCTTGCCAGGCCGATGCCGCCGGCGCTGACCACGATGTGATAGGTGCCCGCGCCCTGATTCTGGAAGGTGTAGCCGGAGCCGCCACCGAGCAGGCTGACCAGCGAGCTGCCCGTGACCGACTGCACCAACACGTACTGGCCGGTGCTGGTGTTGAGCTTGAGCAGCTGGATGGTGGTGCCGTTGAGCAGGCTCAGCAGGTTGGCCGAGTTGACCACCACCTGCAGGTTGGCCGTGGTATCGGTGGCCACCGTGGTGGTGTAGGTGGCCGAGCGCGAGCCGATCAGCGGCAGGGTCAGCGAACCCAGGGTGGCGCTGCTGCTGTCGACCCGGTTGGCCAGGGTGATGTGGCTGCTGTCGATGTCGTTGACGGCATCCACCACCGTGGCCGGTGCGCTGAGGTTGCTGTCGTTCCAGACCTCCGTGGCCTGTGGGCTGTCGATGCGTACGTAGAGGTTGGCTGTGGCGGTCAGCCCGTTCGGGTGCACCAGCTCGTAGCTGAACACATCCACCTTGCCGACGCTCGACGGGCTGCCGCTTGGAGTGTAGGTGTAGCTGCCGTCGGCATGGATCACCAGGGTGCCGTACTGGCCCTGCACCGTGGTGCCCGGGCCACTGGCAGCGGTCACGTAGCTGCCGTTGACCAGTATCTTCAGCACGGCGCCGCTGTCCGGGCCGAGGGAGTCGACCACGCCATTGGTGCCGGGGTCGGTGATGACGTTGCCCGAGGCGGCAGTGCCGGTGCCGGTGAACTGGGTCAGGCTGGTGGCTTCGATGTCCAGGCTGGTGGTGACTTGGGTCACCAGGCCGATGCCGCCACTGGCCACGGTCAGGCGATAGTCACCGGCCTGCAGCTTGCCGATGTCCACCTGCAGCCCCAGCGGCAGCACGATCAGGTCGAGTAGCCCTTGGGTGTTGCCGGTGGCGATGGTAACCCAGGCGCCGGAGGCATCCTTCACCTGCAGGGTAAAGGTTGAGTTGTTAAGCAACGCCAGCACGCTGTTGGTAGTCAGCGTCAGGGTCGGGTCGACCGTGGTGCCAGGCGCCACCGTCCAGGTGTAGGTCTTGCTGAAGCCCGACAACAGGGTGGTGAAGCTGTCGGTGTAGGTGGTGCTGGCGGTGACCGGCGCCAGGTTGACGGTGGCGGTGGCCAGGTTGTTGCTGGCAATGACTGGGGCGTTGGCATCGACGTCGGGGGCGGTGATGTTGACGTTGCCGGAGACGTTGCTGCGTGGGTCGGTCAAGGTTACCGACAGCACCTGGCCGTTGTCCTGGGCCGGGCTCAGGGTGACGGTGAAGGTGCCATTGGGTTGCACGGTCGCGGTTTGCAGCACGGTGCCGCTGGCGCTGCGTACCGTGACCGTGGCGCCGGCCTCGCCGGTGCCGGTGAGGGTGGTACCGTCGGCGCTGATCACCAGGTTGGCCGCGTTGGCCGGAGGGGTGAGGTCCGGCGCGTTCAGCGCGGTGGCGGTGGAGGTGTTGCCGGCGGCATCAGTGAGAGTGACGCTCAATGCCTGGAAGTTGATTTGCGCCGCACTCAGGCTGACCACATATAGGCCGTTGCTGCCTACCGTGGCGGTGCCGAGCACGGTGCCCAGGCTGTTGCGCACGGTCACCGTGCTGCCGATTTCGCCAGAGCCGCTGACCGTGGTGCCGTTGGCGTTGATGTTGGCCACCGGCGCGGCAGGTGGGGTGGTGTCCGGGGCGGTGATGCCGGTACTGGCCGAAACATTGTTGCCGGCATCGGTCTGGCGCACCACCAGGGCCTGGCCGTTGTTCTGGGTGGCGGTCAGGTTGACGCTGAAGGTGCCGTTGGCCAGCACCACTGCCGTGCCGAGCGATGTGCCACCCGCGTTGGTCACGGTAACGGTCGCGCCCGGTTCGCCTACGCCGGTCAGTACCGTCCCGGCACCGTTGATCGCCAGGTTGGTCGGTGCCAGCGGGGCTTGAACGTCCGGTGCGGTGTAGCTGGTGGCGCCGGAAATGTTCAGGGCGGCGTCGGCCTGTGTCAGGCTCAGTACCTGGCCGTTGAGCTGAGCGCTGGCCAGGTTGATGCTGAATATCCCACCACCATTGACCAGGCCGGTGCCGAGCAGGTTGCCGCTGGCATCGCGCACGGTCACCGTGGCGCCGGCTTCACCGGTACCGGAGAGCACCAGGCCGTTGGCCGACAGCCCGGTGACCACCGGGTTGGCCGGTGGCGTGATGTCGGCTGCTGTCAGGAACACTGGCTGCGACTCACCGCCCAACAGCGAAACCGAGGTCACGGACAAGTGCTGGCCGTTGAGTTGGGCGGCGCTCAAGGTGATGCTGAAACCGCCGTTGCCAATGTTGGCCAAGCCACTGCCGATCAGGTTGCCGGCGGCGTCGTAGACGCGAATCGACGTGCCGCTGGCGGCGGTACCAGTGAGGGTCAGGCCGTTGGCGGCCAGCGCCACGTTGACGGGTGGCTCGGGTGGCGGAATCAGTGGCGTGATAAAGGTCGCCACCGCCGAGGTGTTGTTGGCAGCGTCGGTTTGCGTGACGGCCAGGGATGCGGCCGAACCCGGTGCTGGCGACAGGTTGATTGAGAAGTTGCCGCCACTGTCGACTCGGCCCGTGCCGATCACCACGCCGCCGAAGCTGACCGTCACGTTCGCGCCGGCTTCGCCGCGTCCGGTGAGGATGTTGTAGGTGTTGTTGACGGCGAGGTTGGTGACCGCCGTGGGTGGCACGGTGTCGATGGTCTGATAGGTGGCCGGCAGCGAGGCGTTGCCAGCGGCATCGGTCGACACCACAGTCAACAGCTGGCCAGTGCTCTGCGAACTTGCGAAGGTGACGGTGAAGATGCCGCCAGCCGGCACCGTGACAGTGCCCAGTACAGAGTTGTCCGGGGCGCGTACGGTGATGGTGCTGCCCACCTCGCCCGTACCGGTGAGCAATGTGCCGCCGGTGAGGACCAGGTTGCCGGGCTGCACGGGTGGAGTCAGGTCCGGTGCGGTCAGTTGCAAAGGTATGGACGGGTTGCCGGTAGCGTCCTGGGCGATGACGCTCAACACTTGGCCGTTGACCTGCGCAGTTGTGAGGGTGATCACGAAGCTGCCATCGGCGGCAATGGTGCCCTGGCCGACCTGGTTGCCCAGGTTGTTCATCACCGTGACGTGCGCGCCGGCCTCGCCAGTGCCGCTGATCTGCGTGCCACTGGCGTTGAGGGCGGCGAGCACCGTAGCCGGTGGGGTGATGTCGACGGCGGTGAGGGCGCTGATTGGTGAGATGTTCTGGCTTGCGTCCGTCAGGGTGACCTGCAGCAGCTGGCCGTTGAGCTGTGCCGAGCTGAGGTTGACCACGAAGGTGCCATTGGCCGCGACCGTGGCTGTACCGAGCTCGGTGGTGCCGACGTAGACGCGCACCGTGGTGCCGGCTTCGCCGGTACCGCTGAGCTGGTCGCCGGCGGCATTGAGGTGCAGCGAGGCCGCCGCAGCTGGCGGGGTCAGGTCCGGTGCGTTGACCGAGACCGGTTCGCTGATGTTGCCGGGCGGGTCGGCCTGCTGTACCGACAGCACCTGCTGGTTGATCTGCGCGGGGGCCAGGGTGACGCGGAAGCTGCCGTCGGCGAGCACCAGGGTGGTGCCCAGCAGTACGCCTGCGGCGTTGGTCACGGTAACGGTCGCACCCGGTTCGCCGGAACCTGTGACCACGCTGCCGTCGGCGTTGATGGCGACGTTGGTGAGCAGGTCCGGTGGGGTGAAGTCCGGTGTCTGCAGGGTAGCGACGGCCGATACGTTGCCGGCGCCGTCGGTCTGGGTAAAGCTGAGCAGTTCGGCATTGCCCAATGCCGGGCTGAGGGTGATGGTGAAGTGACCGCTGGCATCGACCAGCGTCGTGCCGATCGTTTGGCCGAGCGGGTTGAGGACCGTGACCGATGCCCCCGCTTCGCCCCGGCCGGTGATGGTCACGCCATCACTGGAAATGGCCAATTCGCTGGGCGCATTCGGTGGCGTGGTATCCGGCGCGGTGATGGCGGCGGCGGTGGACTGGTTGCCGGCGGCATCGGTCAGCACCACCTGCACTTGCTGGCCGTTGGCCTGCGGCGTGAGCAGGGCGACCTGGAAGGTGCCGTTGGCCAGGACCACGCCAGTGCCCAGCACGCTGCCGTCGAGCGCGACGACCTTGACCAGGGCATTGGCTTCGCCGGTACCGTTGAGCAGTGTGCCGCCCCCGGCGAATGCCAGGTTGGCCGCTGCATCCGGTGCCACCCGGTCTGGCGCGGTGAGGCTGATGCTGTTGGACTCGTTGCCGGCGGCGTCGGTTTGCGCGGCGCTGAGCAGTTGCCCGTTGATCTGAGCGGCACTGAGGTTGAGGGTGAAGTTGCCGTTGGCGTCGACCACTGCGGTGCCCAGCGCGAGCCCGCCGAGGCCGGTGAGCGCAACGGTGGCGCCGGCTTCCCCGTGGCCGGTCAGTACCAGGCCATTGGCGGACAGCACCAGGTTGCTCAGCGGTTGCGGCGCGGTGGTATCCGGTGCCTGCAGGGTGGTTGGCAGCGAAACGCCACCGTCGGTGCCCACCGCACTCACATGCAGTATTTCGCCGTTGGCCTGGGCACTGCCGAGGGTGACGGTGAAGGTGCCATCGTTGCCCACCGGTGCGCTGCCGAGCAACGCGCCTGAGGGACCATAGACGTTGACCGTGGTACCCGGCGTGGCCGTGCCGGTGACGGCCAGGCCATTGGCCGACAACACCAGGTTGCCGGGTATGTCCGGCGCGGTGATCCCGGGTGCGGTGACCGTCAATGCAGGGGAAGTGTTCAGTGCGGCATCAGCCTGGGTCACGCTGAGGATTTCGCCGGTACCGGCGGCAGGGATCAAGGTCACGCTGAAGTGGCCATCGGCACCGACGACCGCGGTGCCCAGGATCGTGCCGTCCGGTGCGCGCACGGTGACCGTGGCGCCGACCTCGCCGGTCCCCGCCAGCGTCGCACCATTGGCAGCGACGGCGAGGCTGGCGACTGCGGCAGGCGGCGTGGTGTCGGCGGCCGTGTAGGATGCGGCAGTCGAGACATTGCCCGCGGCATCGGTGGCGGTCACCTGCAGGGTCTGGCCGTTGTTCTGCGCGCTGTTCAAGCTCAGCTGGAAGGTGCCGTTGCTGGTGGCCACGGCGTTGCCCAGCACATTGCCCGCAGCATCGCGCACGGTCACGGTGCTGCCTGCTTCGGCGTTACCGCTCAGCTGCAGGCCGCCACTGGACAGGGCCAGTGCGCTCGGCGCTGCGGGTGGCGTGTGGTCAGGGGCTATGACGCTGACGGCGATGGAGGTGTTGTTGCTGGCGTCGGTCTGGGTCACGCTCAAGTGCTGGGCATTGAGCTGGGCACTGGTGAGGGTGAGGATGAAACTGCCATTGGCTGCTACCAGGCCGGTGCCGATGATGGTGCCATCCGCGCCGCGCACGGTCACGCTGGCACCGGCTTCGCCGAGGCCTGTGAGGGTGAGCCCGTTGTTGTTGAGCACCACGTTGGTCAACGCGGTTGGCGCGGTCAGGTCTGGAGTCACCAGGCTGATGGCGGGCGACACGTTGCCAGCGGCGTCCACCTGGCTCACGCCAATCGCCTGGCCGCTGATCTGCGGCGTGTCGAATGTCACAGTGAAGCGCCCGTCGGCGCCCACGATGGCACTCCCCAGCACGGTGCCGGCGGCATTGCGCACCTGCACGGTGGCACCTACTTCGCCGCTGCCGGACAACTGCTTGCCGTCGGCACTGAGTACCGGGTTGCCAACTGCGGCGGGTGGCGTGCGGTCCGGCGTCGCCAGGCTGGCAGGGCCGGACACGTTGCCCGCAGCATCGGTCAGGGTCACCTGCAGCGGGCTGCCGGTGGTCTGCGCGCTGGGCAGGGTGATCTGGAACTGCCCGCTCAGGTTTACCGTGCCGGTGGCCAGAATGGCGCCGTTGGCGTCACGCACGGTCACGGTCGCACCGGCTTCGCCCTGGCCACTGACCACGGTGGCGGCGCTGTTCAGGCTCAGGCCAGTGGCGGCGTTCGGCGCCTGCAGGTCGGCCGCTTGCAGCGTGGCCGCCAATGAAACGTTGCCGGCGGCGTCGGCCTGGGTGATGGTGAGGTTTTGGCCATTGGCCTGGGGCGGCACCAGGCTAACGCTGAACAGCCCGTTGCTGGCCACGGTCGCCGTGCCTAGCACGGTGCCCTGGGCATCGACCACGCGTACCGTGGCGCCCACTTCACCGTGGCCGGTCAAGGTGTTGCCGGTGCGGTCGAGGGCCAGTAGGTTCGGCGCATCCGGTGCAGTGGCGTCGGCAGCGACAATGATCGCCGGCACCGACGGTTTGCCGCCAACCGACAGGCGTGCGGTGACCTGCAGGGTCTGGGCATTGAGCAGGGCACTGGCGAAGAAAATATGGAAGACGCCATCGGTGCCGACCGTGCCAGTGCCCAGGGTGGTGCCGCCGGAGGTAACGGTGATCAGTGAGCCGACCGTGCCTTCGCCGGTCAGCAGGAAACCGTCGGCACTCAGCGACAGGGCGGATGGCGTGGCCACTTCGGTACCGTCAGGCCCGCTGACGTTGATCGAGGTTTCGTTGCCACCGCCATCGCGTACCACCACTTGCACCGTGTCGCCGGTGACCAGGGGCGGGTTGACCGGTATCACGAAGGTGCCATCCGGCCCGGCGGTGCCGGTGCCCAGCTCGGTGTTGCCATCGCGCACGATGACCGTTGTGCCAGGCTCGGCGCTGCCGCTGATGGTGCCGCCGTCGGGGCTGACCGTGACGTCGGCGGCCGGGGCGGGCGGGGTGGTGTCGGGCGCGGTGACGGTGGATGGCGCGGTTGCGTTGCCGGCTGCATCGCTGACCACCACGCTCAGGGTCTCACCGTTGGTGAGCTGCCGTTGGCATCACGGACCTCCACCAGGCTGCCGGCCGGCGCGCTGCCGCTGATCGATGTGCCATCGCCGGCGACCACCAATCCGCTAGGGCTTTCCGGCACTTCGGTGGCCGGGACGATGACCGTCAGGGCCACTGACGGGTTGCCGGCAGCGTCGGTCTGCATCAGCACCAGCACCTCGCCCGCAGTGACCGGGTTATCGAGGTTGACCAGGAACGTGCCGTTGGCCGCGACCACACCGGTGCCGAGGACGTTGCCATTGCCATCGCGGATTTCCACGGTCGCGCCGGGTTCACCGCGGCCGGAAACCGTCAGGCTGCCGTCACCGACCACCACATTGTTGATGATTGCCGGCGGGGTGGTATCCGGTGCGGTGTAGCTCAGCGGCGCAGAGGCGTTGCCGGCCGCGTCGGTGGCGGTGATGGACAGCTGTTCACCATTGGCCTGGGCTGGGGCGAGGACCAGGCTGAAGCTGCCATCTGCGGCGACGATGCCGCTGCCGATCAGGTTGCCATCGGCATCACGCACATCGATTCGGGTTCCCGGCTCGGCGGTACCGGCCAGGGTGATGCCATCGGTCAGGCTGAGCCCGATCGGTTGCGCAGGCGCCAGGTGGTCCGGCGAGGTCAGCGGGCTGGGTGTCGAGACGTTGCCAGCGGCGTCGGTGAGGGTGACCTGCAGCGACGAGCCATCGAGCACCGGTGCCGTCAATTGCAAGGTGAAGGTGCCATCGGCTTGCACGGTACCGGTACCGATCACTTGGCCCTGGTCATTCAGCACATTGACCGTGGCATTGATTTCGCCACGGCCAGAAACCGTGCGGCCATCGGCACTGATGATCAGGTCGGTGGCGGGCTGCGGAGGAGTGGTGTCACCACCGCCATCGACATCCGGCGCGGTGACGTTGCCTGCCGTGGAGGTGTTGCCTGCAGCGTCGGTGGCAGTGACCTGCAATTGCTCGCCGTCGACTTGCGCGGGCGAGACGGTGACGCTGAAGGTGCCTGAAGCGCCGGCCACGGCGGTGCCGAGCACGGTAGTACCGTCGGTGGCCAATACCCGTACGGTGCTGCCAGGCTCCGCGCGGCCGGTGACCGTGCTGCCATCGGCGCTGACGGTAAGGTTGCCGGGTGCGGATGGGGCGGTGATGTCCGGGGCGCTGATCTGAGTGGGCAGGGAGACGCCGCCGGCGGTGTCGACGGCTGTCACATCCAGCAGTTCGCCATTGGCCTGTGCCGGGTTGAGCACGACGGTGAAGGTGCCATCGGCGCCAACCACCACGCTGCCCACCACGGTGCCGTCGGCATCGCGCACATCCACCCGGGTGCCGGCCAGGGCGTTGCCGCTGAGGCTGCTGCCATCGGCCGCGATGACCAGGGCGCTCGGGCTGTCCGGTACCTGAGCCAGCGGCACGTCGTATTGCAGCGCCGGAGAAGCATTCCCGGCAGCATCGGTCTGCACCAGGCTCAGGCGCTCGCCAGGCTGAGCGGCGGGGTCGAGGTCGATCAGGAAACTGCCGTTGGCGGCGACCGTGCCGGTACCTAGCAGGTTGTTGTTGCTATCGCGCACCTCGACGGTGGCGCCGGCTTCACCGCGCCCGCTCAGGGCCAGGCCACCACTGCCGACCACAATGTTGCTGACTTCGGCAGGTGGGGTGATATCCGGCACCGTGTAATCGAGTGGTACGGAGGTGTTGCCCGCCGCGTCGGTCAGGCGCACGTCCAGCGTTTCGCCGTTGGCCTGGGCCGGGGAGAGAGTGATGCTGAAGTTGCCATCGGCACCTACCGTGCCGCTGCCGATCAGGTTGCCGCCGCCATCGCGCACTTGCACGATGCTGTTGGCTTCACCTTTACCACTCAAGGTCACGCCATCGACCAAGGCCAGGTCGGTGGGTTGTGCCGGTGGTTGCAGATCGGTCGAGGTCACCGAGCCTGGTTGCGACACGTTGCCGGCCGCGTCGGTGAGGGTCACCTGTACGCTGCTGCCATCGTTCACGGGCGGGTTCAGGGTAACCAGGAAGTTGCCATCGCCGGCGACGGTGCCACTGGCGATCAGGTTGCCCTGGGCATCACGTACCTGCACGCTGGCGCCGACTTCGCCGCGGCCACTGAGCTGCTGCCCGGCCAGGCCGATCACCAGGTTGGTGGGCGCATCGGGTGGCGTGGTGTCGCCGCCATCGATGTCGGGGGCGGTGACGTTGCCTGCGGTGGAGAGGTTGCCGGCGGCGTCGGTGGCGGTGACTTGCAGTACTTCTCCGTCGACCTGTGCTGGCGTGAGGGTAATGGAGAAGACACCCGTTGCATCGACCACGGCGGTGCCGAGCACGGTGGTGCCATCGGCAGCCAGCACACGCACGGTGCTGCCGACTTCGGCACGGCCGGTGACGGTGCTGCCATCGGCGCTCACGGCCAGGTCGGCAGGTGCGCTTGGCGCGGTGATGTCCGGGGCGCTGACCTGCGCAGGCAGCGACGAGGTGCCGTCGGCATCGACGGCGGTAACGTTCAGCAGTTCGCCATTGGCTTGTGCCGGGGAGAGGGCGACGGTAAACGTGCCGTCGCCACCGACCACCACGTTGCCCAGCAGCGTGCCGTCCGCACCGCGCACGTCTATGCGGGTACCAGGCTGGGCGCTGCCGCTGACGCTGCTGCCATCGGCGGCCACGGTCAGGTCAGTCGGGCTGGTCGGTACGGTGGTGCTGGGCACTGCGTAATCGACGGCGCTGGAGGCATTGCCGGCGGCGTCGGTCTGCACGATGCTCAGCTGCTCGCCCGGCTGGGCAGCCGGGGCGAGGTCGATGATGAAGGTGCCATTGGCACTGACAATGCTTTGCCCAAGCAGGTTACCACTGGCATCGCGCACCTCGACGGTGGCACCGGCTTCACCGCTGCCTGCCAGTTGCAGGCCGCCTGGGCCCACGGCAATGCCGCTGACCGGGTTGGGTGCGGTGATGTCAGGGGCGTCGAACTGCAACGGCGCAGAGGTATTGCCAGCGGCATCCAGCAGGCGCACGTCCAGCGCTTCGCCATTGGCCTGGGCCGGGGAGAGGGTGATGCTGAAATTGCCATCAGCACCCACCGTGCCAGTACCGATCAGGTTGCCGCCGGCATCGCGCACTTGCACGATGCTGTTGGCTTCACCTTTACCGCTGAAGGTCACGCCATCGACCAAGGCCAGGTCGGTGGGCTGTGCCGGTGCTTGCAGGTCGGGCGAGGTCACCGAGCCCGGTTGCGACACGTTGCCGGCTGCGTCGGTAAGGGTCACCTGGACACTGCTGCCATCGTTCACTGCCGGGCTCAGGGTGATCAGGAAGCTACCGTCGGCGCCGACGGTGCCGCTGGCGATCAGGTTGCCCTGGGCATCTCGCACCTGCACGCTGGCACCAGCTTCACCGCGGCCGCTGAGCTGCTGACCGGCCTGACTGATCACCAGGCCGGCCGGGGCGTCTGGGGGCGTGGTGTCGGGCGGATTGCCGATGCCATCGTCCGGTGCGCTGATGGTGGTGGCGCTGGAGACGTTGCCGGCTGGGTCGGTGACCGTGACTTGCAAGGGTTGGCCGTCAGTCTGTGGCGGCTGCAAGGTGACGCTGAACTGGCCGTCGGCACCGGCCACCGCACTTCCTAGAACAGCGCCATCGGCACCGAGTACCTGCACGGTCGAGCCGGGTTCAGCGCTGCCGGTGAGGGTGTTGCCTTGTGCGTTGATTGCCAGCTCCGTCGGTGCTGCTGGCGCGGTGGTGTCCGGTGCGGTTACCGCACCAGGCTGCGATGCGTTACCCGCAGGATCGGTCAGGGTGACGCCGAGGTTTTCACCGCTGGCCTGAGGGGTGTTCAAGGCGACATTGAAACTGCCGTCGGCATTCACCGTGCCACTGCCGATCAGGTTGCCGGCGGCGTCGAACACCTTCACCGTCGCGCCCGCTTCACCGCGCCCGCTCAGGCGCAGGCCGTCAGGCGAAACCAGCAGGTCGATGGGCGTGGCGGGCGGTGTGGTGTCGCTGGGGGCGCTACCGCCCCCTCCGCCACCACTGCTATTGTTGGCCGCTGCGGCCACGCCGCCGACACCAAGCAGGCTGAGGCCGGCGATGGCGAAGGTCGAGGTGCCGTCACCAGCGACACCGATACCGGCCACCAGTTCGTCAAGCGAGGCTACTTCGTCGAAGGTGAAGCCAGTGAACGCCGTTGTGTCATAGTTGGCGTGCCACAAAGTGCCGTCTTCGCTAACGAACACCATGTCGCTGCCAACACCTGCCTGGTCTACGGCAAAGAAATTGCCGACAGTGACCTTTTCTCCGGATTTGAGCGTGACGATCAGGTCCTGGCCGCGCCGGGTGACGGTGGCCACCTGGTCGGGAGCGATGGGCATCTGCACCACAGCTGGGCTGTTGAGGGTGATATTGCCCCAGGCATTCTGGGTGGCTACGGCGGATTGCTTGTCGGCGACGACGATGTTGTCCATGAGTGCTCCCTGCTGGAATTCGGTACACAGGGCCGCCTGCGCGACCCATGGCCGTGTAACCGGAGATTAGGGAGATATAGCAGTCCAGTAGATTGCCACCAGATGGCTTTGCGGATAGTTCTTTAGTGAGTGTTGACTCAGCGAAGCCCCAGGCGGCGCGCCAGGCGGCTCAGGTTGGCACGGTCCAGGCCAAGTTCGCGGGCTGCTGCGGCCCAGTTGTCCTGATGACGTTGCAGGCAGGCATCGATCACCTGGCGCTGGTAATCATCCAGTGCTTCGCGCAGGCCGCCGACGGGTACCGCCAGGGCTGCAGGCGTGGCATGGGCAAGGGGCGCTGTCGGGGCTGGCTGGGGGGCTCGCAGGTCGAGGTCGCTGGCATCCAGGGTGAGGATGCGTGGGCGCTCCGGGTGTTGGCCCATGGCCTTGAGGGCCGAACGACCGATCAGGTGTTCGAGTTCGCGCACGTTGCCCGGCCAGTCATACGCCAGCAGTGCTGCTTGCGCTTCACTGCTCAGCCGAAGGCTGTTCAAGCCAAGGCGCGATCGATTCTGTTCGAGGAAATAGCCAGCAATAAGCAGTACGTCGCGACCACGTTCGCGTAACGGCGGCACCTGTAGCGGATACACGCTGAGGCGGTGGTAGAAGTCGGCGCGGTAGTTGCCTGCGCGCACCTCGGCGGCCAGGTCGCGGTTGGTGGCGGCGATCAGGCGTACATCGACGCGATGTTCGTGGTCCGAGCCCAGGCGTTGCAGTTGGCCACTCTGCAGCACGCGCAATAGCTTGGCTTGCACGGTCAACGGCAATTCGCCCACTTCATCGAGGAACAGCGTACCACCGTTGGCCAGCTCGAACTTACCGCGGCGTTCGCCGTGGGCGCCCGTGAAGGCGCCACGCACATGGCCGAACAGTTCGCTTTCCACCAGGGTGTCGGGGAGGGCTGCACAGTTGAGGCTGACCAGGGGTTTGTCGGCGCGGTTGCTGGCCTGGTGCAGGGCCATGGCCACCAGTTCCTTGCCCACGCCGGTTTCGCCGGTGATCAGCACGGTCAGCTCGCTGCCGCCTACCAGGCGGATTTCTTCGAGCAAGCGCTTGTGCGCCGGGCTCTGGCCGATCAGCTCCTTGTCCTGGCCGCTGGCCTGGCGGTAGATCTCGGCGCGGTGGTGCTCGTCCTCGGCGCGCAGGGCCAGGTGCTCGATGCGCTCGGCCACGGTCACGGTGGCGGCGGCCAGGCTGGCGAAGGCCTGCAGGGCTTCCAGTTCCAGGCTCTGGAACTGGCCTGGGGTCAGGGCGTCGAGGGTAACCAGGCCCCACGGGCGCTCGTCGACCATCAGCGGGCAACCCATGCAGTCGTGTACCTCGAGGGCGGCGTCATGAGCGTTGACCAGGCCATCGTAAGGGTCGGGCAGCTCGGAGTCGCTGGCAAAGCGTGTCGGCTCCGGGCGGCTGAGCAGGATCTGGAAGCGCGGGTGCTCACTGACTTTGAAGCGACGGCCCAGGGTATCGGGCGAAAGCCCATCGACGGCCAGCGGCACCAGCCATTCGCCATCCAGGCGCAGCAGCGCGGCGGCATCGCAGGGCAACAGCCCGCGCATCGCCTGCAGCAGCCGGCGGTAGCGTTCCTGGTCGGGCAAGTCGCGGGACAGGTCACTGACCAGGGGCAGCAAAGTGGTGAGCAACGGCTTTGTAGTCAT
The DNA here is from genome assembly GCF_002906855.1 of Pseudomonas putida. GTDB lineage: Bacteria > Pseudomonadota > Gammaproteobacteria > Pseudomonadales > Pseudomonadaceae > Aquipseudomonas > Aquipseudomonas putida_N. Next base: position 525,711 of record NZ_MINI01000048.1, on the reverse strand, counting down.
ATGGACTCCTGTAAGTCGTTTTGACTATACGCCCGGGTAGGTCTATTTGACATGATCGGCGTCAATGCCCTGATTTTATTGGCGAAAAAAGTTGGCACGATTGCTGTAACAGCAGTGGCAACCATTTGAAGCCTCAGGCTCAGGAGTTGTCGCAAATGCTCAATGCCGAACAACGTGCAATCATCAAAGCCACTGTCCCTCTGCTGGAAACCGGTGGTGAGGCGCTGACCACCCACTTCTACAAGATGATGCTCAGCGAATACCCAGAGGTCCGTCCGCTGTTCAACCAGGCCCACCAGGCCAGCGGCGAGCAGCCGCGCGCCCTGGCCAATGGCGTGCTGATGTATGCCCGTCACATCGACCAGCTGGAGCAGTTGGGTGGCCTGGTCGGCCAGATCATCAACAAACACGTTGCCCTGCAGATTCTGCCGGAGCACTACCCGATCGTCGGCCGCTGCCTGCTGCGCGCCATCGAAGAAGTGCTGGGCAAGGAAATCGCCACCCCTGAGGTCATCGCTGCCTGGGCCGCTGCCTACGGCCAACTGGCCGACATCCTGATCGGTGCCGAGGAAAGCCTCTACAAACAGAAGGAAGAGGCTGCGGGCGGCTGGCGCGGTACTCGTGAATTCCGCCTGGTGCGTCGCGAGCAGGAAAGTAGCGAGATTACTTCGTTCTACTTCGCCCCGGTGGACGGCCAGCCGGTACTCAAGGCTGAGCCAGGCCAGTACATCGGCCTGCAGCTGTTCATCGACGGTGCCGAGCAGCGCCGCAACTACTCCCTGTCGGCCCTGTGCGACGGCCGCCAATACCGCATCAGCGTCAAGCGCGAGGAGGGCGGCAAGGTCTCCAACTACCTGCACGATGAGCTGGTGGTGGGCGACACGCTGCAGCTGTTCCCGCCAGCGGGTGACTTCACTCTGGCGGCCAGCGACAAACCGCTGGTGCTGATCAGCGGTGGTGTGGGCATTACCCCAACCCTGGCGATGCTCGAAGCCGCACTGCAAACCCCGCGTGAGGTGCACTTCATCCACTGTGCGCGTAACGGTGCCGTGCATGCCTTCCGCGACTGGGTCGACGGCCTGGCCGAGCGCCATCCGCAGCTCAAGCGCTTCTACTGCTATGCCGAACTGGACGGTGGTGCTGCCGCCGATGCCGTGGGCCTGCTGAGCGAGGACCTGTTGGCCGAGTGGCTGCCGCACGGGCGTGACGTGGATGCCTACTTCCTTGGGCCCAAGGGCTTCATGACGGCGGTCAAGCGCCAGTTGAAGGGCCTGGGTGTGCCGGAGCAGCAGAGCCGCTACGAGTTCTTCGGGCCGGCGGCTGCCCTGTAGGAGCGGGCTTGCCCCGCCAAAGGGCCGGTACCGGCGAATATTTCCTGCCTATATATAAAGAAAGATGAAAGGTGCCTCGGGCACCTTTCATCTTTAATCCTCCTTTAATCACTGTATCCTTCACTCCCGGGTGTCGAGGGGCTTGCCCCTGCGCGGCACCCGGGCAGCCGCTTTTTTACCGGCCGATGTTGAACCGACGTTGCTGCAGCCGGTCACAGAGTCTCCGGATAGCCCTGCGCAGTGCTGTCTCGCCGCCCCCTCGCACGCTAAAGGGCCATGCCTGCGTGTAGAATTGCACTCAGGCGGGCGGACCACGCTGCCACCTATCCATCGAAGGAATCGGCAATGAACGAACAAACATCGCGCCTGAATCGCGAACGGCGCTTTCTGGTGCTGCTGGGGGTGATCTGCCTCGCCCTGATCGGCGGAGCGCTGTACATGCAGGTGGTACTGGGCGAGGCACCTTGCCCACTGTGCATCCTGCAACGCTATGCCTTGCTCTTTATTGCCATCTTTGCGTTCATTGCCGCTGCCATGCCCGGGCGCCGCAGCCTGACCCTGTTCGAGGGTCTGGTAGTGCTTAGTGCCATTGGCGGAATCGTTGCGGCTGGCAACCATGTGTATATACTCGCCAACCCCATGGTCAGTTGCGGCATCGATACGCTGCAGCCGATCGTCGACGACCTGCCCCTGGCCAAGCTCTGGCCACTGGCGTTCCAGGTCGACGGCTTCTGCAGCACGCCGTACCCGCCGATCCTCGGTTTGTCACTGGCGCAGTGGGCGCTGGTGGCGTTCGTCCTGACGGCCATCCTGGTACCGTTCGGCATCTACCGCAACCGGCGCCAGCCTTAGACATAAGTCCCGATTTCGGTGTGGTCTTTTGCACCGGATGAGAAGAGCGAAAAGTCTTCCCCCGCTTGATCCAGATCAACCTCAAAGCCTTGCGAAATGCGGGTTCGAGGGCTATTAAGCGGGGTGCGACAAACTGTCGCGAAGTTGATTTATCGAGCTGGATTGTTACGGATTCTGTAAAGGACTGTTGCTCAATAAGTCATAGTCAAGGGTTGGCGACCTATCTACAATCGCCCCCAATTTCCGTTCGGCACTGCTTGCGAGTCGCAGGATTGAAGGAAGCCCCAGCGCTCCTTTTTGCTGACTTCGTCAAGTTTCGCCCAACGGCGATACCGGGCGGACCCCCCTCCGCGTTTTCCCGCACCAAATGGACTTGGTCTGAAGTACAGGCCTGTTGCCTACGAAACCATAAGCACCGCTAACACGCTTTGCGCCAAGGTCCTGCAGTCGGGCCCGGGCAGGAGCGAGTACGGGCGCGAAATGCCGCACTTGGCAGGACGAAGTGTTGGCTACCAAAACACAAATTGCATTGAAGCAAGCTGATCTAGAGGTCGTGAGATGAGTAAAAAGCGTTACCCCAGACTGTTTGGCATATTGCCCTTTTTAGGCATGCTTTTACTCAGTGGGTGCAACTGGACCCTGCTCGACCCGAAAGGTCAGGTCGGCATTGAGCAAAAGAACCTGATCCTGATCGCGACCGGCCTGATGCTGCTGGTGGTGATTCCGGTCATCATCATGACCGTGGCATTCGCCTGGAAGTACCGTGCTTCCAACAAGGCAGCCACCTACACCCCCGACTGGTCGCACTCGACCAAGATCGAACTCGCGGTGTGGATCATCCCGATCATCATCATCATCGCCCTGGGTTACGTCACCTACAAGTCGACCCACAAGCTGGACCCATACCGTCCGCTCGATTCCGACGTGAAACCGATCCAGATCGACGTGGTCGCGCTGGACTGGAAATGGCTGTTCATCTACCCGGAACAGGGCATCGCCACCGTCAACCAGATCAACTTCCCGGCTAATGTCCCGGTGAACTTCCGCGTCACCTCCGACGCCGTGATGAACTCGTTCTTCATCCCGGGCCTGGGTGGCCAGATCTACGCGATGGCGGGCATGACCACCAAGCTGCACCTGATCGCCAACGAAAATGGCGTCTTCGACGGTATCAGCGCCAACTACAGCGGTGCTGGCTTCACCGGCATGAAATTCAAGGCTAATGCGACCTCTCAGGAAGACTTCGACAAGTGGGTCGCCGAGGTCAAGCAGTCGCCACTGAAACTGGGCAAGGCCGAGTACGAAGCACTGGCCAAACCTAGCGAATACAACCCAGTCGCGCTGTACAGCGAGGCACCTGCTGAACTGTTCCAGACCATCGTCGACAAGTACGAAGGTATGAACCGCGGCAAGCCGGTCCACGAAGAAGCAGGCAGCAAAGATCTGGCCACCACCGAGTCGAGTGTGCAACCAGCTGCCGGTGCAGAGGAGTAAGAGATGTTCGGTAAATTAACCCTGGAGGCGATACCCTTCCACGAGCCGATAGTCATGGTGACGCTTGCCATGATCGCGCTCGGGGGTATTGCTGTCGTTGGTGCTATCACCTATTTCCGCAAGTGGACCTACTTGTGGACCGAGTGGCTGACTACTGTCGACCACAAAAAGATCGGCGTGATGTACATCGTCGTCGCGATGGTCATGCTGCTGCGCGGCTTTGCCGACGCCATCATGATGCGTACCCAGCTGGCTGCCGCTACCGGTGGCTCCGAAGGCTACCTGCCGCCTGAACACTATGACCAGATCTTCACCGCTCACGGTGTGATCATGATCATCTTCATGGCGATGCCGTTCTTCACCGGCCTGATGAACCTCGCGGTTCCTCTGCAGATCGGTGCACGTGACGTTGCCTTCCCGTTCCTGAACTCCCTGAGCTTCTACCTGCTGCTGGCAGGCGTGCTGCTGGTCAACATCTCGCTGGGCGTTGGTGAATTCGCCAAGACCGGCTGGGTTGCCTATCCGCCGCTCGCGGGCATTCAGTACAGCCCTGGGGTGGGTGTCGACTACTACATCTGGGCGCTACAGCTCTCAGGCTTGGGTACGACACTGACCGGCGTGAACTTCCTCGTCACCGTGATGAAGATGCGCGCACCTGGCATGAAGCTGATGGACATGCCGATCTTCACCTGGACCTGCACCTGGGCCAACGTGCTGATCGTGGCTTCGTTCCCGATCCTGACTGCTGCACTCGCACTGCTGACTGTTGACCGTTATCTGGACTTCCACATTTTCACCAACGAGCTTGGTGGGAACCCGATGATGTACGTCAACCTGTTCTGGGCGTGGGGTCACCCTGAGGTTTACATCCTGATCCTGCCGGCCTTCGGCGTGTTCTCGGAAGTGACTTCGACCTTCTCCGGCAAGCGTCTGTTCGGCCACCACTCGATGATCTACGCATCGGGCGCCATCGCCGTCCTGGGCTTCGCTGTATGGCTGCACCACTTCTTCACCATGGGTGCCGGCGCCAGCGTCAACACCTTCTTCGGCCTGGCGACGATGCTGATCTCCATCCCGACCGGTGTGAAACTGTTCAACTGGCTGTTCACCATGTACCAGGGCCGTGTGCGCTTCACCGCACCGATGCTGTGGACCCTGGGCTTCATGATCACCTTCTCGATCGGTGGCATGACTGGCGTTCTGCTGGCTGTTCCAGGTGCTGACTTCGTGCTGCACAACAGCCTGTTCGTAATCGCTCACTTCCACAACGTGATCATTGGTGGTGCGGTATTCGGCTACATCGCCGGCTTCGCCTACTGGTGGCCAAAAGCGTTCGGCTTCAAGCTGAACGAGAAGTGGGGCAAAGCTGCCTTCTGGTTCTGGATCTCCGGCTTCTACGTAGCGTTCATGCCGTTGTACGCCCTGGGCTTCATGGGCATGACCCGTCGTCTGAACCACTCCGACAACCCACTGTGGGAACCCTACCTGTACGTAGCCGTTGTCGGCGCCGTGCTGATCCTGTTCGGTATCGCCTGCCAGCTGATCCAGATCGTCGTTTCGATCCGCGATCGCGAGCAGAACCTGGACGTGACCGGCGACCCATGGGGCGGCCGTACCCTGGAATGGTCGACCTCGTCGCCACCTCCGTTCTACAACTTCGCCCACATGCCAGAGAAAGTTGGCCTGGACTGCTGGAACGAAGCCAAGGAAGCCGGTGTTGCCTACAAGGTGCCGGGCAAGTACGAAGCGATCCACATGCCGAACAACACCGCTACCGGTCTGTTCATGGGTATGTTCCTGACTGTCTTCGGCTTCGCTTTCATCTGGCACATCTGGTGGCTGGTTGGCGCGAGCCTGCTGGCAACCATCGCGGTCTTCGTTCGCCACGCTGCGCGTGACGACCAGGGCTACATGGTTCCGGCCGAAGAAGTGGCGCGCATCGAAGGCGAGCGTCTCAAGGCGCTGGCCAAAGCAGGTGCTCTGCCTGCCGGCGCACGTGTCGAATCGTTTGAACGGGTGTAATCAATGTCCAGTCAAGTAATCCACGGTGGCGCGCATGGTCATGACCATGCTCACGATGACCACCACCACGACTCGGGCCAGATGACCGTCCTCGGTTTCTGGCTGTACCTGATGACCGACTGCATCCTGTTTGCGTCGCTCTTCGCCACCTACGCGGTGCTGTCCGGCAGTTTTGCCGGCGGCCCGTCGGGTCACGACATCTTCCAGCTCGACTTCGTAGCTGTTGAAACGCTGTTCCTGCTGCTGTCCTCGATCACCTTCGGCTTCGCCATGCTGAAGATGTTCGACGGCAAGAAAGCGGGCGTACTGGGCTGGTTGGCTGTGACCTTCCTGTTCGGTGCAGGCTTCATCGCGATGGAAATCTATGAATTCCATCACCTGATCGGCGAGGGCTTCGGCCCAACCCGCAGTGGCTTCCTGTCGGGCTTCTTCGCCCTGGTAGGTACCCACGGTCTGCACGTGACCGCCGGCCTGATCTGGATGGCAATCATGATGTACCAGATCAACAAGCACGGCATCACGCCGACCGCCAAGACCCGCATGAGCTGCCTGAGCCTGTTCTGGCACTTCCTGGACGTGGTCTGGATCTGCGTATTCACCGTCGTCTACCTGCTGGGAGTTCTGTAATGGCTAACGCACACGACACTCATCACGAAGGTAACCACGGCAGCGTCAAGTCGTACATGATCGGCTTCATCCTGTCGATCATCCTGACCGCGATCCCGTTCGGCCTGGCCATGTCGCCAAGCCTGCCGAAGAACCTGACCGTTCTGATCATCGTGGCCATGGCTGTGATTCAGGTAGTGGTACACCTCGTGTACTTCCTGCACATGGACCGCTCGAAAGAGCAGCGTTCCAATGTGTCGACGTTCCTGTTCACCGCGATGGTAATCGCTCTGCTGGTCGGCCTGTCGCTGTGGATCATGTTCAGCATCCACTTCGAAATGATGGCCAAGTGAGGTAAGACTGCATGTCCGTAAAGCACTTTATCCAAATCACCAAACCGGGGATCATTTTCGGTAACGTGCTTTCCGTGGCAGGCGGTTTCTTCCTTGCCTCGAAGGGCCATGTGGACTTCGCCCTGTTCCTGGCGGTGGTGATCGGTACTTCGCTGGTGGTGGCGTCCGGATGCGTGTTCAACAACTGCATCGACCGTGACATCGACCACAAGATGGAGCGCACCAAGAACCGCGTCATGGTCCAGGGCGGCATGTCGCTGACCCTCGCGCTGGTCTACGCCACCCTGCTTGGGGTGGCGGGCTTCAGCCTGCTGTATGTGCAGGCCAACCCGCTGTCGGCGTTCTGTGCGCTGATCGGCTTCATCGTCTACGTCGGTTTCTACAGCCTCTGGCTGAAGCGCAAATCGGTGCACGGCACCTTGGTCGGCAGCCTGTCCGGTGCCATGCCTCCGGTGATCGGCTACTGCGCCGTGAGCAACAGCTTCGACCTGGCTGCTGTCACCCTGCTGGTGATGTTCAGCCTGTGGCAGATGCCGCACAGTTTTGCCATCGCGATCTTCCGCTTCAAGGATTACAGCGCTGCCAACATTCCGGTCCTGCCGGTGGCGCGCGGCATCCTCGCGGCGAAGAAGCAGATCGTGCTGTACGTGCTGGCGTTCCTGCTCGCCACCTTGATGCTCACCCTCGGCGGTTACGCCGGCCTCGGCTACCTGGCCGTGGCGGCAGCCATGGGCCTCTACTGGCTGTACATGGCCTGGGGTGGCTACAAGGCCGAGGATGACAGCAAGTGGGCTCGCAAGGTGTTCGGCTTCTCCATCCTCACCGTCACTGCCCTGAGCGTGATGATGGGTGTGGACAGCCAGACCGCTGCAGACGTGCTGATGACCTACGCGCGCTGATCGAGGCAAGTGCTTCACTAAAACCCGGCCACTGTGCCGGGTTTTTTCATGCCTGTTTTTCCTGTTTTGGCGTGAAAACATAAATTCTTTATTTTCAAAAAATACATCTGAAAAATTCTAAGGAAACAGGAAATTATCCTTTACAGATATCCTGTTTCGGCACTATCTTCTGATTCAGGCCGCCGCAGCGGCCAGCGTCGCTCGGACGGTTCCGGGCGCTTACGTCTGCAGAGGAAACCATGGCCAATCCAGGTTCGCCGCGCCGCTTCGCGCGCATCGATCGTCTCCCCCCTTACGTCTTCAACATCACTGCCGAACTCAAGATGGCTGCCCGCCGCCGTGGCGAGGACATCATCGACCTGAGCATGGGCAACCCCGATGGCGCGACCCCGCCGCACATCGTCGAGAAGCTGGTGCAGGTCGCCCAACGTGATGACACCCATGGTTATTCCACGTCCCGCGGCATTCCACGCCTGCGCCGGGCCATCTCCAACTGGTACAAGGAGCGATACGAGGTCGATATCGACCCGGAAAGCGAAGCCATTGTCACCATCGGCTCGAAAGAGGGCCTGGCGCACCTGATGCTCGGCACCCTGGATCACGGCGACACCGTGCTGGTGCCCAACCCGAGCTACCCGATCCACATCTACGGTGCCGTGATCGCGGGTGCCCAGGTGCGCTCGGTGCCGCTGGTGCCGGGGGTGGACTTCTTCAACGAGCTGGAGCGGGCGATCCGCGAATCGATCCCCAAGCCGAAGATGATGATCCTCGGCTTCCCGTCCAATCCGACTGCCCAGTGCGTTGAGCTGGACTTCTTCGAGCGCGTGGTGGCCCTGGCCAAGCAGTATGACGTGCTGGTGGTGCACGACCTGGCCTACGCCGACATCGTCTACGACGGCTGGAAGGCGCCCTCGATCATGCAGGTACCGGGCGCCAAGGACATCGCGGTAGAGTTCTTCACCCTGTCCAAGAGCTACAACATGGCCGGTTGGCGGATCGGCTTCATGGTCGGCAACCCCGAGCTGGTCAGCGCCCTGGCGCGGATCAAGAGCTACCACGACTACGGCACATTCACTCCGCTGCAGGTGGCTGCCATCGCCGCGCTGGAAGGCGACCAGCAATGCGTGCGGGATATCGCCGAGCAGTACCGCCAGCGTCGCAACCTGCTGGTCAAGGGCCTGCACGAGCTGGGCTGGATGGTCGAGAACCCCAAGGCGTCGATGTACGTGTGGGCGAAGATTCCCGAGCAGTACGCGCACCTCGGTTCACTGGAGTTTTCCAAGAAACTGCTGGCCGAAGCCAAAGTCTGCGTGTCGCCGGGCATCGGTTTCGGTGACTACGGCGACGACCATGTGCGCTTCGCCCTGATCGAGAACCAGGACCGTATTCGGCAGGCGATCCGCGGTATCCGCCAGATGTTCCGGGCCGATGGCCTGACCCAGAAATAACGCTTCACCCGGGCCCGCTTCGGCGGGCTCGGGCCTGCCGGATCAACGGCAAACTATTTTTGCATTGCCCCTCTTCTCAGCCGACCTGGCTTCGATTACAAATGGCGCGCGGGCCAGCCCGATAACAACAACCTTCCCTCCGTGCCATCATGTCCGAAAACAATCCTTGCCTTGACTGCGGCGCCTGCTGCGGGTACTTCCGTGTGTCCTTCTTCTGGGGCGAATGCCAGTCCGCCGGTGGCCTTGTGCCGGATGACCTGGTGGTACAGATCAACCCCACCCGTGTTGCCATGATCGGCACCGACGCCAAGCCTTGCCGCTGCGTGAGCCTGCAGGGCGAGATCGGTACCGAGGTGGCGTGCACCATCTACGCCAACCGTTCCAGCCCATGCCGTGAGTTCGAGGCGTCGTGGGAAGGTGGGGTGCATAACCCCAGCTGTGACGATGCGCGGGCGGCCTATGGGCTGCCGCCACTGACCCCGCCCGGTGCCAACGAGCCGCATTGGCCGGATGATGGGGCTGAGGTGGCCTGAGCCATTTTCGCTGCCAGCGGCGCCTGAAGGGTGTTCGCCGATAGAGTTGCAGCGCTGTTGAGATTGGGCGCCGCCCGCGCGGCGCTCGATATCCGCCCCACCGCAAACCCCAAGACATACACCCGCAGCCCCACATAACGTTAAACTGTCATCTCCCCAGCAATGGACAGGAGATCCGGCGTGACCCCACCCCGCAGTTTCCCGACTGACCTCTGCCTCGACAGCCCGCGCCTGCAGCTGCGCCCGATGCGCCATGCCGACGCTGAGCAATGGCTGACGATCATGGCCGACCCCGAGGTCATGCGTTACTGGCACCATGCACCTTGGCAAGACCTGGCCGAAGCCGAAAGCGCCCTGGCCGCCGACCGCGAAGCCTATACCAATGGCGACCAGCTCAAGCTGGGCATGTATCGCCGCGACAATGGCGAACTGATCGGCATGGTCCAATTGTTCAACATCGATGATGTCTCGCGCCGCGGCGAGATCGGCTACTGCCTGGCCAGCGCCGTGCAGGGCAGGGGCTACATGGACGAAGCGCTGACCTGCTTCATCGACTACATCGCCCACACCCTGCACATGCGCCGCCTCGAAGGCGAGATCGACCCACGCAACCAGGGCTCGGCCCGCACCCTCGAACGCCAAGGCTTTGTGCTAGAAGGCACGCTGCGGGCGCGCTGGTGCGTGGCGGGCGAGCTGACCGACTCGGGCATCTACGGCCTGCTGCTGGAGCCGCCAGTCGCATGACCTTGGGCGCCCGCTTACCGGCCTTCTACCTGACGCTGAGCCTTGGCCTCTACCTGCTCAGCCTGGCCTTCGACGGCGCCCTGATGAATGCCGGCCGGCACATGTCCGCACTGCAGATGTTCCTGTACGGCCCCTGGGGCATCCCCTTCGGGATGTTCCAGTGGTTCGCCAACCCGCTGCTGGCGGTCGCCATCCTTTGCCATCGACGCTTCCGTCGGCTTGCGTTGCTGCTTGGGATGGGGGCCTTGTACCTCGCTGCCAGCAGCTTTGGTATAGAGCGCCTGCCGGACAACAGCAGCTATGAATTCACCAACCGTACCGGCTTCGGCGCGGGCTTCTACCTGTGGCTGGCAGCGATCGCTGTGTTTTGTCTGGGCCAGGCCTGGCAGTGTTGGGCCGCGCGCAGCAGTGACGATGTGCCGGGCTGGAGCTGGCTGGATGTCACCCTGATCGCAGCGCTGGCTGTGACCGCCTACGCGGCGACCCAGATGCCAGCGCTGCAATTCGAGCCAGGCAAGGTGTTGATGCCGCCGCCGCCGGTTCAAACGCTATGAAGGGCTTTGCGATGAACAAGCGATACCTGATGCTGTTGGCCTTTGTTGCGCCGATGGCGCTGGCCGATGACAACTCGCCGGCCTACAACCAGTGCATGGACAAAGCCCCCAGCACGCTGGCCATGAGCAGTTGCATCCAGGCAGAGACGCAACATCAGGACCAGCGCCTGAATCGGGTTTACAAGCAACTGACGAGCAAGCTTGAGTCGGGGCCGCAGAAGAGCCTGCGCGATGTGCAGCGGCAGTGGATCGCCTACCGCGATGCCAACTGCAAGTTCCATGTACAGGCCAGTGGCGGGACCATGGCGCAGCTGGAAGGTGGCATGTGCATGCTGGACATGACCCGCGAGCGGGCGGCGGAGCTGGAGCGGGTGCTCAGCCCCGGACGGTGACTTTGCCTGAGGCTAGCTCCCACAGGAGGAGCGCGCCTCGATCAACGTTGGGCGCGGGCCTTGAGGTATTCGCGCACTTCCACGCCATCCCCGGCAAACTCGATCCGCTCGGCCTTGGCTTCACGCTGGTAGGCGTACATCGGGTCGTAGTATTCCTTGAGCAACCCTTCGATCCAACCCCGATGCAGGTCCACCTCGCCACTGCGCAGTTGCTCGTCCAGCGCCTCATTCAAGATCGCAGACAAGCGCTGGAAGCGCTCTCCGCCAAGACGCTTGTGGATGTTGCTCATGCTTTGCGACATGCGTTCGGCAAACAGCCGGCGACCGTCTTCTTCGCCATGCACATCAACGAACTCGGCGCACAGGTTGATCACGTAATCGCGCAGGATGCGCTCCACGCGATTCTCGAAACTGTCCTCCAGCCACACCACCGGGTAGTGCTGCATGCCTTGGTACAGCTCCAACGGCACCGAGCAGCTGCCGACAATGCGGCCCTCATCTTCCAGCACGAACTGTTCGATGCCACGGGCGCGCTTCTTCAGCACGTCGACGGCCAGCTTGTTCTCGAAGTCGATCTGCGCCGGTTGGCCGGTGGCGCGTTTGCCGAAGCTGGAGCCACGGTGATTGGCATGGCCTTCAAGGTCGAGCACGTTGTTCAGCTGGTGCAGCACGTCGGTCTTGCCGGTGCCGGTGAGGCCGCCAACCAGCACGAAGTCGCACTGCTCCACGGCCCGCTGGGTGGTTTCCAGCAGGAAGGTACGCATGGCCTTGTAGCCGCCCTTGATGCGCGGGTAGTCGATGCCGGCCTCGTCGCGCAGCCACTGCTGCACGATCAGCGAGCGCAGGCCGCCACGGGCGCAGTACAGGTAGCCATCAGGGTGGGCCTTGGCGAAGCTGGCCCAGGCATGCAGGCGCTCGCGCTTGGTCGCGCCGCTGACCAGCTGGTGGCCGAGGGTGATGGCAGCGGCCTGGCCCTGCTGCTTATAGCAGGTCCCGACCTTCTGCCGCTCCTGGTCGTTCATCAGCGGCAGGTTGACGGTGCCGGGGAAGGCACCTTTGACGAATTCGATCGGCGCGCGCATGTCCATCATCGGCGCGTCGTCGAGGAACAATTGGCGGAAGTCGGTGCAGTCGGGGCGCATCAGTTCACCTCGACCGCATGGCTCTGTCGCTCGACCAGCAGGCCGATTGGCGACAGGTTCAACCCCAGTTCGCCTGCCACTGCCAGGAACTCGGCTTCGCCTTCAGGGGTAACGGCGACCAGCAGGCCACCGCTGGTCTGCGGGTCGCACAGCAGGTGCTTCTGCTCGTCGGTCAGCGCGCCGAGTTTGTGCCCGTAACTGTCGTAGTTGCGCAGTGTGCCGCCAGGAATGCAGCCTTCGGCCAGGTAATGGTCGACGCTCGGCAGGCGTGGGACGGCGGCGTAATCCAACTCTGCCGTCAGGCCGCTGCCTTCTGCCAGCTCCACCAGGTGGCCGAGCAGGCCGAAGCCGGTGACGTCGGTCATCGCCTTGACTCCATCGAGCTTGCCGAAGCGGCTGCCCGGGGTGTTCAGCGTGCACATCCAGTCGCGCGCCAGGCCCTGGTCCTGCTCGCGCAGCTTGGCCTTCTTCTCGGCGGTGGTGAGGATGCCGATGCCCAGTGGTTTGGTCAGGTACAGGCGGCAGCCGGCGGTGGCGGTGTCGTTGCGCTTGAGGTGGCGCTTGCTGACCACGCCGGTGACCGCCAGGCCGAAGATCGGCTCCGGCGCGTCGATGGAGTGGCCGCCGGCCAGCGGGATGCCGGCTTCGGCGCACACGGCGCGGCCGCCGCGGATCACTTCGCGGGCAACTTCCGGTGGCAGTACGTTGACCGGCCAGCCGAGGATGGCGATGGCCATCAGCGGGTCGCCGCCCATGGCGTAGATGTCGCTGATCGCGTTGGTGGCGGCGATGCGCCCGAAGTCGTACGGGTCATCGACGATCGGCATGAAGAAGTCGGTGGTCGATACCACCCCGCGCTGGTCATCCAGGGCATACACGGCGGCGTCGTCACGCGAGGCATTGCCGACCCACAACTTCGGGTCCAGGGCCTGGGCGCCGCTTTCGGCGAGGATCACATCCAGCACCTTGGGGGAGATCTTGCAGCCACAGCCGGCACCGTGGCTGTACTGGGTCAGGCGAATCGGCTCGCTCATGTGCACCTCAGGGGATCAATTTGTTGCGCGATTGTAGCAAAGCTGGCCTTTGCGCCTGCGACTCTTATAATTCCCAGCGTCGGCGTGTTGCCGGCACTTTCCCCGCTATTGAACCGGAGAACTCCCATGCTCAAACGCCCCCTGGCGCTTGCCGCCGGCCTCGTGCTGTCCTGCTGCGCCGTAGTCGCCCAGGCTGCCGACACCTTGCGGGTCAGTGCCATCCCCGACGAAGCACCGACCGAACTGCTGCGCAAGTTCGAGCCACTGGGCAAGTACCTGTCCAAGCAACTGGGCATGGACGTGAAGTTCGTTCCGGTCGCCGACTACCCGGCGGTGGTCGAATCGCTGGCCAGCAACCGCCTGGACATGGCCTGGCTGGGTGGTTTCACCTTCGTCCAGGTGCACCTGAAAGACCCAACCGCCACGCCGCTGGTGCAGCGTGAACAGGACGCCCAGTTCACCTCCAAGTTCATCACTGCCAACCCGGCCGTGAAGAGCCTGGCTGACCTCAAGGGCAAGTCGTTCGCGTTCGGTTCGATCTCGTCCACTTCGGGCAGCCTGATGCCGCGCTACTTCATGCTCAAGGAAGACAACATCAAGCCTGAGAGCTACTTCAGCCGTGTGGCCTATTCCGGTGCCCACGACGCCACCGTGGCCTGGGTGCAAGCGGGCAAGGTCGATGGCGGCGTGCTCAATGCCAGCGTCTGGCAGAAGCTGGTCGATGCCGGCAAGGTCGATACCAGCAAGGTCAAGGTGTTCGCTACCACGCCGACCTACTACGACTACAACTGGACCGTGCGCGGCAACATGGACCCGGCGCTGAAAGAGAAAATCAAGAAGGCCTTCCTCGACCTCGACCCGGCCAATCCGGAGCACAAGGCGATCCTCGACCTGCAGGCGGCCAGCCGCTTCATCGAGACCAAGCCTGAAAACTACGCGGGCACCGAGCAAGCCGCACGTGAGGCCGGCCTGCTCAAGTGACTATTCATGTACACGGCGCCGGCCTGCGCCACGGCCAGGTCCGCGCGCTCGATGCTGTCAGCCTGAGCATCGCCAAGGGTGAGCGGGTGGCGATCATCGGCCCTTCGGGGGCCGGCAAGTCCAGCCTGCTGCACCTGATGGCCACCGCCGTGCAGCCCAGCAGCGGGCACCTGGAACTGTTCGGTGAGCAGCCCTGGGCGCTGTCTGCCGGGGCGCGCCAGCGCCTGCGGGCACGGATTGGGCTGGTGCACCAGGCTCCGCCGCTTCCTCCGCGCCAGCGTGTGGTAACAGCCGTGCTGGCGGGGCGCCTGGGGCAGTGGGGCTTGTTGCGAGGCCTGCTCAACCTGGTGTATCCGACCGATGTGCCGGGGGCGCGCCAGGCCTTGGCCGAGTTGGGCCTGGCCGACAAGCTGTTCGTCCAGTGTGGACAGCTGTCCGGTGGGCAATTGCAGCGGGTCGGCATCGCCCGGGCGTTGTATCAGCGGCCGGAAGTGCTGCTGACCGACGAGCCAGTGTCGGCCATGGACCCAGTGCTGGCCGATCACAGCCTGGCATTGCTCAATCGCCATGCGCAAGCCAATGGCGTGACCCTGGTGGCCAGCCTGCATGCAGTGGACCTGGCGCTGGCGCATTTCCCACGGGTGATCGGCATTCGCGAAGGGCAAGTGGCGTTCGACTGCCCGGCCGAGTCGGTGACCACGCAATTGCTGGATGCGCTGTACGCCAACGAGCAACTGGGCTCGCCAGCGCAAGCACAGGGGCCGACCCTGACCGTGCAGATTCCACGATGCTGAAGGCCGATGCCCGCGACCCGGCTGCGTTGCCGCGTTTGTTACTGACTCTGCTGGCATTGGCCGTGCTGTGGCCTGGGCTGCAATTGAGCGAACTGAACCCTGGCGTCTTGCTGCAGGCGGAGAACCGGCAGCAGATCGCCAGTTTCACCAGCGCCTTCTGGCCGCCGGCGCACAGTGCCGAATTCCTCAAGTTACTGTACGAGTCCACCTTGCAGACTTTGGCCGTGGCGACAGCCGGCATGGCCCTGGCGCTGGTGCTGGCAGTCCCGACCAGCCTGTTGGCCAGTCGTGCGCTGTCACTGCGCGCTGCCTCCCGGGGTGGCCGGGCAGGACTGTGGTCGCGCTTGTTGCGCCTGCCTGTGCGCGGCTTGCTGATTTTTCTGCGTAGCGTGCCGGAGATCGTCTGGGCGCTGCTGTTCGTGCGGGCCGTGGGCCTGGGGCCGACGGCCGGTGTGCTGGCCATCGCCATTACCTACAGCGGCATGCTCGGCAAGGTCTACGCGGAAATCTTCGAATCGGTCGACCAGCGCCCGGCGCATGCCTTGCTGCAGGCCGGCAGCGGCCGATTGACGGCGTTCTTCTACGGCATTTTGCCCAGTGCGTCGGCGGAAGTGGTGTCCTACACCGTCTACCGCTGGGAATGTGCCGTGCGCGCCTCGGTGGTGATGGGCTTTGTCGGTGCCGGTGGGCTGGGGCAGCAGATCGACCTGTCGATGCGCATGTTTGCCGGGGGCGAAGTGGCGAGCATGCTGCTGGCGTTCCTCGGTCTGGTGCTGCTGGCCGACCTGCTTAGCCGCTTCCTGCGCGGGAGGCTGGCATGAACCGGGTGATCAACCTGCTGGTGATCGTTGCCATCGTCGCGGCAGTGGTGGCGTCGTTCGGTTATCTGCAACTGGACCTGCATGCCTTGGTGGGTGATGGCGGGTTGGGGCAGATGGGCGAGTACGCAGCTCGCTTCCTGCATCCGGATCTGTCCGGCGAGCACCTGCAGGCGGTAGGGCGGGGTGCCATGGAAACCCTGGCCATGTCCGGGCTGGGCACCTTGCTGGCGATGTTCCTCGGCATGCTGTTGGCCTTGCCGGCGGCGGGGCGCTTCGGTTGGCCGCTGCAATCGCTGGCGCGGTTGCTGCTCAATGCCTTGAGGGCCATTCCGGAGTTGGTGTGGGCGGCGTTGACGGTGCTGGCGGCGGGCCTTGGGCCCAATGCCGGTACCTTGGCCCTGGCGCTGCACACGTCCGGGGTGTTGGGGCGGCTGTTCGCCGAAGCGCTGGAGAATGCGCCGGCAGAGCCCGCCGCAGCCATTCGCCTGCAGGGCGGCGGGCAGGTGGCAGCGTTCTGTTTCGGGACCTTGCCGAACCTGTGGCCCCAGTTGCTCGCATACAGCCTGTACCGCTGGGAGAACAACATTCGCATGGCCAGTGTGCTGGGGTTTGTCGGGGCAGGGGGGTTGGGGCCGATGCTCTATACCACCCTGAGCCTGTTCCAGGAGGCCCAGGCCAGTACGGTGATCATGGCGATGTTGCTGCTGGTGCTGCTGGTGGATGCCTTCAGCGATGTGTTGCGCCAGCGGTATGTGCGGGCCTGACAGATAGCAGGGGCTGCAACGCAGCCCCATTCACGACACCAACTCCTCACACTGCGCTTCCCGCTGCATCGATTCCAGATTCCGCTCGATGGTCTCGCAGATGGTATCCATCTGAATCTGATGCTCACTTAAGCGAAACGGACTCTGCAGATCCGTCCCGATCCGCTCGATCGCCAGCAGCATGAACCCGACCACCGTCGATGCCAGCGGCGTGAACCAGCCCAGCGATTCCACCAGCCCCACCGGCACGATCAGGCAGAACAGGGTGATGAACAGCCGCGGAAAATACACGTAAGGGTAGGGCAGCGGCGTATTGGCGATCCGTTCCATGCCACCCTGGGCGTTGGACAGGTCCACCAACGTCGACTCCAGCCGCGCCAGGCGAATGCTGTCCAACCGCCCGGCCTGGTATTCCCGTGCCAGCAACGCCGCCGAGCCGCTGAGAATATCGTTGGCGAAGTTGTTCGATCGGTTACGCCGCTCGAACTCGCCCGGCGGGATAAATGCCATCAGTTCGTCCGGGCAGGCCTCACCCTTCAGGTGCGCCGCCAGGCAGTTCACATAGGCGATGTGCCGACGCAGCAAGGTCGCCTTGACCGGGTTCAACCCATCTTCGGTGTCATCGATCAACGTCAGCGTCTGCCGGGCGAAGCTGCGCGAACCGTTCACCAACGCTCCCCATAAAGTTCGCGCTTCCCACCAGCGGTTGTAGGCGCTGCTGTTGCGAAAGCTCACCAGCACCACCAGCGCCGAACCCAGCAAGGTCAGCGGAATCAGCGGCAGGGTGAACTTGCTGTTGAAGAACAGCATGAAGTCGATGGTGACCAGCACGTCCCAGAGCAGCAGCCAGAACAGCGACCAGCCAATGTAGCCGAAGGTCTTGACGATCAGGCGGTATTTGCGGGCGATGACGTCTTTCACACGAGCTGCCTCGAAAAGCCGGGGATGCAGGATGGGACGTCGAGGGGCGGGTATGGTTCGGTGCTGTTCGTCCTGGCGATGTTACTGGACGTGTTGTTTAAAAAGCGCGAAGCGGACTACACAGCTTTCGGAGGCCGCTGACTAGGGTGTCGAAAAAAGAACTGGCATTGTCGGTGCCTCTTTATTTCGCGCATTTATGCGGGGGCTCTGATGAAGCCGAATCTGATTCCTTTCGACATGGCAAGCCTCCTGGATTGCGAAGAGGCAATCGAGGAATACCTGATGCAGGTGATGAGCGATGGCAACTCTGCCGAACTTGCCCGGGCGCGGCTTCACGTTGACAGAGCGCGGGCGCGCAATGCCGTGATCAACGCAGTTGCTGTTTCATCTGTACCAACGCCACCCGCTTGCCATCCTGAGCCTGCCGCTCCTCAATGCCAAACGGTACGAACTGGGTTGGACGGGGCGGTTGGCAAAGTGCATGGCAGGTCCTTTTGCGTGAATGTGCTGGCCAAATCATCAGGCCGACCGCAACCGTATCATGTTGGCCCACAGCGGTGGATCAAGGCTTGCTGGCAACCACATAGCCCTTCACCGGGGCAGGCGCGCCGTTCGGTTTGCCCTTGTGCGCCAGGTACTGGAAGCGCCGCCATTCCTTGTCGATCTCGCTGTACGACATGAACACACTGACGCGTGCCTTGCCGGCCAGGTCCGGGCGGTTGCGGGCATCGATTCCGTCCTTGGCGATGAAGGCGACGTTCATCCCGACCACCCTGCCGTCATCGGCGAACACCGGGCCACCGGACATGCCCTTGACCAGCGGGCCGTCATGCACCGAGTAGAAGACACTGCCCGGTGTGCCTTCCAGGCGCACCAGCGAGTCGAGCGTATGGCCCTTGCCTTGCACCGGCATCATCAAGCTGTTGAAGCCGACCGCCGTCACCGACTCGCCCGGGACGAACTGGCGCCACTGCGGCACCTTGCTGGCCTTGTGCCTGAAGAACACCACATCACCCAGCCCTTCATGCACCACGTTGCGCAGGAACGGGGTGTGCTTGGCAGTGACGGCGTAGTCTTCATTCCACTGAATGGCGCTGGCCATCAGCAGCATCGGCAGGGGGGCACCGGAGGTGACGACAAAAGCCTGGTCGTAGACGGGGTCTGAAACGTATGCGGTTGGCATTCCATTGCACCCACTCAGCAGCATCATTGCTGCCAGACAGGGCGCGGTTTTGTTCATGGGTCACGCAGTCATCATGGGTAAGGGGGCGCAACTATGGCTAAGTGATATTACGGCATCAATACTTTCGGCATATAACCGACGAATGACAGCTTATGGCCAGCACTGCCGTGGCGGCCAATAGATTCGCTGGATGCCTGTAAAGCACGTGGTCGTTGGGGTGGCGTCAAAAGGCGGGGGTTCTGGCTTGTAAGGATGAATGAGCTGGGTTGAGCTCGATTGAGCTCGATTGAGCTGCATTGAGCTGCATTGAGCTGGATAGGGCATTTGACGTATGCGAGGGGAAGCCAACTCCCGCAGAGGCGCTAAAGACTAAATTGCAGGCACAAAAAAACCGACCATAAGGTCGGTTTCTTCTGGATCTTGGTGCCCCGAGGGAGACTCGAACTCCCACTCCTTTCGAAAACGGATTTTGAATCCGCCGCGTCTACCAATTCCGCCATCAGGGCTTGTGGCGCGCAGTATAGAGAGCTGCCCTTGGTCGGTCAATCGGCTTTCATGGTCAATTTTCACGCATTGGGCTAAACTTCCCGGCCCTGTCGAACCCGAACATCATCATGCGCGTCGCCGATTTTTCCTTCGAACTCCCCGATTCCCTGATCGCCCGCCACCCTCTGGCCGAGCGCCATGGCAGCCGTCTGCTGGTCCTCGATGGGCCGAGCGGGGCGTTGGCGCACAAGCAATTCCCCGATCTGCTCGACTATCTGCGGCCGGGCGACCTGATGGTGTTCAACAACACCCGGGTGATTCCGGCCCGGCTGTTTGGCCAGAAAGCCTCTGGCGGCAAGCTGGAAGTGCTGGTCGAGCGTGTGCTCGACAGCCACCGCGTGCTGGCCCATGTGCGGGCCAGCAAGGCGCCGAAAGAGGGTGCAGTGATCCTCATCGATGGCGGTGGCGAGGCTGAAATGGTTGCCCGCCACGACACGCTGTTCGAGCTGCGCTTCACCGAAGAGGTGCTGCCACTGCTCGATCGCGTCGGCCACATGCCGTTGCCGCCGTACATCGACCGCCCCGACGAAGGCGCCGACCGTGAGCGCTACCAGACCGTGTACGCCGAACGCGCCGGTGCGGTGGCCGCGCCGACTGCCGGCCTGCACTTCGACGAAGCGCTGCTGGAGAAGATCGCCGCCAAGGGCGTCGAGCGCGCCTTCGTCACCCTGCATGTGGGGGCTGGCACCTTCCAGCCGGTGCGGGTCGACAAGATCGAAGATCACCATATGCACAAAGAGTGGCTCGAAGTGAGCCAGGATGTGGTCGACGCCATCGAGGCCTGCCGCGCCCGTGGCGGCCGGGTGATCGCGGTCGGTACCACCAGCGTCCGCTCGCTGGAGAGTGCGGCGCGCGACGGCGTGCTCAAGGCCTTCAGCGGCGACACCGACATCTTCATCTACCCGGGCCGGCCATTCCATGTGGTCGATTGCCTGGTCACCAACTTCCATCTGCCGGAGTCCACGCTGCTGATGCTGGTCTCGGCCTTCGCCGGTTACCCCGAGACCATGGCTGCCTACGCGGCGGCGGTCGACAACGGTTACCGCTTCTTCAGTTACGGTGATGCCATGTTCATTACCCGCAATCCGGCGCCACGCGGCCCAGAGGATCAAGCATGAGTCGCACCTGTCGAATGTCGTTCGAACTGCTGGCCACCGACGGCAAGGCCCGTCGTGGTCGGCTGACCTTCCCCCGTGGCACGGTCGAGACGCCGGCGTTCATGCCGGTGGGCACCTATGGCACGGTCAAGGGCATGCTGCCGCGTGACATCGAGGCCATCGGCGCCGAGATCATCCTCGGCAACACCTTCCACCTGTGGCTGCGCCCGGGTACCGAGGTGATCAAGAAGCACAATGGCCTGCATGACTTCATGCAGTGGAAAGGCCCTATCCTCACCGATTCCGGTGGTTTCCAGGTGTTCAGCCTGGGCGCCATGCGCAAGATCAAGGAGGAAGGCGTGACCTTCGCCTCGCCAGTCGACGGCTCCAAGGTGTTCATGGGCCCGGAAGAGTCCATGCAGGTGCAGCGCGACCTTGGCTCGGACATCGTGATGATCTTCGACGAGTGCACGCCGTACCCGGCCGAGCACGACGTGGCGCGCACCTCCATGGAGCTGTCGCTGCGCTGGGCCCAGCGCTCGAAAAATGCCCACGGCGACAGCACCGCAGCGCTGTTCGGTATCGTCCAGGGTGGCATGTACCAGGACTTGCGTATGCGCTCGCTGGAAGCGCTGGTCAATATCGACTTCGACGGCCTGGCCATCGGCGGCCTGTCGGTCGGCGAGCCAAAGCACGAAATGATCAAGGTGCTCGACTACCTGCCGGACCAGATGCCGGCTGACAAACCTCGTTACCTTATGGGGGTAGGCAAACCGGAAGATCTGGTTGAGGGTGTGCGCCGCGGCGTCGACATGTTCGACTGCGTGATGCCCACGCGCAACGCGCGCAACGGCCACCTGTTCGTCGATACAGGGGTGATCAAGATCCGCAACGCGTTCCATCGCCACGATGATTCGCCGCTGGATCCGACCTGTGACTGCTACACCTGCACCAACTTCTCCCGCGCTTATCTGCACCATCTGGACAAGTGCGGCGAAATGCTGAGCAGCATGCTGAATACCATCCACAACTTGCGCCATTACCAGCGCTTGATGGCCGGTTTACGCGAGGCTATTCAACAGGGTAAATTGGCCGCCTTTGTCGACGCCTTCTACGCCAAACGCGGGCTGCCTGTGCCGCCTTTGGACTGACTGTTCGCATCCATTATTAGAAAATTACATTAGGAGTGCCCAATGAGCTTCTTGATCCCCGCCGCATACGCGGACGCTGCAGCACCCGCCGCTGGCCCAGCCGGTACCGGTTTCGAGTGGATTTTCCTGGTCGGTTTCCTGGTCATCTTCTACCTGATGATCTGGCGCCCGCAGTCCAAGCGCGCCAAAGAGCAGAAGAACCTGCTGAGCAACTTGCAGAAAGGTGACGAAGTTGTCACCAACGGCGGCATCGCCGGCAAGATCGTCAAGGTTTCCGATGACTTCGTGGTCCTGGAAGTTTCCGACACCGTCGAGCTGAAGTTCCAGAAGGGTGCCATCGCGGCCACCCTGCCAAAAGGTACGCTCAAGGCTATCTGAGTTACCGGTTTCATTTTTCCAGTCGGGGCGCGCAAAGCGCCCCGCGTCTTGAACGGGCGGCGTGATGCTGAACAAATACCCTCTGTGGAAATACGCACTGATCCTGGTGGTACTGGCGATCGGTTTCATTTATTCCGCTCCCAACCTCTACCCGGATGATCCGGCGGTACAGATCAGCGGTGCCAGCTCGGCGCTGCAGGTCAACCAGGCCGACCTCGACCGTGTCAGCAAGGCGCTGGTCGATGCTGGTATCACCGTCAAGGGCGCAAGTCTGGGTGAGAAGGGCAGTGGGCTGATTCGCCTGACCAACCAGGAAGCTCAATTGCCAGCCAAGGATGTAGTGCGCAAGGCACTGGGCGATGATTACGTCGTGGCCCTGAACCTGGCCCAGACTACCCCGCAATGGCTGCGCAACCTGGGTGCAAGCCCGATGAAGCTGGGCCTGGACCTGTCCGGTGGTGTGCACTTCCTGCTGGAAGTGGACATGGACAAGGCCATGAGCGCCCGCATGAAAGTCTACGAAGGCGAGGTCAAGACCTTGCTGCGCAAAGAGCGCATCCGCTACCGCAGCCTGCCGCAGCAGGATGGCGGTGTAATGCTGGGCTTCGCTGACGATGCTACCCGCGAACAGGCACGTGCCCTGATCCGCAAGAATTTCAATGATTTCGACCTGACCACCACCGAGCGCAACGAGCTCGCCGTGCTGCGTCTGGCGCTGACCCAGGCGAAAGTCGCCGAGATCCGCGAATACTCGATCAAGCAGAACCTGACCACCGTCCGCAACCGTGTGAACGAGCTGGGCGTGGCCGAGCCGCTGGTACAGCGCCAGGGCGCCAACCGCATCGTGGTCGAGCTGCCGGGCGTACAGGACACTGCCGAAGCCAAGCGTATCCTCGGCAAGACTGCCAACCTGGAGTTCCGCTTCGGTGCCGAGCCGGGCGCTTCCAAGGCTACTACCGAGGTCTTCGAGTTCCGTGAGGGCAACCGTTCCGCTGCTGTCGAGCGCGGCCTGATCATCACGGGTGACCAGGTTACCGACGCCCAGGCCAGCTTCGACGAGCACGGCCGGCCACAGGTGAACATCCGCCTGGATGGCCATGGTGGCGAGCTGATGAGTCGCGCCACCCGCAGCAACGTTGGCCGTAGCATGGCGGTGATCTTCATCGAGCAGAAGCCGGTCACCCGCTACGTCAAGCAGACTGTCGATGGCGTCGAGAAGGACGTTGCCGTGCAGAGCTTCCAGGAAGAGAAGAAGATCATCAGCCTGGCGACCATCCAGTCGCCACTGGGCAGCCAGTTCCGCATCACCGGCCTGAACGGCCAGGGTGAATCGTCGGAACTGGCCCTGCTGTTGCGTGCCGGTGGTCTGGCTGCGCCGATGTACTTCGCCGAAGAACGTACCATCGGTCCAAGCCTGGGTGCTGACAACATCACCAAGGGTATCGATGCGTCGCTGTGGGGCATGCTGTTCGTCTCGCTGTTCATCATCGCCATCTACCGCGGCTTTGGCGTGCTCGCTACCATCGCCCTGGCGGGCAACATGGTGCTGCTGTTGGCGCTGATGTCGCTGCTGGGTGCCACGCTGACCCTTCCGGGTATTGCCGGTATCGTGTTGACCATGGGTATGGCGGTGGACGCCAACGTGCTGATCTTCTCGCGTATTCGGGAAGAAATTGCCGCTGGCATGTCGGTGCAGCGCGCGATCCATGAAGGTTTCAACCGTGCCTACTCGGCAATCGTCGACGCCAACCTGACCACCTTGCTGGTCGGCGGCATCCTGTTCGCCATGGGTACCGGCCCGGTCAAGGGCTTCGCGGTGACCATGTCCCTCGGGATTTTCACCTCGATGTTCACTGCCGTCATGGTGACCCGTGCACTGGTCAACCTGACCTGTGGCGGGCGTGACATCAAGAAGCTGTGGGTTTGAGGGAGCTGCGATGAAAACCATCAATTTCATGGGCGTACGCAAGATTGCGTTCGCCGCCACCATGCTCCTGACGGTGCTGGCGTTGTTCAGCTGGTTCCACAAGGGTTTGAACTTCGGCCTCGACTTCACGGGCGGCACACTGATCGAGCTGACCTATGAGCGGCCGGCCGACCTCAAGGCAGTACGTGCCGAGTTGCAAGACTCCGGCTTCCACGAGGCCGTGGTGCAGAGCTTTGGCGCCACCACCGACCTGCTGGTGCGCATGCCGGGCGATGACCCACAGCTGGGTGCCAAGGTTGGCGCGGCCCTGCAGAAGGCTGGCGGCGACAACCCGGCCACCCTCAAGCGCGTCGAGTTCGTCGGCCCGCAGGTAGGAGAAGAGTTGCGCGACCAGGGCGGCCTCGGCATGCTCCTGGCGCTGGGCGGCATCCTCATCTACCTGGCTTTCCGCTTCCAGTGGAAGTTCGCCGTGGGCGCGATCGTCTCGCTGATCCACGACGTGGTGGTGACCCTGGGTATCCTGTCGTTCTTCCAGATCACCTTCGACCTGACGGTGCTGGCAGCGGTACTCGCGATCATCGGCTACTCGCTGAACGACACCATCGTCGTGTTCGACCGGGTGCGTGAGAATTTCCGCGTGATGCGCAAGGCCTCGCTGATCGAGAACATCAACGTCTCGACCACCCAGACCCTGCTGCGCACCATCGCCACCTCGGTGTCGACCTTGCTGGCGATCGGTGCGTTGCTGATCTTCGGTGGCGACAACCTGTTTGGCTTCTCGCTGGCGCTGTTCATCGGTGTCCTGGCCGGTACCTACTCGTCGATCTACATCGCCAACGTGGTGCTGATCTGGCTGAACCTGAACAGTGAAGACCTGATTCCTCCTGCGAAAAACGAAGGTGCGGATGACCGTCCTTAAGGGCTAGTCCTACGCCGTTCGGCGATGAAAAAGGCGTGAGTGTTGAACTCACGCCTTTTTTTTTGCTCCAAGGCTGGGAGAAAGCAGGTTAGCCCCTGCAGGTACAACAGGAGGTTCATGTGAACAAATCAATGCTCGTAGGCGCTGTGCTGGGTGCTGTCGGTGTTACTGCCGGAGGTGCTGTTGCCACCTACAGCTTGGTGAACAAGGGGCCTGAGTACGCCCAGGTCACCGACGTGCAACCGATCAAGCAACAGGTCAAAACTCCGCGCGAGGTCTGCAAGGACGTCGCCGTTACGCGTCAGGCGCCGGTCAAGGACCAGCACCAGATCGCCGGTACCGTGGTCGGTGCCCTTGCTGGCGGCCTGCTGGGTAACCAGATCGGCGGCGGCACCGGCAAGAAGATCGCCACCGTGGCCGGTGCGGTCGGTGGTGGTTATGCCGGCAACAAGGTGCAGGAAGGCATGCAGCAGCGTGATACCTACACCACCACACAAACCCGCTGCAACACGGTCAACGACATCAGCGAGAAGGTAGTTGGTTACAACGTGACCTATTCCATTGGTGATCAGGTGGGCAAGGTGAAGATGGACCGCGAGCCGGGTTCGACCATTCCGCTGGACAAGAATGGCAAGCTGATCCTCAGCGAAGCTGGGCAGTAAGCGACAGGCATAAAAAAAGCACCCCCAGGGGTGCTTTTTTTGCCTGCAATCCGCGCTTAGCGCTTCATGTGCTCTGGCAGGTGTGGCTGGATAGCGGTCAGTACGGCCTTGAAGCACTTGATGTTGCCTGCAACGATGTGGCCCTTGTCGAGGAAATCGTGGCCACCGTTGAAGTCGCTCACCAGGCCACCGGCTTCCTGGATCAGCAGCACGCCTGCAGCCATGTCCCATTCGGACAGGCCCGACTCCCAGAAGGCATCGAAACGGCCGGCAGCCACGTAGGCCAGGTCCAGGCTGGCGGAGCCTGCGCGGCGGATGCCGGCGGTCTGGCCAGTCAGGGCGCGGAACATGCCCAGGTAGTTGTCCAGGTCAGCCATCTGGTTGTCACGGAACGGGAAGCCGGTGCCCAGCAGTGCGCCTTCCAGGCTGGTGCGCGAGCTGACGCGCAGGCGACGGCCATTGAGCTGGGCGCCACGGCCACGGCTGGCGGTGAATTCTTCCTGGCGAACCGGGTCGAGGACGACCGCGTGCTCGAGGCGACCGCGGTACTTGCAGGCGATGCTGACGGCGAAGTGCGGGATGCCGCGCAGGAAGTTGGTGGTGCCATCCAGCGGATCGATGATCCACAGGTAGTCCTTGCCTTCTTCGCCGGTGCCCGCGTGCATGCCCGTCTCTTCACCCTGGATCGAGTGGTTCGGGTAGGCCTTGCGCAGTGCGTCGACGATTTTCTGTTCGGCGGCGCGATCAACTTCGGAAACGTAGTCCTTAGCCTCTTTCTCGTCGACCTTGATGGTATCCAGGCGTTCGATGGAGCGGAAGATCAATTCACTGGCGCTGCGAGCGGCGCGCAGGGCGATATTCAGCATAGGCTGCATGGGCGGGTCACCTGGAGATGTTAAAGAGGAAAGCCGGCCATTCTAGCAGAAATTTTTGAAGGCAGAAGTGCCACATTTGCTTTCGTGGCGTTACGCCTGTCGGTTCTGTAAGATCGAAGGCCCTGATTCCTGCATCTGTGAGCACAACACCTTGCTGCAAAATATTCGTGTTGTTCTGGTCAATACCAGCCACCCCGGCAACATCGGCGGCGCTGCGCGTGCCATGAAAAACATGGGCTTGTCGCGTCTGGTGCTGGTGCAGCCAAAAGAGTTCCCGTCCGGCGACGCCACTGCGCGTGCCTCGGGCGCCGACGACATCCTGGCCAATGCCCAAGTGGTCGACAGCCTTGAAGACGCGCTGGTCGGCTGCAGCCTGGTCATGGGCACCAGTGCCCGTGAGCGCAGCATCCCCTGGCCTTTGATCGACCCGCGCGAATGCGGGGCCAAGGCCGTGGAGCACGCCACCGGCGGCGAAGAGATCGCCTTGGTGTTCGGGCGTGAACACGCTGGCCTGACCAACGAAGAACTGCAGCGATGTCACTTCCACGTGCACATTCCCTCGAACCCCGACTTCAGTTCGCTGAACCTTGCCGCCGCGGTCCAGGTGCTCTCCTATGAGGTGCGCATGGCCTGGCTGGCAGCCGAAGGCGCGCCCTCGAAAGTCGAGAAGTTCGATGCCAACTCGCTGCGCAGCAACGAGCTGGCGACCATGGACGAAATGGAGCTGTTCTATGAACACCTGGAGAACACCCTGGTGGACATCGGCTTCCTCGACCCTGAGAAGCCCAAGCACCTGATGGCGCGCCTGCGCCGGCTATATGGGCGCAGCTCGGTCAATCGTTCGGAAATGAGCATTTTGCGCGGCATCCTCACCGAGACCCAGAAGGTCGCACGGGGCGAGCCGCATAAACGGAAGGACTGACAGATGTTCGAGCGTCTGCGTGAAGATATCCAGAGCGTATTTCATCGAGACCCGGCGGCGCGCAATGCCTTCGAGGTGTTGACCTGCTACCCCGGCATGCACGCCATCTGGCTGCATCGCCTGGGCAACGCCCTGTGGAAGCGCGATTTCAAGTGGCTGGCCCGCCTGGTGTCGAACTTCGGTCGCTGGCTGACCGGTATCGAGATCCATCCCGGCGCGACCATCGGTCGACGCTTCTTCATCGATCACGGCATGGGCATCGTCATCGGCGAAACCGCCGAGATTGGTGACGATGTCACCCTTTATCAGGGTGTGACCCTGGGCGGCACCAGCTGGAACAAGGGCAAGCGCCACCCGACCCTGGAAAACGGTGTGGTGGTAGGGGCGGGTGCCAAGGTGCTTGGCCCGTTCACCGTCGGTGCCGGGGCCAAGATCGGCTCCAATGCGGTGGTGACCAAGGCGGTGCCGGCCGGCGCCACGGCCGTCGGCATCCCGGGGCGGATCATCGTCAAGAACAGTGAAGACACCGAGCTCGAGGCCAAGCGCAAGGCGATGGCCGAGAAGATCGGTTTCGATGCCTATGGTGTCAGCGGCGACATGCCGGACCCGGTAGCCCGGGCCATCGGCCAGATGCTCGACCACCTGCAGGCCGTCGACGAGCGCCTGGAGGGCATGTGTGGCGCGCTGACCAAGATGGGCAGTGACTACTGTGCCAAGGAACTGCCGAAGCTGCCGGAAGATGACTTTGCGGTCGAAACCCAGGCTGCCCAGCGCGACACTCAGTCGCATTGATTACGCCGCAGTGACGTCACCCTGACATATGGGGCGTGTGCTCACGCCCCATTACTGCTACAATCGCGCCCGCCTCCCAGATGCAAACCCGACTAAAGCAGTAGGTCTAATAGTTGACTTAAATGCTCGGGAATCGCATACTCGCACACATCCCGTAACTCCCGTGGTACCCAATAGCCATGCGACTGACTACCAAAGGCCGATACGCCGTGACTGCCATGCTCGACCTGGCACTGCACGCGCAGCATGGGCCGGTGTCTTTGGCCGACATTTCCGAGCGCCAGGGCATTTCCCTCTCTTATCTGGAACAGCTGTTCGCCAAGCTGCGCCGCAGCAGCCTGGTCTCCAGCGTGCGCGGTCCGGGCGGTGGCTACCAGTTGTCGCGCGGCATGGAAACCATCCAGGTGGCCCAGGTCATCGACGCGGTCAACGAGTCGGTAGATGCCACCCGTTGCCAGGGCCTCGGGGATTGCCATGCCGGTGACACCTGCCTGACCCACCACCTGTGGTGCGACCTCAGCCAGCAGATCCATGAATTCCTCAGCGGCATCAGCCTGGCCGACCTCGTCATGCGCCGTGAGGTGCAGGAAGTCGCCCAGCGCCAGGACCTGCGGCGTGTCGCAGGCCGTACTGCCCAGCTGGACAAGATTGAGACGTCCGCCGTCGACTGACCTTTTATTTTAACAGTGACGAGCGACGCCACCGCCTGATAGGAGATACCCATGAAGTTGCCGATCTACCTCGATTACTCCGCTACCACGCCGGTCGACCCTCGCGTCGCCCAGAAGATGGCCGACTGCCTGCTGGTCGACGGCAACTTCGGTAACCCGGCCTCGCGTTCCCACGTGTTCGGCTGGAAGGCCGAAGAAGCGGTCGAGAACGGTCGCCGCCAGGTTGCCGACCTGATCAACGCCGATCCGCGCGAAATCGTCTGGACCAGCGGTGCCACCGAGTCCGACAACCTCGCCCTGAAAGGCGTGGCGCACTTCTATCAGACCAAGGGCAAGCACATCATCACCTCCAAGATCGAGCACAAGGCGGTCCTGGATACCGCTCGCCAGCTCGAGCGTGAAGGTTTCGAAGTCACCTACCTGGAACCG
The DNA here is from genome assembly GCF_002906855.1 of Pseudomonas putida. Lineage (GTDB taxonomy): Bacteria > Pseudomonadota > Gammaproteobacteria > Pseudomonadales > Pseudomonadaceae > Aquipseudomonas > Aquipseudomonas putida_N. The sequence continues at coordinate 496,474 of NZ_MINI01000048.1, read as the reverse complement.
GGCGAAGACGGCATCGTCACCCCGGCCATGGTCGAAGCCGCCCTGCGCGACGACACTATCCTGGTCTCGCTGATGCACGTGAACAACGAAGTCGGTTCGATCAACGACATCGCCGCCATCGGTGAACTGACCCGTTCGCGTGGCGTGCTGTTCCATGTCGATGCTGCGCAGTCGGCCGGCAAGGTCGAAATCGACGTTCAGAAGCTGAAGGTCGACCTGATGTCGTTCTCGGCGCACAAGGTCTACGGCCCTAAAGGTATCGGCGCGCTGTACGTCAGCCGCAAGCCGCGTGTGCGTCTGGAAGCCATCATTCACGGCGGTGGCCATGAGCGCGGCATGCGTTCGGGCACGCTGCCGACCCACCAGATCGTCGGCATGGGCGAAGCCTTCGCCATCGCCAAGCAGGAAATGGCCGCCGAGAACGTGCGCATCAAGGCCCTGAGCGACCGCTTCTTCAAGCAGGTCTCGGACCTCGAAGAGCTGTACGTCAACGGCAGCAAGACTGCCCGCGTACCGCACAACCTGAACCTGAGCTTCAACTACGTCGAAGGCGAGTCGCTGCTGATGTCTCTGAAGGACATCGCCGTATCGTCCGGTTCGGCCTGTACCTCCGCTTCGCTCGAGCCGTCGTATGTACTGCGCGCTCTGGGCCGCAACGACGAGCTGGCGCACAGCTCGATCCGCTTCTCCTTCGGCCGCTTCACCACCGAAGAAGAAGTCGACTACGCCGCGCAGCAAGTCTGCATGGCTGTCAACAAACTGCGTGAGCTGTCGCCGCTGTGGGACATGTACAAAGACGGCGTTGACATCTCCAAGATCGAGTGGGCCGCCCACTAAGCAGTCGCCGGCAAGAGCGGCTCCCTGATGAGGAAGGAATTGCACCATGGCATACAGTGAAAAGGTCATCGACCACTACGAAAACCCACGCAACGTCGGCAAGATGAACGCCGAGGACCCGGATGTCGGTACCGGCATGGTCGGCGCTCCAGCGTGCGGTGACGTGATGCGTCTGCAGATCAAGGTCAACGAGCAAGGCATCATCGAAGACGCCAAGTTCAAGACTTACGGCTGCGGTTCGGCCATCGCTTCCAGCTCCCTCGCCACCGAGTGGATGAAGGGCAAGACCCTGGACGAAGCCGAAACCATCAAGAACACCCAGCTGGCGGAAGAACTGGCGTTGCCGCCAGTGAAGATCCACTGCTCGGTACTCGCCGAAGATGCCATCAAGGCAGCCGTTCGCGACTACAAGCAGAAGAAAGGCTTGATCTAAGCCGCCCGTTGCAAGGTAAGACTCAAGGAGTTCCGATGGCTATCAGCATGACAGAAGCCGCCGCCAACCACATTCGCCGCTCCCTCGACGGGCGCGGCAAGGGTGAGGGCATTCGCCTGGGCGTGCGCACCACCGGCTGCTCGGGCCTGGCCTACGTGCTGGAGTTCGTCGACGAGCTGGCCGCAGAGGACCAGGTGTTCGAGAACCATGGCGTCAAGGTGATCATCGATCCCAAGAGCCTGGTGTACCTCGATGGCACCGAGCTGGACTTCGTCAAGGAAGGGTTGAACGAAGGCTTCAAGTTCAACAACCCCAACGTGCGCGGTGAGTGTGGCTGCGGCGAAAGCTTCAACGTCTGAGGCTGGCCGTGGGTACTCCTTGTCATTTCGCTCTGTTTGACCTCCAGCCCTGCTTCCGCCTGGACCTCGACAAACTGGCCACTCGCTATCGCGAGCTGGCCCGCGAGGTCCATCCGGACCGCTTCGCCGACGCCTCCGAACGCGAGCAGCGGGTAGCGCTGGAAAAGTCCGCGGCTCTCAACGACGCCTATCAGACCCTGCGCAGTGCGCCGCGCCGTGCCCGCTACTTGCTGGCTATCGGTGGCCACGAAGTGCCCCAGGAAGTCACGGTCCATGACCCTGATTTCCTGTTGCAGCAGATGCAGTGGCGCGAAGAGCTCGAAGAGCTGCAGGATGAAGCCGACCTCGATGGCGTGGCCGTGTTCAAGAAGCGCCTCAAGGCTGCCCAGGACACCCTCAACGAGGATTTCGCCGCCTGCTGGGATGTGCCTGCCGAGCGCGACAAGGCCGAGCGCCTGATGCGCCGCATGCAGTTCCTCGACAAGCTCGCTCAAGAAGTGCGCCAACTGGAAGAGCGCCTCGACGATTAACCCGGTGTCGCCCGTGATGACGCCTAAGGTATTCAGATAAGCATGGCCCTACTGCAGATCGCCGAACCCGGTCAAAGCCCTCAGCCGCACCAGCGTCGCCTGGCGGTGGGGATCGACCTGGGTACCACCAATTCTCTGGTCGCTGCCGTGCGCAGCGGTCGCAGCGAGCCCCTGCCCGATGCGCAGGGCAACGTCATTCTGCCGTCGGCGGTGCGTTACCTGGCTGGCCACAACGAAGTCGGCCTGGCCGCGCGCGAAGCGGCATCCAGCGACCCGCTGAATACCGTGCTGTCGGTAAAGCGCCTGATGGGCCGTGGCTTGGCAGACGTCAAGCAGCTCGGCGAGCAGCTGCCGTACCGCTTCATCGGCGGCGAGTCGCACATGCCGTTCATCGACACCGTCCAGGGGCCGAAAAGCCCGGTGGAAGTGTCCGCCGACATCCTCAAGGTGCTGCGCGAGCGTGCCGAAGCCACCCTGGGTGGCGAGCTGGTGGGTGCGGTAATTACCGTGCCGGCCTATTTCGACGATGCCCAACGTCAGGCTACCAAGGATGCTGCGCGCCTGGCCGGCCTGAACGTGCTGCGCCTGCTCAACGAACCGACCGCCGCTGCCGTGGCCTATGGCCTGGACCAGAATGCCGAAGGCCTGGTGGCCATCTATGACCTGGGTGGCGGTACCTTCGATATTTCCATACTGCGTCTGACTGCTGGTGTGTTCGAAGTGCTGGCTACCGGTGGCGATACCGCACTGGGCGGCGACGATTTCGACCACGCCATTGCTGGCTGGATCATCGAGCAGGCCGGCCTCTCCGCTGATCTCGACCCGGCCACCCAGCGCCAGCTGCTGCAGGCTGCCTGCGCCGCCAAGGAAGCCCTGACCGACGCTGATACTGTCAGTGTCAGCCACGGCGCCTGGACGGGCGAGCTGAGCCGTACCGCCTTCGAAGCGATGATCGAGCCCTTGGTTGCCCGCAGCCTGAAAGCCTGCCGCCGCGCCGTGCGCGACAGCGGCGTCGAGCTGGAAGAAGTGGGCGCAGTGGTGATGGTCGGTGGTTCGACCCGCGTGCCGCGCGTGCGCGAAGCCGTGGGCGCGCTGTTTGGTCGCACCCCGCTGACGTCGATCGACCCTGATCAGGTGGTGGCCATCGGTGCCGCCATCCAGGCCGACACCTTGGCCGGTAATCGTCGCGAAGGTGGCGAACTGCTGCTGCTCGATGTCATCCCGCTTTCCTTGGGTCTTGAGACCATGGGCGGGCTGATGGAGAAGGTGATCCCGCGCAACACCACCATTCCGGTGGCCCGCGCCCAGGAATTCACCACCTACAAAGATGGCCAGTCGGCCATGATGATCCATGTCCTGCAGGGTGAGCGCGAGCTGATCAGCGACTGCCGCTCCCTGGCGCGCTTCGAGCTGCGCGGCATTCCGGCCATGGTTGCCGGCGCTGCGAAGATTCGCGTGACCTTCCAGGTCGACGCCGACGGCCTGCTCAGCGTTGCAGCCCGTGAACTGGGCTCGGGCGTGGAAGCCAGCATCCAGGTCAAGCCGTCCTACGGCCTGACCGACGGCGAGATCGCCCGCATGCTCAAGGATTCCTTCGAGCACGCAGGCTCCGACAAGCAGGCGCGCCAGCTGCGCGAGCACCAGGTCGACGGCGAACGCCTGCTCGAAGCGGTGCAGGGCGCCCTGGATGCCGACGGTGACCGCCTGCTCAGCGAAGACGAGCGGGTCGCCATCGAGTACCAGATGCAAGAATTACGTGATTTGCTCAGCGGCACCGATGGCGCGGCCATCGAGCAGCAGACCAAGCGTCTGTCGCAGGTGACCGATGCATTTGCCGCCCGTCGCCTTGATTCGACGGTCAAAGCCGCACTGGCCGGGCGCAACCTGAATGAGATCGAGGAGTAACCGATGCCCCAGGTGATTTTCCTGCCGCACGAGAAGTTCTGCCCGGACGGGCTGGTGGTTGAGGTGGAGCCAGGTACCAACATCCTGGAGCTGGCCCACGAGCACCACATCGAGATGGAAAGCGCGTGCGGCGGCGTGTGCGCCTGCACCACCTGCCACTGCATCGTGCGCGAAGGCTTCGATTCGCTCGAGGAAGCCGACGAGCTGGAAGAGGATATGCTGGACAAGGCCTGGGGCCTGGAGGCGCAATCGCGCCTGGCCTGCCAGGTGACCGTTGGTGAGGATGACCTCACCATCGAGCTGCCCAAATATACGCTCAACCACGCTGCCGAAGCGCCGCACTGAGGTTTGCCCCATGAGCTTGAAATGGATTGATGTACTTGAGATCGCCATCCAGCTTGCGGAAAGCAAGCCGGACGTCGATCCTAAATATGTGAATTTCGTCGATCTGCACCGTTGGGTGCTGGCGTTGCCAGAGTTCAGCGACGATCCGTCACGTGGCGGTGAGAAAGTGCTCGAGGCCATCCAGGCGGCCTGGATTGAAGAAGCCGACTAAGCGTGACGCTGCAGGTTAGGCAATCCCCTGGAACCCGCGTATAATTCGCGGGTTTAATTTTTCGTAACACTCAATATTCTGGAGTTTTCCATGGCTGTTCAACGTACTTTCTCGATCATCAAGCCTGACGCCGTTGCCAAGAACGTAATCGGCAAGATCACCACCCGCTTCGAAGAAGCCGGCCTGAAAATCGTTGCCTCGAAAATCAAGCAACTGTCCAAAGCCGAAGCCGAAGGCTTCTACGCCGAGCACAGCGCTCGTGGCTTCTTCGGTGACCTGGTTGCCTTCATGACTTCCGGCCCAGTTGTTGTTCAGGTTCTGGAAGGCGAAAACGCCATCGCTCTGAACCGTGAGCTGATGGGCGCTACCAACCCTAAAGAAGCTGCTCCAGGTACCATCCGTGCTGACTTCGCCGAGTCGATCGACGCCAACGCCGTTCACGGTTCGGACTCCGAAGCTGCCGCTGCTCGCGAAATCGCTTACTTCTTCGCTGCTACCGAGGTAACCACTCGCTAAGCGAAAGCTTACGGGTGAGGGTGAATCCATGACGACATCTACTGGCAAAATCAACCTGTTGGGGCTGACCCAGCCGGAAATGGAAAAGTTCTTCGACTCGATAGGGGAGAAGCGCTTCCGTGCCGGTCAGGTGATGAAATGGATTCACCATTTTGGCGTGTCCGACTTTGCGGCCATGACCAACGTTGGCAAGGTCTTGCGCGAAAAGCTCGAGGCCGTTGCCGAGATTCGCCCCCCGGAAGTGGTCAGTGAAGACATTTCCGCCGACGGCACCCGCAAGTGGGTGATCCGCGTTGCCTCCGGCAGCTGCGTCGAGACCGTCTACATCCCCACCGACGACCGCGGTACCCTCTGCGTTTCGTCGCAAGCCGGCTGCGCCCTGGACTGTAGTTTCTGCTCCACCGGCAAGCAAGGCTTCAACAGCAACCTCACTGCCGCCGAAGTAATCGGCCAGGTGTGGCTTGCGAACAAATCCTTCGGGACCGTCCCGGCCAAGATCGACCGCGCGATTACCAATGTGGTCATGATGGGCATGGGCGAGCCCCTGCTGAACTTCGACAACGTCATCGCCGCCATGCACATCATGATGGATGACCTGGGCTATGGCATTTCCAAGCGCCGCGTCACCCTGTCCACCTCGGGCGTGGTGCCGATGATCGACGAACTGGCCAAGCACATCGACGTGTCCCTGGCGCTGTCGCTGCATGCGCCGAACGATGAACTGCGCAACCAGCTGGTACCGATCAACAAGAAGTACCCTCTGAAGATGCTGCTGGAATCGTGCATGGGCTACATGTCGACCCTGGGCGGCAAGCGCGTGCTGACCATCGAGTACACCCTGCTCAAGGACGTCAACGACCAGCCTGAGCATGCGGCACAGATGATCGAGCTGCTGCGCGACGTACCGTGCAAGATCAACCTGATCCCGTTCAACCCGTTCCCGCATTCGGGCTACGAGCGGCCGAGCAACAACGCGATCCGCCGCTTCCAGGACCTGCTGCACCACGGTGGTTTCAACGTCACCACCCGCACCACCCGTGGCGACGACATCGACGCCGCCTGTGGTCAGCTGGTCGGCCAGGTCAACGACCGTACCCGCCGCAGCGAGCGCTACATCGCGGTACGCCAGCTGTCCGCTGACGCCGAGCTGCAAGACAGCGCCGTGCGTCACTGAGTCCGGCCTTGCCATGAGCCTGCGCGCCGCGCTGTCGATCCTTGCGCTTTCGCTGCTGGCCGGCTGCGTGTCGGGCGGCGCGAGCGATCCCCTGGCCAGCCGCCAGGGGCGGACGGAGGCAGGGCGAGCCTATTCGCAGCTTGGCCTGGGTTATTTGCAACAAGGTTTGACCCAGCAGGCCAAGGCCCCCTTGGGCAAGGCCCTCGCGCTCGATGCCGGGGATGCCGATGCTCACGCGGCCCTGGCCCTGGTGTTCCAGGCCGAAGACGAGCCAGCCCTTGCCCAGGCGCACTTCGAAAAAGCGCTTGCAGCCCGCCCGGGTGACACGCGAATTCGCAACAACTACGGCAGTTTCCTATATGCTCAGCAACGTTTTGCCGAAGCCGAGCAGATGTTTCGCCTGGCCAGTGCCGATACCCTGTATCCTGAACGTTCGCGGGTGTACGAGAACCTTGGCCTGACGGCCCTGGAGCTCGACGATCGCGACCAGGCACACGCGTATCTGACCAAGGCCCTGCAACTCAATCGACGCCAGCCCAGAGCGTTGCTGGAAATGGCTGAGTTGTCCTACGAAAACAGGCATTATGTGCCGGCCCGGGATTACTACGATCGTTTCAGCCAGTTGAGCGATCACAGCGCCCGTAGCCTTCTGCTGGGCAGCCGCCTTGCCCGGGTATTCGACGAGCAGGGCACCCTGGCCGATGTGGGCCAGCAATTACAACGACTTTATCCCGGTACGCCGGAATATCAGCAATACCTGTCGGAGCAACGATGAAAGCCGCGCATCCCGAAGTAGCAGCAGCGACTGGCCAGAACCCCGGTGACCTGTTGCGCCAGGCCCGCGAGAAACGGGAGTGGTCGCAAGCCGAGGTGGCTCGCAAGCTCAATCTCACCGTAAGTTCGCTGAACCACGTGGAAACCGGCGCCTTCGACAAGCTGCCTGGGCATACCTTCGCCCGTGGTTACATCCGCGCCTATGCCAAATTGATGGACATGGACCAGGCACCACTGGTCGAGGCTTTCGACCGGTACACCGGCACCCACGCCAAGGGCAGTGAAGTGCATTCCCTGGGTCGTATCGAAGAGCCGGTGCGCCTGTCGCACAACATCATGCGCGGTGTCACCCTGTTGCTGCTGGTCGCGGTGGTCGGCGGCAGCTTCATCTGGTGGCAGGACCAGGGCAGCCTGAAAGGCAAGGACCTGGCCAAGATGGCGCTGGAGCACGTGGAAGTCGAAAGTGCCGACGGCACCACCCAGATTCACCCGCTGGACGAGCCTGAAGACCAGGCCGTGTCGGCGGGACAGCAGCCTGAGAGCGCACCGCTGCCACTGGAACCGGCCTCGGTCGAAGCCGCAGCCGAAACCACCAGCGAAGCCGCACCGTCTGCGCCTGCACCGGCTCCAGCGCCTGCTACTGCGCCGGTTCAGCAGGCACCGGCCCATGCTGTCACACCAGCCCCGGCTCCGGTAGCGCCGGCCGCGCCAGTTGCCAGCGTGCCGGCCGTCGCCGCCGCCGAGCCTGCCGCCCCTGCGGCCGTGCCGGCTGGTAGCGCCAAGGTTGCAATCCAGTTCACCGCCGATTGCTGGACCCAAGTGTCCGATGGCAACGGCAAGGTGCTGTTCAGCGCCATCAAGCGCAAGGGGGACAACCTCGAGCTGACCGGCAAGCCGCCGTTCGCGGTTCGCCTGGGCTTTGCCCGTGGCGCCCAGGTCAGCTACAACGGCCAGGCCGTCGATGTTGCCCCGTTCACCAGTGGCGAGACCGCTCGCCTGAAGTTGGGACAGTAAGTCATGCACGGCGAATCTCCGATCAAACGTCGCGAATCCCGCAAAATCTGGGTCGGCAATGTGCCGGTGGGTGGTGATGCGCCCATCGCGGTGCAGAGCATGACCAACACCGATACCAACGATGTCATGGCCACCGTGGCGCAGATCCAGCGCCTGGTTGATGCCGGTGTCGACATCGTCCGCGTCTCGGTGCCGGACATGGACGCCGCCGAGGCGTTCGGCAAGATCAAGCAGCTGGTCAGCGTGCCGCTGGTTGCCGATATCCATTTCGACTACAAGATCGCCCTGCGCGTGGCCGAGCTTGGCGTCGATTGCCTGCGCATCAACCCGGGCAACATCGGCCGTGAAGACCGTGTGCGCGCGGTGGTCGATGCAGCCCGCGACCGTGGTATCCCGATCCGCATCGGCGTCAACGCCGGTTCCCTGGAAAAGGACCTGCAGAAGAAGTACGGCGAGCCGACCCCGGCCGCGCTGGTCGAATCGGCCCTGCGTCACGTCGAGCACCTCGACCGCCTGGACTTCCAGGACTTCAAGGTCAGCGTCAAGGCCTCCGACGTGTTCATGGCCGTCGAAGCCTACCGCCTGTTGGCCAAGCAGATCATCCAGCCGCTGCACTTAGGGATCACCGAAGCTGGTGGCCTGCGCTCGGGGACGGTGAAATCCGCCGTCGGCCTCGGTATGCTGCTGGCCGAAGGCATCGGCGATACCATCCGTATCTCGCTGGCGGCCGACCCGGTCGAGGAAGTGAAGGTCGGCTACGACATCCTCAAATCGCTGCACCTGCGTTCGCGTGGCATCAACTTCATCGCCTGCCCGAGCTGCTCGCGGCAGAACTTCGATGTGGTCAAGACCATGAACGAGCTGGAAGGCCGCCTGGAAGACCTGCTGGTGCCGCTGGACGTGGCGGTGATCGGTTGTGTGGTCAACGGGCCTGGCGAAGCCAAGGAGTCCCATGTGGGGCTGACCGGTGGTACGCCGAACCTGGTCTACATCGACGGCAAGCCGGCGCAGAAGCTGACCAATGACAACCTGGTCGATGAGCTGGAGAAGCTCATCCGCCAGAAAGCGGCCGAAAAGGTCGAAGCTGACGCGGCGCTGATCGCCCGCAGCTGACACATAGATTCGTAAGGACTTTTCGTGAGCAAATCGCTGCAAGCCATCCGTGGCATGAACGACATCCTGCCAGAGCAGTCACCACTCTGGCGCTACTTCGAAGGCACAGTCGCCGGCCTGCTGGACACCTACGGGTACAGCCAGATCCGCACGCCGATCGTCGAGTTCACCGAGCTGTTCAAGCGCTCCATCGGTGAAGTGACCGACATCGTCGAAAAAGAGATGTACACCTTCGAGGACCGCAACGGCGATTCGCTCACCCTGCGCCCTGAAGGCACTGCCGCCTGCGTGCGCGCCGTGCTGGAGCATGGCATCACCGGCAACGGCCAGGTGCAGAAACTCTGGTACATCGGCCAGATGTTCCGCCACGAGCGCCCACAGAAGGGCCGCTATCGCCAGTTCCACCAGATCGGCGTGGAAGTGTTCAACCTGGACGGTCCGGACATCGACGCCGAGCTGATCATGCTGACCTGGCGCCTGTGGGGCCTGCTGGGCATCCAGGACGCAGTCAAGCTCGAACTCAACAGCCTGGGCACCAGTGAAGCCCGTGCCCGCTACCGTGATGCGCTGGTCGAGTTCCTCTCGGCGCGCCTGGAGCAGCTCGACGAAGACAGCCAGCGCCGCCTCAAGAGCAACCCGCTGCGCATCCTCGACAGCAAGGACCAGGGCACCCAGGCGGTGCTGGTCGGCGCGCCGAAGCTGGAAGACTACCTGGACGAAGATTCCCGCGTGCACTTCGAGGGCCTTAAGGCACGCCTCGACGCCGCTGGCATCCCGTTCGTGATCAACACCAAGCTGGTTCGCGGTCTGGACTACTACAGCAAGACCGTGTTCGAGTGGGTCACCGACAAACTCGGCGCCCAGGGCACCGTCTGCGCCGGTGGCCGTTACGACGGCCTGGTCGAGCAGATGGGCGGCAAGCCGACCACTGGCGTTGGTTTCGCCATGGGCATCGAGCGCCTGATCCTGCTGCTGGAAACCCTCGGCAAGGTCCCCGAGTCGATCAACCGCACCATCGACGTCTACCTGTGCGCCTTCGGCGAGCAGGCGGAACTGGCCGGCCTGCGCCTGTCCGAAGGCTTGCGCGATCGCCTGCCGGGCCTGCGCCTGGCGGTCAACGCCGGTGGTGGCAGCTTCAAGAGTCAGTTCAAGAAAGCCGACAAGAGCGGCGCGCTGTTCGCCCTGATCCTCGGCGACGACGAACTGGCCAAGCAAGAAATCGGCTTGAAGCCCCTGCGTGGTCAGGGCGAACAACAGAACATTGCCTGGGATGCTCTGGCTGAGCACCTGGAAACCGCGATCGCTCAGGCGTAACGCGGTTCAACAAGCGAATAGGCGAAAAGGAGTATTGGGGTGTCGAGTACCGATGATGAACTGGCAGGGGTCAAGGACTGGTGGAACCGCAACGGCAAGCCGCTGCTGACCGGTGCCCTGCTGGCTGGCGTGGTGGTGTTGGGCTGGAATACCTGGCACAAGTACCAGAACAACCAGTCGCAAGGTGCCTCGCAGCTGTATCAGGCCCTGCTTGAGACCAGCCTGACGCCGAATGGCCAGCCAGACGCGACCAAGGTCGCGGAGTTGGCCGGCAAGCTCAAGAGCGAGTTCGGCGGTACGGCGTACGCCCAGTACGGCAGCCTGTTCGTGGCCAAGGTCGCGGTCGAGAGCGGCAAGCTCGACGACGCCGCTGCCGAGCTGAAGAGCGTGCTGGACAAGCCGGCCGACGTCACCCTGGGCGAAATCTCGCGCCAGCGCCTGGCGCGCGTGCTCGCCGCTCAGAACAAGGCCGAAGAGGCCCTCAAACTGCTCGACGGCGATGCTGACAAGGCTTTCCTGGCCAGCCGCGAAGAACTGAAGGGTGACCTGCTGGTGCAGCTGGGTCGCGGCGACGATGCCCACAGTGCCTACGAAAAAGCCAAGGCCGCGCTATCTGATGAAGCAGCGGTCGGTGGCCTGCAACTGAAGCTGGATGACCTGGCCAAAGGGGACGCGTAAGTGATCGGTTGGAAACAAGCAGCAGTGCTGACCCTGGCCGTGCTGGCCGCAGGTTGCAGCAGCAACAGCAAGAAGGAACTGCCACCGGCCGAGCTGACCAAGTTCACCGAAGAAGTGGTGCTGAAGAAGCAGTGGAGCCGTTCGATCGGTGACGGCCAGGGTGAAACCTACAACACCCTGGTTCCGGCGATCGAGAACGACCGTATCTACGCCTCCGACGTCAACGGCGAAGTCTTCGCCCTCGACCGCATCACCGGTGACGTGGTGTGGAAGAAAGACCTCGAGCTGCCGGTGTCCGGCGCTGTCGGCGTGGGCTACGGCCTGGTGATGCTCGGCACCCTCAAGGGTGAAGTGGTCGCCCTGGACTCCAGCACCGGTGAAGAGCGTTGGCGCTCGCGCGTGACCAGTGAAGTGCTGGCGCCGCCTGCCAACAACGGTGACGTGGTGGTGGTGCAGACCCAGGACGACCGCCTGATCGGCCTCGACGCCAGTACCGGCAACCGCCGCTGGATCTACGAAAACACCCCGGCCGTGCTGACCCTGCGTGGCACCGGCGCGCCAATTGCCACCAACCGCCTGGCCGTCGCCGGCCTGTCCACCGGCAAGGTGGTGGCGGTGGATATCAACAACGGCGTGCCGGTGTGGGAGAGCCGCGTGGCCATCCCGCAGGGCCGTTCCGAGCTGGACCGCGTGGTCGACATCGACGGCGGCCTGCTGCTGTCTGGTGGTACCCTGTACGTCAGCACCTACCAGGGCCGCGTAGCGGGCCTGGACCTGGAAAGCGGCCGCGTGCTGTGGCAGCGCGATGCCTCCAGCTACGTGGGCGTCGCCCAGGGCTACGGCAACGTCTATGTCAGCGAAGCTACCGGTACCGTTGAAAGTGTCGACGAGCGCTCTTCCAGCGCGCTGTGGACCAACGATTCGATGGCCCGCCGTCAGCTGACCGCGCCTGAAGTGTTCTCCAGCTACGTGGCTGTGGGGGACTTTGAGGGTTACCTGCACCTGCTGAGCCAGGTCGATGGCCGCTTCGTCGGCCGTGAGCGTATCGACAGCGATGGCCTGCGCGCCCGCCCACTTGTGGTCGGCGACACCATCTACGTCTTCGGCAACAGCGGCAAGCTCGAGGCACTGACCATCCGCTGAAGCTATGCTTGAAGCCTTGGCGGGCTTCAGGCCGCGGCGTAGGACACGCCGCCCGAACTCCGGCCGCTGCCTTGCAGCGGCCTTTGCATTTTCAAGAATTCAAGAGTGGAGAGCCGCATGGTTCCCGTAATCGCCCTGGTGGGCCGCCCGAACGTCGGCAAATCCACCATGTTCAACCGCCTGACCAAGACCCGCGATGCCATCGTCGGTGACTTGTCGGGCCTGACCCGTGACCGTCAATACGGTGATGCCACCTGGCAGGGTCGTTCCTTCATCCTCATCGACACCGGCGGTATCACCGGTGACGAAGTGGGCATGGACGAGAAGATGGCCGAGCAGTCGCTCATGGCCATCGAAGAAGCCGACTACGTACTGTTCCTGGTCGACGCCCGCGCCGGTATGACCGCCGCAGACCAGATGATTGCCGAGCACCTGCGCAAGCGCAACAAGTCGGCCATCCTGGTGGCCAACAAGATCGACAACATCGACGCCGACGTCGCCCGCGCCGAGTTCTCGCCGCTGGGCATGGGCAACGCCATTCCGGTGGCCGGTTCCCAAGGCCGTGGCATCAACGCGCTGATGGAAAGCGTACTCGGCCATATTCCTCGTGACGCCGAGGAAGAAGCTCTGGACCAAGAAGTCGCCGAAGGCGAGGAAGCGGTTCGCATCCCCGGCCCGAGCGAGAAAGATGGCATCAAGATCGCCATCATCGGCCGCCCGAACGTGGGCAAGTCGACCCTGGTAAACCGCATGCTCGGCGAAGAGCGTGTGGTGGTATACGACCAGCCGGGCACCACCCGCGACAGTATCTACATCCCGTTCGAGCGTGATGGCGAGAAGTACACCTTCATCGACACCGCCGGCGTGCGCAAGCGCGGTAAGATCCACGAGGAAGTCGAAAAGTTCTCGGTGGTGAAGACGCTGCAGGCGATCAAGGACGCCAACGTGGTGATCTTCGTCATGGATGCCCGCGAAGGTGTGGTCGACCATGACCTCAACCTGCTGGGCTTCGCCCTGGAAGCCGGCCGCGCCATCGTCATCGCCCTGAACAAGTGGGATGGCATGGAGTCGGGCGAGCGCGACTACGTGAAGACCGAGCTGGAGCGCCGGCTGTTCTTCGTCGACTTCGCCGACATCCACTTCATCTCTGCCCTGCACGGCACTGGCGTTGGCCACCTGTACAAGTCGGTACAGGCTGCGTTCAAGTCGGCGGTCACCCGCTGGCCGACCAGCCGCCTGACGCAGATCCTCGAAGATGCCGTGAGCGAGCACCAGCCGCCGCTGGTCAACGGTCGCCGCATCAAGCTGCGCTATGCCCACCTGGGTGGTGCCAACCCGCCGCTGATCGTGATTCACGGCAACCAGACCGAGAAGATTCCGAAGTCCTACTCGCGTTACCTGGAAAACACCTACCGCCGCGTGCTGAAGCTGGTCGGTACGCCGATCCGTATCGAGTACAAGGGCGGTGAGAACCCGTACGAGGGCAAGAAGAACACCCTCACCGATCGCCAGGTCAACAAGAAGCGCCGCCTGATGTCGCACCACAAGAAGGCCGAGAAGAAGCGCCGCGACAAGCGCTGATTCCGCGTCTGCTTCTTCGCGGGCTTGCCCGCGAAGAAGCCCTTTGATCCAAAGCAATCCCCCTATTGTTTCAACCTTTTTCCTGACCGCTCGATCCGCTATGCTCGGACTCCACCCCGTGCCGGATACACCCCAGGAAAGAGGGCTCCATGATCCGCAGCAAACTGCCGAATGTCGGCACGACCATCTTCACCACCATGTCCCAGCTCGCCGTGCAGACCGGCGCGCTCAACCTGTCCCAGGGTTTCCCCGACTTCAACGGCCCGCAGGCGCTGCTCGATGCAGTCGGCCGGCACGTGGCCGCCGGGCACAACCAGTACTCGCCGATGACCGGCCTGCCGGCCCTGCGTCAGCAAGTGGCGGCCAAGGTTGCGCGGTTGTATGGCGCCCAGGTGGATGCCGATCAGGAAGTGACCATCACCCCGGGTGCCACCGAGGCGATCTTCTGCGCCATCCAGGCGGTTGTACAGGCGGGTGACGAGGTGATCGTCTTCGACCCCTGCTACGACAGCTACGAGCCCTCCGTGGAACTGGCAGGCGGGCGCTGTGTGCATGTGCAGCTGAGCGACGGCGACTTCCGCATCGACTGGCAGAAGTTCAGCGACGCCCTGAGCCCGCGCACGCGCATGGTCATCCTCAACTCGCCGCATAACCCCAGCGGTGCGCTGATCACCCGCGAAGACCTTGACCAATTGGCCCGGCTGATCGCCGACCGCGATATCTACGTGGTCAGCGATGAAGTCTATGAGCACCTGGTCTACGACGGCGTGCGTCACGCCAGCGTGCTGGCCCACGCGCATTTGTACTCGCGCGCCTTCGTGGTCAGCTCGTTCGGCAAGACTTACCACGTCACCGGCTGGAAGACCGGCTACGTGATTGCCCCGCCAGCGCTGAGCGCCGAGCTGCGCAAGGTGCACCAGTACGTCAACTTCTGCGGGGTGACGCCGTTGCAGTGCGCGCTGGCCGACTTCATGGCCGAGCACCCGGAGCATATCGATGAATTGCCGGCCTTCTACCAAGCCAAGCGCGACCTGTTCTGCGGCTTGCTGGAAGGTTCGCGATTCAGCTTTACCCCTACGGCGGGCACTTATTTCCAGCTGGTGGACTATTCGCAGATCCGCCCGGACCTGAATGATGTCGACATGTCGCTGTGGCTGACCCGTGAGCACGGCGTAGCGACCATTCCGGTGTCGGTGTTCTACCAGCAACCCATTCCCGAGCAACGCCTGGTACGCCTGTGCTTTGCCAAACGAGAGGAGACGCTGCGTCAGGCAGCGGAAAAACTATGCGCGATCTGAGCACACTGCCGAACCTGAAAGTCGCCCTGGTGCAAACCACCCTGGCCTGGCATGACCGCGAGGCCAACTATGCGCACTTCGAGGTGTTGCTGGAGCAGGTGGGCGAAGTGGACCTGGTGATTTTGCCGGAAATGTTCACCACCGGTTTTTCCATGCAGTCGGAAAGCCTGTGCGAGCCTGAGAACGGCCCGACCTACAAATGGCTGAAGGCCCAGGCGAAGAAGTACAATGCGGTGATCACCGGTAGCGTGATTATCCAGGCCGCCGATGGCAGCCACCGCAACCGCCTGCTGTGGGCACGCCCGGATGGCGAGATTTTGCACTACGACAAACGCCACCTGTTCCGCATGGCCGGTGAGCACAAGCACTACACCCCCGGCGAGCGCCAGGTGCAGTTCGAGATCAAGGGCTGGCGGGTTCGCCCGCTGATCTGTTACGACCTGCGCTTCCCGGTGTGGAGCCGCGATGCCCAGGACACGGACCTGTTGCTGTATACCGCCAACTGGCCGGCTGCGCGCCGCCAGCACTGGAACCGCCTGTTGCCGGCGCGAGGTATCGAGAACCTGTGCTATGTGGCGGCTGTTAACCGGGTGGGTACCGACGGCAAGGGCTTTGCCTATTCCGGCGACAGCCAGGTGCTGGACTTCCAGGGCGAGAGCCTGCTCAGTGCCGGGGAGGCCGATGGGGTGTTCACCGCCGTGTTGAACGCGGCTGAGCTGGCAGCGTACCGGGCCAAGTTTCCAGCTAACTTGGATGCGGACATTTTTGAATTACATTAACTACCAGATACATTGAGCCTTCCAAGCGGTGCTGGAAGGCCTTCACGCTGCATTGAGAATTTGTTGTCGAGGATGATGTTGTATCAATCACAGCATCTACCAAGGACTTAACAATGTTCAGAACAGATTTCTCCGCACAACTCTATTGCACCACAGAAGGCTATTCGGGCTACGTCGGTGTCTGTGACCGAGGTGCTGCGCCCTGGAGCACGGAACGAGATGGTTGGCTGGTCATCCGCGACCGCTTCAAGGATAACTCAAAGGACGCTCGTTTGTTGTTCCTCTTCGAAGCAGACTATGGTACTCGGGTCTACTATCGCATCAGGGGGGCCGATGATGGCCAAGGGGGGGACCTCGCAGAGGGAAAACTCGGATATAGCCTCAACGGCTATGTTGGCTTTTACGGCATTTCTACAGCAAATAAAATACTCGATCATGTGTCGCCGCTTTACGCGGCGTTCGCGACGCAAGCGACCGTCAAGCACTGGAAGCTTGAAGCAATTACCGAATGGGAAAGGTACAGCCGAAGTCTTGACGGCGTCCAACTTCATTTGCGCGACGATCAAGGACGACGGGTTGCTGCATACCAAGACCCTTTGAACGGGCTTGAATACTTGAATGTCGAGAGTGGCAAAATTCTTACATTCGAATTGCATCACATCAAAATATACTAACAGTCCTATCGATTCCGCTGCGCAGTAAAGGAATGGTTTTCTGCGCAGCGGACGACAGGAGCAAGTGTCAGTACACATCCCGCCGATACCGACCGTCCTCGATCAACTGCTGGACGACCGCGCCTCCAAGCATGGCATTGAGCGCCGCATCCACCCCCGCAGCCATCCCTTGCAGGCTGCCACAAACATACACGCAAGCCCCGTCAGCTACCCAGCGCTTGAACTCCTCAGCCTGCTGCAGCAACACGTCCTGCACATACACCTTCTCCGGCTGATCCCGCGAGAACGCCAGGTCCAGGCGTGCCAGTTCGCCCCTTGCCAGCCAGCCTTGTAGCTCATCGCCACACAGCAGGTCGTGCGCGCGGTTCCGCTCGCCGAACAGCAGCCAGTTACGTTGTTCGCCAGCATTCACCCGCGCCCGGATCAGGCTGCGCAGGCCGGCCAGGCCAGTGCCGTTGCCGATCAGTATCATTGGTGTGGTGCTCTGCGGCAGGTGAAAGCCACTGTTGCGCCGCAGGCGCAGGCTCAACGTACCGTTCAACGGCAGGTATTCGGTCAGCCACCCGGAACCCAGGCCCAGCATGCCATCGGCGTGGCGTTCCTGGCGCACGATCAGTTCCAGCACGCCATCGCTGGCAATCGAGGCAATGGAGTATTGGCGGGTGCCGATCGGCACCAATGCATCGACCAGCGCTTGCGGCTGCAAGCCGATCAGGTGATCGCGACGGATCGGCAGCTGGCGGCCGGCCAGCGCCTGGGCAAGGGTTTCGTTCAGGCCATTCACCTGTACCTGGGCAGCGGCGTCCAGTGCCATGCCTTTGAGGAACGCGTCGATCCTTGGCTGCCCATTGAGCGGTAGGATCTCCACCAAGTCGCCGGCCTCCCAGCTGGACGGCTCTTGCGGCTGCAGGCCCAGCAGATACACCGGCTGGCCCTGGCTGCCACGGTTGAGCAGTTGGCGGCTTACCAGCGACCAATTGCCGAAGCTGGACGGCTGCCAGGCGGCCACCGGCTGGGCACCGGTCAGTTGCGCCAGTTCCTGCTGCCACTGCTGCAGGGCCACCTGGTCGGCGTTGTCCACCTCTACCGGGCTGAACGCGCTGCTGGCACCGCGCTCGCCCAGCCATGCCTGCAGGCGACGGGCGAAGCCGCAGAAGTGCGGGTACTGGCGGTCGCCGAGGGCGAGCAGGGCGTAGTTGAGGTTGTTCAGCGCCCACGGCTGGCCGAGCACCTTGCGCTCGAAGCCTCGGGCGCTGTCGGGCGCTTCGCCGTCGCCGAAGGTGCTGACCACGAACAGCGCACGGCGGGCCTGGCGCAGGTCGTCTTCACCCAGCTTGGCCAGCGCGCGTACCTGCACCGGCAGGCCGGCGGCCTGCAGCTGGCCGGCGCTCTGCCAGGCCAATTGCTCGGCAAAGCCGCTCTGGCTGGCAAAGCCGATCAGCCAGCTGTCGCCGCTGGCACCGTTGCTGGCAACGTTATCGCGGGCGGCACGCACCTGGCGCTTCTTGCGGCGGCGGTCGAGGTACAACAGCCAGCCAGTAACGAAGAACAGCGGCATGGTCAGGCTGGCGATGGTGACGATGATGCGCCCCGGCAGGCCAAAGTACTCGCCAACATGCAGGGCGTAGACGCTCTGCAGCAACTGGGCCTTGAAGGACTTGTCGGTGTAGCGGTCGTGGCTTTTCACCTGGCCGGTGGCCGGGTCCAGCACCAGGGTATTGAAGGCGCGTGGGTGGTCGGCGTTTTCCAGCAGGTAGAACAGGTTGGCCGGCTGGCCACCAACCGGTGGCAGGCGCAGGTTATAGGTGGCAAGGCCAGGGCCGGCAGCGTCCTTGAGGTTGGCCCAGATGGCGTCATAGTCGACCACCAGCGGCGGGGCGTCCTTGTCGAATTTCTGCGGCCCGTGGCGGCCACGGCCTTCGCCGCGCTTTTGTTGCTGGCCAGCGGCTGGCGCGTCGGCCAACAGCTTGTTCAGGCCTTCGCGGTACCACTCGTAGGACCAGAACAGCCCGGTCAGGGCAAACAGCAGATAGAAAAGCAGGCACCATGTGCCGGCGACGGCGTGCAGGTCCCAGTTGAAGGCGCGGCCTTTCTTGGCCCAGTCGAAGGTCAGCCAGGTGCGCCAGTCCAGCGCCTTGCGCGGCCAGCGCAGGTACAGACCGGACAGGCAGAAGAACACCAGCATCAGGGTGCAGGCACCAGTGACCTGCCGGCCGGTATCACCCATGGCCAGAAAACGGTGCAGGGTGAGCATGAGGTTGAAGAAGTCTTGCCCGGCCACTTCGCCCTTGAGTTCACCAGTGTACGGGTCGGCGTAATGCAGTTGGCCACGGCGCTCGCCGGGTGACGGGGTGAAGAAGATCCGCGCGGCGTTGCCTTCGCGCACATCCACCCACAGCATCGACACCTTTTCGCCTTGCTCGGCCTCGACCCGGCGAACCAATTCGGCGGGTGGCAGTACACCCTCGGCGCGCACTTCGACCTTGAGAACATCGGCGTTGAACGCGCGCAGCAGCTCCTCCTGGAACGAGTACAGCGCACCGGTGATGCCCATCAAGGCCAGCACCAGGCCTGCGGTAATGCCAAAGAACCAGTGCAGCTGAAACAGCGTTTTTTTCATGTCGTGCGGACCTTGGAAACGGTTCGGCGTGTGATTGGCCGGGTGATGCGGAGCACAGTGAACACCGACTTATCCATTCGGGTACAAACCAATGTCACATATGTTAACAAGGAGCTTTACCGCTCAGCTTTTTATTACCGGCCAGAATTCTGACCAACGCGTGGGTGTAACACTTTCATCGACGCCAGCGCAAAGTGGCTGGTTAACGGCTGTCGACGGCAGTGATCAAAGCCTGCCAGTGGATTTCAGGTTTACATTCATCTTGAGTGAATCCAGAACGCGCCTGCATTACCTGATTTCCAGCGTCACGCGGGCGGGTGGCTACCGAGGGACGCTGCTCAACCTGAGCCTGAATGGTTATGCCGGGCTGTACCGAATAGATGCCGAAGAGACAGCCTGGAAAGTCGAGCCGCTCAATGCGTGGAACGACGAGGCCGATCTGCGCTTTCACCTGCGCTCACTCAGTGGAGAACGCCTGGGTAGAACGGCTGATGGCTTGCTCAACACCTCTCTTGGCGAGGCCGCCGTATTCAAGGCAAAGGTCATCGCCTACTGACAGAAGACAAAAAAACCCTGGGCCTGGGCTCAGGGGTTTGTACCCACGATCAGAAATGTACGCTAGTGGTCAGCAGCGCCGTGCGCCCGGCCGCCTGGTTGGCGAAGTGGGTGGAGAAGGCCTTGTCGTAGTAGACCTCGTTGGTCAGGTTCTGCACGTTAAGTTGCAGGTCGACGTTCTTGGTCAGCTTGTAGGCGGCCATAGCGTCGTAGCGCACGTAGCTGTCGACCATGGTGGTGTTGGCCACGCTGCCGTACACATCATCCACGTAGAACGCGCCGCCACCGACAGTCAGCTTTGGCGTGATCGAGTAGGTGGTCCACAGGCTGGCGCTGTTGTTCGGCGTGTTCGGCAGCTGGTTGCCGTCGTTGGCCTTGCCCAGCGGGCCGCCGTCGATCTGGCGCGCTTCCATGTAGGTGTAGCCGGCGAATACCTGCCACTTGTCGGTGATCTTGCCGCTGGCCGACAGTTCGATGCCCTGCACCCGAGTTTCGCCGACGTTTTCGTAGGTGGTGGTGTCCACCTGGACGCGGGCGTTTTCTTTCTCGGTGCGGAAGAGCGCGGCGGCCAGGGACAGGCGCTCGTTGAGCAGGTCCCACTTGGTGCCGATTTCGTAGTTGGTGGTTTCTTCCGGCTCCATGTCGCTGCTCAGCAGGTTGCCGCTGCGATCGGTGGTGTTGCCCAGCGGGTTGCCTTCAGTGCCTTCACCGAGCATCGCACCGGGTGGGGTGGCGGAGGTGGCGTAGGACACGTAGATGCTGCCGTTGTCGGCCGGTTTCCACACCAGGCCCAGCTGGCCGGTGACGAACTCACTGGTATCCTTGCCCTTGGAGACGATGCCCTTGGTACTTACCGCAGTGCTGCCGTTGGCGTTGTAGCCACGGTACTGGGTATCGAAGTGGTCGTAACGCAGGCCCATGTTCAGCAGCCACTGTGGCGACAGCTCCAGGGTATCGAACACGTAGATGGCCCGGGTGTTGCTCTTGGTGTTGGTGCCGGCGTAGTTGCGCGAGATTGCACCGTTCCACGGGTCATCCGGGTTCGGGTTGCTCAGCGAGGTGCAGTTGTAGCCGCTGGTGGCGCCGATCATGCCTGGGGTGCAGTTGGTGTTGGCTGCGCCACCGGCAACGGTGTCGGTGTCGACGTTGTAGCTTTCGCGATCGCTTTCTTCGCGGCTCAATTCGATACCGGTGGAGAAGCTGTTCTTCATGCCACCCAGGTAGAACTCGCCGAACAGGTCGGTCTGGTTGGTGGTGGTGGAAGTATTGCCCACACGTGTGTTGGCGCGGCGCCAGACGCTGCCATTGTTGACGTTGCCCTTGCTGTCGTCAGGCTGGGTCAGGATGTAGTCCTGCATGCTGTTGCCATGACGGAAGGTGTTCTTGATGGTCAGCGCATCGGTCAGGTCGTGTTCGATGGCGAAGGTGGCGATGTCGACGCGGCTCTTGCGGAAATCGCGGTCGTTCAGGCCATAGAAGTTGCTGCTGTCGCCACCGTCGTCCGGCTTGCTCGGGTGTGCCGAAGTACGCGCGCCGCTGCCTGCGGTCGGGATGCTGTACGGAATGCCCGAATCCGGCAGGTCGTCGCTCTCCAGGTGGTAATAGTCGAGGTTGACGCGGGTCGCGGTACCCAGGCCGAAGGCCAGGGATGGGGCGATACCCCAGCGGTCGTAGTTGACACTGTCACGGCCGGCGACGTTGCTTTCGTGGGTCATCAGGTTCAGGCGCCCGGCAACGGTGTCGCTGAACTGGTAGTTGCCATCGAAGGTGTAGCGCTGGGTCTGGTCGCTGCCCCAGGTCCAGGCGCCATCGAGCGAGTTGCCCAAGTGTGCACGCTTGCTCACCAGGTTGATGGTGCCGCCGGCGGCGCCACGGCCCCCGATGGCCGAGTTAGGGCCCTTGGCTACTTCGACCGACTCGATGGCGAAGATTTCGCGGGTCTGGGCGCCGGTGTCGCGCACGCCGTCCAGGTAGGTATCGCCTTGGGCGTCGAAACCACGGATGAACGGGCGATCGCCTTGCGGGTTGCCGCCTTCGCCGGCACCGAAAGTGATGCCGGGTACGGTGCGCAGGGCGTCCTGCAGGGTCAGGGCGTTGGTGTCCTTGATCACTTGCTGCGGGATCACGGTGACCGAGCGCGGGGTGTCCACCAACGGTGCGGTGTACTTCTGCGAGGAGGCCGTTTCGACCTTGTAATCGGTACTGGCCTGCTCAGCCTTGCCATTGACGCTGGTGGCGTCGAGGGTGATGGCATTGCTGGCAGCCGGGTCGGCGGCGTAGGCGCCCGAAGCGCTCAAGGCGACCCCGATGGCCGAGACGATCAGGCGTGGTGGACTCACTGCAGATGGTACGTGACGCATTGTTATTGGCCTTCCCCAAGGTGTGAAGGCCGCGGATGTTAATGTAAGGGATTGTAAGGCACAATTGAGACTCGTTACCATTCGCTAAGAATTTACAATCTTTACATATTCTCTTTACGATTTATGGACGCTGAATCGTCTAAGGCACAGCCAGGGCTTGTGCAGCGTAAAAGGGAATCAATATCATTGAGCCCTTTACAAATCTTAACGGTGCCGCCGCCATGCTGCTTCATATCCCAGGCTTGTTCGACGCCGATGAACTCGCCCGTATCCGCGAGGCGCTGGAGCAGACCGACTGGGCCGACGGTAAGGTCACGGCCGGCTACCAGTCGGCCAAGGCCAAGCACAATCTGCAGCTGCCAGAAGGGCACCCGCTGGGCAAGGAGATTGGTGGCGCACTGATCGAGCGCTTGTGGCAGACACCGCGTTTCATGTCGGCGGCGCTGCCGCACAAGGTGTTCCCGCCACTGATCAACTGCTACCGCGAGGGTGGCAACTTCGGTTTCCACATCGACAACGCCCTGCGCCAGCCCAAGGGCAGCCCGGAGCGGGTGCGCACCGACCTGTCCTCGACCCTGTTCCTCAGCGACCCGGACAGCTACGATGGCGGCGAGCTGGTGATCCAGGACACCTACGGCCTGCAGCAGGTGAAGCTGGCGGCCGGCGACCTGGTGCTGTACCCCGGCACCAGCCTGCACAAGGTCAACCCGGTGACCCGTGGCGTGCGCTACGCGGCGTTCTTCTGGACCCAGAGCCTGGTGCGCGAGGACAGCCAGCGGGCTTTGCTGTTCGAGATGGACAATGCCATCCAGCAGCTCACCGCCGATGTGCCGGACCACCCGTCATTGCTGCAACTGACCGGCACCTACCATAACCTGCTGCGCCGTTGGGCCGAGGTCTGAGCTATGTCCTATCAGTTGCGTCGTGAAGAAGTGGTGGATGCTGCCGGTCTGCAGGCCATGCTCGAACACAGCCCCGGCCAGGCGGCCCAGGCGATCCTGGCGGCGGCGGGGGAGGGCTTGGTCGAGGCGCAGTTGCTGCTTGGGCAGATCCTGCTCGATGGCCGTGGCATCGAGCAGGACGCCGGTGTCGCTCGGCGCTGGTTCGGCATTGCCGCGCAGGGCGGCAGTGCCATGGCGCACAACATGCTCGGTCGTTGCCTGGAGCATGGCTGGGGGGGCGAGGTGAATCTGGCGCAGTCGGCCATTCACTATGCGCGGGCGGCCGATGCCGGGCTGGATTGGGGGCTGTACAACCTCGGCAATCTGCTGGCTACCGGGCGAGGCCTGCCGGCCAACCAGGCCCAGGCGCTGAGCTGTTACGAGAAGGCGGCGCAGATGGGGCATGCCAAGTCGATGAACCTGTATGGGCGCTACCTGGAGCATGGTATTGCTACGGCGCCGAGCCCGGTGCGGGCGGTGCGCTGGTATCGGCGCTCGGCCGAGGCAGGGGATTTTCGCGGGATGTTCAGCCTGGCAATGGTGCTGATCGAGCGGGGTGAGGTGGCCGAGGCCGGGACCTGGCTGGAGCGGGCGCGAGTCGAGGGGAATGAGAACTTCCTGCGCAGTGCCGTGGTGACCTTGCAGGGGGCAGGGCCTGTGTTGATGGCGTTTGCCGGGCGTTATGCCGAGGAACTGGAGCGACGCGGGGCTTGATGTCGCCTGTACCGGCCCTTTCGCGGGCACAGCGCCAGCTTTTAATGGGGCGCGGTCTCTGTGGGAGCGGGTTTACCCGCGAATAGGCCCACACATGAAAACGGGGCCTTTCGGCCCCGTTGCGCATTACAGGTAGTAAGCTTTCAGCGGCGGGAAGCCGTTGAACTCCACTGCGCTGTAGCTGGTGGTGTAGGCACCGGTCGACAGCCAGTACAGACGGTCACCGATGGCCAGGTTCAGCGGCAGGCCGTACTTGTAGTTTTCGTACATGATGTCGGCGCTGTCGCAGGTCGGGCCGGCGATGACCACTTCTTCGGCTTCGCCTTTCTTCTCGGTCCAGATCGGGAACTTGATGGCTTCGTCCATGGTTTCGATCAGGCCGGAGAACTTGCCCACGTCGGTGTAGATCCAGCGCTCGACGGCGGTGCGCGACTTGCGTGCGACCAGCACCACTTCGCTGACCAGGATACCGGCGTTGGCGATCAGCGAACGGCCTGGCTCGAGGATGATTTCCGGCAGGTCGTCACCGAAGTCTTCCTTCAGGAAGCGAATGATCTCTTCGGCGTAAGTCTCGAGGCTGTTGGTACGGGTGATGTAGTTGGCCGGGAAGCCGCCACCCATGTTGATCAGCTTCAGCTCGATGCCGTCCTCTTCCTTCAGGCGCTCGAAGATCACCTTGACCTTGGCGATGGCCGCGTCCCACACGCTGATGTCGCGCTGTTGCGAACCGACGTGGAAGGAGATGCCGTAAGGCACCAGGCCCAGGTCGCGGGCGAGGATCAGCAGGTCCATGGCCATGTCGGTCTGACAGCCGAACTTGCGCGACAGTGGCCAGTCGGCCGTGGTCGAGCCTTCGGTGAGGATGCGCACGTACACCTTCGAGCCTGGCGCGGCCTTGGCGATGTTGCGCAGGTCGGCTTCCGAGTCGGTGGCGTACAGGCGCACGCCCTTCTCGTAGAAGTAGCGGATGTCCTTGGACTTCTTGATGGTGTTGCCGTAGCTGATGCGGTCGGCGCTGACACCACGGCCCAGGACCTTGTCCAGCTCGTAGATCGAGGCGATGTCGAAGCTCGAACCTTTCTCTTTGAGCAGGTCGATGATCTCGACGGCCGGGTTGGCCTTGACCGCGTAGTACACCTTGGCGAATTCGAAACCAGCACGCAGGTCGTCATAGGCCTGGCTGATCATCTGGGTGTCGATGAGTACGAACGGGGTTTCCTGCTTGTCGGCGAACGCCTTCATTTTCTGGAAGGTGTCACGCGCGAAATAGTCTTCGACCTGGATCGACATGCTCAGGGACTCCATGGGCAAACTGAAAGATTAAGTGGCTGCAAACTGAACGTCCTCCGTATCCCCACTTTGGTTCGCCTACTCAGTACTTGAGCCGGATGGATCGTTTCCAGCATGGACGTTCGGCGCGCACTTTAGGGCGTGAAGAATGCAGAATCAACAGGCAATCCGGGCGCGATCGTCGTGGAACGACGCCCTACCCGTTGAATAACCGACTCGCATGACCACCTGATGTTCCCCGGGGTGTTTCAAGCGTAAAAAATTGTGGAATGGAGCGTTTTGACCCCTGTACAGGCAAGCCCCTTTTTACAGGCTTCAAGCGATTCCTGTGGGAGCGGCCGTGCCCGCGAAAAGGCTTCAGGTGTTCATATTTATGGCCACATTCTCTGGTACTCACGTACATGAAATAAGTCATAAATTTTTTGTTACCGATTGGCGGATTTGCTGGTTTTGATGAGAAGCATTACTATTCGCACCCTCATCCGCCTCCCTGACGACCCCGACCGTGTCCGGACACAAAGGCTTCCTTGACCACTACCATGAGCTGATCGGCACCTGGACGCGCAAATTGCGCAGTCGTCAGCAGGCCGAGGACCTCACCCATGATGCCTTTGTCCGGGTACTGGAAAACCCGCTCGAGCAGGTCGAGCAGCCACGCGCCTACCTGCACCAGACCGCCCGCAACATCGCCGTGGACGGGTTTCGCCGCGAAGACCGGCGCCAGGCGCTGGAGCTGGAGGCCTTCGATGAAGGCAGCAGCGCCAGCGACGACCCGGAGGCCTACATGCATGCCCTGGAGCTGGCCGACAGCGTCGAGCGCGCACTGGCCCAGTTGCCGCTTAACTGCCGCCGGGTGTTCATCTGGCAGAAGCTTGAAGGCCTGAGTCAGGCCGAGATCGCCGAGCGCATGGGTTTGACCAAGAACATGGTCGAAAAGTATATGATTCGCACGCTCCGACATCTGCGTGAGCACCTGGATGTGTCAGCACGATGAGTCAGGAGACCTTTCCCATGAAACAGCCCGGTTCCGAGACCGTCCGTGAGCAGGCGGCCGCATGGTTCGTGCGCATGCAGGACTCGCCGCGCGATGCCGCGCTGCACAAGCAGCTACGTGCCTGGCTGGCCGCGGATCCCAGACACCGCGCCGAGTACGATGCCTTGGCCACGGTCTGGAGCGCGGCCGAGCTGATCCCGCGCCAGCGCCTCGAAGCGCTGTGCGAGCCGGACCCGGTACGCCAGCTGCCGCAACGGCGCCTGTTGCGCCAGGCGCTGGCGGCGAGTGTGGCGGTGGTGGCGTTGGGGCTGGGCTGGATGGGCTGGCACTACCAACAGCTCAACTACCAGGATCAGCTGCAGACGGCCTTTGGCGAGCGCCGCCAAGTAGAGCTGCCCGATGGTTCGCACCTCGCACTCAACGGCGCCACCCAGTTGCGTGTCGATTTCAGCCCAGGCCGTCGGCACATCCAGTTGAACGCAGGTGAGGCGATGTTCATCGTCGCCCATGACAGCAGCCGCCCGTTCGTGGTCGATACCGCCCAGGGCAGCGTGACCGTGACCGGCACCCGTTTCGATGTGCGTCTGGACCCGGCCGCGACCCGCGTTGCGGTCGAGCAGGGCTCGGTGCGTGTGCAGGGCAGTGACACCTCGCTGGCGCAACTGAACGCTGGCCAAGGTTCCTGGATCGATGCCCGTGGCCAGGTCGCGGCGCCTTATGCGGTCAATGCCGCCTCGCTGACCGCCTGGCGCCAGGGCAAGTTGGTGTTCGACAACGCTACCCTCGCCGAGGTGGTGGCCGAAGTGTCGCGCTACCGTGCCCAACCACTGCGCGTGGCACCTGGCAAGGTTGCCCAGTTGCGCCTCTCCAGCACCTTCAGCACCGATGACACGGACGCGCTGCTGCGCGCCTTGCCGAGCATCCTGCCGGTGGCGATCAAGGCCCATGAAGACGGATCACGCGAAATAATCGCGAAATAGATTCAGGTTTTTTTCCGCCCGTTCGTCTTCCTCGCCAGCTGCAACTGCCAAGCATTTCCATTCGCATGCGGTTGGCGTTTATTCCTCTTCAGGATATTTCGACGACGTGAACAACAAACCCTATCCACGCCTGAGCGCTCTGGCGCTGGCCCTGGCGCTCAGCACCGCGGCCATCAATGCTCAAGCCGAGCAGGCAAGCAGCACGATCCTGATCCCGGCGCAGCCTTTGGCCTCGGCATTGAGCCAGTTGGGCCAGCAGACCAACCTGCAGCTGTTCTTCAGCCCCGAGCTGGTGGCTGGCAAGCAGGCCCCGGCCGTGTCCGGCAACCTGGCGCCCGAGCAGGCGCTGCAGCAACTGCTGCAGGGCAGCGGGCTGACCTATGAGATGTCCGAAGACACGGTGGTGGTGAAACCGGCCCAGGCTGCCGGCACGCTCACCACCGGCAGCCTGGAGCTGGCGCCCACCGACGTGAAGGTGGTCGGTGACTGGCTGGGCGATGCCGACCAGGCCGTGGTGCAGAACCACCCAGGTGCGCGCACCGTGGTCCGTCGCGAGGCGATGGTGGAGAAGGGCGCGATGAACGTGCGCGATGTGCTGCGTGGCATCCCTGGCGTGCAGGTACAGGACAGCAACGGCACCGGTGGCAGTGACCTGTCGCTGAACGTTGGCGTGCGTGGCCTGACCTCGCGCCTGTCGCCACGCTCGACCGTGCTGATCGACGGCATTCCGGCGGCCTTTGCGCCCTATGGCCAGCCGCAGCTGTCGATGGCACCGATCTCCTCGGGCAACCTCGACAGCATCGACGTGGTACGCGGCGCAGGCTCGGTGCGCTATGGCCCGCAGAACGTCGGCGGGGTGATCAACTTCGTTACCCGGGCGATTCCAAAAAAGGCGTCGGCTGAGCTGTCCACCACGTTGGAAACCTCTCAGCATGGCGGTTGGAAGCACACCGAGTCGGCGTTCGCCGGCGGTACCGCCGACAATGGCATGGGCGTGGCGTTGCTCTATACCGGTGTGAACGGCAACGGTTACCGTGAAAGCAACAACGGCAACGACATCGACGATGTCATCCTCAAGACCCACTGGGCGCCGACCGATGTCGACGAGTTCTGGCTCAACTTTCACTACTACGATGGTCGTGCCGACATGCCCGGTGGCCTGACCCAGGCCCAGTACGACAGCAACCCGTACCAGTCGCTGCGCGATTACGACTACTTCGCCGGCCGGCGCAAGGACGTGTCGCTCAAGTGGCAGCACCAGCTCGACGACGCCACCCAGTTCGAAGTGCTGACCTATTACACCGACAGCTTCCGTGGCAGCGCCATCGCCGCGCGCGATATGAAGACCCTGTCGTCGTACCCGCGCAATTACCACACCTTCGCCATCGAGCCACGGGTGTCGCGGATCTTCTTCGCAGGCCCTACCACCCAGGAAGTCAGCGTCGGTTATCGCTACCTGAAAGAAGCCATGCGCGAACAGTCGACGCGCCTGGCGTTGATCGACAACGTGCCGACGCCCACCCCGACGTCGGACGGCCACGTGTTCCAGGACCGCAGCGGTGGCACTGAAGCTAGCGCCTACTACATCGATGACAAGATCGATGTCGGCAACTGGACCATCACCCCGGGCATCCGTTTCGAGCACATCAATACCGACTGGCGGGATCGCCCGGTGCTGGATGCCAACAACCGCCCGGTGCCGGAGAAGAACCGCAGCATCACCAGCAACGAGCCGCTGCCGGCGCTGAGCGTGATGTACCACATCTCCGATGCCTGGAAGGTGTTCGCCAACTACGAGACCTCGTTCGGCAGCCTGCAGTACTTCCAGCTGGGCCAGGGCGGCACTGGCAACAGCGCGGCCAACGGCCTGGAACCGGAAAAAGCCAAGACCTACGAGCTCGGTACCCGTTATGACAACGGCGGCTTCGCCGGTGAGCTGACCGCGTTCTACATCGACTTCGACGACGAGCTGCAGTACATCAGCAACGACGTGGGCTGGACCAACCTCGGCGCGACCAAGCACCAAGGTATCGAGGCTTCGGTGCGCTATGACCTGGCCGGGTTGGACCCGCGCCTGGACGGCCTGTCGGTGAGCGGTGGCTACACCTATACCCGCGCGACGTATGAAGGGGATATTCCGGGCTTCAAGGGCCGTGACCTGCCGTTCTATTCACGCCAAGTGGCCACGGCCGGGCTGCGCTATGCGATCAACCGCTGGACCTGGAATCTGGATGCCTATGCCCAGTCCAAGCAGCGTGCGCCGGGAACCGGGATCAATGCCGATGGCAGCTTCACGGGTGACTACATCACCGAGCCGAGTGCCGATGGGCAGTATGGCGATATTCCGGGGTATGTGACCTGGCATGCCCGTGGTGGGTACGATTTCGGGCCGCAGATGTCCAACCTGAAGCTGGCGGCGGGGGTGAAGAACCTGTTCGACAAGCAGTACTTCACGCGTTCGAGTGACAACAATGCCGGCATCTATGTGGGTGAGCCGCGGACCTTCTATGTGCAGGCCAGTGTAGGGTTCTGATACCGCGTCGCCTGCTTCGCGGGACAAGCCCGCTCCTACAGGTACAGCGATAATCTCAAGGATCGCGGAGTACCTGTAGGAGCGGGCTTGTCCCGCGAATGGGGCGCAAAGCGCCCCCAGCGATTACGAAGCCACCACCTCGGCTGGCGAAACGATGCTGGTCTTGGCCCCCCGCGAACGCCCCGAGCTCAGATAAGCCGCAATCGACTCCTGCGTCACTTCGCCGAGGAACACCTGCTCCGCATCCAGCACCGGCAACCACGCCCGGTTGAACTCGTACATCCGCGAAAGCAGGATGCGCAGATGCTCGTCATGCGATGCCGTGGCATTGAACGGCCGCAGGAAGTCGCCACAGGTGCCTTGCTGGCGGTGCATGTCACGCCGACGCACATACCCCAGCGCCTTGTTCTGCCCATCGGTCACCACCACATAACGGCGATCATGCTCGTCGAGCAGCTCCAGCGCATCGCTCACCGGGGTCTGCGGGCTCACCGACGGCGCGTTGTCCGCCGCGTCCTCCGCACGCACCAGCAGCAGGCGCTTGAGCGTGCTGTCCTGGCCAACGAAGTTGCTCACGAAGTCATCCACCGGGTGCGCCAGCAAGGTGTCCGGGTGGTCCAGCTGCAGCAGCTTGCCGGCGCGGAAGATGGCGATCTTGTCGCCCAGTTTGATCGCCTCGTCGATGTCATGACTGACCATGATCACGGTCTTGTTCAGCGCCCGCTGCATCTCGAAGAACTCGTTCTGGATCATCTCGCGGTTGATCGGGTCGACCGCGCCGAACGGCTCGTCCATCAGCAGTACCGGTGCTTCTGCCGCCAGTGCGCGGATCACGCCGATGCGCTGCTGCTGGCCGCCGGACAGCTCACGGGGGTAGCGCTGCAGGTATTGCTTGGGTTCGAGCTTGATCATGTGCATCAGCTCGCGGGCCCGCTCGTGGCACTTCTGTTTGTCCCAGCCGAGCAGGCGCGGGACCACGGTGATGTTCTCCTCGATGGTCATGTTGGGGAACAGGCCGATCTGCTGGATCACGTAGCCGATGTGCCGGCGCAGGGTCACTTCGTCGAGGGCGCTGGTGTCTTCGCCGTTGATCAGCACCCGGCCTGAGGTCGGTGCGATCAGGCGGTTGATCATCTTCAGCGTGGTGCTCTTGCCGCAGCCCGACGGGCCGAGGAACACGCAGATTTCACCTTCGTTGACGGTGAGGCTGACGGAGTCGACGGCTTTGACGTCCTTGCCGTTGACGTTGAAGGTCTTGCTGAGGTTCTGGAGTTCGATCATGAGCGCAGTCCTTCTGGAGTCAGGGCACGTTGCAGGGTTTGCAGGAGCAGGTCGGCGACGATCGCCAGCAGGCTGACCAGCACGGCGCCGACCAGCAGCATCGACATGTCGCTGCGGCTGATGGAGGTGAGGATGAGCACGCCCAGGCCGCCGGCCCCGATGGTGGCGGCGATGGTCATGACGCCGATGTTCATCACCACGGCGGTACGCACGCCGGCGAGGATCACCGGCACCGCAATCGGCAGCTCGACCAGGCGCAGGCGCTGGCCGAAGGTCATGCCGATCCCGCGCGCCGCTTCACGGATGCCGGGCTCGACGTTGGTCAGGGCCAGGTAGGTGTTGCGCAGGATCGGCAGCAGCGAATAGAGGAACACCGCAGTGATCGCCGGCAGCGGGCCGAGGCCCTGGCCGAACTTGGAGTAGAACGGCAGCAGCAGGCCGAACAGGGCGATGGACGGGATGGTCAGCAGCACCGTGGCGCTGGCCTGCAGCGGGCCGGCGACGGCCGGGAAGCGGGTCATCAGGATGCCCAGCGGCACGCCGACGATGATCGCCAGGCCCACGGCGACGCCGACCAGCATGATGTGCTGCCAGGTCAGCTGCAGCACCTGGGCCCAGTCGAGGTGGGCGAACGTGTCGAGCAGGCTCATGGCTGTACCTCGCTAGGCATTGGGTGCTCGCGCAGGAAGGCCGCGGCCACCGTGGTCGGGTTCTGGTGTTCGACGTCGACCTTGGCATTGAGCTGGCGCATGGTCTCGTCATCGAGTTGCTCGGCCAGTGGCTTGAGCAGGCCGACAAGTTTCGGGTTGGCGTCGAGCACCTGTTTACGCACCACCGGGGCGGCGGTGTAGTCGGGGAAGTAGTGTTTGTCGTCTTCCAGCAGCTTCAGGTTGAACGCGCTCAGGCGGCCGTCGGTGGTGTACACAAGGCCCGCGAACACCTGGTTGTTGTGCATGGCGGTGTAGACCAGGCCGGCATCCATCTGGCGGATGTTGGCGCGGCTCACGTGCAGGTCGTACATCTCTTTGAGGCCGACCAGGCCATCCGGGCGGTTGGCGAACTCGGTGTCCAGCGCCACCAGATGCTTGCGCTGGCTTTCGTCACGCAGCACCTGGTTGAGGTCGCTGATCGTGTTGACCTGTGGATAAGCCTCGGCCACCTGCTTGGGCAGGCCCAGGGCATAGGTGTTGCTGAACTTCGACGGGGTCAGCCAGATCAGGTCCTTTTTCGCGTCCAGCTCCTTGACCTTGGCGTAGGTGGCCTCGGCATTGGGCATGCGCTCGTCGATATGGTTGTACGAGACCAGCGACACGCCGGTGTATTCCCACATCAGGTCGAGCTGACCGGTTTCCTGGGCCTGGCGCGCGATGCTGCTGCCAAGACCGGTGGTGACGCGCACGTCGAAGCCGTTGGCACGCAGGTATTGCGCGGTGATTTCGGCGAGCACGGTCTGCTCGGTGAACACCCGCGCGCCGATGCGGATCAAGGGTTTTTCGGCTGCCTGGGCAAATCCTGCGAACAGCAGGGCCGCGCCCAGCAGCAAGGCGATTCTCTTGTTCATGGGTTCCCTCTTGTTATCCAGCCAGGCCACGTTCCAGCCAGCGTTTGCTGGAGAAACTCACCGCCGCATCCAGCACCAATGCCAGCAGTGCGGTGCAGGCGGCACCGAGCAGCAGCTGTGGCTGGTTGTTCAGGGCGATGCCGGGGAAGATCAGGCTGCCCAGGCTGTTGGCGCCAATCAGGAAGGCCAGCGGCGCGGTGCCGACATTCAGTGCCAGGGCCACGCGCACGCCGCCGACGATGATCGGCACGGCGTTGGGCAGTTCCACCTGCCAGAGTTGCTGGCGCGGCGTCATGCCGATACCGGTGGCGGCTTCCTTGAGCGAGGCGGGGACGTTTTTCAGGCCCTCGTAGGTGTTGCGCACGATGGGCAGGAGGGAGGCGAGGAACAACGCGAAGATCGCAGGCCCGGCGCCGATGCCCAGGATACTCAGGGCGATGGCCAGAACGGCCAGGGGGGGGATGGTATTGCCAACGTTGAAGAACTGCATGAAGCGCTCGGCTTTGTCGACCCGGTGCGGTCGACTCAGCGCAATGCCGGCGGGGATGCCCACGGCCAGCGCCGCCGCCATCGAAGCTAGCACCAGTACCAGGTGCGCTTGCAGATAGAACCCAAGATCGTCGCGATAACGCGCGATCGTGTCGATGCCGATCCAGTGGATCAGCAGGGCCAGGATGACGAGCACGGTGGCGCATCCCAACAGCCCTTTACCGTAGCGTGTAGCCACAGGCGGACTCCTTGTGTTGTCGGCGAGCACACTTCTTGGTAGCCGGCCAGTGCTGGCGGCGGGTGGTGTGTTCGCGAGTAGCAGCGTGAGGCAACCGAAGGCTGCGATCAGGCCATGAGCCGAACCCCGTCGGGCCCGAAAATGCTGATGAAACCAGTCCCCAACCGAAGCGGGTTGCAGGGGAGTGGACGTCTCCGTGGGCGTAAAGGTTCCCATCTGAGGCGGCATTTGGCCAGCGTTAATCACTGGGCAGGGTGAATCTTGGCGAGAAAAAACAGCGGGTTAATGCCCTGGAGGCGTTGAAATAACTGCCCTGTGGCCTTTTGTCGTGATAAAGCGATTGTCTGATGGATTTCTTTGCATCTACCGGCCTCTTCGCGGGGCAGGCCGGTCCTGCAACCACTCATGCAGCCGGCTTTGGTCCCCGCCCAACTTCAGGTATGATATCGCCCCTTTCAAATCCCCCAGTCAGGCGATTTCCCATGACCAACCAGGCCGCCGAAGTCGCGAAGCGCCGCACTTTCGCAATCATCTCCCACCCCGACGCCGGTAAGACCACCATCACCGAAAAGCTCCTGCTGATGGGCAAGGCCATTGCCGTCGCCGGTACCGTGAAGTCGCGCAAGTCCGACCGCCACGCCACCTCCGACTGGATGGAAATGGAGAAGCAGCGCGGCATCTCCATCACCACTTCGGTGATGCAGTTCCCGTACCGCGAGCACATGATCAACCTGCTCGACACCCCCGGCCACGAAGACTTCTCGGAAGATACCTACCGCACCCTGACCGCGGTGGACTCGGCGCTGATGGTGCTCGACGGCGGCAAAGGTGTAGAGCCGCGGACCATCGCCTTGATGGATGTATGCCGTCTGCGCGACACGCCGATCGTCAGCTTCATCAACAAACTCGACCGTGACATCCGCGACCCGATCGAACTGCTCGACGAGATCGAAGCCGTCTTGAAGATCAAGGCCGCGCCGATCACCTGGCCGATCGGTTGCTATCGCGACTTCAAGGGCGTGTATCACCTGACCGGCGACTACATCGTGGTCTACACCCCGGGCCACGGCCACGAGCGCACCGAAGCCAAGATCATCCAGAATCTGGACTCCGACGAGGCCCGCGCGCACCTGGGTGACCAGTACGATTCGTTCGTCGAGCAACTGGAGCTGGTGCAGGGCGCCTGCCACGAGTTCAACCAGGAAGAGTTCATCAACGGTCAGCTGACCCCGGTGTTCTTCGGTACCGCGTTGGGCAACTTTGGCGTCGACCATGTGCTCGATGCCGTCGTCGACTGGGCGCCGCGCCCGCTGGGCCGCGTCGCCCACGAGCGGACCGTCGAGCCTGTGGAAGAGAAATTCACCGGCTTCGTGTTCAAGATCCAGGCGAACATGGACCCGAAACACCGCGACCGCATCGCCTTCATGCGCATCTGCTCGGGCAAGTACGAAAAGGGCATGAAGATGCGCCATGTGCGGATCAACAAGGACCTGCGCATCGGCGACGCGCTGACCTTCTTCTCCTCCGAGCGTGAGCAGCTGGAAGAGGCCTATGCCGGCGACATCATCGGCCTGCACAACCACGGCACCATCCAGATCGGCGACACTTTCACCGAAGGCGAGGCGCTGGGCTTCACCGGTATCCCGCACTTCGCGCCGGAGCTGTTCCGCCGCGTGCGCCTGAAGGACCCGCTGAAATCCAAGCAGCTGCGTCAGGGCCTGCAGCAGCTGGCCGAGGAGGGCGCAACCCAGGTGTTCTTCCCGGAGCGCAGCAACGACATCATCCTCGGTGCGGTCGGTGTGCTGCAGTTCGACGTGGTCGCCAGCCGCCTGAAGGAAGAGTACAAGGTGGAATGTGCCTACGAGCCGATCACCGTCTGGTCGGCCCGCTGGATCGGCTGCGATGACAAGAAGAAGCTCGAGGAATTCCAGAACAAGGCCATGGAAAACCTGGCCATCGACGGTGGCGGTCACCTGACCTACCTGGCGCCGACCCGGGTCAACCTGGCGCTGATGGAAGAGCGCTGGCCGGACATCAAGTTCCGCGCTACCCGCGAGCACCACTGATCGCGGAATTGGGGCCGCAAAGCGGCCCCATTTCAATTCCCGGCTTTGATGCTGGTCCAGATTCGGGTCCTGATGCGGTCGATCTTGGCCGGCATCGCCTCCAGGGCATACAACTTGCCCATCACATCCTCGCTCGGGTAAATCATCGTATTACCCTTCATCACCGGCTCCACCAGCCCGTCCGCCTTGAGGTTGCCGTTGGCGTACTGCACATGGTTGCTGATGTTGGCCATCACTTCCGGCTGCAGCAGGTAGTTCATGTAGGCATACCCGGCCTTTTCATCCGGCGCGTCGGCCGGCATGGCCACCATGTCGAACCACATCGGCGCACCTTCCTTGGGGATCGAATACCCCACCTTCACTCCGTTTTTCGCCTCTTCGGCACGGTTCTTCGCCTGCAGCACATCTCCCGAGAAGCCCACCACCACGCAGATATCGCCGTTGGCCAGGTCGCCGGTGTACTTCGATGAGTGGAAGTAGCTGATGTACGGCCGCACCTGCATCAGCAGCGCCTTGGCCTTGTCGTAGTCGGCCGGGTTCTGGCTGTGGTGCGGCAGGCCCAGGTAGTGCAGGGCGATCGGCAGCAGTTCGGGGCCGTTGTCCAGCACTGCGACGCCGCAGCTCTTCAGCTTGCTCATGTACTCGGGCTTGAAGATCAGGTCCCAGGAATCCACCGGTGCATTGTCGCCGAGCACCGCCTTGACCTTGTCGATGTTGTAGCCGATGCCCGTGCTGCCCCACAGGTACGGGAAGCCGTACTGGTTGCCCGGGTCGTTGACCTCCAGCGCCTTCATCAGCACCGGGTTGAGGTTGTGCCAGTTGGGCAACTGCGACTTGTCCAGCGGCTTCAGGGCCTTGCCCTGGATCTGCCGGGCCATGAAGTGGTTGGACGGGAACACCACGTCGTAGCCGGAGTTGCCGGTCATCAGCTTGCCGTCGAGGGTCTCGTTGCTGTCGTACACGTCGTAGGTCGGCACGATGCCGCTGGCCTGCTGGAAGTTCTTCAGCGTGTCGGGCGCGACGTAGCTGGACCAGTTGTAGATCTTCACCGTTTCGGCGGCGCTGGCGACGCTAGCGGCCAGCATCAGGGGGGCGAGAAGGAGCGTGCGCATGTCGGGTTTACCTTGCTTTGTCTGTTGTTATCGAAGGCAGGCGATCAGCGGATCAGAAAATGAGAACGTAGGTCTTGCGCACGGTCTCCTGGATGTCCCAGATGCCGGTGCTGTTGGCCGGTAGCATCAGTGCGTCTCCGGCTTCTATGAGCAGGGGCTCGCCACCGTCGGGGGTGAAGGTGCAGCGGCCCTTGATGAAATGGCAGAACTCCTGCTGCACGATCTGCCGCCGCCAGCGCCCGGGCGTGCACTCCCAGATGCCGGTCTCGACGCCGTCGCTGCGTTCCACGCAGGTGACCGAAGCCACTGCCACGGGTTCGCCAAGTGGCACCGCGACCGGGTTGGCGCTTTCGAGCACGGCGGTGTCTGTGTGTTTGAACTGGGTAATGCTCATGACCGGTGGATCCTGTGTCGGGGTAAGGGAAGTCAGTGCATGAAGCCTTCCATGAAGTCCGCAAGGGAGCTGGCCAGGCGCCGCCTCCAAGGCGCGCTGGCGGGGTTGGCGAGGGTCCGGTCCTCGTGGACGAAGCTCTGGATGATCGCGTTGTAGCCGAGCCAGCGGCAGGGCTCGGGCGGCCAGCTGGCCAGGCTTGCAACCGGGCGGTTGTCGAGTACCCAGGGTTGCGCGGTCAGTTCGTTGTGCTGGTTGAGGATCAGCGCCGCCAGCGTGCGCCCGCCAAGGTTGGTGGCACCGACACCTTCGCCGCCGTAGCCGCCGGCCAGGGCGATGCCACGCTGGCGGTCGCAGAGCATGTGCGGGCGGAAGCGCCGCGCCATGCCCAGGTTGCCGCCCCAGGAGTGGGTGATGCGGGCGTGCTTGAGCTGCGGGAACAGTTCGCCGAACAGGTAGCGACGCAGCTCGACTTCATGCTCCTCGAGGTTGAAGTTCTCGCGCAGCCGGCCACCGAAGCGGTAGCCGCCGCGGGCGCCGAATACCAGGCGGTTGTCGGCGGTGCGCTGGCCGTAGGTTACCTGGCGGCTGCTCTCGCTGAAGGCCTGGCCCTGGCTCAGGCCGATCTGCTCCCAGGTCGATTCCGGCAGCGGCTCGGTGGCCACCAGCAGGCTCTGCACCGGCAACTGGTGCTTGCCCAGCGGCGGCAGGCTGGCGGCGTACCCTTCGACCGCAGGCACCATCCACTGGCAGCGAATGCGCGCCAGGGGCGAGCGTACTTCGCCGGGTTGCCAGTCGATGGCCGGGGTGTTCTCGTAGATCGTCACGCCCAGAGCTTCCACGGCCCGGGCCAGGCCACGGGCCAGCTTGGCCGGATGGATGGTTGCGGTGTGCGGGCTGTAGATAGCGCCGTAGGCATTGCTGACCCGTAGTTGTGCGTCCAGCTGCTCGGGGCGCAACCAGCGGTAGTCGTCCTCGGTCATGCCTTGGCGATAGAGGTCGTCGAGGTACGCGCGCAGGCTGCGTTCCTGCTCCGGGTAACGCGCGGCGCAATACAGCACGCCGCCTTTGCGGTAGTCGCAGTCGATGCCCTCGCGCTGCAGCACGCTGTGCACTTCATCAGGAATGCCATGCAACAGGTCGATGCTGGCGCGGCGCTGCTGCGGCGACAGGGTGGCGAGCAGGCGGTCTTCACCCAGCAGGTTGCCCATCAGCCAGCCGCCATTGCGCCCAGAAGCGCCGAAGCCGGCGATGTTGGCCTCGATCACCGCGATATTCAGTTGCGGAGCCTGGCGCTTGAGGTAGTAGGCGGTCCACAGCCCGGTGTAGCCGGCGCCGATGATGCACACATCGACCTCGAGGTCCTGGCGCAGGGCCGGGCGCGCGCACAGCGGCTCGTCGAGCTGGTCCATCCACAGGCTGAGCGTGCGCAGGGGTTGCATCGGGTTTTGCTCCACATCCGTCAAGGTCTGTGGGCGATGCTAGTGGTGTCGGCTGGTGGCTGTCTTACGTGCGTGCACGCAGGGAAATTTGCTTGAGATAGGCCTTGGGCGTGAGGCCGGTGTGTTCGCGGAAGCACTTGTAGAACGCCGAGAGCGAGTTGAAGCCGGCGTTGAACGCCAGGTCGTCGATCGGCGCCTCGACGCTGTCGTCGTCGAGGCTGGCCATCAGGTGTTGCAGGCGCGCCTGGTTGACGTAGCGGTAGAAGCTTTGCCCGAGCACCTGGTTGAGCAGGTAGGAGATCTGGTTACGGCTGTAGCCGCTGGCGTCGGCCACCTGCTGCAGGTCCAGCTCCGGGTCGAGGTAGGGGCGCTGGCGTTGGAAGTAGTGCTCCAGGTCCTGGGCCATGGTCGACAGCTGCCGTGGCGACAGGCCCAGGCGGCTAGTGGCCGGGCGCGGGCCGCTGCTGACCAGGCCGTTGCCGTTCTGGCGAACCAGGGTAGCGTACTCGTTGACCTGCCAGATCAGGCCGTCCTTGACGGTGATCGCTTCGCTGGACTGGAACGCCACCAGGCCGTCGCCGCCCTGCACCGTGACCTGGTACTGGATGAAGGCCGTGCAGCCGTCGACGCGGATGCGGTCGCTGTGGACGATGTCCTCGCCGGCTTCATGGGGCAGGCAGGCGCGCACGTAGTCGCGCAGCTCGCGGTAGCCGAGCACGCGGTTCTGGAAGAAGTCGTGGTACTGGATGTCGGGGTGGTAGAGCGCGATCACGCCGTCGAGGTCACGGTGCTTCCAGCACAAGTGGTAGCGCAGCACGGTGTCGGCGGTCAGCGGGGTCTGGGCGGGCGTGTCGAGAAGGGTCATGCCCGAATCATGCCCTGCCCTCGGGGGCGTCGACAAGAATGCAGAACACCTGATGCAGTTCGGCAATTCGCGCATTTTGCACGGTTGATGCGCTGATCTGATTGCTAACTTGTTGATCTGAAAGGGTGTCATTTTTTGTCACAACTGGCACAGCCGCTGCAATGGTTATTGCGCGAATGGAATTCTCGCTAACAACCCAATACAGGCGAACACATCATGATCCCCTCTGCCGACTATCCCGTTGTCGATCCCAAAACCCGCTCAGGTGTGTCCTGGGCCGCGATCTTCGCTGGTGCCGCCGCCGCTGCTGCCTTGTCCCTGATCCTCGTGGTTCTTGGGGCAGGCTTGGGCTTTGCAGCGACTTCCCCTTGGGCCAACGAAGGGGCGAGCGCCAAGGCGCTGGGCATTTCCACCATCGTCTGGCTCCTGCTCACCCAGATCATTGCATCGGGCCTAGGCGGCTACATCGCGGGTCGGCTGCGGGTGAAGTGGGCCAACCTGCATGGTGATGAAGTGTACTTCCGCGATACCGCCCACGGTTTCCTGTCCTGGGCGGTGGCGACCCTGGTGGCGGCAATGCTGGTGCTGGGCGCTGCGGGCAACGTGATTGGCGCGGGCGCCAGCGCGGCCTCCCAGGCAGCGACCGTGACCGCGGCGGCAGGGGGGGCTGCTGCGGCTGACAACAACAGCAACTCGATGGGGTATTTCGTCGATAGCCTGTTCCGTGGCGAGGGGCCGGCACCGGTCAGTGAAGATGCCGCCAATGGCGTGGCAGCACGAATTCTGGCCAAAGGAATCGCCAGTGACGGCGCCTTGCCTGCGGAAGATCGGGCCTACCTTGCGCAGCTGGTGGCCCAACGTACCCGGTTGACCCAGCCGGAGGCCGAGGCACGTGTCGACCAGGTCATGGCACAGGTACAGCAGCTGAAGGTGGATGCCAAGCAAGCGGCTGACAAAGCGGCCAAGGTGGCAGCCTGGACTGCACTGTGGACCTTCGTCGCTCTGCTTTGCGGCGCATTCTTCGCCAGCGTGGCTGCGTTGTATGGCGGCCGTCTGCGCGACCGCGTGCAATGGCTTGAAGTCGACTACGTCGCTCATCGCACCATTCAACGTTAAGGAAGGAGAATAACCATGCGCTCGATACTGCTCTGGATGCTCGGGGTTCCAATCCCGGTGATCATCCTGATTGCTCTGTTCATGCATTGATCCGAAGGGCGGCGTAAGCCGCCCTTTGTGTTGGTGCTCGATTAAGGAGATGGAACATGCGCTCTTTATTACTTTGGATGATTGGGGTGCCGATACCAGTGATCATCCTGATCTGGCTTTTCATGCATTGAGATTCCCGGGGCCGCGAAGCGGCCCCAACAATCTAAAGCTTAAAGAAACTGCTCGGCATAATGGCAAGCGACCTGCCGCGTACTCACCTGCCGCAACGCCGGCACCTCCTTGGCGCAACGTTCGGTCGCATATGGGCAACGCTTGTGGAATGCACACCCATCCGGCGGATCTAGTGGGTTGGGCAGCTCTCCGGCAATGCGGATCTTCGGTTTCAGTGGGTCCGGGTGAATCGCCGGTGTGGCCGACAGCAGCGCCTGGGTATATGGATGCAACGGCTTTTCGTAGATATCCGCCTTCGGCCCCATCTCCGCGGGCCGCCCCAGGTACATCACCAGCACTTGATCGGCCACATGCCGCACCACCGCCAGGTTGTGCGAGATGAACACGTAGGCGGTGTTGAACTCCTTCTGCAAGTCCATGAACAGGTTCAGCACCTGGGCCTGGATCGACACGTCCAGCGCCGAAGTCGGCTCATCCGCCACCAGCACCTTCGGTTGCAGCATCATCGCCCGGGCCAGGGCAATCCGCTGGCGCTGACCGCCGGAGAACATGTGCGGGTAGCGCTGGTAATGCTCGGGGCGCAGGCCGACCTGTTCCATCATCTTCTGCACTTTCTCGC
This sequence comes from Pseudomonas putida, assembly GCF_002906855.1. GTDB lineage: Bacteria > Pseudomonadota > Gammaproteobacteria > Pseudomonadales > Pseudomonadaceae > Aquipseudomonas > Aquipseudomonas putida_N. Next base: position 455,407 of record NZ_MINI01000048.1, on the reverse strand, counting down.
GCCGCTCGGCCTTGCTCAGCGAGGTGTTGATCAGCAGTGGCTCGGCCAGTTGGTCACCGATCTTCTGCCGTGGGTTGAGCGAAGCGTAAGGGCTCTGGAATACCATCTGCACGTCGCGGCGCAGTTGCTTGCGCTCGGACTTGCTGGCGCCTTTCACTTCGGTGCCGGCAATCTGCAGCGAGCCGGAGGAGGGCTCTTCGATCAGCGTCAGGGCGCGAGCCAGGGTCGACTTGCCGCAGCCGGACTCGCCGACCACGGCCAGGGTCTTGCCGGCCTCCAGTTCGAACGACACGCCATTGAGCGCGCGCACCAGGGCGTGGCCCTTGAACAGCCCGCGGGACACTTCGTAATGCCGGGTCAGCTCCCGGGCAGTGAGAACGACGGCCATCACGCCACCTCCTGGTTCAGCGGGTAGAAGCAACGCACCAGGCTGTGGGCCTGCGGGTCGAGGGGCGGGCGCTGGTGCCGGCAGTTGTCCTGCACGTACGGGCAACGCGGCGACAGCAGGCAGCCAGTCGGGCGGTCGTAGCGGCCGGGGACGATGCCGGGCAGGGTGGCCAGGCGCTCGGCGCCGACGCTGTGCTCGGGGATCGCTGCCAGCAGCGCTTCGCTGTACGGGTGGGCGGGCACGTCGAAAAGCTCCGGCACCTGGCCGACTTCCACGGCCTGGCCGGCGTACATCACGCACACCCGTCTGGCGGTTTCGGCGACCACGGCCAGATCGTGGGTGATCAGGATGAGCGCCATGTTGCGCTCCTTCTGCAGGTTGACCAGCAGCTCCATGATCTGCGCCTGGATAGTCACGTCGAGCGCGGTGGTCGGTTCGTCGGCGATCAGCAGCTTGGGTTCGCCGGCAATCGCCATGGCGATCGCCACACGCTGGCTCATGCCGCCGGAGAGCTGGTGCGGGTAGGCGTCCAGGCGGCTTTGCGCAGCCGGGATCTCGACTTTCTTAAGCAGCTCCAGGGCACGCTGGCGTGCGGCCTTGCCTTTCAGGCCCAGGTGCTGACGCAGCACTTCCTCGATCTGGTAACCAACGGTGTAGCTGGGGTTGAGCGCGGTCATCGGGTCCTGGAAGACCATGGCGATGTCCTTGCCCACCACCTTGCGCCGCTGGCGACCGCTGAGCTTGAGCATGTCGGTGCCGTCGAAGGTGAGCGAATCGGCCGTGATGCGCCCGGGGGCGTCGATCAGGCCCATCAGGGCCATCATGGTGACGGATTTGCCCGAGCCGGACTCGCCGACAATGGCCAGGATCTCGCCGGCTTCCACCGCCAGGTCCAGGCCATCGACCACGGGCACGGCATTGGCGTCGCCGAAGCGCACGTTCAGGTTGTTGATCTGCAACAGTGACATGGCGTTCTCCTCAGGCGGCGTTCTTGAGTTTCGGGTCCAGCGCATCGCGCAGGCCGTCGCCCATCAGGTTGATTGCCAGCACACTGAGCAGAATGGTCAGGCCAGGCAGGCTCACCACCCACCAGGCGCGCTCGATGTAGTCACGGGCCGAAGCCAGCATGGTGCCCCACTCGGGGGTTGGCGGCTGCACGCCGAGGCCGAGGAAGCCCAGCGCGGCGGCGTCGAGGATCGCCGAGGAGAAGCTCAAGGTGGCCTGCACGATCAGCGGCGCCATGCAGTTGGGCAGCACGGTGACGAACATCAGCCGTGGCAGCCCGGCACCGGCCAGGCGTGCGGCGGTGACGTAGTCACGGTTCAGCTCGCCCATCACCGCGGCGCGGGTCAGGCGCACGTAGGAGGGCAACGACACGATGGCGATGGCGATGACGGTATTGATCAGGCCAGGGCCGAGGATGGCGACGATGGCCACCGCCAGTAGCAGCGAGGGCAGGGCCAGCATCACGTCCATCAGGCGCATGATCGAGGGGCCAAGCACCTGCGGGAAGAAGCCGGCCAGCAGGCCCAGCAGGATCCCCGGGATCAGCGACATCACCACCGACGACAGGCCGATCAGCAGCGACAGCCGCGCGCCCTGGATCAGGCGCGACAGCAGGTCGCGGCCCAGTTCGTCGGTGCCGAGGATGAACTGCCAGCTGCCGCCCTCAAGCCACACCGGCGGGGTCAGCAGGAAGTCGCGGTACTGCTCGCTCGGGTCATGGGGGGCAACCCACGGCGCGAACAGGGCGCAGAACACCACCAGGCACATGAAGGCCAGGCCCATTACCGCGCCCTTGTTGCGCGAGAAGGCGTGCCAGAATTCTTTGTACGGTGAGGGGTAGAGCAGGCTCTGGTCCACCGGGCTGGCCGGTGTGACGGATTTCGGAATCGGGCTAGTCATGGCGAAGGCCTCAGCGCTGATGACGGATGCGTGGGTTGGCCAGGCCGTAGAGGATATCCACGACGAAGTTGACCAGGATCACCAGGCAGGCGATCAACAGGATGCCGTTCTGGACCACGGGGTAGTCACGGGCGCCGATGGCTTCGATCAGCCACTTGCCGATGCCCGGCCAGGAGAAGATGGTTTCGGTGAGCACGGCGCCGGCCAGCAGCGTGCCGACCTGCAGGCCGAACACCGTCAGCACCGGGATCAGCGCGTTGCGCAGGCCATGCACGAACACCACGCGGGCGGGCGACAGGCCCTTGGCGCGGGCGGTGCGGATGTAGTCTTCGCGCAGCACTTCGAGCATCGACGAACGGGTCATGCGGGCGATCACCGCCAGCGGGATGGTGCCTAGCACGATGGCCGGCAGGATCAGGTGCATCACCGCATCCTTGAACGCGCCTTCCTCGTCGCTGAGCAGGGTGTCGATGAGCATGAAGCCGGTCTTCGGCTCGATGTCATAGAGCAGGTCGATCCGCCCGGAAACCGGGGTCCAGCCCAGGCTCACCGAGAAGAACATGATCAGGATCAGGCCCCACCAGAAGATCGGCATGGAGTAGCCGGCCAGGGAAATCCCCATCACCCCGTGGTCGAACAGTGAACCGCGCTTGAGCGCGGCGATCACCCCGGCTAGCAGGCCGACCACGCCGGCGAACAGCAAGGCGGCGAGGGCCAGCTCCAGGGTGGCGGGGAACAGGGTGAGAAACTCGGTCCACACGCTCTCGCGGGTGCGTAGCGATTCACCGAGATCGCCCTGGGCCAGCTTGCCGACGTAGTCCAGGTACTGGACCGGCAACGGCTTGTTCAAGCCCAGGCGCTCCATGGCCTGGGCGTGCATTTCGGGGTCGACCCTGCGCTCGCCCATCATCACTTCCACCGGGTCGCCGGGGATCAGGCGTATGAGCGCGAAGGTCAGCAAGGTGATACCGAAGAAGGTCGGTATCAGCAGGCCCAGGCGCCGGGCAATAAAACTCAACATTGTCGGGGTTACCTCATAAGCAGGTCACGCAGTGCCACCGGTGCCCGTGTGGGGTCCCGGCGATCGTTGTTGTTCTACTTCACCCGGGTGGTGGCGAAGTTGTTGTTGGTCAGAGGGTTGATCACGTAGCCCTCCACGTTGTCACGCATGGCAGTGAACATCTTCGGATGGGCCATGCTGATCCAGGGTTGATCGTCATCGTACACCTTCAAAGCCTCGGCATAGAGCCTGGCGCGTTGGTCGTTGTCGCTCACTTCGCGGGCGCGGGTGATCAGCTCCTGGAATTTGGCGTTGCACCAGCGCGCGTAGTTCTCGCCGCTTTTTGCGGCATCGCAGCTGAGCAGCGGGCTGAGGAAATTGTCCGGGTCGCCGTTGTCGCCGGCCCAGCCGGTGGACACCAGGTCGGCCTCGCCGTTCTTGGCCCGGCGCAGCATTTCGGCCCACTCCATCACGCGGATATCCAGCTTAAGGCCGATCTGCTTGAGGTCGGCCTGCAGCATTTCGGCGGACAGGCGTGGGTTGGGGTTGGTCGCGCCGCCGCCGTTGCGGGTGAACAGGGTGATCACCGTGCCTTCCGGTACCCCGGCTTCCTTGAGCAGCTCGCGGGCCTTGGCCAGGTCGCGGGGCGGGTTCTTGTTCTCGGTGTTATAGCCGATCATGGTCGGCGGGTAGGGGTTCACGCCGACCAGTGCGTTGCCCTTGCCGAACAGCTGGTCGACGTGGGTCTGGCGGTCGAAGGCCATGTTGATGGCTTTGCGCACGCGTACGTCGCTCAGGTACTTGTGTTGGGTGTTCATCGCGATGTAGCCGGTGACCAGGGCTTCGATTTCGTCGACCTTGAGTGTCGAGTCCTTCTTGATCAACGGTATGTCATCGGGCTTGGGGTAGAGCGCCACCTGGCATTCGTTGGCGCGCAGCTTCTGCAGGCGCACGTTGCTGTCGGTGGCGATTGCGAAGACCAGCGCATCGGCTGGCGGCTTGCCGCGGAAGTAGTCCGGGTTGGGCTTGTAGCGAACCTGGGCGTCCTTGTTGTAGCGCTGGAAGATGAAGGGGCCGGTGCCGATGGGCTTGCTGTTGAGGTCGCCGGTCTTGCCGGCCTTGAGCAGCTGGTCGCCGTATTCGGCGGAGTAGATCGAGGTAAAGGGCATGCCCATGTCCCGCAGGAACGGCGCTTCCGGGCGGGTGAGGGTGATCACCACCGTGTGGTCGTCGGTCTTGGCCACGGATTTCAGCAGGTCCTTGAAGGCCATGCTCTCGAAGTACGGGTAGCCGGCGCTGCTTTTGTCATGCCAAGGGTGGTGCGGGTCGAGCTGGCGATTCAGGCTCCACAGCACGTCGTCGGCGTTGAAGTCGCGGGTCGGCTTGAAGTAGTCGGTGGTGTGGAACTTCACCCCATGGCGCAGATGAAAGGTGTAGGTCAGGCCGTCGGCTGAAATGTCCCAGCGTTCGGCCAGGGCCGGCTGGATGTCGGTGGTACCGGGCTTGAAGTCGACCAGGCGGTTGAACACCGTCTCGGCCGAGGCGTCGGCGGTGACGGCGGTGGTGTACTGGACGATGTCGAAGCCTTCAGGGCTGGCTTCGGTGCACACCACCAGTGGCTTGGCCGCGAGGTTGCCGGCGGCGCCGAGGATGACTGCTGCCAGGGCAGCGCGGAGCGGTAGCGATGTCATGGAAACTCCCTGCATGCGTTGATTCCAGCGTAGCCGCCACGGCCCGGGTTGAAGCGGGCCATGGCGCCAGCGGTCAGAGAATGTTGAATGGAATGGTGGTGACCACGCGGAACTCGTCCAGGCTGCCATCGGCCTGGGCCTTGCTGGCGCGGTGTGCGGTGTAGGTGGCGCGGATGCTGGTGTCCTTGAACGGCCCGCTCTGCACGGCGTAGCTGGTGCCGATGCCCCACTCGTAGTGGGTTTCGCCGTCCAGGCCGTTCACGTCGTAGGCGGTGCCACGGTAGTGGGTGCCGTCGATGCCCCAGCCGCGGGCGTTGTACAGGTTGAACTTCAGGCCCGGCACGCCGTAGGGCGCCATGTTCAGCACATAGGCAATCTGCAGGGATTTCTCGTTGGGGCCGTTGAAGTCCGACAGCAGCGAGTTGGCCAGGTAGATACCATTGGTTTCGTGCAGGTAGTCGAAGTACTCGTTGCCGTTGACCTGCTGCCATGACGCCGTGAGGGTGTGGGCCTGGTGGGTCAGGCCGAACGACAGGCTGTACGTGTCGTTGTCGATCTCGCCCATCTTCTTGCTGCCTTCATCCACGGTCTTGTAGTAGTTCAGGCCAGTGGTCAGGGCGAGCACGGCGTTGTCGCCGAGGACGTGGTTGGCGCCGAAGTAGTACTGGTTCCAGAAGTCATCGACCTTGGTGGCGTACAGGCTGGTGGTCAGGCTCTTGAACGGCTGGTAGTTGACCCCGGCGGTGCTGGCGCGGTCGGTTTCGACGCCGGTGGCGCTGTATTCGCTGCGGAACTTGCTCAGGCTCTGTTCCGTGCGCGGCGAAACGCGGTCGAAAGTGCCCAGGTCGATCGACAGGTTGTCGAACTCGGCACTGTGCAGGAACGCGCCCTGGAAGCTCGACGGCAGCGCACGGTTACCGATGTAGGCGATCATCGGCGTGTCCACCGACTGGCGGCCGACGGTGAGGGTGGTGTTGGAGACGCGCGCCTTGACGTTGGCCAGGCCCATTTTGCTCCACTGGCCGACCGGGTCACCGTCGCTGTGGGTGAGCGTTCGGTTGTTCGGCCCGGCGATCGCGGCGCGGCCCTGCTGGATGGCGATGGCGTTGTAGCCGGCGGCCTCGACGGCAAAGCCGACAGTGCCTTGTGTGAAGCCTGAGCTGTAGTTGAGGATGGTGCCCTGCACCCAGTTGTCGCGGCTGTGGGTGTCGTGGCGGCTGCCGTCAGCCTTGTAGTACTTCCACAGCGGTGCGCGGGTGGCGCGTTCGTGGGCGTACCAGTTTCGCGTGCTGCCGGACAGGCTCTGGCCGTCGAGGAAGCCGTTTGCATCGTCCTGTTCGCTGGTGGATTTCAGGCTGATCGGGACGTAGTCCTGGCTCTGGGTGTCGGCCTCCGTCACGGCGCAAAAGGTGCCGATGGATAAGGCCAAAGCGGTCAAGGTGAATAGTCTCAAGGTTAAAGCTCCCTTTCTGTTCTTTTAGTTATTGCCTGGCCTTGTGGGCCGGGTTGCTTGCTGCGGTGTTGCCAGGGTTGCCCGGGGGCGCCGGGCCAAGTCGGGGGAGGTGTGTTGGCCATGCCGGCCCTTTCGCGGGGCAAGCCCGCTCCTACAGGGTGATCACCAACCTGTGCAGGAGCGGGCTTGCCCCGCGAAGAGGCCTGACCTGGCTATCGCCTAATCAACACTCACACCGGAAAAGTCATTGCGCCCGAACGGGCTGACCTTGAAGTCGGCCACCTTGATGCTCAGCGGCTGGTTCACCGTGGAATGCGCCACCGGGGTGATCGGCACCTGCTGCTTCAGACGCTGCTGGGCCTGCTGGTACAGCGCCGTGCGCTGCTCGCGGTCGGTAACCTGCTTGGCCTGCTTGACCAGGCTGTCGTACTGCGGGTCGCACCACCGCGAGTAGTTATTGCTGCCAATGGCGTCGCAGTTGTAGAGGGTGCCGAGCCAGTTGTCCGGGTCGCCGTTGTCGCCGGTCCAGCCAATCAGGGCGATGTCGTGCTCGCCGCTCTTCATGCGCTTGAGGTATTCGCCCCATTCGTAGCTGACGATGCGCACCTTGAAACCGAGCTTGTTCCAGTCGGCCTGGAGCATCTCGGCCATCAGCTTGGCATTGGGGTTGTACGGGCGCTGCACGGGCATGGCCCACAGGGTGACCTCGGTGCCCGGCTTGACCCCGGCCTGCTGCAGCAGCTGCTTGGCCTTTTCCGGGTCGAAGGGGGCGTCCTTGAGGCTGCTGTCATAGGACCACTGGGTCGGCGGCATGGCATTGATCGCCAGCTGGCCGGAGTCCTGGTACACCGCCTGGATAATCGCTTTCTTGTCCACCGCCATGTCCATGGCCTGGCGTACTTCCAGGCGGTCGAACGGCGGGTGCTGGGTGTTGTAGGCGATGTAGCCGAGGTTGAAACCCGGCTGCTGCATGACTTGTAGATTGCCATCGGCCTTGAGCGCGGGCAGGTCAGCCGGGCGCGGGTTCAGGGTGACCTGGCACTCGTTGCGGCGCAGCTTCTGGATGCGCACCGACGGGTCGGTGTTGATCGAGAACACCAGGTTGTCGATCTTTACTTGCTCTGGCGCCCAGTAGTTCTTGTTCCCCTTGAAGCGGATCTGCGAGTCCTTCTGATAACGCTGGAACACGAACGGGCCGGTGCCGATCGGTTGCTGGTTGATGTCGCTGGGGCGCCCGTTGGCCAGCAACGTTTCGGCGTACTCGGCCGAGAGTATCGAGGCGAAACTCATGGCCAGGTTCTGGATGAAGGCGGCATCGACCTTGTTCAGGGTGAACACCACGGTCAGCGGGTCGGCTTTCTCGACCCGGGCGATGTTCTTGTCCAGGCCCATGCCGACGAAGTAGGGGAATTCGGTAGGGTAGGCCTTACGGAACGGGTGGTTCTTGTCGAGCATGCGGTTGAAGGTGAACAGCACGTCGTCGGCGTTGAAGTCACGGCTCGGTTTGAAGGCCTTGTTGGCGTGGAACTTCACGCCCTCGCGCAGGTGGAAGGTGTACCGCAGGCCATCGTCGGAGACCTCCCATTTGGTCGCCAGTGCCGGGTGCACGGCCGTGCCGCCGCGCTCGAACTCCACCAGCCGGTTGTAGATCGGCTCGGCGGCGTCATTGTCGGTGGCACTGGTGTACTGGGCAGTGTCGAAGCCGGCCGGGCTGCCTTCGGAGCAGAATTTAAGGTTCTTGGCCTGAAGGGCAGGGGCCTGGCTCAGCAGGCCGAGGGCGAGCAGGGTCGAAAGGCGGGTGAGGTGGCGCATGGCGGTTCCTTTTCCAGCTGTTCAAGCCGCTTCGGGGTACGAATGGCGGCAACAGTTTCCCGACCCCGTCGCGGGTAGCGTCGGAGCGGGTGTGCAGTGCTTGGTTGCGGTGGAACGGCTCCCGCCGCGGTCGGGCGGGGGCCGGGATCTACCCTATTTGTCCACGCTGACGCCGTAGAAGGCGTTCAACGCGAACGGGCTGATCTTGAAGTCCTTCACCTTGGCGCTCATCGGCTGGTACACCGTGGAGTGGGCGATCGGGGTGATCGGCACCTGCTCCTTGAGGATGTGCTGGGCCTTCTGGTAAAGCTCGGTACGCTTGGCCTGGTCGGAAGTGGCCTTGGCCTGCTTGATCAGGTCGTCGTAGGGCTTGTAGCACCACTTGGAGAAGTTGTTGCCGTCGATGGCGTCGCAGCCGTAGAGGGTGCCGAGCCAGTTGTCCGGGTCACCGTTGTCGCCGCTCCAGCCGATCAGCATGGCGCCCTGTTCGCCGCCTTTGGAACGCTTGATGTACTCGCCCCATTCATAGCTGACGATCTTCGCCTTGATGCCGATCTTGGCCCAGTCCGACTGCAGCATCTCGGCCATCAGCTTGGCGTTGGGGTTGTACGGGCGCTGCACCGGCATGGCCCACAGGGTGATCTCGGTGCCTTCCTTGATGCCGGCTTCCTTGAGCAGCTGCTTGGCCTTCTCTGGGTCGTATGGCGCGTCCTTGATGCTGGTGTCATAGGACCACTGGGTGGGCGGCATGGCGTTGACTGCCAGCTGGCCGGCGCCCTGGTAGACCGATTCGATGATCTTCTTCTTGTCCACGGCCATGTCCAGCGCTTCGCGGACTTTCAGCTGGGCCAGCGGGTTGGGCTCGTTGCTGCCCTTGATCTTGTCCATCACGTTGTAGGCGATGTAGCCGAGGTTGAAGCCGGCCTGCTGTGGCATCTGCAGGTTCTTGTCTGCCTTCAGCGGCTCGATGTCGGCCGGCCGCGGGAACAGGGTGACCTGGCACTCGTTCTTCTTCAGCTTCTGCATGCGCACCGAGGCGTCGGTGGTGATGGCGAAGATCAGGTTGTCGATCTTCACGTCTTCGGGCTTCCAGTAGTCCTTGTTGCCCTTGAAGCGGATCTGCGCGTCCTTCTGGTACTTGCTGAACACGAACGGGCCGGTGCCGATCGGCTTCTGGTTGATGTCGGCGGCCTTGCCGTCCTTGAGCAGCTGGCCGGCGTATTCGGCGGACTGGATGGAGGCAAAGCTCATGGCCAGGTTCTGGATGAATGCGGCGTCCACTTCATTGAGGGTGAACTTCACCGTGTGATCGTCGAGCTTCTCCACCTTGGCGATGTTCTTGTCCATGCCCATGTCGGTGAAGTACGGGAATTCGGTGGGGTAGGCCTTACGGAACGGGTGGTTCTTGTCGAGCATGCGTTCGAAGGTGAACAGCACGTCATCGGCGTTGAATTCACGGGTCGGCTTGAAGTAGTCGGTGGTGTGGAACTTGACCCCTTCGCGCAGGTGGAAGGTGTACGTCTTGCCGTCGTCGGCCACGTCCCACTTGGTTGCCAGGCCAGGGATGACTGCGGTACCGCCGCGCTCGAACTGGGTCAGGCGGTTGAACACGGTCTCGGCCGAGGCGTCGAAGTCGGTTCCGGTGGTGTATTGCCCCGGGTCGAAGCCGGCCGGGCTGCCTTCGGAGCAGAACACCAGATTGGACGCGGCGTGGGCTAGCGGAGCGCCGGCGAGCAAGCCTGCACCGAGCAGGAACGGAATGACTGCGTGTTTAAGCATGGTGGCCTCATTGTTGTCATTTTTGATTTGAGGTGGCCTCGTGAGCCGACCTGCGGATACTTATGCAGGGGGTATTCCCAATGCAACAGGCAGAAGGATAGTTGGCGTCAGAAAAGTAGTACGGGCGTACATGGATGTCGCATTCGTATAACTTTCAGCGAAGTTGAACGTTTGCGTGGGCGAAATGATGGCTTTTTGCGGGATGTTTCTAGGCGGGGGAAGGTGTAGGACGCACCTGTGTGGTGCGTAGGAAATGTCTGAAAATGGGTTTAGGGGCGCATTGCGCCCCCAATAGACATCAAGGCATCTGTACTTCGATCAGGCCATCAGCATTCATGCTGACTTCACTGGTACCCGCCTCGATATCCGGCGCTGGTGCCGCCTCGTCAGCCGCCATGGCCTTCATCGCCATCGGCGCGCTGCGCAGGTAAGGGCGCGGGTAACCGGAGCTGTTCAGGTTCAGGCTGACCACCTTGTAGCCCTTGCCGCCCAGTGCCTCGGTGGCCAGCTGCGCCCGGGCCTTGAACGCATTCACCGCATCCTTGAGCAATTCATCCTCGCTGGCTTTGCGCGTGGCCGGGGCAATGGAGAAGTCCATGCCGCCCATCTTCAGGTCCTGCAGCAGGTCGGCAGTGAGCTGGGACAGGGCCGGGAAGTCGGCACCTTCCAGGCGCAGCTCGGCGCGCTCGCGCCAGCCGGTGATCTTCTGGCCCTTGCTGTCATACACCGGGTAGCTGTTGCGGCTGCCCTGGCTGATCTTCACGTCCTTGACCTGGCGCGCCTGCTGCACGGCCTTGTTCATGGTTTCGGTGATCTGCTTGGCGAGCTTGCCCGGGTCGGTATTCTGCGCTTCGCTGTAGAGGGTCACGACCATCAGGTCGCGCGCCACTTCCTTGCTGACTTCGGCGCGCAGCGATACCTGGTTGTAGCGCGGTTCGTCGGCCGCCAGTGCCGGCAGGCTGGCGAGCAGGCCGCAGGAAAGGATCAGGGCCGCGCCGCGACGTGGGATGTGCATGTGTTACTCCTTGGCAATAGTTGGCGTGGGTTCTGGACATCCATTCCACGCATGGCCCATGAGACCCGGAGCAGTGTAGTGGGTTCAAAAGTGCCATCATGAACTTGTGACAAAGTGTGGCGCTTTGCCGCATCGCTGCAGTGGGGCGCCCGGCTTCGGTATACTCCAGCCGATTTTCCTGGAGCACTCATCGGGAGAGCGCATGCTCGCCGCCGCACAACCGTTGTCCGCAACACGCCAGAACCTCTGGCGCCTGACTGTCATTCGCGTTCTGGTCCTGGCCGCCCAGGCAGGCTCCGTGGGCGTCGCCTACTGGACCGACCTGCTGCCGCTGCCGTGGCTCTCGCTGGCCGCGACCCTGGCCCTGTCGTCGCTGCTCTGCGCCTTCACCGCCTTGCGCCTGCGTTTGTCGCTGCCGGTCACCGAGACCGAATATGCCTTGCAGCTGGCCTGCGACCTGCTGATTCACAGCGCCTTGCTGTACTACTCAGGGGGTTCGACCAACCCGTTCGTGTCCTATTACCTGGTGCCGCTGGCTATCGCTGCGGTGACCTTGCCGTGGCTGTATTCGCTGATCCTCTCGGGTATCGCCCTGACTGCCTACAGCCTGCTGCTGGTGCAGTTCTACCCGCTCGAGGGGCTGCCGATGGCGCGGGACAAGATGCAGGTCTACGGCATGTGGCTGAGTATCGCCCTGGCCGCCGCCGTAATTACCTTCTTCGCCGCGCGCATGGCCGAGGAGCTGCGTCGCCAGGAGCAACTGCGTTCCGAGCGCCGCGAAGAAAGCCTGCGTGATGAACAGCTGCTGGCCGTGGCCACCCAGGCTGCCGGTGCGGCCCACGAACTGGGCACACCCTTGGCGACCATGAGCGTGCTGCTCAATGAAATGCGCCAGGACCACACCGACCCATTGCTGCAGGAAGACCTGCAGATCCTTCAGGACCAGGTCAAGCTGTGCAAGGAAACCCTGCAACAGCTGGTGCGCGCCGCCGAGGCCAACCGCCGCCTGGCGGTGGTCGAACAGGACGTCACCGCCTGGCTCGACGAGGCGCTGAACCGCTGGCACCTGATGCGCCCGGAGGCCAGCTACCGCTTCCAGCGCCTGCGCGACGGCCAGGTGCCGCGCCTGACGCCGCCACCGGACCTGACCCAGGCGCTGCTGAACCTGCTGAACAATGCCGCCGATGCCTGCCCTGATGACCTGCAGGTGACCCTTGACTGGGACGCCCAGGACATCCTGATCAGCATCCGCGACCATGGCCCCGGCGTGCCGCCGGCCATTGCCGAAGCGATCGGCAAACCCTTCATTACCACCAAGGGCAAAGGCTTCGGCCTGGGCCTGTTCTTGAGCAAGGCCAGCGTGACCCGTGCGGGCGGTTCGGTGAAACTCTATAGTCATGAACAGGGTGGCACCCTGACCGAACTGCGCCTGCCCCATGGCAAGCGAGGAGATGAATGATGAGCGAAGAAAACCAGGTCGAAGGCGAAGAACTTCCGCACCTGCTGCTGGTGGACGATGACGCCACCTTTACCCGGGTCATGGCCCGGGCCATGAGCCGCCGTGGTTTCCGCGTGAGCACTGCCGGTTCCGCCGAGGAAGGCCTGATCCTGGCCCAACAGGACCTGCCGGACTACGCCACGCTGGACCTGAAGATGGAAGGCGACTCGGGCCTGGTGCTGCTGCCCAAGCTGCTGGAGCTGGACCCGGAGATGCGCGTGGTGATCCTGACCGGTTACTCGAGCATCGCCACCGCCGTTGAGGCGGTCAAGCGCGGTGCCTGCAACTACCTGTGCAAGCCGGCCGATGCCGACGACGTATTGGCCGCGCTGTTGTCGGAGCATGCCGACCTGGACTCGCTGGTGCCGGAAAACCCGATGTCGGTGGACCGCTTGCAGTGGGAGCACATCCAGCGCGTGCTGAACGAGCATGAGGGCAATATCTCTGCCACCGCGCGGGCGCTGGGCATGCACCGCCGTACCCTGCAGCGCAAATTGCAGAAACGTCCGGTTCGCCGCTGACTCCGTGTAAGCTTCTTCGCGGGGCAAGCCCGCTCCTACAGGATTTTCATCAGGCCCTGGGTCGGCGGTGAATCTGTAGGAGCGGGCTTGCCCCGCGAAAGGGCCGGCACAGGTGTATCAAGATAGTCCTCCACGATCCCCGCAATTCCTGACGCGTTGGCGTATCATTAGCCGCCTAACGGCAACCCCATCAGGACCGCTTGCGCATGCTCGCCCTTCTTATCCAGACGCTGAACATCACGGCGCCCGTCTTCGCCATGCTGTTCATGGGCGTGTTGCTCAAACGCATCCAGCTGATCGACGACAATTTCAACCGCGTCGCCTCGCAGCTGGTGTTCAACGTCTGCATGCCAGCGTTGCTGTTCCTCGGCATCTACCACGCCGACCTGGCCACGGCGGTGCAGCCCAAGGTCATCCTCTACTTCGTCGCCGCCACCCTGGTCGGCTTCGCCGTGTCCTGGGGCATGGCCATCTGGCGCAGCCCGCTGGCCGACCGCGGCATCTACACCCAGGGCGCGTTCCGCGGCAACAACGGTGTGATCGGCCTGGCCCTGGCCGCCAGTCTCTATGGCGACTACGGCATCTCCCTGGGGGCGGTGCTCGCCGGCCTGGTGATCCTCATGTACAACTCGCTATCGTCGGTGGTGCTGGCGGTGTACAGCCCGGACCTCAAGTCCGACCCCTGGAGCATCTGCAAGAGCATCTTCAGCAACCCGCTGATCATCAGCGTGCTGGTCGCCACGCCGATGGCTTACGGGCAGGTGCCGCTGCCCAACTGGCTGCTGACCTCGGGCGACTACCTGGCGCAGATGACCCTGCCGCTGGCGCTGATCTGCATCGGCGGCACCCTTTCGCTGGCGGCGCTGCGTGACAGCGGCAAGCTGGCCATCGATGCCAGCTTGGTGAAGATGGTCTGGCTGCCGCTGATCGGTACCCTGGGTGCCTGGTTGTGCGGTTTCCGTGGAGCCGAGCTGGGCATCCTGTTCCTCTATATCGGCAGCCCGACGGCAGCGGCCAGCTATGTCATGGCCCGCGCCGCCAACGGTAACCACGAACTGGCGGCCTCGATCATCGTGATTACAACGCTAATGGCGGCGATCACCACCAATATTGGTATTTTCATCTTGCAGTGGGGCGGATGGATCTAGATCCTTGACTGCAAAACAACAGCAACAACACTGCCTCACTGAGCCAAAGGACACTTCATGCAAGACCAGAGCACGCCCGAGCCGCTGAAGCGCGGGTTGAAGAATCGCCATATCCAGCTGATTGCGCTAGGCGGTGCTGTCGGCACCGGGCTGTTTCTGGGCATCGCCCAGACCATCCAGCTGGCTGGCCCCTCCGTTTTGCTGGGCTACGCCATCGCCGGCCTGATGGCCTTCTTCATCATGCGCCAATTGGGTGAGATGGTGGTCGAGGAACCGGTCGCCGGCAGCTTCAGCCACTTCGCCCACCAATACTGGAGCGAGTTCGCCGGGTTCGTCTCCGGTTGGAACTACTGGGTGGTATATGTGCTGGTCGGCATGGCCGAGCTCACGGCCGTGGGTATCTATGTGCAGTACTGGTGGCCGGAGTTCCCGACCTGGGCCACGGCGGCGATCTTCTTCGTGGCAATCAACCTGATCAACCTGACCCAGGTGAGGGTCTACGGCGAGATGGAGTTCTGGTTCGCCCTGGTCAAGGTGGTGGCTATCGTCAGCATGATCGGCTTCGGTGCCTGGCTGCTGGCCAGCGGCCACGGCGGCCCGGATGCCAGCGTGGCCAACCTGTGGCAGTACGGCGGGTTCTTCCCCAATGGCGTGACCGGGCTGGTGATGGCGCTGGCGGTGATCATGTTCTCGTTCGGTGGCCTGGAGCTGGTCGGTATCACCGCTGCCGAGGCCGACAATCCGCGCCAGAGCATCCCCAAGGCGACCAACCAGGTGGTCTACCGCATCCTGATCTTCTACATCGGCGCCCTGGCCGTGCTGCTGTCGCTGTACCCCTGGCAGAAAGTGGTGCAGGGTGGCAGCCCGTTCGTGATGATCTTCCACGAGCTGGACAGCGACCTGGTGGCGACCATCCTCAACATCGTGGTGCTGACCGCCGCGCTGTCGGTGTACAACAGCTGCGTGTACGCCAACAGCCGCATGCTGTTCGGCCTGGCCAGCCAGGGGGATGCGCCGCGCCAGCTGCTCAAGGTCAGCCGCAGCGGCGTGCCACTGACAGCGTTGGGCGTTTCGGCTTTTGCGACCGGCCTGTGCGTGCTGATCAACTACCTGATGCCCGGTGAGGCGTTCGGCCTGTTGATGGCACTGGCGGTTTCGGCGCTGGTGATCAACTGGGCCAGCATCAGCATTACCCACCTCAAGTTCCGCAAGGCCAAGCTGGCGGCCGGCATTACCCCGTTCTACCAGAGCTGGGGGCACCCGCTGACCAACTACCTGTGCCTGGCGTTCATCGTGCTGATCCTGGGGGTGATGTACCTGACCCCGCCGATCCGCATCTCGGTGATGCTGATTCCGGGGTGGATTGCGGTGCTGTGGGTGGCCTTCAAGCTGAAGAAGGCTCGCCAGGTTCGCCGTTAGATTTTTATCGCCAATGAGATCGAGCGCCGCCCGCGCGGCGCATCGCGAGCTTTGCTCGCTCCTACGTTTGTTTCGGGCCAATCATTCCTGTGGGATTTGCGCGCGAACGCCTTGGCGCATGCCTCAATATCGTGTCGTACCAACAAGGCGGTCGCGTGCGCCTGTCACAGGCGTTACTGGCCAAAAACAAACGTAGGAGCGAGCAAAGCTCGCGATGCGCCGCGCGGGCGGCGCTCGATCTCACGGGCGATGCAGAGGAAAGGCCAGCGCCTGGTGGTCCTCCCACAATCCCGTGCCAGGCCCCTAGTGCTGCCTGCGCCAGGCTCGCACAGTGGTGAACAGCAAAACCAAGCCGAGCACCGGCAATACATAGAAAAACATCAATTGCTCCAGCCGCCCGGCCAGTGGCATGCCCATGGTGAAGGCCGCTACATGCAGGCCATAGACCAGATACAGGCAGAGGAACACCAGTCCCTCGACGCGGGTGACACGGTAGCCGGAGTAGAACACGGGCAGGCTCAGGGCCGCGACACCCAGCATTACCGGCAGGTCGAACGCCAGCGCATTGGGCGAGATGCTCAGCGGCTCAGGGGTGATCAGCGCCGTCAGGCCGAGCACTGCCAGCAGGTTGAACAGGTTGCTGCCGATCACCGTACCTACCGCGATCTCTCGCTCGCCGCGAATGGCGGCGATCAGCGCGGCGGCAAGTTCAGGCAGGGACGTGCACACGGCCACCACAGTCAGGCCGATGACGCGTTCGGACAGGCCGAGATCGGTAGCCACTTCAATGGCCGCTTCCAGTAGCAGGTGGCCGGCCAGGCTCAACAGGCCAAGGCCGAACAGCACCTGCAGCAGTGTTCCGGACCAGAAGCGCCCGGCGCTGGCAGCCCCGGCATTCTGGGCGGGATAGGTGCGGGCATAGTTGCGAGACTGGTGCCACAGCATGGCCAGGTAGCCGGCCAGGGCGAGCAGCAGCAGCAGCCCTTCGGCCCGGCCCAGGTGGCCATTGGCACAGAGCGCATAGACCAGGCCGCTGGCAACGATCATCAACGGGATGTCCAGGCGCACCAGTTGGCGTGATACCCGCAGCGGGATGATCAGTGCGGCCAGGCCAAGGATGACCAGCACGTTGAAGATGTTGCTGCCGATCACGCTGCCCACGGCCACGTCGGGCGCACCTTGATAGGCGGCTTGCAGGCTCACGGTCAGCTGCGGCGCGGTGCTGCCGAAGGCCACCAGGCTCAGGCCGATGATCAGTGGTCGCACGTGCAGGCGCTGGGCCAGGCGCAGAGCGGCGCGCACCAGGAGTTCGGCTCCGGCGATCAGCAGCAGCAGGGCAACGCCCATTTGCAGCAGGCTGAAGGTGGGGAGGGTGGCCAGGTCGAAAATGATCAGACTCCTGTCAGGTCAGTCGCTCAGACCTTGTACCCGGACGCGCGCCGTTCCGCTACGGAGCATGCCGATTTTTTCTGCTGCGGCACGTGACAGGTCGATCAACCGGCCGCGGGTATGCGGGCCGCGGTCGTTGACGCGGACCACCACGCTGCGGTCGTTGGCTAGGTTGGTGACCAGCACCCGGCTGCCGAATGGCAGGCTGCGGTGGGCGGCAGTGAGACCGTGCTGGTTGAACGGTTCGCCGCTGGCAGTGCGTTTGCCGTGGTGGCGCGAGCCGTAATAGGAAGCGGTGCCGGTTTCGTTGTAACCGCGCGGGTCGATGTCGTGGCTGGCGCAGCCGGCCAGGACAGAGAAGAGGGCTAGCGTACCTAGGGATCGTTTTAGCAATTCGGATGCTCCGGTGCATTGGGGCCGCTGTGCGGCCCATCGCGGGTCAAGCCCGCTCCTACAGGAATGGCGCGATCTCTTGTAGGAGCGGGCTTGACCCGCGATCGAGGGCAAAGCCCTCGCCGCTTTTTTCAGCTCACCCTTCGAGCTTGGCCTTGAGCAATTGGTTCACCTGCCCCGGGTTGGCCTTGCCTTTGGAAGCCTTCATCGCCTGACCGACGAAGAAGCCGAACATCTTGCCGCGCTTGGCCTCGTCGGCGGCGCGGTATTGTTCGACCTGTTCGGCGTTGGCTGCGAGCATTTCGTCGAGCATCTTGTCGATCGCACCGGTGTCGGTGACCTGCTTGAGGCCACGGCTTGAGATGATACTGTCGGCATCGCCTTCACCGGCGGCCATGGCCTCGAACACGGTCTTGGCAATCTTGCCGCTGATGGTGTTGTCACGAATGCGCAGCAGCATGCCGCCCAGGTGCGCGGCGCTTACCGGCGCCTGGTCGATCTCGATGCCGAGCTTGTTCAGCAGGCTGCCCAGCTCGACCATGACCCAGTTGGCGGCCAGTTTGGCGTCGCCACCGATCTTCACCACTTCTTCGAAGTAGTCCGCCTGTTCGCGGCTGGAAGCCAGTACGTTGGCGTCGTAGGCCGACAGGCCGTACTGGCTCTGGAAGCGCTCGACCTTCTGTGGCGGCAGCTCCGGCAGGCCAGCGCGGACGGTTTCGAGGAAGCTGTCCTCGATCACCACCGGCAGCAGGTCCGGATCGGGGAAGTAACGGTAGTCGTTGGCCTCCTCCTTGCTGCGCATGGAGCGGGTCTCGTCCTTGTTCGGGTCGTACAGGCGGGTTTCCTGCACCACCTTGCCGCCGTCCTCGATCAGGTCGATCTGACGCTGGATCTCGCTGTTGATCGCGCGCTCGATGAAGCGGAACGAGTTGACGTTCTTGATCTCGCAGCGGGTGCCGAACTCGGCCTGGCCTTTCGGGCGGATCGACACGTTGCAGTCGCAGCGCAGCGAGCCTTCGGCCATGTTGCCGTCACAGATGCCCAGGTAGCGCACCAGGGCGTGGATGGCCTTGACGTAGGCCACGGCTTCCTTGGCGCTGCGCATGTCCGGCTCGGAGACGATTTCCAGCAGCGGCGTGCCGGCGCGGTTCAGGTCGATGCCGGTAGAGCCACTGAAGTCTTCGTGCAGGCTCTTGCCGGCGTCTTCTTCCAGGTGCGCGCGGGTAACACCGATACGCTTGATGGTGCCGTCTTCCAGGGCGATGTCCAGGTGGCCCTTGCCGACGATCGGCAGGTCCATCTGGCTGATCTGGTAGCCCTTGGGCAGGTCGGGGTAGAAGTAGTTCTTGCGCGCGAACACGTTGCGCTTGCCGATCTCGGCATCGATCGCCAGGCCGAACATGCAGGCCATGCGCACGGCTTCCTGGTTCAGCACCGGCAGTACGCCGGGCATGCCCAAATCAACCAGGCTGGCCTGGGTGTTCGGCTCGGAGCCGAAGGTGGTGGCGCTGCCGGAGAAGATCTTCGACTGGGTGGCCAGCTGGGTATGAATCTCCAGCCCGATCACAACTTCCCATTGCATGTGTGAATTCCTCAGAAGCCGTTAGGGGCGCGGGTGTGCCAGTCGGTGACTTGCTGGTAACGGTGCGCGACGTTGAGCAGGCGGCCTTCCTGGAAGTACGGGGCCAGCAGCTGCACGCCGACCGGCAGGCCATCGACGAAGCCGGCTGGCATCGACAGGCCCGGCAGGCCTGCCAGGTTGGCGGTGATGGTGTAGACGTCTTCCAGGTAGGCGGCGACCGGGTCGCTGCTCTTGGCGCCAAGCTTCCAGGCCGGGTTCGGCGTGGTCGGGCCGAGGATCAGGTCGACATCGTTGAAGGCGGCCATGAAGTCGTTCTTGATCAGGCGGCGGATCTGCTGCGCCTTGACGTAGTAGGCGTCATAGTAGCCGGCCGACAGGGCGTAGGTGCCAACCATGATGCGGCGCTGCACTTCGGCGCCGAAGCCTTCGCCACGGGAACGCTTGTACAGGTCGGTCAGGTCTTTCGGCTCTTCGCAGCGGTAGCCGAAGCGCACGCCGTCGAAACGCGACAGGTTGGAGGAGGCTTCGGCCGGGGCGATCACGTAGTACGCCGGGATCGCGTGCTGCATGTTCGGCAGGCTGATTTCCTTGACCACCGCACCGAGCTTTTCCAGCTCCTTGACGCTGGCCTGGACCAGCTCGGCGATGCGCGGGTCGAGGCCGGCACTGAAGTACTCCTTCGGCAGGCCAATGCGCAGGCCCTGCAGCGAGCCGTTGAGCGCGGCGCTGTAATCCGGCACTGGCTCGTCGATGCTGGTGGAATCCTTGGCGTCAAAGCCGGCCATGCCTTGCAGCAGCAGGGCGCAGTCTTCGGCGGTGCGTGCCAGTGGGCCACCCTGGTCGAGGCTGGAGGCGTAGGCGATCATGCCCCAGCGCGATACACGACCGTACGTCGGCTTGAGGCCGGTGAGGTTGGTCAGTGCCGCTGGCTGGCGGATCGAGCCACCGGTGTCGGTGCCGGTGGTGGCCGGCAGCAGGCGCGCGGCCACAGCCGCGGCCGAACCACCGGACGAGCCACCAGGCACGTGCTCGAGGTTCCACGGGTTCTTCACCGCGCCGTAGTGGCTGGATTCGTTGGCCGAACCCATGGCGAATTCGTCCATGTTGGTCTTGCCCAGGGTGACCATGCCGGCTTCGGCCAGCTTGGCGACCACGGTGGCGTCGTACGGCGCCTTGAAGTTGTCGAGCATCTTCGAGCCGCAGCTGGTGCGTACGCCGAGGGTGCAGAACAGGTCCTTGTGGGCGATCGGTGCACCGAGCAGAGCGCCGGTCTCGCCAGCGGCGCGACGGGCGTCGGCGGCACGGGCCTGGCCCAGGGCCAGCTCTTCGGTGACGCTGATGAAGCTGTTGATCTGTGGGTCGATCTGCTTGACGCGCGCCAGCAGGGCGCCGGTCAGCTCTTCGGAGGAAAACGACTTGTCGGCGAGTCCGCGGGCGATCTCGGCCAGGGTCAATTCATGCATGGCAGGCTCTATCCCTTACTCGATGACTTTGGGTACCAGGTACAGACCGCTTTCGGTCGATGGAGCGATCGCCTGGTAGGCGTCGCGCTGGTTGCTTTCGGTGACCTGGTCAGGGCGCAGGCGCTGGCTGGCCTCCAGGGGGTGGGCCAGGGGCTCGATGCCGTTGGTGTCGACCGCTTGCATCTGGTCGACCAGCCCGAGAATGCTGTTCAGGGCGTCAGTAATGCGTGGCAGTTCGCCGTCATTCAGGCCCAGGCGGGCCAGATGGGCGATCTTTTCCACGTCGCTGCGTTCAAGCGCCATGGTGATCTCCAGGGGAAACAAAGAACCGATCAGGGTCCGCGGTGAGGAACATGTCAGCATTTTGGCGGTCTAACGGCCGCGATCATCTGCTGGCGTGCTCGGAAAAACAGCCAATTTAACATATTGGCTCCTTGCCCAAAATCCCTGCCATTGTTAGAGTTTGCCGCACTTTTTTACCCACGCTTTCCCCAGGGTCACTTTCCCATGTTCAAGAAACTGCGTGGCATGTTTTCCAGCGATCTTTCCATCGACCTGGGGACTGCCAACACCCTTATTTACGTGCGTGAGCGCGGTATCGTCCTGAATGAGCCCTCGGTTGTTGCCATCCGTACCCACGGCAACCAGAAAAGCGTCGTCGCCGTCGGTACCGAAGCCAAGCGCATGCTGGGCCGTACGCCAGGTAACATTGCTGCCATTCGTCCGATGAAGGACGGCGTCATCGCCGACTTCAGCGTTTGTGAAAAAATGCTGCAGTACTTCATCAACAAGGTTCACGAAAACAGCTTCCTGCAGCCGAGCCCACGCGTGCTCATCTGTGTGCCGTGCAAATCGACCCAGGTAGAGCGCCGTGCCATTCGCGAGTCGGCCCTGGGTGCCGGTGCCCGTGAAGTGTTCCTGATCGAAGAGCCGATGGCCGCTGCCATCGGTGCCGGCCTGCCGGTCGAAGAAGCCCGCGGCTCGATGGTCGTCGATATCGGTGGCGGTACCACCGAAATCGCACTGATCTCGCTGAACGGCGTGGTCTATGCCGAGTCCGTCCGCGTAGGCGGCGACCGCTTCGACGAAGCCATCGTCACCTACGTGCGCCGCAACTACGGCAGCCTGATCGGCGAATCCACCGCCGAGCGCATCAAGCAGGAAATCGGCACCGCCTACCCGGGCGGCGAAGTGCGCGAAGTCGATGTGCGCGGCCGTAACCTGGCCGAGGGCGTACCACGTGCCTTCACCCTGAACTCCAACGAAGTCCTGGAAGCCCTGCAGGAATCCCTGGCGACCATCGTCCAGGCGGTCAAGAGCGCCCTGGAGCAGTCGCCGCCGGAGCTGGCCTCCGACATCGCCGAGCGCGGCCTGGTGCTGACAGGTGGTGGCGCACTGCTGCGCGACCTCGACAAGCTGCTGGCCCAGGAAACCGGCCTGCCGGTGATCGTCGCCGAAGACCCGCTGACCTGCGTCGCCCGTGGCGGCGGTCGCGCTCTGGAGATGATGGACAAGCACGCGATGGACCTGCTCTCCAGCGAGTGATCCCCGCTGCTTTCGAAAGCCCGGTTTACAGGTAGCACGCGCAGTGCTACCTGTATGCGCTGGCTGGCGTCCATCCGGGCGTCGTTTCCGTCAACCCGCAACCAGGCTGGTGCGTTGTCCCATGTCCAATGACCTCCTGAGTCGTCCACGAGGAACGGCCCATTAAACCGCTTTTCTCCAAGGGCCCTTCGCTGGGCGTTCGCCTGCTGGTACTGGTGGTGCTGTCGGTCGCGTTGATGGTTGTCGATGCGCGTTTCGACGTGCTCAAACCGGTGCGCAGCCAGATGGGCCTGGTGCTTATGGAATCGTACTGGATCACCGACCTGCCGCAGCGAGCGTGGCAAGGCGTGGCCGGCCAGTTCGGCAGCCGCACCGAGCTGATCGCCGAAAACGAAAAACTCAAGACCGAAGCTTTGTTGCTGCAGGGGCGCCTGCAGAAGCTGGCGGCCCTGACCGAGCAGAACGTGCGCCTGCGCGAGCTGCTCAACTCCTCGGCGCTGGTCAACGAGAAGGTTGAAGTGGCCGAGCTGATCGGTGTCGACCCCAACCCGTTTACCCACCGCATCCTCATCAACAAGGGCGAGCGCGACGGCGTGTTCCTCGGCCAGCCGGTGCTCGATGCCCGTGGCCTGATGGGCCAGGTGGTCGAACTGATGCCGTATACTTCGCGCGTCCTGCTGCTGACCGACACGACCCACAGCATTCCGGTGCAGGTCAATCGCAACGGCCTGCGCGCCATCGCCAGCGGCACCGGTAACCCGGAGCGCCTCGAACTGCGTCATGTCGCCGACACCGCCGACATCAAGGAAGGCGACCTGCTGGTGAGTTCCGGCATGGGCCAGCGCTTCCCGGCCGGCTACCCGGTGGCCACGGTCAATGAAGTGATCCACGATTCCGGCCAGCCGTTCGCCATCGTCCGCGCCATTCCTACTGCCGCGCTCAACCGCAGCCGCTACATGCTGCTGGTGTTCAGCGACCGCCGGACCCCGGAGCAACGCGCCACCGACGCTGCCATCGCCCAGGAAGAAGCCGATCGCAAAGGCACCGGCCAACCTGCTGCCAATGCCGAGCATCCGGCAGCGGCTCCGGCGGCCTCGGCTACCGCGCCCGCTCCGGGCCAGCCACCTGCGGCCCCGGCCGCAGCGCCTGCCAGCCCCGCCGCCGCACCGGCGGCACCCGCCCATCCACGGAGGCAATGATGGCCAAGTCGCGCCGTAATCACGGTTGGGTCATCTGGCTGACGTTCGCCATTGGCCTGCTGCTCAGCGTCTCGCCCATGCCGCAGTTCCTCGAAGTGTTCCGGCCCATGTGGCTGGCAATGCTAGTGTCGTTCTGGACCTTGAACGTGCCGAACAAGGTTGGCATGACCACCGCCTTCGTCCTGGGCCTGGCCGAGGATGTACTGTACGGCACCTTGCTGGGGCAGAACGCGTTCATCCTCACCCTGATCACCTTCCTCGTACTGTCGCTGCAGCAGCGCCTGCGTATGTTCCCGCTGTGGCAGCAGAGCCTGGTGATCCTGGTGATCTTCGGCATCGCCCAGCTGATCCAGCTGTGGCTTAGCGCGCTCACCGGCAACCGCCTTCCGACCCTGGCGCTGGTCTGGTCTGCCGTGATCAGTGCCTTGCTCTGGCCATGGATCAGTTTCGCCCTGCGCGACCTGCGCCGACGTTTGCATATCAACTGACGGCGCTGCCACTGACAGGGAGATGTCTTAATGAAACCCCTCTATCTTGCCTCCGGCTCACCGCGCCGGCGTGAATTGCTCGGCCAGATCGGCGTGCCGTTCACCGTCATCAGTGCACCCATCGATGAAACTCCGCTGCCGGGCGAACGCGCCGAGGCCTATGTCGAGCGCCTGGCCCGGGCCAAGGCCGAAGCCGGCCTGGCCACTCTGCAGGGCCCTGCCGTGGCGCTTGGCGCCGACACTGCGGTGGTGCTCGATGGTCGTATTCTCGGCAAACCGGAAAACCGGGAACATGCCCTGGCGATGCTGGCCGACCTGGCTGGCCGCGAGCACCAGGTGCTGACAGCGGTGGCCTTGAGCGATGGCCAACACTGCGAGAGCCTGTGCGTCAGCAGCACTGTGCGTTTTCGCCCTGTCGATGCCGCAGAAGCCGAGCGCTATTGGGCCAGTGGCGAACCTGCGGACAAGGCGGGGGGCTACGCCATCCAGGGCCTGGGCGCGGTGTTTGTCACCGGGCTAGAAGGCAGTTACTCGGCGGTGGTCGGCCTGCCCTTGAGCGAAACGGCCGACATGCTCGCCCGGTTCGGTATCGCCTGCTGGCAGGTACCGGCGCTTTTGCCAGAGGTAACAAACCAGCGGTAGCCAGTACGGCACGCGCGATCCATCATTACCGAAGACCTTTGACGAGAGCCTGCCATGAGTGAAGAGATCCTGATCAACATCACCCCGATGGAATCGCGTGTGGCGGTGGTGGAAAACGGGGTGCTGCAGGAAGTGCATGTCGAGCGCACCCAGCGCCGCGGCATCGTCGGCAATATCTACAAGGGCAAGGTGGTGCGGGTGCTGCCAGGTATGCAGGCGGCCTTTGTCGACATCGGCCTGGAGCGCGCGGCGTTCATCCATGCGTCGGAAATCTCCCAGCGCGAAGGCTCGGCGGTAGAGAACATCACCGCGCTGGTGCACGAGGGCCAGGCCCTGGTGGTGCAGGTGACCAAGGACCCGATCGGCACCAAGGGGGCACGCCTGACCACCCAACTGTCGATTCCCTCGCGTTACCTGGTGTACATGCCTCGCAGCAGCCATGTCGGCATTTCCCTGAAGATCGAAGATGAAGCCGAACGCGACCGCCTCAAGCAGGTGGTCAGCGACTGCATGGTCAGCGAGAATATCAAGGACGCCGGGGGCTTCATCTTGCGTACCGCCGCCGAGGGCGCGCGGGCCGAAGAAATCCTCCAGGACATCCGCTACCTGCGTCGCCTGTGGGAGCAGATCGGCAGCCAGATCCAGACCTGCGGCGCGCCCATGGTCATTTACGAAGACCTTGGTCTGGCCCTGCGCACGCTGCGCGACCTGGTCAACCCGAAGATCGAGAAGATCCGCATCGACTCGCGGGAAACCTTCCAGAAAACCACACAGTTCGTCGCCGAACTGATGCCGGAAATCGCCGATCGGCTGGAGCATTACCCAGGCGAGCGGCCGATCTTCGACCTGTATGGGGTTGAGGACGAAATCCAGCGTGCCCTGGAGCGCAAGGTGCCGCTCAAGTCCGGTGGCTACCTGGTGGTCGACCCGGCCGAGGCGATGACCACCATCGACGTCAACACCGGTGCCTTCGTCGGCCACCGCAACCTCGAAGAAACCATCTTCAAGACCAACCTCGAGGCCGCCACGGCCATTGCCCGGCAGCTGCGCCTGCGCAACATCGGCGGGATCATCATCATCGACTTCATCGACATGGAAGACGAAGAGCACCAGCGCCAGGTGCTGCGGACCCTGGAAAAGCAGCTGGAACGCGATCACGCCAAGACCAACATCATCGGCATCACCGAGCTGGGCCTGGTGCAGATGACCCGCAAGCGCACCCGCGAAAGCCTCGAACAGGTCCTGTGCGAGCCCTGCGTCGCTTGCCAGGGCCGTGGCAAGCTGAAGACCCCCGAAACCATCTGTTACGAGATCTTCCGCGAAATCCTCCGCGAAGCCCGTGCCTACCAGGCTGAAGGCTATCGCGTGCTGGCCAACCAGAAAGTAGTCGATCGCCTGTTGGACGAAGAGTCTGGCAACGTTGCCGAGCTGGAAACCTTCATTGGTCGAACCATTCGCTTCCAGGTCGAGTCGATGTATTCGCAGGAACAATATGACGTGGTGCTGCTCTGAGGATTTCTTATACCCGCCCTGGATGGTACTGGCTGGCAAAATCGGCACGTCAGGCCATGATGGATAAACGACCTGGAGGGCCAAGGCCATGGGACGTCTGAACCGCGTTCTTGTCGCCTTGACCCGCTGGGGGCTGGGCATTTGCGCCCTGCTCGCGGTATTGGTGGCGTTGTATGTCAGCCTCGGTCGCGAGCTGGTGCCACTGGTGGCCGAATACCGTGCCGACGTCGAAAGCAAAGCCGAACAGGCGCTGGGCCTGCCCGTGCATGTGGGGGCTCTGGAAGGGCGCTGGAGTGGCTTGGCGCCTGTATTGCGCGTGCGCGACCTGCAGCTGGGCGAGGGCGCATCGGCCCTGCGCCTGGATGACGTCAAGGTGGTGCCCGACCTGTGGGCCAGCCTGACCTCCCGTGAAGTGCGCCTGGCGCGTATCGAACTCGGTGGCCTGCAGCTGATTCTGCGCGAAGACGAGCAGGGGGCCTGGGCCCTCGAAGGGCTGCCGAAAAAGGACGACGCGCCGTTGGACCCTGCCGAGCTTTTGCAGCGCTTGCGCCAACTGGGCCGCATCGATGTGTTCGATAGCCAGGTCACCCTGCAGCCTTGGCAGCGGGATCCGCTGACCCTTACCTATGTCAGTGTCGGCCTGCAGGCCGGCGCATCACGCCAGGCCCTCGACCTGCGTGCCACCTTGCCCGACGGCCAGCCGCTGGCGATCAATCTGCGCAGCCGGGTAAACACCAAGGCCTGGCGCGAAGGCGAGGTCGAGGCCTACCTGAGCCTCCCACAAAGCGACTGGGCGCGCTGGTTGCCGCCTGGTTTGCAGGGCCAGTGGCGGGCTGAAGCGTTGAAGGCCGGTGGCGAGTTCTGGGTCGACTGGAGCAAGGGCCAGTTGCAGCAGGCGGTGGTCCGTCTCAATGCCCCGCAGTTGCGCGGTGCCTACGCCGGGCGCAAGGCCGTGGCCCTGGACAATCTTGCCGTTTCTGCCTGGTTCCAGCGCCGCGATCAAGGCTTCGATGTGGTGGTGGATTCACTCGCTGCGAGCATCGGCAAGACGCGCTGGGAATCGCACCTGCAAGTGAACCAGCGGCTGGGCGATGACCCGGCGGACGAAACCTGGCAAGTGCAGGCTGACCGCCTTGATCTCACTCCCTTGACCCCCTTGATCGATGCATTGGCCCCCTTGCCAGACAAGCTCATGACAGTGGTCGATGCGCTGAAAGTCACCGGGGCCCTGCGCAACGTTCGCCTGGAAGCACGGCCAAAAGCCGAGGGCGACCAGCGCCTGCAGTTTGCTGCCAACCTGGAGCGGGTCGGTTTCGATGCCTATCATGGTGCACCGGCGGCCGGTAATGTCAGCGGCAGCATCAGCGGTGACCTCGGGCATGGCGAGCTGCGTCTGGATACCGACGCCTTCATGCTGCACCTGTATCCGATCTTCGCCAAACCCTGGCAGTACCAGAAGGCCAATGCGCGCCTGACCTGGGCATTGGACAAGCACGGTTTCACCCTCATCGCACCCTACCTCAAGGTGCTGGGCGAGGAAGGCAAGATTGCCGGCGACTTCCTGATTCGCCTGCTGTTCGACGAAGGCGCCGAAAGCTACATGGACCTGCGCGTCGGCCTGACCGAAGGCGATGGCCGTTACACCGCCAAGTACCTGCCGCAAGTGCTGAGCCCGGCCCTCGACGAATGGTTGCGCAGCGCCATCGTCAAAGGCAACGTCGACCAGGGCTACTTCCAGTACCAGGGCTCGTTGAACCACGGTGCCACGCCGGAATCTCGCAGCATCAGCCTGTTCTTCAAGGTCCACGATGCCGCACTGGACTTCCAGCCAGGCTGGCCGCAGGTGCAGCAGGTGGATGGCGATGTGCTGATCGAAGACAGCGGCGTGCGCATCAAGGCCAGCAAGGGCCTGCTGCTCGACACCAAAGTCAGCGACGTCAGCGTGAACATTCCCCATGTCGACAGCGGCCAGCACAGTCACCTGTACCTTGACGGCAATTTCGACGGCAGCCTCGGCGATGGCTTGAAGATTCTCAAGGAAGCGCCGATCGGCACGGGCGAGATCTTCGCCGGCTGGGAAGGCGAGGGCCCACTCGAGGGCAAGCTCAAGCTCGACGTACCCCTGGCCCACGGCGAGCGGCCAAAAGTGCTGGTGGACTTCGCCACTGCCGACGCACGCCTGAAGGTGGCCCCGCCCAGCCTGGACCTGACGCACCTGAAGGGCGACTTCAGCTTCGACTTCGACAAGGGGCTGAGCGGCAAGAACATCAGCTTGCAAGTGTTCGGCAAGCCGGCCACTGCGCAGATCAGCGCCGAGGGCCAGCCTGGGCAGATGCAGACGCGCATCAACGCAAGTGGCCGGGCTTCGCTGAAGTCCCTGACCGACTGGCTGCAGTTCAAGCAGACCTTGCCCGCCTCCGGCGATCTGCCGTACCAGTTGCAGGTCAATCTGGGTAGCCGTGACAACAGCTTGAATGTCAGTTCTTCGCTCAAGGGGCTGACCATC
Source organism: Pseudomonas putida (assembly GCF_002906855.1). Classification (GTDB taxonomy): domain Bacteria; phylum Pseudomonadota; class Gammaproteobacteria; order Pseudomonadales; family Pseudomonadaceae; genus Aquipseudomonas; species Aquipseudomonas putida_N. The sequence goes on along the minus strand of NZ_MINI01000048.1, from coordinate 427,059 downwards.
GACCTGCCGGCCCCCTTCGGCAAGGCGGCCGCGGATACTCGCGACACCCGTTTCAGCATGAACCTGCAAGGGCCTGAGCGGCGTTTTGATGTGGCTTACGCCGACCTGGCTCGTTTCGCCTACGCCGCCCCGGCCGACAAGCTGGGCCAGGGCCGTGGCGAATTGCTGCTTGGAGCTGGCCAGGCGCAACTGCCAACGGGCCAGGGGTTGCGGGTGAAGGGGCGGCTGGAAAGCCTGGACCTGGGCCCTTGGCAGGAACAGGCCGCACGCTTTGCCGGTAACGACCCCGGTGGCAATGCCCGGCAGAACCTGCAGGGTGTGGACTTGAGCATCGGCCAGCTGAAAGCCTTCGGCATGAGCCTGAACCAGGCCGTGGTGCGCCTGACCCGAGGCGCCGCCGCCTGGGACCTGCGCCTGGACAGCAAGGAAGTCATCGGTAACGCGCGCGTGCCGGATGCCAAGGCTGCGCCGATGGTCGTGCGCCTGCAGACCCTGCGGCTGCCGCCGGCCGACCCGGCTGAGACGCAATCGGAAGAAGGCCCTGACCCGCTGGCTTCGTTCGACCCGCGCAAGGTGCCGGCTCTGGACCTGAGCATCGACAAGCTGTACCGCGGCGACGACCTGTTCGGCAATGCCGCGCTGAAGCTGCGCCCGACTGCACGGGGGGTGGCGGCGCAGGACATCGACCTGGATTTCAAAGGCCTGCATGTCGATGGCAGTGGCGGTTGGGAAGGCCAAACCGGGGCCACCAGCAGCTGGTACAAAGGCCGACTCGATGGCAAGAACCTCGCCGATGTGCTCAAGGCCTGGGGTTTCGCTCCGACCGTGACCAGCCGCGATTTCCGCCTGGATGTCGACGGCCGCTGGCCCGGTTCGCCGGCCTGGGTCGGCCTCAAGCGCTTCTCTGGCAGTATGGATGCCGCCTTGCGCAGCGGTCAGTTCGTCGAAGTGGAAGGTGGCGCCCAGGCCCTGCGTGTGTTCGGCCTGCTCAACTTCAACTCGATTGGCCGGCGACTGCGCCTGGACTTCTCCGACCTGTTCGACAAGGGCCTGGCTTACGACCGGGTCAAGGGCCTGCTGGTGGCCAGCAGCGGTGTCTACGTGACCCGTGAGCCGATCGCCGTGACCGGGCCGTCGAGCAACTTCGAGCTGGATGGCACGCTGGACTTGGTGCGCGACCGGGTCGCTGCCAACCTGCAGGTGACCCTGCCGGTGACCAACAACCTGCCGCTGGCCGCGCTGATCGTCGGTGCGCCAGCGGTCGGCGGCGCGCTGTTCCTGGTCGATCGGCTGATCGGCGACCGGGTGTCGCGTTTCGCCAGCGTGCACTATCGCGTCGAAGGCCCGGTGAAAGAGCCTAAAATCACCTTTGTGAAACCGTTCGATAAATAACTTCGGGAGTGCCCATGAAGGCAGCGGTCATCCAGATGGTCAGCCAGGACGATGTGCTGGCCAACCTGCAGCGTGCGGGCGCCCTGCTCGAGCAGGCGGCCTTGGGCGGTGCACGGCTGGCGGTGCTGCCGGAAAACTTCGCGGCAATGGGACGCAAGGATGCCGCTGCCATCGGCCGCGCCGAAGCCATGGGCGAAGGTCCGATCCTGCCATGGTTGAAACGTACCGCACGCGACCTCAGATTATGGATTGTTGCCGGTACCTTGCCGCTGCCGCCACAAGGCCAGCCAGACGCCAGAGCCCATGCCTGTTCGCTGCTGATCGACGAACACGGCGAAGTGGTGGCGCGCTACGACAAGCTGCACCTGTTCGACGTGGATGTGGCCGACAACCGTGGTCGCTACCGCGAGTCCGATGACTATGCCCATGGCGCGCGGGTGGTGGTGGCCGATACGCCGGTAGGCCGCCTGGGGCTCAGCGTATGTTACGACCTGCGCTTCCCCGAGCTGTACAGCGCCTTGCGCGCTGCAGGCGCGGAGCTGATCACGGCACCGGCCGCCTTCACTGCGGTCACAGGTGCTGCGCATTGGGAAGTGCTGATCCGTGCCCGGGCCATCGAGACCCAGTGCTATGTGCTGGCGGCGGCCCAGGGCGGTACTCATCCAGGCCCGCGGGAAACCCACGGCCATGCGGCGATCGTCGACCCTTGGGGGCGGATCGTCGCAGAACAGGCGCACGGCGAAGCGGTATTGCTCGCCGAGCGCGACATTGATGAACAGGCGTCCATCCGGGCGCGCATGCCGGTCACCACGCACCGGCGCTTTTTCTCGCAGGACGCCTTGCGGCCTGCGCACACCTCGGAGTGACTATGAGCCAGATGTTATCCACCGTCAGCGAGCAGCTCCTGGCCCCGGGCGGACTCACCCTCGACAGCCTGCAGAGCGTGCTGGGCGAACTGGCCGGCCCCGGCATTGACGCCGCGGACCTGTATTTCCAGGGCCAGATCTCGGAAACCTGGGCGCTGGAGGACGGCATCGTCAAAGAAGGCAGCTTCAACCTCGACCAGGGTGTGGGCGTGCGTGCCCAGTCCGGCGAGAAGACCGGCTTCGCCTACAGCAATGCGATCAACCTTGAGGCGCTGACTTCGGCGGCCCGTGCTGCCCGCTCGATTTCCCGCGCCGGCCAGAACGGCACGGTGCAGGCGTTCCGTAGCCAGGACGTCACTGCGCTGTATGCGCCGGACAATCCGCTGGATGTGCTCAGCCGTGCCGAAAAGGTCGAACTGCTCAAGCGTGTCGATGCCGCCACCCGTGCCCTCGACCCGCGTATCCAGCAGGTTAGCGTCAGCATGGCAGGGGTCTGGGAGCGCATCCTGATTGCTGCTGCCGACGGTAGCCTGGCCGCCGATGTACGCCCACTGGTACGTTTCAATGTCAGCGTCATCGTCGAGCAGAATGGCCGTCGCGAGCGTGGCGGGCAGGGCGGTGGCGGGCGTACCGACTACCGCTTCTTCACTGAAGAGCGGGTCATGGGCTATGCCCGCGAAGCGCTGCGCCAGGCGCTGGTGAACCTTGAAGCTATCCCGGCACCGGCCGGCACGTTGCCGGTGGTGCTGGGTTCCGGCTGGTCGGGCGTGCTGCTGCACGAAGCGGTCGGCCACGGCCTGGAAGGTGACTTCAACCGCAAGGGCAGCTCGGCATTCAGCGGGCGGATCGGCGAGAAGGTCGCTTCGGAACTGTGCACCATTGTCGACGACGGCACCCTCGAAGGTCGCCGTGGCTCATTGAGTGTCGATGACGAAGGCACGCCGACCGAATGCACCACGCTGATCGAGAACGGCATTCTCAAGGGCTACATGCAGGACAAGCTCAATGCACGCCTGATGGGCATGGCGGTTACCGGCAACGGTCGCCGCGAGTCCTATGCGCATCTGCCGATGCCGCGCATGACCAACACCTACATGCTGGCCGGCAAGAGCGACCCGCAAGAAATCATCGCTTCGGTGAAGAAAGGCATCTACTGCGCCAACCTCGGCGGTGGCCAGGTCGATATCACCAGTGGCAAGTTCGTGTTCTCGACCAGCGAAGCCTACCTGATCGAAGACGGCAAGATCACCGCGCCAGTGAAGGGCGCGACCTTGATCGGCAACGGGCCGGAGGCCATGAGCCGGGTGTCGATGGTCGGTAACGACCTGGCGCTGGACAGTGGAGTGGGAACGTGCGGCAAGGATGGGCAATCGGTGCCGGTAGGCGTCGGGCAGCCGACCTTGAAGCTGGATGCGATTACCGTGGGCGGTACTGGCGCTTGATGAATGTCCGGGGGCTGCAATGCAGCCCCAGACGGCGGGAGTCAGCGCAGACCGCGCTGCATCTCGTCCAGATCGCGGATGTACTTGAACACCTTGCGCGCAGCGGCAGGCGGTTTGTTCCGCGCCTTTTCGTGCTGGGCATGACGGATCAGCGAGCGCAATTGCTGGCGATCGGTCTCGGGGTAATCGTTGACGAAACGCTCGAGGTCTTCGTCGTTACCGTCGATCAGGCGGTCGCGCCAGCGCTCCAGATTATGGAAGCGCTCGTTGTACTGGCGGCTGGAGCTGTCGATTTGCTCGAGCACGGCGTGGATGGCGTCCAGGTCCTGGTCGCGCATCAGCTTGCCGACGAACGACATGTGGCGTTTGCGTGCACCGTGGGCGGTGTGCTTGCTGGCATCGGCCAGGGCCTTGCGCAGTTCGTCGGTGAGCGGCAGGCGCGCCAGGGTATCGGCCTTGACCGTGGTCAGGCGCTCGCCGAGTTCGACCAGCGCATGCAGCTCGCGCTTGATCTGGGTTTTGCTTTTTTCGCCGTCGAAGGCGTCGTCGTATGAATCAACCATGGTGGCAGTCCGCTAGAAATCGCCGCCATGATAACCAGTCGGGGGCCGCTTGTCCGTGCCCGGTCGTAGAATGACCCTCGCCGAACGCAGAATTTGAGTGGAGAAAACCATGAGTGCAGTCCAGAGCGTAGGCCCCAAGGACCTGCCAGCGTTGCAGGAGCAGGTCGAAGCGATCATTGCGCAAGCACGCAAGCAAGGCGCCAGTGCCTGCGAAGTGGCGGTATCGCTGGAGCAGGGCCTGTCCACCACGGTGCGTCAGCGCGAGGTCGAGACGGTAGAATTCAACCGCGACCAGGGCTTTGGCATCACCCTCTATGTCGGCCAGCGCAAGGGCTCGGCCAGCACCTCGGCCAGTGGCCCGGATGCCATCCGCGAAACCGTGGCCGCCGCATTGGCGATTGCCAAGCATACCTCCGAGGACGAATGCTCGGGTTTGGCGGATGCCGCGCTGATGGCCCGCGAGATCCCCGACCTCGACCTTTATCACGACTGGGACATCGAGCCGGAGAAGGCCATCGAGATGGCGCTGGCCTGCGAGGCGGCGGCATTCGATGCCGACAAGCGCATCCTCAATGCCGATGGCACCACCCTGAATACTCACCAGGGTTGCCGCGTGTATGGCAACAGCCACGGCTTCATTGGTGGCTACGCCTCGACCCGGCACAGCCTCAGCTGCGTGATGATCGCCGAAGGCGAAGGCCAGATGCAGCGTGACTACTGGTACGATGTGAACCGCCAAGGCAATCTGCTGGCCGACCCGCGTAGCATTGGCGTGCGCGCCGCCCAGCGCGCCGCCAGCCGCCTCGGTGCGCGGCCGGTACCGACCTGCGAGGTCCCCGTGCTGTTCTCCGCCGAGCTGGCGGGTGGCTTGTTCGGCAGTTTCCTGTCGGCCATCTCGGGCGGCAACCTGTACCGCAAGTCTTCGTTCCTCGAGGGTACCATCGGTCAGCGCCTGTTCCCGTCCTGGCTGACCCTCGACGAGCGTCCGCACATCCCGCGCGCACTGGGCAGCGCTGCATTCGACGGTGACGGGCTGGCGACTTACGCCAAGCCGTTCGTCGACAAAGGCGAGCTGGTGTCATACCTGCTGGGTACCTACTCCGGGCGCAAACTGGGCTTGCCGAGCACTGCCAACGCCGGGGGCGTGCACAATCTGTATGTCACCCATGGCGTAGAAGACCAGGCGGCGCTGATCCGGCGCATGGGCCGTGGCCTGCTGGTGACCGAGCTGATGGGCCATGGTCTGAACATGGTTACCGGCGATTACTCGCGCGGCGCTGCGGGCTTCTGGGTCGAGAATGGCGAGATCCAGCATGCAGTGCAGGAAGTGACCATCGCCGGCAATATGAAGGACATGTTCCAGCAGATTGTCGCGATTGGCAGTGATCTTGAAACGCGTAGCAATATCCACACAGGGTCGGTGCTGATCGAGCGGATGACGGTCGCAGGCAGCTGACATTCGCCTGAAATGCACACTGATGTTGAAACCCGGCCTTCGCGCCGGGTTTTTTTTTCATCATTGCCCAGTTGAAGTGATTCAGTTTATCACTTAATAATGAATATCATTCTCCAGTAGCCCGGCGATGATGTTCATGAAATCCGTCCTCCGCGAACTGCCTTACCTGGAAAACTGGCGCTGGCTCAGTCGGCGCATCCGCTGCGCGCTCGAGCCCGACGAACCGCGCCTGATCGAGCACTACTTGGCCGAAGGCCGTTACCTGGTGTGCTGCACGGAAACGTCGCCATGGACCGTGGCACTGACCTCCTTCCGTCTGCTGCTGGATACCGCCTGCGACCGCATGTTGCCCTGGCATTGGCGCTGCCTTTGCCTGGACCAGGCCTGGCGCCCACTGCTCGACCTGCGCAACCTCGATCGCCGCGGGCAGAACCAGCGCTGGCAGCCCTATGCCTTGCAGCTGGCCAACTGCCGGCTGCTGCCGTCTATTTCTCCCGATGAACTGATGCAAGGATCTGAAGATGAGTGATACCCGTATCGAGCGTGACAGCATGGGCGAGCTGCAGGTACCTGCCAAGGCATTGTATGGCGCCCAGACCCAGCGCGCGGTCGACAACTTCCCGATCAGCGGCCAGCGCATGCCGGCCCAGTTCATCCGCGCCCTGTTGCTGGCCAAGGCCGCTGCGGCCAAGGCCAACGTCGAGCTGGAGCAACTATCTGCAGGGCAGGGCCAGGCCATCGTCAAGGCAGTCGAGCAACTGCTGGCCGAAGATTTCATCCAGCACTTCCCGGTGGATGTGTTCCAGACCGGCTCCGGTACCAGTTCGAACATGAACGCCAACGAGGTGATCGCCACCCTGGCCAGCAGCGTGCTCGGTGAAGCGGTCAATGCCAACGACCACGTCAACTGTGGGCAGAGCAGCAACGACATCATCCCCACCACCATCCATGTCAGTGCCGCGCTGGCACTGCATGAGCAACTGTTGCCTGCGCTGAGCCACCTCGTTCAGGTGATCGAGGCCAAGTCGGCCCAGGTGCATCAGTATGTGAAGACTGGCCGTACCCACCTGATGGATGCCATGCCGGTGCGCATGAGCCAGGTGCTCGATGGCTGGGCTGCGCAGATCAATGGCGCCAAGACACACCTCGAAGCGACCCTGCCGAGCCTGCAGGCACTGGCTCAGGGTGGCACCGCGGTGGGCACCGGGATCAACGCCCACCCGCAGTTCGCTGCTGGCTTCGCACGGCAACTGAGCGGTCTCACCAAGGTCGAGTTCACCTCTGGCCATAACCTGTTCGCGCTGATCGGCTCCCAGGACACCGCCGTGGCGCTGTCTGGCCAGCTCAAGACGACTGCCGTGGCGCTGATGAAGATTGCCAACGACCTGCGCTGGATGAACTCTGGCCCCTTGGCCGGCTTGGGTGAAATCGAGCTTCAGGGCCTTCAGCCGGGCTCTTCGATCATGCCGGGCAAGGTCAACCCGGTGATCCCGGAAGCCACTGCCATGGTCGCTGCCCAGGTGATCGGCAATGACGCCACCATCGCTGTGGCCGGCCAATCGGGCAACTTCGAGCTGAACGTGATGCTGCCGGTGATCGCCCGTAACCTGCTGGAGAGCATCGAGCTGATGGCCAACGCCAGCCGCCTGTTGGCCGACAAAGCCATTGCCAGCTTCAAGGTCAACGAGGGCAAGCTCAAGGAAGCCTTGGCGCGTAACCCGATCCTGGTCACGGCGCTGAATCCGATCATCGGCTACCTCAAGGCCGCCGAAATCGCCAAGACCGCCTATCAGCAGGGCCGCCCGATCATCGATGTGGCTCTGGAGCACACCGACCTGTCGCGCGATCAGCTCGAGGCACTGCTGGACCCGGAAAAGCTCACCGCTGGTGGCATCTGACAGGCCCAAGCGCCCAGAGGAAACATCGTCATGCAGCACTGGAATCGCACGACCGAGACGGCCAACCGCCTGTTCGAACAGGGCGAGCTGGTCGACGCCCGGGAGCACTACCTGCAAGCACTGGCCCTGGCTCAGGTGCTGTTCGAGCGCTGGCATGACGTCGATGAGGCGGTGGCCGCCCTGGTCATCGCCCATCACAACCTGGCCGACCTGCACCTGCGCCTGAACCAGCCGCACGAGAGCGCCGACTACCTGTGCGCCGCGCATCAGCGATTGCTCCAGGCCAGCAAGGAAGCCCGCTTGCCGCATGCGTTGCGTAATGCTGCGCTGCGCCACAGCGGCCGCACTTACACCGAATTGCTGAATTTCATTGCCGAGTACGGCCAGTACCCGCGTACCGAGCGCCTGCTCAATCGACAAGGCGCCGAGGCCAGTGAGCTCACTACCGCGCCGAACCTGGTGCCCAGAACCCCTGCCTACGGAATCCATTGATATGCCGCATACCCTGCCCGCACTGACTTACGCCTACGATGCACTGGAACCACACATCGACGCGCAAACCATGGAAATCCACCACACCAAGCATCACCAGACCTACGTCAATGGCCTGAACGCTGCCATCGAGGGCTCCGAGTGGGCCGAATGGCCGGTCGAGAAACTGGTCGGTGCGGTCAAGCAACTGCCTGAGAACCTGCGCGGTGCAGTCATCAATCACGGTGGCGGCCACGCCAACCACAGCCTGTTCTGGACGGTCATGTCGCCCAAGGGCGGTGGTCAGCCACAAGGCCCGCTGGCCACGGCCATCGAAGCAGAGCTGGGTGGCTTCGAAGCATTCAAGGAGGCTTTCACCAAGGCGGCGCTGACCCGTTTCGGTAGCGGTTGGGCGTGGCTCAGCGTCACCCCGCAGAACAAGCTGGTGGTGGAAAGCAGCGGCAACCAGGATAGCCCGCTGATGCACGGCAATACGCCGATCCTCGGCCTGGACGTGTGGGAGCACGCTTATTACCTGAAGTATCAGAACCGTCGCCCGGAATACATTGGCGCTTTCTACAACGTGATCGGCTGGGCGGAAGTGGCTCGCCGCTATCACGAAGCCCTGAATTGAGTCGGACCGGTATGCACTCTGAGGTGATGTCTGTCAGCAGTGTGCGCCTGTTCCGGTTAGCGCTGGGAACCTTGCTCCTGCTGGCCGGCACAGCGCTGCTGCTGGCCCGTGGCATTGCCTGGCTGGACCTGGAACCGCGCATGTTGCGTGCCCTGGAGGGGGGCGTACTGTGCGCATTGGGTACGGCGCTGGGCGCAGTACCGGTGCTGGTGATTCGCAACATGCCGGTGGCCTTGGCCGATACCTTGCTGGGCTTCGGGGCGGGGGTGATGCTGGCGGCCACGGCGTTCTCGCTGATCATCCCTGGGCTGGATGCCGCCCAGGCCGTCGGTTTCAGCCCTTGGGGCGCCGGAGGCTTGATCAGCTTCGGCCTGATGCTCGGCGCCCTGTGCCTGTTTCTGGTCGACCTCAAGGTTTCCGGTGCTTCACCGGAAGTGCTGGTAGGCACCGAAAATCAGCCGGTGATCGCTGCAAGGATCTGGTTGTTCGTGATTGCCATCATCGCCCACAACATTCCCGAAGGCATGGCCATCGGAGTGTCTGCCGGCGGTGGCATGGCCGACGCTGATAGCCTGGCCATGGGCATCGCCTTGCAGGATGTGCCTGAGGGACTTGTGATAGCCCTGGTGTTGGCAGGCGCGGGAATGCCACGGTTCAAGGCGTTCCTGATCGGTGCCGCCTCTGGCCTGGTCGAGCCACTGGCTGCGGTGATCTGTGCCTGGCTGGTGAACATGGCAGAGTTGCTGCTGCCGGTGGGCCTGGCCTGCGCGGCCGGGGCGATGCTGCTGGTGGTGACCCAGGAAATCATTCCCGAGTCGCGCAGCAACGGGAATCACCGCTTGGCCAGCCTGGGGCTGTGCATCGGCTTTTGCTTGATGATGGTGATGGATACGGCAATGTCTTGAATGAAGACGAACGGGGTACCTTGGGTGGGTTCAGGCGAAGATAACTTCCACCCGACCTTCACGCCGGGAGCGAGGAGCGGCTTTCACCACGATTTGTACATCGCGGCCGAGCCGTGCCAGGCAATCAATCATCTTGGTTTCACTGATACCGCGAAATTTGCCGCGCATCATGTCGGAAACCTTAGGTTGCGGAAGGCCAAGGACTGCCGATGCTTGCACCTGGGTCATATGACGGGCCTTGATGATGCTGCAAATCTTGCTGGCGAGATGCGCCTTTACCAGCATCTCGCTGGCATTTTCACTGCCAAGGTCGCTATAGACGCTGCCGCTGCTTTCTTCGATCTCAATCATGTTTCTCTCCTCGAGAATGAGCTTCAGGTGCGACCTCAATCTATACCTATATAGGTATAAAGGCAATCGCGCAAGACTTCACCCTGACAATTGGCAGGGGATGTTACAGGTCAGGGATTACTCGCCTTCGTCGAAGTAGTTGTTGATCAACGCCACCAGCGCTTCCAGGGCGTCGGTGTCCTGCTCGCCCTCGGTCAGCAGGTGCACCTGGGTGCCCTTGCCCGCCGCCAGCATCATCACCGCCATGATGCTTTTGCCGTCCACCATCTTGTCGGGTGCGCGGCCGACGCGGACCTGGCAGGGGTATTTGCCGGCCACGCCGACGAACTTGGCTGCCGCCCGGGCATGCAGGCCCAGCTTGTTGATGATGGTGATTTCGCGGGCGGGCATCGTGCGGTGGATCCTGTGGGCTAGAGGTCGCGGTGGCGAACCTGGACGTTTTTCAGGGATTGCTGCAACAGCTGGCCGAGGCGTTCGGTAATGTAGACCGAGCGGTGGTGGCCGCCTGTGCAGCCTATGGCGATGGTGACATAGGCGCGGTTGCTGGCAGCAAAGCGTGGCAGCCATTTGAGCAGGTAGCTGGAAATGTCGTTGAACATTTCTTCGACGTCCGGCTGTGCGGCGAGGTAGTCGATGACTGGCTGCTCCAGGCCGGAATGTTCGCGCAGCTCCGGTTTCCAGTACGGGTTGGGCAGGCAGCGTACGTCGAACACCAGGTCGGCATCGACCGGCATCCCGCGCTTGAAGCCGAACGACTCGACCAGGAATGCGGTGCCGGGCTCAGGCTGATTGAGCAAGCGCAGCTTGATCGAATCGCGCAGCTGGTAGAGGTTGAGGCTGGTGGTGTCGATTTTCAGGTCGGCAAGGTCGGCAATTGGCCCCAGCAGTTCGCTTTCAACCCGGATCGCTTCTGCCAGCGAGCGGTCGGCATTGGTCAGCGGGTGGCGACGGCGGGTTTCCGAGAAGCGCTTGAGCAGCGTGTCCTCGTCGGCATCAAGATAAAGCACGTCACACTGGATGTGGCGTGCACGGGCCTCCTCGAGCAGTTCGGGAAAGCGTGATAGGTGGCTCGGCAAGTTGCGTGCATCAATACTGACCGCCACCCTTGGCTGCAAAAGCTCGGTGTTCATCAGCGCGTTCTCTGCCAGCTGTGGCAGCAGCCCCGCTGGCAGATTGTCAATGACGTAGAAACCGTTGTCTTCCAGTACATCGAGGGCGGTGCTCTTGCCGGAGCCGGACCGGCCGCTGACGATGATCAGGCGCATGTTCAGTGCTCGTTCTGGGCGTCCAGGACAACCTGGTACAGGGCTTCACTGCTACCGGCGGCACGCAGGCTATCGCGGACCTCCTTGCGATCAAGCATGCTGGCGATCTGGCGCAGCAGTTCAAGATGGGCATCGGTGGCCGCCTCTGGCACCAGCAGGACGAACAGCAGATCCACCGGGGCGCCATCGATGGCGTCGTAGTCGATCGGCGCGTCCAGGTGCAACAGCGCACTTACCGGGGCAGAGCAGCCTTCAAGTCGGCAGTGGGGAATGGCAATGCCATTGCCAAAGCCGGTCGAGCCCAGTTTTTCGCGAGCGATGAGCTTTTCGAAGACGTCTTGCATCGCAAGCCCGGGTACTTGCTCGGCAATCAGGTTAGCGACCTTTTCCAGGGCGCGCTTCTTGCTGCCGCCCGGCACGTTCACCAGGGAACGGCCGGGGGTCAGGATGGTTTCAAGTCGGATCATGGATGAGAGGGATCAGCGGGCGGCTGCACCTTGCAGCAGGCTTTGCTGTTTTTCCTTGTGTTTTTTCAGTTGGCGGTCGAGCTTGTCGGCCAAGGCGTCGATCGCTGCATACATGTCTTCGTGTTCCGCGTTGGCAACCACTTCACCGCCTGGAATCTGCAGGGTCGCCTCGACCTTCTGCTGCAGCTTCTCGACTTTCATGATGACCTGCACGTTGGTGATCTTGTCGAAGTGACTTTCCACGCGAGCGAGCTTTTCAAGCACATAATCGCGCAGTGGCTGGGTGACTTCTACATGCTGTCCACTGATATTGACTTGCATACAGCTTCTCCTTTGTTGCCCGTGCATAAAGAGGCAGGTCTTGCACCTGCCCCACAAACGCTGTGGCACATCCAGGGGCTACATCAGTCGCTTGCGCTCGCTCGACGGTGCGATGCCGAGGGACTCGCGGTACTTGGCGACGGTGCGACGGGCTACCTGGATGCCTTGTGCCTCCAGTAAACCAGCGATCTTGCTGTCACTCAATGGCTTTTTCTGATTTTCCGCGGCAACCAGTTTCTTGATGATCGCGCGGATCGCCGTAGACGAGCATTCTCCGCCTTCGGCAGTGCTGACGTGGCTGGAGAAAAAGTATTTCAGTTCGTAGATGCCACGCGGGGTATGCATGTATTTCTGCGTGGTCACCCGCGAAATGGTCGACTCGTGCATGCCCACCGCTTCGGCGATGTCATGCAGGACCAGCGGCTTCATCGCTTCGTCGCCATGGTCGAGGAAGCCGCGTTGATGCTCGACGATCTGCGTGGCGACCTTCATCAGCGTTTCGTTGCGGCTTTGCAGGCTCTTGATGAACCAGCGTGCCTCTTGCAGCTGGTTACGCATGAAGGTGTTGTCGGCGCTGGTATCGGCGCGGCGAACGAAGCCGGCGTACTGCGGGTTGACCCGCAGGCGCGGGATCGCTTCCTGGTTCAGCTCGACCAGCCAGCGGTCGCTGTCCTTGCGCACGATCACGTCGGGCACCACGTATTCCGGTTCGCTCGACTCGATTTGCGAACCTGGGCGCGGGTTGAGACTCTGTACCAGCTCGATCACCTGGCGCAGTTCGTCTTCCTTGAGCTTCATGCGGCGCATCAGCTGGCTGTAGTCGCGGCTGCCGAGCAGGTCGATGAAGTCGGTGACCAGGCGCTTGGCTTCGCTCATCCAGGGCGTGCTGGCTGGCAGTTGGCGCAATTGCAGCAGCAGGCACTCGCCCAGGGAGCGGGCGCCGACACCGGCCGGCTCGAACTGCTGGATGCGGTGCAGCACCGCTTCTACCTCGTCGAGTTCGATGTCCAGCTCCGGGTCGAAGCCTTCGCAGATTTCTTCGAGGGTGTCTTCCAGGTAGCCCTGGCCGTTGATGCTGTCGATCAGGGTGATGGCGATCAGGCGGTCGGTATCGGACATCGGGGCCAGGTTCAGCTGCCACAGCAAGTGGCTCTGCAGGCTTTCGCCGGCCGATGTGCGGGTGGTGAAGTCCCACTCGTCGTCATCGTTGCTCGGCAGGCTGCTGGCGCTGGTCTGGTAAATATCTTCCCAGGCGGTGTCGACTGGAAGCTCGTTGGGGATTCGCTCGCTCCACTCACCGTCTTCCAGGGTTTCGGCACTGGTGGTGCTTTCCTGGAAGCTGTTGTCCTGGACTTCGGCGACCGGCTTGTTTTCGGCGTTGTCCGCCATCGGGTCGCTGTTGTCGAAGTCGTCGCCGTCTTCCTGGCGTTCGAGCATCGGATTGGACTCCAGCGCTTCCTGGATTTCCTGCTGGAGGTCCAAGGTGGAGAGCTGAAGTAGGCGGATGGCCTGTTGCAACTGCGGGGTCATCGTCAGTTGCTGGCCCATTTTTAGGACGAGCGATGGTTTCATGGCTGGGGCTTAATACCTTGTTCGCCGGCGCGCATGCGCCATCCACTACACGAGGGCGCCGGAGCGCCAAATTTAAGCAAGTTTTATGCCTCAAATTGTAGCGTTTGCCTAGAGCACTGTAACAACTTAAGCCCCGACAGGGCGTTAATGCCAGTGCTCCAGGCAGGTCCCGGGGATCAGAGTCGGAACTCGTGGCCCAGGTAGACCTCCTTGACCAGGTCGTTGGCCAGGATGGTTTCGGCGTCGCCTTCGGCGATCAGTCGACCGTCGTTGACGATGTAGGCGGTCTCGCAGATATCCAGGGTTTCACGGACATTGTGGTCGGTGATCAGGACACCGATACCCTTGGCCTTGAGGTGGTGGATGATCTGCTTGATGTCGCCCACGGAGATCGGGTCGACACCGGCAAACGGTTCATCCAGCAAGATGAACTTCGGTGCGGTAGCCAGGGCACGGGCAATTTCGACGCGGCGGCGTTCGCCACCGGAAAGGCTCATGCCGAGGTTGTCGCGGATGTGGCTGATGTGGAACTCCTGCAGCAGGCTTTCCAGTTCCTTGCGCCGGCCTTCGCGATCGATGTCCTTGCGGGTTTCGAGAATGGCCATGATGTTGTCGGCCACCGACAGCTTGCGGAAGATCGAGGCTTCTTGCGGCAGGTAGCCGATACCGGCGCGGGCTCGGCCGTGCATGGGCTGGTGACTGACATCGAGGTTGTCGATCAGTACGCGCCCCTGGTCTGCCTGGACCAGCCCCACGATCATGTAGAAGCAGGTGGTCTTGCCGGCGCCGTTGGGGCCGAGCAAGCCGACGATCTGCCCGCTGTCGATCGACAGGCTGACATCACGCACGACTTGCCGCCCCTTGTAGCTCTTGGCCAGGTGCTGGGCTTTGAGGGTTGCCATTTACTCGGCCTTCTTCTTCGGCTGGATCACCATGTCGATGCGCTGACGTGGTTGAGTCACGTTGCCACCACGACCGGCGGTCGCAACCTGGGTCTTGGTGTTGTAGACGATCTTCTCGCCTTCGGTGGTGTTGCCTTCGTTCTCGACCTTGGCGCGGTCGGTAAGGATCACCGTGTCTTTCTGCGCCTGGTACTGGATGGTCACCGCCCAGCCTTTCATCTTGTCGGGCTTGGCCGCGGTCTGCTGCTGCTCGAAGTACGCCAGGTTGCCCACCGAGGTCACCACGTCGATGTCGCCATTGGCGGCACGGGTCATGGTCACGGTATTGCCTTTGATCATCATTGAGCCTTGGGTGATGATCACATCGCCGGTGTAGGTGGCCACGCCCTGCTTGTCGTCCAGGTGCGCGTTGTCGGCCTGGATGCGAATAGGCTGGTCACGGTCGTTCGGCAGGGCGAAGGCGCTCGCGCTTCCCAGTGCTGCTGCGCTCAGGCTGAGCAAAAGGGGGAGGGTTTTAACGAGCCTCATACTGTCCTCTTACGTTAGAGAGCAAGTCGATCTTGCTTTCTTTCAAATACGCTTTCATTCCCTTGCCTGTGGTTGTGCCACCGGCGCCGTCGATTCTAACGGCTTGCTCGGTCTGCGCATATTGCTTCTGCGGGAATACGGTCATGCGCGAGCTGGTAATGATGGTATCGCGCTGTTTTTCGTCGGTGCGGGCAATCCGCACCTGGTCGATCAGTTCGACTTCGCTGCCGTCAGGGTTGACCTCGGCGCGCACGCTCTGCACGTGCCACGGGTACTGAGTGCCGCGGTACATGTGCAGGTCGGGTGTGGTCACCAGTGTGACCTCGCTGGCCTTGAGGTGTTCGACCTTGTCGGCAGTCATTTCATATTGCAGTTTGCCATCGGGCAGGAACTGCACGCTGTGCGCGTTGATCGCGTAATAGTCGATGGCACTTTCGTCAACCTGGGCCACCGGCTTTTCGAGGAAGCTCTCGGGGCTGACATTCCAGTAGCCGACTGCTGCCAGCACCGCGGCGATCACCGCGAGCAACGCAATGTTGCGGGCTTTCTTGCTGAACATGGGCAACCTTACAGGTAGTTGGCGTTGGCAGCGTCCAGGGTGCCCTGGGCCTGCATGATCAGTTCGCAGAACTCGCGTGCAGCACCTTCGCCGCCGCGTGCCTGGGTTACGCCGTGGGCGTGCTGGCGAACGAATGGTGCGGCGTTGGCTACGGCAATTCCCAGGCCGACCCGGCGGATTACCGGCAGGTCGGGGAGGTCGTCGCCCAGGTAGGCGACCTGTTCATAGCTTAGGCCCAGTTCGGCGAGCAGACCGTCCAGCACTACCAATTTGTCTTCACGACCTTGGTAAAGGTGGGGGATGCCGAGGTTTTTCGCCCGGCGTTCTACCACTGGGGTCTTGCGTCCGCTGATGATTGCCGTGGTAACGCCCGAGGCCATGAGCATTTTGATGCCCTGGCCATCAAGGGTGTTGAAGGTCTTGAATTCGCTGCCATCTTCAAGGAAATACAGGCGGCCATCGGTCAGCACGCCATCGACGTCGAAAACGGCGAGCTTGATCGCCTTGCCGCGTTGCATGAGATCTTGGGTCATCGATTCGTTCTCCTTTACATCACGCCGGCGCGCAGCAGGTCATGCATGTTCAGGGCGCCGGTCGGGCGGTCGTCCTTGTCCACGACCACCAGGGCGCTGATTTTGTGGTCTTCCATGATCTTCAGGGCCTCGGCGGCAAGCATTTCGGCACGAGCCGTCTTGCCGTGCACGGTCATCACTTGGTCAATCAGAGTGGTGTGCACGTCGATATTGCGGTCCAGGCTGCGGCGCAGGTCGCCGTCGGTGAAGATCCCGGCCAGCTTGCCATCGGCGCCCACGATCACGGTCATGCCCAAACCTTTGCGGGACATTTCAAGGAGCGCGTCCTTGAGCAGTGTGCCGCGCTGCACCTGGGGCAATTCGTCACCGGCGTGCATGACATTCTCGACTTTCAGCAGCAGGCGGCGGCCCAAGGCACCACCAGGGTGCGAGAAGGCGAAGTCTTCGGCGGTGAAGCCACGGGCTTCGAGCAGGGCGATGGCCAGCGCATCACCCAGTACCAGTGCCGCGGTAGTGGAAGAGGTCGGGGCCAGGTTCAGCGGGCAGGCTTCCTGGGTGACGCTGGCGTCGAGGTTGACCTCGGCGGCCTGGGCCAGGGGCGAGTCCGGGTTGCCGGTCAGGCTGATCAACTGGATCCCCAGGCGCTTGATCAGCGGCAGCAGGGTAATGATCTCGGCGGTGCTGCCGGAGTTGGACAGGGCCAGAATGACGTCATCACGGGTGATCATGCCCATGTCGCCATGGCTGGCTTCAGCCGGATGTACGAAGAACGCTGGCGTGCCGGTACTGGCCAGGGTGGCGGCGATCTTGTTGCCGATATGCCCCGATTTGCCCATGCCGACCACCACGACCCGACCCTTGCTCGCCAGGATCAGTTCGCAGGCCTTGACGAAATTGGCGTCGATGCGGGCCACCAGGCCTTCTACGGCCTCGAGTTCCAGGCGCAGGGTGCGCTGGGCGGAGTGGATCAGCTCGCTGGATTGGCTCATGTCGAAAAGCAATGCCTGATTAAAAGGCGGCGATTATAGCCGCAATACGAGAAAGCCTCATCCTTTCGATTGCCCTCTCAAATGTCATCAAAGCCTGTCGTTGGCCTGAACGACCTGTTTCCATACCCTTGGGGGCGCAGGGTCAGCGGTGCTATAGTTCGCCGCTATTCGGCCTGCCAAGGGTGTGTGTGCCTTCACGATGAAGGCCGGCGTCCATTAGTGCGAGGCTGCACTAGCAAGGAGTCTAGATGAGTGTGGATAGCGCCTACGCGGTCGAGTTGAAGGGCGTCACCTTCAAGCGCGGTTCGCGCAGCATTTTCAGCAATGTCGACATCCGTATTCCGCGTGGCAAGGTCACCGGGATCATGGGGCCGTCGGGTTGCGGCAAGACCACGCTGTTGCGCCTGATGGGCGCGCAGCTACGCCCGTCGGGCGGTGAAGTGTGGGTGGCCGGGCAGAACCTGCCGAGCCTTTCGCGCAGCGACCTGTTCGATGCACGCAAGCAGATGGGCGTGCTGTTCCAGAGCGGTGCGTTGTTCACCGATCTCGATGTGTTCGAGAACGTTGCCTTTCCTTTGCGCGTGCATACCCAGCTTTCGGACGAAATGATCCGTGACATCGTGCTGATGAAACTGCAGGCGGTTGGCCTGCGCGGTGCCATCGACCTGATGCCGGACGAGCTGTCCGGCGGCATGAAGCGCCGGGTGGCGTTGGCCCGGGCAATTGCCCTGGACCCGCAGATCCTGATGTACGACGAACCGTTCGTCGGCCAGGACCCGATTGCCATGGGTGTACTCGTGCGCTTGATCCGTCTGCTCAATGATGCCCTGGGCATCACCAGCATCGTGGTCTCCCACGATCTGGCCGAAACCGCCAGTATCGCCGACTACATTTATGTGGTCGGTGATGGTCAGGTGCTGGGCCAGGGTACGCCCGACGAGCTGATGGGCTCGGACAATCCGCGCATTCGCCAGTTCATGAAAGGCGACCCGGACGGCCCGGTGCCATTCCACTTTCCTGCGCCTGACTACCGCGCCGATCTGCTGGGAGTGCGGTGATGCGCAGAAAATCCTTACTCGAACGTATCCGCCTGCTCGGGCGCTCGGCGATCGACGTGCTGGCCGTGCTCGGGCGCTCGTGCCTGTTCCTGTTCCATGCGCTGATCGGCCGTGGCGGCATTGGCGGCGGTTTCCAGCTGCTGACCAAGCAGCTTTACTCGGTGGGCGTGCTGTCGCTGGCGATCATTGTCGTTTCCGGCGTGTTCATCGGCATGGTGCTGGCCCTGCAGGGCTACAGCATCCTGACCAAGTACGGTTCCGAGCAGGCGGTCGGGCAAATGGTTGCCCTGACCCTGCTGCGTGAGCTTGGCCCGGTGGTCACTGCGTTGCTGTTCGCCGGCCGCGCAGGTTCTGCGCTGACCGCCGAAATCGGCAACATGAAATCCACCGAACAGCTGTCGAGCCTGGAAATGATCGGCGTTGATCCGCTCAAGTACATCGTTGCGCCACGCCTGTGGGCCGGTTTCATCTCGCTGCCGCTGCTTGCGCTGATCTTCAGCGTGGTCGGCATCTGGGGTGGTTCATGGGTCGCAGTCGACTGGCTGGGCGTTTACGAAGGTTCGTTCTGGGGCAACATGCAGAACAGCGTTTCCTTTACCGACGACGTGCTCAACGGGTTGATCAAGAGCCTGGTGTTCGCCTTCGTCACCACCTGGATTGCGGTATTCCAGGGATACGACTGCGAACCCACCTCAGAAGGGATCAGCCGTGCCACTACCAAGACCGTGGTCTATGCCTCGTTGGCAGTACTGGGTCTGGACTTTATTTTGACCGCCTTGATGTTTGGAGATTTCTGATGCAAAACCGCACCCTGGAAATCGGTGTCGGCCTGTTCCTCCTGGCCGGGATCCTGGCACTGCTGCTGCTGGCCCTGCGTGTCAGCGGGCTGTCGGCCAGCCCGAGCAGCGATACCTATAAAGTTTATGCGTACTTCGACAATATCGCCGGTTTGACGGTCAGAGCTAAAGTGACCATGGCCGGTGTAACGATCGGCAAGGTCACCGCCATCGATCTGGACCGTGATTCCTACACCGGTCGGGTGACCCTGCAGCTGGACAAGGCGGTCAACAACCTGCCGACCGACTCCACTGCTTCGATCCTGACCGCCGGCTTGCTTGGCGAGAAGTACATCGGTATCAGCGTGGGCGGTGAAGAAGACGTGCTCAAAGACGGTTCGACCATCCATGACACTCAGTCGGCGCTGGTATTGGAAGATCTGATTGGCAAGTTCCTGCTCAACTCCGTTGGCAAGGAACCCAAAGAAGCGCAACCGGCTAATTAAGGAGTTTCCATGATTTCGATCCTGCGACGTGGCCTGCTGGTGTTGCTGGCGGCCGTCCCCCTGTTTGCCCTGGCCGCGCAGTCGCCGCACGACGTGGTGCAGAGCACGACCACCGAGCTGCTGGGTGAGCTCAAGGCCAACAAGGAGCAGTACAAATCCAACCCGCAAGCGTTCTACGACACCCTTGACCGGATCCTCGCGCCGGTGGTCGATGCCGACGGTATTTCCAAGAGCATCATGACCGTCAAGTATTCGCGCAAGGCCACGCCCGAGCAGATGCAGCGCTTCCAGGAAAACTTCAAGCGCAGCCTGTTCCAGTTCTACGGTAACGCGCTGCTGGAGTACAACAACCAGGGCATCGTCGTAGACCCGGCCAAGGCCGATGACGGCAAGCGCGCCTCTGTAGGCATGAAGGTCACCGGCAACAATGGTGCCGTGTACCCGGTGCAGTACACCCTGGAGAACCTGGGGGGCGAGTGGAAGGTGCGTAACGTCATCGTCAACGGCATCAACATCGGCAAGCTGTTCCGTGACCAGTTCGCCGACGCCATGCAGCGCAACGGCAACAACCTGGACAAGACCATCGACGGCTGGGCCGGCGAAGTGGCCAAAGCCAAGGAAAAGGCCGACGAATCGCCGGAGAAGACCGTCAAATGAGTGAGGCCGCTGTAACCATGGCCGAGCCGGGCGTGCTGTGCCTGGTCGGCGAGCTGGATTACCGCAGCGGGCCGGCCCTGCGCAAGCAGGGCAAGGCGCTGATCGGCGCCTGCCGTGAGGCGCGTCTGGTGCTGGATTGCTCGGCCGTGGCGCGCTCCACCAGTGTCGGCCTGTCGCTGCTGCTGGCGTTCATCCGTGACGCCGAGGCAGCCGGCAAGGCCGTCGAGGTGCGCGGCATGCCCGACGACATGCGGGAAATCGCCGGGGTCTATGACCTGGATGAGGTGCTGGCAAGCTGATGGCTTGGCAGTGATGAGAGGCCCCTCGGTCGCGCGCCCTTTCGTTGGGCTTCGCAGGCGAGGGGCTTTTTTGTATGATGGCCGACCCGTGCGCATCGGGCGCCGATTGAGGTTGAGCATGCAGGCCGTAGAAGTTAAGAGCTTCCTTGAAGAGAAATTGCCGGGAACCCGGGTCGAAGTTGAAGGCGAAGGCTGCAACTTCCAGTTGAACGTGATCAGCGACGAGTTGGCTGGCCTGAGCCCGGTCAAACGTCAACAGGCGATCTATGCTCACCTGAATCCGTGGATTGCCAATGGCAGCATCCATGCGGTAACCATGAAATTTTTCAGCAGCGCAGCCTGGGCTGAGCGCACCTGAGCCAACTTGGCGGCGAGACACCAATGGACAAACTGATTATTACTGGCGGCGCTCGTCTCGACGGCGAGATCCGCATTTCCGGCGCGAAGAACGCGGCCCTGCCGATCCTGGCGGCGACCCTGCTGGCCGATGGCCCGGTCACCGTGGGCAACCTGCCGCACTTGCACGACATCACCACCATGATCGAGCTGTTCGGGCGCATGGGCATCGAGCCTGTGATCGACGAAAAGCTGGCGGTGGAAATCGACCCGCGCACCATCAAGACTCTGGTAGCCCCTTACGAGCTGGTCAAGACCATGCGCGCCTCGATCCTGGTGCTCGGGCCCATGGTCGCGCGCTTCGGCAAGGCTGAAGTAGCCCTGCCAGGCGGCTGCGCCATCGGTTCGCGCCCGGTCGACCTGCACATCCGCGGCCTCGAGGCCATGGGGGCGAAGATCGAAGTCGAAGGCGGCTACATCAAGGCTGAGGCCCCCGAAGGCGGCCTGCGCGGTGCGCACTTCTTCTTCGACACCGTGAGCGTCACCGGTACCGAGAACATCATGATGGCCGCTGCCCTGGCCAAAGGCCGCAGTGTGCTGCAAAACGCCGCGCGCGAGCCTGAAGTGGTCGACTTGGCCAACTTCATCAACGCCATGGGCGGCAAGGTCCAGGGCGCCGGCACCGACACCATCATCATCGATGGCGTCGAGCGTTTGGCTTCGGCTACCTACCGTGTCATGCCCGACCGCATCGAGACCGGCACCTACCTGGTCGCCGCTGCCGTGACCGGCGGCCGTGTCAAGGTCAAGGACACCGACCCGACCATCCTCGAGGCAGTGCTGGAAAAGCTGAAGGAAGCAGGCGCCGAACTTACCACCGGTGAGGACTGGATCGAGCTGGACATGCACGGCAAGCGGCCGAAAGCCGTCAACCTGCGCACGGCCCCATACCCGGCGTTCCCAACCGACATGCAGGCGCAGTTCATCTCGCTGAACGCCATCGCCGAAGGCACTGGCGCAGTCATTGAGACGATCTTCGAAAACCGCTTCATGCACGTGTACGAAATGCACCGCATGGGCGCGCAGATCCAGGTCGAAGGCAACACCGCGATCGTCACCGGCGTGCCGGCACTCAAGGGTGCTCCGGTGATGGCCACCGACCTGCGTGCATCCGCCAGCCTGGTACTCTCGGCGCTGGTCGCCGAAGGCGATACCCTTATCGACCGCATCTACCACATCGACCGTGGTTACGAGTGCATCGAAGAAAAACTGCAGATGCTCGGCGCGATAATCCGCCGCGTACCGGGCTAGTTGCCCGCTGGCACACGGACGTGCCATTCGAATTGAATGCGGTCGGGCTGTAGCAGCCCGGCCGGCAGTAGCCGCTTAAGGACCGACGTTCCAATGTTGACCATCGCGCTTTCCAAAGGCCGTATTCTCGACGATACCCTGCCGTTGCTGGCCGAGGCCGGTATCGTGCCGACCGAGAATCCGGACAAGAGCCGCAAGCTGATCATCCCCACCACGCAGGACGACGTGCGCCTGCTGATCGTGCGTGCCACCGACGTGCCGACCTATGTCGAGCATGGTGCCGCCGACCTTGGTGTGGCTGGCAAGGACGTGCTGATGGAGTACGGCGGCCAGGGCCTGTACGAGCCACTGGACCTGCAGATTGCCAAGTGCAAGCTGATGACCGCCGGCGTGGTCGGCGCACCCGAGCCCAAGGGCCGCCTGCGCGTCGCCACCAAGTTCGTCAACGTGGCCAAGCGTTACTACGCCGAGCAGGGCCGCCAGGTCGACATCATCAAGCTGTACGGCTCGATGGAGCTGGCGCCGCTGATCAACCTCGCTGACAAGATCATCGACGTGGTCGACACCGGCAACACCCTGCGCGCCAACGGCC
Organism: Pseudomonas putida; assembly: GCF_002906855.1. Classification (GTDB taxonomy): domain Bacteria; phylum Pseudomonadota; class Gammaproteobacteria; order Pseudomonadales; family Pseudomonadaceae; genus Aquipseudomonas; species Aquipseudomonas putida_N. The sequence goes on along the minus strand of NZ_MINI01000048.1, from coordinate 404,410 downwards.
TGGAACCCCAGGACCTGATTGCCACGATCAGCTCGCGCCTGGTCGTCAACAAAGCCTCCATGAAGATGCAGCATGCCCGCATCCAGAGCCTGATCGACACGCTGCGCAAAGCGGTCGAATCGCGACACCGCGGCTGACATCTGCGCGCGGCCTTTGCTGTCGCGCCCGTCTATCCGCGTCATAGCCATTTTTCTCGGGTGCCCGCGCGGATGGACTGGTAGCCTAGGGCGCCTGAGCATTCGCTAATAATCGAGGCCCTCGCCATGACCGTGTCCACTGCAATTGCCCGTCTCAACGCTGCTGATCCGGATTTCGCCCGACATCTGGATCATCTGCTGAGCTGGGAAAGTGTGTCCGATGACGCGGTCAACCAACGCGTGCTCGACATCATCAAGGCCGTGCGCGAGCGCGGTGACGCCGCGCTGGTGGAGTTCACCCAGCGCTTCGACGGTGTTGACGCCAAAAGTATCAATGACCTGATCCTCGGCCGCGAGCGCCTGGAACTGGCCCTGACCCGCATCACCGACACCCAGCGTGAAGCCCTGGAGAAAGCCGCCAGCCGCGTGCGCCTGTACCACGAGCGGCAGAAGCAGGACTCCTGGCAGTACACCGAAGCCGACGGCACCGTGCTCGGCCAGAAGGTCACCCCGCTGGACCGTGCCGGCCTGTACGTGCCGGGCGGCAAGGCATCGTACCCGTCGTCGGTGCTGATGAATGCGATTCCAGCGAAGGTCGCCGGTGTCGCCGAAGTGGTAATGGTGGTGCCAACCCCGCGTGGCGAGGTCAATGAACTGGTACTGGCCGCTGCCTGCATCGCCGGTGTCGACCGGGTATTTACCGTCGGTGGTGCCCAGGCCGTAGCCGCCCTGGCCTATGGCACTGAAAGCGTGCCACAGGTAGACAAGATCGTCGGTCCGGGCAACATCTATGTGGCTACCGCCAAGCGCCACGTGTTCGGCCAGGTCGGTATCGACATGATCGCCGGGCCGTCGGAAATCCTCGTAGTGTGCGACGGCCAGACCGACCCGGACTGGATCGCCATGGACCTGTTCTCCCAGGCCGAGCACGACGAAGACGCCCAAGCCATCCTGGTCAGCCCGGATGCCGCCTTCCTCGACCGCGTCGCCGCCAGCATCGACAAGCTGCTGCCGACCATGGAACGTGCCGAGATCATCGAGAAGTCGATCAACGGCCGTGGTGCGCTGATCCAGGTGCGCGACATGCAGCAGGCCATCGAAGTGGCCAACCGCATCGCACCCGAGCACCTGGAACTGTCGGTCGCCGACCCGCAGGCCTGGCTGCCGCAGATCCGCCACGCCGGCGCGATCTTCATGGGCCGCCACACCAGCGAAGCGCTGGGCGATTACTGCGCTGGTCCCAACCACGTGCTGCCGACTTCCGGCACCGCACGCTTCTCGTCGCCGCTGGGGGTGTACGACTTCCAGAAGCGCTCGTCGATCATCTTCTGTTCCGAACAGGGCGCATCCGAGCTTGGCCACACCGCTTCGGTCCTGGCCCGTGGCGAGTCGCTGACCGCCCACGCCCGCAGTGCTGAATACCGTATCCTGACCCAAGACAAGGGGAACTGAGCATGAGTCGATTCTGGAGCCCCTTCGTCAAGGCGCTGGTGCCTTACGTGCCGGGCGAGCAGCCAAAGCTGGCCCGCCTGGTCAAGCTGAACACCAACGAGAACCCCTATGGCCCGTCGCCCAAGGCACTGGAAGCCATGCGCGCCGAGCTGAACGACAATCTGCGCCTGTATCCGGACCCGAACAGTGACCGGCTCAAGCAGGCGGTGGCCGAATATTATGGCGTCACCCCGGCCCAGGTGTTCGTCGGCAACGGTTCGGACGAGGTGCTGGCGCACATCTTCCACGGCCTGTTCCAGCACGATCGCGGGCCGCTGCTGTTCCCGGATGTCAGCTACAGCTTCTATCCAGTCTACTGCGGCCTGTACGGTATTCCGTTCGAGCAGGTGGCGCTGGACGAGCAGTTCCAGATCCGCATCGCCGACTACACCAAGCCCAACGCCGGGATCATCTTCCCCAACCCCAACGCGCCAACTGGCTGCCTGCTGCCGCTGCAAGCGATCGAGCAGCTGTTGCAAGCCAACCGTGACTCGGTGGTGGTGGTGGATGAAGCCTACATCGACTTTGGCGGCGAGACCGCCATCAGCCTGGTGGATCGCTACGACAACCTGCTGGTGACCCAGACCCTGTCCAAGTCGCGTTCGCTGGCCGGGCTGCGCGTCGGCCTGGCCGTCGGCCATCCGGAGCTGATCGAGGCCCTGGAGCGGATCAAGAACAGCTTCAACTCCTATCCGCTGGACCGCATGGCCATCGTGGGTGCGGCGGCGGCGTTCGAAGACCAGGCTTATTTCGAGGAGACCTGCCGCAAAGTGATCGACAGCCGTGAAACGCTGGTCGAGCAGCTGGTTGCAAAAGGCTTCGAAGTGCTGCCATCGGCGGCCAACTTCATCTTCGCCCGCCATCCGCAGCAGGATGCCGCGCAGTTGGCCGCGCGCCTGCGTGAGCAAGGGGTGATCGTGCGTCACTTCAAGCAGGAGCGGATTGCCCAGTTCCTGCGTATCACCATTGGCACGCCGCAGATGAACCAGGCGTTGGTCGATGCGCTGAACTGATCACGGCCATTTGCAGGAGCGAGTGAACTCGTTCCTGCAGGTGATCCCGCGTACATGGTTGCTGCTTTGCTCGATGACGAATGGCTGGCTGACTGGCCGGGTACGCACCGCTACGGGTGTTTCATCCAGTTCGAGCACATAGTCGCTGGCTTGGCGCATGCCCTGCGGATCAGTCCATTGCTGCAGGTAAGCCTGCACGGTCGCGACTAACTGGCCATTTCTGTGAATGGTCACAGTGCCTTGTGAATCGCTGTTCCACAGCAACTTGGCTTCACCTTCAATGGCCCGTGCCTTGCGCACTCCGGTAGCACCCAGCAGCGGCGTGCCATCGAGCTTCCATTGCGGCAGCAGGTCGAGCCCCATGTGCCGGAGCACGGTCGGGGCCACCGATGTCTGCGCAGCATAGCCATACAAGTTGTTGGGCCCCGGGTTGTCCTCTGGAATGCTCGGTTGGTGCAACTCTTCGTTCAACCGCTTGTTGCTGGCAATGAACACCGTCTTTTCCTGCTCGGTCACACCGCCATGGCCTGCCCCCCCGTAATCACGACCGTGGTCGGTACAGACGATCACCAACCAGTCCTCCTGCGGGTGCTTGTAGGCACGCGCCTCGACCTTGTCCAGCAGGCGCCCCAGTCTGTTGTCAGTTTCGCGCAAGGCGAACTGATAAGCTGGGCCGAAACCGCTGGCGTGGCCTGCTTGATCGGGCTCGTCAAGCTGAATGTAGGTGAAGTCGGCAGGTGTGTTTTCGAGGATCTCCAGGGTTCGGGCGGTTACCTGCTCATCGCTCAGGCCGCTTTCGCGCACATTGTTGCCTTGCGCGTCCTCCAGCAGGAAGGCCGTGTTGATCGGTGACCAATTGACGATGCTGGAGAGGTAGGCGTTAGGCAGGGCATCACGCAGTCGTTTGAACAGGCTGGGGAACTCAGGGTCGACTCGCAAGGACTCGGTATTGGCAATGACCCCGTGCTTGTTGGCCCATACCCCGGTGAGCAAAGTCATCCAGCCTGGCCCACTGTTAGTCGCCTGTTCGCTGGCGCGGCCGTTGATGCCTCCGGCATAGGCCTTGCCGTAGATCAGGCGTTTCTGCAGGTTGGTATCGTCGCCCAGTTGTTCATAGTGCTGCAGTTGCACGCCGTCCATTCCGATGATGAGCGTCTTGGGCTGCATTAGCGGTTGTCTGGCGTCGCACCCTTTGAAGAGCAGGACGAGCAGCAGGCCGGCTGCTGTCAGGGCAATCAACCGCAATGTTCTGAACATGGACATGAATGGGGCCTTGATGGAGTCGTGCCAAGCGTTACAACAAGATACTTGGCTGACAACTGGTAGAAATGCCAGTTGAATTGATGTCTGGAAGGCGTTCCATTAAGCTTTGCGAATTCATCGGATGATTGGTTGAGTGAAATGAGCAGCGAATTGGCCAAGCGTTCCTTGGTCGAACTTGCGGTCGAACGCATGCGTGAGCGCATCCTGCACGGCGATTGGCAAGTCGGGCAGCGCCTGCCAACCGAGCCAGTACTGGCGCTGGAGTTGGGCATCAGCCGCAATACCGTGCGTGAAGCCATGCGCGTGCTGGCATTCAGCGGCCTGGTGGAGATCCGCCAGGGTGACGGCAGCTACCTGCGCACCTGCCAGGACCCACTGCAGGCTGTGCAAGCCATGGCGCGCTGCACCCTGGAGCAGGCCCGCGAGACACGGCACATCCTCGAATCCGAGGCGATCGGCCTGGCGGCGTTGCGCCGTACCGACGAGGACCTGCAAGGCCTGCGTGCAGCACTGACGGGCAGTGCCGAGCACTTTCACGGTGATGTCGATGCCTATGTCAGCTGCGACCTGGTATTTCACCAGCGCTTGATCGACGCCGCGCACAACCCGGCACTGAGTGAGCTGTATCGCTACTTTTCCGGCGTCGTCGCCGCAGCGCTGCAACACAACATGGCGACTGTCCCGCGCAGCCAGGCGACCTTCGACCTGCACGGGCAGATCCTCGACGCCATCGAACAACGCGATCCGCAACGGGCCAAGGCCCTGAGCCGGACCCTCATCGAATCCTGAAGACGAGAAAGCCATGGCTGAACCAATGACCCGAGACGCGCCTGCCCGCGAGCGCGAATTGGAAGAACTGCTGATCGATGCCGAGGCCGACGATGCCCAGGTGCAGCAACAGCCACCGGCCCTGCAGCGGCCCTGGCTGTTGCTGCTGGGCCTGGTGCTGGTGGCATTGAACCTGCGCCCGGCGTTGTCGAGCATGGCGCCGGTGCTCGGGCAGGTCTCTGCGGGGCTGGGCCTGAATGCCTCCGAAGCGGGTCTGCTGACCACCTTGCCGGTGCTCTGCCTGGGGCTGTTCGCACCGCTGGCCCCGCTCCTGGCGCGCCGATTCGGCAGCGAGCGGGTGATCCTGGGCATCCTGCTCACGCTGGCGCTGGGGATCGTGGTGCGCAGCGCCCTGGGGGCTGTCGGCGTATTCCTCGGCAGCGTCATGGCTGGGGCCAGCATCGGCATCATCGGCGTACTGCTGCCCGGTATCGTCAAGCGTGACTTCCCGCAGCATGCGGGCACCCTGACTGGCGTCTACACCATGGCCCTGTGCCTGGGGGCGGCTATGGCGGCGGGGGCTACCGTGCCGTTGGCCCAGCATTTCGATGACAACTGGGCCTTTGGCCTGGGCTTCTGGATGCTACCGGCGCTTTTGGCCGTGCTCATCTGGTTACCGCAAGCGCGTCAGGGCCATGGTCTGCACAAGGCAGCCTACCGGGTGCGCGGTTTGTGGCGCGACCCGCTGGCATGGCAGGTCACGTTGTACATGGGGCTGCAGTCGTCGCTGGCCTACATCGTCTTTGGCTGGTTGCCATCGATCCTCATTGGCCGTGGCCTGAGCCCGACTGAGGCTGGGCTGGTGCTGTCCGGCTCGGTGATTGTGCAGTTGATCAGTTCGCTGGGCGCGCCCTGGCTGGCGACCCGCGGGAAGGACCAACGGCTGGCCATCGTAATCGTGATGCTGGTTACGTTGACGGGGCTGTTCGGATGTCTGTATGCCCCGATCGGCGGGCTGTGGGGCTGGGCGGTGCTGCTGGGGCTGGGGCAGGGCGGTACCTTTGCCTTGGCGTTGACGCTGATCGTGCTGCGTTCGAAGGATGCCCATGTGGCGGCGAACCTGTCGAGCATGGCCCAGGGGGTGGGTTATACCCTGGCGTCCATGGGGCCGTTCGCGGTTGGCCTGGTGCATGACCTGACCGGTGGATGGGCAGCAGTGGGGTGGATTTTTGCAGTGCTGGGTGTAGGGGCCATCGTGTTCGGGCTTGGCGCCGGGCGGGCGCTGCATGTGCAGGTGACTAGCGAAAAACTCTGATATGGAGGCCGGCGCTGGCGAAAGCATTGTTGGCAGATTATCGTGCAGACTTCGACTCCCAGGACGGATCTGCTTCTCATGACTGACGCCAACCGTGACCTGATCACCCGCTTCTACCAGGCCTTCCAGCGCCTGGACGCCGAGGCCATGGTGGCCTGCTACAGCGACGACATCGTTTTCAGCGACCCGGTATTCGGCACCCTGCGCGGTCGTGATGCCGGTGACATGTGGCGCATGCTCACGGCGCGCGCCAAGGACTTCACCCTGACTTTCGACCAGGTCCGTGCCGACCCACGCAGCGGCTGCGCGCACTGGGTTGCAACTTACCTGTTCAGCCAGACCGGCCGCACCGTGGTCAACGATATCCAGGCGCGCTTCGTCATTCGCGATGGGCTGATCTGCCAGCATGACGACAGCTTCGATCTGTGGCGCTGGTCGCGTCAGGCGCTGGGAACTCCAGGGTTGCTGCTGGGTTGGTCGCCGATGTTGCAGAACAAGGTGCGCCAGCAGGCTTTCAAAGGGCTGCGGGCGTTCCAGCAAGCGCATTGAGCGGTTAAGCTGTCTGCCATGAGCATCGTCAACGAAGTCGACTTAACCCCGCTGTGCAAACCGTGGTACGTGTACCTGGTGCGGGCTGCCAATGGCTCGCTGTACTGCGGTGTCAGCGATGACCCGCAGCGGCGTTTCGCTGCGCACCAGAAAGGGCAGGGCGCCCGCTATTTCAAGACCAGCCCGGCGCAGGCGCTGGTCTATGTCGAACAGTGGCCGGACAAGGGGGAGGCGCTGCGCCAGGAGCGTCTGGTGAAGAAGTTGCGCAAGTCGGCCAAGGAGGCGCTAGTGGCCTCCTATGTGGCCGTCTGATCAGTCCTTGCGGCGCTTGAGCTGATCCACCAGTGTGGTCGGCAGGCCTTTGATGATCAGGGTGCCGGCGGCCTCGTCATATTCCACCTTGTCACCCAGCAGGTGCGCTTCGAAGCTGATCGACAACCCTTCGGCACGCCCGGTGAAGCGGCGGAACTGGTTCAGGGTGCGTTTGTCTGCGGGGATTTCCGGCGACAGGCCGTAGTCCTTGTTGCGGATGTGATCGTAGAACGCCTTCGGGCGGTCCTCGTCGATCAGGCTCGACAGTTCTTCCAGGGTCACTGGCTCACCCAGCTTGGTCTGGGTGGTGGCATACTCGACCAGGGTCTGGGTCTTCTCGCGGGCGGACTCTTCCGGCAGGTCCTCGCTTTCGACGAAGTCGCTGAAGGCCTTGAGCAGAGTGCGCGTCTCGCCTGGGCCATCGACGCCTTCCTGGCAGCCGATGAAGTCGCGGAAGTAGTCCGAGACCTTCTTGCCGTTCTTGCCCTTGATGAACGAGATGTACTGCTTGGAATTCTGGTTGTTCTTCCACTCGGACAGGTTGATGCGCGCCGCCAGATGCAGCTGGCCGAGGTCGAGGTGGCGCGACGGTGTCACGTCCAGTTCGGCGTTCACCGCCACGCCTTCGCTGTGGTGCAGCAGGGCGATGGCCAGGTAGTCGGTCATGCCTTGCTGATAATGGGCGAACAGGATGTGGCCACCGGTGGAGAGGTTCGACTCTTCCATCAGCTTTTGCAGGTGCTCGACTGCCACCCGGCTGAACGCGGCGAAGTCTTTCTCGTCTTCCAGGTACTGCTTCAGCCAGCCGCTCAGCGGATAGGCGCCGGACTCGCCGTGGAAGAAGCCCCAGGCCTTGCCTTGCTTGGCGTTGTAGCTGTCGTTGAGGTCGGCCAGGAGGTTTTCGATGGCGTCCGATGCGCTCAGCTCGGTATCCCGCGCATGGAGCACGGCGGGGCTGCCATCGGGCTTCTTGTCGATCAGGTGAACGATGCAATGTCGGATTGGCATGGAATTCTCGGTGAGTCTGGGGCGGCCATGGGCCGCGCTGCAAAAGTCGTCCAGTTTACCCCAAGCAACAGGCGCTGCAGTGGCCGGATGTTGGCAGAAATGCCGGTTGTTCGTTTTTTGTTCAGATTTGTAGGTTTTCGGCTGAAACCCCCGAAAAACCTGCACTAAATCGAAGCGGGTAGCGGATATTTATCCATTCCTGTGGTAGCTTTGCGCGGTCTTGCGCCCCTCGTGTGGCGCATTGCTGGCAGTGTGCTCATACCGTGTCGAACCAAACGCCGATTTACGCATCTACATGCGCGATTGGCGCGGCCCTCCAGAACTCAGGGGCTGGCCCGATAACGTCGTAGAACGCTGCATAACCACTGATTTAGATAGGGAAGGAACACCACCATGGCATTGACCAAAGACCAACTGATTGCCGACATCGCTGAAGCCATCGATGCGCCAAAAACCACCGCTCGCAACGCACTGGAGCAACTGGGCCAGATCGTTGCCGACCAACTGGAAAACGGCGCTGAAATCACCCTGCCAGGCATCGGCAAGCTGAAAGTCTCCGAGCGTCCTGCCCGTACCGGCCGCAACCCTTCGACTGGCGCTGCCATCGAAATCGCTGCCAAGAAAGTCGTCAAGTTCGTTCCGGCCAAAGCCCTGAACGATTCCATCAACAAGTAATTGTTGATGCGTTGACCCTAACCGCGCCCGGCTTGCCCGGGCGCGGTTTTTTCATGCCTGCGATTTGCGCCCGGCGTGCCAGGCCTGGCGTGCGATGTCATCGTGGAAGCTCCAGGCGACCATGCGGCTCTGCTTCTGGCCCTGGCCCATCTCGGCGATGCGCACCGCCTTGGCACCGGCTTTCTTCAGTGCCGCCTCGATGCCAGGCAGGTTGCTGGCCTTGGACACCAGGCTGGTGAACCACAGCACCTGCTGTGCGTATTGCGCGCTTTCGTCGACCAGTTGGGTGACGAAGCGGATCTCGCCGCCCTCGCACCACAGTTCGTTGTTCTGCCCGCCGAAGTTGAGCACTGGCAGTTTGCGCTTGGGGTCTTGCTTGCCGAGGTTTTTCCACTTGCGCTGGCTGCCACGGGTGGCTTCCTCGCGCGAGGCATGGAAGGGTGGGTTGCACAGGGTCAGGTCGAAACGCTCATCCGCGTGCAACAGGCCGCTGAGGATGTGCTTGAGGCTGGCTTGCTGGCGCAGGCTGATGCCCTTGCTCAAACCGTTGGCCTGGACGATGGCCTTGGCCGATGCCAATGCCACCGGGTCGATGTCCGAGCCGAGGAAGCGCCAACGGTAATCGCTATGGCCGAGCAGTGGGTAGATGCAGTTTGCGCCTACGCCGATATCCAGCGCACGCACCTGGGCGCCTCTGGGCACCTCGCCGGCATTGTCCTCGGCCAGCAGGTCGGCGGCCACGTGGATGTAGTCGGCGCGGCCGGGGATTGGCGGGCACAGGTAGTCGGCCGGGATGTCCCAGTGCTGGATGCCGTATTGCGCCTTGAGCAGGGCACGGTTGAACACGCGCACGGCTTGCGGGTTGGCGAAGTCGATGCTGGGTTTGCCGTGGGGGTTGGTGATGGTGAAGCGGGCCAGGTCAGGGTGGGCCTTGATCAGGCTGGGGAAGTCGTAGCGGCCCTGGTGGCGGTTGCGCGGGTGCAGGGTGGGTTTGTCAGTCATGGTGGGGTCCTGAAAAAGCATCGCCGGCAAGCCGGCTCCCACAGGATAGTGCAGCACCTGTGGGAGCCGGCATGCCGGCGATGGGCTGCAATGCAGCCCGCTATGGCTTCACTTTAAGTTACAGCGCTGCAATCCGCGCGTGCTGCTCGGTGAAGTTGGCCAGGGCCTGTTCGGACTCGGCCAGCTTGGCGCGTTCCTTCTCGATTACGGCAGGCGGCGCCTTGTCGACGAAGGCGGCGTTGGACAACTTGCCACCCACGCGCTGGACTTCACCCTGCAGACGCTGGATTTCCTTGCTCAGGCGCGCCAGTTCAGCGTCCTTGTCGATCAGGCCAGCCATCGGCACCAGCACCTGCAGGTCGCCAACCAGAGCGGTGGCCGACAGCGGTGCTTCGTCGGCATCGCCGAGCACGGTGAACGATTCGACCTTGGCCAGCTTCTTCAGCAGGGCTTCGTTTTCCTGCAGGCGACGCTGGTCGTCGGCATTGGCGTTCTTGAGGAACAGCGGCAGTGGCTTGCCCGGGCCGATGTTCATCTCGGCGCGGATGTTGCGCAGGCCGACCATCAGCTCCTTGAGCCACTCGATATCACCTTCGGCGGCGGCATCGATGCGGCTTTCATTGGCCACTGGCCATGGCTGCAGCATGATGGTCTTGCCTTCGATACCGGCCAGCGGCGCGATGCGCTGCCAGATTTCTTCGGTGATGAACGGCATGAACGGGTGCGCCAGGCGCAGCGCCACTTCCAGTACGCGGACCAGGGTGCGACGGGTGCCACGGGCGCGCTCGACCGGGGCGTTCTCGTCCCACAGCACAGGCTTGGACAGCTCCAGATACCAGTCGCAGTACTGGTTCCAGATGAACTCGTACAGCGCCTGGCTGGCCAGGTCGAAGCGGAACTGCTCCAGCTGGCGGGTCACTTCGGCTTCGGTGCGCTGCAGCTGCGAGATGATCCAGCGGTCCGCCAGCGACAGTTCGCAGGCTTCGCCGTTCTGGCCGCAGTCCTCACCCTTGTCCAGCACGTAGCGGGCGGCGTTCCAGATCTTGTTGCAGAAGTTGCGGTAGCCTTCGACGCGGCCCATGTCGAACTTGATGTCGCGGCCGGTGGAAGCAAGCGAGCAGAAGGTGAAGCGCAGGGCGTCGGTGCCGTAGCTGGCGATACCTTCCGGGAACTCGGCCTTGGTCTGCTTGGCGATCTTCTCGGCAAGCTTGGGCTGCATCATGCCGCTGGTGCGTTTTTCCAGCAGGGCATCGAGGGTGATGCCGTCGACGATGTCCAGCGGGTCGAGCACGTTGCCCTTGGACTTGGACATCTTCTGGCCCTGGCCATCGCGCACCAGGCCGTGCACGTACACGGTCTTGAACGGTACCTGCGGGGTGCCGTCCTCGTTCTTGATCAGGTGCATGGTCAGCATGATCATGCGCGCAACCCAGAAGAAGATGATGTCGAAGCCAGTCACCAGTACGTCGGTGGAGTGGAACTTCTTCAGGAACTCGGTCTGTTCCGGCCAGCCCAGGGTAGAGAAGGTCCACAGGCCCGAGCTGAACCAGGTGTCGAGGACGTCGTCGTCCTGGCGCAGGTTCACATCGCTGCCGAGGTTGTGCTTGGCACGCACTTCTTCTTCATTGCGGCCGACATAGACCTGGCCGGCCTCATCGTACCAGGCCGGAATGCGGTGCCCCCACCACAGCTGGCGGCTGATGCACCAGTCCTGGATATCGCGCATCCAGGAGAAGTACATGTTCTCGTACTGCTTGGGCACGAACTGGATGCGGCCGTCTTCCACGGCTTCGATGGCAGGTTCTGCCAGTGGCTTGGTGGAGACGTACCACTGGTCGGTCAGCCAGGGCTCGATGACGGTGCCCGAACGGTCGCCTTTCGGCACCTTCAAAGCGTGGTCGTCGATGCTTACCAGCAGGCCCTGGGCGTCCAGGTCGGCAACGATCTGCTTGCGCGCGACGAAACGGTCGAGGCCGGCGTACTGGGCAGGCAGGCTGGTGTCGATCTGCTCGTTGAGGCTGCCATCGAGGTTGAAGGCCTGGGCGGCGGACAACACCAGGGCGTTCTTGTCGAAGATGTTCAGCAGCGGCAGGTTGTGGCGCTTGCCGACTTCGTAGTCGTTGAAGTCGTGGGCCGGGGTGATCTTCACGCAGCCAGTGCCGAATTCCGGGTCGCAGTAGTCGTCGGCGATGATCGGGATGCGGCGGCCGACCAGCGGCAGTTCGACGAACTTGCCGATCAGTGCCTGGTAGCGCTCGTCGGTCGGGTTGACGGCAACGGCGGCGTCACCGAGCAGGGTTTCCGGACGGGTGGTGGCGACCACCAGGTAGTCCTTGCCTTCGGCGGTCTTGGCGCCGTCGGCCAGCGGGTAGCGCAGGTTCCACAGGTGGCCCTTCTCGTCGTGGTTTTCCACTTCGAGGTCGGAAATGGCCGTGTGCAGCTTGGTGTCCCAGTTGACCAGGCGCTTGCCGCGGTAGATGAGGCCGTCCTCGTGCAGGCGCACGAAGGCTTCCTTGACCGCCTCAGACAGGCCTTCGTCCATGGTGAAGCGTTCGCGGCTCCAGTCGACCGACGAGCCCAGGCGGCGGATCTGGCGGCTGATGTTGCCACCCGATTGATCCTTCCATTCCCAGACTTTCTCCAGGAACTTCTCACGGCCCAGGTCGTGACGGTTCTGGCCCTTGGCCTCGAGCTGGCGCTCGACCAGCATCTGCGTGGCGATACCGGCGTGGTCGGTACCGGGCTGCCACAGGGTGTCGCGGCCTTGCATGCGGCGGAAACGGATCAGGGCGTCCATGATCGCGTTGTTGAAGCCGTGGCCCATGTGCAGGCTGCCCGTCACGTTCGGTGGCGGGATCATGATGGTGTAGGACTCACCTGCACCTTGTGGAGCGAAATAGTTTTCGGACTCCCAGGTGTTGTACCAGGAAGTTTCGATGGCGTGCGGCTGGTAGGTCTTATCCATGCGCGGCGGGACCCTGTGCATTTATTCGGGAAAGCCGAGAAGTATAACCAAGCTGGGGGCCGCAGGCGACAAGCTGCTGCTATCTGGCAAGGCAGGATTGGCCTCTTCGCGGGGAAACCCGCTCCCAACAGGTGCACGCCAACCCGCAAGAGCTGCGGTGCACTTGGGGAGCGGGTTTACCCGCGAAGCAGGCGGCGCCGATCTACCGGGTTACTCGGAACGCTTGATGAGACGTTCGATCCGCGCATCCAGGCGGCGCTTGATCTCGTTCTCGATGTGCGGGGTGAAGTCGTTGATCACGTCCTGCATGATCATCTGCGCCGCGGCGCGCAACTCGCTCTCCAGGTGCAGCAGGGTGTCCTGGCGGCGGGTCTGCGGATCATCCTCGGGTTCAGCTGCTGCTGCGGGCTCAGCTTCAGGGGCTGGCGCCGCGTTACCTGCAGGTACATCGAGCAACAGGGGAATCTGCTCGACCGTTTCGGTCAGCAGCGGCGGCTGCAGGTCGGCATCGCCGAGCAGCTGGCGAATCGACTCCAGATCATCCAGCAGATGGGCGGAATCGGGTAGGGCGGAAGGCTTGTCCATCGTCGTCAAAGTCGCTGTAAGCGGTGGTCTTGCAGAGCATAGCCCTGTTCGCGGTAGAAACGGAACCGCTCGCGGGCCGATTGGCGAATGCCGGGCTCCTCGACAACGATCTCGGCAACCCGCTCGAACTGGCCGACAAACCCCGGTACACCGGCGCCCAGGTTGATCAGCAGGTCACGGTGTTCGCCGGCATCGTCGGCGAGGCCCAAGGCTACCCTGGCATCTGCGTGCACTTCGGCCAGGTCGTGGGGCACGAAGGCTTCTCCCTTGAAGCGCCACAGGCGTTGATCCAGTTCGGCACGCTGTTCGGCGTCCTGGCAATGCAGGTAGACCCGGTGGCCGAGGCGCCAGGCCTTCTCGCACAGCTTGCAGGCGAAGTCCAGCCGCGCCGACAGCGAGTCGGTGGGCAGGATATAGAAATCGACTTTGCTCATGGTGTGGTCTGCCAGCCGATGGCGCCAGGGGCGCCATCGGCCTCACGGCATCAGGCGCCAGCGCGGTCCAGCAGGTACTGGGTCAGCAGCGGGACCGGGCGACCGGTAGCGCCCTTGTCCTTGCCGCCACTGATCCAGGCCGTGCCGGCGATGTCCATGTGCGCCCAGTTGTAGGCCTTGGCGAAGCGCGACAGGAAGCAGCCAGCGGTGATGGTGCCGGCTTTCGGCCCACCGATGTTACCCATGTCGGCGAACGGGCTGTCGAGTTGTTCCTGATACTCGTCGAACAGCGGCAGCTGCCAGGCACGGTCGTCGGCACGCTTGCCGGCATCGAGCAGGTGGCCAACCAGCTCGTCGTTGTTGCCCATCAGGCCCGAGGTGTGGCTGCCCAGAGCGACGATGCAGGCGCCGGTCAGGGTGGCGATGTCGATCACCGCCTGCGGCTTGAAGCGCTCGGCGTAGGTCAGGGTGTCGCACAGCACCAGGCGGCCTTCGGCGTCGGTGTTGAGGATTTCGACGGTCTGGCCGCTCATTGTGGTGACGATGTCGCCCGGGCGGGTGGCACCGCCGCTCGGCATGTTTTCGGCGCAGGCCAGCAGGCACACCAGGTTGATTGGCAGCTGCAGTTCGAGGACCGCGCGCAGGGTGCCGAACACGCTGGCGGCGCCACACATGTCGTATTTCATTTCATCCATGCCGGCGCCTGGCTTGAGGCTGATGCCGCCGGTATCGAAGGTGATGCCCTTGCCCACCAGTACGAACGGCTTGTCGGACTTCTTGCCACCCTGGTAGTTGAGGACGATCAGGCGTGGCGGCTGGTCGCTGCCCTGGCCCACGGCGTAGAACGCGCCCATGCCCAGGTCCTTGATCTTCTTCTCGTCCAGCACTTCGACCTTCAGGCCCTTGTGGGCCTTGCCCAGTTCCTTGGCCTGCTCGGCCAGGAAGCTCGGGTGGCACAGGTTGGGCGGCAGGTTGCCCAGGTCACGGGTGAAGGCCATGCCGGTGGCGATGGCGCTGGCATGCTTGATGGCGCGCTCGACCTCGGCCAGGCCGGCCTTGTCGGCCAGCAGGGTAACCTTCTTCAGGGCGCGCGGTTCGGCCTTCTGGCTCTTGAAACGGTCGAACACGTATTCACCGTCGAGCAGCGTCTCGGTCAGCAGGCGGTATTTGCCGTAGTGGGCGTCGCGGTTGCTGACCGTGATGTCGTCCAGGGCCAGCACGGCATCGCCGCCGTTCAGGCCCTTGAGTACACCAGCCACGCTGGCCACCAGCTTGCGCCAGGCGCGGTCACCGAGGGCTTCGTCCTTGCCGCTGCCGACCAGCAGCACGCGCTCGGCCTTCAGGCCAGGCACGCTCTGCAGCAACAGGGTCTGGCCAGGCTTGCCGGCCAGGTCGCCACGCTTGAGCACCGCGCTGATGGCGCCTTCGCAGGCGTCGTCGACGGCCTTGGCAACGGTACCGAGCTTGCGCCCTTCACCGACCGGCACGACCAGAGTGGCGGTTTTTACGGATGCAGCGGCTACGCTTTTTACAACCAGTTCCATGTCAGGGTCCCCGAATGATCTATGCAGTTGGCGCTATGCGATTTCGCGCTCTGGACGGGCCTGGCCGCGTTGTCGCGTGCCAGTGGAAAAGCTGCCAGTTTGAGCCTCCCGCAAGCGTGCTGACAAGCCCGATGTGGGCCTTCATGCGCGGCCAAGTGACAGGCGCGGCCAATCACAGGATAATGCGCGCACTTCATATGGAGGTTCGCCGTTGGCGAACCGGCTTTGGTCCTGGCTGTCACAGGCCAATGTTTGGCAGTCCGCCCCTGACAACCCAGGAGTGTCTGGTTTGATCGTCTTTCGTTATTTGTCCCGCGAGGTCCTGGTGACCTTGAGCGCCGTCAGTGCCGTGCTGCTGGTGATCATCATGAGCGGGCGCTTCATCAAGTACCTGGCCCAGGCGGCCCAGGGCATTCTCGACCCTGGCGTGCTGTTCCTGATCATGGGCTTCCGCATGCCAGGTTTCCTGCAGCTGATTCTGCCGCTGGGCCTGTTCCTCGGCATTCTCCTGGCCTACGGCCGGCTGTACCTGGAAAGCGAAATGACCGTCCTGTCGGCGACCGGCATGAGCCAGCAGCGTCTGCTGGCCCTGACCATGGCGCCGGCGGCCCTGGTCGCCCTGCTGGTGGCCTGGCTGAGCCTGAGCCTGTCTCCGCTGGGCGTTGCGCAGGTGCAGAAGATCGTTGCCCAGCAGGATGCCATGACCGAGTTCGACACCCTGGTGCCGGGCCGTTTCCAGACCCTGCGCGACGGTTCACGGGTCACTTACACCGAACAGCTGTCGGACGATCGCGTCAAACTTGGCGGGGTGTTCATTTCCGAGAAGCGCTTCAACCAGGACAAGACCAAGGATCGTGCGCCTTCGGTGCTGGTTGCCGAAAGAGGCCATCAGGAAATCCAGGCCGATGGCAATCGCTACCTGGTGCTGGAGAACGGCTACCGCTACGACGGTAATCCGGGCCAGGCCGACTACCGTGCCATCAAGTACGACACCTATGGTGTCTTGCTGCCCAAGCCTGAAGTCGCCGAAGACGTGACCGATCGCGAAGCCATCCCGACCCTTGAGCTGTTCGGCAAGACCGACCTGCGCGAGCGTGCCGAGCTGCAATGGCGCCTGTCGCTGCCGATTCTGGTGTTCATCGTGACCCTGATGGCGGTGCCGCTGGCCAGGGTCAACCCGCGCCAAGGCCGCTTCCTCAAGCTGCTGCCGGCGATTCTTCTGTACATGGCTTACCTGACAATGCTGATTTCCGTACGCGGCGCTCTGGAGAAGGGCAAATTGCCGATCAGCCTGGGCATCTGGTGGGTGCATGGCCTGTTCCTGCTGATCGGCCTGACCTTGATGTATTGGGAACCGCTGCGCCTGAAAATGGCTGCTCGTCGTGCGGAGGTGGCCCATGGGTAAGCTCGACCGCTACATCGGCATGAGCGTGTTGCTGGCCATCCTGGCCGTGCTGGGGATCATCCTCGGCCTGGCCTCGCTGTTCGCCTTCATCGACGAGATGGGTGAACTGAGCGATACCTACACCTTGCTGGACGCGGGCAATTTCGTCCTGCTGACGGCACCTCGGCGCCTGTACGAAATGCTGCCGATGGCGGCACTGATTGGTTGCCTGATCGGCCTCGGCAGCCTGGCCAGCAACAGCGAACTGACTATCATGCGCGCCGCTGGGGTCTCCATCGGTCGCATCGTCTGGGCGGTGATGAAGCCGATGCTGGTGCTGATGCTGGTCGGCCTGCTGATTGGTGAATACGTCGCCCCGGTCACCGAGAACAAGGCCCAGGCCGACCGTTCCCTGGCTCAGGGAGGTGGTGAAGCGCAGAGCTCGAGGCATGGCATGTGGCACCGCCAGGGCGAGGAGTTCGTGCACATCAACTCGGTGCAGCCCAATGGCTTGCTGCTGGGCGTGACGCGCTACCGCTTCGACAACGAACGCAAGATCCAGACCTCGAGCTTTGCCCGTCGTGCCGAGTACAACGACGACCACTGGACGCTCAGCGATATCAGCACCACCTACTTCCACGGTGACCGCACCGAAGTGGTGAAGGCACCGACGGAGCTCTGGGACGTTTCGCTGACGCCGCAACTGCTCAATACCGTGATCATGGCCCCCGAGTCGCTGTCGATCACTGGGCTTTGGGACTACATCCACTACCTGTCCGACCAGGGCCTGAACAACGCCCGCTACTGGCTGGCGTTCTGGACCAAGGTGATGCAACCGATTGTGACCGCGGCACTGGTGTTGATGGCGATCTCCTTCATCTTCGGCCCGCTGCGTTCGGTTACCCTCGGCCAGCGCGTGTTCACCGGCGTACTGGTGGGCTTCGCGTTCCGCATCGGCCAGGACCTGCTGGGTCCGTCGAGCCAGGTGTTCGGCTTCCCGCCGTTGCTGGCAGTGGTGATTCCTGCAGGCATCTGTGCCTTGGCTGGGGTGTGGTTGTTGCGCCGGGCGGGTTGATGGCCTGAGCAGCTGAAAAAGCCGACCCAAGGGTCGGCTTTTTTGTGCCTACTTTTTCTGCTTCGGTACCCGCACTAGCTGGGTGTCCGAATAGATGTCATGCCAGCCGCGTTTGCGCTTGTCGATCAGCGACCAGAAGAACCCAAGCCCCAGGCAAAGCCAGGAGGCAATCGACACCACGAAGCGCAACAGTGCCTGCCACAGGCTGATAGCGCTGCCGTCGGCGTTCTGTACGCGCACGCCCCACACCTGCATGCCCAGGGTCTGGCCGCCATGGGTCCAGAACTTGGCAAAGAAGCCGAACAGGGCGAACAGCAGCACGGTCGAGAGCAGTGGGTCGCCATCCAGCGCGCCGGCCTCGGTCAGTTCACGCATGCGGGCTTCGCCGATGATGGTCATCTGGATCATCTTGTAGGCCCCGGCAGTGACGATCAGCAGTGCCGTGCACAGCAGGAAGTCATAGAACATCGCCGCCAGACGTCGGCCCAGGCCGACCGGTGGGAAATCACCCTGGGGGGAAAGCAGAGGCTTGGACATGCAGAACAGCTCCGAATGGCTAAGGCGCTATTCTACGGGCAAAAAAAAGCCCCTGCACATGGCAGGGGCTTTTTAGGAGTCGGGCTTGTGCTTAGACAGGCTGGACTTTGTCAGCCTGCATGCCTTTCTGGCCTTGGACTGCTTCGAAGGTGACCTTCTGGCCTTCTTTCAGGCTCTTGAAGCCGTTGCCTTCGATGGCACGGAAGTGCACGAACAGATCCGGACCGCTTTCTGGGGTGATGAAACCGTAACCTTTTTCGTCATTGAACCACTTGACGGTACCGTTCTGACGCTCAGCCATTGTCTTATTTCCTATGAAGCTTAAATTTTGATGACAGTTTCTTTCACGTTATATATGAGTGAAAGACTACTGGGCTGGGTTGCAGGAAAGTAAGAGACGTCGAACGGGTTGTAGCAAATCTCGGCTACTGGCCCAGGTCACGAACTGTTGCGACCCATGCAAACACAGTGCGTTGACTCTACGCCAACTCCCGAGAAAAAAACAAGCCCTTGGTCGTATGGAAAATTGGCCTTTTGCCGATAACCGACGGATTTGTCGGAAACGGCATGGCGCCTGGCCTGGCGCCATGTTCAAAAGTTATTGGGCAGGTTCGAAATCGAATATGTGGAGCCCGCCCGCAAACCTCAGGCCGTGCTTTCAACCCCGGTAGTAACGCTGTGCAACGAAAGGCATTTTACTGACTTTCAAGGCAACCTTCTTGCCGCGTACCAAGGCAAACAGAGCGGTGTCGAGTGCACTGTGTTCGATATCGACATAGCCCATCGCAACAGGGGCGCCGAGTGTCGGGCCGAAACCGCCGCTGCAGACTTTGCCCACAGTTTTATCGAACGCATCAACAATATCCGCACCTTCACGTACGGGCGTACGTTCTTGTGGCAACAAACCCACTCGTTTGCGGGCTACGCCTTGTTTCTGCTGAGCGAATACCGCCTCGGCACCCGGGAAGCCACCGGCACGGCCACCGTCGGCGCGGCGGACCTTGGACATTGCCCAGAGCAGGCTGGCTTCGATCGGCGTAGTGGTGGTGTTCATGTCGTGACCATACAGGCACAGGCCGGCTTCCAGGCGCAGCGAGTCGCGAGCACCCAGGCCGATAGGCTGCACCTCAGGCTCGGCCAGCAGACGACGCGCCAGGGTTTCGGCAGCGCCGACTGGCACCGAGATCTCGTAGCCATCTTCGCCGGTGTAGCCCGAACGGCTGACGAAGCAGTCTTCACCCAGCAGTTTCACCGGACGGAACTGCATGAAGGTCATGCCCGCCACTTCCGGCGCCAGGCGCCCCAGCACATTCACCGCCGCCGGGCCTTGCAGGGCAAGCAGGGCGCGTTGCTCGAACAGTGGTTCCACCTCGCATCGTGCGCCGATGTGTTTCTGCAGGTGCGCCAGATCCTGCTCCTTACAGGCGGCATTGACCACCAGGAACAGGGTGTCGTCACCGAGATTGGCTACCATCAGGTCGTCAAGGATGCCGCCCTGCTCGTTGGTGAACATGGCATAACGCTGCATCCCCACCGGCAGGTCGATGATGTCCACCGGCACCAGCGACTCCAGCGCCTTGGCTGCATCGGCGCCACGCAGGACGATCTGGCCCATGTGCGAGACGTCGAACAGGCCGGCTTGTTCGCGGGTATGCAGGTGTTCCTTGAGCACGCCCAGCGGGTACTGCACCGGCATGTCGAAGCCGGCGAACGGCACCATGCGCGCGCCCAGTTCCAGGTGCAGGGCGTGCAGCGGGGTCTTTTGCAGTGTTTCGGACATCGGTGACTCCTTGGTTTTTTTATTGGGTCAACATTCGATGATGTTGACGGCCAGACCGCCGCGGGCGGTCTCCTTGTATTTGCTTTTCATGTCGGCACCGGTCTGGCGCATGGTACGGATCACCTTGTCGAGCGACACGTAGTGCTGCCCGTCACCGCGCAGCGCCATGCGTACGGCATTGATAGCTTTCACCGAGCCCATGGCGTTGCGCTCGATGCAAGGCACCTGAACCAGGCCGCCTATCGGGTCGCAGGTCAGGCCGAGGTTGTGTTCCATGCCGATTTCAGCAGCGTTCTCCACTTGCGGCGGGGTACCACCCATCACTTCGCACAGGGCGCCTGCGGCCATCGAACAGGCCACGCCGACCTCGCCCTGGCAGCCGACTTCGGCTCCGGAAATCGAGGCGTTTTCCTTGTAAAGGATGCCGATCGCGGCAGCGGTGAGCAGAAAACGCACCACGCCGTCCTCGCTGGCGCCAGGGACGAAGCGCATGTAGTAGTGCAACACCGCAGGGACGATGCCCGCAGCGCCATTGGTCGGTGCGGTGACCACGCGCCCGCCGTAGGCGTTTTCCTCATTGACTGCCAAGGCGTAGAGGTTGACCCAGTCAAGTACCGACAGGGCATCGCGCAGGCTCGCTTCCGGGTGGCGGCTGAGTTGCCGGTACAACGCCGGAGCACGGCGCTTGACCTTGAGCCCGCCAGGCAGGATGCCCTCGTGGCGGCAGCCGGCCTCGACACAGTCCTGCATGACCTGCCAGATGCGCAGCAGCCCGGCGCGGGTTTCGGCTTCCGGGCGCCAGGCCCCTTCGTTGGCCAGCATCACCTGGCTGATCGACAGGTGCTGCGCGGTGCAGTGGCCGAGCAGCTCCTTGGCGGTCTTGAAAGGGTAGGTCAGCACGGTGCTGTCCTCGACGATGCGGTCCTGGCCGGCGGCATCTTCGTCAACCACGAAACCGCCGCCCACCGAGTAGTACTCACGACTGCGGATTTGCAAGCCGGCAGCGTCAAAGGCACGAAAGATCATGCCGTTGGGGTGATAGGCCAGGGGTTTGCGGATCATCGCCAGGTGCTGCTTCTCAACGAAGGCGATGGTCTGCTCACCCAGCAGGCTGAGCTGGCCGCTGGTGCGGATGGCCTGCAGGCGGGCGGGGATGGATTCAGTGTCGACGGTATCAGGGTGCTCGCCTTCCAGGCCGAGCAATACCGCCTTGTCGCTGCCGTGGCCCTTGCCGGTGGCGCCGAGCGAGCCATACAGCTCGGCCTTGACGCAAACGGTGCTGGCCAGCAGGCCATCGCGGCGCAGCCCTTCGGCGAAGCGTGCGGCGGCGCGCATCGGGCCAACCGTGTGGGAGCTGGAGGGGCCGATGCCGATCTTGAACAGGTCGAAGACGCTCAGTGACATGGTGACCTCCTGCCAGGTTCGTGGGGCGGACGATGAACCCTGTGGGAGCGGGCTTGCCCGCTCCCACAAAGGCCCATACCTCAGATCAGGAAATGGGTCAGAACGCTATCAGGCGTCCTGATAGCTCTCGATCGACGGGCAGGCGCAGACCAGGTTGCGGTCACCAAACACGTTGTCGACCCGACCAACCGGTGGCCAGTACTTGCCTTCCACCAGGCTCGGCAGCGGGTACACCGCCTGCTCTCGGCTGTAGCCATGGGCCCATTCGCCAACCAGCTCGGCCGCGGTGTGCGGGGCGTTCTTCAGCGGGTTGTCGTCCTTGTCCAGGCTGCCGGTTTCCACCGCGCGAATTTCCTCACGGATCTGGATCATCGCGTCGCAGAAGCGGTCCAGTTCTTCCTTGGACTCGCTCTCGGTCGGTTCGATCATCAGCGTGCCGGCCACCGGGAACGACATGGTCGGCGCATGGAAACCGAAGTCGATCAGGCGCTTGGCCACGTCATCGACACTGATGCCGCTGGTGTCCTTGAGCGGGCGAAGGTCGAGGATGCATTCGTGGGCGACCAGGCCATTGCCACCGGTGTACAGGACAGGATAGTGCTCTTCCAGGCGGCGGGCGATGTAGTTGGCGTTGAGGATTGCCATCTGCGAAGCACGCTTGAGGCCGGCTCCACCCATCATGCGAATGTACATCCAGGTGATCGGCAGGATGCTGGCGCTGCCGAACGGCGCGGCGCATACCGCACCTTCGGTGTTTTCCAGCTGCGCGTGGCCTGGCAGGAACGGCGCCAGGTGCGACTTGACGCCGATCGGGCCGACGCCCGGGCCGCCACCGCCGTGGGGAATGCAGAAGGTTTTGTGCAGGTTCAGGTGGGAAACGTCGCCGCCGAACTTGCCCGGGGCGCAAAGGCCGACCATGGCGTTCATGTTGGCGCCGTCGATGTAAACCTGGCCGCCGTTGTCGTGGATGATCGCGCAGATTTCGCCGATCGCTTCCTCGAACACGCCGTGGGTCGACGGGTAGGTGATCATGAGCGCGGCCAGTCGCTCGCGGTGCTCGATGGCCTTGGCGCGCAGGTCCTCGACATCGACGTTGCCGCGGGCGTCGCAGGCAGTGACCACCACGCGCATGCCGGCCATGTGCGCGGTCGCCGGATTGGTGCCGTGGGCCGAGGACGGGATCAGGCAGATGTCGCGGTGGCCTTCGCCACGGCTGCGATGGTAGGCACGGATGGCCAAGAGGCCTGCGTACTCACCCTGGGAACCGGCGTTGGGCTGCAGCGACACGGCGTCGTAGCCGGTGGCGGCGCAGAGCATGGCTTCCAGCTCGGTGGTCATCTGCAGGTAGCCCTGGCTCTGTGCGGCCGGGGCGAACGGGTGCAGGTTGCCGAATTCGGCCCAGGTCACCGGGATCATTTCGCTGGCAGCGTTGAGCTTCATGGTGCACGAGCCCAGCGGGATCATGCTGCGGTCCAGCGCCAGGTCCTTGTCGGCCAGGCGGCGCAGGTAGCGCATCAGCTCGGTTTCGCTGTGGTAGCGGTTGAACACCGGGTGCTCGAGGATGGCCGACTGGCGCAGCAGGGCGGCCGGCAGGCGCGAGCCGCTGCTGGCGGCCAGGGCGGCGAAGTCAGGCTGGGCCTGGTCAGCGCCGAACAGCTGCCAGAGGGCTTCGACGTCGGCCTGGGTGCTGGTTTCGTCGAGCGACAGGCCCAGGTGGGCGGCGTCGACTTGGCGCAGGTTGATACGTTGGGCGCGGGCCTTGTCGTGCAGGCCGGCGGTGGCGCTGCCAGTGGCCAGGGTCAGGGTGTCGAAGGCGGTTTCGCCCACCACTTCCAGGCCCAGGGTTTTCAGGCCGGCAGCCAGAATCGCGGTCAGGGCGTGGGTGCGTTCGGCAATGCGCTTGAGGCCGGCCGGGCCGTGGTACACGGCGAACATGCTGGCGATGTTGGCCAGCAGCACCTGGGCGGTGCAGATGTTGCTGGTGGCCTTCTCGCGGCGGATGTGCTGTTCGCGGGTCTGCATGGCCAGGCGCAGGGCGGTCTTGCCGAAGCGGTCGATGGACACGCCGACCAGGCGGCCCGGCATGTCGCGCTTGAAGGCATCACGCGTGGCGAAGTAGGCCGCGTGCGGGCCACCGAAGCCCAGTGGCACGCCGAAGCGCTGGGCGCTGCCGATGGCTACGTCGGCGTCGAACTCGCCCGGTGGGGTCAGCAGGGTCAGGGCCAGCAGGTCGGCGGCAACGGCGACCAGGGCGTTGGCGGCGTGGAAACGCGCGACGACTTCGCGGTAGTCGAACACTTCGCCGTTGCTGGCCGGGTATTGCAGCAGGGCGCCGAAGAAGGCGCTGACATCGCCCGGTTCACGCTCGTCGCCGACCACGATCTCGATGCCCAGCGGTTCGGCACGGGTGCGCAGCACGTCGAGGGTCTGCGGGTGGCAGTGCACGGAGGCGAAGAAAGTGTGGCTGGCCTTGTTCTTCGACAGGCGCTTGCAGAAGGTCATGGCTTCGGCAGCGGCGGTGGCTTCGTCGAGCAAGGAGGCGTTGGCGATCGGCAGGCCGGTGAGGTCGCTGATCAGGGTCTGGAAGTTCAGCAGCGCTTCCAGGCGGCCCTGGGAAATTTCTGGCTGGTACGGGGTGTAGGCGGTGTACCAGGCCGGGTTTTCCAGCAGGTTGCGCAGGATCGGTGCCGGGGTGTGGGTGTTGTAGTAGCCCTGGCCGATGTAGTTCTTGAACAGTACGTTCTTGCCGGCGATGGCTTTCAGCGCAGCGAGGGCATCGGCCTCGCTCTGGCCGTCTTGCGAGCCGAGCACGCTGGTGCCCTTGATGCTGTCGGGGATGACGGCGGCGCTCATGGCCTCCAGCGAGTCGAAGCCCAGGGTGGCGAGCATGGCTTGCTCGTCAGCGGCGCGCGGGCCGATGTGACGGGCGATGAATTCGTTGGCGGTGCCGAGGTTGATGGTCATGGTCGGATTCCTCAGGCGTCGTCGTTGGCTTTGATCAGGCGGTCGTAGGCGTCCTGGTCGAGCAAGGCTTCGACTTCGGCCATGTCGGCAGGCTTGAAGCGGAAGAACCAGCCTTCGCCCAGCGGGTCTTCGTTGACCAATTCGGGGCTGTCGTTGAGGCCTTCGTTGACCGCGACCACTTCACCGGTCAGGGGCATGTACACGCCGCTGGCGGCTTTTACCGATTCGACGGTGGAGGCTTCGGCACCTTTGTCGTACGCCTGCAGCTCAGGCAGTTGCACATAGACCACATCGCCAAGGGCATTCTGGGCGTAGGCGGTGATGCCCACGGTGACGCTACCGTCAGCTTCGACGCGCAGCCATTCGTGATCTTCGGTGAAACGCAACTCGCTCATGGGGAATCCTCGGGAAGCAGGGCGTTGGGCGCGGTGGGTCCGCGCTCTTGAGTTGAGGTTCTCTAAGCAATAATGCGGCCACTCTTTGAAAGCACATTAAAATCAATGACATACGGTCTATTCGTGCGCTGACATTCGATGGTTCGTAATGAAATCGTTCCGGTGGCTGCTTAAGCTGAAACATAGATTGGAATCATGGCCTTGCCATTGCTGGGCTCAGTTCGTATGTAACGAATTCATTACGCTGTAATCAAATCGATACGTTCGTGTGGCGTCAGTTCCATTTTGAAAGGATGAATAACTTTTAGGTGCATTGATTAGTTGTAGGAGTCTTCTCTTCTCGCTATGTCTGATTTACTGACAGGTTCTACTGGTTATATTTATCTCTCTTTGAATTGGTAGCGTTGCCTGCTGCGACACTCTGTTGTTCTTCATGCAGATTCTATGCTGGCTGCTGAGGGACGGGTACGTGGTTGAAGTGTTGGGCAAGTGGCCAAACGTGCCGGATATTTCAAGCAGCTGCACATTCGAACACACGTTTCTGAGGAAAAACGGATGTCTAGAAAGCGCAGGCAAATCGAGTTGCCCAATAGTTATGTAGAGGGAAGGCCACCCGAGGGTGAACCTTCAATTCCTCCCGGCTATTCTGGGCCGCTGCCACCCCTGGGTAACAACCCGCATGGCGACTGGTTCAGGGATATGAAATCTGGCAGTAAAGAAGCAAAAGAACAGCAGGCACTTTTCAATAAAGCGCCTTATGCCATGAAAGCCGCTGATGATGAAGCGAAAAGTGAGTATGTTACACAGTTGGCGTTGGTGGCACAGCGCATTGAATTGGATGCGCAAGCACTTCGCCAGAGTTTGGGTGGGCAGCCACAAGCTCATATTGAAGTGCTCAGGCAGGACGTCAATGTACGGAATAAGCTTGTTGAGCGAAAAACTCAGGATTTGAACAGGCATCGAGCGGCTGCAAATAGTTATTTTGGTTCGACCCCGTTTGGCAAAAGCCCAGTTGAATATGCAGTTGCTACGTATCGTTTGACGGTACAGATGCGTCTGCGGCCCCCGGCTTTGGAGCAAGCACTGAAGAGTGCCTATCACGCCGCCTATTCTGCTCAGTTGGATGAAGCTGAGATACAGATACTTCAGGCGCAGATCGCGGCCCTGCACCAGGCTATTGCAAGCGCTGAAGCCCAAGCCCAGGCCCAGGCAGAAGCTGCGGCTCGAGCCCAGGCTGAACTGGAAGCTGCGGCGCGAGCCGAGGCGCATGCCAGGGCCCAGGCTTTAGCTACCGCACAGGCCAAAGCCCGCGAGGCAGCCGAGAAGGCCGCGGCCCAGAGGGCGTTGGCAGAGCAGGTCATACGCCAAGCCAACACTTACAAAGCTCCGCTATCTGAGCTAGTGGCAAAGCCAGCCATTGTCATGGCCACGGCAGCAGCTCCGGCGCTGCAGGGTGGCGTAGAGCTGGCCACGGCCATTCGCACTGCCGTCTTATCACTGGGTGTCGCTTCGATCAAAGCGGTGTCGGGGTCTTTCCTGGCAGGAACCTTTGCGTTGCTGTATTCCCCCAAACTCGGTAATGGTGAGCTGCAAGACAACTACATCCTGAGCACACCGCTGACCGACCTCAACGTCGAACTCGATGCTGCTGCCCAGGCTGCTGCTGTCGAGCGAGGCGCGATCGACCTGCCGGTGCGGATGGGTGACAAGCGCGAACAGATCGGGCCGACCGAATTGTTCGCCGTTCGCACTGATGGCGCTGTCATCTCTTCTGTGGTGCCGGTACTGGCGGCGGAATTCAACGCGCAGAACGGTCAGTACATCGTTACCACAGACGATTTACCGCCCAGAACATTGATCTGGACGCCCGCCGTCGAGCCATCTGACAGCTCGACTACCTTGCCAGCGACCCCTCCACACGCAACTGCGATGGTTGGGCCTACGCTCGAACCGCTCGAAGGCCGAATCGACGCGTACCCTGATTTGCCGGATGTTGGGCTTGATGATTACGTCATCATTTTCCCGGCGGACTCGGGGTTGCCGCCGCTTTATGTGATGTTCAAAAGCCCCAGGAACCTGCCTGGGGTGGTATCAGGTAAAGGTCAACTGATACAAGGGGAATTCTTGTATGATGGAAACAGAGAGGGGGCTCCGATACCTGCGCAGATCGCCAGCAAGCTGCGAGGCAAGAAATTCAGCAGCTTTGGTGCATTTCGCCGGCGGTTATGGCAGTTGATTGGCCGTAGCCCTCTGTTTGAAAAGCAATTTACACTAGCTGATCTTTTGGCGATGCGTAGAGGTCTGGCACCCGTAGCACAAAAAAGTGAACAGGTTGGGAGTAGGAGGAAATTTGAGATTCATCATATGACGAGTATTCACAATGGTGGTGCAGTTTATGATGTTGAGAATATGCTTATTTTGGCTCCAAAATTTCACATTGAGGCTCATCAGAAAAATGAACTCTAAAGAAGATAAAATCTCTGATTATACAGAGCGTGACTTTTTCAAACTGGTGTATGGTATTTATCATGCTGATCCCGTACTTTACCCCACTGATCGAGCTCACACCCAAGGTATTATTAAGTTCGAGCGGCTGTCTGAGCATCCTCTTGGGTCCGACTTGATTTATCGTCCAAACAAGGTAGGTATCAAGGATACTCCGCAGTCTGTTGTTGATGCAGTGAGGCAGTGGCGGATTGAGCAAGGGTTGCCAGGCTTCAAGGAGTCGTGATTCTTTATAGGAACTTCTTGTCTTGGTAAGCTAAAGAATATTTACTTATACTGTCATATCAAGCGCTGCCCGGGCGGCGCTTGATCTTGGTAAAAAACCTTTTAGTCAACTCCCGGCAAAAAACGGCAGCGCCAGATACAGCTTGATTACGATGACGTTAATGATGTCGATAAAGAACGCGCCCACCATCGGCACCACCAGAAACGCCAGTTGCGAAGGCCCGAAGCGGTGGGTCACGGCCTGCATGTTGGCAATGGCGGTCGGTGTGGCGCCCAGGCCGAACCCGCAGTGGCCTGCCGCCAGTACCGCAGCGTCGTAGGTGCGGCCCATGACCCGGAAGGTGACGAAGATCGCGAACAGTGCCATGAGCAAAGTTTGCGCCGCCAGTATGATCAGGAAGGGCAGGGCCAGTGCTGCCAGGTCCCACAACTTGAGGGACATCAGCGCAATGGCCAGGAACAGCGACAGGCTGACATTGCCCAACACCGACACTTCACGCTCGAACACCTGATACAAGCCCAATGCTGAAAGCCCGTTGCGTAACAGTACGCCCACAAACAGGACGCAGACGAAGGTAGGCAGCTCGAAGGCCGTGCCGAGCAGTTGGCCATTCAAGAGTGTGCCGCCTAGCAGGCTGACGGAAATCAGCGCCAGGGTTTCGATAAACGAAAAGGGCGTGATCAGGCGTTCTTTTTTGGGTTCTTCAAAACCCTTGGGCAAGTGAGGCGCTGTTTGCGCCGCGCCGGGGACCTGCACACGCTTGATCAGCAGGCGGGCAACCGGGCCGCCGATCAGGCCGCCCAGCACCAGGCCGAAGGTGGCGGATGCCAGGGCCAGCTCCGAGGCCGACGCCAGGCCGTACTTCTCGCTGAAGGTGCTGCTCCAGGCTGCGCCGGTGCCGTGGCCGCCGGACAGGGTGATGGAGCCGGTCAGCAGGCCCATCAGCGGGTCCAGCCCCAATGCCGATGCCAGGCCAATGCCCATGGCGTTCTGCACCAGCAGCAGCCCGGTGACCGCGAGCAGGAAAACCCCGACCACACGTCCGCCCTTTTTCAAACTGGCGAAGTCCGCGTTCAGCCCGATGGTGGCGAAAAATGCCAGCATCAATGGTGTCTGCAGTGAAGTATCGAACTGCACTTTCAGGTCGAAACTGCGCAGCGCCAGTAAAACAAGCGCGACGAGCAGCCCACCGGCAACCGGTTCGGGAATGTTGTAGGTTCGCAGGATGGTGACACGTGTGAGCAGCCCGTGCCCCAGCAACAGGACGAGAGAAGCGGCGACCAGAGTGCCGTAGAAGTCGAGTTCCAGCATGAGAGGCGTTCTTTCCAGCAACAGGGATGAACGCCAATTTTCGCAGCAGCGTGCGAGCAAGTATCGGTCGAACCCGTAAGGATCTTCTTAAAAAATGGGGCGTTAAGTCCTAGTTTTTGCCGGGAATTCCGTACTTGCGCAAACGTTGAGCAATGGCCGTATGCGATGTCTGCAAGCGCCCGGCCAGTTGCCGGGTCGAGGGGTAGCTGGCATACAACCGTTGCAGAAGCTCACGCTCGAAGTCCCCCACCGCCTGCTCCAGGCTCGCTACGTCGCCATCCTGCCCACGCGCCACCGAAGTCCCGGCGATGTCCAGGTCATCGATATCCACCTGGTTGCCCTCGCAGATCGCCGCCGCGCGGAAGATCACGTTCTGCAGCTGGCGCACGTTGCCCGGCCACGGGTTGGCCAGTAAAGCCGAATGCGTGGCCGGGGTCAGACGACAAGACGGGCGCTGGATCTGCGTGCAAGCCTGCTGCATGAAGTAGTGCGCCAGCATCAGGATGTCCTGGCCACGATCACGCAGCGGCGGTACCTGCAGGTTGAGCACGTTCAGCCGGTAGAACAGGTCTTCACGGAACGTGCCTTCGGCGACCATGCGTTCCAGGTCGCGGTGGGTGGCGCTGATGATGCGCACATCCACCTTCACCTCGCGGTCGCCACCGACGCGGCGGAAGCTGCCATCGCTGAGAAAACGCAACAGCTTGGCCTGCAGGTACGGCGACATTTCGCCGATCTCGTCGAGAAACACCGTGCCCTGGTTGGCCAGCTCCATCAGCCCCGGCTTGCCGCCGCGTTGGGCGCCGGTGAAGGCGCCGGGTGCGTAGCCGAACAGCTCGCTCTCGGCCAGGCTCTCGGGCAGTGCGGCGCAGTTCAGGGCGAGGAACGGCGCGGTATGGCGGCTGCTGATGGCATGGCAGGCGCGGGCCACCAGTTCCTTGCCGGTACCGGTTTCGCCATGAACCAGCAACGGTGCGTCGAGTGCAGCCACGCGCAGGGCGCGGGCCTTGAGCGTGCGAATCGCTGGCGACTCGCCGAGCAGCGCATCGAAACCCTCGGCATGGTCGTGGTGCAGGGCTGACAGGCGCTCGCCCATGCGGTTGGGCGGATACAAGGTCAGCAGGCCGCCTGCGTTGGTGATCGGCGAGGCGTCCAGCAGCAGGCTCTGGCCGTTGAGCTGCATCTCGCGCATCGGCAGGTGGAAGTTGTTGTCCAGCAAGGCCTGCAGCAGGCCGGGGTCGTTGAACAGCTCACCCACCGAGCGCCCGGCGGACTCGCGGCCGCACAGGGCGATCAGCGCCGGGTTGGCCAGCAGCACCTTGCCGGCGCTGTCGACCGCCAGCACCGGGTCGCTCATGGCCGCCAGCAGGGCGTCGAGCTGCAGATGGCGGCGCTGGCCGGGGAGGATGTCGACCACGTCCACAGATTGTACGCCGCGGACTTCGAACAGGGCGTCGTGGAGCTCTTCGAGTACTGCGGGGCTGAGGGTCGGGGCGTCGATGTAGACGTTCGGCGGGACCATTTCCACGGCGTCCAGGTTGAGGTTGCGGGCACCGAGCAGGGCGAGGACTTCCTGGGTGATGCCGACGCGGTCGATGAAGCTGACGTGGATGCGCATGGGGGACGGTGCAAGTGGTGGCCTGGGAGGTCGGTAGTATGCCTCAACATCGCTGGGGCCGCTTAGCGGCCCCAGGTTCGAATCACTCCAGATGTTCAGGCTTGATCGGGTCGCCCGACTTCACATCGAGTTTTTCGCGGATATCCTTGAACATCCAGTCATAGATCTTGTGCGGCGAACTCAGATTCTCGAACTTCTTCGGTGGCGGCAGGTATGACTGGGCTCTGCGAGACAACTGCATGAGGAAACTGGGGAGCACTTGATCCTTGGCCAGGAAGAACTTTTCTTCCACCGGCTTGCCTTCGATGCTGCCATGCATGTGGAACTGGATGCCTCTGCCTTCCCTGGCGTCGGAGACCGCTTCGTAATCGACCTTGAGGTCGTAACTGTGATCAGCCGGGTTCAGCGCAGTGCGCTCGATATGTACATGACCTGGCTCGTAGGTGGCCATGGCAGACTCCTCTGGACGGTAAAAATGGCGGACCCGGCAGGCCCGCCCACTGCAATCAACGGTAGCTGATACCTGGCTTTTCGGTGCTCACGCGGGTGCCGGCGACGCCTTTGACGATGCCCTCGATATTCTCCAGCGAGCTGATCACCGCCACCTTGCCGGTGTGCCGGGCAAAATCGCAGGCTGCCTGCACCTTCGGCCCCATGGAGCCGGCGGCAAAGCCGAGGCGTTCGAGTTCGTCGGGGTGGGCCTGGGCGATGGCTTTCTGCGTCGGCTTGCCCCAGTCAATGTAGGCGCCATCGACGTCGGTGGCGATTACCAGAAGGTCGGCTTCCAGCTGTTCGGCCAGCAGCGCCGAGCACAGGTCCTTGTCGATCACCGCCTCGATGCCTTTGAGCTTGCGGTTTTCATCGTACATGGTGGGGATGCCACCACCGCCTGCGCAGATCACGATGCTTTTCTTTTCCAGCAGCCACTTGATCGGGCGGATTTCGAAGATGCGCTTCGGTTTCGGGCTGGCGACCACGCGGCGGTACTTGTCGCCGTCGGCCTTGACCACCCAGCCTTTTTCCTTGGCCAGGCGCTCGGCCTCTTCCTTGCTGTAGACCGGGCCGATGAACTTGCTCGGGTCCTTGAAGGCCGGGTCGTTGGCGTCCACTTCCACCTGGGTCAGCAGGGTGGCGAACGGCACTTCGAAGGCCAGCAGATTGCCCAGCTCCTGTTCGATCATGTAGCCGATCATGCCTTCGGTTTCAGCACCGAGCACGTCGAGCGGGTAGGCTTCGTCGGGCTTGTAGGCCATGCCCTGGAGCGACAGCAGGCCGACCTGGGGGCCGTTGCCGTGGGCGATGACCAGTTCGTTGCCGGGGTGAATCTTGGCGATCTGCTCGGTGGCGGTGCGGATATTGGCGCGCTGGTTGTCAGCGGTCATGGGCTCGCCACGGCGCAGCAGGGCGTTGCCGCCCAGTGCAACAACGATACGCATGGGGAATGTCCTTTAACGAAGAGGGAAGGGCGCCGCCCCATGGGCAGGGGCGGCGCGGGCGGCTTACAGGTCAGCCAGGGTCGAAACCAGGATCGCCTTGATGGTGTGCATGCGGTTTTCCGCCTGCTCGAAGGCGATGCACGCCGGCGACTCGAACACGTCATCGGTCACTTCGATACCGTTGGCCAGGTCCGGGTACTGTTCGGCAATCTGCTTGCCGACCTTGGTCTCGGAGTTGTGGAAGGCTGGCAGGCAGTGCATGAACTTGGTCCGTGGGTTGCCGCTGGCTTTCATCAGCTCCTTGTTCACCTGATAGGGCTTGAGCTGCTTGATGCGCTCGCCCCAGGCTTCGATCGGCTCGCCCATCGAGACCCAGACGTCGGTGTGGATGAAGTCGACGCCCTTGACCGCGGCCTTGGGGTCTTCGGTCAGGGTGATGCGTGCGCCACTTTCTTCGGCGTACTTGTGGCAACGCTCGACCAGGTCGTCATGTGGCCACAGCGCCTTGGGCGCGGCGATGCGTACGTCCATGCCGAGCTTGGCGCCGATCAGCAGCAGCGAGTTGCCCATGTTGTTGCGGGCGTCGCCCAAGTAGGCGTAGCTGATGTCGTGCAGAGGCTTGTCGCTGTGCTCTCGCATGGTCAGCACGTCGGCGATCATCTGGGTCGGGTGGTATTCGTCGGTCAGGCCGTTGAACACCGGTACGCCGGCAAACTTGGCCAGCTCTTCGACGATTTCCTGCTTGAAGCCGCGGTACTCGATGGCATCGTACATGCGCCCGAGCACGCGGGCGGTGTCCTTCATGCTTTCCTTGTGGCCGATCTGCGAGGAGTTGGGGTCGATGTAGGTGACGTTGGCGCCCTGGTCATAGGCGGCGACTTCGAAGGCGCAGCGGGTGCGGGTCGAGGTCTTCTCGAAGATCAGGGCGATGTTGTTGCCCTTCAGGTGCTGCTGCTCGGTGCCGGTGTACTTGGCGCGCTTGAGGTCGCGCGACAGGTCCAGCAGGTAGCGCAGCTCGCGGGTGGTGTGGTGTTCGAGGCTGAGCAGGTTGCGGTTGTGAATGTTGAACGCCATGACTTTTCTCCTTGAATTCGGTGATGTCCCGGCCGCCACTTCGTGAGTGCGGCCGGGCGTGATGGGCGTTAGTAGTCGATTGGGTCGCGCACGATCGGGCAGGTCATGCAGTGGCCACCGCCCCGGCCCCGGCCCAGCTCGCCGGCGCTGATGGTGATGACCTCGATGCCGGCCTTGCGCAGCAGGGTGTTGGTGTAGGTGTTGCGGTCGTAGCCGATGACCACGCCTGGCTCGATGGCCACCACGTTGTTGCCGTCATCCCACTGTTCGCGTTCGGCGGCGAAGCTGTTGCCGCCGGTCTCGACCACGCGCAGGCCATCCTTGAGACCAAGCTGTTCGCCGACCACTTCGATGAACGACTTGTTGATGCGGCGCACGTCCATGCCGTAGGGCTTGCTTTCGTCTGGCCGAATGATGAATGGCACGATCTCTTTCACCACTTCCGGGAAGACCGTGATCAGGTCGCGGTCGCAGAAGCTGAACACGGTGTCCAGGTGCATGGCGGCGCGGGACTTCGGCAGGCCGGCGACGATGACTTCCCTGACCGCGCCCTTGGCGAACAAGTTGCGAGCGAGCTGGCCGATGGCCTGGCGAGAGGTACGCTCGCCCATGCCGATCAGCACGATGCCGTTGCCGATTGGCATCACGTCGCCACCTTCGAGGGTGGACGAGCCATGCTCCTTGTCCGGGTCGCCGTACCAGACTTCGAAGTCGGCGTTGGTGAACTCTTTGTGGAACTTGTAAATGGCGGTGGTCAGCAGGGTTTCCTGGCGACGTGCTGGCCAATACATCGGGTTCAGCGTCACGCCTCCGTAGATCCAGCAGGTGGTGTCGCGGGTGAACTGGGTGTTGGGCAGCGGCGGCAGGATGAAGCTGGAGTGGCCCAGGTAGTCGTTGTACATCTTGACCACATCGGCGCCTTCACTCTGCGGCAGGTCCTGACCTGCCACACCGCCGATCAGGAACTCGGCCAGGTGGCGCGGATCGAGGCCTTCGAGCCAGCTGCGCACTTCGTTTTTCAGGCCCACGCCGACGGTGTCATCGGTGATCTTGCGGTCGAGGATCCACTTCAGGGCTTCGGGTTGCTGGACGATGTCGGTCAGCAGGTTGTGCATTTCCAGCACGTCGACGCCGCGCTCGCGCATCTTGGTCACGAAGTCGAAATGGTCACGCTTGGCCTGATCGACCCAGATCACATCGTCAAACAGCAATTCATCACAGTTGCTTGGCGTCAGCCGCTTGTGTGCCAGGCCCGGTGCGCAAACCATTACCTTGCGCAGTTTGCCGGCTTCGGAGTGGACACCGTACTTCTGTTTTTCAGCGGACATGGTTTCATTCCTCCAATTGAACGAGGACGTGGGTCAAAGGGTCAGGAAGCCGTCATACAGGCCGAAGGCTGCCACCAGGGCGCCGATGACCACGGCTGCGAAGATCAGTTTTTCCACGTTGGTGAAGATCGGTTGGCCTACTTCACGCTTGGCCTTGGCGAACAGGATCGCGCCAGGGGCGTAGAGCAGGGCCGAGAGCAGCAGGTATTTCACGCCGCCGGCATACAGCAGCCAGATGGCGTACAGCAGGGCGATGGCGCCGATGAACAGGTCTTTCTTGCGTTCTGCCAGGGCTTGTTCGTAGGTTTCGCTGCGCAGCGCCAGCAGGAAGGCATAAGCCGCCGACCACAAGTAGGGCACCAGGATCATCGAGGTGGCGAGGTAGATCAGCGACAGGTAGGTACTGCTGGAGAACAGGGTGATGACCAGGAAGATCTGCACCATGGCGTTGGTCAGCCACAGGGCGTTGGCCGGCACATGGTTGGCGTTCTCGCGGCGCAGGAACTCCGGCATGGTGTGGTCCTTGGCGGCGGCGAACATGATCTCGGCGCACAGCAGCACCCACGACAGCAGGGCCCCGAGCAGCGAGATGATCAGGCCGACGCTGATCAGCACCGCGCCCCAGTGACCGACCACGTGTTCAAGCACGGCGGCCATCGACGGGTTCTGCAGCTTGGCCAGCTCCGGTTGGGTCATGATGCCCAGCGACAGCACGTTGACCAGTACCAGGAACAGCAGCACGGTGACGAAGCCGATGACCGTGGCCTTGCCCACGTCTGAGCGTTTTTCCGCACGGGACGAGAAGATGCTTGCGCCCTCAATGCCGATGAACACCCACACGGTGACCAGCATCATGTTGCGCACCTGGTTCATCACGCTGCCCAGGTCTGGCGTGCCCACCGCCCAGATGTCGGCGGTGAAGATGTCGAGCTTGAAGGCGAACAGGCAGATCAAGGCGAACAGCACCAGCGGCACGACCTTGGCCACGGTGGTGACCAGGTTGATGAACGCCGCTTCCTTGATGCCGCGCAGTACCAGGAAGTGAACGGCCCAGAGCAGCACCGAGGCACCGATGATCGCCGCCGGGGTGTTGCCTTCTCCGAAGACCGGGAAGAAATAACCGAGGGTGCTGAACAGCAGCACGAAGTAACCAACGTTGCCCAGCCAGGCACTGATCCAGTAGCCCCAGGCTGAAGAAAAGCCCATGTAGTCGCCGAAGCCGGCCTTGGCGTAGGCGTATACGCCGCCGTCCAGGTCAGGCTTGCGGTTGGCCAGGGTCTGGAACACGAACGCCAGGGTCAGCATGCCGACCGCAGTGATCGCCCAGCCAATCAATACCGCCCCAACCCCCGCACTGGCGGCCATGTTTTGCGGCAGCGAGAAGATCCCGCCACCAATCATCGAACCGACTACGAGAGCAACTAACGCGCCGAGTTTTAGTTTTCCGGATGAATCAGACATTTAACAACTCCTGCCAGGAGAAAGTTGACGACAGAATAAATCCGACGCCTGGGCCAAGACCTGACTCAGGTCAGTGCTTGGCGATGCGAGGTAGGAAATTTCCTACGCGCAACTCCTGGAGAGTGCCGACTGCTCAGCTGCAGGCCCTTTGCGCTGGCATCTCCATGTCCTTCTAGAGCAAACGCTCCGTTTGGCCTGCGACTTCTGACGCTAGCCGTTTTTGCCGCGTTCGCAAATTTTTCACAAGAATTTCGAGTTTTATCAGATTCTTTTCCGGTTGCCTGGCAGCTGCTAGTTTTACAGGGAATGTGGCGATAGACATTATGGTTATTAATGCTATAGGTTTAATGGTTTTGGCCATATAAGTAACAGCATTTATATGGTGCCCATGACTGTTGCAAACGCATGACAGCACGTAAAAAAGGAAGCCCCATGAGCGAACCCGGACAAAAGCTGCGACTGGGTGCACTGATTGCACTGGTGGTGGGCTCGATGATTGGTGGCGGCATCTTCTCGCTGCCGCAAAACATGGCCGCCCGTGCCGATGTCGGCGCTGTGCTGATCGGCTGGGCGATCACGGCAGTGGGCATGCTGGCACTGGCCTTCGTGTTCCAGACCCTGGCCAACCGCAAGCCCGAGCTGGACTCGGGGGTATATGCCTATGCCAAGGCCGGCTTCGGCGAGTACATGGGGTTCTCTTCCGCCTGGGGTTACTGGATCAGCGCCTGGCTGGGCAACGTTGGTTACTTCGTGCTGCTGTTCAGCACCCTGGGCTTCTACTTCCCAGTGTTTGGCGAAGGCAACACGCCCATTGCCATCGGCTGTGCCTCGCTGCTGTTGTGGGCGGTGCACTTCCTGGTGCTGCGTGGCATCAAGGAAGCGGCGTTCATCAACCAGGTGACCACCGTGGCCAAGGTGGTGCCATTGCTGATCTTCGTGGTCATCGCCGCCTTTGCCTTCCGTGCCGACATCTTCACCCGTGATATCTGGGGCTTGAGCAATCCACAGTTCGGCAATGTGCTGGACCAGGTGCGCAACATGATGCTGGTCACGGTGTTCGTGTTCATCGGTATCGAGGGCGCCAGTGTGTATTCCGGGCGGGCGCAGCGCCGCTCGGACGTCGGCAAGGCCACGGTGATCGGGTTTCTCGGGGTGCTGGCGCTGCTGGTGCTGGTCAACGTGTTGTCGCTGGGGGTGATGACCCAGCCGGAGCTGGCCGGGTTGCAGAACCCGTCGCTGGCCTCGGTGCTGGAGCATATCGTCGGCCCTTGGGGGGCCTTGCTGATCAGTATTGGCCTGGCGGTATCGCTGCTCGGTGCCTTGCTGTCGTGGGCCCTGCTGTGTGCAGAAATTCTTTACGCCACGGCGCGTGACAAGACCATGCCGCGCTTCCTGGCCAAGGAGAACGCCAACCATGTGCCGGCCAATGCCCTGTGGCTGACCAACTGCATGATCCAGGGCTTCCTGCTGATCACGCTGATTTCAGAAGGTACCTATACCAGCCTGATCTACCTGGCATCGTCGATGATTCTGGTGCCCTATCTGTGGTCGGCGGCCTATGCCGTGCTGCTGGCCTGGCGCGGGGAAAGCTACGAAGGGCAGGCAGGGCTGCGGCGCAAGGACCTGCTGGTGGCCGCGCTGGCGCTGCTGTATGCGGTGTGGCTGCTGTATGCGGGCGGCCTCAAGTACCTGCTGCTGTCGGCACTGCTCTATGCCCCAGGGGTAATCCTCTTTGCCCGGGCCAAGCACGAGCAAGGGCAGACGCTGTTCACCACCTGGGAGAAGCTGATTTTCGCGGCAGTGCTGGCGGGCGCGGCGCTGGCTGCCTACCTGCTGTATTCAGGGCTGTTGAGCTTGTGAGGTAGAGGGGCAGGGCTGTTCAGGGCGAGACCAGATCCACAGGTTGCCCAGGGTCATGCCGGCAATCGCCAGAAACACCGGCCAGTGGTGCTCGAGGAAGACCAGCATCAAGCCTGCGCACAGCAGCATGCTGACGGTGGCACTGACCTTGGCACGACGCTGGATCACCTTGCCGTTGCGCCAGTTGTACAGGATCGGCCCGAACAGGCGATGGTTTTCCAGCCAGGCAGACAGGCGCGGCGAACTGCGCGTCGCGGCCCAGGCGGCCAGCAGGATGAACTCGGTGGTCGGCAGGCCGGGGATGACGATGGCGACCAGGCCTATCCCCAAGCTTACGTAAGCCAGGATGCCATATAGCAGGCGGGACAGTTTCGAGCGGGCGGGTCGGGTCATGGTCTCACTGCAAAAAACGTCCGGCCACCGGAGAGGCGGCCGGTTGATGCGTCTCAGGCCAGCGCGGCATCCGCGGCATAGGCATGCTTGAGCAGTTCGGTGAAGCGCTCGAAGGCGGCAACTGCTGCACGCTCGGCGGCGGCATCTTCCTCGGGCGACAGCTCCAGGCCATCGAGGATACGGGTGAACTGCTTCCAGCCTTCGGCACGGCCACCGGCCGGCTCGCCGAGGTGGCGGGCACCGAAGCTGTCGGACAACTCCAGGGCCACGGCACGCTTGATCAGAAACGCAGCGCCAAGTTTGGAGCCTTCCGAGACGAAGATCCAGCCCATGGCTTCACCCAGGGTCGGATTGTGCAGGGCACCGGGAACGGCGGCCGGGACTTCGGTGTTCAGGTCGGCGAGATCCAGGCGGGCCTGTTCGGCGCGGCAGCGCTCGGCCAGGTCAGGGACGATGGCGATCAGTTGCGGGTCGTTGTACAGGGCCTGCAGTTCGGCCTGGAACAGGTATTGGGCGACGACGAAGCGGGCGAAGCTTTCGCGGCTGTCGAATGGCGCATGGGATTTGACCAGGGCGTCGAGCTCGCTGTGCGGAGCGTGGGTGGCCTGGTTCAGGCGTTGCGAGCGCAGGGCTGGGCGGTCGGTCATGGGCGTGTCCTTGGTAAATGAGGGCGTCTAGTGACAAGACGAAACAGCGGGGCGGGGAGAGTAAAAAAACTTGGGTCTGTCTTGAGTGCTGCAGCGCCTGTGAGATCGCGCGCCGCGCGATCCCACAGGCGCCGCAACGCTATAGCCCTACATCAGATATCCCACACCACATTGACGGCGAAGTTGCGCCCCGGCATGGTCAGGCGGTCGAGGTTGGCCGGCTGGGTCACGCCAGCTTCACCCTGGCCGTCGTAGCCACGCACCGAATCCCACTGCCAGTAGTTCTTGTCGGTCAGGTTGTACAGCCCAGCGTTGACAGTGACGTCGTCGGTCACCTTGTAGAAGCCGCTCAGGTCCAGCACGCCGTAACCCGGAGTGCGGAACTGCGAGCTCTGGCCGTCCGGCGCGAAGAACGTGGTGTCGTCGACACGGGTCTTGCGCTTGACCAAGGTCCAGCTCAGCAGGCCACCATAGTTCGGCTGCTCGTAACCCAGGCCGAACACGCCGGTCAGCGGGTTGACGCTGTTCAGCGGCTGGCCGTTGTCATCGTTGCGGCCATAGGCGTAGGCGATCGAACCCTGGGTGTACAGGCCCTGCGGCGCACCGAAGTGGTCGAGGTTCAGGCGGCCCTTGATCTCGGCGCCCTTGATGGTGGCGTGCTTGATGTTGTTGGCCTGGAACGTGGTTTCCAGGTTGGCCGACTGTACGGCGTCTTCGTCGATGAAGTCGCGGTACTTGTTGTAGAACACCGCCACGTCGAAGTTGCCGGCGTCGAAGTTGCCGCGCAGGCCGGTTTCGTAGCTCTTGCTCTTTTCCGGTTCGAGGCCGGGGTTGCCCTGCACGCTGTAGCCCAGGGTCGGGTTTTCAAAACGCCCGTACATCGACTTTGCCGTCGGGGTACGGAAACCTTCGGCGTACTGGCCGTACCAGGTGTAGTGGTCGTTGAAGGCATAGGTCAGGCCGAACTTGGGCGAGACGCGGTGCCACTTCTTGTCCGAGTCGTCGAGGCTGTTTGGAGCGGTGCCTGAGCCCTGGATACCACGCAGGAACTCCTCGGTGAACTTCGGCTCCATGCGTGTGTAGTCGTAGCGCGCGCCGGGCATGAAGGTCCAGTTGTTCCAGCGGATTTCATCCTGCACGAACAGGCTGTAGGTGTTCACGGTCGGGTCCGGGAAGTCACTAACCAGTGCCTGGGCATCGCTGGTGCTGACCTGGCCGATGACGCGGCAGGTGCCACCGACTGCCAGGCAGGTGCCGGTGCCACTGCGCGAACCGGTGACCTTCTCGTGCTTGAGGGTGGTGCCGTAGGTCAGCAGGTGGTCGGTGGCGCCGACGCTGAAGGCCTTGTCCAGCTGGGCGTCGAACACCCACTGGCGGTCCTTGTAGGTGGTGTCGCGGGTGCGCAGCACGGTGCGGCTGAACGGGAAGTAGACTTCCTCGGTGCTCTGGTCGGTCTTGGCGATCTGGTAGTTCAGGCTCCATTTCACGTGGTCGGCGACCAGCGAATCCAGGCCGAACTCATGGTTGATGCCGAAGCGCTCACGGGTCACGGTGTCGTTGCCGGTGCGGCTGCGGTACATGCCCAGGCCGGTGCCGTTGGTGAACGGGCCACCGACGGCGCTGAGGATGTTCTGGTCGCGGTCATCCTTGTAACGTTCGTAGGTCAACCCCAGGCGGGCATCGTCGGCGTAGTTCCAGCCGAGCTTGGCCAGGACGTTGGTAGTGCGCACGTCTTGCGGATTGGCCTCGGTGCGCGACAGGCCGGTGCCACCATGGCTACCGTAGGATTCGGTTTCGTGACCATTGCGCTGGCTCAGGTGCAGCAGGCCGTCGAAATCGCCGGTGCGGCCAGCCACGGTAGCCGAGGTCAGCCAGCTCTCATCGGCTGAGCTGTAGCCGGTCTTCAGGCGCGCGCCGACGTCCTTGCCTGGCTTGATGATATCGTCCGGGTCGAGGGTGAAGTAGCTTACCGCGCCGCCGATGGCGTTGCTGCCGTACAGCACCGAAGCCGGGCCGCGGAGTATCTCCACGCGCTTGACGATCTCGGGGTCGACGTAGTTGCGCTGGGTCTGGGCGTAAGGGCCGTAGAAGAAGCTGTCGGGGATCGATACGCCGTCAACCTGGGTGAGCACGCGCTCACCGTCGATGCCGCGGATGTTGTAGCCGTTCAGGCCGCTGCGCTGGCCGGTGCCCCCCACCGAGACACCCGGTTCGTATCGCACCAGCTCCTGGATGTTGTTGACGTTCTGCCGGTCCAGTTGCTCACGGGTCTGCACGCTCACGGTGCTTGGCACCTGGCTCACGTCCTGGGCGCTACGGGTGGCGCTGACGGTCATCTGCTGCAGGGCGATGACGTTGCCCGCCGACTGTCGTTCGAGCACCACGTTGCCGTTGCTGATCTTGCGCAAGCCCAGGCCGGTGCCCTGGAGCAGGCGCTTGAGTGCAGCTTCCGGCGCCAGCGAACCCTGTACACCCGGCGATGCCACGCCGTCGGCCAGTTCGGCGCTGAAGCCGACCTGCCAGCCAGTGACCTTGCTGAAGGCATTGATCGCTTCGACCAGCGGCTGCTGGGCGATGCTGAAGCGGTAGTCGCCCATGCGCGGGCTGCTGGCCTGGGCCGGTTCGGCGGCCAGCGCCGGCAGGCTGCAGGCACCGCTGGCGAGCAGAGCCAGTGTCAGCAGCGACAGCTGACCGGTACGGCGGGGAAGGGTGGACGGGCGAGATGGACCTGTGGACATCGAAAGCGCTCCCTGACGCGCGAACTGTTATAGGTGATTACCGTTCTTGTTTTTAAACAAGAATCAGTTGCATTGGCTATAACGAGACGAGCGGGGAGACGCGATCGCGTAAAAAAACTTGTCGCTCAGTTGATGATCACCACGGCGGGTAATTCGTGCAGTTGCGCCGAGGTGATGTGGGCCAGGGCGCGCAGGGTTTCCAACGGCTGATCGAGGCGGTAGTTGCCAGTCACCGCCATGTCGCCGAGGTGGTCGTTGCGGTTGATGATCCAGCCAGGGTAATAGCGGCGCACTTCGGCCAGCACCTGGCTCAACGGGCAGTTCTCGAACACCAGGCGGCCGTCGACCCAGGCCAGGTCCCTGTGCATGTCCGGGCGCTGGCGCTGGCCGAAACCCTGCGGGCCGACACTGATGCTGTCGCCGGCACTGAGGCGGATGCGCTGGTCGAGTGCCCCCTGCAGGTCGACGTCGCCGCGCTGCACGCGAACCTGTGCCTCGCCGTCGAGGTAGCGCACGGCAAAATCGGTGTCGCGTACCTGTGCACGCACGGGGCCTGCCTGCACTTCCAGCGGCAGCTGGGCGCCACCGGGCACCTGGAAGTACGCCTCGCCTTGTAGCAGGCGTGCGACCTGGCGGCCGCCCTGCTGGTCGCTGGCGAAGGCGGAATTGGTGTTGAGCAGGACCTTGGCGCCGTTATCCAGCTCCAGACGCTGGCGTTCACCGACCACGGTCAGGTGGTCGGCCTGCAGGCGCACCGGCAGGTTGCCGAAGGTGAACAGCCCCACCAACAGCACGGCGGCGGTCGCCAGTGGCTTCCAGTGCGCGCGCAGGCGGCCGCGCAGCGAGCGGCGCTGGTGCTGGTGCATGTGCATGGCGGCCTGGCGCAGCGGGGTGCCGTTCCACAAGGCTTCAGCCTCGACATAGGCCTCGGCGTTTTCCGGAGCTGCGCTGAGCCATTGCTCGAAGGCGAGGGTGTCGGCTTCGCTGGCGCACTGCAGGCGAACGAGCCAGTCCAGCGCCTCGTCCAGCGCACGGGCGCGGGCGTCGGGCCCGGTGGCTGGCGGGCGAGTGACGGGGCTGTCGGTCACGGTGGGTCCTTGCAGGTATTTTTGCGAATGATCAAGGCTTGGGCGAAGCATGGCAAGCGCCATGCAGCATTCGGCACGCCTGCGGTCGGCTCATTTGAGACGGTCGGCCACGCCCATGCAGATGGCCATGATCAGTTTCAGTTCCTTCTGTACC
Source organism: Pseudomonas putida (assembly GCF_002906855.1). Taxonomy (GTDB): domain Bacteria; phylum Pseudomonadota; class Gammaproteobacteria; order Pseudomonadales; family Pseudomonadaceae; genus Aquipseudomonas; species Aquipseudomonas putida_N. The sequence goes on along the minus strand of NZ_MINI01000048.1, from coordinate 361,971 downwards.
GTGCTGGCCGAGACCTGCAGTTGCTCGGCAATTTCCAGGTAGCTGGCGCCGTGCAGGCGGCTGAGGATGAAAATGCGCTGCTGGCGCTCGGTCAGCTGGTTGAGGCTGACGCTCAGGTGCTTGAGCAGTTGTTCGGCGTGGGCGGCGTCCTCACTGCTACCCAGCGGGGAGGCGACATTGTGCAGCACCTCGTCGGGCACATCGTCGACCAGCATGCGCGACTGCACCCGCCGCGTGCGCAGGTGGTCCAGGGCGAGGTTGCGGGCGGTCTGGAACACGAAGGGCTCGAGGTGTTCGATGGGCCGCTCGCCCAAGGCGCGGGACACCCGCAGGTAGGTTTCCTGCAGCAGGTCCTCGGCGGTGTTGGGGTTGCCTACCATGCGTTGCAGGGTGCGCAGCAGGGAAAGGCGCTGGACGAGGAAGACGGAGTTGAACCGGGACTGACTCACGGGGTGACCTGGCCGACGAAAGGTTAATGATAATGCTTATCATCTCGTAGTCAGGTCAAGCCTGGATTTGTTAGAAAAAGGTAAAGATTGTATGGGGGCGGGGTGTTCGACTTGGGATTCTCAGCGCTTATGAGACCGAGCGCCGCCCGCGCAGCGCTCGGTCTCATAAGCGGCAAAAATCTCCAGTCAGGAGCCCTTCAGCGCGCGCTGGCCAATGCCAGACAGTTATCCAGCATCCGGTTGGAGAACCCCCACTCGTTGTCATACCAAGCCAGCACCTTGAGCATCCTCCCGTTGGCGCGGGTATGGTTGGCATCGAAGATCGACGACAGCGGGTTGTGGTTGAAGTCGCACGACACCAGCGGCAGGGCGTTGTAACCGAGCACCTTGGAGTGCCGGCTGGCTTCGAGGAACAGCTGGTTGACCTGCTCGGCGGTGGCCTCGCGCTTGAGGTTGACGGTCAAGTCGACCAGCGACACGTTGATCACCGGCACCCGCACCGCCATGCCGGTGAGCTTGCCGGCCAGTTCCGGCAGCACCAGGCCCACGGCTTCGGCGGCGCCGGTCTTGCTCGGGATCATCGACTGGGTGGCCGAGCGGGCGCGGTATGGGTCGCTGTGATAGACGTCGGTCAGCACCTGGTCGTTGGTGTAGGCGTGGATGGTGGTCATCAGCCCCTGTTCGATGCCGAACTCGCGGTGCAGCACCTGGGCGATCGGCGCCAGGCAGTTGGTGGTGCACGAGGCGTTGGAGATGACCTGGTGCGAAGCCCGCAGGATATCGTGGTTGACCCCGTACACCACGGTGGCATCGACGCCCTTGCCCGGCGCCGAGACGATCACCTTGCCGGCGCCCGCAGCCAGGTGCGCGGCGGCCTTGGCACGGTCGGTGAACAGCCCGGTGCATTCGAACACCACGTCGATCGCTTCGGCCTTCCAGGGCAGTTCGGCCGGGTTGCGGATGGCACTGACCGCGATACGGTCACCATTGACCGTCAGGCTTTCATGGTCGGCCTCGACCAGCGCATCGAATGTGCCGTGGACGCTGTCATATTTGAGCAGGTGGGCGTTCATCGCGCTGTCACCCAGGTCGTTGATGGCGACGACCTGCAGGTCCTGGCGGTAGCCTTGGGTATACAGTGCGCGCAGGACATTGCGCCCGATGCGGCCGAATCCATTGATGGCGATACGTAGGGTCATGGCAGTACCTCTGGCGGTCCGAGTGAAACCTGTGGCAAAAAGGCGGTTCACTGAAACGGTTTTGTTGTTGGAATTACAAGATTATTCACTCGAAGATAGAAAACAAGCCTTTTTGATGGCAGTATTTTGTTTAAACATACAACGAGTGGTTGGGCACAGTGCCTCCCCCGATATCGCGAGCCCCTCTACCTTGAGCCTAGGCCGCAATCGTTTGGAGGGTAAATGCCCGGTAAACCGCCCTTACAATTAGCCTGGAGTCCAGTACATGCATCCGCGCATCCTTGAGGTCACCCAGCGGCTGATCGAACGCAGCCGAGCCACCCGCGAACGCTACCTGCAGCTGATTCGTGGCGCGGCCAGTGACGGGCCCATGCGTGCCAGCCTGCAGTGCGCCAACTTCGCCCATGGCGTGGCCGGTTGCGGTGCCGAGGACAAGCAGACCCTGCGGTTGATGAACGCGGCCAACGTCGCCATCGTCTCGTCCTACAACGACATGCTCTCGGCGCACCAGCCGTACCTGCATTTCCCTGACCAGATCAAGCAGGCCCTGCGCGAGGTCGGCTCGGTCGGCCAGTTCGCCGGTGGCGTGCCGGCAATGTGCGACGGCGTGACCCAAGGCGAGCCAGGCATGGAGCTGGCCATTGCCAGCCGCGAAGTGATCGCTATGTCCACTGCGGTAGCGCTGTCGCACAACATGTTCGACGCTGCGCTGATGCTCGGCATCTGCGACAAGATCGTCCCCGGGCTGATGATGGGCGCGCTGCGCTTCGGCCACTTGCCGACCATCTTCGTGCCGGGCGGGCCGATGGTTTCCGGTATTTCCAACAAGCAGAAGGCTGACGTGCGCCAGCGCTATGCCGAAGGCAAGGCCAGCCGCGAGGAGCTGCTGGAATCGGAAATGAAGTCCTACCACAGCCCCGGCACCTGTACCTTCTACGGCACCGCCAACACCAACCAGCTGGTGATGGAAGTCATGGGCCTGCACCTGCCAGGCGCCTCGTTCGTCAACCCGTACACCCCGCTGCGCGATGCCCTGACCGCCGAGGCAGCGCAACAGGTCACGCGCATGACCAAGGCCAGCGGCAGCTTCATGCCGCTGGGCGAGATCGTCGACGAGAAAGCGCTGGTCAACTCCATCGTCGCCTTGCACGCCACCGGCGGCTCGACCAACCACACCCTGCACATCCCGGCGATCGCCCAGGCGGCCGGCATCCAGCTGACCTGGCAAGACATGGCCGACCTGTCCGAGGTGGTGCCGACCCTGTCCCACGTCTACCCCAACGGCAAGGCCGACATCAACCACTTCCAGGCCGCTGGCGGCATGGCCTTCCTGATCCGTGAACTGCTCGATGCCGGCCTGTTGCACGAAGACGTCAACACCGTGGCTGGCCACGGCCTGCGCCGCTACACCCAGGAGCCGTTCCTCGACAACGGCAAGCTGGTGTGGCGCGAAGGGCCGCAGCAGAGCCTGGACGAGAGCATCCTGCGCCCGGTGGCACGGCCGTTCTCGGCCGAAGGTGGCCTGCGGGTGATGGAAGGCAACCTGGGCCGAGGCGTGATGAAGGTTTCGGCAGTAGCGCCTGAGCATCAGGTGGTCGAAGCGCCGGCACGGGTGTTCCATGACCAGCAGTCGCTGGCCGATGCCTTCAAGGCCGGTGAACTGGAGTGCGATTTCGTTGCCGTGGTGCGCTTCCAGGGCCCGCGCTGCAACGGCATGCCCGAGCTGCACAAGCTGACGCCGTTCCTCGGCGTGCTGCAGGACCGTGGCTACAAGGTTGCGCTGGTGACCGACGGGCGTATGTCGGGCGCCTCGGGCAAGATCCCGGCGGCCATCCACGTTTGCCCCGAGGCGTTCGATGGTGGCCCGCTGGCACGCGTGCGCGATGGTGATATCGTGCGGGTCGATGGTGTCGAAGGCACGCTGCGGGTGATGGTGTCGGCAGAAGAGCTGGCCGGTCGTGACCTGCCGCCCGCGCCTCAGGGCAACGACCTGGGCTGCGGCCGTGAGCTGTTCGGCTTCATGCGCATGGCATTCAGCCCGGCAGAGCAGGGCGCGAGCGCCTTTACCTCGGCTCTGGAGAACCTCAAATGAAGGACCTGCTGGTTGGCGACATCGGTGGCACCAATGCCCGCTTTGCGTTGTGGCGTGACAACCAGCTGTACCAGGTGAAGGTCTTCGCCACGGCGGATTACACCAGCCCGGAGCAGGCCATCGAGGCTTACCTGCAAGGCCACGGCATTGCCCGTGGTGGCCTCGCGGGGGTGTGCCTGGCGGTGGCCGGGCCGGTGGATGGCGATGAATTCCGCTTTACCAACAACCACTGGCGGCTCAGCCACAAGGCGTTCTGCCAGACCTTGCAGGTCGAGCGGCTGCTGCTGATCAACGACTTTTCTGCCCAGGCCCTGGGCATGACCCGCCTGCAACCCGGTGAGTACCGTGAGGTCTGCCCAGGCAAGGCAGACCCGGCGCGGCCCGCGCTGGTGATCGGCCCGGGCACCGGCCTGGGGGTCGGCAGCCTGTTGCGCCTGGGCGAGCAGCACTGGCAGGCGCTGCCGGGTGAAGGCGGGCATGTCGACTTGCCGGTGGGCAACGCCCGCGAGGCGGCGATCCATCAGCAGCTGCACAGCCAGATCGGCCACGTCAGCGCCGAGACCGTGCTGAGCGGTGGTGGCCTGGTGCGTTTGTATCAGGCCCTGTGCGCACTGGATGGCGACACGCCCCGACACACAACGCCTGCGCAGATCACCGATGCGGCGCTGGGCGGCGAGCCACGGGCGCTGGCGGTGATCGAGCAGTTCTGCCGCTTCCTCGGGCGTGTGGCCGGTAACAATGTCCTGACCCTGGGCGCGCGCGGCGGGGTCTATATTGTCGGCGGCGTGATCCCGCGCTTTGCCGAGCTGTTCCTGCGTAGCGGATTTGCCGCCAGCTTTGCCGACAAGGGCTGCATGAGTGGTTATTTTGCAGGTGTGCCGGTTTGGCTGGTAACTGCCGAGTTCTCTGGCTTGCTCGGAGCCGGGGTGGCACTGCAGCAAACCCTGGATCACTGATACGCTCGATCGGCTGCACCGCGACAGCAGGCGAGAAAGACCTGCAACAACAAGAGGGCGGGATACCTTGAGCACTGCCGGAAAGTCCATCCTGATGGTCGATGACGATCAGGAAATTCGTGAATTGCTGCAAACCTACCTGAGCCGTGCCGGCTTCCAGGTCCACGCCGAAGCCGATGGCCAGGGTTTTCGTCGCGCCTTGGAAAACGCTCCCTGCGACCTGGTGATCCTCGACGTCATGTTGCCCGACGAAGATGGCTTCAGCCTGTGCCGCTGGGTGCGCCAGCACCCGCGCCAGTCACGGGTACCGATCATCATGCTGACCGCCAGCTCCGATGAAGCCGACCGCGTCATCGGCCTGGAGCTGGGCGCCGATGACTACCTGGGCAAGCCATTCAGCCCACGTGAATTGCAGGCGCGGATCAAGGCCCTGTTGCGCCGCAGTGAGTTCGGCCAAGCCGCCCCTGTCAGTGTCGTGTTGGCTTTCGACGACTGGCGTCTGGATACCGTCAGCCATCGGCTGTTCCACCGCGATGGTGAAGAGGTGATTCTGTCCGGTGCCGACTTCGCCTTGCTCAAGCTGTTTCTCGATCACCCTCAACAGATCCTCGACCGCGACACCATCGGCAACGCCACCCGAGGCCGCGAGCCGATGCCGCTGGATCGCATCGTCGACATGGCGGTCAGCCGCCTGCGCCAGCGCCTGCGCGACACCGAAAAGCCTGCGCGGCTGATCCGCACCGTGCGTGGCAGTGGTTACCTGCTGGCTGCCCATGTCTGCTGCGCTTCCTGAGCGGCGCTGGCGCCTGCTACCGCGCTCGCTGCTGGGGCGCATGCTGCTGCTGACCTTGCTCGTGGTGCTGTTGGCTCAGGGCCTGTCGAGCCTGATCTGGGTCGCCCAGCTGCGTGCCAGCCAGCTGCAGGGCCTGCGCGCCAGTGCCGGCAGCCTGGCCCATTCCATGAGCGCCAGCGTCAGCTACTTCCGCTCGCTGCCGGTGGCCTATCGGCCGATGGTGCTCGATCAGTTGCGCAGCATGGGCGGCACGCGCTTCTTCGTGTCGCTCAACGACAAGCCGCTGGACATGCCGGTGTTGCCCATCACGCCACGCAAGCAGGCGGTGATCGACGTGTTCCAGGACGTGCTTCACGAGCGGCTTGGCGAACAGATGGAGATCTCCGTCGAGTTCGTCGCCCCCGATGACCTGCGCATCTTCAACAGTGGCCTGAAGCTCGATGAGCTGCCGCGCTCGTGGGCGCATTACTCGCTGACCCTGGAGCCGCTCAACCCGCCAGTGCTGGTGACCCAGATCCGCCTGGACCAGGGCGAATGGCTGTACATCGCCTCCTTGCTGCCCGAACCCTACACCAGCCTCGAAACCGAACGCCTGCCGCGTCAGCAGATCGGCTTCATCGTCCTGACCACCGTCTTGCTGCTGCTGTTCATCGGCTTGCTGGTGCACTGGCAGAGCTGGCCGCTCAAGCGCCTGGCACGCGCCGCGCGCGAACTGTCGTTGGGCGCCGATGTGGCACCGGTGGCCGAAGGCGGCGGCAGCGAGGTGGTCGAAGTGGGGCGTGCGTTCAACAGCATGCGCGAGCGCATCAGCCGTTACCTGACCGAGCGCTCGCAGTTGTTCAGCGCCATTTCCCACGACCTGCGCACGCCGATCACGCGCTTGCGCCTGCGCGTAGAGCTGCTCGAGGACGAGCGGTTGCAGGCCAAGTTCAGCCAGGACCTCGACGAGCTGGAGCTGCTGGTCAAAGGGGCTCTGCAGTGCGTGAAGGACACTGACATCCACGAGAACATCGAGCCGATAGACCTCAATCAGGTGCTGGAGATTCTCGCCGAGCCATATCTGGGTGACGGCCGTATCACCGTCGAAGGGCAAGCCATGTCGCCATACCCGGGCAAGCCGCTGGCACTGCGCCGTTGTATCGGCAATCTGATCGACAATGCCATCAAGTATGGCGAGCGGGCACACCTGCGGATCATCGACAGCGCCGAGGGCTTCGTGCTGCAAGTGGATGACCAGGGGCCCGGCGTGCCGCAGCAGCAGATGGAGCAGGTGTTCGAGCCGCATTTTCGCCTGGCCGGCAAGCAGCAGGGCTACGGCCTGGGCTTGGGCATCGCACGTAATATCGCCCACAGTCACGGCGGCGAGGTGAGCTTGCTCAACCTGCGCGAAGGCGGTTTGCGGGTGACGCTGTATCTGCCAAGAGGCATGGATTGAGGCGTGTCACCGACTGGTGACACAACCACAGTCCTTCGTGACATCCCGGCCAGGACGGCTGGCTAGACTTCGCAGACGACTGGCAAGGAACGCGCAGGCCCATGAAGCACATCGATCTCCCGTTCGGCAGCTGGCTGGATTCACCGGTTCATGCTGCCTGGCTCATGGCAGAAGGGCAGTGCCTGCTGGCCTTCGCCAAGGCATCGAAGTTGCCAGCCGGCTTCGGCAACCTCGATGCGTCGGGCAACCTCGCGCCGGGTGCCATCGCCGAAACCATGAACACCGCACGCATGACCCATTGCTTCGCCCTCGCGCACATCCAGGGTGTGCCTGGCTGCCAGGCTTACGCCGAGCATGGAGTCGCGGCCTTGCGCGGGGCGTTGCGCGATGCCAGCTACGATGGCTGGTTCGCGCACCCCGAAGGCCTCTACGACAGTGGCAAGGCTGCCTACCTGCATGCATTCGTCGCGCTGGCCGCCAGTTCCGCCAAGGTGGCCGGGATGGCCGGTGCTGAGCAGTTGCTGGAGGACGCCGTAGGGGTAATCGATGCGCACTTCTGGTGCGAGCAGGAGGGCGCCCTGCGTGAAACCTTCTCCCGCGCCTGGCAGCTGCCTGAAGCCTACCGTGGCGCCAACAGCAACATGCACGCTACCGAGGCGTTCCTGGCCCTGGCCGATGCCACCGGCAACACACTGTGGCTGCAACGGGCGTTGCGCATTGCCGAACGCATCATCCACACCCATGCCGCTGCCAACGGCCATCGGGTCATCGAGCATTTCGACGCGTTCTGGCAGCCAGTGCCGCACTATAACCTGGAGCATCCGGCCGACCACTTCCGCCCTTACGGCACAACGCCGGGGCATGCCATGGAATGGGCACGCCTGCTGCTGCACCTGGAGGCCAGCCTGCACTTGGCTGGTCTCCCTGTACCCGATTGGCTGCTGGCCTGCGCCCGTGGCCTGTTCGACAGCGCCTGTCGTCACGCCTGGCATGCCGATGGCGAACCTGGCTTCGTCTACACCCTGGACTGGGACAACCGCCCTGTGGTCAGACAGCGCCTGCACTGGGTGCATGCCGAGGCGAGCGCTGCCGCCGCCGCGCTGTTGCGCAGAACCGGCGAAGCCAATTATGAGAAGTGGTACCACTGTTTCTGGGGGTTCATCGACAACCATTTCATCGACCGTGCCGGCGGCAGCTGGCACCACGAACTCGATGCGAACAATCGCCCTGCCGGCACCATCTGGCCGGGCAAGCCGGACCTGTATCACGCGTATCAGGCGGTTCTGCTGCCGGTTTTACCCCTGGCACCCAGCCTGGCAACGGCAATTTCGCGTTATGTAACCAAACGATGACATTCGCGCATCGCTTCGTTACCTGGCGAGGCGGGCGCGCTGATTAGACTCCATGCAATGCAAGCGATCGACTTGCCCGGCATAACAACAAGAAAGGTACTCCGATGAATTCGACTCTCCGCCTCGCTGCCGCGATCTCCCTCGCCTCGCTCTTGCCGCTCAGTGCCTCCGCCGCCGAATCCAAAGGCAGCGTCGAAGTGGTGCACTGGTGGACCTCCGGTGGCGAAAAAGCCGCTGTGGATGTGCTCAAGGCCCAGGTCGAGAAAGACGGCTTCACCTGGAAGGACGGCGCTGTCGCAGGTGGCGGTGGTGCCACGGCCATGACCGTGCTCAAGAGCCGCGCAGTAGCCGGCAATCCGCCTGGTGTCGCGCAGATCAAGGGGCCGGACATCCAGGACTGGGCCGCTACCGGGCTGCTCGACGCCGATGTGCTCAAGGACGTCGCCAAGGAAGAAAAGTGGGATTCGCTGCTCGACAAGAAGGTCGCCGACACCGTGAAGTACGACGGTGACTATGTCGCGGTGCCGGTCAACATCCACCGCATCAACTGGTTGTGGATCAACCCTGAGGTATTCAAGAAGGCCGGCATCGACAAGGCACCGACCACCCTCGACGAATTCTACGCCGCTGCCGACAAGCTCAAGGCTGCCGGTTTCATTCCTCTCGCCCATGGCGGCCAGCCCTGGCAGGACAGCACGGTCTTCGAGAGCGTGGTGTTGGCGGTGATGGGGGTGGAGGGTTACAAGAAAGCGTTGGTCGAGTTGGATGAGAAAGCCCTGACCGGCCCCGAGATGGTCAAGTCGCTCGCCGAACTCAAGAAAGTCGCCACCTATATGGATCCTGACGGCAAGGGCCAGGACTGGAACCTCGAAGCGGCCAAAGTCATCAACGGCAAGGCCGGCATGCAGATCATGGGCGACTGGGCCAAGAGCGAGTGGACCCTGGCGAAGAAGACCGCCGGCAAGGATTACCAGTGCGTGCCGTTCCCCGGCACGGACAAGGCATTCCTGTACAACATCGACTCGCTGGTGGTGTTCAAGCAGAACGACAAGGGCACTGCCGCCGGGCAGCAGGACATCGCCCGCAAGGTGTTGGGTGAAGACTTCCAGAAGGTCTTCAGTATCAACAAGGGCTCGATCCCGGTGCGCAACGACATGCTTGCCGACATGGGCAAGTACGGCTTCGACGCCTGTGCCCAGACCTCCGCCAAGGACTTCCTCGCCGACGCCAAGAGCGGCGGCCTGCAGCCGAGCATGGCGCACAACATGGCCACCACGCTGGCCGTGCAGGGCGCCTTCTTCGATGTGGTAACCAACTACATCAATGACCCCAAGGCCGACCCGGCCGATGCGGCGAAGAAGCTGGCGGCGGCGATCAAGGCGGCCAAGTAAGCCATTCGCGGGCATGCCCGCTCCCACAGGTTCGGCGCCCTGCCCAGGACCTGTGGTGAGCAGGCCCACTGTGGGAGCGGGCATGCCCGCGAAGCGGTGCAAAGCACCGCCCGTACCTCGAGATTCACAACATGACAACAACAACCGCCCAACTGCGGGCCTCCCCCCTGGATGCGCTGCAGCGCTGGCTACCGAAACTGGTGCTGGCGCCGAGCATGTTCATCGTCCTGGTGGGCTTCTACGGCTACATCCTGTGGACCTTCATCCTCTCCTTCACCACTTCGACCTTTCTGCCGACCTACAAGTGGGCAGGCCTGGCGCAGTACGCCCGGTTGTTCGACAACGACCGCTGGTGGGTGGCAAGCAAGAACCTGATGCTGTTCGGTGGCCTGTTCATCACCATCAGCCTCGCCATCGGCGTGCTGCTTGCCGTGCTGCTGGACCAGCGCATCCGCCGCGAAGGCTTCATCCGCACCATTTACCTGTACCCCATGGCGTTGTCGATGATCGTCACCGGTACCGCCTGGAAGTGGCTGCTCAACCCCGGCATGGGCCTGGACAAGTTGCTGCGCGACTGGGGTTGGGAGGGCTTTCGCCTGGACTGGCTGATCGACCCTGACCGGGTGGTGTACTGCCTGGTGATCGCCGCGGTGTGGCAGGCTTCGGGCTTCATCATGGCGATGTTCCTCGCCGGCCTGCGCGGGGTTGACCCGTCGATCATCCGCGCTGCACAGATCGACGGTGCCAGCCTGCCGCGCATCTACTGGACCGTGGTGCTGCCCAGCCTGCGCCCGGTGTTCTTCAGTTCGCTGATGATTCTTTCGCACATTGCCATCAAGAGCTTCGACCTGGTGGCGGCAATGACAGCCGGTGGCCCGGGCTACTCCTCCGACCTGCCGGCAATGTTCATGTACTCCTTCACTTTCAGCCGCGGCCAGATGGGCATGGGCTCGGCCAGTGCCATCCTCATGCTCGGGGCGATCCTGGCGATCCTCGTGCCGTACCTGTACTCGGAGCTGCGGAGCAAGCGCCATGCATAGTCTTTCGGAAAAACCAGCGCTGAGCCTGAGCCGCATCACGATCCATGCGGTGCTGCTGATCGCCGTGCTGTTGTACCTGGTGCCGCTGGTGGTGATGCTGCTGACCAGCTTCAAGTCGCCGGAAGACATCAGCACCGGCAACCTGCTGAGCTGGCCCGCCGTGATCACTGGCATCGGCTGGGTCAAGGCCTGGGGCACGGTCAGTGGTTACTTCTGGAACTCGATCATGATCACCGTGCCGGCGGTGCTGATCTCTACCAGCATCGGTGCACTGAATGGCTATGTGTTGTCGATGTGGCGCTTTCGCGGCTCGCAGCTGTTCTTCGGCCTGCTGCTGTTCGGTTGCTTCCTGCCGTTCCAGACAGTGTTGCTGCCGGCGTCGTTCACCCTTGGCAAGCTGGGCCTGGCCAGCACCACCAGCGGCCTGGTACTGGTGCACGTGGTCTACGGCCTGGCGTTCACCACGCTGTTCTTCCGCAACTTCTACGTGAGCATCCCCGATGCACTGGTCAAGGCTGCGCGCCTGGACGGCGCCGGCTTCTTCACTATCTTCCGCCGCATCATTCTGCCGATGTCGACACCAATCATCATGGTCTGCCTGATCTGGCAGTTCACCCAGATCTGGAATGACTTCCTGTTCGGCGTGGTGTTCTCCAGCGGCGACTCACAGCCGATCACCGTGGCCCTGAACAACCTGGTCAACACCAGCACTGGGGCCAAGGAATACAACGTCGACATGGCGGCGGCGATGATCGCCGGCCTGCCAACCCTGTTGGTCTACGTGGTGGCAGGCAAATATTTCGTCCGCGGGCTCACGGCCGGCGCGGTCAAGGGGTAAGTCATGGCAACGCTCGAACTTCGCAATGTGAACAAGACCTACGGCAGCGGCCTGCCAGACACCCTCAAGGACATTCAGTTGTCGATCAAGGACGGTGAATTCCTGATCTTGGTCGGCCCCTCGGGCTGCGGCAAATCGACCCTGATGAACTGCATCGCTGGCCTGGAAGACATTACCGGCGGCGCGATCCTCATCGACGAGCAGGACGTCAGCGGAATGAGCCCCAAGGATCGCGACATCGCCATGGTGTTCCAGTCCTACGCGTTGTACCCGACCATGAGCGTGCGCGAGAACATTGAATTCGGCCTGAAGATTCGCAAGATGCCGCAGTCGGCCATCGATGAAGAAGTGGCGCGGGTGGCCAAGCTGCTGCAGATCGAGCACCTGCTCGCACGCAAGCCGGCGCAGCTGTCCGGTGGCCAGCAACAGCGAGTGGCCATGGGCCGGGCGCTGGCGCGGCGGCCGAAGATCTACCTGTTCGACGAGCCGCTGTCCAACCTCGACGCCAAGCTGCGGGTCGAGATGCGCACTGAAATGAAACTGATGCACCAGCGCCTGAAGACCACCACGGTGTATGTCACCCACGACCAGATCGAGGCTATGACCCTGGGCGACAAGGTGGCGGTGATGAAGGACGGCATCATCCAGCAGTTCGGCACGCCACAGCAGATCTACAACGACCCGGCCAATCAGTTCGTCGCCAGCTTCATCGGCTCGCCACCGATGAACTTCATTCCAGTGCGCCTGGCCAAGCAGGACGGGCGCCTGTTGGCGGTGCTCGACAGTGGCCAGGCGCGCTGCGAACTGCCGTTGGGGCCGGCCAACGATGACCTCGACGGTCGCGAGATCATCCTCGGCATCCGCCCCGAGCAGATCGCCCTGGGCGCAGGTGAGGGCAATGGCCTGCCCGGTATCCGCGCCGAAGTGCAGGTGACCGAGCCCACCGGGCCGGACCTGCTGGTGTTCGTCACCCTCAACCAGACCAAGGTCTGCTGCCGCCTGGCGCCGGACATCACCTGCCGGGTGGGCGAAAGCTTGCACCTGCAGTTCGATCCGGCACGGGTGCTGCTGTTCGACGAAGGCAGCGGCGAACGTTTGCACCTGGCCAGCAGCAATACTGCCGTAAAGGACAACGTGGCTCACTTCAAGGGCCGCTAATTCGTCTACACCATCAATAAGAAAAAAGAGGACGCAAAGGGATGGAACAGCGCAATCGCATCAGGACCTTGGGTTCACTGGCCCTGCTTGCCGTGGTTGGCAGCAGCGGCGTGCAGGCTGCCGAGGCATTTTCCAGCGAGTCGAAATGGATGACCGGCGATTGGGGCGGTACCCGCACCGAACTGCTGGACAAGGGCTACGACTTCACCCTCGACTACGTGGGCGAGGTGGCCGGTAACCTCCATGGCGGCTACAACGACGACAAGACCGCCCGCTACAGTGACCAGTTCGCGCTTGGCGCCCACCTGGATCTGCAGAAGATCCTCGGTTGGCACGATGCCGAGTTCAAGCTGGCGATCACCGAACGCAGTGGCCGCAACCTGTCCAACGACCGCATCAGCGACCCGCGCGCCGGGCAGTTCAGCTCGGTGCAGGAAGTGTGGGGCCGTGGCCAGACCTGGCGGCTGACGCAGATGTGGGTCAAGCAGAAGTACTTCGACGGTGCGCTGGACGTGAAAGTCGGCCGCTTCGGTGAGGGGGAGGACTTCAACAGCTTCCCCTGCGACTTCCAGAACCTGGCCTTCTGCGGCTCGCAGGTGGGCAACTGGGTCGGCAGCATCTGGTACAACTGGCCGGTCAGCCAGTGGGCACTGCGGGTCAAGTACAACATCACCCCGGAATTCTTCGTACAAGTCGGCGCCTACGAGCAGAACCCGTCGAACCTGGAGACCGGCAACGGCTTCAAGCTCAGTGGCAGTGGTACCAAGGGGGCAATCCTGCCGGTCGAGATGGTCTGGTCGCCCAAGGTCAATGACCTGCCGGGTGAATACCGCCTGGGTTATTACTACAGCACCGCCAAGGCCGATGACGTATTCGAAGACGTCAACGGCAACCCGCAGGCGGTCACCGGCCAGGACTTCAAGTCGCATTCGAGCAAGCACGGCTGGTGGGTGGTGGCGCAGCAGCAGGTCACCGCCCATGGTGGCGACATCAATCGCGGCCTGAGCCTGTTCGCCAACTTCACTGTGCACGACAAGGCCACTAACGTGGTCGACAACTACCAGCAGGTCGGCCTGGTCTACAAAGGGGCTTTCGACGCCCGGCCCAAGGACGACATCGGCTTCGGCGTGGCACGCATTCATGTGAACGATGACGTGAAGAAACGCGCCGAGCTGCTCAATGCCCAGAGCGGTATCGACGATTACGACAACCCAGGCTTCGTGCCGCTGCAGCGCACCGAGTACAACGCCGAGCTGTACTACGGCTTCCACGTCACCAACTGGCTGACCGTGCGGCCCAACCTGCAGTACATCAAGAGCCCGGGCGGTGTGGACGAAGTCGACAACGCGCTGGTCGCAGGTTTGAAGATTCAGTCGTCTTTCTAAGCGAACTTGTTGTAAATTTACGCCAATCCAAATTCGGCTCCCGGCACCCACTGGCTTGCAGTGGTTGTCGGGGATGGGCCGAGATAGCGCTATCTCAAACAACAAGAGCTTGGAACCATGCCTGAACATCCGCTACATCGCTTCTTTTCCTCGCAGCGGCCGCGGCCGACATTCGAGTGGGAGCGTTACCAGCAGCGCGATGTGCTGATCATCGACCATCCCCGTTGCCAGGCGGTATTCAGCCGCCAAGGCGCGCAACTGCTGCACTTCCAGCCAGCTGGTGAGCGGCCCTGGCTGTGGTGCGCCGAGCAATGGCCGCAGGTGGGCGCCATTCGCGGTGGTGTGCCGGTGTGCTGGCCCTGGTATGGCCGCCATCCCAGCGAAGACCTGTGGCCAGCCCATGGCTGGGCGCGCTTGCTGGACTGGAAGCTGGTGGACAGCCGCGAAGACGAGGAGGGCGTCAGCCTGAAGTGGCGGCTGGACCTGTGCGACTGGCAGGTAGACCTGCACGCCAGGCTCGGCAACCGCATGGAACTAAGCCTGAGCACCGAGCACCAGGACAGTGAACCTTGCCAGCTGAGCCATGCGCTGCTGGCTTACTGGCGTATCAGCGACGTGTCCGAGATAGCGCTGTCTGGGCTCGAGGATATCGAAGGCTATGACCGCCTGAGCCGCCAGGCCTGCCGTGAAGACGGCGCGCTCAAGCTCAAGGGTGGCTGCCAGAAAGTCTACCCGGGCACGCCACGGGTGCAGCTGCAGGACCCGGCCTGGGAGCGGGAGCTGTGCATCGACACCGGCGACAGCGACGATACCGTGGTCTGGCACCCGGGCAATCGGCCGCTGATGGGCGTCAGCGGCCGTGAGTGCCAGGGTTTTGTCTGCGTCGAGGCGGCCAGTGGCAGTGGCGAGGGCCTGAGCCTTGCGCCGGGGCAGCGAGCGCACCTGCGGCTGCAGGCGCACCGGCTCAGTTGAGTTCGTCGTCCTCGATCGGGTAGCGGCTGGCGTTGAGGCTTTCCTTGATCTTGCGCAGGTGCGGCTGGAAGTCCACGCCGCGGCGCAGGGTCATGCCGGTGGCCAGCACGTCGAGCACGGTCAGCTGGATGATTCGCGAGGTCATCGGCATGTAGATATCGGTGTCTTCCGGCAGCGGGATGTGCAAGCTCAGGCTGCAGGCCTGGGCCAACGGCGAGCCGGCAGCGGTCAGGCCGAGCACCGAGGCGCCGTTTTCCCGGGCCAGGCGTGCTACTTCGACCAGCTCGCGGGTGCGCCCGGTGTAGGAGATGATCACGAACAGGTCGCCGGTGTGTGCCACCGAGGCCAGCATGCGCTGCATCAGCACGTCGGCATGGGCCGATACCGCGAGGTTGAAGCGGAAGAACTTGTGCTGGGCATCGAGGGCCACCGGCGCCGAGGCGCCGAGGCCGAAGAAGTGGATCTGCCGGGCCTGGATCATCATGTCCACGGCGCGGCTGACCTGTTGCGGGTCCAGTTGCTGGCAGGCGCTGTCGAGCGAGGCGATGGCACTGCCGAAAATTTTCTGGGTGTAGGCTGCCGGGTCGTCGTCGGCTTCCACCGCACGGCTGACATACGCTGCGCCGCTGGCCAGGCTTTGCGCCAGCTGCAGCTTGAGTTCCGGGTAGCCGCTGACGCCGAACGAGCGGCAGAAGCGGTTGACAGTCGGTTCGCTGACCTTGGCCGCCTGGGCCAGCGCGGCGATGCTGAAACGGGTGGCTTGTTGCGGGTTGAGCAGGATGACTTCGGCGACTTTGCGTTCGGCCTTGTTCAGCTCGTCGAGGCGTCCCTGGATCTGTTCCAGGAGGTTTCGCACGCGGTCCATGGGTGTGTCCTTGGGTCGAGAAGACAGCCGGCTGTGGGAGCAGCAGGCTTTTTGCACGGTCGTCTATCGTACTGTCGGTGCGATTGGCGTACCACTTGTCTGTAACGCTTGCGTGTAATGTTGTGGTTTTTACTACATTATCCCTTGAAAACCGTGTGTGAAAGCGGTATTCCTAGACCAACTTTAGGAAAGAACCAACATCATGGCTGCGATCAGTGTCGAACCTTGCACCTTTGCCCTGTTTGGCGCCCTTGGCGACCTGGCATTGCGCAAGCTGTTTCCTGCGCTCTACCAGCTCGACCGTGCCAACCTCCTGCACGCGGACACCCGCCTGCTGGCGCTGGCCCGCGAGGCCGGCAGCGCCGAGGCTCACCTGAACACCATTGAAACGCACCTGCGCCGGCATGTGGCCGAAGCTGAAATCGAGCCCGCCGCGTTGGGGCGCTTCCTCGGCCGCCTGCGCTACCAGCACCTGGACTTCCTGCAGCCCGAGGGCTACCAGGCCCTGGCCGAACAACTGGCTGCCGAGCAGCCGCTGATCGCCTACTTTGCCACGGCGGCGGCCGTCTACGGCGCCATCTGCGAGAACCTCGACAAGGCTGGCCTTGCCGCTCGCACCCGGGTGGTGCTGGAAAAACCCATCGGCCATGATCTGGAGTCATCACGGCGGGTCAACGATGCCGTGGCGCGCTTCTTCCCTGAAACCCGGGTCTATCGCATCGACCATTACCTGGGCAAGGAGACGGTGCAGAACCTGATCGCCCTGCGTTTTGCCAACAGCCTGTTCGAAACCCAGTGGAACCAGAATTCCATCTCCCACGTAGAGATCACCGTGGCGGAGAAGGTCGGCATCGAGGGCCGCTGGGGCTACTTCGACAAGGCCGGCCAGTTGCGCGACATGATCCAGAACCACTTGCTGCAATTGCTCTGCCTGATTGCCATGGACCCGCCCAGCGAGCTGTCGGCCGACAGCATCCGTGACGAGAAGGTCAAGGTGCTCAAGGCGCTGGCACCGATCACCGGCGAAGGCTTGAGCACCCGGGTGGTGCGCGGTCAGTACATCGCCGGCTATAGCGACGGCAAGCCGGTGCCGGGCTACCTGGAAGAAGACAATTCCAATGCCCAGAGCGACACCGAAACCTTCGTCGCCCTGCGCGCCGACATTCGCAACTGGCGCTGGTCGGGCGTGCCGTTCTACTTGCGTACTGGCAAGCGTATGCCGCAGAAGCTGTCGCAGATCGTCATCCACTTCAAGGAAACGCCGCACTACATCTTCGCCCCGGAACAGCGTTTGCAGATCGGCAACAAACTGATCATCCGCCTGCAACCGGACGAAGGCATATCCTTGCGGGTGATGACCAAGGAGCAGGGCCTGGACAAGGGCATGCAACTGCGCAGTGGCCCGCTGCAGCTGAATTTTTCCGACACCTGGCGCAGTGCGCGGATTCCGGATGCCTACGAGCGCTTGCTGCTCGAAGTGATGCGCGGCAACCAGAACCTGTTCGTGCGCAAGGACGAGATCGAGTATGCCTGGAAGTGGTGTGACCAGTTGATCGCCGGCTGGCGCAACGCGGGCGATGCGCCCAAACCTTACGCGGCGGGGTCCTGGGGGCCGATGAGCTCGATTGCATTGATCACGCGCGATGGGAGGTCGTGGTATGGCGATATCTGAATTGAAGCTGCCAGCGGTCGTGCAGGTGCACGACCTGGCGGATGCCAATGCACTGGCCGCAAGCCTGGCCCATGACGTGGCCGAACGCCTGCGTGCAGCCATTGCCGCCAAGGGCCAGGCCTGTGTGGTGTTGTCTGGCGGTCGCAGCCCGGTGTCGTTCCTCGAGAAGCTGGCCGGCAAACAGCTGGACTGGGCCAAGGTCACCGTCAGCCTGGCCGACGAGCGCTGGGTGCCGGTGGAGCACGCCGACAGCAATGCCGGCCTGCTGGCCCGCCACTTGCTCAAGGGCGCTGCCGGCAAGGCCCGCTTCGTCGGGCTCTATCAGCAGGCCGGAACCCTCGACGCGGCCGCAGACAGTGCCGACCAGGCCTTGGCCGAGCTGCCACCGATCGATGCACTGGTGCTGGGCATGGGCGACGATGGCCATACCGCCTCGCTGTTCCCGGGCAGCCCCAACCTCGCCGCAGGCCTGGCCCCGAACAGCACGCGCCGTTGCCTGCCGATGCTGGCCCCGAGCGTGCCGCACCAGCGCCTGTCGATGACCCGCTCACTGCTGGCCAGCGCGGCATTCATCGCGCTGTCCGTGCAAGGCCCGGGCAAACTCGCTACCCTGCGCGCCGCGCTGGCGGGCAACGACCTTTCCGAAATGCCGATTCGCGCCTTTCTTCACGACCCCCTGGACATCTACTGGTGCCCATGAGCCAAGGATCCACTGTCATGACCACCCTTGAACGCCCACAGCCCAAGCTTTCGATGGCGGATAAAGCCGCCCGGATCGATGCAATCTGCGAACAGGCGCGCATCCTGCCGGTAATCACCATCGCCCGTGAGGAAGACATCCTGCCACTGGCTGACGCCCTGGCTGCTGGCGGTATCCGCACCCTTGAAGTGACCTTGCGTTCGCAGCATGGCCTGAAGGCTATCCAGGTACTGCGTGAGCAGCGTCCGGCGCTATGTGTCGGCGCCGGCACTGTGCTCGACCGCAGCATGTTCGCAGCGGTGGAAGCCGCTGGCGCGCAGTTCGTCGTCACGCCGGGCATCACCCAGGACATCCTCGAAGCCGGTGTCGACAGCGAGATCCCGCTGCTGCCAGGCATCAGCACGCCGTCCGAAATCATGATGGGTTATGCCTTGGGCTACCGCCGCTTCAAATTGTTTCCGGCGGAAATCAGTGGTGGTGTGGCGGCGATCAAGGCCTTTGCCGGCCCGTTCGGCGATATTCGCTTCTGCCCGACTGGCGGCGTGAACCCGGCCAACGTGCGCAATTACATGGCGCTGTCGAACGTCATGTGCGTGGGTGGTACCTGGATGCTCGACAGCAGCTGGATCAAGAACGGCGACTGGGCGCGGATCGAGGCGTGCAGCGCCGAGGCGATGGCACTGCTGGACGCCAACTGAAACTGTTGTGTGCTTTACGGCTTATGGGGCGCTTGGTCGGCGCCCCTTTTTTTGCCTGGGATTTGTACATTGCCTGTGCCGCCCCTCTCCCATGTTTGCCGCAGGGCCTGCGCAATATCTGTAGGAGCGGGCTTGCCCCGCGAAAGGGCCGGTACAGGCAAAAAAAAGCCCGCATCAAAGGATGCGGGCTTTCCTGTTCATTGCGCTACGGCTCAGGCCGCCTTGGCTTCCTGCTGGCTGAGCGAGCGGTTCAGTGCGCTGAACAGCGCCTTGAAGCTGGCGGTGGTGATGTTCTCATCGATACCCACGCCATGCACCGGGCGGCCGCCGGCCACGCGCAGTTCGATGTAGGCTGCCGCCTTGGCATTGGTACCGGCACCGATGGCGTGCTCGTTGTAGTCCATGATTTCCACGGATACTGGCAGACCGGCCACCAGGGCTTCCAGGGCGCCGTTGCCCTTGCCGCGCCAGTGCAGGGTGGTCTCGCCTTCACCGGCGACTTCCACTTCCACGGCACTGTTGCCGTTTTCTTCCTGCAGGCGGTGGCTGACCAGCGCATACGGGGCGTTGGCCTGGAGGTATTCCTTGTGCAGCAGGCTGTAGATCTGCTGGGCGGTCATTTCCAGGCCCAGGCGGTCGGTTTCACCCTGCACGACCTGGCTGAATTCGATCTGCATGCGGCGTGGCAGGCTGATGCCGTATTCCTGCTCGAGCAGGTAGGTGATGCCGCCTTTGCCCGACTGGCTGTTGACGCGGATCACCGCCTCGTAGCTGCGGCCGATGTCGGCCGGGTCGATCGGCAGGTACGGCACTTCCCACAGCTCGCCTTCCTGCTGCTTGGCGAAGCCTTTGCGGATGGCGTCCTGGTGCGAACCGGAGAACGCGGTGTGGACCAGGTCGCCGACGTATGGGTGACGTGGGTGCACCGGCAGCTGGTTGCACTCTTCGACCACTTTGCGCACGCCGTCGATGTCGGAGAAGTCCAGCAGCGGGTCGATGCCCTGGGTGTAGAGGTTCAGCGCCAGGGTCACCAGGTCGACGTTGCCGGTACGCTCGCCGTTGCCGAACAGGCAGCCTTCGGCACGGTCGGCGCCGGCCATCAGGCCCAGCTCGGTGGCGGCGATGCCGGTGCCACGGTCGTTGTGGCAGTGCAGGCTGATGATCACGCTGTCGCGACGGCTGACATTACGGCAGAACCACTCGATCTGGTCGGCGTAGATGTTCGGCGTGGAAACTTCCACGGTGGCCGGCAGGTTGAGGATGATCTTGTGCTCGGGGGTCGGGTTCCACACCTCGATGACCGCGTCACAGACTTCCTTGGCGAACTCCATCTCGGTGGCGCTGAAGGTTTCTGGCGAGTACTGGAAGGTCCACTGGGTTTCTGGCTGCTGGGCGGCATATTTGACGAACAGCTTGGCCGCGTTCACCGCGATGTCCTTCACGCCTTGCTTGTCCTGGTTGAAGACGATGCGGCGGAACGATGGGCTGGTGGCGTTGTACAGGTGGACGATGGCCTTCTTCGCGCCGCGCAGCGACTCGAACGTACGGGCGATCAAGTCTTCACGGGCCTGGGTGAGCACCTGGATGGTGGTGTCGTCCGGGATGTGGCCGTCTTCGATCAGCATGCGCACGAAGTCGAAGTCGGTTTGCGAGGCCGATGGGAACGAGGCTTCGATTTCCTTCACGCCAACCTGCACCAAGGTCTTCCAGAAACGCAGCTTCTTCTCCGAATCCATCGGCTCGATCAGCGACTGGTTGCCATCACGCAGGTCGGAGCTGCACCAGATCGGCGCCTCGGTGATGGTCTTCGACGGCCAGGTACGGTCAGGCAGGTCGATGGTCGGGAAAGCGCGGTATTTCTTCGATGGGTCTTTGAGCATGGTCATGGAAGCAATCCTTTTGTGTGCGGCCGAGATCGGGCCTGCCGAGCTGTAACGAGATGATGAGGCGAGGCGACGCGAATCAGCCTGGTAGTCGGGCGCTGACCAGGCAGAGGCTGCGATGTTGTCGGAGCAGGATGAGGGTGCTGAAGGTTTTCATGCCCTCAACCCTAACCAGTGGGCTGGGGGATGGCAAGCATTCGGAAAAAATTGAGAGGAATGCTTAAAAAAAGATATATAGCGAGATTTTATCGCTGATAAGTGGTTAAGGGGTTTAGATTATTGCGCGGTATTTTTCGATGGCGCAACAGAGCGGAAGTGATGTCGAATGTCCGGCCTCTTCGCGGGGCAAGCCCGCTCGGAGCGGGCTTGCCCCGCGAAGAGGCGCCGCCGATCTCAAGGCTGGAACGCACCAATGAAGATCGCCGGATCCACCCGCGCATCGTTCAGGCTGACATTCCAGTGCATGTGCGGCCCGGTGGCCCGCCCGGTCGAGCCCACGCGCCCGACCACATCGCCGCGGCGCAGCTGCTGGCCAACCTGCACATCGATCTTCGACATGTGGCAAAACATGCTGATGAACCCTTGCCCATGGTCGACGAACACCGTACGGCCATTGAAGAAGTAGTCACCCACCAGGATCACCTTGCCGTTGGCCGGCGTTTTGATCGGCGTGCCGGCCGGTACGGCGAAGTCCAGCCCGGCATGCGGGTTGCGCTCCTCGCCATTGAAGAAGCGGCGCACGCCGAACTTGCTCGACAGCGGCCCGCTGACGGGTTTGTCGAGGATCAGGTTGCTCGGCAGCACCGGGCTGAAGCTGCGATACGCCTTGATCTGCTCGGCCAGTTCACGGTCGATGCGCTTGAGGTCGTCCGGATTCGGGTTGACCTGGCGGGTGTTCTTCAAGGTGATGTGCTGCTCGGGGTACTTCTTGCTGCCAACGCTGAAGGGCAGGCTGCGGCCGCCCTGGGTCAGCACGGCGGTGCCGGGCTTCTGGGTCAGCGGGATGCCGACGATGGCCAGCCAGTTGTCCTGCTCCTTGACTACCAGCACCGGCTTGCCATCGAAGCGCGCGCTCGGCGCCGTTGCTGCCGGGCCGAGGTCGACCACCGCCACGCCACCGGGCACGGGCTTGTTCAGGGTGCGGGTGATGTAGCTGGCCTGGGCGCCTGCGGCCAGCAGCAGGAGGGAGAGGGCGAGCAGGGGTGCGAACAGGCGAGGCATGTGTCAGTCCAGTAAAGAGAGGGTGACTGGGGTCAGGTGATTGTCTTCGACGCGCACCAGCAGCTCGCCTTCGTTCAGGCGTGCGGTCAGGCGCTGGCCGTTGCGGGTCTGCTCGGCGCTGCGGATGGCCTGGCCCTGCTCGTCGAGAAGGATGCTGTAGCCACGTGCCAGTGTCGCCAGCGGGCTGACTACCTGAAGGGTCTGCAGTTGTGCCTGGAAGCGCTGGCGGCGGTCCTTGAGCACTTCGCGCATGGCCCGTGGCAGGCGCTCGGCGAGGCTGTCCAGGCGCTGCGCCAGCAGTTTCAGCGTGCGCCCCGGATGCTGCGCGGCCAGGCGTGTATCGAGACGTGCCAGGCGCTCGCGGCGCTGATTGAGGTTGAGCATGAAGGCCCGGCGCAGGCGCATGTCCAG
This sequence comes from Pseudomonas putida, assembly GCF_002906855.1. Lineage (GTDB taxonomy): Bacteria > Pseudomonadota > Gammaproteobacteria > Pseudomonadales > Pseudomonadaceae > Aquipseudomonas > Aquipseudomonas putida_N. Next base: position 339,461 of record NZ_MINI01000048.1, on the reverse strand, counting down.
GTCATCCAGGCGTTGCGCTTGCTGGCGCAGGCGTTCACCGGGATGGCGCAGGCGCCGGGTCAGCGACTCCAGGCGCAGGCGGTCATGGGTCAGGCGGTTCTGCATGCGCAGCAGCAGGCGCCGCTGCAGGCCATCGAGGCGTTGCTGCAGGCCGCTGTTGTCGGGGGCCAGCAGTTCGGCGGCAGCCGAAGGCGTAGGCGCGCGCACGTCGGCGACGAAGTCGCTGATCGACACATCGGTCTCGTGGCCGACGGCGCTGACAATTGGCGTTACGCAGGCGGCCACGGCACGCGCTACTGCTTCTTCGTTGAAGCACCAGAGGTCTTCCAGCGAGCCACCACCGCGGGCCAGGATCAGCGCGTCGAAGCCCAGCCGGTCAGCTTGTTGCAAGGCGCGGACGATCTGGTTGATCGCTTCGCGGCCCTGCACGGCAGTGGGGATCAGGTTCAGCTCGACCTGTGGTGCCCGGCGGCCGAACACGCTGATGATGTCGCGGATCACCGCGCCAGTGGGCGAGGTGATGATGCCAATGCGTTGCGGATGGGCCGGCAACGGCTTCTTGCGCTCGGCACTGAACAGTCCTTCGGCGCCGAGCTTTTCCTTCAGCGCCTCGAAGGCCAGGCGCAGGGCGCCATCACCGGCCGGTTCGACCGTGTCGAGGATCAGCTGGTAGTCGCCACGCCCTTCGAACAGTGAGACCTTGCCGCGCACGCGCACCGCCAGGCCGTCACGCAGGGCCTGGCGTACACGGGTGGCGTTCTGCCGGAACAGTGCACAGCGCACCTGGGCGCCGCTGTCCTTGAGGGTGAAGTACATGTGGCCGGAGGCCGGGCGGGCGAGGTTGGATATCTCGCCCTCCACCCAGACGCTGCGGAACACGTCTTCCAACAGCACGCGCGCGCGGCCGTTGAGTTGGCTGACGGTGAGGACCTCGCGGTCCAGGCCGAGTCGTTCGAAAGGGTCTCTGATCATGGCGGGCATCATAAAGGACATCGGCCCCGGTTGTCTGTCTCGCCCCTGTCCTCGCGCATATCGCGGTCGCTGTGGGAGCGGGTTTATCCGCGAACACCGGCATAGCCGGTGACATCAACCCTGCATCGCTGCCACGAACTGGCGCACCATCTGTCCGGCATCGCGTCGGCAGGCCAGCGCCACAGTACTCTCGCATCCCCCCTCCAGCGCCACGAAACTGACCGAGGCCGGTGCAATCTCCCGCATGCAATTCGGCAACAACGCCACCCCGAACCCCGCCTGGATCAGCTGCAACTGTGTGGTCTTGCGCGACAGCACCTGCGCCGCTCGCGGGAAAAAGCCAGCATCCATGCACAGTGAGGCCGACAGGTAACTCAGCCCGCCGCGATCCCGATGCGGGATGGAAACAAAGCGCTCCTCACACAGCTGCTCCAGCCTCACTTGCGCTGCACCGGCCAGCGGATGCCCGGCGGCAACCGCCAGCAACAATGGTTCACTGAACAGCTCGTTCAGCACCACGCCTTCATGCTGGCGCAGCACCGGCAGGCGCAACAGGCCGATATCCAGCCGCCCGGCGGCGATATCCTCCAGTTGCGCTTCCGACGACTGCTGGGCGATCTCCAGCGCAATTCCCGGGTTGCCTCGCAGGTAGCCGCCCAGGCGAGCCAGTATCGGGCCGGTCAGCGGTACCGTGCTGGAGTGGTTCAGGCGCAGGCTGCCTTGCAGCCCTTCGCCAATGTCGCGGGTCACCTGCTCGGCCTGCGCCAGGTCGGCCAGCAAGCGCCGCGCGCGTTCGAGGAAGGCCTGGCCGGCCAACGTCAGGCGCGGCAGGCGTGCGGTACGTTCGAACAGTGGCGTGCCCAGTTGCTGCTCCAGCTCCTTGATCTGCCGGCTCAGCGCCGACTGGGCGATGTACAGCCGCTCGGCGGCACCGCTGAAGCTGCCGCATTCGGCGATTTCCACGAAGTAACGCAATTGGCGGATCGACGTCATGTCATGCCTTTTCGAGATGGGTACGGTGTTAAAGGCATATTAGTCGGGATGGCTCATGGCTGGCTAACCTTTGCCTGTCTTCCCAGGAATTGCTGCCATGCTGGACCAACTGTCGATTTCCGGCCTTGAATGGCTGCCCATCCTGCTCGGCGTCGGCGCTGCCTATATCGTCTTCGGTATCGCCGGCTTCGGCACCGCGCTGGTGGCCGGCCCGGTACTGATCCATTTCATGCCACTGTCGCGGATCATACCGCTGCTGGTGCTGCTGGACTTCGTCGCCGCCTTCGGCAACCTGCTGCCATCGCGTCGCGACGTGGTGCGCGGTGAGCTGCTGCGCCTGTTACCGTGCATGGCCGTGGGCTGCACCTTGGGCGTGGTATTCCTGCTGCACCTGAAGTCCGAGCTGTTGCTGCTGCTGATGGGGCTGTTCGTCACCGCCTATGCGATCTATGGCCTGGCGGTGAAGGTGCGACCGGTCAGGTTGTCGGGCCTCTGGGCGGTGCCCATGGGCACGGTTGGCGGGCTGTTCGGCGCCTTGTTTGGTAGTGGCGGTTTCCTTTATGCGATCTACCTGAGCGCACGGCTGGAAATAAAGGAACAGGTGCGCGCGACCCAGAGCGCCCTGATCAGCTGCAGCACCATTGTGCGCCTGACGCTGTTCCTGCTGGCCGGCGTGTACGCCGACACCAGGCTGTTGCTGCTCGCCGCCTGCCTGCTGCCCGTGATGTTCATCGGTCTCTGGGTGGGCCGCCGGCTGACCTTTAAGCTGTCCCGCGAAGCTTTCGTGCGCCTGGTCACCTGGCTGGTGCTGGCCAGCGGCCTGGCGCTGATCGGTCGCTACCTGAGCGGCTGAGCTGTAGAATTGCAGGATTACCGCAGTCCGCAGGCCCGCTTCGTTCATGAACACCCAGAGCATCATTGTCCCCAAGCTGTCCACCGTCGAGGTGCACGAAGCCCGTGCCCGCGCCATCCTGCGCTGGCTGGTGCGCGAGAAGATCGTCGAAGAACAACTGACCACCTGCGGGCGCACCGGCAACCGCATGGGCCATGCCTTGGCGGCGGGCGCGCGCAAGGTCGCCCTGCATCCGGAAAAGCTGCCGTTCGGCGAGCAGGTCAATGGCCTGGAAGTGATGCTCAAGCGTTGCATCTATACCCCGACCGAGGGGTTCCTCGAGGAGGCTGGTTGCCCGGAGTGCCGGCGCGAGGTCGGCGAGCCGCTGTTCGAGAGCCTTGAGGAGTGGATGCCGGCGGTGAGCGACAACTTCACCTGCCCGCTGTGCGGCCATGAAGACGACATCAACGGCTTCATTTACCTGCAGCCATGTGCCTTTTCCAACCTTGGGTTCATCTTCAACAACTGGGGCGAGGCCGGGTTCACCCAGGCCTTTCTCGACAGCTTTGCCGACTGGCTCGACCAGCCGGTGGCGGTGGTGCAGGTAAAAGTGCCACAAGGCTGACCGAAGGCCCTTATTTTGCATTGAGCGGCGCGCCGTGGATGAGTATAATGGCGCGCTTCCATTTTTCCCGCCCGGGAGCCCCCGCGATGCTGCGTATCAGCCAAGAAGCCCTGACCTTCGACGATATCCTCCTTGTACCTGGCTACTCCGAGGTACTGCCCAATGAAGTCAGTCTCAAGACCCGTTTGACTCGTGGCATCGAGCTGAACATTCCGCTGGTTTCCGCTGCCATGGATACCGTGACCGAAGCGCGCCTGGCCATTGCCATGGCCCAGGAAGGCGGCATCGGCATCATCCACAAGAACATGACCATCGAACAGCAGGCCGGCGAAGTGCGCAAGGTCAAGAAGTTCGAGGCTGGCGTGGTCAAGGACCCGATCACCATCGAAGCCGACGCCACCGTGCGCGATCTGTTCGACCTGACCCGCCTGAACAACATCTCCGGCGTTCCGGTACTGGCGAACGGCGACCTGGTCGGCATCGTCACCTCCCGTGACGTGCGCTTCGAAACCCGTCTGGACGCCAAGGTCCGCGACGTGATGACGCCGAAAGAGCGTCTGGTCACCGTCCGCGAAGGCGCCGACAAGAACGAAGTCCGCGAGCTGCTGCACAAGCACCGCCTGGAAAAGGTCCTGATCGTTGACGACAAGTTCAACCTCAAGGGCATGATGACCGTCAAGGACATCGAAAAGGCCAAGGCCTACCCGCTGGCCAGCAAGGACGACCAGGGTCGCCTGCGCGTTGGCGCTGCGGTCGGCACCGGCAAGGACACCGGCGAGCGCGTTGCCGCCCTGGTTGCCGCCGGCGTTGACGTGGTGGTGGTCGACACCGCCCACGGTCACTCCAAAGGCGTGATCGACCGCGTTCGCTGGGTCAAGGAAACCTACCCGCAAGTGCAGGTGATCGGCGGCAACATCGCCACCGGCGCTGCGGCCAAGGCCCTGGCTGAAGCCGGCGCCGACGCCGTCAAGGTCGGTATCGGCCCAGGCTCGATCTGCACCACCCGTATCGTTGCCGGTGTCGGCGTGCCGCAGATCAGCGCCATTGCCAACGTCGCCGCTGCACTGGAAGGCACTGGCGTGCCACTGATCGCCGACGGCGGCATCCGCTTCTCCGGTGACCTGTCCAAGGCCATCGTTGCCGGTGCTTCCTGCGTGATGATGGGTTCGATGTTCGCCGGTACCGAAGAAGCACCGGGCGAAGTCGAGCTGTTCCAGGGCCGTTCCTACAAGGCCTACCGCGGCATGGGCTCGCTGGGTGCCATGGCACAGGCGCAAGGCTCGTCCGACCGTTACTTCCAGGACTCCTCGGCCGGCGCCGAGAAGCTGGTACCTGAAGGCATCGAAGGCCGCGTTCCTTACAAGGGGGCCCTGGCCGCGATCATCCACCAGCTGATGGGCGGCCTGCGTTCGTCCATGGGCTACACCGGCAGCGCGACCATCGAAGAGATGCGCACCAAGCCGGAATTCGTGCGCATCACTGGTGCTGGCATGGCCGAGTCCCACGTGCATGACGTGCAGATCACCAAAGAAGCCCCTAACTACCGCGTAGGCTGAGGCTTCCAGCAAAACTTGCAAGCGGGGCTGTCATTACAGCCCCGCGTCGTTTCCGATTTCCACTGACGAGATTGAGTCATGGCCCTCGACATTCACGCTCACCGCATCCTGATCCTCGATTTCGGTTCCCAGTACACCCAGCTGATCGCCCGCCGCGTGCGCGAAATCGGCGTGTACTGCGAGCTGCACCCGTTCGACATGGACGATGAAGCGATTCGCGAATTCAACCCGCGCGGCATCATCCTCGCCGGCGGCCCCGAGTCGGTCCACGAAGCCAACAGCCCACGTGCCCCGCAGGCGGTGTTCGACCTGAACGTGCCAGTGCTGGGTATCTGCTACGGCATGCAGACCATGGCCGAGCAGATGGGCGGCAAGGTCGAAGGTTCCGACCTGCGTGAGTTCGGTTATGCCCGCGTCGATGTGGTCGGCAAGAGCCGCCTGCTCGACGGTATCGAAGACCACGTCGACGACGACGGCGTACTGGGCCTGGACGTGTGGATGAGCCACGGTGACAAGGTCACCCAGATGCCAGGCAACTTCCACGTGTTGGCCAGCACCCCGAGCTGCCCGATCGCCGGCATGTTCGACGATTCGCGCGGCTACTACGGCGTGCAGTTCCACCCGGAAGTGACCCACACCAAGCAGGGCGGTCGCATCCTGTCCCGTTTCGTGCAGGACATCTGCGGCTGTGAAGCCCTGTGGACCCCGTCCAACATCGTCGAAGACGCCATCGCTCAGGTACGTGAGCAAGTCGGCTCGGCCAACGTCCTGCTGGGCCTGTCCGGCGGCGTTGACAGCTCGGTTGTTGCCGCGCTGCTGCACCGCGCCATCGGTGACCAGCTGACCTGCGTCTTCGTCGACAACGGCCTGCTGCGCCTGCACGAAGGCGACCAGGTGATGGCCATGTTCAAGGAGAACATGGGCGTCAAGGTGATCCGCGCCGACGCTGAAAAGCAGTTCCTCGACAACCTGGAAGGCGAAGCCGACCCGGAGAAGAAGCGCAAGATCATCGGCCGTACCTTCATCGACATCTTCGATGCCGAAGCCAGCAAGCTGGACAACATCCAGTTCCTCGCCCAGGGCACCATCTACCCGGACGTGATCGAGTCGGCCGGCGCCAAGAGCGGCAAGGCCCATGTGATCAAGTCGCACCACAACGTGGGCGGCCTGCCGGAGGAAATGAACCTCAAGCTGGTCGAGCCGCTGCGTGAACTGTTCAAGGACGAAGTGCGCAAGATCGGCCTGGAGCTGGGCCTGCCGTACGACATGGTCTACCGCCACCCGTTCCCGGGCCCGGGCCTGGGCGTGCGCATCCTCGGTGAAGTTAAGAAGGAATACGCCGACATCCTGCGTCGCGCCGACCACATCTTCATCGAAGAACTGCGCAAGGCCGACTGGTACCACAAGACCAGCCAGGCATTCGTGGTGTTCCAGCCGGTCAAGTCGGTCGGCGTCGTCGGCGACGGCCGTCGCTACGCCTGGGTCGTCGCGCTGCGTGCCGTCGAGACCGTGGACTTCATGACCGCGCGTTGGGCACACCTGCCGTACGAGCTGCTGGAAACCGTCAGCGGCCGTATCATCAACGAAATCGACGGTATCTCCCGCGTCACCTACGACGTGTCGAGCAAGCCACCGGCCACCATCGAGTGGGAATGAGTTGAGCCACAAGGGCGCCGCAAGGCGCCCTTGTCGTCTCTACATCCAGGGTCGGCTGATGGGCACTTGCAAGCGCAAATCGCTCTTGATCCATGCCGCCATACCATCCTCTTCGAAGGTATGTCCGGGATCGACACCTATTCCGCCGCTCTGGCCCACCTCGATGTCCTCCACGCGCAGCCCGATGGCGCCCTCCATTTCAGCCAGTCCTGCAATGCCCATGAAGTTATTGGCATGTGAGTTGCCGACCAGAGCAACCCACTTCGAAGGGCCGCGGCTTGCCTGGTCGATGGCAATGACCCGATGGGCGAAGAAGTTCATCATTTCCTGACGAATCGTGGAGGAGGGCTTTTCGTGCCAGGCTTGACGATAGGACGCCAGACAGTCGATGGCCTGAGCCCGTACGCCCTGCGCATGGGCTGCATACAGCACTTTTTTCAGGGTGTAGGGTGTGACCTCGAACTGGCTGGCCAGGGCGTCCAGGTCTGCCACATATTGCCTGAGTGCTTCCGGCAATGTGCCGGTCTGGTTGAACAGGTCGAGTTCTGCCTGGTGGAAGTCGGTCAGGAAGTGTTCCAGGTAGATGACCTTCACGCCTGCCTTGTGCAATTGGCCCATGTTGCTGACAAGGAACTGCCGGGCACCGCGCTCGACATGTGATTCGCCAACCACCAGGCCTTCGCTGTGGCGGTAAAGTTCACGGAAAAAGGGGCTTGTCGGCGCGGCCAGGGGCAGCTCTGGCAGTTGCGGACGCGGACGTGGTTCGAAGTTGAGGAAAAATTGCCGGGCATCGGCAGCCAGGTCATCGCGCAATTTCCTGTAGAGCCTGTAGGGCGGTTCGGCGTTGTAGGTCAGGGCAATGTCCTGATCGCCATTGGCCGCTTCCCTCAGGGCCGTTGCTTGAGCGTGCGGCACTTCGTAGGGCGTCGGCTCCAGCGCCGGCAGCTTCGGCCTTGGGTGGAGCCTGCCCCAGGCCTTGAGCAGGAAGCGAGGTGTTCCACCGTTGAGACGCAAACGTTCGGCGATCTTCCAGTTACCGTCTGCGTCGAGCCGCAGAGGCATGGTCTGGGTGAATGAGAATGGGTTTTCCGGATCGATGATGGCCCAGGTGTCGAGCTCACCGATAAAGCGCACTTGGTAGGTCAGGTCGCCAACCATTGCGTAATGTTTGCCTCTTTCCATGATGACGCCCTGGAAACGAATATCACCGGGTACCGAGGAAAGTATGTCGTTGTTCTCGAGGGCTTCCAGCAGCTTCCCGGGCTCCGATGGGGCGTATGCCTCGGGTACCCACGCCAGCAGTTCGCCCGCCGTGGCATTTCCGGGCTCCGGTTCGGGCAGCGCTGTTGCCTCGTCTGTTTCAGGCAGGCGCATCTCGCCGTCGACGTTCAGCCCTGCTTCACGTAGCAGGCTGGCGTTGAACAAGGTGTTGATGGCGCAGAGGATTGCCGCAACGAAGCCGGATTGCCGCTCTGCCGTGGTATGGCCGTTGATTGCCTGATCGATATCCAGCCCGGTCTCGGCCAGCCCGGCGCCGGTAGCTGCCAGTGCTACAGGCCAGCCCAGCACTGCCAGCGGCCCGAAGACTCTGCCGAAGCTCTGCAAATAACTGATCCAGCGTTGCTTGCGCAAGTCGGCATTCGAGCGCAGGGCGAAGTGGGCATCTGCGAGCATGCGCTGTCGTGCGCTGTCGCTTAGCCAGGTGAAGGCATCCTGCTGGAGCGGGGTGGCGAGCGTATTGAGCCCAGGTGGGTCAATAGCGTCCCACTGCTTGCGCATGACATCCAGCAAGTGGTGGAGACCGATGTCAGGATCGTTTTCAGCGTGGCTGGCCAATGGGAAATGGCTGAGGAAGCGAGCGCGATCAAGCCTGTCTCGTGTCTGCGCCAGCACCCAGCCATACAGTTCGCGGTCATTGGCGAACAGGTGCAGAGCCTGATCCTCACCGGGAATATAGAGCAGCTGGCTGCCGTCTTCCAGGACCAGCCGGAGTATGTCGCTGGCGATGTGGCCGCCAATGTCGAAGCTGTGCAGGCGCGGCAGCGCGTGTGAACTGTTCGCGAAGGAGGGACAACGAGACAGGCCAACGCTGAATGCCGGTCAGAGCGTGCGCGGCACTCAAGGCTCGCTTGGCCAGAGCGCTACCGGGGGCATGGGCGCACACTTCCACAACTTTACTCAGGAACGATGCCTTGGCCAGTGTCCGGTAATCGTCGGCATGCTGTTGCCAGAAGCGCGATATACGAGCATGGAAGTCACTGCTGAAGTCGATTTCCCAAAACCTCGTCATCACACTCCTGGGGGCGAGTCGTATCTCGTTCGATTCGTCAAAGCGCTCGCAGGCTGGCCCGCTGGAGTAGAAACCGGTGAACTGGTCGAGCAGGTCGCTGGCTTCCTGCTCGGCTGGGTTGAAACGCGCCATCACCAGTTGCGGCAGCGTCAGCGTCTGGTAAGGCCGTTCATGGTGCTGCCAACCGTTGAATGTGAGCGGGCTGCTCGAAGTGGCGTGAAAACGATGGAAGTAGACGGAGTCGGGCTCAAGCGCGCCAAGCCCTTGCTGCTCAAGTAACTGCAGGGCTACATCACGTGCCCGCTGGCGCAGGTCAGGACAAGTGCGGCCAACTTGCTCGGCAATGTCGCTCAGCGCATTGAGGTCGTGCTGTTGTTGTTCGTTCAGGGGCATTTGCGAATCTCACATCGTGACCAAAGGGGGCAATGTGAAACGGGAGGGCATCTTGCGTGAGTTACATATCACTTGGAGGCCGACCTTGAAGAATTTCTGACAATCCTTCACTTAATCTTTCGCAAATGCAGGTGTATCGTATTCGCCCTTCACCGTCAGCCGTGCTGGCAGCTTGATTGCGCAGAACACGAGGTACCCGCACCGATGTCCTTCACCCGTCGACAAATGCTCAAAGGCCTGACCGGCCTGGTTGTGGTTGGCCTGGGCGCCGGTGGCGCGGCACGTTACTGGCTGGGCAAGGTCGAGGACGACAACGCCGGCCATGACTACGAACTGATCGCGGCACCGCTGGACGTCGAACTGGTGCCGGGCTTCAAGACCGAGGCGTGGGCCTTCGGCCCCTCGGCGCCAGGTACCGAGTTGCGAGTGCGCCAGGGCACCTGGCTGCGGGTGCGCTTCATCAACCACCTGCCGGTGGAAACCACTATCCACTGGCATGGCATCCGCCTCCCGCTGGAAATGGACGGCGTGCCCTACGTTTCGCAGTTGCCGGTCAAGCCGGGTGAGTACTTTGACTACAAGTTCCGTGTGCCGGATGCTGGCAGTTACTGGTATCACCCCCATGTCAGCAGCTCCGAGGAGCTTGGGCGCGGCCTGGTGGGCCCGCTGATCGTCGAGGAGCGCGAACCGACCGGCTTCCAGCATGAGCGCACGCTTAGTCTGAAAAACTGGCACGTGGACGAGCAGGGCGCCTGGCTGCCTTTCAGCATCCCCCGCGAGGCCGCACGCAACGGTACTGCCGGGCGGCTGATCACCATCAACGGCCAGGCCGACTCGGTCACCGAGCTGCCGGCCGGGCAGGTGGTGCGCGTGCGCCTGCTCAATCTGGACAACACCTGGACCTATCGCCTCAATCTCAAGGGTAACTGCGAGGCGAAAATCTATGCCCTCGACGGTAACCCGGTGACCCCTCGGCCACTGGATGATGAATACTGGCTCGGCCCGGGCATGCGCATCTGCCTGGCCATCCGCATTCCCGAGGCGGGCGAGGAAATTTCCCTGCGCGACGGTTTCGTGCGCCTGGGCACCTTGCGCTCGGTGACCAGCACCGAAGCACCGGGCGAGTGGCCCAAGGCCCTGCCGGCTAACCCGATCGCCGAGCCGGACCTGGAGAATGCCGAGAAGCTGAACTTCAATTTCGAATGGGCGGCGACTGTCTCGGTCAACGACGATCCGGACAAACCGTCGAGCATGTGGCAGATCAACGGCCAGGCCTGGGACATCACCGACAAGACCTGCGCCGACCGGCCGATCGCCACGCTGAAGAAGGGCAAGAGCTACATCTTTGAGCTGAAGAACATGACCCAGTATCAGCACCCGGTCCACCTGCACGGTATGAGTTTCAAGGTGATCGGCTCCAATCGCCGACAAATCCCCGAACCTTACTTCACCGATACCTACCTGCTGGGCAAGAACGAGCGTGCCCAGGTCGCACTGGTGGCGGATAACCCAGGCACCTGGATGTTCCACTGCCACGTCATCGACCACATGGAAACCGGCCTGATGGCCGCGATCGCGGTGGTCTGATGCGCCCGCAGATCATCGATCGCAGCCGCGATCAGGAATTCATGCGCCTGGCCCTGGCACTGGCCGCCGAGGGCGCGGCCATGGGCGAAGTGCCGGTGGGCGCGGTGCTGGTGCAGCATGGGCAGGTGATCGGCCAGGGCTTCAACCGGCCAATTGTCGACAGCGACCCCAGCGCCCACGCCGAGATGGTCGCCATTCGCGCGGCAGCCAAGGCTGCCAGCAACTACCGCCTGCCCGGCAGCACCCTGTACGTGACCCTGGAACCGTGCAGCATGTGTGCAGGGCTGATCGTGCATTCGCGGGTGATGCGGGTGGTGTATGGCGCACTGGAGCCCAAGGCTGGCATCGTGCAGAGCCAAGGGCAGTTCTTTGGGCAGGGCTTTCTCAACCATCGAGTGATGGTGGAGGGCGGGGTGCTGGCCGAGGAGTGCGGGCAGATCCTAAGTGACTTCTTCAAGGCCCGACGGGCCAAGGCCTGACTTGGCTTACATCGGCGGCGACTGATCCGCCGGCTTGTCCTTGTTCACCCCGGGCACATGCAGGTTGCCCTCGGCCACCTGGCCTTCGAGCTGCGGCTGGGTCACCCAGGTGAGGATGTCGTAGTAACGGCGGATGTTGGCCACGAAGTGCACGGGCTCGCCGCCACGGGCATAGCCGTACTTGGTCTGCCGGTACCACTGCTTCTGGGCCAGGCGCGGCAGCATCTTCTTCACGTCCAGCCACTTGTTCGGGTTGAGCTTTTCGCGCTTGGCCAGGGTGCGGGCATCTTCCAGGTGGCCGGTGCCGACGTTGTAGGCGGCCAGGGCGAACCAGGTGCGGTCTGGCTCCTTGATGCTGTCGTCGAGCTCTTCCTTGATCTTCATGAAGTACTTGGCACCGCCCTGGATGCTTTGCTTCGGGTCCAGGCGGTTGGAGACGCCCATGGCCTGGGCCGTGCGCTGGGTCAGCATCATCAGGCCGCGCACGCCGGTCTTGGAGGTGACTTCAGGCTGCCACATCGATTCCTGGTAGCCGATGGCTGCCAGCAGGCGCCAGTCGACCTGTTCGACCTTGGCGTAACTCTTGAAGTGCTTCTCGTACTTGGGCAGGCGCTGCTGCAGGTGCTGGGCGAAGGTGTAGGCACCGACGTAGCCAAGGACGTCGACATGGCCGTAGTAACGGTCCTTCAGGCGCTGCAGGGTGCCGTTCTTCTGTGCCTTGTCGAGGAATTCGTTGATCTCGTTGAGCAGGCTGTTGTCATCACCGGCTGCCACCGCCCAGCGCTGGTCGCGGGTGTCGCCCAGGTCGAAGGCGACCCGCACGTTGGGAAAGTACACCTGGTTCATTGCCAGTTCATTGGAGTCGACCAGGGTCAGGTCGATCTGCCCTTCATCGACCATGCGCAGCAGGTCGACTACTTCGACCGCGTCGGATTCCTCGTATTCCAGGCCCGGATACTGTTTTTTCAGTTCGGCCAGCTGATCGGCGTGGCTGCTGCCCTTGAGCACCATGATCTTCTTGCCGACCAGGCCCTTGGCATCGGTAGGGCGCGGACGGCCGTTGCGGTAGATGACCTGCGGGGTCACTTCCAGGTAAGGGTGCGAGTACTTGACCTGCGCCTTGCGCCGGTCACTGCTGACCAGGCCGGCCGCCGCCAGCACAGGGCCGGAAGGTTTGCCGAGCGAGTCGTACAGTTCGTCGAGGTTGTCAGCGGTCTCGATCTGCAGCTTGACGCCGAGATCGTCGGCGAAATGCTGGACCAGCTCGTACTCGAAGCCGGTTTCGCCGTTGCGGTCCTGGAAGTAGGTGGCCGGGCTGTTGCGGGTGATCACGCGCAGCACACCGTCCTCCTTCACTCGCTCGAGGGTGCTGGGTTTTTCAACGCAGGCACCGAGCAGCAGAAAGAGTCCGGTTGCGATTAGCCATCTGGCGCAACGTTGGCGCAAAGCAGTGTGGGCGAACATAGGTTGCAGTATACGCAAAGGACTGGCCCAGCCATATCTCGACAACTGTTAGCTTGTCTGGTAGCGAGTTGTGTGGTTGGGGGGATTGCATCAAGGCCACCAGGGCCCGCCTTGAGATGTTTGGCGTCTGTGAGATCGAGCGCCGCCCGCGCGGCGCTCGATCTCACGGGCGTTGAATCACTCAAGGCGAACCCCTCTCAAATTTGACCCCGAAGTCCGGTTCCGCCGCCCGGCAGCCATGGTGTAGAGCGGGTGCCGAAAGCCGTTGAATTAGGCTAGAATGCACGGCCTCTAAGCACACCCCTTCCTGAGGCTGTCCCGACGATGTTGATCCTGCGCGGCGCTCCTGCCCTTTCTGCCTTTCGCCACGGTAAATTACTTGAGCAACTGAGCCAGAAAGTCCCCGCTGTTACTGGTTTGTATGCCGAATTTGCCCACTTCGCCGACGTTGACGGTGAGCTGACCGCCGACCAGCAGCAGGTGCTGGGCCGTCTGCTCAAATACGGCCCGAGCGTGCCGGTACAGGAGCCGACCGGCCGCCTGTTCCTGGTCGTGCCGCGCCTGGGCACCATCTCGCCATGGGCCAGCAAGGCCAGCGACATCGCCCATAACTGCGGCCTGCAGTCGATCCAGCGCCTGGAGCGCGGCATCGCCTACTACGTGGCCGGCAACCTGAGTGACGCCGACGCCGAGCTGATCGCTGCCGAACTGCATGACCGCATGACCCAGCGCGTGCTGGCCAAGCTGGAGCAGGCAGCCGACCTGTTCAGCCACGCCCAGCCCAAGCCGATGACCTCGGTCGACATCCTTGAAGGTGGCCGCGAGGCACTGGCCCAGGCCAACATCGACCTGGGCCTGGCCCTGGCCGAAGACGAGATCGACTACCTGGTCAACGCCTTCCAGGGCCTCAAGCGCAATCCGAACGACATCGAACTGATGATGTTCGCCCAGGCCAACTCCGAGCACTGCCGCCACAAGATCTTCAACGCCAGTTGGGACATCGACGGCCAGGCTCAGGAAAAGAGCCTGTTCGGCATGATCAAGAACACCTACCAGATGCACAACGAAGGCGTGTTGTCGGCTTACAAGGACAACGCCTCGGTGATCGTCGGCAGTGTTGCCGGGCGCTTCTTCCCGAACCCTGAAACCCGCCAGTACGGTGCGGTGAAGGAGCCGGTGCATATCCTGATGAAGGTCGAGACGCACAACCATCCGACTGCCATCGCCCCGTTCTCCGGCGCCTCCACCGGCTCCGGCGGCGAAATCCGCGACGAAGGCGCGACCGGCCGTGGCGCCAAGCCAAAAGCCGGCCTGACCGGCTTCACCGTGTCCAACCTGCGTATCCCGGGCTTCGAGCAGCCATGGGAGCAGGCCTACGGCAAGCCTGAGCGCATCGTCGACGCCCTCGACATCATGATCGAAGGCCCGCTGGGCGGCGCCGCGTTCAACAACGAATTCGGTCGCCCGGCCCTGACCGGCTACTTCCGTACCTTCGAGCAGGCCATCGACACCCCGCACGGTGAAGAAGTGCGCGGCTACCACAAGCCGATCATGCTTGCTGGCGGCATGGGCAACATCCGTGAAGATCACGTGCAGAAGGGCGAGATCACCGTCGGCGCCAAGCTGATCGTGCTCGGCGGCCCGGCCATGCTGATCGGCCTGGGCGGCGGTGCCGCTTCTTCGGTGGCCACCGGTGCCAGCTCGGCTGACCTGGACTTCGCCTCGGTACAGCGCGAAAACCCTGAAATGGAGCGCCGTTGCCAGGAGGTCATCGACCGCTGCTGGCAGCTGGGTGACAAGAACCCGATCGCCTTCATCCACGACGTCGGTGCCGGTGGTATCTCCAACGCCTTCCCGGAGTTGGTCAACGACGGTGGCCGTGGTGGCCGCTTCGAACTGCGCAACGTGCCCAACGACGAGCCGGGCATGGCCCCGCACGAAATCTGGAGCAACGAATCGCAGGAGCGTTACGTACTGGCCGTCAGCGCCGTCGATTTCGAGCGCTTCCAGGCCATCTGCGAGCGCGAGCGATGCCCGTTTGCCGTGGTCGGTGAGGCCACTGAAGAGCCGCACCTGACCGTCAGCGACAGCCACTTCGGCAACACCCCGGTAGACATGCCGCTCGACGTGCTGCTGGGCAAGCCGCCACGCATGCACCGTTCGGTCACCCGCGAAGCCGAGCTGGGCGATGATTTCGACCCGAGCGAGCTGGACCTGGACAACGCCGTCCAGCGCGTGCTGAACCACCCGGCCGTGGCCAGCAAGAGCTTCCTGATCACCATCGGCGACCGTACCATCACCGGCCTGGTTGCCCGCGACCAGATGGTCGGCCCGTGGCAGGTCCCGGTAGCCGATTGCGCTGTCACCGCCACCAGCTTCGACGTCTACACCGGCGAAGCCATGGCCATGGGCGAGCGTACCCCGCTGGCTCTGCTGGACGCCCCGGCGTCCGGGCGCATGGCGATCGGCGAGACCATCACCAACCTGGCGGCCTCGCGCATCGAGAAACTGTCCGACATCAAGCTGTCGGCCAACTGGATGTCTGCCGCTGGCCACCCGGGTGAAGACGCGCGCTTGTACGACACCGTCAAGGCTGTCGGCATGGAGCTGTGCCCGGAGCTGGGCATCACTATTCCGGTCGGCAAAGACTCGATGTCGATGAAGACCAAGTGGAGCGAAGAGGGCGTCGAGAAGAGCGTCACCTCGCCGATGTCGCTGATCATCACCGGCTTCGCCCCGGTCACCGACATTCGCCAGACCCTGACCCCGCAACTGCGCATGGACAAGGGCGAGACCGACCTGATCCTGATCGACCTGGGCCGCGGCAAGAACCGCATGGGCGCCTCGATCCTGGCCCAGACCTACGGCAAGATCGCAGCCCAGGCACCGGACGTCGACGACGCCGAAGACCTCAAGGCGTTCTTCGCCGTGATCCAGGGCCTGAACGCCGATGGCCACCTGCTGGCCTACCACGACCGTTCTGACGGTGGCCTGCTGACCACCGTGCTGGAAATGGCCTTCGCCGGCCACTGCGGCCTCGACCTGCAGCTAGACCCGCTGACCGACAGCAAGGCCGACGTGGCCGCCATCCTCTTCAACGAAGAGCTGGGCGCGGTCATCCAGGTCCGCCAGGACGCCACCCCGGACGTGTTGACGCAGTTCAGCGTTGCTGGCCTGGGTGAGTGCGTTGCGGTAATCGGCAAGCCGGTCAACAACGCTGAAGTGTCCATCAGCCTCAATGGCGAAGTGCTGTTCGACGACGACCGTCGCATGCTGCAGCGCCAGTGGGCCGAGACCAGCTACCAGATCCAGCGCCTGCGCGACAACGCCGACTGCGCCGACCAGGAATTCGACCTGCTGCTCGAGGAGGAAAACCCAGGCCTGTCGGTCAAGCTGGGCTACGACGTCAACGACGACATTGCCGCGCCGTACATCAAGAAGGGCGTGCGCCCGCAAGTGGCGATCCTGCGTGAGCAGGGCGTCAACGGCCAGGTCGAGATGGCTGCCGCCTTCGACCGCGCAGGTTTTGCCGCCATCGACGTGCACATGAGCGATATCCTCGCTGGCCGTGTCGACTTCGAAGCCTTCAAGGGCCTGGTCGCCTGCGGTGGTTTCTCCTACGGTGACGTGCTCGGTGCCGGTGAAGGCTGGGCCAAGTCGGCGCTGTTCAACAGCCGCGCTCGCGATGCCTTCCAGGCCTTCTTCGAACGTAGCGACAGCTTCGCCCTGGGCGTGTGCAACGGTTGCCAGATGATGTCCAACCTGCACGAGCTGATCCCGGGCACCGAGCACTGGCCGCACTTCGTGCGCAACCGCTCGGAACAGTTCGAGGCGCGCGTGGCCATGGTCGAGGTGCAGAAGTCCAACTCCATCTTCCTGCAGGGCATGGCCGGTTCGCGCATGCCGATCGCCATCGCCCACGGCGAAGGCCATGCCGAGTTCGCCAGCGAAGAAGCACTGCTGGCAGCCGACCTGTCCGGTTGCGTGGCCCTGCGCTACGTCGACAACCACGGCAAGGTCACCGAAGCCTACCCGGCCAACCCGAACGGCTCGCCGCGTGGTATCACCGGCCTGACCAGCCGCGACGGCCGCGTGACCATCATGATGCCGCACCCGGAGCGTATGTTCCGCGCCGTGCAGAACTCCTGGCACCCGGATGAGTGGCAGGAAGACGCCGCGCTGATGCGTATGTTCCGCAACGCCCGCGTTTGGGTGAACTAAGGCGTGTACAAGCTCGCCTTCTTCGTCCCGGCCAGCCATGTTGACGTGGTCAAGGCCGCCGTGTTCGCCGCCGGTGGCGGGCGTATCGGCGACTACGACCACTGCGCCTGGCAGACCCTGGGCCAAGGCCAGTTCCGCCCGTTGGACGGCAGCCAGCCGTTCCTCGGGCAGACTGGCCAGGTCGAGGTGGTCGAGGAATGGAAGGTGGAGCTGGTGGTGGCCGACGACCTGATCGCTCAGGTCGTCGCTGCCCTCAAGCAGAGCCACCCGTACCAGACGCCAGCCTATGAGGTCTGGCGTTTGCTGAGTTTCTAAGCGCAGTGCGCAGCTGCTGTCGATAAGGCTAAGCCTGTGCTTCAGCCGAACGGAAACAGGTTTGTGAGCGTTTCCTGATCTTCGATCAAGGATAAAGGGTTGGATTCTTCAAGCCTTTTGAGCCTTTCCTTGGCGGCTTGCTCGTAGCTTCTGCGCCGTTCACTCAGGCTTGCGTTCGAACATCCTTCCCTGATTTTGTCCCCATTCATGTGCGCCCAGGCCTGGACAATATCGTCTTGCCAATCAGCGATAGCGGGATGCGTAAAGTAGCTCTTCGCCAACGTCGCTGGGTCCCTCGCTGTGTCTCCTTGCCAATACTGGAACATCGAACGTCCAACATCCTCGACTGCATACTGTGCCAACAGTACCGACAATCCGTGAAACGGATGGGTATCGTGGTCCTTTGCCAGTTGTGAATGGGTTGGGTGGGTGTTGTCGTCAATGTTCGGATCTTTGCCTAACAGCAATTGCAGATCATCGACGCTGTCGCCAGCCCATGTCAGCAATTTCTGGAAGACAAGGTCGATCACATGGCTGACAGCCTTGATTGGAAGCTTGGCGAAATGATTGGTCTTCTCCAAGGCATTGAACCATGGCTGTTCAGCGGCTTGATCGCGAAGCGCCAAGTAGCCTTCCAACGCTGCTAGCCATTTAGGATCCTCGTGCTCCTTGAGCAGGATCAAAAGCATGCGCTCAGTATCACTGCGATCACCTGGGTGGGTAGGCTCGTATGCAAGGCTATCGGATGGGAAAAGAAACTTGCCAATCGGTTCGAGTACGCTGCCAAGGATGTCGGTGCCAGAGAACAGGCCGGTAACCAAAGGCCATTTGTGTTTGCATTCTTTCTCCAGCGTCCAGACCAGCACATCGGAGTGTCCTGTCTTGCGCAGGCTGAGTTCGGCAAAATTGGAATGGGCGAAAAGATCTTCCAATACGTGCAATCCTTCTCCGAAGTATCGCATTCCTTCTGGCGTCGGGCCCGCGACCGAAGCGTCCATGAGCTTCTGGTACATGTAGGCTTGGGCGCTTTCGAAATAACGATACTTGGACCCTTCGCCGTCCAACTCCATCAGTGGGTGATCCGCCCCGACCACAGGTTCGAAGTCTGGGTCGACCGATTGTGGGTCATTACCTTCATCGAGTGTCAGCGGGTTGTCGATATGCTCGGAAGGCCGATAGACCCCCAACATGCTCGCGTTGACGGTGTAGGCTTTGCGACCTTCATCGGTTTCTTGGAGTTGATGGAATTCCTTTAAGGCGAGCAGATCCACAAGTTCAGTCAGCGAGGCTCTGGATAATTTTCGCGGGAAGTCCTTGGTTTCATGGGGGGCTCGAACAAGCTTCGGATCTAACAGTTGCGAGTAATCACGTAGCCAATTACCAAAATAGATCGCCTTGCGCTGTTCCGGTGTGAAGCCTGCAGTTGCCAAGGCTCTTTCGATGGATTCATGGCCGAATGACCCCTCAGCGCCACTCCCTTCCCCCGCCCCAAATCGCAGCGTCGGCACTAACTTTTCCTTTATCGGCTGCCCATCGATTTCGCCGGCCTGGTCGGGATTTTGCAACTGCAGCAGAAGTGTTTCCGAAACACCTTCGCCGTTGATGATTGCGATGACTGTGCCGTTTTTTGTCATGCGGTCGAAAAGAGCCAGTGTGCTGGTATAGTTCTGGCTGACACTTTCCAGCTCGCCCTCGGACAACTCAGCACCTACCAACTGTCCAACGTGATGAGCAAACGCTCCGAATATAGCCAGCAGGAGTGAAACGGTGGCCTGTGGTTGGCTCAAGGCTTGCTCGACTGCTGAGGCGTCAATCTCCATTACCTGACTACCGCGGTCATATCTGGCAGCAACGGTAGGATCGCTAACGATTTTGTACACGGGGTGTTCCACCGCCCCGTCACACAAATCAGTGTGCAGTTTGGCATAGGCTTCAGCTGGCCCTTCCCGGCCGAAAATCGACTTCAAGATCCTTGCGAACTTTTGCTGGCCAGCGCTCTTTGCCAGGCCAGTCAGTTGGTCGAGAGGATGAACACATTCAACTGACGCTTGAGTCAGAGCATCGATAAGGACAGACATGCTGTTGCACCGTAAGGAGTTTCGGGGCGCACAGCATGATTAGTATGCGAACCTACAGGCATACGGGATACCTTCCAGTGGTAATCGGCGCTGGTCGAATACGCGACTGGAATGTTCGCACTGGCAGAAACAGGGTGAACTCTACTCCTGACTTTCCTGTTTTCCGAGGAGGCTGCACGCCAGCAAACCAGCCTCGAACAGTATCCACATCGGCACCGCCAGCATGGTCTGCGAGAACACATCCGGCGGGGTGAGGATCATCCCTACTACGAAGCAGCCAACGATCACGAATGGCCGGCTGCGCCGCAGCGTCGGCACATCGGCAAGCCCGACCCATACCACGATGAAGGTTGCCACCGGGATCTCGAAGGCCAGACCGAATGCCAGGAACAGCGCCATGATGAAGTCCAGGTACTGGCTGATGTCGGTCATCATCGCCACGCCATCTGGCGTCACACTGGCAAAGAAGCCGAACATCATCGGGAATACCAGGTAAAACGCAAAGGCCATGCCGGCATAGAACAGCACGATGCTCGACACCAGCAGCGGCAGGGCGATGCGCCGCTCGCGGCGGTACAAGCCCGGAGCGAGAAAGCCCCAGGCCTGGTGCAGCAACAGTGGCATGGCCACGAACAGTGCACACATCGCCGTTAGCTTGAACGGCGTAAGGAACGGTGAGGTGACGCTGGTGGCAATCATGCTGGCGCCTTCCGGCAGGAAGCGGCGCAGCGGTTCCGAGATCATGGTGTACAGCTGCTGGGCAAAGGGGAACAGCCCGGCGAGCACGGCGGCCAACAACAACAGGCAGCGTACCAGGCGCTTGCGCAGGTCACGCAGATGGTCGGTCAATGGCATGCGTGCCGCCGGGTCCAGGGCGATGCTCATGGGGTGCTCTCCCGGGCGACGCTGGCGCAGGCGCTGTCATTGTCCGGTTCCGCCTTGAGGCTGATCCCCTGGCGGATTTGCTGCTCCAGGCGCTGCAAGGGTGCGCTGTCCAGGTTGGGCATATCGATCTCCCGCTCCATCTGCGCGCGTAACCCGTTCATCGCCCGGCGTGCCTGCCCCAGGCCACGGCCCAGGGTGCGCGCCGCGACCGGCAGGCGCTCCGGGCCAAGCACCAGCAGCGCAACGATGCCTACCAGCAAGAGTTCGCTGAAGCCAATCTCGAACATCAGGCTTGGCGATCCGTTTGCGGCTGCTGTGCGGCCTGGGCGGTTACCGGTGGTTGTTGTTGTACTTGAGCGGCACCTGGCGCGTTGACGTCATTGTCGCCGCCCATGGATTTGCGAAAGCCCTGTATCGCTTCACCGACATCGCTGCCCAGGCCCTTGAGGCGCTTGGTGCCAAACAGCAGAAACACGATCAGCAGTACGATCACCAGTTGCCAGATTCCGATGCCACCCATTTCGACCACTCCTGTAAGGTCATGAAAATGAAGGTCAATCCTGCCGATTGCAGATGACGCCCACATGACTGCAAGGCTATTGCAACCTGGCTGCAACAACCCGCGTGTTGACTGGCGCTTTTCACCGATTGAAAAGGGGCGTGGGATGGGAGGCAGGCGGCAGCAGGGCGCAGCGCTGCTGATGGTGATGGTGGTGCTGGCCATGCTCGCCGCAGGTATGGCCTGGCTGGTGGAGGATGGGCGCCGTCAGGTGGATGAGGTGCAGCTGTTGCGCCAGCGGGTGCAGGTGCGAGCCATGGAGCAGGCCGGTCTGGCCTATGCCGAACAGGCCCTGCGTGACCCCGCCTGGCGGCTTAGCCCGTTGTTCTGGCAAGCCATGCGCGGACAACCGCTAAAGTACGACTTTGGCGCCGGACAGGCGCAGTTGCGGGTGCGTGACCAGCACACCTGCTTCAATGTGAATGCGCTACTGGGAGCCGATGGCGAGCGTGCTGAGCGCCAGCTGAAGCACCTGCTGGGTGACGACATGGCCGCCGAGCGTCTGGTAGATACGCTGGCCGACTGGCTCGACAGTGACAGCGATGCCCGTCTGCAAGGCGCCGAAAGCGCCCAGTACCTGCGCCAGCAACCGCCACGTCTGGCAGCCAACCAGCCGATGCTCGATAGCAGCGAGCTGAACCTGCTGCTGGAACCTGACGCTACCCGTCATCGCCGCTACCCGATGCTGTGTACCTTGCCGCAGACCACTGGCTGGCGCCTGAATGCCAATGCCCTGGGGTTGGAGCACCTGCCGTTGCTCGATGCATTGTATGAGGGGCGTTATCCACGTTCGTTGCTCAGCCGCATTGTCAGCGGGCGGCCGGCGTCGGGGTACGAGGATGCATCGGCGTTGCGCCAGGCGCTGGGGGCGGTGGATGACGAGACGTTCGAACGGCTGAGCGAGGGCTTGTTGCTCAACAGTGGGCATTACCTCTTGCAGCTGTCGTTTGAGGAACAGGGCAGGGTGATGCGCAGTGAGTTTCAGGTGGAGGCATTAGGCGTGGTGCAGTGGCATGCGCGGGTGCCGGCGCAACAAGTGCGGGTGCGCAGCCGGGAGCCGATGGCTTGGTAACCTGTACCGGCCTCTTCGCGGGCAAGCCCGCCAAGAGGCCGGTACAGCCAGCGCAGAATCAGGCAGTACCGATCTCCCCGCCATCATCGCGCTGGATCACCACCGTCGTAGCCCGCGGCCGTACCTTGGCCCCGGCCGGAGTCGCATCGGTCGCCTTGTCGGTATAAGGCCAGTTATCCGGGTGCTGGATATTGATGAACAAAGTCTTGTTGTCCGGCGTGAAGCTGATGCCCGTCACTTCGCAACCGTTCGGCCCGACGAAGAAGCGGCGCAGGGCCGTCTGGTTCTGGGCATTGATCGGCACCTGCTTGCCACTGGCATCGACCAGGTCGGTGGGGATCACCGCCAGCAGCTGGTCGTTGGTGTAGTCGGTGAGCGTGGTTTCGCCATTGTCGGTCTCGACCCACAGCACGCCACGGCTATCGAAGCTCATGCCGTCAGGGCTGGCAAACTGGTTGAGTTCGGTTAGGCCCGAGCGGTTGATGTCTGCGGTACCGGCAGCGTTGGCGCCGAACACGAAGATGTCCCAGGTGAAGCTCAGCTGGTCGTCGCTGTCGTGCCAACGGATGATGTGGCCATGACGGTTCGGGCCGCGCGGGTTGGCTGCATCGACCTTTTCCGGGGTACGCGCGCTGTTGTTGGTCAGGGTCAGGTAGGCGTCGCCGTTGAGCGGGTTGACTGCGGTCCACTCCGGGCGGTCCATCGGCGTGGCGCCCACGGCATCGCCGGCACCCCGGGTGTTGAGGATGATGCCGGCCAGGTCACCATAAAGCGCGCCGAGTGTGCTGCCGGCGGAGGTGGCGGTGTTCACGTCGAGCAGCAGCCATACGCCCGTGCCGTCGGCATTGAAGCGGGCGACGTACAGCTTGCCGTGATCGAGGTACTTGGCCCCGGTGGCCAGGCGGTCGGCCGGGTTGGCGTCGGCGGCATCCCATACGGCCGTGGACACCCACTTGTACAGGTACTCGTTGTTGGAGTCGTCGCCCATGTACCAGACCAGCGGCTTGCCGACCACTGGCAGGCCTGGGCAGCAACCTTCATGGCGGAAGCGGCCGAGGGCCGTGCGCTTGGTGGCCAGGGTGCTGCTGTTGTGCGGGTCGATCTCGACGATGTAGCCATAGGTGCTGGCTTCGTTGCGGTAGTCGTCGGTGGCGGTGGCACCTTTGACGGTCACGTCGAAGCGGGCGAATTCATCGTCCACTTCGCTGCTGTCACCGGCAGCGCTTTCCCACTTGTACTGGCCACTGGAGGTGCCCACGCCGATGCGGCGCTGATCTTCCGGGCGGGTGCCCTTGTTGACGAAGATGCCTGGCCAGTTCTCTTCGCAGGTCAGGTAGGTACCCCACGGGGTGTAGCCATTGCCGCAGTTGTTGTTGGTGCCGCGGCAGTGGGTGCCATCGACCGAATACTTGGTCTTGACGTGGTCAGTGCCACGCAGCGGCCCGGTGATTTCCATGCGCGAAGCGGTGGTGAAGCGGCGGTTGAGCGGGTCGTTGTCGACCACCTGCCAGCGGCCGTTGACCTTCTGCAGGCGCACCACGCCAGCGCCGTGGGCGTTGATTTCCTTGCGCACTTCTTCGGCCGGGCGCTTGCCGCTGGTATCGGTGGTCGGGCCGTTGGGGTGCAGGGCTGCGGTGTCGATGTACTCGAAGTTGATCGCCAGCAGGCCGTCGTCGGAGCTGCCGTTGATCGGGAAGAAGTGCATGCCGTCGTGGTGCATGCCCATGGCATTGGCCTGGTCGGTCGAGGTGTTGCTGCCGTCCGATTTCCACGGGTTGCCGTTGCTGTTCAGCGGTGTGCCCCAAGGGGCCAGGACATAGGCGCTGTAGCCTGCGGCGACGACACAGGCATCGGTACGCGAGCCAGGGATGGACTGGAAGCCCAAGGCCAGTTTCGGCTCTTCAGGCTCGGTCACCGGTGGCTCGGTCACGGGGGGCTGGGTGACCGGATCGTCATCGGAGCCGCCGCTGCTGTCGAAGCAACCCGTCAGGCCGGTACCGGCAATCATGGCGATGGCGGCGCCCAGGCTGCCGCGCATCACGCTGCGACGGCTCAGGTAAGCGTCCATGACGCTGGCCATCGGCAGGTTGCCGCTCTGGTTGCGGTCCAGGTTATCGCCGGTATCTCGACTCATCAGGGTGTCCTTATAGTGGCTGAGTTGGAGAAACCGCGACTTTAGGGCGCTACTGTGATGATTCATTGGCAGAAATATTAACGGGTTTTTAAAACTGTAAGTTCTTATTACAAATACCGACAGACCAATTTGGAATGGTTGTCGGATTTTTGCCATCAAACTGTCATGCCTACGCCGCAACATCCGGGGCCCAACGAGAACTCGGATAAGGATGGCGGGCCCGATGGCAAGCAGTGTGAACAGGCGCGAATTGATCAGCTGGATGGGTGTCGGTGCATTGGCACCGCTGCTCGGCGCCTGCTCTGCATTGCCAGGCCAACGTGGCGGCAGCGCCCGTGTGGACCTGCTGTATGTCGCCGACACGCTGGATGCACGCCAGCCCGGCCTGCCGGTGGTGCCGGCTACGCGCCTGGGCCCAGTCAGCCACCTGGGCCGGGCACCGTGGATGACCGGAGCCAGTGCCAGCCTGGCACATCCGCAGCTGGCACCGCTGCTCGATGCCAACCAGGCGGCCGGGATCAAGCTGGGCGGCTATGCCGTGCTGGCGGCACTGTTGGAGCAACTGCGCACCGAAGCCGGTGCGGGCAACAGCCTCACTCTGGAAAACGGCCAGGGCTGGAACGGCAGTGGCCTGGCCTACCTCACCCAGGGCGAAAGCGGCGTGCAGGGCAGCCAGTTGCTGGGCAGCGAAGCGCGGGTCAGCAGCGATGAGCGCGTGCTCTGGCCCCAGCGCAGCGCGGCGCTCTACCGCCAGTCTCGCGCGATCACCCTCGGTGCCGGGCTTGCGGACGCTCAACGCAAGTCGCTGAACCTTGAGCCGCTGCATCTCTTCGAGCGCGGTGGGGCGCGCATCGCCGTGGTCGGTGTCACCGACCCCTACGCCCAAGACCAGAAGGCCTCCCTTAAACAGTGGTACCAATCCTTGCTGCCGACCTTCGAGCAGGCGCGGCGCGAGGCCGACCTGGTCGTGGCGATGGCCGATGTCGGCACCGGGCCGGGCCTTTGGCTGGCCGAGCGACTGGCTCAAGCCGATGTACTGCTCTGTGCCCGTGGCCAGGACCTGTGGCCGGCACCGGTTCAAGCCACCCAGGCCAGTGGCCGTCGGGTGCCGGTGCTGTTTGCCGGCTGCCGCGGCAGCGGCGCATTCCGCCTGCGTTGCCAGCAGGTCGCCGGACAATGGCAGTTCGACGGGCAGTTCTTCCCGGCCTTTGAACGCTACCTGTCGCCTGCTGCACAGATGCGCGCCAGCCAGTTGCAGGGTGAACTGCGCCAGCAACGTGCCGGCCACGCGGCGTGGCTCGACCAGCCACTGGCGCGCGCGCCGCAAGCCCTGTGGCGCCGGGACACCCGTGGCGGCAGCTGGGACCGCCTGCTGCACCAGGCCTTGGCCGATGACAACAGCATGCCGGTGCTGCTCCCGGGTCTGCGTTACGACTACCCCCTGGCGGCAGGCGAAGCGATTACCCGCGAGCACCTGATCAGCCTGACCGGTGGCTACCCGGCGCCCGTCGTCGAGGCCCCAGCCCGGCAAGTCGAACAAGTGCTGGAGAACGCCGCCGAGCAACTATTCGGTGACCCACTGCTGCTCGACAACAGCCAG
Source organism: Pseudomonas putida (assembly GCF_002906855.1). Classification (GTDB taxonomy): domain Bacteria; phylum Pseudomonadota; class Gammaproteobacteria; order Pseudomonadales; family Pseudomonadaceae; genus Aquipseudomonas; species Aquipseudomonas putida_N. The sequence goes on along the minus strand of NZ_MINI01000048.1, from coordinate 313,750 downwards.
GACCTGCCGCGCTGGCAGGGCCAGGCCTGGCGGGTCAGTTACAGCCCGCAAGGCAAGCGCGTCAGCGGTATCGAAGCGGTGCAGGGCCTGTGTCGTACCTTTGGCCTGCAGTTCGAAACCCAGGCGGGCGAACCGCTGTGGCAGCGGGTCGAGGCCTGGCTTGTGCGGCAGAAGGCCGATTGGCAATTGGCATCGCTGCAACTGCCCGAGGTGCGCTACGTGCAGGGCCACCCAGGCTGGCACCCGCGGCAGGCCGTTTCGTGAGCCTGGCTTCACGCGTGATGACCGGCGGCCTGCTGACGCTGGCCGGCTGGCTGGCCGCCCAGTGCGTGCTGCAACTGGGGCGCCAGCCGCAACCGGCCAGCCCGGCGCAGGTCGCCGCTCTGCCACTGCCAGGCCTGCTGATCGGTCACTGGCAGCCCGCGGTCGATGACGGCGCGATCGTCATCACCCGCCTGCCGTTGCAGTACCTCGGCGGCCTCAAGGCCCAGCCCTTGTCGGCCAGCGTGGTGGTGCTGCGCTACGGCCAGCAAGTCCGCACCCTCGGCCGAGGTCAACGCCTGGCGCCGGGTATCGTATTGCAGGACATCGACGCCGATGGCCTGATTTTCGACAACCAGGGGCGGCGCGAGCGCCTGCCCTGGCCGCCACGCCCCGCCGTGACCGGCTTCAAGCGGCAAGGATGAATGATGTTTGCCAGATACTGCATTGCTGCAGCCTTGAGCCTGGGCCTGTCAATCGCTTGGGCAGAGGAGCCGGAAAATTTCGATGACAACGGCACGCCCGTTTATGAGGTGAACTTCGTCGACACCGAGCTGGGCGAGTTCATCGACAGCGTGTCGCGCATCACCGGCACCACCTTCATCGTCGACCCCCGGGTCAAGGGCAAGGTCACCGTGCGCACCGTCGACCGCCACGACGCCGATGCCATCTATGACATCTTTCTCGCCCAACTGCGTGCTCAAGGCTATGCCGCCGTAGACCTGCCCAACGGCAGCGTGAAGATCGTCCCCGATCAGGCCGCGCGCCTGGAACCGGTGCCGGTCGAGCCTGCGGGTAAACAGAGCCAGGGTAGCGATGGCGTGGCCACCCGGGTATTCAATGTGCGCAATGCCGCCAGCGAGCAGATGCTCGGCATCCTCAAGCCGCTGATCGACCCCCGCGTCGGTGTGATCACGCCCTATCCGGCAGCCAACCTGCTGGTGGTCACCGACTGGCGCAGCAACCTCGAGCGCATCGACAGCCTGCTGCGCCAGCTTGACCAGGTGAGCGACGAGCCGCTGCAGGTCATGCCGTTGCGCCATGCCAGCGCTGCCGACACCGCGCAACTGCTCACCCGCCTGCTGGCCCGCGAGCAGGGCGCCGACAGCACCCAGGTGGTCGCCGACCCGCGCAGCAATGCCTTGCTGGTACGTGGCAGCACCGAGCGGGTGCGGGCGTTGCTCGGCCAGCTTGACCGCCCCAGCGACAACCAGCACAGCAGCAACACCCAAGTCATGTACCTGCGCCACGCCAATGCCGCCGAAGTGGTCAAGGTGCTGCGCGGCCTCAGCCAGGAAGGCGCGGTGCCCGGCGAAGCGGCTGGCGAAGGGGAGGGCAAGGACCGGCCGGTGATGGCGGCTGCCAGCGACTCCGGCATCCGCCTGGAATATGAAGAGGGCACCAACGCCGTGGTCATGGTCGGCCCCGACAGCGAACTGGCGGCCTACCGCTCGATCGTCGAACAGCTGGACATCCGCCGAGCCCAGGTGGTGGTGGAGGCGATTATCGCCGAAGTGTCCGATATCCAGGCCCAGGAACTGGGCGTGCAGTGGCTGTTTGCCGACGAGAAGTTCGGCGCCGGTATCGTCAACTTCGGCAGCAACGGGGTGAACATTGCCAACATCGCCGGCGCTGCCGCCAGTGGCGACAGCGAGGCACTGGGCGACCTGCTGTCGACCACCACCGGTGCAACGGCCGGCTTTGGCCATATCGGCGGCGGTTTCAACTTCGCCATGCTGATCAACGCCCTCAAGGGCAAGAGCGGCTTCAACCTGCTATCGACGCCGACCCTGCTGACTCTGGACAACGCCGAGGCGTCGATCCTGGTTGGCCAGGAGGTGCCGTTCGTGACCGGCTCGGTGACCCAGAACAATGCCAACCCTTACCAGACCATCGAGCGCAAGGAAGTCGGCGTGAAGCTGCGTATCAAGCCGCAGATCAACGTCGACAACAGCGTACGCCTGGACATCGTCCAGGAGGTTTCGTCGATCGCCGACTCCCGCGCCGCCAGTGACGTGATCACCAACAAGCGCGAGATCAAGACCAAGGTCATGGTCGAGGACAATGGCCTGGTCATCCTCGGCGGCCTGATCAGCGACGAGCTCAGCACCAGCGACCAGCGCGTGCCGTTGCTCGGTGACATTCCCTACCTGGGCCGGCTGTTCCGTTCCGATGCCAGCAAGAACACCAAGCAGAACCTGATGGTATTTATTCGCCCGCGCATCCTGCGCGACGGCCCGAGCCTCGCGCGCCTCAGCGAGGGCAAGTACCGCACCCTGCAGCAGACCACGCCGCTGCAGTTGCCCGACCTGGCCGAAGGCACCCCGTTGCTGCAGGTGTTCCCCGCCAGCCGCGCACGCCTCGAAGGCGGCAACTGGTGATGCTGCCCTATCGCCTGGCACGCCAGGCCGGGCTGGCCATGGCCCCGGCCGAAGAAGGCTGGCGCCTGTGGTTGCGTCGCGACGCCGACAGCGCCCAGTTGCAGGAACTGCTGCGCGTGCATGGCCGGCCCATGGCGCTGGAGTACCTGGAGCCTGCGGCGTTCGATGAGCGCCTTGGCCAGCTCTATGAAGCGGGTGCAGGCGTGACTGAAGCACTGATCGAAGGCATTGGCGAACAGGTCGACCTGGACAGCCTGATGAGCGAGATGCCGCGCATCGAGGACCTGCTCGAAAGCGACGATGAAGCCCCGGTGATCCGCCTGATCAACGGCCTGTTCGGCCAGGCGCTGCGCCTGCGTGCGTCGGATATCCATATCGAAACCTTCGAGCAGAGCCTGGTGGTGCGCCTGCGCGTCGATGGCCACCTGCGCGAGGTGCTGCGCCCGCCACGGGCGCTGTCGGCAATGCTGGTGTCGCGGATCAAGGTCATGGCGCGGCTGGATATCGCCGAGAAGCGCCAGCCCCAGGATGGCCGCATTACCTTGCGAGCGGCTGGCAGGGAAGTGGATGTACGGGTGTCGACTTTGCCTGGCATTCATGGAGAGCGCGTGGTGATGCGGGTGCTGGACAAACAGGCCAGCCTGCTGGCACTGGCCAACCTGGGCATGCCCGCTGCGGTGCTGCAGGGCCTGCGCAGCTGCCTGGCGCGGCCCAACGGCATCGTCCTGTCCACCGGCCCGACCGGCTCGGGCAAGACCACCACGCTGTACGCCAGCCTCAACAGCCTGAACGATGGCAGCCGCAACATCCTCACCGTCGAAGACCCGGTCGAATACGCCATCGCCGGCATCGGCCAGACCGCCATCAACCCGCGTGCCGGGCTGACCTTTGCCAGCGGCCTGCGGGCGATCCTGCGCCAGGACCCGGACGTGATCATGCTCGGTGAAATCCGCGATCAAGAGACCGCGCAGATTGCCGTGCAAGCCAGCCTCACCGGCCACCTGGTGCTGTCGACGCTGCACACCAACAGCGCAGTGGGCGCCGTCACGCGCTTGCGCGACATGGGCATCGAACCGTTCCTGATCGCCTCTTGCCTGCGCGGGGTACTGGCCCAGCGCCTGGTCAGGCGGCTGTGCCCTTGCGCGGTCGCACAGCCGTTGCAGCCGGCAGAGCGTGCCTTGTGGCCAGAGCTGGCGGCGCTGCACAGCAGCTATCACGCGGTCGGTTGCGAGCAGTGCCAGGGCAGTGGTTATGTCGGGCGCCTGGGGCTCTACGAATTCATCGAGCTGGACGCTGGCCTGGTTGGCCTGCTGTACGACGGCGTCAGTGAACTGGCCATGCAGGGCTACCTGGCCGAGCGCAGGCAAAGCCTGGTGGCGATGGCCAGCGACTGCCTGGCCCGCGGTGAAACCAGCCTCGCCGAAGTGCTGCGCGTGGTGCAGGGCTGACCGATGCCGACTTTCCGCTATCAGGCCGTCGATCTCGCCGGCAAGACCCACAAGGCCAGCCTGCAGGCCGACAGCGAACGCCATGCGCGCCAGTTGCTGCGCGAGCAGGGCCTGTTCCCGCGCCAGCTGCAGCGCCATGAAACCGGCAGCCGGCAACCGCGCCGTCAGCGCCTGAGCCGTGCGCAGCTGTGCGAGCTGACTCGTCAGTTGGCGACTCTGACCGGTGCAGGCATCCCCCTGGTAGATGCCTTGGCCACGCTCGAACGGCAACTGCGCGAGCCGGCCCTGCATGGCGTGCTGGTAGCCCTGCGCGGCTCGCTTGCCGAAGGCCTGGGGCTGGCCCGCAGCCTCGCCCGCCAAGGGGCGCCCTTCACTGGTTTGTACTGCGCACTGGTCGAGGCTGGCGAGCGTTCCGGGCGCCTGGCCCAGGTGCTGACCCGCCTGGCCGATCACCTCGAACAGGTGCAGCGCCAGCAGCACAAGGCGCGCACCGCACTGATCTACCCCTGCGTGCTGATGGGCGTGTCGCTGGCAGTGGTGGTTGGCCTGATGACCTTCGTCGTGCCCAAGCTCACCGAACAATTCGCCCACGCCGGGCAGAGCCTGCCGCTGATCACCTCGCTGTTGATCGGCCTGAGCCAGGGCCTGGTGCAGGCCGGCCCCTGGCTGCTGGGCTTGGCGCTGATCGCCGGCCTGTTGGGCAGTTGGCTGCTGCGCAAGCCGCACTGGTGCCTGCGCCGCGATGAACTGCTGCTGCGCCTGCCGCGTATCGGCGTGCTGCTGCAGGTACTGGAAAGCGCCCGCCTGGCGCGCAGCCTGGCAATTCTCACCAGCAGTGGCGTGGCCCTGCTCGAAGCCCTGCAGGTGGCCACCGAAACGGTCGGCAACCGGCGCATCCGCCTGGCCATGGAGCAGGTGCGCCAGCAGGTACAGGGCGGCACCAGCCTGCACCGCGCCCTGGACGCCAGCCTACAGTTCCCGCCGTTGCTGGTGAACATGGTCGGCAGTGGCGAGGCCAGCGGCACCCTGGCCGACATGCTCGAACGCGTGGCCGACGACCAGGAGCGCGGCTTCGCCCGCCAGGTGGACACCGCCATGGCGCTTTTCGAACCCCTGATGATCCTGGTGATGGGCGCCGTGGTGCTGTTCATCGTGCTGGCGGTGCTGTTACCGATCATGCAACTCAACCAGGGCCTGCAACTGTGAACCCAAGGAGCACTTCCATGCAGCATCGACGCAACCACCAGCGCGGTTTCACCCTGATGGAAATCATGGTGGTGATCTTCATCATCGGCCTGCTGATTGCCGTGGTCGCGCCCAGCGTGCTGGGCAACCAGGACAAGGCCATGAAGCAGAAGGTCATGGCCGACCTGGCGACCCTGGAGCAGGCGCTGGACATGTACCGCCTGGACAACCTGCGCTTCCCCAGCAACGAACAGGGCCTGGCCGCGTTAGTGAAAAAGCCGGCCCAGGAACCGCTGCCACGCAGCTGGCGCAGCGACGGCTACGTACGCCGCCTGCCGGAAGATCCGTGGGGCACCCCGTACCAGTACCGCATGCCCGGTGAGCATGGGCGGGTCGATGTCTATTCGCTGGGGGCCGATGGCGTGCCAGGAGGCGAAGGCCAGGATGCCGACCTGGGCAACTGGGCCCTCTAGAGCATGCGTGGCCAGCGCGGCTTCAGCCTGCTCGAATTGCTCGTGGTACTGGCCATCGCCGGGCTCATGACTGGCTTGGCGGTGGCCTGGCTCGACAGCGGCAAGTCCAGTGTCGATCAGGCACTGCAGCGCCTGGCCACGGAAACCCGCACCCAGGCCGCGCTGGCTCGGCACGCCGGGCAGCTGCGCGGATTGCGCTGGACTGGCCAGCGGCCTGAGTTCGTGCGCCGTGAAGGTGACCGCTGGGTGATCGAGGCCGGCGCCCCGGCTGACTGGCCAAAGGGCCTGCGCCCGGACTGGCCGTCCAGCGCCCAGCCGCGTGTGCTGTTCACGCCGCAGGGCTGGGCGCAACCAGGCTCGGTGCACTGGCGCTGGGCAGACGGCAGCCAGCGCTGGGAGTGGGGCCGTGACGGCCAGTTGCGCGTGGCGATGGCGCCATGAAGCGCAGACAGCGCGGGTTCACCTTGCTGGAAGTGACCGTGGCCCTGGCGATAGCCGCCGTGCTGGCGGTCATCACCAGCCAGGTGCTGCGCCAGCGCCTGGCGGTGCAGGACAACGTGCAGCAGCATCGTTTGGGCGTGCTTTGCGCTCGCGAGCTGCAGGCGCGCTTCACCGTCGAGCAATATTGGCCGGCCAGCAACCAGGTGGAGGGTGTGCTCAGCCAGGGTGGCCAGGCCTGCCACTGGCAGATGCAGTTGCGCCGTACCGGTTTACGCGACCTGCGTCGTGGCGAATTGCAGTTGTACGCCGACCGCGACCAGCGCCTGCCACTTGGGCAATACACCGTTTTTCTGGAGCAGCCATGAAGCGGCGCCAGGCAGGTTTGACCCTGATCGAACTGATGGTGGCTTTGGCCCTGACCGCGCTGCTCGGGGTGATGTTGTCAGCGCTGGTAAATGGCTGGCTCAAAGTGCGTGAGCGGCTGCAGGTGAACACCCAGGAAACCAGCGTGCTGGAGTTCTGCCTGGCCCTGGAGCGGCGCTTCGACAGCCCGGTGCTGCGTCGCTTGTACGAACAGCGCTTGCCTCTGGCCAGCCGCTGGCTCGACTGGCAGGCCGACCGCCAGCAGTTGCTGTGGGTGGCCGCCGCCGCCTTGCCCGAGGCCGAGGGCGGTTCGCGCCTGCAACGCCAGCGCCTGCGCTTCGATGCGCGTGACCAGTGCCTGCTGCTGGAAACTTCGGCGGACCTGTACGCCGTCAGCGAGCCGCGCTGGGTGCTGCGCGAACAGCTGCCGCGGGTCAGCGCAATCAACATTCTTTACCACCAGGGTGGCCGCTGGTTGCCCTGGCCCTCCGACCAACCTGCGCATCCCGGTCGAGGCGTGCGCCTGGAATTGCAGCGTGATGGAGCACCGTATGTCTGCACTTTTGTTCTCCCCTGGGGGCGTTCATGAAGTTTGAATGGCGCCGAACTGCGCCAGTTCGACCCTGGTTGTTGTTGCGCCCGGGTGAGGTCTGGGACTGGTTGCTGGTCGAGGCGGGTGGCGCGCAACGCCAAGGGCAGGGGGAGCCTCCGGCGAACCTGCAGGCACGGGTGGCGCTGATCGTCCCCGGGGAATGCTGCAGCCAGTTTCAACTGGCAGCGCCGCCGGGCTTGAAGCGCGACGAGTGGCCGCTATTGCTGGAGGACCGGTTGCTGCAGAACCCGGATGAGATCCTGTGTGCCTGCCTGTCACGTGAGGCGGGGCAATTGCGCCTGATGACGGTAGAGCGGCAGTTGCTGGTGCCGTGGCGTGAGCAATGTGCTGAATGGGGGCTGCAGGTGGAGTGCTGCTGGGCCGAGTTCCAGTTGCTGCCGACACCCGAGCCGGGCAGTGCCTGGCACTGGCAGCGCACGCCGGAGGTATTGCTGTGCAAAGGGCTGGGCGAGGGCGGGCTTGAACACTGGTTGGCCTGGCCCACTGCGTTGGGCGAGTTGCCGCAGCAACCGTGGTCTGGCCTGCATGAGCAATTGATGATCGGTACCTGGCCAGTCTCGTTGGCTCCACTCGACAACCTGCCCAGCTTGCTCGAGTGCCCCCGTCAGGTGCGCTCGCTGCCGGGCGTGTCGCGGCAGCAGCAGCGCCTGCTTGCGGCTTGCCTGGCGTTGGCCACCGTCTGGGGCGGCCTGTGGCTGAGCCAGCAATGGCGCCAGGTACAGACCTGGCGCGCGCAGGTGTTGACGGTCACCGGCGAACAGGCCAGCCCCCGGCACGCGGCGCATGCCCTGAAACGTCTGCGGGAAAGCGGACTGCAACAGCAATTGCGCGAGCGTCAGCTCGAAGACCTGCAGGCACGCCTGCAAGCCTGGCTGAGTGAGCATCCCGCCTGGCGCCTTCAAGCCGTGCGTTTCGATGGCCAGCGCTGGCACCTGCGCCTGGACGGTGAGGGCGCCGCACCGCCTTGGACCGAGATGGCCAGTGCTGTCGGTGCTGCCGTGCAGGTACAGAACGGGCAGGTGGTGTTCGACCTGGGAGTGGCCTCATGAATCGGGAGTGGATGCAGCGTCATCGGCTGTGGTTTGCAGGGGGGCTGATCGGTGTGCTGCTGGCCTTCCTGGCCGTGCGCGAAGGGCTGGCGCAATGGCGTGAGCTCAGCCAATGGCGTGAGCTGGCAGCGCAGGCCGCAAGCTTGCAGGGTGGCCCCGGCGTAAGCCTGGAGCGCCTGCGCCAGTCTGCTCAGGCGCGGCGGATCGAATTGGCTGATGTCGAGGTGCAAGGCAAAAGCTGGCAGCTGCGGGGGCTGGTTGCGGATGAGCGCGTGCTGCAGGGCTGGTTGCAGAGCTTGCGTGCGGAAGAGGCCCAGCTATTGCAGTGGGGGCTTGAGCAGGATGCCAAGGGTCTAAGATTCGAACTGGTGATGCAGCCATGAGCCGTCGCGGGCTGCTGTGGTGCGGGTTGGTGTTCACGTTCACCCTGCTGATGGAGTTGCCGGCTACCTGGGTGGCACGTGGCGTTGGTCTGTCGGCACGCGGTGTCAGCGGTAGCCTGTGGCAGGGCAAGGCACAGCAACTGGGGCCGGTCGGGCCGGTGCGTTGGGCTTTGCAGCCATGGCGCATGCAGGCTGATGCGCGGCTCGGTTTCCAGGGGCAGTCCTGGCAATTGCGCACCGAAGGTTGGCCATGGCGCTGGCAGCTGGAAGCGACGGCGTTGGCTGCCCAGGCGACGGCACTGACGGAATACCGCCTGGCCGGGCAGTGGCATGGGGCGCTGCGCATGCAGGGTTCGGGGCGCCAGTGTCGAAGCAGCGAGGGGCGGGTGAGTGTGAACGACCTGGCGTTGAGTGAACCGTGGTCGCTGGGGTTGGGGCAGGGGTGGGTGGAAATGGATTGCCGGAATGGCTGGCGCTTGCGCGGCCAGCTGGCGCAGCCGGGGCAACATGAGTTGAGGCTTGAAGCGGACCTTCTGGCGCGCAAGGCGCGGGTGGCTTTCAATCTGCAGAATGAGGCTGCGCTGACTCCGTTGCTGCGGAGCGCACAATGGCTGGGTCCGCAGGTGCTGGCGGGGCAGCGGGAGGTGCGCTGGTAGGGTGGAGGATTGGGTCAGAGCTACCATATGTGCCATGCCACTCCCAGCGCCTGTGAGATCGAGCGCCGCCCGCGCGGCGCTCGATCTCACAGGCGCTGAACATCTCAAACCAGGCACTTTTGCGCTTCACCCGTTATTCCATTTTACCTTGCACACTCGAAACCCACTGCTCACTCCGGTTATGCCCACTGGTCCTCAGCAACCCCAGGTCCAGCGCATTCTCGCCATCCGCCGCGCCTTTGCCCTTGGCCATCTCGGCAATCGCCGTACCCAGGTCCACCGGCGAGTTGGAGGCATCGACCGACACATCCCGATGGTAGTCGTTGCCACTCAGGGTTTCCCGGCTCACCGAGCTGGCATCGAGCGCGACCGCGCCCTTGGCCGACTGCAGGCGGGCGCCGACCAGCTGGGCATCACCGCCTACCTTCAGCTGGACACCGTCACTGCCCTTGAGCACCGCCTGTTGGCCCACGCTGTCGCGCTGCACGTGGGACACATCAAGGCTCAAGGTTGGCGAGAAGCCCGGGTCGGCCTTGCTCAAGGCCGACCCGGCCTTGTCCTTGACCTTGCCACCCAGTGGTCCAGCCAGCGAGGTGGCGGCGTTGAGGTAACCCTGCGGGTTCTTCTCCTGGCTCAGGCGTGCGTCGCCTTTCACCGTCAGCGTATCGACGCTGTCCTTGCGGCTGGCGATGCGCAGGTCGCCATCTACGTCGCCGGTGATGCGCCGGGCTTCGAGACTGGCGCCTTCGATGCGGGTATCACCACGGCTTTGCAGGTCGATGGTTTCGGCGCGCAGGTTGCTGGCGTTCCAGGTCTGGTTGTCGCGCTTGTCCAGCTCGACCTTCGCCCGGCCATGCAGGCCACGGGTGTCGGTGGTGCCTGCGGTCATGTTGAAACCGGCACCGGCGGTGATGTCCAGATTGTTGCGCTGCTCCTGATTGGAGGAGGCCTCGATCAGCATGCCGCCGCTGGACGCGTTGAGCCCGATCTGCTCGGTGGAGGCCTGCAGGCCCTCCAGGTGCAAGGCAATGTCCTCGCGAGCAGCGCTGCTGAGGGTCAGCTTGCCGGCGCTGGTGAACTGGGCATCGACGGCCTGGCGAGCGCTTTCATCCTGCGTGCCATTGCTGAAGTGGCCACCAATGCCGCCGCCTTTTGTCTCACCCATCTTGGCTGCCAGTTCCAGGCCTGCGCCAAGTTTGCCGCCGCTGGCTTGCTGGGTGTCATTGCCTGCCTTGACCTGCAGGCGGCCGTCGCTGTGCAGGCGAATATCGCCCACCTTGGCTTCGCGGCTGCCGATACGGGTGCCTTCCAGCAACAGATCGCCCGCGCTGCTCAGGCGCACTTCACCCTTGGCATCGATCTGTGCCACGTGGGCCTTGGTCTGCACCGTTTGCTGCTGCACCTGGTCAAGGTAGCCACGGCCATCGAAACCGGTGCTGCCGGGACGGTTGCCGACCTTGGCCCAAGCGTTGCCGTCAAGTTGACGGGTCAATTGTTCGGTGCGGTCGTTGGCCTGGGGCAGCGACAGGTTGCCAGCGCTGTGGATGACTACTTCGCCTTCGCCGCCATCCATGCGTGTTCCTTCATATTGGCCATCGCTACCCAGCTGGACCTGAATGCCCTGTTGCCCATAAAGGCTGCCGGGCACTGCGGTGCTGGCCATTGTCTGCTTGTCCAGTGAGCCACCCTTGCCCGCGCCGCGGGCATTCAGGTCACTGCCGGAGCTGGTGTCGATGCGCAGGTCTCCACCAAAGGCCAGACGTTGCACGCTGTCCTCCTCGGTGTGTTCGGCGGCACGCATCGTGTGCTGCTGGGCCTCGATCTGCAATTGGCCGGCATTGGCACGCCAGCCGGTACCCTGATCGTCGATCGTGTCGGCCTTGACCTCGACCTTCGCACCCGACAGCTCACTCACCTGGGCAATGCCACGGCGCTGGTTTTCCAGGCGTTTGAGGTGCTCGACGGTCATGTCGGCACCGACGCTGGGGGCCACCATGGCGTCTTCGGGGGATGCCTGCTGGAAGCGCGCGGCTTCCTCACCCAGCACCAACCGCTCGATCGGCCGGGTCAGGTCGCGGTACTCGACGCTGGCGCCGAGGCTACCGGACCATTCGTTGCGCAGTTTTTCCCGCTCATGGGTATCCAGAACCGCACGGTTGTCGATGCGCTTGGCGGTGACCTTGAGGGTATCCCCGGCCGTGACACGTGCCGCCTCGGTAAGCAGTTCGTCAGCATCGAGGTTAACGTTGCCGCTGGCCTGCAGTTGGCTGCGTTGGGCCTTGCTCTCGCGTTCGGTCACCACGGTGCTGTTGTGATGGCCTTCGAACAGGCTGCCGAGGCGATCGATGCCACCCGTGACGGTCAAGCCGCCGCCATTCTGGCTTGTGCTGGTGGTCGATTCGCGCTCATTGCGGGTGGCGCCCAGCGTCACTTGCCTAGCCTTCACATCGAGATCGCCCGCACCCGCCTGGACCTTGGAGCCGTTGACTTGCAGATGCCGCTCGCTGCTCAGGCCAACCGTAGCCCCCTTCAGTTCGCTGGCGACTTGCGTGGTGTCGCGCAACTTTTCGCTACCGGTAACCACTTCATAGGCCACGCCAGCCGCATATTGGCGTGACTCCGGCTTACCGTCTTCGGCTACCTGGGTTTGCCGGGCACTGGCAGTCAATCGGCGTTGCTGATCGCGGCTTTCGCTTTCGTTGACCGCTTGCGCGCTGCCGATCAGCAGGTCGCCCTTGGCCTCGACCTGCAAGTGCGCGCCGGCCTCGACCTTGGCGCCCTGGATACGCAGCTCTTCGGCACTGGCCAGGCGCAGGTTGCTGGACGAGCTGACATCGCTGACCAGCACCTGCTGCTGGCGTGTGGTGCTCTCGTGATCACTGCCGAATAGGCCGAACAGTTTGCTGTCGCTTGTGCGCTCGGTGGAACGGCTACTGCCATGGTCCGCTTCAATCGCCAGCGCGCCTTTTTCGCTGTACAGCACGGCATCCTCTTTACCATGCACGGTGCTGCCCTTGATGCTGACCTGGTCGGCATGGACATTCAGCTTGCCATCCGCAGTGACGCTGCTGCCGGCAACGCTTTGGCCCTCGGTGTCGCTGCCCTTGCGATTGCCGAAGAAAGTGCCGGAGACCAGGTCGCCTCGGTAGTTGCCGTCGTTGCTGCGTTGCTGCAGGGCGGTGGTGCCGACCTCGACCTGCATGGCGTTGATGTCCATGTCGCCGCGGCTATGCAGGGTGCTGCCCTGGACCTTGAGTGTGTCTTTGGCGTTGACTGTCATGCGTTGGGCGCTCAGCGTGCTGGGCCGTGCGGTTTCCGTGTACTGGTCGGTATCGCTGTCGCCGCGCCAGAGGTCTTTGCGATGGCGTACCTGCTCTTTGAGTTGCTTGCTGTCGATGCCGGCCGCGATGTCCAGGTTGGCACCGCTGTCGAGGGTCATGTCACCGCCTGCCTTCACCTCGGCGGCGACCAGGCGCATGTCGGCGCCGGACTGCAATGTGATGCTGTCGCTGCCCTGCAACTTCACACCCCGTTGCTGGCGCTCGGTGGTGGTGTTTTCACGGCTGTACGTTTCGCGGGTGATGAACAGGAACTTCTTGTTCCAGCTGTCGCGGTCGTGGCTGATGTTTTCGCGGGTCTTGGCGTCGAGGGTGAGTTTCTTGCCGGCCGTGGCTTCGATGCGCTTGGCCTTGCCGTCGGTGGCGCTCAATGTCAGGTCATCGGCAGCGGTTAGCAGCAGGGTGCCCTGTTCACTGTGCAGCTCGGCAGGGTTGTCGGCTTCGCCACTGACTTCCAATGAGCCGGCCGAGTGAATGGCGATGCCGTTGTCGGCCTTCACCACCGACCCCATGCGTACGCCCGTGCCTTCGGCGGTGCTCACCACGCGAATGCGCCCGGCGCGCATGGCGCCGAACAGGTTGGCGTCGATGCTCGACGGGGTACCCGGCAGGTGTTCGAGGACCTGGCCATCGGCATGCGCGATGCGATTGCGGCCAACGGTCAAGTTGAGGTCACCCTTGGCCATGAGCAAGCCTTGCTGATCCACCTTGGGCGCAATCAGATCAAGCGCGCCCTCGGCATTGGCCTGGCCGCCCTGCAGCACCTGCAAGCTGCCTCTGGCGTTCAGCGTGTTGAACTGGCGCAGCTGTTCATCCTGCAACTCAGGTGTGCCGACCACGAACCCGGCGCGGGTGGTGTTGATGAAGCTGCCACCATTGAGGGTGATGCCGTTGGGGTTGGCCAGGATGTAGTCGGCGGGCCGGCCGAAGATTTCCTGCGGGCCTTCGATCAGCGAGGCGTTGCGGCTGATCACCTCGTTGAGAATGGTCGATGCTGCCTGGCCCTGGAACTGCGGGTTGGCGGCCAATGCTCCCGCCAGTTGCGACTGGCCCTCCTGAAGGGCGTTGTTCAGCACCACCCCCGAGCGGGCGACGTTATAGTCGAGGAACTGGTTATGTGACAGGCCACTGGCGTTGGGCGGGACGATGTCGATCACCGGTACGCCATGGTCGTTGTTGATGATAGGTGTGCCTGCCGGGCCGCTGGCCGCCTCCAGCCCGCCCTGCGCCAGGGCGCTGGAGGGGCCGAGCAGGGCGAGGAAGATGGCCCAGCGCAAGGTATCCGGGCGGGTAGAGGGTAACGGCGAGAGTATCTGCATGTTCTCGTTCTCTTTGTTGTGGGTGAATCAAATGCTCAGGGCGCACTCCAGTACCCAGAAGCCAGGCTCAAGGTATGAGCGGGGCAGGTCGCTGGCGTAGAGGGCGCGTTGGTAGTCGAGGCGTAGCCGGGTACTCGGCAGGCTCAGTTCGATGCCGGCGGCTGCGCCTGCCAGGCGTTGCGAGGGTTTGCCAGCGGCTGAGCGGGTCCAGCCTGCATCCAGGCCGAAGTAAGGGCGTACCTGCAGGGGGTGGGCCCAGTTCGCCGTTAGCGGTTGGCTGAAGGTGTTGCGCCAGGCGGCGCCGCTGGCGCCGGAGTAGGTGCGCAGGCGAAAGCCACGTACGGTCGAGTCGTCGCTGACCAGTAATTGCTCGACGGCGGGCAAAGCGTGTTCGCTGTACTGCAGGGCCAGTTCGCTTTGCCAGCGCCAAGGTGTGCCCGTCGGCCCCTGACGCAGGTGCAGCAGGCTGGCGCGGTACTTGCGAAAATCCGGGCGCAGGCGTTCGTTGCCCAATGGCGACTGGTCTGCGGCAAGCCAGTCCACACCCTGTGCAATGCCCACATAGCCGTTCCATAGCCCGCCCTGGAGCCACAGCAGGTTGATACCGGCCTCGACGCTGGTGAGCGTCGGGCTCTGTTGAGTGACGACGGCGCCGGCGCTGCGGTTGACCAGCTGCTTGCGGTCCAGCCGTGCGCTGGCGCTGAGCATGCCTTGCTGGTTGCGCCACAGCACCCGCTCGAGGCTCAGGCCCTGGTAGCTGCTGCTGCCGTCGCTGGTCTGCCGGCTGTGCGGCAGCGGCGCGTCGTAGGTCAGTTGGCTGGCGTTGAGGGCAAAGGTCCAGGGGCCGTAAGGGACGCTGTAGTACAACGTGATGCCTTGCACCTGGCCGGGTGCGTGGAACACGCTGGAGAGCACTGACATGCGCAGGTCGTCATTGAGCCCCAGCGGGCTGTCCAGGCCGAGGCCCAGGTTCAGGCGGTGGCGGCCGGTCAGCTCACTGCCGCGGTTGTCCAGGCGACTGTCCAGGTGCCAGCGCGAGCCGATCTTGCGTGGTTGCAGCACAACCCGGGTACCGCCCTGCAGTTCGCCGGGCAGCAGATCCATGCCCAGCTCATAGGCGCGCAGGCGATTGAGTTGGTCGAGCCCTTGTTCGAGGTCGGGCAGGTACAGCGGTTGGCCCAGTACGTCAGGGAAGGCGCCGTTCAGCGACAGTGGCAATGCCGGGCTGGTGAGTTCGATGGATTCGACAAAGCCTTCGACGATGACGATGTCCAGTGGCGCACCGTCCCGAGGTTGTTGGCGCAGGTAGGGGCGGCTGGTCGGAAACCCCGCGCTGACATACCGCTGGGTGATGCCCCGGAGCAGGTTATTGATGTCGTCGATGCCCATGCAGGGCAATAGCCACTCGCGCAGCGCGAGCTCGAGCGCCTGATCCGGAAGTTGGCGGTTACCGACGATGCGCAGGCCGGACACGGCCCAGCACTGACTGTCGGCCGGCTGGGCGGGGGCTTGCTCATTACGCTCGGGCAAAGGCTGCTGCTGCCAGCGCTTGAGCCGCTGTTGCTGTTCGAAATGCCGCAGGGATTGCTGCTGGTCGCGCAGTTGCAGGCTGGCGGGGTCGTCAGCCAGGACGGTGTGGGAGATCAGCAGGCCAGCCAGGCAACCGGCGAGCAGCCTGTTGGCGGAGTGACAGAGTTGGCATGGCATGAAGCACCCTCGCAATTGGCGTACGGATTACGTACTCGTTTGCGTGGATGCTAAAAATTCATGCCTTCGGTTGGATGCAGTCTCTGGCCCTAGCTGGGCGTAGGTCAGGTGTGTATTTGAAGTATGAAAGGTCCTACAAGCTCAATCTGAATGTAGGACTATCAAGGGCGAATCTCGATCAGGGTGCCATCGCGGACCAGGTCCCACACTTCCTGCATGTCGCGGTTGCGCATGGCGATGCAGCCATCGGTCCAGTCGAGGGTGTGGAAGTACCACTCGGGGTAGTTATCGTCGACCGGCGTGCCGTGGATCATGATCATGCTGCCGGCGCTCCAGCCTTCGCGGGTGGCACGGGCGGCGTCGCTGATGTTCGGGTAGGTGATGTGCATGGCCAGGTTGAAGCGGTCGCTTTCCTTGCGCCAGTCCAGCCAGTACAGGCCTTCTGGAGTCTTCTTGTCGCCTTCGCGTTCCTTGGCGCCCTTAGGCTGCTTGCCCAGGGAGATGCGGTAGGTCTTCAGCGGCTCGCCGCGGCTGATCAGTTGCAGGCGCCGCTCGGACTTGATCACCAGCACCTTGTCGATCAGTGGCTGCATGGCGGCCTGGGACTGCGACTGTACCGGCGCGGGCGGTTGCGGCTTGCGAATGATGACTTCGGTGAAGGCCGCCTGGGCCACCGTGGTAACGCAAAGGCAGAAAAGGGCGAACAACCAACGCATGAAGCGGTACCTGCAAACTTAAGTGGTGGGCGAAACATTCATCGGCGGCAGGTATTCATGGCCAATCGGGTAGTGCTGCCTGATGCGGTCGCGATAATAGCATTCTAGTGTGCGAGTGACGGTGCGGAAAGCCAGCTCGCCCCACGGGATTTCGTGTTCCTCGAACAATCGCACCTCCAGGCTTTCGACACCGACGGCGAAATCAAGGTCCGCCAGCTCGGCACGGAAGAACACATGCACCTGGTTGATGTGCGGGAGGTCGAACAGCTGGTACAGGGCCATGTCCCCGACCCGGGCGCAGGCTTCCTCGACCGTTTCGCGACGGGCGGCCTGGTCGAGGGTCTCGCCGTTTTCCATGAAGCCTGCCGGTAGCGTCCAGAAGCTGCGGCGCGGCTCTATGGCACGTCGGCACAGGAGCACCTGGCTGCCCCAGATAGGCAGCACCCCGGCGACGATATTGGGGTTCTGGTAGTGAATGGTCTGGCAATGCTCGCAGATGAACCGCAGGCGGCTGTCGCCCTCGGGGATCCGTTGAATGACCGGCTGGCCGCACGCGCTGCAAAATTTCATGCTGTTCTTCCCTATTGACCGGGTTATCTTGGCGCGCCACGCGGGGTTGCCGCAAGCGCACGGGGCTTGGGTGCTTCGCGGCTTTGGTGCATCATGCAAGGCAGGCCTTGGAAACGAGAGTGCGCAATGCTGGACGAGCTACTTCGCCGTATGAGCAACCACCAACCCGCTTCACTGGAAACCGACCGACGGTTCCCCGAGGCGGCGGTACTTTTGCCCATTACCCGCAGCGAAGCGCCCGAGCTGGTATTGACCCTGCGTGCCAAGGGGCTGTCGACCCACGGTGGCGAAGTCGCCTTTCCGGGCGGTCGCCGCGACCCGGAAGACCCGGACCTGGTGTTCACTGCACTGCGCGAGGCGGAGGAAGAAATCGGCCTGCCGCCCGGCCTGGTCGAGGTAATCGGCCCGCTCAGCCCGCTGATTTCCCTGCATGGCCTGAAAGTGACCCCGTTCGTCGGCTTGATCCCGGATTTCGTCGAATACCGCGCCAACGATGCCGAAATCGCGGCAGTCTTCAGCGTGCCGCTGGAATTCTTCCGCCAGGACCCGCGTGACCACACCCACCGTATCGATTATCAGGGCCGCAGTTGGTACGTGCCCAGCTATCGCTATGGCGAGTACAAGATCTGGGGGCTATCGGCGATCATGATCGTCGAGCTGGTCAACCTGTTGTATGACGCCGGTATCAGCTTGCATCACCCCCCCGAGCGCTACATCGAAATCTGAGCGGGGCACACCCCGCCGTCTGCGTGAACCTCTGAGGAGCGAACATGAAATACCGCCTGGGCGACCATCGGGTCGAATGCCACCCCACCAGCTGGGCCGCACCCAACGCCTCCCTGATTGGCAAAGTGCGCCTGCAGGCCCGTGCCAGCGTGTGGTTCGGTGCGGTGCTGCGGGGCGACAACGAACTGATCGACATCGGCGAGGACAGCAACGTCCAGGACGGTACCGTGATGCACACCGACATGGGCTCGCCGCTGTCCGTGGGCAAGGGCGTAACCATCGGCCACAACGCCATGCTGCATGGTTGCTCGGTTGGCGATTACAGCCTGATCGGCATCAACGCCGTCATTCTCAACGGCGCGCGCATCGGCAAGCATTGCATCATCGGCGCCAACGCGCTGATCCCGGAGGGCAAGGAAATTCCTGATGGCTCGCTGGTGATGGGTTCGCCGGGCAAGGTGGTGCGCGAGCTGACCGAACAGCAGAAGCGCATGCTCGAAGCCAGCGCTGCGCACTATGTACACAATGCCGAGCGGTATGCGCGGGAGCTGGTGGTCGACGATGAGTGAAGTTGCTGTAGAGCGGCCGGTGGCTTCGCCGTGCGTGAGCATCTGCGCGCTGGACGAGCAGGATATCTGTACCGGCTGCCAGCGCACCGTGGCCGAGATCGGCCGTTGGGGGCGGATGGACAATACCGAGCGCCGGGCGGTGCTCAAGCTTTGCCATGAACGGGCGGTGGCAGCCGGGCTGATTATTGGGCACTGACCGCAAAATCAAGTAATCTGTGCGGCTTGCCCACAGATCACTCGCCATGTTCTATCTCATTGCCTATATCAGTAGCGTAGTGCTGATCAACTACGCCTTCTCCAGCGCCCCGCAGCTGGACATCATCTGGTCCTGCTGGGGTGGCCTGGTGTTCATCCTGCGCGACATGGTGCAGACCCGCTACGGCCATGGCGCGCTGATCGCCATGCTGCTGGCCCTGGTGCTGTCGTACGCCACCTCGGAGCCGGCCATCGCCCTGGCCAGCGCCACCGCGTTCTTCGTCTCCGAGCTGATCGACTGGCTGGTGTTCAGCATCACCCGTCGGCCGCTGCGCGACCGCCTGTGGCTGAGCTCGGCGCTGAGCATTCCGGTGGATACCTTCATCTTCTTCGGCATGATCGGCGCACTCACCCCGGCGGTGATCGGCAGCGCCATGGCCTCGAAATTCGCCGGTGTCACGGCCGTCTGGCTGGCCATGGCATTTCGTGCGCGGCGGGCCGCCGTAGCGGGTTGATGGTGTAGAATACTGGTCCTTTTTCAGCGGGCCGTGCCAAGCCTGGTGCGGCCCCGGACGCCTTCGAGGACCTGAAATGACCCGTATCGGAACCCCATTGTCGCCAACCGCGACCCGTGTACTGCTCTGCGGCTGTGGCGAACTGGGCAAGGAAGTGGTGATCGAGTTGCAGCGCCTGGGCGTCGAGGTGATCGCCGTCGACCGCTACGCCAATGCCCCGGCGATGCAGGTGGCGCACCGCAGCCACGTGGTCAACATGCTCGATGGCGTTGCCCTGCGGGCGATCATCGAAGCGGAAAAGCCGCACTACATCGTGCCGGAAATCGAAGCCATCGCCACCGCCACTCTGGTCGAGCTGGAGAACGAAGGCTTCAACGTGGTGCCGACTGCCCGCGCCACCCAGCTGACCATGAACCGTGAAGGTATCCGCCGCCTGGCCGCCGAGGAGCTGGATCTGCCAACCTCGCCGTACCACTTCGCCGACACCTTCGAGGACTACGCCAAGGCCGTGGCCGATGTCGGCTACCCATGCGTGGTCAAGCCGGTGATGAGCTCCTCGGGCAAGGGCCAGAGCCTGCTGCGCAGCGATGCCGACCTGCAGAAGTCGTGGGACTACGCCCAGGAAGGTGGCCGTGCCGGCAAAGGGCGGGTGATCATCGAGGGCTTCATCGACTTCGAATACGAAATCACCCTGCTGACCGTTCGCCATGTGGGCGGCACCACTTTCCTCGAACCGGTTGGTCATCGTCAGGAAAAGGGCGACTACCAGGAATCCTGGCAGCCACAGGCGATGAGCGCGAAAGCTCTGGCCGAGTCGCAGCGCGTGGCCAAGGCTGTCACCGATGCATTGGGTGGTCGTGGCTTGTTTGGCGTGGAACTGTTCGTCAAGGGCGACCAGGTGTGGTTCAGCGAAGTCTCGCCGCGCCCGCATGACACTGGCCTGGTGACCCTGATTTCCCAGGATCTGTCGCAGTTCGCCCTGCACGCCCGCGCCATTCTCGGCCTGCCGATCCCGGTGGTACGCCAGTTCGGGCCATCGGCATCGGCGGTGATCCTGCCGGAAGGCCAGTCGCAGCAGACCAGCTTCGCCAACCTGGGCGCCGCCCTGAGCGAGCCGGACACCGCCATTCGCCTGTTCGGCAAGCCGGAAATCAACGGTACTCGCCGCATGGGCGTGTGCCTGGCGCGTGATGAGTCGGTTGAAGCGGCGCGGGCGAAGGCGACCCGTGCTTCGCAGGCGGTCAAGGTCGAGTTCTGATCCGAGACCGTACGGGGCTGCTGCGCAGCCCATTCGCGGGGCAAGCCCGCTCCTGCAGGAGACCGCGCAAGCCAACGCAGATGCGATCCCTGTAGGAGCGGGCTTGTCCAGCGAATGGGCCGCAAAGCGGCCCCAGTTGCTTACAGCGCGGTATTACGGGTTTCTTTCAGGCACAGCACGGCAATCAGGCTGATCACCGCCGCCGCCGACACATAGCCCCCCACCCAGCTCAACCCACCCATGCTCACCAGCTTCTGGGCAAAGAACGGTGCCGCCGAGGCCCCGACGATGCCGCCCAGGTTGTATGCCGCCGAAGCGCCGGTGTAGCGCACGTGAGTCGGGAACAGCTCAGGCAGCAGGGCCCCCATCGGTGCGAAGGTCACGCCCATCAGGAACAGCTCGATGGCCAGGAACAGCGCCACGCCCGTAGTCGAGCCTGAAGTCAGCAGCGGCTCCATGGTAAAGCCCGACGCCACGGCCAGCAGGCCGCCGACGATCAGCACCGGCTTGCGCCCGTAACGGTCGCTGAGCCAGGCCGACAGCGGCGTGGCCAGTGCCATGAACACCACGGCGAAGCACAGCAGGCCGAGGAAGGTTTCACGGCTGTACCCCAGCGTGGTCACGCCGTAGCTGAGCGAGAACACCGTCGAGATATAGAACAGCGCATAGCACACCACCATGGCGGCTGCGCCCAGCAGGGTTGGCATCCAGTATTTGCCGAACAGGTCCACCACCGGCATCTTCACGCGTTCGTGGCGGGCGACTGCCTTGGCAAATACCGGGCTTTCTTCAAGCTTCAGGCGCACATACAGCCCCACCATTACCAGCGCGGCACTGAGCAGGAACGGAATGCGCCAGCCCCAGTCACGGAACTGCTCGTCACTGAGCAGCATGGCCAGGGTCAGGAACAGGCCGTTGGCCGCGAGGAAACCGATCGACGGGCCAAGTTGCGGGAACATGCCGAACCAGGCGCGTTTGCCCTCCGGCGCGTTCTCGGTGGCCAGCAGCGCGGCGCCACCCCATTCGCCACCCAGGCCCAGGCCTTGGCCGAAGCGCAGCAGGCAGAGCAGGATCGGTGCCCACACGCCGATGCTGTCATAGCCTGGCAGCACACCAATCAGCGTGGTCGAAACGCCCATCAGCAGCAGCGAGGCGACCAGAGTCGACTTGCGCCCGATGCGGTCGCCGAAGTGGCCGAACAGTGCCGAGCCCAGGGGGCGGGCAAGGAAGGCGATGCCGAAGGTGATGAAGGCCGCGAGCATCTGCGCGGTGCCCGACCCGGATGGGAAGAACACCGGGCCGATCACCAGCGCGGCGGCGGTGGCATAGACGTAGAAATCGTAGAACTCGATGGCGGTGCCGATGAAGCTGGCAGTGGCGACCCGCGCTGGCGAGTTGACCGGCGCGGCAGGCGCCTCGGCATAGGTGCTGGTTGTCATTTAGTAGGTCCCTAACAGTCTGGTCCGCTCCATGGCATTGTCCACGGCCTGTGCAGGCGTTGAAGGCAGGCACGGCTTGGCGGACGCCGGAGCGTATTGTTGTTGTGTTCGCGCGACTGACACCAGCCCAGGAGGGTAGGGGTGGGAGCGGGCTCTGTTCGGGGTGTTGAAGCAGGACCGCGGGGCGTGTCAGTGGAGCGGACTGGCCGTGTGGCGCCGGGTGCGGGTAGCGGGCGGAACGGCGGGGCTGGGTAAGCGTGACCCGAGTATAGCTATCGGGTCACGGTCCACACCAGTACCTTGCTGGCGCAATTGTCCTCTGTTTCGAGGATTTCCAGGCGATAGCGGCCGATCTTCAGGCAAACGGCGCTTTCCGGAATGCTTTCGAGGGCTTCGGTGACCAGCCCGTTGAGGGTTTTCGGGCCGCCGTCGCAGGGCAGGTGCCAGCCCAGGGTGCGGTTGATTTCGCGCAGCGAGGCGGTGCCTTCGATGACGAAGGTACCGTCGGGCTGTGGGTGTACATGCGGGTTGTCCAGGCTCTGTTCGTCCTCGAATTCGCCGACGATCTCTTCGAGGATGTCTTCCAGGGTGACGATGCCCAGCACCTCGCCATACTCGTCCACCACCACGCCCAGGCGCCGCTGTTGCTTGTGGAAATTCAGCAGCTGCATCTGCAGGGGCGTGCTTTCCGGCACGAAGTAGGGCTCGTAGCAGGCACCCTGCAATTGCTCCAGGGTCAGCTCGGCCTTGGACAGCAGGTGGCTGATGAGCTTGGTATTGAGGATCGCTTCAACCTGATTGATGTCGTTGTGGTACACCGGCAGACGCGTGTGCCGGCTGACGATCAGTTGCTCGATGATGTGCTCGATGGGGTCGTCGAGGTTGATGCCGTCGACCTCGTTGCGTGGCACCAGGATGTCGTTGACGGTGATCTTGTCCAGCGACTGCAGGCCGTCCAGCAGGCCGTGGCGTGGCACTTCATGTTCGTCGTCCACGTCGAAGTCATTATCTTCCTGCGGATGCAGGGCCACCGCCGTGGGCTGCACGCGGAACGGCCGCAGGATCAGCTTGGCGATGCCGTCGAACAGGCACGCCAAGGGTTGCAGCAGGGCGAGGGGAAACGGGCGCAGGCTCAGGCCAAGGCTGACGAAGGCCTGCGGGTTGCGCCGGGCCAGGCGCCGCGGCAGGAATTCGGCGAACACCAGCAGGGCCGCTACGGCGGCCAGGCCAGCCAGCCAGAAGCCGTGTTCGCCGCTCTGGCGTTGGCCGATCAGGCAGGCCAGGCCCAGCACCAACAGTTTGCCCAGGCTGGCGCACAGCACCAGGGCCTGGGCTGGCAGCGGCGGCTTGCCATCATCGCCATTGCGCAGCGAACCATTGAGTTGCAGGCGGGCGGCGTCGACGGCGGTGAACAACGCCGACCACAGTAGCGCCAGTGCCAGAATGCCGAGTAGCGGTGCGTACGGCAGGGTGTCCATGGGCGGCCGTCAGATATGCAGGATGAATTCGCGAACCAGCTTGCTGCCGAAATAGGCCAGCATCAGCAGGCAGAAACCGGCCAGGGTCCAGCGGATCGCCTTGTGCCCGCGCCAGCCGAGGCGGGTGCGTCCCCACAGCAGCACGCTGAATACGATCCAGGCGATGCAGGCCAGCGAGGTCTTGTGCACCAGGTGCTGGGCGAACAGGTTCTCGAGGAACAGCCAGCCGGAAATCAGCGACAGCGAGAGCAGGCACCAGCCGGCCCAGAGGAAGCCGAACAGCAGGCTCTCCATGGTTTGCAGCGGCGGGAAGTTGCGGATCAGGCCGGACGGGTGCTTGTTCTTCAGCTGGCGGTCCTGCAGCAGCAACAGCAGCGACTGGAACACCGCGATGGTGAACAGGCCATAGGCCAGGATCGACAACAGGATGTGCGCGAGGATGCCCGGCTCTTCGTCGATCAGCGGCACCGTGCCGGGTGGCGCGAACTGCGCCAGCAGTGCGGTGACGGCGCCGAGCGGGAACAGCAGCACCAGCAGGTTTTCCACCGGGATGCGCAGGCAGGCCACCAGCGTCAGGGCGATGACCGCCACGGCGATCAGGCTGGCGGCGCTGAAGAAGTCCAGGCTCAGCCCCAGCGGGGTGATCAGCTGGAAGAACAGTGCGCCACCCTGGGCGACCACGGCGAGTGCGCCGAGCAGGCCAAGCAGGCGTTTGTCGGCCTTGCGGCCCTGGGCCAGGTGGGCGCCCTGATAGATGGCCGCAGCTATATATAAGCCGGCGGCGATCAGGTTGGGGATGAGGCTGGGTGAGGAAACCATAAGTCCTGGTTGCAGAGCCCTGAAAGAGACGGAGTTTGGCATAGAACGCCACCGGCCATCCAGACCGATCGGCAGCGAGGTGTGCGCCGCCGTCGCACTTCGTTATAATCGCCGCCTTGCTGTGCCTGGCGGGTGTGCATTTCCCCCACAGGCGCCTGACAAACCTCGGCTTTTACTGGGCCTGAAAGGATCACCATGTTCGAAAACCTGACCGACCGCCTGTCACAGACGCTGCGCCATGTCACCGGCAAGGCCAAGCTGACTGAAGACAACATCAAGGACACGTTGCGCGAAGTGCGCATGGCCCTGCTCGAGGCCGACGTTGCCCTGCCGGTGGTCAAGGATTTCGTCAACAGCGTCAAGGAACGTGCGGTCGGCACCGAGGTATCGCGCAGCCTGACCCCGGGCCAGGCGTTCGTGAAGATCGTCCAGGCCGAGCTGGAAAGCCTGATGGGTGCGGCCAACGAAGACCTCGCCCTGAACGCCGCGCCGCCGGCCGTGGTGCTGATGGCCGGCCTGCAGGGCGCCGGTAAGACCACCACCGCCGGCAAGCTGGCGCGCTTCCTCAAGGAGCGCAAGAAGAAAAGCGTGATGGTGGTGTCCGCCGACGTCTATCGCCCGGCGGCGATCAAGCAGCTGGAAACCCTGGCCAACGACATCGGCGTGACCTTCTTCCCGTCCGACATCAGCCAGAAGCCGGTGGCCATCGCCGAAGCGGCGATCCGCGAAGCCAAGCTCAAGTTCATCGACGTGGTCATCGTCGACACCGCCGGTCGCCTGCACATCGACGCCGACATGATGGACGAGATCAAGGCCCTGCATGCCGCAGTCAAGCCGATCGAGACCCTGTTCGTGGTCGACGCCATGACCGGCCAGGATGCCGCCAACACCGCCAAGGCGTTCGGCGAAGCGCTGCCGCTGACCGGCGTGGTACTGACCAAGGTCGACGGTGACGCCCGTGGCGGTGCCGCGCTGTCGGTGCGCGCCATCACTGGCAAGCCGATCAAGTTCATCGGTATGGGCGAGAAGACCGAAGCCCTCGAACCCTTCCACCCGGACCGTGTCGCTTCGCGCATCCTCGGCATGGGCGACGTGCTCAGCCTGATCGAGCAGGCCGAGCAGAACATCGACAAGGCCAAGGCCGACAAGCTGGCCAAGAAGCTGAAGAAGGGCAAGGGCTTCGACCTCGAAGACTTCCGCGACCAGCTGCAGCAGATGAAGAACATGGGCGGCCTCGGCGGCCTGATGGACAAGCTGCCAAGCATCGGCGGGGTCAACCTGTCGCAGATGGGTAACGCCCAGGGCGCGGCCGAGAAGCAGTTCAAGCAGATGGAAGCGATCATCAACTCGATGACCCCGGCCGAGCGTCGCGACCCTGACCTGATCAGCGGTTCGCGCAAGCGCCGCATCGCCCTCGGCTCCGGCACCCAGGTGCAGGACATCGGCCGGCTGATCAAGCAGCACAAGCAGATGCAGAAGATGATGAAGAAATTCTCCGCCAAGGGCGGCATGGCCAAGATGATGCGCGGCCTTGGCGGGATGCTGCCGGGCGGCGGCATGCCGAAGCTGTAACCCCCTATTTTGGGCGCCTGCCTTTACAGAGGTGGGCGCCCGGAACCCCCGCTTTGGCGGGGTAACGGCCACGGATTGCGTGGCTTAACCGGCAAATCTGGACGGTAGGGCAGGGCTCTGCCGAAAAAGGCATTTGCAAATGTCCGTGTATTCCCCGAGAATATGCGGCCTTTTGGGCACCCGTGTGCCTATTTGGCATTCAGATTTGCAGCACCGACTATAGGAACAATGTTCACATGGTAACCATTCGTCTTGCCCGTGGCGGCTCGAAAAAGCGCCCATTCTACCACCTGACCGTGACCAACTCGCGTAACGCCCGTGACGGCCGTTTCGTTGAGCGCGTAGGCTTCTTCAACCCGATCGCATCGGGCGCCGAAGTCAAGCTGTCGGTCAACCAAGAGCGCGTTTCCTACTGGCTGAGCCAGGGCGCACAGCCGTCTGAGCGCGTTGCTCAGCTGCTGAAGGACGCTGCCAAGGCTGCCGCCTAAACAGTATGAACGCGACGCCAGAAAAGGCTGACGACCTCATCGTCGTTGGCAAGATTTTTTCGGTTCACGGCGTTCGCGGCGAGGTGAAGGTGTATTCCTTTACCGATCCGATTGAAAACCTGTTGGATTTTCCACGCTGGACGCTTCGGCACGAAGGCAAGGTAAAGCAGGTCGAGCTGGTCAGCGGTCGTGGCTCCCAAAAGGGCCTGGTCGTGAAACTGAAAGGCCTCGATGATCGCGATGAAGCCCGTCTTCTGAGTGGTTACGAAATCTGCATCCCGCGGAGCCTTTTGCCCAACCTGGCTGCCGACGAGTACTACTGGTACCAGTTGGTGGGTCTGAAGGTCATCAACCAGGACGAACAACTGTTCGGCAAGGTCGATCACCTGTTGGAGACCGGTGCGAACGATGTAATGGTGGTCAAGCCCTGCGCAGGCAGCCTGGATGATCGCGAGCGTCTGTTGCCCTATACGGCGCAATGCGTGCTCGATATCGACCTGGAAGCAGGCGTGATGCGGGTTGAATGGGACGCGGACTTCTAAACGATGGGTAACCTTCGCGTAGACGTCATCACGCTGTTCCCCGAGATGTTCTCGGCCATCACAGAGTACGGCATTACCAGCCGCGCGGTGAAACAGGGGTTGCTTCAGGTGACTTGCTGGAACCCGCGGGACTACACCACAGATCGTCACCACACGGTAGATGATCGGCCGTTTGGCGGTGGTCCGGGCATGGTGATGAAAATCAAGCCTCTGGAAGACGCCCTGGTTAGCGCCAGGCAAGCGACCGGAGCAGCGGCGAAGGTGATCTATCTTTCGCCACAAGGCCGCAAGCTGACTCAGCAGGCGGTCAAAGGCCTGGCCGAACAGGAATCGTTGATCCTGATCGCCGGTCGTTATGAAGGCATCGACGAGCGCTTTATCGAGGCTCATGTCGATGAGGAGTGGTCGATTGGTGACTATGTGCTTTCCGGTGGCGAGCTGCCGGCCATGGTACTGATCGATGCGGTTACGCGGCTGCTGCCCGGAGCTTTAGGGCATGTGGACTCGGCGGAGGAAGACTCTTTCACCGACGGTCTGCTGGATTGCCCGCACTACACCCGACCTGAGGTGTATGCGGATCAGCGTGTTCCCGACGTGTTGCTAAGTGGCAACCATGCACATATCCGGCGATGGCGGATGAAGCAGTCCCTTGGTAGGACCTTCGAACGACGCGCCGATCTTCTGGAAAGTCGCTCGCTTTCTGGAGAAGAGAAGAAGCTGCTCGAGGAATATCTCCGCGAGCGGGACGATAGTTAAACGTATCGATGGTGGATCAAGTATCCATCTTAGGAGCACAGCATGACCAACAAGATCATCCAGCAGCTCGAAGCCGAGCAGATGAGCAAGGAAATCCCGACCTTCGCACCAGGCGACACCATCGTCGTCCAGGTTAAAGTGAAGGAAGGTGATCGTTCCCGTCTGCAGGCGTTCGAAGGCGTTGTCATCGCCAAGCGTAACCGCGGTCTGAACAGCGCCTTCACCGTGCGCAAGATCTCCAGCGGCGTAGGCGTTGAGCGTACCTTCCAGACCTACAGCCCGCAGATCGACAGCCTGGCCGTGAAACGTCGTGGTGACGTGCGTAAAGCCAAGCTGTACTACCTGCGCGACCTGTCCGGCAAAGCCGCTCGCATCAAGGAAAAACTGTCCTGAGTGCAGTTTGCCCGGTGGCCAAGGCCGCCTAGCGAGAAAAAAGCAGCCTTCGGGCTGCTTTTTTGCTTTCTGAAACCTGTGAAAAGTGACGGATATGACCAGCCGAGACCAGGAAATCCAGCGCCGCACCGAGCTGTCGGTGACCCGCGTGACCAAAGCGGTGTTCCCCAACACCACCAACCACCACAACACCCTGTTCGGCGGCACCGCGCTGGCCTGGATGGACGAAGTGTCGTTCATTGCCGCCACGCGCTTTTGCCGGCTGCCGCTGGTGACCGTGTCCACCGATCGTATCGACTTCAAGCACCCGATCCCGGCGGGCTCGATCGTCGAACTGGTGGGTACGGTGGTCAAAGTCGGTAACACCAGCCTACAGGTGCAGGTGGATGTGTTCGTCGAAAACATGTACCTGGATGGCCGCGAGCGGGCAATCCACGGGGTATTCAGCTTTGTCGCCATCGACGAGGACAAGCGCCCGGTGCCGGTACTGCCCGGCAACTGAGCCTCATGGGTCAGCCAGCGCCTGGTCGGTTGCTGACTGGGGCGTTTGCGGTTCCGGGTCGATCAGCGACACCAGCGTCCAGCCTGCCTGAGGGGTGAGCGGGGCGTCCGGGCAGGCGACATGCACCCAGCCGTGGGGGTCGCGGGCGAACAGCAAGGTCGCCCGGTCGCCATGCAGCGCCAAATACTGCTGCCAGCCGAAGGCTTCGGTGAGCGTGGTGCTGAACAGTTCGCCCCCCGCGAGCAGGCGGTTGGCCAGTTGCAGATAGGTCATGGGGCTTGAACCGAGCAACTGCCCCCGGTGTTCTTCGCTGGCCCGATGCTTGTCACTGCGCCGGTTCTCCAGCCCGCTGGCCAGCACGAACAGCCGCTTGTGGCCGAAATCATGGCGAAACCGTGCGCACGCCAGTGCGTTGAGTTCGCCAGCCGGCGACAGCCCCAGCAGATGGCCGAGGCCCACCAGGTCCAGATGCGCGTCGGCGTGCTGCGAGGCCGGGTTGCCAAAGTAGGTTGGCAGGCCATCCATGCGCGCGGCCCGTATGTTTTCCCAGCTTGAATCGGTCAGCAGGACGCGGCAGCCGAGCTGTTGCAAGGCTTTGGCCAGCGTGCGCGCTGGCGGGTTGGCGCCCACCAGCAGAAAGCCGCTGGGCGCGGGCTCTGCAACCTTGAGCAGCCGCGCCAATGGGCGGGCAGTAGCGCTCTGCAATACGACCGTACCGATGATCACGGCGAAGGTCAGCGGCACCAGCAACAAGGCCGAGGCGTGGCCTTGCTGGTCCAGGCGGATGGCAAACACGGCCGAAACCGCAGCGGCGACGATGCCGCGCGGTGCTATCCAGGCCAGCAGGGCGCGTTCGCGCCAGTTCAGCGCCGACCCGGCAGTGGACACCAGCACGTTCAGCGGCCTAGCCAGCAACTGAATCACCAATAGCAAGGCGAGCACCGCCGGGCCCAGGGACAACAGGGCCTGCAGGTCGAGGCGGGCGGCGAGCAGGATGAACAGCCCGGAAATCAGCAGGACGCTGAGGTTTTCCTTGAAGTGCAGGATCTGCCGCACATCGACCCCGCGCATGTTCGCCAGCCACATGCCCATTACAGTCACCGCCAGCAGCCCGGACTCGTGGACGATCAGGTTGGCAGCTATGAAGATGCCCAGCACCGCAGCCAGGGACGCCAGGTTGTGCAGGTATTCCGGGAGCCACTGCTCGCGCATCACCTGCCCCAACAGCCAGCCACCGGCTGCACCCAGTGCGCAGCCGCACAGGATCACCGCGGCGAAGGTGATCAGGCTCTGGCTCAGGCCGTCGCCGCTGGCGATGATGAAGCTGTAGACCACCACGGCCAGCAGTGCGCCGATCGGGTCGATGACGATGCCTTCCCAGCGCAGGATGTTGGCGATCGTCGCGTTCGGCCGTACCACGCGCAGCATGGGCACGATCACCGTGGGCCCGGTCACCAGGGTCAGGGCGCCGAACAGGATTGCCAGAGGCCATTCGAACGCCAGCAGCCAGTGGGTGGCCAGGGCGATCACCAGCCAGGTGGTCAGCGCCCCGATCGTGACCAGGCGATGCACCACGCTGCCGATCTCCCGCCACTGCGAGACATGCAGGGTCAGGCTACCTTCGAACAGGATCAGTGCCACGGCCAGCGACACCAGGGGCATCAGCAGCGGGCCGAACAGCGCTTCAGGCGACAGCCAGCCCAGCACGGGGCCAGCGACGATCCCGCACAGCAACAGGAACAGGATGGCGGGCAGTTTCAGGCGCCACGCCAGCCACTGGCAGGCAAGCGCAGCCGCGCCTATGCCGCCCACACTCAGAAGAATCTGCTGTTCGTTCATATGGGCTCCCTATGCCAGCGCTGTTATGAAAGACTAAGCGCCATTTCGTCGTTTGCCACCGAGTTTTCATGCCTGCCCTCGACCACCCCCTGATCGACCAGTTCCTCGACGCCCTGTGGCTTGAAAAAGGCCTGTCCGACAATACCCGTGTCTCCTATCGTAGTGACCTGGCGCTGTTCAATGGCTGGTTGCAGGAGCATTCGGTGAGTTTGCCGGACGCTGGTCGCGAACTGATCCTGGATCACCTGGCCTGGCGTCTCGACCAGGGCTACAAGCCACGCTCTACGGCGCGCTTTCTTTCCGGCCTGCGCGGCTTTTTCCGCTACCTGCTGCGGGAAAAGCTGGTCACCGTCGACCCGACCCTGCAGGTCGATATGCCGCAACTGGGTCGGCCATTGCCTAAATCGCTGTCGGAAGCCGACGTCGAAGCCCTGCTGCAGGCGCCGGACCTGGGCGAGGCCATCGGCCAGCGCGACCGCGCCATGCTCGAAGTGCTTTATGCCTGTGGCTTGCGGGTGACCGAGCTGGTCAGCCTGACCCTCGACCAGGTCAACCTGCGCCAGGGCGTGCTGCGGGTGATGGGCAAGGGCAGCAAGGAGCGTCTGGTGCCGATGGGCGAGGAGGCGGTGGTGTGGCTGGAGCGCTACCTGCGTGATGGCCGCGCCGAACTGCTCAACGGCCGCCCCAGCGATGTACTGTTCCCCAGCCAGCGCGGCGAGCAGATGACCCGGCAGACCTTTTGGCACCGCATCAAGCACCAGGCGCGGGTGGCCTGCATCGACAAGCCCCTGTCGCCGCATACCCTGCGCCACGCCTTCGCCACGCACCTGCTCAACCACGGCGCCGACCTGCGCGTGGTGCAGATGCTGCTAGGCCATAGCGACCTGTCCACCACGCAGATCTACACCCACGTGGCCAAGGCGCGCCTGCAGCAACTGCACGCCCAGCACCATCCACGTGGATGAATGTTTTTCATGTTCCGCCGACTGGTCCTTGTAGGCCCCTTCATCAGCAGCGTGATGTGGTAGGCTTGGGCGGTTTGCATCAAGGGCCGTACGGTCGCCGCGATTTTTTTGCAGGTGACGCCCTCCGGCCCCTGTCCGCCTCCAGGAGTTCCCCATGCGCGTGACCCAGATTTTCGCCGCCGCCGTGTTGGCGCTGGCCAGTACCTTTGCCGTTGCCGCGGCCGACAGCAATGCCAGCGCCGAGCAGGCGATCCGCAAGTCGTTGCAGAACCTCGAACTCGAAGTACCGGTTGAAAGCGTCGGCAGCAGCCCGCTCAATGGCCTCTATGAAGTCAAGCTGCAGGGCGGCCGTGTGCTGTATGCCAGCGCCGACGGCCAGTACGTCATGCAGGGCTACCTGTACCAGCTGCAGGACGGCAAGCCGGTCAACCTGACCGAAAAGACCGAGCGTCAGGGCGTCGCCAAGCTCATCAACGGCATTCCGGCCGCCGAGACCGTTGTTTACCCTGCCAAGGGCGAGACCAAGTCGCACATCACCGTCTTCACCGACACCACCTGCCCGTACTGCCACAAGCTGCACGCCGAAGTGCCCGAGCTCAACCGCCGCGGTATCGAAGTGCGCTATGTCGCCTTCCCGCGCCAGGGCCTCGGTTCGCCAGGTGACGAGCAGCTGCAGGCCGTCTGGTGCTCCAGCGACCGCCGTGCGGCAATGGACAAGATGGTCGAAGGCAAGGAAATCAAGGCTGCCAAGTGCACCAACCCGGTCAGCAAGCAGTTCCAGCTGGGCCAGCAGATCGGCGTCAACGGCACGCCGGCCATCGTGCTCGAGAACGGCCATGTGATCCCTGGCTACCAGCCGGCACCGCAAGTGGCCAAGCTGGCCCTGGATGGCCAGCAGCAAGCTGCCAAGTAATCAATTCAATACGCCGTCGTCATGGGGTGACGGCATGTTTCACGGTCGGTGAAGGCGCCGGCCGTTCAATGGGGAGTTCACAGTGAAACCGGTCAAAGTAGGCATCTGTGGGTTGGGGACCGTCGGTGGCGGAACCTTCAATGTACTTCAGCGCAACGCCGAGGAGATTGCCCGCCGTGCCGGGCGCGGTATTGAAGTGGCACAGATTGCCATGCGCTCGCAGAACCCGAACTGCCAGATTACCGGTACCCCCATTACCGCTGATGTGTTCGACGTTGCGAGCAACCCGGAAATCGACATTGTCATCGAGTTGATCGGTGGCTACACCGTGGCGCGTGACCTGGTGCTCAAGGCGATCGAAAACGGCAAGCACGTGGTGACCGCCAACAAGGCGCTGATCGCCGTGCACGGTAACGAGATCTTCGCCAAGGCGCGCGAGAAGGGCGTCATCGTTGCCTTCGAAGCCGCCGTGGCTGGCGGCATCCCGGTGATCAAGGCGATCCGCGAAGGCCTGTCGGCCAACCGCATCAACTGGCTGGCCGGCATCATCAACGGCACCGGCAACTTCATCCTCACCGAAATGCGCGAGAAAGGCCGCGCCTTCCCTGACGTGCTGGCCGAAGCCCAGGCGCTGGGCTATGCCGAAGCCGACCCGACCTTCGACGTAGAAGGCATCGATGCCGCGCACAAGCTGACCATCCTGGCGTCCATCGCCTTTGGTATCCCGCTGCAGTTCGACAAGGCCTACACCGAAGGCATCACCCAGCTGACCACCGCTGACGTGAACTACGCCGAAGCGCTGGGCTACCGCATCAAGCACCTGGGTGTGGCCCGCCGCACCGCCGAAGGCATCGAGCTGCGCGTGCACCCGACGCTGATCCCAGCCGACCGCCTGATCGCCAACGTCAATGGCGTGATGAACGCGGTCATGGTCAACGGCGACGCCGCAGGTTCCACCCTGTACTACGGCGCAGGCGCCGGCATGGAACCGACCGCTTCGTCGGTGGTGGGTGACCTGGTCGACGTGGTCCGTGCCATGACTTCCGACCCGGAAAACCGTGTGCCGCACCTGGCCTTCCAGCCAGACTCGCTGTCGGCCCACCCGATCCTGCCGATCGAAGCCTGCGAAAGCGCCTACTACCTGCGCATCCAGGCCAAGGACCACCCTGGCGTACTGGCCCAGGTGGCGAGCATCCTGTCGGAGCGCGGCATCAACATCGAGTCGATCATGCAGAAGGAAGCCGAGGAGCAGGACGGCCTGGTGCCGATGATCCTGCTGACCCACGGTGTGGTCGAGCAGCGCATCAACGATGCCATCGTCGCCCTGGAAGCCCTGCAGGACGTGGTCGGCAAGGTTGTGCGCATCCGCGTCGAACAGCTCAACTAACAAAATTAGTGCCGTCGGGCCGCGAGCGCGGCCCGGGCCTCAGCATCGAAGGTTTGCACCCATGCGCTATATCAGTACCCGCGGCCAGGCTCCTGCCCTGAATTTCGAAGACGTGCTGCTGGCTGGCTTGGCCAGCGACGGCGGCCTGTACGTTCCTGAAAACCTGCCTCGCTTCACCCAGGAAGAAATCGCCTCCTGGGCCGGCCTGCCGTACCACGAGCTGGCCTTCCGGGTAATGCGCCCGTTTGTCGAAGGCAGCATCGCCGACGCCGACTTCAAGAAGATCCTCGAAGAAACCTACGGCGAGTTCGCCCACGCCGCGGTCGCCCCGCTGCGTCAACTGAACAGCAACGAGTGGGTGCTGGAGCTGTTCCACGGCCCGACCCTGGCGTTCAAGGACTTCGCCCTGCAACTGCTCGGCCGCCTGCTCGACCACGTGCTGGCCAAGCGCAACGAGCGCGTGGTGATCATTGGCGCCACCAGCGGTGACACCGGCTCCGCCGCCATCGAAGGCTGCCGCAGCTGCGAGAACGTCGACATCTTCATCCTCCACCCGCACCAGCGTGTGTCGGAAGTACAGCGCCGCCAGATGACCACCCTGTTTGGCGACAACGTCCACAACATCGCCATCGAAGGCAACTTCGACGACTGCCAGGAAATGGTCAAGGCCAGCTTCGCCGACCAGTCGTTCCTCAAGGGCACCCGCCTGGTTGCGGTCAACTCGATCAACTGGGCGCGGATCATGGCCCAGATTGTCTACTACTTCCACGCGGCCCTGCAGCTGGGCGGCCCGGCCCGTTCGGTGGCGTTCTCAGTACCGACCGGCAACTTCGGCGACATCTTTGCCGGTTACCTGGCGCGCAACATGGGCCTGCCGGTCAGCCAGCTGATCGTCGCCACCAACCGCAACGACATCCTGCACCGCTTCATGAGCGGCAACCAGTACGTCAAGGAAACCCTGCACGCGACCCTGTCGCCGTCCATGGACATCATGGTTTCGTCCAACTTCGAGCGCCTGTTGTTCGACCTGCACGGCCGCAACGGCGCGGCGCTGGCCGAGCTGATGGCCACCTTCAAGCAGGGCGGTGGCTTCAGCGTCGAGCAGGACCGCTGGAACGAAGCGCGCAAGTTGTTCGATTCGCTGGCAGTCAGCGACGAGCAGACCTGCGAGACCATCGCCGAGGTGTTTGCCGCCACCGGTGAAGTGCTCGACCCGCACACCGCGATCGGCGTCAAGGCCGCCCGCGAGTGCCGCCGCAGCCTGGACACGCCGATGGTGGTGCTGGGTACGGCGCACCCGGTCAAGTTCCCGGAAGCGGTGGAGAAGGCCGGTGTGGGCAAGGCGCTGGAGCTGCCAGCGCACCTGAGCGACCTGTTCAGCCGTGAAGAGCGTTGCACCGTGCTGGCCAACGACCTGAAGGCTGTTCAAGCCTTTGTCAGCCAGCATGGTAATCGCGGCAAGCCTTTGTAATCGCATTGGCATCGGGGGCTGCGAAGCAGCCCCAGATTTCAGGGCTTTCCTCAAGCTTTTGCGGAATTGTCCTATGTAAGGCTCAGGAAGCCTTGCCTAGAGTGACCGGTCCTTCCCCCAAGGAGCGGTACATGCGACAGCCTTACGTGGTGATTTACCAAGCACGCCCATCCCACCAGATCCTCCTGCACCAGGCCTGCAACGCACAGGGCCTGTTCAGCGTGCGCGTCGCCCATGACCTGGCCGATCTCGACACCTGCCTGGCCCGTCAACCGCGGGCGGACCTGCTGATTCTCGACCACGCCGTGAGCGATGGCCTGCCCCTGCTCGAGCGGGCCTGTTGCACCCGTGCCGTGCTGTTCGTCGGCCATGCCAGCACAGGCAGCCCGAACCTTGCCCATGAAGCCCGGCGCCAAGGCCTGTGGGTCCTTGCAGACCTTCCTTGGCCCCTGCCTGTCGGGCGCTGGCAACAAGCCCTGAAACGTATTCAAACTGTCACGTCGCCCACGCATGCTCACTAGCACAGCCGTGGCGCAGCGAACTTTCCGCTGCGTTTGCTGGTCAGTTCCTTCATGTCCCACTACAAACGAGTGATCCGGATGGAAAGAATCTGCAGACTGCTCAACGACGCCCTTACCCCCTACCAGGCCAAGCTAGGTGCCACGGATGCCAGCGGCAACCGTCAATTGACCGTATATGACAGCCTCGGCGGTACAGCCTTGCGCCGTACGGTCAGCCCACGCCAGCTGCAGGAGCAAAGCCTGTTGATCGACCTGGTAGACGGCTTGCACCGTGACCTGCAGATTGTCGAAGGGCGCTTGCAGCCCTGTGTGATCGCGGCATTGCAACAGCGCCAACAGCCGCAGGGAACCTTTGCCTGAGAGGGCTATCATAATCTTCAAGGGCAGCCGGCCAGTGCACAGCTCCGGTGCTGGCAGGTTGTCACGGGAAGTCCATGAGGACTTTCGATTGGCCCCGGGCGTCTTCCCCAGCGTCCGGGGTTTCTTTTGCGTGGTGCCTAGCGCTCTTCGAAGAAGTGCTTGCTCTCTTCCAGATAGGTAATGCGCAGCTCGGGGTCAAGCCAGTGTGCATAAAGGGCGGGCAGGGTATTCAGGCGCAGGGCCGGTAGCAACTGGTCGATGTGGCTGATGGCGGCGCGCCCCAGTGGCGTGTTCGAGCAGCCTACGTGCAGGAACTGGTAGCGGTCCACGCCCTGGATCGGATGGAACTGATAGTCCGCCGGTGAGCCACCATGTTGCTGAATCAGGTAGCGCACTTCCGGCCAGTAGCCCAATACCAGTTGCAGTCGCCCGAGCTGTTGCATCTGCAGCAGGTTGGCGGTGGCATCGTTGCCGTAATGGCGGCTGAACGCCGAGTCGGGCAGCTGGCGCAGGATCTCGTCGACCTGGCTGCTGTAGCTGCGTTGGGCGACGATGCCCAGCTTCAGCCGGGTATTACCGAGCAAGCCTTTGAGGTCGACCTGCTGATCGTCCAGATAGGAGGCCAGTAGCGCCTGCTCGGTCTTGCGCACCACCACACCGCTGCTCAGCACGCCGAGCGTCGGTTGGGAGAAATGCACGAACTTCGCCCGCTCCGCAGTCCACAGCAATGTCGGGTCGCAGGTGAAGCTGGATGGGTCCTGGAGCATCTGGATCCCGCGTGCACGGTTGACCCGGACGATGCTGTGGTCGTACTCGGGCATCTGCTCGATCAGCAGCGGCAGCGTCTGGTCGATAACCCCCTGGCCTTTATCCGTGCCTTCGAACACGGTGAACGGCGGCAGGTCGCGCACCAGCCACAGCAGGCGTTCCTTGGCCTGCGCCGGCGCTACCAGCAGGGCAAGCAGCAGCGCGCAGCACAGGGCCAGCCAACGCATCGGCAGCAGCCTCAGACCGTGCCTGCCTGGCGCAGGCTGGCAATCGCCGCCTGGTCGTAGCCCAGGGAAGCCAGCACGGTATCGGTATGCTCACCCAGCGCCGGGCCGACCCATTCGGCAGAACCTGGGGTTTCCGAGAGCTTGGGCACGATACCCGGCATCTTGAACGGCTTGCCGTCCGGCAGGCGCGCCTGCAGGAACATTTCACGGGCCAGGTACTGCGGGTCGCTGAACATGTCCTCGGCCGAGTAGATACGGCTGGCCGGCACCTCGGCGTCTGTGAGCACCTGCATCAACTGGTCCAGCGGCAGGCTGTTGGCCCAGCGGTCGATCACCCCGTACAACTCGTCGCGCCTGGCATCGCGGCCGTCATTGCTGGCCAGGCTCGGGTCGTCGGCCAGGTCGGTGCGGCCGATGGCCTGCATGAAGCGCTTGAAGATGGCGTCACCGTTGGCGCCGATCTGCACATGCTTGCCGTCGGCGCTGGTGTGGATGGAGGAGGGCGTGATGCCCGGCATGATGTTGCCGGTACGCTCGCGGATGAAGCCGAACACGTCGAATTCCGGGACCATGCTTTCCATCATGGCGAAGATCGCCTCGTACAGCGCCACGTCCACCACCTGGCCCTGGCCACCATTGACTTCGCGATGACGCAGTGCCATCAGCGCGCCAATCACGCCCCACAGCGCAGCGATCGAATCACCGATGGAAATCCCGGTGCGTACCGGCGGGCGGTCGTCGAAGCCGGTGATGTAGCGCAGCCCGCCCATCGATTCACCGACCGCACCGAAGCCTGGCTGGTCCTTCATCGGCCCGGTCTGGCCGAAGCCGGACAGGCGCACCATGACCAGGCGAGGGTTGAGGGCATGCAGCACGTCCCAGCCCAGGCCGAGTTTTTCCAGCACGCCGGGGCGGAAGTTCTCGATCAGGATGTCGGCCTCGCCGAGCAGGCGCTTGAGCACGTCGCGGCCTTCGGGGTGCTTGAGGTTGAGCGTCAGCGACTGCTTGTTGCGCGCCTGCACGAACCACCACAGTGACGTGCCCTCGTACAACTTGCGCCATTTGCGCAGCGGGTCACCGCCGTCCGGCGACTCGACCTTGATCACTTCGGCGCCGAATTCGGCGCAGATCCGCGAGGCGAACGGCCCGGCGATCAGGGTGCCGAGCTCGATGACTTTCAGGCCGGCGAGGGGTTTGCTGGGCGTAGACATGAGGCATCCGTGGCAACTGATCAGAGCCGTGGTTTTAGCATACGTGCGGGGCGGCCGATACTGCTCCGGCGCAAGCAAAGGCGGGATCGGTTAGACTAGGTGACTTTTCTCTACGCACGAAGCCCACTCGACCATGGCCCAGCCGTCCACCACCTACAAATTCGAACTGAACCTGACCGATCTTGATCGTGGCGTGTACGAAAACGTCCGCCAGACCATTGCCCGTCACCCTTCGGAAACCGAAGAGCGCATGGCCGTGCGCCTGCTGGCCTATGCCCTGTGGTACAACGAGAACCTTTCGTTCGGCCGTGGCCTGTCCGATGTGGATGAAGCGGCGCTGTGGGAAAAGAGCCTGGACGACCGCATCCTGCACTGGATCGAAGTCGGCCAGCCGGATGCCGATCGTCTGACCTGGTGCTCGCGCCGCACCGAGCGCACCAGCCTGCTCGCCTACGGCAGCCTGCGCGTGTGGGAAGGCAAGGTGGTGAGCGCGGTCAAGGGCCTGAAGAACTTGAGCATCGCCGCCGTGCCGCAGGAGGTGCTGGAAGTCCTGGCCACCGACATGCCGCGTACCATCAAGTGGGATGTGATGATCAGCGAAGGCACCGTGTTCGTCACCGATGACCGTGGCCAGCACGAAGTGCAGCTGCAGTGGCTGCTCGGTGAGCGTGGCTGAAGCACTCCATGCGTATCGAACCTCGCCCGCTGCCGCCGACCCTGCCATTTCTGGGTAACCTGCCACCCTTGCTGACCCGCCTGTACGCCGCCCGCGGCGTGCAATCCGAGGCCGAGCTGGACAAGAGCCTGGCGCGCCTGCTGCCGTACCAGCAGCTCAAGGGCATCGAGGCGGCAGTGGACCTGCTGGTCGAAGCCCTCGACCAGCGCCAGCGCATCCTTATCGTCGGCGATTTCGATGCCGACGGCGCCACCGCCAGCACCGTCGGCATGCTCGGCCTGCGCCTGCTGGGTGCGGCCCATGTCGATTACCTGGTGCCCAACCGCTTCGAATACGGCTACGGCCTGACCCCGGAGATCGTCCAGGTGGCGCTCGAGCGCCAGCCAGACCTGCTGGTGACCGTCGATAACGGCATCTCCAGCGTCGAAGGTGTGGCAGCGGCCAAGTCGGCCGGGCTCAAGGTGCTGGTCACCGACCATCACCTGCCGGGCCAGCAGTTGCCGGATGCCGACGCCATCGTCAACCCGAACCAGCCTGGCTGCGACTTCCCGAGCAAGTCGCTGGCCGGCGTCGGGGTGATCTTCTACGTGCTCATGGCCCTGCGTGCACGCCTGCGCAGCCTGGGGCGCTACGAAACCCAGCCGCAGCCGAATATCGGCGAGCTGCTCGACCTGGTCGCCCTGGGCAGCGTCGCCGACGTGGTGCCACTGGATGCCAACAACCGCATCCTCGTACACCAAGGCCTGGAGCGTATCCGCGCCGGCCGCGCGCGGCCAGGCCTTAAGGCCATTCTGGAAGTGGCGCGGCGCGACCATCGGCGCATCACCTCCACCGACCTCGGTTTCATCCTCGGCCCACGGCTCAATGCTGCCGGGCGCCTGGACGACATGAGCCTGGGCATCGAATGCCTGCTGTGCGAAGACCAAGCACTGGCCCAGGACATGGCCCAGCAACTGGATGACCTGAACCAGGACCGCAAGTCGATCGAGCAGGGCATGCAGCGCGAAGCCCTGGCCCAGCTCAAGGACCTGCCGGTCGAGTCCATGCCTTATGGCCTGTGCCTGTTCGATGCCGATTGGCACCAGGGCGTGATCGGGATTCTTGCTTCGCGCCTGAAGGAGCGTTACCACCGGCCGACCATCGCCTTCGCCGATGCTGGCGACGGCATGCTCAAGGGCTCGGCGCGTTCGGTGCCGGGCTTCCATATTCGCGATGCACTGGATGCGGTGGCGGCGCGCCATCCGCAGCTGATCAGCAAG
The DNA here is from genome assembly GCF_002906855.1 of Pseudomonas putida. Lineage (GTDB taxonomy): Bacteria > Pseudomonadota > Gammaproteobacteria > Pseudomonadales > Pseudomonadaceae > Aquipseudomonas > Aquipseudomonas putida_N. The sequence continues at coordinate 273,998 of NZ_MINI01000048.1, read as the reverse complement.
TTCGGCGGGCATGCCATGGCGGCGGGGCTGTCTCTGCCCGAAAGCAATTTCCCGGCCTTTGCCGAAGCCTTCGATGAAGAAGTCCGGCGCCAGCTGCGCGAAGAGGACCTGACCGGTCGCCTGCTGTCGGACGGCAGCCTGGCCGTGGAGGAATTCCACCTCGACCTGGCCAAGGCCCTGCGCAATGCCGGGCCTTGGGGGCAGCACTTCCCCGAGCCGCTGTTCCATGGGGTGTTCCAACTGGTGGAGCAGCGTGTGGTCGGCGAGCGGCACTTGAAGGTTGTGCTCAAGAGCGAGTGCGGGTCGGTGCGGCTGGATGGCATTGCCTTTGGCATTGACCGCGAGGTGTGGCCGAACCCGACGGTGCGTTGGGTCGAGCTGGCGTACAAGCTGGATGTGAATGAGTTTCGTGGGAATGAGAGTGTGCAGTTGATGATTGCGCATATGGAGCCGCGCTGACTTTAGCGTCAGGTGCCTGCCTTGGTTTTTGCGCTGGGGCACAACTCGAGCGCCGGCCGCGCGGCGCTCGATCTCCCAGGTGCTGCTCAGGTTCAGTTGCACTCCTTTCTGGGGCGGTAGTAGATCACCGCTGCCGCAATCAAGATGCTGATGCCGCTAAATGAGAAAATGATAACTGCTAGTGTGGTCTCCCGGTTTCTTACATTGGTGACATGTGCCGCCATTGCAGAATCATAAAGAAACATTCCGTTAGGAGCGATTAAATGCTGGACCGTTGCAGTGCCTTTAGAGGTTGCTATGTCAACAAAAAGTGGCGTATTTCGGTCCAGGTTCGCTGCATCATAGTAAATTTTTTCTGCATAAAGATGAGGGTTGTAGCGCTTTCCATTTGAAGTTTTAAATATGATGCTGAATGTGTAGAGAGATCTGTCACTGTCCCATGTTTCAGGTTTAGAAGTGAGAGATGCCGGAACTCGCAACCATGACTCTTCGCTGGTTTTTTTGTGTTCGCGCCACATAAGTGAAAAGCTAGCACTTAAGATGAGATTAAGAATCCCACCAAGCAGCAAGGCTTTTGCTTGTTTGCGAGGCGGAAGCTCTCGCATGAGCTTTAGCGAGTATTGCCAAATATCCATGTTGAGGTCGTTGCGTTGTGGGGTGGTTTTCAGATCGGTTAGTGATACTGGTCCTGTTGTGCGTCGCTGCAACATATATAGTTGTCTTGATTACCTTGTATAGGTACAGCGATTGTTGGCTGAGTCGGGGGTTACACTGCCTATGCTTTCTATACTTATAGGAAAGGTGGCAGCTGTACACGGAGTGGAAACCCGAGTGCATTCAGGAAAACTCGGTAGGCACGCGGCCTTCCGGGTACAGCCGCCATTAACGACAAACCCGAAATGCTTTATGCGGGTTTCCACACCCGATCGCTGAACTGCCAGCGACCCAGAGAGGCTAAGTGGCAGCGTATTCAGGAACAATCAGACGCGTGTCGACAGGGCTTGTAGGATATTTTCCTTATTTATGCACCGCCAGTTCATATGTGTAGGAAACATCTGACGCGTGCGTCGGACCAGTCAGAAATTCCAGTGAACGGCGCTAAGAGGGCATTTGGAAGCGCGCTGAGGCCATAAAGTGCCTGCCTTGGATCTTGCAGGATTGCGGAAATCGAGCGCCGCCCGCGCGGCGCTCGATCTCACAGGCGCTGCAAACCTTTCGGCGAACACCTCGCCATCCCACTGAACCTTCCCCCCCACCAATCTGGTCTAGTCTGATTAATGACCGGCACCGGGCCAGGGATGTGCACTTGAGTGTCCGGGCCGGATCACCATTGGAGTCCTTGGGAGGTGCCCTCATGAGCCTGCTGCTCGAGCCTTACACCCTGCGTCAGCTGACGCTGCCCAACCGCATCGCGGTCTCGCCGATGTGCCAGTATTCCGCCATCGATGGCCTGGCCAACGATTGGCACCTTGTTCACTTGGGCAGCCGCGCCGTGGGTGGCGCTGGCCTGGTCATCAGCGAAGCCGTCGCGGTGACTGCCGATGGCCGCATCACAGCCGAAGACCTCGGCTTGTGGAACGACGACCAGATCGTCCCGTTACAGCGCATCACCCGTTTCATTACCGCGCAAGGTGCCATGCCGGGTATCCAGCTGGCCCACGCCGGGCGCAAGGCCAGTACCTATCGGCCATGGCTGGGCAAGCAGGGTAGTGTGAAGCTCGAAGACGGCGGCTGGGAGCCAGTGGGCCCGTCGAAGATCGCCTTCGACCCGCAGCATACACCGCCACGCGAGTTGAGCAAGGAGGAGATCCAGGACGTGATCAATGCCTTCGTCGCTTCGACCGAGCGGGCGCTCAAGGCCGGCTTCAAGGTGGTCGAGATCCACGCCGCCCATGGTTATCTGCTGCACCAGTTTCTTTCACCGCTGAGCAACCAGCGCCGTGACGAATACGGCAGTTGCTTCGAAAACCGTATTCGCCTGACCCTGCAGGTGGTGGAGGCCGTGCGCAAGGTCTGGCCGGCCGAATTGCCGCTGTTCGTGCGGGTATCGGCGACCGACTGGGTCGAGGACGGCTGGAACCCTGATGAAACCGTCGAACTGGCTCGTCGGCTGCGGGTGTTGGGTGTTGACCTTATCGACGTGTCCTCCGGCGGCACTTCGGTCAACGCCGAAATCCCCACCGGCCCCGGTTACCAGACTCGCTTTGCAGAGCGCGTGCGCAAGGAAGCAGAGATCGCCACTGGCACCGTCGGCATGATCACCGAACCTGCCCAGGCCGAGCATATTCTGCGCACCGGGCAGGCTGATGTGATCTTCCTGGCCCGGGAGCTGCTGCGCGATCCTTACTGGCCGTTGCATGCTGATGATGATCTGGGTGGTAACAAAGCCACTTGGCCTGCGCAGTATCAACGGGCGACCAGCCGGGCCAACCCGATTCATGAGTCGGATCTGCGAGATTAGAAAAGTTTAGGGCATGGCGACAGCCGTGCGGTATGGCGGAGATCGAGCGCCGCGCGGGCGGCGCTCGATATCACAGGCGCTGAACAACTATCGGCATACCCACCAGCCCCACCTCAATGCTTGATCATCACATGCCGCACACAGGTGTAGTCCTCCAGCCCATACATCGACATATCTTTCCCATACCCCGAATGCTTCTGCCCGCCATGGGGCATTTCGCTGACCAGCATGAAGTGGGTATTGACCCAGGTGCAGCCATACTGCAACCGCGCCGCGAGGCGGTGGGCGCGGCCGGTGTCGCGGGTCCAGACCGATGATGCCAGGCCATATTCGGAATCGTTGGCCCATTCCAGCGCCTGCTCTTCGGTGTTGAAGCGGGTTACGGACACCACCGGGCCGAACACCTCGTTGCGCACGATCTCGTCATCCTGCAACGCATCGGCCAGCACGGTCGGTTCGAAGAAGAAGCCATCCCCTGCAATCACTTTGCCGCCCGTTACCAGGCGGATGTGCGGCTGGGCGATGGCGCGCTGGACCAGGCCGGCCACCTTGTCGCGGTGCTGGGCGCTGATCAGCGGGCCGAGCTCAGTGTCTTCGGCATCCTGCAGGCCGGCCTTGAGGCTGGAAACGGCCTTGCCCAGGCGCTCGACGAAGCGGTCGTAGATACCCGCTTGCACATACAGGCGACAGGCTGCAGTGCAGTCCTGGCCCGCGTTGTAGAAGCCGAACGTGCGGATGCCGTCGATGGCCGCGTCGATATCGGCGTCATCGAACACCAGTACCGGCGCCTTGCCGCCCAGTTCCATGTGCATGCGTTTCACGCTGCTGGCGGTGGCGCCGATGATGTGCGCGCCGGTGGGAATTGAGCCGGTCAGCGAGACCATGCGTACCTTGGGATGGGTGACCAGTGGGTTGCCCACCGTCTGCCCGCGGCCGAACAGGATGTTGAGCACGCCGGGCGGCAACAGGCCCTTGGCCAGCTCGCCCAGGCGCAGGGCGGTCAGCGGTGTCAGTTCGGACGGCTTGATGACCACGGTGTTGCCGGCCGCCAAGGCGGGGGCGACCTTCCACGCCAGCATCATCAGCGGGTAGTTCCACGGCGCGATCGAGGCCACCACGCCCAGCGGGTCACGGCGGATCATCGAGGTATGGCCCGGCAGGTATTCACCTGCCGCCGAGCCACCGAGGCAGCGGGCGGCCCCGGCGAAGTAACGGAACACGTCGGCGATGGCCGGGATTTCGTCGTTCAGGGCAGCGGCGAACGGCTTGCCGCAGTTCTGCGATTCCAGCCGGGCGAGTTCATCGCCATGGGCTTCGATGACATCGGCCAAGGCCAGCAGCGCCAGCGAGCGCTCCTTGGGGCTGGTCTGGGACCAACTGTCGAAGGCCTGGTCGGCGGCACGCACGGCGGTATCGACCTGGGCCTCTGTGGCTTCGTTGATCTGCGCCAGGGCGCTGCCTTCGGCCGGGTTGAGCACAGTCCAGGTCGGGCCATCGCCCGCGACCAGCTTACCGTTGATCAGCATTCGGGTTTGCATGGAGGGACTCCTTGAGGGTCATTTGCCGCTGCCCGCAACGCTTTCGCCGCCACGGGTCAGGTAATAGGCGCCGAGAATCGGCAACATGGTCACCAGCATCACCAGCATGGCGACCACGTTGGTCACCGGCACGTCGCGCGGGCGGCTGAGTTGGTTGAGCAGCCAGATCGGCAGGGTGCGCTCGTGGCCGGCGGTGAAGGTGGTGACGATGATCTCGTCGAACGACAGGGCGAACGCCAGCATGCCGCCCGCCAGCAGGGCCGAGCCGAGGTTGGGCAGGATGATGAAGCGAAAGGTCTGCCAGCCGTCGGCACCGAGGTCCATGGACGCCTCGATCAGGCTCTGCGAGGTGCGCCGCAGGCGGGCGATCACGTTGTTGTAGACGATCACCACGCAGAACGTGGCGTGGCCTATCACGATGGTAAACACGCCGGGCTCTATCCCCAGTCGCTTGAATGCCGAGAGCAGGGCGATGCCGGTGATGATGCCGGGCAGGGCGATTGGCAGGATCAGCATCAGCGAGATGCTCTCCTTGCCGAAGAAACTGCGCCGGTACAGCGCCGCCGAGGCCAGGGTGCCGAGCACCAGTGCGATCAGCGTGGCCAGGCAGGCCACCTGCAGCGACAGCTTGATGGCTTCGAGCACGTCGGGGCGGGCGAAGGCCACGGCGAACCAGTTGAGGGTGAAGCCCTTGGGCGGGAAGCTGAATGCTGCGTCTTCGGTATTGAAGGCGTACAGGAAGATGATCAGGATCGGGAAGTGCAGGAACAGCAACCCGCCCCAGGCCGCCAGGCGCAGGCCGACAGACGCTTTTTCAGAGTGCATCGAAAGCCCCCAGGCGCTTGACGATGGACAGGTACACCGCGATCAGCACGATCGGTACCAGCGTGAACGCCGCCGCCATCGGCATGTTGCCGATCGCCCCTTGCTGGGCATAGACCATGCTGCCGATGAAATAGCCCGGCGGGCCGACCAGTTGCGGCACGATGAAGTCGCCCAGAGTCAGCGAGAAGGTGAAGATCGAGCCGGCGGCAATGCCGGGGATCGACAGCGGCAGGATCACCTGCAGGAACGTTTGCCCAGGCCGGGCCCCCAGGTCTGCCGAAGCCTGCAGCAACGATGGCGGCAGGCGCTCCAGCGAGGCCTGGATCGGCAGGATCATGAACGGCAGCCAGATGTACACGAACACCATGAAGCGCCCCAGGTGCGAGGTCGACAACGTGCTGCCGCCAACCCCTGGCACTGCCAGCACGGCCTGCAGCAGGGCATCCAGGTGCAGCTGCTGGACGAACCACTGGGCCACGCCGCCCTTGGCCAGCAGCAGGGTCCAGGCGTAGGTCTTGACGATGTAGCTGGCCCACATCGGCATCATCACCGCGATGTAGAAGAACGCCTTGGTCTTGCCGCTGGTGTAGCGCGCCATGTAGTAGGCGATCGGGAAGGCCAGCACCGCGCTGGCCAGCGATACCGCCACGGCCATGGCCAGGGTGCGCAGAATGATGTCGAAGTTGGACGGGTTGAACAGCGCGGCAAAGTTGCCCAGGGTCAGATCCGGGGTGACCGCCATGGTGAAGTCGTCGAAGGTGTAGAAACCTTGCCACAGCAAGCTGAGCAACGAGCCCAGGTAGATGGCGCCGAACCAGGTCAGCGGCGGGATCAGCAGCAGTGCCAGGTAGAGGTTGGGGCGCCGGTACAGCAGGTCGGATACGCGGCGCATGTCAGCGGGCCTCGGCCAGGACGGTTTCCTGCAGCGCGGTCATCGCTTCGCGTGGCCAGCGCACCTGCACCTGCTGGCCGGCTTGCCAGGGTTGAGGCTGCTCCTGCCAGCGGTCATTGGCGTGGCTCACAGCCAGTAGCTGGCCGCTGGCCAACTGGACTTCATAGCGGGTGGCGCTGCCCTGGTACTGGATGTCACGCAGCAGGCCGCTGAGCTGGACGTCTTGCGCCTGGCCGGCTTGATCCACCAGGCGGATATGCTCGGGGCGGATGGAAAAAGGCGAGCGATTGCCGCTGAGCTGTTCTGCGAGGTCACCGCGGATGACGTTGGAGGTGCCCACGAATTCGGCGACGAACGTGGTCGCGGGCTTCATGTACAAGTTGCGTGGCGTGTCCACCTGTTCGATGCGCCCACGGTTGAACACCGCCACCCGGTCCGACATCGACAGTGCTTCGGTCTGGTCATGGGTGACGAAGATGAAGGTGATGCCCAGCTGGCGTTGCAGCTTTTTCAATTCGCCCTGCATCTGTTCGCGCAGCTTCAGGTCGAGTGCACCCAGTGGCTCGTCGAGCAGCAGCACCCGTGGCCGGTTGACCAGGGCGCGGGCCAGGGCCACGCGCTGGCGCTGGCCGCCGGAGAGTTGCGCCGGTTTGCGTTCGCCGTAGCCGGCCAGGGCGACCATGGCCAGCGCTTCTTCGGCGCGGGCCTGGCGTTCGGCCTTGGCTACGCCCTTGACCTTGAGGCCGTAGGCGATGTTGTCGCGCACGTTCATGTGGGGGAACAGCGCGTAGTCCTGGAACACGGTGTTGACGTCACGTTGGTACGGCGGCACGCCAGCGGCTTCGACGCCGTGGATACGGATCGAGCCGCTGTTCGGTTGCTCGAAGCCGGCGATCAGGCGCAGGCAGGTGGTCTTGCCCGAGCCGGAGGGGCCGAGCATGGAGAAGAATTCGCCGTCATCGATGTCGATGCTGACCTGGTCGACGGCCTTGACCTCGCCGAAGGTGCGGGAAACCTGGGTGAACTGGACGGCTAGGGGCATGCGTGGGCTCCGAACAATATCTGTCTCCTGTTCGGGCCTCTTCGCGGGGCAAGCCCGCTCCTACAGGTATCGTGTGCCCCTGTAGGAGCGGGCTTGCCCCGCGAAAGGGCCCTGACAGGCTTAAACCGAACTCAGCGCCCGCCCATGATCGCGATGTAATCCTGGGTCCAGCGGCTATAGGGCACGAACTTGCCGCCCTGGGCCTGTGGGGTCTTCCAGAAGGCGATCTTGTCGAAGTTGTCGAAGCCGTTGGTCTTGCACCCTTCAGCCCCCAGCAGCTCACTGCCGGTGCAGGCTGCCGGCACGGCTGGCAACGAGCCGAACCAGGCCGCGACATCGCCCTGTACCTTGGGTTGCAGCGACCAGTCCATCCACTTGTAGGCGCAATTGGGGTGCTTGGCCTCGCTGTGCAGCATGGTGGTGTCGGCCCAGCCGGTGGCGCCTTCCTTGGGAATGGTCGAGGCCACCGGCTGGTTCTCGGCCTTCAGGCCATTGACCATGTAGCCCCACGAACTGGAGGCGACCACGCCTTCGTTCTTCACGTCGCTCATCTGCACTGTGGCGTCGTGCCAGTAACGGTGGATCAGCGGTTGTTGCTGGCGCAGCAGGTCGAGCACGGCCTTGTACTGAGCTTCATTGAGTTCGTACGGGTCCTTGATGCCCAACTCGGGTTTGGCCGACTTCAGGTACAGCGCTGCATCGGCGATGTAGATCGGCCCGTCATACGCCTGCACGCGGCCCTTGTTCGGCTTGCCATCGGGCAGGTCCTGCGGCTCGAACACCACATTCCAGCTGGTCGGTGCCTGCTTGAAGGTATTGGTGTTGTACAGCAGCACATTCGGGCCCCACTGGTACGGCGTGCCGTACACCTGTTTGTCGACCACGTACCAGCCGCCGTTCTGCAGGCGCGGATCGATGTTCTTCCAGTTGGGGATCAGCGCAGTGTTGATGGGTTGCACGCGCTTGCCGGCGATCAGGCGCAGCGAGGCGTCACCGGACGCGGTGACCAGGTCGTAACCACCCTTGGTCATCAGGCTGACCATTTCATCGGAGGTGGCAGCGGTCTTGACGCTGACCTTGCAGCCGGTTTCCTTCTCGAAGCCCGTGACCCAGTCGTAGGCTTTGTCGCTTTCACCGCGCTCGATATAGCCGGGCCAGGCGACGATATCCAGCCGGCCTTCGCCGGCGCCCAGGGCCTTGGGCAACTCGGCGGCCTGCAGGCCGGCGCTGGCCAGCAGCGCGCCGCTCACGGCGCCGAGCAATGCGGTCTTGTGCACTGACATGGTGTTCCCTCTTCTTGGAGATCTTGGTCGGGGCAGTCGTCAAGCAAGCAGTGAAGCGATGGTTATAAGCGTAGTCGCCTGTGCAAGTGGTTGGCGATGACGAGTCTAGTTGGCTTTTTGCCAGCTAACGCAACATCCGGAAGCAAATCCTAGTGTGGCGTGCAGGGTGGCAGGCCTTACTCTGGGCGCTCCTTTCCGTACCGTGGAGACATGCGCATGAACACCCGGGGCCTGCTCGACCAACTGCTCAAATCCGGCCAGGAACTGCTCAACAAGCCTGCTGCTGCGGGCAAATCGTCCGCTGGCGCTGGTGGGTTAGGCAGCCTGCTATCCGGAGCTGGGGGAGGCGCCTTGGGGGCAGGGGCACTGGGCCTGCTGCTGGGCAGCAAGAAGGCCCGCAAGTATGGCGGCAAGGTGCTCACCTACGGTGGCCTGGCCGCGCTCGGCGTGCTGGCCTACAAGGCCTATGGCAATTGGCAGGCGAGCCAGGGCGCAGGGCAGGGCTCCGAGCCGCAGACCCTCGACCGCCTGCCGCCAGCCCAGGCCGAGCAGCACAGCCAGGCGGTGCTCCGCGCACTGGTGGCGGCGGCCAAGTCCGATGGCCATATCGACGACCGCGAGCGGGCCCTGATCGAAGGTGAGTTCACCCGCCTGGACAGCGACCGTGACCTGCAGCACTGGTTGCACGATGAGCTGAACAAGCCGCTGGACCCGGCCGAAGTCGCCCGCGCCGCGCAAACGCCAGAGATGGCTGCCGAGATGTACCTGGCCAGCGTGATGATGGTCGATCAGGAGAACTTCATGGAGCGCGCCTACCTCGACGAACTGGCCCGTCAGTTGCGCCTCGAACCGGCCCTGCGGCAGGAACTGGAGAGCCAGGTACGGCTTGCCGCAGGTCAATGAACTTGAAAATGGCCTGTCCGTCAGGGATAGAGGCCTGAATACCTCGCATTTCAGCCGCAAAAGCGTAGGAAGCCTGGGCTATACTTCGGCGATTTTTCCCGCTCGTTAAGAATTCCTGAGGGCTGAATGTGAAGAACTGGACCTTGCGCCAACGGATCCTGGCAAGTTTCGCCGTGATCATCGCCATCATGCTGCTGATGATCGTAGCCGCCTACTCGCGGCTGGTGACGATCGAAAGTGCCGAGGAAGCGGTGGGGTCAGACAGCATTCCAGGGGTCTACTACAGCTCGATGATCCGGAGCGCCTGGGTCGACAGCTACGTCACCAGCCAGCAACTGGTGGGCCTGTCGAACCGCCGCGAAATCACCACGGCTGACATGGAGTTGTTCAAGAGCTTCGATGATCGCCTGAAGCAGTACATGGCCAGTTATCAGGGCACTATTCAGGACCCTGAAGACCAGGAACGTTTCGATACCTTCGTCAAGCTCGAGGAAACCTACCTCAAGGTCGTCGGCCAGGTGCTCGATGCCTATCGTCAGCACAATTACACTGAAGCCGAGCGGTTGATCGGCGAGGTGCTTACACCGGCCTGGACCGAAGGGCGCAAGCACCTGAACACGGTGATCGAGCACAACCGAGAATCTGCAGAAGCAGCGACCCATGAAATTGTCTCTGCCGTGAGCACTGCCAAGGGCAGCATGATGGTCTCGCTGCTGCTGGCGATCGTGGCCGCCGGTATCTGTGGCTTGCTGTTGATGCGCGCCATTACCGCACCGGTACAACGCGTGGTGCATGCCCTCGACAAACTGCGTTCGGGTGACCTGAGCATGCGCCTGAGCCTGGACCGCAAGGATGAATTCGGCGCCATCGAAAGCGGCTTCAACGAAATGGCCGAGGCCCTGGCCAACCTGGTGGCCCAGGCACAGCGCTCGTCGGTTCAGGTAACCACGTCGGTCACCGAGATTGCCGCCACCTCCAAGCAGCAGCAGGCCACCGCCACCGAAACGGCCGCCACCACTACCGAGATCGGCGCCACCTCGCGTGAAATCGCCGCCACCTCGCGCGACCTGGTGCGCACCATGACCGAGGTCACCAGCGCCGCCGACCAGGCCTCGAGTCTGGCCGGCTCCGGCCAGCAGGGCCTGGCGCGCATGGAAGAGACCATGCACCAGGTGATGGGCGCCGCCGACCTGGTCAACGCCAAGCTGGGGATCCTCAACGAGAAGGCCAGCAACATCACGCAGATGGTGGTGACCATCGTCAAGGTGGCCGACCAGACCAACCTGCTCTCGCTCAATGCCGCCATCGAGGCGGAGAAGGCCGGTGAATATGGCCGCGGTTTTGCCGTGGTCGCCACCGAGGTGCGACGCCTGGCCGACCAGACGGCCGTGGCTACCTACGACATCGAGCAGATGGTGCGCGAGATCCAGTCGGCGGTGTCGGCGGGGGTCATGGGCATGGACAAGTTCTCTGAAGAAGTGCGCCGCGGCATGTTCGAGGTGCAGCAAGTCGGCGAGCAGCTGAGCCAGATCATTCACCAGGTCCAGGCCCTGGCGCCGCGGGTGCTGATGGTCAACGAGGGCATGCAGGCCCAGGCCACCGGTGCCGAGCAGATCAACCAGGCGCTGGCCCAGCTCAGCGATGCCAGCACCCAGACGGTGGAGTCGCTGCGCCAGGCCAGCTTCGCCATCGATGAGTTGAGCCAGGTGGCAGCCGGCCTGCGCGGTGGTGTATCGCGCTTCAAAGTCTGATCGCCGTGACCGACCTGCATTCCTACCCGGCAGCGGTGGCCAGCGCCAAGGGCACGCTGTACCTGCAGTTTCGCCTCAACCAGCAGCGCTTTGCCCTGGACGTGCGCGAAGTGATCGAGGTGCTGCCGCGACGTCCGCTGAAACCGATTGCCCAGGCGCCGAGCTGGGTGGCCGGCATCCTCGCGCATCGCGGTGTCCTGGTGCCGGTGGTCGACCTGAGCGCGCTGAGCTTTGCCCGGCCGGCCGCCGAGCGCACCAGCACGCGCCTGGTGCTGGTGCGATACCGTGACGAAAAGGTGCTGGGCTTGATCCTCGAACAAGCCACCGAAACCCTGCGCTGCATGCCGGAGGAGTTCCAGTCCTACGGCCTGGACAACGGCGAAGCGCCTTACCTGGGCCCGGTCCGCGAGGACGCCCAGGGCCTGCTGCAACGGATCGAGGTGGATGACCTGCTGTCAGACGCCGTCCGCGAACTGCTGTTCCCGCAACCGTCAGGGCAGGTGGCGCCATGAGCGAGCGACGTTTCTTCCGCTACCTGCAGGAACGTATCGGCCTGGATGTCGAGTCGGTAGGCGTGCCAATGGTGGAGCGGGCCTTGCGTCAGCGCTGTGTTGCAGTAGGTGCCGCCCATCTGGATGACTACTGGATCCGTCTGCAGCGATCGCCGGATGAGCAACTGGCGCTGATCGAGGCTGTGATCGTTCCGGAAACCTGGTTCTTCCGCTACCCGGAGTCGTTCACCGCGCTGGTCGGCCTGGCCCAGAAGCGCTTGGCCGAGCTGGCCGGAGAGCGGCCGTTGCGCCTGCTCAGCTTGCCGTGCTCCACCGGCGAGGAGCCATACTCGCTGGCCATGGCCTTGCTCGATGCGGGTATGAGCCCAGCCGATTTCCGCATCGACGGTATCGATATCAGCCCTAGCTCGGTGGCCAAGGGCATACAGGGCGTCTACGGGCGCAACTCGTTCCGCGGCACCGAACTTGCGTTTCGCGACCGGCATTTCCTTGAGGGAGAGGACGGCCACACGCTGGATGAACGGGTACGCCAGCAGGTGAACCTGGAAGTGGGCAATGTGCTCGACCCGGCGCTGGCCTGCCGCAACGGCCTGTACGATTTCGTGTTCTGCCGCAACCTGCTGATTTATTTCGATGTGCCGACCCAGCAGCGTGTGTTCGAGGTGCTCAAGCGCCTGGCACAGCCCCAGGGCGTGCTGTTCATCGGCCCTGCCGAAGGCAGCCTGCTGGCGCGGTTGGGCATGCGGCCGCTGGGCATTGCCCAGTCGTTTGCCTACGTTCGTCAACCCGCCGATGTGCCGGTTGTGCCCGTCCAGCCACCACGGCAGTTGCCCACTGCGGTGGCTCCGAGTCGCCCGCGGCCTGCAACTGTGCCTCCAGCGCGGCCCCTGCGCGTGGTGCCACCTGCCGCTCCGGCAGCCGAACCGCGAGAGAGCGAAAGCGAGTTGCTGGCCAGCATCGCGCGCCAGGCCAATGCTGGCGACAGTGCCCAGGCCCGCGCCAGTTGCCAGCGCTACCTGCGCCAGTTCGCGCCCAAGGCCCAGGTCTACTACTGGCTGGGGCTGCTAAGCGACACGGAAGGTGATGCTCAGCAGGCGTTGAGCCTTTACCGCAAGGCGCTGTATCTGGAGCCTCAGCATCCTGAGGCACTGTTGCACCTGGCCACGTTGCTGGCGGCCCAAGGTGACGAAGCCGGTGCCCGCCGCCTGCAGGAACGTGCGGCACGTGCTGGCCGGGAGTCTGAACGATGAAAGCCGAACACGCGATCGAGCTGCTGGCCAATGACGATGAGCGTATCGACGACTGCTGGAACCGTATTGGCGTACACGGCAGCAAGGACTGCCCGTTGCTGGAGCGGCATATCCATTGTCGCAACTGCGAAGTCTACGCAGCGGCGGCCACGCGCTTGCTCGACCGCTATGCGCTGATCGAAGCGGACCTGACGCACGAGACCGCCCCCGTCGAAACCTCGGCCGGGCGTTCGCTGCTGCTGTTCCGCCTGGGCGAGGAGTGGCTGGCCCTGGCCACTGCCTGCCTGGCCGAGATTGCCCCTCTGCAACCGGTGCATTCGTTGCCGCATCAGCGTTCCCGGGTACTGCAAGGGGTCGCCAATGTGCGCGGGGCGCTGGTGCCGTGCCTGTCGCTGGGCGACCTGCTGGGCGTGGAGCGTTTGTCCGAGCAGGCGCGCAGCGGTCGGGCGATGCCACGCATGCTGATCCTGGCAGCGTCGGGCGGGCCAGTGGTCATGGCGGTGGACGAGATTGATGGCATTCACCGCCTCGATGCCCCCTTGCAGGGTGCTGGCGAGGATGCCGCACCGTTCACCGCTGCGGTCTTGCAATGGCGGGGGCGCAGTGTGCGGGTACTGGACGATCAACACTTACTGTCTGCCGTGCAGCGGAGCCTGTCATGACCCCAGAGCAAATGCGCGACGCATCGCTGCTCGAACTGTTCAGCCTGGAGGCCGAGGCGCAGACCCAGGTGCTCAGTACCGGGCTGATGGCACTGGAGCGCAACCCGACCCAGGCCGACCAGCTGGAAGCCTGCATGCGTGCGGCACATTCGTTGAAAGGTGCGGCGCGCATCGTCGGCATCGATGCCGGGGTCAGTGTCGCCCATGTCATGGAAGATTGCCTGGTGGCGGCCCAGGAAGGCCGGCTGCTGTTGCGCGCCGAACACATCGATGCATTGCTGCGCGGCACCGACTTGCTGATGCACATCGCCACGCCCGGCGATCCGAATGGCGAGGCATTGGTGCCGGCGTTCCTGGCGCAGATGGCTGGCCTGCTCGACCCCGCTGCCACGCCTGTACCGCCCGCTGCCGCGCCCATACCCGCAGCGGTTGCGCTCGAACCAGCGTTGCCCGTGGTCCCGCCAGCCAAGCCTGAACCGATGGCGCCGGCCGTGGAAGCCGAAGTCGAACCTGCCGCGCCACGCAAGGCCGGCAAGCGCGCGGGCGAAGGCAGCGAGCGGGTCTTGCGGGTGACTGCCGACCGCCTGAACAGCCTGCTCGACCTGTCGAGCAAGTCGTTGGTCGAGACCCAGCGCCTGAAGCCTTACCTGGCCACCTTGCAGCGCCTCAAGCGCATGCATGGCCAGGGCATGCGGGCCCTCGACGGCCTGAAAACGCAGCTAGAAGACAGTGGTCAGAGCCCTGAAGTGCTGGATGCCCTGGCCCAGACCCAGCGCCTGCTGCTCGAAACCCAGCAGATCCTGCAGCAGCAGGCCGCCGACCTCGACGAGTTTGGCTGGCAGGCTAGCCAGCGGGCCCAGTTGCTCTATGACACGGCATTGGCCTGTCGCATGCGCCCGTTTGCCGACGTGCTCACCGGCCAGAGCCGCATGGTTCGCGACCTCGGGCGTTCGCTCGGCAAGCAGGTGCAACTGCAGATCGAAGGCGAGAAGACCCAGGTCGATCGCGATGTGCTGGAAAAGCTCGAAGCGCCGTTGACCCACTTGCTGCGCAATGCCGTCGACCATGGCATCGAACTGCCCGAGCGGCGCCTGCTGGCGGGCAAGCCGGCGGAAGGCACGATCCGCCTGCGCGCCTCGCACCAGGCCGGGCTGCTGATGCTTGAGCTGAGCGATGACGGCGCTGGCATCGACCTTGAGCGCCTCAAGCGCAACATCGTCGAGCGCGGCCTGTCGCCGGCCGACACCGTGGCGCAGATGAGTGAGGCCGAGCTGCTGACGTTCCTGTTCCTGCCAGGCTTCAGCCTGCGCGACAAGGTCACCGAAGTGTCTGGCCGTGGTGTTGGCCTGGATGCGGTGCAGCATATGGTCCGCAACCTGCGCGGTTCGATCGAGCTGACCCAGGTGCCCGGTCAGGGCTGCCGCTTCCACCTGGAGGTGCCGCTGACCCTGTCGGTGGTGCGCAGCCTGGTGGTCGAAGTGGGCGGTGAGGCCTATGCGTTCCCGCTGGCGCATATCGAGCGCACCCTCGAGGTGGCCGCCGATGACATCGTGCAGATCGAAGGCCGCCAGCACTTCTGGCACGAAGGCCGGCATATTGGCCTGGTGGCTGCCAGCCAGTTGCTCAACCGGCCGGCAGGGCAGGGTGAGGCCAACAGCCTGCGGGTAGTGGTGATCCGCGAGCGTGAGCAGCTGTACGGGGTGGCGGTGGAGCGCCTGGTTGGTGAGCGCGTGCTGGTAGTGATGCCGCTTGATCCGCGTCTGGGCAAGGTCCAGGACATCTCCGCTGGGGCCCTGCTGGACGACGGCTCGGTGGTGCTGATCATCGACGTCGAAGACTTGCTGCGCTCGGTCGAGAAGCTGCTCAGCACCGGCCGCCTGGAGCGTATTGAGCGCGGTACGCAAGGGTCGCGAGGGGCGAGCCGCAAGCGCATCCTGGTGGTCGACGATTCCCTCACCGTGCGCGAACTGCAACGCAAGCTGCTGAGCAATCGTGGCTACGAGGTGGCAGTAGCGGTGGACGGCATGGACGGCTGGAACGCCCTGCGCAGCGAGGACTTCGACCTGCTGATCACCGACATCGACATGCCGCGCATGGATGGCATCGAGCTGGTCACCCTGGTGCGCCGCGACCAACGGTTGCAGTCGCTGCCGGTGATGGTGGTGTCTTACAAGGACCGTGAAGAAGATCGCCGACGTGGCCTGGACGCTGGAGCCGACTACTATTTGGCAAAGGCCAGCTTCCACGATGATGCGTTGCTGGATGCCGTGGTGGAACTGATCGGAGGTGCTCAGGGATGAAGGTCGCCATCGTCAATGATATGCCCATGGCAGTAGAGGCGTTGCGCCGGGCCCTGGCCTTCGAGCCCGCACACCAGGTGATCTGGGTGGCCAGCAATGGCGCCGAAGCCGTGCGCATGTGCGCCGAGGACACTCCCGACCTGATTCTCATGGACCTGATCATGCCGGTGATGGATGGCGTCGAGGCGACCCGGCGGATCATGGCCGAAACGCCTTGTGCCATCGTCATCGTCA
This sequence comes from Pseudomonas putida, assembly GCF_002906855.1. Classification (GTDB taxonomy): domain Bacteria; phylum Pseudomonadota; class Gammaproteobacteria; order Pseudomonadales; family Pseudomonadaceae; genus Aquipseudomonas; species Aquipseudomonas putida_N. The sequence continues at coordinate 257,886 of NZ_MINI01000048.1, read as the reverse complement.
CGGTCGACCGCAAGCAGAACGTGCACCGGGTGTTCGAGGCCATGGGCCATGGCGCCCTGGATGTGGTGGACACCCCCGCGCTGGGCGCGGGGGACGCCCGTGAGGCAGCGGCGCCGCTGCTGCGCAAGATCCTCAACATCGGCTGGTTGATCGGCCAGCAGCGGCCGGGTGCGAGCAAGCCGCTCGCCGCCCCCCTGCGCGAGGCCTCGCAGCGCAGCGGCCTGGTAGCCATAGGCTCGTCCGCTGGCGGCCCTGCCGCGCTTGAAGTGCTGCTCAAAGGCCTGCCGCGCGGCTTTCCAGCCTCTATCGTACTGGTCCAGCATGTTGACCAAGTGTTTGCGGCCGGCATGGCCGAGTGGCTCGCCAGCGCCTGCGGCCTGCCGGTGCGCCTGGCCCGCGAAGGCGAGCCGCCACAACCCGGGCAGGTGTTGCTGGCCGGTACCAATCACCATATCCGCCTGCTGCAGAGTGGCCAGTTGGCCTACACTGCCGAACCCGTCAACGAAATCTACCGGCCCTCGATCGACGTGTTCTTCGAGAGCGTGGCGCGTTACTGGAATGGCGACGCGGTGGGCGTGCTGCTTACCGGCATGGGGCGCGATGGTGCCCAGGGCCTGAAGCTGATGCGCCAGCAGGGCTATCTGACGATTGCCCAGGACCAGTCCAGCAGTGCGGTGTACGGCATGCCCAAGGCCGCTGCGGCAATCGATGCAGCGGTAGAAATCCGCCCGCTTGAGCGAATTGCCGGGCGCTTGATGGAAATCTTTGCAGAATGACGACATGTATAGAATCGCGCCGCATGGACGGCCGTGATCAGGTGAATTCGAATGACTGATCTACCGATCGAAGGCTTCGCGACGCCCAACGAGAATTCGGCAATGGTCCTGCTGGTCGATGACCAGGCAATGATCGGCGAAGCGGTGCGACGTGGCCTGGCCCACGAAGAGAATATCGATTTCCACTTCTGTGCCGACCCGCACCAGGCGGTGGCCCAAGCCATGCGCATCAAGCCCACGGTCATCCTCCAGGACCTGATCATGCCCGGCCTCGACGGCCTGACCCTGGTGCGCGAGTACCGCAACAACCCGGCCACCCGGGACATTCCGATCATCGTCCTGTCGACCAAGGAAGACCCGCTGGTCAAGAGCGCGGCCTTCGCCGCCGGGGCCAACGACTACCTGGTCAAGCTGCCGGATTCCATCGAGCTGGTGGCCCGCATCCGCTACCACTCGCGTTCCTACCTGACCCTGCTGCAGCGCGACGAGGCCTACCGCGCGCTGCGCGTGAGCCAGCAGCAGCTGCTCGACACCAACCTGATGCTGCAGCGCCTGATGAACTCCGATGGCCTCACCGGCTTGTCCAACCGCCGTCACTTCGACGAGTACCTGGAGCTGGAATGGCGCCGGGCCATGCGTGAGCAACAGCAATTGTCGTTGCTGATGATCGATGTCGATTATTTCAAGGTGTTCAACGACAGCTTCGGCCATCTGGCCGGCGACGAGGCGTTGCGCCGGGTGGCCGAGGCCATACGCGGTTCCTGCTCGCGGCCGACCGACCTGCCGGCGCGCTACGGCGGCGAGGAGTTCGCCCTGGTGCTGCCCAACACCTCGCCCGGCGGCGCACGCCTGGTCGCAGAAAAGCTGCGCCAGACCGTACTCGGCCTGAACATCGCGCACAACGCGCCGACCGCAGACTCGCACCTGACCGTGAGCATCGGCCTGGCGACCCTGACGCCGGCCATTGGCAGCCACTGCCGGCAGCTGATTTCGGCGGCGGACAAGGGGCTGTACCTGGCCAAGAACAACGGGCGCAACCAGGTCGGGATTGCCTGAGGCCGATGCCGCTGCCCAACGGGCTGCCGCCGTTCTTTGGATGGGTTATACTCGCGGGCTTTTCACCGAATTCGCACGAGAGCCAGCCGCCCATGGAAATCCAACCAATCCTGAACACCATCAAGGACCTCACCGAGCGTTCCCTGTCCATTCGGGGGTATCTTTGACTACGATCACAAGCATGACCGCCTGATCGAAGTCAACCGCGAGCTGGAAGACGCTGCCGTCTGGAACAAGCCCGAGTACGCCCAGGCCCTGGGCCGCGAGCGTGCCATGCTGGCGCAGGTCGTCGAGACCCTGGACAAGATGGCCAACGGCCTTGCCGACTGCAAGGACCTGCTCGACATGGCCGTCGAGGAAGGTGACGAAGGCGCTGTCAGCGATGTCGAGACCGAGCTGCAGGCCCTGGAAGAATCCCTGGCCCAGCTTGAGTTCCGTCGCATGTTCAGCGGCGAGATGGACATGAACAACGCCTACCTGGACATCCAGGCCGGCTCCGGCGGCACCGAGGCGCAGGACTGGGCCAACATCCTGCTGCGCATGTACCTGCGCTGGGCCGACAAGCGTGGCTTCGACGCCACCATCATCGAACTCTCCGAAGGTGAAGTCGCCGGTATCAAGGGCGCCACCGTGCACATCAAGGGCGAGTACGCCTTCGGCTGGCTGCGTACCGAGATCGGCGTGCACCGCCTGGTGCGCAAGAGCCCGTTCGACTCCGGCGCGCGTCGCCACACTTCGTTCTCGGCGGTGTTCGTGTCCCCCGAGATCGACGACAAGGTCGAGATCGAGATCAACCCGTCCGACCTGCGCATCGACACCTACCGCTCCTCCGGTGCCGGTGGTCAGCACGTGAACACCACCGACTCGGCGGTGCGTATCACCCACGTACCGACCAACACCGTGGTGGCTTGCCAGAACGAACGCTCCCAGCACGCCAACAAGGACACCGCCATGAAAATGCTGCGGGCCAAGTTGTATGAGCTGGAAATGCAGAAGCGCAACGCCGCCTCCCAGGCGCTGGAAGACAGCAAGTCGGACATCGGCTGGGGCCACCAGATCCGTTCCTACGTGCTGGATGACTCGCGCATCAAGGACCTGCGGACCGGCGTCGAGCGCAGCGACTGCAACAAGGTGCTGGACGGCGACATCGACCAGTACCTGGAAGCGAGCCTCAAGCAGGGCCTGTAAGCCGCACACCACCGCCGCGCTGCCTGGCTACCCGCCGGTAGCGCGTGCCCTGCCCGAAAAGGGCAACGAATACCTGATGGAAAGAATGACGACATGAGCGACCTCAAGACCGAATCGCAAGACCTGCAACAGGAAGAAAACGCCCTGATCGCCCTGCGCAAGGAAAAACTTGCCGCCGAGCGTGCCAAGGGCAATGCCTTCCCCAACGACTTCCGTCGCGACAGCTACTGCAACGACCTGCAGAAACAGTACGCGGACAAGACCAAGGAAGAGCTGGAAGCAGCCGCGATCCCGGTCAAGGTTGCCGGCCGCATCATGCTCAACCGTGGCTCGTTCATGGTCATCCAGGACATGACCGGCCGTATCCAGGTCTACGTCAACCGCAAGACCCTGCCGGAAGAAACCCTGGCCGCGGTCAAGACCTGGGACCTGGGCGACATCATCAGCGCCGAAGGCACCCTGGCCCGTTCCGGCAAGGGCGACCTGTACGTCGAGATGACCAACGTGCGCCTGCTGACCAAGTCACTGCGCCCGCTGCCGGACAAGCACCACGGCCTGACCGACACCGAGCAGCGCTACCGCCAGCGCTACGTCGACCTGATGGTCAACGAAGAAACCCGCCACACCTTCCGTGTGCGTTCGCAGGTGATCTCGCACATCCGCAAGTTCCTCATCGAGCGCGACTTCCTCGAAGTCGAGACGCCGATGCTGCAGACCATCCCTGGCGGCGCCGCGGCCAAGCCGTTCGAAACCCACCACAACGCCCTGGACATGGCCATGTTCCTGCGTATCGCGCCGGAGCTGTACCTCAAGCGCCTGGTGGTCGGTGGCTTTGAAAAAGTGTTCGAGATCAACCGCAACTTCCGTAACGAAGGCGTTTCGACTCGTCACAACCCTGAATTCACCATGCTCGAGTTCTACCAGGCCTACGCCGACTACCGCGACAACATGGACCTCACCGAGGAACTGTTCCGCGAGCTGGCGCTGCTGGTACTGGGCACCACCGACGTCCCGTACGGCGACAAGGTGTTCCACTTCGGCGAGCCGTTCGCGCGCCTGTCGGTATTCGACTCGATCCTCAAGTACAACCCGGAGCTGACTGCTGCCGACCTGCAGGACGTCGACCGTGCCCGCGACATCGCCAAGAAGGCCGGCGCCAAGGTGCTGGGCCACGAAGGCCTGGGTAAACTGCAGGTGATGATTTTCGAAGAGCTGGTCGAGCACAAGCTGGAGCAGCCGCACTTCATCACCGAGTACCCGTTCGAAGTGTCGCCGCTGGCCCGTCGCAACGACGACAACCCGGCCGTGACAGACCGCTTCGAACTGTTCATCGGTGGCCGCGAGATCGCCAACGCCTACTCCGAGCTCAACGATGCAGAAGACCAGGCCGAGCGCTTCCTGGCCCAGGTGGCCGAGAAGGACGCCGGTGACGACGAAGCCATGCACTACGACGCCGACTTCGTACGCGCCCTGGAGTACGGCATGCCGCCGACCGCCGGTGAAGGTATCGGCATCGACCGCCTGGTGATGCTGCTGACCAACTCGCCGTCGATTCGCGACGTGATCCTGTTCCCGCACATGCGCCCACAGGCCTGAGTGAACTGAACAAGCCGCCTTTCGAGGCGGCTTTTTCTTGCCTGAAGCTTTATGTTGTCTGTGCCGGCCTCTTCGCGGTACAGGCAAACCACTGTCCATGAGGTAACCACTGTGACACCCGCAATGGCCCAACAAGGCGCCGCTGGCATCGCCACCGCCGTCGCCGAGAGCGTGCAGTACCAGGGTCGCAAGACCGCCCGTCAAGGCAGCGAACAGCGCCGCCAGCTGATCCTCGACGCCGCCATGCGCATCGTCGTGCGCGATGGCGTGCGTGGCGTGCGCCACCGTGCGGTGGCCGCCGAGGCGGGTGTGCCGCTGTCGGCCACCACCTACTACTTCAAGGACATCGAAGACCTGCTCACCGATACCTTCGCCCAGTACGTCGAGCGTAGCGCCGCCTACATGGCCAAGCTCTGGGCCAACACCGAGGTGGTCCTGCGCCAGCTGCTGGCCCAGGGTGATGGCAGCGTGCAGTCGCGGGCGCGACTGGCCGACGAAATCGCCCGCATGACCGCCGATTATGTCCAGCGCCAGTTGCTCAACCGCCGCGATTTCATGATGGCCGAGCAGGCCTTCCGCCAGGAGGCCCTGCTGTGCCCGCGCCTGGCCGAGCTGGTGCGCGCTCATGAGCAGATTCTGCTGCACGGCGCCCGTCAGCTGCTGCAGGTGGTTGGCTCGCAGCAACCGGAACAGGACGCCCAAATGTTGACGGCGATTATCGAGCAGATGGAATATCAGGGCCTGCTCAAGGATGCCGATACGCAAGCCGATGGGCAGATGCTCGCTATGCTTACCCGTTACCTTCACCTGGTGTTGGCATCGGCCTGAGCTGAGACCGAACTTTCAAGGAGAACCTGATGAAAGCCTGGCGTGTGGTGTTGTTGACGTTGTCATTCCTCCTGCTGGGCGGTTGTCTGGTGACTTTTCATGAGCCGCTGCCGAGCAACCAGGCGGCGCCCAAGGCCTTGCTCGGCAAATGGAGCAGCAAGGACGCCTGGGGCGAGCCACTGAAGCTGACCATCAGCCGCAGCGGTGGCGATGCCTACAAGGCGGTGGCCACGGCCAAGGGCAAGGCGCCCGAGGAATACACCTTCACCGTCTCGCGACATGGCAACCGTTGGTACCTGTCGGCTGGCGTGCCCAAGCGCCTGGGCGGCAACTTCCTGATCGGCGGTTTCGATATCGTCGATGGCAAGGAGCTGGTGGTCTACAACCTCGATGTCGAGCAGGTGCAGCAGGCGGTCGAGAAGAAGGAACTGACCGGGCGCAGCACCGAGGTGCCGGAGGAAAGCGGCGAGGGTGTGCTGATCGACAGCCCGTCGCCGCGGGTGCTGGCATATCTGGATGACCCGGCGAACTCCGACCTGTTCGTCGAAGTGGCGCGGTTCCAGCGCAGCGGCAAATAGTCAGGATCTGATCAAGGAGTCCTCCGTGGACGAATACCAGCAAACCATCCGCGCCCTGTCCGACCGTATCGTCGCGGCGCAGACCCCGATCCGGGTCCTGGACGCGGTGAAATGGGACGACAACATTCGCCAGGGCTTCCTCAAGGCCAAGGGCAAGGAGCCGCCCGCCGTCAATCGCGAGTACTACCTGGCCCGCCCGCTGGCGTTCGACTCCAGCGCGGTGAAGGCCGAGTTCCAGGCCATCGAGCGTGACATCATTCGCCAGCTCGGCCAGTTCAACCCGGTTGGGCAGATCATGAAGCGCATGTGCCGCGAGTACCGCATGGTCGTGCGCATGCTCGAAGCCCGCGGTACCGAAGACTTCGGGCTGATTTCCCAGGAGTTGTACGGCGCCGCCTCCGACGCCTTCCATGCCGGTGACCCGACCCTGGCCGACCTGGGGCTGATGCTCTCGGACTACCTGAACAACATCGACGGGCGCGGCGACCTCAAGGACGAGCCGAAGAACCTGACCGCCAAGGAGGCCGTGGACATTCTCCAGCGCCGCCTGAACAAGGTGTTCGGCGAGGCAGAGGAAACCATCCGCGTGTTCGAGTCGGACGGTATCGTCGCCGATGCCGCAGCGGGTGCCGACTACATCAAGGTGCGCGCCGATGCCATGTTCAACAACCGTGACGTGCGTGCGCTGGAGGTGCATGAAGGGCTGGTGCACGTGGGGACCACGCTCAACGGCCTGAACCAGCCGATCTGCACCTTCCTGGCCAAGGGCCCGCCTTCGTCGACGGTGACCCAGGAAGGCCTGGCGATCCTCATGGAAGTGATCGCCTTCGCGTCCTACCCCAGCCGTCTGCGCAAGCTGACCAACCGCACCCGCGCCATCCACATGGTCGAGGAGGGCGCCGATTTCCTGCAGGTGTTCGACTTCTTCCGCGAGCAGGGCTTTGAGATGACGCAGAGCTACAGCAACGCCAGCCGGGTGTTCCGCGGCTCGGTGCCCAATGGCCTGCCATTCACCAAGGACTTGTCCTACCTCAAGGGCTTCATCATGGTTTACAACTACATTCAGTTGGCCGTGAAGAAGGGCAAGCTCGAGCAAATTCCTTTGCTGTTCTGCGGCAAGACCACCCTGGAAGACATGCGCACCCTGCGCCAGCTGGTCGAGGAGGGACTGGTGGAACCACCCAAGTACCTGCCGGAGCAGTTCCGCGACCTCAACGCGCTGTCGGCCTGGATGTGCTTCTCCAACTTCCTCAACCACTTGAGCCTGGATCGCATTGAAGCCGACTACGCGAACATTCTCTGAGCGCTGCCGCCTGCTGGTTCTGGGCTTGCTTCTGCTAGGTCTGGGTGGCTGCAGCAGTCTGCTGTTCTACCCGGAACCTGGCGAACCGTTCACGCCGAAACGGGCCAAGCTGGAGTATCGCGATATCAGCCTGACCACCGCCGATGGCCTGCGCCTGCACGGTTGGTGGCTGCCGGCCAAGGCAGGCGTGGAGGTGAAGGGGACGGTGCTGCACCTGCATGGCAACGGCGGCAATCTGCCAGGGCATCTTGGCGGCAGCTACTGGCTGCCGGAGCAGGGCTACCAGGTGCTGATGATCGACTACCGTGGCTATGGCCTGTCCGAGGGCTCGCCGAGCTTGCCCGAGGTCTATCAGGACATCGACGCGGCCATGGCCTGGCTGGCCCAGGCCCCCGAGGTCAAGGGCAAGCCGCTGGTGCTGCTTGGCCAGAGCCTCGGCGGGGCAATGGCGATTCACTACCTGGCGCAGCACCCCGAGCAGCGCCAGCGCTTCAGTGCCCTGGTGTTCGACGGTGTGCCGGCCAGTTACCGTGCGGTCGGCCGCTACGCACTGAGTACCTCGTGGATGACCTGGCCGCTGCAGGTGCCGCTGTCCTGGCTGGTGCCGGACGGCGACAGCGCGATCCATTCGATCGAGCAGCTGAGCAGCCCGCCGAAGCTGTTCTTCCACAGCATCGACGACAACCTGGTGCCGATGGACAACGGCATCCGCCTGTACCAGCACGCACCGCCCCCGCGGGTGCTGCAGCTGACCCGTGGGGGGCACGTGCAGACCTTCGCCGACCCGGTGTGGCGCCAGGTGATGCTGCGCTTCCTCGATGACCCCAGCCACTTCAACGGCCTGCGGCGGCTTGCCGAAGTGCCCAACTACCCTGAAGAGAAGAACAAGCAATGAGTGAAGAACGCAACGCCATCCCGCTGATCCTGACCGGTGTCGGCAGCATCATCGTGACGGTGGGAGCCCTCTGGTACTACGGCTACCTGCATTTCGCCAAACCCGAGGATGCGCTGCTGCTGCAGGACTTCACCATGCTCAAGACGATTCCTGGCGAGGACTACAAGGTCTCCCTCGACCCGGCGCCGCAGGTGGCCCAGTGCGTGGATGGTGTGCTGGTGCTGTTCGATACCGAGCAGAAAGGCCTGACTGGCGTGCTGGTGGACAGTCGCAAGCGTGCAGTGCGCTGCATGGGCCAGGAGACGCCGCAGCAGATGCAGTGAATCTCAGGTCAGGCGGGAGCAACTGTCTTGCCCAAATGTTAAAAGCTGCCGCCATTCCTGTGGGAGCGGGCTTGCCCGCGAACACGGGCGAAGCCTGTGCCATCCCGCTTTCCGAACTCTTTACTTGCCCTTACATCGAATTCACGGTCTTAGCTTTTAGTTGCCAGCGTGCATGCATGAAAAACCCCGCCATCAAGGCGGGGTTCCAGTTTTTTCGGCAGCCTTATTGCTGAATCTGGCTCACCGAACGAGGTGACACCGGTTGGTTGTCGTTGGAGATGGTTACCTCCACCCGACGGTTCTGCGCACGGCCCGAGTTGCTGCCGTTATCCGCCACCGGGTATTCCTTGCCATATCCCTGGGCGACGATGCGTGCCGGGTCGACGCCTGCGCGCACCAGCGCCATGCGCACGCTGGCAGCGCGGCGTTCGGACAGGGTCTGGTTGTAGTTGGCCGAGCCGACGCTGTCGGTGTAACCCTCGACGATCACCTTGCGCTCCGGGTTCTCCTGAAGGAACTGGGCCAGCTTGGTGATGTTCGGGTAGGCGTTGCTCTTGAGCGTGGCCTTGTTGAAGTCGAACAGCACGTCACCGAAGGTCACCAAGGTACCGCGGTCGGTCTGCTTGGCGTTGAGGCTTTCCTGCAGCTTGGCGATCTGCGCGTCGCGGGCATCGAGCTTGGCCTGGGCGCGCTGGGCCGAGGCGTTCTTCAGCTCGTTCTCGGCGGTACGCAGGGCGATGGTTTCCTTGGCCACTTCGACACGCTGGTTGGTCAGGTAGGCGAGTTGGTCGACCTTCTCGGTGTTTTCACGGTCCATGAAGGCCTTGTCGGCCTTGTTCAGCCAGTCCTGGGCATCCTTGGTCTCGAGCGCGGCGACCTTGCTCGACTGTGGGTCGCTCTGCAGCGCCGAGAAGTTGGTGCGGGCCGACTCCAGGTTGGGGTTCGGGTCGTGGGAGCAGGCAGCGAGGCTGATGCTCAGGGCCAGCAGGGCGGGAATCATGACGTAGTTGCGCATAGTGTTCATCCTTTGATCAGTTGCGAAGGCTCGGGTTGGCATGGCGGCGCTCATTCAGCGCTGCGCAGGCCTTCCTGACGCACGTCCTGAACGCCCTGGCGGGCATCCTGCACGGCCTTCTGGGCCTTGGCTGCCTGGGCTTTGCGCTCGGCAACGCGCGCGTCCCATTCGGCTTGCTCGGCCAGGCGCTTGGCCTCGTCATACTTTTTGTCGTGCATGGCGATTTCGGCCTGCTTGAACTTGTCCTGGGCCGCTTTCATTTCCACGGCAGCGAACTCGGTACCACCGGCACTGACGGCGGAATTCACAGCGGACTGGGTGACGGCGTACTGCTCGGTAGGCGGGTTGCCAGCACAGCCAGCAAGGACCAGGCTACTGCCAAGGGCCAGCGCGGCCAGCTTCAACCCGCGCACGTGGCTGGATGTGGGTTTCGGGGTGCGGGTGTTGATGGTGGTCAGTTCCATTGGATCACTCCTGATTACGACGATGTCCGTAGCAGTCCATCGCTCAATCCCTGACATTGCCTGCGCTTGCGCTCAACGATGCACATGGCGGGAGTGCAGGGTTTTAGCGTGATGGCTATTGGCTGGGACTTGACCGTTTTTTGAATGGTTCCGAAAAAAATGCTCATTACGGCTATTTATTTCTGACTGATCGGTCAGCGAGATTTGCTCGGAACTTTCGATGCCTGGAGTGGTTCCGGGCCTGTTGCAGGCCCGGAATATCGTGTTTCAAGCTCAATTGCCGCTGTCGTCGCCGGTGTTGCTGAGGTCGTGCAGATGGCGCCGTGACAAGGCAAGAAAACGCGGGGTCGGGCCGATGTCTTCGAACAGCGGGTCACCCTCCTCGTCAGTGGCGATGACCTTGCGGCCCTGCACGTAGGGGAAGCTGGCTTCCAGCTCCTCCAGCGCGGCGGCGACCAGTTCGCCGAGCAGTTCCTCGGCGGTGCGCTTGGGGTACATGTCGATCAGGGCAGCCAGGCGTGCCTCGGACTCGAGGTCCAGGTGCAAGGCGTGGCCGGTGGGGCTCAGGGTGCCGGCGGCATTCTGTTCCCAGTGCTGGGCGAGTTCGCGGATTTTCATGATGACCTCTGTGAACGCCAGTAAAGGCTGCAGTGCATCAGACTGCGCTGGCTTAACTTTAGTTTGCTTTGCGCGATCGCGGCTTGCCTTTGCGCCCCGGCAGTGGGCACTCTTGGGCCAGTGCTGTTTCCTGAGGAGCGCGGCGAGCCGCGCCGAAGAGAGGGCCAATGACTGATATCGATGTGCGCCTGCGTGAAGATGTCCATGTGTTGGGGGAGTTGCTCGGCGAAACCATTCGCCAGCAGCACGGTGATGCGTTCCTGCAGAAAATCGAGGACATCCGCCACAGCGCCAAGGCCGACCGCCGCGGTGCTGGCGAGCAGTTGAGCTCGACCTTGGCGGACCTCGCCGAAGCAGACCTGTTGCCGGTGGCGCGGGCCTTCAACCAGTTCCTCAACCTGGCCAACATGGCCGAGCAGTATCAGCTGATCCGCCGTCGTGATGCCGGCCAGCCAGAGCCGTTCGAGGCGCGGGTATTGCCCGAACTGCTGGCGCGCCTGAAGCAGGCCGGGCACAAGGATGACGCTCTCGCCCGGCAACTGGCCAAGCTGGATATCCAGCTGGTGCTGACCGCGCACCCGACCGAGGTGGCACGGCGCACGTTGATCCAGAAATACGATGCCATCGCCGGCCAGCTGGCCGCGCAGGACCACCGCGACCTGACCTCCGCCGAGCGCGAGCAGGTGCGCGAGCGCCTGCGCCGGCTGATCGCCGAGGCCTGGCACACCGAAGAAATCCGCCGCACCCGGCCCACCCCGGTGGACGAGGCCAAATGGGGCTTCGCGGTGATCGAGCATTCGTTGTGGCATGCCATTCCCAACCACTTGCGCAAGGTCGACAAGGCGTTGTTCGACGCCACCGGCCTGCGTCTGCCGCTGGAAGCCGCACCCATTCGCTTCGCCTCGTGGATGGGGGGTGACCGCGACGGCAACCCCAATGTCACTGCCGCCGTGACCCGTGAGGTGCTGCTGCTGGCCCGCTGGATGGCCGCCGACCTGTTCCTGCGCGATGTCGATGCGCTGGCGGCCGAGCTGTCCATGCAGCAAGCCAGTAATGCCTTGCGCGAGCGTGTGGTCGACAGTGCCGAGCCGTATCGGGCATTGCTCAAGCAGCTGCGTGACCGCCTGCGGGCGACCCGCGCCTGGGCCCAGGTCGCATTGACCAGCAGCCAGCCGGCCAGTGCCGAGGTGCTGGTGGACAACCGCGACCTGATCGCCCCGCTGGAGCTGTGCTATCAGTCGTTGCATGAGTGCGGCATGGGCGTGATCGCCGATGGCCCATTGCTCGACAGCCTGCGCCGGGCGGTGACCTTCGGCCTGTTCCTAGGTCGCCTGGATGTGCGCCAGGACGCAGCCCGGCATCGTGATGCGCTGGCGGAGATTACCGATTACCTGGGCCTGGGCAGCTATGCCGACTGGGACGAAGAACAGCGCATCGCCTTCCTCCAGGCCGAACTGAAGAACCGCCGGCCGTTGCTGCCGGCGCACTTCAAACCCCAGGCAGAGACCGCAGAAGTGCTGGCCACCTGCCGCGAGATCGCTGCGGCGCCGGGCGCTTCGCTGGGCTCCTACGTGATCTCGATGGCGGGTGCAGCCTCCGATGTGCTGGCCGTGCAACTGCTGCTCAAAGAAGCCGGCCTGACCCGGCCGATGCGCGTGGTGCCACTGTTCGAAACCCTGGCCGACCTGGACAACGCCGGGCCGGTGATGGAGCGCCTGCTTGGCCTGCCAGGCTACCGTGCCAGCCTGCGCGGGCCGCAGGAAGTGATGATCGGCTATTCCGATTCGGCCAAGGACGCGGGCACCACGGCGGCCGCCTGGGCCCAGTACCGCGCCCAGGAAAACCTGGTGCGCATCTGCCGCGAGCATCAGGTCGAGCTGCTGCTGTTCCATGGCCGTGGTGGCACGGTCGGCCGGGGCGGCGGCCCGGCCCATGCGGCGATCCTGTCGCAGCCCCCAGGCTCGGTGGCAGGGCGCTTTCGCACCACCGAACAGGGCGAGATGATCCGCTTCAAGTTCGGCTTGCCGGGCATCGCCGAGCAGAACCTTAACCTCTACCTGGCCGCCGTGCTTGAGGCGACTTTGCTGCCGCCACCACCTCCAGAGCCCGCCTGGCGTTCACTGATGGACCAGCTGGCGGCCGATGGCCTCAAGGCTTATCGCGGCGTAGTGCGGGAAAACCCCGACTTCGTCGAATACTTCCGTCAGTCCACGCCCGAGCAGGAACTGGGCCGCCTGCCGCTGGGCAGCCGCCCGGCCAAGCGTCGTGCCGGTGGCATCGAAAGCCTGCGAGCAATTCCGTGGATCTTCGGCTGGACCCAGACACGCCTGATGCTGCCGGCCTGGCTGGGGTGGGAAACGGCCCTGAGCAATGCCTTGGCGCGGGGCCAGGGCGAGCTGCTGGGGCAGATGCGCGAGCAATGGCCGTTCTTCCGCACCCGCATCGACATGCTGGAAATGGTCCTGGCCAAGGCCGATGCGCAAATCGCCGAGGCCTACGACCAACGTCTGGTGCAACCGGGCTTGCTTCCTTTAGGTGTGCACCTGCGCGACCTATTGTCGCAGTCGTGCCAAGTGGTGCTGGGCCTGACCGGGCAGCCGGTGCTACTGGCGCACAGCCCCGAGACCCTGGAATTCATCAGACTGCGCAACACCTACCTGGACCCGCTACACCGCCTGCAGGCCGAGTTGCTGGCCCGTTCACGCAGCCGCGAAGCCGCTCTGGACAGCCCGTTGGAGCAGGCCTTGCTGGTGACCGTGGCAGGGATTGCCGCAGGCCTGCGCAACACCGGCTGAAGCCTGCGGGTGCGGCCTTGCACGGTCGGCAGGCAAGCGGCCAGAACAGGGCGAGGAGGGTGGTTGCGCCGGGCGCAACCACCTGCGGTTTTGCTTACAAATGACGCAATGCTGCAACTTTGGGACGCTTGTCTGGCTGCCGGGCGCTGTGTATCTTGAGCAGCCTTCTGACCGATTTATGGTCATACCCGATTTTCCGGACTTGGCCTCGATTGCCGAATCCATTGAATTTCATAAAAAAATTTGAGGAGCACGAGATGCGCGTAATTCTGCTGGGAGCTCCCGGGGCCGGTAAAGGTACTCAGGCAAAGTTCATCACCGAGAAGTTCGGTATTCCACAGATCTCCACCGGTGACATGCTGCGTGCCGCCGTCAAGGCCGGTACCCCACTGGGCCTGGAACTGAAGAAAGTCATGGATGCCGGCCAGCTGGTTTCCGACGAGCTGATCATCAGCCTGGTCAAGGAGCGCATCGCCCAGCCGGATTGCGCCAATGGCTGCCTGTTCGACGGCTTCCCACGCACCATTCCACAGGCTGAAGCCATGGTTGCCGCTGGCGTGGACATCGACGCCGTGGTCGAAATCGCCGTCGACGACGAAGAAATCGTCGGCCGCATGGCAGGCCGCCGCGTGCACCTGGCCTCGGGCCGCACCTACCACATTCAGTACAACCCGCCGAAAGTGGAAGGCAAGGACGACGTCACCGGCGAAGACCTGATCCAGCGCGACGACGACAAGGAAGAAACCGTGCGTCACCGCCTGTCGGTCTACCACAGCCAGACCAAGCCATTGGTGGACTTCTACCAGAAGCTGTCGGCCGCCAACGCCGGCAAGCCGAAGTACAGCCACATCGAAGGCGTCGGCTCGGTCGAGTCGATCACCGCCAAGGTGCTGGCAGCCCTGAGCTGATCCAACGCCATGCGTCACAACGGCCCGCTTGCGGGCCGTTGTCGTTTATACTGCCGCTCTTTTTCCCTCGCACCTGGATACCCGTTCGATGACCACCCTGCTGGCCCTGGATACCGCCACCGAAGCCTGTTCCGTTGCGCTGCTGCATGACGGCAAGGTAACCAGCCATTACGAGGTGATCCCGCGCATGCATGCGCAGAAGCTGCTGCCGATGATCAAGCAGCTGCTGGCGGACTCCGGCGTGGCGCTGAATGCACTGGATGCCATTGCCTTCGGCCGTGGCCCGGGCGCGTTCACCGGGGTGCGCATCGCCATCGGTGTGGTGCAGGGCCTGGCTTTTGCGCTGGAGCGCCCGGTACTGCCGGTGTCCAACCTGGCCGCGCTGGCCCAGGGCGCTTTGCGCGAGCACGGCGTGGAGCAGGTGGCCGCAGCCATCGATGCGCGCATGGATGAGGTGTACTGGGGTTGCTACAAGGCCGAAGCCGGTGAAATGCGCCTGCAGGGCCTGGAAGCCGTGCTGCCGCCTGAGCGCGTAGCCCTGCCTGAAGGCTGCAGTGGTGACTGGTTCGGTGCCGGTACCGGCTGGGGCTATGCCGAGCGCCTGGCTGTACAGACCAGTGCCAGCAACCCCGCGGCACTGCCCAATGCGCTGGACATTCTCAGCCTGGCCAATTTCGCCTGGGCCCGTGGCGAGGCAATCGTCGCCGAACAGGCGCAACCGGTTTACTTGCGCGATAATGTGGCTACACCCAAGGCGCGCTGAGTGCTGTTCGTCGGTTATCGCAGTTGACGATAAAACCTTCGGCGCAAACTGTGGTCCAGTTATCACTCGAGCATTAGCGACGGAACTCTGATGCTGCTAAATTGCCATCATTGGTCCTGAGTGCTCACGCCATGCGTATCGACGGTTTCTCATCACAGTCCTACCCGATCAAGCGCACCCCGCGCAAAGGTGCGGTGCGGGACGAGAACGTGGACGATGCCGAGCTTATCGAAGAGAGCGAAGTCACCCAAGAGGCTTCTGCGCGTCGTCGCCCGTCGGGCCTGCCGGCTCGCCAGCAGGACATGGTATTCCCCCGCGCTCGTGACCGGCGCACTGCTACTGCATTGGCCAGTTACCTCAGCACGGCCGGTTTTACCGACTGGGACATGGAAGTACTGGGGCTTGACCTGTACATTTGATGGATGAATCCATCTTCCCTGCCTTATTTCTTAGGTTGCCCGTCCTGGAGCGAGAACGCCTGGCGCGACTACCTGTATCCCGCCGACGCCAATACCAATGAAATGCTTGGCTACTACAGCCAGGTATTCAACGCAGTCGAGGGCAACACCACGTTCTATGCGCGCCCCGCGCCCGCCACCATTGCCCGCTGGGCGCAGGTCATGCCCGCGCACTTCCGTTTCACCGCCAAATTTCCCAGGGATGTCAGCCACGAAGGCGACCTGCGGGATCAGCTGGAAGCGGCCTGCGACTTCACCCGCCTGATGGCTCCGCTGGGCCAGCGCGTATCGCCGTACTGGCTGCAGTTGCCGGCCCAGTTCAGCCCCGCACGGTTGGGCGAACTGGGCCATTTCCTCGACGAAATCGGCGTGCCGGTGGCGGTGGAAGTGCGCAACCAGGCCTTCTTCGCCAAGGGCGAGGAAGAACGGCTGCTCAACCGCCTGCTGCACGAGCGCGGCGTGGAGCGCATCTGCCTCGACCCCCGCGCCCTGTTCAGTTGCACCTCACGCGACCCCGCCGTGCTGCATGCGCAGTCGAAAAAACCCAAGGTGCCACCGCGCCCCGCTGCCTTCAGCCAGCACCCGCAGGTGCGTTTCATCGGCCATCCGCAGCTTGAGGCCAACGAGACCTTCCTTACCCCCTGGGTGGACAAGGTCGCCGCCTGGATCGAGGAGGGGCGTAGCCCTTATGTATTCCTGCACACGTCCGACAACCGCCTGGCCGCGGCATTGGCCCAGCGTTTCCACCAACGGCTGATGGCCCGCCTGCCTGGTCTGGCAGCATTGCCGGAATTGCCGCGCGCCCCCGAGGTCGAACAACTGGGGCTACTCTGACCATTCCCAGCCCCCGGAGGTTGTGACCATGGATGTACAGACCCTGCGAGCCGAAGCCTTCAAGGCACTGCATGAGCGTGAAGGCGCCTTCGTCATTCCCAACCCCTGGGATGCCGGCTCCGCCAAGCTGCTGGCCAGCCTCGGCTTCGAAGCATTGGCCACCACCAGTGCAGGCCTGGCGTTCAGCCTCGGGCGGCCCGATGCCGAAGGTGCCTTGAGCATGGACGAGACTCTGGACAATGCCGGTGTGATCGTCGATGCCACCGCTTTGCCGGTAGCCGCCGACCTGGAAAACGGCTTCGGTGACTTGCCCGAGGACTGCGCCCAGACCATCCTGCGTGCTGCTGAAGTGGGGCTGGTCGGCGGGTCGATCGAAGATGCCAGCGGCCGCGCCGACGCGCCGATCTACGACTTCGAACTGGCAGTGGCGCGGGTGCGGGCCGCCGTGCAGGCCGCGCGCAGTCTGCCATTCCCGTTCACCTTGTGTGCCCGTGCGGAAAACCTGCTGCACGGGCGCATGGACCTGGATGACACCATTCTGCGGCTGCAGGCATATGCCGAGGCCGGTGCCGACGTGCTCTATGCACCAGGCCTGCGCAGTGTCGATGAGGTGCGCGCGGTGGTGCAGGCGGTGGCGCCGAAACCGGTCAACGTGCTGATGGGGCTGGCGGGTGTACCGTTGAGCGTCAACCAGTTGCAGGACCTGGGCGTGCGCCGCATCAGCGTCGGTTCGTCGCTGGCGCGCGCGGCACTGGGCGCGTTCCAGCGTGCCGCACTGGAGATCCGTGATCAGGGCACCTTCAGCTACGGCGAGCAGGCCTTGCCGTTCGCCCAACTCAACGACCTGTTCCGCCGCTGAGGCGCCGTGCGCGCGCTGGTGCTGCTGTGTGGCCTGCTGATCATGGCAGGCTTTGCGTGGCAGCTCGGTTGGCGCCTGCCGGATGCGTGGAACCCGTGGGCGGTGCTGGATGTGCGCCAGCCGCCAAGCTGGCTGACGAGCTACAAACTGTCGCGGCTGCGCAATGACCCCGCCTTGTGCCGCCAGACGCTGGAGACTTCCGGCCTGCGTTACCGGGCGCAAGCCGACAGCCCGGCGTCAGCCAAATGCCCGTTGCAAAACGTGTGGCGCATTGAGCAAGGGCAGGTGCGTTTAAGCAGCAGTTTCCTGGCCAGTTGCCCCTTGGCAGTTGCCTATGCGTTGTTCGAGCAGCATGGGCTGCAGCCTGCGGCGCAGCGGGTGCTTGGCCAGCCTGTTGTGCAGGTGGATCACCTGGGCAGTTTTGCCTGCCGCAATGTCTACAACCGCAAGGAGGGGCGTCTGAGCCAGCACGCCACGGCCAACGCGCTGGATATCAGTGGTTTCCGCCTGCAGGATGGTCAGCGCATCGTGCTGGCGCGTGACTGGCAGGCGGGTGGGCAGAAGGGTGAGTTTCTAAGGCAGGTGCGGCAAGCAGCCTGTGACAGCTTCAGCACCGTACTGGGGCCGGACTACAACGCTGCCCACCATAATCACTTTCACCTGGACATGGGGCGTTGGCAGGTCTGCCGCTGATATCAGGCGTGCGCGCGAACGTTGTTCAGCACCACTGGGCGTGCCCAGTGCATGTCGAATTCCAGATCGTTTTGCTGCTTGGCCATAGTCGCCTCGTCGTACGGCTCCGGCGCAGGGTCGAGCAGGTTCATTTCGAATTCGGCAATCGGCAGGTGCAGCGGGCGCGGGGAGGGGCCAGGGCCTGGCTCGGCGATTGGGTGGCCTTGGCTCATCACCACCGGGCGCAGCCAGTTGTTGCTGATGTCGAGCTGGCGCTGCTGCTGGATCATCTCGGCGACGCTGAACGGCTCTGGCGCCGGCTCCAGCAGGTTGGCCTCGAGCTCCGCCTTGGGTAGGAACAGGGGCTTGGGGGGGGCGACGATGGTGTCTTGCACCGGGCAGGCGCGCTGGGTTTCGATCATGGCCAGGGCCTTGGCCCCGCCGATCGGCTCGCCGCTGTGCTGATCGTACTGCACCATTGCCTGGCTGACGCTGTCCGGTTCTTCTGCCTGCTGCTCGGCCATCGCGCGGGCAAAGAAATCCTGCCACAGGTGGCTGACGCCCCCGAGTGCCTGGGTATTCTGCCGACCGTAGTTGCCGACAGGCGACAAGTAGGTCAAACCGATGGGAAGAGTATCTGTCATGGCAGTCGTGCGCGCTGTGCTCTGGCAGAATAGCGGGATATTGCCTGTATCGGCCGTGGCGGCCGATACATGAGGGGCAGGGTTCAATTTCTAGGTGTGAATGATGGAAGAGCAGGGCACAGGTATCCGGGTCGAGGCGCTGTCGGCTGAGTTCGAGGCGCAGGCCGCCGCATGGGCCGAGCGCCTGGCGCTGCCGCTGCATGACGATGCTGCCGGCTTTGCCGTGCAGCTGGGCGTTGATGGCTTGCAGATCCAGCAACTGGGCCCCCAGGCACCGGGGCCGGTGCGGGTGGACTTTGTTGAGGGCCAGGCTGCACACCGGCGCCAGTTTGGTGGTGGCAACGGGCAGATGATTGCCAAAGCGGTCGGCATCGCCCAAGGCGTTCGGCCACAGGTGCTGGATGCTACGGCGGGCCTTGGCAAGGACGCGTTCGTGCTGGCCAGCCTGGGCTGCCAGATGACCCTGATCGAACGCCAGCCGCTGATTGCCGCGTTGCTGGAGGATGGCCTGTCACGGGCCCGGCTGGATGAAGAGGTGGGGCCGATTGTCGGGCGCATGCGTCTGCTGACGGGTAACGCCATCGAGCGTATGCGCAGTTGGGAAGGCGAGCCGCCGCAGGTGATCTACCTCGACCCGATGTTCCCGCACCGTGACAAGAGCGCCTTGGTAAAGAAGGAAATGCGCGTGTTCCGGCCGCTGGTGGGCGATGATCTGGATGCGCCCGCATTGCTGGAGGCGGCACTGGCGCTGGCCAGTCACCGGGTGGTGGTGAAGCGGCCGCGCAAGGCGCCGATCATTGATGGGCCGAAGCCTAGTCATAGCCTGGAAGGTAAGTCGAGCCGGTATGACATCTATCCGAAGAAAGCCTTGAAGGCTTGATCGCCTGTGCCGGCCTCTTCGCGGGCTTGCCTGCGAAGAGGCCGGCACAGGCTGACTCAGGCCTTGAAGGCCCGGATAAACAACTCTACCACCTCACGCACATGAGCCTCGGCCTCATCCCCCTCCAGCGGCCCGGCACACCCCAACAGCAGCCGGTAATCCGGCGCGCCCTTGATCAGGCAGAAGAAGTGCTCGGCTGCTTGCAACGGGTTGGCAATCCGCAACAGCCCGCGCTCGTCGATCCCGCGCAGCAACGCTTCCATCCCCGCCAGCACCCGCTTGGGCCCGGCTTCATAGAAGTACTCGCCAAGCCCAGGGTCCTGGCTGCCCAGCGCCATGATCAGGCGGCTCAACTTTACCGCCTCGTCGCTGCTGATCAGCGCCTGGAAGCTGCGGCCAATGTTCAGCAACACATCCTCCACCGCCGCCCCTTCGGGGTATTCGAACATCAGGTCGGGCAACTGGTTCTGGCAGGTCGCCATGACCGCCGAGCCGAACAGCGTCTGCTTGTCGGTAAAGTGGCTGTAGACCGTGAGCTTTGAAACACCTGCCGCCGCAGCGACCGCATCCATGCTGGTGTTGGCGTAGCCAAGACTGAGGAACAGCGCCTTGGCGGCTTCGAGGATGGCCTCGCGCTTGGCCAGGTCCTTGGGCCGGCCCGGGCCGATGGGTGCGTCGTTGGACATTGGAATCCGCATCTGGTTGAAGGGGCGCCCATCTTACCGGCTCGAACCGCTTCCGGCTGCAGGTCGCGACCATCGTTAATGTTGATTTACTTTCCGACGCCGGCTTCCCGGCTTCGGTTCCCTGATTTAATATACTCACCAGTATAAATATTCGATGTGCTCTTCTCGAAAGGATTCATCATGTTGCGCCATGCCTTGTCCCTCGCTCTGCCCGCTGCTGCCGCTTTGTTGCTGGCCGCCTGCGGCCAGGAAGCCGCGGCCCCTGCCGCACCACGCCCGGCCCTGGTGGTGCAGCCACAGCCGGCCGAAGCCGCTGCCGACAGTTACCCCGGCGAAGTGCGCGCGCGCTTCGAACCTGAGTTGGCCTTCCGCATTGGCGGCAAGGTCAGCAAGCGCCTGGTGGAAGAAGGGCAGCGGGTCAAGGCCGAGCAGCCGCTGGCTGAGCTTGACCCGCAGGACGTGCGCCTGCAGCTGGAAGCCAACCGCGCCCAGCTGGCGGCGGCCGAGGCCAACCTGTCGCTGGTGCGCACCGAGCGCGACCGCTACCAGAAACTGCTGGATCGGCAGATGGTCAGCCACTCCCAGTACGACAACGCGGAAAACCTCTACCGCGCAGGCCTCGCCCGCCTCAAGCAAGCCAAGGCCGAGTTCGACGTGGCCGGCAACCAGGCTGAATACGCTGTGTTGCGTGCGCCGCAGGCAGGCGTCATCGCCAAGCGTCAGGTTGAAGTCGGCCAGGTGGTAGCAGCCGGGCAAACCGTGTTCACACTCGCCGCCGACGGTGAGCGTGAAGTGGCCATCGGCCTGCCGGAGCAGCAGTTCGCACGTTTTGCCGTGGGCCAGGATGTCAGCGTCGAATTGTGGTCGTACCCCAACGAGCGTTTCCCAGGGCGCATTCGCGAGCTGTCACCTGCTGCCGACCCGCGTTCACGCACGTTCGCCGCTCGCATTGCCTTCACCTCGGCCAAGGCACCTGCCGAGCTCGGCCAGAGTGCAAGGGTATTCATTGCCCATGATGGGCTGATTCCGCTGGCGGTGCCGTTGTCGGCCGTCACCGCAGAAAACGGCCAGGCCTATGTCTGGCGCGTGAACAAGGACAGCCGCCTGGAGCGCGCCGTGGTGCGCCTGGGGCCTTATGGCAGTGAAACCGTGCCGGTGCTCGAAGGCCTGGCGCCGGGCGACTGGGTGGTCGCTGCCGGTGGCCACGTGCTGCGCGAGGGGCAGGAGGTGCAGCCGGTAGACCGCACCAACCGCGTGGTGAACCTGACGGCCAAGGAGTAAGTCCCGATGGGTTTCAACCTTTCCGCATGGGCGTTGCGTAACCGCCAGATCGTGCTGTTCCTGATGATTCTGCTGGCTGCCATCGGCGCCATGTCCTACACCAAGTTGGGGCAGAGTGAAGACCCACCGTTCACCTTCAAGGCCATGGTCATTCGTACCCTGTGGCCAGGGGCCACCGCCGAGGAAGTATCGCGCCAGGTGACAGAGCGCATCGAGAAGAAGCTGATGGAGACCGGCGAGTACGAGAGGATCGTCTCGTTCTCGCGCCCGGGTGAGTCGCAGGTGACCTTCATGGCCCGCGACTCGTTGCACTCCAAGGACATCCCCGAGCTGTGGTACCAGATTCGCAAGAAAGTCGCGGACATCCGCCACACCTTGCCGCCGGAGATCCAGGGGCCGTTCTTCAACGACGAATTCGGTACCACCTTCGGCAATATCTACGCATTGAGTGGCGCCGGGTTCGACTATGCGGTGCTCAAGGACTACGCCGACCGTATCCAGATCCAGCTGCAGCGGGTCAAGGACGTGGGCAAGGTCGAGCTGATCGGCCTGCAGGACGAAAAGATCTGGATCGAGCTGTCCAACCTCAAGCTGGCCACCCTCGGGGTGCCGCTGGAGGCGGTGCAGCAGGCATTGCGTGAGCAGAACGCGGTCAGCACCGCCGGCTTCTTCGAAACCCCCAGCGAGCGCCTGCAACTGCGAGTGAGCGGGCGCTTCGACAGCGTTGATGAGATCCGTCAGTTCCCGATCCGGGTAGGCGACCGCACCTTCCGTATCGGCGATGTGGCCGAGGTGCACCGTGGCTTCAACGACCCGCCTGCACCGCGCATGCGCTTCATGGGCGAGGACGCCATTGGCCTGGCAGTGTCGATGAAGGACGGCGGCGACATCCTGGTACTCGGTAAAGCCCTGGAAGGCGAGTTCGAACGCCTGGCGCGCAGCTTGCCGGCCGGCATGGAGCTGCGCAAGGTCTCCGACCAGCCGGCGGCGGTCAAGGCCGGGGTCGGCGAGTTCGTCCAGGTGCTGGTCGAGGCACTGGTGATCGTGTTGCTGGTGAGCTTCTTCTCCCTCGGCCTGCGCACCGGCCTGGTGGTGGCGTTGGCCATTCCGTTGGTGCTGGCGATGACCTTCGCCACCATGCATTATTTTGGTATCGGCCTGCACAAGATCTCGCTTGGCGCGCTGGTGCTGGCGCTGGGCCTGCTGGTGGATGACGCGATCATTGCCGTGGAGATGATGGCGATCAAGATGGAGCAGGGCTACGACCGCCTCAAGGCCGCCAGCTACGCCTGGACCAGTACGGCGTTCCCGATGCTCACCGGTACGCTGATCACGGCGGCGGGCTTCCTTCCGATCGCCACGGCGGCCTCGAGCACCGGTGAATACACCCGCTCGATCTTCCAGGTGGTGACCATCGCACTGCTGACCTCGTGGGTCGCGGCGGTGGTCTTCGTACCTTACCTGGGCGAACGGCTGTTGCCGGACCTGGCCAAGCTGCATGCCGCCCGCCATGGCAAGGACGGGCATGCCCCTGATCCGTACGGCACGCCGTTCTATCAGCGCGTACGGCGTGTGGTGGAGTGGTGCGTGCGGCGTCGCAAGACGGTGATCCTGCTGACCATTGCCGCCTTTGTCGGCAGCATTCTGCTGTTCCGTTTCGTGCCCCAGCAGTTCTTCCCGGCCTCGGGGCGCCCGGAGCTGATGGTCGACCTGAAGCTTGCCGAAGGCGCCTCGCTGGCCAATACCGCCGAGCGGGTCAAGCAAGTGGAAGCGCTGCTCAAGCAGCAGGACGGCATCGACAACTACGTAGCCTACGTGGGTACCGGTTCGCCGCGCTTCTACTTGCCGCTGGACCAGCAGCTGCCAGCCGCCAGCTTTGCCCAGTTCGTGGTACTGGCCAAGTCGATGGAAGACCGCGAGCGTTTGCGTAGCTGGCTGATCAGCACTGTCGACCAGCAGTTTCCCGACCTGCGTGCCCGCGTGACGCGCCTGGAGAACGGCCCGCCCGTGGGCTACCCGGTGCAGTTCCGGGTCACCGGCGAACATATCGAGAAAGCCCGTGCCCTGGCCCGCGAAGTGGCGGACAAGGTGCGCGAGAACCCGCATGTGGTCAACGTGCACCTGGACTGGGAAGAACCGAGCAAGGCGGTGTTCCTGGAGATTGATCAGGACCGCGCACGTGCCCTGGGCGTGAGCACCGCACAGCTGTCGAGCTTCCTGCAGAGCTCGCTGACCGGCACCACGGTCAGCCAGTACCGCGAGGACAACGAACTGATCGAGATCCTCTTGCGCGGCACCCAGCAGGAGCGTGGCGAGCTGGGCAACCTCGGCAGCCTGGCGCTGCCCACCAACAATGGCCAGAGCGTGGCACTGTCGCAAGTGGCCACGCTGGAATACGGCTTCGAGGAAGGCATCATCTGGCACCGCAACCGCCTGCCGACGGTGACCGTACGTGCCGACATTTATGACAAGGAGCAGCCGGCGACGTTGGTGAAGCAGATCCTGCCGACCTTGCAGGAGATCAAGGCCAGGCTGCCGGACGGCTACCTGCTGGAAGTGGGCGGCACGGTTGAGGACTCAGAGCGCGGACAGAAGTCGGTGAACGCCGGCATGCCACTGTTCATCGTAGTGGTGCTGAGCCTGCTGATGATCCAGCTGCGCAGCTTCTCGCGCACGGTGATGGTGTTCCTCACCGCGCCGTTGGGGCTGATTGGCGTGACCTTGTTCCTGCTGGTGTTCCGCCAGCCGTTCGGCTTCGTCGCCATGCTCGGCACCATTGCCCTGGCGGGGATGATCATGCGCAACTCGGTGATCCTGGTGGACCAGATCGAGCAGGATATCGCTTCCGGGCTGGACCGCTGGCAGGCGATCATCGAGGCCACGGTGCGGCGCTTCCGGCCGATCGTGCTGACCGCGCTGGCGGCGGTGCTGGCGATGATTCCGTTGTCGCGGAGTGTGTTCTACGGGCCGATGGCGGTGGCGATCATGGGCGGGTTGATTGTGGCCACGGCGTTGACCTTGCTGTTCCTGCCGGCGTTGTATGCGGCGTGGTTCAGGGTGAAGAAAGGGTAAAGATCGCGGGGGAGGGCTTTGCCCTCCATTCGCGGGACAAGCCCGCTCCTACAGACGATCGAGTTTCCCTGTAGGAGCGGGCTTGCCCCGCGAATGGGCTGCAAAGCAGCCCCAGAGGCTTCAGAGCGCGCCGAAGACCTTCTTGGCCAGGCTGGTAGCTGCCTGCGCCGGGTTCTGGCGAATGCTCTCTTCCTGCTTGGCAATCATCTCGAACAGGCCATCCAGCGCCTTCTCGGTCACGTAGTTCTCTATGTTGGCGTCATCCTTGATCAGCCCCAGGCCCTTGGCCTGACCGGCAAAGGCATTGTATTGCTGGGCGACACCGACCTTGTCGGTAGCCTGCTTGACGATCGGCAAGAACTTGGCGCGGATCTGCTCGCGGCTGCTCTTGTTCAGGTACTGGGTGGCCGAATCGCCACCGCCGCTGAGGATGCCCTTGGCATCGGTCACGGTCATCTTCTTCACGGCATCCACCAGAATCGCCTGGGCTTGCGGCATGGCAGCTTCGGCGGCCTTGTTCATGCTGGTTTCCAAGGCGTCGACTTGGTCGCCCTTGCCGAACATCTTCATGGCCTTGGCAGCTTTGCCGAGGTTGCCCGGCAGCTCGATGCGCACATCGGGGTTGTTGCTGAAGCCGCCTGGCGTGCTCAACTGCTTGACGGCTATCTGCGCACCCTGGGTGAGGGCGTCCTTCAGGCCGCCGGTGGCGTCGGACTGGCTCAGGTCGCCAAGCGACAGGGCCAGGGCACTGGCCGACAGCAGCAGGCCGGCGCACAGGGTAGAGAAGCGCAGGGAGGCGCGAATCATGGGTATTTCCTTATTGATGAAGTGGGGCGGGCTCAGCGCACCGGGTCGACTTTGACCCTAACTGGCTGCTGGTCGCTGCCGTCGAGGGTAACGCCGTGGTGTTCGGTGTTGATGAACAGCAGCTTGCCATCCAGCTCGATCCGCGCGCTGACCGCGTAGCGGTGGCCGGGCTTGACCTGGGCCGGGTCGTAGGTGAGGTGGAACGGTAGCGGCACGTTGCCTTTGACCGGGCCGGCCTGGCGGGCCAGGGTCACGGCGGGGGCGTCCATCAGCGAGACATCCTGCAACTCGACGCTCAAGGTGGCGGCAGGCGGCAGGGCGATGCGCTGCAGGTAGAAGACTTCGCCATCCAGGCTGGCCTGGGTGGAGGGGGTTTGGCTGGAACAGGCTGCGAGCAGGGATGCGCAACACAGCATAAAGAGCTTTTTCATGGAGTCTCCGGTGTGTCCTTGGAGCTGGCTTGTGGCCAACCCCAGGGACTTTAGCGGATTTTCCCGGCAGATGTGGCCTCAAATGGTCGCAGTGGTCAGTGAGTCATCGCGGTGCAATGCCACCTGGCGGATCGACAGGCGCAGTTCGGCCGACAGCACTCGCTTAGCTACGCCCTCGGCCAAATCGCCGAGCTTGTCGTGATAGCCCAGCTTGCCATTGCTATCCGGGCGGAGCACGCCTTGTTCGATCAGGGTCTGGATGAAGTGGCGGAACAAGGTCTTGTCGAAGAATTCCGGTGCGTTGAGGCCATGCAGGATCGACAGGCGCTGGGCCATCATCACGCACAGGTCTTCCAGTGCTTCGGCGCTCAGGGTGTTCTGACCGCTGTTGAGCAGCAGTGACGTGGCCATGTAGAAGCGCTGCAAGGTCTGGGTGATGGTGCGGGCGAGCAGGGTCAGCAGCACGAACTGGCGTGAGCTGGGCGCCGGGCGCATGTACAAATCGTTCTCGTGGCGCAGCAGGCCTTGCTCGACCAACGCTGCCAGCCACTGGTCGATCACTTCATCCAGTTGTTCCGGCGTCCAGCGCAGGAACAATTCGGCCTGCAGGTACGGATACAGCGCATGCACATACTGCCCGAGCAGTTCGCGGCTCATCCGCGAGCTGCTGAGGAAGAAGCTTGCCAGTAGCGCAGGCAGGGCGAAGATGTGCAGGACATTGTTGCGGTAATAGGTCATCAGTACCGCGTTGGCTTCATCCAGATAAAGGATGCGGCCCAAGGCGTCCTTTTGTTCTGCCAGCAGGTCCATGCCGCGGACATGCTCGATCAAAGCCTGGCCGTCGCCTTCGGGCAAGGTGGTGTGCGCAGAGTAAGGCACCTGGCGCAGCAAGGCCAGGTACAGGTCCAGCACGCGGGTCAGGGCACGTTCGTCCAGCGCCAGGCGGCTGGTAGAGAGCAGTGCCAGGGCTACCAGGTTGACCGGGTTGACCGCCGCCGCCTCGTTCAGGTGGCGGGCCACGGTTTCGCCAAGGCGGGTGGTGGTCTCGTTGAGCCAGGCCGGGCGGAACTGCGGGCCCAGTTCCTGCTCGCGCCAGCCAGGTTGCTGCTTATCGAGAAAGCCGGCCAGGCGGATTGGCTCGCCGAAGTTGACGTACACCTGGCCGAAGCGCTGCTTCAGTGCGCCGAAGACCTTGAAGATGTCGAAGATCGACTCCTTCTTCTTGCTCGCCCCGCGCAGTTCGCCGAGGTAGGTACGGCCTTCCAGCACGCGCTCGTAGCCGATGTATACCGGCACGAACACGATCGGTGTGCGCGACGAGCGCAGGAAGCTGCGCAGGGTGATTGCCAGCATCCCGGTGCGCGGCTGCAGCATGCGCCCGGTGCGCGAGCGGCCACCTTCGACGAAGTACTCCACCGGAAAACCCTTGGTGAACAGGGTGTGCAGGTACTCGTTGAACACCGCCGTGTACAGCGGGTTGCCCTTGAACGTACGGCGCATGAAGAAGGCGCCGCCACGGCGCAGCAGGCCGCCGATCACCGGCATGTTGAGGTTGATCCCGGCGGCGATGTGCGGCGGCGTCAGGCCATTGCGGAACAGCAGATACGACAGCAGCAGGTAGTCGATGTGGCTGCGGTGGCAGGGCACGTAGATCACTTCGTGGCCTGGGGCGATGCCTTGCACCTGCTCGACGTGGTTGACTTTGATGCCGTCGTAGATCTTGTTCCAGAACCAGCTCAGCACCACTTCGAGGAAGCGGATTGCGGTATAGGTGTAGTCCGAGGCGATCTCGTTGCCGTAGCGCAGCGCCTGGGCTTCGGCCTTGGCCACGGGCATGTTTTCGCGCTGCGCTTCCTCGGCGATGGCCTGGCGGACCAGCGGCGCATGCACCAGGCCCTTGACCAGGTTGCGCCGGTGCGAGATGTCCGGGCCGATCACCGCGGTCTTGAGGTTGCGAAAGTGCACGCGCATCAGGCGCTGGGCCATGCGCACGGTGCGCTCGTGGCCCTTGTTGTGCTGCACCAGTTCGCGCAGGTGGATCGGCGCGGAGAACTGCACGCGGGTCTTGCGCCCGAGGATCAGCACGGTCAGCAGCCGGCGCAGGCGCCCGGTCACGGCCCAGCTGTCGGCAAACAGCAGCTTCCACGGGCTGTTTTCACTGGCCGGTGTCTGCCCCCAGAACACACTGACCGGAATGATCTGGGCGTCTTCCTCTGCGTGATGGCTGATGGCGGCGACCAGGCGCTCCAGGGTCGGCGGGGCACCGCGCTTGTCGTGGCGGCCGAGCCAGTCCGGGTCCGGGGTCAGGTAAAAGAATGCGGCAGGCTCGTGCAGCGAACCGACGGCCACCGGCAGCACCGGGCGCGGCAGCCCCGCTTTGGTGCATTCACGGTCGACCACCGCCAGGTCGGTGAGCGATGGCGAGGGCAGGGCATAGAAGACCGGGCGGCTGCGGTCGAGCTTGAGGGTCAGGGACGACTGGTTGATGGTCTCGGAGCGCACCCACAGGTACATCAGGCGACGCAGGACGCCGAAGATCAGGCGGCGCAGGGGGGAACGGGTCATGGGGTGAGTGCCCTGGGAATGAATTTCAGAGAATAGACAGCCATTTAGTCTGCCGTATCGGCGCAAGTTCAGCAAAATTAGGTAAATAGCGCGACGGTCATGAAATTTTTTTGTTCTGTGTCATATACTCGGCCTGCCACTTGCAGGATATTTCGGCAAGCGGCGTCGACATAGGGAGGACACCCTGTGTCTACAAGGCGATCTTCACAATAAAAATCCGGAGTAGTTCAGATGTCGTCTCGTGAGACTGGGAATGTTAAGTGGTTCAACGATGCCAAAGGTTATGGCTTCATTCAGCGCGAAGGTGGTGCGGATGTCTTCGTCCACTATCGGGCGATCCGCGGTGAGGGGCATCGTACCCTGGTCGAAGGGCAGCGGGTGGAATACGCCTGCGTGCAGGGCCAGAAAGGCCTGCAAGCCGAGGACGTCGTAGGCCTCTGAGCCCCAGGCTGTACAAGCTTGTAGGAGCGGGCTTGCCCCGCGAACACCGGCGCAGCCGGTGCCAGTCACCGCGGTGTCTGCTTCGCGGGACAAGCCCGCTCCTACAGAGAAGAAAAGGTCAGCTAGTACGCCAGGTGATTTCCTCTTCACCGTCGGCGCTGATGCGGATCCAGCGATCGGCATCTTCTTCACCGTCTTCCTCGACCCAGCCACCCGGCGCGCAACGCACTTCGACGTTCAGCGCGGCGAACGCGGCGCGGGCGCAGGCGACGTCATCGGCCCATGGGGTCTGGTCGCTTTCCAGGTAGAGGCTGTTCCATTTCCCTACAGCCTTGGGTAACCAGGTGACCGGAATGTTACCGGCCTGGCATTTGAAGGTCTGGCCTTTCTGCTTCCATTCGCTGCACGGGCCGATTGCCTGGCTGAGCCACTCGGCAATCTGCTTGTGGTCGACGTCGGCGTCTTTCAGGTAGATCTCAATATCGGGTTGGCGCATAAGGGCTCCGGGTGTGCTCAATGCTGGCGCACGAAATAGTCATAACGCATGGAAACCGTCACCTCTAACGGCTCGGCCTGCTCGATCACCCGGGCGCGCTTCTCGGCGCTGGCGCGCCAGCCGTGCGGGGTCATCGCCAGCAGGTCGGCACGGGCCTTGGGGGCGGCCAGGCTCAGGCGGAACTCGAGGGTTTCGCTGTGGGCGTGGGCCATGCCTTCAGGCACCAGGGCCAGGTGCTTGTCGTCAGCGTAGGGGCGCACTTCATCGTAGAGCACTTCGCGTAGCTCCATCAGGTGGCCGCTGGTCGGGCCCACGCGCATCAGGCCGCCACCGGGGCTGAGCAGGCGCTTGGCCTCGTCCCAGTCCAGTGGGCTGAACACGCTGGCGATGAACTGGCAGCTGGCATCGGCCAATGGCACGCGGGCCATGCTGGCGACCATCCAGGTGACGTCGGGTGCCCGACGGCAGGCGCGCTTGACCGCCTCGCGGGAAATGTCCAGGGCATAGCCATCGGCGGCCGGCAGGGCCTGGGCGATCTGGGCGGTGTAGTAGCCCTCACCGCAACCGATGTCCAGCCAGGCGCCGGGCTGACGCTCGGCGGCCAGCTCCGCCAGGCGGCGGGCCACCGGGGCGTAGTGGCCGGCGTCGAGGAAGTCGCGGCGGGCTTCGACCATGGCCTGGTTGTCGCCCGGGTCGCGGCTGTTCTTGTGCTGCACTGGCAGCAGGTTCAGGTAACCCTGGCGGGCGCGGTCGAAGCGGTGGCCGGCCGGGCACACCACGCCATTGTCGAGCCGCGACAGGGCTGCCTGGCAGAGGGGGCAGGCGAGCATCAGGCGAGCAACCGGACCAGGGTCTGGTAGTAGATTTCGGTCAGCAGGTCGAGATCGCTGGCCAGGATCCGCTCATCGACCTGGTGGATGGTGGCGTTGACCGGGCCAAGCTCGACCACCTGGGTGCCCATGGTGGCGATGAAACGGCCATCGGAAGTGCCGCCGCTGGTCGATGGCTGGGTGTCGCGGCCAGTAACGCCCTTGATGCTGGCCGCCACTGCGTCGAGCAGGTCGCCCGGTTCGGTGAGGAAGGGCAGGCCCGACAGCGCCCAGTCGACCGACCAGTCCAGCTCATGCTTGTCGAGGATCGCCGAAACTCGCGCCTGCAGGCCTTCGACGGTCGATTCGGTGGAGAAGCGGAAGTTGAACAGTGCGGTCAGCTCGCCCGGGACCACGTTGGTGGCGCCGGTGCCGGAGTTGAGGTTGGAGATCTGGAAGCTGGTCGGCGGGAAGAACGCGTTGCCTTCGTCCCAGTGCTGGGCAGCCAGCTCCGCCAGGGCCGGGGCGGCCAGGTGGATCGGGTTGCGCGCCAGGTGCGGATAGGCCACGTGGCCTTGTTTGCCGCGCACGGTCAGCTTGGCGCCGAGCGAGCCGCGACGGCCGTTCTTGACCACGTCACCGAGCAGGGTGGTGCTCGACGGCTCGCCGACGATGCACCAGTCCAGGCGCTCGTTGCGCGCTTTCAGGCGCTCGACCACGGCCTTGGTGCCGTGGTGGGCCGGGCCTTCCTCGTCGCTGGTGATCAGGAAGGCGACCTTGCCGCGGTGGTTCGGGTAGTCCTGCACGAAGCGTTCGCTGGCGATCACCATCGACGCCAGGCTGCCTTTCATGTCGGCGGCGCCACGGCCGCAGAGCATGCCGTCGGCGTCGATCAGTGCTTCGAACGGCTCGTGCTGCCACTGCTGCACCGGGCCGGTGGGAACTACGTCGGTATGGCCGGCGAAGCACAGCACCGGGCCTTCCTGTGTACCGTGGGTGGCCCAGAAGTTATCGACGTCTTCAAAGCGCATCGGCTCCAGCTGGAAGCCCACGGCACCCAGGCGGTTCATCATCTGCGCCTGGCAGTCGGCATCGACGGGGGTGACCGAGGGGCGACGGATCAGGTCGCAGGCCAGTTGAAGGGTAGGCGAGAGCTCGGCAGGGGCCGTCATGGGGGACTCCGGGGCAAGGCAAGGCGGGGAAATCTGAGGGCGTTATCTTATATCAAACCGTCAGGCCAATGGGGCGCAATGCGCCCCAAAAAATCTCAAGCCTGCTGCGGCTCGGCGGCCTTCTCCGCAGGCTTGGGCAGCGACGACAGGAACGCCATAACCAACGCCGCCACATATGGCAACGACTGCACCAGCAACATCGCGACCCAGAAGCGCATGTCCGAACTCGGCAGCCCCTGCACCAGGAAGATGCCCAGTGCCGCGCCCCACAACATCAACATGATGAACAGCTCTTCCCGGGCTTCGGAAATCGCCACCAGCAAGCCATGGCTGTCGGCATTCTTCGGTGTGCGGAAGAACGGCATGCTGCTGGTGAAGAACCCGTACAACACCGCCTTGGCGATAGTGTGCGACAACGCCAGCCCCGCCAGTGCCGCAGCAAAGGCATCCTTGAGGTTCACCCCCAACGCGCGGCGGTAGAGGAAGATGATCTTGCCGACCTTGAAAAAGAACAGCGCCAGCGGTGGGATGGCGAAGATCATCAGCGGCGGGTCGACCCGGTGCGGCACGATGATCATCGCCGCCGACCACAGCAGGGCACCGACGGTGAAGAAGATGTTCATGCCATCGGCAACCCACGGCAGCCAGCCGGCCAGGAAGTGGTAGCGCTGGCCACGGGTCAGTTCGCTTCCTTTGCCGCGCAGCAGGGCGCTGGCGTGGTGCTTGATGATCTGGATGGCGCCATAGGCCCAGCGGAAGCGCTGCTTCTTGAAGTCGATGAACGTGTCCGGCATCAGGCCCTTGCCGTAGCTGTTGTGCGAATAGGCGGCCGACAGGCCTTTCTCGAATACCCGCAGGCCCAGCTCGGCGTCTTCGCAGATGCACCATTCGGCCCAGCCCAGCTCTTCCAGCACGCTGCGCCGGGTCATGGTCATGGTGCCGTGCTGGATGATCGCGTCACGGTCGTTGCGGGTAACCATGCCGATGTGGAAGAAGCCCTTGTATTCGCTGTAGCAGAGCTTCTTGAAGGCACTTTCGTGCTGGTCGCGGTAGTCCTGTGGCGACTGCACCACGGCGATCTTCGGGTCGGCGAAGTGCGGCACCATGTGCTTGAGCCAGTTGCGGTCGACGCAGTAGTCCGAGTCGATCACCGCGATCACTTCGGCGTCCTTGGCAGTGTGCGGGATCAGGTAGTTCAGCGCGCCGCCCTTGAAACCGGCCAGGGGCGCGACGTGGAAGAACTTGAAGCGCTCGCCGAGCTTCTCGCAGTGGGCCTTGAGTGGCTCCCACACGGCCGGGTCCTTGGTGTTGTTGTCGATCACCAGGACTTCATAGTCCGGGTAGTCCAGTGCGGCGAGGGCGTCGAGGGTCTGCTTGACCATCTCCGGCGGCTCGTTGTAGCACGGCACATGCACCGAAACTTTCGGCCGGTAGGCGCTATCGCCTTGCACCGGCAGGAATTCACGCCGGCGCTTGTGAATCCACACCGCCTCAGCCAGCTCGTGGGCCTCGGTCATCAGCACGATGAACACGCCCAGCGCACCGAGCGCAAGCAGCACGCCGACAGTCAGGCTGAACCAGGTGCTGTATTGCTGGCTATAGTCGTAGGCGATCCACACCAGCACCGACCCGCACAGGAAGGTGATGAACGTGAGGAAGGTGCGGCCGCGCTGGCGCAGGGCCGAACCGTCGATCAGCAGCACGGCCAGGGCGATCATCGCCAGGACCACCGAGGCCACCGCCAGTGCCCGCCACTGCGGGATCGCCACCACTGGCCCCTCGAAGTTGAACTTCTGCTGGCGCTCGGCGTTGTACACGCCCCAGTAGGCGCCTACCGAGCCTTCGTCGTTGGCCTTCCACGGCTGGTCATAGGCCTCGATGACGAAGTAGTTGTAGCCTCGGCGGTTGAGGGTGTTGACCAAGGTGCGCAGGTAGATCGCCTGGTCGGCCTGGGTGGCGTCGGCGCCGCCGCGCATACGGCCGTTGCTTGGCCAGCCGACTTCCGACAGCAGCAGCGGCTTGTGCGAGAACTGGTGGCGCAGCTCGCGGGCGCGGTCGAGGACGAACTGCACCGAGTCTTTCATCGGCACGAATTCCCAGTACGGCAGGATGTGCGCAGCGATCAGGTCGACGTGCTTGGCCAGTTCCGGGTGTTCCTTCCAGATGTGCCACTGCTCGCTGGTGGTGACCGGCACCTTGACGGCGGCACGGACACGATCAAGGTACTGGATCAGCTCTTCGGGCGTGACCTCTTCGCGGAACAGCGCTTCGTTGCCGACCACCACCCGCACCACGCTGCGTGAGTGGTTGGCCAGCTCGATGCCTTTTTCGATCTCGCGTTCGTTGCGCTCCAGGTCTTTGCTGATCCAGATGCCCAGGGTCACCCGCAGGCCGAATTCCTCGGCCAGCCGCGGGATCTCGGCCTGGGTGCCCTCGACGGTATAGATGCGGATGTTGTCGGTGAGCTTGTTCATCTGCTCCAGGTCCTGGCGTATCTCGTCATCGCTGGGGTACTGGCCCTTTTGCGGACTTTCCCCAAGGCGGAACGGCGAATACGAGAAACCGGAGATCTGTTCCGGCCAGGCAGGTGCGGAGACTGGGCGATTGATCAACGCCCAGAACCCGGTAAACAGCGCGGCGATGGCCAGGACCACCACCAGGTTGAGGCCGAATTTGCGAGATGACATTGTGGTCCGTTTCTGTCCAAGTGATAGGACATTAAAGCAGCAATGGTAGGGTGTTTCCTAACGATGGAGGTCAGAGCGGCCGCTGGCCTATAATGCGCGCCGTTTTTCGGGCATGAGTTTCGGGGTAGCAACATGAGCACAGAAGATCCACGCTTTGCCGGCGTTGCCCGGTTGTACGGCGACGAGGGCCTGCAACGGCTGAACAACGCCCATGTGGCGGTTGTCGGCATTGGCGGGGTCGGCTCGTGGGCGGCCGAAGCCCTGGCGCGCAGCGGCGTGGGCGAAATCACCCTGTTCGACCTGGACGATGTCTGCGTCAGTAATACCAACCGCCAGGCCCATGCCCTGGAAGGCCAGGTCGGGCGGCCCAAGGTCGAGGTGATGGCCGAGCGCCTGCGGGCGATCAATCCGGCGATCACGGTGCACGCGGTGGCGGATTTCGTCACCCGCGAGACCATGGCCGAGTACATCATCGAGGAGATGGATGCGGTGATCGACTGCATCGACAGCGTGATGGCCAAGGCGGCGCTGATCGCCTGGTGCCGGCGACGCAAGATCGCCATCGTCACCACCGGTGGGGCGGGCGGGCAGATCGACCCGACGCAGATCCAGGTCGGCGACCTCAACAAGACCTTCAACGACCCGCTGGCCTCGCGGGTACGCTCGACCCTGCGCCGGGACTACAACTTCTCGCGCAATACCAGCCGCAACTATGGCGTGCCGTGTGTGTTCTCCAGCGAGCAGCTGCGTTATCCGAAGGGTGATGGCAGTGTCTGCCTGCAAAAGAGCTTTGTCGGTGAAGGTGTGCGCCTGGACTGTGCGGGGGGCTTTGGTGCGGTGATGATGGTGACCGCGACGTTCGGCATGGTCGCGGCGAGCAAGGCCATTGAGAAGCTGGTGGCGGGGGCGCGGCGGCCCTCGGAGCGGGTCAGACCCGAATAATGGTGTCGGCTTCTTCGCGGGGCAAGCCCGCCCCCGCGAAGCAGGCACCGCCGATTCAGCAGGTGGACGCCAACTCCGTCATCCGCAACAACACCGCATGCAGCCCGTTGCTGCGCGATGGCGACAGTTGCCGCTCCAGCCCCAGCTGGGCGAACCACTCGCGCAGATCCAGTCCGGCCAGTTCCGCAGTCGCCAACCCTTCAATCCGCGCCAGCAGCAGCGCCAGCAGCCCGCGCAACAACCGCGCATCGCTGCTCGCCTTGAAGCGCCATTGACCGGCGTGCTGTTCCGCCACCAGCCACACCAGGCTCTCACAGCCATGCACCCGGTTGCTCTCGGACTTTTCCTCCTCGCTCAACGGCTCCAGCCGATCACCCCATTGCATCAGCAGCCGCGCCCGCTGTTCCCAGCCGCGCGCCTGCTCGAAGCTTTCCAGCGCTTCCCGGGCTGGCAAAGGCAACGTCATTGCAACAACTCCAGTCCTTGGTCCAACGCCGTGAAGAACCGTTGCAGGTCGTCACTGTCGTTGTACAGCCCCAGCGACACGCGAATCGCCCCCTCCAGCCCCAGCCTCTTGAGCAGCGGCATGGCGCAGTGATGCCCGGCGCGCACGGCAATACCTTGCTCGGTCAGCATATGGGCGATGTCGGCGTTGTGTACGCCTTCGATGACGAAGCTGGCCAAGGCCGCTTGTGGTGTGCCCAGGACGCGCACGCCTTCCCGGTCGGCCAGGCCGCGCAGCAGGTGCTGGTGCAGGCTGGCTTCGTGGGCCTCGACGGCATGGCGGTCGAGACTGGCCAGATAGTCCAGCGTCGCGCCCAGCCCGATGACCCCGGCGATCGGCGGCGTGCCGGCTTCGAAGCCCAGCGGTGCGGGGCGGAAGCTGGCGTTCTGGTAGTCGGCCAGTTGGACCATTTCACCGCCGAACTGCCAGTGGCGCAGCAGCTCCAGTGCCTGAGTGCGACCGTACAGCACGCCGACACCTTCCGGCCCATACAGCTTGTGGCTTGAAAATACGTAGAAGTCGCAGCCCAGCTGCTGCACATCATGGCGGCCATGGACCACGCCTTGGGCGCCATCGACCACGGTCAGCGCACCTTGTGCTTGGGCGTGGGCCAGCAGTGCAGGCAGAGGTTGCCAGGTGCCGAGCACGTTGGATAGCTGGCTGACGGCGAGCACACGGGTGCGCGGGCCGATCAGCTGCAGTGCCTGATCCAGGTCGATACGGCCATGATTGTCCAGCGGCAATACCACCAGGCGCAGGTCGCGCCGGCGGGCCAGTTGCTGCCAGGGCAGCAGGTTGGCATGGTGCTCCAGGGCGCTGATGGCAATCTCGTCGCCTGCTTCGAAACGGTGTTCCAGGCCATAGGCCAGCAGGTTCAGCGCCGAGGTGGCGCCATGGGTGAAGACGATCTGCCGTGAATCAGCGGCATTGAGCCAGGCAGCCACCTTGTCGCGGCTGGTCTCGAAGGCCTGGGTCGCCAGCGCGCCGGGCAGGTGCTGGGCGCGGTGCACGTTGGCGGCGCCATGGCCGTAGTAATGGCTCAGGGCATCAAGCAACGCCTGGGGCTTCTGGGTGGTCGCGGCGCTGTCCAGGTAGCTCTGGTGCTGCCGTTGCAGGGCGGCGATGGCAGGGAAATCGGCGCGCCAGGGGGAGGGCTGGAACATGTTCGCGGGGCCTGGAATGAAGATCGGGTCTGGCACCATTGGCGCCAGACCCGATCTTAACACTTCAAACCGCCAAGGGTTCTCAGTTGTGGGCGTGCAGCGCCTCATTCAGCTCGATGGCCGACTTGTGGGTCTTGCACTCCACGGCGCCGTTCAGCGAGTTGCGGCGGAACAGCAGGTCGGTCTGGCCGGCCAGGTCGCGGGCCTTGACCACTTTCACCAGCTCGTTGTTCTCGTCCAGCAGGTTCACCTTGGTGCCAGCGGTGATGTACAGGCCGGCTTCGACGGTGTTGCGGTCACCCAGTGGGATGCCGATACCGGCGTTGGCGCCGATCAGGCAGCCTTCGCCGACCTTGATGACGATGTTGCCGCCACCGGACAGGGTGCCCATGGTCGAGCAGCCGCCGCCCAGGTCCGAGCCCTTGCCGACGAATACGCCAGCGGAAACGCGGCCTTCGATCATGCCTGGGCCTTCGGTGCCAGCGTTAAAGTTGACGAAGCCTTCGTGCATGATGGTGGTGCCTTCGCCGATGTAGGCACCCAGGCGTACACGGGCGGTGTCGGCGATACGCACGCCGGCCGGGACCACGTAGTCGGTCATCTTCGGGAACTTGTCCACCGAGAACACTTCCAGCAGCTCACCCTTCAGGCGCGCTTCCAGTTGCAGTTCGGCCAGTTCGCTCAGGTCGACAGCGCCCTGGTTGGTCCAGGCCACGTTCGGCAGCAGTGGGAAGATGCCCGCCAGGCTCAGGCCGTGCGGCTTGACCAGCCGGTGCGACAGCAGGTGCAGCTTGAGGTAGGCCTCCGGGGTCGAAGCCAGCGCGGCATCTTCGGCCAGCAGGGTGGCGACCAGCGGCTTGTGGCTCTCGGCCAGGCGGGTCAGCAGGGCAGCCTGGGCGGCGTCGACGCCTTTCACGGCTTCGGCCAGCTGGGCGGCCTGGGCGTTGCTGAAGGCGATGGCCTGGTTGCCGCCTTCGTAGCCAAGGATCGGCGCTACTGCGGCGACCAGCTCGGCGCTCGGGTTGAGCAGGGGTTGTGCGTAGAACACTTCCAGCCAGGTGCCCTGGCGGTTCTGGGAGCCGACACCGAAGGCCAGGCTGAACAGGGTATTGGACATGTGATTACCTCGTGCGAAATAGGGTGGGGGCTCAGGCCAGCGCGGCGGCGTACAGGTCTGGCTTGAAGCCGACCAGGGTGCGCTCGCCAAGGTCGAGCACCGGGCGCTTGATCATCGACGGTTGGGCGTGCATCAGTTCGACGGCCTTGGCCTGGTCGAGGTCGGCCTTGCTGGCGTCGTCGAGCTTGCGGAAGGTGGTGCCGGCACGGTTGAGGATGACTTCCCAGCCGTGTTCGTCGCACCAGCGGTTCAGGCTGTCGCGGTCGATGCCTTGGGTCTTGTAGTCGTGGAATTCGTAGGCGATGGCTTTGTCGTCGAGCCAGGTACGCGCCTTTTTCATGGTGTCACAGGCTTTTATGCCGTA
The DNA here is from genome assembly GCF_002906855.1 of Pseudomonas putida. GTDB lineage: Bacteria > Pseudomonadota > Gammaproteobacteria > Pseudomonadales > Pseudomonadaceae > Aquipseudomonas > Aquipseudomonas putida_N. The sequence goes on along the minus strand of NZ_MINI01000048.1, from coordinate 219,895 downwards.
AAGAGTGTAAGTCATTGAATTTAAAGGGGCTGGGAATCCTCCCCAAAACCTCCCCAATATCTCCCTAAAATTAGTCGCAGGATTATGCGACATCGATCCACTCAGCGCCACGGCTGTCGCGGTATAGATCGGTCATCTTGGCCGAACGGTGACCCAGCAGTCGCTGTGCGTCTCGGCCTTCATCCTCGTGCAGGCGCGCTGCCAGCGACCGCTGTTCATGGAAGGTTGGCGGGCTGGCGCCTAGGTCGAGGCCAAGTTTCTCCGCTGCCCGGTCTCGAGCTGCAGCGAACTCTTTGCTGATTGTGTCGAGCATGACGGGAGTACCCGCCTTTGCGCGGCTGATTGTCCGGTGATGGTGCACCAGGTGCTTCGACAGCACCCGATCCCGGCAACGCCGTATCACTTCACCCAGGCTCAGACTGATGCATTCCAGCGTTACGCTGGTGCTGATCCTCACCCTGGCCCCCGTCTTCGATTGGACTACCTGCAGGAATCCGTCCACTTCATCCTTGAAAACGAATGAAGCAATGTCTTCTCGGCGCTGCCCGGTTATAAGGGCGAGTTCCATGGCGCGCTTGAGCCAGGGCTGTGCCGCCTCTTCGTAGATCGCTTTCCACAACTCGAGCGTCAGGCGCTGGCGCTTGATCTTCACCCGTGCGGCTCTGGTGGCTTCGACAGGGTTGGTGTCGACCCATCCCCTGGCCATGGCTTCCATAAAGAGGTCACGAAGAAGAGAGCGCATGACCCTGGCCATCTGCGCTTTGCCCTCTTTGACGTAGGTCGCCAGGTAATCGGCGATGTCCATGGTGGTCAGCGAGCGTATACTCCGATCGCCGAAGGCTTTCTCGATCCGATTCAAGCGCATGTGAAGGTTGCGCATACTGGACTCAGAAAGCTCGCGATCCTTCAGAATATCCCGATACTCGACGATCCATTCGCGGAAGTTTCGGCCAGGCGTCACCGGTTCCGGAGCCATGCGAGCTGAGAGCGTGGGCGGGGCAACCTGAAGCGCCATATTGGCGGCGACCGCTTCCGCGATCGCCTTGGCCTTGTCACTGCCCAGGCCAAACATCCGGTTGCTCACAGGGTCTCGGTACGTGTAGTAGGTGACCCCGTTTCGCTTGTCGGTCTTTCTGTAGAGGTTAGGCGGTAGGTCCTTTGATCCAGGTTTACGCGGCCTGGGCGCCATATCGTGCACTCGCAATTCGATTGACAAGAGAGCTGCCCACAGGAACGCGGGGCAGCGGTTCGGGCTCCCGGTAGCAGGCATCAGCTTCAACATAGTAGCTGCGGCCGTGCTTGATCGGGGCCGGGGTGATCAGGCCCTCGCGGGCCCAACGGCGAAGGGTGTTGCTGCTGGGCGGCGTTCTGAAGTGATCGTGCGCCCATTCGTCGAGGGTGACTTTGCACATGATGGTCTCCACGCCGCCGGTGGCGGCAGGTTGGTGGTCAGTCGACCTGGTAGTAGACGTAGCAGTTGACGCCCTGAGCCTTGAGCGAGGCTTGCATCGCTTGCACGCCAGCGCTGTGCTGATTGCCGATGCCTGGCCAAGGCGTATTAAGGTGCACGCCTTGCTGGTGGTACCGGCTTTTCTTTTGCACATAGCCGGGCAGACCCTGCAGCTGGCTGGCACGAAGGCCCGGCACCGGAATCACTACGCGGTCTAAGTTGGCGCTGCCGCCATCATTGGTGCAGGCCGCTGCGGCCGCTTTGCCAGCCTCGGTGGCAATGCGCACCTTCTCGGGCAGACCGGCCAATTCTTCTTTCGTCATGGCGTGGCTCTCCATGCCCGCGCATGTCGGCGGGCTTGAGTTGTAGGGGGAGGGGTTAGGCTTCTGGTTCGAAGCAGCGTTTGTAGCGCGCGCGGTAATCGTCGCGCTCCAGGTTGTCGAGCAACTCTTGCTCGCGGCCGTCGGCCCACATCTGCTGATGGCGCTTGTTGCATGTGAATCCGGTGTCCGACTCGCTTTCACCGTCAACCCACTCCAGCCATTTGCATGAGTTGCAGTTCTTGCTCATCGCGGCCCCCTGTAGATCAGGTAGGTCATGTACATCAGGGGCAGGATCATGGCTGGGCCTCCTTGGTCATGGCGATTAGCGCCATAACCCGATCACACTCGGTATCCAGATCGAAATCCAGTTCGTTCGCCTTGCGTGCCAGGACCACCATCGTTCGGATTGGACACTCCTTAATGAGCTGATACCGCTCGGCATCCTTGCGCAGCGCCTCGCATTCGGCCTTGAGCTGGTCGTAGGCCTCTGCCATCACGACATAAGGACCATGCGGGTCGTAGCTGATGCGGTTGCCGCTCTCGGAAAGCATCTTGACGACCTTGTAGCGGTAGACTTCGGTCATGGCATCAGCTCCTTGGGCACCTGGACGGTATCGCCGAGCTTGGCGGCGACGATGGCGCGGCACAGCGCAATAAGTGGTGTCTTCCCAGATCGCCAGGCCAAGGCCCCGCTGATACGGACTCGTGCGATAGCCAGGGTTTGGTACATCTGGTTCGGAAAACCACGGACCATGGCGGCATACTTCTCGATCAGCTCGCCGCCCAGCGCCCAGTCTTCGTGCGGGTTGTAGAGCACATCCCACTCAAGTGCCTGGCCGCGCTTCTTCCAGAACACGCGCCTCGGCACGTTGTACTGAGGGCCTACCAGGAAAACCTCAAGGCCTTCAGCCTGGGCGACGGCCCAGTCGAGGGCGTGACCGACCAGGTCCGCCGTCTTCACTTCGATCAGGTCGGTCATGGCGTCACCTGCTTCGGGTAGGGCGGCTGGGTTGAGATGGAGAACGAGCCGATCAGCGGGAGTCGTGCCCAGGCCCCGAAGTGGCCTTGGCCAACTACGTACCGAGTGCCTGCAGCCATGGACGGTCCGAAGGCCGGGAGGCACAGCGCCTTCTTTGGCTTTCTCCACCAGACCGCCCAGCGCCAGTAGCCACATTTCAGCGCCCAGCTGGCGACAACGGCTTCCTCTTTGCCGCCGTAGCACCACCTCAGTCCAAGGAACAGCTTTCCAATCTTCACAGTTGATACCTCTCATCAATCCAGCGCCCAGGCGCCAGTGCGGGTGTAGGTTCGGGTTGTGTTTCGTGCGGGGAGAGCTGGCGCTGGTTGCCGGCCTGCAGCTGGCTGTCGGGGATGCAGCTGATGCCGACCCCGTTGAGCAGGTAGCAGGTGACGCCGCGCTGGATGTCGTGCTGCACGTCGATGACGTTATCGGTTGCGCTGGCGCCGGTGGCCAGCAGCAGGAGGCAGAGGGCTAGGCGGGTCATTGGTTGGCCTCGCGCAGGTGTTCGGTGTAGGCCTCTGCGTTGCACTTCGGGCAGGGGATGTCGCCGCCGCTCAGCAGTGGTCCGCCCGGCACATCGCAGCTGTCCTCATCCCACAGGAAGCCATCGACACACTGGGCGTCGGGATACGGCGCGCCGAAGTGACTGCCGTGGTAATCGCATCCCGCAGCATCCGGATCTATCGCCTTGAACTCGACGACCCAGACCCATGGGTTAGCGTCCCATGCGGATTCGCCGTTGATGGCCTTCCACAAGCTTGCGAAGGCATACTCCGCGCAGCCGTACCCGTCGCACTCGTTTTCCTGCGGCTCCCAGTGCCAGTTGGTGGTTGTGTGAGGATGACCACCCAGACGCGGGTCACCGTCGCATTCCTCGAAGGTCCAAGAGAGCATCCCCTCGGACCGCGCCTGCTCTTCGGTGATCTCCTGCAGGCGCTCGACGCGCACTGCTGTGATTTCCAGCAGGATTCGGCTGGCCCAGCGGGGCATGTGGATCGAGGGGCGGCCTCGGCCCTGCGAGACCATTGCGCATCCTGTCTGCCGTACGCTTCCGTCTGCCGGGTACATGATCGGCTCGCCCTGGCTGAGATCGCGAGGTGCAATCCCATCGAGCTGGGCGTCAGCTGCCCAGGCTTCGCGCACCCACAGGCGGTCACCCGGCTCGCCAAATGGGCAGGCACCAATTTCACCCACCTTTACAGCGCACTCCTGCTCAGTTCTGCCGTAGACGACAAAGCCGTAACGCGGGTGATGCTGGCCTACGGCAACCCAAGGTTCCGGGCTGTCCGGATACTCCAGGCGTGGGATCTGACCGCCTTTCACTGGCCGGCGTGTGACCGTCTTCCGGCCCTCCAGGATGGCGCGCACCATCGGCGCACTGAACAGGATTGGGCGCTCCTTCACTTGATTGGTCATGCTCGAACTTCTCCGGTAGCTGCGAAGCGCTGAAGGACAGGGAGGAGGGCGGCGACCTGCTCCCTACTCAAGTGCATGCGGGTGGTCAGCAACACCTGGTCGGGGATTGGGTAGGGCACCCAGCCCACGGTTTCCTTGGTTTGCACACCGAGGGCAGCGGCCTGGCTGGCCATGATCTGTGGTTCAGCGTTCTCGACGCCGAGCCAGATGGCAGCGCGCTCTGCCAAGCTGCTCAACTGGACGTTGCAGCGCGCGCCGTAAAGGTCAGAAAACTCAAGCAGGGCAAAGCCCCGCTCCGTCGTGCTCGGAACGATTTCCATGGGTTGGCCTTGGCCGCCATATCGCGGCAGTGAATAGAGGGGAGAGGGGTTACAGATGGCAGGAGTACATTTGTACTCATTGGGTCAGGATGGCTTGAGCGCTTGCTTTGCGATGACCTTCAGGCAGGTCTTGCAGGTGACTTCGGACTTGAACCGCGCTGATTCCCATTCCTCGCCATCACGGCGGCCACGGCCTACGCCGCAGGCCGAGAAGTGTTCGTGATCGTTGCCGTCGTGGTCGTAGTCGATGTGGGCGGCCCAGTGGATTTTCATGGCCGGACCTCCTGCTCGGCGCGAGCTTGCCAGCCCTCCCAAGAGTCCTGAACGCTTTGGTTCCGGTAGTAATCGGGGCAGTCTTCGTCGCGTACCAGGTCGCAGACCCGGTGGTGATGCTCGAAGGCAGCCCGCTCATCGAGATCAACAGGTGCACTCGGCTTTGTGTTTCCCTTGAGTTCATCCAGGATGTCGCGCAGGTAGCCCGTGGCCACGCTGGGCTGGGTGCCCGAGCAATCGACCAGCCTTTGGACGAAAGCGGTGGCTTTGTTCATCCGCTCGACCTCACTGGTATTGGTCATCGGCCCCAGGCCAACAATCGGCAGCCCAGTCGCTTCCGCATCCCGCTCAGCTTCTTCTTTGGTCCACCAGAAGGCAGTACCAACCATCCACGCTATCGGCTCGGCGTGGGGCTGCGGGGCTGCCATGGCCTGGATGATGTTCAGCAGATCATGGCGCTCAAGTTCGTCGCAGTCGCCCAGGCACAGGCGGTCGCCAATGTCGCGCGTGCACTGCGCATCGTCCTCGGTCAACTCTTCGGAGCTGCCAAGCCAGCCGCAGCGGCGGCATTGGGCGGGGTAATAACGACCAACCAGCGGCTCCAGGCCAATGTATGGCGGCACGCTGACCATCTCTGTGTTGCTGGATCGGTTTTCTGTGGGCATGGGATACCTCGAGTCATGCGGCTTTCGATTCAGGCTGCCAGTCGGACCAACCGATCCTTGGCATCTTGGTCTTGGGGTTCATGATGGGATTGCCCTTCGCGTCGGTCATGGCGCAGCGGGCCCGAATTCGCAGGTCGCGGCACTCGCCCGAGCGCTTGGCCAGGTCGATGAACTGCTGGGCGTACTGGGGGCGTCGAACATGTTGCTGAGCTGCTTCACCTTCTCGCCGCTCATGAGCTTGTCGACGTACTTGGCCACTGCCTCTTCCCACTGGGCTGGCGTCAGCTGAATCGATGGTCCGCCCGGCTTGCCAGGCTTGCTGGTTTTGACGCGCTTCTTGGCCTCGGCCAGGGCTACATCACGGGTCATGCCGAACACTGCGAATGTGCTCATGGTGATCTCCAGGCAGGCGCCGCCCTCGCCGGGGAGGCGTTATCGTTGAATAGGGGAAGGCGCCGCGTGGCGCTCGTGGTTCTGGTGCGCTATCACTTCTTGGTCGACTCGACCTGGTGGAGGTCGCCATGACACTGAAAAGCGATACCGAGGCCCTTGCCTCGATCGAGGAAGAAGCCCAGGCGATGCTGAAAAAGATAGGGCTGCCCGACGACCACCTGAAGAAGGACATGGTCATCTGCCTGCGCCAGATCATTGCGATTGCCCGCTACCGGAAAGGCCTGGGCGCCGACCCTGTCGTTGAATAGGGGAAGGCGTTGGCGGTCAGCACCGAGTTTTTGATGAACTTCTGAGAAGCGATTCTGCTCTGAGCTCTGTACCGCGAAACGCAATGCTTCGCGGCAGACAAGATCAACAATTGCTCGCGGAAGCTCAGGAATGTTCTCGGAAGACTTTTACGGCGTGTACCTCGTGGCTGAGGTCGTCCTGGTTGTTGCTGTTCTGGCCGTCGCTCTGCATTTCAGCCAAGACACGTAGTTCGATCGCTGGCGGGCAGCGCCGCAGGATCAGTCGGCGATCGGGAACTGCTTGGCCAGGGCCTGCTGCACTGTCGCGATGATGCGGCAGAGGTAGTCCCAGTCGGGGTTGCGCTCCATGGCATCAGCCGGCAGGTTCCACCAGTCGTCACCGAAAACGCGGTGCATGAACTCGCGGTGGGCGCCGCCGCACTCATCGAGCGAGCTGGTGTGGCGAACATCCTCGGCCTCGTCGAGCAGGCTCCGGGCGTCTTCTGCATCCAGATCCCGGTCACGCCTCATCTGCACGATGACCTTCCGTGCCTTGTCCGCCAGCGCCTCAGCACTGAACCGGCGAGAGCTCAGCGACCGATCGAAGTAGCCGATGATGTAGGCGTCGTGCAGCTTGCAGAAAAACTGGCCGATAGTCAGTCCATCCCACATGCCGCCCCAGTAGGCGTGCCAGCTTTTGTCGTAGCAGCTGACGGTGATCTTGCCTTTGCAGGGCGCGAAGTCTTCCAGGTACACGCTGATCGGGTCCAGGCCTTCGGCGCCGGTGATCAGCAGCTTGGTGACGGTCGATGTCTCGACTTTCATGTTGTGCTCCGGGCATGCGCCGCCCCCGTGCTGGCGGCGGCATGGTGGCAATTTGGTTTGGGATGGGGTATTACGAGAGGCTCTAGGTAGCCAACTGCTGAGGAAGAAGGAATGCGGGAATCCACCGTATCGGAAGACGCACTAACCGCTCACGGCATTGAGATCTGTACGAGACACGGCAAAGCATATGAGCTTGCTGAAATGTTGAATTTCTGCGTTGCGATAGCCAAAAAAGGGCTTCAATCGCGCGTCATTCGACTGTTTTATGATTCCAACAGTTGCTGCTGTACCTTTGAGCTATGCCCAAGCGTCGAGCAGCACGACGAAGTTGGCCGCGAAATCCTCGCAACAGCACTAGCTACGATTGGCCAATTCGATTGGTTCGGTTACATAGAGCATGGGGCGCCTCTGGAAGCCGACTTGGAGGAATGACTTCGTCGCCTGGGTCTTGCTGAATCATCAGCATGCTCTTCCTATCGAAGGCCAGGGCCAGGCGCGGCGATATGCTGATCTGGTGCCGCGGCGGGGTGAGGAACTTCGCCGCGTGCAGCCTGCCCAGGGCGTGGATGCCGTGAATCAGCGATTCGATCATCTGGCTGTATGTGGCATCTGCCCAGCCGCATATCGCCCGCAGGTGCTGGCCCGTTCGCTTCCTGGCTGATAGCCGCAGTGGCTCGGTCCGCGCCACGTTTCGATGAGCTTCGATTTCGTGGCGCGCGATCCTGAAAAGTGCGTGATGCCCAAGCGCCTCGATGTGATGAATCATCAGCGTCATCGCCTCGCCCTGTTCCTCGATCCCGGCCCACTCCATCAGCTCCAGAAGGGTTCGCTTTGTGCCTGAGCGAACCTTTAAATGCAGGTTTTCTTCCTGCAGTCTTGCCGCCTTTTCGCGCCGGCGCTGGTCACGCTGCTGCTGCGTCAGAGCCATCATCGCCTCCATTGCGCACAAAGCGAGTGCCCGGGGCGTACTCCAGCAGGTCGCACACCCGGTTGATGATCTTGAGCGCAGCGTCGAACACTTTGGCGTCGTCCGGCTCGCGGGCCAGGCGCTTCATGTTCGGCTGGTGCTCCAGGCAGACCTTGCCCACCAACCGCCGGGCCAGCCTGCGCAGGTGATCGGCGCTGTCGTGCAGACGCAGGCTCAGCGCGAAGGCCAGGGCCACATCATCAGGCCGGTACTGGCCGCCGCTGCGGGTGTTGTACAGCTTCTTGACCGGCCGATTCATCCAGGCCGGAAGGGTTACCACTCCAGAAGGTGCTTTCTGCATTTCGGTGCTCCGTGAGGCCGCTGGGCGGTAGGTGGAACTGTTCTTGCCGCCGGCGCCGGCGGACCATGTTGTTGATCCGCCTCATGCCGCGCGCGCCGCGTCGATCTGCTCGGTGAGTTCTAACAGCTGCTGGGTCAGGTTCTCGATGGTGGCGGCGCCGCGTACTCGTTCAGCGCGGCCCCACTGACAGCTGCGGTTGAACAGTAGCTGCAGGTGATGCTCAAGTTCCTTCCGGCGCTGGAGCATGTCGAGGATGGTTGCGAGTGGCATGGCTATGCACCTGCGAGAGGGTGGAGCGGGGCGAACGGGATGTCGTCGTCGAAGTTATCCGGCGGTGCCGCTTGCTGGTTCTGCTGGGGCGCCTGGCGATGCTGCTGGTGTGGCTGTTGCTGCTGAGGCTGGCGCCGCTGCTGCCCGGCGCCCTGGTTATCCTGCCGACCACCCAGCAGCTGCATGGTGCCGTTGATATCGACGTGCACCTCGGTGCTGTACCGCTTGATGCCGTCCTTCTCCCATTCGCGAGTCTTGAGCTTGCCCTCGATGTAGCACTGGGAACCCTTGCGCAGATACTCGCCGGCAATCTCCGCCACCTTGCCGAACAGCACCACGCGGTGCCATTCGGTCTTCTCGACCTTCTGGCCGGTCTGCTTGTCTGTCCAAGCCTCGCTGGTGGCCAGGCTCAAGCTGGTGACCGCGTTGCCATTGGGAAGGTAGCGGACCTCTGGATCCTGGCCGCAGGTTCCTACCAGGATGACTTTGTTGACGCCTCTCATGCTGCTTTCTCCGCGAGTTTTGCTTTGCGTTGGTCCTTGGCCGCATTCAGCTGCGCCAAATGGTCGGGTGACTGCTCAAGGATCCGGTACGCCGCCGAGTACACGCTCTGCAGCTCCTGCATTGTCTCGGTAACCGGGATCTTCGACAGAGCATCTTGCAGAGCTGTGGTCTGCAGGTCGGCCTGCGACTTGCCGTCGTTCAGCCAGGCCAGCAGTCGCCGCCCGGTGTCCTCGCTGATCACCTCAGGCTGGTCGAACAGCTTCGTACGGTCCTTGCTGGCGATAGCGGCGTGCCCGTCGTGGGTGATGTCTAGCACCACGGTGAACTCGTAGTCGGTGCCGTCTCGCTGCTCGGACTTCATGCCGAGCTTGAGGATCTTCTTGCCTTCGCCCTGGACCGTCTCGGTCTTGCTCCGCATGGTGCAGATTATGTGCAGCGGACTGGTCAGGATCTTGTCCGTCAGCTTGCGATGGCGCGGCGTGGTTTCGTTCCAGGCCGCCCAGGTGTTGCCCTTAAACTTCTGGTGCGCGAGCTTCTCGTTCGACTCCAGGCAGCCGCCAGAGCCGGTCCACTCATGCGAGTAGCTGTCGATGATGAGCACGCCATAGCCGGCCTGCTCCGCGGCGGTGATCGCCTCCGCGTAGCGCTCGGGCGAGTAGGGCGCGTGCAGTTCGAGCACGTCGAAGTCGGCAATGTCGGCGTACAGCGACGCGCTGCCATGCTCGGTGTCGATCACTGCGATCCGGCCGCCCAGGCCCTTGGCCATGAGCAGCGCTGACATGGTCTTTCCAGACCCGGATGGCCCAGCAAGTGCCAGCCGTAGCTTGGCCTGCTTGCGTTCGGCTTTCTTGAACATGGGGATGCCCTCAGTTCGGTTGGTTGTCCCACTGCCGCTCAATGCGAGCGGCCTCTTCTTCGTACTCTTTGCGCTCGTCGCCCTGGTACTGCTCAGGCGAGAACGATCCGACCGTCATCCAGTCGAGCTGGGCGGCCAGGCGGGGTGTTGTGTTCATGGTTGCCTCAGGAGGTGATACAGCCGGCGTAAGCGCTGGCGAGCATCCAAGCGGTGCAGAGGGATAAGGCGATGAAGCTGCCGCGCCAGGTGGCGAAGCGGCGGGCGCGCTGGTGGCTGGTCATTGCAGCTCCCTCCAGCCGAGCACGCCGCCAATGTATACGCCGTCATGAGTAGCCCACCGGGCCTCATGGGAGTGGAATCGGCATCTCCAGCGAACGCGTGATCCGTTGTCGAGTTGGCGTAGTACTTGAACTACTCGGTTACTATCAGGAACGCCTGATTTCCAGCCAACCAACTTCATGACCGCACCTCGTAGGCCAGGGTGCACATACCGCAGAGATAGGCCCGGCCCGACCATGCCGCCGGATTCTCGATGTGCGCCATGCGCGCCTGGTTCATGGCGTCTTCCAAGGTCAGGCCTTTGAACACCATGAGGATTCGGTCGTCAGGAACTGCGTGCGCAGCCTCAGCAACCTGCTCGTCAATAAGCGACATCACGATAGGCGTTGTCATGCCACCCTCCCGATCGCTACCAGCAATGCCTTGCTGTTGCGATCTATCGCCCGGTTCAAGCGCTCCGTGTAGCCGCGCTGCTTGGGAAGATCGATCGCGCCGGTAAGCCCGGCCAGGTCGATAGCCATCGTCAGCTCGCCGCGCAGCCCCTCACTGAACGAGGCGTCGATGGCCTCGAATCGCGAGTTGATGATGGCGACCACCTCCTCGCGTGTTCCTTTGTTCATGCAGTCCTCCGAGCGGCACCTGAGCCGCACATGGCTTCCATCTTGTCGAGCGCCGAGGCGATCACCCGGCGGCTTTCAATCCGCTGGCGCTCGTCGCGCTCGCTGATCATTGCGTTCCAGGCCTGGTTGTTCGCCCGGGCCTGCTTCGAGGTGAGGTGATCCGCCCAGCTGGTATCGCCAAACAGCCTGTACTGGCGATCAACCTCGCGCGCCTGGGCGCTGTCTGCGTAAAGCTCATGCTCGCGAGCCATGGTCGCCTCCAGGTGGTGGGTTACTCGGTGGGTGGAGAAGGGAGCGGCTGCCAGTGGGTGACACCGTTGCTCAGGTATATCTTCGTGTAGAGCTGGTTGCCGGCTTCATCCAGCCCTGCGGTGACATCGCCGAAGTAGTCTTGGATGTGCACCATGTCCATGCCGCCCTTTGGCCAGGCATGGCGCCCAGCGTGCAGTGAGGTGCCGTCGGCGTAAGCGAGAACAGAGTCATCCTGTAGCTCGGGCAGCCTGTCGCTGCACTTGATCCAGTTGCTCATGGCTTCACCCGGGCCTTGGCGATGGCTTCCCGGATCATGTCAGCCACAACGACTTGGCGAGCATGCCGACTTGCGCCGCCGTCCTTTGCTGTAGAGCTTGGAGCCATTCCGCACTCAACTGCAGCCTCAAGCGCAGCCAGCAATTCAGGCGCGGCGGCGATCAGCCGGGCATTGGCCTTACGCAGATTCCGGCCGAGCTCTGCCGGGACGATCTCGGTGAAGGTCACGCAGTCGCCGCAATCAGCGATCATCCAGCCGTCAGATGGGAGTGCTTTCACGCCATCGCCGCTGTCGGCGCCAAGGCCGGTGAAGACCTCGGTTTCGTTCAGGACCTCCCAAGGCCCAGGGGTGTGCTTGTTCATCATGTGAGCCTCGGTAGCCAACCGCATTGGCCAGACGCCAGGCGCGGGTGACCAAACCCACCGTGAAAGGTGGCCTGGCGCCTGCCAATGCGGTCGAATTGAAGGGAAGGGGATGCGGGTGCATCGGGAGCCACTCTCCGGGGCAAACCGGGTGTCGGGACACCTCACCAAGGGGCGAGACGCTACCCACGCTCACAATTCGCGGCGATCAACTCGCGTTCAGAGTGGCTTCCGATGAACCCCGCCAAGGGAACATCGGGCCTGCTTTTGGCCCACTGCAGGCAGGTGGTTCAGATCCGCTGGTGGAACAGCGGACGCCGTGCGCACTGTTGCAGCAGTGCTATTCCCGTTGCTGATACCCGCCGGGATTAGGGCATTAGGAGCAGGCTGCATGGACAGGCAGCCTCACTGATCAGCTCAGTGTTTTCGGGATGCATCGGGGTGTGATCTGGCCGGCGCTGATCTCCGGCTTGCGTGAGAAGTGTCAGGTTCTACCGAGCCGGTCAGCTTTCGCCCGCCGGCGCCGCGCTTGTTAGCCTGCGTCGCTGCGCATCAGCCTGCGCATTCAGATCACACTCCGATGCAGCCTCTTGCGAGGTGATCGGGCCGTCTGTTCCGGCTGTCACGCTGCCTGTGCTTTAACGTCGAACTTGCGCAGCGATTCCCGACGGCCATTTATCGTCATGCTGACGTGGCGTTGGTTGTTCAGTCGTCGAAGCCGTAGTCGAACTCGTCTTCGTCGCAATCGATGATCAAGAGGGCGCTGCCGAAATACAGAGACGCCAGCATTCGCTCCCACTTCGAGCGAACCCGCATGTTGACGGCGATCTTCTTTTCGTCGAGCTTCGCGCCAACAACATCACCGAATCGCTCTGTCGGTCTGAACCGGTCTTCGGTCGCACGCTCGCCTTGGATGTGGATGTGAAGCGAGTGCTTCAGGCTATGGATGCTGCGCTTGTCTGAGCTGTACATGAAACGGTCGCGGCTTTGTTCAGGCTCTGGGTCAAAGCCGATGTAGAGGAAGGTTGACGAGGCGATCTCGCTTTCTTCGAAGCGAATTTCTGGTCGACTCCACCGCTCCTCAGCGGCCTGATCTTTGTGATCAGCAATGAACTCATCAAGCAGGCCTTTCAATGAGATTTCACCAGTGATGAGCCCTTCGCCATCCAGGACTTCGCTGATGACCTTGTCTGCCTGCTCCAAAACGGTGGACTGCAAAGCTGCTGCCTGCCAGCGCTCGCGAAGGACATTTGCAACCAGAGCGTTGTACCGCTGAAGTTCGAAGACATCCGAGACGTTGGCCGGCAGAGCGGCTTTAACCGCCTCCTTGATGACGCCGCCGAAGTCGCCGTAGGAGCGGAACGTGTCTTTTACTACGTCCGCAAAAAGCTTTTCGATGCCCTCGTCGATCAGCTCACGAGGGCGGTCGGACTGGGCGTATGCGGCGACGCGTTCTGCGAGAAGCTCTTGCAAGGTTTGCTGGTTCATCTGGTGATTGCTCCGTGCATCCGATTGATTTCCCGGCAGCCACTCGTGGGAATGGCTGCGAGTGAAATCACCAGGAGCGCGGGCGGTGCATCAGCTCAAGGATCAGCGCCTTCTCGTAACCAGGCACGAGGCAGTTGCAGGTGTTGTTCAGGCGGTCGTACTTCACGGCGACGCGGGCTTTGCGGAATTGCTTGCGGTTCATCTCGTGTTCCTCCAGTGGATTCCCAAAGCACCCGGTCGCCCAGGTGCTTCAGTGAATACGTGGTGCTGGTGATGGCTTTATGCCGCTGGTAATCTCGGGCAAGGTGAAATCAGAGGCGAAGGCCATGGACCCGAAGAATCTCGCGGTACTGATGCAGCTCAAGCAAGCCATGGAAAAGGCGAATCCTCCCGCCATTCCTGCTCCATTCGAGCCGCCTCCACCGAGGAAGCCAAAAAGCGGCTGGATCGTCGCGAATTGCCGGTTCTGCAAGACAACCAAGTTCAGCTACAGAGCTGATTGGGTGAATCCCCCAGTGATGTGCGAGGGATGCAGGAACGAGCGAAAGACTCGATACAAGCCAGGCGAGGGTGACACTCTCTATTCGGCTACGAAGGTGTTCCACGGCGGTTCGCCAGGGTCCGGCAAAGGCAAATAGTGCTTTCCGCATACCTCTAACCAGAGGCATCTGGAGAGCATCCGGCCCGCACTCGTCGGGCCGGTAATCTCTTTTCTTGCACAGGCCAACGGTCGCTTTCCCGTCAGTGATTTTCAGCGCGACACGGGATCATGGTCCCAAGGCCAAACGCTTACTCGCCACCACGCAGCCTCTCCAGCTACGCCCTCCGAATGAGGTCTCCTATGCCCAGCGCCGACATGAGGTCGAATCGCTGCGTACCGTTGCGCGGCACGTCCGCTGGCTATGCATCGGCCAGCTCGGCGTTCATCTGGTTGTTAAAGAGCGGCGGCCGGTGAGGGCCTCGGCAGTCCCTGGTTGGTGACTGCCTGGGGTGAAATTTAGCCATGCGCTAAAGAATCGTCAATAGCTCAGAGCTAAATTATTTTCGCCGAGCGACAAAACGCCTCCAAGGCTGGAGTTCTTGAGCAGGGCCTTTACCTGAGATTTAGCACTGCGCTATGATTCTGAAATCACTGTACGAATATACAGTTTTCGGAGATGGAACTATGTCCAAGCAGAACAAAGCGGCGCCGAAGCAGCGTCAGGAAATGACCGGGCTAGAGAGGCTGAGCCTGAGGGTGTCGTCGATGATCAACCACCCGATCGCACAGACGCAGCGCTGGGTGACGATCCATCGCCTGGACACGGACGGGGAGGCAGAGTGGGAGGAGGTGATCGGGCTGATCGCTGAAGTGCCCGAGCTGGACCTGACGTTCAATGACGACGGCACGGTGACCGTCCGGTGGGAGCGAAGCGCGATTCAAGAGCGAGACGACTTCATCATCGAGGAGGACAGCGAGGTTGAGGCGGAGGAGGAGGCGCCATTTTAATCATGGTGTTTAAGCCCGCTAAACGAGCGGGCTTTCTAGCGCACTGGACTTACCGTGCGTCCATGGCGGCTTGTAAATCGTTCATAGACTGCTGAAATCGAATCTGCTCGGGTGAGGATTCGCCAGACTCGCGAGGCGTGCTTAGCCAGTCCAGGTAGCCAAGCCATGCAGAGTAGGAGTCCTGAAACTCTCTTTTGTCAGATGGCATCAAAGCTACCGCGTCCTTCAGTCTTTGCTTGCCCTTGGGCTTTACCTCATCCACGCATTTCTGGGCTGCCGCGTAGGACTTTTCGACCTGTCTTGTGAAAGACTTGCTTTTTTCACCATGTTCGCGCTTAGCCAGCAGCATATCCGTGAAGGCCGAATGGCTGTCGATGCTGCACATTGCGGCGGTGCCGGTAAGCCAGTCGTGAAAACTGGGCTCGGCATAAGAAAAGGTCGACCAAAGAACTGCACACGAAAGGGTCGCGAAAGTACGGCGCTTAAGAATCGCTAGCAAAACGTTATCCTCATGAGAGCGTGCTGGTGTAGCGTTAGCGCTTCTAGCGGCAAGCTTCTGCCCCAACGTAGTCAGCAATTGAGCCTTCAATGATTGGACCCATGCGAGGATCTGGCTTGGAGGCGTGCATCTGCTCGATCGTTTCGCCACTTCCGAGATACTTCACGGTCTTTTCTGCGCAGTTGTACAGGCGCCGAGAATAGCTCGTGCCGCTGGCCCCCTCTCGTTTAGTGGTGATTGTTCGTTCTGTTCCCGAGCTGTCGCGATCCAAGATTGTGTACGAGGCTTTTGGGTCAGACGGTATGTAGAGATTTGCTGCACTTGCTGCGAGCGGCAAGGCGGCTGCCAGCACGATTGCGATAGACTTGCCTAACATAATTCATCCTTGAAGCGCGATTGAAGTTGAAGATGCCGAATCCTCCCGGCGAAGTCTGCGGCAGCCCTTGATCAAACTAAGTGAGCATTCCAAACGAGTAGTACGCGAGCCTGGATGTAGGTCTCTTCCCGTCGGATCATCCGATCCTTGTGCTTAGGGTTGTCCGAGATCATCTCGAAGTACTCTTCGTCCGCGATCTGCAAACGCTTGATGTACTCGTGCCCACCCCAGGAGAAGTAGTAGATCCCATCGCCAGCGAAGTCGCGGATGCTGACATCCACGATCAGCGGGTCGCGGTTCTTGATCGTCGGCGCCATTGACTGGCCCCAGCCGGTGACGAGCTTCAGGTGGTAGTGCTCTTTGAACTCAACACCCAGCTCACGCAGGTGCCGAGGACTGACGCGCACGTCTTGCAGCATTTCTGGGAAGTCATGGGTTTGCTCGCCGCCGCCCATGGCACCACGCACGTCATAGTGGGCGATCCAGACCTCATCACCTACCAGGCCGGGGCGGTTGAAATCTGCCTTGACTACTCCGCTATCGGCTGGAGCGACAGCAGGAACTGGCTCCTCCGCCGCAGCCAGTAGCCTCTGGCGAGTCTCTTCAGGAATTCCTCTCCCGCTCTTCGCGAGCATCTGCTTTACCAGATCAGCAGCCGACAGCTTGCTGTCCACGGCTTCAGCCAGTGGCTGCCCGTCGTCGCCCGAGGGGATCGAGTCGAACCAGCCTCGTGGCAGCTTCTCAACTTCCTCGATCCGGCGCGCTACGTCGTCGCCCAGGTTCTTCGCCGTCTTGTCGGAGAGTATCTGGCTCAGGTGCGCAGGAGCCATCCCCCAGCGCTCCGCGCAGGACCCTTTTCTCTGGCTGCCGATCAGCTTGACCAGGTTGTGCTTGCGAATTTCGTAGATATCCATGGCGCGAAGAATGCCAGTGTTTAGCTTCGTGCTAAATGTGCGCAAAGCTAAATTATCCTTGCCCGAACATTAGCCATGAGCTAAATTTCGCCATATGTGTAAGGAGAACCCACATGAATGATCACCTCCGTGAATGGTTGGCTACCGCCACCAATGAGCGCCGGCGGGATGTAGCAGCCGCAGCGAAGACCACTGTCGGCCATCTCTGGCAGCTCGCAGGTGGTCATCGGAAGGCATCTGTAGACCTGGCTGAACGACTGCAGGACGCGTCGGACGGCGAGATCACTATTGCCGGCCTTCGTCCTGATCTCATTCCTTTTGCTCGCAAAGCGCTCAAGGGCGCCGCGTAACCCAATTTCATAAGCAAGGAGCCACACCAGCATGTACCAAGACCCCAGCCAGAAGCGCGCCATCCCGGTGAAGGTTCGGTTTGAACCAGTGCTCGACCGGATCCTCCGGAAGGCTGCGAGCAAGACGCGCATGCAGCACGCCACCTATCTGTACGAAATCATCGAATGGGCCGTAGCGAACGGCGTTATCGAGGAGCTGATGCAGGACAAGCAAGAAGATATCGCGGGCTGAAGGCCCTTTGGAGGCCTAAATGACCGTACAGCTTGATCAGCTGCCGCCAGACGTGCGGCAGCGAATAGAGGAGCTGATGAGGGCCAATAACTGGGACTTCAACACTGCGATGAACCAGGTGTTCGAAGCAGCTGTAGCCAGTGGCGCTTTATCAGTGGTTGGCCGCCGAAAGGCCAGGGTTCTGCAGTTGGTGGCCCCAATGAGGGCCTCTGCGAGGGACTCTTCAGGGTAGGGCGGAGGCCCTCTTAAATCTCAACCTCAACGACAGCACGAGTCAGGGGATCACCCGATGGCCTACGACGACAAAGCACACCGCCACGACCACCAGGTCAAGGTCCGCTTGGATGACGAGGACTTCAACGAGCTGAAGGGGTACGCCCATGAGCTCAAGGCCCAGCACAGCGTGCTGGCACGGGAAATTATCCTGGCCGCGCTGGCGTTCAAGAAAGAGCACGGCCACCTGCCGCTGATCAACGAGAAGAAGGCCAGGGCCTGAATAGGTCCAGGGGAGGACGAATGTCGCCTGCAAACGAAGCAGTACAGCAGCACGACGTGGAGATAGCCCGGTTCCGCAGGGGTGACTTCGCGGACCTGGAGGCCTGGGCAGAGGAGGTTGGTGTGAGCACCGACGAGCTGGCCGCGCAAATCCTGAAGAAGGCCACGCACTTCCTCGCCCAGCGGGGGAAGCCCAAGAGCAACAACGTGGTGCCGTTCGCGGCGCCGAGGTAACCGTCCGATCCCTAATTAGGGACCCTGGCGCCAGTCCCTCATAAGGGACACCAAATCGCAGAGACAAAAAAGCCGGGTTCGCGGCCCGGCTCTCTGCAAAACACAAAACATGTGAGGTGAATTATGCATATGCAGACCACCAGTGTACAGGCCCTCCCAAGGCCCGCGCCACAAAATGAAAGCCACGATTCTGTGGCGCGCACGATGTCTTCCCGCGAAATTGCGGAGTTGGTGGAGGCTCGCCACAACGATGTGGTCACCACCATCGAGCGCCTGTTCGCCAAAAACCTTTTGCGATCAAGTCGTAAAAGCCGCCGGGAGGCTACCGGCGGGCGACCAATCGAGGTCTACGACCTGACCGAGCGCGATACCCACTTGGTCGTGGCCGGATACAGCGATGAGCACCGGGCCAAGGTCATCGATCGCTGGCAGGAACTTGAGTCTCAGGCCAAACCTGTGCCCGCCGACCTCAGCAAGCTGGAGATCCTCCAGATGGCCCTGGAGTCGGAGAAAGCCCGCGTGCTGCTCACCGTTCAGGTCGAGGCCCAGGCCAAAAAGATCGACCACTTCGAGAACCTGTTCAAGGAGGGCATGACCCCGACCCAGTTCTGCAAGGGCCTCAATGAGGTCAACGTGATGCAGGTTGGTCACTTCCTTGAGGGCCGCAACTGGCTCTACAACGAGAGCAAGTCCGGTACCCGGTACCGCGTAGCTGCCTACGCCCGCGACAAGTACATGACTGAGCATCAGCAGGAGATCACTCCGCACGGCCGGGAGCCCTTCATCAGCTACACGCCGATCCTGCTGCGCAAGGGGGCCGTGCGCCTGTACGAGCTCTACTTGGCCGGCGAGCTACCCATGAAGAAGAACTGGGACGGCCTGCACACCCATGACAAGGCCGTGCGGGGTGCAGCATGAGCATTCACGACATGCCGGAGGGCATGAAATCCGAGTTCCTGGCGGCATTCCGCGCAGAGTTCGGCTTCGGCGAGATGACGGCTACGGCCAACGATGATGCAGCGGCAATGCTCAAGGCTGCAGCGTGGGCCTGGCATGCCTCCCGTGCAGCCGTGGTAGTCGAGCTCCCCAACACCGAATGCTTCGGCGAGTACAGCCAGGAGGCTGCCAGCAACATGCGTGACAGTTGCGCAGAAGCGATCGAAGAGCAGGGCCTGAATTACAAGGTGCTGCCATGAGCAAGCCCGTGAACGTGGAGAAGGCTACGCCAACCCTGTTTTACGCCAAGCAGGCGCCGTACAGCTCTGTCAGCAACGATGTGGTGGCCATGATCGCCAACCCCGACGCCCTGGCCATCTGGATCTACCTGCAGACCCGATCCAGCGATTGGAAGGTGATCGGCTCGTACCTGCAAGATCGGTTTTCGATCGGCCGCGACCGCTATTCGAAAGCCATGGCCTATCTCAAGGAAATTGGCCTGGTCAGCCATGAGGTTGTACGCGAGGAGGGTACCGGTAAGGTGCTCGGCCGCCGCGTGATCGTGCACTACGAACCGAACCTACAGGTTTCCGAATATTCGGTTAACCGAAGTGTGGGTTCTCCGAATGGTGGGGAAACCGACAGCTACTCAATAAAGGATTCTTCTACTGAATCAAGGAAGAAACCCGACGTCGCTGACGCTCCTGAGCTGGTCGACTTCGAGCGCTTCTGGAAGATCTATCCCCGCAAGGTGAGCAAGGCCGACGCCAAGAAGGCCTGGGCGAAGATCAAGGTCACCGCTGACCTGTTCGCCCTGATGGCCAAAGCCTTGGCTGCCTGGACCGTATCGACCGACTGGACCAAGGATGGCGGCCAGTTCATCCCGCACGCCTCCACCTGGCTGAACGGGAAGCGCTGGGAAGACGAGCTGCCCCAGCCTGCTGCAGCGAAGCCGGCTGCGCCTCGCCGCCAGAGCAACGAACCCGACTTCAACGACTCATCCTGGGCCGAAGGGCTGATGGTGCGCACATGAAATCAGCAAACCAACTGATGGCGGCCATGACCAACCTGCCTCCCGAGCTGCACGGCGGGCCGGTTGTGGTCTCCCTGGAGACGGCCGAGGTGGTCAATGGCCTGTTCCGCCGCCTGCGCGGGATCTTCCCGGCCTGGCGCCAAGCCTGGCCATCTACTGAGGCTCTGGCCGCTGCCAAGGAGGAGTGGATCAAGGAGTTCGCCGCCGAGGGCATCCGCACCATCGAGCAGATCGAGTTCGGCATCGAGAAGTGCCGCAAGCTCAAGAAGCCTTTCGCGCCGAGCGTGGGTGAGTTCATCGCCATGTGCCAGCCGACCCCTGAAGACTTCGGCATGCCGGCTCCGGCCGCTGCCTGGGTCGAGGCCCTGCTTGGCGTGTACAGCCACGAGGGCGTGAAGATCGCCGCAGTGGCCACCGGCCTGTTCGACCTTCGCGCCGCCCAGCAGAGCGACAAGGGCCTGCAGGCGCGCTTCGACCGGGCCTACGAGATCGTGCTGCGCCGGGCAAAGGAAGGCCAGCCACTGGACGGAAAGATCGCCACCGGCATCGGCCACGACAGTCAGAAGAGCCTGGCCGAGCTGGCCGACGAGTACGCGAGCCAGAAGCAGGCCCGCCTGCTGGACCTGCAGCAGATCCCATCGAGCGCCGCCGCGTGCCGTGCACACCTGCTGGCCAAGTTGAACATCAAGCGCGCCGGGCAG
This sequence comes from Pseudomonas putida, assembly GCF_002906855.1. GTDB lineage: Bacteria > Pseudomonadota > Gammaproteobacteria > Pseudomonadales > Pseudomonadaceae > Aquipseudomonas > Aquipseudomonas putida_N. Next base: position 199,487 of record NZ_MINI01000048.1, on the reverse strand, counting down.
CCGGCCGGGGAGGGGGTGTGAAGAATGAAATCTTGATCAGGAGAACTGATCGGCCTCTCACCCGCGATGACACTTTTCCGCAAGGCTTCCGCGGGCTTGAGGCCGTTGCGCGAGATTTTATAAATCCGAAAAGTGTTGAGCAAGGGGGCAGCATGGCTGAGTTAACAGTTCGGTTTGGAGGAGGCCGTCCATGACCATCGACAAGCAAAAGCTCCAGCCCTTGCTGTGGTCGGTAGTGTCCTCCTGGCGTGCTGGCGCCCCAGAGCTGCAGCGCCACACCGATGCCCTGGATTTGTTCCTCGGCCAGGTGACTGTGGAGGACGTCGCACTGGGACTGCTCGACGAGATCAGCCAGCTGACCGCTCGGGTGCGCGCTGCCGAGAAGCAGCTGCAGGAGGTGGTGGTATGACTGAGAAGATCAGCGTCAACTGCCAGGCCAAACTGTCCGAGGCCGTCACCATGCTCACCCGCCTGTTCCGCGACAAGAAATTCGTCGTGGTCAGCATGCGCCCAGGCAAGGACCGTACCCTAGACCAGAACGCTTTGTGGTTCGCGTTCTACAAGCGCATCTCCGAGATGACCCAGATCGGCGACGCATCCGAGGCCCGCAAGTACTGCAAGCTGCACCACGGCGTGCAGATCCTGCTGAACGAAGACCAGGACTTCCAGGCGGCCTGGTACCGCGTCATGCGTCACCTCTCCTACGAGGAGAAGCTGGACATGATGGGCGACTGCAAGTTGTTCGGTCCGGATGGTATGCCGGTGACCAGTCTGTTCAATCGTGCCCAGGGCATCGCCTACACCGAGCGAGTGGTGGCGGACTTCTCAGCCCGGGGTGTGGTGTTCGGCGACCTGCTTGGGGAGGAGGCTGCGTGACATTGACCAAGGAGATCAAGCCGAAGAAGTGCAAGGCACCAGGTTGCGGCAAGCACTTCAAGCCGGCCATGTCCACGCAGAAGGTGTGCAGCATCGCCTGTGCGCTGGCCATGTCGAAGGATTCGAAGGTGCAGAAGGTGGCGGCCAAGGCCATCACCAAGCAGGCCCGCCAGGACCTGCAGGAGCGCCGGGAGAAGCTGAAAACCCGCCGCGAGCATATGAAAGAGACCCAGGACGCGTTCAACGCCTACATCCGCGAGCGTGACTCTGGCTTGCCGTGCATCAGCTGCGACTCGCTGCCGAGCGACCACGACCTCATCACCGGCAGCCGCTGGGACGCCGGCCATTACCGGTCGGTGGGCGCATGCCCAGAGCTGCGGTTCGAACCGCTGAACGTCCACCGCCAATGCGTGAAGTGCAACCGGAACCTGTCGGGTAACGCGGTCGAGTACCGCATCCGGTTGGTGAAGCGCATCGGCGCCGAAGCCGTGGAATTCCTCGAAGGGCCTCATAAGCCCCAGCGCCTGACCATCGAAGACCTGCAGGCCATCAAGGCCCTGTACAGGCAAAAACTCAAAGACCTGCGGAGGGCAGCAGCATGAACTGGACACCAATTGATACCGCACAGCTGCTCCTGCTGGGGGTGATCATCTTCGGGGGCTGGGCCCTAGTGCGTGGTATCGCCATCAAGGCCAAGCGCAAGCGCGAGGAGGGCGGCCCATGCAACTGAACAGCGCAAGGATGGCATGGCACGACGCACACTACGTCCCACGGGACAGCCAGGGCGCCGTGATGCAGGAAATGGGGCTGCTCGGCCGCATGATCCAGAAGACCGACAAGCAGAGGAAGGCCGGCCACCAGGCTCACCAGGCGGTCGCTGCCCACATCCAGCGGGCGATCGACACGCTGCCGGCCCACCTCAAGGCATTCGGCAACCACATGTACAGCCCGCTGGCCACTGCCGACGACGCAGAAGAGGCGCACGAAGCGATGTTCCGCGTGGCCTATGCCGCTGGCCCACGGATGTACGCCAAGAAGTTCGAGAAGGCCCGCCTGGTTGCGCTGGGCGTGCTCCACCGGTACCGCCGCATGCATCAGGGGGGGCAGAGCGAAGGGATTGATCCTTGCCCAACGCCGGAAGGGTTCCGCGCTTGGTTGCTGCACATGCTTGGCCTGGAGCTGGATTCGCGGAACTGGGACCGGGAGTGGCAGGACTTCGTAGAGGCATGTTTCAACGCCTGCAACGACCTGGACAAGGCCGCATTAGTGCCCGTCTCCTCGGCTATAAAAATCATGAAAACTGCCGCTTGACGGAATTGTGCGGCTGATGGCAGTATTTCGCCATCCTGATAATTTTGCCTATGGCAATAATCACTCTGAACCCGGCCAAGTGCCGGGTTTTTTGTTGCCCGAATAGGCCCTCAAGAGGCCCAGAACTGCGCCGGTCCTATTAATTGTCCCGGTGGTCCGGTATTTTACCCTATGCCAAACTTAGGGCGCATACTCGCTATAGCTCAGGTTTTCTGAGTTATTGAGAGGTACTTATGTCTAGTGACATTACCAAGCCAGATGGATCTCCGGGACTTGAATCGAAAGTTGAATCAGGTACAGAAAAGCGTGAGGGGTTAGACAAATCTAGCCCAGAGGATAGGGACGATTATATAGATCCCGACGCTACGCCTGAACAAGAGCCTGAGTACCCTGAACGTCAAAAAGCTTCAAATACGGAAAAGTTCAGTAGTCAGCAGACTGGTTGGACTTATCCTGGGCGCCGTTGGTAGAGGCGCCCAACCAAGTACAGCTCTTTCGCCACATACGCTCCTCGAAGCTGTGACCCACTGGGCTACACCCCAGATGATGACGAGCCAGGCCTTGATAAAGGTCCGGAGAGTGACCGTAGGCAGATGTGTACAAATGATGGATCACTCGCTGAGTAATTCATTTATCTGAGCTCGGATAATCGGGCTCATCAGAGGTTTATATGACAGATAAAACATCGCGCCAGGGGGAAAGAAGTTCTGGTGCAAATACATCTTCCCAAGGCTCAAGGGCGGAGGGAAGTAAGGGTGCCAACACCGAGCGGGCTTCAAAGGCAGAGCTCTATAGTCGTCACGACAAGGTTGCTGAGAAAGATGTCAAAAATGATCCGCGAAAATCGTGAAGTAGAACATTTGAGCTGATTGAAGCGCCCAATAAATTTGGAAAGCGCTAATAAATCACTAGCTAGCCGCCTTCGGGCGGTTTTTTGTTCAGGTGAATTGTCTTCCCATCAGATCAACGGATGTACGCTTACATTCTAAGCCTCGGAACTTCCGGGGCTTTCCGTTATGTGCTGCTCCGCACGTTTGCCCGGTCCCTGAATAGGGCCTCGCCGGGCCTTTTCTTCTAGGAACCACACATGGCCGAACCAGCAAGCACGACTGCCGGCGTCCTGCTGGTGAAGTACGGCGTGATCATTGGCGGCTTCGCAGGAGCGATCCTCTCGCTGACCTTCCTGCGTGGGCTCACCCGAGGCCAGGCGGTCGCCGCCTTCTTCACCGGCTTTGCTTCGGCAGTCTTCTGCACCCCGCTCGCCATCAGCTACTTCAGCCTCGGCACGAGCGGAGAAACCCAATACGGCGTGGCCTTTCTGATAGGCCTTCTGGCAATGAACATCATCCCGGTGCTGAAGTCGCTCGTGGGGTCGTTCGGAGCCAAAGGAGCTACCTGATGAGCTCGACCCTGATTTCAGTTCTGATCGGCGCCAATGCCTTCCTGAGCGTGCTGGTGGTGGTCGCTGCTTGCGACTACCTGCGCCGCATCCGCCCCATGGATCACCCGCTACTCGCCGTCGCGTTCTACCTGGTGGCCATTGGAGCGTTCGGCTCGTTCGTCCTGGCCATGGGCGGCCACGTGCCCACCCTGTACGGCGTGATCCTCAAGCTGGGGGTCGTGCTATACGCGGTTGCCAGGCGCGGCCACGTGTTCCAGCCTGGTTAGCGCACCACAAAATCGAGATGCGCCGTTTCGTGGCGCGAACACCACTCAGCCTGTGCGCAGGCCGGAGATATCCAATGAAGACCGAATACCAGGTTCGTCCCGTTACTCGCTACATCGTGAGCCGTTACGCCACCGACGCCGACAGCGCATCATCCTCAATGGTCGGTGAGTTCCCCAGCGGCCAGCAGGCCGACCTGGTTGCTGACGCGATGGTGGCAAAGGATCTGGCTGGTGGATTCGAGTCCAGCCGAACCCGACATGGGCTGAGCCTCGGAGAGGTCATATCCGGACAGCGGATCGGTGATTCGGCATGAGCAACGTCACCCGCATTCGCCACGAGCTGACGGTGAGCATGGATATCGTCCACGCGGTCGCCGAATTCGATGCCGCCCTGGTGACAGCGATTGATGCAGCCAAGGAAGCAGGACTTCCGCAGGGGCTGTTGGTTGGCCTACTGCATGGTCATGCGCACGCAGAGACACAGAGAATGGTTAGTCGTTGAAATCGCTGTAACCATTCACAGTGCCAACCTGAAGCCGGAACGCCAAACCTTGCGGGGTTTCCGCGTGTTCGCCTACAGCAAGCATCAACATGCCGAAGCCGGTATCGGCTGGCGAGATATCGACTGAATATGCAGTTTGCCAGCCGTCAAACGGCGCAGATTTCAGATTGAGGAAGCCAACCGCATCAGCCGGTTTCTCGAGGAAATCGGATTCTGCGAATTCGCGGTGGCCATTGGCCGTACGGATGATGACCTTGATTTCTGTTAGCGGCATGGTGGTGAGCTCTCTGTTGGTCGTATCGACTGTAAGCTCAATCCGACTATTTGCAAATTTGGTGACTTTAAGGCGCGCACATGAACAGACCGATGCCGCCCGCCGACCTGCTCGAATCGCCATTCCTGATCCTCACGCCGGCTCCCGAACTATGGGAGTGGATACAGCGCGAGATCCTCGCCAGCACCGGCAGCATTCACAACGAAGAGCACGCCCATCTGATCGATGCGAGCGTCGGCGTCATGTGGGCGTCGTCCAGCTTTGCGAAGAAGGGCAGGTCAGTGCTGGGGCAGGCTGAGCAGCTGATGATCCGTGCGGGCGGCTGGCAGAAGGCTCGCCAAGAGCAGCAGATGCGTGATTGGTTCGGAGAGGAGCCGGAGTTCCTCATCACTTTGGCTGGCGACTACTGCGCCCAGTGCACCGAGGCAGAGTTCTGCGCTCTGGTCGAACACGAGCTGTACCACATCGGCCACAAGCTCGATAAGTACGGCGCCCCAGCATTCGGCGATGACGGCATGCCCAAGCTTGAGATGCGCGGACACGACGTCGAAGAGTTCGTCGGTGTGGTCCGACGCTACGGTGCCAGCCACGACGTACAGCAGCTGATCGACGCTGCAAGCCGGCCGCCTGAGGTGGCCAAGATCAACATTTCGAGGGCCTGCGGAACCTGCCTACTCAAGTCGGCCTGATTTTTGACAGGTTTTGACGGATGACAAACCCATGGCAGCACTACGAAGCGAGGTCAAAGCCTACATCGTGCAGGCGCTGGCCTGTTTCGATACGCCTACTCAGGTAGCCGAGGCGGTCAAGAGGGAGTTCGGCATCGAGGTGAGTCGCCAGCAATGCGAGTCGCATGACCCCACCAAGTATGCAGGCAGGGGCCTGGCCCAAAAGTGGGCTGATCTGTTCCATGAGTGCCGAAAGCGATTTCGAGAAGAAACGGCGGACATCCCAATCGCCAACCGAGCGTTCCGTCTGCGCGGTCTTGGGCGGATGGCTGAGAAGGCCGAGAACATGCGCAACCTGGCGCTGACGGCCCAGCTGTACGAGCAGGCAGCCAAAGAGGTCGGCGACGTCTACGTGAACCGCCAGACCAAGAACGAGAACCCCCACGACAACGTGCCGCCCACCCGGGTGCAGGTCGATGTGGTGGATGCGAGGAAGCCTGATGCCGTCACTTAACGTGCCCCAGGCTAACTTCCTTCGCATGGAGAACAAGTTTCGCGGGTTCGTGGCTGGGTTCGGCTCTGGCAAGACCTGGGTAGGCTGCGCCGCGCTGTGCAAACACGTGTGGGAGTGGCCCCGGATCGACTCCGGCTACTTTGCCCCGACGTACCCGCAGATCCGCGACATCTTCTTCCCGACCATCGAGGAGGTCGCCTTCGATTGGGGCCTGAAGGTCAAGACGAAGGAGAGCGACAAGGAGGTCGAGTTCTATAGCGGCGGCCAGTACCGCAGCACGACCATCTGCCGTTCCATGGAGAAGCCGCAGACCATCGTCGGCTTCAAGATCGGGCACGCCCTGGTCGACGAACTCGACGTTCTGCCCGCGCTGAAGGCCGAGCATGCCTGGCGCAAGATCATTGCCCGGATGCGCTACAACGTGCACGGGCTGAAGAACGGCGTGGACGTGACCACGACCCCCGAGGGGTTCAAGTTCGTCTACCAGCAGTTCGTGAAGCAGCTGCGCGAGAAGCCAGCGCTGCAAGGCATGTACGGCCTGGTGCAGGCGAGCACGTTCGACAATGAGCTGAATCTACCGACCGACTATATCCCGTCGCTGATGGAGTCGTACCCGGCCCAGTTGATCTTGGCCTACCTGAATGGCCAGTTCGTCAACCTGAACTCCGGGTCGATCTACCACGCTTACGACCGGAAGCTGAATTCCTGCTTCGACACCGTCGAGCCTGGAGAGACCCTGTTTATCGGCATGGACTTCAACGTCGGCAAGATGGCGGCGATCACTCACGTCAAACGCGCTGACGGGAAGCCCAGGGCCGTGGATGAGCTGATCGACGGCTTCGATACCCCGGACATGATCCGGCGCATCAAGGAGCGGTATTGGAGGCACAACGGCCGCGACTATGAGAAGACCTGCGAGATCAGAATCTACCCGGACGCCTCAGGCGGTTCACGTAAGTCGGTAAACGCCAGTGAGACGGACATCGCCATCCTGCGCCAGGCCGGCTTCAGCGTAATCGCACCCGACGCCAACCCGCCTGTGAAGGATCGGATCAACGCCATGAACGCGATGTTCTGCAACGCGAATGGCGAGCGCCGCTATCTGATCAACCCGCTGCGCTGCCCGACCTATGCGGACGGCCTGGAGCAGCAGGTGTGGGCTCCAAACGGCGAGCCGGACAAGAAGTCTGGGGTCGACCACGCCAACGACGCCGGCGGCTACTTCATCCATCACGACTATCCGATCGTCAAGCCAATGATCGTGACCCAATCCTTGAGAATGTGACCATGAGCGATAACCCAAGCCTCACGCTTCCCGCCGTCGACGAGATGCGCGGGTACTGGGCCGTGATCACGCCGCTCATGGGTGGGACGATGGCGATGCGGGCGGTGGGCAAGAAACTGCTGCCGCAGTATCCGGCCGAGTCGGATGACGGATACCGGGAGCGTCTGCGCCTTTCGACGCTGCTGCCGGCTTACTCGGAGACAGTCGGCAACATGACGGCCAGGGTGTTTGCTGAGCCCCTGCAGCTCGGAGACGGCGTGCCCGGGGACATCGTTGCAATGGCGACGGACATCGACCGGGCCGGCAATGACTTGAATTCATGGGCTGTCGAGTTCTTTCGAGAGGGCCTCAGCCACGGCATCTGCCACGCATTCGTCGATCACCCGTCAGTTGATGGGCTGAAGACGAAGGCGGAGGAGCAGGCCGCTGGCGTCCGCCCCTATGTGGTGATGGTGAAGCCATCCCAGGTGCTGGGCTGGCGCTCCAAGGGCGGCGTGCTGACCATGGTCCGCTACCGGGAGGTGGTTGAGGAGGAGGATGGTGAGTTCGGCGCCAAGTGCGTCGAGCAGATCCGCGTACTGATCCCGGGCGGATGGCGAACCTACCGCCGCGCAACGTCCAAGGCGGTCTGGGCCCTCCATGAGCAGGGCACTACCAGCCTGGATCGCATCCCATGGGCGACCTTCTACACCGGGCGTACCGGTTTTATGACGGCTAAGCCACCGCTGCTGGAGTTGGCCCACCTGAACGTCAAGCACTGGCAGAGCCAGAGCGACCAGGACAACATCCTGCACGTAATCCGCGTGCCGATCCTGGCTCGCATCGGTGTGCAGATGCAGTTCACCGACCAGGGCGTTCCGGTACCGCCAGAGTTCAAGGTTGGAACCGGGTCGCTGACCGATCTGCCGGCCAATGGCGACCTGAAGTACGTGGAGCACACCGGCAAGGCCGTGGAGGCCGGTCGGACCGCGCTGAAGGATCTGCTCGATGAGATGCGGATGGCCGGCGGCAAGCTGCTCACGCCGGAGAAGGCCGCGACCAAGACCGCGACCCAGGCTGAGGAGGAGGCGGCGCAAGAGCTGTCACCCCTGCAGCGGATGTCGAACCATTTCGGCGACTGCCTGGCGCAGCTGCTGCAGTTCATGGCCGAGTACCGCAGCCTCGGCGACGGCGGCACAGTCGAGATGCGTGGCAACTACGACGTCGACTTCATGCCAGAAGTATCGCTGCCGACCCTGGTCTCGATGGCCAACGCCGGCATGATCTCCAAGGAGACGCTGTTCGCCGAAATGCAGCGCCGCGGCGTGATCAGCGACGAATACGACTGGGACGACGAGCGGGCGAAGATTGACGCCCAGGGCCCGGCCCTCGGTACGCTGTGATGAAGACGGCCAACGAGAAGCTGCTGAACGAGCTGATCGGTCATGAGGTCGACTTGTCCAGGCTGAGCAACAGCCAGGTTGTGACGATCATCAAGGTCCTGAACAGCAAGGATGCCGATCTGCGGGCCGCCCTGATTGAGGCAATCGAGAACCTAGGCGCGGACCTCTCGGCAGCCGCCGTGGATATCGCCCTGGCGGCGGTGCTGAGGATCAACCGGCAGACCTTCGTCGAGATCCGCCTGGCCATGGATCAGATGACCGACGGATTGGTCAGCTACGAGCTGGCGTTCCAGCAGAGCGCGCTTCGCGCCGTTCTCCCGGCCCTGGTACAGGAGGCATACCCAGTCGCTTCCCCTGCGTTCAGCGCGGTGAAGGCGATCGCCCAGGCTCGACCATTCCAGGGGCGCCTGTTGAGGGAGTGGATGGCCGGCATCGAGTCCAGCCGCGCTGCCGCAGTGCGCGATGCCGTGCGCTCGGGTGTGGTCGAGGGGCGTACCACTGCCGAGATCGTCCGCACGGTCATGGGCAGCCGGGCTCAGCAATACGCCGACGGCGCCCTCCAGAAGGCCAGGCGCGACGTTGAGGCGGTAGTGCGGTCTGCGGTTTCCCATACCGCCGAAACGGCCAGCGACGCAGCGTATGAGGCGAACAGCGACATCATCAGCCATGTTGAGTGGCTCAGTACGCTGGACAATCACACATCAAGCGACTGCCGGATACGTGACCGCCTGCCGTACACGCTGGGCACTTACAAGCCCATAGGCCACACGATCCCGTGGCTGGCCGGGCCCGGGCGCATCCACTTCTGCTGCCGATCCTCGAAGGTTCCGGCGCTCAAGAGCGCCAAGGCCCTGGGCTTTAGCGACGGCGCAACCCGGGCGAGCATGGACGGCCAAGTGCCAGAGTCGACCACCTACGCTGAATGGCTCAGCAAGCAGTCTGCAGCGCGCCAGGACGAGATCCTCGGGCCAGAGCGTGGTCGGCTGATGCGAGAAGGTGGGCTGAAGCTCAGCACGTTCTACAACGACAAGGGAAAGCTCCTCACGCTTGCGCAGCTGCAGGAGCGGCTCAAGTAACGCCGCGCCACGAATCCATCCCCTGCGATTTCGTGGTGCGCAACTTCAAGGCCTCGCCTCTGGCGGGGCTTTTTTCTGCCTGCGGTTCGGATGGACGGGGCGCAACTGGGGCCGGATGGCTCATCAACTGGCCGGATGGCCCAGAGAGACGACATGAAACTCAAGACCGTTGAAGTGGATGGCAAGCAGTACGCCGTGATTGAGGATGGCAAGCCTGTCTACGTCGAGGACGATGGCAAGGAAGTCGCCTTCGATGCCGTGGGCACCCGCAACACCATCACCCGGCTAAACGCCGAAGCCAAGTCGCACCGCGAGCGCGCCGACGGCTTCGAGAAGACCGCCAAGGCGTTCGAAGGCATCGAAGATGCTGCGGCCGCCAAGAAGGCGCTGGAAATCGTCGCCAACCTCGACGCCAAGAAGCTGGTGGATGCCGGCGAGATCGAGAAGGTGAAGGGCGAGATCAGCAAGGCCTTCCAGACCCAGCTGGACGAAGCCAACACCAAGGCGCAGGGCTTCGAGCAGCAGCTATACGCCGAGAAAATCGGTGGCAGCTTCGCCCGCTCCCAGTTCATCGCCGAGAAGATGGCGGTACCGGCTGACATGGTCCAGGCCACCTTCGGCAACAGCTTCAAGATCGAGGAAGGCAAGGTCGTCGCCTACGACGCTCAGGGCCAAAAGATCTTCAGTCGCAGCCGCCCGGGTGAGCTGGCCGACTTCAACGAAGCACTCGAAACCCTCGTCTCGCAGTACCCCCATCGCGACCACATCCTGAAGAGCTCCGGTGCCAATGGCGGCGGCGCTCCGAACGGAGGTGGTGGCACCAAAACTACAAAGGGCAACTTCGGCGGCACCAAGGCAGAGCGCCTGGAAGCCATGAAGGGCCTGATCGCAAGCGAATAAGGAGGCCCAATGGCCCTTTCGAACATGAAGGTGTTTAACGAGTACCTTCGCCACGCCACCATCGAAACCCTGACCCAGGACGTCGACAAGTTCAACGCGGCCTCGGCCGGTGCGATCCGTCTGACCACTCAGGGCATCGACGGTGACTTCCTGCAGGAATCGTTCTGGGCGGGCCTGCACGGCGCTCAGCGTCGCGTCGATCGCTACGCCGCCAACGGCAACCAGTCCGCGACCCCGCTGTCGCAGAAGCAGTACGACTCGGTGAAGATCGCCGGCGGCTTCGGCCCTATCCTGTGGGAGCCTGCACAGCTGTCCTGGGTGCAGAAAAACCCCGAGGAAGCGCTGGAGGTCATCAGCCGCAACCTGTCCGAGGCCATCGTCTCGGATCAGCTGAACACTGCCATCGCCGCCCTGGTCGCGGCCATCGGCAACCAGCCGGGCGCGCTCAACGACGTGTCGGCAACCGCTGGCGTCGACTACATCGCCATCAACGGTGCCCACGCGCTGTTCGGCGACGCCTCGGCACGACTGATCGCTCAGGTCATGACCGGCGCCCAGTACCACGCCCTGATCGGTAAGAACCTGGCCAACAACCAGCAGCTGTTCCAGGCGGGTGGTGTTCTGGTCGTCGACGTTCTGGGCAAGGCGGTGATCGTTACCGATGCCCCGGCGCTGTACGAGGCTGGCACCCCGAACAAGCAGAAGGTGCTCAGCCTGGCCGATGGCGCAGCCATGGTGATGGATGGTTCCGACCTGATCACCAACATCGAGACCTCCAACGGCAAGGAGCGTATCGAGACCACCATGCAGGCCGACTACACCTTCGGCCTGGGCCTCAAGGGCTACACCTGGGACACCGCCAACGGCGGCAAGTCGCCGACCAACTCCGAGCTTTCCACCGGCACCAACTGGGATCTGGTGGCGAATAGCATCAAGGGCTCGGCCGGCGTCATGACCATCGGCGACGCCACCAAGTAACCGGTACCGCGCCCTTCGGGGCGCCTTCCTCAGGAGATCGCCATGAGCGAGAGCATCATTTACGAGCAGCACCCGGTCTCGGCAGAGCGCAAGACCTACCTGCGTCGCAAGGGCTACAAAATCATCGACGCCAAGTTCGCGCCGGAGGGTTATGAGCATCCCGAGCCGATCAAGGAGGGCAAAGCCTCCAAGGTCAGCAAGTCCGCAGCTGAAAAGAAAGCCGCTGAAGAAGCCGAGCAGAAGGCAAAGCTGCAGGGTGCGCTGACCGAGAAGGGCGTGCAATTCGGGCCTGAAGCCACCCTGGAAGACCTGCAGAAGCTGCTGGACGGGGCCGCGTAATGACGACCTACGTCAGCATCGAGCAGGTCGACGCTCTGCTGGGCCAGACCTGGGCGCCGGATGAAAAGAAGGCGCGTGCGGTGCTGATGGCCAACACCTGGCTCACCAACCAGGGCCTGCCTGAGTTCGACAAGGTTCCCGCCGACGTCGTGCAGGCGGGCGCAGAGGTGGCAGTAGAGGCGGCGGCTGGCAACCTGTTCCAGGCGAAGGAAACCGGCGTGCTGAGCAAGTCCGTGGATGCGGACGGCGTGTCGAGCAGCAAGACCTACTCGGCTACGTCCAAGGCCATCAGCGCTGGTGAGTCCTTCGCCTTGGCCCTGCTGGCGCGGTATCTGGGCACCGGCCAGGTCAAGATCGTCAGGGGGTGACATGGGGCTTCGACGCGAGTTACAGGCCGAGCTGGCCCAGGCCTTCGATACTGATTTGGCCGACGCAGTGGCGGCGGTCGATGGTAGCCGGTCTGTACCTGGCACCTACGATCCTGAGAAGGGCGGCAGTACGCCAGCGACAACGCTGCACTATGCCGGTCGCGGTGTCTTCGGCCAGTACAATGCCCGGGAAATCGACGGTACGCGCATCCTGGCAACAGACGTGCGCCTCAAGGCGCTGCAGAACGAGCTGTTCGTTAAGGATGGCGACGCGGTCACGGAAGCCCCTGCTATCCCCGCCATCGGCGATCGTATCAGCGGCTACCGAGTCATGGACGTCGGGCAAGACGCGGCCAAGGCCACCTGGACCATTCAGCTGAGGAAGTAGACATGGCCCGCGGCTCACACATGACCAGCCGCTACGGTGGCCTGGACGGCGGCTTTGCTGCCCAGCTGGAGCAGTTCGCAGAGGCAGCCAAGGAAGCGATGGATCTGACCTTTCGCGAGGTCGTCATCATGGTCGGACGGAGGCTGGTGACCATGTCGCCGGTCGGTAATCCGGATCTCTGGAAAGTGAACGTCGAGGCCCAGGGCAGCGCGGCTGAGCAGATAGCGGCTTACAACGCCAAGGCTGCAGCCATCAATGCCGGGATCACGTCCAACCAATCCAACTACACCAAAAGCGGCAACCTGAAAGGCGGCCTGCGGCTGCGCAAACCGCTGACCAAGCGCGAGCAGCGCGAGAACTTCGGGTTCGGCGTCCGGAGGGTTGGCCAGGGCTACGTGGGCGGGCGCTTCCGCAGTAACTGGCAGCTCACCATCGGCGCTCCAGCCGCAGGCGAGATCGAGGACATCGAGAGCGCCGGCGAGACGCTGGACAGGCTTCTCGTGGCTGCCGGTGATCTTTCCGCCGGCGAGGTCGCCTACATCGTCAACAACCTGCCGTACGCCATCCCTCTGGAGTACGGCCACAGCTCACAGGCGCCTGGCGGCATGGTGCGAGTCACCGTCGCCGACTTCCAGCGCATCGTCGAAGAAGCCATCAGGACCCACCGAGCATGAGCCACGCAAGAGCACGACAGGCCATCGAGATCAGGCTGATGGCCTGGGCTGCGGCGCGCCCGATCCGGGTCGCGAACTTCGAGCAGGGGTTCGAGGCCGGGCCCGACGAAACCTACCTGCAGGCCTTTCAACTGCCGGCGGGCACCACCTGCCGCTACCTGGGCAGTGATGCCTACGAGTACACCGGCGTTTATCAGGTGAGCATCGTCTGCCCGGCGGGCCAGCCACTGGCTACCGCCGAGAGCCTGGTAGGTGAGCTTTCGAGCCTTTTCCAGCTGGACTCGGCGCTCAGCCGCAACGGCTTCGAGGGCCTGGTCACCGAACCAGTTGACCAGGGTCCAACCATCCCCGAGTCGGCGACCTACACGGTCCCGGCCAGCTTCACCTACCGCGGTGTCGCGGACCAATCGCCCGCTGGGGCATAACCATCCGCCGCCCGGCGGGCAACAACGAGGAAACACTCCATGGCCGCAAAATTCCCGCTGCCGAACGGCTCTGTGCTGGAAATCGCCAGCGTTTTCGGCGCCGCCGTCGCCTTCACCGCCCTGACCAACGCCGCGCCTCCAGTGGCCACCTCCGCTGGTCACGATCTCGAGAATGGCGATGTCCTGCTGGTCAGCTCCGGCTGGGCGCTCATTGCCGACCGCGCCGTCAGTGCCGCAAGCGTGGCTGCCGACACTTTTGCCTTGAAGGGCCTCAACACCACCAACGTTGACAAGTACACCCCCGGCGCCGGCGTAGGCTCGGTCCTCCCGGTGACTGCCTGGGCGCAGATCTCCAAGGTGACCACCTTCACCTCGGCCGGCGGTGAGCAGCAGTACCTCACCGTGGGTTACCTGGAGGATGACGACGACCGCCAGTTCCCGACCAACCGCAACCCGATCACGCTGTCGATCACCGTCGAGGACCAGCCGAGCGCCGCTTATGTCGCCCTGGTCGAGAACTACGGTGACAGCAAGGAGCTCGCGGTGGTGCGTCTCAAGCTGCCAGGGGGCGACCAGATCCTCTACCCAGGCTACGTCAGCATCACCACTACCCCGACCATGGACCGGAACAGCCTCATGACGCGCACCATCAGCATCGCGCTGTCGGGTCGTCCCGTTCGCATCCTGGCTGGCGCGTAAGGAGCACTCATGGCGAAGATCAAAATCGCGCAGAACCCGACGTTCACCGCCGTGGTGCAGGTTCCGCGCATTGGCACCGAGCCGGCGCCGGTGGAGTTCCAGTTCCGCTACATGGATCGTGTGGCCCTGTCCGCAATGTTCGACCGTTGGAACAAAGCGCGCGACGCCTGGGCTGAGAAGGCCCAGAAGGATGGGGCAACCTGGGAGGAGGTCACCACCGGCGAAATCGCCCTGCAGGCCGAGCAACTGGGCGAGATCGTCACTGGCTGGGATCTCGAGGACGAGTTCAGCGCCGAGGCCATCGCCGACCTGGTGCGCACCTGCACCGGCGCTCCGAAGGCGGTCATCGACGCCTTCCAGTCCGCCTACAGCCCGGCCCGCCTGGGAAACTGAAGGCGGCGGCACGGGCCTGCTACGAGCGCGGCCCGTCCGCCGAGCAACTGGCGGCGCTGGGGCTGACCCTCGATGACATCGAGGAGGAGGTGGTAGAGGTCTTGCCTGATGCATGGCCAGCCTTCCGCCTGTTCGATGCCATGGGCACACAGTGGCGGGTGGCTTCTGGCGGCCCGTCAGGCCTGGACTACGCCGCCATTCCTGCAGCGGCCTCAATGCTCGGCATCAAGCGCCGCGACCTCACCGACATTTTCCCCGATCTCCGCGTCATGGAGGTCGAGGCCTTGGCCGTCATGGCCGAATCCATGGAGTAGACCATGACTACCATCGCTTCTCTCGGTCTTCAGATCGACTCCGGGGATGCCGTTGAGGCCAAGGACAACCTTGACCAGCTTACTGATGCCGGCAAGCGCAGCGAGGAATCGGCCGGTCGAACCGGGCGTGCCTGGGAGACCGCCCTGGGCAGCCTGCAGGGTGATACCCGGCAGATTGTGCAGGAGCTGCAGGCGCTCAACGCCAAGCAGACCGAGTTGGCGCAGCAGATGGCCACCGTGGGGCGCGCCGTTACCAGCGCTTCCACGGCGTTCAGCAGCGCCGCCGCTAACATGGGGGCGTTCCGGAATGAGGCCGCGCAGGCGGGCAAGGTGCAGGAGGCACTCACCAGCGCCACGGATGCCGGTGCCCAGGCCGGCCGGCGCGCCGCCGAATCCGCCGACGAGCAGCAGGCCAGGATTCTGGCCGTGGCCAAGGCGTCCCTGGAGGCCAGCCAGTACGTTCAATCGCTCAACCGGGCAACCGAGCAGAGCGCCGAGGTAACCGCCCAGGCGAACGCCGTGCTGTCGGACAGTGCCAGCCGCCAGGCTGCCATCAACAGCCGGGCGCAGGCTCTGATCGCCACCGAGGAGCGCCAGGCGGAGGCGGCGAAGAAGGCTGCCGGCGCGCATCGGGAGGAAGGGCAGGCCCTTGAGGAGCTGCTGGGCAAGATCGACCCGACCGTCGCGGCCATGAGTCGGCTGGACCAGATGGAGCAGAAGCTGAAGGGCTTCCGCACGAGCGGCGCGCTCGATGCGGAGACGTTCGGCGAGTACCAGACCAAGATCGACCAGGCGCGCACTGCGCTGGGCGGCGCCGATACTGCGCTGAACAAAACCGGAATGTCGGCCAAGGCCACGGCTGCGGCATTACGCGGCGTGCCGGCACAGTTCACCGACATCGTGGTGTCCCTGCAGGGCGGCCAGGCCCCGCTCCAGGTGCTGTTGCAGCAGGGCGGGCAGCTCAAGGACATGTTCGGCGGCGTAGGTCCGGCTGCAAAGGCGATGGGTGGCTACATTGCCGGCCTGATCAGTCCGCTGACGCTCAGCGCGGCGGCGGTCACGGGGCTGGCCGTGGCAGTAGTTGCTGGGATTGGCGATCTCAATGAGTTCAATAAGGCTCTTGCTTCTACAGGTGGCGCTGCAGGGAAATCTTCATCCCAACTCGTTGACCTGCAAAACAAGCTGGCCAATGGGAAGTACTTCAGCCAGGCGAATGAGGCATTGCTCGCACTGGTTGGATCGGGAAAGCTTACGGGCGAGACATTCGACGCCGTTGCCGGAGCGGCTACCCAGCTATCCGCTGCCAGCGGTGAGAGCGCCGGTAAGTTCGCGCAAATGTTTGTCGAGGCAAAAAGCGACGTTACGGCTTTCGCGCTGGAGTTCAACTCCAAGTACCACGCAGTGACCCTGGCAACCTTCGATCAGATTCAGGCCCTTGAAGACCAGGGTCGCCACATGGATGCCTTGAAGCTGCTTGCGGGCGAAGTCTCGGAGGAAATGACCCGCCGCAATGAGGAAACATCAGAGTCCACTCGGGGTATTGCCAAGCTTTGGGATGACGCGACCAGCGCTGTGCGCAGGTACTGGAATGAGCTAAAGCAAGGGGTTGCGGCTGATCCAGATCAGTTCCGTATGCAGGTGCTGCAGCAGCAGGTTGCTGATATAGATAAGCAGTTCTGGTTCAGCGATAGCTCACGAGACGCCCTGAAAAAGCAGTACACCGACGAGATTGCTTTGATCCAGAAGCGAATCGATGCTGGCGCCAAAGAACGTCAGGATCGTGCGGACGGGGAGGCCGCGATCCAGAAGCAAGCCGACCTCCAGAAGAAGCTGAATGATCAGCTCGACCAAGCGAACCCTGAGCGCAAGAGAGCGAAGGCGCTACAGGACCTGAAGCAGCGGTTCATTGATTTGCGTGAGGCTGCAAAGGAGACAGGCAAGCAAAGCCCGTTATTGGCTGGTGTGTCTTTCGATGGTGACAAAGTATCGGGAGGCGCTTACGACACTCTGGCCAAGGGCATTGCGGATCGGAACAAGGACAAGGTCGGAAAGACTTCCCCAATCGACCTCTCCGGATTCAACGACCAGAAGAACGCGCTGAGCGCCATCCTGTCCGAGTACAAGAACCACCAGAAGGAGCTGGACGCGACACAGAAGGCCGGCCTGATCTCGCAAGAGTCGTACTCAGCCCAGCGGGCCGCAATCCTCGAGCAGCAAAAGGCCGAGGTCACGAACGCCTACGAGGCAGAGATCAAGGCGCTGGAGGATGCCAAGGGGCGGAGTAGCACCAGCGCCCAGCAGCGAATCCAGCTGGACCAGAAGATCGCCGATGCCCGCGCTTCCATGGTCGAGGCCCAGAAGGACGCCGACACCGAGCTGGCTGTACTGGCGACCAACGAGCAGGGTCGGCTGGCCAAGCAGACCGCTGCAACCCAAGCCTATGTCGACCAGCTGGAACGGCAGCGTGCCGCGCTCTCCACATCGGGCACGAGGGCAGCGAATAATATCGGTCTTGGTGATCGCCAACAGGGCTTGCAGCGCGATCTCGATGGTGTAACCGACCGATTTAACGACGAGCGTGCGAAGCTGCTTGATCGCAGGCGCACCGCTCCAGACAAGTACAGCCAGGACGACTATGAGCGCGACCTTGCCATCCTGAGCAAAGCCGAGGACGGGTACCGAGATACCGTCGTGGACAACTACGACAAGATTTCAGAAGCCCAGGGCGACTGGCGCAAAGGGGCATCGTCGGCCTTCCAGAACTACCTGGAACAGGCCCGGGATGTCGCTGGGCAGACGAGATCCCTGTTCACCAGCGCCTTCAGCTCGATGGAGGACGCGGTCGTGAACTTCGCCATGACGGGCAAGTTCTCGTTCGCCGACTTCACCAAGTCGGTGCTGGCCGATATGGCTCGCATCGCGACACAGCAGGCTGCTTCTGGCCTACTGGGTAGCTTGGTGAGCTGGGGCGCCACTGCGGCCTCTGCCTATTTCGGCGGTGGTACCGGCAACGGCATGGAGGCTGGGTCTGCAGGCGCGGTGTCGTCCAACCTGGGAGCATCCCAGGCCGGGTACTCGTCCGCGTATGGATTCTCTGACGGTGGTTACACAGGAGATGGTGGCAAGTATGAGCCTGCGGGCATTGTCCATGCCGGCGAGTTCGTACTGCGTCGCGAAGTTGTCAGCCAGCCAGGAATGCTTGATTACCTGCAAACCCTGAACATTCGCGGCTACGCAGATGGCGGGTTGGTTACGCCGACGGCGGTACCCCGCCAGATCTCCAGCGCTAGTGGAGGGGCTTCGTACAGTTTCCCGGTATCGGTTCAGGTCGATGCGTCTGGGCAGTCATCCACAGGGGTTCAGTCGCCTCAGGACCAGGCTGCATTCGGACAGGGCATCCAGGCTGCCACCAAGGCTGAAGTCGAGAAGGCCATCGCCGCTGGGCTTCGGCAGGGTGGTTCGATCTGGCGCGCAATCAACAGGAGGGGCTAATGGCCATCGAAACGTTCACTTGGCCAACACAGCGCGGAGAGACGCCAGATATCACCTACCGGGTCCGCGAATCCAAGTTTGGTGGCGGGTACCGGCAGGTGGTGGGTGACGGCCCCAACAACAAAGAGGACAGCTACCCGATCACCGTAACCGGCACGAAGGCCCAAGTCCGCAAGATCATGGAATTCTTCGACCGACACGCTGGCGCCAAGGCCTTTCTTTGGACTACCCCGCTCGGCGACCTGGGGCTATTCACCTGTGCCGACCCGAAGCCCATGCCGGTGGGCGGCGGCCGGTTCAAGGTCTCCGCAACCTTCGCGCGGGCTTTCCACCCGTAAGGAATTCGCATGTCACTGATCAAGGACATCCAGACCCTGGAGCCTGGCAGCGAGGTGCTGCTGTTTGAGCTTGACGGCTCGGACTTTGGGGCAGACACGCTGCGGTTTCATGGGCACGCAATACCGCACACTCCCGAGGAGCTCGCAGCCGCTGGCGCGAATGCGGACCAGCTGCCGGCCAAGTCGATCTGGTGGCAGGGCAATGAGTATGGCGCCTGGCCCATGCAGATCGAGGGCATCGAAGCGAACTCGGACGGTACCGCCGTGCGCCCCACGCTCACCGTGGGCAACGTCAGCGGCCGGATTACAGCCCTGTGCCTGGCCTTCGATAACCTACTCGAGTTCAAGCTGACCCTGCGCCACACGATGGCGCGGTACCTGGATGCGGTGAACTTTCCGGCAGGCAACCCAGAGGCCGACCCGACCGAGGAAGCCATCGAGGTCTGGTACATCGACCAGAAGGTGTCCGAGAACGGCACCACGGTTTCTTGGGAGCTGGCCAGCCCTGGCGACGTGGGCGGGGAGACGATCGGCCGGCAGATGACCCAGCTCTGCCACTGGGCAATGACCGCCGGGTACCGTGGTCCAAACTGCGGCTACACCGGCCCCTACTTCGACCTTGACGGTAATCCTACTGACGACCCGGCCAAGGATCAGTGCAACGGCTGCCTAGATACGGGCTGCACAGTCCGCTACGGGCAGGGCAACCAATTGCCATTTGGCGGATTCCCCGCTGTTTCCCTGATCGCACGGAGCTGACCATGCGCAAACACATTCTCGCCGCCGTGCAGGCGCACGCTGCGGCTGAGTACCCCCGCGAGTGCTGCGGACTGATTGTGGCCGTCGGCCGCGCTCACCGGTACCTGCCTTGTGAGAACACTGCGATCGAACCGGCCGAAGAGTTCCGCATCTCGCCGGAGCAGTACGCGGAAGCTGATGACCAGGGCGAGGTGATCGGCATCGTACACTCGCACCCTGACGCTACCAGCCGGCCTTCGCCGCGTGACCTTGCTATGTGCGAGGCCACTGGTCTGCCCTGGCACATCATGTCGTGGCCGGAGGGCGACTTGCGCACCATCACGCCGACCGGTCATGCGCCGCTGCTGGGCCGGCCGTTCGTGCATGGTGCCTGGGACTGCTGGCAGGTCTGTGCGGACTGGTACAAGCGCGAGTGGGGTCTGGACTTTCCGGCGTACGCGCGGGAGGAGGGGTGGTGGGAGAAGTCGGACGGACCGAGCCTGTATGAACAGGCTTACGAGGCGGCCGGCTTCTACCAGGTGAGCCAGCCGCAGCGCGGCGACATGATCGTAATGGCTGTTGGCCGCACCGCCCATCCGAACCACGCCGGCATTTACCTGGGCGATGCCGCACAGCTGCCAGAAGAGCATGCGCAGGTCTTCGGCCCAGGCCCATTCATGCTGCACCACTTGCTGGGGCGGCCTTCAGAAATCGTCGTGTTCGGCGGGCCATGGCTCGACCGGACGCGTTTTGTGTTGCGCCATCTGGACGCGAAATGAAGCGACTAGGCCGCAGAGGGAAATATGAGTGAGCAGAAAGCTGATGTGGTCGCCGTGAGCAGACTCGAGGCAAGGATCGACCCGCGAGCACAGGTTGTTCCTGTAAAGCCGCTGGTGCCCCATGAATGGGATGACTGTGAAGTCATCCCATTGAGGCAGAACGGTCCTTGGGATACCAGAGAGTTGCTATTTGTTGGCCTGAGTTGTGAATTCAAACCGGTAGGTGTGTGAGTCGAAGTCCATCACAAGCACGCCATTGCTAAGCAGCTGCATACCGAGAACTGCATCGTACTGGCGCCCGTTTTTTCGGAGTGGGACCGAGGTAAACTCCGCAAATTGCCTATAGTGCGACGAAGATTCCGGCAGCTCGAAAAGAGCTGGGTAGACCGGCTCGGTGGTAGTCGCTGCGGCCGAATAGACGGTCATGGTTTTTTCGCTGAGAAACCCATTCCGCTTCGCGAAGTCTTCGTCTATGTAGACTCCCTCAGCTCCCGTGTCGATCAATGCAGTGACTTCTAGAGGGCTTGTACCTGGGACTGCAATGTTCGGGGATGCTGGCAGAGCTGGCAGTATCGATATGCGAATCACAGGAATAATTGGAGTTCGCTCTGCGGTATCCGAAAGCCGCTCCCCTTCCTGAAGAAAATGGATGGGTGCCCCCTTAGGTGTAATTTTGGTGCTCATTCGACCTCCAAGGTCGCTTAATCCCCCAGTCCATGGGTTCTCCGGCAACGGACCGGGGCGGTTCGTTGGAGGTGCAAAGCTACTATGGCGAAATGGTGGCGCGGTACTGGCTTTCCATCCACACTGGATGTGTGCCCAGGCCTGGTGCCCTGGACACTAGGCTGGCCTGGCTCAGTAGCTCCGGAGGAACAGCGTGACCTGAGAGCCATTGCTGACGGTTTTGTACTCCTTCCCCTCCTGGAAAATCGCTTTGACGTGACCCGATTTCCTGACGTTCTTTGCTGGGTCCTGGATGGTATAAACAACATCCGCCTTAGCGTCACCAGTCGGAGAGATCGAGGTGACCACGCAGCTGACTTGATAGCCGGTAACACCCTTATCAGAGCGTCGCTCACGCTGCTCAGTGGAGACGCTGCCTACGGTAGAGAGACAGGTCCGAGAGAAGTCGTCGACCGTAATTTGCAGCGAAATCGACTTGGGCTTGGGGCCCGCCATATCCACGTCTGCTTCATAGATGACCTCACCGTTATAGGTCATTTTTTCGTGAATGATCGATGGTGTATGTGGAAAAGCTTCAGTGGCTGGTTGCTGGGCTGCAGCAGAAGTAGCTGTCAGGAGTGTGATTAGCGAAAGAGCGCTTCGAGAAATCATGCTGGAATCCTTATGGTGAAATTCACCTTTCGGCAGCAAGCACAAAATCTTTACTTTTGGATTTCACCTTAGTGGGTGTCCTTCATGCTTTTGAGCCGGGCCTAACAGATGGTAGATTCACTCCATCAACAAGGAGGGATTACATGCGAATTCTGATAGGTGCGGTGGGGCTGATGTTGCTGGCGGGATGTACGACCCCCGGGGACTTGCTGAATGGTGATCCTACGATTGTCGCGGAGACCTCGAAAACACCAAAGGCATACGCCCTGTGCGTCCTGCCTGAATGGCAAGAGCACCAAGCTGGCGTAACCATGAATGAGACCCTAACGGGCTATCGGTTGATATCCTCAGCTGAATCGATAGGCCAAACCAACGAGCTGTTGGAAATTAAGCAAATTCAACGCGGTAGCGAGGTGAAGCTTTATCAGCGGATGCCTGGCATCAGCATTGGCAGATCAAAAATTACTTCGTCCGTGCAAAACTGTCTGTAGACATTTTTGAAGCATAAAGCCGCCACTGGGCGGTTTTTTTTCGTCTGGAGAAATGCATGCCCCAAGAAATGACACTTATCGAATTCTCAGGCACCTTGCGTAAAGCTCTGGGGAAACAGCATCGGCGGCTTCTGGATACAGGCAGCGTCTGCGAGCTGCTGAAGGCGCTGACGATCACGCTTCCAGGCTTCAAAGAGGAGGTTGATCGCCTGTCTCGCTTGGGAATGAGGTTCGCAATTTACCGAAACGGTAAAAACGTTGGTGAGGCCGAGTTCGGTCGCAGTGGCGCCAAAGTGGTGAAAATTGTTCCGGTCGTTGCTGGCAGTAAGCGCGGCGGAGTCTTGCAGACAGTGATCGGTGCGATACTGATCGCTGCTTCTTTCATCCCAGTTCCTGGATTCCAGGCCCTTCTTCCAGCTGGGGTGGCAATGGTCGCCGGCGGCGTTATCCAAATGCTAAGCCCCCAGGCTAAAGGCCTCTCCCAAAGCGCAGCACCTGAAAATCTTCCAAGTTACGCATTTGGCTCAGCCAAGAACACCACAGCCAGCGGCAACCCTGTCCCGATCTGCATCGGCGAGCGCCGGTGGGGCGGTGCTGTTATCTCCGCCTCGATTCGCGCAGAAGACAAGACGTAACGTCATCACAACTAACAAGCCGCCTCCGGGCGGTTTCTTTTTGCCTGGAGAAAAGTATGGGCGTAGCAGAGCACCTCGAAATCGCTGGCGCGAAAGGCGGCAGTAGTAAGCCCAAGACGCCTGTTGAAGCACCGGACAGCCTGCAGTCGACCAACATCGCTAGCATTCTGCTGGCCGTAGGCGAAGGAGAGTTTGACGGCACGCCAACCGACCGTGACATCTACCTCGACAACACGCCGATCATGGATGCCAGCGGCAACGTGAATTTTCCCGGCGTGAAGTGGGAGTGGCGCCCAGGCTCCGTCGAGCAGGAGTACATCCAGGGCATTCCCTCTGTTGAGTACGAGACCAATGTCAATGTCGAGCTGCGCAGCGACAACCCTTTCACCCGCGCCCTGAGCAACACCCAGCTGTCGGCCGTGCGCGTGCGCATGACTTGGCCACGCCTGGCCCAGCAGGACAGCAGCGGCAACACCAATGGCTACCGCATCGAGTATGCGATCGATATCGCCACTGATGGAGGCGCCTACGTCGAGTCTCACCTAGGCGCCGTGGACGGCAAAACCACCAACGGCTACCAGCGCTCCGTGCGCGTGAACCTGCCCAAGGCGACTTCCGGTTGGATGCTGCGTGTGCGTCGGATCACGCCGAACGCAAACAGCGGCACCGTGGCCGACACGATGACCATCGCTGGCTACACCGAGATCATCGACCAGAAGCTGCGCTACCCGAACACCGCGCTGCTGTACATTGAGTTCGACGCCCAGCAGTTCCAGAACATCCCGGCCGTCACCGTGAAGTGCAAGGCCAAGCGTTGGCCGGTACCGACCAACTACGACCCGGTAGCCCGTACCTACACCGGAGTGTGGGACGGCACCTTCAAGCAGGCCTGGACCAACAACCCTGCGTTCGTGACCTACGGCCTGTGTGTCGAGGATCGTTTCGGCCTGGGCAAGCGCATCAAATCGTGGATGGTCGACAAGTGGGAGATGTACCGCATCGCCCAGTACTGCGACCAGCTGGTGCCGGATGGTGTGGGTGGTCAAGAGCCGCGCTATCTGTGCGACATGAACCTGCAGGGCCGCTCCGAGGCCTGGACGCTGCTGCGTGACTTGGCGGCCATCTACCGGGGCATGGTGTACTGGGCACACGGTTCGCTGTTCATGCAGGCGGATATGCCGCGAGCCCAGGATATCGACTACGTGTTCACCCGGGCCAACGTGATCGACGGTGACTTCGTCTACGGCGGCGCCGAGCGCAACACGCACTACAGTCGCGCCCTGGTCAGCTACGACAACCCGGCGAACAACTACGACACCGACGTCATTCCGGTCACCGACCTGGCGCTCCAGCGCCGGTACCGGGACCGTCCGGTGGAGATCTCGGCCATTGGCTGCACCCGCGCCTCTGAGGCCCAGCGCCGCGGCAAGTGGGCGCTGCTGAGCAACAGCCAGGACCGTACCGTCACCTTCAAGAGCGGCATGGAGGGCCGCATCCCGCTGCCTGGCTACGTCATTCCTGTGGCTGATGAGCTGGTGGCCGGGCGGCCGAACGGTGGCCGGATCTCGGTCGCTGCCGGTCGGGTGATCACTCTGGACCGCGATACCCCGATCAAGGCCGGCGACCGCCTGATTCTGAACCTACCGAACGGGACTGCCCAGGCGCGTACCGTGCAGTCGGTCGCTGGGCGTGCAGTTACGGTGACCACCGAGTACGGCGTGCAGCCGGAGCCCGAGCTGCAGTGGGCCATCGACTACGACGACCTGGCGGTCCAGCTGTTCCGCGTGCTGAAGACCAGTCGCACCCAGGAAGGCGAGTACGAGATCACCGCGCTGGAGTTCAATCCGAGCAAATTCGCGGCCATCGATACCGGTGCCAAGCTGGACGAGCGCCCGATCAGTGGCATCCCAGTGACGACCGTGCAGCCGCCGGCCAGCGTTACCCTGACCTCGGCGCACGCGATTGACCAAGGCATTGCGGTCAACACCATGACCATTGCCTGGCCGGCCGTGCCGGGCGCAGTTGCGTACGACGTGGAGTGGCGCAAGGACAACGGAAACTGGATCCGCCTGCAGCGCACTGGGGCCACCTCTGTCGATGTGGTCGGCATCTACGCCGGCGCCTACCTGGCGCGCGTGCGAGCAGCCAGCTCGTTTGACATCACATCGATCTGGCGTGACTCGGTTCTGACCCAGCTGAAAGGGAAGGAGGGGTTGCCGCCGGCGGTAACGCACCTGACGACCAAGCCGCAGGTGTACGCTATCGGCCTGTCGTGGGGTTTCCCCGCTGGCGCTGAAGATACCCAGCGCACAGAGATCTGGTACAGCAAGACTACCTCGCTTGATGACGCTATCAAGCTGGGCGACTTCGCGTACCCGCAGAAGGACCATTCCCTGCAGCAG
The DNA here is from genome assembly GCF_002906855.1 of Pseudomonas putida. Taxonomy (GTDB): domain Bacteria; phylum Pseudomonadota; class Gammaproteobacteria; order Pseudomonadales; family Pseudomonadaceae; genus Aquipseudomonas; species Aquipseudomonas putida_N. The sequence continues at coordinate 174,243 of NZ_MINI01000048.1, read as the reverse complement.
GGTGCCGCGGGAGTTCAGTACTTCTTCTGGGCGCGCCTGGTCGACCGTACCGGCAACATCGGTCCCTGGTACCCGACTGGAGTCGGTGTGAGCGGTGCGACGAGCAGCGACGAGTCCGAGTATGAGGAGTATTTCAAGGACAAGATCGGCAACGGTGCCCTGTACCCTGAACTGCGCAAGGACATCGAGCTGATCACCGCGCCGCCGACCGTACCGGGCTCGGTCAATCAGCGCGTTGAGGGCGTACGCGCCGACCTGGGCGAGCAGATCGCCGAGGTGAGCAACCACGTCAACGACGTGCAGAACGAGCTGCAGCAGCAGATCGACACAATTGCCGACCTGGCCGACTCGATGCCGTACAAGCCAGACCAGGCCTACACCGCTGGGCAAGGTGTGCTGGGTGCCGATGGAAAGCTGTACCAGGCCAAGGGCGCTGTGCCGGCCGGCAACCCGCCGCCGAACACCACCTACTGGATCGACGTCGGTCAGGCGGCCGGTGTAATCGACTGGTCGCAGGTCATCACCGCCGAGGCCAAAGCCCAGGCTCAGCAGGAGCTGCTGCTGGCCGGCGTCACTGCTGAGGTCGCCCAGCGCCGTGCTGCAGCTGACCAGGCCATCGCGCCGCTGCAGGATGCAGTCGACCTGGAGGAGGCCACCGAGGCCGAGACCGACCAGCTCAAGTTATGGAAGCGCTACCGCGTGGCGCTGAGCCGTCTGCACGAGCAGGAAGGCTACCCGACCGAAATCGACTGGCCCGCGTCACCGGCCTGACCCGATCCCGCAACAAACCCCGAGACCGCCGCCTGGCGGTATTTTTTTGCCTGGAGATAACCCATGCCTTTCATCGTCATTAACCGCACCAACGCTCTCGACCCGATCCGCACCGTGGAGTACGCCACCGAAGCTGAAGCTGACGCGGCTGCCCGCAATCTGCTGAGCAGCCAGCCCGGGTCCGAAGTGCTGACCGCCAAGCTGCTCAAGCGCTACTCCGCGAAGGTCGAAGTGACTGAGCAAGAGGCGGCAGACATCGCGCCTGAGGCGCCGGCCGAGGAGACAGGCCAATGAGTACTCCTCGCGGTGTCCGCAACAACAACCCCGGCAACATCGATTTCAACCCCCGCAATGCCTGGCAAGGGCAGCTCGGGCTGGAGGATGGCGTGGCCAAGCCACGCTTCGCCCGCTTCGACGAAGCCGAGAATGGCATTCGCGCCTTGGGCAAGCTGCTGATCAACTACCGCGGCAAGGACGGCATGCCCAGCGTGGGCGGGAAGGGCATCGACACCGTGCTCGAAACCATCAACCGTTGGGCGCCGAGCAACGAGAACGACACCCAGGCCTACGCCGGCGCCGTGGCGAAGCGCCTGGGCGTGCGCACCACCGACCCGATCAACATCAAGGACGCGGCCACGCTGCGCGGCATGGTGCTCGGCATCATCGTCCACGAGAACGGCGGCAACCCGTATACGCCGGCAATCATCGATGAAGGGGTGCGGAGGGCGCTGGCATGAAGTCCTGGGTCATCAGGTCGGCGCTGCTGCTGGCGCTGCTCGCGTCCTACTGGGGTGCGTACCAGCACGGCCGGTCAGTGGAGAGGGCAGAGGCCGCCCAGGCATCAGCAGAACGAGACAGCGGCGACCGCCTGGCCGAGGTGATCGGCGAGCGCGGCGCCCGCCAGGAAGAACAACGACGCGCCCAGGCGCAGGAGGAGGCGAGAGCCCATGGTCAGGAGGAACGAACGATTGCAGATGCTGGTGCTGCTGGCGCCGATGCTGCTGGCCAGCGGCTGCGCGACGACGGCGCCAAGTTCGCCGCCGCCATCAGTTGCTCCGGCACGGATACTGCCGCTGTCGCCCGAAGCCAGGCAGCCACCCGCGCCGCCATGGTGCTCTCCGAATTGCTCGACCGGTCTGTCGGAACGAATCGAGAGCTGGCGAAAGCTTATGACCTTGCCAGAATAGCTGGCGAGCAATGCCAGAGGGAGCACGACGGACAGTTGCCGCCGGCAGAGATCAGTCGGGAAACCAGTGGGTAATGTCGATCCCATGGACGCACCTCAGGCGGTTGCCGATCTGCACCAGGCGTACGTGGGTGCCATTGGCCCGCAAGGACTCAGCAGCCACCTGCGCGTTGAGCGCCTGGTTGATATCGACCAGCTTTGTGATGTTGGCCTGGGCCTGAACGAGCTTGGCCCTGAGGTCATCATTCTCGGACATCAGGAGGTGTGATTGCTGCTCGAGCATTTCGACCTGGGTCGGCATGCCGTGCTCAAAGCCGGTGGTATCGATGTCCATGGGGTGCCTGCAAGGTTGCTGTATGGACATACAGTATATTGCTTGGCGTCGTCGGCCAAGGTCATGGCGACGAGGTGATGCATGTCGGGTGTGGATTCGTGTCGGCAGAACGCCGTAGGAGGGTGTTTCGGCTGTCTAAAACCGCGCTTCAGCTTCTCGGTTTTACTGGGCGAAACTCGCCCAAACTCGCCAATGCATATTAGACAGCTTCGATGCATAGGCCGCTAACGGCGCGGCCTGAGCGGTGATTCTCACACTACTGCTGCAGTACTGGAAGGTGCGAAATTCTTCCCCAAAATGCATCCGTAAACGCCTGATTCTATTGGGGCTGAAACGAACAAAAACGGCGCCATTCTGAGGCGCCGAAATTGCCTTAAGACATTGATTCTATTGAATTTTCGTCACTTGACTGGCGCGTCCCAGGCTTTGATGCCATAGAGCGTGTAGGTCATTGTGTGCATTGAGGCCACAGGCTGCCCCAATCTCTCCATTTCCGAATGTCAGTCGCGGGATTATGCGGGAACGATTGGGTGAGCGCCAAGGGGTGTGCATGTCTTGGGTCGTTTGGCGCTCGATGTCAGCAGCCCCACAGCATTCAATGCATGTTCCTACATGCTCGCCGGGTATCATCGTGTTACATATTCATCGGTCACCTGCGACTATCGTGCAGCGGTCTCATTTCACCAGACCCCGCTAACATATTGTTTCAATGGCGATCTCTCGCCCCCCCGCTGTCGTTTTTGGTTCACAAAGGAAGCCTTCACGGATGCAGTCCGCCTACACCGTCCTCATCCTGCTGACGCTGGTAAGCGTGTCGAAACTGGTCGGGCGCATGATCCCGTTGCCGTTGCCATTGGTGCAGATCGCCGCCGGTGCGCTGCTGGCCTGGCCGACCTTGGGCCTGCATGTGGCCCTGGACCCCGAGTTGTTCCTGTTCCTGTTCCTGCCGCCACTGTTGTTCGCCGATGGCTGGCGCATCCCCAAGCGTGAGTTATGGCGCATCCGCGGCCCGGTAGTGGCGCTGGCCGTGGGGCTGGTGCTGTTTACCGTGGTTGGCGCCGGTTACTTCATTCACTGGCTGCTGCCGAGCATTCCGCTGCCGGTGGCCTTTGCCCTGGCCGCCGTGCTGTCGCCCACCGACGCCGTGGCGGTGTCGGCCATCACCCAGGATCGCCTGCCGACCCCGCTGATGCACATGCTGCAGGGCGAGGCATTGATGAATGATGCCTCGGGCCTGGTGACCTTCAAGTTCGCCCTGGCCGCCGCGATTACCGGGGCGTTCTCGCTGGCCGATGCCAGCTTCAGCTTCGTGCTGGTCGCCCTCGGCGGCCTGGCCGTGGGTGTGGCCCTGAGCTGGCTGATCGGCCGCTTGCGCGCCTGGATGATCGCCCGTGGCTGGGATGACCCGGCCACCCACGTGGTGTTCATGCTGCTGTTGCCGTTCGCCGCCTATGTACTGGCCGAGCGCCTGGGTGTATCGGGCATCCTCTCGGCGGTGGCCGCCGGCATGATGCAGAGCTGGCTCGACCTGTTGCCGCGCCAGACCAGCACGCGCCTGCTCAACCGCAGCGTCTGGTCGTTGCTGGAGTTCGCCTTCAACGGGCTGATCTTCTTGCTGCTGGGCCTGCAGTTGCCGGACATCATCAAGGCCGTGGTCAGCCATGAACCCACGATCTGGCCGACCTTGGCCTGGCGGTGCCTCGATGTGCTGGCGATCTTCGCCGCGCTGATCCTGTTGCGGTTTGTCTGGGTGCAGAGCATCTGGCGGGCAATTGGCGTGGTGCGGCGCTGGCGCGGTAAGCCAGCGCTGGTGCTGATGCCCACGGCGCGCTCGTGCTGGCTGCTGACTCTGGGTGGGGTACGCGGCGCGGTAACCCTGGCCGGTGTGATGTCGGTGCCTTTGTTGATTGGCGCAGGCCAGGCCTTCCCCGAGCGCGACCTGCTGATATTCATCGCGGCAGGCGTCATCCTGCTGTCACTGGTCAGTGCCTGCATTGCCTTGCCATTCCTGCTGCGCGGCATCGTCAAAAGCCCTGATGAGCGCCTGCATCAGGAAGTGCAGGACGCCTGGAGGCGCACGGTGGAGGCGGCGATCCATGCGCTGGAGGCGGAGGAGGTGATCGATGCCAGTGCGCCTCAGGATGCGGCACAGGCGACCTTGGCCACCGAGCTGAAGGCGCGCCTGATGGCTGAGTATCGGGATGAGCTGGACAGCTACAACGATACGGCCGAGGCACGAGCGCTGGCCGAACAGATGGACTTGCTGGAGCGGCGCTTGCGTTTGCGGGCGCTACGGGCGCAGCGACTGGAGCTGTATAACTTGCATCGCCAGCATCTGGTGGGCGATGAGGTAGTGCGGCAGGTGCTGGGGGAGCTGGATTTGAGTGAGGCGAACCTGGGGCAGGTCAGGTAGATCTGCTTATGGCCATTCGCGGGGCAAGCCCGCTTCTACAGAAAGGCCGATCCGCTGTGGGAGCGGGTTTACCCGCGAATGGGGCGCAAAGCGCCCCCGGGCCAATCAGCGGCTTTGCAGGAAAGCGCGAATCCGCTCGGCCGCCTCGATGCACTCGGCCAGCGGTGCAACCAGCGCCATGCGCACGCGGCCGGCCCCTGGGTTCACACCGTTGACTTCACGCGACAGGTACGACCCCGGCACCACCGTCACATGCTGGGCCTCGAACAGGTCACGGGTGAACTCGGCATCACCGCCCGGTACCTTGGCCCACAGGTAGAAGCTGCCATCCGGACGCTGCACGTCGAGCACCGGTTGCAGGATGTCGAGTACGGCATCGTATTTGGCCCGGTACTGGTCACGGTTATCGCGCACATGCGCCTCGTCCTGCCAGGCGGCGATGCTGGCCAGCTGGGTCTGAACCGGCATGGCGCAGCCGTGGTAGGTGCGGTACAGCAGGAACGGCTTGATGATCTCGGCGTCGCCGGCGACGAAGCCCGAACGCAAGCCTGGCAAGTTGGAACGCTTGGACAGGCTGTGGAACACCACGCAGCGCGCAAAATCGCTGCGGCCGAGCTCGGCACAGGCGCTCAGCAGGCCCGGTGGCGGTGCGTCTTCGTCGAAGTACAGCTCGCTGTAGCATTCATCGGCGGCGATTACGAAGTCGTGCTCGTCGGCCAAGGCAATCAGTTTCTTCAGGGTGTCCATCGGCACCAGGGCGCCGGTGGGGTTGCCTGGCGAGCACAGGAACAGGATCTGGCAGCGTTTCCAGACCTCGGCCGGTACGGCATCGAAGTCCGGGTTGAAACCGTTGTCTTCCAGGCACGGCAGGTAATGCGGGGTGGCACCGGCCAGCAGGGCCGCGCCTTCGTAGATCTGGTAGAACGGGTTGGGGCTGACCACCAGGCCTTCATCGGCACGGTTGACCACGGCCTGGGTGAAGGCGAACAGCGCCTCGCGGGTACCATTGACCGGCAGGATGTGGCGGTCGGCATCCAGCCAGCCGGCCGGCACGCCGAAGCGGCGTTCGCACCACTTGCCGATGGCCTGGCGCAAGGCCGGCAGGCCGAGGGTACTTGGGTACACCGCCAGCTTGTCGAGGTTGTCGGCCATGGCCTGGGCGACGAACGCCGGCGATTCGTGCTTCGGCTCACCGATCGACAGGGCGATGGCGCGTTTGTCCGCCGCAGGCTTCACGGTGCCCAGCAGGGCGCGCAGTTTCTCGAACGGGTAAGGCTGAAGCTGGGTCAAGGCATGGTTCATCGGCGCAAGGTCTCGTCAATCGTCTAATCGTTAAAAAGTCACGCGGGTCGGGCTGGCATCGCTGGCCTGGCCGGCCTGCAACTGCTGCACGATAGCCTCCTGCAGGCGGCTGCACAGCTGCGGGTCGGACAGTGGCTGGTTGTCGGCATCGGTGATGAAGAACACGTCTTCCACCCGCTCGCCGAGGGTGGCGATCTTGGCGTTCTGCAGCGACAGGTCGAACTCCAGGAAAATCCGCCCGAGCCGTGCCAACAGGCCGGGGCGGTCCGGCGCGGTGATCTCGAGGATGGTCACCGGGCGCTGGGCATCGTTGAGGATGGTCACCTGTGGCGGGAAGTTGAAGTGCTTGAGCTGGCGCGGCACCCGGCGCTGGATGATGGTCGGGTAGTCCTCGGGGTTGCGCAGCGCTTCGGTCAGTCCGTCGCGGATCTGCTTGACCCGCTGCGGATTGTCGCCGATCGAACCGCCATCGTTGTCGAGCACGATGTAGGTGTCGAGGGTGAACTGGCTGCTCGAGGTGATGATCCGCGCATCATGGATGTTCAGGTTCAGCTGCGACATGGCGGCCACGGTCACGGCGAAGAAATCGTGCTGGTCGGGCGCGTAGATGAAGATTTGCGTGCCGCCTTCGAACTCGCGCTGGGTGGTTTCCTTGATCAGCACCAGCGGCCCGCCATCGGCCGGTTGCTGGAGGATGGCGTCGCTATGCCAGGCAACGTCGGCGGCGTTGTGCTTGAGGAAGTAGTCATCGCCCAGCTGCGACCACAGCTGCTCGACGTCGTCCGGGTCGGTGCCCTCGCGCACGAGGATGTCCAGCGCGGCCGACTGGGTCTGGCGGATCTGTTCCTCGCGGTCCAGGGGGTTCTCCAGGCCGCGGCGCAGGGCGCGCTTGGTCTCGGTGTAGAGCTGGCGCAGCAGGCTGGCGCGCCACGAGTTCCACAGGCTGGGGTTGGTGGCGTTGATGTCGGCCACGGTCAGCACGTAGAGGTAATCCAGGCGCGTCTCGTCGCCCACATGCAGGGCGAAATCGTTGATCACCTGCGGGTCGGACAGGTCCTTGCGCTGGGCGGTGGTCGACATCACCAGGTGATTCTGCACCAGCCAGACGATCAGCCGACTGTCCCAGGCCGGCAACTGGTGGCGTTCGCAGAATTTCTGCGCATCCACCGCGCCGATCTCGGAGTGATCGCCCTGACGGCCCTTGCCGATGTCGTGGTACAGGCCGGCCAGGTAGATCAGCTCGGGCTTGGGCAGGCGGCCCATGAGCTTGCTGGCCAGCGGGAATTTCTCGGACACCGGTGTGTACTGCAGCTTGCGCAGGTGCTTGATGAGGTTGAGGGTGTGGGCATCGACCGTGTAGATATGGAACAGGTCGTGCTGCATTTGCCCGACGATAAGGCCGAACTCCGGCAGGTAGCGGCCGAGGATGCCGTAGCGGTTCATCCGCCGCAGGTTGCGGTGGATGCCGATTTCGCACTTGAACAGCTCGATGAACAGGCTGGTGTTGCGGATATCCTTACGGAAAGTGTCGTCGATCAGGTGCCGGTGTTCGCGCAGCAGGCGCACGGTGTCGGCGCGTACGCCCTTGATCTCCGGGTGCTGGGCCATCAGCACGAAGATCTCCAGCATGGCGAACGGGGTGCGCTTGAACACATTCGGGCTGACCGCTTCGATATAGCCGTCGTGCAGGCGGAAGCGCGCATTCAAAGGTTGCGTGGTGCCGCTGTCGTCATCGGCGAGGATGACTTCTTCGAAGTGCTGGATGATCAGGTCGCACAACTGGCTGATGCTCATCACCACCCGGTAGTACCGCTGCATGAACTGTTCGATGGCGCGCTTGGGGTTTTCGTCGCTGTAGCCGAGCAACGCGGCGATGCTGCGCTGGTGGTCGAACAGCAGGCGGTCTTCGGCGCGGCCGGCGAGCATGTGCAGGGCGTAGCGCACCTGCCACAAAAAATCCTGGGACGAGGCCAGCAGTTCGTTCTCGCTTTCCAGCAGGAAGCCTTCGCCGGCCAGGGCGTGCAGGTTCAGCGTGCCGTACTGGCGGCGGGCCACCCAGAGCACCGTCTGGATGTCGCGCAGGCCACCGGGCGAGCCTTTGACGTTGGGCTCGAGGTTGTACTCGGTGTCGTTGTACTTGTGGTGGCGGGCCTTGAGTTCGGCGCGCTTGGCCAGGAAGAACTCCTTGCTCGGCCACAGGTGCTCGGTGCCGGTGGCGTCGAGCATGCGCTGGCGCAACGCTTCGGGGCCGGCAATGGTGCGGCTTTCCATCAGGTTGGTGATCACCGTCAGGTCGGCGCGGGCCTGCTCGACGCATTCATCGATGCTGCGCACGCTCTGGCCCACTTCCAGGCCGATGTCCCAGAGCAGGGTAAGAAAGCGCTCGATAGCGTCGCGGTACTGTTCATGCTCGGCGGCACCCAGCAGGATCAGCAGGTCGATGTCCGAGTGCGGGTGCAGTTCGCCGCGGCCATAGCCGCCAACCGCTACCAGGGCGATACCGTTCGGGTCGCCCCAGTCGAATTGGTTCCAGGCCTGTTGCAGGATATTGTCGACGAGCCAGGCGCGGGCTTCGATCAGCGGGCGGATTTCGCAGCCTGTGCGAAAACGCTTGTCGAGCACCTCGCCGGCCTGGCGGATGGCTTTCTTGAAGGCGGCGATGGGGCTCGCCTTGAGGGCCAGTTCCGCCTGGAACTGGCCGCGGTCGAACAGCTCGGGGTCCACCTGGGGCATCGCGTCGCGTTCCTGTCTGGGAGGTTGCCTTGGGTGCAATCAGGCCGAGGTGCGCGGGATGGTGTCGTCCTTGCGCAGGGTGAAGATCTCGTAGCCGGTCGCCGTCACCACCAGGGTGTGCTCCCACTGGGCCGAGAGCTTGCGGTCCTTGGTGATGGCGGTCCAGCCGTCGCCCAGCACCTTGGTGTCGGCCTTGCCCTGGTTGATCATCGGCTCGATGGTGAAGGTCATGCCTTCCTTGAGCTCCATGCCGGTGCCAGCGCGGCCGTAATGGAGGATCTGTGGCTCTTCATGGAACACCTTGCCGATGCCATGGCCGCAGAACTCGCGCACCACGGAGAAACCGTTCTTCTCGGCGTGCTTCTGGATGACTTCACCGATGTCACCCAGGCGGCAGCCCGGCTTGACCAGCTCGATGGCCTTGTACATGCATTCCTGGGTGACCTTGGACAGGCGCTCGGCCCAGACCGGTACGGTACCGACGTGGAACATGCGGCTGGTATCGCCGTGGTAGCCGTCCTTGATCACGGTGACGTCGATGTTGAGCGTGTCACCGTCCTTGAGCGGCTTGTCGTTGGGGATGCCGTGGCAGACCACATGGTTGATAGAGGTGCAGATCGACTTCGGGTAGCCCTTGTAGTTGAGGGGCGCCGGGATGGCCTGCTGGACGTTGACGATATAGTCGTGGCACAGGCGGTCGAGCTCTTCGGTGGTGACACCGGGCTTGACGTGTTCCTCGATCATTTCCAGCACGTCGGCGGCCAGGCGGCCGGCGATGCGCATCTTCTCGATGTCTTCTGCAGTCTTGATGGTGACGGTCATTACAGGCTCTCTACAGCGCCGCATGCGGCGCGAACAAACGGGAAAGGCCGGATTCTAGCAGAGCAGGGCGGCATTCTGTCGGGATAAAGGCGGCCATGCTGCTGTCTATAGGAGGCATTCTGGCCTGTTTGCCCAGGTGCTGCAAAAACGGCTGACGGACGCAACCTGATCCGGGTTCCGTTCGCTCGCGGTCTGTGGTATAAAATGCGCCGCTTTCGGGGACGACCCCGTAAGCATTAAACCCACACACGTGTCGACACGATGACCTGGGTGCCCCGATTCTCCGGAAGCGCGGGTTGGTCATTGGGATACGTGGAGGCCCAACCCGACTTATCAAGGAACTATCATGTCCCAAGTCAACATGCGCGATATGCTGAAGGCCGGTGTGCACTTCGGCCACCAGACCCGTTACTGGAACCCGAAAATGGGCAAGTACATTTTCGGCGCGCGTAACAAGATCCACATCATCAACCTGGAAAAAACCCTGCCGATGTTCAACGACGCTCTGTCGTTCGTAGAGCGCCTGGCCCAGGGCAAGAACAAGATCCTGTTCGTCGGCACCAAGCGTTCCGCAGGCAAGATCGTAGCTGAGCAAGCTGCTCGCGCTGGTTCGCCATACGTTGATCACCGTTGGTTGGGCGGCATGCTGACCAACTACAAGACCATCCGTGCTTCGATCAAGCGTCTGCGCGACCTGGAAACCCAGGCCGAAGATGGCACCTTCGCCAAGCTGACCAAGAAAGAAGCCCTGATGCGTTCGCGCGATCTGGAAAAGCTGGACCGCAGCCTGGGTGGTATCAAGGACATGGGCGGCCTGCCTGATGCCCTGTTCGTGATCGACGTTGACCACGAGCGCATTGCTATCACCGAAGCCAACAAGCTGGGCATCCCGGTTATCGGCGTTGTCGATACCAACAGCAGCCCAGAAGGCGTTGACTTCGTTATCCCAGGTAACGATGACGCCATCCGCGCTATCGAGCTGTACATGACTTCGATGGCTGACGCCGTCATCCGCGGCCGCAACAACGTTGCCGGCGGCACTGAAGTCTACGCTGAAGAAGCGGCTGCACCTGCTGCTGAGTAATAGGCGCTAGCGTCTACTTGGCACGCAAAAAGGGGGCTCTGCCCCCTTTTTGCCACCTTGAAATCCTGCTGTCAGCAACGGCCCCGCATGATGGGCGAGCTGATATAAAGGCAGCGATTTGCAGAATTTAACGCCCGCGTCGAGCGGGTGGAATGGTTGAAAAACTTTCCAAGAGGATTTTGAAATGGCAGCAATTACTGCGGCGCTGGTCAAAGAACTGCGCGAGCGTACCGGCGAAGGCATGATGGATTGCAAGAAGGCCCTGGAAAAGGCCGGCGGCGACATCGAGAAAGCCATTGACGACATGCGTGCCTCGGGCGCCATCAAGGCCGCCAAAAAGGCTGGCAACGTCGCTGCTGAAGGCGCTATCGCCGTCAAGACCGACGGCAAAGCCGCCGTCCTGCTGGAAGTGAACTCGCAGACCGACTTCCTGGCTCTGCAAGACGACTTCAAGAACTTCGTGGCCGAAAGCCTGGAAGAAGCCTTCGCTCAGAAGCTGACCGACGCAGCGCCTCTGGTTGCTTCGCGTGAAGCGGCTCGTGAAGCTCTGGTCGCCAAGTGCGGCGAGAACGTCAACATCCGTCGCCTGGTGCGCGTTGAAGGTGACGTTGTCGGTGCTTACCTGCACGGCAACAAGATCGGCGCTGCCGTTGTCCTGAAAGGTGGCGACGCCGAACTGGCCAAGCAAATCGCCATGCACGTTGCCGCTTCGAACCCAGAGTTCCTGGATTCGTCGGAAATCTCCGCCGAGGCCATCGAGCGCGAGAAGGGTGTCTTCCTGCAGCTGAACGCTGACAAGATCGCCGGCAAGCCGGAAAACATCGTTGAGAACATGGTCAACGGTCGTATCGCCAAGTTCAAGGCCGAAGCCTCGCTGAAAGAGCAAGCCTTCGTCATGAACCCGGAAGTCAAAGTTGGCGAGCTGGCCAAGAAAGCCGGCGCTGAAATCGTTTCCTTCACCTACTTCAAGGTTGGCGAAGGCATCGAGAAGCCAGTCGACGACTTCGCTGCTGAAGTTGCCGCTCAGGTAGCTGCTGCCAAGCAGTAAGACAGCCCCGTCTGTCGCCCCAAAGAGGCTGCCCGCTCACGCGCGCAGCCTCTTTGTCAAAGCGGGAACGGTTTACAAGGCCGTTGCTCGCTGACGCAGTTGCTGCGTCACGTTAGAGTTACATGCAGGCTCAAGAAGCCCGCCAGAATTTTACAAACGCCGCAGGAGAGATTCGCAATGGCTCAGCAGGGCAGTGGTCATCAGGCTCGCTATAAACGCATTCTACTCAAACTTAGCGGCGAGGCCCTGATGGGCTCGGAAGAGTTCGGGATCGACCCCAAGGTCCTGGATCGCATGGCGCTGGAAGTCGGCCAGTTGGTCGGCATCGGTGTTCAGGTAGGCTTGGTAATTGGTGGTGGCAACCTGTTCCGTGGTGCGGCGCTCAGTGCAGCTGGCATGGATCGCGTTACCGGCGACCACATGGGTATGCTGGCCACCGTGATGAATGGCCTGGCCATGCGCGATGCGCTGGAGCGGGCGAACATCACCGCTATCGTCATGTCGGCGATTTCCATGGTTGGCGTGACCGATCACTATGATCGCCGCAAAGCCATGCGCCACCTGAACGCCAAGGAAGTCGTAATCTTCGCTGCCGGTACCGGCAACCCGTTCTTCACCACCGACTCCGCCGCTTGCCTGCGCGCCATCGAAATCGATGCCGATGTAGTTTTGAAGGCAACAAAGGTCGATGGTGTATACACTGCAGACCCATTCAAGGACCCGCATGCCGAGAAGTTCGATCATCTGACCTACGATGAAGTGCTGGATCGCAAGCTGGGTGTAATGGATCTGACGGCAATTTGTCTGTGCCGCGACCACAAGATGCCGCTGCGCGTCTTCAACATGAACAAGCCCGGCGCCCTGCTGAACATCGTGCATGGCGGCGCGGAAGGAACTCTGATCGAGGAAGTTCAAAAATGATCAACGACATCAAGAAAGACGCGCAGGAGCGCATGACCAAGTCCCTGGAAGCGCTGGGCCGCAACCTGGCAGCGATCCGTACCGGTCGCGCCCACCCAAGCATTCTGGACGCCGTCAAGGTCACTGCCTGGGGTAGCGAGATGCCGCTGAACCAGGTAGCTGCGATCACCGTCGAAGATGCCCGCACCCTGAAGATCGTCGCTCACGACAAGAACCTCAGCGCTGCCATCGAGAAGGCCATCCTGACCTCCGACCTGGGCCTGAACCCGTCCAGCGCTGGTACCACCATCCGCGTCCCGATGCCGGCCCTGACCGAGGAAACCCGCAAGGGCTACACCAAGCAGGCCAGCGGCGTTGCCGAAGATGCCAAGGTAGCCGTGCGCAACGTGCGCCGTGATGCCCTGGGCGACCTGAAGAAGCTGACCAAGGACAAGGAAATCAGCGAAGACGAAGAGCGTCGTGCTGCTGATGAAATCCAGAAGCTGACCGACAAGTTCATTGCTGAAGTCGATGCCGCATACAAAGCCAAGGAAAAGGACCTGATGGCCGTTTAAGGCCGAGGTTTTTTAATGGAAAAGTCCAAGTTGGCGGCACCGTCCTCGGTGCCGCGTCATGTCGCGATCATCATGGATGGCAACAACCGCTGGGCGAAGAAGCGCCTGTTGCCCGGCGTCGCCGGGCACAAGGCCGGCGTCGATGCGGTGCGCGCAGTCATCGAGGTGTGTGCCGAGTCCGGGGTCGAGGTGCTGACCCTGTTCGCGTTCTCCAGTGAAAACTGGCAGCGCCCGGCCGAAGAGGTCGGTGCGTTGATGGAGCTGTTCTTCTCGGCCTTGCGCCGTGAGGCCCGGCGCCTCAACGAGAACAACATCAGCCTGCGCATCATTGGTGACCGTTCGCGTTTCCATCCCGAGCTGCAGGCTGCCATGCGCGAAGCCGAGGCGCTGACTGCGGGCAGTAACCGCTTCATCCTGCAGATCGCCGCCAACTACGGTGGCCAGTGGGATATCGCCCAGGCCGCCCAACGCCTGGCGCGTGAAGTTCAGGCCGGTCACCTGCGCCCGGACGACATAACCCCGGGCCTGCTGCAGACCTGCCTGGCCACAGGCGAGCTGCCATTGCCCGACCTGTGCATCCGTACCGGTGGCGAGCATCGCATCAGCAACTTCCTGTTGTGGCAGCTGGCCTACGCCGAACTGTACTTCTCCGACCTGTACTGGCCGGATTTCAAACACGAGGCCATGCGCAAAGCCCTGGCCGATTTCGCTTCGCGCCAGCGCCGCTTCGGTAAGACCAGCGAGCAGGTCGAGGCTGGAGCTCGTGCTTAATGCTTAAACAACGCATCATTACTGCGCTGATCCTGTTGCCGGTCGCGCTGGGTGGGTTTTTCCTGCTCAACGGCGGGGATTTCGCCCTGTTCATCGGCTTCGTGGTGACCCTCGGTGCCTGGGAGTGGGCGCGTCTGGCTGGGCTTGTGGCCCAGCCTTTGCGCATCGCTTACGCCGCCGTGGTCGCCGGAGCGCTGATGCTGCTCCATCTCATGCCGGACCTGGCACCCTGGGTGCTTGGAGCTTCGGTCATCTGGTGGGCGCTGGCCACCTGGCTGGTGCTGACCTATCCGCGTAGCAGCGAGCTGTGGGCCAGTGCGGCCTGCAAGCTGTTGATCGGCCTGCTGATCCTGTTGCCGGCCTGGCAAGGGCTGATTCTGCTCAAGCACTGGCAGCTGGGTAACTGGCTGATCCTGTCGGTCATGGTGCTGGTCTGGGCGGCTGATATCGGTGCCTATTTCTCCGGCCGTGCCTTTGGCAAGCGCAAGCTGGCACCACAGGTGAGCCCGGGCAAGAGCTGGGAAGGCGTCTATGGTGGCCTGGCGGTCAGCCTGGTGATCACCTTGGTGGTCGGCATCATGCGTGACTGGGGCTTCGGCCAGATTCTGCTGGGGCTATTGGGTGCTGCACTGGTGGTCATGTCGTCGGTAATCGGCGATCTGACCGAAAGCATGTTCAAGCGCCGTGCCGGCATCAAGGACAGCAGTAACCTGCTGCCTGGCCATGGTGGTGTGCTGGATCGTATCGACAGCCTGACGGCGGCGATCCCGGTCTTTGCCGTGCTGCTGTGGGCTGCCGAATGGGGTGTGATGTGAGCAGCGTGCAGCGTATTACTGTCCTGGGTGCGACCGGCTCGATCGGTCTCAGCACCCTCGATGTGATAGCGCGGCACCCCGAGCGCTACCAGGTGTTCGCGCTGAGCGGCTATTCGCGTATCGATGAGCTGCTGGCCCTGTGCGTTCGACACCGTCCGGCCTATGCAGTGGTGCCCGACGACGAAGCCGCTGCGCGCCTGCGTGGTGGTCTGCTTGGCGCCGGCTGCACTGCGCAGGTGCTGGTAGGGGAGGCGGGCCTTTGTGAGGTCGCGGCGGCCCCTGAGGTGGATGCGGTGATGGCGGCTATCGTCGGTGCCGCTGGCCTGCGCCCGACCCTGGCCGCCGTCGAGGCGGGCAAGAAGGTGTTGCTGGCCAACAAGGAAGCGCTGGTGATGTCTGGTGCGCTGTTCATGGACGCAGTGCGGCGCAGTGGTGCCGTGCTGCTGCCGATCGACAGCGAGCACAATGCGATCTTCCAGTGCCTGCCGGGCGATTATGCCCGTGGCCTCAGCCATGTCGGCGTGCGTCGTATCTTGCTGACCGCCTCGGGTGGGCCGTTCCGCGAGACGCCTCAGGCTGCCCTGGTCGATGTCACGCCGGAGCAGGCCTGCGCCCATCCCAATTGGTCCATGGGTCGGAAGATTTCGGTGGACTCGGCCAGCATGATGAACAAGGGGCTGGAGCTGATCGAAGCCTGTTGGCTGTTCGACGCGGCGCCGGCCAAGGTCGAGGTGGTGGTGCATCCGCAAAGCGTGATCCATTCGCTGGTCGACTACGTCGATGGTTCGGTGCTGGCCCAGCTGGGCAACCCGGACATGCGCACCCCTATCGCCAACGCCCTGGCCTGGCCAGAGCGCATCGATTCCGGGGTAGCCCCGCTGGACCTGTTCGCCATTGCCCGCCTGGACTTCCAGGCGCCGGACGAGCAGCGCTTTCCCTGCCTGCGCCTGGCGCGCGAGGCGGCTGAAGCGGGTAACAGTGCGCCTGCGGTGCTCAATGCGGCCAACGAGGTCGCCGTCGAGGCATTTCTCCAGCGGCGTATCCGCTTCCCGGAGATCGCGGGTATGATCGAACAGGTGCTTGATCAGGAACCTGTGGTGGCGCTGCCATCGCTGGAGGCCGTGTTTGCTGCTGACCAGCGCGCCCGCGAGCTTGCCCGTGAGTGGCTGAGGCGTCACGGCCGTTGAGGCCGGTGGCTATTCCAGGGTTCTGCTGAACGTCATTCGGAGATAGATATGACTGCGCTCTACATGATTGTCGGCACCCTGGTGGCCCTGGGTGTATTGGTCACGTTCCACGAATTTGGTCACTTCTGGGTTGCCCGGCGCTGCGGGGTCAAGGTGCTGCGCTTCTCCGTCGGCTTCGGCATGCCGCTGCTGCGCTGGCATGACCGCCAGGGCACCGAGTTCGTGGTGGCGGCGATTCCTCTGGGTGGCTACGTCAAGATGCTCGACGAGCGCGAAGGCGATGTTCCCCCGGCGCTTGCCCATCAGTCCTTCAACCGCAAGTCGGTGCGTCAGCGCATCGCGATCGTGGCCGCAGGCCCGATCGCCAACTTCCTCCTGGCCATCGTCTTCTTCTGGCTGTTGGCCATGCTCGGTACCCAGCAGATCCGTCCGGTGATCGGGGCGGTCGAATCCGGGAGCCTGGCAGCGTCGGCAGGCCTGGCCGCCGGTCAGGAAATTGTATCTATTGATGGCAAGGCGACCAGCGGTTGGTCGGCTGTTAATCTGCAGCTGGTTCGGCGCCTGGGTGAGAGTGGCACGCTGCAGGTGGGGGTGCGCGACGAAGGCGCCACTGCCGAGCGCCAGTTGCAGGTGAAGCTGGACCATTGGCTCAAGGGGGCTGACGAGCCGGACCCTATCCAGTCGCTGGGCCTGCGCCCATGGCGGCCGGCCGTGTCGCCGGTGCTGGCCGAGATCGATCCGAAGGGCCCGGCCGCTGCCGCTGGTCTGAAGGCTGGCGACAAGTTGCTCGCCCTCGACGGCGCTGCGCTGAGTGATTGGCAGCAGGTGGTGGACAGCGTTCGCGCCCGCCCGGACACCCAGGTGGTGCTGCGTGTCGAACGCGATGGCGCGGCCTTGGATGTGCCGGTCACATTGGCTCACAAAGGTGAGGGCAAGGCCGTCGGGGGTTACCTTGGTGCGGGTGTGAAGGGCGCCGAATGGCCGGCCAGCATGCTCCGCGAGGTCAGCTATGGCCCGTTGGATGCCGTGGGCGAGGGCCTTTCGCGGACCTGGAACATGAGTGTCCTGACCCTCGAGTCGCTGAAGAAAATGCTGTTCGGGGAGCTCTCGGTAAAAAACTTGAGCGGACCGATAACCATTGCTAAAGTGGCGGGCGCTTCAGCCCAGTCCGGCGTGGGGGATTTCCTGAATTTCCTGGCCTACCTGAGCATAAGCCTGGGGGTTCTTAACCTGCTGCCCATTCCAGTACTGGATGGGGGGCATTTGCTGTTTTACCTGGTCGAGTGGGCGCGCGGTCGTCCGCTGTCGGAACGGGTGCAAGGTTGGGGGGTCCAGATCGGTATCAGTTTGGTCGTAGGGGTAATGTTGCTCGCCCTGATCAACGATCTGGGTCGACTTTAAAAGCTTCGCTCAATTGCGAACCTGCCGTCTTTATGCGGCGGGTTGTTTATTGCCAGTTGGAATAAAAGGACTTCATGAAACGTCTGCTGCTAACTGCGGTCATGTCCGCACTGATGATCGCTGAAGTTCACGCCGAGTCCTTCACTATCTCCGATATTCGTGTCAACGGCCTGCAGCGGGTATCCGCTGGCAGCGTGTTCGGCGCCTTGCCGCTCAACGTTGGCGACCAGGCTGACGACCGTCGCCTGGTGGATTCCACCCGCTCGCTGTTCAAGACCGGCTTCTTCCAGGACATCCAGCTGAACCGCGATGGCAACGTTCTGATCATCAACGTGGTCGAGCGCCCGTCGGTGTCGAGCATCGAGATCGAAGGCAACAAGGCGATCAGCACCGAAGACCTGATGAAGGGCCTGAAGCAGTCCGGCCTGGCCGAAGGCGAGATCTTCCAGCGTGCCACCCTCGAAGGCGTGCGCAACGAGCTGCAGCGCCAGTACGTGGCCCAGGGCCGCTACTCGGCCGAGGTCGACGCCGAAGTGGTGCCGCAGCCGCGCAACCGTGTGGCCTTGAAGATCAAGATCAACGAAGGCACGGTCGCCGCCATCCAGCACATCAACATCGTTGGCAACACCGTGTTCGGCGATGAAGAGCTGCAGCAGCTGTTCGAGCTGAAGACCACCAACTGGCTGTCGTTCTTCAAGAACGACGACAAGTACGCCCGCGAAAAGCTCTCCGGTGACCTGGAACGCCTGCGTTCCTACTACCTGGACCGCGGCTACATCAACATGGATATCGCCTCCACCCAGGTGTCGATTACCCCGGACAAGAAGCACGTCTACATCACGGTCAACGTCAACGAAGGCGAGAAGTACACCGTTCGCGACGTGAAGCTGTCGGGTGACCTGAAGGTGCCGGAAGACCAGGTCAAGTCGCTGCTGCTGGTGCAGCCAGGCCAGGTGTTCTCGCGCAAGGTGATGACCACCACCTCCGAGCTGATCACCCGTCGCCTGGGCAACGAAGGCTACACCTTCGCCAACGTCAACGGCGTACCGCAGCCGAACGACCAGGACCACACCGTCGACATCATGTTCGTGGTCGACCCGGGCAAGCGTGCCTACGTCAACCGCATCAACTACCGCGGCAACACCAAGACCGAAGACGAAGTGCTGCGCCGTGAAATGCGCCAGATGGAAGGCGGCTGGGCCTCGACCTACCTGATCGACCAGTCCAAGACCCGCCTCGAGCGCCTGGGCTTCTTCAAGGAAGTCAACGTCGAGACCCCGGCGGTGCCAGGCACCGACGACCAGGTCGATGTCAACTACAGCGTCGAAGAGCAAGCTTCCGGCTCGATCACCGCCAGCGTCGGTTTCGCCCAGAGCGCCGGCCTGATCCTCGGCGGTTCGATCAGCCAGAGCAACTTCCTCGGTACCGGTAACAAGGTGTCCATCGGCCTGACCCGTTCGGAATACCAGACCCGTTACAACTTCGGCTTCGTTGACCCCTACTTCACTGCCGACGGCGTGAGCCTGGGCTATAACGCCTTCTACCGCAGCACCGACTACAGCGACCTTGACGTCGACGTGGCCAGCTATGCGGTGGACAGCCTGGGCGCCGGTGTCAGCCTCGGCTACCCGATCAGCGAAACCTCGCGCCTGACCTACGGCCTGAGCGTTCAGCAGGACAAGATCAAGACCGGCAAGTACACCGTCGACGAGATCTTCGACTTCCTCAAGCAGGAAGGCGACAACTTCACCAACTTCAAGGCGTCGATCGGCTGGTCCGAGTCGACCCTGAACAAAGGTGTGCTGGCGACCCGTGGTCACTCCCAGAGCCTGACGCTCGAGAGCACCATTCCGGGCAGCGACCTGTCGTTCTACAAGCTTGACTACCGCGGCCAGCTGTTCAAGCCGATTACCAACGACTACACCCTGCGCCTGCACACCGAACTGGGCTATGGTGATGGTTTCGGTAGCACTTCGGGCCTGCCGTTCTACGAGAACTACTTCGCGGGTGGCTTCAACTCGGTCCGTGGTTTCAAGGATAGCAGTCTGGGGCCACGCAGTACGCCGAGCCGCGGTGCAGCTGAAACCGGCAACGCAGGTACTGTCGCCGACCCGGATCAGGATCCACTGCCGTTCGGTGGTAACGTGCTGGTGCAAGGCGGTGTCGAGTTGCTGTTCCCGCTGCCGTTCGTCAAGGACCAGCGCTCCCTGCGCACCTCCGTGTTCTGGGATGTGGGTAACGTGTTCGACACCAACTGCGGCAGCAAGCCGGATTGCGAAAAGGTCGGCTTCTCGGGCATGGCCAGTTCGGTCGGTCTGGGTGTGACCTGGATCACGGCCCTGGGCCCGTTGAGCTTCAGCCTGGCAATGCCGGTGAAGAAGCCGAGCGATGCCGATACCCAGGTGTTCCAATTCTCTCTGGGCCAGACCTTCTAAGGTCGGCCCTTGCTTAACGACAACGGTTTTTCCAGGAGTGCATCGTGCGTAAATTGGCTCAACTGGCCGTAGTGGCCGCGGCGCTGGTCGCCACCCCGGCTTTCGCCGAAATGAAGGTCGCCGTGCTGAACTATCAGATGGCCCTGCTCGAATCCGATGCCGCCAAGAAGTACGCGGTCGATGCCGAGAAGAAGTTCGGCCCGCAACTGACCAAGCTGAAGAGCCTGGAAAGCAGCGCCAAAGGCATCCAGGATCGCCTGATCAAGGGTGGCGACAAGATGCAGCAGCAGGAGCGTGAGCGCCTGGAGCTCGAATTCAAGCAGAAAGCCCGTGACTTCCAGTTCCAGTCCAAGGAACTGAACGAGGCCAAGGCCGTTGCTGACCGCGACATGCTCAAGCAGCTCAAGCCGAAGCTGGACGGCGCTGTCGAGGAAGTGATCAAGAAGGGCGGCTACGACCTGGTTCTCGAGCGCGGCGCGGTCATTGATGTCAAACCTCAGTACGACATCACCCGCCAAGTCATCGAGCGCATGAACCAAGCGCGTTGATATGACCGTGACCATGACGCTCGGCCAGCTGGCCGAGGCCCTCGGGGCCACACTCAAAGGCCCTGAGGCGCTGCAGATCACCGGGTTGGCCACCTTGCAGGAGGCCGGCCCTGGTCAATTGAGCTTCCTCGCCAACCCGCAGTACCGCAAATACCTGGACAACTGCCAGGCCGCTGCGGTGCTGCTCAAGGCTGCGGACGCCGAAGGCTTTGCCGGCAATGCCCTGATCGTGGCTGACCCGTACCTGGCTTATGCGCGCATTTCCCACCTGTTCGACCCCAAACCCAAGGCTGTGGCGGGTATTCATCCCAGCGCCGTGGTGGCGGAGGATGCTCAGGTGGATGCCAGCGCCAGTGTCGGGCCGTTTGCGGTCATCGAAGGCGGTGCGCGCATCGGCGCCAACGTCAGCATCGGTGCACATTGCTTCATCGGTGCCCGTTGCGTGGTCGGTGAAGGCGGTTGGCTGGCACCGCGGGTCACGCTGTATCACGACGTGACCATCGGCAAGCGTGTGGTCATCCAGTCGGGCGCCGTGATCGGCGGCGAGGGCTTCGGCTTCGCCAACGAGAAGGGCATCTGGCGCAAGATCGCCCAGATTGGCGGCGTCACCATCGGTGACGACGTGGAAATCGGCGTCAACACTGCCGTCGATCGTGGCGCGCTGTCCGACACCCGGATCGGCGACGGGGTCAAGCTCGACAACCAGATCCAGATCGCCCACAACGTGCAGATCGGCGACCACACGGCCATGGCCGCCTGTGTCGGGATCTCCGGCAGTACGCGCATCGGCAAGCATTGCATGCTGGCAGGTGGCGTGGGCCTGGTGGGGCATATCGATATCTGCGATAACGTATTCGTCTCCGGGATGACCATGGTGACCCGTTCGATCACCGAACCAGGCTCCTATTCATCCGGTACGGCCATGCAGCCGCTGGCTGACTGGCGCAAGAGCGCGGCGCGAATTCGCCAGCTCGATGACATGGCCAAGCGGCTCCAGCAGCTGGAAAAACGTGTCGATACCGTGACCTCAGGTGGCCAGCCGACATCAGAAGGCTGATACCATTTCCTGAGCAAGAGTGAACAGTCGCTAGCTGGCTCCTCTTTGGACTGCAAAAGGAGCGTGTGGTCAGCACCTGCGCTCCCTATTCTTATTACAGGCTTCCCCCCGAAATGATGGACATCAACGAGATTCGCGAATACCTGCCTCACCGCTACCCGTTCCTGCTGGTAGATCGCGTGACGGATCTGGACTTCGAGGCCCAGAGCATTCGTGCCTACAAGAATGTCAGCATCAACGAGCCGTTCTTCAATGGCCATTTCCCGGCGCACCCAATCATGCCGGGCGTCCTGATCATCGAAGCCATGGCCCAGGCGGCCGGCATCCTCGGTTTCAAGATGCTCGATGCCAAGCCGGCCGATGGCACCCTGTACTACTTCGTCGGTTCCGACAAGCTGCGTTTCCGTCAGCCGGTACTGCCGGGCGACCAGCTGGTGCTGGAAGCCAAGTTCCTCAGCCGCAAGAGCATGATCTGGAAGTTCGAGTGCCGTGCCCTGGTTGATGGCAAGCCGGTGTGCTCGGCCGAGATCACCTGTGCGGAACGCTCCCTATGAGTTCGATTGATCCGCGGGCGATCATCGATCCGTCGGCCAAGCTGGCCGATGGCGTCGAGGTCGGCCCGTGGTCGATCGTCGGCCCTGACGTCGAAATCGGCGAGGGCACCGTCATTGGCCCGCACGTGGTGCTCAAGGGCCCGACCCGGATTGGCAAGCACAACCGTATCTACCAGTTTTCCTCGATTGGTGAAGACACCCCTGACCTCAAGTACAAGGGTGAGCCGACGCGCCTGGTGATCGGCGATCACAACGTGATCCGCGAAGGCGTGACCATTCACCGTGGTACGGTCCAGGACCGTGCGGAAACCACCCTGGGTGATCACAACCTTATTATGGCCTATGCCCACATCGGCCACGACAGCGTCATTGGCAACCACTGCATCCTGGTCAACAACACAGCGCTGGCCGGGCATGTGCACGTGGGCGACTGGGCGATCCTGTCCGGCTTCACCCTGGTGCATCAGTACTGCCACATCGGCGCCCACGCGTTTTCCGGCATGGGCACGGCGATCGGCAAGGACGTGCCGGCCTTTGTCACGGTCTTCGGCAGCCCTGCCGAGGCTCGCAGCATGAACTTCGAAGGCATGCGCCGCCGTGGTTTCAGCGACGAGGTCATCCACGCCTTGCGCCGTTCCTACAAGATCGTCTACCGCCAGGGTCTGACCGTGGAAGAGGCGATCAAGGAGCTGGACGAGCTGGCCGCCAAGCACGAGCAGGTCGAGCTGTTCCGCCAGTCGATCGTGAACTCCGCCCGCGGCATTACCCGCTGACATGGCGCAGCTTTGCGTAGCCCTGGTCGCGGGTGAGGCCAGCGGCGATATTCTCGGGTCCGGCCTGATGCGCGCCCTCAAGGAGCGCCATCCTGATGTCCGCTTCATCGGTGTGGGTGGCCCGTTGATGGAGGCCGAAGGCCTTCAGTCCTACTTCCCCATGGAGCGCCTTGCGGTCATGGGCCTGGTCGAAGTGCTGGGGCGCCTGCGTGAACTGCTCAAGCGACGCAAGGTACTGATCCAGACCCTGATCGATGAAAAGCCCGATGTGTTCATCGGCATCGACGCCCCCGATTTCACCCTTAATATCGAACTGAAGCTGCGTCAAGCCGGGATCAAGACCGTACATTACGTCAGCCCGTCGGTCTGGGCGTGGCGGCAGAAGCGTGTGCTGAAGATCCGCGAAGGTTGCGACCTGATGCTCACGCTGCTGCCCTTCGAAGCACGTTTCTACGAAGAGCAGGGTGTGCCGGTGCGGTTTGTCGGCCACCCGTTGGCCGATACCATACCGTTGACGGCAGACCGCCAGGCTGCGCGTAACGAACTGGGCATGGCTGATGGGCCGGTGGTGGCATTGATGCCGGGTAGCCGTGGTGGTGAGGTTGGGCGCCTGGGCGCGCTGTTCCTCGACGCCGCCCAGCGCTTGCGCGAACTGGTGCCTGGCGTGCGTTTCGTGTTGCCATGTGCCAACGCAGCGCGTCGTGCCCAGGTCGAGCAGATGCTCGAAGGCCGCGATCTGCCGTTGACCTTGCTTGATGGCCAGTCGCACCGGGCCCTGGCCGCCTGCGACGCGGTGCTGATCGCTTCCGGCACTGCCACGCTGGAGGCGCTGCTGTACAAGCGCCCGATGGTCGTGGCTTACCGCCTGGCACCGTTGACTTACTGGATTCTCAAGCGCCTGGTGAAAAGCCCCTACGTGTCGCTTCCCAACTTGCTGGCCCAGCGTGAGCTGGTGCCTGAGTTGCTGCAGGATGCCGCGACCAGTGAAGCCCTGGCACAGACCCTGGCGCCGTTGGTCACCGACGGTGCCCAGCAGACCGAACGCTTCGACGAGATTCACCGCACCCTGCGCCGCGACGCCTCCAACCAGGCGGCCGACGCGGTGCTCGCTTTGCTCAAGGACCGCTGACATGCAGATTGGACTGGACTTCAACCTGGTCGAAGACCTGGTCGCCGGTGTCGACGAAGTCGGCCGCGGCCCGCTGTGCGGTGCGGTGGTCACGGCGGCGGTGATCCTCGACCCGGCTCGGCCGATTCTGGGCCTGAACGACTCGAAGAAACTCACCGAAGCCAAGCGCGAGGCGCTTTTCGACGAGATCTGCGAAAAAGCCCTGAGCTTCTGCATCGCCCGCGCCGAAGTCGACGAGATCGATCGGCTGAATATCCTGCACGCCACCATGCTGGCCATGCAGCGAGCGGTGGAAGGGCTGCACGTGACGCCGAAGCTGGCACTGATCGATGGTAACCGTTGCCCGAAACTGGCGGTGCCAGCTGCACCGGTGGTCAAGGGCGATAGCCAGGTGCCGGCAATCGCCGCGGCATCGATCCTGGCCAAGGTGACCCGCGACCGGGAGATGAGCGCGTTCGAGCTGATCTACCCGGGATACGGGATTGGTGGGCATAAAGGCTACCCGACACCTGTGCACCTTGAAGCGCTCGCGCGCCTGGGCCCCACGCCCATTCATCGGCGTTCGTTCGGCCCGGTGCGGGCCGCCTGGGAAGCCCGCGAAGGCATTACCGACTCGTTGATCTGATGAACTGGGGCCGCTATGCGGCCCCAAATGTTTTAAGCAATTACGCTACAATCCCGCCCTTGTCGTTCAGCACTGCTACAGGACTTTCCATGTCGGTTACCTTCGTTCACCTGCGCGTCCACTCCGAATTCTCGCTGGTCGACGGCCTGGTGCGGATCAAGCCGCTGGCCAAGGCGCTGGCAGGGATGAACATGCCGGCGGTGGCGATCACCGACCAGAGCAACATGTGCTCGCTGGTCAAGTTCTACAAGACTGCCATGGGCGCCGGGATCAAGCCGATCTGCGGTGCCGACTTGTGGCTGGCCGGCGCCGACCCGGAAGCACCGCTGTCGCGCATCTGCCTTCTGGCCATGGACCCCAAGGGCTATCGCAACCTCACCGAGTTGATCTCCCGTGGCTGGACCGATGGCCAGCGCAACGGCCTGGTGATCCTCCAGCGTGAGTGGATCGCCCCCGCCAGCGAAGGGCTGATTGCCCTCTCCGCAGGCAAGGAAGGCGATATCGGCATGGCCCTGATGAATGGTCGCCAGGATGAGGCCGAAGCCCTGCTGCGCGACTGGATGGGCATGTTCCCCGAGCGTTTCTATGTCGAGGTGCAGCGCACCAACCGCGCCGGCGACGAGGAATACGTGCACGCCGCCGTGGCACTGGCCGATCAGCTTGGCGCGCCACTGGTCGCCACCAACGATGTGCGCTTCATCAAGCAGTCCGACTTCGATGCCCACGAGACTCGCGTTTGCATCGGCGAGGGCTGGACCCTCGATGATCCTCGCCGCCCGCGTGGCTACAGCGACCAGCAGTACCTGAAGTCGGCCGAGGAAATGGCCGAGCTGTTCAGCGACCTGCCCGACGCCATTGCCAACACCGTCGAGATTGCCAAGCGCTGCAACATCCAGGTGCAACTCGGCAAATACTTCCTGCCCGACTTCCCGACGCCTAATGGCATGGGCATTGATGACTACCTGCGCCACGTCTCCTACGAAGGCCTGGAAGAGCGCCTGGCGGTGCTCTGGCCGAAAGAGACCACACCGAATTACGAAGAGAAGCGCCAGGTCTATTTGGACCGCCTGAAGTTCGAACTGGACATCATCATCCAGATGGGCTTCCCCGGTTACTTCCTGATCGTTATGGACTTCATCAAGTGGGCCAAGAACAACGACGTGCCAGTGGGCCCGGGGCGGGGTTCGGGTGCGGGCTCGCTGGTGGCCTACGTGCTGAAGATCACCGACCTCGACCCGCTGGCCTACGACCTGCTGTTCGAGCGTTTCCTCAACCCTGAACGTATTTCCATGCCCGACTTCGACGTCGACTTCTGCATGGACGGCCGTGACCGGGTGATCGACTATGTGGCCGAAGCCTATGGCCGCAACGCCGTGAGCCAGATCATCACCTTCGGCACCATGGCCGCCAAGGCGGTGGTGCGCGACGTGGCGCGGGTGCAGGGCAAGTCCTATGGCCTGGCCGACCGCTTGTCGAAGATGATCCCGTTCGAAGTGGGCATGACCCTGGAGAAAGCCTACGAGCAGGAAGAGATCCTGCGCGACTTCCTCAAGGGCGACGAGGATGCCCGTGAGATCTGGGACATGGCGCTCAAGCTCGAAGGTGTCACCCGTGGTACCGGCAAGCACGCCGGTGGCGTGGTGATCGCCCCGACCAAGCTCACCGACTTCTCGCCGATCGCCTGTGACGAAGAGGGCGGCGGCCTGGTGACCCAGTTCGACAAGGACGACGTCGAGGCTGCGGGCCTTGTGAAGTTCGACTTCCTCGGCCTGCGTACCCTGACCATCATCAAGTGGGCGATGGAGATCATCAACCGCGAGCAGGCCAAGAAGAACCTGCCCGACCTCAACATCGACTTCATCCCGCTGGACGACCGCAAGACCTACGAGCTGTTGCAGAAGGCCGAAACCACGGCGGTGTTCCAGCTTGAATCCCGCGGCATGAAGGAGCTGATCAAGAAGCTCAAGCCCGACTGCCTGGAAGACCTCATCGCACTGGTGGCACTGTTCCGCCCGGGCCCGCTGCAGTCGGGCATGGTGGATGACTTCATCAACCGCAAGCACGGACGCGCCGAGCTGGCCTACCCGCACTCCGACTACCAGTACGAAGGCCTCAAACCGGTACTGGCGCCGACCTACGGCATCATTCTGTACCAGGAACAGGTGATGCAGATCGCCCAGGTTATGGCGGGCTACACCCTCGGCGGCGCTGACATGCTGCGTCGAGCCATGGGTAAGAAAAAGCCCGAGGAGATGGCCAAGCAGCGCGGTGGCTTCATCGAAGGTTGCGTTGCCAACAACATCGATGCGGACCTGGCCGGTAACATCTTCGACCTGGTAGAGAAATTCGCCGGTTACGGCTTCAACAAATCCCACTCCGCCGCCTATGGCCTGGTTTCGTACCAGACTGCCTGGCTGAAGACCCACCACCCAGCACCGTTCATGGCCGCGGTACTCTCGGCGGACATGCACAACACCGACAAGGTGGTGGTGCTGGTCGAGGAAGTGCGCAGCATGAAGCTGCGCCTCGATGCGCCGGACGTGAACTTCTCCGACTTCAAGTTCACCGTCAACAACGACGGCCGCATCGTCTACGGCCTGGGTGCGATCAAGGGTGTCGGCGAGGGCCCGGTGGAGGCCATCGTCGAGGCGCGTGCCCAGGGCGGGCCGTTCAAGGACCTGTTCGACTTCTGCGAGCGTATCGACCTCAAGCGGGTCAACAAGCGTACCCTCGATGCATTGATCCGCAGCGGGGCACTGGATCGCCTGGGCCCGCATTTCCATGATGAGATCAAGGCCTATCAGGCCAATATCGACATCAACCGTGCGACGTTGCTGTCTGCCCTGGGTGAGGCCATCAAGGCCGCCGAGCAGGCGGCCCATACCGCTGACAGTGGTCACGTCGACCTGTTCGGGGGCATGTTCGACGAGGCGGATGTCGACGTCTACGCCAACCACCGCAAGGTGCGCGAACTGACCCTCAAGGAGCGCCTGAAGGGCGAGAAGGACACCTTGGGCCTGTATCTCACCGGCCACCCGATCGATGAGTATGAGGCCGAGATTCGCCGCTTCGCCCGCCAGCGCATCATCGACCTCAAGCCGTCGCGCGAGACCCAGACCATCGCCGGGATGATCATTGCCCTACGGGTCATGAAGAACAAGAAGGGCGACAAGATGGGCTTCGTCACCCTGGATGACCGTTCCGGGCGCATCGAGGCTTCGCTGTTTGCCGATTCCTACATGGCGGCACAGTCCTTGCTGCAGAACGATGCCATGGTGGTGGTCGAGGGCGAGGTCAGCAATGACGATTTCTCCGGTGGCCTGCGCCTGCGGGTGAAGCAGGTGATGACCATGGAGGACGCGCGTACCAAGCTGGCCGAGAGCCTGCGCCTGAAAGTGGCACACGAAGCGCTCAAGGGCGACCGCCTGAAGTGGCTGGGCGAGTTGATCACCCGTCACCGCGGGGCCTGCCCGATTACCCTGGAGTACACCGGCAGCGACGCCAAGGCCATGTTGCAGTTCGGCGAACAGTGGAAAATCGACCCGGCCGATGGCCTGATTCAGGCACTGCGTGACCAGTTCGGGCGTGAGAACGTCTTCCTGCAATATCGTTGAATCGACGAAATTTAATCTCGACCTATATGCGCCTGATCCCTTAAGGTAGGGCGCCAAACGGATCAACCGGCCGGCCGCCTGGCCGTAGACCCAAGACGGATGACTATGAACCCGAATTTTCTCGATTTCGAACAGCCGATTGCCGACCTGCAAGCCAAGATCGAAGGCCTGCGCCTGGTAGGCAACGACAACTCGCTGAACATCAGCGATGAAATTGCCCGTCTGCAAGACAAGAGCAACACCCTGACCGAAAGCATCTTCGGCAACCTGACCAGCTGGCAGATCGCCCGCCTGGCCCGTCATCCGCGTCGTCCATACACCTTGGACTACCTGGATCACATCTTCACCGAGTTCGAAGAGCTGCACGGTGACCGCCACTTCTCCGACGACGCCGCCATCGTCGGTGGTACTGCGCGCCTGGACGGCAAGCCGGTCATGGTCATCGGCCACCAGAAGGGTCGCGAAGTGCGCGAAAAGGTTCGCCGCAACTTCGGCATGCCGCGCCCTGAAGGCTACCGCAAGGCTTGCCGCCTGATGGAAATGGCCGAGCGCTTCAAGATGCCGATCCTGACCTTCATCGACACCCCGGGCGCCTACCCGGGCATCGACGCCGAAGAGCGCAACCAGAGCGAAGCCATCGCCTGGAACCTGCGCGTCATGGCCCGCCTGAAGACCCCGATCATCGCCACCGTGATCGGTGAGGGTGGTTCCGGCGGTGCACTGGCCATTGGCGTGTGCGACCAGCTGAACATGCTGCAGTACTCCACCTACTCGGTGATTTCGCCGGAAGGCTGCGCCTCGATCCTGTGGAAGACCGCCGACAAGGCGGCCGATGCAGCTGAAGCCATGGGCATCACCGCTGAGCGTCTGAAGAGCCTGAACATCGTCGACAAGGTCATCCAGGAGCCGCTGGGCGGCGCCCACCGCGACCCGGCGAAGATGTCCGAAAGCATCCGTGCCGACCTGGTGCAGCAGCTGGACATGCTCGGCAAGCTCGACAATGACGCGCTGCTGGCCCGTCGTTACGACCGCCTGATGAGCTACGGCCTCTGAAAGATCCTGGGGCCGCTCTGCGGCCCATTCGCGGGACAAGCCCGCTCCTACAGGGTTTTGCGAACGCTTGTAGGAGCGGGCTTGCACCGCGAATGGGGCGCAAAGCACCCCAATCTCAAGCCAAGTGAGGCCCAGATGATCAACCTCACCCCCTGGCTCAACGCCCCCGCCTGGTACATCGCCTTCTCTGGCGGCCTCGATTCCACTGTCCTCCTGCACCTGCTGGCCAATCACGCCCGCAACCATGCATCACCTGCGCTGCGTGCCCTGCACATCCACCACGGCCTGCAATCCGCCGCCGACGCGTGGCCTGCCCATTGCCAGTCGATCTGCGACCAGCTCGGTATCGAACTGCAGGTCATTCACGTTCAGGTCACCCCTGGCGCCAGTCTCGAACAGGCCGCCCGCGACGCCCGCTATGCCGCCTTCAGGCGCGTGCTCGGTCCAGGCGACATCCTGTTCACCGCCCAGCACCGCGACGACCAGGCCGAAACCTTGCTCTACCGCCTGCTGCGCGGTGCCGGCCTGCGCGGCCTGGCAGCGATGCCTTGGCAACGGCCACTAGGGCAGGGCACCCTGGTCAGGCCATTGCTGGATGTTTCCCGACAACAGCTGCATGCCTATGCCCAGGCCCACGGCCTGATCTGGATCGAAGACCCCTCGAACAGCGACACGGTTTTTGCCCGCAATTACCTGCGCGGCGAAGTGTTCCCGGTGTTGCAGCAACGCTGGCCGCAGGCCAGCCAGAACCTGGCCCGCTGTGCGGAACACCTTGGCGAGGCGCTTGGCCTGCTCGATGAGCTGGCACAAAGTGATCTGGCTCTAGCCGGGGAGGGCGCTTCACCTGCCTGGTCGAGGCTGGGCTCGCTCGATCTGGCCGTGCTCGGCGAGCTGTCGCCTGCGCGTCAGCGCAACGCACTGCAGTACTGGCTCAGCCGCCGCACCCGTTTGCCCGATGCCCGCCATTGGGCCGGCTGGGCGGATCTGCGCGATGCGGCAGGGGATGCGCAACCGATCTGGCGTCTGGCCGACGGTCAGCTGGTGCGCAGTCACGGGCGTATCTGGTGGTTGAGTGGCGACTGGCTGAAACAACCAGCCGGCCCGTTGGCCTGGGGCGATCCTGGGGTCGCACTGGCATTGCCGGATAATGGCAATGTGCGTCTTGTGTGCACTCGGCCGATGGATGGCCTGCATGTCGCCTACCGCCAGGGCGGCGAAGTGTTGGACATCCCCGGCCGCGGCCGACGCGACCTCAAGCGCCTGCTCAACGAGCTGCAGGTCCCGCACTTCGTGCGCCCGCGCCTGCCGTTGCTGTATTGCGGCGAGCGCCTGCTGGCGGTGGCCAATCTGCCTTCGCTGGCGCAGGCCGATTGCCAGCTTCACTGGCAGTTGCCGACGAACGCGCAAGGTTTGAGCTGAAGGGTACATTCCGGTAGACTACCCTCCCTTCTTGATACAACTTCTGTGGCTTCCTCGGAAACACAGCAGTTGCCGATTACCAAGCAGTTTTTTGCTGGGCTGATTCTGGAAATGACGAGCGAGCTCCATGCCGGGGATACCCTGGTCTGTACAGACGCGGCAGTTTTTCGAGATGCACTGTGATTGACGCAGGTGATCGGGGGCTTCGGCCTTCCTTCGCTTTCTCCGGCGGCGCTGGCCGCCTTAACGCAGACTTCTAGGGTTTTTCATGACGCGCTACATATTCGTCACGGGCGGTGTTGTTTCTTCATTGGGGAAAGGCATTGCCTCGGCTTCCCTGGCGGCCATCCTGGAAGCGCGGGGCCTGAAGGTCACCATGCTCAAGCTGGATCCGTACATCAACGTCGATCCGGGCACCATGAGCCCGTTCCAGCATGGTGAAGTGTTCGTCACCCACGATGGCGCCGAGACCGACCTCGACCTGGGCCACTACGAGCGGTTCATCCGCACGACCATGACCCAGAACAACAACTTCACCACCGGCCGTATCTACGAGCACGTGCTGCGTAAAGAACGCCGTGGTGACTACCTGGGCGCGACCATCCAGGTCATCCCGCACATCACCGACGAGATCAAGCGTCGCATCATCAAGGGCGCCGGCGATGCCGACGTGGCCCTGGTGGAAATCGGCGGTACCGTGGGTGACATCGAGTCGCAGCCGTTCCTCGAGGCGATCCGTCAGCTGCGTGTCGAAGTGGGCTCCAAGCGCGCCATGCTGATGCACCTGACCCTGGTCCCGTACATCGCCACCGCCGGCGAGACCAAGACCAAGCCAACCCAGCACTCGGTCAAGGAACTGCGCTCCATCGGCCTGCAGCCTGACGTACTGATCTGCCGTTCCGACCACCCGGTCGACGCCTCGTCGCGCCGCAAGATCGCGCTGTTCACCAACGTCGAAGAGCGTGCGGTGATTTCGCTGGAAGACGTCGACACCATCTACAAGATCCCAGGTGTATTGCACGCCCAGGGCCTGGACGACTTCGTCGTCGAGCGCTTCGGCCTGCAGTGCAACAGCGCCGACCTGTCCGAGTGGGACAAGGTAGTTGATGCCAAG
Source organism: Pseudomonas putida (assembly GCF_002906855.1). Lineage (GTDB taxonomy): Bacteria > Pseudomonadota > Gammaproteobacteria > Pseudomonadales > Pseudomonadaceae > Aquipseudomonas > Aquipseudomonas putida_N. The sequence continues at coordinate 142,580 of NZ_MINI01000048.1, read as the reverse complement.
CTCAACCCTGAGCAGGAAGTCACCATCGCCATGGTCGGCAAGTACATGGAGCTGCTGGATGCGTACAAGTCGCTGATCGAAGCGATGAGCCACGCCGGCATCACCAACCGCACCAAGGTCAACCTGCGCTACATCGATTCCGAAGACATCGAGAACCAGGGCACCAGCCTGCTGGAAGGCGCAGACGCCATCCTGGTACCGGGCGGTTTCGGCCTGCGCGGCGTGGAAGGCAAGATCACCGCGGTGCAGTACGCCCGTGAGAACAAGGTCCCCTACCTGGGCATCTGCCTGGGCATGCAGGTGGCCGTGATCGAGTTCGCCCGTAACGTGATGGGCTGGAAAGACGCCAACTCCACCGAGTTCGACCGCAACAGCGGCCACCCGGTGGTCGGCCTGATCACCGAGTGGGCCGATGCCACCGGTGCCGTCGAGACCCGTACCGAAGCCTCCGACCTGGGCGGCACCATGCGCCTGGGCGCTCAGGACTGCCAACTGGCGGCCGGTTCCAAGGTGCACGACTGCTACGGCAAGGACATCATCACCGAGCGTCACCGTCACCGTTACGAGGTCAACAACAACCTGCTGCCACAACTGGTCGATGGCGGCCTGGTGGTTTCCGGTCGTTCCGAAGACGGCGCATTGGTCGAAGTGGTCGAGGCCAAGGATCACCCATGGTTCGTTGCCTGCCAGTTCCACCCGGAGTTCACCTCCACCCCGCGTGACGGTCACCCGCTGTTCAGCGGCTTCGTCAAGGCGGCCCTGGCCCAGAAGAACAAGGCCTGATTTTTTCAGGTCTTTGATGAGTTTTCCGACGGTTAAAGCCGCGCAAGGCTCATTTCTCGGGTAAAGTACGCCCCGATCTACCCCTGACCGTTCGGTCAGGGGTCGCTTCTGCCAGGCCTGCCTGCTGCGTCCCCGCCTGGTGCAAGGCAAGAATTCCCTAAAGTTGCGTTGTTTTCGTCAATTCTGGAGTGCTTACAACAATGGCAAAAATCGTCGACATCAAAGGTCGTGAAGTTCTCGATTCGCGTGGCAACCCCACCGTGGAAGCCGATGTACTGCTCGACAACGGCATCATCGGCAGCGCTTGCGCGCCGTCCGGTGCTTCCACCGGCTCGCGCGAAGCGCTGGAGCTGCGTGATGGCGACAAGAGCCGTTACCTGGGCAAGGGCGTGCTGAAAGCCGTCGCCAACATCAACGGCCCGATCCGTGACCTGCTGCTGGGCAAGGATCCTTCCGACCAGAAGGCCCTGGACCGCGCCATGATCGAACTGGACGGTACCGAGAACAAGGCCAAGCTGGGCGCCAACGCCATCCTGGCCGTGTCCCTGGCTGCCGCCAAGGCCGCTGCACAGGATCAGGACCTGCCGCTGTACGCGCACATCGCCAACCTGAACGGCACCCCGGGCCAGTACTCGATGCCGGTTCCGATGATGAACATCATCAACGGTGGCGAACACGCCGACAACAACGTCGACATTCAAGAGTTCATGGTTCAGCCGGTTGGCGCCAAGACCTTCTCCGACGGCCTGCGCATGGGCACCGAAATCTTCCATCACCTCAAAGCCGTGCTGAAGGCCCGTGGCCTGAACACCGCCGTAGGTGACGAGGGTGGTTTCGCCCCTAACCTGGCTTCCAACGAAGACGCACTGGCTGCCATCGCCGAAGCCGTCGAGAAAGCCGGCTACAAGCTGGGCACCGACGTGACCCTGGCCCTTGACTGCGCAGCTTCCGAATTCTACGAAGACGGCAAGTACAACCTGTCCGGTGAAGGCAAGTCGTTCGACGCCGAAGGCTTCGCCGAGTACCTGAAAGGCCTGACCGAGCGCTTCCCGATCATCTCGATCGAAGACGGCCTGGACGAGTCCGACTGGGCTGGCTGGAAGATCCTGACCGACAAGATCGGTGCCAAGGTACAGCTGGTCGGTGACGACCTGTTCGTGACCAACACCAAGATCCTCAAGGAAGGCATCGAGAAGGGCATCGGTAACTCGATCCTGATCAAGTTCAACCAGATCGGCTCGCTGACCGAAACCCTGGAAGCCATCCAGATGGCCAAGGCTGCCGGATACACTGCAGTGATCTCTCACCGTTCCGGTGAAACCGAAGACTCGACCATTGCCGACCTGGCCGTGGGTACCGCTGCTGGCCAGATCAAGACTGGCTCGCTGTGCCGCTCCGATCGCGTTTCGAAGTACAACCAGCTGCTGCGTATCGAAGAGCAACTGGGCGCGAAAGCGGTTTACCGTGGTCGTGCCGAGTTTCGCGGCTAAGCAAGAGATGGTAAAAAGACAGCAGCCGAGGCTGTCGGAAGTTTCGCTCTGAAATTTCTGACGCTTCATGCGGGTTTCTGTCGACGAAGCCTGGCCTCGGCCAGGCTTCGTGCTATATGACGCCCGTGTGCGGCGGTCTTTAACCTGGATACCTTGATGCGCAGTCCCTATTGGTTGTTCCTTGTCCTGCTCCTGCTGCTCGGTGGCCTGCAGTACCGCCTTTGGGTGGGTAACGGCAGCCTGGCGCAAGTGGCCGAGCTCAAGCAGCAGATCGACGAACAGCATGCCGAGAACGAACGGCTGCTGGAGCGTAACCGCGTGCTCGATGCTGAGGTGCTGGAGTTGAAGAAAGGTATGGAGACCGTCGAAGAACGGGCTCGTCATGAACTGGGAATGGTCAAAGAGGGCGAAACCCTCTTCCAGCTGCCGCAAAAATGATTGAAACACTACCGGCCTTCTGGGCCGTGATTCCTGCTGCGGGCGTCGGCGCCCGCATGGCTGCAGACCGCCCCAAGCAATACCTGGAGCTGGCCGGGCAGACCATCCTCGAGCACAGCCTCGACTGTTTTCTTGGCCACCCCTCGCTAAAGGGCGTGGTGGTCAGCATTGCCGAAGACGACCCTTACTGGCCAGGCCTGCGTTGCGCCAGCGACCCGCGCATTCAGCGCGCGCCGGGTGGTGACGAACGTGCCGACTCGGTGCTCAATGCCTTGCTGCTGTTGCATGCCAAAGGGGCGTCGGACAACGACTGGGTGCTGGTGCACGATGCGGCGCGGCCGAATTTGGCGCGCAGCGACCTGGACAAGTTGCTCTCGGAACTGGCTGATGACCCGGTAGGCGGGCTGCTGGCGGTGCCAGCACGCGACACCCTCAAGCGCGCCGATGCCAACGGGCGGGTGGCCGCAACGGTCGACCGCAGCGCCATCTGGCAGGCTTATACGCCGCAGATGTTCCGCCTCGGTGCGCTGCATCGGGCCCTGGCCGAGAGCCTGGTTTCCGATGTGGTGGTGACCGATGAGGCGTCGGCCATTGAATGGTCGGGTCAGTCGCCACGACTGATCGAAGGGCGTAGCGACAACATCAAGGTCACCCGGCCGGAAGACCTGGAGTGGTTGCGACAGCGCTGGGCTGGGCGGCGCTGATCGTCGTATACCTGTACCGGCCTCTTCGCGGGGCAAGCCAGCACATCAGCTGTGCCGATACTCGGGCAACCCAGCCAACCCTTCCTTCAGATAATCCACCAGCCGCCTGACCTTCGGCGACAGATGCCGCTGCTGCGGATACAGCGCCCACACCGCCGTATTCGGTGGCTGATGCCCTTCGAGCAAGGGCACTAGTGCGCCGCTGTTCAAGTGCTCAAGCACGTAATAGTCCGGCAACTGGCACAACCCCATCCCCAGCAGCGCCGCATCCAGCACCGCCTGGCCACTGTTGCAGCGCCAGTTGCCCTGCACCCGCTGGCTGATTTCGCGGCCATCCAGCTGCAAAGCCCAAAGGTCCGAACTGCCGATCAGGCAATTGTGCCGGGCCAGTTCCGACAGGCTGTGCGGCCGCCCATAGCGCTCCAGGTACGCCGGCGAAGCGCACAGGTACATCCGCCGCGGCGCAAGGCGGGTGGCCACCAGCCGCGAGTCGGCCAAGCGGCCCAGGCGGATCGCCAGGTCCATGCCTTCGTGCAGCAAGTCCAGGGTGCGGTTGCTCAGTTCCACTTCCACCCGCAGTTGCGGATACAGCGCCATGAAACGTGTCACCAGCGGCACGATGAAGCGTTCGCCATAGGCAACCGCACAGGTCATGCGCAGCAGGCCCTTGGGTTCGCTGGCCAGGTCGCCCATGGCGCGTAGCGCTTCCTCGCGGCCGTCCTGCAGGCGTTGGCAATGCTGCAAAAAGGTTTGCCCGGCTTCACTCAAGGCCACCCGGCGGGTACTGCGGTACAGCAAGCGGGTCTGCAGGCGTTCTTCCAGGCGGGCGATCTGTCGGCTGATGTGCGACGACGACACGCCCAGGCGCTCGGCTGCCGCCGTGAACTGGCCAGACTCGGCCACGGCGACGAATTCGTCGATGCCTTCCCAGCGGCTGCTCATGGATTATCCCTGTGTGGCAATAATGTTTTGGCTTTGCCTGGATTATTCATCAAAAGCGCTTGGATTACACTGCGGGACTGAACCGATCCACTGTCTGGAGACCCTGTGATGATCAAGTCCCGTGCTGCCGTTGCCTTCGAGGCCAAGAAACCCCTGGAAATCGTCGAAGTCGACGTGGCCATGCCCAAGGCCGGCGAAGTGCTGCTGCGCGTGGTCGCCAGCGGTGTCTGCCACACCGACGCCTATACCCTGTCCGGTGCCGACCCGGAAGGCATCTTCCCGTCGATCCTCGGCCATGAAGGCGGCGCGATCGTCGAAGCGATCGGCGAGGGCGTGACCTCGGTGGCGGTGGGCGATCACGTGATCCCGCTGTACACCCCGGAATGCGGCAAGTGCAAGTTCTGCCTCTCGGGCAAGACCAACCTATGCCAGGCCATCCGTGCCACCCAGGGCAAGGGCCTGATGCCGGACGGCACCACGCGCTTCTCGTACAAGGGCCAGCAGCTGTTCCACTACATGGGCACCTCGACCTTCTCCGAGTACACCGTGCTGCCGGAAATCTCCGTGGCCAAGATCCAGAAGGAAGCACCGCTGGAGAAGGTCTGCCTGCTCGGTTGCGGCGTCACCACCGGCATTGGCGCGGTGCTCAACACCGCCAAGGTCAAGCCAGGTGACACCGTGGCCATCTTCGGCCTCGGCGGCATCGGCCTGTCGGCCGTGATCGGTGCGGTCAAGGCCAAGGCCTCGCGCATCATTGCCATCGACATCAACCCGGCCAAGTTCGAGATCGCCCGCCAGCTGGGTGCCACCGACTGCATCAACCCGAAAGACTACGACCGCCCGATCCAGGAAGTGATCGTCGACCTCACTGACGGTGGCGTGGACTTCTCGTTCGAGTGCATCGGCAACGTGCAACTGATGCGCGCGGCCCTGGAATGCTGCCACAAGGGCTGGGGCGAATCGGTGATCATCGGTGTCGCCGGTGCCGGCCAGGAAATCGCCACCCGTCCATTCCAGCTGGTGACCGGCCGCGTCTGGCGTGGTTCGGCATTCGGTGGCGTACGCGGCCGCAGCGAGCTGCCAAGCTACGTGGACATGGCCGAGAAGGGCGAGATCCCGCTGGATACCTTCATCACCCACACCATGGGCCTGGAAGACATCAACAAGGCCTTCGACCTGATGCACGAAGGCAAGAGCATCCGTAGCGTGATCCACTTCTGAGGTCAGCCATGAGCCTGGATAACATCTCCTGCCAGAAGAGCTTCGGCGGCTGGCACAAGCGTTACCGGCATCACTCCAAGGTGCTGGGCTGCGACATGGTGTTCGCTGTCTACTTGCCACCGCAGGCCGAGCAGGGTGAAAAACTGCCGGTGCTGTATTGGCTCAGCGGCCTCACCTGCACCGATGAGAACTTCATGCAGAAGGCCGGCGCCCAGCGCCTGGCCGCCGAGCTCGGGCTGATCATCGTCGCCCCCGACACCAGCCCGCGGGGCGAACAGGTACCGGGCGACCCTGACGGCGCCTGGGACTTCGGCCTCGGCGCCGGGTTCTACCTCAACGCCACCCAGCAGCCCTGGGCGCAGCATTACCGCATGCACGATTATGTGGTGCGGGAGCTGCCGGCACTCATCGAGGCGCACTTCCCGGCCTCCGACCAGCGCAGCATCAGCGGCCACTCCATGGGGGGCCATGGCGCGCTGGTGTGCGCCTTGCGCAACCCGGGGCGCTATCGCTCCGTGTCGGCGTTCTCGCCGATCAGCAACCCGATGGATTGCCCTTGGGGCGAGAAGGCCTTCAGCCGCTACCTGGGTGAAGACCGTGCGCGCTGGCGTGATTGGGATGCCAGTGTGCTGCTGGCGGAAACGCCTGCAGGCGAGTGCCCGCCGTTGCTGGTGGACCAGGGTGACCGGGATGACTTCCTCGAGAAGCAGCTCAAGCCTGAAGCGCTGGAGCAGGCCGCACGCAAAGGGGGGCATGCGCTGACCCTGCGCCTGCAGCCTGGCTATGACCACAGCTACTACTTCATCGCCAGCTTCATCGATGAGCACCTGCGCCATCACGCGATGGCACTGGGACGGCTGTAACAGCCTGGTCCAAAAGCCGCCCAACCTCCTGCAAAGCAGGTAGAATCACGCCCTGACTCAATCAGGGCGTTTTTCTATGCGTATTGGCCACGGCTACGATGTGCACCGTTTCTGCGACGGTGATTTCATTACCCTGGGTGGGGTGCGTATCCCCCACAAATACGGCCTCCTGGCCCATTCCGACGGTGACGTGCTGCTGCACGCCCTGAGCGATGCCTTGCTCGGCGCCGCAGCACTGGGCGACATCGGCAAGCACTTCCCTGACACCGACCCGCAGTTCAAGGGCGCCGACAGCCGCGTACTGCTGCGTCATGTGGTCGCTATCGTCAAGGCCAAGGGCTGGAAAGTTGGCAACGTAGACGCCACCATTGTCGCCCAGGCACCGAAAATGGCCCCACATATCGAAACCATGCGCCAGTTGATCGCCGAAGACCTGCAGGTCGAACTCGACCAGGTCAACGTCAAGGCCACCACCACCGAGAAACTGGGCTTCTGCGGTCGCGAGGAGGGCATTGCCGTGCATTCGGTTGCCCTGTTGCTGCCAGCATGACCGAACTGGACCTGCTGGGCCCGCGCGCGTCGGGCGAATCGTTGGGCAGCGCTGTGCTCAAGGCCGTGGCGGAAGACTTTCAGGTCGACGAGGTGCTGGACATTCCACTGTCCGGCCAGGGCGAGCACCTGTGGCTGTGGGTCGAGAAGCGCGACCTCAACACCGAAGAAGCCGCTCGTCGCCTGGCCCGAGCCGCCGGCGTACCGGCGCGTGCCATCAGCTATGCCGGCCTCAAAGATCGCCAGGCCCTGACCCGCCAGTGGTTCAGCCTGCACCTGCCGGGAAAGGCCGACCCTGACCTGTCGCGTGCTGAAGACGAAACCCTGCGCGTGCTCAAGCAGGTGCGCCACCAGCGCAAACTGCAGCGTGGTGCCCATTCGGCAAATGGCTTCACCCTGCGCCTGACCGCCCTGGCAGCTGACCGCCAGGCCCTCGATTCCCGCCTGGAACAGCTCAAGCAACAGGGCGTGCCGAACTACTTCGGCAGCCAGCGTTTCGGGCACGGCGGTGGCAACGTCCACGATGCCCAGGACTGGGCATCGCGCAAGGCCCTGCCGGAGCAGCGCAACGTGCGTTCGCGCTTGCTTTCGGCGGCGCGCAGCTACGTGTTCAACCAGGTGCTGGCGGCGCGTGTCGCCGATGGCAGCTGGCAGCGCGCCCAGGTCGGGGATTTGTTGGCGTTCACTGACAGCCGTAGTTTCTTTCCAGCGGGCGAGCAGGAATGTTCTGATCCTCGCCTGGGAATTCTGGATTTGCATCCCACCGGCCCGATGTGGGGAGAAGGCCCTTCGCCCGCAGCTGGCGCGACCTCCGAGTTGGAGACCGCGATCGGCGAGCAGCACTTGGCACTTTGCCAATGGCTCGCGTATGCGGGCATGAGTCACGAACGGCGCATCCTGCGGCTCCCTATTGGCGGCTTGACGTGGCATTATCCTGAGCCTGATATCCTGCAACTGGAATTCGTCCTTCCGGCCGGATGCTTCGCCACCGTGGTGGTGCGCGAACTCGTCGATCTGGTGCCGGCAGGGCAGACGGACAGCCCATGCGTATTCTGATTTCGAATGACGACGGTGTTACGGCACCTGGCCTCGCCGCGCTTCACGGTGCGCTGGCGGATTATGCCGAGTGCGTGGTGATCGCCCCGGATCAAGACAAGAGCGGCGCCGGCAGTTCGCTGACGCTGGACCGGCCGCTGCACCCGCAGACCCTGGCCAACGGCTTCATCAGCCTCAACGGCACGCCGACCGACTGCGTGCACCTGGGGCTCAATGGACTGTTGCCGGAACCGGTCGACCTGGTGGTTTCGGGCATCAACCTAGGGGCCAACCTGGGCGATGACGTGATCTATTCCGGCACGGTGGCCGCCGCACTGGAGGGCCGCTTCCTGGGCGGCACCTCGCTTGCGTTCTCGCTGTTGTCGCGCCTGCCCGACAACCTGCCGACAGCCGCCCACATCGCCCGGCGCCTGGTCGAGGCACTGCCGCGCCTGCAACTGCCGCCGCGCACCGTGCTCAACGTCAACATCCCCAATCTGCCGCTGGAGCACATCCGGGGCATCCAGCTGACCCGCCTCGGTCATCGGGCGCGGGCGGCGGCGCCGACCAAGGTAGTCAACCCGCGTGGCAAGGAAGGCTACTGGATCGCCGTGGCCGGCGATGCCGAGGATGGCGGGCCGGGGACCGATTTCCATGCCGTCATGCAAGGCTACGTATCGATTACCCCGTTGCAGCTGGACCGTACGTTCAACGATGCCTTCGAACAGCTCGACGGCTGGCTGGAGGGCCTGCTCTGATGCGTGAACAGGATGATCTGCAGCGCCGTGGCGGTATCGGCATGACCTCGCAGCGAACGCGCGAGCGGCTGATCCAGCGCCTCTGCGAGGAAGGCGTGTCGAACACCAAGGTGCTTGACGTGATTCGCCGTACCCCGCGCCACCTGTTCGTCGATGAGGCGCTGGCGCACCGGGCCTACGAAGATACGGCGCTGCCGATCGGGCACAACCAGACCATCTCCCAACCGTTCATGGTGGCGCACATGAGTGAGCTGCTGCTGGAGGCGGGGCCGTTGGACAAGGTACTGGAGATCGGCACCGGCTCAGGCTACCAGACCGCCATCCTGGCCCAGCTGGTCGAGCGGGTGTTCTCGGTGGAGCGGATCAAGGTGCTGCAGGATCGGGCCAAGGAGCGCCTGGTCGAGCTCAACCTGCGCAACGTGGTATTTCGCTGGGGCGATGGCTGTGATGGCTGGCAGGCGCTGGCGCCCTACAATGGCATCATCGTCACCGCAGTGGCACCGGAAGTGCCGCAGGCGCTGCTCGACCAACTGGCGCCGGGGGGGCGCATGGTGATTCCGGTAGGCCCGGCCGGCGAGGTGCAGCAGCTGATGCTGATCGTGCGCGAAGAGGACGGCTTCTCCCGTCGCGTACTGGGCGCGGTGCGTTTCGTGCCGCTGCTCAACGGTCCGCTGGCCTGAGCCGCCAGGAATATTTACAGCAGCAACGAATTCTTGCGGCGCGGCCCTGTCTATCTGGCGGGACCTGGGCCCTGCCATTGCCGCTTGGCTTGGTTATAATTGCAACAATATTGCATTTCTTATCGTCTTATTGATTTTCGGCACCATGAGGGGAGCGCGGGTGGGGCACACAGTCATTCGGCAGCGCAAGGATCGGTCGGCTTTCAAGCTTCTGCTGATTGCACTGGCCATGGGCACCTTGCTGACAGGTTGCTCCAGCACGAGCTCCAGCGGTGCGCGCGTGGTCGATCGAAACACTACTGCGCCCAAGCGCCCGGCAGTGACTTCGGGGCAGTACGTCGTCAAGCCTGGCGATACGCTGTTCTCCATCGCATTCCGCTATGGTTGGGACTACAAGGAGCTGGCAGCGCGCAACGGCATTGCCGCCCCGTACACCATCCGCCCGGGCCAGGCCATCCGTTTCAGCAGTGGCTCCACCGGCAGCAGTACCGTGGTCTCCAGCCCGTCCTCATCGAGCCGGACAACGGTCATTCGTCGCCCTGCCGGAACACCTATCACCCCCGCTGAAAACGGCGGAAAAACGACGCCAACAACGCCCGCCACGCCTGCCCCGGCGGTTACCACGGTGCCCGCCGCAGAGCGTGCGGTGGGGAACTGGACGTGGCCGGCCAATGGCGTGCTCATTGGAAAATTTGCTTCAAACGGTAGTTTGAATAAAGGCATTGATATCGCCGGTGATTTGGGACAGCCTGTTTTTGCTGCGTCTGATGGTGCGGTGGTCTACGCCGGGAGTGGCTTGCGGGGCTACGGCGAACTGATCATCATCAAGCACAGCGACACCTACGTCAGTGCCTACGGTCACAACCGCAGGCTGTTGGTTCGGGAGGGGCAGCAGGTCAAGGCAGGGCAGTCGATTGCTGAAATGGGGTCTACGGGCACAGATCGGGTGAAGCTGCATTTCGAGATTCGCCGCCAAGGTAAACCCGTCGATCCGCTCCAGTTCCTGCCACGCCGTTGATTGTTGTACCCCGGCCTGTTCCTTGGATGTAGAGGGGACGGGCTCCTGCGTTGCCAGGGAGACAGGCGCCGCAAGAGTCTGAGTTCGAACTCAGCAAAGGACTATAACAATGGCTCTCAGTAAAGAAGCGCCGGAGTTTGACATCGACGATGACGTCCTCCTCATGGAGACGGGTATCGTTTTGGAAACGGATGTGGTGTCAGACGAACCTGCTGTACCGTCGGTTCGGACCAGAGCGAAGTCGGGCTCTTCGCTCAAGCAACACAAGTACATCGATTACAGCCGGGCGCTCGATGCCACCCAGCTGTATCTCAACGAGATCGGATTCTCGCCTCTGCTTTCGCCGGAAGAGGAAGTGCACTTTGCGCGCCTGTCGCAAAAGGGTGACCCTGCCGGCCGCAAGCGCATGATCGAAAGCAACCTGCGCCTGGTTGTGAAAATTGCCCGTCGTTACGTCAACCGTGGCCTGTCGCTGCTCGACCTGATCGAGGAGGGCAACCTGGGGTTGATCCGCGCGGTGGAGAAGTTCGACCCGGAGCGCGGTTTCCGCTTCTCGACCTACGCGACCTGGTGGATCCGCCAGACCATCGAGCGGGCGATCATGAACCAGACCCGCACCATTCGCTTGCCGATCCACGTGGTCAAGGAGCTCAACGTTTACCTGCGCGCCGCGCGGGAACTGACCCAGAAGCTCGACCACGAGCCGTCGCCTGAAGAAATCGCCACCCTGCTGGAGAAACCGGTCGCCGAGGTCAAGCGCATGCTGGGCCTGAACGAGCGTGTGTCTTCCGTTGACGTGTCGCTTGGCCCGGACTCGGACAAGACCCTGCTCGACACCCTGACCGATGACCGCCCGACCGATCCGTGCGAATTGCTGCAGGACGATGATCTGTCGCAGAGCATTGATCAGTGGCTGGGTGAGCTGACCGACAAGCAGCGTGAGGTTGTGGTTCGCCGCTTCGGCCTGCGTGGGCATGAGAGCAGCACCCTGGAAGATGTTGGCCTGGAGATCGGCCTGACCCGCGAACGTGTGCGGCAGATCCAGGTGGAAGGGCTTAAGCGCCTGCGCGAGATCCTCGAGAAGAACGGGCTTTCCAGCGAGTCGCTGTTCCAGTAAGCCTGGCTTAACGGTATCTGAAGCGCCCCGATGACCTCGGGGCGTTTTTGTTTTCGGGGCAAGCCCGCGTCTACGGGAGATCGCAATTACCTGTAGGAGCGGGCTTGTCCCGCGAAGAGGCCGGCAATGACTGGCGTAATTCTGAAGCCGAGGAATGTGTACGGCGCTACCCCTGATGCACGGCGTGTAAGCCTTTGCTTACTCTTTATGTAAGCCATCTGTGTAACTACCAGTAAATCAAAGTCGTTTTTTGATCCCGCTTTTTCTTAACTTACTGAAATTAATACGTTTTTTGGTTATGTGGAAATGTGTCCCCAGTAACATCCTGAGAGATCTCGCAGTTGCCTGCCTCAGGGAACTCGCTAGTATTCGAACTGTGCACACGGACATGCACAGGCTTTCAGGGAGAAGGCCAGGGACATCGCAAGAAGCGATTTCATCAGGATGATGTTTGGGACAAGCAGGGACTACGGAAAAAATGTGGGCGGGTCAAACCGCCCCTTTTTTTTGCCCGCAGAAAATGAAAAAAGGCCCGTTGCGGGCCTTTTTTGTGTTCGGGCGCTTAGCGCTCCAGATCGGCGATCTTGCCGGTCTTGCCGTCCCACTCTTCAGCGTCGGGCAGGGCATCCTTGCGCTCGGTGATGTTCGGCCAGATTTCCGCCAGCTCGGCGTTGAGCTCGATGAAGTTTTCCATGCCGGCAGGGATCTCGTCTTCCGAGAAGATCGCCTGGGCTGGGCACTCAGGCTCGCACAGTGCACAGTCGATGCACTCGTCCGGGTGAATCACCAGGAAGTTCGGGCCTTCGTAGAAGCAGTCCACCGGACAGACTTCCACGCAGTCGGTGTATTTGCATTTGATGCAGTTGTCGGTGACGACGAAGGTCATTTCTAGTTCTCTCCTCAGGCGACGGCGGCGGCCCTTCCTCTCAGGGCCGCGCGGTTTACAGGCATGTGGCTGCAGGCCAGGCTAATAACCTGCAGCACCAGCAAACCGCGGCGGATTCTACCAGCTTGTAGTGGGCGCCGTTATAACAGGTTCTTTAGTTGATATAGCATTTCGATAGCTTGACGCGGGGTCATGTCATCCAAGTCCAGCTTGCCCAGCTTCTCGATGGCCGGGTGTGGCAGGCTGGCGAAAAGGTCGCTCTGGTGTGGGACTTGCGGCTCGTCCTTGGCCTTCTTGGTCACCGGTGCCTCATGGGGCAGGCTGGTGGTTTCCAGCCGGCCCAGGTGCTCGCGTGCGCGCAGGATCACTGGCGCCGGCACACCCGCCAGCTGCGCCACGGCCAGGCCATAGCTCTGGCTGGCAGGGCCAGGCAGAACGTGATGCAGGAAGACGATTCGCTCGTTGTGCTCGGTGGCGTTCAGGTGCACGTTGGCCACCAGCGGTTCACTCTCCGGCAGCACGGTCAGCTCGAAGTAGTGGGTGGCGAACAGGGTGTAGGCACGCAGCTCGGCCAGGCGCTCGGCGGCGGCCCAGGCCAGCGACAGGCCGTCGAAGGTGCTGGTGCCGCGGCCGACTTCGTCCATCAGCACCAGGCTACGGTCGGTCGCGTTGTGCAGGATGTTGGCGGTTTCGCTCATCTCGACCATGAAGGTCGAACGCCCGCCGGCCAGGTCGTCGCTGGAGCCGATGCGGGTGAAGATGCGGTCGACCAGCGACAGCTCGCAGCTGGCGGCCGGGACGAAGCTGCCGATGTGCGCCATCAGCACGATCAGGGCGGTCTGGCGCATGTAGGTGGACTTACCGCCCATGTTCGGGCCGGTGATGATCAGCATGCGCGTGCTGTTGTCCAGGCCCAGGTCGTTGGCAACGAACGGCGTGGTCAGCACCTGCTCGACCACCGGGTGGCGGCCCTGCTCAATGCGCAGGCACGGCTCGTCGGTAAAGCGCGGGCAGTTCAGGTCGAGGTTCAGCGCACGCTCGGCAAGGTTGCTCAGAACGTCGATCTCGGCCAGTGCGGCAGCGCTGTCCTGCAGGGGGGCCAGGTGGCTGATGAGGGTTTCCAGCAGCGCGTCGTAGAGCATCTTCTCGCGCGCCAGGGCGCGGCTCTTGGCCGACAGCGCCTTGTCCTCGAAGGCCTTGAGCTCGGGCGTGATGAAACGCTCGGCGCCCTTGAGGGTCTGGCGGCGGATATAGTCGCCCGGTGCCTGCTCGGCCTGCTTGGTCGGCAGCTCGATGAAGTAGCCGTGCACACGGTTGTAGCCGACCTTGAGGTTGGCCAGGCCCGTGCGGGCCTTCTCGCGGGTTTCCAGGTCGATGAGGAACTGGCCGGCGTTCTCGCTGATCGCCAGCAGTTCGTCCAGCTCGCTGTCGTAGCCGGCCTTGAGCACGCCGCCGTCGCGGATGACCGCTGGCGGGTTGTCGATGATTGCGCGTTCCAGCAGGCTGGCCAGCTCCGGGTAGGTGCCGGTAATGGCGGCCAGGCGTGCCAGGTGCGGCGCTTCCAGCTCGCTCATGGCGTTCTGCAGCTCGGGCAGGGCGCCGAGGGCGTCGCGCAGGCGCGCCAGGTCACGCGGGCGGGCATTGCGCAGGCCAATACGGGCGAGGATCCGCTCGATATCGCCGATTTCCTTGAGCTGCGGCTGCAGCTTTTCGAAGCGGTAGCCGTCGAGCAGGCAGCGGATCGAGTCCTGGCGTGCCTGTAGCACCTTGAGGTCGCGCAGCGGGCGGTTCAGCCAGCGGGTCAGCAGGCGGCTGGCCATGGCGGTCTGGCAGCGGTCGATCACCGATTGCAGGGTGTTGTCGCGGCCGCCGGCCAGGTTGACGTCCAGTTCCAGGTTACGGCGGCTGGCGCCGTCGAGGATCACCGTGTCATCCAGGCGCTCGTGGCGCAGGCTGCGCAGGTGCGGCAGGGCCGTACGCTGGGTTTCCTTGGCGTAGGTCAGCAGGCAGCCAGCGGCGCCGATTGCCAGGGTCAGCTTGTCACAGCCAAAGCCCTTGAGGTCCTTGGTCGCGAATTGCTGGCACAGGGCCTTACGCGCCGAATCGCGGTCGAAGTCCCACGGCGCGCGGCGACGGGCACCCGGGCGTTTCTCGGCGGGCAGGTCGCGCGGCCAATCGTCGGGGATCAGCAGCTCTACCGGGTTCAGGCGCTCGAGCTCGGCCAGCAGGTTTTCCCAGCCTTTGATCTCCTGCACGCTGAAATTGCCGCTGGTGATGTCCAGCACCGCCAAGCCGAACAGGCGTTCGTCACCGAGCAGGGCGGCGATCAGGTTGTCTCGGCGCTCGTCGAGCAGGGCCTCGTCACTGACCGTGCCGGGGGTGATGATGCGCACCACCTGGCGTTCCACCGGGCCCTTGCTGGTGGCCGGGTCGCCGATCTGCTCGCAGATCACCACCGATTCGCCAAGCTTGACCAGCTTGGCCAGGTAGCCCTCCAGCGAATGGAATGGAATCCCGCACATGGGGATCGACTGGCCGGCCGACTGACCGCGCGCGGTCAGGGTGATGTCCAGCAGTTTCGCGGCTTTCTTCGCATCTTCGTAGAAGATTTCGTAGAAGTCGCCCATGCGGTAGAACATCAGCTGGTCCGGGTGCTGATTTTTCAGCTTCCAGTACTGCTGCATCATTGGTGTGTGTGCGGAAAAATCAGAAATTGCTTTGTTCATCAATGGCTTATAGCGCTTTTCGGTAATTCGTGGGGCAATTTTGGGGCATTGTGAAAAGCGGCTTTTCAGCCATCGCAACCCAGGCATGCTTGAGTGGCTTAAAGATTATCACGCACAGGCTGCGTCGGGCACCTTGGAAAGCAGAGGTCAGCGAGCAAACCAGCTGATCAAATAGCTGTATGCATGTACAGTGTTAGTAGTGATTCACTACCTTCATATTCCACAGGTAGTGGAATTTAGTTTCTCTTATGCTTATATTGTCTTAGGTGGTGGCGTTATGCTCCCGTAGAATCTCGGCCCAATTTTGGAATATGCCACTGGGGTGTTCATGGATGTTGTGACAGCTGCCGCAGAAGATTCATCTGAATGTGAGATCAATGCAGCTGTCACTCCAGACAGGCGTGTGATCGAGCTTCGCGGCATGGTGAGCGCTGAGACTGTTGGTCCAGTAATTCATGAGCTGCAGAACGCCCAGCCAGCAGAGCAGTTGCTAATCTATATCCGAGCCAACGGCGGCGGGGAAATTCACCAGTTGGTGAGATTGATCCAGGCCTTGTGCACAACGCAGGCGGACGTCGAGCTTGCTGTTGGGCGATTTGCGATGAGTGCTGCAGCAACCTTATGGTTCTGGTTCCTTTTGGACCCTATTCCCGGCGACGATGGCGTTGGGCGTGTAGTCTCTGTGGACCCATTGAAGCCAACGGTTCTGCTCTATCATCGTCCTCGGTGGCCCATGGCTGGCCCCGGTGGCTATTATTGCTTTGTAGAAGATTTTGAAGATCAATCAGTCCAGGAAAATCTAAGCCGGATGGTTGAAATCTTCGATCAGATGTTCGAACGTATCCTTGTCGCACAAGGAGTGGGACAGGTTCACGCCGCAACGGTCAAACATGACGGTGCGACTTACAAGCATCACCTGCAATATGCCCGGGATGCTTACTACAGCAACAACGATTACGTTATCTCCCTGAATGGAGTCTCAGCATGAAAAGTCTGGTAGCTGGCGAGCTCAGAGCAAAAATCGAGGAATCCCGGAAAAACAGCGCCAGCTGTGGGAAGGATTTTACTTTGGCGCGAGTGCGTAGTTTCCAAGAGGCGGATCAGAAGCTGCAAGAGGCTTGCGCGCGTTTGGGGATTGAGAAGCCGCACATGATTGCTGCTCACTAATTTTTTGCGTCGTATTGAAGGGGCCTTTTTAGGCCCTTTCTTCGTTTCTGGGCAAACTGGATGGGCCAGTTGCTTGCTGTTTACTGTTGTCCTCTCCTGCTGTGGCGCAGGTTTTCCCAGATCCTTTCCAGCTCAGTGGGTGATTCGTCATCCATCCACTTTGCGTACACCTCGACCAGCATTGTGAAGTCCTTGTGCCCCATCTGCTTCGCGATGAACGCAAGGTTTCCTCGGGCAGTCAGGCACCAGCAGGCATAGGTGTGTCGCGTCTGGTACGGGCGCCTAGGTCGTATCCCGGCGCGACGCTGAATCCCTGCCCATTTCGTGTTCCAGGCAGTTGAGACGAACCACTCATTGATCACCTGCTTCCTTGCCTGCGTGCTCGGGGATAGGAGCGGGGTGGCCGACTCGTCTCGCCATTCGTGCCGATTGTGGTACACGCGAATATCCCGCTTGGGGTGCTTTGCCACGATGGTGATCAGTGTTCTGCAGGCCTCGATCGCCGGCTCCATCAGCAGCACAGTGCGGGGCTTGCCCGTCTTGGGGAGCTTGAAGGTGCCGTCGGCGGTGATTGCCCTGGTTACTTCGATCTTCCCAGCCTGCAGGTCGATGTCTTCCACAGCCAGCGCGCAGAGTTCGCCGGGGCGGAGTCCGGTATATACAGCCAAGGTGATAGCTGCGGCGTCTTGCGGGTGCAGGCAGCCTTTCGAGATCAGCAGGTCAACCTCATCATGGGTAAGCGGGTCCGGCTCTTTGTCACTCATTGCGAAGCGTGTGCAGGCGGCAGCGAGACCGGCCATGCAGTAGTTGTTGCTCTCGCACCAGGTTAGGAAGCCGGCGAAAGTGGCGAGGTAGTGGTTGGCGGTCGAGGGGGCTCTGGTTTCAATCAGGCGTGCTCGAAGAACGTGGATGTCTTCAGGCAGCAGGATGCCGGCCAGTCGATCCCCGCCCACCAGGTCAACGCAAATATCGATGGCATAGGAGTATTTCTCCTCAGTCATAGGAGTGATGTCGATGGCCTTCAGCGGCTTGTATCGCTCTGCTAGGGCAGCCAGGCGTTCGTCCTTTGCATTGCTGTAGTTAGCTGCGTGCTTCGAGTTCGGGAAGTGACGCCCGTATTCGAAAGTGCCGATTTTGATCTCATGAAGAATCGCCGCCCGGAGAAGGGCGGCATGCTTGATGTTGGCCTTGGTTACCGGCAGCCCGAGAGACTCGCGGCAGCGGATGCGGCGCCACATGAAGACGACCCGCAAATTGCCACCGTGAATCTCAATGCCCGTGTGCTTAGCCAGCTCGGCCTCTAGGCCACTTGTGATGCGCTCTCGGCCCACTTGTCATACTCTGCAATGTTGATCTGAGGGGTAGAAATCGTTAGTAAATCTTGTACAGTCCGCATCACTTTCTACGCACCTCTGAAACCGCAATTAACTGGCTTTCATAGTGCTGAGTATTCTGTGGCTAGGGCTTTGTATGAGACTGCTGTTTGCAACTAAAGACCTAGCGTTGGCCGGTCGCTCATTTGAAGGATTTCCGCTGCTGATCGCGGGGGATGGTTGGCCGGTGGAACCCGCGCAATCCTTCCTTTGGCACGCACTCGTTGAGTCTGGCGAAGCGCTGAGCCGTCTGACTTGGGAGGCCTACGGTCGACGTCTTTATGATTACTTCGCGTTCCTGGAAGCCAATGGTCTGAAATGGGACGAAGAAAGCGCGGCCAACGGCCTGAGTGTGCTTTCGAGGTACCGAGACTGGTCGAGTGGCGAGCTTTCGCTTGATCCCCGCACCGTTAATAACCGCCTCGCATTGATCGTGCGTTTCTATCGCTGGGCTAAGCAGCGCAATTTGATCGCTGTGCTGCCATTCGGTGAGAGACGGGTCAGGACATCTGCCCATTCCGGATTGCTCTCTCACGTTACGCGACCGAATGCCCAAAGCACCAAGCCGTCGGTGATGGTTAGGGCCCAAAAGCGGCTAACCAAATTTTTAACAAAGGATCAGGTCAAGGAATGCCTTGGCTTAGATGCCGACCCAAGCCACCGAATACTTTTCCATCTCATGGTAAGAACTGGCCTTCGCTCATGTGAGGCTAGGTCGTTCCCACTGAAATATGTATTCAACCCAAAATTGCAGAAAGGCTTGCGTAAAGGGCAAATGATTAGCGTCGCTCTAGAACCCACAGATATGCATATCAAATATGACCGCCCTAGAACCATCGACGTACCTTGGTCGCTGATGGAGGATATGTGGTCTTACTCTCTCCATCAGAGAGAAATGCGTAAAAGATTCGGTGACGGGAATGTTAGTGCGTTGATTCTTACGAATGAAGGTAGGCACTACTCAAAAGACGCAGTTGTCGACGTAATGAAGTCTTATGAGAAGAAGTGCGGGATCTATGTTCGCGCTCATATGCTGCGACATACCTATGGCACGTATACATTACTTGCTCTTCGAAAAAGTAAAGATTTTGAGGGCGAGCCATTGTTGTATGTTAGAGATCGAATGGGCCATTCGGATGTTCAGACAACTATGATTTACCTTCATCTGATAAATCAGCTTGAGGCTCAATCCGTGCTGGCGTACGAGGATGAGATCGATATGATGTTTATGTCAGCCCCCATAACGCAGATCTGAGGGCTGCTACTTGGCCAGAATTAAGAAATACAAAGCTACTTTAGAAACCATCACTAAGGGCGTCGAGGCGGTCGATGAACAATTAAAAGTTGCGTTACCTAAAAATCCGAGAAACCACAGAAAAATCGATCACTCTCAATATATTGGCCTAGGATTTGATGCATGGGCGATCCAGAGTCTGCACGTAATTAGGATGCTTCTAGGTGGGGGGAATTACTCGGTAGCAACCTTGATTGGGTATTCTGTAAATGGGTTAAGGTTCTTTTTTGGGTTCTTAAAAAGTGAAGCTCTTAAATCGCCACCACTTACGCCGAACGGATTGACAAAGCGCCATCTAGAACGCTTTATCTCTTGGCTGAAGTTGAAGTATCCAAAAGGCTCGACCGCAAAGAATTATTACACCAGCTTCAAATCGCTGATTATTGCGTTAGCTGAATACGGCTTTATTGAATCGGACATTGACGAGCTTCTTCCTCCAAATCCATTTCCTTTCAATGACAAGACCACTAAGGATGCTGACCCTCTTTCAATGGCGGAAATGCAGAGGCTGGTTCGGGCATTGAAATCCGACCTCGTAGCTATTCATAAAAATAGGTTTTCCGGTAACAGTGCGGAAGAAATGGCTGTGTTGCTGCTGTTAACAGCTGCAAGGTCAGGAGTTAACACTACTCCGCTGCTGGAAATGACCAGAGATGCACTCAAGCCTCATCCTTTCATGCCCAATCTCAGGTTGATTACGACCGTAAAACGTCGGGGTAAAGGTGCTCAAAGCAAAACAGTTCGGCAGACAAATCTGCTAGACAAATTTAGCGCTGTACCGCTCGATGGGGTTGCGGTGTTGAATAAGGCGCTCGAAATAAGCAAGCCGCTCGTAGCGCTTGCATCTAATGAAATCAGCTCTTACATTTGGCTATATCGCTCAGGGCAGAGGGGACGCGCAAATGAGGTCGTCGCTCTTACCCCTGGTGCGCTATATGTAACAGCTAAAAGAATCTGTCAGCGGCATGGCCTTCTAGATGATGAGGGCGGCCAGCTTGTTGTAACTCTTAGTCGGCTACGAAAAACTATGGAAAGCCGACTATGGAAACTTAGTGGTGGTGATATCTTAGAAGTTTCATCTGTCATGGGGCATTCTACCGCTGTAGCAGATAATCACTATCTCAGAATCAATGATGAGATTAAAACGGAAGGCGCAATATTTATTGGTGAGGCGTTTCCTGAAAAGCTTCGTGGCATCGACATCACTCCGACCCCGCCAGGCGGTTGTAAGGATAGCCTATACGGAAACTTTGCGCCTAAAGATGGTGTGAATCACTGTTCTGAGTTCATTCACTGCCTTGGTTGTCCCAGCTACGCAATTGTAGGTTCGCTAGAAGATTTGCACCGGTTATTTAGCTATCAGCAATTTTTACATGCAGAGATTGCATATTTTCTCACGGATGAATGGGAAGCGTGGAGAGCGCGTCAGCTTCAATATATCAAGCTTATTGACGATTTTACTTCTCGGAAGTTTGATAGAGCATTAGTTGGCCGGGCCCGGATCAAGGCTGAATCCGATCCGCATCCTTTCTGGGCAAAAAAGATTGAATTCATGAACAAAAAACAGAGCGGTGTGATTTGAATATTCGTACCGCTAATGCTGTACTGAAGGCATATGACGTCCTTGTAGCTCAACCAGTTACAGCTGACGGTTTAAGTCCGATGGAACGGGATGCTATCGTCATTAGTGCTATCGTAAATGAGCGTGGCGAAACGCTCGTACTTAGTAGGTTTGGCGATGCTCAATGGGATCTTCGCCCATTCTTCGATCAAGCGAACGTTGCCAGATCCAACAAGTTTATTAGTTGGGATATGAGCCTCCCGCCGGCACTGATTGATGATAGCAAAGCTATTACCTACGCATGGTTTAAGCGAGGGCTTCCAAAATCTCGGCCTCCAATTGCAAGGGGTATAACGACATTTGCTGTTGCTAGTGTCATGCCTTTCCTGCGTTGGTTGGCCAGCGTAGGTGTCTCTAACTTTTCTGAAATGCGCCAAATTCATATTAGTAATTATATCTATCTATGCAAGGAAGAGCTGAAATTGCGACCTCTTCCGCTGTATGGGCGGTTGCGGGTTATAGACTTTCTCTGGATGTTTTCTGCGGATACATTGCACCCCATTTCAAGATACCCTTGGGGGGAGTCTTCGTTATGGCGTGTTTGCGGGATAGGCAAAGTCAAAGGGGTGGAGTCCGCGAATAGGGGCGTAGGGCGGACAGATATCATTCCTCACGCTGAGCAGTCAAAAATCTTCAACCATTGTGAAAGAATTGTTCATGAGATGAAGAACGAGTTGGCGATTAATGGAATTGCATATCACCCTAGCGACCATCGAATGATTATTCGTTGCCGGAATGCCGTTCTGTACATCGTTTCGATTACTAGCGGAATGCGCAACGATGAGGCAATTGGAATCGAGGTTGGCGCCTGGCGTAGGGAAATTAAAGATGGAGTGTTATTTTGTTGGGTTTCTACGATTGAGCATAAGACCGGTAAAGGGAAGGTTGAGTATCTTGTCCCTGAATTGACGTTGAATGC
Source organism: Pseudomonas putida (assembly GCF_002906855.1). GTDB lineage: Bacteria > Pseudomonadota > Gammaproteobacteria > Pseudomonadales > Pseudomonadaceae > Aquipseudomonas > Aquipseudomonas putida_N. The sequence continues at coordinate 120,996 of NZ_MINI01000048.1, read as the reverse complement.
TCTGGAACTATTCGCAAAATATTCTGCTCCCTTAAGAAAGGAGCTAGAGACTGAAATTCGAAGCCTGGTAAAAAACACTGCTCCTTGTGATCCGGGTGAACACCTTCTGCGATTGCACAAGGCTCGGAAGGACTCAAATAAGTTATTTCTCGGTCGACATGCTGAGGGCGGTAATCTCAAGGATAAGCATGTTGACGCTCTTAGTGACCAGGGATCCAACGCGGCCTTCGACCGCCTAGCTAAAGCGGCTGGGAGCGAATGGCCGTTGAGGACGCATCAGTGCAGGCGAACGTATGCAAGGTGCTTTGTTGAGTCGCGTATGGGGCGTACTTCGCTGATCTATCTCAAGTGGCAGTTTAAACACACCAGTATGAGCATGACCCAACTTTATGCGTCTAACCCCCAGCAAGATCTCGCCCTATTTGATGAAATCTTGCAGCAGATGACTGAGTTTAAAATAGACTTGATTGAATCCTGGCTCGACGATCAGCCATTGGCTGGAGGTGCCGGTGAAAAGATAGTTGAGCTACGAGCAATACCAATTAAGAGTAGGGCTGCTTTGCTTGCGCAAACTGCTCCTCAAGCCAACATTCGCGCGACTGGCCATGGCTGGTGTCTGGCGACAGAGCGAGGCTGCGGTGGAGCTGGATTATATGAGGCCACTCGATGCCCTGGCTGCAAGCACTCTGTGATTGACGAGTTCTTCGCGGGTACTTGGCAGGACATTTACCTCCAGCAGGAAGAGCTAATCAAAATCGAAGACGCCGGCCCTGCGGTTAAGCAGCGCGCTGAGCGCGATTTACAGGTTGCGTTCGATGTCCTCACGAGCTTGGGACTTTCTCCACTTAACGATGCTTCTGAAGAGGCCCTGAATGGCTGATCCCACTAAGCAGCGGCCTTCAGGCCGTTCCAGGTCAAAAACTCTCGACGCTCTTGATAAGGCCGTCGATGGGATGGTCGCTGCCGACGAAAAGCTTTCTATCGCATCAGTTGCACGTGCAGCAGGTGTAACGCCTGCTCTCATTCATAACACCTATCCAGCGGTGGCTGAGAGGATCCGCACACTTGTAGGCAAATCGGTGCGGGCCCAGCGTGATTTGAAGCATCTGGCTCTGGTGAGCGAGAGAGAGAAAAATAGAGTGCTTCGTGCTGAAAACGATCAGTTGTTAGCGGAGCTGGCAAAAGTCGCTTCAGTGAATCAGCGCCTTATGTTTGAGGTTGCAGAGCTGAGGGCGCTTTCCAGCGAGAAAGTGATCCTTCTGCCTTTGACGCCCTCCATATAGTCGGGGTTTGGCAAGACACTCCTCGCCGACTTGGGAGCCTGGTTCTGCGTCACCAAGTGGGCCAGTGTAGTAAGCGAACGGGCATTACAGGTTGCGTAACGGCAGCCAGTTATGCGGCAACAACTCGGCGATCTCACTGGCGCGCTGCGTCGGCAGCCGCATCAGCACATCCACAGTAGCGAGGATCAATCTACGCCCGCGCAAGCGCTTGGGCTGGAAGACGCCGTACGAAGTGCATACAGGGGTGAGCGTTGCACTTATGTGTTGAATTCAGGCAGGCTATGGCGTTGCGAGCATTTTATTGGTAATTTCGTCGGCGCTGACCACCAAGGATTAATAATAATGAAAAAAGTGCTTCTCAAGAACACCATCGGTTTCGCTGTGGCCGTGGCATCCACTCAACTCTTCGCCGCTGGATTCGCTCTTAACGAACAAAGCATCAGCGGGATGGGCACTGGTTTTGCCGGCCGCTCTTCTTCTGCCGATGACGCCAGCACTGTATTTGGTAACCCAGCCGGTATGGCACGCCTTAAGCGGGAACAAGTGACCGTAGGCGCGGCTGCCATTCTCGCCAAGTCAGATATCAGCAGAGACGGCAGCAATTCCCCAGGCGGCAGCTTCGATGGCGACATGGTTCCCACCGTTGGCGTACCGATGGGCTATTACGTCAAGCCAATTGATGATCAATGGGCGGTCGGATTTGGTATTTACGCACCGTTCGGCCTGGCCACCGATTATGAAAACGGATTTGCCGGCCGTTACTTCGGTAGCTACAGCAAAGTTTCGGTTGTGACTCTGCAGCCGACCGTCAGCTACGCCTTCAATGACAAGATTTCGATCGGTTTCGGTCCGACCATCAACCGTATTGACGGCACATTGAAGTCTGATGTCCGCAGCAACTTTGCTGGTACGAACGACGGCGAAGTGAAAATCAGCGGGGACGACACTGCCGTTGGCTACAACATCGGCGTCATGATCCAGGCCACTGACAGCACGCGTCTAGGTCTAACCTACCACTCGATGGTTGATTACAAGCTCGACGGCAAAACAAGGATCACTGGTGCTCCGTTCAGCGTTTTCAGTGGCACCAAGTTTGATGCCTCACTGAAAATCAAGACCCCTGAGTCCGTGGATTTCTCGGTTACCCACGAGCTGACCGACGACGTGACCCTTTACGTCGGCAGCACCTGGACCCGCTGGAGCCGCCTGGAGGACATCACAGTCAACAATAGTGGCGTACCTGCGCAGTTGGGCGGCAGCTCTGGCGCAATTGGCACTATCAGTGAGCCACAGAACTGGCACGACACTTGGGCCCACGCCATCGGTGCTAGCTACAAGGTCAACAAAGAATGGACTCTGCGTACCGGCCTCTCGGTCGACCAGTCGCCTACCAACAACGAAGATCGTTCGCCACGGATCCCGACCGGCGACCGCACCGTGTTCAGCCTTGGTGCTGGCTGGAGCCCAACCGAAGACATCACTGTCGACATGGCATACTCCTACCTGATGGAGGAAGACGTTAAAGTCAGCAGCTCGAAGCCTCTTGCCCCAGGTGTAAACACCACCTACAACGCCAAGTATGAAAACAGCGCACACGGCCTCGGCCTCGGCCTGACCTATCGCTTCTAAGCGTTAGTTGGTCTAACAAAAGCCCCAGCCATGTGCTGGGGCTTTTTTTAATCCTTTGGCTTAGGCTTGAAACGAATTGGCTTCTGAACCAGGGACTAGCGGAAATTGAGTCAATTGTCCGGTCTCACCTGGTTGTGCGCTTGGCAATGCTTCCATCTTCCCGCTGGTTAAGCCCCGACTGAGCGAGAGGAAAAGGGCAGTTGGGGCGCCATTTCTTGGTCCTCGGCAAATAGGTATTCCCAGGGAGCGACGACATTGACCGACCGATCCTTTTGTAAATGCGCCGCCGAGCAAGGCCGCGACCTCTGAGTCTTTAATTTTGCCCAGTAACGCAATGCGTTCGGCCGTCCAGACCTTATGGTGCCGCTTGATCCCCAACTTCTTTCGAAGTATTGAAAGTGTGGTTGATGAGTAGCCAAACCTGGCCACCAAATCACGATCGGCTACCTTCCCAAGCAAGGACAACATTTCTTCGGGGTACTTAGGCACATTTACACTCGAAATGCCCCGGGCTTTGCGCTCTTTCTTCAGGTAGTGCAGGGTGAAACCGAACTCAGTGGATAGGTCCTGATCAGATCGCACCCCCAGCTGACTGACCAGCTCCTGCGGCAATTTTACTATCTCGCGTTTTTTTGCGTTGGGCGTTTGAGTTGGTGTGGTTGCAGGCTTAACCGTGGAGGCTATGCCCATTTTTTTTCGAAGTGCACAGACGGTTGCGATATGGTACCCAAACTGCTCACCGACCTCCCGGTCAGTAACCTTCCCCAGCAGCTGAACCATTTCTTCCGGGTATACACCACGTTTGAACTGGTCGATACCCAAGGCAAGCCGCTTCTGCTTCAAGAAGTAAGCCGAAATACCACATTCAACCGAAAGATCGCGATCCGAGCGCTTGCCGAGTTGCAGGATCACAGCTTCGGGGATCTCATTCAGTTTGTGGCTATTTGACTTGCGTTGGGCTCGTTCGCTCATAAATCGTTTCTTATTAGTCAATTCTTTCGGAAAAGCGTCGCGATTCAACACTCGTTTCAGACGGTGGTTCTTCTTGCCGGTGGCATCGACTAGGAACAGCAACTGCATGCCCCGTTCGGCCATGGCGCGAAACTGTTCTGGGGGCACCTGGTCGAGGTTGGTCGAAGAAATCATGCCGCTGATTGTGCCAGAGCAGACTCTCAGCGGCGACTAACAGATTGGCCCCAAGGCCATGGCCTAAAACATCGTGATTGAGCTACCAGCACCGATTCTTTTCCAAGGCTACCCACCCCAGCACGAGAGCTTGAAGTTGCTCGGCATCCAATCGGCTTCAGAGCCGTGTCGTGCGGGAATTGGCAAACAGATGAGCACAGTACCTACTCGCCGCACCTAACATTACAACAGCCCGCGCCATTACGGTTTCAGTGCCAATGCGCATGCCCACCTAGAATGGCTGAAAATGGTGCCCACTTAATTTGAGTGGACACCATAGCCTCAAGCGATGGCATCAGTTAGGTGTGTTTCCCGGACGCTTACCCAGTGTATCCGGACGCGGACGGTCAATACTTTTGACGAAGTTTCCATGGCGGCTTGTCCCCGACGCTTCGTTAGTCGCCTAGGAGCAGCAACCAGAGCGAGATCCAGCAGCAGGCTGGAACAGTGACTCAACAATTGTGCAGTTTGGGGTGTACGAACCCAGGCAGGTGGATTCACACGTGCCGGCCATCGATAGCAGTTCTTTTCGGATCTGTTGGAGCTTAGCTACCTTCGACTCTACTTCTGCCAAGTGCTTTCTAACGACTGACAGTGCATCAGCGCACGGACGATCAGCATCTGCCGCGAGCGCAATGAGTTCTCTGATGTCGTCGAGTGGGAAGCCCAGCTCACGATTCTGCCGGATGAAGATGAGTCTGGATCGATGCTTTTCGGTGTAGATTCGATGCCGCCCTGCCGACCGCAGGGCCGGAGGTAGAAGGCCTATCTTTTCGTAATAGCGAATTGTTTCAATGTGGCAACCCGTTGATTTCGACAGCGCCCCGATTCCTGACATGCAAATTCCCCAAGCATTTTCTTGAACCTGTAGTAGCTACAGATATTACCCTCTCTTCAGAAAATAATTTCACGCGCTTGAAGGGCATTTCGTGGACAGAGAACAGCTAGAGAAAAACCAAATTCCCGTTTACTTCGTGGCGGTCGTGGTCGCGGCCATCGGAGGCCTGCTTGCACCCAATGCGTCTCAAGCTATGGGTGCGCTGGTGACACCAGCCATCGCAGTGCTGATGTACGCCATGTTTCTACAGATTCCCTTCTTGGATCTCCGGGAGGGTCTTGCGAACAAACGATTCATGGCGGCGTTGCTGACAGCCAACTTCGTGGCCATCCCCTTGCTGGTTTGGGCATTGACGATGGGGATCACCGATCACCCAGCGATTTTGGTGGGTGCCCTGTTGGTTTTACTGACGCCATGTATCGACTACGTAGTGGTGTTTACCCATATAGGCAAAGGTGACTCCAAACTCACTCTGGCGGCCACTCCACTGCTACTTTTGCTACAGCTCGTGCTGCTGCCGCTTTACCTGGCCTTCATGCTGAGTAGCGACTCCGCAGTGGTCATTTCTATTGGGCCATTTGTTGAGGCCTTTGTGGTGCTGATCGCTTTGCCTCTGGTATTCGCGGTAGCAACAGCTGCCGGGGCAAAGAGATCGCGCGTCGTTGAGGGCTGGAACAACGCATGGGCTTGGATGCCTGTACCGGCTATGGCTGCTGTGTTGGTCGTAGTTATCGGATCTCAGATTTCAGCTGTAGTTAGAGACATGGACAAGCTGATGCCTGTTATTCCTGTCTACCTCGCTTTCATGCTCTTGGCCCCATTGGTTGGTGCCTTGGTTGCGCGCGCATTTAAATTGCCGGCCATCACTGCGAGATCAGTGGCCTTCAGCAGTTCGACACGAAATTCATTGGTGGTTCTGCCCCTCGCACTGGCCTTGCCCGGGGAAATCAGAGGGCTCGCTGCGGCAGCAGTCATTACCCAAACGCTGATTGAATTGGTCAGCGAGCTAATTTACATCCGGGCCATTCCTGCCTTGGTGTGGCGCAAAATGTAGATCCTTAGCTAAGCGTCTATTCGCAATTTACAGTCCAGAGCTGATCGAGCCGTGTCGTGTAGCAGGGACTGAGCATCTCTCACTTCATACCCCAATCTGGAGCAACCGGCACGCGGCCTGGTCGAAGCGTCCCGCGTCCCCATTTCGCATTTATCTGATCCATAACCTGCATGGTTTTTTGCGAGGCAATCGGTTGCGCTTTGGCGAAGAGATCATCGGTGAACTCACCTGGGCGGCAAATATCCAGGAGAAGGATTACTGCGATCCCTGGTCATCGACACGGCCCAGAGATCAAAGGGCTTGGGGGTGGCAGTGCTTCAGCTGATTGAAATGATCGCCGCCGAGCAAGGAATTACTCGACTCCACCTGCTCACGACTACGGCGTCAGGTTTTTTCGAGAGTTCTGGATTTGAGGTAAGGGAGCGCGGTTCCGAGCCCGAACTGATTTCGCATACGGAGCAATTCAAAGGCCTTTGCCCAGGGTCGGCTTGCTACATGAGCAAAACGTTGCCCCTCGAAAATGGGCCCAAACATGCTGTCCAAAACAGCGAAAAATCCCAAAAAAAGTTAGCGAAATAATTCGCATATAAATCAGTAGCTTAACGCTTACTAATTGTTAGAGTCATTCAGATACTCGGATGGTGATGCGGCCATCGGGCGCCTTTCGCCAGATCCGACCTTGTGCCCAGGTACCATTTTTCACCTTGTGCCTAATGGCGTCTTCGGAGTAGCCGGTCAGCTCCGCGGCGCGGTTGATCAGTACCCAGCGTGGTGTGCTCATGCGGTCACCTCACGTGCATGCTTGCGATCCAAGCGGGCGATTTCCGCTAGGATCAGAGCGCCGGCTCTGACGAGCATTTGTCTTTGATTGGTTGGCTTCCAGTGTTCGGGCTGCCATGGCCAAGATGGCGGGATGGTAGTTACCTCGTAATGGTCCATGTTGCAGGTGTAAGCCCAAAACGCATATGCACCGGCAGCGTCGGCTAGCTGGCCTCGGGTGTACTGGTCATCCCGCTCTGCTGTGTATCCCTCGCCGTCTATCTGGCGCAGCCGTTCCTCGAGAACGCGCAGAGCAGCCGTGTGGGCATTGTTGATGTCGGGCGTACCGCCCTCCGCTGGGTTGAGATCGCGTCTCACCGTAGCGTCGGCATAGGGCATACCGGATAGCAGGATGCTGCTCTCGGGCTTGCAGCCCTCCGCGTTTATCAGGCGGTGGCGCTCAATCTCTGCGATCAAGCCCAACACTGTCGCGGGCGGTAGTGCCGTACCGTAGTCATTCAGGGCTACGGAGTCGTATTGGTTCGCGGCAGCAGTGGCGAGTGCCTTCAGTCTGATGATGTCGATTGTCATGCCGTAGCCCTCCGGCTGATAATGAAACCAGCTGTTTGGCGGACCTTGGAGCACCGGTTGTGGTTGCCCTTGACGCGGGCGTTGCCGCAGATGTCGCAGATGAACGACATGGCCGGGCGAAACATCGGCTGCATGCCCTTGCGTGTGCGAGTGGCTGGGGTGTAGGTCGATGTGTCGATCACAGCGAATACCTCTCATGAACTCGGCGAGTGTTCGGGCTGAGGGCCAGGTGCTCAAGGTTTGCGGCGCTGTTGGCAGTCGTTAGCGTGCCAGTCGCGGGGTGGCTGACAGTGCGGCTGCGCTGCAACTCGGTCAGTGCGGCGATTAGCGCCAAGGCGAGCGCGAGGCTGATCAACTGCCAGGTGCGTGTTGATTTACCCACGTTGGCAGCCCTCGTTGATCTGGCTGAGTATCTGTTTGCTGGCCAGCTCGAACAGCTCGTCGACGGAAACCGGCGTGACGGACTGCTCGAAGTTGCGCACGGCGTCAAACCGAGTGCGGTACAGCCCGGCATGGCCGAGCCAAGCGACGGAGTGATGCTCTGCGTCTGACACTGGGCAGTCGTGGGCTTCGAGGCGTGGGCCTTGATGACTACGTTTGCACTTCCTGCAGTGATGCAAGCCACCGTCGTAACCCTCGGAGGTGTGCCAATCGTGCTGGTATGTGTTCATGCGGCCACCCCCGCATCGGTGGTTGGGGCTGCTGGCTCGCGCAGCTCATTGCGGACTCGCACAGCCAGCTCACGCAAACTGCGCCCTTGGTGCTCGGTGCGCGCTACCCATGCTTCCGCACCCTTAAGTTGCTTCCAGGTCCGTCCGGCTGTTTCCAGCGTCTCGGTTGCACTAATGAGTGCTTGGTAATCAGCCTTGGTCACCGCAAGCCCGGTGTACGACATGATCCGTTCTTCGAGTTCGGCGATGGTTTCTCGGCGGGCTTCCATGTGGGCAGTGAAAGCTTTCCGGGACGTGTCCAGCTCGGCCTGCTTGTCGGCCAGATCCCGTTCGAGCTGTCGAACGCGGTGGGTGTGGGCGGCTTCCTTGGCTTCTTGGCCTTCCATGAAGCCCAAGGCATGCGCTCGGCGGCGGGCGGTGGCAAATAGGAAGGGCAGAACCACCAGGGTGGCCAGCCAAAGGATGCCCAGGCCGAGAACTTGTTGATGCGGTTGCATGTGCTGTGCTCCGAAAGAGCCTGCCGCCGTTAGTGTGAGAGTCGGCGGCAGGCTTGATGCCCCTGATGGCCGGGGCCGCCTGGTTCAAACAGATTTGGTGGTGCGCTCGGCTTGGCGGTCGAGGAATTCCGCGAGGTTGCGCAGGTAGATCACGTGCTGCGCCTTCTTCGAGCTTTCGATCTTGCTCAGCTGAAGATCGATACGGCCTTTGCTGATCAGCTCTTTAAACCGACGATCTGAGCCGATGTGGGGAAAGTAGCGCTCCCTGACTTCGGTTAGCGTTGGGCAAGGTGTGGTCCACTCGCGGCGTAGTTGTTCCAGTGTGCTCATGTGCGCTCCCCGAGCCCTTGAGGGCCGGGCTGGAGCTTCGCGCGTACGGCAGCAGCTAGGTGCTCTTTGTTGGCTCCGGTGACAGCGGCGCAAATGTCGCCCAGGTCGTTGGTCACGACCGCGCCTAGAGGGAGGTTACGGTTGACAGTGGTGATGACGTAGGCGATCTGGCCGATCTGAAGAACCTCTTCGACGCTAGCCTGTGCCTCTACAAGCGCGAGCGCTTCTTCGGACTGGGTGCCGGAGTCAGCGCGGCCGTTCGCAAGGTCTTGCAGAAAATCCCGCAAGGATTGGCACTTGGTCGAAAGCGCGCGTGGAAGGCTCAGGCTGCTGCGCAGTGGCCCCAGAGTCACTTTGATACGGTGGTGCGTTGCGTCGTTTTCAATCTCGACCTTCGCGTCGACCGATGCCTCCGGCCGCTGCATTTTGCAGATGGCTGTGCCGCCTTTATCCATGGTGCTCTGCAGCAACATGATTTGGTGAAGCGGTATCTGGAACTCGCTCATGCTGCACCTCGAGAGCAAGGTACGGCGTGGGCTTTGCCATCCAAGGTGACGACCAGCTGCAAGCCAGTGCTGCGTTGGAATGCTTGTATTTTCGCAAGGCTGTTGCAGGCCGTTGGGTGTATGAGGACCGATTCCGATCCGATGTGCTGTGTTGATTTCATTCGTCCGTGTCCTTGATGTGAGAGAGGGGCACGGCGTGAAATTAGCAAAGGCTAATTGAATGGGCAATAGCAAGTGCTAAATTGCTAGGATGCGGCTGCGCTCCGGCAGATGGCCGGTAGCGCGTAAGTTGGGGGCGTTAGAGCTTTTTCGCGTTCCAGGCCAGCAGAACGCGGGCTTGGATGTGCATCCGCTCGATCATCGACTCGTCGATGGTTATCGGCGGATATATGGGGTTATCAGAGATCATGCGCAACAGCCCGCCAGTTAAGCGCTGCAGGCGTTTGATGTAGAGATCGCCGTCTAGGGTGAAGACATAGATTGCGTCTGTTCTGACCTCGGAAATCCCGCGATCCACAAGTAGCGCGTCGCCGTCGGCGAACGTTCCAGACATGCTGTCCCCATCGCCTGTGATGATCGCTAAATTCTCGACTGTCGAGAAGGTTAACCCCTGCATTCTGAGCCAGTCGAGGTGAACCGTCATATCGCGGATGACTTCAATGTGCATGTACGGGGCTGCCTTGCCATGCCCCATAGATGCCGCGATGTCCAGATGCGGAATCAGCACGAAGTTCTTGTCCTTAGACGCCCGGGTAGGCAGGCGAACAACGTTAGTTGGGGCGGTGGTGGACTCTTCCCCTGAAGGGGATGTCAGCGTCCCTGCCGCAAGTCCGATCTTGAGTTCTAGATTCAGCGCAGCCTTTTCCCCCAGCTTGCGGTGGCCATTCAGCAGCTGGGACAAATAAGACGCGTCTAGGTCGTGAGCCTCGGCGAATTCCTTTTGGCTCAGGGTGCCCATGATCTTACGTAGGGAGGCTATGCGCTTTTCGTTGATATCCATGTGGTGATGATTGCTTTCCGTTAGCAAACAGTAAATTACGAGTTGCTATTGCCTTGATAATTAGCAATTGCTAATCTCGTCACCAATGGAGGTGTCTATGACGCTAAGCGAGTACTTGAAGACGATGGACAAGGATGGGCTTGAAGCTCTCGCGCGCCGTTGCGGAACCTCGGTAGGCCAGCTGAAGCAAGTGGCATACGGAAACCGGCGCGCTAGTGCAGGACTGGCTGTAAGTCTGGATCGGGAAACGGGAGGGGAGATTTGCTGCGAATCGCTTCGACCGGACATCGACTGGGCATATCTACGGCGAGGACAAGAGTAAGAACGCTGAGCCAGGACTCTCACCTCCCGGCCCAGCTATGACAGAGCAAAGCACCATCATTCCCGTCATCCGGCTCCCTCTCACCACAAGAATGGCCGGATGACTGCAACCGCAAGTCGTGCTCCACAGCACGCAAAGCACAACATACCGGTCGTGGTCTTAGGATAGGGCTTGCCCGCTCCCATGGCCACACCGTTAATCGAGGTTTAACGGTTATGAGTCGCATGGACACCTTGCCGGACAGTGGTCCGGCCCTTTCTCTCCGGCACGCGCTCTACCGCGCTGGTCGCGAATACAAGGGTGGTCTCACCACCCTGGCCTTCAACATGGGTATGGATTTCGATGCCCTGCAGAAGAAGCTGAAACACGATGAAGAGCGCCGCTGGCTCAATCCTGACGAGCTGGAAGAGGTGCTGCAATGGACCGCTGACCGTCGTGTCCTCGACGCCTTGGGCCGGGCGGCAGGCGTTGTTTGGTACCGCCCTGCGCCGGTACCCGCAACCAATGAGCAGTTGAAAGCAGTCGGCTTGTTGCTGAAGGAAGCGGCTGAGTTCGTGAGCAGTATGCACGAGGGCGCTGCCGACAACGTGTGGGAGCTGCACGAGGTGCAGAAGCTGGAAGCATGCGGGCTGGATGTGATCCGTCAGGTGCTGGCCATCACATCGGGTGCACGCCTAGCCATGGAGGACCAGGGCAATGGCTGATGCAGTCGATTTCGCGAATGATCAAGCTGAATATTTTCTCCAACTGTCGTTGCAGCGCCTTGCGCGGCTACCTGACAGGCCTTCCGCGCAGATCTGCGAGGACTGCGATGAACCCATTCCGGAGGCCCGTCAGCTCTCGGTCGCTGGTTGCGTGACCTGCATCGACTGCCAGGATCTGCGGGAGCGTCGTCGATGACTGAGCGCCCAGCAGCAACCACGGCCGTATGGGCGCGCCGTTACATTGAAATTTTCGGCCTCGCCCTGGTGCCCATCGAGCCGGGCGAGAAAGGGCCGAAAGGTAAGGCTTGGAATGCGCCGGGGGGCTATATCACCGACGCAGACGCGGCAGAGGCGTTCTGGCTGGAGCATCCCGATCACAACCTTGGGGTTGTGCTCGGGCCAAGTCGTGTCTGTTCGCTTGACGTCGATGACGTCGAGTTTTGCCGGGTCGCTTTGCGCGAGGCCTTCGAGCTGGATCTTGACTCGATCGCAGCCGCTCACCCGACCACGGTAGGCAACCCGGCGCGCTTCCGTGTCATGTTCCGCGTTCCAGATGGGGTTGAGCTGAGCCGGCGGTCGTTGGCTTGGCCCAACCAGGCCGACCCGGATGGTTCGATCCTGAAAGCGCTCACCACTCAAATGGTTGCGGCGAAAGAGGCTGGAGACGAGATCCGCGAAGCAGCGCTCAAGGTGGCTGCAGAGCCATTTAAGAAGATCACCGTGTTCGAGCTGCGCGGCGGTGCTGTTCAAGATGTGCTGCCGCCTTCTATTCACCCGGGTACTGGGCAGCCGTACACTTGGCGCATTCCGCCTTCTGCAGGCGGGCTGCCTGAGTTGCCTGCTGAACTGCTGAAACTCTGGCAGGAATGGGATCAGGTGAAGCCTAAGGCGCTGGCTGCTTGCCCGTGGGCTCCAAAGCCCGCGGCCGTCGCTCCCCTGCCAGCAACTCGTCCGCGTCCGGTTGGCGTGCCATCAGGTAATGCGCTACCTGATGTAATCCCTGAATTCAACCGGACCTGCGACATTGCATCTTTGATCGAGTCGCATGGCTATAAGCGCATCGGGGGCAAGTGGCTGTGCCCGCACAGCAGCAGCGGTGACCCCGGGGTGACGATCAGCGAGGGCAAGCTGTATTCGCACCACAGCTCTGATCCGCTGGCCAACGGTCACAAGAATGATGCCTTTGATGTTTATTGCATTCTGGTGCACGACGGTAACCAGCGCGAGGCCACCAAAGCAGCGGCGCGAATGCTTGGCCTGGACGCTAAATCTAGGCCCCCGGCACCTCCACCCATCGGTGAGCTTCCCCGCACCCCTTCGGCAAATGAGCCGGTGGATGGTCCAGATGATGGGCAGGGAAGTGAGGTTGTGCATCGCCACATGTCGGTAGAGGAAAGTGATGCCGGCACGGCCTCCTCCTCGGCCTCCGGGGGGGAGGGGGGTGATGGTCTTGTGTTGAAAAGCGCGATGCGGCGCTTTGCCTTGGTCGAGGGCTCCACCAACGTGTGGGATCTCGACAAAGGCCAGTCGATGAAGCGTGCTGGGTTCGAGGCGCTGGTAGGCAAGCCGCTCGCCAAACAGTGGATGGAGCGAACAGACAAAAAGCTCATGTCGCTCGACCAAGTGAAAGAGCTGGAGCAGGTGAAAAGGCTGGCGGCTAAGAAGGGTGGTGCCCTGAAGCTAGATCCCATTGAGCGGTACGTCTATATCGACGGCACCAAGGATGTTTGGGATCGGGAAAAGAAGCGCCGTATCCCTGAAGGCGCGGTCAAGATGGCCTTGGGGGACGAATACAAATGGTGGCTGAACAGCCAGGATCGGCGTGTTGTCGACGTGGATCACATTGTGTTCGATCCGACCATGACCAAAGATCCGGCCATCTATATCAACACTTTCGAGGGTTTGCCGCTCGAGCCCGTGCGCGATGACGCGGCCTGCGAGAATCTGCGCTGGCTGATCTCATTCCTGTGCAACCACGACGTAGAGGCCCTGGATTGGCTGGTCAAGTGGCTGGCTTACCCGCTGCAGCACATGGGCGCGAAGATGGACACCGCGATCCTGTTCCACTCAACCATGGAAGGCTCCGGCAAAAGCCTCATGTTTGCGGATGTCATGGGTGAACTGTACGGCCAGTACGGCGCGACGGTGGGGCAGACCCAGTTGGAAGGTAGCTTCAACGCCTGGCAGAGCCGCAAGCTTTGGGCGGTGTTTGAAGAGGTAGTCAGCCGCGACCAGCGTTACAACCAGGTGGGCAAGATCAAGCACATGATCACCGGCAAGACGGTGCGCATGGAGTCGAAGTTCATCAACGGCTGGGAAGAGGCCAACCACATGAACTCCGCGTTCCTGAGCAACGAGATCATGCCGTGGCCTATCAGCGAAGACGATCGCCGGATGTTGGTGATGTGGCCGCTTGAGACATTGCCGCCTGAGCGTCAGAAGGCAATCAGCCGGGAGCTGGCGAACGGTGGCGTCGCTGCCTTGTACGGCTGGCTGCTTGCCGTCGACCTGGGCGAGTTTAACCAGCGCACGCGGCCGCCTAAGACAGAGGCTCGGCAGCGTTTGGTCGAGCTGAGCCGCACTGCTTGGCAGACGTTCTTCTATCTCTGGCGAGCCGGCGAGTTGGGGCACGGCCTGTGGGGTTGTGCGTTGACTAGCGATGTGTACGCCATGTTCGCGGAGTGGTGTTCGCACAACCGAGAGAGCGTGATGAGCCAGACGAAGTTCTCGCTGATGCTCAGCGCGAAGGTGGAAAAGACCCGGGCGATCCCTTGGGCCGATGGCAACAACCGTCGATTCGCCGCGTTTTTCTTTCCTGATGATGGTGATCCTTCCCTGCCCCCATCCATGAAGTCGGCCGAGCTGGGCAAGAACGTCGTCGAGTGGCGCGCCCGGGCGAAGCTGGCTGGGTGGAACGTTGATGGCTGGGACCACGTGAAGAGGGTGCTTGCGGCATGACTACCTCTATTTGTGTGTTGGGTGTGTTGGGTTTGTGTCGGGTTTGTTTGGTCTACCCAACACAAGCGGAGCGCCCGAAATCATTGGTCTGCAAGGGGGGTGTGTTGGGTGTGTTGGGTTTGGCTTCGCGCACGCGCGTGCGCGCGATCTTTTGCGCTGGCATCAGGCAAAGGAAAAATCTCTATGCGAGAACAAATAAACTCAACAAACCCAACACACCCAACACATATTCAGTTAATCAATTGATTTTATTGGGTTTTCTGTGTGTTGGGTCTGTGTCGGGTTATTCAAATGTGTGTTGGGTGCTGATTTTGGGGGAGATGCGATGACCATGGATAAGGAATTGGGGCTCCTGATGCGTGTCACGCAGCACCAGGTCGATATGGCGGAGCTTATTGATCCTGCCGAGCGCCTGCGCCTGGTTGGTGAGCTGATGCGTCACTGGGGTGAACAGCGCCGGCTGGTTGGCTTAAAAGCCAGCCTTGGCAGCCAGATGGGTACGATCATGGAATGGAAGGGGGCAGCGCCTCGCGGTGGCATATCGGGCCATCGCATTCTGGTTGCCGGGGCTGGCCTGGATCACTCGGCGGCAGAAGTTGATGCTGCTGTAGTGCAGCTGGGGCGCCGCGACAAGCGGGGGGAAACGTTGGCCAAGCTGGCGGAGATGCGTTACTTCCTGGGCTTCACTATCCGGGAACAGATGAGGGGGGTTGGGTTAGCGGAGGATGCTGATCGCACCTATCGCAACTGGGTCAAAGCCCTGCATTCTCAGGTGTTTGCGATCTTGGCAGCGAGGACTGGCCGCGCGCGACAACATACCGTTCGTCGGGTTGGGATGCGACTTGCGTGCAGCATTAAATCAACATGAGCGCTACATTGCGACGTACCGAAAATTACCCCTTTTCGGTTTTTCCGATCAGGGGTACAAAGTCGTCACGATATGAAAAGTGCGCTTAGGCGCTGACTCCACAAGCACTGTGCTGTGCAACCCGCCCCGCTCTGTCGGTGCATTGAGAACCCTGCCAATTGGCGGGGTTTTCTTTTTCCGGCGCCGTGCCTTTGCCAATGAGGCCTGCATGAACAGCGAGCAACAAGCATTAGTCGAGATGCCAATCTGGTTGGTGATTTTCCTGTCCCTGGTCGGCGGGGTGTCGGGTGAGATGTGGCGGGCCGACATGGCCGGCGTTAGCGGCTGGTTCATTTTCCGCCAGGTGCTTTTGCGCTCCGGCGCCTGTGTCGTATGTGGGCTGTCGACCATCATGCTGTTGTACTCGGCCGGTATGTCCATGTGGTCGGCAAGCGCCATTGGTTGCCTGACTGCCACTGCCGGTGCGGATGTCGCCATCGGGTTGTACAAGCGTTGGGTGGCCAAGCGCCTGGGTGTCTGCGAGGTGCAGAAGGCCAACCATGACGGCTGATGACCGCCGGGGCAACAGTGCCTCTCGGGGTTACGGTCACCGCTGGCGTCAGTCGCGTGATGCGTTTCTGGCGGAAAACCCATTCTGCAGCATGTGCTCGACGGATCGCCGCCCGGTGGCCGCCACTGTTGTAGACCACAAGATCGCCCCCCGCTTGGGCGAAGCCAAGGCGAGCTCTGATCCCGAGAAGATCAAGGCGGCGTGGAAGTTGTTCTGGGATCAGGGCAACTGGCAGTCGCTCTGCAAGTTGTGTCACGACTCGGTGAAGCAGCGCCTGGAGCGCAGCGGCCGCATCGCCGGGTGCAACGCCTCGGGCGTGCCGCTCGACCCGAACCACCATTGGAACCGCCGATAGGCCTCGCCCGCGCGGGCGACCCTCGGCTGCCCCGCAGGCCGCGAAATATCGGCATTTGCCGAGGTAGGGGGGGTGAAAAACTCTCGGCGGATCCGCTTATTGACCGCTCGCCCCTCTCTCTGTGCAAAACCGGGAAAAATGAGGGAGGGGGGGTATCAGACAGGGAGGTTTCCCATGGCGGGAAACGGTAACTCGGGGCGGCCAAGTGTGCCAGCCTCGGTGCATGTTCTCAACGGTAATCGTAGCAAACGCTCAATGGCTGAGCTGATGGGCGATGTTCAGAACCCAGCAGTACCAGTGGCGGCGCCGCCGGTACCAGACTTCCTCACGCCCGAAGCCGTTACCGAATGGCACCGTGCGGTCGAGGCCCTGACTGCACTGGGCTGGATATCCACGCTCGACACCATGGCGCTTGCCACCTACTGCCAAGCCTTCGCGGACTGGCAGCGCTTCCAGCGAATGATCGTTGAGCGAAATTCCAACTCGCTCGATGGCTTGGGCGGTGAAGTCCAGACCTTCAAGACAGGTGCGCAGCAAACCAGCGTGCTGCGGCAGCTGGCCAACGATGCCGAGAAGCGTGCCAACGCTGCTGCGGCTCAATTCGGGATGTCCCCTTTGGCGCGCCGGAACATGAAAGCCGCGCCGGCGGCACAAGGAGACCTCTTCCCAAATGCCGAACGAGACGCTGCCGCAAGTTATTTCAGCTGACTGCCGGGTAAAGGCTTTCGCTGACCAGGTACTCGCCGGAGCGATCGTTGCGGGGCCGGATGTTCGCAATGCTGCCCGCCGTCATCTGTCTGACCTGGACGCAGGCCATGAGCGTGGGCTGATCTGGAACGCCGAAGCGGCCCTGCGCGCGATCGGCTTTTTCGAAGACGTGCTGTGCTTGAACGGCGGCGACTTTGAGGGGCTTCCGTTCCGCTTGGCGCCCTGGCAGGCATTTGTCGTCGGCAGTCTGTTTGGCTGGTATACCGACGATGGCTATCGCAGGTTCCGTCAGGCCTACATCGAGACGGGCAAGGGCTCTGGCAAGTCGCCCCTTGTCGGCGGTATCGGCTTGTACGGATTGGTTGCAGATGGCGAGCAGCGTGCCGAGGTGTATGCTGCGGCGACCAAAAAGGACCAGGCGCAGATCCTCTTCCGCGACGCGGTGAGCATGGTCAACATGTCGCCCCACCTGATGCAGCGACTGGTGCAGTCGGGGCGGGACGAGAAGGTCTGGAACCTGTTCTACCCGCGAACTAACAGTTTCTTTCGTCCCATCAGTTCGGACGAAGGCCAGTCCGGCCCCCGGCCTCATGTAGCGCTGATCGATGAACTGCATGAGCACAAAACCCCCAGCGCCGTGAACATGATGCGTGCCGGTACCAAGTTCCGGCGTCGGGCGTTGATCGTGATGATCACCAACAGCGGGTCTGACAAGACGTCGGTCTGCGGCCAATACCATGACCTGGGCGTGCGGATCTGCGAGGGCAAGGAGCACAACGATGGTTTCTTTGCCTTCATCTGCTCGCTGGATGAGGGCGACGATCCGTTCGAGAGCGAGGCCTGCTGGGCCAAGGTAAACCCGTCGCTGGACTTCATTCTTGAGGGCCAGACCGACGGCATCCCAGGGCGCAAGTACCTGCGTGAGCAGGTGCTGGAAGCCAAGGGCTTGCCGGCCAAAGAGGCCGTAGTCCGGCGCCTCAATTTCTGCGAGTGGACCCAGGCGGACTCGCCCTGGTTGTCGTGGGATATCTGGCGGCAGGCGGCGGACCGCGCACCAATGCGTCTGCTCCGCGATCGGCCGTGTGTTGGTGGCCTGGACCTGTCCAGTACAACTGACCTTACGGCCTTTGTGCTGGTGTTCAGCCCCGTTGAGCACGATCCCCACTGGCGTTGCCTGTCGTACTTCTGGATACCGGATGACGATATTGCGGGCCGCGAGAAGCGGGATCGGGTGCCTTACCTGCAATGGATCAAGGAAAAGCACCTGGAGACAACGCCGGGCAGGGCGATCAGCAAGCTGCATGTCCTACGGCGCCTGCAAACCATTTGCGCGTACTTCGATGTTAGGCGGATCGCCTATGACCGTTGGCGCGTGGAAGACCTCCTGCAGTTGATGAACGAGCACAGCATTGAGCTGCCGCCGCTGGAGAAATTCGGTCAGGGTTTCCAGTCCATGGGGCCTGCGGTCGATGAGTTCGAGCGCCGTTTGTTGGGCCAGCGGCCCGAACAGCAGGCAGTGATCGATCTCGACGAAGCTGACTTTGAGGTCGTCGCCGAGGTTTTTGAGGCCGATCAGTTGGTCGAAACTTTCCTGCATGACGACAACCCGGTGTTGACCTGGTGCGCAGGTAACGCGGTGACCGTCTCCGATCCAGCGAACAACCGCAAGGTCGACAAGACCAAGTCCATTGGCCGCATCGACGGCATTGTCGCTGCCGTTATGGCTGTCGGCATCAGCGGCGACATTGCAGCTGTCTCGGGCAAGTCTGTCTATGACGAAGGGGTAGGAATATGAGGTTGGACATTCTGTCCTGGGTGGCTGGTCTGCTCGGGTTCGCGCTGTTGGTAGCGGGTATGTGGCAGATCTACCAGCCAGCAGCATTCATTGTTGCCGGTGTGGGGCTGCTGGTTTGGGCCAAGCTGGCCGACCAGGCGGCGGGAGTAGTTGAGCGGGGAGGTGGCTGATCATGTTCTTTTCCAGCCTGCGTGCCTCTGGTGCTGGCACTCTGACCAATCCCGACAGCGGCTTTTGGCGGGGGCTGCTCGGAGGCGGCGGTAACTCTGCGGGTGTGGCCGTAACGCCAGAATCGGCGCTGGGGCTGCCCATCCTGCAGAACTGCGTCACGCTGCTCGCCGAGACGGTGGCGCAACTGCCGCTTGAGATGTACCACCGCAAGGGTGAGGGTCAGCGAGAGCCGGCCATTCACCACCCGCTGTACGACGTACTGCGCTATCAGCCAAACCCTTTCCAGACACCGTTTGAGTATCTGGAGCGTCACCAAGGCGCTGCTGGCCTGCGTGGCAACGCCTACAGCTTCATTGATCGCCGGGAAGACGGCAACGTTACGGCGTTGTGGTCGCTCAAAAATGACCAGGTGCAGGTGCTCAAGGGCTCCGATCTGCTGCCGTGCTACCAAGTTGCGGGTGGCGAGCCGCTGCCGATGCGGATGATTCACCATGTGCGCTGGTTCGGGACCAACCCCTACGTGGGAATGTCCCCGCTTGAGCTGCACGCTGAATCAGTTGGCCTGGCCCAGGCGGTCAGGAAGTACACCGGCAAGAGCTTCGCCAACGGTGTGGCGGTGTCCGGCGTGATCGAGCGGCCCCGTGAGGCGCCGGCGATCAAGGACCAAGGCATCATCGACCGAATCGTCGGGCAGTGGGGCGAGAAGTTTGGCGGCATGGACAACGCTAAAAAGGTCGCGCTCTTGCAAGAGGGCATGACGTTCAAGCCGGTGTCCATGACCAACGTGGATGCAGAGATCGTGGGGATCATGAAGGTGACGGGAGTTGATGTCGCCCGGATCTACAAGATCCCTTTGCCCATGGTCAACGATCTGGATAAGTCCAACTACAACACGCTTGAGCAGCTGATGATTCAGTTTGTGATGTTCGCGTTGTTGCCGTGGGTCAAGCGCCATGAGCAGGCGATGATGCGGGACTTCCTGCTGCCGAAGGATCGGCGGGACTACTTCATTGAGTTCAACCTGTCCGGCCTGCTGCGCGGCGACCAGAAGAGCCGCTACGAGTCGTACGCCATTGGTCGCCAGTGGGGCTGGCTGAGCGTGAATGATATCCGGCGTCTGGAGAACATGCCGCCTGTGAAGGGGGGGGACATCTACCTTCAACCTTTGAACATGGTCGACGCCGGAAAGAAGCCCGACCTAACCAACCCGACCGTGCGTGCGCAGCTTGAAATGCAGCAGGCCGAGATCACGAGGATGCTTGCCCAATGACGCGCCAATACATGCGGGCCACCAGCCTGCTATTTAACCAGCCGCTGCTGGTCACTCCAGAAATGCTCGACCAGGGCGTGCGCTGGGCGAACCAGGCAATGAACCTGAACATCGTGAACCTCGGCCTTGGCTCGGCCCAGATGTGGCACGACGACGATCCGATTGATCGGGTTGCCTTGGCTGACGAGCAGCGCCGTAGTGCCATCGCGCAAAGCGGTATCGAGGTGGTCCAGGTCAGCGGGCTGCTGGTCAGTCGCGGCAGTCACGTCAACATGTGCGAGACGATGACCAGCTACGAATCGCTGCGTACCCAGCTGCAGCGTGCTGTGGCCGACCCCATGGTCGAGCGCATCGTTCTGGACATCGACAGCCCGGGCGGCGCGGCGGTGGGCGCGTTTGAGCTGGCAGAAGACATCCGTGCCATGACCGTGCAGAAGCCAATTACCGGTCTGGTCAACTTCATGGCCTACAGCGGTGGCTACCTGCTGGGCTCTGCGTGCAGCGAGCTGGTGGTGAGCCGAACCAGCGGTGTCGGCTCTATCGGAGTCATCGCCAGTCACCTGGATCGTTCCAAGGCACAGGAAAATGCCGGTGTGAAGGTCACCACGGTGTTCGCTGGTGCGCACAAGAATGACCTCTCTCCGCATGAACCGATCACCGAGCAGTCGCTCGCGTTCCTCAATGACCTGGTGCAGGAGAGCTACCAGATGTTCGTGAATGCAGTCGCAGATTTCCGTGGTCTGCCCGTGGCCAAGGTCATTGCTACCGAGGCCGGGTTGTACCGCGGGCAAGGGGCGATCGATGTTGGGTTGGCGGATCGTCTGCAGAGCCCGCAGCACGCAGTAGATGAGCTGTCCCGCGCAGTTGCGCAAAACCGAGCCAATCGCCAGTCGGCGCGCGTGAGCGTGCGAGCCTCGGCCTTGGCGATGCAAGCAATGATCTGACCGCGCGAGCGGTTGCAGTTGACCCGCCAAGTGCGGGTTTTTTTATGCCCAGGAGGCAGCATGTCCCAAGTTCTTCAAATGCGTAACGAGCGCGCCGGGCTGATCACCCAGGTGCAGGCCTTGGCCAAGATCGAGGCCGATGGTGGCAGCTTGAGCGCTGAGCAGTTGGAGCAGTTCACCAGCCTCGAAGCGCAGATCACCGATCTGACCGCGAAAATCAGCCGGGCCGAAGCTGCAGAGCGGCTGGCGGCCAGCGGTGCGGTGCCTGTCACGGAGTCGGCGCAAGGCAATAACAGCCCGCCTGGCGGCACGATCTCTGGTCCGTTCACTGAAAAGCCGAAGCCTGGTACCCAGATGGCCCAGATGGCCCGCTTGTTGGGCGCTGCGCAGGGCAACCAACAGTTGGCCGCCCAGATGGCGCAGCAGGGCGGTTACTCGCCTGATGTGGCGATGGCGCTGAACGTTGTGACGCCAGGTGCTGGCGGGGTGCTGGTGCCGCAGAACTTCGCGGCTGACATCATCGAGTCGCTGCGTCCGGTGTCGATCGTCCGCAAGATGGGCGTCACCAGCCTGCCGCTGAACAATGGCAACTTGACCATGCCGCGAATCACCGGCAACACGGTGGTGAGCTACATCGGTAGCGATACCGATATCCCGATCACCGGGATGACCTTCGCGGATACCAAACTGACCGCGAAGACTGCGGCCGCGATCGTGCCGATCTCCAACGACCTTCTGGCAATGAGTGGTGTCAACCCGCGCGTCGACAGCATCGTTGCGAACGATCTGACCGTGAGCATGGGGCTTTCCGAAGATCTGCACTTCATTCGTGCCGATGGTTCGGGCGTGCTCCCTAAAGGCCTGCGCCACTGGGCTCCAGCCTTCAACGTCCTGACAGCTCCGATCATGACCGGCATCACTCTGGAAAAGATCGACCTGTTCCTGGGCGGCATGATGCTGCGCCTTGAAACGGCAAACGTGATGATGAAGTCGTGCGGCTGGCTGATGGCTCCGCGTGTCCTGCGCTGGCTGCAATCCCTGCGCGATGGCAATGGCAACAAGGCCTACCCCGAGATCGATCAGGGCATGCTGAAAGGCTACCCGGTCGGTCTGAGCAACCAGATCCCGGTCAACCTGGGCGCTGACGGTGATGAGACCGAAATCTACTTCGTGAACTTCGCCGACTGCATGATCGGTGAGGACATGAACCTGACCCTGGCATTCAGCAACGAGGCTTCCTACAAGGACGCCGAGGGCAACATGGTCAGCTCGTTCCAGCGCAACCAGACGCTGATCCGCGTGATAGCCAAGCACGACTTCGGCCCACGCCACGTTGAAAGCATCGTGGTGGCCATTGCCGTCAAGTGGGGCGCAGGCATGTAAACCCTGGCCCCAGCATGGGCTGGGGCCGATTTTTGAGGATGTGCTGATGGCACGAGTAATTGTGAAGTTCACCGGGTCTTGGCGTGGTTACAGCAAGGGCGAGGTTGCCGGGTTCGAAGAAGATGTGGCGCAGTCGCTGATCGATGGCGAGCGAGCTGAGCTGGTCGATGCGAAGAAGGCCAAGGCTGGCTCCAAGCCGAAGACTCCGGTCGGTAAGGCGGGTGGCGGCGAAGGGCAGCCCGGCCCGGCCGCTACAGATCCAAGTGCCGGTGGTGGTGCCGGGGGTGAGCCTAGTCCCGACGACGACGCCAATTCTGGTGGCGGCGACGATGACGACAAGCCCTGATCGTGGCACGTCGCATCGCCTACACGGGGGCGCCCGTGCTGACGCTGGAGCAGGTCGCGTTTCAATGCCGGGCTGAGCCCGAGGATCTGCAGCCTGAACTCATCAACGACATCATCATCCCCGGCGTGACGAGTCAAGGGGAGTCAAGGACGGGGGCTGGTATTCGTGAAGCACAGTACGAAGAGGACTGGCCGGCGTCGTATCCGTCGGGCCATGCGCTGGATGTTGGCCAGGTGGTCGCAATCGAATCCGTCTTGGTCCTGGGTGAATCGGGCGTAGGGGAGCCCTACGCCGGAGCCGTGGAGCTTCGTCAAGGTGGTAAGGAAAGCTATCTAGAGTTCCCGGCCGGTCGCCCTGCAGGGCGCTTGCGGATTCGCTACCGCGCAGGTGTGGATCTGGAGGCGCACCCAGGTGTGCGCAGTTGGTTGCTTATGGCTGCGGACACCGCCTTTACGCACCGTGGAGTGTTGGTGGTGGGGCAGGCGCTCTCTGAGTTGCCTGGCTCTTTCCTTGATCACCTGCTGGCGGATATCACAGTCCCGCCGAGGTTCTAGCCATGGCGATCAGGGAGCCCGCTTCGGGCGAACTTAATCGCCGGGTTTTGATCAGGCTGCGCACTGATCGCCCTGCTGGTGAGGCTGGGGTCGATTCCGCGTTTTCGGGTGAAGTTTGGCGCTGGGCGAAGATCGAGCCGGTAGGTACCGCCGTGTTTGTCGGTGGGATACAGACGGACATTAAAGTCACCCACCGCATCACCTTTCGCATACTCGACGGTATGACCGAGGATCATGAGGTAGTGCATGGTCGCAAGGTCTACCGCGCTAAGCGCGTGGCTGACCTCAACGGTTCTGGCCGTTTCACGATGCTTGAGGTGGAGCTGCTTGGAGCGATCGCCTCGGGCGGAGGTATCTATGTCTAACAGCGCATCAATCGAAACGTACGTGCACTTCGACGGCTTCGACAGTTTCGGGCGAGATGCCTTCAACATGTCGAAGGTTCGGGCGACGATGCGTAAAGTCGGGCGCCTGGTGGCCCAGCGGGCGCAGATGAACTTGGCGCTTGGAAAGGAGCAGGATGGGTACCCAGTCAATCGAACAGGCGCAACGCTTGAGTCAATTGGCTTCAAGGTGTCCCGGGCTGGTTTTCTGGTGCGTGTCGCGCCACGTAAAACCGGTGCGATGAAGGAGTTCTACCCGGCTTATCTGCATTACGGGGTTAAGCAGGGTCGGCGGCTCGGGAAGCTGGCACCGGGCGAGGGCAGAGGTAAGGCGAATCGGAGGCGTAAGGGCGAGCGTGCACTCGCGCTGGCGGCTCGGCGGTCCCTCGGTTGGCGTATTACCCCGCGCGGAAACTACATGGTCGACGCCCTGGAAGACTCCAAGTCGCAGGTTCAGGCCATTCTCGCAGCAGGTTTTGCCGCTGCACTGAAATAACCCCATCCGGTACCCAAAATGAAACTGTCAGTGATCGTCGCGCACATGCGCACGTACTGCCCTGCCTTCGGCGGGCGAATTGCGGCTGGGATCGACTGGGACGCTGTAGCCAGCAGTTCAAAGCTGCAGCACCCGTCAGCCTACGTGATCGCATCGGGAGATGATGCGGAGCCGAACCAGCAGCAGAACGTCATCCGGCAGGTAATCGCGGATGGCTTTGATGTCGTCGTCGTGCTTGATTCGAGCGATGAGCGAGGGCAGGAAGCCAATGATGCGCTGCACGAAGTTCGCGCCGAGATCTGGCGCGCTCTGGTTGGCTGGGAGCCCGGCAGCGAATACGACCCCATTACCTATGACGGCGGCTCGCTGGTGCACATCAGTCGAGCGAGGGTGGTCTACCGGTTCAGCTTTGTTTCTGAGTTCCAGCTGGGTCGAAGCCGGCGCGATGACCCTGCTGAGACCTGGCAGGAACTAGAACTGGATGGCCTGCCTG
This sequence comes from Pseudomonas putida, assembly GCF_002906855.1. Taxonomy (GTDB): domain Bacteria; phylum Pseudomonadota; class Gammaproteobacteria; order Pseudomonadales; family Pseudomonadaceae; genus Aquipseudomonas; species Aquipseudomonas putida_N. The sequence continues at coordinate 96,353 of NZ_MINI01000048.1, read as the reverse complement.
CATTCCGCGCGGCTGATGTCGATATGGACCCCATCGACCCGAAAGACTCAAGCCATTCTGAGCCTGGCCCTGATGGCCGGGTTGATGTGCGCTTTTCCATCGATCCCTCTCAAGAGTGAACCCAATGACTCAAATAACCGTGTATCCGGTAGCGGGCCGCGTTGCGCCCGATCCGGCCATGGGCGATACGGTGCCGGCCGAAGGGCGCGCTGTGACGCTCGATATCTACTGGCAGCGGCGCCTGAACGACGGCGACGTGACGAAAGAAAAACCTGCCAAGGCGAAGGCAGCTACCACTGGGAGCGCTGAATAATGTCCGTGAGTTTCAACAGCATCCCCAGTGACCTCAAGGTGCCGCTGTTCTACGCCGAAGTAGACAACAGCCAGGCCAACACCGCGACCAGTGCCATGCCGCGCCTGATCGTCGGTCAGGTCAACGATGACTCCGTGGCCCCGGAAATCGGCAAGCTGACGCTGGTCCCCAGCCTGAGCCTGGCCAAAAGCGTTGGCGGCGTCGGCTCGATGCTGGCCGAGATGTACGAGACCTGGCGCGGCATTGACTCCGCCGGGGAGGTGTGGTGCCTGCCGGTCAAGGCCACAGGCACCAAAGCGACCGGCAAGGTGGCCTTTGTTGGTACCGCCACGGCTGGCGGCCAGATCAACCTGTACGTGGCTGGCCAGCGCGTGCGGGCCACTATCAGCAGTGGCGCTACGGCGGCGGCCGCCGCGACAGCGCTTGCAGCGGCGGTCAATGCGGCGGGGCTGTCGGTGTCGGCCGTGGCGGCGGCGGGTGAAGTCACTCTGTCCTGTCGCTGGTCTGGCCTGAGCGGTAACGACATTCAGCTGCAGCTGAACCGTCAAGGCCGGGTCAATGGTGAGTTCACCCCGGATGGTCTGACCGTTACCGTAACGGCCATGGCTAGCGGTGTGGGTACACCTGATCTGGCAGCCGCTATCGCTGTGCTGGGTGATGAGCCGTTCGAGTTCCTGTGTGGGGCGTGGGCTGATGCTACCTCACTGGATGCCTGGAAGGCCCTGATGAATGACAGCACTGGGCGCTGGAGCTGGTCGCGGCAGCTGTATGGCCATGTCTACACGGCTTCGCGCGGCACGCTGGGCGAACTGGTGGCCTTGGGCGACACCCGCAACGACGCGCACGTCACCGTGTACGGCTTTGAGAAGCCCAGCCCGGACCCGGTGTGGCGGCAGGCGGCGGCCTACACGGCGCGGCAGGCGGTGTTTATCTCGGCGGACCCGGCGCGACCGACGCAGACCGGCGAGCTGAACAGCATCACCCCGGCGCCGGCCGGCGAGCGCTTCATGCTGCTGGAGCGCCAATCGCTGCTGAGCCACGGCATTGCCACGGCGTACTGCTCCAGCGGCACTCAGCGCATCGAGCGCGCGGTAACCACCTACCAGAAGAACGACTACGGGCAGACGGACAACTCCTATCTGGATAGCGAAACGCTGCACCAGTCGGCCTACATCATCCGCTTCCTCAAGGGGCGCATTACCAGCAAGTACGGCCGCCATAAGCTGGCCAACGACGGTACGCGCTTTGGCGCTGGCCAGGCCATCGTCACCCCGGCGGTGATCCGTGCCGAGCTGATTGCCGGGTACTACATCCTTGAGCAAATGGGCATCGTGGAGAACGCCGAGGCTTTCGCTCAGAACCTGGTGGTGGAGCGCTCGCTGACCGATCCCACCCGCGTCAACGTGCTGTATCCGCCGGATCTGGTGAACCAGCTGCGGGTGTTCGCCCTGCAGTACCAGTTCCGCCTGCAGTATCAGGTGTAAATAAAACCATCCACCGAAGCCCGCCACTGTGCGGGCTTTTTTGTAGGAGCTGCCCATGGGCAAGAAAGTTGCGGGAACCTGCTACGTCAAGGCTGACGGCGTGCAGTTCACCATCACCGGTGGGGTAGAGGCCCCGCTTAGTGACAAAAAGCGCGAGTCGGTTGCGCCGGGGTACTTCAAGGAAGAAGACCTGGTGCCCTTCACCGCCGCCACGGTGGTCGATGACCCTGACCTGCCAATCGCGCAGTTGATGGGAGCCACGGATGCGACTGTGACCACCGAGTTTGCCAATGGCCGCGTCTACGTGCTGTCCGGCGCGTACGTGGTGGAAGAGCCCTCGGCCAAGGGCGAAGACGGCACCATCGACATTCGCTGGGAAGGTAGCAAGGGAGTATGGCAATGAAAGAAAAAATTGAACTGGCCGCGCCGATCCAAGCGCACGGCGAAGAGGTGCGCGTGCTGGAGCTGCGTCGGCCGACCGTTGCCGAGGTGCGCAAGCTCAAGGCGTTGCCCTACAAGATCGATGCTGAGGATGCTGTCTCGCTGGATATGGACGTGGCGGCCAAGTACATCGCCTTGTGCGCTCACATCCCGCCTTCGTCGGTGGATCAGTTGGATATCGCGGACCTGAACCAGGCCGCGTGGGTTGTGGCACGTTTTTTCTTGATGCCGGCGTCAGCGACGTTGACGGCCTGATTGCCGTTGCCTACGACCTGTCGTGGATCTGGAAGACCGATCCCGAGCAGATGATGCGGCGGCCTTTGGACGTGCTTATGGAGGCCGTCATGCACAGCCAGCGGATAGCGGAAACGCTGAGGGGGGAGGATGGCTGACAAGTTCCAGTTGAAGGCGTTGATCACCGGCGTCGACAAGCTGTCGCCAACCTTGGCGGGCGTGCGCAAGAACATTGCCGGGTTCCGCAAGAACCTGGAAAAAACCGGCCTCGGCAAGATTGGCTGGAGCGATATCGTCACTGGCGGGGCCATGGCGGCCCCATTCATTGCCGGCGCCCGAGCGGCCATCGACTTTGAGTCGCAGATGGCCGACGTGCGCAAGGTGGTGAACTTCGATACACCTGGTCAGTTCAAGGAAATGGGCGATGACATTGGCCGGATGTCAGAGCGATTGCCCATGGCTGCGACGGATATTGCGAAGATCGTCGCGGCCGGGGGGCAATCGGGCATCGCCCGGGACGAGCTGCTGGGCTTTGCCGAGGCCGCGGTAAAGATGGGCATTGCCTTTGACCAGACCGCCGATGAATCCGGCGACATGATGGCCAAGTGGCGTACCGCGTTTCGCATGAACCAGGCCGAGGTGGTCGGCCTGGCCGACCGTATCAACTTCCTCGGCAACACCGGCCCGGCCAACACCAAGCAGATTTCCGCCATCGTCACTGAGGTGGGTGCGCTGGGTGAAGTGGCGGGCATGTCGTCGGCGCAGGTCGCGGCCATTGGCGCGACCATGGCCGGGGTGGGCGTCAAGCAGGACGTGGCCGCCACGGGCATCAAGAACTTCATGCTGGCCATGACCAAGGGCACGGCGGCCACCAAGGCGCAGGCGGACGCCTACAAGTCGTTGCGGCTTGACTCCAAGGCCGTGGCCGAGAACATGCAGAAAGATGCACAGGGCACCATGCTGGATCTGCTCAAGCGCATTGGTCAGGTGGATGCGGCGAAGCGTCCTGCGGTTCTCTCTCAGCTGTTCGGTACCGAGTCCATCGGGGCTATCACCCCACTGCTGACCAACCTAGAGCTGCTGCGCGGCAACCTGGATAAGGTCAGTGATGCTCAGCAGTTCGCCGGCTCAATGGAGCAGGAATACGCGTCACGGGCTGCGACCACGGCGAATAACCTGCAGCTGCTGCGCAATAGCGTGATAGGTGTGGCGCGAGAAGTCGGCAACGCCTTGTTGCCTGGCATCAACGCGGTGGTCGAGCAACTGCGCCCGTGGATCTCCCAGGCGGCGCAGCTGGTGCGCAACAACCCGCAGCTGGTGCGCGGCATCGTCATAGCGGGCGCTGCCTTCACGGCGCTACGGACGGCGGTGTTTGCGGCCACGGTGGCCACGCGGTTGCTGGGTGTGGCCTTTGCGGCGACCCCGATAGGCCTGATCGCGGTAGGTATCGCGGCAGCGGCCGGCCTGATCGTGGCCAACTGGGAAAAGATTGGGCCGTTCTTCTCGGCGCTTTGGGAACTGATCAAGGCTTACAGCGTGCCGTTCATGGACTTTATGAAAAAGCTGCTGGACTGGTCACCGCTCGGGCTGATCACCCGTAACTGGGAGCCGATCGTGAAATTCTTCAAAGGCCTGTGGGATCGGGTCAGCCCCTATCTGCAGCCGATTCTCAAGCTGTTTGGCGGCGATGAAGGCGAGAGCCTGACTTCCCGTGTGCAGCAGGCGGCGGCCGCACAGCGTGAGCGTAACGCCGGGGCGGGTGGCGGTACCGGTGAGATGGTGATGGCCGGTGCGGGTGTGGTCGCGCGCAATCGTCAGGCCTACAACGAGCAGACGTTCGGCATCAATCCGGGCGCCCTGCTGCAGGCACCGGGCTTGATGCCCGAGCCGGGTTCACTGCTGCGGCAGTCCCCGGCGGCCGGCAAGACCCAGCTGGATGGGGAGTTGCGTGTGCTGTTTGAGGGCGCACCGCCGGGGACGAGACTGGAGGGGGCCAAAAGTAGTCAGCCGGGCGTTACGGTAACGACGCAGAACGTCGGCCGCCGGAGCATTGGAGAGTCGTAATGAGTGAATGGCGTGACTTGCGCCGCGAGGCGTCGTTTCGCGGCGTGCCCTTTTGGGTCGACAGCGACAGCGTGCCGGTTGGCCGGCGCACCCAGCTGCATGAGTACCCGAAGCGCGATCAGCCCATGGTCGAAGACATGGGCCGTCAAACTCGGGAATACAAGTTTGAAGGCTTCATTGTCGGCAGCGACTTCATAGCCCAGCGGGATAACCTGTTGAAAGCCTTGGATACCCCGGGGCCGGGGGAATTGATTCACCCTTGGTTCGGCCGGCTGAGCGTGACAGCGGGTAAGTGCGAAATCTCGCATTCCCGCAATGAGCTGGGCATGGTGCGGTTCAACCTGTCGTTTATCGACGGCATGTTGACCTTCCCCGTGCAGCGAGTGAACACCCGTCGCCAGCTGGTGGCCCATGTGCCGTCACTGCTGGAGCGCATCAAGGCGCGGTTTGACGCGGTAATGGCCAAGGTCAACTGGGCGCGGCAGCAGGTCAACAAGGTGCGCCGGGCCATTTCCAGTGCCTATGCCTTTGCCATCAACTTCCTCAAGCCGATCACTACGTTGGCGGCCGACCTGGGCGCCTTCGTGCAGTCGGTGATCAATGCGCCTGGTGCGCTGGCAGCCAGCCTGCTGAGCGACCTGGCCAGCGTAGAACGCTGGTTCAGTGGCTACGGTTCCAGCGGTTCGCTGCATTCGTCAAAGAGCAAGGCGCAGGCCATCGTGGCGTTGTCGTCCGAGCGACCGGTGACGGATGATCCTGACATTGCCCTGATCCAGGCAGCGGTCATTGGTCTGGTGCAGGACGCGGCCATCGTTGACCTGCTGTTGGATATGGCCGAAGTGCCGGTGGCCAGCGTGCAGAGTGTCGCGCAGCCGGCCGCGCTGAGTGTTCAGTTGGAGCAGCAGGGGGCCACAATCGAGGCCGGCAGTGTGATGGATAACGGGGTTCCGGTGGCGGACGACATTCTGGCGGCGAGGGACGCCATCAGTGAGGCGATGTGGGTTGTGGCTGGGGAAAGCACGCCGGAGTACTTCGGCGTGCTCAGTGACGCCAGGTTGGCCTTGGATCGGCACTTGACCGATGTGGCGCGTAGCGGGGTGTGGTTGCGCCCGTATCGGTCACGCAGCACGGTGTCGTCGCTGGTGTTAGCCCATCAGCTATACGGCGACGCCCTGCGCGGCGCTGAAATCGTCTCCCGCAATGCGATTCGTCACCCGGGCTTCGTGCCTGCCGTAGAACTTCAAGTCGCCAAGAGTTAAGCCATGGAGCCAAATAACACCGTCACCCTGAGCGCTGGCGGGCACGACTACGCCGGTTGGAAAGACGTGAACATCAGCGCTGGCCTGGAGCGGCAAGCGCGTGATTTCACCGTTTCGATCACCTGGAAGTGGCCGAATGGTGGTGATGTGCCGGTGCGTATTCGTCAGGGTGAGGAAGTCGAAGTGCGCATTGGAGAAGACCTGCTGCTGACCGGCTACGTGTTCAGCACGCCGATCCGCTATGACGGCACGTCCATTACCCTGAGCATTTCGGGGCGTTCGAAAACTGCCGACCTGGTGGACTGCGCGGCGATCAACTCGCCGGGCCAGTGGCGAGGCCAGAGCGTACAGAAGATCGTTGAAGCCTTGGCCGGCGAATACGGCATCAAAGTAGTCAACGAGGCCACGGTAACGCTTGGGTTGGATGATCACACCATCGAGCCCGGCGAAACCGCATTCGAGAGTATCGACCGGTTGCTGACGCTTTCCCGACTGTTCAGTACTGACGACGGCCGTGGCCGTCTGGTGATCGCCACCCCGGGCACGGCCGGACGTGCGGTCGATGCGCTGGAGCTGGGTAAGAACATCCTCACTAGTGATGCTGCCCTGGATTTCTCCAACGTATTTTCCGAATACATCACCCGGGGTCAGCGCAGCGGTACCGACATTTCATTCGGTATCGCGGCATCCGAGGTGGAGGCGCGTCTAGCAGATGATCGCGTGACCCGTCGCCGGGTCAAGGTCATTCACCAGTCCGGGCAAATGACCACCAAGATGGCGCGTGACCGCGTGCAGTGGGAGCGGGCCAATGCCCTAAGCAAGGCCATGGCAATCAACTACACGGTCCAGGGTTGGCGGCAGAGCAGTGGTGAATTGTGGCGGCACAACATGATCGTGCGGGTCATTGATCCGCTGATCGGGCTGGACCGCGACATGCTGATCAGTGAAATCACCTACGAGCTGGGCGAGCCGGGCACCTTTACCCGGATGACCGTTGCCCCGCCGGATGGCTTCCTACCCGAGCCGAACGACGCCTACGAGAGCCGCAAGCTCAAGAAGGGCAAGAAGACCGACAACTTCGAATACCTCATTCCTGCGGACTACAAGCCATGAGAACCCCCCTAGCGAGCGTGTTGGCTCGCGGCGTGGTCGTGCTGGCCAACTCGGCGCGCAAGCTACAGAGCCTGCAGCTGCGCATCACGGCCGGGGAAGTCAAAGACGACATCGAGCACTTGGAGCCCTATGGCTACACATCCTGCCCCAAGGACGGCGCCGAAGCCCTGGTGGGCTTTTTCGGTGATCGAAGCCACGGCGTGGTGATCATGGTGGCCGACCGGCGCTTTCGCCTGCAGGCGCTCAAGCCTGGCGAAGTGGCCCTGTACACCGATGAAGGCGACTACCTGCAGTTTAAGCGCGGTCGCGTGATCGAGGTCAAAACCGCGACGTTCAAGGTCGAGGCGAGCGAGTCGGTCGACTTCAACACCCCGGTCATCCGCACCACCGGCCGGATTGAATCGGCTGGCGACCAGGTGGCCGCCGGCATCAGCCAGATCGAGCATGTGCACGATGGCGTGCTGAACGGCGAAGGCAGCACCAACAAGCCGGTAGGGGGTGGGGCATGAGTCGTGAAGCACTGCTGCGCCGGGCAGTGACCATCAGTCTGTTCACTTGGCGCCGCGCCGGTGCCGACGACGTGCTGGACGATGGCGACCGTAAGGGGTGGTGGGGCGACAGCGTTCCCACGACGCCGGGCGATCAGATCGGCTCGTGGCTCTGGCTGCTGCAGCGGCGAACCATCACCCCGGACACCCTGCGGGATGCGCAGGGGTATGCAGAAGAGGCGCTGCGCTGGATGACTGACGATGAAATCGTTACGGCGGTTACGGTCGCAGTCGAGCGGCAAGACATTAATCGGGTCAACCTGCAGGTGCTCCTTACCGAGTCGAACGGCGAAACCTTGCAGCTGGCCTTTGAGGACATTTGGAGCCTGATCAATGCCGTATGAAATTCCAACGTTGCCGGCGCTGATCACCCGGACAGAGGCCGACTTTGAGCGCAACGCGCCCGATGCCTTGCGCCGATCCGATGCCAAGGTGGCTGCCCGAGCGCTCAGTGGTGCAGCGTTCCAGTTGTTCGGCTACCAGAGCTGGGTGGCACACCAGGCGCACCCGGCAACATGCGATGAAGACATGCTATTGCTGTGGGCTGACTGGCGGCTGGAGGGTGGCCGCAAGAGCGCCGTAGCCGCCAGCGGTCTAGCGGGCGCCACAGGGGCCAGTGGCGCGCTGATCGACGCCGATACCGTGTATCAGGCTGATGACGGGCGCCGCTATCTCGTACGCGAGGCAGCAACGCTGGTGTCGGGCGTGGCCCAGGTGCAGCTGGTCGCCGAGTTGGTCGGTACTGCTGGCAACATTGAGGGCGGCACCCTGACGGCAGTGGTGCCAGTGCTGGGTGTCAATGCGACGCTGAGCATCGGCGCCGATGGGATCAGCGGTGGCACCGAGCAAGAAAGCATTGATTCGCTGCGTGCTAGGGTCCGTGCTGCATTTAAAAACCCCAGTAAGGTCGGTAATGCCGAGGACTTCGAAGAGTGGGCGCTTGAAGTGCCGGGGGTGACCCGTGCCTGGGGGCTGTCGCGATGGATGGGGCCGGGCACCTTTGGATTGGCATTTGTGCGTGACGGCGACGCCGATATCATTCCGAGCGATGCGCAGGTGGCATTGGTGCAAGCCTATCTGGATCGCAAACGGCCGGTTACCAGTGAAATCTACGTCTTCGCCCCGCAGCGCCTGGCGCTGGATGTGCAGCTCAAGGTGGTGCCGGATACCACGGTGGTGCGCCAAGCCGTACAGAAAGCGCTGGTCGACCTGATCGCGGACCAGGGTGGGGCTGATTCGGTGATACCTATTAGCCACATTCGTGCAGCCATCAGTAATGCCCCTGGCGAAATTGACCACCACCTGGAGTCGCCAACGGTGGACGTGGTGGTCGCCAAGAATCAGGTGGCCGAGCTTGGGGGCATCACATGGCTATGACCGTTGACGATTACCGCGAGCAGTTACGGCAGTTGCTGCCGGCAGGGCCGGCCTTCGATCCGGAGTTGCAGCCGGATTGGGCGCAGATGCTGGCCAGCCTTGCTCCGGAGCTGGCTCGGGTGGACGAAGCGCTGGATGGTCTGCAGCGAGAAATGAACCCGGCCACCGTCGTGGCCTTGCTGCCCGACTGGGAAAACTACCTGGGGTTACCCGACGCCTGCGTGGTGCCAGGGTCGCAGAGTTTTGAGCAGCGCGGCCAAGCTGTGCTGGATAAGTTGACTGCCACGGGTGCCCCGCAGTTGGGCTATTACCGCAAGCTGGGCGAGCAGTCCGGCTTGCCGATCTTCATTGAAGAGTTCCGACCGGCGCGCGTGGGGCCAATCTGCGTGGGTGACTTTCTCTACGGGCCTGATTGGCTGTGGGCCTGGCGGGCGGCGGCACCTGTGGACGGCTACGGCACCGATGAGGCTGCCGAGTTGGACTGCCGTCTGCAGCATCAGGCCCCGGCCTACACCGATGTGGTGCTGAGTTTCGGGCGTGACCAAGTAGAAACCCTGGCCACGCAGGTGGACCAGATATTCAACGCCGTTCATTACGTTTTGCCCGCTGCGATGGGTGGGTTTGAGGTCTAGGCATGCAGAGAATTTCCAGTTGGACAGACCTGGTGGCGACGCTGGGGCGCTTCCGCTATGGCGCCGTGCGCGACGGTGTCGCGCCTACACCGCTCAAGGCTGAGTGGTTGAATATGGTTCAGGAGGAAATCGCCAACGTCATCGAGGGGGCCGGGGTAGAGCTGAGCAAAGACAAAGATGATCAATTGTGGCAAGTGTTAAGGGGGCTGTTTGATCGTTATCTGCCGCTAACGGGCGGCGTCCTGACCGGGCCGCTGGTCACGACAAAGGGCATACGTTCGGCTAAGGGGCTCCCCTCAGGCCAGGACGCTGGACGAGTGGGGTATGCCTTTTCGAGTGATGGCGACACTGGGCTTTTCACCGATGGTGGTGATGAAATCGCCGGCTCTGACCTCGTGCTTATGATCGATAACATTGAAGTGGCGCGATTCAGCGCTGCCCAAGGGTTATCACTGCGCGGCGGGCTGGACGTGGGCGGGGGGGTGTCTTTCAACGCCGTCAGCATGTTGGATGTGATTTACCCGGTGGGATCTATCTACATGAACGCCACCAACGGTGCGAACCCTGCGCTGATCTTCGGCGTCGGCACTTGGGAAGCCCTGGCACCCGGGCGCATCCTGCTGGGCGTCGGTTCAGGTACTGACGCCCGTGGTCAGGTGGTGAATTACGCAGCAATGGAAACGGGCGGTGAGTACTCGCATCTCTTGACCCTCGATGAAGTGCCGGAGCACAACCACACGACTCCGCAGGGGCATGCCAGCCAGGGCGTTATCTCTACCGGGTCGTATGCATCGGGTGATGACATGACCAATTCAACGGCCACCACAACGCCGGTGCCGCTCTCGGGCAGCGCGGGCGGTGGGCAGGCGCACAACAACATGCCGCCCTATTTGGCGGTGCACATGTGGCGACGCATCGAATGACCATACCAACTGAAGTACAACCCGCTGAGGCGGGTTTTTTTGTGCCCGGAGAAACTGAATGACTGATATCCAATCGCTTGAACAGTACGGAGGCCAGCTGTCCGAAGCGGCAGCAAAATCCAAGAGTGCGTCGGAGCTGCAGCATGTCTATGTCAACGGCGGTGTCGATACGGACGTGTTGACGGAATCGGGGCCTGTGCCCTGCATAGCCAAGCAGGCGCGGCTCTACCTGGATACGTTGCCCGATGCGGCGGCTGATTTGAGTAAGGCAGTTGCCAATGGCCGGGTTTACACCACCGTAGCTGAGGGGCTGGCATCACCCACTGTCGCTAACGGTGCTCAGTTCTGGGTGCGGCAGACCGCGCCCCTCACAGGACAAGACCTATACAGGCGCTCAGGTTCCATCGCGGTCTTCGAGGGCGTCAGCATTGCTGGCTCTGGCGAGGTTAAATCCGTGGATGCGCGCTTGACCGCGACCGGTATTACCCAGGTGCCAAAGGGGCCGTTGCGCAACCTGTGGGGCTTGCAACTTGGGGCGCGTATGCCTCTACGGGTGGACGAGTACGGCAACAGCCACTTGAGTCTGTCCGTCGGTGACATGCAGCGTAAGGTGCCGTCATCGCCGAACAGCCCGCGTGCCGCAGGCGAAATGGGCCTGACCATCGGCGACAAGCTATTGGCTAATCCGGCGCACATTGCCCGAGCCATGAAACGCCCTCGCGGCCCGCAGCTGGATGTGCCGTTATTAATAACTGCAGGACAGCGGGTCATCCTACAAATGGGCCAGGCCGTTACCGGTTCAGACACGGCAGTGGCAAGCAAGGCGCAAGTGCGGGAGGCACAGCAAGAGTTCCGCGCCTGGGATGATGTTTCGTGGATGACCCGTGAGGTTGTCAGTGACGGCAAGACTCGCGTGCAGGTGCACGACGGGCTAGTGTGGCGCGACCTGTTTCCTGGTGGCGATGGGTTTAACGACGCAGCGCCCGCGGCGACAGGCAGTACCGTGCGCTTCTTGAGCGACCGTACGACGGGTGCTGGTGGCGCCCTGACCCCGCATGCCAAGTTGAAGTCGGGCGAGCTGATTGCTGAAGCTCCGGTGCTGTGGCACCGTCAAGGCACCGGCCAATCGCTGTCACTGGGCAGTCGTGGCTTCATGATCGGCGCCAATGGCCTGCCGCTGTTTGAAGAAGGTGTTTTCGGCGAAGTATTCAGCAAGGCGCCATCGCCGTTTAAGAATCGTTGCTTGGCGTTCAAGGGGTATGGCGCTCGCGGCTATTACGGTGTCGGCGGGGCGGTCCCAGTCAGTGCCTACACCGATTTCGAACCGCTGCAAGAACGCTTCGAAGGTGGCCTGCTGGGTGAAACGCCCATGTCGGGCTTTGCCAATGGCATGAACCGCTACCTGAACGAGCGCGGCACCGGCATACGCTACTTGTGCTCCATCGCCGGCGTGGGCGGCCAGCCCTATTCGAGCTTGAAAAAGGGCACCGCCACTTTCACCACCCTGGTCAATATGATGACAGCGGCCCGGCAGATCGCGCAGGCGCGCGGCATGATCTACCGTGTGGCGCCACTGAGCATCACCCACGGTGAATCTGAGCCGGTTGGTACCACGCAGGCGGCCTATGCAGCATCGATGCGCGAATGGGTCAGCGACTATCAGGCAGCGGTTACCGCTATGGATGCTGGGATCCCATTGCCTTGGTGCTACCTGTCGCAGATGAACCGTGGGGCCGCCTCGATGAACTTCGTGTCGCTGGCCCAACTGCAGATGCACGAAACCGATCCGCAGTTCGTTCTGGTAGCCCCGAAGTACCAGTACCGCTACCACGACACCTGGCACCCGTACGCCGAAGCGTACGTGAAGATTGGCGAATACGAGTACCGCGCCGAACGCTTCCGTCTACGCGGCCAAAAGCTGGACTGCCTACGGCCTCTGTCGGTGGTATGTAGCGGGTCGACGTTGACCGTGACATTCAGCAATACCCCGGCCGGCGATGAGCTGACTGCAGGGCCGGTGGGCGCGCTACAGATCAACGCGGCGGCCGCTAACCCAGGCAACTACGGGTTTGCCCTGACCGATACGGCGGTGTTGATCAACTCGGTGATGCTGCTGGCCACCGGCAACCAGATTCAATTCAACCTCAGTGCCACGCCGGCGGTCGGCTCTTCGCTGAACTATGCGCTGGCAAACACCACCGCCAGCCGTGGCTGCATCACCGACACCGACAACCGTGACATTTCTGCTTTCGATGGCAAGCCATTGCATAACTGGCTCGTTGCATTCAGCAAACCTATCTCTTTCGTTTAAGGACAATCACCATGACCGTACGTCAAATTATTCAGCTGGCCGGTACCCTCGACATTCCCGGTCTGCCACAGCTCGATGTCACCCAGGATGAAATCAGCATCGCCAACCTGACCCCGTTGAAGCTGTGGGCGGCAACTGCTGGCTGGGGCGCAAGCGCCGATGATCTCGGTTTCGAAGATCGCGTTACGGGTAACAAAATCCCCTTGAATGGCTCGGCCACCTCGTCGCGTTTGGTTGGCGCGTTCGACGGCTCGCAGGCGCTGTCCCAGGGTACTGCCGGCGCTGTACTCAAAGATGACAGTTTCAGCACGGCCGGGTCTTTCACTATCGCCATGAACCTCTGCGCGATCAACGATGAACTGACCTGTGCGCCTGCCAGCAGTTCGGTGTTGCCTGGATCTGGGCAAAGCTACTGGTTCCTGGCGTCCTCGGCTGGCAAGTTCCGCATTGGTACCACCAGCCTGTCCACCCAGTTTGCCGACTACCTTGGCCCTCTGTTGAGCCGCACCGCATGGCTGCGCTTGATCCTCAAGTACGACCGCGCGGTCGGTACCATGACGCTGTACGTCAATGGGGTGCAGCAAGCCAAGCTGACCAATGATGCGTTGAAGACTCTAAGCCTTGCTCCAGGCCTGGTTATGGGGGGCCTGGTCACTACCACTGCAACGCCTACTTCGCCGCCTTGCTTGATGCGTTCGCCGATGGGCTTCAACAGCGCGCTGTCTGACAGCGAGCTGGCCTTGGTCGACCGCTACTTGTCCAAAACTCTCTACTAACCCTGCCAATAGGTTTCAAGCCCGCCTAGTGCGGGCTTTTTTGTACCTGGAGAAAACCGAATGCCGATTACAGAGCAGCAGCTGCTGCGCATCCTCCCCAGCGCCGGCCGTAAAGCCGGCGTTTTTGTTCCTGGCCTCAACGCAACCATGGGCAAGTACGCCATCATCACGCGCCTGCGCATGGCCGCGTTCCTTGCCCAGGTGGGGCATGAGTCGGGCCAACTGCAGTACGTGCGTGAGCTTGGCAATGACAAGTACCTGTCGAAGTACGATACCGGCCGTCTGGCCCAGCGCTTGGGCAATACGCCTGCTGCAGACGGCGATGGCCAATTCTATCGGGGCCGTGGGCTCATTCAGGTCACGGGTCGGTTCAACTACGAAGCCTGTAGCGAGGCCCTGTTCGGTGACAGCCGGCTACTCAACACCCCGGATCTGCTCGAGCAGCCTGTCTATGCATCCCTGTCGGCCGGCTGGTACTGGCAGAAGGAAGGCCTGAACAGCTTGGCCGACAAGGGTGACATCTTGGCCATCACGAAGCGTATCAACGGCGGTACCAACGGCCTGGAAGAACGCAAGGCCTTCTATGAACGAGCGCTTGAGGTGCTGCAGTGAATGCATGGGCCACCCGCCTGGTCGCCGTAGCGCTGCTGTTGGTCGCCAGCGCTGGCGGCGCCCGGGCAGCCTGGGTGTGGCAGGCCAACGCCTACAAGGCGCAGCTCGCTGATCAGGCCGGTGACTTCGGCAAGCAGTTGGCGGAGAAGGATCGCGCACACGGCCTGGAGCGGGAGAAGGCGGCGGCAGCAGCGCTTGATCAACTGGCTGAACAACAAGAGGCGCGGCGCGCCCTGGAAGCCCGCCTGCAGGGCCAGGCACAAACGCATTGGAAGGAGTGCGATCCATGAACCCCACCTTCTAAAAGATAGGGCCTCAGCTTACCGTGGTATCTCTGGCGAGCAGTTCCATGGCAGCAAGGCTTCGTAGTCTGAGAGCTGTCGGGGCGCATCATGCAGGGCTGGCTCCAGAAGGAAATCGGGAGCACAGCATCGGGCATCAGGTAAGCGCTTTGAATGTGGGGTTCATGGAGCACTTACATTGGAAGGAGATGGAAGATGCTCAACAAACTCAAGCTCGCCTGCGTGACCGGCTTGCTACCTCTGATCTGCGGCTGTCAGTCCTTGTCGACGCCGGAGCGTTCGCCGCCTCGGGTTGTGACAGTGGGGTGCGAGAAGCCACCGGCACCGGAAGCGTGGTTCATGGCGCCGTACGCGCCCAGCTTGACCAGGCGCATTCTCGACGAATTATCGCCATCACCGATGAAGGAGACAGAGGATTAATCGCCCTCAGGGCTTGCCAAGCGTATATCCGCGAGAGCCGATTTTAGACCGTTTGCTAAAAGCTTATATTGATGAGTTTTTCTAGCAATGAGGCGGTAATTCGTGTGGCCGGTCTAGTGCTGGTCGGAGCTGCTGCTCATGAGGTAGCATTCTCCGTCTACGCCTCAGGGCTTTATCGCGAAAGGGATTTGATTCATGCACTTGTTCAAATATTTGCGGCCGGAAAGAGTCGATGTGCTCGAGGCTAGAGTTCTAGCATATTCTAAGCCTTCTCGATTTAATGATCCCTTCGATTGTTTGCCTAGCTTCATTGATAGTAATGAATTAAATCCGGTGGGGGCCCGTAAATATTTTGTTCAGGCTAGGCCGCAAGATTTGCATCTTCCGCATTTGAAGGAGGCCTTTTTGGATCATGTGCGGCGTTCGATCGCTGCAGACCCGTCCTTTACCCTGAGTTCAATCTCACTAATTGATCCAGATCCTAATGGTCATTACATAGAGCATGCAAGAGGGTATCGCGCAGCCTTAGAGTCACATTTGCAGGACTCAGTTGTGGCTCTATCGCTTTCCGAAGAAGTTAATAGCCTTTTGATGTGGGCTCATTACGCTGCAGATCATACTGGGTTTGTGGTCGGATTTGACGCTGGTCATACGTTCTTTAATACTGTCGCTGTCAATTCCTATGGGCCGGGTTCGCTTAATAAGATAGTGTATTCTGAGTGCCGCCCGTCCGGAATTGCTGGGGCTATGAGCGTCGAAAGCGCCTATCTCACTAAAGGAATAGAATGGGGGTATGAGAAGGAGTGGCGTATCTTGCAGAAGGCGAACAATGCTAGTTCTGTAATAGAAACACCGATCGGCGATGTCCATCTTTTTGAGTTTCCCTCGGATGCCGTAACTGCGGTTGTCATAGGTGCACGGGCTACTGAAAGTACGCGGTCACGTATAGAGAGTGTTCTAAGTGATAAATGCAGCTGGCCAAGAGTCAAAATCTTCCAGGCTCGAGCGGATTCGAGCTACTATCGGATAAATTATGAGCCGATATTTTAATTTCTAATCAAGGTGTTGGAATTCATACTGGTATGCTTCGCTTGCGAAGAGGGCGATCAAAATTTCTCGATCGCCTTTTCTTGTCTTCAAAGCAGCGTAATCGAGGTTGTAATGCCTCTGGTTACTAAGCCCTGTAGTGCGGGCAGCGATGCTAAATGAATCTAACGCATTGCCCAGCGGCATTCTAAAACGTTACCTTCGAGTTTTTAATAAATTGATACCATATTGATTCCCTTGAAATGTGTTGGCATGTCATTTTCATAGACTACCTCAAAGTCTCCAAGCAGGGCAGTGAAATTTTGCTCTTTGTACAGCAGTGCGTATTCCGCCATAAAATCATCCTTTGCAACGGTGTGTTCTAGTTTGATAACTTGCTTCCCAATGCTGGTAAGTCGTATGGCGGGCATTGTAAGTCGTTGTTTGGGGTCTGCATGTTGGAAGGCTAGCATCCTGTTATGACATTTTATGGTGAACAAATACTTATCGGAAAATACACTTTCGAAATACATCGAGACATTTTCGGAGTCTACGCCCATGAGAATTCCTAGGGCTTGAAGGTCAAGTAGGGATTCATATGATACCCCATGCTGTTCAAGAACATTGAGATTGCGCCATATAAAGCCATTTTCCCAGACATATGGTGCTACAGACTGTATGATATTTGCCTCTTCACGAGTAATTCCTTTCAAGAATTCAAGCGTCCTAAATGAGTAGCTTCCAGGGGACTTTATTTCTCCAGCTAGGACGCTGCCCCAAAGTCTTTGGATATCTTCATTGGAGGTTTTCCCGGCGTTTTCTCTCCACAGAAAGAGCCACTCATCGTCAATTGGTTTACTGTTGACAGGCTCGTCGGTGGAGGTGTTGGTTAATATTTCTTCGGCGAAAATTATGGCCTTTGTTTCGTTGATCTCTTTTCGAAGAATGTCAGCATCTGCCTTGAGCTTAATAGGGGTAAAATCAAAGCTCAATGATGGCTCTATGCGCCCATTTGAATCTCGCTCGGTCTCATCCGTGTCAAGAGATCCAAGGTATTTGAGCTTTCCATCTTGCTGGTAGGTTGCGAGCCCCGCTTTGATTTCTTCTGCGTATTTTTCTGCCTGAGCCAAACTGAGGAGGTTATGAACTTTACCTTCGGTTCTGGCACGTTCCTCTCGGCGTATTTGCGAAGGCCTTAACAGGGAGCCCATGCCTTTATCTGCTAATGTGTCCCACAGTTTGCCTAGTATTTCTTCGCCAGGTGCTTTCATGGAGTCTCCAACGCGTCCGCACTTATAAGAAAATTTCGGTGGTCACGTAACGAAAATGTATTGATTACAGGGGGTATGCTGAGCTAGTAGAGCGTGCTCAGTGTAGTCGTGTGATTCGGAAAAATCTTAACGTGAAGGTCAATTGAGCGAAGGTCGAAGCATTCATCAGGGGGTTCATGTCGGTCTCTTATGTAGGGGAGGGGATTTTTAGGGCAAATTTAGGGCAAATTTAGGGTCGGATTAGGCCGCATCAGGTCTGCCAATGCGGACGCTTGGGCACCGTTTTCGGGCCCTGTACGGCCTCTGGTGTGAGCTGGGCGGGTTCAAATCCCTATCCCTTGTTTAGGCAGGATCAGTGCAAGGCCGGTTCGGCCTACGTGGACGAAGTCGGGTCTATCCTTGGGGCAATAATGGGGCAAACCATGCGCCATTCAATGCCAATCTATGCCCATGCATAGGTTTATGCCTGGATGAAAAAAAGCGCCCAAGCCCTAATACTGTGGGGCTTGGGCGCCTTTTCCTGTTCCTACTGCAGCACAATTGGTGTGTGTGCGGAAAGATCAGACATTCAGGGCCTTACAGCGGGTGATCTGGTTGGCGATTGTGAAACCGGCAATGGTACAGGCTTTTTCAACCAGATGCAGGCGCCGGCCATGGGGCATGCGTGTGCAGTCAGGTGCATTGCATTTGCCGGCGCATGCCTGCATTATGCATGTTATGCAAAAACGCAACGTAGCCACCGTACTCAGAGAACTGCTCGACCGCCACGGCCTGTCCCCGACGGAGCTGTACCGGCGCACGGGTGTCCCTCAATCCACTTTGTCGCGGATTCTCGGCGGCAAGATCGTCGACCCTTCCGACAAGCACGTGTCGAAGATCGCCGACTACTTCGGCGTGAGCACCGAGCAGTTGCGCGGCCGTGCCGAGCTCGGCGAGTCACGCGAAACCGCGTTGCCGGCCCACGGCCATGCGGACCTCAGCGACATCAGCCTGTGGGACGATGAAACCCCCGTCGAGGATGACGAGGTGTCGGTACCTTTCCTTCGCGAGGTCGAATTGGCAGCAGGATCAGGAAGATTCGTCATCGAAGAGAGCGAGCGTGCGCGGCTGCGATTCGGCAAGCGCAGCTTGCGTCACAATGGTGTGCAATTCGACCAGGCCAAGTGCGTGACCGTGCGCGGCAACAGCATGCTGCCGGTGCTGCGCGATGGTGCGACGGTTGGCGTGAACACCGGCAAATGCTCGATCGGCGACATCATCGATGGCGACCTCTACGCCATCAATCATAACGGCCAGCTGCGGGTGAAGCAGGTCTATCGCCTGCCTACCGGCATCCGCCTGCGCAGTTTCAACCGCGATGAACACCCCGACGAGGACTACAGCTTCCAGCAGATGCAGGACGAGCAGATCAGCCTGCTTGGGCATGTGTTCTGGTGGGGCATGTACGCTCGCTGACAAGCCCGCTTCCAAGAACCCGCTTCGGCGGGTTTTTTTTCGTCTGCAGAAAATCCCTACACATCAGGCCGTGCATGGCCTGCATGCATTTCAGCAAAATCCAGTGCATATAAATGTGAGCGAATGCATTGACAGCATATGCATTAATGCATAGCCTGTATCTCAAGCCGGGCGGAAACCGGTTGTTACACAGGCGCCGATGGGCAGGCTTCGATTGCTCAGAGGTTTGGCAACTACACAGGAGGCAGAGCAGTGACGATCGAGCATCAAGCGTTACTGGACATGCCGCTCTGGCTGGTAATTGGCCTGGCATTGCTGGGCGGCTTGTGCGGCGAGATGTGGCGGGCCGACAAGGCCGGTGCCACGGGGTGGGCGCTGCTGCGACGGCTGGTGCTGCGTTCCGGAGCGTGCATGGTTTGTGGCGTGTCGGCGGTAATGCTGTTGTATGCCGGTGGTCTGTCGATCTGGGCGGCCAGTGCATTTGGCTGCATGACTGCGGTGGGGGGGGCCGATGTCGCCATGCGGCTGTATGAGCGCTGGGCAATCCGGCGCCTGGGCTTGCGCGACAGCACTCGAGCCGACTAGCGCCAAGAGGGATATGCATGAATGAACACTATCAAAAAGGAGCGACAGACATGCTCACTGAATCGCAATTACTACAGATCTTGCCAAACGCCCGTCCCGTCGCAGATATTTTTCTTGCTGCGCTGAATGTTGCCTTGCCTCGCTGGGAAATTGACAAACCCAGGCGTATGGCGGCGTTCATCGCCCAGGTCGGCCATGAGTCCGGCGAGTTGCGCTATGTGACCGAGCTGGGTAGTGACCACTATCTGGCCCGCTACGACACTGGCAGCTTGGCACTGCGCCTGGGTAATACGTTGCAGGCAGACGGCGATGGCCAGTTCTATTGTGGGCGTGGCCTGATCCAGATTACCGGGCGCAACAACTACGAGGCCTGCAGCCGTGCGCTGTTCGGCGACGAGCGTTTGCTGGTGCAGCCGCAGCTGCTCGAACTGCCGCGCTGGGCCTGCGAGTCGGCGGGATGGTATTGGTATTCACATGGGCTCAATGCCTTGGCTGATCGGGGCGAGTTCAACCGCATCACGCGCCATATCAATGGTGGGCTGAATGGTTTGGAAAGCCGCCTGAAGCTCTGGGCGCGGGCGCGAAAGGTGTTGTGTTGAACCGTTTGGCAGCGGGTCGTGACGCGCGCTCGTCCCGTCGCTCTGCGAAGCGTTCGACCCGCTTGATTTTCAAGGGCAGGTTTTTAGAAGAACATGGCGCTTACCTGGGGCGGCCTGCGCCCTGAACTTGCCGCAGGGAGTGAGCGATACGGTATGCCGATAAGCCCAAATACCGCATATTTGGTGAAAGCCGTGTGCTCTTTCCGGTCTTTGCGGCCCTGTTCATGGTGATGCTCGAGTATCTGCTGCTGGCGGTCTATCTGGTGTTCATTCACTACCCGTTGTGGTTGTTGGTGCAGCATCGCGCCAACAATTGATCGTGCATTCAGGGGCCTGATAGGGTGATGGCCAGTTTCTACGAGGAGCCTGTCATGGACCCGATCACCGTTCTCGCCACCCGTCTCGGCGAACACCTGCGCCGCTTTAACTCCCAGGTGACCACCGCCGAATCCTGCACTGGCGGTGGCATCGCCGAGGCCATCACCCGGGTGCCCGGCAGCTCGGCCTGGTTCGAGGCCGGTTACGTGACCTATTCCAATGCCCAGAAAACCCGCCAGCTGAACGTGCCCCATGCGCTGTTCGCCGAGGTTGGTGCGGTCAGCCAGGAGGTAGTCGAGGCCATGGTTCGGGGCGCCCGGGCCGCCAGTGGTGCACGGTTTGCCGTGGCCGTCAGTGGCGTGGCCGGGCCCGACGGTGGTTCGCCGGCCAAGCCGGTGGGGACCGTTTGGCTAGCCTGGGCCGATGGCGAGCAGGTAACCAGCGAACGTCGGCACTTCGACGGTGACCGCGAAGCCGTGCGCCGACAAACGGTGATCGCCGCGTTAGACGGCTTGTTACAGCTTGGCGCCGAGTAAATCGACGACAGGGGTTTGCGCGCGCGCCAGCCTGTGGAATAATACTGGCTACTTATACAGGTATTCCGGCCGTCAGGGCCAAGTCGAACACGTGAGGATTTCAATGGACGACAACAAGAAGCGCGCCTTGGCTGCGGCCCTGGGTCAAATCGAACGCCAATTCGGCAAAGGCGCGGTCATGCGCATGGGCGATCACGAGCGCCAGGGCATCCCGGCCATTTCCACCGGTTCCCTGGGCCTGGACATCGCGCTCGGCATCGGCGGTCTGCCAAAAGGCCGTATCGTCGAAATCTACGGCCCGGAATCCTCGGGTAAAACCACGCTGACCCTGTCGGTCATCGCCGAAGCTCAGAAGAACGGTGCAACTTGCGCCTTCGTCGACGCCGAACACGCCCTCGACCCTGAATACGCCGGCAAGCTGGGCGTCAACGTCGACGACCTGCTGGTCTCGCAGCCGGACACCGGCGAACAGGCCCTGGAAATCACCGACATGCTGGTGCGCTCCAACGCCGTTGACGTAATCATCGTCGACTCCGTGGCTGCACTGGTGCCAAAGGCCGAGATCGAAGGCGAAATGGGCGACATGCACGTCGGCCTGCAGGCCCGTCTGATGTCTCAGGCACTGCGCAAGATCACCGGTAACATCAAGAACGCCAACTGCCTGGTCATCTTCATCAACCAGATCCGCATGAAGATCGGTGTGATGTTCGGTAGCCCGGAAACCACCACCGGTGGTAACGCCCTGAAGTTCTACGCCTCGGTGCGCCTGGACATCCGCCGTACCGGCGCGGTCAAGGAAGGCGACGAAGTGGTCGGCAGCGAAACCCGCGTCAAGATCGTCAAGAACAAGGTCTCGCCTCCGTTCCGTCAGGCCGAGTTCCAGATCCTTTACGGCAAGGGCATCTACCGCAACGGCGAAATCATCGACCTGGGTGTTTCTCAAGGCCTGGTAGAGAAGTCCGGTGCCTGGTACGCCTACCAAGGCAACAAGATCGGCCAGGGCAAGGCCAACGCAGCCAAGTACCTGGCGGAGAACCCGGCCATTGGTGCCGAGATCGAGAAGCAGATTCGCGAGAAACTGCTCAAGGCCGGTGCTGTTGCTGAAGCCGGCAAGGCCGCTGCCGCTGCCGCTGAAGCCGATGCCGACGACATGGCTGACGCCGACGCCGGTTATTGATAGCAGCTGGTATGTCCGCCGTACTCGACACCCCCGTCGCCGTCAGGCGGACAGCCATGGACCTGCTCGCGCGCCGCGAGCATGGTCGCGTCGAGCTGACGCGCAAGTTGCGTCAGCGCGGTGCCCCGGATGAACTGATCGAGCCAGCGCTCGATCGGCTCGCCGATGAAGGGCTGCTTAGCGAAGCCCGTTATCTCGAGAGTTTCATCCGGTACCGTTCCGGTTCCGGCTATGGTCCTGCGCGTATTCGCGAGGAGCTTGGCCAGCGCGGGCTGAATCGAAGTGATATCGAGCAGGCCCTGCGTGACAGCGAAGTGGATTGGGCAGCGCTGCTGCAAGATACCTGGCATCGCAAGTTCGCAGGGCTTCGCCCTCAGGACCCTCGAAGTCGCGCCCAGCAGACCCGGTTTCTTGCCTACCGCGGTTTCCCCATGGACATGATCGGTAGGTTGCTCAGCGGCCGGGATCTGGATGATTACTAGTCAAATGGCCTCATCGCTGGCACGCCAGCGATGAGGCCATTTGCTTTATCACGAAAATTACCCTTCAGCTGACCTTCAACGCCTCCCGAGCCCGCTGGGTCGTATGCATTGGCTCCGGTTTGGCCCAGTTTTCCGGCAAGTTGATGAAATCGACCAATTCCCGCAGTCGCCCCTGGTCACGACCATTGAAGGCAAACGTCAGCCGCGTCAGATGGCTGAAGTTGCCCACCTCGTGTTCGGCACCGCTGTCGGCGTGTTGGTGATACCGGCCACTCAGGCGCAAGTCGGCAAACCCCTCCTGAATATCATGCAGTGCGGCCTCGCTGAGCCGATGGTGCATGCGGATCACGAACTGATTCTTCAGCCAGCGGCTGGAGTGGTAGTTGCTGTAGAACTGGTTGATTTCCTCGACGGCCTCATCGGCGCTATGCACCAGGCGCAGCAGCTTCAGGTCGCTGGGCAGGATGTAGCGATTTTCTTCGAGCTGGCGGCTGATGAACGCCAGGCAGTCGCGCCAGAACGTGCCGCCCGGTGAGTCCAGCAGTACCACCGGTACCAGTGGGCTTTTGCCGGTCTGGATAAGCGTCAATACTTCAAGTGCTTCATCCAGGGTGCCGAAACCGCCCGGGCAGAGCACCAGTGCATCGGCTTCCTTGACGAAGAACAGCTTGCGAATGAAGAAGAAGTGGAAGGGCAGCAGCTTGTCGGTGCCATCCACCGTGGCATTGGCATGTTGCTCGAAGGGCAGGGTGATGTTGAAACCCAAGCTGTGGTCACTGCCTGCCCCTTCGTGGGCCGCCGCCATAATGCCGCCGCCGGCCCCGGTAATGACCATCAGTTCGGAGCGGGCGAGGGTCGCCCCCAGCTCGCGAGCCAGGGCATACATCGGGTGTTCCATGGGGGTGCGTGCCGAGCCGAATACGGTGACTTTGCGTCGCCCCCGGTATTGTTGGAGCATGCGGAACGAGTGATCCAGTTCGCGTAGGGCCTGCAGGGTGATCTTGGCGCTCCAGCGATCGCTGTCGTCATGGGCCATGCGCAAGACCGTGAGCATCATGTCGCGATACAGCGGCAGGTTGGGGCTGCCCGGCGCGACCAGTTGCAGCTGCTGGTCGATCTTGCTCAGGTCGATGCCGTGGTCCCTGAAGTGATTGAACAGGTGTTCATTCGATTGGTAAGGCATTCAACGTCTCCTTCTGCAGCAAAACCTCTGACCGGGCCAATGCTGTGGCTCGGCCGCGACACTACGTGTGTCGCTGGCTGCCGTGACTCGAGCGTGCATTTCGAGCATTGCAGTAGGCCTTCAAGACCGTGGTGCAGGAGTGTCTGTCCGGCGTGTCGTTTTCGGGCCTTCGCTATCAATCTAGACCGTTGCACCTGATCGTGCAGGCGTGAATACGGTGGCCACTCGTCGGCCTGTGACCAGCCCTGACGAGGGTTTGGTTAACTGGAGAAGCGAAACGTGTCGATGCAGGAGGTGGCGGTATGCATCGCTTGGTCATCGAGGTAGACCGGCAGCTCTATCAGCAGCTGGAACATGCAGCCCAGGATCACCATGTGAGCCTGGAAGCCGAGTGCCGTCGCAGGTTGGCAGCGCTTGAATGCCAGTCACGCTACCTGCAGGCACTGCTGGCAGAGATGCGCGCCGACGAAGAGCCGCGGCGCGCCGAGGGGGAGCGGGTTACCTAGTCACTTCTTCTTGTTGCCAGCGGTGCAGCTGGCAGCATCGAAGGCCTGGTCCATGACCGGCTGGTTGGTCTTGTATACGCTGAAGCGATAGACCATCACCGCACCTTTGGACATCAGGTTACGGAAACCACTGTTGCGGCACACGCTGTCGCCCAGCTGGCTGCGAACTTGCGCCGGGTTCTGCTGCATGCGTGCGGCATGCTCGGCACGTACGCTGAGGTGGTTGACCAGCGCCTTGCCTTCAACGGTATAGCCCTGATCGAGAATGTCTTCGTTGATGGCGCGAGGGGTGCCGACACTGC
The DNA here is from genome assembly GCF_002906855.1 of Pseudomonas putida. GTDB lineage: Bacteria > Pseudomonadota > Gammaproteobacteria > Pseudomonadales > Pseudomonadaceae > Aquipseudomonas > Aquipseudomonas putida_N. The sequence continues at coordinate 72,104 of NZ_MINI01000048.1, read as the reverse complement.
TTTCCGTGGCGACCTTCTGCAGCAGCTTGTTGAGCTCGAACTCCTGCTTGGAGGCAGCCTGGGCTGCCAGTGGCAGGGTGAGCAGCAGGCTCAGGGTCGGGACGATAAGACGCAGCATGAATCTCTCCTGGTTCGATGACTGGCGCTTTGACATGCGCCGGTGGCGGGCGTTCCATGAAACCCGCAGCAGCGCAGGCAAATTCACGGTGGCCAATGGCGTCGATTATAAAGTACCGGTTGGTTGCGCTGCACGGCCAAATGGCGCCTGCTCTGATAGACTGGCGTTTTGCACCTTCCGAGTCCTTGCAGTGTCCAGTCACAACCCGTCCACAGGCTTGCCAGCATGAGCCACGCGGTAGCACGCCTGCGTGCCGAGCGCCTGGCACGCAGCATCAAACCTTTCATTGCCCGTGGTTCACGCGCCGAGCGTTGCCCCGATTGCCGGGTGATTGCCACCCATTGCCTGTGTGCGTGGAAGCCCAAGGTGCAAGCCGACTCCGGCGTGTGCCTGATCATGCATGACACCGAGCCATTGAAGCCGACCAACACCGGCTGGCTGATCGCCGACCTGATCGAAGACACAAGCGCCTTTGGCTGGCTGCGCACCTCGGTGGACGAAGGCCTGCTGGCGTTGCTCGACGACCCGCGGTGGCAGCCCTACATCGTTTTCCCCGGCGAATTCGTCGCCGAGGAGCGGGTGGTCAGCGAGGTCGTCCGGGAACCCGGCAAGCGCCCGTTGTTCATCCTGCTCGACGCCACCTGGACCGAAGCCCGCAAGATGTTCCGCAAGAGCCCGTATCTCGATCGCTTCCCGGTGCTGAGCCTGCAAGCCGAGCAGATGTCGCGCTATCGCCTGCGCCGGTCCAAGCGCGACGATCATTTCTGCACCGCCGAAGTCGCTGCCATGTGCCTGGACCTGGCGGGTGACAACCAGGCTTCCCAGGCGCTGGATGCTTATCTCGATGTGTTCAGCCTGCATTATCTCAGTGGCAAGCGTCGCCTGCCGCTGGATGATCAGGACGACACCCACCAGCGTTTGCATACCTTCCTATAGTCCAAGGGGCATACGTCTCACTTTGGTTCATAATGACGGGGCTGGCAGCCAGGGCGGGCGAGGCGGCAGGGTAGTTGGCTTGACCACCTCCGGCCGTGCTCGGCATCCTTGGCGCCGATTCCCCGCCAGGCGTTTCACTACCCCGCATGCGCCTGGCACAGAACAGGATCCATAGATCGATGGCCACATACGAAATCCTGATAGCCGATGACCACCCGCTGTTTCGCAGCGCTCTGCGCCAGGCCGTTACCCTCGGCCTGGGCGCCGACGTGCGCTTGGTTGAAGTGGCGAGCATCGCCGAACTGGAAACCCGCCTGAGCGAAAAAGCCGACTGGGACCTGGTCCTGCTGGACCTGAACATGCCGGGTGCCTATGGCTTCTCCGGGCTGGTCCTGCTACGCGGCCAGTACCCGCAAATTCCGGTGGTAATGGTCTCGGCGCAGGAAGAGGCCGCCGTGGTGGTCAAGTCCCGCGAGTTCGGTGCCAGCGGCTTCATTCCGAAGTCCAGCGGCCTTGAAGTCATTCAGGATGCCGTGAGAAAAGTGCTCGACGGCGATGTCTGGTGGCCACCGCAAGCCTTCGAGAAGGTCGATGTCTCGGCCGAGGCCAAGGCAGCCAGCGAAGGCCTGGCCAGCCTCACCCCACAGCAGTTCCGCGTGTTGACCATGGTCTGCGAAGGTTTGCTGAACAAGCAGATCGCCTATGAACTGAGTGTTTCGGAAGCGACCATCAAGGCCCATGTAACCGCTATCTTCCGCAAGCTGGGCGTGCGCACCCGCACCCAGGCGGCGCTGTTGCTGCAACAACTTGAATCGGTTGCCAGCAACTGACAACGCCTGGATTCACGCTTTTTTGACCCGTGCCGCACTAGTCTGCTGGCCTTTCTGTTGTGAAGTGACTCACATGACATCGCCATTCAAAGGCCAGACCGGCCTGAAACGCATCTTCAACGCCGCCGGCTATTCGCTGGACGGCCTGCGCGCCGCCTTCAAGGGTGAGGCCGCATTCCGCCAGCTGGTACTGCTCAACGTGCTGCTGATCCCGATCGCCTTCTGGCTGCCGGTCAGCCGTGCCGAGCGGGCAATCATGATCGCCGTCTGCCTGCTCGGCCTGATCGTCGAGCTGTTCAACTCGGCAGTGGAAGCAGCCATCGACCGCATCTCGCTGGAGCGCCACCCGTTGTCGAAGAACGCCAAGGACATGGGCAGCGCCGCGCAACTGGTAGCGTTGACCATGGTCGCGCTGGTGTGGGGTGTGATTCTGCTTTAAGCGATCGGCGGCAAGACGATCTCGTCACTGCGGGTAAAGCCCGCAGTGAAGTTGCGGCACAGCTCCAGGAATTCACGCATAGCCGAGGTCTGGTACTTCTGCTTGTGCCAGATGAAGTAGAACTGGCGCATCAGGTCCAGCTCCGGCGTCTCCACCGGTACCAGGCTGCCGCGGCGGAAGGCATCGCGCAGGGCCAGGCGGGAAATACAGCCGATACCCAGGCCCGACTCCACGGCACGCTTGATCGCCTCGGTGTGCTCCAGCTCCAGGCGGATGTTCAGGCTGGTGCGGTGATGGCGCATGGCCTGGTCGAAGGTCAGGCGTGTGCCGGAACCCTGTTCGCGCAAGATCCAGGCCTCCTGCGACAGAGCTTCGACATCGGCGCGTCCGGCCTTGGCCAGTGGGTGTTGCGGTGCACAGAACACCACCAGCTCGTCTTCGACCCATGGCTGCACCTCCAGGTCCGGGTGGTTGCAGTCACCTTCGATCAGACCCAGATCAATTTCGTATTGCGCAACCTGGTGCACGATATGCGCGGTGTTCTGCACATGCAGCTTGACCTGGCTCTCCGGGTGTACCTGCATGAAGCTGCCGATCAGCAGAGTGGCCAGGTAATTGCCGATGGTCAGCGTGGCACCGACCGCCAGCGAACCGAAGCCGGACTTGCCGTTGAGCAGGTCTTCGATTTCCTTGGCCTGGTCGAGCAGGGCGACGGCTTGGGGCAGCAACTGATGGCCCAGGGCATTGAGCGCCAGGCGCTTGCCGGCGCGGTCAAACAGCTGGCAGCTCGATTGCCGCTCAAGTTCAGTAATGGAGGTGCTCGCCGCCGACTGTGAAAGCGCGAGCACGCTGGCAGCCCGCGACACACTCTGGTGCTGGGCCACGGCGACGAATACCTGGAGCTGACGAAGTGTAAATCGCATATCTATATAACCGATAACACATATCTTGATAATTCAGTTAACAGATATTCTCGCTGCCCCTAAACTATCGCGCAACTGCGCGTCTTGCGCGCTGCGTTTTCTTCAGGAGCCCCATCGATGAGCAACATGAACCACGAACGTGTCCTCAGTGTGCACCACTGGAACGACACCCTGTTCAGCTTCAAGTGCACCCGCGACCCGGGTCTGCGCTTCGAGAACGGTCAGTTCGTGATGATCGGCCTGCAGCAGGAAAGCGGCCGTCCGCTCATGCGCGCCTATTCCATCGCTTCGCCGAACTGGGAAGAGCACCTGGAGTTCTTCAGCATCAAGGTCCCGGATGGCCCGCTGACCTCGCAGCTGCAGCACCTGAAGGAAGGCGACGAGATCATCATCAGCAAGAAGCCAACCGGTACCCTGGTCCTCGATGATCTGAAACCGGGCAAGCACCTGTACCTGCTGAGCACAGGTACCGGCCTGGCGCCGTTCATGAGCGTCATCCAGGACCCGGAAACCTACGAGCGCTTTGAAAAAGTGATCCTGGTTCACGGTGTGCGTTACGTCAACGAAGTGGCCTACCGCGAGTTTATTACCGAGCACCTGCCGCAGAACGAGTTCTTCGGTGAGTCGGTCCGTGACAAGCTGATCTACTACCCGACCGTGACCCGCGAGCCGTTCGAGAACCAGGGCCGCCTGACCGACCTGATGCGCAGCGGCAAGCTGTTCAGCGATATCGGCCTGCCACCGATCAACCCGGAAGACGACCGCGCGATGATCTGCGGCAGCCCGAGCATGCTCGACGAAACCAGCGAAGTGCTCGACAGCTTCGGCCTGAAGGTCTCCCCGCGCATGCGCGAGCCGGGTGACTACCTGATCGAGCGTGCATTCGTCGAGAAATAAGACGAATGCAGCAACAAAAAACGCAGACCTGGGTCTGCGTTTTTTTATGCCTGCAAGGAGGTGATTTTCAGCCTTCCCGTACGACTTCCAGCACTTGGATCTGATCCGGTTGCGGGTAATGCCAGCGGACCTGCACATCCCAGAACTTCACCCCGTACACCCGCTCCGGTGGTGGCACCTGATAGGCTGGGCGCGGGTCCTGCGCCAGGCATTGCTCGATCAGTTCCACCAGCGGCTCGCCAAGGCGCAGCCCATGTGCGTGGGCCTGGGGCAAGGCAGTGTCGCTCCAGCCAACGGCAATAGCGAGCGGCGCATCACTGGCCATCAGGTTGCTTGCCCCGGCAACGCTGTCGGCGTAGGGGACGTAGGGTTTGATGTCCAGGACCGGCGTACCGTCCAGCAGGTCAATCCCGGACAGCAACAGGCGCCCTGGCTCCACACCCTCCAGGCGTACCACCGATTGGCCGATGCCGTTGGGGCGATGGGTGGCGCGGGTGGCGAACACGCCCATGCTCTTGTTGCCGCCCAGGCGTGGCGGGCGCACTTTCAGGCGCGGTTTGTCTTCCAGGGCCTGGTGGAACAGGAACAGCAACCAGACATGGCTGACCTGCTCCAGCCCGGCCACCGCATCGCCCTGATCGAACGGCGGCAGCAGTTCCAGCACCCCGCGGGCAGCTGGCGCCAGCTGCGGCTGGCGCGGGATGGCAAACTTCTCCTTGAAGCAGGAGCGGACTATGCCGACCGGTGCAACCGTATGCTGCATGGCCACTCAGCCGCGCACGCGCAGGGTCAGGCCCTTGAGGAAGTTGCGCAGCAGCTGGTCGCCACACGGGCGATAGTTGTCATGCCCGACCTTGCGGAACAGCGCGCTGAGTTCAGGCTTGGACACCGGGAAATTTACCGTCTTGAGGATGGCGTGCAGGTCTTCTTCCTTGAGCTCGAAGGCCACCCGCAGTTTTTTCAGGATGGTGTTGTTGGTCACCGGCAGTTCGACCGGCTGTGGTGGGCGGCTATCGTCCTTGCCGCGGCGGTGGATCACCAGGCCGTCAAGGAAGTGCGCCATGACCCGCTCCGGGCAACGCACGAAACCGGCTTCGTCTTCCTTCTTCAAGTAGGTGGCGAGCACGATCGGGTTAACTTCGAGGCCGGACAGCGCGATGATTTCGGCCATCTTGGCGTCGTTCACCTTGAGCATGTAGCGCAAGCTGCGCAGGACATCGTTGTGGTTCATTGCTGCAAAATCCTGTTCAGTAGCCACGCCGGAGCGTGGCGTATTGCTTAGAAACGTTCGGTGGCTGCCAGGTAACGCCACTGCCCCACGGGCAGCTTGCCCATCGATACACCGCCCAGGCGAATGCGGCGCATGCCTAGCACTTCCAGGCGCAGGTAGGCACACAGCTCGCTGATGTGCCCGGGTTGCGGGTTTTTCACGACCAGGCGCAAGTGGGTCTCGTTCTGCCAGCTGGCCTTGGCCTTGGGTAGTTCCCGGTCATTGCGCGTCGCACCGCGCGCCAGGCGCTCCAAGGCCTGAGGCGTGGTCTCACCGCGCACTTCGATGATGTATTCCTGCTCCAGGCGGCGCAGGTCGGCGTCGATCTTGCGGGTGACGCGCCAGTCCTGGGTGAACACCTGTAGGCCGGTGGCACCACGTTCCAGCGGCGCCAGGCAGGTCAGGCGGGCAAAGTGCCCGTGCAGGGGCCGTACGCCTTCGCGGTGGGCCTCGCTGAGGTTGCCCATGTTCATGCTGGCGCGGGCGGTTTCGCTGTCGACACCGGCCGCTTGGTGCATCAGCAGGGTGACGGGGTCCAGTGCCTCGGTGCGTGCTCCCGGCAGCAGTTCGACGCGCTGGTCGTCGACTTTGAACTGAGGTTGCTCGACTACCACCCCATCGACCGTGACCCAGCCTCCTTCGATGTACTGCTCGGCCTCGCGGCGGGAGCAACCAAGCTGCTCGATGAGGCGTTTGGACAGGCGGACGGGTTCGGACATGGGGCAATTCGCAAGGCAGGGAAAGACCTACATTGTACCTGCCTGTGCGCGGTTGATGATGGGAATCTGTGTCAAATGCGCCGTTTTGGACGCAGACCACGGCATATTCGGACGCCGCCTTAAGACGCTGTAGGAATCAGCCTCATGTGCAGAAGGGGATAGGGCTGCCCCAAGCCATCCGTTTCTGAGCGGCCGACTACTTCGAAGCCTTCGTGCAAGTAGAAGCCCAGGGCTTGCGGGTTCTGTTCGTTGACGTCCAGGCGTTCGGCATTCAATTCATCGATCGCACAACGCAGCAGGCGCCTGCCAACACCCTTGCCGCGATAGTCCGGTGCGACGAACAGCATGTGCACGTAGCCGTTGGCGACTCCGGCAAAGCCACAGATGCGCTGGCGATCCTTGCAGCAGATCAGCATCACTGCGTCGAGGTAGCGGCGCAGCACCTGCTCGCGCAGCAACACGATGTAGGCCTCGGGCAGGAAGTCATGAGTCGCCCGCACCGAGTCTTCCCAGATCTGCACCAGCTCGCCGTAGTCGCTGTAGCGCGGGGTTTGCAGTGTGAGAGCCGAATGCATGCTGGTGTTCCTCCATGGCGATAGAGAAAACATAGCAGGCCAACCACTGGTCGGCTTTTCCGTGCGCGCCTTGAAGGCTGAGGCGTAGAGGTCTATTAATTAGGCGTGGGAAAAATTCCCACGCCAAGAAAAGAAATAACTTACAACAGATTCCCGGCTTGATTTGGCGTTCTCATGGCGAAGACCTGGAGACGGAAAATGCAAATCCACATGCTGTTCAAAAGGGCTCTACTGGCAGTTGCCGTTGCAGGCGTGCTGTCGACGGCCATCGTATTGGTTCCAGACGCGATTTCTCATGGCTCCAGCGCCTATGCCAAGGATGGCGGCGGCGGTGGTGGTGGCGGCGGTCACGGTGGCGGCGGTGGAAGCGGTGGCGGTGGTGGTGGCCACGGCGGTGGTGGCGGTGGAAGCGGCAGCGGTGGCGGCCACGGCGGTAGTGGCAGCGGCGGCCATGCCGGCAACAGTGGCAGCGGCCATGGTGAAGCAGGCCAGGGTCACGATGGCACCTCAAACTCCGGACGCAGCAGCAACCATGCTGAAAGGGGTGATGACCATGGCAATCACGTTGGCGGTGAGCCCGGTGATGATCATGGCAATCATGTTGGCGGTGAACCTGGCGACGATCATGGCAATCACGTTGGTGGTGAACCTGGTGACGATAATGGCAACCATCTGGGTCGCGAACAGGGTGATGACCGCGGTGCTCATGCCGCCGGCGAAGTCGGCGATGACAACAGCAGGAGCTGATTGGCAGTGAACAGCCCATACAAGGCCCAGGGAACGGGTTTTGTATGAGCGAGTCTCGGGCGGTGCAGCCTTATCACGCGTTTGCAGTGTGCGCTGACAGCTTTTTCTCATTCTGGTGGGAAGTAGTTACAGTTGGTGCGGGATGTTTTCCCGCGCCGTATGCTGGGTTCAACTGTCAAGGAATGCGCTCCATGCAATCGCCCTCTATCCCCCCTTCCATGTTGAGCGCACTGCGCAGGGTCATGCGCCCCCTGGTGCGCCTGATGCTGCGCAAAGGGGTGACCTACACGATGTTCACCGACGTACTAAAGGAAGTCTTCGTCGATGTGGCTCTTCGCGAGTTTCGCCTGGGCGACAAGGTGCCGACAGACAGCCGCATCAGCCTGCTTACCGGCGTGCATCGCAAGGATGTCCGGCGGCTGCGAAGTGAAAATGACGCAACTGACGCTGAGCTGCCGGAAAACATTACCTTGGGTGCGCAGCTGGTGAATGTATGGACCACCAGCCCACCGTTCTGCTCCGAGGCCGGGCAGGCGTTGGCGCTGCCAAGGCTGGCCAGCGTTGGCGGCGATTGCTCATTCGATGCCCTGGTGGCGAAAATCAGCACCGACATCCGCGGGCGGGTGGTACTGGATGAGTGGCTGCGCCTGGGTATCGTTCGCCTCGATGATCAGGATTGCGTTCACCTCGAAGCCCAGGCATTCGTGCCGCAGAAGGGCTTCGAAGAGAAAGCCGCGTATTTTGGCCACAACCTACATGACCACGCCTGCGCAGCGGTGCACAACCTCAGCGGCGAAGGCCTGCCGTTTTTCGAACGCAGCGTGCACTACGATGCCCTGACCTCGGCCAGCGTCGGCACGCTGCGTGAAGCGGTCTCCAAGGACGGCATGCAAACCTTGCTGGAATTCAGCCGGTTGGCCGCCGAGCTGGAAAACACCGACGTGCCACGCCACGAGGAACGCCAGCGCATTACCGTGGGGCTGTATTTCTACACTGAAGCCACCGACCCCGATTCGTCGAAGACTGCCGACTCATGACCCCCCTCGCGCGCTGCCTCAGCCTCGTCGCACTCGCCCTGGGTTTCGGGCTGAGCCTGGTGGCGCCTGCCGAGGTGGTTGCAGCACCGGTTTGTGTCAGCCGTGATGAAGTGGGTATGGCTGGGGCTGCGGGCTTGCAGTTCCCGGGCGGCACCGGTGGTACAGGCGCCAGAACCGGCGGTGTTGGCGGAACCGGCGTGCGTAGTGACAACGGCGGGGTGGGTGGCACGGGGGCGCCGCTCCAGCAGCGCCCTGGCGGAACGGGTGGTACCGGCGCGGTGGCAGAGGGGGTAGACGGTACTTTCATCGATCGCGGCCACGGTGGCGTGGGCGGCAGCGGAGCCCCGATCCAGCGCCCAGGCGGTACCGGGGGCACGGGGATCGTCGGCACCATCACCGGATTTGCTTCAATCTGCGTCAATGGCCAGGAAGTGCACTACGGCAAGGATGTACCGGTGAGTGAAAATGGTGCCCCTGCCAGCACCGCTCATCTGGCGATCGGCCAGGTTGTCGCGGTGGAGGCCTATGGCACACAGCGTGGCCTGCAAGCCGGGCGCATCGCGATTCTCAACGTTTACGAGGGGCCGCTGACGGCACTGCCGAATGCTGCGGGGCCACTGCGGGTCATGGGTCAACCTGTGCGCCTTGCCGCCGGGGCGCGCGTGGCTGAAGGGCTGCGCCCAGGCGAACCGGTCAGGGTCAGCGGCCTGCGCGATGCGGCAGGTGAAGTGGTGGCTAGCCGTATCGAGCGGGCGCCAGGGCTCAGGGAGGCCAGCGCCATCGGTACTGTCGATCGCCCCGGCAGCCTGCAGGGGCTGAAGCTGGGGACCCGCGTGGCGCCGGCGCGGGAAATGCTGGTGCGCGGCCAATGGACCGGGAACCAGCTGGAAGTCGCACAAACCCGCCCTGACCCGAGCCTGCCGTTTGCTGGCAGGGTGCAGACTGCGGTGATCGAGGGGCTGGTGCAGCGCACCCAGGCGCGCCAGCTGGTCGTCGGCGGCATCAACGTGACGCTGGGGCAGGATACCGTGATCGTCGGTAACCAGCCTGCTGCAATTGCACTTGACCAACGGGTGCGAGTAAGCGGGGTATTCAGTGCCACGCACGAGCTACGGGCCTCCCGCATCGAGTTCGATGATGACCGCGACGACCGTTCGGACAGAGGGCATTCCGGGCGTCAGAGCGAGCACGGTACCAGCGGTTCGGGCAGCTCGAGCAGCAGTGACCAAGGTGAGCGTGGGGCCTCCAGCAGCCGCCGCGAAGACAGTGAGGATCACAGTGGACGGAGTTCGACCAGCGACTCCAGTGGCCATGACACCTTTGAAAGTGAAGACAGGTCTGGGAAGTCACGGCATGTCGACAACGTGGAGCAACGCGAGACCAGCAACAGTGGCAGCTCCGATCGGGTGGAGAAGGTCGAGCATGTTGAAAAAGTAGAGCTCGAAAAAGTCCAGAAGGTGGAAAAGGTCGAGAAAGTAGAGAAAGTCGAAAAGCCCGAGAAAGTCGAAAAGGTGGAGAAAGTAGAGAAGGTCGAAAGGCCTGAGAAAGTCGAGAAGGTGGAAAAAGTCGAAAAGGTCGAAAAGGTCGAAAAGCCTGAAAAAGTCGAGAAAGTGGAAAAAGTGGAAAAAGTTGAAAAGGTAGAGAGAGTCGAAAAGCCCGAAACGGTAGAAAAAGTCGAGAAGGTCGAAAAAGTAGAGCATCCGGAGCGGTCCGGGCATTAGGCAACTAGGCTGGGTAAGTCCGATCACGCTTCCCGACGGAACCCGAGGTGCAGATGAGACCTACGCTCCCTCTTTTCGCCTGTTTGCTGTCCTGTACCGGTGCGTCTGTCCAGGCCGATACTTTCAGCGCTTCCATTGGCATGGACTATTCGAGTGGCGACTATGGCACGGGTACCACTTCGGAAATCTGGTACGTCCCCGTGGTCGGCAAGTATGAAACCGGCCCCATGACCTACAAGGTCACTGTGCCCTGGCTGCGTATCACCAACCCTGAAGTAGGCCCCAATGGCGATCCCTTGCCCGGCGGATGCCATGCGGTGGAGAGCGGGCTGGGCGACACGGTTGCCAGCGCCGACTATGCACTGCTCGACGGCAGTGACGGCGGCCTGATGCTCGACCTCATCGGCAAGGTCAAATTCCCCACTGCAGATGAAAAACAGTGCCTGGGCACCGGCGAGTACGACTATACCGGCCAGGTCGATATCGCTCAGGCATTCGGCCCGGTGACCGGCTTCGTAACCCTGGGCTGGAAGAAATACGGAGATCCGCCCGACAGCGACTTCAGGGATCCGATCTTTACCAGCCTGGGTTTTGCCATTCCTGTGGCGAAAGGTACCTCGGCGGGCGCCTCGTACGACTGGCGGCAGAAAGTCGTTTCGACAGGCTCAGAAATCCAGGAGCTGACCCTTTTCCTGACCCATAAGCTTAACCGGGAATGGAAGATCCAACTGTATGCGGTCAAGGGCTTTTCCGATGCCAGCCCTGATGCAGAAGGCGGGTTGATGGTTTTTCACACCTTCTGACAAAAAAGCCCCCGCCCGGGTATTCCTCGTTGGGAATACCGGGCAGGGGCTTTTTCACGTGCAGGCTGCCTTAAACGGGCTCGGCCCACATATCGTATTCGTCGGCATCCACCACTCGGCAACGCACTTTGTCGCCCGGCTTGAAGCCGTGGTTACCGTCGATGAACACGCTGCCGTCGATTTCCGGGGCATCGAAGAAGCTGCGGCCAACCGAACCTTGCTCCTCGACTTCGTCGATCAGCACTTCGATTTCCTTGCCGATGCGCATTTGCAGGCGGGCGGCGCTGATGGCCTGCTGGTGCGCCATGAAGCGGTCCCAGCGGTCCTGCTTGACGTCATCCGGTACTTCTTCCAGTCCCAGGTCATTGGCCGGAGCGCCTTCGACTGGCGAATACTGGAAGCAGCCGACGCGGTCGAGCTGGGCTTCGGTGAGCCAGTCCAGCAGGTACTGGAAGTCTTCCTCGGTCTCGCCAGGGAAGCCGACGATGAAGGTCGAGCGGATCACCAGCTCAGGGCATTGCTCGCGCCAGTTCTTGATGCGTGCCAGGGTACGGTCTTCGAAGGCTGGGCGCTTCATCGACTTGAGTACCTTGGGGCTGGCGTGCTGGAACGGGATGTCCAGGTACGGCAGGATCTTGCCAGCGGCCATCAGCGGGATCACGTCGTCGACGTTCGGGTACGGGTAGACGTAGTGCAGGCGCACCCAGGCACCCAGGCTGCTCAGCGCTTCGCACAGTTCGAGCATGCGGGTCTTGACCGGGCGGCCATTCCAGAAGTCGGTCTTGTACTTGACGTCGACGCCATAGGCGCTGGTGTCCTGGGAAATGACCAGGATTTCCTTGACGCCGGCCTTGACCAGGCGCTCGGCCTCGCTCAGCACTTCACCAACCGGGCGGCTGACCAGCTTGCCACGCATCGACGGGATGATGCAGAAGCTGCAGCTGTGGTTGCAGCCTTCGGAAATCTTCAGGTAGGCGTAGTGGCGCGGGGTCAGCTTGACGCCCTGAGGCGGCACCAGGTCGATCAGCGGGTTGTGGTCCTGGCGCGGTGGCACCACTTCGTGCACGGCGTTGACCACCTGCTCGTACTGCTGCGGGCCGGTCACCGACAGCACGCTCGGGTGCACGTCACGGATATTGCCTTCGTCGACACCCATGCAGCCAGTGACGATGACCTTGCCGTTTTCCTTGATCGCTTCACCGATGACTTCGAGCGACTCGGCCTTGGCGCTGTCGATGAAGCCGCAGGTATTGACCACCACTACATCGGCGTCCTCGTAGGTGGGCACGACTTCATAGCCTTCCATGCGCAGTTGGGTCAGGATGCGCTCGGAATCGACCAGGGCCTTGGGGCAACCCAGGCTTACGAAACCAACCTTGGGGGTGGCGGGAGTGGTGGACATGACTAACCTCGGTATTGAATGCCGTTCGCCCTGCCGCAGTCGGGGGCGATCTTGACGGGCGCTTTCGGCGCCTCTGATCAAAAAGTGCGCAATTCTAGCGAGCGCAAGGTCGCTTGACCAGCAGAAAAGCGACGAACGCTGCGCTATGCTTCGCGCCATTGCGCCGGGGTTTATGCATGCCCCTGACGCAGGCGTGAATTCTACCGGCCTTCAAGGCCAACTGCGGGAGTGTTCGATGGTTCAGGCAAGCAGTCACGCCGAAGGCGGGCACGCGGGGAAGCAGGGTGCGACACGGTCGCTGGGGCTGCTCGTGGCAGCGGTCGGGGTAGTGTATGGCGATATCGGTACCAGCCCCTTGTATACCCTCAAAGAAGTCTTTACCGGCGGTTACGGGGTGCCGGTCAACCATGATGGTGTGCTGGGGATCCTCTCGCTGATCCTCTGGTCACTGCTGTGGGTGGTGTCGTTCAAGTACGTGATGTTCATCCTGCGCGCCGACAACCAGGGCGAGGGCGGTACGATGGCATTGACCGCGCTGGCGCGGCGGGCCACGGCGGCTTACCCGCGCCTGCGTTCGCTGATGGTTGTCTGCGGTCTGATCGGCGCCTCGCTGTTCTATGGCGACAGCATGATCACCCCTGCGGTCTCGGTGTTGTCCGCCGTAGAGGGCATGGGCCTGGCCTTCGAAGGGATCGACCACTGGGTGGTACCCATTTCGCTGGTGGTACTGGTGGGCTTGTTCCTGGTGCAGAAGCACGGCACCGACAAGATCGGCAAGCTGTTCGGCCCGATCATGGTGGTCTGGTTCCTCGCGCTCGCCGCGCTGGGGGCGCATGGCATTTCCCAGAGCCCGGAAGTGCTCAAGGCGTTCAACCCTGGTTGGGCGGTGAACTTCTTCATCGTCCACCCCGGCATGGGCGTGGCCATTCTCGGCGCCGTGGTGCTGGCGCTGACCGGTGCCGAGGCGCTGTATGCCGACATGGGCCACTTCGGACGCAAACCGATCGCCCGCGCCTGGTTCGCCCTGGTGCTGCCAGCACTGGTGCTCAATTACTTCGGCCAGGGCGCGATATTGCTGCAGAACCCTGATGCCGCCCGCAACCCGTTCTACCTGCTGGCGCCAGGCTGGGCGCTGTTGCCAATGGTCGGGCTGGCGACCATGGCCACGGTCATTGCCTCGCAGGCGGTGATTTCCGGGGCCTTCTCCCTGACCCGCCAGGCCATCCAGTTGGGCTATATCCCGCGCATGCAGATCCAGCACACCTCCAGCGACGAGCAGGGGCAGATCTACATCGGTGCGGTGAACTGGACGCTGATGGTCGGTGTGGTGCTGCTGGTGATCGGCTTCGAGTCCTCCGGCGCCCTGGCGGCAGCTTACGGTGTGGCTGTGACTGGGACCATGCTGATGACTACCATCCTGGTGTCGTCGGTGATGCTGCTGCTGTGGAAATGGCCACCGGTACTGATGGTGCCGATCCTGGTCGGTTTCCTCTTCGTTGATGGGCTGTTCTTCGCTGCCAACGTGCCGAAGATCGTCCAGGGCGGTGCCTTCCCGGTGCTGGCAGGCGGTGTGCTGTACCGTAACCGGCCAGCAAACACACCTTTCTGACCCCACCGCCAAAGGCGATGGTGTCCACCTATTTAAGTGGACACCACTTCTAGCCTTTTAAGAGGGTCTTTCATGATGTGCTGATGCGGCTGCCGACGCAGCGCGCCAGTGAGATCGCCGAGTTGTTGCCGCATAACTGGCTGCCGTTACGCAACCTGTAATGCCCGTTCGCTTACGCTGTACCTGCTGATGAGCACCTGGAAGCGCGGCAAGCAGATCCTGGTGGAGCGTATCGATGAAGGTGGGCTGCCACTGCCGGTGTTCATCAGCAGCATCCGCGTGCAGCCGCCGCATCGGGTCGAGGGCACGGCGGTGTTCCTGACGGCGCGGGCAGATGCGGTGCCTCATGCGCTGTTGCACAACATGCTGCATAACCAGGTGCTGCACAGCCAGGTGGTGCTGCTGACGGTGGTCAGTGAAGACCGCCCCCGGGTGCCAGAGCAGGAGCGTTTCGAGGTTGAGGCCTATGGCGATGGTTTCTTCCGCGTGTTGCTGCACTTTGGCTTCATGGATGAGCCGGATGTGCCAGCGGCGTTGCGGCTGTGTCACCTGGACGAACTGGATTTCAGCCCGATGCGTACCACCTACTTCCTGAGCCGGGAAACGGTGATTGCGTCGCGTCTGGAGGGGATGTCGCGCTGGCGGGGCAACCTGTTCGCGTTCTTGCTGAAGAATGCCAACGGTAACTTGCGCTTCTTCAACCTGCCGTTGAACAGAGTGATCGAGCTGGGGACTCAGGTCGAGATCTGAGTAATCGGGGCCGCAAAGCGGCCCCAATCATTTTCAGTTCTGTGCAGCGACGCTGGACTTGCCCTGGCGGGTCTCGATCTCGTCGATCAGGCGCTTGGCCAGCGCCGGGTAGTTCTCGTCGAAGTGGTGGCCGCCTGGCAGCTTCATGCGTTCGCCCACTGCAGTCTTGTCGGTGCAACCGCTTTCGTCGGTCTCTTCGATACCGTACACGCAGACCACCTTGGACGCCGGCAGCCTGGCCATTTCCGGCCCGGTAGGCGCTTCCTGGCCTTCCTTGCCCAACCAGCCCTCAACCTCGATCTCGAAGCTGCCGCTACGGGCGAACGCCAGCAGTACGACCGCGTCGATACGCTGTTGGTCTTCGGCCGGCAGGCGGTTGTAGATGGCCGGTAGCACGTCGGCGCCGAACGAATAGCCGGTCAGCACGAAACGCTTGGTGCCCCACTTCTGACGGTAGTGCTGCATCAGTTCGGACAGGTCGGCGGCGCTTTGCTCCGGGGTCTTGTGCTGCCAGTAGTAGCGTAGGG
The DNA here is from genome assembly GCF_002906855.1 of Pseudomonas putida. Lineage (GTDB taxonomy): Bacteria > Pseudomonadota > Gammaproteobacteria > Pseudomonadales > Pseudomonadaceae > Aquipseudomonas > Aquipseudomonas putida_N. Next base: position 56,801 of record NZ_MINI01000048.1, on the reverse strand, counting down.
TGTCGATACCGACCACCGGGTAGCCGAGCTTGGCCATTTCACCGGCCACATCGCGGTCCAGGTCGCGCCAGCCGCCGTCACCGGAAAGGAACAGGGTGACGGTGTCGGTGGTCTGCCCGGCCGGGACTTCTACCACCGGGATGGCCAGGGCGTTGCCGTCGCGGCCGACCAGGGCCTGGGTCAGCTGGGCCTTGAGCACCTGTGGCAGGTGGATGTCATAGTCGCTGATACTGGTTTCGGCGTTGGCCTGGTCGCGCACGAAGGCAGCACTGGCATCGTCCGGGTTGTCGTTCCAGGCGACGTTCCAGTGGCCGTGGGCGGCCGACTTCGGCAGCTCGGCCTTGCAACCTGGTTGTTCCAGGGTGAAGTCGACGGAAATGGCCCGGGCCTTGTCGTCATTCTGGGTGGCCAGCCAGCGCCATGCCTGGGCTGCGCCAGGGCCGATGCCGGCGACCAGGGTTGGTTTGTCGGACAGCTGGGTCAGCGCCTGATCCATGGCCTGTTGCTGCTTGGTGCAGTCGTTCGGCGGCAGGATCACCTGCACCAGCTGCGCCTCGCCAGCCTGGCTCAGGTCCAGCAGCTGCTTGTCGGTCAGGGCCTGGTCCTGGGGCACGCCGATGGCGACCCGGGCCTTGGCGTGCACGCCCGGGGTGACGCGGATGATGCTGGTGTCATTCAGGGTCAACTGCTCCAGCCGTGCCTCGGGGGCAGGGCGTGCCCACAGCCAAAAGCCCGCAGCGCCGGCCAGGGCGGCCAGCAGCAGGGGAATAAGTACGTACAGCCAATAGCGTCGGATCATCAACGTTTCACCAATCCAGTCAGGCCGCCGGCAATCAGGGCGGCAGTATCGGCCAATGCCACCAGCGGGTCGAGCCCGGCCGGCACGGCCATGTAACGAGGTTCCCAGTCCGGCTGGAACTTGTCCTTGAAGCGCCGCAGGCCTTGGAAGTTGTAGAGCTGCTCGCCACGGCGGAACACCATCGAGCCCAGGCGCTGGGTCAAGGGGGCGCCGCGGCGTGGCTGCAGGCCGGAAAGCGGCACCATGCCCAGGCTGAAGCGGCCGTAGTCATGGCTTTTGTAATGCAGGATCAAGCCGATCATCATGAATTCCATGGTCAGCTTCGGCGCTTCTGGGTGCGCGCGCATCAGGTCGAGGCTGGCCAGTTCGTTGCTGTGGGTTTCCAGCAGGTTGGCGAAGGCCACCGGCCGGCCCTGGAAACGAATCAGGGCGATACGGAAGTGCTGCAGGTACTCAGGGCTGAAGCGCCCCAACGAGAAGCCTTTCTCGCGTACGTTCTTGCCGCCAAGCCAGGCGTCGGAGATTTCCTTGAGCTCGGCCAATGGCGCCTGGCCGGGTTCGTGGATCTCCAGGCTCAGGCCATCCCGGCCGCCACGGTTCCAGGTGTAGCGCAGGTCCTTCATTTCCTTGCCCTTGGCTTCGAGGTCGAAGCGGCGCAGGTCGACCCGCGCTTCCTCGCCCAGCTTCAGGGCGGTCAGACCAATGTCCATGTAGAACGGCAGGTTCTCCGCGCGCACCTGGTAGAACACCGGGCGGGCGTGGTGCAGGTCACACAGGTCACGGAACTGCCAGATCATCTCGGCGCGTTCCAGGGCCGGGCCGATCGGGTCATACAGCGCCACCAGGCTACGGCCGCGACGGGCGTACATGAGGAAGGCATTGTCGCTGGGGTGGAACAGCAATGCCTTGTCGCCGGTCAGTGCGAGGCCGCCGTCGGGCTGGTCGGAGGCAAGCAGGATACGGTTGGCGCGCTGCAGCTCGACGTCGTCAGGCAGGTGAATGACCGGGCGGGCGGTGCGCAGCAGCCAGGTCAGGGCGACGATCACCAGCAGCACCGCGCTGCCCAAGGCAGCGCGCAGGCCGCGCGGGGCGTCGGCGTCGAGGGTGAACTGCCACCACAGCTTGTGGGTATAGGGTACATCCTGGTAGGCGAACAGCAGCAGCCACACTGAAGCGCCGACCACGCAGGCGCTGGCCACCAGGTACACCGGTGAGAACGGCAGTTCGAGTAGCCGGCTCGGCCGGTAGAACGAGCGGCGGAAAATGGCCAGCAGGGCAGCGGTCAGGGTCAGCAGGCTGGCTTCTTCCCAGTCGAAGCCTTTGAGGATCGACAGCAGCGCGCCGACCAGCAGCAACACAGTGGTCAGCAGCCAGGCTGCCGAAAGGCGCCGACGCAGGCCCTGGGCCAGCAGCAGGCAGAGCACGCCGATCAGGCTGGCGCCGAAGTGTGAGGCATCGATCAACCGGTGTGGCACAAGGAAGCCCATGTGCTCCAGGCGCGTGTCGATTTCCGGGGTGGCGCCGGAGAACAGCAGCACCACGCCCGACAGGAACACCAGAATCGCCAGGATCGGTGCGCCGAGGCCCGAGGCCGCCTTGATAGCTTGCTGGGCGAACAGCAGGCGGCGTGCTTCGTTGGCCAGCAGCAGCACGCAGGCCAGCAGCAGCGGCAGCACCACGTAGATCAGCCGGTACAGGAGCAGGGCGGCGGCCAGTGGCGCGGCGCCAAGCTGGTCGGCGAAGGCGGCCAGGAGGATCGCTTCGAACACCCCGACGCCACCTGGTACATGGCTGAGCACACCAGCGGCCAAGGCCAGCAGGTAGACCAGCACGAAGGCACCGAAAGGAGGCGCTTGCGGCAGCAGCAGGTAAAGCACGGTGGCTGCGGCGGCCACGTCCAGCGCGGTGATCAGCAGCTGTAGGGCCGCCAGGCGGCCACCGGGCAGGCGCAGGGTGCGACGGCCCAGCTGGACCAGCAGGTTGTCGGCCAGCGGTTGTTCCGGCAGGCGACGGCGATACAGCCCGATCACCAGCAGGGCGGTGATGGCCAGAACGGCGATGGCGATGCCGGCCAGCACTGTCGAAGGCAAGCGCAGGGCGGTTGCTGCTGCCGGCAGGTTGCTCAAGGTGGCCAGCGCCGCCAGTGGTGGCAGTGCGCACCCCAGGGACAGGCTGGCAAACACGGTCATGCGTGCCACTTCGGCGGCACCAAGGCCCTGACGAGCATACAAACGGTAGCGCACCGAGCCACCCGAGAGCATCGACAGGCCGATCGCGTTACCAATGGCAAAGGCGCTGAAACCGCCCATCACCAAGGTTTGCGGGGGCAGTTTGACGGCCGCGTAACGGCTGGCCGACCACTCATAGCCCAGCAGGATCACGAAGCCTGCCACTGTCGCCAGAAGGGCACCGATCAACGATTTTGCCGGGACGTCGAGCATGGCATCGTGCAGGGCATAGATGTCCAGTTCGCTCAGCAGATGCCGACACGCGATCAGCGCCATGGCAAACAGCAGCAAGGTCACGGCCAGGCCAATCGGCTGGCGGTAACGGCTCATTCGTTCCAGCCAAGGCAAGCGCTGGGCGGCAGTCGGCAGTGCCGAGGCGAGTGGCACCTGGGGTTCGGGGGTGTGCGATGTCATGAGATGCCTCGGGCGTGGTGCGCGAGGAGGGGAAGAGCTGCGGCCAAGTGAAAGTCCCTTTGGTGAACGTATCCAGATATTACTCCGGGCAACGTTACTTTCAGTCGTCCGGCAGTGTTAAAGATAGTTCATCCTCAAGACGACACCTCAAACGAGCGGGTTTGGGTGTAGTACGAGGATTTATCAGGCGACGAAATGCAACAAACCCCGCACTGCTGTTACGCAGGCGGGGTTTGTTCTGACGAATATGGTTGCGGGAGCCGGATTTGAACCGACGACCTTCGGGTTATGAGCCCGACGAGCTACCAGGCTGCTCCATCCCGCGTCAGAGGGGCGTATTCTATAGATTCGGACGGCCAAGTCAAGAACTAACTGCACAATGGATAACAATTGTTTCAGGTCTTGAATTCCAGGCAAAGAAAAAGGCCACTGCGTTAACAGTGGCCTTTTCTCGAATCTGGTTGCGGGAGCCGGATTTGAACCGACGACCTTCGGGTTATGAGCCCGACGAGCTACCAGGCTGCTCCATCCCGCGCCTGTGGGATCGAATTCTACAGCTTAAGCACTGAGTGTCAAGCTTTACTTGTTGATTTGTTTGATTTTTCTTTCGCCGATTAAAATCGAAGCAAAAGAAAAAGGCCACTGTGTTAACAGTGGCCTTTTCTCGAATCTGGTTGCGGGAGCCGGATTTGAACCGACGACCTTCGGGTTATGAGCCCGACGAGCTACCAGGCTGCTCCATCCCGCGCCTGTGAGATCGAATTCTACGGATTTCCGTGCTCATGTCAAGCGATATTGTAGAAAACCCTTTTTCGTTCAATCCCTTAGCGACCATGCCTGGCTGCGGATCAGGCGCGACGGGGCTTGCAAGCCGATTATCGAAGCAGGCTGTCTCAGCGTTAGCGGCATGCGCTACTATCTGTATGAATTTACAGTGGTGTCCATCATCAGTGTCTCTGCGCAAGATCATCCACATCGACTGCGATTGCTTTTACGCCTCTATCGAGATGCGTGACGACCCGCGCCTGGCCGGTCGCCCCATGGCGGTCGGTGGTTCCCCGGACCGGCGCGGGGTAATTGCCACCTGCAATTATGAAGCGCGTGCCTATGGAGTGCGTTCCGCCATGTCGTCGCGGCATGCCCTCAAGCTTTGCCCGGACCTGGAAATCGTCAAGCCGCGCTTTGAGGCTTACCGGGAAGCGTCGCGCGAGATTCACGCCATTTTTCGTGACTACACCGATTTGATCGAGCCGTTGTCGCTGGATGAGGCGTACCTGGATGTCAGTGAAAGCCAGTGGTATGCCGGCAGTGCCACGCGAATCGCCGAGGACATTCGCCGACGGGTAGCCCGTACCCTGCATATCACGGTATCTGCGGGGGTGGCCCCGAACAAGTTCCTGGCCAAGATCGCTAGCGACTGGCGTAAGCCTAACGGCATCTTCGTGATTACCCCGGAGCAGGTCGAGGCCTTTGTGGCTGCCTTGCCTGTGGCCAAGCTGCATGGTGTGGGCAAGGTGACTGCAGACAAGTTGAACCGCCTGGGTATCGACACCTGTCTTGACTTGCGTGAATGGTCGCGGCTGGCGCTGGCACGTGAATTCGGCAGTTTTGGCGAGCGGCTCTGGGGGTTGGCTCGGGGGATCGATGAGCGTGCGGTTCACAACGATAGCCGCAGGCAGTCGGTCAGTGTGGAGAACACCTATGACAACGACCTGCCAGATCTGGACAGCTGCCTCGAACGTTTGCCTGAGCTGCTGGCCAGCCTTAATGAGCGGATTGAACGGATGGACAGCAGTTACCGGCCCGACAAGCCCTTCGTAAAGGTAAAGTTTCATGACTTCAGCCAGACCACCCTGGAGCAAGCGGGGGCGGGTAGGGACCTGGAAAGCTACCGTCAGTTGCTGCGCCAGGCGTTCGCCCGGGGTGGCAAGCCGGTGCGCTTGCTGGGGGTAGGGGTGAGGCTACGGGATTTGCGCGGGGCGCATGAGCAGTTGGAGCTGTTCCCAGGCAATTGAAAAGGGGCCGTAAAAACGGCCCCTTCTTTATAGTTACTGCACGCCGGGATCAGCGACCAACCGGCCAGTGGCCTTGGTCAGTGCCGACAGGAATTCCTGCTGAAGCTCCGGATCGTTGCGTGTCAGCTCGATCAGGCTTTGCTCCATTTCGCTGGCTTCCTCTTCCAGGCCCAGCTCGGACAAGCGCTTGACCCGGTGTACCCACTGGCCGACATCGTCATCCTCGAGGTCATCGAAGATCAGCTCATGAGCCTCACGCAGCTTGTTGCGCAAGGTGGCGCTGACCAGCAAGCTGGCATCGCCACGGATCGCGTTGTCCTCATCAACCACCTGCAGGTGCAAGGTGCCGACGTGGTTCAGGTGCTGTTCCGAGAACGGGCTGTCCAGCAGGTTCAGGCGCAGCACGCCGTTCCTGTCGGTGGTCAGTTCGTGGGTCATCTTGCCCGCCTTGACCTCGACCAGGCGTTCGCTCCAGGGCACGCTGGTGAACTCTTCGCGCTTGTCCTTCTGCACTTCGCTGATGCCCGCCAGGTTTTGCTGGGCGCGGCCATTGGACGGCGTGTTCATGAACGGGTTGAGGCCGTCCACGCCGTAGCTGAGCCAGTCGTGGGTCATGCTCTGCGGCAGGTTGCCGAGGGCGAACACGTTGACCACGTTGGCGCCAATGCCAGCGACCACGGCTACCGCGCCGAGCGGGATCTCGTAGATCTCCCGCCACGGTTGGTAAGGTGTGTAGCGGTCGTAGCGGCGGGTGACCTCGTATTCGGTGACCTCGAAACGCTTCTGCTCATGGATGCGCACACGCCGTTGCGGAAGCTCCATCACCTTCGGCTCGCCGACATCGATCTGCAAGGTATGTTCGAGCAGCTTTCGCTCGACACGCTCCTCATGATCGCTGCGCTGGGACATCTGGTTGGCGCAACCGCTGGCGAGCAGGGCGCCGCACAGTGCGGCGCCCCCCAGGGTATAGGTACTTCGCTTGGACATGATTACTCGTGCATTGATTATCAGCGGCGAACGCGGGCCTGCAGGAAGGTCAGCACTTCATTGAGCGGCAGCTGTTGGGCTTCCGACTCGGTGCGGTGCTTGTACTCCAGGTTGCCGTCGGCCAGGCCGCGGTCGCTGACGACGATGCGGTGTGGAATGCCGATCAGCTCCATGTCGGCGAACTTGATGCCGGGGCTGGTCTTCTTGTCGCGGTCGTCCAGCAGCACCTCGTAGCCGGCTGCGGTCAGTTCGGCGTACAGCTTGTCGGTTGCCTCGCGGACTACCTCGGTTTCGTAACGCAGCGGTACCAGAGCGATCTGGAACGGTGCCAGGGCGTCGTTCCAGATGATGCCCTTGTCGTCGTAGCTCTGCTCGATGGCGGCGGCGACTACGCGGGATACGCCAATGCCGTAGCAGCCCATGGACAGTATGACCGGCTTGCCGTTCTCACCCAGGACCTGGCACTTGAGAGCCTCGCTGTACTTGGTGCCGAGCTGGAAGATATGGCCGACTTCGATGCCGCGCTTGATCACCAGGGTGCCCTGGCCATCCGGGCTTGGGTCGCCTTCGACGACATTGCGCAGGTCGGCAACCTGTGGAACGGGCAGGTCACGTTCCCAGTTCACGCCGAAGTAGTGCTTGTCGTCGATGTTGGCACCGATGGCGAAGTCGCTCATCAGGGCGACCGAGCGGTCGATCACGATTTCCAGTGGCAGGTTCAGCGGGCCGAGCGAACCGGCACCGGCACCAATGGCCTCGCGCAGTTCGGCGTCGGTGGCCATGACCAGCGGGTCGGCAACCTGTTCCAGCTTGGCGGCCTTGATTTCGTTGAGCTCATGGTCGCCACGGACGATCAGGGCGACCAGCTTGCCTTCTTCGGCGCCGCGCACGATCAGGGTCTTGACGGTCTTTTCGATCGCCAGGCCGTGGTTTTCCACCAGTTGGGCGATGGTCTTGGCTTCCGGCGTGTCGACCAGGCGCAGTTCCTCGGTAGGAGCAGGGCGCACGGTTTCACGCGGGATGGCTTCGGCCTTCTCGATGTTGGCGGCGTAGTCGGAGCTGTCGCTGAAGATCACGTCGTCTTCGCCCGACTCGGCCAGGACGTGGAATTCGTGGGAGTAGCTGCCACCGATGGAGCCGGTGTCGGCCTGCACTGGGCGGAAGTCCAGGCCCAGGCGGGTAAAGACGTTGGTGTACGCCTGGTGCATGCGGTCGTAGGTTTCCTGCAGGGAAGCCTGGTCGGCATGGAATGAGTAGGCGTCCTTCATGATGAATTCGCGGCCGCGCATCAGGCCGAAGCGTGGGCGAATCTCGTCACGGAACTTGGTCTGGATCTGGTACATGTTGAGCGGCAGCTGTTTATAGCTGGACAGCTCGTTGCGGGCCAGGTCGGTAATCACTTCTTCGTGGGTCGGGCCGACGCAAAAATCACGCTGGTGGCGGTCTTTCAGGCGCAGCAGCTCAGGACCGTACTGTTCCCAGCGGCCGGATTCCTGCCACAGCTCGGCAGGCTGGATGCTTGGCATCAGCACTTCCAGGGCGCCGGCGGCGTTCATTTCCTCGCGCACAACGTTTTCGACCTTGCGCATCACCCGCAGGCCCATCGGCAGCCAGGTGTACAGGCCGGAGGCCAGTTTGCGGATCATGCCGGCACGCAGCATGAGCTGATGGCTGATGACCACTGCGTCGGCAGGGGTTTCTTTCTGGGTGGCGAGCAAATATTGACTGGTGCGCATGGTTAGCCGTGTCGATTGCCTAAGACGTTGAAATAGCCCCGCATTGTACGGGGGCGAAACGAAGGCGTACAGAATGCCCCAGGGCGTGGCAGTTGTCAGCCAAGAAAAAGCCCGGCAAGTGTGCCGGGCTTTTTCAGGTGCGGGGCACTATAAGCCAGGCTTACAGGATGCTCAGCGGGTACTCGACGATCAGGCGCAGTTCGTCGATCGAGCTGGAACCGTAGTAGACGCCGTCGCTGGAGCGGTAGGTAGCCTGGCGAACGCGGAAGCTCAGGTCTTTAGCCGGGCCTTCCTGCAGTACGTACTTGACGTCTACGTCGCGTTCCCATTCCTTGCCATTGCTGGTGGAACCGGTGTTGGCATCGCTACCACGCACGTAACGGGTCATGAAGGTCAGGCCTGGTACGCCGAACTCGGCGAAGTTCAGGTCGTAGCGAGCCTGCCAGGATTTTTCGTCTTCAGCGTTGAAGTCGGAACGGGCCACGGAGTTGGCCAGGAAGATGGTACCACCACCGTCCACGCCGTAACCGTAGTCACCGTCACCGTGGACCTTCTGGTAGGCCAGGGTGAAGGTGTGAGCGCCGATGTTGTAGGCGCCCGACAGGCTGTAGGCCTGGTTGTCGAGCTTGGTCACGCCATCTTTCTCGGCGCGCTGCAGGCCTTGGCCATCGCTCTTGGTGTCATAGATGTTGAAGTCGAACACCAGGCCCTGTTTGTCCGAGAGCGGCAGCGCCCAGTTCAGGTTGGCGTAGTACTTGCGCCAGTAGTCTTCAACCTTGGAGTAGTACAGGCTGGTGGACAGGTTGTCGGTGAAGGCGTAGGTGCCACCGAGAACGTCGGCCTGCTTCAAGTGCAGGCTGTCATGGAACGTCTGGGACTGGGCGTTCAGCGCGGTAAAGTGACCGGCGTTCAGGGTCAGGCCCTTGATTTCGTTGCTGGTGATCAGTGCGCCTTGAGCCACTTCTGGCAGCAGGCGGCTGTCATCGGTCGCGAGCACTGGCAGGGCAGTGAACTGGTCGCCGACTTTCAGTACGGTATCGGAGATGCGCAGCTTGACCGCAGCGCCGCCTTCGGAGAACTCGTCCTGCGCACGGCCGTCGGCGTCAGTCGGGAACTGACCGGTGCTGTGGCGACCCTTGCCGCTGTCCAGTTTCACGCCGAGCATGCCGATGGCATCGACGCCCACGCCGATAACGCCTTGGGTGAAGCCCGACTCGTAAGTGCCGAGGAAGCCGAGGCCGGTTTCTTCAACGCGGCTCTGGGTGCCTGGCTCGTTGTTACGGAAGTCGCGGCTGAAGTACAGCATGCGAGTCTTGACGTTCAGCTTGCTGTCTTCGAGGAAACCCTTGGAATCGTCCTGGGACGAGGCAACGGCCATCTGCGAGGTCCCTGCCGCAACGGCCAGGGCGATCATGCTCCACTTCATCACGCGCATCGTGATTTGCTCCTTTGGTTTTTAGGAAGAGTACCGCTGCGCCCAAGTCTTTTAGTTATATGGGGCAGCTCTTTCTTGTTATGTCGGCGGAAATGTATAGCACGCTGACTGTTGTTGGCGATATGGCAAAAATCATCCTTTCGGGAACTTTATTGCCGTGTCGCTTTTAAGTATCTCCATGTCGCAAATCACGTCCCGATTAACCGGGCCGTACAACGCCAGCGCTGTTCCTTAGCCGTAACGATTCTGTAACTTCAGATTCTGGCTGGGGAAACTCCCTGGTGTACCCAATTTCGCTGTTGTTATTTGTCGCGTCACCCGGTCAATGCAGGTGTCGTGCCGACTTGGCGTGGAGAGAATGCAACAAGCGTGCTCAAAATTAACAACGGTTCATGAAATTTTCACAGTAACCGCTGCCAAAGGTCGGAAAGTACCGAAAACACGGGGCGGGATTTGTCTGATGGTGTGCCAGCTTCAATGTGCAGGGTAAAAGAAAAAGCTGTCATAAAAGTCAATGTGTTACCGACAACTGTTGATCCTGAGTCATTGATGTGGGTAGAAGCGTAGTGGCGCACACTTTTGTGGCCTCATTTTGGTGCGAAAAGTAGCGCTGTGTTACCGCCGTTGTGCAAGTCGTGGAGATTCATGAGCTTAAAGCGTGCAGCCGTGCGTCTGGCGCATGCTGGCGCGGGCGAAGCAGAGTATCCTTGGCGCATATGATTATTGTTGGAGATTGATCGTGTTTGATATGGATTCGCGTTTGCAGCAGGACTCCCTGGTGCTGGGTGACTTTCCGCTGTGCCGTCTGCTGCTCAGCAAGGATGCCAATTACCCATGGTTCATCCTGGTGCCCAAGCGTGCAGGTGTGAGCGAACTGTTCGACCTGAGTCAGGAAGACCAGGCGCAACTGTGGAAGGAAACCACCTACCTGGCCGAAGCGCTCAAGCGCGAATTCGCAGCAGACAAGATGAACGTTGCCACCCTGGGTAACGTGGTCAGCCAATTGCACATGCATGTCATCGTCCGCCACCACGGCGACGCAGCCTGGCCAGCGCCGGTTTGGGGCAAGGTGCCGGCCGTCGGGTATGCGCCGGAGCAGGTAGATGCCATTCGTCAGCGTCTGCGGGCGTTGCTGACCCACGATTACCAGGGGGCCTGACATGTCGGCAGAGTTGCGCATCATCGAGCTGGAAACCCGTCAGGCATTCCAGGACGACACGATCCAGGCGCTGAATGATGTGGTGGTCGAGCAGGGGCGGGTCATCGAACGCCTGCAGCTGCAGGTGGCCGAACTGATCAAGCGTTATGAAGAGATGGTCGGGCAGTACGGCAGTGAAGGGGAAGAGGCGCCGCCACCTCATTACTGACAAGTCGCCGCCCTGGGCTTGCCCCAGGGCGGCGCAGGGTCAGCGGCGGTTCACCGCGACCACGTCTTCGGCCTGCAGGCCTTTGTCGCGGTGCATCACCGAGAACTCCACGCGCTGGCCTTCGACCAGAATGCGGTGGCCCTCGCCGCGGATGGCGCGGAAGTGGACAAAGATGTCATCGCCCGAATCTCGGGAAATGAAACCGAAGCCCTTGGAGGTGTTGAACCACTTCACGGTGCCGGTATCACGCTTGCCGGCTTCCAGTGATGCCCCTTGGCTGGCGCGGGCCTTCTTGCCGCTGCGGGCGAAACCGGCTACCAGGTGCAGGGCGACGGCCAGTGTGGCGCAGACCAGCGCCGCCAGGTTGCCCATTTCCGGGCGCGCCAGCAGGGTCAGGGTCTGCAGGACCACGGCCACCACCAGCAGGGCGCAGGCCAGGTATTGCAGTTGTTGCCGCGCACCGCGGTAATACAGGGGCACGACCGGGGCCAGCAGTAGGTTGAGCAGGCCGAGCAGGGTCAGATGGACCGCGTCGGGTTGCTGCAGGAAGGGTGTTGCGTCGGGTTTGAGGCTGGGCATGAGCGATAGCAGCAAAGCCGCAACGCCCGTCACCAGATGGACGATCTTGAACATGGGTTGGCTCACAGTTGATAAGGCCGATCACAGGAAGAGCTGGCGGCACGGTGCGCATGAGGTGTAAAGCGCGAACACGTGGAGGCCAGCCTATGCACCCGGCAATGACAGTCCGCACGGGTGGCACAGTGCCTATTTAACAGCAAAGGCGGGGGCTTCTCAAACCGCAGGCGGCAGGTGCCGATGGCTTGCCTTGGGTCATGGGCAGATTGCGCCAAGTATTGATACAGTGTGTCGGGCCCGCTTGATCATCAAGCCTTATGGAAAGGGGAACTTCATGGCAATCGATATCGGTATCAGTGAAGAAGATCGCAAGTCCATCGTCGAAGGGCTTTCCCGCCTGTTGTCGGATACCTATGTGCTGTATCTGAAAACCCATAACTTCCACTGGAACGTCACCGGTCCGTCGTTCCGCACCCTGCACCTGATGTTCGAGGAACAGTACAACGAACTGGCGCTGGCGGTTGATTCGATCGCCGAACGGATTCGCGCGCTGGGCTTCCCGGCACCAGGCTCGTACGCCTTTTATGCGCGACACTCCTCGATCAAGGAAGAAGAGGGTGTTCCGCCCGCAGACGAGATGATCCGCCAGCTGGTGCAGGGGCAAGAGGCCGTGGTGCGTACTGCCCGCAGCATCTTCCCGGTGGTCGACAAGGTTAGCGACGAGCCGACCGCTGATCTGCTGACCCAGCGCATGCAGGTGCATGAAAAGACGGCCTGGATGCTGCGGGTGCTGCTCGACGGTAAGTAATCAGTTAATACTGTAGGACTTGTCCGTAGGCCCGACTGAATCCGCTTCAGTCGGGCCCTTTCGTTTGTGCGGGAAGACTTTGCCGCTGCTTTGGGCGCCTCGCTCAGCGCTTCATTGAGCCCCAGTTGAATGAACTGAGGAAGTGGCGCGATGCAAGCAATCAAGCGTGCGGTGAGGGCGGGGCACTGGCCTGGCAAGCAGTGCATCGACCCATTCAAGACCGACTTCGACATGTTGCAGACTCAACCTGTCTCGCGTTCGGTGCGATTGAATGGTTTTTCCACCTGCTTGCGCCTGGAGGCGGTGTATTGGGGTATCCTCGAGCAGATCGCTGCAGCGAACCAGTGCTCGGTCAGTGCCGTGCTCTCCTATGTCGATCGCGAAGTGCACTTGCGTCAGGGTGGGGTGCGCAACTTCAGCGGGCTGATCCGGGTGATCTGTGTCGCCTGGTTGCGTGATCCGCCGAGTGCACGCTGATCGCCCGGCGGGCTGCGCAGTGTCGGTTAACCATATATAATCCCGCTTTTTGCTGCCCCGGCAGCCAGCGTTGTGGTTGACGAGAGACGTTCATGCCCCTTTATGACTATCAATGTGCTTCCTGCGATCACCGGATGGAGGCGCTGCAGAAGATCAGCGCCGCGCCGCTGACCGACTGCCCGGCCTGTCAGGCGCCGGCATTGAAAAAATTGCTGTCGGTCCCCGGTTTTCGCCTGAGTGGCAATGGCTGGTACGAAACCGACTTCAAGACCGGGGCGAAAAAGAACCTGGCAGGCGGCGACAAGGCCGACTGAGTTGAATTGCAGTAGCCGGGTCTTGCAGTATTAGCCCTCCGGGCGGCCAAGGCCTCCAACGAATACACGAATCACGAGAAGCGAAACCACCATCATGATGCGCAGCCATTATTGCGGCCAACTGAACGAGAGCCTGGACGGCCAGGAAGTCACCCTTTGCGGCTGGGTCCATCGTCGCCGCGACCACGGCGGGGTGATCTTCCTCGACATCCGTGACCGCGAAGGCATGGCCCAGGTCGTGTTCGATCCGGATCGCGCCGAAACCTTCGCCGCCGCTGACCGCGTGCGCAGCGAGTACGTCGTGCAGATCACCGGCAAGGTGCGCAAGCGCCCGGACGGCGCAGTGAACGCCAACATGGCGTCCGGTGCCATCGAGATCCTCGGCTACCAGCTGAACGTGCTGAACGAAGCGGAAACCCCACCGTTCCCGCTGAACGAGTACTCCGATGTCGGCGAGGAAACCCGCCTGCGCTACCGCTTCATCGACCTGCGTCGCCCAGAAATGGCCGACAAGCTGCGCCTGCGTTCGCGCATCACCAGCAGCATCCGTCGTTTCCTCGATGAAAACGGCTTCCTTGACGTCGAAACCCCGATCCTCACCCGTGCCACTCCAGAAGGCGCGCGTGACTACCTGGTGCCGAGCCGTACCCACGCGGGCAGCTTCTTCGCCTTGCCGCAGTCGCCTCAGCTGTTCAAGCAGCTGCTGATGGTTGCCGGTTTCGACCGCTACTACCAGATCGCCAAGTGCTTCCGCGATGAAGACCTGCGTGCTGACCGCCAGCCGGAATTCACCCAGATCGACATCGAGACCAGCTTCCTCGACGAAGCCGAGATCATGGGCCTCACCGAGAGCATGATCCGCAAGCTGTTCAAGGAAGTGCTGGACCTGGAATTCGGCGAATTCCCGCACATGACCTTCGAAGAGGCCATGCGCCGCTACGGCTCCGACAAGCCTGACCTGCGTATCCCCCTGGAACTGGTCGACGTTGCCGACCAGCTGAAGGATGTTGACTTCAAGGTCTTCGCCGGCCCGGCCAACGATCCGAAGTGCCGCGTCACCGCCCTGCGCCTGCCAGGCGGCGCCAGCATGCCACGCAGCAAGATCGACGAGTACACCAAGTTCGTCGGCATCTACGGTGCCAAGGGCCTGGCCTACATCAAGGTCAACGAGCGCGCCAAAGGCGTCGAAGGCCTGCAGTCGCCGATCGTCAAGAACATCCCTGAGGCCAACCTCAACAACATCCTCGACCGCGTTGGCGCTGTCGATGGTGACATCGTGTTCTTCGGTGCCGACAAGTTCAAGGTCGTCAGTGAGGCCCTGGGCGCGCTACGTATCCGTCTGGGTCACGACTTCGAGCTGCTGACCTGCGAGTGGGCGCCGATGTGGGTCGTCGACTTCCCGATGTTCGAAGAAAACGAAGACGGCAGCTTCACCGCGCTGCACCACCCGTTCACCGCGCCGAAGTGCACCCCGGAAGAGCTCGAGGCCAACCCGGCCACCGCGCTGTCCCGTGCCTACGACATGGTCCTGAACGGTACCGAACTGGGTGGCGGTTCGATTCGTATCCACCGCAAAGAGATGCAGCAAGCGGTATTCCGTCTGCTGGGCATCGAGGCAGAAGAACAGGAAGAGAAGTTCGGCTTCCTGCTCGACGCCCTGAAGTTCGGTGCACCGCCTCACGGTGGCCTGGCCTTCGGCCTGGACCGTCTGGTCATGCTGATGACCGGCGCCCAGTCGATCCGTGAAGTGATCGCTTTCCCGAAAACCCAGAGCGCCGCGTGCGTCATGACCCAGGCCCCTGGCATGGTCGATGCCAAGGCCCTGCGCGAGCTGCACATCCGTCTGCGCGAGCAGACCAAGGTCGAGTAATCGGCCCCGGGCGCATCCTGGCGGGTGCGCCTCGGCGCTTCGGCGCAGTATTCCCACGTTCCGCCCTTCGGGGCGGAACCTGTTTCTGTTTCAAGGATTCGGAGTCGTTATGGCTGGTCATTCCAAGTGGGCGAACATCAAGCACCGCAAAGAGCGCCAGGATGCCAAGAGAGGCAAGATCTTCACCAAGTGGATCCGTGAGCTGACTGTCGCGGCCAAGCAGGGTGGTGCCGACCCAGGCTCCAACCCGCGCCTGCGCCTGGCGTTGGACAAGGCCCTGGGCGCTAACATGAGCCGTGACATCATCGATCGCGCCGTGGCCCGTGGTGCTGGCACCAACGAAAGCGACAACGTCGAAGAGCTCAGCTACGAAGGCTATGGCCCGGGTGGCGTGGCGATCATGGTCGAGGCCATGACCGACAACCGCAACCGGACCGCCGCCGCCGTGCGCCATGCCTTCACCAAGTGTGGCGGCAACCTCGGCACCGACGGCTCGGTGGCCTATCTGTTCGAACGCAAGGGCCAGATCAGCTTCGCCCCGGGCGTCGATGAAGATGCCTTGATGGAAGCTGCGATGGAGGCCGATGCCGACGACGTGGTGGCCAACGACGATGGTTCGTTCGAGGTGTTCACCTCGTTCAATAGCTTCTACGCCGTGCGTAACGCGCTGGAAGAGGCGGGCTTCAAGGCCGCCGACGCGGAAATCGTCATGCAGCCGACCACCAGCGCCGAACTGGACCAGGAGGGCGCCGAGAAGGTGCTCAAGCTGATCGACATGCTCGAAGACCTGGACGACGTGCAGAACGTCTACTCCAATGCGCAGATCTCCGACGAGATCATGGAAAAACTCGGCTAAGGTCTTCTGATCAATTTTGTCGGGGCTTTGAGTTTTGCTGTGCATGTGCCGGCCCCTTCGCGGGACAAGACCGCTCCTACAGGATGTGTGCAATACCTGTAGGAGCGGGCTTGTCCCGCGAAGGGGCCGGTACTGCTTGCACAAATGCTACTTCTAATTAACGGGCGCTATGACTCTGATTCTTGGTATCGACCCCGGCTCTCGTATCACCGGCTACGGTGTGGTCCGCCAGACCGCCCGTGGTTGCGAGTACGTGGCGTCGGGCTGCATCCGTACCGGCAGCGGCGAGCTGCCTGAGCGGTTGCAGATTGTTTTTCGCGGCGTCAGCGAGATCATCGCCCAGCACGGTCCGGTGACCATGGGCATCGAGCGGGTGTTCATGGCACGCAACGCCGATTCTGCGCTCAAGCTGGGCCAGGCTCGCGGTGCAGCTATCGTTGCTGCCGCTGAAGCCGGCCTGGAAATCGCCGAATACAGCGCCAGTCAGGTCAAGCAGGCCGTCGCCGGCAGCGGCGGGGCAAATAAAGAACAGGTGATGCTGATGGTCATGCATCTGCTCAAGCTGACCCAGAAGCCGCAAATCGACGCCTCCGACGCCCTGGCCATCGCCCTGTGCCATGCCCATACCCGCTCCAGTTTGGTGCCTCACGGCCTGGCCACGGCGCGGCGACGCGGCGGGCGCTTGCGTCTTTAAGCGCTTCATGCGCTGATACACATTTTGTTCGGGTGAAACGTTCACCCGGTGCATTTGCTGATAGGGTTGAGCGGTCTTCGACCGGCTCCCCGAGAGAAAGGATCGGAACGTGATTGGACGTTTGCGCGGCACCCTGGCGGAAAAACAGCCGCCGCACCTGATTATCGACGTCAACGGCGTGGGCTACGAGCTGGAGGTGCCGATGACTACCCTGTACCGCCTGCCCAAGGTTGGCGAGCCGGTGACCGTGCATACCCACCTGGTGGTGCGCGAAGACGCTCACCTGCTCTACGGGTTTGCTGAAAAGCGCGAGCGTGAGCTGTTCCGCGAACTGATCCGCCTGAATGGCGTGGGCCCCAAGCTGGCGCTGGCGCTGATGTCCGGCCTGGAAGTGGACGAACTGGTGCGCTGCGTGCAGGCGCAGGATGCCTCGGTGCTGGTGCGCGTGCCTGGTGTCGGCAAGAAAACCGCCGAGCGCCTGCTGGTCGAGCTGAAGGACCGCTTCAAGGCCTGGGAAACCTCACCGGCCATGTTCACCCTGGTCTCCGATGGCCCGCTGCCGGTGGCCAGCGAGTCGTCTGCCGAGGCCGACGCAGTCAGCGCCCTGGTGTCCCTGGGCTACAAGCCGCAGGAAGCGAGCAAGGCCATCGCCGCTATCAAGGACAAGGCCGGCCTGAGCAGCGAAGAACTCATTCGTCGCAGCCTTAAAGGGATGATTACCAAGTGATCGAAGCCGACCGCCTGATTGCCGCCAGTGGCCGCGACCGAGAAGAAGTCCAGGACCGTGCGATCCGCCCGCTGCGCCTGGACGAGTACATCGGCCAGCCGGTAGTGCGCGAGCAGATGGCGCTGTTCATCCAGGCGGCACGCGGGCGCGGCGAGTCGCTCGATCACACGCTGATCTTCGGTCCTCCCGGGCTGGGCAAGACCACCCTGGCCAATATCATCGCCCAGGAGATGGGCGTGTCGGTCAAGAGCACCTCGGGCCCGATCCTCGAACGGCCGGGCGACCTGGCGGCGATGCTGACCAACCTCGAACCGCACGATGTGCTGTTCATCGATGAAATTCACCGCCTGTCACCGGTGGTCGAGGAAGTGCTGTATCCGGCGATGGAGGACTTCCAGCTCGACATCATGATCGGCGAAGGCCCCGCAGCCCGTTCGATCAAGCTCGACCTGCCGCCGTTCACCCTGGTTGGCGCCACCACCCGCGCCGGCATGCTCACCAACCCGTTGCGTGACCGCTTCGGTATCGTCCAGCGCCTGGAGTTCTACAGCGACAAGGACCTGGCGACCATCGTCAGCCGCTCGGCCAACATTCTTGGCCTGGCCATCGAGGATCACGGCGCTTACGAGATCGCCCGGCGCGCCCGCGGCACGCCACGTATTGCCAACCGCCTGCTGCGCCGCGTGCGCGACTATGCCGAGGTGCGTGGCAAGGGCCAGATCACCAAGGCCGTGGCCGACATGGCGCTGAACCTGCTGGACGTCGACGAGCGCGGTTTCGACCATTCCGACCGCCGCCTGCTGCTGACCATGATCGAAAAGTTCGACGGTGGCCCGGTGGGCGTGGACAACCTGGCTGCAGCCATCAGTGAGGAGCGCCACACCATCGAGGATGTGCTCGAGCCCTACCTGATTCAGCAGGGGTACATAATGCGCACGCCTCGCGGCCGTGTGGTGACCCGGCACGCCTACCTGCACTTTGGCTTGAATGTGCCTGGCAGCCTGGGAGGCGCAGGGGAATTTTCCGAACCAGGCGATGAATGACAGATCAAAACCGGCTTTTCGTGGTCCTACCGCTGGCATGCCGATGGCGCGCTGGCAATTCGACATTAATGAAGAAAAAACAGTTGCCGCAGCGGATTGGCAAGCTGAGGAGTAAGCACTAGAGTATGCGCGCGCAAAATGGCCTGGAACCGTTCGCACACCGTTGTCGCGTCTATTACGAGGATACCGATGCCGGTGGCGTGGTGTATTACGTCAATTACCTGAAATTCATGGAGCGCGCGCGCACCGAGCGCCTGCGGCATCTGGGTTTTTCCCAGGCGCAGTTGGCCGAGGACAACCTGCTGTTCGTGGTTCATTCCAGCGAAGCCCGCTATCACGCGCCGGCACGCCTGGACGACGAGCTGAGGGTCACAGCGCAAGTACTTGAACTCAATCGCGCCAGCCTGCGCTTCGTGCAGCAGGTCTGGCGGGAAAAAGATGAAACGCTGCTCTGCGAAGGGCAGTTCCTGGTGGCCGCCGTGCGCGCCGACACTTTCAAACCCCGAGCCATACCCCCCCAGCTGCGCGACGCCTTTGTGGCGGACGGCTCGGGTAATCAATCGAACGCAGGAGAATAAGCGTGGAAGCTAACGTCGTCGACCATACCTCCATGTGGAGTCTGGTCAGCAATGCCAGCGTGGTGGTACAGCTGGTAATGCTGACCCTGGTGGCCGCCTCGGTCACCTCATGGATCATGATCTTCCAGCGCAGCACCATGCTGCGCGCCGGTCGTCGTGCGCTGGATGCCTTCGAGGAGCGCTTCTGGTCGGGCATCGACCTGTCCAAGCTGTATCGTCAGGCAGGCAGCAACCCGGACCCGGATTCCGGTGTGGAGCAGGTCTTCCGTGCCGGCTTCAAGGAGTTCTCGCGTCTGCGCCAGCAGCAGGGCGTTGACCCGGACGCGGTGATGGAAGGCGTTTCGCGTGCCATGCGCGTGGCCATCTCCCGTGAAGAAGAAAAGCTCGAGCAGAGTCTGCCGTTCCTCGCCACCGTCGGTTCGACCAGCCCGTACATCGGCCTGTTCGGCACCGTGTGGGGCATCATGAACTCGTTCCGCGGCCTGGCCAGTGCCCAGCAGGCCACCCTGGCCACCGTGGCCCCGGGTATCGCCGAAGCGCTGGTCGCCACTGCCATCGGCCTGTTCGCGGCCATTCCGGCGGTCATCGCCTACAACCGTTTCGCGGCGCGCAGCGAAGTGCTGATCGGCCGTTACTACACCTTCGCCGACGAGTTCCAGGCGATCCTGCACCGCAAAGTGCACACCAGCGAAGAGTAATCAGGTAGAAGCCCATGGCCCGAGTTCGCCACAAACGCAAGCCCGTCGCCGAGATGAACGTGGTGCCCTACATCGACGTGATGCTGGTGCTGCTGGTCATCTTCATGGTGACGGCGCCCATGCTCAACCAGGGCGTGAAGGTCGACCTGCCCAAGGTTTCCAGCGAAGCCTTGCCGCAGGACAACAACGTCCAGATCCTCACCATCTCCATCAAGGCCGACAAGACCTACTACTGGAACCTCGGCAGCGAAGTCGACACCGACAAGCAGATGGACAAGGCCATGACCTTGCCGGACATGACCAGCGCAGTGACCAAGATCATTGCCGCCGGTCGCGACCAGGGCAAGCAGACCCAGGTCTTCATTCGTGGCGACAAGGCTGTCGACTACGGCGCCGTCATGGGCGCCATGGGCGGGTTGCAGAAGGCCGGTGTCGGTAACGTTGGCCTGATTACCGAGGCGCCCTGATGCAACAGCGAGAGCCATCCGCCTCGGAAAGCTACTTCTGGCCCAGTGTCTGGGCCATCGGCCTGCATGTGCTGGTGTTCGCCCTGCTGTTCGTCAGCTTTGCCATGACGCCTGAACTGCCGCCTTCCAAGCCGATCGTTCAGGCTACCCTGTATCAGCTCAAGTCCAAGAGCCAGGCGACGACCCAGACCAATCAGAAGATTGCCGGGGAAGCGAAGAAAACCGCCTCGCGCCAGACCGAAGTCGAGCAGTTGGAGCAGAAAAAGGTCGAGCAGGAGGCCATCAAGGCCGCGGAACAAAAGAAAGCCGACGCCGCTCAAAAGGCTGAAGAAGCACGCGAAGCCGCCGAAGCCAAGAAGGCCGAGGAAGCTGCGAAAGCTGCCGAAGCCAAGAAAGCCGCCGAGTCCAAGAAAGCCGAAGAGGCGAAGAAGGCCGCCGAGAAGCAGCAGGCTGACATCGCCAAGAAGAAGGCCGAGGAAGAGGCGAAGAAGCAGGCTGAGGAAGAAGCCAAGAAAAAAGCAGCCGAGGAGGCCAAAAAGCAGGCCGCCGAGGACGCGAAGAAGAAAGCAGCCGAGGACGCCAAGAAGAAAGCGGCGGCCGAGGACGCGAATAAGAAGGCAGCTGAAGAGGCCAAGAAAAAAGCCGCTGCAGATGCTCAGAAGAAGAAGGCACAGGAAGCGGCCCGCAAGTCGGCGGAAGACAAGAAAGCACAGGCCCTGGCCGAGCTGTTGTCCGACACCACCGAGCGGCAGCAGGCTCTGGCTGATGAGCAGGGTGACCAGGTGGCCGGCGACTTCGACGACCTGATCCGCATGCGCGCGGCCGAGGGCTGGGCACGTCCGCCTTCCGCGCGTAAGGGCATGACGGTGACCCTGCAGGTCAACATGTTGCCGGACGGCACCGTTACCGGTGTCAGCGTGATCAAGTCCAGTGGCGATGGTCCGTTCGACAGTTCGGCGGTGGCGGCAGTGAAGAATATCGGTCGTCTGACCGAGATGCAGGGTATGAAGCCGAGCGATTTCAATCGTTATCGTTCGTTCAAGATGACATTTACTCCTGAGGATCTAGCGTTGTGATTAAACTCCTTCGAGGAATGCTGGTCATGCTCTGCTGCGTGGCTGGCATGGCCATGGCAGAGGAAAAGAACATCCTGGTCACCAGCGGCAGCGATCGGGCCACGCCCATCGCGGTAGTGCCGTTCGGTCTGCAGGGTGGCAGTGTGCTGCCAGAAGACATGGCCGACATCATCGGCAACGACCTGCGCAACTCGGGCTACTACTCGCCGATTCCGCGTCAGAACATGATCAGCCAGCCTACCCAGGCCAGCGAAGTCATCTTCCGTGACTGGAAAGCGCTGGGTGCCCAGTACGTGATGGTAGGCAGCATCGTGCCATCGGGCGGTCGCCTGCAGGTGCAGTACGCGCTGTTCAACGTCGCCACCGAGCAGCAAGTGCTGACCGGTAGCGTGGCGGGCAGCACCGACCAGCTGCGTGACATGGCGCACTACATTGCCGACCAGTCGTTCGAGAAGCTCACCGGTATCAAGGGTGCGTTCTCTACCCGCATGCTGTACGTGACTGCTGAGCGCTTCTCGGTCAACAACACCCGCTACACCCTGCAGCGTTCGGACTACGACGGCGCCCGTGCGGTGACCCTGTTGCAGTCGCGTGAGCCGATCCTGTCGCCACGCTTCGCGCCGGATGGCAAGCGTATCGCCTATGTTTCGTTCGAGCAGAAGCGCCCGCGAATCTTCATCCAGAACATCGATACTGGCCGCCGCGAGCAGGTGACCAACTTCGAAGGCCTGAATGGCGCACCAGCCTGGTCGCCTGATGGTTCGCGCCTGGCGTTCGTGCTGTCCAAGGACGGCAACCCGGACATCTACGTGATGAACGTGGCTTCGCGCCAGATCAGCCGTGTTACCGCCGGCCCCGGCATCAACACCGAACCGTTCTGGGGCAAGGATGGCAACACCCTGTACTTCACCTCTGACCGTGGCGGCAAGCCGCAGATCTACAAGCAGTCGGTCAGTGGTGGTGGTGCCGAGCGGGTGACATTCGTGGGTAACTACAACGCCAACCCGAAACTGTCGGCGGACGAAAAGACCCTGGTCATGATCCATCGTCAGCAGGGCTTCACCAACTTCAAGGTGGCGGCACAGGACTTGCAACGCGGAAGTGTAAAGATTCTCTCGGAAACGAGTCTTGATGAGTCGCCCACTGTTGCGCCTAACGGCACCATGCTAATCTACGCCACCCGCCAGCAGGGCCGGGGAGTCTTGATGCTCGTGTCGCTTAACGGCCGTGTGAGGCTCCCACTTCCTACCGCTCAAGGCGAAGTCAGAGAACCGTCCTGGTCCCCTTACCTGAACTGATTGCGGCGTAATACGTTTTTGCTTAACACACTGGGGTTTCATTAGGAGTTTCACGATGGAAATGCTGAAGTTTGGTAAATTTGCTGCGCTGGCTCTGGCCATGGCCGTAGCTGTAGGTTGCTCCTCGAAAGGCGGTGACAACGCTGGTGAAGGCGCTGTTGACCCGAACGCTGGCTACGGTGCCAACACTGGCGCTGTTGACGGTTCCCTGAGCGAAGAAGCCGCCCTGCGCGCAATCACCACCTTCTACTTCGAATACGACAGCTCGGACCTGAAGCCAGAAGCCATGCGCGCTCTGGACGTTCACGCCAAGGACCTGAAAGCCAACGGCAACCGCGTTGTCCTGGAAGGTAACACCGACGAGCGCGGCACCCGCGAGTACAACATGGCTCTGGGTGAGCGTCGTGCGAAAGCCGTTCAGCGCTACCTGGTTCTGCAGGGCGTTTCCCCTGCTCAGCTGGAACTGGTCTCCTACGGCGAAGAGCGTCCAGTTGCCACTGGCAACGACGAGCAGTCCTGGGCTCAGAACCGTCGCGTAGAACTGCGTAAGTAAGTTCTTATGCGTATGTGCCGTCGTGCTGTAACCGTCCTCGCACTCAGCCTGCCGCTTTCGGCGTGGGCTGCGGTTCCTGTAGTTGATGACAATGGGGGTGCTTACCCACCTTCCGGTTATGGCACGAGCGGCGCCTATGCCGGCGCAGGGGCTTCGACCCCTGCCTCGGCACAGGGCCAGCTGTTCATGCAGCTGCAACAGATGCAGGATCAACTTTCCCGTCAGCAAGGCATCATCGAAGAGCTGCAGAACGATGTGTCGCGCATGAAGCAGGAAAACCTGGAGCGTTACCAGGATCTTGATCGTCGCATCAACAGCGGTGGCGCGCCTGCCGCGACCCCCGATAATTCTTCCACCGGTGGTGCATCCAATGCCGCCGTCGGTGCAGCAGCAGGCGCCGCTGGTGCCGCTGCACAGCAACCGGCCGCCAGCAGCGAGCCCGGTGATCCGGCGAAAGAAAAGCTCTACTACGACGCCGCTTTCGACCAGATCAAGCAAAAGGACTTCGACAAGGCCAGCCAGGCGTTCAACGCCTTTCTGCGCAAGTATCCGAACAGCCAGTACGCCGGCAACGCCCAGTACTGGTTGGGTGAGGTGAACCTGGCCAAGGGCGACCTGCCAGCGGCCAGCCAGGCCTTCGCCCAGGTCAGCCAGAAGTACCCCAAGCACAGCAAGGTGCCAGATTCGCTGTACAAACTGGCTGACGTCGAGCGCCGCATGGGCCACACCGACAAGGTCAAGGGCATCCTGCAGCAGGTCATCACCCAGTACCCCGGCACTTCCGCCGCGCAACTGGCGCAACGCGACCTGCAGAAGCTCTAAGTTGCACCTTTGCAAGAAACCCGCGCCTGTCGCGGGTTTTTTCGTTAGAATCACTGCCCTTTTTTTATAAACACGCTGTAGCGGATAACGCCATGTCGAGTCCGCGACAGTGCCTGACGGAGGCGGACAGCCTGTTTAGCTGTCACGCCCGTGGCGAGCATGCAAGACACATTACGCATCACCGAAGTCTTTTACTCTTTGCAGGGTGAAACACGAACGGCTGGGCTGCCCACGGTATTCGTGCGCCTGACCGGTTGCCCCTTGCGCTGCCAGTACTGCGACAGTGCCTACGCCTTCACTGGCGGCACCATTCGCACCCTCGATTCGATCCTTGAGCAGGTGGCCGGCTTCAAGCCCCGTTACGTCTGCGTCACCGGCGGCGAGCCGTTGGCCCAGCCGAACGCCTTGCCGCTGTTGCAGCGCCTGTGCGATGCCGGTTACGAGGTCTCGCTGGAAACCAGCGGCGCCCTCGATATCTCGGGCACCGATGTGCGCGTCAGCCGTGTGGTCGACCTCAAGACCCCGGGGTCGGAAGAGTCGCACCGCAATCGCTACGAGAACATCGAGCAGCTGACCCGCAACGACCAGGTCAAGTTTGTCATCTGTTCCCGCGAGGACTACGACTGGGCGGTGTCCAAGCTGATCCAGTACAACCTGGCCGAACGTGCGGGCGAAGTGTTGTTCTCGCCCAGCCACCACCAGGTAAGCGCTACTGACCTGGCCGACTGGATCGTCGCCGACAACCTGCCCGTACGCTTCCAGATGCAGCTGCACAAGCTGCTGTGGAACGACGAACCCGGACGTTGATTGAGGAGTAAAAGAGATGACTGAGAAACGCGCAGTAATCCTGCTGTCTGGCGGCCTCGATTCGGCCACGGTCGTGGCCATGGCCAAGGCCGAAGGCTACAGCTGCTACACCATGAGCTTCGACTATGGCCAGCGCCATCGCGCCGAGCTGAATGCCGCCGCCCGCGTCGCCCGTGACCTGGGCGTGGTCGAGCACAAGGTCATTGGCCTCAACCTCGATGGTATCGGCGGCTCGGCCCTGACCGACAGCAGCATCGATGTGCCAGAGACCCCGGGCGAGGGCATTCCGGTGACCTACGTGCCCGCCCGCAACACCGTGTTCCTGTCGCTGGCGCTGGGATGGGCGGAAGTGCTGGAAGCGCGCGACATCTTCATTGGCGTCAATGCCGTGGATTATTCCGGTTACCCGGATTGCCGCCCGGAGTTCGTCGAGGCGTTCGAGCGCATGGCCAACCTGGCCACCAAGGCGGGTGTCGAAGGGCAGGGTTTCCGGATCCAGGCGCCGCTGCAGAACATGAGCAAGGCGCAGATCGTGCGAGCGGGTATTGCCCGTGGCGTGGACTACAGCCTGACGGTGTCCTGCTATCAGGCCAACGATGAAGGCCAGGCCTGTGGCAAATGCGACAGTTGCCGCCTGCGTGCCGATGGTTTCAAGGCGGCCGGTGTAGAAGACCCGACTCGCTACTTCTGACAAAAGGTTGCCTCAGGTGTTGATTTCCCGTTAGAAATCAGTATTATACGCGCCATCCAACGGGTCGTTAGC
This sequence comes from Pseudomonas putida, assembly GCF_002906855.1. Taxonomy (GTDB): domain Bacteria; phylum Pseudomonadota; class Gammaproteobacteria; order Pseudomonadales; family Pseudomonadaceae; genus Aquipseudomonas; species Aquipseudomonas putida_N. Next base: position 31,393 of record NZ_MINI01000048.1, on the reverse strand, counting down.
TCAGTTGGTAGAGCAGTTGGCTTTTAACCAATTGGTCGTAGGTTCGAATCCTACACGACCCACCATTATTCACAGCGGTTCGTGAGTGCTAGAGAGGGGGGCTTGCCACAGCCATGTCTAGTCTTGCAGCCGTCTGGAGCGAACCTTAGGCTCGCTTCGGCGTGATGTCAATATGGAATAGCCCGCCACTTATGGCGGGCTTTTTCGTTCCTGGGCCAAAAAACTCAATGACTTAGGGGATTTGCGGGCTGCTCACCTCCGCGAAACCTCGCTTCGCGACGTCTCCAAAACACGCGCAGCCAAAGGCATGGCGCCAGTTTCCTAGCACCAGTGACCTGGAACAGTTATGTGCTATCTGCCCTGCTTCAGCTAACCATGTAGTGGCTCATTGCCATTCGTCGGTTCAGAACTTCGGGGAGGCACGGGCGTTGTACACAGTGCCTGCGACAGCAGAATGAGATCGAGCAAAAGGTGTAGACCCTGTTGTCGATGCCATCAGGCTGAACAGAAGGCTTGGTTGAAAGAGATCTTCGGGCGGTAGCAAAGCACTGGCACAGCTCTGCCTGAACTCAATCAGCAGACGTTCTGGTGCCGAGCAGCCACCTCCTTGATCATCTTCTTCGATCGTTATTCGTCGACCAGGCTCTGTGCGGGTACCGCTTTCACCAGGACGCGAATTTGGTGCACTACATTCATCCACCCGACGTACAAGCCTCAATGCCCCCTGCTGCATGCTGCGCTCGTGCAGTACGTCTCGCATGTGGTCATAGTCGGCTTCGATGTAGCTCATAGTGGTTGCGATGTTCGAATGGTTCAGCAGGTTCTTGGTCAGGTGGATGTTTCTTTCCGGCTGCTTCATCAGATCGGTTGCAAGCGTGTGCCTGAACCGGTGCGGAGTCATCCGCACCCCGAGCCTGATGATCAGCTTCTTGTACATCGCCTCGACCTGGTCCGAGTTCATTTCATGCCGCTTGTAATGGCGGGAGAAACGATTGACGTTGAACAGCTGGTCATCGGCGGCAAAGCCCGCTCGACGAGCTTCATCGACGAGGCGCTGAATGTGCGGCGCTAGCCCATCCATGATGGGAATGCGAAACTCGCGGTGTGTTTTTTCGGTTTCGCCGCGGACGAGAACCAGCCGTCGATCCCAGTCCACATCCTTGAGCCGGATGCATAGCAGTGCATTCAGCCGTATGCCGGTGTAGTAGAACATCTCGAAAGTTGCCAGCCAGAACCACGCTGGTGTGATTCTGGCCCGGTCCCCAGTCGACTCCTCCTGGTCAGCAAGACTTCTGAGCCACCGCCTTGCACGGACGATCGCTTCGCCGGCAATGATTTTGCTCTGTCGCTTCGGTGCAATTACCGTCGTCTTCTTGAATGGGTTCACATCGGTGTTGGGAAGAATCCCGTACTCGATGCCGTACCCCCATATTGTTCGGAGGTGATTGGAGTAAGTGTTCCAGCTGCGCTTCGACAGACCTCCTTCAATCAGCTTGTTCCTTAAGGCAAGGACGTCCCGTCGATCGATGGTCTCCACATCAACAGCGTTACCGAAGTTCTTTTCCAGCTTCTTCATTGCCGCGCCGTAGATTTTCGCGCTGGCAGGCCGGAGGTCGTGATCGACGAGGTATTCCCGGAGCAATTTCTGGGGCGTCATTCAGCGGCCCCTTCCGTCACTCGTCGCAAGCTTGGGTTGTTCAGGGGCTGCTCAGCAAAGATCAGCTTCGGATCAAGAAGCAAGTAGCCCCTCAGCTGCGTGGTCTTCCGTGGGCCTACTACATCGTAGGTCCAGATGTTCAGCTGCTTGCTGGTTTTCTGGTGGCTCTTCTCTTTCTCAAATGCGCGTTGTACATGCTGCCAGGCCGCTGTCCCCGGTTTACCGACGATCCTCTCAAGCTCCGGGTGCTCAAGCACATATCGCTTGAAGATCCCAGGGGTAACGAGCATTGCTGTGTCGTCGACGGTGTGAATCAGGGCCTTGGTATCGTTGATGATCAATTTGTGGGAGGCGACCCCGGCTTTGAGCCAGGCGATGAAAGCTCCTCCCAGCGAACTACTCGTAGGCATGGTGGTGACATCTTTTATTGCAGCATTCCTTGCTGTGGCTGCTAGAGAATCGTCAGCCGGCTCTACCTCTTCGAGTCCTTGCTGAGGAGGGGAGGCGGCTGCTGAGCCTGGGCTAGCACTTAGCTCTTCTGATGGCGCAGTGATATTACTATACAGTGACAGTAATTCTTCGCGCTCAGATGATCGGATCCCTTCGGTTGGAGTTGGCTGGACTAGGGCTCGAGGTCGTGCCGGCGGTTGAGTTGCATCGCCCGAGGGGGCGACTGGCTCATCCGGTACCGCACAGACGGTTTCCGCACTGGTGCCCGCCTGCGCGACTGTCTCCGGTTCCTGGTCCAGGGTGAGGCTGCCACCGTATAGAGGGGGGCGTTCGTCCGGATTCGGCCAGACGAGTACCGGCGAGACCTTTAAGAAGGTGAAGCTGTTCTTCCAACCGCGGCCGTTATCGATGGTGGCTTTCCAGATCGCCTTATCCTGGGCATTGGTCTGGATGATTGCCTGGTCCTGCAGCATGTTGAAGAACGGAGCATTGGAGGTTGGCACTCCCTCAATACCCTGGGTCAGCAAGTATGCCCGGAGCTGGTCTGCTGCTGGCTTACTCACCAGCCAAAGCGCATCTTGCGTCAGCCAACCATCTGCCGGTCCATCTGGCTGATTGAGCTTGAGTTTTTCTCGCACCAGGAATCGCAGACCGTCGGCCAGTTGTCGCTGCAGCGATTGCTTTGGGGCCGCCAGCGCGCGTTCAGGATTGCCTCCCAGTTGCTGGGCAACGGAAGCTTTATCCGCCTGGATCACCATTTCGCCGAGGATGCCGGCGTGCTCGTACTGGCCGGCGAGAAGGTAGATCAGTTGCTTCCATAATTCAGGGAAACCGCTGAGCCAGTCCAGGATTCCGGTGTCCAGGACTTGCATGTACACAAGAGCTGAAGCAGCCCCGTGCAGTTGGTACTCCCTACCTTTCACATACTTGAACCGGTAGGGGCGGTTGATCGGGCCGTGCCATGGGTGCCATGCGCGGCCATCTTCGAGCTCGACGCGGAGGTCAACAGCGATCTTCCCCAAGTCGTGTAGCAACGCGCCGTAGGCGGCCGCTGCAGTCCAGGCTTCTGCTTGAGCGGATTGGGACTCCGGTGGAGCGCCTATTGGCAGAAGGTGCGTCTGCCGGATCTTTAGGGCATAGGCCACGATCTCCAGGCCGTGGTCCAGGAGTCCGCCAAGGTGGGCATGGTGATGGTTTTCAGAGGCAGGGAGCAGCTGCACCAGCTCAGCGTAGCGCTCGAGCGGTTTAAGGTAGAGGGTATTGAACTGAGCTCGTGAGAGCGAAGCCCGGCGCCAGATGTTCTCCAGGAGCTGCTGACGGAGTGGGCTCTGCAGGAGAGCAGTAGCCTTCGCCGGCAGATGGAAGCCCTGTGGTGAGGCTTCTGGTGTTGGTTTAGCCGGTTTGCGGCTCAACCAGGAGAGGAGTTGCATAGGGTGCTCCATGGGGTGTGCATGGAGCGGGCTTTTCTCTTAATGCCAAGATGGCATCAACGGTAAAGCGAATTCCGAGGGGAACGGATTTCTTGGCAGATGGCCATCATTCGGGAGGGTAGAGGGTCACGTTGTCCCCCTCTACGACGATGGTGTGCCCGGAGCTACCCAGCCCAAATTCGTTTCTTGAGCCATTAAACGTTCCAGATGGTGTGTTAAAAGTGAAATTTTCAAATATTACGTATTGATAGACGTTGAAGCCCGAACCGTAAAGGCCATCCTTTCCTCTTGGATACTCTTTGAATTGAACATTGTTGTACTCGGGTTTCAGTAGGCTAACAAATGCTTTTTCGGCATCTGCTATAGTGCGCGAGCTATTAATATCCAAAACCATGTCATCCATTTCATCCTCAGGCGCCCATGTCTGAATAATAAGTGGATCAATGTCGAAGAAGAATAATACGATTTCGTCTGAAACTCGATTCGATGGGGTTGGGTAGCGAATCTGTTCTTCTGTAAGGATCTCAACACGACCTTGATGAGCTTTATTTAGCAGTCGCTCGAAACTATCCTGCTTGTTTGCTATCCCAACATAAAGTAGGTCGTAGTTGCAAACAATGGCGTGATTGTTGAATCCTTGTAAGTTTGGGTTCCCCCTAGATTTTTCCCAGTATACTGAATCGGGGGTATACCAGGTGTGTGAGTGCATCTTCTCACCAGGACCTGGACGGTTGTGTCCGATCTGAATTATTTGGTCGTCCCAGGCCGCATGTACCGCTCCCCCAAGGGGTACATTTGCTTGCAGATTAATATAGCCCCAGTCAACTGTCTCTCCTGCTAACTTAATTTCTATCCGGGCAATGTCATTTACTGTGTCGACGATTCGTACATCGCCAAACTCTGTCCGTGGCCTAGCCCCGATCATGTATAACTTGCTACGTTTAAGCTTTGCGGCGAAAGCTGCATTTGCTTCGTCTCTAAAGTCCTTGCTCATGCTGTTTATGAACGGGGGGTGTACCGTCGCAAGGCGGACCATTTTCCCTAAGAAACTCATCGACTAACTCCTTGACGCCCTTTCAGTTTTTGGGCCCTTTCAGGTAAGGCTTTTACCCTTGTGATCCATTCCATTATCCATTCAAGCCCATTTTCTGTTGAGCCATTTACCCTTTACTGCTGATGCAGGTGTTTCAAATTCTGTGCGACCTCCATAGCATCGTGGAGGACTCGTAGTATCTCAACGATTTGATCTGTCCCAGCTCGGTAGAACACGATATGTCGAGGTCTAATCACGCGGCCGTCAGTCATCTGCAGCACGTTGAATGACAGATGCAGGCTACGAAGGCCCGGGGAAAGCTCATCACGCATTTTGCTGTCTACCGGCGTCGGCTGTTCAGCTAGGGCGAGGAACGTCTGCTGTAGCAGGTCTTGATACCGACTCCTGACGGACTGACCGAGCCTCACCTCAGTGAAGCGAAGCGTATCGGCGATGTCGATGCATGCCTGGGGGGACATGCGAACCATGGCCCTACTCATGCTTTTCGCCCGCCAGTCTTCCAAGATTATTGAGGTAGGCTGCCAGATTGGCCGGATCGATTTCATCGTATTGGCCTGCTTCGACCTGCATGATGCCCACTGATGTTGCGTTGCGCAGCGCTTCGAGTCTGGCTGCCTCAGCTGCTTCATGCTCAAGCAGCATCCGGATGCCTGCACGCACGACCTCGCTGAAGTTCTGGTAACGACCCGTGCTGACTAGGTCATCAATGGACTGCTCCATTGGCTGTGGAACGACGACATTGTGGGTGGCCATGGATGTGAACCTGATGAGTGGTGATGGCGTTTTATGCCATACCCCTTGCGAAAATGCCAAAGCTGTCGTATATCTGATGGCAAGATGCTCTCATAGGGCAAGGAGATTGAATCATGACTGCAGCCGCCAAACACTCGATTGCCTTCCGCTTAGGCCGGGCCCTGGGAGGTGTGGCGCGCTTCTGCATGCATGACTTGAATCCGACAGTCCGTTGGGTTAAGCGGGTAGTCCTCGCCATGGTAATTGCGCTCATTTTAGCCAACTCGATAAGCTGGCTTATGTCGGTGCTGCTGACGGTCATTTCACTTGCTCTCGGCCTGTACGCACTTTCCAAAGCTGACCTGGATAAGGTTGATATGTTCTCCGAGGATAAAGAAGCCCCCTATGGTCGGGACGGAGTTATGGGCTGCCCTCTCAATATGTGGGGCGAGCGTACTGACGGTCTTGATCGGGATCTTCCTTGAAAAGCTTGGTCTCAGTAAAGGACCAAGCTTTTATCAACGCTACTGCCCACCGATTGACTTCACTGCCTTCTGAGCCATTTGTCCCCCTTCGCTGCCAGCTTTTCCTACAGCGTCGGTTCCTTTGGTTAGACCGTTAAGGATCGTCCCTGTTTGCACTCCAGCCCAGCCGAGAGCAACTATCCAGAAGGTCGGGAGGATGATGAACATCGAACCCATGACGAAGTTCAGAATCGCGTCTTGAGTGGTGGTGTTCAAGCCCATCACTGGATCAAAGGATAGGTGTGGTGAGCCCGAACCATACAAAACGTCGATGATTGTGCTGTCGACCCATCTTGCCAGTTGGAACCAAAAGTCTACAAATATTAACGCGAACATTGTTACTGACATGGTCATGGCAACTTTCAGTTGATACGCACCGATTATCAGCACCAGTGGAATGCTGATGACCATGGCCATCTTGAGGAAGGCCACTACCATCGGTAAGGCTTGGCGCACCATGTCCATCGCCGGGAAGAAGGCCAGCGACCCGACGGCGACCCCCAATGTTCCGCCTGCACGTGCAAGGCCGTTCCAGACGGTTCCATCGACCTGTCCACCATAATCGGTGTAGACGTCGCCGTTGACCTGGCTAGAAGGCGACACGAGCTGGCGAATCATCGAGTCGGTGACTTCCTCCTGGGACAGCCACTTTGCCCACCCGAGGAACTGGTTCAGCAAACTAGGATCGACTTGGGCTTTCAGTCGGTCCCGCAGGCCGATGTTCCCGTCAGACCACCACTGTTTGCAAGTGGGATACCCACCACCACCGGTAACCTGGGGCATGCCATCATCTCGTTTCGTGTCATACGGCCAGGATGTACGGGGTGTTCTGGAGTAATCCGTGTCGTAGTAACCAGCCGTGTTCAGCAGGTAGTGGGACCCGATCCAGTTCAGGTCCTGTAGGGCCTTCTGGTCTTTGGCGATCGACCCAATGTCGGGCTGACGCATGAACAGGCGCGCGCGGGAAGGGCCGAAGCAATCATGGGTGAAGTCTGCCACCTCCTGCGCGAGCAGAGGATTGCCGATCCTCATCGCGTCGACCTCCATGCGCATTTGCCTGAGATCTGTACCGCAGGGGATTGCTGCAACAGCGCCGCTATTCAACCCCTTGGACAGCGCGTGTACGAGCGCCCACCACACCGGCACCTTCGCGCTCTTGCCGGCCAACGAGCTGAAGGTGGTGTTCCAGCCTGTCTCCGAGGGCGCCGGCGTCAGTACCTGGCACTGCTTCCCTCGCGCCTGGTCGAACTGCAGAGTGTCAAATCCCACGGAGATGGCTGGCACAGCACACAGTGAAACAACCACATACCCAACGTACAGCTGGGTTTCAATGCGAGCCAGGGACAGCACCCCCTTGTTGCCCTCGTCAGCGCCTTCTCCTCGGACTTTGATCCACTCACGGGCCACGATGATGATAAAGGGCAGGGCGAAAAGGCCCGTGTCCGAAATCATGTCCCAGATCCCGTTGTTGATGATCCACCCTACCAGGGTGAGGTAATACTCGAGGTAGTCGTTCGTATAGAGCGTCATAGGACCTCCGACCAGGTGATTGGCGCCTTCGAGATCTCGATGATCACGAACAACAGGAGTACCAGGAACTCGATCCGCTGAACCCCCTTGGACGACTGATCTTCGTCGCTCCCAGGCAGACGCGCCTTGAGCTTCACCCACGCGAAGACGATGCTGCCATAGAGGGCGAGTCGCCATAGCAACAGTGGCAGGTAATTGCCCTCACGCCACTTCAACCAGGTGTCGAACACGCCCAGATGATTGACCGCGATGACGCCGAGCAACACGCTCAGCAACAGCATCACCACGCTCAATAACACGCCTCCCAGGAGGACTTTGAGGGGGTGGGCTTTTTTCTCGACATCTTCCGCCATGGTCACTCCTTGCCGGCAGGCTTCTGCAGCTGAATCAGGCGATCCTGTTCAGGCGCCGCTTCGTAGATCGAGCGGGAACTTTCGGCGCGCGACTTGCTGCGCTCGATGATCTTCATCGGAGAGTTGTTGGCGAGCTGCTGCCGCATGTCGAGCTCGGTCTTGAGGTTGGTGATGAGTTGCTGAAGCGTGTCGACCTGGCCGAGTGTGGCCTCAACGGCGAGCTTGTTCGCATTCACGTTGGGTTCCTTGCTGCCTGTAATCAGCATGCGCTGCAGCAGCAGACCTTTCTCCAGGACATCAGCCAAGGCGACCTCGGATGCCAGGCGGGAGGCCAACACCGCCTGATCCCGCTCGTCACGAAGGGCAGTAACTACGCCGCGGGTAATGGGGAGGGAGTCACTGCTTGCTTCACGCAGCTTCTCGGAGGTGATCTGGGTCCCGGGCTTCAAGAGCTCCTGCAGGGCCGCGAGCTTCTTGTCGTATGTTTCCTGGATCAGCGGGGTCAAGCCCACACCCGGAGTCGATGTAGTCGTGCATCCTTCACAGGTCTGTAGCTGCTGTTCACCCAGGACCCGGTTTGCGAACTGGGCGGCTTCGGCCGGAGACTCCCAACTGCCGCATACCAGTCCATTGGAGCAGCTGGACTGCGGGATGCTCGAGGTGTCCTGAGCTGCGCGATTGTTGAGGAGGTTGTAGCCTGCTTTGGCAACATCCCCAACCACTTTGATGGGCTGCTGCCCATTGCCACCGGCCTGTTTACCGCCGACCCAAGTCACGCCGTTCGATCCTGGTGCTTGCTCGACCTTGTCGACCACTGCCACGGCATCGTTGCTCGATGCCAGGGCTTGCCCCATCTTCTGACCTTCGGCAACCTTGCCCCACCCCATCTGGCCGCCGGCAATGTCGGCCATCCGTTCGGCCATCGCCCTGCAGGTTCCCTTCGATCGGTCGTAGTCGAGGCGCGCCTGCAGGATCCCGTTGGTCAGCAGGTTGTAGAGGGCGGGATTTGCCCGCTGCAGGATCAGTGCCGGCAACGACGTGACAGCGCCGGTCGCGTTCTGGATGACGCTGCCCATGATCTGTTGGAAGCCCTGTGTTGCGCCGTTCAGCTGGTTCTGCAGGGTGTTGCTGAGGTCCATGTTTCCGCAGACCAGGTTGTTCTGCCAGCCGGCGCCGACGGTGATGCTTTCCATCTGGCCAGCGCTGCCCATCTGGACAGCGCTGCCGCCGCCGATACTGTAGAGCACGTCGTCCCCGATCACGCTGCCCTGGGACTCCACCTTGATTGGGTCGGCGGCCTCAGCCATACACCAGGTACTGCCCATGCCAGTAGCGAGAATGATGGCGATGGTAAATTTGTTCATATAGCTCTCCAGGTCTTATCTCATTGGAAGTCAGTGCTTCCCAGGAAGGTCTGGCCTTTGCGCTGGCAGCATGAATAGGGCCGCCACAGGGCCCAGGCATAGGCTTCGTCGACTGCATCGGCATTCGGGCCAGGGGAGGGGAACACGGCGCAGGTAGGGCTGATGGTTGGCGTCAGCTCCTGCCACTTGCCTGTGCTGGCATCACCTTCTTTCAGTTCCCCGGCAGGCCAGTAGCCAGGCTCCGGCAGGGAGCGCATAGGCAGGTATACGTGGGGTTGTCCTACCCGCGTCGTGATGTCACCGGCACGCTGGGCGATGACTGCACCGGCCTTGAAGTCGTCGACCTGGTGGATGAACCCGCTCCGTGGGTAGACGCTCCCCCACATGTCGGCCGAGAGAAGTCCACCGACCTCCCGCATGCCGGGGATCAGGGCCTCTGGATAGACGGATTCGGGAACCCCGTACCGCCATGCGAGGGTGTCCAGGGTGCTGAGCATGTAGGGCACGTAGGGGGTCGTCGCGCCGTGGCAGGAATAGCCAAAAGAGCTTACAAATCGGCTGAATACCGCAGCTCCAGGGTGGCCGATGACGTCAGCCTCCTTGAACTTGGTGATGTTGTTCTCGGCGTTGTGGTTGGTAGTCCCATCATTACCGGCTTGCGCCGTCGCATTCGGCGCCCCCATGGGGCTTACCTCTGTCCACGGATTCCCCCCTGTGTTGGCATAGGCGGATACCACTGCGTCCGGAATGTAGTGCCGGACTTTGGTTGAGGTTTTGACCGTGCAGCCAACGGGTGTGCAGAGCAGCCAGTAGCAGATGCCGACTACTTTGTATTCCAAGCAGGTAGGCGAGGTGGTGGAGGCGAGAATCGCCGCTGAGCTGATGGCCGCGTAGGCTGAGAAAGGTAGCGCCGAGGTTAGAAGCCCAGCCAAGGTGAGTCGCGAGATTCGTCTCATCATCGTCCCCTTGCCTGGTTGATTGCCTGAATGGCAGCAGCCACGTCGGGTTGGCCGTAGATCACAAACCGGCGATCGACAACGACTGCCGGCACCTTCGAGACCCCAACACTCCAGGCATCGGCATTGCCCTGCTGAGCGGCAGCTAGCTGTTGCATAAGGGCAGCTCCGGCCGGCGTGCCCATTAGTTGCCTAGCGGCGAGCGCGGCTTGGTGCGGGTTGGGTGGTAGCTTCCTGGACAACTGCTCCTCGATGCGCTGTTGATCATCGAGCTTGATGACACGCACATCTGCCGGTACGGAGGTGAGTGGGTGCGCCGCGTCTGTGATGGCCCAGGTCTCGGCATGCGCGGTACCGGTGGCCAGCGCGGCGACGAACAACGGGATCACTCGCGATGAAGGCGGGGGGATATTGAACATGAGGCTGCACCTGAAGTGGGGACGGGTACAGGAAAACGGATCGGCCCGCCAGGCGCAGTAGGAAATAGATATCTGACGGTACTTGGATTTCTCGGTGAATCCCCACACGGGCGTAAGCGAGGCGTTTTCGGTCTGGCAGACTCGTTGAGGTGACTCCATACTGCCCGGATCAGCACTTACACTGGAACGGACATGCGCAAAAGAGGACAAGTATTCTGGGAGTGGGCGGATCCCGATCTGCACTTCAGGAACTTCGATGAGCGGATGGCCGACGGCTCCCTCATTAACATTCAGGTGCGGGTCTCTCGCGAGCACCTGACTCAGCTATTTCTCGGTATCTATGCTCTGGATGGAAAGCTTTTGCTCGAAGAGGGCCATATGGACTGCAAAGGGCAGACTATGACGGCTGCGATGACCTGGGCCCTTAAACGCGCTCATTCTTGGATTGAGAGCGATAAACTCGCCAACCGATAAGCGGTTGATGGCGCTCAGGTGGCACTGGAGTATTTTCTATACCGGTTTGACGCAAGGAGGCAGGCTGGTGAAGGACGCCATACCCACCAACCAAGAAGTGGCGGCCATTCTTGGGATTGATGAGGCATCGGTTGAGAAGTTTCGGCAGGAGACCCATCGCCTGCAGGATGGCGCGTGGCTGGTGCAGTTTGCCTATTGGATGCCTCAGGAACTGCGTCAGGGTCTCACCGGTAGTTTCACGCTGACCATCACACTTCCTCCAGATCCTCATGATCGTCGAGAGCGTGAGTGAGTTGTGGGTATCCGGTCGCTGATGCCCAAGTCACTGCGGCGGATGATCGGTTTCGAAGTATTACTGCCTCCATGACATCCCGCTGCAGTTCACAAATATCGTTGTTGAGTTGCGTCACGGAGGCCGACAAGCCGACGGCATCGTGTGAGTCGGATAGCTGCTGATAGAGCTTTTCAAGTTGAACACTCAAAAAGCTGTGTCTACTGGCGAAACCTTGTAGTTCCATCATCCCGTTCACCTCCACAATCACACCGACAGAGACTGGGCGAAGGGAAGTCCGTTCCCCTCGGATCTCAGGTCGTTACAAGAATGTGAACTAGTCGAACCATTCCTCGTCACCTGGATCAAGTTCTTCCAGGTTCATATCGAGCTGCAGCTCGATCACGGTCCCGGGCGCTGGGGCATACCAGTCGACTATTACGAACCGACCTTTGCCTGTGGTCGCGTCATAGTCCATGAGCACGCAGTCGTCGTTCCACTCCTGGAGAGCCCAGCTCAGCTCATCGTGTGAGGGGAATTCTTCCCCGGTCGACTCAAGCTGAAACCATCCATGGCCAGAGCCTGCGCTTGGGAAGAACCTGCTTGGTAGATTGCTTTCTTCGTCATTATTGTCGATGCGGGAGACCGTGATCTTGATCATTACCCTGGCTACTCCTTGCTCGCAGTGGCCTGGGCTGCGAGGTCATCCACGACCGACAGCAGTGTGGCGCTATCCACGGGACCTTCCAGGCGCATGCTGTGCCCCGTCAAACTGTCGGTGACCTCGATCGTAGGGGTAGCGGCAATGCCCCGGCCCTTGGCCACAGCCAATTGCTGTTCAATGGCTGCTCGGATATCCAGTCTTGTCCTCGCGCAAGTGGAAAGACCTTCTGCAGAGATGCCAGGTACCTCCAACTCATCAGCGAGCCCCTGGCCATTGCCACGTGTGCGCAGCAGGACCTGGTCGATCGCTTCCCAGAACGCCGAAGCCCCGCCCAATGAACCCGCGCATTGAACGAGCCTTGCCTCTGATACTGCTGCAGGGCCATGACTATCGAGAGGGAAGTGATGCCAAGCGAGCTTCACGTTCTCTTGCTCGCTCACCCATCGCTTCAGTTGTGGCGTGTATGCCCTGCAGTATGGGCATTCCAGATCGGCGTACTCCGTGATCACCCAGCGGGCACTGGACGGACCGAAATACCAGGTCTCATCGGCGGGGCGTGCGCTGTTGTTCTTTGCCAGCAGCCAGCCAGCGCCGAGGCCAGTGATCGCGATGATGCCGACCACGATGAGTTTGAGCCTGTTCTTACGCATGCTCATCCCCCCGAGCATGAGGGGGGACCTCAGGCTGGCCGAGCTTCTGCAGGGCGGCCTGTAGATCGTGAATGGCTCCGTCAGGCTGAGGGTGCTCCTTCAGCCACTCATCCAACACGGACTGAACCAGCGGAATGATGTCGCGACGATCGAGGGCGTTATTTTTGATCTGTTGCAGCTCGTCAATGAGCACTGGTGCGCAAACCGACAATGACTGGAGTGTGTCGTGCCCGGGCTCTTTGAGCAGCTGGGTCAGGCTATCAATGATGTTCTGGGTCAGGGTATTCATGACTCTCATGCCACGCGCTCCACGGCCTTCTTTGATTCGGGTAAGGTGATGGGATAGGGAGTGATACCGCGTTTGTGGTCCAGGTCCGCGGCCACCTGCAGTGCTGCGTGTAGCTCATCGCAGCCGAGCGCCTGCATGGTTTCGTAACGCTGCCGCTTTTCTTCTGGCTCGGTCATGGCCAGAGCAAGGCACAGGCTGGGTGGCACCACACGGAACAGCATCTCGATCCGCTTGGCCAGGACGATGCCCTCGGTGAACTTGCCGTTTTCCTTTCGTGCCGAGAGCATCATCGTCTTCTGCGCCGGCGTGAGCTCACGAAAACGCGCGATTTTCTCCACCTCGTCAGGCGGCATGTTCAAGCAGATCCACCACTCGATCATGTTCAGCAGGGCGGATGCTTCTGGAGGGATGTCGTCAACGTTCTGGGTTGCCATCCAGTACCAGGCACCTAGTTTTCGCCACATCTTGGTGATCTTCACCGAATACGGGGAGAGCAGTGGCACCTTCAATGGGATGTGGCCTTCGTCGGTGAAGGCAATGAGTGGTCGGCCTTTGAACTGGTCCCGCTCTGCGATGTTGTTGATGGTGTTCAGCAGGGAGATGTAGGCGATGGCCATCTGGGCTTGATAGCCCTCACGAGCGTAGGTGGCCAAGTCGACGATTGTGATGTCAGCTTCCGGCCAGGCGGTACCAGGACGGTTGAACATCTCAGCCTCGGTGCCCATGGTGAACATCCCCATGGCCTCGGCCATCTCCATGAACCGGTTGCGCCGGCTTTCAGGGAGCTTGTCGTCGCTGGCCATCGCCTGCAGCGCTGCGCTGATGTCTTCAGTCAACACCGGACGGTTTTTACTTACGCACAGCTCGGCGGCGTTGATGATGCACTGCCGGATGGCACTGCGGTCGGCCCGAGTGAGTCGCGCATCCTCCTTCGATTCGCCGCCAGTGATCATCAGGCGGGCTGTGATCTCCAGCTCGCCCAGGATGTCCCTCTGTTCGTCCTCCATCCCCGCCAGTGCGTCGGTCAGGTGCTGGTCCGATGCATCCACGTCCGAGGCATCCAAGACCTTGACCTGGTCCTTGTTTTTTACGAGCTGCACGGCGTCGACGAACGGGGCGAGGCTCACGCCGCTACCCGGAGCGAGCCGTACCCGGTTGACGGTCAGGCCAAGCCGCTTGGCGAAATCGCCCAGCAGGCCGAAGCTGTTGCCGGCCTCGATGATGAAGAGTCGAGGGCGGTAGAGCGCAATGGCCTGCATGATCAGGTAGTTGGCTGTGGCAGATTTACCCGCGCCGGTGGGGCCGAACAAGAACAAGTGCGCGTTCATTTGTCGGTCGAGCTTGTTCAGCGGATCGAAGGTCAGCGCTGCCCCCCCTCGATTGGAAAGGGTGAAGCCCGGGTTACCTGTGCCAGTGGAGCGCCCCCAGACTGGAGCCAGATTGGCGATGTGCTGGGTGAACATAAGCTGGGTGTACCAATCCAAGGCGCGGTTTTCATTCGGGTCGAAGTTGCATGGCAACCAGCGCAGGTAGCTGTTTAGAGGAGCTACCTCGTCCTGTGACTGGACTGGTTGCATGCCGGCGCCGAGGAGCACGTTGCACAAGCTAGTCGTGCGCTCCTCGAGCACGGCTTTATTCTGACCACGGAGGAAAAACGCGACACTTCCCCGGTAGAGCTTGTGCTTTCGTCCGAGAAGGGACCGCGCCGTTTCAACGTCATCCCGGGTGTGACTGGACGCCTGGGTATCCCCGATAGCCTTCCTGGATAGCTGTTCGAGATGCCCTTCCAGCAGATCCTGCGGGGTCGGCACCATGGTGATGCACAACACGGTATCCTCCGGCAGCCGGTCGAACAGCGAGTTCAATGAGTCGGCCTGCTTGGTCTCACCGGTCAGATGCCCAGTGAGGGGGGCATTTTTCAGGCGATCCAGCATCACAACCCGGTGCGGCATGCCGTCGAACGACCAGAGACCGCTGTCGATATCCGAGCGCGGTTCTCTGTAGAACAAGTTCTCCGAGAAGTCGGTGCCGCTCGCCACCGGCAGCTCACCCTCTTGCAACTCGCGGGCTGGCTGGCACACCTCTTCGTAGAAACGTCGGATATCGCGCTCAGTCGACCCCAGGTGATCTGGGTGTGGATTGAACCAGCCTACGAGCCAACGCTTGATCGCATGGCCATCCATGCGTTTGGTTGTCACGCCGGCGTTGGCCAGGGATCCTTTAAGACGGTCGCAGATCGCTTTGAGGTAGGCGGCAGGCTCCTGGCCGCGCACCACGACGTCCTGTTTCTTTACTCGGCGATACACCACCAGGCGGACTTTCCGTGTCTGACCACGCCACGGGAGGTTGCTGACTGCCGTGTCGACGAACAATCCACCTGGCTTGGAGATAGACTCGAGGTGGTGGCGGAACAGCGCGAGGTAGAGCTTGGTGAAATCCGTGTTCTCAGCCCGGGGCTGGACGTAGGCCTGGAGTTTTTGCAGGTAGTCGGTCCAGTCCGTTTCGTCCTGGGCATAAAGCTGCACTACCCAGTGAGAGCTCTCGAGTTCGTCGAAACTGTCCTGCAGGACACCTTGCAACGCATCGCGAGCTTGTTGAAGCCAGTCGTCGGAGCGTCCCTCGGTCCCGATCGGGATCAACTCGAAAAACGCCGCCCTGGAAATGCCATCCTCGAGGAGCATGGCCTCTTCCTCGGGCAGGTATTCTGCCCATGGCAGCATGTCCACGAACGACGGGTTGACCTCGTATATCCTCGCCACGTCAGTTTTTGTCGCCGGCCGACGTTTAGGGTTTTGCCAGTCGATGGGTGAAGGGATGCCCATGGACTCCAGGCGAGCTATGTACCGGTCATTCGCAGCCTGGCGGTCTTCTTCGTTGATGACAGTACTGGCTGTTGCGGGATAGTCGTCGACAAGGTCGGTATCGGTTGTCGGCTGGCCGAGCACGGGCTCGATAGGCGTTGCAGGGCCTTTGCCCAGCAATTTGCTTATGAACTGCATCAGTACTCCTCCGTCCGCTCGCCTGGCATGGCGTACTGCACGCGTTGATACATCGGGAACACCGTGGTGTACCCCGGGACTGGGACTGGATCCGTACCAGCCAGGTGTGGGAACACGTACATCACCAGATCAGGGTTCGGGAGGCGCTTGAACTGGCTGTAAATTTCGTTCTGGGGCGTGTGGTTGAAGGCGTCAGCACTTGCCTGTTGGCGGGCCACCTGAGCCTCATCGAGCGGTCGGCGCAGCTCTTGGCGCGCATCCAGCAACATTCTGCTGTTGGAACTGCCAGAGCTCCCGCCAGACGTGCCGTGTTGCCACACGTCCATCATGTTGGCTTCCCCGTGGGGGAGCAGCTCGTCTTTGTCAGTCGTGCATCCGCCTAGAATGAGGGCGAGCACGAGCCAGGCGCCGGCCTGCAGGCGGGGCTTAGTCAAGGTTTGCGGATACATGGTTGGCTCCGGCGTTGTAATCGACCTTGCGGCCTTTGATCTCGTAGTCGATGGCGAGCTGCTGGTCCAAGTGGACGGCGACCTTCGCCCCGGGCTGTACGTACACGGCGGCGAAAGCTTCGCCGTAGAGCTTGTTCATCCAGGAGCGGATGTCGCTGACCCCACCGGTCAGAATCGCGCCCATGGCGGAGTTCCCCGAGGAGCCCGTGGTCCCGAATGAAGTTCCTCCGCTGCTGAAGGTAGTGGAGCTATTTTGCTCATCAGCCTTCAACAGTTTGGCGATGCCGGCGCCCGCGGCCGTCACCAGGGACTGGTTGGTCAAGTACTCCTTGGCGTTGGATCGGCGCTCGCCGGAGATGCAAGGAATGCCGTAGGAGTCGCTGATCCAGCCGAGTCCGCCCTGGATCGCTGGCTGCCCGTTACCGTTGCTGCTGTTCTGGTTGTTGTTCTGGCTGCCGTTGGCCTCTTCTGCCGGGGCAGGGAACGATCGGACCGTGCCATCTGCGAAGACGAACGTCAGGCTCCGGACTTGCCCGCGCACGCAGGACAATGTCCAGTCGCCTGATGCGGTACCGCTGGCAACAGCACCGACGACGTCAGGTATCTCGATGCCGTTTGCGGTGAGGTTGTCCGGACCGATCAGGACCTTGAAAGGGAAGGGATCATTGACTGTTCCATCGATCGGTACGCGGCCAATGAGCGCCGACATGGCCACCGACCCCATCAAGGTCGAGTTCTGGGGCAAGGTATAGGCTTTGCGTACTTGCTTGCGGGCATCCTGGGGAGACAAATCAGCGCCGACGTTCTGGGCCGTCGCGCTGAGAACTGTTTGGCCTTTGTCCAGGGTGCTCCCAAAGCTGGTGGGAAAATTGAAGCTACTGGCCGTCTGGGCGGAGCCGGGCTGAAGGGGTTTACCGCTAGCGTCCAAGGCAGTGGCATCGGTGGGTTCAACCCATACGAGTCCATTGGACTTCGTCCCTTTGTCGAAACCCGCGCCGTCACCTGGCATCACTCCGAGCCCAATGGGGAGGTCCTGCCCAGCGGCATTTGGGTTCTGCGATAGGTTATCCAACTGACGCTGGAACTGGTCCAACAGGCCCACGCTTTGGTTCTTCACCTGCTCCTGCAGCTCGCCCTTCGCATCATTCAGCTTGTTGTCGACATTCTGATCTATGCGCGAAAGCCGGAGCTGGAGCTCTGCATTCTGGTCCTTCAGTTCCTTGTTGTCGGTCAGCACCTTCGCGATCTGGTCTTTCACCTCCCGACTTTCAGCGACCACCGTGCGGAGGGTGTCGGCCGGAGTATCACCGTCCACCCCTAGCTTGCGTGCGGTGTCGCCTCCGATGATGATCGGTTTATCTTCAGGAGCCTTCGGCTCCTCTTTTTTACTCCCCCCCTTGAACACGATGATGAGCGCGCCGATCAGCACGGGGATGAGCAGGTACTTGAGGAGTGGATTACTTTTCAGACTGCCCACGGCGCCCTCCTGCTTTCGGATCAATTTGGCTGACCGAAGACGGCAGCAGGGCCTCTTTCAGCCCCTTTCCTTGTGTGACCAGGTAAAGCGTGGTGGTATCGCTGGCATTTCCACGAGCTCCGAGGTACGGGTGCTGGAATGTCGCCGTGGAGAAGTTGCCCATCAGCTCTGTTGCATTCATCGTCAACTGCTGGGCACTCAGGTTTCTGAGTTTGACTGCCGTGACATAGCTGTTGTCGAGGCGCCAAGCCCCCAGCACCGATGCTTCCACCGGTAATACCGGCAACAAGGTGCTGAGGTCCAGGGCTCGATCAACACGCACCTGGCTGATGCCGGCGACAGGCTCAACGGTCCGGAGTGGGGCGTACAGCATTTGCGCCGCATAGCGGGTCAGGGCCACCGGCGCAGGTGTCTCATGTCGCGGTGCCGGCGGAACATCCTCCTCCTCCTCCTCCGACGTCGCGGATCGCTTCGTCGGAGCTCGCGTCGAGGTGGTATCGCCGTAGTAGGTAGAAGGGGCCGCGCCGGCGACGATCTTCGCGGGTTCGAGCTTGGCTTGGCCCTCTGCCGCTGGTGTCGCGGCAATATCCACCAGCATGATCTCGCCAGTGGCCACATTCTGCAGTTGCAGCCTGGTCGGTGGAATTTCTTGGCTGGCCAGCAGGTAGACGGCGCCGCCAGTGCTCTGGACCCGCAGTTGGCCAACAAGCTGCGGAGGCATGCCTACCCGCACGTTCTGGTCGACGAACACAATGCGCTCTTGACCGACAATTAGCGGGATTGCCATGGGGATACGGTCCCACAGCAGCAGCTCTACCGCTTTCACATTGGCAACTGCAGAGAGGCCCAGAACAAGGAGGCACGCGCGCAGATTCATGGTTTCACCCCGGCTGCTTGCAGATCAACCTCGATGCGCTGCGGGTTGGACGCATAGCAGTTCCACATCAACCCGAACGGATTTTTCTCTGGATTGACGTCGGCCCGGACGATGGACAGTGGATAACGCGTCATTGCACGCTTGACCCGCTCGCCGTTCACCGACTCGTCAGCGAGTAGATCCAGATTGACTGTCCAATCGTTGATTCCGATTTCTTCCACGCGTAGCACGCCAGGGTCGGTCAACCCGTGGCCCGGGATTTCTGAGACATTCCGTTCACGGCGGCGCAGCTCACCGGCGTTACGGCGCATCTCGTAGTCTTTCTGCAGGTACTCCTTGCAGCCAGGGGTCACGTAGGACGCCAGACGCTCGATGTTGTCTTGGTAGTCGTCGTCCCCGTTCTTCTCCCAGCGCTGCATCTGCTGGAAGATATAGAACCCGAAGGCATACACGTTTTCTGGTGGCACCTCCCACCATTTGCGAGTACTGCCGGAGCGGAGGTCCGGCGGCACATGCACGGTCAGGTCTTCGGGGGCTTTGTGCCAGCCGTAAAACGCGAACAGGCTGACTGCGCCCAGCACAATTACCGCGATTCGCAAGCTGAGAATGTGTGCTTGCTGAGCATCCACTCGTTTTCGAAAACTCATGAAGATTCCTACTTTCCTGTACGACGGCATGTCCACGCTCCCTTCCGGATGACCAACTGGGGGCCACCGAGGAAGGGGAGGTGTTGAGCCTTGTAGAACTGGAGCTGGCGGTAAAACCATGTATCCGGGCGGCCGCGTTTCATCTTCCGGAGGATCCGGCTTGCCACGGTCAAGCCCAGAGCTCCACCTACAAGAGCGCAAGCGATGAAGAGAGCTGGGTTGCCGAACAAGAACGACACGGGGATGCCCAGAATCACGCCGGCCCCTCCACAAGCACCGACCGTTCCCCACATTTCATCCGCAGTGAGACCTCCCATGACGATGGGCTGCCTATTAAGGTTGTGGGGAAGGAAATCGAGCGTTCCATCCTTCAGGTAAGTGGTCTCAGCCATATCGCATCACCAGTTAGAGGACGCCAGTAGCTTTGGTGACCATGAAGATGCCGACGCCGATCAGGCAGATCCCGACCACAGCGGTGAGCCCCAGGTCTCGCCACTTTTTCTTGCCCTCATGGATATCGTGGTAAACGCCGTAGGCATGGGAGGCGACCCCCACCATCATGGCTCCGAGCAGGAAGAGACCGATCAGCATGAAACCGTCGTAACCGTAGTTCTGGATGGTTTGCAGCCAGCTGGTTCCCTCGCCGCGTGTTGGGGCTTGTGCTCCTGGTAATGCGGCAGCGGCAATGATTGGGTGCAGGCCCATAATCAATGCGGCGGCGCCGGTGAGTGACTTGGTGATGGTGCGGATAGACATCGGTTAGCTCCTTGGCTAGCTGAGAACGAGTGTGGCGAGGATCAGCAGCAGGACGATGACCTTGACGGTCGACGCGGCTGCAATGTTTCTGTCGATGTTCTGAGTCGCCCAGCCCCGGTAGATGCTGTACAGCGCCCAGGCACCCCACAGGGTCGACAGTGCGATGACGGTGCCTACGAACAGCACGGTGCTGGCCTGGGGGGTGACCCCGCTTGCAGCGTTGAAAGCTGCGACTTGAGTGCCGCTCATGCTCATGGCATCCGCCCGCCGGTGAGGGTGTATTTCCCAGCCAGCTCTGCCGGATCTCGCGGCTGTGCGCGACTTGGGGTCAGGTATTCTTGCAGGCCCTGGCGAACGCGCTGGATGTCGCCAGCCAGACGTTCATAGTCGAAGTAGTAGCGCTGGCCAGGTTCGCTGGCGATCGTGGCGCTGCGCCGCGCCGAGTCCTCCAGCGCGTTCAGCTGCCGGATCATCACCTCGATGTTGGCCTGTTCTGATGCACCGGCCGCCTGAGCGCTCGGTATTAGTGAAAAGCCGCCGCTGACGCTGATCAGCGCGCCAAGCAGGATTCGGCGAGGAGATACAAGGAGGAGGGATGGCTTGTTCACGGCTGGGCTCTGGGGCAACTGACTGTGGGCGTCAGAATGCCGAGACCAGGTGGAGGGGCGCCTCAAGAAATACTTATCTGAGGTCCGTAGAATTTTTTCTCTAAGCCGGTCACGCTTTGGTGAAGTGGATTGATCCACTTTGGTAGGGCGATTGAACGGCCCAGACCGATTACAATGAGCCGAAGTTAAGCCAAGGAGTAGGCATACGGGAAAAACTGATCTGTGGGGGAGTCTTATGCCGCGGAAAACCACCAACTCGCCGGTGTTTGAAGCTTGGGTATCGGACTTTCTGGGTGCCCGTTTCCGAGATGAAGGTTGCTACGACAAAGCGGTTTTGGCCGCCGAGATGCTTCAGCACCGACGAGAGGTGAGCTCAGTGGAGCTGGTCGAGATGGTCAGGAGGGCCAACGCCATGTTGGCCCTCCTTCCAGGGCATGATCATGAAGCCTAAAGCGCCTGATTGGTCAGGCTACTGACTCGCGCTTGAAAAAGAGCAGATATCCGACCGGCATTGGGAACCCGTAGGACCAGGCCTGGGCATTTTGATTGCCCACTTTGATCTCGCCCCGGCACACTGGCTGGGTGCTGACGAGTTCCCAGCCTTGGGCTCCGAGCTCGAGCATCTTCTTCTGCAGTTGCTCCTCTTCTGCCAAAAGAGACGCAACATCGGGCTCAAGCGTCTGTTCTGTGCTCTTAAATATCCAAGCGCCGCTAGTCGCGTTTTTGAATGGAATAGCGACATAGTCAGCGCGGTGTTCGAATTTCTTGCTCATAGTGACTCCTTTATTTAATCAGCCGCGCGCTTGACGCGCTCCTGGGGCGAGAGCGTCCACGTAGCGTTCCATGATGGACAGCACCAGACTGTTGATGGCGAGGATCTTCATCGCCCGGGTGACGGCAACGTACAGGAGGTTCAACTCATCATCTCGTCGACCTGGATCGATGTCAGGTGAGAGCGGGTCCGACGTGAAGTCGTCGAAGAGCCCGACGAAGTCCCACTCCAGGCCTTTCGACTTGTGGGCAGAGGTGAGGGTGATAGTTGCATCCAGCTCTTGGTCCACGGTGCATGAGCGCAGGGCCAAGATTCGCTGAGGCAGATCCGGATACATGTTGATGATCTTGATGGACCGGATCATCTCGCTGTCCTGGCTAACCTCGGCGATTTCCACGTACTGGCCATAGTCTCGGTAGTCACGGAGCAGCTTTTTGTTCTGGACCAGATCGCGCTGTTGGCGACTGAAATAGAACAGATCCTCGAGGTCGCGTACTGAATAGCTGTCAATGCCGCCAACCCAGTAGATTTTGGGCTTCTCGGTGACCAGGCACAGTGCGTTTTCAATCACCCCGATAACGGTCCGATGAATGTATGTCCTGTGCGGCAGCCCGGCCGGCAACGCCTTCTTCACCAATGTCTTCTCGCCCAGTCCCTGCAGCTTCCTGGTTTCTCCCTTGTAGGACAGGATGATGTTGGCGACATGGGCGACTGCAGGCCCAAATCTGAAGCTCTGGGTCAGGTAGTGCTTCTCCGCCCCGGCCATCCAGCTGGCATTTAGAGCGTCTTCCGCCCCTCGAAAGCGATAGATCTGCTGATGACGATCACCCACGGCCACCTTGCGAATACGCTGAATGCGCACAATGTCAGCGATGACGGGGTTTACGTCCTGTCCCTCATCGAGCAGGACACAGTCGAAGCGCTGGCTCAGGTCGGGTTTGCTCAACTGGTACAGCTTCAGGTATCCGTCATGCGTGATCTGCACCGCTGTGTCCTGCAGGTCAGTCATGCGCTTCCAGATGCTCATCGCTGCTACCAGCGCCTGGTTCAGGTAGCGCTCCTGGGCGGAGGTAAGCATCGGGCGGTCACGGAACCGTGGAAAGTGGCAGCGCTCGATCAGGTCGTCGGCGCTGGCCATATAGTTGTTGAGGGTGGTTAGCACGTCCCTGACCAGCTCCCAGTCCTGCGTATCAAGCGCTCGGGCGATATCGGTCAGTCGCAAGTTGTTGGTCTGCTTATGGCTGAACTGTGTGCCATAGACGGCGTAGGCCAGGCCGTGCGCAGTTTTGTTCACCACGTTGCGCGGAAATCGGCCACGCGCGGCGATCTCGACCGACTTGTTGTAACAGAGATAGAGAATCCGCAGACGGGTGTGGTGTTGCGCGTAGCCCACCAGCGTTGTGGTCTTGCCACTGCCAGCGCCGGCCTGGATAAGGAGTTTCGGGGCTTCCGACTGGATGATTGGCGACTGCTCGTGTGTCCATTGCATCGTTCTCTTCCTCACAAATACTTCTTGAAGCTCGCGGCCGTAATGCTCACGGACACCCCGAGTAAGGCAGCGCAGGGGAGTAGTACCAGCAGTGGGCTGATGCTGATCGGGAGCGCCAAGTAGAAAGTCCAGGGGAAAATGGCCAACGGCAACATCGTTGCCCGGGCCTTGTGGTACAGGTAGCTGGACTCTCGGCCGGCACCAAATTTACGGAGGTCTCGCCGCACCAGCCCGTCGACCAGGCCTGTGAGTGCAGCCATGGCAAAAAGCGGTACCGTCATCAGCAGCACGACCAGGCGGACGCAAAACACCAGGACGGTAAAGAGGGCAGCCAGGGCATAGTTCTGTACCGTTGTGACGCTCTGCGCGGCCCAATAGCGCATGTCCAGCTCGTTACGGGGACCGGCTTGAGCGATCGACTCCATGCTCTGGACCCAGCTAAGCATCCCGGTCTTCACGACCAGCCAGTCGTAAGCTTCAGTGACCAGCCAGGTCGCGGTGCGCCCGGGTTCTTGGACGACAGCGCTATGGACCAGCCCCTTGGACAACCAGCCGACCTCGCTGACCAGCATTTGCTGACCGTGCCGCCACCCGGCCTCTGGCCAGAAGAAGTACAGGCATACCCAGTCGACCACGATGGCGAGGAACAGCGAGCTGAACATTACGCCGATGAAGGTAATCGGGAACCAGAAGATCTTGCTGAACAGCGATTCCTGTCGCTCTTGCTGCTGTTCGGCCTTCTTTGATACGTCATCTGCCATTGGCTACACCTCAAGCTGCATCATCGGTGGCCACCTGGCGGAAATCTTCAACCAGGTCTTCGGGCAAAGCTGATTTCAGCTCTTGATAGCCAGGGGCTTCCCACCAATCGTTCGAGGACGCTGCCGATCGCCGCATGCCGGCGGCCAGCTCCTGCAGGTTGCCGGGCATGACCTCATCTGGGTCGTTCGCGGGGAGCGGCATGCGGATTTTCCACAGATTCCCACCTTCGATGAGCGCGAAGGCCTGTCCCTTCGGCAGTCCCACCACGTGGGCCGGCTCAATCATCGGCACACTCGCCAGCTGCACCTGGTCGTGCGAGCTTGAGGTGAACGCGGTTTTGCCGTTGACCGAGTCGTTCGCGCTGCTCGCCGGCGTGCTGTTGTAGATCTGCACTTTTGGTAGCTGGTTGGTCAGCAGCTCAGCGGTCGCGGTTTCTCGAACACGCAACATGAATAGGTTGTTGAAGTTACCGATCACCTGGCCGGCTTTCGCCTTCGAGCCGATCTTCGCTTCGATGTCACTCATCGTCTGGGTGTAGGCGGTGACCTGGATGCCGGCACCACCGGCCTTATTCACCATCGGGATGAATTCGTCCCCGATGAGCTCGTTGAACTCGTCAGCGTGGAGGTTGATGCGTACCTTGCCCCCAGCCATATGCCCCGGCAGGCCGTCGTCGATGCCGTGCTTGTAAATGTGGCCTGCAACAGAGACCAAGTCACTGAACATCGAGTTGCCCACGGCCGCACTGACTTCGGTGTCGGATAGTGCATCGAGGCCAACATATACCACGGCGCGTTTTCGGATCACTTGCATCCAGTCGAAGATGGGACGCTCATCGGCGAGGTCCAGGTAGTCGGGGGCAAGCAGTTCAGCGATACGCCCAGTGGTGAGCTTTTCCAGGAGTGGCAGCAACGATGCGACGATCTTGTCGAAATAGGTCTTGTCGTAGCGGACAGCGCTGCGCAGGCCATCCATAACCGAATCGTTGATGCGCTTCTGGGTCAGGTACATGTCGATGGCCACCACGCGCAGCGGGCGGTCTTTCATGGCGAAAGACAGGTTCTTGCGATCGATCTTGCCTTCAAGCTCGACAATGGTTTGCCAGGCCTTCGGATCATGTTCAGCGAAGTACTTCTGTGCGTACTCAATGAACAGCTCGTCGATATTGATGACGTGCCGGCGGATCTGCTCGTAGTCAGGGCGACGGCCGAGCGCGACAAGCGACTGGGCGATGATATTGACGAACCGCCAAGCGAACTCCCGAAATGCTGCAGAGTTACCCTCGCCGGAGAGCTGACCAGCGATGCGAGTGGCCACCTCGCTGATTCGGCCGAAGCGGCCGATGGCGTTGTAGCGAGCGGAGATATCCGGCCATCCCAGATGAAACACGTAGAACTCGTCGAGGCGCCCGGCGCGCTTGCACTCGACGTACATGCGCTTGAGCAGGTCGGCATCGCCCTTCGGATCGAAAACGATCACGACCTCGTGGTCGGCCTGTTCCTCTACTCGCCGGCGCCGGCTCCATCGATGGGAGGTTTGGCTCCGTCGCCCCATGCGGACTCGCGGCCCGCGGCGATGCGTTCGGCGAATGTCCTGGGTGATGAACACTTCCGCCAGGCGAGTCTTGCCTACCCGTGTGGTGCCCAGGACCAGTGTGTGGCCCACGCGCTCACCCAGAGGGAGACTGACATTCTGCTCATCTGGTTCGATCCCGTGCAATCTGGGCAGGCCACCCACTGGTGGGAGAGGCCGAGCGGGGTTCCAGTTGGAATCCCAACCAGTGAGTTTTGTGATCAGTTTCAGTGGGAAGGGGGCGAACTCTAGGCGTTCCTCCAGCCAGCGCGCCCGTTCATAAAGGTTCGTCGGTTCGACGTATGCCGCGAACTGAGGGAGGTAGGTGTCGGCCAGGCGCTGTGTGTGCTTCTGAGTCCACCGGAACCCGCGTCCGATGAACAGGCGCTCGTTGCTGATCGGCATTTCAGCGCTGGTCATGGTGTAGTGGGGAAGTCGCCTGAGGTTCGCCTGATACCTTAGGACCCTCCGCGCCTGCAGCAGCCGAATGGTGCCCAGGTAGATAAAACCCAGCGCGGCGACAATTCCAAATAGTGGGGTCAGCGCAAAAGCCCAGGGCGCGCAAATGCAAAGCGAAGCTGCCACATAGCAGACCGCAGTAGTGAAAAGCTCTACCGGCGGCCGGAGCAGAGATTCAAGGGTGTATGTCGCCATCTCAGGTCCTCGCGGTGTATGTCATGGCGTCGACTTCCGCACGCGCTTGCTCAACCTGGTCCGGTGTCAGCCGTTCGGCCAGGCGCTGGGCGAATGCGTGTTCGTTGAGCTCGGAGATTCCTGTCAAGCGAGCACCGTACAGCTCGCTCACATGGCGAACCTGCTCAATCATTTGCTCCCGGCCGGGCCGGTGTAGGGGATGGCTGATGATCAGTGTGAACACTGGCGATAGTCGTGTTGGGCGCATCCCGGTTCTCACTGCTGAAGGGTTGTAGCTGTGATCAGCACCGGGTAGTGCTGCAGCCCCAGGCGACCAGCAATATCGCTGGCAGGTACAGGCATCACCTGCAACCCAGGTGCCCAGCGGCGGATCTCTTGCAGTCGTGCAGCGTTGCTGACATTCACAGCAAGGCCTACTGCCTGCAGGCCTTGAAGTGCCGACAGCTTCTGCTTGAGCCAGGCCTGCGACGTTGGATCATCCCCAACGATGAACATCGGCTGCAGACCTGCTGCGTTGATCACTCGTCCATGTACTGGGCCGGGGCTCAGTTCTGGAGTCGACACCGGAAATGCCCCGCCCGCCCGGACGCCAGTCACAACTGGGGTGGTGTGCGTAGGCTCGGGATCAATGTCTTGGTAGTAGGACAGTGCGGATGAGCCGCCACGGTCCTCCACCACGGTGAGCACCGCTTGCTGATCAGCATTGCAGGGCAGAGCCAGGCTGCTCACGATCGCGAGGGCCAGGGCCTGCACGGCGTGTGATCGCCGGGCGTGGGGATATGTCATGGGGTCACTACCTCGAATTTGATGCCGGTGACCCGGCTAAGATGTTTCGTGAAATAGCTACGGTACTTCGCGGCCGGCGCCCCCCCGGCAGGGCGGTGATACCGCCCCGCAGCATCGATCCAGGTTCCACCCTTAGCCTTTTGTTCAGCCAGGATCTGAGCGGTCACCGCCAGGTTCTTGTATGGATCCAGGCCTTCGCAGGGATAGCGGTAGCGATGCCCGTTGAAGCGAATATTTGTTTGTCCCAGCCCCACGTCGACTCGAGCGGGTCCAGCCTTAACAATCGCTATCATCAGAGCTTGGCAAGCGTCTGCTCGTGTGGCGAAGCGGTAGCCGGTTCCGGCAACATTCAACGTCCAGGGCCACGGCACAAGCTGCCCGCGCAATCGCGTCCCGCTTTCCTGCAGTGCCACCGAATAGAGCACAACGGGCGGGACCCCGTGTCTGATGCCGATCGCCTTGTAAGCTGCTGGCGGATCTTCTACACCCCATGCGTTGCCGGCGAGCAGAACCACCGACAGAACGTAGAGCCGCCACCCGCTCACTGACGACGCCATGATCCATTCACCTGTGTTACGGCGGCTGGCAGCGAGCCACCGAGCCCGAGGCGAACCCAGCGGCCCTGGTCATGATTCAGTGTGATCAGACGGCTTTTAACGCTGGACGGGTCAATACCCGCGAGAATTGCCCAGCGGCGGATCCTTTCATCGTCTTGCTGGCTGCCGACGAAATACAGATCAAACGGCGTCTGTGACGCCTGCAGCCGTTTGACCTGGTTGATACAGGGTAGGCAGTCGTCTTTGACGAAGAGTGCCATGCGCCCGTTGCCCTCCAGAGCTGGGCCGCTCCCGGATCCGGCCTGGCCCGAAGGGGTGGTCGAAATCTCAATGGCTTTGATGCCTGGGAACATGCGCTGGTACGCCTCGTCGTAGGCTCGCTGGTAGGCGAGCTCCCGATCGACTCGTTGGCGCTCTGCTTGGACCTGCAGCTCGGCGAACCGGCGTCGTTCGCTCTCTGATCGGGCCTCGATTCCCAGCGCGGTGAGAGGGTCAAGCCCTGGCGAATACACCCCCCGGGGTCCCTGCATTACCTCTTGATATCGTTCGTACTCCTTGGGGGTCAGTCCCCACTCCTGCGCGGCTCTATCATCGAGCTTGTTCTGGGACAGGGTGCTTTCGCTGGTGAGCTGTTGAACACTGGAGGCGGCCCCTCCAGCGGCGGAAGGAAGCGGCGCGGCCTCAATGCCAATTGCGGTAAACGCGCAGGCGCAGGCGATGGCTCGAACGATCGGTAGATTCATGGTGCTTTACTCATGGCTGGATGCTCAGGGTTCGGGTTGTTCCGCCGGCGTCGAAGGTTGCGGTCCGTTCATCTACAGCCCTGAGGCGCCAGTTGCTGCCGCTGACCACTTCGCCAGGCCGAATCAGGTAGATCTGGCTCAGCCGCGTGCTACCAGTGGGGGCAACAGACAGGAAACGCTCTCCGCCTCGGTATTCGAGGCCGACCATCTGAAAGGGCGGAGGATCTTGCGGGATTGGTGGGGCTTTAACCGGTGCGGGCTTCGCCTTCGGTTTGGAGGAGGTTTTGGGGGCTGGTGCAGTCGCCTGAGCCTGAGGCTTGCTCATTTTCTGCAGTTTGCCGTCGAGCGACTCAAGGTCGGCTTTCAGTACTAGGAGATCGCCCGCAGTCGCGGAAGAGCGAGTGGCTTCAGCTGCAGCCTCGTGGGCCTGCGATGCTGTGGCCTGCACAGCATCGATCCGGCTCGAGAGCGCTTGCTGGCTTATACGGAAGTCTTCCATCGTGACCAGGGGTTTGCCTGACACATTGTCGAGCCGATCGTCGATCGCGCTCACCCTGTTCTGGAGTGCATCGATCGAGACTTTTTCTGCTGCTCCATTCACGGCGCGAGACAGAGTCGACAGCTGGTACTGCTGGAACGCGATGATGGCGCCCAGGATGAGCAGGCCCATAGCAAGGGGCAGGTGTTTTCGGATCGGCAGTTTCATGGGTGTCCTCTCGAAGCCGAGTACACCCTCGCGCAACCATGATCCTGATTCAGCAGAAAATACTTAGCCCGCCGGCGTGGAATTTCTCGATCGATGTCGAAGGGCAAACCCTCTGTTGGCGAGCGCCGGGACTGAAAAGCCCCTCGTACAGTCCAGCGCCCTCTGCCGCCCTCGTGCGCTCACAATGAGCATCATGGAATACGCCGATCCTTCAAAGTCCTGGCAGCCGCGGGTTCCATCTGCTCAGTTTATGATGGCTGGATCTAAAGCGTGGGGTTCATTGATACATTTATTATTGCAGGGAAGTGCAGTGGGCGGTCGATGTTTATCGAGTTGCCATCGGTGTGGGTTTCTACACCTTGCGAGTACATATTTTTTATCAGGGCTTGTGTGCCGTTATCCAGTGATTCCCACCAGCTTGGTGAAATGTAGAAGTTCTCTATTAGTAACACCATAAAGGCCGCCAGGCTGTCGGCTGTTAGTTTCTTGTCCAAGAATTGTCTTATCAGTTTGTTGCAGGTCAAAGAGTGTTCTGAAAGCCAGGATAAAACAATGAAGCCTTTGCCGTCACTAGCGAATGAATTAATGGTCATGTAGTCCGGCATGTCGCCAGGAATGCTTGTTATCTTCTGGGCTTCATATCCATCAAAGTCGAATGTCGGGCCAACTATAGCACTTCCCATTATCGGTGGTGGGGATTCAAGTGTGAATACGGCGTAGTTTAAGTCGCTGTAGTCGCCCGTGACTAACATAGTGTCTAGCTTTGATTTTATGTGTTTTAGGTCGCTTGTTGTTAAGGAGTTATTATTCCCGAGTAAGGCTGATGCATTCTGGATTACGACCTGTTCAGCCAGGCTCTTTCCCCTGTCTAGGATCCTCATGAAATCAAAGGTTTTTGAGGCGTACTCTTTGCTGAAGATCTCTCTGGAAATGCCTCTGTACATAATCAGGAAGCAGTGTGATGGTACAGGCTTGAACGGTTGGTCTTCGATTGTTGAGAATAATTTTTTATCATGGCTGGCACAGAAGCCTGTAAAAGTCGAGGCGCTATTTATACCCACCTCGCTCAATTTTATTTTTGGCGGGATATTAACTTTTAGTTCTATCGATATTTTTAATACGTGCCCGTTTCTAGCTATCGCCTTCAGAGATGAGCTTTTTGAGACGGTGTGGGCATTTATTATCCCGCCTGAGCACTCGTGCTGCAATGATTGCGGTACGCTACATTTTTTATTTTTCTTGAAAGAGCCAAGGGTTTGCAAGACAGTGTGTGCTGCTACAGGTGGTTGGCGATCAATGTCTAGGTGGCAGTGTTTAAACTTCTTCCCAGATTTGCACCAGCAACGTTCATTTCGCCCTGGAAGTTTCATGGAGTTCCTTATTGATCTAGTATGCCGTGTTGGTGATGAATTTTTTGAGAGCATATACACTGGATGCTAATTTATCCAGTTGGCAATGCCAATTAAGTATGCGCGTGTGCTCTCCCAGACCTTAACTAGTTATTCACTTACAGTAAACCCGCCACAGCTCATCCAACCTTGTTGTGAACGACTGGCTCAAGAGCTCTCGACGCATACCCCACTCTGGGCTTCGGGGGACGTTGGCAGACCTCAGTGTGCCTTTGCCGTACCGAAGGTTTATGCCATCCATAACCGACATCAGGCGATCGCAGGCAACTGGCTGCGTTGACGCGAACAGATCGTCAGTGAATTCACCTGGTTGCCGTAGATCGAGCAGCAGCACCTCGGCTTTGCTGTAGCGGTACCCGTCCTGGTAGACCTTCTCCACAGCCTCAGTCGCTGCCCGCGTGAGCAATAGAGTGTCGCTCGTGGGGTAAGGCAGTTCAACCAGCGCCCCTTTCGCCAAATGCAGTTCGTTGGGATTGAACATGCCTGTGCGGATCGACACTCGCATGCGCTTGCACACCGATCCCTGGGCGCGCAGCTTTTCGGCTGCTCGCGCTGCATAGGTCGCTACCGCCTGCTTGATTGGTGTCAGTTCGGTCATTTTCTTACCGAACATCCGGCTGCAGCAGATCTCCTTCTTCGGCGGATCAGCCTCATCCAGTTCGAGGCACGGCGTGCCGGCGAGCTCGCGCGCTGTCTTTTCCACCACCACGCTGAACTTGTCACGCAGCATCCGCGGATCTGCCTTCGCTAGGTCCATGGCCCTGCAGATGCCCATCGCCTCGAGGTGTGCCGTCATCCGCCGGCCAATGCCCCAGACCTCTTTCACCTCAGTGTTGCGCAGTACCCAGTCGCGCTTGAAATCATCAGTGATGTCGACCACCCCACCCGTATGCGCCTGCAGCCGCTTCGCGGTGTGGTTGGCGAGCTTCGCCAGAGTCTTGGTTCGGGCGATCCCCACACCGACAGGGATGCCAGTGCAGCGCAGCACCTTGGCGCGTACCTCCCGGCCGAATTGGGTCAGACTCCCCTGCACGCCAGTGAGATCAGCGAAGCATTTTATCGATCGAGTAGACCTCGGCCGCAGGCACCATCGATTCGATCAGCGACATAACCCGCTCGCTCATGTCGCCATACAGCGCATAGTTGGACGAAAATGCCACGATGCCATGCCGCCGCAACTTCTCCTTGGCCTGGAAATAGGGCTCGCCCATCTTCACGTACGGCTTGGCGTCGTATGACCTGGCGATTACACAGCCGTCGTTATATCTGAATGACCCTAACAGTTAGTTGAGTGTAAGATATTGATTTATAAG
>NZ_MINI01000047.1 GCF_002906855.1 Pseudomonas putida | reverse complement strand
CTGGCTCTCTGCCTCTCGTTTCAAGCGTTGCGCTTATTCTATGAATTCAGGCTGTATTGCCTGTATTGCCTGTATTGCAGGAGATAGAGCGGTTTTGTAGGACAATCCAACACAACTTAGTGAACCCTCCGGATATATTATCGGAAGTGTTAACAGGTGATGTATGCGATAGGGAATCACGGGACTGTCCAGCTAGTGTCGGGTAATTATGATCTGAGTAGCCATTGTGCTTGGCACGATACATCGCCTTATCTCGGGGGCGCAGAAGATTCTTTTGTGCCAAGGGCGGCACCAACGAGGGAGTCGTTAGCGGATTTGTACTGAGTGCTCAGCGTGACCCGTCTCGGTCAGTCAGAGATGACTGGACTTTATCGGTGGGTTGAAGCAGTAACCGCCCGACGTGCCATCCATTAGCATTGGCTCGGAGTGAATCTGGGCACGCGATAACTCCGCCCACTGATCGGCATTTTGGCCTAGGTTTGTGAGACAGCCAGGGGCATCGTCGGCATGTCCGTACAGTGCTGCCGGTATGGTCCCCGCCATCATTCCGGTGCTGATTGTTGCGGCAAATCCAAGCGCCAAGAGCGTTGCAATCCCCAAACCAGTAGCGATTGTTTTTTTCGTAACCATGGTGGTGGCCTCGTGAAATCTTTCCCCTCGAGGCTACCCATTCGGCCTGGTGGTAGCGGCCCTATCTGAGACATGTCAGGGGCATCGGTCACCAATTATGAGGCACCTCGTTCGTGCCGGTGTGGCCTAAAAGTCCAGCAGTTGCAGAAAACTGTGCGATTGACGGCGTGTCCCTCGCAATGTCAGGAATAGGCAATCCTGCCTATGCAAGGCATTAGGCAAGGTTGCCTACTTATCCAGTTTCGGACCCGTGACCAATGGCTGTGCTTCTACGCGTCGGATGTCCTGAATGCTTCCTCTAATGCCGGATTGATCCAGAAGCCTTGGAATGAACGGAAGAGCTCGGCGGCTCCACGCACGTACTGCAATGCACTCTCGACGCAGATCCAGCGACGTTGATTCTCTTCAGCTGCTCGACCGGTCATGGCCCGGCCTGAAAAAATATCAGCGACCAAATCGCCGGGCTCTGTCAGGAATTTGATAAAAAAATCAGGTACAGCAAATGGCCAGCCGGCGCCGTGCTGAGTCAGACCCAGGCTGGTTAGCGCTTTTCTGTGTTCCCGTCCGCGGGCACAGGAGTGGCCAATCTGGAGCGTGTTCTTTGGGATGGCGCCGTTGGTGATTCCGCCAAAGCTTCCCGGGCGGACCCGATAAGCGCGATCACCATAACTTGTGCTTCGATGCTCACCACCTTGACTCAAAAGCTTGGCATGGCGCTCAGTGTGAGGCCTTAGCACCCTTCGATTATCTGCCTTACACAAAATGGGATCGCGGGCAAACCACAGGCATGGTTCCCACGAAACATTGAGTTGTTGGCGCGTCCGACTTGACCACTGCATTGGACCTGGTGCCTTCGACAAATTTATCCATGGGAACCCTGTCCATGAGCGTCAGTCCCAATCGGTCCTCGAGGGCAATAATCGTGCGTTCCAAATACGTGGATCTGCCTGGTGATTTTTCGAGGAATGAATCATTGGTCATGTTCAATACGAGGCTTCCAGTTGCCGAAATTTTCGGCACGATGGGTTCAAGGACCTGGCAGATAAAGTCGACAAATTCACTCGCCGTGGGGTTGCCATACGCTCGAGAAATTCTCAGGGGGAATGGGGGGGACGTCAGGACGAGTTCAATCGGCTCATAGAGCCCGGCCAAAGCGTCTGGAGACGTTCCCCACAAGGCCAGTCCGAGGTTGGTGCTGAACCCAAGCAGGGTGACGCCGGGCGAGGGCGTGTTCAGGCCCTTTTTAGCCTTTTCGGTAAGCTGCCATACCCCTCTGGCACCTTCGACCCGCTCAAGCACTCCAAGTGCTTTGAGCGACTGCTGTTGCCAGCGGATCGACCGCCGAGTTGTGGAGTGCAAATCGCCGGCGGCGCCGATCGGGCTCCGAGCGTTCATCACATTGTCAGGAATCTCGGTAACCGGCCAGCAAACACACCTTTCTGACCCCACCGCCAAAGGCGATGGTG
>NZ_MINI01000046.1 GCF_002906855.1 Pseudomonas putida | reverse complement strand
ATTCATCACGATGAAGGAAGAGGATCGTCTCGGATTGGGCGTCCAACCTGATGGCGCACAGTGGCTTGCCGAAGCGCGTCAGATGCTCGACTTCAACTTCCAGCGTCTGGCGCACAGAGCACGATCCGGAAAGCTCGAAGGAGTTCGTCTTGAAGCCGGAACCTTGGTCGTTACACCAACCGCCAGCGAAGTCCCTATGGCAGCCGAGGAACTGAATGCCGAGATCAGCGACATGTATCCGTTGGTCGAGGTTCCCGACCTGTTAAGGGAGATGCATGAATGGACCGGCTTTGCAGATTCATTCACGCATGTTCGCACCGGCGACGTCCCGAAAAATGTTTCCGCCATGCTCGCTGGTGTACTGGCCGATGCGACGAACCTCGGCCCAAAGCGAATGGCGGGCGCATCCAAGGGGATCAGCGCTCACCAGATTGGGTGGATGCGCACATTCCATGCCCGATCGGAGACCTACCGCGCGGCGCAAGCGTGCATCACCGATGTCCACACCCAGCATCCGCATTCCCGCCTTTGGGGCAATGGCACAACGTCATCGTCAGATGGCCAATTCTTTCGTGCGAGCGACCGAGCCGCAAAGCGCGGCGACATCAATTTGCACTACGGCAGCGAACCCGGGACGAAATTCTATAGCCATCTATCAGATCAGTACGGCTACTTCGGCATTTTGCCCATCAGTCCGACCGAAAGCGAGGCGGCCTATGTGCTCGATGGGCTCTTCGACCAGGACACGGTGCTCGACATTCAGGAACACTTTACCGACACGGGCGGTGCCAGTGATCATATCTTCGGGCTGTTCGCCTTGATCGGAAAGCGGTTCTCACCGCGACTGCGCAATCTCAAAGACCGGAAGTTCCACACGTTCGAGAAGAGCGATGCATATCCAACCCTGTCGAACCATATCGGGGCGCCGATCAACACCGCCCTAATCCTCGACCATTGGGACGACCTGCTCCATCTCGCGGCGTCGATCACGACACGGTCCGTGGTGCCGTCTACGATCCTCAAGAAACTGTCCGCGTCTTCAAGGCAGAGCCATCTCGCGAGGGCGCTCCGCGAACTCGGCCGTATCGAAAGGTCGCTCTTTATGATCGAATGGTACTCAAGTCCGGCACTACGGCGGAGATGCCAAGCCGGTCTAAACAAGGGCGAGGCCGCCCATAAGCTGAAACGCGCTGTGTTCTTCCACGAGCGGGGCGAAATCCGCGACCGGTCGTTCGAGAGCCAAGCTTTCCGCGCCTCGGGGCTCAATCTCGTCGTCAGTGCGATCGTGCACTGGAATACGGTTTATCTTGATCGCGCGGTCACACAGCTGAAACGAGCGGGGCGAGACATTCCTGATACTCTATTGAAACACATATCGCCGCTCAGTTGGGAACATATCAACCTTACCGGCATCTACACATGGGATGCCGAACATCAGATGCCGAACGGATTTCGATCGCTCCGCCTTCCGGCTAGGCTAAGGAACGCCGCGTAAGTTCTCATTCCGTTCGTCCTTAG
>NZ_MINI01000045.1 GCF_002906855.1 Pseudomonas putida | reverse complement strand
AGCCGTCTGCGGCCAGGACCAGCGTGCCGTAGGTGCCGGTGTAAGTACCGGCAATCACTGGACCGCCTGCCACACGGTCGGCGCCTTGGATATCGTTGGTCAGCACGCTCCCGGTCAGTTCGACATGCTGCTCGGTCGCCTTGACCACGTTGTCATCATCGAACGCCTGCGGCGCATCATCATGGATGATCACATCCAGCAAGCCCTGAGCGACATCACCGTTACTGTCACTGACCAGGACCGGCAGGTGCTCGGTCAGCGACTTGGCCCCATCGTTCTCGATATGTTGCCCGGATGCCGTGAGCGTGTAGGTGTAACTCACCTCGCCCGTGCTCGGGTTGTAACCGGTAATCGTCAGGATATTGCCCAACCCGGTAGTGGTCGACTGGCCAACGCCGGTCACCACACCGCCCGTCACCACGTTGATGTCACCTACACTAAGGTTGAACACGCCATCCTGAGCGACCACGGTAAAGCTGCCCTGCCGGGTCAAAGCCGCCGCATCACTGGCAGAACCCAGTGGCAGATTCGCCTCGTTCAGGTTCAGCTCACCCGGGGCGATATCCAGGCCCAGCAACGTGACTGGATGATTTTCGTCTACCGTCGGGATGGACGGCTCTGTAGGTACCGTGCCGCCGTCACCACCGACAGGCCGACCGTTGAGCGAACTGCCATTGCTGGGGTCAAGGCCGCCAACTTCGCGGTTGGCAAGCTCGGGAAAGCCATTGAAGCCTGCCGTCGGGAAGCCCACCACGGGATCGACACGGGCGCCGACTTCATCGAGCATGACGAAACTGTGGCCACCTCCCAGCGCCCCGGTTGCGCTAGGGCTACCTGACCCGGCGGCGGTCGCCTCAGCGCTCTGGGTCGGGTCGTCACCTGCGGCAATCGCCTGCTGGATACGTTCCACATCACTCAATTGCGCGTCGCTCGGTGCTACATCGTGGTCCGGCGCATGGGGGGCCCGGTTGGCGAGCAGGTCCGGCGTCATCTCCAGGCTGCTGTCACGGCCCAGGGTCAACTCGGCACCGTTCTGCAGGCGTACCGCCACGGCCCCGGCAGCACCCGTCTCCAGTTGCTCGCCAGCAAACAGGCGATCGCCTTCGATCAGAGGGCGCCGACTACCATCGCTGGCGACTGCGATTACCTGGCCAATTACCTTGCTGACCACACCGACTAACTTAGCCATGAGCGAACACCTCCCTTACTGATCGGCTACATCAGCCAATGACATTGCGCACCTGAATTCAACACATAAGTGCAACGCTCACCCCTGTATGCACTTCGTACGG
>NZ_MINI01000044.1 GCF_002906855.1 Pseudomonas putida | reverse complement strand
CTCGGTCTGAACCGCCTACCGTATATCTGTGCCCCTTTAATGTTCAGGGGCGAATCCGGGCCGGTCAGTCTTCACGCCGGATGCCTTATCCTCGAACAGCCTTTCACAACCTGCTTTGCGCAAAGCGTCGAGTTGCAGGGCGGTGTCCTGGTCCCCGGTGGAGACCCTTGCATAGCCGATAGAGCTCATGAGACGTGGTTGTCCGTTTTCTCGTTGAACTCGGACAGTGTCCGATTTGCCGTTCAAGAACAAGGTTTGCGGACAAAAACTGTGGATGTCGCGAAACGGTCGTTTGTCGGACATGTGTTTTCCAGTTCGCTGCGGTTTCCGCAACGAAACTGGAAGCCGAGACAATGGCCAGAAGAGCATTGCTGAGCGAGATATGGTGGCAACAGGCGACAACCATCCCGCAGGACGAAAGAGAGATCGCCAAACATTACACGCTGGACCGGCCGGATCTCGACCTGATCATGCGGCAGAACAAGGCCTCGAACAGGTTGGGCCTTGCCTGTGTCATAGCCTTGCTGCGATATCCCGGCCGGCCGCTTGCGGATGGCGAGGTCTTGCCGTTTGGCGTTTTGCGGTTTCTGGCAGGGCAGATTGGCGTCGATCACCGCGAGATCGATCCTTATTTCGAGCGCCCACAGACCCGGCGTGAGCATCTCGCCCTGCTTTTCGACAGGATGAAGATGCGTCCTTTTGTGCCCGCGGACGTGAAAGCGCTTACCGGCTGGCTGACGCCTGCCGCGCAAACGCTGCGCCAGGCCGATGCTCTAGCGGATATGGTGGTGGAGGAATTGCGGCGCCGGCGAATTCTTCTTCCGGCGCGCGCGGCGCTCGAAGCCATCCTTCATTTGGCAATCCGGCGCGGGATTCGCATAGCCCATCGGGCGCTGGCGAGCGGCTTGTCGGAGGCTCACAAGCTCGATTTGGACAAACTTCTCGACGCGCGTGACGGGACAAGCGTCACCGTCCTCGCTTGGGCCAGGACACCGGCATTGTCGCCAGCCGCCGTCAACCTCGACAGGATAGCCGAGCGCATTCGCTTTCTTCGGTCCCTGAACCTACCGGCGACGTTGATGGAGCGCATTCCGGCCAAGGTCTTTGATGAATTGGCCGCAGAGGGGATGCGAATGAGCGCGCAGCATCTACGCGATCTCAACCCCGAACGCCGGCATGCCGTGTTGGCCGCGACGGTACTGCACCTTTCCCGCCATCTGACCGACGGCGCCATCGACATGTTTAAGAAACTCATGGGCGTCCTGACGCGACGGGCCGACAATCAGGCAACCGCCCGCATCACTCGTTCCGTGCGGGAGGTTCAGAAACAGCTGAGGGGGGCGTGTCGCAAAGCCGGCGATAGGACGCGTTGAGCCGATAATCACCCAGCTTTTACGCTTTGTTAACCTTTTGAAGTCCGAAGAGGCGCCCGAGCAGATCATTCTGATCGTTGACGGTCCACTCGCCGGAAAAGCCGAAGCCTTTCCGCAGCCACAACATCGCTTCGAATCCGGCGATCGTCCGGCGCGCCGTTTTGAAGGACTGGAAGCCGCCGATCTTGGGCATGTTCTTCTTCACTCGGAAGTGATCGCTCTCGATGCCTTGTTGGAGATGTTTGGTGACATAATGTACCGGGCCTGGATGCAGGAGCCCGTCCTCGACAGCTGTCTTGATCGTTGAAGGAAACGTGTTGGCGCCATCGGTGCCGATCTTATCCGGCGATAGTAGCGGCTCATCCTTGAGCATCTTACGGAAGAAGCGCTTGGCGGCGTCGAGATCGCGCTTAGCGGTGAGCAAGAAGTCGATCGGGTTTCCGTGCTTGTCGATGGCGCGGTACAGGTATCGCCACTTGCCCCGGATCTTAACGTAGGTCTCGTCAATCCTGACTGAGCCACAATGCGGTCGGCGAAACTGGCGAAGCCGCTTCTCGATGACAGGTGCATAGGCAAGGACCCACCGATTGATGGTGCTGTGGTCGACCTCAAAGCCGCGCTCGCGGAACATCTCCTCGAGATCTCTGTAGCTGAGCGGATACCGTAGATACCATGTCACTGCCTGCACGATCAGCCATGCCTCGAAATGCCGCCCTTTGAAATCGTCCTTCGACTGGCGCTTCAGCTTTTCGGCAATGGCATTCAGAATCATGGCTACGCTCCGCTACATCGGGAGCGGAAATTCCACCGTCGTGGTCAACAGCTAGTTAACCAAAAGAATTTGCGACACGCCCTGATTGCGCCCCCGGATTCCGGGATGATCTCGCCCCCTGTTTCATCGGGGTCTGCAGGCAGTAATTGTTGTCAGTTCGTTCGAGTAATGTGTCAAGCTTTGCGCGGCAGATTTCGTCGTAGGCTTTCCCCGCTGAGTTCGATGCGGTGGGCATTGTGGACGAGGCGATCCAGGATGGCGTCGGCGTAGGTGGGGTCACCGATGACACCGTGCCAGGCGGATACGGGGAGCTGGCTGGTAATGATCGTCGATCGGCGGCCGTAGCGGTCCTCAAGGATTTCCAAAAGATCGTGACGGGCCTGTTCGTTGAGCGGCTCAAGACCCCAGTCGTCCAGGATCAGGACCTGAACATGGCCCAGGGTGCATTGCAGCCTGGCGTATCTGCCGTCACCGCGGGCGAGCGCGAGCTGTGCAAAGAGCCGAGGGACACGCTGATAGAGAACGGAACGGTCGTCGCGGCAAGCCTTATGGCCAAGGGCACATGCCAACCAGCTCTTCCCGACGCCTGAGGGGCCGCATATGGCCAGATTGTCGTGAGCACCGATCCAGTCGCCCCCGAGCAGCTTCATGAAGAGCGCACGGTCGAGGCCGCGTTCGGCGCGATAATCGACATCTTCCGGGGTCGCCTGATGACGAAGCTTGGCGAACCTGAGACGCGCCGCAAGTTTGCGGTCGTAACGGGAACTCCATTCCCGCTCGAGCAGCAATCCGAGCCATTCGGCATGCGAGAGATGTTCGGCCTCGCCGTTGGCGACGAGTTCGCCGAAGGCTTTGGCCATGCCGGCCAGGCCCATGGCGTTCAGTCGATCAAGTGTTGGATGAGCAAGCATTCTTCGTTCTCCTTAGTGGTAATAGCGAGGTCCGCGGATGTTCTCGTGGTGGATCGGTTCGTGCGATGCGGCTCCATTCGAACTCGCCGTCCGGTCGAGGTGGTTGTCGAGGATGGATCGCACCGAACCATAGGTCCGGGCCCCGATCTCCAGCGCTCGGGCGCAGGCGGCATTGACCCTGTCGCGGCCGAAGCTCCTGCCGAGGCGGACAATCCCGAGGCAGGCGCGAAAGCCCTGCTCGGGATGCGGCCGGTCGGCAAGGATGCGCTCGCACAAGAGGTCGACATCCGGCCCCATGGCGGAGGCTTCGCGTCGAATGCGTTCGATCGTCCAGTCGGCAAAACGACGATGCGCCGAGGGCATATGATCGGGGATGGTCGTGTGCTTGCCGTTGCCACTCGAGCGGCGGTGCGCGGCGATCCGCTCGCCCTTATGGAATATCTCGATCGTATTGGCGGTGATACGCGCCTCAACCTGCTCGCGGGCAAAGCGATAGGGAACCGAGTAATAATGCCGTTCGATCTCGACGTGGTAATCCAGCCCGGCACGCCGGATACGCCATTCGGCGAAGACATAGCGCTCGACAGGCAAGGGCCGCAGAGCCGGACGATCGAGTTCCTCGAACAATTGACGCCGCGTGCAATTGACCCGACGCAAGACCCTGATGTCGTTGAGGTCACGGAGCAATTCCATGATCGCCGCATTGACCTCGGCGAGACTGTAAAAGACGCGATGGCGCAGCCGTCCCAACAGCCAGCGCTCGACGATACGAACCGCGGCCTCCACTTTCGCCTTGTCGCGCGGCCGCCGCGGCCGTGTCGGAAGAACGGCGCTCCTATAGTGCGCCGCCATGGCGCAATAGGTCCTGTTGACCTGAGGATCGAAGTGGCACGCCTTGATGATCGCCACCTTGGCATTGTCGGGCACAAGAAGCGCTGGCGAACCGCCGAAGAACTCCAGCGCCTGAACATGGCATTCGATCCAGTCCGGAAGCGTCTCGGTCCAGCGCGCCTGCGCGAACGAAAGGCTGGACGCTCCCAGGACCGCCACGAACAGGTGTGCCTGCCGCGTCTTGCCCGACAGCCGGTCGACGACGACCGTCACCGTGTCGCCGGCATAATCGACGAACAGCTTGTCGCCGCTCGCATGCTCCTGCCGCATCGTCACAGGCAGCTTCATCGCCCAGCCGCGGTAAAGGTCACAATACCGGCTGTAGCGATAGCCATCCGGATAACGGCCGATATACTCGTCCCAGAGAATTTGCAGCGTCACATGCTTGCGTTTGAGCTCGCGATGCACCTCAGCCCAGTCCGGCTCGGGGGCCCGGCGATGACCCGTCTTCGTCCCGGCCGCCTTGTAGAGCGCCGCTTCCAAAACGTCATCGCTCATGTCGTCGTCCAACGGCCACGAAAGCCCTGCAGCCGTCGCCCGCCGCAGCGTCTCGCGCACCGTCGACGGCGCTGCCCCGACCCGAACCGCAATTGATTTATGGCCCAGTCCTTGCTCGGCCCGATATCTCAGTATCTCGCGGACACGCCGCATCTCCAGTCTCTCCGCAGGCATCCCGTTCCTTCCCCATCACCATCGACGGAAGGAACTTCACACCGGCAGAACACCCACGCCACACCCCCTCCGAAGGGGGCAGCATCATCTCGGAACAAGGGGGCGACTAATTCTCGGAACTGGGGGGCGAGATCATTTCGGAATCAGGGGGCGGATTGCCTCGGAATTTGCAGGCGATCGCGTATTTCCAGCCGATCACCCGCAGCGACCTGTCGAAAATCTTCGGGAAGGAAGTCAGCCGCGACACGATCGCCAGCCTGCGCAACGCCAATTTCCTCGCCTCTGGCCCGCGCAGTCCGACGCCGGGCGCGCCCTATACCTATGTCACGACGAAGAACTTCCTCTCCGCCTTCGGCCTGCAGACGCTGCGCGACCTGCCCGACATCGAGGCGCTGGAGGATGCGGGGCTGCTCAGTCGCAAGGGCGTGCAGGAGGAAGCCTTGGTGGCAGTCGAGGGCGAGGAAGAATAGATTATGATTAGGTGCGCGAAGAGTCTTCGTGTCATGCGCTTTTATGGCCGCATCGGTTCAGGCCAGCGCGTCGATATTATGGCGAAGCAGCGCCGGAAACGCCTTCAGGCCACTTTGTTGAAGTCCGTCGATGAAGGCTTCGACGGACGGCATTGTCTTGCGGAGATTGTGCCGGGCTCGTTTGATGCTGGATATCAGCGCCTCGGGAAACGCCTCATGCAGGCCGATGAGGAAATCATCCGGAGACTGGCTGGCTACACCGTAAGAAGCAAGGTCTCTCGCCGGAAAGTCCCTGAGATTCCAAGTGACGATAAGGGAGGCTTTCCCAGCGATGGCGGCTGCCAGAACGTGCCGGTCGTCAGGGTCGGGTAGGTGGAGGTCCTGGATCAAGCTGTGATAGTCGGAGACGTCCGCATCTGGCAAGACGGCCTTCATCCTGTTTCGCGTGGCTATCAGGCGTTCGACGGGCAATGCCTGCGTGTTGGCTGCAAGATTGCGAATCCACTCGTGATGAATGTCGTCCGTCCAGCGTGCCTCCACGAGACCGTCGAAGGCGCACTGGATCAGGACGTTGCGTAGATAGAAGGGATAGAGGACGCAGGCATCATAGACCGCGACGGGCGGTTTAGAGGCCATGGGTCTGAATGAGGTCCTCTGTGTCGTCGGCAAGCGCATCCATCGCGGCCTGGCGGGTGTCGAGCCTGGATTTCAGCGCGAGTACGTCCTTCAAAAGGGCGCGGCGATGCTTGCCCACGTAACGGAACGGCAGATCGCCCCGGTCCATCCGCAGGACGACGAGGGGACGGGAGATGCCCAGGATCGCGGATGCCTCGGTTGGGCTCAGTTCCTGGTCCTCGGCCAGGACAGCAACACGCTCTCCGCGCAGCATGTGCGCTAGGAGGGCTTCAACCGCGGCAGCAGCCGAGGGCGGAATCGAGAGCTTTTGTTCGCGGCCGCCCTCATGATGGACGTGAAGCTCCAGCCTGTCGCCTGCAGCGAGCTTCGGTAGGGGCGAGGCTATTCTGCGGTCCCGATCCGACAATCCGGCGAAATGAATGAGCTGGCTGGCCATGGTGCGGTCTCCTTGGCCGCAATATAGTGGGTCAGGCGATTAACTGCAATAACTGAAATCCACGAATGATGCTATGCCGTGGCGATCTTGTCGTCACAGCCGCATCGTAAAGTTAACTTCAGCGAAGCAAAAGCGTGACGCCCGCCACGTGCACTGCTCATGCGCGAGCGATCTTCGCCCATAGGTTCATCGCCGCTGTGCGCAGTTCGCGATGATGGCTGGAGGGAATGTCGTGGCGCGGGATGTGGAAGAGGTTGGCAATCGGATCATGGATGGAAACGAAGAGTTGCAGATGTCGCTTTGACTTGAAGCGCTTCATGATCCGCTCTCGCCGTCGGATCGGCTGGTGGGAATTCTCCGCCCGATTGTTCAGGCCTTTATGGGAGCGGTGCTCGACACCGGGCATGATTTCCTGCTTTGCGGCGCCACAGGAGCGAAGCTTGTCGGTGATCATCACGCGCGGCGATCGTCCCTGGCCTTTCAAAAGCTTGCGCATCAGGCGCTTGGCCGCCTTGGCGTCGCGGCGGCTTTGCACCAGAACCTCCAAGACAAAACCGTCCTGATCCACGGCGCGCCATAGCCAATGCTTCTTGCCCCGGATCGAAATAACGACCTCATCGAGATGCCATTTATCGCCGAGTCGGCCGCGCGAACGTTGACGGATTTGGTTGGCGAAAGTTCGTCCGAATTTCTCTGCCCACAGCCGGATCGTTTGATGCGAGACAATGATGCCACGAGCGGCCAGCATGTCTTCGACCATCCGCAGGCTCAGGGGAAAACGGAAATAGAGCCACACCGCGTGGGCAATGATTTCAGCGGGAAAGCGGTGACGACGGTAGAGCGGATCACGGTCTGTCATGCCTCTTCATCGCCTATCAAGCCCAAAGTTCCGTTAACTTTACGATGCCGGTTCGGTTGTTCGAGATGGTAACGGCGTGGGTCGCGAGTGGGTCTGACGAACATTGGCTGCCGTTCTTCAGGCCGGCCGATGAGGTCGCGGTGATTGTCGACGCTTATGTCGAGGAAATTACAGCGCAGAGCTAGGCCTTGGGCGACAAAGTGCGATCTGCTTACCATGTCTGCCGAGCGCTGTGCGAATACTGGAATGCGTGCAGTTCGACGATATCCGGGTGCGGGGGCAGTGACGGCAGGAAAGCTGCAAAAGAGGGTTTCTCAAAGAACCTAAGCCGCCTGGATGCACTCATTCCTATCGACATCTCGCATCGTTAACTGAATAGCGCAGCCCTCTCATCGTCCACACATGTCGACACCCGTCATGAGTGGCGATGAGCCTGCCGAGATCTAAGCGTAGTATTCGTTAGGCGCGGGCCTGAAAACGGAGGCGAGTTGAATTCGAAGACGCTTTGACTGTTGGTTTTCACGCGGAACTGAGCCGGTTTTTTCACCGAGAAGTGAGCCACCTTTGAGTATGGTTTTCAGATCATGGTTTGGTCAAGGGATTGGCATTTTCTCCTCTCTTGATTTGTGTTGCAGCCGCGCTGGCCTTGAAGCGGAAACTGTCGTTTCCAGTTTCCAGGATATGGCATCGGTGGGTCAGGCGATCGAGCAGCGCAGTCGTCATTTTGGCATCCCCGAAGACGGTCGCCCATTCGCTGAAGCTGAGGTTGGTGGTGATGATGACGCTTGTGCGCTCATAGAGCTTGCTTAGCAGGTGGAAGAGCAGCGCTCCTCCTGAAGCACTGAAGGGAAGGTATCCGAGTTCATCAAGGATCAGGAGATCGAGGCGAACCAGTGTCTCAGCGATCTGCCCTGCCTTTCCTCTGGCCTTTTCCTGCTCGAGCGCATTGACCAACTCAATAGTCGAGAAGAAGCGGACCTTTCGACGGTAATGTTCGATCGCCTGGACGCCAAGGGCGGTCGCGACGTGTGATTTACCCGTGCCCGGCCCGCCGACAAGTACGATGTTCTGCGCTCCGTCCATGAACTCGCATCGGTGCAGTTGTCGCACGGTTGCCTCGTTGATCTCGCTGGCT
This sequence comes from Pseudomonas putida, assembly GCF_002906855.1. GTDB lineage: Bacteria > Pseudomonadota > Gammaproteobacteria > Pseudomonadales > Pseudomonadaceae > Aquipseudomonas > Aquipseudomonas putida_N. The sequence goes on along the minus strand of NZ_MINI01000044.1, from coordinate 28,083 downwards.
GCGAAGTCGAAGCCGGAAAGATCCTTGTAGGCGGGAAAGCGCGCGGCTTTCATGTGATAGGCGATGGAGCGAACCTCACGCTCGGCCATTTCGGCTTTCAGCAACTGGGACAGGATCGGCACGGCCGCGTCGAAGGCGGGAGCGCCTTGCTCGATCAGGTCCGTGACCGCTTGGGCCATGCCGTGCATCTTCAGACTTCGCAGCATGATGACAACGGCAGCACTTGCGGGATCATGACGCATGGCGACCTCCCGCGATACGGACACGCAGCCCATCATAGCGCTCGACATTCGCCTCGGGCTCGCGCACCAGGGCCAATGCTGGCGGCGTATCGATGTTCGGTCCGTCGGTCGTCTTGCCGTCGATCAGCATGTGAAGAAGATTCAGCACATGGGTTTTGGTTGCCACGCCTTGATCCAGAGCCAATTCAACGGCCCTGACGACGACCTGTTCGTCGTGATGAAGCACGAGCGCGAGGATATCGACCATCTCGCGGTCGCCGCCGGAGCGGCGAAGCATCTGGTCTTGCAAGCGCCGAAAGGCCAGTGGCAATTCCAGGAAGGGGGCTCCATTACGCAAGGCACCGGGCTTGCGCTGGATAACTGTAAGGTAATGACGCCAGTTGTAAATCGTCCTCGTTGGTTTGTCGTGGCTGCGTTCTATGATCCGCGCGTGTTCGCACAGGATATTGCCCTCAGCTGCAACGACCAGTCGCTCGGGATAAATCCGCAGGCTGACTGGCCGGTTCGCAAAAGATGCCGGTACACTGTAACGGTTCCGTTCAAAGGTGATCAGGCATGTCGGCGACACGCGCTTGCATTGCTCGACGAAGCCATCAAAAGCGGTGGGCAATGCCATCAATACTGCCCGTTCATCAGCCCAGACATCGGCGATCGTACCGGGCAAATTGCCATGCGGGGTCTCCCGCCACAGGTCCTGGCAACGCTGTTCCAGCCAGGCATTCAACGTTGCCAGATCCGGGAATTCCGGCATCTGTTGCCACAGCCGCGGACGAGAATCCTGAACATTCTTCTCGACCTGTCCCTTCTCCCAGCCGGCGGCGGGATTGCAGAACTCGGGCGCAAAGACGTAGTGGTTCGTCATCGCCAGGAAGCGGATATTCACCTGCCGCTCCTTGCCGCGACCGACGCGATCGACCGCCGTCTTCATGTTGTCGTAAATGCCGCGACCAGGCACGCCGCCGAACACCCGGAAGCCGTGCCAATGGGCATCGAAAAGCATCTCGTGTGTCTGGAGCAGATACGCCCGCACAAGAAACGCCCGGCTGTGCGATAACTTCAAGTGCGCCACCTGCAACTTCACGCGTTCCCCGCCGATCACGGCATAGTCCTCACTCCAATCGAATTGGAATGCTTCGCCTGGCCGGAAAGACAGCGGAACGAATATACCGCGACCCGTCGTTTGCTGCTCTCGTTGCCGATCCGCCCGCCACGCACGAGCAAATGCCGCAACCCGGCCATAGGAACCCGTGAAGCCGAGAACAACCAGATCGGCATGAAGTTGCTTCAGCGTTCGCCGCTGCTTGCGTGATTTGCCCGCCTCGGTTCTCAGCCAACTCGACAGCTTATCGGCAAAGGGATCCAGTTTGCTTGGTCGCTCTGGAACTGTAAATGTCGGCTCAATCGTTCCCGCGTTCAGATATTTGGTGATCGTGTTGCGTGAAAGACCGGTACGCCGGCTGATCTCGCGTATCGATTTCCTCTCGCGCAGTGCCATACGGCGGATGATGTTTAATAGTCCCATGTGGATCACTCCGTTGCTCCCATCGCTCATAGCGGGGGAGTAGGTTCACATGGCTCAATTCTCGATGGAAATTAGGCCCCCAACCGGCTCAGTTCCGCGTGAAAACCAACACAACTATGGCTTTCCCCGTCTCTCCGATCTGGTCGAGGCGTCGGGCATTGTCGAGGTCGAGCGCATTGGCGAGAACCCTAAAATCATCATGGTTCGCCTCAAGGGTGAATCAACCGCCCGCCCCGCGAAATAGGAGGGAAACGACATATGGCTCGCAAGACGATCGAACAACGGCTGGCCGAGCTGGACGCGCAGCGCGCCAGCCTCAAGGCCCGGCTCGGGAAACAGGAACGGGCGAACGATACCCGCCGCAAGGTGCTGCTCGGCGCGCTCGTCCTGCACCGGCTCGAAAACTCGAACGATCCAGATTTTACACGGCGGCTAGGCGACTGGCTACGCAAAGAGCTGCCCGACTTTTTGACGCGCGACGGCGACAAGGCTTTGTTTGCCGATCTGCTCGCCAACACGCCCAGGGGAGAAGCGGCGGGGAACGCTGGGGAAGCTGCTTCATGAGTCAGACGACGCTTGCATGGGCCGCGTTCAAGAACATGCTGCGTGAGGCCGCGCAGAATCCCCGATGGGCCTTCATCTCCCTGCTCGCCGCCCCCTTCCGTCTCGCCAAACCGCTGTTTCAGGGTTTCCTCGTCCTGCTCCTTATCCTGTTCGTGGTCGGCCTCGGCGGGCAGGCACTCTTGCGGGAATACGGCTTCGGCCCCGGCTCGATGCCCCTCATCGGCTGGTATCTCGTGACGCTGCTCATCATGCTGGCCGTCGCCTTCTACTTCCTCACACAACCCCTGATCTTCCACTTTGGCAATCTGGAGAACGACACCCACGGATCAGCCCGCTTCGCCACAAACAAGGAAACCGCCGCCCTCACCCGCACCGATAACGGGCTGCTGATCGGCCGCGATCCCAAGACAAAAAAGCTGCTGCGCTATGCCGGTCCGGCCCACCTGTTGACCATGGCACCGACCAGGACCGGCAAAGGCGTCGGCACCATCATTCCAAACCTGCTTACCGCCGACCGCTCCGTGATCTGCATCGACCCCAAGGGCGAGAATGCCAGGATCGCCGGCCGCGCCCGTGCAACCTTCGGCCCGGTCTATATCCTCGACCCCTTCGGCGTCACCGGCAAACCCTCAGCCGCCTTCAACCCGCTGGAAGGGCTCGACCCCGTCGGCCTCGACGTAGCCGAAGATGCAAGCACCCTGGCCGACGCCCTCGTGTTCGATGAACCGGGCACGGCCGGCGAGGCGCATTGGAACGAGGAGGCCAAGGCGCTCATTGCCGGCCTGATCCTCAAGATCATCGCCGCCGAGCCGACCAGCCGATGTCACCTCGGCACGCTGCGTGAATATCTGACGCTCGCCCCGGAAGCCTTCGTCGCACTCCTGAAGGACATGCAAGCGTCAACCGCCGCCAACGGCCTGGTCGCCCGCGCAGCAAACCGCCACCTCGGCAAGTCTGACCGGGAAGCAGCCGGCGTTCTCTCGGCCGCACAGCGCCATACCCATTTTCTGGATTCACCCCGAATGCACAGGGTCATGGATGAAAGCTATTTCGCCTTCGCGGACCTGAAGAAGCGCACCGGGACGGTGTTCCTCGTCCTGCCGCCCGATCGTCTCTCGACCTATTCCCGATGGCTGCGCCTGCTCGTCGCGCAAAGCCTCACCGACATGGCCCGCGATCCGGCCAAGCCCGCCGCCCCGGTCCTCTATCTGCTCGATGAGTTCGCCGCCCTCGGCTATCTGGCCCCGGTCGAGCGCGCAATGGGCCTCATGGCCGGATATGGCGTCCAGCTCTGGCCCATCCTGCAGGACGTTCACCAGCTCCGCGCCACATACGGACAGCGCGCCGGAACCTTCCTGTCAAACGCCGGCGTCCTGCAGGTCTTCGGCGTCAATGATCATGACAGCGCCCGCCTCGTCTCCGATCTGCTCGGACAGGAAACCGTCGTGTTCCAGACCATGAGCCGCGCCCTCGATGCAGAGGAAAGCGGCATCACCTACGGCGAGCAACATATAGCCCGCGCGCTGCTGACCCCGGATGAGGTCCGCAACCTGCCGCAGAACCTCGAATTGCTGTTCCTCGCCGGGCAACGGCCGATCGTCGCCGGCAAGCTCGCCTATTATGCCGATGCCGAGTTCCGGGGGCTGTTCGACCAGGCATGAAGGATGAAACCATGACCGACCCTGATATATCCGAATGGCCCGATCCCGCCGACAAAGCCCATGCCGTCGAACAAGCCAACCGGCTCCGCAACCAGGTCGCAAAAGGCGGTTTGCGGTTTGAAGCCTATCTGCCGCCGTCTCTGGCCCTGTGGCTGCTCGACCTGATTGAACAGGGCAAGTTCCTTGATCCGTCCGAAGCCGTGTTCGTGATCCTGGGCGAGCATAAGGAGCTGGAACCCCATGCCGATCTGCGCCGCGAACTGCTCAAGCGCAGCATCAAGGCGGCGGCCGATGATCCCCGGCCGGCCCTTCCTTTTGAAGAAGGAATGGCGGAGATACGCGAAATGCTGAAACAACCGCGTCCTGAACCGGCCAGATGGGAAAAGCGGTCCCGGCGCTGACGCACCGGGGCTTTGTCACGAGCGGCCCTCCGGCTCTCTACAGCGCGACATGGGGGCGCGTTCGCCTCCGGGGCGGCGCGGCGCGCGCCGCGAAACCATGACAGAAACCAACATCGCCACACCCGCAACGGTAGCCCCCCGCCGGCCCGTAGGGAACGCGCTCCCCCATTGCGCCGTAGTGACCGAAGGGACGGCCGGGGGCGGGTTTGAGGCAATGAGCGTTTGAGTATATACTCAAATACACAATTGAGTGACTGACGGACCCATGCGCAATCGGGATTCTAGGCGAGGTGAACTATTGCTCACTATCCCGCAAATCTGCCTCATAGTCCTGACCGCCGTAATAGACGCCAAGAATATTCACGGTGTCGCTTGTCACCTCAAACGCGATCGTCACGCGCCGTCGGTATCCTACAGTTCGCAGACCTGGCCTTATATCGTCGTGGCGCGTTCCTCGATGCGGGAAGGTCGAGAAGCCGAGACAATGTTTCACGATGGCGGTAGTATATCGCTCGCCAACCTCCGGCGCGGCCTTCTCGCCAATATCACTATGCAGCTTCACAAGCTGCGCTTCCGCCCTCGGCGAGAAGATGACGCGATGCGACATGCCTTAGCGGACTTTCAATTGGCGCTCGGTTTCGGCCTTCAAAGTGGCCAATACCTGTTCCGGGGTGCGGCCTATCGACGGGTCTGCCTTCAGCTCGTCATAGGCGGTCGCAACTTCCGTGCGAAGCCAAGTTTCAAGGGCCTTGTCGCGCGCCTGTAGGGCACGCAACCCGTCGCGTATAACCTCGCTCTCGCTGGCATACTCCCCCGACGAAACCTTAGTCTTGACCATCTGCGCCATTTCGTTCGGTAACGTGACGCTGAACTGTTGCGTGCTGCGCATGGGAATCTCCCTGACTTGATCGCGCTTAGTAGGATTAAACACTATCACAAATAGGCACGATCGGGAATGCCTTATCCTACACACACCTCAATCACTCATTTAAGTGATTGAGTAATCATCTCCCGCAATATCTCGGAAATGGTGCGTCCCTGCTCAACGGCCATGAGCTTGAGCCGTTTGTGTTCCTCACGGTCCAGATCGAAATTCACGCGCACGGTTCCGCCTTTATCGGAAAGGCTGGCGAGCGTGGCGGCCTTCCGCACGTTGCTCGGCCGGCCGGCGCTGAGCATACCCTTTTTTTCTTCACTCATTTGATGCTTTCCTTATTTACTCAATTGAACAATTGTTTGATTTCGTTCGCAAGCGCCGTCATTTCGCGGGCCGCTTCGCTATCCGGTTCCAAATCGAGAACGGTTGACCCTGCAGCAGCGGAGCCGGGATAACTCACGCGCTGCGTGATCCGGGTCGCCAAGATCGGCAGGCCGTAACCGTTCAGGGCGTCGGTGATCTCGTTGCCGATCCTCGTTCCCTTGATGGCGCGGGACACGACGAACGCAGCGCGCAACTTGCCGTCTGTGATCTCCATGCGCTGCTTGACCAAATCGACTAGCTCGGCCGTGGCCCAAATATCGTAGGGCGAGGGCTGCACCGGGATCAGGATAAAATTCGCGGCCTTGATCGCAGAGACGGCGAGGTCGGCCGCCTGTGGCGCTCCGTCGATCACGACGAAATCCTTGCGGGCGACATTCTTCAAATCGCGCTCGATCGTCGGCCGGTCCAGCCCGACCACGGAAACGGGCTGGTCCTCTCGCACGGCGGCCCAATCGCGGGCGCTGCCCTGTGGGTCGGAATCGATCAGCAGCACGTCAGCGCCACCGATCTGCAAGGCGCGGGCCAGGTGGGTGGCGATCGTCGTTTTCCCCGCCCCTCCCTTTTGGTTTAAAACGGCAATCACATGCACGGCCGAAGCTCCTAATTTTGATGAAATGTGTATTTACTCAAATGAGTATATCAGGTTTGAGCTTTTGAGTAAACAGGTTTTAACCTCAAGCACTCATTTGAGTAAATAGGCGCTGCCCTTGCAGCCTTCTTCTTCTCGAAAGCCCATGCGAGGTGGGCCGCAGACGCAAGCGTTGCGTTTTGAAGTTCTGAGGGTGCCGCGCCGGCCCGCCTATATGCGGGCCGGAACCGCCGCAGGGCCTCGTAAGAGGCCCGAACAGCGGCGACCGCTTATGTTTTTACATAAAGAATAGAATTAGAGGGGGATTCAGTCTGGTTATCAGACTCACGTTTCATCAAGGCTTTTGCCATGCCAACAAGAGCCGCCCCAACCGGCGTATCGCCCACGTCGAGCTGTGTCCGCTCATCGAGGGGCAAGGCCTGCCTGTAAGCGTCAATTTGCTCGCTCCAAGCCCTCTGGTCCTGTCCGTGATCCGCAGGCGGGGGAGGGGCCTTGCCGAGCCGCCCGAGGAACTGCCGGGCCTTTTCCGGCAATGACAAGCGATAGGCGTTGCTGGCCTGCTGGACCTGGGGGCCACGCCCCTCGTTCCCGGTCGGTTCGTAGCGCCGCAGCCAGTCGATGAAGCCATGCGCCCGCAGGTTCTTCAGCGCCCGCACAATGGTATCGCGTGACCGGCCCAGGCGGTCCATGATCGTGGTGATTGACGGCTCAAGCCGGCCGGTGCGGAAGTCGATGAGATTGACGAACAGCCGCAGCACGTCCAGTGCCACCGATCCAAGCGGGCCGCTACGCTCGCCCTTCTCGTGCAAGCCGGCCTCGTTGAAGATTTCCGCCGCCTTCAAGATCGCCTGCACGTCCTTGCGCGTCGTCGGCCGCCATATCTGGCCCTCGGATCGGCCCTTGAAATGGCTGCGCCGGCGAACCGGCGTCGGGCATCGTTCGGCCGGGGGGGGAAGCACCAGGCTAAACGCCGCCTGCCTGCCCGATCCCTGCAACATCGCCCGGCGCTCGTGGGCGAGGGCGGAGAGCTGCCCGGCTTCCTCGTCGGTGAGCTGACCCCCGCCGTAGCGGGCCCAGACCTGTTTCATGATTTCATCAAGCGCATGAATGCGCGCGCAGCCAATCGCGGCCGCGATTTGCGTCCTCAACATTGTCCTCTCGTCCTCCGTTCAAGAGGGCATGACGCGAGTGGAACACGGACAAAGATTCACCGTTCCCGCAAGACGCATATCTTGCAGGGTTAGCTGTAACCGGCTATGTTGGGTGCTGTCTGGCGGTCCCAACATGGCCGTTTCCGTAATCCGAAAACCCCTTGCCGCGACCAACGGCTAGGGGTTTTTCATTTCATACCCTCTGTGCGCTCTCGATATAGAACCTCAAAGCTTCTTCGATGATCGGAGCGCGGCCATTCACGCCCCGCTGTTCCTTGATCTGGTCGATTTGCGCGAGAAGATCAGTCGAAACATACGTGGTGAGTGCGATACGGCCGGCCGCAAGCTGCCGCGCCCGATGGGCGGCAACATCCTTCCGAGTTCTTTCCATATCGCGCTTCATTCTTAGCAGTAAGAGGAGATTTGCCCGATTCTGCAACCCTTTATCTCTAAGGTGCGGGAATCTCGCGCAAATCGGACACTCTGGCGGGTAATCGGCGGAACCGGAAGGTCGAATTTATGCCGACTCACCAAGCGCCCGGTAGAGGGTCGCACGATGGACGCCGAGAAGCCGGGCGACTTCCGCGACGGGCTTCTTGTCCTCGCTGATGAGCTGGCGGGCGTGTGCGATCTGCTCGGCCGATAGGGTAGGAGAGGGGCCAAACCGCACGCCTCGCGCCTTCGCCGCGATCCGGCCGGCGCTCGTGCGCTCCACGATCAAGGATCGCTCGAAATCCGCGATGCCGGCGAACACGGTCAGCACCATGCGGCCGGCGGGCGTCGTCGTGTCGGCCCACGGCTCGGCTAGCGAGCGCAGGCCAGCGCCAGCCTCTTTGATCCGCTCCGCGATGTTGAGAAGATCGCCGGTCGATCGGGCGAGGCGGTCTAGCCTGGTGATCGTCACCACGTCACCGGCGCGCAGATGGTCGAGCATCCGCGCCAGCTCGGGCCGGTCCCGCTTCACCCCGGAAGCCTTTTCCTCGAAAATGCGGACGCAGCCAGCCCCACCAAGGGCGGCGCGCTGCTGGTCGAGGTTCTGGCCGCGCGTGGAAACGCGAGCATAGCCGATGAACATGCGGCCGGCATCGGAATCTGGTTGGCGGCTCACGGTTCCCCCTGTCGCAAATCATGTCGCAAGTGCTATATCACTTGCGACAAAGACGTGCGACGCGAAACTGCCTGATTTTCCGGGGCTGGCCGATCTGTCGCGGGTTTTAGGACTTGCGCGACAACACGTTCATGCCTCGTTAAGAACCATAATCATAAGCCGACGAACGATCTATAGCCATTGGATCGCCCGCTTTTAGAACTCAACTTGGCGATGAGCCGAAAATGACCTGAAAGGAACTATCAATGAGAGTGAAGCTTTTGTGTGCCGCATTCGCCATGGGCGCGATTCCGAGCCTTGCCGTCGCGGACGAAACCACCGTTCATCAACTATGCCTGTGCTGACAACGAGATATTGCGCGTTGTCTATGTGAACGGCGCGGACGGGAAGGGCTTTGCCATCGTGCAACAGATGGACGAAATGATTCCCATGGCACAAGAAGTCTCGGCCTCCGGTGCGATCTACACGGCGATCAACCCGGATTACACATATACCCTGCTCACCAAAGGCGAAGAAGCCACGCTGGAAGATGACAACGGCGTGATCCTCCAAGACTGCTCCATGTGACGCCGGAACATATTCATAAGCCGGGCTTTTTGACTTTTCCTCCAAAATACCCGAGTGGCGGGCAGCGAATTGTCGTTGCCTGTCAATTTTTCTTAACATGAAACAAATATAAACTTACCCCCATATTGCGTAGAAATTTGTAGGGATTTACCATTTCATTACTATGACTTCGCAGACTAAGGACGGTTAACATTTCTCTTGCTCGTTCCTCGTAATCTCAACCCGATCAAACCAAGGGTATGGGGGATGGAATGACTGAGTATCTTCACAGCGCCGCCTACAGCGAAGAAGCACGGCTGAATGCGTTGCGTAATCTGAATTTGCTGGACACATCGCCGAGCGAGAGCTTTGATCGCTTGACCCGGCTGGCAAGTAGGCTGCTCGACGCGCCGGTCTCGACGATCTCGCTGACCGACAATGATCGGCAATGGTTCAAGTCGCGCGTCGGCGTCGATCTGACCGAGATTCCGCGTGAGCAGGCACCATGCAGCTACGCGATCGGCGGCGATGACGTGTTCGTCGTACCTGACCTTCTCGCCGATCCGCGCTTCGCCACAAGCCCGCTCGCCCAGGTTGGAATCCGGTTCTATGCTGGCGCGCCGCTGTTCACGCGACAGGGGCATGGGCTCGGCACTCTATGCGTGGTCGACGCGCAGCCGCGCGATCTCGAATCCGATCAGCGTCAGGTGCTGCGCGACCTTGCCGGCATGGTGATGGCCCAGGTCGAATTGCAGAACATGATCGGCCGGGTCGATGCGACGAGCGGTCTCCCAAACCAGCATCAGATGTTCGAGGACTTGGAAGAGCTGGCGACAAGCAATCGTGACGCTTCCTGCACCGGCATCATGTTCGAACTGCTTTCGACCCGCCAGTTCGGGCAAGGTCAGCGGGTTCTTGGGTCAGACTTCACCGAGGCGCTCGTTCAGGGCACGGTTGACCGTTTGCGCCCGCGATTGGGTAATTCGGCGCGTCTCTATCATGTCGGCCTCACACGCTGCGTCGTTCTCCTGACGCCGCAGTTCGGCGGCGATCCGCAGGCCTTCATTCACGAACTGGCCGAACTCATGCACGAACCGGTCCCCTGCAACGGAATACCGGTGACGCCAGCGCCGTTGCTGGGAATCTGCGAGTTCCCTATCGGTGAACTGGCGCCTCGCGATGTGCTGCGCAGGCTGTTCAACGCGCTCGACGATGCCGGCCTTGCCGAAGGCGGCCTCGCGCAATACTCGCCGGCGCACGACATGAAGAACATGCGCAGCTTCATGCTGCTCAACGATTTCAAGCTGGCGCTGGAGTCCGATGACCAGTTGTCGCTGGTCTACCAGCCCCGCATCGACATGCGAACCGGTGCCTGCATCGGTGCCGAGGCGCTATTGCGCTGGACCCACCCGACATTGGGTCCGATCCCGCCGGCCGAGTTCATCCCTTCGGTCGAGGAAACCGCGCTGGTCCGGCCGTTGACCGCCTGGGTCGCTAACACGGCGCTGCGGCAGATTCAGGCATGGAATGCGGCGGGATTGGAGTTGAAGGTGTCGATCAATGTCTCGGCGCTTAATCTCGATGAAACGAACTTTACCGAGCGCCTGCTCGACGCCATCGACGCCCACGGTGTCAGCACAGCGTCGCTGGAACTCGAATTCACCGAAAGTGCCGTCGCGCGTGACAGTGCACGCGTGACCGAGCAGCTCAGCCTTCTGCGCGATGCCGGCATTGACGTGGCAATCGACGATTTCGGCACCGGCTACAGCAATCTGCAGTATCTCCAGCAACTGCCTGCCTCCGTGCTCAAGATCGATCGCGGCTTCGTAATGGGGTTGGAGACCTCGGAGCGCGACCGTACCTTGGTGCGCACCATCATCGCCATGGCCCACGATCTCGGCTATCGCGTCGTCGCCGAAGGCATCGAAACGCCCATCGTCTTCGATATGCTGAGGGACTGGGGGTGTGACGAGGGGCAGGGCTACTTCATGGCCAAGCCGATGCCGGCAACGGACCTCATGCTGTGGACAGGAAAAGCGACAATAGCGGCGTAAGGCACCCCGCGCGCATGTACGGTCCATGAAGCCGTGCATGCGCCTTGTCATTGCAAGCCACTGTCGGTTAACGAAAAACGGCTAGGCTTCCAGCGGATCGCATGATCCCAGTCGAAAAGTTCAACAAACAATGCCCAGGGAGCCGCATATAGATTCAGTAGAAAATCGTCGGCTGGCGATCCTGCATCGCTATGCCGCACTGGACGTTGTCGCGGATGATCGTCTCGACACGCTCTGCCGGCTGGCGCGAGCCATTTTCGACGTACCGATCGCTGCGATCAGCCTCGTTGGTCGGGACCGTCAGTGGTTCAAATCGCGCATTGGTCTCGATATTGCCGAGTCGGCGCGCGATGAATCCTTCTGCGCGCACATCCTGGGCCAAACCGGCCCCATGGTGGTCGAAGACGCGACACGCGACAGCCGCTTCATCGACAATCCCTTTGTCTGTGGCGATCCAAGAATCCGCTTCTACGCCGGCGCGCCGTTGATTTCGCGACAGGGCGAAACGCTCGGAGCGATCTGCGTGATCGATACGGTCCCGCGTCAGGCCTCGGAGCGAGAACTGGCGGCCCTGACCGATCTCGCAAAGCTGACCATGCAGCATCTGGACCTGCAACTCCTGGCCACTTTGGACGGCTTGACCGGAGCCATTCGCCGAGAACCCTTCCACCAGCTCGCGGACCGGGATTTCGCCGCCTGCCGGAAGACGAGTCGGCCAGTGGCTTGTCTTATCGTCGATGCCGACAACTTCAAGGCCATTAACGACACACACGGGCATGCGGCAGGCGACGAGGTGCTGAAGGTTCTCGGCGATGTGTGTGAAAGTCACCTTTCCGAACGAGATTACCTCGGTCGCATCGGTGGCGAAGAATTTTGTATCGTTCTGATGGACAAGGCCCCCGATGAAGCCCTGGCTGTCGCAGAAGCGGTTCGTGAAAGCGTAGAGCGTATAGTCCTTGGATCGGCGGACCGACCGATCAGGGTGACCGCCAGCATCGGCTTTGCTGTGATGGAGAGGTCCGATGCCGACTTCACGACACTCAAGATGCGGGCCGACGATGCAATGTATCAGGCAAAGCGGGACGGACGGAATCGGGTCGCAAGCGCGTTCGGCTACGCGTCACGGCTCACAGGTTGAAACCGCGCGACCGATAAGCATTCCAGCGTCGGCACCCTTAAACTTCGTAATTGATGGGTGTTTCCACCAGAGAATGCTTAGTTCGGTGTAGCGGGCAGTGGCGCTTTCACGGTGATCGTGCAACGCTGATCCGCGCCGGCCGTGCGCGCGGCCTCGGCGCATTGGCTGATCGCCTCGGCGTTGTCGCGCACGAACTGCCAGGAATCGGCCACGCCGCGCCAGCCGCCAGGGTCGGCCGTCTGCATCATGGTGACGCCGGCGTTCCATCGGTCCTGACCTACGACGATCGCCGCAACATGGGTGTCGGCCGCAAAGGGCAGGATGCGCGGCAACAGCAGGACCAGGAACACGCCGGCGACCAGGCCGATGCCGCCGACGAACCACATGGCGTCACGACACGAAAGTAGTGAATCTGTCCGACTTTTGAGAACGTATCCGGAACTCAGGTCGGTTTAACCGTAGATGTCGTTGTTTTTTCGGCCCTGAGAGCTTCGTAGAGGGCGGTTTTCCCGATTTTCACGCGGGCCGCAGCTTCCCGGACGTTCAAACCGGCCGCCAGATGCTGACGGGCTTTGGCAAGTTTCTCCGGGGTTACGACGACTTGTCGGCCACCGCGTCGGCCGCGTTCTTCTGCGGCTTGCAGACCGGCGCGTGTTCGTTCCCTGATCAGATCGCGCTCGAACTGTGCCAGCGCTCCGAACAGGTGGAAGACCAGGCGACCGCCGGATGTCGTGGTGTCGATGTTTTCGGTGATAGATCGGAAGCCGACGCCTCTGGCCTCTAGTTCGGTGATGATCTCGATTAGGTGCTTCATCGACCGGCCGAGGCGGTCGAGCTTCCAGACCGTGAGCGTGTCGCCGTCGCGAACGTAGCGGATCGCCTCCGCCAATCCGGCCCCTGAACATTAAAGGGGCACAGATATACGGTAGGCTGACGCCTATTCTGCACGAGGGCGGAGCTCATACCTTTGACGGACCACCGTTCCTGTCTTCCAAAGCTCCGCTGCTTCAAAGCCGCAGTCGCGGTAAAGGCGGTTTGCAGCATAGGCTCCAGGGCTTCCTCCCGCAAACGTATCAACGTAAATCGTGGAATTGGCAGGGATCGCGGCAATCGCCGTTTCCACTAATCTTCTGCCAACGCCATGCCGTCGATGCTCGGACAAGACTGCCAACCACCGTATCCAGTGTTCGTTTCCTCTACCACCAATCAGCACCCCACCTATGAAGATTGAGCTTTGGTTGGCGGTTCGCGCGCAAAAAGCCTGTTCCTGCCTGATCTTCCGTACGAGAACGGCTTCAAAATCAGGCATAGGTCCGAATAACGGAACTACCTGCCTAGCCAGCATCATCCATGGTTTTAGGTTGCGGTCTTCCGCCAGAGCAATCTGAATGTTCATCTTGCAAACTCAGTCAGCCTCCGCGCTTACGACGGTCCAGCAGTTTCGTGCCATCAGCACGCAGATCTCCTTTTGGATCGACAAAACGATAGAGGGTCTGCCGTGAGATGCCGAGCTCCGTGCAGAGATCGGCCACCTTGGTTTCCGGCTTTCCCATTGCTGCCTGAGCAAGGCGCAGTTTCGCTGGCGTCATCTTGAACGGCGCTCCTCCATTCCGTCCCCGCGCACGGGCGGCGGCGAGACCGGCTTTGGTCCTTTCAATGATCAGCGCCCGCTCGAACTCCGCAAGCGCGGCGAATAGGGGTCAGAACAAGAGCTGCTCGAAATCGTACGCTAAGCTTGAACGGAGCGGGAACGCTTGATTGACCGCATTTCAAAAAGGGCATCTATGACCGGACATTCTGGAACCTGATCGCCGGTGCATTGCGCCGCCATATTCGACATGGCCCGCTCCAGACGCCGCAGATCGGCGATTTTCTGACGGATATCTTTCAAATGTTCGATGGTGAGCGCATGGACCTCCCGGCAGGTGTAGGTATGCCCATCGACCAGGCGAAGCAGGCCGCGCAACTCGTCCAGGCTGAAGCCGAGTTCACGGCCGCGCCGCACGAAATGCAGCCGCCTTGCGTGTTCAGTTGTGTAGATACGATAACCCGCTGCGCTGCGGGCGGGCTTCGGCATGACGCCGATTTTCTCGTAATAGCGGATCGTCTCTATGTTGACGCCGCTGCGCTCGGACAGCACGCCGATCGAAAATTCATCATTCTGTGTCATCACATAGCTCGCACAAATCCGTGAAAATTTCTCGCTTGACCCTGTAGTCGCTACAGGCACTAGGGTCACGATAGATCAATTGCGGGAGCATGTGAACGATGATGCAGGATGAAACACGGACGCTGGCAAATACAGTCACAGAGCCAGCCGAAAAGGGTTTTGATCGGGCAGCATTGCTGTCGGTCGGCGGCATCGTTGCGGCACTGGGCGCAGCAACCTGTTGCGTGCTGCCCTTTGCCTTGTTCTTCGCTGGCATCAGCGGCGCGTGGATCGGCAATTTGACCGCGTTCGAACCCTACCAGCCTGTGTTTATCACGATCGCGCTCGCCTGCCTCGGCTACGGTTTCTATCTCGTCTATCGCAGGCCGAAGGCGGCTGAATGCGCCGAGGGTTCCTACTGCGCGCGTCCATCATCCCATCGGAACGCCAAGATCGGCCTTTGGGTCGCAACTGTCTTGATCATTATCGCCGTGGGCTTTCCCTACGCCGCCCGCCTTGTCCTCGATGCTTAATCCCAAGGAGAATCTCATGAAAATCCTGCCCCTCATTGCCCTTACTGCGTCCCTGCTGACGGGTGGTCACGCTTTTGCCGCCGAGCAGACCGTAACCTTGAATGTTGCCAATGCCACCTGCGAACTCTGCGGCCCGATTGTGAAGCGGGCGCTCAGCAACGTTCCAGGCGTGCTCGATGTTGATGTATCGGAGGCGACCGGCGCGGCGATCGCGAAGGTGCGCTTTGACGACAGCCAGACGAATGTCGCCGCGCTGATCACCGCAACCACCAATGCTGGCTATCCGTCCGGCGTTTCGCAGTAAGGAGGTTCAGCATGACAGATGGAAAGTTCATCGGCCTTGGCGAAGTCGGGTTTCTCGCCGTCATCTGTTGCGCCGCGCCATTTCTTTTGGTCGCCGCTGGCTCTTTTGGCTTTTCCGCATGGTTCGCAGCGGCCGGCTATGTGCTGATCCCGATCGCTCTCGCCGCGATTGGGGCGTCCGCACTTTATCTTTACCGGCGTCGGCGTTCCGCCTCATCAGCGGATGCCAATTGCTGCTCGATGAATAACAAGACAACAAAGGTGAATTGAATGTGTGAAGCTTGCGACGTTCCAACTTCCAACAAAGGCAACGGCCGTTATGATCTTGTGGTCGTCGGAGCTGGCTCGGCCGGTTTCTCCGCCGCGATCACGGCCGCCGAACTAGGCGCCCAAGTGGCTCTTGTCGGGCATGGCACGATCGGCGGTACATGCGTCAACATCGGCTGCGTGCCCTCGAAAGCCCTGATCCGGGCCACGGAGGCTGTACGTCACGCCAACGATGCGGCTGCCCGGTTTGATGGGATCGAAAGCGGCGCGCGCGTGGTTGATTGGGCCGCTCAGATCGCCCAGAAAGACGCTTTGGTTGCCGGTCTGCGACAGGCGAAATACGCTGATCTGCTGCCGGAGTACAACAATGTGGTCTACCACGAAGGTCCGGCCCGCCTCGTTGACGGCGGTGTCCAGGTCGCGGGCCAGCACATCGGCTCCGAGCGAATTATCATCACCACCGGTGCGCGTCCGGCGTTGCCGGGGATTCCGGGGATCGCTGACGTATCGCCGCTCGACAGCACGACAGCGCTCGCCCTGACCGAGCTGCCACGCTCGATGATAGTGCTTGGCGGCGGCTACATCGGCGTGGAGCTTGCCCAGACTTTCGCACGGGCCGGTGTCGAAGTGACACTCGTGTTCCGCAGCCGGCTTCTGCCGGAGGCTGAACCCGAAATCGGCGCTGCGCTTGCCACCTATCTGGCCGATGAGGGGATTAAAATCGTCAGCGGCATTACCTACGAGTCCGCCCGCAAGACCGATGATGGTGGTGTTGCCCTCGCCATCGCGCGGGACGGACGTCCGGAAATCTTGACTGCCGAGCGGATTCTTGTGGCGACGGGACGCCGCTCGAACACTGAAGCCCTTGGGCTTGCTGAAACCGGTATAGACCTGACACCGGCCGGGGCCATCATCGTTGATGATCGCATGCGCACCTCGAAGGCGGGCGTCTATGCCGCCGGCGATGTAACCGGAAAAGATCAGTTCGTCTACATGGCCGCCTATGGCGCAAAGCTCGCCGCCAAGAACGCATTGAACGGCGACAGCCTGAGTTACGACAACACCGCAATGCCCGCCGTGGTCTTTACCGATCCGCAGGTGGCGAGCGTCGGCATGACCGAAGCGCAGGCGCGGGCTGCCGGACATTCGGTTCGCACCTCCGTCCTTTCCCTCGACAATGTGCCGCGGGCGCTGGCGGCGCGCGACACGCGCGGCCTGATCAAGCTGGTCGCCGACGGGTCAACCCGGAAACTCCTTGGCGCTCACATCCTTGCACCAGAGGGTGCTGACAGCATTCAGACGGCAGCCTTGGCCATCCGCTGCGGCCTGACGATCGATGATCTCTCGGAGACGATCTTTCCATATCTGACGACTGTCGAAGGTTTGAAGCTTGCGGCTCAGACCTTCGACAGGGATGTGAAAAAACTGTCCTGCTGCGCGGGGTGAGGCGAAAGGGAAACGGGTGCCTACTCAAGTCACGGCTTAAACGGAGCGGTCGCCCTCGATCCTGACACGCATGATGGTCTGGCGGCTGGTGTCAAATTTTCTGGCGAGTGCGGAAACGCTCATCCCGCCCGCCAAATCCGAGAGAACATCCAATTTCTGCTTCTCATTGAGCCGAGCGGGACGGCCGAGGGTCTTGCCTTCCGACTTGGCTCGTTTGAGGCCCGACTGCGTGCGTTCGATCAGCAGATCACGCTCGAACTGAGCGACGGCATTGATGACGCTCATCGTCATCTTCCCGGCGGAACTCGCCAGATCGACGCCGCCGAGGGCCAGACAATGGACCCGCACGCCCAGCTCCTCCAGTTTCCTGACCGTCGTACTGACATCGATCGCATCTCGGCCGAGCCGATCGAGCTTGGTGACGATGAGCACGTCCCCGGCTTCGAGTTTATCCATCAGTCGCGAGAAACCCCGGCGCTGCGCAATGGCGACGCTGCCCGAGATGGTCTCGGTGACTATACGGCGTGGCTCGACGTGGAAGCCGGCCGCTTCGATTTCCTGAATCTGGTTTTCGGTGGTCTGTCCGGTCGTGGAGACACGGACATAGGCAAAGGTGCGTGGCATAAGGTTCAATTTCGTCCGAATAGGTTGTCCGAAAGGTGATGCCTGTCCACAAATAAGTCAAGATAATTTGTGGACAGGGTGATTTAGGCCTGTACGCAAACGACCGTTTCCGGACATGCCCGGAACCATCGACGCAAGTTTGTATGGAGTAAAAAATGGCGCGGCGGAAGTTTCTCAAAATTCAGGATCAACAGGAGCTGTTCGGCGTACCGACCGATGAGGATAGTCTGATCCGTCACTACACTCTATCTCCATCGGACCGGCTGGAGATCGAAGTCCGCAGGCGAAAACATAACCAGCTCGGCTTTGCTGTCCAGCTTTGCATGATGCGGCATCCGGGCCGGGCTCTCATGGTGCACGAAATTCCGCCGAGGGCGATGCTCAATTATATAGCCGAACAATTGGATGCTGATCCGGAGAGTTTCCGTTCCTATGCCAGGCGGGAGGAAACTCGCCGCGAGCATATCGCGCATTTGCTTTCCTATTTTGGAAAACGAACAGCAACAGCACAGGACCGGCGCGCCGCCTTACTATCCGCCGTCGAAACGGCGACCGCAACGGACAAGGGCCATTCTATTGCCCAAGCTATTGTCACCACGCTGCGGGAGCGGAAGGTGTTACTTCCCGCACCTGACACAATAGAGCGGATCGGCTTTGCCGGCCGCGTAATAGCCCGCCGTCGCGCCGAGGCTGCCCTGATATCGGGCCTTTCAGCCGAAAAGCTCCAATCCCTCGATGATCTTTTGACGGTTGATCCCGAGATACGACAGACGCGATTCCATTGGCTGCGATCTGCGCCAGATGCTCCGGGAGCAACCAACCTGGTCACGCTGACCGACAGGATCGCTTTCATCCGCGCGCTCGATATCGATCCCCGACTACAAGCCCGCATCCACTCCGGTCGCTGGGAGCAGATGGTCCGGGAGGGCGATGTGACACCGGCATGGCTTGCCGCCGACTTCAACGCCAGTCGGCGGCGCGCGACGATCATCGCGCAGATCATCAAGCTTGGGCAAAAGCTCACCGACGCCGCAGTCACCATGTTCATCAAGCTGATCGGCAGGCTGTTTTCGCAGGCGAATAACCGCAAGAAGCAGCGCCATGTGAACACCCGGATGGAGACGGCTAAGGCACTACGGCTGTTTCTCGACACGATATCGGCTCTTCAGTGCGCCAATGACAATGATGAAGATGCAATTGAAACGCTCGACCGCCACGTCGGCTGGCATCGCTTGGTGCAGGCAAAGCCGACGCTTGCGGCGATGGTGGAAGACAATGACGCCTCACCCTTGCTTATTGCAGCTGAGCAATATGCCAATGTTCGCAATTATGCAGGCCGGTTCCTCCTGACCTTCACATTCCATTCAAGTCGTCGGTATGATCCTTTGCTGGCAGCGATCGAAACACTCAGATCCCTTTACGCGGAAGGAAGGCGCGTGCTTCCCGAACGTGTCCCGATCGCTCATCTCGGCGCGGCGGAGCGTAAACTGATCTTCGGGCAGGCAAAGGCCGATCGCCGTCTCTATGAGATTGCAACACTGGCAGCGTTGCGCGAGCGGCTTCGTTCGGCCGACATCTGGGTCGAAGGCAGCAGGGCGTTCCGGCCGATAAATGAAAATTTCATGCCCCGCCCTACTTTTACCAAGCTGAAGGAAACTGACCAGCTTGGGCTCGGTGTGCAGCGCGACGGGGTGGCTTGGCTCACCGAAATGCAACAATTGCTGGACTTCAATCTGAAACGTCTCGCCCATCGCGCCCGCAACGGCAAACTTGAAGGCGTCCGTCTCGATGCCGGAACCCTGATTGTAACACCGCTGGCGAGCGAAGTGCCCGCTGCAGCCGATGAACTAAATATCGAACTCAGCGAAATGTATCCGCTTGTCGAAGTGCCGGATCTCTTAAGAGACGTGCATGAGTGGACCGGCTTTGCCGACCAGTTCACCCATGTTCGAACGGGCGATTCACCGCAAAACATTCCGGCCATGCTCGCCGGCACGCTCGCGGACGCCACCAATCTTGGCCCGAAACGTATGGCCGGAGCCTCCAAGGGGATCAGCGCCCATCAGATCGGATGGATGCGCATGTTCCATGCCCGCACGGAAACCTATCGCGCAGCGCAGGCATGTGTGACCGACGCCCATGCGCGTCATCCCCACGCCCAGCTCTGGGGAACAGGGACGACCGCATCATCTGATGGTCAGTTCTTCCGGGCCAGTGATCGTGCCGCCAAACGCGGTGATATCAACCTGCATTATGGCAGCGAGCCAGGCTCGAAATTTTACAGCCACCTTTCCGATCAGTACGGCTATTTCAGCATTCTGCCGATCAGCCCGACCGAGAGCGAGGCAGCCTATGTTCTCGACGGCCTGTTCGACCACGACACCATCCTGGAGATCGAGGAGCACTTTACCGATACCGGAGGTGCGAGCGATCATGTATTTGCCCTCTTCACTCTGATCGGAAAGCGTTTTGCGCCTCGGCTGCGCAATCTCAAGGACCGGAAGTTCCATACTTTCGAAAAGGCCGACTCATATCCAGCACTGGCCAACCATATCGGCGCGCCGATCAATACCGCCCTCATTCTGGAACACTGGGATGACCTTCTCCATCTGGCGGCATCAATCACGACACGCTCTGTTGCGCCCTCAATGATCCTCAAAAAGCTGGCGGCATCCTCGAAACCGAGCCAGTTGGCGAAAGCCCTGCGTGAGCTCGGGCGCATCGAGCGATCCCTGTTTATGATCGAATGGTATTCCAACCCGGCACTTCGCCGGCGATGTCAAGCCGGTCTTAACAAAGGAGAATCCGCCCACAAGCTCAAGCGGGCCGTTTTCTTCCATGAGCGCGGCGAAATCCGCGACCGATCGTTCGAAAGTCAGGCATTCCGTGCCTCGGGCCTCAACCTTGTCGTCAGCGCCATCGTCCACTGGAATACCGTTTATCTCAGCCGTGCCGTAGCCCATCTGCGTCAAAGTGGTCGAACTATCCCCGACATATTGCTCAAGCATGTCTCGCCACTCAGCTGGGAGCACATAAATCTCACCGGCATCTATTCCTGGGACACCGAGCAGCAGATGCCCGAAGGCTTCAGGCCATTGCGACTTCCTGGAAGAATCCTCCGCGCTGCATGACGCTCCCGCTCCGTTCGGTCTTAGCGTACGATTTCGAGCAGCTCTTGTTCTGACCCCAGCTTGGTTGCGCAAGGAACTGCCCGGCTTCCTGACACGCGACGGCGACAAGGAACTCTTTGCCGATCTGCTTGGCAAGCCTGAAGCCGCGCAACCGGCAAGCAATAATGGGGAGGCCGCTTCATGAACCAGGCGACACTTGCATGGGCCGCGTTCAAGAACATGCTGCGGCAGGCGAGACGTGATCCGATATGGGCAATGATGAGCATCATCATGTCGCCCGTTCGGCTGTTCCAATATTTGCTCGGCATGGTGATCATAATTTTCATCGTCGGCTTGGTTCTGTCGCTCCTTGCTGCTGTGATCCCGTCTCAATTGTGGCCGCTGCGCGTGGTCGCCCTTGTTGGCGTTCTGGTGGTCCTCGCCGTGCTCGCGTTCCGAATACTGACGAATCCTATGATCCAGCATTTCGGGGATTTGGACGATGCGACCCATGGTACGGCCCGCTTCGCCACCAACAAGGAAGTTGCACCCCTCACCCGCAACGGCTCCGGCCTGCTGATCGGCCGCGACGCAAAAACGGGAAAACTGATGCGCTATGACGGCCCTGCCCATCTGCTGACGATGGCACCGACGCGCACCGGCAAGGGGGTTGGAACCATCATCCCTAACCTGCTCACCGCTGACCGCTCCGTGATCTGCATCGACCCCAAGGGCGAAAATGCCAAGATCGCCGGCCGCGCCCGCCAGACCTTCGGCCCGGTCCACGTCCTCGACCCCTTCGGCGTTTCCGGCCAGCCCTCGGCCGCCTTCAATCCGCTCGACATGCTCGACCCCGCCAGCCTCGATGTCGCGGAAGATGCAAGCACCCTGGCCGACGCACTCGTGTTCGATGAGCCGGGCATGGCCGGCGAGGCGCATTGGAACGAGGAAGCCAAGGCACTGATCGGCGGCATGATCCTCCACATTGCCGTCACGGAGCCGCGTGACAGGCGAACGCTCGCCACCTTGCGCGAGAACCTGACCCTGGCTCCTGAAGCCTTCACGGCGCTCCTGAAGGACATGCAGGCGTCAACCGCCGCCTCCGGCCTGGTCGCCCGCGCCGCAAATCGTCACCTCGGCAAGTCCGACCGCGAGGCGGCCGGCGTGCTATCGGCGGCGCAGCGCCATACCCATTTCCTCGATAGCCCGCGCATGGCGGCGGTCCTCGCCCGATCGGATTTCCGCTTTGCCGATCTCAAAAGCCGCAACGTCTCGGTGTTCCTCGTCCTGCCGCCCGATCGGCTCTCGACCTATTCGCGCTGGCTGCGCCTGCTCGTCACACAAAGCCTGCTCGAAATGGCCCGCACGCCCGGCAGGCCGGCCGTGCCGGTCCTCTATCTGCTTGATGAGTTCGCTTCTCTCGGCCACCTGGCCCCGGTCGAACGCGCTATGGGCCTCATGGCCGGCTACGGCGTCCAGCTCTGGCCGATCCTGCAAGACGTTCACCAGCTCCGCGCCACCTACGGGCAGCGCGCCGGCACCTTCCTGTCAAATGCCGGCGTTCTACAGGTCTTCGGCGTCAACGATCATGAGAGCGCCCGCCTCGTCTCCGACATGCTCGGGCAATCCACGGTCGTCTTTGAAAGCATGGGCCGTGCGCTCGATTCCGAAAAGACAGGGATTTCCTACGGCGAACAGCATGTCGGCCGCCCGCTGCTCACTCCGGATGAGGTCCGCAACATGCCGCAGAACATCGAATTGCTGTTCCTGGCCGGGCAACGCCCGATCCTCGCCGGTAAGCTCGCCTACTATGCCGATTCCGAGTTCCGGGGGCTGTATGACGCTCCCTGATCGCCTCGACCATCTGCCCGGCAAAAAGCGCCGCGAGCTGGAACGCGCGGCGCAAATCCTGTTCGGTGAATTTGAGGATTCCCTAAAATCCAAGCTCTCCGAGAAAGGCAGGCGCGGCCGCATTCTCAAGCTGATCCTGTTCGGTTCCTATGCGCGCGGCGATTGGGTCGAGGATCGCAAGAGCGGCTATCGCTCTGACTATGATTTGCTCGTCGTCGTCAATTACGAGAGCTTCGGGGAACAATATGAATCCTGGGAAAAGGCGGCGGAACTGTTCCTGCAAGAACTGACCATCACGCGCCGGCTCTCTGCGCCGGTCAACTTCATCGTCCACACCTATCAGGACTTGAACGACCAGCTCGCCCACGGCCGCCCCTTCTTCGTGGACATAGCCCGCGACGGTATCGTGCTCTACGAAACGCCCGGTCATCCCCTCGCTGAGCCGAAGCCTCTAGCGCCGGAGGTCGCGAGAGAGGAAGCGCGACGACACTTTGAGCATTGGTTTCCCGACGCCGCCGAGTTTCAGGCCGGGGCCACGTTCTACCGGGATCGGGGAAATCTCCGCCTCGCTGCCTTCTCGCTCCATCAAGCCGCTGAACGCCTCTATCATTGCACCCTGCTCGTCCTAACGCTCTACTCGCCGAAATCGCATCGCCTGTCCGTTCTACGATCCCACGCGGAGAGGATCGCGCCCCGGCTGATTGAGGTCTGGCCGCGCGATACCCGTTCCGCCAAGCGCTGCTTTACCCGTCTCGATCGCGCCTATGTCGATGCGCGCTATTCCCCGGCCTACGAAATCACCGGCGAGGAACTGGCCTGGCTGGTCGACCGTGTGAAGGCGCTGCAAGAAACCGTCGCCGCGATCTGCGCCGAACGGCTCGCCGGGACATGAAAAACAGTCCCGGCGCTAAAGCAACATCTATGTGAAAAGCCGAATCGCGCATTCACTCATTCACCGATTCACTCAATCGCTGAAAAGCACAGCGGCAGATTCACTCATTCACCTAATCGGCAAATCGCCCACGCGCGGCGTGTGGCGGCCGCCCCTCGGGCGAAACGGCTAACGGTATACCGTTAGCCTATCCTGCCATCCCTTTCTCACGCGGAATAACAGCCTATTTGTTCATGTCGCGAACGACCCATTTAAAGAAGAAATAGACCGCTGCTGCCATACAAAACAGCGGCATGAGGTTGGCTAGGGTCTGCATCTATCCGTCTCGTCTGTTCCACGTTCCCCCCAGGAATTTCAATGCGGTCCCGGCGCTAACGCACCGGGGCTTTGTTACTGGCGGCCCTCCGGCTCTCTACGGCACTAGATGGGAGTGCGTTCGCCTCCGGGCCGGCGCGGCTGTCGCCGCGTCCTGCCCCCCCTGTCACGGCGTCAATGCAGCACCGTTTTTCCGGGCCGGGGCAGCTCGCGCACCGCACCTTTGACAATCTTCCGAAGCTGTTGCCAGCCCGGAAGGTTACGCTCGGCCACGCGCTCTTGAATCGCGGTCAGTATCCAGCCGGCCGCCGCAACATCATCAGCGGTCTTGTAGGCATTGAAACGCTCGAAACAGGCAACGATACGTGGCCGTGCTGAACCTTCATCGTCCAGGCCGATCGTCGCCACAAGCGAACGCGCATCCTGATAGGCGTTCGCGATTCGCTGCTTGTCGCCGGATTCGCTCGTGGCGATCACCTTGACGGTGAAAAGCAGCATGTCCAGCAAATCGGCACTTTCATGAAACTGTGTCTTCATCCGGCCTCCTGCGCCCTGCCCCTGCCTATGCGCCCTCGAAACAGGGCCGGCCGCATCAGGGGATCAGTGATGCGCAAGAGTGCGGGAACCGGGTGTTGGAATCTCCGAGGTTAGTCGGGACACGAACGCCTTTAGCGCAAGCCTGGACATGCGCGCCCGTCACCCGGTCGCCGCAAGGTCCATCTATATCTAACCTTCCGAGGATTCCACGCCCCGGCCCGCGTCTCCACAGGCGTCAACGACTATAACGGAAAAAACTGAGAGTTTGCAGCCACCAATTGGTACGACCTGACCACGCCCGCGACGGTAGCCCCCGGCCGGCCCGCTCTGATCATATTGGGCCGTAGGGCCGGCCGGGGGCGGGTTACTTTCCTGTGCAGTTGTGCAGTTGTGCACTAACGATCGCCAAATTTCCGGGCGGCCCCTTCCCTGCTGTAAAGCTCGTCAATCGCGCGTTTGATGAGCTGCGAGTTGTCGAGGTCGAGGCGTGCCCTGAGAACGGCCACCTTTTCCACGGTGTCCCTATCGAAATAGCCGCCGATATGCTTGAGGCCGCTTCGGCTTGCAGCTCGCCCACGATCGGCGGGGGCCGGCGCGCTGCTCGCCTTCGGCTCCGGGCGCTCGTCCTGCTGTTCGGGCAGGTTCATTTTCGACAGGAAATCCTGTGCGGTCGCTTTCGTCTTCGCCATACTTTCCTCACGCTCTCTTGTGCACAGGTGCACTTGTGCTCAATTGCAATTCTGCCGCAACCCATTGCCAGAGCGCTTGCAGCTCTGCGGCGGCTTTGCCCTCCGGCTCCATTTCAAAGGCGGTCATGCCCTCCCGGCTCGCGTCCCGATGCACCTTGAAACGGTGAAGGACGGCCGGGACCATAGGAAGCCTGACCGTCTCGAACACCTGTCGGGCAATGTCTTCCTCGGCGCGGCTATTCGGCTGCGCCATCGTCAAGACGGCGGCGGCCGGCTTCTCTGTCGATCGTGCAAGGCGCGCGGTCCTGGGAAGCTGCTCATAGGCTTCGATGTCGGGCGAGCACGGTACAAGCACGAGGTCGCAGGATTCGACGGCGGCCGGCGCTTCGGTGCTCCGGGCGGGCGGGGTGTCGATGACAACCAGGTCGCAGCCGGCTTCCTCTGCCTGCCGCAACAGTTTCGGCAGCTCGATCTCGGTTGCGAAGCGCACAACGGGGAGCGGGTCTTTCCGGCGCTCGGCCCATTGTCCGGTCGATTGCTGCGTGTCCATATCCAGCACGAGGACGTTCAAGCCGGCCTTCGCACCGGCAACGCCAAGGGCTTTCGCGAGCGTCGATTTGCCGACGCCGCCTTTCTGCATGGCGATAGCTATAGTTTTCATGTGCAATACCGCATTTTTGCAAAAGCTCCGTTGTGCACAATTGCAGAGTTGAACATTGCCAGCCTATAGGCTTTCAGTCAACGGAGCTTTTGTGCAATTGATCCATTGTGCATCTGTGCACAGTCAGTTAGGCCATTCCTCGGCCGGCCAATCCCGCGACGTATGGATAACCCGCACGATCACGACGCATTCGCGGCCGGCGATCGTGCGCAGCTCATAGGCGATGATGTAGGGCAGGCGGGAGACGGACTTTTCGTAGCTTCCTGTCACGCGGCCGGGCCGGCCCATCGCCATCTCCCCAAGCGCCTTGCCTACATCTCGAATCCGATCTGCGACCCGTCGCGCGGCGGCCGGGTTGTCCTGGGCAATGAAAGCGACCTGTTCTTTGATGTCGTCCAGGGCCTCGCGGGACCATGTAACCGACCGGCTCACGCTTTGCCTGCGCGCTTGGATTCCGCCGCGTCGATTGCGGCATAGATTTCCGCCATCGCCTCGTCATGGGGCACGACTCGGCCGGCCGCCGCATCGGCCATGCCGCGCTTGATGCCGTCGATGATTTCAAGCTCGCGCTCGACATAGGCGGAAACGGCCTCGGCTGCGAGGAACGATTTGCTGCGCCGGGTGTCGGCCGCGATCCGTTCCAGCTTCGTCTTGGTTTCAGGGGAAACCCGAATCGTCATGGTGGTGCTTGCTGTCATGGTGAAACCCTCGTGTTGCACTGTGTACATGGTAGCACAGCGAGCGGGGCAGAGCAAAGGCTTTGTGCATCGGTGCAATTGTGCACAAATGCACAATTTGGACACGACCTATCCGCCTGCTTTCCTCGAAAGCCCATAGCAACGGTTCCGCGAACTCGATGCTGCGGGTTTTGCTGTGATGGTGCAGTTTGCCGGCCCGCAATATGCGCGGGCCGGAACCGCCGCAGGGCCGCGTGAGCGGCCCGAACAGCGGCGACCGCTTATGTTTGCTCTATAGGTATAAATCTAGATGGGGATTCAGTCTGGTTATCGGACTCACGTTTCATCAAACCCTTTGCGATGCGTGCGAGAGCCTGTCCAACCGGGTTATCACCCGCATCAAGCAAGGTCCGCTCATCAAGGGGCAGGGTCGCCTTGTAGGCGTCGATTGCCTCGCTCCAAGCCCTTTGGTCCTGTCCGTGATCCGCAGGCGGGGGAGCGGCCTTGCCAAACCGTCCCAGGAACTCGCGGGCCTTCTCTGGCAGGGACAGGCGATAGGCGTTGCTGGCCTGCTGCACCTGTGGGCCGCGCCCTTCGTTCCCGGTCGGCTCGTAGCGCCGCAGCCAGTCGATGAAGCCATGCGCCCGCAGGTTCTTCAGCGCCCGCACGATCGTATCACGCGATCGGCCCAGGCGGTCCATGATCGTTGTGATAGACGGCTCAAGCCGGCCGGTGCGGAAGTCGATGAGATTGACGAACAACCGCAGCACATCGAGCGCCACCGATCCTAGCGGGCCGCTGCGCTCGCCCTTCTCGTGCAAGCCGGCCTCGTTGTAGATTTCGGCCGCCTTCAAGATCGCCTGTACGTCCTTGCGCGTCGTCGGCCGCCATATCTGGCCCTCGGATCGCCCCTTGAAATGGCTGCGCCGGCGAACCGGCGTCGGGCATCGTGCAGCCGGGGGAGGGAAGACCAGGCCAAGCGCGGCCTGTCCTGCCCCCCGCCACCCAGCGCGGCGCTCATGGGCGAGCGCGGAGAGCTGGCCGGCGTCTTCTTCGGAGAGCTGGCCGGCGCTGAAGCGCGTCCACACCTCCCGCATGATTTCATCAAGCGCGTTCGCACGCGCGCAGCCGATCGCGGCCGCGATTTGCGTCCTCAACATAATGTCCTTCGTCCTTCCGTTCGGAGGACATGACGGCGTGGACGGCGGACACAGCTTTCCCGTTTCCACAAGAATCAATCTTGCGGATTGGCGTGCTCTAGCGTAGATAAGGGGAGGAACTTGGCCCCGTTTGGTGTGTCTGGCGACCCCTTAGGGTTTGTCCCTCATCTACGGTGTGTCTGACGGCCTATTAAAACGCTCGACTGCTGCTAACAGTCGGGCGTTTTGCCGTTATGTCCCTTGCTGCTTCTCGATAAGTAACCTCACGGCTTCCTCAATGATGGGCGCGCGGGATGGCGCGCCCCGTTCCTCCTTGAGCCGGTCGATTGCCTCGATCAACTCATTCGGAAGGTCTGTATAAAGGTGAGTGCGACCGGCCGCCCGCACGCGTTCACGTTGGGCGGCGACTCTGTCTCTAGCGGAGATAGCGGTTTGTCTCATACGTAACTAGTTCCGCCGATTCCCTCGATTCTGCAAGCCCTTAAAATCGCAACGTTGATTTCAAAGGGTTTTTGCGATTTCTGAGCGTAATTTCCTGACTATAAAACTCCAGTTTAAGGCGACTCGTCACCGACTCAGTGGGGCTCCGTGGGCATTTCTGCAATAATACCCGCTAAGGGAAATCGAAGTTG
>NZ_MINI01000043.1 GCF_002906855.1 Pseudomonas putida | reverse complement strand
GCCGGCTGCATCGCTGACCACCACGCTCAGGGTCTCACCGTTGGTGAGCGGCGTATCCAGCGGCACGCTGAAGCTGCCGTCGCCGTTGACCGCAACGGTCACCACGTTGCCGTTCGGGTCGGTCACGGTCACCGAGCTGGCACCTGGCGCACTGCCAGTGACGGTGCTGCCGTCCGGGCTGACCAACAGACCGACGGGCAGCTCCGGCGGGGTGATATCCGGCGCGTTGACCGGTGCACTGGTGGACGCGTTGCCTGCGGGGTCTAACAAGCTGACCTGAAGCGTCTGGCCATCGAGTTGCGCCGGGGTCAGCGTCACACTGAAGCTGCCACCGGCAGGCACCACTACGCTGCCTAGCAGGTCGCCTGCGGCGTTGCGCACCTCGACCGTCGAGCCGACTTCGCCGGTGCCGTGCACGCTGCTGCCGTCGGCGCTGACCTGCAGGCCAGCCGGCGTGGCCGGGCCGGAGGTGTCCGGTGCGGTGAACGAGGTCGATGGCGAGTTGTTCCCGGCACCGTCGATCAGCACAACCGACAGGACCTGGCCATTGGTCTGTGGGGGGCTGAGGGTGATGCTGAAGCTACCATCGGCACCGACAATGCCGTCGCCGAGCAATTGCCCGGCGCTGTTACGCACTTCCACGGTCGTGCCGATTTCGCCCGCACCATTGAGCACGGTGCCGCCACTGACCAAGCCCAGGACCACTGCCGGGCTTGGTGCTTGCAGGTCACTGGCGACCACGGTGCCAGCGCCAGAGGCGTTGCCGCCGCCATCGGTCTGGGTGACGGACAAGGTCTGGCCGTTGAGCTGCGCAGGGATGAGGGACACGCTGAAACTGCCATCGGCCTGAACCACTGCAGTGCCCAGTACCACGCCACCGACGCCGGTCACTTTCACTTGCGCGCCAGGCTCGCCGCTACCGGTGACGACGGCGCCGTCGGCCGACAGCAGCAGGCCTATCGGCGCGTTCGGCGCCTGGGTATCCGGAGCCGGTAAACCGACGGCAGTAGAAACGTTACCGGCAAGGTCGGTTTGTTCGATGGTCAATGCCTGGCCATTGGTCTGTGGCGGCACCAGGGTGACCGCGAAGCTGCCATCGCCGGCCACCAGCGCACTGCCCAGCACGCTGCCGCCCGGCCCGCGTACCGTGACCGTGGCGCCGGGTTCCCCGGAACCGCTGACCGTCGTGCCCGTGCCGTCGATGGTCGGGTTGCCGACCACCTGCGGCGGGGTGAGGTCGGGTGCGGTGAAGGTCACTGGCCCGGCGCTGTTGCCGAGGCGGTCGGTGGCCTCCACGGTCAGGCTTTCACCGTTGCGCTGCGCCGCAGTGAGGGTGACGTCGAAGCGCCCGTCTGCGCCGACCAGCGCAGTCCCCAGTACGCTGCCATCGGCCGCGCGCACGGTCACCGTCGAGCCGACCTGGCCCAGGCCGGTGAGGTGCAGGCCGGTGATGTCGACATTCAGGCCGGAAGGCTGCAGCGGGCCATCTGTATCCGGGGCAGTAATGTTGACGGTCGAACTGTTGCCTGCGGCGTCGCGCAGTACCACATCCAGTGCCTGACCATCGGTTTGCGCGGGGGCCAGGGTAACGCTGAACTGGCCGTTGGCACCCACCACCGCGCTACCGAGCAGCGTGCCCTGGGCGTTGGTCACCTGGACCGTGCTGCCAGGTTCGCCGCGGCCGGTGAGCGTGGCGCCGTCGGCGCTCACCACCAGGTCGCTGGCCTGGTTGGGCGGGGTGATGTCCGGGGCGCTGATCTGCGCCGGCAACGAACTGTTGCCGTCGGCATCGATGGCCACCACGTCGAGCAGTTCGCCGTTGGCCTGGGCCGGATTGAGGTTGATGGTGAAGGTGCCATCGTTGCCGGCCTGCACGCTGCCGATCACGCTGCCGTTGGCATCACGGACCTCCACCAGGCTGCCGGCCGGCGCGCTGCC
>NZ_MINI01000042.1 GCF_002906855.1 Pseudomonas putida | reverse complement strand
GTGCATTTCGGATTTGAAGTGGAGATCGGCAGTTATGCCGAGGCGGATCCTCTGGCACCCTCTGTTCCGCAAATCAGAAATCGCTATTCGGTATCGCCCCTGCATTTAGTGACTACCTCCTCGTTGTGCAAACTGCAGCGGATGACGCCACAAAGCACTATCGACCGACTGCGTTTTCGTCCCAACATCCTACTTGAAACGGAAGACATGTCCGGCTTTTCAGAATTTAGCTGGATCGGCGACGCCATCAGTTTCGGCGCAGTTGAGGTCACGGTGACGGAAACGACAAAACGCTGTGGCATGACACTTATCGCCCAGCCGGAGCTGAAGGAGCAGCCTGAAATCCTGCGAACGATGCTGAGAAACACCAGTCGCGCGCTTGGCATTTATTGTGAGCCCAGAACAACAGGCCGTATTGAGATCGGCACTACTGGAAGAAAACACGTCGGGTAGCTAGTTGTCTGCGGTTAGATGCGACGGCGGATTTTCAATTAATTGACCCATTATAATGGGTGTTTTAGATGCATTCTTGCCGCCCACGGAGATTTCACAGCGGTTTCAGCGTGACAAGCGCTGCTCATCATCGATTAGGATCAACTGATGTGAAACGGTGTCTCCCCATGTCCAAAGGACGACGTTCAGGTCGATATCAGTCGCCCCCGGAGCAAAGCTCCTGACGATCAAACCGCAAAAGCCCTCGTTTTTCAGAGACCGGGCAAGACGTTGTGTGGGGGCTTCACCGAACACATTCATGTCATCTCGCCAAGTCGGGGTGCTGAGAGTTTGACCGTCAATACCATGATCATGAAGCAGGGCGCCATCGCGAGTATCAAACAGGGGTGTGATGTCGGCATCGTAGGAGACAACAGTTGTAGGCTGTAAGCTGCCCGCCTGATTTGCTTCCTTCAATGCCGTGATGACTGTCACTGACGTGTAGAGTGCAGGCATGCCTTTTGGATTGAATCTGCCGCCATAAATCTCGGCACCTCGCCCGGAGAGCGGCTCACGAGCGAAAACGGGATTAAGCGCTCGGTAGAGTTTACCCTGGTAGTGCATCAGGCCGTCAGGCATGCACGCCAGCGTCTATCGCGTCGATGTACTCGAGTACTTCGTGAGCGCGCCCGTCTCGGACGAGCTGCATTGCTGTGTGGCCTGAAAAGCCTGAGAGAGGCTCTGAACGATACCAGGCATATGCCATGAGTGCAGATCCGAAACGGGCCTCCACCTTGTTGATGACTTCGATCATTTCGCGCAGTCGCCGTTGGGTCTTGTCCGACTTGATGCGTTCTTTGCGCTGTACGGAATCTTTGCCCAACCCGGCACTGCGTGCGATATCGTCACTTGTTGTATGAAGGACGTCGGCGATTTTTCTTGGCGCGAACAGCCCTTTGTCAGCATATTGTGCGAGAGCCATGATCGTCTCCTTTGATAAGCCAGAGATACTGACGTAATATAGCGTCAAAATTACAGGCGTTCAAGGTGTGGGCTCCTCTTATAGCTGCAAGCCGCTATACATTCATGCTGGATGCCGTCGCCATGAACGTTCGTGCAGCGGTTGCCTCCAAGTTGGGCACCGAGACGCAAACCGTGTTCCGCAGCCGCACTAGGAAGCCCCCGCCATGCGGTCAGAAGTGGTGCTCCCACTGTCGCTGGAAGCAAGGAAACTATCGGGAAATCCACCCCTTAGCCAAAGTTTGTCCATTGCATTTGCCGGCACTTCCAATCCATCGATAGGCTGCATTTCAAGATATGCTATGCGGCCAGCCAGTGTTTCTCCAGATTGTTTGAGATCGATGGAAGCCGAGCCGAGTAGCAGGAACTGACCGGTGCGCCGTCCGGCGGCGATCGCGATCGATCAAGCCCCGCAGAGTCTGGAACACGTTAGGCAGACGATGAACTTCGTCGGAAACCCTCGCCGTCGACATCTTAAGGGCCTCGATCATATTGACCCGGCGATGGTTTGCGTTGCGGTCCCTGATCAGGCTGCCGCTCTGAGGTCGAAATTCGCGTGGATGACTTCGTAGGGTACGTGAACCTTTCCGTCTTCGGTTTGTTCGAATATACCCCAGTCCGACAATGCGGACACGTCCTCGTGGACACGCTTAACGTCACGTTCGACGGATCGGGCAAGTCCGCGTATGCTCGATGGACCGATCTTCTGAAGATGTTCAATCAATTCCCACCTTTTGGGGGTGATGACAGAAAAAAGCTGTGCGGGCGACGAAAAGGTGAAGACTGCCACGGGCTCTGAGGGATTGCCTGAACGCATGGCGTTCGTTGCCCTTTCAAAAACCTCATTGAGGGCAGCTTCGCTGTCTGCTCTGATTTGAATCAAGGCTTCTCTCATGGCTTCTTCCTCCTCTTGATTATCTCCTTCCGAAAGTCGGACAGGAGGGCATCGGTCGTTGTGAACATGTAAGGATGCTCGTCGCCGTCGAGATGGCAATGATCGCCTTTGCCGCGTTCGTTGTCGAAACCGACGATGCGCCGACCATCCTTGCCAAAAAACAGTCGATACTTGAACAGGTGCGTGCTACCGGGAACGGGTTCTGGCACCTTCCACACGACGATCTCGACAATCGCACCATCTGGCAAAACAGTTTTCGAACGTTCCACAAGTACCGCGGCAATCATGTTGTCGTTTATGCCATCACAACACGCTGTTGTCAAGGATGCCAACGCAGCTTTGAGGTTGTTTTGGCGGCGGGTTGCAGGATGTTTATGCTTGGAATATTTTACTGATTCACCTGCTTTAAAT
>NZ_MINI01000041.1 GCF_002906855.1 Pseudomonas putida | reverse complement strand
CATCAAGGTCAACGCCAAGGGGTGGCCCGCCAGCAGGCTGCCGACCCCGGCCGCCACCACCAGGGTGGCGAGGAAATGCCCCGACAACATCCCCGCCACTGCGGGCATAACCCAACGCCCGCGCATGCCCGCCGAGATGGCATAGGCCCAGTCTGCTCCGGGGGTCATCACGAACAGCATCGACACAGCCCAGAACGCCGTCAGCACACTGATAGCCACTTGAATGTTCCTTATCTACTGCCTTGGGATGAGGAAAGATTACGGATTCCGCCCGGGGATTTTCTTTCGTATATTCCCTCTTAGCATTCACTTACTGGAAGATTCTTCCCCATGGACAGAACTGATCGAAAAATCCTTGCCGAGCTGCAAAAAGACGGTCGGCTGTCGGTCACCGAGCTGGCCGACCGCGTGGGGCTCAGCCTGTCCCCCTGCCATCGGCGCCTGAAGGCACTGGAAGAGTCCGGGGCGATTCTGGGCTACCACGCCCGCCTGGCGCCAAGTGCCTTGGGGCTGAACTTTGCCGCGCTGGTGTTCGTGACCCTTCGCGAAGTGACCCGCCAGCCCGTGGCGGACTTCGAAGCGGCGTTGGCCGAGATCCCGCAGATTGTCGAGGCGCAACGGCTGTTCGGTGATCCGGATTACCTGCTGCATGTGGTGGCCAAGGACTTGCCGGCATTTCAGAAGCTGTATGACGAGCAGCTGACCAGCATTCCCAATGTGAAGCGCCTGAGTTCGACCCTGGTGATGAAGGAGGTCATTCAGGATCGACTGCTGCCGATGTAGATTGCCCTGCTAATGCGCACTGCGCACCAACACAGCCCACTCCACCTGCCCCCGGCAACCGCCACTCCCTCTACCTCGGCCCCTCCAGCCATCTGGCACCCTCCTTGCTACCGTCCACCGCTTAACCTTTTGTCAGCCTTAGGTTTTTTAAGGTTTATGGGTACATATTTACTAATTTCTCGTTATCCCCGCGCCCCGCATCATCGCTCCAACAAGAACGCGTCGCCCTTCGCCGGCACGCACCCGGGCAGCATTCGATGCCCCACCTTGCCTTGGAGTCAGTCATGACCAGTGCAGCCAATTCGGCCCCCCTGATAGAAAAACACACGATCGGCTACGTGCCGCCGGAAGACCGCCATGGAAAGGTGAGGGATCTGTTCACACTGTGGTTCGGCGGCAATATCGCGCCGCTGCCCATCGTCACCGGCGCCCTGGGCGTGCAGCTGTTTCACCTGAACCTGGTGTGGGGCATCGTCGCCATCCTGGTCGGCCACCTGGTCGGCGGCGTGCTGATGGCGCTGCACTCGGCCCAGGGCCCACAGATGGGCATCCCGCAGATGATCCAGAGCCGCGCCCAGTTCGGCACCCTCGGTGCGTTGCTGGTGGTGGTGATCGCCGGGGTGATGTATATCGGCTTCTTCGCCTCCAACATCGTCCTGGCCGGCAAGTCGCTGCATGGCGTGGTCGAGGCCGTACCGGTGCCGGTGGGCATCGTCATCGGTGCGCTGGGTTCGGGCATCATCGGCATCATCGGCTACCGCTTCATCCACGTGCTCAACCGCATCGGCACCTGGGTGCTGGGCATCGGCATCGTGGTCGGCTTCGGCTACATCTTCAGCCATGTGCAAAGTGACGACTTCCTCACCCGCGGCGGCTTCAACCTGGCCGGCTGGCTGGCCACCGTGTCGCTGGCAGCGCTGTGGCAGATCGCTTTCGCCCCGTACGTGTCGGACTACTCGCGCTACCTGCCGGCCGACGTGAAGGTCAGCTCGACCTTCTGGACCACCTACCTGGGCTCGGCCCTGGGTTCGAGCCTGTCGTTCGTCTTCGGCGCCGTGGCGGTGCTGGCGATCCCGGCCGGCATGGACACCATGGACGCGGTCAAGCTGGCCACCGGCACCCTGGGCCCGGTGATGCTGGTGCTGTTCCTGCTCAGCGTGATCAGCCATAACGCCCTCAACCTGTATGGCGCGGTGCTGTCGATCATCACTCTGGTGCAGACCTTCGCCTACCGCTGGATCCCTACCGCCAAGAGCCGTGCGGTGCTGTCGCTGATCGTGCTGGCGGCCTGCTGCGTGGTGGCGGTGTTCGCCTCGGCCGACTTCATAGGCCACTTCGTCGACATGGTGCTGGTGCTGCTGGTAGTGCTGGTGCCGTGGACCGCGATCAACCTGATCGACTTCTACGCAATCCACAAGGGCGACTACGACATCCAGTCGATCTTCAAGGTCGATGGCGGGATCTACGGCCGTTACAACCCGCAGGCGCTGATTGCCTATGCGGTGGGCATCGTGGTGCAGATTCCGTTCATGAACACGCCGCTGTATGTCGGGCCGATCTCCGAGCACATCAACGGGGCCGACCTGTCGTGGCTGGTGGGCCTGGCAGTGACCTCACCGCTGTACTGGTGGCTGGCCAGTCGTGACAGTGCCTATCGCCGTCGCCAGACCAGTGCCAAGTTGGCCATGAGTCACTGATCAAACCTCTACTGGCCTCTTCGTGGGCTCGCCCGCGAAGAGGCCAGTACAAGCAACCCATCACTCAGAGGTTGTAAGCCCGCTCGTTATGCTCGGCAAGGTCCAGCCCCAGCTCTTCCTCTTCCCGGCTGGCCCGCAGCCCCACAGTCAGCTTGATCGCCCCGAGAATCGCCCAGCTCACCACGAAGCAATACACGAACGTAAAGGCCACGCCCTTGAGCTGCACCAACGCCTGCCCGATTGGCGAAGCGCCCTCCACATAACCGCCCAACGACGGCGAAGCG
>NZ_MINI01000040.1 GCF_002906855.1 Pseudomonas putida | reverse complement strand
CGGCCTTGGCCGGGTCCATGTCGACCGGCAGTTTCACGGTCATCTTCACGTGGAACAGCATGCTGTCTTCTCCTAGGTGTTAGCGGCGGGCGAAGCGCGCCAGGCGGGTTTCGTCGAGGGTCAGGCCCAAGCCCGGGGTGCGCGGCACGTGCAGCTGGAAGTCGTGGTACTGCGGCGGCTCGTTGACGATCTCTTCGGTCAGCAGCAGCGGGCCGAACAGTTCGGTGCCCCAAGTCAGCTGGCGCAGGGTGAGGAAGGCATGGGCCGAGGCCAAAGTGCCGATCGAGCCTTCGAGCATGGTCCCGCCGTACAGGGCGATACCAGCCGCTTCGGCGATCTGCGCGGTGCGCAGCACGGCGCGTGGGCCGCCGTTCTTGGCGATCTTCAGGGCGAAGATGCTGGCCGCGCCATTGGCGGCCAGGCTGAAGGCGTCCTCGACGCTCTCGATGGATTCGTCGGCCATGATCGGTGCCGGACTGCGCTGGTTCAGGCGCACCTGGCCACCGCGGTTGATGCGCGAGATCGGCTGCTCGATCAGGTCGATGCCGTTGTCGCCGAGCACCTGGCAGGCGCGAATGGCTT
>NZ_MINI01000039.1 GCF_002906855.1 Pseudomonas putida | reverse complement strand
CGGCCTTGGCCGGGTCCATGTCGACCGGCAGTTTCACGGTCATCTTCACGTGGAACAGCATGTTCAGTTCTCCTGTTGATTCAGCGGCGGGCAAAGCGCGCCAGGCGTTGTTCGTCGAGGGTCAGGCCCAAGCCCGGGGTGCGCGGCACGTGCAGCTGGAAGTCGTGGTACTGCGGCGGCTCGTTGACGATCTCTTCGGTCAGCAGCAGCGGCCCGAACAGCTCGGTGCCCCAGGTCAGCTGGCGCAGGGTGAGGAAGGCATGGGCCGAGGCCAGGGTGCCGATCGAGCCTTCGAGCATGGTCCCGCCGTACAGGGCGATACCAGCCGCTTCGGCGATCTGCGCGGTGCGCAGCACGGCGCGTGGGCCGCCGTTCTTGGCGATCTTCAGGGCGAAGATGCTGGCCGCGCCATCGGCGGCCAGGCTGAAGGCGTCCTCGACGCTCTCGATGGATTCGTCGGCCATGATCGGTGCCGGACTGCGCTGGTTCAGGCGCACCTGGCCGCCGCGGTTGATGCGCGAGATCGGCTGTTCGATCAGGTCGATGCCGTTGTCGCCGAGCACCTGGCAGGCGCGAATGGCTT
>NZ_MINI01000038.1 GCF_002906855.1 Pseudomonas putida | reverse complement strand
GGTGGCGCGGACTCTACAGGATTTACTAACGATTCCCACCCCTCAGATCGTTGTTGCTCAGGACGACGATGGGGGTTTTGGCAAGATCCGGCCGGAACACTCGCTCGCAGCTCGCATAGAAGGAGTTACAGTCGATCAGCGCGAATACTTGGTCACTGGGCATGATCGCGCACGCTGTAGCGAACCACACCCCAGATGACCAGGTCGTCGCCCTCCATGACGTGTCGCGGCGGGTAAGCGGGATTTTCCGACTGCAGGATAACCACCCCGTTGCGCCGGAACAGGCGCTTGCATACAGGCTCCGCGTTTATGGCAGCGATCACGATATCGCCATGCACAGCTTCGTTGCTTCGGTCGACTATGAGCAAATCACCGGAGTAGATCCCCGCGCCTTGCATACTGTCGCCCTCCACCTTCACCAGGTAGACATGGGGAGCGCGTAAGTCAAAGAGCTCGTCGAGGGAGATGTGTCGCTCCAGATGATCCGCAGCCGGCGACGGGAAGCCTGCCGGCACTTGGAACGAATACACCGGCAGCAACGTGGGTCCGCCCGTCGGCGTACCGATGAAGGTGATGGTCATGAGGTACGATCCAAATTAACTGTATATGCGTACAGTTAACTGTGAGATTCTTCCTAGGTCAATGTGCACCTGCCGGGTAACCGACAGGCGCCCAAAAGTGCAGCATCAGAACAGCTGCCCCAAGCCAGCCGGTTGCCAATTCATGATCACCAGCTCGCCGGTCACTTCCGCCTTGCCTTGGCGC
Organism: Pseudomonas putida; assembly: GCF_002906855.1. Lineage (GTDB taxonomy): Bacteria > Pseudomonadota > Gammaproteobacteria > Pseudomonadales > Pseudomonadaceae > Aquipseudomonas > Aquipseudomonas putida_N. The sequence continues at coordinate 2,047,582 of NZ_MINI01000038.1, read as the reverse complement.
TGGTTCGTATTGGTGTAGCGAATATCCAGGTACTCGAAATGGAAGCCGTCGAAGGCACGCCGGATATCTGGGTGGTCGTTGATGCTGACCATCACCTTGCCCTTGCACCGTCGCATGAAGTCGGCCATCCGCTCGTACTCCTCGAAGGGGAAGTCCACGCCATAGCCGGCGGTCTGCCAGTAAGGCGGGTCCATGTAGAAGAAGGTGTGCGCTCGATCGTAGCGCTCCGCGCAGGCGAGCCAGGACAGGTTCTCGACATAGGTACCGGCGAGGCGCTGCCATGCGGCGGACAGATTCTCCTCGATGCGCAGCAGGTTGATGGCCGGTCCGGTGGTAGCGGTACCGAACGTCTGCCCCGTGACCTTGCCACCGAAGGCGTGCTGCTGCAGGTAGAAGAAGCGTGCAGCACGCTGGATGTCGGTCAGGGTTTCAGGGCGCGTCATCTTTTGCCACTCGAAGATCTGGCGGGAGCTGAGCGCCCATTTGAACTGGCGCACGAACTCCTCGAGGTGGTTCTGGACAACGCGGTAGAGGGTGACCAGGTCACCGTTGAGATCGTTCAGCACCTCCACCGGGGCGGGCTGGGGACGCATGAAGTACAACGCGGCACCGCCTGCGAAGACTTCGACATAGCATTCATGAGGGGGAAAGAGGGGGATCAAGCGGTCGGCCAGGCGGCGTTTGCCACCCATCCAGGGAATGATTGGAGAGGTCATAGGCATGCAAGTCTTTACTGTATGGATAAACAGGTGCTAGGCTCGCCGCGCTTTGTGCACAAGGCAGAGGCTGCGGCTGGACTTGCAGGAATGGTCTGCGGGTTCGGCGGGCCGGCTGGATGTTGACGCATCCACCCGGCTCGCCTCTTTTCACTTGGTGACTTCGCGCACGTAGGCCTGGCAGGCCTGCAACGCGATCAGCCCCCGGTTGCCTTCGTCGGTGATGGCGACAATTCGTTGAGCATGCGCTGGGTCAAGTTGGGCGCGTACGGTGCCAGGTACCACGCCTCCGGTGCCGGCGGCTTCTCGCACCCCACCGTCACAACGCGAGGCGGCAAAGGCTCCGGCGTCGACAAGGACTGACAGCCGCAGATCAGAGGTAGCAAGCCTGTCACGCAGGCGAGCTTGAGCTTGTTGAGCATCGTTCATTTCCTTCCAGTGCGTTTGGGCCTGCTGCTGCAGGCGGGCTTCCAGGGCGCCGCGCGCCTTGCGTTGTTCATCCAGCCGGTCTAGCGCCGCAGCTGCTGCCTTCTCCCGCTCAAGGAGATGCGCCCGATCCTTCGCCGCCAGCTGTTCACCGTAATTGTCTGCCTGCTCGGCGAGCTGTTTCATGTAAGCGTTTTCCTGCCACATCCAGGCTGCGCGGGCGCCGGCAGCGCACGCGATGAGCAGCGCAGTCACGACGAGCAAGCGAGTGGCCCAGGCGTTCACTGCAGCACCTCGAGCGCCCGCTTGTAGATCGCTTTGCGCTCATCAAGGCCATTGGTCCCGCCATTGATCCGCTTGGTGATGGCCAGGATGTCGCCCTTATCGGCCAAGCTGTTCAGGCCTTCTTTCTGCCAGAACCAGCCGGCCGACATCGACGCGTAGACCGGCTGCTCGAGCAGCTCGGGGGTATTGAGCAACCGGCTGTCCCCGAACAGGGCCTCGCTGCAGGCCTGATAGTTGAACTTGCCCGTCACCTGGATGAGCCCGCGACCGCAGTACAGCTGGCCATCACCGTCTGCCTCAGGCGTATTGCCCAGGCGCTCTGCCAGGCGGCCGGTGTCGTACTTCGACAGGTACTTGTCATTGCCCAGCTCGCGCACGTACTGCAGCTGGCCCGACTCATGCCCGATCTGAGCGAGGAACGCGGCCATGCGCAGGCGCGTGATGATGGCGAACTTGCCCATGGTGGCGTTGAGGCCGGGAACAAAAACGCCGGCTTTGCGGCCGGCGTTCGGGAGGATCTGCAGCAGCTGTTTCTCGTTGATAGGCATCGTCCATCTCCTGTAGGTAGCCGTCTCGACCGTTACCGATTTTTGAACTGCAGCCACCGGTGGTGGCATCCCTACAGCGGACTTGCTTGGCCGTGATGGTGAAACCGCCGATGCAGGTGCGGGTGCCGGCGGCGCCTTCACCACAGGCACCGGTGCCGGCATACCGACCACGGGGCTGATCGCCACAAGGGGCGCTGCTGGTGGGCTCTCTGCAGTAACTACCCTGGGCTGCTCTTTGCCTTTTGGCTCAGGCGCCTCTGCCACGGCCTCTGGCTTATCCTCCCCGAACAGTTTCTTACTCAGCCACCCGCCGAGCGCTTCGCCACCGATACCACCGATGGCCATGCCAATCGCCCCGCCAATCGCGGTACCGATGACTGGCACAGCCGAACCGATTGCAGCCCCCACCGAAGCACCTGCCCAGGCGCCGGCCATGCCGACTGCCGCGCCGCCATACCCTTCTGCCTTCTCGTCACGCGTTTCAGCATTGACTGCAGTGTCGAGCACACCGGGAATGGCGTCCGCAAACTTGCCACCCGGCAGTTTGCCGATGTACCGGGTGACACCGCGCACGCCACGAACCATCTGCCCCAGGCGTCCAAGCTCAGGGGAAGCCGCACCGGCCAGCGCCTGAGCGCCATGAACAGGCAGTTGAACCGCAGGTTTCGGCAGTTGCTCCGCCAGTGTCAACGTGGGTACCAACGCTTTTGGCGGACGGGCCACCGGAACCGAAGCTGGAGCCGAGGCTACTGCTCGAGGAGCTGGCACGCTTGGCCGCGACCGAGACAACTTGGCCGCAACCCGACGACGACGCCGACGCGCACGGCGGCTCCCAGGTTGCTCTGCCGTTCCCGCCCCGATGCTGCTCTCACCAACACGGCCGATTGCGTTCGCGTTCACCACGAACACCCGTTGCGGATCATTGCCAACCACTGGGCCGGCGTCATTGCTGGCCGGGGCGCCAAGCACCTTGCCCAGTGCGTCCAAGCCCACATCTACCACCGGAATACCCGTCTTGGGCAGAGCGACATCGGCTTGAGCTGCCTCCGCCTTGCCTCCACGCCGGTAACCCAACGCCCCAACCGCAGCCGCCAGGGCTCCCAGCCCCATCACCACTTCCGGCAGCTTGTCCGAGAGCTTGGTGATGCCCTATAACCGGGAAATTGCACCTCGCCTGGCCAGGTGCCGGTGGCCGTCGACATCGTCGACGATCAATCCGGACCGGACTTTGGCGAGGGCAGCTAACGACCCAAAGCGGTCAGTGGTTCTAGACCTTTTTGCTCAAATCACTTTTACCGCGCGGCCAATGAACTTAACCGGCCCCGTCGGCAGCCCGGTAGGTGAACCGCTGGATTTCTCCAGTGTAAGCTCGAACAACTGGTTGGCCTCCAGCGGTGGTAGGCTCTGTAGCGGAACACGATAGGGCTCTCCGGGCTTGACCAGGCCCAGTGAAACTGGTGCGCGCCACTGTTCACCCTTGGTCCAGAACTGAAGGGCCATGCCTTCGGGGACAACATCCAGGCCAAGCGGGATCAACTCGATCATGCGGCTGTCGCTGGTCTGCATCACCCAGCCGGCTGTCTGGCTGCTGGGTGCCACCAGTACCACCACGAATTGAGTGGTGGGCGGGGGCGCAGTAAGCAATGTAAACGCTAGGGCCGCGCTTGCAGCCAGCCCCGCAGCACTCAGCCCTTGCCAAAGGCCGAGGCGTCGCCACCATTTGACTCGCTGTTGTACGGCGGGTGCGGCCAGTTCACTCAGGCTGCGCTGGATACGGCCCCACAGGCGAGCGCTTGCTGGTTGCGGCGCAGCCAGCGCGGTCAGCTCCAGCAAACGTGCCTCCCAGGTATCCACGGCGGCGCGCAAAGCCGGATCGCTGCCCAGGCGCTCAATCACTGTGGCATGTTGCTGTGGCGACAGGGTTCCCAGCACAAACTCGCCGGCGAGGCTGTCCAGTTCCTCGGCAGTATCCGGCTTCATTCCAGGCACTCCCGTAATGCCTTGAGGCTGCGCTTGATCCAGGCTTTGACGGTGCCCAAGGGCGCCCCCAGAAGCCCAGCGATTTCGGCGTGGCTGCAGCCGTCCACATAGGCGTGCAGGATGCAACGCTGCGGTGCAGGCTGCAGTTTTTCGAGGCAACGGTAGATCTTCGCCGACCCTGACCAGAGGTCAATGTCATCGAATCCCCCGTGCAATGTGGGCGTCGTATCCATATCGGCTTCGTCCAGCACCGTTTCGCGGCGGGAATCGCGGATCGAATTCAATGCCAGGTGGCGGGTGATACTGTAGATCCAGCCGCGTGCCGAGCCGCGCGCCGGGTCGAAGCTAGCGGCGCGGGTCCAGATGCGGATAAACGCGTCGTGGACGATATCTTCTGCGCTGGCGTCGTCACGCGCGATGCGCCGAGCAACGCCCAGCAGGCGTGCGCCTTCGTGGTCGTAAAGCGCCTGCAGGGCACGCCGATCGCCCTGTGCGCAGGCCTCCAGGCAGCGGTGGAAGTCGAAGGGGGCGACAGGCGAATTCAACGTGTGCAGCTTCCTTGTGTCATGCAAGGTACCCCGGCCATCCAGCCGGGGGCTTGCCAACGAGCGTAGATGAACGATTGCAAGGTGTCTGCTCAAGTGCGTCTTACTTGGCTGTCCAGAACACATAGTCGGCCTGGTACTGGACGACCTGCTTGGTACCTTTGTTCTGCGCTGTGCAGTCGCTTGCCGGTGCCACGCCGCCGCGGGTGGCCAGGCGCTGGATATAGCTGACCCCTTGCATGGCGCCTTTGCCTTCGGCCGGGTTGGCCTTGACCAGTTGATAGGGTATGGCTCCTTTGTCTGCGGGTGACACCGCCAGCTGGGTACCGGTGACTTTCGAACCATCCTTGGCTTGCCAGGTGGCGGGGGGGCCGAAGTAGTCGCCCACCTGTTTGCCTGCACGGTCATTGAGCACGGCCTTGGGGCCGACGAAGGTCCATTCGGTTTGGCCAGGAGTGTTGGCCTTGTCGCGGCACTCGTAGGTGATTTCGCCGACGCCGACGGTCTCGAGTAAGACGCGATGGCCATCGGGCACCTTGACCGAATCTGGCACTGTGGATTGGGCGTGAGCGGGTTGCACCGCCAGGGCGAGGCAGCAGGCGAGCAGACAGGCGGAGTGTTTGAGGCTCATGGGTAGTGCTCCTTACAGGTCATTTGGTTGGGCAGTCACAAGGCTGCCCATTCAGCAATACCCGCCAACGGTCGAACTGGATGCACCGGATGGAAAAAAAGCTGCGCCATGGCCACCCGAGCAGCGCCTGCAAAGCAGGCTAGAGTGAATGAATGCATCGCAGGAGACCGCCCACTTTGCCTATCAGACCGAACACTGCGGAGTCCGCCCCACGGGAACCCGAGGTCCAGGCACAGGATGTGCTACTGCAGGCGTGCGGCAGCGGTAACCGCCTGGCCTTCGAAACCTTGTACTGCGCCACTTCGGCCCGACTGTTCGGGATCTGCCTGTACTACCTGGGCAACCGCGCCGAGGCAGAAGAGGTACTGCAGGAGGCCTACACCAGTATCTGGCTCAAGGCTTCCAGTTTCGACCCCGGGCTCGCCAGCGCCTACACATGGCTTGCGACCATCACTCGGCACAAGGCCATCGACCGGCGCCGCGCCCGGCGTGTACACGAGCCACTTGAAGCCGCCACGCAATGGGCTGCCAAGGACACGGTCATCGACAGCATCGAGCGCGAACGCCAGGGCAATGCGATCGATCGCTGCCTGGCAACGCTGGCGGAGGATCAGCAACGCTATATCCGCGTGGCATTCTTCGAGGGCTGCTCGTATGCCGAACTGGCCGAACGCCACAGTATCCCGCTGGGCACCATGAAAAGCTGTATCCGTCGGGGGCTGCTGGTCTTGCGTGGGTGCCTGGGCCTATGAACGAGCAAGGTGTGCCATCCGACGAACGCGATCAGTTGATCGCCGAATACGTGCTGGGCGTGCTCAGCGCCGAGGACCGCGCCCAGGTCGAGGCCATGGCTGCACGGGACCCCAATGCTCAGGCGGCAATTGCAGCATGGCAGTCTCACTTTGCGTGCTGGCTTGATCGACTGCCCGAGGTCAGCCCGCCAGCGCATGTCTGGCAGGCGATCGAGGCGAAACTGTTCCCAGTAATCGGCCAGCCGCAGCGCGAACGACCGGTTTGGTGGCGCAGCCTCGGGTTCTGGCGCTGGACTTCGGCGGCTCTGGCGGCCTGCCTGCTCGCAAGCGTTATCACGCTCGTACAGCCGCCACACCCAACGCCGCCTGCAATGCTTGCCCGGCTGGAGCAGAGCGACGGGGTTACACTTTTCGCCGCGACGGTTCAAACCGGTGGCACCAGCGTGCTGTTCGTCCCCACCCGAACCAGCACCTGGCGATACCGCACTGCCCAAGCCTGGGTGATCGGCGGCGATGGCACGCCACGTTCGCTCGGTCTCTTGGCGGCCAATGCAGCCACCGCACTGACCGTGCCTTCGGAGCTTGCTGGAGCACTCACCGACGGTGCGGTGCTGGCGGTATCTCTGGAGCCTCTGAAAGGCTCGCCGACCGGGCTGCCGACCGGGCCGGTCATCGCTCAAGGAAAAATATCGTCGTTGTGATGCATCCGTTGGGGTTGCTGCTCCGTATATTCCTCACCTTCATCCGAAGGCCAAAGAATCGAGGAGACGCATCATGCTTACCTTTGTTCAACGTGTTACCGCGACCTGCCTAGTCGCCCTTTGCCTGACGGCATCCCCTAGCTTCGCCGCCAGCCCGCTTATGGTCGGCGGTGCGCCGATGTACCCCAACAAGACCATTGTCGAAAACGCGGTGAACTCCAAAGACCACACCACGTTGGTGGCGGCTGTCAAAGCAGCGAGTCTGGTGGACACCCTCAACAGTAAAGGTCCTTTCACTGTCTTTGCACCGACCAACGAAGCCTTCGCCAAGCTACCTGCCGGTACAGTCGACACCTTGGTAAAACCTGAGCACAAAGCGGATCTGACCAAGATACTGACCTACCACGTTGTGTCCGGCACCCTCACTGCCAAGCAATTGATGACCGAGGCCAAGGCACACGGCGGCAAGATCATGCTGAAAACCGTCCAGGGTGAACCTCTAACCGTCATGCTACATGGCAGCCAGCTTTGGGTGATGGACGCCAAAGGTGGTAAGGCCGCGGTCACCATCGCCGATGTGATGCAGGCCAATGGCGTGATTCATGTGGTCGATACGGTGTTGATGCCGAAGTAGCGTTGTTGGCCATGGCGGGCATTCTGGCGATGTCCGCTATGGGTCGAAAGCAGCCGTACTCGACTGACCGCAATCGACCCAAAGCCGATGCCTACCACTAGTAAGCGCTTATATAGGTAGCATCGTTACCCACCCGCCTACTCCGCCCGGGCGCCGAGTTTAACCGGTGCCTGAATGATCTGATCCATCCACTTCCAGCCTTTATACCCATCACCTCGCCCACGCAAATGGGTATACCGCCGCAGCGAGTTCCAATCACGGTGACCAGATACACTTGAGACCCTCGGTATGTCCCAGTCCATTTCAAACAACCGACTCACCCCTTCGTGACGCAAGTCGTGGAAGTGCAGATCCTCTATCCCTTTCATCTTGCATGCCTTCGACCAGGCTGTACCGATTGAATCCGTGTTGTAAGGAAATATCTCGCGACATTCTCTGGGCATGCTCTGCACGATGATCCACGCTTCATCCGGCAAGTAACACCAGACATCGTTGCCGATCTTCTGACCGGGGTTTTTCATGTCCCGCACCTTCACTGCCTGCCGGTGCTCATCGAGATCTTCCCACCGTATGCGTGTGATCTCGTCCATTCGGCGGGTCGAAAAAATCGCGAACGCTACTACCTTGGGCATGTGGATGACGCTCGGACGCCGCTGCAACATCTCGAAGAAGTGCTCCATCACCTTATCGATCTCATCGAGCGTAGGACGCCGATCCCGCTCTCGGCTCTTCAGGTTGTAGCCGAACTTCTTCAGCACCAGACGCGCATCTGGCATTGCTTGCGCGTCAATCTCATACCCCCACGCCGCCCTGGCGAGGGACAGCACCGACCCCAGGTGCGCCAGGTCATTGCCGGCAGTCTGCGGTTTAATGCCTCCACCTTCAGGACTCATGCGCCACAGCGCATAGTCCACCAGCACCTGCTGGGTGAGGTCAGAATCCACCTTCTCCCCCAGGTAGCTGTTCTTGATGGCATTCAACGTGCGGCGCTTCGTATCGCCCAACGGCCGGGCTTTCTCGGCCTCGACTAGGTAGCGGTCGATCATCTGCTTGACCGTGTGCCCTACCCGGCTGGCCCGCTCGATTGCACCAGGCTCCGCCAACTCGGTTTCCCGTCGCTTCGCCCAGGCCACCGCCGCCTGTTTGCGGGCGAACGTCTGGCTCTCTTGGTAGACTGTCACCTTATCGCGGTTGATGCGGATCTGAGCTGTGTAGCTGATGGCGCCGTCGGCCTTCTTGCGGGGTCTGATCGTTGCCATGAGAATTGGTACACGTCCTGATTCGATTGGTACATTGCAACAAGCGCTTGGTAAAAACGCCCCAAAACCCCCGAAAATCGGTACGAAACACGTTGAACGAAATCACTGCAAAATCAGGCGCTAAGCCAGATACCACGCGCCCTGAGCCGTCCAGACGCTTCAGCGTGGCTCCCATGATGGACTGGACGGACCGTCATTGCCGGTTCTTCCTGCGCCTGCTCTCCAAGCAAACCCTGCTCTACACCGAAATGGTCACCACCGGTGCCCTGCTGCACAACGACGCGCACCGTTTCCTGCGCCACGACGTCTCCGAGCACCCGCTGGCCCTCCAGCTGGGCGGCAGTGTGCCGGCCGACCTGGCCGCCTGCGCCAAGCTGGCCGAGGAAGCCGGCTACGACGAGGTCAACCTCAACGTCGGCTGCCCGAGCGACCGGGTGCAGAACAACATGATCGGTGCCTGCCTGATGGCCCATCCGGCACTGGTGGCCGATTGCGTGAAAGCCATGCAGGATGCGGTATCCACGCCGGTGACGGTGAAGCACCGCATCGGCATCAATGGCCGCGACAGCTATGCCGAGCTGTGCGATTTCGTTGGCCAGGTGCGTGAGGCCGGCTGCCGGAGCTTTACCGTGCATGCGCGCATTGCGATTCTCGAGGGCCTGTCGCCGAAGGAGAACCGCGAGATCCCGCCGCTGCGCTACGACGTGGCCGCGCAGTTGAAGGCGGACTTCCCAGACCTGGAGATCGTGCTCAATGGCGGGATCAAGACCCTGGCGGAATGCCAGGCGCACCTTGAGACCTTCGATGGCGTAATGCTGGGGCGTGAGGCGTACCACAACCCTTACCTGCTGGCCGAGGTGGATCAGCAACTGTTTGCCAGCCAAGCGCCGGTGGTGAGCCGCAGCGAGGCACTGGAGCAGTTGCGGCCTTATATCGTGGCGCACATGGAGAGTGGTGGCGCGATGCATCACATCACCCGGCATATTCTGGGTCTTGGCCAGGGTTTCCCAGGGGCGCGACGGTTCCGCCAATTGTTGTCGGCGGATATTCACAAGGCGGCGGAGCCGCTGAAGGTGTTCGATCAGGCGGCGGAGTTGATGCAAGGGCGGTGAGGTTGGGGTTGCGGCGAGTCTGACAGGTGCTTGCCACAATATCTTCAGCGCCTGTGGGATCGAGCGCCGCGCGGGCGGCGCTCGATCCCACAGGCGCTAAAACACTCAAGGCGAGCCCTCAGGGAACCTCGCGCCAGCTGCTGACTCGAATCATCACCTTCGGCAATTCTGCCCTGCCCCACTGGCCTCTTGAGCGCCCGTCGGGCCTCGGGTAATGTCGAGTAAATGCACAGGACAGAGCACGCCCATGACCTCCAAGCTGGAACAACTCAAGCAGTTCACCACCGTGGTTGCCGACACCGGGGACCTGGATGCCATCACCCGCCTCAAGCCGGTCGATGCCACCACCAACCCGTCGCTGCTGCTCAAGGCCGCCGCCATGCCGGGCTATGCCGAGCTGCTCAAGCAGGTGAAGGCCGATGCCAAGGGCAATGTCGACCTGGCCTGCGACAAGTTCGCCGTGGCCGTGGGCGCGGGCATTCTCAAGGTCATTCCGGGGCGAATTTCCACCGAGGTGGATGCGCGCCTGTCGTTCGATGAGCCGGCGCTGCTGAACAAGGCACGTCAGCTGATCGGCCTGTACGAAGCCGCCGGGGTATCGAAAGACCGCGTGCTGATCAAGCTGGCCTCCACCTGGGAAGGCATCCGCGCCGCCGAAAAGCTGGAAAAGGAAGGCATTCAGACAAACCTGACCCTGCTGTTCTCCTTCGCCCAGGCCCAGGCCTGCGCCGACGCTGGCGTGTTCCTGATATCGCCGTTCGTGGGCCGTATCTACGACTGGTACAAGAAAAGCACCGGCCAGGACTACGTCGGCGCCGAAGACCCGGGTGTGCAGTCGGTCACGCGCATCTACAACTATTACAAGACCAATGGCTACGACACCGTGGTCATGGGCGCGAGCTTCCGCAATCTCGGCCAGATCGAACAGCTGGCCGGCTGCGATCGCCTGACCATCAGCCCGGACCTGCTGGACAAGCTGGGCAGTGACCAGGGCGAGCTGCCGCGGATTCTCAAGCCGGGCAATGCCGGTGAGGCCAAGCAGGTGCTGAACGAAAGCCAGTTCCGCTGGGCGATGAACGAAGATGCCATGGGCACCGAGAAACTGGCTGAAGGCATTCGCCAGTTTGCCCGCGATCAGGAAAAGCTCGAGAAGTTGATGGCTGAAAAAGCCTGATACATCTAAGGTTTGCCAGACGGGCGGGAAATGTTCAGCATTTTCCGCCCGTTTTGTTTCAGCGGGCTATGAATGCGTTCTGAACTCAAAGGCAAAATGACCTCATCCCCATTGCCCCTCGTACTCGCCGGCCCGGTAATGCGCCGCCTGGAACCGCAAAGGCTAGCCATCTGGCTGGTCGGCAGCCAACCCCTGCAGCCCGAATTCATCCTCGACGGCACCGCCAAGGTCGATTGCCAAGTCGTTGCTGTCGGCCAGCACGCCTTCATTCACCTGCTGGACATTCACTTCGCCGAGCCCCTGCCGCGCAACGTCGCCATCGCCTACGAGCTGCTGATCGATGGCCTGGGCATCGCCGACTGGGCCCCGCACCTGCTTTACCCTTGCAGCCATCGCCCCAGCCTGGTGCTGCGCGACCGCCTTGACCAGGTGCTGCATGGGTCCTGCCGCAAGCCGCATCACCCGGCCGCCGACGGCCTGCTCTGCGCTGACCGGTTGCTACAAACCTGCCAACGACCGGAAGACCGCCCCGCCGTGCTATTGATGACAGGCGACCAGATTTATACCGACGACGTCGCCGGCCCGATGCTGCGCGCCATCCATTCACTGATCGAACGCCTGGGGCTGTTCGACGAATCGCTGGACGGCGCGGTGGTCACCGACAGCCAAACGCTCTACAGCCACCCGGCCAGCTACTACCATCGCGCCGACCTGTTGCCCGCCCAGCAGGGCAACGAAACCCTGCGCGAGCGCTTCTTCGGCGGCAAGCGCAAGCCGATCTTCTCCTCCAGCAACGCCGACAACCACTTGGTGACCTTCGCCGAGGTCATGGCCATGTATCTGCTGGTGTGGGCGCCCGCGCCCTGGCGCCTGGTAGACCTGGGCATGCCTAGCGGCCTGAGCCAGCAAGACCAGGCGCGCTACCGCGAGGAACTGCCGCTGATCGAGGCCTTCGCCGCCAGCCTGAGCGACGTGGCACGGGTGATGGCCCACCTGCCCTGCCTGATGATCTTCGACGACCACGACATCACCGACGACTGGAACCTCTCGGCGCAATGGGAAGAAACCGCTTACGGCAACCCCTTCTCGCGGCGGATCATCGGCAATGCGCTGCTGGGCTATCTGCTGTGCCAGGCTTGGGGCAACGACCCGGATGGCTGCAACATACTGGTCAGCCAGTGCCAGACGCTAACCCGGCAGCAGGATGAGCTGATCGGCGAGCTGTTGCGCTTCCAGGGCTGGCAGTACAGCCTGCCCAGCGAGCCGCCGCTGCTGGTGCTGGACACCCGCACCCGCCGCTGGCGCAGCGAAAGCGACCTGGGCAAGCCGTCCGGCCTGCTCGACTGGGAAGCGCTGTGCGAGCTGCAGCAGGCGCTGCTGGACCACCCCTCGGCAATCATCGTGTCACCGGCACCGATCTTTGGCGTCAAGCTGATCGAGACCGTGCAGAAGGTGTTCAGCTGGCTGGGCTACCCGTTGCTGGTGGATGCCGAAAACTGGATGGCCCACCGTGGCGCGGCGCAGGTGATCCTGAACATCTTCCGCCATTCACGCACACCGGGGCACTACGTGATCCTCTCGGGCGACGTGCACTATTCGTTCGTCTACGAGGTGCTGATCCGCCACCGCCAACGCAGCCCGCATCTGTGGCAGGTGACCAGCAGCGGGATCAAGAACGAGTTCCCACGGCGCTTGCTGGACGTGCTGGACCGGCTCAACCGCTGGCTGTATTCGCCACGATCACCACTGAACTGGTTCACCAAGCGCCGGCAGATGGAGGTGGTGCCACTCACGCCCAGCCGCAGCAAGGCCGGGGAGCGGCTGTGGAATGGGGCGGGGTTGGGGCAGGTGCTGTTCGATGAGCAAGGGCGGCCGGCGCGGGTGTTCCAGCTGAGTGCGGATGGCAGTGAGGCGACCGAGTTTGCGCAGCGGGATTAAATGTCACCTGGCGACCACGCGAATCCTGTAGGAGCGGGCTTGCCCCGCGAAAGGGCCAGTACTGGCAACCAATATCCAGCAACCATTACCTGCTTCACGCCACGGCTACCTGAACTATGTTTCGCTTGAACGCTCATCAAGGGATATCACATGGATCGTGCCCACAACCACCTCCTGCGCCGTGGCCGCTTTTCTCAACCGGGCGAGCTTTACCTGCTCACCACTGTCACCTATCAGCGACAACGCATCTTTACTCAGATGCGCTTTGCCCGCGCCGTCATTCATCAACTGCGGAAAACTGATAGTGATGGACTGACCCAATCTTTGGCGTGGGTCGTCATGCCTGACCATGTGCATTGGCTGATTGAACTGCAAACTGGAACCCTGTGCCATCTGATGCGCCGGTTCAAATCATGCAGTAGCCATGCGCTTTATCAAGCTGGCATGGCGCGCCGCAAAATATGGCAAGCAGGGTATTACGACCGAGCGCTACGCCGAAAAGAGCATGTGCAGGAAGTCGCCAGGTACATTATTGCCAATCCGATAAGGGCTGGACTGGTGACGCGGTCGGGGGACTACCCACACTGGGATGCGATCTGGGTATGAACTGGTGGCCCTTTCGCGGGGCAAGCCCGCTCCTACAATGACCGTGTCATACCGAAAGGGATCAGGTCCGCTCCAGCGCATTCACCAGGTCATGGAAGGCTTCGCGGTTGGAGTCATTGAGCCCCATGAGGATCTTGTGCGCCTCCAGCACCTTGGAGCGCACCACATCCTCGTTCTGATCCTGCGACGGCAGATCGGTCAGGCACTCTGGGCGTGGCACCGGGCGGTCGACGATGTTGAACACCTGGTCGAAGCCCATGGATTGCAGCAGGCGCGAAATGTCCGGATTGGTGGTAACCACGGTCGGCAACAGGCCAACCTTCTGCCGCGACAGGATCGACAGCTTGGCCAGCAGGCCCAAGGTGGTGCTGTCGATGCTCTCGGTTTCGGTCAGGTCGATGACGATGGTCGAGAAGTTCAGCGCGGTGAAAATCTTCTCGATCGTCGCATCCAGCGCCGAACACAGTGTCAGACGCACTTCACCGACGAATTTCAGTACAAAGGTACCGCTCTGCTCGGCGAACTGGATTCTACCGGTACTCATTGAAGGTTCCTGCTCAACACCAATAGGGCGATATCATCCGGCATCTCCCCAAGCGTAGCCAATCCAAATCGTTGGCGCAGCCCATCCAGGCTACCACCCGCTGCATTGACGATCTCCGGCAAGGCAGCTTCTTTATCTTTGAGCGTATGCCCCGGCAAAAGGTCCAGAATGCCATCGGACATCAAGCTCAGGCTGAACTGCGGCGGCAGCTCGATCACCAGGTCCTGGTAGGTCGCCTCGTCGAACAGCCCCACCGGCAGGCCGCGGCCTTCCAGGTAGCGGGCCTGGCCCGGGGTATACAGCACCGGCAGCGGCAAGTGGCCGCCCACGGCGTAGGTCAGCAGGCCGGTTTCTTCATCAATCACACCACCGACCATGGTCACGTGCTTGCCCAACTTGCAGTTGATCAGCCCGCGGTTGATGTGGCTGAGCACTTCCGAAGGCTTGAACTCGCGCAGCTTGCTGCTGCGCTTGAATTCGAACAACAGCCGCGTGGTCATGAACTTCAGCAACACCGTGACGAACGCCGATGATGCACCGTGCCCGGAGACATCGGCCAGGTAGAAGGCTATGCGCCGCTCATCCACACGGAAGTAGTCGGCGAAATCACCCGACAGGTACAGCGACGGGATGATCTGGTGCTCGAAAGAGAACTCGCCGAGCTTCCAGGGGCTTTCCGGCAGCATGTTCATCTGCACCTGGCGACCAGCGGTCTGGTCCTCCTGCAACAGGTGCAGGCTGGCTTCCAGTTCACGGTTGGCCGCTTCCAGCTTGTCGCGGTAGCGCTGGTTTTCCAGCACCAGGCGCGAACGGTCAAGCGCCCGGCGTACCGAGTGTTCGAGCACGGCGAGGTCTTCCAGCGGCTTGATCAGGTAGTCGGCAGCGCCCAGGCGCAAGGCCTCGACCGCATCGCTCATCACGCCGGCACCCGACACCACGATCACCGGCAACTGCGGTGCGCGCTCGCTGATCTGGCGGATCAGTTCGAGGCCGCCCATCTGCGGCATGCGCAGATCGCAGATCACGAGGTCGGGCTGGTGTTCTTCGAAGACCTGGAGCCCCTGCTGGCCATTACCGGCCTGGAGGACGCTGAAGCCACTGTCTTCCAGATAGGCGGCGAGGCTCGCACGGACCACGTCGTCATCATCGATGATCAGCAGCGTTGCACTGATTTTCTGCATGTGGGCGAACGGCGCCGATTTGGGTGGGTGCAGGGGTGCCAGCAAGGCTGACATCCAACTGCTGGAATACTCTGTGGTAACGCTCTACTTGAGTTGTAGGCCAAGAACGCGGCCCAGGCAACCAGTCGAGATACCTCGTAAGGCGCAGACGGTACTCCCATCCGCAAGGCGTTTCAAGCATACGTCGGTCGAGTACGCTGCTCTTTACAGGGTAAATCACCGAGAGTTATAAAAACGCCAACCAGTACAACCTATTGGGAAGGATGCAGCATGCCTCATACACCCTCCAACCACAGCGAGAAACGCGATTTCATCCGCATGCGCATCGACACCGAGGTCAGCCTGCTGCATGAGGGGCAGGTCATCGCGGCGGTGTGCCTGGACCTTTCCAACGGCGGCATGCAGGTCCAGGCGCCGCAGCAATTCAAAGTCGGTGACCACCTGGAGGTGCGCATCGACTCCGATCACCCGGCCCTCAAGGGCCTGCACACCAGCACCGAGGTGGTGTGGATCGCCGATCAACCCGATGGGCAGCAGAAACTCGGCCTTCGCATCCTGGCCATGCATTGAGCGGTAACAAAAACGGCGACCCGAAGGTCGCCGTTTTCATGCCTGCACGGATCAGAAGTCGTCTTCGACTTCGCCATCCTTGACCTTGAACTCGCGGTTCTGCAGATAGGCATTGCGGATGAAGATGTATTTGTCACCCTGAATCAGCTTCTCGGCCGACAACAGGCTGGCCCGGGTGTCGACCACGTTCAGGGCGAAGATCGAGTTACGCACCGGTACATCGTTGATGTAGCGGTAGGGTTCGGTATAGGTGTCGGGGTACTTGGCCAGGCCGTCCCGCACGGTGCTCGGGCCGAGCAGCGGGATCACGACGTACGGGCCGCTGGGCACGCCCCAGCGACCGAGGGTCTGGCCGAAGTCTTCGTCGTTGCGCTGCAGGCCCATCTTGGTGCCGACGTCAAAGAAGCCGCCAAGGCCGAACACGGTATTGACGATCAGCCGCGCGGTATCCACGCCCGCTGCATGGGGCTTGAATTGCAGCACGTCGTTGGCCAGGTTGGTGACATCCCCGACGTTGTTGAACATGTTGTGGATGCCATCCTGCAAGAACTGCGGGGTGACCCACTGGTAGCCCTTGGCCAATGGCTTGAGGCCATAGGTATCGATCGTATCGTTGAAACGGAAAATCGGTCGGTTGACCGCTTCCCAAGGATCTTCCTCGGTGGCGGCCTGAGTGGCTGCCATGGGCGCCAGCAGCAAGCTGGCGCAGACAAAGGCCTGGGTGACTCGCTCGATCACACCGGCACCGATCCTACGCATAGATGTTTCTCCATCGAAATTCTCGGCCGCAAGCGCAACGGGGCGCTGCTGTACTGCGGCAGTATAGAGCCTTGCACGCTGATAAACAGCTTTACACATTTTTGCTCAATAAATTGTGAACAACTGTTGCCCGTCACAGCACGGTAACAATCGTCGAATAGCCTGCGGATTATTTCAGGGACGTTACCATGCTCGCTGCACCCGCCATTACCGCTGTGCTGTTCGGCCTGCGCGGCTGCCTGGTCCAGGCCACCGACGGCAGCCCCCTGCCCGCCCCTGGCGCCCTCGAAACGCTGGCTGGCCTGCGCCATGCGCAGGTGCCGTGCATCTGGCTGGACGACTTGAGCAGCTTGCAAAGCAGGCGCCTGGCCACCGTGTTACCAGACTGGTTGCCAGGTCACTCGGTCAACGGCGTGCGCTGGCCGGCGCCGAATGCCTGCTGGCAGGCCTTGATGAGCCTGGACAGCGAACGCCTGGAAGGTTGCGTGCTGGTCAGCGGTGAGCCCAAGCTCTTGCAGTCAGGCCTCAACGCCGGCTTGTGGACAGTGGGGCTGGCGGCCTGCAGCCCGTCGTGCGACCTCTCCTCCAGGCAATGGCAGGCCATGACCCAGCAAGAGCAGGATCTGGCCCGCGGCAAGGCCACGCTGGCCCTGTTCAGCCTGGGCGTGCATTCGGTAATCGACCACCTCGATGAACTGGATACCTGCCTTGCCGACATCGCGCTGCGCTGCAGCAAGGGCGAAAAACCCTGACACAGCACCATTGATGCGGATCATGCAAAGCGCCAGCGAGTGGATTACGCTAGGAGACAGGCGAGAACCTTTGCCGCTTCGCTGAGGTCCATGCCTTGCCAAGCCATTGATGGAGAAAAGCTAATGCCTGCCCGCGAATTGCAAGAGCGCTTGAACAGCCTGCGCGAGCAACTGGACCGCAACGTACCGCTTACGGATGAAGAACTGGCCGCCCTGCACGAAGAAGCCAGGCAGATCGAAGCGCAGTTGAAGCTCGAGGAAGCCACGCCGGACAACAACGTGGTCGACGGGGTGAACCTGGCGATCGAACGCTTCGAGGCCGACCACCCGGATTTGACCGCCACCCTGCGCAGCATTGCCAACTCGCTGCACAGCATGGGTATCTGAAACGACCGGGGCCGCTTTGCGGCCCCAGCTACATAGAACTTACTGGCGAACCAGTCGCAGGTTCGCCGGGCTAATCGCCCCGGTGCTGCGGTATGGGTTGATATCCAGCCCGCCGCGGCGCACATACCGCGCATACACGGTCAGGTGCTCAGGCTGCAGCAGGTTCTTCAAGTCCAGGTAGATCCGCTCCACGCACTGCTCATGGAAGTCGGCGTGCTGGCGGAAGCTGATCAGGTAGGTCAGCAGGCTGGCATGGTCCAGCGCCCTGCCCTTGTACTCCACCACCACGCTGCCCCAGTCTGGCTGGCCGGTCACCGGGCAATTGGACTTGAGCAGGTGGCTGTGCACCGTCTCTTCGACCATGCGCTCCGGGTTGCAGCTCAGCAATTCAGGTTGCGGTTGCTCGTAGTTGTCGATCGCCACATCCAGCGCATCGATGCATTCCCCGGGCAAGGCAACCACGCCCTGCGCCTCCACCTCCGCCAGGGTGCGCACCTGCACGCCAACTGGCTTGCCAGCGGCCGCCGAAAGGTCCTTCTCCAGGCACGCCTGCAGCTCGCCGATCGAGGCGAATACGGTCTGGTTCAACGAGTTGAGGTAGAGCTTGAAGGACTTCGACTCGATGATGTTCGGCGAATCGGCCGGAATGGCGAACTCACCGATGGCCACCACCGGTTTGCCCGAGGGCAGCAACCACGACAGCTCGAAGCAGTTCCAGTAATCCACGCCCTGCCACGGCAAGGTCTGGGCAGTCACGCCCAGCTCAGCCCACTTGGCCGTACGCGGGATCGGGAACAGCAACGAAGGCGTGTAGGTGGCGATGTA
This sequence comes from Pseudomonas putida, assembly GCF_002906855.1. Lineage (GTDB taxonomy): Bacteria > Pseudomonadota > Gammaproteobacteria > Pseudomonadales > Pseudomonadaceae > Aquipseudomonas > Aquipseudomonas putida_N. The sequence continues at coordinate 2,029,257 of NZ_MINI01000038.1, read as the reverse complement.
TTCGCTGGACTTGCCCAGCGGAGAATGTTCGGCGGCGGGATGCATGGAAACTGACCTGGAGGTTCGAAATTGCCCCTAGTCTACCGGTTTTGCACCCCGCCTTGGAGTGCCAGTCACTCGATGGTCAGCTCCCCGACCATACCGGCCTGATAATGCCCCGGCACGTTGCAGGCGAATTCAATCGGTGCCGACTTGCGGAAGGTCCAGGTCAGTTCGGCGCGCTGGCCAGGCTGCACCAGTACGGTGTTGCCACCGCCATGGCCATGGGCACCGTGGTCCATCTGGCCAGGGGTCATCGGGGCATGGCCCATCTGCGAATGGTCCATGCCCTCATGCTGCATGGCAGCGTTGTACATCTTGCCCTGCATGGCGATCATTTCCTTCTGGTGTTCAGCATGCATGGCCTTGTCACCGAGGTTGAACTCATGGGGCAACTTGCCTTCGTTGATCAGCACGAAACGCACGGTCTCACCGGCTTTCACCTGCAGGCTCTTGGGCTCGAAGGCGATGTCCTTGAGCACTACCTCGACAGTGCGAGTGGCCTTGACTGCCGGGGCGGGCTCGCCGAAAGCGAAGGTTTTCGCCTCGCCGGCCAGGGTGGGCAGGCTGACCAGGGCCAAAGCGGCGGCGATGAACAGGTGTTTCATGATGACTCCAAAGATCACAGCGGGATGAGACCACTCTAGAAAGGCACGGCTGGCGGTTAGCTGACGGGAAGATTACAACTTTGTCAGCTTGGGCGAGCAGGCACATCGTCACGTATCATTTCAGCCATCACCCGACCCTGTAGGAGCCTCATGAAACTGCTGATCGTCGAAGACCAGGCCCGCACCGGCCAGTACCTGAGCCAGGGCCTGAGTGAAGCCGGCTTCGCCACCGAACTGGCTACCGACGGCGAGACCGGCCAGTACCTGGCCCTGACCGGCGACCACGACTTGCTGATCCTGGACGTGATGCTGCCCGGGCGTGATGGCTGGCAGATTCTGCAGGCCGTGCGCACTGCCGGGCTGGATACCCCGGTGCTGTTCCTCACCGCCCGCGACGCCGTCGAAGACCGCGTGCACGGCCTGGAACTGGGCGCCGACGATTACCTGGTCAAGCCGTTCGCCTTCTCCGAACTGCTGGCCCGGGTACGCAGCCTGCTGCGCCGCGGCGCCAGCCCCAGCCAGGACACCACCCTGATCCTGGCCGACCTGCGCCTGGACCTGATTCGCCGGCGCGCCGAACGGGCCGGCACACGCATCGACCTGACCGCCAAGGAGTTCGCCCTGCTCGAACTGCTGCTGCGCCGCCAGGGCGAGGTGCTGCCCAAGTCGCTGATTGCCTCGCAAGTGTGGGACATGAACTTCGACAGCGACACCAACGTGATCGAAGTGGCGGTACGCCGCCTGCGCCTGAAGATCGACGACCCGCACCCGAACAAGCTGATCCATACCGTGCGCGGCATGGGCTACGTGCTCGAAGAGCGCCAGGACTGATGCGCCGGCTTTCCCTCGGCACGCGTCTGGCACTGCTGTTTGCCGCCTGTACCGCCACCGTGTCGCTGGGTGCGGGGCTGCTGTTCAACCGTGCCAGCGAGCAGCATTTCGTCGAACTGGACCAGCAACTGCTGGAATCGCGCCTGTCCCTGTTTCGCAGCCAGCTCGCCGGCCTGAAGGGCCCTGACGATCTGCAGAGCCGTTTGCCAGCCTTGCGCAACGAGCTCAGCCACCAGGCTGACCTGGCGCTGCGCATCGACGGCCGCGACGGCGCGATCTGGTTTGCCAGCCGCGACGGCCTGCCAGACACACCGTCAACGTCCGGGCTGACGACCCTGTACGCAGACGGCGTCGATTATCGAAGCCTGGCAGTGCCGGCGGACGATCAGACGGCTGCGCAACTGACACTGTTTCTCGACATCACCCATCACCAGCACTTCCTGCAAGGCATGCAGCGCCTGATCTGGCTCACCGTCGGGCTGTCGGCCCTGGCCACTGCGCTGCTGGGTGCCTGGGCCGCGCGCAGCGGCCTGCGCCCACTGCGCCAGATGGGCCAGGTGGCCAACAGCGTGTCGGCGCGCTCACTGACCACCCGTCTGCCGGTGGTGCAAATGCCCGAGGAGCTGGCGGAACTGGCCACCACCGTGAACGCCATGCTGCAACGCCTGGACGACGCCTTCCAGCGCCTGTCGGCGTTCTCCGCCGACATCGCCCACGAGCTGCGCACGCCGCTGTCCAACCTGCTGACCCACACCCAGGTCACCCTCACCCGCCCGCGCAGCCTGGAGGAATACCGCGAAGCACTGCATGGCAACCTCGAAGAACTGCAGTGGATGGCGCAGATGATCAACGACATGCTGTTCCTCGCCAAGGCCGACCACGGCCTGCTGGTGCCGGGGCAGGCGGCGCTGGCCTTGCACGATGACGTGGACGCGCTGCTGGAATATTACGCGCCGTTGGCCGAGGACAATGAGGTGCAGTTGCTGCGCGAAGGCGAGGCGGTCTTGCAGGGGGATCGGCATATGCTGCGACGGGCGCTGTCCAACCTGCTCGACAATGCCTTGCGCTTCACGCCGCCGGGCGGGCAGATACGGGTGACGCTGGAGCCGGGCTTGCGGATTTGCGTGGCCAATACCGGGACGGCAATCGAAGCGGCGGCGTTACCGCGCCTGTTTGATCGTTTCTACCGGGTGGACCCGGCGCGGCGGGAAGGGAGTAGTGAGCATGCCGGGTTGGGGTTGGCGATTACCCGATCGATCGTGCAGGCCCATGGCGGGAGTATTCGGGCGCAATGCGGGGACGGCTGGACAAAGTTCGTGATCGAGCTGCCTGAAATCCGGTGAAACGGGGGGCTGCTTTGCAGCCCATCGCGGGGCAAGCCCGCTCCTACAGGGAAATGCGTTACCTGTAGGAGCGGGCTTGCCCCGCGAAGAGGCCCTGGCTGGATGGCTCAGACCGCCAGGCCAATCGCCGGCTGAACCTGCGATGCCCGATACGCCGGATAGATGGTCGCCAGGAAGCTCATCACCAACCCGGCAGCACAGATCATCAGCACATCCCCGCCCTGCAGTTCGGACGGCAAGCTGCTGACGAAGTAAACATCGGAAGTGAAGATGTGCTGCCCGCTCACCCGCTCCAGCCAGCCGACGATCTGGCTGACATTGAGCGCGGCAATCACCCCGAGCACCCCGCCGATCAAGGTGCCGACAATGCCGATCAGGCTGCCCTGAACCATGAACGTACCCATGATCTGCGCAGGCGTGGCACCCAGGGTACGGAGGATGGCGATGTCCGGCCCCTTGTCGTTCACCACCATCACCAGGGTGGCGATGATGTTGAATGCCGCCACCGCAATGATCATCAGCAGCAACAGGCCGATCATGGTCTTTTCCATCTTCATCGCGCTGAACAGGCTCCCTTGGGTGTGCGACCAGTCATCGGCGCGGTAGCCATCGCCCAAGCCCGCAGCGATTGCCTTGGACACCTGCGGTGCTGCGTACAGGTCATGCAGCTTCAGGCGCACACCCTGTACCTGGCCAGGTGCCCAGCGCTGCATTTCGCCGGCATCTGCCACATGCATGTAGGCCTGCGAGCCGTCCAGCTCGGCACCGACCTTGAAGATGCCAACCACAGTCAGGCGCTGCATGCGCGGGGTGATACCGCCGGGTTCCTTGCTGATTTCCGGCACGATCAGGGTCAGCTTGTCGCCAGTGTTGAGGCGGAAGCGCCGCGCGGTCAGTTCGCCGATGACCACGCCGTACTCGCCCGGCTGCAGGTTCTGCAGGCGGCCCTGAACAATATGCTGGCCGACGATCGAGACCTTGTCTTCCTCGGCCGGGTCGATGCCGCTGACCTGGATCGGCTGCATCGCCCCCTTGTACGAAAGCATGCCTTCCATCTCGGTGATCGGCGCCGCGGCCATCACGGCCGGGTTCTGCAACGCAGCGTCGGCCGCCTTGCGCCAGTCGTCCAGCGGCTGCACGCCAAGGATCGAGGCATGCGGCACCAGGCCGAGAATGCGCGAGCTCATTTCGCGCTGGAAGCCGTTCATCACCGACAGCACCACGATCATCGCCAGCACGCCCAGCGACAGGCCGATCATCGAGGTCATCGAAATGAACGAGATGAAGTGGTTGCGGCGCTTGGCCCGGGTGTAGCGCGCGCCAATGAAGATGGGCAAGGGTCTGAACATGTTGGAAACACCCAATTAAAACGGGAAAACGGGGTGGCATCGCCACCCCGTGCACTCGGTCAGATCGCCACCAGGTGGCCGTCGTCGAGCTTCAGTACGCGGTCCATCTGGCGTGCCAGATTGAGGTCGTGGGTCACCACCAGGAAGGCGGTGCGCGACGCACTGGACAACTCCTGCATCAGTTCCTGGATGCCCTGAGCGGTGTGGTGGTCGAGGTTGCCGGTCGGCTCGTCGAGCATCACCAGGCCCGGGCGGTTTACCAGGGCACGGGCGATCGCCACCCGCTGGCGCTCGCCACCGGACAGTTCGGCCGGCTTATGGTGCAGACGATGACCCAGGCCGACCCGCTTGAGCAGCGCTTCGGCACGCTCACGGGCCTGCGGAATGGCGGTGCGGCCGATCAGCAGCGGCATGCACACGTTCTCCATGGCGGTGAACTCTGGCAACAGGTGGTGGAACTGGTAGACGAAGCCCAGCTCGCGGTTGCGCAGCAGGCCGCGCGCACGCTCGCCGAGGGCCGACAGTTCTTCCCCGGCCAGCCATACGCTGCCCTGGGTCGGCCGGTCGAGGCCGCCGAGCAGGTTGAGCAAGGTACTCTTGCCGGAGCCGGAGCTGCCGACGATGGCCACGCGCTCACCGGCATGCAGCTCCAGGTTGAGCCCGGACAGTACCTGCACCGACTCCGGGCCCTCGTCGTAGGACTTGCCCAGGTTGCGGCAACTCAGAACGGCTTTATCACTCATGCGCGACTCACTCATAACGTAGCGCCTCTGCAGGCTGGGTGCGGGCCGCACGCCAGGCCGGGTACAGGGTGGCGAAGAAACTCAGGACCAGCGCCGCACCGCAGACCATGTACACGTCCTGGGACTGGATCTGCGACGGCAGGTAATCGATGAAGTAGACGTCGGCGTTGAGGAACTTGTGCCCGATCAGTTTCTCGATGCCGGCGATCACCGCGCTCACGTTCAGCGCGGCGACGATCCCGACCACGGCGCCGATCAGGGTGCCGATCACCCCGATCACCGTGCCCTGGACCATGAAGATCAGCATGATCTGCCCCGGCGTGGCGCCCAGGGTCCGCAAGATGGCGATATCGCCGCGCTTGTCGTTGACCACCATCACCAGAGTGGAAATGATGTTGAACGCCGCCACCGCGACGATCAGCAGCAACAGCAGGCCGATCATGGCCTTTTCCATGCGGATCGCCTGGTACAGGTTGCCGTGGGTACGGGTCCAGTCGCGGCTGTAGTACTCCTGGTCGCCCAGCTGCTGGGCGATGCTCCAGGCCACCCGCGGCGCCTGGAACAGGTCGTCGAACTTCAGGCGCAGGCCCTGGACCTGGTCCGGCTTCCAGCGGTGCAGGCGGGACAGGTCGGTGATGTTGGTCAGGCCCAGGTAACCGTCGATCTCGCCCGCGCCAACGTGGAAGGTGCCGACCACGGTGAAGCGCTTCATGCGCGGGAACATGCCGGCCGGGGTCACGCTGACCTCGGGGGCGACGAAGGTCAGCTTGTCGCCGATGGCGACGCCCAGCTTGGCTGCGGCCTTGTCGCCGATCATGATGCCCCACTCGCCGGGCGCCAGCTTGTCGAGGCTGCCTTGCTGGATGAAGTTGTCGATGATCGACACCTCGCGCTCGCGCGCCGGGTCGATGCCATTGAGCAACACCTTCTGCACCTTGCCGTCATGGGTCAGCAGGCCCTGCATCTGCGTGTACGGGGCAACCGCCAGCACCTGCGGATTCTGCTTTACTTGTTGGGCAAGGGCAGACCAGTCGTTGATCGGCTGGCCGCTCTCCAGCGTGGCGTGGGGGATCATGCCCAACACGCGGGTACGCATCTCGTGATCAAAACCGTTCATGACCGAGAGCACCACGATCATCACCACCACGCCCAGGGCGAGGCCGATCATCGAGGTCAGGGAAATGAACGAGACGAAGTGGTTACGGCGCTTGGCACGGGTGTAACGCGTACCGATGAATGCGAAAAGAGGTCTGAACATGTCGGGGCTTGTTCGGATGAAAGGGAACGTCCTTGTGGCGAGGCGCCTACGGCGGCTTTACACTCGGACCACCGCCGCAACCATGGGTTCGCCATGACGACATTAGACGAAGAAGATCGCCGCGAATACTACCGCATCGAAGATCGGATCGCACTGGAAATCAGCCCCCTCAGTGCGGCCGAAGCCCTTGAGGCAGAACTGTTGCAGGATGATTCACCGCTGTTCAACCTGCTCAGCGAGCTGCACCTGTCCGACTTCGAGTCGCAGCACCTGCTGCGCCAGCTGAGCGAGAAGGACCGCACCCTGGCGGCGTTCCTGCGGGCGCAGAACAAGCGCCTCGACCTGCTCAGCGCAGTGGTCGCGCAAACCCTGCTCGGTGAAATCGGCCAACCCCAGCGGGTAATCATTTCCGAAGGTGGCATCGAGTTCGCGCAACCCCAGCAGATCGCCCCCGGCACCCGGGTGAAGGTGAAGATGGTGCTGATGCCACGCGCCCACGGCCTGCTGCTGCGCGGCAAGGTCACCCACTGCGACCCGCGCCCGGACGGCGATTTCGAGGTCGGCACGGAATTCACCGACATGACCGATGCCCAACGGCAACTGCTGGCCCGCTACATCCTGCAGCGCCAACAGCAGCAACGGCGCCAGCAACTGGAACAAGACGGCCCCGCCTCCTGAGCCCTATCCCCCTGATTTGAAGGAACGAACGTGACCCTGATCTACGGCCACCGCGGCGCCAAGGGCGAAGCCCCCGAAAATACCCTGAAGAGTTTTCAGCAGTGCCTGTCCCACGGCGTAACCCGCTGCGAACTGGACCTGCACCTGTCGGCCGACAACGAGCTGATGGTGATCCACGACCCCACCCTCAAGCGCACCACCGGCCGACGCGGCAAGGTGGTCGAGCACCCGGCTGCCGAATTGATCAAGATCGATGCGCGCAAGGGTGGCCCGGGCCACGTGCAGCCCTGCCCTATTCCGAAACTCGAAGAGCTGTTCGAGAAGTGCCCATTCGAGCATTGGCAGCTGGAGGTCAAGAGTGCCTCGCGCACCCGCGCCGCCACCACCGTGCTGGCGATCCGCGAACTGGCGCAGCAATACGGCCTGCTGGACAAGGTGACCATCACCTCCAGTTCACGGGAAGTGCTGGGCGCGGCCCAAGAACTGGTACCGGATGTGAAACGCGGGCTGGTTGCCGAGTACGCCTGGCTCGACCCGTTGAAGGTCGCGCAGAACTATGGCTGCGAACTGCTGGCTTTGAACTGGACACTATGCACCCCCGAGCGCCTGCTCAAAGCCCAGGGCCAGGGTCTGCATGTGTCGGTGTGGACGGTCAACGAACCGGCGCTGATGCGCCGGCTCGCTGATTTTGGCGTGGACAGCCTGATTACAGACTTTCCCGGTTTGGCCAAGACCACCCTCGGGTAGGGCTGAAATCGGTCTCCCCGACCGGCTCAGGCCACCGGCCGGAGCCGCTCAAAAAAGCCGGTTCAGGCCGTCGTAGGCAGCTACCCGATAGGCTTCGGCCATGGTCGGGTAGTTGAACGTGGTGTTGACGAAGTACTTCAGATTGTTCTGCTCACCCGGCTGGTTCATGATCGCCTGGCCGATGTGAACGATTTCCGAAGCCTGGTAGCCGAAGCAGTGCACGCCGAGGATTTCCAGGGTTTCGCGGTGGAACAGGATCTTCAGCATGCCTTGCGGCTCGCCGGCGATCTGTGCGCGCGCCATGCCCTTGAAGAACGCCTTGCCCACTTCGTATGGCACCTTGGCCTGGGTCAGCTCCTGCTCGTTCTTGCCGATAGAGCTGATCTCCGGGATGGTGTAGATGCCGGTCGGCACGTCGTTGACGAAGCGCCAGCTGCCGTTGTCGACGATGCTGCCGGAAGCCGAACGGCCCTGGTCGTGGGCAGCACTGGCCAGGCTTGGCCAACCGATCACGTCACCGGCGCCATAGACGTTCGGCACGCTGGTGCGGTAGGCCTCGTCGACCTCGATCTGGCCACGGCTATTGACCTTGATGCCGATGTTTTCCAGGCCCAGCTTGTCGGTGTTGCCGGTACGGCCGTTGCACCACAGCAAGGCGTCGGCCTTGATCTTCTTGCCCGACTTCAAGTGCAGGATCACACCATTGTCCAGGCCCTCGACACGCTCGTACTCTTCGTTGTGGCGTACGGTGATGTTGTTGTTGCTGAAGTGGTAGCTCAGCGCCTGGGAAATTTCCGAATCCAGGAAGCTCAGCAGCTGGCCGCGGTTGTCGACCAGCTCGACCAGCACGCCCAGGCCACTGAAGATCGAGGCGTATTCGCAACCGATTACCCCGGCACCGTAGACGATCAGCTTGCGCGGGGTGTGGCTCAGGCTGAGGATGGTGTCGCTGTCGTAGACGCGCGGGTGGTGGAAATCGATGTCCGCCGGGCGGTACGGGCGCGAGCCGGTGGCGATGATGATGTGCTTGGCGTTGAGCTTCTCGACCACGCCATTGGGGCAGACCACTTCGATGGTCTGCTCGTCGGCGAAGCTGCCCGTGCCGAAGAACAGGTCTACGCGGTTACGGGCGTAGTAGCCGGTACGTGAAGCGACCTGCTTGGCAATGACCTTCTCGGCGCTCTTGAGCACGTCCGGGAACGAGAACCAGCGCGGCTCACCGATGGCGCGGAACATCGGGTTGGTGTTGAACTGCATGATCTGCCGCACCGAGTGACGCAGCGCCTTGGACGGGATGGTGCCCAGGTGGGTGCAGTTGCCGCCGACCTGACGGCGGCTGTCGACCATTGCCACCTTGCGCCCCGCTTTGGCGGCGTTCATTGCCGCGCCTTCACCGGCCGGGCCGGAACCCAGCACCACTACGTCGTAGTTGTAGACAGCCATGCGTACTCCTTCAGAACTGGCCCGGGGTTACGGTTACCCGCGGGACTCGATCATGCCGCCGGGGCGTCATGAGAAAATTCGGGTGCAGTCTAATCAAGCGTGAACGCCGCGCACATTAACCCTTGGTCGCGTCGTAGGCCATTTTTACCTGCACTACATGTCATTCACCGATCCCTGGCGGCGATCATCCCTGCCAACGCTTTCAATCGCCTTTCACCGCCTGCTCGAATGCCGGGGTCGCTCGGGAGACGAAGCCACCTTCGCCCCGAGTCACCAAAACCGCAGCAAGATCATGGGCCAGGGCGAAATCCCAGCCGCGCTCCGGCCCCAGGATCAACAGCAGGGTCGAATAGCCATCAGCCTGCAGCGTCGAGGCATCGAGCACGGTAACCGCGGCCAGGTCGTGGTCGACCGGGCGCCCCTGGCGGGCATCGAAGGTGTGTGAATAGCGCCGGCCATTCTCCTCGAAATAGTGGCGATAGTCACCCGAGGTCGATACCCCCAGGCCATTGACCGGAATGATCTGACGGGCGATCTGGCGGTCTTCGCGGGGCAGTTCCAGGGCGATGCGCCAGGGGCTGCCATCGGGCTTGCGGCCCACGGCCTTGAGCTCACCGGTGGCTTCGGCGACGAAACTGGCCACGCCCATGGCGCGCAGGCGCTCGGCGATCAGGTCGACGGCATGGCCGGCAGCGATACTGTTGAAGTCCAGTTGTACCGGGGCGTCCTTGCACAGCGCCTGGCCGTCGACGCGCAGGTGATGATAGCCGACGCGCTGGCGTGCCTGGGCCAGGGCCTGCGGGGTGGGGAGCTGTTCGTGGCGGGCCTGCGGGCCGAAGCCCCAGAGGTCGAGCAGCGGCTCGACGGTGAGGTCGAAAGCGCCGTCACTCAGCTCTGCGAGGTGCTGGCCGAAGGCGACCAGTTCGAGCATGTCGGGCGGCAAGGCCATGCACTGGTTGGCGGGCAGCAGGTTGAACTGGCTGACCGTGGAGTCGCCGCGGTAGGTCGAGTAATGCTGATCGATGTCGTTGAGCAGGCTTTCGACCGCTGCCTGGACCTGGGCCGGGGCCGGGCCGCCGGGCTCGCGGACGTACTGGATGCTGTAGCTGCTGCCCATGGTCGGGCCGCCCAGGCGCTCCAGAGTCGGGCCCTGGTTGCAGGCGCTGAGGAGCATCAACAATATTGAAAGGAGTGCGCGCAATATCGAGTTCTCGATTGCCTGTGCCGGCCCTTTCGCGGGGCAAGCCCGCTCCTACAGGCGATCGCTTTTCCCTGTAGGAGCGGGCTTGCCCCGCGAAAGGGCCGGCACAGATGACCACAAATGCCAGGCAAAAAAAACGGGAACCCGAAGGTTCCCGTTTTTTCATGCGCTTACAAGCGAATCAGCGTGGAAACGCTGGCGGGTTCACACCCGACATCTCTTCCATCACGCGAACGACCTGGCAGCTGTAACCGAATTCGTTGTCGTACCAGACGTACAGGACAACGCGGTTGTCGTTGGCGATGGTCGCCTCGGCATCCACCACACCGGCGTGGCGCGAACCGACGAAGTCGGTCGAAACCACTTCCTGCGAGCTGACGTAGTCGATCTGCTTGTGCAGCTCCGAGTGCATGGCGGTCTGGCGCAGGTACTCGTTGATCTCGTCGCGGGTGGTCGGCTTCTCGAGGTTCAGGTTGAGAATGGCCATCGAAACGTTCGGCGTCGGAACGCGAATGGCGTTGCCGGTCAGCTTGCCCTTCAGCACTGGCAGTGCCTTGGCGGCAGCGGTGGCGGCGCCGGTTTCGGTGATGACCATGTTCAGCGGCGCGGCGCGGCCACGGCGGCTGCCCTTGTGGAAGTTGTCGATCAGGTTCTGGTCGTTGGTGAACGAGTGAACGGTTTCGACGTGGCCGTTGACGATGCCGTACTGGTCGTTGATGGCCTTGAGCACCGGCACGATGGCGTTGGTGGTGCAGGAGGCTGCCGAGATGATCTTGTCATCGGCAGTGATGTCGCCGTGGTTGATGCCGTGCACGATATTTTTCAGCGCGCCCTTGCCAGGTGCGGTGAGGATCACGCGGGCAGCGCCCGGGCAGGCCAGGTGCTGGCCCAGGCCGTCGGCGTCACGCCACACGCCGGTGTTGTCGACGATCAGCGCATTGTTGATGCCGTACTGGGTGTAGTCGACTTCGCTCGGGCTCTTGGCGTAGATGATCTGGATCAGGTTGCCGTTGGCAGTGAGGGTGTTGTTGGCTTCGTCGATGGTGATGGTGCCATCGAACGGGCCATGCACCGAGTCACGGCGCAGCAGGCTGGCGCGCTTGACCAGGTCGTTCTCGGCGCCCTTGCGCACGACGATGGCACGCAGGCGCAGGCCGTCGCCGCCACCGGTCTTCTCGATCAGGATGCGCGCCAGCAGGCGGCCAATGCGGCCGAAGCCGTACAGGACGACGTCGGTACCCTTGCGAGCCGAAGCGTTCTGCTGACCAACCACGTCGGCCAGTTCTTCACGGACAAACTGCTCGGCAGTTCGGCCATTGCCTTCCTGCTTGAACTTGTTGGCCAGCTTGCCCAGGTCGACCGAAGCGGCGCCCAGTTTCAGCTCGCTCATGGCCTTGAGCAGGGGGAATGTCTCGTGTACGGACAGTTCGGTCTCGTCGGTCTGACGGTGACGCGCAAAGCGGTGGGCTTTGAGGATCGAGATAACCGAACGGTTGATCAGGCTGCGGCCATAAATCGAGCTCACCACGTTGTTGTTGCGGTAGAGCTGACCGATAAGCGGGATCATCGCTTCAGCCAGAGCTTCACGATCAATCCACTCACCAAGACACTGGTCGGGCTTCTGAGTCACGGGAACCTTCCACATGTAGGGACAGAAAAAAGGGGCTACATTATGACGCCCCTGCGCGTAACCGGCAATGAGCGCCTGTCGCCGATGGCAAAGCCCGCAGTTCATGGCCTGTCGAGGCCTGACAGCAGGCACCGTCACCGGTACAATCGATCTCTTTGCCGCAACGCTTGGAGTGCAATCTCCCGTGTCAGTTCTGCGCCTTCCGCAAATGTCGGCCACGGCCGGCAAACAAACCTGGGGCAACCTGCCCGGTGCCGCCCTCAGCCTGGCCATCGCCGAGGCCGCCAGCAGCGCGGGCCGCTTCACCCTGCTGCTGACCGCCGACAGTCAGGCGGCCGATCGTCTGGAACAGGAGCTGCGCTTCTTTGCTCCGCAACTGCCGGTGCTGCCGTTTCCCGATTGGGAAACCCTGCCCTACGACCTGTTCTCGCCACACCAGGACATCATTTCCCAGCGTATCGCCAGCCTCTACCGGCTGCCGGAGCTGAGCCACGGCATTCTGGTAGTACCGATCACCACCGCCCTGCACCGCCTGGCCCCCACGCGCTTCCTGCTGGGCAGCAGCCTGGTGCTGGACGTGGGCCAGACCATCGACGTCGAACAGATGCGCACGCGCCTGGAAGCCACCGGCTACCGCTGCGTCGACACGGTCTACGAGCATGGCGAGTTCGCCGTGCGTGGCGCATTGATCGACCTGTTCCCGATGGGCAGCAAGCTGCCCTATCGCATCGACCTGTTCGATGACGAGATCGAGACCCTGCGCACCTTTGACCCGGAGACCCAGCGCTCGATCGACAAGGTCGACTCGATCCGCCTGCTGCCGGCGCGCGAGTTCCCCATGCAGAAGGAAGAGGTGACCCGCTTCAAGGCGCGCTTCCGTGAGCGCTTCGATGTCGATTTCCGCCGCAGCGCGATCTTCCAGGACCTGGCCAGCGGCATCATTCCCGCTGGCATCGAGTACTACCTGCCACTGTTCTTCGAAGAAACCTCGACCCTGTTCGACTACCTGCCCGCCGACACCCAGGTGTTCTCGCTGCCGGGCGTCGAGCAGGCTGCCGAGCACTTCTGGAACGACGTGCGCGGGCGCTATGAAGAACGCCGTGGCGACCTGACCCGCCCACTGCTGCCGCCGGCCGAACTGTTCCTGCCGGTGGAAGACTGCTTCGCCCAGCTCAAGCAGTGGCCACGGGTGGTGGTCAGCGCCGACGACCTCGAAGCCGGTGCCGGCCGCGAACGCTTCCCGGCGCGCGCCCTGCCCAACCTGGCCATCGAAGCCAAGGCCAACCAGCCGCTGGCGGCCCTGGCCGGGTTCCTCGACCAGTTCAGCGGCCGCGTGCTGTTCACCGCCGAATCGGCGGGCCGCCGCGAGGTACTGCTGGAGCTGCTCGAACGCCTCAAGCTGCGCCCGCAGACGGTCGACAGCTGGGCCGACTTCATTACCGGCCGGGAGCGCCTGGCGATCACCATCGCCCCGCTCGACGACGGCCTGCTGCTGGAAGACCCGGCCGTCGCTCTGGTCGCCGAGAGCCCGCTGTTCGGCCAGCGCGTGATGCAACGCCGGCGCCGCGAAAAACGCGGCGAGGCGGCCAACGACGCGGTCATCAAGAACCTCACCGAGCTGCGCGAAGGCGCACCGGTGGTGCACATCGACCATGGTGTGGGCCGCTACCTGGGCCTTGCCACCCTGGAGATCGACGGCCAGGCCGCCGAATTCCTCACCCTGGAATACGCCGAGGGCGCCAAGCTGTATGTGCCGGTGGCCAACCTGCACCTGATCGCCCGCTACACCGGCAGCGATGACGCCCTGGCGCCACTGCACCGGCTGGGTTCCGAAGCCTGGCAGAAAGCCAAGCGCAAGGCCGCCGAACAGGTTCGCGACGTGGCAGCCGAGCTGCTCGACATCTATGCCCGCCGCGCCGCGCGCAAGGGCTATGCCTTTGCCGACCCGGCTGCCGATTACGCCACGTTCAGCGCAGGCTTCCCGTTCGAGGAGACCCCCGACCAGCAAGCGGCGATCGAGGCGGTGCGCGTCGACATGCTGGCACCCAAGCCGATGGACCGCCTGGTGTGCGGCGACGTCGGTTTCGGCAAGACCGAAGTGGCCATGCGCGCAGCCTTCATCGCCGTGCACAGTGGCCGCCAGGTGGCGGTGCTGGTGCCAACCACCCTGCTTGCCCAGCAGCACTACAACAGCTTCCGCGACCGCTTCGCCGAATGGCCGGTGAAGGTCGAAGTGATGAGCCGCTTCAAGTCGGCCAAGGAAGTGGCCGCTGCGGCCGCCGACCTCGCCGAAGGCAAGATCGATATCCTCATCGGCACCCACAAGCTGCTGCAGGATGACGTGCGTTTCAAGGACCTGGGCCTGGCGATCATCGACGAGGAACACCGTTTCGGCGTGCGCCAGAAGGAGCAGCTCAAGGCCCTGCGCAGCGAAGTGGACATCCTCACCCTGACCGCCACGCCGATCCCGCGCACGCTGAACATGGCGGTGGCGGGCATGCGCGACCTGTCGATCATCGCCACCCCGCCGGCGCGACGCCTGTCGGTGCGCACCTTCGTCATGGAGCAGAACAAGAGCACGGTCAAGGAAGCGCTGCTGCGTGAGCTGCTGCGCGGCGGCCAGGTGTACTACCTGCACAACGATGTGAAAACCATCGAGAAGTGCGCCGCCGACCTGGCCGAACTGGTCCCGGAAGCGCGTATCGGCATCGGCCACGGGCAGATGCGCGAGCGCGATCTGGAACAGGTGATGAGCGACTTCTACCACAAGCGCTTCAACGTGCTGATTGCCTCGACCATCATCGAGACCGGCATCGACGTGCCCAGTGCCAACACCATCGTCATCGAGCGTGCCGACAAGTTTGGCCTGGCCCAGCTGCACCAGCTGCGCGGCCGCGTTGGCCGTAGCCACCACCAGGCCTACGCCTACCTGCTGACGCCGCAACGGCAGAAGATCAGCGCCGACGCCGAAAAGCGCCTGGAGGCCATCGCCAATACCCAGGACCTCGGTGCCGGCTTCGTGCTGGCCACCAACGACCTGGAAATCCGCGGTGCCGGCGAGCTGCTTGGCGAAGGCCAAAGCGGGCAGATCCAGGCGGTGGGCTTCACCCTGTACATGGAAATGCTCGAACGTGCGGTCAAGGCCATCCGCAAGGGTACCCAGCCCAACCTCGAGCAGCCGCTGGGCGGCGGCCCGGAAATCAACCTGCGCCTGCCGGCGCTGATCCCCGAGGACTACCTGCCCGACGTGCACGCCCGCCTGATCCTCTACAAGCGCATTGCCTCGGCGGCCGACGAAGAAGGCCTCAAGGACCTGCAAGTGGAGATGATCGACCGCTTCGGCCTGCTGCCCGAGCCGACCAAGAACCTGATGCGCCTGACCCAGCTCAAGCTGCAGGCGGAAACCCTCGGCATCAAGAAGGTCGACGCTGGCCCCAACGGCGGCAAGCTCGAATTCGAAGCCGAGACCCCGGTCGATCCGCTGACCCTGATCAAGCTGATCCAGGGCCAGCCCAAACGTTACAAGTTCGAAGGCGCAACGCAGTTCCGCTTCCTGGTACCGATGGAACGCCCCGAAGAACGCTTCAATACCCTGGAGGCGCTGTTCGAGCGCCTGACCCCAAAGCCTGCCTAAGGAAGATCCATGCGTGCCATCCGTTGCCTGACCCTGCTGCTCGCGCTGTTCGCGCCAGCCGCCTTTGCCGAAGGGATGTATCAGGTGGAAATGATCCTGGTGCGGCAGAACAGCGTGCCCGCCTTCACCAGCCCGTTCGCCCCGGAAGACTGGAGCGCCGGCGCCCCGCGCCTGGACAAGGGCGCCGAACGCCCGCTGGCCCTGCAGGACGAGGCCACCCGGCTGAAGGCCACCGCCGACTACACCGTGCTGTTGCACAAGGCCTGGCAGCAGCCGGTCAGCAGCGACACCAGCCGCATCGCCCTGGGCGTCGGCAACGAGCAGTTCGGCCACTTCCCCATCGAGGGCAACCTGGGCATTACTGCCGGTCGCTTCATCGCCGTAGAGGCCAACTTCTGGGTCAACCAGCTCGACAGCAACGGTAACGTGCTGCAAAGCGAGCAGTTCAAGCAGAGCAACAGCAACATGAAAGGCGGCCAGCTGACCTTCCTTGATGGCGGCCACCTGGCGCTGCTGCTGAAGGTCACGCCACCGGGCACGCCGAAGATGCCAGTGATGGACCCGGAGATGATGGAGCAGTAAGCCGATGAAGCATGATGCCTTGGCGTTGCTGAACGAATATCCGAACTGGACCCAATCGTTCAGCCAGGCAACCCTCAAGCGTGCCGAACGGTACGCCGAAGAAGGCAAGGTCGAGATCGAAAGCTGCTCGGGGGCGATCATCGAGGCCAACTGCAAAGGGAGCGAAGGCAACCATTATCGGCAAACCATCACCGTCAATGCCGTCAACGGCCGCTGCCACGTGCGCGGCCAGTGCAGCTGCCCCGTGGGGCACAACTGCAAACACTGCGCAGCCGCGCTCTTTTTACTGAGTGACCCGTACTCCACACCTGCGCAAAGCCAGGGCACACTGCCCGCTGAACTGCAGCGCTGGCTCACCGACCTGGAACAGGCGCCACCTAGAACCGCCGACTCGCAAGACAAACGCGGCCGCATGGTGTGCTATCAGCTCAAACTGACCGAAGGTGCAGGTTGCGCCTTGCAGGTACGCAAGGGCACGCGCACTGAAGATGGCATCCGCTACAGCCGCGTCCAGTCTCTTTACGAATTCCTGTACGAACCGCCGCGCTTCGTCACGGATGATGACATCCGCATTCTGCGTCTGTTGTCCGCACTCAATCAGGGCGGCTACCAGGACCGTGGCTATCCACTCAAAGGCCAGGAAGGAGGCGAGCTGTTCCAGCGCGCCCTGGAAACCGGCCGGATGTTTTTTGATGTCGATTTGCCGCTACTTCAGGAAGGTGCTGCACGCCCTGCCGAGTTTCGCTGGGTGCGCCTGGACAATGGCAACTACCGAGGCGTCTGGTGCAGCGGCGAAGAACGGTTGCTCTGCGTCATACCGTTGCTACCGCTTTACTATTTCGATGTCATGACCCGGGAAGTCGGCAGGGTCGAGCACACCCTGGACCCGCACATCGCCATGCAGCTGACGATCGCGCCCGATGTGCCGGAACACCTCGTGGTGCCCCTCAGCCATAAGCTAAAAGCCCTGAATCACCGGGTTCCCACGCCCACGACCGTAGATGTGCAAGTGATCGACGATATCCACCCCAAACCTCATCTGACCCTTGGCAGCCTCGAATTCAGTGCCTACACGCCCAAGACCGGGCGCATGCAACGGCAGATGCAGCACCGCGCCGCACTGGCGTTCGACTACGACGGCCTGCGCGCCAGCGGCAGCGACGACAAGCCATTGACCCGCCTGGTCGACGCCACCAGCCAGCGCATCCGCCGCCAGCCCCAGGCCGAGCAGGCGCTGCGCAAGGTGCTGCGCGACCTCGGTTTCAAGCCCGCCACCCGGCAGAGCAAAGCCTTGCCCGACAGCGCTGGCGAGATGCTCCAGCTGCCCGACGACGAGGCCTGGCTGCGCTTCGCCCGTGAGAGCCTGCCACGCTTGCGCGAGGCCGGCTGGGACATCGACACCCACCGCGACTTCGCCTTCAACCTGCAGGAGGTGGACGACTGGTACGCCAGCATCGACGAAGCGCCTGGGCATGAATGGTTCGACCTGGAACTGGGCATCGTGGTCGAAGGCCAGCGCCACAGCCTGCTGCCGATCGTGCTGCAACTGCTGCGTAGCAACCCCGAGCTGCTGCGCCCCAGCGAGCTGGCGCGGCGCAGCGACGACGAGCACCTGCTGATCGACCTCAACCGTGGCCGCCTGGACAGCCCGGCGCTGCGCGTCGCCCTGCCCTACGGCCGCATCAAGGCGGTGATGGGCACACTCGGCGAGCTGTACCTGCACGAGGATGCGGTCGGCCCGACCCTGCGCATGGACCGCGCCGACGCCGCACGCCTGAACGACATCGAACACCTGCCACTGCACTGGGAAGGCGGCGCCCATGTGCGCGACCTCGGCCGACGCCTGCGCGATGCCCGCGACTTGCAGGTCGAAGTGCCGGTCGGGCTCAACGCCACCTTGCGGCCCTACCAGCAGCAGGGCCTGAACTGGCTGCAGGCCCTGCGCGAAATGGGCACCGGCGGCATCCTTGGCGATGACATGGGGCTGGGCAAGACCCTGCAGGCCCTGGCCCACCTGCTGCTGGAAAAACAGGCCGGGCGCCTGACCGCCCCGGCACTGGCAGTGATGCCCACCAGCCTGGTGCCCAACTGGCTCGACGAAGCCCAACGCTTCGCCCCTGGCCTGCGTGTTCTGGCCCTGCACGGACCGGGCCGCAGCAAGCACTTCGCCAAGCTGCACGAATACGACCTGGTGCTCAGCACCTATGCCCTGGTACCACGCGACCTGGAACACCTGAGCGCTCAAGCCTGGCATGTGCTGGTGCTGGACGAGGCGCAGAACATCAAGAGCAGCACCAGCAAGGCCGCCCTCGCCGTCTGCGAGCTGCAGGCCAACCAGCGCCTGTGCCTGACCGGCACGCCAATGGAGAACAACCTGGGTGAGCTGTGGTCGATCTTCCACTTCCTCATGCCCGGCTGGCTGGGTGACGTGAAACGCTTCAACCAGGATTACCGCACCCCGATCGAACGCCACGCCGATACCGAGCGCCTGGCCCACCTGGTCAGCCGGGTGCGCCCATTCCTGCTGCGCCGCACCAAGGAACAGGTGGCCACCGAGCTGCCGGCCAAAACTGAAATGGTCCACTGGGTTGAACTCAGTGACGCCCAACGCGACACCTATGAAGCGGTGCGCGTGGCCATGGACAAGAAGGTCCGCGACGAAATCGCCCGCAATGGCGCGGCGCGCAGCCAGATCGTGATCCTCGACGCCCTGCTCAAGCTGCGCCAGGTGTGCTGCGACCTGCGCCTGGTCAAAGGTGTCGAGACCAAGGGCAACCAGGCCGACAAAGGCAAGCTAGGTGCGCTGCTGGAGATGCTCGAAGAGCTGCTCAGCGAGGGCCGCCGGGTTCTGCTGTTCTCGCAGTTCACTTCGATGCTGGCGCTGATCGAGCAGGAGCTGGAAAAGCGCAAGATCCGCTACAGCCTGCTTACCGGCGACACCCGCGACCGGCGCACGCCGGTGCAACAGTTCCAGCAGGGGGACAGCGAAGTATTCCTGATCAGCCTCAAGGCTGGGGGTGTGGGGCTGAACCTCACCGCTGCGGACACCGTGATCCACTTCGACCCGTGGTGGAACCCGGCCAGCGAGAACCAGGCGACCGACCGCGCCTACCGGATTGGCCAGGACAAGCCGGTGTTCGTGTTCAAGCTGATTACCCGGGGGACGGTGGAAGAGAAGATCCAGGCGCTGCAGCAGGAAAAGGCAGCACTGGCGGCGAGCCTGCTCGATGGTGGGCAGGCGGGGCAATGGCGGCTGGGGGATGAGGAGATCGAGGCGCTGTTTGCGCCGTTGCCAGGCAAGCGTGGGCGCTAGCCTGTACCGGCCTCTTCGCGGGACAAGCCCGCCCCTACAGGTAGCGCACCGTTCTTGAGGTAGGTGAAGTCCTGTAGGAGCGGGCTTGTCCCGCGAAGAGGCCAGTACAGTCAATCGACCAGTTGTGCGTCTTTCAAGGCCCCCAGGGCCTCCAACCAACGCGGCTGCTGGCGATAATCGGTACGCGCAAAACCACGCCCACGCATCTGCGCAATGCGCGGCGACGGCTTGACCTTCAAGCGCTGCGCTGCGGTCAACGCCAGCTCCGCCGCTGCCCGGTCGTTGCACACCAGGCCCATGTCGCACCCGGCGCTCAGCGCCGCCTCGATGCGATTGGCGGCATCACCAACCACATGCGCACCGGCCATGGACAGGTCGTCACTGAAGATCACTCCGTCAAAGCCCAGCTCGCCACGCAGTATGTCCTGCAGCCAGCGCCGCGAGAACCCGGCCGGCTGGTTGTCGACCTGCGGGTAGATCACATGCGCCGGCATCACCGCCGCCAATTGCCCGCTGAGGCGTGAGAACGGCACCAGGTCCGCCTGGCGCAGCTGATCGAGGCTGCGCTCGTCGGTAGGAATCGCTACGTGCGAATCCGCCTCGGCCCAGCCATGCCCCGGGAAGTGCTTGCCACAGGCCGCCATGCCCGCTGCATTCATGCCACGAATGAACGCGCCGGCCAGCTGTGTAGCACGCTCAGGGTTACCTTCGAAGGCACGGCTGCCTACCACCGCGCTGCGCTGGTGGTCGAGGTCGAGCACTGGAGCGAAGCTGAGGTCGAGGCCGACTGCCAGCACTTCGGTCGCCATCAGCCAGCCGCACTGCTCGGCCAGGTATTCGGCGTTGGCATTGTCGGCAATGGCGCGCATCGCCGGCAGGCGCACGAAGCCCTGGCGCAGACGCTGTACCCGCCCGCCTTCCTGGTCGACCGCCAGGATCAGGTCGGGGCGGATGGCGCGGATCGAAGCGCACAGCTCGCGCACCTGGCGCGGGCTGTCGATGTTGCGGGCAAAGATGATCAGGCCGGCCACTTCCGGCTGGCGCAGGAGCTGGCGATCTTCGGCAGTCAGCCATTTACCGGCGATATCCACCATCAGGGAGCCTTGCAGGCTGGCGGTCATAGGCAATCCTTCATTGCAGATTCAGTGAAGCCCACTGGGGGCAGGCGGCCTCGTCGATACGCACCGGGCAATGTGCCGGAACGCGCTCGAACAGGCCAAGCAGATCGGTGTTGCGCAAACGTATGCAGCCATGGGACAGCGGCACGCCCAAGGGTTCCGTGTCTGGCGTGCCGTGCAGATAGATATAGCGGCGAAAGGTGTCGACACTGCCCAGGCGGTTGATGCCCGGCTCGCAGCCACTGAGCCAGAGGATGCGGGTCAGGATCCAGTCACGCCCTGGATGCTGCGCGTGCAGCGCTGGCGACCAGACCTCGCCGGTCCAGCGCCGGCCTTGCAGCACGGCATTGACTGGCAAGCCCGCGCCGATCCGTGCACGCACCAGTTGCAGCCCTCGCGGCGTGCAACCCGAGCCGATGCGCTCACCCGCACCATTGCGCGCAGTGGACACCGCAAGGCGCACGCGCAGCTGGCCCTGGGCAAAGCCATAGAGGCACTGGTCGGCGAGGGAGATGTGCAGGAAATCGAGGTCAGGCATGGGCGCTAGCTTAGCCGAAGCGCCCCGCCCCGCCCAGCCTTCAGGCCTTGGCGGTGCTGCTGCCAGTCTTGCTCCGCGGGCGCAGCTGGGCACTGGCCATGGCGTTGTCGGTGACACCGGTGTCGGCACGCATGCCGGCGGCCAGGAACGGTACCATAAGGCGCATGACCTGCTCGATCGAAGTATTGATGCCGAAATCGGTCTCGGCAATGGCGCGCAACGCCTTGATCCCGGACATGCTGAACGCCGCAGCACCGAGCATGAAATGCACGCGCCAGAACAGCTCCAGCGGCGGAATGCGCGGTGCGGCTTCATTCACAAGCAGCATGTAGCGGCGGAACACCTTGCCGTACATGTCCTCAAGATAGCGCCGCAAGTGGCCCTGGCTCTGACTGAAGGCCAGGCCCAGCAGGCGCATGAAGATCGACAGGTCGTTATTGCTGCGCGGTTGCACGACTAGCGCCTGCTCCACCAGCATTTCCAGCAGCTCTTCGAGGCTGGGCTTTTGCTCGGGCTTGGCCTGACGCCGTTCCAGTTCGCGTTCCAGGCTGGCACAGAACGGCCCGAGGAAGCGCGAGAAGACCGCCTGGATCAGCGCCTTCTTCGAGCCGAAGTGATAGTTGACCGCTGCCAGGTTGACCCCGGCCTTGCTGGTGATCAGCCGCAATGAGGTTTCCGCGAAGCCTCGTTCCGCGAACAGCTGCTCGGCAGCATCGAGGATGCGTTCAACGGTTTCAGATTGGGCCATCACTACTCCGCCAGACAGAGACAAACAGGTGTTTGAAACATACGTTTCAGGCCTGCTTATGTCAAGGCTCGGTGACTGGGCGGTCGCCATTTAAAAGCGCCAGACTGCAGGCTGCAAGTGTCATCCTGCGTATTTCCCGTTGCTTTGTGCTTGCAGCGCATCCAGTACTGTATATAATTCCAGTCACTGTATAAAAAGACAGAGCGCCTGCCATGTTGAAACTGACGCCACGCCAAGCCGAGATCCTCGCCTTCATCAAACGCTGCCTCGAAGACAACGGCTTCCCTCCGACGCGTGCGGAAATCGCTCAGGAGCTGGGCTTCAAGTCGCCGAACGCCGCCGAGGAGCACCTCAAGGCCCTCGCCCGTAAAGGCGCGATCGAAATGACCCCGGGCGCTTCCCGCGGCATCCGCATCCCGGGTTTCGAGGCCAAGGCCGAAGAAAACGGCTTGCCGATCATCGGCCGCGTAGCGGCTGGCGCCCCTATTCTCGCCGAGCAGCACATCGAGCAATCCTGCAACATCAACCCGACCTTCTTCCACCCCCCCGCCGACTATTTGTTGCGCGTGCACGGCATGAGCATGAAGGATGTCGGCATCTTCGACGGCGACCTGCTGGCCGTGCACACTTGCCGCGAAGCCCGTAATGGCCAGATCGTCGTCGCCCGCATCGGCGATGAAGTGACCGTCAAGCGCTTCAAGCGCGAAGGCAGCAAGGTCTGGCTGATCGCCGAAAACCCCGAGTTCGCCCCCATCGAAGTCGACCTGAAAGAACAGGAACTGGTGATCGAGGGTTTGAGTGTCGGCGTCATTCGCCGCTGATCCAGGAGGCGTCATGCAGCAGTCTATCCAAGCACATCAGCAGGTCCAGCTTCCACTGTTCGAAGCGTTTCTCGCCCAGCCGGTACTGCCAGGCCTGAAGGCCAGCGAGCAGGCACGCAAGAGCAGCCATCCGGAGCTGTTCAGCGAGCTGTCCCTGCGTGGCGCCCCCGAACACTGCCAGAGCCTGTTGGCACCGGTGCTGCGCGAGCTGAGCGAAGAGGAAGAAGCCCGCTGGCTGACGCTGATCGCTCCACCGGCCAGCCTGACCCAGGCCTGGCTGCGCGATGCCGGGCTCAACCGCGAACGGATCCTGCTACTACATCCCCGCGGCAATCAAAGCGCGCTGCAACTGGCTTGCGAAGCGCTGCGCCTGGGCCGCAGCCACACGGTCGTCAGCTGGCTTGGCAGCGTCAACGCTACCGCTCGCCAACAACTGTTACGTGCAGCCAGTGCCGGAAACGCACAAAGCCTGAACATCCGCCTCGGCTGATGTTCAGGCTTTGCCTGTGAAGCAGTACAAGCAGACGCTCTAGTGGAGCACGCGCGGCCCTTCGTCGCGCTCCAGCTCACCATCCATCAGGCGACCAGCCATCTGTACGCCAACGCTCAGCATGGCCTTGGCAACTTCGACATGTTGGCCCTGCAGGAACGCCTTGGCGTCTTCCGAGAAATCCAGGGTTACCAGGGAGCCTTCATCCTCGGCGCGACGCAGCTCGATACGGCCATCAGGCAACTCGACAATTTCCAGAAACGACGTAGACATATAGGGCTGTTCTCCACGAAAGGCGGCTAGTGTACCAGCCGTTGCGGCTATCAGCACTCACTCAACGCGTCGCGGAAACGTCTCACCAAGCCTTTTAGGTTATTACGCCAGCTTTCCAGCTCTTCCCGCGAAAGCGCTGGGTGCTCGGGCTCATCGAGATTGACGGCCTGAATCAGTGGCTGGGTAACGTCGGTTTTTGCTGCTTTTTTCGCGACCGGTGGTCGGAACAAATCGGCATAAGCGCTGAGCAGTTGCGCCAACCAGGTTTCGCGTTGGCGAACCAGCTCCAGCATCTCTGCAACTTCAGGAATGGCGATGTTGTTCAGCGCATCGTCGGCTAGCGCCTGCTCGACCGAAGCCACCACGGGCAGGCGGTAGAAACCGCCGATTTCATGACACAGCCCCAACAGCGCGCCGTACAGGTGGAACAGCGCCGACTCGCGCTCGGCCTGGACCAGGCCTTGGGCGTTCATGGCCTGGCTCTGTTCGGCCTTGGCCATCGACTCCAGGGCGAGGCCTGCGAAGAACAGTTTCTGGTTGGTGCGGGTGTAGAGTTCCTGGGCCATTTCAGTGCCCTCCGTGAGGCTGCAAGGCGGATAGCTGCATCATAAATGATTGGGGCCGCAAAGCGGCCCCAATCACAGCACTGATGGATCAGCGCTTGTCTTCAACCTTCCACGCACCACCGTCGTAGAAAGCCTTCCAGCCAGTCGGCTTACCATCGACCTCGGACTGCACATACTGCTCCTTGGTCTTGCGGCTGTAACGAATCACCGCCGGGCGACCTTCAGGGTCCTTCTGCGGCGCATCGCACAGGAAGTGGTACTTCGGATCGATCTCGTGCTTGTGCGGCACGATCTCCAGCACCAGCGGTGCCCGGGTCTCGCGGTTTTTCGGGAACTGGCTGGCAGCCAGGAACAGCCCCGAAGCGCCGTCACGCAGCACGTAAGTGTCGTCGACCTTCTCGCACTTGAGCTCCGGCATTTCCACCTTGTCCATCTTAGGTGGCGCCGCCTCACCGCTCTTGAGCAGTTTGCGGGTGTTCTTGCACGTCGGGTTGGTGCAACCGAAGAACTTGCCGAAACGGCCCGTCTTGAGCTGCATTTCGCTACCGCACTTGTCGCACTCCAGGCTCGGCCCTTCGTAGCCCTTGATACGGTAGCTGCCCTCTTCGATTTCGTATCCGGCGCAATCCGGGTTGTTACCGCAGATGTGCAGCTTGTGCTTCTCGTCCAGCAGGTAGGCATCCATCGCCGTGGCACAGATCGGGCAGCGGTGCTTGCCGAGCAGCACGCGCGATTCCGATTCACCCTCGTCGTCCGCGGCAATCTCGTCGCCCGGCACCAGGTTCACGGTCGCCTTGCAACGCTCTTTCGGCGGCAGGCTGTAACCCGAGCAACCGAGGAACACGCCAGTGGAAGCGGTGCGGATCATCATCGGCCGGCCGCATTCCTTGCACGGAATGTTGGTCATGGTCGGCTGATTGGCACGCATGCCGCTTTCGGCGGATTCGGCAGTCAGCAGCTTCTTGCTGAAGTCGCCGTAGAACTCGTCGAGCACGTTCTTCCAGTCACGCTCGCCCTGGGCCACGTCGTCGAGGTTCTCTTCCATGCCGGCGGTGAAGCCGTAGTCCATCAGGTTGGAGAAGCTTTCCGACAGGCGCTCGGTGACGATGTCGCCCATCTTCTCGGAGTAGAAACGGCGGTTGTGCAGGGTGACGTAACCGCGGTCCTGGATGGTGGAAATGATCGCCGCATAGGTCGACGGGCGGCCAATGCCGCGCTTTTCCATTTCCTTGACCAGGCTGGCTTCAGTGAAGCGCGCTGGCGGCTTGGTGAAGTGCTGGCTCGGGTCGAGCTGAATCAGCTTGAGCGCCTCGCCCTGGGCCATTTCCGGCAGCACATCGTCTTCGCCCGGCTTGCTCTGTTGTGGCAGCACGCGGGTGTAACCGTCGAACTTGAGGATGCGGCCCTTGGCGCGCAGCTCGAAGTCACCAGCGGCCACGGTAACGCTGGTGGACAGGTATTGCGCCGGTGGCATCTGGCAGGCCAGGAACTGGCGCCAGATCAGCTCGTACAGGCGCTCCGCGTCCCGTTCCATGCCGCTGAGCTTGGTCGGATGGGTGTTGACGTCGGAAGGGCGAATCGCCTCGTGCGCTTCCTGGGCGCCTTCCTTGCTGCCATACACCAGCGGGGCTTCCGGCAGGTACTGCTTGCCGAACTCGCGCTCGATGTAGCTGCGCGCCATGTCCAGGGCGTCGGCCGACAGGTTGGTCGAGTCGGTACGCATGTAGGTGATGTAACCCGCTTCATACAGACGCTGGGCCATCATCATGGTCTTCTTCACCCCGAAGCCCAGGCGGTTGCTCGCGGCCTGCTGCAGGGTGGAGGTGATGAACGGGGCCGACGGCTTGCTGCTGGTCGGGCGGTCTTCGCGCTTGATCACGCTGTAGCTGGAAGCCTTGAGCTTCTCCAGCGCGGCCATGGCCTGGGCTTCGTTCAGCGGCTTGAAGGCTTCGCCCTTCTCGCGCGCCACTTCGAAGCGCACCTTGGCGCTCTTGGCAGTGCCGAGATCGGCATGCACTTCCCAGTATTCTTCCGGGACGAAGGCACGGATCTCGCGCTCACGCTCGACCACCAGCTTCACCGCCACCGACTGCACGCGGCCGGCAGACAGGCCTCGGGCGATCTTGGCCCACAGCAGCGGCGAGACCATGTAGCCCACCACGCGGTCGAGGAAGCGCCGCGCCTGCTGGGCATTGACCCGGTCGATGTCCAGCTCGCCCGGCTGCGAGAACGCTTCCTGGATAGCCTTCTTGGTAATTTCGTTGAACACAACGCGCTTGTAGCGGGTGTCGTCACCACCGATGGCTTCGCGCAGGTGCCAGGCAATGGCTTCCCCTTCGCGGTCCAAGTCGGTTGCGAGATAGATGGTGTCGGCATCCTTGGCCAGGCGGCGCAGCTCTTCGATCACCTTTTCCTTGCCGGGAAGGATCTCGTACTTGGCCTTCCAGCCGTGCTCGGGGTCGACGCCCATGCGCGCCACCAGCTGGCGACGGGCCTTTTCTTTTGGCGACAGCGCCGGAGCCTCACCCGCAGCGGCCTTGCCACGCTTGGCGGCCGGCTCTTTGCTTGCGCTGGCCGAACCGCTGGTGGGGAGGTCTCGGATATGGCCGATACTCGACTTCACCACGTACTGGTTGCCCAGGTACTTGTTGATGGTCTTGGCCTTGGCCGGGGATTCCACAATGACCAGCGATTTGCCCATGGATCGGAGTATTCCTGAATCTGAAGATGAAAAACGCGTCAGGTGCCAGACGCGGCACCGCTATATATAGTGGCAAAAGAGTGAGGTCAAGCGTGGTCGATCACGCTTGCGACTTGCCAGACAGCTCGGGCAGCCCTTCTTCGGCCTTGACCAAAGCAAAGCGCGGCACCTGCTCGCCGTCAACCTCGACGGACTCCAGGAACATCGCAAGGGGCCTTACCCAGAAACTGTAATCACCATACAGGCATTGGTAGAAGACCATCCACTCTTCGTTCTCGGAGTGCCGTGCAACACTGAAGACACGGTACTCAGGCCCTTTGTAATGCCGGTATACGCCTGGTTGTATCTGCATGTCGCCCTTCCTCTTGAAACAAATTCTGTAAAAAACAAAAACCGGGGCACAAGGCCCCGGCTGCTGTCCCGCAACGCGATCAGACGCGTTCGAAGACAGTGGTGATACCTTGGCCGAGGCCGACGCACATGGTCGCCACGCCCAGAGTACCGCCGTTCTGCTTCATGACATTGAGCAGGGTGCCGGAAATACGTGCACCAGAGCAACCGAACGGATGGCCCAAAGCGATGGCGCCGCCGTGCAGGTTAACCTTCTCATCCATCTTGTCGAGCACTTTCAAGTCTTTGAGCACTGGCAGGGCCTGTGCGGCGAAGGCTTCGTTGAGCTCGATGAAGTCGATATCGGCCATGGTCAGGCCGGCGCGCTTGAGGGCTTTCTGGGTCGCTGGCACCGGGCCGTAGCCCATGATCGCCGGGTCGACACCGGCTACCGCCATCGAGCGGATCACCGCCAGTGGCTGGATGCCCAGGTCCATGGCGCGCTGGCCAGACATGACGATCATGCACGAAGCACCGTCGGTAATCTGCGACGAAGTACCGGCCGTCACGGTGCCGCCTTTGGGGTTGAACGCCGGTTTCAGCGACGCCAGGCCCTCGAGGGTGGTCTCCGGGCGAATGGTCTCGTCGAAGTCGAAAACCTTCAGGAAACCGTTCTCGTCATAGCCCTGCATCGGGATGATCTCGTCCTTGAACTTGCCTTCGACCGTCGCCTTGTGGGCGAGCTGGTGCGAACGCAGGCCGAACAGGTCCTGTTGTTCACGGCTGATGCCATGCATCTTGCCCAGCATCTCGGCGGTCAGGCCCATCATCCCGGACGCCTTTGCCGCGTGCAGCGACATGTGCGGGTTGGGATCGACCCCATGCATCATGCTGACGTGGCCCATATGCTCGACGCCGCCGACCACGAATACATCGCCGTTGCCGGTCATGATCGCCTGGGCAGCGGTTTGCAGCGCGCTCATCGACGAGCCGCACAGGCGGCTGACGGTCTGCGCGGCCGAAGTGTGCGGGATCTGGGTCATCAGCGACGCCATGCGGGCGATGTTCCAGCCCTGCTCCAGGGTCTGGTTGACGCAGCCCCAGATCACGTCTTCGACTTCTTTCGGGTCGACCTTGTCGTTGCGCTCCAGCAGCTTGCTGATCAGGTGCGCGGACATGTCTTCGGCGCGGGTGTTGCGGTGCATGCCACCCTTGGAGCGGCCCATGGGGGTGCGACCGAAGTCGACAATCACCACGTCTCTTGGATTCAGGCTCATATCAAATCTCTCGCTCTAGCTCGTTGACCACTCAGTTGAAGAAGCGCTGGCCGTTCTTGGCCATTTCGCGCAGCTTCGCGGTCGGGTGGTACAGCGGCCCCAGGTCGGCGTACTGGTCGGCCAGGGCAACGAATTCGGCCACACCGATCGAGTCGAT
Organism: Pseudomonas putida; assembly: GCF_002906855.1. GTDB lineage: Bacteria > Pseudomonadota > Gammaproteobacteria > Pseudomonadales > Pseudomonadaceae > Aquipseudomonas > Aquipseudomonas putida_N. The sequence continues at coordinate 2,000,839 of NZ_MINI01000038.1, read as the reverse complement.
GTAACGCAGCGCACCACCGCGGAATGGAGGGAAACCAATGCCATAGACCAGACCCATGTCGGCTTCGGCGGCGGTTTCGACGATGCCGTCTTCCAGGCAACGCACGGTCTCCAGGCACAGTGGCACCATCATCCAGTTGATGATGTCTTCGTCGGTCACTTCACGCTGCTCGAAGACGATCGGCTTGAGCACATCCAGCACGGTGGCATCGAAGACTTTTTTCGGCTTGCCGCGTTTGTCAGTCTCGTAGGCGTAGAAACCCTTGCCGTTCTTCTGGCCCAGGCGGTTGGCCTCGTACAGCGCGTCGACGGCCGAGCGGCGCTCGTCCTTCATGCGGTCCGGGAAGCCTTCGGCCATCACATCGCGGCCGTGGTGACCGGTGTCGATGCCGACCACGTCCATCAGGTAGGCCGGGCCCATCGGCCAGCCGAACTTCTCCATGACCTTGTCGATGCGCACGAAGTCCACGCCAGCGCTGACCAGCTTGGCGAAACCGCCGAAGTACGGGAACAGCACACGATTGACCAGGAAGCCCGGGCAGTCGTTGACCACGATCGGGTTCTTGCCCATCTTCTTGGCGTAGGCCACGGTAGTGGCGACGGCGACTTCACTGGACTTCTCGCCACGGATCACTTCCACCAGCGGCATCATGTGCACCGGGTTGAAGAAGTGCATGCCGACGAAGTTTTCCGGGCGCTTGAGCGCCTTGGCCAGCAGGTTGATGGAAATGGTCGAGGTGTTGGAGGCGAGAATCGCATCTTCCTTCACCTGGCCTTCCACGTCGGCCAGCACGGCTTGCTTGACCTTCGGGTTCTCGACCACGGCTTCGACGACGATGTCGACGTTGGCGAAGTCGCCGTACGACAGGGTCGGACGAATGGCGTTGAGTGCCTCGGCCATTTTCGCCGGGGTCAGGCGGCCTTTCTCGACGCGGTTGCCGAGCAGCTTGGAGGCCTCGTTCAGGCCCAGCTGGATAGCTTCCTCGCGGATGTCCTTCATCAGGATCGGGGTGCCCTTGACCGCCGACTGGTAGGCGATGCCGCCACCCATGATGCCGGCGCCGAGTACGGCGGCCTGCTTCACGTCGTGGGCGATTTCGTCATGGGCCTTGGCCTTGCGCTTGAGTTCCTGGTCATTCAGGAACAGGCCGATCAGGCTTTCGGCAACCGAAGTCCTGGCCAGCTTGGCGAAGCCAGCCGCCTCGACTTCCAGGGCCTTGTCGCGGCCGAAATTGGCGGCCTTCTGGATGGTCTTGATGGCTTCGACCGGCGCCGGGTAGTTCGGGCCAGCCTGGCCAGCGACGAAGCCCTTGGCGGTCTCGAAGGCCATCATCTGCTCGATGGCGTTGAGCTTGAGCTTTTCCAGCTTGGGCTGGCGCTTGGCCTTGTAGTCCAGCTCGCCGCTGATGGCGCGTTTGATCAGGTCCAGGGCACCGGCCTGCAGCAACTCAGGAGCTACCACAGCATCGACGGCGCCGACCTTCAGGGCGTCTTCGGCACGGTTTTCCTTGCCGGCGGCGATCCACTCGATGGCGTTGTCCGAGCCGATCAGGCGCGGCAGGCGTACGGTGCCGCCGAAGCCTGGGTAGATGCCCAGCTTGACTTCCGGCAGGCCGATCTTGGCGCTGGTGGACATGACCCGGTAGTCGGCTGCCAGGCACATTTCCAGGCCGCCGCCCAGTGCGATGCCATTGATGGCCGCCACGGTCGGCACTTCGAGGTCTTCGAAGGCATTGAAGATGCGGTTGGCTTCCAGGTTGCCGGCAACCAGTTCGGCCTCGGGCAGCTTGAAGTTTTCGACGAACTCGGTGATGTCGGCGCCGACGATGAACACGTCCTTGCCACTGCTGACGATCACGCCTTTCACCGAGGCGTCGGCCTTGATGGCATCGACGGCCTGGCGCAGCTCGTCCAGGGTCAGGCGATTGAACTTGTTGACGGACTCACCCTTGAGGTCGAACTTCAGTTCGACGATGCCGCTTTCAAGAGCCTTAACCGTGATGGCTTTACCTTCGTAAATCATCAACTGATCTCCACGATATGGAAGCTGAACTGTACACGCCGATCGCTGGTGGAAGAGTAGGTCTTGCCGCCCTTGCCCCAGGCACACCCGTCAGCGCGCTAGTCGGGATTCTGTATGAGCGGTGTGACATACAAACGCTCAATTCATACGCCCGTTTGATTTGGGTATGCACACATTCTCCGAAAAGATCGGCGTTGTCAAATGCTCACGAACGGGGTGAAAACGCGACTTTCCGGTCATTTTGAATCGCCGTAGCACAAAACATGATGACAGTGATTACCGATCATTCATGTCAGCGATTGACCACAAGCAAACGGACGGGACTGCAATTTTTTCATGCAGTGGGCCAGGCAGTGGCTACACTGCGACTGGATTCAACAATTTCCCGGCCTGCCTGGCCTTTTCTGCGCTGCAGAAACGACAAAGCGGCAACCTGGTAACTACCGGGTTGCCGCTTTGTCGTTATGCCATCAAGCGAGGGTGTCGAAGGCGTGGGCAATATCCTGCAATACAGATTCATCCCCGCGTTCGCTCCAGTACAGGGCGATCATGCGCTTGTCGGCCTCGACCTTGTAGACGGTCTCCGGCAGGCGCGCGAACACCTCGTTCAGGCGCGGCTCCTCGCACACTTCCTTCCACTGGTTCCACCAGACGCCAGGGCTGACCTGCCAGTAGCACCAGCTGTCTTCATGCCCCCGACGGCGCCCACGGTGGTACTGCGGGCACGGGCTTGGCGGCTCATTTTCCAGCCAGTGCGGCCACTGCTGCGGTGCCAGCTGCATGGCCAGGCCCATGCGCCGCGCCTCCAGGCGCAAGCTCATCTGCTGCCCCTGCTTGCGCGACAGGCGCAACCAGGAAAGCGGACTGAGCACCAGCGCAAGGATTGACACCACTAGCCATACCGTCATATCTGTAGATTCCATAAAGCGTTGCAAATGAGCGGGTTACTCAGTATTCACGGATGACCTGCCGGAAAGCGACCATACTTCTACTATCGCGATTGTCAGGAGTACAGCTCATGTCCTACGAACATCTTCTGGTCGCTGTCGACCTTACCGAAGAATGCGATCCGGTGATCAAGCGCGCCATGAAGCTCGCCGAACCCACTGGCGCCAAGGTCTCGCTGGTGCATATCGTCGAACCGATGGCCATGGCCTTTGGCGGCGACGTGCCGATGGACTTGTCGCAACTGCAACAGCAGCAGTTCGACCAGGCCAAGGAGCGCATGGACCGCCTGTTCAACAAGTACCCCGACATCAAGCGTGGCGACTCGCACCTGACCTACGGCCAGCCGCGCCAGGAAATCCACCAGTTGGCCAAGGATCAGAAGTGCGACCTGATCGTGGTCGGCAGCCATGGCCGCCATGGCCTGGCATTGCTGCTGGGCTCCACCGCCAACGACGTGCTGCACGGGGCGCCGTGCGATGTGCTGGCGGTGCGACTGCAGAAGAAAGAGTGATGTAGCCAGGACAGGCCTCTTCGCAGGTTTACCCGCGAAGAGGCCTGTGAGGACTGCTCAGCCTTCCAGCTCAGCCCACCGCTCTACCAGCGCATCCAGCTCACCCTGCAGCTTCTCGATCTTGGCCAGCACTGCCGAAGTTTCGGCAATCGGCCGCTGATAGAAGCCAGCAGCGTTCACTTCTTCTTGCGCCTCGGCCATGCGCTTCTCGACCTCGTCGATCTGCCCCGGCAGCATTTCCAGCTCGCGCTGCAGCTTGTAGCTGAGCTTCTTCTTCGAAGCATCCGCCGCCGGCGCGGCTGGCGCAGGCGCTGCCACTTCCACCGGCTTTTCGACCACGGCACTGTTGAGCTCGGACTTGCCACCCTTGCTCTCGGTCACGCCGAGCAGCTTCGCCGAACCACCCTGGCGGATCCAGTCCTCGTAGCCACCGACGTACTCGCGCACCTTGCCCTCACCTTCGAACACCAGCGTGCTGGTGACGACGTTATCGAGGAAGGCCCGGTCGTGGCTGACCATCAGCACGGTGCCTTTGTAGTTGGACAGCACCTCTTCGAGCAGCTCGAGGGTTTCCACATCCAGGTCGTTGGTCGGTTCGTCGAGCACCAGCAGGTTAGCCGGCTTGCTGAACAGCTTGGCCAGCAGCAGGCGCGCACGCTCACCACCGGACAGCGCCTTGACCGGCGTGCGCGCACGCTGCGGGCTGAACAGGAAATCACCGAGGTAGCTCAGCACATGGCGGTTCTGGCCATCGATCTCGATGAAGTCGCGGCCTTCGGCGAGGTTGTCGATGACGGTCTTTTCCAGGTCGAGCTGGTGACGCATCTGGTCGAAGTAGGCCACTTCCAGCTTGGTGCCGCGCTCGACCTTGCCTGCAGTAGGCTCCAGGTCGCCGAGCATCATCTTCAGCAGGGTGGTCTTGCCGGTACCGTTGGCACCCAGCAGGCCGATACGGTCCTGGCGCTGCAGGACCATGGAGAAGTCCTTGACCAGCAGCGGGCCATCGGCGTGATGGAAGCTGACGTTCTCCAGCACCATCACCTGCTTGCCGGACTTGTCTGCCGCCTCGATCTGGATGTTCGCCTTGCCCTGGCGCTCGCGACGCTCGCCGCGCTCCACACGCAAGGCCTTGAGCGCACGCACGCGGCCTTCGTTACGGGTACGGCGGGCCTTGATGCCCTGGCGGATCCACACCTCTTCCTGGGCCAGGCGCTTGTCGAACAGCGCATTGGCCGTCTCTTCGGCGGCCAGCGCGGCCTCCTTGTGCACCAGGAAGCTGGCGTAGTCGCCATTCCAGTCGATCAGGCCGCCGCGGTCCAGTTCGAGGATGCGCGTGGCGAGGTTCTGCAGGAAGGAACGGTCGTGGGTGATGAACAGCACGGCGCCGTTGAAGCCGCGCAGGGCTTCTTCGAGCCAGGCGATGGCACCGATGTCCAGGTGGTTGGTCGGTTCGTCGAGCAGCAGCAGATCAGGCTCGGACACCAGCGCCTGGGCCAGCAGCACGCGGCGGCGCCAGCCACCGGAGAGCTCGGCCAAGGTCTTGTCCGCGGGCAACTGCAGGCGGCTCAGGGTGCTTTCCACCACCTGCTGCAGGCGCCAGCCGTCGCGGGCCTCCAGTTCGTGCTGGACGTGCATGAGTTTTTCCAGGTCGTCATCACCCTGGATGTTCTGGCTCAGGTGATGGAACTCGGCCAGCAGCTCTCCAACGCCATCCAGGCCAGCGGCGACCACATCGAACACCGTGCGCTCGTCGGCAACCGGCAGCTCTTGTGGCAGCTCACCGATCTTCAGGCCAGGGGCGCGCCAGATCTCGCCGTCGTCGCCCTTCTGCTCGCCCTTGACCAGGCGCAGCATGCTCGACTTGCCGGTGCCGTTGCGGCCGATGATGCACACCCGCTCGCCACGGGCGATCTGCCAGGACACTTTGTCCAGCAGCGGCATCGCGCCGAATGCGAGGGACACATCGCTGAATTTGAGCAGGGTCATGTTCGTCTCCAGAAAGCGGGCGCGCATTCTACCTGACTTGGCCCTTTCCGGCATTAAGTTGACTACCGCACAGGGGCTTGGCGACACCCGGTCGGCGTTAACGCCCGGTTACAAGCACAGCGCTATCACCCGCCGCCGGCAAACGGCTAAGCTAAGGCAATCAGATTTCAACAGTGCTGGCTTCGCCGTCACTTCCCCATGGTTCAACTGCCCGGACGTATCATGCGCAGCCGCCTGTTACAGATTGCTTCCTGCCTGCTGCTCACCGCCGCCACCGTCAGCGCGGCGCAGGCCACCGACCTTTCCCAGCAACGCCAGTACTACGACGAGGCCAAGCGTGCGCTGGCCAAGGGCGACAAAGGCCCTTACCTGCGCTACGCCCAGGCGCTGCGCGACTACCCGCTCACACCGTACCTGGCGTACGACGAACTGACCGCGCGTCTGAAGACTGCCAGCAACGAGGAAATCGAAGGTTTCCTGGCCAAGCACGGCGACCTGCCCCAGGCCAACTGGATGAAATTGCGTTGGCTGCGCTGGCTGGCCGAACGCGGCGAGTGGAACACCTTCGTCAAGTACTACGACCCCAAGCTCAATTTCACCGAGCTGGACTGCCTCAATGGCCAGTACCAGTTGAGCCATGGCCAGCGCGCCGAAGGCTTCGCCAGCGCCGAAAAACTGTGGAACGTCGGCAAGTCGCAACCGGCTGCCTGCGACACTCTGTTCGGCATGTGGGCCGCAGAAGGCCAGCTGACAGAAGCCAAACGCTGGAACCGCGCCAAACTGGCGGCCCAGGCGCGCAACTACGCGCTGGCAAACAACATGGTGCAAGGCCTGACTACCCTCGCACCGCAGGGCCGCTTGCTGATCGACGTGGCGCAAAAGCCCGAGCTGCTCAACCAGCCCTCGCGCTTCACCCCGGCCAACGAAGCCATGTCCGACGTGGTCAGCCTCGGCCTGCGCCGCCTGGCCCGACAGGACCCTGACCGCGCCATGGAGATGCTCGACGACTACGCCCAGCGCATGCACTTCTCGCGCGACGAGAAAGTCGCCATCGCCCGCGAGATCGGCCTGACCCTGGCCCGCCGTTACGATCCGCGCGCCCTTGACCTGATGACCCGCTACGACCCCGAGCTGCGCGACAACACGGTCAGCGAATGGCGCCTGCGCCTGCTGCTGCGCCTGGGCCGCTGGGAAGACGCCTACGAGCTGACCCGGCGCCTGCCTCAGGACCTGGCCAGCAGCAACCGCTGGAAGTACTGGCAGGCACGCAGCCTGGAGCTGGCCCAGCCGAACAACCCGCAGATTCCGTTGCTGTACAAGAACGTGGCGCGCGAGCGTGACTTCTATGGCTTCCTCGCGGCTGACCGGGCAAAAACGCCTTACCAGCTGAACAACAAGCCACTGCTGCTGAGCCCGCAACTGGTCAACAAGGTGCGCAATACCCCGGGCATCCAGCGTGCCCTGGAGTTCCACGCCCGCGGCCAGGTCGTCGAAGGCCGCCGCGAGTGGTACCACGTCAGCCGCCACTTCACCCGCGATGAAATGGTCGCCCAGGCACGCCTGGCCTACGACATGCACTGGTACTTCCCGGCCATCCGCACCATTAGCCAGGCGCAGTACTGGGACGACCTGGATATCCGCTTCCCGATGGCCTATCGCGATACCCTGGTGCGTGAAGCCAAAGTGCGTGGGCTGCACTCGAGCTGGGTATTCGCCATTACCCGCCAGGAGAGCGCCTTCATGGAGGATGCCCGCTCCAGCGTCGGTGCCAGTGGCCTGATGCAGGTGATGCCGGCCACCGCCAAGGAAACCGCACGCAAGTTCAGCATCCCGCTGGCTTCGCCGCAGCAGATGTTCAACCCGGAGAAGAACATTCAGGTCGGCGCGGCCTACCTGAGCCAGGTGCACGGCCAGTTCAACGGCAACCGGGTATTGGCGTCCGCAGCCTACAACGCAGGCCCCGGGCGCGTGCGGCAGTGGCTCAAGGGCGCCAAGCACCTGAGCTTCGACGTGTGGGTGGAATCGATCCCGTTCGACGAAACGCGCCAGTATGTGCAGAACGTGCTGTCGTATTCGGTGATCTACGGGCAGAAGCTCAATGTGCCGCAACCGCTGGTGGACTGGCATGAGCGGTATTTCGATGACATGTGATCAGGACTGAGCCGGTACTGGCCTCTTCGCGGCGGTTCGGCGCGAAGAGGCCGGCACGGGTTATTCGAGCACTTCGACTTCCATCCCCACCTCAAGCCAGCCACTGCCATCCACGGCCAGATTCTGCCCGAACAGGATATCCCCTTCCCTCTCGCGGAAAGTCTTCAGGGTCGTCAACGGCTCGCGATCGACACTGCGCTCCCCGGTCGCTGGATCGAGCGTGGTGAAAATGCATCTCACGCTTGGCTTGAGCACTCGAAACTCCAGCGCACCAATGCGAATCCGCTTCCAGCCATCCTCGGCAAACGGCTCAGCACCCTGCACCACCAGGTTCGGCCGAAAGCGCAGCATTTCCATGGGCCGGCCGATCCTGTGGCTCAGATCATCCAGCGAGCCCTGGCCGATCAGCAATAACGGAAAGCCATCAGGGAACGCCGCACGGTCGCTGTTCAGGCCATAACCGTTGGGCAGGTAGCGCGCCCGCTGCTCCGGGCAATGCACCAGGCGTACCGCCTTGCCGAGCCACTGCGACAGCCAGGCAGCCACCTCGTCGCCCGCGTCGGGCACGCGCAAGGTATCGCGCCAGATGGTCACACCGCGCAGCGCATCGTCAGCAGCAGGCACCGCAACGCGCATTGGCGATTGCCCAGGCAACTCCAGCAGCAACTCGCCATCCTCGCCCGCGCGGGCCTTCAACTGGCCCAGTTGTGGCCAGGCGCGCTGGGTGAGGAAGCGTCCATTCTCTTCCTCTACCACCATCCAGCGTCGATCGCCCTGCAACCCCAGAAGGCCCACCGGCGAACCCTGCAGGCATTGCGCCTGCCCCGACTTCACCGGGTATCGATACAATTTACTGAGAAACATCCCTGCCGCCTCATACCTTGTCAAAAGCCAAGCTTATACCTGGCCAGCAGCAGGATCACGCGTTGCTGGTATCCAGCAGCAGGCGCTGCTTGACCACATCGACCAGGCGATCAGGCTGGAACTTGGAGAGGAAATTGTCGCAACCGACCTTCTTCACCATCGATTCGTTGAAGCTGCCCGACAAGGAGGTGTGCAGCACCACGTATAGCTTGCGCAGGCGCGCATCGCTGCGAATCTCGGTGGTCAGCCGATAACCGTCCATCTCTGGCATTTCCGCATCGGTGAAGACCATCAACAGTTTCTCGCAGACATCTTCCCCGGCATCAGCCCAGCCCTTGAGCAGGCGCAGGGCCTTCAGGCCATCACTGGCCACATGAAGCTTGACCCCGAGTTGCGACAGGGTATCGCGCAGCTGCGCCAGCGCCACGCTGGAGTCATCCACCAGCAGCACTTCGCGGCCACGCGCGCGCGCCAGTACCGGATCGGCCAGCTTGTCGCCGGAAACCCGGGCGTTGTAGGGCACGATCTCGGCCAGCACCTTCTCGACATCGATCACTTCGACCAGCTTGTCGTCCACCTTGGTGATAGCGGTCAGGTAATGCTGGCGCCCGGCACTGGAAGGCGGCGGCATGATGGCTTCCCAGTTCATGTTGACGATGCGATCGACGCCCCCCACCAGGAACGCCTGCACCGAGCGGTTGTACTCGGTGACGATGATGGTGCTGTCCGGCCCTGGCTGCAGGGGACGCATGCCGATCGCCTGGGACAGGTCGATCACCGGCAAGGTCTGCCCACGCAGGTTGACCACACCACAGACGAACGCGTGGCGCTGCGGCATCAGGGTCAGTTTGGGCAGTTGCAGCACTTCCTGTACCTTGAAGACGTTGATCGCGAACAACTGGCGACCGGCCAGGCGGAACATCAGGATTTCCAGACGGTTCTCACCCACCAGCTGCGTGCGTTGGTCTACCGTGTCGAGAATGCCAGCCATTGGAAAACCCCCAGGGTTGTGTCGAAAAAATGAAATGATCCGTTCTATATCGGCGCTTCCCTGCGCATCTTGATCCTTGCGAAAAAATGCTCCGCAGGGCAATTGATATCACATTAGCATCATGCTTTACTGCGACACGACCCGCTTGGATCCATTCCAGGTCAACTTGTCGCCCCCTAGGCACCATCAGGGAAACCCCTAGGAGCAATCAGGTGCAACCTGATGTTCGCGATATCCTTTAGCCATTAATGTGACGCCATTCTCACTGCATGAATGGAGTCAGGCTTTTGCTAGCGATCGACATGGCGTGGCCATCCCCTGCTCCAGCCCAACGCGCCGGAGTGTCTTGATGGACAGCAGCGTCTCTAACATCGACACCCTGCAGGACTTCCTGCTGGATGCCCAGGTCTTGTTGACCCAGTCCCAGGAATGCCTGCAGCACCTGGAACTGATCCGCAATGATCCGGACGCCTGCCAATGCCTCAACAACGCCCTCCAGACCCTGGCCCGACGCGCCGGCAACCTGGGCCTGCTCGAAGTCGCCCACTATGCAAGCGTCCTGCACCAGCTGCTTGCCCCAGCCTGCCACCAGCAGTGCCTGGACAATGCAGCCCTGCCCTCGCTGAATGCCTGCCTGACCTTGCTGGCCTGGCAACTGGAACTGGTCGACCTGCACACCGGCCGGCTCGCCCTCGATACCTGCGAGCAGGTGACGCTATTGAGCGAACTGGCAGCCGCCCTGAATCAGCCATTGCCGCAAACGTGTGCGTCTTGCAACGATAACGGCAACGACTGCGTGCATCCGTATTCAACGGTGCCTGCCAGATCACCAGCCAGCGGGTCGACGCTGCGCCACTAGACGGCTTGGCAAACGTAACTAAGCACAGGTTTGAAAACGCGAAAAGGTTCAACTTGTGATGCTCTTCACTAGTTCAGCCCCCTTTCACTTGAATGGCCTTTTGCAAGTTGAACTTGCAGCGCTAATCACCCGGTTAAGCAATGGCACTTTGATGCCTTGCAACCCTGGCGAGCCCCCTCTCCCGGGCCCGGAAATGCTGAGTTTCAAAGCATTACCAGCCGCGACCAAATTGAACCGAAGTGTTAAGATGCGCGCAAACAAATGCCGGCCGCGCGCCATTTGTTGCAAGCACAACGCCAAAGCCTCTGCCATGAGCTATGCACGGCCCCCATCAGCAAGACTTCAGTGGCTTGTCAATTTTATGTTCCCACGCTTGAAGATATCTCTGCGCTGCCGTTCACGCGCCACATTGCTGCGTTGGGCGACAGCATTGCTGTGCGTGGTGTCCCTGCTGGCCAACCTGGCCCTGTTTGGCGGCGGGAACGGCATGCCTGCCAGTCTGTTGCTCCTGCAACTGGTGGCCACGCTTGGCGTCTGCTGGCACCTGAGCCACGGTGCCAAGTCGATCAGCCTGCGCCCGGCCGAGTTGGCCGGGCGCATGCTCAAGGTCCAGGAAAGCGAGCGCCAGCACCTGAGCCGCGAACTGCATGACGACATCGGCCAGCTGCTCACCGCCGCCAAGATGCAGTTGGAATGGTTGCAACGCCGCGTACCGAACGACTTGCAAGTGCACTGTGGCAGCTTGCGCAGCACCCTCGAAGACACGCTGAGCAAGGTGCGCGACGTATCTGCCATCCTCAACCCGCGACAACTGGCCAGCCTTGGCCTCGAAGCCAGCCTGCGGGCGCACCTGGTACGCACTCTGGAAAGCACCGACGTGCACTGGAGCCTGGAATGCCATCAGCGCCTGGGCGGAATCTCCGAAGAGGTCGCCATGGCGGCGTTTCGCATCACCCAGGAGGCGGTGACCAACATGCTGCGCCATGCCCGGGCTCGCAACCTGACCATCCGCCTGCAACGCAGCGCAGCAGGGCTTGCCCTGTCGATCCAGGACGACGGCCAGGGCTTTCTCCCTGCCGCCAATCCAGCCGAGGCCGGCCAGCGCGGCATGGCCGGCATGCAGGAGCGCGCCACCGCCCTCAACGGCAGCCTGGTGATCACCAGTCAGCTGGGCCTGGGCACGACGATTGACGTGCTGTTCCCGTGGCCACCCCGTACCCATGAACGCGCCAGGACTACCGCTTCATCATGACCTGTAGATTGCTGCTGGTGGATGACCACTCGCTGATCCGTGCCGGGGTCCGTGCCCTGGTCTCCGACATCCCTGGCTACACCGTGGTCGGCGAAGCCGATGACGGCGATCAGCTGCTCGAGCACGTTCAGCAACTGGCACCCGACATCGTCCTGCTGGACATTTCCATGCGCTCGACCAGCGGCCTCGATGCCCTCACCCAGCTGCGCGCCACTGGCAACACCTGCAAGGTGCTGATCCTGTCCATGCATACCGACCCGGACCTGATCATGCGGGCACTGGAAAGTGGCGCCCACGGTTACCTGCTCAAGGATGCCACGGCGACCGAACTGGAGCAGGCCCTGGTCGCCTTGCGCAATGGCGAACGCTACCTCAGCCCGGCCATTGCCCATACGGTGATCAACCAGGCACTGATGCGTGCGCAGCACGGCAAGCCGTCTGGCGTCGACCGCCACAACCTCACCGCGCGGCAACTGGAGATCCTGCGCCTGATCGTGCGCGGCAAGTCCACCCGCGAAATCGCCGCCGGCCTGGGCCTGTCGATCAAGACCGTGGAAACCCACCGCTCGCAGATCATGAAGCGCTTGCAGATCTACGACGTGGCCGGCCTGGTGCTGTTCGCGGTGCGCGAGAAAATCATCAGCCTGGATGACTGACCAGCGGTGAGTTCAGCGGCAAGTGCAGGCGCAGCGCACCCGGCACCGCCGCAAAGCGCAGGCTGTCGGCCTGCAGGGGTTCGCCGTCGAGGTTGATGTCCAGCCCCTGCGAACAGGTTATTTCGACCCACGGCAAACGCGCCCGCACGAACAACCCCTCACCCGCCAGCAAGTCACGCAGTGCGCCGACCATTTCCTGGGGTGCCGGCAAGATGGCGATGTCGAGCTGGCCATCATCGACTTGCGCCTCCGGGCACAACACTTGCCCGCCGCCGGCCTGGCGACCATTGCCAATCCCCAGCGCCAGCAGGTCACCCTGCCAGTCGAACCCCGGCCCCGACAGCTGGACCGAGGCGGCCTGCAACTCGCTGAAGCGCGACAGCCCGGTGAACAGGTAGGCCGCGGCGCCGAGCATTTTCTTCAGGTCTTCAGAGGTGCTGGCGGTAACCTGGCTACCGAAACCGCCCGTGGCCATGTTCAGAAACAATTGGTCGCCCACCTGGCCCAGGTCGATCGGTCGTGGCGGTAGCTCCAGCAATGCCAGGGCCTCTGCAGGTTCCAGTGAAATACCGGCGGCCCTGGCGAAGTCATTGGCTGTTCCCAGCGGCAGCAGCGCCAGGCTGGCTTCGCAACGTGCCTGGCCCATGGCCTCGGCGACATCGCGCAAGGTGCCGTCACCGCCGCCAGCGATCACCTGGCTGTACCCGGCCGCCAGTGCTTCGCCCACCAGCCGCCGGGCATCGCCGCCTTCCCAGGTCACCCGTACATCCAGCGTCCAGCCACGCTCGCGCATGGCTGAAACTGCCTGGCGTACCGCTTCGTTCATGGCCTGCTTGCCATGCAGGATCAAGATTGCCTTGCGCTGTGGCATCGCGTGTCTCCGTGGCGATCGTTCGGTCCAGATCTCGACCACAAACAGGGCCGAAATGCTGCACGGCGCAGGAAAATCTGCTCTAGGTCGCGCATTGACTGAGTGCGAAGTCGAGCAAAAAAACTGTCAGATTCACCTAAATATCATTGAAAGCATTTCTGATCGGGCGCATGATCGACAAAAATTTGGCCTTCATGGAAGAAGCTTTAGTGAAAAGTCGGTTTTTTGACTTTTCCGCCAAAACCGTGACAGGTCGCGAAGTTCCCCTTCACTGCGCTGTAACCAGCGCCATGAGTCGAGGCTGTGAAATGAGCGTTCTGATCCCCTGCATCATCGCCGGCGGTGCCGGCACCCGCCTGTGGCCGGTTTCTCGCGAAGCCATGCCCAAACCCTTCATGCGCTTGCCCGATGGCCAGAGCCTGCTGCAGACAACCTTCATCCGCGCTGCGGCGCTACCGGGCGTCGAGCGGATCCTGACGGTGACCAACCGCGAAGTGTTCTTCCGTACCCAGGACGAATACCGCCAGGTAAACCCCGACAAGCTTGCCCTCGACTACCTGCTGGAAACCAACGGCCGCAACACCGCACCCGCGATCGCTGCAGCCGCGCTGCACTGCGCCAGGCATTATGGCCCCGACAGCGTGCTGCTGGTGTTGCCGGCCGACCACCTGATCCAGGACGCCGAGGCCTTCGCCACCGCCGTCGAGCACGCCCGGCAACTGGCCAACGATGGCTGGCTGGCCACCTTCGGCCTGCTGCCCAGCCGCGCCGAAACCGGCTTCGGTTACATCGAGCAAGGCGAGGCAATCGGCAAGCATGCGCATAAGGTCGCCTGCTTCGTGGAGAAGCCCGATGCCCTCACCGCCCGCCGCTACCTCGAAGGCGGCCGCCACCTGTGGAATGCCGGCATGTTCTGCTTGCGTGCAGGCACCGTACTCGCCGAACTGCAGGCGCATGCCCCTGAACTGCTAGCCTGCGTGACCTGCTGCCTGGAGCAGAGCGCGACCAAGCAGGGCGACAAGGCACGGCAGGTAGAACTGGACCCAGACAGCTTCGCCCTGGCCGAGGACATCTCCATCGACTACGCCTTGATGGAGCGGTCCGACAAGGTTGCCGTGGTGCCTTGCGAACTGGGCTGGAGCGATATCGGCAGCTGGGAGGCGGTGCGCGAACTGCGCCACACCGACGACGACGGCAACCACTGCAACGGTGAAGCGGTGCTGCACGACGTGACCAACTGCTACATCGACTCACCAAAGCGCCTGGTCGGCGCCGTCGGCCTGGACAACCTGATCGTCATCGACACCCCTGATGCATTGCTGATCGCCGACGCCGCGCGCAGCCAGGAGGTCAAGGTGATTGCCCAGCAGCTCAAGCATCAGGGCCATGAAGCCTACCGCCTGCACCGCACCGTCACCCGCCCCTGGGGCACGTACACCGTGCTTGAGGAAGGCCCGCGCTTCAAGATCAAGCGGATCATGGTGCGCCCTGGCGAATCGCTGTCACTGCAGATGCACCATCACCGCAGCGAGCACTGGATCATCGTCAGCGGCATGGCCTGCGTGACCAACGGCGAAGAAGAGTTTCTACTCGACACCAACGAGTCGACCTTCATCAAACCCGGCCGCACTCACCGCCTGACCAACCCCGGCGTGATCGACCTGGTGATGATCGAAGTCCAGAGCGGCGAGTACCTGGGCGAAGATGACATCGTGCGCTTTACTGATATTTACGGACGCGTCCCGGCGGCAGCCATCGGCTGAAGGCTGGCGGACGCGTTTTTTGTCCGCAGCCTTCAGCGAGGTTTCCGGTTCATGCGCATTCTCTGGACTCTGCCTTACCTGCCCTGGCCCACCACCAGTGGCAGCAAGACCCGGCAATACCACCTGCTGCGCGCCCTCGCGCAGCAGGGCCACCGGATCACCTTGCTGGTCCAGTCGAAAATCCCCTTGTGCGATGCCGCCCGCGAAGCCCTCGAACCCTTGCTCGATCGCTTGATCGTGCTGCCCCGACGCCCACTGCACAGCCCGCTCAACCTGCTCGCCTCGCCCATCATCGATTACCCGATGCGGGCCATCATCAACGGCCTGGCCCCTGGCTTGCGGCACCAGTTCGAGCAACTGTTGGACGAGCCCTGGGACGTCATCCAGATCGAACACAGCTACAGCTTCCAGCCGTTCGAAAAAGCACTGCAGGCACGCGAACTGCCCTACATGCTCAGCGAACACAACCTTGAGTCAGTGAGCGGCGCCGCCTGCCATGACCGCTTGCCGCTGTGGCTGCGCCCGCTCAATGCCTTCGACCGTTGGCGCTATCGGCGCTGGGAGCAACGCGTGCTGCGCCAGCCCACCGAAGTGGTGGCGGTTAGCCCGCATGACGCCGAACTGATCAGCCAGGTCAGCGGTCGCCCGGTCAATGTGGTGGTCAATGGCGTCGATTGCGATTACTACCAGAACGTCCACCCGGCCCTGCACAGCCAGCGCCTACTGTTCGTGGGCAACTTCGAGTACGCCGCCAATGTCGAGGCCATTGAATGGGCCCTGGAAGAAATCCTGCCCCAGGTGTGGATGAGTAACCCGGCGGTACGCCTGGCCATCGCCGGGCATGCCCTGCCGATCAGCTGGAAACTGCGCTGGAACGACCCACGCATCGAGTGGGTCGGTTATCGCCCTGACCTGCGCGAGCTGCAGAGCCGTTCCGCGCTGTTCTTTGCACCCTTGCGCTATGCCGGTGGCTCCAAGGTGAAGATCCTCGAAGCCATGGCAGCCGGGCTACCGGTGATCAGTACCGGCAAAGGCGTATCAGGCCTGGCCGCCAACAACGGCGAGCACTACCTGGGCAGTGACGACGGTGACCAGTTGGCGCTAATGGTCACGCAACTGCTCAACCAGCCGTGGCGCATGTGCCAATTGAGCGAGGCCGGCCGCCAGTTTGCCCGTAATCGCCACGACTGGAGCGTGGCCGCCCAGCAACTGGAAATGGTGCACATGCGCCTCACCCAGTCGGCACCGGCCGACGCCACCCAGGGCGGTGGCGCCTGGCTCGGTCGCTCAGCCGAGTAGTTCGCTCAGCGGTATGAACGGCACGCTGTCGCCCGGCTTCGGCGTGCTGCCCTCGCGCACCTCCACCAGCCCCTCGGCCCAGGCCGCGCTGCGCAGCACACCGGAGCTCTGGTTCTTGTAGATGCGCACCTGGCCATTGTCGATGCGCGCACGCAGGTACTCGCGACGGGTGCCAGCCTTGGTCCATTCGAAGCCGGCCGGAACATCGAAACGCAGCGGTGTGACATCGGCTACGCCCTGGCGGCGCAACAGGTAGGGCCTCGTCAGCAGGCCGAACGTCACCAGGGTCGACGCCGGGTTGCCGGGCAGGCCGATCACCGGCACACCGCGGTAATGCCCGAAGGTCAGCGGCTTGCCAGGCTTGATCGCCAGCTTCCATAAGGCCAGTTCGCCAGCTTCGCGCAGCGCGGCGCCGAGGTAGTCGGCCTCGCCCACGGAAACGCCGCCAGTGGAGAGGATCAGGTCGACATCACCCAGCCCCCCCAGGCATTCGCGGGTACGTTCCAGGTCATCGGGAAGAATGCCCATGTCGCGCACTTCGCAGCCCAGCCGTTGCAGCCAGCTGACCAGCAAGCGTCGGTTGCTGTTGTAGATCTGCCCCGGGCCCAATGGCAGGCCAGGCTCAACCAGCTCATCGCCAGTGGACAGCACCGCCACCCTTACCCGCCGCACCACCTGCAACTGCGCGTGGCCAAGGGTTGCCGCCAGGCCCAGTTCGATAGGCCCGAGCCGCGTGCCAGCGACCATCACCTGCTCGCCTTTGCGAGTTTCCTGGCCCTGCGGGCGAACGTTCTGATCAAGCGTCAGTGCTTCGAGGAAGCGCACCCGGCCACCTTCCAGCACCTCGGTGTTTTCCTGCATTTCGACACAGTCGGCACCTGCCGGCATCGGCGCGCCGGTGAAAATCCGGGCGCAAGTGCCGGGCTGCAGAGGTTCGGGGGCGTGGCCGGCGAAGATCCGCTGGCTGACCGGCAAAGGCTCGCCCTGCAGGTCGGCCAGGCGCAAGGCATAACCGTCCATGGCACTGTTGGGCCACGGCGGCAGATCGAGCGTGGCCACCAGTTCGGTGGCCAGCACGCGGCCTTCGGCCTCGGCCAGCGAGACGTTTTCGGTTTCCCGGATTGGCGCGGCCTCGGCCAGCGCCAGCAGGCGCTCCAGGGCTTCTTCCACCGGCATCAGTGGCCTGGTAGCGGGTGCCTCAGCCACGGCTGTCACAGGCCGCTGCCTGTTTCAGGTGGGCGACGAAATTGCACGGCCGATGGCGGGCATCCAGCTGCTCGGCGAGGATGCCGTCCCAACCGGTGCGCACGGCATTGGTCGAGCCCGGCAGGCAGCACACCAGGGTGCCGTTGGCCAAGCCGGCAAGGGCGCGCGATTGCACGGTGGAGGTGCCGATATCGGCCACGGAAATCTGCCGGAACAGTTCGCCGAAGCCTTCAACCTGCTTGTCCAGCAGGCACG
The DNA here is from genome assembly GCF_002906855.1 of Pseudomonas putida. Classification (GTDB taxonomy): domain Bacteria; phylum Pseudomonadota; class Gammaproteobacteria; order Pseudomonadales; family Pseudomonadaceae; genus Aquipseudomonas; species Aquipseudomonas putida_N. The sequence goes on along the minus strand of NZ_MINI01000038.1, from coordinate 1,983,205 downwards.
CTACGGCTTCTGGCGTGCTGTCACGGCCGGTAAAGCCGGTACCACCGGTGATCAGCACCACCTGCACGCTGTCGTCGGCAATCCATGTGGCGACCTGGGCACGGATCTTGTACAGGTCGTCCTTGAGCAGCACGCGGGCGGCCAGTGTGTGGCCAGCGGCGGTGAGGCGGTCGACAAAGGTTTGCCCGGAAGTATCGGTTTCAAACGTGCGGGTGTCGCTGACCGTGAGCACGGCAATGTTCAGCGCCACGAAGGGGGTATCTGCCTTGGCTTTCATGGGTGTCCGTCGCAGGAAAAGGGGATGGGCGCAGTTATATCACAGGCGGCCGTGCAGGCAGGCACAGGTCAATAACCCAGACTTGCCGCTATGCTGGAATGTAAAAGGAACTTGCGTGGACGCCCTGCGTCATAAAGTCATCTTGCACCATCGCACTGGAGAAACACGATGATTCAACGGACCCTTCCCGCCTTTCTGCTCGCCCTGGGCCTTGGCGCCCTCGCTGGCTGCGCATCGCCGACCGTGATCACCCTCAATGACGGCCGCGAAATCCAGGCAGTGGATACACCATCCTTTGACGAGGACTCCGGTTTCTACGAATTCGAGCAGCTCGACGGCAAACGCACGCGCCTGAACAAGGACCAGATCCGCACCGTCAAGGAGCTGTGATCCGCGTGCTGTTTTTGGCATAAGCCCTTTTAACTACAAGGGCTTGTGCCAGAAAATTCCATGCAGTAGGATTTTGCTTATCGGAGTGTAGCGCAGCCAGGTAGCGCGTCTCGTTCGGGACGAGAAGGCCGCAGGTTCGAATCCTGTCTCTCCGACCAAAACCTTCAGCAAAAAGCCCGCCTTGCGCGGGCTTTTTGTTGTGCCTCGGAAATTAGTTGACCGCTGTCACCTGCTCCGCCTGCACCGGCACATACAGCAACTGCAGACGCGAGCTGCTCCACTCACGGGTGCGGTTGGTCAGCTCGATGTCGTTATTCAGCTTCTGCCCATAGCTCGGCACGATATCCTTCAGGCGCGCCTGCCATTCCGGCGTCTTGATGCGGTCCTTGAAGGTTTTCTCCAGCACCGTCAGCATGATCGGCGCGGCCGTCGAGGCGCCCGGCGAAGCCCCCAGCAGCGCGGCGATGCTGCCATCCTGCGCGGCCACCACTTCGGTACCGAACTGCAGGATGCCACCGAGTACCGGGTCCTTCTTGATCACCTGCACGCGCTGGCCAGCCTGCAGCAGCTTCCAGTCCTCGTTCCTGGCATTGGGGAAGTACTCGCGCAGGGCCTGCATGCGGTCGTGGAAGCTGAGCATCAACTGGCCCATCAGGTAGGTGCTGAGGTCGAAGTTGTCGATCCCAGCGTTCACCATCGGCAGGATATTGTGGCTGGTCAGCGAGGCGAACATGTCCAGCAACGATCCGTGCTTGAGGTACTTGGTGGAGAAGGTCGCGAACGGGCCGAACAGCAACACTTCCTGGCCATCGATCACCCGCGTGTCCAGGTGGGGTACCGACATCGGTGGCGCCCCGACCGAAGCCTTGCCATACAGCTTGGCCTTGTGCCGAGCGACGATGTCCGGGTTGTCGGTCATCAGGAACTGGCCACCAACCGGGAAACCGGCATAACCGTCCGCCTCCGGGATGCCCGACTTCTGCAGTAGCTTCAGCGCGCCGCCACCGGCCCCGATGAACACGAAGCGGGCATTGACGCTGGCCTCCTTGCCGCCTTGGGCCAGGTCAGCCACCACCACTTTCCAGGTGCCATCGGCATTGCGCACGATATCGCGCACTTCGTGGCTCAGGTGCAGCTTGACGTTGGGGTTGCGGGTCATCGAGGCAAACAGCTGGCGGGTGATCTCGCCGAAGTTCACGTCGGTACCGATGGCCATGCGCGTGGCGGCCACTCGCTGTTGCGGGTCACGCCCCTCCATCACCAGCGGCACCCACTTGCGGATCTGCTCGTGGTCTTCGCTGATCTCCATGCCCCGGAACAGCGAGCTGTGCTGCAAGGCGGCAACGCGCTTGTGCAGGAAGGCGATGTTCTCGTCACCCCAGACGAAGCTCATGTGCGGCACATTATTGATGAACGACTTCGGGTTGCTGAGCACACCCTGCTCGACCTGGTAGGCCCAGAACTGCTTGGAGATCTCGAACTGCTCGTTGACCCCGACAGCCTTGCTGATGTCGATGCTGCCGTCCTTGCCTTCGCTGGTGTAGTTCAGCTCGCAGAACGCGGAATGGCCAGTGCCGGCGTTGTTCCAGGCGTTAGAACTCTCTTCGGCGACCTGGTCCATGCGCTCGTAGACGCCGACTTTCCAGTTCGGTTCCAGCTCGGTGAGGTAGGTGCCCAGGCTTGCACTCATGATGCCGCCGCCAATCAGCAGCACATCGACGGTCTTCGCAGGCTCTTCGGGTTTGGAGCAGCCGATGACGCCCAGGCAGAGGAACGTCAGCAGGAATTTCTTCATTGATGTTGTCCAGTTGTTGTGTACACGCGCGGCGCATAGAGCAGGAAGCGTGCCAACTGGGTTTGGACCAATGAATACGGGTGTGACAGCGGGTCGCATGGCGACATTCCGCCACAGCGAGAACAGTTTTTCCTGCTCAATGGCGGGTTTCCCCCAAAGGGGGCCGCTGCGCGGCCCCGGCCATTGATCAGGCGGTCAGCCGCGAGGTGACCTCACCCAACTGCCCCGACAACCCATGCAGGCGCTGCCCCGCTTGCTCGGTATGCTGCACCGCCTCCTGGTTGGCGGTGGCAATCCGGGTGATTTCGATCAGGTTGCGCGAAATGTCTTCGGCCACGCTGGTCTGCTCTTCGGCCGCCGTGGCGATCTGCCGGTTCATATCGCGGATCGCCTCCACCGCCAAGGTGATGCGCTGCAGCATCTGCCCGGCTTGTTGCACCTGCTCGGCGCCCTCCTCGCTGCGCTGCTGGCCGCTCTCGATGGCCTTGACCGCCTCCACTGCGCCCGACTGCACGGCTTCGATGATCTGGTGAATCTCGGCAATCGATGCCGCCGTGCGTTGGGCCAGGCTGCGCACCTCATCGGCGACCACGGCAAAGCCACGCCCGGCCTCACCCGCACGGGCCGCTTCGATGGCGGCATTGAGCGCCAGCAGGTTGGTCTGCTCGGCAATGCCACGGATCACTTCCAGCACCTTGCCGATGCGGGAGCTGTCATTTTCCAGGTCGCGGATCACCGCAGCAGTGCCGGCGATCTCGCGGTTGACCACGCCAATGATGTCAATGGTCTGCTGCATCACCTGTTCACCCGCCTGGGCGCTGTGGTCGGCATCATCGGCGGCACGTGCAGCCTCGGCGGCGTGGCGGGCCACTTCCTGGGCGGTGGCAGACATCTCGTGCATGGCCGTGGCCACCTGGTCGGTGCGCTGGAACTGGTCGTGAGTACCACGGGCCATGTCACCGGCGATATTGCGCAGCTGGCCGCTGGCGCCTTCCAGCTCCTGCGCGTTGTCCTTGAGGCGGCCAACGGTCTCGGCGAGGAAGTCGCGCAGGGTATTGGCAGCACGCGCCAGACGGCCCAGTTCGTCCTCGCGACGGCTGTCGACGCGGGCGGCAAAGTGGCCCTGGCTGAGTTGCGCCACGTATTCGATCAGTTGGCGAATCGGCTCGATCAGGCTGCGGTTGAGCAGCCACAGGCTGAGCAGGCCGACCAGCAATGCCGACCCCAGCATCACCAGCACGCCCAGCCACACGGTGCGTTCGGCACCGGCATTGATCTCGGCGGCACGGCCCCGGGCTTCGGCGCGCAGCTGCTCGACCAGCGCGCTCATCTGCTCGCTGGCCGCCCGGTCCACGCCCTTCACCGCCTGGTCACCGGCTACCGGGTCGCCACCAGCCCCCAGAAATGCCTGACGCCCTTGTGCGTATGCCTGGCCGAGCTGACGATGGCTGTCACGCAGTTGCTGCAGCGGTGCCTTGAGCTTGGCATCGCTGCTGTCGATCAATTCCCCAAGCAGTTGTTGAACCTGCTGCTCGCGGGCCTGGAACTGCTGCCAGTACTTGTCCAGCTCGGCCGGCTGGCGGCCACGCAGCAGCACATTCTTCCATTCCTGCACCTGGATCTTGAACTGCAGGTTGGCTTCATCGATCAATTGCGACGCCCGCAGCGGCCCGTCCACCAGTTCGCCATAGCCTCGCACGCTGGATGACAGGAACTGGAAGCACACCAGGGCGATCAGCAGCATCGCCGCCAGGCTGCCGCCCAGCAGGGTGAGAATTTGCACTCGGAGTGATTTACGCAACATCGCGGATCTCGGGAACAAGGAATAAGGAAACGGCGCGCCGTAGCAGCGCCGCGACAGACATCCTTGTCCTCGTTCGCAGGCCAAAAAAAAGCTGCCATCGATCGATAGCAGCCAGGTCGAGCACTTACGCAACAGTTGAATTCAATACTCTCAGGCAATTGCTACAGAAATGTTACAAGTGCACGAAGCTAGCCCGTGGTGAACTGAAGCTCGGCCAGGCGAGCGTACAACGGGCTTTCTTCGATCAGCTGCCGGTGCGTGCCGACCGCGACCACTCGCCCCTTGTCGATCACCGCGATGCGGTCGGCGTGCTGCACCGTGGCTAGGCGGTGCGCGATGACCAGCGTGGTACGCCCGGCCATCAGGCTCGGCAGGGCCTGCTGGATCAGGTGCTCGCTCTGCGCATCGAGGGCGCTGGTAGCTTCGTCGAGCAGCAGGATCGGCGCATCCACCAGCAGCGCCCGGGCGATTGCCAGGCGCTGCTTCTGGCCACCGGAAAGGCCAACGCCGCCCTCGCCCAGTGGCGTCTGGTAACCCTGTGGCAGTTGCCGGATGAATTCGTCGGCATGGGCGCCCTGCGCTGCCGCCTCGACGTCGGCCAGGGTCGCCTCGGGCCGACCGTAGCGGATGTTGGCCTCGACCGTGGCGCGGAACAGTGACGGGTTCTGCGCCACCAGGGCGAACTGGCGGCGCAAGTCGTCCGGAGCCAGCGCCGTGATCGGCTGGCCGTCGAGCAGGATGCGCCCCTGCTGCGGATCGTAGAAGCGCAGGAGCAAGTCGAACAAGGTCGACTTGCCCGCCCCCGACGGCCCCACCAAGGCCACGGTCTGGCCTGGTTCGATGGTCAGGCTGAGGTGGTCGATGGCCGCCACCGATGGCCGCGAGGGATAGGCGAAAGTCAGCTGCTGCAGTTCGATGCGCCCACTGGCACGCTGCTGCGCTAGCGTCACGGGGGCCGCTGGCGCCAGGATCGTGCTGCGCGCGGCCAGCAGCTCGGCGATGCGCTCGGCGGCCCCGGCGGCGCGCTGCAACTCGCCGATCACTTCACTCAGGGTGCCGAAGGCACTGCCGACGATCAGGCTGTAGAACACGAATGCTGCCAGCTCCCCTGCGGAAATGCGCCCGGCAATCACATCCATGCCCCCCACCCACAGCATGACGCCAACCGCGCCCAGCACCAGCACGATCACCAGGGTGATCAGCCAGGCACGCTGGGCGATACGTTGCCGGGCCACGGTAAACGCAGCCTCCACCGTACCGGCGAACAGCTCGCGGTCACGTGCCTGGTGGTTGTAGGCCTGCACGGTCTTGATCTGCCCAAGGGTCTCGGCCACATAGCTGCCGACATCGGCCACCCGATCCTGGCTCTGCCGCGACAGGCTGCGCACCCGCCGGCCAAACAGCAGGATCGGCGCCAACACCAGCGGCAATGCCACCACCACGATGCTGGTGAGCTTGGGGTTGGTGATGAACAGCAGCACCACGCCACCGATCACCATCAATGCATTGCGCAGGAACATCGACAGCGACGAGCCGATCACCGATTGCAGCAAGGTCGTATCGGCGGTCAGCCGCGACTGGATCTCGGAACTGCGGTTATCCTCGAAAAAGCCTGGATGCAAGCCCACCAGGTGATCGAAGACCGCGCGGCGGATGTCGGCAACGCAGCGCTCGCCGATCCACGACACCAGGTAGAAGCGGCTGAACGTACCTGCCGCCAGAGCCAGCACCAACACCAGGAACAGACCGATGGTCTGGTTCAACTGGTGCGCTGAGCGGGTCATGAAACCCTGATCGACCAGCAGGCGGATACCCTGGCCCATGGACAGGGTGATGCCGGCGGTGACGACCAGCGCCAGCAAGGCCAGCAAGGCCTGGCGACGGTACGGACGCATGAACTGCCAGGCCAGGCGCAGGGCACGGCGTTGGCGAGAAGAAGCCGAATCGAGCATGAGGTGAACCGGGGAAAGCAGGAAGAATGAAGACTACCATTCATCCACGTTGCGCGTACCTATAACCCATCGATCTAACAGGCCTCTGGAGCTTTGCCGCGCTTTCTGCTGGACTGTGCAGGCCTTGGTGCACACGATAACTTTTGTAACAGGCCAGTCACGGCGCAGGTTTAACCTGAACCTGATCCTGATGAGGAGATATTCTATGAGCTTGCAACATGGCAGCGACACTGTGAAGCCGCAGAACAAACCACAACCCAAGGCCTGTGGTTCGATCGTCGACGCCCAGGGCCGCGAGATCGAGATCACCGAGCAGATGATCCAGCAGGCCTGCAAGGACCTGGAAGACAGCCGCGTGAAGAAAGTACGCCACGGCTGAAGCAAGAATGCTTTGAAACCCGGCTATATGCCGGGTTTTTTGTTTTTACCCGTACTGGCTTATCGGGCAATCAGGCCAACACGCCGCCCAGGGCATTGACCATCTGCGCCAACTGCGGCGCCTCGCCCCTCACGCGCACCGCCAACCCTTCGATCTCCCGCCGTGGCGGATACTGCTTGCGCAACTGGTCGAACGCCGCCCGCTGCTCAGCCACATCGTCACTCAGGCTGCGACGGAAATCGGCATCATCCCGCCGTGGGTCATACACTGCCCGGCACAGAGCCGCCAGAGCCCAGGCAGGCTCCGCCGTGCCGTCCAGCTCGATTTGCGCCAACGGCGGCGGCGGCAGCAGATCGGCCAGCCGCACGCTTTCGGCTTCGCCCAGGTAGCGGCACAAGGCCTGATAGATCTGCGCCGTGCCACGCTGGCGGCCATCCAGGCTGTAGCCGGCAATGTGCGGCGTGGCCAGGGTGCACAGGTCTGCCAACTGCAGGTCGACCTGCGGCTCGCCTTCCCAGACATCGAGCACCGCGTGCACATCTTCACGATCCAGCAGCAGCTCACGTAGCGCTGCGTTGTCCACCACTGGCCCGCGGCTGGCGTTGATCAGCCAGGCACCGGGGCGCAGTTGCGCCAGCTGCGCTTCACCGAGCAGGTGCCAGGTCGGATGCTCACCGCCACGCTGCAGCGGGGTGTGCAGGCTGATCACGTCGCATTGTTCAAGGATCGTCGCCAGGCTGACGAAGTCGCCGCCCTCGGCGGCTTGGCGCAGCGGGTCGCAGACCACCACCTTCCAGCCCAGGCCGTGCAGCACACGCACCAGACGGCCACCGACTTCGCCAGCGCCCACCACACCATAGGTGCGTTGTGGCAGTGCCACGCCGTCCAGGTCGGCCAGGGTCAGCAGGCTGCCCAGCACGTAATCGACCACGCCACGGGCATTGCAGCCCGGTGCGCTGCTCCAGTGGATGCGGGCTTCGGCGAAGTAGTCCAGGTCCAGGTGGTCGGTGCCGATGGTGCAGGTGCCGACGAAGCGCACCTTGCTGCCTTCGAGCAGTTGCCGGTCGACCTTGGTCACCGAGCGCACCAGCAGCACATCGGCGTCCTTGACGCTGGCGGCGTCGAGGCTGCGGCCGGGATAACGGCGGATCTCGCCGAAGCTTTCAAAGAAGGCATCGAGCAGCGGGATATTCTCGTCGGCAACTATCAGCATGGCGCTCTCCTGTCTGGAGAGCGCAGTGTAGGCGCTACGCGAGGTGTGTTCCAGCGCGGTTCAGTCGGTTTTCTTGCGGATCCAGTACAGGTAGGTACCGGCTTCTTCCTGCTGCTGCAGCAATTCGTGGCCGAGGAAGTTGCAGAACTTGGGGATGTCACGGCGGGTCGACGGGTCGGTGGCGATGACCTTGAGCAGGCCGCCAGCGGCCAGGTTGCGCACGTGCTGGTGCAGCATCATCACCGGTTCCGGGCAGTTGAGGCCGGTGGCGTCGAGGATGGCATCGGGGGTGAAATCAGTCATGGGGGGCTCCGCAAATGATCGCCTATTGTGGCGCATCCGGTCGTGTCGACCAAGAGGTAGGGCGCTGGTGCATGCCTTGAGTGGTGCGTGTGGCCCACGCAGCACTCAAGACTTGCGCCTGGCAACCTCAACGCGGTTTCAAATCGAGCCGACGCAAATGGCAAGTCACTTCCTCACGGTCGTGATACAGCTGCTTGCAGGCAATCGACACCTTGACCTTACGCGCCTTGAAAGTCGCCTCCATACGGTCCAGCAACCGGCGCACCTCGGCATAACGCTGCTTCATCGGCAACTTCAGGTTGACCACTGCCTCACGGCACAGCCCCTCCCCCAGCCACGTCTCGATCAGCGAGGTGGTCCGCGCCGGCTTCTCGACGATATCGCAGACCATCCAGTCCACCGGCTGCTTCGGCTGCCAGGTGAAACCGTCCGCCATCAGGTGCTCTACCAGCCCAGTCTCCATCAGGCTTTCGGCCATCGGCCCATTGTCGATGGCAGTGACCAGCATGCCACGGCGCACCAGCTGGTAAGTCCAGCCGCCTGGCGAAGCGCCCAGGTCGACACCCTTCATGTCGTCGCCAAGGCGCTGCTCCCAGTGCTCACGCGGGATGAACTGGTGCCAGGCCTCTTCCAGCTTGAGCGTCGAACGGCTGGGGGCCTCGCGCGGGAACTTCAGGCGCGGGATACCAATCGGCCAAAGCGCGCTGTTGTTCGCCTCGGCCACGCCAACGAATACCCGACGGCCGCTGATGAAAGTCAGCAGCAGGCGCGGCAGGCTGGCGTTGTCGACCAGGCGGCCGGCCTTTTCCAGGGCCTTGCGCAGCGGCACTTCGAACTTGCGGCAGAAAGTCGACAGCTCCTTACCCTCGTTGCTGTCCAGTACCTCCAGCCACAGGCTGCCGAACACCGGGTGCTCGGCCAGATGCGCCAGCAGCACGCTGATGCGGTCGGTTTCCGGCAGCTCGATGTACGTGCCCCGCGCCCACTGGCGAGGGAAGATCAGTTGCGCGAAGCGCAGCTGGGCCATCAGGCGCTCGGCACCTTCGGCCTCGGCACAGACGAACTCGGCACAAGCGCTCTGCGGCTTGCCCTTGGCATAACCGGCCACACCCAACTGGGCGGCATGTTCGCTGATCTCGGCGCAGACCTCACCCTCGAAACCGGGCCGGCAATGCATGAACAGGGTATTCATCTCTCACTCCACTACGGCTGGCGCACCACGGGCGCCGGCAGGGCGGCGATGATAAAGGAAGATCGGAACCTGCGACATGCCCCGCCGGTCCAGAAAAGAGTCAGGGGCACCAAACGGAGCTAACCTGACCATTCAGCCAGGTCCGTGCCGTACGGGCCGAAACAGCGCGGTGGCACCGGCCACAAGCAGCCGTGCCGGGCCCCGCCGCACAAGGAGTTGGCAATGCCCTCGCTCGATAGCCTGAACACCCTCAAGACCCTCCAGGTGGCTGACCGCACCTATCACTATTACAGCCTCGTTGAAGCCGGCCGCAAGCTAGGCGATCTGCAGCACCTGCCCATGTCGCTCAAGGTACTGCTGGAAAACCTGCTGCGCTGGGAAGACGGCAAGACCGTCGGCACCGATGACCTGCGCGCCCTCGCCGACTGGCTGCATAAGCGCCGCTCCGACCGCGAAATCCAGTACCGCCCGGCGCGAGTGCTGATGCAGGACTTCACCGGCGTGCCGGCAGTGGTCGACCTGGCCGCCATGCGCGCCGCCATGGCCAAGGCCGGCGGCGACCCGCAGCGAATCAACCCGCTGTCGCCGGTGGACCTGGTGATCGACCACTCGGTGATGGTCGACCACTACGCCAAGCCGCAGGCCTTCTCCCAGAACGTCAACATCGAAATGCAGCGCAATGGCGAGCGCTATGCCTTCCTGCGCTGGGGCCAGAGCGCGTTTGACAACTTCCGCGTGGTACCGCCGGGCACCGGCATCTGCCACCAGGTCAACCTGGAATACCTCGGGCGCACGGTATGGACCCGCGACGCCGGTGACCGCACCTATGCCTTCCCCGACACCCTGGTCGGCACCGACTCGCACACCACCATGATCAACGGCCTCGGCGTGCTCGCCTGGGGCGTGGGCGGCATCGAGGCGGAGGCGGCCATGCTCGGCCAGCCGGTGTCGATGCTGATCCCCGAAGTGATTGGCTTCAAGCTCACCGGCAAGCTGCGCGAAGGCATCACGGCCACCGACCTGGTGCTGACCGTGACGCAAATGCTGCGCAAGAAAGGGGTCGTCGGCAAGTTCGTCGAATTCTACGGCGACGGCCTGGCCGACCTGCCGTTGGCCGACCGCGCGACCATCGCCAACATGGCACCCGAGTACGGCGCCACCTGCGGGTTCTTCCCGGTTGACGAGGTCACCCTCGACTACCTGCGCCTGTCCGGTCGCCCCAGCGAAACGGTGCAACTGGTCGAACAGTATTGCAAGGCCCAGGGCTTGTGGCGCCTGCCTGGTCAGGAGCCGATCTTCAGCGATACGCTGGCCCTGGACATGCAAGACGTCGAGGCCAGCCTGGCCGGGCCCAAGCGGCCACAGGACCGGGTCGCCCTGGGCCTGGTCCGCCAGGCCTTCGACCACTTCATCGAACTGCAGCCCAAGCCGCTGGCCAAGGAGGTCGGCCGCCTGGAGAGTGAAGGCGGTGGCGGCGTGGCGGTCGGCAACGCCGATCAGGCCGGCGAAATCGACTACAACCATGAAGGGCAGACCTACACCCTGCGCGACGGCGCCGTGGTGATCGCCGCAATTACCTCGTGCACCAACACCTCCAACCCCAGCGTGATGATGGCGGCCGGCCTGGTCGCGAAGAAGGCCCTGGAAAAAGGCCTGCAGCGCAAGCCCTGGGTCAAGAGTTCGCTGGCCCCCGGCTCGAAGGTGGTGACCGATTATTACGAGGCTGCAGGACTGACACCTTACCTCGACCAGCTTGGCTTCAACCTGGTCGGCTATGGCTGCACCACCTGCATCGGCAACTCCGGGCCACTGGACGATGCCATCGAAAAAGCCATCGGCAGTGCCGACCTCACGGTCGCCTCGGTCCTCTCTGGCAACCGCAATTTCGAAGGCCGCGTACACCCGCTGGTCAAGACCAACTGGCTGGCCTCACCACCGCTGGTGGTGGCCTACGCGCTGGCCGGCAGCGTGCGCATGGACCTGACCAAGGATGCACTGGGGACGGGCAAGGACGGCAAGCCCGTCTACCTGCGCGACATCTGGCCAAGCCAGCAGGAAATCGCCGACGCCGTGGCCAAGGTCGATACCAGGATGTTCCACAAGGAATACGCCGAAGTGTTCTCCGGCGATGCGCAATGGCAGGCCATCGAGGTGCCCCAGGCGGCGACTTATGTCTGGCAGGACAACTCCACCTACATCCAGCACCCACCGTTCTTCGATGATATCGGCGGGCCGCTGCCCGAAATCAAGGACATCCAGGGTGCGCGTATCCTCGCCCTGCTCGGTGACTCGGTCACCACCGACCACATCTCCCCGGCCGGCAACATCAAGGCCGACAGCCCGGCCGGGCGCTACTTGCGCAGCAAGGGCGTGGAGCCGCGAGACTTCAACTCCTACGGCTCACGGCGCGGTAACCACGAGGTGATGATGCGTGGCACCTTCGCCAATATCCGCATTCGCAACGAGATGCTGGCGGGCGAAGAAGGTGGCAATACGGTGCATGTGCCCAGCCGAGAAAAGCTGTCGATCTATGACGCCGCCATGCGCTACCAGGCCGAGGGCACACCGCTGGTGGTGATCGCCGGCAAGGAATACGGCACCGGCTCCAGCCGCGACTGGGCGGCCAAGGGCACCAACCTGCTGGGGGTCAAGGCCGTGCTGGCGGAGAGTTTCGAACGCATTCACCGCTCCAACCTGGTGGGCATGGGCGTGCTGCCACTGCAGTTCAAGGCAGGGCAGGACCGCAAGCAACTTGGGCTGACCGGCAAGGAGCAGATCGACCTGCTGGGCCTCAGTGGCGCGCAGATCAAACCCGGCATGAGCCTGCCGCTGCGGATCACCCGCGAGGATGGGCAACAGCAGCAGATCGAAGTGCTCTGCCGGATCGATACCCTCAACGAAGTGGAGTACTTCAAGTCAGGGGGGATTCTGCATTATGTGCTGCGGCAGATGATTCGCAAGTGACCTGCTGACCCCATCCACTGCCCTGTTGCCTTTAGCGCCGCGCCTGCGGCGCTGGAGGCGCATGCCCACAAGAAAAGTCTGCCATTGCCAGTAGCACTTTGATGGCCGGTCGGTCATCATTGGCTCTAACTGTCATCTAACGGTCATGAACGCAAGCAAACTGCCCCTTCCCAGCACTGGACGGCGGTCGCCCATACTGCAATCGCGCTGATGGCCAATTGCCCCAGATCAAGTAATTTAAATATCCATTCAATAAAACCAGTGGCTTGCCGATATCTGTCGAAAGCCTTACGGACTATTCAGCTCATGCGCAACAACCAGCCGATTACCCAAAGGGAACGGACTTTCCCTGCCCAACAACGGTTGATCTCCACCACCAATGCCAAGGGTGTGATCACCTACTGCAACGATGCGTTCGTCGAGATCAGCGGTTTCACCCGTGAAGAGCTGATTGGCGCCCCCCACAACCTGGTGCGCCACCCCGATGTGCCGACTGCGGTGTTTGCCCACATGTGGCAAACCCTCAAGCAAGGCTTGCCGTGGATGGGCATCGTCAAGAACCGTTGCAAATCCGGCGACCACTACTGGGTCAACGCCTACGTCACACCGATTTTCGAGAACAACCAGGTCGTCGGTTTCGAGTCGGTGCGCGTCAAACCGACCGCCGAGCAAATCCGCCGTGCCGAGGCCTTGTACCAGCGCATCAACGACGGCAAGACTGCCATCCCGCGCCGTGATCGCTGGCTGCCGGTACTCCAGGACTGGCTGCCGTTCATCCTGGTCAGCCAGGTCGGTTTCCTGATTGGCAACTGGCTCGGCCACTCCTGGGGCTTCGCGCTGGCCGCCGGCCTGTCGGTACCGCTCGGCCTGTTCGGCCTGAGCTGGCAGCAGCGCGGCCTCAAACGCCTGCTGCGCCTGGCCGAGCAGACCACCTCCGACCCGCTGATCGCGCAGATGTACACCGACAGCCGTGGCGTGCAGGCACGTCTGGAGATGGCCATGCTCAGCCAAGACGCGCGCATGAAGACCTGCCTGACCCGCCTGCAGGACAGCGCCGAGCACCTCAGCGACCAGGCCCGCCAGTCCGATGCCTTGGCGCACAAGAGCTCCTCGGGCCTGGAGCGCCAGCGCGTGGAGACCGAACAGGTCGCCGCCGCCGTCAACCAGATGGCCGCTACCACCCAGGAAGTGGCCAACCACGTGCAACGCACCGCTGACGCCACCCAGGAAGCCAACCGCCTGACCAGCCAGGGCCGTCAGATCGCCGGGGAAACCCGGGATGCCATCGAGCGCTTGTCCAGCGCCGTGGGCGGGACCGGGCAGACCGTGACCCAACTGGCCAAGGACAGTGACGAGATCGGTGGTGTGGTCGATGTGATCAAGGGTATCGCCGACCAGACCAACCTGCTGGCGCTCAACGCCGCCATCGAAGCGGCCCGTGCCGGCGAGATGGGCCGTGGTTTCGCCGTAGTCGCCGACGAAGTACGCCAGCTGGCCCAACGCACTGCCGAATCGACCGGGCAAATCCACGGCCTGATCGCCAAACTGCAACAGACGGCAAACAACGCCGTGCTGACCATGGAAACCGGCCACCGCCAGGCCCAGGAAGGCGTCGAGCGCGTCATGCAGGCCGACCAGGCACTGGTCGGCATCAGCGAAGCAGTGGCCAATATCACAGACATGGCGACCCAGATCGCCGCCGCCACCGAAGAGCAGACTGCAGTGGCCGACGAGATCAGCCGCAACATCAGCACCATCGCCCAACTGGCCGACCAGACAGCCGAGCAGGCGCAGCATTCGGCGCTTCTCAGCGAAGAGCTGACCAGCACTGCCGGCGGCCAGTATTCGCTGGTGGAGCGATTCAACCGCTAGGTCGGTTGCCGACCTGTACCGGGCTCATCCCCGCTTTGCTGGCGAAGAGCCCGGTACAGGCCGCAACACTCACCAGTCCAGTGTCAGCCTGCTCTCGAAGTAGCGCTCCTCGCCGGTCAACGGGTCGGCAAATCGCAAGCTCTGCGCCAGCAGCTTCAACGGCCGCTGATAGTCGTCTTGTTCCTTGAGCAACTCGGGATAGAACGGGTCATTGCAGATCCCCGCCCCCAACGCCGCCATGTGCACTCGCAACTGATGCGTCTTGCCCGTTACTGGCGACAGCCCGTAGCGCCACATCTCACCATGCCTCTCGAGCACTTCGGCAAAGGTCTCGCTGTTGGCCTCCCCTGCCACTTCGTGCATGCGGAAGAACGGCTCGCCATGCACCAGGCGACTCTTATGCACCAAGGGGAATGCATGCTGCGGCAAAGCGGCAGCGATGGCTTGATAGCGCTTGTCGATCCGCCGCTCAGGGAACAACCGTTGATACACGCTGCGCGTCTGCGGATTGGCGGAGAACAGCACCAGCCCGGCGGTGTGCCGGTCGATGCGATGCAACGGCACCAGGTGCGGGTTGCCCAGGCGTCGGATCAGGCGGCGCAACAGGGTGTGCTCGACGTATTCACCGGTTGGCGTCACCGGCAGGAAATGCGGCTTGTCGGCCACCACCAGGTGCTCATCCACATGCAGGATGGTTTCCTGCACCGGAATCGGCCGCTCGTTGGGCACCTCGCGAAAATAGTGAAGACGCATACCGCGCCGGTAGGGCAAGTCGGCAGCAATCGCCCTGCCCTCGGCATCGAGCACCCGGCCGCGCGCGAAGCGGTCAAGCCACTGCGCGCGCTCAATGGCCTTGAAATGGTCGCACAAGCAATCGAGTACCGTCTCCCAATTGCCGGGCGGCAGGCAGACCGTGCTGGCTTGCTGGTGGGCGGGGTCGAAAGACGTGGTCATGGCAGGGCTCGAGCAATCAAAGCCGGGCATTATCCCCCAAGCCCGGCGCCTCAACCAGCCTCGATCACCCCCTCGCTATGCGCCTTCAACCAACGCAGTACCTGCACGGGTTCCCAGCGCCCAGGGTCATATAGCGCATAGACCAGGCCCTGGTAACCCACGACATCCAGCCCACGGTGGTAACCGGCACGCTGGAACAAGGCCTCGATCTCGGCAAAACACGTGTTGAAATGCACCTTGCCGAACGGCGTACGGTCGTCGGTGACCAGGCCTTCGAGGCGCAATTCCAGCACGGCGTCGCACACCCGCTCCACCGGCATACGGTTGACGCTGTACTTGAGTTGCTCGACGTTGAGCATGAGTTCACCTCGATACTGTATTTATATACAGCATACGAAGAGCGACACCGCGCCGTCAATCGGCTCGAACGCTACTGCAAGCCTGGCAGGTAGCCCGTACCCTTGCGAATGGTCAGCACCTCGCCGCGCGGTGCGGCCGTTGATACCGACAGATGAACCCAGCGGTCGAATTCCAGGATCAACTGGTCGAACGCCACATCACTCTTGCTTATCTGCCTGACCACTTCCCGGTTATCGACGCCGATCACCGTGAAATCCGCAGCCAGGCCTTGCACGTGTTGGCTGCCTCGCGCCCCGCCGACGCGCGCATTGACCGCCGCACTGCGGTATCCGCTGCTGACAATGATAGGGCAACCGAACAACCCTCGGACCTGCTCGAGCGCTTGGCAAAGCAGCCGCAGATTACTCAAGACTTCAGGCGTAGGGGTGTTGTCCAACCCTTCTCTCGCGGCAACTTGCGAAGTAATCAGCTCTTCCAGGGCGAAATGTGGCGTGATCAGCATGGCGGGGCTCTCGATGAAGATGCAAAATGGACCGATGACCATTCAACGGTTCGTCATCTTCATTCCTGGCCTGCAGGCCATACACGAGGGCAAGCATTCCCGCTGCCCGTCACTGGGCGAGGAAGGCCACTACCTGTTCGGCATCGAATGGCCAGTGCAGCTCTGCCGAATTATCGCAGCGCCGCAACACCGGAATGATCAATCCGTACCGCTCGAACAACGCCTGGTCATCGGCGATATCGACCAACTCGATCAGCAAGCCGTGTTCAACAAAGGGCATCAGCACGGCTTCGGCCACTTCGCACAAGTGGCACCCGACGGTACCGAAGAGTTGGCATTCAGGCAGCATGGAGGGCAAGAACCGATTTGGCTGTAGGAAGAGACTTATTCTAAGTCTGTCCTGCCCACTCTGCACCTGACCCTGCTCAATCCTGGCTGGTGGCACCGATCCGGTGCAGCGACAGGTCTGCGCCCTGGAACTCCTGCTCATGGCTCAAACGCAGGCCATGCAGTTGGCGAATCAGGCCATACACGGCAAAACCACCGATCAGTGCGACCAGGACGCCAGGCCGCACAAGCCGTGCAGCGGCCAGACACCGAGCACATCGTCGATCTTCCAGCGATTCTGCGCAGCCGTGAAACTCCAGACGAACAGCACCCCTGCCACCAGGCCGGTGGCCAGCGCACCGATGGGGTGCATGAGATCAGAGCCGGCACAGATCGCCACCAGACCCGCCAGCGGGCCATTGTGCAGGAAGCCCGGGTCGTTGCGCCCGGCCAGCAAGGCCGCCAGGGTGCCGCCGACCATGGCCATCAGCGAGTTGATCGCCACCAGGCCGCTGACGCCCTGCAAGGTCTGGGCACTCATCACGTTGAAGCCGAACCAGCCGATGATCAGGATCCACGAGCCCAGCGCCAGGAACGGAATGCTCGACGGTGCGAAGGCCACCAGCCGACCGTCCCGATAGCGCCCGCGCCGCGCACCCAGCAACAGCACCGCCGCCAGCGCCAGCCAGCCGCCCATGGCATGCACCACCACCGAGCCGGCAAAGTCATGGAACGGCGCACCGAAACGGGCCTGCAGCCAGGCCTGCACACCCAGATTGCCATTCCATACCACCCCCTCGAAGAAGGGGTAGATGAACGCCACGATCAACGCCGTGGCACATAGCTGCGGCGCGAACCGCGCACGTTCGGCGATCCCCCCCGAGATGATCGCGGGAATCGCGGCGGCGAAGGTCAGCAGGAAAAAGCATTTGACCAGCGCATAACCGTGGTCAGCTGCCAGTTGCGACGCTGGCTGGAGGAAATTCACGCCATAGGCGATCCAGTAGCCGATGAAGAAATACACCAGCGCGGAGATCGCGAAATCACTGAGGATCTTTGACAGCGCGTTGACCTGGTTCTTGTGGCGCACGGTGCCCACTTCGAGGAACGCGAAGCCGGCGTGCATGGCGAGCACCAGAATGGCGCCCATGAGGATGAACAGGGTATTGGAGCCGTGGACGAGGGAGTCCATGGCGCTGTGCATGTTTTCCATGAAAGTGGCAGACCTGCTAAAAAGGCACCAGGACAGTTCAAGAATCTGCATCCCTGCACCGAATCGGTGCCAGCTTTTGCCCTGATTTGCCGAACCGGGCGCAGCCTGCGTGGTTTTTTCTTGGGTTTGTCGTGGATTGGGTTAAGGTTTATCGGTATCCATCAGGGGCGACGCCCTGGTTCGGCGCACCGCCCCGGGCTACGCCCCGCGTTGTGGCAGATTTCATTAGCAAGGCCCATACCAGCCCTCTAGTGAACCTTCCACACACCCAGTCACTCGAATGACCTACATACCTGCACACCTGCATAGGGAGAGCCCAATGGCCAGCAAATCGGCAAAGACTGCACAAGAGATATTGATGGCTGACTTCCAGGCCTTGGTCCGCGATACCGAGAAACTGCTGGCCGATACCGCCAACCTGGCGGGCGACCAGGCCGACGAGCTGCGCGAGCAGATCCACGAGCGCCTGACCCAGGCCCGCGAAACCTTGCAACTGACCCAAGACTCTGTGCGTGAACGCGGCCAGGCAGCGCTCGGCAGCGCCGAACAGTACGTCCAGGAAAACCCCTGGCAGGCCATCGGGATTGCCGCAGGGGTCGGCCTGTTGATCGGCCTGCTGGCCAATCGGCGCTGAGGAGTCCCCATGGAGAATGACAGCATTGGCACCAGCGCCTCGGGCAAACGCCTGGGCGCGGCGCTGCTGGGGCTGCTGCACAGCCACATCGAACTGTTCGGCATCGAGCTGCAGGAACAGAAAGCACGCACCCTGAGCCTGCTGCTTTTTGCCGGCCTGGCACTGGTGTTCGCGCTGCTGCTGCTGACGGCCTTGTCCGGCTTGCTGCTGGTGCTGCTGTGGGACAGCTATCGCCTGGCTGGCATCATTGGCCTGTGCGTCTTCTATGGCGTGGCGGCGCTGTATTGCGGCCTGCGCCTGAAAGCTGCCGTATTCGATGAGTCGTCCCCCTTTGGCGCGACTCTCGACGAACTGGCCAAGGATCGGGAGCGCCTGTTGCCATGAGCCTGCCGGAACTACCGAATACCCGTAACCCACGGGAACTGCGCAAGGCGCTGCTGCGCCTGCGCATGGAAATGCACCGTCAGGAAATTCGCCATGAGTCCGGGCAGCTGCTGCAACCCTTGCAGCGCCTGCGAGGCATGGGCAGCTCGCTTCATGACGGGTTGGGTATCAAGCATGCCCCCTTGTGGGGCATCGGTGCCGTCGTGGCGCTGGGTTTTCTCACCGGCAAAGGGGTACGCAGCGGTAACCTGAGCCGCCTGGTCCGCCTGGGAACCAGCCTGCTGCCACTGGTGCGCCTCTACCTGCAGGGCAACCGTCGCCCTTGATCGCCTACCGGCCCTGATCCCACAGGGCCGGTCCCTATCTGCCCCTTGCACGCCTGCTCACGACACCGGAAGCTATACCCCTCGATCGACAGGAGACCGCGCCTTGGACTGGCACACCCTGCTCACCCGCGAACGCCTCGGCAAAGCCCTCTACAGCGCCGAAGAACTCGGCCGCAGCCCCTTTCACAAAGACCATGACCGGATCATCTTCTCAGGGGCGTTTCGCCGCCTCGGGCGCAAGACCCAGGTCCACCCCGTTTCCAGCAACGACCATATCCATACGCGCCTGACCCATTCCCTGGAGGTCAGCTGCGTGGGCCGCTCGCTGGGCATGCGCGTCGGCGAAACGCTGCGCGACAGCCTGCCTGAGTGGTGTGAGCCCAGCGACCTGGGCATGATCGTGCAGTCGGCCTGCCTGGCTCACGACATTGGCAACCCACCATTCGGCCACTCCGGCGAAGACGCCATTCGCCACTGGTTCCAGCAGGCCGCCGGGCGTGGCTGGCTGGACGACATGAGCGACGACGAGCGCGCCGACTTCCTCAACTTCGAAGGCAACGCCCAAGGCTTTCGCGTACTCACCCAGCTCGAGTACCACCAGTTCGATGGTGGCACCCGGCTGACCTACGCGACCCTTGGCACCTACCTCAAATACCCCTGGACCGCCCGGCATGCCGATGCCCTCGGGTACAAGAAGCACAAGTTCGGCTGTTACCAGAGCGAGCTGCCACTGCTCGAACAGATCGCCCGCAAGCTCGGCCTGCCGCTGCTCGAAGAACAGCGCTGGGCACGCCATCCGCTGGTTTACCTGATGGAAGCGGCAGATGACATCTGCTACGCCCTGATCGACCTGGAAGACGGCGTAGAGATGGAGTTGCTGGACTACGCCGAAGTCGAGGCGTTGTTGCTCGACCTAGTCGGTGACGATTTGCCGGAAACCTATCGCCAGCTTGGCCCTGCCGACTCCCGGCGACGCAAACTGGCCATACTGCGTGGCAAAGCGATCGAGCATCTGACCAACGCTGCTGCGCGCGCCTTCGTCGAGCAGCAGCAGGCACTGCTGGGCGGGCGCCTGAGCGGTGACCTGGTCGAGCACATGCACGGCCCGGCCAAGCGCTGCGTACTGCAGGCCAAGGACATGGCACGCAACAAGATTTTCCAGGACAAGCGCAAGACGCTGCATGAGATTGGCGCCTATACCACGCTGGAAATCCTCCTCAACACGTTCTGCGGTGCCGCTCTGGAACAGCACGGCGGACGCACCCCTTCGTTCAAGAGCCGCCGCGTGCTCGATCTGATCGGTAACAACGCACCCACCCCGCAAGACTCGCTGCACAAGGCGTTCCTGCGCATGATCGATTTCATCGCCGGCATGACCGACAGCTATGCCAGCGAGATGGCCCGGGAAATGACCGGGCGCTCGAGCCCGACCTGAAGTCACGTCAGCGTCGCCCGGTAGCAGTACCGAGCGACGCCTTTGACGTTAAGAAACTTCCTACAAACAACCCCAGTTCATTAAACATCAACTACACAGGCCAATGAAAAGTTAGCAAAACACCTTCAACAGCGAAGCATATCCTTACACTTCGTAGCCGAAATTGATCTTAGCTGTAAGCCGTTTCCCATATATAGCCAATCTTCCGACTGCGTCCCCCTGCCGACTTGCAACTGGGGTAAGGTGCCTCCTGCCTCCGTCATCCGCCGCAGGAAACCTGTACATGAATACTGTATTTATTGTCGATGACCATCCTGTCATCCGCCTTGCTGTCCGCATGTTGCTCGAGAATCAGAACTACAAGGTAGTGGGCGAATCGGACAACGGTGTGGAAGCCATGCAGATGATTCGTGAATCTCAACCTGAGCTGGTCATTCTGGACATCAGCATCCCCAAGCTCGACGGCCTAGAGGTCCTTTCGCGCTTCCAGGCCATGGCCCTGCCGCTCAAAGTCCTGATCCTCACTGCACAGTCTCCGGCGCTGTTCGCCGTGCGCTGCATGCACTCGGGCGCGGCGGGTTATGTATGCAAGCAGGAAGACTTGAGCGAACTGCTCAGTGCTATCAAGGCCGTACTCGCCGGATACAACTATTTCCCCAGCCAGGCCATTCACAGCAATCACGAAACAGCAGACTCTGATTTGCGACTTTTCCGACTCGTTAACGACCGAGAGCTTATGGTCTTGCAACTTTTCGCCCAAGGCCGCAGCAACCAGGAGATCGCCAAAGGGATGTTCCTCAGCAACAAGACCGTCAGCACCTACAAGAAGCGACTCATGCAGAAGCTGCAGGTCGACTCGTTGGTCGACCTGATCGAAATGGCCAAACGCAACGCGCTGGTCTGAGGTCGTCAATGGTGCAATTGATCGCCTGCCTCGGGCTTGTCCTGACGCTGGCCTGCAATCTGGTACAGGCCTCATCACATGAAGTCGTGCCCTTTACGCTGCTCGCCCGCTCTTCAACCATGCCACTGAGCCCGCAACTGACGGAGCAACAACAGCATTGGCTGCAGGGCCGGCAAGCCCTGATCCTGGGCACCTCGGCGCCCGACTATCCACCCTTTGACATCACCAGTGGCGGGCAGATCTACCAAGGTCTCACCGCCGAATATGCCAGCCTGATCAGCAAAGCACTGAACCTGCCGATCCAGGTCATGCGCTATCCCCACAGGCAGGCGGCGCTACAGGCGCTCAAACGTGGAGAGATCGACCTGCTCGGCAGCGCCAATGGTTATGAAGCGGCAACCGAAGGACTGACGCTTTCACACCCTTATGCGGTTGACCAACCCGTGCTGGTCACCCGGGAAGATGAACCGCGTGCCCTTAGTGGCGGCCTGAATGGCATGCGCCTGGGCATGCTCTACCACTACTTGCCCCAGGAGGTAGTTCATGCCGCCTACCCCAAGGCCGAAGTCCTGGTTTTCGGCTCCTCCACCCAGGCCCTCAATGCCGTGGCTTTTGGCCAGGCCGACGTGTTCTTCGGCGATACCATTTCGACGCACTATCAGCTCAATCGTGGCCACCTGCCACGCCTGCGCATCGCCAGCTTCGGTCAACACGAGAACTTCGGTTTCAGTTTTGCCATGCGCGCCGAGGATGAGCAGCTCAAGGAATTGGTCAATGCAACCCTCGACCGCCAGTCCGGCGCCGTGCGCACCAGTATTCTCAAGCGCTGGAGTGCTGGCAGTGAGCTGCTGCTAAGTGATCGCCAGCTTCAGTTGACCCCCGAGGAAGAGCATTGGCTGCTCAGCCATCCGGTCATGCAGGTCGCCATCGATGAAACGGCGTCACCGCTGTCCTATTTCGATGGCAATGGCCATTTTCGCGGGATAACGGCCGACCTGCTTGACCTGATACGCCTGCGTACCGGCCTGCGCTTTGAGGTACAGCGGGCCAATGGCATCGCCGATATGCTCGCCCGGCTGGAGAGCGGGCGTGTGAGCATGATCGCCGCCCTTGCCAGCGACGGCTCCACCGACAAGCGCCTGCACCTGAGCCGGCCATACCTCGAAAGCCCACATGTACTGGTCACCCGCGCCCAGGATGAGCAGTACGGTTCACTGGAGAAACTGAACGGGCGCCGGGTTGCCATTTCCCGTTACAGCAACCTGGACGACTTGCTGACAACCCGTTTCCCACAGATTGGCTGGATCGATACCGAGAGCCCCTTTTATTCCGTGGCACTGCTCAACAGTGGCGCTGTCGACGCCGTGATCACCCCATTGATTGATGCCAACCACGCCTTGGCCAGCAATACCAACCTGATCATTCGCAGCACGGTGGGCAGCGAGCCGGCCATCTTTTCCATGGCCACCCGCGATCAGGACATGCCACTGGCCTCGATCCTCGACAAGGCCCTGCTGAGTATTTCACCGGAAGAGCTTGGGGTCATAAACAACCGTTGGCGTGGCTACGACCTGCATGAAGACGCCAGCTGGTCAACCTTGCGACGCCTGATCCTGAAAGTGCTTCTGGGCACTGGCGTGTTACTGCTGCTGGCATTGATCTGGAACGCCCGCCTGCGGGGGCAGATCAAACAGCGCCAGCGCGCCGAACGTGCATTGAACGATCAGCTGGAGTTCATGGGGGCGCTGCTCAACGGTACGCCACACCCCATGTACGTCCGCGACCGGGAAGGCCGCCTGCAAAGCTGCAACGCCAGCTACCTCGAAGCCGTCCAGTCCGGCCTTGAAGAGGTGATTGGCAGGCGTCTGGATGAGAGCCTGTTCGCGGGCGCCGAGAACATCCGCCAGATCCAGGCAGACTATCAACAGGTGATGGCTGCCGGCGTGCCGCTGATCATCGACCGCCCTCTGCGCTTGCGGGATCGTGAAATTACCATCTATCACTGGATCCTGCCCTATCGTGATTCGCTGGGTGAAGTGCAAGGGATCATCGGCGGCTGGATCGACATCAGCGAGCGCCGCAAGCTGGTTCAGGAGCTGCGCGAAGCCAAACGCCTGGCCGACGACGCCAATCGCGCCAAGAGCACCTTCCTTGCCACCATCAGCCACGAAATCCGCACACCGATGAACGCGGTCATCGGCATGCTCGAACTGGCATTGAGGCGCGCCCTGCAGGGGCAGGCGGATCCCGCCTCGCTGGAAGTCGCCCATCACTCGGCCAGGGACCTGCTGGGCCTGATCGGCGATATCCTGGATATCGTGCGTATCGAGTCAGGCCACCTGTCCCTCAGCCCGGAAGCAGTCGATCCCGCGGTATTGGTCGAGTCGGTTGGCCGCGTATTCGATGGTCAGGCCCGGCAGAAAGGCCTGGCCCTTGACATCAGTATCAGCCCCAGCGCTCGCTGCCATGGGTTGCTCGACCCACTGCGCTTCAAGCAGGTGTTGTCCAACCTTGTCAGCAATGCCATCAAGTTCACCGAGCAAGGGCAAGTACACGTCACGCTCCACTTGCGCGAAGAAGGCCCTGGCTCCCCCCCAACCCTGGAGCTCGAAGTACGTGACAGCGGCATCGGCATTCATGACGATGACCTGCAGCGGCTGTTCAACCCGTTCGTCCAGGCCAACCCGCACAGCCCGGGTGCGCGTGCAGGCACTGGGCTGGGCCTGGCTATATGCCGCAGCCTGTGCGAGATGATGGGTGGCAACCTGAGCATCAAGAGCCTTCCGGGGTTGGGCACACAGGTTCGCCTGCTGATGCCGCTGGAGCGCGTCGACGCCCCGGCGTGCCCCGCTTTTGAAGTCGAAGAGGTCGAAGCTCCCGCCCCCGGCCTTAAAGTGCTGGTCATCGATGATCACCCTGCCAACCTGCTATTGATGGCGCAGCAACTGAGCTATCTGGGGCTCAGCCATGCCAGCGCCAGCAATGGCCGCGAAGGCCTGGACAAATGGCGGAACGTACCATTCGACGTACTGGTACTCGATTGCAACATGCCACACATGAACGGTTACCAGCTAGCCACCACCGTGCGCAGCGAGGAACGCCAGAGCGGGCGCCCGCGTTGCGTCATCCTCGGCTACACGGCGAACGCGCAACCCGAAGTCAGGCAAAAGTGCCTCAGCGCCGGCATGGACGATTGCCTGCTCAAGCCCATCAGCTTGCGTACACTCAGCCAACGCCTGGCCAAGATTGCGCCCCATCGACGGCAAGCCATTGCGCCACTGTTCAACCTGGCAGGCCTGGCTGGCATCGTCGGCAACAACGCCAGCAGTCGTGCTCGTTTTCTCACCGCCGTGCACACAAGCCTGCAGGAAGATCTGGCAATGCTCATGGACCTTGATCCGCACCATCAGGCCGCCGAGATTCGCGAGCAGGCGCACAAGATCCTCAGCGCGGCACGGCTGCTGGAAGCCAAGGGCATGATGAAGGCCTGCAAGGCCCTGGAGGAAGAACGTTCGTCTGCAGCCTGCATCAAACTGCAGCGCCAGGTACTGGCTCGGCATATGCGCCGAGTGGAGAAAGCGCTGGCCAGGGAACTGACCAGCGCTTGACTGAGCGACGCCCGCGCGGGGCGCCGCTCAAGCACAGATCAGGAAGCCGGGTTGATCGGCTTTTCCGGATACCAGGCGTCCAGCAGTGGGCTGACTTCGATGTTGGTCAGTTCGCTGCGGCCTTTGAGCCAGGCTTCGACAGTGGCGCGCTGCTCTTCGCTGACCGAACCACGGTTGGCCAGGCAAACCAGACCGAAGTCATCGCCGCCGACGTAGTCCAGGCCGTTGGCATCCATGGCTTCTGCCAGGAAAGCGTCGAGGAAGGCATCAATGGCTTCGTCAGACAGGTCTTCCTTGAAACCCAGGTTCAGTTCGAAACCCAGCTCCTGGAATTCATCAACGCACAGCTTCTTGCGCAGACGACGGGAACGGTTGGTAGCCATGAAACAATCCTCTTGAGTAATTACGCGCGGCACTTTACCAGTTTCCACGCTACAAAGGCGCTTTTCCGTCGAACGTGGCGCATGAACGCTGCGCTTGGGGCATAATGCGCTCTATATTTCATCCTGGGGTGACCATCTCTTACAGCCCCATTGTCTTTTTCCCTCGTCCGCAGGGTATTTAATCCATATGATCAAAAAGCTCCGCCCCCTCGTTCTCGCCGGCCTGCTGCTGCCGCTTGCATTGCCCAGCCAGGCCGCTGCCGTCAACACCTCCCTGCCGCCGAAAGTCCAGCAGGCGCTCAAGGCCAACAAACTGCAGGACAGTGCACTGTCGCTGGTCATGCTGCCGCTGAACGGCCCAGGCTCGGCCACCGTGTTCAACGCCGACGTATCGGTCAACCCGGCATCGACCATGAAGCTGGTGACCACCTACGCGGCCCTTGAACTGCTCGGCCCGACCTTCCAGTGGAAAACCGAGTTCTACACCGATGGCACCCTGAGCAACGGTGTGCTCAATGGCAACCTGTACCTCAAGGGCGGTGGCGACCCCAAGCTGAACATGGAAAAGCTCTGGCTATTGATGCGCGACCTGCGCGCCAATGGCGTACGCACCGTTACCGGTGACCTGGTGCTGGACCGCAGCCACTTCGTGCAACCCAACCTGCCGCAGTTCGACGATGACGGTGGCGACGTCAACAAGCCGTTCCTGGTCAAGCCCGACTCGCTGATGATCAACCTCAAGGCCCTGCGCTTCGTAACCCGCAACGACGGCGGCAAGGTCACCGTCGCGGTCGAGCCACCGATCGCCAGCATCCGCATCGACAACCAGGTCAAGGCCGTAGCTTCCAAGCAGTGCAGCGGCGACGTGCGCTACAACCCGGTGCCCCAGGCCGATGGCATCAGCGTGACCGTCACCGGCCAGTTGGGCGATGGCTGCAACTCGCAGACCTACCTGTCGCTGCTTGACCACCCGACCTACGCTGCCGGCGCGGTGAGGGCCATCTGGAACGAACTGGGCGGCAGCATCCAGGGCCGAGACCGCATCGAGAACGTGCCGAAGAGCGCACGCCTGCTGGCCCGAGCTTTCTCGCCCGATCTGGTGGAAGTGATCCGCGACATCAACAAGTACAGCAACAACACCATGGCCCAGCAGCTGTTCCTGAGCCTGGGTGCGCAGTTCCGCACCGACGCCGATGGCGACGACGCCCGTGCCGCACAGCGCGTGGTGCGCCAGTGGCTGGCGAAGAAGGGCATCACCGCGCCGCACCTGGTGATGGAGAACGGCTCCGGGCTGTCACGTGCCGAGCGGGTCAGCACCCGCGAGATGGCGGCGCTGCTGCAGGCGGCGTGGAACAGCCCTTACTCGGCCGAGTTCATCAGCTCGATGCCGCTGGTGGGCATGGACGGCACCATGCGCAAACGCCTCAAGCGCACCGCCATGACCGGTGAAGGGCACATCAAGACCGGTACCTTGAACACCGTGCGGGCGATTGCCGGCTTCAGCCGCGACAGCAACGGCAACACCTGGGCAGTGGCGGCGATCCTCAACGATCCGAAGCCATGGGGCGCCTCGCAGGTGCTCGATCAGGTGCTGCTGGACCTGTATCGCCAGCCGAAGCTGAACAACAGCGCGACGGCAGCCGCGCAATGATGCTTCGATAACCTGTTCCGGCCTCTTCGCGGGGCAAGCCCGCTCCTACAGATACTGCCCAAATCTTAAAAAATGGCGCAAATCCTGTAGGAGCGGGCTTGTCCCGCGAAGAGGCCGGGGCAGCCATCAGGCCAGTTCTGACTCTACCCGGTCCCGGCCTGCCTGCTTGGCCGCATACACCCCGGCATCCGCCCGCAACAACAAAGCATCGGCCCCCTCCCCCTGCCGCCATCCGGCCACGCCAAAGCTCGCCGTCACCTTGCCCACCCCTTCGACCGGCACACTGCGCACGCCGTGCCACAGCTCCGTCGCCAGCATCCGCGCCTGCTCGGCATTGCTGCCCGGGCACAGCACCATGAACTCCTCCCCACCCAACCGGCAGAACACATCGGTGCGACGCAAGCGCTGACCGATCCGTTGGCACAGACTGCGCAGCACGTGGTCCCCCACGGCATGGCCGTACTGATCGTTGATCCGTTTGAAATGATCGATGTCGAGCATGATCACGGCCAGGTCCAGCTCATCACGCTGAGCGCGGTCCAGTTCGACCTTGAGCCGCTCCTGGAAATAGCGGCGGTTGTGAATGCCGGTCAGCGCGTCGGTCACCGACAGTGTCCGCAACTCCTCCTCGACCCCCTTGAGGTCGGAGATGTCGGTGAGGTAGCCATGCCACAGTGTGCAACCGTCCTCGCCAGGCTCCGGCGTCGCTTCGCCGCGCACCCAACGCAAGCCGGCACGCGGCAGGCATACCCGGTACTCTTCGCGCCACGGTGAAAGGTGTTCTGCGGAGTAACGCACCGAACGGCGCACGCGCTCCAGGTCATCGGGGTGAATGCGTTCGAATACCGCCGTGGCATGCTCGCGCAGCAACTGCAGGTCGACCTCGTAGATGTCGAACAGCCCCTGGCTGGCATAGGGGAAGCACGAGTGACCATCGGCATCCAGCTGGTACTGGTAAATCCCGCCAGGCACTTCCGCGCTGAGCTTCTCCAGCAAGCGATCACGCAGGGCCAACGCCTCGTGTACCCTGCGCCGCTCGGTGACATCGATGCAGATCGCCAGGTAGCCGACCCACAACCCCTGCTCGTCGAGCACGGCGGTGACCAGCATGTTGGCCAGCAAATGGCTACCATCCTTGCGCACCAAGGTCCACTCGCCCGGTTCGCCACCACTGTCCTGGATGGTTTCGGCGAACATCGCCTGGCCACCGGCGATATGCCGCCCATAACGCAGGCTCAAGGCATGGGCGCGATGGCTGAGCTCTTCAGGCATCACCAGGTCTTCCAGCTGCAGGTGCCCGACGGCTTCACTGGCCGAATAGCCCAGCATGCGTTCAGCACCGGCGTTAAAGGTGCTGACCTCGCCCTTGAGACTGGTCGCGATGATGGCCACCTGGGTTGCGGCATCCAGTACGCTGCGCAACTGGTTGTGGGTATCGCGTAACGATTGTTCGCTGACCCGCAGCTCCGCCGTGCGCTGCTCGACCAGGGTCAAGGCCCGCTGGCGCTGGCTGAACAGGCTGTAGAGCAACGCGCTCAGCAACAGGCTCAGCAAACCGCCGAGCAGCGCCACGGACAGGACGGCGGCAGACTGGTTGGCCTGCATGAATGCCTGGCTCGGGCGAATGTCGAGCTGGAAATGGTGGTCGGCCAGGTGCAGCAACTGCGTGCTGACCAAGGCCAGTGCCGCCACCGGGTTCTGCGAATCGAACAGCACTTCATGGCCATCTCGCCCGCTAGGGTCGATGATACGGACCACCAGGTTGTCATTCGCAGCGACCGGCAGGCCTTCGGTGACCAACTGGCGCATGTTCAGCAAGGCCATGACATAACCCGCCGGCGGGTCATCAGGCCGTGCATCGGAGAACACCGGAGCTACCATCAGTAGCCCACGAGTAAAGTCGGGGGCGACGCTGAGCATGTCCAGCGGTTCGGAAACCGCCATGCTGCCGGGCTGCAGTGCCCGCGCCAAGGTCTGCTCGCGGGCCGGCTGGCTGCGCAGGTCGAGGCCGTAGGGTTGCCCCTGCAGATGGTCGGCCTGGGTGTAGAGCACCGGGTAGTAATGGTCGCGCCGTGGCGATGGGCGCCAATTACCTGCGCCATCCACCTCGCGGATCAGGTAATTTTGCCCCAACCAGATGCTCGCCTGACGCTCGAACTCGCGCCGTTGCCCGGCCTCGACCCGTGGTGCCCAGGAATAAGCCTGGGTCCGCTGCAGCAGAGGCCGGGCGTAGCCATCAAACTCGTTCGGGGTGATTTCATTGGAGTAGGTGAAGAATCGCCGCAAGCCATCCAGGCGTTGTTCCTGGTCATCGAAACGCTCGGCAATGCGGCTATGGCGCTCGCTGGCCAGCAGCTCGAAGCGCTGGCGCAACTGCTGTTTGTAGAATGCCTGGGCGGCCAGCGCCAGGCCAACCGACAGCAGGACGCCGGCGACCAACGCCACCAGCGCCACCGCCCAGGCAGCCATCGCCTCGCTGCACAGGCCCAGCACCTTCGCACGCACGCCCCACTTCGACATAGATCGATCTCATCACGTCAGCGTCCTGCGAATTCTCTGGCCCTGTGCTGAGTTATAGCTATTGGCCATTAGGCACGCAATGCGCCTCGTCGAATTAACGCAATTGCAGGCGCCAGGCGCGGTGAATGCGGTTGTTGCGGGCGAAGTCCGGGTCCAGGGTCTGGGCGCTGATTTCCTCCACCGCATAGCGCGTGCTCACATGCTCGTCGAGCTGGAACTTGCGGAAGTTGTTGGAGAAATACAGCACGCCACCCGGTGCCAGGCGAGCCATGGCCAGGTCGAGCAGTTGCACATGGTCGCGCTGGACGTCGAACACCCCTTCCATGCGTTTGGAGTTGGAGAAGGTCGGCGGGTCGATGAAGATCAGGTCGTAGCTGTCGCGGTTGGCTTCCAGCCAGGCCATCACATCACTCTGCTCCAGGCGGTTACGCTCGGAGAAACCGTTCAGCGACAGGTTGCGCCGCGCCCAGTCCAGGTAGGTTTTCGACAGGTCGACGCTGGTGGTGCTGCGTGCACCGCCCTTGGCCGCATGCACGGTGGCCGTGGCGGTGTAGCAGAACAGGTTGAGGAAGCGCTTGCCGCTGGCCTCGCGCTGGATGCGCATGCGCATCGGGCGGTGGTCGAGAAACAAACCGGTGTCGAGGTAGTCGGTCAGGTTGACCAGCAGCTTGACGCCACCCTCGTTCACTTCCTGGAAGCGACCTTCGGTAGCCTGGCGCTCGTACTGACGAGTGCCGCTCTGGCGCTCGCGACGCTTGAGCACCACACGCTGTGGGTCGATGTTCAGTGCCTGTGGGATCGCCGCCAAGGCATCGAGCAGACGTGCCTGGGCCTTGTCCGGGTCGATCGAACGGGGGGCTGCGTATTCCTGCACGTGCACCCAGTCCTGGTAGAGGTCGACTGCCAGGGCATACTCAGGCATGTCGGCATCGTACAGGCGGTAGCAGTCGATCTGCTCACGACGGGCCCACTTGCCGAGCTGCTTGAGGTTCTTCTGCAGGCGGTTGGCAAACATCTGTGCGCCTTCCGACAGGCGTGCCGGCTCGCTGGCAACCGCCACTGGGCGGCGGACCTGGCCATTGTCGGCCTGGGCCTCGCGGCGCTCGCCGGTGACGAACTGGTCAGGCTGGACCTTGAACAGCAGCAGCTTGCACGGCAATGCGCCGTTCCAGAAGGCATATTGCTTGCGGCTGCGGATGCCCATGCGCTTGCCCAGCTCCGGTGCGCCGGTGAACACCGCCGCTTCCCAGCCCATGCAGGCCTGGCGCAGGCGCTCGCCAAAGTTCTGATAGAGGTACAACAGGCTGGCCTCGTCACCCAGGCGCTCACCGTACGGCGGGTTGCTGATGACCAGGCCTTTCTGGTTCTGGTCCGGGCGTGGCTCGAAGGTGCTGACTTCGCCCTGGTAGATCTTCACCCAGTCGCCCAGGCCTGCACGCTCTACGTTGTTGCGCCCCGGCTGGATCAGCCGCGGGTCGGCTTCATAACCGCGAATCCACAGTGGCGGCTTGGCCAGGCCGGCTTGTGCGCGGGCCAGGCCCTCTTCATGGACCTTGCGCCAAGTGGCCGGCACATGGCCGAGCCAGGCACTGAAGCCCCAGCGTTCACGCTTGAGGTTGGGCGCGATATCGGCAGCGATCATCGCCGCCTCCACCAGGAAGGTACCAACACCGCACATCGGGTCCGCCAGGGCGCCGCCTTCGGCGGCAATGCGCGGCCAGCCAGCGCGGATCAGCACCGCAGCCGCGAGGTTTTCCTTCAGCGGCGCGGCACCTTGCTGCAGGCGGTAACCGCGCTGGTGCAGGCTGTGGCCGGACAGGTCGAGCGAGAGGATCGCCTCGCCACGATCCAGGCGCAGGTGCACGCGCACATCCGGGTCGACCTTTTCCACCGACGGGCGCAGGCCCTCACGGTTGCGCAGCTTGTCGACGATCGCGTCCTTGACCTTGAGCGCACCGAAATGGGTGTTGTCGATGCCCGAGCCATGGCCACTGAATTCCACCGCCAGGGTACCGTCGGCAGCCAGGTGGTCGGCCCAGTCGACAGCATGCACGCCATCGTAGAGGTCGTCGGCGTTCTTCATCGAGAAGCGCTTGAGCACCAGCAACACGCGGTTGGCCAGGCGCGACCAGAGGCACAGGCGGTAGGCGGTTTCCATGTCGGCGGCGCCGCGAATGGCCGAAGTGTGCTCACGCACATCATCGAGGCCGAGGCCTCGGGCCTCTTCGGCAAGCAGGCCTTCCAGGCCTTTGGGGCAGGTAAGATAGAGTTCGAAACGGTCCGACATGAGTATTCCAGCGCCTTGGGCTATATAAGTGACGAGGCGACGCATCGCCTTGCCGATGTTTGCCCGAACGCCCTTCCAGCAAGCGTCCGAGTGGCCTTCCCCGCTGCATCAGCGCAGCCGAGGGGCCGGGCCGCCTGATGGATCCGCTGCTCGCCAGGTGGCAAAAACAGCTTAGATCATCAGGCAGTACCAATAATTTCCGTCGACTTCGGGGCCGGTGTGACCCTTCGTCGCATTACCAAATATTTCTGTCATCCCGCAGCAACGCTGGCGAAATGACGTCAAGGTTAGGCAAACCCTGATCACAGCGGGCTCAACGCCAAACAAGGTTGAGTCGCATTTATTTACTTATCCCCTCACCCTTGGAAACGTTACGTGCTTATGACAAATCGATCATTCACACGGTGACCTGCATTCGATAGAACTGGTCTCAGGCCGCTTCGCAACGAGGTGGCACTTTCAGCTCGCCACGCCGGCAGCGAGCGCAAAACCGGCAGAAAGACTCTGCCCGGCCTCGGAGAGGCCGACGGGACATTACAGTCAACAAGTGAGGGCAACACCCTATGAGAAGACTTAAGCGTGATCCGTTGGAAAGAGCATATTCACGTGGCTACCAATATGGGGTCACCGGCAAATCCCGCGAACTTTGCCCCTTTACTCTTCCTTCAGTTCGCCAAGCCTGGATCAACGGCTGGCGCGAAGGTCGCGGCGATAACTGGGACGGAATGACTGGCACCGCTGGCATCCATAGACTCAACGAAAATCACGCCGTTGGCTGAACGAGGACACTGAATTCGAGTCACCATGCGCGCCCTATCCGGGCGGCGGGCTTCGGCCCAGGGGCCCCTTGACGGGGCCCTTTTTTATGCCCGCCCTCAGCCCTTGGGCATTGCCGCGATCGCATCCACCGCTTCGCGAATCAGTGCCGGCCCCTTGTAGATGAAGCCCGAGTAGATCTGCACCAGGCTCGCCCCAGCGGCGATCTTCTCTGCCGCATGACGGCCTTCGGTAATGCCACCGGCGGCGATGATCGGCAGCTTGCCACCCAGCTCGCCCGCCAGCACCTTGACGATGTGGGTGCTCTTCTGCAGTACTGGCGCACCCGACAGGCCACCGGCCTCGCCACCATGCTCCAGCCCTTCGACACCTTCGCGACCCAGGGTGGTGTTGGTGGCAATCACTGCATCCATTCCCGACTCCATCAGCGCCGAAGCCACCAGTGCGGTTTCTTCGTCGCTCATGTCCGGTGCGATCTTGATCGCCAGCGGCACGCGCTTGCCCTGCTCGGCGGCCAGGTGCTCACGGCGTTCGGCCAGGGCATCGAGCAGCTGCTTGAGCGAGTCGCCGAACTGTAGGCTGCGCAGGCCCGGGGTGTTCGGCGAGCTGACGTTGACGGTGATAT
The DNA here is from genome assembly GCF_002906855.1 of Pseudomonas putida. Classification (GTDB taxonomy): domain Bacteria; phylum Pseudomonadota; class Gammaproteobacteria; order Pseudomonadales; family Pseudomonadaceae; genus Aquipseudomonas; species Aquipseudomonas putida_N. The sequence goes on along the minus strand of NZ_MINI01000038.1, from coordinate 1,950,174 downwards.
AGCTGGCTTCGCGATAGACCTTGTTCAGGCAGATCAGGTAATCGTCGACCGCACGCTCGACCGGGGTATCGAAGTTCTTGCCGATGTTGATGCCCAACACGTCGTCGTAGCGCGAAGCACGCACGCGCTCGAGCAGGTGATCGACACCCAGGTTGTTGAAGCCCATGCGGTTGATGATCGCCGTTGCCTGCGGCAGGCGGAACAAGCGTGGCTTGGGGTTGCCCGGCTGTGGACGCGGGGTCACGGTGCCGATCTCGACAAAGCCGAAGCCCAGCTGAGCAAAGCCGTCGATGGCCGCACCGTTCTTGTCCAGGCCCGCAGCCAGCCCCACCGGGTTGGCGAAGTTCAAGCCCATCACGGTCACCGGCAACGCGGCCGGCTGCTTGCACAGCACGCCGTTGAGCCCAAGCCGGCCACCAGCGCCGATCAGGTCCAGGGACAGGTCATGGGAGGTTTCCGGGGAAAGCTTGAACAGCAGCTGGCGGGCCAGGGTATACATGGGCGGGCAAGGCTCGGGGTGAGTGAGGCAGCGATTATAGCCAGCGCGCGCCCGGCATGACAGGGGCTTGGCACATGGGTTGCTACTTCCCTTGCCTACAGCCTGTTCAGTTTGGCCGAGGACCTTCGTGAATACAGCACCTCTAGCCTGGGTAAACGGCAGCGACGCACCGGAAAAACCCAGCCTCAACATCGGCTACATGGCCCTGACCGATTGCGCCTCGGTGGTGGTCGCCGCCACCCAGAGCTTCGCCCAGCAACACGGCCTGACCCTCAACCTCAAGCGCCAGGGCTCTTGGGCCGGCCTGCGCGACAAGCTGGCCAGCGGCGAGCTGGACGCTGCCCATTGCCTCTACGGCCTGGTCTACGCCGTGCACCTTGGCATCGGTGGTGTACCGGCCAGCGACCTGGCGGTGCTCATGGGGCTGAACCAGAATGCCCAGGCCATCAACCTGTCGCCGGCCCTGCAACGCAGGGGCGTGACCAGCCCTGAGGCACTGGCGCAACAGGTGCACCAGCACGGCGCACGGCTGACCTTCGCCCAGACCTTCCCCACCGGCACCCATGCCATGTGGCTGTATTACTGGCTGGCCAGCCAGGGCATCCACCCGTTGCACGACGTCAGCAGCGTGGTGGTGCCACCGGCACAGATGGCGGCGCATATCCAGGCCGGGCGCATCGACGGTTTCTGCGTCGGTGAGCCCTGGGCCGCTGCTGCCGTCAGCCAGGGCCAAGGCTTCACCCTGGCCACCAGCCAGTCGATCTGGCCCGACCACCCGGAGAAGGTACTGGCCTGCACCCGCACCTTCGTCGAGCACAACCCCAATAGCGCACGTGCACTGGTCAAGGCGGTGCTTGCTGCCAGCCGGTTCATCGAACAGAGCCCGGAGAACTTGCGCAGCACCGCGCAACTGCTCAGTGGTAGCGCCTACCTCGACACACCGGTCGAAAACGTCGAGCCGCGCCTGCTGGGTGACTATCAGGACGGCCTGGGCAACGCCTGGCACGACCGGCACGCCCTGCGCCTGCACGACCAGGGCCGCGCCAACCTGCCTTACCTGTCGGACGGCATGTGGTTCATGACCCAGTTCCGCCGCTGGGGCCTGCTGCGTGACGACCCCGACTACCTCGGTGTTGCTCGCCAGGTGCAGCAACTTGCACTGTACCGCGAGGCCGCCGAAGCACTCGGCGTGCCCTGCCCCGAGTCAGCCATGCGCAGCAGCCTGCTGATCGACGGTACGCGCTGGGACGGCACGGATCCGTATGCCTATGCACGCAGCTTCCGCCTGCACGCCCTGGGCCATGCGCCCGATGCCCGAGTCGGTCTGTGAGGGCCATCACCATGCTGCGCATCCTGCTGATCGACGATACCCAGAAGAAGGTTGGCCGCCTCAAGGCCGCACTGCGCGATGCCGGATTCGAAGTGATCGAGGCGCCAGACCTGACCATTGACCTGCCGGCCTGCGTCGAAACGGTGCGCCCGGACGTGGTGCTGATCGATACCGACTCACCCGACCGTGACGTCATGGAGCAGGTGGTGCTGGTCAGTCGCGACCAGCCACGGCCCATCGTGCTGTTCACCGACGAGCATGACCCTGCGGTGATGCGCCAGGCGATCCAGGCCGGGGTCAGCGCCTACATCGTCGAAGGCATCCATGCGGCGCGGTTGCAGCCCATTCTCGATGTCGCCATGGCGCGCTTCGAGAGCGACCAGGCGCTCAAGGCCCAGCTGTTGGCCCGCGACCAGCAGCTGGCCGAGCGCAAGCGCATCGAGCAGGCCAAAGGGTTGCTGATGAAAATGAAAGACTGCAACGAGGAACAGGCCTACACCCTGATGCGTCGACAGGCCATGAGCCGGCAGCAGAAGCTGATCCAGGTGGCCGAGCAGATCATCGCCATGCACGAAATGCTGGGCTGAGGCCACCTCGCCAGACCCGAGTTGGCCCAGCTCTTGCTGAAGATATTTCACCGGTAGCCAACGGCGGTTGCCTCATAAAACTCCCGACAAAGACGTCGCTCGCCCCTCCACGCCAGTGGACCGGGTAGCGGCGTCTTTTTCGTTTCCGTTGCATTGCCGAGTGAGGTGTTCGATGAGTACCAGCTTCTGGAAATCCGGGCATGTGCCCACGCTGTTCGCCGCGTTCCTGTATTTCGACCTGAGCTTCATGGTCTGGTACCTGCTTGGCCCGCTGGCGGTGCAGATCTCCACTGACCTGCAACTGAGCGCCCAGCAGCGCGGCCTGATGGTGGCTACGCCGATCCTTGCCGGCGCAGTACTGCGCTTCGTCATGGGTGTGATGGTCGATCGCCTGTCGCCGAAGACCGCTGGCCTGATCGGCCAGGTGATCGTCATCATCGCCCTGGCCGGCGCCTGGTATCTGGGCGTGCAAAGCTATGAGCAAGCCCTGCTGCTGGGTGTATTCCTCGGTGTTGCCGGTGCTTCGTTCGCCGTGTCGTTGCCGCTCGCCTCGCAGTGGTATCCGCCGCAGCATCAGGGCAAGGCCATGGGCATCGCGGGTGCGGGCAACTCGGGAACCGTGTTTGCCGCCCTGCTGGCCCCGGTGCTGGCCGCCGGGTTTGGCTGGAACAATGTATTCGGCTTTGCCGTGCTCCCGCTGCTGCTGACCCTGGCGCTGTTCGCCCTGCTTGCCCGCAATGCCCCGCAAAGACCCAAGCCCAAGGCGGCAGCCGACTACCTCAAAGCCTTGGGTGACCGTGACAGCTGGTGGTTCATGTTCTTCTACAGCGTCACCTTCGGTGGCTTCATCGGCCTGGCCAGCGCCTTGCCCGGCTACTTCAGCGACCAGTACGCCCTGAGCCCGGTCACCGCTGGCTACTACACCGCCGCCTGCGTGTTCGCCGGCAGCCTGATGCGCCCGCTGGGTGGCGCCCTGGCCGACCGCTTCGGTGGCATCCGCACGCTGCTCGGCATGTACAGCGTGGCCGCGATCTGCATCGCGGCCGTCGGCTTCAACCTGCCAAGCGCCGCAGCTGCCTTGGCGCTGTTCGTCAGTGCCATGCTCGGCCTCGGCGCCGGTAATGGCGCGGTGTTCCAGCTGGTACCACAACGCTTCCGCCAGGAGATCGGCGTAATGACCGGGCTGATCGGCATGGCCGGTGGCATCGGTGGTTTCCTGCTGGCGGCAGGGCTCGGCGCCATCAAGCAGCACACCGGCGACTATCAACTGGGCCTGTGGCTGTTCGCCAGCCTCGGCCTGTTCGCCTGGTTCGGCCTGCACGGGGTCAAGCAACGCTGGCGCACCACCTGGGGCTCGGCTGCGGTTACCGCTGCGCGGGTCTGAGGCACGAAGATGAGCCTGCAGCTCAGCTTCGCCCAGGCCAGCGCCACTGGGCCACGCACGGAGAACCAGGACGCCCTGCGCCTGGTCACGCCAGCACCGGAGCTGGCCGCCAGCAAAGGCTACCTGTTCGCCCTCGCCGACGGTGTCAGCCAGTGCGCCGACGGTGGCCTGGCAGCCCGCGCCAGCCTGCAGGCGCTGGCCATGGACTATTACGCCACGCCCGCCACCTGGGGCGTGGCCCAGGCCCTGGACCGCCTGCTGCTGGCACAGAACCGCTGGTTGCGCGCCCAGGGCAGCCAGCCGCTGCTGACCACACTGAGCGCATTGGTGCTACGCGGGCGCCGCTTCACCCTGGCACACGTGGGCGATTGCCGTGCCTATCGCTGGCACGCCGGTCGCCTGCAGTGCCTGAGCGAAGACCATGTCTGGGACCAGCCCGGCATGCAGCACGTGCTCAAGCGTGCACTGGGCCTGGACCAGCACCTGCTGGTCGACTACCTGGACGGCGAGCTGCAGGCTGGCGAGTGCTACCTGCTGCTCAGCGACGGCGTCTGGGCCAGCCTCGGCGACCAGCACATCCAGGCCGTGCTGCGCGAGCAGCCCGACCTGCAGTCGGCCGCTGACACCCTGGTTGCCAGCGCCCATCACAATGGCAGCCAGGACAACGCCAGCGCCTTGCTGGTGCGGGTCGAGCAGCTGGGCGCGGCCAACCTCGGCGACACCCTGGTGCAACTGCAGCAATGGCCATTGCCTGGCCCCCTGCGTGAGGGCCAGGCGCTCGATGGCTGGCAGGTCGAGACGCGCCTGACACACAGTCGCCAGTCGCTGCTCTACCGAGTACGCGATACCCAGGGCCAACCCTGGCTGCTGAAAACCCTGCCCGGCGAGCGCGAACAGGAACCCGGCGCCGCCCAGGGTCTGCTGCTGGAAGAATGGTTCCTGCGGCGGGTCGCTGGCCGTCACTTCCCCGAGCTGCATGCTGCGAGCCAGCGCCAGTACCTGTACTACGTGATGCGCGAACACAGCGGCAAGACCCTCGCCACCCACCTCGACGAACACGGCCCACTGGCACTGGCACAGTGGCTGGAGATCGCCCGCCAGCTGCTGCAGGCCGTTGGTGTGCTGCACCGGCGCAACCTGCTGCACCGCGACATCAAACCGGAAAACCTGCACCTGGGGGATGATGGCCAGGTGCGCCTGCTGGACTTTGGCCTGGCCTACTGCCCAGGCCTCTCGCAGGAGCCGACGCACGAATTGCCCGGCACGCCCTCGTACCTCGCACCGGAAGCCTTCGAGGGCCAGCCACCGTGCCCGCGTCAGGACTTGTATGCCGCCGGGGTCACGCTCTATCGGTTGTTGACCGGGCATTATCCATACGGAGAAATCGAGGCCTTCCAGCGCCCGCGCTTTGGTCAGGCCGTAAACCCCTCCCGTTATCGCCCCGACCTGCCCGAATGGCTCCAGCACAACGTGCTGCAAGCTGTTGCCGTGGAACCGGCGCAACGTTTCGAAACCGCCGAGCAATGGTTGCTGTTGCTCGAACGCGGTGACCGCCAGGATCTGCCCAGCCGCCCCCGCCCACTGCTGGAGCGTGAGCCGTTGAAAGTCTGGCGCAGCCTGGCCCTGCTGGCCCTGCTGCTCAACCTGATACTGTTGTTCGCCCTGCTCAAGGGCTGAACGCACCCTTGAACCACAAACTGCAGGCAAAGAAAAACCCGGCCTAGGCCGGGTTTTTCATTGAAGCTTCAAACCAATTACTTGGCCTGGGCTTCTACCTGAGCTTCAACGCGACGGTTGATAGCGCGGCCTTCTTCGGTGGCGTTGTCGGCAACCGGACGGGTTTCGCCGTAGCCAACCGACTGAACGCGGCTGGACTCAACACCGTACTGCTGGGTCAGAACCTGCTTCACAGCATTGGCACGACGCTCGGACAGCTTCTGGTTGTAAGCGTCTGGACCGACGGAGTCAGTGTGACCTTCAACCACGGTGGTGGTCTGTGGGTACTGCTTCATGAAGTCAGCCAGGTTCTTGATGTCGCCGTAGCTGTTTGGCTTGACGACCGACTTGTCGAAGTCGAACTTGACGTCCAGCTCAACACGAACGACTTCGGCAACAGCCGGGCAGCCATCAGCGTCAACGGTAACGTTGGCTGGGGTGTCTGGGCACTTGTCGACGTTGTCGCAAACGCCGTCGTTGTCGGAGTCGGAGCAGACTTCGGCAACTGGAGCCGGAGCAGCAGCAACCTTGCCACCGCTACCACCGAAGTTCAGACCCACACCAACGGTTGGGCCCCACTCGGTGTTGCCGTCGTCGATGTTGTACATGGCTTCAACGCCAGCACGGGCGAAGAACATGTCGGTGATGTACCACTTGGCGCCAGCGCCAACGTTGGCGAAGGTGGAGTGGTCGCGGCCGCTACGAGTGGCCTGGCCCAGGCTCTCGTGAGCGAAACCAGCGGAAACGTACGGACGCAGAGCGTCGCCGACGGTACCGAAGTGGTAGGTAGCGTCCAGCTTGGCCTTGGAACCTTTGATGTCTTTGTTGAAGACTTCGCCACGAGCGTTGTGAGTCTCGTTGTAGCCCAGGTCCAGGGATACGTCGTCAGTCAGGAAGTAGCCCAGACGAACGCCAGGATTGGTGCCGTCGTTCTTGAAGTTACGTTCGCTGTCGTAGTACTGCTTGGTAACGTTACCTTCGATTTCGACTGCGCCCTGGCCTTGAGCCATAACGCCGAACGAAGTAGCTGCGACGAGCGAGCCAATGGCCAAGCCCAAGGTGTTTTTCAATTTCATCCGTTAAATCCCCATCTGGTGATAGTTAAGCAGTCCCACCAACATCCGGGGGGACAACTCGACGGCAAGTCTAGCAGAACTCGCCGATCCGTTAGAGATATTTACAAGGGGCTAAGTTTCATCCAGCCCTGCAAATTTCTCACGAAGCTTGTCTAGCGCGCGCTTGTAGCGCATTTTCGTTGCGCTCAAGCCCATGTGCATGATATCGGCGATCTCCTGAAATTCCAGTTCCGCGACAAAACGCAGCACCAGAATTTCCCGATCGATCGGGTTCACATGCACCAGCCACTTGTCCAGCCCGCCTTTTTCTTCCGGTTTCGGAGCCTTGTCTTCGGACGCCTCTTCGACAGGGTCCAGGCTCAAGGCATCCATCAGCCGGCGTTTACGACGCTCCTTGCGGTACTGGGTAATGCATTCGTTGTAGGTAATGCTGTAGAGCCAGGTCTTGAACTTGGACTTGCCCTCGAAGTTCTTCAGACCGTAGAGCACCTTCAGCATCACTTCCTGACAGACATCGTCAGCGTCGCGGTCGTTCCCCAGGTAACGCGCACAGACGTTGAACAGGGTCCGCTGGTAGCGCCGCATGAGTTCCTCATAGGCGCGGGTTACGTGATACAGCTCCTCATGCGAACGCGCCACCAACTCCTCGTCGGTGAGTTCGCGGGGGTCGTAACGCATGGGCGGCGAATGAACTTTATTCAAAACGGATCTGGCCGACAGTCAGGTCAATGTCGCCGCTCAGCCCCGTTGGGCTGATTTCGCGGCGGCATACATTAACAGCTTTTGTGCGGTTAGCGGCTATTGACTCGCTGCTCCAGGAGCACGCGATTGGACAGCGACACCAGTTCGCCATCATCGGTCAACAGCGTCGTCTTGACCGTGCCGATCTCTTCGATCATTCCTTCAACCTCTCCAATCCGCACCTGCTGGCCGACCTGGTAAAGTTCGCGAACATAGATGCCGGCCAGAATCTGCCCGGCGATTTCGCGGCTGCCAAGGCCCATGGCAAGCGCAACGGCCAGACCAACGGTTATCAGGCCAATGACGATCACATGGTTGAGCAGGTCGGTTTTGACCTCGAGCTGGCTGATGGCCACCGAGATGCTGATGATGATCACCAGGCCTTGGGTGATGCGCCCCAGGCCTGCGGAGTATTCCAGGCCAATCCCTTCCGCCGCGCCGCGCACCAGGCCGTTGGCCACCTGCGCCAGCAGTACGCCGACCAGCAGTACCAGGGCTGCGCCGAACACCTTGGGCAGGTACAGGGCGAGCATGTCGAGGGTGGCCGAAACCCGCTCCAGGCCCAGCGATTCAGCGGCAGAGACGAGGAAGATCAGCAATACGAACCAGTAGACGATCTTGCCAATCAAGGTCGAGATAGGCACCTGGATGCCACCCCGGGCAAGCATCTTGGTCGCCCCGGTGCCGGCCATCAGGCGGTCCAGGCCGAACTTGGCCAGGAGTTTGGAAAGCAGTGTGTCGAGCAGCTTGGCCACCACGAAACCGAGCAGCACCACGACCAGCGCGCCGAACAGGTTGGGGATGAAGTTCGCTACCTTGGTCCATAGGGCGGTCATCGCAGTGACCAGGCTCTGGGTCCAGAGATCGAGTTCCATATTCAATCGGCCTTATCTGCTTTGCTGCCATTGGCAGCGTTGCGGGTAGAGTGTCGGCGCACCGGCGCAACGTGCGCCGAGCCATTGTTCACGGCGATCAGCAGCGCCTGGCTCCAGCGGCCAAGCAGGCTGAACAGATCACCGGCGCCGACCTGACGGTTGGCGGTTTTCAGCACGCGCCCCAGGCACGCGGCATCGTCTCGCTCCTCACCGGAGGGCGACGCCTTGAGCAGGTCACGCAGGGATTCTTCAAACGGATCGTGCATAGGCACCTCGCGCAGTGTCACTCAGAGACGAGGTGGCCGGGCGATGGGTCACACATCGCAGTGGAACGAATGTTTCAAGATCACTCGGCATCTTCAGACCCAGCGCAACCGCCGGAACAACCACCACTGCCCCACCGCCAGGCCAAGCACGACGATGCAGGCCAGCAGGAAGCCATAAGGGTTGCTCGACCCCGGAATGCCGCCAACGTTGATGCCGAGCAGCCCCGTGATGAAGCTCATGGGCAGGAAGATGCAGGTGATGATGCCGAAGCGGTACATGGTCCGGTTCATCCGCTCGCTGCGCCGACGGTCTTCGCTTTCCAGCACCAGCGCTGCCCGCTCGCGGGTCAGTTCGAGCTCTTCGAGGTAGCGGATCAGGCTGTTGTTCAGCTCATTCCAGTAATCCGCGTCGGCATCACAGAACCAGCTCCATTTGCTGCGCGACAGCTGGGCATAGATCTCCCGCTGTGGCGCCAGGAATCGGCGCAGCCCTGCGGCGCGGCGGCGAATCTGCTGTAGGCTGCCATGCTCCGGCGTATACCGTTCGTCGGATTCGACCTTTTCCTCTTCGTCGTCGACCAGCTCCGAGAGGTCGCTGACCAGGCTCTGGACCTTCTCGGTCAGCAGTTCGCCCATCAACAGCAGCAGTTCGGACGCCGATTTCGGCCCCCGGCCCTCTTCAAGCTGCTGAAGGATCTCATCGCTGGCACGCAACGGCCGCAAACGCAGCGAAATGACCCGCTGCGCCTGGGCATGGATGCGTACCGAAACCATGTCCTCGGGCTCGGCGCCCGGGTTGAGGTTGACCCCGCGCAGGAACAGCAGCATCTGCTCTGCGGCCTGCGGCAACAGCCGTGGCCGGGTATTCTCCTCCAGCAGCAGGTCGCAGGCGAACTCGCTCAGGCCACTGTCCTGCAGCAACCAGGTGCGGGTTTGCGGATGACTGCGATCCCAGTGCAGCCACAGGCTTTCGTGTGGCTGCAATTGCAGGTCGTCCAGCTCGGTCCGGGCGATCGAACGCGCGCCGCCTTTACCATCGAGCACCAGGGCATGCACCAGCCCCCACTGCGCGTTGTCTTCCTCGAACATCAAAGCTCCATCAGCGCGTACGGCGCATCACTCCGGCATTTTCAGCGGGCTTGGCGAGATGATCACGCCGTTGTTGTCGGCATACAGGTACTCGCCTGGGCGGAAGGTAACGCCGGCAAAGGTCACAGCCACGTTGAGGTCACCGATACCACGCTTGTCGGTTTTCATTGGGTGGCTGGCCAGCGCCTGCACTCCGACATCAGTCTGAATCAGTACGTCGACGTCTCGCACGCAGCCGTAGATCACCAGACCTTCCCAGCCGTTCTTGGCGGCCTTTTCGGCGAGCATGTCACCGAGCAGGGCACGGCGCAGCGAGCCGCCCCCGTCGACCACCAGGACCTTGCCCTTGCCATCGAGCTCGACCTGATCCTTGACCAGCGAGTTATCTTCGAAGCACTTGATGGTGACGATCTGGCCACCGAAGGAATCGCGGCCACCGAAGTTGCTGAACATCGGTTCCAGCACCTGTACCAGGTCCGGGTAGGCGTCGCACAGGTCGGGCGTTACGTAATGCTGCATGGGAAGCTCCTGTCAGTCACAACGAAAGCGGGTATCGGCCAAGGCTACACCGTAGCAGCTGTCGCAGTCATCCGGGACTGAGCGGTCAAGTTTTGCCTGTACCGGCCTGATCGCGGGGCAAGCCCGCTCCTACAGGATTACCACAGCCTTGTAGGCGCGGGCTTGCCCCGCGAAGAGGCCGGTAAAGGGGAAGCAGATTCAGCCGACAGGCACAGGCTCACGCACCACCGTCGACTCATGCACCGGCAACAGCGGATCGCGCAACCAGCGCTCCACCAACGGCCAGACCTGCGTCTGCGCCGCCTTGCTCACCAGCATGTCGACATGCCCAAAGGCCTCGAAACCCTCTTCACGGCCCAGGCGCAGGAACTGCTTGCGCTCGCCACCCAACTGATCGAAGAGCTTGCGGCAAGCCCACACCGGGTCCTGGAAGTCCCCCGCGCCGGCCACCGCCAGCAACGGCACATCCACGTCGGCCAGCCCCGCCCACCAGTCGTTCTGCTTGTCGCCAAAGCGCCCGAACAGGCCATGCCAGCGCATGCTCTCAAGGGCCAGGCCGATCGGCTCGTCTTCCGGCCCACGCTTGAACCGCGCCCCGGAAATCTGCCCCCAACGCTTGAGCAGCATTTTCGCCCCCCAAGTCAGCGGCGGCACTTTGAGCGGCCAGTAGACACGGCTGATCTGAGTACCGAAAAGCGCCACGCTGGCCACCTGCCCGGCCTTGAGAAAACCGCCACCCAGGGCCGCCACCAAGGTGGTTCCACCCAGGGAGTGGCCGACCCAGTGCGGCGCCTGGCCAGACTGCTCATGGACGAATGCAGCAATCAGCGGCAGGTCGTCGCGGGCGTAGTCGGCCACGCTGTTGTGCGTCCAGTTGCGGTTACGCGGGGACAGGCCGTGGCCGCGCATCTCCGGGATCCAAACATCGAACCCGGCCCGCGCCAGATAGGCCCCCAGGCCGATGCCCTTGGGCGAATACCAGAAGCGCCGGTTGGAGAAACTGCCATGCAGCAGAATCACCGGCACGCCCTGAGCCCGGCCAAGATCAGCCAGGCCCAGACGGGTAATGGCCAGCTCGACGGTAGGGTCAGGGCCGTTGCCGGCCTTGATCCGGTACACGTCTTCGCTGAGGTCGCCGCGGCGCTCGGCACTGAGCAAGGCCACGGGAAAAAGGTTGCTGCTGCTTTGCATAAGGTTGCTTGGTGCACAAAAAAGGGCGTGATCCATCACTGGAACTCGCCCTGGAAAAAACCAGGCGGGGGCGCGCCAGACGCGCCCCCGCAATTTACCGCATCAGGCCGCGCCCTGCCCTTCGGCCAGGAAGAACCAGGTCTCCAGGACCGAGTCCGGGTTCAGCGACACGCTTTCGATGCCCTGCTCCATCAGCCACTTGGCCAGGTCCGGGTGGTCCGATGGGCCTTGGCCGCAGATACCGATGTACTTGCCGGCCTTGTTGCACGCCTGGATGGCGTTGGCCAGCAGCTTCTTCACGGCCGGGTTACGCTCGTCGAACAGGTGGGCGATGATGCCCGAGTCGCGGTCCAGGCCCAGGGTCAGCTGGGTCAGGTCGTTGGAACCGATCGAGAAGCCGTCGAAGTACTCGAGGAACTCTTCGGCGAGGATCGCGTTGGACGGCAGCTCGCACATCATGATCACGCGCAGGCCATTGTCGCCGCGGGCCAGGCCGTTTTCCGCGAGCAGGTCGACGACCTGGCTGGCTTCGCCCAGGGTGCGCACGAACGGCACCATGATCTCGACGTTGGTCAGGCCCATCTCGTTGCGCACGCGCTTCAGCGCACGGCACTCGAGCTCGAAGCAGTCACGGAACGACTCGCTGATGTAGCGCGAGGCACCGCGGAAGCCCAGCATCGGGTTTTCTTCTTCCGGCTCGTACAGTTTGCCGCCGATCAGGTTGGCGTACTCGTTGGACTTGAAGTCCGACAGACGCACGATGACCTTTTTCGGGTAGAAGGCCGCCGCCAGGGTGCTGATGCCCTCGACCAGCTTCTCGACATAGAAACCGACCGGGTCGTTGTAGCCGGCGATACGCTTGTCGACGCTTTCTTTCAGGTCGGCTGGCAGGCCGGCGTAGTTCAGCAGCGCCTTGGGGTGCACGCCGATCATGCGGTTGATGATGAATTCCAGACGCGCCAGGCCCACACCTGCGTTAGGCAGCTGGGCGAAGTCGAAGGCGCGGTCCGGGTTGCCGACGTTCATCATGATCTTGAACGGCAGTTCCGGCATGGCGTCCACCGAGTTCTGCTTGACGTCGAAGCCCAGCTCACCTTCGAAGATGAAGCCGGTATCGCCTTCGGCGCAGGATACGGTGACGCCCTGGCCGTCTTTCAGCACCTGGGTGGCGTTGCCGCAGCCGACCACGGCCGGGATGCCCAGCTCACGGGCGATGATCGCCGCGTGGCAGGTACGCCCGCCACGGTTGGTGACGATGGCGCTGGCGCGCTTCATCACCGGTTCCCAGTCCGGGTCGGTCATGTCGGAGACCAGTACGTCGCCCGGCTGCACCTTGTCCATCTCGGACACGTCATTGATCACGCGGACCTTGCCGGCGCCGATGCGCTGGCCAATGGCGCGGCCTTCGACCAGCACGGTGCCCTTCTCTTTCAGCAGGTAACGTTCCATGACGTTGGCGCTGGCGCGGCTCTTCACGGTCTCAGGGCGGGCCTGGACGATGTACAGCTTGCCGTCGTCACCGTCCTTGGCCCATTCGATGTCCATCGGGCGCTGGTAGTGCTGCTCGATGATCATCGCCTGCTTGGCCAGCTCGTTGACTTCGTCGTCGCTCAGGCAGAAGCGGGCGCGATCGGCACGGTCAACCTCCACGGTCTTGACCGAACGGCCGGCCTTGGCTTCGTCGCCATAGACCATCTTGATCGCCTTGCTGCCCAGGTTACGGCGCAGGATAGCCGGGCGGCCAGCTTCCAGGGTTTGTTTGTGCACGTAGAATTCGTCAGGGTTGACCGCACCCTGCACCACGGTTTCACCCAGGCCGTAGGCGCCGGTGATGAACACCACGTCACGGAAGCCCGACTCGGTGTCGAGTGTGAACATCACGCCAGCGGTGCCGGTTTCCGAGCGGACCATGCGCTGCACGCCAGCGGACAGGGCCACCAGCTTGTGGTCGAAGCCCTGGTGCACGCGGTAGGCGATGGCGCGGTCGTTGAACAGCGAGGCGAACACTTCCTTGGCCGCGCGGATCACGTTGTCGACGCCACGGATGTTGAGGAAGGTTTCCTGCTGGCCGGCGAACGAGGCATCCGGCAGGTCTTCGGCAGTGGCCGAGGAACGCACGGCCACGGCCATGTTGTCGTTGCCCTTGGACATTTCGGCGAAGGCGGTGCGGATTTCCGCATCCAGGCGGGCCGGGAACTCGGCCTCCATTACCCACTGACGGATCTGTGCGCCGGTCTTGGCCAGGGCGTTGACGTCATCCACGTCGAGGGCGTCGAGGGCCGCATGAATCTGGTTGTTCAGGCCACTCTGTTCGAGAAAGTCACGGTACGCCTGAGCCGTAGTGGCAAAGCCGCCCGGCACCGACACACCGGCACCAGCGAGGTTACTGATCATCTCGCCCAGGGATGCGTTCTTGCCCCCCACATGCTCCACATCGTGGACGCCGAGCTTATCGAGGGAAACTACGTACTCTACCAAGGTGATCTCTCCACTAACTGTATTGGAAAAACTCAAGGGCGCCCGCCTGCCTTCGTTGACTGGGCCGGACACTTGTGGCCTGTACCTGGAAAATAGGTTCGCAAAATATGGCAGAATGCTGACAGCCACGTTCGGCAAACCGAACTTATCATATCCAAGAATCGTCATCAGCTTAAGGCCCAGATCGCAAATGAAACGAACCGCGTTCTTCATCTCCGATGGCACCGGCATCACCGCCGAAACCCTGGGCCAGAGCCTGCTCGCTCAATTCGAAAGCATTCCGTTCAGTAAATTCACCCGTCCGTACATCGACAGCCCGGAAAAAGCGCGGACCATGGTGCAACAGATCAACGCTGCCGCAGAGCGCGATGGCATGCGGCCGATCATCTTCGACACCATCGTCAATCAGGATATCCGTGAGATCCTGGCGACGTCGAACGGCTTCATGATCGACATCTTTTCTTCGTTTTTATCCCCGCTTGAGCAGGAACTGACTGCCCATTCGTCGTATTCCGTGGGCAAATCGCACTCGATTGGCGGCAACTCCAACTACATGGAACGCATCGAGGCGGTGAACTTCGCCCTGGATAACGATGACGGCGCGCGCACCCACTACTACGACAAGGCCGACCTGATCCTGGTCGGCGTGTCGCGCTGCGGCAAGACCCCGACCTGCCTGTACATGGCCATGCAATTCGGTATCCGCGCCGCCAACTACCCGCTGACCGAGGACGACATGGAACGCCTGCAGTTGCCGGCGGTGCTGAAAAAGCACCACAGCAAGCTGTTCGGCCTGACCATCGACCCTGACCGTCTGACCGCCATCCGCCATGAGCGCAAGCCCAACAGCCGCTATTCGAGCTTTGCCCAGTGCGAGTTCGAGGTGCGCGAGGTGGAGAACCTGTTCCGCCGGGAGAACATTCCAAACATCAACTCCACGCATTTCTCGGTGGAAGAGATTTCGGCGAAGATCCTGGTGGAGAAAGGCGTGGAGCGCAGGTTCAAGTAAGCCCGCGAAAGGGCCGGCACAGGAGCACAAAAAAAGCCCCGACATCGCTGCCGGGGCTTTTTCATTTCAGCGCGCAGATCAGGACGGCACCACCGCCGCCTGCCCACTCAGCGCCAAATCAACCAACTCGCGGTTGGCCACCGCGTACATCGCATAGTCGGTACCGGTGGCATTGCGCAGGTCGTCGAGCATGGCGCGCCAGCGCTCGACCATCACCCGGTGCTGCTCGGCCCACAGCGCCACACGGGCGTCCATGTCTTCCGGAGCATCGACCATCTGCAGCACCGAGATGGTGATTGCCCGCTGCTGCAGGTCGATGTCGTCGCGGAACGCCTCGCGGGCCAGGGCCTGCCAGTTGTTTTCCACCGGCAGGTTGCTGATTTCCTGCAGGTACCAGGTCAGGTCCAGCGCGCTGCCCACGGCGAAGAACGCCTTGGCCACCTGCGCCGGGTCATGGCCGGTGACGTCCGAGGCCTCGATGATCGGCAACAGGGTGTACAGGTGAGTGGTACCGGCAACCATGCGCGCCAGTAACTCTGGTACGCCGGCATCGACGAAGCCCTGGTAACGCACCATCCAGCGCTCGCGGGTCGGGCCTTCCAGCAGCTCGTCGAGCTTGAGCCCCAGCTGGGCGATCTTCGGCCCGAAGTGCGCGCTGTCACGCCCGGCATCCTGCTCGTTGCGTCGGCTACGCAGGAACCAGCGGGTGGCGCGGCGGCCCAGGCGCATCAGCTCGTCCATCAGCGTCAGCTGGATTTCCGCTGGCACCTGATAGTCCAGCGCCTCGATCTGGCGGAACCAGTGCGGCAGGTGGAAGATGTCGCGCACGATCACATAGGCGCCGGCCACGTTGGCCGGGCTCATGCCGGTCGACTCCTTCAGGCGCTGAACGAAGGTGATGCCCATATTGTTGACCAGGTCGTTGGCGATCTGGGTGCTGACGATCTCGCGCTTCAGGCGGTGACGGCGCATGGCATCGGCGAACTTGCTGACCAGCGACGGCGGGAAGGCAGTTTCCATGTCGCGGGTCAGGTAGTCGTCGTCTGGCACCAGCGACTTGAGCAGCTGCTCCTTGAGGTCGATCTTGCTGTACGAGATCAACACCGACAGCTCGGCACGGGTCAAGCCCTGGCCAGCGGCCAGGCGCTCGGCCAGCTGTTCCTCGGACGGCAGGAACTCGATGGCCCGGTCCAGCTTGCCACGGCCTTCGAGGTCGGCCATCAGGCGCTTGTACTCGGCGATCCGCTCGCGGGCGCGGCGGGCGGCCAGCGACAGCGCCTGGGTCTGCTTGTAGTTGTTGCCCAGCACCAGGCCGGCGACTTCGTCGGTCATGCTGCCGAGCAGCTGGTTGCGCTGCTTCTCGGTCATGTCGCCACCCTGCACCACTTCGTTGAGCAGGATCTTGATATTGACCTCGTGGTCGGAGCAGTCCACGCCACCGGCGTTGTCGATGAAGTCGGTGTTGGTGGCGCCGCCGTGCAGGCCGAACTCGACACGGCCGAGCTGGGTCATGCCGAGGTTGCCGCCCTCGCCCACTACCTTGCAGCGCAGCTCGTTGCCGTTGACCCGTAGCGCATCGTTGGCCTTGTCGCCGACATCGGCGTGGCTTTCGCTGCTGGCCTTGACGTAGGTGCCGATACCGCCGTTCCACAGCAGATCGACCGGGGCCTTGAGCAGCGCGTGCAGCAGCTCGGTCGGGGTCAGGCGATCGGCCTCGATGGCAAAGCGCTCTTTCATCTGCGGGCTGATGGCGATGCTCTTGGCACTGCGCGGGAAGATCCCGCCGCCTTCGGACATGATGCTGGTGTCGTAGTCGCTCCAGGCCGACCGCGGCAGGTCGAACAGGCGCTGGCGCTCGACGAAACTGGTGGCCGGGTCGGGGTTCGGGTCGATGAAGATGTGCAGGTGGTTGAACGCCGCCACCAGTTGCAGTTTGTCGGACATCAGCAGGCCGTTGCCGAACACGTCGCCGGCCATGTCGCCGACGCCGATCACGGTGATCGGGTCCTGCTGCACGTTGATGCCGCGCTCGCGGAAGTGGCGCTGCACGCCAACCCAGGCGCCACGGGCGGTGATGCCCATCTTCTTGTGGTCGTAACCGGCCGAGCCACCCGAGGCGAACGCATCGCCGAGCCAGAAGCCGTAGTCGATGGCAATGCCGTTGGCGATGTCGGAGAAGGTCGCGGTGCCCTTGTCGGCCGCCACCACCAGGTACGGGTCGTCGTCATCGTGACGGACCACGTTGGCCGGCGGCACCACGCCACCGTCCTTGAGGTTGTCGGTGATGTCGAGCAGGCCGGAAATGAAGATGCGATAGCAAGCCACACCCTCGGCGGCGATCTCGTCGCGGGTGCCGCCCAACGGCAGCCGACGCGGCAGGAAGCCGCCCTTGGCGCCAACAGGCACGATGACCGAGTTCTTCACCTGTTGGGCTTTGACCAGGCCCAGCACCTCGGTGCGGAAGTCTTCCTCGCGGTCCGACCAGCGCAGGCCGCCGCGGGCGACGTTGCCGAAGCGCAGATGCACGCCCTCGACTCGAGGCGAATAGACGAAGATCTCGAACTTCGGCACCGGCTTGGGCAGCTCGGGGATCAGCTTGGGGTTGAACTTGAAGCTGAAGTACGACTTGTTCTGACCGTTGGCATCCGGCTGGTAGAAGTTGGTGCGCAGGGTGGCCTTGATCAGGTCCAGGTAGCGCCGCAGGATGCGGTCCTCGTTAAGCACCTGGACCTCGTCCAGGGCCGTGAGGATCGCCTGCTCCAGGCGCTGCTGCTTGTCATCCAGGTCTTCATTGGTGAGCTTGCGCGCCAGGTAGAAGCGGGTCTTGAACAGCCGGGTCAGCTCGCGGGCGATGTCGGTGTGGTTGTTCAGGGTGCTGGCGATGTAGCCAAGGTCGAAGCCCAGGCGGATCTGCTTCAGGTAGCGGGCATAGGCACGCAGCAGCGCCACGTCACGCCATGGCAGGCCGGCAGTGAGCACCAGGCGGTTGAAGGCATCGTTCTCGGCGTCGCCCTTGACGATGTGGATGAAGGCATCCTGCAGGGTGTCGTTGAGCTGCTGGATGTCCAGGTCCAGGCCTTCGCTGTAGGTGAAGGCGAAGTCGTGGATCCAGAACTCACGCCCGCTGGCGTGGCGCAGACGGTAAGGGAACTCGCCGAGCACGCGCAGGCCGAGGTTTTCCAGGATCGGCAGCACATCCGACAGCGCCAGCGGGGTGTCGGCGTGGTACAGCTTGCAGTGCAGCAGGCGCTCGCCCAGGCGGGTCAGGGGCTGGTAGAAACTCATCGCCAGCGGCTTGCTCTCGGACAACGCCACCACGTGCTGCAGGTCGACCACCGCCGAATGCGCCGGGAAGCGCTCGCGGTAGCCCGCCGGGAAGCCCTTGGGGAAGTCGCCGAGGATGTTGGTGCCCTGGGCTTCGCCGAAGTTCTCGATGACCAGCGCCGAGTAGTCGTCTTGCCACGAGCGGCAGGCCTGGATCACTTCGTTTTCCAGCTGCTGCGGGTCGATGTCGATGCGGTTCTTCGGGTCGACCCGAAGGATCAGTTGCACACGTGCCAGCACCGATTCGGAGAAGAAGGTCCAGAATTCGCAGTCGCTGGCCTTCAGACGCTCCATCAGCACCTGCTGGATCTTCTGCCGCACTTCGGTGGAGTAGATCTCGCGCGGCACGTAGGCCAGGCCGTAGCAGAAGCGCCCGTACGGGTCCTTGCGCAGGAACACGCGAATCTTGTTGCGTTCCTGGATCTGCACGATCGACATCACAGTGTTGAACAGCTCGTCGATCGGGGTCTGGAACAGGTCATCGCGCGGCAGCACTTCGAGCACCTGGGCCAGTTCCTTGCCCAGGTGCGCTTTCGAATCGAAGCCGGAACGGCGCTCGACTTCGGCGACCTTCACGCGGATGTAAGGGATGGCATGCACGCTCTCGCCGTACACCGACGAGGTGTACAGGCCCATGAAGCGGTGTTCCTTGATGACCTTGCCATCGGCATCCAGCTGGCGGATCGACACATAGTCCGGGTAGGCCGGGCGATGCACGCGGCTGGGCAGTGCGGCCTTGGCGAACGACAGCAGCAGCGGCTCGTTGAGGTAGGCCACGGCGTAGTCTTCGATGCGCAGTTCTTCCGCCGTCAGGCCCACCCGCAGGCGGCGCGGCAGACCAAGGAACGACTGTTCGTCGTAGACCATCTGGCCACCGTCGCTGTCGGCCTGGACGGTGAATTCTTCATAGCCGAGGAAGGTGAAGTGGTTGTCCAGCAGCCATTCGAGGAAGGCCTTGACCTCGCCCTTTTCATGCTGGGCCGGGCCGTAGGCGGTGTTCTCCACTTCAGCGACGACTTCGCGCAGCTTGGCTTTCATCGGCTCGAAATCAGCCACCGCCACGCGCACTTCGGCCAGCACCTGCTCGATCTCGCGGGCCAGCACGGTCAGCTCGGCGGCATTGGCGCAGCGGTCGATCTCCAGGTACATCAGCGACTCGTGGCGCACGCCCTCGCCCTGGGTACCCTTGGGCAGCAGCTCGAGCAGTTCGCCCTTGACGCCCCGGCGCACGCTCAGCACCGTGGTCTGCAGGGTGTGGATACTGTAGCCACGGCGGTTCAGCTCGGTGCGTACCGAGTCGACCAGGAACGGCAGGTCGTGGTGCAGCACTTCGACCACAGTGTGGGTAGATTGCCAGCCATTGCGTTCGTAATCGGGGTTGTACACCCGCACTTGCGGGTACTCGGGGTCGAAGCGCTCGATGATGCGCCACGCTGACAGGGTGCAGCCGGCCAGGTCCGAAAGCCGGCGCTGGGTGAGTTCGTCCAGAGAGATGATGCCGAAGAACTGCTCGGCGAATAGCGCCACTTGTGGCAGGGACTGTTCGCTGATGTGCTGCGCCAGGGCCGCTTGCAGTTGATGCTGGAAGTCGGCTTTGCTGGCTGCGGTGAAGAACGCCATCTATGGTACTCCGCTTGGGCTTTGTATTAGTTGAAGCGTCGCGCACGTCCGCCATGTACGGATCAACAATAGCCAACCCATGGCAAGCCGGACGGTAAAACCAGACGTTGAACATGGCAGGCACGTTCAGGGCTCGCCGAAGCTTAACGACTGAGCGGTCATTGCCGCTTGCGAGGCTGCGACAATTTCGGTCAAGGGCTGGCAACTTTACGTTTATGGATGTGTGCAAGGCTGTCAGAATTCCCTCTCATTTCCAGAAACCCGAGCCGTTGCCATGCAAATCAAGACCGCCCTGCTGTTCGCCACCCCTTGCGATGACGAGGAAGACAACATGGCGACCTTGTGCTGCCACAGCGACAAGGGGCAGATGTTTCTGCTGACCCGTTATCCGGATGAAGACACCGTCGACCTGACCCTGGATGACGAGCCGTCGACCCTGGATGGGCTGAAGGTGACCTTGAGTGCACAGCGTTTGCTGATCGAGGTGGCGACTGGGGATCGGGATGCGCTGAAAGGGGATGAGGCACTGGAGATCGTGCTGACTTCGGCAGGGTCCGACCTTGAGGAAGTGGCGCTGACCTTACGTAATATCCTTGACGGCACTGGCACCTTCGTCAGCGAGCTCTGATTTTCCTGTGCCGGCCCTTTCGCGGGGCAAGCCCGCTCCTACAGGTATCCCACAATCCAAAACCTGTGTTGCACCTGTAGGAGCGGGCTTGTCCCGCGAAAGGGCCAGACCTCACCCCATAACCCAATGAATACATTGACAGCGCCGCCCCACGACAGGCATTGTCTGACAACCTGATAACTAGGCAACCGTTTCCATGCTAGAGCTCCAGCGCCCCGACACCCTGGTAGACCGTGTCGTCAGCGCCATTCGCGCCGAGATCGACTCCGGCCGTCTGGCCGCCGAATCGCGCCTGCCCACCGAACAGCAACTGGCCGAACAGCTGAACGTCAGCCGCTCGGTGGTGCGTGAAGCCGTGGCGCAGCTCAAGGCCGACGGCGTGCTGATCGCCCGTCGCGGGCTCGGTTCCTACATCTCGCAAACACCTGCCGGTACCGTGTTCCGCTTCCCCGGCAGCAATGGCCGCAAGCCGGACCTGGTGCAGATGTTCGAAATGCGCCTGTGGATCGAAACCCAGGCCGCCGCGATCGCCGCCCGCCGCCGCGACGAGCACGACCTGGCCCACATGGCCAAGGCCCTGCAGGAAATGCTCGACAAGCGCAGTGACTTCGCCACCGCCTCGGCCGCCGACGTGGCCTTCCACCGGGCGATTGCCGAAGCCAGCAAGAACGATTACTTCGTGGCCTTCCACGACTTCCTCGGTGGCCAGCTGGCCAGTGCCCGGCGCACCGCCTGGGAAAACTCCGCAGCCCACTCGGTGGGTGGTTCGGCCGATGCCAATCGTGAACACCAGATGCTTTACCAGGCCATCGCCGATGGCGACCGCCAGGCGGCTGCGGCCTGCGCCGAAGCGCACCTGCGCGCCTCGGCCAAGCGCCTGAAGATCGACCTCCCCGCCCTCGACTGACCCTGGAGAAACCGACGCGGCCTGACGCGGGCCTTTTTACGCACTACTTAGTCTGACAACCTGATAAGCAGATCCACCGACAAGAACATCAAGGTACCCCTGCATGACTTACGACTACTGCATCATCGGCGGCGGCATCGTCGGCCTCGCTACTGCGATGGCCCTGCTCGAGCAGCGCCCGGGCGCATCTCTGCTGATCCTGGAGAAGGAAGCCAGCCTCGGCCGCCACCAGACCGGCCACAACAGTGGCGTGATCCATGCAGGCATCTACTACGCACCGGGCAGCCTCAAGGCCGACCTGTGCAAGCGCGGCGCCCAGGCGACCAAAGACTTCTGCATCGAGCACGGCATCGCCTTCGAGGTCTGCGGCAAACTGCTGGTGGCCTCCAACGACCTGGAAGTGCAACGCATGCAGGCCCTGTACGAGCGCTCGCAGCAGAACGGCCTGAAGGTCGAGCGCCTGGACGCCGCTGCGCTGGCTGAACGTGAACCGAACATCGTCGGCAAGGGCGCGCTGTTCCTCGATGCCACCGGTATCGTCGACTACACCCAGGTATGCAACGCCATGGCCAAAGTGATCCGCCAGGCAGGCGGCGAGGTGCACCTGTCCACCCGCGTGCGCGCCATCCAGGAGCACGCCGACCATGTCGCCGTCGACACCGACAGCCACACCTGGCGCGCCCGCCAGCTGGTGGCCTGCGCCGGCCTGCAGTCCGACCGCCTGGCGCGCCTGGCCGGGGTGAAGATCGACCACCAGATCATCCCTTTCCGCGGTGAGTACTACCGCCTGCCGGCCAGCAAGAACCAGATCGTCAACCACCTGATCTACCCGATACCCGACCCGGAGCTGCCATTTCTCGGCGTGCACCTTACGCGCATGATCGACGGCAGCGTTACCGTCGGCCCGAATGCCGTGCTCGGCTTCGGCCGCGAGAACTATCGCAAGCTTTCGGTCAACTGGCGCGACGTGGCCGAGTACGCCCGCTTCGCGGGGTTCTGGAAAACCATTTGGAACAACCTCGGCTCCGGCACCACCGAGATGAAGAACTCGCTGTTCAAGCGCGGTTACCTGCAACAGTGCCGCAAGTACTGCCCATCGCTGGAGGTCGCAGACCTGCTGCCTTACGAAGCGGGCATTCGCGCCCAGGCGGTGATGCGCGACGGCACCCTGGTGCATGACTTCCTGTTCGCCGAGACCCCGCGCATGGTGCATGTCTGCAATGCCCCTTCGCCGGCTGCCACCTCGGCCATCCCCATCGGCCAGATGATCGCCGAGAAGATCCTCAAGGCCCGCTGAAATCTGCGTCACCCACAACTACAAAGACAATAAGGAACCCCCATGTCGGTACATGAGGCGGCCCCGGCCGCGCACGAGACCCCGCAACAGCAACGCAAGCGCCTGCGCAAGGTGGCGGCGGCGACCATCTTCGGCTCGATGCTGGAGTGGTACGACTTCTACCTCTACGCGACCATGGCAGCGATCGTGTTCTCGAAGATCTTCTTCGATGCCAGCAACCCGGCAGTAGCCTCGCTGCTGGCCTTCTCCACCTTCGCCATCGGCTTCATCGCCCGTCCCTTCGGCGGCGTCCTGTTCGGTTACCTGGGCGACCGCTTCGGGCGCAAGCACGTACTGGTAATCACCTTCTGCATGATGGGCGTGTGCACGGCGCTGATCGGGCTGATTCCAAGCTATGCCAGCATCGGCATCTGGGCACCGATCCTGCTGGTGGTGATCCGCATCATCCAGGGCCTGGGCGCGGGGGCCGAGCTGTCCGGCGCGGCGGTGACCTCCTACGAACATGCCAGCGAAGGCAAGCGCGGCAGCCAGGGCGCCTGGCCGGCGCTGGGGCTGAACCTGGGCCTGCTGCTGTCGTCGCTGACCGTGTACCTGCTGACCATGAATGGCAACGAATTCCTCCTGGCCGGCGGCTGGCGCATCCCGTTCATTGCCAGCATCGCCCTGGTGGCGGTCGGCCTGTGGGTGCGCAAGAGCATCCCCGAGACGCCGGACTTCAAGGAACTCGACAAGGCCGACAGCAGCAAGCCACAGGTGTCGCCGCTGAAGCTGCTGTTCAGGAACGACCTCAAGGGCCTGGCCGTGGTGTTCTTCGTGGCCATCGGCTACAACGCCCTGAGCTACATCTTCAAGACCTTCTCGCTAGCCTACCTGACCCAGTTCAAAGGCGTGGAAGCGCATGTCACCTCGCTGTCGGTGACCATCGCCAGCCTGGTGGCGATCTTTGCCGTGCCGTTCTTCGGCTGGCTGTGCGACCGCTGGAGCAGCAAGACCGTGCTGATGCTCGGCGGAGTCCTGTCGGCTCTGTTCGCCTACCCGTTCCTGCAGCTGTTGAGCACCGGTGAGCCCACACAGATCTACATCGCCATCGCGATCGGCACCGGCATCCTCGCGCCGATGATGTTCGCCCCGCAGGGGTCGTTTCTCAGCCGCCAGTTCCCGACCCAGACACGCTCGTCGGGCTTTGGCACCGGCCGTGAGATCGGCACTGCGGTAGCCGGCGGCCTGGCGCCGCTGGGCGGCCTGGCCCTGGTGGCCCGATCGGCAACCCATTCCACCGATGGCGTGGCGCTGATCCTGGCGATTGCCGGGGTGCTGGTGGTGGTGTTCGCCCTGTGCGACCAGGGGCGCAAGCACTCAAGCGCGAAGAACTGAAGCCTGTTACTGCCTCATCACCTCGCTGGCGATGAGGCAGGTACTGTCAGGCAGGCCCCTTCAGCCAACAGGATTCTCATGCACCACCCTGCCCCCCTGCGCCGGCCGGTCGACAAACAGCACATCCAGCCCGCTGCAACGCAATCCCTTCAACGCGTTCCAGTGCGCTGAGGCATGTACATACCTCTTTTGCAACAATGCCTCTTCCTCCGCAGTCAGCCATGCCCCGCCGTTCAGCACATAGTCGTGCAGCGAGCGACTGATCCCCCGCAGCTCATCCGGCACCCGGTGAGCCTCGACATCACCCAAGGGCAAAAAAGGCACGCCGTGACGCAGGCCCAGTTCACGCATGATGCTCAGGTAAACCCGCGACAGGTGGCCGTACACTTCTCGTTCCCGGTAAACCGCCGCATAAACGTCTTTCTGCGCCTCATCCCGCTGCGCCCGAGCTCCGCTCACCGGCTCTTCCCAAGTAAGCACACGCGCCACGGGGTCGCCAAGCTCGGTGAGCAAGGCGTGGGCCTGGGCATAGGCGTTGGTTCGTTCGGCTTGCGTTGCCTGCGTCACCCGGCTCGAAAAGGGCTTGTTCAGCAACACCTGCTCGAGCATCGATTGCGCATAACCGCCACCGATGTTGGAATGCACGCCAGGCACGATGATGTCGTTGCCACTGAGCACCAAGGCAAAGTTGTGCCGTTGCTCATCCCTGGCCACCAGTTGCACCACCTGCCGGGCAATGCCCTCTGGCAACCCAAGGCATAGGCCGCCCAGGCGCGCGTCGGCGGGGTCGAATTGACCACGCAGGGGCTCGACGATGGCCGCGACCGTGTCGAACAGGCCAATGAAGTTGATCACCCGCGCACGCTGCAGTTCGGCCGGCAGCCCTTCATCGCTACCAAGCTGGTTGGCCAACTGCCTGGCCGTCGCCGCGCCGCGGCTAAAGCCGAACAGGTCGAACTCGACCCGCTCGGGTACTGCTAGCAGGCGCAACTGCTCGCCAACCCTGACCAAAGCCTGGTTCACACGCGCCTGCACACCGGTTGCGCCCCTGCCAGTTCCCTGCGCATACAGCGAATCGGCCTCTCCCGTGGTCGTACCAACCCCTTCCACATACAGTTTGATGAATGCCTGGCCACCCACCTCCCCTTGCGGGTAAAGCCCATGCAACAGGGCGATGTTGCTGAGAGGCTGGGAGACATTGCCCTGGTTGTTGCCCGTACCGTCAAAGAAGATACCCACTCGCACACAGCTGCATTGCTTGCCCATCGTCGTATTCCTGTTCAGCTTGGAGGCAACAGGAAGCGACAAACTGTCCATGGGCAACATCAGCGAACCCCACAACGCCTGCGTGCAGATTTCGACGCGGCACCGCGGATAGATTAAAGTATCCCCCCTGCCAGGCTGCCCGCCCCCTGGCGCAAACCCAGGAACCGTCGCCGATGGAACACCGTGAAGCGCTGATCGCGCTACGCACCTTTCTTTCCTCCCAGATCCTAGGCCAGGAGAAACTGGTCGAGCGCCTTTTGATCGTGTTGCTGGCCGACGGCCACATGCTGGTCGAGGGTGCGCCGGGCCTGGCCAAGACCAAGGCCATCAAAGAGCTGGCCGAAGGCATCGAGGCGCAGTTCCATCGCATCCAGTTCACTCCCGACCTGCTCCCGGCCGACATCACCGGCACCGAGATCTATCGCCCGGAAACCGGCAGCTTCGTGTTCCAGCAGGGGCCGATCTTCCATAACCTGGTGCTGGCCGACGAAATCAACCGCGCTCCGGCCAAGGTGCAGTCGGCGCTGCTCGAAGCCATGGCCGAGCGCCAGGTCAGCGTGGGCCGCAGCACCTACGACCTGTCGCCGCTGTTCCTGGTCATGGCCACGCAGAACCCGATCGAGCAGGAAGGCACCTACCCGCTGCCCGAAGCCCAGCTCGACCGTTTCCTGATGCACGTGAAAATCGGCTTCCCCGATGCCGCCGTAGAGCGCCGCATCCTGGCCCAGGCTCGGGGCGAAGCGCTGGGCGGCGAGGTGAAGCCTGAGCGCCGCGTCAGCCAGCAGGCGATCTTTGCCGCGCGCAAGGAAATCCTCGGCCTGTACATGGCCGACGCCGTGGAGGAATACCTGGTGCAACTGGTCATGGCCACCCGCACTCCGGCCAAGTTCGACGCCGAGCTGGCCGACTGGATCGCCTACGGCGCCAGCCCGCGTGGTTCGATCGCCCTCGACCGCTGCGCGCGTGCTCATGCCTGGCTGGCCGGGCGCGACTTCGTCAGCCCCGAAGACATCCAGGCGGTGCTGTTCGATGTGCTGCGCCACCGCATCATCCTGTCGTTCGAAGCCGAAGCGGCGGGGATCGACCAGGACCGCGTGGTCCAGCGCATCCTCGACGTCGTGGCCGTCGCCTGACCCATGCCCACCGCGCCGCAGGCCGAACCCGGCATCCGCATTGGCCTCGCCGAACTGATCGACATGCGCCACCGCGTGCGCGAGATCCAGCTGTTTTCACGTCCTGGCCAGCGCAGCCCGCTGGTCGGCCTGCACCACTCCAAGCTGCGCGGGCGCGGCGTGGACTTCGACCAGGTGCGCGTGTACCAGGCCGGTGACGATGTGCGCAACATCGACTGGCGCGTCACCGCACGCACCCAGGAGCCACACACCAAGCTGTTCCACGAGGAACGCGAACGGCCGATCTTCATCCTCGTCGAACAGAGCCAGCGCCTGTTCTTCGGCTCGGGGCTGATGTTCAAGTCGGTGCTCGCAGCCGAGGCCGCCGCGCTGTTCGGCTGGGCCGCGCTGGGCCACAACGACCGCATCGGCGGGCTGGTGTTCGGCGACAACGAGCACCACGAGATCAAGCCACGGCGCAGCAAGCAGAGCCTGCTGCAGCTGCTCAACCGCCTGGCCAAGGTCAACCAGGCCCTGCACACCGAAGCCGCGCCACAGACCGACAGCCTCGGCCTGGCTCTGCGCCGCGCCCGTGAAGTGCTGCGCCCCGGCAGCCTGGCCATCATCATCTGCGACGAACGCTCGCTCAGCGCCCAGGCCGAGCAACACCTGGCCATGCTCTCGCGCCATTGCGACCTGTTGCTGATGCCGGTGTCCGACCCGCTCGACCACGCCCTGCCCGCCGCCGGCCTGCTGCGCTTCGCCCAACGCGGCTCGCAGCTGGAGCTCGACACCCTGGACGCCAACCTGCGCCAGGCCTACCGTCAACAGGCCGAAGCGCGCATCGAGCGCTGGGAGCTGATGGCGCAGAAGCTGCGCGTACTGTTGATGCCGCTCAGCACCCAGAGCGAGATGATCGAGCAACTGCGCGAGTATCTGAACGCCCAGCGCCCCGGGAGCGGCCAATGAACCCGCTGGACCAGTTGCAACCACTGATTGCACCGCCGGCAATCGGCATGTGGCCGCCGGCACCGGGCTGGTGGCTGCTGCTCGCATTGCTGCCGCTGCTGGTCTGGGGCCTGTGGCGGTTGCGCCGCTGGCGCCCGGGCAAGCGCCCGGTGGTGCGCGCCGAGCTGCCGCTCGACCCGGTGCGCCTGGAAGCCCTGGCCGAACTCGCCCGCCTGCCGCGCCCCTATGACGGCGCCCCGGCCGGCGCCTGGCTGCAGCAGATCAACGCCCTGCTCAAGCGCCTGTGCCGCAACCACTACCCCGGTGCCAACAGCCATACCTTGAACGGCCGCCAGTGGCTGGCCTTTCTCGACAACCGCTGCCCGGCCGCCGGCCTGACCCGCTGGATGGTGCTGGTCGAAGGCGCCTACAAGCCCGAGTGCAAACTCGACGACAAGGCCATCGTCGGGCTCAGCCAGGCGGTCGAAACCTGGATTCGCAAACATGTTTGAACTGGCCTGGCCGTGGATCTTCGTGCTGCTGCCGCTGCCGTGGCTGGCGCGCCTGCTGCTGCCCGCCGCCGACAGTGGCGAGCCGGTGCTCAAGGTCGGCTTCCTCGACGAGCTGGAAGGGCTGGCCGGGCGCCGTGCACGCCTGAACCTGCCGACCCTGCGCCAGCAGGCGCCATATGTACTGATCTGGCTGTTGCTGCTGCTGGCCGCTGCGCGCCCGCAATGGCTCGGTGAACCGGTGCCGGTGGCCGCCAGTGGCCGCGACCTGCTGGTGGCGGTGGATGTGTCGGGCTCGATGGACTTCCCCGACATGCAGTGGAAAGACGAAGACATCAGCCGCCTCGACCTGGTCAAGGCATTGCTCGGCGACTTCCTGCAGGACCGCGAAGGCGACCGTGTCGGCCTGATCCTGTTCGGCAGCCAGGCCTACCTGCAAGCCCCGCTGACCTTCGACCGGCGCACCGTGCGGACCTTCCTCGACGAAGCGCAGATCGGCATCGCCGGCAAGAACACCGCCATCGGTGACGCCATCGGCCTGGCGGTCAAGCGCCTGCGCCAGCGCCCGGCACAAAGCCGGGTATTGGTGCTGGTCACCGATGGCGCCAACAACGGCGGGCAGATCCACCCGCTGACCGCCGCCCGCCTGGCCGCCCAGGAAGGCGTGCGCATCTACACCATCGGCATCGGCGCCAACCCTGAGGCCAGCGGCACGCCCGGCCTGCTCGGCCTGAACCCGAGCCTGGACCTCGACGAAGCGTCGCTCAAGGAAATTGCCGACATCACCCACGGCGCCTACTTCCGCGCCCATGACGGCGCCGAACTGAACGCCATCGGCGACACCCTCGACCAGCTGGAGCCGGTGGCCCAGCAACCGACCCAGGCGCGCACGGCCAAAGCCCTGTATGCCTGGCCGCTGGCCTTGGCCCTGCTGCTCAGCGTGTTGCTGGTGGTGGCGGTGCAATGGCCCGACAACCTGCTGCACAAGGTGCTGCGCAAACCGCGTTTCCTGCAGCCCCATCCGGAATGGCGCCAGCGCCTGAAACGCCTGCGCTTGAGGAAACGCCGATGATCGATCTCTGGCCACAATGGCTGCGCCCGGTCTGGCTGCTGGTCGTGCCCCTGCTCGGCTGGCTGCTGTTCAAGCTGTGGCACCGGCGCAAGCGCGCCGGGCGCTGGCAGATGATCCTGCCGCCAGCGTTCCACCCGGTGCTGCTCGGCGGCGGCACTGGCAGCAACAGCAAGCTGCCCTGGGTGGCCCTGGGCCTGGCCTGGCTGCTGGTGGTACTGGCCCTGCTCGGGCCAAGCTGGCAGCGCCTGGAAGAAACCCGCCAGCGCCCGGCCGACCCGCTGGTGATCCTGCTCGAACTGACCCCGCAGATGCTTGCCGAAGACGTTGCGCCCAACCGCCTGGAACAGGCCCGGCGCAAGATCCTCGACCTGCTCGAACACCGCAATGACAGCCAGACCGCGCTGGTCGTCTATGCCGGCAGTGCCCACACCCTGGTGCCGCTGTCGGATGACCTTGGCACCACGCGTAACCTGCTGGAAGCCATCGACCCGTCGATCATGCCCAAACCCGGCCAGCGCGCCGACCTGGCCGTGCAGAAAGGCCTGGCCCTGCTGGCCCAGAGCGGCCTCGGCCAGGGTCGCCTGCTGCTGGTCGGCTCGGCGCTGAGCGCGCCGGAGCGCCAAGGCATCACCCAGGCCCTCGGCCGCCAGGGCCCGAGCCTGCTGATGCTCGGCATCGGTACCGGCGACGGCGCGCCCGTGCGCCAGGCCAATGGCGAATATCTCAAGGATGACCAGGGTGGCATCCTCCTGCCGCGGCTCGACAGCGCCAGCCTCAAGGCCTTCATCAGTGGCACTGGTGGGCGCTACCGCCATGCCCGCATCGACGACCTCGACCTGCGCGGCCTTGGCCTGTTCGACAACCCGCGCCACCTGCACGATGCCGGCCAGACCCTGCAACTGGACAGCTGGGCTGACCAGGGCTACTGGCTGTTGCTGCCATTGTTGCTGCTGGCCGCCTGTGCCGGGCGCCGCGGCTGGCTGTTCTGCCTGCCGCTGCTGCTGGCCCTGCCGCAACCGAGCCAGGCCTTCGAATTCAACGACCTGTGGCTGCGCCCCGATCAACAGGGCCAAATGCTGCTGCGCAAGCAACGCCCGGCAGACGCCGCCCGGCATTTCCAAGACCCGCAATGGCGCGGCATGGCGTTGTACCAGGCCGGCGACTATGCCGGTGCCGCCGAGGCCTTTGCCCAGGGCGACAGTGCCGCAGCCCACTACAATCGAGGCAATGCCCTGGCCCGCAGCGGCGAGCTGGAAGCCGCCCTGGATGCCTACGAACAGGCGCTGGAGCGCCAGCCCGACCTGCAGCCGGCACTGGCCAACCAGGCGCTGGTGCAGCAGCTACTGCAGCAACGCAAGGCCCAGGCCGAAGAACAACCGGCCAACAGCGATGCCCAAGGCACCCCCGGCAGCGAAACCGAAGGCAACAGCAGCTCGGCCAGCAGCCCCACCCAAGGCACCCCCGGCAGTGAGGAACAGGCCAAGGCCGAAGAGCCCGGTGAAGGCAGCAACAACAGCCAGGCGGCGCCTGGCAACCAGGGCGGCGATGACGACAGCATCACCCAGCCGCCGCAGCGCCCGGTATCGACCAGCCTCGATGCCGAACAGCGCCAGGCCCTGGAACAATGGCTGCGCGAGATCCCCGACAACCCGGCGGAGCTGTTGCGGCGCAAATTCTGGTATGAACAGCAATTGCATCAGGAAAACACACGATGAGTCGCTTCGGCGTCTTTCTACTCAGCCTGTTGTGGACCGTCACGGCCCAGGCCCTACCCACGCTGCAGGCCAGCGTCGATCGCACGCGCCTGGAAGCCGGCGAAACCCTTGAGCTGACCCTCGAAAGCCAGGACGTGACCGAGTTCGGCAAGCCCGACCTGCGCGCCCTGGACAGCGACTTCGAAGTGCGCGGCACGCGTCAGCTGAACAGCCTGCACACCCTCGACGGCGAAACCCGCGCCAGCACCCGCTGGATCATCACCTTGCTGCCACGGCGCAGCGGCAGCCTGCGTATCCCCGAACTACAACTGGGCCAGTCGCACAGCCAAGCCATCGACCTGCAAGTGCTGCAGGCCGACAGCAGCCGCCCGGAAATCGCCTCGCAGGTGTTCGTCGAGGCCACCCTGGACAGCAACGCGGTGTACGTCCAGGCCCAGGCCGTGCTGACCCTGCGCATCTACCACTCGGTGTCGCTGTACGACGACAGCAGCCTGAGCCCGCTGCAGCTGGAAAACGCCAAGGTCGAGCCGCTGGGTGAGTCGCGCACCTACGAGAAAGAAATCAACGGCGTGCGCCATGGGGTGATCGAAACCCGCTACGCGGTGTATCCGCAGCAGAGCGGCGATCTCGACATCCCACCGTTGACCTTCACCGCCACCGCCGCCGACAACGGCCAGCAACCCGCCGGCACCACCCGGGCAGGCCGCCAGGTGCAGGTCAGTTCGTTGCCTCTGCGCCTGGCCGTGCGCCCCATCCCCGCCGACTGGCCCGCCAACGTGCCCTGGCTGCCGGCACGCAGCCTGACCCTGGAAGAACACTGGAACCCCGACCCGGCCAGCCAGCAGCCACAGATCGGCGACTCGCTGACGCGCAGCATCACCCTGCGCGCCGAAGGCCTGTCCAGCACCCAACTGCCGCAGCTGCCTGCCACCGAAATCGTCGGCCTGCGCCGTTACCCGGACCAGCCGGTGCTGCGCAACGAGATCAGCGAGCGCGGCATGACTGCCAACCGCGAGGAACGCGAGGCCCTGGTGCCGACTCACAGCGGCAAGCTGGCCTTGCCGGCATTGGAAGTGACCTGGTGGAACACCCGCGAAGACCACTTGGAGCACAGCAGCCTGCCGGCGCGTATGTTGGACGTGCAGGACAACCCGGCACTGAGCGCCGACACTCCGGTTGGCGACAGCAGTGGTGCCAGTCACCTGCTCTGGCCTTGGCAGCTCGCCACCCTGTTGTTCGCCCTGACCACGGTGCTGGGCTTCGCCCTGTGGTGGCGCGCCCGCTCGCGACCAGCGGTGCTGCGCGCTGCGCAGAATGGCCCGAGCCCCCGTACTCTGCTGGATGACCTCAAGCGCGCATGCCAGGCCAACGACCCCCAGGCCACCCGCCAGGCGCTGGATGCCTGGGCACGGCAGCAGCCGGAAACCCTGGCCGAGATGGCGGCGCGGTTCGTGCCGCTGTCGGATGCGCTGGACGGGTTGAACGGGGCGTTGTACAGCGAGAGTGGGCAGTATTGGCAGGGTGAGGACCTGTGGCGGGTGATCGGAACGATTCCGCCGGCGGAACAGGTGTTGTTGCCGACTGGGGAGATTGGGAGTTTGCCGCCGCTTTATCCGAAGTGAGGGGTGTGGCTGAGAGGTGCACACGTTTGGGATCTTCAGCCAGGAACCTGACAGCCCGGACGCAATCATGATTTAGGTCAATGCGTCCTTCGACATTTGCGCGCGACCGCTCTGACGCATAGCACAATTTCGAGTGCTAAAAGGTGCATTATCGCGGGACCGACGCCTTTGCTTTAAATGTGAATACAAGCATGAGGCAGGCTTGCACAAACAAATAGACAGACAGATAGAAAAGGGATTCATACTTACCCTTACTGACGCCAAAGAAGACCATAGAATAATAAGCCCCAGGAAGCGACAGAACAAACGAAATAAGAAATTGATACTTAGGAATACAATCCAAAGGTCGCTTCCCGCTGCACAAGAATACGATCGCTTTGAAAGGAGCGTAACAGGCCCCGGAAAGCGGGATCGCCAAAATTACAGCCATCAATATATAGAATAGAATGCCCGGCATTTTCTGTCCGCCTCTTTAATCCATGCTGATACCGTCGACCCGAGTTACATTACTCAGGTTTTCCGCGGAAGACCAGTTACAGGATCAAGATGTTTCTCTGCACTTAGACGCTCAACCAAGTCCTGACTAGGCTTCACCGGATTTGTTTTCGACGCACGCTCTTTCTGCCATTGAAACGAACCATCCCAACTGGGGAGCTGGGCAGGCGGAAGAGGTACGATATCATCTATATCGGGCAGCTTTGCTCCAAGCTGCTCATTTTCCTCTAAGAAATCACTTATTTTCTTGTATCTTACAGAGCGCTCCTTATCGGCCTCTAATGCAATATAATAAAGACTGTCTTCTGGGGGGGCATCAAAAGCTTCTCCAAGTTTTCTGGCTGATGCAGCATCTCCCGATTTTACGCCTTGCTGATAAACCTGCACCGCTTCGTTGTAATTGGCACTCACGCGTAGAGAAACCGCCAAATTTTCCGCAGCTCGCCTGTGCCCTTGGAACGCCGCGCAACGACGCATCTCCGTCACTACGCTATGCGTTCCTATAACACGACCCAACAGACTTGCAACATAGAACTGCGCATCAGGACTTCCCAAGTCTGCCGCCTTACGGAAATAAGCGTTTGCTTTATCGCGGTCCTGCTCAACGCCAAAACCTAATTCAAGGTAATGCGCCATATCATAATAGGCGCCAGGTATGCCTTGAGCCATAGCGCTTTCAACAAGTTCAATTGTTTCTTTTTGTGGGTCGGGAGAATTAGCCAGTCCCTGAGAGATGAGTGCCTGCAAATTGGTAGAAGCCTTGTAGTGACCATGAGATGCTGCAATACGATAGTATTTTGCAATTTCATTGAAATCCTTGGGCCCCTCCTGCTGCTCTAGAAAAAGCCCGTACTTATAAAGCGAATCTGCGCCTGGATCCAATGGCGGAAGCACATCAGCCTCACGACGGCATTCAAATGTGAGATCTTTATACATTTCGGACGTATCGGACGTTTCAGTCTGCATCGGCATCAGGCGCTCCTCGAATGCTATAATTAAGCCAATAAAAATAACACACGCAATATATATACTTATACATTTTAATCCAAGTTTTTACGTGCAGGGCTGTCGCGAAAGAATTCTATTAGCGAAGCATATGGAGCTTTTTTCTCATCCAATGATGAAATTTTATTTTGCTCTTGACGTTGATTATTTTCCAAAATGATATCATTCCACCTGAGAAATGCTTCCGCTGCATCGTCTTGCGCACCCATCCCCTTCGTATGTATATCCCAAAGGTGTTTGCGAAGAGGTTTTGACAACGCAGAACTCTCATGGCATATATTGAGCTCGCTGTCGACCTCCATGCTGCGTATGTTTATATTGGCGGAGCCTAACGTCGTGCATACATCATCGATTATCGCTAGCTTGCTATGAATATAAACAGGCATCCAGTTATCTGGCGGTGAATCAGGAGCGACCAATGTGCAGATGTGCACCTTGAGCCCCGGGATCTCTACCGGAACAATGGCTGCATCTTTCTTGATCGCAATCGACGCCTCGAGTTCCTTCTGCCTGGCTTCTGCCGCTGCGACTTTGGCTTCACGCTCATTTTTCATCTTTTGCAAGAGCCTGGAATCTACCAGGGGTTGTGCAACATAGTTCAGTGACATCAAGGATTGCCTGGCGCTTATCGTTTCTGAGCGTGCCAGCCTGAGTTGTTCATCCAGCTTTTCATTTCGCTCAAGCTTCGAAACGGTAGGCATGACATCTTCCCGCCCCAGGCTGCGCAACATCCTGTGAGTGTTCATTGAGCCGTCACCCATTCCTTCGTCGCTTGAGTTCGTTACGACAAACAGGTGAATAGCCCCATGTTTCGCATGGTTCCTGCCCCATTCCAGCTGCTTTTGCGCGGCGTTTTTTATTGCGGTTGCAACAGGTTCCCACCTGAAATACTGATTCTCCATGTATATATAATTTGTGACGTTATTGGTCGCTTTCAGATAAAGCGCCTTGATATCATGCACACCTTCCTGCTGCTGTGTACGAAGCAGTTGCGCCATGACAGGCGTGCCTGCATCGGGTCGAACTTTTAAATTCGTTGCACTACTTTTTCGTTTCGACAGCAGATCAACGCCGGTTTCACGCTTCCACGCCTGACAAAAGTTGTGATTGAGGTGCTCAAGGATCGGTCCTGTGACTTTACTGGAGATATCCTGACCCGATTAATAAAAATAGGGAGATGATGCAGCCAACAATTGCAAGGCCAATACTGGCGACTCCTAAAAAGCGCACAGGGTTTGGGGAAATAGAAATCATGGGCAGTTTTCTCACTGTGGGATTGTCATAATGCAGTATGAGTTGTCATTCCGATATTTCAAAAAACGTCGCAGCGATGCCATGTCCCCAGCATGGACTGGGGAACCGACGGTTTTGACGAAAGCTACACTCTGCGTGAAAAACCTTGTTGCTCGGTGACGCTGCATTTGAAATAACCTCGGAAGGCTAATTTACAACCCGTAGACTCCGCTTTCTTAGCTATTTTCGCTTTGACAGAGCTTCGTCTCAAGAATTTTCACACAGATACTAGTATGAGATGAGTGAGTTGAGAGCCTCATCCCATATCCTCATAAAACGTTCCTCGTCTATGGAGTCCGTTTCCGTTGGGTCAGGAAATCCTGCGCCATTCTTCGGCGGCTGCTTGGTGGTGTAGCTGTAATCCAAATCGAAACGAACTTCAGGTTTGTCATCGCTATTTGGTTCGCCGGGATAATACCATACAGCATTAACTTCAGTGAGATATCCCTCACCGGATTTCTCTGTGCTCGCCTCAATTACCTCTTCGCCTAGAAGATTATTAATAGTCCGCTTGGTGTTGCGATAGGTGCGGTGTTGGAAATCAGATTTCATCATCCAAGCAGCCCCGTCAGCCGGTTTGAAGATGCTATTATTTCTTTGAGATAAATATTGATTAGCTGTGCCGCCATATTGTTTTGATGTAAACTTTGCCCTTAAATTTGGATGTTCTGCGAAATTAAAGTCCACATAAACACCTTCGTTGCCAGTCTGGTGAGTGATGCAACCAGTTACATAGCAAAGGCTTTGCTGATTGCCCATATCGCTGAGCGGTATTGAATCAAGAATTAGACTGATTTGTTTTTCGCTATTGAGTGTGCTGTCATTGCCGAGTACAAATTTCATGTTGTTGAACCATTTGTATGCCAGCGTGGAATACACTACTTTGTTAATCGGCTCGCCATCGAGTCCTTCGCCGGTAATTCGAGTGTGGTCGTATTTGAAGACTATAGCACCATTCTCTAACGACTTCTTCGTTGCCTTGTGTTCTGCATTACTAAGATTTCGTTCTTCTATGGTAAGCCATTTTTTTTGTGCCTCTCGATCCACACGAGCCTTTATGTAGTCTGGTGTAATGGCTACAGGTACGCCATTCAGCTCAAGTAATGCGCCATCAAAGACTGCGTCTTTCGGCAAAACAATACTGAACCGACCTGCTCGGACCATTTTTGTTTGACTTTTAGTTGAGTCCATCGCTACTGGTGCTCCTCTCGCAATAGGAATAGTCAGTGGGGCAATCAATAAAGCACAGCCAATCACAAGTGCAACTGCACCCGTTAAAGCGGTACGAGGCATTAGCATAAGTTTTTAGCGTCCTTGGCGAGGCTGATTATCGAGTGGAGCGTAATCGCACGAGCCGACTTATCATTGTAAGAAGCGCTGTGCTCAAAGCCAGAAAGACGTGCTGAAAATTTGATATGGTCCGTCACAGCGGCAGCAGAGTGCGAAGGTACTGTGCCATCTCCCGTATCATCCTGTGAGGCCATCGCCGCATGATAGGCATCCCCGCTATATTCAGCCCCTATAACTGCGGGACCGTGCAGCGGTTGGTAGGCAATCTTGCCGGCTGTTTGCGCATTAGCTAGTGTTAGGTAATTAATTCTATTATCTGTACTGAGCTTCAGGTGTGGCGTCGCTTCTTTTGATGATGCAGGAGAGAATTGGCCCGTCATATTTCTGAATGCTTTAAGCACCCAGTCAATCTTGTTCCATGCGGGGAACTTGCTGTCAGACCCAAAATGCGCATAGGTTTGATGGAAGTAATAAGTTCCCAGTTCGGCATGGAAATTTTGAGCCATTTTCAAGTTCTTTAAATATAAATTCCAGCCCTTTTCAAGCTCTTCTCGATTTTGCGCGCGAGGCTCTACCAAGCGTGGATCGCAAAGACGCCACCATGCAGTAGTTTTCGAATAAATTTCGTCGTAAGGGTTGGACGTCCGGGGTAGTGACATCAGAATGGGGCCGTCTTTTTTCTCCCAGCGGACATTCAGCCAACCGTTGCCGTAGAGCTGATTCGGGAGCAATTGTAAAGGACCTGGCGCGCCAAAGACCGGGGTGACTTCGTCGGCATTTGCTCCTATGGCTAAGCGTCCTGTGAAATCCTCCCACCCGGCTCTCACGCGCCGATATGCTGTGCCGGCACCGATCGCAGGCTGCACGCCGTGGACAACCCCCAGTATATTTTCTGGATATTTTTGTGCGCAGCGCCTCCCTACGAGACCACCCATCGAGTGGGTAACG
This sequence comes from Pseudomonas putida, assembly GCF_002906855.1. Classification (GTDB taxonomy): domain Bacteria; phylum Pseudomonadota; class Gammaproteobacteria; order Pseudomonadales; family Pseudomonadaceae; genus Aquipseudomonas; species Aquipseudomonas putida_N. Next base: position 1,912,989 of record NZ_MINI01000038.1, on the reverse strand, counting down.
CTGGGCGCGCAGGGCGCCGTAGGCGTCGGTGCGCAGCTCGAAGCCGGTACCGCGCAGGGCGCCGCGGTTGTTGCCGCGCTGGTCGATCAGGTAGCCGAGGTTGAGCTGGGTGTGGCCATGGCTGCTGTGCAGCTGGGTGCGCACCTGGCCGGTGGAATCGTCCATCACCCACTGGTTGAAGCCGCCGCCGCCGATCTCCTTGCTCTTGTAGCCGCTCATCAGGCCGCTGGAGTGCCAGGCCGGTTTGTGGCCGCCGTACACCTGGCCCATGATCAGCGGGCGGTCGATGTCATTGTCGAGGAAGGTGACCACCACTTCTTCACCGGCGCGTGGCACGTGCACGCTGCCCCAGTCCGGGCCGCTGCTCGGTAGCAGCATGCGTAACCAGCAGGAACTCAGTTCACCGTCTTGGCTGAGACGGTCCCAGTGGAAACGCACGCAGACGCGGTTGAGGCTGTCGGTGAACAGTTCATGGCCGTTGGGCGAGACCACCACGGCAGTCTGCGGGCCGGGCGAGGTGGGCTTGGTGTGTTCGAACGGGCTGCGGTACGGCGCGCTGTGCAGCTGGCCTTCGAAGTGGCTGATGAAGAAGCCATAGGACCCTTCGCTCAAAGCCGAGCCGAGCAGACCATCGTCGGGTGCCGGGCGCACGGTCTTGAACAGTGGTGCCAGGCTGCCAGGCGCGTCGCGGCGTTGCTGGGCCATGGGCAGGTTGCTTTCGGCAAAGAACTGCACCTCGATCAGCAGGAACTGCCGGGCCTCGGCGGCCTTGCGCTCGTACAGCGGATGCTGGGTCAGCTCGAACCAGCGGCCGGCCTGCAACTGGCGCACGCCGCCCTGACCGTGGACGCGGCGGGCCTGGGATTCGTGCTGCTCGATCTGCACGCGGCTGAGCCAGTCGCCGCGCTCCTGTTTCTGCCAGTTGTACTGGCCCTGGTATTCGTAACGCTCCAGGGCGGCAGGCGCGGAGGCGGCCTGCAAGGCCGGCATCACGCTTTCACGCGGCTGGCTGTGAGCCAGGTAATCGACGCTGCGCCAGTTGAGCTTGCCGCTGAGCAGTTGCGAGCCGGTGCTCCACTGGGTGATGCCGTCCTGCTTCTGGGTCACGCTCTGGGTGTGGAACGGCACTTGTTGCGGGGCGAGCGCGGGCAGGGTGTCGACGCTGTCGGTGAAGACGATGCAGTGGCTGTCGGCCTTGTGATCGACGTACCAGAAAATCCCTTCGAGCTCGCACCAGCGCTGGACGAAGTTGGCATCGGTCTCGTTGAACTGGGTGACGTAGGACAGCGGTGCGTATTCGCGGCGCAGGTCGAGGCGGTAGTTGCCCTTGGCCTGTTCGTACTGGGCGAACACGTCTTCGAGGATCGCGGGCAGGGCCTTGTCCTGCCAGATGCGGCAGTCGCTGCGGTATTCGAGCAGGCTGAACCAGGGCGCGAACACCAGCTGCCAGTCGTGCAGGCCGCCGTCGCTGCCCAGGTAACGCACGCTCTCGACCAGGCCATGGCGCGGGGCCTGGCTGCCGTCGTCGCAGAGCAGGGCGAGGCTGACGGGCTGGCCGATGAGTTTTTCCGGGTCGTACTCGGTGTCTTGCACCAGCACGTCGAGGGTGTAGCGCGGGGTGCGGCCGATGCGTTCGACGCCATGGGCGCGCAGGGCCTGCAGCTGGTCGGCACCCAACGGGGTGGTCAGTTGCAGCAGGCGGCCGCTTTGCGAAAGCGGGGTGCCGAAGGTCAGGTCCATTGAAAAAAACTCCGTTTACTGGCAGCACACCCCGAAGGCAGCTCAACACTGCGCCAGTGCCTGGTGCCATATGCCCTTCCATGGGATTAGCAATTTTGTTCGGACATTGGAAACTAGGACATCGGATATAGACCGTCAATAGACCAAATGTTCAATGCGAAGGCACATTTGTAGGACGTGAACCACATCGCGCTCAAGGCCGCTCAAGCCCGGCAACGCCGATTGCCGGCACATGCACTTACCTGCCCTACCGCCCTGGCTTGGGTTACCATACCCGGCTCCGCGAAGCCCATCATTCAAGCCAAGCCCCGGCTTGCTGACTCGACACCACAGGTCATCCATGCGTCTGTTTCACACCTCCGACTGGCACCTGGGCCAAAGCCTGCACGGCCAGGAACGCGACTTCGAACACGCCTGCTTCCTCGACTGGCTGCTCGGCCAGCTGCGCCTGCGCCAGCCGGACGCGCTGCTGATCGCCGGCGACATCTTCGATACCGTCAACCCGCCGGTCAAAGCCCAGGAGCGGCTCTACGACTTCATCGTCCAGGCCCACGAGCAGCAGCCGAAGCTGGACATCGTGATGATCGCCGGCAACCACGACTCCGGCTCGCGCATCGAGCTGCCCGCCGCACTCATGCGCCGCCTGCGCACCCACGCGCTGGGCCGGGTGCACTGGCTCGACGAAGGCCAGCTGGATGCCGAGCGCCTGCTGATCCCGCTGACCAACGGCCGTGGCAAGGTCGCTGCCTGGTGCCTGGCCCTGCCCTTCCTGCGCCCGGCCGAAGTGACCGGCCCGCAGCTGGGTGACGACTATCTGCAAGGCATCACCCAGGTGCACCAGCAGCTGATTGGCGCGGCGCAGAAAAAGCGCAAGAAGGATCAGGCGCTGATTGCCATCAGCCATGCGCACATGGCCGGTGGCGCGGTGTCCGAAGACTCCGAGCGCAGCCTGATCATCGGCAATGCCGAGGCCTTGCCGGCCAAGCTGTTCGACAAGTCGATCAGCTACGTGGCGCTCGGCCACCTGCACAAGCCGCAGAAGGTCAACCGCGAAAGCCGCATCCGCTACAGCGGCTCACCGATCCCGCTGTCGTTCGCCGAAATCAACTACCCGCACCAGGTGCTGGAAGTCGAACTGGAGGGCAGTGAGCTGATCAGCGTCGAACCGCGCCCGGTACCGCGTGCGGTGGCCCTGCAGCGGGTCGGCCCGGCACCGCTGGGCGAACTGCTCGAACAACTGGCCGAGCTGCCGGTGATCGACCTGCTCGAAGACCCCAACCGCCAGCCCTGGCTGGAGGTTCGAGTGATTCTGGACGAGCCGCAACCCGATCTGCGCCAACAGATCGAAACCACGCTTGAGGGCAAAGCCGTGCGGTTGATCCGCATCAGCGCTGAATATGCTGGCCGCAACAACAGCGAAGATGACGACCAGGCATTCGTCGAACTGGCGCAGATGACCCCGCAGGACCTGTTCAGCCGTGCCTGGGAGCAAGCCTACGGCAACCCCGTCGACGAGCAGGCCCTGGCCGATTTCGCCCTGCTGCTGCAGGAAGTCCAGCTGGAAGAGGAACAGCCATGAAGATTCTCGCCATCCGCCTGAAGAACCTGGCATCCCTGGCCGGCCCGGTAGACATCGACTTCACCGCCGAGCCCCTGGCCAGCGCCGGCCTGTTCGCCATCACCGGGCCCACCGGCGCCGGCAAGAGCACCTTGCTCGATGCCCTGTGCCTGGCCCTGTTCGGCACCGTGCCGCGCCTGAACGACATCGGCCGCGAAGCCAAGGTGCCGGATGCCGACGGCGAAATCCCCACGTCGGACCCGCGCAACCTGCTGCGCCGTGGCACCGGCAGCGGCTTTGCCGAAGTCGATTTCGTCGGCATCGACGGCCACCGCTACCGCGCCCGCTGGGAAGCCAACCGTGCCCGCGACAAGGCCAACGGCAAGCTGCAGTTCAGCCGCCAGAGCCTGTATGACCTGGACAGCGAACAGGTGCTGGGCAGCGGCAAGAGCGAATACAAGCAACTGATCGAAGCCCGCCTGGGCCTGAATTTCGAGCAGTTCACCCGTGCGGTGATGCTGGCGCAAAGCGAGTTCGGTGCCTTCCTCAAGGCTGACGACAAAGAGCGCAGCGAGCTGCTGGAAAAGCTCACCAACACCGCCATCTACACCCGCCTCGGCCAGCGCGCCTTCAGCAAGGCGCGGGAAACCGGCGAAGCACACAAAGCGCTCAATGACCGCGCCAGTCACTTGCTGCCGATGGCCGCCGAAGCCCGCGCCGAACTCGACCAGCGCCTGGAGCAGGCGTTGCAGCAGTTCAAGGCCGACCAGGCCGGCGAGCGCCAACTTGAGCAGCAACGCAACTGGCTCAATGAACAACGCCAGTTGCAGGCTCAGCACGCCGAAGCCGGCGCCACCCTGCAAGCCGCCGAACAGGACTGGCAGCAGCTGGCCGAGCAGCGCCTCGACCTGCAACGCCTGGAGCGCCTGTCGCCGCAGCGCCACCAGTTCCACCGCCAGCAGATGCTCGGCGCGCAACTGGCTCCGGTCGCGGCGCAGATTGCCGAGCAACAGCGCCAGCAAAGCGAATTGCACAAGCGCACCGCAGAGCTGGAACAGGCATTGCTGGCGTCTCACGAGGCCCTGGCCCAGAGCCAGACCCTGCACAGCGAAAATGCCCCGCGCCTGCGCCAGGCCTTCGCCGGCCAGGACAACCTGGCGCGTCTTGACCAGGAACTGGCGGGGCAACGCACCGCCTGCGATCAGGCCGCGCAGCAGGTCGCAGAAGGCCAGCAGCAACTGCAGCAAACGCAAGAGAACCAGCAGCGTAGTCAACAGCAGCTGGCCCAGATCGACACCGCCCTGGCCGACAGCCAGCACCTGGCCGGCCTGGCCAATGCCTGGCAGGCCTACCTGCCGCAACTCAAGCAGGTGATGCTGATCGGTGGCCGCCTGGCCAAGGGCCGCGAGGAACTGCCTGGCCTGCAGGCCCAGGCCAGCCAGGCCAATGTCCAACTGCAGACCCAGCGCGACCACTTCGAGCTGCTGTTCCGCGAAGCCAAGGCCGAACCCCAGGCCCTGGCCGAACAGATCGACCTGCTCGGCAACATGCTGCAGGACAACCGCAAGCAGCAACGCGCCGTCGAAGAGCTGTCGCGCCTGCATGGCCGTGAGCAGGAGCTGCGCCAACAGCTCGATGCCCTGCGTGAGCGTCAGCAGCAGGCCATGCAGCAACGCCAGCAACTGATCGGCGAAGGCACGGCGGCCAAGGCCGAACTGGAAGCCGCCGAACAGGCGCTCAACCTCACCCGCCAGTTGCTGGAACGCCAGCGCCTGGCGCGCAATACCAGCGTCGAGGAACTGCGCGGCCAGTTGCGCGATGGCGAGCCCTGCCCGGTGTGTGGCAGTGCCGAGCACCCGTTCCATCAACCTGAGGCCCTGTTGCAGAGCCTTGGCCGCCATGACCAGGCCGAAGAGGATGCGGCACAGAAACAGGTCGAAGCCCTCAACGGCAAGCTGGTCGAACTGCGCACCCAGCTCGGCGTGGTCAACGCCCAGCTCAAGGACTATCAGCAGCAACAGCAGCAGCTTGGCGAACAACTGCAACCGCTGGTGGCGCAGGAGCAGGCGCACAGCCTCTGGCCCGCCCTCGCCCCGCAGGACGACAAGGCCCGCAGTGCCTGGCTCGACAGCCAGCTGCGACGCCTGGACGAAGAAATCGGCAAGGACGAGAAGCGCCTGAGCGCCCTGCTCGCCCTGCAGAAGGATGCCGCCCGCCTCAACCAGCAACTGCAGGCAGCGCAGGAAGCCCAGCAACAGGCCCAGCGCCTTCTCGACCAGCAGCACCAGGCCCTGGCCAGTGATGAGCAGCAGCTGGAGCAGGGTCTCAAGGACTTGGCCAACGTACTCCCGGGCGACGTACTCAACGCCCTCAGCGATGACCCGGCCAATGCCTTCCTGACCCTCGACCAACAGATTGCCCAGCGCCTGCAACTGCTGGAGCAGCGCAAGGATGAGCAGGAAGAACAGCAGGCACGCCAAGTGCAGCTGGACAAGCTGCGCGACCAGCAGCAAGCCCGCGTGCAAGCCCTGGCGCAGGTAGAGCAACAGCTCGCCGCACTCGACACCCAACGTCAGCAAGCTCAGACCGCGCTGGCCGAGCTGCTCGGCGAGCAGACCAGCGCCGAAGCCTGGCAACAGCACATGGACAGCCAGCTGGAACAGGCCCGTGCCATCGACGCAGACACCGCTCAGCGCCTGCAGGACTTGCGCACCCAGGGCGTGCAACTGGCCAGCGAACTCAAGGCCAATACCCAGCAGCAGCAGGCGCTGGAAAGCGAGTGCCGGCAACTGCAGGGCGACATCGCCCAGTGGCGCGCCGAGCATCCGGAGCTGGACGACGCCGGGCTGGATCGCCTGCTGGCCATCGACGACGCCCAATTGGGTGAGCTGCGCCAGCGCCTGCAAGGCGCCGAGAAGGCCATCGAACAGAGCCGCGTGCTACTTCAGGAACGCGCACAGCGCCTGCAGCAACACGCCGCGCAGATGAGCGTCGATGCTTCGGCCGAAGACCTTGAGCAGGCACTGGGCGAGCTGCGCGAGCGGCTGGCCGGCCATGAGCAACAATGCGCCGAACTGCGCGCTCAGCAGGCCGACGACCAGCGCCGCCAGCAGGCGAGCCAGGCCCTGGCCGGTGAAATCGAGCAGGCCCGCCAGCAATGGCAGCGCTGGGCGCGGCTGAACGCCCTGATCGGCTCGGCCTCGGGCGATGTGTTCCGCAAGATCGCCCAAGGCTACAACCTAGACCTGCTGTTGCACCACGCCAACGCCCAACTGCGCCAGCTGGCGCGCCGCTATCGCCTCAAGCGCGGTGGCAGCGCCCTGGGCCTGCTGGTGCTGGACACCGAAATGGGCGACGAGCTGCGCTCGGTGCACTCGCTGTCCGGCGGTGAAACCTTCCTGGTCTCGCTGGCCCTGGCTCTGGGCCTGGCATCGATGGCCTCGAGCACCCTGCGCATCGAATCGCTGTTCATCGACGAAGGGTTCGGCAGCCTCGACCCGGAATCGCTGCAACTGGCCATGGACGCCCTCGACGGTCTGCAGGCGCAGGGGCGCAAGGTTGCGGTGATCTCCCACGTGCAAGAGATGCACGAGCGCATTCCGGTGCAGATCCAGGTACGCCGCCAGGGCAATGGCCTGAGCGACGTGGAGGTGTGCGGGTGATCCTCTACTCGTTCCGTCGCTGCCCGTGGGCCATGCGTGCGCGTCTGGCGCTGCGCTATGCTGGCTGCGCGCTGGAGATCGTCGAGGTGGCGATGAAGAACAAGCCGGCAGCACTGCTGGCCTTGTCGCCCAAGGGCACGGTGCCGGTGCTGGATACCGGTGACGGCGTACTGGAAGAGAGCCTGGACATCATGCGCTGGGCGCTAGAACAACACGACCCACAGAATTGGCGCCTGCAGGCCAACCCGGCCGCTGCACAGCGCGCCGAGGTGCTGATAGCCCGCAACGACAGCACGTTCAAGGCGCAGGTGAACCTGTACAAGTACGCCGAGCGCTACCCGGAGCACTCACGCGAGCACTATCGCCAGCAGGCCGAGGCCTGGCTGGCGGAGCTGGAACAGTTGCTCGAAGGCCAGCCATACCTGCTGGCCGATCACCCGAGCCTGGCCGATGCCGCGCTGTTGCCCCTGATGCGCCAGTTTGCCGGGGTCGAACCGCAGTGGTTCGCCGAGGCGGCTTATCCGCGGGTGCGGAGCTGGCTGGAGGGGTGGTTGGCTTCGGACCTGTTCAAGTCAGTGATGGCTCGGTGAAATACTCTCAGCCTTGACTGGATCCCTGTAGGAGCGGGCTTGCCCCGCGAAACAGGCGCCGCGATGGCTGGCACCGGCTTCGCCGGTGTTCGCGGGGCAAGCCCGCTCCTACAAGGACCGAGTAATGTTCAGTGGCTGTGCTTGCCACTCAAGGCCGCATGAAAGTTGGCGCTCTGGCGCAGGTACTGCTCGGTGTAGCTGTGGGTGGTCGTGGCCTTGCTGCTGTCGGCATGGGCATGGGCCGGCAGCACGACGGAGGCGGAGATGGCGGATGCGGCAATCACGGGGAAGAGATTGAAGTTCATGGTGGCTGACCTCGACGTGTGTGGTTTGACGTTCAGCCGCTTGGGCCTTGGGTCAAACTTACGCCGCTGAGGTCGCCCGCAGAAATTCATTGCGCTGGTAAGGGTTATCACCGCTATCGATAGTCAATCGATGAACTTGAGATCCGAAGGCGCATCCTGCTTGAAGTTCTGCACCGTCTCGCCGAGCTTGCCGCTGCGCGGGTCGCGGCGCATGACCACGATCTGGTTGCTCTTCTGGTTGGCCACCAGCAGGAAATTGTCGCTCGGGTCCAAGGCGAACTCCCGCGGGTGGTCGCCCTCTACCGAGCGGCGCTGCAGGAAGGTCAGCTGGCCATCGTCCTTGCCCACGCTGAACACCACGATCTCGTTCGCCGTGCCGCGGTTGCTGACGTACAGGAAGCGCCCGTCCGCCGACAGATGCAGGCCACCCGAGGCCTTGGCGGCGACATCCTGCTGCTCGGTCAGCGGCAGGCGCTGACGCGCCAGCAAGGCAGCGTCCTTGACGTCGAACATCACCACTTCACCGCTCATTTCCAGCGTCAGGTAGGCATGCCGGCCCTTGGCATCGAACAGCAGATGACGCGGCCCGCTGCCGGGAGGCAGGTCCACCGACGCCGGGGTCGCCGCGCTCAGCGGGTGATCGGCGCTGGCGCCGTCGTAGTCATAGATGAAGACCTTGTCGGCGCCCAGGTCGCAGGCATACAGATGCAAGCCATCCGGTGACAGCACCAGCGAATGCACGTGGGCCCCGGCCTGGCGCTCGGGGTTGACGCCACTGGGCTTGTGCCGCAGCTGCTGCACCACATCCTTGAGCTTGCCATCCTTGGCCACCGGGATCACCACCAGGCTGCCGCCCGGGTCGGGGGCAACGGCGTAGTTGGCGACGAACAGGTAGCGCTGGTCGCGGCTCAGGCTGGCGTGGGTCGGTTCATCACCACGGCTGGCCACCTGGTTCAGCGGCTTGATCTCGCCCTTGGTGCTGACGCTGAAGCTGCTGACTTGGCCGTTCGGGGTTTCATTGACCGCGAACAACTGGCGCTGGTCGGCTGACAGCACCAGCCACGACGGGCTGACGCTCTCGACCACCTGTTGCGGCGTCGGGTCGATCTGCCCGGTCTTGCTGTCGAACGCGTAGCGGTAGATGCCCTGGCTCTGGCCATCGGTGTAGCTGCCCACCAGCAACGTGGCGGCGTGGGCGGTGATTGTCAGGCTCATCAGGCTAGCGGTCAGCAGGTTCGTCCAGATCCGGTTCATCATCGTCTTCATCCGGGGCGCGAAAGGCACTCATACAGACTAGACGATGCTCGCCCTGGGCATCGGCGAGTTGCCATTCATCACCGGCACCGACGGCGGCAGCGAGCTGCTCGGGGGTGAACGACCAGCGGCGGTGCTGGCGACCATCCATGCACTTGATGGTCAGGCCGGATTCGTCGCAGGTGAAATCGAAGGCGTGCAAACCGTCGATCAGGAGCATGTCGCAGGATGCGAGGGCGGTGGCGAGAGGGGACATGGGAATACCGATCAAAAATGAGCCGGCAGTATACCCCGAGGGCCGCGTTGCGGCCCTCGGGGTATATCAATGGGCGAAAATCGAACCACCCTCCTTGCCCGCCATTTTCTCCGGCTTGATCAAAAACCGCGCCAGCGCCGGCAGCAGCCACAGCGCACCAAACATGTTCCACAGCAACATGAAGGTCAGCATCAATCCCATGTCGGCCTGGAACTTGATCGCCGAGAAGATCCAGGTGCACACGCCGATCGCCAGGCACAGGCCCGTGAACAGCACCGCCTTACCGGTCGAGCGCAGGGTCTGGTAGTAAGCCTCCTGCAACGGCAGGCCGGCACGCAGGAAGCTTTCCAGGCGGCTGTAGATGTAGATGCCGTAGTCCACGCCGATACCTACGCCCAGGGCCACTACCGGCAAGGTCGCGACCTTGACGCCGATGCCCATGAACGCCATCAGTGCGTTGCCCAGCACCGAGGTCAGCACCAGCGGCAGGACGATGCACAGGGTCGCGGCAAACGAGCGGAAGGTGATCATGCACATCACTGCCACGCAGAGGTAGACCAGGATCAGGATGGTCAGCTCGGCCGACTTGATTACCTCGTTGGTGGCCGCCTCGATCCCGGCGTTGCCCGCTGCCAGCAGGAACTGCAGGCCCTCCTTGTCATGGCTATCGGCGAATGCCTTGGCCACTGCGGTGACACGCTCCAGGGTCTCGGCCTTGTGGTCGTTGAGGAACACCAGTACCGGCGCCAGCGAGCAGTCGGCGTTGTACAGGCCATCGGCACGGGCGATGGAGTTGTTGAGGATGTCCGGGTTGCGCGACAGCGTCTCCCACTTCAGGCTGCCCTCGTTCATGCCCTTGATCACCTGTTTGGAGACCGTCACCAGGGAGATCGCCGACTGCACGCCTGGGGTGTTCTGCATGGTCCACATCAGCTCGTCGATCGGCGCCATGGTCGAGTGGATCGAGCAGCTTTCCGGCGGCGTCTTGACCATGATCACCAGCACATCGGAACTGGTCGAGTAGTTGCTGATGATGAAGTTGTTGTCCTGGTTGTAACGCGAGTCCGGGCGCAGCTCCGGCGCCCCCTGGTCAAGGTCGCCGATCTTCAGGTTCTGGCTGTACCACAGGCCGCCAGCGAAGGCGATGAGCGCCAGGGTGATCGACACCGGGGCCACCTTGGCACTGGCGAAGTTCGACAGCAAGCGCCAGAACGGGTGCTCGCGGGTCGCGTCCTTCTTGCTGCGTTCGATGGCCTTCTTGCTGATGCCGACGTAGGAGATCGCCACCGGTAGCAGGATCAGGTTGGTGAACACGATCACCGCCACGCCGATGGACGCGCCGATGGCCAACTCACGGATCACGCCGATGTCGATGATCAACAGGGTGATGAAGCCCACGGCGTCGGCGAGAATGGCGATCATCCCCGGCAGGAACAGCTGGCGGAAGGTGCGCCGGGCTGCGGTCAGGGCATTGTCGGCGTCACTGGACTGCAAGGCGATGCCGTTGATCTTCTGCACGCCGTGGGAAATGCCGATGGCGAAGATCAGGAACGGTACCAGCATCGAGTACGGGTCCAGGCCGAAGCCCACCGCGTGCATCAGGCCCAGCTGCCAGATCACCGCCACCAGCGTGGTGATGAGCACGGCGATGGTGCTGCGGATACACCAGGTGAACCAGTACAGCAGGACCCAGGTGATCACCAGGGCCACGCCGAAGAACATCGCCACCATCACCAGGCCGTCGATCAGGTCGCCGACCTTCTTGGCAAAGCCGATGATGTGGATCTTCACGTTGGGGTTCTGCGCCTGGAACTTGTCACGGATCTTTTCTTCGAGCTGGTGCGAGAACTGTTGGTAATCCAGCTTGACCTGCTTGCCGGGGTCCTGCGGATCAGGGAAGCTTTCCAGCAGTGGCACGTCGACGATGCTGGACTTGAAGTTGTTGCCTACCAGGCGCCCGACCTGGCCGGACTTGAGCACGTTGTCGCGCAGGGTATCGAGGCTGTCCTGGGAGCCGTTGTAGGTGTTGGGGATGACTTCGCCGCCGGAGAAGCCTTCCTCGGTGACCTCGCTCCAGCGCACGCTGGGGCTCCACAGTGACTTGAGGCCGGCGCGGTCGACACCGGGGATGTAGAACACCTCGTCATGGATCTGCCGCAGCGTTTCCATGTAGTCCTTGTCGAAGATGTCGCCATTGACCGCCTCGACCGAGATGCGCACGGTGTTGCCGAGGTTGGCCAGGTCGTTGCGGTGCTCCATCATCTGTTCGATGAACGGGTGCTGCAGCGGGATCATCTTCTCGAAGCTGGTCGAGGGGCGGATCTGCGTGGCCTGCCAGAACAGGAAGATGCTGACCAGCAGGCACAGGGCGATGACCACCGGCCGGTTGTTGAAGATCAGGCGTTCGAGCAGCGTGGCCTTGTCCTGATGGTGCGGATGCATGGTGATGCTCTCCCTGCTGGTCATGGACGCACCTCCTTGGCCGCCGGCTCTGCACCTTCGGCGTTGGCCAGGTGCACGCCCCCCTGCCCTACCAGTAGCAGCCCGCCATTGGCCAGGCCACTGACACCGGCCAGGGCGATGCGGTCGCTGCGGTTGTAGACGCTGAAGGTCTGGCCATCATCGGTGCTGCGCAGCACGCTGCCGCCATTGCCGACCAGCACCAGGCTGCCATCTTCGACAAGCGTAGCGCCTGCCAGGCCGAATTCGAGTTCGCCGCGGGCGGCCTTGAGTGCGATCGGCTGCCAGCTGTCACCAAAATCGGCGGAGCGGAACAGGTTGCCGCGCAGGCCGTAGGCCAGCAGCGTATTCGCCTTGGCGGTACCGATCACGCCGAACAGCGAGCCCTCGTATGGGCCCTGGACCTTGGCCCAAGTCTGGCCGTCGTCGCTGGAGCGGTACATGCCGCCCTGCTCGCCGACGATGAACAGGCCAGCGTCGCGCACCCGAGTGATGCCGTTGAGGTGGAGTTGGTCGGGGTTGTCCAGGCGCTCGGCGATGTCCTGCCAGTGCTGGCCGCCGTCGCGGGTTTCCAGCAGCGCGCCGTAGGCGCCCACGGCAAAGCCGCGCTGGGCGTCGAGGAAGCTGACGTCCAGCAGCGGCGCTTCACGGGAAAGGTCTTCGAACTGTTTGCTCCAGGTGGCCCCCCCGTCGCTGCTGGCGAGGATCTGCGCATCGTGGCCCACTGCCCAGCCACGCTTGTCGTCGAGGAAGAACACGGCGGTGAGCAACTGCCGGGTGGGCACCCGGGCCTGGGTCCAGGTGCTGCCCTGGTCGTCGGAGAACAGAATGTGGCCGCGATCCCCCACCACCACCAGGCGCTTGCCGGCATGGGCGGCGCCGATCAGCAGGCTCTGGCTGGCCTTGGCTGATTCGGTCGAGTATTCGTCAGCGGCAGCGGCCTGCGCGCTGTCGGCCCACATCCCCAGTGCCAGCGCCAGCATTGCGCCGGCCGCCAAAGGCCAGGCTCCACGCCTGGCCTGCGTCATCACCCGCTGCTTCATGACCATCCCCTGTTGTGTTTTTCTTGGTGGGTCTGTGCTGTGAAAAGCCTGTGTTAGAGGCTTGGGGGGATCGTATCGGGGAAGGTTGCGCGATTACAACGAACGGGACGTTATGTTTTGTTAACCGCCAAAAAACCGGGGCCGCTTTGCGGCCCCAGGTCTACCAGGCTTACGCCAGGCTCTTGCTCACGACTTCATACACATCGCTGGACAGCTCTCCAGAAGCGAGAATCCGCTCCAGTTCGCCCTTCATCAGCACCTGGCGCGCATCGTCATACTTGCGCCAGCGGGTCAGCGGTGCCAGTTGGCGTGAAGCGATCTGCGGGTTCAGCGCATTCAGCTCGATCACCAGATCTGCCAGGAAGCGATAGCCCGAACCATCGGCGGCATGGAAGTTGACCAGATTCTGCCCGGCAAAGGCACCGATCAGCGCCCGCACCTTGTTCGGGTTCTTCAAGGTGAACGCCGGGTGCTGCATCAGCGCCTTGACCCGCGCCAGCCCACCCGGCAGCGTGCTGGCGGCCTGCACGCTGAACCACTGGTCCATGACCAGCGGGTTGTCCTTGAAGTGCTCGGCAAAGCTCTCCAGCGCCTTGGCGCGCTCGGCCTCGAACGGCGAGTTGACCAGCACGGCCAGCGCGGTCAGGCGCTCGGTCATGTTGTCGCAGTGCTCGAACTGCTCCAGGGTCGCCTCCAGCACCTGCGCCTTGCCGCTCTGCATCAGATACGACAGGGCGATGTTCTGCAGGCTGCGGCGGGCGAAGTGTTCGGCGGCGGCCACGTAAGCGGTTTTGCGCGACACCTCGCGGTTGGCCTGGTAGCGCGCCCACAGGGCGTCGAACAGCTGCTCGGCGATCTGCTGGCGGGCGAACTCGCGGGCGGCGTGGATGGCGTCAACGTCGGCCACCTGGCTGATTTCGGTCAGGTAGGCCTCACCTGGCAGCGAGAGCATCTCGGCGACCATGGCGGCGTCCAGCGACTCATTACCCAGCACGGTGCCGAGCGCGGTGATCAGGCGCTGGTCGAGCTTCAGCGTTTCGCCGCGCTGATGCTGGCCGATCAGCTCCTGCAGCACCTGTACCGACAGCTGCTGGCCCGCTTCCCAGCGGTTGAAGCCGTCGCTGTCGTGCTGCATGAGGAACATCAGCTGGTCACGGTCGTACGGGAAGCTCAGCTTGACCGGGGCGCTGAAACCGCGCAGCAGCGACGGCAGCGGCTTGGCCGCGATGCCCTGGAAGGTGAAGGTCTGCTCGGCTTCGGTCACCGACAGCACACGCGAGGTACCCGTTGCGGCAGCTTCGCCAGCCAGTTGCAGCGGCAGATCGTTGCCTTCGGCGTCCAGCAGGCCCAGTTCGACCGGGATCACGAACGGCAGCTTCTCGGCCTTGTCCGGGGTCTGCGGGCAGCTCTGGCGGAAGGTCAGGCTGTAGGTCTGCGCGGCCGCGTCATAGGCTTCGCTGACCTCCAGGCGCGGGGTGCCGGCCTGGCTGTACCAGCGCTTGAACTGGGCGAGGTCGACGCCGTTGGCGTCTTCCATGGCCTTGATGAAATCGTCGGTGGTCACGGCCTGGCCATCGTGGCGTTCGAAGTACAGGTCGCTGCCTTTGCGGAAGCCGTCTGCACCCAGCAAGGTGCGAACCATGCGCACCACTTCGGCGCCCTTCTCGTACACGGTCAGGGTATAGAAGTTGGAGATTTCGATGAAGCTGTCCGGGCGCACCGGGTGAGCCATCGGGCCGGCGTCTTCGGCGAACTGGTGGGTACGCAGATAGGCGACGTCCTCGATGCGCTTGACCGTGCGCGAGTTCATGTCGGCGCTGAACTCGGCATCGCGGAACACCGTGAAGCCTTCCTTGAGCGACAGCTGGAACCAGTCGCGGCAGGTCACGCGGTTGCCCGACCAGTTGTGGAAATACTCGTGGGCAACCACACCCTCGACGCGCTGGTGGGCGGCATCGGTGGCGGTTTCGGCGCGGGCCAGCACGCAGCTCGAGTTGAAGATGTTCAGGCCCTTGTTTTCCATGGCGCCCATGTTGAAGTCGTTGACCGCGACGATCATGAAGATGTCCAGGTCGTACTCGCGACCATAGACTTCCTCGTCCCAGCGCATGGACTTCTTCAGGCTGACCATGGCGTGGTCGCACTTGTCGATGTTCTCGGGCTCGACATAGATGCGCAGGGTCACGTCGCGGCCGGACTGGCGGGTAAAACTGTCTTCGACGCACCACAGGTCACCGGCCACCAGCGCAAACAGGTAGGCCGGCTTCATGAAAGGGTCTTCCCAGGTCGCCCAGTGGCGGCCATCTTCTGCCGGCCCGCTGCCGATCGGGTTGCCGTTGCTGAGCAGCACCGGGTAGCGATGCTGTTCGGCGATCACCGTGGTGGTGAAAGTGCTCATCACGTCCGGGCGGTCGAGGTAATAGGTGATCTTGCGAAAGCCCTCGGCCTCGCACTGGGTGCAGAACATCTTGCCAGACTTGTACAGGCCTTCCAGCGCGGTGTTGCTCTCTGGGTGGATCTTCACGCTGGTGTCGAGGGTGAAGCGTTCGGCCTTGGGATGGACCGTCAGGCTGTCGGCTTCGAGCTGGTAGTCGCTCGCTTGCAGTTCGACATCGTCCAGCGAGGCGCGCAGCAGCTCCAGCTGCTGGCCGTCCAGCTCCAGTGGCGGCAGGCCGGCACCGCGTGCCGGGTTGCGGCGCATGACCAGTTGCGCGTGGACCAGGGTGTGGTCCTCGAACAGTTCGAAGGTCAAGTGCGTCTCGTCGATCAGGTACTCGGGCGCCTGGTAATCCTTGAGGTAGATCACTTGCGGTTGTTCGGTACGCATGTGCAGGTCCTTTTTACTGGAGCACGGCCAACTGGTAGGCCGTGTACTTGCGAATATTGATCACGCCGGTGTCGAAGACCAGGTACTGGCCCTTGATGCCCAGCAGCGTGCCTTCGGCCACCGGGTCCTTGTCGAGGTTGAAGCTGACGATCTTTTTCGGATAGGCCTCGACCGGGTAGCGCATTTCCACCACTTCGGCGTCAGGCAGCGGCTGGATCGCCTGCAGGCCGAAGCGGCTCTGCAGCTCGCGCAGGCCGTCGGCGCAGGCGTCGAAAATCTGATCGCGGATGGCGGGCAGGTCGAGCACTTCGGCGTCGCCCTTGAGCAGCGTGCGCCAGTTGGTGCGGTCCGGCACCTGGCTGCGCAGGATGTCTTCGACCAGGCCCGATTGCTGGCGGGTGGCAACGCGCATGATCGGCAGCGCCTGGCTGGCACCCTGGTCGAGCCAGCGGGTGGGCAGCTGGGTGGCACGGGTGATGCCGACCTTGATCCCCGACGAGTTGGCCAGGTACACCACGTGGTCGGTCATGCAGAACTGTTCGCCCCAGGATGGTTCACGGCAGGTGCCGGCGTCGTAGTGGCATTTTTCCGGGGCCATGATGCACACGTCGCACTGGGCCAGCTTGGTCATGCACGGGTAGCAATAACCCTGGCTGAAGCTGGTCTTGGTGCGCTTACCGCAATGGCTGCAGTGAATGGCGCCGAGGTATTCCAGGCGCAGGCGCTGGCCGATCAGCGGGTTGACCGCCACCTGGGTGTCATCCAGGCGGAAGCTGTATTGCACCACGGGTGCCTGCAGGGTGACTGCCATCTTGCTCAAAGAGCCACGAGCGAGTTCGATCAATGTACCGAGTCCGACTTGAACAGAATGTTGGCGATAGGTGCCGACTTCGACGCGCATTCTTGCGGGCCCATGTAACCGGTGCGCTGTTCTTCGGGCAGGTTCTTCATCTCCCAGGCGATCACCGCCTGCAGCGAAAGTTCTTTCTGCTCGGCGGTGAGCTTGCGCCCATCCGACCATTTGCCGATTTCCACGGCCAGTTTCAGGCTCTGGTAGATTTCCGGGGTGATGTTTTCGATCATTTGCGCGAAAGTGGACATAGTGTCTCCTGATTCAAGCCGACAGTTTACGCCGGGCCAGCGCCCCACCCAAGAGCCCGGTCAGGCATCCGATGAGCAGGCCACCGACGTGGGCGGCGTTGGCGATCTGGCCGAAGCCGAGCTGGCCGACCACGCCGGTCAGGCAGATCACCAGCCAGATCAGCATCATCACCAGCACGCCCTTGGGCAGGTTGAAGTGAGGGTTGGGCGCCAGCCACTGGTACAGCCAGACGTGGCCGAGCAGACCGTAGAGCACGCCAGACAGGCCACCGAACAGGCTCGGGCCACTGGTGTAGTGCTGGGCCAGGTTGGACACCAGGCTGAACAGCAGGGTCAGGCCCAGCAGCAGCCAGGGGCCCTGGCGCAGTTCGATGCGCTTGCCCAGCTCCCAGTACCACAGGCCGTTCATCGCCAGGTGCAGCACGCCAAAGTGCAGCAGCATGGGCGAGACCAGGCGCCACCACTGGCCTTCGGCGAGGCCCTGGGCCAGCGGGGTGAAATGCAGGTATTCACCCTGGACGCGGAAGTCGAGGAAAGTGAACCAGCTGATGGCGTTGAGGTTGTCGCCCAGGCTGGTGAGGCCGGCGACGACCAGGCACAGGACGAGGATGGTGGCGGTGACCTTGCAGGCTTTGGCCTGGTCTGCCAGAGAGGGCTGCGTGGGAGCCATCGCGGATAAATCCGCTCCTACATCGGCGTTACCGTCGGGGAAGCGCTGGTACAGTTCGCGCACGTCGGCAACCAGAGTGTCGGGGGCCCAGAGCACTTGTTCCTCGCCCTCCTCGCTGACCCGGTGCGGTACCTGCAGGCGCTGCAGCAGGTGGACGAAGCCGCTGAGGTCGACCGACAGCGGCAGGCGCATCACTTCGATGATTTTCATTGATTGGCCTGAGGGCGTTCGACGTCGACCCAGACGAACTTGTGCGGGTCGATGCGGGTTTCATCATCCAGCCGGTAAGCCGCCAGCTTGCCGTACAGCACCGCGCTGTAGTCCAGGCAGGCCAGGTTGGCGCGGATCGGCGCCGGGCGGCCGCTGCGCCAGTAGTGGCCGACGAACAGCAACGGTTCGTCCTCGGCGTAGCGCAGCAGGGCATTCTTTTCGGTGTGGCTGAGTGGCGTGCGGGCAACGTCGTCGGGCAGCGCATCAGGCTGGAAGACGATGTCGCCGTAGGTCTGCGGGTCTTCTTCCCAGAACTTGGTGCGGAAGAAGGCGCGGGTCAGGCCGTCGCCGCCGGTCAAGGTCAGGCCGTCCGGCAGGCGCATGTCGGTGCCGCGCAGCAGGCGGTTGCACACGGAGGCGGCAAAGCTGCCGGACACCGCCGACGCCTGGATGAAGTGCTCGTCGATACGCCCGCCCGGGTACTGCTGGCGCAGCGGTTCGATCAGCCGTGGGTCCCAGCAGGCATGCACCAGGCGGAAGCGCCCGGCGTCGATGAACAGTGGCAGCTCGTAGAACCACTGCACGAAGTCGTGCCAGTCGCCGGGGTGGTGGGCGAACTGGGTCAGGGTTTCGTCGATCAGCCGGGCGTGGCGCGGGGTGTGTTCGCGCACGAACGCCTTGCCGCTACCGGGCAGTGCCGGGGTGACCCAGCCCAGGGCGTTGTACTCGTGGTTGCCCATGATACAGAACGCCTGGCCGGCCTCGACCATGTCATGCACGATGTGCAGCGCCTCGCGGATGCGCGGGCCACGGTCGACGATATCGCCAAGGAACAGGGCCAGGCGCCAAGGGTGACGCCAGACGCCGCCGACACGTTTGTAGCCGAGGGCGTCGAGCAGGCGTTCGAGGGTCAGTGCACAGCCGTGCACGTCGCCGATGATGTCGAAACTGCGCGCCGGATCGAGCATCAGTCGTCCCTGCCTCCCAGGCGGCTGCCCCAGCCGAGTTTGGTGCGACACACCTCATAGTAGTTGTGGTCGAGCGGGTGGATCAGGCGCAGCTTCTGCGGCTTCTTGCTCACCGTGATGGTGTCGCCTGGGGCGCAGGTGAAGTGGTTCTGGCCGTCGCAGGACACTTGCGGGTAGATCTGCAGGTCCTTGGACACCACGATCTTCAGCTCGCTGTTGCCGTCGACCACGATCGGCCGCCCCGACAGGGTATGTGGGTACATCGGCACGATGACGATGGCGTCGAGCTTGGGGTGCATGATCGGGCCGCCGGCCGACAGCGCGTAGGCGGTGGAGCCGGTCGGGGTGGCGACGATCAGGCCGTCGGCCTTCTGGCTGCAGACGAACTGGCCGTCGATGTAAATCTCGAACTCAATCATCCGCGTCGACTTGCCCGGGTGCAGGACCACGTCGTTGAGCGCATCGCCCTGACCGATGGCTTCGTGATGGCGGCGCACCTCGGCCTGCAGCAGGAAACGGTTTTCCACCAGGTAGTGGCCGTCAAGCACCTCGGCGACTTTCTCCTCCAGCTCGTCCGGGCGGATGTCGGTCAGGAAGCCCAGGTTGCCGCGGTTGATGCCCAGCACCGGCACATTGTGCCGGGCCAGGGCGCGGGCGGCGCCGAGCAGGCTGCCGTCGCCTCCGACCACGATGACC
The DNA here is from genome assembly GCF_002906855.1 of Pseudomonas putida. Classification (GTDB taxonomy): domain Bacteria; phylum Pseudomonadota; class Gammaproteobacteria; order Pseudomonadales; family Pseudomonadaceae; genus Aquipseudomonas; species Aquipseudomonas putida_N. The sequence continues at coordinate 1,893,649 of NZ_MINI01000038.1, read as the reverse complement.
AGGTCGCAGACCTCGCCGAGCAGCTTGCGCGTCGAGGTTTGCAGGCCGTGGCCGGGCAGCACTTCGGCGATGGTGTCCTCGAGGATCACGTGCAGGTGGCGCTCGAGGAGGAATTTTTTCAGTCGGCGAATGGTGTCGAGCACCTGCGAGCTGCCAAGGCGGCCGATGATACCGATATTGCGAAATTGCTCCATGGGGCTCCTGCGAGGCTCTGCGGCGGGGTGACGATGTCGCGATTATGGGCGAAACGACTGGGCAGCGGCAAACCGGCTATGCTCGCAGCATGATGCCATTTGCCGAGCTCCATGAGCTGCCCCGCCGCTTGCACCGCCCTGCCGTGCGCGACCTGGCCTGGACCCTGCTGTCGCCCGCGCTGCTGAGCGCCCCGCCCTGCCCCCAGCGCCATCCGCTGGCGGGCAGCGCCTGGGCGGGCGATCCGCAACGCCTGCAGGACTGGTTGCACGCAATGGATGCAGATGACCTGCCCTTGCGCGACTGGCTGGCAAGGATCACCAGCCGGCGCCTGGGGCTGTACTACGAAGGTCTGTGGCAGTTCGCCCTGGCGCACGCGCCCGGGGTCGAGCTGCTGGCGTCCAACCTGGCGATTCGCGCAGGCGGGCGGACTCTGGGCGAGCTGGACATTCTGCTGCGTGATGGCGAAGGCACTCATCATCTGGAGCTGGCCATCAAGCTGTACCTGGGGCCGACCGAGGACGACGGCCGCGACCCGGCGCATTGGCTCGGGCCTGGCTGCCATGATCGGCTCGGCAGCAAACTGGCACACCTGGCCGGGCACCAATTGCCCATGTCGGCAGACGCGCAGAGTCGCGAAGCGCTGATCGCGGTAGGTGTCGACCAGGTGCAGGCACACCTTTGGCTGGGCGGTTACCTGTTCTATCCATGGCCGGGGCATGCCGAGCCGCCTGCGGGGGCCAACCCTCGGCATTTGCGCGGCCGCTGGATACGACGGCGGAATTGGGCAGCAACAGCAGACGAACGCTGGCAACCGCTGCCACGGCATGCCTGGCTGGCGCCAGCACGGGCAGAACCAGACGAATGCTGGACGGTGCCGCAGTTCGCGGCCTGGCTAGTTCGGCTGGACGAACATGCCCCCGCGCAGTTACTGGTCAGGCTGGAGCCGGATGACGAAGGTGCCTGGCAGGAAGTCGAACGCGTGTTTCTGGTGGCGGACAGTTGGCCACATTTGCCAGACAACAGAATTTTCACAGATCCAGCTCAAAGATTTGTTTCAAATAGCCATTAGAGTGCTATTTGAGCGCCAGCAAGAGCGCCATTCCTACCTGATGACGAGGACCGATCATGGTTTCATCCACTCCCGCGCCCCATTACGCACGCCTGTCCATCGCCCTGCATTGGCTAATGCTGTTGTTGCTGGCCGCCGTGTACGCCTGTATCGAATTTCGCGGCCTGTTCCCCAAGGACAGCGCCGAACGCAACCTGATGAAAGACCTGCACTTCATGCTCGGCCTGAGTGTGTTCGTGCTGGTCTGGCTGCGCTTGGCCGTGCGCCTGGTTCGCCCGACCCCGCCGATCGTGCCCAAGCCACCGGCCTGGCAGACCGGCCTTGCGCACCTGATGCACCTGGCGCTGTACCTGCTGATGATCGGCCTGCCCGTGGCCGGCTGGCTGATCCTCAGCGCCGCCGACAAGCCGGTGCCGTTCTTCGGCCTGGAGCTGCCGCACCTGATCGGCCCCGACCCGGACCAGGCCAAGTTCATCAAGGGCTGGCATGAGCGGGTGGCGACCTGGGGTTACTGGCTGATCGGCCTGCATGCCGTGGCCGGGCTGTACCATCACTACGTGCAGCGCGACAACACGCTGCTGCGCATGCTGCCCTACAAGTAACCACGACGGCCTTGCAGGCCGCCGGTGTGGACGAAGATCAGGCGGGTACCGGGCGCGAACAGCCCGGCCCCGACCTGATCGCGCAGGGCCAGCAATGCCTTGCCGGTGTACAGGGCTTCCAGCGGCACGCCACTGTGCCGCTCGCTCTCGGCGATGAACGCCAGCAACTCATCATCGAATTTGCCGAAGCCGCCGCGGCAGGCGTCGTGCAACTGGTAGCCCTGTATGCCCGCCAGTTCGGTGACTGTCTCCGGCACGCCGTGATCGATTGGCACCGCCAGAGCAGCATGCACGAGGTGTTCTCCTGCCTCGGCACGAACCAGACCGGCCAATGTCGTACCGGTACCCGCAGCCAGCCACCAGGCGTCGTAGCCCGACCATCCCAGCGCTGACAGCTGCGAACGGGCCTGCTCGACGATCAGCGCACAACCTTCGGCACCCGCCGCCCCGCCACCGCCTTCGGGAATGCACTGCCAGCCTGGATAACGGGCCTGCCAAGGCTCCCAGAAGCCCGGCTCATGGCGTGCCCGATAGCCACCGTAGCCCAGCCAGTGCAATTGCATACCCAAGGCTTGCAGGTCGCGCACTGTGGGGGTGTCTTGCGGGTGGCCGCGCAGCAGGCCGGCGGTGGCGAAGCCGAAGCGTTTGCCGGCGGCGGCCAGGGCGTGGAGGTGGTTGGAATGGTTGCCGCCCAGGCTGATCAGGCCTGAAGCGCCTGCGGCATGGGCATGCTGCAAGTGGTGGCGAAGCTTGAACCACTTGTTGCCGCTGATCAGTGGGTCTATCAGGTCCAGGCGCAGGATGGCCACTTCGACGTTGGAATTCGCCAGCCAAGGCAGATCCAGGATCTGTAGCGGAGCTTGAGGTAAATTCAGATACATGGAACGGAGTTTATCAGTGAAATCCCTGGGGCCGCTAAAGCGGCCCCGGCGGTCTCAGAGTTCAGCGGCCAAGCGCGACCCTTGGTTGATCGCCCGCTTGGCATCCAGCTCGGCCGCCACATCGGCACCACCGATCAGGTGCACCGACTGCCCCGCCGCCACCAGCCCTTCATGCAGCTCGCGCAGTGGCTCCTGCCCGGCGCAGATCACCACGTTGTCCACTGCCAGCAGCTGCGGTTCGCCTTCACCAACGCGAATGTGCAGGCCAGCGTCGTCGATCTGCAGGTACTCGACGCTGTTGAGCATCTGCACCTGCTTGTTCTTCAGGCCGGTACGGTGAATCCAGCCGGTGGTCTTGCCCAGCCCGTCGCCGACCTTGGATTTCTTGCGCTGCAACAGGTACACCTGCCGCGCCGGCGCATGCGGTTCGGCCGTGATCCCGGCAACGCCACCGCGCGCCTCCAGCTGGGTATCGATCCCCCACTCTTTCCAGAACGCCTCGCGATCCCGGCTGCTGGCTACGCCCTGATGCACCAGGTACTCGGAAACATCGAAACCGATGCCGCCCGCACCAATCACCGCAACCGACTTGCCCACCGGCTTGCGCTCGAGCAGCACGTCCAGGTAGCTGAGCACCTTGGCATGCTCGACACCCGGGATGGCCGGGGTACGCGGCGCGATACCGGTGGCCAGGATGATTTCGTCGTAGCCACCGCCTACCAGCGCTTGCACATCGACCCGGGTATTCAGGCGCAGATCGACGCCGGTGCTTTTCACCTTGTTGCGGAAGTAGCGCAAGGTCTCGTGGAATTCTTCCTTGCCCGGCACCCGTTTGGCGACGTTGAACTGCCCGCCAATCTCGCTGGCAGCATCGAACAACGTCACTTCATGGCCACGCTCGGCCGCCACGGTGGCCGCTGCCAGGCCTGCAGGACCGGCACCGACCACGGCGATGCGCTTGACGGCACGCACCGGCAAGTAGTTGAGCTCGGTTTCGTGGCAGGCGCGCGGGTTGACCAGGCAACTGGTCAGCTTGCCACCGAAGGTGTGGTCCAGGCAGGCCTGATTGCAGCCGATGCAGGTGTTGATCTCGTCGGCGCGCCCTGCGGCCGCCTTGTTGACGAAGTCGGCGTCGGCGAGGAACGGCCGGGCCATGGAAACCATGTCGGCATCGCCCTCGGCCAGCACGAATTCGGCCACTTCCGGGGTGTTGATGCGGTTGGTGGTGATCAGCGGAATGCTCACAGCGCCGCGCAGCTTGGCGGTGACCTTGCTGAACGCTGCCCGCGGCACCTTGGTGGCGATGGTCGGGATGCGCGCCTCGTGCCAACCGATACCGGTGTTGATCAGCGTCGCGCCGGCCCGCTCGATGGCCTTGGCCAGCAGCTCGATTTCGTCCCAGGTGCTGCCGCCCTCGACCAGGTCGAGCATCGACAGGCGGAAGATGATGATGAAGTTCGGCCCTACCGCGTCGCGCACACGGGTGACGATCTGCACCGCCAGGCGCATGCGGTTCTCGTAGCTGCCACCCCAGCGGTCGGTGCGCTGGTTAGTGTGGGCGGCGAGGAACTGGTTGATGAAGTAGCCTTCGGAACCCATGATCTCGACACCATCGTAGCCGGCACGCTGGGCCAGCACGGCGCAATTGACGAAATCGGCAATCTGCTTCTCGATGCCTGCTTCATCCAGCTCCTTGGGCTTGAACGGGTTGATCGGCGCCTGGATCGCGCTGGGTGCCACCTGACGCGGGCTATAGGCGTAGCGCCCGGCATGCAGGATCTGCAGGCAGATCTTGCCCCCGGCTTCATGCACGGCTTCGGTAACGATGCGGTGCTTGTCAGCCTCTTCCTCGGTACTGAGCTTGGCGGCGCCGGAATACACGCCGCCTTCATCGTTCGGCGCGATGCCGCCTGTGACCATCAGGCCGACGCCACCACGGGCGCGCTCGGCAAAATACGCCGCCATGCGCTCAAAACCGCCCGGGCGCTCCTCAAGGCCGGTGTGCATCGAGCCCATCAGGGTGCGGTTGCGCAAGGTGGTGAAGCCCAGATCGAGCGGGGCGAGCAAATGCGGGTAGCGGTCGGCAGCCATGGTAGGTTCCCCAGGTGGCGTGGTCACGGAGTGCGGGTACCTCTGCGGGCCCCGTCGTTTATCTGCCTGCGACATTAAACAGCCGTTTGAACGCGCTCAATGATCGAAACTGACAACTTATTGATCCTCCCGCGCACCAGGACTACCCTAGGGAACCCTCGATTCCCAAGGCGCTGTACCGCTTGATGCGAAAACTCCTGGCAGGCGCCCTGGCGCTGGTAATGATCACCGCTCTGTGCGGCTACGTTTTCTGGACCCAACAGCGCCCGGAAGGCCACTACCTCTCCGATCTGCGCGTCGACCTGGCGCTCAACCATGGCGTGCCCGGCGAGCATGGCAACCTGCTCGGCATCGAGCCGTTGCTGTTCCCCAGCGACTACCAGAACCTGCAACGCCTGCACCGCAAGCTTTCAGCCTACCTGGAACAGGCGCGCACTCAGGGCCTGGTTGGCCCGCGCACGGTCGTGGTGCTGCCGGAACACATCGGCACCTGGCTGTGGGCGCGAGGCGAGAAGAACGAGCTGTACCAGGTCACCCGCAACCGTGACGCCGAGCAATGGCTGGAGCTGAGCAACCCGCTGCGTTATGGCTTGGCGATGCTGAACGCCAATGGCGACGATCGGCGCGCCGATGCCCACCTGCGCATGAAAGCCCAGCAGATGGCCAGCGATTACCAGCAACTGTTCGGCGGCCTGGCCAAGGAATTCGGCGTAACCCTGGTGGCGGGCTCGATCGTGCTGCCCGCCCCGTACGTAGAACAAGGCGTGCTGCACATTGGCCACGGGCCGCTGTTCAACAGCAGCCTGGTATTCGCCGCCGATGGCTCGCCGCTGGGCCAGCCGCAACACCAGCAATACCCCGACAGCGAAACACGGCGCTACATCCACCACGGCCGGCACTTTCCGCTGCAGGTGCTGCAGACTCCCGCCGGGCGCCTCGGCGTGCTCATCGGCAGCGACAGCTGGTACCCCGAGAACCAGCGGCAGTTGCAGCAACAGCAGGTCCAGTTGATCGCCAACCCGGTGTTCCTCAGCGGCAAAGGCAGCTGGGATGAACCCTGGCGCGGCAATCGCCATCAGGACGCTGCTGCCGAGCTGCCCCTGCAACGCGGCGAAGTCAGCGAGCAGACCGCCTGGCAACGCCTGACCGAGCCCGCAGGTGATGGCGTCAGCATCATGAGCGTGTTCATGCGTGGGCAGTTCTGGGAACAGGGCAGCGACGGCCAGGGCTTCGCCCATCAGGCAGGCGAGTTGCTGGCGGGGCCTCCCAGCCACGGTGCACGCCTGCTGAACCTGTGGCTGTAGACACATGAGCCGCCCCCGCGTGCGCCTGGGCGACCTTTCGGTGGGCTTCGTCCAGCCCCTGGCCGAAGCCCTGCGCGAGCAAGGTCATGATCCGGCGCCGTTGCTTCAGCGCTACGGGCTCGATAGCGCACGCCTGGCCGAAGCTGGCGCGCGCCTGTCGATCCCGCGCTACATGCACCTTGGGCATGCGGCCATCGCGCTGTGTGGCGAGCCAGCGCTGGGCCTGCGCATGGGGCGCCTCAGCCGCCTGGCCCAGGCCGGTCTGGCCGGCGTCACGGCAGCCCAGGCCCCTACCCTGGGCGAGGCGGCACGCACTCTGCTGCGCTTCGAGCCACTGTACGCCGCCAATTACCGTGGCCACTCCAGCTATCAGGAAGACGCGCTGGGCGCTTGGCTGACGTTCTACTCGATCAGCCCCTACAACGACTACAACCGCTTTGTGGTCGATTCGCTGCTGGCCGGCTGGCTGGCGCAACTGGCCGCCCTGGCTGGCGCCCCCTTGCAGGCCGAGCGCCTGGAAGTCGAATTCGATGCGCCCGACTACGCCGCCGGCTACCAGCCCCTTTGCAGCACGCCCGTGCAATTCGGCGCCAGCGCCAACCGCGTGCGGCTGAGCCGCAGCACGCTCGAGCACACCAACCCACAGCACTGCCCGAGCACCTTCAGCCACCTTCTGCAGTTGTGTGAAGCACAAATGCTCCAACGCACCCGGGTGCGCAGCCTGGGCGAGCGCATCACCCACCTGCTTGGCCCGCTGCTCAATGGCGGCCGCGAGCCTGACCTGGAAGAAGTGGCATTGCACCTGCAACTGCCAACCTGGACACTGCGGCGCAAACTGGCTGAAGAAGGCACGCGCTTTCGCGACCTGCTCAACGACACACGACGCGACCTCGCCGAAGCCTATATCCGCGATACGGAGCTGGCTTTTGGCGAGATCGCCTATCTGTTGGGGTTTGCATCGGCAGAGGCCTTCCAGCGCGCATTCAAGCGCTGGACGGGCGTTACGCCGGGGGAGTTTCGCCGCAGCCAGCGGCGGGCAGGTTAAAGCTCTGTAGCGTCGTCTGCCGGTTCTGGCGGATCCAGTTCGTAAGCCTGAAATTCGAGCAGCTCTTCCTGATAGTCATCCATCGCCCTACGTCCCCTTCTCATCTGTCTTCTTTGGTCATGCCTTCAACCTAAACGGGCCGGGTGAAGGAATGATGACAAGCTCATGAGTGGTAAACGTAGCAGGTGTTCAGGCAGTTATCGCCGCTCATCTGTTACAGCGAATTAAAGCGACGACGGAGCAGGCTGCGCATCCTGCTGCACCTGAATCGGTGCGGCTTCCACTGGCGGCGCCACCGGTTGCGAACTCTGGCTATCATCGACTACCGGCTTGGCCGCCGCTTCACTGGCAGGTGCAACCGCCGCAGGTGCGGGTGTGGCGTCAACCAAGGGCGCAGCCGCTGGCGCTACGACGGCCGGCGCTACCGAGGCCTGCTCCGGCAAGCCCAGGTCAGGCGCTGGCTTTTCCGGCTTGGCCACAGGTGCTTCAACCTTGGCCTTGGCGACCTTCTTCGGCTTGGGCAGGAAACTTTCCACCAGGGCGAAGTAGCGATCGTAGAACTGCGCCGCCGTCACCGTCTCGCTGGCGACCTTGACCATCGAGTCGTCGCTGGAGCCGATCGGCATGGATACCGAGCCGAGCACGCCGACCCCCAGGCTGGCCGAGCTGTTGGACTTCTTCAGGCTGTAACGGTCCTGCAGGGCGTTGGCAAACATGGTCGAACGCTTGTCGTCGTTGACGTCTGGCGCACAGGTCACGTTGAAGCTGATCTGCAGGTGGTTTTCGCTGTTCTGCTGGAAGCTCTTGTTGCCCATCACCTGGTTGGCGCCACTGCTGGTGATGATGTAGCCCTGGCTGAGCAACGCACGGCGAGCCGCTTCGCAGGAGCCGGCATCGGTCACCGGGAAGCTGCGCGAGTAGGTCCCCGAGTCGTCGAAGTTCTCGTGCTCGTAGATGGCGGCTTTCTTCGAAGAGCAACCGGTCACGCCCGCCAGCACCAGGGCCAGCCCGAGCGCACCAAAGACGGATGATCTGGTCATTGCGAATTCCGGGTAAGTCAAAAGAGGCCTATTGTGCATCACTGCAGGCAAGCACTGAAACCGTTGATCGGTGAAGAGTCTGTCAGGATCGTGTAAATCTGGTCGCCGGCACGGCCCAGAAACGAAAAAAGCGACCCGAAGGTCGCTTTCTCGTTGCTTCAAGGCGTTCAAGGGGCCTTGAGGCGAAGATGGCGCAGCGGACGGGACTCGAACCCGCGACCCCCGGCGTGACAGGCCGGTATTCTAACCGACTGAACTACCGCTGCGTATCATTCAGGCTTTCGCCCGATTGAAAACTGGGTCTACCCTTCCGGCGCGATGGCCTCAGGGCAGGCACAAAAAAAGCGACGTGTGATCGCTTCATTTGTGTTTGCTTCAAGGTGTTCTAGGGACCTCGAAACGAAGATGGCGCAGCGGACGGGACTCGAACCCGCGACCCCCGGCGTGACAGGCCGGTATTCTAACCGACTGAACTACCGCTGCGTATCGTTCAGGCTTGCGCCCGATTGAAACTGGGATCAGCCTCAGGCATTTCGCCTTCGACTTCAGACCGGTGCCAGGCACCCATCTGTTACTGAAAAATGGCGCAGCGGACGGGACTCGAACCCGCGACCCCCGGCGTGACAGGCCGGTATTCTAACCGACTGAACTACCGCTGCGCAGTGTGTTTCTCTCCGGCTTTCGGCTTCATCAGAAGCGCCCAGCGCTAGAAACAACCTCAGGAAGTGGTGGGTGATGACGGGATCGAACCGCCGACCCTCTGCTTGTAAGGCAGATGCTCTCCCGGCTGAGCTAATCACCCTCGCGATGTTGCTTGTTGCGTTTGCTTCGCTGAGGCCGCGAAATTTACGCAGGTGCCGAAGCTAAGTCAATAGCCCCGTTGAATTTTTTTCAAAAAAGGCCAAAACGGAAAAGGGACCTTTCGGTCCCCTTCCCTTACTGCAGCCTGCTCAGGTGTAGATCATCTTGCGGGTCATGCCGCCGTCGACCACGAACTCCTGGCCAGTGACGAACCCGGCCTGGCGCGACAGCAGCCAGGCGACCATGGCCGCCACATCCTCCACCGTCCCTACCCTGCCCGTCGGGTGCTGGGAATGGTCGGCCTCGGTCAAGGGCTCGGCACGGCGCTGGGACGGGTCACGGGCATCGATCCAGCCAGGGCTCACCGCATTGACGCGGATCTCCGGGCCCAGGCTCATGGCTAGGGCATGGGTCAAGGCTACCAGGCCGCCCTTGCTCGCCGCGTAGGCCTCGGTGTCCGGTTCGGACTGCCGGGCACGGGTCGAAGTCAGGTTGACGATCGCCCCATTGTGCGCACGCAGGTACGGCGCACAATGCTTGGCCAGCAACATCGGGCCATTGAGGTTGACCGCCAGCACCCGGTTCCACTGCGCCAGGCTCAGGCTTTCCAGAGTCTGGTTGTGTGGATTGGCGATCGCCGCGTTGCATACCAGCGCATCCAGCCGCCCGAACTGACCAAGCACCTCGGACACCCCGGCACTGACCTGGGCCTCGTCGGCCACGTCCATGGTGATGAACCAGGCGTTTTCGCCCAGGGCCTTGGCCACCTTGGCACCGCGCTGGCGGTCAAGGTCGCTGAGCACCACTTGCCAACCTTCGCAGATCAGCCACGCGGCAATGCCCAGGCCGATGCCGCGGGCGGCACCGGTGACCAGGGCAACCCGACCGTTATGGCCGGGTACACCGCCGCGGATTTCCATCACAGCGCCGCCAGCCCACGGGCGAGGTCCGCCTGCAGGTCGGCCACGTCTTCCAGGCCCACGGCAACCCGGATCAGGCTGTCGCGGATGCCCGCAGCTTCACGCTCCTGCGGCGTCAGACGGCCGTGGGAGGTGGTGGCCGGGTGGGCGATGGTGGTCTTGCTGTCGCCGAGGTTGGTGGTGATCGAAATCACCCGGGTCGCATCGATGAAGCGCCAGGCGCCCTCTTTGCCACCTTTGACCTCGAAGCTGACCACCGCACCGAAGCCGCTCATCTGACGCTTGGCCAGCTCGTGCTGCGGGTGGCTCGGCAGGCCGGCGTAATGCACCTTCTCCACGCCCTCCTGCTGCTCCAGCCATTCAGCCAGGATCTGGGCACTCTCGCAGTGCGCACGCATGCGCAGCTTGAGGGTTTCCAGGCCTTTGGTGAAGATCCAGGCGTTGAACGGGCTGAGGGTCGGCCCGGCAGTACGCAGGAAGCCCACCACTTCTTTCATCTGCTCGGCACGGCCGGCAACCACGCCCCCCATGCAACGGCCCTGGCCGTCGATGAACTTGGTGGCCGAGTGGAACACGATGTCGGCACCCAGCTTGAGCGGCTGCTGCAAGGCCGGGGTGCTGAAGCAGTTGTCCACCACCAGCATGGCACCACGGGCGTGGGCAATTTCAGCCAGCGCAGGAATATCCACCAACTCGGCCAGCGGGTTGGACGGGGATTCGACGATCAGCAGCTTGGTGTTGGCCTTGATGGCCTTTTCCCAGCCAGCAAGATTGACCAGTGGCACGTAGTCCACCTGCACACCGAAACGCTTGAAGTACTTCTCGAACAGGCTGATGGTCGAGCCGAATACGCTCTGCGACACCAGCACGTGGTCGCCGGCACTGCACAGCGACATGACTACGGCAAGGATCGCCGCCATGCCGGTGGAGGTGCCCACGGCCTGCTCGGCGCCTTCCATGGCCGCCAGGCGCTCTTCGAACGCACGCACGGACGGGTTGGTGTAGCGCGAGTAAACGTTGCCCGGCGTTTCGCCGGCAAAGCGCGCAGCGGCATCGGCCGCCGTGCGGAACACATAGCTGGAGGTCAGGAACAGCGCTTCGCTGTGCTCGGCCTCCGGTGTACGGTTTTGACCGGCGCGCACCGCCAGGGTGTCGAAACCGACACCCTCGAGGTCACTGTCCAGTCGTCCGGCATCCCATTGATCCGTCATGCCGTCGCTCCCAAATCAGTTGTTGTAGAGGTCGATGATTGCGCTGACCGCCTGGTTCTTGACCTTGGCCAGATCGTTACGGGCCTGCTCGATACGGTCAAGGTAGGCTTCGTCGATGTCACCGGTGACGTATTCACCGTTGAACACCGCGCAATCGAAGTGTTCGATCTTGACCTTGCCGCCACCGACCGAGTCGATCAGGTCCGGCAGGTCCTGGTAGACCAGCCAGTCGGCGCCGATCAACTCGGCCACCTGTTCGGTGGTACGGTTGTGGGCGATCAGTTCGTGAACACTCGGCATGTCGATGCCGTAGACGTTGGGGTAGCGCACCGCAGGGGCTGCGGAGCAGAAGTAGACGTTCTTGGCGCCAGCTTCGCGGGCCATCTGGATGATCTGCTTGCAGGTGGTACCGCGCACGATCGAGTCGTCCACCAGCATCACGTTCTTGCCGCGGAATTCCAGCTCGATGGCGTTGAGCTTCTGGCGCACCGACTTCTTGCGTGCGGCCTGGCCAGGCATGATGAAGGTACGGCCGATGTAGCGGTTCTTGACGAAGCCTTCGCGGAACTTAACGCCCAGACGGTTGGCCAGCTCCAGCGCGGCAGTACGGCTGGTGTCCGGGATCGGGATGACCACGTCGATGTCGTGCTCGGGGCGCTCGCGCATGATCTTGTCGGCAAGCTTTTCACCCATGCGCAGACGGGCCTTGTACACCGAGATACCGTCGATGATCGAATCCGGGCGGGCCAGGTAGACGTGCTCGAAGATGCACGGCTGCAGCTTCGGTGCATCGGCACACTGCTTGGTGAACAGCTGGCCTCCTTCGGTGATGTACACCGCTTCGCCCGGCGCCAGGTCGCGGATCAGGGTGAAGCCGAGCACATCGAGGGCGACGCTTTCCGAGGCGATCATGTATTCCACGCCTTCGTCAGTGTGACGCTGGCCGAATACAACCGGACGGATGCCGTTCGGGTCACGGAAGCCGACGATACCGTAGCCGGTGATCATCGCAACCACCGCGTAGCCACCGACGCAACGGCTATGCACGTGGGAAACGGCTGCGAACACGTCTTCTTCGGTCGGTTGCAGCTTGCCACGCACGGCCAGTTCATGGGCGAACACGTTCAGCAGCACTTCCGAGTCGGAATTGGTGTTGACGTGGCGCAGGTCGGACTCGTAGATCTCCTTGGCCAACTGCTCGACGTTGGTCAGGTTGCCGTTGTGCGCCAGGGTGATGCCGTACGGCGAGTTGACGTAGAACGGCTGGGCTTCGGCCGAAGTCGAGCTGCCCGCGGTCGGGTAGCGCACGTGGCCGATACCAATGCTGCCGACCAGGCGCTGCATGTGGCGCTGCTGGAAAACGTCACGCACCAGGCCATTATCCTTGCGCAGGAACAACCGGCCGTCGTGGCTGGTCACGATACCGGCAGCGTCCTGGCCGCGGTGCTGGAGGACCGTAAGCGCGTCATACAGCGCCTGATTGACGTTCGACTTACCGACGATACCGACGATGCCACACATGCGACGCAACCCCTACTTTGATGAAACTTGAACGAACAGTGCTCAGGGCTTTGCCGGCCCGAGCAACTGCTCCTTGAATGGAAGATCAGCCGGAGCGCTGATCAGCCCACTGGGAGTCCACTGACCGGTGAAACCCAGGATCAGGTTTTTCGACCAGTCAGCGACCAATAGAAACTGTGGTATCAGGCGTGATTCCTGCCACCAGGTGTCTTGCTGCACCGGCCCCAGGCTGAGCAGGCCGACGGCCACCACCACCAGCAACCCCCCGCGCGCGGCACCGAAGGCCATGCCGAGGAAACGATCGGTGCCGGACAGCCCGGTCACGCGGATCAGCTCGCCGATAAGGAAGTTGAGCATGGCCCCCACCAGCAGGGTGGCGACGAAAAGAATGGCGCATCCGGCGATGGTGCGCATCGACGGCGTCTGGATATAGCTTTCAAGGTACACCGAAAGCGACCCACCGAACATCCAGGCGACCGCCCCTGCAACGATCCAGATGAGCAGGGACAAGGCTTCCTTGACGAAGCCGCGCTTGAGACTGATCAGTGCGGAGACGGCGATGATCGCGATGATCGCCCAATCAACCAGAGTAAAGGCCACGGTGCTGCCTGCAGACGTTTGAGGCGGCGCATTTTACCAGAGCGAAAGGCCGGGAGTAAGCGGAATGTCAGGTGGATCCCTGAGTCAGGTTTTCAGGCCTGCGTCGCCCTTCTGCAGGAGCGGCCTCATGTCGCGAAAGGCCGCCCGTACCGGGACAGTACTGACCCTGATTCAGCCTTTTTCAGGCTGGAATCGGGTCACGAAGCCATTGAGCTTCTGCTGGCGGTTGATCACGTCTTTCAGCTTGTCAGCCTCGGCGCGCTCGATCAACGGCCCGACATACACCCGGTTCATGCCACCGGCCGAGCGAATGTAGGCGTTGTAGCCCTGGCTGCGCAGGGTCTTCTGCAAGTTCTCGGCGCCGGCCCGGCTGGACAGGCTCGCCAGCTGGATCGACCAGCTCACCGGCAGGCCATTGACGTCGATCTTCGACGGCGCAGGCGCTGGCGCAGTTGCCACTGGGGCGGCCGGCTTGGCAGCGGGCGCCGGCGTTGGCACTGGGGTCTGCGGCTTGGGCTGAGCTTGTACCTGGGGCTGAGTCTGCGGCGACGGCGTGATCGGCTGGCTTGGTGTCCTTACCGGCGCCGTCGACTCATTGACCACCACCGGCGGCTGCTCGGGCTCCTCTGGCAGCGGCTGTGGCTCAGGTACCGCCACCTGCTCCACCTTGACCTCGGGCAGGGTCGGCATGGCCGGCGCCTGCGGGGCGTCGACACGCACCTGGCGCATCTCGTCCTGGCGGGTGAACAGCATCGGCAGGAAAATCACCGCCAGCGCCACCAGCACCAACGCACCCACCATGCGCTGCTTCATCCCTTTGTCCAGCACTGCCATCTAGTCACCCCTCCAGGGCCTGCCGCTCCAGCCATTCCAGGGCCTCGGCGACACAGAAAAACGAACCGAACAGCAGAATCTGATCATCCGCCATCGCCTGCGCACATTGCCCTTCCAGGGCGGCGTCGACGCTGGCGTAAGACTTCACCGCAGCACCATGGTTCGTCAAGGCAGCGGCCAATTCGGCAGCCGGACGGCTGCGTGGGGTGTGCAGAGGCGCTACCGCCCAGTCGTCGACCAAGCCGTGCAGCGGCGCGATGACGCCCTGCAAGTCCTTGTCGGCGAGCAGGCCGAACACTGCCAGGCGCCGCCCCTTCAGTGGGCGCGCAGCCAGACGCCGGGCCAGATACTCCGCAGCGTGCGGGTTATGCCCAACATCCAGCAGCAGTTCCACCGCCCTGCCCTGCCAGGTCAACTGGCGACGATCGAGACGGCCGGTGATGCGGGTGTCGAGCAAGGCCTGACGGACCCGCCCGGCATCCCACGGCAAGCCCATCAGCAGATAGGCCTGCAGGGCCAGGGTGGCGTTCTCCATGGGCAGGTCGAGCAGCGGCAGACCGTGCAAGGCTACCGGCGTGCCGTCTGCAGTGACCCCGCGCCAGTCCCAGCCACTTTCGTGGCTTGCCAGATCGAAGTCGCGACCGCGCAGGAACAGTGGCGTTGCCAATTCGGCGGCCCTGTCCAGCAACGGCTGCGGCGGATCGAGGTCGCCGCACAGCGCCGGCTTACCCTGGCGGAAGATGCCGGCCTTCTCGAAGGCCACCAGCTCGCGGGTATCGCCCAGGTAGTCGACATGGTCGACGCCGATGCTGGTCACCAGCGCCAGGTCGGCATCCACCACGTTCACGGTGTCCAGACGACCACCAAGGCCCACTTCGAGCACTACGGCATCCAGCTGCGACTGGTAGAACAACCAGAACGCCGCCAGCGTGCCCATCTCGAAGTAGGTCAGGGAAATCTCGCCCCGCGCCGCCTCGACGGCGGCGAAGGCCTCGCACAGGCGCTCATCGCTGGCTTCCTGGCCATCGATCAGCACCCGCTCGTTGTAGCGCAACAGGTGGGGCGAACTGTACACCCCTACCTTCAACCCCTGAGCCCTCAGCAGCGAGGCCACAAAGGCGCAAGTCGAGCCCTTGCCATTGGTACCGGTCACCGTGACCACCCGTGGCGCCAGCTTGCCCAGCGCCAGCCGGGCAAGCACCTTCTGCGACCGCTCCAGGCCCATGTCGATAGCCGAGGGGTGCAACTGCTCGAGGTAGGCGAGCCACTCGCCCAGGGATCGTTGTTTCATCACGCGACCGCAGCGACCTCGCGGGCCTGCTCCGGCGTTTCCTGGCCGGTCATCTGCGCCAGCAGGCGAGCCAGACGCGGACGCAGGTCGCCACGGGAGATGATCAGGTCGATGGCGCCGTGCTCCAGCAGGAACTCGCTGCGCTGGAAGCCTTCCGGCAGTTTTTCGCGCACGGTCTGCTCGATCACGCGTGGGCCGGCGAAGCCGATCAGGGCCTTCGGCTCACCGACGATGACGTCGCCGAGCATCGCCAGGCTGGCGGAAACACCGCCGTAGACCGGGTCGGTCAGTACCGAGATGAACGGGATGCCTTCTTCGCGCAGGCGTGCCAGCACGGCCGAAGTCTTGGCCATCTGCATCAGCGAGATCAGCGCTTCCTGCATGCGCGCACCGCCGGAGGCGGAGAAGCAGACCATTGGGCAGCGGTTTTCCAGGGCATAGTTGGCGGCACGCACGAAACGCTCACCGACGATGGCACCCATGGAGCCACCCATGAACGAGAATTCGAAGGCGCTGACCACGATCGGCATGCCCATCAGGGTACCGCTCATGGAGATCAGGGCGTCTTTTTCGCCGGTCTGCTTTTGCGCACCGGCCAGGCGGTCCTTGTACTTCTTGCCGTCACGGAACTTCAGGCGGTCGACTGGCTCCAGCTCGGCGCCCAGTTCGGCGCGGCCTTCCGGGTCAAGGAAGATGTCGATGCGGGCACGTGCGCCGATGCGCATGTGGTGGTTGCACTTGGGGCAGACATCCAGGGTCTTTTCCAGCTCCGGACGATACAGCACGGCCTCGCAGGCCGGGCACTTGTGCCACAGGCCTTCCGGCACCGAGCTCTTCTTCACCTCGGAACGCATGATCGAAGGGATCAGTTTGTCGACTAACCAGTTGCTCATGCTTTCTTTCTCCAGTATTGGCGGACGGGGACCGGACTGGCCGGCCATGCCCTGCCCTTGAGCTCAAATTCTTCTATGAAACGATGACGGCCCGGCCGCAGGGGCTGCCTGCGCACCGCGCCGTCTTCAATCTGTGTTGTGGCCATGCAGCATGCTGCTGGCCGCCCCGCAGGGCTGCGAAACCTATGGACGATGGCGCGCCGCCAGCCGTCACATCTGCCGTCACGCCTGTTTCACAGCGCGCATGAAGGCTTCGATCTTCGCCGCATCCTTGATGCCCTTGGCCTGCTCCACACCGCCACTGACATCCACCGCATACGGCCGCACCTGGGAGATCGCCTGGCCAACGTTGTCGGCCGACAACCCGCCCGCGAGGATGATCGGCTTGCTCAGCCGCGCCGGCACCAGCGACCAGTCGAAGGCCTCGCCGGTACCGCCAGGCACACCGGCAACGTACGTGTCGAGAAGAATGCCGCGAGCGCCAGCATAGTGCTGGCAGGCGGCTTCCAGGTCATCGCCCGGGCGCACGCGCAGGGCCTTGATCCAGGGCCGATGATAACCTTCGCAATCGGCCGGGGTTTCGTCGCCGTGGAACTGTAGCAGGTCCAGCGGCACCACTTCGAGAATCTCGTTCAGCTCGCAACGCGAGGCGTTGACGAACAGCCCGACCGTGGTCACGAACGGCGGCAACTCGGCAATGATCGCCCGCGCCTGGCGAACGTCCACGGCACGCGGACTTTTGGCATAGAAGACGAAACCGATGGCATCGGCCCCCGCCTCAGCGGCGGCCAGCGCGTCCTCGATGCGGGTGATCCCGCAGATCTTGCTGCGAACGTTGCTCATGGACTGCAAACCCTGAGTGAACTTGTGAAGGGCCCGATGTTAGCAAATGACTTTTGACGCGTCAGTCGGCCAACGCCTCGTAACCGGTCAAAAAGTGTGGGCCAATGTAACGCTGCGGCAACTGGAACTCTTCCGGGTACTCCACTTGCACCAGGTACAAGCCGTAAGGGTGCGCGGTAACCCCGCCCTCGCGGCGGTTGCGCCCTTCCAGCACCTCGCGCGCCCATTCGACCGGGCGCTCACCGGCACCGATGGTCATCAGTACGCCGGCAATGTTGCGCACCATGTGGTGCAGGAAGGCCGTGGCGCGCACGTCCAGCACGATCATCTGGCCATGGCGGGTCACGCGCAGGTGATGGATGTGCTTGATCGGCGACTTGGCCTGGCACTGGCTGGCACGGAAGGCGCTGAAGTCATGGGTACCGAGCAGGTACTGGGCAGCCTGGGCCATGCGCTCGACGTCCAGCGGGCGGTGGTTCCAGGTCACTTCCTCGGCCAGGTGCGCGGGGCGGATCGGGTCGTTGTAGATCACGTAGCGGTAGCGCCGGGCACAGGCCTTGAAGCGCGCATGGAAGTCCGCCGGCATCGGCCGCGACCAGACCACACTGATGTCGTGGGGCAGGTTGAAATTGGTGCCCAGGGTCCAGGCACGCTCGTCACGCACGGCGCGGGTGTCGAAATGCACGATCTGCCCACAGCCGTGCACGCCGGCATCGGTGCGCCCGGCGCAGATGACGCTGATCGGCTCGTCGGCCACCTTCGAAAGCGCCTGCTCGAGGGCCTGCTGGACGCTGGGCACACCGCTGGCCTGGCGCTGCCAGCCGCGGTAGCGCGAGCCCTTGTATTCCACACCCAGGGCAATGCGGGTGAAGCCTTCGGCGGCCGATTCGGTGGCGGCGGTGTCGATGATGTCCAAGAGCGTGAAACCTGTGGGTGATACGGAATGGCGGGGATTATAACGACAACGGCAGCCGTGTAGGGCTGCCGTCGTGGTTGTTACTGCCTGAAGCGGAATCAGACCAGGCGCGAGAGCATCTCTTCGGCTTCCTGACGCTGGCCGTCATCACCATCCTTGACCACTTCGTCGAGGATGTCGCGGGCACCCTGGTGGTCGCCCATATCGATGTAGGCGCGTGCCAGGTCGAGCTTGGTCGCTACTTCGTCGGCACCGGAGAAGAAGTCGAAGTCGAGGTCGTCCAGTGGCTCGGGCTCGGCTGCGGCGTCTTCGGCAGTGAAGTGCGGCTCCAGCGATGGCGACTCCAGGCTCTGCGACAGCTTGTCGAGCTCGGCGTTGACGTCGCTCAGCTCCGAGGCAAAGCTCTTGGCTGCCGGCGAGTCGTCATCCAGCGACAGCGACAGGTCGAAGTCGTCCGGCAGTTCCAGCTCGGAAATCGGGTCGAATTCCGGGATGGCGTCGAAGGCTGCCAGCTCGGCGGCAACGTCCACCGGCTCTTCTTCCGCCGCAACCGGGGTAGCCGGAGCAGCCGTTTCGCCACTGTCCAGATCGAAATCGGCCAGGTCGAAATCAGCCAGGTCGTCGACGCTCTGCGGCTCGGCCTGAGCCTGGGCCAGCAAGGCTTCGAAATCGTCATCGGCATCGGTTTCCGGCGCAACGGCTGGCGGCTCGGCTTCCATCTGCGCTTCGGCCAGTGGCGCCTCATCCAGCATCGGCGGCTCGAGCTGATCATCAACTGGCAGATCATCACCCAGGCTCAGGTCGAAGGCGCTATCCAGGTCGTTATCATCGAGCACCGAGGTCTCGGTGAACGCCTCGGCGGCTGCTTCGAGCTCAGGTTCAGATGCTGGTTCAGGTGCCGGCTCTTGCTCGACGACTGCCTGCGGCTCAGGTGCCGCTTCAGGCTCTGCTTCTGCTTGCGGCTCTTCCTGAAGCAACTCCTGCACATACTGCTCGTCCATTTCGGCGGCCAGTGCCGCAGCACCCACACCGACGGCGGCAGCAGCAGCGAGCCCCAGCATGGCCGGGTAGCGCTCCTTGAGGCTGTTGACCTGCGCGGTGTTCGCTTCGCTACCAGGCAGCTTGCGCTCCTGCTCGACGAAGGCGCTGTGGTCGCCCTGGCGGGCATAGACGTCCATCAGCTTGAGGCGCAGGGCATCATTTTCCGGCTGCGCCGCCACTGCCGTTTCCAGCAGGTCGGCCGCATGATTCAGGCGACCACGTGACAGGCTCAGATCCACCTCAGCCAGCAGTTCTGCGTTCGGGTCCTGTGCCGGCTCGGGCGAGGCAACCGGGGCAACAGGCGCAGCAGCAGCCGGTTTTTCCGCAGCCACAGCAGCGGCAGCAGAAGCCGCCACCACGGCAGGCGACAGGGTGACGCTCGGCGCGGACACTTCCAGCTCGTCGAAGCTGCTAGGTGGCAGGTCGAGATCAGGGCTGCGCTCGCCCTCCTCGGCCAGCGCACGGGCCATGCGCAGGTGTTTTTCCGCTTCCTGCTGGGCCTTGCGCTTGCGTGCCAACAGCAACAGCAGGAGCAACAGCACCAGGAACGCGGAGCCGGCGATCAGGCCGAGCACCATAGGATTGGCCAGCATCTTGTCGATTGCGCCTGGCTGCGCAGGTTCAGCCCCATCGGCGGGGGCTGCAGCCGGGGCCGTATCGACAGCGGCCGGTGCCGGTGCGACCACAGGCTCGGCCGGGGCCGCCTCTGCCGCAGCGGGCTGAGCAGGGGCCGGCTCGCCCGGCAAGGCGCCCGCAGGCGGTGCTTCAGGTGCCGCGCCCTGGGCTTCCAGTCGCGCCAACTGGTCATTCTTCAGCTGGATCAGCTTCTGCAGCTTGTCCATCTGACTCTGCAGGTCGCTCACCCGACTCTTCAGTTCGTCGTTGTCACGACGGCTGGTATCCAGGCTTTCCTGGGCCACCGCCAACTTGTCGCTGATGGCCTTGGCGCTGTTGCCGCCAGTCTGCTTGCCAGGGCTGACCAGGCGCAAGTTGTCGCCCTGGGCGATACGCTCGGGCGCGGCGTCGGCGGCACCGCGGCGGGTGGCATCCAGCTGCCGCGCACGCGGCCCCAGGCGCCGACCTTCACGCCAGGCCGCGTACTGCTCGGCCACTTCGCGATTGGCTTCGCGCTGGGGAATGCTCTGGGCCTGCTGCGGGTCGGGCAGGCGCAGGACCTGGCCAACCTTCAGCTGGTTGATGTTGTTGCCGATGAAGGCATCCGGATTGAGCGCCTGGATGGCGATCATGGTCTGCTGTACCGAGCCACCGCCCTGGGTATTGCGGGCGGCGATTTGCCACAGGGTGTCGCGGCGCTTGGTGGTGTAGCTGCCTGCGCTGCTGGTCGCCGGGTTGACATTGGCCGCAGCGGGCTGCTGGCCCTGGGCCTTGGCCTGGTCAAGCAGCACGCTGTAGTCGCGCAGCAGGCGACCCTGGGGCCACATTACCTGGACCAGGAACTTGACCACCGTGCCTGGCAGTGGCTGGCTGGAGGTGACCCGCAGCACGCTCTTGCCGTTGGGGTTGATCACCGGGGTGAAGGTCAGGTCTTCGAGGTAGCTCGGAAACTCCACCCCGGCCTTGCTGAACTCTTCCGGTGGCGCCAGGCTCGGCGCCACTTCGGCTGCGGTGAGGTCGCGCACATCGAGCAGTTCGATCTCGGCGTCCAGAGGCTGGTTCTGTGCCGACTTCAACGTCAGTTCACCCAACCCCAGGGCATTCGCCATGCCCGACGTCAGCGCAGACGCTGCCGCCATGGCCAGAACCAGTTTGCGAATTCGAAGCATGACCTCTTCCCTTGTATGAATCGTCCCAAAAACCTGCGTGCGGCGCGGGACAAAAGTGCTCGCCAGTATCTTTTACGCCATGTGTTTAATCAACAATTGCGCCACCTGCACGGCGTTCAAAGCAGCGCCCTTGCGCACATTGTCGGTAGTCAACCAGAGATTGAGCTGCTGGTTTTCGTCAATTCCATGGCGTACACGACCAACATAGACCACGTCTTGGCCGACTGCGTCACCGACCGGAGTCGGATAATCATCGTTTTCCACCAGTTCGACACTTTCGGCCTGTTCCAATGCCTGGTTGACCTGCACCAGATCGACCGCGCGACCACTCTGCACCGCCACACTGAAGCTATCGCCGAAAAACACCGGGACTTGAATGCAGCTCACGGAAATCTTCAGTTCCGGCAGGCCCAGCAGCACACGCAGTTCGCCAACCAGGCGGCGCTCCACGGCAGTATGCCCGTGCTCGTCGACCGCACCGACCTGGGCCAGCAGGTTGAAGGCCATCTGCCGATCGAAGAAACGTGGCTCCAGCGGGCGGGCGTTGAGCAGCTCGGCGGTTTGCCGGGCCAGTTCGCTGACCGCTTCGCGACCTTGCGCGGACACCGCCAGGGCAGCCATGACCTGCACCCGTTCGATATCCAGCTGACCTTTGAGCGGTGCCAGGGCAACCGCCACGGCAACGGCTGCGCAGCTAGGGCTGGTAATGCGGGCTGGCAGGTTCAATGTGGCAAGGCTGTCGCCATTAGCCTCCGGGACCACGGCCAGGGCATCCTCCAGGCCACCGGAAAGGTCGATGACCGTGCAGCCGGCCTGCTCGGCCTTGCTGGCAAAGCTACGACTGACGGCCGGGCTGGCGGCGAAGAAGGCCAGCTTGACCTGAGCGAAGTCAAAGCTGTCGACCTCACGCACCTTGAGCTTCTTGCCGGCGAACATCACGCTGCTGCCCGCCGACTCCATGCTGGCCAGCAGGTGCAGGGTGCCGACCGGAAAGGCCAGTTCTTCGAGGATCTGCACGAGGGTTTCACCGACGCTGCCAGTGGCGCCGACGACGGCGATGTCCAGGGGGGTGGTCATGGTAGAGATCCTTTTGCTGAAACGGCGGGGGGCGGCACTTTACTTGGATTGTAGTGTTTTGTCTTTGCTGGCCTCTTCGCGGCACAGGCATAAAAAAACCCGCACTGTCACCAGCGCGGGTTTTCTGTGCAGCAGAAGCGATCAACGCTCCAGCAGGATCCGCAGCATGCGGCGCAGCGGTTCGGCAGCGCCCCACAGCAGCTGGTCACCCACGGTGAAAGCGCCCAGGTACTGGGAGCCCATGTTCAGCTTGCGCAGGCGGCCAACCGGGATGTTCAGGGTACCGGTGACCTTGGTCGGGGTCAGCTCTTGCATGCTGATCTCGCGCTGGTTCGGTACCAGTTTCACCCATGGGTTGTGCTGGCTGATCATGCCTTCGATGTCGGCCAATGGCACGTCCTTGTTCAGCTTGATGGTCAGTGCCTGGCTGTGGCAGCGCATGGCGCCGATGCGCACGCAGATACCGTCGACCGGGACCGGGTTCTTGAAGCGGCCGAGGATTTTGTTGGTCTCGGCCTGGGCCTTCCACTCTTCACGGCTCTGCCCGTTCGGCAGTTCCTTGTCGATCCACGGGATCAAGCTGCCGGCCAGCGGCACGCCGAAGTTTTCGGTCGGGAACGCTTCGCTGCGCATGGCTTCAGCCACCTTGCGGTCGATGTCGAGGATGGCGCTGGCCGGGTTGGCCAGGTCATCGGCAACGGCCGCATGGGTAGCGCCCATCTGCTTGATCAGCTCGCGCATGTTCTGTGCGCCGGCACCGGAGGCCGCCTGGTAGGTCATGGCACTCATCCACTCGACCAGGCCGGCTTCGAACAGGCCACCCAGGCCCATCAGCATCAGGCTGACGGTGCAGTTGCCGCCGATGTAGTTCTTGGTACCGGCGTCGAGCTGCTGGTCGATGACCTTGCGGTTGACCGGGTCGAGCACGATGACCGCGTCGTCCTGCATGCGCAGCGACGAAGCGGCATCGATCCAGTAACCCTGCCAGCCTGCTTCACGCAGCTTGGGGAACACCTCGTTGGTGTAGTCGCCGCCCTGGCAGGTCAGGATCACGTCGAGGGTCTTGAGTTCTTCAATCGAATAAGCGTCCTTGAGCGGAGCAATATCCTTGCCCACGTTCGGGCCTTGGCCACCCACGTTGGACGTGGTGAAGAACACCGGCTCGATAAGGTCGAAATCCTGCTCCTCCAGCATCCGCTGCATGAGCACGGAACCGACCATACCGCGCCAACCGATCAGACCTACACGTTTCATCGCAACTACACCTTTGCTAAAAGTGGGCCGCCACCTTGAGTTTTTGGTGGCGGGCCAGAGAGATTACAGATTCCGCAGCGCTGCGACTACTGCGTCGCCCATTTCCTGCGTGCCTACTTTATCGCAGCCTGCCGACCAGATGTCGCCGGTACGCAGGCCCTGGTCCAGGACGATGCTGACGGCCTTCTCGATTGCCTCGGCTGCCACCTGCTGATTGAAGCTGTAACGCAACATCATCGACACCGACAAAATGGTCGCCAGCGGGTTGGCGATGCCCTGCCCGGCGATGTCTGGAGCCGAACCGTGACAAGGCTCGTACATGCCCTTGTTGTTGGCATCCAGGGAGGCCGAAGGCAGCATGCCGATGGAACCGGTCAGCATGGAAGCCTCATCCGACAGGATGTCACCGAACATGTTGTCGGTCACTACCACGTCGAATTGTTTCGGTGCGCGGACCAGCTGCATGGCAGCGTTGTCGACGTACATGTGGCTCAGTTCGACGTCCGGGTAATCCTTGGCCACGTCTTCGACCACTTCACGCCACAGCTGGCTGGAAGCCAGGACGTTCGCCTTGTCCACCGAGCACAGCTTCTTGCCGCGCACGCGGGCCATGTCGAAGCCAACGCGGGCGATCCGGCGCACTTCGCTTTCGCTGTACGGCAGGGTGTCGTAGGCCTGACGCTCGCCGCCTTCCAGCTCGCGCTGGCCACGTGGAGCACCGAAGTAGATGCCGCCGGTCAGCTCACGGACGATGAGAATATCCAGGCCCGCGACGATTTCCGGCTTCAGCGAGGAAGCGTCGGCCAGCTGCGGGTAGAGGATGGCCGGGCGCAGGTTGGCGAACAGGCCCAGTTGTGAACGGATTTTCAGCAGGCCGCGTTCCGGGCGGATGTCACGCTCGATCTTGTCCCATTTCGGGCCGCCCACGGCGCCCAGCAGCACGGCGTCGGCCTTGCGTGCACGCTCCAGGGTCTCATCGGCCAGCGGTACGCCGTGCTTGTCGATGGCGGCGCCGCCGATCACGTCGTGCTCGAGGCTGAAGCCGAGCTGGAACTTGTCGTTGGCCAATTCCAGCACCTTGACCGCCTCGGCCATGATTTCCGGACCAATGCCATCACCTGGGAGAATCAGAATCTGCTTGCTCATGCTTTCCTCTATCCATTCACGCGGTGCGGCCAAGCGGGCCCCACCGAAAAGTGCTTATCGCTCGGCCCACAACACCAGTACATCAGTGCTGAACGAGCCATCGGCCTCGATCTGGTAATACTGCCGTACTTCTTCGCCCATGGCTTGCTGCAATTGGAGGATGGCAACGCGCATCGACTCCGGGGTGCGCATGCGCTCCACCCAGCTGGCAAACTCCAGGCGCAACGGTTGGCGCGTGTGGCTGCGCACATGCAGGCCAGCTTCGCTGACCTGGCGCTGCCATTCGGCAGCGGAGTAGTCGCGCACGTGACTGGTGTCACGCAGCACTTCCACAGTTTGCAGGTAGGTGTCTAGCAACGGGCTGCCCGGCGACATCACGTCGATGAACGCTGCCACGCCACCCGGCTTGAGCACCCGGCGAACTTCGCGCAGGGCCAGGCCGAGGTCGCTCCAGTGGTGCGCCGAATAGCGGCTGAAGACGAAATCGAACGAAGCGTCGCCGAACGGCAGGCGTTCGGCGGCACCGCGCTCGGTAGTGATATTGCCCAGGCCGCGCTCGCTGGCGGCGCTGGCGACCACGTCGAGCATCGATTGCGAGAGGTCGTAGGCGACCACTTCGGCAACCAGGGGCGCGACGTGAAAACTGACATGGCCGGCACCGCACCCCAGGTCCAGCACGCGGGCATTGCCCTGCCCCGCCAGTGCTGCCTGCAGCAGGGCGAATTCGCTGCCCTGGGCGTGCACGGCGCTACTGAGGTAGGCGCTGGCCTGTTCGCCGAACTGGCGTTGGACCACATCGGTGTGGGAGGTGCTGGTCATGGCTGAATCCTATGGTTTTTTTGTTGCCTGTACGGGCCTCTTCGCGGGGCAAGCCCGCTCCTGCAGGGAGCGGGTTTACCCGCGAAGAGGCCAGCACTGCTAGCTACGCACTTCAGGCATCACGGAACAGCCAAGGCTGGCCGACGCGGTGCTTGCCTTCGAATGCCTTGATCGCGTCGCTGTCCTGCAAGGTCAGGCCGATGTCGTCCAGGCCATTGAGCAGGCAGTGCTTGCGGAACGCATCGATCTCGAAGTGCAGCACCTTGCCATCCGGGCGGGTCACCGCCTGCGCCTGCAGGTCGATGGTCAGCTGGTAGCCTGGGGTGGCTTCAACCTGCTTGAACAGCTCGTCGACTTCCTCGTCGCTGAGAATGATCGGCAGCAAGCCGTTCTTGAAGCTGTTGTTGAAGAAGATATCGGCGAAGCTCGGTGCGATCACGCTGCGGAAGCCGTACTCGTCCAGTGCCCACGGCGCGTGCTCACGGCTCGAACCGCAGCCGAAGTTCTCCCGCGCCAGCAGCACGCTGGCACCTTGGTAACGTGCGTGGTTGAGCACGAATTCCTGGTTCAGCGGGCGCTTGCTGTTGTCCTGGTACGGCTGGCCGACATCCAGGTAGCGCCACTCGTCGAACAGGTTGGGGCCGAAACCGGTGCGATTGATCGACTTGAGGAACTGCTTGGGGATGATCTGGTCGGTGTCGACGTTGGCACGATCCAACGGCGCGACGAGGCCAGTGTGCTGGGTAAAGGCTTTCATGCTGCGCTCCCTTGGATCAACTCGCGGACATCGATGAAGTGGCCGGTCACTGCGGCGGCGGCAGCCATGGCCGGGCTGACCAGGTGGGTACGGCCACCAGCGCCCTGACGGCCTTCGAAGTTGCGGTTGGAGGTGGACGCGCAATGCTCGCCACTTTCCAGGCGGTCCGGGTTCATCGCCAGGCACATCGAGCAGCCGGGTTCACGCCATTCGAAGCCGGCTTCGAGGAAAATCTTGTCCAAGCCTTCACGCTCGGCCTGGGCCTTGACCAGGCCCGAGCCCGGTACGACCAGCGCCTGCTTGACTGTCGCGGCGACCTTGCGGCCCTTGGCGATTTCGGCAGCGGCGCGCAGGTCTTCGATGCGCGAGTTGGTGCACGAACCGATGAACACGCGGTCGAGCTTGATGTCGGTGATCGCCTGGTTGGCGGCGAGGCCCATGTACTTGAGGGCACGCTCGATAGAACCACGCTTGATCAGGTCTGGCTCAGCGGCCGGGTCCGGAACACGCTGATCCACGGCCAACACCATTTCCGGCGAAGTGCCCCAGCTGACTTGCGGCTTGATCTGCGCGGCATCGAGCTCGACCACGGTGTCGAACACGGCGTCGTCGTCGGAAACCAGGTCTTTCCACGCTTCAACGGCACGCTTCCAGTCCTCGCCCTTCGGCGCGTACGGGCGGCCTTCGACGTAGGCGACGGTGGTGGCATCGGTCGCTACCAGGCCAACACGGGCACCGGCCTCGATGGACATGTTGCAGATGGTCATGCGGCCTTCCATCGACAATTCGCGGATGGCGCTGCCAGCGAATTCCATGGCGTGGCCGTTGCCACCGGCGGTGCCGATCTTGCCGATCACGGCAAGGACGATGTCCTTGGCGGTGACACCAGCCGGCAACTGGCCTTCGACACGCACCAGCATGTTCTTCATCTTCTTGGCGACCAGACACTGGGTGGCGAGCACGTGCTCGACCTCGGACGTGCCGATGCCATGGGCCAAGGCACCGAAAGCGCCGTGGGTGGAGGTGTGCGAGTCGCCGCAGACTACGGTCATGCCTGGCAAGGTTGCACCCTGCTCCGGGCTGATGACGTGGACGATGCCTTGGCGTTCGTCGTTCATCTTGAATTCGACGATGCCATATTCGTCACAGTTCTCATCGAGGGTCTGCACCTGCAGGCGCGACACCTGGTCGACGATGGCTTCGATGCCGCCCTTGCGCTCTGGCGTGGTCGGCACGTTGTGGTCCGGGGTGGCGATGTTGGCATCGATGCGCCACGGCTTGCGGTTGGCCAGGCGCAGGCCTTCGAAGGCCTGGGGCGACGTCACTTCGTGAATGATATGGCGGTCGATGTAGATCAAGGACGAGCCGTCATCACGGCGCTTGACCTCATGGGCTTCCCAGAGTTTGTCGTAGAGCGTTTTACCAGCCATCAGACTGTTCCTCATCAGCGTCTTTCTATGCCAAAGACCCCTTGGCTTGTACGGACGATGCTATGGGGTTAGATTGAATAACTCAAATTCATAATTTTTATGCTTTGGATAACCAAAAGGAATCCTAAATCGTGGACCTGGCCAACCTGAGCGCGTTCATTGCCATTGCCGAGACCGGCAGCTTCTCTGGCGCCGGCGAACGCCTGTTCCTCACCCAGCCGGCGATCAGCAAACGCATCGCTGGCCTGGAACAGCAACTGGACGTGCGCCTGTTCGATCGCCTGGGTCGCGAAGTGACCTTGACCGAAGCCGGCCGCGCACTGCTGCCCCGCGCCTACCAGATCCTCAACGTCCTCGATGATACCCGACGGGCGCTGACCAATTTGACGGGGGAAGTGAGCGGTCGTCTCACCCTGGCCACCAGCCACCACATCGGTTTGCACCGCCTGCCCCCGCTTTTACGGGCTTTCACCCGGCAGTACCCGGCTGTGGCATTGGATATCCAGTTCATGGATTCGGAACAGGCCTACGATGAAATCCTCCATGGCCGCGCTGAAATTGCCGTCATTACCCTTGCCCCTGAGCCTCATCACCTGGTCAGGGCCGTACCGGTCTGGGACGACGCCCTGGATTTCGTGGCGGCGCCCGAGCATCCACTGGCCAGCAACCAGGCGGTCAGCCTGGCCGATGTCGCCCGCAACCCGGCGGTATTCCCCGGCGGCAACACCTTCACCCACCACATCGTCCAGCGCCTGTTCGAAAGCCAGGGACTGACGCCGAACATCGCCATGAGCACCAACTACCTGGAAACCATCAAGATGATGGTGTCGATCGGCCTGGCGTGGAGCGTGCTGCCCCGGACTATGCTGGATGATCAGGTTGCACCTATCGCTTTGCCCGGCATACAGCTGTCGCGCCAGCTAGGCTACATTCTGCACACGGAGCGCACGCTATCGAACGCTGCAAGGGCCTTCATGGCCCTGCTCGACAGCCACGCAGGGTCCGCCTGACCGGTCGTCAGCTCGGCATTTCCAACTCATGGACGCGTCACACGCCAAAGGTTTGGTACCAATGCCCAAATCAGCAAATCGCTTTCCGCGCCTGCCGCGTATCCCTGCGGCCGACCCGCAGGAATCGGAACAGGCCTGGCAGAACGCCCCGCAGCTGCTGGCGGCACTCAATGGCGCACGCCTGGGTGCCTGGCTGTGGGATATCGATACCGGCCGGATCAGCTGGTCACGGGGTACCCAGGCGCTGTTCGGCTTCGACCCGCAACGCCCGCTGCCCAACGACATCGACTACCTCGACCTGCTGCCGGAAGAAGACCGCGCCCGCACCCGCCAGCTGTTTCATGCAGTCGTCAATGGCGAACCGGTGGAACAGGCCATGCGCCATCGCATCCGCTGGCCTGACGGCAGCCTGCACTGGCTGGAAATCAACGGAAGCCTGACCCACGACCGCCATGGCCGACGGCAGATGATTGGGGTAATCCGCGAAATCACCCGCCAGCGCGAACGGGAAACCGCGCTGATCAACTCGGAAAAGCGCTTCGCCACGCTGTTCCACCTGAGCCCCAACGCCATTTTGCTGAGCCGCCGCCAGGACGGCATGATCATCGAGGTCAACCAGCACTTCGAGGACATGTTCGGCTGGCCCGGCGGCCAGGTGATCGGCAAGACCAGCATCGAACTGGGCTTGTGGGTCAACCCCGAGCAGCGCCATCAGGTGATCGAGGCCACCCGCAGCAACCACGGCCCGGCAATCATGGAAGTGCAGTTCCGTGCCAGCACCGGCAAGCTCCACGACGGCATTCTGTGCACCCAGAGCATCGAGATGGAAGGCGTCACCTACCTGATCAGCACCTTCGTCGATACCACCGAACGCAAACGCGCAGAGCAAGCCCTCAAGGACAGCCAGGAGCGCCTCGACCTGGCGCTGGACTCGGCGCAACTTGGCACCTGGGACTGGCATATCCCCAGCGGCATGCTCTACGGCTCGGCCCGCGCTGCGCAACTGCACGGGCTGGACCCGGTGCCGTTCCATGAGTCGTTCGATTCGTTCTTCGAAGGCGTACCGGAACACGAACGCGCCAGCATGCGCCAAGCCTACCGCAGCCTGCGCGAAGGCCCGGCCGGAAACTACCAGATCACCTACCGCGTACAGCTGGAAAACGGCACCTCGCGCTACATCGAAAGCCGTGCCCGCCTGTATCGCGACGACCAAGGCAACCCGTTGCGCATGGCAGGCACCTTGCTCGATATCACCGAGCAGGTAGAACGCGAACAGCGCCTGAGCGCCTCGGAAGAGAAATTCGCCAGCCTGTTCCAGGTCAGCCCCGACCCGATCTGCGTGACCCGCCAGGACACGGGCCAGTTCATCGAGATCAACCCGGCCTTCACCCAGACCTTCGGCTGGAATGCCGAACAGGTAATCGGCCGCACCGCCGAAGAGATCGGCCTGTGGGCCGAATCGATCGAACGCGCCCAGCGCATCGAGCGGGTGATCCGCGAACAGGCACTGAGCAATGTCGCGGTGGTGGTCAACCACCGCAACGGCTCGCCGCTGACCTGTGTCATCGCCAGCCGCCTGATCAGCGTCGATGACCAGCCGTGCAGCGTCACCACCCTGCGCGACATCACCCAGCAGCAACGCGCCGAGGCGGCCCTCAAATCCAGCGAAGAGAAGTTCGCCAAAGCCTTCCACTCCAGCCCCGACGCCATCACCATCACCGAACGCCGCAGTGGCCGCTACCTGGAAGTCAACGACGGCTTCTGCCGGCTGACCGGCTACAGCGCTGACGAAGTGATCGGCCGCAGCGTCTACGAAATCGGCATCTGGGCCGACGACAAGCAGCGCGGCGCCCTGCTCAGCGAGCTCAAGGAGCGCGGCCGTGTGCACCACCGGGAGATGCTCGGGCGCAACAAGCGCGGCGACATCCTCACCGTGGAGGTGTCCGTGGAGCCGATCAGCCTCAATGAGGTCGACTGCCTGCTGCTGACTGCCCGCGATGTCAGCCAGCTGAAGAACGCCCAGGCGCAGATCCGCCACCTGGCCTACCACGACCCGCTGACCAACCTGCCCAACCGCGCCTTGCTGATGGACCGCCTGAGCCAGCAGATCGCCCTGCTGCGCCGCCACAATCTGCGCGGCGCGCTGCTGTTCCTCGACCTCGACCACTTCAAGCACATCAACGACTCGCTCGGCCACCCGGTGGGCGACACCGTGCTGAAGATCATCACCGCACGCCTGGAGGCCAGCGTGCGCCTGGAAGACACCGTGGCGCGCCTGGGTGGCGATGAGTTCGTGGTGCTGCTCAGCGGCCTGGAAGGCAGCCGCGAAGCCGTGGAAAGCAAGGTCCGCGAACTGGCCGACACGCTGCGCGAACTGCTGGCCGAACCGATGTCGCTGGACGGCCAGCGCCTGCAAGTGACACCGAGCATCGGCGTGGCACTGATCCCCGACCACGGCACCACGCCGGCCGACTTGCTCAAGCGCGCCGACATCGCCCTTTACCGGGCCAAGGATTCCGGGCGCAACACCACCGAGCTGTTCCACACCACCATGCAAAAGGCCGCCAGCGAGCGCCTGCGCATGGAAAGCGACCTGCGCCTGGCCCTGGCCCGCGGCGAGCTGGCCTTGCATTTCCAACCCCAGGTCGATGCCCGCGACAATCGCATCGTCGGTGCCGAAGTACTGCTGCGCTGGCACCATCCACAGCTGGGCCAGCAACCCCCCGCGCAGTTCATCCAGGTACTGGAAGAAAGCGGCCTGATTCTCGAAGTTGGCAGCTGGATCCTCGACGAAGCCTGCGACGCTTGCGCGCACATGCTCGAAGACGGCCTGATCGACGCCAATGACTTCAGCCTGTGCGTGAACATCAGCCCGCGGCAGTTCCGCCAGAACGATTTCGTCGAACGGGTGCTGCGCAGCCTGGACGACTACCGATTACCGCGGCAGATCCTGAAGCTGGAGATCACCGAGGGCATCGTCATACAGAACCTGGAAGACACCATCAGCAAGATGCGTGAACTCAAGCGCTATGGCGTGAGCTTTGCCATGGATGACTTCGGCACGGGCTATTCCTCGCTGACCTACCTCAAGCGCCTGCCGGTGGACGCGCTCAAGATCGACCAGACGTTCGTCCGCGACGCGCCGGAAGACCCCAACGATGCCGAGATTGTCCGCGCCATCGTGGCCATGGCCCGCAGCCTGGACCTGGCGGTGATTGCCGAAGGGGTGGAACTGACCGAGCAACTGGCGTTTCTCGAACGCCTGGGCTGCCACCTGTACCAAGGCTACCTGCACAGCCGACCACTGCCGCTGCCGGAATTCAGGCAGATGTTGCTGGAAGCACCGGCGGATTACTGAAACGAAGAAAGGGCACCCGAGGGTGCCCTTTCTTTGATCCCGCTGAACTGGGTTCGTCGGAATCAGTTCAGTGCAGGCTTGTCGCCATTGATCGGGATGCGTTTGGCCTTGGCCTCTTCCGGGACGATGCGCAGCAGGTCGATGCTGAGCAGGCCGTTGGCCAGGCCCGCCGCCTTGACCTCGATATGGTCAGCCAGGCGGAACGACAGCTTGAAGGCGCGCTGGGCAATCCCCTGGTGCAGGTAGGTCACTTCAGCGGCGCCATTTTCGCGCTTGCCACCGATGACGGTCAGAACACCTTTTTCGACTTGCAGGTCGAGGTCCTGCTCCTGGAAACCGGCTGCGGCAACTACGATGCGATAGTGGTCCTCGCCATGTTTTTCCACGTTGTAGGGAGGGTAGCTGCTACCCGCCTCGTTGCGTGCCGCGGACTCGAACAGGTCATTGAAACGATCGAAGCCAACGGAATGACGGAACAGTGGAGCGAGAGAGAAAGCGGTAGTCATGGTCATAAACTCCTGAGATTCAGCAAGTAAAGTCACTACGCGACCCGACTTCGGCATCGCGCACTCAAGAGATAGGGTCGGCGGGAAAGCTTTCAAGGGTAGAGCTGAAAAAATCTGTTCGGAGCTGATGGCCCTTTCGCGGGGCAAGTCGGATCGCCGCACCGCCGCTCCTGCAGGATGCGCACAATCCTCAGGTTTACGGTGATCCTGTAGGAGCGTGCTTGTCCCGCGAAAGGGCCGGATCAGGCGACACAAGACTCGAAGGAGATCGCGTCGACCCCAAGCAACCGACTAATCCGCGCGCAATCATCCTCACGCCGCAACTCGGCAAACAGCACCACCGCCTCGGGATAACTGCGGGTCAGCATCGCCAGCCACTGCTTCATCCGCCCCGGCGCATAGCGCGGCGACAGCTTGGCCTGGGCCTGGCGCCAGAACTCCCGCAGCAGCGGCAGCAAGTCATCCCAGCTCATCGGCTGGTATTCGTGCCCGTCGCGCGCGGCAGCGATCTGCAAGGCCAGGTCCGGGCGTGACACCAGCCCGCGCCCCAGCATGATGTCTTCAGCACCGCTGACCTCGCGGCAACGCCGCCAGTCGTCGACGGTCCAGATTTCACCGTTGGCGAACACCGGCACCCGGACCACATCCTGCACCCGCGCCACCCACTCCCAGTGAGCGGGTGGCTTGTAACCTTCAACCTTGGTCCGCGCATGCACCACAAGGTGCGCCGAGCCGCCTTCGGCCAAGGCCGTGGCACAGTCCAGCGCCCCATACGGGCTGTCGAAGCCCAGGCGCATCTTGGACGTGACCGGGATATGCGCCGGCACCGCGCGGCGCACTTCACGGACGATGGCATGCAACAGCTCCGGCTCCTTGAGCAGCACCGCGCCGCCACGCGACTTGTTCACGGTCTTGGCCGGGCAGCCAAAGTTCAGGTCGATTACCGGCGCGCCCAGTTCGCAGGCCAACGCGGCGTTCTCCGCCAGGCATACCGGGTCCGAGCCCAACAACTGCACGCGCATCGGCACGCCAGCGGCCGTGCGGGCACCCTGGCGAAGCTCAGGGGCGAGCTTGTCGAACGAGGACGCTGGCAGCAGGCGGTCGCACACGCGGATGAACTCGGTGACGCACCAATCGATGCCGCCCACTCGGGTCAGGACGTCGCGCAGGATGTTGTCGACCAGCCCCTCCATGGGGGCCAGGGCAATTTGCATGTCTGGGTCTCGGCGGAAAAGGCGGCAGTCTAGCAAAAAATGCTGCCGCTTCAGCTGCCGATCAGCGCCGGCCCGTAACCGTCGAGGAACTCCGCCGGCATGCGCTTGGGCTTGCCGCTGGACAGTTCGATGCAGGCGAAGGTGGTCTGCGCACGCAGCAAGGTCACGCCATCGCGTGGGCGCTTGAGCTGGAAGCGACGAGTCATGCGCAGGCGCTGGTCCCAGTCGATGATCCAGGTGGCCAGTTGCAGCTCATCATCCTCGTAGCCCGCAGCGAGGTAGTCGATTTCGTGGCGCACCACCGCCATGGCCCGGTCCAGGCGCCGGTATTCGGCCAGGTCCAGGCCCAGGCGCTGGGAGTGGCGCCAGGCGCAGCGCTCCAGCCAGGTGACGTAGACCGCGTTGTTGGCGTGGCCGAGGCCGTCGATGTCCTCGCTACCGACGCGCAGGTCGATGATGAATGGCGTTGCCAGGTCCCAGCTCATGCCCGCTCCCAATATCAGTGAACGGGCCGAGTGTAACGGATGTTCAGGCACTCTGCCGCGAAGGTTCACGGGCCAACAGCTCCAGCACCGCCTCACCCAGGCGCGGATCAGCCAGCACGCGTTGGTGCCCCCCCTCCTGCAGCAGCATCAGTCGGCTGTCGAACCAGGCCTTGTGGATGACCTGCGCCTCACTAGCTGGCACCAGCGCGTCGTCCGCGGCATGCACCACCAGCCCCGGCAGCTCCAGCTGGTAGCCACTGACATCAAGGCGAGCAATCTGCATGCCGACATCCCGTTCTACCTGGCGTATGAATGCCGCCCTTGCCCGCGCCGGCATGCCCAGATGGTGAGCAAAGCCGCGCAACACGCCCAGCAGCTGCGCTGGCGCGGCAATGCTGACTGCAGCCTCGGCACGCAGCCCCATCTGCAGGGCCAGCATGACACTCGCGCCGCCCATGGAATGACCGATCACGGCGCGCAGCGGCGGCAGCTCGGCGGCCGCTTCCAGCAACGCCCGGGCAAACAGCACCACATGCGCCTGCTGGCCGGGCGAGCGTCCATGGGCCGGGCCCTCCAGCGCCACCACCGTGTGCCCTGCCTGCACCAGGGTTTCGATCAGCGCCGCAAACTGGGTTGGGCGCCCTTCCCAACCATGCATCAGCAACACTGTCGGCCCACTGCCCCAACGCAAGGCCGACAATCCGAAGCGCAAGGTGATGCGCTCGGCACTGGCCAGCAGCGGCAGCTCCCATTGCCGTGGCGGCAGGTTGCGCGGGGTCATGAAGGCACGGCGCATCTTGCCGGCGATGTGTTCGGGGGCCAGTCGGCCCAGGGTGCCATTTACGCCACGAATCCAGCTCAGGGTAGTCATCGCCTTGCTCCAGGATCAGGGGTATCAGAGAACTGCCGACTTGGCGGCACGCAAAATGCGATCAGACAATTCGCCCGGGCCCAAGGCCCGCGCCAGGGCCAGGCCGCCGATCATCAGCGCCAGGTCAGCCAAGGCTTTGTCGGCGTCTTCCGGGCGGTCGACCATGGCCGCCGCCATCAGCTCGATATGCTCGGCCAGCACCTCACGGAAGGCTTCGGGCAAGCGCTGCATCTCGCCAAGCGAGTTGGGCAGCGGGCAGGCACGCACTTCAGCGTCACGGTGCTTGCGCGACAGGTAGAAGGCGCTCACCAGGGCCCGACGCCCTTCCCCATCCAGGTTCGGATCGACCTGGGCAAGCAAGGCACGGCGCTCATTCAACAGCTGGCGGAAGGCCTCGAGCATGAGCTCATCCTTGCTCTCGAAGTGCGCATAAAAACCGCCAACGGTCAGGCCTGCGGCACCCATCACCTGGCTGACACTCGGCTCGGCCGGGCCGTGCTGGATCAGCGCACTGCGGGCCGCTTCGAGAATACGCTCGCGGGTCTTGCTCTTCTTGTCGCTCATTCGGCGGCTCACCTTGAGAAATATGATGATCGAAATATTATTCTCATAATATTTTTTGGCAAGCAGAATTTGCCACCACTTGTCGGCGCCGAAATTTTTGGGAAGGGAGAAAAACAAAAGGCTCATTCAATAAGCGAATGAGCCTTTAAAGTCCCGCAAAACGCGGGTAAAAATGGCGTCCCCTAGGGGACTCGAACCCCTGTTACCGCCGTGAAAGGGCGGTGTCCTAGGCCACTAGACGAAGGGGACGTAACCTTCGCGAAGATCCGATCAATCGAACCCTGGCAGAATTGGTGGAGCTAAGCGGGATCGAACCGCTGACCTCCTGCATGCCATGCAGGCGCTCTCCCAGCTGAGCTATAGCCCCGGATTTCTAGCCTCTCGGCCCAGCGACATCGTGAAACATCGCTTGTGCAAAGCTGGCGTCCCCTAGGGGACTCGAACCCCTGTTACCGCCGTGAAAGGGCGGTGTCCTAGGCCACTAGACGAAGGGGACGAACCTTCTTACCTTCAAGACCCGGTTGCTGGACCCGGTCTTG
Organism: Pseudomonas putida; assembly: GCF_002906855.1. Lineage (GTDB taxonomy): Bacteria > Pseudomonadota > Gammaproteobacteria > Pseudomonadales > Pseudomonadaceae > Aquipseudomonas > Aquipseudomonas putida_N. Next base: position 1,857,737 of record NZ_MINI01000038.1, on the reverse strand, counting down.
CTCGACAGCCTTGGCTGCCAAGCGGAATTTGGTGGAGCTAAGCGGGATCGAACCGCTGACCTCCTGCATGCCATGCAGGCGCTCTCCCAGCTGAGCTATAGCCCCACAATGTCGCTTTGAACAGAAGCGCTGGCTGGGTGCCTGGCGTTTCGTTTTCGTTCATCGCTGTGGACGGGGCGCATATTAAGATCGGATTGCAGGGCTGTCAAACTAAATCTTTAAAATATTCAAAATTTTTTTCACAGATAACAATCACTTACCGCCCTGCCCCGCTATCGCGGGGTATTCGCTGCTGCCGGAGCAGGCAAGCCCGCTCCGGCAGCAGACATGGAAAAGCCTCAGGCGATGTTGGCCAGCAGCTTTTCCCATTCCTTGTTTTCTTTCTTCGACACACCACCGAGCAGGTCCAGGGCCTGGCGCAGGCGGTAGCGAGTCAGGTCAGGGCCGAGGATTTCCATGGCGTCGAGCACCGACACCGAGCTGGCCTGGCCGGTAATGGCGGCGAACATCAGCGGCATGGCGTCACGCAGCTTGAGCTCCAGCGCTTCGACCACGGCCTGGATGCAGCCGGTGATGCGCTCTTTCTCCCACTGACGCAGGCTTTCCAGTTTCCACAGGATCAGCTGCATCACCTGGCGCACCTGGTCGGCGGACAGCTTCTTGCTTTCGAACAGCTTGGCATCGAGCTTGAGCGCGCCTTCGAAGAAAAAACCACCCAGCGGGGCGATCTGGCTGAAGGTCTCGACCCGGCCCTGTACATGCGGGGCAATCTTCATCATGTAGTCGCTGTTGAACGCCCACTGCTGCACGCGAGCGGCGAACTCTTCCACCGGCAGCTCACGCAGCCACTGGCCGTTGAGCCAGGACAGCTTCTCGATGTCGAAGATCGGGCCACCCAGGGAAATGCGCGACAGGTCGAAGTGCTCGACCATCTCGGCCAGGGAGAACTTCTCGCGCTCGTCCGGCATCGACCAGCCCATGCGGCCCAGGTAGTTGAGCATGGCCTCGGGCATGAAGCCCATGCGCTCGTAGAAGGTCACCGACGTCGGGTTCTTGCGCTTGGACAGCTTGGACTTGTCCGGGTTACGCAGCAGAGGCATGTAGCACAGCTTCGGCTGTTCCCAACCGAAGTACTCGTACAGCTTGATCAGCTTCGGCGCCGACGGCAGCCACTCTTCGCCACGCAGGACGTGGGTGATACCCATCAGGTGGTCGTCGACCACGTTGGCCAGGAAGTAGGTCGGCAGGCCGTCGTTCTTCATCAGCACCTGCATGTCCATGCGGTCCCATGGGATTTCGACGTCGCCACGGAGCATGTCCGGCACCACGCAGATGCCTTCGCTCGGCACCTTCATGCGGATCACGTGCGGCTCGCCAGCAGCCAGACGGCGCTGGACTTCTTCTTCGCTCAGCAGCAGGGCACGGCCGTCGTAGCGCGGGGTTTCACCACGGGCCATCTGCTCGGCGCGCATCTGCTCCAGCTCTTCGGCGGTGCAGAAACAGTAGAAGGCGTGGCCGGCATCGACCAATTCCTTGGCGTACTTGGCGTAGATCTCGCCACGCTCGCTCTGCCGGTACGGGCCGTGCGGGCCACCGACATCCGGGCCTTCGTTCCATTCGATGCCGAGCCAGCGCAAGGCGTCGAAGATCTGCTGTTCCGACTCGCGCGTGGAGCGCAGCTGGTCGGTGTCTTCGATACGCAGGATGAACTCACCGCCGTGCTGCTTGGCAAAGCAGTAGTTGAACAGGGCGATGTAGGCGGTGCCGACATGGGGGTCGCCAGTGGGCGATGGCGCGATACGCGTGCGAACGGTGGTCATGGAGAGTCTCGAACGAAAGATGAAACAAAGGCGGGATGTTAGCAGGGAGCAGGCACCGGGCTCCAGCAATGGCGCGAACGTCACTTGTCGGCTGGCCATCTGCCGCTGTTAAAATTACTTACATTTCTGGAACGATAGTCCTCATGCCTGCCCAACTCAAACGCCGCCTGGCGATCTTCTTCACCCTGGTGGCCATCATTGGCCTCGCCTTCCTGGCCGAGTGGTATTTCAAAGGCCGCTTCTTTGAGAGCACCGACAACGCCTACGTGCAGGGCGAAATCACCCGCATATCCAGCCAGCTTGGCGCACGCATCGACGAGGTGCGGGTCGACGACAACCAGCACGTGAACAAGGGTGACCTGCTGGTGCGCCTGGAGGCTGCCGACTTCGAACTGGCCGTGGAGCGCGCCCGGGCCGCCCTGGCCACCCGCGAGGCCGAATATGCCCAGGCGCAGAGCCGCCTGACCCAGCAAGGCAGCCTGATCGCTTCCAGCCAGGCCCAGGTGGCGGCCAATCAGGCCACCTTCGACCGCTCGCGCCTGGACCTGAGCCGCGCCGAAAAGCTGCGCAAGCCTGGTTTCGTCTCCGAAGAACGGGTGACCACCCTGTCGGCAGACAGCCACGTGGCCGGCTCTCAGGTCGACAAAGCCCGCGCCGACTTGCAAAGCCAGCGCCAGCAAATCAATGCCCTGAATGCCGACCTCAAGCGCCTCGACGCGCAGATCGCCAATGCCCGCGCCGACCTGGCCCAGGCCGAACTGAACCTGACCCGCTGCGAGATCCGCGCACCGCTCAACGGCACCATCGGCCAGCGCAATGCCCGCAATGGCCAGGTGGTGCAGGCCGGCGCCTACCTGTTGTCGATCGTGCCCGATGAAAACATCTGGGTGCAGGCCAATTTCAAGGAAACCCAGATTGGCAAGATGCAGCCCGGCCAGCGCGCCGAGCTGCTGTTCGACAGCTACCCCGACACGCCGATCGAAGGCCGCGTCGAGAGCCTGTTCGCCGCTTCCGGCGCGCAGTTCAGCCTGCTGCCGCCGGACAATGCCACCGGCAACTTCACCAAGGTGGTGCAGCGTATTCCGGTGAAACTGACCTTCGCCGCCGACAATCCGCTGCACGGGCGCATTCGCCCGGGCATGTCGGTCACCGCTACCGTCGACCTGCGCCGCGAAGACGAAGGCCACGATGGCCGGTGATCAACTGCTGCGCCCGACTGCGGAGCCAAGCCGGCGCGACTGGATCGCGGTGATGAGCGTGATGCTCGGCGCCTTCATGGCGGTGCTGGACATCCAGATCACCAACTCTTCGCTTAAGGACATCCAGGGCGCGCTGTCGGCGACCCTGGAGGAAGGCTCGTGGATTTCAACCTCGTACCTGGTGGCGGAGATCATCATGATTCCGCTGACCGCGTGGCTGGTGCAGCTGCTGTCGGCACGGCGCCTGGCGGTGTGGGTATCCGGGGGCTTCCTGCTGTCCTCGCTGCTGTGCTCAATGGCCTGGAACCTCGAGAGCATGATCCTGTTCCGCGCCCTGCAGGGCTTCACCGGCGGCGCACTGATCCCGCTGGCGTTCACCCTGACCCTGATCAAGTTGCCCGAGCACCACCGCGCCAAAGGCATGGCCATGTTCGCCATGACCGCCACTTTCGCCCCCTCGATCGGCCCGACCCTTGGCGGCTGGCTGACCGAGAACTGGGGCTGGGAATACATTTTCTACATCAACATCCCGCCTGGGCTGGTGATGATCGCCGGCCTGCTCTACGGATTGGAGAAGAAGGAAGCGCACTGGGAACTGCTGAAAAGCACCGACTATGCCGGCATTGTCACCCTCGGCGTGGGCCTGGGCTGCCTGCAGGTTTTTCTTGAGGAAGGCCACCGCAAGGACTGGCTGGAGTCCAACCTGATCGTCGGCCTGGCGACTGTTGCCCTGATCAGCCTGATCACCTTCGTCATCCTGCAGCTTTCCAAGCCGCACCCGTTGATCAACCTGCGCATCCTCGGCAACCGCAATTTCGGCCTTTCGAGCATTGCCAGCCTGGGCATGGGCGTGGGGCTTTATGGGTCGATCTACCTGCTACCGCTGTACCTGGCACAGATCCAGGGCTACAACGCCCTGCAGATCGGCGAGGTGATCATGTGGATGGGCATTCCGCAGCTGTTCCTGATTCCGCTGGTGCCACAGCTGATGAAGGTGATACCGCCCAAGCTGTTGTGCGCCCTCGGCTTCTGCCTGTTCGGTGCCGCCAGCTTCGGTTCGGGGGTGCTTAACCCGGACTTTGCCGGGCCGCAGTTCAACCATATCCAGATCATCCGCGCCCTAGGCCAGCCGATGATCATGGTGACCATTTCGCTGATCGCCACGGCGTATATCCAGCCTCAGGATGCCGGGTCGGCTTCGAGCCTGTTCAACATCCTGCGTAACCTGGGCGGTGCGATTGGCATCGCCTTGCTGGCGACCTTGCTGGATGCACGGACCAAGGTGTATTTCGATTATCTGCGGGAATCGGTGGTGCCGAGCAACCCACAGGTGGCCGAACGGTTGGCGCAGCTGGCGGAGCGGCTGGGCAATGACAATGCGGCGCTGGGCAAGTTGAGCGAGATTGCCCACCAGCAGGCGCTGATCATGGCCTACAACGATGCATTTCACTTTGTCGGGATCGGGCTGGCGGTGAGCATGGTGGCGGTGCTGTTGACCCGCAAGCTGCCGGAGGGGTTGAAGGCTGGTGAAGCCCACTGAGTTTTGTATTGCCCGTACCGGCCTCTTCGCGGGACAAGCCCGCTCCTACAGGACTTCACCTACCTCAAGAACGGTGCGCTACCTGTAGGAGCGGGCTTGCCCCGCGAAGGGGCCAGTACAGACAGTCAAGTAATCAGCTGGTGATCAGGCGCTCGCGCAGCTGGGTAATCTCGTCACGCAGCTGGGCGGCGGCTTCGAACTCCAGGTCGCGGGCAAACTGCATCATTTTCTCTTCCAACTGCTTGATGCGCTTGGTGATCTCGCCCGGCGTACGCAGCTCGGCCTCGTAACGAGCGCTCTCCTCCGCTGCCTTGGCCATGCCCTTGCGCTTCTTGCTGCGCGCGCCGGGCACGGTGGCGCCCTCCATGATGTCGGTGATGTCCTTGACCACACCCTTAGGCACGATGCCGTTGGCCTGGTTGAAGGCGATCTGCTTCTCGCGGCGCCGTTCGGTCTCGTCGATGGCGCGCTGCATGGAACCGGTGATGTTGTCGGCATATAGGATCGCCCGACCATTGAGGTTACGCGCGGCACGGCCGATGGTCTGGATCAGCGAGCGCTCGGAACGCAGGAAGCCCTCCTTGTCGGCATCGAGAATCGCCACCAGCGATACCTCTGGCATGTCCAGGCCCTCGCGCAGCAGGTTGATACCCACCAGCACATCGAAGGTGCCCAGGCGCAGGTCGCGGATGATCTCGACGCGCTCCACCGTGTCGATGTCCGAGTGCAGGTAGCGTACCCGCACGTCGTGGTCGGCCAGGTAGTCGGTGAGGTCTTCGGCCATGCGCTTGGTAAGCGTGGTGGCCAGTACCCGATCGCCCTGAGCGACGCGCTTGCGGATCTCCGACAGCAGGTCGTCGACCTGGGTCAGCGCCGGGCGCACTTCCACCTGAGGGTCGACCAGGCCAGTCGGGCGCACCACCTGCTCGACCACGCGACCTGCGTGCTCTGCTTCGTAGGGGCCCGGGGTGGCCGAGACGAAGATGGTCTGCGGGCTGACATCCTCCCACTCGTCGAAGCGCATCGGCCGGTTGTCCAGCGCCGACGGGAGGCGGAAGCCGTATTCGACCAGGGTTTCCTTGCGCGAGCGGTCGCCCTTGTACATGGCGCCGACCTGCGGAACGCTGACGTGGGACTCATCGATTACCAGCAGCGCATCGGGCGGCAGGTAGTCATAGAGCGTGGGCGGCGGCGCCCCGGCCGGGCGCCCGGACAGGTAACGCGAGTAGTTTTCGATGCCGTTGCAGTAACCCAGTTCGAGAATCATCTCCAGGTCGAAACGGGTGCGTTGCTCCAGACGCTGGGCTTCGACCAGCTTGTTGGCCTTGTGCAGATATTCGAGCCGGTCCTTCAGCTCTTCCTTGATGCCCTCTACCGCCTCCAGCAGGGTTTCCCGCGGGGTCACGTAGTGGCTCTTGGGGTAGAAGGTGAAGCGTGGCAGCTTGCGGAAGACCTCGCCGGTCAGCGGGTCGAAGGCGGCGATATTCTCGACCTCGTCGTCGAACAGCTCGATGCGGATGGCCTCCAGGTCGGATTCCGCTGGAAAGATGTCAATCACGTCGCCACGCACACGGAACGTGGCGCGGGCGAAGTCCATCTCGTTGCGGGTGTACTGCAGGTCGGCCAGACGGCGCAACAAGGCGCGCTGGTCGAGTTTGTCGCCGCGGTCGACATGCAGGACCATCTTCAGGTAGGTCTCTGGGCTGCCCAGGCCATAGATGCAGGACACGGTGGTGACGATGATCGCATCGCGCCGTTCCAGCAGCGCCTTGGTCGCCGACAGGCGCATCTGTTCGATGTGGTCGTTGATCGAGGCGTCTTTCTCGATGAAGGTGTCCGACGACGGCACGTAGGCCTCTGGCTGGTAGTAGTCGTAGTAGGAAACGAAATATTCCACCGCGTTGCTCGGGAAGAACGCCTTGAACTCGCCATACAGCTGCGCCGCCAGGGTCTTGTTCGGCGCCAGCACCAGAGTCGGCCGCTGCACCTGCTGAATGACGTTGGCGATGCTGAAGGTCTTGCCCGAACCGGTCACCCCAAGCAGGGTCTGGTGCGACAGGCCTGCCTCAATGCCCTCGACCATCTGGCGAATGGCTTCGGGCTGGTCGCCGGCCGGCTGGAAACGGGTGACGAGCTGGAACTCGGACATGACGGACCTCGCGGTAACGCAGTAACTGTAAATTTAGCCAGTAGTCTATACCCAATTGCGCCCGCCAGGGACCGCAATCTAGGCCAAGCTGTGAGCGCGCATTACGGTGGACCCGGCAATTCGACCAATGGTCGAAAAATATTTGCGCAAATAACCGGAAAACCTGCGCCAAGCTGTCGCAGTGACCGGTCGGTATCACTATACTGACTCCCCGTTTGTGCACCGCTTCAGTGCATTCGGCTGGAGCGTGTACGCCCTATCACTCTCCAATCAGAGCCGAAGTAACAATGAGCCTGTTTTCCGCTGTCGAGCTGGCACCCCGCGACCCTATCCTGGGCCTCAACGAAGCATTCAACGCCGACCCACGTACCGACAAGGTCAACCTGGGCGTAGGCGTCTACTGCAATGAGGAAGGCCGCATTCCGCTGCTGCGCGCCGTGATCGAAGCCGAGACCCAGCGTGCTGCCCAGCACGCCTCGCGCGGCTACCTGCCGATCGATGGTATCGCCACCTACGACCAGGCCGTGCAGAAACTGCTGTTCGGTGCCGAATCGCCACTGCTGGCCGCTGGCCGCGTGGTCACCGTGCAGGCCGTTGGCGGCACTGGCGCTCTGAAGATCGGTGCCGACTTCCTCAAGCGCATTTCGCCGAATGCCGTGGTGGCCATCAGCGACCCAAGCTGGGAGAACCACCGCGCGCTGTTCGAAAGCGCCGGCTTCCCGGTACAGAACTACCGCTACTACGATGCCCCGAGCAACGACGTCAACCGTGCCGGCATGCTCGAAGACCTCAACGCCCTGCCGTCCGGCTCGATCGTGGTACTGCACGCCTGCTGCCACAACCCGACCGGCGTCGACCTGACCCTGGACGACTGGAAAAACGTTCTGGAAGTGGTCAAGGCCAAGGGCCACGTGCCATTCCTCGACATGGCCTACCAGGGCTTCGGTGACGGCATCGGCGAAGACGCCTTCGCCGTGCGCCTGTTCGCCGAGTCAGGCATGGAGTTCTTCGTTTCCAGCTCGTTCTCCAAGTCGTTCTCGCTGTACGGCGAGCGCGTCGGCGCACTGTCGATCGTCACTGCCTCGAAGGACGAGAGCACCCGCGTGCTGTCGCAGGTCAAGCGCGTGATCCGCACCACCTACTCCAACCCGCCGACCCACGGCGCGACCATCGTCGCCACCGTGCTCAACAGCGCCGAACTGCGCCAGATGTGGGAGGCCGAGCTGGGCGAGATGCGCGAGCGCATCCACGGCATGCGCAAGCAGATGGTATCGCTGCTGGCCGAATACGGCGCCAACCGCGACTTCAGCTTTGTCGGCCGCCAGGTGGGCATGTTCTCCTACTCGGGCCTGACCGTTGAGCAGGTTGCCCGCCTGAAGAACGATTTCGGCATCTACGCCCTGGACACCGGTCGCATCGCCGTCGCCGCGCTGAACCAGAGCAACATCCACGTGGTCACCAAGGCCATCGTTGAAGTGCTGTAACTGATTGATTTGTCAGGAGGTCGCTTGACTTCCTCCTGGCAATCGGTAAGATACGCACAGATTCCGCGATAGCTCAGTCGGTAGAGCAAATGACTGTTAATCATTGGGTCCCTGGTTCGAGTCCAGGTCGCGGAGCCAAACACTGAAAAACCTCCAGTTGCGCAAGCACTGGAGGTTTTTTGTTGCACTTCTTTTTACCCCTGTCGGCACAACGCTGCTGTATCGTCCACGTTCACTCGACGACCGCAGAGCCTCGATCAGCGTGAACGATATTACTCACAACGCCCAGCAAGCGGTTGCGATTGCCGCCAAGCAGGCGCTACTGGCAAGCCGACAAGCAACATTCGCAGTGGGTGGATGCATCATCGAAAACGCCACCGGCAAGGTTTTGGTCGCCCTGCACAACAGCGTGCTCAAGCCTTTCCCGAACAGCGAGGCGCAGCCTGCCTTCAGGCTCCATGACCCAACCGCCCATGGCGAACGGCGCCTGATCGACTGGTATTACGAAAATCAGCAGCGCCTGGCCCTGCCCTCCCCTCACGCGCTGACCTTGGTAACCACGCTCGACCCCTGCGCCATGTGCGCGGGGGCCTTGCTAACAGCCGGTTTCAATGTCGCGGTCAGCGCTCTGGACACCTTCGCCGGCATCAACCACAACGCCTGCTTCAACTTTCCCGGCCTACCTGCGGCACTGCCAAAAGTCGCGCAAGCCACCTGGGGCTACTACGCGATTGAAGCGCCTTTGGAGCGGGAATATGCGGGCCCCCTCGCAGGCCCGATCTACGCAGGCGAACACATCGAAGCCGCGACCGCCAGCCTGACCAGCTCTCTATTCGAAACCAGTGTGAATACGGTCCACGATGAAAGCAGCTCTGCCGGCCTGCCTCCGTCTGAACTAAAGGACCCGAGCAATCTCCCGCCGCATAGCAAGGTGCGCCAAGCCTTGGCCAACCTCAGCCCTTGGAGCCTACGTAGCAAAAGTGACAATCCCCGCCTTGCCGGACCAGAGCTGGCCCAACCCCTGCTAGAGACGGCCAGCCAGGCGGACACCTTCAATGCAGTCGCGTTGCTCGATCCATTCGGCAACCTGCTGTCATGCCTGGGCGGCAGCGAGAAGCGCTCGCCCATTCGCAGCGCATTCATGGAAACGACCCGCAGCTATGCGGCCCTGCGCTGGACCTTGATGAACCATGTCGACCCACTGGTCCGCAACGAAGCGGCGGAGCACCTGACACATCCGCGTCACTGCACATTCGTCATGCTTGTCTTTCCAGACCCGACTGGCAGCGAAGCGGTCATGACCCTTGGCGCCTATGGATCCACCGTGGAGCGCAACACCGCACCGTCCTTCCCTTCCAGCCTGCAGTACGTGTTGCTGCCAGCGGGCCGGACGGGCAAAGAGGTCGCTCGACTCGCACAGAACCTGCCGCCTTTCTACACCCACAACGTACAGCTCGCGCCAAGCCAGGTATGGGACAAAGCACTGGTGCGAGCTGTATGCAGCAAGCTGTGTCACGCTCAGCGCGCTGATTTCGCCCCGGAGTAGGGCAAAGTGACTGGCTTGCCTTCATCCACCAGGCTCCATACCAGCAACTTGGCAGGCCGGGACTTGCTGGCATTGCGCGATACGCTGTGCACGGTGCCGGGTGCTTCGTACCAGTACTCACCGGCCTTGTAGGTCTTTTCCTGCTCGTCGTTGAGTTTCGATACCACCGCACCTTCCAGTACATAGGCCATGACCGCCCCCGGGTGCTGGTGGGCGGGCGAAGCCTGCCCGGGGGCATAGCTGACCGTGAGCATGACAGCGCTCTTGCCCGGGGCATTCGAGGGCTGTTGTTGCTGCAGGATTTTCACCTGGTCAGCGGCGTCGCCGTGCGCCCAGACAGGGGACTGAAGACCGAACAGGCCAGCGGCAATGAGCAAGGCAAAAGAAAATTTGGCAGATTTCACGGGCGTACTCCTGATTGGCAAGTGCCTGCAGGTTAGGCCCAGTGGCACAGGACACAAACGGCCAATCAAGAGAAAAAGCAGGGGGCCAGTCGGGAACGCGCGCTCAACAATTGCGCCCGATCGGGTAAAACACACCATGGCTCCATACCCCGAGCCATTCCTCGCCATCGATCACCCGCGGCACCGCCAGGTCGACCAGCTGGTAGAACACATTGCGATGGATCAATGCCTCAAGATTGCTACGCATCAGCACATAAGGCGCCGGCTCCTGGGTCTCCGGATCGATCTCGACCCGCAACGGGTTCTGCGGCCCCGCTTCGGCCTGATCCTCGACATTGCTGGTAAAGCGCAGCACCTGCGCCTCACCACTGCCCAGCACCTCAAGCGTGACGGCCACGAATGGCGCATCATCGACGCGGATACCGACCTTCTCCACCGGGGTGATCAGGAAATAATCATCGCCATCGCGGCGAATGATGGTGGAGAAAAGGCGAACCATCGGTTTGCGCCCGATGGGCGTACCCAGGTAGTACCAAGTACCATCGCGGGCAATACGCATGTCGATATCGCCGCAGAAATCCGGGTTCCACAGATGCACCGGCGGCAGCCCCTTGTGCTTGGGAATCTGCGCCAATAGATCGTTGGCCTTGCCGGAATCCGTCATATCCCTACCCTCACTCGCTCATGCCCAGAAGGCTACGAGCGTACTCGCGCATCGGTGCGCCAAGCAAATCCTGGGGCGACTGGTCGTGGAACGTCAACAAACCGCCGCGGCTCTTTATCCGCGCGGTGTCGATCAGGTAACGAGTGTTGGTCTCGATCAGCATCATCTGCACCACGCCGGTATCCCAACCCAAGCGGTCGACGGCCTGCTCGTCATACCATTCGTCGCCATTACCGATACGGTCATCCGTGCGGGCGAAGCGCGTATACAGCACATAGTCGGCGCCCACCGACCGGGCCTGGGCAATCGCTTCTTCAAGGCCCAGCGGCCCTTGGGCGCGACGCACCAGCGGGAAGTACTCGACGAAACTCTTGAAGGCCTCATCGGCCACGGCATTCTGCTTCGGCACCGGGCCTTTGCCTGGCGGCATGAACGCGCCCTGGCCGATGAAGATGAACGAATCCGGCTGTAGGCGAATCGACAAGGTACGACGGGTATCGCTGTGGTCCAGCAAGCCGGCATCGCTCATGTGGTAACGGACGCCCTCGCCCATATCGCTGACATTCATGCAACCGCCCAACGCCATCAGCGTCAGCAGCAAGACCAGGCTACGCATCTTTCCTCCAATGGCCGGTGACGAAAAACCGGCGAATAGCCGGCGGATGCAGCTTTTGCGCCAGCTTCAGCCGCCAATGACCTTCATCACCGTCACCCCCCCGGAAAACGCAAGTTCCTGCTTGTCTGCCAAGGCTTTTACCAGCAGCCGCTGCAAACCAGGCAGCGCCTGATGACGAGGTTTTTCCAGCAGGTCGCCGACAAAGTGGCGATTGCCGGAAGACAGGCAGCCGTGCAGCCAGCCGGTAGAGGACAGGCGCAGGCGCGAGCAGGTTCGGCAGAACGGCACGCTTTCATTGGCGATGACGCCGAAATAGCCCTGACCCGGGATCTGGTAGCGCAGCGCCGTGGCATCCAGCGGTGCGTCGACCTGCTGGTAGCCATGGCGGCCGCCGATCACATCAAGCAATGCATCGAGCCCGACAAACTGTTGCAGGAACGCATTGTTGTCCCGTGCCAGGTGCCCCATGCGCATCAGTTCGATAAAGCGCAGCTCGAAACCACGCGCCATGCAGTAGTCGAGCATCGGTAGCACTTGATCGAGGTTTTGCCCACGCATCGGCACCATGTTGACCTTGATCCGCATGCCCATGGCACTGGCCTGGTCCATGCCTGCCAACACGCTGGCCAGATCACCGCCACGGGCGATGCGGCGGAATGCTTGGGGATCGAGGGTATCGAGGGAGACGTTCAGGCGACGAATGCCAGCCGCCTGCAGCTGCGGCAGCTTGCGAGCGAGCAATTGCCCGTTGGTGGTCAGCGTGATGTCATCAAGGTCGAGCTTCGCCACCGCCGCCAGAAAGGCATCCAGCCGAGGGCTGACCAATGGCTCGCCACCGGTGATGCGCAAACGCTCGATGCCGGCAACTTCAATGAGGTAGGCCACCCCACGCGCCAAGGTTTCCGCCGACAGCTCATCCTGGGCTGCGACCAGGCGCTTGCCATCTGGCACGCAGTAGCTGCAGGCGTAGTTGCAGGCAGCCGTCAGGCTGACGCGCAGATTGCGAAAACGCCTGCCTTGACGATCGACGATCATGAATGACTCCGGCATGGATGAATCGGGGCTGGCAAAACTTGACTCATGGTTCAAGTTTTTGCAAGTCCCCATTTCACGCCAGGCTCACCCGGTGACGACGAATGCCTTCAGTTGGCGGCTTCCGGATCACGCTTGCGCTTGTTGCCCATGCGCACGCCGATATCCATGAGGAACTGGAAGAAGCCTTCCTGATCCTCCAGCACGTTGCTCCAGAACGGCGAGTGGTACAGCGCCACGGCGCCGTGCACCAACGCCCAGGCGGCGCAGTAGTGGAAGTACGGTGGCACGTCTTCGAGCTTGCCTTCGCTGATGCGTCCCTTGATCAACTGGGTCAGGCGGTCGAAGTTGGAAGCGCGGATGCTGTGCAACTGCTCGACCATTTCCGGCACCTGGTTGCCCTTGACCACCTTCTCTTCCAGGCGATCGAACAGCCGGTAGCGCTGCGGGTCACGCATACGGAACTCGAAGTAGGCGCGCGACAGTGCCTCCTTGTCGCGGTCGACATCGGCCGAGTGCAACAGCTCGTTCAAGTCACGCTCATAATCGAGCATCAGGCGCAGGTAGATTTCCGCCTTGGACTTGAAGTGCTTGTAGATCGTGCCTTTTCCGATACCCACGGCGTCGGCGATCATCTCGACGGTGACGCTGTCTTCACCCTGTTCGAGGAACAGCTTTAGCGCTGTATCGAGGATTTCCTGTTCGCGACGGCGAAACTCACGGACCTTACGAGGTTCTTTCTGCATAGGAAGGACTGGATGACATTGAAGCGGTTTATTATGCCTAACTTGCAGCAAATTGCACGGATCATCCAACCATGTCTATGTTTCACGATGAGTTCGAACAGGCACCGGGGCTGCGATACCTGAACCATGCGGCCATCGCTCCCTGGCCGCGTCGGGCCAGCGAGGCCGTGGCGCGCTTTGCACGGGACAACGTGCGTCAGGGCGCGAGCGGATACCCGACATGGTTGGCCACCGAACGCAGGCTGCGGGAAAGGCTCGCGCGCCTGGTCAACGCCCCCACCTGGGCTGACATCGCGCTGGTGAAGAACACCTCCGAGGCGCTTTCACTGGTTGCGTTCGGCCTCGACTGGCAAGCCGGCGACCAGGTGGTGATCAGCGACGAGGAGTTTCCCTCCAACCGTATCGTGTGGGAAGCATTGCGCGAGCGCGGCGTGGTGGTGTCCGAGGTGAGCCTTGCCGGGCCAGACCCGGAAGCAGCGCTGCTCGCGGCCTGCGGCCCGCTTACGCGCCTGCTGGCCGTGAGTGCCGTGCAGTTCGCCAGCGGCCTGCGCCTGGACCTGCCTCGCCTCGGTGAGGGCTGCCAGGCCCGCCATGTGCTGTTCTGCGTCGATGCCATCCAGCAGATTGGCGCCCTGCCCTTCGACGTGCAGCGCTACCAGTGCGATTTCGCCATGGCCGACGGCCACAAATGGATGCTCGGGCCCGAGGGCCTGGGCTTGTTCTATTGCCGCGCTGCTTTGCGCCCACAGCTTAGGCTGCATGCCTATGGCTGGCATATGCTCGAGCATCTGGGCGACTTTGATCGCCGCGAGTGGCAGCCGGCAGGAAGCGCCAGGCGTTTTGAAAGTGGCAGCCCGAACATGTTGGGCGCGTATGCCCTGGAGGCCAGCCTGTCATTGCTGGAGGAAATCGGCATGGACGAGGTCGGCCGGCAATTGCAGCTGCGGGTCGAGCAACTGCTTCAGGGCCTGGCCGGTATTCCTGGGGTATACCTGCATAGTCCCGCAACCCCGGAAAAACGGGCGGGTATCGTTACCTTCAGCCTTCTGGGGCAGGACAGTGCGGCTGTCTATCGATGCCTGCTGGCGGAGCAGACAATATGTGCACTAAGAGGGCCAGGTATACGATTTTCGCCACATTTCTACACCAGTGATCAGCTGATCGACGAAACTGTCCAGCAAGTACGGCGTCTGGCCATGCGCTGAGGGAGGAAGGGACGGCGGCCGTATTCCAAATCTGTTTAAAAAACGAACAGAGAAGCACTGGCACTGTGCCAAACCTGACCAATACTTGAAGTGTTGGCGCGGCGCATCCCCCCCAAGTGGCGCGCCGATAAAGGTGCTCAGGGACCGCGTACCTTTGTTTTACTCCTAATGGTCTTAACCCGGATTCCCCCCCCAGAACCCGGGTTTTTTTTGCCCAGGACCAGCCGCCAGGCTCTGGCTCTGGCTCTGGCTCTGGCTCTGGCTCTGGCTTTTGATTTTGCTTCTAAGCGCGCGATAGTTCAGGCAACGCGAAATGCGACTTCAGGAGGCCGAGCGCAGGCGTCTGGAGGGCCAGGGTGCGCAGCACCCCTTCGGCGTAGCCGAAGGCGCGTTTGACAAAAAGTGACCCGCCGTAAGGGCGGAAAGGTGACTGTGCGTCGCCATAGCAAATGAATGTACTCGACTGAGTCAAAACCACCACAGTCGAGCTTTTGGCTTTTGGCTTTTGGCTTTTGGCTTTTGGCTTTTGGCTTTTGGGAGTGGGCTTTCAAATCAGGTCTACATTCATTCGCCAGGGTGGCGCTGAGTCACCTTTCCGCCCTTACGGCGGGTCACTTTTTGACTGGGCAAAAAGTAACCAAAAACCCCGGCTCCCATCATCCGGCCCCTGCGCTGCGCTGCGGGGTCCCCTCACTCCGGCGCCTTCCGGGCCCGCGCGGCCTACGACTTGCTGCGCAAGTCTACATCTCGCGCCTTCGGCTACGCCGAAGGGGTGCTGCGCACCCTGGCCCTCCAGACGCCTGCGTTCGGCCTCCTGAAGTCGCACTCACCGTCGCCTGAACTATCGCGCGCTTAGAAGCAAAAGCAAAAGCAGAGCAAAAGCAGAGCAAAAGCGATTGGTCTGGATTCAGGCCACTCGCGCCAGCGGGAACAGGCGCTTGAAGTTGGACGTGGTTTGCTCTGCCAGCTGCTCGTAGCTGACCCCACGCAACGATGCCACATACTCCGCCACCTCCCGCACATACTGCGGCAGGTTCGGCTTGCCACGATGCGGGATCGGTGCCAGGTAAGGTGAATCGGTTTCCACCAGCAGGCGGTCGACCGGCACCTGCCGCGCCACCTCGCGCAGGGCATCGGCATTGCGGAAAGTGACAATGCCGGACAACGAGATGTAATAGCCCAGGTCCAGCGCCGCCTTGGCCATGTCCCAGTCTTCGGTGAAACAATGCAGCACGCCCGCCTGAGGCAGATTCGCTTCACGCAGCAGCGCCAAGGTATCGGCCCGCGCCGCACGGGTGTGCACAATCACCGGCTTGCCAGTCTGACGCGACGCCTCCAGGTGCAGGCGGAACGATGCCTGCTGCAACTCGGCAGCCTCCGGTTCGTAGTGGTAGTCCAGCCCGGTTTCGCCAATCGCCACCACATGCGGGTGCGCCAGCTCACGCAGCAGCCACTCCAGCGCCGGCGTCTCGCCTGGCGCCAGGTCCAGCGGGTGCACCCCCACCGAACAGTCGACATCGGCGTACTGCTCGCTCAGCACCTTCACCGCCCCGGCATTTTCGGCACTGACGCCAATGCACAGGAAATGCCCGACCCCGCGCTCACGCGCCGCCTGCAGGGCAGCATCGAGGGAACCCTGGTGGGCGCTCAGGTCAAGACGGTCGAGATGGCAATGGGAATCTACGAGCATGGCAGGCGGCACACATGAAAAGATGGAAAATCAGCGGGAACCCGGCAGCTGTACCCAATGGGCCAGCAGCGCTTCCAGCAGCAATACACGATTGAGGTTGGCTTTACCGAGCACCTTCTGGCGCTGCTCGAGGATCCACGCCTGGACCTCCAGCACCTTGCCCTGACGGGCCTTCTGCGCCAGGTACTGCACCACCTTGCGCATGTCGGCCAAGCCCAACCCCTCTTCATCCTGGGTCAACTGGTAACGCAGGATCAGGTGCGACCAGTCGCAGAACCAGTCGAACAGCAGCAACAACGGCACACTGCTCCAGGCCTCGGCCAGCTGGCTGGGCGATTGCTGCTGCTTGAGCAGCTTCTTCACCCCGTCGGTCACCAAGGCCCGCTGCTCACGCACACCTTGCGCTTGCAGGCTGACCGCCATCAGCGGCGAACCGGCAGCCAGCGTCAGCAGCTCCTCGCGCTCGGCCTCGTCGCTGTCGGGCAAGGCCGTGGCCAGCCACGCCTGGCTCTGCGCCATGCTCGGCTGCGGGCAGACAACTTGCTGGCAGCGGCTCTTGATCGTCGGCAACAGGCGGCTGGGCTGGTGACTGACCAGCAGCAGCACGGTATCGCCCGAAGGCTCTTCCAGGCTCTTGAGCAAGGCGTTGGAGGCATTGACGTTCATCGCCTCGACCGGCTCGATCAATACCACTTTACGCCCGCCCAGCTGCGCCGTCTGCACCACGAACGACACCAGCTCGCGCACCTGGTCGACCTTGATTGGCTTGTCGGCCTCTTCTGGCTCCAGCACGAAGTTGTCCGGGTGGCTACCGGCCTTGAGCAGCAGGCACGACTTGCACTGCCCGCAGGCATCCAACCCCTGCGGCTGCTGGCACAGCAGACGCGCCATCAGCCGCTCGGCCAAGGCGCGCTTGCCGATGCCCTGCGGCCCATGCAGCAGGTAGGCATGGGCGTGCCGGGCACGCCCTGCCAATTGCTGCCACAGCGCCTGCTGCCAGGGGTAGGCCTCAGCCACGGCAACGCCCCACGATGGCAGGCAGCAGCGCATCGATGGCACGCTGTACGGCCTCTAGTGGCTGGGCGGCATCGAGCAGGCTGTAGCGCTGCGGTGCGCCATGGGCGCGTTGCAGATAGGCTTGGCGCACGGCTTCGAAGAAGGCCTGGCCTTCCTGCTCGAAACGGTCCAGGCGACCGCGCGCGGCGGCACGGGCCAGGCCGACTTCCACGGGCAAGTCGAAGACCAGGGTCAGGTCCGGGCGCAGATCCCCCTGGACGAATTGCTCCAGCGCAGCGATACGCTCCACCGACAGGCCGCGACCACCGCCCTGGTAGGCGTAGGTGGCATCGGTGAAGCGATCGCAAAGCACCACCGCACCACGGGCCAGCGCTGGGCGAATCACTTCGGCCAGGTGCTGGGCACGGGCAGCGAATACCAGCAGCAGCTCGGTGTCTGCGGCCATCACTTCCTCGCTCGGCGCCAGCAACAGCTCGCGGACTTTTTCAGCCAGCGGCGTGCCGCCAGGCTCGCGAGTCAGCACCACATCCAGGCCCTGCTCGCGCAAGCGCGCAGCCAGGTAATCACGGTTGGTGCTCTTGCCCGCGCCTTCGGGGCCTTCAAGGGTAATAAACAAGCCGCTCACAGGCAGTCCTTAATGTTGTTCGTCAGGCGTTGGTGCGTCGGCCGGCGCAGTTTCGCTGGCAGGGTCCTGCTCAGCGGGCTCGGCTGCGTCCGCCGGTGCACTTTGCGGCGCCGGGCTGGACCGGTAATCCGCGCGACGCTTGAGCTGAAACTCGCGCACCGCCGAGTTGTGATCGTCCAGGTCATCGGAGAACACGTGGCTGCCATCGCCACGGGCGACGAAGTACAGGCTGGTGCCATCGGACGGGTTGAGCGCGGCATGGATCGCCTCGCGCCCGACCATGGCGATGGGTGTCGGTGGCAGGCCGGTCATGGTGTAAGTGTTGTAGGGCGTCGGTTCGCGCAGGTCGGCGCGGGAAATCCTGCCGTTGTAGCGCTCACCCATGCCGTAGATCACCGTCGGGTCGGTCTGCAGCATCATGCCCAGGCGCAGGCGGCGGACGAAGACGCCAGCGATCTGCCCACGCTCCTGAGGGATACCGGTTTCCTTCTCTACCAGCGAGGCCATGATCAAGGCCTGGTAGGGATCACGGTAAGGCAGGTCAGTGGTGCGCTCGGCCCATTCCTTGGCCAGCACTTCGTCCAGGCGCATGTACGCCTGCTGCAGCAGCTCGACGTCACTCATGCCGCGCACGAAGCGGTAGGTATCAGGGAAGAAGCGGCCTTCAGGGAACACACCGGTGTGGCCGAGCTTGTCCATCACCTCGGAGTCGGAAAGGCCATCCAGGGTGTGTTTGAGCTTTTCATGCTTGGCCACCGCCGAACGCACCTGGCGGAAGGTCCAGCCTTCGACCAGGGTCAGGTTGTACTGCACCACATCGCCACGGCGCCAGACGTCGAACAGGTCTTCCACGGTCATGCCAGGGGTGAGGCGATACTCGCCGGTATGCAACTGGGTGCCGGCCATGTTGAAGCGCCAGTACAGGCGCAGCCAGACGGCATCGTCGAGCAAGCCGTCGGCCTGCATGCGATAGAACATGCGGTTGGGGTTGGTGCCGCTGGGCACGTCGAGCAGGCGCTCTTCGGCAACATGCAGAGGCTGCTCCAGCACCGAGTTGATCTTCCAGGCCGACCAGCCCAGGGCCAGGCCGGCGAGGATCAAGCCCATTTCCAGCAGCAGCAGGAATTTGCGTCTCACGAATTCAGGTATCCAGTAACGTACGGGCAACGGCCTGCAGTTTACGGGTGAGCGGGCCCGGCGACCAGTTCAGCGCGGCAATTCCACGCACGGGCCAGACACCGTAGACACTGTTGCAGACGAACACTTCATTCGCCTGCTGCAGTTCGTCGAATGCGATATCACGCACCTGTACCGCGATGCCCAGCCGTTGTGCCTGCTCCAGCAGGGCACCGCGCATCACGCCGGCTACGCCGCAACGGCTGAGGTCAGCCGTGAGCAGCACGCCATCGCGCACCAGGAACAGATTGCTGTATACGCTTTCGATCACCCTGCCCTGCCCGTCACGCATCAGGCCCTCGGCATGTTCGCTGTCCTGCCATTCGGCACGGGCCAGCACCTGCTCCAGGCGATTGAGGTGTTTGAGGCCGGCCAGTAACGGTTGCTCCCCAAGCCGGGTCTGGCAGGGGAACAGCCGCACGCCGTGCTCGGCATGTTCGACAGGATAGCTGGGCAGCGGGCCGCCCTGGAGGATTCGGCGCGGCGCAGCGCCGGCAACCGGCGCGTAGCCACGCTGGCTGTCGCCACGAGTGAGGACCAGCTTGGCGACACCGTCGCCGAGCTGACTGGCGAAGCGCAGGATTTCATCACGCACCAGCGCCAGGTCGGCGTCGATCATCAGCCGCTGGCAACCCAGACCCAAGCGAGCCAGATGGCCGTCCAGCAGACTGGGCCGGCCACCCCGCACGGCGATGGTCTCGAACAGACCGTCGCCGTAGGCCAGGCCGCGGTTCTGCAAATTGATTGCAGTCGCGGGCTGGCCGTCGATCCAGCTGTGCATCAACCGATGAACCGGCGGAACACCAGCGAACCGTTGGTGCCGCCAAAGCCGAACGAGTTGGACAGCACCACGTCGATCGGCATGCTGCGCGCTTCGTGCGGTACGAAGTCGAGGTCGCAGCCTTCGTCCGGTTCATCGAGGTTGATGGTCGGCGGTGCCATCTGGCTATTGATCGCCAGCACGCTGAAGATCGCCTCTACCGCGCCGGCAGCGCCTAGCAGGTGGCCGGTCATCGACTTGGTCGAGCTGACCGCGAGCTTGTAGGCATGCTCGCCGAACACGCGCTTGATCGCTGCAACTTCGGCGATGTCGCCAGCCGGGGTCGAGGTGCCGTGGGCGTTGATGTAGCTGACCGCTTCAGGCTGGATGCCAGCATCGCGCAGGGCATTGGCCATGCAACGGGCAGCACCTTCGCCGCTGTCGGGCGGCGAGGTCATGTGGTAGGCATCACCGCTCATGCCGAAACCGACCAGCTCGGCATAAATGGTCGCACCGCGGGCCTTGGCGTGTTCGAGCTCTTCGAGCACCAGCGCACCGGCACCGTCGGATAGCACGAAGCCATCACGGCCCTTGTCCCACGGACGGCTGGCACGGGCTGGCTCATCGTTACGGGTCGACAGTGCACGGGACGCACCGAAGCCGCCCATGCCCAGGCCGCAAGCGGCCATCTCGGCGCCACCGGCGATCATCACGTCAGCTTCGCCGTAGGCGATGTTGCGCGCGGCCATGCCAATGCAGTGGGTGCCGGTGGTGCAGGCGGTGGCGATGGCGTAGTTCGGCCCCTGCAGACCCAGGTGGATCGACAGGAAACCGGAGATCATGTTGATGATCGAACCCGGCACGAAGAACGGCGAGATCCGGCGCGGGCCTTGCTCGTGCAAGGTGCGGCTGGTTTCTTCGATGTTGGTCAGGCCGCCGATACCCGAGCCCATGGCCACGCCAATGCGCTCACGGTTGGCGTCGGTGACTTCCAGGCCAGCATTACGCACCGCCTGGAACCCGGCCGCCAGGCCGTACTGAATGAACAGGTCGAGCTTGCGGGCCTCTTTGGCCGACAGGTACTGCTCAACTTCGAAGCCTTTCACCGAGCCGCCAAAACGGGTGGAGTAGGCAGACAGGTCCGTGTGTTCGATCGGACCAATGCCACTGCGGCCAGCCAGAATGCCCTGCCAGGTGCTCGGTACATCGGTACCCAGTGGCGACAGCATACCCATACCGGTGACCACGACGCGTCTACGCGACACAGTACTCTCCTTTTCTAATCACAGAGTTTCTTGCCATTGCATTCAAGCAATGGAATGAAATGGCAACAAGCTCTCGGCGCAAGTGAAGCGACGCGGAAGGCTTGCAAAGAAAAAACCGCACGCCGGCAAAGGCAGTGCGGTTCTTCTCGACAAGAAGCGTCGACTACAACGTCTTAAGCCTGGTGGTTTTTGACGTAGTCGATTGCAGCTTGAACGGTAGTGATCTTCTCGGCTTCTTCGTCAGGGATTTCGGTCTCGAATTCCTCTTCCAGAGCCATCACCAGCTCAACGGTGTCAAGCGAATCGGCACCCAGGTCATCGACGAAGGACTTCTCGACAGTCACTTCCTCTTCCTTGACGCCCAGTTGCTCGGCGACGATTTTCTTGACGCGTTCTTCGATGGTGCTCATACCTAGTTTTCACTCCTAATGGACATATGTCAGGCAGCTGGCCGGTGACCAAGTTTATAGAAAGACGTTCGCTTTTCAAGCGGAACGCACCTTCCCTTGAGCCACCGCACCCGCTGCCTGGAATCTGGTTGCAGCTTTATAACGGATTTTAGGCTCGCAGTATGACTCTTTTTTGAAGCAATCCGTCACATTGCGTTGCAGTTTTTACATGTACATCCCGCCGTTGACCGGCACGGTTGCGCCGGTAACGTAGCCAGCGCCGTCCGACGCCAAGAACGAAACCACCTTGGCGATTTCGTCAGCCTGGCCCAGGCGGCCCAGCGGAATCTGGGTCTGCAGGGCTTCGCGCTGCGCTTCAGGCAGCTCGCGGGTCATGTCGGTGTCGATGAAGCCCGGGGTCACCGAGTTGACGGTGATGCCACGCGAGCCCACTTCACGCGCCAGGGCGCGGCTGAAGCCTTCGAGGCCGGCCTTGGCCGCCGCGTAGTTGGCCTGGCCGGCGTTGCCCATGGCACCGACGACCGAACCGATGCTGATGATACGACCCCAGCGCGCCTTGGTCATGCCACGCAGCACGCCCTTGGACAGACGGTAGAGGCTGTTCAGGTTGGTGTCGATCACGTCGAACCACTCGTCGTCCTTCATGCGCAGCATGAGGTTGTCGCGGGTGATACCGGCGTTGTTGACCAGAATGGCGGGGGCGCCGAACTGCTCGCCGATGGCGCCCAGTACTGCTTCCACGGACTCGGCGCTGGTGACATTCAGTTCCATGCCGGTGCCAGTGATGCCGTGCTCTTTCAAGGTGGCGGCGATGCGCTCGGCACCGGAAGCCGAAGTGGCGGTACCGATCACGGTCGCGCCCTGGCGGCCCAGCTCGAGGGCGATGGCCTGGCCAATACCACGGCTGGCGCCGGTGACCAGTGCAACTTTACCTTGCAGGCTCATGCAAGCTTCTCCAAATCAGGCCAGCGCCGCGCGGGTGGCGGCGACAGCGTCAGGGGTATTGAGGTTGTAGGTGGTCACGCCGTCGGCGCAACGCTTGTTCAGGCCAGCCAGGACCTTGCCCGGGCCGCACTCGACCAGGTTGACCGCACCGTTGGCGGCCAGGGTCTGCACGCATTCAACCCAGCGTACCGGCTGGTACAGCTGCGCCAGCAGGTCCTGCTTCAGGGCATCGAGGTCGGCGGCGACGGCGGCAGTGACGTTCTGCACCACCGGAATCTGCGGGGCCTTCCATTCGATGGCGTTGACGAATTCGGCAAAGCGCTCGGCAGCCGGCTTCATCAGGGCGCAGTGCGATGGCACGCTGACCGCCAGCGGCAGGGCGCGCTTGGCGCCCTTGGCCTTGCACAGCTCCATGGCGCGGTCGACCGCAGCCTTGTTACCGGCGATGACCACCTGGCCTGGCGAGTTGAAGTTCACGGCGCTGACCACTTCGTCTTCGGCCGCTTCGGCGCAGATTTCCACCACGACGGCGTCATCCAGGCCGAGGATCGCCGCCATGGCGCCATGACCGGCAGGCACGGCTTCCTGCATCAGCTGGCCACGGCGCTCGACCAGGCGCACGGCATCTTTCAGCGACAGTGCGCCGGCTGCAACCAGGGCGCTGTATTCACCCAGGCTGTGACCAGAAACGAAGGCCGGCTGCGCGCCGCCCTCTTCCAGCCACAGGCGCCACAGGGCGATGGAGGCGGTGAGGATCGCCGGCTGGGTCTTGTCGGTCTGGTTGAGTTGTTCTTCCGGACCTTCCTGGACCAGCTTCCACAGGTCATAGCCCAGAGCCTCGGAAGCCTCCTTGAAGGTCTCGATGATCACAGGCTTTTCAGCGCCGAGTTCGGCGAGCATGCCCAGCGACTGGGAACCTTGACCGGGGAAGACGAATGCGAGGGATGCAGACATTGAACAAGCCCTTATGATCTTGTCGTCGGATAGGGTGCACCAGGCCTTTGGCCAGGCGCGGAATCTGAAAACTTGGATGGAAACGCAGACCAAGCGGTCACATTTAAGCACTTCATCGGCGAAATGCCTAAGGCAACAAATCTTCGAGGCGGCCATGCAGCCGCTGCGGGAGGTTTTCCTGGATCTCGATCAGCGCCCGCTGGATCGCGCTCTGGAAGCCCTCTACGCCCGCCGAGCCATGACTCTTGATGACGATGCCCTGCAGGCCGAGGAAGCTCGCGCCATTGTGCCGCGCCGGTGCCAGGTCGGCCTGCAGACGCTTGAGCAGCGGCATCGCCACCGCCCCAGCGACCCGCGACAACGCACCGCCCTTGAACAGCTTTTCGATACGCTCGCCAATCATGGTCGCCAGGCCTTCGCTGGACTTGAGCAGGATGTTGCCGACAAAGCCGTCGCACACCACCACGTCCGCCTCACCGCGGTACAGGCCGTCACCTTCGACGAAGCCGACATAGTTGAGGCCGCGGGCGTTCTGCAGCAACGTGGCCGCCAGCTTGACCTGCTGGTTGCCCTTGATGTCCTCGGTACCGATGTTCAGCAGCGCCACGCGCGGCCGGTGAATGCCCAAGGCCTGGGCAGCCACGGAGCCCATGACGGCAAACTGGTAGAGGTTCTCGGCACTGCAGTCGACGTTGGCACCAAGGTCGAGCAGCTGGCAGTAACCTGCCTGGGTCGGGATTGCCGCAACCATGGCTGGCCGATCGATACCCGGCAAGGTCTTGAGCACGAAACGCGACAACGCCATCAGCGCCCCGGTATTGCCGGCACTCACGCAGGCCTGGGCCTTGCCGTCACGCACCAGTTCGAGGGCGATGCGCATCGACGAGTCTGGCTTGCCACGCAACGCCTGGGATGGCCGCTCGTCCATACCGATCACCTCACTGGCGGCGACAATTTGCAGGCGCGCGCGATCCGCAGCTGCCAGGCCGCTGACAAGATCTTCAAGGAGGGAGGGTTGACCGACGAGGGTCAGGTGCAGCGAGGGGGTAGCCGAAAGGCAGGCAATGCTAGCCTGGACAATGCTGCGGGGACCGAAGTCCCCGCCCATTGCGTCGATCGCGATGATCTGAGCGGACAAGGATTACTCGTCAGCGCCCTTGTCGACCACTTTGCGACCACGGTATACGCCTTCTGGCGAAACGTGGTGGCGCAGGTGTACTTCACCGGTGGTTTTCTCTACCGACAGCGCGTTTTCCGACAGGGCGTCGTGCGAACGGCGCATGTCACGGGCAGAGCGGGATTTTTTGTTCTGCTGAACAGCCATAATTGATTAACTCCTAAACGTTTGGGTCACGCTTTAACTGCGCCAAAACACTGAACGGGTTGGACCGCGATACCTCGTCCTTGCTCGATTCGGGCTCGTCTGCGCCCGCCGGCTGCTGGCATTCTTCCGGATGATGAGCAGGCACGATAGGCAAGGCGAGCAGCAGCTCCTCCTCGACCAAGGCCTGCAGATCCAATGGATCTTCGCCCAGTTCCAGCACGTCATAGCCTTTCGGCAACGACTGGGTATTCGCACCCTCCTTCACCACGGCGTATGTACATTCGCTGTGGATCGGCAGGGTGACCAGCTCAAGACAACGCTGGCAAACCATTTTGACTTCGACGTCCAGCTCGCTGTGGATAACCACCACGTGCTGTTCATCTCGTTCAAAATCGAACTTCGCCTGCACCGTACCGACATCGTCGGAAAGCGGGTCGCAGAGTCTTTCCAAATCAGCGAGTTGCAGCGTACCAGTGATGGATACGCCTCGGTCGGCTAATTTGCGCGGGTCAACGTGAGGTGGAATCGGGTCATTCAACATAGGCGCAGCATTCTAGGGATGCCCCCCGCCCCTGTCAAAGGAAATTCGGCGACATCTCGCATGTTAGAATCAGGTTCAACTGACCAGGAGTCTATCATGCTGCCTCTGTTGCTGGCTTCCAGCTCTTCCTATCGGCGCGAACTGCTCGCGCGCCTGCGCCTGCCCTTCACCTGGGCAAGCCCCGACCTAGACGAGCGGCGCCTGGCTGACGAGCCCGCCGTGGAGCTGGTACGGCGCCTGGCCAGGCAAAAAGCCGAAGCGCTCGCCGCCAGCCATCCAGGGCACCTGATCATAGGCTCCGACCAGGTCGCGGTGCTGGGCGAGCAGATCCTCGGCAAGCCGCACACCTTTGATCGTGCCTGCGAGCAATTGCTCGAAACCAGCGGCCAGCAGGTGACCTTCCTGACCGGACTGGCGCTGCTCAATACCGCGACAGGGCGCTGCCAGGTCGACTGCGTGCCGTTTACGGTGACGATGCGCGAACTGGATCGGGAGCGGGTGGAGCGCTATGTGGCAGCGGAGCAGCCGCTGGATTGCGCCGGGAGCTTCAAGGCGGAGGGTTTGGGAGTCAGTTTGTTTCAAAGCACACACGGGTGCGATGCGACCAGCCTGATCGGGCTGCCGCTGATTCGGCTAGTGGATATGCTGACCAGGGAAGGCGTGGTCATACCTTGAGATTTTTGGGGCGCTTTGCGCCCCGCCAATCTCCAATCAGCGCAACTGAGGCCCCTGGAACCCCATCCACATGGCCAGATGCTCGGCCACGCTGGCACCAATGCGCTTGGAGAAGCGATCAAACGGTGATTCCTGCACAGTGTAATCAACCAGGTCCTTCTCACCCACGATCTCACGCGCCACATAACTGGCACTGCCCAGCCCATCCACCAGCCCCAGCGCCTTGGCCTGCTCACCCGACCAGACCAGGCCGCTGAACAGCTCCGGATGCTCCTTGTCCTTCAGGCGGTCGCCCCGCCCCTGCTTGACCATGGCGATGAACTGCTGGTGCGTGGTATCCAGCACCCCCTGCCAGAACGCTCGCTCATCAGGCTTTTCAGGCGAGAACGGATCAAGGAATGCCTTATGCTCGCCAGCGGTGTACGTACGCCGCTCGACACCCAGCTTTTCCATTGAACCGACAAAGCCGTAGCCAGCCGCCGTCACACCAATGGAACCGACCAGGCTGGCCTTGTCGGCATAGATCTCATCCGCCGCACTGGCGATGTAGTAGGCGCCGGAAGCTCCCAGGTCCGTGATTACCGCATACAGCTTGGTATCCGGGTGCTCGCCACGCAGACGACGGATCTCGTCATACACGTAGCCCGCCTGCACCGGGCTGCCGCCCGGACTGTTGATGCGCAGGACCACCGCCTTGGTCTTGGGGTCCTTGAACGCATCGCGCAGGCTCTTGACGATATTGTCGGCGCTGGCAGCCTCCTGATCGGCAATCACTCCCCGCACCTCAACCAGGGCCGTGTGACTGCCACTGCGCGACGCAGCCTTGTCCACATCCATGAACGGCAGGAACAAGGCCAGGATGCCGAACAGGTAGACGAAGGTCAGCAGCTTGAAGAAGATCCCCCAGCGCCGGGACCGACGCTGCTCCTGAACCCCGGCCAGCAGGGTCTTTTCCAGCAACTTCCAGCTCTTCTGCTCGACACGATCCTCTTCGTTCTGCGCTTCACGCGCTTCGCGAGCGAGGCGCTCCTCTTCGGTTTCGTTAACCGGCGCTTTCCACTCGTCAGCCATGCTCACCTACCTTGGAATTGAACTTGCCTGGAACCTGCCAGCCACTCGCGCAGCTGGGAAAAATGATCGATGCACACCTGCGGCCCAAACTCGGCCAGCGCCTGCAGCGACATGGCACCATAGCCCACCGCCACCGAATGCATACCAGCATTGCTGGCCATCTGCAGGTCGAATGCCGAATCACCAACCATCAGCGCCTGGCCGGGCCCGACGCCGCAATGCCCGAGGATTTCCTCAAGCATCAGTGGGTGGGGCTTGCCACGGGTTTCGTCGGCGGCACGGGTAATGTCGAAGAACTGCTCCCAGCCATTGGCCTTGAGCACGCGATCCAGCCCGCGGCGCGCCTTGCCGGTCGCTACCGCCAGGCGATAACCTTCGGCACGAAAGGCATCCAGCGATTCGACCACACCCTCGAACAGCGGCGAAGGCTGCTGATCCAGAGCCATATAGATGTCGGCGTAATGCTGACGGAAGGTATCGACCTGCAGCGGATCAAGGTGCGGATACAGCGTCGAGATGGCCTCCCCCAGCGCCAGGCCGATGATGCCCTTGACGGCGCTCTCGGGGCTTGATGCCTCTCCGGCACGCTCGGCAGCAGCATTCATCGCCTCGACGATACGACCGATGGAATCGGCCAGGGTGCCGTCCCAGTCGAAGATCAGCAACTCGTAAGGTTTGCTCGACAGATCACGACGCACTCAAACGCTCCACGGTCTTCGCCCAGACTTCGTCCACGGGCGCTTCGAGCTTCAGCTCGCCACCATCCGGCAGCGGCACGGTCAAGGCGTAGGCATGCAGGAACAGGCGCTTGCCACCCAGCTCGCGGATCTCGCGGCTGAAGTCTTCGTCGCCATACTTGCTGTCACCGGCGATCATGTGCCCGGCATGCAGGGTATGCACGCGAATCTGGTGGGTACGACCGGTGATCGGGCGCGCCTCGACAATGGTGGCGAACTCGCCGAAGCGGCGCAGTACGCGGAACAAGGTCAGCGCCTCCTTGCCTTCGTCGTTGACTTCGACCATGCGCTCGCCAGAGCGCAGGTTGCTCTTGAGCAGTGGCGCGTTGACCTGCTTCTTCGAGGTCGGCCAGTGGCCACGTACCAGCGCCATGTAGCGCTTGTCCACGCCATCACCACGCAGGGCAGCGTGCAGGTGACGCAGCATGCTGCGCTTCTTGGCAATCATCAGCAGGCCCGAGGTGTCGCGGTCCAGGCGATGCACCAGCTCCAGCTCCTTGGCGTCCGGGCGCAGCTGGCGCAGCGCCTCGATCACGCCGAAGCTCAGGCCGCTGCCGCCGTGCACGGCGATGCCGGCCGGCTTGTTCATCACGATCAGCGCCTTGTCTTCGTAGACGATGGCAGCTTCCAGGCGCTGCAGCAGCCCCTGGGCCACTGGTGCCGGCTCGTCACGCTCAGGCAACCGGACAGGCGGCACGCGCACGATATCGCCGGCCTGGATCTTGTACTCAGGCTTGACCCGCCCCTTGTTGACCCGCACCTCACCCTTGCGCAGGATGCGGTAGACCAGGGTCTTGGGCACGCCCTTGAGCGCCGTGATAAGGAAATTGTCGATGCGTTGGCCGGCAAGTTCCGGCGCGACTTCGATCAGCTGAACGCCGGAAGTCGGAGGGGTATTGGTCGTCATGGCGGGAATAATAACAATTATTTATGGAATTGAAGCACTTAATCATCAATGCTATAGTCGCGAACGCCGCCAAAAGCGGCAGGCCAGTGAAACCAGGCCCTGGGCCGGTTCCTGACCTACGCAGTTCTCCAGGACGCGAGGCCGTCCTAGGGGGTTTTCGCCAGTTTACCGAATTGCCTGGAATCGCCACCAGCGCTGTGTAGAGAAGACCGAAAAAAAACGACAAGTGTGGTTTTTCACCTGCTTCCCGATTCTTTTCGCTGCACCTCTGCCCGCCCCCGTCGCTTCCACGCAACGCCAGGCGAATACTTCGGAAATACCTGCCTTGGATATGTAATGGCGTCAGCTTCCCAATCGAAGCTGGCGAAAAATGCAACCCGTTGCGGATTCAGCGCGCGGCAGCACCCGAATTATCAGGGATACGTGCAGGGTGGAGATGCACAGCCCTCGGACCGTGTAGCACCGCGTCCGGCCACCGGCCCACTGAATGGCCGGCGAGCGGATAAGGTCCTGAACAGATGCCCTCGGGCGTCCACGGCTGACGGTTGATTCCTCCTCCTGACTGAGTGCACGAGGCCCGCTTGGTTGATTCGGATACCCATTCGAAGCCACCGGGGCCTGGTAGGCACCGCAGCAAACAGGACGCGTCGTCGCGACAACGGCAGGCTGGGCAACCGGCTGGTGCCGAACGTTGCTCGACACGGGGGGTGGCCCGGCCACCCTTTGCGCACCTTGGCACCGACCATGAGAAGTCGTGTGTGCCGAACGCCGTTTCCGGCAGCCCGGAAACCGACGGTACAACATGAAAAGAATGCTGATTAACGCAACTCAACCCGAAGAGTTGCGTGTAGCCCTGGTGGACGGCCAACGTCTCTACGACCTGGACATCGAGTCCGGCGCGCGCGAGCAGAAAAAGGCCAACATCTACAAAGGCAAGATCACCCGGATCGAGCCCAGCCTCGAAGCCGCCTTCGTCGACTTCGGTTCCGAACGTCACGGCTTCCTGCCGCTGAAGGAAATCTCCCGCGAATACTTCAAGAAGTCCCCTGAAGGCCGGGTCAACATCAAGGACGTCCTGAGCGAAGGCCAGGAAGTCATCGTCCAGGTCGAGAAGGAAGAGCGCGGCAACAAAGGCGCCGCCCTGACCACCTTCATCAGCCTGGCTGGCCGCTACCTGGTGCTGATGCCCAACAACCCACGTGCCGGTGGCATTTCCCGCCGCATCGAAGGCGAAGAGCGCAACGAACTGCGTGAAGCCCTTAACGGCCTGACCGTGCCGGGCGACATGGGCCTGATCGTGCGCACTGCCGGCCTTGGCCGCAGCAGCGAAGAAATGCAGTGGGACCTCGACTACCTGCTGCAGCTGTGGACCGCCATCAAGGAAGCGTCCCAGGACCGCGCCGCTCCATTCCTGATCTACCAGGAAAGCAACGTCATCATCCGCGCCATCCGCGACTACCTGCGCCAGGACATCGGCGAAGTGCTGATCGACAGCATCGATGCCCAGGAAGAAGCCCTGACCTTCATCCGCCAGGTGATGCCGCAGTACGCCAGCAAGGTCAAGCTCTACGAAGACAGCGTACCGCTGTTCAACCGCTTCCAGATCGAAAGCCAGATCGAGACTGCCTTCCAGCGCGTCGTCGACCTGCCGTCCGGTGGCTCGATCGTGATCGACCCGACCGAAGCCCTGGTGTCCATCGACATCAACTCGGCGCGCGCCACCAAGGGCAGCGACATCGAGGAAACCGCCCTGCAGACCAACCTGGAAGCGGCCGAGGAAATCGCCCGCCAGCTGCGCCTGCGTGACATCGGCGGCCTGATCGTCATCGACTTCATCGACATGACCCCGGCAAAAAACCAGCGCGCTGTAGAAGAGCGCGTGCGTGAATGCCTGGAAGCCGACCGCGCTCGCGTCCAGGTCGGCCGCATTTCGCGCTTCGGCCTGCTGGAGATGTCTCGTCAGCGCCTGCGCCCATCGCTCGGCGAAAGCAGCGGCATCGTCTGCCCACGCTGCTCCGGCACCGGCATCATCCGTGACGTCGAATCGCTGTCGCTGGCCATCCTGCGCCTGATCGAAGAAGAAGCCCTGAAAGACCGTACTGCCGAAGTACGCGCCCAGGTGCCGATCCCGGTGGCCGCGTTCCTGCTCAACGAGAAGCGCAACTCGATCACCAAGATCGAACTGCGTACTCGCGCACGCATCATCATCCTGCCGAACGACCACCTGGAAACCCCGCACTTCGAAGTCCAGCGCCTGCGCGACGACAACCCAGAAGTGCTGAACAACCAGTCCAGCTACGAAATCGCCGCCTCGGAAGCCGAAGAAGCGCCGCAACCGACCGCCACCCGCACCCTGGTTCGCCAGGAAGCTGCGGTGAAGACCGCCCCGGCCCGCACCAACGCCCCGGCACCGAGCGCCGCCGAAGAGCAGCCTCAGCCTGCTGCACCGGTAGCCCCTGCGCCGAGCGCACCTGAGCCAAGCCTGTTCAAGGGCCTGGTGAAGTCGTTGGTCAGCCTGTTCGCCGGCAAGGAAGAACCTGCCGCCGCACCGGTCGTTGCTGCCGCCGAGAAGCCCGCTGCCGAGCGCAGCCAGCGCAACGAAGAGCGCCGCAACGGCCGCCAGCAGAGCCGCAACCGCAACGGCCGTCGCGATGAAGAGCGCAAGCCGCGCGAAGAGCGTGCCGAGCGCGCACCGCGTGAAGAACGCGCACCGCGTGAGGAACGTGCCCCACGTGAAGAACGTGCACCTCGCGAAGAGCGTGCTCCACGTGAAGAGCGTGCACCACGTCAACCACGCGAAGATCGCCGTGGCAACCGCGGTGAAGAACGCGTACGTGAGCTGCGCGAGCCGCTGGACGCTACACCGGCAGAACGCGAAGAGCGTCAGCCGCGTGAAGAACGTGTAGCCCGTGAAGAGCGTGCTCCACGTGACGAACGCGCCCCACGTGAAGAGCGTGCTCCACGCGAAGAGCGCGCACCTCGCGAAGAACGTGCCCCACGCGAAGAGCGCGCATCTCGCGAAGAACGTGCTCCACGCGAAGAGCGCGCCCCGCGTGAGGAGCGTGCACCTCGCGAAGAACGCCAGCCTCGCCCACCGCGCGAAGAGCGCCAGCCACGCCCGGCCGAACAAGCCGCCGAGCAGGCTGCCGAGCTCGCCGAGGAGCAACTGCCGAACGAAGAGCTGCTGCAGGACGAGCAGGAAGGCACCGATGACGAGCGTCCGCGTCGTCGCTCCCGTGGCCAGCGCCGCCGCAGCAACCGTCGTGAGCGCCAGCGCAATGCCAATGGCGAGCTGATCGAAGGCAGCGACGAGGAAGGCAGCGACGAGCAGCCGCAACAGCACCAGGCCACCGAGCTTGGCGCCGAACTGGCTGCCGGCCTGGCCGTCACCGCAGCTGTCGCCAGCAGCCACATCAGCGCCAGCGCCGAAGTTGAAGCCAACCAGCAGGCCGAACGCGCCAGCACCGAAGCCGTAGCGACCGAAAACAGCGAAGTCGCCCAGCCGACCGAGCAGGTGGAAGTGGCCGCTCAAGCCGAGGAAGCTGTCATCGCCCCGGTGGTCGAACAGCCCGTCAGCGAGCCGGTCGCCGTGGTCGAAGCCAGCGCTGAGCCAGTGGTCGAAGTCGCACCGCAGCCAGTGGTTGAAGAAGCCCCTGCCGCCGAGCCGCAAGTGGTTGCTGAAGCGCCGGTCGAGGCCCCTGCTGTCGAAGCCAAGGTGATCGAAGCACCAGTGGTCGAGGGCGGTGAAGCTGAGAAGGCTCAGGTTGTAGTTGATGAAGCAGCGGTTGCCGAGCAGCCCGTTGCGGTCGTCGAAGCCCAGCCGGAAGTGATTGCAGAGCCCGCGCCTGCCGTCGTTGAAGCCGCCCCGGTAGCCATCGAGCCGGCCCCTGTCGAAGAAGTACAGGCAGTCGCCGAAGCCGCCACCGTGATGCTGCCAAACGGGCGCGCGCCGAACGACCCACGCGAAGTGCGTCGCCGCAAGCGTGAAGCCGAGGCCGCTGCCAAGGCTGCGCAGGAAGCCGCCGAGCCAGTACTGGAAGCCGCCGATGAGCACAAGCCTCATTGATAGCCGACGCTGAATGAAAAAGCCCCGCCAGTGCGAACTGGCGGGGCTTTTTCTTGGCTATCTGTTTCAGCAGGACCGGCCTCTTCGCGGGGCAAGCCCGCTCCTACAGGTATCGCATTTCTTGTAGGAGCGGGCTTGTCCCGCGAAAGGGCCCGCCCAGGCACTGCAATCAGTAAAGATTGGGCTCCATTTCCAACTCCACCCCGAACCGCTCCAGGATATTCGCCTGGATTCGCTGTGCCAGCGCATGCACCTGCGCCCCGCTCGCCAGGCCATAATTGACCAGTACCAGCGACTGCAGCCGATGCACACCGGCATCGCCTTCACGGTAGCCTTTCCAGCCCGCCTGCTCGATCAACCAGCCCGCAGCCAGCTTCACCTGGCCGTCAGCCTGGGGATAAGCGACCACTCCCGGATACTGGGCACGGATGCGCTCCACCTGCTCAGCCGACACCACCGGGTTCTTGAAGAAGCTACCGGCATTGCCCAGCTCGGCTGGATCCGGCAGTTTCTCGCGACGAATGCTGCAAATGGCGTCACTGATCGCCTGTGCGGTCGGTTGCTCGACCCCCTGCTCCAGCAGACGCTGGCGTACTGGCCCGTAATCCAGATGGGCATGCAACGAACGGCTCAAGGCAAAACGCACACGCAGGATCAACCAGCGCCCGGGGTTGCGCTTGAACACGCTGTCGCGGTAACCGAAGGCACATGCCTCCAGGTCAAAATCACACAGCTCGCCAGTCTCCCGGTCCAGCGCGGTCAACCCGGCGAATACATCCTTGATCTCGACACCGTAGGCGCCGACGTTCTGCATCGGCGCAGCACCCACGGTGCCTGGGATCAGGCTGAGGTTCTCCAGGCCACAATAGCCTTGCGCCAACGACCATTGCACGAACGGGTGCCAGGGCTCGCCGGCTTCTGCCTCGACCACCACCTGCTCGCCATCATCACTCAGCACGCGTCGACCACAGCTGGCCATGTGCAGCACCACAGCATCGATGTCGCGGGTCAGCAGCAGGTTGCTGCCACCACCGATCACCTGCACCACCAACCCATGCTGACGCGCCTGGGCCAACGTCTCGCGCACGTCGTCATCACCGTGCGCCTGGGTGAAATAGCGGGCTTTCACATCGATGCCGAAGGTGTTGTAGGGTTTGAGCGAAACCTGCTCCTGCCAAACCGCTGTCATAGCCGCCCCTTGATTTCCACGACCAGCTCGCGGCATGCAGCCTCGATCAGGTCGAGCACCTGCTCGAAGCCCTCGGTACCGCCATAGTAAGGGTCCGGCACCTCGTCCAGAGCCGCACCGTAACGGCGCAGGAACAAGTCGAGTTCGCCAGCGGCGTTGTGCGGGCGCATGGCGCGCAGGTGGCCAAGGTTGCTCTCATCCATGGCCAGGATCAGGTCGTACTCAGCGAAATGCGCCGGTTTGACCTGCTGGGCACGTTGCTGCGACAAGTCATATCCACGCGCCAGCGCGGCCTTGCAGGTGCGGCTGTCAGGGGCCTTGCCGACATGCCAGTCGCCAGTACCGGCAGACGCCACATGCACCTGCTCAGCCAGCCCGGCCACCTGCAACTGATGGCGCAGCACGCCTTCGGCGGTGGGCGAGCGGCAGATGTTGCCAAGGCAGACGAACAGGACGCGCATCAGGCCTCCAGCAAGCGCCGTACGCGCTCCAGGTCTTCAGGGGTATCGACACCCACGGCTGGCGCCTCGATGGCGTCCTCGACATGAATACGCACGCCATGCCACAGCGCACGCAGCTGCTCCAGGGCCTCGGTCTGTTCGAGCCAGCATGGGCCCCAGCTGACGAAGTCCTGCAGGAAACCGACGCGGTACGCGTACATACCGATGTGGCGACGATAAGGTACGCCCTGCGGGAGCTGATCGCGGTCCTTGGCAAAGGCATCGCGGGCCCACGGCAGCGGCGCGCGGCTGAACGTCAGGGCCAGGCCGTTCTTGTCGCTGACCACCTTGACGGCATTGGGATTGAACACGGTTTCCGGTTCATGGATCGGCTCGGCCAGGGTAGCGATGCCGGCTTCCGGGTGGGCAGCCAGGTTGGCGGCCACCTGGTCGATGATCACCGGCGGGATCAGCGGCTCGTCACCCTGCACGTTGACCACGATGGCATCGGCCGGCAGGCCGAGGTGCACGGCCACTTCGGCCAGGCGATCGGTACCCGATTCATGGTCGGCGCGGGTCATCAGCACTTCGGCGCCGAAGGCCTGGCAGGCTTCGAGGATGCTGGCGTCATCGGTGGCGATGACCACTCGGCTGGCACCACTCTTGCGCGCCTGCTCCCAGACATGCTGGACCATCGGCTTGCCGGCGATCGCCAGCAATGGCTTGCCCGGCAGGCGCGTGGAGCGCAGCCGGGCAGGAATGACCACGGTGAAATTCACGCTCATTTGCCCAGACGCTCATCGTCGGTCAGGGTACGCGCCTCGCTTTCCAGCATCACCGGGATGCCGTCGCGGATCGGGTAGGCCAGGCCAGCGCCCTTGCTGATAAGCTCGGTCTTGTCGGCACTGAGCTTGAGCGGGCCCTTGGTGATCGGGCAGGCCAGGATATCGAGCAGTTTGGTGTCCATGGAAGCGTCCTTGAGGCCGGATGGCCGTAAATTGAAGAAGGGCTCAGGGCTTGCGCAGCAAGCGCTGCAGCTGGCTGTCGAACCAGGCGCCGAAGGCTGGCGTGGGCTGTGCCTCGACAGCCAGGTACCACCAGTCATCGGCAGCGAAGGCTCGGCATTTCACCGCATCCTTTTCGGTCATGACCAGCGGCAGCGCCGGGCTGAATGCCAGGCTTTCGGCGCTGAACTGCGCATGGTCGGCAAAGGGATGCGGCACCGGCTGCCAGTTTAGCCCCAGCAGGGTGTTGAAGAAACGTTGCGGGTTACCGATACCGGCGACCGCGTGCAGGTGTTGGCCTGCAGGAAAAAGATCGAGCTCGCGGCGCTCGCCGCTGCGCAGGTTGACCAGGGCGGACGGTTGCAGGCGGAAACCGAAACCCTCGGCGCAGTCTTCAGTGGCGCCGTTGAACAGCACGGCATCTGCTTCCTGAAGGCGTTCGACAGGCTCGCGCAGCGGCCCGGCCGGCAGACAACGGCCATTGCCCAGGCCACGGGCGGCATCGATCAGCACCAATTCAAGGTCACGGGCCAGGCGGTAGTGCTGCATGCCGTCGTCGCACAGGATCAGGTCGAGCGGTTCACTGGCCAGCAGCGCCCGCACCGCAGCGGAACGGTCAGGGTCGATCATCAGCGGCACGCCAGTGCGCTGGACGATCAGCAAGGGTTCGTCACCGGCCTGTTCGGCTGGTTGGCTGGCGGCCACCCGCCACGGGTAGTGTGGCGGCTTGGCACCGTAGCCACGGCTGACCACTCCGACCTTGAGGCCCTGGCGGCGGCAATGTTCGATCAGCCAGAGAATCATCGGCGTCTTGCCGGTGCCGCCCACCGTGATGTTACCCACCACGATCACCGGTACCGGCGCCCGGTAGCTAGCACTTTCACCCCTGAGAAAACGCGCACGCTTGCGCGTCACCACACGCCGGTACAACGCCTCGAGCGGGCGCAGCAGCGCCAGGGCCGGATGCCCGGCGTACCAGGCAGCGAGCAAGCGGTCGGCGAGCGCCATCAAGGTGTCCCCTGAGCGGCCTCGACGGTGGTCATGCGCAGGTGGCTGAAACCGAGCTTGCCGGCAGCATCCATTGCAGTGATCACGGCCTGGTGCGGAGTCTTGCCGTCGGCGCTGATGGCCAGCGGCAGCTTGTTGTCACCACCCGACTCGCGCTCGATGGCCTCGGTCAAGGTCGCCAGGTCACTCTTGGGCAGCAGGTGGTTGTTCACCGAATACACGCCATCGGCGCTGATAGTCACTTCCACCAGCTTGCCCTGATCGGCCGGTGCCTGCTCGGCGCTGGCCGCTTCGGGCAGCTCGACGCGCAATTGCGTCTCGCGGGTGAAGGTGGTGGTGACCACGAAGAACAGCAGCAGGACGAACACCACGTCGATCAACGACGCCAGGTTGATGTCGACGTTCTCCCGCTGGCGATTGCGCCGGAACTTCACGCCTTGCCTCCGGCCACTTCCACTTCGCGGTCGCCCTGCAGCACTTCCACCAACTTGATTGCCTCCTGCTCCATGCCCACCACCAGCTCATCGATGCGGCGCAGCAGGAAGCGGTGGAAGAACACCGCCGGGATACCGACCATCAGGCCCGCGGCAGTGGTGACCAGGGCCTTGGAGATACCGCCAGCCAGCACGGCGGCGTTAGCGGTCATCTGCGAGCCCATGAAGGCGCTGAAGATGTCGATCATGCCCAGCACTGTGCCCAGCAGGCCGAGCAGCGGCGCCATGGCGGCGATGGTGCCAAGGGTGCTGATGTAGCGCTCAAGTTCGTGGATGACGCGCGAGGCGGCTTCCTCGATGCACTCTTTCATGATCTCGCGGCCATGGCGCGAGTTGGCCAGGCCCGCCGCGAGGATTTCGCCCAGCGGCGAGTCGGCGCGCAGGGCCTTGAGCTTGTCACTGGTGAGTTGCTTGTCCTTGATCCACATCCACACCTGGCCCAGCAGGTGTGGCGGGGTAACGCGGCTGGCGCGCAGGGTCCACAGGCGCTCGACGACGATAGCCATGGCGGCGATGGAACTCAGAATGATCGGCAGCATCATCCAACCACCGGACTTGACCAATTCCCACACAGTAAACGCCCCCCTGGAAAAAGGCCGCCACTCTAACACAGGAGCGCAAGGGGCTCATCTGCCGGAGGTCAGTCAAATGGCAGGACCGGCCTCCCGCCAGAATCGCCGCTGCCGACGCACACCCTCGACTTCGCCATGGCTCCCCAACACCAACCGCAAGGCCCCCTCCCCAGCCGTATCGTGAACGACCAGTCCATGCCGCCGATAACGCTCGACCACCTGTGCATGCGGATGCCCGAAACTGTTGTTGCGTCCCCGCGAAATCAGCACGCCACGTGCAGCCGTGGCGCGGATGAAGGCCTCGGTGGAAGACGTACGGCTGCCATGGTGCGGGGCCTGCAGCCAGTCGACACGTGGGGCAGCGGTGTCCGCCAGCCAGGCCCGCTCGGCGCCAGCCTCTATATCCCCCGCCAGCAACATCCGCTCGCCCTGCGCCTCGACCATCAGCACACAGGAGCGGTCGTTGCCACTTTGCCCATCCGCCCA
This sequence comes from Pseudomonas putida, assembly GCF_002906855.1. GTDB lineage: Bacteria > Pseudomonadota > Gammaproteobacteria > Pseudomonadales > Pseudomonadaceae > Aquipseudomonas > Aquipseudomonas putida_N. Next base: position 1,819,976 of record NZ_MINI01000038.1, on the reverse strand, counting down.
GTGCCATAACGAAAAATGCGCGCCGTCCCATGTCCATTGCTCACCACTGCTACAAGGCTGCAGTTGAACGCCATCCAGCGCTTCACCGCCAATCATCCGACCGATCGGCAAGCCTCGCTGGATGGCCGCAGCGCCGCCCGCATGGTCGGCATGAGCGTGGCTGATCAGCATCAGATCCAGGCGATCCACCCCCAGCTTGTGCAGGGTCGGCAGCACCACCCGCTCGCCCAGGTCGGTTTCGCCCCTCGCCGGCCCGGCGTCGTAGAGCAGAGTGTGATGCTGTGTGCGCAACAGCATCGCCAAGCCCTGACCGACGTCCAGCTGCCAGATCTCGACCTGCCCAGGCGGCACGGGCGCCCTCGGCACCCACAAGGCCAGCAGCATGACCGCGCCCAGCCCACGCAGCGGCATACCGCGAGGCAACAGCAACAGCAGCGCCCCGCAGCACACCAGCAACCAGGCGAACACCGGCAGTGCCGGCGGTATCCATACTGGCCGCCAGTCCGCCAGCAAGCCAAGTAGACGGAACAGGATATCCAGCAGGCCACCCGCGACCCACAGCAGGCCCTCGCCTATACCCGCCAGCGGCAGTAACAGCGTACCGAGCAATGCCAGTGGCAGCACCGCCAGGCTGACCCAGGGCACTGCCAACAGGTTCGCTGCAGGCGAACTCAGGCTGACCGGCAATCCCGTAGCCAGCAGCACCGGCAACAAACCGACGGCGATCACCCATTGGGCCCGCGTCCACGCCTGCCAGGGTCGCCAGGCGCCAAGCCGTGCCGCAAAGCTGTAGATGAGGATCGCCACCGCCGCGAACGAGAGCCAGAACCCAGGGAGCAACACCGCCAGGGGTTCGGCCAGCAACACCAGGTTCAAAGCCAGCAACAACGGCAACACCGCCCCCAACTGGCGAAAACGCAGACGCCACAGCAGAACCACCGCCAGCATCAGGCAAGCGCGTTGCACCGGCACCCCCGCACCGGCCAACCAGCCGTAGCCCAGAGCCGCCGCCAGCGCAAGGCCGCAGGCCCACGGCAACCACGGCCAACCCTGTGGCCAAAGCCCCCAGCGTGCCAGGCCCGCGACCAGGGCATACAGCAAGCCCGCGAGCAGACCGATGTGTTGCCCGGAAATCACCAGCAAGTGCACCGTGCCGGTTGCCTGCAACGTCTGCCACTGCTCACGGGCCAGGCCCGCCCCGTCGCCGAGCACCAAAGCCACCAATGCCGCTTCCTGCCCCTGCGCATCGACCTTGAGCAGGCGCTCGCGCAACGCATCCCGCCACCCTGGGGCCGCGGCGTGCATCAACTGGCCCGCCTTTACCGTGCCAGTGGCGCCGATGCGTCGGGCCAGCAGCTGCGCCTCGCGATCCGGGCCATGGGGGTTGAGCAAACCGGCCGGGCGCTGCAAGGTGACCGCCATGCGCCAACGCTCGCCAGCACGCATGACCGGGCCATCGAACCAGCTCAGCTGCAGGCGCCGGGGCAGCTCGGCGCGGCGCGATTGCGGTTGCTCCAGCTCGAAACGCATGCCCTGTGCGGTCCGCGTTGGCAGCCCGACCACCCTCCCTTCCAACCATAAAGTGCTGCCATCCAGACCGCGGGCCAGGCGGTCATCCAGCGCCTGCTGGGCCGACCAGCAGGCCCAGCACAGCCCCAGCAGAAAACAGCCCAGCGGCAACAGCCGAGTGCACACGCAGACGCCACCAGCCAGTGACAGCAACAGCAGCCACCCGACCGACGGCAAAGCGGGGAGAAAGCCCAGGCACAACAGCCCGAGCGCGAGCGCAAACATCCCTGTGCGCATGAGATAGGGCTCCAGTAACGGAATCGCTTACTGAGGCATAGACGAAAAGCCGGCGTTGCCTGCTCAACAATTGTCACAAACTCTAAACGAGGATGAACGCGAATCGAGGCATACTGCCCCGATCAACGCTCCGGGAGCCTACATGCCGCGCCGACTTTTCAAACGCTACATGCCGGACCCGACCAGCATTCGGGAACACAAGTCCTTACGCTTTTTCGGCAAGCTGCTGCATGACCCGAACCTCTGGCACCTCAACCGCCATTCGGTGGCGCGGGCAATGGGGGTGGGCCTGTTCGCGGCGCTGATCCCCATTCCCATGCAGATGCTGCTGGCCGCGGCACTGGCAATTCCGGTACGCGGCAACCTGCCGATCGCCGTCAGCCTGGTCTGGCTGACCAATCCGCTGACCATGCCACCGGTGTTCTTCGTCACCTACATGACCGGCGCCTGGCTCATGCAGGTTCCACCGCGCAGCTTGCCGGACGAACTGACCTTCGAATGGATCACCGACCAGCTGGCCAGCCTGTGGCAGCCGTTCCTGCTGGGTTCGGTGGTGTGCGGGGTGGTGCTCGGCGTGGTCGCCTACTTCACCACCCTGCTGTACTGGCGCTGGTGGATTGGCCGGCAGTGGCGCCGGCGCAAGCAGCGGCTGTCAGGCGCGCATGCCGCGGCCGCTGACCAGCAGGCGAACGCACAGCACGTAGAGCACCGCAGTAGCCACCAGCATGAAGGTGATCGCCGTGCCAATACTGATGTCCGACACCCCTAGGATGCCGTAGCGGAACGAGTTGACCATGTGCAGCACCGGGTTGGCCAGCGACACGGTCTGCCAGAACGGCGGCAGCAGGTTGATCGAATAGAACACCCCGCCCAGGTAGGTCAGCGGCGTCAGCACGAAGGTCGGGATGATCGAGATATCGTCGAAGTTGCGCGCGAACACCGCGTTGACGAAGCCCAGCAGCGAGAAGATGGTGGCAGTCAGCAGCACCACGACCACGGTCACGCCCAGGTGATGGACCTGCAGGTTGGTGAAGAACATCGACAGGATGGTCACGATCACCCCCACCGCCAAGCCGCGCAGCACGCCACCCAGCACGTACCCCACGAGAATGGTGTGTGGTGACACCGGTGACACCATCAGCTCTTCGATCGAGCGCTGGAACTTGCTGCCGAAGAAACTCGAAACCACGTTGCCGTACGAGTTGGTGATTACCGACATCATGATCAGCCCCGGCACGATGTACTGCATGTAGGTGAAGCCGCCCATGTCGCCGATCTGCCGGCCGATCAGGTTACCGAAGATGACGAAGTACAGGACCATGGTGATCGCTGGCGGCAGCAGGGTTTGCGGCCAGATGCGCAAAAAGCGCCGCACTTCGCGGTAGACGATGGTGTTCAGGGCGACCCAATTGGTGCGCAGTTCCACACTCATATGGCCACCTTCGACAGGTTTTTTTCCACCAGGGACACGAACAGCTCCTCGAGTCGGTTGGTCTTGTTGCGCAGGCTCTGCACTTCGATGTTCTGCAGCGCCAGCTGGCCGAACAGCGCGGTGATGCCAATGTCTTTTTCCACCTGCACTTCCAGGGTGTGCGGAGTCAGCAGTCGACACGGGTAGCCCTGCAGCACCGGCGCCGTGGCCAGGTCCTGCTTGATGTCGAGGACGAAGGTTTCAACATGCAGCTTGCCCAGCAACTGGCGCATGCTGGTGTTCTCGACAATGGTGCCGTGGTCGATGATGCCGATGTTACGGCACAGCTGTTCCGCCTCTTCCAGGTAGTGGGTGGTGAGAATGATGGTGATGCCCTTCTGATTGAGCTCGGTGAGGAAGCTCCACATCGAACGGCGCAGTTCAATGTCCACGCCAGCAGTGGGCTCGTCGAGGATCAGCAGGCGCGGCTCGTGAATCAACGCGCGGGCAATCATCAGACGGCGCTTCATGCCACCGGACAGCGAACGCGAAGGCACGTCGCGCTTGTCCCACAGGCCCAGCTGGGTCAGGTACTGCTCGGCGCGCTCCTTGGCCACCTTGGCCGGAATACCGTAGTAGCCCGCCTGGGTGACGACAATGTCGAAGCACTTCTCGAACTGGTTGAAGTTGAACTCTTGCGGCACCACGCCCAGGCAGCGTTTGAGCGCCGAAGGCTCGCGGTCCAGGTCGTGGCCGAACACGTTGACCGTGCCGCTGGTCTTGTTCACCAGGGTGGAGAGGATGCCGATGGTGGTGGACTTGCCGGCACCATTGGGGCCAAGCAAGGCGAAGAAGTCGCCTTCGGCGACGTCCAGGTCTATGCCCTTGAGGGCCTGGAAGCCGTTGCCGTAGGTCTTGGTCAGCTGTCGAATGGACAGGGCGGAACTCATAGCGGGTCACTTACCGAAGAAAAAGGTGCAGGACACGCCAGGGCAGATCACTGGCGCAGTGAGTGCGACCATGGTGCAAGGCCAGGCCGCACAAGTACAGTCACATGTATTGATAATGACTATCGAAGCAAGGTCAGGTCAGCGCGGTCATCACGGCGGCCTGATAAGCCGGGCGAGCCTTGAGGCGCTCATACCAGGCTTCCAGGTGACGCATGGCCGGGCGTTCGATAGGCATTTCGAACCAGGCGTAGACGAAACTACCCAGTGGGATGTCGCCCATACCGATCTGGTCACCGGACAGGTACGGTTGTTTGGCCAGGGTTTCATCGGCGATGGCCAGCAACTGGGCACATTGCTTGTGTGCGGCATTGATTGCCACCCAGTCGCGCTGGTCTTCCGGGGTGCGCAGCAGGCCCCAGAACAGCGGGCGGAACGGGCCGGCGAAGGACGAAGTGGTCCAGTCCATCCACTTGTCGGCCAGGGCGCGCTGGCGGGGGTTTTCCAGGTACCAGCCCTGCTCTGCGCCGTATTCGGCGCACAGGTAACGGACGATGGTATTGGACTCCCACAAGGTCAGGTCGCCGTCTTCCAGCATCGGTACCAGGCCATTGGGGTTACGGGCGCGATAGTGCGGCTCGTTGACCACGCCGAAGGCACCGCCAGCATCGATCGACTCGAAGTCCAGGCCCAGTTCGTGGGCGATCCACAGCGCCTTGCGCACATTGCTCGAGTTCTTGCGGCCCCAGATCTTCAGCATGGCAACGTCCTTATGAATGCGGAGGGCTGACAGTCTACTCCAGAGTTTTGTCGCCTGTACCGGCCTCTTCGCGGGCAAGCCCCCTCCCACACAATCGCCACAGATTCTGATACAGGTGAACACTGCACTGAAACTCCTACCGCCACACCCTGTCACTCTTCTGAACCGGCCGTTCACAGCGTTGCGTCTAAGCTTTACGGGACGGCTCAAGCCCCTGGTTCCAAGGAGGACCGATTATGTTGCTGTTGTGGCTGGTAGTGCTGGTGATCGGCGCGGCGTACCTCACGCACAGGCGCCTGGCGCCCTTGCAGATTCTCGGCATCATGGCGGCCTATGTGCTGCTGATGGGCATTTTCAGCCATGCCCCCGGCTGGCTGCTGACCCTGATCTGGCTCGTGCTGGCGCTGAAGATTGCCCTGGTGGCACTGCCGGAATGGCGGCGCAAGGTATTCACCGGCCCGGTGTTCAAATGGTTCCAGCGCACCCTGCCGCCGATGTCACAGACCGAACGCGAAGCGATCGACGCAGGCACCGTATGGTGGGATGGCGAACTGTTCAGCGGTCGCCCCGACTGGCGCACCTTGCTCGCCTACCCGGCACCGAAGCTGACCGAAGAGGAACAAGCCTTCATCGACGGCCCTACCGAAGAACTGTGCGCCATTGTCAGCGACTGGCAGATCGGCCAGGACCTCGACCTGCCGCCCAAGGCCTGGACGCACATCAAGCAGAACGGCTTCTTCGCCCTGATCATCCCCAAGGAATACGGCGGTAAAGGTTTCTCTGCCTACGCCCACTCCCAGGTAGCGATGAAACTGGCCACCCGCAGCGGCGATCTGGCGTCAACGGTGATGGTACCCAACTCCCTCGGCCCGGCTGAACTGCTGTTGCACTACGGCACCGACGAACAACGCAACCACTATCTGCCCCGCCTGGCGCGCGGCGAGGAAATCCCTTGCTTCGCCCTCACCGGCCCACTGGCTGGCTCCGATGCCGGCGCCATGCCCGACACCGGAGTCATCTGCAAAGGCCAGTGGCACGGCGAGGAAGTCATCGGCCTGCGCCTAAACTGGGAAAAACGCTACATCACGCTTGGCCCGGTCGCAACATTGCTGGGCCTGGCCTTCAAGGCCCATGACCCGGATCACCTGCTGGGTGAAGAGGAAGATCTGGGCATCAGTCTGGCGCTGATCCCCACCGACACACCTGGCGTGGAAATCGGCAAACGCCACCTGCCACTGGGCGCCGCGTTCATGAACGGCCCCAACAGCGGCAAGGATGTATTCGTACCGCTGGACTTCCTGATCGGCGGTCAGGCCATGCTCGGCAAGGGCTGGATGATGCTGATGAACTGCCTGTCGGTCGGCCGCTCGATTTCCCTGCCGGCCGTGGGCACCGGCGCCGCCAAGTACACCAGCCTGGTCACTGGCCAATACGCAAACATCCGCGAACAGTTCAATGTGCCGCTGGCGGCCTTCGAAGGCATCCAGGAATCCCTGGCGCGCATCGGCGGCAACGCCTGGCTGATGGACAGCGCCCGCCTGCTGACTGCCAAGGCCGTGGACCTCGGCGAAAAACCCTCGGTTCTGTCAGCGATCCTCAAGTACCATCTGACCGAGCGCGGCCGCGAGTGCATCCAGCACGCCATGGATGTGCATGGTGGCAAGGGCATCATCATGGGCCCGAACAACTACCTGGGCCGCAACTGGCAAGGTGCGCCCATTTTCATTACGGTCGAAGGGGCGAATATCCTCTCACGCAACCTGATGATCTTCGGCCAGGGTGCCATCCGCTGCCACCCGTTCGTACTCAAGGAAATGGCCCTGGCCGGGCGGGAAGACCATGACCAGGCGCTGCGCGAATTCGACGATCTGCTGATGAAACACATCATGTTCGCCGCCGGCAACGCAGCCAGCACGCTGGTACTCAACCTGGGGCTGGGGCGCCTGGAAAGCATGCCGGGAGATGCCTTGAGCCAAGGCTACTTCCGCGCCCTCAACCGCCAGGCATCTGCTTTTGCGCTGTTGGCTGACCTGTCGATGATGCTGCTGGGTGGGGCACTCAAACGCCGCGAACGCCTGAGCGCACGGCTGGGTGACGTGCTGAGCTATCTGTACCTGTCCAGCGCCGCGCTCAAGCGCTATCACGACCTCGGCTCCCCTGAGCATATGCAGCCATTGCTGCGCTGGGCCATGGAAGAAAGCCTGGGCCAGGCGGAAAAAGCCCTGGACCGACTCCTGGACAACTTCCCCAACCGCGCTGTCGGCTGCGTGCTGCGCGTGCTGGTGTTCCCCTTCGGCCGCCGCCATACCGGGCCGAGTGATGAACTGGATGCCGAGGTGGCGGCATTGATCGGCCGCAGCAAGGGTGATCCCGCACTGGAAGAGCTACTCGCCGGCTGCTTCAGGCCACAGGCTGACGGTGACCCGGTGGCGGCGCTGCAACAGGCTTGCGACTTGCTGGATGCAGCGGCGCCGCTACACAAGGCGCTGCATCAGGCAATCAAGGAAGGCATGGTACGGCCGGCACCCGGGCAATCTGTGATCGATGCAGCCGTTGAGGCCGGCGCATTGCAGGCCGGCGAAGGGCAACGGCTGCATGCGGCGGAACAGGCTCGTCGGGCAGTGATTGATGTGGATGCCTTCGACAAGATGCAGTTACTGCCGGAGCAAGGCAAGGTGCGCTGAACCAAGGGGGCCGCATTGCGGCCACCTTCCCCAACCCGACCTCAACCGGCGTATACTCCGCCCCCGTTTCAACCACCTCGAGGACCGCCCTATGGCCAATCCCCACCTGCAATACCACCTGCATCTGCTGAACCACCTGCGTACCATCCTGGTGGCCCTGGGTGAAGCAGAGCAGGTACCGGAGGAAAGCCACGCCCTGTTTCTCGAACGCTTCGACGAGCTGCTGACCCTTCTGCCGCAAGACCCACTGCAGAGCCAGTACCTGGGCCAGGACCTGATTTGCCAGGTGATCCAGCGCTATCCGCAAGTCGCCCACCTGGTACCACGTGACCTGCTGTGGTTCTTCGGCGGCGACTGCCTGCACTACATGCCGGATGCAGAACTGGACCTTTACCAGCATCTGGAAGAGCGCCGCTACGAGGCCGAGCAGCGCGGTGAACCTTTCGACTGGAACGCAGAAAAACAGTTGCTAAGCGCAGCCAACCCAACACTGCACAGTTGATCTTGCCAGGCACCACTGAGGGAGCAGAAGACAATGCGACGCCCAAGGGGGCTGCGGGCCCTTGGGCGTCGGACGAACTCCACGTTGAAGCTTCAGCATCACAGCTTGTTTACAGCCGAACCGAGGGCAGTGAGCGTTCAGTACTCAACGGTGACACATGACAACTTACCACCTATATTTCCATGGTCATAGTTTCCGCGCTTATAGAGAAGCCCTTTCGAAATAATGTCTCCCGGCTCTTTGCCCTTGATATTCGAGATCAATTCCCAGTTCCCTGTAACATTATTTATGTACGTCTGGGTAACAAAATACCAATCAACACCGTCTGACGTACTGCAACTTTTCTCAGAATGAAAGGTTACCCTAACAGCAGAAGGAACGTTCCACAGCTGGTAATAATACATGTCATCATTGGGACAAATAACATCCTTCCCAAAGACGTATTCCTTCGTGCCACGCTCGACAATCAATAAGCAACTATTACCCACATCAGGCTTTCCATCCTTACTACCTGCAAACTGAATTACCGCATCCGAATCGGAATGTCTTTCATTCGCAGTCTTCGCGCAACCCAACAATAGCAGCGAAAGAATGCTCAACGAAGAAAAAAACAGGCTCGCTTTCATAAAAGTTCTCCAGTTGACTCAAACGAGCAGTTCGCCCGCCGCGCAGGCGAACCGGCAATCTCACAAGATAAAATAGTCTATGTAGTTGCGAGGGCTCGAATAAAGAGGCGCCTCATGTTTGAAGTACAAGTAATGAGGATTCCCCTGATGATCACGCAACAGCACATAGAAACCTTCCGAAAGCGTGTCACGGTCAAGCTCACCTGGCGCCTTGTAGCTGAAATCCGGCACCCGATGATTGGTAATGACAAAGGCACCTTCAACGAAGCGCTCCAACAACACGTCTGTATCAAGCTCTTTGCGCCCACCCATAAGCTTCTGCAGGCGCTCATCAAAAACGATCTTGACTTCCAAATTCATCCACTTTTCTTCTTCCTTGGAAAAGCGGTCCCTGAAAATCGAGCCTGTAAAGCTGAACATCGTTTCATTATGATGCTCAGACTCCCACCGGATCATTGATTGATGCACGGGATAGATTGAGGACCGCTTGATAAACTCAGCCGTCTCAAAACTGCCATCTTTCAGCCTGAAGACCCAATAATCGATCGTTTTCAAATGAAAATCGAATGCAGGGTCATCTGGCATTTCTGGATCAATGGGCCTATTGGGGTCGGGATTATCTCCACCGCCTTCCACGCGCACCGGCGTCAGGTAATAATCTGACTGATCCCGGACGGGCGCTGCTTTTGGCCTCACCACTATCTGCGAATCAAACTTGAGTGACGTTTCGGTACCACCGACATCGACCCGGAATCCGCTGTAAAGCGTGACATCAACATCGGCCTCATCGCCACAATGCAAGTAGAGTACCCGGCGTGTCACGTTTTCTTCACGCGCCTCAATTGACACTGGGTATGCTGGCTGGAATCGGTTAGGCACATTACGTGTTCCCCACCGATGTAGGTCATCCTGTTCTATGCCACCACTGGGGTTATCATCATTGAGCGCAACCAGGCGTTGTTTACTCCCCTCGAAATACAGGCCGATGCTTGCACGCTCATCCTCGCTGAGGCGATAGTATTTCCCATCTACCGGCAGGGGCTCGATCTCTACCGCCACGTGCAACGGCTGGAGTCCATGATTGATCAACTCGCCGTAGCTTTCATTGGCGTCGCCACCGGGCACAGTGACCTTGTGATACCTGAGTTCGTGCCAGCGCCCTTCCTCTGCCAACAGCGGCTCGCCAAATGCCAACAGGCTGTAACCGGCTGCCAGCACAACGCCGTTATTGACCGCCTCACAGACCACCACACTGGTGCCCCGCTCATTGCCCGATGGTGCGGTGTAGTTACGGCCTTCGAGCTGGCCTGGGCCAATCAGTCGCCAACGCCGTTGTGCTCCGGCAAGGAACGCCGGGTCTCGCTCTCGCAGTGATACGCTCTGGCCCGCCTCCAGGCCCGTGGTACGAGCAGGCTCAATGGCCAGCGATTGCAAGCCGTTGAGCATGACCAAGGTCGACATTCGCTGCTGCTGCCCTTTGGCTTGCACCCGCTGGACGCTCAGCTGACGTCGGCTGGCAGGCTTCTCGGCGATGAACGTCACCCGCTTGCCCTGGGCCCGGTCAAGCTGGCCGTGCTGCTCACCAAGCAGCGACCAATTGATTTCATCCGCCTGCAAGGCCGCGCTCAGGACCATCGGCGTGCGCGCTGCGAACACGCCGATCTGCGGCGAAACCTGTTCGTGCTCGAAGTGCACCACCAACTGGGTGGTAGCACGGTGCATCTGGCTATCCTTTTTGATCTCTGCCGTAATCAGGATCGTCAGGCTGTGGTGGCCAATATCAGGTAACCCCACGGCCTGGTAAAGCCCATTACCGTCGATCTTGCCGTCGCCAATGGCAAGACGGCTCTGACGGCTTCTGGCAAACCAGTTCGTCGCCCTGACCTCCGCCCCCTGCTGGTCAACCAACGTGAATTGCTGTTTTTCACCGGCCAGCATGGTCGCGCTTTTCGAACGGATGCTGTACAACGCCGGCACAGCATCGATCGTGCCGAACACAGCAAGGTCATGGGGCTCATGCCGTTCCTTCTCGGCGAACTTGTGCGATGTCGAGAACAGCAACGATGCGAGTACATCCAGACGGTCGTCGGTGACATGCTTGAGCATGCTTTTGTCCACCACCATCGTCGCCGAGTACTTCTCGCTGCCGTCGCTGTTGCGGTCATCAGGAATCAGGTAAGGGAAATCATGCTCAGGCAACTCGCCCTCATGATCATTTGCCTGCAACTGAATGAACGCCAGTACCGCCCCGTCGCCGTAGTTGTCAGCGCCCAAGGTCTTGGCACCCGGCGCCGCCTGGGTGAGGATGCGAAAGTGCGTGGGCGTCAGTGCCGTGTAGCCAGAGAAGTCGAGCATGCCGAGTTCGAACTGGCCTCGGTGTTGCGGTAAATCTGCGAACTCTTTTTCAATGGCCGCAGCAATTCGCTCGTTGACGTGCTCCGCTGCACCGGCAAGGTTACAGCTGAAGCTGGACGCCTCGCGCAAATCCAGCGTAACCCTGCCACGATGGTCGACTTCACCGGTAACCAGGCGTAGCTCGATCGCCATGACCAAGGTGAAACCCATGCTTTCATCGATGATGAAAGACGTCAGCAGGTTTTCTGCCAAAGGCGACCGTTGCAAGTACTCACCGGCCACGATGGGGAAGGTCAGTTGTGCTCTGGAATCACTGAGCGATGCATTGGTAAACGACAGCAAAGGTGCGCCGAACTCGATGTTGCGCAACTTGCTGCGGGTACGAACATGATCTTCGTGATCAACAACGGCATTGAACAACGGCAAGAAACGCAAGTCGCTCAAGCGCTGCCGGTATTGTTCATGCAGCATATCGTTCATCAGCTTGCGGGCGATCGCCGCGACGGCGCCCCAGCCTCTGGTGATATTGCGCCCGGTCATTCGGGCCAACACGTGTTCAATAGGGTTAATGGGCATGTCATTCTCCTGAAAGTGCTCGCCGGGGCTTCACACCGAACGTGGTTGTGGTGCCAGCAACTGACTGCACAAGCCCGGGAAGCGGGTAGCCTGCAGTGGCATGATCAGATGCCCTTCGAAGGTGCCGAAATCGTCTGATTTGAAGGTTGCTAGCACCAGAATGCCGGGTGGCAGATCTGCACTTTGCGGGGGGGTATAGAGCCCGTCGGCGTCGATGGTTCCGGGCCCTACGCCCAACTGCCATTCAGGGGTAACCAGGTTGCCGTTGATGCGGGCAACGAACTTCATTCGACCATCGGCGCGTGGCGTTTCGGCGAGTGTCACAAGCACCGCTGGTTCGCGCTGAATCACCAGAACATGCAGGGACTGTTTGTCATCCGCGCCTGCTACCTGGATTTCATCCAGCCAATAGGTATTGGGCTTGCCCGGGTTGGCCGGCTTGGCCAGATAGCGGCAGCGCCGCCCCTGGGCCTCCTCGACCAATTCACCGCTCTGCCCAGGGTCGTTGGTGACATTGGTCCACTTCAATGGCGCCTTGCCCAGCGCTGCGGCTGTCAATATCCGCTCCGTTCCAGCTTGCATCGTGGTGATGAACGGGTTCGCCCGCAGACTTTGGCGCATTACGGTAATAACGACGTCGCAACGTTGATCCCCAGCACTGGCGCTCACAAGCACTTGCCCGGAACGCCCCTGCAAGGTGTCGGCAGAAGGTGCGGTGTACTTGCCATCCTTGATGACTCCGGGGTGCGTCGGGCCACCCGGGAGGCTTTTAACCGTCCAGGTCAACGTCAACTGCCCGGGGTTCTCAACGTCAAGCGGCTGTTCGCGCCCCACCAGTACGGGTTCGTCAACATCACGAATGCGCAGCTCGGCATTGGCGGCCAGCGACGCCGAGACGGCCATGGCGCCCGGGAACTCGAAGCTGCCTGGCTGCAGCTTGGTCGATGCCCCGATCTGCAACCCCTTCAGCCAGTGCTCTGCTGCTGCCGGATCAAGTGCACGCACCATCCCTTGCAGGATCGCCTGCCGAATCACGAAGGCAGCAAAATCTTCAGCCTGCACCCTCAGTTCTGCGTACTCATCGCCTTCAGGCAGGCCCTTGAGCACACGTGCTTCCTGTTGTTCAGGCCAAGGCGAGAAGAACTGCCCTTCCAGCCAGTAGGGGCCGGGCTCTGTACCGGCCAACAAATAGTAGCGATGGTGCAGGGACAGTTCGAACGTGGCCGTATACACTTCCGCAGCGGCCTGGTGCTCGGACTGACAACTGAACGTCATGCTGCAGTCAATGTTCAGGTGCTGGCTGGCCCAGTCCAACTCGAAACGGGCCTGTAGCCCGCCAGCCACGTCCAAATCGAAGGCCTGCACCTTGAAAAGGTAATCGCTGGATGGGTATTGAGCATCAGGTACCTGCAGCCTGCCCGCGCTGGCAACCATGCTGGCGAGCCGTCCATCCTGATACACCTCATCGAAGATCGCATCCGTCAACTGCCCTTTGAAGCCGTTCAGGTAGGCATTGCGATGCAACAATCGTGAGCTCAGCAACTCAACAGCGGCATCTGGCTGAGGTGGCGTCGGCAACAGCCGTGGGAAGTCGCTGGCCTGGCCAGGGAAGTTGCCTTCACGACCGTAGCCAGAAGAGGCGAACATCACCAACGTATCGCCCTTACCCTCGTCATCGGCCTGAGTACCAAGGTAGGCAGCCTGCAGGGCCCGCTCTGGCCCGGCGTGGGGGGCCGAAAGCATTGAGTAATCGAGCTTGCCCGGGTTGGCTGGAAGCTGCTGCTGAAGCCAGTCACCGGCCAGACTCTGCTCGGCCAGATCATCGCTTACGGCCAAGCGCACGTTTTCGCCCTTGGAAACATCCAGCACCAGCGCCCCCTCCTTGAACACCAAAGGGACCTGTTGGCTTAACTCCAGGTAGTCAAGGGGGTCGTGCGCCGCCAGGCTGAGCACCTTGTATGGCTTCTGGGCCTTGACCAAGGTGCCGCCGTGCAGATTGGCGAGCATGTCCAGACGCGCATTTTCATAGCTGACTCGGCCAATGCCGACTTGGGGCGCTGACATCTGGTAACCGGCGAAGTGATAGACGATATCCGTCATTTCAATCTCGAGTTCGCCCGAGATGTTATCGATACCCTGCCCTTGCTCAAGGTGGGAAGCGTGAGTCTGACTCAGCGAAGCATTACCTGCGGACAGGGATACGCCTGTAATGCTGTCCCACTGCTGTAGATCGGGGTTGTCGGCCAGCCATTTACTCAGTGGGGCTCGCCTTTTCACATTCGAGGGCCCGTGTCGCTCAGCCACTGGGTTGTGCTTCTGAACCTGGTAAGCCCCCACGCCCTGTACCGCGTCCTCCAGCGCTACCGGTGGCAGGGTTTGCAGCACATAGCCTTCAAAGGTGCCCAAAAACCCTCCGTCAACAGAGGCGGTAATCAGGGCGAATAGGTCGCTCCCGGATGGGAGGTGCTTGAAGATACCCGTTGCCGGATCAATCTCACCCGATTGCGAGCCATACCTGACTCCCCACACGACCTTTGCCGGTGATACCGGGTTGCCGTTGACCTTGGCCGTCAACTGCACGGTGCCATTGGTTGGGTCAACAACCCGGCTTATCACCAACGGCAGTTTATCCGCGCTTTCAGTGATCAGAACGGCTGTCTGGCCATGGCCGTCTCCGGGGGCGCTCAACTGCACTTCGTCGACAGCGTAGGCGGCAAGTTCCTCGGGGGCTTGCGGATTGCTGGGTGGCATTTTTTCAGGTGCCGTATAGGTCGCAGTTGCCCAGCTCCCCACCAGTGTTCCATGGCCCGGGTTCTTCAGCGCCCATGTCAGTTTGCTGGCGTCACCGAAGTAGCCGGCCTGCAAGTTGATCGTAGCTTTTGCCTGTGCGACATAAGCCAGCGGATTGATCTGCACGGTTTTTTTCATAACCGTGACCAATGCCGAACTGCTGTTGGTCGGGGTCGCCTTGTCTACTGCGTTGACACGCAGTTGCACGAAGGCGCCATCGACTTCATTGGCCGTTGGCGGGGTATACAAACCAGTGTCCTTGTTGATGGAACCGATCTTGCTGTCCAGCACGGTGTCCACTACTGACTCGATCGACCATTCCAGGTTATTGTTGGCCGGGACCGAAATGAACTGCTTCGGAGCACTACCTACCGTTAAGGTATGCTCCATGGGATCTACCGCGAACGCAGTAACCGCCGGGTTGATATTGCCAAAGAAAGCAATGTCATTGGGTGCATACTGATCCTCCCCGACGATGGTATTTCCAAAGTTGAGCTTGATGGTGTCCTGGACCAATTGTTTGACAGAGCTGGAGAATTTGAAGTTTCGCTCAAGGGCGTCGCGCACGACCGACTCGACACTTGGGAACTGTGGATTTCCAACAGCTTTCAGTACCGCCGCAACCGCAACCAGTATGGCACCCGCAATCAACCACACCATTCCACCGGTAAATAAACCCAAAATGAGCCAATATATGGGGTCATCGCGCGGGTTCTCTGGCGGTTTAATTTCCCCAACCTTTGGAGCCGGCGCCTTGACTTCCTTCATCTCAAATGCTTCATGCTCCAGGGTTCCACCCTCTTCGTCTACCAGACGATAAGTGGACGTCACCACATACTCAAAGTCATCCGTAGCCGGCTTATAGAAATCCGAAGTATCAAACCCAAATTTGATCAAGTTACTCTTGATGTACCCTGTTTCATCATCCAAGTCCAAAGGCTCAATGGTCATCTCGCCTTTGAGGCGCCATTCAACGACGACCTTGCCCTCTTCCATATATACATTAAGCACTTCGGCCATGTGCAAATCGACCGGAGAGATCTTCAGTTGTAAAACCATCTTGAAGTATCTACCCCACAAGTCCGGCTCCGTTTCAAACCGTTCGGTCACAGTTTGTCCTGGAACCTGCATCAGCCCACGTGTGGCACGCGCGCCCGACGGCCTTCCCTCGTCGTCTCGGGTAATTTCAAACTCGACATCTTTCGCGACCGTACGCAAGGACTCGAGCAACTGCGCCAGCATGATCCTGTTTGGGTCAAACAGCACCGTAGCGTCATACTCCCTGTCGCTGGGTAGCAGGTATGTGTAAGCAGGTCCGGGGTAATCCCCCTCCTTGTCACCCTCGTAACGTATCAGCGCGAGCACCGCGCCTTCGCCATCCTTGTCGTTGCGCCCACGTGCCTGGGTGCGCAAGGAGAACGATGCTGCCTCCAGAAGAGGATTACCGCCCGCTTCGATCTGGCCAAGCGGGAGTACCCGCTGCGCATCTGGTAATGCTTCAAACTTCTGCTGGAAGAACTGGCCCACCAGCCGTTGCTCGACCGGGTCGTCGGTCACCTGCATCGTGAAGTCCGAGCTTTCTCGAAGGTCAAGCCTGACTCGCCCTTCTGCACCGACGACCCCAGGTACGTTGGCCAGCAGCAGGTCAAGGCTAAGTTCCGGCCCCTGCAATGGGCTGGTTTCGCGAATTTCCCTGACGCGCCAATCCCCCCCCCGCATTGACCAGGCCAAGCTGGATGCCCTCGATCACCCGCATGTACAAACGCGCCCTGGAGTCATTGGACAACTTTGGCGAAAAGCTCAGGCGCGGCCAATCCAGGGTGAACTTGCTCAACGCAAAGCGCCGATCATCCCCGTTGGGAATGCTCCCATAGATCGGTGCCAGGTAAGCGCCTGTGTTGAACCGGCGTATATACACTTGAAGAAGCAGACGGTCCAGATCTTCCCGGCGCAGGAAACAAAGCATGCCCCAACCGAGCGCGCGCGCCTCTTCCTGCAACCATTCATATAACTTATCAAAAGTCAGCTCTGACATTTTTTCAACCCTCAACCATCCCAGGAACATGACGTGCATTTGACGGCCATCGCGAATGCTGGCTAACGCCCTCTATGAAACGGCCTGATGCAGGCTGGCAGCACTCTATTGGCTGTCATTTGCCTGTCCACGTCGTTGGGCTTTTTTACACCTATTCGGTAGCCGGCTGAAACTAGCACTTTTACCAGGTACCTCATAAAAAATATAAACAAAAGTCGTGCCAGCCTTACCTAGCATTTTTACCAGTTACCCGGAACCCCCCTTCACGCTAGTGTGTGATCACCAACCTGCCAAGGGCTCCAAAACTTACTTTCAATTCTGACCCTTGCGCACTTTCATCCGTTAAACTGGAGCGATATACATGAATTCACCCTCTGCAAATCAGGCACGTCTTGATTATCTGAGCGAGCGTTCACAAAAACATCTTGAAGAGGCTCAGACCCACAGAAAAGACCTGCTCCCGGCGCTCGAAGTTGAGGGAGTGATCCCGGCTACCGAAGGCACCATCCACAAGGATAGGCTCGGCATCCCTCTCAACGTTACCGTTCCAATTTGGCTGCTTTTGCCAGACCCAATCGAGGATGAAGATAAGGATTTGCTTAAACTGCAAATAGCTGAAGTCGACGCTTCAGGAGTGGTCGGCGAGTTCAAGGATATTGGTGATATTCACGAGTATGACAGCACCCAAATAGGCGACATCGAGCTTGAAATACCAGTAACAGATTATCCAGTCAACGGAAAACGCCAACTGCGGTACGCAATGAAAAAGCACAGCTCCTCAACATATAGAGAGTCCGATCCGCTCGACCTGATTTTCGACACAATCCCGCCTTGGGGCAGTCAAAATCCCCCACTTGCGGAGATCCCCGTCATTTCAGGCAACGTCATTACCGATGCGTTCTTTGTGGGCTCCCCGGCTGGGCTGGAAGTTACACTGAAGCCTTATGACAATCAGCGCCAGCAAGATACCTATGCACTTTATTTCACCGACACCCCTCCCGCCGATGGCGCGCTGCCAGTTCCAGTGGAGAGCGGCGCTGTACCCCCAGACCGAAAGCTGCTAATTCCAAAATCAACTATTGAAACACTGGGTGATGGTATTTACTATCTTGCCTACATCCTGATAGACCCTGCTACCCATGTCAGCCGCATCTCCCACCTGGTAAAAATCACCGTTAACTTAGGTGCACTGCCCGCTAACCTGAAGCCACCGGTCGTTCCACTGGCGGCAGATGGTGGCCTGATCGACCTGGACGATGTACGACTTGGCGTCGTCACCCAAATTGAATATGACAATCATCGATCCGATGACTTCGCCGAAGTAACCTGGGGCAACTCCGATCCCTTTAAAGTGCAAATTGGCACTAGCGGTATGCCGCATTCCATCCGCATCCCCTACGCGACCCTGAGAGCGGCCTACGACTTCTCACTTGGCTCTCCCCAAACTGCCACCGTCAGCTATCGAATACTGCGCCATGATGTTTCCTACGGGCTGGAAAGCACGGATGTGAACGTCGACTTGTCGACCGCAGGCCCCGACCCGGACCCTATCCAACCAGGCCCGATTAACCCGGAGCTGCGCGCCCCCGTGATCAAAGGCGCCGTAACTCCCGAGGACAACAAACTAAGGGAGGAAGACGCAGGCCAACCCGTCCAACTGACGTGGGATCTGCACCCTGATCTCAAAGATGGTCAACGGATGAGGTTCTCCTGGGGCGGGATCGTGGTACCTGACCCTGCGGCCCCAGATACACCACTTGAAGTAATCATCGATACTGCAGTGGACCCCATCACAGTCAACCTCGAGTGGGACGTGGTCGAGAAAGCAGGTAACAGCTCCAAAACGCCGGTGCACTGCATATTCCTCAAGGAAACGGGCGAAGACAATCAACAGCACTCAATAAGTCAATTGGTCGATGTTGACGCCATTATCATTGAACCGGACCCGGCCGTGTTCGAGCGCTCGGTTAGTGGCGAAGGCAAAATTCTCGGTTGCGAATCGCTATGGGTCGACCCCAAAAACCCTGACGGTGAACCCGCGTTTCTGGTGACTGTCCACGGTCTAAGCGAGTACCTGCCTGCAGGTGGGAAAATCAACATGAAATGGACCCCCCTGCTCGGCCGCACCGGTGAAAATCCAATTTCCGGGGCCGGACTGGAGATAGCTCTCGATTTCACTAAGGAACAAGCCGAAGAAGGTTTCCAGTGGGAAATCAAACCCTACGAAAAGCACATCTTGCCTATTTTTAGCACCGACATCTCACAGCCGGAGGGCCGCGGGCGTGTTGAGTACAGCTTCGAGTTAGATGGTAAGCCTCTCAAGTCGAAACCTGCAACGATAAGGGTTGCCCTAGGTGAACCTACCGGTGGGAGCTGCCCGCTACCTGTCAAACCTTGACCAAGACGCCTGTGGGCGGGGTGAAGATTTAACTACAGCCCGCCGAGCACAGGAATAGTCGTCGCATTTACCGGACTTTTCCTACAGGAAAAGTTCGGTAAATGCCTAGAATTCGGCGCGATTGGTCGGCCCTGGCGATGCCAGCCGACCCTTTCCGACTTGGACAAATCGCAGGTAATCCGCATGTCAGCATTCTACCCTTCACCTATGCGACGCGCATTGCGCATCGCCTCTTTAGGCCCACTTCTGCTGCTCAGCCCGAGCAGCTGGGCGCTGACCACCATCGAGTTCGATACCACGATCGACCGCAACACCGCGCCAGACAGCTTCAGGGTAATCAAGGGAGCCACCCTCACAGCCAACGGTGCCACAACCAGGCAGATCGAGTTGAGTGGCGGCTCAAACCTCAAGTTCAATGCCAGCCAGATCAACGCGACAGGCATCACTGCCGGACTCAGCGTGACTCAGAGCGTAGCCGACCTCCACGATAGCCGCGTGACCTCGGAGCGGCAAGGCGTAGAAGCCGGTGAGAACGCGAAAATCAATGCATACGGTAGCACCATCATCGGCAGCAGCATGGGTGCATTGGTCAACACCAGCGAGCTGAACCTGTTTGGCAGCCACTTGGAGGCTACCAACCCCAACGCCCCAGGGGTGAACCTGTACGATGGCATCGTGAATGCCTCTGCAGGCAGCAGTATCATCGGCGCCGGAGAGGGCATCCGCGTCCGCGGCGACAACGGCAACCCTGCCGGCGTCGGCACAGTCTTGCTGGATGCCAGCCACGTAGAAGGCAGGACCGGCTCGGCCATCACTGTCGGCATCTCGGGCCGCCTGCCGACCACCGCCGACATCAAGATAATGAATGGCTCTACCCTCAAGGCCGGTAACGGCACCCTGGTGCGAGTCGGCGCCCTGAGCAGCGCAGACATCCTGGTCAGCGCCAGCAAGCTGGAAGGCGATATCGTTGTCGCCGAAGGCGGTAGCGCCAAGCTGGCCCTGGAAAACCTGGCCATTCTCAAGGGCCGCCTGGAAAACCTCGACAAACTGGACTTGAACAGCGGCGGGCAGTGGACCCTGATCGGCGACGCCGAGCTCAAACACCTGGCGATGGACGGCGGCGCCGTGGCTTTTCACGACAATGACGACGAGAACGAAAAGGACAAGTTCTACGCACTGCAAGTGGCCAACCTGGAGGGTAACGGCACCTTCATCATGAACGTCGACTTCGCCGACGGCAAAACCGACTTCCTGGAAGTGACTGGCAACGCCAGCGGCAACCACCAGATCCGCGTGGCCAGCACGGGCAAGGACCCACTGGCCGACACCAACCTGCACATGGTGCATACCGCAGCCGGTGACGCGAGCTTCTCGCTGGCCGGCGGGCCAGTTGACCTGGGCACCTTTGCCTATGGCCTGGTGCAGCATGGCAATGACTGGTACCTGGACGCCTCGATGCGTTCGCTCAGCAACGGCACGAAAACCATCCTGGCCCTGGCCAACACCGCCCCTACCGTCTGGTACGGCGAGCTCACCACACTACGTAGCCGCATGGGCGAAGTGCGTCGCAACGATGGCGCGGCAGGTGCCTGGATGCGCAGCTATGGCAACCAGTACAACGCCTCCACCTCCGGGTTTGGTTACAAACAGCAGCAGCAAGGGTTGTCGTTCGGTGCCGATGGCCGCCTGCCTGCCGGTGACGGTAACTGGCTGCTCGGGGTAACTGCAGGCTACAGCAACTCCGACCTGAACCTGCAAGGCGGCAGCTCGGGCAAGGTCGACAGCTACCACATCGGTGCCTACACCACCTGGCTCGACCCACAGAGTGGCTACTACTTCGACGGCGTTGCCAAGTTCAACCGTTACCAGAACCGTGCCGATGTGCAACTGAGCGATGGCAGCAAGACCAAGGGTGACTACAGCAACCACGGCCTCGGTGTCTCGGCGGAGGTCGGCCGGCACATCAAGCTGGATGATGGCTACTTCATCGAGCCTTATGCGCAGTTGGCCGCCATGACCATCGAAGGGCAGTCGTATCACCTGGCCAATGGCATGCAAGCCTCCGGCGACGACACGCGTTCGCTACAGGGCAAGCTTGGCGCAACCGCCGGACGCACCTTCGACTATGGCCAGGGCCGCATGATCCAGCCTTACCTCAAGGTCGCCGGGGCCCATGAGTTCGTGAACAACAACCGCGTGAAGGTCAATGGCAACAGCCTGGACAACGACCTGGCGGGTTCCCGTGCAGAACTGGGTGTTGGCGTGGTGGCGGCCTGGGCCGAGCAATGGCAGGTGCATGCGGAGTTCGACTACGCCAACGGCGAACGCCTCGAGCAACCGTGGGGCGCCAGCGTAGGCGTGCGATACAACTGGTAGCGACAACGCCCTGCAGCAGCCTTAGGGTTTTTGCAGGGCTTACTACGGGTACAGATTCTTGCGCCCTGGAGGCAATTCAATGTCTTTGAAATCCATCTTGCACTCACTTTTTACTCGCCTTTTTTTGCGGCGTACCAACCCGGACAACTTGCTCAAGCCCGTTGTCATCGAGGGGTTGCTTGCCGACATCGAGGGCGGCGAGACCAACCTGCTGCCCTACAGCGCAACGCAGACCCCGTTGAAGGTGGCGTTCGAGAAGTGGGCACACTCAACCGAAGACCCAGAGGATATTGATAAAGTGACGCTGCACTGGGATGGCCACGATTTCGGTCCCAAGGATTATCCCGGACCGATCGATGAAAAAAACCTTTTCATCATGGTGCCCACCAGCTTGCTGAACGAAGATGGTCCGCACACCTTGACCTACACGGTTGTAAATTACGCCAATAACAGCTCGACCTCCGAACCCCTGACCATCACCACGGATACCACCCCACCCAAACTACCCACTGACAGCCGCCTGCAGGTCGCAGGCGAAGTCGTCGGCGAAGACGGGGTTACCGATGCCTACCTATGGGCAAACGGTGATGCCTTGCCAGCCACGATCCCGTCCTATGCTGACATCCGCCCCGGCGATGTGTTGACCTGGTACTGGAGCACAACACCTACAGGCACCGAGCAGGTGGACACCTGGACCTTGAAGCTGAGCGATACTACCCAGCCCCTGCAGATCAAGTTCCCCGGAGCGTTCATACGCAACCTGGGGGACGGGTTGCGCTACCTGTACTACACGGTCCAGGACCGTGCCAAAACCCCGATTCAAACCTCGGCGGTCTTGCCATTACAGTGCAACGCCACCCCGCTGCCAACCACGTTCTCCTCCCCCTACGTGAAAGAAACAGGCAGCACCGGCGGCGACAGCAGTACCCTGGACCCGGTCCGGGCTGTGAACGGTGCAACAGTAGTCATCGAAGCAGTGAACCGCTTCGACCCCAATGACGATGTGATGGTTCACTGGGGCCGGCCGGGTGAGCACGGCGCCTACAGCGCACCCGTGAGCATTGCTTCCGGTGATATCGTTTGCCCCATCCCCAAAGCGAATGTTGCGGCACGCATGGGCAGCGATCTGGAACTGTATTTCGTGGTAACACGTCGCGACATGCCCTATGAATCGGCCGTGCACAGTTTGAAGATTGATGTGCCCAGCACCCTGGAGGCACCTCAATGCGACAAGATCACCGGCAAGGTGTTGAAACTGAGCAATATCGGCACGGGCGCGACCTTTACCCTTGAGCGCTGGCCACTGATGGATACCAGCCAGTTTGTCAGGCTCCACATCAGCGGCGAGCGCCAGGATGGCAACCAAGACCCGGTCGTGGTCGCGGATGCCATACCGGTACCTTCGCCTGTGGCCATGACGGTGGGTAAAGTGACCCTTACCGATATGGGTGTCTTCGTTGTCCCGACCGCGCTGAAAATCGAGGCCTTTTTCAGCGTGGACGACAAGAAAAACTGGATCCCATTCCCGCTTGTTGAGGTAATGCTGGAAAAGTGACAAAAAAAAACCACTCCTGCTGGAGTGGTTTTTTGAATTGGAGCGGGAAACGAGACTCGAACTCGCGACCCCGACCTTGGCAAGGTCGTGCTCTACCAACTGAGCTATTCCCGCATTTTGAAGCTTTACCGCTAATCGGCGTGAGGCGCCTTTAAGACCCTCACCACCACTGCACCGTGCGAACGCCACAGTATTTAAACTGGAGCGGGAAACGAGACTCGAACTCGCGACCCCGACCTTGGCAAGGTCGTGCTCTACCAACTGAGCTATTCCCGCATTTGGCGTCCCCTAGGGGACTCGAACCCCTGTTACCGCCGTGAAAGGGCGGTGTCCTAGGCCACTAGACGAAGGGGACACACAACACTTTTCAGTGCACCAGCACCTGAACCTCACGATCCAGACTGGATTTCTATTTCCCGCCCCGCCGTTAAGCGTTGCCGGAGAATTTGGAGCGGGAAACGAGACTCGAACTCGCGACCCCGACCTTGGCAAGGTCGTGCTCTACCAACTGAGCTATTCCCGCAATTTGGCGTCCCCTAGGGGACTCGAACCCCTGTTACCGCCGTGAAAGGGCGGTGTCCTAGGCCACTAGACGAAGGGGACACGCTGCTGGCATTACTGCCTGCTTTCACTCCCTGCCGCGTTTCGCTGTGTGCTTTACGCTGCAAGTGGCGCGCATTCTATGGATGGTTGGAAGGGCCGTCAACCCTTTTGTAGAAATTTATTTAAATCAATGACTTCGGCCCATATAGAAGGTGCCACAAGGCGCCGCCGACGGATTGGCGTTGATTTTCTGACGACACCTCGGGCAAGCTCACCATCAATGTGCCAGCATGCAGCTATAAGGCTGATTGCCGATAGAACGAGAGATTTGCCTGCCAAGGCCTCTCGAGAGCAAGCTCGCTCCTACACTCTATATGCAAACCTATTGATGAGGCGTTAACGGTGACACCACTTCTGATCACTCTGCTCATCGTGGCGGGTATCGCGTTGCTGATCGTGATCGGCTACCTCAACAACGTGGTCGAAAACAGCAAGCTCGAACGCGCGCGGCTGAAAGTCGAACTCGCTGACCGGGTACGCCGCTGTGGCGAAATCACCGAGACCTTCCCGGGCCAGTTCATGACCCCGGCCCTCAAGCTGCTGCTGGCGCGCCTGGAGCTGAACCTCAACCAGCGGCAACTGGCGCTGGACAAGCACAACGCGCAACTCAAGGCACGCATCGCCGAACTCGAAGGGCTGGTCGCCCAGGGTGAACGCATCCCAGTGAACAACCCGCCCTGCCCGATCCAGACCGAGGTCAAGGCCAAGGATGTGCGCTTCCTGCTCGAGGCGCTGCACAACCAGATCGTCAAGGGCAGCCAGGAAAACGTGCTGCATACCAACGAAGCCAAGCAGTGGGTCAAGGAGATCCGCCATATCCTGGTGCTGCTACATATCGAGTTCTTCAACAACCTCGGCCAGCAGGCGCTGCAACAGGAACAGCCGGGGCAGGCGCGGCTGGCCTTCGAGCGCGGCGTGCAGTACCTGCGCAAGCAGCCGGAACCGAGAGTGTATGAAGAGCAGCTGACCTATCTGGAAAAACTGCTGGCGCGGGCCAATGCCCAGGTGCTGGACAAGATGGAACCGGCAGAGAACGAACAGAACGAATTGACCGAGGGGCTCAAGACCGACGAGGACGAGACCTGGAAAAAGCGGGTGATCTACGACTGATCCTTTAACCTGTACCGGCCTCTTCGCGGCCGGTACAGGCAGCACAGCATCAGCAGTCGGTCAGCTCCAGGAAGATCGCTGCCAACCTTTCCAGCCCCACCTGGTCCGCCTCACTGAAACGCGCCAACTTCGGGCTGTCCAGATCCAGCACGCCAATCAACCGCCCTTCCTTCACCAGCGGAATCACCAGTTCGCTGGCGGACGCACTGTCACAGGCGATATGCCCCGCAAACGCATGCACATCCTCGACCCGCTGGGTCTGCCGGGTAGCCGCGGCCGCGCCACACACGCCCTTGCTGAACGGAATGCGCACGCAGGCCACCTGGCCCTGGAACGGGCCGAGCACCAGCTCTTCGTTGCGGTTGAGGTAGAATCCCGCCCAGTTCAGGTCGTCTACCTGGTTGTAGAGAAACGCCGAAAACTGCGCGGCATTGGCGATGAAGTCGCGCTCGTCGGCGAACAGCGCCTGCACTTGCGCGGCCAGCAGGTTGTAGCCGTCGAGGCCGGCGCCACTGGCATTGAGGTCGATCATGTTTACTTTTGCTCCAGCAATTGCAGCCCGACCCAGTAGCGGGCGAACTGATAGGCACAACGGCCATTACGGTTGCCGCGGCCTGTGGCCCAGCGCACGGCGAGAATTTCCAGGGCTTCGTCACGCTGCCAGGCCAGGCCAGCAGGGCGGGCCAGCTGGCCGATCCAGTGCTCGACCACGTCGAGGAAGTGTTCCTGGCTGAACGGGTAGAACGACAGCCACAGGCCGAAGCGGTCGGACAAGGCAATCTTGTCTTCCACCGCCTCATTGGGGTGCAGCTCGCCGTCGATCATTTTCCAGTTTTCGTTGTCGCTCTGTTTTTCCGGCACCAAGTGGCGGCGGTTGGACGTCGCGTACAGCAGCACGTTGTCCGGCGCCTGCTCCAGCGAGCCGTCGAGCACGCTCTTGAGCACCCGGTAGTCGCCTTCCCCGGCTTCGAACGAGAGGTCGTCGCAGAACAGGATGAAGCGCTGCGCCAGCTTCTGCAGCTGCTCGACGACGCGCGGCAGGTCGGCCAGGTGGTCGCGCTCGATCTCGATCAGGCGCAGCCCGGCATCGGCATGCTCAGCCAGCAGGGCGCGCACCAGCGACGACTTGCCGGTGCCTCGCGAGCCCCACAGCAAGGCGTGGTTGGCCGGCATGCCGTTGATGAACTGATGGGTGTTGCGGCCCAGCTGCTCGCGCTGTTTATCCACGCCAATCAGGTCAGTCAGGCGGATGTCCAGGCTGACGTCCAGCGGCATCAGGTAGCCGGTGCGGCCGTCGCGCTGCCAGCGCGCAGCCAGAGTGGTGCTCCAGTCGATCTGCGGGCGCGGCGCCGGCAGCAAGGGTTCGAGACGCGCCAGCACCGATTCCGCGCGTTCCAGGAAAGCATTCAAGCGAGCGTCCATGACGACTCCTAGCAAGACAGGTGAGATTTAAAGCTGAATGTGTGACAGGCCCGCCAGCAGCCGGGGCTGATCGGCTATGCTTGCGCAGCGCAAGGGACGTGAAACCGGCTCGGGACTCATGGATATCAAGTTCACCAATCGCCTGTCATACAAGCAAGCCCGGTTGACAGTCCTGGTCGGCTTCATCCTGGGAACATTGCTCAGTCTCATCCAGATCGGCATCGATTATGCCAGCGAAGACGCATCCATCAACCGCGAAGTGCGGGCGTTGCTGCAAATCAGCCACAATCCGGCCTCGCGCATCGCCTACAACATCGATTCGGAGCTGGCCCTGGAGCT
Organism: Pseudomonas putida; assembly: GCF_002906855.1. Taxonomy (GTDB): domain Bacteria; phylum Pseudomonadota; class Gammaproteobacteria; order Pseudomonadales; family Pseudomonadaceae; genus Aquipseudomonas; species Aquipseudomonas putida_N. The sequence continues at coordinate 1,793,681 of NZ_MINI01000038.1, read as the reverse complement.
GACCCGCGGCCTGCTGCAGTCACCGGCGATCATCCGTGCACGGCTGATCGACAACAACGAAACCGTACTGGCTGACGTCGAGCGCCCGCGCCTGCACGATCGCTACCGAATGTTGAGCGACTTCCTGTTCGGCGAGCAACGCCAGTTCAAGGAGCGCCTGTTCCTCACCCACATGCCCGACGAATATCTCGGCACGCTGTACCTGGACGTCGACACCTACGCCTTCGGCAGCCGTTTCCTCGACCGCGCCGGGGTCACCCTGCTCAACGGCTTTGCCCGCAGCCTGGTGCTCACCGGTATTCTCCTGGCACTGTTCCACAGGCTGCTGACCAAGCCGTTGGTGACGGTGATCGGTGCCCTCACCGGCCGCGACCCGCGCCAGCCCGGGCAAACGCGGGTGAACTGCCCGCCCGGCCACGAACTCGACGAGATCGGTGTGCTGGTCAAGGTCGCCAACCAGCAGTTCGTCAGCATGTCCACCGAGATCCAGCAGCGGCGCACTGCGGAAAACCGCCTGACCCAGTACCTCAACGAACTGGAGGACATCGTCTCGGCACGTACCGAAGAGCTCAAGGCCAGCAACAGCCGCCTCAGCCAGTCCAACCAGGAGCTGGAAGAGGCCCGCCAGCGTGCCCTCGACATGGCCCAGGCGCGCGCGGCCTTCCTGGCCAACATGAGCCACGAGATCCGCACCCCGCTAAACGGCATGCTCGGCATGATCGCCCTGGCCCTGGACAGCCCGCTGGCCGGTGAGCAGCGCCAGCAGCTGTCGATCGCCCATGACTCGGGCAAGGTGCTGGTGGAGTTGCTCAACGATATCCTCGACCTGTCCAAGTTCGATGCCGGGCAGCTGGAGCTGGAACGCATTCCGTTCGACATGGGCGCGATGGTCGAGGACACCGCCAACCTGCTGTCGCAGAACGCTGCGCAAAGCGTCGAGCTGACCTGCCTGATCGCCGACCGCTTCCCCAGTTCGGTGCTGGGCGACCCGACGCGGGTGCGCCAGGTGGTCAGCAACCTGTTGTCCAACGCCCTCAAGTTCACCCGCTTCGGCCGCGTCGACGTGCGCCTGGTAACGATCGTCGGCGGCGTGCGCCTGGAAGTGCGCGACACCGGCATCGGCATTCCCGAAGCGGCCCAGGCGCGCATCTTCCAGCCGTTCACCCAGGCGGGCGCCGGCATCACCCGCCAGTACGGCGGCACCGGGCTGGGGCTGGCCCTGACCCGCAACCTGTGCAAGGCCATGCAGGGCCATCTGCACATCCAGTCCGAGCCTGGCTTTGGCAGCCGCTTCAGCGCCGAACTGCCGCTGACCACCCACACCGAAGCCATCGCGCCGGCCGCCCTGCAGGGCAAGGTGGTCGCCCTCAGCGACGCCGGCAGCGGCCTCAGCGAACTGCTGCAAGGCCTGCTGCCCGGCTGGGGGCTGGATTACCAGCGGCACGACAGCAGCACAGCCCTCGACAACAGCATCGACCTGCTGATCACCGACGACCTGGAGCAGCTGTTCCAGCTGCGCCCGGCCCTGAAGGCCCCCATCCTGCTGGTGACCGCCTACGGCAACTTCCTGCCCAGCGAGCAATCGGCGCAACTGGCGCCACTGCACCAGCTGGCCCGGCCACTGGCGCGCAACGCCCTGTACCAGACCTTGCGCCGCACCCTGCAGGGGCATGCCCCGGAGCACCCGCTGGCCACCCCGCTGCTCACCGTCGCCGACGGCCGCGCGCGCATCCTGCTGGTAGAAGACAACCCGGTGAACCAGCTGGTGGCCAAGGGCATGCTGGCCAAGCTCGGCTGCCAAGTGCAGGTCGCCACCCAAGGCGTCGAGGCTCTGGAATGGCTGGAGCGGGAAGACTTCGACCTGGTGCTGATGGACTGCAACATGCCGGTGATGGACGGCTATGAAGCCAGCCGGCGGATTCGCCAGAGCGGACGCTGGCCGGAGCTGCCGATCGTCGCCCTGACCGCCAACGCCATGCCCGAAGAGCGCGAGCGCTGCCGCGCGGCGGGCATGAGCGACTACCTGGCCAAGCCGTTCCGCCGCGAGGAGCTACTGGCGCTGATCGACCACTGGGTGCCGCTCAGCGGCTGAGCAGGCGCTGGATGTCAGCTTCCAGGGCCTGGGGCTTGGTGGTCGGCGCGTAGCGGGTGACTTTGCCGCTGGCCGGGTCGACCAGGAACTTGGTGAAGTTCCATTTGATCTTCTGCGTGCCCAACAGGCCAGGGGCGCGCTGCTTGAGTTCGACGAACAGCGGATGTGCGCCAGGGCCGTTGACCTCGATCTTGCGAAACAGCGGGAAACTCACGCCGAAATTGGCTTCGCAGAACTGGGCAATGTCCCGCGCATCACCCGGCTCCTGCTTGCCGAACTGGTTGCAAGGGAAGCCCAGCACCACCAGGCCGCGCTCGCGGTAGTCCCGCCACAACTGCTCAAGGCCCTTGTACTGCGGGGTGAAGCCGCACTGGCTGGCGGTGTTGACCACCAGCAGCGCCTTGCCGACGAAGTCGCCGAGCTTTTTCTGCTCGCCGCCCAGGGTCACGCAGGGGATGTCCAGCATCGATCCGGCCATTTTCAGGCTCCGTCGCGGGGTTTGAAGTCCAGGCATACCGAGTTGATGCAGTAGCGCAGGCCGGTCGGTGGCGGGCCGTCGGGGAACACGTGGCCCAGGTGCGCATCGCACTGGGCGCAGGTGACCTCGGTGCGGATCATGCCGTGGGAGGTGTCGCGGATCTCGACCATCGCGCTCTCCTCGATCGGCGCGTAGAAGCTCGGCCAGCCGCAGCCGGAATCGAACTTGGTCTGCGAGTCGAACAGCGGCAGGTCACAGCAGATGCAGTGGTACACGCCGGCACGGCGCTCGCTGTTGTACTTGCCGCTGAACGGCCGTTCAGTGCCCTTGAGGCGGCACACCTGATACTGGGCGGGGTCGAGCATTTCGCGCCATTCTTCAAGTGTCTTGTCGATCTTTTGCATAAGTGAACCTCGGCAGGCTGAATTTCACCTCACGCCGTCTTTTCCGTAGCGCGGGTGGCACGTATATTAGTTGGCTTCGTGTGCAAGGCTTCCAGTCTGGCACCCGCTTCCTGCCCTTTCAAACCTTTCGAACGTTTCGCAAAGGGCCGCAGTGCGTATTCTCAATCGGGACCACATCATGCAGTTCAGCAAATCGAACAAGCTCGCCAATGTCTGCTATGACATTCGCGGCCCAGTGCTCAAGCACGCCAAACGCCTGGAAGAGGAAGGCCACCGCATCCTCAAGCTGAACATCGGCAACCCGGCGCCGTTTGGCTTCGAGGCGCCGGACGAAATCCTTCAGGATGTGATCCGCAACCTGCCCACCGCCCAGGGCTACAGCGATTCCAAGGGCCTGTTCAGCGCGCGCAAGGCAGTGATGCAGTACTGCCAGCAGAAGGAGATCGAAGGCGTCACCATCGAGGACATCTACCTCGGCAACGGTGTCTCCGAGCTGATCGTGATGTCGATGCAAGCGTTGCTGAACAACGGCGATGAAGTACTGATCCCGGCCCCCGACTACCCGCTGTGGACCGCCGCGGTGAGCCTGGCCGGTGGCAAGCCGGTGCACTACCTGTGCGACGAGCAGGCCGACTGGTTCCCGGACCTGGAAGACATCAAGGCCAAGATCACCCCGAACACCAAGGCCCTGGTGATCATCAACCCGAACAACCCGACGGGCGCGGTGTACTCCAAGGAACTGTTGCTGGGCATGCTGGAACTGGCCCGCCAGCACAACCTGGTGGTGTTCTCCGACGAGATCTACGACAAGATCCTCTACGACGAAGCCGTGCACATCAGCACCGCCTCGCTGGCCCCGGACCTGCTGTGCCTGACCTTCAACGGCCTGTCCAAGTCGTATCGAGTGGCCGGTTTCCGCTCCGGCTGGCTGATCATCTCCGGGCCCAAGCACCACGCCCAGAGCTACATCGAAGGCATCGACATGCTGGCCAACATGCGCCTGTGCGCCAACGTGCCGGCCCAGCATGCCATTCAGACGGCCCTGGGCGGCTATCAGAGCATCAACGACCTGGTGCTGCCGCCAGGCCGCCTGCTGGAACAGCGCAACCGCACCTACGAGCTGCTCAACGAAATCCCGGGCGTCAGCTGCGTGAAGCCGATGGGCGCGCTGTATGCATTTCCGCGGATCGACCCGAAGGTCTGCCCGATCCTCAACGACGAGAAGTTCGCCCTCGACCTGCTGTTGTCGGAAAAGCTGCTGATCGTTCAGGGCACGGCGTTCAACTGGCCGTGGCCGGACCACTTCCGCGTGGTGACCTTGCCGCGAGTGGATGACCTCGAAGCCGCGATTGGTCGGATCGGTAACTTCCTGCGGACTTATTCGCAGTAGCTGATGGCCTCTTCGCGGGACAAGCCCGCCCCTACAGAGTCACGCAATCCTCTGTAGGAGCGGGCTTGCCCCGCGAATGGGCTGCAAAGCAGCCCCCTGCACTATCGCAGGATGTTTCTTACATCCTGCAACGCTCTATCTCACTGCCCGCGCAAAATCCTCTGCCATACTCCGCCGTACACAGTTTGAAATAGTCGCCCGATTGAATCCTGGCGGCCGGGACCTTATATACCCCGCAGTAAGCGACAACTCATCCGTCAGGAGAACGTAACAACCATGATGCGCATTCTGTTGTTTGTAGCCACCAACCTTGCGGTGGTGCTGGTTGCAAGCATTACCCTGAGCCTGTTCGGCTTCAACGGGTTCATGGCCGCCAACGGGGTTGACCTCAACCTCAGCAGCCTGCTGGTCTTCTGCGCCGTGTTCGGCTTCGCTGGCTCCCTGGTCTCGCTGTTCATCTCCAAGTGGATGGCGAAGATGACCACCGGTACCCAGATCATCAGCCAGCCGCGCACCCGCCACGAGCAGTGGCTGCTGCAAACGGTCGAAGAGCTGTCCCGCGAAGCGGGCATCAAAATGCCAGAGGTGGGCATTTTCCCGGCCTACGAGGCCAACGCCTTCGCCACTGGCTGGAACCGCAACGACGCGCTGGTCGCGGTATCCCAAGGCCTGCTGGAGCGCTTCTCGCCCGATGAAGTGCGCGCTGTGCTGGCCCACGAAATCGGCCACGTGGCCAACGGTGACATGGTCACCCTGGCGCTGGTGCAGGGCGTGGTGAACACCTTCGTGATGTTCTTCGCCCGCATCATCGGCAACTTCGTCGACAAGGTGATCTTCAAGAATGAAGAGGGCCAAGGCATTGCCTACTACGTGGCGACCATCGTCGCCGAGCTGATCCTGGGCATCCTCGCCAGCATGATCGTCATGTGGTTCTCGCGCCGCCGCGAGTACCGTGCCGACGAAGCCGGTGCGCAACTGGCCGGTACCGCTGCAATGATCGGCGCCCTGCAACGCCTGCGCGTGGAACAAGGCCTGCCGGTGCACATGCCCGACACCATGAAGGCCTTCGGCATCAATGGCGGCCTCAAGCACGGCCTGGCCGGCCTGCTGATGAGCCACCCGCCGCTGGAAGACCGCATCGAGGCCCTGCGCCGCCGCGGTTGATCCATCAGGCAAAAAAGGGCGACTTCGGTCGCCCTTTTTCGTTTTCGCTCAGAACTTCACGCGATATACCCGCTCAACCAGGCTCTTGACCCCGGCCTGCAGGAACTTCGGGCTCTGGCTGATCACTTCCTGCGCTTCGAGCGCCTCGACCTGCCAACCGGCAAACCCGTGCCTCACCTCATCGTCGGCCACCGAAAACGGCGGCCCGGCCAGCAGTTCCTGCTGATAATCCAAGGTCACCAGCAGCCCGGCACCTGTCGGCAATACCTGCGACAGCAAACGCATGTAATCCACACGCATTTCAGGTGGCAGGGCAATCAGTGCGGCGCGATCGTAGAGCGCCACGCAATCCGCCACATCCGCCGCGCGCAAGGCGAAGAAGTCGCCACACCACAGCTCCACATCGCCACTGCGCCAGACTTCGAAGGCACCCTGTTGCGCCACCTGTGGCTCCAGCCCATGCTCACGAAAAAAGGCCTGCACCGCCTGCCGTGACAGCTCGACCCCCAACACTCGGTGCCCCTGCCCCGCCAGCCAGGCCAGGTCAAGGCTCTTGCCACACAGCGGCACCAGCACGCGGCTGCCCGGCGCCAGCTGCAGCTGTGGCCAATACTGTTGCAGATAAGGGTTCACCTGCGCTTGATGAAAACCGATCTGGTTGTCGGCCCACCGCTGCTGCCAGAACGCTGGCTCCATGATCACTCCCGATTTTTAGATGGATTGTCGGCAAAACTTGGTTTGGATTTCGATCGGTAGTTGATCGAAGATGATTGCATCATAACCCTCAGGACCCCGCCATGCTGCCCAGCCTGTTCATTTCCCATGGTTCTCCCATGCTTGCCTTGCAACCCGGCGCCAGCGGGCCGGCATTGGCCGGGCTGGCCAACGCCCTGCCACGACCGAAAGCGATTGTGGTGGTGTCAGCGCACTGGGAAAGCCGCGAGCTGCTGGTGACCAGCGGCGCGCAGCCAGAGACCTGGCACGACTTCCACGGCTTCCCGCCGGCGCTGTACGCGGTGCAGTATCCGGCGCCTGGCGAACCAGCCCTGGCCAGCCGAGTCGCTGAATTGTTGCAGGCCCGCCTGGACCCCCAGCGCCCCTTCGATCACGGCGCCTGGGTGCCGCTGTCGTTGATGTACCCGGATGCGAGCATTCCGGTGATTCAGGTTTCGTTGCCCAGCCAGATGGGGCCGGGGTTGCAAGTCAAGGTTGGCCAAGCGCTGGCGAGGCTGCGTGCTGAAGGCGTTTTGCTGGTGGGTTCCGGCAGCATCACGCACAACCTGGGTGAACTGGACTGGCATGCCGGGCCGAATGTGATCGAGCCCTGGGCCATGGCATTCCGGGACTGGGTGGTGGAGCGGCTGAAGGCAGATGACCAGGCTGCGTTGCTGGATTACCGTAAACAGGCGCCGTTTGCGGCGCGCAACCATCCAAGCGATGAGCATTTGCTGCCGCTGTTCTTTGCCCTGGGGGCTGGTGACAGGTTCGGCATCGTGCACCAGGGCTTCACCCTGGGGGCGCTGGGGATGGACATTTACCGGTTCGACTGAAGGGCCAGGCAAAAAAAATCCCCGACCTAGGCCGGGGATTTTTTCATTGCATCAGGATCAATCTTCGCGATAACGGCGCAGCTTCAGCTGCTTGCCGGCTACACGAGTGTCCTTGAGCTTGGTCAGCAGACGCTCCAGGCCATCTTCCGGCAGCTCGATCAGGCTGAAGCTGTCGCGCACCTGGATGCGGCCAATGGCGTCACGGGCCAGGCCACCTTCGTTGAGGATCGCGCCCAGCAGGTTCTTGGCGGCGATACCGTCACGGGCACCCAGGGCGGTACGGCAACGCACGCGGCCTTCGGCCAGCGGCATTGGCGCACGACGCTCGCGGTCACCACCACGGTCGCCACGATCACCACGGTCGCTGCGCTCACCACGCTCGGTACGCTCGCCACGCGGGGCGAAGCTCGGTACCAGCGGCTGCTCGCGCTCTACGGCGGCCAGGTCCAGCGCCTGGCCGTTGGTGGCCTTGCGCAGCAGGGCCGAAGCCAGGGCGCGAGCGCTGCAGCCGAGGTCGGCAGTCAGACGGTCGAACAGCTCGCCATGGGTGGCTTCTGCTTCAGCAACCAGCGGCGCCAGGCTGTTGGTCAGCTTCTTGATGCGGGCGTCCAGTACAGCCTGGGCGTTCGGCAGGCGGGCTTCGGCAACCTTCTGCCCGGTCACGCGCTCGATCACCTGCAGCATGCGGCGCTCACGCGGGGTGACCAGCAGCAGTGCACGGCCATCGCGACCGGCACGGCCGGTACGGCCGATACGGTGCACGTAGGATTCCGGGTCGTACGGCATGTCGACGTTGAACACGTGAGTGATGCGCGGTACGTCCAGACCACGGGCAGCGACGTCGGTGGCGACGACGATGTCCAGGCGGCCATCCTTCAGCGAGTCGATCACGCGCTCACGCTGATTCTGGGCGATGTCGCCGTTCAGCGCAGCAGCCTTGTAGCCCTTGGCTTCCAGCGCGGCGGCCAGGTCCAGGGTGGCTTGCTTGGTGCGCACGAAGGCGATCAGCGCGTCGAACTCTTCGACTTCCAGCAGACGCAGAACAGCCGGGATCTTCTGGTCGGCGTGGACCATCAGGTGGGCCTGGTCGATCGCGGTGACGGTCTGGGTCTTGCTCTGGATCTTGACGTGCTTGGGCTCGCGCAGGTGGCGTTCGGCGATCGAGCGGATCGACGACGGCAGGGTTGCGGAGAACAGTACGGTCTGGCGGCTGGCCGGGATGGCATCGAAGATCACTTCGAGGTCGTCCATGAAGCCCAGCTTGAGCATTTCGTCGGCTTCGTCCAGTACCAGGTACTGTACGGTCGACAGGACTTTCTCGTCACGACGCAGGTGGTCGCACAGACGGCCCGGGGTAGCGACGACGATTTGCGCGCCGTTGCGAATGGCACGCAGCTGTGGGCCCATCGGGGCACCACCGTAGACGGCCACTACATTAACGCCCGGCATCTGCTTGGCGTAGGTTTCGAAAGCGGTAGCTACTTGCAGCGCCAACTCACGGGTTGGCGCCAGGATCAGGGCTTGCGGTTCGCGCTTGCTCACATCGATCTTGTTGAGGATCGGCAGGGCGAAGGCAGCGGTCTTGCCGGTGCCAGTCTGCGCCTGGCCGATCATGTCGTGACCGGCGAGGATGATCGGGATCGATTGTTGCTGAATGGCGGACGGCTCTTCGTAGCCGGTAGCCAGAACGGCAGCAACAATGTTCGGATTAAGATCGAGAGCGGCGAAGCCGCCGGTTTCCTGGGTCATGGGTCTGCCTCTAAGTGCATCCGCAAAGACCCATGCTGCAAAGCTGCACATGCCTTGAAAGACCGGAACGGTCACCCAGGCAGCTTTGTCGGCGGGGATTTGCGAAAACGATTGAAAAAGAAAACTTTAGGAAGGTCCGCCTAGCGGACGTGCAGCCGAAGCTGGACTCGGAGGATTTGCACCACCTGATTTTGAGGTCCGCTAAAAGACCGGCGCGTACTATACCCGAAAAAATAGTGGGGAGTGAGTAAATTTTTCTGGCCCAACGACCAGTATCGGGCCATCAGGCAGAGATAGCTGAATCGTTTTTCTGTAACACCGCGAAGCAGGCGACGCGGTCTCAAGTAGCAGGCCGGATCTCGCGGATCAACCCTTCCAGGCTATACCCCAAACGTGGCGCCAGGGCCTCGGCCCGCGCCCGCAGGGCATCGAGATCCAGTTGCTGATCCAGGTCCGCCGGCACCAGCAGGATCACATTGCCCTCCTTCACCGGCAGTTCCCAGTAATGCCGGTGGTACAACCCGCGCAACAGCGCCGCGCCCAGCGGTTTGCCGTCGTCGTTGGCCCACTGGTTGATCACCAGCCAGCCACCTGGGTTGAGTTTCTTCTGACAGTTCTCGAGGAACTTCCACGCCAGGTGCCCGACGCCCGGCCCGTAATCGGTATACAGGTCGACGAACAGCAGGTCGGCCTGCTCTGCCGTGGGCAGCAACTCCAGGGCGTCGCCAATGCGCACGTACAGCCGCGGGTCATCGTCCAGCCCCATGTATTCCATGGCCAGGCGCGGCACGTCCGCACGCAGTTCGATGGCCTCGATGTCTTCGAGCGGCAGGAACTTCATGCAGGCCTGGGTCAGGGTGCCGGCACCCAGGCCGAGAAACAGCGCACTCTCCGGCTGTTCGTGGCAAAGCGCGCCGACCAGCATGGCGCGGGTGTAGTCGTACTCCAGCCAACTCGGATCGGAGGTGAACACGCAGCTCTGCTCGATGGCATCGCCGAACTCAAGGAAGCGGTAATCCTCCACCTCGTACACGCTGATGACGCCAAAGGCATCCTCGACCCGGGCCAACAGCTTCTCTTCCCGCTCCGTCGCCATCTACCTGCCACCCGCCCGCGCAAAAACGCGCATTGTCCGTCAACGCCCCGGATGCAACAAGCTCGGCGCCGCTGTTACCATGGCAGGCAGCCTATAACAGACAAGACCGAGCCCGTGATGAACCGACCGTGGAGCCCCGACAGCTGGCGCGCCCTGCCGATCCAGCAGCAACCGACCTACCCCGACGCCGCGCACCTGCTCAAGGTCGAGCAGACCCTGGCCAGCTACCCGCCGCTGGTCTTCGCCGGCGAGGCGCGCGAGCTGCGCCGGCAGTTCGCCGAGGTCACCGAGGGCCGTGCCTTCCTGCTGCAGGGCGGCGACTGCGCAGAGAGCTTCGCCGAGTTCTCGGCGGCGAAGATCCGCGACACCTTCAAGGTGCTGCTGCAGATGGCCATCGTCATGACCTTCGCCGCCGGCTGCCCGGTGGTGAAGGTCGGGCGCATGGCCGGGCAGTTCGCCAAGCCGCGCTCCTCGGGCGACGAAACTATCGGCAATGTCACGCTGCCGGCCTACCGTGGCGACATCGTCAACGGCATCGGCTTCGACGAGAAGAGTCGCGTGCCGGACCCGGAACGCCTGCTGCAGGCCTACCACCAGGCCACCGCCAGCCTCAACCTGCTGCGCGCCTTCGCCCAGGGCGGTTTCGCCGACCTGCACCAGGTGCACAAGTGGAACCTCGACTTCATCGCCAACTCGGCGCTGGCCGACAAGTACCACCAACTGGCCAACCGCATCGACGAAACCCTCGCCTTCATGCGTGCCTGCGGCCTGGACAGCGCGCCACAACTGCGCGAAACCAGCTTCTTCACGGCCCACGAAGCGCTGTTGCTCAACTATGAAGAAGCCTTCGTGCGCCAGGACAGCCTGACCGGCGACTACTACGACTGCTCGGCCCACATGCTGTGGATCGGCGACCGCACCCGCCAGCTTGACGGCGCCCATGTCGAATTCCTGCGCGGCGTGCACAACCCGATCGGAGTCAAGGTCGGCCCGAGCATGAACCCCGAAGAACTGATCCGGCTGATCGACACGCTCAACCCGAGCAACGACCCCGGCCGCCTCAACCTGATCGTGCGCATGGGCGCCGGCAAGGTCGGCGCGCACCTGCCGGGGCTGATCCGCACCGTCGAGCGCGAGGGGCGCAAGGTGCTGTGGAGCTCCGACCCGATGCACGGCAACACCATCAAGGCCAGCAGCGGCTACAAGACCCGCGACTTCGCGCAGATCCTCGACGAGGTGAAGCAGTTCTTCCAGGTGCACCAGGCCGAGGGCAGCCATGCGGGCGGTATCCATATCGAGATGACCGGGCAGAACGTCACCGAGTGCATCGGCGGCGCCCGGCCAATCACCGAGGATGCCCTGTCCGACCGCTACCACACCCACTGCGATCCACGGATGAACGCTGATCAGTCGCTGGAGCTGGCCTTCCTGATCGCCGAAACCCTCAAGCAGGTGCGGCGCTGAGCAAGGCCTGACGCAACTGGCTGCCTTCAGCCCGAGGGCAGTTCAGTTGCACCCGCTCCAGGCCCAGCCACTGGGCCATGCGCAGCAGATTACACGCCAGGGCATGGTAGCCCTGCGCGTCCAACGCTATCGATTCCGCGTGTACGGCATGCACCGCCAGTTGCCCCTGGGCGCGCTCGGCGCGCAGGTCCAGGCGCGCGGCGATGCGTTCGCGGTAGAGGAACGGCAGCACGTAGTAGCCGTATACCCGCTTGTGCGCAGGGGTGTAGATCTCCAGGCGAAAATGGAAATCGAACAGCCGCTCGGTGCGGTTGCGTTCCCAGACAAGCGAATCGAACGGCGACAGCAACGCGCTGGCCTCGATGCGCCGGGGGATGCGCGGTGAACCGGCGCAGTAGGCCGGCTGCTTCCAACCCTGTACCTCGACCGGCTGCAGGCGGCCATCGGCGACCAGCTCGTGTAGCGCCGCCCTACCCTGGCCAGGCTCGAGGCGGAAGTAGTCGCGCAGGTCGCGCTCGGTGGCCACGCCCAGCGCCGTGGCGGCATGCAGCATCAGGCCTTGATGGGCTTCGGCTTCGCCCGGCAGCGCCTGGTCGAGGATCGCCTTGGGCAGGACCCTTTCCGGGACATCGTAGAGCCGCTCGAAACCGCGCCGCCCCGCCACCGTGACTTCACCGGCGGCGAACAGCCATTCCAGCGCGTGCTTTTCTTCGCTCCAGTCCCACCACGGGCCGGCCCGCGCCTGCCGGGTGGACAAGCTGCCCGCACCCAGTGCGCCCTGTTCGCGCACGGTGGCCAGCACGCGGGCGATCAAGTCCTGGCGTTCGCGGCCGAACTGCGCGAGCTGGCGGTAGATACCGCGGCCATCGGCGGCATGGGCCATGCGCCAACGCAGCAGCGGATAGAGGTTCAGGGGTAACAGCGAGGCTTCGTGGCCCCAATACTCGAACAGCTGGCGCTGGCGACCACGGCCCCAGGCGAGTTGGTCGAGCATTTCCGGCGGGTAGCCGCCGAGGCGGGAGAACAGCGGCAGGTAATGGGAGCGGACCACGGCGTTGACCGAGTCGATCTGCACGACGCCCAAGCGTTGCAGCATGCGTTTCAGTGCGGGCAGGGTCGGAGGGGCGTCAGGCTGTTTGCCGAATCCCTGGGCTGACAGGGCCAGGCGGCGGGCCTGGCTGATGGACAACTTGAGCGGCAAGCCTGATCTCCTTGTGGTGTCTGTTACGGCCCTTTCGCGGGGCAAGCCCGCTCCTACAGGGGAACGCGTTTCCTTGTAAGAGAGGGCTTGCCCCGCGAAGAGGCCATAACAGGTTTAGCCTATTTCCGCAGGGGATCATCCCAGAAATGCCGCTCGGCCTCTTGCTGGATATCCGCCCGGCTCAAGCCCAGGTCATGCAGGGTCGCATCACTCAGGCTGGCCAGTTCCTGGCGCTGGCGGTAAAGCTGCAGCCACCGGGCCGGGCGGTCCAGGGCCACGTGCCACAGGTGGTTCAAGGAAAAGGCAGGTTGCTGGATGCTGCTGACATGACCTTTCATCGTGAAGCCCTCCGTGTTGATGGCTCCAGTCTCTGCCCAGGCTTAAGATCAATCCAACGAATGTTTCTGATGCCATGCATCTCGGAGATTGATGCAATGTCCCAGTACCAGAGTCTCGATGCCGACGTGCTGCGCACCTTCGTCGCCATCGCCGAGCAAGGCGGCTTCACCCGCGCCGGGGAAGTGGTCAACCGCACCCAGTCGGCGGTGAGCATGCAGATGAAACGCCTGGAAGAAGACATCCTGCAGCGCCAGCTGTTCGAGCGCGACGGCCGTCAGGTCCGGCTTACCGCCGAGGGCCAGGTGCTGCTTGGCTACGCCCGGCGCATCCTCAAGCTGCATGGCGAAGTGTTCAATACCCTGCGCATGCCGCACATGGTCGGGCTGGTGCGTATCGGTACGCCGGATGATTACGCCATGCGCTTTCTGCCGACCATCCTCTCCAGCTTCGCCCAGGCCTACCCGCTGGTGCAGGTGGAGGTGCATTGCGACTCGTCCAAGCAACTGATGCTGCGCCAGGACCTGGACCTGACCATCGTCACCCGCGAGCCGGGCAACGAAGTTGGCCAGCTGCTGCGCCAGGAGCGCCTGGTGTGGGCCGCCGCCGAAGGTTTCTGCCCACAGGAACAGCGGCCAATGCCGCTGGCGCTGTTCAACACCGACTGCTTCTGCCGCGCCTGGACCTGCAACGCCCTGGAGGCCCAGGGCATCGACTACCGCATCGCCTACACCAGCCCCAGCCTGGCGGCGATCTTTGCCATCGTCACCGCCGGGCTGGCGGTAACGGCGCAATTGCAGAGCCTGGTCGGTGGCAATATCCGCATTCTCGGCGAGAGCGATGGATTGCCGCAGTTACCACTGGCAAACGTGATGCTGCTGCGCAACAGCCAGGGCCAGTCGCCGATCACCGACTGCATGGCCGATTACATCGTCGAAGGGTTCATGTGACGCTTACAGCTCGAAGCCCAGCATCACCGCACAGACCACCAGGAACACACAGAACATCGCCCGCAATACCTTCTCTGGCAGTGCATGGGCCAGTTTCACCCCCCAACTGATGCTCAGCAGCCCACCGACCGCCAATGGAATGCCCACGCTCCAGTCCACGCTGTGGTGCACCCCATAGGTCACCAGGGTCACCAAGGTACTCGGCGCCGCCAACGCCAGTGACAGCCCCTGCGCCACTACTTGGGTGGTGCCGAACACACTGGTCAGAATCGGCGTGGCCACGACGGCCCCACCCACGCCGAACAGGCCGCCCATGGTCCCGGCAAAACTGCCGAGCACGCCCAGCCACGGCCAGGCATAACGCAGCTCGGCACTGGGCGGCGAGACCTTGAGGAACATCCGCGCCACGTTCCAGATGGCCAGGGCTACCAGGAAGCCGACGAAGCCCAGGCGCATCGCGTGGGCGTCGATACCCACCGCCCAGATCGACCCGAGCCAGGCGAACAGGAAGCTGCACAGCGACAGCGGCACGGCATGGCGCAGCTCGATGCGGTTGCGCTGGTGATAGCGCCACAGCGCCAACAGTACGTTCGGCACCACCATCACCAACGCGGTGCCCTGGGCCAACTGCTGATCGAGGCCGAACAGCACGCCCAAGGCCGGGATGGCGATCAGGCCGCCGCCGATGCCGAACAACCCACCCATGGTGCCCAGGCCGGCACCCAGCACGATATACAAAAACCACTCGATCATCAGGGCCTCATCCGCCTGTGTTTGGAATGCCAGCATGCTAACGATTGCGCTCTAGCGGGGAAACGCATAGCAACGCACAATGGCTTTGCGTTTCTCGCATAAGCGGAATGACCATGAGCCCCGATACCCTGACTCACCAGCTGAGCCTGTTTCTCGATGTGCTGGAGAGCGGCAGTTTCTCCGCCGCCGCCCGTCGCCACCCACTGACCCCGTCCGCCGTGGCCCGACGCATCGACAACCTGGAAAGCGCCGTGGGCAGTCGCCTGTTCACCCGCAGCACCCATGCCGTGCGCGCCACCCCGGCGGGCAACGCCTTCGCCGAGCGCGCCCGGCGCATCATCGAAGAACTGCGCCTGGCCCGTGCCGAGGCGGTATCGCTGAGCAATGCCCCCGAGGGCCTGATCCGCATCGACGCCCCGGCCGCCTTCGGCCGCCGTCACCTGGCGCCAGCGATTGCCGACTTCCTGGTGGCCTATCCAGGCCTGGATGTGCAATTGCGCTTGATCGATAGTTTCGTCGACTTGCATGGCAGCCACCTGGGCGAGGTCGATCTGGTACTACGCGCCGGCCCCCTGGCCGACACCCGCCTGGTCGCCACCAAACTGGCGCACATGGTGCGCATCGCCTGCGCCAGCCCTGCCTACCTGGCCAGCCGCGGCATGCCCAGCTGCCCCAGCGAATTACCTGCTCACGACGGCCTTGACTGGGACGGCCTGGCACCGCCGTTCGCCTGGCGCTTCGCGGTCGACGGGCAGGTGTGCCTGTACCGCCCGGCGCGCATGCGCATGGCCGCCAACAACGCCGAGACCCTGTTGTTCGGCGCCCTCGCCGGCCTCGGTATCGCCCACTTGCCGACCTGGCTGATCAGCGACTACCTGCTGCGCGGTGAACTACTGCCGCTGTTCTGCGACAACGGCCTGCCCGAAGCCGAAAACAGTGGCATTTATGCACTGCGCCTTGAACATGAAACGAACTCTCGCAGCCGTTTGCTGCTCGAATTTCTCAAGAGCCGCTTCAGCCCGGTTCCCCCCTGGGACCTGGCACTGCGCAGTGAACTGCGCTGGCAGTAAGCGCCCCAACCTTCAGCGTGCTAGATTTCTCCATTGATGACATTCAAGGACCTGCATGAACGCCAACACCCAAGCTTCCTGTGACGAGCTGCTGCTGGACAACCAGGTCTGCTTCGCCCTGCACTCCACCTCGTTGCTGATGACCAAGGTCTACAAGCCGCTGCTGCAAGCACTGGGCCTGACCTACCCGCAGTACCTGGCCATGCTCGTGCTGTGGGAGCAGGACGGCCTGACCGTAGGCGAAATCAGTCAGCACCTGCTGACCGACCCCGGCTCGCTCACGCCCCTGCTCAAGCGCCTGGAGAGCGAAGGCCTGCTGCAGCGCAACCGCAGCCGCGAGGATGAACGAGTGGTGCTGGTGCAATTGACCGACAAGGGCCGTGCCTTGCAGCAGCAGGCCCGGGAAGTACCACAATGCATCCTCAAGGCCAGCGGCCGCAGCCTCGAACGCTTGCAACAGCTGCAGGCCGACCTGCTGGAGCTGCGCGACAGCCTGCAAAAAAACCTCTGACGGCTACGCTGTGTGATGCCCGTTCGGATGAGCGGTGAAGATTTATCTTGCGCACTAACTAATTGCGCGCTAATTTAAATCCCGTACCCACATGACGCCACCTGATCACCAGGGGCGCACAGCACACTAGCGAGGCTCAAGATGCAAAAGGTCACTCCGCTGTACATCGCAGAAGCCACCTCCACCGGCGGTCGCGACGGCAAATCCCGCTCCAGCGACGGCAAGCTGGAAGTCAAGCTGAGCACTCCCAAGGAACTCGGCGGCGCCGGTGGTGACGGCACCAACCCTGAACAGATGTTCGCCGCCGGCTACTCGGCCTGCTTCATCGGCGCCCTGAAGTTCGTGGCCGGCCAGGAGAAGAAAGCCCTGCCTGCGGATGCCTCGATCACCGCCAACGTCGGTATCGGCCAGATCCCTGGTGGTTTCGGTTTGGACATCGACCTGCACATCAACCTGCCAGGCCTAGCCCAGGCCGATGCCGAAGGGCTGGTGGAAAAGGCCCACAAGGTCTGCCCTTACTCCAACGCCACCCGCGGCAATGTGGATGTGCGCCTGCACGTGACCGTGTAAATCACAGGCACAAAAAAACCCGGCCAAGGCCGGGTTTTTGCGTTTCGCAAGAAGGATTACTTCTTGGAGCGGCCTTTGAAGCTGTTGTCGCGAGTGTCGATGTCGATCCACTCGTCGATCTGGATGAAGTCGGCAACCGAGATCTCGGTACCGTTCTTCAGCTTGGCAGGCTTCATGACCTTGCCCGAGGTGTCGCCGCGAGCAGCGTTCTCGGTGTAGACAACCTGACGGCTGATGGTGGTCGGCAGTTCAACCGATACCAGACGGCCTTCGAAGAACACGGCTTCGCAGACGTCTTCCATGCCTTCTTCGATGTACGGCAGAACGGCTTCGATGTCCTCGGCGTTCAGCTCATACATGGTGTAGTCGGTGGTGTCCATGAAGGTGTATTCGTCACCGTTGATGAACGACAGGGTCGCTTCTTTGCGATCCAGGATCACGTCGTCCAGCTTGTCGTCTGCACCGTAGACGGTTTCGGTCTTGTAGCCGGTCAGCAGGTTTTTCAGCTTGGTCTTCATGATCGCGCTGTTGCGACCCGACTTGGTGAACTCGGCTTTCTGAACCAGCCACGGGTCGTTGTCGATCCGCAGTACGGTACCGGGTTTCAGTTCTTTACCAGTTTTCATTACGAAGTATCCGAATCTGGATGGATTTATAAAAATCGAGGCCGCATATCATAGCCAATTTCGGTAAAACTGTACCAGCGCCTTGGCAAGGTCCGGCCGAGCGGCTTGACTCACGGCCCATTCAGCGGCGTGCTGTTGCAGTTCCGCCCAGTGTTTGCGGGCGCCTTGCCAGGCCGCGTGCATGTCGCGGTCCATGTTCCAGGCACGCCACAATGCCATCAGCGCCTCGCTGGCCTCGTCCGACAAGCCCTGTCGATAATGCGCGAGGAAGGCTTCGAGTTTTTCCCAGTGGGCATTTTCGTCCTGCACATAGATGTGCCACAGCATCGGCCGGCCAGCCCACTGGGCGCGCACGAACGAATCTTCCCCCCGCACCGCGTTGAAATCGCAGCTCCACAGCAAGCGGTCATAATCGTCCTGGCTGATGAACGGCAGGATCTGCACGGTCAACGTGCCGCGCTGGTGCACATCGCCCGGCTGCAACTGTTGCTCACCCAGCCAGGCGCCCAGGTCGCCGAGAATGCGCCCTTGCGGGACCAGCAGGTGAACCGGCTCGGCATCCTCGGCCAGCGCATCGAGCCAACCGCCCAGTTGGCCGTTTTCGTAAGCGAACAGCGACATCAGCAGTGCACCAGGCTGCACCTGCACGCCCAGGCCCTGGAGGAATGCCGCACGCGCTTCGGCCGACTGCTCGAAGGCTTGCCGGCGCGGCAGCAGGCTGGCCTCGCGCAATAGCCCGCCGGTCTTGTCGGTGAAGCCTGGGAAGAAGAACACCTTGCGCAGGCCATTGGGCTGGGGCGATGGCAAGCCATGGCAGCCTTCGACCCAGTCCTCGGCGCTGAGGTATTCGAGGTTCAGCCACAGCACCGGCGCCGTGCGCGCGCGCATCGCTTCTACGTAAGCTGCCGGCAACTGGCAGGCAAAGGCCCCGATCACCACGTCGGCAGGCTCGACGGGCTGCCAGTCGGCAGGCCACAAGCGCACGTCGACATTTTGCTGCCATTGCTGTGCGGCACTGGCATCGGCACCCGGGCACAACGGCACGAAGGCATCCAGGTCGTCCACCCACAGGCGCACCGCCAGGTTGTGCTCGGCCACCAGCTGCCGAGCCAGGCGCCAGGTCACACCGATATCGCCATAGTTGTCGACGACGCTGCAGAAAATGTCCCAAGTGGTTTTCATGTGCCCTGCCTCGCCCTGCGCGAAAACCGCGAATTCTGCGGATAAATTGTCGTCGACAAAAGCACCACACGGAAAAAAGCGCCAGCGCCATGCGACAATGGCCCCTTCGCCCGCCCTGCCAGGAGGCCGCCATGCCCCGCCACCGTGAACTGAAGATCACCCTCAAACCGCTGCAACTGATTTTCTGCGTGGCCTTTGGCCTGTGGCTCGGCGCCGTGGCGATTGCCCTGAGCCTGTGGCTGGCCCTGCAACTGTGGCCAGAACAGGTTGAGCCCGTGGCCCAGGCTGTGGCACCGGCCTACAGCAAGCCGGCACCGACGACTGCACCCGCCCAGCCGGTGGACGCGCAAAGCGAGATGTTCGAGCGCTACAAGGACATCCTGCACAAGCAGGAAGTGCAGCAGGCCGCCGAGGCCGCCCAAGGCAACCCGCGCAACCTCAACAGCCCCAAGTGCCAGTTCTGGCTGTCGCAGAACCGCACCGCGCCTACCGACAAGAGCCAGGCCAACGTACTGGAGTTCTGCTACTGACCATGGACAAGGCCACCCTGCTCAAGCGTATCGTCGCGGCCCTGGAAACCGACATGGAGGTGTTGCGCCGTGCGGCCCAGACCGCCTACGAGGCGGCTACTGCCGAAGAGAACATCGCCGAGAACAAGTACGACACCCTGGGGCTGGAAGCGTCGTACCTGGCCACCGGGCAGGCGCGGCGCACAGCCGAGATTCGCCAGGCGCTGCTGACTTACCAGCAATTGCTGCTGCGCGAGTATGACCCGTCGCGAGGGGTACAGGTGAGCAATCTGGTGACGCTGGAAGATGAAGATGGCGGGCGGCGGTTATTGTTTCTCGGGCCAGAGGCGGCCGGGTTGAAGATTGGCGAGGGGGATGACCTGGTTACCGTGATCACCCCGCGTTCGCCATTGGGACAGCAACTGGTGGGCAAGAAAGTCGATGACGAAATAAGTCTTGGCACCCAGGTATTCTACGTAATCTATGTTGCCTGACATGCCAAGGCATCGAAACGAGTCGCCAACCCTCGGCAGGCAAACTGCTCCACCACAAAGTCGATGAACGCCCGGGTCTTGCCCGGCAACAGCTTGTGCTCGGCGTAATACAAGCTGATATGCCCATCATCCACATACCAGTCCGGCAACACCCGCTGCAGCTGCCCGGCCTCCAGGTAGGGTACGGCAAACGGCAAGCTGACCAGGGCAATCCCCAACCCCTGCTGCGCTACTGCACACGCCGCATCTGAATCGCTCATGGTCATCGCCTGGCGCAACAGCAACGGCTGCTGTTCCTGCCAACGACTGGTCAAGGGCCAGGTGCGTACCCGCCCGGTCTGCGGGGAACGGATCAGAATCCCGTCGTGGCGCTGCAGCACCTCAGGGCTGTCGATAGCGGCATGCCGGTCCATGTACGCAGGCGCCGCCACCAGCACCCGATGCGCGGGGGTCAGCTTGCGCGCCACGACGCCCAACGGCAGCTCGAAACCACCGCCAATGGCCGCATCGAAGCCCTGACCGATCAGGTCTACCTGGCGGTTGTCGAAATGCCAGTCCGGGGTGATCGCCGGGTAGCGGCGCAGAAACTCACCCAGCAGCGGCAGCACGTACAGGCGGCCGAACACGGTGCCCATGCTCACCCGCAGCAACCCGGCCGGCTGACCCTCGGCGCTGGCCAGGTTGGCCACGGCGTACTGGATGGTGCGAAAGCTGTCGCTCACCTCGCCCAGAAATCGCTGCCCGGCCTCGGTCAAAGTCAGCTTTCGCGTACTACGCTGGAACAGCCGCACCCCGAGGCGCGCTTCCAGCTGGGCAACGTGCTTGCCCACTGCCGCCGGGGTGATGCTCAGGCGCCGGGCCGCTTCGGCGAAACTGCCCACCTCGGCGCTTCGAATGAAACACTCGAGGGCGTTGAAAGACTCCATGGCCATGATTGCCAACCAAAGGTTTACTCTGCTGATAGTGATTGCCATCTTATCAGCAGGTAATCATCGGTCGATACTGCGTCCATCCAAGGCATCCGGCCTTGCTTCCAGCAGGAGATCAGCATGTCCAAGAAACTTACCCTCGAAGGCAAAGTCGCCTTCGTCCAAGGCGGTTCGCGCGGTATCGGCGCAGCCATCGTGCGGCGCCTGGCCCACGAAGGCGCACACGTCGCCTTCACCTACGTCAGCTCCGCCGGCCCAGCCGAAGCGCTGGCCGACGAAATCAAGGCCGCTGGCGGCCAGGCCCTGGCCCTGCGCGCCGACAGTGCCGACGCCGCCGCCTTGCAGCTGGCGGTGGACGACGCCTTCAAGGCCTTCGGCCGCCTCGATATCCTGGTCAACAACGCCGGCGTACTGGCGGTTGCGCCGCTGGCCGAGTTCGACCTGGCGGACTTCGACCGCACCCTCGCGGTCAATGTGCGCAGCGTGTTCGTCGCCAGCCAGGCTGCTGCCCGGTATATGGGCCAAGGGGGGCGCATCATCAACATCGGCAGCACCAATGCCGAACGCATGCCGTTTGCCGGTGGCGCCCCGTATGCCATGAGCAAGTCAGCGCTGGTCGGCCTGACCAAGGGCATGGCCCGGGATCTGGGGCCGCAGGGGATTACCGTGAACAACGTGCAGCCAGGGCCGGTGGACACCGACATGAACCCGGCCAGTGGCGAGTTTGCCGAAAGCCTGATTCCGCTGATGGCCATCGGGCGGTACGGGCAGGCGGACGAGATTGCCAGCTTCGTGGCCTACCTCGCAGGGCCCGAGGCGGGTTACATCACTGGAGCCAGCTTGTTGGCCGATGGTGGGTTTGCGGCTTGAGGGTTGTATAAAGGCGGCAACGTGCACGGCTTGAATTTTATGCTGGTGCAAAGATCGAGCGCCGCGCGGGCGGCGCTCGATCTGACAGGCGCCACAAAATCACCGACGAACACCCCCAGCACCAAACGAGAATCTCATGAAATCCCCCTCCCTGAGCCGCGCCATGATCCTGCTGATGGCCACGGCCACCGGCCTTGCCGTGGCCAGCAACTACTATGCCCAACCGCTGCTGCACAGCATTGCGCAACAGTTTGGCCTGAGTACCGCCAGTGCCGGCAGCATCGTCATTGCCGCGCAACTGAGCTATGGCGCCGGCCTGTTGCTGCTGGCGCCGCTGGGCGATCTGTTCGAACAGCGCCGGCTGATCGTGGTGATGACGGCCATCTCCACCCTGGGCCTGGTCATCAGCGCCTGTGCCCCGAGCCTGCCCTGGTTGCTGCTCGGCACCTCGCTCACCGGCCTGTTCTCGGTGGTGGCGCAGATCCTCGTGCCGATGGCCGCCACCCTGAGCGAGCCGCATCAGCGCGGTCGCGCCGTGGGCACCTTGATGAGCGGGCTGCTGCTGGGCATCCTGCTGGCGCGTACCGCTGCCGGCTTCATGGCCGAGCTGGGCGGCTGGCGCAGCATCTATGTGCTGGCCGCCGTGCTGATGGCGCTCACGGCGTTGGCGCTGTACCGCAACCTGCCCGAACACAATAGCCATGCCGGCCTCAAGTACCCGGCGCTGATCGGCTCGGTGTTCCGCCTGTTCATCGAAGAGCCGGTGCTGCGCCTGCGCTCGCTGCTCGGCCTGCTGGCGTTCAGCCTCTTCGCACTGTTCTGGACACCGCTGGCATTCCTGCTGGCCAGCGGGCCGTACCACTACTCCGACGCGGCCATCGGCCTGTTCGGCCTGGCCGGAGCGGCCGGTGCGCTGGCGGCCAACTGGGCCGGGCGCCTGGCCGACCGCGGCAAAGGCTCGCTGGGCACCACGGTTGGCCTGGTGGCGCTGCTGTTGTCGTGGATCCCGCTGGGCTTTGCCGAAAGCTCGCTGCTGGCCTTGCTGGTGGGTGTGCTGGTCCTGGACCTGGCCGTGCAGCTGGTGCACGTGAGCAACCAGAATGCGGTGATCGCCCTGCGACCTGAAGCCCGTACGCGGCTGAATGCCGGGTACATCACCTGCTACTTCATCGGCGGTGCGCTAGGCTCGTTGCTGGGCACACAGCTGTTCCAGCGCCAAGGGTGGATGGGCATCGTGGTGGCAGGCCTGGTGATCGGCACTCTGGCCCTGGTGGTATGGGGCCTGGCGCAGCGCAAGGCCGCCGCACAGCTAGCCTGAAGGCATCACTGAGCGCGACAACCCACCGCATTACCCTCCGTCGCCTGGCCGTTGACTTGCCTGCCCAGGCGGCGCTCAGTAGGCGCTGGTCAAGGACCTTTCACTGACAGGATGAATCAATGACAAGACTCACGGTGCAATCCGGCGATTTCTTGCAAGGTGAAGGCGAGTTTCGCAATGGATCGCTCACACTCAAGACCCCGCGCAGCCCTTCACCCGGCGAGCGGATTTCCCTGGCCCGTATCGCTGACCTGCGCCTGGCCAGCCTGGAGTCCAGCCGTAGCCTGGGCACCGCCCTTGGCTGGGGCGTGGCCGGGGCGCTGGTGGCCGGCCCGGTGGGCCTGCTGGCCGGGCTCTGGCTGGGCGGCAAGGAGGAAGAAGCCACCTTCCTGGCCACCTTCAAGGATGGCCGCAAGCTGATGGCCATTACCGATGGCAAGACCTGGTCGAAGATCGACCACACCTGGCGCCAGCATCGCCGCCCGGCAACTGCTGACTGAGCCCCTGCAGGGCCTGGGCCTGCTAAGATAGCGGCTTTTTTTCTGTCTGTTCCGGCCCTTTCGCGGGTTTACCCGCGAAAGGGCCTGCGCGGTCTTCGCCCCAAGGACGCCCTCTGCATGTCTCTGCTTCGCCCTCACCTGCCCCTGAGCCTGCTCAGCCTGGGCCTGGCCCTGCACAGCCCTCATGGCCTGGCCGAAGACAGCCTGGAACTGGCCCCGGTGCAGGTGTCCGACACTTACGACGATGAAGGCTACCAGGCGCGCGAGGCCTCGGTCGGCGGCTTCCAGCCTGCACCCTTGCTCGACACCCCGGCCTCGGTCAGCGTGTTCAGCCAGCAACTGCTGGAAGACCGCCAGGTCCGCCTGCTCAGCGAAGTGCTGCAAAGTGACGCCTCGGTGGGCGAAAGCTATGCCCCGATCGGTTACTACGAAAACTTCAATGTGCGCGGCTTCGAGCTCAACGCCGCCAGCAGTTACCGCATCAACGGCCAGACCATCGCCGGCGAGCAGAACGTGGCACTGGAGAACAAGCAGCAAGTCGAGCTGCTCAAGGGCCTTTCCGGGCTGCAGAGCGGCGTGTCCGAGCCGGGCGGGCTGATCAACTACGTGACCAAGCGCGCCGCCGACGTGCGCAGCGTGACGGTTTCGACCAACGCCCAAGGCGAGCGCTACTTGGCCACCGACCTCGGCGGCTGGTTCGGCGGTGAGCGGCAGTTCGGCCTGCGCGCCAACCTCGCCCACGAGGACATCCGTTCCTACGTCGACCATGCCGACGGCAAGCGCGACTTTGCCTCGCTGGCCTTCGACTGGCAGATCAACCCCGACGCCACCTTGCAGCTCGATGCCGAGTACCAGCACCGCGAACAGCGGTCGGTGCCGGGCTATCAGTTGTTGGGCGGCAGCGAATTGCCCCATGGCATCGACCCGAGCGACCGCCTGGCCTACCAGCACTGGGCGAAGCCTGTGCAGAACGATTCGCTGAACCTGGGCGGGCGCTTCGAATACCGCTTCAACGAGGCCTGGACCAGCACCCTGAGTGCATCGCACAGCAAGGTGGTGATCGACGACTACAGTGCGTTCGCCTGGGGTAGCGAGGGCGGCAGGCAGTCGCATTTCAGCCCCGAAGGCGACTACGACATCTATGACTTCCGCAGCCCCGACGATACCCGCCGCACCGATGAAGCCCAAGCCATGCTCAAAGGCCATTTCGACGCACTGGGTGTGCAGCACGACCTGACCGTGGGCAGCAGCGCCCAACGCCGCACGCTCGACCAGCGCCCCTATTACAACGAGCTGGTCGGCAGCGGCAACATCTATACCGGCGCGCCGGCCGTGGCGCCGTCGGACAAGCCGGTCGGTGCCAGCGAAAAGCGCCTGGACAGCCGCCAGTACGGCCTGTTCGTCAGCGACCGCATCAGTTTCAACGAGCAATGGCAGACCGTGCTGGGCGCCCGCGAAGTGCGCCTGGACGAAAAAACCTGGGACGAGAACGGCGTGGCCGGGCGCCATACCCGGCAATACCAGCTGCTGCCCAATGCCGCGTTGATCTACAAACCACGCCCCGACACCACGCTGTATGCCAGCTACGCCAAGGGGTTGTCGGCGGGCGGCACAGCACCCTGGTACGCCAGCAACGCGGCCGAGATACTCGCCCCTACCCTCTCCCACCAATTGGAGCTGGGCATCAAGCGTGACTGGCATGGCATGAGTTTCACCGCCGCGCTGTTCCAGATCCGCCAGGCCTACCAGTACGCACGCCCAGAAGGCGACGGCAGCTTCACCTATGTGCAGCACGGCCAGCAGAAGAACATCGGCCTGGAACTCGGCGCCAGCGGCTGGGCAACCTCCAATCTGCAGCTTCAGGCAAGCGCTGCGGCGATTCGCGCCCGGGTGCAGGACAGCGGCACCGATGCCTATGAGGGCCATCAGGCGATCAACGTGCCGCGACTGCGCGCGGCCCTGCATGCCGAGTACAGCCTGCCAGTACCCGGCCTGGCCTTGCTCGGCGGGGCGCGCTACAGCGCCAGCAAGTATGCGAGCCAGGCTGGCAACGTCGAGGTGGGTGGGTACGCCGTGTTCGATATCGGTAGCCGCTACCGCACACAGCTCGGTGGGTATGACACCGTGCTGCGGCTGACGGTGGATAACGTTTTCGACAAACGCTACTGGCGTGATGTGGGAGACTACCTGGGCGACAACTACCTGTTCCAGGGGGCGCCGCGGACGGCGCGGTTGTCGGCGTCTGTAAGCTTCTGACAGGCTCACACATAGCCTTGTAGGAGCGGGCTTGTCCCGCGAACGGGGGCGACGCGGTGGCTGGCACCGGCGTTGCCGGTGTTCGCGGGGCAAGCCCGCTCCTACAAGGGATCGCCAAGCGCAGAATGCAAAAAGCCCCCGAACTTTTCAGCTCGGGGGCTTTCGCAGAATGTGGCGGTGAAGAAGGGATTTGAACCCTTGATACGATTTCTCGTATACACACTTTCCAGGCGTGCTCCTTCGACCACTCGGACACTTCACCGTTTTCTCTTCAAGGCTTTCACCCCGTCGAGGCGCGCTAATTTAGTAGAAGAGCTTTTCTTTGGCAAGCATTTTTTTCAAATTTTTCATGTATTTGCATGGAGGGACCAATAAACGCTGACCGACCAGTCAGCCTTGCTGCTTTACCTGGCCTTCGGCGCTGGGTAACGTCAGCGCCACGCCCCCCAAAGGACCCTGCAATGAGCGAGCTGATTACCTACCACGCCGAAGACGGCATCGCCACCCTGACCCTGAACAACGGCAAGGTCAACGCCATCTCGCCGGACGTCATCGCGGCCTTCAATGCCGCCCTCGACCGCGCCACGCAGGAGCGTGCCGTGGTGATCATCACCGGCCAGCCGGGCATCCTCTCCGGGGGGTACGACCTCAAGGTGATGACCTCCGGCCCCAAAGAAGCCGTCGCCCTGGTTACCGCTGGCTCCACCCTGGCCCGCCGCCTGCTGTCGCACCCGTTCCCGGTAATCGTCGCCTGCCCCGGCCATGCCGTGGCCAAGGGTGCCTTCCTGCTGTTGTCGGCGGATTACCGCATCGGCGTCGAAGGCCCGTACAAGATCGGCCTGAACGAAGTGCAGATCGGCATGACCATGCACCACGCCGGCATCGAGCTGGCCCGCGACCGCCTGCGCCGCTCGGCCTTCCACCGCTCGGTGATCAATGCCGAGATGTTCGAGCCCAAGGATGCACTGGATGCCGGCTTCCTCGACAAGGTGGTGCCGGCCGAGCAGTTGCTTGAAGTCGCCCAAGGCGTTGCCCGCGAGCTGAAGAAGCTGAACATGCTGGCGCACAAGAACACCAAGCTGAAAGTGCGCAAGGGGCTGCTGGATACTCTGGACGAGGCGATTCTGCTCGATCAGGGCCACATGGGCTGATCGCACCGGCTCACACCAGGTTTGCCCCGGCCAGTGCACAGCCGTACACTGCGCCGCGACTGTCTGGTGTGAGTCGTACCATGCTTTATTCGCTTCGCATGCTCCTGCTGGGGCTGCACTTTTTGCTGGCGGGCGCCCTCGGCCTGCTGATCGGCCTGCTGCGCCCCTTCAACCGCGACAACAGCCGTCTCTTCGCCCGCCTCTACAGCGTGCCGGCCACCTGGCTGATGCGCATCAGGATCAAGGCCGAAGTCGGCCCACTGTGGGACCAGCCGCCCGGCTGCGTGATCGTGGCCAATCACCAGTCCAACTACGACCTGTTCATCCTCGGCCATGTCGTGCCGCAACGTACTGTCGCCATCGGCAAGAAGAGCCTCGGCTGGATTCCGCTGTTCGGCCAGCTGTTCTGGCTGGGCGGTAACGTGCTGATCGACCGCAAGAACGCCTACCAGGCGCGCAAGGCCATGCAGACCACCACGCGCATCCTGCGCGACGATACTTCGATATGGATCTTCCCGGAGGGCACGCGCAACCCCGAAGAACAGCTGCTGGCGTTCAAGAAAGGTGCGTTTCACATGGCCGTGGAAGCCGGTGTGCCGATCGTGCCGGTGTGCGTCAGCCGCTATGCCCGGCGCCTGAGCCTGAATAGCTGGCGGCGGCGAACCGTGATCATCCGTTCACTGCCACCGATCGCCACCAGCGGCCTCAGCCAGCAGGATGTGCCGGCATTGATCGAACAGTGCCGTACCCAGATGCAGCAATGTATCGACCTTATGGAAGGTGAACTGAAAAAGACCTAGTTTGCTTCATCGCGAGCAAGCTCGCTCCTACAGTTGCTCTACGGCCAACTACAGCCCAAGCTGTAACCCGTGTGCAACCGAACAAGTGGATAACCATGGGTCGAGTCGTGGCATCGGCGGTGTATGCCGCCGGCAGAAAGGTCACCAACATCAATATCGACGAAGGCAGCGAGTGGGCGCGCAAGCCGGGGCACTTCGTGTGGATCGGCCTGGAAGAGCCCAACGCCGAGGAGCTGGCCAACCTGCAGTGCCAGTTCAATCTGCACGAACTGGCCATCGAGGATGCCCTGGAGAAGCACAGCCGGCCCAAGCTGGAAACCTTCGGCGACGCGCTGTTCATCGTCACCTACTCGCCGGTACGCCACGAAGGCAAGCTGGAGTTCATCGAAACCCACATCTTCGCCGGCAACGGCTACATCATCACCTGCCGCAACGGCCACTCGAAATCCTACGCCCTGGTGCGCCAGCGCTGCGAGGCGCGCCCGCTGCTGCTCGAACATGGCGAAGACTTCGTGCTGTATGCCCTGCTCGACTTCGTCACCGAGAACTACCAGCCGGTCAGCGAGGCCATTCATGGCGAGATCGAGGAGCTGGAACAGAGCGTGCTGAGCACCACACTGCAGGAGGAGGATATCCAGCGCCTGCACAGCCTGCGCCGCGACATCCTGCGCCTGCGCCGCTACGTGGCGCCAATGGTGGAAGTCAGCGAGGAACTGCAGCGCTTGAGCTTCCCGTTCATCGACAAGAACATGCGCCCGTACTTCCGTGACGTGCAGATCCACGTGACGCGGCAGATGGAGGACCTGGCCGGCATTCGCGACATCGCCAGCCAGACCATCGAGATCGGCATGCTGCTGGAATCGTCACGGCAGAGCATCGTGCAACGCAAGTTTGCCGCCTGGGCGGCGATCCTCGCCTTCCCCACGGCGATTGCCGGGATCTACGGGATGAACTTCCAGAACATGCCGGAGCTGGGGTGGCACTATGGCTACTTCGGGGTGCTGGGTGTGATCGTGCTGGGGTGTTCAGGGCTGTTCGCCAGCTTCAAGAAATCTGGCTGGCTTTGAGGGCCTCTTCGCGATCCGAGTTGCCCGAGAAAGGGCGCAAAGCGCCCCCGGCAATTGATCAGGCGGCGCTGTCGCTGGCCTTGGCCGGCTGCTGGATGAAACGCATCATCCATTCGCCCACCAGGTCGCCCTGGTGCTCGGTGGCCAAACTGGCAATGGCCTTGTGGTACACCTCGTCCCCCAGGTACTCCTGACGCGCATCGAGCAGTGCCCGGGAGTAGTCATGGACGAACTCCGGGTGGCCCTGGAAGCACAGCACCTGGTCACGGATGTGGTACGCCGCATTCGGGCAGAAGTCACTGGAGGCAATCACCGTGGCGCCTTCCGGCAGCTCGGTAACCTGGTCCTGATGGCTGATCAGCAAGGTCAGCTCGGAAACTTCCGGGTCCATCCACGGCGCATGCGCCGCCAGCGAGTAGCGGTGAACGCCCACGCCCCAGCCCTTCTCGGCGCGCTCGGCCTTGCCGCCCAGGGTCAGTGCCAGAAGTTGATGACCGAAGCACACGCCCAGCAGCTTCTCGCCACGCTCGTAGAGCTTGAGCAGGTAGGCCTTGAGCGTCTGGATCCAGGGATCGCTACCGAACGAATCGGCCTTGCTGCCTGTTACCAGGTAGGCATCGAAGCGTTCGCCGTCGGGCGGGTAGTCGCCGTTCATCACGTTGTACACACGAAACTCGGCTGCGATCGGCTGACGCGAGAAGAGCTGCTCGAACATCCTTCCGTAGCCCTGGTACTGCGCGGTCAACTCCGGTCGCAGGACATCGGTTTCAAGGATGCAGATGCGTAACGACATAGGGATAGTCCTGAACGACATGGGTGGAAATCTGTTGTAGAGACTGACGCGAAAGCCACGTACAAGCAAGTAGGCTGCACTGACGAACGGTCACATTTTGTCGGGGAACTGCAGGTGGCTACGCGGCTGTCTAGGCAGAGCTACCCAGCGCTATGGCCACTGGCCTCATAGCCAATCGAAATTCTCGATCAAGCTGCTTAGAACAAAGGGTTCTCAATAATGGTTAACGTTCGCCCTTCGGGTGGTTTATATCCACATACATGAGGCAAGCAGACCCGACAAGGAAGCCACCGGGTATTCAGGAATAACAACAAAAAGGCGGTCCGCCATGTTCAGACAATCGAAACTTCGCCAAGCCGGGCTCATTCTCTTCGCCACGACTTTGCTGCTGATTCTTCCCAACCTCACGCGGTTGTTCGGCTGACAGCGCCAATGCTGCGCTTGGGTTAATCTTCCGGCTTTCTGCTCGGAGACTGCCCATGCGCTACTGCCCTGCCCTGCTAGCCCTGTTGTTGAGCCTGCCGCTGTCGGCGGCGCAGTTGCACCTGGAGCTGGGTGACAGTGCCCGGCAGTGGTCCAGCGAAGACCTGTTGACGCACCCTCTGGCCCGCGACATCGACATCGATCAAGACGTTTCCTACAAGCGGCCCATGCATTATCGCGCCGTGCCCGTGGCAGCGCTGCTGCAAGGGGTCAAGGCCGATGACCATCTGCAGGCCGTGGCGCTGGACGGCTTTGCCGCAGAAATGCCGGCCGGGCCATTACTGCAGGAGGGCCCGGCACGCGCCTGGCTGGCGGTCGAAGACCCGGCCAGGCCATGGCCAGCGCTGGGCGATGGCAAGCCGAGTGCCGGGCCGTTCTACCTGGTGTGGACCAAGCCGCAAGCGAGTGGCATTCGCCCAGAGCAATGGCCCTTCCAGGTCACCACGATCCGCCGCTTGGCGCCGGTCGAACATCGTTTTCCGGCGCTGCTGCCCGACCCAAAGCTGCCGGCCACTGACCCGGTACGCCAAGGCTTTGCCCTGTTCCAGCAGAACTGCCTGGCCTGCCATCGGCTCAATGGTGCGGGGGATGCGCAGTTCGGGCCGGACCTGAATGTGCCGCACAACCCGACCGAGTACTTCAGGCCTGAGTACCTGCGCATGTACATTCGTGACCCACAAAGCTTGCGGCAATGGCCGCAGGCCCGGATGCCGGGGTTTGCCGAGAGCGTGTTGAGTGAGCAGGAGCTGGATGAACTGCTGGCTTATCTAGGGCATATGGCCGGACGCCGGCCCTGAAATCGGGGGCTTCTTCGCGGGCGTGCCCGCGAAGAAGGCAACATAGCCATTTCAGGCAATCAGCCTTTCCTGCTTGACGCCCCACCCTTCGACTTCGCCGCCATAGGGTGAAACGACCTGCTCGAAGGCTTCCTCAAAATCACCAATCCCGCCGTAAGTGGCGTACATGACCTTGCTCAGTTCCAGATGCCACGCGCCATCGTCCAGTTCACGCACCTGAGCATTCAACGATTCGCCACGAAACTGCCCGGCTGCCCGTCGTGCGCCGGCTTCATCTGGAAAGACCGCGTAGAACTCGATGGGGTGGATGCGGGTGAAGTCGAAACCGCCAGCTTTCATCTGGCGCAGGACATTGCTGCTGATATCGTCGTTCAGGCTGCTCATGAATCGTCCTCCCGAATAAAGCAATGGATAGACTTTCCGTGCACTACGCACCTGCCGGCACTGCCGACAGATCGAGCTGATGCAAGACGCGAGTTGAATGGATGCAGGGCCGCAGAAAAGGCCGGCACCTCCCACCAGCGTAGTGCCTGCGCAGGCACCACGCCAACCGGTGATTCAGAGCGCTTCGTGGATGCTGGTGATGATCACGCCGTTCTGCTCCTTGAGCCAGCGTGCCGTAGGGGATGGGGCGCGGTCCTGGAAGTCGTTGAGGTCCAGCTCATCCATGACCGGAAACAGATGCGAACGGATGGCGCGGGCCGCTTCCTCCTCGCTGGGGCACTGTTCACCGTGCAGCAGCAAGGTAGTTGGCTCGCCTTTCTGGTCGGCAAAGATGACTTCCCACTCTTTCATTGAATTGCCCTCTCAATCAAAGAACACCCGGTGTGTGACACCTGTTAATGCAGACCTTGGGCCTGGGGATTCGTTCCTGCAACAGAAAAGGGCCGCAATGCGGCCCTTTCTGTTTGCTACATGATGCTTATTTCTTTGGCGTAGCGTGAACAACACCGGCGGTGTTGTCCAGCAAGCTCTTGGTCGCGGTCTGGATGAAGGCCTCGAGCTGCTGCAGCATCTGCGGCTGCTCAGGGCTTTCGATCAGTTCGGCCTTGAACTCGCTACCCAGCTGGTAGCGGTACATGCGCGGGCTCATGTCCTTGGACTCGATGAGCAGGTGGTCGCCCTTGACCAAGCCGACGATCTGCTCGCTGCCCGACGGCTTGATCATGCCGATGCCCGGGTCGCCCTCAGGCAGGTTGAGCAGGTCGCGGCCCCAGCACTGGTGACGGGTCTCGCCACCCAGGCGGCCCATGATGGTCGGCACGATGTCGACCTGGGTCCCCACCGTGTGGTTGACCGCACCGAACTTCTCCTGGATGCCCGGCGCGATCAGCAGCAGCGGCACGTTGAAGCGGCCCAGGTCCAGCTCGGTGACCTGCTGCTGGTTGCCGAAGCCGTGGTCGCCGACGATCACGAACAGGGTGTCCTTGAAGTACGGCTCTTTACGCGCCTTCTCGAAGAACTGGCCCAGCGCCCAGTCGGAGTAGCGCATGGCAGTCAGGTGCTCGTCCAGGCGACCTTGCCCGGTGACCTTCTCGACCGGCAGGTTGCTCGGCAGCGCGTAAGGCGTGTGGTTGGACAGGGTCTGCAGCAGCGCGTAGATCGGCTTCTTCTGGTCGTGCTTGGCCAGTTCCTCGTTGCCGCGGTCGAACATGTCCTGGTCGGACACGCCCCAGGTCGGGTCGGAGAACACCGGGTTGACGAAGTCGTTACGGCCAATGAACGTGGTCATGCCCTGATTGCCGAAGAACCCGGACTGGTTGTCCCAGGCGAAGTCGCCGTTGTAGACGTAGACGTCATCGTAGTCACGGGCACTGAGCAGCGCCGGCAGGCCCGACAGCTTGTGGCCACCCTCAGGGGTCTGCATCAGGTATTCGAAGCCTGGCAGGTTGGGGAAGCAAGCCATGGTGGCGAACATGCCCTGGTGGGTATGGGTGCCGTTGGAGAAGAAGCGGTCGAACAGCAGGCCTTCTTTGGCCAGCTTGTCGAAGTACGGGGTGATGTTGTTCGGGCTGCCCAGGGCGCCTACCGAGTGACCGGCGAAGCTTTCCATGAGGATCACCACGACGTTCTTGATCGGCAGGGTGCGGTCAGCCGGCGGCACGAAATCGCGGCGTACGGCGGCCTCGTCGGCGTCGACCAGGGTGTCGTTGGCGGTCAGCAGCTGCTTGCGCACGGTCTCGGTGGCCAGCTCCTGCTTCAGCACCGGCTTCCAGATATTGGCGCGGTCTTCGCCGAAGCGGCTCTTGGCAGCGTCGATCAGGGTCAGGGTGCCGTTCAGGCCCAACTGGTTGACGAAGTTGGAGTCGGTGGTGAAAGCATCACCCCAACGCATTGGCGGGCCTTGGCGCAGGGTGCCACGGGCGGCGACCACCGCCACCAGCAGAATCACCATGAACACTGCCACGCGGGCGTACCATGGCGCCACGCGCTGTTCGCCGGTACCCCGGGTCAGGCGGTCGATGCCCTTGAACAGAAGGCTCAGCAGCCAGGTGCCAAAGGCCCAGGCCAGCAGATAGCGAACCACCGGGAAGCCGTACCAGAGCATGCTCAGCACGGTCTTCGGGTCTTCCTTGATGTACTGGAAGACCAGGCCGTTGAGACGCTGGTGGAACTCACGGTAGAAGTCCATCTCCATCAGGCCGAGGAACATCACCACGCTCGAGGCGACGGTCAGCCAGAAGCGGAACAGCCCGCGCCGGGCCATGAGCCAGGGGCTCAACATTGCCAGCAGCAGCGGAATGCTCAGGTACACCACCACCCGCAGGTCGAAGCGCAACCCGTTGAAGAAGCCTTCGGCGACGGTCGAGTAAGGGGTGTCGCCGATCATGTCGCTGTTGTAGACCAGCAGCGCCAGGCGCACCAGGCTGAGCATCAACATGATCACCAGGCCGCTGAGCAGCGTATAGGCCAAGTGCGATTTCAAGGTCGGCGTGAACGCTCGCGCGCCCTGTTGCCTCAAGGCATCCGTGTTAGCCATGAATGGGAAGGTCCTAGGATTGCGGTTTGCGGAGATGGCGTTGGGGCTGGCCCAACGCAAGCATTATGCGGGAGCGGATTCTGTTTAATCCAATGTGAAAATTTTGTCACGTTACTATTGCTGATTTTGTCTGGGACGCGGCTTTCATATACGGACATTACCCCGCGGCCCGGCAATCGCCCAGATCACCAGGCCGATCACTGGCAACAGGGCAATCAGCAGAATCCACAGCACCTTGATCCCCACTTCGCTGCCGCTCTTGATCACATTGAGGATTGCCCAGATGTCCAGGGCGAGGATGATCAGGCCGACCAGGCCATTGAATGTAGAGCCCATTGCCACGTTCTCCTTGAAAGGCTGTTGCTGAGCATAGTCCTCTATCGGGGCCATAAAAGGGAATCCTTGGCCAGCCGCGCAGGTCACTGCATAAACTGCAAGCATTCATGGATTCGAGGTTCGTATGCCCCCCGCCCACAGCCAAAGCGCCACTCCACCCTCCTTGCTGAATGCCTGGCGCCAGCAAGTAATCAGCACCCCATGGCTCAGCGCGGGCCTGGGCGTGAGCCTGCTGGCGGTGATCGCGCTGCTGGCGGCCAGCTTCTGGAACGCCATCAGCGGCGACCACGCCGATAACCTGCACCTGGCCGCCCTCGGCGGGCTTTCCGGTTTTGCCGCCACCGCCCTGGGCGCGGTTCTGGCGGTGGTGCTGCGCGATGTCAGCGCGCGCAGCCAGGATGTGATGCTCGGCTTTGCCGCCGGCATGATGCTCGCTGCCAGTTCGTTCTCGCTGATCCTGCCTGGCCTGGATGCCGCCCGGGCGATCACTGGCAACGGCCCGGCGGCGGCGTTCACCGTGGTGCTGGGCATGGGCCTGGGTGTGCTGCTGATGCTCGGCCTCGACCGCTTCACCCCGCACGAGCATGAAAGCACTGGCCCCTGCGGCCCGGAGGCCGAGCGGCTGAGCCGGGTGTGGCTGTTCGTGCTGGCGATCACCCTGCACAACCTGCCCGAAGGCATGGCGATCGGGGTGAGCTTCGCCAATGGCGACATGAACATCGGCCTGCCGCTGACCAGCGCCATCGCCATCCAGGACATTCCTGAGGGGCTGGCCGTGGCCCTGGCCTTGCGCGCGACCGGGCTGTCGAACCTGAAAGCTGCGCTGGTGGCGATTGGTTCGGGGCTGATGGAACCCCTTGGCGCGGTGATCGGCCTGGGCATTTCCACCGGGTTCGCCCTGGCCTACCCGATCAGCATGGGGCTGGCGGCGGGGGCGATGATCTTCGTGGTGTCCCACGAGGTGATTCCCGAGACCCACCGTAACGGGCATCAGACGTCGGCGACCCTGGGGTTGATGGGCGGGTTTGCGGTGATGATGTTTCTGGATACCGCATTGGGCTGAGGCTGCTGGATGCCTGTGCCTACCTCTTCGCGGGTAAACCCGTGAAGAGGCAGACGGTGTATTCAGACGTGAACAGCGACCTTCAAGGCCTCCAGCGCCGGCTCCACCTTGATCCCCACTTCTGCCCCCAGCTCCAGCACCCGCGCCAGGTCCTGCTGGCCAACCATCACCATCTGCAGTTCGTCATCCAGTAGCTGGCTGAAGTTGAGCAGCACATAACCGCCCGCCTCCTTGTTCAACGCGCCCATCTGCACCTGGATGCGGTTGAGTGCGGTCAGCGGCTCGGTGCGCGCCAGCTGCTTGGCCTTGAGGGTGAACGGCACGCTCTGGTCAAACGAATCGCTGATGTGCTGGAACAGCTCCTGATAACTGTCGGCCTGGAACACCACAGTGTCGGGCAGGCTGCCGAGCACGACCCATTCGCCCAACGGGATCGGGAAGCTGTCGTCGTAGTTGATGTCCGGGTTGGCGGCGAGGAAAGCAGCGGGGTCGGCGTAGGCCTGGGCGGCCTCGTCGGCGATGCGCTCGATTTCCTCATCACGCATGCAGCCGGCGCCGATGAGGCTGATGAATTCGAGCAACTGGTTTTTCATGAGGGGGCCTGCGACGGGTGAAAAGGCGCCAAGGATAGCCGCAAATGCCCCCGGGCAGTTAGCCGGCCAGCGCTTGCAGGCGTGCAGCGGCGTCCACCGCGCCCATGGTCTGCGCCGCCATCAGCGCCGTGGCGCCACGGGCGTCCTGGCGCGCCGGGTCGGCACCCTCGGCCAGCAGGTAGTCGAGAATCTCGCTGCGATTGAACATCGCCGCCAGCATCAGCGCGGTACGCCCGTCCTGCGCGGCAGCATCCACCGGGACGCCGCTTTCCAGCAGCAGGCGGATCATCGCCAGATCGCCCTTGAAGGCCGCACCGGCGATTGGCAACTGGCCGTTGTCGTTGGCGATCAGCGGGTCGGCGCCGTGGGCCAACAGCACCCGCACCGCTTCATGCTGGCCGTGGTAACTGGCCAGCATCAGCAAGGTATCGCCCTTGTGATTGCGCAAGTTGGCCGGCAAGCCGCTGGCAAGCAGGCGGCCGAGCATCTCGGCGTCGCCCTGGCGGGCTCGCTCGAAGACCTGCTCGGCAAAAGCGGCGGTTT
Source organism: Pseudomonas putida (assembly GCF_002906855.1). GTDB lineage: Bacteria > Pseudomonadota > Gammaproteobacteria > Pseudomonadales > Pseudomonadaceae > Aquipseudomonas > Aquipseudomonas putida_N. Next base: position 1,757,613 of record NZ_MINI01000038.1, on the reverse strand, counting down.
CGTCTTCGGTCATGGCAGTAGCGGTGGGTTGAGCGGACATCGGGAACCTCCTGGCATAAATGATTGCCCAAGTTTTTGTCAGGCATGCCATTGCGGTCAAAGGTTCAGATTCTATGGGGCCGATAGGTAAAGCCTGAGCCGTGCAAAATGCACTGTGCAAAATGCACGACCTTGCAGCCTGCACGATGCCACTTGTGAAACCACCCCATAAAGCCCCGTATTTACTGGACTTTCCCCGTCTCCACGTTCTGGCACGGTCACTGCAAAGATCAACTCACGTCTGCCCACCCAACAGTCAGGAGTTGATATGGACCTTATCCAGGAAAAATTCGTCTCGGTGTTCTCGGCCTACCAGGTCGCCACCCAGCCCCGCCCTGATGGTGGCGTGCTGCTGACCCTGCGCGCCGCCGATGGCAAGGTCACCCGTCGCGTGCTGACCTACGGCCAGCTGCACAGTGCCGAGCAGTTGTCCTGGGCGATCAGTGCCATTCGCCGTGACCTGGCCGAGCAGGCCAGCGAACTGCCGGTGATTTCCATGCTGCAGAGTCAGCAGCGGTTTGCGCTGCCGACTTACCGCTGAGGTTTGTCTGTACCGGCCCTATCGCGAGCTTTGCTCGCTTCTGCAGGGGTATCGCATTGCCCATAGGGATGGCGGGGTACCTTTGTAGGAGCGAGCGCAGCTCGCGACAGGGCCCGGTCAGACACTAAGCTCATCGAACCCAAGAAACGCCCGAGCAGCCGCATCCCCAGTAAACCGTGGCTGCACACCCTGCTCACTGGCAAACAGGCGCAACGCCAGGCAGAACGGATTGTCCCCCAGCTCCACCCAGCGCCGCGTCCCTGCCGGCAGCATCAGCTGGTCACCCTTCTCGCACAACACCGCATACACGTATTCGCCCAGGCGAAGACCAATTTGTGCGCGGCCCGTCACCACGGCGAACACCTCGTCGCTGTCGTGCACATGCTCGTCACGCACATCAACCTGCGTCGGGTCGACGCCATCACGGTTGAGCAGCGTGAACGCCGCGCAGCCCTGGGCCGTCATCAGTTGGTCGAGGTACCCGCGGCAGGCGTCGAGCACATCAGCCTGGCTGCTGCCCGGGCGCACGCGCAGCTCCAGCGGGCTATGGCTGAAGCACACGCCCTGCTCGGCCAGAGTCGCGGCGATGTCGTCGTGGTGGGTCAGCACCTTGTTCGGCAAGTCCGGGCTGGACGGGTGGAAAACACAGAGGATGCTCATCGGCTGCTGGTCCTGGTCGATTTCGAACGAGTGGCAATGATAACGGCTGCCGCCAACGCTGCGGCGCTGGCCATACCAAAGGTGAAGGTCGGCCCCAGCATTTTCCAGCTGTAGCCCGAATACAAGGCGCCCAACGCACCGCCGGTACCCGACAGCGCCGCATACAGCGCCTGGCCCTGGCCTTGCTGGCGGGCACCGAAACTGGCCTGGACGAAGGCGATGGAGGCGGCGTGGAAGCAACCGAAGGTGGCCGCGTGCAGCAGCTGGGCGAAGATCAGCACGGCCGGCTCATCCGCCAGGTTGCCCAGCAGCAGCCAGCGCAGCGCCGCCAGCAGGAAGCTGACCAGCAGCACCCGCTGCACGCTGAAGCGGGCAAACAGGCGGCTCATGACCATGAACATCAGCACCTCGGCCACTACCCCCAGCGCCCACAGCAAGCCGATGGCACCACGGCTGTAGCCCAGGTGTTCGAGGTGCAGGGTGAGGAAGGTGTAGTACGGGCCGTGGCTGAGCTGCATCAGCGCCACGCAGATATAGAAAGCGATCACCCCTGGCGCTGTCAGCTGGCGCAGGAAGCCGCCCGCCGCCGGGCGCTCGCCCTGCTCCACTGGCTGGGCGTTGGGCACCCACAGGCTGGCGGCGACGATGCCGGCCATGATGGTCACCAGGGCCACCGGGTAGATGTCCAGGCTCAGCCATTCGAACAGCCGGCCCAGGCCGACCACGGTGAGGATGAAGCCGATCGAACCCCACAGGCGCACCTGGCTGTAGCGCGAGGTCTGCCCATGCAGGTGGGCCAGGGTGATGACTTCGAACTGCGGCAGCACTGCGTGCCAGAAGAACGCATGCAGCGCCATGACCAGCGCCAGCCAGGCGTAGCTCTTGCCGAAGAAGATCAGCGAGAAGGTGGCCAGGGTCGACAGGGCGCCAAGGCGTACGATCAGCAGGCGCTGGCCACTGCGATCACCGAGCCAGCCCCACAGGTTGGGGGCGATGCAGCGCATCAGCATGGGGATGGCCACCAGCTCACCGATGCGAGCCGGGGAGAACCCCAGGTGGTCGAAGTACAAGGCCAGGAACGGCGCGGTAGAGCCCAGCAGGGCGAAGTAGCACAGGTAGAAGCTGGACAGGCGCCAGTAGGGGATCGGGGGCATGGAGTGGGCCTTGTGTGAGCCTGTACCGGCCTCTTCGCGGGGCAAGCCCGCTCCTACAGGATCACCGCAAATTCGACATTGTGCGGTCTATGTAGGAGCGGGCTTGTCCCGCGAAAAGGCCGCGCCTGGCTAAATCAGAGCTGGCCCAGCACCGGGGTGTTGACCTTCACATCGGCATTTTGCGCGCGGTGGCGCAGCAGGTGGTCCATCAGCACGATGGCCATCATCGCTTCGGCGATCGGCGTGGCGCGGATGCCGACGCACGGGTCATGGCGGCCCTTGGTGATCACCTCGACCGGGTTGCCATCGACGTCGATCGAGCGGCCCGGGGTGGTGATGCTGGAGGTCGGCTTCAGCGCCAGGTGGGCGACGATCGGCTGGCCCGAGCTGATGCCACCGAGGATGCCGCCGGCATTGTTGCTGAGGAAGCCTTCCGGGGTCAGCTCGTCACGGTGCTCGGTACCACGCTGGGCAACGCTGGCGAAACCGGCGCCGATTTCCACGCCCTTGACCGCGTTGATGCTCATCAGCGCATGGGCCAGCTCGGCGTCGAGGCGGTCGAAGATCGGCTCGCCCAGGCCTGGCATCACTCCTTCGGCCACCACGGTGATCTTCGCTCCGACCGAATCCTGGTCACGACGCAGCTGGTCCATGTAGGCCTCGAGCTCCGGAACCTTGCCCGGGTCGGGGCTGAAGAAAGCGTTTTCCTCGACCGAGTCCCAGCTCTTGAACGGGATCTCGATCGGGCCCAGCTGGCTCATGTAGCCACGCACCTGGATGCCCTGGGTGGCCAGGTACTTCTTGGCGATGGCGCCGGCAGCCACACGCATGGCAGTTTCCCGGGCCGAGCTGCGGCCGCCGCCACGGTAGTCGCGGATGCCGTACTTGTGGTGGTAGGTGTAGTCGGCGTGGGCCGGGCGGAACAGGTCCTTGATCGCCGAGTAGTCCTTGGACTTCTGGTCGGTGTTGCGGATCAGCAGGCCAATCGAGCAGCCGGTGGTACGGCCTTCGAATACGCCGGAGAGGATCTCCACTTCGTCGGCTTCCTGGCGCTGGGTGGTGTGCCGGCTGGTGCCAGGCTTGCGCCGGTCAAGGTCGTGCTGCAGGTCGGCGAGGGAGATTTCCAGGCCAGGTGGGCAACCATCGACAATGGCGACCAACGCCGGGCCATGGCTTTCGCCAGCGGTGGTGACAGTGAACAGCTTGCCGTAGGTATTGCCGGACATGGACGCTCCGCGAAATCTGCCTGAGATGAACGAAAGCGGGCAGTATACAGATGGAATGGCAATCTGTGCGCAGCCTCGGCCTTGCCTGCGAACCTTCCCGCAAACATTGGGTCAAAGCGTCATCTCCCCACTGTAGTACCGCATGATGTCGCGCCTGGTCGCCTTCTTCCTCCTGCTGTGCACTGGCCTGGCCCAGGCCGCTGCCCCCACCGTGCTGCAACGCCCCATCGACCTGGACACGGGCCAGGGTGTGCTGCACGGCAGCCTGCTGCTGCCGCAACAGGACACGCCCCCGCCTGTGGTACTGATCATCGCCGGCTCCGGCCCCACCGACCGCGACGGCAACAACCCGGCCTCGGGGCGCGTCGACAACCTCAAGCGCCTGGCCTTGGTGCTGGCCAACGAGCACATCGCAAGCGTGCGCTACGACAAGCGTGGGGTGGCGGCCAGCCAGCCGGCCACGCCCGATGAGCGCGACCTCAGTGTGCAGCGCTACGTCGACGACGTGGTGGCCTGGAGCCGCAAGCTCAAGGCCGACCCACGTTTCGGCCCGCTGATCCTGGTTGGCCACAGTGAAGGGGCGCTGATCGCCAGCCTGGCTGCCGAGCGTGCCGGCGCCAGCGCGGTGATCACCCTGGCCGGCATGGGCCGGCCATTGGCGGACGTACTGCGCGAGCAGCTGGCCCAGCGCATGTCACCGGCGCAACTGGCCGGTGGCAGCGCCCTGCTCGACCGCCTGCAGGCCGGGCAGACCAGCCTGGACGTGCCGGCACCGCTGCGCCAGGTGTTCCGCCCCAGCGTGCAGCCCTACCTGATCACCCTGCTCCAGCAGGACCCGGCACAGGCCTTCGCCCGCTTGCCGATGCCTGCGCTGATCGTGCAGGGCCGCAATGACGTGCAGGTCGACGTAACCGATGCCGAACGCCTCAAGGCAGCCAAGCCGGATGCGCAGCTGGTACTGATCGACGGCATGAACCACATGCTGCGCATCAGCCCCAAGGACATGCACCTGCAGCGTGACAGCTACCTCAACCCGGAACTGCCACTGGCACGGGAACTCGGCGAGCGAGTGGTCAGTTTCATTCACCAGTTGCCTTCGGCCTGACCCTCAAACATCGGCAAAACCTGCCGATAACGCGGTATCGGTGCTGATTGGGGCTGCAAAGCGGCACCCGTCAGCGCCTGCCCGTATCTGAGGAAATGCCTTGATGACCGATGCCCCCGCCGCCGTCGAACCGGCCGAAGAGCCCCACGCCCCGGAACCTGCCGCCCTGCCTTGGGCCGACCTTGCCGTCGAACACTTCCAGCTGCTGCGCCTGGCGCCCTTGCCGACCGACCGCAACAGCGGTGCACGGCCATTGCGCTTCGTCGAGTTCGCCTATGCCGAGCGCCATGACAAGGCCCACAGCCTGCTGCGCATGGAAATCCGCCTGCCCGGGCAGAAAGTGCGCAAGGAGCAGAACCAGCTGGATGTGCGGGTGGATCACACCGAGCGCCGGGTGACCCTCGGCAGCGACAGCGGCCTGCAACTGGAGCCGCTCAACCGTGGCCTCGGCCGCTTCATGCTTGGCCAGGCCGTGCAATGGCTGCAGCGTCGCTGGTCGAATTACCGGGTCGAAGGCATGGCGCTGCCGAACAAGGATGCGCTGAACGAAGACACCCGCCTGCGCCGCGACCGCTTCATCACCGCCAGCGGCATGGAAGTGGAATACGCCGACCCGCAGCACCTCAAGGGCCGCACGCTCGACACCACGGTGAGCCAGCTCAAGGGCGGCTGGAATACCGAAAAGGTGCAGCAGATAAGCATGCTCGATGCGGCAGGCATGCTGCAGCAGGCAGAGCAGCAGTTGCTGGAGAAAGAGGGGCAACTGCGCGAACGCGATGAGCGGGTGGCCAAGTATCGGCGCGAGGATAGCGGCTTGCGCTTTACCATCACCTGCCTGGTGGCGTTTGCCGTGTTCCAGGCGGGTTTGTTGATCTGGATCGCTACACGCTGAGACCGCGGCGCCTGCTTCGCGGGACAAGCCCGCTCGCGATCGCCTGCAGGAGCGGGCTTGTCCCGCGAAAGGGCTGCAAAGCAGCCCCAGCAATCCAGCGTCAGACGCGAGCCTTGAACAGCTCCTGGTGCTGACGACACTGCTCGGCGGTGAGCATGAACACACCATGCCCGCCACGCTCGAACTCCAGCCAGGCGAAGTCCACCTCCGGGTACAGCGCCTCGACATGCACCTGGCTGTTGCCGACCTCGACGATCAGCAAACCCTTGTCGGTCAGATGGTCGCCCGCCTCGGCCAGCATCCGCCGTACCAGGTCCAGGCCGTCGTTGCCGCAAGCCAGGCCCATTTCCGGTTCGTGGTGATATTCGGCCGGCATGTCGCCGAAGTCCTCGGCGTCGACATACGGCGGGTTGGACAGGATCAGGTCGAAACGCTGCCCCGGCAGGCCGGCGAAACCATCACCCTGCACGGTGAACACACGCTCGTCGAGGCCATGGCGCTCGATGTTCTGATTGGCCACTTCCAGCGCGTCGAACGACAGGTCGGCCAGCACCACTTCGGCCTCGGGGAACACCTCGGCGGCCACGATACCGATGCAGCCAGAGCCGGTGCACAGGTCGAGGATGCGTGCCGGCTCCTGCGCCAACCACGGTTCAAAGCGCTTTTCGATCAGTTCGCCGATCGGCGAACGGGGCACCAGCACACGCTCGTCGACGATGAACGACATGCCGCAGAACCAGGCTTCGCCCAGCAGGTAGGCAGTCGGCACCCGCTCTTCGATGCGGCGCTTGAGCAGGTGCTGCAGGCGTACCCGCTCGTCATCCTCGAGCTGGCAGTCCAGGTAGCTGTCGGCGATTTCCCATGGCAGGTGCACAGCGCCCAGCACCAGCAGGCGAGCTTCGTCCCAGGCATTGTCGGCGCCGTGGCCGAAGAACAGCTCGTGCTCATGGAAGCGGCTGACCGCCCAGCGGATATGGTCGCGCAACGTGCGCAGACGAGATGTGATCACGGGGTACTCCTAATTCAGACCGTACAAAAGTCTAACAGCCCCACCCGCACATTTGTTCCCCGCGATGCCCCAATGGCAGGCCACAAGCCAGTAACCACGCCGCTTGCGATGTCAACCATTCCCATTGACGCCAAGGCAAGGGAGAATAGGTATACAAAAGCCCTACCCAAGGAGCCCTTGATGTCCGTTCCAACCACGATGTTCCGCCTCACTGGCCGCGACTACCCGCCGGCCAAGCTGAGCCAAGCCAGCCTGATCATCATCGATGCGCAGAAGGAATACCTGAGCGGTCCTCTGCAACTGTCGGGCATGGACGAGGCCGTGGCCAACATCGCCCGGTTGCTCGACGCCGCCCGCAAGGCCGGCCGTCCGATCATCCACGTTCGCCACCTCGGTACCGTAGGCGGCCGCTTCGACCCGCAGGGCCCGGCCGGCCAGTTCATCCCCGGCCTGGAGCCGCGCGAAGGTGAAATCATCATCGAAAAGCGCATGCCCAACGCCTTCAAGAACACCAAGCTGCACGACACCCTGCAGGCGCTGGGGCACCTGGACCTGATCGTGTGCGGTTTCATGAGCCACTCCAGCGTCAGCACCACTGTACGCCGCGCCAAGGACTATGGTTATCGTTGCACCCTGGTGGAAGACGCCTCGGCAACCCGCGACCTGGCGCTCAAGGATCAGGTGATCCCAGCCGCGCAGATCCACGCGTGTGAAATGGCCGTGATGGCCGACAACTTCGCCTGTGTCGCCCCTACCGCCAGCCTGATCTGAGCTGACGTTGTGATGACCGCCCGGCAGCCGGGCGGAACCCGAGGGCCGGGCCCAGGTCGAATTCCGGATGTCCACAGAGGAAACTGGAATGAAGCTCAAAGGCAGTTTCGACGCCAAGCGTCTGCGCCCGCGTGAACCGCGTAACTGGGGTGCTCGTATTGCCGCCGGGCTGTCGGCCCTGATCGCCACGCTCGGCGTGCTGCTGGCCATGGCCGGCATCGCCGGGCTGCTTGGCAACTACACCGCCCTGGCCGAACTCAATGCCAACCGCCCGCTCGCCATCATCCTGGCCGTGGGCGGGCTGTTGCTGCTGTACCTTGGCGTGCGCTTCTGGCGACGCAGCCGCATTCGCCTGCGCCGCGGGCGCGAGCTGAACCTGTCGCCGCACCTGATGAAAAAGCATGATTAGTGGTTTACCGGCGAAGAGGCTGGTACTGACGACACTGGGTTGATCGCGTAAACTACGCCGCCCATGTGGAGGCACCATGCAAGACGACGATTTTTCCCTGTTCAGCGCTGAAGTGCGCGGCGTCAGGCCGATCAAGCACGACCGCGCTGACGTGGGCAAGCCGAAAACCGACCGCAAGCAGCTGGCCGGCCTGCGCCAGGCGGCGACCATCCGCAGCGACCAGGCCCTGGTGATCGACGGCCTGTCCGACCAGTTCGTCATCGACGTCGGTGCCGAAGACGAGCTGATGTGGCGCCGCGACGGCGTACAGGAAGGCCAGATCCGCAAGCTCAAGCTCGGCCAGATCGCCTTCGAGGGCAGCCTCGACCTGCACGGCATGAGCGTGGAGAAAGCCCGTGAAACCCTGTGGGCCTTCATCGCCGAAGCCACCCGGCTGGAAGTCCGCTGTGTACGGGTGACCCACGGCAAGGCCGCACGCCTGGACGGCAAGCGCCCGATGATCAAGAGCCATGTCAACACCTGGCTGCGCCAGCACCCGCAAGTGCTCGGTTTCACCTCGTGCCAGGCCCGCCATGGCGGCACTGGCGCGGTGTATGTGATGCTCAAGCGAACCATGATGGAAGGCCGCGACGAGTAACGCCGTGCTTGCAGCGCCGCGCGCGGCGCCGTACCCTTCCTTTTTGCGATTTTTACCCACAGGTAGATACATGTCCCTGGAACAGAACTACACCGAGATCCTCAGCCAACTTGGCGAGGACGTCTCCCGTGAGGGCCTGCTCGACACGCCCAAGCGGGCTGCAAAGGCCATGAAGTACCTTTGCCGCGGTTACGAGCAGACGCTGGAAGAAGTCACCAACGGCGCGCTCTTCACCTCCGACAACAGTGAGATGGTGCTGGTCCGGGACATCGAGCTGTATTCGATGTGCGAACACCACATGCTGCCTTTCATCGGCAAGGCTCACGTGGCTTACCTGCCCAAGGGCAAGGTCCTGGGCCTGTCGAAGGTTGCGCGCATCGTCGACATGTTCGCCCGCCGCCTGCAGATCCAGGAAAACCTCAGCCGCCAGATCGCCGAGGCCGTGCAGCAGGTGACTGGCGCCGCTGGCGTGGCAGTGGTCATCGAAGCCAAGCACATGTGCATGATGATGCGTGGCGTGGAAAAGCAGAATTCGACCATGCTCACCTCGGTGATGCTAGGTGAGTTCCGTGAAAACGCCTCGACTCGCAGCGAGTTCCTCAGCCTGATCAAGTGATCGGCGCATGACCCGAGCCGGCCCCCAGGGGTCGGCTTTTGCATTTCAGGAGTAACCCATGATCGTCAAAGCCCTGCGGGTCGGCCTCGGCCAGCTCATCGTGTTCGGCGACTGGATCAGCCGCCCGGCCAAGCAGAAGCGTGATGCGGCGGCCCAGGCGCGTATCGAGCAAGAGGCCAAGGGCCTCGCGCTGTACCAGTTCCATGCCTGCCCGTTCTGCGTGAAGACCCGCCGCACCCTGCACCGCCTGAACGTACCAGTGGCGTTGCGTGATGCCAAGAACGACGACGTGCATCGCCAGGCGCTGCTCGAAGGGGGTGGCCGGGTGAAAGTGCCGTGCCTACGCATCGAAGAAGCGGGCAAGGTGACCTGGATGTATGAATCCAAGGCCATCATTGCCTATCTGGACAAGCGCTTCGCCTGAAGCGCCCGCGCGGTCCTAGTGGGACCGCGCCAGCTTACTCGACCATCGGCACATGCCGCGGATGACTGGCCACCCGCTCCAGCCAGGCGCGAACTGCCGGATAATCGGCCAGGTCGAACCCGCCCTGATGCGCCACATGGGTGTAGGCATACAGTGCCACATCGGCAATCGAGTACTGGTCGCCGACCAGATACGGCGTCATCTGCAACTGCCGCTCCATCACCTTCAACGCCTTGTAACCGCCCTTGTGCAGTTTGCGGTATTCCTCCACGCGCTCTTCCGGCAGCCCGAGGTAGAACTGGATGAACCGTGCCACGGCAATATACGGCTCATGGCTGTACTGCTCGAAGAACTGCCACTGCAACACCTGGGTCCGCAGGCGCGGTTCGCTGGGCAGGAACTCGCTGCCGTCAGCCAGGTAGTTGAGGATGGCGTTCGATTCCCACAGGCAGGTACCGTCCTCGAGCTTGAGCACCGGCACCTTGCCATTGGGGTTCATTGCCAGGAACTCTGGCGTTTCGGTCTCGCCCTTGAGGATATCCACCGACTGCCATTCATATGGGCGGTCGAGCAGGCTGAGCATCAGCTTGACCTTGTAGCAGTTGCCTGACTGGTAGTCACCATACACCTTGAACATCGCCCGTCCCCTCCCATGCAGTTGCGAAAACTTGCCCAATAGTTGGCGACTGTACGGCTAAAAGCAATGCCTGCTGTATGGCAAGGATCAATCCGCCCCGCGTTAGTCTGAAAAAACTGCTTACACATGGACAAGGACCCAACCCAATGACCGATGCCACCTCCGCACGCCTGCGGCCCCTGGCAGACACCTCCCCATCGGCGGTGGTCGCCGGCTTCATCGCCATGCTCACCGGCTACACCAGCTCGCTGGTGCTGATGTTCCAGGCCGGCCAGGCAGCCGGCCTGACCAACGCGCAAATTTCTTCGTGGATCTGGGCGCTTTCGATCGGCATGGCGGCGTGCAGCATCGGCCTGTCGCTGCGCTACCGCACCCCCATCACCGTGGCCTGGTCGACCCCCGGCGCGGCGCTGCTGATTACCAGCCTGGGCGGGGTCAGCTACGGCGAGGCCATCGGTGCCTACATCACCTGTGCGCTGCTGGTGCTGGTCTGCGGCCTGACCGGCAGTTTCGAGCGCCTGGTCAAGCGCATCCCGGCCTCGCTGGCCTCGGCCTTGCTGGCCGGCATCCTGTTCAAGATCGGCAGCGAGATCTTCGTTGCTGCCCAGCACCGCACCCTGCTGGTCCTGGGCATGTTCTTCAGCTACCTGCTGGTCAAGCGCCTGTCGCCGCGCTACTGCGTGCTGGCCGCCTTGCTGGTGGGCACGGCGTTGTCCGGCGCCCTCGGCCTGCTCGACTTCAGTGGCTTCAAGCTGGAGGTGGCCACCCCGGTGTGGACCACGCCGAGCTTCTCGCTGGCTGCGACCATCAGCATCGGCATTCCGCTGTTCGTGGTAGCCATGACCTCGCAGAACATGCCTGGCGTGGCGGTGCTGCGCGCCGACGGCTACCAGGTGCCCGCCTCGCCGCTGATTTCAACGACGGGCCTGGCTTCACTGCTGCTGGCACCGTTCGGCTCACACGGGGTCAACTTGGCGGCGATCAGTGCGGCGATCTGCACCGGCCCGCACGCCCATGAAGACCCGAGCAAGCGTTATACCGCGGCGGTGTGGTGCGGGATTTTCTATGGCATTGCCGGCACGTTCGGCGCCACCCTGGCGGCCTTGTTCGCGGCGCTGCCGAAGGAGCTGGTGCTGTCGATTGCGGCGTTGGCGCTGTTCGGTTCGATCATGAACGGGCTGACCGTGGCCATGAGCGAAGCCAGGGAGCGCGAGGCGGCGCTGATCACCTTCATGGTGACGGCTTCGGGGTTGACCCTGTTCTCGATCGGCTCGGCGTTCTGGGGGATCGTGGCGGGAGTGTTGACCTTGATGATCCTCAACCCACGCAAGGCCTGAAATTGATAATGCCGGTACCGGCCCTTTCGCGGGGCAAGCCCGCGCCTACAGGTATCGTGGTAGCCCTGTAGGCGCGGGCTTGTCCCGCGAAGAGGCCAGCACAGGCGATCACAGCCTGAAGTGGCCGACCATGCCCTTCAGGTCATTGCCCAGCTGCGCCAGTTCGATACTGGACCGGGCATTGTCCTGCATTGCCAGCGCCGCCTGGTCGGCACTACCGCGGATCTGTGTGACGCTACGACTGATCTCTTCGGCCACCGAACTCTGCTGCTCCGCCGCCGCCGCAATCTGCTGGTTCATCTGCTGAATCAACGACACCGCCACCGCAATGCTGCCCAGCGCGCTTTCAGTCTGCAGCGCATCGGCCACGGCCAGGCGCACCAGCTCGGTACTGCCACGGATCTGCGCCACCGATTGCTGGGCATTGCCGCGCAGGCTAGCCACCAGGCGCTCGATTTCCTCGGTCGACTGCCGGGTACGCCGGGCCAGCGCCCGTACTTCGTCGGCCACCACCGCAAAACCACGCCCCTGCTCACCCGCCCGGGCCGCCTCGATGGCTGCGTTGAGCGCCAGCAGGTTGGTCTGCTCGGCGACGCTCTTGATCACCTCCAGCACATCGCCAATGGTGTGGATCTCGGCACTCAGGCTGTCGATGCCGGCACTGGCCGTGTCCGCAGCCGTCGCCAGCTGCTCGATGCGCTGCATGCTCTCGCGCACCACGCGCTGGCCGGCGTCAACCTTGTCATCGGCGGCCTGCGCCGCCTGTGCGGCTTCTTCGGCATTGCGCGCCACGTCATGCACAGTGGCGGTCATCTGCTGCATGGCGGTGGCCACCTGCTCGGTTTCTTCCTTCTGGCTGCCGACTTCGCGGTTGGTCTGCTCGGTCACTGCCGACAACGCCTGGGCGCTGCCGGCCAGCTGCTCGATACCCTGCTGCAGGCCGCTGACCACGCCTGACAACCCGGCGGCCATCTGTTGCATGGCCTGCATCAACTGGCCGACTTCATCACTGCGCGCCGCCTCGCTCTCCAGGCTCAACTCGCCTGCGGCAATGCGCTGGGCACGGCCGATCACGCGCTTGAGCGGGCCGACCACCGCGCGGGTAATCAGCCAGGCAGCGAGAAGACCCACCAGCAACGCCAGCCCGGTGGCGAGGGCGATGGCCAGGCTGTTGCGCGCCAGCTCGGCCTGCATCGCCTGCTGATCGACGGCATAGGCCTGGTCAACCCGGCCCGTGACCTGCTCGGCACGCGCCTGCAACTGCGCCTTGATGCCTTGCTCCTTGCCCAGCAGGTCGGTGTATTCGTTGAGCTTGTCGGTAAAGCTGACAATGTGCCCGGCCACCTCGCCGAGCACACTCTGGTAGCCCGCGTCACCGACGGCGGCCTTGAGTTGCTCGACCAGCTGCGCCGCCTCGACCGTCTGGGCGATGCGACCTTGCTCCCCCTCCTCGCCCTTGCGGCTCTTGTCCAGGCGCACCCGCGCTTCGTCCATGGCCTGCAGCATCAGCCGCGACACTTGCGCCACCTGCCCAGCCTGCTCAAGGAACTCGCCGCCTTGCTGGCCCTGGGACTGCTTGAGGGTATAGGTGGCATCGTCGGCCAGGCCGGCCTGCAGCACATCAAGGTTGTTGGCCACGCTGGACACCGACCAACTGGCCATGTCCAACGCCAGCTCCTTGGCCTGCACCGCTTCGACGAAGGCTTCGAAGGCCTGGCCGTAAGCCGCCAGGTCCGCCTCGGCCGCCGCCAACGCTGGCAGGCTGCGGGCGCGCTCGGCAAGGTTCTGCAAGCCGCTGCGCAAGGCCTCGGCCTCTTTGATATCGGAGCGCAGGGCAAAGGCCTGCTCGTGCTGACGCAGCCGCAGCAGGTCGGTATTGATCTGGCCCAGCTGGCGCAGGCCGTCGAAGCGCTGGCCGACGCTGTGCAGCGCCGCGATACCGATGGCCGCCACCGCGACCGTCAGCAACAACACCAGGGCAAAACCCAGGCCCAGTTTGCGGGCCATGCCCAGATTGGCCAGAACACCGTGCCTGCTCGTCGCCATCGCCGATTCCCCTTCACCGTGCCAGGTTTTGCCGAGGGCCAAGCGTGGCAACGTTATCACTCTGCTAACAAGAGGTTGGCGCCCAAATGGTGTCAAATGGCTATGAGCGTGTCGCGATCAGCTAGCTGAAGGTCGCCCTGCGTGCTGAAGGAAGCCCTGGGCACGGGCGTCCTGCCCATAGGCGACATTGATGCGCAGCCAGTCGCTGGCGGCGCCCTGGTAGTCGAAGGCGCTGCCCGGAGTAAGCAACACCGCATGCTCCAGTGCCAGGCGCTCAAGGCTGACGAAATCACGTCCAGGCACCCGCGTCCAGACGAACATCCCGCCATACGGCTCACAGAACACCTGCCAGCCGTACTGTTCCAGTTGCCCGAGCAATTTGGCCATGTGCTGCCCCAGCCGCACCCGCAGGCGCTGGACGCTCTTGCGGTAGCTGCCATTGGCCAGCATCTGCCCGACCACCTGTTCGGCGAAGCGCGAAGTACCGATACCGCTGACCATCTTCAGCTCGGCCAGGCGCGCCACCAAGGGTGCATCGGCCACCAGGTAGCCGACGCGCAGCGAACTGCTCAGGGTCTTGGAGAAACTGGCCAGGTAGATCACCCGTTGCTCGCTGTCGAGGGTGGCCAGGCGGGTGGCCGGGCCTTCCTGGAAGTCAGCGTAGATATCGTCCTCGATGATGCGCAGGTCGTACTCGCGGGCCAGCTCCAGGAGGCGATAGGCAACCTTGGGCGCAAGGCTGGTGCCCGTGGGGTTCTGATACAGGCTGTTGGTGAAAAGGCAACGCGGGCGGTGCTCGGCCAGCAAGCGTTCGAGCATTGCAAGGTCAGGGCCGGTCGCCGTGCGCGGCACCGGCAGCATGCGCACCTGATGCTGGCGCAGCAGGTTGTACAGGTTGTAGTAGCCAGGGTTTTCCACCAGCACGGTGTCGCCGGGGCGCAACAAGGTACGCACCAGCAGGTCGAGGCCATGGCTGGCACCTTGGGTGGTGAGGATGCGTTCGGGGCCGGCAGCGATGTCCAGCCGTGCCAGGCGCTTGTGCAAGTGCTGGCGCAGGCTGGCCAGGCCTAGCGGCGGGCTGTAGTCGAACAGGTCCTGCGGGTTGCCGCGGCTGACCTGGCGGATCGCCTGGGCCAGTTCGACGTCCGCGCGCCAACTGTTCGGCAGCCAGCCGCAGCCGAGCTTGAGCAGTTCGTCGTGGCCTTCGCGGAACTGGCGCCAGTTGCTATCGCCCGCCTCGCCCCACACAGGCTGATGCTCGGCTGCGGCGGTGGCTTTGCGTTCGGCGACGAAGAAGCCGGTGCCATGACGTGCCTCGAGCCAGCCGCTGGCGACCAGACGGTCGTAGGCCTCGATCACGCAGGAGGCACTGACCGACTGGTCGCGGGCCAGGCTGCGGATCGATGGCAGACGGGCACCGGGACGCACGCGCTGCTGTTCGATCCAGGCCAGCAGGTGGTCGGTGAGTTGCTGCACCAGCGGGGTGGGGCTTTGGCGGTCGAGGGTGAAGTGCATGGCGCTGGGTGTTTGCTAATTTTGGGCGAACAGTTAAGCATAAATGCGGGCCGGGTGTGCCTTGTTGGGTGTTTGGGCTGAGGGCAATGTCCCCTGTACCGGCCCCGCGAAAAGGCCGGTACTGACAACCCAAGAACCAGGACCGTACCTATGCCCTCGCGCTACTCCCCCGCCCTGCTGGCCTTCGCCCTGTGCCTGATCACCCTGGCGGTCAACCTGCAGGCCCCGCTCTATATCACCTACGCCGACCTCTCCGGCCAGGGCGCCGCAGCCACCGCGGTGGCCTTCTCCGGTTACGTGGTGGGCGTGCTGCCGGTGTTGCTGGCCCTGGGCGGGCTGGCCGACCGGGTCGGGCGGCGGCCGCTGATCCTCGCGGCGCTCATGCTGTCCATGGTCGCCACCTTGCTCATGCTGTTCGCCCCCAGCCTGCAAACCCTCGGCGTAGCGCGCTTCTTCCTGGGCCTGGGCACAGGCCTGGCATCAGCCACGGCAACGGCCTACATGGCTGAACTGATGGGCACCGGCAGCAGTGCGCGTGCCGCCAATTGGGTCACCGCCAGCACTTCGCTGGGTTTTGGCCTGGGCGCGGCGCTGACCAGCCTGTTCCTGCTGCGTGGCCCGAGCCTGACACCCGGCAGCTTCCACCTGCAATTGCTGCTTGGCGCGGTAGCTGTGCTGCTGGTATGGCGCTTGCCCGACCCGCGGCCGGCACAGCGCAGTGCCATGCTGCGACTGCCCTGCTACCCGGGTGTTAGCGTGGTATATGGCTTGGCCATTCTGCTGGCCTGGGCCTGCGTCGGGCTGGTGATCGCCCTGCTGCCTGGGATCCTGCGCCAGCACAACTTGAGCGCATGGTCGGGGTTTTCGACGTTCTGCGTTATCAGCTGCGGCCTGCTGTTCCAGCCGCTGGCCCGGCGTATGTCCAGCCGCACGGCCACCCTGCTGGGCCTGGCGATCCTGCCGTGCAGCTATGCCTTGCTGGCCTGGGGCGCCGAAAGCGGCCGCCTGTGGGCGGTGCTGGCCGGCGCGGTGGCAGCCAGCAGCGCCTGCTATGGTTTCATCTACCTCGGCGGACTGGCGGCGGTGAATGAACTGGCCGGGGCCGAAAAGACGCGTGCCAGCGCGGGGTTCTTCCTGCTGGCCTACCTGGGCTTCAGCGTGCCGGTGATCTTGACCGGGGTACTGAGTGACCGCCTGGGTTCGGGCGTGGCCTTGCTAGGGTTTGGCGGGGTCTTGCTGTTTGGGTGTGTGGCCGTTGCCGGAGCGCTGCAGGGCGTAGGGCAAAGCGCGCAACAAGCCAGCAGCCATTGAGCCGATCATGATCTGCTGGGAGTAAACGGTCACGCAAGGTGGTTGCACAGTAACGCCTGTGCAGCGCTGCCAAGGATGATCGCCTGGGCCTGCTCGACAGTGATTTTCGGGATGACCGAATCCGGCATTTTCGACGTGGCAGAAAGGTTGTAGACGGCAAAGTCTTCGCCGACCACTTGATCGGCCATCAGCTTGAACGAGGGCAGGATGCGCCGTTGATAGGCCTCGTCCAGGTGGCAGCGCGAAACCGCCTGACCTGGAGTTTCATAAAAGCGCCCCACCGACTGGTCGAGGTCCACACCCACCAGGAAAACCTGGTTGAAGCCCAGATGACAGGCAATTTGCAGCGCGGCATACGCCACCGTGCGGGCATCGAAAAAGCCTTGCGAGAGGTCTTTGCTGAAGCCTACAGAGCGCGAGCGGTTGCCCCAGAAGGCACGGCTGCGCACCACGGCCGGATCAGGATTGAACAGTGAGTCGAACAGGCGCGAGCGCGCCGCCTTGGCCAGCGGGAAAACCTGCGCCTTGGTCGATACAGGCAGTGCTCCGACTTCACTTGGCCAGATCGCCAGGCGCCGGCTAAGGCGCACCGCCTTGGCGTAAAGCTCAGGCTGCTGGTGCGCAAACCCGGTATCGGTACACACGTAGAAGTACGGACGCGGGCCCTGTTCCGAGAACATCGAGATCGCGCCGTTGAGCGTGATCATCGGCACATTGGCGAAGCGCTGCATGGGGAAGCCCTTTGCCGAGGCCCCCGACGCGACGATGAACACGGGCCCCTCGGCAATCCCACGACAGGCCGCGAAGTCCATGATCGAAGGATGCCGGGCTGGCTTGTTGCCATTTTCTGCTTCCACTGTTGCCCCCAGACTCCGAGAAGCAAAAGTATAGACAGCCGACAAAAAATCCGCATTCACACAACTTAACGTTCTGCGTCAAGAAGTTGCGGGCTACATTCAACCTCGGCTCAAATCGCGGTTGCCCCACCATCCACCGTCAAACTGTGCCCGGTGGTAAACGCCGCCCCGTCACTGCACAGGTACAGCACCGCACTGGCAATTTCCTCGACCTTGCCGATACGCCCGACCGGGTGCATCGCGGCGGCAAATTCGGCCTTGCGCGGGTCTGCCTCGTAAGCGCGGCGAAACATGTCGGTGTCAATCACCGCCGGGCACACGGCATTCACCCGGATGCCCTTCTTGGCATACTCGATGGCCGCCGACTTGGTCAGGCCGATCACAGCATGCTTGGAGGCGGCGTAGATGCTCATCTTCGGCGCCGCACCCAAGCCCGCCACCGAGGCGGTGTTGACGATCGCCCCGCCGCCCTGGGACAGCAACAACGGCAGCTGGTATTTCATGCACAGCCACACGCCCTTGACGTTGACGCCCATGATGGCGTCGAACTCCGCCTCGCTACCCTCGGCCAGGCGCCCCTGTTCGATTTCGATGCCGGCATTGTTGTAAGCGTAATCCAGCCGCCCGTAGGCCTCGATGGCCCGCTCATGCAGTTGGCGCACCTGGGCATCCTTGGTCACGTCACAGGCCACGAACAGTGCTTCACCACCCGCCTCGCGAATCGAGGCGACCGTGGCCTCGCCACCGGCCGCGTCGAGATCGGCCACTACCACCTTCAGGCCCTCGCGGGCAAAGGCCAGTGCCGTCGCCCTGCCGATACCCGCCGCACCGCCGGTGACCATGGCTACCTGGCCGGAAAAAGTCATGCTCATCGTCTGCTCCTGGGGGGTGATGAATTGGTCCTGAGTCTAGTCAGCCCGCCGCCCGGCTGGGCAGCATCATCAAGGCAGCGGTTGAGCTACCATGCTTACCAGTGATATTGCGGACCAACCTGCATCAGCGGGTTAAATTGACTGCTGTACCTCATCGCCCACAAGGACCTGCCATGACCCAGACCAACCGCCGCTTCCTGCTTGCCAAACGCCCGGTCGGCGCCGTGCGCCGAGACGACTTCACCTTCGAGACGGTACCCGCCGAAGCCCCTGCCGCCGGCCAGATCCAGGTGCGCAACCTGTACCTGTCGCTGGACCCGGCCATGCGCGGTTGGATGAACGAAGGCAAGTCGTATATCCCGCCCGTCGCCCTTGGCCAGGTAATGCGTGCTCTGGGCGTCGGCGAAGTGGTCGCTTCCAACCACCCGGACTACAAGCCCGGCGATCATGTCAGCGGCGCCCTCGGCGTACAGGACTACTTCACCGGCGAGCCACAGGGCCTGCACAAGATCGACCCCAGCCTCGCCCCGCTGCCCCGCTACCTCTCGGCCCTGGGCATGACCGGCATGACCGCCTACTTCGCCCTGCTGGAGGTCGGCCAGCCCAAGGCCGGCGACACCGTGGTCATTTCCGGCGCAGCCGGCGCGGTGGGCAGCATCGTCGGCCAGATCGCCAAGCTCAAGGGCTGCCATGTGGTCGGCATCGCCGGTGGCGCGCAGAAGTGCCAGTACCTCAAGGACGAACTGGGCTTCGACGGCGTGATCGACTACAAGACCGAAGACGTGCTGGCCGGCCTGAAGCGCGAATGCCCCAAGGGCGTTGACGTGTACTTCGACAACGTCGGCGGCGACATCCTCGACGCCGTGCTCACCCGCATCAACTTCAAGGCGCGCATCGTCATCTGCGGCGCCATCAGCCAGTACAACAACAAGGAAGCCGTCAAAGGCCCGGCCAACTACCTGGCACTATTGGTGAACCGCGCCCGCATGGAAGGTTTCGTGGTGATGGACCACGCCAAGGACTATGGCAAGGCCGCACAGGAGATGGCCGGCTGGCTGGCCACCGGCAAGGTCAAAAGCAAGGAGGACGTGGTCGAAGGGCTGGAGACGTTCCCCGAGACGCTGCTCAAGCTGTTCAGCGGCGAGAACTTCGGCAAGTTGGTGTTGAAGGTGTGAGTCTGTAAGATTGGCTATCGCCACTGAAACCAGTGACTGGGATTTGCAGAGTAGACCATGATCAAGATCACCCCAACCATCGAGTGCTCCAACACCGCCCCGTTCGTCCTCTTCGGCGGCATCAACGTGCTCGAGTCCGAGGACCTGGCCCTGACCGCCTGCGCCGAGTACGTCCGGGTTACCGAGAAACTGGGCATCCCTTACGTGTTCAAGGCCAGCTTCGACAAGGCCAACCGCTCCTCGATCCACTCCTACCGTGGCCCGGGCATGGAAGAAGGCCTACGCATCTTCGAGAAAGTCAAAGCCGAGTTCGGCGTACCGATCATTACCGACGTGCACGAGATCTACCAGTGCGCGCCGGTCGCCGAAGTGGTCGACGTGCTGCAGCTGCCCGCCTTCCTGGCCCGCCAGACCGACCTGGTAGTGGCACTGGCCAAGACCGGTAAACCGGTCAACATCAAGAAGCCGCAGTTCCTTAGCCCCTCGCAGATGCAGAACATCGTGCACAAGTTCAAGGAAGCCGGTAACGACCAGCTGATCCTGTGCGACCGTGGCACCTGCATGGGCTACGACAACCTGGTCGTGGACATGCTCGGTTTCGGCGTGATGAAGCGCACCTGCGACAACCTGCCGATCATCTTCGACGTGACCCACGCCCTGCAGAACCGCGACCCGTCCGGCGCTGCCTCCGGTGGCCGTCGCGAGCAGGTGGTCGACCTGGCCCGTGCCGGCATGGCAGTTGGCCTGGCTGGGCTGTTCCTGGAAGCTCACCCTAACCCGGACCAGGCCAAGTGCGACGGCCCAAGCGCCCTGCCGCTGGACAAGCTGGAGCCGTTCCTGGCGCAGATCAAGGCGCTCGACGACCTGGTCAAAGGTTTCCAACCGCTGGTTATTGCCTGATTCGAGGGTAATAAAAAGGTTCTTCACGCAATGTCGGGATAGTGCCTGCGGTCTGCTTGCCGGGAGATTGGGTGAAGACTGCCAAGGGTTTGTCTCGTGTTCTGAGTTGATGCGCAGATCGAGCGCCGCCCGCGCGGCGCATCGCGAGCTGCGCTCGCTCCTACGTTGTTTCGGGCCAATTATTCCTGCGTGATTTGCGCGCGGACGCCTTGGCGCATGGCGGGATATCGCGTCGTACCAGCAAGGCGGTCGCGCGCGCCTGCCACAAGCGTTACTGGCCAGAAACAAACGTAGGAGCGAGCGCAGCTCGCGATGCGCCGCGCGGGCGGCGCTCGATCTTACTGACGCTAAAAATGCTGTGGCGTGCGCTCAAAAAAAGGGCCGACATGCACTGTGCATGTCGGCCCTTTTTATTGGCTGATATCAGCCGCGGATCTCTGCCACCACGGCTGCCAGTGCCTGGGCCGGATCTGCCGCCTGGCTGATCGGGCGGCCGATCACCAGGTAGTCGGAGCCTGCATCCAGCGCCTGGCGCGGGGTGAGGATACGGCGCTGGTCATCCTGGGCACTGCCCGCAGGGCGAATGCCCGGGGTGACCAGTTGCAGCGCCGGGTGCGCAGCCTTCAGCGCCGGGGCTTCCAGTGCCGAGCACACCAGGCCGTCCATGCCCGCCTTTTCGGCCAGCGCCGCCAGGCGCAGCACCTGCTCTTGAGGGTCTACGTCCAGGCCGATACCGGCGAGGTCTTCACGCTCCATGCTGGTCAGCACCGTCACGCCGATCAGCAGCGGCTGCGGGCCACTGCGCTTGGCCAGCTCTTCGCGGCAGGCAGCCATCATGCGCAGGCCACCGGAGCAATGCACGTTGACCATCCATACCCCCATCTCGGCAGCAGCCTTCACCGCCATGGCGGTGGTGTTGGGGATGTCGTGGAACTTGAGGTCGAGGAACACCTCGAAGCCCTTCGCGCACAGGGTTTCGACAATGCCCGAAGCGCTGCTGGTGAACAGCTCCTTGCCAACTTTTACCCGGCACAGGGCGGGGTCGAGCTGGTCAGCCAGCTTCAGGGCGGCGTCACGGGTAGGGAAATCCAGGGCGACGATCAGGGGCGTCTGGCAGGCGGACATGGTCGGGTTCTCTTGGCAAGTCGTAAACGGCGCGCATTGTAAACGAAGTGGCACAGGCTTTGGGGGCCGCGGGTCAACGGAATTGGCCCGGCAAGGCGTGATGCCTATAATTGAACCAACGGAACCGGCAACTGCTCAATATTTGTACAAGCACTGCCCCATGACGCTGACAGGAGAACACACGATGCCCTGGTATGCCTGGCTGATACTCATCATAGCCCTCGGCTCGATCATCGGCGGGCTGATGATGCTGCGCGATACGGCGAAAAAGCTGCCCCTGACCGAGGAACAACTGCGCAAGGTGCATGAACGCAATGCAGAGGCCGACGCCAAGGATGCCCAGGACAGGTAAGCAGGAATGCTGGCAATGAGGGCGGCATTGCATGGCGCAAGCGCCGCCCTGCAAACGCGTGTTACTCCACACTCAACTTGTCGCGATTACGCTCCAGCAGCGCATTGCCGATGCCTTTGATCTCCAGCAGTTCATCCACTGAAGCAAACGCCCCGTTGGCCTCGCGATAGGCCACGATGGCTTCGGCTTTGGCCTTGCCGATGCCATTGAGTTCTTTTTGCAAGGTTGCGGCATCGGCCTGGTTGAGGTTCAGCAGGGCTGAGCCGGTGGTTTTCTGGCTCACCATCGGTACCGGCTGAGCGACCGGTGTATCTGCCGGCGCGGCGCTGACCGAAAACGCGAGGCCAGCGAACAGGGGCAGCAACAGGTAGGAAAGAACGGTATTACGCATACAGACACTCCTTCGGATGGATTAACGAGGCAGCGTTTCCTTGGCTGCCTGCTCAAAGTATCGATCCGAAGGGGGCCTGCGAAGCGGCTGAATCCGCGCTTGCTGTAGGAATCAGCGTTACCTGTCCTTGTGCTGCTGTTGATACAACCAGTCAACGATCTCACCTTCTGGCGAATAACCGTTGACCAGCTCGCGCAACAGATGCCGGATCCGGCTGAAATCATCTTCCGCCACCGCCTTGAGCAAGGCAGCCAGGCGCTCGCGAAGCACCTCCCAGGGCAGGAAGTCTTCGTTGGCGGTCATGATCATCGGGTGCACGGTCGGCGAAACGTCGTCTCCGATCAGCAACTCCTCGTAAAGCTTCTCTCCCGGCCGCAAGCCGGAAAACTCGATGGCGATATCGCCATGGGGGTTGCCAGGGCTGCGCACGCTCAGGCCGGATAGGTGAATCATCTTCTCGGCCAGCTCGACAATTTTCACCGGCTCGCCCATGTCCAGCACGAACACATCACCGCCCTGCCCCATGGCCCCTGCTTGCACCACCAACTGTGCAGCTTCGGGGATGGTCATGAAGTACCGGGTGATCTTGGGGTGCGTGACCGTGAGCGGCCCACCGGCCTTGATCTGCTGATGGAACAGCGGAATCACCGAGCCTGAGGAGCCCAGTACGTTACCGAACCGCACCATCGTGAAGCGGGTCTTGTTCACCCGTGAAATCTTGCTGCTGTCGCCATACATCACTGGCGCAGCTTCGCGGCTTAGGGCCTGAAGAATCAGCTCGGCGAGGCGCTTGGTGCTGCCCATGACGTTGGTCGGGCGCACAGCCTTGTCGGTAGAAACCAGCACGAAGTTGGCGACGCCTGACTGCAACGCGGCCTGAGCGGTGCACAAGGTGCCATAGACATTATTGAGGACGCCCTCGGCCATGTTGTGCTCGACCATCGGCACATGCTTGTAGGCAGCCGCGTGGTAGACCGTGTCGACCCGCCAGGTACTCATGATGTCGACCAGGTGCTGCTGGTTGCGTGCCGAACCAAGGATCGGCAGCAGGCGTACCGACAGCGACTCACGGGAAATGCGCTGCTCCAGCTCACTGAGAATGCTGTACAGGTTGAACTCGCTGTGATCGAACAGCAGCAGGGTCTTGGGCTTGAGCCCGATGATCTGCCGGCACAGCTCCGAACCGATCGAACCTCCGGCCCCGGTAACCAGCACAACCTGATTCTTGTTGCAGCGGTCGAGCAGTTCGTCCTGGGCCGGCACCGGGTCGCGCCCCAGCAGGTCGGCAATGTCGACGTCCTGAATGTCATCAACCTTGACCCGGCCGCTGGCCAGGTCGGCAAAAGCCGGAACGCTGCGCACGTGCAGCGGGTACGGCTCGAGGAAGGCCAGGATTTCCTTGCGCCGGGCCCGTGAGGCACGGGGCAAAGCCAAAAGAATTTCTTGGGCGCCGCTTTCCTTGATCATCTGCCGCAGGTGCTTGGGCTTGTATACCTGCAGGCCGGAGATGACCCGGTTGGCAAGATCACTGTCGTCGTCGATGAACGCCACAGGGCGCATCACTCGGCCCATGCGCAATGCCGCCAGCAACTGGTTGCCGGCTGTACCTGCACCG
This sequence comes from Pseudomonas putida, assembly GCF_002906855.1. Classification (GTDB taxonomy): domain Bacteria; phylum Pseudomonadota; class Gammaproteobacteria; order Pseudomonadales; family Pseudomonadaceae; genus Aquipseudomonas; species Aquipseudomonas putida_N. Next base: position 1,733,997 of record NZ_MINI01000038.1, on the reverse strand, counting down.
TAGATGGCGACCTTGATCAGGCCATCGTCGCGGTTGGCAAAGGGAATCTGGTGGTTACCCGTGAACCAGTCACCGAGGAAGAACTGGCGCATGATCAGGCGCAGGCCGCCGATGATGACCAGGCTCAGCCACCAGTAGTTGAAGATGATCGAACGCGGTACCACGACCTTGTGGTTGCTGTACCAGTAGACCACCACAGCCAGGATCAACGACGACAGAGTGACAGCCTTGATGATAGTGACCAGCGCGTCGTTGCCGAAGTAGCGCATTACCGCGCGGTACATGCCGAAACGGATGAATAACGGCACAGCCACTACCGGTGCCGCGAGGAACAGCCAGGTGTGTTCCAGGATCGGGTTGTACATGTCATCGATGCCCAAGCGCACGATGAACGACAGCCACAACGCCAGCCAGATAAGCAGCATGTCGGTGCAGACTTGTATCAGGCGCTTCTGCCGCCGTGACAGGTTCACCAGGAACTGGCGCAGCCTGTCTTTGTTTGCATCGCTCATCCAGCTCTCCTCAACGTGCCATGCCCGGCTTGCTCGACCATGTTATTCCCGCTTCCCGGCATGGTATTTGATCGCTAGCAGTATAAGAGGGAAATAGGCCACGATGGTTCCCGTTGCGCCGTCCAGCCCTAGCGCCACGACCGCCAGCGCCACTGGCAACAACCAGCCCAGGTTGATGGCCGCCACCGCCAGGCTTACCGGCCGGTGGCTACCCTGCTGACGTGAAGCATACTGATAGGCATGGCTACGATGCGCCTCGTAGACGCGCTCGCCGCGCAGCAGCCGTCGCACCAGGGTAAAGGTCGCGTCGACCACGAATACACCCAAAAGTATTAACCACCCCCAGAAGAGTAGCGGGTTTATCCAGGCAGCCTGCAACGCCAGCAGAGCCAGCACGATACCCAGGAAGCCACTGCCGGCGTCCCCCATGAAAATACGCGCTGGCGGGAAGTTCCAGAACAGGAAGCCGGCCACCGTCGCAGCCAGTAACATTGGCAGCCACAGCGCCTGCGGATAGCCACTGACCAGGTACAGCAGGCAGCCTCCGATACAGGCACAGATGGCTTCGATGCTGGCGATGCCGTCGATGCCGTCCATGAAGTTGTACAGGTTGAGCAGCCACACCAGGTACAGCATCCCGAACAGCGCACTTAACCAGGCGCTGTCCAATGCCCATCCGAACACCATCAGCGGCGGCATGCCTCCCATCCAGTAAAGCCCCCAACCTGCGGCCACGAAGTGGCCAAGCAGGCGCCATCGTGCAGCGATATGGCCGTGGTCGTCCATGAAACCGATCACCGCCACCAGGCCACCAGCGCCGAGAAGGGCGACCAGCAGCGCTGGCGCCACCATGCCAGCCCAGCCCAGGGCAAGCGCGCCCAGCAGGAACGAGAAGACGAACGCCAGGCCACCACCACGCGGGGTCGGAAGGGCGTGCGAGCTGCGCGCATTGGGGATGTCCAGCAGGCTGCGCGCCAGGGCATAGCGGCGCAGCCCCGCCGTCATTGCCAGCGCGGCCACGCCAGCCAGTAGAATCAGCCAGATCATCGATTTTGAGCGTCCAGAAAAGCGCGAGCGGTCAGGTTGAGCCCTTGCTCCAATGTGAAGGGAGGGGTCCAGCCAAGCAACTGGTGATTCTTGGCGATGTCGACCTGCAACGAGCCTAGCAGGCGCTGGGCCAGATCACCGCGCCCCAACACCCGCGCCGCCGCGTGCAGCAGCGAAGGCGGTACTGGCAGCAACCGCGCCGGGCGGCCCAGCGCCTGGCCGATGGCCCGCAACAACTGGCTCAGGGTCACGTCCTGGCCATCGCTGGCGAGGAACACCTGATTGGCCGCCTGCGGGTGATCGAGGCAAGCCATCACCAGATCGACGAGGTTATCCACGAACACCAGGCTGCGGCGGTTTGGCAAGGCACCGAGCGGCAGCGGCACACCCCGCTGCACCCAGCGCAGCATGCTGAGGAAGTTAGCCTTGACGCCCGGTCCGTAGACCAGCACCGGGCGAATCACCACCACTTCCATACCGGTGGCCGCCGCCAGCTGTAGCAAGCCCTGTTCGGCTTCATGCTTGGATACCCCATAGGCATCCTGCGGCGCAGGCGTGTCGTCGGCGCGCAAAGGCTGCCCAGGCTGGCTGAGTTCGCCATTGACCTTGATCGAACTGATGAAAATGAAACGGCGCACCCCGGCAGCGGCGGCTTGCCGGGCGAGGTTGAGGGTGCCATCGACATTGACCCGGCGGAATTCGGCCTGGCTGTCATTGGCGTTCTCCTGCATCACGTGCACGCGGGCCGCGGCGTGTATCACCGCGTCGACACCGGCTAGCGCAGATACCCAGTCGGTCTCAGCGGCCAGCTCGGCGTCACGACGTGACGGAGCGCGGACACTGAAGACGCCCAGCGTGTTCAGTTGGCGGCACAGGGCACTGCCAACGAAACCGCTGGCGCCGGTGACAAGAATCGTTCGACTATCCATGCAAGTTATTCTTATCTAAAGGCTGAAGCAGGCATGCTTGGGGACTACAGCAAGCTACGGTACAGGTCGGCATAGGCCGCCGCCATGGCCGGCGCGGTGAAAACTGCTTCGTAACGTTCCAGGGCCTTGGCCCCCATGGCCTGGGCCATGGGGGGGTCATCCCAGAGGCGTTGCATGGCGTGGGCCAGCGCCGGAGCGTCACGCGGCGGTACCACCAGCCCGGTCTGCTCGGCCAGGTTGATGTACGTGGTGCCCGAGCCCATCTCGCAGGAGATCAGCGGCTTGCCGAACATCGCTGCTTCCAGTAACGAAATGCCGAACGACTCGGAACGCAGGTGCGAGGGGAACACGAAGCCATAACAGAGCTCAAGCAATGCCGCCTTGTCTTCATCAGCCAGACCACCGAGGAAGTGCACATTGCCCAGCCCCAGAACAGCGGCTTGCTGCTTCAGCTCACCCTCAAGGAAGCCACCGCCCATGATCACCACCGGCAAGCCGTTGATCTTGGCGGCCTGTAGCAAGTAGTCCAGGCCCTTGTAGTAGCGTAGCGCGCCGACGAACAGGAAGAAGCGCTCCCCCAGCCGCTCGCGCCAATAGGCCAGCTTGCTGACCGAAGCCTGCGGGTACGTGGCCCGGTCCAGCCCGTAGGGGATGATCGAGACCTTGTCGTGGAAACGCGTCAGCACCGGGCTGTGCGCCGCGTAGTTGGGCGAAGACGCCACCACCCGGTCAACGCTGGAGAAAAACCGATGCATCAGCGGCTGATAGAGTTTCAGTAACCACTTCTGCTTGACAATGTCCGAGTGGTAACTGACCACCGTCGGCTTGTTCAGTCGCGCCAGGAAATGCACCAAGTCCATGTACGGCCAGGGGAAGTGGTAATGCACGACGTCAGCTTGACGCGCCAGTTCGGCAAAGTCTTTCAGCGCCGACAAGGAAAACCCCGTCGAAGCCAGGTGCAGATCGAGCTTGGAACGGTGAGTCAGGTGGTTGGCGACCCGCTCATTGCGAGCTGCACCGCGGTCGCTGAGGTAGAGCACCTCGGAATCGATGCCTTGGGCGCGGGTGCCTTCGGCGATCTGGAAGATGACCTGTTCGATACCCCCCATGGAATCGGGATAATAGGTTTTGAAAAAGTGCAGTACCTTGATCATCGTCCCTCACTGACCTTCCGGTAAACCTCGATGGTGGCCTGAGCACAACACTCCCAGGAGAAGCCGGCTGCATGGCGCAAGCCCTGCTCCACCGCCGACAGGCGCCAGCTTTCGTCCTCCAGCCCCTGGCGTAACAGGGCGCTAAGGCCCTCCACGTCATCCGGCGCGCACATGAGCGCGGCCTGCCCTGCCACTTCTGGCAACGACGAGCTGTTGGAGCACACCACCGGCACGCCCGAGCTCATCGCTTCGAGCACTGGCAAGCCGAAGCCTTCGTAGTGCGAGGGGAAGGTGAAAAGCCGCGCTCCGGCATACAGCAGTGGCAGGTCTTCACTGGCCGCGAAACCCAGATAGCGAGCCCAGCCCTGTTGCTGCGCTTGGGCGATACGCTGGTGGATGGCCTCGCTGCGCCAACCATGGTAGCCGGTGAGGACCAACGGCCAGCGCTGGCGCAGCGCCAGCGGCAGCTTACCGTAGGCGTCCAGCAGGGTTTCGAGGTTCTTGCGCGGCTCGATGGTACCGACAAACAGGCTGTAGCCGCCCGCCTCCAGGCCATGGCGGGCCAGCGTTTCGCGCAGGGCATCGCCGCTGCGAGGGTAGAACTCGGGCGAACTGGCCAGTGGCACTGCGTGGATGCGCTCGATGGGCCAGGCGAAATAATCGGCCAGCTCCTGACGCGTGTAGTGCGAATCGGTGATCAGCGCGTCGGCACGTTCGAGCGTGAGCTTCAACTCTTTCTGCAGGTAGCGCGCGATTTGCGGTGCATGACAATGCGCCCAGGTAAACGGCGACAGGTCGTGGAACGTTGCCACACTGCGCCCGGCAAACGGCGGCAAGTAGTAATTGGGGCTGTGGTAGAGATGATCCTCATGCCCCTTCAGCGCGCGCTTGCGCAGGTACGGCATCAGCCGCCGGTAGGCCTCGACGGCCAGTGCGTTCTTCTGCACAAGGCGCTTCAGGCCATGCACCGCGTCGGATTGCTCGGCCGCGCTCGGCAAGGCCGGCAAGAACCGCCGCCCGGCAAAGAACTGCAGGTCGGTGATTTCGCTACTGCTTTGCAGCCGGGTGGCCAACTCGTAGGTGTAGCGCCCGATGCCGGTCAGCGGGAAGCGGACCGGCTCGACGGAAAGGATGAGCTTCATTTACCCGCAAGCATCCAACCCAGGGTTTCATCCAGCGACGGGGTTTGCCAGCCCGGAACCAGGGCGCGCAGGCGGCTGTTGTCGCCGCAGAGGGTCTTGACCTCGTTGGCCCGAACGAACGCCGGGTTGACCTGCACCTCGATCTGATGGCCGGTGATGGCCGAGCATTTGGCGATCACTTCGCGCAGCGAGTGGGTTTGCCCGGAGCTGACGTTCACCGTCTGCCCCACCGGGCGCGCTTCGATCAGGCCACGGTAGGCCTGCACCACTGCCCGCACGTCGCTGAAATCGCGCCAGACGTCGAGGTTACCGAGTTCAATGGTGGCCGCCTTGCGCTTGAAGTGCGAGACGATCTTGGGCAGCAGGAAGTTTTCCGCCTGCCCGACACCGGTGTAGTTGAAGGGGCGCGTGATGACGATCGGCAAGCGATCGAACCACAGGCGGGCCATGTATTCCATGGCCAGCTTGCTGACCGCGTAATCGTTGGCTGGCGCCGGCAAGGTCTGCTCATCGAGCATCCCTTCGGAAACATTGCCATAAACGTTGGCGCTGCTGGCAATCAACACGCAATCCGGTGTTTTGCCGCAGGCCGCGATGGCTTCGAGCAGGTTGCGTGTACCCACCAGGTTGACCTGGTAGAACGCGTCGGCTGCACCGTGACCGACAAAGGCGATGGCAGCCAGATGCACAACGACATCCGGCTGCAGTTCGGCCAGCAATGCGCGCAGGCCAGGGCCGTCAGTCAGGTCGACCTGATGATAATCAGGTGCCTGCAACGGCTGGCTGCCCGTCCCTATGACTTCATAACCACGGGCTCGCAGTTCGGCTGCCATATAGCGACCGGTGAAGCCCTGAATCCCTGTGATAAGCGCGCGTTTGCTGGCCATTTGCATCAGAACGAGAACCCTTTTTCGTTACGACGCAGGTCAGCTTCGACCATCATGCGGCACAGCTCTTCGAGGCTGGTTTTCGGTTCCCAACCCAGTACTTCCTTGGCCTTGACCGGGTTGCCGATCAGCAGCTCGACTTCCGCAGGGCGGTAGAATTTCGGGTTGATCACGACCAGCACCTTGCCAGTGGCGGCGCAGGTGCCCTGCTCGGCTTCGTCCTTGCCGCTCCACTTAATTTCGATGCCGGCAGCCTTGAAGGCCATCGAGACGAAGTCACGCACGGTTTCGGTGCGGTTGGTGGCGAGCACGAAGGTGTCTGGCACGTCAGCCTGCAGCATGCGCCACATGCCTTCGACGTATTCCTTGGCGAAGCCCCAGTCGCGCTTGGCGTCGAGGTTGCCCAGCTCGAGCTTGTCGAGCAGGCCCAGTTTGATCTTGGCCACCGAGTCGGTGATCTTGCGGGTCACGAACTCACGGCCACGCAGCGGCGACTCGTGGTTGAACAGGATGCCGCTGGTAGCGAAGATGCCGTACGACTCGCGGTAGTTGATGGTCATCCAGTGCGCGTACAGCTTGGCCACACCGTACGGGCTGCGCGGGTAGAACGGGGTATCCTCGACCTGCGGGATAGCCTGGACCTTGCCGAACATTTCCGAGGTGGAGGCCTGGTAGAAGCGTACCTTCGGGTTGACGATGCGGATGGCTTCGAGCAGGTTCACCGCGCCCAGGCCGGTGATTTCAGCGGTGGTTACCGGCTGTTCGAAGGAAACACCCACGAAGCTCTGCGCCGCGAGGTTGTAGACCTCGGTGGCTTCGGTGGTCTGCAGCAGACGGATGCTGGCCGACAGGTCGGTGAGGTCGTACTCGACCAGGTGCAGGTTAGGGTTGGTGTGGATGCCCAACTCCTCGATGCGCCAGAAATTGACCGAGCTGGTGCGCCGGTAGGTGCCGTAGACGGTGTAGCCCTTCTCCAGCAGCAGTTCCGCCAGGTAGGCGCCGTCTTGACCAGTGATCCCAGTGACGATTGCTTTCATGCGACTTAACCAACTCCGATAGTGCCGTGCGGGCATGTGTGAATGTCAGACCGGCGCGGGCGATTCCTGCCTCGCGCGTTAAGGTTCGATGACGGAGTATACATCTGTTGGGCAGCGTACTCGACTCGGAAAAAGCGGCCGCGCGCCAGCAGGTAAAAATGCCACCTGTGCAGGGTATAAGCGAGGTTTTTCAGCAGCAACCGGACGCCAATCGACAAGGGGCGTACGATAAATTCCAGAAGCGGGCGTTTCCAGCGAAATGATCGTAGGAAATTTCGGAAATGCTGGATGGGATTGGGGCGGCGCTCGATCTCACAAACGCCGCACCCCCACGGCAAACCCAATCAGCGCCCTACGTCCAGCAATGCCACATCACCACCTGGAAGACTGGTCTCCGGCACTGGGCTCAGCCATACATTGACGTGATCGACACTGTCCTGATTCAACTCCCCCGCCCAGCGGTTAAGCAGGAACAGATTGGTGATGAAGTCGTACTGTGACTTCAGCAGATCACGACGAGCCTTGAACTCGTTCTGCACCGCCGTCAGCACATCCACCGCGTTGACTACGCCGAAAGTGAAGGCCTTCTGCGCCGCCACGCTCGACTTCTGGGCCGACGACAAGGCATTGCGGTTGGCGCGGATCTTCTCGACGCTGGACTGGGCGGTCAGATAAGCCGTGGTGGTTTCCTTCACCACCTGCCGACGAATGCCCTCGGCCTGCTCCTCGGCCGCCAGCTGGTCGTCATACAAACTGCGCACCCGGGCCGAAGTGGAACCACCGCTGTAGATCGGGATCTTCACCCCCAGCGAGGCCACATAGCTATCGCTGCGCGGCGCCTGGGTGTTGTCATAACCCTGGTCGCTCTGCTGGGCGCTCAGGCTCAGGCCCAGTTGCGGGTAATGCTCGCCCTTGCCCTCGCGCACCGCCGCGTTCGCCGCCTCGGCGCCGCTCTGGGACGCCTTGAGCATCGGGTTGGTCTCCACTGCCTGGGTGATCCAGCTTTGCAACGGCCGGGTCGGTGCCTGCAAGGCCACATCGTTGCGCACCCGACTCAGCGGCTCGGTCACTGGCCGGCCGACGATTTCGGCCAGGGCCTCACGGCTTACCTGCACCTGGTTGCGCGCATCCACCTCTTGCGCCGCCAGGGCATCCACCCGAGCCTGCATGTCGAGCTTGTCGGTGATCTTGGCCATCTGCCGGTCGAACATCATGCTGACGCGGTCGAGGTTTTTCTGCGTGGCGCGGCGCTCGGCCTGCACCAGCGCCAGCTCATCGTCCGCCGCCAGGGCAACGAAATAGCGCTTGGCAAGATCGACGGTGGCCTCGGCCAGGGTGTCTTCGGCTTGCTGGCTCTGCTGCGCCTTGACGCTCTTGGACTTCTGGTAACGCTCCCAGGCCGGCTTGTTGTACAGGTACTGGGTAAGGCTGAGCGAGTAGCTCTCGTTGTTGTATATGTCGCGCGTAAGCTCGTTCTTGCGCAACACGCGGCTGGAGTTGGCGTTGGCCGACACCTGAGGCAGCAACTGGCCAAAAGCCTCTCGCTGCTTCTCGGCAGCGGAACGCGCACGGGCATAGCCAATCAGCACACGCGGGTCTTCAAGCCGGGCTTCGCGATACAAGCCCGCCAGGTCCAGCGCGTAGGTCGACGCCGAAACGCCCTTCGGGCCTTGGTTTTCAACAGCCACCGCCTGCCAGGCGGCCACGCACATCAGTACACCGGGTAGCAAACGCAGCACAATCATTCCTCGATCAGCGATTCGGCAAACATGTTGCGCGCCGGTTTCAGCAGGTACTGCAGCATGGTGCGGTCGCCTGCGTTGATGAGGACTTCAGCCGGCATGCCGGGTTGCAGCTTGCGGTTGCCGAGCTTTTTCATGCCGTCTTCGGTGACGTTGACGCGCACGAGGTAATACTGATCGCCGGTACGCTCTTCGGTCAGGCTGTCGGCCGAGATGCGGGTCAAGGTGCCTTCGATGACCGGCGTGGTAGCTTGGTTAAAGGCGCTGAAACGGATGTCTGCCGTCTTGCCCAGTTCCAGGCGGTCGATGTCCTTGGTCGCCACCTTGGCTTCGATCACCAACTCCGAGGAGGCCGGCACGATGTCCAGCAAGGGAGTAGCCGCACTCACTACACCACCGATGGTGTGCACTTTCATGTCCAGCACCATGCCGCTTTCAGGCGCACGGATTACTACTCGCGACAGGCGGTCACGCAGGGCTGCTTCCTTTTCCTGCAGGTCGAATACCTTGGCCTGGGTATCTGCCAGTTCGTTGGCCACATCGGCGTCGAACTTCTTTTTCAACTGCACGATCTGCAGCTCTGTCTCGCCGATCTGCAGTTTGGTCTTGGTGATGCTCGACTCATGGTCGGCGACTTCGGTCTTGAGCATGTCCAGCTTGCGCTCCTGTTCGAGCAGGCGCTGGTTGTCGACGAAACCTTCGGCGAGCAGTTCCTTCAGTTGCTTGATCTCACCACTGTAGGATTTCTCCAGGCCAGTCTTGGTGCGGATCATGTCGTTGAGGCCGGCGATCTGTTGCTTCATCTGCTCGATACGTTCGCGGTTGACCGAAATCTCGCCCTGCAAGGAGTCACGTCGGGCCTTGAACACTTGCTGTTCACCGACCAACGCCTCGTTGGCGCGGTCCGAATCGGTGCCCTCCATGGTCACGCCGGGAATCGCCGGCAGGCCATCGCGCTCGGCGCGCAGGCGCGCTTCTTTATAGCGAGCGACGATCAGCTGGTTGCGGGTGGATTCGTATTCGGAACTCAGCTGGCTTTCGTCCAGCACAATCAACGGGTCGCCCTTTTTCACCAGGTCGCCGTCGCGGGCATGCAGCTCTTTGACGATGCCGCCTTCCAGGTGCTGAACGGTCTTGCGGTAGTTCTGCACAGTGACCGTACCGGAGCCATGCACAGCGTTGCTGAGCGGCGCGAAGGCCGCCCAGGTGCCGAAAATGCCGAAGGTGACAAAGACGATGGTCAGGCCGATGCGGCGAATGCCGCGGTCGGAGGTGGGCATGTCGTCGAAATTGTGGTCGAACGTGGTGATCGCTTTACTGCTCATCTGAAAATCCTTTTACGCGCCAGTGCTGCTGGTGACCGCTGGCGCAGCGGCGGCGGCCGCTGGGGGAACCGGGTGAGGTGCGGCGGGTGCGGCGGGTTGGGCAACGCGCTGCTGGGCCTTGGCCTGTTGCGCCGCAAGCTCGGCGATGACGCGGTCGCGCTCGCCGTACAACGAGATGGTGCCGCCGGCCATGACCAGGATACGGTCGAGGCGCGTGAGAATGTTCGGCCGGTGCGACACGATGAACACCGTGGCGCCGGTTTCCTTGAGCTTCTGCAGGGCCACGCCCAGCGCACGCTCGCCGATGTCGTCGAGGTTGGAGTTGGGCTCGTCGAGCACGATCAGCCGCGGGTTGCCGTAGAGCGCGCGGGCCAGGCCGATGCGCTGGCGCTGCCCGCCGGAGAGGTTGATGCCGTCACTGCCGATGACCGTGTCGTAGCCGTCGGGGAGCATCAGGATCATTTCGTGCACGCCGGCCATTTGCGCGGCCTCCACGACTTTTTCCGGGTCGACCTTGTCGAAGCGGGCGATGTTTTCGCTGATGCTGCCTTCGAACAGTTCGATGTCCTGTGGCAGGTAGCCAACATGTGGGCCGAGGGCTTGCTTGTCCCAACTGGCGATATCGGCGCCGTCGAGGCGGACTACGCCGTGCTGAGGCGGCCAGATGCCCATAAGGCCGCGCACCAGGGTGGACTTGCCGGCGGCGCTTGGCCCAACGATACCAACGATGGAACCGGCAGGGGCGACAAAACTGATGCTGCGCAGGACTGGAGCTTTTGCGCCGGGCGGCGCGAGGATCAGGTTTTCCACCTGAATGTGACCTTCCGGCGCGGGCAATGGCATGCGCTCGGGCTCTTTTTTCAGGTCGTCCATGACTTTGTTCAGGCGATCGTACTGGACCTTCGCGGAAACGAAGCCCTTCCAGCTGGAGATTATCTGGTCTATCGGTGAGAGCGCTCGCCCCAACAGCAGCGAACCGGCCATCAGCAGCCCAGGGTTGATTTCGTGAGTGACTACCAGGTAAGCACCAATGGCCAGCATGAATGACTGCGACAAGATGCGGAACGTTTTTGAGGCAGAGCTGACGATCCCGCCCTTATCGCTCGCCTCGGACTGCAGCAACATGATGTTGCGCTGGCGCTTGGCCCAACGATTCATCAACGTTTCCAGCATGCCCATCGACTCGATCACTTCGGCATTGCGCAGTGTCTTGGTGGTGATCATGTTGGAGGCAACGTTCTCTTTGTTCGCGGTCGCCAACGCCTTGCCCGTCACCCGATGATTGACCACAGCCAGCACCGCGAGCACAACGCCGCACGCCACTGTCATCCAGCCGAACCATGGGTGGAACAGGAACATCACGGCGGTATAGATGGGGAACCAAGGTGCGTCGAAGAAGGCAAAAAGCCCTGGACCAGTGAAAAACTGTCGCATCGAGGTCAGGTCGTTGAGCGATTGCGCCGTGGCATCGGCACCACCGCTATTGAGCGCACGCTTGAAGCTGGCCCGGTAGACATCACGGCTGAGCATCACATCAAGCCGGTTGCTGATGCGCACCATGATGCGCGAACGCACCCATTCCAACGCCCCCATGGTCACCACCAGTACCGTCAGGATAAGTGTGAGCATCAGCAAGGTGGATGTGCTGCTGGAAGGGACGACACGGCCCGACACCTGAATCATGAAGAAGGTGGGCACCAGCATCAGGGCATTAACGAAGAAGCTGAAGAAACCGACCGAAAGGAAGCTGCTTTTACAGGCTTTAAGGGCGGACTGCAGGTTATTTTCGGATAGTGAACTCATGGTATCCATACGCGAGGAAAGCGAAAACGGCCGGCAGTGTAACACCCACTTGCGACTACGGAGTGCATTGGTCGGGTTCCGGCGATCAGAGAACTGACGAAATGCCGGCTAGTTGACACTTTCATGAAATCGTTGGCGGCCGCGAAAGACCGTCGCAATCCACAGCCAACGTAGCTGTTCAACAGCCTGAAAGTTACACGGCACATTGCCACCAAACACCGGGCAGAACCCTACGGATGGCGCCTACGACCGGGTAGCCTGTTTTTTTTATTACCCCGACGAGCCCGAAAATTGACGCCTATCAAAACGATCGTTCCAATATCATGATTTTGCTAATTTTTTCATGTCATATATATGACCTAGCAGGCAGTACCGTTATGCCCTTGCAACCCAGCAGCGACGCGGCTAAGCCGATTTAGTTCGTTTTTTTAATGAAATTTTTTTTAACCATCGCGGTTGACAAGCTTTTCTCACCGCTGCATCTTCGCGGCTTGCAGGGAGCCATCACTGGCCGTATTGGTTACGCACAGGTTTGAGCAAGTTAGCTGCCAGTGTTGTACGTAAAAGGAGCTTAACAAAGCCATGTCTATGCCTTCGCAACCGCTTGACGGCCTGAAGATCAGTTCGCGGGTGACGTTGCTCGAACCCGGCATGTACATCTTCCGGTACGCCTCGCAGCCCCCGGCCGACAAGCCCGTGTGCATTGCCTTGCAGCAAGCGCCCCTGGGCAAAGGCTCCATCGACTTCTTCCCGGCCGAAGGCGTCAGCAAGAACATGCTGACCAAGCTCGGCGACACTATCGTGGCGCGGGTCAAGGGTGGGGTCACCACCGTCCTGATCACCGAATACCACATGTTCGACGACGTGATCGAACCGATCGACCTGCGCATCGACCGCATCGACAACTCCCCTGCCATCATGCGCACCTTTGCCGTGGTGTCCAGCACCGAGCCAGCCCCGGCCATTGCCAGCAGCGCAGCACCAACGCCTCTCGAACTGACCGCGCACCTGCAGCGCTCAGGCGAGGTGGTGTCCAGCGAAGGCTGGGTCGGCATGCCAAACAGCGACGAATTCATCGAGAGCTTTGCCATCAACTGGCCGAACAAACCGGCCGGTGTCGACCTGCTCTACACCTGCATGGTCGCCGGCTCCGGCCCTAGCCGCAACGTATCCACCGGCACCTTCGTCGGCGTACGTGGCGAAGGCCTGCCGCTGATCTGCACCGGCTTCAGCCTGGTCGGCCCACAGCGCAAACGCTACGAACTCACAGGCCACATCGTGTTCGGCAACGCCGAGCCGCAGCGCCTGGTCTCCAATCAGATGATGCATGGCCCCACCGGCACCGAGCCGTTGGTGGCGCTGCATATCGCCGTTACTCCCGTTACGAAGATGAACGCTGCCCGCTCTAAGTCTCCGTGGGAACACTCTGCGCAACCGCAGAAAATCAGTGCAACAAGCCAACTGGCTTGAAGTAACAGGAATACACAATGCAATACGATAATCCCGTAGCGGAACTGCAAGACCACCTGGCAGCGTCCTCCCTGTCGGCCACCACCGTCGACGCCATCAGCTCGCTGCTGGGCCTGGACGCTGAAGGCGCAACCGTCAACGTTGCTACCTTCGACGGCGTGAACCTGGTTCTGCCAGAAGGCGGCAACGCCAACGTGGTAACCGGCGTAGTCGTTGGTGCCCAGCACGACCAGGTAGTGGTTGACCTGACCGCAGCCCAAGCTGCCGGCGCCAACACCTTCATCCTGGAAAGCGACGCCAACCTGGTTGTCAATGTTCCGACTCCGGCTGCCCAAGTTGCCACCCTGGCCGCTACTGGCCAAGTCGACCAGATCGTCACCACCGGTAACGGCGACGACCTGATCACTGTTGCTGGCGACCAGAACGTCTTCATCGACGCAGGCAACGGCAACGACACCATCATCACCGGCAACGGCAACAACACCGTGGTCGCTGGCGCTGGCAACAACTACGTGAAGACCGGTTCGGGCACCGACACCGTGATCCTGAGCGGCAGCAACCACGCTGACGTGGTCGACACCGGCGAAGGCTTCGACGTTGTTCAGCTGGATGGCGCACGTGGCGACTACAACTTCGCTGTCGGCAACAACTACAGCGTCAACCTGACCGGTAACCAGACTGCGCTGATCTCCAACGCAGAGTTCCTGACCTTCGCCAACGGTGACACCGTAGCTCTGGCTCACAGCGAAGCTGAAGCCACCGTGCTGCGCATGTACGAAGGCCTCCTGGGCCGCGACGTTGATGCCAATGGTGCGCAAAACTACGCATCGGAGCTGGCAGCTGGCACCTCGCTGCAAGACCTGGCCAACTCGTTCCTGAACTCTGCCGAGTTCTCCAACACCGTGAGCGCGGTCGACATCAACGAGCTGTACCAAGCTCTGCTGGGCCGTGATGCCGAAGAAGCTGGCCTCAGCAACTGGCAAGCCGAATTGGCCAAAGGTGTCAGCCTGACTGATATCGCTGCAGCCATCTCGACTTCTGCAGAAGCTCAGGCACTGAACGAGTCGAACGCCGACTTCGTATCGAACCTGTACAGCAATGTACTGGGTCGCGAAGTTGAAGCCGAAGGCCTGAACAGCTGGGTAAACCTGCTGTTCAACGGCACCAGCCGTGCAGACGTTGCCAAAGCCATCGTGGGCTCGGAAGAGGCTGGTAACAAGTCCAACAGCGACTTCATCGACGCTCTGTACCAGTCGGCACTGGGCCGCGACGCAGAAGAGGCAGGCAAAGCCGGCTGGATGGCTGCTCTGGAGAACGGTGGCACTCACGCCGACGTCGCTCTGGGCATCGTTGGTTCCGCCGAAGCTGCTAACCACATCGACAACGTCGTTGTGCTGCACGGCCAGGTGTAACTAGCCCTGCTGTAGCCCGCATATGCCCGGCCGCAAGGCCGGGTATACGCCAAAGGGGCGACTTCCGGGTCGCCCCTCTTTTTATTTTTTGTAGCCAAGCCAAGCTTATGTCCAGAATTCTTGACCATGGGCGCGAAACGCTCATGGACATCTTCCACCGCCATCGGCAAGCCAATGCGCATGACCTGGCGGCCGCCGCACTCGAGCGCGCCTTGCAGACCGCCGAGTACCGGCCGGAAGCCCAAGTATGGAAAGGCATCGCGGCCCTGCCGCAGGCGCCTGAGCTGGCCTTTTTGTTTTTCAGCAATGCCGCCCGGGCCCTGCCCGAACGCGCCGACATCCATGCCCTGATCGGTCGCAGCCTGCTAGCCCAGGGGCACAGTGCCCTGGCCTGCAAATACCTGACCACAGCGTGGCGCAAACAGCCCAATGAAGCGGCCATCCGCATGACCCTGTGGGAGGCCCGCAGCCAGGCGAATACGCCCGCCGAACTGCGCCGGATGATCCTCGCCTACCTGCCAGAAATCGCCTCCGGCAAAGAGCTGGCCTTGGTGCTCAAACTCCTGGCTGCGCAAGCTGACGCCCCGCGCACCGTCGGGGTGATGCGCTACGTCGAGGAACGCCGCGAGATCCATGGCTGGGCCATCGACCTGCGCAACCTGCAAGCGCCAGTCACCCTGCAACTGGAAGCCAACGGCGCCAAAGTTGCAACTACGGCCAGCGCCCCTCACCCGCTGCTGAGCGCCGCCGGCCTGCCTGCCACCCATGGCGGCATCCGTATCAGCGTGCCCAACCCGACAGCCGCCGTGCACGTGCGCTTCGCCGACGGCACTTCACTGCAGGGCAGCCCGGTGTACGCCATGCCGGCCCTGGTGCCGCCGCCTGCCGCAGGCGGTGGCGGCCTGGAACAACCGGTTGATGTGTTGATCCCGGTTTATGACGGCCTTGAAGAAACCCTCGAGTGCATCAACAGCGCCCTTGAAGCCCGCAAGCTTAACCGCACGCCCCACCGCTTGGTGGTGTTCGACGATGCCTCACCGCAGCCCAAGCTGACCAAGGCGCTGAAGGTGCTGGCGGCGAAAGGCAAGATCACCCTGGTGCAGAACGCCGTGAACCTCGGCTTCATCCGCACCATGAACCGCGCCATGGCCCTGAGCCCGAACAAGGACGTGGTGTGGCTGAACGCCGACACCCGCGTGCACGGCGCGTGGCTCGACCGCCTGCGCCAAGTGGCCTACAGCGCCGACGATATAGCCTCGGTCACACCCTTCACCAACAACGGCGAGCTGATGAGCTTCCCGCAGAGCCAGGTGTGCCATGACATGCCTAGCGCCAAGGCGCAGGCCGAGCTGGACGAACTGGCCCGCCAGGTGAATAGCCCACCGATGGAAATCGAGACCGGCTGCGGCTTCTGCCTGTACATCAAGCGCGCCGCGCTGGATGAGGTGGGCTACCTGGACGAAGTGCACCTGTCGCGCGGCTATGGCGAAGAAACCGACTGGTGCCTGCGTGCCCGCGAGCATGGCTGGCGGCATATGGGGGCACCCAACGTATTCGTCGCGCACCAGGGCGGCATCTCGTTCGGTGCCGAAAAGATCATGCGCGTGGCGCACAACAATGCCATTTTGCGCAAACGCTACCCCGACGCCTCGGCGCGCTACAACGCCTTCATCCTGCGCGACCCGATCAAGCCGGCGCGGCAGGCGCTGCAACAGGCGCGCCTCAAGCACCTGGCCGGCAAGTCGGCAAGCGAACAGAACGCTTGCTGGCCAGCTGGGGCCAACAAGGCCTTGTACATCCATGACGGTTCGAACAGCGACGCGGACTTCAGCCTGAGCTACCACCGCGATAGCCATCGCGAGTGGGCAGTGCTGCGCGCGCCCCTGAAGCCACTGACGCTGAACCTGGAGTTCGAGCTGCCGGGCGACCTCCCCCCCCTGGTCGAGTGCCTACGCACCTTGCCGCTGCAGCACCTGGTGTTCCAGCAGCTGGCGCGCTGCCCGGTGCCTTTGTGCGACCTCCCTGCTCTGCTGGACATCCCGTACCGCATCTTTTGCCACGACGACCGCCTGCTCAGTCAGCAAGGTGACTACGACTGGCAGCGCTTTGCCCGGGAAGCCGCCAGCGTGCAGCTGCCTTGGAAGGCACTTCAGGAAAGCTATGCGGATACCTTGCCTGGCGCCCCGTTGCTCGCACAAACGAGCTCGCTTCGCGGGATTGCACCTGCCGCTACGCCAAAGGTACTGCTGATTGGCGACAACCTGCGTGATCCTGACACCGCCCAGCGCTGGCTAAAGCTCGCCAAGCATATCAGGCGCGAGCAGCTGCCAATTCGTTTGCTGGCACAGGGCAACAGCCCTTGGCTAAAACAATTGCGAGCCATCGGTACCGTACACGAGCTTCCTGAAGTCCATGACTTCAGCCTGGCCGAACGCGCCCAGGCAGCTGGCTGCGAAGCCGTACTGAGCCTCGCCGAAAACCCTGGCAGCGACTGGCATGCACCAGCACTCGCGGACGAACTGGCCCAACCACTATTCGCTCACCCCAGCCTGCTTGCGAGCGAAGCCGGCGCAACCGCCCACACTTCTTTGCCTTTTAAACCGAGCCCGGACCGATGACCCAACACCTCCTGGATCAACCACAGGCGGCTCAGCAGCCCGTCATCCCTCCTGCCTTCAATGGCGCCATCCTCGGCTTGCAGGGTGACGTGCTATATGGCTGGGCCATGAACAATGCACAGCCGGAACAACGCCTGGTCATCGAGGTGTTCGTCGATGGCGCCAGTGTCGCACTCGCCCGCGCCGACCAGTACGAGCCGCAAGCGCCGGCTGGTGACCAGTTCCATGGGTTTGTCGTGCAACTGCGCCAGAGCTGGCTTGATGAGGCACGCGTCATCACCGCGCAGATCGCCAACCAGGCGGTGTCTCTCGATGGCCAGGTATTGTTGCCCACCACGCCAAGCCAGGACACTGCCTCCGTTGCGTCACAGGTATGGCACACCGGCGGCCTGCGGGTCGGCGGCTGGTGCTGGGACCCACAGGCTCCGCGCCGCCATGTGCAAGTGACGGTGCGTGAAGGTAACAAGGTCATCAGCCAGGCCTCGTGCAACGTGCATAACCAAGCCCTCGCATACAGGGCTACCAGCGACCACGGATTTGCGATCGACCTGCCCTGGGAGCTGGCTGACGGTAAGGTGCACGTGCTGGATGTGGTCAATGACCAGGGGCAACCCCTGGCGGGCAGCCCCATCCGCCTGTGCTGCTGGCCGCAGGGTGTGGAGGGCCTGATCAAGCAGCTTGACTCTACGCAGGATGCCGCAACGCTGGAGCTGATCAGCGCGGTCGCCAACGAGCAAAGTTTGCGCCTGCCGAAAAGTGCTGGCTGGGAGACTTATCCTCAGTGGTTTGAGGCATTTCAGCGTCTGGATGAAAAGGACTCCCCAGCCCTGCAAGGCAAACTCGGCCTGCTGCTGATCAGCGAGGGTGAAGAGACGCTGGAGCAAATCAGCCTGACGAGCCTCAGCGGTAATCGTGCAGACGTTCATACATTGGCCATCGCACCGCCGGCAGATCTGACACCAGGAATTACTCAACTGCTGTCGGCAGGCTGTGATCGCATCTTGCCGCTGCACGCCGGTGATCGCCTGGCACCTCATGCCCTGCCTCACCTTAGCGCATTGCTCGATGATGGCAGTGCGTGGGCATTTGCCGATTGTGACCGGGACGGTCCTCAAGGCGAGCGCAGCCTGCCCTGGCTGAAACCGGTGTGGGACATCGACCTGTTTATCGGGGCCGATGTCTTCACGCCGGGTGCGATCTTTGGCGCAAGTATCGTAGAAACAGCCCTTGCACTGCTAGGCACCCGAGGTGATCAAGCATCCGTTGGCTGGCACGAGCTGATTGCAGGCGTGGCCTTGGCCACTCAGAACAGCGACGCAAGTGTTGCCCACTTGCCTCGCGTGCTTTACCACCGTGCCAACCATGCACCGGCCAGCCCGGAGCAGGCCGAGCCATCAGCGCAACGCCTGAGTGCGGTCGAATGGTTGTGCCAAGCGCTGGCAACGGGCGCTACGGTATGCCGCGTGCACGATTACCCGGCACTGCTCAGGGCACAATGGCCGCTGCCGGAAGAGCTGCCACGAGTCAGCCTGATTGTACCTACGCGAGATCAATACAAATTGCTGCACGCCTGCATCGAAGGGCTGCTGAACGACACCGACTATCCAAATCTGGAAATCATCGTTGTCGACAACCAGTCCAGTGATCCCGCAACCCTGGCCTATTTCGAGGACATCAAGGCGCGGGGCGTGACCCTTCTGCACCACCCCTACCCGTTCAACTATTCGACCATCAACAATCGTGCTGCCAGCATTGCGACGGGCGAGCTTATTGGCCTGGTGAACAACGATATCGAGATTATCGAGGGCGGGTGGCTCAAGGAAATGGTTGCTCAGTTGCTCCGGCCAAGAGTTGGCGCAGTGGGGGCGAAACTGCTATGGCCAAACCGCATGGTGCAGCATGGTGGCGTGGTTGTGGGGATAAATGGCCTCGCAGCACATACCGGCAACAACCTTGAACAGCATGATGCCGGATATCTGGGGATGAACCAGGTCACCCGTAGGCAGAGCGCCGTGACTGCAGCTTGCTTGTTGCTGCGAAAATCGGTGTTTGATGAGGTAGGCGGCTTGGATGAGCGTGCGTTTCCGGTGGCATTCAACGATGTGGACCTGTGTTTGCGAATTCAGCAGCGAGGGATGCACTTGCTTTGGAGCGCTTTTGCGCAGCTGATACATGCTGAGTCAGCTAGCCGAGGGAAAGATCTCACTGCAGAAAAAAAATCTCGAGCTCAACGCGAGCAAGAGAATTTCATCAAGCGCTGGGGCGCCACCCAGAATGACCTTAACTATCACCCTGCACTTAGCCTCGATTACTTGACTGGTCCTTATGGTGGGATCGCATTACCACCGCAGCGGGCAGGCCAGCGGCTCAACAATCTCTCAGTCACGAAGCCACATATAACGTCTATAGATCAAAAAATTAGCCGACATCAGGGATCCTGTCAGTCACTAGCTGACAGCCATGAACCGGTCATATATTAACCACCTCAAAATGGACGGATCATAAATGAAGCATTTGGATTGCACGCTACGAGACGGTGGCTATTACAACAACTGGAATTTCTCCGAAACGCTGGTAGCGCAGTACATCGCTGCCATGCAAGCCGCAGGCATCCACACCATTGAGCTAGGGCTCCGCTCCCTGAAAAATAACAAATTCAGTGGCGCGTGCGCATACACTACTGATAATTTCCTGCGCACCCTGGCTATTCCACCATGCTTTACCGTCGGCGTGATGGTGAATGCTAGCGAACTGGTAGGTCAGCTTCCGCTTCAGCAAGCACTGAACCTTTTATTCCCTGTTAGAGCAGATGATTCGCCTATTGATCTGGTACGTATTGCTTGCCACGTCCACGAATTTGCCGATGCGCTGCCAGCCTCTAACTGGCTGAAAGAGCGCGGTTATCAAGTCGGCTTTAACCTGATGCAGGTAGCCAACTGCTCAGAGCGTGAAATCAAATCACTGGCGAAGCTTGCCACCGGCTTCCCACTGGAC
The DNA here is from genome assembly GCF_002906855.1 of Pseudomonas putida. Lineage (GTDB taxonomy): Bacteria > Pseudomonadota > Gammaproteobacteria > Pseudomonadales > Pseudomonadaceae > Aquipseudomonas > Aquipseudomonas putida_N. The sequence continues at coordinate 1,713,925 of NZ_MINI01000038.1, read as the reverse complement.
GTTCTTTACTTTGCGGATAGCATGGGCAGTATGTCGCCTGACGACGTTGCTGAAATTATAAAATGGATCAAGAGTGAGTGGCATGGCCCGCTGGGAATCCATACCCATGATAACTTGGGCCTTGCTTTGTCCAATTCGCTACGCGCTATGGATGAAGGCGTCACCTGGATTGATTCGACAGTGACCGGCATGGGCAGAGGTCCAGGGAATGCTCGTACAGAAGAACTTGCGATTGAAATCTCTGCCCGAGAGCAAAAAGCATCGAATTTCATCCCATTAATGCAACTACTTCGCGAACACTTCAAACCCATGCAAGCAGAATATGGCTGGGGCACCAACCCATATTATTATCTCGCCGGCAAGTACGGCATTCACCCTACTTACATCCAGCAAATGCTCAGCGACTCTCGCTTCGGGGAAGAAGATATTCTTGCTGTCATTGAGCATCTTCGTAAAGAGGGTGGAAAAAAATACAGCGAAAACACATTAGACGCTGCCAGGCATTTCTACCAGGGAAACCCGACTGGAAATTGGCTACCTGAAAGCCTTTTCCTGGAAAAGGAAGTACTGCTGTTGGGTACTGGACCGGGTGTTGCTGCACACCGGCGAGCATTGGAGCAATTCATCACCGAACATAAGCCATTGGTCGTGGCATTGAACACACAAAGCTCGATTGCAGCTGAGTTTATCGATGTGAGGGTAGCCTGCCATCCAGTGCGTTTGCTTGCAGACTGTGAAGCGCATATCAACCTGCCTCAACCTCTGATTACACCGTTTTCAATGCTCCCAGCCGATGTACAGGATGCGCTGAGAAGCAAGAATATTTTTGACTATGGGCTGAATGTACAGAGTGAGAAATTTTCTTTCGAGGAAACGCACTGCACCATTCCGACCTCACTAGTGGTTGCTTATGCGCTAGCCGTAGCTGCTTCCGGTAAGGCAAAGCGTATTCTGATGGCAGGCTTTGATGGTTACACCGGCGAGGACCCGCGCAACGCCGACACCAATAACTTGCTCAAGAAGTACCAAGAAACCCCAGGCAGCACCCCTCTGCTGTGCCTGACCCCAACGCGCTACGACATCAAATGCCAAAGCATCTACGGACCAGTGAAATGAACAAGCAAAAGCTAACTTGCTTCCTCCCCTGCAGAAAGGGAAGCGAGCGGATCCCACAAAAAAACATCAAGCCATTTGCAGGATTTGAATTTGGCATGATTGAAATCAAACTTAAGCAACTGATTGAGTCGAGCCGCGTCGACGAAATCATGCTAAGCACCAATGACGACTGCATTCTCGAATATGCGTCCTCCCTGAAATGCGAAAAAATCAGACTTCACAAAAGATCCGAGGCACTGTCTTCAAGCAGCACAAGCACAGATGAACTCGTAGCGCACGCGGCATCCTTAATCCACGAAGGGGACATTCTCTGGACGCACGTCACATCGCCATTCTTAACAGCTGACCATTACAACGACATCATTTCCCTTTACTACCAGAAGATTAGCGAAGGGCATGACTCGCTAATGACAACAACGCTTCTACATAGCTTCCTCTGGGATCAGAAACAACCACTCAACTATGACAGGAATGTTGAAAAGTGGCCTAGAACCCAGACCCTCGAAGCGATCCATGAGATCAATAGCGGCGCCTTCATTGCCAGCACTGAAATTTACAAAAAACTAGATGACCGTATCGGCAAGAAACCCTACCTTCACCCACTTGATAAGCTCGTAAGCCATGACATCGACTGGCCTGAAGATTTCACAGTTGCAGAATGCCTGATTGACAGAGGACTGGTGAGGGTATGACAAACTGCAAACTCGATCTGTCAAACTACTCAACATTAGTTTTCGACTGCGACGGAGTTGTACTCAACTCTAACAAAGTAAAGACCCAAGCCTTTTACCAAGCTGCTTTACCCTATGGAAAGCAAGCCGCAGAGGCGTTGGCAAAATACCATGTTGAAAATGGCGGAATATCTCGCTACAAAAAGTTCTCATACTTCTTAGAGCACATAATCCCTCAACAAACCACCGAAGGTCTTATTGACACTCTGCTATCCGTTTACGCCAACCATGTCCAGGAGGGACTACTGAATTGTGAGATATCACCAGGAATCTATGACCTGCGCAAAGAAACCGAACACGCCAAGTGGCTAATTGTGTCCGGCGGCGATGAAAATGAACTTCGCTCCATTTTCGAAATTCGTAATATTTCTAGTATGTTTGACGGCGGCATATTTGGAAGCCCTGACACTAAAGAACATATCCTTTCTCGCGAACAAAGCAATGGCAACATCAGCTCAAGCTCGCTATTCTTAGGCGACAGCAAATACGATCACCACGCCGCCATCGGCGCCAACATGGATTTTATATTCCTAAACAAGTGGTCGGAAGTTAACAACTGGCAGCAATGGTGCGAAGATAAAAAAATCCGTCACCGTTCTGACCTGTCCTCATTGACCTCCCTATCGTGTAATTATTAGCACTACCTGTACCAGCCACTCGTCGATACGAAAACCAATGAGAGCTAAACAAATGATTATCGGACCATCACATGTTGTGCGATGGAATAGATTAAAAAACTTTTTCGCCATCGACGAAGACTTTTATGGCCTAGGTGGATTACCGATCTGGCACCACAATATAAAGAAAACGATCAACACCGACCGTCAGTTCATCATGGTTGGCGATTTCAGGTTCGGCAATTCATACCATCTAACCAACAATGAAATCGATGCCTTTACGGTAAACAAAGACCTAATCAACCACGAAACAGATCGACTTATGTTCGAGAAGTCCAGCGAGAGCCTTCACCAGCTGACCACGAACAATATACGATTAGTATTTTGGTGCCTATTTATCAGAGAATACAAAAACATTCAAAGCTTCAAATACGTAACGAAAGGTGATTACAAGCACCCAATCTGGAACTTGACATCCATCGAAAACACTTACCCAAACTGCATAAAACTCTCGGGCCTACTTAAGCATAGTTTAGATTTTTTATTTATCGACAGCAGCAATCACCCCTCGACATTTGGATATATCTTCCTCAGAGCTCTGCATAACGGCCAGAATGCAAACCAAGCGATGCTAACAGCCCTCCATGCAAAGGCTGAACTCTTTAAAATCTACAATGTATTCAGCAATAATAAATTTATTATATCTGGCACGAACAGTACTTTCCGCCTTGTAAAAGACTACCTTAGCAAAGGCATATTAGATTCAAGTAAACTGCATAACCTGCACGTACGAGAAGCAGACGAAGCTTTATTCGCCTCACACAAATTCCACAAAAACATCATTTACTTCGCAAAAGATGAAGACGCGAAACTTGACAGCACAGAGTACTCGTTCTTTGATAAAGCCCCATACGAAAACAAAGTACTTATCATAAAAAGACTTGAAAAAACATATTTCTACTCTGCCAATAAATTGGAAAAACCCAAGCTTGTTTTCGTATTAGTCACAAATGAGGACGACGAAGAAATCGTTGGAAACATATACAACCTAATCGGGCTATCACAAGTCCTCTATTACGCGATGGCCATTTGCTCAAGCCACGAAACCATTACAAACAACCCCTACCTAACATTTAGAGAACTAGCCAGACGCCACCCCGCGGAATAATTCTTCGCCCAACAAGCCCCTTCAGAATCAGAAGCGCACTTAAAAACAACCACGCATGACACAGAATCAAACCACGAGTGCAACCCCCAAGGGTACTTCAAAATAGGTAAACACATAGAATATGGCCCTAGCGCCCTCTAGAGCCATACTTTCAATGCAATGCCTTATCAAGCATTTATGAACTGAGCAACTTTTCGGCACCATCAAAGAACTTACTATTGAATTTTATCCTTGAATTTTGAAAACGACTAAATATAGCGGAAAACACAATTTTTCCGGAATATTTAAAATCAGCATACCTTGACTCCGGCGGAATTTTACTCAAACTTTTCGCTGCACACTTTAGAGCCAGCTCTCCCAGATTCAATAGGGCATGGCAATCAGACAACTGACCTAGTACCCAGTCATTGCGGCCATGATAAATATCATTTATCGATTTTCTCGAAAACTCAAAAGCTGCCAAATATTTCCAGCCTGCCGCCTTAGCGTCCCCCTCGCAGCGAAGCATAGTTGCCTTTAAAATCAAACAAAGGCAATAGTTCCAGTAGCTTAGCTGATTCAGATGGGGCTCATACGATTGTATGGTGACATCAACAATAGCATTGGCCGTCTCTGTTCTATCATTCAATAGGAGAGCTAGGGAAAGCGCAGTCGTGGAGGAGATCCCCCAGCGCACAACATTTGGGAGCGTTCGATCAACTGAATCATCAAAGCTTTTCTTCGCCTCGACCAATACATCCAAAATCCAGCCTCTATACTCGGGAGCCTCCAAGTATTTATATGAAATGAGCGTGATTAAAGAACCATAAAAGTGATTAGCCGAAGGCATTATAGACAAAGCGTTGTAGGCAACAAAGAACAACTCATTGTTACTCAATCCACGCGTTGAAGCATTAACTATCGCACCGGTGACATAAAACTCATCAGAAAGCCGATCACAGTCTAGTCGATACTTCGAAAATACATCACTTAAGCTAACACCACCCGATTCCGAGCAAACCACAAGATCTTCATAAATACTAAAATCTTTAATATTTACTTCGACAGACAAGCGCTCACCGCCGTGATTACTGAGCTGCTTGAACGGCACCTCCACCTGCCCTTGCCTTACAGATTGTACGCTTGTAATTTCACTCTCTGAAAGTGCCACAATAACAGAGGAAAGGCCAACATCAACAATCTTCATATCAACGATCCTTTTCTTCAGCAGCCCTTTCATAAACGCTAACCAGTAAAGCAACTTGATCAGCCGCCGTTTTCCTGATCACTTCACGAGAAAGTTGTTTATGCTCGATTACAGCGCTATCTATTCGCGCCAAGACGTTAGCGATATCGCTTTCAAAGGGTTCAATTACGTAACCACTCACACCAGGGACAATATCTTCCCCTATACCGCCCAGATTGCTTGCAACTACCCAACAGCCGCACGCGACCGCCTCGCGGGTGACCAGACCAAAACTCTCCGGCCAAGTTGAGGGCGCGAACAGAACATCAATTTTACGATAAAGATCAACTACATCCTCCTGCCTAACCCGCCCAATAAATTTAACGGGGACGTCCCCCCAGTGCGAGTAATGCTCGTACCCTTCTTCCTTCGAGTGGTCAACGACAAGGAACTCTATATTCTTAGGCTGAGATGCAAGTACAGCCTCCTTCAGCAGGTAGTACCCTTTGTGCTCAGACATCCCGCCAATGTGGCCACAAACCACTTTACTGGAGTAGGCCGTGTCTTTACTCTGCCATCGCACGTCATCGGATATCCCATTCGGTATCACTGTAACTTCAGCAATCCCATTCGCTCTGTAAATCTCTGCAAATGCGTTGGATACGGTCAGGACTTCAGTAGCTCCAAGCAACAACTCCTTAAGATCACGACGACGCTCGATAGAGTCTGCGAGCTTGATATTGGTCGGCAACTCAATCTTTTCATATAGGTCTGGGTGCCCTTGCGGATAGACTTTAGAGTTATGGTCCACCAAAAACTGAAAATCTGAAATCCACCAGGCATCGTGCGCTGTAACAACGTATGGCACGCCACTGTCTTTTGCAGCAGCTACTATAGAAGCAGTTAAACGCTGGACACAGTGGAAATGTATAAGGTCCGGCTTTTCACTGTCCAAGAACTCGCTGAAAAGGCGATACATTTCAGGATCTTTCGGATGCCAGTCCATATGTTCACGCCAAAGCGTGGTCGCACGATAAACACGACAGCCTTCGTGATTATAGACGGTTAGCTTGTGCGGTTCGCGACACTCAACATCAGCAGTAAATACACACAAGTCAAATTGATCAGCGTAATCCTTCACCAGCGTTGAGAAATTATCTGCAACAACACGCGTCGCCCCACCAATTGATTGGGGAGGGAAAAACACGTTAACCAATGCAACTTTTTTCTTTACTGCAGCCTTAGAGAGTGCATAACTACCAATGTTCTTGCCCAGGGATTTACCTAGCGCGTCCAAACCATAGTCGGAGATTGCGCGGCGTTGAGCAGTATCTCCAACCGCACGGCGTAAATCGCTATCACCTACCAACTGCTTCAGCGCCGAATACCACTCACTTTCACTGCTTGCCAGATATCCGTCCTCACCATCCTTGACGACATCTCTGTAGTTCTCCGTCGTGCTCAATACGGACGGAATCCCGTAGCACGCGGCTTCAAACCATTTAAGCTCACTTTTGCAGGAGTTGATCCGATCATCATGCAGCACGGCAATATTGATATCGGCCTGTTCCAGAAGCGACCAATAACCTTGCACACTATCAATTGCAGGAAGATGAATGTACCTTCCCTCATAGGCTTGTTGAAACGCCTTCGGCAATCGAAGATAACCAACTACAATCAACCGAACATTAGCAAAATCATTAAATATCCGCTCGATTGCAGGCAGCGCCTGCTCAATAAAATCAGTATTATGTGCCTGCGTCCCACTTCCGTAGAAGATATCTATGTGCTTCTTGGCAGTTTTGTCAGAGGTGCGTATTTTATTGAGGCTATCCAAACCGTTACGATGAAGCCAGCAACGCTGTTCCTGCACCAAGCTTTGCAACTCGCGTCTTAGGGGTTCTGTCGAGGCAATACCATGCCGGCACAGTCGAGCTGCGGCGTTGAATAATGCCATCCCTCGAGTCAATTCTCGATAGGTCTCAATGGACACATAGCCGCCATAACTTTCCAAGACAGGCGGATACTCTGGTACAAAAAGCAGATCATCAATTTCGTAGAGACTGAGCTTTCCGGTCGCGTTAACCTGCGCGATGGCCTTAATGACTTGCACCACGGCAGGTACACGATAGAATATTACAACATCATGCAGCGCCAATTCATTCTGTTTGAATTGAAGCTCAGTCCAGTCTATCGCGGTGGCTTTCTTCCCCTGCAGCTGCAGTTGCTCAAGCTTTTGGTCTATTCGGTAGCGAACGCATTGCGGAACGTGGAAATCACCAACAATAAGAACACGATCGGTATTGATATCTCCTAGCGGCCCCAATTTCGGAATGGAGGACTCGCTACTCGATGCATCAACACCGCTGGCAGTCAGATAAGCGCGATAGATAAAATTTACAACCTCACACGCTTCTTTAATTAAAAGACCACGATCTTGCATATCCACGCGAACCAGCATGGACGCATGTTGATCTTGCCACTTCTCCTCGACCAATCGATCTAATTCATCATAGAGCGCTCGATGATTAGGATTGCGTAAAATGCCTTGCGAGAGCATTTCAATCGCTTCATCAGGGCGGTGCAGCCTCTTAAGGCAGAGCGCACAATTAAACTCCGTCCAGATTGATGCACCTGGTATAACCGATGCTGCCTGGAAGTATCGGAGCGCAATACTGACATGGCCTTCATCCAGATAACTGGAGCCCAGTTTATTTAACGCTTCAGCGGAAGGTGCAATGCCGAGCGCGGCTTGAAGAAGGTTACGCCCCTGCTGCTTCTTTTGGGACTCAAGGTAGTATGAACCCAAGCCAAGCAGTACAACTTGAGTCTTGTGTGGTGTATCTTCAAGTGGCAAAGGGATGACATTGTTACCTAGCAATGTATCAAAAACCCGCTGAGGGCTTACTTCAAAACCATCACGAGCACTGCGCTCAAGAACGGCAGAAATATTAAAACCTGTTGGAATCAGACGCTCAGACAGGTTATTCTTGGCTGCCCATTTTGCAATAGAAGGAGTGCGCCCTTCAGATTTTCCATACCGTTGATAATGTAGTTCCGCCTGCGGCAGCGTTGTGATGCCATTGGCTTTCAAGTCTGGATACAGAGCAAGGTAAAAATCCAGCTCCACTTTTTGGTTCCGTAGTGAGCGGGGCTTCGACTCTGGTGCGGTTTCGACTACGGACTTCTCACTGGCGAGCTCAGCATCGCCTGCTGCATGGGACGCTGACCCATACCGCCCTTCTCGATAGCCAAATTCATGCCAGTGACGTATAAGATCTTCATCGCTCAAGTCAGCCAAGTCAGCATAACTGAGGCGATAATAAGCGGCATCCAAAGCAATTCTATACGATCCGGCCTTTTGCTGAGTCGCAATCGCCCCGGGCGCAGCCTCAATACGTGCTCGCCCTTCAAAACTTTGATCTTTTTCCCTGACTGACATCTATAACGTTCCTATTCATTCCCATCACCCATTAAAAGTGGACAATTGGATAATTCCCTTTCTTACTAATCAAGCTGAACTAGCAAGCATTTTTAATGTCCATCTATACAATCTCTGATCAACTTGCTCCGGATCAGCGTCTTTGCCCCACCACAGCCATTAAGACCCCTTAATGTCAAGCGTCTGCTCATCTTCTCCAGGCTCGCATTGATCGCCATCACCTTGAGCCCTCTGCTGCGGCCCTTCTTAAGAGCAGGATTGCCGACCTGGGAGATTGTGGCGACAAACACCACCTCACCATCAAGTGTGTATTTTTACAAATCAGGGTGGTCTAATTCAGACACGCGCTGATTTTCTGGCTAAGGTTGATGCGAAGTTTCTCAGCGTGGTGTGCTTAGGACAACATTTTTCGATCAAATAGAGCAGCTTTCTATGATATTTGTAACAGGCGGTGCCGGCTTCATCGGCTCGAATTTCGTACTGCAGTGGTGCGCGAACAACAGCGAACCCGTCGTCAACCTTGATGCGCTCACCTATGCAGGCAACCTGGGCAACCTGCAGTCGATAGAGGGCAATACACAGCACCAGTTTGTTCGCGGCAACATCTGTGATGCAGCGCTGCTGGCCCAACTATTCGCTGAGCATCGCCCCCGCGCGGTCGTGCATTTCGCAGCGGAGTCGCACGTTGACCGCTCAATCACTGGCCCCGAAGCTTTCGTCGAAACCAACGTAGTAGGCACCTTCCGCCTACTCGAAGCGGCACGCGCGCACTGGAACAGCCTCGAAGGCGACGAGAAAGAAGCATTCCGCTTCCTGCACGTCTCCACCGACGAGGTGTACGGTACGCTCGGGCCAAACGACCCAGCGTTCACCGAAACCACTCCGTACGCCCCCAACAGCCCTTACTCGGCCAGCAAAGCTGCCAGCGACCACTTGGTGCGCTCGTACTTCCACACCTACGGAATGCCGGTGCTGACCACCAACTGCTCGAACAACTACGGCCCCTTCCACTTCCCGGAAAAACTGATCCCGTTGATGATCGTCAACGCCTTGGCCGGTAAAGCACTGCCGGTATATGGCGACGGTCAGCAAATCCGCGACTGGCTGTATGTGGAAGACCACTGCTCGGGCATCCGCCGCGTGCTGGAGGCCGGAACCTTCGGCGAAACCTACAACATCGGCGGCTGGAACGAGAAAGCCAACATCGACATCGTTCGCACCCTTTGCGGCCTGCTCGATGAGCTTGCCCCTGCCACCTCGCGCCAAGTGATCAATCAGCAGACTGGCAAACCGGTCGAGCAATACGCAGAACTGATCACCTATGTCACCGACCGCCCAGGGCACGACCGCCGCTACGCCATCGATGCTCGCAAGATCGAGCGCGAATTGGGCTGGAAGCCTGCTGAAACCTTCGATACCGGTATCCGCAAGACCGTAATGTGGTATCTGGCCAATCAGGAGTGGGTAAAAGGCGTCATGGATGGCAGCTACCGCGACTGGGTTGCTCAGCAGTACGGAGCAAACAAGGCGTGAAAATCCTGCTGTTGGGAAAAAACGGCCAGGTAGGCTGGGAACTACAGCGCGCTTTGGCCCCGCTGGGTGAAGTCATTGCACTGGATCGCCAAGGTAGCGGCGAGCTCTGTGGCGACTTGGCTGAGCTGGAAAACCTTGCTGCCACCGTGCGCCAAGTGGCCCCCGATGTGATAGTCAATGCGGCCGCCTACACGGCGGTGGACAAGGCGGAAAGCGAACAGGCGCTAGCAACACTGATCAATGCCGAGGCTCCTGGCGTGCTGGCACGCGAAGCTGCAGCATTGGGCGCCTGGCTGATTCACTACTCCACGGACTATGTGTTCGATGGCAGCGGGCAGAGCCGCTGGCAGGAAGATGCCCCCACTGGTCCATTGTCTGTCTATGGCCGCAGCAAGCTCGAAGGTGAACGCGCCATCAAGGCCAGCGGCGCCCGCGCCGTGGTACTGCGCACCAGCTGGGTGTATGCTGCGCGGGGTCATAACTTTGCCAAGACCATGCTGCGCCTGGCTGCCGAGCGTGATGCGCTCAATGTAGTAGCCGACCAGTTTGGTGCCCCTACCGGGGCTGAACTGATCGCAGATGTCACTGCACACATCCTGCGACAGATCACCAATGCTGCAGACGCAAGCCAGTTGGCCGGTACCTATCACCTGGCCGCAGCGGGCGAAACCAGCTGGCACGGCTTTGCTCGGTTCGTGCTGGCTCACGCCGGCAGTAAAGGTGTTGCGCTGAAGGTTTCGGCCGAGCAGGTCGGTGCCATCAGCACCGAGGACTATCCAGTACCCGCACCACGGCCGCGCAACTCGCGCCTGGCGCTGGACAAGCTCGAAAGCACCTTCAAACTCAAGATGCCGCTTTGGGAGCAAGGCGTGCAACGGATGCTGGACGAAATTCAGTAATAGGGACTCTCATGGCTCGTAAAGGAATTATTCTGGCTGGCGGCTCAGGCACTCGCCTGCACCCAGCCACACTGTCGGTATCGAAACAGCTGCTGCCGGTGTATGACAAACCGATGATCTACTACCCGCTAAGCACCCTGCTGCTGGCTGGTATTCGCGACATCCTGATCATTTCCACACCGCAGGACACGCCGCGTTTCGAACAGCTGCTGGGCAACGGCAGCCAGTGGGGCCTTAACCTTTCTTATGCAGTGCAGCCAAGCCCGGACGGGTTGGCGCAAGCATTCACCATCGGTGCCGACTTCATTGGCAACGATACGTCGGCCCTGGTACTGGGTGACAACATTTTCTACGGCCACGACTTCCAGTCGCTGCTGCTCAACGCCGGCCAGCGTGAAACTGGCGCCTCGGTTTTCGCTTACCACGTTCAGGACCCGGAGCGTTACGGCGTAGCGGAGTTCGACGACAGTGGTCGCGTGCTCTCGCTCGAAGAGAAGCCGAAAGTACCTAAATCCAGCTATGCAGTGACCGGCCTCTATTTCTACGACAATCAGGTTGTCGACCTGGCCCGAGGTCTGAAGCCGTCCGCCCGTGGCGAACTGGAGATCACCGACCTCAATAACCTCTACTTGCAGCAAGAACAACTGCAAGTCGAGATCATGGGTCGCGGTTACGCCTGGCTGGACACTGGCACCCATGACAGCCTGCTGGATGCCAGCCAGTACATCGCTACCATGGAACGGCGCCAAGGCCTCAAGGTCGCCTGCCCGGAAGAGATCTGCTATCGCGCCGGCTGGATCGATGCCGAGCAGCTCGAACGTCTGGCTCAACCGTTGCTGAAAAACGGCTACGGGCAGTACCTGAAAAACCTGCTCAAAGAAAAGGTGTTCTGATGCACGCGGTTCCTTTGGCCATCCCCGACGTTTTCCTGTTTACCCCGAAGGTGTTCGGCGATGAGCGTGGCTTCTTCTACGAAAGCTTCAATGCCAACATCTTCAGCGAAGTCACCGGCCAGCGCCCCGAGTTCGTTCAGGACAACCATTCGCGCTCGGTGAAGGGCGTCCTGCGCGGCCTGCATTACCAAATGCCGCCACACGCCCAAGGTAAACTGGTGCGCGTGATCCAGGGCGAAGTGTTCGACGTTGCGGTAGATATTCGTCGCTCCTCCCCTAGTTTTGGCAAATGGGTTGGCGCAATCCTTTCCGCTGAAAACAAGAGCCAGATGTGGATTCCTCCAGGATTCGCGCACGGCTTCGTCACCCTGAGTGATACCGCCGAGTTCCTGTACAAGACCACCGATTTCTACTCGCCTCGCAGCGAGCGCTGCATTGCCTGGAATGACCCGGCAATCGCGATCGAGTGGCCGATCGACTTTACTCCAAGCTTGTCTGGCAAGGATCAGCTCGGGGTGGCACTGGCTGACGCCGAACTGTTCGACTGATGATGTGAACGAGGCTGCGCACTACCATCGCAGCCTCGTTCCTCACCTGAAAAATCAGATTTCGCCTCTTTCTTGTAGTCCATATCCCAAAGTTGCTGTTGAAGCTCACGCGAGCACTCTTTTCGATCAGCAAGCAGTCTTTGAGGCAACAACAAAATAGCCCTGCTGTGGCACCTGTGATTGAATGCCGCCATTAAAATCAAAAAATGCAGGGATAACGTTCAATGGCAAGGCGTTTCACCCCCTCCGCTTCAGCGCAAACCGTCATAAGCAAGATCATCACCACCTTCGTCATCTTTTCCGCCTGCCTGGTGCTGATGGCGCTCCTGATTGCGTTCGCAGCTCCGTACTTCCACATCGGAGAGGGTGTCCAAGCCCCCATTCTCGCAACCCCCAGGATAGAGACCCCGAACCCGATAAGCCCCGAGCCCGTGGAGCGGCTCATCTTCGTACTCCTCGCCGCTCTTTCGCCTGCCGGGCTTGTTCTGGCCATCAAGTACAGCCAAGGCATTCAGTTCAAGGCGCGCCTCAATATTCTGGTAGCCGGCTTACTGTGCTTGGTATCCATCTACCCTTTCGTCACGTCGGATTTCGCTGGGGTCATGTTCTTTCCGGCCAGCGTTGCTGAAGTTGGCAAACCCGCCATGCTACTCATGGCCGCAGTACTCTGCGGGTTAGTCCTGAGCAGCGCCCGTTTCACCAAGACCGAACACCCAAGACCGCTGCTCTTCTCTTTGGGCATCGCTTGCTTGGCGGCAATCTTGCTGCAGATTCTCCCCTACCGCTTCAGCACGGCCAACACGGTCACCGAGGCACTGCAATGGTCCGTGAGTTACGACGCCGCCATCTTTGCCTTGACTCAGGTCGTGGCCGGCAAAACGCTGCTCGCTGACCTGCCTTCGCAATACGGTTTGTTTCCCGAACTCATCGCCCCCGTGTTCAAGGCGGTCGGCCTCAGCATTTCCTCATTGGCTACTTTTTTCGCGCTATTGCAGTTGATTGGCCTGCTGGGAATCGCGGCGATCCTGCATTGGTACGTGCATAACCCATTGCTCAGGCTGATGACATTCCTGTGCTTATTGGTTTCCACTGGCCTTTTCCTTTACCTGAACGGTTTTACTCAGGAGATCTACCTGCAGTACTACCCGATACGCTTCTTCTGCCCTACCGTTTCAATAGTGCTGTTCGCCCGCTACTGCTCTCAACCCAGCAACAGGCGCTTGACTTTCCTGGGCATGGCTGCGGGGTTATCGATATTCTGGAACCTGGATACGGGCATTCCCGTTCTGGTCGCAATCGGCGCATCGCTGACCGTAAAGTCCTGGTTCAAGCACCCTGTACGCCTGAGTGGGTTGCTCCCCGCCCTGAGCTTTACCGTTGCCGCCCTCGCCACCTTTGCAGGGCTAATGATGATCTTGCGGATCAAGGCGGGTGCGCCACTCGGCATCCAAGAGGCTCTCAGCGCCCAGAAGCTCTTTTATGGCAGCGGCTTCATGATGTTACCCCTGCCACAGCAGATGCACCCATGGCAGGTGGTGCTGGCAGTGTACGGGGCGGGGGCCATAACGGCCGTTTCAGCCTGGAAGCGCCACAGCAACCACCCCGTCTACGATGTACTGTTCTGCTGTTCGGTGCTGGGCCTTGGCTTGTTTACCTACTATCAGGGGCGATCACACATCTTTTGCCTGATGCTGGTGCTCTGGCCAGCACTGGTGGTGGCTGCAATCATGTGCGACTTGCTACTACGCTCATTTCGCAGGGGGGCACTTCCTGTGCCGTTTCTCCTCTTGGTTGCGCCATTTGTTTTTTTTGTAAGCCTGGGCAGTGTCACACTGGCCATGTCCAGCAGCGACCTGATAGCAACCGGTATCCGCAATCTTGCAAACGCCAGTGAGGCCAGGGATGCAACCGTTGCCAACGAACTCGAGTTCCTTCGGGCTACCGACAATGGCCGCAACTGCCTGATCCTCGCCCAACGGCAAGCCATCTACCATGCCGAGCTGAACACCGCCTCCCCAGTGCCGGGGCCGGGAATGATCGAAACGCTGCTACAAAGCGAGCTTGACACGCTCCAAGCGAATGCACTTTCGTTACAAGTGAAATGCATCTACCTCGGTGTAGGACCTAACTCGAAAACGTTGGCCTGGCTGGATGAGGCGCAGCTACTCGAGCATTTCGTCATTTCCGGCAAAAACAGTCTTGGAACGCTGTGGCTGTTGGAGCCCAAAGTAACAAACGCAATGAATAACTAACGCCCCGATACCGTGGCGCATAATTTGTCTGTTCAATGACATATGCGCCGCTTAATTAGGGATTATTGGCAATGGCAGGTGTCAACAGCAGCGACCTGCCGCCGTCATCACCTCAGAGGCCTGGCACTAGACGCATCCCAGAGTGCACTCACCCCGCACGTCAGATATGATGGCAGCGACTGACAGCGCGCCGTCTTCGGCCCGGCGCCTCATCGCACTCAGCATGGACAAGCACTTCAGCGTGATTAATGGATTTTCAGCTGGCGCCACGGCAGCCCAGCAAGCAACCCAGGCGCCCTTCGCCTACCACCAGCCCTGCCCCCCGCAGCCCCTCTCGGGCGCCGCGCAACGCATTCATCTCGCGGGGCGAGGACCCAGGCCAACTGTACCTTGCGATATTCTTTTGTCAGAAAAATCGCAGTTTTTCAGCCGCCCGGCAATTCATCCGCGCGATTTCGCTACGCAGTGGTAGACTCGCTCACCCAATGTATCTCTAGATGCTCCAGTGTGAAGGGGGCCACGGCGTGCTTGCCCTGTACACCGCTCTTCGAAGTATCCTCGGTGGATGGCCTTGCCGCAACAGGGCTGCGGGGTATTCAACAGGGGTGAATGAGCTACTTGTACAGGTCCTGAATTCAACACATAAGTGCAACGCTCACCCCTGTATGCACTTCGTACGGCGTCTTCCAGCCCAAGCGCTTGCGCGGGCGTAGATTGATCCTCGCTACTGGTCATCTGCGCTTGAATCCTTCGGTGTGAGAGCCTGGATTCTACCGGTGGCTGGCTCTCTGCCTCTCGTTTCAAGCGTTGCGCTTATTCTATGAATTCAGGGGTCTTTGTTATTTTCAACCCGGTAACCTAAATGGCTTCAGTAAAACTTCAAAACGGCAAGACATTCAGTTCCGAATCCGGCACCTCACTGCTCGACAGCGCCAAGGCCGCCGGCATCACCCTGGAATACAGCTGCCGCACCGGCCGTTGCGGTGTCTGCAAGACCACCGTCGTCTGCGGTGAAACTGAAGCCTTCCGTGAAGAAACCTCGCTGACCGCCGAAGAGCGGGCTGCCGGGATGATCCTGACCTGCTGCCGCCACGCCGCCAGCGACGTGGAAATCGACGCCGAAGATCTCGGCGCCCTCGGCGACATCGTGGTCAAGACCGTGCCCTGCCGTATCGACAGCCTCACCCGCCTGGCCGACAACGTGGTCGAGGTGGTGCTGCGCGTGCCGCCCACCGGCAAGCTCAACTACCTGCCCGGCCAGTACCTGGACGTGATCGGCGAAGGCGGCCTGCGTCGCAGCTACTCCATTGCCAACGCCCAGCGCGAAGACGGCAAGCTGGAGCTGCAGATCCGCGAAGTCGAGCAAGGCATGATGTCGCAATACTGGTTTGGCAGTGCCAAGCACAACGACCTGCTGCGCCTGGAGGGCCCGCTGGGCACCTTCTGCCTGCGCGACAAAGAGGCAGGCACCATCGTCTTCCTCGCCACTGGCACCGGCATTGCGCCGGTCAAGGCCATGCTCGAACAGCTGCTGGGTAACCCCGAGCTGGCCGCCGGCAAGAAAATCTACGTCTACTGGGGTGGGCGTCATCCTGGTGATATCTACTGGACCCCTCAACTCGAAGGGCTCAACGCCGAATTCATCCCGGTACTGTCGCGTGCCCACGCCGACTGGCCAGGGCGCACCGGCTACGTGCAAAAGGCACTGCTCGATGACGGCATCGAACTTGCTGACGCGGTCATCTATGCCTGCGGCTCGGAAGACATGATCCATTCCGCCCGTGATGCACTGACCGCCGCCGGGTTGCCGGCCAAACACTTTTACTCCGATGCATTTGTAAGCTCAAACTAACAAGGAGCAGTCATGAAAGCAGTCATTCTGGCAGGTGGACTGGGGACGCGCTTGAGCGAAGAGACCGGTACTCGCCCCAAGCCGATGGTCGAAATCGGCGGCAAGCCGATCCTCTGGCACATCATGAAGATGTACTCCTCGCACGGCATCAATGACTTCATCATCTGCTGCGGCTACAAGGGCTACATGATCAAGGAGTACTTCGCCAACTACTTCCTGCACACCTCGGATGTCACCTTCAACATGCGCGACAACAGCATGGAAGTGCACGACAAGCGTGCCGAAGACTGGAACGTGACCCTGGTGGACACCGGCGAAACCTCGATGACCGGCGGCCGCCTGCGCCGCGTGGCCGACTACGTGCGCCACGAAGAAGCCTTCTGCTTCACCTACGGTGATGGCGTGGGCGACATGGACATCAGCGCCACCATCGCTTTCCACAAGCGCCACGGCAAGGACGCGACCCTGACCGCGACCTACCCGCCGGGCCGTTTCGGTGCGCTGGACATCAGCGAAGGCCAGGTCCTGAACTTCAAGGAAAAGCCAAAAGGCGACGGCGCCATGATCAATGGCGGCTTCTTCGTCCTTTCCCCGAAGGTGCTCGACCGCCTGAGCGCCGACAGCACCGTCTGGGAGCAGGAGCCGCTGATGGGCCTGGCCGACGACGGCCAGCTGATGGCCTTCGAGCACGCCGGTTTCTGGCAGCCGATGGACACCCTGCACGACAAGAACCTGCTGGAAAAGCTGTGGCAGAATGGCACCGCGCCGTGGAAATCCTGGGAATAACTAGAACATGAAAGCTTCCGTCTCGGCCGCCTTCTGGCAAGGCAAGAAGGTATTCCTCACCGGCCATACCGGCTTCAAGGGCAGCTGGCTGGCCCTGTGGCTGCAGGGCATGGGCGCGCAGGTGAAGGGCTTTGCCCTGGCACCGCCGACCACCCCGTCGCTGTTCGAACAGGCGCAGGTCGAGCGCGGCATGCACGCCTCGCAGATCGGCGACATCCGCGACCTGGCGGCCATCACCGAGAGCATGACGGCGTTCGACCCGGACATCCTGATCCACATGGCAGCTCAGCCACTGGTACGGCTGTCGTATCGTGAGCCGGTGGAAACCTATGCCACCAACGTGATGGGCACGGTGCACGTGCTGGAAGCCGCACGCCAATGCCCGAGCCTGCGCGCCATCGTCAATGTCACCACCGACAAGTGCTACGAAAACCAGGAATGGGAATGGGGCTACCGTGAAAACGAGCCCATGGGCGGCCACGACCCCTACAGCAACAGCAAGGGCTGCGTCGAGCTGATCACCAGCGCCTACCGCAACTCGTTTTTCAACACTGAACATACGGCGGCTCTGGCCTCGGCCCGCGCCGGCAACGTCATCGGTGGCGGCGACTGGGCTGACGACCGGCTGATCCCCGACATCCTGCGCGCCGTGGCGCAGGGTGAGCCGGTGGTAGTACGCAACCCCAAGGCCACCCGCCCCTGGCAGCACGTGCTGGAGCCGCTGAGCGGTTACCTTGTTCTGGCCCAGCAGCTATGGGAGCATGGCCACGCCGTCGCGCAGGGCTGGAACTTCGGCCCCCGCGACGAAGATGCACGCCCCGTCGAATGGATCCTCGACCACATGGTCCAGGCGTGGGGTGATGGCGCTCGCTGGCAGCTGGACAACGACCCGCAGCCGCACGAAGCCCGCTACCTGAAACTGGATATCTCCAAGGCCCGCGCCCACCTGAAGTGGGAGCCGACCTGGAACCTCGAGACCACCTTGACCTACATCGTCAACTGGCACCGCGCCTGGCTGCAGGGCGATGACATGCACGCCCGTTGCGTGGACGAAATCAACAGCTACATGGCCGCCATGGCTTCTGGCGCCTAAACCACAATTAGCTTGAGCAGGAACTACTATGACCCCCGATATGCTCCGTCAGGAAATCAGCCAGCTCGTCGAGCGCTATGCCCAGATGGCCCTGGCTGCCAAACCTTTTGTTGGGGGCGAAACCGTCATCCCTCCTTCGGGCAAGGTGATCGGCGCCCGTGAACTGCAACTGATGGTCGAAGCTTCGCTGGACGGCTGGCTGACCACCGGCCGTTTCAACGCCCAGTTCGAGAAAAAACTGGCCGAGTTCCTCGGCGTCAAATACCTGATCACCGTCAACTCGGGTTCGTCGGCCAACCTGGTGGCCTTCAGCACCCTGACCTCGCCCAAGCTGGGTGAGCGCGCCATCAAGAAAGGCGACGAAGTAATCGGTGTGGCCGCCGGCTTCCCGACCACCGTCAACCCGATCGTGCAGTTCGGTGCCATTCCGGTGTTCGTCGACGTCGACATGGCCACCCACAACATCGATGCCGACCTGATCGAGGCCGCCATCACCCCGAAAACCAAGGCCATCATGCTTGCCCACACCCTGGGCAACCCGTTCAACCTGGCCAAGGTCAAGGCAATCTGCGAGAAGCACAACCTGTGGCTGGTCGAAGACTGCTGTGACGCCCTGGGCGCCACCTACGACGGCAAGCTGGTCGGCACCTTCGGCGACATCGCCACCCTGAGCTTCTACCCGGCTCACCACATCACCATGGGTGAAGGCGGCGCGGTGTTCACCAACAACGCCCAGCTCAAGCTGATTGCCGAATCGTTCCGTGACTGGGGCCGCGACTGCTACTGCGCGCCGGGTTGCGACGACACCTGCGGCAACCGCTTCGGCCAACAGTTCGGCAGCCTGCCACAAGGCTACGACCACAAGTACGTGTACGCCCACCTTGGCTACAACCTGAAGATCACCGACATGCAGGCCGCCTGTGGCCTGGCGCAGCTGGACCGCGCGCCGGAGTTCATCGAAACCCGCAAGCGCAACTTCAAGCTGCTCAAAGAGCGCCTGTCGACCCTGAGCGACTTCCTGGAAATCGCCGAGCCAACCCCAAACAGCGAGCCGTCCTGGTTCGGCTTCCCGGTCACCCTGAAGGAAAGCGCAGGGGTCAAGCGTGTCGACCTGCTGAAGTTCCTCGACCAGCACAAGATCGGTACCCGCCTGCTGTTCGCCGGCAACCTGATCCGCCAGCCGTACTTCCACAACGTGGAATACCGTGTAGTCGGTGAGCTGACCAACACCGACCGGACCATGAACCAGACCTTCTGGCTGGGCGTTCAGCCTTCGCTGGGCCAGGAACACTTCGACTTCGTCGGTGAAAAACTGGAAGAATTCTTCGGGATTGGTTTCTAACTTATGAAAGCTTCAGATGCAGTGGCAAAAGTTCTGGCGGACCACAACGTCCTCTATGGTTTTGAGCTCATCGGTGGAATGATCGCCCATCTGGTGGACAGTATTAACTTGCTCGGCAAGACCAAGTTGGTATCCATGCACCATGAGCAAGGCGCGGCCTTCGCTGCATCTGCGGTCGCCCGTGCGACCCATCACAAGGTCATGGGCATAGCCCTGGGCACCAGCGGCCCAGGCGCTACCAACCTGATCACTGGCATTGCCGACTGCTGGCTGGATAGCCACCCGTGCGTGTTCCTCACCGGGCAGGTGAACACCCACGAGCTCAAGGGCGACCGCCCTATCCGCCAGCAGGGCTTCCAGGAACTCGACAGCGTGGCCCTGGTGAGCAGCATCACCAAGTATGCGCACCAGGTCACCCACGTCGACGAACTTATTCCGAGCCTGCTCAAAGCGCTGCGTATCGCGCGAGAAGGCCGTCCAGGGCCTGTCCTGCTGGACATCCCCATGGACATCCAGCGCGCCGAAATTGATGAGGCCGTGCTGGACCAATTGCTGAAAGCCAGCCTGGCGGCCCCTGCGGCCGAACCACAGGCCTCGTACGGCGAGGTCTGGGCCGCGCTGGCCAAGGCGCAGAAGCCGCTGTTCCTGATCGGCGGCGGCGCTGTCAACTGCCCCACCTTCAACGCTTGGCTAAGCCAGGTCGGCAAACTGGGCATTCCCCACGTCGCCAGCCTCAAAGGCGCTGAGAAGCTCACCGCCAGCGAGCACTACCTGGGCATGCTCGGGGCCTATGGCACCCGCGCCGCCAACCATGCCGTACAAAACTGCGACCTGCTGGTAGTGTTCGGTAGCCGCATGGACGTACGCCAAACCGGCGCCAAGACCGAAACCTTCGCCGCCAATGCCCAGGTCATCCAGTTCGACCTGGATGCTGCCCAGCTGGACAACCGGGTCAAGGCGCAGCAGTCGATCCACGCCGAACTCGATGGCGTGTTCGCCGACTTCATCGCCCACGCCGCCACGCTGCAGCCGGCTCCGGCAGCCTGGCGCCAGCACCTGAAGAAGGTGTTCGCGCAGTCGTTCGCTGACGAATACGCGGCCTGGGGCGTCAGCCCGTTCGCACTGTTCAGCAGCCTCAACGACCTGACCGCAGACCGCGCCCTGGACTACGTGGCCGACGTCGGCAACAACCAGATGTGGGCCGCGCACACCCTGCGCCTGGGCCCCAATCAGGCCATGCACCATTCCGGTGGCCTGGGCACCATGGGCTTCGCCATCCCTGCTGCCGTTGGCGCGAGCATCGCCGGCGACAAGCCGGTCATCGTCATAACCGGTGATGGCGGTGCACAGCTCAATATCCAGGAATTGGACATCATCGCCCGCGACCAACTGCCGATCCTGACCATCGTCATGAACAACCACTCGCTGGGCATGGTGCGCGGCTTCCAGGAAATGTATTTCGAGGGGCGCAACTCTTCGACCTATTGGAACGGCTACACCTCGCAGTTCAAGGCGCTTGGCGAAGCGTACGGCATCCCGTCGCACAGCGTGATCGACCTGGCCGCCTTCAATGTGGCGGTGGCCGAATTCCTGGCCAACGGCAAGCCGATGCTGATCGAAGTATTGATGCCCGATGCCCGCGAATGCCGGCCACGCCTGGAATTCGGTCGGCCGATCGATGAGCAGTCGCCGCTGATGGACCTTGGCCAGTGAGGTTGGCAATCCTCGGGGCCAGCAGCCACATTGCCAAGGACCTGGTCGCCAGCATCGCCGCACACACTGCCTACGCCTGCACTTTGTTCGTCCGCGCGCCCGCCGCGCTGGACGCCGAGTTGCTGGCCATTGCGGCGCGCAAGGGCTATGCCGTCAGCAACTATGCCGGCTTCGACGCCAGCTGCCAGTTCGACGCGATCATCAACTTCGTCGGCGTGGGCGACCCGGCCCGCGCCGTGCAGATGGGCAAGGATATCTTCACCGTCACCGAGCAGTACGACAACCTCGCACTGGACTACCTGCGCAGCCACCCTTCGTGCCGCTACATCTACCTCAGCAGCGGCGCGGCCTACGGCAGCAATTTTGCGGCGCCGGTGACCGAGGCCTCCCATGCGGTGTTCCCGATCAACGGCCTGCGCCCGCAGGACTGGTATGGCGCGGCCAAGTTCCAGGCCGAATGCCGCCACCGCGCACTGCCCGAGGCGGCGATCGTCGATGTGCGGGTATTCAGCTACTTCAGTCATCGCCAGGCCCCGGAGGCTCGCTTCTTCCTTAGCGACATCCTGCGTGCGCTGCACAATGGCAGCGTATTGGAAGTGGCGCCGGACGACATGCTGCGGGATTACCTGACCCCTGCCGATTTCCTACAGCTGATCGACCGCATTCTTCAGGCACCGCCGTGCAATGCCGCCATCGACTGCTACAGCCAGGCGCCCGTCGGCAAGTTCGAGCTGCTGGCGGCACTGGACCAGGCCTTCGGCCTGCAACACTGCGTTGCCGGTGACCAGGCCCGAGTCAATGCCACCGGCCCCAAGGCCCATTACTATTCCCACAACCGCCGGGCCGAGCACCTGTTTGGCTATGTGCCCGGTGACTCGTCGCTCAGTGGCGTGGTTCGCGAGATCAGGCAGCAGCTCGATGCAAGATACTAACCCGTCACTCCCCTGGATACGCCGCCTGCTGCAGGTAAAGCTGTTCCGCTTCCTGCTGGTGGGCGTGCTGAACGCGGCATTCGGCTACGGCTGCTTTGCCGGGTTCCTGTACCTGGGCCTGCACTACAGCGCGGCCTTGCTACTGGCCACCATTCTGGGCGTTGCCTTCAATTTCAAAAGCACCGGGGCCCTGGTGTTCGGCTCGAAGAACAACAAACTGATCTTCAGGTTCGTGGCCGGGTATGGCGTGGTTTATGGCGCCAACGTGGCCGGCATCGCAGCGCTCAAGCTGCTGGGTGTCGACCCCTACCTGGCCGGCATGGCATTGATCGTGCCTATGGCCCTGCTCTCCTTTGTCATCAATAACAGGTTCGTTTTCAATTATGCGTAAGCTGATCAGCATAGTGACTCCCTGCTACAACGAAGAAGCCAACATCGATGAGCTGTACCAGCGCATCGTCGAGGTCATGTCACGCCTTGATTACGATTACGAACATGTGTTCATCGACAACTGCTCCACCGACGGCAGCCACGCGAAGCTGCGGGCACTGGCCGCACAGGACAAGCGCGTCAAGGTGATCTTCAACGCGCGCAACTTCGGCCATATCCGCTCGCCTTACCATGCCCTGCTGCAGGTCAACGGCGACTGCGCCGTGCTGATCGCCTCCGACCTGCAAGACCCGCCCGAGATGATCGAAGAGTTCGTCAAAAAGTGGGAAGAAGGCTTCAAGACCGTAATGGCAGTGAAGCCGGAAAGCGAAGAGTCGCGCATGATGTTCCTGGTGCGCCGCGCCTACTACCGCTTCGTCACGCGCATTTCGGAAGTGCCCCTGGTGCAGAACGCCACCGGTGCCGGCCTGTTCGACCGCGCCGTGCTGGATATCCTGAAGAAGATCGACGACCCGTACCCGTACTTCCGCGGCCTCCTGTGCGAAATCGGCTTCCCGATCGCCACCGTGCCGTTCAAGCAGCCACGCCGCCAGCGCGGCATCACCAAGAACAACTTCTACACCCTGTATGACATCGCCATGCTGGGCATCACCAACCACTCCAAGGTGCCACTGCGCCTGATGGTGATGGGCGGCGGCCTGCTCGCGGGCCTGAGCCTGTTGGCTGCGTTCGGCTTCCTGCTGGCTAAGCTGGTGTTCTGGAACTCGTTCCAGATGGGTATCGCGCCACTGCTGATCTCGCTGTTCTTCTTCAGCTCGGTGCAGATCCTGTTCCTTGGCATGCTGGGTGAGTACCTGGGGTCGGTGCATACGCAGATGCGTAACATGCCACTGGTGGTGGAAGCTGAACGTGTGAATTTTGACTAGGTGAGCAGCTCGGTGAATTCTCAACACTTCGCACGCCCGGCCATGGCTGGCCAAACCTCTGCACCTGGCCTGAAGAGCATACTGGCTGACAGCTGGGGGTTGATGCTGGTCGGCGCAATATTCTCGTTTTTCTTCGCCAGCATCTTGATGAGTGGTACACCGGCAGGTCTGATTCCAGACCTGTCCACCCCTTACAGCTATGCCGGCGACAGCCTGTTCCATGCCTGGATGGCACAACGTGTCGAAGAAGGTTGGGTGTTCGACAATGCCCGTAGCGGTTACCCCTTCGGCTCTAGCTTCCTCGATTTCCCGGGGTCTGATGGTGGCAGCCATCTGGCCATCAAGTTGCTGTCCATGCTGGGAGGGAGCTGGGTCGCCGGCGTCAATCTGTTCTTCCTGCTGGGCTTTCCGGTGTGCTTCGTCGCAACGTTCGCCACGAGCCGCGTATTTGGGCTGAACCGCAGCTTTGCGATGGCCGCAGGCCTGCTCTACACCTTCCTGCCATTCCATTTTCTGCGCCTGCAACACTTGTTCTACACGTGGTACTTCATTGCTCCTGTATTCTTCGGTCTCGCGCTGAGTGTGTACCGCACATGCCCAAGCTTGCCCGCCAAGGGTCAGGCCAGCACGCGTGGCAAACTGGCCGGCATGGCCTTGGGCCTGATCGTACTCGCCTCCTTTGGTGTCTACTACGCTCTGTTCGGCGTGATAGTCATCGCCATGGCAGGTGTGCTGAGCTGGATCAAAACGGGCCGGCCGCGCGGCATGGGCAAAGCTGCGGCGCTGTGTGCAGCCGTGGTCTTCGGCATCCTCATCAATGTCGCTCCGAATCTCTTGGGCAACTTCACCGAAGGTCGCAACCCCGAAGTCGCCAAGCGCTCATTCGTCGAATCAGAGATTTACGGCCTGAAAATGATGCAGCTGCTGCTGCCACGGCCGGAGCACAGGTCTTCGACGCTGGCCAAAGTCGGCCAGGCTTATAACAGCTCGACCCCCCTGATCAACGAGAACAATACCTCGTCGATGGGCCTGATCGGCGCCGCAGGCTTCCTCCTGGCACTGCTCTACGTCGTGTTCTCGCCAGCGGGGGTGCTGGCCGACGAGCGTCTGCGGCTGGTGGCGGCAACCACACTGGTGCTTTTCCTGTTCGCCACCATCGGTGGCCTTGGCTCGCTATTCGCCATGCTGGTATCCCCATCAATCAGGGGCTGGAACAGGATCAGCATCTTCATTGCCTTTGGCGCGATTCTTTTCCTGTTCCTGGCACTTGAACTGCTTCTGCACCGTTATGCGCCTCGCCTTTCGCGCTACCCGGCCGCAGTGGCATCGGCCATGTTGCTGGTTGGCCTGTATGACCAGACCAGTCCAGCGTGCCTTGGCTGCAACCAGCTGCAGAAAAACGCATTCGAA
Organism: Pseudomonas putida; assembly: GCF_002906855.1. Classification (GTDB taxonomy): domain Bacteria; phylum Pseudomonadota; class Gammaproteobacteria; order Pseudomonadales; family Pseudomonadaceae; genus Aquipseudomonas; species Aquipseudomonas putida_N. The sequence continues at coordinate 1,689,117 of NZ_MINI01000038.1, read as the reverse complement.
AGCGACAGAGCCTTCGTCCACGCCATCGAGCAGGCATTGCCCCAAGGCGCTGCCATCTACCAGCTGCCCTATATTGGCTTCCCGGAGACCCCGCCATTGCACCGTCTGCTGAATTACCAGATGATGGCCGGCGTACTTCATTCCACCTCGTTGCACTGGAGCTTTGGCGGAATGAAGGGGCGACCGGGCGACCTGTTCTATCGCTCGTTGGCCCAAGAGCCGATGGCCAAGCAGATTGAAGTGGCGCGCAACCTCGGCTTCGAAGGCATTACCATTGATCGTCGGGGTTATGCAGATAATGCCGAGGCCTTGATCAGCGAGCTCGGTTCGCTCCTGCAGGAACCTGCAACGCTGCAGAGTAGCAATGGCGAACTGGTGTTCTTCAAGCTCCCCGGCAGCAAGCATCCGCAGTTGCAAGGCAAGTCTGCCCTGGAAATCATGCAGCAAGCAGGCTATCAGGCCGACGCCCTGGGCACCCGCTACCCCGCTACTCTGGATGCCGGCATCGACTTCACGAAGGGCCGCTGGCCGGACTTTATCCGAAATGCGAAGGGTGTTTCCAACTTCGAACCCTGGGGACTTTGGTCGGACAAGTCGCGCGTGAAATTCGAATTCAACCGCAAACTGCCGCACAGATTCACTCTGGTCCTCGAAGCACAGGCTTATGCGGCCAATGTGGGGCAGTCGATTCGCGTGGAAATCGGCAACCAGGCGTATCCGATCGTGTTGCAGAGCGGCGTGACGCAAGTACGTGTCCATGTGGACCTCGGGAATACTGACGCTGACAGCATCACCTTCATCCCGCCGCACCCGATCTCGCCCAAGGAAGTCAGTGGTAGTGGCGATGAACGACGATTAGCCATCGGGTTCGTCGCCTTGCGTATCGTGGAATAAGCATTCCGCCATGAAAATCTATGGTCACCCCATTTTTTGCAATACTGATTAACGGATGAAATGGATGGCTTGCTTAAATCTATCCGGCGTCAAATTGGGGCAAGCCCCGCGCCACGATGAGAGCCGCGCCTGACGATCCTTAAAAACCGCTCGGCTTCGAGAGCCGATTTTTATGTCAGGATCCTCGCCAGGCCGGTAGGCCGTTTATTTCATCTATTGCTCAGCTATCGCAAAACCTGAAAGGTGAATCGTGGTACAGCAACAACCACAGGGTCAGGCGTTCAAGGCGCCTGGCCCTGTTTCGTATTGGGAGTGATGAGCAGAAATCGCCCAAGCTATGCGGGCGAATTTATTGGCCAGTGCACAGGCGACCACGTTTGAGTGTCGGCGCGTCATAAGCGCTCGCACCCAGTCCGCCAGAGCCCCCTTCTGCCGCGCCAGGTTCTGCATGTAGACCCTGGCGCATTGCACCAAAAGGCGTCGCAGATTCTTGTCGCCTCGCTTGCTGATCCCTAGCAAGTTAGCTTTGCCGCCAGTGCTGTACTGCCTGGGCACCAAGCCTAGAGAAGCGGCAAAATCGCGACTGCAGCCGTATTGCTGACCATCGCCCATTTCCACAGCCAGCAGGCTGGCGGTGATCGGCCCGACACAGGGCATGCTCAACAAACGACGCCCTAGATCATCGTCGGCCAGCTGGCCAACCAGCTCTTTATCCAGTGCCTTGACCTGCTCGTCCAAATAGGCGAAATGGTCATGCAGACGTTGCAGCAGCACTGTCAGCCGAGCAGGCAGCTCGTGCTCCGCTAGAACAGCAGACAAACGCTTCATGACCGCCAGGCCCTGAGGCAAGCTGATGCCGAACTCAAGCAAGAACCCATGCATCTGGTTGACGGCCTTAGTGCGGTCACAGATCAGTGACTCGCGTAGGCGATGTCACACAGAAAGAGTCTGCTGAGCTTCGGTCTTGGGCGAAACGAAACGCATCGAAGGGCGCGAAGCGGCTTCGCAGATAGCTTGCGCATCGACGAAATCGTTTTTGTTGCCTTTGACAAAGGGCTTAACGAACTGAGGAGAAATCAGCCTCGCCTGATGCCCCAGGGCGGTCAGCTCAAGAGCGACGAAATGTGCGCCGGCGCATGCTTCCATCACCACGGTGCACGCTGGCAGGTTGGCGAAGAACCGCATCATTTGCTGTCGTGAGAGCTTCTGGCGAAACAGCTCCCGGCCGGGCTTATCCTGGCCGTGCAGATGAAAGGTATGTTTGCCGAGGTCGATACCGACCAGTGCCAAATCGCTCATGATGATGGCCTCCGGAATGAAAACACCCTGCGAAAGCGTAGCCCTCGCAGGGTGTCGGGGTGACCATCTCATTAACCGCCCCCGACTCAACATCGGGGGCGGTTTTCTTTTACCACTCAATCACTCATGCCTGGGCAAAGGGCACTTTGCGTACTCGGTTCAACTCGCTGGCGAGTTGCCCTGCACTTTGCTTCCAAGTCATCCATGGCATGGCAGTGGAGGTGGGTTGCTTGCCGCCCGCATGCAGCTCCAGCCAGGCTTGAAGTCCCGACGCCATCTCCTGCGCATCCGGCCCCTTGAAATAGAATGCATGCTCACCGGCCACTTCCCTGAACACTGGAAGGTCTCGGGCAAAGATCGGCAGGCCCTGCTGGGCAGCCTCGATCAACGGCAACCCGAACCCTTCGCCATAAGACGCTGCGATGAGGCAATCACACGACTTGTAGAGATGCTCAAGGTATTCATCACTCGCGCCGTTGAGCCACAGCAAGCGCTTGCCTCGCTCGGGGTGGTTAGCCAGCTTGGCAGCCAATTCATCCACCAGCCAGCCATGCTTGCCAACGATGACCAGGTTGGCCTGCACGCCCTGCGCCCACAGCAACTCGAAGGCTGCCAGGGTCTGCGCATGGCCTTTGCGCGGTTCAAGCGTTCCCACCATGAGGAAGTTGGTATTCGGCACCAACGCCTCCAGGCGCATCGCCGGGTCCTCGGGAAGCCCCTTGGACGGCATCGACTGGTCGATGTCCGCACCCAGATGGAAGGCACCGATGCGGAAGTTTGGCAGACGCTCTGGATAGTGCTCACCCAGCCATTCGCGAAGTTCATCGGCCACAGCATGGGAGATGCACAACGCACCGTCATACTGTGCGACGGCCTGGATCCATTTAAGGTAGTGGGTCTGCAGGCTGTCCACGAAGCAGTGAGGCAACTGCAGAATCAGCAGGTCGTAAACGACGAAGAATATGCTCACGCCGTGCGCGCGAAGGGTGTTGAAGTAGCTGCGCTTGTGGGGCAGCACATCCATCAACAAGTCCAGGCACAGGTAGGCATCACCTGCCCGATACGTAATAGCTTCATCCTCAACGCCCTCGAAGGGCTTGCCAAGGAACTTGGCAGTGAAGCGCGAGGCGTACCTGTAGAAAGCTTCGCCCGCCACCGTGTACACAGGCTGAACGTCATAACCGGCAGGCGGGTGGCTCAACCACTCCAGCAAGATACTGCGCACCACTCGCTGGATGCCACTCTTGCCGTCATGTTTGCTCAGCTCGGAAATATCGACCAGAAGCTGAGGTTTGCCTGACAGCCCTTGCAGCGAGTAATCGATAGCCTTGGCAAGACGATGGATATCCAGGCTACCATCATGCAACAAGTTGCTTTCAGCCAACTGCGCGATCAAGGCTTCCACTGGGTCGGCCGTGGCGGCGGGTTTCGTTTTGCCATCCAACTGTTTCAAGGCTTGCTCAAAAGCTGCGATCGCAGCCTTGCCGGTAAGATCCCACGAGAACGTTTCGGCACGCTGCAGGCCGTGTGCAACCAGCGCGCTGCGGAACTCGTCGTCGTTCAGCGCCTGCAGCACCTTGCCAGCGATCGCCTGGACGTCCAACGGGTCGAACGTCGCATCGTCCCAACCGATTACCTCAGGCACGCTGGAGGTGTTGGACCCGATCACCGCAGCGCCACACTTCATGGCCTCGAGCGGTGGCAAGCCAAAGCCCTCGTGCCAGGAGGGGAAGACATAAACCCGGCAGGCGTTATACAAGGCCACCAACTCTTCGTCGGTGATATAGCCGGTGAACACCAGGTCAGTCTCGCTCAGCCCTTGGCTCAGTGCAGCAGCACGGTACTGGTCGATATGGAACTGCGGCATCTTGCCGGCGAACACCAATTGGACATTGGCAACGTCCCGCTTGACTTTGGCGAAGGCTTTGATCAGGCGGACAAGGTTCTTGCGCTCATCCGCCCCGCCCGAATAAAGCACGAACGGCTCTCGCAACTTGAACTTGGCAGCCAGGGCCTTGCACTGTGCCTCGTCCTGGATAATAGGCCGAAAGATAGCGTCCGCTGCTGTGGACACATTGACCACGCACGCTTGCTCGAGCGGCAACAGCGAAAGTGCCTCCTGGCGCGCGAATTCGGAAATCGACAGCAGTAGATCGTAATGCTTGTAGGCCTCGACCTTCTCCAGGTAGTGCTTTTTGTAGGCCGGGTTAGTGTCCAGATATTTATCTGGACTTATCAGCGGAATCAGGTCGTAGAGCGTGCAACTGACCAGAGCTTGGCTGTCGAGTTGCGGGGGACCGATCACCGCGTCATCGATGAAACCTTCTACTGAACTGGTGATATGCACCACATCAGGCATCAGTTCATCAATGCAGGCCTGGCGAATACGCTCTGCGACCAACCGGCGGCCATGGTTAGCGGGATCTCGGTCAGATACCGGCCCTTGGGCGTACCACACGCGAATCTGGCTTTGCGGCAGAAGATCGATGAACGCCGCGCGGATCGGCTCGATACTTTCGTGCAGCATGCCATTGAGCAGCAGGTAAACCTCATGGTCTGCGCAGTTGCGCACAATGCCCTGTGCCAGAGACAAACTGTAGCGCCCAATACCTCTGAAGCGGCTTTCGGTTTGCGCACCTTGCATGTCAATTACAATACGCATTCGTTTCAGCCCTTCTTCGTTGCAGATCGGAGGGCGCTTTCGATCGCACGGCCTCGCGGGGTCAAAGGTGCATGGTCGATGACGCCATGCTGGAGTTCATTAGCTACATCCACAGGTTCTGGCGCAAGCAGCGCACGCACCCTGTCGGCGAGCCCCGGGCAACGTCGCAGCACGGCCATGGCCAAACGGCGAACTGCCGGGCGTCGGCCCACCCAGAGGCGGGCATGGGGGGCAACACGGCGCAGAAGCTTAAGCAGTGAGGCCTTGCCATGCTGGGTCGGCTCCTGCAGTAAGTGAGCAAGCCAACGAACGGGCGCGGTCAGGCGCCACGAACTGCTCATGCGCATCAACTGCACCTGTTGCTCGGCTGCCGCCGCACGCAAGTAATGGTGATGGCAGTTTTCCAGCGCCAGATTGCGCTCTTTCGCTGCGCTTTCGGCACTTGCCTGCGCGCGCGATACACTGATCTGGGCCTGTTCCAGCCGCTCCTGCAGCGCACCGAACTGCCGCTGCAACGCCGCCATTGCGGTTTCATGCATCTCCTGCACCGCCAACAGGTGTTCAAACTGCCCCTGCGACTGCGCCACTGGACGCGCTACACGGCTGTGATTAGCCTGGTGAAGATGAACGACTTCGAGTTTTTCTTCCAGTTTGGCCAGGCGAGCTTCCAATGCCTGGTCAAAACGCTCGGCCAACTGGTCGAGCGAAACACCATAGTCAGCCTCAAATACCTTGAATTCATCCATCACTGAAGGCTCCCCATTTTTCTGTGCGACGACAGCATAGTCGGGACTTGCACCGCATAGAACTTGCCGCACACCGATTTTGCCCAGCTCGTCACGCAGCTCGGGAGCCTCCTGCAGGCGCACGACCTTGGAACGTGCGAAGCCGGCATGCTCGGTGAGGAACGATAGCAGCTGATTTGGCAATGGCCGCTCATGGGTAGGGTCAAGGTAGAAGTTGTTGGTACCGACCATCACGTTTTCGGCGTTGGGCGTCTCCAGAATCAGCATCCCGGCCGGGCGCAGCACCCTCAGGGCCTCGGCGACCAGTTCTTCGAGCACGGGGAACGGCACATGCTCGGCAATGTGGAAGCCACTGACCACTACCTGGCTATCGTCCGGCAACTTGCGCAAAGCGCTGAGGGCGTCGTCCTTGTGGGCGGGCAGCTGCAGGGCCTGGCAGGCTTCGAGCATGCCTTCGTCGAGGTCCACGCCGACCGGCGCATAGCCTTCGCGCAGCAGCAGTTGCACCCACTCACCGCGGCCGCAACCGATATCGAGCACCGGGCAGTCGGGGTAAATCGACTTCAACGGCTCAAGAAACGGCAGGTAGGCTTCAAGCCGCTGTGTGATCAGATCTCTCGAGCCGCGGTAGCGATCCTCGAAAGCCCTATAGAAACCAGCACTCATTACTTGCACTCCACGGTCGGCGGAATCCATGCCAGGCCGACGAATGTTTTTTCGGACATGTTGACTACGTTGAACAACAACGCCAGGTCGCGCCATTCAAAGTTATCGGCGATGTGGCTGTCGGTCGTGTGCAGGGCGATCGCCACCGAGTACGAACCAACGCCCAAGTTGGCCGGGAAGCGGAAACGGTAATCCAGCACAGTGCCCGCGCTCAGGTCGTGGCGCACGCACTCCAGGTGATGTGTGTTGGTACCGAACACGTCCTGGCCGAGACGGTCCTTGATCACGTAACCGACTACCAGCTCGGGCAGGGGCGCGTTGACCTTGACCCGAATACTCAGGCACACGTCCTCGCCCACCGCAATGTACTCGACGGGTAGCCCCTGCGCATTGTAGAGGGCCACGCTGTCGATATTGGCCTTGCCGTTGCCCGAGCGGGTCTGCACAGTGCCATCGGCCAAGGTCTGCAACTCGACGGTGGCGTTTTCCTTCTGGGCGATGATGGCGTTGTAGTAATCCATCACCTCCTCGGGCGGGCCATCCTTGATCACGGTGCCGCCGTCTAGCAGGATCGCCCGGTTACACAGGGCCTGGATGGCACCGCGGTCGTGGGAGACGATCAGCAACGTGGTACCAGCCTTTTGGAACTCCTTGATGCGGCCAAAGCTCTTGTGCTGGAAGTAGCTGTCGCCGACCGACAAGGCTTCGTCGATGATAAGGATTTCCGGGCGGAAGGCGGTCGCCACGGCAAACGCCACACGCATCTGCATACCGCTGGAATAAGTGCGCACTGCTTGGTCGAAGTACTCGCCGATTTCGGCGAAGTCTTCGATGTCGTCGATCACGCTGTCGATCTGCTCGGTGGTGAAACCCATCAGCCCGGCCGCGTGGTAGGCGTTCTGGCGCCCGCTGAGCTCGGCATTGAAGCCCATGCCCAGTTCGAGAATGGCAGCGATGCGACCATGCACCAGAACCCTGCCCTCGGTCGGCTGCAGGGTGCCGGTAATCATCTTCAGCAGGGTCGACTTGCCGGCGCCGTTCTGGCCGACCAGACCGATGGCCTCGCCGGCCTCGATGTTGAAGCTGATGTGCTTGAGCACCCAGTGCTCACTGCTGGCCTTGACCGGCAGGTAGAACCAGCGGGCGATGCGTTGCCATTCCGAGCGGTAGCTGCGGTACGCCTTGCCGACATTGTTGACGGACATGAGTGTCATAGGGAGTCCACCATTTCCGCGGAAGCGCGACGGAACAGGAACAAGCCCAGCACCATCAGGCCCAGGGCAATGCCGACCGGGGCAGCTAGTGCGGCCAAGTCAGGCGCAAGTTTGTAGACCAGCACATTGTGGTAGGCGGTGACGATGGCGAACATCGGGTTGAGGTCAAGCGTCCCCTTGAGGTAATCCGGGACGATATTCACCGAATAGACGATCGGCGTGAACCAGAACCACACCTGCAGGACGATAGGGATCACCTGGCCGATGTCGCGCAGGAACACGTTCATCACCCCCAGCACCAGACCAAGCCCCACGGCGAAGGCCACTACCACCAGGGTCAGTGGCAGCAACCAGAACATCTGCAGGTTGGGCGCATGACCGAGCACGGCGAAGATGATCATCACGGCGGCAAACAACAGCAAGTTGTTGAGCAGGCACGAGCCCACCACGATCACCGGCAGTGCAATGCGCGGAAAGCGCATTTTCTTCATCAGGTTGCCCTGCTCGATGAACACCGTTAGGCAACGCCCGACGATTTCGGCGAACAGGTTCCACGCCAGGATGCCAGCGATCAAGTACAGCGCATAGGCGTACTTGTTGTCGATGCCCGGCAGGCGTGCGCCGAGGACATTGGACAAGATGAGGGCATAGATGGCCACCTGTGACAGTGGGTGGATGATCATCCACAGACCACCCAGCTTGCTGCGTGCAAAGCGCGAAATGAACTCGTTCTTGATGGAGGTGAGAATGAAGCCTCTGTAATCCCAGATGCCCCGGAGCATGCCGAACATAATTATCCTTGGATCAGACGGGCAATTTCATAGACGCGACGCCCCACCAGCGCTTCATCGCCACGGCTCTCGACATTCAGGCGCAGCAACGGCTCGGTATTCGACCCGCGCAGGCTGAAGCGCCAGTCGGCAAACTCGACGCTGATGCCGTCGGTACGGTCGACACTCGGCTCCTGCGGCAGGTAGAAGGCCAGAATCTTCTCGATGGTGCCTTTCACATCGGCCACTTCGTAGTTGATCTCGCCACTGCAGGGGAACGCCGCAATGCGCTCGTCCACCAACTGGGCCAGGCTCTTGCCGGTGACGCTCATCAGCGCGGCAACCAGCAGCCACGGGATGTTGCCGCTGTCGCAGTAGGCGAAGTCGCGGAAGTAGTGGTGGGCGCTCATTTCGCCACCGTACACGGCATCTTCAGCGCGCATGCGCTCCTTGATGAAGGCATGGCCAGTCTTGCTCTGGATGGCCTGGCCACCGGCAGCACTGACTTGCTCGATGGTGTTCCAGGTCAGGCGCGGGTCGTGGATGATCTTGCTGCCCGGGTGCTTGGCCAGCAGCATTTCGGCCAGCAGGCCGACCACATAGTAGCCCTCGATGAAGCGGCCCTGATTGTCGAAGAAGAAGCAGCGGTCGAAGTCGCCGTCGAAGGCGATGCCCATGTCGGCACCCGTGTCGAGCACGGCCTGGCGGGTCAGGTCGCGGTTCTCTGGCAGCAGCGGGTTAGGGATGCCGTTGGGGAAATTGCCGTCGGGCTCGCCATTGATGATGGTGATGTCTAGCGGCAGGCGCGCCTTGAGCAGCTCAAGCACCGGGCCGACCGCGCCGTTGCCGGGGTCGGCCAGTACTTTCAGGGGTTTGAGCGCGTCCAGGTCGATGTAGGTCAGCAGGTGGTCAATGTAGGCGGTCTTGTCAAACGCTTCGCGGATGCTGCCCGCTGTTACAGCCTGGGTGCCGAGGTCGCCGGCTTCGACGCGTTGACGAATATCGTTGAGGCCAGTGTCACCGCTGATCGGGCGCGACTGTTCGCGCACCAGTTTCATGCCGTTGTAACCCTTGGGGTTGTGGCTGGCGGTGACCATGATGCCGCCGTCGGCCTCATAGTGGCTGGTGGCGAAGTAGACTTCTTCGGTACCGCACAGGCCAATGTCGATCACATTGGCGCCGCCTTCGGTCAAGCCTTTCATCAGGGCGCGGGACAGGCCTGGGCTTTCCAGGCGCATATCGCGGCCAACCACGTAACTGCGCCCGCCCAGCTGGGCCACAAGGGCGCGGCCGATACGGTAGGCGATGTCGTCGTTGAGGTCGGTCGGCACTTGGCCGCGGATGTCATAGGCTTTGAAGCAGCGGGTCTGGATAGGAGCGTACATACATCTCTCTCGGTGCGGTGACGCCTGCGCGTGCACTGACGGGAAGGGGATGGCCGGCGAATGGATTGCCGAATGAGCATCGGCCCGGCACCTCGGCGAGGTACCCATGGGCCGACTGAAAAGGCCTGGATCAGGCGTCGCAACGACCGTACTTGTCCTCGAAGCGGACGATGTCGTCTTCGCCGAGGTAGTCGCCGCTCTGAACTTCGATCAGGACCAGGTCTATGACACCTGGATTTTGCAAACGGTGTTTGTGGCCAGCACGAATGAAGGTGGATTCGTTGGTGTTGAGCATCAGCTCCTGGTCATCGTTGACCACTACGGCCATGCCGCTGACCACGATCCAGTGCTCGCTGCGGTGATGGTGCATCTGCAGCGATAGCGAGGCCTTGGGCTTGACCACGATGCGCTTGATCTTGAAGCGCTCGCCGTCTTCCAGGGTGGTGTAGGTGCCCCACGGGCGGTGCACGGTCTGGTGCAGCATGTGGGCGGCGTGGCCGTCGCTCTTCAGGCGCTTGACGATGTGTTTGACGTCTTGCGCGTGGTCTTTGTGGGCGATCAGCAGTGCGTCCGGGGTATCGACCACCAGCAGGTCCTGCACGCCGACCAGGGCCGCCAGGCGGTCCTCAGTGCTGACATAGTTGTTGCTGGCGTCGTAGGCCATCACTTCGCCTTCGAAGCGGTTGCCGTGTTCGTCCGGAGGGGTCAGCTCACTCACCGCATTCCAAGAGCCGATGTCGCTCCAGCCGATGTCGCACGGAATGGTCGCAACCTTGCGCGAGCGCTCCATCAGCGCGTAATCGATGGAGATGTCCGGCACGTTGGCGAAACTATCGGCGTCCAGAGCCAGGCAGCTGTAGCCCTTGGAGCTGGAGCGGCGAGAAGTTTCGAGGGTTTGCACGACAGCTTCGAGCACGTCTGGCGCATGCGCCTTGAATTCCTCGATAACCGCGCCGACCTGGAAGCAGAACATGCCGGCGTTCCAGAAGTAGTTGCCGGCAGCCACATAGGACTCGGCGGTCTTCTGGTCGGGCTTTTCAACGAAACGCTCAACCTTCAGACCACCCTCGAGCACACCACCAGCGGCGGCCTCGATGTAGCCGAAGCCGGTTTCCGGGTATTGCGGCTTGATGCCGAAGGTTACCAGCCAGCCTTTTTCGGCAAGGTGCACGGCTTTGCCTACAGCTTCGGCAAACGCGGATTCGTTCTGGATCAGGTGGTCCGCAGCCAGTACCAGCATGTAGGCCTGCGGGCCGTGGGTCTGGTGCAGCTGCAGCGCGGCGGCGGCCACTGCGGCTGCAGTGTTGCGGCCAAACGGCTCGAGAATGTAACCCTGGGCATGGCCTTGGGTATTGATGGAACGGTATTCGTCTTCGGTCTTGAACAGAAGCTCACGGTTGGTGACGGTCAGCACTTCGACCACACCGTCCAGGCGAGCGGCGCGCTGGAATGTCTTCTGGATCAGATTCTGCCCGTCCGGCAGGGTCATGAAGGGCTTTGGGTGAGCCTCACGGGATACTGGCCACAAACGGCTGCCAACGCCACCGGATAGAATTACCGGGATCAATTCCATAATCGAGTCCTTAACGGCCACTTGAAGTAATCAACCTCAGGGAACCTGCATGTGTCTTATCTGACCGCCGCCGCGACGATCGCGACAGCGCTTAAATGTACGCGCCCAGCGTATTTATTCCCTGGCCATCCATAGGCTCAAGACGCAAGCTTCGGCCTGTAGAATACCAGAGATTTTTACCCGTAGCTTGCCTCCCCCAGCGCAAGAAATGCGGCCTTCAACGGGTATTGACCGGCAAACCGCACCACCTGTTAACGCCATGAGACAAACTGTGCGCGCATCAGACAGCATCACTCGTCAACGTTCAGTGAAAGCCGGACTTATTGCGCAATAAAAATGCCCATCGGTCGGCTCAGTTGCGCAAGACGCTGTTCCAACTGCCGCTTCAGAGCCTCTTTAGCACGCTGCTCGCCATGTACCAAAACAACCTCCCTTGGTGCATACGGTATACCTTCGACAAACTTTACCAATCCATCTTGATCCGCATGCCCTGAATAGCCAGCCAACGTAACCACTTTTGCATGGATCTCATACATCTGCCCATCCAGGTCGATCTGCACGAAGCCTTCTGCACCTTCGCTGGCCTGGATCACTGCACCGGGCGTGCCCTTGGCCTGATAGCCGACGAACATCACTTCATGCCGCGAATCGCCGAGCATGGCCTTGAGGTAATTGACGATGCGCCCACCGGAGCACATGCCATTGCCAGCAATGACAATCGCCGGGCGCCCGGTGCTCTTGAGGTAATTGACCACCTGCTGGTGCCTGGCATGGGTATCGATACACACCAGTTGGCCGAACCCTAGAGGCGCCCTACCCTCGCCCAACCGTTGGCGGGCCTCGGCATTCCAGTAGGCATGGAGTTCGCCATATACCTGGGTAATCCGCTGCGCCAGAGGCGAGTCGAGGATAATTGGCAATCGGGTCCAGTCCAACGCCAGTGGGTCAGCCTCGGCTACCCCACCCTGCTCCGGTGACAACTGCTTACGGTGCAGAATATCCTCGATCTCATACAGCAGCTCCTGAGTGCGCCCCAGGCTGAACGCAGGAATGAGGACGGTGCCGCTGTCGGCCAAGGCCCTGTCAATCGCCGCCTCCAGTTGCATCTGTCGGTCGGAGCGACCGCTGTGCAGCCGATCACCGTAAGTGCTCTCGAGCACCAGAGTATCAGCGCGCTCAGGCGACTTCACCGCCTGCAGAAGCGGGTTGCATGGGGCACCCAGGTCTCCAGAGAACACCACCCGACTACTGGGCTCGCGCCCCGGGTAACATATATCGCACTCGACATAGGCCGAGCCGAGCAGATGGCCTGCACGCTGCAGACGCACGGAGCAGCTGACTTCCCGGCCCTCGATGACAGGGTGCCATTCACCGAAAGGAAGCGCCACGATCAACCGCTGCAACAGCGCCAGGTAGCGGTCGACCTGTACGGGGTCAGCGCTGATGCCCAGCTTGTAGGCATCTTCCAGCACCAGCGGCAATAGCCTGGCGGAGGGTTCGCTACACAGGATAGGGCCGCGAAACCCTGCGGCCAGCAAGGCAGGAATGCGACCGACATGATCGAGATGGACATGGGTGACAACCAGTGCCTTGATACCAGCGATATCGAAGCCGATGGGCGCAAGCTCAGCACCTGGTGCGGCATCAACCCCCTGCTCAAGGCCGCAATCGACCAGTAGGCTGGCGGTCGCTTCAAGGTGCAGTTGGTGGCACGAACCGGTTACGCCACGGGTGCCGCCATGATGGGAAAGGCTGGGGAATGTCATACGGGTGCACGCTTGCCTGGGCCGAAAATGAAGCTGCTATTACTCCATTTCGACCGAGAGGTGCACAGGTGAAATTTTCCTAAGAAACCGTAGGAATTTTCATTAATTGTCGCTGAGGACAGCCTGACGCGCGGATGCGCGAATCTTGCGCTTGCTGCGCTGTACACCGTAGGCGCCGAGCAGCGGGCCTACCGCCAAGCCGACGACCAGAGCAGCCAGTACAGGTACTGCTACCGGCATCGCCGGGGCCACCCAGCCAAACATCATCAGCGCCACCGGTTGCTGGTTCTCCAGCACGAAGAACAGCACCACAGCTGCCAACAGCAGCACGAACAGCGCCGCCAGGGCGCGCTTGAGGTTACGCATCAGATTGCTCCTCTCTATAACTCAAGGGTGCTCGTGCTCTTCTTCATTGACCCGGTCACGCAGCTCTTTACCCGGTTTGAAATGCGGCACGAACTTGCCTTCGAGCTCCACCGACTGACCCGTCTTGGGGTTGCGACCCACCCGCGGTGCGCGATAGTGCAAGGAAAAACTGCCAAAACCACGGATCTCGATGCGATCGCCAGTGGCCAGGCATTGGGACATCTGTTCAAGCATGGTCTTGATGGCCAACTCCACGTCCTTGGACGAGAGTAGCCCCTGATGGGTGACAATACGTTCGATCAGCTCCGACTTCGTCATATTTTTCCCTTCGTTATCAAGCAGCTAGATCATTGCTTAATCAGTTTGTAGCACGCTCGGAGGGATTTGAACAGGGTGGTTCTTGACTTAATAAAAAAATTCAAGATTGAAAAGAAAGGAAATATGTCGCGGTGGGGCTGGGAAGTGCATGCCTTGAGGGGCGTGGTGATTTTGAGATCGAGCGCCGCCCGCGCGGCGCATCGCGAGCTTTGCTCGCTCCTACGTTTGTTTCTGGCCAATAACGCCTGAGACAGGCGCGCGCGACCGCCTTGTTGGTACGACGCGATATCGAGCCATGCGCCAAGGCGTTCGCGCGTAAATGCCACAGAAATAACTGGCCCGAAACAAACGTAGGGGCGAGCAAAGCTCGCGATGCGCCGCGCGGGCGGCGCTCGATCTCTTGGGCGCCACACCTCTCCCGCCATTCACATCCTGAAAACCTGATTTCCGCTGAACCCAAGCACCATGACTACGCTGTGCCGGGAAGCGCTCAAGGATGAATGCAATGACCAAACCCCACGGCTGCAGACTTCGCCATGCCCGATGCTCGGTGCCAGGCAGGCTCTATATGTTGACGACTGTTACCCATCATCGTCGCTCTTTGTTTCTCGACCTCCGCCATGCACGACTAGTCATTCAGAATCTTCGCCACGCAGAACAGCAACACTACTGCAACTCGCTGGCTTGGGTTGTTATGCCTGACCATGTGCACTGGCTGATTGAATTGAAAAACACGACGCTTGGCACGCTAATGCAACGGTTCAAGTGCCAATCCAGCAATGCATTGCGAAAGGCTGGAGTGAGGGCATCGCCGATCTGGCAGGCGGGTTATTACGACCTGGCATTGCGTCGGGATGAAGATATTCTCAAGGTTGCCAGATATATCGTTGCCAATCCGATCAGGGCAGGATTGGTGGCAAAGGCTGGAGATTATCCTCATTGGGATGCGGTGTGGCTTTGAAGGTATGGCGATAGAGTGGCGGCGCCTGATGGATCGAGCGCCGCCCGCGCGGCGCATCGCGAGCTGCGCTCGCTCCTACGTTTGTTTCGGGCCAATCAGTGCTGTGGGATTTGCGCGCGAACGCCTTGGCGCATGCCTCAATATCATGTCGTACCAACAAGGCGGTCGCGTGCGCCTGTCACAGGCGTTACTGGCCAAAAACAAACGTAGGAGCGAGCACAGCTCGCGATGCGCCGCGCGGGCGGCGCTCGATCTCAAAAGCGCAAAACCCCTCACGGCGAACACCCCGCAACCCAAACACATTTCCAACACGCAAAAAAAAGGGTGGCCCGAAGGCCACCCCTTTTTACCGATCAAACAGAACTCAGTTCTGCTTGGCCATAGCTTCGCGCAGCAGCGCGGCCATGGTGGTGTCGGCAGCCGCTTCCGGAGCGTTTTTCAGGCTCTGGATGGCTTCACGCTCTTCAGCGTCGTCTTTCGACTTGATCGACAGGCTGATGACGCGCGATTTGCGGTCAACGCTGATGATCTTGGCTTCAATCTCTTCGCCTTCCTTCAGGACGTTACGCGCGTCTTCAACGCGGTCACGGCTGATTTCGGAAGCTTTCAGAGTGGCTTCGATGTCGTCGGCCAGGGTGATGATGGCGCCTTTGGCGTCAACTTCTTTCACGATGCCCTTGACGATAGCGCCCTTGTCGTTGACAGCAACGAAGTTGGAGAACGGATCGTCTTCCAGCTGCTTGATACCCAGGGAGATGCGCTCGCGCTCTGGATCAACCGACAGGATGACGGTTTCCAGCTCGTCGCCCTTCTTGAAACGACGTACGGCTTCTTCGCCGGTTTCGTTCCAGGAGATGTCGGACAGGTGAACCAGGCCGTCGATGCCGCCGTCCAGACCGATGAAGATACCGAAGTCGGTGATCGACTTGATGGTACCGGTGATCTTGTCACCCTTGTTGAACTGGCCGGAGAAGTCTTCCCATGGGTTGGACTTGCACTGCTTGATGCCCAGGGAGATACGACGACGCTCTTCGTCGATGTCCAGAACCATGACTTCCACTTCGTCGCCAACCTGAACGACTTTCGACGGGTGGATGTTCTTGTTGGTCCAGTCCATTTCGGAAACGTGTACCAGACCTTCAACGCCTTCTTCCAGCTCAGCGAAGCAGCCGTAGTCGGTCAGGTTGGTAACGCGAGCCTGTACACGAGTACCTTCTGGGTAACGTGCAGTGATAGCTACCCACGGATCTTCGCCCATCTGCTTCAGACCCAGGGAAACGCGGTTGCGCTCACGGTCGAACTTCAGAACGCGTACGTCGACTTCGTCGCCAACGTTAACGATTTCCGATGGGTGCTTGATGCGCTTCCAAGCCATGTCGGTGATGTGCAGCAGGCCGTCGATACCGCCCAGGTCCACGAATGCGCCGTAGTCGGTGAGGTTCTTGACGATACCTTTGACTTGCTGGCCTTCCTGCAGGGTTTCCAGCAGGGCTTCGCGCTCGGCGGAGTTCTCGGCTTCCAGCACACTGCGACGGGAAACGACAACGTTGTTGCGCTTCTGGTCCAGCTTGATGACCTTGAATTCCAGCTCTTTGCCTTCCAGGTGGGTGGTGTCGCGCACTGGGCGGACATCAACCAGGGAGCCCGGCAGGAACGCACGGATGCCGTTAACGTCGACAGTGAAGCCGCCCTTAACCTTACCGTTGATAACGCCCTTGACCACTTCTTCGGCGGCGAAAGCTGCTTCCAGAACAATCCAGCACTCGGCGCGCTTGGCTTTTTCACGGGACAGTTTGGTTTCGCCAAAGCCGTCTTCGACCGCGTCCAGCGCAACGTGAACTTCGTCACCGACCTTGATGGTCAGCTCGCCAGCTTCGTTGTAGAACTGCTCGAGCGGGATGACGCCCTCGGACTTCAGGCCAGCGTGTACGGTAACCCAGTCGCCGTCGATGTCGACAACGATACCGGAGATGATGGCACCCGGCTGAAGATTGAGGGTTTTCAGGCTTTCTTCAAAGAGTTCTGCAAAGCTTTCGCTCATTTTAATTCCTGTAGATTCGGGCGAAACAGACGCCCATCGCCACATTCCAGACAATGTGGGTTTGTTTTAAGTAAAGGAAAGCCGGCAGGACGTTGACTGGTGCCCCTGCCTGCTCTCCTGGCTATCAGACCAAGTCGCGCTGGGCGAGCTCGCTTCTGATACGTTGCAGCACCTGCTCGATGGACAACTCGGTAGAGTCCAGCTGAATGGCATCGGCCGCTGGCTTCAGCGGGGCCACTGCACGCTGGGTGTCACGTTCATCACGCGCACGAATCTCATCTAGCAGACTCGACAGACTAACATCTTCACCCTTGCCCTTCAACTGGAGGTAGCGGCGACGGGCACGCTCCTCTGCACTGGCAGTGAGGAAGACCTTCAATGGCGCGTCCGGGAACACCACGGTGCCCATGTCACGACCGTCTGCGATCAGGCCTGGCATTTCCCGGAACGCGCGCTGGCGCTCCAGCAATGCCTCACGCACCGCAGGCAGCGAGGCGACCATCGAAGCACCGGCACCGACGGTTTCGGTACGGATGACCTGGCTTACGTCCTCACCCTCGAGGATGGTCTGTTGAAGCTTACCGGGCTGGGCGGCGATGAACTGCACATCCAGATGGGCGGCCAACGCCTTGAGCAGCTCTTCGTTGGTCAGGTCGACGCCGTGGTTGCTGGCATTGAACGCCAGCAAGCGGTACAGCGCGCCGGAATCCAGCAGCTTCCAGCCCAGCTCGCGAGCGAGGATGCCGGCAACGGTACCCTTGCCCGAGCCGCTCGGGCCGTCGATGGTGATGACCGGTGCCAGGCTATTCACGCTTTGCCCTCTTCGGCGACGCGGATACCCACATCGGCGCACAGCTTGAGGAAGTTCGGGAACGACGTGGCGACGTTGGCGCAATCATGGATGCGGATCGGCGCGCTGGCACGCAGCGAGGCGACGCTGAAGGCCATGGCGATACGGTGATCACCGTGGCCGTGCACTTCGCCACCGCCGAGCTGGCCGCCGTCGATGATGATGCCGTCCGGGGTCGGCTCGCACTTGATACCCAGGGTGATCAGGCCGTCGGCCATGACCTGGATGCGGTCGGATTCCTTCACCCGCAGCTCTTCGGCGCCACGCAGCACGGTACGCCCTTCGGCGCAGGCAGCGGCCACGAACAGCACCGGGAATTCGTCGATGGCCAGCGGCACCAGCTCTTCAGGGATGTCGATCCCCTTGAGCTTGGCGCCACGTACGCGCAAGTCAGCCACCGGCTCGCCGCCGACTTCACGCTGATTCTCCAGGGTGATGTCACCACCCATCAGGCGCAGGATGTCGATCACGCCGGTACGGGTCGGATTGATGCCGACGTGCTCGAGCACCAGCTCGGAGCCTTCTGCGATCGATGCAGCCACCAGGAAGAATGCTGCAGACGAGATGTCTGCCGGTACTTCGATTCGGGTGGCGGTGAGCTTGCCGCCGGACTGCAGCGAGGCGACCGGGCCGTTACTTTCGACCGAGTAGCCGAAGCCGCGCAGCATGCGCTCGGTGTGGTCACGGGTCGGTGCCGGCTCAGTGACGGTGGTCTTGCCTTCGGCGTACAGGCCCGCCAGCAGCAGGCAGGATTTGACCTGGGCACTAGCCATTGGCAGCGTGTAGGTCAGCCCTTTCAGCTTGCTGCCACCACGAATGGTCAGCGGCGGACGGCCGTCCGGGCCAGTCTCGACCACGGCGCCCATTTCGCGCAGCGGGTTGGCCACGCGGTTCATCGGGCGCTTTGACAGCGAGGCGTCGCCAGTCATGGTGACATCGAACGGCTGGCCGGCCAGCAGGCCGGAGAGCAGGCGCATCGAAGTGCCGGAGTTGCCGACGTACAGTGGGCCGGGTGGCGGCTTGAGGCCGTGCAGGCCGACGCCATGAATGGTCACGCGGCCATGGTTCGGGCCTTCGATGACCACACCCATGTCACGGAATGCCTGCAGGGTCGCCAGGGCGTCCTCGCCTTCGAGGAAACCTTCGACTTCGGTCGTGCCCTCGGCCAGCGAGCCGAGCATGATCGAGCGGTGGGAAATCGACTTGTCGCCCGGTACGCGGATTCGCCCGGTCA
This sequence comes from Pseudomonas putida, assembly GCF_002906855.1. GTDB lineage: Bacteria > Pseudomonadota > Gammaproteobacteria > Pseudomonadales > Pseudomonadaceae > Aquipseudomonas > Aquipseudomonas putida_N. Next base: position 1,670,372 of record NZ_MINI01000038.1, on the reverse strand, counting down.
GGCGGCCACCCGGTTGGGCCAGGAAAATCAGATCGTTGGCGTTCATAGCGTCCACATAGGCCCGGCGGGCCAGGATTTTACTGAAATGCTCGCGGGCAACGCGTGCACGGGTGAATACACCCAGCAGCTGGTGCCCGTCCCCAGCATCAACCGCGTCGCGCAAGGCGTCGAGGTCGCTGCGAAATGTGTCCAGAGTGCGCAGGACAGCCTCGCGGTTGGCGAGGAAGATGTCGTGCCACATGGTCGGGTCGCTACCGGCGATTCGCGTGAAATCGCGGAAACCTCCCGCAGCGTACCGGAAGATATCGAGGTTTTCATTGCGCTTGGCAAGCGAATCGACCAGGCCGAAGGCCAGCAGGTGCGGCAGGTGGCTGGTGGCTGCCAGTACTTCGTCGTGGCGCTCCACCGGCATGTGCTCGACATCGGCATCCAGCGTGCGCCACAGGCGATCAACCAGGGCCAGGGCGGCCGGATCGGTCTCTTCCAGCGGTGTCAGGATGACCTTGTGCCGACGGAACAGAGTAGCGTTGGAGGCCTCCACCCCGCTCTGCTCGGAACCGGCGATCGGGTGGCCGGGCACGAAGCGTGGCAGGCGCTCACCGAAGACGGCACGCGCCTGACGCACGACGTTGCCCTTGGCACTGCCGACGTCAGTGATCACGGCATTGCCGAGGTCAAGCTGGGACAGACGGGCCAGGACCTTTTCCATGGCCAGAATCGGCACGGCAAGCTGGATGACGTCGGCGCCGATGCAGGCGGCAGCGAGGTCTTCTTCGCAACGGTCGACCACGCCCAGCTCGACAGCCAGCTTGCGCGACGGGGCATCCAGATCGACACCGACCACTTCGCGGCACAGGCCGCTTTCACGCAGGCCCTTGGCGAAGGAGCCACCGATCAGGCCGAGGCCGACCACGACCAGGCGATTGATGATTGGCGCGGGTTTGGTTTTTGCTGCATTTACCACTGGTGCGAACCCTGTTCAGAAATCTAGGCAGTCTGTGAGGCCCATTGGGGCCGCTTCACGCCCCTTCGCGGGGCAAGCCCGCTCCTACAGGTACAGCGCCCTCCTGTAGGAGCGGGCTTGCCCCGCGAAGGGCTGCTCAGCAGCCCCCGGGGCCTTGAATCAAAGCACTGCCTTTGGATAGGAACCCAGCACCTTGAGCGCTACAGCTTCCTGGCTGATCTTCTCCAGCACCGCCTTGATCAGCGGGTCGCGGTGGTGGCCGACGAAGTCGATGAAGAACACGTAGGTCCACTTGCCGCTGCGCGACGGACGGGTTTCGATACGGGTCAGGTCGATGCCGTTCTCGTGGAACGGTACCAGCAGCTCGTGCAGCGCACCGGGCTTGTTGCTCATCGAGACGATGATCGAGGTCTTGTCGTCGCCGGTCGGCGGCACTTCCTGCTGGCCGATCATCAGGAAGCGCGTGGAGTTGTCCGGGCGGTCTTCGATCTTTTCAGCCAGGCGAGTCAGGCCATACAGGTTGGCCGCCATGTCGCCGGCGATCGCCGCCGAGTTCCACTCGCCCTTGACCCGCTTGGCCGCCTCGGCATTGCTCGAAACAGCAACGCGCTCGACGTTCGGGTAGTGCGCGTCCAGCCACTTGCGGCACTGGGCCAGCGATTGGGCGTGGGAGTAGATGCGGGTGATGCTGTTGGTCTTGGTGTTCTCGCCCACCAGCAGGTGATGGTGGATGCGCAGCTCGACTTCGCCGCAGATCACCATGTCGTGCTCGAGGAAGCTGTCCAGGGTGTGGCTGACCGCGCCCTCGGTGGAGTTTTCCACCGGCACCACGCCGAAGTTGACGGCACCGGCCGCCACTTCGCGGAACACTTCGTCGATGGCCGCCATCGGGCGGCTGACCACGGCGTGGCCGAAGTGCTTCATGGCCGCCGCCTGGGTGAAGGTACCCTCAGGGCCGAGGTAGGCGACCTTGAGCGGTTCTTCCAGGGCCAGGCAGGACGACATGATTTCGCGGAACAAGCGCGCCATCTCTTCGTTGCCCAGCGGCCCCTTGTTGCGTTCCATCACGCGCTTGAGCACCGCAGCTTCACGCTCTGGACGGTAGAACACCGGCTTTTCGCCTTCTGGCAGCGAAGCCGTCTTGACCCGCGCCACTTCTTCGGCGCAGCGGGCGCGATCGCTGATCAGCTCGAGGATCTTCTCGTCGAGGCTGTCGATGCGTACGCGCAGGGCTTTGAGTTCCTGTTCGGACATCAGCCGTGCTCCTTCTCGAATTCGGCCATGTAGGCGACCAGGCCTTCTACCGCTTCCAGGCCCAGGGCGTTGTAGATCGAGGCGCGCATGCCACCAACCGAACGGTGGCCCTTGAGGTTGAGCAGGCCACGGGCGTCGGCGCCGGCCAGGAAGGCCTTGTCCAGGCGCTCGTCAGCCAGGCGGAACGGCACGTTCATCCACGAACGGGCGTTGTGGGCGATCGGGTTGGTGTAGAACTCGCTGGCGTCGATGAAGCCGTACAGGCGGTCCTTCTTGGCGCGGTTGCGCTGCTCCATGGCCTCGACACCCCCCTGCTCCTTGAGCCACTCGAACACCAGGCCCGAGAGGTACCAGGAATAGGTGGCCGGGGTGTTGTACATCGAGCCGTTGTCGGCCGCGATCTTGTAGTCGAGCATGGTCGGGCAGCTGCTGCGGGCGCGGCCGATCAGGTCTTCACGGACGATCACCACCACCAGGCCGCTCGGGCCGATGTTCTTCTGCGCGCCGGCATAGATCATGCCGTACTGCGAGACGTCGATCGGGCGCGAGAGGATGTCGGAAGACATGTCGACCACCAGCGGGACGTCGCCGGTTTCTGGAACCCAGTCGAACTGCAGGCCACCGATGGTCTCATTGGACGCATAGTGGACGTAGGCGGCGTTCTTGGTCAGCTTCCACTCGTTCTGGCCTGGGATGGCCAGGTAGTCGTAGGGCTTGGCGCTGGCGGCAACGTTGACGGTGCCGAAGCGGCGCGCTTCCTCGATGGCCTTTTTCGACCAGATGCCAGTTTCGACGTAGTCGGCAGTGCCGTTTTCCGGCAGCAGGTTCAGCGGGATTTCAGCGAACTGCTGGCTGGCACCACCCTGCAGGAACAGGACCTTGTAGTTGGAGGGGACGGACAGCAGGTCACGCAGGTCCTGCTCGGCCTTTTCGGCGATGGCCACGTAATCGTCGCTGCGATGGCTCATCTCCATCACCGACAAGCCCTTGCCGTTCCAGTCCAGCATCTCGGCCTGGGCGCGCTGCAACACAGCGTCAGGAAGCGCGGCAGGGCCTGCGCAGAAGTTAAAGGCTCGTTTGCTCACATCCACTCTCGCTCTGCCAAATAGAACAAAAACTTGATTCGGTTACTACATACCCTGCAGGAACCGTGGCGCCTGCATCGCGAGCTACGCTCGCTCCTAAACAGTCAAACGGGGCGACCTTGGTCGCCCCGCTCGGGTTTCACGCTTGCTTATTCCTGCGGAGCCTCTTCGGCGCCTGCAGCTTCGTCATCCGGCGCATCGGCCTCGACGCCCTCCTCGTCCGTCTCGATCACATTATCGAGTTCGTCCTCGGATGGTTCCTGGATACGCTCCAGGCCCACCAGCGTTTCGTCAGCGGCCAGCTTGATCAGGGTAACGCCCTGGGTGTTACGGCTCAGGCTGGACACTTCACCAACCCGTGTACGCACCAACGTGCCCTGGTCGGAGATCAGCATGATCTCTTCGCCTTCCTGCACCTGGATAGCACCGATCAGCAAGCCATTGCGCCCCTTGGTACCCATGGCGATCACGCCCTGGCCACCGCGGCCGCGACGCGGGAACTTGGACAGCGGGGTGCGCTTGCCAAAGCCACGCTCGGACGCGGTCAGAATCTGCGAGCCGGATTCCGGGATCAGCATCGAGATGATCTGCTGGCCCTTGCCCAGTTTCATGCCGCGCACGCCACGGGCGGTACGGCCCATTTCACGCACCACGCTCTCGGCGAAGCGGATGACCTTGCCGGCGTTGGAGAACATCATGACTTCTTTGGCGCCGTCAGTGATGGCAGCAGCAATCAGGGTGTCGCCCTCTTTCAGCTTCAGGGCGATCAGGCCATTGGAGCGCGGACGGGCGAACTGCACCAGCGGGGTCTTCTTGACGGTACCGGAGGCAGTCGCCATGAAGATATACGCACCGGTCGGCTCAGCAACCCATTCCGGGGTGTCGCCGTCTTCTTCGTCGACTTCTTCGGCCTCTACCAGCTCACCTTCAAGCACGGAGTCATCCGCGTCTTCCAGCTCTTCGTCAAGGTCGGCGTTCTGCTGCAGCGCTTCGAGGTCGATCTGCAGCATGGCGGTGATGCGCTCACCCTCCTCCAGCGGCAGCAGGTTGACCAACGGGCGACCACGGGCTGCGCGGGACGCTTCAGGGATTTCGTAGGTCTTTTTCCAGTACACCTTGCCCTTGCTGGAGAACAGCAACAGCGTGGCGTGGCTGTTGGCGACCAACAGGTGCTCGATGTAGTCCTCGTCCTTCACGCCGGTCGCCGACTTGCCCTTGCCGCCGCGGCGCTGGGCCTGGTAAGCGGACAATGGCTGGGTCTTGGCATAACCACCGTGGGAGATGGTCACCACACGTTCTTCTTCCGGGATCATGTCCCCGTAGTTGAGATCGTGGCTGGCATTGAGGATTTCGGTGCGACGCGCGTCGCCGTATTCGGCGCGGATTGCTTCAAGCTCTTCGCGGATCACTTCCATCAGGCGCTGGGCGCTGCTGAGGATGCGGATCAGCTCGCCGATCTGTTCCAGGATCTCCTGGTACTCGGCCAGCAGCTTCTCGTGCTCCAGGCCGGTCAGGCGGTGCAGGCGCAGGTCGAGGATGGCCTGGGCCTGCTCCGGCGACAGGTAATACTTGCCTTCACGCAGGCCGTACTGCTCCGGCAGGTCCTCAGGGCGGCAGGAGTCGGCGCCAGCGCGCTCGACCATCACCTGCACGGCACTGGATTCCCACGGCGTGGAAACCAGGGCTTCCTTGGCTTCGGACGGGGTCGGCGAGGCTTTGATCAGGGCGATGACCGGGTCGATGTTGGACAGCGCGACCGCCTGGCCTTCAAGGATGTGGCCACGTTCGCGGGCCTTGCGCAGCTCGAACACGGTACGGCGGGTCACCACTTCGCGGCGGTGACGGACGAACGCTTCGAGCAGGTCCTTGAGGTTGAGCAGGCGCGGGCGACCGTCGACCAGGGCAACCACGTTGATGCCGAACACGCTCTGCAGCTGGGTCTGCTGGTAGAGGTTGTTGAGCACCACCTCCGGCACCTCGCCGCGGCGCAGCTCGATGACGATGCGCATGCCGTCCTTGTCGGACTCGTCGCGCAGCTCGGTGATGCCTTCGATCTTCTTCTCTTTGACCAGCTCGGCGATCTTCTCGATCAGGCGGGCCTTGTTCAGCTGGTACGGCAGCTCAGTGACGACGATCTGCTGGCGGCCACCGACCTTGTCGATGTCTTCGATCTCGGAGCGGGCGCGCATGTAGATGCGGCCACGGCCGGTACGGTAGGCCTCGATGATGCCCTGGCGGCCGTTGATGATACCGGCAGTCGGGAAGTCAGGACCCGGGATGAACTGCATCAGCTCATCGATGGTGATTTCAGGATTGTCGATCAGCGCCAGGCAACCGTCGATGACTTCACCGAGGTTGTGCGGCGGGATGTTGGTCGCCATGCCCACGGCGATACCGCTGGAACCGTTGACCAGCAGGTTGGGGATACGGGTCGGCATGACCGCCGGGATCTGCTCGGTGCCGTCGTAGTTGGGCACCCAGTCGACAGTCTCTTTGTGCAGGTCGGCCAGCAGCTCGTGGGCCAGCTTGGTCATGCGCACTTCGGTGTATCGCATGGCTGCGGCGTTGTCGCCGTCGACCGAACCGAAGTTGCCCTGGCCGTCGACCAGCAGGTAGCGCAGCGAGAATGGCTGGGCCATACGCACGATGGTGTCGTAGACAGCAGTGTCGCCGTGCGGGTGGTACTTACCGATCACGTCACCGACCACACGGGCGGATTTCTTGTACGGCTTGTTCCAGTCGTTGCCCAGTTCGCTCATCGCATAGAGAACGCGACGATGCACGGGCTTCAAGCCATCACGCGCATCGGGCAGCGCTCGCCCGACAATCACGCTCATCGCGTAGTCGAGGTAAGACTGTCTCAGTTCGTCTTCGATATTGACCGGGAGGATTTCTTTGGCCAGTTCGCCCATGAGAAGCCTGATTCCTTTTTCTGGTGAAACTTCGCAGCTCCATCAAGGGCCGAACGAAGCTCGCCGCCGCAGCGCATAGGGGTGCGACGACTTACGACAAATCAATGAGTTGTTGCATGGATCTGCGCAATGAAGGCCGCCTTCGTGGGCGGTCTTGGAAACTGCCGGATGTTATCACAAAGGCGGGGCGGTGGGGAGATATGGCGCTGGGGTGCTCGCCTCGAGTTTTGCGCCGCCCATGAGGTCGAGCGCCGCCCGCGCGGCGCATCGCGAGCTGCGCTCGCTCCTACGTTTGTTTCAGGCCAGTAACGCCTGCGACAGGCGCGCGCGACCGCCTTGTTGGTACGACGCGATATCGCGCCATGCGCCAAGGCGCTCGATCTCACCGGCGCTGAAAATCCCCCACCCTACGCTTTGATCAATGCAGACGTTTGCGGCACATCAACTGGGCCAGCTTGGCGGTGTCCGGCCGCTCGACGATGCCGCGCTCGGTGACGATCACGTCGACCAGGTCGGCCGGGGTCACGTCGAACACCGGGTTGAATGCCTCGACCTGCGGCGCCACGCGGGTGCCAGCGTAGTCCAGCAGCTCATCGGCCTCACGCTCTTCCAGCGGAATATCCTCGCCGGTAGCCAGGTTGAGGTCGATGCTGGTGCTCGGCGCCACCACCATGAAGCGCACGCCATGGTGCATGGCACTGACGGCCAGCTGGTAGGTGCCGATCTTGCTCGCCACATCACCATTGGCGGCGATGCAGTCGGCGCCGACCACCACCCAGGTGATCCCTTTGGTCTTCATCAGATGGGCCAGCGCCGAGTCAGCGCACAGGGTCACCGGGATACCCTCGTTGGCCAGCTCCCAGGCCGTCAGGCGCGATCCCTGCAGCCAGGGGCGGGTCTCACCGGCATACACACGCTCGACCATCCCCTCCAGATAACCGGCGCGAATCACCCCCAGGGCCGTACCGATACCACCGCTGGCCAAGGCGCCAGCGTTGCCGTAGGTCAGCAAGGTCTGCTCGTTGCCCTGATGGCGACGGATCAGTTCGATGCCATGCTGGGCCATGGTCAGGTTGGCTTCGCGGTCACTTTCATGGATGGCAATCGCTTCGGCTTCCAGCGCGGCCAGCACGTCTTCTTCGCCACGCACACGCAACAGGCGCTCGCGCATGCGGTTCAGCGCCCAGAACAGGTTGGCCGCAGTGGGCCGGGCTTCAGCCAGGCTGAAGAAGTCCTCCTCCAGGTCCATTTCCCAGTCGCCGCCCTGGGCCAGGCGCTCTTCCAGGGCCAGGACCAGCCCATAGGCTGCAGCAATGCCTATGGCAGCGGCGCCACGCACGGCCATGTCGCGAATCGCCGCCACCACCTGCGCGACATTGTCGCAGGTCAGCCAGCGTTCTTCCGACGGCAGCAGGCGCTGGTCGAGCAAGTGCAGGACGCCGCCTTGCCAGCGCATCCCGGTCACCTTCTCCGCCGCCAAAAGTCGCTCGCGCATCGCCTCTCCCCGTCGTTCGGATATCAAAAGCCGGCGATTATAGCGACCCTCGGCCGCAGACGCTCGGGTATACTGCGCCCCATTTGAAGTGCAAGTTCCAGAGGATTGTTCAATGAGCAACGTCGACCACGCCGAAATCGCCAAGTTCGAAGCCTTGGCCCACCGCTGGTGGGACCGTGAAAGCGAGTTCAAGCCGCTGCACGACATCAACCCGCTGCGCGTCAACTGGATCGATGAGCGCGTCGGCCTGGCGGGCAAGAAGGTGCTGGACGTCGGCTGCGGCGGCGGCATCCTCAGCGAGGCCATGGCCTTGCGCGGCGCCACTGTCACCGGCATCGACATGGGCGAGGCCCCCCTGGCCGTTGCCCAGCTGCACCAGCTGGAGTCGGGCGTCGAGGTCGAATACCGGCAGATCACCGCCGAGGCCCTGGCCGAAGAGATGCCCGAGCAGTTCGACGTGGTCACCTGCCTGGAGATGCTCGAGCACGTGCCCGACCCGTCCTCGGTGATCCGCGCCTGCTACCGCATGGTCAAGCCTGGTGGCCAGGTGTTCTTCTCGACCATCAACCGCAACCCCAAGGCCTACCTGCTGGCCATCATCGGCGCCGAATACGTCCTGAAGATGCTGCCGCGCGGCACCCACGACTTCAAGAAGTTCATCCGCCCGTCCGAGCTGGGCGCCTGGAGCCGTGTCGCCGGCCTCGCCGTCAAGGACATCATCGGCCTGACCTACAACCCGCTGACCAAGCACTACAAACTGAGCAGCGACGTTGACGTCAACTACATGATCCAGACCCTGCGCGAGGAATGAGCATGCGTTTGCAAGCAGTACTCTTCGACATGGACGGCACCCTGCTGGACACGGCGCCGGACTTCATCGCCATCTGCCAGGCCATGCTCGCCGAGCGCGGCCTGCCAGCCATCGATGACCAGCTGATCCGCGACGTGATCTCCGGCGGCGCCCGCGCCATGGTTGCCGCAACCTTCGCCATGGACCCCGAGGCCGAAGGTTTCGAGGCCCTGCGCCTGGAATTCCTCGAGCGCTACCAGCGCGACTGCGCCGTGCACAGCAAGCTGTTCGACGGCATGGGCGAGCTGCTGGCCGACATCGAAAAGGGCAACCTGCTGTGGGGCGTGGTGACCAACAAGCCAGTGCGCTTCGCTGAACCGATCATGCAGCAGCTGGGCCTGGCCGAGCGTTCGGCACTGCTGATCTGCCCGGACCACGTGAAGAACAGCAAGCCCGACCCTGAGCCGCTGATCCTCGCCTGCAAGACCCTGGGCCTGGACCCGGCCAGCGTGCTGTTCGTCGGCGACGACCTGCGCGACATCGAGTCTGGCCGCGACGCCGGCACGCGTACGGCCGCGGTACGCTACGGCTATATTCATCCAGAGGACAACCCGAACAACTGGGGCGCCGATGTGGTGGTGGACCACCCGCTGGAACTGCGCAAGGTGATCGACAGCGCCCTGTGCAGCTGCTGATCTCCCCCAGGCTCTTCAAGGACACCTGACATGTTCGACTATACCGCCCGCCCCGGCCTGCTCGCCGGCCGCGTCATCCTGGTCACCGGTGCCGGCCGCGGCATCGGCGCCGCTGCCGCCAAGGCCTATGCCGCACTGGGCGCCACCGTGCTGCTGCTGGGCAAGACCGAAGCCAACCTCAACGAGGTCTACGACCAGATCGAGGCCGCCGGCCACCCGCAGCCCGTGGTGATCCCGTTCAACCTGGAAACCGCCCTGCCCCACCAGTACGACGAGCTGGCAGTGATGATCGAGGAACAGTTCGGGCGCCTCGACGGCCTGCTCAACAACGCCTCGATCATCGGCCCGCGCACGCCACTGGAGCAGCTGTCGGGCGACAACTTCATGCGCGTGATGCACATCAACGTCAACGCCACCTTCATGCTCACCAGCACCCTGCTGCCGCTGCTCAAGCTGTCGGAGGACGCCTCGGTGGTGTTCACCTCCAGCAGCGTCGGGCGCAAGGGCCGGGCGTACTGGGGGGCCTACGGGGTGTCGAAGTTTGCCACCGAAGGGCTGATGCAGACCCTGGCCGACGAACTGGAAGGCGTGGCGCCGGTACGCTCCAACAGCATCAACCCGGGCGCCACGCGCACGGCGATGCGTGCGCAGGCATACCCGAGCGAAAACCCGCAGAACAATCCGCTGCCGGAAGAGATCATGCCGGTCTATCTGTACCTGATGGGGCCGGATAGCAAAGACGTGAATGGGCAGGCGCTCAACGCCCAGTAAGCCTTGTGCCGCCTGTACCGGCCTCTTCGCAGTTCAGACCTGTAGGAGCGGGCTTGCCCCGCGAAGAGGCCAGTACAGGTTTCACCCGGCAGCCAAGGCCGGGCGCAGGCGCCCTTGCTGACGCCCTTCCAGTTGCATGCACCGCTCCAGGAACAGGTACATGCAGTCATAACTCTTGCAGACCGCCTTGCGCAGCTCGTTGCGCAGCCCCTGGGTCGGGTTCTCGCCCGCCAGCGTGCAGATGATCTCCAGCGCCTCCCACGGGTGCGCATCATCGTACTGAGCATGCATCTTCAGCCACTTCATCGCCCGCTTGCGTACATCCTCCGGGAAGCCCATGGCATAGGTGTCCTCGGCGCACACCACCGCCGACCACTCGCCGGTCGCCCCCTCGATCGCATAGTTGGTCGCCGCCATGGCGATCGCCAGCGACTCGGTAGTGCAGACGCGCCAGCACCAGTCGTTCAGCCCGTTCAGCTCTGGCGGCACTTCCTGTGCCTGCAGGTCGTGCAGGTGAACGCCATGGGCATGGCACCAGTTCACCCAGTAGTCGGCATGGTTGAGCTCGACGCGGATGTTGCGCATCAGCCAGCGCCGTGCCATGTCCTCGCCTGGATGGCGGGCATAGCGAGTCTTGGTCAGGTTGTGGGCCATGTACAGGGAAAACTGCTCGACCACCGGCCAGCCACCGATCAGGTACTGGCGAATGGTCGACTGGCGCAGCTCGCCATCACGCAGGCGCTGATAGAACTCGTGCTCGACCACCCGGCGCTTGCTCTCACGGCAATCCTCGATGAGTTGCTGGGCCCACTGGGGGTAACTGGCCGGGTCCATCAAGGGCCCGATACGTACGAATGCATCAATCACTTTCAGCTCCTTGATCCTTGTGATTTTGCGGACGTGTTTTCAGCGAAATGTACCTGGCGCCCGATGCAACAAGGGCCGCGCAGCAATCCGTTGGCGCTGCAGACTGTCACAGGTGAACACCTGTGGCCGTTCAATCAGATAGCCCTGGGCGTAATCCACGCCGATCTCCTGCAAGGCCTGCTCGATCAACGGTGTTTCGACGAACTCGGCGATGGTCCGCTTGCCCATGACGTGGCCGATGTGATTGATCACCTCGACCATGGCACGATTGACCGGATCGTCGAGCATATCTTTGACAAAACTTCCGTCGATCTTCAAGAAGTCGACGGGTAAATGTTTCAAATAGGCAAATGACGACATCCCGGCACAGAAGTCGTCCAGGGAGAACTTGCAACCCAGCCCCTTCAATTCATTGATGAAGCGGATGGCGCTGCCGAGGTTGGCAATGGCACTGGTCTCGGTGATCTCGAAGCAGATCATGCGCGGCGGAATGGCATATTCGACGAACAACCGCTGCAGGTACTCGAGGAACTTGTCGTCACCGATGCTGGTGCCGGAAAGGTTGATCGCGCACATCGCCAGCGGCCCGTCCCGTCCTTCGTCCAGGCATTGGCGGATGACCTCGAAAACGCTGCGCACCACCCAGCGGTCCAGCGCCGTCATCAGGCCATAGCGCTCGGCGGCTGGAATGAAGCTGTCCGGGAGGATGGTGCGACCGCTTTCGTCGTGCAGGCGCAGCAGGATCTCGATATGGCCTGGACCCTCGATGGCTTTCAGCGCGGCGATTTCCTGGCAATAGAGGCAGAAGCGGTTTTCCTCCAGGGCCACATGCAGGCGCTGGATCCAGGCCATTTCACCAAAGCGCATGGACAGCTCGCTGTCGTCGGCATGGTACACCTGCACCCGGTTACGGCCCTTTTCCTTGGCCATGTAGCAGGCCATATCGGCGGCCCGCAACGAAGCCTCCAGCGTTCCCGGCGCCTGCGCCATGTGCACCAGGCCGATACTGACGGTGGTCACGAACGGCCTGCCCTTCCACACGAAATGCAGGCTCTGCACAGCCTGGCGCAAGTTCTCGCCGATGCGCTCGGCCTGGTCGGCCGGGCAGTTTTCCAGCAGCACACCAAATTCATCGCCACCCAGGCGCGCGAGGGTATCGCCTTCACGCAGCCCCGACTGCAACACCGCACAGATATGCCTGAGCAACTCGTCACCGGCAGCATGGCCGCAGGTATCGTTGACCAGCTTGAACTGGTCGAGGTCGAGGAACATCAACGAATGCCGCCCGGCCTGGCGCACCAGGCCATTGAGCGCCTGCTCCAGGCGGTATTCGAATTCGCGGCGGTTGGCCAGGCCGGTCAGGGCATCATGGGTGGCCTGCCAGGACAGGTTGGCGATGTACTGCCGCTCCTGGGTCATGTCGTGCAGCACCAGCACGATACCGGCCAGCTGGTCGTTATTGATGATCGGCGAGCCGACCAGGTTGACCGACACCGTACTGCCATCCAGGCGTTGGATCAGCCGGGAGTGCTCGGCGCCGCCCTTGAGGCTGCCACTGAGCACCTGCTCGACCAAGGTGCAGCCTTCGCCCTGCTCCTCCTCGTCGAGAAGGCTGAACAGTGCACCCAGCGGCAGGCCCTGCGCCTGCCCGGACTGCCAGTGGGTCAGCTGCTCGGCAGCCGGGTTCATGTAGACGATATTGCCCTCGACATCGGCAGTGATCACCGCGTCACCAATCGACTCCAGGGTGATCTGCGCCCGCTCCTTCTCCTCCCGCAGAGCACTGGCGAACGCCTGGCGCTGGGCCAGCAGCTTGCTCGAACGGCGCCAGGCAATAGTAATGAGGAACAGTGCGGTCAGCAGGTTGGTGACCAGCAGCACCCGCAGGAGCATCCGCGAGCCCTCACCCAGGGCGTCACTGAAGGCCTTGGCTGCGGGCGTGACGCCTTCGTTGATAGCGACGATGCGGCTCTTCCAATCCTTGAGCTGGGCGGCGTCGACCTGGCCTGCGGCGACACTCGCGTGCATTTCGCTGGCCAGCACATCGAGCTTGGCCAGGTAGTCATCGCCGATGTTCCAGTAGTCGATCGCCGTCTGCATGTAGCTGACCTGGCGGAAATTGCGGTAGAACCAGATGATCCGGTCGACATCGTCCGGGTGGTTGCCACCCTGCAGCACGGCCTGGCGGGCGCCTTGCAGGTCCGGGCTGGCCTGGTCGAGCAGTTCACGCAGGTCGTGGTCGCCCTGGGGCACGGTAATGGCCTGGCGATAGCGCTGATAGGTGCGCTCGTCGCGGTCATCGGCATACAGGTTGAGGTAATAGATGGCGTCTTTTTGCGCCTTGGACCAAAGGCTTTCACCGGCCACATAGGCACGGACTGCCGACAATGCATAAAGGCTGAGGCTGCCCAGCAATACCTGGAATACGACAACGGCGATGAAGGGCCAGATGATACCTACCAACCTTGGCGCTTCTTGAGTGCGATTTCCCTTCATTTAGTCCCTGTCGCAGAGCAGATAAGACTTCGAATCAACCCAGACAAGCACAGCGTAGGCCATTTGCTATCTACATGGAGGGGAATTTTTTGTCGGGCACTCAGGTCTGCTGCAGATGCCCATAGAGCTTGGCGTACAAGCCTCCCTCGGCAATCAGCTGCTGGTGGTCGCCATCCTCGGCCACATGGCCACCGTCAAACACCAGCACGCGGTCGGCCTGCTTCACCGCCGACAAGCGGTGGGCAATGATCAGCGTGGTCCGGCCGTTGAGAAAGCGCGCCAGTGCCTGGTGCAGGTTGTACTCGGTGGCGGCATCCAGCGCCGAGGTAGCCTCATCGAGAATGACCACCTTGGGCTCGGCCAGCACCATGCGGGCGATTGCCAGGCGCTGACGCTGCCCACCCGACAGGCGCACCCCCGAGCGGCCGACCACGCTGTCCAGCCCTTGCGGCAAGGCGGCGATGGTGGCGTCCAGCTGGGCAATACGCAGTGCCTGCCAGCAGGCCTCGTCGGTGCATTCGCGCCCCATGGTCAGGTTGGCGCGCACGCTGTCGTTGAACAGCGAGGGGTGCTGCAGCACCACTGCGACGTTCTCGCGCAAGGTCTCAAGGCCGATTTCCTGCAGGCTGGCACCGCCAAAGCGGATGGTCCCGGCCTGCGCGCTGTACAGGCCCAGCAGCAACTGCACCAGGGTGCTTTTGCCGCCACCGCTGGCACCGACGATGGCCACCTTCTCACCGGGGGCAATGACCAGGTTCAACTGGTCCAGCACCGGTTCATCGGCATAGGCGAAGCGCAGGTCGCGCACCTCGATACCCACCGTCTCGCGGCCGACGAACGGGTCACTGGCGGCCGGGTACTGCGGCTCGTCGGCCCGCGACAGCAGCTCGTTGAGCCGGCTCAGCGCGCCGCCGGCGGCGTAGTAGGCATATTGCAGGTTGAGCAGCTGCTCCACCGGGCCGATCATGAACCACAGGTAGCTGAACACCGCCAGCATCTGGCCGATCGACAGGTCGGAGAACAGCACGGTCAGCATCGCTGCAGCGCGGAAAATATCGATACCGAACTGGAACAGCAGGCCACTGGCGCGGCCACTGGCATCGCTCTTCCATTGCGACTCCACGGCATAGTCGCGCACTTCACGGGCCCGCAGGCCGAGGCGGCCGAGGAAGTAGCCCTGGCGGTTGCCAGCACGGATTTCCTGGATGGCATCCAGGGTTTCCGACAACGCCTGGGTAAAGCGCGAGGTGCTGTCGTTCTCGAGTTTCTTCAGGTGCTTGACCCGCTTGCCCAGCTGCACGGTGAAATAGATCACCAGCGGGTTGAACAACAGGATCAGCAACGCCAGCTTCCAGTGCATCCAGATCAGGATCGCCGCCGTGCCGGTGAGAGTCAGCATGGCCACCAGGAAGCGGCTGAGGGTTTCGCCGACGAACTTGTCGAGGGTGTCCAGGTCAGTGACCAGATGTGTGGTCACGGTACCGCTGCCAAGGCTTTCGTATTCCTTGAGCGAGATGCGCTTGAGGCGCTCGATCAGGCGAATGCGCAGGCGGTAGACGATGTCCTTGGCCAACCCGGCGAACAGCTTGGCCTGCACCACGTTGAAGACCAGTGCCGCCAGGCGCAGGCACAGCGTGGCCGCCAGCATCAGGCCGATGTAGCCGGCCGCCACTTGCCAGCCGCTCGGCAGCAAGTGGTTCATCCATTTCAGGGCGGCGTCGCCGTGGCCCAGCAGCACTTCGTCGACCAGCAACGGCAGCAGCAACGGAATCGGCACGCTGCAACAGGCCGCGAGCACGGCGACGAGGTTGGCGGTCCAGAGGTTTTTCTTGTGATGCAGGGCCAGGCGGCGGATTTCCGCCCAGCTCAGGCGATCAGACACAGCGGCGGGCTTCCCTGGCACAGGGTCTGGCGACCCTGGCAGATCAAGCACAGACGGCCTGCTGCAGCCAGCGGCCAAGCAAGGGTTGCAGGCTGTCCAGCGGCTGGTAGCCGTTGGTCAGCAACGCCAGTTGGCCGTTGCGCTCGGCCAGCAGGGTCGGGAAGCCGGCGATGCCGAGGTCCTGCACCCAGCTGAAGTCCGCGCTGGTGGCGGCGCGGGTGTCATGGCTGGCGAACTGCTGGGCGAAGCGCTCACGGTCGAAGCCGGCCTGTTCGGCCAGCTCGACCAGTTGCGGGGCGCGGGTGACATCCAGGCCGTGCTCGTAGAACGAACGCTGGATCAGCGCCAGCAGCGGCCAGACACGTTCGGCGTCCAGCTCGCGGGCAGTGACCAGGGCGCGGCAGGCCGGTTCGGTGTCGTAGACGAAGCCGTCAGGCATGGCGCCTTCGAAACGGAACGGCTGCCCGGTGGCTTCGGCCACCGCCTGCCAGTGTTCGAGGATGTACTTGCGGGTCGAGCCGTCCAGCGCGCTGCCACCGCTGCGCAGGCCGCCCGGCACCAGCCGCGTGCTGACGCCCGCCTCGGCGGCCTGTGCGATCAGCGCCGCAGCCACTGGCGCGAACCCCCAGCACCAGGAGCACATCGGGTCCATCACATAGATCAGGCGGGCGGTCATGGTTCAAGCCTCGGCTTTGTAGTTGTAACCAATCGGGTGTGGCTGGTTGCGGGCCTTGGCCAGCTCGATCTGCTTCTGCCGGTCGATGGCGCTGCGCCGGGTCTTCTCGCTCAGGGTGTCCCAGCAATGCGGGCAGCTCACGCCTGGCGAATAGTGCTCGGACTCGCGGTCCTTGGCATCGACCGGGTGGCGGCAGGCATGGCACTGGTCGTACTCGCCTTCGCTCAGGTCATGGCGCACCGTGACACGGTTGTCGAAGACGAAGCAGTCGCCGTCCCAGAGGCTTTCTTCCTGAGGCACTTCCTCGAAGTATTTCAGGACGCCACCCTTAAGATGATAGACCTCCTCGAAGCCTTCACCGAGCATGTAGCTGGAAGCTTTTTCGC
Organism: Pseudomonas putida; assembly: GCF_002906855.1. GTDB lineage: Bacteria > Pseudomonadota > Gammaproteobacteria > Pseudomonadales > Pseudomonadaceae > Aquipseudomonas > Aquipseudomonas putida_N. The sequence goes on along the minus strand of NZ_MINI01000038.1, from coordinate 1,654,099 downwards.
AACGGATGCCGCCAGTGCAGAACATCGCGACCTTCTTGTGCTTGCTCGGGTCGAAGTTGGCCTTGATGTACTCGGGGAACTCGCGGAAGGTCTCGGTCTTCGGGTCGATGGCGCCCTTGAAGGTACCGATGGCCACTTCGTAGTCGTTGCGGGTGTCGATCAGCAGCACTTCCGGGTCGCTGATCAGGGCGTTCCAGTCCTTGGGCTCGACATAGGTGCCGACGGCCTGGTTCGGGTCGACACCCGGCACGCCGAGGGTGACGATCTCTTTCTTGAGCTTGACCTTGGTGCGGTAGAACGGCTGCTCGTCGCAGTAGGACTCTTTGTGATCGACATCCACCAGGCGCGGGTCGTTGCGCAGCCAGGCGAGCAGGCCGTCGATGCCTTCGCGAGTGGCCGAAACGGTGCCGTTGATGCCTTCGCGGGCCAGCAGCAAGGTGCCTTTGACGCCGTTGTCGAGCATGGCCTTGAGCAGTGGCTCACGCAGTTCGACGTAGTCTTCCAGAGTGACGAACTTGTACAGCGCCGCCACGACGATAGCTTGGGACATGAAATCGGTTCTCCAGGTGGTCACCCTCGTAAGGGGCGGACCGGAATGACAAATAAAAACGCGCCGACAAGCGGCGCGTTGGGCAGTCTACCAGATTGCCGGAAAGGATTCAGTGCCCGCCGCCTGCACACACCGGCGAGGCCGGTGCCACGCCCACCTTGGCCCACTCCTCGGCCGTGTAGGTGTGGATCGCCAGAGCGTGTATCTGGCCCATCAGCTCACCCATGGTGGCGTAGACCTTCTGGTGGCGCTTGACGCTGTTGAGCCCGGCAAACTGCTCGCTGACGATCACCGCCTTGTAGTGGGTTTCCTGGCCACGGCTGTGCATGTGGCTTTCGTTGAGCACTTCAAGGTGTTGCGGGGCCAGGGCGGCCAGTTGTTGCTCGATGCGTTGCTGCATGCTCATCGGGCGTTACTCACTTCTTGGCCGGGGCGGCGGCCTTGCCTGCGTTCGGGTCCAGCTCCTTGGTCATGTCGTCCAACAGCTTGTTGACCACCGGTACGGCCGGTTCCAGGCTGGTCTGGGTCAGCTGGGCCGACTGCTGGGTGACCTTGGGCATTTCACGCAGGACTTTCTTGCCCAGCGGCGACTCGTAGAACTTGACCAGGTCCTTGAGCTCCTGCTCGGTGAAGGTCTGGGTGTACAGGTCGACCATCTTCGGCTTCAGCTTGTTCCAGCCGATGGCGTTGTCCAGCGCGGCGTTGGCCTTGGCCTGGTAGCTCTCGAGCACCGGCTGCTTGGAGGCCGGGGCCTTGGTCTGGGCGAAACGCTGGGCGAACATCTGCTGGACCTGCATGTACACCGGGGTGCCCAGCTTGTCGGCATTGGCCAGGGTCAGGAATTTCTCGGCGGCAGCATTGTGGCTGGCAGTGGCAGCGAGTACCTGGCCGCTGGCACAGGCCAGGGCGACGGCAGCACAGAGGACACGGAGACGGGTCATTGCATTTCCTTCAGGAGGGGGAGGCGGTACCTCAGAGTAGAGCATTCTGCTCCCGTCAGGGCGCAGCGCTCAAGTGGCACGACGAGCGAATGAACCGCTCGATCGCATGAGGGCCTAAACTGCTGATTCTGACTGACAAAGGAGTGAACGCAGCATGAGCCGTATCGAGACAGACAGCCTGGGCCCGGTCGAAGTTCCTGAGGACGCCTACTGGGGCGCACAGACCCAGCGCTCGCTGATCAACTTTGCCATCGGCAAGGAACGCATGCCGCTCGCGGTGCTGCACGCCCTGGCACTCATCAAGAAAGCCGCCGCGCGGGTCAACGACCGCAACGGCGACCTGCCCGCCGACATCGCCCGGCTGATCGAACAGGCTGCCGACGAAGTGCTCGATGGCGAACATGACGACCAGTTCCCGCTGGTGGTGTGGCAGACCGGCAGCGGCACCCAGAGCAACATGAACGTCAACGAGGTGATCGCCGGGCGCGCCAACGAGCTGGCCGGCAAGGGCCGCGGCGGCAAGGCGCCAGTGCACCCCAACGATCACGTCAACCGCTCGCAGAGCTCCAACGACTGCTTCCCCACCGCCATGCACATCGCCGCAGCCCAGGCGGTGCATGACAAACTGCTGCCGGCGATTGCCGAGCTGTCGGCGGGGCTGGCCGAGTTGTCGGCGCGCCATAGCAAACTGGTCAAGACCGGCCGCACGCATATGATGGACGCCACGCCGATCACCTTCGGCCAGGAGGTGTCGGCCTTCGTCGCCCAGCTCGACTACGCCCAGCGCGCCATCCGTTCCACCTTGCCAGCGGTGTGCGAGCTGGCCCAGGGCGGCACCGCCGTGGGCACCGGGCTGAACGCCCCGCACGGCTTTGCCGAAGCCGTGGCCGCCGAGCTGGCCGCCCTCTCCGGCCTTCCCTTCATCACCGCCCCCAACAAGTTCGCCGCCCTCGCCGGCCATGAGCCGCTGACCAGCCTGGCCGGTGCCCTGAAGACCCTGGCAGTGGCGCTGATGAAGATCGCCAACGACCTGCGCCTGCTCGGCTCCGGCCCACGCGCGGGGCTGGCCGAAGTACGCCTGCCGGCCAACGAGCCGGGCAGCTCGATCATGCCCGGCAAGGTCAACCCGACCCAGTGCGAGGCCCTGTCGATGCTGGCCTGCCAGGTATTGGGCAACGACGCGGCAATCGGCTTTGCCGCCAGCCAGGGGCACCTGCAGCTGAACGTGTTCAAGCCGGTGATCATCCACAACCTGCTGCAGTCGATCGAGCTGCTGGCCGATGGCTGCCGCAACTTCCAGCAGCATTGTGTGGCCGGCATCGAGCCGGATGCCGGGCAGATGGCGGCGCACCTGGAGCGCGGTCTGATGCTGGTAACGGCGCTGAATCCGCACATTGGCTATGACAAGGCGGCGGAGATTGCCAAGAAGGCCTATGGCGAGGGCAAGACCTTGCGTGAGGCAGCGCTTGAGTTGAAGTACCTGACCAATGAACAGTTCGATCAGTGGGTAAGGCCGGAGAACATGCTGGCGCCCGGTGGCAAGGGCTGACTCATCAATAGCCTGTGCCGGCCTCTTCGCGGGGCAAGCCCGCTCCTACAGGTGATCGCGTACCCTCTGTAGGAGCGGGCTTGCCCCGCGAAGAGGCCGGCACAGGCAACTTTTCAGCTCAAGCCAATCGTGCCCTTCTGGCCTTCCACCCGGCCACCAGCGAAGGCCCCAGGGCCACCAGCGTCGACCCCGCCACCACCGTCACCGCCCCCACATAGCCCAAGGTATTGATGTCCTCGGCCTGCACATACTCCGGCCACACCACGGCGGCCAACGCCACCGCAACAAAGGTGACGAGCGGCGTCAGCGCCAGCGTGGCACTCACCCGCGACGCCTCCCAATGCGCCAGCGCCTCGGCAAACGCGCCATACGCCACCAGGGTGTTCAGGCAGCAGGCCAGTAGCAGCCAACCCTGAACGGGGGTCAATTGCAGCGCCTCCAGCGGATGTACCCACGGCGTCAGCAGTGCCGCGCAGCTCAGGTAGATGACCATCATCACCTGCTGCGAATGCCACACCGTCAGCAGTTGCTTCTGGCTCAGGGCATAGAACACCCAGATGCTGGTCGCCATGAGAACGGTCAGGACCCCCGTGGTATAGGCGCCAAGTGAGGTCAGCAGCTCTTCCAGGCGCTGATTGAAGAACAGGCCAAAACCGCACAGCAGCACCAGCAGGCCGATGCCCTGCCCCAGGCTGAAGCGCTCCTTGAACACGAACACGCTGGCCACCAGCAACAGCACCGGCCCCATCTGCACCACCAGCTGGGCGGTGCCGGGGCTCAGCAGGTTCAGGCCGATCAGGTACAACACGTAGTTGCCCATCAGCCCGAACACGGCCACCACGATCAGGGCCCTGCCCTTGGGCGCCAGCTTGCGCAGCGAAGGCAGGCGCCGCTGGGCCGCCAGCCAGGCGAACAGCACGCCGCCGGAGACCAGCAGGCGGTACCAGGTGACGGTCATCGGGTCGACCACCTGCAGCACCTGCTTGAGTTTGATCGGCAGGATGCCCCAGAGCAGCGCGGTCAACAGTGCCAGGAACAGGCCGTAGCCCCAACGGCCGGAAGTCGTGTGCATACAGTCCTCGAATTAGCCCTTGGTGCGGGTAACCGAATTCTAAGGGCTTGGCGCACCGAGCCGGAGGAAAATGCCGGGAAATAAATTCATCGGGTCATTCCCTCGCGGCATGCCTGGTTATTTCTTGTCCTTGGCGAAAGCCGCCTCCAGGGCCTCATTGATCGTGCGCAGCACCTTCACCCGTGCCCAGCGCTTGTCGTTGGCTTCGACCAGTGTCCAGGGTGCGATCTCGCTGCTGGTGCGGTCGACCATGTCGCCCACGGCCTGGGTGTAGTCGTCCCACTTGTCGCGGTTGCGCCAGTCGTCTTCGGTGATCTTGTAGCGCTTGAACGGGATCTGCTCGCGCTCTTCAAAGCGCTCCAGCTGGGTCTGCTGATCGATCGCCAGCCAGAACTTGACCAGCACCACGCCCGCATTGACCAACTGCTCCTCGAAATCGTTGATTTCGCCATAGGCGCGCATCCAGTCGGCTGGCGTGCAGAACCCCTCGATGCGTTCAACCAGCACGCGGCCGTACCAGGAGCGGTCGAAGATGGTGAACTTGCCACGCGCCGGAATGTGCCGCCAGAAGCGCCACAGATACGGCTGCGCACGCTCTTCCTCGGTCGGCGCGGCAATCGGCACGATCCGGTACTGCCGTGGGTCGAGCGCGGCGGCGACGCGGCGGATGGCACCGCCCTTGCCAGCAGCATCATTGCCCTCGAAGGCGGCCACCAAGGCATGCCGGCGCATATGCTTGTGGCGCAGCAGCCCTGCCAGCCGAGCCTGCTCGGCGACCAGCTGCTCCTGGTAGTCTTGCTTGTCCAGGCGCAGGGTCATGTCCAGCGCGCCCAGCAGGTTGCGCTGGTCGATGCTGCGGCCCAGCGGCGCGATATTGCCCTGGTGCTTTCCCTTGGGGTTCACGGCCAGTGCGGCCTGCAGGCTATCGAGCAGGATGCGGCCCACGGCCAGGCTGCGGTAGTGAGGGTCGACACCTTCGACCACATGCCAAGGTGCATAGTCGCGGCTGGTGCGGCGCAGCACACGCTCGCCGAAGCGCACGAAACGGTCGTAGGTTTCCGACTGCTGCCAGTCCAGCGGGCTGATCTTCCAGCTGTGCAGCGGGTCGTCCTTGAGCGATTTCAGGCGCGCCTTCATCTGCTTCTTGGACAGGTGGAACCAGAACTTGATGATCAGCGCGCCTTCGTCGCAGAGCATCTGCTCCAGGCGCTCGGCCCCGGCAATGGCCTGGTCGAGCACGGCATCCTTGAACACGCCGTGCACCCGGCCCTGGAGCATCTGGCTGTACCAGTTGCCGAAGAACACGCCCATCCGCCCTTTGGGCGGCAGCGCCCGCCAGTAGCGCCAGGCCGGGGGCCGGGCCAGTTCTTCATCGGTCTGCTGGTCGAAGGTGAGCACGTCGATCATGCGCGGGTCCATCCACTCGTTGAGCAGCTTGACCGTTTCGCCCTTGCCGGCGCCTTCGACGCCGTTGATCAGCACGATCACCGGGAAACGCGCCTGCTGCTTGAGTTCGTACTGGGCCTCCAGCAGCGCCTCACGCAGCGCGGGGACTTCTGCGTCGTAGGTTTCCTTGTCGATGCTGTGACCGATTTCCGCGGATTCGAACATGCACTGGCTCCTTCATTGGATAAGCAAGACTAGCGGATTTGCAGAGTGCCTGTGCAAACCCAGATGGCATAAAATCCGTACATCCGCTGCAACCGAGCCAATCATGTCCACCCTCCTCCAGCATGCCCAGATCGACTGGGACGACCAGGGCCGCCCTCACTCGCGGCAGTACGACGACGTCTATTTCTCCAAGAATGAAGGCACCGACGAAACCCGCTACGTATTCCTCGAGCAGACCCGCCTGGCGCAACGCTTCGCCGACCTGGCGCCACATGGCTGCCTGGTGATCGGCGAAACCGGCTTCGGCACCGGCATGAACTTCTTCTGCGCCTGGCAGCTGTTCGCCGAAAAGGCCCATGCCGATGCGCGCCTGCACTTCATCAGTGTCGAGAAGTACCCGCTCGGCCATGACGACATGGCCCGCGCCGTGCGCCTGTGGCCCGAGATGGCGGCCTTCACCGAGCCGTTCCTGGCGCAGTACGTGGCAGTACACCCGGGTTTCCAGCAGTTCAGCTTCGACAATGGCCGGATCACCCTGACCCTGCTGATCGGTGACGTGCTGGAACAACTGCCGCAGCTCGACGCGCACATCGACGTGTGGTTCCTCGACGGCTTCGCGCCCGCGAAGAACCCCGACATGTGGACCCCCGAGCTGTTCGCGCAACTGGCCAGGCTGGCGCATGCCGGTACCGCATTGGGTACCTTCACCACCACCGGCTGGGTACGCCGCGGGCTGATCGATGCCGGCTTCACCATGAAGAAGATCCCTGGCATCGGCAAGAAGTGGGAGGTGATGAGTGGCGAATACACCGGGCATCCCTCTACGGCCAGCGCCGCGCCCTGGTACGCCCGCCCTGCCCCCGTGGCCGGCCCGCGTCGGGCACTGGTGATCGGTGCCGGCCTGGCGGGCAGCGCCAGTGCCGCCAGCCTGGCCGCACGCGGCTGGCAGGTGACGGTACTGGAGCGCCACGGTGCACCTGCCCGGGAGGCCTCGGGCAATCCGCAGGGCGTGCTGTACCTGAAATTGTCCGCCCATGGCACCGCCCTGTCGCAGATGATCCTGTCCGGCTTCGGCTTCACCCGGCGCCAGCTCGAACGCTTGCAGCGTGGCCGCGACTGGGATGCTTGCGGCGTGCTGCAGCTGGCCTTCGACAGCAAGGAAGGCGAGCGCCAGGCCAAGCTTGCCGATGCCTTCGACAGTAGCCTGCTACGGGCACTTGAGCAGGCCGAAGCCGAGGCGATTGCCGGGGTGGCGCTGCCGGCGGGCGGCCTGTTCTATCCGGAAGGTGGTTGGGTGCACCCTCCCGCGCTGTGCGAGGCGCAGCTGAAGCATCCGGATATTCGCATTCAGCTGCACCAGAACGTGGTCGAACTGCGCAAGGCCGACGGCCTGTGGCAGGCGTGGGATGGCGAGCGTTTGCTGGCCAGCGCGCCGCTGGTGGTGCTGGCCGGGGCCGCAGATGTGCGCCGCTTCGAGCCTTGCGCGCAATTGCCGCTCAAGCGCATTCGCGGGCAGATCACCCGCCTGCCGGCCACCACGGCCAGCCGCGCATTGCGCACCGTGGTCTGTGCCGATGGCTACGTCGCACCGCCCCGTTGTGATGAGCACACCTTGGGCGCCAGTTTCGATTTCCACAACGACGACCTGACACCGACGGTCGCCGAGCACCAGGGCAACCTGGCATTGCTGGACGAGATTTCCACCGACCTGGCCTCGCGCCTTGGAGCACAGACACTCGACATCGAGCAGTTGCAGGGTCGTGCGGCGTTTCGTTGTACCAGCCCCGACTACCTGCCGATTGTCGGGCCGGTAGCCGACCCTGCGTTGTTTGCCGAGGCCTATGCCGTGCTTGGCAAGGATGCGCGACAGGTGCCGGAGGTGGCGTGCCCGTGGGTGGATGGGCTGTATGTGAACAGTGGGCATGGCTCGCGAGGACTGATCACGGCGCCGTTGAGTGGGGAGCTGATTGCAGCCTGGGCCAGTGGTGAACCGTTGCCGTTGCCACGGCCGGTGGTCGAAGCCTGCCACCCGAACCGGTTCATGTTGCGCAAGCTGATTCGAGGGAAGTGACAGATTGGGCTGCTGCGCAGCCCTTCGCGAGACAAGCCCGCTTCCAGAACAGGCAGATACCGATCGTTATAACAGATCGATCTAAAACTCCCACAAACCACACGGGTCAGTTCCTTACAGGGTGCCCTAATCCGGGGCACTCATTCCCCAACGGAAAAACCGGTAAGGACTTATGTGCGGATTAGCAGGAGAGTTGCGTTTCACCCCCATCGACCAAGCCCCTCGCCCAGCCGACCTGGCTGCGGTAGAGCGCATCACCCATCACCTGGCGCCCCGCGGCCCCGATGCCTGGGGCTTCCATAGCCAGGGTCCGATCGCCCTCGGCCACCGCCGGCTGAAGATCATGGACCTGTCGGACGGTTCGGCACAGCCGATGGTCGATAACACCCTGGGCCTGTCGCTGGCCTTCAACGGCGCCATCTACAACTTCCCCGAACTGCGCCAGGAGCTGCAGGACCTGGGCTACAGCTTCTGGTCCGAAGGCGACACCGAGGTGTTGCTCAAGGGCTACCACGCCTGGGGCGCCGCTTTGCTGCCCAAGCTCAACGGCATGTTCGCCCTGGCCATCTGGGAGCGCGACAACCAGCGCCTGTTCCTGGCCCGCGACCGCCTCGGCGTCAAGCCGCTGTATCTGTCGCGCAACGGCGAACGCCTGCGCTTCGCCTCGACCCTGCCGGCGCTGCTCAAGGGTGGCGACATCGATCCGATGATCGACCCGGTGGCGCTCAACCACTACCTCAACTTCCATGCTGTGGTGCCTGCTCCGCGCACGCTGCTGGCCAATGTGCAGAAGCTCGAACCCGGCACCTGGATGCGCATCGACCAGCACGGTGAAGTCGAGCGCCAGACCTGGTGGCAGCTGAAGTACGGCCCCAACCTGGACGAACGCGACCTCGACCTGGAAGACTGGACCACCCGTGTGCTCGACGCCACCCGCGATGCCGTGGCGATCCGCCAGCGCGCCGCCGTGGACGTCGGTGTACTGCTGTCTGGCGGTGTCGACTCCAGCCTGCTGGTCGGCCTGCTGCGCGAGGTCGGCGTGGACGACCTGTCGACCTTCTCCATCGGCTTCGAGGATGCCGGCGGCGAACGCGGTGACGAGTTCCAGTATTCCGACCTGATCGCCAAGCATTACGGCACCCGCCACCACCAGCTGCGCATTGCCGAACACGAGATCATCGACCAGTTGCCGGCTGCCTTCCGCGCCATGAGCGAACCGATGGTCAGTCACGACTGCATCGCCTTCTACCTGCTGTCGCGGGAGGTGGCCAAGCATTGCAAGGGCGTGCAGAGTGGCCAGGGTGCCGACGAGCTGTTCGCCGGCTACCACTGGTACCCGAAAGTGGACGGTGCCGACGATGCCTTCGCCGCCTACCGTGACGCCTTCTTCGACCGCAGCCATGACGAGTACCGCGACACGGTCCAGGCCCCTTGGCTGCTGGAAACGGACGCCGCCGGCGATTTCGTCCGCGAGCACTTCGCCCGCCCCGGTGCAGCCGATGCCGTGGACAAGGCCTTGCGCCTGGACAGCACGGTGATGCTGGTCGACGACCCGGTCAAACGGGTCGACAACATGACCATGGCCTGGGGCCTGGAGGCGCGCACGCCGTTCCTCGACTACCGCCTGGTCGAGCTGTCGGCGCGCATTCCAGCCCGCTTCAAGCTGCCCGACGGCGGCAAGCAGGTGCTCAAGCAGGCTGCACGGCGGGTGATCCCCCACGAGGTGATCGACCGCAAGAAGGGCTACTTCCCGGTGCCCGGCCTCAAGCACCTGGAAGGCGCGACCCTGGGCTGGGTGCGCGACCTGCTGACCGACCCGAGCCAGGACCGCGGCCTGTTCAACCCGGCGATGCTCGACCGCCTGCTGAGCAACCCGCACGGCCAGCTCACCCCGCTGCGCGGCTCCAAGCTGTGGCAGCTGGCGGCCCTGAACCTGTGGCTCAGCGAACAAGGAATCTGACCGATGAAAGCCCACGAGATCGCTTACGGTCAGCGCCTGCTGCGCGGCCAGGCGCCGTCTTACGAGCGCCTGCAGGCGCGCCTGGCCGGCGACGGCAGCGAGCCCCACGACCAGCCGCGTGCCTTGCACTGTGGCTGGGGGCGGCTGCTGATCGGCCACACCTACCCGGTCCCCGCCAGCCTGGCCGCCGCGCTACAGGACGAACGCCCCGGCGAACGCGACATCGCTTTGTACGTGGCCGCCCCCCAGCAGCTGTTGGCCCAGGCGCCGCAGCAACTGTTCCTCGACCCCTCCGACACCCTGCGCCTGTGGTTCACCGACTACCGCCCGGCGCAGCGGGTGTTCCGCGGCTTCCGCGTGCGCCGGGCGCAGAACCCCGGCGACTGGCAGGCGATCAACACCCTGTACCAGGCCCGCGGCATGCTACCGGTCGACCCCGACCTGCTCACCCCGCGCCACCTTGGAGGCCCGGTGTACTGGCTGGCCGAGGATGAAGACAGCGGCGCGGTGATCGGCAGTGTCATGGGCCTGAACCACAGCAAGGCGTTCGACGACCCCGAGCACGGCAGCAGCCTGTGGTGCCTGGCAGTAGACCCGCAATGCACCCGCCCGGGCGTCGGTGAGGTGCTGGTGCGTCATCTGATCGAACACTTCATGAGCCGTGGCCTGGCGTATCTGGACCTGTCGGTGCTGCACGACAACCGCCAGGCCAAGCGCTTGTACGAGAAGCTCGGGTTCCGCAACCTGCCGACCTTTGCGGTCAAGCGCAGGAATGGCATCAACCAGCAGCTGTTTCTCGGCCCCGGCCCGGAAGCCGGCCTGAACCCCTACGCCCGCATCATTGTCGACGAAGCCTTGCGCCGGGGTATCGAGGTGCAAGTAGACGATGCGGCTGGCGGCCTGTTCACCCTCAGCCTCGGCGGCCGCCGGATTCGCTGCCGCGAGTCGCTGAGCGACCTGACCAGCGCCGTGACCATGACCCTGTGCCAGGACAAGCGCCTGACCCAGCATGCCCTGCACAGCGCCGGGTTGCAGGTGCCGGCGCAGCAATTGGCCGGCAACGCCGACGACAACCTGGCGTTTCTCGACGAGCATGGCGCGGTGGTGGTCAAGCCGGTGGATGGCGAACAGGGCCAGGGCGTGGCGGTCAATCTCACCTGCATCGAGGACGTGACCCAGGCCGTGGAAAACGCCCGCCGCTTCGACAGCCGCGTGCTGCTGGAGAGCTTCCATGCCGGCAGCGACCTGCGCATCCTGGTGATCGGCTATGAAGTAGTGGCAGCAGCGATTCGCCACCCGGCCCAGGTTATCGGTGATGGCAAGCACAACATCCGCCAGTTGATCGAGGCGCAGAGCCGTCGGCGCCAGGCGGCAACCGGTGGCGAAAGCCGCATCCCGCTGGACGACGAGACCGAGCGCACCCTGCGCGGCGTGGGCCTGGGCTACGACGATGTGCTGCCGGCCGGGCAGCGCCTGGCGGTGCGGCGCACGGCCAACCTGCATACCGGTGGCACCCTGGAAGACGTCACCGAGCGCCTGCACCCGGTGCTGGCCGATGCCGCGGTGCGCGCGGCGCGGGCGCTGGAGATCCCGGTGGTGGGCCTGGATTTCATGGTCCGCGATGCCGAGCACCCGGATTACGTGATCATCGAAGCCAACGAGCGGGCCGGCCTGGCCAACCATGAACCGCAGCCCACGGCTGAGCGGTTTGTCGACCTGCTGTTCCCGCATAGCCGGGCTTTGGCGTAACACAGTGCCGGCCCTTTCGCGGGACAAGCCCACTCATACAGGTTATCGCCCCCCCTGTAGGAGCGGGCTTGCCCCGCAGAAGGGCCGGCACAGGAAAAGAGGACTCCCAATGACCGAACGACACCTGGAACCCGACCTCGACTACATGAAGCGCGTCCTGCTGGAAATGCTCGCCATCCCCAGCCCGACCGGTTTCACCGACACCATCGTGCGCTATGTGGCCGAACGCCTCGACGAACTGGGCATCCCCTTCGAACTGACCCGCCGCGGGACCATCCGCGCTACCCTCAAGGGCCGGCAGAGTTCGCCCGACCGCGCCGTCTCGGCCCACCTCGACACTATCGGCGCCAGCGTGCGCCAGTTGCAGGACAATGGCCGCCTGGCCCTGGCCCCGGTGGGCTGCTGGTCGAGCCGCTTCGCCGAGGGCAGCCGGGTCAGCGTGTTCACCGACACTGGTGTGTTCCGCGGCAGCGTCCTGCCGCTGATGGCCAGCGGGCACGCCTTCAATACCGCGATCGACCAGATGCCGATCAGCTGGGAACACGTCGAAGTGCGCCTGGATGCCTACTGCACCACCCGCGCCGATTGTGAAGCGCTGGGCATTGCCATTGGTGACTTCGTCGCCTTCGACCCGCTGCCGGAGTTCACCGAAAGCGGCCACATCAGCGCCCGACACCTGGACGACAAGGCCGGCGTGGCAGCCCTGCTGGCGGCACTCAAGGCGGTGGTGGAAAGCGGCCGCCAGCCGCTGATCGACTGCCACCCGCTGTTCACCATCACCGAAGAAACCGGCTCTGGCGCCGCCGCCGCCCTGCCCTGGGACGTCAGTGAGTTCGTCGGCATCGACATCGCCCCGGTCGCCCCCGGCCAGGCCTCCAGCGAGCATGCGGTGAGCGTAGCCATGCAGGACTCTTCCGGGCCGTACGATTACCACCTGTCACGCCACCTGCTGAAGCTGGCCGGCGACCAGGATGTGCCGGTGCGCCGCGACCTGTTCCGTTACTATTTCAGCGATGCGCACTCGGCCGTAACAGCCGGGCACGACATCCGCACCGCGCTGGTGGCGTTCGGCTGCGATGCCACCCATGGCTACGAACGGACGCATATCGACAGCCTGGCCGCGCTCAGCCGCCTGCTCTCGGCCTACCTGCTGAGCCCACCGGTGTTCGCCAGCGACTCGCAACCGGCCAATGCCTCGCTCGAGCGGTTCAGCCACCAGCTGGAGCACGATGCGCAGATGGAGAGCGACACCCGCGTGCCGGCGGTGGACAGCCTGGTAGGAAACAAAAGCTGATGGCCATGGAATCGCGTAGCATGCAGGGATTCCTGAACAACACCGTGCGCTGCCCATGCTGATCCCCTACGACCAACTGCAAGCCGAAACCCTGACCCGCCTGATCGAGGACTTCGTCACCCGCGACGGCACCGACAACGGCGACGATACCCCGCTGGAAACCCGCGTGCTGCGGGTGCGCCAGGCATTGGCCAAGGGCCAGGCGTTCATCCTGTTCGACCCTGAGAGCCAGCAGTGCCAGCTGCTGGCCAAACATGATGTGCCCCGCGAGCTGCTCGACTGACAGGCCCGACCGCTTCGCGGGCTTGTCGGGGCGCCGAACCGCCGCGAAGAGGCCGCTACAGGCTGATCAGGGCTGATCAGCCTTGCGCGCCTGCGCCGCCTTGATCCGTCGATAGACTTCGGCCCGGTGCACCGGCACCTTGCGCGGGGCTTCCACGCCAAAGCGCACCATGCCATTGCGCGATTCCACCACCTTGATCCGAATATCGTCACCAATGGTGATGACTTCACCGACTTCACGCCCGATCACCAACATGCTCCGGTCCTCTCAACAGGAAAAAACCGCAGAGTGCTTGGGGATATTCGTCTGGACAATGCTTCGCCAGCAATTAAGAGCGAACCTACAGGGGCCGGTAATTTCTCCTACAGACAGATCCTACAGTCAGCGCGGCTGCGCCTTGGCTCGCATCTTCACCGCCATGTCCGCCATCTCGTCGTACAGCCGCTCCGGTGCCTGACGTTTGAGCTGCCAGGCCTGGCGCCCGGCCTCATGGGGCAGGATCAGAAACTCACCCGCCGCCACCTGCTGGTGGATGTAGTCGGCAATATCCGCCGCGCTGATCGGCGATCCTTCCAGCAGCTTGCCGACCTGGGCCTTCATCGCCGGGTTCGGCCCGCGGAAGGAATCGAGCAGGTTGGTCTGGAAGAACGACGGGCATACGCAGTGCACGGCAACTTCAAGCTGGCGCAATTCCACCAGCAGGCTTTCCGACAGCGCCAACACGCCGGCCTTGGCCACATTGTAGTTGCTCATCCCCGGGCCCTGCATCAGCGCTGCCATGGAGGCGACGTTGATGATACGCCCCTTGCTGCGCTCGAGCTGCGGCAGGAACGCCTTGCAGCCCTTGACCACCCCCATCAGGTTGACCGCGATCTGCCAGTCCCAGTCTTCCAGTGACAGCTCGGCGAAGAAGCCGCCCGAGGCGACACCGGCGTTGTTGACGACCACATCGATGCCGCCGAACCTTTCTTCGCAGGCCTGGGCCAGGGCGGTGAGCTGGCTGTAGTCGCGTACGTCGCAGCGCTGGACGAAGCCCTCGCCGCCTGCTGCACGCACTAACTCCAGGGTTTCGCGCAGGCCCGCTTCGTTGACATCGGCCAGCGCCAGGCGCCAGCCCTCGCGTGCCCAGCGCAGGGCGATCTCGCGACCGAGGCCGGAGCCGGCGCCAGTGATCATGATGCGGTTTTGCATGGTGGCACGCCTTGTTCTGACAGGTTGTGCAACGAGTCTAATCAAGGCCTTGGCCAGAGGCAGGATTCATCAGGATAGTGAATGGGCGGGCATGACTGTTTGGTCAGTACCGGCCTCTTCGCAGGCTTGCCCGCGAAGAGGCCGGTACTGACCAAACAGATGGAATCTTTCGCAAGCGGCGTCGGTCCGAATTTACAAGAGGCCAGCAGTCCGAGGCCCTTGACCCTCAACCACGCAAGGACTCCGTCATGACCACGATTCTCATCATCATCCTGATCCTTCTGCTGATTGGTGGCTTACCGGTCTTCCCGCACTCGCGCAGCTGGGGCTATGGCCCGTCTGGCATCGTCGGCGTGGTGCTGGTGATTCTGCTGGTGCTGTTGCTGCTAGGCATGATCTAGTCGCAGGAAAAGAAAAACCGCGCCAAGGCGCGGTTTTTCAATTGCCGAAGGGTATCAGTGCGAAACCGCGCCAGAAGCCCCCAGGCCAGTCTGCGAACGGACGAACTGCGGGTAGAACAGCGCACGCTCGTCGTCGGCCGCCTTGGACTTGTCGGTGACCGAGAAGAACCAGATGCTGACGAAGGCAATGGCCATCGAGAACAGCGCCGGGTATTCGTACGGGTAGATGGCTTTTTCGTGACCGAGGATCTGCACCCAGATGGTCGGGCCGAGGATCATCAGCGTCACCGCACTCACCAGGCCCAGCCAGCCGCCGATCATGGCGCCGCGGGTGGTCAGCTTCTTCCAGTACATCGAGAGCAGCAGTACCGGGAAGTTGCAGCTGGCGGCGATGGAGAACGCCAGGCCGACCATGAAGGCGATGTTCTGCTTCTCGAACAGAATGCCCAGACCGATCGCCAGCACGCCGAGGGCGACGGTGGTGATCTTCGACACGCGGATTTCATCCTTGTCGTTGGCCTTGCCCTTGCGCCAGACGCTGGCGTACAGGTCGTGGGAAACTGCCGAGGCACCGGCCAGGGTCAGGCCGGCGACCACTGCCAGGATGGTGGCGAAGGCCACGGCGGAGATGAAGCCGAGGAACACGCTGCCACCCACGGCATCAGCCAGGTGCACCGCCGCCATGTTGTTGCCACCGATCAGGGCGCCGGCGGCGTCCTTGAAGTCCGGGTTGGTGCTGACCAGCAGGATCGCGCCGAAGCCGATGATGAAGGTCAGGATGTAGAAGTAGCCGATGAAACCGGTGGCGTACAGCACGCTCTTGCGCGCTTCCTTGGCGTCACTGACGGTGAAAAAGCGCATCAGGATATGTGGCAGGCCAGCGGTACCGAACATCAGCGCCAGGCCCAGCGAGAATGCCGAGATCGGGTCCTTGACCAGACCGCCCGGGCTCATGATCGCCTCGCCCTTGGCGTGCACCTTGATCGCTTCGGAGAACAGCGTGTTGAAGTCGAAGCCGACGTGCTTCATCACCATCAGCGCCATGAAACTGGCACCGGACAGCAGCAGCACGGCCTTGATGATCTGTACCCAGGTGGTGGCCAGCATGCCGCCGAACAGCACGTAAAGGCACATCAGGATACCCACCAGGATCACCGCGACGTGGTAGTCCAGGCCGAACAGCAGCTCGATCAGCTTGCCGGCGCCGACCATCTGCGCGATCAGGTAGAACGCCACCACCACCAGCGAACCGGAAGCCGACAGGGTGCGGATTTCCTTCTGCCCGAGGCGGTACGAGGCGACGTCGGCGAAGGTGTACTTGCCGAGGTTGCGCAGGCGTTCGGCAATCAGGAAGAGGATGATCGGCCAGCCGACCAGGAAGCCGATCGAATAGATCAGGCCGTCGTAGCCAGAGGTGAACACCAGGGCGGAAATACCCAGGAACGAGGCCGCCGACATGTAGTCGCCGGCAATCGCCAGGCCGTTCTGGAAGCCGGTGATCTTGCCACCGGCGGCGTAGTAGTCCGCCGCCGACTTGTTGCGCTTGGAGGCCCAGTAGGTGATGCCGAGGGTGAAGGCGACGAAGGCCACGAACATGGCGATCGCCGGAACGTTCAGCGGTTGCTTCTGCACCTCGCCGGTCAGGGCATCGGCGGCCCACACGGCGGGTGCAAAGGCTCCGCAGGCCAGAACGGCCAGGGCTTTGGCGTGGCGAATCATTGTTGCGCCTCCTTCAGGATGGCCTTGTTCAGCTCATCGAACTCGCCGTTGGCGCGGCGCACGTAGATGGCGGTCAGGACGAATGCCGAAACGATCAGGCCGACGCCCAGGGGAATGCCCCAGGTAATCGACGAGTCAGGGCTGAGCTTGGTGCCCAGAAGCTGAGGACCGTAGGCGATCAGGAGGATGAAGGCGCAGTAGAGGCCGAGCATGATCGCCGAGAGAATCCAGGCGAACCGTTCACGTTTGCTGACCAGCTCCTTGAAGCGCGGGCTGTTTTGTATCGAGAGGTAAATGCTGTCGTTCATTGTTTTTGTCCTAGCAGCACAGATAGGGGATGGAACCCACACCCTTACTTTATGCAGCTATTGGACGCCAACCAGACGACCTTAGTCTTAGATGCAACGGTGTTTTACCGATTGCGTAACAAAGTGCCGGCCCATCGCGGGACAAGCCCGCTCCTACAGGCCTTGCAGGAGCGGGCTTGTCCCGCGAAGAAGCAAAACTGGCCCTGAAGGGTTTTTACTTGCCAGTCCACTCCTTCACGCGGTCCGGGTGCTTGGCCACCCAGTCCTTGGCCGCCGCCTCAGGCTTGGCACCTTCCTGTATCGCCAGCATCACCTCGCCAATCTCATCCTTGGACTGCCACTGGAATTTCTTCAGGAACTCCGCCACTTCCGGCGCCTTGGTGCCCAGTTCCTTGCTGCCGATGCTATTCACGGTCTCGGCCGCGCCATACACGCCTTTTGGATCCTCGAGGAACTTCAGCTTCCACTTGGCGAACATCCAGTGCGGTACCCAGCCGGTCACGGCAATCGACTGCTGCTTGGCGTAGGCGCGGCCCAGTTCGGCGGTCATCGCCGCACCGGAACTGGCCTGCAGCTTGTAGCCGGTCAGGTCATAGTCTTTGATCGCCTGGTCGGTCTTGAGCATCACCCCGGAGCCGGCATCGATACCGACGATCTTCTGCTTGAAACTGCTGTCGGTCTTGAGGTCGGCGATGCTGACGGCCTTGACGTACTCAGGGACGATCAGGCCGATCTTGGCATCCTTGAAGTTCGGGCCGTAGTCGACCACGTTGTCCTTGTTCTTGGTCCAGTACTCACCGTGGGTCACCGGCAACCAGGCCGAGAGCATGGCGTCGAGTTTACCGGTGGCCACACCCTGCCACATGATGCCGGTGGCCACAGCCTGCAGCTTCACGTCGTAGCCCAGTTTCTGCTTGATCACTTCTGCGGCGACGTTGGTGGTTGCCACACTATCGGCCCAACCGTCCACATAACCAATGCTCACTTCTTTGGCCATGGCCTGTGCAGCGCTCATGGCCAATACCAGGGCGGTGCCCACGCCCAGGAAACGGCGCATTCTTGTAAAAGTAGCCATCAAAGCATCCCCTCGTCAGGTCTTGGAGATTGCATCATCTTCCTGCAACAAAGGTCGACCTGCTCCCACTGCGACCTGTACCGCACCATTGGCGACAGCACTGTGCCATTAGCGGCATCGGCCTACGCCGGCCTGCGCGATCCTTGCATGCCAAAGGTTTGGCGCCGGGCTACTATCTAACGTTTTGCGCCTGACGATGGACCGCCCAATGCCTGATGCTTCCCGCCTGCTGCCGTTGTACCTGCTCGCCTGCCTGCTCGCCCTGCTTGGGCTGGGGGCGCTCTGGTACGGGCTGGGCAAGCCGGTCCTGCTGCCCGACGCCGCCAGCCCCACGCACAAACTGCAGTGTGCGTCGTACACCCCGTTCGACAAGGACCAGTCGCCCTTCGACCAGCCTTTCCGCCTGCGCCCGGCGCGCATGGACGCCGACCTGGCGTTTCTGGCCGAGCGATTCCAGTGCATCCGCACCTATTCGATGACCGGCCTTGAGGCAATACCGGCGCTGGCCCGCAAGCATGGGCTGAAAGTGATGCTCGGGGCCTGGGTCAACGCCAACCCGGTCGACACCGGCAAGGAGGTGGACGCACTGATCGCCGCCGCCAATGCCAACCCAGACGTGGTCAGCGCGGTGATCGTCGGCAACGAGGCGTTGTTGCGCAAGGAAGTGACCGGCGAGCAGCTGGCCGCGCTGATCAACAAGGTGAAAAGCCAGGTCAAGGTGCCGGTAACCTATGCCGATGTCTGGGAGTTCTGGTTGCAACACCCGCAGGTGGCGCCAGCCGTGGACTTCCTGACCATCCACCTGCTGCCCTACTGGGAAGACGACCCGCGCGGCATCGACGATGCCCTGGCCCATGTCGCCGACGTGCGCCAGGTGTTCGGCAACCGATTCGCGCCCAAGGACATCTTCATCGGCGAAACCGGTTGGCCCAGCGAAGGCCGCCAGCGCGAGACCGCCGTGCCCAGCCGGGCCAACGAGGCGCGTTTCATTCGTGGTTTCGTCAGCATGGCCGAGGCCAACGGCTGGCACTACAACCTGATCGAAGCGTTCGACCAGCCATGGAAGCGTGCCAGCGAGGGCGCCGTGGGCGGTTATTGGGGGCTGTACGATGCCGATCGGCAGGACAAGGGCGTGCTCGAAGGGCCGGTCAGCAACCTGCATTACTGGCCGCAGTGGTTGCTGGCGGGCGTGCTGTTGATGGCGGTCACGCTGCTGTTGGCCGGGCGCCCTGCAACACCGCTGGCGGCCCTGCTGCTGCCGCTGCTGGCCGCATTTGGCGCAGGCTGCCTGGGGTTGTGGGGCGAGTTGATGCGCACCCATGCGCGGTTTGCCGGGGAATGGGTGTGGGCGGTGGTGCTGGCCGGGCTGAACCTGCTGGTGCTGATGCATGCGGCCCTTGCCTTGGTCGGTCGTAACGGCTGGCGCGAACGGCTGTTCACCTGGTTGCAGGCGCGTGCAGGCTGGTGGTTGCTGGCTGCCGGCTTTGCGGCGGCGGTGAGCATGCTGGCGATGGTGTTCGACCCGCGCTACCGGAGCTTCCCGAGCGTGGCGCTGGCATTGCCGGCGGTGGTGTACCTGTTGAAGCCGGTGGCGGCTCGGCGAGCGGAGGTGGCGTTGCTGGCCTTTATCGTTGGGGCCGGGGTGTTGCCGCAGTTGTATCGGGAAGGGCTGGAGAACGAGCAGGCTTGGGGGTGGGCGGTGGTCAGTGTGTTGATGACCGCAGCCTTGTGGCGGAGCTTGCGGCTGCGCAGAGCTTGAGGTTCCGGGGCTACTTTGCAGCCCCTGTCAGCCCCGGCGCGGTTGCCGAACCAGCCGCAACCCCGCCAGCACCACCACGAACACCGCAATGCTGGCGGTGTACAGCACCAGCGCCGGAACACCAAAGACCAGCGCCAGCACCGCCAGCCACCAGCCGCCGCGACCGGCAATGACCTGGGCAAGCAACGCCAACCCCAATCCGGCCCAGGCCATCACCTGAAAGTGAATGCCCAACCCCAACCACGAACGCACCTGGCACTGCCAGTAGTCGCCTGGCACTGCGCACAGGCCAACCCACTGAGCATCCTCCATCAACCGATAGCGCACGCCATAACTGGCCGCGAGCCAGATGGCCAGAAACATCAGCAGTAGAGCGGCCGGCAGCGATCGAGTCATCCCATTCTCCAATAGCGGTAATCGAAATCATCCATGATCGCCCAAGCCCTGTTGTAAGGCAAAATCACAACCCTGCAGCTATGTTGCAGATAACAAGCACACCAAAGGCCAGTGCACTCGGCAACTTTGCCCAGGCAACCGTGGTCCTAGCCTGCATACTGCACGACCTTGATCCTTCTGGGGGAATACATGCTTCGATCTTGGCGCCTCGCCGCCCTTCTTGGCGGCCTGCTCATGGCTGCGGCCGCTTCGGCGCGGGATATCGACGCCGCAAGCTACGGCTACCCCTTGACCAACCCGTTCGAGGCGACCATCGCCACTACACCGCCGGAGCAGCGTCCGACCCTGCCCAGCGACGACGAGATAGACCAGTCCGACTACAGCCTGAACCTGCGCCCCGAGCGCGAGTTCACCCTGCCCGACAACTTCTGGGCAGTGAAGAAGCTCAAGTACCGCCTGGCGCGACAGGACCACGAGGCACCGCTGATCTTCCTCATCGCCGGTACCGGTGCGCCCTACTCCAGCAGCATCAACGAATACCTCAAGAAGCTGTTCTACCAGGCCGGCTACCACGTGGTGCAGCTGTCGTCGCCAACCAGCTACGACTTCATGAGCGCCGCCTCGCGCTTCGCCACGCCCGGGGTCAGCCAGGAAGACGCCGAAGACATGTACCGGGTGATGCAGGCCGTGCGTGCCCAGCACCCACGCCTGCCGGTCAGCGAGTACTACCTCACCGGCTACAGCCTGGGCGCGCTGGATGCCGCCTTCGTCAGCCACCTCGACGAAACCCGTCGCAGCTTCAACTTCAAACGCGTGCTGCTGCTCAATCCGCCGGTCAACCTGTACACCTCGATCAATAACCTCGACAAGCTGGTGCAGACCCAGGTCAAGGGCATCGACCGCAGCACCACCTTCTATGAGCTGATGCTCGAGAAGCTCACCCGCTACTTCCAGGACAAGGGCTACATCGACCTCAACGACGCCCTGCTGTATGACTTCCAGCAGTCGAAACAGCACCTGTCCAACGAACAGATGGCCATGCTCATCGGCACCTCGTTCCGCTTCTCGGCGGCCGACATCGCCTTCACCTCCGACCTGATCAACCGCCGCGGCCTGATCATTCCGCCGAAGTTCCCGATCACCGAGGGCAGCAGCCTGACGCCGTTTTTCAAGCGGGCCCTGCAGTGCGACTTCGACTGCTACATGACCGAGCAGGTGATCCCGATGTGGCGCGCCCGCACCGACGGCAACAGCATCCTGCAACTGGTCAACCAGGTCAGCTTGTATGCCCTGGAAGACTACCTGCACAAGAGCGACAAGATCGCCGTGATGCACAATGCCGACGACCTTATCCTCGGCCCCGGCGATATCGGCTTCCTGCGCAAGGTGTTCGGCGACCGGCTGACCCTTTACCCCCATGGCGGCCATTGCGGCAACCTCAATTACCGCGTCAACAGCGACGCCATGCTGGAGTTCTTCCGTGGCTAACCAATTCCTCCTCGCCACCGCGCTGCTCGTCGTCGCCGGCAATGCCCTGGCCGCGGAAACCGCGGCACGGGCCAGCGTGGTCGAAGCCGACCCGCAAGTTACCCATGCGCCGCTGACACCGGAAGCCGACGGTTTCATCGACCCGCTGCGCGAACTGAAATTCAACCCCGGGCTCGACCAGCGCGAGTTCGAACGCTCGACCCTGGAAGCACTGAACGTGTACGACCCGCTGGAATCGGTGAACCGGCGCATCTACCACTTCAACTACCGCCTGGACCAATGGGTGCTGCTGCCACTGGTCAGCGGCTACCAGTACGTCACGCCCAGCTTCGTGCGCACCGGGGTGAGCAACTTCTTCAACAACCTGGGTGACGTACCGAACCTGTTCAACAGCGTGCTGCAGCTCAAGGCCAAGCGCTCGGCGGAGATCACCGCGCGGCTGATGTTCAACACCATCATCGGCGTGGGGGGCTTGTGGGACCCAGCCACCAGCATGGGGCTGCCGCGCCAGAGCGAGGACTTTGGCCAGACCCTGGGCTTCTATGGCGTGCCGGAGGGGCCCTACCTGATGCTGCCGGTGCTCGGCCCGTCGAACCTGCGCGACACCACCGGGCTGGTGGTGGACTATGCCGGCGAGCAGGCGGTCAATTACCTGAACGTGGCCGAGGCCAGCGAAAATCACCCGGAGATCTTCGCCTTGCGCGTGGTGGACAAGCGCTACACCACCAAATTCCGCTATGGGCAGCTCAACTCGCCGTTCGAGTATGAGAAGGTGCGGTATGTGTATACCCAGGCGCGCAAGCTGCAGATAGCCGAGTAAGCATGCCTGGCGAAATCAGATGCCCAGGAACTGGCACAGCTCGCGCTTCTTGGCCAAGGCATCGCGCCGCCCCAGTTCGATCAGCTCGCTGCAATAGCTGGCCTCGAACAACAAATAGCTCAACACCCCTGCCCCGCTGGTCCGGGTTGCCCCCGGACCACGCAGGAACAGGCGCAACGCCGCCGGCAACTCGCGCCGGTGCCGCGCCGCAATCTCGTCCAGCGGTTGGCTGGGCGCTACCACCAGCACCTCGATCGGCGCCAGCCCCAGGCGCCGTGCATCCAGGTGCGCCGGCAGCAGCCGGCTCAGGTGGTTGAGCCGCTGCAGCAGTTCGATATCATCCTCAAGGCTGTCGATGAAAGTGCTGTTGAGCAGGTGCCCACCGATCTGCGCCAGGCTCGGCTGCTGGCCGCTGAACACACGCTGGGGCGGCAACGGCGCCGCCGGGCGCTGCGGGTTACCGCTGACCCCGACCACCAGCACCCGGCTGGCGCCCAGGTGCAGGGCCGGGCTGATCGGTGCCGACTGGCGCACCGCGCCGTCGCCGTAATACTCGTCGCCCAGGCGCACCGGGGCGAACAACAGCGGAATCGCCGCGCTGGCCAGCAGGTGGTCGATGGTCAATGGCGTGGGCACGCCGATGCGGCGGTGGCGCAGCCAGGCGTCGATGGTGCCGCGCCCTTGGTAGAAGGTCACCGCCTGGCCACTTTCATAGCCGAAAGCGGTCACGGCAACTGCCCGCAATTGCTCGGCGGCGATGGAATGGCCGATGCCATCCAGGTCCAGGTGCGACTCCAGCAGGCCGCGCAGGGGGCTGCTGTCGAGCAAGGCCACCGGCGCCTGTCCGCCAAGGCCAAGCAGGCTGTGGCCGACGAAGCGGCTGGCCTGGCGCACCACGCCGGGCCAGTCGCTGCGGATGACCAGGCGGCTGCGGAAGTTCTGCCAGAACGCGGTGAGGCGCTGCACGGCGTCGTTGAAGCGCGTGGCGCCACTGGCCAGGGTCACGGCGTTGATGGCACCGGCCGAGGTGCCGACGATGACCGGGAACGGGTTGGGCGCGCCGGGCGGCAGCAGCTCGGCGATGCCGGCGAGGACGCCGACCTGATAGGCCGCGCGGGCGCCGCCGCCAGAAAGGATCAGACCAGTTACCGGGGGTGGCGCCATGGATTGAGTCCTGGATCAGCGTTTTTTCTTGTCGTACAGCCGCGGCGCGCCCTCGGGCCGCGACTTGAAGCGCCGATGCGCCCACAGGTACTGCTCCGGGCACTCGCGCAGCACGCCTTCGACCCACTGGTTGATGCGCAGGCAATCGGCTTCTTCGCTCTCACCGGGGAAGGCCTCCAGCGGCGGGTGGATCACCAGACGATAGCCGCTGCCGTCCTCCAGGCGCTTCTGGGTGAACGGAATCACCTGCGCCTTGCCCAGGCGGGCGAACTTGGTGGTCGCGGTGACCGTGGCTGCCGGAATACCGAACAACGGCACGAAGATGCTCTGCTTGGCGCCGTAGTCCTGGTCCGGTGCGTACCAGATCGCCCGGCCCGAACGCAGCAGCTTGAGCATGCCACGCACGTCATCACGCTCCACGGCCAGCGAATCGAGGTTGTGCCGTTCACGGCCACTGCGCTGGATGAAGTCGAACAGCGGGTTGCCGTGCTCGCGATACATGCCGTCGATGGTATGCGCCTGGCCAAGCAACGCGGCGCCGATCTCCAGGGTGGTGAAGTGCACCGCCATCAGGATGGCGCCTTGCCCGGCCTGCTGCGCCGCCTGCAGGTGCTCGAGGCCTTCGATGTGGGCCAGGCGTGCCAGACGGGCCTTAGGCCACCACCAGCTCATGGCCATTTCGAAGAAGGCGATGCCGGTGGAGGCGAAGTTGGCCTTGAGCAGACGCCGCCGTTCGTCGTCGGACAGTTCCGGGAAGCACAGTTCGAGGTTGCGCGCGGCAATGCGCCGGCGCTCGCCGGCCACGCGGTACATCAGCGCGCCCAGGGCACCGCCGAGCCACAGCAGGGCACGGTAGGGCAACTGCACCACCAGCCACAGCAGGCCCAGGCCCAGCCACAGGCCCCAGAATCGCGGGTGGAGGAAATAGGGTCGAAAACGCGGGCGTTCCATTGAAGCTTCCGGCAAGACAAAGGCCGAGCATTCTACAACGGATCGGCACCGGTTGCGGCCAACCGGTCTTATCGCTATAAGTCAGGGCACTTTTTTCGCAACAAGCCGTCTATGCAGACCATGAGCCCAAACCACACATCCGATACCGCCTCCGTGTTCCAGCTCAAGGGCAGCATGCTCGCCATCACTGTGCTGGAACTGGGGCGTAACGACCTGGAAGCCCTCGACCGCCAGCTGGCGGCGAAAGTGGCCCAGGCCCCGAATTTTTTCAGCAACACGCCGCTGGTGCTGGCGCTGGACAAGCTGCCGGCCAACGAAGGGGCGATCGACCTGCCCGGGCTGATGCGTATCTGCCGCCACCATGGCCTGCGAACCCTGGCGATCCGCGCCAACCGCATCGAGGACATCGCCGCGGCGATCGCCATCGACCTGCCGGTGCTGCCGCCGTCCGGCGCCCGCGAGCGACCGCTGGAGCCCGAACCCGAGGTGAAGAAGGTCGAGCCCGTGCCTGAGCCGGCCCCGGCTCCGGCGCCAGCCGAGCCAGAGGTGCGCCCTACCCGCATCATCACCTCCCCCGTGCGCGGCGGCCAGCAGATCTACGCCCAGGGTGGCGACCTGATCGTCACCGCTTCGGTCAGCCCGGGTGCGGAACTTCTCGCCGATGGCAACATCCATGTGTACGGCGCCATGCGCGGCCGCGCCCTGGCCGGGATCAAAGGCAATACCAAGGCGCGTATCTTCTGCCAGCAGATGACCGCCGAAATGGTCTCGATCGCCGGCCAGTACAAGGTGTGCGAAGACCTGCGCCGCGACCCGCTATGGGGTGCCGGCGTGCAAGTCAGCCTGTCCGGTGACGTGTTGAACATCACCCGTCTTTAACGGATACTTGCCGTCATTTTTAGAGCAACTTTTTTATCTGTTGCCGTTTTTTGCATTTTGCTGGGACACGTGTCCCGACTTATTTAGGGGTGAAACACCTTGGCCAAGATTCTCGTCGTTACTTCCGGCAAGGGGGGTGTGGGCAAGACCACCACCAGCGCCGCCATCGGCACCGGCCTCGCACTGCGCGGCCACAAGACTGTCATCGTCGACTTCGACGTGGGCCTGCGTAACCTCGACCTGATCATGGGCTGCGAACGCCGCGTGGTGTACGACTTCGTCAACGTGGTCAACGGCGAAGCCAACCTGCAGCAGGCCCTGATCAAGGACAAGCGCCTCGAGAACCTGTTCGTGCTGGCCGCCAGCCAGACCCGCGACAAGGACGCCCTGACCCAGGAAGGCGTGGAAAAAGTGCTGATGGACTTGAAAGAGCAGTTCGAGTACGTCATCTGCGACTCCCCGGCCGGTATCGAGAAAGGCGCTCACCTGGCGATGTACTTCGCCGACGAAGCCATTGTCGTCACCAACCCGGAAGTCTCCTCGGTACGTGACTCGGACCGTATGCTGGGCATCCTGTCGAGCAAGTCGCGCCGCTCCGAAAACGGCGAAGAGCCGATCAAGGAACACCTGCTGATCACCCGTTACCATCCCGAGCGCGTGGTGAAAGGTGAAATGCTCAGCGTCGCCGACGTCGAAGAAATCCTGTCGATCAAGCTCAAGGGCGTGATCCCCGAGTCCCAAGCCGTGCTGAAGGCCTCCAACCAGGGCATCCCGGTCATCCTCGACGACCAGAGCGATGCCGGCCAGGCCTACAGCGACGCGGTCGACCGCCTGCTGGGCAAAGAGAAGCCGATGCGCTTCATCGATGTACAGAAGAAGGGATTCTTCGAGCGCATTTTCGGGAGCAAATAAACCATGAACCTTTTTGACTTCTTTCGTGGCAGGCAGAAACAGACCAGTGCGTCGGTAGCGAAAGAGCGTCTACAGATCATCGTGGCGCACGAGCGCGGCCAGCGCAGCGAGCCGGACTACCTGCCGGAGCTGCAGAAGGAACTGCTGGAAGTGATCCGCAAGTACGTGAACATCGGCAACGACGATGTGCACATCGAGCTGGAGAACCAGGGCAGTTGCTCGATTCTGGAACTGAACATCACCTTGCCTGATCGCTGATCCAGGCGTTTCAGGCACAGGCGAAAACCACTGGGGCTGCATTGCAGCCCCAGTGGTTTTTGTCATTTTCACAGAGAACACGCAATGCCGCTGTCGAACATCCAGATCCTCCATGAAGACGCTGCCATCCTGGTGATCAACAAACCGACCCTGCTGCTGTCGGTGCCCGGCCGTGCCGAGGACAACAAGGACTGCCTGATCACCCGCCTGCAGGAAAACGGCTATCCGGACGCGCTGATCGTGCACCGCCTGGACTGGGAAACCTCCGGCATCATCCTGCTGGCCCGCGATGCAGACAGCCACCGCGAGCTGTCGCGCCAGTTCCACGACCGCGAGACCGAAAAGGCCTACACCGCGTTATGCTGGGGCCAGCCGGCGCTGGACAGCGGCAGCATCGACCTGCCCCTGCGCTACGATCCACCGACCAAGCCTCGGCACGTGGTTGACCATGAGCAAGGCAAGCATGCGCTGACCTTCTGGCGCATCGTCGAGCGTTGCGGGGACCACTGCCGGGTCGAACTGACGCCGATCACCGGCCGTTCGCACCAGCTGCGCGTGCACATGCTGTCGATCGGCCATCCGTTGCTGGGCGACCGCCTGTATGCCAACCCGGAGGCGCTGGCGGCCCATGAGCGGCTGTGCCTGCATGCCTCGATGCTGAGCTTCACCCACCCGGTTTCCGGGGAGCGCTTGAAGTTCGAGTGCCCTGCCCCCTTCTGAAGGTATCTGCGCTAAACTCGCGCCACTGCTGTCTGGAGTGAGTTATGCGCGAAGCACTGAATACCGGCCTGATTGAATTCCTCAAGGCCTCCCCGACGCCTTTTCATGCCACCGCCAGCCTGGCCCAGCGCCTGGAGGCGGCCGGCTACCAGCGCCTGGACGAGCGTGACAGCTGGGCTACGGTGCCCGGTGGCCGCTACTACGTTACCCGCAACGACTCCTCGATCATCGCGATCAAGCTGGGCAAGCAGCCGCCGCTGCTGAACGGCATCCGCATGGTCGGCGCCCACACCGACAGCCCGTGCCTGCGGGTCAAGCCACAGCCCGAGCTGCAGCGCCAGGGCTTCCTGCAACTGGGCGTGGAAGTCTACGGCGGCGCGCTGCTGGCACCGTGGTTCGACCGCGACCTGTCGCTGGCCGGGCGTGTCACCTTCCGCCGTGACGGCAAGGTCGAAAGCCAGCTGATCGACTTCAAGCTGCCGATCGCGATCATCCCCAACCTGGCGATCCACCTGAACCGCACCGCCAATGAAGGCTGGCAGATCAACCCGCAGAACGAGCTGCCGCCGGTGCTGGCCCAGGTGGCCGGTGACGAGCGCATCGACTTCCGTGCCGTGCTCACCGAGCAGCTGGCCCGCGAGCACGACCTCAACGCCGACGTGGTGCTGGATTACGAGCTGAGTTTCTACGACACCCAGGACGCCGCGCTGATCGGCCTGAACGGCGACTTCATCGCCGGCGCCCGCCTAGACAACCTGCTGTCGTGCTATGCCGGCCTGCAGGCGCTGCTGAGCGCCGACAGTGACGAGACCTGCGTGCTGGTGTGCAACGACCATGAAGAGGTCGGCAGCTGCTCGGCCTGCGGCGCCGACGGCCCGATGCTCGAACAGACCCTGCAACGCCTGCTCCCGGACGGCGACGCTTACGTGCGCACCATCCAGCGCTCGCTGATGGTCTCGGCCGACAACGCCCACGGCGTACACCCCAACTACGCCGACAAGCACGACGGCAACCACGGGCCCAAGCTCAATGCCGGCCCGGTGATCAAGGTCAACAACAATCAGCGCTATGCCACCAACAGCGAAACCGCCGGGTTCTTCCGCCACCTGTGCATGGCCCAGGAAGTGCCGGTGCAGAGCTTCGTGGTGCGCAGCGACATGGGCTGTGGTTCGACCATCGGGCCGATTGCGGCTAGCCACCTTGGGGTGCGCACGGTGGATATCGGCTTGCCGACCTTTGCCATGCACTCGATCCGCGAGCTGTGTGGCAGCCAAGACCTGGCGCACCTGGTGAAGGTGCTGAGCGCCTTCTACCGTAGCCGCGAGCTGCCTTGAGATTGATGTAGGCAGGCCCGGCCTTTTCGCGGGACAAGCCCGCGCCTACAGGCGATCGCGTTCCCTTGTAGGAGCGGGCTTGCCCCGCGAAAGGGCCGGGCCTGCAAACAGATGCCCAGGATCAATCCCCCTTCTGCCCAACCCGCTATGCTTGTTGTATGACCCCCAAAGCAGAAGGACCGCTGCCCATGTCCCCCTTTCTCTCACTGTTCGTGCCGGTGTTCCTGTTCCTGATGCTGCTGACCATCGGCTTCAGTATGCGTGAGCGCAATATCGGCGTGCTGATGATGTGGATCGGCACGCTGGGCATTTTTGGCCTCACCTGCTGGACGATCCTGGAGAAACTGCCGACATAAACCTCTACACTCGGTCAATCGTTTGACCTGAGGTAGATTTCCCGGTGCCAGCCTTTCTGCGTTGCCTAGCCCTGCTGCTGTTCATCTTCATGTCCCCGGTCCAGGCGGCGGGCTTGCCCAGCCTGCTGGGCTCCAGCGCCCCCGCCCAGCCCGAAGCCACCGAACCACTGGGCAAGTCCCTGGACGAGGTGATCAAGAACCTCGAAAACGACCAGCAACGCGCCAAGCTGCTGGCCGACCTGAAGAAGCTGCGCGACGCCACCAAACAATCGCAACCCACCGTCGAACAGGGGGTCCTGGGCCTGATCGGCGGCGCCCTGTACGACTTCGAAAAACAGTTCAGCGGTGATTCCAGCCCCTTCTACCGCTGGTCGCAGGAAATCGAACAGGCCCAGGCCGAACTGACCGAGCTGATCGTGCCGGTACATCAGTGGCCGGCCATCCTGTTCGGCTTTGCCGCGGTCATCGCGGTGTGGAGCCTGCTGGCCTATGCCTTCAACTGGGTCGGCCACCGCGTGCGGGTGCGTTTCGGCCTGACCGAGGAACTGCCGCAACACCCCCGTACCTGGGACCTGGTGCGCTTTGCCCTGCGCAAGCTGGGGCCGTGGTTGGTGGCTCTGATCTTCACCGTGTACCTGAGCTTCGCCCTGCCCCCGTCGCTGGGCAAATCACTGGCCATGGTGCTGGCCTATGCACTGGTGGTCGGCACCTGTTTCTCGGCCATCTGCGTGATCGCCTTCTCGCTGCTCGACGGCCCCCATCGCCACCGCGCCTTGCACATCCTGCGCCACCAGGCCTTCCGCCCGCTGTGGCTGATCGGCAGCTTCGCCGCCTTTGGCGAGGCCATGAGCGACCCGCGCATGCTGGTCGCCCTGGGTACCCACCTGGCCCATGCCCTGGCAACCCTGGCCAATGTCATCGCGGCGCTATCGTCCGGCCTGTTCATCCTGCGCTTCCGCCGGCCGATCGCCCACTTGATCCGCAACCAGCCCCTGGCCCGGCGCCTGACCCGGCGCACCCTCAGCGACACCATCGAGATCCTCGGCAGCTTCTGGTTCGTGCCGGCGCTGATCCTGGTGGCAGTCTCGCTGTTCGCCACCTTCATTTCCGCCGGCGACACCAGCACCGCCCTGCGCCAGTCGCTGATGTGTACCGTGCTGGTGGTGGTGTGCATGGTGCTCAACGGCCTGGTGCGCCGCCACGCCGCCAACCCCAAACGCGCCAGCAAGCGCCAGGCGGTATATGCCGAGCGCTTGCGCAATTTCGGCTACCTGCTGGTACACCTGTTCATCTGGCTGGTGTTCATCGAACTGGGGCTACGCGTGTGGGGCCTGTCGATGATCGGCTTCGCCGAGGGCGACGGCCATGAAGTGAGCGTGCGCCTGCTGGGCCTGGCCGGCACGCTGATCGTCGCCTGGCTGGTGTGGATCCTCGCCGATACCGCCGTGCACCATGCCTTGGTGCGCTCGCGCCGAGGCCTGGCCAACGCCCGCGCGCAGACCATGATGCCGCTGATCCGCAACGTGCTGTTCGTGGTGATCTTCATCATCGCGGTGATCGTCGCCCTGGCCAACATGGGCATGAACGTCACGCCGCTGCTGGCCGGTGCCGGTGTGATCGGCCTGGCCATCGGTTTTGGCGCACAGTCGCTGGTGGCCGACCTGATCACCGGTTTATTCATCATCATCGAGGACTCGCTGGCGATCGACGACTACGTCGATGTCGGTGGCCACCTGGGCACGGTCGAAGGCCTGACCATCCGTACCGTGCGCCTGCGTGACATCGACGGCATCGTGCACACCATCCCGTTCAGCGAGATCAAGAGCATCAAGAACTACTCCCGTGAGTTCGGTTACGCGATCTTCCGTGTGGCGATTCCGCACAGCATGAACATCGACCAGGCGATCACGCTGATTCGCGAAGTGGGGCAGAAACTGCGCAACGACCCGCTGATGCGCCGCAACATCTGGTCGCCGCTGGAATTGCAGGGGGTGGAGAGTTTCGAGTCTGGCTCGGCGATCCTGCGGGCACGGTTCAAGACCGCGCCGATCAAGCAGTGGGAAGTGTCGAGGGCGTTCAACCTGGCCTTGAAGCGCCAGTTGGATGAGGCAGGACTGGACCTGGCCACGCCGCGGTTGTCAGTGCAGGTGGTCACCGCCGGAGGGGGCGGGGTGACAGAAGCCGGTTCCTCCAGTTAAGGCCCTAACCCGCCTGGGCGCGGATGCAAATGGCATCGTGCCGCCAATATTCCAGGTCACAGTCGATCAGGTGCCCATGCTGGTCGCTGTTGACCCGGGTGATATGCAGGCCTGGGCTGCCGGCCGACACCTTCAACGCCCCCGCCGCCTCCACCGGCAAGGCGGTCGGCAGGATCTCGAAGCACACCTGCCCGTACTGGATGCCATACACCCGCCCGTAGATTTCGGTCAGCGACTGCGCCAGGTCCTGGTCGAGGATGCCAGGAAAATACTTCGGGTTCAGGTAGTGCTCGGCATACAGCACCGCCCGCCCATCGATGCGCCGCAACCGGCAGATCCGCACCACGCTGGACAGCGCCGGCAACTGCAGGCGTGCACAGATGGCCGCCGAAGCTGGCTGCAGGCGCGCCGAGAGCAGCTCGGTGGTGGGCACCCGGCCCTGATCCCGCACCATCGCATGAAAGTGGCTACGCTCGATCAGGTCGTAGGTCAGCCGCTGCGGCGCGACAAACCAGCCGCGCCGCTCTTCGCGGTAGATCAGTCCTTGGGCTTCCAGCTGGACCAGCGCTTCGCGCAGGGTGATGCGCGTGGTGGCGAACACCTCGCTGAGCTTGCGTTCGGCCGGCAATTTGCCGCCCGGCGCCAGCAAGCCGTGCTCGATCTGCTCCTGCAGGGCATGGCAGATGGCTGTTACCGCGCGCGGTGGCGTCGACTGCATCAAAAGGTTACCTATCTGGACTAGTCCAGCCCCATGACGAGGCCTCTGGAGAATAGTGCAAGCCTAGGCAGGGCTGATGAACATCCTGTGACAAAAGCCTTGGTCAGCCACTGCCGGAAACGCGCCAAGCCAGCAAAGCCGGGATGATCGGGTGGTCTACGCTGTAGCTTCAAGGCCTTTGCAAGCCCTGCCCTACATCAAACTGTCACGCAAACGGCCTACCTTGGCTCAAGCTTTGCTGACCTAGACCAACGGTCAGCAAAAACAGCTTCATTCATAACAACGATCGCTAAAGGCACCCACCCAAGGAGCTTCGGATGAAAAAGTTGTTCATGGCGTCACTGCTCGGCTCGGCCATTACCCTGTGCACCTCGGCGATGGCCGCCGGCCCCGACATCAAGGCCCTGGAAGACGCCGCCCGCAAGGAAGGCAACGTCAACAGCGTGGGCATGCCCGATGCCTGGGCCAACTGGAAAGGCACCTGGGAAGACCTGGCCAGCAAATACGGCCTCAAGCACAGTGACACCGACATGAGTTCGGCTCAGGAAGTCGCGAAGTTCGAAGCCGAGAAGGACAACGCCAGCGCCGACATCGGTGACGTCGGTGCCGCCTTCGGCCCGATCGCCTTCAACAAGGGCGTGACCCAGCCGTACAAGCCAAGCACCTGGGACCAGGTACCTGACTGGGCCAAGGACAAGGACGGCCACTGGGCGCTGGCCTATACCGGCACCATTGCCTTCATCATCAACAAAGACCTGGTCAAGGAAGGCGATCGCCCGACCAGCTGGCACGACCTGGAAAAAGGCAAGTACAAGGTTGCCATCGGTGACGTCAGCACCGCCGCGCAGGCTGCCAACGGCGTGCTGGCTGCGGCCATCGCCTACAAAGGTGACGAGAAGAATATCGAACCTGGCCTGCAGCTGTTCACCAAGCTGGCCCAGCAGAAGCGCCTGTCGCTGGCCAACCCGACCATCCAGACCATCGAGAAAGGCGAAGTCGAGGTCGGTGTGGTGTGGGACTTCAACGGCCTGAGCTACCGCGAGCAGATCGACCCCAAGCGCTTCGAAGTGCTGATCCCATCTGACGGTACGGTGATCTCCGGCTATACCACCATCATCAACAAGTACGCCAAGCACCCGAACGCGGCCAAATTGGCGCGTGAGTACATCTTCAGCGACGCCGGGCAGATCAACCTGGCCAAGGGGCATGCGCGGCCGATCCGTGCCGAGCACCTGAAGCTGCCGGAGGATGTGCAGGCCAAGTTGCTGCCGAACGAGCAGTACAAGGCGGCGCAGCCGATCAAGGATGCCGAGGTGTGGGAAGCGACCTCGAAGAAACTGCCGCAGATGTGGCAGGAGCAAGTGATCATCGAGATGGAGTAACAGCGAGGGCTGCGCCCTCGTTCGCGGGTCAAGCCCGCTCCTGCAGGCCCGCGCCGGCCTGTAGGAGCGGGCTTGACCCGCGAAAGGCCGCAAAGCGGCCGCTCTTGAAAACCCGCGGAGCTTCAAATGAACCACAACGTCATCCTGGTCCTGCTCGACGGCCTCAACTACCAGGTCGCCCACCACGCCATGGGCCACCTGCACGCCTACGTCGAGGCCGACCGAGCCGCGCTCTACCGCATGGAATGCGAACTGCCTTCGCTGTCACGGCCGCTGTATGAGTGCATCCTCACCGGCGTGGCGCCGATCGACAGCGGCATCGTGCACAACAACGTCAACCGCCTGTCCAACCAGCGCAGCGTGTTCCACTACGCCCGCGAAGCCAACCTGGGCACCGCGGCGGCGGCCTATCACTGGATGAGCGAGCTGTACAACCGCTCCCCCTTCGACCCACAGCGCGACCGTCACACCCACGCGCCAAAGCTGCCGATCCAGCACGGCCTGTTCTACTGGGACGATCGCTACCCTGATTCACACCTGCTGGCCGACGGCGAATACCTGCGTCGCCGCCATGCGCCGAATTTCCTCCTGGTGCACCCGATGAGCATCGACGATGTCGGCCACCGCCATGGCCTGGACAGCAGCCAGTACCGCAATGCCGCGCGCAGCGCCGACATCCTGTTGTCCGACTACCTGCCGGGCTGGCTCGAAGAGGGTTACCAGGTGCTGGTCACCGCCGATCACGGCATGAACAACGACCGCTCGCACAACGGCCTGCTGGCCGAGGAGCGTGAGGTGCCGCTGTTCGTGTTCGGCGACGCCTTCAGCCTCGACCCGGCCGCCAAACCGCTGCAGACTGAACTGTGCGGGACCATCTGCAAGCTGCTGGGCGCCGCGCATGACAAGACCGTGTGCTGGGAGCTGCTCAAGTGAAGGCCGGCAACCGTGGTCGCTACCTGGCCCTGCTCTGCCTGCTGCCGTTCGCCGTGTTCTTCGTGATCTTCCAGATCGCCCCGCTGGCCTGGGTGGCCATCAACAGCCTGCAATCGGAAGCCGGCTGGGGCGTGGAAAACTTCAGCAAGGTGTTCGCCTCCAAGTTCTACCTGCAGGCGCTGCAACGCAGCCTGGAGATCAGCTTCTGGTCGAGCCTGTTCGGCATCGTCATCGCCACCCTCGGCGCCTATTCGCTGCGCCAGGTCGACTCGAAGCTGCGCGACTTCGTCAGCGCCTTCGCCAACATGACCAGCAACTTTGCCGGGGTGCCGCTGGCCTTCGCCTTCATCATCCTGCTCGGATTCAACGGCGCGCTGACCTTGCTGCTGAAACAGATCGGCCTGCTGGAGGACTTCAGCATCTACTCCAAGAGCGGCCTGATCCTGGTGTACACCTACTTCCAGATCCCGCTCGGCGTGCTGCTGCTCTACCCGGCCTTCGACGCCCTGCGCGAAGACTGGCGCGAGTCCGCGGCGCTGCTCGGCGCCAGCCACTGGCAGTTCTGGCGGCATATCGGCCTGCCGGTACTGACCCCGGCGCTGCTCGGCACCTTCGTCATCCTGCTGGCCAACGCCCTCGGCGCCTATGCCACCGTTTATGCCCTGACCACCGGCAACTTCAACGTGCTGCCGATCCGCATCGCCGGCCTGGTGGCCGGCGACATCAGCCTCGACCCGAACCTGGCCAGCGCCCTGGCAATGGTGCTGGTGGGGCTGATGACATTGGTCACGGTGGTTCATCAATGGCTGCTCAAGAGGAGCTACCATGCGCGCTGAAAAAACCTCCGCCGGGCTCTACCATCGGCTGGTGGTGTACCTGCTGTTCCTGATCCTGCTGCTGCCGCTGGCCGGCACCCTGCTCTACTCGTTGGCCACCAGCTGGTCGGCGAGCCTGCTGCCCAGCGGCCTGACCTTCAAATGGTACGTCGCGCTGTGGAGCGAACCACGCTTCCTGGCCGCGTTCGGCCAATCGCTGCTGGTGTGCGTGGGCGCACTGCTGCTGTCGGTGGTGCTGATCCTGCCGCTGCTGTTTGTGGTGCACTACCATTTCCCGAAACTCGACGCACTGATGAACATCCTCATCCTGCTGCCGTTCGCGGTGCCGCCGGTGGTGTCGTCGGTTGGCCTGCTGCAGCTCTATGGCAGCGGCCCGATGGCGATGGTCGGCACGCCGTGGATCCTGATCGGCTGCTACTTCACCATCGCCTTGCCATTCATGTACCGGGCGATCACCAACAACCTGCAGGCGATCAACCTGCGCGACCTGATGGACGCTGCCCAGCTGCTCGGCGCCAGCACCTGGCAAGCCGCCCTGCTGGTGGTGCTGCCGAACCTGCGCAAGGGCCTGATGGTGGCGCTGCTGCTGTCGTTCTCGTTCCTGTTTGGTGAGTTCGTGTTCGCCAACCTGCTGGTCGGCACCCGCTACGAGACCCTGCAGGTTTACCTGAACAACATGCGCAACAGCAGTGGCCACTTCAACAGCGCGCTGGTGATCTCGTATTTCGCCTTCGTGCTGGTGCTGACCTGGGTCGCCAACCGCCTGAACAAGGACAAAACCTGACATGAGCTTCGTCAGCGTACATAACCTGCAAAAAAGCTATGCCGGCAGCCCGGTATTCGAGCACATCGACTGCCAGATCGAACGCGGCGAATTCGTTACCCTGCTCGGCCCGTCCGGCTGCGGCAAGTCCACCCTGCTGCGCTGCATCGCCGGCCTGACCCCGGTGGACGGTGGCAAGATCCTCCTCGACGGCCAAGACATCGTGCCGGTAAGCCCGCAGAAGCGTGGCATCGGCATGGTGTTCCAGAGCTATGCGCTGTTCCCCAACATGACCGTGGAGCAGAACGTGGCCTTCGGCCTGCGCATGCAGAAGGTCAAGGCCGATGAAAGCCAGCAGCGTGTGCGTGAAGCGTTGGACCTGGTGGAACTGGGCAACTTCGCCGGGCGCTACCCGCACCAGCTGTCCGGCGGCCAGTGCCAGCGCGTGGCCCTGGCCCGTTCGCTGGTCACCCGCCCGCGCCTGCTGCTGCTCGACGAACCGCTGTCGGCGCTGGATGCGCGCATTCGCAAGCACCTGCGTGAGCAGATCCGCGCGATCCAGCGCGAGCTTGGGCTGACCACCATTTTCGTCACCCACGACCAGGAGGAGGCGCTGACCATGTCCGACCGCATCTTCCTGATGAACCAGGGGCGCATCGTCCAGAGCGGCGATGCCGAAACCCTCTACACAGAGCCGGTGGACCTGTTCGCCGCCGGTTTCATCGGCAACTACAACCTGCTCGACGCCGACAGCGCCAGCCGCCTGCTGCAACGCCCGGTGGCCGGCCGCCTGGCAATCCGCCCGGAGTCGATCACCCTGGGCGTCAACGGTGAACTGGACGCCGAGGTGCGCAGTCACAGCCTGCTTGGCAACGTCATCCGCTACCGCGTAAAAGTGCGTGAGGTGGAACTGGTGGTCGACGTGCTCAACCGTTCGCCCGAGGACCTGCATGCCGACGGCCAGCGGGTTTCCCTGTCGATCGACCCCACGGCGCTGCGCGAAGTGGCCTAAGGAGAATCAGCAAGATGGCACTGGCAATTTTCGATCTGGACGAAACCCTGATCCACGGCGACTGCGCGTCGCTGTGGAGTGAACAGATGGCCCGGCTGGGCTGGGTCGATGGCAAGGAGTTCCTGCGCCGCGACCATGAACTGATGGAGGCCTACGGCAAGGGCCACTTGCAGATGGAGGATTACATGGCCTTCAGCCTGGAGCCGATTGCCGGACGCACGCTGGAGGAAGTCGAGCATCTGGTGGAGCCGTGGGTCGAGGAGGTGATCGAGCCGATCATCTACGGCGACGCCTGCCGCTGCATTGCCGAGCATCGCCGACGCGGTGACCGGATCCTGATCATTTCCGCCTCAGGCACGCACCTGGTCGGGCCGATTGCGGCGCGGCTGGGGGTGGATGAGTACCTGGCGATCGAGCTGGAAGCGGTGAACGGGGTGTATACCGGCAATACCCACGGGGTGCTGACCTACCGCGAGGGCAAGATCACCCGTTTGCTGGAATGGCTGGACCAGGAGCAGGAGAACCTGGAAGGCGCGAGTTTCTATTCCGATTCGCGCAATGACCTGCCGCTGTTGCTGAAGGTCGATCATCCGCATGTGGTGAACCCGGACGCGGTGCTCAGGGAGCATGCCGAGACTAATGGCTGGCCGGTGTTGAGCTGGAGCTGAGATCTCAGGCACCTGTACCGGCCCTTTCGCGGGGCAAGCCCACTCCTACAGGTGCGTCGCCGGCCTTGAATCCGGTGATGGGCCTGTAGAAGCGGGCTTGCCCCGCAAAGGCCTGGCCTGCTTAAGCCAGGCTAGGGTCGATGATCATCACCAGCTTGCCGGACACCTGGTTGCTCTCAAGCTCCGCATACGCCGCCTGGGCAAACTCCACCGGGTAGGTATCGACCAATTGCGGCGACAGGCGCCCTTCGGCAAACAGCGGCCACACCTGCTGCTGCAGTTCGCGCAGCAGCTCGGCCTTGAAGCCGTCATCGCGGTTGCGCAGGGTCGAGCCGGTAATCTCCAGGCGCTTGCCCAGCACCTGGGCCAGGTCCAGCTCGAACTTGCGCCCGCCCATCAGGCCGATGATCACCCAACGCCCGTCACGGGCCAGCAGTTTCAGGTTGAGCTCGCCATAGCTGGCACCCACCGGGTCCAGAATCACATCGAACGGCCCGAAGCCTTCCAGCGCGTCGAGGTTCTGGTTACGCACCACGCCACCCGCAGCACCCAGCGCCTCACAGTAGTCCAGACGGTCCTGGGAACCGACACTGACCCATACCGGGCTGCCAAACGCCTTGCACAACTGGATCGCCGCCGAGCCCACGCCACTGGCGCCAGCATGCACCAGCACTTTTTCACCGGCCTTCACCTTGCCCAGCTGGAAGATGTTCAGCCACGCCGTGGCATACACCTCCGGCAGCGCCGCCGCTTCGTGCAGGCTCAAGCCCTCTGGTACCGGCAATACATGGCGGGCATCGACTACCACTTCTTCAGCCATGGCACCGCTGGCCAGCAGCGCGCAAACACGGTCGCCCACGCGCCAATCAGCGCCGGCACCGACTTCCTCGATCACCCCGGCGCACTCCAGGCCCATGTACGGGCTGGCGCCTGGCGGCGGTGGATACAGGCCCTTCATCTGCAGCAGATCGGCGCGGTTCAGCCCCGCAGCAGCCACTCGAATGCGCACTTGGCCCGCGTCACAGGCCGGGCGTTCGGCCTCGACCCAGGCCACATGTCCGTCAACGCCTTGCAATGCCTTCACAGTGCCTCCATAGTTAAATCACAGACTGAGCCTGAGGAGCCCGCTCCCCAGGCTTTTTGCAGTATTTGTCCGGCTCCGATGGAACCGGCGAACGGAAAAGACGGCCTACTATGCGTGATCAATTGCCTCCACGTCGAATCAGCATGAAGCATTTCCTCCCAAGCACCGCCCTGGCCCTGATGGTTGGCCTGGGCAGCCTCACGCTCGGCGGCAATGCGGCGGCCGCCAACAAGTGGGACAGCTTGCAGCCGGACCGCGACGAAATCGTCGCCAGCCTCAACGTGGTGGAACTGCTCAAGCGTCACCACTACAGCAAGCCGCCGCTCGATGACGCCCGCTCGGTGATCATCTACGACAGCTACATCAAGCTGCTCGACCCGGCCCGCAGCTACTTCACCGCAGCCGACATCGCCGAATTCGACAAGTGGAAGACGCAGTTCGACGACTTCCTCAAGAGCGGCAACCTCGACCCTGGCTTCACCATCTACAAGCGCTACCTCGACCGCGTCAAGCAGCGCCTGGACTTCGCCCTGGGCGAATTGGCCAAGGGCGTCGACAAGATGGACTTCACCACCCACGAAACCTTGCTGATCGACCGCAAGGATGCCCCGTGGGAGAAGGACCAGGCCGCGCTCGACGACCTGTGGCGCAAGCGCGTCAAGGACGAGGTGCTGCGCCAGAAGATCGCCGGCAAAGAGCCGAAGCAGATCCAGGAAACCCTGACCAAGCGCTACAAGAACCAGCTGGCGCGCCTGGACCAGACCCGTGCCGAGGACATCTTCCAGGCCTACATCAATACCTTCGCCCAGTCCTACGACCCGCACACCAACTACCTGTCGCCAGACAACGCCGAGAACTTCGACATCAACATGAGCCTGTCGCTCGAAGGCATCGGCGCGGTGCTGCAGAGCGACAACGACCAGGTCAAGATCGTGCGCCTGGTGCCGGCAGGCCCGGCCGCCAAGACAAAGCAGGTAGCACCGGCGGACAAGATCATCGGCGTCGCCCAGGGCAACAAGGAAATGGTCGACGTGGTCGGCTGGCGCCTGGACGAAGTGGTCAAGCTGATCCGTGGCCCGAAAGGCTCGGTGGTGCGCCTGGAGGTCATCCCGGCCAACAATGCACCAAGCGACCAGACCAGCAAGATCGTCTCGATCACCCGCGAAGCCGTGAAGCTCGAGGAGCAGGCGGCGAAGAAGTCGGTGCTCAAGCTCAAACAGGACGGGCGTGACTACAAGCTCGGCATCATCGAGATCCCGGCCTTCTACCTGGACTTCAAGGCCTACCGTGCCGGTGACCCAGACTACAAGAGCACCACGCGCGACGTGAAGAAACTGCTCACCGAACTGCAGAAGGAAAAAGTCGACGGCGTGGTCATCGACCTGCGCAACAACGGCGGGGGTTCCCTGCAGGAAGCCACCGAGCTGACCAGCCTGTTCATCGAGAAAGGCCCGACCGTGCTGGTACGCAACAGCGACGGCCGTGTCGACGTGCTCGAAGACGAAAACCCGGGCGCATTCTACAAAGGCCCGATGGCGCTGCTGGTCAACCGCCTGTCGGCCTCAGCCTCGGAGATCTTTGCCGGCGCCATGCAGGACTACCACCGTGCGCTGATCATCGGTGGCCAGACCTTCGGCAAAGGCACCGTGCAGACCATCCAGCCCCTCAACCATGGCGAGCTGAAGCTGACCCTGGCCAAGTTCTACCGGGTCTCCGGGCAGAGCACCCAGCACCAGGGCGTGCTCCCGGACATCGACTACCCGTCGATCATCGACACCAAGGAAATCGGCGAAAGCGCCCTGCCTGAGGCCATGCCGTGGGACACCATCCGCCCGGTGGTCAAGCCAGCAGTCGACCCGTTCAAGCCGTTCCTGACTGACCTCAAGGCCAAGCATAACGCACGCAGCGCCAAGGATGCCGAGTTCACCTACATCCGTGACCGCCTGGCCCTGACCCAGAAGTTGATGGACGAGAAGACCGTCAGCCTCAACGAGCAGGAGCGCCGCGCCCGCCACGATGACGTCGAAGCCAAGCAACTGGCGATGGAGAACATCCGTCGCAAGGCCAAGGGTGAGGAGCCGCTCAAGGAGCTGAAGAAAGTCGACGAGGACGCCCTGCCGGAAGAGGATGACAAGACCAAGCCGGAAGACGACGCCTACCTGGCCGAGACCGGTCGCATCCTCATCGACTACCTGAGCGAAAGCACCAAGATGGCCAAGAAGTAACGCTCAGCACAGGCTGAAAGAAAAAGGGGCGAACATTTGCATGTTCGCCCCTTTTTTTCGCCCGTTTACTGCAGGTCGACATTCAGGCTCGGTGTGCCAAATGCCGCCAGCGAGGCGTTGGAGCCGGCGAAATAGCCGCTCCAGAATTGCTGCAACTGCTCCATGGTCTTGCCCGAACGGTAGGCGTGCTTGACGTCCTGGGTCACCAGTCCGGCGCCAGCGACATAAACGCGGGCCCCCTGCAGGTTGGCAAACAACTGGCGCTCGCCAACACGCTTGAGCTCAGCCGCCGGGTTGAGGTCACGAATTCGGTTGTTGGCGTAGAAACTCCCGAAGTCACTGTTTTCCAGCATGTCCGACAGCAGCAGGATCACGCGCTCGTCGGCCGGGCGTGAGGCCAGGTCGTTACCAATGTCGCGCAGCGAATGAAAAATCTCGCTGCGCGGAATGTCCTCGGTCGCCTCACGAAGGCTCTGGACGAATACCTGCCCGAATTTCTTGTGCAAGAACGCCTGCTGCTGCACTAGACATTTGTCGAAAGTACGCAGCGACTGCATACCGACATCATCACGAACATTGCCTGGCAGAGGTGTATTCAGTTCGCCGGCGAAACGCAGCTGCATGTACTTGCCCGGCACGAATGCCGAGAAACTGTACAGGCGCAGCTTGTCGCCAGGGCCGACGAAATGGTTTACCTGGGCCCAGGCGGCTTTCTGGATGCTCTCGGGCATCGGGATGGTCTGGTCAACGATCACCGTCAGCTCACGTCCGCTGCCCGCCTGGCGGAACGCATCAATCCTGGCATGGCCATAGCAGTCGGGAACGTCGTTGCGCTCGCTGGCCTGGGCCAGCGCAGGCAGGCAGAACAGTGCGGCGAACAAGGTCTTGAGCTTCATTCAGACGCCTTCGAAGTCTTTCAACAATTTCTGTTCATCGCGCAGTCCCAGCACCGCACCGAGGTCAAACCCCTTGGCCTGGCAGATGGTGCGCAACTGCTCGTCGCTGTAGCCCGTCAGATCCTTTTTACGCAAGGCGTCCAGGGCTGCGGCAGGCATCTCGGGCAAGGCTTCCCGAGGCGCCGCGACAACATCCTGCGGCGCGGCTTCGGCTGGCGAGCCCGGCTCTACCTTGGCTGGGCTGGCAGTGGCCACCTGGCGGGCATGGCTGTCTTCCTGGCGCAGGCGCACGAAGGCGTTGAAGTCGCGGTTCTGCGAGGCGTCAATGGCCACCGCCACGTCCGGGTTGGTGGTCGGGCGACGCGACAGCTTCATCTGCAGCTTGCGCAACTTGTGGTCGGCATGGGCACTGATACGGATGCGCTGGTTTTCCATCCAGCGTTCGAGTTCGTCAGCATTGTTGAAGGCATGCGAATACGCCCAGGCCTTCTTCGACTCCACACCCGCGAAACCGAAGATTGAGGCCAGCCAGACGCTCACTGCCTGGATGGCGATGTAAATGACCGACAGCACGACGAAGGTGATCAGCGACGCACTGCGGATGGCGTCCATCTTGTCGGTCAGGGTGTTGTCGCTGGCCTGC
This sequence comes from Pseudomonas putida, assembly GCF_002906855.1. Lineage (GTDB taxonomy): Bacteria > Pseudomonadota > Gammaproteobacteria > Pseudomonadales > Pseudomonadaceae > Aquipseudomonas > Aquipseudomonas putida_N. The sequence goes on along the minus strand of NZ_MINI01000038.1, from coordinate 1,611,930 downwards.
TGGTTCAGGGTCGCCGAGTCATCGGGCAGCTCGAACGGGCTGGCTTCGCCCTCGACCTGCTGGGCAAAGATGTCCGGGTTGCCGACCATCTCGGTCTCGATGCTCTTGAGCTGGTAGGCACGAATGCCAAACGCCGCACTGGCCATGATCAACACGACCAGGGCACAACCGATGATCCAACCGCGCTTGGGCGTGACTGTGTGATTGGTATTGAGGCGCGCGAGGATACGGTTGTAGTCCTTGGCACCGTTATCGCTGTAGGTATCCTTGATGCGGATACCCGGCAGTTGCTTCAAAGCATTGCTGCCCCGCTCGGGGTCGCTCTCCCACCAGTGCCGAGCCTTGCTGACCAGGGCATTATGGTGAATGGCGCGACCTGCCGCTTCGGCGAAGCCGGCAGAGATGATCGACAGCAAGAACGCCGCCATCCAGCCCAGGTAGGTCTGGTCGTTGCTCGAAAGGTTCTGGTTGATGAACGGTACCAGGACATAGGCGAAACCGACGGCTTCGAACAGGATAAGCAAGAAGGTCAACACCAGGACCCAGAGCGGACGTTCACGGCGATCGCTTTCACCGATGGCGTCCAGATATGCTTCGCACTTGTTGTAGTACTCGGCGTTCTTTTCACCGACATCCTGGTAATAGTCGTAATAGGCGTCGCACAAAGTGGTTTCGCTCAGTAGCCATTTGCGCTTGTCGGCAATGGTACTGGCCCGGGCCAGGCGGGCGACCGTGCCGATCAGCGGCAGGCCGTGCCAGACACGCATGGCGGTATACACCACTTGTTTCCAGTGCATAACGCACAGGATCGCCGCAACCAGGGCCAGCATGACCCCGGCACTGATCAGCCGGTTGGCCACGACCAATGCCATCAACTCGTTGAAACTGAACGCTTGCATGTGTCTTCCCTGTTTCAGGTACGAACCGGCACGAACCGGGCGGTAAAGGTTTCGCCGTCGCGGCGGGGGTAGAACAGCGCGCCATCGGTGGCCTTGGCGCTGCCCTTGCTGAATACCACGTCCATGCAGGACACCGGCGCTTGCGGATCTTTGAGGAACACCCGGTACAGCACGCGGACTTCACCTTCATAGGTGTTGGCTACCGCATCGGCCTTGATCAGCGCCTTGCGATTGCCCTTGGCGTAGTCAGTCACAACCTGGATAAACGGCTGGCGATCGACCGCCGCATCCATACGCAGGATCGACACTGGCGAAATGGTCACCAGGTGACCATTGACCGTTTGCGCCCAAACGCGGTTGTTGTAGCCCGGCAGATAGTCGGCGGTCGGATGGCTGTCGAGTGCCTGGCCACTGGCGAGATTGAACACCTTGCCGCTTTCGCGTGGCTGGTCGGCCTCGCAGCTGCTCACCGGGATGGTGCTGGCATAAGCTGGGGACACCAGTGTGAAGCCACCGCTTTTCGGTGTGATGGTCTGCCCCAGTGTCCATTGGCTGCTGGAAACTGCCTCCCCGCCGAAATCGATCAAAGTTCCGCTACGGACAACCAATGCTGGCCCGCTTGCCGCGGGAGCCGCCGTCTTTTCTGTCGCGCTGGGCCTGGCGGGCAAGCTGCCAGCTGGCTTTGCCTGCCGAGCGGGTGACTTGGCCACCGTCGCCGTGCCGTGGGCCAGGTACTTGGGATTGTTCTGCTCGGCATTCACGCGCTTGACCAGTGTGGCGGTGTCGTTGACCTCGACGAACTCGACTCGACGGTTCTTGCCACGTTGCAGCGGGTCACTGTTGTCCGCAACCGGGCGTGAGGCCCCTGCCCCCTGGAAGTACATGCGCTGGCGTGCAATACCCTGCTCGGCAAGGATGCTGGCCACCGCCCGTGCCCGCCGCTCGGAAAGCTGCTGATTGAAGCTCGCGCTGCCGGTGGCGTCAGTGTGGCCAACCACCAGAATCGCTGTATCGCGCTGGCCGCCGAAGGCGCTGGCCAACTTGCGCACCTGGCGCTCACCGTCGGGGCTGAGTTGGGCACTGCCGACAGCGAACATGCCCTCGTCCTGCACCTGGGCGACGAAACCCGCCTCCTGTGGTGCAGCACTGGCGGTGGCCGCCGGGGTGTTGAGGGTTTCAACGTCAAGTTGCAGGTGTTCTTCCTGGGCCAGGCTGCGTAAACGGTCGATGCGGTCCTTATACGCCAGCGCCGCACCGCAACCGGCGGCTGCGCCAATGACCGCACCACCGATAACTGCACCATTGCCCTTGTTGCTGAGCGCCCCCGCAGCCGCCCCTGCCAGGGCCCCAACCGTGCCGCCCAGCAGGCAGTTGGCCGTACGGCTATGGGTATGGGAAAACTCTTCGATGCTGGCGCAACCGCTGACGCCGACTGCCACGGCAAGGGCTAGGGCCGTGCTGCGCATATTGTATTTTGAAGCTGACAAACCCGTCTCCCGAGCAATCCACTGACCCAGGGCGCCCACCACGCAAATGCACTGGCTGACGTTCGTCCCTGAACGACAAATTTTGTAAAAATGAAAGGTGCGGGGATTTCATCACAGCCGTTGACGCCAATACAACGGCGAATATGCCGTTTACCCCACAATGATGGCAATTTAATACATGCTGTCATCAAATGGTCACTGCACTGTCGTGAAATACATCGGCCGGGGGGCATGCGCCTGGCCTCTTCATCTTCAGGAATTCACCATGACCGTCGCCGAACAGCTCACTGCCTTGAGCGCAATTCTGGCTCAGCGCAGCATTCACAGCCTGTTCCAACCGATCATCTGCCTCAGCGAACGGCGTGTCTTCGGCCATGAAGCTTTAAGCCGCGGCCCGTCCAACAGCCCGCTGCATTCTCCATTGAACCTGTTCACCATCGCCCGTCAGGCCGGTCACCTGACCGAACTGGAGGCCGCGTGCCGGGAAAGTGCGTGCCGACGCTTCAGCGAGCAGAGGCTCGACGGCAAGCTGTTTCTCAACATCTCACCTGAATCGCTGCTGGAACCGCACTACCCTTCCGGGCGCACCCTCAAGCTGCTCGAGCAAGTGGGGCTGGCACCCAGCCGGGTAGTGATCGAACTGACCGAGCACACGCCTACCGACGATTTCCAGCTGCTGTCCAATGCCTTGCACCACTATCGCGACATGGGCTTTTCCATCGCCCTGGACGACCTAGGCGCGGGCTATTCGAGCCTGCGCTTGTGGTCGGAGCTGCGTCCCGAGTACGTGAAGATCGACCGCCACTTCATCGATGGCATCCACCGCGACCCGCTCAAGCGCGAGTTCGTCGGCTCCATCCTGCAGATAGCCCGGGCGTCGAAGGCGCAGGTGATTGCCGAAGGGATCGAGCTGGCGCAAGAGCTGGCGGTATTGACCGAGATGGGGGTGGACCTGGTGCAGGGATACCTGCTGGGGCGGCCGCAGGAGTTGGGGGTGCGGGAGAGTCAGCAGCTACTGGCGCAGGTGCTGCCTGTGGCTCTGGTGGAACAACCGACGGTGGGGCTGAATGCCACGCTTGGGCAGATCATGGAACTGTTTGGCCGCAATGGTGACTTGAAGGAACTGGATGTAATGGATGCCGATGGCAACCCCTGCGGCGTGATCCATCGAGATGCATTGCCTGTGCTGGCCTCTTCGCGGGTATACCCGCGAAGAGGCCGGTGCAGCCCTTCCATAGGGTTCAGGCATGCTCTGGATAGCTGTACTCGAACACCCTGACAACCTCGGAAGCATGCCAGGACGCCGCCTCCATGCCATCCACCGGCCCAGAGAAGCGCCCCAGGCGCTCCACGCATTCGAAAAAGCCGGTGCGCGGCAAGCGACTGGCCCCCTGGCTGATGACCAGCGAACTGCGCAGCGGCTGCTCGGCACGAGCATCGAGCACCGCCAGGTACTCAAGCGCAGCGGTGAGGGTCTGCATGGCCGGGCTGGGCAACTGCAGCCGCTCTATCAGCGCACGGTAGGTGAGCAGGTGGCGTTGACGGCGGGCCAGGTCAAGCTCGTCCAGCAGGTTTTGCCAATGCTGTCGGCTGATCCTGACCTGGCTCATGAGGGTTCGCTCCAGCCGGCTACCCCGAGGTGCCACGCCAGGGCACGGCGGATCGCAGCATCCGGCTGGCGCTCGCCCGATTCGATCATGGCCAGGTAAGCCGGGCTCACCCCGACATTACGCGCCAACTGCTCAGGGGCGATGCCTTTGGCCTGGCGCAGCTGTGCCACTTCACTGAACGCGGGCAGGCTGGCTGCCGGGGAACTCTGTTGCGCTGATTCGACATCCACCTCGGCGGGTGTCTGCCCGGCTGCCTTGAGCAGCGCCTGATACTGCTCCCAGGGCACGACGGCGTACTCGGGCTGACCGTCCCGGCTAATGACCTGAATACCCATTACAACCCCCTTACGTAAGGATTACCGCATGTAATCCGTAGGCATAACGCTTATGCCAATTATATTACCAAGCGCGGGAGTCTGTGGGGACTTGCTCGATTTCAGTGCGTATTGCGCTCCAGGCGCAGCGCTTCGGGGGTATCGGGAAGGCGTTCGACCACCCGCAAGCGCTCAGGCGCCTGGCTGTCGCGCCAGGCCTTGAAACGCGCCAGCTCATCGGCCACGGTCTTCAACACCCAGCCGAGTACGGCGATGTCATCGAGAAAACCGACGCCCAGAATCCAGTCGGGGATGGCGTCGATGGGGCTGACGAAGTACAGCAAACCGGCGACGATAGTCACCAGTGCCTTGGGGCTGATGGCACGGTACTCACCGCGCCACCATGCCAGGCACAGCGACTGCAGCAGTTTGACGTCGTCGCGCAACTGGCCGATGCGCGGGCCTTTGCGGGCCACTGCGAACAGCAAGGCCGGCAACCGGCCGCGGCTGAGCAGGCGCTCGGCCAGGGGCAGGAAACGGGCGAAATTCCAAGGTGCGCTCATGGAGCCTCCAGCAGGGAAAGGTTATCCACATTTATTGTGGATAACCTTGTGAACAGGGTGAAGTTTGTGACGGCAGGCGCCCACAAGGCAAGGGCCCCGGTCAGATCGGGCGTTTTTTACACAGTCGTTTCAGTTCCGCAAACGATTTGCGTCAGGACGCTTGCGGCTTCTTCACACTGCTCTTGCTCGGACCATGGCAGCCGCATGAGGTTCGCCGAATCATTCCCCACAAACGACAACGCCCCGTCAGGACGGGGCGTTGTGCAGGTACCAGCCGTTATTACTTGGCAGGTGCTTCAGCCGGGGCTTCAGCCGGGGCTTCAGCTTCCGGCGCTTCGCCACCCTGCAGCTGGGCAGGGTCCTTGATGGCGATCAGTTCCAGGTCGAACACCAGAACCGAGTTGGCCGGGATCAGCGGGCTCGGGCTCTGGGCGCCGTAGGCCAGCTCAGCCGGGATGAACAGCTTGTACTTCTCGCCAACGTGCATCAGCTGCAGGCCTTCGACCCAGCCCGGGATCACACCGCTGACTGGCAGGTCGATCGGGCTGCCGCGCTCGACCGAGCTGTCGAACACCTTGCCATCGATCAGCTTGCCTTCGTAGTGAACGGTGACCACGTCGGTCGGCTTCGGCTGCGGACCGTCGGCCTTCTTCACGACTTCGTACTGCAGGCCGGAGGCGGTGGTGACCACGCCAGGCTTCTTGGCGTTTTCTTCGAGGAATTTCTTGCCGGCGCTGGCGGCTTCTTCGCTGGCCTTGGCCAGGCGCTCTTCGGCGCGCTTCTGCAGCGCGGTGAAGGCTTCTACCAGCTCTTCGTCCTTGATGCGTTGCTCCTTCTTGCCGACAGCGTCTTCGATGCCGAGGGCGACCGCTTTCGAATCAAGGTCTTCCATGCCTTCCTGAGCCAGGCTCTTGCCCATGTTCAGGCCGATACCGTAGGAGGCTTTCTGTGCCGGAGTCTTCAGCTCGGGGCTGCTGGCTTGTTGATCACAGCCAGCCAGTACCAGGCCTACCAGGGCAACCGCAGCCGCCAGACGATGCTGTTTCATGCTATTTCCTTGTTCATGCGCCATAAGGGCAATCAGGGTAAAGCCGCGAGCTTATCAGGCGGCCATCACCAATGGCTACCGGCATAAGAGCGGGTTTTCGTAAGGAAGTTCAGTAGGTAAAGGCTTCTTCATGGAAGCTTTACAGCCATTGGCCAGTATTGACCCTTTGTGCCGGGTTTTCCTGGTTTTTGTGGCTTTTTATTTCGGGGGGTTCTGAGTGCCTGCCGCAAGATCTTCAGCGCCTGTGAGATCGAGCGCCGCCCGCGCGGCGCATCACGAGCTGCGCTCGCTCCTACGTTTGTTTCGGGCCAGTTATTCCTGGGGGATTTGCGCGTGAACGCCTTGGCGCCAGGCGCGATATCGCGTCGTACAGACAAGGCGGCCGCGCGCGCCTGTCACAGGCGTTACTGGCCAAAAACAAACGTAGGAGCGAGCAAAGCTCGCGATGCGCCGCGCGGGCGGCGCTCGATCTCACAGGCGCTGAAAAACTTGCGGCATGCACCTCAAGGATACCGCCCCTCCCGATACTGCTCAGCGAGCTCGCGCAGCACCTCGCAAACCCACTGCCCCGGCAGGCTCAACGGCAATGCCGCATTACGGCAAATCCCCACCGAACCACCCGGCTCACGCACTCCGAGATCCAGTTCAGCCAGCTCACCCCGGCGCAAATCCAGCAGCACCGCATCACGCGGCGCCACCCACAGCGCATCGCTACCCAACAGGTAACGACGGCTCAATGCCAACGACAAGGTCTCCAGACGCTGCGCCGGCATCTGGATGCCGCACTGCACGAACAGGCTGTCAGCATGCTGGCGGATCGTGGTGCCCGGTGGCGGCAGCACCAACGGATACTGGCCTACCCGCTGCCGCTCCACCAGTGCGCTGGAAAGCAAGGGATGGCCAGGGCGCACCACCAGTGCCATTGACTCGCTGTACAGGTGCTCGAACGACAACCCTTGGATCTGCGGGCTGTCGGTCATGCGCCCAACTACCAGCTCCAGCTCACCCAGGCGCAGTTGCCCGAGCAACTGCGCACTGATCCCGGTCACCACGCTGATCACCAGCGCCTCGTGGCGCTGATGCAGGCGGCACAGTACCTCGGGCATCAGCAGCCCCTCGACAGTCGACAGCACGCCAATGCGCACCTGCGACGGCGCCCGCGCTTCGCCACGCAGGCTGCTGACGCCATCACGCAGCGCCTGAACGCTGGGCCCGGCGTAGCGCATGAAGCGCGTGCCAGCCGGGGTCAGCTCGACACCCTGGCGGCTGCGCTCGAACAGGCGTGCTTCGAGCAGGTCCTCAAGCTCCTTGAGGGTCTTGGAAATCGCCGGCTGGCTGATCGCCAGGATGTCCGCCGCCCTGGCCAGGCTGCCCTGCCGGGCAATCTCCAGAAAACACAGCAGGTGGCGGTACTTGATACGGGTGTCGAGGTTCATGCCGGCAAGCTTACCGCATCGCCAGCTACGGTGTATCCGGGGCTGCGCTGCAGCCCCAGCGGTCTATCACGCCACCGCCAGCTCCACCGCCCCACCCTTCATCCGCACCGGCCACACCCGCAGCCGTTGCCCGGCATCCTCCAGGCACGCCCCGCTCTGCAGGCTGAAGTGCTGCTTGTACAACGGCGCCGCCACCACCAGCTCCCCCTGCAAGCTACCCACCAGCCCACGCCCGATAATGTTGGCCCCCGACCGCGGATCGCGGTTGTCCACCGCATACAGGCTCTGCTCCAGCCCCGGCAGGTAGAACAACGCCACCTGTGCACCGTCGAGCCACACCACCACGCCGGAGTCGGCCACCAGGTCATCGGCCTGGCACACCGTCTGCCAGTTCTCTTGGGTTTTCACAGCAGCATTGGACAGGTTCATCAGACAGCCTCCTCGACGTTTGGGATCAGGTGCAGCGGTGCAGCCGGCCGGCGTTGTTCGCGTTCGCGCACAAAGTGCACGTCCGGGTCGGCGCGCTTGTCGTTGACGAAGGTGCGGAAGCGCTTGAGCTTCTCGGGGTCGCTGAGGGCGTTGGCCCATTCGCATTCATACTGGTCGACCACATGCTGCATTTGCGCCTCCAGCTCGGCCGCCAGGCCCAGGCTGTCGTCGAGGATCACCTGCTTGAGATAGTCCAGACCGCCTTCCAGGCTTTCGCGCCAGACCGAGGTGCGCTGCAGCTTGTCAGCCGTGCGGATGTAGAACATCAGCACACGGTCGATCAGACGCACCAGGGTTTCGTCGTCCAGGTCAGTGGCGAACAGTTCGGCGTGGCGCGGCCGCATCCCGCCGTTACCGCAGATGTACAGGTTCCAGCCCTTGTCGGTGGCGATCACGCCGATGTCCTTGCTCTGCGCCTCGGCGCACTCACGAGTGCAGCCGGATACGGCAAACTTGAGCTTGTGCGGGCTGCGCAGGCCCTTGTAGCGGTCCTCCAGGCGCAGGGCCATGCCGACACTGTCCTGCACGCCGTAGCGGCACCAGGTGCTGCCCACGCACGACTTCACCGTGCGCGTCGACTTGCCATAGGCGTGGCCGGTCTCGAAGCCGGCTGCGATCAGCTCGCCCCAGATCAGCGGCAGCTCGTGCAACTGGGCGCCGAACAGGTCGATGCGCTGGCCGCCGGTGATCTTGGTGTAGAGGTCGTACTTTTTCGCCACCTGACCGATCACGATCAGCTTGTCAGGGGTGATCTCGCCACCCGGGATACGCGGCACCACTGAGTAGGTGCCGTTCTTCTGCATGTTGGCCATGAAGGTATCGTTGGTGTCCTGCAGCGGCACCAGCGCCGAGTCCATGATCGGCTGGTTCCAGCACGAGGCGAGGATCGAGCCCACCGCCGGCTTGCAGATGTCGCAGCCGACATGGCCCTTGCCGTGGCGTTCGAGCAATTCGTTGAAGGTGCGAATGCCCTCGACCCGCACCAGCCCGTAGAGCTCCTGACGGGTGTAGGCGAAGTGTTCGCAAAGGCTCTTGTCGACCGTCACGCCGCGGGCGGTGAGCTCGTGCTCGAACACCTGCTTGAGCAGCGCCGCGCAACCGCCACAGCCGCTGCCGGCCTTGGTGCAGCCCTTGACCGCAGCCAGGTCGCCGCAGCCACTGTCGATGGCCGCGCACACCGCGCCCTTGCTGACGTTGTGGCACGAGCAGATGGTCGCGCTGTCGGGCAGCGCGTCGGCGCCGAGCGCAGGCGCACCGCCACTCTGCGGCAGGATCAACGCTGCCGGGTCGGCCGGCAGGGCAATGCCGTTCTGCGCGTACTGCAGCAGGGTGTCGTAGTAACTGTTGTCGCCCACCAGCACCGCGCCGAGCACGTGCTTGCCGCTGGCATCCACCACCAGCCGGCGATAGGCGCTGTTGGCCTCGTCGATGAAGCGGTAGCTGCGCGAACCCGGCGTGGCGCCGTGGGCATCGCCGATGGAGCCGACATCCACGCCCAGCAGCTTGAGTTTGGTCGACATGTCGGCACCGGTGAAGGCGCTGGCGGCTTCGCCCGTCAACAACGCAGCCAGGTTGCGCGCCATGCTATAGCCCGGAGCGACCAGGCCAAACACGCTGCCATTCCACGAGGCGCATTCACCGATGGCGAAGATGCGCGGGTCGCTGCTGCGGCAGTGGTTGTCGATCACCACGCCACCGCGTGCGGCGATCTCCAGGCCGCTGGCACGGCCGAGGGCATCCTGTGGGCGGATACCGGCAGAGAACACGATCAGGTCGGTTTCCAGGTGTTCGCCGCCGTCGAAATTCATGCGGTAGCGGTAGGCCTCACCCGCGCAGATCGACTGGGTGGCACGCGACAGGTGCACGCCCACGCCCAACGCTTCGATCTGCGCCTTGAGCGCGGCGCCGCCTTCACCGTCCAGCTGCACCGGCATCAGCCGCGGGGCGAATTCCACCACGTGCGCCTCAAGGCCGAGGGACTTCAATGCGTTGGCGGCTTCCAGGCCGAGCAGGCCGCCACCGACTACCACGCCGCGGCGCGCCTGGCCGGCAGCAGCGCGAATGGCATCGAGGTCGTCGAGGGTACGGTAGACCAGGCGGGCGTTGCCGCTGGAGCCTTCGATCGGAGGCACGAACGGGTAGGACCCCGTGGCCAGGACCAACTGGTCATAGCCGTAGCGGCCCTCGGCAGTCACCACCTCGCAGCGTTCGCGGTCGATCTCCAGCACCGCTTCGCCCAGATGCAGGTACACGCCGCTGTTGCCGTAGTAGTCCTGCCCACACAGGGCCAGGGTCTCGGCACAGCTGCCGGCAAAATACTCCGACAGGTGAACGCGGTCGTAGGCCCGCTGGCGCTCTTCACCGAACACGTGCAGCTCGAAGCGCTCAAGGGCACCGCGTTCGACCAGTTGCTCCACGCAGTGGTGGCCGACCATGCCGTTGCCGACGATGACCAGTCGCTCTCGTTGCCCGCTCGCTGTTGCCTTCATAAGCCGATCCTCGATCAAAAAAAAAGCGCCTGGAGCCGAAGCTCCAGGCGCCTTTGCCTGTATTCATCACGGTGGGTGGCCCAGGTTGATCGCCGTTGATCAGTGGGCTTTGTTGTACTAGAGGTAAAGCAGAGACCGTGCCAATAGTGTTTTCCTGTGCCGGCCCTTTCGCGGGACAAGCCCGCCCTACAAATTACCTGTAGGAGCGGGCTTGTCCCGCGAAAGGGCCGGCACTGCCAACGCACATTTAAAGTGCAACACTCCCCATCCTGGAGCACATCAATACACATCACGCCGGTACCGCTTGGCCTTGCTCAACGCTTCGACATAGGCATCGGCATCCACGCCTCCGTGCACGGCTATGACCTCACGCAACGCCGCATCCACATCCTTGGCCATGCGCTGCGCATCACCACACACATAGAAGTACGCCCCCGCCTCCAACCACTGCCACAACTGCGCCCCCTGTTCGACCATGCGCTGCTGTACATAGATCTTCTCGGCCTGGTCCCGCGAGAACGCCGTGTCCAGGCGCAGATGCCCGCTCGCCTGCCAGGCCTGAAGCTGTTCCTGATAGTAGAAATCCGTGGCCGCATACTGTTCGCCGAAGAACAGCCAGTTACCCCCTTTGGCACCCTGTGCCTCACGTTCTTCGAGGAAGGCAAGGAACGGCGCGATACCGGTGCCGGGGCCGACCATGATCACTGCCACCGTGTCGTCCTCGGGCAGACGAAAGTGCTTCGATACCTGCGGGAAGATCGCCACCTTCAGTGATTTCGCCCGATCGGCGAGGAAGGTGGAGCACACGCCTTTGCGCTCGCCATAGCGCACCGTAGAGACGGTCAGGTGTACCTGGTCCGGATGAGCCAATGGACTTGAGCTGATCGAATACAGCCGCGGCTGCAGCGGCTTGAGCAGATCGAGCCAAGTGGCCAGCGGCAACTGCTGAGGGAACGCCCGCAGCACGTCGACCAACTGCCGGCCCCACAGCCAGTCCTGCAGTTCGGCCTTGCACTCGGGTTGCAGCAGGCGCTGCAGGTCGGCGGCATGCGTACTGAACACCTGCAGTTGCTGCGGGGTAACCTTGGCGATTTCCAGATGGCTTTCCAGGGCCTCGGCCAGTGGCATCGCCGGCTGCCCTTTCAATTCCACCGACGCCTGGCCATCGAGGTGCATCAGCGCCAGCAATTCCTCGACCAGCGTCGGGCAATTGCGCGGCCATACGCCCAAGGCATCACCGGCGGCATAGCTGAAGCCGCTGCCGGAAAGGTCGAACACCAGCTGGCGGGTTTCCTTGCGCGCACCCGGGCCATTGAGCAGTTGATTGGCAAGCAGTGGGGCCGACCACGGCTGCTGCTTGCTGTAACGAGCGACAGACGATGGCGCACTGACGGGTGCTGATGCCCCCGTGCTGCCAAGTACGGGCAGCAAGGCTTCGAGCCAACCGGTGAATGCCTCGTCAAAATCCGGTTCACAATCGACTCGCTGCAGCAAGCGGCGCCCGCCCAGTTCGGCCAGACGCTGGTCGAGCTTGCGGCCAAAGCCACAGAACTGGTCGTAACTGGAGTCACCCAGGGCCAGCACGGCGTATGGCAGCTCCGCGCAGCAGGCGCCTTGCTCACCCTGCAGCGCCTGCCAGAATGCCGTGGCGCTGTCAGGCGCGTCACCGTCACCGAAGGTGCTGGTGATCAGCACCACACTGGCGGCGCCTTGCAACTGGCTGGGGCTGACCGCCTCCATGCAGCTGACCTGTACCTCCAGACCCGCGCTGCGCAGGCGCTCGGCGCAACGCTCGGCAAGCGCCTCGCCATTGCCCGTCTGCGAAGCCCACAGCACCTGGTGGCGCGGCGCGGCGATGGCCGGGGTGGCGGCTGGTTGCGCAAACAAACCTGCCAGCAAACCATCGACGAACAGCCGCCGCGAAGCAGCCAATGGCGCGCTGGCTGGCAGGCTGGGCACGCCCTCGGCACGCACCTGGTCGAGGCCGAGCAGGAAGCCCTGCAGGTAATGACGCTCGTCATCCGCCAGCACCGGAGCTGGCAGGGTGTCCAGGCCAAGCAGGCGGGACAGGGACGCGGTCGGCATGCGGGCAAGCTCCGGGATGGCAGTGTTCAGTTCGAGGGCATCGATGCGCTCGCCAGCAACCCGTTCCAGCGCCACCGCGCAATGTTTGAACGTCGGCTGCAGCGACAGCGGGTCGACTGCAGCGCAGGTGACGGCATTGATCGCCAGCTGCTCGCCGATCAGGTCATTCCAATGGAACGGCGCAAAGCAGTTGCCGGGCATGACCCGATCGCTGATGCGCGCTGGCAATATGGCCTGACCGCGACGTGAGCGGATGGCAACCTGGTCCTTGTCGGCGATGCCCAGGCGGGCAGCATCATCAGGGTGGACTTCAACGAAGGGCCCAGGCTCCAGCTTGTTCAGCGCCGGAACCTTGCCGGTCTTGGTCAGGGTGTGCCACTGGTGCTGCACGCGGCCGGTGTTGAGCACCAGCGGGTAGTCGGCGTCTGGCAGTTCGGGGGCTGGCAGCCAGGGCCGAGCGAAGAAGCGCGCCTTGCCGCTGGTGGTGGGGAATGCCAGGGCAGGTGCATTGCCCTCGGCATCGTGCAACAGTGGCTGGCTGCTGCCGTCGTTCAGATAACGCAGTGGGCTGCGGTCATCTTCGCGACCCGGCGCGCAGGGCCATTGCCGTGGACCGTGGCGCAATTGTTCATAACCGACGCCACGCAGGTCGTAGCCGGTCGCCGGGTTCCAGAAACGCCGAATCTCGTCGTACACCGCCTCGGCGTTGGGGTAATCGAAGGCCTCGGTGAAGCCCATGGCGCAGGCGACCCGGGCAATGATCTGCCAGTCCGCCAGGCTCTGGCCCGGGGCCTGGACCGCAGGTGGCATCAGCGTCAGGTTGCGTTCGCTATTGATCATCACGCCCTCGCCTTCGGCCCACAGCGCGGCAGGCAGGAGGATGTCGGCGTAGCGGTTGGTCTCGGTGTCGAGGAAGGCGTCCTGGGTGATCACCAGATCGGCCTGGCGCAGGCCGTCGATCACTTGTTGGCGGTCGGCAACGCTGGCCACCGGGTTGCTGCAGATCACCCAGCAGGCTTTTACCTCGCCCGCCTTCATCTGCTCGAACAACGCGATCGTACCCTCGCCGCCCTCGCTGCGCAGGCTGCCCGGTTGCAGGCGCCATTGCTCCTCGACGAAGGCGCGGTCCGCCGCCACCAGCGCTGAACGCTGGCCCGGCAGGCCGGGGCCCATGTAGCCCATCTCGCGGCCGCCCATGGCATTGGGCTGGCCGGTCAGCGAAAACGGCCCGCTGCCGGGACGGCAGATAGCGCCGGTGGCCAGGTGCAGGTTGCACAGGGCGTTGCTGTGCCAGGTACCGTGGACGCTCTGGTTGAGGCCCATGGTCCAGCAGCTCATCCACTCCCCGGCAGTGCCGATCCATTCTGCTGCCTGGCGGATGTCGGCTTCACGCAGGCCGGTAATGGCGGCCACGCGCTCCGGGGTGTAATCGTCGAGAAAGGCCGCCAGCTCGTCCCAGCCTTCGGTGTGACGGGCGATGAACGCGGGGTCGGTGTGGCCGTTATGCTGCAGCAGGTGCAGCAGGCCGTTGAGCAAGGCCATGTCACTGCCGGGGCGCACCTGCAGGAACAGGTCGGCTTTGTCGGCCGTGGCAGTGCGCCGTGGGTCGACGACGATCAGCTTGGCGCCGACCTTGACCCGGTCGAGCAGGCGCAGGAACAGGATCGGGTGGCAGTCGGCCATGTTTGCGCCGATCACCAGAAACACCTCGGCGCGGTCGAAATCCTGGTAGCTGCCGGGCGGGCCGTCGGCGCCCAGTGACAGCTTGTAGCCACTGCCGGCACTGGCCATGCACAGCCGCGAGTTGGACTCGATATGCCGGGTGCGGATAAAGCCCTTGGCCAGTTTGTTGGCCAGGTACTGGGCTTCCAGCGACATCTGCCCGGACACATACAGCGCCACGGCGTCCGCGCCGTGCTGGTCGATGATGCCGCGCAAGCGCTGGCCGGCCTGGGCAATGGCCTGGTCCATGCTGCTGCGCGCCGGCTGCTGACTGCGTTGCTGGCGCACGTAAGCGTCCTCCATGCGCCCGGCGGCGGTCAGTGGCAGGTGGGCGGTGAGGCCTTTGGTGCACAGGCGGCCGAAGTTGCTCGGGTGCTGCTTGTCGCCGCTGATCTTGCTGACCTTACCGTCGGCAACGCTCATGACAATGCCGCAACCGACGCCACAGTAGGGGCAGACGCTGCGTACTTCGCGGGTGGTCATGGGCGATCTCCCCTTTCAGGAACGCAAAAAAGCGCCGGCTGCCCGGGCTTGCATGGCAAGCGGGGCAACACGGCGCCTTTGTCGTGAGTTGTTTGGGCTGTCGACGTTGATAGCCCTGGATGGTGGTCATTCAGCAATTAGTGGGCCAGCTGTGCCGGCCCTTTCGCGTGGCAAGCCCGCTCCTACAGGAATCGAGAGGCTCCGAGCGCACGGATATCCTGCAGGAGCGGGCTTGCCCCGCAAAGAGGCCGGCACAGGCATCGCACCATACGGTGGCAAGCGATTGACCCATGGCGCTATGCTGGGGCAATTTCCAGCAAGAGCTACAGCCCGCATTCCATGTCCAAGGTGATCCTCAAGACCCCCGCCCAACTCGAACTGATGCGCAACGCCGGCCGGCTGTTGGCCCAGGTGTTCGCCGAACTCGACAGCTTCATCCGCCCCGGCGTGACTACGATGCAGATCAACGACCGCGCCGAGGCCTTCATCGTCGATACCCTCAAGGCCCGCCCGGCCAGCAAGGGCCAGTACGGCTTCCCCTACTCGCTCAATACTTCGGTGGACCATGTAGTTTGCCACGGCATCCCCAAGGTCGATGAAGTGCTGAAGGAAGGCTCGATCATCAACGTCGACATTACCCTCGAACAGGGCGGCTACATTGCCGACTCGTCAAAGATGTACAGCATCGGAGCAATCAGCGAAGACGCCCGGCGATTGGTCGACACCACCTACGATGCGCTGTGGAAAGGCATCGAACAGGTACGCCCCGGGGCGACGCTGGGTGACATCGGCCATGCCATCCAGGCCCATGCCGAAACGGCCGGCTACAGCGTGGTACGCGAGTACTGCGGCCATGGCATCGGCCAGCAGATGCATGAAGGGCCCGAAGTGCTGCATTTCGGCCAGCGCGGCATGGGCATGAAGTTGCAGCCAGGGATGGTGTTCACCATCGAACCGATGATCAACCAGGGCGGGCGCGGGACGCGGACGCTGAAGGATGGCTGGACGGTGATTACCCGGGACCACTGCCTGTCGGCACAGTGGGAGCACACGTTAGCGGTGACCGAGGATGGGGTCGAGGTGCTGACGTTGCGCGAAGAAGAGCGCAGCCAGTAAGAGCAGAAACAAAAAAAGCGACCCTAAGGTCGCTTTCTTTGTGGCTTCCGGGTGTTCAGTGGGCCCTGGAAGCGGAATATGGCGCAGCGGACGGGACTCGAACCCGCGACCCCCGGCGTGACAGGCCGGTATTCTAACCGACTGAACTACCGCTGCGCTATTCAACGAGTGGTGGGTGATGACGGGATCGAACCGCCGACCCTCTGCTTGTAAGGCAGATGCTCTCCCGGCTGAGCTAATCACCCATTCGTCTCGGTGAGGCGCGCATTCTACGGACGAACCAGCAGCCTGGCAAGCCATTGATGCAACTTTTTCGCAAAAAATCTCAATCGCAAATTCCAGGCACAAAAAAAGCGACCCTAAGATCGCTTTCTTTGATACTTCCGGGTGTTCAGTGGGCCCTGGAAGTGGAATATGGCGCAGCGGACGGGACTCGAACCCGCGACCCCCGGCGTGACAGGCCGGTATTCTAACCGACTGAACTACCGCTGCGCTATACATCGAGTGGTGGGTGATGACGGGATCGAACCGCCGACCCTCTGCTTGTAAGGCAGATGCTCTCCCGGCTGAGCTAATCACCCTTCGTCTCGGTGTGGCGCGCATTCTACGGAGGGCCTGCCACCCTGGCAAGCACTTTTTTAATTTTTCTCAAAAAAAATTCCAAGCCTTTCAAAGACCTAGCGCAGCCTGGGCTTTTCTTCCCTTATAAACGGCTACTGGCCCTCTGACAGGGTTGGCCTGCGGGCACTGCTCGGAGAATAATGCCCGCCTTATGCATTAAGGAGAGATTGCCCCCCATGTGGTTCAAGAACCTGCTGTCCTACCGCCTGACCCAGGAAGTACCGTTCGAGCCTGAAGCGCTGGAAGCCGCGCTGGCCACCAAGCCAGCCCGCCCCTGCGCCAGCCAGGAGCTGACCACCTACGGTTTCATCGCGCCGTTCGGCAAGGGTGAAGACGCTCCCCTGGTGCACGTCAGTGGCGAGTTCCTGCTGGTTGCCGCGCGTAAGGAGGAACGCATCCTGCCGAGCAGCGTGGTCAACGATGCGGTGAAAGAAAAGGTCGAAGAGATCGAGACCGAGCAGATGCGCAAGGTCTATAAAAAGGAGCGCGACCAGATCAAGGACGAGATCATCCAGGCTTTCCTGCCGCGCGCGTTTATCCGCCGCTCGATGATCTTCGCCGCCATCGCCCCGCGCTTAGGGATGATCCTGGTCAACTCGGCCAGCGCCAAACGCGCCGAAGACCTGCTGTCGACCCTGCGCGAAGTGATGGGCTCGCTGCCAGTGCGCCCGGTCACCGTGAAGATCGCACCGACCGCGACCATGACCGACTGGGTCAAGTCGCAACAGGCTGCCGAAGGCTTCTACGTGCTGGACGAGTGTGAGCTGCGCGACACCGCAGAAGACGGCGGCATCGTGCGCTGCAAGCGCCAGGACCTGACCAGCGAGGAAATCCAGCTGCACCTGAGCACCGGCAAGGTGGTTACCCAGCTGGCCCTGGCCTGGCAGGACAAGCTGTCGTTCGTGCTTGACGACAAGATGGTGATCAAGCGCCTGAAGTTCGAGGAGCTGCTGCAGGAGCAGGCCGAGCAGGACGGTGGCGAGGAGGCTGCGCAGCAGTTCGATGCCAGCTTCCAGCTGATGATGATGACCTTTGCCGAGTTCCTGCCGGCACTGTTCGAAGTGCTCGGTGGCGAAGAGATTCCGCAAGGGGTCTGATCCGGTTTGAAATGCCGGTGCTGGCCTGATGTTCGGTTGTCGCCAGTTCCGGCCCTTTCGCGGGACAAGTGAAATTCATAAAGCTATAAATAGAAAAGGAATTGCCCCATGCGTGCCCTCGCCGCCCTCAGCCGCTTCGTCGGCAACACCTTCGCCCTGTGGGTGCTGGTGTTCGCCGTGCTGGCCTTCCTGATGCCCCAGTGGTTCATCGCCCTGAAGGTCGCCATCGTTCCACTGCTGGGTCTGGTGATGTTCGGCATGGGCCTGACCCTCAAGCTCGACGACTTCGCCGCCCTCGCCCGCCAGCCCTGGCGTGTGGCCCTGGGCGTGGTGGCGCACTTCATGATCATGCCGGGCATGGCCTGGCTGCTGTGCCAGCTGTTCCACCTGCCGGCGGAAATCGCCGTGGGCGTTATCCTGGTCGGCTGCTGCCCGAGCGGCACGGCGTCGAACGTGATGGTCTGGCTGTCCAAGGGCGACCTGGCGCTGGCGGTGGCGATCGCTGCGGTCACCACCCTGCTCGCCCCACTGCTGACCCCGGCGCTGATCTGGTTCCTGGCTTCGGCTTGGCTGCCGGTGTCCTTCATGGACATGTTCTGGTCGATCCTGCAACTGGTGATGCTGCCGATCGTCCTCGGCGTGCTGGCCCAGCGCTTGCTGGGCGCGCGGGCGCAGACGGCGGTGCAGGTGCTGCCGCTGGTGTCGGTAGTGAGCATCGTGATGATCGTCTGTGCGGTGGTGGCGGCCAGCCAGGCCAAGATCGCTGAATCGGGGTTGCTGATCATGGCGGTGGTGGTGCTGCACAACACCTTCGGCTATCTGCTGGGCTACCTCACCGGCCGGCTCTGCAACCTGCCGCTGGCCCAGCGCAAGTCGCTGGCGCTGGAGGTGGGGATGCAGAACTCGGGGCTCGGAGCGGCGCTGGCTGCGGCGCATTTTTCGCCGCTGGCAGCGGTGCCGAGCGCGCTTTTCAGCGTCTGGCACAATATCTCCGGGGCGCTGCTGTCGACCTGGTTCCGGCGAATGGAAGCCCCATCGGCCGCAGTTGAAGAGGTTGAGCCAGCCAGGCATTGATGTGTACCCTGATGGCCACTGTGAGGACGACCTCACGACGCACCGCGTGACCATCCTGGGGACGGCCCCATCATTCGCAACGATGGAGACGCATCATGTCCTGGATCATCCTGTTCTTCGCCGGCCTGTTCGAGGTCGGCTGGGCCGTCGGCCTGAAATACACCGACGGCTTCAGCAAACCCCTGCCTACCGTACTGACCGTCGCCGCCATGGCCATCAGCCTGGGCCTGCTGGGCCTGGCCATGAAGGAACTGCCGCTGGGCACCGCCTATGCCATCTGGACCGGCGTCGGCGCCGTCGGCACGGTGATCGCCGGGATAATCCTGTTCGGCGAATCGATGGCCCTGGTGCGGCTGGCCAGCGTGGCGCTGATCGTCACCGGCCTCATCGGCCTGAAAGTCAGCGCCAGCTGATTCCCATGCCTTAACGCAGGCCGCCGCGCAAGCGGCTGACCTGCTCACGCAAGGCGTCTGGCTGCGCCGCCTCCACCGGGATGGCGGCGCCGGCCACGATGGTCACCCGCGACCACAGGCGCTTGAAGAAGCCCTTGGCCGGGTCGCGGCTGAAGAAGCTCCCCCACAGGCCCTGCAGCGCCAGCGGAATCACCGGCACCGGGGTTTCGTCGAGGATACGGCTGACGCCCCCCTTGAACACATCGATCTCGCCGTCGCCGGTCAGCTTGCCCTCCGGGAAGATGCACACCAGTTCACCGTCCGCCAGGTATTCGGCGATACGTGCGAAGGCTCGCTCGTAGGTGGCCTGGTCCTCATTGCGCCCGGCAATCGGAATGGCGCCCGCCGTGCGGAACACGAAGTTGAGCACCGGCAGGTTGTAGATCTTGTAGTACATGACGAAGCGGATCGGCCGGCGGATCGCCCCGCCCAGCAGCAATGCATCGACGAAGGACACGTGGTTGCACACCAGCAGCGCCGCGCCTTCGTCAGGGATGCGTTCGAGGTCGCGGTGCTGCACGCGGTACATCGAATGGCTGAGCAGCCAGATCAGGAAGCGCATGGTGAACTCAGGCACGATCCTGAAGATGTAGGCATTGACCAGCACGTTCAGCAGTGACACCACCAGGAACAGCTGCGGAATACTCAGTTTGAGCACGCTCAGCAGGACGATGGTGAAGATTGCCGAGACCACCATGAACAGGGCATTGAGAATGTTGTTGGAGGCGATCACCCGGGCCCGCTGATCTTCGGCGGTGCGTGCCTGGATCAGGGCGTACAGCGGCACGATGTAGAAGCCGCCGAACACGCCGAGGCCGACGATCGACAGCAGGATCCACCAGGCCTGGTGCATGCCCAGCAGCGCCAGCCAGTCGTGCGGCTGGGCGCCGGCCGGTACATCCCCCGAGTGCCACCACCAGAGCAGGCCGAACAGGGTCAGGCCGAACGAGCCGAACGGTACCAGGCCTATTTCCACCTTGCGCCCGCTGAGGCGTTCGCACAGCAGCGAACCCAGGGCAATGCCCACCGAGAACAGGGTCAGCACCAGGGTCACGGCGGTCTCGTCGCCGTGCAGCCACTCCTGAGCATAAGTCGGGATCTGCGTCAGGTAGATGGCACCGACGAACCAGAACCACGAGTTGCCGACGATCGAGCGCGACACCGCAGGGGTCTGCCCCAGGCCCATGCGCAGGATCACCCACGACTGCTTGAAGATGTTCCAGTCCAGCGCCATCTGCGGCGAAGCGGCCGCGGCCCGTGGGATCCAGCGGCTGGCCAGGTAGCCCAGCACTGCGGTGCCGACCACGCCACCGGCCACCACCGTGGCGTAGCTGTCGTGGGCCATCATCACCCCGGCGCCAATGGTGCCGACCAGGATGGCGAGGAAGGTGCCCATCTCCACCAGGCCGTTACCACCGACCAGCTCTTCTTCACGCAGGGCCTGGGGCAGGATCGAGTACTTCACCGGGCCGAACAGCGCCGAGTGGGTGCCCATGCCGAACAGCGCCACCAGCATCAGTGTGAGGTGGTTGGTGACGAAGCCGATGGCGCCGACCGCCATGATGACGATTTCGGCCAGCTTGATCGCGCGGATCAGCGCGTCCTTGGCGAACTTCTCGCCGAACTGCCCGCCCAGCGCCGAGAACAGGAAGAACGGCAAGATGAACAGCAGCGCGCAGAGGTTGACCCAGATCGAACGGTCGCCGTCGCCCAGGCTGAGCTTGAACAGGATCGCCAGGATCAGAGACTGCTTGAACAGGTTGTCGTTGAAGGCACCCAGCAACTGGGTGACGAAGAACGGCAGGAAACGCCGCTTGCGAAGCAAGGTGAATTGCGAGGGGTGACTCATCGTCCTTGTTCCTGAGTGTCTTTTGTCATTGGAGGCACGCGGAGCGCTGCGAGCCACAAATCTGCATGGGAATGCTTGCGCATGGCAAGGAACACGAGGCAATTCAGGAACCCGCTCACACCTTGATATCACAGTGATATTAATTTCCGCTCAATCACTGTTCAGATTCAGTCACTCACGCCGATAATTCATATAGATGACTATATCTAGCAGAAGGAACAGACCTCAGGTCTCCTCCAACGCACAAGAAAAGGAGCTCGGCAGTAATGTTTACCTGGTTTGGCGACCTCAGGATCGCTCATAAACTCTTCCTCGGTTTCGGCCTGGTGCTGTGCCTGACACTCGTGCAGTCGCTGATCAGCTGGGACGGCCTGGGCAGCCTGGTACGGCGCAGCGAGGTGGTCAGCGATGTTTCGCGCATCAACGACGCCCTCGGCGACTTGCGCGAAGCGCGCTTGCGTCACGCCATGGCCAACGGCGCTCCAGCCGAGAGCAAGCAACTGCAGGTTGCGCTGGAGGCCTTCAAGCCGACACTGCAAAAGCTGCGCGAGGTGATGATCAAGGCGCAGACCCATGCGCTGCTCAATACCGCCGACCAGGCACTGCAGGGCTACAGCAGCAACCAGGCCGCCAGTTTCCGCTCCTATGAAAAGATGCGCGCCGCGCAGAAGGAAATGGGCGTGCTGGCCACCCAGTCGTTCGCCAGCATCGAGCTGATTCGCAATCAGGTGCGTGCCTTGCCCGATGCCGAGCAGCGGTTCGTGCGCATTGAGGCGATCAACCAGATTCGCGAAAACCTGATTCTGCTGCGCTACCACGTTCGCGGTTATACCGGTAACACCAACGCCGAGACCGAGAAGCTGATGAACGCCCAGATCGCCACCACTGTGGATGACCTGCCCGGGCTAGTCGCCCGGTTCAACGGCAATTTCCCGCAGCAGTTCCAGCAGCTGGAGCAGCAGGTACAAGCCTATGCGAAGGCCGTCGAGGCATTCCGTGGCGAGGTCAGCCACCTGGTGGGCTACCGCACCGCCATGGCCAACGACATCGAGACCCTCAATGGTGTCATCGGCCAACTGCTGGATGACCAGGCTGTGCTGGTCGCCAAGGACAGCCACTTCGCCCGTACCCTGCAAATCGCCACCACCCTGCTCGCCTTGCTGATCGGCGCCCTGGCTGCCGTGGTCATTGCCCGGCAGATCAGCCAGCCGCTGCGTCAGGCACTCAAGGCCATGGAACAGGTCGCTGCCGGTGACCTTAGCGAACAACCCACCAGCCGCCGCCGCGACGAAGTCGGCCAGTTGCAGAACGCACTGCAAGGCATGACCCGCAACCTGCGCGAGCTGATCGCCCAGGTGCGCGATGGCATTTCGCAGATTGCCAGCGCCACCGAGGAGCTTTCGGCGATCACCGAGCAGACCAGCGCCGGTGCCAACAGCCAGAAGGTGGAAACCGACCAGGTGGCCACGGCCATGCAGGAAATGGCTGCCACCGTGCATGAAGTGGCGCGCAATGCCGGTGAAGCCTCTGCGGCCGCCAGCGCCACTGACGAAGAAGCCCGTGAAGGCGACGGCGTGGTCAACCGCGCCGTGGCCCAGATCAGTCGCCTGGCCAGCCAGGTAGAGGCCACTGGCGAAGCCATGGGGGCACTGCGCACCGAGAGCCAGCGTATCGGCAAGGTCATGGACGTGATCAAGGCCGTGGCCGAACAGACCAACCTGCTGGCGCTCAATGCCGCCATCGAAGCGGCACGGGCCGGTGAAGCGGGCCGTGGTTTTGCAGTGGTGGCCGATGAAGTGCGCAGCCTGGCACAGCGTACCCAGGCGTCGACACTGGAGATCGAGTCGGCAATTGGCAGCCTTGAGGACGGCACCCGTTCGGTGAGCGAGTTGATGGAGCAGAGCCAGAGCCTGACCGAAAGCAGCGTGGCGCTGGTGCGTGAGGCCGGGGTTGCGCTGGAGGGGATTACCCAGCGTGTGTCGGCGATTCAGCTGATGAACCAGCAGATTGCGGCGGCCTCGGAGCAGCAGAGCGCAGTGGCTGAAGAGATCAGCCGCAGCGTGGTGACGGTGCGGGATATTTCCGAACAGACCGCCGAGGCCAGTCAGCAGACTTCGGTGTCCAGTGTGGAGCTGGCGCGGTTGGGTGGGCAGTTGCAGCAGATGATCAGCCGGTTCCGCTTCTGATTTTCCTGTGCCGCCTCTTCGCGGGGCAAGCCCGCTCCTACAGGTATTGCGCGTGCCCCAGGGACAATGCGAAACCTGTAGGAGCGGGCTTGCCCCGCGAAGAGGCCGGCACAAACACTACATCACTCGAACCCGAACAGCTTCCGCGCGGTATCCACCAGCAGCGCCCGGCGCAATTCAGCCGAGCAGCCCAAGGCATCGAACTGCTCGACTACCCTGGCAAAGCTCACCGCTGACTCATGCTGGGTATGCGGCCAGTCACTGCCCCACATCAGCCGCTCGGCACCGTAGTGAGTTTCCAGAGCACACAGGGCCTGGCGTGCAAACGCCAGGTTCTGCTCCGGCGTGCCTTCCAGCCGGTAGATACCCGACACCTTGACCCACACCTTGCCCTTGCCGCCCAGCGTCAACAGTTCGGCAAAGCCCGGCTGCCCCAAGCCCAGACGGGCATCGGGGCGGCCAAAGTGATCGACGACGATATCCAGGCCATAAGGCTCGAGCGCGCGCACCAGCGCAGGAATATCCGCCACATGGCGGTGCAGTTCCAGATGCCAGCCCTGCTCGCCGATGCGCTCCAGCAGGGGCCGCCATTCGTCGCCCGTCAGGTCTGGAAGGCCCTGGCCCATGAGGTTCAGGCGCACGCCCCTGACCCCAAGCCGATCCATCTCCTGCAAGGTCTCGCGCTCGACGCCCCGGTCAAGCATCACCACCCCGCGCAGTTGCCCCGGCACGTTCTGCAGGGCGCTGAGCAAGTAGCGGTTGTCGGTGCCCAGGAAACTGGGCTGCACCAGTACGCCATGGCTGAAACCATGGGCCAGCAACTGGCCCAGGTAATCGCCCAGCGGCGCATCGTAGCTGGGCGCGTAACGCCGCTCGCTGGCCAGGTTCAGCCCACGCCTGAACACGTGGGCATGGCTGTCGATGGCGGTCAGGTGTGAAACAGGAACGTCGGGCATGGTCATCACAGGACAGGTTACTTGGCAACAGCGCCAGCCATTGCCGGCGCAGGCGTGGCTTCGAGGTTGCGCCCACGGGTTTCCGGCAGGCACAGCGCGGCTAGCATGGCCACGCCGTAGGCGATGCCAGCATCGATACCGATCGCGCTACCCAGCGACATGGATTCGCTCATGTGGCCGACCAGGAACGGGAACACCGCCGACAGCACGCGGCCGAAGTTGTAGCAGAAGCCGACCCCGGCACCGCGCACGTCGGCCGGGTACAGCTCGTTGAAGAACGCCCCCAGGCTGGCCGGGATGCCGGCGGCGAAGAAGCCCAGCGGGAAGCCGAGGAACAGCATCTGGGTATTGGTCAGCGGGAAGAACACATAGGCCTGCACGGTGAGTACGCAGCACAGCGCGAACAGCAGGATGTTCTTGCGGCGGCCGATACGGTCGATCAGCAGGCCACTGGCCACGCAACCACACCAGAAGGCGAAGATGATCACCGCCAGGTAGCCACCGGAGTTCAGGACCGACAAGTTGCGTTCGGTCTTGAGGAAGGTCGGCAGCCAGGTCATCACCGCGTGGTAACCACCGTGGGCACCCAGGCCCAGCAGGCCGCCGAGCAGGGTAACGCGCAGCAGTTCCGGACGGAAAATGCCGGACATTGACTTGAAGAAGCTGCCGGGAATGGCCTTGTCCTTTTGCAGGCGCTGGAAGCTGTCTGGCTCCGGCACGTTGCGGCGCACCCAGATGATCAGCAGCGACGGCAGCAGGCCGACGAAGAACATCACCCGCCAGGCGTACTCAGCCGGCACCAGCGAATAGATCAGGGTGAACAGGCCCACCGCCAGGCCCCAGCCCACGGCCCAGGCGCTCTGGACAGTGCCCATGACCTTGCCGCGGTACTTCGGGTTGATGGTCTCGGCCATCAACACCGCGCCAGCCGCCCACTCGCCACCGATGCCGAAGCCCTGCATGGCCTTGACGAACAGCAGCGGGTAGAAGCCGGTGACGAACGCCGAGAGGAAGGTGAAGAAGGAAAACCAGAGGATCATCCACTGCAGGGTCCGCACCCGGCCATAGCGGTCCGACAGGGTGCCGCCGAGCCAGCCACCGATCGCCGAGGTGACCAGGGTCAGGCCGCTGATCAGGCCGGCATCACCCTTGGTCAGGGAGAACGCGGCGATCAGCGCGGGGATGGCCAGGCCGAACATCTGCACTTCCAGCGCATCGAGCGACCAGCCACCGAAACAGGCCCAGAACGTCTTGCGTTCCCGTGAAGTGATCTGGCGATACCAGCTGAACATGATTGTTATCCTTCTAGTTGTAAGTGTTGCGGGCAGGCGAAGCCACTGCGCCGTGGCAGAACGGCGCAGACGGGTAACGGGTAACGCGGCCGGTTTAACGGCTCAGCGAATGTCGACGCGGTAGCGGAAGTGCTGCGCGTGACCGCGCGAGCGGCGCCATTCCAGCGGTTTGCCGGCGTAATCGCGGGCCAGGCGCTCGATCACCACCACCGGGCTGTCGGCCGGCAGTTGCAGCAAGCGACCATGGACCGCATCGACCGCTTCGGCGGTCAGGGTCTCTTCGGCGTAGGCGACTACCTGGCCGCACAGCTCCTCGTAGATCGGGTAGAGCAGCGGGCCTTTGCTGTCCAGATCGACGTCGAGCAGCGGCTGGAAGGTCTGGCGCGGCAGCCAGATTTCCTCGGCAAGCACCGGCTGGGCGCCGAGCAGACGGGTACGGACAATGCGAATGACCTCGGCCTCGGCGGCCAGGCCCAGCGCTTCGGCAACGGCCGACGGTGCCGGTACCGGCTCGATCGAGAGGATGCGGCTTTCCGGCATCAGTCGCTCGCCGGTGGCGCTTTCAAAGCGAAAGAAGCGGAACAGCGAAGACTGGAACTGCGGGCGACGGATGAACGTGCCGCGGCCCTGCTGACGCTCCAGCACGCCTTCGGCGACCAGCACGTCCACGGCCTTGCGCACCGTACCGACGGACATGTCGAACTCGGTGGCCAGGGCGGCTTCGGTCGGAATGGCTTCGCCAGGGCGCCAGCGGTTGTTGGCGATCTGCTCGATCAGGTGATCGCGCAGCTGTTGATAGCGTGGCAGTCGAGCATCACCGGACAGTGGGTGCATGGGTCGGCTCTCGTCTTGTTATGTAGACATATATATGAATTTTTCGGAGAGTATTCCCCCGCAAGGTCAGGGCTGTCAATCCTCGGCTGGTCGCCGTTGCCGGCCTCACTTATCCTCAAGCATCGCAAAAACCCACAACAAGGACGTGGTAATGCTCGCCGCCCTGAAAGGCTACCCCGCCAGTGTCCGCCTGCTGCTGGCCACCACCTTCACCCTCACCGTGGCCCGGGCCCTCACCCTGCCCTACCTGGTCGTCTACCTGGCTGACAACTTCCAGCTGTCGGTCGGCCAGATCGGCCTGCTGATCGGTGGCGCATTGATCGTAGCCTCGCTGCTGAGCCTGTACGGCGGGCACCTGGTCGACACCGTGCGCAACCACACCCTGGTCAGCGCCAGCACCCTGGTCTTCGCCCTCGCCTTCGTGGCGGCCATCGCCGGCCGTTCGGTGTGGCTGTTCTTCACCTGCCTGGTGCTGATCAACCTGGCCCTGGCAGTGGTCGACATCGCCGCCAAGGCCGGCTTCTGCGCGTTGCTGCCGGTGGAGCAACGGGCCGAGGTGTTCGCTATCAAGTACACCCTGAGCAACGTCGGTTATGCCGTCGGCCCGCTGCTCGGCGTGGCCATGCTGGAGTTGGACGATCACCTGCCTTTCATTGCCTCGGCGCTGACCGGCCTGGGCATGTGCCTGGCCTACTGGCGGCTCGGCGACCGTGGGCTGCAGGCCAGCGCCCAAGAGCAGCCGGGCGTCGGGTTCAGCCAGGTGGCGCTGGGGCTGGCGCGTGACCGCCGGCTGGTGTGCTTCACCTTGGGCGGCGTACTGAGCGCGGTGGTGTTCGGCCAGTTCACCGCTTATCTGTCTCAATATCTGGTGGTGACCAGCAGCGCCAGCGAGGCGGCGCGGCTGGTCGGCTACCTGGTGACCACCAACGCGGTCACGGTGATTGCCCTGCAGTACCTGATCGGCCGGCGCATTGCCCGCCAGCAGCTGATGCCCTGGCTGCTGGCCGGCATGGCGTTGTTCATCGCCGGGTTGCTGGGGTTCGCCATGGCCGGGTCGGCCGTGGCCTGGTGCCTGGCGATGCTGGTATTCACTTTGGGCGAGATCATCGTCATCCCTGCCGAGTACATGTTCATCGACCTGATTGCACCGGAGCACCTGCGCGGGGTGTATTACGGGGCGCAGAACCTGTCCAACCTCGGGGCAGCGCTGGGGCCGGTGCTGGCGGGGTTTGCCCTGGGGCGATGGTGGCCGGGGGTGATCTTCTACCTGCTGGTGATGTCGGTGATACTGGCAGGGGTGTTCTACTGGCTGGGTACCCGTCGAGCTTGATGCTGCCTGCGACGACTCGCCGCTGCGACCATCGTCGGCGCTGACGAACCGCCGCCCGCGTGCCAGACTGATTGATCGGGACCGCGTTATCTTTTTTGCTCCGGAGTTTTCATGTCGTTGTCCAGCGGGCTGATCGCCGTGGTCGCCCTGGCCTATATGGCCATCATGTTCGCCATCGCCTTCTACGGCGACCGCCGCAGCACACCGTTGCCGCCGCGCCTGCGTGCCTGGGTGTACAGCCTGTCGCTGGCGGTGTACTGCACCAGCTGGACGTTCTTCGGCGCGGTCGGCCAGGCTGCCGAACAGCTCTGGGCGTTCCTGCCGATCTACCTTGGCCCGATCCTGCTGCTGATCTTCGCGCCGTGGGTACTGCAGAAGATGGTGCTGATCAGCAAGCAGCAGAACATCACCTCGATCGCCGACTTCATCGCCGCCCGCTACGGCAAGTCGCAGTCCCTGGCGGTGGTGGTGGCGCTGATCTGCCTGGTTGGCGTGCTGCCCTACATTGCCCTGCAGCTCAAAGGCATCGTGCTCGGCGTCAACCTGCTGATCGGCGCCAATGCCGACGCCACCGGCACCCGCGTGCAGGACACCGCGCTGGTGGTGTCGCTGGTGCTGGCGCTGTTCGCCATCGTCTTCGGCACACGCAGCCTGGACGTCACCGAGCACCACCGCGGCATGGTCCTGGCGATTGCCTTCGAGTCGCTGATCAAGCTGCTGGCATTCCTCGCCGTGGGCGTGTTCGTGGTGTTCAACCTGTACGACGGCTTCGACGACCTGCTGACCCAGGCGCGCCAGTCGGTGCAGCTGGACAGCTACTGGCAGGAAACCATCAACTGGCCGTCGATGGTGGTGCAGACCGCGGTGGCGATGATGGCGATCATCTGCCTGCCACGGCAGTTCCATGTCACCGTGGTGGAGAACATCGAAGCCCAGGACATGCGCCTGGCGCGCTGGGTGTTCCCGCTGTACCTGGCCCTGGCCGCGCTGTTCGTGGTGCCAATTGCCCTGGCTGGGCAGATGCTGCTGCCGGGCACGGTGATTTCCGACTCCTTCGTCATCAGCCTGCCACTGGCCGAAGCGCACCCGAGCCTGGCCCTGCTGGCCTTCATCGGCGGTGCTTCGGCCGCCACTGGCATGGTCATCGTCGAGGCCGTGGCGCTGTCGACCATGGTCTCCAACGACATGCTGCTGCCCTGGCTGTTGCGCCGCAACAACGCCGAGCGGCCGTTCGAGGCGTTCCGCCACTGGATGCTGTCGGTACGCCGGGTGACCATCGTGGTGATCCTGCTGCTGGCCTATGTCAGCTACCGCCTGCTCGGCTCCACCGCGAGCCTGGCCACCATCGGCCAGATTGCCTTCGCCGCTGTCACCCAGCTGACTCCAGCCATGCTCGGCGCGCTGTACTGGAAGCAGGCCAACCGCCGTGGTGTGTTTGCCGGCCTGGCGGCGGGCATCTTCCTGTGGTTCTACACCCTGGTGCTGCCCATCATCGCCCATAGCCTGGGCCTGTCGCTGGGGC
This sequence comes from Pseudomonas putida, assembly GCF_002906855.1. GTDB lineage: Bacteria > Pseudomonadota > Gammaproteobacteria > Pseudomonadales > Pseudomonadaceae > Aquipseudomonas > Aquipseudomonas putida_N. The sequence continues at coordinate 1,582,976 of NZ_MINI01000038.1, read as the reverse complement.
TGTTCCCGGGCCTGGCCTGGCTGCACGGCAACCCGCTCGACCTGCCGATCAGCCCCTTGACCCAGGGTGTGGTGCTGTCGCTGGCGGGCAACTTCACCCTGTTCGTGTGGGTGTCGATGCTGTCGCGCACCCGCGTGTCGGAACATTGGCAAGCGGGCCGCTTCATCGGCCAGCAGACCAGCGCCCGGCCCAGCAGCAAACCGTTGCTGGCGGTGCAGATCGATGACTTGCTCAACCTGGCCTCGCGCTTTGTCGGCGAGGAACGCGCACGGCAGAGCTTCATCCGTTTCGCTTACCGCCAGGGCAAGGGTTTCAACCCCAACCAGAACGCCGACGGCGACTGGATCGAGCACACCGAACGCCTGCTCGCCGGTGTGCTTGGCAGCTCCTCGACCCGCGCCGTGGTCAAGGCCGCCATCGAGGGCCGCGACATGCAGCTCGAGGACGTGGTGCGCATCGCCGACGAAGCCAGCGAGGTGCTGCAGTTCAACCGGGCCTTGCTGCAGGGCGCCATCGAGAACATCAACCAGGGCATCAGCGTGGTCGACCAGAACCTGCACCTGGTGGCCTGGAACCGCCGCTACCTGGAACTGTTCAACTACCCCGACGGGCTGATCAGCGTCGGCCGCCCGATCGCCGACATCATCCGCTACAACGCCGAGCGTGGCCTGTGCGGCCCTGGCGAGGCGCAAGTCCACGTGGCGCGGCGCCTGCACTGGATGCGCCAGGGCCGAGCCCACTCCTCCGAGCGGCTGTTCCCCAATGGCCGGGTGATCGAGCTGATCGGCAACCCGATGCCCGGTGGCGGCTTTGTCATGAGCTTCACCGACATCACCCCTTTCCGCGAGGCCGAACAGGCGCTGCGCGACGCCAACGAAGGCCTGGAGCAGCGCGTGGCCGAGCGGACTCACGAGCTGTCGCAACTCAATCAGGCGCTGTCGGAAGCCAAGAGCCAGGCCGAAGCGGTGAGCAAATCCAAGACCCGCTTCCTGGCTGCAGTCAGCCACGACCTGATGCAGCCGCTGAACGCTGCGCGGCTGTTCTCCGCTGCTCTGTCGCAGCAGGCCGAAGGCATGAACGAAGAGGCCCAGCAGCTGGTGCAGCACATGGACAGTTCGCTGCGCTCGGCCGAAGAGTTGATCAGCGACCTGCTAGACATCTCGCGCCTGGAAAACGGCAAGATCACCCCCGACGCCAAACCCTTCGCCCTCAACGAACTGTTCGACACCCTCGGCGCCGAGTTCAAGGTGCTGGCGGCCGAAAAGGGCCTGGAGTTCCGCCTGCGCGGCAGCCGCCTGCGGGTCGACAGCGATATGAAACTGCTGCGCCGGGTGCTGCAGAACTTCCTTACCAATGCCCTGCGCTACGGCAAGAGCCCGATCCTGCTGGGGGTACGCCGTCACGGTGAGCAGCTGTGGCTGGAGGTGTGGGACCGTGGCCCAGGCATTGCCGACGACAAGCTGCAGGTGATTTTCCAGGAGTTCAAGCGCCTGGACAGCCACCAGACCCGCGCCGAAAAAGGCCTGGGCCTGGGCCTGGCGATTGCCGACGGCCTGTGCCGGGTACTTGGCCACAAGCTGGAAGTGCGCTCCTGGCCCGGCAAGGGCACGGTGTTCCGCGTCAATGTGCCGATAGCCCACCAGGCCGCAGCAGCGCCGAGCGCCCCGGTGGAAGCCGCGAGCCAGCCGCTGGCCGGCTTGCAGGTACTGTGCGTGGACAACGAAGACAGCATCCTGATTGGCATGAACAGCCTGCTCAGCCGATGGGGCTGCCAGGTGTGGACCGCGCGCAACCGCGCCGAATGCGAAGCGCTGCTGGCCAAGGGCATGCGCCCGCACCTGGCGCTGGTGGACTTCCACCTGGATGACGGCGAAACCGGTACCGGGCTGATGGGCTGGTTACGTGCGCGCCTGGGCGAGCCGGTGCCCGGCGTGGTAATCAGCGCCGACGGCAGCAAGGAAACCTTGGCCACCGTGCATGCCGCCGGCCTGGACTACCTGGCCAAACCGGTGAAACCGGCGGCCTTGCGCGCCCTGCTCAATCGCCATCTGAGCCTGGTTCAGTAACCGCCTCGTCGGCCATTGCTTCGTCTGACAGTGCCCGTTCCAGCAGCTCGGTCGGCAGGCTCTTGCTGGCACGGGCCCCAAGCAGTTTGAGCTGCTCGCTGCGGCTGACCAGGTTGCCGCGCCCTTCGCACAGCTTGTTGCGTGCTGCGGCGTAGGCCTTGTCGACCTGTTGCAGGCGGTTGCCCAGTTCATCCAGGTCCTGGATGAACAGCACGAACTTGTCGTACAGCCAACCGGCGCGCTCGGCGATCTCGCGGGCGTTCTGGCCCTGGCGCTCCTGCTTCCACAGGCTGTCGATGACCCGCAGGGTGGCCAGCAAGGTGGTCGGGCTGACGATCACGATCTGCCGGTCGAACGCTTCCTGGAACAAGTTGGGCTCGGCCTGCAGGGCTGCCGAGAAGGCGGCCTCGATCGGCACGAACAGCAGCACGAAGTCCAGGCTGTGCAGGCCTTCGAGGCGGTTGTAGTCCTTGCTCGACAGGCCTTTGACGTGGCTGCGCAGCGACTGCACGTGCTGCTTGAGCGCGGCTTCATCGTTGCTGCTGACAAATTGCTGGTAGGCGGTGAGACTAACCTTGGCATCGACCACCACCTGCTTGTCACCGGGCAGCATGATCAGCACATCAGGCTGGAAGCGCTCGCCATCGGCGCTCTTGAGGCTGACCTGAGTCTGGTACTCGCGACCTTTTTCCAGGCCGGCATGCTCCAGCACCCGCTCGAGGATCAGCTCGCCCCAGTTGCCCTGGGTTTTCTGCCCCTTGAGTGCCTGGGTGAGGTTGGTGGCTTCGTCGGACAGGCGCAGGTTGAGTTGCTGCAGGCGCTCTAGTTCCTTGCCCAGCGAGAAGCGCTCGCGGGCTTCCTGCTGGTAGCTTTCCTCGACGCGTTTTTCGAACGCCTGGATGCGCTCCTTGAGCGGGTCGAGCAACTGGCCCAGATGCTGCTGACTGGTCTGGGCGAAGCGCTGCTCGCGCTCGTCGAAGATCTTCGTGGCCAGGTCGGCGAACTGGGCGCGCAGGGTATCACGGGCCTCCTGGAGGTCTTCCAGGCGCTGCTGGTGGCTGTCCTGCTGTTCACGCAGCTCGGCCTCCAGGCGTGCGGTCTGGGCCTCCAGGCGCCGCAGCTCGGCTTCGCGAGTGGCGCGTTCGAGGTGCCAGGCGTGGGCGGCATCGCGGGCGTTGTCGCGGTCGATCTGCAGCAGCTCCAGTTCACGGCCCTGGGCGGCCAGTTGAGCCTGCTTGACGGTGTTGGCTTCGCTGAGGTCGCTGATCTCGTCGCGGCTGGCATCCAGTTGCGCCTGCAGGCCGGCCTGAGCCAGCTGCGCACTGCTCAGACGCTCCTCGAGCAGGGCCTGCTCGCCCTGGCGTGCGGCCTGACGGCGCTGCACCTGCATGACCCAACCCAGGCAAGGCAAGGCCCCTGCCACCAAGCCCAGCAGAATGCTGGTCAGATCCACTGCCATGCTTACCCCGATCACTGTTGCGAGTTGAGTGCAGCTTATCAGTCTGCTGGGGCGGGCGCCTGTTCCGGCGCATCGGCCTGGAACAGCCGCGCATACTCCAGCTGCGCCCGCCGGTCCCCGGCCCGCGCCGCCTGGCGCAGCAGTTCATGGCCGATGCGTCGGTCGCGGGCATTGCCGCAATCACGGCAGAGCATCTGCCCCAACCGGCTCTGCGCAACCACCACACCTTCACGCGCGGGCTGCTTGAGCAGGCGCCCAGCGATGTGCTTGACCTGCTGCTTTTCACCCAGGCGCGGGCTGTCGAGCAGCCACAGGGCCACTTTCAGGGAAAAGCGTTTGGGCGAGGGGGCTGACGAGGCAACAGCGGGGCTGGCGAGGGATTTACCGCGAAACTTCATGACCGACAGGGATGGCAACTCGAAAGGCGCGCCACTCTACTCCTTTTTTTCGTGCATGACGTGTCGATTTCCGGAGGATTGAAATTTTTTTTCGATGATTTTTTCTTGACGTTTCCGAGTGGATGACTGGCTGGTCGACTGATGCCTGTCGATTGTCGGACAGTTCTCTAATTTGCTGGCACGCCCGTCCTAGAGCAAGCGCTCGGGACAATCCACAGTTCCTGTGGATAACTCGGTGGACAACCCCTCCAATGAGCCCGCAAACCCCCATGAAATGGGGCCTACAGTCAAACTGACGATTTTTTCACCAGCAAAAATTAGTGTTTTTTTTCATTGACTTAAGGTGCCAGTCAAGTCATTGGCGGGCCTGATCAGGGCTGTTGCCAAGCTGTTACAAGTCACGCCTCGAATGTGAACAAGTGCACCGAAAGCCCGCATTTGGATGCACGAAAATGGCACATCAGGCCGGTTGGAGGCCAGGTGCCCCCTCTTCCCATAAGGCGAAAGAGAGGCCATACTGCGCGGCTCACCTGAAGAAACGTACAAAGCTTGCAAAGGTCTTACATTTTCGGTAAGGTGCGCACCGTTAGTACCCAAGCTGAAAGTCAATTCTGGCCAGAAGCGTCCTTGCAGCCCATCGCTCTCCCAAACGATCGCTGCTGAAACCAGGACCGGCCCCACTCGATGATTCACTCGCCAGCCCAGCGCTGTTCAAGCACGAATCAACCGGAAGATTGATCAGGATTCCACCTCGACGGCCTAGAACCTTGGCCCCGGCGTGCTGCCTGCCTTCTGAAGTACCTACCAGTCAGCCCAAGCGCCCACACTTTGAATGCGCTATCTCTGGCTGCCCTGTTCCAGTCAGGTTCGTTCGTCCCTTAATAAAGGCGTCACTGGAACGTTTCTATCATGCACGGATCATATCTCCCGTGCTTAAAGCAGGAACCTCCAACAACATGCAAACTCATCATCAAATTCAGGCTGCCATTGGCACCCTCTCCCAGGCCTTCTCGCCGTTGAAGTGCCTGATCACCGCCCCGCGCAAGGGAAACTTCAGCTTCACCCTGGTGGACGAGCACGGCGTCGCCTGCCACACCGAACGCCTGTACCCTGAACAGTACAACCGCTCGGAACCGCTGCAGGCGGTGATCGCCCGCACCCGCCAATCGCTCACCGCGTGATTGGCGAATATCGGGGTATTCAGAGACTGAATGGCACCTGCCACATGCTGCCTGATCGTTCTTGGCCTAAGTGCTGCAAGGCATATAGCGCTGGACCGCAGGCAGCAATCGATTTAAAAACAGCCCTTTACACCACGATTATCACACTACACTTCAACTCGAGCGGTCCTTACCGCTTCCGGCGGGCCTGACCAATTTCCAGCTGCCAAGCTCCAGCGCCCGTCGGCCCTTTACTGCTCGAGGGCATCATGGGTATTGCTGCGAATGAATTGTGTCAGTATGTGATTCGACCAACTCTGGTCTATCTGAATCGTCACTGCGCCAGTGCCGAGGCCCTTTTGCTCGGTATCGCGGCCTGCCAGTCGGCACTTGGTTCAGCCTTGCACGACCGCCGTGGCCACGGCCTCTACCGCATTGGCGAAAGCCGTCACCAGGCCGTCTGGGACCACTTTCTTGCGCGTGACCCGGAACTGGCCAGCCTGGTACGTGGCCTGGCCAGCCAGCACGCCTTCCTCGGCGGGCCGCATCTGGAGCTCACGGTGAACCTGCGCTACTCCACCGCCATCGCCTGGATGCTCATCGAAGAGCAATCCATGGCGCTGCCAGCGGCCGACGACTTGCTCGGCCTCGCACGTATCTGGCGGCAGATTTTCCACCCTCAAGGTCGCCTGCGCGACTTCACACAGGCCTGGCAATTGTGCATTGAGCAGAAATTGCCACAGGCATCTTAAGAAGCGTCCTACACCATTACCGGAAAAAATGGAATTTTGGTCGGATTGTCCTACAAAACTGCGCTATCTCCTGTGATCCAGGCTATAGCGCGGCGCGTAAATTGTTGGTAGCTTTTCGCCCCGGAGATCACAAGGAGTTTCTAATAATGAAAAAAGCAATGCTCAAAACCTCCCTCGGCGTAGCCGTTGCCCTGGCATCAAGCCAACTGTTCGCTGCCGGCTTCGCACTTAACGAACAAAGCATCAGCGGCATGGGAACAGGTTTCGCAGGTCGTTCTTCTTCTGCCGATGACGCCAGCACCGTGTATGGCAACCCGGCCGGCATGTCGCGCCTCAAACGTCAGCAAGTGACCGTGGGCGGAGCAGCTGTAATCGCCAAGACTGACATTTCGGGCCCGGGCAGCAGCCCACTGCCAGGCGAAACCGACGGCGACATGGTGCCTACCGTCGGCGTACCAATGGGCTACTACGTGAAACCGATCGATGAGCACTGGAGCGTCGGTTTTGGTGTTTACGTCCCATACGGCCTGGTGACCGACTACGGCAGCGGCGACGCCGCTCGCTACTGGGGTAAAAAGAGCCACGTCGAGGTCATCACCTTCCAGCCTACCGTCAGCTACGCCTTCAACGACAAGGTGTCGATCGGTTTCGGCCCGACCATCAACCGCATCAAGGGCGAGCTGGGCTCGAACACCATCAACCCGCGCTCTCCAGGCGTGAACGATGGCGAGGTGAAGATCAAAGGTGACGACACCGCCGTCGGTTACAACGTCGGTATCCTGGTACAGGCCACCGACCGCACCCGCGTCGGCCTGACCTACCACTCGATGGTCGACTACAAACTCGAAGGCGATACCAAGATCAACAACGCCCTGATCGGGCCTTTCAGTGGCAGCAAGTTCGACGCCACCCTGAAGATCAAGACGCCTGAGTCGGTGGACTTCTCGGTCACCCACGAACTGGACGACCAGTGGACCCTGTATGCAGGCAGCACCTGGACTCGCTGGAGCCGCCTGGAGAACATCACCGTCAACAACGACGTCCCGGCACCGCTAAGAGCCCAGTTCGGTACCATTACCGAAGAGCAGAACTGGCACGATACCTGGGCTCACGCCATTGGCGCCTCCTATAAGGTGAACAAGGAGTGGGTGCTGCGTACTGGCTTCTCCGTCGACCAGTCGCCAACCAACAACACCGACCGCTCGCCGCGCATTCCTACGGGTGATCGCAAGGCGATCAGCATCGGTGCCGGTTACAGCCCAACCGACGACATGACCATCGATGTGGCCTACTCCTACTTGTGGGAAGAGGACACCAAGGTCAACCTGGCAAGCCCCACCAAGGGCCGCTACCAGGCCAAGTACGAAAACAGCGCGCACGGTATCGGTGCCTCGCTCACCTACCGCTTCTGATTCGTACCGTTGCATGAAAAACCGCCCTCGTGGCGGTTTTTTCATGCCTGCACTTGCCAGCTATCGCCCAACGACTCACGCAGGTAGTCCATGAACGCACGCACCTTTGCGGTCATGGCGAAACGGTCAGCTACGCACAGGTAGATATCCATTGGCTCGGTCTGGGCATAGGCCTGGCCGCTGTCGCGGTATTCGAATAGCGGCACCAGTGCCCCCGAGGCCAGATGCGGCCTGACGATAAACTCAGCCAAGCGGGTGATGCCGCCATCGTTGAGGGCCATCTGAGTCAGGGCATCGATGTCATCACTGATCAATACGGTGCCGAATTCCGCTTCGAAACGCATGCCATCACGCACAAAGCCCCAACGCAGGAAACGGCCGTCCACCGGATAACGGAAGACCAGACAGCGATGATCCCGCAACACTTCCGGGGCGGTCGGCAAACCGGCACTGGCGAGGTAACCCGGTGACGCGCAGCAGGTGAACGGGATGCGGGCGATGTGCCGCGCCAGCAGTTGGTCTTCCAGTTGCGGGGTGATGCGCAAGCTGACATCGACATCTTCGCGGGCGTGATTGACCTTGCGATCAGTCGTTATCAACTCTATCGAAAGCAGTGGATAGCGGGCGCTGAAGGCCGGGATCAGCGGCGCCAGCACATGGCGACCAAAAGCAGAGGTCGAGGCGATGCACAGCCTCCCTTGTGGCTCACTGTCGGGCGTGGTGACCGCTTGTTCGGCAAGGGCCAGGTCGCGCTCGATGTGCCTGACCCGCTCATAGTACTGGCTACCGGCAGGCGTCAGCGCCATGCTGCGAGTGGTACGGCTGAGCAAGCGCACGTGAAGGTGCCCTTCCAGTCGCGCCAGGTTCTGGCTGACCGCCGCCGGGCTGAGGCCGAGGTTGCGGGCGCCAGCGGCGATGCTGCCAGCTTCGACCACCTTGATGAAGCTGCGGATGGCGTTGAGCAGATCCATGGCAAGCTCTTCGATTCGTAAGAATCTCTTTATAAAGAACTCAATCCAGCCGGTCTACAGCCGGTGCCGCAGGCATTGCTAACCTGCGCCCTCAGCCAACCTTCAGGAGATCGCATGAGCAATCTGTCCCACACGCGCAGCCGGCGCAAGCTACGCCCAAGCGCTACGCCGTACGTGTTCGCCTTCTACATGTCGTCGATCATGGCGCTACTGATGTGCTTCGTGATCACTGCGGCGAATGCCGGGGTGAACCCGGACTACCTGAGCAATGTTCTGAAGGCATACCAATTGGCGATGCCAGTGGCATTTGTGTGCGTGCTGATGGTAAGGCCGGTGGTGTTGAAGCTGGTGGCAATGACGGTGCAGCCACACTGACAGGTGTCCGCCCCTACGCGAACACCTTCCCCCTACGATGGGTCACTTATGGATGCGAGGCGATCGCCTTCTCGATAGCGGCCCTGAAGGCGGGATCATCGGGCTTGGTCAAGCTGGAGAAGTTGCCGATCACATTGCCTCGGCGATCCACCACGTACTTGTAGAAATTCCACTTCGGCGCGCTGCTCTGGTGCGCCAGCTCGACAAACAGCGGTATCGCATCCTTACCGCGAACCGGCTGGGTCTTGGTCATGGTGAAGGTTACACCGTAGTTGGCGTAGCAGACCTTGGCAGTCTTCTCGCTATCAGCGTCTTCCTGCTTGAAGTCATTGGACGGTACGCCCAGCATTTCCAGGCCCTGCTCGTGATACTCCTTGTACGTCGACTCCAACCCCTCGAACTGCGGTGCGAAACCGCAATAGCTGGCCGTATTGACCACCACCAGCGGCTTACCGCCGAAGCGTTGGCACAGGTCGACCTGCCCCTTGCCACGCAATTCAGGCAGGCTGCCCTGCAACAGCGCCGGGCAGTCGGTAGCCCAGCTGGTACTGGCAGCCAGCAGCGCCAGCAACGGCATCGTCAACCAATGGGCACGCATCATTCATTCCTCCGGCAAGACTCTCCTCGAACTTGCAGGGTAGCGCTTAACAAACGCTCATGCCCAGCTGCATCAACGCCAACCCGCCCCGCTGCCAGCCCCACCACGCCAGCACCAGCAACAATGCCGCAACTACCAGCACCAGCCCGCGGGCCAGGTAGCGGTTCATGCCGCTTGCACCTGCAAGCGGGCGACCGGCCGTTCACGTACCGGCCAATTAAGCGCGGCAGCCAGCACACTGAGCAGAATCGAAATCTGCCAGACCAGGTCATAGTTGCCGGTCTGGTCGTACACCACGCCTCCAAGCCAGCCCCCCAGGAAGGCGCCCAGCTGGTGGAACAGGAAGACGATGCCGCCGAGCATCGACAGGTTGCGCACGCCGAAGACCGTGGCCACGGTGCCATTGGTCAAAGGCACCGTGGAAAGCCACAGCAGCCCCATGGCAATACCGAACAGGTAGGCACTGACCTGAGTCACCGGCCCCCACAGGAACAGCGCAATCACCACCGCACGTAGCAAATACAACGTGGTGAGCAGACGTGGCTTGGACATGCGCCCACCCAGCCAGCCGGCTGTGTAGGTACCGACGATGTTGAACAACCCGACCAACGCCAGCACCGTGGTGCCGGTAGCCGCCGGCAGGTGCTGGTCAACCAGATAGGCAGGCAGGTGCACGCCAATGAAAACCACTTGGAAGCCGCAGACGAAGAAGCCCAGGGCCAGCAGCCAGAAGCCGGAGTGCGAGCACGCCTCGCGCAGGGCCTCGCCCAACGTCTGCTCCGCACCATGACTGGGCAGCGGGCGGTCACGCAGGAGCCCGACAAAGGGCACGATCAACACCACCAGCAAGCCAAGCACCAACAGTGCCGACGACCAGCCCAGCCATTCGATCAAGCCAAGGGTACCGGGGAGCATGGCGAACTGGCCGAAGGATCCGGCAGCGCTGGCAATACCCATGGCCATGCTGCGTTTTTCCGCCGGCACGGCGCGGCCGACCACCCCGAGGATCACCGAGAACGAGGTGCCAGACAGGCCGATACCGATCAGCAGGCCGGCACTGAGCGACAGCGACCAGGCCGAATCGGCGGTGCTCATCAACAGCAGGCCAGCGGCATAGAGAATGCCACCGATGATCACCACTCGCGCCGCGCCGAGGCGGTCGGCCAGCGCACCGGCAAACGGTTGTGCCAGGCCCCAGATCAGGTTCTGCAGGGCGATGGCAAAGGCGAACACTTCACGGCCCCAGCCGAAGTCAGCGCTCATCGGCGCCAGGAACAGGCCAAAACCGTGCCGCACACCCAAGGACAGCGCCAGGATCAACGCTGCCCCCACAAGTACCCACCCGCTGGTTCGCCAAACCGAAGTCATTGTCGTTATCTCCAGCACATCGCAAGGTTTTACGGGTATATACCCGCTTCTAGTCGTTATGATTCAGGCAAGCCGCTCCAGCAAGCGCACAAGCTCGTCACGCTGTCCTTCGCCCAACTGCTCGACCAGCATCAATTGCGCCTGCTCCCAGGCTGGATGAGCCTCCTGCAAGCGTGCTGCACCCGCCTCGGTCAGCAACACCACACGGTTGCGCTGGTCATCGCCATCGGCGAGGGCGACCAGGCCTTCGGCCTCCAGTACGCGCAAGTTACGGCCCAAGGTGCTGCGCTCCAGGCCCATGGCCTCGGCGAGCGTGGTAATACTGGGGCGATCGAGCCGTTGCAGGTGGCGCAACAGGGAAAACTGGGCGACATTGATGCCGAAGCCGGCAAGGGCCTCGTCATAATGCCGGCTCACCCCGCGGGCGGCGCGACGCAGGTGGGTGCAGATGCATTCGCTGGTCAACATCAATACGTGTATATACCCGCACCCAGGCTGTTGCAAGAAGTTTCAGTCTGCCAAACGTCGCCGAATCGGCTCGAATTCCGCTGTGGCCTTGCGTGCCAACGGGTCAGGAGTGCCTTGCTCGATCGCCTGCCAATAACGCCAAGGCACCTTTGCCGACCCTAGTTCGTAGTCCATACCATCCCAGTTGTCTTCACGGAAGCTGTAGAACGCCCAGTGCAACCGATGCCGGTCCATGACCGAGAGGACGTCTTCCAGGTACTCGCTGCAACCGGGCAGTCGGCGCATGCACCCGAACTCCCCCACGACCAGCCGGGAAGACGGCAGCTTCATGCGCTCCATCCAGGACAATGGCAGGCTCAGATACTGACGAACCCGCTCGGCATCCCACTGCTGACTTTCACCACCGAACGGCGCCGGGCCGGGGTAGTCGATGGGGGCCTTGCGCAACAGGTTCGGCGCACTGGTGGCCGCATAGGGTTCATACATGTGGACGCTGTAGAGCACTCGATCATCCTGCAAGGGCGATTGCCAGTATCCGAAGGCGTCGGCGCTGGCGAACCAGCCCGCGTCGACCATGATCGGGGTCTTGGCATCCACCTCGCGTATTGCCGCGATCAATTGCGCGTACAGCACAGGCAGGTCACGCGCCCCACCCTGCACCTCGGCGTACCATTGCCGCATGTGTTCAGCCGCAGCATGTTCGGCCAGGCCGCCAAGTTTCTCGGGCGCAGGTTCGTTGATCAGGTTGTAGGCGGCGATGGCAGGATGATCTTTCAACTCCCGCGCCAGATCGCGCCAGAAGCTGGCTGCTTGCCGTGCGTAACCGTTGCCTTGCCAAAGACGGTCATCGAACTGCCCCTGGTTGTTTTGCGACCAACGCATGCCGGGTAGCGATAGCGGCGCAATGACCACCTTGAGCCCTGCCCTGTGCGCGCGATCCAGGGTATCGCGCAATAGCTTGAGATCGGCAGCGGACAACTGCTCATACCGGTCCGCATCACCCAACAGGAAATCACGCTGCGCTGGCTTCCACTTGTCGTAGGACAGCCGGACCCAGCTCGCGCCATATGCACTCAACGCATCGAAGTAAGCCTGGTCCGGCGGCAAGCGATTGAAGCTGTTGCCGCCGTGGCGCGGGGTGTTCCAGAAGTCGATCAGGTCGGCTGCAGTAACGGAGCCACTGACGGTGACCAGCAACAAGGCCAGCAGGAATCGTCGCATTGTCCATGCCTTCGCGGTGGAAAGGAAACCGCGAGCATAGATAGTTGCAGAAAAGACGTCATTTCCTGAATTTTATCAGCATTTTTCCGCAATTCTGCAGCCAGTCTTATCCGAAAGGATATTCGCCAAAAACTGTAGGACTCTTCCTAAATCGCCAAACCCAACAGCACAGTTAGCTCAAGAATTTCCAGCATGGCGCCTGCGGTATCACCCGTGGTCCCACCCAGACGCTTACACATCAACCGGCGCAGCCCGATGAATACAGCCATCGCCGCCAGCATCGGCAAGATCGCGCGCGCGCCACCCACCAACAAACACAACAGCAAACTGGCCAGCAGAACCCACGCGGCCGTACGCCGCGGCAAGTGCTCGGCCAGCGCCTGCCCCAGGCCCCCGCGACGCACGTAAGGCGTGCCGAGAAACAACCCGAGCATCGCCGCCCGCCCCACCACCGGCGCCAGTAGCAAGGCCATGCCCGCGCCCTGCTCCACCAGCACCCACAGGGCACAGAACTTCAGCAGCAACACCAGCACCAGGGTGACCACGGCTATCGGCCCACTGCGCGGATCTTTCATGATCTGCAGCGTGCGCTCGCGGTCACCGAAGCCCCCCAGCCAGGCATCGGCACTGTCAGCCAGGCCATCCAGATGCAACGCGCCACTGAGCAACACCCACAGCGCCAGCAGCAGGGCCGCGTGCAGCGGCGCCGCAGCCCCCAGCAGCAGGTAGTTGGCCAGCCACAGCAACAGGCCGAACAGCAACCCTACCAACGGGTAGCACAACAACGAGCGGCCCATCTCACGTGGCTCGGGCATCCCCGGCAAACGCACCGGCAGGCTGCTGAGAAACTGCAGGGCAATCCAGAACGGCAGCATGTCAAAGCACCTCGTGCATGGCGCCGCTCTCATCCACCGCCAGGCGCACCAGGGCGCCATGGCCAACCTCGACCTGCAGCAACTGCTCCTTGGGCAGCCCACGGGCGCGTGCCAGCAGCAGGCGCATGACACCGCCATGGGTGACCAGCAGCACGCGCTTGCCGGCATGCTGCTGGCGCAGGCGCCCGACGGCAAAGAGCACACGCTCGGCAAAGGCCGCGACAAGCTCCCCTGCGGGCGGTGTGTAGCTGTACGGATCGGCCCAGAAACGCCCAAGCTCGTCAGCCTGCGTTTGCATGATCTGCAAGGCGCTGCGCCCTTCCCATTCACCGAAATGCAGTTCTTGCAGATCAGCTTCCAGCTGAACCGGCATGCCCAGCTGCTCGGCAAAACGCGCACAGCGCTGCAACGGCGAACTGACCAGCACATCCCAGGGGCCTGCACCTGTCAGCGCGTCACGCATCTGGCCCCAGCCCTTGTCGGTCAAGGCATCGTCCAGGCTGCCACGCAGGCCGCCGCCCTGCTCCGTTTCACCGTGACGCAGCAGGTCAAGGATCATGCCGGGCGGTCCGCCACCGCCGCTTCGGCAAAGGTCGCCATCTGCCCATGCAGGGCGCAGGCCAGACGCATCAGCGGCACCGCCAGGGCGGCGCCACTGCCTTCGCCCAGGCGCAGGTCCAACGCCAGCAATGGCTGGGCTTGCAGTGCCGCGAGCAGGGTCTTGTGCCCAGGCTCGGCGCCTTGGTGAGCGAACAGCAGCCAGTCACGGCTCTGCGGATTGAGGCGCACCGCCAGCAATGCCGCGACGCTGCAGATGAAGCCATCCACCAGCACGGCAATGCCTTGCTGGGCGCAGGCCAGGTAGGCTCCCGTCAGCGCAGCGATCTCGAAGCCGCCGACACAGGCCAGCGCCTGCAGCGGTTGGTCGGCGCGCAGGCCGTGCAGCACCAGGGCGCGCTCGATCACTTCAGCCTTGTGGCGAACGCCGGCGCTGTCCAGGCCGGTACCCGGCCCACTCAACTCCCGCGCCGGGCTGGCCAGCAAGGTGCTGGCCAGCGCGGCAGCGGCAGAGGTGTTGCCGATGCCCATCTCGCCACCGATGAACAACTGCGCACCATTGGCCTCTGCACGCAGGGCACTGTCGCGACCAGCCTGCAAGGCAGCCTGCAGCTGGGCATCGGTCATGGCCGGCTGGCGGGCGAAGTTGGCGGTGCCAGCGCCGAGGCGCAGGTGCAGCACCCCTGGCAGTTCCAGCTCAGGGTCGATGGTGCCGAGGTCGACCACTTCAAGGCTGGCCTGCAGCTGGCGCGCGAGCACGCTGATCGCCGCGCCACCGCCGACGAAGTTGCGCAGCATCTGCCCGGTGACTGCCTGCGGGTAGGCCGAAATACCCTCTTCGACCACGCCGTGGTCACCCGCAAAAATGGTGATTGCGACCTGATCCAGGGTTGGCCGCTCGCGGCCTTGCAGGCCGGCCAGTTGCACGGCCAGGCCTTCCAGCTGGCCGAGCGAGCCGGCAGGTTTTGTCAGCTGCTGCTGACGGGCGCGGGCCTGGTCCATGGCGGCGTTGTCGAGGGGTTGGCAGGCATCACGCCACCAGGCTTGGTTCATAGAGCGGGTCCTTTGAGCATGAGAGGTAGGCCGGCGACGGTCAGTACCACGCGCTGACAGCGTTCGGCAACGGCCTGGTGCAGCCAGCCGGCCAGGTCGACATAACGGCGGGTCAGCTCGCCCATGGGCACTACGCCCAGGCCGGTTTCGTTGCTGACCAGAATGAGGGTGCCAGGCAAGTGCTCCAGGCAGTTGAGCAGCGCATCGCGCTCTGCGGCCAGCCGCTGGGGATCTTCGAGCATCAGCAGGTTGGTCAGCCACAAGGTCAGGCAGTCCACCAGCAGGCAACGGCCTTCGGCGGCTTCTGCACGCAGCACGCCCGCCAGGGCCAGTGGCTCTTCGATCAGCCCCCAGTGTTCAGGCCGACGCTGGCGGTGCAAGCGCACCCGCTCGTTCATTTCGCCATCGAGCGGCTCACTGGTGGCGATGTAGGTGACTGGCAGGCCGCTGTCGCTGGCCAGTTGCTCGGCCAGGCGGCTCTTGCCCGAGCGGGCGCCGCCGAGGATCAGGTTGCGCATGTCAGGCGACTCCACACAGCATGCGCAGGTGCGCGGTATCCAGGTGCGTTTCCACCAGATCGGCCAGGCGCTCGATGTCACGTTCGCGCAGGGCTTCGTAATCGATGGTCTGCACATGTTCCAGCCCCGCCCAGCGCAGCAGCGCGGCACACGACTGGCTGCCCTCGAACAGGCCATGCAGGTAGGTGGCGAGAAGCTGGCCATCGGCACTGACCGCGCCATCACTGCGACCATCGGCGAGCTGCACCGCAGGCTGCTCCAAGGCAGGCCCTGCGGTGACACCAGCATGAATCTCATAACCGGCGACCGGCGCGGCCTCCAGGTTCAGGGTCCCAGCCACGTTGCGCAGTTGCTTGTCGGCTTCGAGCACCGTCTCGTAATCGAACAGGCCAAGCCCGGGACTGGAACCGGCGGCGCCTTCGAGGCCAAGCGGGTCGTGAACTTCGCGGCCGAGCATCTGCAGGCCGCCACAGATTCCGATCAGCTTGCCGCCATAGCGCAGGTGCCGCTCGATGGCCTTGTCCCAACCGCGCTCACGCAGTTGCGCCAGGTCGCCACGCACGCTCTTCGAGCCAGGCAGGATGATCAGGTCAGCGGCTGGAATCGGCTGGCCCGGGCCGATGAACTGCAGGTCGACCTGCGGGTGCAGGCGCAGCGGGTCGAAATCGGTGTGGTTGCTGATGCGCGGCAACACCGGGACGATCACCTTGAGCACACGATCCTGCTTGGAGCCCTGGCGGATGTCGATGCCATCCTCGGCTTCCAGGTGCAGGTCGGTGACATAGGGCAGCACGCCCAGTACCGGTTTGCCAGTACGTTGCTGCAGCCAGTCCAGGCCCGGCTGCAGCAGCGCGATATCGCCGCGGAAGCGGTTGATGACGAAGCCCTTGACCCGCGCCTGCTCGCTTGGCGACAGCAGTTCGAGGGTGCCTACCAGGTGAGCGAACACCCCTCCACGATTGATGTCGGCCACCAGGATCACCGGGCAATCGACCGCCTCGGCAAAGCCCATGTTGGCGATGTCGCCGGCGCGCAGGTTGATCTCGGCCGGCGACCCAGCCCCCTCGACCATCACCACCGGGTAGGCCGCACTGAGGCGCTGATGCGAGGCCAGGACCGCCTGCATGGCGATGGCCTTGTAGTCGTGATAAGCCACCGCGTTCATGCTGGTGACCGCACGACCATGGATGATCACCTGGGCACCCGTGTCGCTGTTGGGCTTGAGCAGCACCGGGTTCATGTCGGTGTGCGGTGCCAGCCGGCAGGCCTGGGCCTGCACGGCCTGGGCACGGCCGATTTCGCCACCGTCGGCGGTCACCGCGCTGTTGAGCGCCATGTTCTGCGGTTTGAACGGCACCACGCCGACGCCCTGGCGCAACAGCCAGCGGCACAGGGCGGTAACTAGCGTGCTCTTGCCGGCATCGGAGGTGGTGCCTTGCACCATGAGGGTGGTCATGCCGTTTCCTTCTGATAATCGGCCAAGGCCTGGTCCAGGCGCTGCTCGTCTGCGGCAGTTGCCGGCAGGCCAAGGCGCACGGCGGCCGGCTGCTCGAACAGACGCACGAGGATGCCGCGGCGGGCGAGAAAGTCATGCAAGTGGGCTGCGCGCTCGCTGCGCACGTACTGGAACAGGTCACAGCCGCCGCTGGGCGCCAGGCCGTAGCTTTGCAGCAGCGTTGCCAGGCGTTGACTGGCCTGGGCGCAACGCTCGATCTGAGCCTGATGAGCCGCGTGGTCGGCAAAGCACGCTTGCGCCAGCACCCGGGTCGGGCCACTGACAGTCCAAGGCCCGAGCAGCGCTGCAAGCCGTTGCAACAGCGGCAGCTCGGCCACTACGCAGCCCAGGCGCACACCGGCCAGACCAAAGAACTTGCCAAACGAACGCAGCACAATCAGGCCTGGGCGCTCGGCGCACTCAGCCACGCTGTGTTCGGGTGAGTTATCCATGAACGCTTCGTCCACCAGCAGCCAGCCGCCACCCTTCGCGAGCCGCGCATGCCACGCCAGCAACTGCTCACGGGATACAAGCCGCCCGGTCGGGTTGTTCGGATTGACCAGCACCAGCACGTCGAGCTGATCGAGCTGCGCCTCGACCTGGCTTTCATCCAGCTCGATCAAGTGATGCCCCGCCCGCTGCCAGGCATGCGGGTGCTCGGCGTAGCACGGCGTCAGCACACCCACGCGCCCCAGCGGGCGCAACAGGGGCAAGGCCTGGATGGCCGCCTGGGAGCCTGCCACCGGCAACAGTTGCCGCACGCCATAATAGTGTCGCGCATTGTCTTCCAGACCGTCGTCGGCTTCCGGCAAGCGGGCCCAGGCGTCCAGCGGAATCGGGGGAATCGGGTAAGGCCAGGGGGCAATGCCACTGGATAGGTCCAGCCAGTCTTCGCGGGCGATTGCGTATTGCCGCACTGCCCGCAGCAGGCGGCCACCATGCTCAAGCATTCAGATAGGCTCCCACGCAGATCAGCAGTACCCATAACCAGACGCCACGCTGCACCAGGCTCCAGCCGCGCTCGATGGCATCGGTATCGGCCATCGGCCCTTCACCCAGGCGCGGGCGCTCGTGCAGTTCACCGTGGTACACCGCCGGGCCGCCCAGTTCGACACCCAGCGCACCGGCGCCGGAGGCCATTACCGGCCCCGCGTTGGGGCTGTCCCACAGCGGCGCCTGCTTGCGCCAGCAGGCCAGGGCCAGGCGCGTCTTGCCCAGCAGCGCGTAGGTCAGCGCCACGAGCCTGGCAGGAATATAGTTCAGCCCATCGTCGATGCGTGCGGCGCACCAGCCGAAGCGCTCGAAGCGTGCATTGCGGTACCCCCACATCGCATCCAGGGTATTGCTCAGGCGGTACAGCACCACCC
Source organism: Pseudomonas putida (assembly GCF_002906855.1). Taxonomy (GTDB): domain Bacteria; phylum Pseudomonadota; class Gammaproteobacteria; order Pseudomonadales; family Pseudomonadaceae; genus Aquipseudomonas; species Aquipseudomonas putida_N. The sequence goes on along the minus strand of NZ_MINI01000038.1, from coordinate 1,564,862 downwards.
CCGGCGCACCGGCCACGACGAACCAGAACAGCGCGGCGAACACCGCATCGCTGCCGTTTTCCAGCACCGATTCGGTGGCTGCGCGCGCCACGGCGGGCTCGTCCAGTTCGCGGGTTTCACGGCTGACCAGATAACCGACACGGCGCCGCGCCTCTTCCAGGTCACCTTGGCGCAAGGCGTTGGCCACCGGCAGCACATGCTCGCCGAGGCTGCGCAAACCCAAGGCGCAATACAGCGCCAGCACGTCCACCAGCCAGCCGACATAGGGCAGCCAGGACAGGATCAGCGCCACCAGGGTCAGCGGTATCACGGCCACGAACCAGGCGCTCACGCCATGGCTGCGCCAGCCGCGCCCACCGGCATTCAGCCGGCGCTCCAGGCTCGACGCCAGGTTGCCGAAGCCCACCAGCGGGTGCCGGCGCTGCGGCTCGCCCAGCAGCGCATCGAGGGCCACTCCAACCACAGTCAGCAAGGCCACGCTCATGGGCGCTCTCCCCATTGGTTCTCGAACAGCATTTCACTCAGGGGGCGTTCTTGCGCCCAGTTTTCCTGCACCAGCATGGGCTGAGCGTAGAACTCGCTGACCGGCCCCAGGCACAACACCGCCACCGGCTTGGCGCCAGCGGGCATACCCAGCAGGGCGGCCAGGGCCTGCGGGTCGAACAGCGATACCCAGCCCAACCCCAGGCCCTCGGCACGGGCGACCAGCCACAGGTTCTGGATGGCGCAGGCCAAGGAGGCCAGGTCCATTTCCGGCAAGGTGCGGCGGCCGAAGATGTGGGGCTCGCGATTGTCCATCAACGCCGCGACCAGCACTTCGGCGCAGTCGCTGATGCCCTCGACCTTGAGTTTCATGAAGTCATCGGAGCGCTCGCCCAGGGCTTCGGCGGTACGCACCCGCTCCTCCTCGACCAGGCCCTGAATGCGCCCGCGCAGCTCGCGTTGAGTGATGCGGATGAAGCGCCAAGGCTGCATCAGGCCGACACTGGGCGCCTGGTGCGCGGCAGCCAGCAGGCGACCGAGCAGCTCGGGCGCGACCGAGCCACCGGCAAAGTGGCGCATGTCGCGGCGCTCACCGATTGCGCGGTAGATGGCGGCGCGCTCGTCGGCGCTGTAGGCGTGATCGCTCATGGCCGCAACAGCGCCGCCGCCGCCTCAGGGTTGGACGGGAAGTAGAAGTGCACGTAGGAAGCGGTCAGCCGGCCCAGTCGATACACCGCTTCGTTGCCGCGCCCGCCATTGGGGCTCAAGCCCCGGGCGATCGGCTCCAGCTCGGTGGTCGTCAGCGAGTGGTGGTAAGTGTGCCCGCGCAGGGTGCCTTCCGGCAGTTCCACGGCCTGCAGGGCCAGGGCCGCCAGGCGCTTCTGCATGGTTGCCTCGCCTGGCAGCAGGCCCAGCAGTTTGGCACGCTCGCCAGCGACATCGGTCAGCGCATCGAGCAGGTACAGCATGCCACCGCACTCGGCCAGCAATGGCTTGCCCTGGGCATGATGGGCACGGATCGCCTCGCACATCGGCGGATTGGCTGCCAATGCGTGATGATGCAGTTCCGGATACCCCCCTGGCAGATACAGGCTGTCCACCACCGGCAGTTCATGATCGTGCAGAGGGGAGAAAAACGACAGCTGCGCGCCCTGGTCGCGCAGCAGATCAAGGTTCGCGCCATAGGTGAAGGCAAACGCTTCGTCACGCGCCACACCGATGCGTACACCGCTCAGCGACGTAGCACACGGCTGCGGTTCAGGCGCCGCAAAGGCCACTGGCGGCGGCAAGGCAGCATCGCAGCTGGCGCCGAGGGCTTCGGCAGCGGCATCCAGGCGGGCATCCAGGTCATTCAGTTCGCTGGCCTGAACCAGCCCCAGGTGGCGGCTGGGCAGCTCGATGCCGCGCTCACGCGACAGGCCGCCGTACCAGCGCAGGCCCTCGGTCAGGCTACCTTCGAGCAGTTGCGCGTGGCGCAGGCTACCGACCCGGTTGGCCAGCACGCCGGCGAACGGCAGATCGGGCTGATAACGCGCCAGGCCCAGGGCCAGAGCGCCGAAGGTCTGGGCCATGGCCGTGCCGTCGATCACCGCCAGTACCGGCACGCCGAAGTGGCGGGCCAGATCGGCGCTCGAAGGGGTACCGTCGAACAGGCCCATGACCCCTTCGATCAGAATCAGGTCGGCTTCTTCTGCGGCTTGCCACAGCAGTCGACGGCTTTCTTCGGCACCGATCATCCACAGATCGAGCTGGTACACCGGCGCGCCACTGGCCCGCTCCAGGATCATCGGGTCCAGGAAGTCAGGGCCACACTTGAACACCCGGACTTTACGCCCAAGGTTGCGGTGCAAGCGCGCCAGTGCCGCAGTCACGGTGGTCTTGCCCTGGCCGGAGGCGGGGGCTGCAATCAGCACCGCCGGACAGTTGCGCGTTTCACTCACAGTTCGACGCCCTTCTGCGCACGGATACCGGCCTGGAACGCATGCTTGAGCATGCCCATCTCGGTGACGGTGTCAGCCAGCTCGATCATTTCGGGCTTGGCTGCACGGCCGGTGACGATCACGTGCTGCATTGGCGGCCGGGCCTGAATGTCGCTTAGCACCTGGTCGAGGTCGAGGTAGCCGTGCTTCAGGGCGATGTTCAGCTCATCGAGCACCACGAATTGCACGCTCGGGTCTTGCAGCAGCTGGCGCGAGACCGCCCAGGCCGCTTCGGCGGCGGCCATGTCGCGTTGGCGGTCCTGGGTCTCCCAAGTGAAGCCCTCACCCATCACGTGATAGCGCACCTGCTCGGGGAAGCGGCGGAAGAACAGCTCTTCGCCGGTGCTGTTGCGGCCCTTGATGAACTGCACCACGCCGCACTCCATGCCATGGCCCAAGGCGCGGGCAAGCATGCCGAAAGCCGAGCTGCTCTTGCCCTTGCCGTTGCCGGTGAGCACCAGCAGCAGGCCGCATTCGTTGGGGGAATTGGCAATGCGCTCGTCGATGACCGCCTTCTTGCGCTGCATGCGCGCCAGGTGGCGTTCGTCGCGTTCGGTGGATTCGCTCATGAAGGGTTCTCCGCAGGCTGACGCCACGTGAACAGCGGCGACAGGTAATAGGCGGGCAGCCGGAGAACGCGCAGGAGCCGTGACCGGAGCCACGATGCACCGCGCATCACCCTCCGTGATGCCGTTGGCAGTTTCAGGCCGGTCTCCGGGCTCGTGAGCGGGCCATCCGGCCCAGACCTGCGCGCCTTCCCGGGTGCTTTTACCCAGTGGCCCTGCGCAGCTGCTTCTCACCTACCGTTGCGGGGGCAGCGCCGGAATCGCGCCATGCTGGCGGCCACCGGCTTCCCAGTTTCACCCCGCCCAGACGGGGCTGGCAGGGCACCTGAAACACGCGCGAAGGTTAGAGGGTTGCACCGGGAGCGTCAATCGAACGTGGCCTTTTACTTCGGCGCAACAGGCCTGGGTCAATGGCCGATCTGTCAGGTTGTGCCACACTGATCACAGTGATATCACATAGCCATTATTTTGCGCTGAACGCGATCACAACGATAACAGGAGTGCGCAGCATGCAAGGCCAGATCATCAACAACCCGAACCTGGAATTCCTCCGCCCCGTACTGGAACGCTGGGTCGACTGCATCGATCGCTTCAACCAGTTCAATGGCGATGCCGAGTCCCCCTACTGGCATGGCACCCAAGCAAACATCGGCATGCTGGCTGCGGCCGCCTGGCAGGCCGAACTGGCGGCGCTGCAGCAGTTCACCAGCAAGAAACAGCGTGACGAAGGCGAACAGGAGGGGCGCTGCGACCTGTCAATCTGCAGCGCAGATGAAACGCTATACCTGAGCGTCAGCCAGCGCTGGCCGAAAGTCGCGCGGCTGGACATGGCGCCGGCACTGCAGGAAACGACTGCCCTCGCCCGCCACAAGGCGTATGCCAGCCAACTGAAAGCGGGCGCTCTGTTCATCACCCCCTGGAAGGTTGGCCAACATGCCAGCCCCGAGGAGTTGCAGGATCTGGTGGACGACCTGCAAAAGCACACGGCCTGCGCCATCGCCTGGTACTTCCCGTACGCCTACCGCAAGCTGCACAACGAGACAGGGCAGTACTACCCGGGCGTGGCGTTGCTGCTCAAGCAGGCCTGAACCCTGCGGCCCGTCCCCCTCACCGAATGTGTATCGGCTTTGCCGCTGCAGCATGGTGAGGGAAGGCGTCGTCGCCGCGGCAGGCGAGAAATCAGGGGTTCTGTGCCAGATGCTCTTGCGGGATAACCCGCTTGGCCTGCAGGTAGGCTTTGGACCAATAGCTGTTGGACAGGTAATCCAGGCGTACTGTACCGCCTGTGCGAGGCGCATGCACGAAGCGCCCTTCCCCGACGTAGATGCCGGCATGGCTGACCTGTGAACCACCACCGGTGGCGAAGAACACCAGGTCACCCGACTGCAGTGAATTGATGTCCACGGTTGGCGCGCGCATGACGATCATCTCGCGTGTCGAGCGCGGCAGGCTGATGCCCGCAGCATCGCGGTACACGTAGCCAATCAGGCCGCTGCAATCGAATCCGGAATCCGGTGTGTTGCCACCCCAGCGATAGGGTGTGCCGACCAGGCCGATCGCACGGATCAACACGTCGTCGGCGAGGGGCGAGCCTTCGGGCTGGCTGTAGGTAACCCGTGGCTGTACCACAGGGGCCGGTGCCGGGGCACGGCTGGAGCAGGCGGCAAGCAATGCCACCAAGGAAAGGAATGCGAAGCGCGCCATCATCGCCATGGCCAGAACTTCCTGTCTGAGACCGAACGGCCGCAGCCGAAAAGAGTTGAGAATTTAGATTAGACGCTTTCTGTAAATGCGCACGGCGGCGAGCTTTTTTTCAAGCTACGCCGCCGTGGCAGGTTATATCATTTTGATATCAGTTGCGCGCGATATTAGTGCTCGGCGCCATGGCCAAGGCACGCTTGGCTTCGATGAAGGTCTTGCTCCAGTAGCGATCACCGAGGCTGTCGATGCGCACACCACCGCTGCGGCGGCTGCTGGAGTGGATGAACTGGTTGTCACCCAGGTAGATGCCAGCATGGCTGACACGGCCACGGCCATTGGTGCTGAAGAACAGCAAATCGCCTGGCTTGAGCTTGTTGCGGGCCACCTTGGGCGCATCGACGTTGATCATTTCGCGGGTCGAGCGCGGCAGGTTCATGCCAGCCTCTTCGCGGAACAGGTAGCCGATGAAACCGCTGCAGTCGAAACCGGAGGCTTCCGAGGTACCACCGAAGCGATAGCGGGTGCCGATCAGCGACATGCCACGCTCGAGGATGCTGTCTGCCAGCACCGGGAGCTGATAAGGCTTGCTGCTGGAGAAGGCCTCCAGGTCATCTTCAGTGGCCTGTTCTTCTTCGCCGAAAACGGACGAAGGCGAAGCCTTGGCCTTGTTGACCGATTGCGAGGCAATCGGGGTGTGATCCTGGGGCTGGGAATCCGGGCCGTGGGCCGCGCAGCCAAAAAGCAGGGTCACGAGTGCGAGTGGCACGAGGGGTGCGAAGCGCTTCAGCATGGGCACGACCGTGTCTGTAATCCTTTAGAAGGGTGAAACTATGCCCTCTATCATGGCCATTTGCAAATTTTATCGAAAAAGATGTGACTTTTTCGTTTTGCACCTCAGAGCCCAGTGTTAACGGGCCTTACCAGCCAAGCGTTTCCTTCAGGAAGGGGATGGTCAGCTTGCGCTGGGCCTGCAAAGAGGCCTGATCAAGGCGCTCAAGCAGGTCGAACAGCGCGCTCATGCTGCGCGTTCCACGGGTCAGGATGAAATGGCCAACTTCGTCAGTCAGGTGCAGGCCACGGCGCGAAGCACGCAATTGCAGGGCGCGCAGCTTGTCCTCGTCGGACAGGCCGCGCATCTGGAAGACCAGCGCCAAAGTCAGGCGCGACTTGAGATCGGGCAGCTTGATCGGCAGTTCGCGAGGTGAAGCGGAGGCCGCCAACAACAGGCGCCGACCGCTGTCGCGCAAGCGGTTGAACAGATGGAACATCGCCTCTTCCCAGTCCGCCTTGCCAGCAATCACGTGCAGGTCGTCGATGCATACCAGTTCGTATTGAGCCAGGTAATCGAGCAGCTCCACGCCGCGATCGAGCAATTGCGCCAATGGCAAGTACACGGCGGGTTCGCCGCGCTGCTGGAAACGGTGGGTGGCGGCCTGCAACAGGTGGCTGCGCCCAACGCCCTGCTTGCCCCACAGGTAAATGAGGCTCTCGGTCCAGCCGGCGTCGGCTTCGCATAGCCGCTCGACATAGCCCAACGCCGCGGCATTGGCGCCCGGATAGTAGTTGATGAAGGTGGCGTCATCGCGCAGGCGCACACCCAGGGGCAACTGGATCGGTGGTTTCATGCTCGCGGGCGGTCGTCACGACCGCAGGGGGCCTTTGGTGAACAATGTGCAAAGTCTATACCTGCATTGCAGGGCGCACAATCATGCAGGCGCAGAGCGCAAGCAAAATCAACGAGTTGCGCCACCTTGAGGCGACGCAACCCGGTACTCAGGTCACAGATCCGGGTCGACATCCCCGGCATACATGTCCGATTCCTTGTACAGATCATGCACATGCCGCAGCAGTACCATGATCACCGCCGCCACCGGCAGCGCCAGCAGCACCCCGGTAAAGCCGAACAGTTCGCCACCGGCAAGAATGGCGAAGATCACCGCCACCGGGTGCAGGCCGATGCGATCCCCCACCAGCAGCGGGGTCAGCACCATGCCCTCCAGCGCTTGCCCGACCATGAACACGGCAACGATGCCAAGCATCGGGTACAGGTCACCACCAAACTGGAACAGCCCGGCTACCAGCGCCGCGCCGATACCAATGATGAAGCCCATGTACGGCACGATGGCCGCCAGGCCCGCGAGCATGCCGATCAGCAGGCCCAGCTCAAGCCCCACCAGCATCAGGCCGGCGGAATAGATGACGCCCAGCGCAAGCATCACCATCAACTGGCCACGGACGAACGCCCCCAGTACTTCATGGCATTCACCGGCCAGGCCCACCACCTGCGGTTCGCGCTGACGCGGCAGCAGGCCGCGCAGCTTGGCCATCATGAGGTCCCAATCACGTAGCAGATAGAAGCCCACCACCGGGATCAGCACCATGTTGGCCAGCCAGGCGATCAGCGCCAGGCTCGAGGCAGTGGCATGGGACAACAACATGCCAACGATGTCGGTAGTCTGGCCCATGTGCTCGCCGATGGCGGCCTTGATCTTGTCGAATTTCCAGAAGCCATCGGCCAGGCCCAGACGGCCCTGCACCCAGGGCAGCGCCACGTGTTCGAGCCAGTCGAGCATTTGCGGCGCCAACTCGTACAGGCGTAGCAACTGCTTGGCCAGCAGCGGCACCAGCACCAGCAGCAAGGCCAGCAGCACCAGGGTGAACAGGCCGAACACCACCACCACACCCCAGGTACGCGACAGGCCAACGCGCTCCAGACGGTCGACCAGGGGGTCAGCCAGGTAGGCCAGCAAGATGCCGACCAGGAACGGCGTAAGGATGTTGTGCAGGCTATAGAGAAGCACAGCGATCAGCAGTGCAGCACCCCAGCCAATCCAGCGACGCATGTCAGTCATGGATAGCGCCCTTACCAACGAAATCGCAAGCCGTCGAACGGCTTGGCGGCGACAGGAGTGGGTGCCGCCGGCTGGCCTGGAGCGGCAGCCGGGGCCGGAGCAGGTGTGGCCGGTGTCGGCGGAGCCTGCTCGAGTGGCACCTCCTGCAATTTGGCCAAGCCCAGTTGGGCACGCAGTTGCTCGCGATTACCGGTGACCGCATAGGTCAAGGTACTGCCTTCGGCCAGCTGCAGGCGTGGGCCATAAGGCTCCAGCACACGGCTCAGCTCGGCATAGCGTTGCAGGTTCATGCCTTGCACTTGCAACTGCAACTGGCTGCTGGCACCGGCCTTGACCACATAGCGCGGCGCCAGACGGTTGCTGACCGCCAGCATGACGGCGTCCGCCAGAGCCGCCTGGTCAGCGCCTTCGGCGTTGCCCTGCTCGCGCTTGTCGCCCAGCCACAGCTGCCATGTACCTTGCCATTTGCCATCGGCTTCATGGGCATGCACCGCCAGCATGGCGTCGGCACCGTAGCGCTGCGCAGCATCGCGCAGGGGTGCCGGATCATTGCCTTCGAGCTGCTTGGCGTTGGCCACCAGTTGCTCTTGCAGGTCGGCCAGCGGCAAGCGCAGCGGCAAGCCTCGGTGCTGGGCCGCTCGACGCAGCGGCTGGGCGCTGGCCTGGCCGTCGCCGACCAGGTTGCTGCCTTCGGCGCTGTCATTGAGCCACCAGCCGAGGATGGAGGGCCGGTTGCTGCCCCACAGCGCCAGGCCGGCCTTGCGCAAGGCACGCTCGGTGCTGCCAGGGTCGAACTCGACCAGCACCGATTCCGGCGGCCCGGCTTCGGTGCCGACCTGGTTGATGATTTGTTGCGGGGCCTTGCGCAGGTCGGCCAGCGCCGGGTTCTGCGCCGCCCTGGGATCGCCAGTCAGGCGCAGTACCAAGGTATCGAAGGCCTTGGCAGTGGCTGCGGAGCGGGCTTCGGCGCCCTGCCCTTCGACCGGCTCGCGCACTTGATAAAGCCCGGAGACGGTTTCGGCCTGCGCAGTGAGGCAGGCCAGTGCAAGGCACCCTGCTGCCAGATAATTGAATAGTCGCATGGGGATTCCTGTCCGATTGCGCATGAAGCATGTGGCTTGCAGCTTATACAGAAGGAGGCGCATCAACCACCCACACACCTTTTTCAGCAATTTACCGCCCTGCCCGTCGGCCTGAGGATGGCCGCTGCACGGCAACCCTGATAAAATCGCGCGCCTTCACAGACCACTGACGTTTCAGGCAGCCGCCGCTTTCCAGCCGGCCTTGGCCGTCATGGTCGTTTTTACGAATCCCTCCCTCTTAAAGGCCTGGATCAATGAGCAAGCAACCCTCCCTGAGCTACAAGGACGCCGGTGTAGACATCGACGCCGGCGAAGCACTGGTCGAACGCATCAAGGGCGTGGCAAAACGCACCGCACGCCCTGAAGTCATGGGTGGCCTGGGTGGCTTCGGCGCCCTCTGCGAGATCCCGGCCGGCTACAAGCAGCCGGTGCTGGTCTCCGGCACCGACGGCGTCGGCACCAAGCTGCGCCTGGCACTGAACCTGAACAAGCACGACAGCATCGGCCAGGACCTGGTCGCCATGTGCGTCAACGACCTGGTGGTCTGCGGCGCCGAGCCGCTGTTCTTCCTCGACTACTACGCCACCGGCAAGCTGAATGTCGACGTGGCCGCCACCGTGGTCACCGGCATCGGCGCTGGCTGTGAACTGGCTGGCTGCTCCCTGGTCGGCGGCGAAACCGCCGAAATGCCGGGCATGTACGAAGGCGAAGACTACGACCTGGCCGGCTTCTGCGTCGGCGTCGTGGAAAAGGCCGAGATCATCGACGGCTCCAAGGTTGCCACCGGTGACGCGCTGATCGCCCTGCCGTCCTCCGGCCCGCACTCCAACGGCTACTCGCTGATCCGCAAGATCCTCGAAGTGTCCGGCACCGATATCGAGAACACCCAGCTCGACGGCAAGCCGCTGACAGACCTGCTGATGGCGCCGACCCGCATCTACGTCAAGCCACTGCTGCAGTTGATCAAGAACACTGGCGCAGTCAAGGCCATGGCCCACATCACCGGTGGCGGCCTGCTGGACAACATCCCGCGCGTCCTGCCTAAGAATGCCCAAGCCGTGGTTGACGTGGCCAGCTGGCAGCGCCCGGCGGTGTTCGACTTCCTGCAGGAAAAAGGCAACGTCGACGAGCACGAGATGCACCGTGTGCTGAACTGCGGTGTCGGCATGGTCATCTGTGTGGCCCAGGACCAGGTCGAAGCTGCCCTGAACGAACTGCGCGCCGCCGGTGAGCAGCCTTGGGTCATCGGCCGCATCGCCGAAGCCGCCGAAGGCGCCGCCCAGGTCGAGCTGCAGAACCTCAAGGCACACTGATGCCGAGCAAGCCCTGCAATGTAGTGGTACTGCTGTCGGGTTCCGGCAGCAACCTGCAAGCGTTGATCGACAGTTGCCGTGTGCAGGACAGCCAGGTGCGCATCGCCGCAGTGGTCTCCAACCGCGCCGATGCCTATGGCCTGCAACGGGCCCAGGCGGTCGGTATCGACACCGCGGTGCTCGACCACACCCAGTTCGACGGCCGCGAAGCCTTCGATGCCGCGCTGATGGCGCGTATCGACGATTTCACCCCGGACCTGGTGGTGCTCGCCGGCTTCATGCGCATCCTCAGTGGCGACTTCGTGCGCCACTACCAAGGCCGCCTGCTCAACATCCACCCGTCGTTGCTGCCCCGCTACAAGGGCCTGCATACCCACCGCCGGGCACTGGAGGCAGGCGACGCCGAGCATGGCTGCAGCGTACACTTCGTCACCGAGGAACTCGATGGCGGGCCTCTGGTCGTACAGGCTGTGGTACCGGTGCTGCCTGAAGACACGGTGGAAAGCCTGGCCCAAAGGGTCCACCATCAGGAACACCAGATCTACCCGCTGGCGGTGCACTGGTTTGCCCAAGGGCGCTTGCGCCTGGGTGAACAGGGTGCATTACTGGATGACCTGCCGCTGCCGGCCAGTGGTCACTTGATCCGACCCTAGGAGAATTTATGCGTCGTGCCCTGCTATTGGCTCTCGCCGTGCTCGCCCTGCCCCTCCAGGCAGCTGAACTCAAGCCATTCTCGGCCAGCTACACCGCCGACTGGAAGCAACTGCCCATGAGCGGCACCGCCGAGCGCAGCCTGGTCAAAAATGCCAACGGTACCTGGGACCTTAATTTCAAGGCTTCCATGATGATCGCCAGCCTGACCGAGCAAAGCACCCTGCGCATGGACAACGACACCCTGCTGCCGCAGAAGTACCACTTCGAGCGTGGCGGCCTGGGCAAGGCCAAGACCGTCGACCTGACCTTCGACTGGAACGCCAAGAAGATCACCGGTACCGACCGCAAGGATGCCATCAACCTGCCGCTCAACCGCGGTGTGCTGGACAAGTCGTCCTACCAGCTGGCACTGCAGCACGATGTGGCCGCTGGCAAGAAGAGCATGACCTACCAGGTAGTCGATGGCGACGAGATCGACAACTACGACTTCCGCGTGCTCGGCACCGAGAAGATCACCACCAAGACCGGCCAGGTCGAGGCGGTGAAGGTCGAACGCGTGCGTGCCCCAGCCCAGAACAAGCGTGTTACCGAGCTATGGTTCGCCAAGGACTGGGACTACCTGCTGGTGCAGCTGCGCCAGGTCGAGACCGATGGCAAGGAGTACGTGATCGTGCTGCAGGATGGCACGGTCGACGGCAGGACGGTGAAGGGTAACTGATCCCCTGCAGCCCGCAGTATCCGAAGCCCCGCCCTGTGCGGGGCTTCTTTTTGCCCGGCTTTCATGAAACTTGTTTCATGCCTGTTTTATTTACTTAGCCTGCTAACAAATTCTATAAAGGGGTTGTGCGACACAGTGTCGCAGTCAACTCAAAGCAGTGGAGTTTACCGATGACAGTCCAAGTAACCGAACGCGACGAATCGAAAATGTCCCACGAAGGCCTGGCCGCTGGCGTGCGGATCTGGGATGTGCACCAGCAAGGCCAACTGGTCGGCATGTTCCACCAGGAACATGAAGCTCACCAGTACCGGGCAGAGCTCGAAGAGCTGGAAAACCAGCGCACCACGCAATAAGCCAGACCCCTTTACACAGTCTTCCAATAAAAAACCCCGCCGAGGCGGGGTTTTTCGTGCTTACCACATCAGATCGTCTGGGATCTTGTAGGCAGCGTACGGATCGTCCTCGTCCGCTTCCTCGACATGGGTATTGAGCAGCAGGATTCGGTTCGGGTCGCGCTCCTGGATCTTCACCGCCGCCTCGCGCGGGATCACCTCGTAGCCGCCAGCATGCGACACGATGGCCAGCGCGCCGTTGCTAAGGCGGGTGCGCATCAGGGCGTTGACGGCAATGCGCTTGACCTTCTTGTCGTCGACGAAGTTGTAGTAGTCCTCGGTGGTCAGCTTGGGCAGGCGGGTGGCTTCGATCAACTGCTTGATCTGTGCCACGCGGGCCTTCTGCTCGGCCTTTTCCTGCTGCTGGCGATTCAGCTCCTGGTCACGTTTGGCCTTTTCGGCCATGGCTTCCTTGGCCAAGCGCTGCTGGCTGTCGTCGACTTCGACCTGGCCTTTGTGCTCCATGCGCTTCTGTTTCTTTTCAGCTTTGTTGGTCTGCGAGACCTGTTTCTGGTTGACCAGACCGGCTTTGAGCAATTGGTCGCGAAGGGAAAGGCTCATGAATGTTCACTCACTTATGCAACAGCTCAGCCGCAGCTGGGCAGGTTCTTTTCCTGACGCTTGGCTTCACCCCAAAGGGCGTCCAGCTCGTCAAGGTTACAATGTTCAATCGGCCGGCCGCTGTCACGCAATGCCTGTTCGATGAAGCGGAAACGCCGCTCGAACTTGCGGTTGGCGCGGCGCAGGGCGTTTTCCGGGTCTTGCTTGAGGTGGCGGGCCAGGTTCACGGCGGCAAACAGCAGGTCGCCGACTTCATCCTCGAGGGCGTCGGCGTCGTTGTCGGCCATGGCCTGCAACACTTCGTCGAGTTCCTCGCGCACCTTGTCCAGCACCGGCAGTGCCGCTGGCCAGTCGAAACCGACGGTGGCCGCGCGCTTCTGCAGTTTGGCCGCCCGCGACAGCGCCGGCAATGCCGCCGGTACGTCATCGAGCAGCGACAGTTGTTCAGGGGTGCTTTTCTCGGCGCGCTCCTCGGCCTTGATCTCCTCCCAGCGCGACTTGACCTGGGCCTCGTTGAGGCTTGGGGTGTCCATTGGTGCGTACAGCTCGCCCGTCGGGAATACGTGGGGGTGACGACGGATCAGCTTGCGGGTGATGCTGTCGACCACGCCATCGAACTCGAAACGCCCTTCTTCCCGGGCCAGCTGGCTGTAATAGACCACCTGGAACAACAGGTCGCCGAGCTCGCCCTGCAGGTGTTCGAAATCGCCGCGCTCGATGGTGTCGGCGACTTCGTAGGCCTCTTCGATGGTGTGCTGCACGATGCTCGCGTAGTTCTGCTTCAGGTCCCACGGGCAGCCGTACTGCGGGTCGCGCAGGCGGGCCATGAGGTGCAGCAGATCTTCGAGGGTGTAGGTCATTTAAGCAGGTCCTTCGGTGGTGCCTTCTTCGCGGGTTTACCCGCGAAGCAGGCGCCGCGGTCTCAAGGGGTTCGATTACGCCGTGTTTCGATGATGTTCGGCAACTGCGAAATCCTGCCCAGGAGGCGCCCAAGCGCATCCAGGCCCGGAATCTCGATGGTCAGCGACATCAAAGCGGTGTTGTCTTCCTTGTTCGAGCGGGTGTTGACCGCCAGCACGTTGATCTTCTCGTTGAGCAGCACCTGCGACACGTCGCGCAGCAACCCTGGGCGGTCGTAGGCACGGATGACGATGTCGACCGGATAGGTCTGCACCGGGATTGGCCCCCAGCTTACCTGGATCATCCGCTCCGGCTCGCGCCCGGCCAGCTGCAGCGCCGAAGCGCAGTCCTGGCGGTGGATGCTGACGCCGCGGCCCTGGGTGATGTAGCCGACGATGGCATCGCCTGGCAGCGGCTGGCAGCAGCCGGCCATCTGCGTGAGCAGGTTGCCGACACCCTGGATCTGGATGTCGCCACGCTTACCGGTACGCGGGCCGGTAGGCTTGCGCGGCACCAGCTCGATCTGCTCGATGCGCTCGGGCTCGAGCAGCTGCTGGGCGGCGTTGACCAGGTGCGCCAGGCGCAGGTCACCGGCACCGAGCGAGGCAAACATGTCCTCGGCGGTCTTGACATTGGTCTTCTCGGCCAGGCGCTCGAAGTCCACCTGCGGCAAGCCCAGGCGGCTCAGTTCACGTTCGAGCAAGGTCTTGCCGGCAGCGACGTTCTGGTCACGCGCCTGCAGCTTGAACCAATGGACGATCTTGGCCCGCGCCCGCGATGTGGTGACGTAGCCGAGGTTGGAGTTCAGCCAGTCACGGCTCGGGTTGCCGTGCTTGCTGGTGATGATCTCCACCTGCTCGCCGGTTTGCAGGCTGTAGTTGAGCGGCACGATGCGCCCGTTGATCTTGGCGCCACGGCAGTTGTGGCCGATCTCGGTATGCACGCGGTAGGCAAAGTCCAGCGGCGTGGCACCCTTGGGCAGGTCGATGGCGTGGCCATCAGGGGTGAACACGTAGACCCGGTCGGGTTCGATATCGACCCGCAACTGCTCGGCCAGGCCACCGATGTCGCCCAGCTCTTCATGCCATTCGAGCACCTGGCGCAGCCAGGAGATCTTCTCTTCGTAGTGATTGGAGCTCGGCTTGACGTCGGTGCCCTTGTAGCGCCAGTGGGCGCAGACACCGAGCTCGGCTTCTTCGTGCATGCCGTGGGTACGGATCTGCACTTCCAGCACCTTGCCCTCGGGGCCGATCACCGCAGTGTGCAGTGAGCGATAGCCGTTTTCCTTGGGGTTGGCGATATAGTCGTCGAACTCCTTGGGGATGTGCCGCCACAGGGTGTGCACGATACCCAGCGCGGTATAGCAGTCACGCACCTCAGGCACCAGCACGCGCACCGCACGCACGTCGTAGATCTGGCTGAATTCCAGGCCTTTGCGCTGCATCTTGCGCCAGATCGAATAGATGTGTTTCGCCCGGCCGCTGATGTCAGCCTTGACCCCGGTGGCCAGCAATTCGTTTTGCAGCTGGTTCATCACGTCGCTGATGAAGCGCTCACGGTCCAGCCGGCGCTCGTGCAACAGCTTGGCGATCTGCTTGTACTGGTCAGGCTCCAGGTAGCGGAAGGACAGGTCTTCCAGCTCCCATTTGATATGGCCGATGCCCAACCTGTGAGCCAGCGGCGCATAGATGTCGAACACCTCGCGCGCCACACGCAGGCGTTTTTCGTCATCGGCAGACTTCACCGCCCGGATCGCACAGGTACGCTCGGCCAGCTTGATCAGCGCCACGCGCACGTCGTCGACCATGGCCACGAGCATCTTGCGCAGGTTCTCGACCTGCGCCTGCGAGCCCAGCACCAGCGACTGGCGCGGGCTCAGGCTGGCGCTGATGGCGGCCATGCGCAGCACGCCGTCGATCAACTTGGACACCACCGGGCCAAAACGCTGGCCGACTTCGGCCAGGGTCACCTTGCCTTCACGTACCGAGCGATAGATCACCGCCGCAACCAACGAATCCTGGTCGAGCTTGAGGTCGGCGAGGATTTCGGCGATTTCCAGGCCGGCCTGATAACTGGACGTACCGTCGGCCCACGAATGCTTGGCCGAGTTGCCCTTCTTTTCGATTTCCTGGGTGAACTCGCAGGCTTCTTTCAGCGCCACGCGATCCAGTGCCGAATCGACGCTCACCACGTGATCCAGCCATGCTTCGAGATTGATACTGCCGTCTGTGTTGACCGGCTGGTGCACTCTCACCTGTACCATCTTTGTTTTACCTTTCCATACAGCGCACCACACGGGTGCACTGGCTATCACCGTGCAGCTTCCCTTCCGTGGAAGCCGCACCAAGGGGCCAGTTCGCTAGCCCGCTTCGAATAACGCCATGGCTTCGACATGCGCCGTCTGAGGAAACATGTCGAGAATCCCGGCCCTTTTTAACCGGTACCCCTGACCGACCAGCACCTGGGCATCTCGCGCCAGCGTGGCCGGGTTGCACGATACATACACCAAGCGCTTGGCGTTGAGGCGGGCGATGCCTTGCACCACCTCATATGCACCGTCGCGCGGTGGATCCAAGAGTACCGCAGAAAAGCCCTCGGCGGCCCATCCGGCGCCTGCCAAAGGCTGCGATAAATCGGCCTGAAAAAACGCGGCGTTATGCACATCGTTGTTCCGGGCATTGGCCGCGGCCCGATCGACCATGGCCTGTACACCTTCCACCGCCACCACTTCACGTGCCTGACGCGCCAGCGGCAGGGCGAAGTTGCCCAGGCCGCAGAACAGGTCCAGCACGCGCTCGTCAGCCTGCGGTGCGAGCCAGGCCAGGGCCTGCTCAATCATCGCCGTGTTGACCTGGGCGTTGACCTGGACGAAATCGCCCGGGCGCCAGGCCAGTTCCAGCTGCCAGGGCGCCAGGGTAAAGCCCAGTTTCGCCTCGGCATCCACAGGGGCCGGCTCACCCTCGCCCTGCAGCCAGAGCTGGGCCTTGGCCTCGTCACAGAATGCCTGCAAGCGTGCCAGGTCGTCCGCCGACAGCGGCGCCACATGGCGCACCAGCACGGCTTCGGCGGTGCCACTGAACAGCTCCACATGGCCGATCGCCTGTGGCTTGCCCAGCGAGCGCAGCACAGCCGGCAAGTGGCGAAGAATAGATTGCAAAGGCTGTACCAGCACGACGCAGTCATCGATGGAGACAATTTCCTGGCTCGCTTCGGCGCGCAAGCCGACATCCAGGTGCTTTGCCTTCACATCCCAGCGCACTGCCACCCGCGCCCGGCGCCGGTAGCCGAACTCCGGCCCGCTCAGGGGCGCGGCCCATTCTTCGGGCTGCACGCCGGCCACCCGTTGCAGCTGTTCGGCCAGGGTGCGCTGCTTGAGCGCCAGCTGGGCGTCGTGCGGCAGGTGCTGCAGGTTGCAGCCACCGCAACGCTCGTAGTGGCGGCACGGCGCCTGGCGGCGTTCGGGGCTGGCTTGCAGCACGCGCTCCAGGCGCGCCTCGACGACCTTGCCGCGGGCGTTGAGCACCCGCGCCTCGACCGCTTCACCGGCCAGGGCGCCACTGACGAACCAGGTGCGCCCCTCCAGGAAGGCGATGCCACGGCCGTCACCGGCCAGGCGCTCGATATCCAGACGCTGCTTCTTGCCCACGGGGACCTGGGGCGTGCGGTTGCCGCCGGCCGGCTGGAAGCGCAGGCCG
The DNA here is from genome assembly GCF_002906855.1 of Pseudomonas putida. Lineage (GTDB taxonomy): Bacteria > Pseudomonadota > Gammaproteobacteria > Pseudomonadales > Pseudomonadaceae > Aquipseudomonas > Aquipseudomonas putida_N. The sequence continues at coordinate 1,547,966 of NZ_MINI01000038.1, read as the reverse complement.
CTGTTGCTCTTTTTCTTGGACATTTAGCTCGGGTCAAACAGGCCGGTGGACAGATAACGGTCGCCGCGGTCACAGATGATCGCGACCATCACGGCGTTTTCCACTTCGCGGGACAGGCGCAGCATGGCTGCCACCGCACCACCGGAAGACACGCCACAGAAAATGCCCTCTTCGCGCGCGAGGCGGCGAGTGGTGTCCTCGGCCTCCTGCTGGGACATGTCCATCACACGGTCGACACGGGTGGCATCGAAAATCTTTGGCAGATACTCCTCGGGCCAGCGGCGGATCCCCGGAATGGCCGAGCCTTCCATCGGTTGCAGGCCGACGATCTGCACGTTGGGGTTCTGTTCCTTGAGGTACTGCGAACAGCCCATGATGGTACCGGTGGTCCCCATGGAACTGACGAAATGGGTGATGGTGCCCTGGGTCTGCTGCCAGATTTCCGGGCCGGTGCTGGTGTAGTGGGCGATCGGGTTGTCGCCGTTGGCGAACTGGTCGAGGACCAGGCCGCGGCCTTCGGCCTGCAACTTCTCAGCGAGGTCGCGGGCGCCTTCCATGCCCTCTTCCTTGGTCACCAGGATCAGCTCGGCGCCGTAGGCGGTCATGGCTGCCTTGCGTTCGGCGGTGGAGTTGTCGGGCATGATCAGGATCATCTTGTAACCCTTGATCGCCGCTGCCATCGCCAGGGCGATGCCGGTATTGCCGGAGGTGGCTTCGATCAGGGTGTCGCCTGGCTTGATCTGGCCGCGCAGTTCGGCGCGGGTGATCATCGACAGTGCCGGGCGGTCCTTCACCGAGCCGGCTGGATTGTTACCTTCGAGCTTGAGCAAGAGGGTATTGCTGGTTTCGCCAGCGATGCGCTGCAGGCGAACCAGGGGCGTATTGCCGACGCAATCGGCGATGGTTGGGTACTGCAAGGTCATGGCGTATTTCACAATCCGGACGGCAGGGGTGCCTATCATACCGGCAAACACTTCCCGGCCATATCACGCAATCTGTGGTTGCTATAGCTACAAGCTATAAGCCATAAGTTACGAGCAGCTTATCGTTGCCCCTGTAGGAGCGAGCTTGTCCCGCGAAGAGGCCGGCACATGAATCGGCAACCTCATGCACAGGCGCAGCCCGCGCTTGCCATTCTCCGCCCACAAGGTTCCGCCTTGGCGCTGGATCGCACTGCGGGCAATGCTCAACCCCAGACCAAAACCGCCATCTCCCGGTCGTGAGCCATCGAGCCGGGAGAACGGTGCAAAGATCCGCTCCAGGTCTTCATTGGCCACACCCCCGCCCTCGTCTTCCAGCCACAAACGCCAATACCCGCCCTCGCGCTGCCCACCCAGCCGCACCAAGCCATTTTCCGGCGAATGGCGGATAGCATTGCGCAGCATGTTCTCCACGGCCTGGGCCAGGTGGTTGAGATTGCCCTCTACCCAGCAATTGCTCGGCAGCTCGCAGCGCAACCGCTCGGCCGACCAGCCACTTTCATAGCTGGAGTCCTCGACCAGCAGGCGCCACAGTGCCTTGACCTGGATCGGTTCTAGGTTCATCGGCGTACGCTCGGCGTCCTGCCAAGCCAGTTGCAACGTGTTCTCGACCAGCTGCTGCATGCAGTCCACCTCACGCCCCAGGCGTTCTCGCAAGCGCGCAAGGTCGGTCTCGCTGTCACAGGCCACGCGCAGGCGGCTGAGCGGCGTGCGCATCTCATGGGACAGGTCGCGCAACAGCTGCTGCTGCATCACCACGGTACTTTGCAGGCGCTCGGCCATCTGATCGAAAGCTCGGGCCAGTTCGCCCAGCTCGTCATGGCGGGCCGTGGTCCGTGAATCCAGGCGGGCCGAAAGCTGGTCGGCACGCCAGGCATTGGCCTGCTCGCGCAGCTGGTTTAGCGGGACGATCAGCATGCGGTACAGGCCAACACACAGCAGCAAGGTAAACAGGCCGGGGATGATGCCGTTGGTAACGACTTGCCAGGCCAGCCGGTAGTGGCCCGGGTTGAGCCGTTGTGGCAGCTCGATCACCAGCATGCCCTGTTGCGGCGCGCCGGGGAACGGAATGCGCAGCCACGGCTGGTCGACGCTGCGCCGGCTCATGGGCCAGTCGACGCCACGCAGGCGGGTGAGCCGCTGCATGATCTCGGGGCCGAGAATGGCACTGTCGAGGGGCCGCAGGTTGAGGTCGAGCACACCGACCCAGCCGCGTTCGCGCTGCTGCATCGCCGCCACCCAACGGTCCAGCCCCTCCCGCCCTCCGCCACGCCAGGCCGTTTCCGCCTCACTGGCATAGTTGCGCAGCACCTTGCGGGCCGACTCATCGAGAAAGGCGTTCTGGGTTTCCATGTGGCGGCCCCAGGTGTAGCTGAGGCCGATCATCAACAGGCAGAAACCCACCAGCAGGATGGCCAGCTTCCAGAACAGCGAATGGCGATCGAGCATGGCCTACTCCGCTTCGCCAACGCTGAGCACGTAGCCTTTGCCCCACACAGTGCGGACCTCTCGCTCGTGATAGCCGATACTCTTGAGCTTGCGGCGGATCTGACTGACGTGCATGTCGAGGCTGCGGTCGTGTCGCGAGTAACCGCGCTGCAGCACCTGCTGATAAAGGAAGGGCTTGCTCAGCACTTCATCGACATTGCGGTAGAGAACGTCGAACAGGCGGTATTCGCTGGGGGTCATGCCGGCTAGCTGACCACCCAGACTGACGTCACACAGGCCTTCGTGGAAATGCAGCGCGTCTGCGGCGGCCTCCAACGGCGGCTGATGACGCCGCTCAAGGGCGACCCGGCGCAGGATCGCCTCGATCCGCACCTGCAGCTCGGCCATGCTGAAGGGCTTGGGCAGGTAATCATCGGCACCACGCTGGAAGCCGCTGATGCGGTCGGCCTCGGCGCCCAGCGCCGACATCAGGATCACCGGCGTGGCGCTATGCTGGCGCAGCCGGGCCAGGGCATCCAGGCCATTGAGGCCAGGCAGCAGGATGTCCATCAGCACCACGTCGAAGCTTTGCCGACCGGCCGCCTCCAGGCCATCCAGGCCATTGCGGCACCAGGTGACCTGGAAGCCGCCACGCTGCAGCTCTTCATGCAGGTACGCACCCAGGACCGGATCGTCCTCGATCGCCAGGATGCGGGATATGTAATTAGCCACAGGATTCATTAGCAACTGCCATTCATTCTCAGTTGCGCAATTATTGTGCATGGTCTTCTTCCAGGCAACCGCCCTGCGACCAATGCGTTGGCCAAGTAACGAAATGACATTCAGTGGGTGCATTAGCGCAGCCAGCGGAGTAACTTTCCGCTTTGTTCCGTCGTAGCGACGACGGTGTCCAGGCACATCACAGGAGGCGAGTGTGCTCGATCGTTTGGGAATCAGAAGCCGGGTGCTGCTGCTTGCACTGCTGCCGGCCAGCCTGATGGCACTGGTGCTGGGCAGCTATTTCACCTGGCTGCAACAAGACCAGTTGCGCACCCAGTTGCTGCAGCGCGGCAAGATGCTCGCCGAGCAGCTGGCACCGCTGGCCGCACCGGCCCTGGCACGGCAGGCACCCGCCCAGCTGGAGCGCATCGCCGCGCAGACCCTGGAGCAGGCCGACGTGCGCGCCGTGGCGTTCCTCGCCCCCGACCGCAGCCGCCTGGCCCATGCCGGGCCGAGCATGATCAACCAGGCCCCCAGCGGCGGCACCGGCACTCAGTTGCTGCAGCGCACCGGCAACGACGCCACCCGTTACCTGATGCCGGTGTTCGGCCACCACCGCGACCTGGCCACCGATGCCGTACCGGCCGAGGCCGAGCGCCTGCTGGGCTGGGTCGAGATCGAGCTGTCCCACGACGGCACGTTGTTGCGCGGCTACCGCAACCTGTTCACCAGCGTGCTGCTGATCCTCGCCTGCCTGGCCCTTAGTGGTCTGCTGGCGATGCGCATGAGCCGCACCATCAATGACCCGATTGCACGCATCAAGCACGCGGTCAACCAGCTCAAGGACGGCCACCTCGACGAACGCTTGCCAGCCATGGGCAGCCATGAACTGGACGAACTGGCCCGCGGCATCAACCGCATGGCCGAAACCCTGCACGGCGCCCACGAGGAGCTGCAGCACAGCATCGACCAAGCCACCGAGGATGTGCGCCAGAACCTGGAAACCATCGAAATCCAGAACATCGAGCTGGACATGGCACGCAAGGAGGCCCTGGAGGCCAGCCGCATCAAGTCGGAGTTCCTGGCCAACATGAGCCACGAGATCCGCACGCCGCTCAATGGCATCCTCGGCTTCACCCACCTGCTGCAGAAGAGCGAGATGACTCCACGGCAGCTGGATTACCTGAGCACCATTGAGAAGTCCGCCGACAACCTGCTGGGGATCATCAACGAGATCCTCGACTTCTCCAAGATCGAGGCCGGCAAGCTGGTGCTCGACAGTGTCCCGTTCAACTTGCGCGACCTGGTCCAGGACACCTTGACCATCCTCGCCCCCGCCGCCCACGCCAAACAGCTCGAACTGCTCAGCCTGATCTACCGCGACACGCCGACGTCGCTGATCGGCGACCCGTTGCGGCTGAAGCAGATCCTCACCAACCTGGTGAGCAACGCGATCAAGTTCACCCGCGAAGGCACCATAGTCGTCAGGGCCATGCTCGAGGACGAACAGGATGACAGCGCCCAGTTGCGCATCAGCGTGCAGGACACCGGCATCGGCCTGTCGCCACAGGACGTGCGTACCTTGTTCCAGGCGTTCAGCCAGGCCGACAACTCGCTGGCCCGCCAGCCCGGTGGTACCGGCCTGGGGCTGGTGATTTCCAAGCGCCTGATCGAGCAGATGGGTGGTGAGATCGGCGTCGACAGCACGCCGGGCGAAGGCTCGCAGTTCTGGATCAGCTTGAGCCTGCCCAAGGCCCACGACGACATCGAGGAGCAACCACTGCAACCGTTGCTGGGGCGCAGAGCGGCCATTGTCGACAGCCATGAACTGGCGCGCCAGGCCCTGGAGCACCAGCTCGAGGACTGTGGCCTGAGCGTCAGCCTGTTCGCCTCTTACGACCAATTGCTGCAAGGCGTGCAGGCAGGCTTCCAGGCCGGCTTGCCATTCGAGTTTGCGGTACTCGGCGCCAACCTCGGCACGCTTTCGCCGGAGCAGCTCGGTCAGTACAACCAGCAGCTGGAACGGTTGCACTGCCAGTGCGTGGTGCTGTGCCCGACCACCGAGCAGGCGCTGTACCACCCCTTCCTGCCTAACGGTCATGGTCAGTTGCTGTCCAAACCGACCTGCACGCGCAAGTTGCGCCGCCTGTTGCTGGAGCTGGTGCAACCGCGCCGCACGCTGGCCGAACCGGCACTGGTCAGCAGCGGCCAACACCGAGCGAAGATCCTGTGCGTCGACGACAACGCCGCCAACCTCCTGCTGGTGCAGACGCTGCTTGAAGACCTGGGCGCCGAAGTGCTGGCAGTCGACAACGGCCATGCCGCCGTGCACGCGGTACAGGCCGAGCCTTTCGACCTGGTGTTGATGGACGTGCAGATGCCCGGTATGGACGGACGGGCCTGCACCGAGCAGATCCGCCTGTGGGAAAAGACCCAGAGTGGCAACCCGTTGCCGATCGTCGCCCTGACTGCCCACGCCATGGCCAACGAAAAACGCGCCTTGTTGCACAGCGGCATGGACGATTACCTGACCAAGCCGATCAGCGAGCGACAGCTGGCCCAGGTGGTCATGAAGTGGACCGGGCTGAGCCTGGGCACATCGCCATTGGAGCATGCCAGCGGGCCGCATGGCGACAGCCATGAGCTGCCGGTACTGGACCCTGACGAAGGCTTGCGCCTGGCCGCCGGCAAGCCGGACCTGGCTGCCGATATGCTGGCCATGCTGCTGGCGTCGCTGGAAAGCGACCGCCAGGCGATTCGCGCTGCGCGCGAGGCGGATGATCCGTCGACATTGATCGAGCAGGTGCACCGGCTCAACGGTGCCTCGCGCTATTGCGGCGTGCCCCAGCTGCGCGCGGCGTGTCAGCGCAGCGAGACCCTGCTCAAGCAGGACAGCCCACAGGCAACGCAGGCGCTGGATGAGCTGGATGCGGCGATCAACCGCTTGGCTGCGCAGGCGCGTCTGAGCGCTTGACGGGATATTTTCGGCGCCTGTGAGATCGAGCGCCGCGCGGGCGGCGCTCGATCTCACAGGCGCCACACAAGCCAAGACATGCACTTCAGAGGAAGCCCACCATGCGCGTTCTGTTGTTCAGCAGCCAGCACTACGACCAGGAAAGCTTCACCCAGGCCGCCCAAGGCAGCGGCCTTGACCTGCACTTCCAGCCCACCCGCCTGACCCTCGACACCGCCGCCCTGGCCCAGGGCTACGAGGTCGTCTGCGCCTTCATCAACGACGAGCTCGGCGCCCAGGTACTGCAGCGCCTGGCCGCTGGCGGTACACGGCTGATCGCCCTGCGCTCGGCCGGCTACAACCATGTCGACCTGGCTGCCGCCCAGCGCCTTGGCCTGGCGGTGGTGCGCGTGCCGGCCTATTCGCCGCATGCCGTGGCCGAGCACGCCGTGGCCCTGATCCTTGCCCTCAACCGCCGCCTGCACCGGGCCTACAACCGCACCCGCGAAGGTGACTTCACCCTCCACGGGCTGACTGGCTTCGACCTGCATGGCAAGACCGTCGGCGTGGTCGGCACCGGCCAGATCGGCGCAGCCTTCGCCCGTATCATGGCCGGCTTCGGCTGCCAACTGCTCGCGTATGACCCCTACCCCAACCCGGAGCTGCTGGCCCTGGGGGCCCGCTACCTGGACCTGCCCGAACTGCTGCGCGAGGCGCGAATCATCAGCCTGCACTGCCCGCTGACCGAGCACACCCGGCACCTGATCAATGCGCAGAGCCTGAACCACTTGCAGCCAGGCGCCATGCTGATCAACACCGGCCGCGGTGCGCTAGTCGACACGCCGGCGCTGATCGACGCCCTGAAAAGTGGCCAGCTCGGCTACCTGGGCCTGGATGTGTATGAAGAGGAAGCCCAGCTCTTTTTCGAGGACCGTTCCGACCTGCCGCTGCAGGATGATGTGCTGGCACGGTTGCTGACCTTCCCCAACGTGATCATCACCGCGCACCAGGCATTCCTGACCCACGAAGCACTGGACGCCATCGCCACCACTACCCTGGACAACATCATCCGCTGGGCGGCGGGTAATCCGCAGAATCTGGTCACCGGTTGATGCTAGGATACGCGGCATTTCTGGAGGACCCATGGTCGAACACGATTTTCGCTACACCCTTTTCAACCCGCAACACACCTTGATCGAGTGCCGCGCCCTGGTTCCGGGCCGTTACCAGGTGACCGGCAACGGTGGCTCGATGCACAAAGGCGACGTCCTGATCGTGACCCTCAAGGGCAGCAAGGACCTGGCCATGCGCCTGACCGTGGAGAGCGTGCGCCACCTGATCAACCCACGCGGCCAGTGGGTGGCCGTGGCCAGCGGCCCGGTGTTCAACGAGCTGGAAATTCTCACCTGGAAGGTCGAGTGCGACAGCTGCGACGCGGTGCTGGACTTCGAGTTCGCCGTCGACGCCAAACTTGGCAAGGCAGCCCGTCAGCCGGCCGCCAGCGCCCGTATCGCAGAACTGGGCTGGGCCAGCCGTGGCGACAAGCATCTGTGCCCGCGTTGCCAGGAGAGCGCCGAGTGAAGAATCTGCTGACCGGTGTGCTGATTGCCACCGGCCTGCTCGGCTGTGCTGCCGAACCTTCGAAGCTGCAGCAGGAACGCAGCTACGTACTGGAGTGGATCGGTGAGCGTCCGCTGATCGACTACAGCCACCTGACCCTGACCCTGGCCAGCGATGGCCGCGCCTATGGCAATGCCGGCTGCAACCACTGGTTTGCGCCGTACACGCTGGAGGGTGAGCACCTGAGCTTCGGCAAGGTCGGCAAGACCCGCAAACTGTGCGCCCCGGCATTGATGGAGCAGGAAAAGCGCTTCCTGCAGGCGCTGGAGACCGTGCAGCGCTGGGATGTGTCGCCCGTCGAGCAGATGCGTTTCTGGCCAGCCGAAGGCAAGCCACTGCGTTTCTGGCCTGAAGAAGGCTGAGAATGTTTGGGGCCGCATTGCAGCCCCAAATGCATCAGGCGCCTTTGAGCGCCTTGATTTTGGCCTGCAGCCCTTCCAGGGTCTGCTCACCCAGCAGTTGCTCACGCACCTTGCCCTTGTCATCGATGATGTAGGTCACCGGCAGCGCCTCGCTGCGTGGCAGGTCATAACGCTCGGCCGGGTCCTGCGCCAGCACGGTGAAGCCGATGCCCAAGGCTTCCGCTGCCTGCTTCAGTTCCGGGCCCTGCAGGCCATCGAAGTTCACCCCGAACACCTTGATGCCATCGGCCGCCCATTGCTTGGCCGCCTGGTTCAGCTCGGGTACCTCGGTACGGCACGGGCCACACCATTCGGCCCAGTAATTGAGCACTACCCAGTGCCCGTCGATCTGTTCCGCCTTTACCGTCTTGCCATCTTGGTCCACGCCGTAATCGGCACCGCAACCACCGAGCAACAGGCTCGCGGTGATGGCCAGTACTGCTGCCAGACGCCTTGCCATGGGTCAATCCTTCTCGAAGTTTCAAGCAAATAGGTCAGTCGCTGCGGTTAGAATAGCCGCCACACCCAGCTGGATGCGACCCGACATGACTGACTTGACGCTCTATCATAACCCGCGCTGCTCGAAATCCCGCGGCGCGCTGGAACTGCTCGAACAACGCGGCCTGGCACCGACCATCGTGCGCTACCTGGAAACCCCGCCCGACGCGGCCACCCTCAAGGCCCTGCTCGGCAAGCTGGGTATCGCCCCGCGCCAGCTGCTGCGCAGCGGCGAAGACGAATACAAGGCCCTGGACCTGGGCAACCTGGCGCTGACCGACGCGCAACTGATCGACGCCATGGTCAAAAATCCCAAACTGATCGAACGGCCGATCCTGATTGCTGGTGACAAGGCCGTGATCGGCCGCCCGCCAGAGAAGGTGCTGGAGATCCTGCCGTGAGCGCGCCCTACATCCTGGTGCTGTATTACAGCCGTCACGGTTCGACCAGCGAGATGGCCCGGCATATCGCCCGCGGCATCGAGCTGGCCGGCATGGAAGCGCGCCTGCGCACAGTGCCGGCGATCTCTACCGAGTGCGAAGCGGTGGCCCCGGACATCCCGGCCAGCGGCGCGCTGTACGCCACCCTCGACGACCTGCGCCACTGCGCCGGCCTGGTGCTGGGCAGCCCGACCCGCTTCGGCAACATGGCCGCACCGCTGAAGTATTTCCTCGATGGCACCAGCAGCCTGTGGCTGGGTGGTGAACTGGTCGGCAAACCGGCTGGCGTGTTCACCTCCACCGCCAGCCTGCACGGCGGCCAGGAGACCACCCTGCTGTCGATGATGCTGCCGCTGATGCACCACGGCATGTTGGTGATGGGCCTGCCTTACAGTGAATCGGCACTGCTGGAGACCCGTGGTGGCGGCACCCCTTACGGCGCCAGCCACCATGCCGGCGCCGATGGCAAGCGTGAGCTGGACCAACACGAGATCGCTTTGTGCCGCGCCCTTGGCCAACGCCTGGCGACCACGGCCAAGGCCCTGGAGGCCGCGCGTGGCTAAAAAGCCCAAGGTGTTGCCCTCACTCGAATGGCTGGCACCGCGGCTGCGCCTTACGCGGGCGTTGAGCCTGGCATGCTTCTTTGGCCTGATCGCGCTGCTGGTGGTGAACAATCTGTGGTTTGCCAACCTGCATGGGGCACGGGTCGAAGTGATCCTGGCGATCGAGTTGGTGCCGCTGCTGTTGCTGCTGCCGGGCATGCTGATGGGCAGCGCCCGGGCGCATGCCTGGACCTGCTTCGTGGTGAATATCTATTTCATCAAGGGCGTGCTGGCGGCGTTCGACCCGGCGCGTGCAGTGTTTGGTTGGGTGGAAGTGCTGGTGAGCCTGGGGTTGTTCATTGCCGGGCTGCTGTATGTGCGCTGGAAATTCCAGTTCGAACGGCGCATGGCGGGCGAAGGCAGTTGAGTTCGGGGGCCGCTTTGCGGCCCCGGCGATCTCAATGGTTGACGGTATGCGCCAGCATTACCGACAACTGGCACAGCGGTCGCCCGCTCTCTGCGTGCCATTGATTGAACGCTTGCTGCACCAGGGCCAGGTCGCGCTGGCTGGTCGGCTGCTTGTCGATCACCTTCTGTGCAATCAACGCCGCCGCCATGTCTTCAGTGGGGATGAAGGTGTCCTTGCCGACCATGCGCAGGAAGCGCGGTGCCGACAATCCGCCCAGTTGGTTGCCGTGCTTGGCCAGGTACTTCCACAGCCCGACGATGTCGGTCTCCGGCCAGTCGGCGATGAACGCGCCGAAGCTGCCCTTCTCCTTCGCCACGTCGAGGATCATCTGCGCATTGCGCGGCACGCTCTTGAGCTTGCCCAGATGGCGGATGATGCGCTCGTCGTGCATCAACCGCTCCAGGTGCTCGGCGCCCATCAGCACCACCTTCTCTGGGTCGAAGCCGAAGAACACCTGCTCGAACGCAGGCCACTTGGCATCCACCAGGCTGTGCTTGAGCCCGGCGCGGAACACGCGCAGGGCCAGGGTCGACAGGTAGCGGTCGTCAGCGATGGCGCGCAGCTGCGCCGGCGTGCGCGGCTGCGGCAGGAAGGCTTCCAGCGCCTCGGCCGAGCCGAAGCGGTTCAGGCAATATGCGTGCAGCCACTGGTAATCGCGCATGGCCTCAGATGTTCACCACGTCGAGGAAACGCGGGGTAGCGTTCTCGTCGATCTTCAGGCTGGTGAAGTCGAACAGATTGCGGTCGGCCAGCTGCGACGGGGCCACGTTCTGCATGGCGCGGAAGATGCTCTCGGTGCGGCCAGGGTGCTTGCGCTCCCACTCCACCAGCATGTCCTTGACCACCTGGCGCTGCAGGTTCTCCTGCGAGCCGCAGAGGTTGCACGGGATGATCGGGAATTCCTTCATGTCCGAGTAGGCCTGGATGTCCTTTTCGCTGCAGTAGGCCAGCGGGCGGATCACCACGTTGCGGCCGTCGTCGGCGCGCAGCTTCGGTGGCATGCCCTTGAGCGCGCCGTTGAAGAACATGTTGAGGAAGAAGGTTTCGACGATGTCGTCGCGGTGGTGCCCGAGGGCCATCTTGGTCGCACCGATTTCATCGGCGAAGGTATACAGGGTGCCACGGCGCAGACGCGAGCACAGCGAGCAGGTGGTCTTGCCCTCGGGCACCAGCTCCTTGACCACCGAGTAGGTGTCCTTCTCGACGATGTGGTACTCGACGCCCAGCTCCTTGAGGTAGGCCGGCAGCACATGTTCTGGGAAGCCTGGCTGCTTCTGGTCCATGTTCACCGCGACGATCTCGAACTTGATCGGTGCCACCTTCTGCAGGTGCAACAGAACGTCGAGCATGGTGTAGCTGTCCTTGCCGCCAGACAGGCAGACCATGACCTTGTCGCCATCTTCGATCATGTTGTAGTCGGTGATGGCTTCGCCAGCGAGACGACGCAGGCGTTTTTGCAGTTTGTTCTGGTTGACCGAGAGGGTGCCCATAGCGCTTGGATCCGCGAGGTGTGACAAAAGCCGGCTATTTTACGCACAAACCACGCGCATCTGTAGGGATTCCGATAAAGACTTCAAGGGAATCAACAACGGCCCTGACAGCGCAATTTGCTCTAAAAAGCGCAGTTTGTGCAGGGATTGGCTTCCTATACTGCGACATAAGGCCACATTACCGTTCTGCTTCGGTGTCCTGGCCTCGGGCCGCTTGCGCTCCATGTGGGGGGCGATTGGCAACATTGAGAGGAGTGACCGGCATGATTCATCACGTTGTGGGGCTGTTTACCCATCCCGACCAGGAATGGCGGGAGATTCGTGGCGAAGAAGAAAGCATCAGCCACATGTACCTGACTCATACGCTCATCCTGGCGGCGATTCCCGCCATTTCGGCCTTTATCGGCACAACCCAGGTAGGCTGGGTAATCGGCGGCCGACCGGCGGTGATGCTGACCATGGACAGCGCGATCTGGATGAGCATCATGTCCTACGTGGCGATGCTCGCCGGGGTGGCGGTGATGGGTGCCTTCATCCACTGGATGGCCCGCACCTACGACGCCAGCCCGTCCATGGCGCAATGCATAGCCTTTGCCACCTACACCGCCACCCCGCTGTTCCTCGGCGGCCTGGCGGCGCTCTATCCGCACTTGTGGCTGGGCATGCTGGTGGGGACCGCTGCCATTTGCTACACCGTGTACCTGCTGTATGTCGGCTTGCCGACGTTCATGAACATACCGTCAGATGAAGGCTTCCTGTTCTCAAGCTCCGTGCTGGCAGTGGGCCTCGTTGTGCTGGTGGCGATCATGGCTGCAACCGTGATCATCTGGGGTTTGGGCGTGGGGCCCGTGTACACCAACTAGATCAGATCCAGCCAACATAGGGCATCAAGCCAGAGGCCGCCGCAAGGCGGCCTTTGTCTTTGTCATGATGCCTGCCTGCTGACCGGCGGCTCGGCAACCGCGACAGGCATCCGGCATAATGCCCGGTCAGGAGAACCACCCCGCCATGCCCGAGCTGCTCAAACAACGCGTCGAAACCTGTTACCAGCAAGCCGAAGCCTTCTTCAAACGCCCCTTCCCGCGCCCGGAAGTCAGCTTCAAGCTGCGCGGCCAGAAGGCCGGTGTCGCCCACCTGCACGAAAACCTGCTGCGCTTCAACCTGCAGCTGTATCGCGAGAACCAGGACGACTTCCTGCGCCAGACCGTGGCCCATGAAGTGGCGCACCTGGTGGCCCACCAGCTGTTTGGTGACCGCATCCAGGCCCATGGTGAGGAGTGGCAGCTGATCATGCGCGGGGTGTATGAGCTGCCGCCGAATCGCTGCCACAACTATGCAGTGCAGCGGCGTGTGGTGACCCGTTACATCTACCGCTGCCCATGCCCGGAGGGTGATTTCCCGTTTACCGCGCAGCGGCACAAGCTGGTGCGCCAAGGGCGGCGCTATCTGTGCCGACGCTGCCGGGCGATATTGGTGTACAGCGGCGAAACCCGCGTCGAATAGGCAGGCACAAGAAAGGCGACCCGAGGGTCGCCTTCTTTTTTACCGCATCGGGATCAACGCACCGGGGTTTCTGCAACGCCCAGATCATCGGTAGGTACCGACAACTCCAGCGGCGCGCCACCGGAAGCCAGCTCGGAGGCCAGCTTGTCGTCATCCATCTCTTTCACCCACTTGGCCACGACCACGGTGGCCACGGCGTTGCCGACCAGGTTGGTCAGTGCGCGGGCTTCGGACATGAAGCGGTCGATGCCGAGGATCAGCGCCAGGCCGGCAACCGGCAGGTGGCCGACGGCCGACAGGGTGGCAGCCAGCACGATGAAGCCCGAACCGGTCACGCCGGCAGCACCTTTGGACGCGACCAGCAGCACCAGCAGCAGGGTGATCTGGTGGGTGATGTCCATATGGGTATCGGTGGCCTGGGCGATGAACACCGCAGCCATGGTCAGGTAGATCGAGGTACCGTCAAGGTTGAACGAGTAGCCGGTCGGGATCACCAGGCCGACGACCGACTTCTTGGCACCCAGGCGCTCCATCTTGGCCAGCATGCGTGGCAGAGCCGATTCCGAGGAGGAAGTGCCCAGCACGATCATCAGCTCTTCACGGATGTAGCGGATCAGCTTGAGGACACTGAAGCCGTGAGCGCGGCAGATACCGCCCAGCACCACCAGCACGAACAGCAGGCAGGTGATGTAGAAGCAAGCCATCAGGTAGCCCAGCTGCACCAGCGAACCCACGCCGTACTGGCCGATGGTGAAGGCCATGGCACCGAAGGCACCGACCGGGGCCAGCTTCATGATCATGTTGATGATGTTGAACATGACGTGGGCGAAGCGATCGATCAGGTCCAGTACCGGCTTGCCGTAGCTGCCCAGGCGGTGCAGGGCGAAGCCGAAGATCACCGAGAACATCAGCACTTGCAGGATATCGCCGTTGGCGAAGGCACCCACCACGGTGTTGGGGATGATGTTGAGCAGGAAGCCGACGGTGGTCTGCTGCGCGCCGGCGGCGGCGTAGGCGGCCACGCTGCTGGCGTTCAGGGTGCTGACGTCGATGTGCATGCCTGCACCCGGCTGAACCACGTTGACGACCACCAGGCCGATGATCAGGGCGATGGTAGAGACGATTTCAAAGTACAGCAGTGCGTAGCCGCCAGTCTTGCCGACCGACTTCATGCTCTGCATGCCGGCGATGCCGCTGACCACGGTACAGAAGATGATGGGCGCGATGACCATCTTGATCAGTTTGACGAAACCATCACCCAAAGGCTTAAGGGCGACGCCGGTTTCGGGGTAGAAGTGGCCGAGCAGGATGCCAATGGTGATGGCGACCAACACCTGGACATACAGGGATTTGTACAGCGGCTGACGTGTCGTCATGGCTCATTTTTCCTCAAGTGTGCCGGCTTCACCCTTCCCAGGGTGTGCAAGCACCTGAATCGCTAACCCTCCTGCACCCGGAGGGATTTGTCGTTGTGTTCGAGCTGCCTGGGCAGGCCTCTGCCAAGTGGAATAGCAAGGGCGATGCCAAAGTGCCCAGCAAGGGTGCAAAGGCAGTGTTTGCTGGGCGTAAATGCCCAACGACGGGGCGAATTCCCTGAGATGTGGTGGCGGATTTCCGCCCGGTGGCGGGAAATGTACAGGGTATGTGGCGGGATTCCGCCCGGGCGGCAGATCAATCGAGGTGCAAGGTGATGCAGAAGGCGGCCCCGCCCAGCGCGGATTCATCCAGCGTCAGCTCGGCGCCATAGCTGTCGACGATGTCCTTGACCACCGCCAGGCCAATGCCCTGCCCCGGATGTTGCCGGTCTAGCCGTTCACCGCGTTCGAGAATTCGTTCACGCTGGTCAGCCGGCACCCCGGGGCCGTCGTCCTCGACGCACAGTGTCAGCGTGCCGCGCCCCTCCTGCAGGCTCACCCGCAGGTGCCCCAGGCTCAACCGGTAGGCGTTCTCCAGCAGATTGCCCAGCAGCTCCAGCAACGCACCCTGCTCGATCGGCACATGCGACTGCGCAGGCACATCCAGCTCGACCTCCACCCGCTTGTCGCGATAGACCTTGGCCAAGGTGCTGCACAAGCTCTCCAGCACCGGCAGCAGCAATACGCTGTGGCGCACCAGGCCGCTCTTGCGCAGGCTGGCTCGCTGCAGCTGGTAATCGATCTGCTGGCTCATGCGCTCGATCTGGCTCTGCAGCACCTGTGCCTGTTCGCGTTCGCCAGCACGCTGCTGCATGCTCTCGCCCACGCCCTGCAACACTGCCAGCGGGGTCTTCAGGCTGTGTGCCAGGTCGCCTAGTGAATCGCGATAGCGGGTGCGCTGCTCGCGTTCGCTGCTCAGCAACCGGTTCAGCGAGCGTGTCAGGCGCAGCAATTCGCGGGGGTGCTCGCCGCTGAGGCCATCACGTGCGCCGGACTCCACCTCATCCAGCTCAAGGCTCAGCCGACGTAATGAGCGCAATCCCCAGGTCAGGCCGGCCCAGAGCAGTGCCAGCAAGGCCAGCAGGGCCGCACCAAAACCTAGGTAAAGCTTTTCGCGCAGACCATTGAGCGTGGCCTTGTATTCACTCACTGGCTGCAGCGCCACGATGCTGTAGGCCGCGCTCTGGCCACCGAGCAGTTTGATCTCGACGTCATAGACGAAGAACTCTTCGCCATCCTCCTGGTGGATACGGGCGAACTCGTTACCACGCCCGTCGTAGCGCGGGCGGTAATTGATGTGCCGATCGGCGGTGGCGCGCGAGCGCCAGACCAGGTTGCCGTCACGGTCGAAGATGTAGCCCAGCAGGCCGGTGTATGGCAGGTTGTAGCGCTCGTCCGGCAGCAGCTCGGGCATCAGCAACTGGCCATGCTCGATGCGCGCCGCGGAGATCAGCGTGGTCACGTCCGACGCCAGGCGCTGCTCGATCGACTCCTGCAGGGCGAGGCTGAATGCCTTCTGCAGCGCCGGCAACAGCGCCAGCATGAACAGCAGCGCCAGCACCGCTGCCGCGAGCATCAGGCGTACCCGCAGCGAGCGGATCATCTGCAGCGCTCGGTGAACAGATAGCCGAGACCGCGCACCGTGTCGATCGGCTTGAAGCCGCTCTCACCCTCGAGCTTGCGACGCAGGCGACCGACCAGCACCTCGATGACGTTGGGGTCGCGTTCCTCGTCGCCGGGATAGAGCTGCTCCATCAGGCGGTCCTTGGCCACCACTTGCTGGTGATGACGCATGAGGTACTCGAGGATGCGGTACTCATAGGCCGTCAGTGCCAGCGGCTGCTCATCCAGGGTTGCCTGTTTGCGATTGAGGTCCAGCACCAGGGGGCCGGCGGCAATGGTCGACTGGGTGAAACCGCTGGAACGACGCAGCAAGGCGTTCAGGCGCGCTTCGAGCTCCTCGAACTGGAACGGCTTGACCAGATAGTCGTCGGCACCGGCTGCCAGGCCTTCGACCTTGTCCTGCCAGTTGCCACGGGCGGTGAGAATGAGGATGGGGAAGGTCTTGCCCTGGCTGCGCAGGCGGCCGATCAGCTCGAGACCGCTGATGCCAGGCAGGCCCAGGTCGACAATGGCCAGGTCGAAATGGAAGTGCTCGGCCTGGTACAGCGCTTCTTCGGCATTGGCCACGGCTTCGACCACATGGCCGCTTTCACCCAGGCGCGTGTGGAGGTGGTGCCGCAGCAGGGCTTCGTCCTCGACCACCAGCAATTTCATGTAGCACTCCTATTTATGTATTGCCTGTGCTGGCCTCTTCGCGGGACAAGCCCGCTCCTACAGGGATCGCACAGGTTCGAAGGCTGTGCAATCCCTGTAGGAGCGGGCTTGTCCCGCGAAAGGGCCGGCACAGGATAACCCGGCTCGCCGGTCAGAACTTGTAGCTGGCTGCCAGGTAGGTCTGTGCACTGCTGGTCAGGCGCAGGGTGCCTTCCTTCGGCCCGCCACTGGCGCCCACCTCCGTTGCAGCATTGGTACGCAGGTAACGGTAGCCCAGCTCGACCGAAGCCTGGTCGGTGATGTCCTGGATAACGCCGGCCTGCAAGCCGTAGGCATAGCCATAGTCGGTATCACGGCTGGCCCCTGGCGAATCCTGGGTCAGCTTGGTCATGCCCAGGCTGCCACCGCCGAACAGCTTGGTGGTATCCCCCACCGGCAGGAGCAGGTCGTAGCTGCCGAGCAGGTTTTCCTGGCGCAACTTGTAGCCACTGTGGTCGCCGGAAACGTTGTCGTAGGTCAGGTAGTAGCGTGCCTGATCATTGATCTTGCCCAGGCGCACGCCCCAGGTATCATCCTTGCCGATGATGCCGTCGGCGTTCAGGTGGTCGGTGTTGCTCTGCAGCAGTCCGGACTTGCGGACCTTGTCGCTGGTCTGCCCGTACGTGAAGCTGGCGAAAGTATCTTCGGCCGCCTGGGCAGAGGTCATGCCAGCGGCGCAAACGGCCATGGCAGCGAGCAGGGTGTTGAAGGTTTTCATGGCTTCTTACTCCAGTTGAATGCGCTGTTGCGGTCTGGAAGCTAGAGTAAGCAAGGTGCCCTGAACCGCGACTGAACCCTGGCTGAACCGCGGCTGAACGATCTGTTGAACAAGGAGTAGTGAACATGCGTGCCCTGCTGGCCCTGACCCTGATGTGCAGCGCCGCCCTCGCCCAAGCGGCGGTGCAGACCCGCGAGATCCGTTACCAAGATGCCGACGGCACCGCGCTGATGGGCTATTACGCCTACGACGATGCCGTGAAGGGCGAGCGCCCGGGTGTGCTGGTAGTGCACGAATGGTGGGGGCTGAACGACTATGCCAAACGCCGTGCGCGCGATCTTGCCGGGCTGGGCTACAGCGCGCTGGCCATCGACATGTATGGCGAAGGCAAGCACACCGAGCACCCGCAGGACGCCCAGGCATTCATGGCCGCGGCGATGAAGGACCCGAAAGCGGCGGCCAGGCGCTTCGACGCGGGGCTCGACCTGCTGAAGAAACAACCCTATACCGACAAGCACAAGCTCGGCGCGGTGGGCTACTGCTTCGGCGGCAAGGTGGTGCTGGATGCCGCACGCCGGGGCGCGCGGCTGGATGGCGTGGTGAGTTTCCACGGCGCACTGGCCACCCAGACACCGGTCACCGAGCCTGGCGTGGTGCGGGCCTACCTGCTGGTCGAACACGGGGCGGACGACAGCATGGTCACCCCGCAGCAGGTGGACGCCTTCAAGAAAGAGATGGATGCAGCCAAGGTCAACTACCAGTTCGTCAGCATTCCGGGCGCCAAGCATGGTTTCACCAACCCGGATGCAGACCGGCTGAGCCATGGCGATCATGGCGGGCCTGACATTGGCTACAACGAGGCAGCAGACAAGAGCTCGTGGGCAGACATGCAGGCGTTCTTCAAGCAGGTATTCAAGTAGAGAGCGCTGGGGCCGCTGTGCGGCCACCATCTCCCACATGAGACTCCCGGCTGGCACAATACCGGTCATGAACACACTCCCCGCCTGCTGCGCCCCGCTCCAGCATCACTGGCCCCTGCCCCGCCCGCTGCCCGGCGCGGTGCTGGTCAGTTGCGCCTTCGACCCCGCCCACCTGGCCGCCGATGACTTCCAGCGCGCCGGTATCGTACCCAGCGCCAGCCTGCAACGCTCGGTGGCCAAGCGCCAGGCCGAGTACCTGGCCGGCCGTGTCTGCGCCCGTGCCGCGCTGCTGCGCCTGGATGGCCGCGACTACGTCCCTGGCACCCATGAGGACCGCTCACCGATCTGGCCCGCGGATATCCACGGCTCGATCACCCATGGCAAAGGCTGGGCCGCCGCTGTGGTCGCTGCCGATGGGGCCTGCCGCAGCCTGGGCCTGGACCAGGAAGCGCTGCTGGAAGATGAGCGCGCCGAGCGGCTGATGGGCGAGATCCTGACGCCTGCCGAACGCGAGCGCCTGGACCGCAGCCAGCTGGGCCTGACGGTCACCCTGACCTTCTCGCTCAAGGAAAGCCTGTTCAAGGCGCTCTACCCACTGACCCGGCAGCGCTTCTATTTCGAGCACGCCGAGGTGCTGGAATGGTCAGTCGATGGCCTGGCGCGCCTGCGCCTTCTCACCGACCTGTCACCCGAATGGCGACACGGCGCCGAAGTCGAAGGCCAGTTCTGCTTGCAAGACGGCCACCTGCTCAGCCTGATCAGCGTCTGAGCCCTACTGCGGCGCCTGCTCACGCGGCCAGTTGAGGCTGAAGCAGGCCCCGCCCAGCGCCTCGCTGCGCCCTACCGTGGCGCGGCCGGCATGCCAGTAGATGATCCGCCGCACGATCGACAGGCCCAGGCCATGCCCACCAGAAGCGCGGGTGCGGCTGTCGTCGAGCCGGGTGAAGGGGGTGAAGATGCGATCCCAGAAACCCTCGGGGATGCCCGGGCCATCGTCTTCCACATCGATGCGGCAACGCTGCTGGCCCAGCTGGTAGCTCAAGCGTACTTCACTGCCAGCATGGCGCAGCGCATTGCTCACCAGGTTCTGCAGCGCACGATGCAGGTAACGCGGCTCGGCCTCGACCCAGCAGCCGTCGCTGGCCTGGCACGCCCCGCGCAGCAAGCGGACCTTGCTGTTGAGCGGCGCCAGCTCTTCGATCACCCGGTCGAACAGCGCATCCAGCTCGACACGCTGGAATTTCAGCGCCGGCGCGCCCTGCTCCAGGCGTGCGTAGGTCAGCATCTCGTCGACCAGCCTGTCGAGGTCCTGGATATCGCCATCCATGCCGGCCAGGTGCTTGGCGCGTGCCTGCTCGGTGGGCGCGCTTTCGATCATCTCCAGGCCAAAGCGCAAGCGTGCCACTGGCGTGCGCAGTTCGTGGGACACCGCGCGCACCAGCTCGCGTTGCATGTTAAGCGAACGCTGCAGGTGCTCGGCCATGCCATTGAACGCAGCGGCCAGGCGCCCCACCGAATCGGCATCACCGGCCGGCACGCGGGTGTCCAGGCTGCCCTGGGCGATGCGCGTGGCGGCGATTTCCATGCCTGACACGCGCCGTTCCAGCTGGCGCACCAGCAGATACACCACCAGGCCGATCAGGCACAGGCCAAGGAAGGCGATCAGGATCAACAACTGTGGCGGATAAGGGTTGAGCTGATACAGCGGGCCGATCTCCAGCACCAGTGGAGAGCCTGGCAGGCCGGCGAACACGCGGATGGAATCGCCATCGCGGCCCAGCGCCATCACCGTGTCCCCCTCCTCCACCCGGCGCCGCTGATCATCGTCCAGGCCGACCCGCTCGATGCGTTGCAAGGCGACGCCAAAGCCGAAGCCCTTGCTTTGGTTGATTTCTGCCAGGCGCTGTTGCTGCTCGGTCACCGGGTAGCGCACCAGCTCATCGGCCAGCAGGTAAAGCGTGGCACGCGCCAGCTGCTCGCTGACCTGCTTGACCTGGGCCACCAGCAACAAGTCCTCCTGGCCGACCTTGCGCAGCACCTGGGCAGCGTGCGGCCCGGTCTTCTCCACCACCACCAGGCCACGGTACAGGCGGGCGCGCTGGCCACCATCCAAAGTGCGCGCCGTCATCGGCTGCAGTTCGAGTGGCACGCCCAGCAACCGCCCCCACATCAGCAGCGAGCGCTTGCGCTCGGTTTCATTCTGCTGCGCCAGGTTGTCGGCCATCAGGCTGAACGTACCCTGGGCCAACCGCTCGCGGTGCTGGGCCGCGCGCACTTCGTTGACCAGATGCAGGCTGAGCACGCCGAGCAACGCCACCAGCACCAGCACCGCAAGCATCCCGCCGTAGATGCGCAGGAAGATCGAACGGTTCATGGGGCATCGCCGACGAACAGGTAACCCTTGCTGCGCAGCGTCTTGATCAGCCGCGGGTGGATCGGGTCGTCGCCGATCTTGGGGCGAATCCTGGAAATGCGCACATCGATGGAGCGGTCCTGGCCGTCGTAGCCGACCCCGCGCAAGGCAGTGAAGATCTGCTCGCGCGTCAGCACCCGCCCGGCGTTGCTGGCCAGCAGCCAGAGCAGGTCGAATTCAGCACCGGTGAGGTCGATCTGCTGCGCGTCGAGCCAGGCTTCACGCAGGCGGTTGTCGATGCGCAGCGGCCCGAAGGCCAGGTCGTGGCGTTTGTTGTCGGGGCCTTCGCTGCGCCGCAGCAGGGCCTGGATCCGCGCCAGCAGCAAGCGCGGCCGCACCGGCTTGCACACATAGTCGTCGGCCCCAAGGTCCAGGCCCTGGACCTGATCGAGTTCGTCGCTACGGGCCGTCAGCATCAGAATCGGGCCGGGATACTGGCCACGCACGCGGCGGCAGATGCTCAGGCCGTCTTCACCGGGGAGCATCAGATCGAGAATCACCAGGTCCGGCTGGCTGTCGACAATGCGGCGCGCGGCGCGGGCGCCATCGCCCTCCACGGCGACCTCGTAGCCGTTGGCCTGCAAGTATTCGGCAGTGAGCTCGGCCAGGCGCTGGTCGTCTTCGACGATGAGGATGCGGTTGCTGGGTTGGTCCATGGCCCCTGCCTTTGAATTGTTGTTTTACTGTCGGTACCGGCCTTTAACCAAAAGGCAACATCACCCCCGGATACTACGTGCCGCCCGTCGGCACTGCCAACCCGCCCGACGGCAGCCTCGACTGAACCGATTTTTGTGGTAGGGTTCGCGCCCGAAAAATTCTGCCTGGGGGCAGCGACCGAGAGAAAAATAGTGCACGCCACTTGGCACTAGGCCTACAGCGATTACCCACTATTCACTCACAAAGTACGCACAAGTTATCCACAGGCGGTCGCCTTGCAAAGACCCCTGTACCGCATTATCTTGTATCCCCAGCACAGCAAACCACTAGATGTTGGGTTTCAGTCACCATCGCCAAGCATGAGTCAGCAGAAAAATTCAAGCGGTTTTTCTGGCAGAACTCGTCGTGGTTTCATCGATCCAACCGCTCCTAGCGGATACTGAACAGCCTGCTCTGGCTCACCCCAGGGCATTTGACTTCGGCCAGGGAGCGGCAAGGTTCTTGCCCCCATTTCCTGATCTGTCCCGAAGTCGGTACGCCCGAGCGGGTGGATGCGCGTGCATGACGCATCCTCGCCAAGGCCATCGAGCAAGTGGACGGAACGGTGGGCGCCCCAAAGGCGCCTGAACACTATAGAAACTGTGGAGACACCCACCCATGCAAACCGACACAACTCGCGAGAACCCGCAGGCCAAGGCGCCGCAGGCCGCCGATTCCAACCAGGATCTGGCCGCCACCGCCCCAGGCCAACTGCGCGTGATCAAGCGCAACGGCACTGTCGTCCCCTACACCGACGACAAGATCACCGTGGCCATCACCAAGGCGTTCCTCGCAGTTGAAGGCGGCACCGCCGCTGCCTCGTCGCGCATCCACGACACCGTCGCGCGCCTGACCGAGCAGGTCACTGCCACGTTCAAGCGTCGCATGCCATCGGGTGGCACCATCCACATCGAAGAAATCCAGGACCAGGTCGAACTGGCCCTGATGCGTGCCGGCGAGCAGAAAGTCGCCCGTGACTACGTGATCTACCGCGACCAGCGCGCCAAGGAGCGTGCCACCCGCGCCCACACCGACGCCGTGGTCGAGCCGCACCCAAGCATCCGCATCACCCTGGCCGACGGCAGCCTGGCGCCGCTGGACATGGCGCGCCTGAACACCATCATCAGCGAAGCCTGCGAAGGCCTGGCCGAAGTCGATGGCGACCTGATCCAGCGCGAAACCCTGAAGAACCTGTACGACGGCGTGGCCATCAAGGACGTCAACACCGCCCTGGTGATGACCGCCCGTACCCTGGTCGAGCGTGAGCCGAACTACTCGTTCGTCACCGCCCGCCTGCTGATGGACACCCTGCGTGCCGAAGGCCTGGGCTTCCTCAACGTCGCCGACAGCGCCACCCACCACGAGATGGCCGACCTGTACGCCAAGGCCCTGCCGGCCTATGTCGCCAAAGGTATCGAGTTCGAGCTGCTGAACCCGGCACTGGCCGACTTCGACCTGGAAAAACTGGGCAAGGCGATCAACCACGAGCGCGACCAGCAGTTCACCTACCTGGGCCTGCAGACCCTGTACGACCGCTACTTCATCCACAAGGATGGCGTGCGCTTCGAGCTGCCACAGGTGTTCTTCATGCGTGTGGCTATGGGCCTGGCGCTGGAAGAAAAAGACAAAGAAGCCCGTGCGATCGAGTTCTACAACCTGCTCTCGTCGTTCGACTACATGGCTTCGACTCCGACTCTGTTCAACGCCGGTACCCTGCGTCCACAGCTGTCGAGCTGCTACCTGACCACCGTACCGGACGACCTGTCGGGCATCTACCACGCGATCCACGACAACGCCATGCTGTCGAAATTCGCCGGTGGCCTGGGCAACGACTGGACCCCTGTGCGTGCACTGGGCTCCTACATCAAGGGCACCAACGGTAAATCCCAGGGCGTCGTGCCGTTCCTGAAAGTGGTCAACGACACCGCCGTCGCCGTGAACCAGGGTGGCAAGCGCAAAGGCGCCGTGTGTGCCTACCTGGAAACCTGGCACCTGGACATCGAAGAATTCATCGAGCTGCGCAAGAACACCGGTGATGACCGTCGTCGTACCCACGACATGAACACCGCCAACTGGATCCCTGACCTGTTCATGAAGCGCGTCTTCGATGACGGCAAGTGGACCCTGTTCTCGCCATCGGAAGTGCCTGATCTGCACGACCTGACCGGCAAGGCCTTCGAAGAGCGCTACGAGTACTACGAAGCCCTGACCGAGTACAACAAGATCAAGGTGTTCAAGACCATCCAGGCCAAAGACCTGTGGCGCAAGATGCTGTCGATGCTGTTCGAGACCGGCCACCCGTGGCTGACCTTCAAGGACCCGTGCAACCTGCGTTCGCCGCAGCAGCACGTGGGCGTGGTGCACAGCTCGAACCTGTGCACCGAGATCACCCTGAACACCAACAAGGACGAGATCGCGGTCTGCAACCTGGGCTCGATCAACCTGCCGAACCACATCGTCGACGGCAAGCTGGACACCGCCAAGCTGCAACGCACCGTGAACACCGCCGTGCGCATGCTCGACAACGTGATCGACATCAACTACTACTCGGTGCCGCAAGCGCGTAACTCGAACTTCAAGCACCGTCCGGTCGGCCTGGGCATCATGGGCTTCCAGGACGCGCTGTACCTGCAGCACATCCCGTACGGCTCCGACGCTGCCGTCGAGTTCGCCGACAAGTCGATGGAAGCGGTCAGCTACTACGCGATCCAGGCCTCCTGCGACCTGGCCGACGAACGTGGCGCCTACGAGACCTTCCAGGGTTCGCTGTGGTCCAAGGGCATCCTGCCGCTGGATTCGCAACAGATCCTGATCGAGGCCCGTGGCCAGAAGTACATCGACGTCAACCTGGAAGAGTCGCTGGACTGGGCGCCGGTCCGTGCCCGCGTGCAGAAAGGCATTCGTAACTCGAACATCATGGCCATCGCGCCAACCGCGACCATCGCCAACATCACCGGCGTGTCGCAGTCGATCGAGCCGACCTACCAGAACCTGTACGTGAAATCGAACCTGTCGGGCGAGTTCACCGTGATCAACCCGTACCTGGTCCGCGACCTGAAGGCCCGCGGCCTGTGGGACTCGGTCATGATCAACGACCTGAAGTACTACGACGGTTCGGTGCAGCAGATCGAGCGTATCCCGCAAGAACTGAAAGACCTGTACGCCACTGCGTTCGAAGTCGAAACCAAGTGGATCGTCGACGCCGCCTCGCGTCGCCAGAAGTGGATCGACCAGGCTCAGTCGCTGAACCTGTACATCGCCGGCGCCTCGGGCAAGAAGCTGGACGTGACCTACCGCATGGCCTGGTACCGTGGTCTGAAGACCACCTACTACCTCCGTGCCCTGGCCGCGACCAGCACCGAGAAGTCGACCATCAACACCGGCAAGCTCAACGCCGTTTCCAGCGGCGGCGACAGCGCCCCGATCCAGGCAGCCGGCCCAGCGCCAGTGCCAAAGGCCTGCGCGATCGACGAGCCTGACTGCGAAGCCTGCCAGTAAGGCTTGAATGCCGCGAGGGGCGCCCACGGGTGCCCCTTGCGGCATTTTTGTATCCGCGTCCCCGAGAAACCTTGCCCTTTGCCCAGCGCTCGCGCAGCTGGGTAAAAAAACAGGACCTCTCAAAAAAGGACGCAAGCCCATGGCGCGGAAAAAAGTGGCATCTCGCAAGATCGGTCGCAATGCTGAAACCGGCCGTTTCACCACGGTCGAACAAGCGCGCAAGCACCCCAAGACACACATTGTCGAAACACTGCGCTCGACTCGCTAGCTGCGAATTGGCGCGCACCCTCATGAGCGCGCCAACACCACATGATGTATGAAATAAATTAAAAGGCACAATATGTAGTGCCTTTTGCTTTTTACCGCTACACTCCCTCCTCATAGCAAACGATGTAAACCCGGTGAACGGACGCATGCATTTTCGGTCGGAAAAGTTACCTTCGCCCGCAAGACACGCGCCCCGATCCAAGGCGAATTCCGGTATACTTCGCCCCCTCTGAAAAGGGCACCCATTCAAGTCCCTGGCCCCTCCCCGAGGCCTGGCCAGGCACGAACCAGATGTAACGAGAGTCAGCCTCTCGAGCTGTCCATTCGCCGTAACGGCCTTGCGTCAGGCATCACATTCTTAAAATCCAACCGGTTGCCCCAGGGCAACCCTCAAGCAGGAGCCAATCACCATGCTGAGCTGGGACGAATTCGACAAGGAAGACGGCGAAGTAGCCGCCAAAGGCAACACCCCTGCGCAGGCCACTGCCGCCGCCACCCTCGACAAGCTCGACAGCGCCGGCGGTGCCGCCGCCCTGGAAGCCCGTGCTGCCACCGCTGCCGACTCCGACGCAGTGAAGCGCGCCAAGGCCGCCCTCGACGCCCTCGACATCGCCGAAGGCCTGGCCGAGCTGGAAGGCTCCTCGGCCCGTGTCGCCGTTGACGAAAAGCGCATGATCAACTGCCGCGCCGACCTCAACCAACTGGTACCGTTCAAGTACGACTGGGCCTGGCAGAAGTACCTCGACGGCTGCGCCAACCACTGGATGCCGCAAGAGGTCAACATGACCGCCGACATCGCCCTGTGGAAGAGCATGGACGGCCTGACCGAAGACGAGCGCCGCATCGTCATGCGCAACCTCGGCTTCTTCTCCACCGCCGACTCCCTGGTTGCCAACAACCTGGCCCTGGCCGTGTACCGCCTGATCACCAACCCGGAATGCCGCCAGTACATCCTGCGCCAGGCCTTCGAAGAGGCGATCCACACCCACGCCTACCAGTACTGCATCGAGTCGCTGGGCATGGATGAAGGCGAGATCTTCAACATGTACCACGAGATCCCGTCGGTCGCGAAGAAAGCCGCCTGGGGCCTGAAATACACGCGCGCCATCTCCGACCCGGAATTCAACACCGGTACTGTCGAGACCGACAAAGAGCTGCTGCGCAACCTGATCGCCTACTACTGCGTACTGGAAGGCATCTTCTTCTACTGCGGCTTCACCCAGATCCTGTCGATGGGCCGCCGCAACAAGATGACCGGCGTCGCCGAGCAGTTCCAGTACATCCTGCGCGACGAGTCGATGCACCTGAACTTCGGTATCGACGTGATCAACCAGATCAAGATCGAGAACCCGCATCTGTGGGACGCGGCGATGAAGGAAGAAGC
Source organism: Pseudomonas putida (assembly GCF_002906855.1). Classification (GTDB taxonomy): domain Bacteria; phylum Pseudomonadota; class Gammaproteobacteria; order Pseudomonadales; family Pseudomonadaceae; genus Aquipseudomonas; species Aquipseudomonas putida_N. The sequence goes on along the minus strand of NZ_MINI01000038.1, from coordinate 1,521,295 downwards.
GACCCAGATGATCCTGCAAGGGACCCAGCTGGAGATCGAATACGCCCGCGACACCATGCCACGCGGCGTGCTGGGCATGAACGCAGCCATGATGGAGGACTACCTCAAGTTCATCGCCAACCGTCGCCTGACCCAGATTGGCCTGAAGGAAGAGTACCCAGGGACTACCAACCCGTTCCCTTGGATGAGCGAGATCATGGACTTGAAGAAGGAGAAGAACTTCTTCGAGACGCGTGTGATTGAGTATCAGACCGGTGGGGCGCTGAGCTGGGACTGATCTCAATACCGATATAAAATCATCTAACCCCGCAATAGCGGGGTTTTTTAGCAGCGTTAAACTTGAAGTACAGCTAAAGCAATAAGGACCGAGAGCTTCGCAAGTGGTTTGAGAAAGACTTCTCCAATGCGCACTTAAGAAGAATAAGAGTCGTGACTGGAAGCATAAGGGCGTTTCCAATCTCGACATATCAATTGATTTTCCAATTACTGCAATTGCAGGCCGCAACGGCTCAGGAAAATCGACTGTACTCGCCCTGGCTTGTTGCGCATTCCACAATCTAAAAACCGGATTCAAAACATCCAACCGAAAACAAACTTATTACACATATGCTGATTTTTCATTCAGCACATTGAAGAGGTGTCTCCCGAAGGCATCACTATCGGATACGACATTACCCACAACAACTGGAACTTATCAAACGGAAACAAAGAAAAAATAAGAATCGGCCCGCAAGTTCGTCTCAAGACAAGCCGTCCGCGAGGCGCTTTCACAGCTGGTTCAGGCTGGTAAACTGGAGCGGATCGTACGAGGCATATATATGCGGCCGAAGCTGAGCCCATTGCAGGCAAGGTGAGACCGAGCCCCACGACGGTGATGTGCCTGCTTGGATGCGAAAGGTTGTCTGCGAAGCAAGCATCAGACAGGGAGAACAGCACGCCGAATGAAGATCACTAAAGTCGCTGGGCCGCCTTCCGATAAACCTCATCGCGCTCTCGGCGATCAACGGCCACCACAAACTCCAAGCGGTAGCCACTGCTGCGAAGCTTTATCTTGTAGCAATCGGGCAGCGAGCTGAGCCGATTAGCCTCCACCCGCGGGTTCAGCAGAACCTCGGCCAGCTTCTTCTTGAACTGCTGACGAACCGTATCACCGAGCTTCTTCCACTCTTTCATCGCACGTGAATCGAAGTCGAGGCTATAGGTCATCCAGCTGCACCCTCACGCGCTGCGGGGAGGCAAGTCGCTCTCTCACAATCGCGATCAGGTCTTCGTCTTCCTCAGTCATCAGCACGGGTCGAAAAGGTAGCTTGCCTCGTTCGGCCACGTATTGCAGTGCCTGGCGCATGAGCTCGGACGGGGTTACGCCTAGCCGCTCTAGTTCCTGATAGGCGCGGGCTTTGAGTTCGTCATCGACGCGGATATTGATGGACGCCATGGGATGGCCCTCTTGGTAAAGACATTCGTCATTACAATGCGCTTATCTTTGCCATTGCGCAACTGCTGTCCGTCTTTCAGAAATCCACGAATGACGGGACTGCATGGCACCGGCTCCGCCGGTGTTCGCGGGGCAAGCCCGCTCCCACAGGGATCGCGCGCCGTTTTTTAGAAATGAGCAAGACAGAATCTCCCACACTGCTCGGCGCTAGGGCCGAGGTTGTACATGGCTAAAGACAACGAAAAAAGGCGCCATCGGCGCCTTCATCGTAGTAGTGAAACAGATTCGGACACCACTTCGGCTCTCGCCTCGGCCCGCCTTGCGCGAGCACCCTTTGCGACATGACTTGTTGCAATTTGTTCAGCGGTAAACGTGAATGATGCGAAAAGGGCCGCAAAGCGGCCCTTTTCGCGGCGCAAGGCCGCTCCCACAAAAAACGCGTTATTCAGGCAAGGCAAACGCCATCACGTAGTCCCCTTGCTTGGTGCCCAGCGAGCCATGCCCGCCAGCCATCACCAGCACATACTGGCGCCCGTCCTTGCCGGTGTAGGTCATCGGCGTGGTCTGCGCGCCTGCCGGCAGGCGCCCTTCCCAGAGCACCTTGCCGTCGCGCACGTCATAGGCACGCAGGTACTGGTCGAGGGTGCCACTGAGGAACGCCAGGCCACTGGCGGTCATGAAGGTCCCGCCCAGGCTCGGCACACCCATGGTCAGCGGGATCGGGACCGGCGAGCTGTCCCGCACGGTGCCGTTCTTGTGCTTCCAGATCACCTTGTGCGTGGTCAGGTCCACGGCTGCCACGTAGCCCCAGGACGGCGCCTGGCACGGCAGCCCCATCGGCGACAGGAAGGCGCCCATGATCACCCCGTATGGCGCGCCCTTGTTCGGCTGGATACCTTCGGTTTCGCTCTTGCGCGCAGGCTGGCTGGCGATCTTGGAAGCTGGAATCAGCTGGGACTTGAAGGCCATGTAGCTGGGGTTGACGAAGGCGATCTGGCGCACCGGGTCGACGGAAATGCCACCCCAGTCGAACACGCCGAAGTTGCCCGGGTACACCAGCGAGCCCTGCAGCGACGGTGGGGTGAAGATGCCGTCATAACGCATCGAACGGAAGTCGATGCGGCAGAGCATCTGGTCGAACGGCGTCACGCCCCACATGTCGCGCTCGTGCAAGGTCGGCGGCATGAAGTTGAGCTCGGACATCGGCTGGGTCGCAGAGGTATGGTCGCCTTCCACTGCCCCCTGGGGAACGGGCGTTTCGTGGATCGGCACCAGCGGCTGGCCGTTGCTGCGATCGAGCACGTAGATGCTGCCCTGCTTGGTCGAAGCCATGACCGCAGGTTTAACCCCGTCGGCAGTCTTGATGTCGATCAGGCTCGGCTGGCCGCCGACGTCCATGTCCCACAGGTCATGGTGGGTGAACTGGTAGTTCCAGCGCACCTTGCCGGTGGCGATGTCCAAGGCCACCAGGCCGGCACTGAACTTCTCGGCTTCCGGCGTGCGGTTACCCCCCCACTGGTCGGGCATCTGGTTGCCCATGGGCAGGTACAGCAGGCCAAGTTTTTCGTCGGCGCTGATCACCGACCACACATTCGGCGAGTTGCGCGTGTAGAACTGGCCGTCAGCGATCGGCGCGGTGGCATCGGGCTTGCCGCTGTCCCAGTTCCACACCAGCTGGCCGGTGATGGCGTCATAGGCGCGCACCACACCGGACGGCTCGTCGGTGGAGACGTTGTCGGTGACGTGGCCGCCGAGGATCAGCAGGCCCCCGGCCACGGTGGGTGGTGAGGTGGAATAGTAGCCACCGGCGGTAAAGGTGCCGATGTTGCGAGTCAGGTCGACCTGGCCGTTGTCGCCGAAGCCTTCGCACTGCTTGCCGGTATCGGCATCCAGGGCGATCAGGCGGGTGTCGGCGGTGGGCACGTAGACCCGCTTGGCGCAGGCTTGACCTTCGGCAGGGCTCGCTTGCGACTTGGCGGTGTCGAAATAGGCCACGCCGCGACACGTCATGTGCGCCCAGCCCTTGAAGTTGGCTGCGTTCTGGGTGCTGAGCTTGGGATCGAAGCGCCACAGTTCCTTGCCGCTGTCCGGGTCCAAGGCGATCACCTGGCTGTGCGGGGTGCACACGTAGAGCTTGCCGTTGACCTTGAGCGGGGTGTTTTCCGCGGTGGTTTCGCCCGGGTCATTGGGGCCGGGAATGTCGCCGGTGCGGTAGGTCCAGGCCAGCTTGAGCTTGCCGACGTTCTCCGGGGTGATCTGCTTGAGTGGCGAGTAACGGTCGCCGAATTCCGTACGGCCGTAAGACTGCCAGTCACCGTCGGGCATTGTCGGTGCGGTGTTCGTGGTGCCAGCGGTGTCGCGATCGAGATGACCGACGATGGTGTTGGGGTTGGTGAACTGGCTGGCCAGGGCCATCAGCCCCGCCGCCACCACGCCCACGCCCAGCACCCCGGTCCCTAGCGGATACGGCTCACCGAGGGTCAGCGGCCTGCGCAACCAGGGCAACAGCAGCACCAGGCCCAGGACGAACCAGAGGGCCAGGCGCGGCACCAGCTGCCACCAGTCCAGGCCCACTTCCATCAGTGACCACAGGGTGGTCAGCAGCAGCACGATGCCATACACGCTCAACGCCTCGCGGCGCACGGCCAGCAGCAGGCCAGCGGTGATCAGGATGCCGATGCCGGCCAAGAGGTAATACAGCGAGCCGCCGAGGCCCATCAGCTTGATGCCGCCGGCCACCAGGGCCAGGCCCATCAGCAGAAAGAGCACGCCTAGCAGCCTGGGCAGCAAGGGTGAGGGTTGCGAAGCACGGGTAGTGCTCATGGGTGAATTCTCCGTTTCATTGGACTGAATCGATTAGCCATTCAGGAACGAAGAATAGTATTACGAAATGATTCTGCGACTAACCGTCGCAGCAAAATGAGTCCATTGCCGCAAATGTAACAATATTTGCCCACGTCATAGTATGACTCATGTTTTTTCAAGACCTTGATCTAGAGCGCTCGGAGGCGATGTTTCACTTGACGCCTCTGGCTGATTGCGATTTTCAGCGTTGACAGTGTATTTCCCGCTTGATAAAAAACGCCGCAGTTGTACGACAACACATAACAAAAACAACATAGCGGACGAACTCCATGTCGAAAATTTGCCACAAGGCTCTCCCCTTCGCGCTGTTCGGTGCCGGCCTGCTTACCGGTGCACCGGGCGTCAGCCAAGCCGAAGGTTTCGTCGATGACAGCAAGGCCGTACTGGGCCTGCGCAACTTCTACATCAACCGCAATTTCACCAACCCCAGCAACCCGCAGAGCAAGGCCGAAGAGTGGACCCAGAGCTTCATTCTCGATGCCCGCTCCGGCTTCACCCAGGGGCCGGTGGGGTTTGGCGTGGATGTGCTGGGGCTATGGTCGGTGAAACTCGACGGTGGTGGCGGCACCTATGGCACCGCGCTGCTGCCGCGCCATGACGATGGGCGGCCGGCAGATGACTACGGTCGCCTCGCCGTGGCGGGCAAGGCACGTATTTCCAAGACCGAACTGAAGATTGGCGAATGGATGCCGGTGCTGCCGATCCTGCGCTCGGACGATGGCCGCTCGCTGCCGCAGACCTTCCGCGGCGGCCAGGTGACCTCCAACGAAATTGCCGGGCTGACCCTCTACGGTGGCCAGTTCCGTGGCAACAGCCCGCGCAACGACGCAAGCATGGAAGACATGAGTTACGGCGGCGGCGTGTCGGACCGCTTCAACTTTGTCGGCGGCGAATACAAGTTCAACCAGGACCGCACCCTGGTCGGGCTGTGGAACGCGGTGCTCAAGGATGTTTACGAGCAGCAGTACCTGCAACTGAGCCACAGCCAGCCGCTGGGCGACTGGACCCTCGGCGCCAACCTGGGCTACTTCCACGGTGGCGAGGACGGCTCGGAACGCGCCGGCAAGCTGGACAACAAGACCTACTCGGGCATGTTCTCGGCCAAGTACGGCGGCAACACCTTCTGGGTCGGGCTGCAGAAGGTCGATGGCGATACCTGGATGCGGGTCAACGGCACCAGCGGCGGAACCCTGGCCAACGACAGCTACAACTCCAGTTTCGACAATGCCGAAGAGCGCTCGTGGCAGGTGCGCCATGACTTCAACTTCGTGACGCTCGGGGTACCGGGGCTGACCTTGATGAACCGCTATATCAGTGGCCGCGATGTGCATTCCGGGGTGGTGACCGACGGCAAGGAGTGGGTGCGCGAGTCGGAACTGGCCTATGTGATCCAGAGCGGGCCGTTCAAGGATCTGAGCGTGAAGTGGCGCAACTCGACCATTCGCCGCGATTACAGCAGCAACGAGTTCGATGAGAACCGGTTGATCTTCAACTATCCCCTGTCGTTGCTGTAACGCTCCCACAGGGATCGCGCCAGCTTTTAAAAATCGAGCAGCATTGACAACCCCGGAAACCGCTGCCGATAATCAGCAAAGTCATACGACAACTTACAACAATCACAAGTAGAGCCGCCATGACCACCACCCCCTTCAAGCGCCTGCTGCTCACCGGAGCCGCAGGCGGCCTGGGCAAGGTGCTTCGCCAACGCCTCAATGGCTGCGCCGAAGTCCTGCGCCTTTCCGACATCGCGCCGATGGCTCCCGCCACCGGCCCCCATGAAGAAATCATCCCTTGCGACCTGGCCGACAAGGCTGCGGTCCATGCCCTGGTCGAAGGCGTCGACGCCATCGTCCACTTCGGTGGCGTGTCCACCGAGCATTCTTTCGAAGAGATCCTCGGCCCCAACATCTGCGGCGTCTTCCACATCTACGAAGCCGCACGCAAGCACGGGGTAAGGCGCATCATCTTCGCCAGCTCCAACCATGTGATCGGTTTCTACCGCCAGGATCAGACAATCGACGCCCATGCCCTGCGCCGGCCCGACAGCTACTACGGCTTGTCCAAGTGCTATGGCGAGGATGTCGCCAGCTTCTACTTCGACCGCTACGGCATCGAGACCGTCAGCATCCGTATCGGCTCCTCGTTCGACGAGCCACAGAACCCACGCATGCTCAGCACCTGGCTGAGCTACGACGACCTCACCCAGCTGATCGAGCGCGGCCTGTTCACCGCCGATGTCGGCCACACCGTGGTCTACGGCGCTTCCGACAACCGTACCGTCTGGTGGGACAACCGCCATGCCGCGCACCTGGGCTACCAGCCCAAGGACAGTTCGGAAGTATTCCGCGCCGCGGTAGAGGCCAAACCTGCGCCTGCAGCCGACGACCCGAGCATGGTCTACCAGGGTGGCGCCTTCGTCGCTGCCGGCCCATTCAACTGAGACTGCCCTGCCAAGAGGCTCCAGCATGCACTGCGAACTGATCGTCGACGCCCGCAACGGCACCGGTGAAAGCCCGGTGTGGCACCCCAGCGAACAAGCCCTGTACTGGGTCGACATCCCGGCCCGCCAGCTGCACCGCTGGCAGGACGGCGCCCATCAGGTCTGGCAAGGCGACGAGATGCTCGCCTGCATCGCCCGTACCGAGCAGGGTTGGGTCGCCGGCATGCAGAGCGGCATCTTCCAGCTGCAGGCCCAGGCCGACGGCAGCCTCGACAGCCGCCTGTTCGCCGCAGTCGAACACCCGCAACACGGCATGCGCTTCAACGATGGCCGCTGCGACCGCCAGGGCCGTTTCTGGGCCGGCAGCATGCTCATGGACATGCAGCAAGGTGCCCACGTCGGCGCGCTGTACCGGGTCGATGGCGAAGGCCAGTTGCGCCAGCAGCTCAAGGACATGATCGTGCCCAACGGCTTGGCCTTCAGCCCGGACGGCGCACGCATGTACCTGTCCGACTCGCACCCCAACGTGCAGAAGATCTGGACTTTCGATTACGACATCGACAGCGGCACGCCGCACAACCAACGGCTGTTCGTCGACATGCGCGCCTTCCCCGGCCGCCCCGACGGCGCCGCCATCGACGCAGACGGCTGCTACTGGATCTGCGGCAACGACGCCGGGCAGATCCACCGATTCACCCCCGACGGTCGCCTCGACCGCTCGCTCAGCGTGCCGGTGAAGAAGCCGGCGATGTGCGCCTTCGGCGGCGCCAACCTCGACACCTTGTTTGTCACCTCGATCCGCCCTGCAGGCAACGACCTCAGCGATCAGCCCCTGGCCGGTGGTGTGTTCGCCCTGCGCCCCGGCGTCCAGGGCCTGGAGGAACCTGCCTGGCGCGGCTGACCACGGCTCACGCAACATCGCAGCATCCAACACTCACGCGCGAAACCAGATAATAAAAACCACGGAGTTTCACCATGACCTTCAAACGCAAGCTGCTTCTTGCCGCACTCCCGTTCGCTTTCAGCCTGTCGCTGCCGGCCTCGGCACTCGACATCAAGTTTGCCGAGATCCACCCGGCCGGTTACCCGACCGTGGTCGCCGAACAGAACATGGGCAAGAAGCTCGAACAGGCCAGCAATGGCGAAATCACCTTCAAGATGTTCCCTGGCGGCGTGCTCGGCTCGGAGAAGGAAGTGATCGAGCAGGCACAGATCGGTGCGGTGCAGATGACCCGCGTCAGCCTCGGCATCGTCGGCCCGGTGGTGCCGGACGTGAACGTGTTCAACATGCCGTTCGTGTTCCGCGACCATGAGCACATGCGCAAGATCATCGACGGCGATATCGGCCAGGAAATCCTCGACAAGATCACCAATTCCGAATTCAACCTGGTCGCGCTGGCGTGGATGGATGGCGGCTCGCGCAGCCTCTACACCAAGAAACCGGTGCGCAGCCTTGAAGACCTCAAGGGTATGAAGATCCGCGTGCAGGGCAACCCGCTGTTCATCGACATGATGAATGCCATGGGCGGCAACGGCATCGCCATGGACACCGGCGAGATCTTCAGCGCCCTGCAGACCGGAGTGATCGACGGCGCCGAGAACAACCCGCCGACCCTGCTCGAACACAACCACTACCAGAGCGCCAAGTACTTCACCCTGACCAATCACCTGATCTTGCCGGAGCCAGTGGTGATGTCCAAGACCACCTGGAACAAGCTTTCGTCCGAGCAGCAGGCCCTGGTAAAGAAAGTCGCCCGCGAAGCGCAGATGGAAGAACGCGCACTGTGGGACGCCAAGTCCGCCGCCAGCGAAGAGAAGCTCAAGGCAGCCGGAGTCGAGTTCATCACCGTCGACACCAAGCCGTTCTACGACGCCACCGCCCCGGTGCGCGAGAAGTACGGTGCGCAGTACGCCGACCTGATGAAGCGTATCGACGCAGTCCAGTAATCCCGGCCCTCCTCGCAAATGACCTCGGCAGTGCGATACCCGTCGCCCTGCCGCTTTGGTGATGCCTATGAAAATGCTTTTCCTGAGCGTCAACGACACGCTCTACCGCGCCTGCATCTGGGTTGCCGGCCTGTCGGTGCTGAGCATGTCGCTGATCATTCCCTGGGGCATCTTTGCCCGCTACGTGCTCGGCACCGGCGCCAGCTGGCCGGAGCCGGTCGCGATCCTGCTGATGGTGCTGTTCACCTTCATCGGCGCCGCTGCCAGTTACCGCGCCGGCGCGCACATGGCGGTGGCGATGGTCACCGACCGCCTGCCAGCACCGCTGCGCCGCCTGGTGGCGGTGTTCACCCAGCTGTTGATGGTTGGCGTCTGTGTGTTCATGACCTGGTACGGCTTCAAGCTGTGCATTACCACCTGGAACCAGTACATGGCCTCGCTGCCCAGCGTTCGGGTGGGCATGAGCTATGCGCCGATCCCGATCGGCGGCGTGCTGACGCTGATCTTCGTGCTGGAGAAACTCCTGCTAGGCGATCAGAGCCAGCGCAAGGTGGTGCAGTACGACCTGGTGGAAGAAAACGAGGGGGCGGCGTAAATGGATGCGTTCATTCTGTTGGGCAGTTTCGTCGCGCTGATCCTGTTGGGCATGCCGGTGGCGTACGCCTTGGGCCTGTCGGCGCTGATTGGCGCCTGGTACATCGACATCCCGCTGCAGGCGATGATGATCCAGGTAGCAAGTGGGGTTAACAAGTTCTCGCTGCTGGCCATTCCGTTCTTCGTACTGGCCGGCGCGATCATGGCGGAGGGCGGCATGTCGCGGCGCCTGGTGGCATTCGCCGGGGTGCTGGTGGGCTTCGTGCGCGGCGGGCTGTCGCTGGTGAACATCACCGCGTCGACCTTCTTCGGCGCCATCTCCGGCTCGTCGGTGGCCGATACCGCGTCGGTAGGCTCGGTGCTGATCCCGGAAATGGAACGCAAGGGCTACCCGCGCGAGTTCTCCACTGCCGTGACCGTCAGCGGCTCGGTGCAGGCGCTGCTGACCCCGCCCAGCCACAACTCGGTGCTGTACTCGCTGGCAGCGGGTGGCACGGTGTCGATCGCGTCGCTGTTCATGGCCGGGGTGATGCCCGGGCTGCTACTGAGCGCGGTGATGATGGGCCTGTGCCTGATCTTCGCCAAGAAGCGCAACTACCCCAAGGGCGAGGTGATTCCGCTGCGCGAGGCGCTGAAGATCGCCGGTGAAGCGCTGTGGGGCCTGATGGCTATGGTGATCATCCTCGGCGGCATTCTGTCGGGCGTGTTCACGGCGACCGAATCGGCGGCTGTGGCGGTGGTGTGGTCGTTCTTCGTGACCATGTTCATCTACCGCGACTACAAGTGGCGCGACCTGCCCAAGCTGATGCACCGCACGGTACGGACCATCTCGATCGTGATGATCCTGATCGCCTTCGCCGCCAGCTTCGGCTACGTGATGACCCTGATGCAGATCCCGTCGAAGATCACCACCGCCTTCCTGACCCTATCGGACAACCGCTATGTGATCCTGATGTGCATCAACTTCATGCTCCTGCTGCTGGGCACGGTGATGGACATGGCGCCACTGATCCTGATCCTCACGCCGATCCTGCTGCCGGTGATCACCGGTATCGGCGTGGACCCAGTGCATTTCGGCATGATCATGCTGGTCAACCTGGGGATCGGGCTGATCACACCGCCGGTGGGTGCGGTGCTGTTCGTCGGGTCAGCGATTGGCAAGGTCAGCATCGAAGCCACGGTGAAGGCGCTGCTGCCGTTCTACGTGGCGCTGTTCCTGGTGCTGATGGCGGTGACCTACATTCCGGCCATCTCACTATGGCTGCCGAGCGTCGTCCTGTAATTCTGGTATTGGGGCTGCTTTGCAGCCCATTCGCGGGACAAGCCCGCTCCTACAGGCATCACACAAACCTGGGCATTGTGCGATCCCTGTAGGAGCGGGCTTGTACCGCGAATGGGTCGCGAAGCGGCCCCAGGTTCTTCCCTGCAAACGGATCCTGCACATGGCTGCCCCCTCTTCTGCTACAACCCTCTTCCCGCGCAAACTGGCCATTGCCCTGTTGGCCCTGCTGGCCTGCTCGTTCGCCGGCAACCACATCGCCGCACGCATCGCCTTCGACGACGACACCGGCGTGCTGCTGGCCATTCTCTGCCGCTCGGGAATCACGTTCCTGGTGCTGGCCAGCCTGGTGCTGTGGCAGCGCCAACCGCTGCGCCTGCCTTCCGGCACACGGCGCTGGCAGCTGCTACTGGGCCTGCTGATCGCGACCCAGAGCCTGTGCCTGTATTCGGCAGTGGCACGCATTCCGGTGGCCCTGGCGCTGCTGGTGGGCAATACCTTCCCCATGCTCCTGGCGCTGCTGACCTGGGCACTGGGCGGTACCCGCCCGAGCGGGCGCACGGTGTTGTTCATGGGGCTGATCCTGTGCGGCCTGGTGCTGGCGCTGGATGTTCCGGCACGCTTGGCCGACGGTGGCGATGCCAACCCGCACTGGACCTTGGGGGTGGGCCTGGCGTTCTGCGCCGCCTGCGTGTTCGCCTGCGCCCTGTGGATCACCGACCACAAGCTGGCCGCCGTGCGCGGCCCGGTGCGCAGCCTGCTGACCTTGCTGATCGTGTTCACCAGCATGCTGGTCGCCGGCATCAGCGGTGTGATGCCGGCCGGCTTGTCGTTGCCGGGCAGCGCCAGCGGCTGGATAGCGCTGGCCAGCCTGGTGGCATTGTATGGCGTTGCCTTCACCTTGCTATTCGTCTGCGTACCCAAGCTGAACATGGCGCAGAACGCACCGGTAATGAACGTCGAGCCCATCGCTACGTTGCTGCTGGGCTGGGCGTTGCTCGGCCAGCAACTCAGTAGCATGCAATTGATTGGCGGTGCCGTGGTGGTGTGCGGCATCGTCCTGTTGACCTACCGGAGGCCTTGATGAGCGTCCCCCTGTTGCACCTGCAAGACCGACTTACCCGCCTGAGCATCGCCCCCGACCTGGGTGCCAGCCTGGTCAACTGGCAAGCCAGCGCCAATGGGCAAGCGTTGCTGCGCCCCGCCGACGAAGCCGCCCTGGCCAGCGGCAGCCCGCGGCGCCTGGGCTGCTACCCGTTGGCGCCGTGGTCCAACCGCATCGCCGAGGGCGGCTTCCAGCGCCCTGATGGCTGGCTGGCCCTGGCTCCGAACACCGGGCATGACCCCTACCCGATCCACGGCAGTGCCTGGCAGCAACCCTGGCAGGTTGAGCAGCACAGCGAACACCACGCCCGCCTGAGGCTCGACAGCACAATACCGTTTGCCTACCGGGCAACGCTGGATGTGCACCTGCACGAGGGCTGCCTGAGCCTCGACCTGCAGGTGACGCATCTGGATTCGCCGGCCACCTGGTATGGACTGGGGCTGCATCCTTACTTCCCGCGCCATCCCGATACGCGATTGCATGCTCAAGCGCGCACCGTGTGGCTGGCGGAGAATGGCCCGTTGCCGTCACGGCAAGCCGAGATACCTGATCACTGGAATTTCACCTGCGCACGTAGATTGCCAAAAACGGTGGTCGACCATGCCTTCAGCGAATGGCCCGGCAACTGCGTGATCGAGCAACCGGGCGCGGGGTATCGGCTGGTGTGCAGCGCCAGCGGCGCTGAGCATTTTCTATTGTTCTGCCCGCATGAGCAGCCGTTCTTCTGTTTCGAGCCGGTCAGCCACCCGATCAATGCACATCATCTGCCGGGAAGACCGGGCCTGAGACTGTTGCAGAAAGGCGAAGCAACCAGCCTGGGATTCAGGATGCAGTATCAGGCATTGTGACTACCTGATAATGGGGCTGCTTTGCAGCCCCATTCACCTCGCGTGCGACCTTCCACACCAGCACCGCCGCCACGATATCGAACGCCGCCAGCACCACGAACAGCGGGCTGTAGCCAATCTGCGTGACCAGAATGCCAAACACCAGGGTAAACACCGCCGCCCCCAGATAACCACACATGCCGCCCATGCCGGTCGCGGTCGCCACCTGGTCCTTGCTGAAGGAATCCGAGGTGATCGAGTACAGCGCCCCCGATAAAGTCTGGTGGGCAAAGCCGCCTATGCACAGTAGCAGGATCGCCGTGTACGGGCTTTCGACCAGGCCGATGCAGGCCGGGCCGATCATGCAGCTGGCGCCGAACACCAGCACCATCTTGCGCGAGGTGAACAGCGAAACCTTGAAGTAACGATGGAACATCGGGCTCAGGTAACCACCGAGCACGCAGCCGATGTCGGCAGCGAGGAACGGCAACCAGGCGAACATCGCCACTTCCTTGATGTTCATGTGCCGCTCGGTCATCAGGTACAGCGGAATCCAGGCGTTGAAGGTCTGCCAGGCCGGCTCGGAGAGGATGCGTGCCGAAGCGATGGCGTAGAAGTTGCGGGTCTTGAAGATGCGCCTCCAAGCCCCCTTCTCGCGCTTCTCGGCCTTGAAGTGAGCTTCCTGGCCGGACAGGATGTAGTCACGTTCCTCGTTACTCAGGCGCTTCTGATCACGCGGGTGCTTGTACAGCAGCATCCACAGCAAGGTCCACAGCACACCGGACACGCCGACGATGACAAACGCCAGCTGCCAGCCACTGTGCAGGATCGCCCAGACCACCAGCGGTGGCGCCAGCAATGCCCCCAGCGACGAACCGATGTTGAACCAGCCAATGGCGACCGAGCGTTCTTTGGCTGGGAACCATTCAGTGGTGGCCTTGACCCCGGCCGGCAAGCCGGCGGCCTCGGTCATGCCCAGCAACCCGCGCAGGAACGCCATGCTCTGCCAACCGCTGGCCAGGGCGGCCCCCGCACAGGCCAGCGACCAGGCCAGGGCGAACACGGCAAAGCCCAGTTTGGTGCCGACGAAATCAATGAGCCAGCCAGCGATCGGCTGCATGAGCGCATAGCACATCTGCCAGGTCGCGACGATCTTGGCGTATTGCTCGGTGGTGATGGAGAGGTCGGTCATCAGCGTGGGGGCTGCCACCGAGAGGGTGTTGCGGGCGAGGTAGTTGACGACGAGCCCGGCCGTGACAAGGCTGACCATCCACCAACGGATGCCTTTGATCTTCATTGTTCACCTGAATCTTGTTTTTAGAGTGACGGGTGATCTGCCTCACGCGCCGGCAGGGCGAAATGAGACAAATTGTTTCAGGTGAAGAGTGCCATGTCATAGGTCGTCGTACAACAGCAAATGTTATTGGTCAGCAAAATGGGAGGAAATCATTGAGAATGAAGAAAACCCAGTTTTGTTGTACGATCTCAACGATCAATCCAATTGCCGAGCCCGCAGGTCCCGCGCCAGCATGTCGATGAACGATCGCACTTTGGCCGAGCCGTACTTGCTCTCGCGGTGCAAGACATGGATCGGCCAGGGGGCCTCCTCGTATTCGGCAAGAATGACCTGCAACTGGCCGCTGGCCAGTTCATCGACTATCTGATACGACAGCAGCCGGGCGATGCCCAACCCGCTCACTGCCGCAGCGATCGCACCATCGTTGCTGGTGACCGTCAGCCGCGGTTTCATGCGCACCAGGGTCGGTTCGTCGGCCAGGCCGAAGCGCCAGCCGGCGCGCGGCGAGAGGTTGGTGGTGGCGATCACTGCATGGTCCGGCAAGTCCGAAGGATGCTGCGGCTCGCCCACGCGTGCGAGGTAGTCGGGCGATGCGCACAGCATCCGCCGCACCCGGCCCACACGCAGCGCCTTGAGGCCGGAGTCGGGCAGCGGCCCGATGCGCACGGCCACGTCCATGCCCTCCTCGACCATGTTCACCACGCGGTCGAGAAAGTACGCCGACACATCGACCTCGGGGTATTGCTGCAAGTAACGCACGATGCAAGGCATGACGAACTTCTTGCCGAACAGGATCGGCGCGGTGATCGCCAGCTCACCTTTGGGCGTGGCGTTGATACCGGCCGCGGCTTCATTGGCTTCATGGATGCTTGCGAGGATATGCCGGGTGTCTTCCAGGTAGCGGCTGCCCGCCTCGGTCAGGCGCACGCTACGGGTGGTACGCAACAGCAGCTTGACCCCGATCTGCTCTTCGAGGGCGCTGACGGCACGGGTGACAGCGGCAGGTGAGATGTCCAGGCGACGGGCGGCCGCGGCGAAGCTTTCCAGCTCGCCGACAGCGACGAACACCTTCATCAGGTGGATCTGGTCCATGCGGGTTCCTGGGCAATGGGGGTCCGGGGATTATCGGCTATTTGCGTTACCGGTGCCGGCTTCATAGGTCCAGCACCAACGCTTGGGCCGGCACCGCACAACAGATCAGTGCAGTGCCCTCCTCTGGCATCTCGGCAGGTGGATTCGGGTAATGCACCTGCCCACTCACCACCTTGGTCTTGCACGTCCCGCAAGAACCACCCCGGCAGCTGAACTCCGGCGACAGCCCGCGTGCCTCGGCCAGCTCTAGCAAGGTGCCAGCCCCAGGCGCCCAACGCGCCTCCTTGGCAGAGCCGGCAAAGTACACTGGCACCGGCTCGCTGGCAGCCGCTGGCTGTTGCAGCGTGGGCCGGTTGTCGTCGCCATGCCGCCGCAGCGTTGATGGCCCGAAGGCTTCGGCATGAATGCGGGCATCCGGCACATGCACGCTGCGCAGTCCCTCATACAAGTCCTGGGTGAAGCTGGCCGGCCCACACAGGTAGAAGTCGTAATCATCCAGCGCCAGCGTTGCCTTCACCTGCTCGATGCCCAGGCGCCCGCTGTGCTCGTAGTCACGCCCTTGTACGGCTTCGGCCTCAGGCTGGCTCAACGAACGATGCACGCTCAAGGCTGTACCGGCTCGCTGACGCAATTGGGCCAGTTCCTGCTGGAATGGCAGATCATTCAGGCTGCGGGCCCCGTGGAACAGATGGATGCGGCGCCCCTGCCCGTTCGCCAACAACTCGCGCAACATGGCGATGAGCGGTGTAATGCCCACGCCTGCACCGATCAGCACGACAGGCCTGTCGCTGGCGCTATCCAGGGTGAAGCTGCCCATGGGCAGACGCACCTCCAGCCTGTCCCCTGCCCTGACACGCTCATGCAGATAGCGCGACGCCGGGCCCTGTGCCTTGACGCTGATCCGCAGGTAGCCGTCGGACGGCGCGCAGGACAGGCTGTAGGTGCGTATCAGCGGTGCATCGGTACCCAGCGGGATACGCACGGGAATGTGCTGGCCGGGCAAGAACGCCACCGATTGGTCCGCAGCGAAATAGAACGAGCGGATGTCGCGACTCTCCTGCTCCACACGCGCCACCCGCCAGGCGAGCCACTGGCGCTGCCGTTCACGCTGCTGGAGCCGCAGCTGCGCCTCGGCCCAGGTGCCGGTCATCAGGCTGGTTGGCGCATATTCCTGAAAGGCCCAGCGCAAACTCACCGCCGCACGGCGCAGTACCACGTGCTCGATGTCCAGCGTCCACAGCCGCTCGGCGCCCTCGAATGCCGTGATCAGCGGGCTGTCGAGTATCACCTCGGTGCGCCCGGTCACCTGCAGTACATCACCGCTGCTGAAATCGACGAACAACAGCCCGGCTCGCGGATTCTCCAGCAGGTTGCCGAGGGTGTTGAAATGCAGGTTGCCGGCATAGTCGGGAAGGGTCAGGCGATTGCCTTCGACCCTGACGAAGCCGGGGCGCCCGCCACGGTGCGAGACGTCCACCGAACGCATGCCGTCGGGGTGATCGATATAACTGGCGACGAACAACGTGTCCGCGTTCGTGATCATCTGGACGGCCGTGGCATCCAGCCCTTGCGCATCGATTCTACCTTGCGCCGGTTCATCGACGCGCGTGTATTCGCGCAGCTGGATGTACTGCGGGCAATTGCCGAACGACTGCTCCACCTGCACGTCCAGCCGCCCATCAGCGGCCTGAGCGATCAGACCGTTGATGCGGTTGCGCCGGCGTGTGTGCAACTCGATGCCGAGCAGGCCGATGGCCCCGCCAGTTGCCAGCCCAGGCGTTGCCGGGTCATCGCTGGCCGGGTGGATATCGATCAGCAGTTGCCGAGGGTCGGGCGAGCTGACGAAGCCTTCCGGGCCTTCGAGCAGCGTCGCCCACGGCCTGCCGCCCTGATCCACAGCGCCGGCGACGATAAATGGCAACTGCTGGTAGAACGTGCGGTGCTGGTCGGGCATGTGGTCACGAATGACTTTCTGCCCGAACACGTCCATGCGCTCCGACACACCTGCATGCTCCTGCAGGCGCTTCTCGCCGGCATGCCAGGGCGAGGAGGTGCGATGATCGGGGAGTTGCGCCATGGCGGCATTCCTCGCGTGGGATGGCGGCTCAGACGGTGGTCTGCAGGCCGACGGCAGTACGTGGCATGGCGACGAAGCCAGGCAACGCTTCGATCCGCGCCAGCCAGGCACGCACGTTGGGGTAAGGTTCCAGCGAGACATTGCCCTCGGGGGCGTGGGCGATGTACGAGTAGTTGGCGACATCGGCGATGGTCGGTTCAATGCCGACGAGGAACGCCGACTTGGCCAGCTCAGCGTCCATCACCTTGAGCAAGGTGTGCGCGCGAGCGATGACTTCGTCGGTGTTGAACGAAGCGCCGAACACCGTCACCAGGCGAGCCGCTGCAGGGCCGAAGGCCAATGGGCCGGCGGCAACCGACAACCAGCGCTGGACGCGGGCGGCCTTTACCGGGTCATGGGGGAGCCACTTGCCCGCCTTGTCGTAGGTGCTCGCCAGGTAGACGAGAATTGCATTGGAATCGGCGATCACGATGCCGTTGTCATCGATCACCGGTACCTGGCCGAACGGATTGAGGGCGAGGAACTCCGGCTGCTTGTGCGCGCCTTTGGCCAGGTCGACGAATACCAGTTCGGTGGGCAGCTTCAGCAACGACAGCATCAGCTCAATGCGGTGGGCGTGGCCGGACTTGGGAAAGTTGTAGAGTGTGATCACGGGCTGGGCTCCAGGGTTGGCACCGGGGTGGTGCCAGCTGGAGCCCATCCTGCCCTGATTCGGCTGGCAGCAGAATCAGTGCAAGGAACAAACCATAATTTCGACTGGCGAAATAATCGGGTGATCAGTGCCGCGACTGCTTCTGATAGCGATACAGGCCCCGCGCAGCCTCGACCACATGCGGTACACAAGCCTGCAACTCAGCGAAGCTCATGGCATCGAGCAACTCGAAGTTGTCTTCCAGCCCATGCAGTGAAATCGCCTTGAGCAGTTGATCCTGCTCGGGCGGCAACTCGCCCCAAGCCGCTACCTGAGTGCCGCGCATGTAGCCGAAGCACCACTCTTCCATGATGATCGCCGGCCCTTCTTCGGCCTCGCTTTCTTCGAACAGCGGTTGGAAGCCTTCGAGGTTCTCCGCCAATTGCTCGGCAACCTGGTAGGCATAGCGCAGCATCAAGGCGGTGTAAGCCTCCTCATGGGCGGGTTTCTTGAACTTCGGTACCTTGCCGCCCGCGACGGTGGGCAGCCATTGCTCTGGCAGCACGTCGACCGGGGAACTGGCCAGGGCGGTGAAAAAACCATTGAGCTCGGCCAGGTTGAGCACCGAATAGTCGTTGCCGTAGGTGATCAGCAGGTCTTCGAGGCGGGCGAGTTCTTTTTCGCTGAGGGCGGGAAGCATGTGTGGGTGTCCTGGGGTGAAGATTTGCGTGCACCCTAGCACATGGGGGATTGCGTCTGCAGAAAGCATTCGCGGGGCAAGTCGGGTGCGGCGACCCGACTTGCCCCGCGATCAGGCAGCTAAGCCTTATACCGCCAACGCGCGCTCACGCAGCTCGCTGTTGAGGATGCGGTCGTTCTCGCTGTAGTCGACCGGGCAGTCGATCACGTGCACGCCTGGGGTCTTGATGCAGTGCTCGAGCAGCGGCAGGAAGGCTTCGGCGCTCTCCACGCGGTGGCCATTGGCACCGTAGGCTTCGGCGTACTTGACGAAGTCCGGGTTGCCGTAGTCCAGGCCGAAATCGGTGAAGCCCATGTTGGCCTGCTTCCAGCGGATCATGCCGTAGCCGTCGTCACGCAGGATCACCACGGTGATGTGCATGCCCAGACGAACTGCAGTTTCCAGCTCCTGGCTGTTCATCATGAAACCGCCGTCGCCGCATACCGAGATGACCGGGCGATCCGGGTACACCAGATGCGAAGCCATTGCCGATGGCAGGCCAGCACCCATGGTCGCCAGGGCGTTGTCGAGCAGCACGGTGTTCGGCTTGTGCGCTTTGTAGTTACGGGCGAACCAGATCTTGTAGATGCCGTTGTCCAGGGCCACGATGCCTTCGGACGGCAATGCGCGACGGATGTCGGCGACCAAGCGCTGCGGGTAGACCGGGAAGCGGTTGTCGTCGGCCCCTTCGGCGATCTGTACTTCGTTGGCTTCACGGATCGCCATCAGGCGGGTGAAGTCCCAATGCGCGGTGTCGTTCAGCGCTTCGCTGATCTGCCACACGGCGTTGGCGATGTCACCGATCACTTCGACCTGCGGGAAGTACACGGCATCGACTTCAGCGGAGCGGAAGCTGATGTGGATGACTTCGGTGCCGCCACGGACCATGAAGAACGGTGGCTTCTCGATCACGTCGTGGCCGATGTTGATGATCAGGTCCGCCGCTTCGATGGCACGGTGGACGAAGTCACCGGAGGACAGCGCCGCGTTACCCAGGAAGCGCGGGTGACGCTCGTCGACCACACCTTTACCCATCTGCGTGGTGATGAACGGGATGCCGGTCTTGTCGATCAGCTGCTTGAGGACCTTGGCGGTCATCTTGCGGTTGGCGCCGGCGCCGATCACCAGGATCGGGCTGCGGGCCTTCTGCAGTTTCTCGACGGCAGCTTCGATGGCCACGTGCTCGGCCAGCGGGCGACGGTGCAGGCTGCGCGGGATCGGCAGGGCGTCGGTCTGCTCGGCGGCGATGTCTTCCGGCAGCTCAAGGTGCACTGCACCCGGCTTTTCTTCTTCAGCCAGGCGGAACGCTTCGCGCATACGCGCCGGGATGTTGTCGGCCGAGGCGAACTGGTGGGTGTACTTGGTGATGGGGTCCATCATGCCGCACACGTCGATGATCTGGAAGCGGCCCTGCTTGGACTTCTTGATCGGCTTCTGGCCGGTGATCATCATCATCGGCATGCCGCCCAGGTAGGCGTAGGCACTGGCGGTTACCAGGTTGGTTGCACCAGGGCCCAGGGTCGACAGGCTGACGCCGGTCTTGCCGGTCAGGCGGCCATAGGTGGCGGCCATGAAGCCCGCGGACTGCTCGTGGCGGGTCAGTACCAGCTTGATCTTCGACTTGCGCAGGGATTCCAGCAGGTCGAGGTTTTCCTCACCAGGAATGCCGAACACATACTCGACACCTTCGTTTTCCAGGCATTGCACAACGACATCGGCGGCCTTGGCCATCTTGCTTGTAACCTCAAGTGATCGGACAGTGGAAGTCCAGAAATGCGCAGCACGGTACGCTGGCATCGCTCGGTTCGGGGGCCAGGATTGCCCCGAACTTAAGTCTTGACGCAGCTTAAGCGTAAATAAGTCACGTTAATTTGCGAGAAATATTGTCGCACCGTACAAACGGTGCAGATAGGAGGATACAGACAAAAGACATTTGGCTGCAGCGCCAAAGCGCCGCAGGGCGGGAAAGCCAGAGGGCAGAAAAGACAAAACCCCTACCTGCATGCGCAGATAGGGGTTTTGCGAAATGAATCTTGACGATGACCTACTCTCACATGGGGAAACCCCACACTACCATCGGCGTACTCACAAGCACCCACACGAATTGCTTGATTCGATTTGTTAAAGAGCGTTTGGTTAAGAGCTTTTCGTCTCAACCGAGGCGCGCATTCTACGCTTTCCTCACTTGCTGTCAAGCGTTATTTTGAAGTTCTTTCGAAGCTGCTTTCTTTCAAAAGCGTTCAACTTCAACAACTTACCGCTTGCCTCGTTGCGTTCAACGCTGCGAGGAGGCGAATAATACGCGCTTTGAAATCAGAGTCAACACCTTGATCTGAAAAACTTTCGATCTTCATCTGCGGCCACCTGGCAACTAAATGCATGAAGCGCCGCTCTGTAGAGAAACAACCTGTGGAGCGTGACGGCCATGAGCGATGCGCAGAGCGAAAAGACCCCTGGCCTGTCGGCGGACGAAGAAAAGGAAGTCAGCCATAACCAGCCGCCGCGGGCTGCGGTGTTGCACGAAATCATTCGTTACCAGGGCGATCAGGAACTGGAGCGCACGCTCGCGGCACTGTGGTGGTCTGCCCTTGCCGCCGGCCTGACCATGGGCCTGTCATTAATGGCCATGGGGCTGTTCTATGCCCGACTGCCTGAAGGTGAAAGCGCCCAGGTCATCGCCAGCATCGGCTACAGCGCCGGTTTTCTCGCGGTGATCCTGGCACGTCAGCAACTGTTCACCGAAAACACCCTCACCGCCGTGCTGCCGGTCATGACCAGGCCAACTCTGGCCAACCTCGGGCGCTTGCTGCGGCTATGGAGCGTGGTGCTGCTCGGCAACCTCGCGGGCACCTTGCTGGTGGCCTGGGTAATGCTCGAACTGCCGATCTTCGACAGCAAGACCGACGTGGCCTTCCTCGAAGTCGGGCGCAAGGTAATGAAGAACGACATCAGCCAGATGTTCGCCAAAGGCATCGTGTCGGGCTGGATGATCGCCACCATGGTCTGGATGATCCCGTCCATGGAACAGGCCAAGATCTGGATCATCTTGATGATCACCTACCTGATGGCGCTGGGCGACTTCACCCATATCGTCGTTGGCTCGGTGGAAGTTTCCTACCTGGTATGGGCCGGCGACGAAACCTGGAGCAGCTTCTGGCTGGCGTTCGCCTTGCCGACCCTGGCTGGCAACATCATCGGTGGCAGCTTCATCTTCGCCCTGATCAGCCATGCCCAGGTGCGCAGCGACAGCGGCAAGCCGCCATCGCAACTATTAAAGGATAAAGAAGGTCAGCAACGCCGGGACTGAACTCAGCGCGCCGCCAATGCCCGTTCGGCCGCCCTGCCCCGCTCTCGCGCCGGGTGCGGCAGCCACCAGTTCTGCCCCTCGTGCGGTGAGTCGATACTGACCCGCTCGCCCATCTGTGGGGTACTCAGCCGCACCTGGGCTGCAGCTGCCAGGGCGACGATGCGTTCGAACGGCTCCTGCCAGCCATGGATGGACAGGTCGAAGGTGCCATTATGGATTGGCAGCATCCAGCGCCCGCGCAAATCCAGGTGTGCCTGCAGGCTCTGTTCCGGTTGCATATGCACGTTGGGCCAGGCCACGTTGTAGGCACCGGTCTCGATCAACGTCAGGTCGAACGGCCCGAAGCGTTCGCCGATTTCAGCAAAGCCGGCGAAGTAACCGGTATCACCGCTGAAGAACAGGCGCGTCTGGTCATCTATCAGCACCCAGGAAGCCCACAAGGTTCGGTTGCTGTCGAACAGCCCACGCCCGGAGAAGTGTTGCGCGGGCGTGGCGATGAAACGCACACCCTCGACTTCGGTTTCCTGCCACCAGTCCAGTTGCACGACCTTTGCAGCAGGCACCCCCCACTCGATCAGCAGGTCACCCACCCCGAGCGGCGCCAGGAAGCGCTCGGCACGTGGGGCCAGTCGGCGTATCGCCTGCTCATCGAGGTGGTCGAAATGGTCGTGGGAGAGAATTACCGCCGTCAGCGGCGGCAACTCATCCAGCCCTAGCGGTGGTGCATGAAAGCGCAGCGGCCCGGCCCATTGCACCGGCGAGGCGCGTTCGGCGAAGACCGGGTCGGTAAGGAAGTAGCGACCGCGCAGCTTGAGCAATACTGTGGAATGGCCCAGGCGCCAGAGGCTGTGGTCCGGCGCATCAAGCACCTGCTGGCGGGTCATGGGCTGCACGCTGATCGCGGCCGCCGGCCGGGTTTCCGGCGGCTTGCGCAGGAACAGGTACTTGAGGCCGATGCGCAGCTTCTTCAGCACGCCATCCTGGGGCAGGCTGGCCTGGTTGTGAAAACGTCCGTCCCGCTGCGGCGCCGATTGGTCGCCAGGATTCGCCATGGGAGCCATGAGCAGCAACACTCCAAGCAAGAGGAAAGGCTTCATGTTACCCCACTGGGATCACATCAACCGTGAATTGGCTTGTAAGGTCATTTTTCGTCGATGAAACACTGTTCAACAATATTCACGTGAGTTATGCGATAAACGGCACCCCAGCAGAAGAACAACGACCATGATGGACAATCGCAGCGGCAAGGGACTTTCTTTCGTCAAGCGCATCTACCTGCCTCGTGTCATCGGCCTGGGGATCGGCCTGTTCAGCGTAGCCGCTGCCGTGGCGCCGCTGTCGCCGCCAACCTGGGTCTGGGTGCTGCTGCTGTTCAATGGCCTGCTCTGGCCACATGTCGCCTATCAGTGGGCATCGCGTTCAGCGGCCCCTTATCAGGCAGAACAGCGCAACATGCTGCTGGACTCGCTGCTGGGCGGCTTCTGGACCGCGGCCATGCACTTCAACCCGCTGCCGACCGTGACCGTGCTGTCGATGATGACCATGAACAACGTGGCCGCGGGCGGCAAGCGCCTGATCGTTCGCGGGATCATGGCTCAACTGGCCGGCATGTTGCTGGCCAGCACGCTGCTGGGCACCGGGCTGCAGTTGAACGCCACGGCGCTGCAGATCTACGCCTGCCTGCCAATGCTGACCCTGTACCCGTTGGCCCTGGGCTGGGTCTGTTACCGCCTGGCGATCAAGCTGGGCGAGCACAAGCGCCGCCTCAGCGCCCTGAGCCTCACCGACAGCTTGACCGGCCTGCTCAACCACGGCGCCTGGAAAGATCTGCTGCTACTCAGGTTCCAGGCCTGCCGGCAACAACAGTCACCCGCCGTGATCGCGCTGATCGACATCGATCACTTCAAGACCATCAACGACACCTTCGGCCACGTGGTCGGCGATTGCGTACTGCGCCAGTTTAGCGAGGAGCTCAAGCGCAACCTGCGCGAGTCCGACCAGGCCGGGCGCTATGGTGGCGATGAGTTCTGCGTGATCCTCCCCGCCACCAGCGAGGCTCAGGCCTGCCAGGCCATGGAGCGCCTGCGCGAACAGGTCGCCAGCTACCGCAACCCGCAGCTGCCGCACCTGCGCATCAGCCTGAGCATTGGCCTGGCGGCGTTCAATGCCGACCTCCAGTCTCCCGAGCACTGGCTGGAGCAGGCCGACAAGGCGCTGTACAGCGCCAAGCGCCGCGGTCGCGACCAGGTCAATTTCGCGCAGGGCGAGGCCACCCCGCTCAGGCTGGCCTATCCTGACTGAACCTCCTTGCTGATTGGCCGGCGGGGGACTGCAGTCAACAAGGAGTTGTTCGCGCATGGCCAGGACCGCCAGCCCCCTCCCCCGTCTCCAAGTCCGTCATCTGATTGGCGGCATCTGCGCAGTTTTCGGCCTCGCCTGCCTGGTCACGCTGGGTGCCTTGTTCAATATCGCCGCCACGCTCGACCAACAGGAGCAGCAACGCAGCGCGTTCCATGCCACCCAGACGCTGGAACAACGGTTGCTGGCCTCCAGGCAGTTTCTTTCCAGCTACGCGGTGTGGGACGCCGCCTTCGAACACCTGGCTGGCAAGGTCGACTGGCAGTGGGCCTATGAACAAAAGAATGTCGGCGAGTCGCTGTACAGCGCCAGCGGCTACGAAGGGGTATTCGTGGTGGAAGATCAACGCACCACCTATGCGCTTTTCAAGGGGGCACCGACCCAGGCAGATGCTGGCAGTTTCATCGATGCCCCCCTGGCAGAGGTCATCGACGCGGCGCGTGGGGCCGCCAGCGCCCGCAAGCAGATTACCCGCTTCGTCATGTTCAACAACTGGCCAGCAGTGCTCAGCGCTGCCGCCGTGCGCCCGGACCGGGATGTTTCCGCCCAGGAGGTGAGCCAGGCACCGGTCATGCTGTTCGTCGACCAGCTTACCGAAGCCAAGCTCGAGGGCCTGGGCGCGGGTGCAGGCCTTGCACACATGCACATCGAAAAGAACGGCGAGCACGACCGCCCCCAGCAACAAATTGCCCTGGGCAATACTGGCTACCACCTGACCTGGACCAGCCCGCAGCCTGGGCGACAACTGTTATGGGCCGTGCTGCCGCCCTTGATCTGCGCATTACTGATACTGGCCTTGGTCATGCTTTATCTGTTTCGCCATGCGCTGCGCAGCTCCCGCGCCATCGACCTCAGCCTTGAGCGCCTGCAGGAGAGCAACCAGGCGCTGGAAGCCAGTGAACAGCGTTTTCGCGCGGTCGCCGAGGCTGCGTCCGACTGGATCTGGGAGACCGACCGCCAGCAACGGCTGACCTATCTGTCACAGCGATTCGTCAAGGTCACCGGCGACCCGGTCGAGGTCTGGCTGGGCCAGCCGCTCAACCAGTTGCTCAGCTGTGAAACCACGCCCCTTTCTCCTTGGCTGGACGCCCAGGCCGAGGCCGATTCGGAGCAACCGGCCAACCTGCGCTGTGCCTACCTCGACCACAATGGCCTGAGCCGCTACTGCCGGATTTCAGCCCGGGCAATCCGCTTCGATGGCAAGCTCGCCGGCTTTCGGGGCACGGCCAGCGATATCACCGACGAAGTCGAGGCCCATGCGCGCATCCAGCACCTGTCGCTGCACGACCCGCTGACCGGCCTGGCCAACCGCAACAAGCTGGCCCGGCACCTGGAACAGACATTGCTGCGCGGCAGCGACTCGCCGCCGCTGACCCTGCTGCTGCTCGATCTCGACAATTTCAAGCCCATCAACGACTCCCTTGGCCACGCGGCAGGCGATGCAGTCCTGCAAGAGGTCGCCGCGCGCCTGCGTGACACCACGCGTGACGTTGACCTGGTGGCGCGTCTGGGTGGTGACGAATTCGTACTGGTGCTCACCGGCATGGATAACCGCAGCGAGATCGACAAGCTGTGCCGGCGGCTCATCGAATTGCTGCAACAGCCCATTGCCTTCGAAAACCATCAGTTGCATATCGGCGCCAGCGTCGGCATCGCCCAAACCCGCAATCAAGGTTTCGATGCTGGCGAACTGATCCGTTGCGCGGACATCGCCCTGTATCAGGCCAAGGCCGATGGCAAAGGCACCTGGCGCTACTTCAGCGACGAGATGAACCAGCAGATCCAGTATCGCCGCCAATTGGAAAATGACTTGCGCCACGCCCTGAACAGCAACGAATTCGTTCTCCATTACCAGCCACGCTACCGCCTGAGCGACTTGCGCATCGTTTCGGTCGAAGCCCTGCTGCGCTGGCAACATCCGCAAGAAGGCCTGCTTGCCCCGGACACCTTCATCCCGCTGGCCGAGCAAAGCGAGCTGATCGTCACCCTGGGACGCTGGGTGTTGCGTGAAGCCTGCCGCAGTGCGCTCGACTGGCCGGAACACCTGCTGGTGTCGGTAAACCTGTCACCGGCGCAGTTCTTGCGCAGCGACGTGGTTGCCGACATTCGCGAGATCCTTCTGGATACGCGCTTCCCCGCCCAGCGGCTGGAGCTGGAGATAACCGAGAACGTGATGCTCAACGATATAGAAGGCGCCCTGGCTACCATGCTTGCGCTGAAGGAACTGGGCGTGCGGCTGAACATGGACGACTTCGGCACAGGCTACTCGTCGCTGGGTTACCTGCGGACCTATCCGTTCGACAGCATCAAGATCGACAAACGCTTCATCGCCGGCCTTGCCAATGCCACTGGCAACGACCGGGCGGTCGTGCAGGCCATCATCAACCTGGGTGAGGCCATGGGCCTTACCGTGACCGCCGAGGGCGTGGAAACCGAACAACAGTTGCAAACCCTGGCCAGGGACAATTGTCATGAAGTGCAGGGCTATTACCTGAGCCGGCCACTGGACAGAGCCGGCTTCGAGCAATTGTTGCAACACAAGCCGGGTTGCTCTGCCGATGCCACTTTAAGCGGCTCAGCGCAGTGAACGCTCGGCGACGATTTCCGGCAGATCGCTGCGTTGCAGGTAGATGCGCAATGGCTCGCCGATGTTCAGCCGGTCATCCACATGCTGCTCCAGCAACAGCGCCAGACGCTCCCGGCACAGTGCCATGCGCGCACCCTGTTGTGGCCGCCAGACGAATTCGTTGCAGGGGGTGATGCTGTCATCCGCCACGTCCATGCCGAATGCGTCCTCGGAAAACCGCACGATATGGACGCCGCGCTTGCCATGAAAGCCGACAAAACCATTGAGCTGGTCGGCAGCGCTGCAGATGTCCTGGGAAGTGATGGCCATGACGTAACCTCGCAAATGAACGGAAGTGACGCACGCCAGGCAGGCAACGGTCGCCTCTGATGGGCGACGCGCAGTGGGCAGCCTAGCTCATGTACTCATCGTTGCGCCAAGGTTTTCGTCGTCTGGCATGAGATCGACTGGCATGGCGTCGACCTGCGACGCCAGCAGCCCGCCCAACCAGCCCATGAAGGCCTGGACCCTGCGTGGCACATGCCGTTGCCGGGCATACAGCAAGGACACCGGCATGGCCTGTGCCTGCCAGCCGTGCATCACCTCCACCAGCTCGCCGCTTGCCAGGTGATGCGCCACACCCACTGCTGGCACCTGGATCAAGCCAAGGCCGGCCAGGCATGCCGCCGAATAGGCCTCGGCATTGTTGACCGTGACCGCGCCGGCCATGGGCTGAAAGCATACCTGGCCGGCCTGCATGTACTCAAAGCCCGCGCTGCGCGCCCCCAGGTTGCGGACGTAGTGGACCAGGCTGTGCTCCGCCAGATCATCCAGGCTCTGTGGCACGCCGCAACGGGCAAGGTAGGCGGGGCTGGCGCAATTGCGCATGCTCAACTGGCCGACAGGCCGCGCTACGACATCCAGGTCACTCAGCGCACCGATGCGCATGACACAGTCGAAGCCTTCACGCAGCAGATCAACTTGTCGATCAGTGCAACTGATCTCCACCTCCAGCCTGGGAAACCGCGACAAGAATTGCGGCAAGGCCGGAATGATCACACGGCGGGCCATCATGGTTGGCATGTCGACCCGCAAGCAGCCGGCCAGCTCGGCATCGTCCGCGCGGAACAGGCTCTCGATCTCGTCCATGCCCGACAGCAGGTCCTTGCTACGCTCATACAGCAATGAACCGTCCTGGGTCGCCTGGACGCGCCGCGTGGTGCGGTTGAACAGGCGCGTGCCAAGCAATTGCTCCAACGCCCTCACCTGCTCCGACACCGTCGAGCGCGGCAGGCCCAGGCTGTCTGCCGCCAGTGTGAAACTGCTCAACTCGCTGACGCGTACGAAGGTGCGCAGCAGTTCCAGCTTGTTCATACCCACCCCGACTGTTCGAAACACGCGAACAGTATTTCCGATTCTGCTGGATTTAACAGCCGCATCACGATCAATAACCTGTCCGTCATCCACCACCCACGAGGGATACGACATGACTCGCAAGATCGCTCTGATCACTGGCGCCAGCCGTGGCCTGGGCCGCAATGCCGCTGAACATCTGGCTGCACGCGGTATCGACATCATCGGCACCTACCACAGCAGGGCCGACGAGGCGCAGCAGGTGGCCAAGGCTCTCGAAGCGGCTGGTGCCAAGGCTGCCATGCTGCAACTGGATGTCGGCGACAGCAGCAGCTTCGCCAGCTTTGCCGAACGCCTGGGCACGACCTTGCAACAACACTTCGGCCGTGAGCGCTTCGATTTCCTGGTTAACAATGCCGGTATCGGCTTGAATGTGCCGTTCAGCGAAACCACCGAGACGCAGTTCGACCAGTTGCTGAACATACAGCTCAAGGGGCCGTTCTTCCTCACTCAGCGGCTGCTGCCGTTGCTCGTCGATGGCGGGCGCATCGTTAACATCTCGTCCGGACTGGCGCGTTTCGCACTGCCTGGGTATGCCGCCTATGCGGCCATGAAGGGGGCGATGGAGGTCTTGACCCGATATCAGGCCAAGGAGCTCGGGTCACGCGGCATCCGCGTCAACATCCTCGCACCGGGGGCGATCGAGACTGATTTTGGTGGTGGGGTGGTGCGCGACAACCAGCAGGTCAATGACTTCATTGCCGGCAATACGGCATTGGGGCGGGTCGGGTTGCCCGATGATATCGGCGCCGCCATCGCACTGTTGCTCGAAGAGGGCAATGGCTGGATTACCGGGCAGCGGCTGGAGGTGTCTGGCGGGATGTTCCTTTAAGTCAGAGATTCTGGGGCCGCTTTGCGGCCCCAATGGCCATCACTGTTCCATCTGATCCTCATGCACCTGAACGCTGGCGGTCATCCCAGCGCTCAGGTGCACGCCTTCGGGAATCTGGTCGAGCCTGATCCGCACCGGGATCCGCTGCGCCAGCCGCACCCAGTTGAAGGTCGGCTCCACTACTGGCAGCAACTGGCTGTCTGGGTTGCTGTTGCTGTCGGTGATGCCGCGGCTGATGCTTTCCACATGGCCCTGCATCGCGTCGCCTGCGCCCATCAGCCAGACCTTCACCTCATCGCCAACCCGGATGCGCGGCAACTTGGTTTCCTCGAAATAGGCCTGGATGTAGAACGTCGAATCATCCACCAGGGCCATCACCGATTGACCGGTATTCACATAGTTGCCCTGGGCCAGGCGCAGGTTGGTGATATGCCCGCTACGCGGCGCCCGCACTTCGCTGCGCGCCAGGTTGATCTTCGCCACCTGCAACTGTGCTTCGGCCTCATGCAATTCGCCGCGGGCGACGGCGGCGTTGATCTGGGCATTCTCGCGCAGCTCGGCACTGATCGCCTCCGGGCCCAAGGCTGTGCGCCGCGCTGCTTCACGCTCACGCAGGTGCAATTGCTGGGCGCGGGTTTCAGCCACCGCGCTGGCTTGGTCGAACGCGGCCTGGAAACGCTCGCGATCAATGCTCATCAGCAAGTCGCCAGCCTTGACCTGCTGGTTGTCCTGCACCTTCAGCTCACGCACCCAGCCAGACACGTCCGGGGCGATCACCACCACATCGGCGCGTACCCGGGCATCACGCGTCCATGGCGTGAGCATGTAGTACTGCCAGAGCTTGAAGCCGGCCAGAACGGCAATGGCGACCACGCACAGGGTCACCAGGGTACGGACGACAGCACGCATTGAATCACTCCTTACAAAGGCCCCAGCAGACGAACCACCAGGAACAGCACACAAACGAACAACGCCGTGTCGAACAGCGCTTCATGCCAGATCCAGCGCCCCAGCGGCGTGGCGTGCACCACCAGGCGCAGCACGCCGGTCAGCGCCAGCGCCATCAGAACATAAATCAGGAACGGGCTGAGCAGCACACCGCCCAGCTCCCACTCACGCAAGCCCATGGGCATCCTCCTGCGAACGGCACCATTTCCCCCAGCTTTTCTGCAACTGCAATACCGCGCCCTGGGCAAGGCGCAACGGGTCGCTGGCCGGCGCCCGCTGCAAGGCGGCGATGAACTGCTCGCTGGCCGCATCCAGACGCTGCCCGCGCCCCGCTGCCGGGCCTTTGGCCAGTACCGCCTCGACCTGCTGCAGGTACTCGCGCTCGGCGCCAGCCAATGGCACTTGGGCCACCGCCAGGCACATGCGCAGGTGCACCAGCTCGTCACCGATATCCAGCCCATGCAGGCCGTCATCCCAGCGCTTGCGCTCAGTGGCCGGCAACTCACTGGCATGCCGGGCCAGTTGCATCAGGCGGTCGGCCATGCGCCCGCCAAACCAGCTGTCGGCACCGCGCAAATCGCGCCGGGTCAAGCGCACCAGGTCGCTCTGGGTCGCGGCGCGCAGGCGCCGGCCAAGCCAGGCCGGGTGACGGAACACCAGCAGGCGGAACGCCAACACGGCGGCGCCCACCCCCATCAACATGGCCAGGGCGCTGTTGAGCATGTTCGCCACACCAAACGTCATGGCATTGAGCGGCGAGACCAGCACGATGAAATGCAGGCAATAAGAGGTCGCCGTGGCGCCGGTACGCGGATGGGCCATACCAAGCGCCCCGAAGAACAGCGGCACACCCATGCCCAGGCAGAGCATGGCGAAGCTGCTCCATTGCGGCAGGATGATCTGCCCTACCAGGAAAGCGAGCGGGATCGCCAGGAAGATCCCGCGCAAGAAACTCAGGCCGATCTGCGCGCCGTTCTCGCGGCTGGCGAACAGGCTGCAGACCACGCAGGTCAGCACCAGGCCACCCGGCGCCGACGGCCAGGCAGTAGCCAGCCAGAAGCTGCTCATCACCAGGAAGGCCAAGGCACTGCGTGAACCGAACAACAACGCCAGCGACCAGTCGCGGTGCACCGCCAGGCCCTGGGCGACATCCTTCGGCGCCCTGCCCGCCTCGACATCGTCCAGGGCCTGGGTGGCGGCCATGGCGAAGTCCAGCAGCAAGGCCATGCGCGCCAGGCAGAAATGCTCGGCAGAGCTGATCTGCTCGTCATGCGCGGCATCCCAGATGCGCTGGCGCAACACCAGCAGGCTCGGCTGATCGGGGCTGACCAGCAGTGCTCGCAGTTCTTCAAGCCAAGGACCGAGGCGCCCGGCTTCGTGCGCGTCCAGTTGCCGCCACTGCCGACGGACAGAGCGTGAAATGCGCAGCAGCACCATGAGTTTCTGGCTCAGCCCGCGAATGGCCTTGGCCCTCAGCCGCCCGCGCGGCCCCTCGAACCAGGCGTGCTCGCGCTGGGTATCGATGGCGACGATGCGGCCGAGGCTGTCCAGCAACCCTTTGCGCGCTTCATCCTCGCCACCAAGCATGGCGCTTGCCGCCTGCAAGCCGTTCTGCCAGGCCTGACGGGCCTGCCCGGCGAGCTGCTGCTCGACCCGCATCGGCCAGATCAGGGCGCTGCTGGCGGTGGCGCAGAAGATCCCCAGGCAGATCTCGGTACAACGCGCTACCGCCTGGTCGAACACCTGCAAGGGATGACTGATGGCGGGCAAAGCAATGATGGCTGCGGTGTAGCCGGCCAGTACGAACGAATAGGCCCAGGCACTGCGTAACTGCGTGGAGGCCGCCGTGCACAGGGCCAGCCACAACGCCAAGGTGATCAGGAACAGCCATGGCGTCTGCGCGAACAGGCCGATGAACACCACCGACATGACCGTGCCGACCAAAGTCCCGGCCAGACGCGCCAGACCCTTTTGCACCACCATCCCCGACAACGGCTGGGCGACGATGAATGCGGTCATCAACGCCCAGGACGGTTGCTCCAGCCCCCAACGCATGGCCAGCCACAGCGCCAGGCCCGCTCCAAGCAGGGTCTTGATGGCGAACTTGATGGCGAGGCTGCTGGGTGCGAACAGGGCCTGGAGGGTGATGGGCACGAATCGGACCTTGCGAGGGGATGGTTATATGAACGATAGACAATGGGGAAAGGATACTGCCGGGACGATTAATTAGCTAGCTAATCATCTTTATCGACAAAAAACGCGGACAAAAAAATAGGCGACCGAAGTCGCCCAAAATGCCTTGCGTGCTCGTGGTTCCGGAAGGTCAGCGCGGCTTGCGCTTTTGCGAGTCCTTCCAGATGAAAATGCCCAGACCGGCAAAGAATGCAAACATCAACCCGACCGTTACCACGCCCGCGATAACCACATTGTCGAAAAACATGCTGGCCTCCCGATTCGTTTGCCGTTGTCCGATGGATGCAAGGTAACGAATACGGGGGCGGGGAAAATTGATCAGGGTCAATGCTGCCCGGGACCGGGCACGCGAGGCGGGTGCAGGGTTGACCTGCGTCAAGTTTCAGCGCTTCTTGGGCTTGCCCTTGGGCTTCTTTTTCTTCGCGGGGGCAAGCGGCATGGCCTGCTCGAACGCCTGGCGCACTTCGTTCAGGCGTTTTTCCTTGAGGTCATGGATGCGCTTGGCGCGCTCGGCATCGAAGTCGATGAGGTTGTCTTGGCTCATGGGTGGGCTCGACGATCTACAGAGACTTGCATCATGAAGCCAGGCGCCGGTCGTGACCAGCCCCGCGTCAGACTTCGATATCGACCAGCAGGCCCTGACGCTGGTGCTCGCCCATCAGCGGCGCCACCGGCACGGTATTGTCGGCGTTGACTTCATCACCCGGCACCGCGTTGTAACGCTCCTCATCGCCCTTGCTGTTGCGCCGTTGCTGCTGCCGGCGTTGCTCTTCACGCAGCAGCAAGGCCTGCTCCTGCGGGTCGCGCTGCTGCTTGAGGTCGATGGCGCTTTCGTTGGACGACGGCTGCACGGGCACCACCGGCTTGATGTCGGGTGTCTGCTTGACCGGATCCTGTTGCGAGGTCACGGGGGCGGCACTGAGCGGGATGATCGGCGGCAGCATGGAAGTTCTCCTGTGCCCACTGTATCGGCCATCCGTTAGCCAGCTTGAGCGTAAAAGGTGAGAATGCGCGGCCATTCACGGCCGCGCCATGCCAGTATAGACAGCCGTTACTCGGCCTCATCCTCAGGGTCGTCGTCGCTGGCCGGCGGGCTGGCTTCGCTCCAGGGCCGCTTGTAGACCTGTTGCCAGACCGAATCCATGTGCTCACGCAGCACCTGTGGCGCGTTCTTCAGCGAAGCGCTGTCTTCACGTTCGCCGCCAACCGGCTCCTCACCTGCCGGGGTGATCAGCGACTGACCGGTGATGGTGTAGGCGCTCTGCCCCTCGCGCATCTCGATGGCGATGTCGTGCGGGTCGATGCCGCCACCACAGAAGGCATGGCTGGCCACTGTCACTTCAGCGACACCGTCCTTGTTCAGGTCAGTGACATCACTGACATCGGTGTAGAAGTCGACATCCAGGTCCAGCCCCGGGCAGGTGGTTTCCTGCTCGATCTGCCAGCGCGGCTTGAACGCGTCGCTCTCGGAGGTACGACCGTACAGGGTGGCCTTGAGTACCACCTTGTCGACCTCCTGCTCGGACTCGGCATCGACCGCCTGGCCATCGCTGCGGCTGAGCACCAGCAGCCCCTCGCCGTCGCGGTCGCGGAAGTGCACGCTCTTGATCGGCGTCTGCACGCCCAGCACTTCGAGCTGCTCGACCGGGATCGCAGGCAAGGTTTCGAAATTTTTCTGTTCACAGGCAGCCAGCAGCAACAAGCTGCCCAGGGCCAGGGAAGTGTGCAACCAGCGGTGCTTGAGCGGCATATCGGTGCGTAGCCCTCGTCAGCAAGACGGTGTTTTCTGCGATGAAACAGCTAGACTCATGGACTTCTGGTCTATGGTCCGCCCGGCCTATCCGTTAACATAGCCGGCTTTTTCATCGCGGGAGTTCAGGCAGTATGGCGCAGCAGTATCAACCGGGGCAACGCTGGATCAGCGACAGTGAAGCGGAGCTTGGCCTGGGTACCATCCTGGCGCAGGATGGCCGCCTGTTGACCGTGCTCTACCCGGCCACTGGCGACACCCGCCAGTATTCCCTGCGCAATGCGCCGCTGACCCGCGTGCGTTTCTCGCCGGGTGACCAGATCACCCACTTCGAAGGCTGGAAGCTGACCGTACGCGAGGTCGAGGACATCGACGGGCTGATGGTCTACCACGGCCTGGATGGCCAGAACCAGGCGCGCACCCTGCCGGAAACCCAGCTGTCGAACTTCATCCAGTTCCGCCTGGCCAGCGACCGCCTGTTCGCCGGGCAGATCGACCCGCTGTCGTGGTTCAGCCTGCGTTACAACACCCTGCACCACACCAGCAAGCAGATGCAGTCGTCGCTATGGGGCCTGGGCGGTTGCCGCGCGCAACCGATCGCCCACCAGTTGCACATTGCCCGCGAAGTCGCCGACCGCAGCGCCCCACGCGTTCTGCTGGCCGACGAAGTAGGCCTGGGCAAGACCATCGAGGCCGGCCTGGTGATTCACCGCCAGCTGCTGTCCGGCCGCGCCAGCCGCGTGCTGATCCTGGTTCCGGAGAACCTCCAGCACCAATGGCTGGTGGAAATGCGCCGGCGCTTCAACCTGCAGGTCGCCCTGTTCGACGCCGAGCGCTTCATCGAAAGCGACGCCAGCAACCCGTTCGAGGATGCCCAGCTGGCGCTGGTCGCCCTGGAGTGGCTGGTCGATGACGAAAAGGCCCAGGACGCACTGTTCGCCGCTGGCTGGGACCTGATGGTGGTCGACGAGGCGCACCACCTGGTGTGGCACGAAGAGCAGGCCAGCACCGAATACAGCCTGGTCGAGCAACTGGCCCAGGTCATCCCAGGCGTGCTGCTGCTGACCGCTACCCCCGAACAGCTTGGCCAGGACAGCCACTTCGCCCGCCTGCGCCTGCTCGACCCCAACCGTTTCCATGACCTCGCGGCGTTCCGCGCCGAGAGCGAAAACTACCGCCCGGTGGCCGAAGCCGTGCAGGAGCTGCTTGAAGAAGGCCGCCTGTCACCCAAGGCCCATGCCACCATTCAAGGCTTCCTCGGCGCCGAAGGCGAAGCCCTGCTGGCCGCAGTCAACGATGGCGACACCCAGGCCAGTGCCCGCCTGATCCGCGAACTGCTCGACCGCCACGGCACCGGCCGCGTGCTGTTCCGCAACACCCGTGCGGCCGTCCAGGGTTTCCCCGAGCGCCAGCTGCATCCATATCCGCTGGCCAACCCGGCGCCCTACCAGGACCTGCCTGCCGGCGAACACGCCGAGCTGTACCCGGAAGTGGCCTTCCAGGCCCAAGGCGAGGTCAGCGATGACGAACGCTGGTGGCGCTTCGACCCACGGGTCGACTGGCTGATCGACACGCTGAAGATGCTCAAGCGCACCAAGGTCCTGGTGATCTGCGCCCACGCTGAAACCGCCATGGACCTGGAAGACGCCTTGCGCGTGCGCTCCGGCATCCCGGCGACGGTGTTCCACGAAGGCATGAGCATCCTCGAGCGTGACCGCGCTGCGGCCTACTTCGCTGACGAGGAATTCGGCGCCCAGGTGCTGATCTGCTCCGAGATCGGCAGTGAAGGCCGTAACTTCCAGTTCGCCCATCACCTGGTGATGTTCGACCTGCCGGCCCACCCGGACCTGCTCGAACAGCGCATCGGCCGTCTCGACCGTATCGGCCAGAAGCACACCATCGAACTGCACATTCCGTATCTGCAGGACAGCCCGCAGGAGCGCCTGTTCCAGTGGTACCACGATGGCCTGAACGCCTTCCTCAATACCTGCCCGACCGGTAACGCCCTTCAGCACCAGTTCGGCCCGCGCCTGCTGCCGATGCTCGAAGGCGGCGATGCCAAGGCCTGGACCGCACTGGTCAGCGAGGCCCGTGGCGAGCGCGAGCGCCTGGAGGCAGAACTGCACAGCGGCCGTGACCGCCTGCTGGAGCTCAACTCTGGTGGTGCCGGCGAGGGCCAGGCGCTGGTCGAGGCGATCCTTGAGCAAGACGACCAGTTCGCCCTGCCGATCTACATGGAAACCCTGTTCGACGCCTTCGGCATCGACAGCGAAGACCACTCGGAAAACGCCCTGATCCTCAAGCCGAGCGAGAAGATGCTCGACGCCAGCTTCCCGCTGGGCGACGACGAAGGCGTGACCATCACCTACGACCGCGCCCAGGCGCTGTCGCGTGAAGACATGCAGTTCCTCACCTGGGAACACCCGATGGTGCAGGGCGGCATGGACCTGGTGCTGTCCGGTTCGATGGGCAACACCGCAGTCGCGCTGATCAAGAACAAGGCGCTCAAACCGGGCACCGTGCTGCTCGAGCTGCTGTTCGTCAGCGAGGTGGTGGCGCCGCGCAGCCTGCAACTGGGCCGTTACCTGCCGCCAGCGGCACTGCGCTGCCTGCTCGATGCCAACGGCAACGACCTGGCTTCGCGGGTAGCGTTCGAAACCCTCAACGACCAGCTCGAAAGCGTGCCGCGGGCCAGCGCCAACAAGTTCGTGCAGGCCCAGCGTGATGTGCTGGCCCAACGCATCAGTGGTGGTGAAGCCAAGGTCATGCCGGTCCACGTCGAGCGCGTGGCCGAAGCCCAGCGCCGCCTGGTCGCCGAGGCCGATGAAGAGCTGGCACGCCTGACCGCGCTGCAGGCCGTCAACCCGAGCGTGCGTGACAGCGAGATCGATGCGCTGCGCAAGCAGCGTGAGCAAGGCCTGGCGATGCTCGACAAGGCCGCGCTGCGCCTCGAGGCGATACGTGTGCTGGTCGCCGGCTGACCGTCCTGCCACCTGACTGGGGGGCGCTTTGGCGCCCCCCAGTTCGTTATGCCGACTGGCTATCGACTTCAGAGCCAAATCATTGAAGCCAAAGTGCCACTAGTCAGGAAGGTTCAACCACCTGTTTCTATACTGCCCCAGAACAGTCTCCACAGCGCTTGAACGGAGACGAGTGAAAACTCGAGCAAAGGGCTAGCAATGGACTGGCTGGGACTGCAACTGTTCACCGAACTGCCGGTAACCGGGCGCATCGTCATCGACTGCCGCCACGAACCGTTACTGGTGCTGATCGCGTTTGCCGTGGCCAGCGCAGCGTGCTTCGCCACCCTCGACATGGCCGAGCGCCAATCCCACACCGAGCTGCGCGCTGCCCAGCGACAATGGCGTGTGCTCGGCGCCTGCTGCCTGGCCGGCGGCATATGGGCCATGCACTTCATCAGCATGCTCGCCTTTCAGGCCCCAGTGGAGAAGCATTACGACGTGTCGCTGACCGGCCTGTCCCTCTTGATCGCATTACTGGTGGCGTGGCTGGCGATGAACAGCCTGGACCGCAGCGAAATGCGCCCGCAGCACTACCTGCAAAGCGCGCTGCTTATCGGCCTGGGCATCGTCATCATGCATTTCGTCGGCATGGCCGCGCTGCAGACCGGTGCCCAGCAGTATTACCAGACCGGCCTGCTGCTAAGCAGCGCCGTCATCGCCCTGCTCACCAGCCTTGTCGCGTTGTTGCTGGCCCGCTACTTCCGTAACGGCAGCGGTACCCTGCACCAGACCATGAAGTATGGCGCCAGCCTGATCATGGCCAGCGGCATCGTGGCCACCCACTTCACCGCCATGTCGGCCATGACCCTGGTAATCCCCGCCGACACCGCCTTGCTCCTGCCCTCGGGCGACAACAGCCTGCAGCTGGGGCTGACCATCGCCTTCATCACCTTGCTGATCAGCGGCAGCAGCATCAGCGCCGCCCTGGCCGACAAGAAGCTGCAGAGCAAGGAAGACGACCTGCGCCGCTACGGCGTGCTGCTCAGCCAACTGGACCAGGCCCGCGAGTCACTGCAACAGGCCGCCCACTACGACGCCCTGACCAACCTGGTCAACCGACGTGGTTTCAACCAGATCTTCGCCGAACGCCTGGCAGAGCAGGATCCCAATGAAGACCGCCTGGCCGTGATGTTCCTCGACATCGACCACTTCAAGCGGATCAACGACAGCCTCGGCCACGATGCCGGCGACGAATTGCTCAAGGTGATCGCCAACCACATCACGGCCGCCACCCGCAGCCACGACTTGGTGGCCCGCTTCGGCGGTGACGAGTTCTGTGTGGTCACCAGCCTGAACAGCCACGACGAGGCGCGCCACCTGGCCCAGCGCATCATGCAACGGATGAAGGAGCCGATCGACCTGGGCGGCCGGCGCATGGTCATGACCACCAGCATCGGCATCAGCATCTACCCCGATGATGGCCTGACCACCGAAGAACTGCTCAAGCATGCCGACCTTGCCCTCTATCAATCCAAAGGCAGCGGGCGCAACAGCCTGCACTTTTTCAACAGCAGCCTGAAAAGCCGTGCCAGCCTGGCCTTGCAACTGGAAGAGGAGCTGCGCATTGCCCTGCTCGAAGAACGCGGCCTATGCGTGCATTACCAACCGATCTTCGACCTGCGCACCGGCCAGGTGGCCAAACTCGAAGCGCTGGTGCGCTGGCAGCACCCGCTGCACGGGCTGATGGGGCCTGACCGGTTCATCGGCATTGCCGAAGCCAACGGCCTGATCGTTGACCTCGACCTGTGGGTGCTGCGCCACGCCTGCCAGGACCTGGCCCGGCTTCAGCAGCATGGTTTTACCAGCCTGAAGGTCACGGTCAACTGCTCGGCGGTGACCCTGGGCCATGAAGCCCTGCCCAGCGAAGTGGAAGTGGCGCTGTTCCAGGCGGGCCTGGCGCCTCGACAGCTGGAACTGGAAGTCACCGAAAACGCTTTGATGGGTGACATCGAGCATACCGTCAGCCTGCTCAAGCGCATTCGCGGCCAAGGTGTCGGCCTGTCGATCGACGATTTCGGCACCGGCTATTCGTCGCTGGCCTACCTCAAACGCCTGCCTCTGGACGTGCTGAAGATCGACCGCTCATTCCTGCAGGATGTGCCCGGCAGCCTGAAAGATCGCGAGATCATCGAGGCCATCATCGCCATGGCCCACACCCTACACCTGGAAGTGGTCAGCGAAGGCGTCGAAACCGTCGAGCAACATGAGTTTCTGGTCAGCAAGGGCTGCGACTACCTGCAGGGCTACCTGCTCAGCCGCCCCGTGCCGCTGAGCGAACTACGCTCGCTGCTCGATCAGCTCGACCGCCAGGACAGCGTATTCAACCCTTGTTGCGATACAGCTCTACCAGGGTCGCCGGATCTTTTTGCAGATACCCCTGGCTACCGTGCAGGCGCATCAGCTGCGCGGCAAGGCCACTGAGTGGCGTTGCCGTACCCTGCTCGCGGGAAAGCTTGACGGCACCGTCGAGGTCCTTGAGCAAGGTGCGGACATGCCACTTGACCGGTTCGAAACGGCTTTCGGCCATCTGCGGCGCCAGGATCTGCAGCGGCTTCGAATCGGCAAAGCCACCGGCAAGGGCCTCGGCGATCAAGGTGGCGTCGACGCCTGACTGCTCGGCCAACGCCACTACTTCCGCAATCACCAGGGCATTGCAGGCCACGATCATCTGATTGCAAGCCTTGGTCACCTGCCCTGCCCCCACACCGCCCATGTGCGTGACCCGCTGGCCAAGCACCTGCAGCACCGGGCGCGCCCGGTGCAGGTCAGTGGCCTCGCCCCCCACCATGATCGCCAAGGTGCCCGCCTCGGCCCCTGGCGTGCCACCGGAAACCGGAGCGTCTAGCCAGGCCATGCCGCACAGGGCAGCCAACTCGGCAGCCATTTCCCGGGTGGCGGTCGGCTCCAGGCTGGAGAAGTCCACCAGCAACTGCCCGCTGCGCCCGCCCTCGGCGATGCCTTGCTCGCCAAACACCACTTCGCGCACCACTGCCGTGTCGGCCAGGCACAACAGCACCATGTCGCTGTCACGGCACAGCTCGGCCGGGTTCGCCGCCAACCGTGCACCTGCGGCCACCAACGTGGCGCATTTGTCCGGGCTGCGGTTCCAGACCGTCAGCGGATAACCCGCAGCCAACAGGCGCCGGCACATTGGCAGGCCCATCAGGCCAATCCCGGCGAATCCCAGCGAAGGCAGTGCAGTACTCATGAACGACTCCAGGCAGAAGATTAAAGAAGCGTGACAAGCGGGCGAGGCAATGCCGGCAAATGGCGCACTATGACCTCTGCCAAAACTTCTGCCAATGCGCGAAGGTCCGTAGATCCGCCCCATTACGCATGCCGTAAACTGTTACCGCAGCGCCGAATCAGCCCACCACTGTTACCAACTTCCACCTTACGTGAGCGTCAACAAGCACCGACATGGTGCGGCTGCGTATTTTTAAGCACTAAAAAAGCGCGCCGTTATTCCACTTGCTTGGCCTGAATCACGATGAACGGTGAAACCACCACGGCCCAGATCTCTGGATCGCGGCTTTGCAGCTCGAGCGCCTGCTCGGCGCTGACCGGGCCGACAGTGCCATCACTACGCCATTTGGCGAAGATCTCGCTGCGATTCTCGGCCATTGCCGCGGCGACCTCGATCAGGTCGAGCGTGGGGTCGACCCAAATCAGGTCACCCTTGGCCCAGAAACGCTCCAAAGCCTTCCACTCGATTGTCGCCGTCTCGCCGAGCAATTTGGCATAGAGGGTGCTTGTTTGATCAGTCATGGGTTTGTACCCGCAAATTCGGCCAATGAAAAAAGGCCGGCATTTTTGCAGAAAAACCCGGTTTCAAATATGTAATTTGGTCGATTGGCCCCGAAGTTATGGGGCGGGGCCCAGGATGCAGGCAAAGTGATGGCGCTTTTCTGTATCTTTGTGTCGATCATGCGACAACCCGCGGAACAGGCACTTTTTGCCCGCTTTTCAAGCGCGCAAACAGCGCTCTACACTGTACCGGTACAGTTCCGGGACATGTTCCGGGGGAAGGTGGGCATGCAGTGTGGCGTGGCCATGCCGCAAATCCCGCCCGGTCTGTAGCCCTGGCCGCCAGGACTATAAGAATTACAACAGAATGAGTGGAGCACTATGATCAAGATTTCCAAGCTGTTCGCCGCAATGGTACTGGCCGGGGTAGCCAGCCATTCGTTTGCCGCCGATACCATCAAGATCGGGATCGCGGGCCCTAAAACCGGCCCTGTGACCCAGTACGGCGACATGCAGTTCATCGGCGCCAAGCAGGCCATCAAGGATATCAACGCCAAGGGCGGCGTCGATGGCAAGATGCTCGAAGCCAAGGAATACGACGACGCCTGCGACCCTAAACAGGCCGTGGCAGTCGCCAACAAAGTGGTCAACGACGGCGTCAAGTTCGTCATCGG
This sequence comes from Pseudomonas putida, assembly GCF_002906855.1. Lineage (GTDB taxonomy): Bacteria > Pseudomonadota > Gammaproteobacteria > Pseudomonadales > Pseudomonadaceae > Aquipseudomonas > Aquipseudomonas putida_N. The sequence goes on along the minus strand of NZ_MINI01000038.1, from coordinate 1,480,156 downwards.
CCACCTGTGCTCCAGCTCCACCCAGCCAGCGTCCGACATCTACGAAGACGAAGGCGTGATCATGATCACCCCGGCCGCCACCTCGCCGGAAATCACCGCCCGTGGCTACAAGCTGATCTTCCGCACCATCGGCCTGGACAGCGCCCAGGGCCCGGCTGCCGGCAACTACATCGCCGACCACGTCAAGCCGAAAGTGGTTGCCGTTCTGCACGACAAGCAGCAGTACGGTGAAGGCATCGCCACCGCGGTCAAGCAGACCCTCGAGAAGAAAGGCACCAAGGTTGCCGTCTTCGAAGGCCTGAACGCCGGTGACAAGGACTTCTCCTCGATCATCCAGAAGCTCAAGCAGAACAACGTCGACTTCGTCTACTACGGCGGCTACCACCCAGAGCTGGGCCTGATCTTGCGCCAAGCCCAGGAAAAAGGCCTGAAAGCCAAGTTCATGGGCCCGGAAGGCGTGGGTAACGATTCCATCTCGCAGATCGCTCAGAACGCCTCCGAAGGCCTGCTGGTGACCCTGCCGAAGTCGTTCGACGCCGACCCTGAGAACAAGGCCATCGTCGACGCCATCAAGGCTGACGGCAAGGACCCGAGCGGCCCGTTCGTGTTCCCGGCCTACTCGGCTGTCGAGCTGATCGCCAAAGGCATCGAAGCGGCCAAGTCCGAAGACACCGACAAGGTGGCAGCCGCCATCCACGCCGGCTCCTTCAAGACCCCGACCGGCACCCTGTCCTACGACGAGAAAGGCGACCTGAAAGACTTCAAGTTCGTGGTCTACGAATGGCACTTCGGCAAGCCGAAGACCGAAGTCTCCCCTCAGTAACTGCGTGACTAATAGCTGACCGTAGAAGCCCACTGTGCGAGCAGTGGGCTTTGTTTTACGAGGTTCATGGGCCTGATCCCCGCGATCCGGGGGCCGACCCACCTGAAAATCTTAAAACCGTCACCCGCGGTTTCCTGGCCATACCCCTGCCAGCGAAATGCAAATCAGGTTTTTAGGAGCGCTGTAATGCCTGAGATCTACCATTTCTTCCAACAACTGGTTAATGGATTGACCATCGGCAGCACCTATGCCTTGATCGCCATCGGCTACACGATGGTGTACGGCATCATCGGCATGATCAACTTCGCCCACGGCGAGGTATACATGATCGGTTCCTACGTGGCCTTCATCGCTCTGGCGGGCCTGGCCATGATGGGTATCCATTCGCTGCCGATCCTGATGACCGTCGCCTTCGTCGCGACGATCTGCGTCACCAGTGCCTATGGCTACAGCATCGAACGGGTTGCCTACCGCCCCCTGCGCAACAGCAACCGTCTGATTCCGCTGATTTCAGCCATCGGTATGTCGATCTTCCTGCAGAACACGGTCTTGCTATCGCAAGACTCGAAGGACAAATCCATCCCCAACCTGATCCCCGGGAGCATCTCCTTCGGGCCGGGCGGTGCGGAGGAGGTCCTGGTTTCCTACATGCAGATCCTGGTGTTCGTGGTCACCCTGGTGGCCATGACCTGCCTGACCCTGTTCATCTCCCGTTCCCGCCTGGGCCGCGCCTGCCGCGCCTGCGCCGAGGACATCAAGATGGCCAACCTGCTGGGTATCAACACCAACAACATCATCGCCCTGACCTTCGTCATCGGTGCCGCCCTGGCGGCCGTGGCGGCCGTGCTGCTGAGCATGCAGTACGGGGTGATCAACCCCAACGCTGGTTTTCTGGTGGGCCTTAAGGCCTTCACCGCAGCGGTATTGGGCGGCATCGGCAGCATCCCGGGCGCCATGCTCGGCGGGCTGGTGCTGGGCGTGGCCGAAGCCTTCGGCGCCGACATCTTCGGCGACCAGTACAAGGACGTGGTGGCATTCGGCTTGTTGGTTCTTGTCCTGCTGTTCCGGCCGACCGGCATCCTGGGCCGCCCGGAGGTTGAAAAAGTATGAACAGAAATCTCAAACAGGCGTTCTTCAGCGCCTTGCTGGTATGGGCCGTGGCCTTCCCGGTGCTGGGCCTGAAACTGAGCATCGACGGCATCAGCCTGGCGGTGCACAGCCAAGGGTCGTTCACCATCAGTATCATCGCCGTGTGTTCGGTGCTGATGTTCCTGCGCGTGCTGTTCGACAAGCAGTGGAGCGCGGTGATGGGCCGTGGCTCGGATCGCAAGCTGATCCCGCCAGCCGTCAGCAACTACCTGACCCTGCCGAAAACCCAACGCTACGTGATCATCGGTCTGATCGTAGCGGCTTTGGTGTGGCCGTTCTTCGGCTCGCGCGGGGCGGTCGACATCGCCACGCTGATCCTGATCTACGTGCTGTTAGGCCTGGGCCTGAACATCGTGGTCGGTCTGGCCGGCCTGCTCGACCTCGGCTATGTCGGTTTCTACGCCGTCGGCGCCTACAGCTACGCGATGCTCTCGCACTACCTGGGCTGGAGCTTCTGGGTCTGCCTGCCGATCGCCGGCCTGATGTCGGCCACCTTCGGCTTCCTGCTCGGCTTCCCGGTGCTGCGCCTGCGCGGGGACTACCTGGCGATCGTGACCCTCGGCTTCGGCGAAATCATCCGCCTGTTCCTGCGCAATCTCACAGAATGGACTGGCGGCCCCAACGGCATCAGCAACATCCCCAAGCCGGAGTTCTTCGGCCTGACCTTCGAACGCAAGGCCGCCGAAGGGATGCAGACCTTCCACGAGTTCTTCGGGCTGGAATACAACTCGATCAACAAGGTCATCTTCCTTTACCTGGTCGCCCTGCTGCTGGCCCTGCTGGCACTGTTCGTGATCAACCGCCTGCTGCGCATGCCGATAGGCCGTGCCTGGGAAGCGCTGCGTGAGGACGAGATCGCCTGCCGTGCGCTGGGCCTGAACCCCACTGTGATCAAGCTCTCGGCATTCACCCTGGGTGCCTGCTTCGCCGGTTTCGCCGGCAGCTTCTTCGCCGCGCGCCAGGGCCTGGTGACGCCGGAGTCGTTCACCTTCATCGAGTCGGCGATCATCCTCGCCATCGTCGTGCTCGGCGGCATGGGCTCACAACTGGGCGTGATTCTCGCGGCCATCGTGATGATCCTGCTGCCAGAGCTGATGCGTGAGTTCAGCGAATACCGGATGCTGATGTTCGGTGCGCTGATGGTGTTGATGATGATCTGGCGTCCGCAAGGCCTGCTGCCTATGCAACGTCCCCACATGGAGCTGCGTCGATGAGCCGCGAAATTCTGCAAGTCAGCGGCCTGAGCATGCGCTTCGGCGGCTTGTTGGCGGTCAACGGCGTGGCCCTGACCGTCAAGGAAAAACAGGTGGTGGCGCTGATCGGCCCGAACGGCGCTGGCAAAACCACGGTGTTCAACTGCCTGACCGGCTTCTACAAGCCCAGCGGCGGTACAATCCTGCTCGACGGCCAGCCGATCCAGGGCCTGGCCGGTCACCAGATCGCCCGCAAAGGCGTGGTGCGTACCTTCCAGAACGTGCGTCTGTTCAAGGAAATGACCGCGCTGGAAAACCTGCTGATCGCCCAGCACCGTCACCTGAACACCAACTTCTTCGCCGGGCTGTTCAAGACCCCGAACTTCCGCCGCAGCGAGAAGGAGGCCATGGAGCGCGCCCAGTACTGGCTGGAGAAGGTCAACCTGACCGAATTCGCCAACCGTACCGCCGGCACCCTCGCCTACGGCCAGCAACGCCGCCTGGAAATCGCCCGCTGCATGATGACCCAGCCACGGATCATCATGCTCGACGAACCCGCCGCGGGCCTGAACCCGAAGGAAACCGAAGACCTCAAGGCACTGATCGCCTACCTGCGTGAGTCGCACAACGTCACCGTGCTGCTGATCGAGCACGACATGAAGCTGGTGATGAGCATCTCCGACCACATCGTCGTGATCAACCAGGGCACGCCCCTCGCCCACGGCACGCCGGAGGAGATCCGCGACAACCCTGATGTGATCAAAGCCTACCTGGGGGAAGCGTAAATGCTGAAGTTCGAGAACGTTTCCACCTTCTACGGCAAGATCCAGGCGCTGCACAGCGTCAATGTCGAGATCAACCAGGGTGAGATCGTCACCCTGATCGGTGCCAACGGCGCTGGCAAGTCGACCTTGCTGATGACTCTGTGCGGCTCGCCACAGGCGCACAGCGGCAGCATCAAGTACCTGGGTGAAGAACTGGTCGGCCAGCCGTCCTCGCACATCATGCGCAAGAGCATCGCGGTGGTGCCAGAAGGCCGCCGCGTGTTCGCCCGCCTGACCGTCGAGGAAAACCTGGCCATGGGCGGTTTCTTCACCGACAAGGGCGACTACCAGGAGCAACTGGACAAGGTCCTGCAGCTGTTCCCACGGCTGAAAGAGCGTTACATCCAGCGTGGCGGCACCATGTCCGGTGGCGAGCAGCAGATGCTGGCCATCGGCCGGGCGCTGATGAGCAAGCCCAAGCTGTTGCTGCTCGATGAGCCTTCGCTGGGCCTGGCGCCGATCATCATCCAGCAGATCTTCGACATCATCGAACAGCTGCGCCGTGATGGCGTGACGGTGTTCCTGGTGGAGCAGAACGCCAACCAGGCACTGAAGATCGCCGACCGGGCGTATGTGCTGGAGAACGGTCGGGTGGTGATGCAGGGCACCGGTGAGGCACTGCTGACCGACCCGAAGGTGCGCGACGCCTACTTGGGTGGTTGAATGAAAAAGGGCCTTCGGGCCCTTTTTTCTGCCCGCAGGACGTGTATCGTGGCCAGCTCTTTGGCAAAGATTCTCCGGAGCCCGCCCCATGCGCCTCACCCCTACCCTGCTGCTCACTGCCCTGCTGCCACTGTTCGCCGGCTGCCAGTTGCTGGCCGAGCAGCCCCGTGACCCGAACATCGGTACCACGCGCATGCAGGGCGAACTGAGTGCAGGCGGCGGCCGGCTGTTGTTCAAACCCTGTGGTGAAAGCCGCCACTTCGTGATCAATGACGTCGCCGGCACCGGCATCCTCCAGGAGTCCGTCAGCCTGGCCAAGGACGCCAATGCCAAATTGTTCGCCGACGTCCGTGGCCGCCTCACCGGTGCCAAACAGGCCGACAACGACGGCCAGCTGGAAGTCAGCCGCCTGTACCGCCTGGAGCCCTCCACCCGCGCCTGCGACGACCCCAACTTCAAGCAGCTGACCCTGCGCGCCAATGGCCACGAGCCGGACTGGGACATCAAGGCCAGCGGCAAGGGCATGGTGCTCAACCGCGTCGGCAAGGACCCACTACCGCTGCCGTTCCTCGAAGAAGAAGTGCCCGGCGGCGGCCTGACCCTGACCAGCGAAGCCAACGGCCAGCACGTTGAACTGTGGGTCGCCCCGCAACGCTGCGTCGACAACATGAGCGGCGCCGTGCGTCACCTGCGCGCCGAGCTGCGCATCGACGGCCAGACCCTGCGCGGCTGCGGTTACTACGGCGGTGCGCGCGACAACTGATCGCCGGGCGCTTTTATCCTGCCAGTCGGGGCGGCTAACAGCTTATACTTGGCGGTTTGTGTAAAGCCGCCGGCCGCCCATGGCCGGGATACTGGACCCTGCCATGCTACGAATCACCGAACTGAAGCTGCCCCTGGACCATCCCGACGAAGCCCTGCGTGAAGCCATCGTCCAGCGCCTGGGCATCCGCGACGAGCAACTGCTCAGCTTCAACCTGTTCAAGCGCAGCTACGATGCGCGCAAGAAGAACAGCGAGCTGCTGTTCATCTACACCATCGACCTGGAAGCCAGCAACGAAGCCGAGCTGCTCAGCAAGTTCGCCGACGATCACAACATCAGCGTGGCCCCCGACGTCACCTACAAGTTCGTCGGCCAGGCCCCGGCCGACCTGCAGCAACGCCCGATCGTGGTCGGCTTCGGCCCGTGCGGCATCTTCGCCGGCCTGCTGCTGGCACAAATGGGCTTCAAGCCGATCATCCTCGAGCGCGGCAAGGAAGTGCGCCAGCGCACCAAGGACACCTGGGGCCTGTGGCGTAAAAGCGTGCTCAACCCCGAGTCCAACGTGCAGTTCGGCGAAGGCGGCGCCGGGACCTTCTCCGACGGCAAGCTCTACAGCCAGATCAAAGACCCGAACCACCACGGCCGCAAGGTCCTGGAAGAGTTCGTCAAGGCCGGCGCGCCGGACGAAATCCTCTACATCAACAAGCCGCACATCGGTACCTTCCGCCTGACCGGCATGGTCGAGCAGATGCGCCAGGACATGATCGCCCTAGGCGCCGAAGTGCGCTTCCAGGAAAAGGTCACCGACCTGCTGATCGAAGACGGCCAACTGACCGGCGTGGTGCTGGAAAGCGGCGAACAGCTGCACTCGCGCCATGTGGTCCTGGCCCTGGGCCACAGCGCCCGCGACACCTTCCGCATGCTGCACGCCAAGGGCGTGTACATGGAAGCCAAGCCGTTCTCGGTGGGTTTCCGTATCGAGCACCCACAAACGCTGATCGACAAGGCTCGCCTGGGCAAGTACGCCGGCCACCCGAAACTTGGCGCTGCCGACTACAAACTGGTGTACCACGCCAAGAACGGCCGTTCGGTGTACAGCTTCTGCATGTGCCCGGGTGGCACCGTGGTCGCCGCCACCAGCGAGCCGGGCCGGGTGGTCACCAACGGCATGAGCCAGTACTCGCGTAACGAGCGCAACGCCAACTCCGGCATCGTCGTCGGCATCGACCCCGAGCGCGACTACCCGGGCGGCCCGCTGGCCGGCATCGAGCTGCAGGAGCGCCTGGAGGCCCACGCCTACGTCATGGGCGGCAGCAACTACCAGGCACCGGCGCAGCTGGTGGGCGACTTCGTCGCGGGCAAGCCATCCACCGCACTGGGCAGCGTCGAGCCATCGTACAAGCCAGGAGTGACCCTGGGTGACCTGGCGCCGAGCCTTCCGGACTTTGCCATCGAGGCAATCCGCGAAGCGCTGCCGGCGTTCGACCGCCAGATCAAAGGCTACAACCTGCATGATGCGGTGCTGACCGGCATCGAAACGCGCACCTCGTCGCCACTGCGCATTACCCGAGGTGCGGACTTCCAGAGCCTGAACATGAAGGGGCTGTTCCCGGCAGGCGAAGGTGCGGGGTATGCCGGTGGCATTCTTTCGGCGGGCGTGGATGGTATCCGCATTGCCGAAGCCGTGGCTCGCGACATCCTCGGCCTTTAAAGATACTGGCCGCGAAGAGGCCCGCGCAGGAAAACAAAAAACCCCGAACAGGCCTGGCCCGTTCGGGGTTTTTGTTTACCGCGACGATCAGTGCGAAACGCGGCTGGTACCGTCAACGGTCATGATGCGCACGCGGTCACCAACGCGGAAGATTTCGTTCTGCTGCACGGCCTGCACATACGCGCGCATGCTGCCATCGTCTTCACGCACAGTGATTTCCACACCCTGGGTACGGGTCAGGCCTTCCTCGGCAGCGGAACCTGCCAGGCCACCGGCCACGGCACCAATCACGGCGGTGACGATGCTGCCACGGCCACCGCCAATGGCGCTGCCGGCCACGCCACCGACGATGGCGCCAGCACCACCACCGATCGGAGTCTTGGTGCCTTCGATCTTGACCGGGCGCAGGGATTCGATGGTACCCATGCGCACGGTCTGCACGCGACGGGCCTCATCACGGGAATAGCTGTCGCCGGTCAGGCTCGAGGCACAGCCACCGAGCAGCAGCGACATGGTGGTGAAAGTCGCCACCAGCAAAGCGGATTTACGCATGGGTACAATCTCCAGAAAACAGGTGTCCATTAGACGCTGCGCGTTGACGGCTGTCACGGCGCCAGCACAAAAAAATTATTTCCATTCAGCCCCTGTACAGCCTTGTACCGACAGTAATGCGGGCGTTACAGCTCAGACCAAGGATAGCCACGGATTACTTCATCGTCTGTGAAGAAGTGTGGTTTGAGGAGGGAATGGGGCTGCCGGGCAGCCCCGGGGATGTCAGGGCGCCAGGCGCTCCCGCGCCCACTGCCCGTCGACCAGGCGGTAGTTCAGGCGGTCATGCAGCCGGCTGGCCCGCCCCTGCCAGAACTCGATCCGCTCAGGCAGCAAGCGATAGCCACCCCAATGTTCCGGGCAATGCGGCTGGGTATCGGAGAAGCGCGCTTCGGTGGCCTTGACCAGGCCTTCGAGCTCCTCACGATTGGCAATCACACGGCTCTGCGGCGAAGCCCAGGCCCCCAGGCGGCTGCCCAGCGGTCGCACCTGGTAGTAGTCATCCGACTCCTTGGCCGTGACCTTTTCCACCCGCCCTTCGATCCGCACCTGGCGCTCCAGTGCCGGCCAGAAGAAGGTCATGGCAGCGAACGGGTTGGCCAGCAGCTGCTGGCCCTTGGCGCTGTCATAGTTGGTAAAGAAGGTGAAACCACGGTCATCGAGGCCCTTGAGCAGCAACACACGACAGTGCGGGCGGCCCTCGCCATCGACCGTGGCGAGGGTCAGGGCGTTGGCCTCCACCGGTGGCTGCTCGGTCTTCACCGCGTCGGCAAACCACTGGTGGAACAGGGCGAACGGCTCACCCGGCGCCTGGGCTTCAGCCAGGCCATCACGGGTGTAGTCGCGGCGCATATCGGCCAGGGATTGAGTCATGGCTGCGTTTCCTTGACGATCAGTTGGTCTTCGCAGGGCTGTTGGCAGCTACTTTCTTGTCGGTGGTAGCGGCTTTCTTGGCGGCAGGCTTGGCTGGCGCGGCTTTTTTCTTGGCAGTGGTCTTTGCCGCAGGTTTGGCAGCGGCCTTCTTCGCAGCAGGCTTGGCGGCTGGCTTCTTGGTCTCGACTGGCTTGGCGGCAGGTGCCTTGGCATCCTGCACGGCAACCATCGAAGCCGGGCTTGCTACCGAAGCAGCCTGTTGGTACTTGGCCAGCAGGGCAAGCATGGTGTTCTGCGGCGTCAGCAGCATTTCGACACGGCGGTTCAGGGCACGGCCTTCAGCGCTGTCGTTGGCGGCACGCGGCATTACCGAGCCCATGCCCTTGAGCGACAGACGGTCACGCTGCAGGCCACTCAGGCGGAAGATGGCCGATACCGAGGCGGCACGCTCCAGGCTCAGCTTCTGGTTGGCGGCTGCTACACCGCTGGTGTCGGCATGGCCCAGTACCAGCACGGCAGTCTTCGAGTCACCTTCGACAGCCTTGGCCACGCGGGTGATCGGGCCCAGGGTCATCGGCAGCAGCATGTTCGGGCGATCCGGGTTGTACGAGCTGTCGACCGGGATGGTCACCACCAGCACGTTGTCGCGGCGCTCCAGCTCCAGCTTGCTGTCCTTGACGGCTTCGCGCAGCTTTGGCTCGTACTGGTCCAGCCAGGCCTGGGTGGCCTTTTCATCGATCTTCGGTACGACAGGGCCTTTGGCCTGCTTGTCATCACCGCCGAACGGCCACCACCAGTGGCTGGCGCTCTCGGACTTGGCGTCGGCCTTGGCGACTTTCTCGGTAACCGCCGCTTTCACTTCCTTGTCGGCAACCTTGTCCGAACCGAACGGCCACCAGCTGCTGGCGCCGTCCTTGGAGGCGTCCTGGGAGTGGCTGGCGCAACCGGTCATAGCGGCCAGGCACAGGGCGAGAGCTAAGGTTTTATGTGAAGACATCAGCGATACACCATGAAATTGAAAGATATTTTGCCAACGCACTTGAGGCGTTGGCATTGAGGATAGTCAAAGGGGTCGCGTAATACCCGCTTTACCCGATCAAAGGCAAGTGCCAAGCACGCGTACCAGCTGCTGGGCTCTTGGATCCATGAGCACGTAAGGGCCGAGGGTATTGACCACGAAGCCGAAGGCCACGTCGTGCTCCGGATCGGCGAAACCGACCGAGCCGCCAGCACCTGGATGGCCGAAAGCACGGGCGCCGAGGCCGAAGGTGGCGTTGGCCACATCGGGCTGGTCGAGCATGCAACCCAGGCCGAAGCGGGTCTGGGTCAACAGGGTACGGTCCTGGCCGAGGCTGTGTTCGCGGGTCAGTTCGTCAAGCAGTTCGGATTCGAGCAGACTGCCGTCCAGCAGGCCCGCATAGAAGCCTGCCAGGCTGCGTGCATTGCCGTGGCCATTGGCCGCCGGTTGTTGCATGCGCCGCCATTCGGGTTTGTTGGTGCTGGTCAGGATTGCCGGTGGGTTGGTGAAGGCACGAGTCGACAACGCCTCGGGTTCACGCATGGTCACCTGCAACAGGCGCTGGGCTGCGGCATCACCCGCATTGCCCTTGCCACGGGCAATGTGCGCCACGCGGTGGAACTCTTCGTCGGCCAGGCCGATGTGGAAGTCCAGGCCCAGCGGCCGGGCAGTACGGGCGACGATCGACTCACCCGGGCCACGGCCATCGACGCGGCGGATCAGTTCGCCGATCAGCCAGCCATAGGTGATGGCGGCATAGCCGTGCTCAGTGCCGGGCGTCCACCAGGGCGTTTCGGCGGCCAAGGCATCGACCATGGCTTGCCAGTCATACAGGGCTTCAGCCGGCAGTAGCTCACGGATGGCCGGCAGGCCGGCACGGTGGCTGAGCAACTGACGCAGGGTGATGTTCTGCTTGCCGGCCTGGGCGAACTCCGGCCAGTAACGGGCCACCGGAGCATCCAGGGCAAGCTTGCCCTCACCCACCAGCTGCAACGCGGTCACGGCAGTGAAGGTCTTGGTGCAGGAAAACAGGTTGGCGATGGTATCGCTGTGCCAGGCCTGCTGGCCGTCCTTGTCGGCACTGCCTGCCCACAGGTCGACCACGGTCTCGCCACCCACCTGGATGCACAGCGCAGCGCCACGTTCCTGGGGATCCTCGAACAATGCCGCAAACGCTTCACGCACCGCTTCGAACTTCAGCTCATAGTGACCCTGGATCTGCACCCGCTGTTCTCCGTACGACCATGCTGACAAAGGCGTGCATTGTTTCAGTAGTTGACGGTTTTGCCTACTGGGCAAGGCCGGATGGTCGGTGCCGAAACTGCAGGGTCATCTGTGCCAGGGGCGCTGAGCGCCCCCGGTAGACATTCAGGGGGCCTTTTTCTCCAGCTCGCCGCGCAACTGACCAACGGCCTGCAGGTTGCTCTTACGCACCGACTCGACGAACCCCGGATAGGGCACATCGGTGATCGCCACCAGGCCCAGGTGGCCGTTCTCGCCATCGAGCAAGCGCCCGCTGGCCGGTTGGTCGAGGTACTGGAACCAGTGCGCGCCCACGATCATCGGCTGTGCCAGAGCGGCCTTGAGGAAGTTGCCATAGGCTGGCCCGCGGTCCTCTTCCCTGGCCACTTCCACCGGCCCTGGCCAGAACGGCCCACGGTCGCGGGAGCCGAACTGGAACTCGGACACCAGCACCGGCTTGTCGAGTTCGGCCAGACGGGCGAAGTCATAACCATCCTCGGGCTTGAGGGCATAGAAGTTGAAACTCAGAACATCGCAAAACTCGGCGCAGGCCTTGACCGCCTCCGGCGTGCTCACGGCATAGCGACCGCCCAGCAGCAGGTGGTTCGGTGCATGCCACTTCAACGCATCGGCAATGGTCTTGAAGTAGGTCTCGGCAAATACCTGCTGGAAGTATTGGTAATCGCGCTCGATTTCCGGGTGCTCGGGATTCGGCAGCGGCGCCTCGAAGCCTGGGTCCTCCATCAGCTCCCAGGCCTGCAGTTCGATGCCCCAGGCCTTGGAGAGCCCCTCCTGGTTGCGATACTTGTCGCGCAGCTGCTTGAGGAAGGCACGCTTGGCTGGCACGTCGGTGGTCAGGCGCAGGGTGCCGTAGGCCAGGCCGTAACGCGCCTTGGGGTCGTTGCCGGGCGCGGCCCAGGCCAGCTCGTTGTCGGCGAAATAGCCGATCAGCCAGGGGTCGTCACGGTGATCCCGCGCGGCGATGGCCACGGCGCGCTCCGTGGCCATGGCAAAGCGTGGGTCGAACGGGTCAGGCATGCGGCCCCACCAGTCCATGCCGGTGCTGATGCTGGCATAGTCACCGACGATCGACAGCGGCAAGGTGTAGGGCATGCGTTTGGCCTGGGCGATGGCCGGGTCACTCCAGTTACCCAGGGTGTTGAAGCCCCAGGCTTGCAGACGGTCCAGCGTGTGAGCCTGCCAACGCTCTGCGTCCAGCACCAGCGGTGGGCATACGGCAGGTGCTTGCCCCTCGACGGCTGGCGGGCACGGCTTGCCATAGGTGCGCTGGATATTCGCGGCGTAGAAGTCGAACCAGCGCCCCTGCTTGAAGCTGCGCCCTTGCGACGAGGCGTTGCCATCGTCGTTGTTGCCTTCGCCATAAAAGGCCGTCAGTACGTCGCCTTCACCTGGCAAGGCCTTGAACATCCCCTCGCGGCCGGCAACGTAGGTACGCCCACCATCGGCGGCCACGGCATTGACGCCCAGCGAGTAGAACGGATGGCCTTGCGGCGTGACCAGGTACCAGCGGCCCTCGCGCTTTTCGGTGCGGAAAAAGCCCTTGGCCGCGAACGCCGGCCCGGCCAGCAAGCCACCGTAGCTGTCCAGTGGCTGCTTCTCACGGTCAGCCAGCCAGCTCTTGAGCTGCTGCTGTTCACGCGTGTCAGCAGCCTTGAGCTGATCGTCACTGGCGATCTTCTCGGGCCAATGCCCTCGGGTGGACTGGCCGTAGGCATCGATCAACTCGTGGTAGGCCGCCTGGTAGGCCTGATCGTCGTCCTGGATGCCGACCTTCTCGATCAGCAGGTTCTGCGCCACCTTCGGGTTGGGTATGGTCAGGCTGACAGACACTACCTGCTTGAGGTCTACCTCACCGGCACTGCTGGTCAACAGCAACCGCTGCCCTTCGTAGGCCCATGGCATGGGCGGGCCGGCACGCATGCCCTGGCTCAGTGGCGAACGGGCCTTGAGCGGCACCATGACGGTTTGCGCAGGCCCTGCAGGCAGGTCGATACGGCTGGTCAGCGTGCGCCCATCGCTGCCGAGCACCGTGACGTCGACGGTCAAGGCCCAGTCCTGGGCGCTTTGCATGCGCAAGGTGAGGAACTGCCCAGCCGACCAGTCCCACACGCCGCTCTGCGGGCTCAGGCGCAAGGTCGGCCGTTCGACCGGGTTGAACACCACCCGCCTGAGTACCTCGCCTTCGGCCGTCTGCTCCGCATTGTACTGCGGCATGCCGGTGCCTTCGGTCACCACGTTGACCACCGAGGCCGGGCGGACGAAGCTGAACAACGTCTGTTGGCCAGCCAGTAAAGGCGTGCTGAACAACAGCGTGAATATCACGGGCAAGGTGCGGCGGATCATAGGGCTGGGGCTCTCCTTCCAGGCCCTCATGGGCCCGCGACTGAGTAATGGACAACGGGCCGGCGCATCGTGCTCCGGCCGTCAGGAAATCTCCCGCCGGAATGGCGGCAGCGCATTGAGAATAGCCTTGCCGTAGCGCTGCGTGACCAGACGCCGATCCAGCAAGGTGATGACGCCGCGATCCTGCTCGGTACGCAGCAGGCGACCGCAGGCCTGGATCAGGCGCAGCGAGGCGTCGGGAACGGCAATCTCCATGAACGGGTTGCCGCCGCGGGCTTCGATCCATTCGGCCAGGGCCGCTTCGACCGGGTCGTCGGGGACGGCGAAGGGAATCTTGGCAATGACCACGTGCTCACAATAGGCACCTGGCAGGTCAACACCCTCGGCGAAGCTGGCCAGGCCGAACAGCACGCTGTGCTGGCCGTCGTCGACCCGTGCCTTGTGCTTGTTCAAGGTTTCCTGCTTGGACAGGTTGCCCTGGATCAGCACCAGTTTGCGCCAGTCGCGGTCCAGGCCGTCGAACACTTCCTGCATCTGCTTGCGCGAAGAGAACAGCACCAGTGCGCCGCGGGCATCTTCGACGATGCTCGGTAACTCGCGGATGATCGCCGCGGTGTGTGCCGCTGCGTCGCGTGGGTCGGCCTTGAGGTCGGGGACCCGCAACAGGCCGGCATCGCCATGCACGAACGGGCTTGGGACCACGCAGGTGACGGCATCGCGGGGCAATCCCGAGCGCATGCGGAAGCGGTCGAACTTGCCCAGCGCGGTCAGCGTGGCCGAGGTCACCAGGGCGCCGTGGGCGACACTCCAGAGGCTGCGCCGTAGCATTTCGGCGGCGAGAATCGGGCTGGCATTGACCTCGATGTCGAACAACGCACCGCTTTCGGCCAGAGTCAGCCAGCGCGCCATGGGCGGGCTGTCTTCCGGGTCTTCAGCGGTGAACGCGGTCCACAGCTCCCAGTTGCCCTGGGCGCGGGTGACCAGGCTGCCGAACAGCGGGTACCACTCCTCGGCCTGATGGCTGGCGATGCCGATGTTGACCTCACCGTCCATGCCTTCCTTGAGCAGGTCGGCCAAGCGGGTAAACAGGTCATTGAGGCGGGCGAAACCCTTTTTCAGCTCGATGCCGACTTCGCGGATCTGCTCCGGCACGACACCGCCCTCGAAGCGGTAACGCGGGCGCTCTCGGCCTTCGGTGTCCTCGCTCGGGCGGAAGTCGGCGACCTGTTCGCACAGGGTGAACATGAACTGCTGCTGGGTGCGCACTTCCCGCGCCAGCTCAGGCACCTGCTCGATGTACTTGCCCAGGTCACCCGGCAACGGGTGCTGGGCCAGCAGCTTGGTCAGGTTCTTGGCGGTCTGCTCCAGCCAGTCGGCAGTGGAGCGCAGGCGCGAATAATGGGCGAAGTGGCCGATGGCCTTGTCTGGCAGGTGGTGGCCTTCGTCGAACACGTACATTGTGTCGCGCGGGTCGGGCAGCACCGCACCACCACCCAGGGCCAGGTCGGCCAGGACCATGTCGTGGTTGGTGACGATCACATCGACCTTGCCCATGCCTTCGCGGGCCTTGTAGAACACGCACTGCTGGAAATTCGGGCAGTGGCGGCCGGTGCACTGGCTGTGGTCAGTGGTCAGGCGCGCCCAGTCCTGGTCCTCGACGGCCTCCGACCAGCTGTCGCGGTCGCCGTCCCAACGGTTGCCGGCGAGCTTTTCGATCATGCTGTTGAACAGCTTCTGGCTGCGTTCGTCGACCTCGATGTGGAAGCCTTCTTCCTCGAACAGCTGGGCAGTGGCCGACTGCGCGTGGCCCTCCTGCAGCAGGATGTCGAGCTTGGACAGGCACAGGTAGCGACCGCGGCCCTTGGCCAGGGCGAAGCTGAAGTTCAGGCCGCTGTTACGCATCAGGTCCGGCAGGTCCTTGATGACGATCTGTTCCTGCAAGGCCACGGTTGCGGTGGCAATCACCAGGCGCTTGCCAGCGGCCTTGGCAGCCGGGATCGCGGCCAGCGCGTAGGCGACCGTCTTGCCGGTACCGGTGCCCGCCTCCACCGCAACCACGGCAGGTTCGCCGGCGCGGCGGCCTTCGTCGTCACAGGCGATGTCGCCGAGCACCTTGGCCACTTCGGCGATCATCAGGCGCTGGCCATATCGCGGCTTGAGGCTCTTGGCTTCGAGAAAACGCGTGTAGGCGCCCTGGATGGTGGCTTTGAGTTCGTTGCTGATCATGGTCTGCAGGCGCCCGGAGGGCTGGATATATTTTCAGTGTTTCACATCGGGCGGCTATCATACCCCGCTATTGCCCTTTGTGCCGCATGGAGATCCGGATGCTAGCCTTTGCCCTGCCCTACACATTGCATGTCATCGCCGCCCTGGTATGGGTCGGCGGCATGTTCTTCGCCTGGCTGGTGCTGCGCCCGGCAACGGTTGCAGCCCTTGAAGGGCCTGCCCGGCTGCGGTTGTGGGTGGAAGTTTTCCGACGTTTCTTCGTCTGGGTCTGGCTGGCCGTGGCGATTCTGGCGATAAGTGGTATCGGCATGTTGCACATGCGTTTCAACGGTTTCGAAACGGCGCCTAAATATGTGCAGGTGATGATTGGCGGCGGGATTGCCATGTTTGCCCTGTTCATGCGCATCCAGGCTCTGCTGCTGCCGGAGCTGAAGGCGGCGGTGCAGGCCGAGGACTGGCCGGCAGGCGCCGCCGTGCTGGGGCGCATTCGGCGGATGGTAGGGATCAACCTGCTGCTTGGCCTTGCGGTCGTCGCAGTGGCCAGTTCACGACTGCTGATGTGATGCTGCGTGTGCCGGCGATGGGCCGGCACCCATTATCTGAGGCGCTGCAGGATCAGTTCACCCTCGGCGCCAGCCAATCCAGGCTGCCCCTCCTGCCCGGGCCGGCCGTTGGCCCCGGCATCGGTGCGATACACCAGGCACCCCTTGCTCGCCCCGCCCCTACCGGCTTTGCCGGCAGCCCCGGCCTTGCCCGGCGCACCGCCTTCCAGACGTACCACGACGCGCTCCTGCGGGAAGCCCTGCGGCAGGCTCAGGCGAATCCGCCCGCCAGGCGCACCGTCATGCCCGTTGCCACCATCATCGCCATTCGCCCCTTTGCTTGCCTGGCCCCAAGTACAGCCTCCCGCCTGGCCATTGGCTCCATCAAGGCCCATGTAGCCTGGTGCTCCGGCGCCACCGCGGGCATCGATCGCCAGGCGCTCGGCATCGATCTCGGCAAGCTTCAACTCCAGGCTGCGCCCAGAGCGGGCAGCGCGTTCATAGGTACCGGGCGCTCCTGGCGCGCTGATCTCGCTGCCCTCGCCCAGCACAGCACTGCGTACATCGATGAGCAGCGGTGCTTCGGCGGGCGCAATGGCAATGCGCGCATCGGGGCCCAGTTGC
The DNA here is from genome assembly GCF_002906855.1 of Pseudomonas putida. Taxonomy (GTDB): domain Bacteria; phylum Pseudomonadota; class Gammaproteobacteria; order Pseudomonadales; family Pseudomonadaceae; genus Aquipseudomonas; species Aquipseudomonas putida_N. The sequence continues at coordinate 1,463,592 of NZ_MINI01000038.1, read as the reverse complement.
AGATGATCGACCTTCAGCTCGGTCAATGTGGCCGGCAACAGCAAGGTCGCCGAGTCCGCCACTCGCAATTGCTCCAGGTGCACGCTCGCCGACTTGTTCGGCAAGCGCAGCATGGAATGGGGGGCAACTTCCAGGCTCTGCGCCTGAGCCATAGGCGCGGCCAGCATCGCCAGCAACATCAAATTACGCATGGCGAGGTGCCTCCTGCGGACGGGGAATGGACATGACATGAAAGATACCGGTCAGCAGGATCTGCAGCCGGTCGAACCAGTGATGGCTACGGCCTCGCAGGCTGCCATTGAAAAACAGCACTTCAAGAAAGTGCAGGCTCAGCACAAAAATGCCCAAGGCATTGATCAACAGATTCAACGGCAACGGTTGCGGCATCATCAGGTTGAACAGCACCACGCCCCAGAACGCCACGGTCAGGAACTTGCCCAGACCCAGGATGAACTTCATATCCCGCCCCTACGTGTCTATTTATTGTTATGTCTACGCGGCCCGAGCAAGCGCGCCGCGAAGCCAACACTACCTGTATGCCCAGGCACACGCCAGCGCAGTCAGTTGAGGTGCAAGTCCACCCGTCGGTTGTGCGCACGCCCTTCATCGGTGGCGTTGTCGGCGATTGGCTCATGGGCGCCTCGCCCCTCGCTGGTCACCTTCTGCGGCGCCAGGCCCTGACGGATCAGGTACTCGGCGACGCTGGCGGCGCGGCGTTCGGAAAGCACCTGGTTGTAGCTGTCGGAGCCCACGTTGTCGGTATGCCCAACCACCTTGATGCGCGTGACCCCCAGCTCGTTGAGGCGGGGCAGCAGGCTTTTCAGGCGCTCCTCGCTACCCGGGGTGAGGTCGGCGGAGTTGAAGGCAAACATCACCTGGCCCTGGTCATCGAGGGTGATCACCTCGGGCTTGGGCTGCGGTGCGGGTTGGGACGGCGGATACTGAGGCAGCGGGCACCCCATGTGGTCGACCGGGGTATTGGCCGGGGTGTCGGGGCAACGGTCGCGACGGTCGAACACGCCGTCGCCATCTTCGTCGCCATCCTGGGCATAACAGATCAGCCCGCCGGTGATCGCGCCAAGAGCACCGAGGCCAGCTGCCCAGCTGGAGTTTTCGATGGCGCCGAGGCCACCACCCACCGCACCACCGAGCAGGCTGCAGATGGGCCAAGTCCTTTGATTAAGCGGCGCACTGCCATCACTGTGGGTGGCGCAGCCTGCAAGCAGGCTGGTCACCAACAGCAACGGCATCGCCGCCTTCGACATTACACTCATGAAGAATGCTCCTGTGTCATCGGCCGCAGCCGGCTAGCAGGATTAAAGACGCGCCCGCGCCACTTCTCAAGGCGCGGGCGCCGGGACGTCAACGCTGAATCTTGATCTCGGTGCGACGATTCATGGCTCGCCCCTCGGCCGTGGCGTTGTCCGCCACTGGCTGGGTTTCGCCTGCACCTACCACCGAAATGAAGCTGGAGCGAGGCACACCGCTTTCGATCAGGTAGTCGGTTACCGCGTGGGCACGGTGCTCGGACAATTTCTGGTTGTACTTGTCGGAGCCGACGCTGTCGGTATGGCCGGTCACGGTCAGACGGGCGCTGGGGGCTTCTTGCTTCAGGCGCGTGGCAACCGTGTTCAGGCGTTCCTTGTCGGCCGCAGTCAGGCGCGAGGAGTTGAATTCGAAGTGCACATCACGAATAACGATCACTTCTTCCTTCTGCACCACCACTTCCTCGACCACAGGCGCCGGCTCAGGCGGGCAGCCATTGGCATCGACCTTCACGCCGCGCGGCGTATGCGGGCACTTGTCACGGCTGTCCGGCACGCCATCACCGTCCTCGTCGCCATCGCCGTGAGCCCAGCAATAGCCCGCCGCCAGGCCACCACCGAGCAGCGCGCCCCAGCCAGCCCAGCTGGAGCTCTCGATGGCACCCAGGCCGGCACCGGCGACGCCCCCGACGGCAGCACACTTCGGCCAGTCGGTTTTTTGCAAACCTGCACAACCAGTCAACACACTGGTGAGCAGTACCAGGGGTAACGCTGTGCGTACTATGCTCATTTTCGTAGCTTCTCCTAGGGGAATCGGCATAAGACCGATCTCTGGGAGTAAAGACCGCACAATTGATCCCTGCCAGCAATAAGCCACGACGCGGCCACTTGCCTCTATGCCGCCGGACAGCAGCCCGCTAGTCTTGGATGACTTGAACGAGGATTGGCAATGACCGACGGTTTTTCCCAGCGCACCCCGCAACAAGCCCTGGCCGCCCTGCTAGAGCGCTTCACCCCGCAACGCCTGCTGCTGGTGGGCAGCCGCTTCCCGGCCCTGGATGCCTTTGCCCAGGCCCACCCCCAGGTGACCATCGAAACCTGTGCGCCGGGGCCATTGCCGGCAGCACTGGCGGCCCAGCGTTTTGACCTGGCAGTGCTGGTGGACTGCCTCGAGCACTTGCCCAAACGCACCGGCCTGCAACTGCTGGGCGGCATCCGCAACCTCAACGCAAGCCGGGTTGCAGTACTGGCCGATCTGATTGCCTGTGGCTGGCAAGACACCGATTTCTTCTCCCTGGCATTGTCGGCCAGCGAGAAATTCCGCCGCGATGAGCAGGTGTTGAGCTTGTTCACCTATGATCTACATGACTACAAGCAGGTCCCGGACTGGCTCAACGCCAAGTTCTGGGCCAACCCTGAAAACTTCGGCAAGTATTGGTGGTGATGATGAGTGTCTCGGTTTGCCCTTGTGGCAGCGGCAACCTGCTCGACGCCTGCTGTGGGCACTACCATGCCGGCACCCCGGCCCCCGACGCCCAGACGCTGATGCGTTCGCGCTACAGCGCCTATGTGCTGGGGCTGGTCGACTATCTGGTCGCCACCACCCTGCCGGCCCAGCAGGCGGAGCTGGACCGCGCCGCCATGGCGGCCTGGAGCGCCCAGAGCACCTGGCTTGGGCTGGAGGTGGAAAGCGCCGAAGTGCTCGGCGGCCAGCCTGAACACGCCTTCGTGACCTTCACTGCCCGCTGGCATGACCAGGAGGGCGACCACCAGCACCGTGAGCGGTCTGCCTTCGTGCAGCACGAGCGACGCTGGTACTTCATCGACCCCACCGTCGCGTTCAAGGCCGGCCGCAACGATCCCTGCCCCTGCGCCAGCGGGCAGAAATTCAAGAAATGCTGCAACAATTACCTACCAAAAGGTTGAGGTGGGTATATCCGCATCATGAGCAAGGTTTTTAGCTACATCCGATTTAGCAGTGCGAAGCAATCAGCAGGCGACAGCTATGCCAGACAGGTGAAAGCCGCGAAGGCATTCTGTGACGAGCACGGCCTAGAACTGGCCGACTCTCGGGAATACCTGTTCTTCGACAAAGGACGATCAGCCTTCAAGGGTCGGCATCTAGACGACACAGGTGAGCTAGCCCGATTCTTGGGCTATGTAGAAGACGGCACGATCCCAGCAGGCAGCTATTTAGTAGTGGAGTCGCTGGACCGCCTTTCACGTGAGCGAGTGAGAGACGCCCTTCCAAGGTTTCTTGACCTGCTAGCCAAGGGAATCAACGTCTACACCAGCGTAGACAAACGCCTGTACACCAAGGATTACAACGAACTAGATCTGATCATCTCGATCATCTCAATGTCACGTGCCCATGAGGAATCGGCAACCAAGGGTGGCCGGGTATCCTCTGCTTGGCGTGCGAAACAGAAGGAGGCTCGCACCACTGGCAAGCCACTGGGCAAGAATCGCCCGTTGTGGCTCGATGTGACACCAGATGGCTATGTGCTAAACCCTGGCAAAGCTGCCATTGTTCACCGCATCTTCGACCTATCTACCAAGGGCCACGGCTCCCGCATCATTGCAGCCACATTGAATCAGGAAGGCATACCCGCTTTCAGTGCAGGGCGTAAAAACTTCTCTGGCCTGTGGGGCTTCTCGACCGTGCGACACATCCTCGATAGCCGCACAGTGCTGGGTGAGTACCAACCTCACATTTTTATTGATGGCAAACGAACTCCAGACGGTGAACCGATCAAGGACTACTTCCCTTCCGTAGTGACGGAGAATGAATTTTACCTAGCCCAAGCTGCCCGAACGTCCCGCAAGACACACAGCGTCACGAATGCCACCACCAATTTCAATGTGCTGGCGGGCATTCTCAATTGTTACAAGTGCGGCTCAGCAATGCACCTCCAAGGCCAGCGTGGCCGTAAGTATTACAAATGCTCTAAGACGACTAGAGGACTGTGTGACGCTGGGATCATCAGCGCCCCACGCACTGAGGAAGTTTTTAAAGACCTGAATTCATAGAATAAGCGCAACGCTTGAAACGAGAGGCAGAGAGCCAGCCACCGGTAGAATCCAGGCTCTCACACCGAAGGATTCAAGCGCAGATGACTAAGTAGCGAGGATCAATCTACGCCCGCGCAAGCGCTTGGGCTGGAAGACGCCGTACGAAGTGCATACAGGGGTGAGCGTTGCACTTATGTGTTGAATTCAGGAGAGATATTGACGAAGGTCGATAGCTTGTCATTGGTACAGGATAGCTCTGGCAGCTTGCAGAAGTCCTTGCAGATCGTAGAAGGCCGCATAGCTTCGCTGAAGGCACGTCAGGACGATGCAGAGGCTTCGCACGCTGAATTCCCATCCCGCATCACTGCGAAGCTGCTGCACGAACTAGAAGCCGATATTGGCGCCCTTGAGTCAGAACGAACCGCTATCGCTGAACGGCTGGCATCTGACAAAGTGGTGAGCAAACATGACTTCTTCGAAAAGCTCGACCTTGTATCGTTTGAAGGCCGTGTAGCTGCCAACAACCTTATCAAGAGACTCGGCCTGTTCATTTTCGCTAGCAAGAACGGCAGGACAGATGAGACGTACTGGGTCAGCAAGAACAACGCCATCCCACAGATGTTCAGTGCAGAAGCCGACAATCTGATTTTCTACCTGATGCACCGAGGTAAGGAGATTCGATTTGAAGCAATGTATGACGAATACGTTGACCTGCAAGTGGCCCAAGGCGAGCTAAACGAAGTGGAAGCTATCTTCGCCAAAACTGAATCTTGGGATGAGCTAACGCCAGAGCTTCTGGCAATGTGGAAGGCTCGTCATGGCATAACCGACTAGAATGCCTTTAGCTACAAGAGCAGGACGCCAATCAAGGCGATGGTCGAGGCATTGAGGCACATCGAATAACCCCGAATAACCTACCAAAAACCTAGGTTAAACCTTGCCTTCAAATCGACGTTATCCAATACCCCTTCCCGCCAAACCCAATGTTTACGGGCGAAAGGGAGGTCTGGACTAAGCGAAGTGCGTTCCTCGCCACGAATCCCGGTTTTTGGTGAAATCTGGCTTGTCAAGCCATACCTTGACTGAAAACCGATAATGTGTATAATTCGCCGCCTACCCAGTAGGTAGACAGAAAACTTGGAAGCCTCCACTACAACCACCGAATTGGTGCCCTTGTAAGGAGGCTTCGTCGTGTCTGGGACTCACAAAACTAAATCGGCACAACCCGAGAGGAATGCCTATGCACTGAACTGACACAAGGAGAAAACAAGATGACTGCACTCGTCCGCAACAAAGTATCCCCCGCCGCCACACCTACCACTGACATTCGTCCCGCACTGACCAACCTCCGCACTGCAACCTCTGATGGTTTTGTCTTTGACAAGGCGACTGGTGAGGTCTTGGGCAGCTACATTTGCTCTGATTACAGGCCAGAGCCATTTGATTACCTTGTCCTCCCCATCCAAGCAAATCCCACTTTCGTCATTGATGAAGATGGCAGCCCTATCGAGGTACCGCCCGCTGCTGTGCTCCCCGGACTCACTGCACCAGCTCTCAGGTTTCCCATAGCCATCGCACCCTCATATCCCGAGGAGAGAAGTGGCAAGGGCAGAAAAGCACAAGTCATCCAGAACGGTCTATGTGAGTTGATGTGGGCCGCCAAGATCGAAGAGGTTCGTCTGCCTTGGCTTGACCACTACGTTCACGGTGCAATCAACACAGGGCCGGGCAGGATCAACGGCAGGTATACTGTTTCGCCTGCTGATGTGAAAAAGGTCCTTTACCTGCCAGAGCTTTCAGTAGAAGCCGCTTCAAGGTGCTTACTGAATCACGATCATGAGCCGATGAGCGTGAGACAGATTCAAAGAGTCGTGGAGGCTGCCAGAGTCGCCCTGAGGGGCATTGCTCTGCACTTCGAACGCCAGCCCGAGATACTCTCTCAGCTCGACTTGGAGATTGACTTCAGCCCATTCTGGCAAACCAACGTGAGCGAGGGAAAGCAGACTGGCCGGTTGGAACACCCGAAGAAACAGGAAGTTCTTCGTCTGCTGGACCAAGGCGAGGCAATCAAAGCGATTGCACGACAAACTGGCGTATCCAAAACCACTGTCAAGAAATGGCAGGTAGAAGCACTGGCTGCCTGATCCAGCCTACCCCCTCGATAAGCAAACCGTTGAGAGGGGTCAGTGAATTCTATTAACGACAGATTCTATAAGAAGAAGCATACCGTGACCGATAGGTCGATGCACCGAATCTTCAGGTTAAGAGGGGATATGTATTGATGAAATCAATCCCCTCCAAATGAAATGGATCACCTTGTGTCGGTACGACACGGGATTCCCCTACAACTCCGTTGATCATCTGCACGGTACAGACAAGAGCGATAAGCTCATCTGGTTGGGCTTCTATTGGTTGTTATTGATCTGGGTACCAACCTGTACTGCCGTACAGCGTGCGTCACACACATCGCTTTGACCTTCACATACGGAGCATGGCGGGTACTTCGTGTAAGCGACGCTTACAGATTGATCCCACTGAAAGAAAGGGTGGATGAATGATATACAATATCATCCACCAAATTTGAGGGCTAAACGCCTTGTGGTGCAAGCAACCAGTCAATACAGATACAACCATCAGCCGTCGATACCTTCCTAGACAAGTAACCAACAGCAGTAATGATAATGATTAAAATTAGCGCAACACTTGACCTCAAGATCAACATTACCTACTAGCCTTGCAATTCCCTGAGTATGCAGAAAACCCCAGCAACCACAGCAGACGCAGTTACGGAGGCAAGCAACATACAATCTCTTCTGCGTTTGTTGGCTAACTCATCCGCTATCACTTTGCGATAGGTATCGGTGTCGCTAAGACCTTGCATTTTATACTGACGTACAAGATCCATTTGCTTCTGGATATTGTCGTTGTACCTGTTGTTCATACTGATAACAAAGCACCATGGAACGAGCCATAAACCGAGCGTAGGCATGCACAGCAGTAGGTGCAGCACATGGTTGTCGTTTTCTCCTGATGAGCTAGCACAAAGAGCTTTTGATTCTTCACAGATGAGCTTTCCTGACACGATAGTCAACAACCGCAACGGACAAAGCAGATAGTATCATCCCATGTGCTACCAGCCAGAGCATTACGACCAACACACACCATACCCATCACTCTTGAAGCCACTAAATTTCCGCTGGTACGGCTCCAATCCAATCATAATGGATTCGCCTTAATGGAATGGACGAATTGATCTGCTGCAGGTATATGATAGGGGCAGAGAGCACTATCTTTCTTTGGTGAGCGGCATTTCGGATCGCTCCCAGCTAGAGCCCTACGTCGAACTCATGATTGAGAGTGACCGCCATGTCAGATAGCAACGCAAGAGTTGCCCACATCCTGGAGCTGCTTATGAACCCTGAATTCATAGAATAAGCGCAACGCTTGAAACGAGAGGCAGAGAGCCAGCCACCGGTAGAATCCAGGCTCTCACACCGAAGGATTCAAGCGCAGATGACTCAGTAGCGAGGATCAATCTACGCCCGCGCAAGCGCTTGGGCTGGAAGACGCCGTACGAAGTGCATACAGGGGTGAGCGTTGCACTTATGTGTTGAATTCAGGAACAACCAAGACGCCATAGCCGCTGGACTCGAAGAGGTGGCGCTATGGATCGAAGCAAAAGGCTCACCAAGCGTTCATGAGAACATCATGGCAGTACTGGAAACACTCGAATACAACGCTGACGCTGTAAATGCTGCTATCTCCTCCTTGGCCGGAACAGATACACCGTAACGAATTGGGTATAGGTCAACGAGCACAGGCAAACGACACCACACGAGTGTACCGAATAACTCTATAGACAACCCTAACGAGCACACCTATAATCGGTACATCCAAAACGATACAAGGCATCAGCCACCATGTTCATCCGTGCATACCTTCGAGCTTCGACCGACTCCCAAGACGCCAGCCGTGCCAAAGGCGCTCTCGTTCAGTTCGCTGCTGACAATGGTCACAAGATCGCTGCCTTCTACACAGAGAACGAATCAGGGACCAAGCTCCATCGTCCTGAACTGTTTCGTTTACTGGATGACAGCCATGACGGTGACGTGCTGCTGATTGAGCAGGTGGACAGATTGTCCCGCTTGTCTCCTGATGATTGGGCAAGCCTGAAAGCCATCATCGCAGCCAAGAAAGTCACTGTGGTATCCCTCGACTTAGCCACCAGCCATGCCGCATTGAAGCCCGCCCAAGGTCAAGACGACTTCACCAAAGGCATGATCAACGCTGTCAACGGGATGCTGCTCGACATGCTGGCTGTGGTAGCACGCAAGGACTACGAAGATCGCCGCCGCCGTCAGGCTGAGGGCATCGAGAATGCCAAGACCAGAGATGTTTACAAGGGCAGACAGGTCGATCAGGCACTTCATAACCGCATCAAAGAATGCCTCAATGCAGGCAAGAGCATCCGCAAGACTGCTGAAATTGTGGGCTGTGCAGTATCTACAGTGCAACGAGTGAAGGCAGCGTAAAAGCTCTGGCGCCAGCCACGCCTCTGTCACTCAGATCAGAGGCGACCAATCCTGACGACCTAAACTTATTTTAGATTCGAGAACGTTTCCTATCTGCTGCCTCGCATTTGGCTTAGCACCTCAGGCAAGATCACCAGTATTAATTTCCTGACCAAATCGTCAATCTGACTTCAATCTGCACCAGAAATTTTGGGGCGAGAAGGTTAATCACACCTGATGCAGGCTCGCTTTCCACAAGCAATCATGAATGATTATCGTTTTGATTGAGACTTGTAACCATGAGCCACGCTCGGTTTTTCGATAAGCCGCTTTGATACCAATACGGAAAGACAGTGCTACGCTTTGAAAGCTCCACGGCATTTGCTCAATCTGAATGGAGCCTTGAACATGAACTCATCACTAGATAAGAATGAGTTGCATTACTGAGCAACCGCAATTACAGCTGCCGCCCTATTCATCTGGATGACCAGTGACGCTTCCGAGGTGCAATTGATATGGGCAATCATCTGTCATTCTTAGACTGGGTTTTCATCGCTGTGGCGTTGCTAGGCGTGGCAATGGCAACGGCGCTGCTTCACTGGATATTCTGATAACCTGCCCCCATAGGAAGGGCGAGTCTCAGGAAGCTGGATTCATATGTTTGTACAGGAGGCGACATAAAATGGCTCGCAAATTCTCCAACGCTAAACAAGCAAAACGATACACCGATAGAGAGCGTACTGCCATAATCGCCAAGTTTCGTGCATCTGGCATGACCATTACTAATTTTTGCAAGCAGGATGACACACCTTCTTATCAAATTTTGAAAGCTTGGATAAGCGAGGTCAACACCTCTACAAGCAACATCAACATGATGGAGCTCAACGACGAGACATCAAATCATTCTAGAGAGCATCACATTGAGCTTATGCACGAAAGACTGGAAAATCTTCAAATCCAACTTCTAGCCATCAAGCATGAAGTTATGGAACTGGAACAAGACAACCTATAATCTCATTCTTTAGGAGCAGGCGTTTCAATTCGAAAGCGCCTACCCTCCGCATTCATTGAGGTTGTGCACCTTTGAGCTTGCAAGCTTGGATAAATTTATCCGTTTCACGAGTGGAGCCACTTACAGGTGCGGTGCCCGACCATTTGGCGTTAAACTCCTCTGATTGGAGCCCGAGCAAAATCTGCGACTTGGCATTACGCAGCTCTGCCAAAACTTTAAAAATCTCGTCTTTCTCGAATGTAATGTATTGAACATATTCGGTATTACGCTGACCGCTACTAGCGATGAAGCGATGAACCTCACCACCATCGACTTTAACAAGCAGATTCCAAGCTGAGCTCGGGCGACCGTCCTGCCACTTCTCCTTCTGAAGAAGTGCCAGTGAAAGACCATCCGAATTGCAGTCTATCGCTACCGATTGAAAAGGACTGATATATCCCAGCATCATGGCCGTCTTACCGCCACTGAAAATGTCGTCTTGCGTGGTCGTTATCCAGTCAGCGTTAGCGAATGAAGACATAACAAAACCACACATCCCTACAACTGCTGCCATCCTTGCTTTCATATCACGACCTCAATAGGAGTTTTGTGAATTTTATCCACACCAATGGCATTTTGCCAGCACGATTCACTGGAACACTGCCGTCCTTCTTTTGGGCTGGACCACACTCCGCGAGAGAGCCCACTTCAGGGCATGGAGCATTAAGGGTGCAAAATGAATCAACTCCTTGGTAGTGTATTGTTGCATAAGATCAAGAAATGCTGCGCCAGCTACGTCGGTAACTGAGCATGATCGCCGCCACCCGCCTGCTCCTGCTCAGCGCCCTGCTGGCGCTGCTGGCGGGCTGTGCGAGCTGGGGCGACGACTCTCGCGAGCCGGAGCTGCACCTGGACAAGGTGGAAACGGTGAAGGCGCGGCTGCTGCAACAGGAATTCGTCCTGCACCTGCGCGTCGACAACCCCAACGACAGCCGCCTGTTCATTCGCAACCTGAGCTATTCGGTGTGGCTCGACGACCTGCTGCTGGCGCAGGATGACGTCAGCCTCTGGCGCAGTGTCGGCGGGCATGCCCGGCGCACCTTCAAGATCACAGCGCGGACCAACCTCTGGCAACACCTCAAGCCATTGGCCAAGCTGCTCAAGAGTGGGCAGCCGCTGCACTACCGCCTGCAAGGCGAGCTGGAGACCGGGCTGATCTTCCATCAGGACCTGCACTTGTCGCGCAGTGGTGAGATAATCCCCGGCGATCTCATACCGGAGTAACCCTGCAATGACCCAGCAACCCCATGTTCATGGCCCGGACTGCAACCACGGTCACGATCATCATGATCACGACCACGGCCATGTGCACGGCCCGCACTGCAACCACGGCCATCAGGAGCCGGTGCGCAACGCCCTGAAGGACGTCGGCCGCAACGACCCGTGCCCGTGCGGCAGCCAGAAAAAGTTCAAGAAGTGCCACGGCGCTTGATCCTTTGAACGCAGGTACCTGCAGCGGCGATGACGGCGGTGCAGGTACCGCTGGTAAATAAACCTCCACCGCACCTTGCACGGCGCCTGCGCGCTCACTACCTTAGCGCCTTTCGAACCCCGCCACGCCTTGCAGGAGCCCTTGTCATGGCCGCCCCCGTCCTTCCTCCCTTCCGCCTGCGGTTCAGCGCCGCCGCCACGTTGCTCGGCATGCTCGGGCTCGCCGGCTGCCAGATGGGTGGCTATCAGGACAGCGTGCCACCGACCACCGGTGTGCAACCGCTCAAAGGCCTGGCACAGAACGTTTCGGTCCGGCGCAACGCCATGGGCGCGCCGCTGATCGAGAGCAGCAGCTTCCATGACGCGCTGTTCACCCTCGGCTATGTGCATGCCGGCGATCGCATCGAGCAGATGCTCGCCATGCGCCTGCTCGCCCAGGGCCGCCTGGCGGAGCTGGCCGGCAGCGATGCGCTGGACATCGACCGGCTGATGCGGGCCGCCAACCTCAAGCAGAGCGCCGCCCAGCAGTACGCAGACGCCTCGCCACGCCTGAAGCGCTTCTTCGAGGTGTATGCCCGCGGCGTCAACGCCTACCTGTTCCGCTACCGCGACAAACTGCCGGCGAGCCTGGCCAGTAGTGGTTACCGCCCGGAATATTGGAAGCCTGAAGATTCGGCACTGATCTTCAGTCTGTATGCGTTCAGCCAGTCGGTGAACCTGCAGGAAGAACTCAGCGCCCTGACCCTGGCGCAGAAAGTCGGCAACGACAAGCTGCCCTGGCTGCTGCCCGGCGCACCGGACGAACCCCTGGCAGCAGCCGAGGTGGACAAACTCAAGGGCCTGAACCTGGGCAGCCAGCTGCCGGGCCTGCCTGCACTGGCAGCGGCCAGCCAGAAACTCGCCGATCTTGACCTGCTCGGCAGCCCCGGCTCGGCCAACCTGGCACTAGGCCCGCAACGTAGCCGCAGCGGCAAGAGCCTGCTGGCCAGCGACAGCCGCGCAGCCTGGGCCCTGAGCCCGGTGCAGATCCACACGGGCAAGTACCAGGTTGCCGGCCTGTCACTGCCTGGTCTGCCCATCGTGCTGGCCGGCTACAATGGCAAGCTGGCCTGGAGCAGCAGCGCGGTGATGGCCGATAACCAGGACCTGTATCTGGAGCAACTGCGCCATGCCGGCAGCCAGGTGAGCTACCTGGCCGACGGCAAGTGGTTGCCGGCCCGGGCCCGCAGCGAGACCTTCTTCGTTCGCGGCCAGCGCCCACAGCGCGAGGTAATGTACGACACCCGCCACGGCACCCTGCTCCCCCAGGCGGGCAACCCCAGCCTGGGCCTGGCCCTGAGCCTGCCTCAGCTCAAGGGCGACCGTAGCCTCGACGCGCTGTTCGACCTGACCCGCGCTCAGAATATCGAGCGCGCCTTCGACAGCACCCGAGAAGTCGCCACCGCGGCGCTCAACTTCGTCTTCGCCGAGCCCGAACACATCGGCTGGCAAGTCAGCGGCCGCTACCCGAACCGCCGGGAAGGCCAGGGCCTGTTGCCGTCGCCTGGCTGGGACGGCCGCTATGACTGGGATGGCTATGCCGACCCCATGTTGCACCCGTATGACCAGGACCCACCGGCCGGCTGGATCGCCCACGCCAACCAGCGCAGCCTGCCGCGTGGCTATGGCATGCAGCTGTCCAGTACCTGGTACTACCCCGAGCGCGCCGAGCGCCTGGGCCAGCTGGCCGGCAACGGTCGCCACGACAGCCGCAGCCTGATGGCCCTGCAGAACGACCAGGTAACGCTGCTGGCCGACAAGCTCAAGCAGATGTTCGACGCCCCCGGCATGGCCCAGCAACTGAAGCAGGCGATCGACGCCCTGCCTGCGGCCCAGCGTGACAAGGCGCGCAACGCCTTGGCTCGGTTGAAGGCCTTCGATGGCCGTCTGAGCCCGGTGTCGGCGGATGCAGCGCTGTACGAGCTGTTCATCCAGGAAGTCACCCGGCAGACCTTCCTCGACGAGCTCGGCCCGGAATCCAGCCCTGCCTGGCAGGCGTTCGTCAGCAACGCCCGCCTGTCGTACTCGGCCCAGGCTGACCACTTGCTGGGCCGCGATGACAGCCCGTTCTGGGACGATCGCAACACGCCGCAGAAAGAAGACAAACCGACCATCCTCGCCCGCAGCCTGGCGGCCGCCGTGGATGCCGGCACCGCGCAACTGGGCAGTGACCGCCGTGCCTGGCAGTGGGGCAAGCTGCACCAGTACCGCTGGCCGGCCCCTGCCTACCACGGCCTGGGCGATGCAATGAACCGCTCGCCAATGGCCGCCGGTGGCGACTTCAGCACCCCGGCCCTGACCCCTTACGCCTGGGGCAGCAATTTCGACACCCGCCTGCCGGCCTCGGCGCGGATGATCGTTGACTTCGGCCAGGCCGAGCCGCTGCAGGTCCTGACCAGCAACGGCCAGTCGGGCAACCCGGCCAGCTCGCACTACAGCGACGGGCTGGACGCCTGGTTCACGGGGCGGTTCATGAGCTTGCCGCTGCAGCCGCAGAACTTCGGGCGGGCTTATGGCAGCCAGCGGTTGACGTTGGTGCCAGGGCGGTAAGGGCTTTGCGAAAGGTCGGAGGGCGAGTCAGGGCCACCAGGTGCTCGCCACAAGATTTTCAGCGCCAACTCCATCCGAACTTCCACACCGACCCACGGCTCCTAACTGGTAACCCCAAACCAGTGCGCCCAACCCATGGACCTCGTCATCGCTCGCCCCGAAGGCCTGTACTGCCCGCCTGGCGACTTCTACATAGACCCCTGGCGCCCGGTCGAGCGCGCCGTGATCACCCATGGTCATGGCGACCATGCCCGCACCGGCAACCGCCACTACCTGACCGCAGCCCCCGGCGCCGGCATCCTGCGCAGCCGACTGGGCCAGGACATCGACCTGCAGACCCTGCCGTACGGTGAACGCATCCTGCATCACGGCGTCACCCTCAGCCTGCACCCGGCTGGCCATGTGCTGGGCTCGGCGCAGGTGCGCCTCGAGTACCAGGGCGAAGTCTGGGTTGCTTCGGGTGATTACAAAGTCGAGCCGGATGGCACCTGCGCAGCCTTCGAGCCGTTGAGCTGCCATACCTTCATCACCGAGTCCACTTTCGGCCTGCCCATCTACCGCTGGCCCAGCCAGGCGCACATTTTTGCCGGGATCAACGCCTGGTGGCGCAGCAATTGTGAGCAAGGCAAGGCCAGCGTGCTGTTCTGCTACGCGTTCGGCAAGGCTCAGCGAATACTCCACGGCCTGGACCCGGAGATCGGGCCGATCCTCGTGCATGGCGCTGTCGAGCCGCTGAACCGGGTCTACCGAGAAGCCGGTGTGCACCTGCCGAGCACCCGTTATGCCGGTGATGTTCCGCGCAACGACCCACTGCTGCGCCAGGCATTGATCCTGGCGCCCCCCTCTGCCGCAGGCAGCAGCTGGATGCGCCGTTTCGGCGATTACAGCGATGCATTTGCCAGCGGCTGGATGCTGTTGCGCGGTACCCGACGACGGCGTGGGGTGGACCGTGGCTTCGTGCTGTCCGACCACGCCGACTGGCCGGGGCTGCTGTGGGCCATCGGCCAGACCGGAGCCGAACGGGTCATGGTTACCCACGGCTCGGTAAACGTGTTGGTGCGCTACCTCAACGAACAAGGGCTGGATGCCCGTGCGTTCATCACCGAGTACGGCGAAGAGGATGACACCGTAGCCACGGAGCCAGAGGCATGAAAGCCTTCGCCGAACTGTACCTGCGCCTGGATGCCACCACCTCCAGCAATGCCAAGCTCGAAGCCTTGCGTGACTACTTTGCGGCAGCACCCGCCGCAGATGCCGCCTGGGCTGTCTATTTCCTTGCTGGCGGGCGCCCCCGCCAGCTGGTGCCGACCCGCGTGCTGCGTGAGTTGGCCACGGCGTTGGCGGGGTTGCCCGAATGGTTGTTCGAAGAGAGCTATCAGGCGGTGGGCGACCTGGCCGAAACCATCTCGCTGCTGTTGCCGCAAGCCGCCCATGCCAGCGACGACGGCCTGGCATACTGGGTCGAAGCCCATCTGCTGCCCTTGCGCGGCCTGCCCGCTGAAGAACTCCAGCAACGCCTGCTCCCCTTGTGGGCACAACTGGACCGTCCGAGCCTGATGTTGTGCCTGAAACTGATCACCGGCAGCTTTCGTGTCGGGGTATCCAAGCTGCTGGTCACCCGCGCCCTGGCACAACTGGCGGGGCTGGATGCCAAGCGCGTGGCCCAGCGACTGGTCGGCTATACGGACATCGGCCATCGCCCGAAAGCCGCCAGTTACCTCAAGCTGATCGCCGAAGAGTCCACTGATGAACATAGCCAGCGCGGTGGCCAACCGTACCCATTCTTCCTGGCTCACGCCCTGCAGGCCCCGCCAGAACAATTCGAGGCCCTGCTCGGTCCGCCAGCTGCGTGGCAAATCGAATGGAAGTGGGACGGCATTCGCGCCCAGGTCGTCAAGCGCGAGGGTCAACTATGGGTCTGGTCACGGGGCGAGGAGCTGGTCACCGAGCGCTTTCCCGAGCTGCACGGCCTGGCCGAAAGCTTGCCGGACGGCACGGTGCTCGACGGTGAGATCCTGGTCTGGAAGCCGGGCGTCAGCGCCGATACACCAGCGGTGCAGCCGTTCGCCGTGCTGCAGCAGCGCCTTGGCCGCAAGAACCTGGGCAAAAAGCTGCTGGCTGACGCCCCGGTCGTACTGCAAGCCTATGACTTGCTGGAATGGCAAGGCGAGGACTGGCGCAGCCGCCCGCAACATGAACGGCGCCAGCAGTTGCAGCGTCTGGTGGCAGAGTGCCCGTTGGCCCCGCTGCTGCTTTCACCGCTGCTCGATGGCACCGACTGGAGCGACCTGGCCCGGCAACGTGAAAAGTCGCGCAGCCTGGGCGTTGAAGGGTTGATGCTCAAGCAGCGTGATGCCCTGTACGGCGTGGGCCGGACAAAGGACATGGGCCTGTGGTGGAAGTGGAAGATCGACCCGTTCAGCATCGATGCGGTACTGATTTATGCCCAGCGCGGGCATGGCCGCCGCGCCAGCCTCTACAGCGACTACACCTTCGCGGTATGGAACGCGCCACCCGGCACGCCCGACCGCGCGCTAGTGCCCTTCGCCAAGGCTTATTCCGGGCTCAGCGACGAAGAGATGCGCAAGGTGGATGCGATCATTCGCAAGACCACGGTGGAAACCTTCGGTCCGGTACGTAGCGTCACCCCGACGCTGGTGTTCGAGTTGGGCTTCGAGGGCATTGCGCTGTCCAAACGTCACAAGAGCGGCATCGCCGTCAGGTTTCCGCGGATGTTGCGCTGGCGCCTGGACAAGCCGGTCGAGGAAGCCGATGACCTGGCCAGCCTGCAGGCATTGCTGGTCTGAAAGAAGGCAACGCGGTGAGGCGCGATATCGGAAATTATGCTTCTATCTTTGAGCCGACCCGTGTCGCAGACCGTTTTCGCCACGCAGCCAGGACCACCATGCACCATTCGACCCACGACCTGCTTTCGCCCGTACCGGGCATTACCCGCCAATTGCACAGCTTCCACTTCGGCCCACGCGGTGGCGCCAAGGTGTATATCCAGGCCTCGCTGCATGCCGACGAACTGCCCGGCATGCTGGTGGCCTGGCATCTCAAGCGCCGCCTGGCCGAGCTGGAACAGCAGGGTCGCCTGCTGCGCGAAATCATCCTGGTACCGGTGGCCAACCCGGTCGGCCTGGAGCAGGTGATGCTGGACGCGCCCCTGGGCCGTTTCGAGCTGCAGAGCGGCGAGAATTTCAACCGCAATTTTGTCGACCTGTCCGACAGCATCGGCGACCAGATCGAAGGCCACCTGACCCAGAACCCGGCCCACAACCTGGCGCTCATCCGCGAATACCTGCGTCGTGGCTTGGACGCCCACCCAGCGCGCACGCCGTTGCAGTCCCAGCGACTGACCCTGCAACGACTGGCCTGCGATGCCGATCTGGTACTGGACCTGCACTGCGACTTCGAAGCGGTCGAACACCTCTACACCACGCCCGAAGCCTGGCCGCAGGTCGAACCCCTGGCGCGCTACCTGGGCGCCCAGGCCAGCCTGCTGGCTACTGATTCCGGCGGGCAGTCGTTCGACGAATGCTTCAGTCTGGTCTGGTGGCAACTGCAGCAACGCTTTGGCAAGCACTTCCCGATCCCGCTGGGCAGCGTTTCGGTCACCGTCGAACTGCGTGGCCAAGCCGACGTTAGCCATGACCTGGCCAGCCAGGACTGCCAGGCGATTCTCGACTACCTGACTTACGCCAGTGTCATCGAAGGTATTGCCGCACCACTACCGGAGCTATCACGCCCGGCCACGCCACTGGCCGCCGTCGAACCCGTGGCCGCGCCCCTGGGCGGGCTGCTGGTGTACCACGCCCGCCCAGGCGAGCACCTGGAGGCCGGGCAATTGATCGCCGAAGTCATCGACCCGCTCAATGACCGCGTGACTGCCGTGCGCAACAGCCAGCCCGGCCTGCTCTATGCCCGCAGCGTGCGGCGCATGGCCACGGCCGGCATGGTCATCGCCCATGTCGCCGGCGAACAGGTGTTGCGCAGCGGCTACCTGCTAGCCAACTGATCGGGTAAAACCAATGCATGCGGCGAGTGGTCTGTAGAAGCACAGCCTTCTCAGGACTGCTTGCACGCATGCCCGCCTCGTCCGACCTTGCCAATGCCTGGTTCACTGCCCGTGGCTGGAAGCCCTTCGCCTTCCAACGCCAGGTATGGGCTGCGGTTGGCCGTGGTGACTCCGGGCTGCTGCATGCCAGCACCGGCGCGGGCAAGACTTATGCGGTCTGGCTGGCGGCATTGCGTGCCTTCGCCAAGTCAGCAACCGGGCGCCAGCCTGCGGCGCTGCAGGTGCTGTGGATCACGCCCATGCGCGCACTGGCCGCTGATACTGCCCGCGCCCTCCAAACGCCGCTGGATGAGCTTGGCCTGAACTGGACGGTCGGCGTGCGCAGCGGCGATACCGGCAGTGCCGAGCGCGCTCGCCAGGCCCGGCGCCTGCCAAGCACCCTGATCACCACGCCGGAAAGCTTGACCCTGCTGCTGACCCGCGCACAAGCCGCCGAAGACTTCGCCAGCCTGCGCCTGGTGGTGGTGGATGAATGGCACGAACTGCTTGGCAACAAGCGCGGCGTGCAACTGCAACTGGCCTTGGCCCGGTTGCGTCGCTGGCACCCGGGCCTGATGACCTGGGGCTTATCGGCCACGCTCGGCAATCTGCCGCACGCCCTCGAGGTGCTGTTGCCGGGAGGAGGCCTGCTGGTGAAAGGCCGCCAGGACAAGCAGTTGGTGGTCGACACCTTGCTGCCCGATGCCATCGAGCGCTTCCCCTGGGCCGGGCACATGGGCCTGAAGATGCTCGACCAGGTTGCCCAGCAACTCGACGCCAGCGCCAGCAGCCTGGTGTTCACCAACACCCGTGCCCAGGCCGAGCTCTGGTACCAGGCCCTGCTGGATGCCCGCCCCGACTGGGCCGGGCAGATCGCCCTGCACCATGCCTCGCTGGCCCGGGCAACCCGCGACTGGGTAGAACTCAGCCTCAAGCAGGGCACGCTCAAGGCAGTGATCTGCACCTCCAGCCTGGACCTTGGGGTGGACTTTTTGCCGGTCGAACGGGTGTTGCAGATCGGCTCGGCCAAAGGCATTGCTCGCCTCATGCAGCGCGCCGGGCGCTCTGGCCACGCGCCAGGGCGCCGCTCGCGCATCACCCTGGTGCCAACCCATAGCCTGGAGCTGGTGGAAGCCGCCGCAGCCCGCGCCGCACTGGCTTCCGGCCATATCGAAGCGCGCCGTTCGCCGCGGCTGTGCCTGGACGTGCTGGTTCAGCATCTGGTCAGCATGGCCTTGGGCAATGGCTTTCGCCCCGCCGAACTGCTCGAGGAGGTGCGCAGCACCTGGGCCTTCCGTGACTTGCGCGACAGCCAGTGGCAATGGGCACTGGATTTCGTCAATCACGGTGGCCACGCACTGACGGCCTACCCCGACTATCGGCGTGTCGAAGCACACCCCGACGGGGTCTGGCGGGTGGCCAGCGAGCGCCTGGCGAGGCGTCACCGCATGGGCATCGGCACCATCGTCAGCGAAGCCAGCCTGCAGCTCAAGTATTGGAGCAAGGGTGGTGGTGGCAAGCACCTTGGCAGTGTCGAGGAAGCTTTCATTGCCCGCCTGCGCCCTGGCGACACCCTGGTGTTCGCCGGCCGGGTCCTGGAGTTGGTACGGGTGGAAGGCATGACCGCCTACGTGCGCCGCAGCACCGCGCGCAAGGCCGCCGTGGCGCGTTGGAATGGCGGGCGCATGCCGCTGTCCAACGAACTGGCCGACGCACTGGTCGAGCAACTCGATGCTGCCGCCCATGGGCGCTACCACGGCTCGGAGATGCAGGCCGTACGGCCGTTGCTGGCCTTGCAGGCGCAGTGGTCGGCCTTGCCCACCTGCAGCACGCTGCTGGCCGAAACGCTGGCATCGCGCCAGGGCTCGCACCTGTTCCTCTACCCCTTTGCCGGGCGCATGGCCAACCTGGGCCTGGCCAACTTGATCGCCTGGCGGGTGAGCCGGGTGCAACCACTGTCGGTCTCCATCGCCGTGAACGACTATGGTTTCGAACTGCTCAGCCCCAGTACCGTGGATTGGGCCCGCTGCCTGCCTGAGGCGCTGTCTGGCGACAACCTGCTGGAGGATGTGCTGGCCAGCCTGAACGCCGGCGAGATGGCGTTGCGACGGTTTCGTGAAATCGCCCAGATCGCCGGGCTGGTATTCGGCGGTTACCCGGCCGCGCAGAAGAGCACGCGGCAGATTCAGGCCTCCAGCGGGTTGTTCTATGAAGTATTCCGCAAACATGACGCCGGCAACTTGCTGCTCGGCCAGGCGCGCGATGAAGTCCTGAGCGAAGAACTGGAGATCGAGCGCCTGCACCGCCAGTTGCTCAAGATGCACAGCCTGCAACTGGACCTGCGCACGCTGCAACGGCCAGGCCCCTTGGCGTTCGCCCTGCTGGTCGAAGGCATGCGCGAGACCTTGAGCACGGAAAAGTTGGCAGACCGCATTGCGCGGATGGTGGCCGACCTGGAAAAAGCGGCAAACCGGCCATGAACAGTTACTTGTCGATCGAGCACTGCGGCGAAACGCTCTGGCTGTTACCGGACAAGGCCATCTACTGGCCAGCCCGCCGCACCTTGCTGGTGGCTGACGTCCATATCGGCAAGGCCGCCAGCTATCGGGCCTTGCATCAACCGGTTCCGCGCGGCACCACAGCCGCCACGCTGGCACGCCTGGACACGTTGCTGAACAGCTATGACTGCGAGCAGTTGGTCATCCTCGGTGACTTCCTTCATGCGCGCGCCGCACATTCACCCGGCATGCTGGCCAGCCTGCGCAGGTGGAAAAACAGCCATGGCGCGCTGAAGGTCGTGCTGGTGCGTGGCAACCATGATCGCCATGCCGGCGACCCGCCGGTCGAACTGGGTATCGAAGCAAGGGATGAACCTTTGCTGCTGGAACCCTTTGCCCTGCGGCACGACCCCCTGCCTCACCCCACCCATCCGGTGCTGGCCGGCCATGTGCATCCAGTTTATGTGCTGCGAGGACGGGCACGGCAACGGCTCAGGCTGCCTTGCTTCCTGATCGATGCTCAGGTCAGCCTGCTGCCGGCGTTCGGCGAATTTACCGGGGGATGGACGATAGAGCCTGGCTCGGACGCCCGCGCGTTCGTCGCAGGGGGCGACCGGGTGTGGGCACTCGCCAACTAGTCAGGCTACGGGAGACGGTGGTGGCTCGTCCGGCAGGGTCGGCTCACCCGGTTCCATGGGCGGATGTTCGCCTGGTTCCGGCGGCTGCGGCGTATCGGGGTCAGGCTGGTGCGGAACGCCACCGGCCTGCATTGGCAAGGGATGCGCCAGCAGTGACCACGCCAGCAACCCGATCTGGTTGGGCTGCAGTACGGCCAGCTTGGCACTGATTGCGGGGTTGAGTTTCATTGGCAGCTCCTGGACGAGGGCCGATACGCTGCATACGTATCGGCGCTGTTCAAACTCTTGGAGTGCCATCAGGGAAACTAATTCCCCGCGCTCGTCGGATCAGGTGCGTGGCAGGGTGACGCCGCGCTGGCCCTGGTACTTGCCGCCACGGTCCTTGTACGACACTTCGCATTCTTCGTCGGACTGCAGGAACAGCATCTGCGCCACGCCTTCGTTGGCGTAGATCTTCGCCGGCAGCGTGGTGGTGTTGGAGAACTCCAGGGTCACGTGGCCTTCCCACTCCGGCTCGAGCGGGGTGACGTTGACGATGATGCCGCAACGGGCGTAGGTGCTCTTGCCCAGGCAGATGGTCAGCACGTCACGCGGGATGCGGAAGTACTCGACGGTACGGGCCAGGGCGAAGGAGTTTGGCGGAATGATGCAGACATCGCTCTTGATGTCGACGAAGCTGCCGGCGTCGAAGTTCTTCGGGTCGACGGTGGCCGAGTTGATGTTGGTGAACACCTTGAATTCGTCGGCGCAGCGCACGTCGTAGCCGTAGCTGGAGACGCCGAAGGAGATGACCCGGCTGTCCTGCTCGCCGCGCACCTGGCGCTCGACGAACGGTTCGATCATGCCGTGTTCCTGCGCCATGCGGCGAATCCACTTGTCCGATTTGATGCTCATGGCGGGGTGTCCTGAAGAGTTGCGAGGGGAAAATCCAGACGCGCATCTTACCGGTCCCGAAGCCCGGGTTAAAGTTCCAGTGCCTCATCCCGCGCCGGACGGGGGCTGCAGCCGCCGTCGATCCGAATTTGCGTAAAGCGTTCACAGACCATTGGCAGCTCGTGGAAAGTGGGGTAAGGTGACGCCACTGTGCTGCACGTGACACCGAGAATCTCTAGTTTGATGCACGATCCTGATCGGCCCATCGCTGAATTTTCTGCTCTCTTTGCGCTCAGTCCCGGGCAGGGTTTTTCCTGACCGTTATCAAATTGTCCAAGGAGACAGAAAAATGTCCAACCGTCAATCCGGTGTTGTTAAGTGGTTCAACGATGAGAAAGGCTACGGCTTCATCACCCCTCAGTCGGGCGACGACCTGTTCGTGCACTTCAAAGCCATCCAAGCTGACGGCTTCAAAACCCTGAAAGAAGGCCAGGCTGTTACTTTCGTCGCTACCCGCGGCCAGAAAGGCATGCAGGCTGAAGAAGTTCAAATCGCCTAAGTCGATTTAGCTTCCTAGCTTTCAAAAAAACCCGCCTTCTGGCGGGTTTTTTTATGCCTGACTGCAAAGCATCTGCGGCCTTGTGGGACCGGCAAGGCCGTTCCCACAAGTGCTGCCTCAATCTTCGCTGATGGTGATGCTCGGCATCGCCGGCGCCGCTGCTTCCTGCAGCACGATCCGCGCGCCCACCTGGCGGGCCAGTTCCTGGTAGACCATGGCAATCTGGCTCTCCGGTTCGGCGATCGCCGTCGGCTTGCCGCTGTCGGCCTGCTCGCGGATCAGCATCGACAGCGGCAGCGAGGCCAGCAGTTCGACGCCGTATTGCACCGCCAGCTTTTCACCACCGCCTTCACCGAACAGGTGCTCGGCATGGCCGCAGTTCGAGCAGATGTGCACGGCCATGTTTTCCACCACGCCCAGCACCGGGATGTTGACCTTGCGGAACATCTCCACGCCCTTCTTGGCATCCAGCAGGGCCAGGTCCTGTGGCGTGGTGACGATTACCGAACCGGCCACCGGCACCTTCTGCGCCAGGGTCAGCTGGATATCGCCGGTACCTGGCGGCATGTCGATGACCAGATAATCCAGGTCGTCCCAGGCAGTCTGGGTGACCAGCTGCAACAACGCACCGGACACCATCGGGCCACGCCAGACCATCGGCGTGTTGTCATCGGTGAGGAACGCCATGGACATCACTTCCACGCCATGGGCCTTGATCGGCACGAACCACTTCTGCTCACGAATCTGCGGGCGGGTACCCTCGGCGATACCGAACATCACGCCCTGGCTGGGGCCATAGATGTCGGCATCGAGAATGCCCACCCGGGCGCCTTCACGGGCCAGGGCCAAGGCCAGATTGGCGGCGGTGGTCGACTTGCCGACCCCGCCCTTGCCCGAGGCCACGGCAATGATGTTCTTGACGTTGGCCATGGCTGGCACCTGGGCCTGGGCCTTGTGCGCGGCGACCACGCAGTCGATCGACACCTGGGCCGAACTGACGCCCTCGAGGTTCTCGATCGCAGTCTGCAGCACCTGGGCCCAGCCGTTCTTGAACAGGCCGGCGGCATAGCCCAGCTGCAACTGCACAGCGACCTGCCCACCCTGGATGTCGATGGCGCGCACGCAACCGGCGCTGACCGGGTCCTGGTTCAGGTAGGGGTCGGTGTACTGGCGAAGCACGCCTTCGACGGCGGCACGGGTGACGGCACTCATGGACACTCCCATTGGCAAACTGAGTACAAAACAGACGCCTATCCTAACCCGTCAATCGTCAGCAGATGCGTGCTTGGGGTGAAATATCTTCGCCGGCCCTTTATAGTGGCCGATCACCCTCATTTTTACCCGAGCCAGATAAGTAGCCGAGCCACCATGTCCGAGCCACGTCAGATTCTCGTTACCAGCGCCCTGCCCTATGCCAATGGATCCATCCACCTTGGCCATATGCTGGAGTACATCCAGACGGACATGTGGGTGCGCTTCCAGAAGCTGCGCGGCAACCAGTGCATCTACGTCTGCGCCGACGATGCCCACGGTTCGGCCATCATGTTGCGTGCCGAGAAGGAAGGCATCACCCCTGAGCAGCTGATCGCCAATGTCCAGGCCGAGCACAGCGGCGACTTCGCCGACTTCCTGGTGGACTTCGACAACTTCCACTCCACCCACAGCGACGAAAACCGCGAGCTATCGAGCCTGATCTACGGCCGCCTGCGTGATGCCGGGCACATCGCTACCCGTTCGGTGACCCAGTACTTCGACCCTGAAAAGGGCATGTTCCTCGCCGACCGTTTCATCAAGGGCACCTGCCCGAAATGCGCGGCTGAAGACCAGTACGGCGACAACTGCGAAAAATGCGGCGCCACCTACGCCCCGACCGAACTGAAGAACCCCAAGTCAGCGATTTCCGGTGCCACCCCGGTACTGCGCGATTCCCAGCACTTCTTCTTCAAGCTGCCGGACTTCCAGGCCATGCTGCAGCAGTGGACGCGCAGCGGCACCTTGCAGGACGCCGTCGCCAACAAGCTCGCCGAATGGCTGGATTCCGGCCTGCAGGAGTGGGACATCTCGCGTGATGCGCCGTACTTCGGCTTCGAGATCCCGGGCGAGCCTGGCAAGTACTTCTACGTCTGGCTGGACGCGCCGATTGGCTACATGGCCAGCTTCAAGAACCTCTGTGCACGCCGCCCGGAGCTGGACTTCGACGCCTTCTGGAGCGAAGGCTCCAAGGCCGAGCTGTACCACTTCATCGGCAAGGACATCGTCAACTTCCACGCGCTGTTCTGGCCTGCCATGCTCGAAGGCGCCGGCTTCCGCAAGCCGACCGCAGTCAACGTGCACGGCTACCTGACCGTCAACGGCGCCAAGATGTCCAAGTCGCGTGGCACCTTCATCAAGGCCCGCACCTATCTGGACCACCTGCAACCGGAGTACCTGCGCTACTACTATGCCGCCAAGCTTGGCCGTGGCGTCGATGACCTCGACCTGAACCTCGAGGACTTCGTGCAGAAGGTCAACTCCGACCTGGTCGGCAAGGTGGTCAACATCGCCAGCCGTTGCGCCGGCTTCATCCACAAGGGCAATGCCGGCGTGATGGTCGCGGGCGATGCTGCGCCGGAGCTGACCGAGGCCTTCCTCGCTGCCGCCCCGTCGATCGCCGAAGCCTACGAAGGTCGCGACTTCGGCCGCGCCATGCGCGAAATCATGGCCCTGGCCGACCGTGCCAACGCCTGGATCGCCGACAAGGCACCTTGGTCGCTGGCCAAACAGGAAGGCAAGCAGGACGAAGTCCAGGCCATCTGCGCCCAAGGCATCAACCTGTTCCGCCAGCTGGTGGTCTTCCTCAAACCGGTGCTACCGCTGCTCGCCGCCGATGCCGAGGCATTCCTCAACGTCGCGCCACTGACCTGGAACGACCACCAGTCGCGCCTGGAAAACCACCAGCTGAACCCGTTCAAGGCGCTGATGAGCCGTATCGAACCGGCCAAGGTCGAAGCCATGGTCGCCGCCAGCAAGGAAGACCTGCTGGCCGCCGAAGCCCAGGCACCAGCCGGCAACGGCGAGCTGACCAAGGACCCGCTGTCGGCCGAAATCGAGTTCGACACCTTTGCCGCGGTCGACCTGCGCGTCGCGCTGATCGTCAAGGCTGAAGCCGTGCCTGGCGCCGACAAGCTGCTGCAACTGACCCTGGACATCGGCGACGAACGCCGCAACGTGTTCTCCGGCATCAAGTCGGCCTATCCGGACCCCTCCCAGCTGGAAGGCCGCCTGACCATGATGGTGGCCAACCTCAAGCCGCGGAAAATGCGCTTTGGCGTATCCGAGGGCATGGTCATGGCGGCCGGCCCTGGCGGCGAAGAGATCTACCTGCTCAGCCCTGACAGCGGCGCCAAGCCAGGTCAGCGCATCAAGTAAGCCTCCTGCCCCGGCCTCACCGCCGGGGCAGTTCCATCTGCAGCGCCAATGCCGGACGCGCCAGGCGATTCCCGGCTATCGTCATTCTCATGAACGACTATATGCTGATCCTCGCCAGCGCTGCGCTGTTCAGCCACCTACTCCTGCAACAACAGCCGCTGAGCCGGCTGCGCCTGCAGGTCTGTGGCCTGGCAGGCGCCCTTTCGATAGCGCTCGGGGCAAGCGGCGGGCAAGCGCTCGACCGGTTGATCATGGCGCCCTGGCATTTACAGGACTTGCGCCTGTTCCTGCTGCTGCCCTGGCTGGCGTTGCTGGCATGGGGCGTGCCGCAGGTGTTGGCCAGGCTACGCCCGCAATGGCCCACCGAGGACCTTGCGCTGCCCTTGCTGGGCAATGCCTTGCTGCTGGGCCTGGTGCTGCAAGTGACGGAAGATGACACCTCGGCGCTTGCAACGTTGTGCTGGGGGATAGCGGCCGGCCTGGGCTTCTGGCTTGCGCTGGTGCTGTTCGACGACCTGCACCAGCGCAGCCAGCACCCTGATGTACCGGCTGCGCTGCGCGGCTTGCCCATTACATTGATCGGTACGGGTGTCATGGCCCTGGCGTTCTCGGGATTCAACGGACTTTTCACTCAATGAACTTGATTCAACGCATCGACGCCCTGTTGCCACAGACCCAGTGCGGCAAATGCGGCCACAATGGCTGTCGGCCCTACGCCGAAGGCCTGGCTGCGGGCGAGGCCATCAACAAGTGCCCGCCAGGCGGTAGCGAAACCATCGCCGCGCTGGCCGTGCTGCTGGAGGTGCCACTGCTTGCGCCTGACCCACAGCGAGGAAGCGCACCACCCCAGGTCGCCTACATTCGCGAAGCCGAATGCATCGGTTGTACCAAATGCATCCAGGCCTGCCCGGTCGACGCCATCGTTGGCGCCGCCAAGCTGATGCACACGGTCATCGCCAGCGAATGTACCGGCTGTGACCTTTGCCTGGCGCCCTGCCCGGTCGATTGCATCGACATGCATCCACTGCCAGCCACGGTGGTGCCAATTGTCAGCGGCCTGGCCCATACCCCCGAACAACTGCAGGTCCGCCGCCAGCGCCGCGATCATGCGCGCCAGCGCCACGAACAGCGCAACGCCCGCCTGCAACGCGATATCGCACGCCGGGAGGCGCAGCGTCTGGCACGTACGGCCGGAGCCACACAAGGCGCGCCAGATGCTATCAAGGCCGCCCTCGAACGGATCAAGGCGCAAAAAGCCACCGCTGCCGATGCTGCGCCTGCAGCGGCCGGGCACGACCATGGCAAACCCTGACCCACGGCTACGCAAGGCCATGGGCCTGGTGCTGCTGGCCTGTCTACCGGGCTTGCTTGCAGCGCTCTGGACAGAGGGCTGGGGGGTGCTATTCAGCCTGTTGCTGTGCTCCAGCAGTGCATTGAGTTGCGAAGCGGCACTGCTGGCTGTACGTCGACAACCTGTTCTACCGGCATTGAACGATGGCAGTGCCCTGGTGACTGCCGTGCTGTTGGCCATCGCCCTGCCTGTGCAAGCGCCCTGGTGGTTGCCCGTGACTGCAGCAGGCATTGCCATCGGCGTCGGCAAGCAGGCCTTTGGCGGAGTGGGCCGCAACCTGTTCAACCCGGCAATGGTCGGTTACGCCTTTGTGCTGCTGAACTTTCCGCTGCACATGACCCACTGGCCCAGCCAGGCCGTTGGCTTTATCGATAGCCTGCAGCTGGTGTCCGGCAGTGACAGCCAAATCGATGCCTGGGCGGGGCCGACCATTCTCGATGGCCTGCGCCACAACCGCAGCCTGACCATCGACGAACTCTTCGCCAGCCACTCCGGCTTTGGCAAATTTGGCGGCCGCAACAGCGAGTGGGTCAACCTGGCACTGCTGTTCGGTGGGCTGTTTCTCTTGCAGCGCAAGGTTATCAGCTGGCATGCCCCGGCAGGCCTGCTGGCCGGCCTGTTTCTGTTCAGTCTGCTGGCCTGGAATGGCTCCGGCTCGGATTCGAACGGTTCGCCACTGCTGCACCTGTTCAGCGGCTCAACCATGCTGGCGGCGTTCTTCATCGCCACGGAGCCTGTGTCCGGCCCCAAGACCAACCTGGCCAGGCTGTTGTTTGGCTTTGGCGCAGGCGCGCTGGTCTACCTGATTCGCACCTGGGGCAATTACCCGGATGGCACGGCATTCGCCATCCTGCTGATGAACCTGGCAGTGCCCGCCCTGGATCGGTTTGCCTTGCGACGCCCGCAGGTCTCGCCATGACCGCACCTGTTCGCAGCAGCTTGCTGCTACTCGTCGTCGGAGGGTCGGCGTTGGCGTTAACGCTGGCCTGGCAGGACTGGACGGGCCCAGCCATCGCAGATGCCGAGCACCAACTTAAGGCAGACCAATTGCTGGCGGTGCTGCCCGCGCAAAGTTACGACAATCACCCCCTGGACAACGCCTTACCACTGCCAGCCGATCAGCCATTGCATAGCAAGATACTCGCGGCCTTGCGCGCGACCCACGGCACTTCGCCAACAGCCATCGTGCTGGTGAGCCAGGTGCAGGGCTATGCTGGCCCTATCAAACTGACCATTGCCATCGACGCCGAAGGCCGCCTGATTGGCACTCGGGTGGTCGAACAGCAGGAAAGCCCTGGGCTGGGCGGCCAGATCGCCGACCCACAGTCTGGCTGGCTGTCACAGTTTGCCAATCACGACCTTGGCAATCGCTGGGCGCTCAGGCGCGACCAAGGTGACTTCGATCAGCTGGCTGGGGCAACCGTTACTTCCCGGGCAGTGATCGATGCCCAGCAGGAAGCCTTGCGATATTTTGACCAGCATCGCAGCGAACTGCTCGGAGCCCCCGGCCATGAATAAATACTGCCTGCTGGTGACCGGCCTGGCCCCGCTGCTTGGTGCAACGCGCACCTTTGCGCAGGCACTAGCCATCGGCGCGTGCATGCTCGTGCTGCCCCTTCTCCACCAAGCCTTGCTAAGCCAGCTGCGGCCAACACTCAGCGGCGCGAAGTACTGGCTGGCAAGCCTGCTGCTGCTTGCTGCGCTTGCCAGTTGCCTGCAACTGGCACTGCGGGCCTGGGCATTGCCATTGGCGCTGACGCTTGGGTTTTTTCCTGCGCTGATCTGCCTGCAATGCCTCGCCATCGACACATTGCTGCCAACTGAAGGGCGCTGGCGACAACTGTTGCTGCATTTGACTGGCCTGCTGCTCGCCTGCCTGCTGCTCGGCGCCGGCCGCCAATGGCTGGACAAAGTCGCCGGCATGCACTTGGCCCAGCTGCCGTCAGGTGGGCTGCTACTGCTCGGCGCGCTACTTGCCTTGTACAATTGGCTGCGCCCCACTCTCACACGTCGTCAAGGAAAGCGTTGAACCCATGAATGCCGCCAAACGCCTGGAGATCTTTCGCAGGCTGCACGAAGACAATCCCGACCCGAAAACGGAATTGGCCTACACCACCCCATTCGAGCTCCTGGTTGCCGTGACGCTTTCCGCACAATCCACCGATGTCGGCGTCAACAAGGCCACCGCGCGCCTGTTTCCGGTCGCGAATACACCGCAGGCCATCCATGCGCTAGGTGTCGAGGGCCTGAGCGAATACATCAAGACCATCGGCCTGTACAACAGCAAGGCCAAGAACGTCATCGAGGCGTGCCGCCTGTTGATCGAGCGCCATGAAGGCGAAGTACCGCAGACCCGAGAAGCACTGGAAGCGCTACCCGGCGTTGGCCGCAAGACCGCCAACGTGGTGCTCAACACTGCCTTCCGCCAGCCGACCATGGCCGTGGACACACACATCTTCCGGGTCAGCAACCGCACTGGCATCGCGCCGGGCAGGACCGTGCTCGAAGTCGAGAAGAAGCTGGTCAAGTTCGTCCCCAAGGATTACTTACTCGACGCTCACCATTGGCTCATCCTGCACGGCCGCTACGTGTGCCAGGCACGCAAGCCTCGTTGCGGTAGCTGCCGCATCGAAGATCTGTGCGAATACAAGCACAAGACCTCCGACGATTGAGCCAATAGCAAAAACAGCTGCATCCTGATTGAAAAAATCTTTTTTACCGGACTTCGCTTTCTCGCTATAAGGACGGCCAATGGCCCTTTGGCTTGGAGCGACTCATGAGTACCGATAAAGACGACCTGTCGATCGAAGATGACTTTGCTACCGCTGACGACGAAGCGGAGCCTCAGGTAGAAACCGCGAAGACCAACCTGAGCAAGCGTCGTACCATTGACAACCTCCTCGAAGAGCGACGCCTGCAACGACAACTCGCCGATTTCGACTACGACCTGTAGCCTGACAAAAAGCCTCCTTCATGGAGGCTTTGTGCATGCCGCGCTCAGTTCAGGCCATGACGGCGGGCCAACTCGATCAGGTCCACCAGTGAATGGGCATTCAGCTTCAGCAACAGGCGGGTCTTGTAGGTGCTGACCGTCTTGTTGCTGAGGAACATGCTGTCGGCAATCTCCTTGTTGGAACGCCCGCGTGCAAGCTGCTGCAGCACCATCATCTCCCTTGCCGACAGGCGATCTACCATTTCAGCCTCGCTGGCGCCTCCTACCCGGCCATGGGACTTGTGCAAAGCCTGATTCGGGAAGTAACTGTAACCAGAGAGCACAGCCTTGATGGCACTGAGCAGTTCGGTGAGTTCCTGCTGCTTGCACACATAGCCTGAAGCCCCCGCCTGCATGCAGCGCATGGAGAAATGCCCGGGCGCCTGGGAAGTCAGCACCAGGACACGGCTGCCAGGGCTGGCCGCGGCCATCCGGGCGATGACTTCCAGCCCATCGAGCTTGGGGATGCCGATGTCGAGCACGACAATGTCGGGGAGGTGCTCGCGAGTGAGTTGCAAGGCTGCAATGCCGTTGTCGGTTTCCGCAACAACATCATACCCATGCCGCTCCATGAGCATGCGCACTGCCAAGCGTATGACCGGATGATCATCCACGATAAGGACTTTATTCATGCGATATCCATCATTCATTATTCTGCTTTGACGACTGCCTCACCATAACCGAGCAGAACGCTAAATGGCGCGTCGATTCCCTGTACAAATAGCCGAATAGATGAACCTTACGTCGGTTTGGGAATTTTCCTACAAGAAAAATTTAATCCTTTATCCCGAATGCGCTTACGAACACGCAAATCAAAACGTGATCAACTCACTCCCCCCGCAGAAATTTCCCTCCCCCGGAAAATGTCCACAATTTAGTTGAGGCAGTCAGTAGGTTATTGATAAGAGAAACATGCAGGAGGCAATGACCATGAACGATAACCAACCTGTGGCCCCACTGACGATAATCGCCATCTTCGCTGGCATCATCGAAGCTTCTGCCTTGGCAACCTTGCCTTTTCTCAGCGAAAAAAGTCAGACGTACTACACTTGGTTCCTTGTGGGGTTTCCATTCTTTCTCACAGCCCTGTTCTTTCTCACCCTGAACTTCAACTACAAATCCTTTTACAAACCTGACCCAGCCGAACAGAAAAACATCCCTGAGCAAGCGACGCTTCCCGACATGCAAGAAACTATAACCATGATGTTTTCCGGGCCAGACGCGGAAAAACTGATACAACAACAAATCGTGCAAGCCCTTAGCCAAGCGCATGTCGAAAACAGGCGCTGGCGGATGTGCAACATGGATCTACAACAGTGCGTGATTCTTACGACCACCCGCTTGCCTGAGGATCTACCCAATGGGTATTGACCAGGCCACCGTCCAGAAGGCAAAAAAAACCCGGCCAGAGCCGGGTTTGTTTTTGCCACTTCAGCCAGATGCTCAGAGCATCCCGCGGCCTTTGTTGGCAGCAATACGCATGCGCAGCGCGTTGAGCTTGATGAAGCCGGCAGCATCAGCCTGGTTGTAGGCGCCGCCGTCTTCTTCGAAGGTCGCGATGTTGGCATCGAACAGCGAGTCATCCGACTTGCGGCCAACCACGATGACGTTGCCCTTGTACAGCTTCAGGCGCACGACGCCGTTAACATTTACCTGCGAAGCGTCGATCATCTTCTGCAGCATCAGACGCTCCGGGCTCCACCAGTAGCCGGTGTAGATCAGGCTGGCGTACTTCGGCATCAGCTCGTCTTTGAGGTGAGCGACTTCGCGGTCCAGGGTGATCGACTCGATGGCACGGTGGGCCTTGAGCATGATGGTGCCGCCAGGGGTTTCGTAGCAGCCGCGGGACTTCATGCCCACATAACGGTTCTCGACGATGTCCAGGCGGCCGATACCGTTGGCGCCGCCGATGCGGTTCAGCTCGGCAAGCACGGTGGCCGGAGTCATGTCGACGCCGTCGATGGCGACGATGTCACCATTGCGGTAGGTCAGCTCAATGTAGGTAGCCTGGTCCGGG
Organism: Pseudomonas putida; assembly: GCF_002906855.1. Classification (GTDB taxonomy): domain Bacteria; phylum Pseudomonadota; class Gammaproteobacteria; order Pseudomonadales; family Pseudomonadaceae; genus Aquipseudomonas; species Aquipseudomonas putida_N. The sequence continues at coordinate 1,431,337 of NZ_MINI01000038.1, read as the reverse complement.
GCGTTTTCTGGCGAGACGCTCCAGCGCCACATGTCTTCTTCGTGCTCGGTCCAGGTATCTTCCAGGACACCGCCTTCGTAGGAGATGTGCAGCAGATTGGCGTCCATCGAGTACGGCGACTTCTTCTTGCCATGGCGCTCGATCGGGATACCGTGCTTCTCGGCGTAGTCCATCAGCTTCTCGCGGGACAGCAGGTCCCACTCGCGCCATGGAGCGATGACCTTGACACCTGGCTTGAGGGCGTAGGCACCCAGTTCGAAGCGAACCTGGTCGTTACCCTTGCCGGTAGCGCCGTGGGAAATGGCGTCGGCGCCGGTTTCGTTGGCGATTTCGATCAGGCGCTTGGCGATCAGCGGGCGGGCGATGGAGGTACCCAGCAGATACTCGCCTTCGTAGACGGTGTTGGCGCGGAACATCGGGAAGACGAAATCACGCACGAACTCTTCGCGCAGGTCGTCGATGTAGATCTCTTTTACGCCCATCGCCTGAGCTTTGGCGCGAGCCGGCTCGACTTCTTCGCCCTGACCCAGATCAGCGGTGAAGGTCACCACTTCGCAGTTGTAGGTATCCTGCAGCCACTTGAGAATCACCGAAGTATCAAGGCCGCCGGAATACGCCAGTACGACCTTTTTTACGTCCGCCATGCCATCACTCCACGGGGTTGTACGGAAAGGGGTCGATTCTACCGGCGTTGCGGACAAATTTACAGTGGGGCGACAGCTTCTGACGACAAAGCGACAGGAACTGTCAGCAGCGCGACGTGGGTGGCGTGGAAGTACGGTCAGGGTGCCTTCGTTCCCGATGCAGACGGAGCAGCCGTAGCCGGTGCCACCGCGGCAGGCGGGATGGCAGGCGCTACCGGTGCCGGTTGCTGAACCGACTGCACCGCCGGCTTCTCCACCTGAGCCACCCGATCCAGTTCGATGTTTACCCGCCGGTTACGCGCCCGATTGGCCGGGCTGTTGTTCTTCACCAGCGGATAGCGCTCGCCATGGAAGCGCACGACGATTTGCTCTTCGGGCACACCATGGGCCTTGAAGTAATCGGCAACGGCCAAGGCCCGGCGCCGCGAAGTGTCACGATTGGTCAGGCGGTTACCACTGTTATCGGAATGGCCATTGAGTTCGATGTGGTTCACCGTCGGGTCGGCCTTGAGGTAATCGAGGATCACATCCAGCCGCGCACGGGCGTCGGCATCGAGATCGAAGCCACCGCCCGGGAACCCAACCTGGGTCTGGCGCACCTGGTCATAGTTCATCGGCAGCATCTTGCTGGCGCAGGCTTGATAGTCGCCATACGCCTTGGCGAAGCTGACCGGCAACACGCGTACCTCCATTACCCGCCCGCCTTCGCCGGTATAGTTGCGCACCACCGTGCTGCGGCCATCGAGCAGGCCGTTGATCAGGCGACTGGCCTGGCTCTGCGACGAGCTGAACAACACGCCGCTACGGGCCATACGAACAGCGCCGAGATTCACATCGCCGCGACCCGGCTGCCAAGGGGCAGCGGCTGCCAGCAAGGTGGCGGAACCTGCGCCCAGCACATTGCTGTGCGAGCGTAGCTGAAACACCGGCTGCTCACCGGCCTTACGCACGAACTCGCCACTGCCGAAACCGTCGATCGGCTGGATCAGACGACATTCGAACTGGTCACCCTCGACGTTCCAGGCGACATTCTCCATGCGGGTCTGGAAGGTCAGTGCGCCGGCCGGCAGGCTGGCGACGAGGGTCAACAGGGCAAGGTAACGCTGGCGCACGGGCGGCTCCACAAATTCTGACGGCTTACAGGCAGGCTATCGGACGCTTGCCGGAAAACTTGATAGCCGTGCTCGGACCGGGGTTTTCCGGTAGCATTGGGGCCTGAGTTCGACCCGCCTGGAATTCCCAATGTCCGATCGCCTGACCCTCCTGCGTCCCGACGACTGGCACATCCATCTGCGCGATGGTGCCGTCCTGCCCCATACCGTTGGCGATGTGGCGCGTACTTTCGCCCGTGCCATCATCATGCCTAACCTGGTTCCGCCGGTGCGCAATGCCGTCGAAGCTGGCGCCTACCGCGAGCGCATCCTTGCCGCCCGCCCGGCTGGCAGCCGCTTCGAACCGCTGATGGTGCTCTACCTCACCGACCGCACCAGCCCCGAGGACATCCGCGCGGCCAAGGCCAGCGGCATCGTCTACGCCGCCAAGCTGTACCCGGCCGGCGCGACGACCAACTCCGACTCGGGCGTGACCAGCATCGACAACATCTTCCCGGCCATCGAAGCGCTGGCGGAAGTGGGCATGCCATTGCTGGTGCACGGTGAAGTGACCCGCAGCGAGATCGACGTGTTCGACCGCGAGAAGCGCTTCATCGACGAGCACATGCGCCGCCTGGTCGAGCGCTTCCCGACCCTGAAAGTGGTGTTCGAGCACATTACCACGGGCGACGCCGCGCAATTCGTCACCGAAGCCCCGGCCAATGTCGGTGCGACCATCACTGCCCAGCACCTGCTGTACAACCGCAACCACATGCTGGTCGGCGGTATCCGCCCGCACTTCTATTGCCTGCCGATCCTCAAGCGCAACACCCATCAGGTGGCGCTGCTGGACGCGGCCACCAGCGGCAACCCGAAGTTCTTCCTCGGCACCGACTCGGCACCGCACGCCCGTCACGCCAAAGAAGCCGCCTGCGGTTGCGCCGGCTGCTACACCGCATACGCGGCCATCGAGATGTACGCCGAGGCGTTCGAACAGCGCAATGCACTGGACAAGCTCGAAGGCTTCGCCAGCCTGCACGGCCCGGCCTTCTATGGCCTGCCGGCGAACACCGACACCATCACCCTGGTCCGCGAAGAGTGGACCACCCCGGACAGCCTGCCGTTTGGCGAGCAGACCGTGATCCCGCTGCGTGCCGGTGAAAAACTGCGCTGGCGCCTGCTGGAGGACAACGCGTGAGCGAAGACCTCTACGAAGACGACCAGGACGGTCAGGGCGGCAGCGGCTCGCGCCACCCGATGGCCGAGCGTTTCCGCGGCTATCTGCCAGTCGTGGTGGATGTCGAGACCGGCGGCTTCAACAGCGCCACCGACGCCCTGCTGGAAATCGCCGCCGTGACCATCGGCATGGACGAGAAAGGTTTCCTGTTCCCCGAGCACACCTACTTCTTCCGAGTAGAACCGTTCGAAGGGGCCAACATCGAGCCGGCCGCGCTGGAGTTCACCGGCATCAAGCTGGACCACCCGCTGCGCATGGCGGTGAGCGAGGAAAGCGCACTCACCGACATCTTCCGCGGCGTGCGCAAGGCACTGAAGGCCAACGGCTGCAAACGGGCGATCCTGGTCGGCCACAACAGCAGCTTCGACCTTGGTTTCCTCAATGCGGCGGTAACGCGTAACGATATCAAGCGTAACCCGTTCCACCCGTTCTCCAGCTTCGACACCGCGACTCTTGCGGGCCTGGCCTACGGCCAGACCGTGCTGGCGCGGGCCTGCCAGAGCGCCGACATCGACTTCGACGGCCGTGAGGCGCACTCGGCGCGTTACGACACCGAGAAGACCGCCGAGCTGTTCTGCGGCATCGTCAACCGCTGGAAGGAAATGGGCGGCTGGCGCGACTTCAACGACTGAGTCGAAATGCTGGAGCCGCTGTGCGACCCCAGCATCCAGGCACAAAAAAGTTCTGGTGTCAAGTCCTTTGTGCAAATCACGCAGGACTTGAAACCGTATATGGGACAGTAGGTTAGCTCTTTTCTCGGCCACTTTGGCGCGGTGTGGCTTCGTGGGCTAGGAGCCACATAGGAGCGTTGGGAGAGAAAGCCACATCGCACTGTGTCGTGCTGGATTGCCGAGGGACGGCGGGCTTGTCTTGTCATCATAGCCCAGGCGGCTCTTGGCGGCATCCAGAATGAAGAACGCGCAGCCTTGGGCTGCGCGTTCGATGGATGTTGCTGGGCAGGCTTCGAGGGCCATCACGTCGGCTTGGACGGCACGCTCCGCGTCGTGGTGCCCTTCCTGAATCCCCGATCCCCCGCCATGAACGCCTCCAGCATGTGCGGGATCAACTTCTCGGCATCGACGGCCTCGCCATACGCCTGCGCGTGCAGCGCGGCGTAGCGGTCGAGGTCGGCTTTCAAGCTGGCCGGGCAGGCAAAGGTCAGCTTGACGCTCTCGGTCTTGGGCAGCGGCCCTAGCCGCAGTTTCTTCGTGTTCATTGGGAAGCTCCCCGGTTGAAGAACAGCGGCTGGCACGGCCGCAGCACCAGATCCCGGTTCACGATGACGCGAACCGGCAGGCCCGGCCTAATGGTCAGCGTCGGCTGGATGTCCATGTTGCGCCGGGTGATCTCCTGACCCACCTGATTGATGCTGTCCTGGGCGCTGTCGCGCCCCGCGATGACGATGCGGTTGCCGTCCTGGCGGTTCTCTGGCGCGGCCAACTCGGCGCCTACGCCCAGCAGCGTCGTCAGCACGGCGCCCGCGACGATGCGATTCCAATGCCAGTCCACGTCGTCTTCCAGGCCGGCGTAGCCGGCTGGATCGGTGCCGACAAGGTTGTCGAGCGTCAGCGAGGACGTATCGGGCAGGATGACCCGGTTCCACACCACCTGCACGCGGCTCTGCCCGTAGCTGACCTGGCTGTTGTATTTACCCAGGATGCGCGACCCCTGCGGGATCAACAGGAACTTGCCCGTGGCCGAGTCATAGACCGGCTCCGTCACCGTGGCGATCACGTCGCCTGGCAAGTCCGACTTGATGCCCGTCACCAGCGCGCCCGCAATCACCGTTCCGGCCATGACCTGATACGGCGAGGCCGGCATTTTCAGGTTTCCGGAATTGCGGGTTTCCATAGAGCCGCCTTTCAGGAACGCCTCTTTCTGGTCTTGCCGGTTTTGCACAGCTGTCGGATCGGCAGGCTGGGGCGCCGCCGAGGCCGGCCCAGCCGCGAGCGGGTCGAAGGCCGCGAGCGTGTTGGCAGCACCAGGCACACCCGGCGGCGCCACCGTGGCCGTGGCGGCGGCCTGGCCCTGGCCGCCCGAGCGGAAAAACACCGACGAAGCCGCTGCGGCTTCCGCCTCCTTGCGCAAGGCGTCGTTGGGATCGTGGCCGGGGGCCGCGTAAGCGGCCACGGCGGACTGCTGCGAGTTCACGATGGCCGGGCCAAGATCGCCCGGCAGTGGCGGCCCCAGCTCGGGCACCTTCGGCGGCAGCTTCGAGTAGTCGGACGGCAGGCCGTCCAGCCCTTCGGACTTCGAGACGCGATCGACGTTGTAAAGCTCGGTCTGCTCGCCCGCGCCGCGCCGGTGCGGTTGCAATGACCAGATCGTGGCCCCGAGCACGGCGACCGACAGGCCGCCGACGAGGACGGCCAGCGTGCGCCGGTTCAACCGGGTCACGGCACGCGGCTGGGCGCGAAGCGCCACCGCCTCGGGCGCGACCTTGCCTGCCTGCCGCGTGGCGAGGTCGGGGGTATCGTCCTGGCTCATGGTCAGTTCCTCCGTGCCACGCCATCCGTGCGCTCGATCCGCACCACGTCGCCCTTGTCACCGCCCAGGCGCAACTCTGCCGCGCCAAACAGGCGATCCACGATGTAGTACGGCGAACGGAAGCGGTAGTTCACCAGTTGCCCGTCGCCTTCCGGCCCGATCACGAACAGCGGCGGCAGTTCGCCTTGCGCGATGCCGGCGGGGAACTGGATATAGACCTTCTGCCCGTCGTCGAAAGCGCGCAGCGGCTTCCACGACGGATTGCTGCCGCCGATCGCGTAGCGAAAGCGCAGGTTCTCCAGCGACAGGCCGCTATCCACCGGCGCGGCGGCGCTGGCCGCTTGCGCCTGGCGCTGCAAGGCCAGCATCCGGTCGCGCGGGTACTCCCAGGACACCGACGCCATCCACGTCTTTTCCGTGGAAGTCAGTTCCAGCAGGTACGTCCTCCGGCTGGTGATGATGACCAGATTGGTCTTGAGGCCCGAGCGGATCGGCTTGACCAGCACGTTGACGCGCAAGTCGGCACCGCTGCCGCTGGACGTGTCGCCCACGATCCAGCGCACGGTATCGCCGGCGGCCACCGTCACCAGCTCCTCGCCCGGCTGCAAGGCAACCATCGTCACCCGGCCCACGGCCGCATAGACCTGATACAGCGCGCCATCGGTGAAGGGCCACACCTGAATCGCGTTGACGTAGCCCTCGCGCGTGGGCGCGACACGCGCCTCGGCATTGGCGCGTGAAACGCGCACCTTCTCGTCGGCCGGCTCGGGCGTGGGCTTGGCGTCCTCGGCCTCGGGTGCCGGCATCAACTGCGCCGGCATCGGCAGCACCTCGGGCACGGCCACAACCTCCACGGGCGCGGGCGGCTCCGGCATCGGCTGGGCCTGCACCGGCACCGGCTCATCGAGCGAGATGGTCGGCGGCGGCTTGCCTTGCGTGGCGCAGCCCGCCAGGGCAACAAGCATCAACGGCAAAGCGTAAAAGCGGAAAGACAGGTTCATGGTTTTGCTCCTTCGGAAGAATCCAGCTCGCGGCTCCAGGAAAGGCCGTTGACGTAGATGCCCAGCGGGTTCTTGCGCAGGCGTTCTTCGGTGCGCGGCGGCTGGAGCACGATGGACACCACGGCCGTCCACCGTTCCAGGCCCGCCGCAGCGCCGTTGACGTAGCGGCGTTCCGTCCAGCGCACGTTGAAAGACGTGTCGCTGGCACGCACGACGCTGGTGATCTGCACCGTCACCGACTCCTTTCCGATGCGCGCGAACGGGTCGTTGACCCGCGCGTAGTCGTTGAGCACGGCCGCGCCTTTGTCGGTCGTGTAGTCGTAGGCGTCCAGCCAGTTCTGGCGGACGACGATGGGGTCGATGGACAGCGAGCGCACCAGCGTCACGAAGCGCGCGATGTGGTGCGCCGTCTGCGCATCGTTGGGCCGGTGCGGCGTGGCGGCTTCGCCCACGGCGCGCACCTGGCCCGCGTTGTCCACCTCCACGACGTAGGGCGTGACGATGGATTGCGCCGAGCGCCACACCAGTCCGCCGGCCATCAGCAGCGCGAGCGTGAGGCAGCCGAAGGCCATGAATCGCCAGTTCTTGGCCTGGACGCGGGCCGAGCCGATACGGTCGTCCCACACCTGGCCGGCGGTTTGGTACGGCGTGGCAGGCTGCGGCGTGTCGGCGTAGCGCACCTGCGGTTTCTTGAATCGCATGGTCAGTTCTCCTTGTGAATCGCGTCAGTCGTCGGAGCCGCGCAGGCTCGGGCCTTGCCCGGAGCCGCCGCCGTCGCCACCGCGCAGCGCGTGGGCAGCGGTGGTCGCGGCGTGGGTGAGCTGCTGGCGGCGATGCAGCCGCTTGGCCCAAGCGGGCTGCTCGGGCGCCTGTGCAGCGGCAGCGCCTGCCGGCGCTTCGCTGGTGGCGGCCTGGCCGGCTGACGCGCCAGCGTCGCCGTTCCAGCCCGCGCGGAACGGTGCGGCCATGCGCTGCCCGGCAGCGGAAGCGCGGGATGCGGCAGCGCGTCCGGCAGACTGCGCGCCGGTCTTGGCGACGTTGCCCAAGCCCGCCATCGCGCCTTTGGCACCGCCGCCGGCGGCAGCGGAACCCGCCTGGAACGCCGACTTCGCGCTGCCAGCCGCCGACGTGGCGGCACGCGCGCCGCTGCCGGCCAGCTTGGCGGCAGCCGGGGCCATGCGCGCGCCAGCGGCCACCGCGCCGCCCACGCCCGTCGCGGCAGCACCGACAGCCACTGCCGTTCCGGCCGCGCCGACGGCGGCACCGGCCATCGCGCCCGCGCCGAGCTGGGGCGCGCCGGACACAAGGCCCGTGGCGATGCCGGGGCCGAAGATCCCGAGCGCGAGCAAGGTGAGCGAGGCCAGCATGATGACCAGCGCGTGGTCGATGTTCGGCTCGGCGGGGTGGACTTGGAACTGCGCGAACAGGCCCGAGCCGATGCCGACGATCACAGCCAGCACCAGCACTTTGATGCCAGCGGCCACGACGTTGCCCAGCACCTTCTCGGCGAGAAAGCTGGTCTTGTTCCACAGCGCGAACGGCACCAGCACGAACCCGGCGAGCGTGGTCAGCTTGAACTCGATCAGCGTGATGAAAAGCTGGATCGCCAGCACGAAGAAGCACAGCACCACGACCAGCCACGCGAGGAACATCACCACGATGGGATCGAGATTGGCGAACACCTCGGGGAAGCCCGCCATCTCGCCGATCTGCTCCAGAATCGGCGCCCCGGCGTCGATGCCGGTCTTGGCGAGCCGGCCCGGCTGCAAGAAGTTCTCCATCGTGATGGCCGAGCCGGTGGCGGTGATGCCCAGCCCCGCGAACGAGCGGAACACGATGCTGGCCAGCCAGTTGAAGTTGTTGAGGATGTAGGCGAAGGCACCGACGTAGAGCACCTTGCGCAGCAGCTTGGCGATCACGTCATCGCCTTGGCCGGTGGCGTGGCTCATGGCCCAATACAGCCCGGCGATCGTCATGTCGATGACGATCAGCGTGGCCGTGAGGAACGCCACTTCGCCGCGCAGCAGCCCGAAACCCGAGTCGATGTAGGTGGCGAAGGTGTTGAGGAACTGGTCGATGATGGTCACGTCATTCATGGCGTGCCCTCCGGTTCCTCGAAGCTGGGCGGGATCGGCGGCAGGTCGGCCAGCGTCTGGTATTCATCCGGCCCGGCCTCGCCGGAAAAGAAGCGCCGCCGGAAGGCTTCGGCGGCGGCGCGGCAAGCGTCCTCGCCCGTGGCCTGCCGGTCGGCCGCGCATTGCGCGCGCAATGCCTTGAGCCGCACGCGATCGGCGGCCAGGGCATCGGCGAGGTTGTCGGCCGGCTGCTCGCCGCAAGCGGCCAGCAGCACGGCACCAAGGACGAGGACGCATCGCATGGCGGCCTCCTGTCAGTCGCGGTAGAAGTTGACGGACTGCGGCGTGTACGGCGTGCCTTCCCCGAGGAAGCGCCGCCGCACTTCGCGGGCGCGCTCGGTGGCCGCCGCCTGCCGCGCCAGTTCCAGCGAGGCGGCCCGGTCTTGCGTGATCTGGAGCCGCTGCGACTGGATCGACTGCTTGGCCTGCAAGGCGAGCAACTGGTTCATGGCCTGCATCGCCTGCAACGCGCCTTGCGCCGACTGGCTCTTGCCGACCAGATCGGCCAGCACGCTTTCGTCTTCGCCCAGGTTCTGCGACACCTGCGCCTGCATCTGCATGGTGGTCTGCAAGCCGCCCAGCGTGTTCTTCCACCGCTCCTGGGCGTCGCGGTACATCTGGTCGCCGCTGACGGTGGCGGCGTACTGCTCCGGGTACAGGCGGGCAAACTCCCGATCCAGATTCGTCACGTCGTAGGCCAAGCCTCGGGCCTGGGCGATCAGCCGCTCGGTCGTCGCCAGGTTGGCGCGCAACTGGCCGACCACGCTGGATGGAAGGCTGGCGAGGTTGCGCGCCTGGTTCATCAGCATTTGCGCTTCGTTCTGGAGCTGGCGAATCTGGTTGTTGATCTGCTCCAGCGTGCGGATCGCGGTCATCGTGTTCTGCACGAGGTTGGTGGGGTCGATCACGACCCATTGCGCATGGGCAGTGGCGGTGCAAAGCATGGCCGCGATGGCAGCGGCGACAAGGCGCTTCTTCATGGCAGGATCTCCTGTGGTTGGTCAGCGAGGGAATCCGGCGCGAGGCCGGGGAACGAGGGCAGCAGGTCAGCCGCCCAATCGAGGCCGCGATGGCGCAGCCAGGCACCCGCGAAGCCGGGCGTGCCGGCGTCCAGCAGCACGCGGTCTATGTCGCGCTGGTCTTGCGGCGTGGAAGCGCCCGCGAAGGCCAGCGTCGCCGCCCCCAGGTCGAGGTCGAACAGGCGGTTGCCGAGGCGGGATTGGTAGTAGTAGTCGCGCTTGGGTTGCGCGGTGGCGACGATCTCGATCTGGCGCGAGTTCAACCCGAAGCCCTCGTAGATCGTGCGAATCTGCGGCTCGGTCGCCTGCGGGTTCGGCAGGAAGATGCGGCTTGCGCAGCTCTCGATGATTGCGGGCGCGATGCTCGAATCCTTAATGTCCGCGAGCGACTGCGTGGCGAAGATCACCGACACGTTTTTCTTGCGCAGCGTCTTGAGCCACTGGCGGATGCGCGCGGCAAACACCGGGTCATCCAGGAACAGCCACGCTTCATCGAGGATCAGCATCGTGGGCGCACCGTCAAAGCGTTCGTCAAAGCGCGCAAAGAGGTAATGCAGCACGGCCATGACGGCGGCCTTGCTGTGCATCAGCTCCTCCATCTCGAAACCCTGCACGTCCGCCATGCCCAGCCGGTCGTGGTCGGCATCCAGCAGCTTGCCGTGCGCGCCGCCCAGCACATAGGGCGCGAGCGCCTGGCGCAGCGCGTTCGATTGCAGCAGCACCGACAGGCCGGTCATCGTGCGCTGCTCGACGGGCGCACCGGCCAAGCTGCCCAGCGCCGACCAGATGGCGGCTTTCTCGTCCGGGCCGACTGCTACGCCTTCATGCAGCAAACGGCCTTCGATCCATTCGGCGGCCCAGGTGCGGTAGCCTTCGCGGTCAATGCGGGCGAGCGGCTGGAAGGCGATTTCGCCGTCCGTGCCCAAGTCGTAGTGCTCGCCGCCAAGCCCGAGGATCGTGGCGCGCATCGAACGCCCCATATCGAACGCGAAGATGCGCGAGCCGAGGTAGCGGCGGAACTGCATCGCCAGCGTGGCGAGCAGCACTGACTTGCCCATGCCCGTCGGGCCGGCCACCAGCATGTGGCCCACGTCGCCATCGTGCGTGACCAAGCGAAACGGTGTGGCGCCATCGGTGCGCGTCACGATGAGAGGCGGGCCGTCCAGATGCGCGTTGCGCTCGGGGCCGGCCCACACGGCCGACACCGGCATCATGTGCGCCAGGTTCAGCGTCGAGACGATCGGCTGGCGCACGTTGGCATAGGCGTTGCCGGGGAGCGAGGACAGCCACGCATCCACGGCATTGAGCGTTTCGGAGATGGTCACGAAGCCCCGGCCCTGGATGACGCGCTCCACCATGCGCAGCTTCTCGTCGGCTGCGGCCGGGTCGGCATCGAGCACCGTCACCGTGGCGGTGAGGTAGCCGAAGGCGACTTGATCACTGCCCAGCTCCTGCAACGCGGCATCGGCATCGGTCGCCTTGTTCGAGGCATCCGTGTCCACCAGCGGCGACTCCTGTTGGAAGATCGTTTCGCGCAGCAGCGCGATGACGTTCTTGCGCTTGGCGAACCACTGGCGGCGCAGGCGGGCGAGGTCTTTTTCCGCCTCGGATTTGTCCATGCAGAGGAAGCGCGTACTCCAGCGATACGCAAATCCGAGGCGGTTGAGGTCGTCCAGAATCCCCGGCCAGGTCGAGGTCGGAAAGCCCCGCACCGACACCACGCGCAGGTGCCGGTCGCCCAGCATGGGGGCCAGGCCGCCAACCAGCGGCGAGTCGGCCAGCAGCGCGTCGATGTGGAAAGGCACCTCGGGCACACCGACGCGATAGCGTCGCGTCGAGATGGTCGCGTGCAGGTAGGTCAGGGTCTGCGCGTCATCGAGCCAGGCAATTTCCGGCATGACGCCATCGAGCTGGTCAAAGACCCGATCCGTTTCCGCGACGAAGGCTTGCAGCCGCTCGCGCCAGTCCACGCCATTCGTCGGCGTGTTCTCGTAGAGCATCTTGGCGGCACGAGCGCGCGATTCTTCAGGCGGCAGGTACACCAGCGTCAAGTGATAGCCGCTCTCGAAGTGATGGCCGGTGTCCTCGAAGGCCGAGCGGCGTTCTTCGTCCACCAGCCACGACAGCGCCTCCGGAAACTCTGAGTGCGGGTAGTCCGCGGCGGCGCTGCGTTCGGCCTCGATGAACAGCGCCCAGCCCGATCCCAGCCGGCGCAGCGCATTGTTCAAGCGGGCCGACGTGGCGATCAGCTCGCCTTGCGTGGCACTGTCGAGGTCAGGCCCGCGAAACCGGGCCGTGCGCTGGAAACTGCCGTCCTTGTTCAAGACGACACCCGGCGCGACGAGCCCGGCCCACGGCAGCCAATCGGCGAGCAAGGCCGGGCGCTGGCGGTATTCGGCGAGGTTCAGCATGGCGGCGTCCCCTCACACGTCCAGCAGCGGGCGGTGCTTGATGTGCCGGGCGAACACGGCCATGAACTGCGGATCGACGCGCGCACCCCATACCGCCAGCGAATGGCCGACGATCCAGAGCACCACGCCAGGAATCCACAGTTGCAGGCCCAGCCCGACGGCGGCGGCCAGCGTGCCGTTGGCAATCGCCACGGTGCGCGGTGCGCCGCCCAGCAAGATCGGCTCGGTGAGCGAGCGATGCAAAGGCACCTCGAACCCGGCCGCGAAGCTATCCGGGCCGCTCATACGACAGCCCCGCCCGAGAACGAAAAGAACGACAGGAAGAAGCTCGAAGCCGCGAACGCGATGGACAGGCCGAACACGATCTGGATCAGCTTGCGAAAGCCGCCCGACGTGTCGCCGAAGGCGAGCGCGAGGCCCGTGGCAATGATGATGATGACCGCGACGATGCGCGCCACCGGCCCCTGAATCGACTCCAAGATCGACTGCAACGGGCCTTCCCAGGGCATCGAGGAACCAGCGGCCTGCGCGGTGCCGGCCAGGAACAGCAACAGCGCGGCCAGCAGCAGCCCTCGCCCCGCAGGGCGGGCCAGGCAGCGCAGCCGTGCAAGGCGCAAAGCCGGATTTACGGAAACACGGAAAGCAGGAATGGTCATCTGCGTCATAGCAGTTCTCCAGGTTGGTCAGGGGACGAGGAAGTCGCCGCAGCGGGTGCGGCATCAGGGATCGGCGGCAGCTCGGGAAACGGCGTTTCCAGCGCGTCCACCAGTTGGTAGCCCACGCCGTCGAAGCCGACGATGCGGGCGATGTTCTCGATGCGGCGCTTGCGTCCGCGCCCGGCGATCTGGATCACCACGTTGACCGCCTCGGCGATCAGCGCACGCGGCGGATTCACCGCCACTTCGAGAATCAGTTGCTCCAGGCGCAGCAACGCGCCCAGCGCGGAGCCGGCGTGGATCGTGGCGACGCCGCCGGGGTGGCCGGTGCCCCACACCTTGATGAGATCCAGCGCCTCGGCACCGCGTACCTCGCCGACGACGACGCGATCAGGTCGCAGGCGCATGGACGAGCGCACCAGCTCGGTCATGGACACCACGCCGGAGCGCGTGCGCAGCGGAACGTGGTCGCGGGCCGCGCATTGCAGCTCCACCGTGTCTTCGAGCACCAGCACGCGGTCGCCCGTGGCAGCTATCTCGGCCAGCAGCGCGTTCGCCAAGGTCGTCTTGCCGCTGCTGGTGGCCCCCGCGATCAGGACGTTCTGGCGCTCGCGCACGGCGCGCACCAAAAAGCCCGCCTGGGCGGCGGTCATCATTCCGTCCACGACGTACCGCTCCAGCGGGATCACGCCGATGGTGCGCTTGCGCAGCGCGAAGGCCGGCCCCGGCGCGGCTGGCGGCAGGATGCCCTCGAAGCGTTCACCGGTTTCGGGCAGTTCGGCGGACAGCAGCGGCTGGCCGCGATGCACCTCCGCGCCGACGTGGGCCGCGACCAGGCGGATGATTCGCTCGCCATCGGCTTCGGGCAGCTCCACGCCCATAGGCGCGCGGCCCGACGACAGGCGATCCACCCAAAGGGTGCGGTCAGGGTTGAGCATGATTTCCACCACGTCGGGGTCTTCGAGCGCGGTGGCGATCAGCGGCCCCATTGCCGTGCGCAGCATCTGGATGCGCCGGTCGAGCGACGTGGCACTCATGGATTGGGAAACGGCGCTCATGACGCACGCTCCTGCGCATCGGCGGCTGCCGCCGCGTCCTCCATCCGCACCGAATCGGGATGCAATTCCTCCACCACGTCGCGCACCAGGCTGCGCCCACGCATCAGGTGGCGGCCAAGCTGCTCGGTGAACTGCTCGAAACGCGCCTTGCCCAAGGCGCGGGCCGCCTCTTGGTGCGCCTCGGGAACCGGCGTGCTGACGGTCAGGTAGTAGCGGATGAACAGCGCCAGCGTCTCGATGGCGATGCTCTGGTCGCGCTCCATTCGCTCGGCCTGGCGCGAGAGGCGATCAAGGCGCTTGGCGATGGCCGCCTCGCGCTGGTCGGCCGCGTCCGGCGACAGCCAGGACGCCAAGGCAGCGGCGACGATGCTGGACTTGGACACGCCTTTCTTGGCGGCCAGTTCATCGAGCCGCTGGGCGTGCTCGGGCTGGATAAAGAGGTTCAGGCGATAGTGGCTCATAGCTCGATTCCGTCGTTGGGGTCGAGGGACGCCAGCCGGGCCGTGCGCTGCATGGCCGGATCAAGCTGGCGAGGAAGGGGAAGCGGCAGGTCGTCGTCGTCATCGAGCAGGCCGAGGTCGGCCGCGGGCGCGGCCAGCTCGGGGTCGTAGGCGACGGCCTCAGTTAGCTCGGGCTGACGGCGCGGGCCGCCGTCGTCGGCCGACGCCCGGAAGCCTTCGGCGGCATCGGCCGCAGGCGCGGCAGGCACGGCAGGAATCGCCAGGCCACTCCAGTCGTCGGGGCGCAGTGGCGGCGCGTCGGCGTACCGGCCGTCCGCCAGCTCGGGCGGCGGCAGCACGCGCTGCTTGAAATTGGCGTCGGCGTAGTAGCGCAGCTTCCGGGCCTTGATCGGCGCCATGCTGGACACCATCACTACGGCATCGTCCGGCGGAAGCTGCATCACCTCGCCCGGCGTCAGCAGCGGGCGGGCCGTCTCCTGGCGCGACACCATGAGGTGGCCCAGCCACGGCGCGAGCCGGTGGCCCGCGTAGTTGCGTTGCGCGCGCAGCTCGGTCGCAGTGCCCAGCGTCTCGGAAATGCGCTTGGCGGTGCGTTCGTCGTTGGTGGCGAACGTCACCCTGACGTGGCAGTTGTCGAGAATGGAATGGTTCTGTCCATACGCCTTGTCGATCTGGTTGAGTGACTGCGCGATGAGGAAGCTGCGGATGCCGTAGCCCGCCATGAAGGCCAAGGCTGTCTCGAAGAAGTCGAGCCGACCCAGGGCCGGGAACTCGTCGAGCATCAGCAGCAGCTTGTGGCGGCGTTCGATGCCGTCGCTGCCGTCCAGCGATTCGGTGAGGCGTCGCCCGATCTGGTTGAGGATCAGGCGGATGAGCGGTTTGGTGCGCGATATGTCCGAAGGCGGCACCACCAGGTACAGCGACACCGGATGCTCGGCCGCGATCAGGTCGGCGATGCGCCAGTCACAGCGCGAGGTGACTTCGGCCACCGTGGGATCGCGGTACAGGCCGAGGAACGACATGGCGGTGCTTAACACGCCGGAACGCTCGTTGTCCGACTTGTTGAGCACTTCACGCGCCGCCGACGCGACTACCGGATGCGGCCCCTCGCCCAAGTGGGGCGTGGTCATCATTCGATGCAAGGTCAGCTCGAACGGGCTGGCCGGGTCGCTGAGGAAGTTGGCGACGCCGCGCAGCGTCTTGTCTTCGCCCGCGTAGAGCACATGCAGGATCGCGCCGACCAGCAGCGCGTGGCTGGTCTTTTCCCAATGGTTGCGCTTCTCCAGCGCGCCTTCGGGATCGACCAGAATGTCCGCGATGTTCTGCACGTCGCGCACTTCATGCGCGCCGCGCCGCACCTCCAGCAGCGGGTTGTAGGCCGCCGACTTCGCATCCGTGGGGTTGAACAGCAGGCAATGCGAGAAGCGCGAGCGCCAGCCTGCGGTGATCTGCCAGTTCTCGCCCTTGATGTCGTGGATGACGGCGGACGCGGGCCAAGAAAGCAGCGTCGGCACCACCAGGCCGACGCCCTTGCCCGAGCGCGTGGGTGCGAACGTCAGGACATGCTCTGGCCCCTCATGGCGCAGGTACTGGCGGTCGTGCTGGCCGAGGAACACGCCCTCTGGCTGCGTGAGGCCCGCCTTGCGAATGTCATGCGCGTTCGCCCAGCGGGCCGATCCGTAGGTCGTGACAAGGCGTGCCTGCCGCGAGCGCCAGACCGACATGGCAATGGCGACGGCCACGGCGACCATGCCACTGCTGCCAGCGATGGCTCCGCCGGTGTCGAAGATTTCCGGGGTATAGGCGCCGTAAGAAAACCACCACTCAAACAGCTTCCACGGGTGATAGATCGGCGTGCCAAGAAGATCGAACCAGGGCGAGCCAAGGCGTACTTGATAGCCAAGGGCTGCTGCTGTCCATTGTGTGGCACCCCACACTCCGGCGATCACGATGCCGAATACCACGGCGATCTGACCGAACAGCACGTTCGTCCCTTGCATGACCTGGCCTCCGATTTCTCCTGCGCCGATTCCTCATGGAAAAAGCGGCACAAGGACGTGCCGGAGGCGTCAGGATCGGTGCCGCGTCAGTGCCGGTCAAAGACCGTTTTAAGCAGAAAGATCGAGCAAAAAGAAAGAATTAGCGCGGTGGCGAGCCAACGAAAAACGTCGCAAGCGCAGGCGCGTTGCGGCGTGTCGGTCAGGAAATCCAATATTCGTGGCGAAGCGGCCACGATCAAAACTTAGGCGGCTCCTTCGGCGGTGTGTAGGGCGTTTCCCCGTCGCCATAGAACCGCTTGCGCGTGGCCTCGGCCACCCGGTTGCACAACACGTCGCCCAGCTTGGGGCGGTCGGTCTTGCACTGCTGGCGCAGTTCCTTGAGCCGTTCGGGGTTGGCCGCCAGCTCTTCCACTGTCGGGATGTTGGCTGCGGAACCGGCGGACTTCTGTGGCCCATCGGACTGGCCGCAGGCAGTCAACACGGCAACCAGCAAGAATGGGATGATCTTCTTCATGGCGTCAGTTCCTCCGGGTGATCGGGATTACGGCCTCGTATGGGCCTGGGGGTTTCCGGCTGTTCGATGGCCTGTGCGCGCTCAATAAACCGCGCCAACTCGTCGGACGGATCTCCGTCCAGCCGCAACAGATAGGTCGTGAGGGGCGACACGCGCGAAGCTAGCGGCCGGGCCACTACACCCGGCTCACGGCTGGCGGCAATGTGTGCACTGCCTGCTAGGCCGAGCGCAAAACCGGCCGAGACTAGGGCCATCATCAGGTCGGTGGACGAAACCCTCTCTGCAATCAGTGGCTCCACATCCGCACGGCGCAACACCCGTTCAACTTGCTTGGCATGGCCCTCACATGCCTGTGGATCGCACAGAACCAGTGGATAGCGAAGCAACTCATCCAAGGGGATGCGCTTGTGGGCCAGAAGCGGATGCCGAGCTGGCACGGCCACCATCAGCGCATCGCTCCATGCGGGCGTGGCGACGATACCGTCGCCCACTTCGTCGGATTGAGCAAACCCTACGTCATACAGATCGCTATGCAGCCCCTTGATCTGTTGCGATAGGGGCACCTCGAAGAACCGGATTTCGACCTCGGGTTCTTCCTGGCGGCAAAGTACGAGCAACGCAGAAAGGCGCGACGGCGTGATGCCGTCGGACAATGCCACGCGCAACTGGCCATGAAAACCGTTTGCTGCCGCTTTCACGCTATCGCGTGCCTGCTCCAAGGCGGAGAGCACGCGGCGCACGTGCTCCAGAAACAGCTCGCCCGCACGGGTCAGCCGAGTGCTGCGCGTGGTGCGGGCAAACAGCATCACGCCCAGTTCTTCTTCCAGTTCCTTGATGGCCCGTGACAGTGGAGACTGCTCGATGTGCAGCCGCTCGGCAGCGCGGGCGAAATGGAGTTCCTCAGCAACCGCAATGAAGCAGCGCAAGTGACGAAGTTCCATAGTCTTGTCCTTCCATGATCCATGTTGATTCGGGGGACGAGATGCACGCCTGCTGTAGCACCAGTCGAGCTGAGGCCAAATATTGAATAAACAATTATACATGTGTTCATATATTAGTCAAAGAAGCCTGCACCGTGCCGTGGTGATGTTCGATTGTGAGGAGATGAATGGTGCAAGCTGCACGAGGGCCAATGGGCATCGTGGAGGCCGCTTGCCAAAATAGTGCGAGCCCCACCGGGGCTCGCGAGATGCGGAAGGTGCTATGCCTTCAGGGGGAAAGCCCGAATCAGGCTGGGTTGATTTCCAGCGCGCCGCGGTTGATCTGGTCGCGCTCCATCGACTCGAACAAGGCACCGAAGTTACCTTCGCCGAAGCCCTCGCGGTAGTTGCCCTTGCGCTCGATGAACTCGAAGAACACCGGGCCGAGCAGCGGCTCGGAGAAGATCGGCCTCACGCTCACGGCCTACCTGAACGTGCGTCTCGAAAAGCACTCCGACTCGCACAAGCGCAATCCCATGGACGTGTTCCGCGCGTCGGTCCAGAAATGGCCGGAGGTCGTGGAATGCCATGCGCTGACCGGCGACATGGACTATCTGCTGCGGGTGGTCGTCAGGAACATGGCTCACTACTCTCGCTTCGTGCTCGACACGCTGCTCAAGCACCCCAGCGTGCAGGACTGCAAGACAAGCTTCGTGCTGGATCGGGTAAAGAGCACCACGGCCTTGCCCTATGAGCATTCGGCCGATTGGTGTAGCGGGGATGCAAATAGCGCTTGACCTTCCAACCGTGGCAAGGACCAGACTTCAAACACCCCAACCCGAAAGGAGTTTTCCATGCAATTCCATCTCGAAGACATGACCTGCGGCGGCTGCGCCCGCACCGTTACGAAAACGATCCAAACGATCGACCCCAACGCCAAGATCGTCACGGACCCGCCGACCCGCCGTGTCGAGGTCCAGACCTCGGCCTCGCAAGAGCAGATCGCCGCGGCCCTGAGCGAAGCTGGCTTCCCGCCGCGCGCGCAGTAACACCGCGTCGTGGCCGGCCTGCACACAGGACGGCCGATGCGAGCACGTGCGCTGCGCCGTACCTGGCGCGGCGCTCAGTGCATCCCAAGGTAGGCGACCTTGGCCCACATCCACAGGGCCATCGCCACCATCATCAGGTTCTCGGTCAGGGACACGAAGCCCAGCGGCACGTTGCTGTCCCCGCCCACACAGGCGCACTTGAGTTCCCGGCGATCGACATAGACCGCCTTGAAAACCGACACGGCCCCGACGGTCCCGATGAACAGCGCCAACGGAATCGACACCCACATCCCCACGCCCGCGACCATCAGGACGCCTGCGATGGCCTCCGCGAACGGGTAGAAATAGGCATACCGAACCCAGCGCTTGGCCAGCAGGTCGTAGTTGAGGAACATCGTCGCGAAGCCGTCCACGTCCTTGAGCTTCTGCAGCGCCAGGAGACACATGGCAAAGGCCACGAACCACTCTGCCGCCTGAATGCTCCAGAGCTGGCCGAAGGCCGCCCAGCTCGCCGCCAGCGCCATCGCGGCCGCCATGGCGAACAGCGCGATCACAGGGGTGTAGGTCACGGCGTTCTTGTCCTTCACGGACATGCCGAAGAATTTGCGCAGGTCGTCGTAGCCGCCCACGCGCCGCCCGTTTATGAAGACCTGGGGCGTGGTCTCGACGCCATGCTCCTTCTTGAACGCATCCGTCTGCTCGCGGCTCGCCAAGTGTTTGTCCTCGACCTCGTAGCCCTTGCGGTTGAGCAGATCGAGCGACTTCAGCCCGTAGGGGCAGGTATGGCCGGGCATGACCATCCGGTAGAGCGTGGCTTGTTTGGGCGCAGACATGCTGGACTTCTCCTGTGGGACTTTTCATGGGCCGGCCGCAGCGCCGACTATCACGGATTGAAGGACTTTGACGACATTTCCAGCCTAACCGGCGGTGGTGCAAGGGGGTGTAGGCATCTGGCTCCCGGGGCGGTCGTCAGGCTGCAACGCCGTCAGTCCTCCGTCTGCCAGAGCAACCCCGCCGCAGGCCGGCGCGCCCGCGGCGGCACGCTGGGTCCTAGTGGTTCTCCTTGGCATGGTTGATCGTGTACTTCGGGATCTCGACGGTCAGGTCCTCGTTCGCCACGATGGCCTGGCAGCTCAGGCGCGATTGCGCCTCTAGCCCCCAGGCCCGGTCAAGCAGGTCGTCCTCGCACTCCTCGACCTCGTTGAGGGAATCGAATCCCTTGCGCACGATGCAGTGGCAGGTCGTGCAGGCACAGCTCATGTCGCAGGCATGTTCGATCTCGATGCCGTTGTCTAGCAGCGCCTCGCAGATCGAGGTGCCGACCGGCACGTTCAGCTCGGCGCCCTCGGGCGCCAGTTCAGGATGGGGCAAGACGGTGATCTTGGGCATGGTCTCTCCCGGCTGCTCAGTGCGCACGCGGCTTCTTTGCCGCTGCGTTGCCACTTGCACGCCGTGGCACGGCGCCGGTGCGCGCTTCGGGCTCGTCGTCGCTGGTATCGAGTTGCAGCGTGTGCAGGATCGGGCAGTCGGGCCGTTCGTCGCCGGCGCAGCACCGGATCAGCGCCTTGAGCGTCTCGGCCATCTCCAACATGCTCGCGATGCGCCGGTCCAGCTCGGAGATGTGCTGCTGCGCCAGGCGCTTGACGTCGGCACTCCGGCGCGACTTGTCGTTCCACAGTCCCAGCAGGTCCGTGATCTCGGCCACCGAGAAGCCGAGGTCGCGCGCACGCCGGATGAAGTGCAGCCGGTGTACGTCGTCCTGGCTATAGGCGCGGTAGCCCGAATCGTTCCGGTCGGCCGGGGGAATCAAGCCGATCTGCTCGTAGTAGCGGATCATCTTGGCCGAGACCTTCGAGGCCTTGGATGCTTCACCGATGTTCATGGTGTTCCTCCTTTCTCAATGAGCGGTATCCGCCGCCAGCGGCGGCTGGAAGCGGCGCAGGCGCAGCGCGTTGCCGAGCACGAACACGCTGGACAGCGCCATCGCTCCGGCCGCGAAGATCGGCGACAGCAGCACACCGTATGCGGGGTATAGGACGCCAGCGGCCACCGGGATCAGGGCCGTGTTGTAGCCAAACGCCCAGAACAGGTTCTGGCGGATGTTGCCGATGGTGGCCTTGGACAGCGCGATGGCGTTGGGCACACCCTGCAGGTTGCCGGACATCAGCACCACGTCGGCCGACTCCACCGCCACGTCGGTGCCGGTGCCGATCGCCAGGCCCACGTCGGCCTCGGCCAGCGCCGGCGCATCGTTGATGCCGTCACCCACGTAGGCGATCTGGCCGTGGGTGGCCTTTAAGCGGCGCACGGCTTCGACCTTGCCCTCGGGCAGCACTTCGGCCACCACCTCGTCGATGCCCAGTTGCTTGGCGATGGCCTGCGCGGTACGCGCGTTGTCGCCAGTGATCATCGCCACCTTCAGGCCGAGCTGGTGCAGCGCGGCAATGGCCGCGGGCGTGCTGGACTTGATCGGATCGGCCACCGCGATGATGGCGGCCAGTCGGCCGTCGATCGCGGCGTACAGCGGCGACTTGCCCTCATTGCCCAGGCGCTCGGCCGTGCGAGCGAAGCCGCTCACGTCCAACCCCAGCTCACGCATGAAGCGATCGGCACCGACCTCGACACGCGCGCCGTCCACGGTGGCGCGCACGCCCATGCCCGTGACCGAATCGAAGTCTGTCATCGTCGGCAGCGCGATGCCACCTTCCACGGCCGACTCGACGATGGCGCGTGCGATCGGATGCTCCGAGCGCGATTCGACAGAGGCGACCTTCGCCAGCACCTGGTTGCGGTCAAAGCCGTCGGCAATCTCCAGGTCGGTCAGGACCGGGCGGCCCTCGGTCAGCGTGCCGGTCTTGTCCACGGCCACCACCTTGGCGTCCTTGAGCAGTTGCAGGGCTTCACCCTTGCGGAACAGTACGCCCATCTCGGCGCCCCGGCCCGTGCCGACCATGATGGAGGTCGGCGTCGCCAGACCCATGGCGCACGGGCAGGCAATGATCAGCACCGCCACGGCATTGACCAGCGCGAAGGACAGCGCGGGCGACGGGCCGAACACCAGCCAGACCAGGAAGGTCAGCACGGCGGCCAGCATGACGGCGGGCACGAACCACAGTGTCACCTTGTCCACCACGGCCTGGATCGGCAGCTTGGAACCTTGCGCCTGCTCGACCATGCGGATGATCTGCGCCAGCATGGTCTGACCGCCCACGGCGGTGGCACGCAGCGTCAGCGCACCCTTCTGGTTGACGGTGCCGCCGACCACGGTGCTGCCTTCCGCCTTTTCGACGGGAATCGGCTCGCCGGTGATCATCGACTCGTCCACGAAGCTGCGGCCCTCGGTCACTTCACCATCGACCGGCACGCGCTCGCCGGGGCGCACTTCCACGATGTCGCCCTGCGCCACGTCGTTGATCGGGATGTCCACGATGCGGCCGTCGCGCAGCACGTGCGCCTCCTTGGCCTGCAGGCCGACCAGGCGCTTGATGGCCTCGGAGGTGCGGCCCTTGGCCCGTGCCTCAAGAAAGCGGCCCAGCAGGATCAGCGCCACGATGACGGCGGCCGCCTCGTAGTACACGTTCACCGTGCCGGCCGGCAGCAGACTGGGCGCGAATGTGGCGACCATCGAATAGCCGAAGGCTGCGGCCGTGCCGACCGCGACCAGCGAGTTCATGTCGGGACCCAGGCGGAACAGCGCCGGGAAGCCCTTCTCGTAGAAGCGCCAGCCCGGAATGGCGAGCACCAGCAGGGTCAGCACGAACTGCAGATACCAACTCTGCTGGATGCCGATGGTGGAAGCCACCCACTCATGCATGCCGGGAATCATGTGCGAGCCCATTTCGAGCACGAACACAGGCAGCGCCAGCACGGCGGCCAGGGTCAGGTCGCGCTTGAGTTCGGCGCGCTCGGCGTCCTTCTTCTCGGCGGCTTCCTCGTCGGCCTGCGCGCCGGTATCCACCGGGTTGGCCTCGTAGCCGACCTTCTCGATGGCCGCGATCAGGTCCGCCACGGCGGCCACGCCGCGCACGGTGGCACGCTCGGTCGCGAGGTTGACCGTGGCCTCGGTGACGCCGGGCACGGCCTTGAGTGCCTTCTCGACGCGGCCCACGCAGGAGGCGCAGGTCATGCCCTCGACCGCCAGTTCGACGGTGCCAGCCGGCACGTCGTAGCCGACCTTCTCGACCGCCTGGATCAACGCGATGCGATCGACAGGACTGGCCAGGCGGATGTCCGCCCGCTCGGTGGCGAGATTGACGGACACGCTGTCCACGCCCGGCACCTTGGCCAGGGCGGCCTCGACTCGGCCGACGCAGCTCGCGCAGGTCATGCCCTCGATGGGTAGGCTGATCGCTGCTGCGGTGGCACGAGCATCACTCGTTATTGGCATGCTCATGGTTGTTTCCCATAGTTGATATTCGACATGGGGGAGCTTAGGGTTTACCATCGTGGGAAGGTCAAGCGCTTTTTTCGGGTACTGTCAGGTTTCAGAAATGGCCCGGCGCACGGGGGAAACGAGGGGCCTTGGTCGCCAGGCTCGCCCTGGTCCCGGGCTGTGCGCGCGCTCAAGCGGTCGCAGCCTCGTTGATCCTGAAGGGCACGAACAGCCGTTCGAGGGTAGGAATTTTTGAGAGATGACTCCACGCAAACCAGCCAGTGCCCCACCGAAGGGCCCAAGCACCGATCTGGCCTCCCTGTCACAGAATGACGTGACCATCCTGGCCGAGACTTTCCGGCTCCTGGGCGATCCGTCGCGGCTCAAGGTCATGCTGTGCTGCATGAAGGGGTCCACGTCGGTAAGCGACATCGCGGAAGCCGTCGAACTCTCGCAGTCGTTGGTCAGCCATCACCTTCGACTGTTGCGTGGAGCCCGTCTGGTCAAGGGCGCGCGCCAGTCCAAGCAGATCTTCTATGAGGTAGCGGACAAGCACGTGAGCCAGGTGCTGCTGGACATGGCCATCCACATCGTTGAGGACAACAGCGACGACTAGCCTTGGTGCGAAACAGCCCTTACCGCGTCCCGTGAGGCCTATCCTTTCGGCCAGATCCGGTGCAAGTCATCCACGACCAGCACGTGATGGTGCCCGCCTTGGTTCGCGTGCTGACGCAAGTGGGGGTGATCCGCCGACAGGTTCGGATGGTCATGGGCCAAGTCCGACGGGTCGCTGGCCGGCCACAGCCGAAGCGCCAGCGCCACGCCAGCTAGGCCGATCAAGGACATGACGACGAACGTCGATTGCAGCCCCATGGCCGCGCCGAAGCGTCCGGCCAGCGGGTAGCAGATGAGCCAGCAGGCGTGCGACAGCGCGAAGTGGGCCGCGAAGATCGCTGGACGGTCCTCGGCGTGGGCCGAGCGGCGCAGAAGACGGCCGGATGGCGTCTGCGCCACGCTGTAGCCAAAGCCGATCACCAGCCACAGCGGCAGCAACAGCGCATAGCTCGGCAGCAGTGCGCCGATCGCCGTGCCCACGACGAGGACAGCGGCGCCGGTGAGCATCGCGGGTCGGTCGGCTACTTTCTCCAGTAGGGACGGCAAGACGAAGGCGGCCACCATCGAGCCGCCTCCGAACGCCGCCAGTGCCCACGCCACCTCGACTTCGCCCAGGCCGAAACGCGCCTTCACGAGCACCACCGTGTTCACGATCACCATCGCGCCGGCCGCCGAGACGGCCAGGCTGATCGCCAGCAGGCCCCGCAGGCGAGGCGTGGCGAGGTAGATGCGCGTGCCGCGCGTCGTTCGCTCCCAGATGCCGCGGCGCGGGCCGGGGACGGACGTGGGCAACCGCACGCTGACCACGAGAGCGGCTGAAACGAGGAAACCGAGCACCGTTCCCGCGAACAGGTTGTGAAAGCTGATGACGGTCAGCAGCGCGGCGGCCAGCATCGGGGAAATCAGGCTTTCCAGGTCGTAGGCCAGCCGGGACAGCGACAGCGCCTTCGTGTAGTCCTCTTCGTCGGGAAGGATGTCCGGGATGGTGGCCTGGAAGGTCGGCGTGAAGCCGGCGGATGCCGCCTGCAGAACGAAGATCAGCAGGTAGATCTGCCAGACCTCGGTGACGAAGGGCAGGCACAGCGCGACGGCCGCTCGCACGAGGTCCAGCGCCACGAGCAGCGAGCGCCGCGGGAGCCGGTCGGCGAAGGCCTGCGCGACCGGCGCGACCCCCGCGTAGGCCAGCATCTTGATGGCCAGCGCCGTCCCGAGCACCGCGCCTGCATCCGCGCCGGCCAGCTCGTAGGCCAGCAGGCCGAGCGCCACCGTCATCAGGCCGGTGCCGACGAGCGCGATCACCTGGGCGGTGAACAGGTGGCGGTAGGTGCGGTTATTCAGGACGGAGAGCATCGGACGGCCTCAGAGCAGTTTGGTCAGCGCCTTCATTTCGGTCAGAACGGAGTCCTCGTCATGGGACAGGCAGTGGTCGATGTGGTCGTGGATCAGGACGCGCTTGGCCGCCGTCACCGCGCTTTCCACCGCCGCGAGCTGGCGGGCGATGTCGAGGCAGGTTTCTCCCCCTTCGATCATCCCGATGACGTGCCGCAGATGCCCCTCGGCGCGCTTGAGCCGCTTCACCAGGTCGGGATGGGTGGTGTGCTTATGCATGTCTTCCATGCTGAAATCATATCCCCCCAGGGGGGATACTGCCACTGGATGTTAGATCAACGGCTGCTTGCCAGGCGGGGGGAATGGTCGCCGAGCCAGGCTAAGGCAATTGCCCGGAGCGGCATCCCGGCCGTGGTGAGACGCGAACACAAATGTGTACAACAATTCACATGAAAACATGTTCATGTGTTATATTTTGAGCCACAGTCAAAGACCCAGTTTCCCGAGGCCCCATGTCCCAATCCCACGCACATGACCATGGTCACGATCACGACCATGATCATGACCACACCCCGACCGTGACCAGCGCCAACGAGCGCAAGGTCCTGCTGTCCTTTTTCCTGATCTTCGGCTTCATGGTCGTGGAGGCCGTCGGAGGCGTGCTGTCGGGCTCGCTGGCCTTGCTGGCCGACGCGGGCCACATGCTGACCGACGCCGCGGCGCTCGCACTGGCCTACGCAGCATTCCGGTTCGGCCGCCGCGCGGCCGACAGCAAGCGCACCTTCGGCTACCTGCGCTTCGAGGTCATCGCCGGTTTCCTGAACGCCGTGACCCTGTTCGCGATCGTCGCTTGGATCGCCTACGAGGCGTGGGAGCGGCTGCAGGCGCCGCCCGTGATCCTGGCCGGCCCGATGATGATCGTCGCCGTGCTCGGCCTGCTGGTGAACGTGCTCGTGCTGTGGATCATGACCCGCGGAGAGACCGATCACGTCAACGTGAAGGGGGCCATCCTGCACGTGATGGGCGACCTGCTCGGCTCGGTCGGCGCCATCGTCGCTGCGATCGTCATCTACCTCACGGGCTGGACGCCGATCGATCCCATCCTGTCGGTCCTGGTCGCGGCGCTGATCCTGCGCAGCGCATGGAAGCTGCTCGCCAAGTCGATCCACATCCTGCTGGAAGGCGCGCCGGAGGATGCTTCGCCGGAGAAGGTGGAGCAAGGCCTGATGGGCGCCGTGCCGGGCCTGGCGGCCGTCAGCCACGTTCACGTGTGGCAGCTCACCTCCGGGCGCACGATGGCCACGCTGCACGTTCGCCCCAACGTGGACGAGGAAGCACGCGCCGTGGTCAAGCGCGTCGAAGCGGTGCTTCGAGAGCAATTCAGCATCGAACACGCCACGGTCGGGATCGACTGGAACTCGGGCACCGACGAGAACGTCTGCAGCTTGCAGCCCACGTCGGAGCGTCAGGACCACAGCGGCCACGATCACAGCGGTCATGACCACAGCGGGCACGACCACAGCGGCCATGATCATGGCAATCACAAGCATGGCGGCGGGCACAGCCACGGCCATGACCACGACCATTCCGCTCCTGGTCACAGGCATTGAGGCCGCGCGAGCCGGCTCGCACTCCACTTGAGGATTTGCATCCATGACGTCCCGCAAAACCACCAGCGCCGACACCGCGCAATGCTCGACCACCAGCCACGACGCGGCGACCGATGCCCTCGCAATGTCGCAAAGTGACGTCGCTGTTCTGGCCGAGACCTTCCGCCTGCTGGGCGACCAATCGCGATTGAAGATCCTGCTGCAGTGCATGCATGGCTCGGTCGCCGTGGGGGACATCGCCGAAGCGCTCGACCTGTCGCAGTCTCTGGTCAGCCATCACCTGCGGCTGCTGCGCGGTGCGCGCCTCGTGCGCGGCGAACGCCAAGCCAAGCACATCTTCTACAGCATCGCGGACCAGCACGTCAGCCAGGTGCTGCAGGACATGGCGGTCCACATTTCCGAGGACAAAGCCGACGACTGACCAGGCCCAAGCACCCAGGCGAATGGCAGGTTGCGAGGCGCCGGTACCCACGCCGCCGGTTAGCCTCAAGGACGTCCTCGATGCGGCCTGGGCGCAACACCCTGAATCGCGGGCCCTGCCTGGGCGCCGGGATGCCGCGCAGGCACAGCAATGGGCGGCGGCAGCTTGGACGCCTGAGCCTCCCGCGCTCGCAATCACCCACAAGACCGACCGGTTCAACCGCACAACGGCACTCGTGAGCTGGATGTCGGAGTGGCCACAGCGACGACGCGGGGTTTTCCCACCACCTTGTCCATGCAGCCTGCCCGCTAGGGCAACCCAAAGGGCTTGACCTTGCCTTCGTTGTAACGCCTAGCCTCCACACAAATTTCTGCAGAGCGCTTCGGAAGGGCCGGAGTCCTGCATCCAAGAAAGGGGCACTTCCATGCGTAAAAAAATCAGAATCGTTGTGGTGGCAGGCGTCATCGCAGCCGTCGGGGGCATAGCGATTGCCGCCCGCGACGCCAAGGACGAGGGCAAGGCCGCGGCGCCCCCGGCGGGCGCGCCGATGGCGCCGCAGGTGCCCGTGGCCGAGGTCATCACCCGCACGGTCGCGCCATCGGCCGAGTACACCGGCTTCCTGGCCGCGCCCAAGACCGTCGAGCTGCGCTCGCGGGTCGGCGGCGCCGTCGATGCTGTGAGCGTCCCCGAGGGCAGCCTGGTGCGCAAGGGACAACTGCTGTTCCAGATCGACCCCCGACCGTTCCAGGTCACGCTCGACACGGCTGCGGCGCAACTGCAACAGGCCGAGGTGCTGGCCAGTCAGGCCCAGGCCGACTTCGACCGCGCCGAGCGCCTGGTGGCGACCGGCGCTGTCGCGCGCAAGACCTACGACGATGCCGTCTCCGCGCGCAGTGCGCGCCAGGCCCAGGTGCAAGCGGCCAAGGCCGCCGTCGCTGCGGCGCGGCTGGATCTGTCCTACGCCCGCGTCACGGCGCCCATCGCCGGGCGCGTTGACCGCGTGCTCGTGACCGAGGGCAACCTGGTCAGCGGCGGTGTCGCCGGCGCGGCCACGCTGCTGACCACGATCGTGTCCATCGACCCGCTGCACGTGTACTTCGACATCGACGAAGCCACGTACCTCAACGTCGTGAGCCGCTCGCGGCCCGCTGCGGGCGCCGGCGGCAAGGCCTCGCTGCCCGTGCAGGTCGGGCTGACCACGGACAAGGGTTTCCCGCACAGGGGCGCGCTCGACTTCGTGGGCAACACCATTGACCGAAGCACCGGCACGATCCGCGCGCGCGCCGTTGTGCCCAACCCGGATGGGCGCATGGCACCCGGCATGTTCGCCCGGGCCAAGCTGTCCACCGGCGCGGCGCGCGAGGCCGTCCTGATCGACGATCAGGCCGTGGGCACCGACCAAGGGCGCAACTACGTGCTGGTCGTGGGCGAGAACAACCAGGCCCAGTACCGGCCCATCGAACTGGGGCCGGTGGTGGACGGGCTGCGCGTCATCAACGGCAGCCTGCAGGCCGGTGAGAAGATCATCATCAAGGGCCTCGTGCGCCCCGGCATGGCGGTCACGCCGCGCATGGTGCCCATGCAGCCGCCCGCGGCACCGGCCGCCGGCGCGGACCCCGCCAAGGCTGACGGCGCGGCCGGCTCGGCGGAGGCCCGCAAATGAATTTCCCCCGCTTCTTCATCAACCGGCCCATCTTCGCCATCGTCCTGTCGGTGCTGATGCTGATCGCGGGCGCGATCAGCTACTTCCAGCTGCCGCTGAGCGAATACCCGCAGGTCACGCCTCCCACGGTGCAGGTCACCGCTAGCTATCCCGGTGCCAACCCGCAAGTGATCGCCGATACCGTGGCATCACCGCTGGAGCAGGCGATCAACGGCGTAGAAGGCATGATGTACATGCAGTCTCAGATGTCCACCGACGGGAAAATGGTGCTCACCGTCTCCTTCGAGCAGCATATCAACGCCGACATTGCGCAGATCCAGGTGCAAAACCGGGTCTCGCGGGCGTTGCCGCGCCTACCGCCTGAAGTTCAGCGCATCGGTGTTGTCACCGAGAAAACGTCGCCGGACGTTCTCATGGTGGTGCATTTGCTTTCGCCTGGAGGTCGATATGATCCGCTGTACGTCTCCAACTACGCCACACTTCATGTGAAGGATGAGCTGGCTCGTACGCCAGGCGTCGGCGATGTCCTAGTCTGGGGCGCCGGGGAGTATTCGATGCGGGTCTGGCTCGAACCCGCCAAGGTCGCTGCTCGTGGGCTGATCGCGAGCGACGTGGTTGCCGCCATCCGCGAGCAGAACATACAGGTTGCCGCTGGTTCGGTTGGTCAGCAGCCGGATGCCTCGGCGGCGTTCCAGGTCACGGTCAACACTCTGGGCCGACTGTCGAGCGAGGAGCAATTCGGCGAGATCGTCGTGAAGACGGGCGCCGACGGCCAGGTAACTCGCCTGCGGGATGTCGCCCGCATCTCGATGGGGGCCGATTCCTACTCTTTGCGCAGCCTGCTCAATGGCGAGCCGGCGGTGGGGATACAGATCATCCAGAGCCCGGGCGCGAACGCGCTGGATGTGTCTAGCGCGGTGCGCGCGGCAATGGACCGACTTCAAGCTAAGTTCCCCGACGGCATTGAGTATAGGATCGCCTACGACCCCACGGTCTTCGTGCGCGCCTCGCTCCAGTCCGTCGCCGTCACGCTGCTGGAGGCCATCTTCCTGGTGGTGATCGTGGTGGTGCTGTTCCTGCAATCCTGGCGCGCGTCGATCATCCCGCTGATCGCCGTGCCGGTCTCGCTGGTCGGCACGTTCGCGGTGATGCACATGTTCGGTTTCTCGCTGAACACACTGTCGCTGTTCGGACTGGTGCTGTCCATCGGCATCGTGGTGGATGACGCCATCGTGGTGGTGGAGAACGTGGAGCGCCACATAGCGCTGGGCGAATCACCCAAGGACGCGGCGCGCAAGGCGATGGATGAAGTGACTGGCCCGATCCTGGCCATCACCTCGGTGCTGGCAGCGGTCTTCATCCCCTCGGCGTTCCTGTCGGGGCTGCAGGGCGAGTTCTATCGCCAGTTCGCGCTAACCATCGCGTTCTCGACCATCCTGTCGGCGATCAACTCGCTTACGCTGTCGCCAGCGCTGGCCGCCATCCTGCTCAAGCCGCACCACGGCGCGGCCAAGCCCGATCGCGTCACGCGCATCATCGACGGCGTGTTCGGCGGCTTCTTCCGCCGCTTCAACCGCTTCTTCGACCGCGCCTCGAATTCCTACGTCGGGGGCGTGCGCCGCGCGGTGCGCGGCAGCGCCATCGTGCTGCTGCTCTACGTCGGCTTCCTGGGCCTGACCTGGCTGGGCTTCCACAAGGTGCCTGCGGGCTTCGTGCCCGCCCAGGACAAGTACTACCTCGTGGGCATCGCCCAGCTTCCGACCGGCGCCTCGCTGGATCGCACCGAGGCGGTCGTCAAGGAGATGACCAAGATCGCACTGGCTGAGCCGGGCGTCGAGAGCGTGGTGGCCTTCCCGGGCCTGTCGGTCAATGGACCGGTGAACCAGCCGAACACCGCGCTGATGTTCGCCATGCTCAAGCCCTTCGATGAGCGCAAGGACCCGTCGCTGTCGGCCTTCGCCATCCAGGGCAAGCTCATGGGCAAGTTCAGCCAGATCCCGGACGGCTTCGTCGGCATCTTCCCGCCGCCGCCGGTGCCGGGCCTGGGTTCTATGGGCGGCTTTAAGCTGCAGATCGAGGACCGGGCGGGCCTGGGTCCCGAGGCGCTTGCACAAGCACAGGGCCAGATCATGGGCAAGGCCATGCAGGCGCCCGAGCTGGCGAACATGCTCGCCAGCTTCCAGACCAATGCGCCGCAGTTGCAGGTGGACATCGACCGGGTGAAGGCCAAGTCGCAGGGCGTGTCGCTGACCGAGGTGTTCGACACCCTGCAGGTCAACCTTGGCTCGCTCTACGTCAACGACTTCAACCGCTTCGGTCGCACCTACCGGGTAATGGCCCAAGCCGATGCGCAGTTCCGCATGCAGGCTGAGGACATAGGCATGCTCAAGGTGCGCAATGCAGCGGGCGACATGATCCCGCTGAGCGCGTTCGCGACCATCGAGCGCAGTTCCGGCCCCGACCGGGTGATGCATTACAACGGCTTCCCCTCGGCGGACATCAGCGGCGGGCCAGCGCCGGGCTACTCATCCGGCCAGGCCACCGCCGCGATTGAGAAGATCGTGAGCGAATCGCTGCCTGACGGTATGACCTACGAATGGACGGACCTGACTTTCCAGGAAAAGCGAGTTGGCAATACTGCTATCTATATCTTCGCGCTGGCGGTGCTGCTCGCCTTCCTGTTCCTGGCGGCCCAGTACAACAGTTGGTCGCTGCCGTTCGCTGTGCTGCTGATTGCACCCATGGCGCTGCTCTCGGCGATCGCCGGCGTCTGGCTCTCTGGGGGGGACAACAACATCTTCACGCAGATCGGTTTCGTGGTGCTGATCGGCCTGGCCGCCAAGAACGCGATCCTGATCGTGGAGTTCGCCCGCGCGAAGGAAAGCGAAGGGGCCGATCCGCTGGCAGCCGTGCTCGAAGCCGCGCGCTTGCGGCTGCGCCCGATCCTGATGACGTCGTTCGCCTTCATCGCTGGCGTGGTGCCGCTGGTGCTGGCCAGCGGTGCGGGCGCCGAGATGCGCCACGCCATGGGCATCGCGGTGTTCGCCGGCATGCTGGGCGTGACGGTATTCGGCCTGGTGCTGACGCCGGTGTTCTACGTCGTGGTGCGCAAGCTGGCGCTGCGCCGCGAAGCGCGCCATGCCCGTGTCGGCATGACCGACCAGCACGCATGACGGCCAGGAGGACATACGACATGAAAACATCTTTCGCATTCACACGACCCGCCAGGACGCTGGCGCCGCTCGCCCTCGCGGCGGCGTTGACTGGCTGCTCCATGGCACCGAAGTATGACCGGCCCGCAGCGCCGATCGACACGGCTTATCCCTTGGGCGCGGCCTATGTGGAACCGGCGGCCGCGACGCCCGACGACGCGATCACGGCCGAGATCGGCTGGCGGGACTTCTTCCGCGACCCGCTGCTGCAGCAGTTGATCGGCATTTCACTGGAGAACAACCGCGACATGCGCAAGGCCGCGCTCAACGTGGAGGCGGCTCAGGCGCTGTACCGTATCCAGCGTGCCGAGATGCTGCCGAACCTGGGCGTTTCCGCCCGCGGCGCGTCAGAGCGCGTACCGGCCGACCTCAGCACCACGGGGCAAAGCGACGTGCTCCGGCGCTACGACGTGGCCGGGGTGACGGCCGCCTGGGAACTGGACCTGTGGGGCCGCATCCGCAGCCTCAGCGACCGGGCGCTGGCGTCCTACCTGGCCCTCGACGAGACCCGCATCGCCACGCAGATGAGCCTGGTGTCCGAGGTGGCCAGCGCCTACCTCACGCTGCGTGCCGACCAGGAACTGCTGCGCCTGACGAGCGACACCCTCGCCACGCAGAAGCGCTCCTACGGGCTGACCACCCAACTGGTGGAAGCGGGCAACTCCACGCAGCTCGACCTGCGCCGCGCAGAGATCGCGTTGCGCACCGCCGAGGCCAACCATGCCGCCTACACACGGCAGGCGGCCAAGGACCGCAACGCGCTGGTGCTGCTGTTGGGCCAGCCGCTGACGCCGGAGCTGTCCCGGCAGCTTGACGAGGCCATGGCGCTGCCGGACGACATCGTGCCGACCGGCCTGCCGAGCGGCCTGCCGTCCGAACTGCTCGCGCGCCGGCCGGACATCCGCGCCGCCGAGCAGATGCTGATCGGCGCCAACGCCAACATCGGCGCGGCGCGGGCCGCGTTCTTCCCGACGATCAGCCTTACGGGCTCGGCGGGCACGGCCAGCGCTTCGCTGGACGGCCTGTTCGATTCGGGCTCGCGGGCCTGGAGCTTCCTGCCGCAGATCACGCTGCCCATCTTCCGCGGCGGCGCGCTGCGCGCCAACCTGGACGTGGCGCACGTACAGAAGCGCATCGAGATCGCCAACTACGAGAAGTCCATCCAGGCGGCCTTCGCCGAGGTGGCCGACGGCCTGGCGGGCAAGCGCACGCTCGATGAGCAGATCCGCGCGGAGCAGCTCCTGGTGGCGGCCAGCCAGAAGGCCTACGAGCTGGCCGAGCAGCGCTTCCAGGAGGGCGTGGACGACAACCTCACTGTACTCGACGCGCAGCGCACGCATTACGGCACGCAGCAGACCCTGGTGCGCACGCGCCTGACGCGGCTGAACAACCTCATCCATCTGTACAAGGCGCTGGGCGGCGGCTGGACTGAGCACACGGTGCAATCGGGCGCCACGGCGCAGCAGTCCGCCCGGTCGCCGGGATGAGGGCCGGCGCGCAGCGGTGGCGTCCCCCATCGCTGCGCGCGGAGAGCTGGATGAGGATTGGTGAACTCGCGCGCTTGACCGGCACGCCCCCTGAGAACATCAGGTTCTACGAACGGGAGGGCCTGCTGCCCGCTCCCGAGCGGTCCCGCAACAACTACCGGCGCTATGGCCCGGCCCATGTCGAGCGGCTTTACCTGATTCGCAACTACCGCGCGTCGGGCATCGGCCTGGATGACATGCGCAACTTGCTGGGCTGGACGCATCGCGAGTCCCCGGAACCCGAGCTGCTGACGCAGGCTGTCCGGGACCATCTCGCCTATGTCGAGGAACGCATGGCGCAACTGACCCGGGTGAAAGAGCACCTGCTCGCATTGGAACGGCAGGCTGTTCCTTCTGCCGCTCGGGAGATTTGCGAGGAGCGACCAGGTTGCGGCGGTTCATGAGCATCGCATGGCCGAATCATGGTCGGATAACTGAACATATATTCATGCGTGTAATATTTCCGGCCAGACAAACGAACAAGAAAGACCGCCCATGACCGACCAGAGCATCACGCGCCGAAACATCGGCGTTCTCACCGCCGCGCAGGCGCTCGGTGGCGCCAGCGCGCCCATCGTGATGTCGCTGGGCGGGCTGGTCGGCCAGCAGCTTGCCAAGGACTCGGCCTGGATCACCTTGCCCGTGAGCCTGTTCGGCCTGGGTCTTGCCATCGGCACCTTGCCTGCGGCGTTCATCATGCGGCGCCATGGCCGCCGCAACGGATACGTGGTCGGGGTCGGCTTCGGCGTGGCCTCGGGCCTGATCGCCGCGCTGGGCATCATGCTGGCCTCGTTCTGGATCTTCTGCGCCGGCACCTTCCTGGCGGGCTTCTACGGCGCGTATGTGCAGAGCTACCGCTTCGCAGCCGCCGACACCGCCGAGGACGCGCTCAAGGCCAAGGCGATTTCCTGGGTAATGGTGGGGGGTCTCGCGGGTGCCATCATCGGGCCGCAGTTGGTGATCTTCACGCGCGACGCGGTAGCGGGCACGCCCTACGTCGGCAGCTTCCTCAGCCAGGCGCTGCTGCCGCTGATCGCCCTGCCGATCTTGCTGATGCTGCGCACGCCGCGCCAGACCCCGGCCGAAGCCGCCGCCGACAGCGGCCGCACGGTGCTGCAGCTCCTGGCGATGCCGCGCTACGCGCTGGCCGTGGCCGCGGGCGTGGTGTCCTATGGGGTGATGGCGTTCGTGATGACCGCCGCGCCGGTGGCGATGGTCAACCACGGGCATTCGGTGGACAACGCCGCCCTGGGCATCCAGTGGCACCTGCTGGCGATGTTCGGGCCGAGCTTCTTCACTGGGCGGCTGATGGTGCGCTACGGCAAGGAGCGCGTGACCGCCGTGGGCATGGTGCTGCTCGCCGCCTCCGGGGTGGTGGCCCTGGGCGGGCTCGGCCTGTCCCACTTCTGGGGCTCGCTGGCGCTGCTGGGCATCGGCTGGAACTTCAGCTTCATCGGCGCGACGGCGGTGGTCACCGATTGCCACACCCCGGCCGAGCGCAGCAAGGCGCAGGGCATGAACGATTTCTTCGTCTTCGCCGCCACGGCGGCCGTGTCGTTCCTCGCGGGATCGATCCTGCACAGCTCGGGCTGGCAGGCGGTCAACTGGATGATCTTCCCGGCCCTGGCGCTGATCTTGGTGCCGCTGCTGTGGCAGACCGCGCGAAAGCCGGTGCGGCTAGGTCCGGGCTGATCGGGCCGATGCGGGAGGTGTTCCATCTAGCGGTCGCCTCAGGCGCTACATCACCTGCTTCCACCGCTGCAGCTTCGACAGCGCGTTGTCGTAGGCGGCGGAAGTGAAGGACTGGATCTTGCGCCGAGGGTCTTCATCGGCATCAACGGCGAAATGAGGGGCTTGACCTTCCAACAATGGGAAGCCCTACAGTGACTCCATCAATCTCATTCAAGGAGTTTTTCATGAGAGTCAACAAGTTCAGCCTGTTGTTCATTGCGGGCGCCGTCGTGGTCGCCATCGGCCTGATGGCCGTTCAGAAGAAGGTGGTCCCGTCGGGTGAAGTGATGCAGGCCAATGCGAGCGGAGATCACCAAGGGCACGCGATGCCCTCCAGCGCCTCGGCCAATGACAGCCCTTCCACGACCGCGTATCGCGCCGTGAACGACCAGATGCACGCGGGGATGGGAGCGCAGTTCACTGGCAACGCCGACGTCGATTTCATGCGCGGCATGATCCCGCACCACCAGGGCGCGATCGACATGGCCAAGGTGGCGTTGCAGTACGGCAAGGACCCGGAGGTCCGCAAGTTGGCTGAGGAGGTTATCTCTGCGCAGGAAGGCGAGATCGCCATGATGAATAAGTGGCTTGGAGAACGCGGCCAACAGGCGGCGACCGGCAGCTCGGGCGACGCCTCGACGACCGCCTACCGTGCCGGCAATGACCGCATGCACGCCGACATGATGATTGACTTCAGCGGCGATGCCGATGTGGACTTTATGCGCGGCATGATCCCGCATCACCAGGGCGCGATCGACATGGCCAAGGTGGCGTTGCAGTACGGCAAGGACCCGGAGGTCCGCGAGTTGGCTCAGGAGGTTATCTCTGCGCAGGAAGGAGAGATCGCCATGATGAAGAGCTGGCTTGCCGCTCGGGGAAAGTGAAGGCACGACCATGAACCAAGCCAGCACCCCGCGCATCATCATCTATAGCACTCCAGCCTGCCCGGACTGTCGGGTGCTGAAGGAGTGGCTGTCCCAGCAGAGCATCGTGTTTGAAGAACGCGACCTGACCGACCCGAAGATTTCTGCGGAAGCCAAGTCACGAACCGGCGTGCGCGTGGCTCCGATCACGCTCATCGGTAATGAGGTCTTCTATGGCACCTTTGCGAGCCAGAAGCCGGGGCTGATGAAGGCGCTCGGCCGTTCGACAAGTAGATGAAGGGTCTCAAGAAATACTTGGCCCGCGCTGCCGTCCAAGCTCCCAAGATACGCCGCCACCGCGCACCACGGCGGCGATATGCTGCCCCAGCCGCTGCTCGATCACCGGCCGCCACGGCACCAAGCTGAATCCCATGCCGTCGTCCAGCATCGCGTAGCGCCCGCTGGCGAGCATGACGCTGCGCCGGTAGATGCCAGCCACGCGCTGCCCGTCGGCCACCGGGCGATGCTCCAGGCCGGTTTCAGCGGCAATGCCCTTCGCGGCCTGTGCCAGTTCCCGGTTGCGCAGTGTGCCCAGCAGGTTGCGCGCCAGGATCACGCGCTGCCCGCGCCGCTCGGCCAGCCCCTGTTCGGCCAGGAAGTCGGCGCGCTGTTGCATGGCCTGTTTGGCCTCGCCACCAAAGCCCAGGTCGCCCAGGCCCGAGCCGCCGCCGATCAACTGCTGGTCGAGCCACGTGGCCCCGATCACGCGGGCCTGCCGCTCGATGGGCAAGTGCGATTTCAGCTCCACGGCCACGCCGCCCAGGCGCTGCGCGTCGTACTGGCGGCCACGCTCGGCCAGGTCGTCCGGCACCTTCCATAGCCCTTCGGCAACGCGCTCCACAATGCCGGCCCGACGCAGGGCCTCCAGCCGGCGGATGTGGGCGGCGACGACTTCTTGCGGGTCGCGTCCGGCCTTGGCCCGGCCCTGCCCGATCGCCAGGTGATGGTCAGTGCGGTACAGGCCATCGCTCGCCAGCGCGGCGATGTTCTTGTCGGCTGCGCGCACGTCGGCCGAGCCTTTCACCTCCACCACGGCGCCGCTCGGGTAGTTCGCCAGCTCGTCGCGGGCGTTGAGCGCGACGTAATGGGCCTTGCCGTCCACCCCGTCGATGACCAGATAGCCCCGGTCGCGCAGCTCGTCGGCCAGCCCCTTCGCGGCCACACGGCCGAGGATGGTTCGGCCATCGTCCCCCGGCTCGAACACGGCCAGCTCGCGCGGCTCGCCGCGCATGGCCCGCTGCACGGTGCGGATGATGTCGCCGCGCTCGCCCAGCGCGCGCAATGTCTTTTCCGCATCGGCATGGATGGCCCAGGTGCCGGGCTGCGTCTCGTCGGCCAGGCCCAGGCGCTGCAAGTGTTGCAGGCGGCCGATTAGCATCAGGCGTTGGCGCTGCAAGCGGGGGGCGTTGAACCTTTCGACGCGCACCAGGCCATCGCCGCCGGCCTCGCCTATCTCACGCTTGAGGGTGCGATCCAGGCTCGTCCACC
Organism: Pseudomonas putida; assembly: GCF_002906855.1. Taxonomy (GTDB): domain Bacteria; phylum Pseudomonadota; class Gammaproteobacteria; order Pseudomonadales; family Pseudomonadaceae; genus Aquipseudomonas; species Aquipseudomonas putida_N. The sequence goes on along the minus strand of NZ_MINI01000038.1, from coordinate 1,393,764 downwards.
GCTCTTGCTCCACCTCACGCTGCAAGGTCTGCTGGATCTCCAGTTCGGTGCGCGGCCCCAGCCATTCGGTCGCCAGCTCGGCGGCGCGATAGCGGAAGCCATCGGCGATGTAGTCGCCCGCGATGATGAGGTCTTTGCCGGTGTCGTCGCGCCCGCGCACGACGATGTGCGTGTGCGGGTTGTCGGTGTTCCAGTGGTTCACGGCCACCCAATCGAGGCCCGTACCCAGGTCGGCCTCCATGCGGCCCATGAGGTGCCGCGTGTAGGTGCGCAGGTCTTCCAGCTCCGCGCCATCCTCGGGCGAGAGGATGAAGCGGAAATGGTGCCGGTCGTCGGCGCAGCGTTCCTTGAAGGCGTCGAGATCGGCCACGTCTGTCTGCGGCCCGTAGGCTTGGCCCGGCTCGCCGTCGCGGCCCACGCCGTCGCGCTCGATGTAGCGCAGGTGCTTGGCGAGCGACTGCGGGCTGGCCCGCTGGTGGTTCACCAGCAGCGTCTTGATGGTCGCGCGCCGCGACATAGGCGTCAGCTTCGCCCCGGCGAAGCGTGCTGCCGTGTGGCCGCGCCCCAGGCGCGAGCCGGGCCGCTGGCCGGTGCCACTCGCCGATGCCGGACGGCGCACCGTGGACTTGCCGCTGCTGGCTTTGCCCGCCTGTTTGAGCACCTTGGAAACGAAGCTCTGCCCCTGGCCCTTGCCCCGGTTCTTCGGGGCGCTGGGGCGCACGCGGAAATCGTCGTCGCGGCGGTCGGTCATGGCTGCGCTCCCTGCAAGCTCTGGCGTGTCCTGTCGTGCGAAGCACGCGGACATGCCTGCATTGGCGCGACCTTCGCGCCGAACGCGGCACGGCGGCAAAGCCGCTCCGTGCCGCGCCACCCCCATGTGCAGACTGGCTTTCGACGCGGCCCGGTGCCGCGTCCTTTTGTCTTGCCTTCCGCCTTTGCCCCTCGCTCCCGCTCCGGGCATCGGCGGCCCGGTGGCTCTGCTGCACCCGCAGCCAGCCCACCGGCGAACGCGCAGATGGACAAGCCTGGGGCCGCAGGCCAAGCGCGTTCGAGGCAAGACGCCTGCACATCGGACGGCTGCGCCGGAGACAGCGCGAAGTGCGATGCGAATGCATCCGCACTGCACGCGCGACGACACGGTAGCAACAGCCGGAACGACACGCCTGATGACACGATGAGAGGCACGGCAACGTGCAGCGAATCGGCGGCCATCATGGGCGTGTCTCCAGCCACACTGGATGCGCAACGCCGATCACGGCGGATGCGCTGACCGGGCCGAAATACCGGCTGTCGAATGATGCGGGATTGGTCACGCTCAACAGGAACAGTTCACCCGCCTCAAGGCGACGGCAAAGCTGCCAGGATGGCAACGGCCGGCCCAGCCGGTCGGCGGGCAGCGCAGCCGCCATCGGCACGCCGTCGATGCGTACCTGACCGGCGACGATGCAGACGTGTTGCGGCGCGACCGCGCCCACACGTTTGAGCAGCGGAATGTGTGCCGGCAGGTAGCCGCGCTGCGCAGCGAGCGCGGCTACCTCTGGCGGCAATGTGGTCAGGACGACGCTGCCCACGGACAAGGGACGTGACAGCGAGTCGGCGCCGTGGCGCTGCGGCTCGACGCGATACCAACCGACCGGAACGCTGTCGGACGGGTTGTAGATCAGACGCGGCAGCGGCTGCACGAATGCCGCCCAGGTCAGCGCAGCGAGGCCGACGGCGGCGAAGCCCGCCAGCACGAGGTGAGCGCGCAGGCGCGAGCGAGGAAGCGGCGCTGCTTTGGGTGTGTGTGCGGTGGTGGGATGGGTCGTCATGGCAGCGCCCTCCCGGCCAGCCAGGCGGCGTGCCGCTCGGCGGTGTATTCGGGCAGCGGCAAATGCACGGCGAGCCGGTTGGCGAGCATGCGCCAGTACGCGGGCGACACGTCGATGGCAGCGATACCCAGCGCCTCGATGCCGTCGATGCGTTCCAGCACGGCGCGCACATTGGCGTCACCTTCGGCATGCAGCAGCAGGCACGCGCCTGGCTGCACGCCTGGGATGCGCTGCACGGCATCAAGCGGTGTAGCAGCCTGCATCACCATGAGTTGCCAGCGGATCGTGCCGTAGTCGTTGGCCTGCCAACGAACGCGGCAGAACATTGCACCCGGCATAAACATGGCACAGCGCCGCCAGCGATCGAGCTGGAGCGTGCGGGCTGGTTCGCCGAAGCGCAGGTAGAGCTTGAAACGCGGTTCAATGTAGGCGAGCGATACGCGCGTCAACGGCGCGCTGGCGGGTTGGCTGGAAGGTGATGTGTGCGCAGCCGTGGCCGCGATGGCGGCAGGTGCGGCAGCAGACAATGCGGATGTGGTCATGGCGTGTTCTCCATGCGGTGTTCTGGAAACTCGCGCTCCAGCAAACCGCGCAGCAAGTCGGCCACGGTCACGCCTTGCGTGAAGGCCGACACCTTGATGCGCGCCCGCATGGCGGGCGTGATGTCCAGGGTCAGGCGAGCGGTGTAGAGGTCGCCCTTGTTGAGCGCATCCGCGTCGCCTTGGCGAATCCAAGCCTCGGCGTGCGGATTGGCGGGCGGACGCGCGCCTATGCCGACCCGCTTGGCCGGGCGTTTGCCGTTGGGTGGGTTGCTGTTGTCGCTCATGACGGCCACCGCAGCAGTTCATCGACCAGCGCGGTGATTTCCTGCGCTGCCGCACTATCGGGGGCCGTCTCCCGCGCCAATCGCCCCGCAGCCACGCTGTCGGCAAAGACGATGCGCTGGCGCACCTCGCTGCGCAGCGCTGGCAACGGCTGTTCGGCCAAGGCTTGCCGTGCTTCGCGCCCGATCACCGTGGTGCTGACGCGCCGGTTGATGACAAAGGCCGCGCGTAGCGCAGGCCGGAACACCTGAGCCTCACGAATCAGCGCCACCATCTCTGCGCTGGCCCACAGGTCGTAGGGGCTGGGTTGTACCGGGATCAGCACCCGTTCGGCCGCCAGCAGCGCAGAACGCGCCAAGGCGGCGATCCTGGGTGGCCCGTCGATGATGACGTGATCGGCTCGCCTGGCGAGTTCTGGGACTTCCTGGTGCAGTGTTTCGCGCGCCAGGCCCACGGCGCTGAACAGCCGAGGCAAGCCCTGCTGGCTTCTGCGCTGTGTCCAGTCCAGTGATGACCCCTGCGGGTCGGCATCCAGCAGGACGACGTGCAGGCCGCGCAAGGCCAGTTCCCCTGCGATGTGCGTGGCGAGCGTGGTCTTGCCGACGCCGCCTTTCTGGTTGAGCAAGGCGACGATCATGGCGCGCCCCTCCAGCTTGGAAGAGCAGACTGTTTTTGCCGTGCCGAACGGGGTGGTTTTTGGAGTTTTTGCTGGTTGGTTTTTCGGCCTGCGGCAGTTGTCCACCGCAATGCTGTTTCTCTATCAATAGTTAGAGAATTTAAGTTAGTAATGTTAGAGGGATCGCAAACCCGCGCCGTTACTGGCTTTCCGGCGTTTTCGTACTCCTGATAGCACGATAGGCGTACTCCTGATAGCACGACACCTCTTACTCCTGATAGCACGACCCCATCCACAGCTTGTCCCGCTGTTATCCCCGTGCCGTCTGCGGCACGGGCCGGAAGGTCAGCAATTCCATGTCGTCCTCGGGAATCCGTACGATGCCCAGCTCGTACCCCGGCAGCGATTGCCGGGCAACCAGCGCCCGCAGGTCGTAGGCGAAATCCGAGAACCGCGTGCTGCTGCCCGACTTGCGGTGCAGATGCCGGAAGTCGAACTGCCAGCCGTATTCCTGCCGGCCGCCATGTTTGCGCACCAAGCGGTACAGCCAGCGCTCGATGCCACCCGTGAGGCGGAAGTACGTCGGGTCGATGGTCAGCACCAGGGCGGCGTCCAGCACGCCCGCATAGAACCAGTCCGGCAGGATCAGCTCGATGCCCAGCGGTGTGCCGTTGGCATCGGCCAGCTCCTTCCACTCGTTGATCCACGAAAATCGGTGCAAGCGCCTTCCCGTGGTTTCGCGGATGGACGTTGCCACCGTGGTCGATTGCAGTCGGTCGAGCGCGGCCTTGAGGCGCTGGTAGTCGCGCAGCGATTTGCCGCGCCCGATGAAGCGCAGGATCTCGTAGGGCGTAGCCTGCATCCGCCGGGACGGCTGGATGCCAGCGTCCTTGGCTTCGACGATCTGGCTGGCGGCCCAGATCAGGATGTCGGCATCCCAGATGGTGGCGATGCCATGCTCCTGCGTGCCTTCCACGCGGATAGTGATATTGCCGCTGCGAAAGTCGATCGGCGCGGTGCGCCGCGATTTCGCTAGCGAGAAAAACGGATAGGCCATCAAGTCCTGGGCATCGCGCGGTGCCATGTCCTCGCCCGGCAGGGCGCGGAACAGGTCGAGCTGTTCGCGCTGCTGCAAGGCGTGCCCTGATGGGTGGGACATGGCGATGGCCACCCACGCGCCGCCGGTCAGCGACCATCACGGTAGTCGCCCGCGTGCCGTTCGGCATATTCCGGGTCGGAAGTCGCCTCGTAGCTGCGTGCATCGGCCCAGGCATCGAGGTCGGACACTGCGTACATGACGCGGCGACCGAACTTGCGAAACTTCGGGCCACCACCGATGACGCGCTGTTTCTCCAGCGTGCGCGGTGACAGGCGCAAGTAATCGGCAGCTTCATCGTTGGTGAGATAGCGCTGGGGTTGTGCGGGTGTGGCAACGGGAGCGGCGGCAGGCCGCAAGGGAGCGGGTCGCATGGGATGTACCTCCATCAAGCCCGGCCACACAGCGCAGCCGGATAGAGGCAGTCTCAAGAAACTTGGGGCTCTTGCTCAGGGACGTTCTGCTGCGGATGCGAAACGTCCCCCCTCATGCGAAGTGACAGCCGGAAGCTGTGCCAGACGGCGATAACCGCCGCGCATCAGCCCATCGCCCCGGCGCACCAGCCGCCGCACGCGGGCGCGCAAAGCACTGTCTGCGTGCCAGTCGGCGGCAACGGCTTCCACACCAAACAGCCCTTCGGCCACCTCCCGCAAGGACGCACCCGCCAGGGTCGCGTCCAGCGCCTGCAGCGTGTGCAGTTCCAGCAATGCGGACAGCGGCGGGCGTGGCCGGACGGTCGCCGCAGGTGCGGCACCGGCGGCTACAGCGATCTTGTTCAATTCGCTCGCCAGGGCTGCATAGCGTTCGCAGGGCGCGGTGCAGGCCCGGATGGCATAGGCGTACGCCATGCCATCGGCCAAGCCTGGGGCGAGCACGAAGCGCAGGCAGCAGCCGGGCCAGCGTGCCACCAGCACCAGGCGCTTGCCGTCATGGATCAGGTGTTTGTGGCCCGGTAGCTTCCAGAACTCAAAGCACAGGGCGTCGGGTGGAGGATCGGCATCCGGGTAGAGCTGCACCACGGCATCGTGATCGGGGAACCAGGCCGGGTGCGCGTCCCGCGCATCCAGGGCGGGATCTTCCAGCAGGCGCAGCCCCCAATGCCCGGCAACATCCGGTTGGCGACGAAAGCGCAGCCAGTCGCGCTGGTAGTCCGGGTGACGGCGCAGGTACTCCCAGGCCAGCGCCGGGCTATCCAGGTGCAGAACGTAGAGATAGGCCGCCGTGGCATACCACGGCTCGGCACTGCGATCAGCCATGAGGTAACCTCCCTGTGCTGGGGGTGCGTCGCCACGGCGAAACGGCGTGCTACGAGGCCATCGTCAAAACGTCATGGGTGAAGCGTAAACTGGCAGTGTCAAGACCGATGAACTCCGATGCGTTGCTGAAATCGTCCGAGTGCGACGGCGGCAACGCACTCCAATGGCATGCCGCGTCGGTCAGCTTGCCGCAGCCCGCGCCAGGCATCATGACCGTTTCGATCTGGCACGCACCGCTTCGGTGCAACACTGCCGATTCAGACCGAACGGGTCACAGACCAGACCGAAATAGACACAGTGCGCCTCGCTTTGCGGTGGCGCTCAATCGGTGATCGAGCCGTTGTCTTCGGCCAGTCGCAGGTATTCCGACAGCCGCCGCACCGGCTGGAAGTATCGATCCCGCATCACGGGCTGCTGGCGCGGCCCGACGATGGCGGCCAAGTCGGACAGCTTCACCGTTCCCAGTGCAGGCATGCCAACCCCCAAGTCGATCAGGCCGTGGGCGGTATCGCCATCGGCGGGGTCGAGCGAAGCCAGCAGCCAAGTGGCATGCGCATCTGGCGTGAACAGGCGCACCACAGGCAGCGGGTCAGTGTCCTGCCCGGCTGCGCGGGCCTGGCCGTTGGACAGCAGGCGCGTGCGCTCGTCCGCGGTGATGAGCAATGTCATGGCTGTACGTCCACGGACTTGCGGAACAGCAGGGGCGGTTTCACGCCTTCCAACGAAAGCACCAATGCGCAACCCCACGTATCCGCAGAGACGTAGAGGCACGAAGGCACATGCACGGAAGTCAGGAAAGACACGGATCAGGCTCTCCGCTTTTGAAGAAAGCCGCCAATGCGGATTTCAGTAAAGGCACAAAAATAGGTGAGATTGGATGAATGAGTTAAATATAACGTGGTTTTAATTGTGCTGCGAATCGACGCTTCTGTCTATGCAGAAGCGAACCGTCCAGCGCGGCCGACCGGCCGGCTCAACCACCTTCGACGCCGAGCTGGCCCAGGCCTTCGGCGCGGCGGTGCGTGCGCTGCGCACGGAACGCGGCATCGCCCAGGAAACGCTGGCCAACCTGGCCGGCGTCGAGCGTTCCCATATGGGCAAAGTCGAACGCGGCGAGCACCAACCCACGCTATCGCTCATCTTCAAGATCGCAGGCGCGCTCGGATGCAGCACGACAGTGCTGATGGCCGAGGCCGAAGACCGACTCGGCCAACCTGGCACCATCTTGACCAAGACCGAAGATCAATGACACTGCTCCACAACGACCCCATTACCCAGCTTGCGTTTTCCGTATATGAGAACAAAGGCGTCTTCGCTGTTCTACTGGGGTCGGGCCTGTCTCGCTCCGCAGAAATTCCTACAGGTTGGGAAATCACGCTGGACTTGGTGCGACGCGTAGCTGAGGCTCAAGGCACCCCAACGCAATCAGACTGGGCGAAGTGGTATCGCGAAAAGACAAGCCAGGAACCGAACTATTCCGTACTGTTGGAAGAAATCGCTAGTTCGCCGGACGAGCGCAGAGCGATCCTGCATCGCTACATCGAGCCGGATGAACAGGATCGCGAGGAAGGTCGGAAGACGCCAACCAAAGCGCACCACGCCATTGCGCAGTTGGTTCGAGCCGGGTATGTGCGGGTCATTGTCACCACCAATTTCGACCGGCTCATGGAGAACGCCCTCCGGGAACAAGGGATTGAACCAACGGTTGTTGCTTCTGAGGATGCGCTCGCTGGTGCCGAACCTTTGACCCACAGCCGCTGCTATTTGCTCAAACTGCACGGTGACTACAAGGATGCCCGTATCCTGAATACCGATCAGGAACTGAGTGCCTACCCCGATGGCTACAACCGATTGTTGGATCGCATCTTTGATGAGCATGGTTTGATCATCTGCGGCTGGTCAGGCGAGTGGGATCATGCCTTGCGTGAAGCCTTCCTTCGCGCCCCAAACAGGCGTTATCCGGTCTATTGGGCCGCACGCGGAACACTGGGATCGGGCGCACAAGAATTGGCGACACACAGAGCAGCAAGGGCCATTCCAATCAATGGTGCTGATGAGTTTTTCCAAAGTCTTCAGCAGCGAGTAGAAACCCTTGAACAGAGCCAGCGTCAGAACCCTCTGAGCGTAGAGTTGCTGGTCAACAGTGCCAAACGCTATCTAGCCAAGCCTGAGCATCGCATTCAGTTGGATGAGCTTTTCGCCCAGGAGACTGATCGACTGCTCGATCAATTGGATAGTGAGATATTTTCTGTGCAGGGGCAATGGAGTCACGAAGATTTTCGTACAAGAGTTCAGCAGTATGAGTCCGTAACCGAGCCGCTGGCCCGCATGGCCGGCGTCCTTGGGAGATGGGGCGACGGCAAGGACTTTGATGTGGTGATGGATGTGCTTCGCAGCATGTACCACCACGCTGGAAAGATCGGCAGCGGTCTGACTTACCTGCTGCATCTTCGTTCCTATCCCGCCGTTTTGATCTTCACGGCCTATGGGGTCGGGCTGACCAAAGCTGCGCGATGGGACACGCTACTCAAGCTGTTCTTATGCGTACTCGCCTCGGAAAATCGCGAACCACAACGAGTTGTCTCGACACTGTTCCTCTGGTCGTGGGCAGGCGGTGAGCAACAGATCTGGCAGCAAATCGAAGGCTTAGATCGACACAAGACGCCATTGAGCGATCACCTTTTGGAAGTGATGACCCACTGGCGAAAGAGCTTCACAGGGGCTGATGCAAATTTCGAACTGTTGTTCGAGCGCTTCGAATTGATGGGATCTCTGGCCGCCTTCCATGAGAATGATGAGGCACAGCTGGAGAAAACCATCGAGGCATCAGCGGCACGCAATGATGTGCTTGCATGGATGCCAGTTGGTCGATCCGGTTGGCATAACGCCGTCGCACGGAAACTGCTTCAAGAGCTTGAGGATGAATCTCAAGTTGCTGAGCTTTTGAAGGCAGGCTTCGCTAAGGGGAGCCGCCGTTTCCTTCAACTCTTCGTCGAGAATTTCAAGCTGTACACCAGACGCATGAACTGGTAACGCATTCGTAGTGCTGAAGCGCCCCGCCATAATGAGCGAGGCGCTGCAGTTTTTACGCCGCCTTGGGCTTGCTGCGCGACCAGATCAGGTCGTGTGCGCCGTCCTCGCCTTCGATCAGGCGGGCATAGACCGTTGCAGGGAACGATGGGTCGTCAAGGGTCACGGACACATAAGGGCGTCCGGCCTCACTGGTTTTTTTCCACGCTGCGCCGATGTCGTGGCCAGCCGCTTGCAGGCGGTAGCCGGGTGCGCTCTCGTTGTCACCCTTGTCGTTAGGAACCAGCTTGACCTTGACGTTGAGCGTCAGGGTGCGAAGCGTGCCGGTGAAGCCATCTTTCTCTGCGGTGAAGGTGCCGATGTTTGCCATGATGAATTTCCTTTCGGTTGAACAGGGTTCGCGCCCATCGCGTCCTGTTGTGATCCGATCGGTGGGGGACGGGCTGGCTGCACCGCTTGCGGGCGCAACGTAGTGGAGCGCCTGGAAGCGAAAAGAATTTGTCCCGCGAGGAATGCGCGCAGCGCAGGGGAAATTGTTTTCGCTGGAAGGTTGCAGCCATAGAAGCCCGGCCACCGCCAGGATTCACAAACAGACAGGACGCCTTGGGACGACCCACTCCGAAAGGAACATGGCCGACTCGGCTTCCCGCGTGACGGCTTCACCGGCTTGCGCCCTGGCACGGGCAAGGACAACGCCCAACGACAAGGTGAAAGCGTCCCTGACGTAGCAGGCGGCCTCTTGCTTGAGGCGTGGCGTGGAAGCTCCATTGCAAGGCCGGGTGGCGTGTCGGTGAACCGTCCTTCGTGACGTACAGGCGACGAACCGCCAGCGTCGAGGACGGCACGCTTTCGTGCAACCTGCGGCAGCAAGCCGGGGCGTAGGCCCACAAGCTCCGCCCCTTGCGGCGGGGCGCGGCCTTCACCGCAAGCGCAGCGCGCAGCGCCGCAGGCGCGAAGGCGAGAGGGATTGACGCCGAATGGCCGTGACGGCGAAGACGGCACGGGGCACAGCCCGAAAGCCCGGCGGCGCAGTGCGCCGACACGCCGTGCATTCCCCAATGTTGCCAGCGGCGCCATGCTCTACTTATGACTCGGATACCCACACCATGAACCACTTCATCGTCATTTCCGGCTGCTCAGGCGGCGGTAAATCAACACTGCTCACCGAACTCCAGCAACGCGGATATGCCGTGGTGGAAGAGCCGGGACGGCGCATCGTGCAGGAACAAACGCATACGGGCGGACGAGCCTTGCCGTGGCTCGACATGGCGGCCTTCTTGCGCCGAGCCATCGACCTGGCGCGGGAAGACCATGCCAATGCTGCACACGACAATTCGCAATGGGTGTTCTTCGACCGTGGCGTGATCGACTCTGTAGCAGCATTGCAGGCGCTGACCGGCGAGCCTGTGCTGGACAAACTTGGCCAGCAGTATCGCTACCATTCCCATGTTTTCCTGGCACCGCCGTGGCCGGACATTTATGTGCAGGACGCGGAGCGCCGCCATGACATGGCTGCCGCGCTGCTGGAATTCGAGCGGCTCCAGCGCACCTATCCGGCGCTGGGCTATACCGTCTCGCTGTTGCCCAAGGTCGGCGTAGCGCAGCGCGCCGACTTTGTACTGGAAGCCCTGGCAGGTCGCTGACCTGCCACGTGACCGCTGGGCCTTTCAACCGGGCGCGGCCACTGCCGCGACCGGATTTTTGACCACCGGCCCCAAGGCGGAACGGCTTGGGGCCGGTGCTGACCGGACAGCGAAACGCCTTGGCCGAAACCAAGGCGCTTGCTTCATCAGATGGGAAGGTCACGCGGCCAGTGGCTCGGCCTGCGGCTGCTCATTCGCCACGACAGCGGCTTCCTCCGGTGCTTCGGCTTCCTCGTCTGTCTTCACGTCCTGCGCGTCCTGCTGCGGGGCTTCGGTGCGGAAGATGGCGGGCATCCAGCCGGTGCCATCGGCCAGCCGTTCGGCTTCGCTGGCAATGTCGCCTTTCTTCAACTTCGCCAGCCGGGTGACGTGCTCCGGTGCGAACTCGTCCACGGATTCCAGAATCGCGGCCTTCGGCACATGCTGGAAATAGCCGTCTGCGGTCGGCTGCCACCATGCCGACATGTCCAGCCCCACTGCCTGCGCCAGTTCGGCACCCGGCTGGTGCTGCGTGGCGCGGGGCGTCACCACATCGACCGTGGATGCCACGCATACGGCCAGCAGGCGCACCAGTTCATCCTGCGGCTTCGCCAGCAGTGCGGCGAACAGTTCGGCGCTGTCCTCCGGCAAGGCTTCACCCGCTACCTGTTGCAGTTCGCGCAGTGCCACGGCGGCGGGCGATTCCGGCCAATCCGGGGCCATGCCTTCCAGCCGATCTTGCTGGGTCAGCTTCACGCCCAGCGGCAGGTCGTGGCTGTAGTGGCTGCCGTGCAGTACGGTCTGCACCATGCCATGCACCAGCGAGGCCAGCGCCACCTGCGGATGCCGGGCCACTTCGATTTGCAGCGCGGCGGTACGGTGGGCACTCAAGCGTTGCGCCAGCCGGTCGGACATGGCGGCGGGCTTGGGGGCGTCGTCGGTTTCCTCGCCGGTGTCGTCGTTCCCGGCTTCGCCCTCGCTGCCGAAACCTTGCCGCAGCCGTTCAAGCGTGCGCAGTGCCTTGGCCTCGGCTTCGCGCAGCAGGCCACGATGAATCACGGCCTCGCCGTTGCGGTCGATGGTGACGATGGTACCGGCGGCAGCTTTGACGGCTTCCCCGTAGTCCTGCAAGCCATCTTCCAGCGCCTGCAACTGTTCGCCCAGGTGTTCGCCTTCCTCCTGCAAAGCGTCGGCCTTTTCTTCATCGTCGGCGTCCAGGGCGGCATCCACGGCCTCGGCCAGCGCCTGCATCTTGGTTTGCAGCTTCTCGATGCGTTGGGCTTCGCGTTTGTTCGGGCTGCGGCGCTGTCTCGGGGCGCGCTGGAAGGCTTGCAGGTCGGCATGGGTCGTGCCGGGGGTGGCATCCACCCATGCCCAGCCTTCGGCCTTCACCTCGGCGGCAAGGCTGGCCAGCTTGTCCTGCGCCAGCCGTTCCAGCAGCGTGGCATCGGTCAGATACACGCCGCTATCGGCTTCCGCGAACAGATCGCGGCGGGTGCCACCGCCTGCGGCCTCGTAAGCATCCAGCCCAACGAAGCGCACCAGCGGATGCCGGTGGGCATCAATCTCGCGCTCGGTCAGGCGGTCGCGCAGGTTGTGCGGGCTGCGCTGCCATGTGGGCGCATCGTAGAACGCAGCTTCCTGCGCGGCGTGGTCGTCGGTGATGGCAAGGGCCATCAACTGGTCAAGGCTCACGGCTTCGGCCCGGTAGTCGGCCAGCAGGCGCGGCGACACGTTGGCGAGTTTCAGGCGACGTTGCACCACCAGCGGCGTGACGCTGAAATCTGCGGCAATGTCCTCGATGGGGCGGCCTTCGGCCACCAGCGCGGCAAATGCCTCGAACTGGTCGGCGGGGTGCATGGCTTCGCGCTGCACGTTCTCGGTCAGGCTGGCGGTGCGGGCGGTGCCATCGGCCACCAGCAGGCAAGGCACCTCCCATTCCTTGCTGATGCGGCGCTTCTTCGCCAGCAGCTTGAGGGCGGCAAGGCGACGGCCTCCGGCCACGACTTCGTAACGCTCGCCGTCAGCGGTCGCGGTCACGATCAGGTTTTGCAGCAGGCCGACACGCTGGATGCTGGCGGCGAGTTCGGGAATCGACATGCGCGGGGTCTTGCGCACGTTGCGGCCCGTAGGGCGCGATACCAACCGCGACAGCGGCACAAGAATCAGATTCTTGCTCGGGTCGGCGGCTTCCAGCAGCACGGCAGGCGCGGCGCTGGCCGTGGCGTGGATGGCTTGGGCTTCGGTGTGGTTGATGGCGTTCATGGTGAAAACTCCTTGCGATGATGAAATGCAACAGCGAATGACGCGACAAGGGTTGCTGCCTGCCCCTGCCGCGCAGGGAAATCAGGCTTTCAACTGGCGCAGGCCATCGGCCAGCAGCCACAGGGCGCGATTGAGACGAATATCGGAATCAATGCCCTGCACCGGGCGGGTCTGCTGACGGCGTCCGTTGGCGCTACGCCCATGCAAACCGCCTTTGGTCAGGTTCTCTTGGGTGCGGTTGAACACGCTCCACAAGTCCGGGCGGCGGTCGTCGAACCTGCGCGGCATCAGGATTTGCGATTCGGTGATGGGTGCGGGCTTGTCCGGGTCGTCGTACTTGAGCGACAGCGCGGCGCGGGCGAATACATCGGCCTCGCCTTCGTCCAGCGTGATGGCCTGCATGGATTCGCGGGATTCCAGCGCACGGTCAAACCCGTGCAGTACCTGATAGGCACCTTCGATCACTTGTCCGGCCACGTCGCCCTTATGCGGCACGCGCACATCGGCCACGGTGCCGCCGCAAACAAGGCCATTGCTGCAAACGAAACGGAACATGCCGGCCAGCATCTGGTAGCTGCTGGTGCCATCGTGCGAGTTCAGCAGGATGATTTCGTTGGCCTCGCCTCGGGCGCTGATCTGGCTGGCATGGCGCAGCCGGATCATGTGCTTGGTGTAGTCGCGCCGATCTTCGTGGCGGGTGCGGGTCTGCGTCACCATGAAGGGCTGAAATCCTTCCTTGCGCAGTTCGGTCAGCACCGTAGCGGTGGGGATATAGGCGTACCGCTGGGAGCGGCTTTCGTGGGGCGCTTCCGCAAAGATGGACGGGGCCACGCGGTGAATCTGGTCATCGGACAGCGGGGAATCGCTGCGCAGTACCGGGGAACGGGAAGCGAAACGGGATGCAAGCATGGTCTTTCTCCTGACGAAAAGGGTTTGCTGTTCAAACCGCACACCGGATTCCTAGATTCGGAGCCCAGCCTTTCGGCTGTTCGGTGCGGTTGGCACGAGGAACCCGGTTGGCCCTGTTGCCACCGTCTTTCCTGAGTTCATCGCCCGCGACGGTCAGGAGCCCACGGACGTGGGCCGTCAAGGAGAAAAGCGTCAGGTAGGTGCGGCCCGCAGGCGCAGCCGAGGACACGGCCTGACGCGCCTTGATGGCACGCGGCCACGGGCTACAGTCGCGAGCAAGGTGATGGGGTCAGGAGAGACGGCTGGACATGGCAACGGCCGCCGTGATGTGCAAACCGCACGCAAGCGAAGCGCGCAGGCCCGAAGCTGCAAGCCGGGCCGTAGGCGTCAGGGATGTGCAAGGCTGGCGAATGCCAGTCCCGTCAGGGATGAGCGAACAGCGAACCTGGAGCAGCGCGGTCCGCGAAGCGGAGACGCAAGGCTCTTCTTGGCTTATTATCTATTTGTAAGCACCTACAACCGAATCACTTTTTCCAAGTTCAGGAATCTCAAATATAAAAAGGATAGAGCTTTGTCTGATGTCAACTACGAAAAGCAAGCTCAGGACTATTACAGCAAGGCTCCCATCATTATTTTGGGTAGTGGAGCCTCGGCTGCCCATGGAATGTCTGGTATGTGGGGGCTTGCGCAGCATTTGATAAAGAATACTGACGTTTCAGGGCTCTCTGATGCTGAGATGGAGTCTTGGGGGATGTTCTGTAAGACACTGACAGAAGGCGTGGATTTAGAGGCAGCTCTCCACCGAGTAGCAGTATCTGAAGTGCTGACGTGCAGAATCATCAATTCCACTTGGTCACTTATAAATCATGAAGACTGCGGCATCTTCAAGAGTGGCTTGCAAAATAGCTCGATGTTCCCGTTGAGCCGCCTGCTTGAACATATGTTCAAAACAAGCCTAAAAAAAATAAATATCATCACTACAAATTATGATCGTTTGGCAGAGTACGCGTGCGAGCAAAGCAGGATTCATCACTACACTGGTTTCACACACGGTTTTTTCCGTCAACTGGCCACGCCCGATGAACTGACCTGCTCGCGCAGAGTGAATATTTGGAAAGTACATGGCTCTCTAGACTGGTTCCAGTCACCACTAGAGGACACTGTCGCAATTTCGGGCTCACAAGAAATACCTGAAAACTACAGCCCACAGATTGTCACGCCTGGCACGCAAAAGTATCAGAAGACGCATCTTGAGCCATTTCGCTCAATCATAAATAATGCAGACGTAGCCATTAACGAGGCCGGATCATATTTGTGCATCGGATATGGATTCAATGATGAACATATTCAGCCAAAACTTATGGCCAAATGTCAGCGGCATGGCGCACCAGTCACCATCATTACATACGCGCTTTCCGAGTCAGCTAAAAGACTTATCCTTGGCGGCAAAGCACAAAATTATTTAGCCATAGAGCGAGGAGAAACGGACAATCAGTCTATTGTCTACTCCTCCCTGAGCAGCTCTGCAATTACAGTAGAGAAAAACATCTGGAGCCTTGAGGGCTACTTATCACTCATCATGTAGAGAGGACATATGCCAATATTCAACTTTAGAGATGAAGAAGCACTCGGGAAAGTTGCCTCGGTTGACACCACGAATGTCATTGTGGACGTCGAGAATGTGTCTCATCTGAAGAGGCTTCAGGTTAATCATCTCGCTGTACTTCAGAGTAGCAGGCCAGGACAGCACCTGATTGGTCTTATTACGCAAGTGACAAGAAAGCGCGGCATTGAGAATCTTTCTGATGACGGAATCGTAGACCAGAATTCAGAGTTGAATTTGTGCCGCATTGCATTAATTGGAACCATGCTGGATCGCGATGGCTCCAAGGATAATGTTTTCCGCCGAACACTTGAAAGTGTTCCTGAAATAGATGCAAACTGCTTTGCTCTCGAAGGCGAGAACCTCACTGGATTTATGCGCACTCTCTCCAGTGTTTCAGCCGACGGCAATGCATTGACGCTCGGAAAATACACTCTGGATGACAATGCAGTAGCCTACCTTAATGGAAATAAATTCTTCCAGCGCCATGCCTTTATTGGAGGGAGCACAGGGTCTGGGAAGTCTTGGACAACTGCCAAAATTATTGAGCAGATGTCAGGACTTTCTACAGCGAACGCCATTGTCTTCGACCTCCACGGAGAATATGTGCCATTGACGGGGCCTGGCATTCAGCATTTCAAGGTTGCTGGGCCTGCAGATGTTGAGGCCCAACGCACTATTTCTGATGGTGTGCTTTACCTGCCTTATTGGCTACTTTCTTATGAGGCGCTAGTTTCCATGTTTGTGGATCGCAGCGACCAAAATGCCCCTAACCAAGCCATGATTATGGCTCGGGAGATTAATCAGGCAAAGAGAAAGTACCTTGAAGAAAACAATCAACAAGACTTGCTTAAGCATTTTACTGTAGACAGTCCAGTGCCGTTTGATCTTGACTTCCTGATGTCGAGATTGAATGAAATAAACATTGAAATGGTTCCGGGTTCGCGCGGAGACAAGCAAGGCGATTTCTTCGGAAAGCTCGCGCGAATGATTTCTAGGCTTGAAAACAAAATTTCCGATCGCCGACTAGGATTTATGTTCAATGGCGGTGGAGATGTTCTCGATTTCACTTGGCTTGAGAAATTTGCCAGTGCTGCTCTTGGAAGCACAGGGGAGAACGGAAAAGCAGGCATCAAGATCATTAACTTCGCCGAGGTTCCATCGGATGTTTTGCCTCTAATTGTCTCCCTTGTTGCACGAGTTACGTTCTCAGTGCAGCAGTGGACACCGTCAGAGCTCCGCCACCCCATTGCGCTTCTTTGTGATGAAGCTCACCTGTATATGCCTCAACGAAATATGGCAGATTCCGCCGACGACATTTCTTTGGATATATTCGAGCGCATCGCCAAAGAGGGGCGAAAATATGGCGTCAGTCTGGTTGTAATCAGTCAACGTCCATCCGAAGTAAACAAAACGCTGCTTAGTCAGTGCAGCAACTTTGTATCTATGCGCCTGACTAATGCCGAAGATCAAGGTGTTATCAAACGCCTGCTTCCCGACAGCCTTGGCGGATTCAGTGACATCCTTCCCACACTCGATACTGGCGAGGCGTTGGTTGTTGGGGATGCCAGCTTGTTGCCAAGTCGCATCAGAATCGACGAACCACAGAATAAGCCAAATAGCGGGACAGTGAATTTTTGGGATGAATGGCAGAATCCAGTCAAAGATAACCGGCTAGTGATTGCTGTCGATAACTGGCGAAAGCAGAATATTCAATAGCCTAAATTTGCCACATTGCATAGATGAAAACCTCAAGTGGTGGCCACTTATTTGGCAAGAAACCAGGAAGTTTCAATTCGGCTTAGCCGTTAATAAACCGGAGGGGGAATGATTAATCTTGCGAAGTGGTGCGTTGAATCTGAGGAGACATTTGCGAAGCACAAGTTACGCCGAATGGCCGTTAACGCAGCGACGCAGACGCAAGCGGTCAACGCAATCGCGAAGGCTATACCTGACTACTACACAGATCCGCAGCGCGTTGCGTCTTTGCTGAAGAAGCTAGGTAAACCGGCTGCTGCTGCCCATGTCGAGCAGAAGCTCCCGACGAAGATTTCCATTCGCTCTGGCGATCTCGGCGAAATTCTTTGCAACGCTTACGTTCTCGAAGCTACGTCTTTCAGCCTCGGCATCAAGCGCCTGCGCTGGAAGGATCATCGCAACATGTCGATGCGCGGCGAAGACGTGCTTGCCTTTGAGCTGGGGCCGAAGAACAACCGCTTGAAAATCCTCAAGGCTGAAGTGAAAAGCCGGGCCGCAATGAGCACCGCCGTTATCGGTGACGCCAGAGTAGCTCTTTCCGCAAATAGCGAACTTCCATCACCGCATGCACTCGCCTTCGTCGCTGATCGTTCGCACCAGACCGGCGACACAATCCTCGGCGATGCTCTGGACAAGGCTCAACTAGAGGACGGTATCCGACCGTCGCAGGTGTCTCACATGCTCTTCACGTTCTCGGGCAACAACCCGGTAAAGCTACTGAAAACGAATCTCCAAGCCTATTCGGGTTCAGTGCCGCAGCACTATGTGGGCCTTCATGTCCAAGGGCACCAGGACTTCATCAAGGCGGTCTTTGCGGCAGTGAGCAAATAATGGCCGCGACACTTGAAGAACTCAGGACGAGCATCGATGCAGCCACAGTGCCAGGATTCCGTGCCCGTCTGCTTGCACGGGGGCTGGCACGCGGGATGATCTGGCGCGAGGGCGTGCTGCCTGAGGAGGCGCCGAACTTCGGTCTAGAGTTGTCGGATGACCTGTTGTCCTACGGCTACTCACTGCTGCTGCATGGCCTCCGCTACACCGACTTAGGAGGTGATGCTGCGACAGCGCGCAAGGCATTCGAGGTGTCTGCTGAGGCGCTTGAAGCTGTGGTCGAACGGGGAGCGGCCTATGCCGAGCGTGACTTTCACCGCCTTGTCGCCGCAGCCGCCTACCACCTAGGTCGATTCTCGGCTCGGGCCTACTCGCTACTATTCAAAGGACTCGCCAAGACAAATCTTTCAACGATGGAGAAGGCGCTGGCCAAGCTCATGCTCCGTGACCTTGATGGCTTGGCTGAGGATATTGGTGCATGGTTCGCCGCTGGTCGAGGAAGTGAAGAGGCACTTGTCGCCGCGCTGAGCCAGTCGAACGTGCAAGACAACGGCGTGGGTGCAATAGAGGAAGAAGCACATGACGGGAGAATCGACGTTGTGCTCATTGCCCTCGAAGACAACTTCATGGCTGCACTGGCGACCGCGACGCTAGCGCTGGAGCGCGGCGATGAAGCGTTGCTGTCACGAGCACGCGAGCGGCTACAGAACGGCATCGAGGTTGCCGCTGACCTCGAACTCGTACCTGCGTGGTGGATTCATCGCCTGACTATCCACCTGCTGGGCGACCTCTGGGACACCAGCTTCCACAAGGTATTACCGCTGGGAGGACTCCCTGGTAGCGATGTCGGCGATTGGGCACGATTGCGCAAGCTCTTTATCGCTTCTCTCTATCGCAGAAGCAAAGCCGAGATAGAACTCTGGCCATCGCAACTTCAAGCAGCGCGGCGCGTGCTCGATACAGGCGTGAACCTAGTGCTATCGCTGCCGACCAGTGCCGGCAAGACGCGCATCGCTGAACTGTGCATACTGGCTAGCCTCGCACGCGGCAAGCGAATCGTCTTCGTCACTCCACTTCGGGCGCTATCGGCACAGACCGAGGCCGGGCTACGGCGCACGTTCGCCCCACTGGGCAAGACCGTTTCGAGCTTGTACGGCAGCATCGGCGTCAGTGGAGCCGACGTCGATGCGTTGCGCTCAACGGACATCGTAGTCGCCACACCCGAGAAGCTTGACTTCGCACTGCGCAGTGATTCAACACTGCTAGACGACGTAGGCCTCGTGGTGCTCGACGAAGGGCACATGATTGGTCTAGGCGAGCGGGAAGTACGCTATGAGGCTCAGATTCAGCGCTTGCTGCGACGTTCCGACGCGGCCGAGCGACGCATCGTGTGCCTATCGGCAATACTACCTGATGGGAACCAGTTGGAAGACTTCGCGGCTTGGTTGACATGCGACCAAGCTGACGGACTAATTAAGGACGACTGGCGCCCAACACGGCTACGCTTCGGCGAGGTTGAATGGAAGGGCCAGCATGCCCAGCTCAGCGTGAGTGTGGGTGACGAGAAGCCCTTCATCCCGAAGTTCATAGTCGCGAAGAAGCCAAGTCGCGGTCGTGCCAGAAAGCTGTTCCCATCCGACCAAGCGGAGTTGTGCATCGCGACAGCATGGCGACTAGTGGAGGAAGGCCAGACTGTCCTCGTGTTCTGTCCGATGCGTCGATCAGTGCTGCCGTTGGCCGCGACCATCATTGAGATGCACAAACGTGGACACATTGATTCGGTGCTTGAGCAACCTGTGTCTGCGCTTACTACGGCACTGGCGGTCGGCGCGGAGTGGTTCGGCCACGATCATGACCTTCTTGCATGCCTGAGGCTTGGCGTTGCGGTACATCATGGCGCGCTACCCACACCGTACCGCAAAGAGATCGAGCGATTGCTACGTGAGGGTGTACTACGGGTAACAGTATCGTCACCGACGCTGGCCCAAGGGCTCAACCTCGCTGCGACTTCACTCATCTTCCGCGGAGTGAGGCGAGGCCGGGATCTCCTCGACATTTCAGAGTTCCGTAACGTAGTCGGCAGAGCTGGCCGAGCCTATATTGACGTCGAAGGACTTGTGCTATATCCGATGTTCGATAGACACAGGCAACGGCGAACCGATTGGCAGGATTTGATCGCGAATCAGGGCGGTCGAGAAATGGAAAGCGGCTTACTCCGGCTGATAGTGGCTTTACTTTCCCGCATGGCGAAGCAAATAGGCACGAGCGATATGGGAAAACTTCTCGAATACGTCGCCGGACAGGCCGTGTGGGAATTCTCAGCAATTGCGTCGGAAACGGCTGAAGAGGCGACTGAAGAACGACAACGATGGGATCGGCATTTGGCGAGCCTGGATACCGCGATCTTTAGCTTGCTTGGCGAATCCGTTGTGTCCTATATGGAGGTGGGAGCCAAACTTGATGAGATGCTAGTAGCCTCACTTTTCCAGCGGCGCCTTGTCCGCTACAGTGAAGACGTTCGCAAGCTGTTACCTGCGGGTCTTCATTCTCGGGCCAAGTACATCTGGAACAACACCACTACTACGCAGCGACGTGGTTACTTCCTGGCTGGTGTTGGATTCACCGCAGGCCAAGCTCTTGATGAGCATGCATCGGAGTTGGAGCACCTGCTTCTCGCGGCCAACGTGAACGTCGATCTCAACGACGAAGACGAGGCAATAACGGCGATCACGGCTTTCGCCAAAATCGTATTCGACATCGCACCTTTCAAACCAGAAAGATTGGTCGCTAACTGGCAGTCCCTGCTCAGGCGATGGCTCCTTGGACAGTCAGTGGTTGATGCCTCGTCCAAGGACAACGACGAGGACATCCAGTTCATCGAACAGGCGTTCGTCTACAACCTACCCTGGGCAATGGAAGCGGTCCGAGTTCGGGCCGAGGCACATGAGGATATATCCTCTGACGAGGTGAAATTATCGGAGTACCCGCGAGCGAACGCAGTTGCCGCAGTTGAGACGGGTACTCTATCAGTTGCGGCTGCTACGCTGATCAAAGCTGGCTTTGGCTCGCGTCTTGGTGCGATTCAAGCTATCACGTCCACCGGGGCGAGTTTTGATTCAATGCGCGGTCTGATGGCTTGGCTTGCGTCGGAGGATGTAGTAAATCTTTCTGCTGCTTTGGATTGGCCGACACCGGAATCGCACGCACTATGGGCTGCGTTCAACGGCCCCGATGGGGTCGAGACCACGCAAACCTGGGATGCGACTGAGTACAGGAGCAACATTAAGTGGCACGGCGTTCCAATGCCGCCTGGTACCCCCTTGCGTATTGGCGGTGGGCCTGGGCGGGAGTGCAGCGTATTCACAGCCGATTTCCAAGAGATTGGTATGCTCAGATGGACACCCAGTAGCAAGGGCTTGATTGTTGCAACAGCGACTGCAAACGCTGCGAAGTTCGATCTTGAATACCTCGGCCCTGGCAAAGTGACAAGAAAATGAGTCCAGCCGCAACACCATTACCTTTGTCATCACCATGCGTGGTCAATAACTTCGGGAACTGGAGATAGAATTTTCGGTGCCTGGATTGCGCTGTGCGATCTGCAACTGCACCCGCGGCATTGCCGGTTGCAGCCGCGCCATCAATACACCCCTCGGTGGCAAGGCGATTAGGTACTCGGCAATATGGATGCTCGACCTGTCCAGTTCCAGCGATTCGATCTGCTCGCGCTTCTTGCTGGTGTAAAGGCTGATCCCCTGCGGCGAGGCTTCTTCCATTTCTCGGATTATGGAGGCATCCAAGTCGCTTTCCTACCAGCTATCCCGCAGCGCCACGAAGTCGATGATGCAAGGGGCACTCATCACTGAATCGCCCCTTTTGTCATAACAAGCCATCCTCAGCAAACGACACCGTGCTTACTCCGGCGACTATGACATGATCCAGCGTGCGCACCTCCATCAGCCCCAGCGCCTCCTTGAGTCGCTGCGTGAGCACCTTGTCGGCACTGCTCGGCTCGGGATTCCCGCTCGGGTGATTGTGCGAGAGGATGACCGCTGCCGCATTGAGCCGCAGCGCCTCCTTGACCACCTCGCGCGGATACACCGATGCACTGTCGATGGTGCCGTGGAACATCTCCCGGTACTCGATCAGCCGGTGGCGCGTATCCAGAAACAGCACCGCAAAGACTTCATGCTCAAAGCCTGCCAGCTTGTTGCGCAGGTATTCCTTGACCAGCGCCGGGGAAGTGAACTCAGCACCACGCTGCATCTTCTGCTCGATGGCCTGGCGTGCCGCTTCAAGAATTTGATCCACCGATGCCGGCGAGTAGCGCCCCTGGGCGTCACGCACCAGCAAAGCGTCATCGAACAAGGAAAAAGACAGTTGCGACATGACCGTGCTCCGGTTGCTCGGGCGGAATTGCCCGGAACCGTGGCCAGCACGGCGCAGCGCAAGCAGTCAGGGATCGAAGACGGCCGATAGGCCGCAAGCGTGCGAGCACGCGCAGTCATTGACGGCGAGAACGCCGTGATACGGTGAAGGGAACAGCAAGACCGCCTACACCCCACTCAGCCACACACCCGCCGTTGGCAAGTGCGCAGCATGCGCAGGCTCGGATCAACGATCCAGGCCGGAGGCGTCAGGGATCAGCGCCGAATGGCTGTGATTCGGCACGAAGCACAGGGCGCAGCCCGCGAGCCCGACGGCGGTACGCCGGGACACACGACTATGGCTTGTCGTCCTTGGGGGACAGCGCGCCGCGAGATTCGAGCAGACGCCGCGTGTTCTCAAGTTCTTTTTGCAGCAATTCGGCATCCGGCAACACCGTCCGGTAGTTCGCCGCCATCACCTTGGTCGGCAAGCCATCCAGCGCATACCGCGCCAAAGCATGGCCCTTGTCGGCACACAGGATCAGACCCACCGGCGGGTTCTCATCCGGGTAGGCCCAATGCTCCTTGGCATAGTTGCAGTACATATGCATCTGCCCCACATCGGCATGCGTCAGGCTGCCCAGCTTCAGGTCGATGATGACCAGGCAGCGCAGCTTCCGATGAAAGAACAGCAGATCGACCCGATACCAGGTCTGGTCGATACGCAAGCGCCGCTGCCGCCCGACAAAGGTAAAGCCTTCCCCCAGTTCCAGCAGGAAGTCCTCAAGACGCTGGATCAAGGCCGCTTCCAGATCGGATTCCGAATATTCGTCCTTGAGGTCGAGGAACTCCAGCACATACGGGTCTTTAATGGCGTCATTGGGCGTGACGGCATCCTCGGGTTTGGCCACCGACCCCTTGACCAGCATCGCCGCCTTGTCTTTGGACAAGGCCGTGCGCTCGTAGAACTGGCTTCCAATCTGTCGGTCGAGCTGACGCACGCTCCAGCCGCCTCGCAGCGCCTCGGCCTCGTAGAACTGGCGGGCATGGCCATCCTTGACCGACAACAGCCGGACATAGGCCGACCAGGGCAAGGTGAAAACCTGGGCCAGTTCGGAGAGGTCGAATTTCCGAGACACCGTCTCGGAATTCTCGATGGGCAGCCCTTCACCAGATTTCCGAGACAGTGTCTCGGAAATTGCCTCAAGGGGGTAAGCGGCGAAGAAGCGCCGCATGTTCTCCAGGTTGTCCGGGCTGAACCCGCGCCCGAATCGCGCCGTCAGATCGGCGGACAACCTCGCCATCAACTGCTCGCCGTAAACGGCCCGCCGTCTGCCTTTTTGCTCGGCTTCGACGATCCGGCGGCCAATCTCCCAATAGCTGGCCGTCATCAGCGCATTGACACTGCGCGCCGCTGCCTGGCGCGCCGCATCCAGCAGTTCCACGATGCCGCCGTGGATGCCGGCATAGCCAGCCGGTAAGGCGGCGCTTTTCCCCGCCGCTGTAGGCATCTTCCTTTTCATGCCGTTGCCTCCATAGAGCGGGATGCCCCGGTGATTGCCAGCCGCCTATTCGCCACCAGTTCGGCCGCATCCCGCACCGGCTTGTCCTCGGTATGAACATAGTGCATAAACATCGCCACGGTCTTGTGACCTGTGAGCTTCATGCCCACCTTGGTCGGCACGCCCGAGTTGGCAATGTCAGTCGTTGCCCGGTGGCGGATGCCATGCGTGCCAACGTGCGGCACACCAGCGGCCTTGAGCACGCGCGTCCAGCCGCCGTAGTGTTCACCGTGGGTCATGTGCCGAGTCGGATCGTTGGGCGACGGCAGGACGTAGGGGCAGCCGTCCCGGCGCGGTGCTGTGGACAGCAACCGATAGGCTTCCTCGCTCATGGGCTTGGAAATGCCGCCGGTCTTGCTGTCAGGCCAGACGACGCGGCGGTTTTCCAGATCAATCCAATCCCATTCGAGCGGGCAGATTTCAGAGCGGCGGGCGGCGAACTCGAATTGCAGGCGAATCGCCAGCGGGATGACGTAGTTCTCCAGTCCCTCGGCTTCCAGATGCTCCAGGTGACGGAAGATTCGCACCAGCTCGTCATCCACGATGAGCCGAGTTTCCTTGCCGGGCGGGTACATCGGGACGTGACGGCACGGATTCGTGCCGTCTGGGCGCAGCCCCCACACTTCGGCCAGGTTGAACATCTTGCGCAGCACGCCGAAGGTGCGATTCGCCTCGGCCTGCTTGTAGGCCAGCTTCTTCATCAGCGCCGCCACGTCGGGGCGCTTCACGTCCTGCACCTTCATCCTGCCCATGATCGGGATGATGCAGCGGTCAATGACGCCTTGGTAGCCGCGCTGCGTGCTGGGCTTGTTGCGCTGCTTTGAGTAGTCCTCCATGAAGGTGTGGCAAAACTCCTTCATGGTCGGTGCCTTGCGGGCGGCATTCTTGGCTGCACTGGGGTCGCCACCCTTGCGCACCTCGGCCAGCCACTCCTGCGCCATCGTGCGCGCTTGATCGACCGTCAGTTCTCCGTACTGGCCCAAGGCGGGCTTGCGGCGCTCGCCGGCATTCGTGCGGTACTGGAGCATGAACACCTTGCGGCCCACCGGGGTGATCTTGCACAGGAAGCCAGGCACTACGGTATCCCGTAGTTCGACGGCCTTGTCTTGGGGTTGTGCCGCATCGACTGCGGACTTGGTGAGCTTGATCTTCGCCATGATGACTCCTCGGAAAGCCCGGTTTCCAAGAGCCGCATGGGAGCCACGCGAGGGGAAGCCGGGTCAAGTTTCGGAAAGCACCGGCATATGTTGAACTCGCCTAAGTGATTGATAAACCTGCTGTATCTAGCCTTGGCGTAGTCCAGCGAAATGCCGAGCTAGAGTCATCGTGAAACAAAAAAACCGGCCACATGGGCCGGTTTTTTTGTGCGCGTGGCAATTACAGCTTGCCAGCGTTCTCGCTCAGGTAAGCAGCAACGCCTTCTGGCGAAGCGGTCATGCCCTGGTCGCCTTTCTTCCAGTTGGCAGGGCAGACTTCGCCGTGCTCTTCGTGGAATTGCAGGGCGTCAACCAGACGCAGCAGTTCGTCCATGTTACGGCCCAGTGGCAGGTCGTTGACGATCTGCGAACGAACTACACCGTTGGTGTCGATCAGGAAGGCGCCACGGAAGGCTACGCCGCCTTCGGACTCGACGTCGTAGGCCTTGCAGATTTCGTGGGTGATGTCGGCCGCCAGGGTGTACTTGACCTGGCCAATACCGCCGGCGTTGACCGGGGTGTTACGCCATGCGTTGTGGGTGAAGTGCGAGTCGATCGAAACGCCGATCACTTCAACGTTGCGCGCCTGGAAGTCAGGGATGCGGTTGTCCAGGGCGATCAGCTCGGACGGGCAGACGAAGGTAAAGTCCAGTGGGTAGAAGAACACCAGGCCGTACTTGCCCTTGATGGCCGAGGCCAGGTTGAAGCTGTCGACGATTTCGCCATTGCCCAGGACGGCTGGGACGGTGAAGTCGGGGGCTTGTTTGCCAACGAGTACGCTCATTGTAATCTCCTGATGAGGGTGAAGAACCGTTTGCCGGGCCAAGGCAGGCTTGCCCGACATCCAACAAAGGCTGACCATCATACACGGCTTGTGGTGACAGGC
This sequence comes from Pseudomonas putida, assembly GCF_002906855.1. Lineage (GTDB taxonomy): Bacteria > Pseudomonadota > Gammaproteobacteria > Pseudomonadales > Pseudomonadaceae > Aquipseudomonas > Aquipseudomonas putida_N. Next base: position 1,368,135 of record NZ_MINI01000038.1, on the reverse strand, counting down.
CGAATGCAACCGTCGGTCGCTCAAGCACGGGCCTTTCAGAAAGTCCTTTGACAAGCATTCTCATTAACATTAAGCTCCAACCCATCGACTCAACCCGCGATGGTCAGCCCTTATGTATGTGTGTCTTTGTGTCGGCGTTACCGACGGACAGATCCGCGATGCGATCTATGAAGGATGCTGCAGTTACAAGGAAGTCCGAGCTGCGACCAATGTCGCCAGCCAGTGTGGCAAATGTGCCTGCCTGGCCAAGCAGGTGGTCCGCGAAACCCTCACCGAATTGCAGGTGAGCCAGCACGCCGCCCTGCCCTATCCGGTGGAATTTACTGCTGCCTGATATTACAGAATTCGATGAACCGGACCTCGTGTCCGGTTTTTTTATGCCTGAATATCAATAAGTTAGCGTACCAACGCGGTTCACAAACATTCTTATTCCTATTAATTTTCACTTATTATTCAAACACTTAGGTTTGACACCCCACAGTTACAGGCTCAAACTTCCCTGCATTGGCACACTTCTACAGGGCAGGAACCCGACATGAAAGGCGACGTAAGCGTCATCCAGCATCTCAACAAGATCCTCGGAAACGAGCTGGTCGCGATCAACCAGTACTTCCTGCACGCGCGCATGTACGAAGATTGGGGCCTGAACAAGCTCGGCAAGCACGAGTACAAAGAATCCATCGACGAGATGAAGCACGCTGACAAGCTGATCAAGCGTATTCTCTTCCTCGAAGGCATTCCCAACGTTCAGGACCTGGGCAAGCTGCTGATTGGCGAGCACACCAAAGAGATGCTCGAGTGCGACCTGAAGATCGAACAGAAAGGCCTGGTCGACCTCAAAGCCGCCATCGCCCACTGCGAAACCGCCGGCGACTTCGGCTCGCGTGACATGCTCGAAGACATCCTCGAGTCCGAGGAAGAGCACATCGACTGGCTGGAGACCCAGCTGGGCCTGATCGACAAGATCGGCATCGAGAATTACCTGCAGTCGCAGATGGGCGAAGAATAAGATTCTCGCCCCATGAAAAAACCCGCCTTGAGCGGGTTTTTTCATGGCTGCCTGATAATCAGGCTTCGGAAGCCTTGGCCTTGGCGGCGGCGTCCTTGATCAGGGTCTGCAGCTCACCCTTCTCGAACATTTCCAGCATGATGTCGCTACCGCCAACCAGCTCGCCGGCTACCCACAGTTGCGGGAAGGTCGGCCAGTTGGCGTATTTTGGCAGGTTGGCGCGGATTTCCGGGTTCTGCAGGATGTCGACGTAGGCGAACTTCTCGCCGCAACCCATCACAGCTTGCGATGCCTTGGCCGAGAACCCGCACTGCGGGGCATTCGGCGAGCCTTTCATGTAAAGCAGAATGGTGTTGTTGGCAATCTGCTCTTTGATCGTATCGATGATATCCATGTAGCACCTCAGCTGAACTTTCCGACGCGGTCGTCGGCACGGTGACGCATTGTATCGGAAAGCCGAGCAGCATGCTCGGCCTTACCGTTGCTCATGCGGCCTCGACCTGCACAGGCACGCCATTGAGCGCAGCATTACCGGAAACCGCGTCGCGCAGGCGCTCATCCGTAAGGTCGTTGGCACTGACACCCGCCTGCGCCTGGGCAACCTGCAGCTGCACACCCTCGCGACCATGGCCGAAGCCATGGGGTAGGCTGACCACCCCAGGCATCATGTCTTCACAGGCCAGCACCTCGACCTCCAGCATGCCGGTACGCGAGCGGATACGCACCCGCTGCCCATCCTGCAACTGCCGTTGCTGCAGGTCCTGCGGGTGCATCAGCAGTTGGTGGCGCGGCTTGCCTTTGACCAGGCGATGGAAGTTGTGCATCCACGAATTGTTACTGCGCACGTGACGGCGACCGATCAGCAGCAACTCCCCCGGCACAGGAGGTTCCTGCAGGGCCAACCGCTGCAGGTCATCCAGCAGCACCTGCGGCGCCGCCTCGACGGTTTTGCTGGCGGTTGCCAGACGAGTCGCCAGGTTGGCACGCAGCGGCCCCAGGTCGAGTCCGTGAGGGTGCTCGTCCAGCGCCTGCAGCGAGAGCTTCCAGGCGCTGGCTTCGCCATAGCGCCCCTTGCGCAGAGCCAGGTCGATCATCTGTGCTGGCGGCCAGGTCGGTTTCAGTTCCAGCTCGGCACGCTTGGCGAGCGCCTGCGCGAGGCCGACGAAAATCTCCCAGTCGTGCAGGGCGCCCTCGGGCTTGGCCAGGATGGCACGATTGAAACGGGTCACATTGCGTACGGCCAGCAGGTTGAAAGTGCTGTCGTAATGGTCGTTCTCCAGCGCCGAAGTCGAAGGCAGGATCAGGTCGGCGTGGCGGGTGGTTTCATTGATATAGAGGTCGATGCTGAGCATGAACTCCAGCCCGTCCAGGGCCGCATCCAGCTGCCGACCATTGGGCGTGGACAGCACCGGATTGCCGGCAACCGTCACCAGGGCGCGCACCTGGCCCTCTCCCGGGGTCAGCATCTCCTCGGCCAGGGCCGCCACCGGCAGTTCGCCAGCGTACTCCGGCAAGCCCGAAACCCGGCTCTGCCAGGCATTGAAATGGCCACCTGACGTGGTCGCCACCAGATCGACCGCAGGCTCGGTACACAGCGCCCCACCCTCTCGATCAAGGTTGCCGGTCACCAGGTTGATCAGTTGCACCAGCCAGTGACACAGCGTGCCGAACGTCTGGGTCGAAACGCCCATGCGCCCATAGCAGACTGCCTTGTCTGCAGCAGCGAAATCCCGCGCCAGCTGGCGTATCTGGGTGGCGGCAACGCCGCAGTGTGCACTCATCGCCTCTGCGCTGAACGGCAGGATCGCTTCGCGAATGTGCTGCAGGCCGCTGACCGGCAAATGCGAACCTCGCGCGAGGTGTTCATCGAACAGGGTGTTGAGCAGGCCACACAACAACGCTGCATCGCCACCGGGCCGGATGAACAGATGGCCGTCGGCCATGGCGGCGGTTTCGCTGCGCCGGGGATCGACCACCACCAGGCGCCCTCCTCGCCCGCGCAGGGCTTTCAAGCGCTTTTCCACGTCGGGTACGGTCATGATGCTGCCATTGGAGGCCAGCGGATTGCCGCCGAGGATGAGCATGAAGTCGGTGTGGTCGATATCCGGAATCGGCAACAGCAGGCCGTGGCCGTACATCAAGTGGCTGGTCAGGTGCTGCGGCAACTGGTCGACCGAGGTGGCGGAGAAGCGGTTTCGGGTCTTGAGCAGGCCGAGGAAGTAATTGCTGTGGGTCATCAGCCCATAGTTGTGGACGCTGGGGTTGCCTTGATAGACCGCCACGGCATTGCGCCCGTAGGCCTGCTGAACTGCCCACAGCTTTTCGGCAGCCAAGGCAAAAGCCTCGTCCCAGCCGATCGGTTGCCACTCGCGCCCTACCCGACGGTGGGGCTGGCGCAGGCGGTCCGGGTCGTTCTGGATGTCCTGCAGGGCCACCGCCTTGGGGCAAATATGACCCCGACTGAAAGGGTCATCAGGGTCGCCCTTGATCGAGCTGATCAGCGCCCGCCCGTCGTCTTCGTGGCTGACTTCTATGTTCAAGCCGCAGATCGCTTCGCACAGGTGACAGGCACGGTGATGCAGGGTCTTGGTCATGGCTGCCTCTGCCTCGTTGTCGTAAGGAGTCGTCGAGCAATGACTATGCGCCGCAGCCCTAGCGGCTGCCAGCGCGCTTCGCGCCGTGAATCCCGCGACATCAGGCGCACGATTCGCGACAGCCATTTGCCAAATTGCCAGCAAGCCGTGTACAACCTTCTGTAGCAAATAAAAAACAGCACGGGCGCAAGGGATACGACACCCTTTGCAACATCTTAAGAACGAGCTGCTGTTTCCCCTCTTGGTTTCAGGCGACATTTAATTATAGTATTGCGCCTTCCCCCATTTCGTCCGCCCCGTGCGGCTTACGCCGCAGGTCACTCCCGTTGTCAAAAAAAACCATACGGTCGACCTGCATACCGTTGCAGATAAGGTAGTCAATCATGAGCGCTAGGCACTTTCTCTCCCTGCTGGATTTCACCACCGACGAATTGCTCGGTGTGATCCGCCGAGGCATCGAGCTGAAGGACCTGCGCAAGCGCGGCGTGCTGTTCGAGCCCCTGAAGAACCGCGTGCTGGGCATGATCTTCGAGAAGTCCTCGACCCGTACCCGTGTGTCGTTCGAAGCCGGCATGATCCAGCTCGGTGGCCAGGCAATCTTCCTCTCGCCTCGGGACACCCAGCTGGGCCGCGGCGAGCCGATCGGTGACAGCGCCATCGTGCTGTCGAGCATGCTCGACGTAGTGATGATCCGTACCCACGCCCATAGCACCCTGACCGAATTTGCCGCCAAATCCCGCGTGCCGGTGATCAACGCCCTGTCCGACGAATCGCACCCTTGCCAGTTGCTGGCAGACATGCAGACCTTCCTCGAGCACCGCGGCTCGATCCAGGGCAAGACCGTGGCCTGGATCGGCGACGGCTTCAACATGTGCAACTCGTACATCGAAGCGGCCAAGCAGTTCGACTTCCAACTGCGCATCGCCTGCCCGGAAGGCTATGAGCCCGATCCACGCTTCATGGCTCTGGGTGGCGATCACGTGCAGATCATCCGCGATCCGCAGGAAGCTGTGCGTGGCGCACACCTGGTGACCACGGATGTCTGGACTTCCATGGGTCAGGAAGAGGAAACTGCACGGCGCCTTGCGCATTTCGCGCCTTACCAGGTCACCCGCGCACTGCTCGACCTGGCGGCACCCGACGCCCTGTTCATGCACTGCCTGCCCGCCCACCGGGGCGAGGAAATCAGCCATGACCTGCTCGACGACCCTCGTTCGGTCGCTTGGGACCAGGCTGAAAACCGCTTGCATGCACAGAAGGCCCTTCTCGAATTCCTTGTTGAACCGGCTTACCACCACGCATGAGTCAACCCCTACTGCTCAACCTGCGCAACCTCGCCTGCGGCTACGGCGAGCAGCGCATCGTCCAGAACCTCAACCTGCACCTGAACGCAGGCGACATCGGTTGCCTGCTGGGCTCATCGGGTTGCGGCAAGACCACCACCCTGCGCGCCATCGCCGGTTTCGAGCCAGTGCACGAAGGTGAAATCCAGCTGGCCGGCGAGGTCATCTCCCGCGCCGGCTTCACCCTGGCCCCGGAGAAGCGCCGGATCGGCATGGTGTTTCAGGACTACGCCCTGTTCCCGCACCTGACCGTGGCGCAGAACATCGCCTTCGGCATCGCCAAGCACCCTAACCAGGCGCAGGTGATCGAAGAGATGCTCGAACTGGTCAAGCTTGGCGGCCTCGGTGGGCGCTACCCGCACGAGCTGTCGGGTGGCCAGCAACAGCGTGTCGCCCTGGCGCGCGCGCTGGCACCTGAGCCACAACTGCTGCTGCTCGACGAACCGTTCTCCAACCTCGACGTGGAACTGCGCCGGCGCCTCAGCCACGAAGTGCGCGACATCCTCAAGAGCCGCGGTACCAGTGCGATCCTGGTGACCCATGACCAGGAAGAGGCGTTTGCCGTCAGCGATCACGTCGGTGTGTTCAAGGAAGGCCGGCTGGAGCAGTGGGATACGCCCTATAACCTGTATCACGAACCGCAGACGCCGTTCGTGGCCAGTTTCGTCGGCCAGGGTTACTTCATCCGCGGCCAGATGAGCAGCCATGAGGCGGTCAATACCGAGTTGGGCGAGCTGCGTGGCAACCGTGCCTACACCATGGCGCCAGGCAGCTCGGTGGATGTGCTGTTGCGCCCCGATGACATCGTGTCAGCCCCGGGCAGCGCGCTGCAGGCGAACATCGTCGGCAAGAGCTTCCTCGGTGCATCGACGCTGTACCGTTTGCAGTTGCCCACTGGCAGCCAGCTCGAAGCGATCTTCCCGAGCCATATCGACCACCAGCTGGGTGAGGAGGTGGGGATTGCGGTGAAGGCCGACCACCTGGTGCTGTTCCCGGTGCCCGGCAGTGTCGCGACGCAGTCGGCGCGCCAGGAGAACGGGGTTCGCCGCTACAGCTCGGCGACCTGATTCAAGATTTTGGGGCTGCTTTGCAGCCCCGGCAATCTCAACCTCTACCAATCCCGGCAAATTTGCCCTGGGTATGCTCGGCCAGCACCGTCGCCGCCAACTCGACCTCCAGCCCCCGCCGTCCAGCGCTGACATGGATGGTTGCAAAATTCTGCGCAGAATCATCAATGAAGGTGCGCAGGCGCTTCTTCTGCCCCAAAGGGCTGATCCCACCCACCAGATAGCCCGTCGCCCGCTGAGCCGCTGCCGGGTCGGCCATTTCGCACTTCTTCACGCCTGCCGCATGGGCCAGCGCCTTGAGGTCCAGCGTCCCTACTACCGGCACCACCGCCACCAGCAACTCGCCCTTCTCGCTGCTCGCCAGCAAGGTCTTGAACACCTGCTGTGGCTCGAGGCCGAGTTTTTCCGCTGCCTCAAGCCCATATGACGCCGACTTGGGGTCATGTTCATAACTATGCACGCGATGTTCAGCGCGGGCTCTTTTCAACAGGTCGAGTGCGGGGGTCATGCAGTGCTCCGGTCTGGGACAGGTCGCGGCTACTTTAGGGCAATTCCTCCATCCCAGCCAGCCAATGGCTGACGCAGCCCTCTACGACGGGCATCAGCCTTTGAAACAGGCGACCAAAACGTGACTACCCGTTCACTTTCGACCTTTGACATCAGCGTTTCTTGTCTATATTTTTTCGTTTCTGAATAAATGGTGCCCTTTTTAGGTGCGCTTCTTAACACCCGCCTGGGGTCAATGGGGATAGACACCAGGCTTTGCTGTCGAGCGCTTCGCGCCTCACAACAAAAACAACGAGGTCATACATGACGACTGCTCTACGCGAACCCACACTGTCCAGCCAATGCCTGGCCGAGTTTCTCGGCACCGCCTTGCTGATTTTCTTCGGCACCGGTTGCGTTGCCGCGCTAAAGGTCGCTGGCGCCAGCTTCGGCCTCTGGGAAATCAGCATCATCTGGGGTGTCGGCGTCAGCATGGCGATCTACCTCACCGCTGGCATTTCCGGCGCGCACCTGAACCCGGCCGTGAGCATCGCGCTCACCCTGTTCGCCGGCTTCGACAAGCGCAAGCTGCCGTTCTATGCACTCGCCCAGGTCTGCGGTGCATTTTGTGGCGCCGCACTCGTTTACACGCTCTACAGCAACCTGTTCTTCGATTTCGAACAGGCCCACGCCATGCTGCGTGGCAGCACCGAAAGCCTGGAACTGGCCTCGGTATTCTCGACGTATCCGCACCCGTCGCTGTCCACTGGCCAGGCGTTCCTGGTCGAAGTGGTGATCACCGCGATCCTGATGGCCGTGATCATGGCCCTGACCGATGACAACAACGGCCTGCCGCGCGGCGCCATGGCCCCGCTGCTGATTGGCCTGTTGATCGCCGTGATTGGCAGTGCCATGGGCCCGCTGACCGGTTTTGCGATGAACCCGGCCCGCGATTTCGGCCCCAAATTGATGACCTTCCTGGCTGGCTGGGGCGAAATCGCCTTCACTGGCGGTCGGGATATTCCGTATTTCCTGGTTCCGATGTTCGCACCGATCCTCGGCGCTTGCCTGGGGGCTGCGACCTATCGCGGCCTGATCGGCCGCAACCTGCCGACGGCGCAAAACACAAGCGCCGAGAAAACCGACAATCGCCAGGGCGATACCCAAGCCAGCTGATGCTGACGCCCTGAACTCCTCTTTATGCAAGGCCTACGACCATGACAGACACCCAGGATAAGAACTACATCATCGCCCTGGACCAGGGCACCACCAGCTCGCGGGCGATCATCTTCGACCGCGATGCCAATGTGGTCGGCACCTCGCAGCGCGAGTTCGCCCAACACTACCCGCAAGCTGGCTGGGTCGAGCATGACCCGATGGAGATCTTCGCCACCCAGAGCGCGACCATGGTCGAGGCCCTGGCCCAGGCCGGTATCAGCCATGCCCAGGTTGCCGCACTGGGCATCACCAACCAGCGTGAAACCACCGTGGTGTGGGACAAGGAAACCGGCCGCCCGGTGTACAACGCCATCGTCTGGCAGTGCCGCCGCAGCACCGAGATCTGTGCCCAGCTCAAGCGTGATGGCCATGAAGACTACATCCGCGAAGCCACCGGCCTGGTCACCGACCCGTACTTCTCCGGCACCAAGCTGAAGTGGATCCTCGACAATGTCGAAGGTGCCCGCGAACGCGCCGAGCGCGGCGAGCTGCTGTTCGGCACCATCGATACCTGGCTGATCTGGAAGTTCTCCGGCGGCAAGGTGCATGTCACCGACTACACCAACGCCTCGCGCACGCTTATGTTCAACATCCACAGCCTGCAGTGGGACGACAAACTGCTGGAAATCCTCGGCATCCCGCGGCAGATGCTGCCTGAAGTGCGCTCGTCATCGGAAGTGTACGGCCATACCAAGAGCGGCATCGCCATCGCCGGTATCGCCGGCGACCAGCAGTCGGCGCTGTTCGGCCAGATGTGCGTGGAACCGGGCCAGGCCAAGAATACCTATGGCACCGGCTGCTTCCTGCTGATGAATACCGGCGACAAGGCAGTGAACTCCTCCCACGGCCTGCTCACCACCATTGCCTGCGGCCCGCGCGGCGAGGTGGCCTATGCCCTGGAAGGCGCGGTCTTCAACGGTGGCTCCACCGTGCAGTGGCTGCGTGACGAGCTGAAAATCGTCAACGATGCGCTGGATACGGAGTACTTCGCCAGCAAGGTCAAGGACAGCAACGGCGTGTACCTGGTGCCCGCCTTCACCGGCCTGGGGGCACCGTACTGGGACCCATATGCCCGTGGCGCGCTGTTCGGCCTGACCCGTGGCGTGAAGGTCGATCACATCATTCGCGCCGCGCTGGAATCGATCGCCTACCAGACCCGCGACGTGCTCGACGCCATGCAGCAGGACTGCGGCGAACGTCTGTCGGAGCTGCGCGTTGACGGCGGTGCGGTGGCCAACAACTTCCTCATGCAGTTCCAGGCCGACATCCTCGGCACCTGCGTTGAGCGCCCGAAAATGCGCGAGACCACCGCCCTCGGCGCCGCATACCTGGCAGGCCTGGCCTGTGGCTTCTGGAGCGGCCTGGAAGAGCTGCGCGACAAGGCAATCATCGAGCGCGAGTTCAGCCCACAGCTGGATGAGGCGCAAAAAGAGAAGCTCTATGCCGGCTGGAAGAAGGCCGTCGACCGCACCCGTGACTGGGAAGATCACGAGGCGTAACACACAAGGGGGCCGCGATGCGGCCCCCATCGTCTACTGGCCGTAGTGCCCATCCTACGGCATCATTGCAGAATTTGTCCGGCAGCCCCAAAGGACCGCCCATGAATCTGCCCCCACGCCAACAACAAATCCTCGAACTGGTGCGCGACCGCGGCTACGTCAGTATCGAAGAAATGGCGCAGCTGTTCGTCGTCACGCCACAAACCATCCGCCGCGACATCAACCAACTCGCCGAGCTCAATCTGCTGCGCCGCTACCACGGCGGTGCTGCCTATGACTCGAGCATCGAGAACACCGCCTACGCCATGCGCGCCGACCAGATGCGCGACGAGAAGCAGCGTATTGCCGAAGCCATTGCGCGGCAGATTCCCGACCATGCGTCGCTGTTCATCAACATCGGTACCACTACCGAATCGATAGCCCGGGCACTGCTCAACCACAATCACCTCAAAGTCATCACCAACAACCTTCACGTGGCCGCAATCCTCGCGGCCAAGGACGATTTCGAAGTGCTGGTAGCCGGTGGCACGGTACGCCGCGATGGCGGCGTGGTTGGCCAGGCCAGCGTCGACTTCATCAACCAGTTCAAGGTCGATTTCGCCCTGGTCGGCATCAGCGGCATCGATGAAGACGGCAGCCTGCTCGATTTCGATTATCAGGAAGTACGGGTTTCCCAGGCGATCATCGCCAATGCGCGCCAGGTGGTGCTTGCCGCCGACTCCAGCAAGTTCGGGCGCAACGCCATGGTACGCCTCGGCTCAATCAGCCTGGTCGATTGCCTGGTGACCGACCAGGCACCTACCCCTGCCCTCACCCAACTGCTGAACCAGTACAAGATCCGCCTCGAGGTGGTCTGACCCCGCGACGGGCCTTCAACAGGCCCGTGATTTTCGTAAATGTTCACTTTATTGTCATCTGATCAGTTTTTTCTATAAAGACTGACTGGCGACCGGCTTTCTGTTGCGCTAGTATTTTCGAAAACGAACATTAATGTTCATATTCGATGTGAACAGCCCCAGGAGGCCTTGCCCGTGTCCCAGCCCGTTTCGTCCCAGTCCCCAGTCGCCGACTGCTACGACCTCGCCGTGATCGGCGGTGGCATCAATGGTGTGGGCATCGCTGCAGACGCCGCCGGCCGTGGCCTCAAGGTATTCCTCTGTGAGAAGGACGACTTGGCCCGGCACACCTCGTCGGCCAGCAGCAAATTGATCCACGGTGGCCTGCGCTACCTGGAGCACTACGAATTCCGCCTGGTGCGTGAGGCGCTGGCCGAGCGTGAAGTGCTGCTGGCCAAGGCCCCGCACATCGTCAAGCCAATGCGCTTCGTGCTGCCTCACCGCCCGCACCTGCGTCCGACCTGGATGATCCGTGCCGGCCTGTTTCTTTACGATCACCTGGGCAAACGCAAGCGCCTGGGGGCCTCGCGCAGCCTGCGCTTCGGCCCGGGCTACCCGCTCAAGCCGGCGATCACCCGCGGTTTCGAATACGCTGACTGCGCGGTGGACGACGCCCGTCTGGTGGTGCTGAACGCCATGGCGGCACGTGAACACGGCGCGCACATCCGCACCCGTACCCGCTGCCTGCGCGCCGAGCGCGTAGATGGCCTGTGGCAAGTGGAGTTGCAGCACGCCGATGGCAGCCTGCAGAGCATTCGTGCCCGCGCCTTGGTCAATGCCGCCGGCCCATGGGTCGCCAGCTTCATCAAGGACGACCTCAAGCTTGATGCTCCTTACGGCATTCGCCTGATCCAGGGCAGCCATATCATCGTGCCGCGCCTGTACGAAGGCGAACACGCCTACATCTTGCAAAACGAAGACCAGCGCATCGTCTTCTGCATCCCGTATCTGGACCGCTTCACGCTGATCGGCACCACCGACCGCGAGTACAGCGGCGACCCGGCCATGGTGACGATCACCGAACAGGAAACCGACTATCTGCTGAAAGTCGTCAATGCCCACTTCAATCACCAGATCAGCCGCAGCGATATCCTTCATACTTACTCTGGCGTTCGCCCACTGTGCAACGACGAGTCGGACAACCCCTCGGCGGTCACCCGCGATTACACCTTGGCGCTGTCTGCCGGTGAAGGCCAGGCGCCATTGCTCTCGGTATTCGGTGGCAAGCTGACCACCTACCGCAAGCTGGCGGAATCGGCCATGGGCGAACTCAAGCCCTTCTTCACCCAGATGCGCGGAAGCTGGACCGCTGACGCTGCGTTGCCCGGGGGCGAGAACATGACCACAGCCCAGGCCCTGAGCGATGCCATTCTGGCGCGGTGCGGATGGTTGCCCGTGGATATTGCCAAACGCTGGGCGGTTACCTACGGCAGCCGCGTCTGGCGCTTGCTCGATGGCGTGCATGGCCCCGAAGATCTGGGCCAGCCGATTGGCGGCGGCTTGTTCGGTCGCGAAGTCGAATACCTGTGCAATGAAGAATGGGCGTGCGACGCCGAAGACATCCTGTGGCGCCGCACCAAGCTGGGGTTGTTCACCAGCGATAGCGAACAGCAGGTGCTGAGGGACTACCTCAAGCAGCGTGAGCACGATCAGGCTCGCACCCAGGCTGCCTGAACACTCAGACAGGCATCAAGTGTTCATGAGAGGCGTAGCGTGACCGTGCCCACGCCTCCGTGGTAAGGCTGCGCATCAGTGTCGATTCCTCCTGTGCAAGCTGGTGCATCAAGGTCCTCGCTTGCACATCATAATCGCTTTCCTGGCCGGCCCTGGCCTGCTCTTCCAGCACCTCGAGACGCTCGTGGTAGCTCGCCGCCAGCGCCTCGAAACGCTGCGCAAAGGTTTCGCGAAGGTAGCTCTGCCAAAATGGGCGCTCTGCCAAGGCATCCAGCATGGCGACGGCGGTATCGGCGCGCAACACCTCCAGTTCGGCACGACTGAGGTCGGCCAACGAAACCTGTGCGAACGAGGCAAAATGCATTGCATCGGGCACCACTGGCAAGTCGAGCGCGCCCGCCAAACGTGATCGGTAGTACAGTCGCACCTCGATTTCATCGACCCTGCGCAGGCCTTCGCGGAGCATGCGCCGCACGTGTGCGTTGGCGATGTCATCCAGCAGGTCCAGACGGTGCAATTGCCGCCCCAGGCGTAGCAAGCGGTTTTCCCTCAGCGCCACCGGCACCCCCTCGATGCCCTCGAAAGCAAGCATGCCCACCTCCATCTGATTGAGCATCAACAGCAGACGGTCTTCGCAGCTTCGCGGCCCGTCGGCTTCACGGAACAGCTGTTCACGGAGCGCTTCATTGTGCTCGCAAGCATCGAGAATGCGCCATATGCGATGCCTGAAGTAGGCGGGATGGGTCGCAAAATCCTCGGTGTCGACAAAGTCGGCGAGGAAGCGGAACAGACCAGCAGAGCCTGGCTCCTCCACCAGGCGATTCCAGCTTTGCTCGCGTTGGGCGCGCAGCAGGGGATCATCGGAGGCCACCCACGTCTGTCGAATGCCATCATCCAGTGCCTCATGGGTATAGGATGCACTACCCCGCCCCCCTGCCTCGGCAACGCCACGGGCTTCATCCAGGAACTGGGCGCTGCCTTCGCTCAACGGATTCTCGTGCAGGTTCAAGCGCTGCAGGCGCAGGCGCAAGCCACGCACTTCCCTGTGCAACTGGCTTATCCGGTTATCTCGAAGATCAATATGAGCCCGCAAGGCCACGTTCTGGTGAATCTGGCCGATGTCCACCTGCCCGGTCGACCGCAGACGGATGTCACGCACATGGGGCAGGACAGAGAGGTCTGGCATGCCATTGAGCGGGTTGTAACTGAGAATCAGCGTATCAAGACGCGTCAGTCGAGCCAAACGGCGGCTGCCCGAGTCATCCAGCTCGATCTGGTTGTTCCCCAGATTGACGCGCCGAAGTTGTCCCATGCCTTCGATCCCCTCAGGAATACCACTGAGACGGTTGCCACTGAGATCCAGGTCGACAACGTTGGGGAACAGCGCGAGAAACTGCGGATCGATAGCCTGTAGCCGCATGTTGCGCAGCGTCAGCCGGCGCACATGGGCGTAGTCGATACCCGCTGGCAAGCTTGGCAGCTGCCCCACCTGCTCGCCATCGATACACAACTCGTACTGCTCGTTATCATCCACCAGTTTGCGCCGCCAGCTACGCCGCAGTGTGTCGGCAACACGGCGACGGCGAATGGCATCGATCGGCGACTGCCAGTCGGCCTGCCATTGCCGCAGCCCCTCACGCAACGCCGAGAGCTGTCGTTGCAGCAGCAGATAATGGTTCCACAGGTTTTCACCACGCTGGCTCACGCTGTCGAGATAAGCATCAAGCTGCAACTCGCTAAGCGTCGGGAATATCTGATGAATGCCTTGCCTGATTGCTTGCCGGCTGCTTTCACCACCGCCACTTAGCGGATAGCCCAGCCGACCATCGGCAAAACGCCTGGGTGGCCGCACATGGGCACCGATCGGCTTCAGGCCGATCAGCGTTGCAGCGCGCTCACGATCCTGAACGACCGTCTCGAGCAACAGGGTGCGCAGCTGCCTGGACTGCAGCGTTGGCCCACCCAGTCTGGCTTTTTGATCTTGATCCAGGCATTGCAGGACCACGCTGAGCAGGGGCTGATCGGCACGGGCCAGATCACCTGCCACTGCATCAGTCAGCAAGTAGCCCTGTTCAGACCTGACGATGGTGTGCACCTGGCCAGTTGCCTTGCCTTCGCTTGAATACAACAGGCGCCCCAGTCGATGACCGACTCGCAACTCAATGCCCGAATTCGCTGGCCACGGTGCCTTGCGCTCGATCAAAGCCATGATCAACTGCTCAGTATCAGCGTTGGTCAGGCCAGGCAAACGGATGCCCAGTGCGGCTTGATCGAGCCGACTGTCCCGCAGGTACCATCTGGCTCGCTCGGCCATTGCCAATGGCACGCGATCAGTGCTCCGCAGCATGTGCAGCTGGGAAGAATTGCTGTGCTCGATGATCTCCTGAGCGCCGCGAGGAGACAGGCCCGTGAAAGCCCGTATGAGCTTCTCTTGGTCATCGGTAGCTGTGGGACGCAATGCCTGCAACGCCTCTTCGAAGGCCGCACCGCGTAGTGACGGTGATGCTTCATGGAGCCGGATGCGCTCCTGCATGTCGAGCAATCGCGCAGGAGGCGGGGCATGTTCGAGGTGCAAGCGGCGAAGTTGATCTTGATGGTAACCGGTGACATCCAGCAGCTTGTCGGCATCACTCGATAGCAAACCTGCAAGATCGCCGCTTTCCCATTGCTCGAGAAACGCCAGGGCACGGCCCTCGGCGGGAGGGTAGAAAGGGTTTCTGACCAGCCTCAAACTGTCTTCTGCCACTACCTTGGGTGCCAACGCATCTACCAACGAAACCCGCTTCAGCACGTGTAAGGCCCCCGCCGTGGTACCCGCAAGTACCAGGCCCTGTGCAACGGAGAAAAGATGATCCAGCGCTCCCTGGCGGTCACCGAGTCGCCAGTCCTGATAGCCCTCATAGACTTCATCCAGCAGTTGCGCCGCGCTGACCACCAGCATCAGCTCACCCAACCCCGGTACCACGAAAGCAGCCAGCCCAACCAGGTCCATGCCTGCAGCGATCATTTCCCGCAAGCGCCTGTGCCTGCTCAGGCGGTCCTCGACATCCGTCGGCACCGCGAGATGGGCGGCATCACCAAAGAGTTTGGCGACCAGCAAAACTTGCACATGCGTAAACACACTGCCATCGATTGGCAAATGGCGCCCGTCCAGCTGCACGACCTCGCCAGGCTTGCGTGCCGCCAACAACGCTGATAGCGACGTGTATAAGGCAACGCTATCCTGTGCCTTGATAAACCGGCGGAAAAAGGTGCGAAATTGCCGCTTGAGCAAGCGCTGCGCCAGGTCACTGTAAAGTGCATCCCATGAGTCGTAAAAGCGCAGGCTCTTTTCCGGATCTCCGGGTATCCAGAGCATGATCTCGTCGGTGTCCTCATCGGCATTCGGGCGCCACTCCAAGGTGATGACCCCGACCACGCATTTGCCCAACAGATACAGTTGGCGAGGTAACCATCTCCCTTCAGCCGCTATCGGTCGAAGCGGTTCTTCGACAAGCGCCTGAAGCCGCTGCACATCATGCCCATCCAGCAGGCCTTTGAGCCTGCCTTCGTACACCGAAGCGCGCAGGCGAGTTTTCACGCCATCGGCAAACATCCTTGCCACGGCCTCACCAGCGTGCTGCTCAGGCTGACCACGGCCCGACCGAGGTTGCAATACCGCCTTGAGAAGCGCCTGGTATCTGCCGCCAATGTCCAGCGTTCGGCACAGACGAACATATTGCTCGAATGTCATGGCCAACAGCTCGCCCTTCTGGCCAACCAGATGCGCCTTGCGTAACAGCCACGGCTCGGCTTCGTGCGCTTCGAAGTTATGCAGTGCGGCGGACAGCAGGGTTTGCCGCGTGGAGTACGAGATTTTGGGCTGGTACAGTTTTTCCGCGGCCGAAGGCAGCGGAAACTCTTCCGTGACGACCACGTGGGCGAATTGCGGGTCAACATGACCAAGCCCCTCTGCAAACAGTGCATCGCTCAAAAGAGGAATGGCGAAGGCCACGATGTCCGGAATATGACCGAGCAATCGCTTCAGGGAATCTGCTGCGTCCTGCTGGGAACGCAACGCTTGATGGTACGCGGCAAGGTCGTCCGACTTGGCGTTGGTGACCCACTCGGGAAGCTGTCTTGCGATCAGATGATCGACGGAAGTTGACGGGATGCTGTTGGCAGATGCCATGGCTGTGTCTCCTGTTCTGAAAGACGACAGCACAAGACATTCGTCCGGCTCAGCGGTGGTAAATAGGTCAATGTCCAGACCCACTCATTCGGATAACCGAACACCACCAGAAACTTCATTCGGAAAGCCGAAGAATTATCTGCAATAAAAAATGTTCAGAAAAGATTAATCCCCAGCATTTTCACGGCGTTATGATCGAGAGCAGAGCTTGGCACGACTCATGCTCTACACTTGGTAGCCGAATGCACTCGCTTGTTGCTGTATTCGTTGAACGAAGAGTCCGCCAACGGCTCCATAAAAAAAACAAACACGTCGAGGAAAATTTGATGCGTATCGTTCGTCATCTGTTGGGCGCAACCATCGCCGCCGCGATCATCGCTTCGCCAGCCATGGCTGAAGAGCTGACCGGTACCCTGAAGAAGATCAAGGACTCGGGCACCATCACCCTGGGCCACCGCGACTCTTCCATTCCATTTTCCTACCTGGCTGGCGGTCAAACGCCCGTGGGTTACTCCCATGACATCCAACTGGCCGTGGTCGATGCCCTGAAGAAGCAACTGGGTACCGACATCAAGGTCAAGTACAACCTGGTCACCTCCCAGACCCGCATCCCGCTGGTGCAGAACGGCACCGTGGACCTGGAGTGCGGCTCCACCACCAACAACGTCGAGCGCCAGCAGCAAGTCGGCTTCTCGGTCGGTATCTTCGAAGTCGGTACCCGCTTGCTGACCAAGGTGAAGGACGGTCAGCCTTCCTACAAGGACTTCCCGGACCTGGCCGGCAAGAATGTGGTGACCACCGCTGGTACCACCTCCGAGCGCATCCTCAAGGCGATGAACGCCGACAAGCAAATGAAGATGAACGTGATTTCCGCCAAGGACCACGGTGAAGCCTTCAACATGCTCGAAAGCGGCCGCGCCGTGGCTTTCATGATGGACGACGCCCTGCTCGCCGGTGAAATGGCCAAGGCACGCAATCCTAAGGACTGGGTCATTACCGGTACTCCACAGTCGTACGAAATCTACGGCTGCATGGTGCGCAAGGATGACCCGGCCTTCAAGAAAGCGGTCGATGACGCCATCGTTGCCTATTTCGAGTCGGGCGCAGTCAACAAGAGCTACGACAAGTGGTTCACCCAGCCGATCCCGCCAAAGGGCCTCAACCTGAACTTCAAGATGAGCGACGAGCTGAAGAAACTGATCGCCGAGCCGACCGACAAGGCCGCGGACGAGAAGAAGTCCTGATCCTCAGCCAATAGTGGCCTGGTGCGCATCCGCGCACGATTGAACCCACAGGCCAC
This sequence comes from Pseudomonas putida, assembly GCF_002906855.1. Lineage (GTDB taxonomy): Bacteria > Pseudomonadota > Gammaproteobacteria > Pseudomonadales > Pseudomonadaceae > Aquipseudomonas > Aquipseudomonas putida_N. Next base: position 1,350,878 of record NZ_MINI01000038.1, on the reverse strand, counting down.
GCTTTAGTGTCTACCCTTTCATCCGAGGGCGTTTATCGCCCTTGGATGCTCGAAGGTGCCCGTGAAACAACCGTCTGAGGGGAAATCCCGATGAATTACAACTGGGACTGGGGCGTGTTCTTCAAGTCCACCGGCGTGGGCAGCGAGACCTATCTGGACTGGTACATCACCGGTCTGGGCTGGACCATCGCCATCGCCATCACCGCCTGGATCATCGCATTGCTGCTGGGGTCGCTCCTCGGCGTCATGCGCACCGTGCCGAACCGTCTGGTATCGGGCATCGCCACCGCCTACGTGGAGCTGTTCCGCAACGTGCCGCTGCTGGTGCAGCTGTTCATCTGGTACTTCCTCGTGCCGGACCTGCTGCCCGAAGGCCTGCAGGAATGGTTCAAGCAAGACCTCAACCCGACCACCTCGGCACTGATCAGCGTGGTGATCTGCCTGGGCCTGTTCACCGCCGCCCGCGTCTGCGAACAAGTGCGCACCGGCATCCAGGCGCTGCCTCGTGGCCAAGAAGCCGCTGCCCGCGCCATGGGCTTCAGCCTGCCGCAGATCTACAACAACGTGCTGCTGCCGCAGGCCTACCGGATCATCATTCCGCCGCTCACCTCGGAATTCCTGAACGTGTTCAAGAACTCCTCGGTGGCCTCGCTGATCGGCCTGATGGAGCTGCTGGCGCAGACCAAGCAGACCGCTGAGTTCTCGGCCAACCTGTTCGAGGCCTTCACCCTGGCCACGCTGATCTACTTCACCCTGAACATGGGCCTGATGTTGCTGATGCGCATGGTCGAGAAGAAAGTCGCCGTGCCTGGCCTGATCTCCGTAGGGGGCAAGTAGATGGACATGGATTTCAGCGAAATCATCCCCGCCTTGCCTGCCCTGTGGGACGGCATGGTCATGACCCTGCAACTGATGGTCATGGGCGTGGTCGGCGGTATCGTGCTCGGCACTATCCTGGCATTGATGCGCCTGTCGTCGAGCAAACTGTTGTCGCGTGTGGCCGGCGCCTACGTCAATTACTTCCGCTCGATCCCCCTGCTGCTGGTGATCACCTGGTTCTACCTGGCGGTGCCGTTCGTGCTGCGCTGGATCACCGGCGAGGACACCCCGGTGGGCGCCTTCACCTCGTGCGTGGTGGCGTTCATGATGTTCGAGGCCGCCTACTTCTGCGAAATCGTCCGCGCCGGTGTGCAGTCGATCTCCAAGGGCCAGATGGGCGCTGCCCAGGCCCTGGGCATGACCTACGGCCAGACCATGCGCCTGATCATTCTGCCCCAGGCCTTCCGCAAGATGACCCCGCTGCTGCTGCAGCAGAGCATCATCCTGTTCCAGGACACCTCGCTGGTGTACACCGTGGGCCTGGTGGACTTCCTCAACTCGGCACGCTCCAACGGCGACATCATCGGGCGCTCCCATGAGTTCCTGATCTTCGCCGGGGTCGTGTACTTCGTCATCAGCTTCTCCGCTTCGTGGCTGGTCAAGCGCCTGCAAAAAAGGATCACCGTATGATTTCCATCAAGAACGTCAACAAGTGGTACGGCGACTTCCAGGTGCTGACCGACTGCACCACCGAAGTGAAGAAGGGTGAAGTGGTGGTGGTCTGCGGCCCGTCAGGCTCGGGCAAGTCCACACTGATCAAATGCGTCAACGCACTGGAGCCGTTCCAGAAAGGCGACATCGTGGTCGATGGCACCTCGATCGCCGACCCCAAGACCAACCTGCCCAAGCTGCGTTCGCGGGTGGGCATGGTGTTCCAGCACTTCGAGCTGTTCCCGCACCTGAGCATCACCGAGAACCTGACCATCGCCCAGCGCAAGGTGCTCGGCCGCAGTGAAGCGGAAGCGACCAAGAAGGGCCTGGCCCTGCTCGACCGCGTCGGCCTCAGTGCCCATGCCAAAAAGCACCCCGGCCAGCTTTCAGGCGGCCAGCAGCAACGCGTGGCGATTGCCCGCGCGCTGTCGATGGACCCGATCGTCATGCTGTTCGACGAACCGACCTCGGCGCTGGACCCGGAGATGGTCAACGAAGTACTGGACGTGATGGTCGAGCTGGCCCACGAAGGCATGACCATGATGTGCGTGACCCACGAAATGGGCTTCGCCCGCAAAGTGGCCAACCGCGTGATCTTCATGGACAAGGGCAACATCATCGAGGACTGCCAGAAGGAAGACTTCTTCGGCAACCCGAGCGCCCGCCACGAACGCACCCAGCACTTCCTCAGCAAGATCCTGCAACACTGATTCGGCAAGAACGGCACCGCTGCCCGGGGTCACCCGGCAGCGGATGCTGGCCGTGACAAGGCCACTGTGATGAAATGCGACCCTTCGCTTCTTCTCCCTGCCAAGCCCGCCGTGAAATCCCGCCTGATTCGCCAATTGCTGCTGCCGCCCCTGATCATCCTGCTGATGGTTGGGCTGGGCATGGCCGGCTTCCTGATCAGCGAGAGCAACGGCATCCGCACCTTGAGCGAGAGCGGCGAGCGCGCGCTGGAGCTGCATGCGCGCACGGTCGAGAGCGAAATCAGCAAGTACACCTACCTGCCGAGCCTGCTGGAGCTGGAGGACAGCGTCTCGCAGCTGCTCACAGACCCTGATGGCGCCAACCGGCAGGCCGTCAACGAATACCTCGAAGGCCTGAACCGCCGCAGCCGCAGCCGGGCGATCTTTGTCCTCGACACCAACGGCCGGGTGCAGGCCAGCAGCAACTGGCGCGATGCCGACTCGTTCCTGGGTGAAGACCTGTCGTTCCGGGCCTATTTCCAGAGCGCCGTGCGCGGTGAACCGGGCCGTTTCTACGGGATCGGCAGCACCACGGGCGAGGCTGGCTACTACCTCGCCCACGGCCTGGAAGAACACGGCAAGATCATCGGCGTGGCGGTGATCAAGGTGCGCCTGGATACCCTCGAAGAGCGCTGGCAGCGCGCCCGTCTGGAAGCCTTCGTCAGCGATGAGAACGGCATCATCATTCTCTCCAGCGACCCGGCCCGGCGCCTGAAATCGGTGCGCCCGCTGACTCCGCAGATCAAGGAGCGCCTGGCGCGCAGCCTGCAATATTACTGGTGGCCACTGAACGAGCTGCAACCCCTGGCCCGCGAAACCCTGGCCGATGGCGTGGAGAAACTGACCTTCCCGGCCAACGCCGAAACCGCCCAGGGCAAGCCCCACGAAGTGAGCTACCTGGCGCAGACCCGGCGCCTGGCCGACACACCCTGGCACTTCACCCTCCTCACCCCGCTGCAGGACCTGCGCCGCGAATCCATGGTGCAGGGCATCCTGGTCGGCGTGGCCTTCGCCCTGCTGACCATCCTCGGCATCGCCTGGAACGAGCGGCGCAAGGTGATTGCCACGCGCCTGGCCGCCCGCGAGGCCCTGGAAGAAGCCAACAGCCAGCTGGAACGGCGCATCGCCGACCGCACCGCCGACCTGCGCGCCAGCAACGAACGCCTCAAGGGCCAGATCCGTGAACGTCGGCATGCCGAACAGACCCTGCGCCAAGCCCAGGACGAACTGGTCCAGGCCGGCAAGCTGGCGGCGATCGGGCAGATGTCCACCAGCATCGCCCACGAGCTCAACCAGCCGCTGGCGGCGCTGCGGACCCTGTCCGGCAACACCGTGCGCTTCCTCGAACGGGGTGCACTGGAAACCGCCAGCACCAACCTGCGCACCATGAACGACCTGATCGACCGCATGGGCCGCATCACGGCCAGCCTGCGCTCGTTCGCCCGGCGTGGTGACGACAGCGGCCAGGCGTCGCTGGCCAAGGCCGTGGACGCCTCCTTGCAGGTGCTGAACAACCGCATCACAGGTTGTCACCTGCAGCTGCACAGCCAGTTCGACGACCAGCAATTAGGCATCGACCAGACCCGCCTGGAGCAGATCCTGGTCAACCTGATCGGCAACGCCCTGGACGCCATGGCCACCCAGCCACTGCCCGAGCTCTGGCTCGAAGGCGAGCTGCAAGGCGACAAATACCGCCTGCGGGTGCGCGACAACGGCCACGGCATCGATGCCGAAACCCGCAAGCACCTGTTTGAACCCTTCTTCACCACCAAGCCGGGCGAACATGGCCTGGGCCTGGGGCTGACCCTGTCGGCGAGCCTTGCCGCCGCCGCCAAGGGCAGCCTGAACGTCGAGCACCCCGCCACCGGCGGCACTGCCTTCGTCCTCGCCCTGCCCCTGGTCACGCCCCCCAGCGAATCGGCAGAGCAACCATGAACCAAGCGCCACTTACCGTCCTGATCGTCGAAGACGACCCGCATGTGCTGCTCGGCTGCCAGCAGGCGCTGGCCCTGGAAGACATCGCCTGTGAAGGGGTCGGCAGTGCCGAACAGGCCCTGGAGCGCATCGGCGATGATTTTGCCGGCATCGTCGTCAGCGATATCCGCCTGCCCGGCATCGATGGCCTGGAACTGCTCAATCGCCTCAAGGCCCGCGACCGTAGCCTGCCGGTGGTGCTGATCACCGGCCACGGCGATATCGACATGGCAGTCGGTGCCATGCGCAACGGTGCCTACGATTTCATGGAGAAACCGTTCTCGCCCGAACGCCTGGTCGATGTGGTGCGCCGTGCGCTGGAGCAGCGCGGGTTGTCACGCGAGGTGGTGGCACTGCGACGGCAGCTGGCCGAACAGAGCAGCCTGGAGGGGCGTATCATCGGCCGCTCGCCGGCCATGGAGCATCTGCGCGAACTGATCGCCAACGTCGCCGATACCTCGGCCAATGTGCTGATCGAAGGTGAAACCGGTACCGGCAAGGAGCTGGTCGCCCGCTGCCTGCACGATTTCAGCCGGCGCCAAGGCCAGCCGTTCGTGGCGCTGAACTGTGGTGGCCTGCCGGAAAACCTGTTCGAGAGCGAGATCTTCGGCCACGAAGCCAACGCGTTCACTGGTGCTGGCAAGCGGCGCATCGGCAAGATCGAACACGCCAATGGCGGCACGCTGTTCCTCGACGAGGTCGAGAGCATGCCGATCAACCTGCAGATCAAGCTGTTGCGCGTGCTGCAGGAACGCACCCTGGAGCGCCTGGGCTCAAACCAGAGCATTGCGGTGGATTGCCGGGTGATTGCGGCCACCAAATCCGACCTCGACGCGCTGGGCCAGAGCGGGCAGTTCCGCAGCGATCTCTATTACCGCCTCAACGTGGTGACCCTTGAGTTGCCACCGTTGCGTGAGCGACGCGAGGACATCCTGCAACTGTTCGAACACTTCCTGCAGCAATCGGCGCTGCGCTTCGACCGCGAAACGCCGACGCTGGACAGCCAGACCCTGTCACGGCTGATGGCCCATGACTGGCCGGGTAACGTGCGCGAGCTGCGCAACGTGGCCGAGCGTTATGCCCTTGGACTGCCGGCGTTCAAGAAGGGGCCAAGCGGTGGCGCCAGCCAGGGGCTGGGGTTTGCCGAGGCAGTGGAAGCCTTTGAACGCAACTTGCTCAGCGATGCCTTGCAGCGTACCGGCGGTAACCTCAGCCAAGCCAGCCAGGAGCTGGGCATGGCCAAGACCACCCTGTTTGACAAGGTCAAGAAATACGGGCTCGGCTGACAGAACGGCGTCGCCTGCTTCGCGGGCAAGCTCGCAACGCAGGCGATGCCGATTCAGAGGCCGGCGATATGGGTGACATCCTGCCGGTGCGATTGCAGGTAAGGTAGCACCGCCGCCAGCAACGGTGCCTTGAATCGCTCCTGGAAGCGGTGCGCCAGCCCCGGAATCAATCGAAGCTGGCTCCCCTGGATATGCGCTGCCAAGTGCACGCCATGCATCACCGGCAATAGCGGATCGGCGGTGCCATGCACCACCAGTGTCGGCACCCGCAACCCATTCAGCAACTGCACCCGGCTCGGCTCGGCCAGAATCGCCATGATCTGGCGCTTCGCACCCTCCGGGTTGTACGCCCGGTCGTACGCCACCGCCGCCTGCTGCAGCAGCACCGCCCGATCGTCATGCACCTGCGGGCTGCCCAACGCAGCCAGCAGGTCAGCCTGCTGCTCGATGGCCACCTCACGACTCGGCGCACTGCGCCGCGCCAGCAACTGCACCAGGGCCGGATCCGGCGCTGGCAGCCCTGCCGCCCCAGAACTGGACATCACCAGGGTCAGGCTACGCACCCGCTCGGGCGCCATGGCGGCCAGGTGCTGGGCGATCATCCCGCCCATGCTCACGCCCAGCACATGGAACTGGCGAATGCCCAGCACATCCATCAGTTGCAGGCCATCGTCGGCCATGTCAGTCAGGGTATAAGGCGCGGAAACCGGCAGGCCCAGCTTGTAGCGCAACAGCTCGAGCGTGAGATTGGCCGAAGGTGGCAGCTGGTTCCAGCGCGACAGGCCGACATCGCGATTGTCATAGCGAATGACCCGGAAGCCCTGGCGGCACAACGCCTCGACCACGTCGTCCGGCCAATGGATCAGTTGCCCGCCCAGGCCCATGACCAGCAACAAGGCTGGATCGCGAGGCGCGCCGACGCTCTGATAGACCAGGCTCAGCTCACCGATTTCGGCACGTTGTACCGGCACATGGGCGTCGCAACGGGTGTCGGCGAAGCTCGCCGAAGCGTTGAACACGAGAAAGAAAAAAAGCAGAAAAGCTCTCATGAAAGAAACACCAGAATGCAGATCCCCAGTAGAGCGCGAGTCTGATGAATTTAATTCGGGCGCGCTGCCACAGTTCAGTGACAGTTTGATGAACCCTGCCGAGCGGTGCGGCCCAGTGTCCAGTCGACAGCCCGGGGCAACATGAGCGAAACTCAACTCATTCCCCTGTTTTCTCAAATTTTTACTCGGAGTCAGCCGTGCTGGAGATCCGCCACCTGAAAACCCTTCATGCCCTGCGCGAGGCCGATAGCCTGGTGGAGGCCGCCGAACGCCTGCACCTGACCCAATCGGCACTGTCGCACCAGTTCAAGGAGCTTGAAGAGCGACTGGGCCTGCCACTGTTCGTGCGCAAGACCAAGCCGATCCGCTTCACTAGCGCCGGCCTGCGCCTGCTGCAACTGGCCGATGCCACCCTGCCGCTGCTGCGCGGCGCCGAGCGCGACATCGCCCGGCTGGCAGGCGGCACTGCCGGGCGCCTGCACATGGCGATCGAATGCCACAGCTGCTTCCAGTGGCTGATGCCGACCATCGACCAGTTCCGCGATGCCTGGCCGGAAGTGGAACTGGATCTGGCCTCGGGCTTTGCCTTTGCCCCATTGCCGGCACTGGCCCGGGGCGACCTCGATCTGGTGGTCACCTCTGACCCGCTGGACCTCGCCGGCATCACTTACGTGCCATTGTTCACCTACGAAGCGATGCTCGCCGTGGCCAACCAGCACCCACTGGCCAGCAAGCCATATATCGTGCCCCAGGACCTGCTCGACCAGACCCTGATCACCTACCCGGTGGAGCGCGACCGCCTGGACATCTTCACCCGCTTCCTGGAGCCGGCCGATATCGAGCCGGCTGCCGTGCGCACGTCCGAGCTGACGGTGATGATGATGCAACTGGTGGCCAGCGGCCGTGGTGTGTGTGGCATGCCGCACTGGGCGCTGCACGAGTACAGCGCGCGGGGCTATGTGAAGGGCAAACGCCTGGGCGAGAAAGGCCTGTTCGCCACGCTGTACGCGGCGGTGCGCACCGACATGCTCGATGCGCCTTACATGCGCGACTTCCTGCTGACCGCCAAGGACACCTCGTTCGCCACCCTCGACGGGGTCAGCGCGGTACGCTGACGGCCTGGCGGTACAAAGGCAGGATCAGGTCGCGGGTCAGCGGCGCCAACTCAGGCGTTGCTGCCTGATCGGCGGCCAGCCACAGCACTTCTTCGATTTCCGCCGCCGGGGCTACCGCTTCGGCACTGTCGACGCGGAACAGTTCGGCTTGCACCTCGAAACCCGGTTCGTTGGCGGCCGGTGCGCTGAACTGGCCCATATGTACAGCCTGGTCCGGGTCAATGTGCAGCCCAAGCTCTTCGTGCAGTTCACGCACCAGCGCCTGAACGGGTGACTCACCCGCATCGATCTTGCCACCCGGTTGCATGAACGCCTGGGTGCCACGCTTGCGCACCAGCAGGGTGCGGCCTTGCGGGTCGATCAACAGGGCGGCGGCGATACGGATGATGTTGGCCATGGGTGGGCTCGCTGAAAAAGGCGACAGTGTACAGAAGATCGACGACGAACGGCCCCTTGCCAAGCCGCCCTTCAGCCGCCATAACCAACAGATGAACCTGCCAGCCCACCAGCACCCGGTGCTCGAGCTGTTCCACCCGGCCGTCAGCACCTGGTTCCGCCGCCACTTCGCCACGGTCACCGATGCCCAGGCTCGTGCCTGGCCACTGATCCATGCTGGCCAGTCGATGCTGCTCGCCGCGCCGACCGGCTCGGGCAAGACCTTGAGCGCCTTTCTGGCCGTGCTTGACGAACTGTTTCGCGAAGGCCTGGAGCATGACGGCGAGCTGCCGGCGCACACCCAGGTCGTCTACGTCTCGCCGCTCAAGGCGCTGTCCAACGACATCCGCCTGAACCTGCAGGCCCCGCTTGAAGGCATCAGCCAGGCCCTTGAACAACAAAGCTTGAAAGCACCACGCATCACCGCCGCCGTGCGTACCGGCGACACCCCGCAAAAAGAGCGGGCGGCCATGCGCAAGCTGGCACCGCATATCCTGGTGACCACACCCGAGTCGCTGTACGTGCTGATGGGCTCGGCCTCCGGCCGTGAAGGCCTGGCCAGCGTGCACACGGTGATCGTCGATGAAATCCACGCCCTGGCCGGCAACAAGCGCGGTGCCCACCTGGCGCTGACGTTGGAGCGTTTGCAGGCTTTGTGTGGGCGCCCACTGCGACGCATCGGCCTGTCCGCCACTCAGCGTCCGGTAGAGCGTGTGGCGCAGTTCCTGGTTGGCGACCAACGCCCTTGCGCGATCGTCGATGTCGGCCACGCGCGCCAGCGCGACCTCGCCATCGAAGTGCCGCCGGTGCCGCTCGGCGCCGTCATGGCCACGGATGTCTGGGGCCTGGTCTATGACCGTCTGGCTGCCCTCGCCCGTGAACATCGCACCACGCTGGTGTTCGTCAATACCCGGCGCCTGGCCGAACGCATCACCCGCCACCTCAGCGACCGCCTGGGCAAGGAAGCGGTGGCCGCGCACCATGGCAGCCTGGCCAAGGAGCTGCGCCTGGACGCCGAGCAGCGCCTGAAGAACGGCCAGTTGCAGGTGCTGGTGGCCACCGCCTCGCTGGAGCTGGGTATCGACATCGGCGATGTTGATCTGGTCTGCCAGATCGAATCACCGGGCTCGATCGCGGCATTCCTGCAGCGGGTCGGCCGCTCTGGGCACCAGGTCGAGGGCATTCCCAAGGGCCGGCTGTTTCCGACTTCCCGCGATGACCTGATCGAATGCGTGGCCCTGCTCGACAGCGTGCGCCATGGCGAACTCGATGAATTGCATGTCCCTAAGGCGCCGCTGGACGTGCTCGCCCAGCAGATCGTCGCCGAGGCCAGCAACCAGCCCTGGCAGGAACAGGCGCTGTTCGACTGCCTGCGCCAAGCCACGCCTTATACCGCCCTTGATCCCGCGCATTACCAGGCCCTGCTGCGCATGCTCGCCGAAGGCTACAACGGCCGCCTGGGCATCCGCAGCGCCTACCTGCACCGTGATGCGGTCAGCGGCACCTTGCGCGGGCGCCGGGGTAGCCAGCTGACCGCGCTGACCAGTGGCGGCACCATTCCCGATAATGCCGACTATGCGGTACTGCTTGAGCCACAGGCGCTGAACATCGGCAGCGTCAACGAAGACTTTGCGGTTGAAAGCATCGCCGGGGACATCTTCCAGCTGGGCAATGCCTCCTATCGCATCCTGCGGGTCGAACCCGGACGAGTGCGCGTCGAGGATGCCCAGGGCCTGCCGCCGACCATTCCGTTCTGGCTCGGCGAAGCGCCGGGGCGCAGCGATGAACTGTCCGCCGCGGTCGCTCGCCTGCAGGCCCGCCTGGATGATCGTTTGGCGCAGAACGAAGAGGTATTGCAGTGGCTGCAGGACACCTTCGAACTGGACGAAGCCAGCGCCAGCCAGTTACTCGACTACCTGGGCCGCACCCGCGAGGTGCTCGGTGCCCTGCCCTCCCAACAAACCTTGGTGATGGAGCGCTTCTTCGACGAGTCTGGCGGTACCCAGTTGATCATCCACTCGCCCTACGGCAGCCGTATCAACCGTGCATGGGGGCTGGCCCTGCGCAAACGCTTCTGCCGCTCCTTCAATTTCGAGTTGCAGGCTGCGGCCAGCGAAGACGCCATCGTGCTGTCGCTGTCTACCAGCCACAGCTTCGAGCTGGATGAAGTATGGCGCTACCTCAACAGCCGCAACGCCGAGCAGATCCTCATCCAGGCCCTGCTCGACGCGCCACTGTTCGGCGTGCGCTGGCGCTGGAACGCCGGCGTGGCCATGGCCCTGCCGCGCTTCGTCGGCGGCCGCAAGGTGGCACCGCAAATCCAGCGCATGAAGAGCGAAGACCTGATTGGCGCGGTGTTCCCCGACCAGATCGCCTGCCTGGAGAACATCGTCGGCGAACGGCAGATCCCCGATCACCCGCTGGTCGAACAGACCCTCGACGACTGCCTGCACGAGGCCATGGACAGCGAAGGCTGGCTGGCATTGTTGCGGCGCATGGAAAGCGGCCAGGTGCGCTTGCTGTGTCGCGACCTGCCCGCGCCTTCGCCGCTGGCCTCGGCCATTCTCAACGCACGGCCCTATGCTTTCCTCGATGACGCCCCGCTGGAGGAACGACGCACCCAGGCGGTGCTCAACCGGCGCTGGAATGAAGTGCATGACGGCGATGACCTCGGTGCGCTGGACGCCGATGCGATCGCCGCCGTGCAGGCCGAGGCCTGGCCGCAGCCGGGCAATGCTGACGAAATGCACGAGGCGCTGATGACCCTGGGCGCCATCAGCCATGAGGAAGTCCATGCCAACCCCAGCTGGGACCTGCTACTGCGCCAGCTGGCCAAGGCCGGACGCGCCATGCGCCTGATCGATGAAAAACTCTGGCTGGCACGCGAACGCCTGAACCTGCTGCAGACGCTGTATCCGGCGTCGCGCCTGGAGCCTGCGCTGGACATACTGCCCGGCTTCGACCAGGCCATCGATCCGGACAGCGCTCTGAGTGAGCTGCTACGCGCCCGCCTGAGCGGCTACGGCCCGCTGAGCGTGGCGCAGATTGCCGCACCACTGGGCAAGCCCGCTGTTCAGGTCGAACAGGCGCTGGGCCGCCTGGAAGCCGAAGGCTACGTGTTGCGCGGCCATTTCAGCCCAGGGGCGCGGGACCTGCAATGGTGTGAGCGCCACCTGCTGGCGCGCATCCATCGCTACACGGTGAAACGTCTGCGCCGGGAGATCGAGCCGGTCAGCCTGCAGGACTTCATGCGTTTTCTGTTCGACTGGCAGCACCTGGCGCCTGATCAGCGCCTGCGTGGGCCTCAGGCGGTGGCCGAAGTGCTGGGGCAGCTGCAGGGTTTCCCCAGTGCTGCCGGCGCCTGGGAAGCGGAGCTGCTGCCGGCGCGGATCAAGGACTACAGCCCGCACTGGCTGGACGATGCCTGCCGCAGCGGGCAGTTTGCCTGGAGCCGGCTGGCCGCGACCGTGGCGAGCAATACCTTGTCGAGTACGCCGCTGGTGCTGTTGCCACGCGAGCACATGGGCCTATGGCGTAGCCTCGCCCCCGAGCCTGCCCGCGAAGCACTTGGCGGGCGAGCACAACGGGTGCTTGAAGCGCTGCAGGCCCACGGGGCGTTGTTCTTCGATGAACTGACCAGCGATGCCCACCTGCTGCCCAGCGAGCTGGAAGCCGCGTTGCAGGAACTGGTAGGGGCCGGCCTGGTGGGCGCCGACAGTTTCACCGGCCTGCGCAGCCTGATTACCCCTGCCGCCAAGCGCAGCTCCCGCAACCGCCGGCGCGGCCACCCGCCGCTGTCGAGCAGCATGGCCCATGCCGGACGCTGGGCGTTGCTGCGTCGGGGCAGTGGCACTGTTGACGAGAACCAGCGCGTGGAACACATCGCCCGCGCGCTGCTACGGCGCTATGGAGTGATCTGCTGGCGGCTGCTGGAACGGGAGAGCGATGTACTGCCGCCCTGGCGCGAGCTGCTACGTTGCTATCACCGGTTGGAAGCACGTGGCGAGATTCGTGGTGGGCGTTTCATTGCCGGGCTGGCGGGTGAGCAGTTCGCATTGCCGGAGGCGGTCGGGTTGCTACGGCAGGTACGCCGGCGGGCGCCAGATGGTGGGCTGGTGGTGGTCAGCGCCAGTGATCCGCTGAACTTGATAGGGTCGTTGCTGCCCGGTGCGAAAGTGCCTGCTGCGGGTGATAACCGGTTGCTGTATCGCGATGGCGTGCCCGTAGCGGTGCGGGTGGCGGGGCGGTATAGCTATCTGGTGGAGGGGGCGGCGCAGGAGCAAGCGAGCTGGAAGGAGAAATTGATGCGTACGCCGACAGGCGCTTAAACCTTATCGTCGAACACCTCTGGGCGAGAATGATTTTCGCTTCCCCGATTTTGATTTGCACTGCCACACAAGTTGGCTATGGTCGGGGTTTGCCCCAGGCCCTGAGCCTGACCGCGCCATCGCAAGGATCCCGTATGAGCCTGTCACTTCTCAGCCGCTATGCCTTCTTCACCGCCTGTGTATTGTTCACCCTGGCGAGCCTGCCGTTCCTCCACCACGAGTGGCTGTGGCCGTTCACCCTGGTCACCGGGGTGCTAAGCCTGATCGGGGTGTTCGACCTGCTGCAGCAACGCCACGCGGTGCGCCGCAACTATCCGATTCTTGGCAACATCCGCTACCTGGTCGAGGGCATCCGCCCGGAAATCCGCCAATACCTGCTGGAGGCCGACAGCGACGCACTGCCCTTCTCCCGCGCCCAGCGCTCGCTGGTATACGCCCGGGCCAAGAACGAAGCCTCGGACAAACCCTTCGGCACCCTGATCGATGTCTATGAGTCGGGCTTCGAGTTCATCGGCCACTCCATGCGCCCGGCACCACTGACCGACCCGGCAAGCTTCCGGGTCATCGTCGGCGGGCCGCAGTGCAGCCAGCCGTATTCGGCGTCGATCTTCAACATCTCGGCCATGAGCTTCGGCTCGCTCAGCGCCAACGCCATCCGCGCCCTGAACAAGGGCGCCAAGCTGGGCAACTTCCACCACGACACCGGCGAAGGCAGCATCAGCCCCTATCACCGCGAAAACGGTGGCGACCTGGTCTGGGAGCTGGGCAGCGGCTACTTCGGCTGCCGCACCGCCGACGGCCGCTTCGACCCCGAACGCTTCGCCGCCCAGGCCCGCACCCCACAGGTGCGGATGATCGAGATCAAGATGAGCCAGGGCGCCAAGCCCGGCCACGGCGGCATCCTGCCCAAGCACAAGGTGACCCAGGAAATTGCCGAAACCCGTGGAGTGCTGATGGGCGAGGACTGCATCTCGCCATCGCGCCACAGCGCCTTCTCCACCCCGATCGAGATGATGCACTTCATCGCCCAGCTGCGTGAGTTGTCTGGCGGTAAACCGGTGGGTTTCAAGTTCTGCCTGGGCCACCCGTGGGAGTTCATGGGCATCGCCAAGGCCATGCTGGAAACTGGCATCCTGCCCGACTTCATCGTGGTCGATGGCAAGGAAGGCGGTACCGGCGCCGCGCCGGTGGAGTTCACCGATCACATCGGCGTGCCGCTGCGTGAAGGCCTGCTGTTCGTGCACAACACCTTGGTTGGGCTTAACCTGCGCGACAAGATCAAGCTCGGCGCCAGCGGCAAGATCGTCAGCGCCTTCGACATCGCCAGCGTGCTGGCCATCGGTGCCGATTGGGCCAACTCGGCGCGCGGGTTCATGTTCGCCATCGGCTGCATCCAGTCGCAGAGCTGCCACACCAACAAGTGCCCGACCGGCGTAGCCACGCAAGACCCGCTACGCCAGCGCGCCCTGGTGGTACCGGACAAGGCCCAACGGGTGCTGAACTTCCACCACAATACCCTGCGTGCACTGGCTGAAATGCTGGCCGCAGCAGGTCTTGAGCACCCGGCGCAGCTGGAGGCCAAGCACCTGGTGCGGCGCGTGTCGGCCACCGAGATCAAGCTGTTCTCGCAGATGCATGTGTTCCTCAAGCCGGGCGAGTTGCTCACCGGTGAGGTCAATGGGCAGTTCTATTCGCGCATGTGGCAGATGGCCCGGGCCGACAGCTTCGAGCCGCAAGCAGCCTGAACAGCTCAGTCGCTGCTTGCCGATTGATCGGGCATTGCGAACAGCAGTGCCCGTGAATCACCTTTGCTGATCGCAGCCAGGCTCCTCCAGTGTCGCAGCATCATGCGTTCTACCTCCGTCACTGGGCCACTGGTCACCCACCAGACTCTTTTGTACCGGTGCTCCAGTGTTCGTGGGTCGTAGACTACCCGTTGCGCAACGCGAGGATACAAGGCAGTGGCAGGGTCGACGTAATCGGCCTTGTAAACCAGCGGTGCAGCCCCCGTCTTGTTGTAGTAATCGATAGTCAACGACCAGTTTCTGTCATCGGCGAGCAGCGCATCACCTTGCTGCCAATGCGCGCCGACCTGAGCCATGACGTAATCGAGCCGGTTGTCGACCCATTCGCTGCCACCACGCAGGTTGAATTGCCGGCTGTACAGATTTGCCAGGCCTGTCACTTCGAGCACCATGCAAAGGACCAGTAGCGGGACACGCCAATTCTGGCGCATCCCGGTCAAGGCGATTGCCAGCAGGATAGGCAGGCCCAAAAATGCGAAAAGCAGGTAACGCGCCACGAACATGGGTTTCACACAGGAAATCAACCCGAGCACCAAGATCGGGATGAAGCAATAGATAACGAGTAGCGATCTGGGCCTGTGAGGCACCTGGTCCAAGTACCCCAGGAACGCACCTGCGGTTATCAGCAACAAGCAAAAGAGCACTGCCGCCAGCTTGGCACCCGGTACCTGCAAGCCCAGTGCGAAGGCTTGCCAGACGCTTGTCGGCAGTGTCATGAGTGTCATTTCGGCAACCCAGGCGAGGAGCCCGGAATCGCTGGCCTGCTCGATCAGCGTCGGCAGCCATGGCAGAAAGGCGAGCGCAATCGCCAGGTTGCAGATCCACCATCGCCCTGAGCGAATGAGCGACTTGCCGTTCTGTCCTTTGGCCAGCAGCACATGAAGCCAGATAGCCGCTGCACACAGCACGGCAAAGTAATGCGTGTACAACCCGGCGATCATCAACAAGGCATACGCCAGCAGGTACCGGTCGCGCTGTTGTCGCCCCCAAAGCAATATCACATAGAGCGCCGAGAGCATGAGCAACCCGAGTAGCGAGTACATTCGGGCTTCCTGGCTGTAATAGACCGCGATGGGCAAAATAGCCAACAGCACACCTGCTATTACGGCACTGCGCCAGCCATCAAGCCAGCGAGCAATCAGCATCCCCATGCAGACACTGGCAACCCCTGTCACGACACTGAAACTGCGGACGGCCGCAACACCATCACCAAAACAGTTCATCCACACATGCAACAGCAGGTAATACAGAGGTGGATGGACATCCCGCGTAGTGAACAGGACGGTCTGTGCGGGTGCCATTCGGGCCAGCCAAACGCTGAAGGCCTCGTCATACCAGACGACCTGCAGTTCGATCTGATGCAGCCGAACTACCAGCGCAAGCAGCAGAATGCTGGCAACTATCAACGCCAAGGTAATCGGTTCACGCCTGCTTGCGCGGTGGTTCATCATTTTTCCTTGAAGATCTCACGGTCCTTTCGCGCTGTGCGCAGCCCGGCAATGCCCTTCACTACATACCTTGGCCGATGCTTGGACTCCATGTAGATACGCCCGATGTACTCTCCCAGCACGCCGATGCCGATCAGTTGTACACCGCCAAGGAACAGTATGGCTGTCATCAGCGAGGGATATCCCGGTACCGGGTTGCCAAACAGCCATTTGTCGATGACTTGGTAGGCCGCGTAAAACAGCGCGAGCAATGCGATGGCGCCGCCCACGTAGGTCCAGAGCCGCAATGGCAAGGTACTGAACGAGGTGATCCCATCCAGGGCCAGATTCCACAGTTTCCAGCCGTTGAAGCGGCTCTTGCCTGCCATGCGCGAAGCGCGCTCGTACTCGACCACTGCCGTCTTGAAGCCAGGCCACGACAGCATGCCTTTCATGAACAGTTGCTGCTCGGGCATCGACTTGATCACCTCGACGACCTTGCGATCGAGCAGGCGGAAATCACCGACGTTTTCCTCGATGCGAATCTGCGAAATGCAGTTCAGCAGGCAGTAGAACCCTGCGGCCGTAAATCGCTTCAAGTAACTGTCGCATGAACGGTCACGGCGTTTGGCGAGCACGACATCGAAGCCTGCCCGCCATTGCTCAATCAGCATGGGAATCACTTCGACCGGATCTTGCAGGTCGACATCGATGGGAATGACGGCATCGCCACTGGCCTGTTCCAGCCCGGCGAACAGCGCGGCCTCCTTGCCGAAGTTGCGAGAAAGATCGATGAGGGCAACATCAGGGTCACCGGCGATCAGTTGGCGGATCTGTTTTTCGGTGCCATCCAGGCTACCGTCATTGATGAAAATCAGCTCGACCTGGTCAACCTGGTTGGCAAGCGCCTGGCGCACCGCGTCATAGAATGGCCTGATCGCCTGTTCCTCATTGAATACCGGCACAATCAACGAGATATCCATCTACGCTTTTCCGTGAAGACCCATCGCGAAAACACAAAGCCCAGCGGCAGGCTGATCAGGCAGAACAGCCCGACGGTCAAGGGTGGTGGCCAGCTTCGGCTGTCAGCGAGGTGACCCAGTGACGCACTGAGGCTGCCCATCCCCGCCACGAACACGCAGTAGCGCATGAGCGATACAGGCACCCTGAACGTGAACCAGGCATTGGCGATGTACGAAAAGGACAGCGCCACGATGAACGCCACCAGGTTGCTGAACACCTGATCATTGCCCGCCGCCTGCAGTGCGGCAAACACCGCCACGTGAATAGCGGTGTTGAAGATGCCCACGATCAGATACTTGAAAAATGACGGCATTCTGCGGTGCATGGGTGTTCGAGCCTTCCCTGTCTGGCCTCTGCACCAAATTAGGTGAATTACAGCAACGAGACTACTGACAGAAATACCAGTTGACGGTGATTACGAGGCGACCATCAATCAACTTGGCAGAGGCGAAGGAACCGCCTGGGGTAGCAGACGATCATCTAGTTCATGCAACGCACGCGGCCCATTCCCACAGTTTTGATTGGCAGCATCCTATAGCGAGGCAAAACTCGCCTGCCAATACTGGTGCACGTTCTCCAGGAGCCGGCACCATGACTTTAATACAACGACTCGCCAATCATCCTTATCTGCCCACGCCTTGCCAGTTACAAGCGGCCGGTAGCCTCATCGCCATGCTCGGCGTCGCCCTGCCGATGTTTATGATCGGCCTGCTCAAGTTCACCACGTTGGAGGTTCAGGCGCTGGTGCCATTGATTAGCAATACGCCCTGGCTGGCATGGCTCTACGTCCTGTTCGGTGAGGCGGGAGCTTCCTACTTTCTGGGCGTGGTCGAAATACTCAGTGCAATGCTCATACTCAGCTCTAGGTTGTCCACTCTGGCGGCGATAGCAGGGGGTGCGCTGTGCACGCTGACATTCGCAATAACACTGTCGATCCTGTTCACCGTGCCGATCTGGGAAGCAGACTCCGGCGGCTTTCCATGGCTCAACCAGAGCGGCAGCTTCCTGATCAAGGACCTGGCATTACTGGGCATTAGCCTGACCATCCTGGGCCAAGGCCTGACCCGACTGACAATGGCAAGCAACGACCACCCC
Organism: Pseudomonas putida; assembly: GCF_002906855.1. GTDB lineage: Bacteria > Pseudomonadota > Gammaproteobacteria > Pseudomonadales > Pseudomonadaceae > Aquipseudomonas > Aquipseudomonas putida_N. The sequence continues at coordinate 1,333,062 of NZ_MINI01000038.1, read as the reverse complement.
AGGCGCTGAAAGCAAAGCCCTGGCTTCACGCCGGGGCTTTGCCTGGTCAGGCGACAGAGCTTACTGGCGCTTGCTCCTGGCGCGGTGCCAGGCGGAACGCGTAGTACAGCACCGTCAGCAGCACCAGGAACGCCGGGCCGATATACAGCGCCACGCGGGTATCCTCGAAGTACGCCATCAGGCCCACCACCAGCACCAGGAAGGCCAGGGCCAGGTAGGAGCTCAGCGGCCACAGCCACATGCGGTACTTCAGCGCCTTCTGCTCGGCGGTCGAGAGGCCGGCGCGGAACTTGATCTGCGCCAGCAGGATCATCACCCAGGTCCAGATCGCACCGAAAGTGGCGATCGAGGTTACCCAGACGAACACCTTTTCCGGCACCAGGTAGTTGGCTAGCACGCCCAGCAGCAGCGCACCGATCGACAGCAGCAGCGCATTGCGCGGCACGCCGCTTTTCGAGGTGCGGGCAAAGGCGGCCGGGGCCTGGCCGTTCTGTGCCAGGCTGTAGAGCATGCGCCCGGTGCTGAAGATGCCGCCGTTGCACGACGACAGCGCAGCGGTAATCACCACGAAGTTGATGATACCGGCCGCGGTCTTGATCCCCAGGCGCTCGAAGGTCATCACGAACGGGCTGCCCTGGCTGCCGATGCCATCCCACGGGTAGATCGACAGGATCACGAACAAGGCGCCGACGTAGAACAGCAGGATGCGCCAGAACACCGAGCCAATCGCCTGGGGGATGGTTTTCTGCGGGTTGCGTGCTTCGCCGGCGGTGAGGCCGATCATTTCCACGCCCAGGTAGGCGAACATCACCATCTGCAGCGACATCAGCACGCCCGTCACGCCGTTGGGCATGAAGCCGCCGTTGCTCCACAGGTTGGAGATGCCCACGGCGACGCCGTCATTGCCGAAACCGAACGCGATCACGCCAATGCCACCGAGTACCATGGCAATGATGGTGACGATCTTGATCAGAGCGAACCAGAACTCGAACTCACCGAACGCCTTGACCGCAATCAGGTTGACTGCGCCCATGCTGCCCAGCGCCATCAAGGCCCAGATCCAGCGTGGCACGTCAGGGAACCAGATACCCATGTAGATGGCCACCGCAGTGATTTCCGCTACGCAGGTCACCAGCCACAGGAACCAGTAGTTCCAGCCGGTGAGAAAACCCGCCAGCGGGCCAAGGTAGTCCTGGGCATAGCGGCTGAAGGAGCCGGCGACCGGGTTGTGCACGGCCATCTCGCCGAGGGCACGCATGATCACCAGGATCGCCAGGCCACCAATGATGTAGGAAAGCATGATCGCGGGGCCGGCCATTTCGATGGCTTTGGCCGATCCGAGGAAAAGACCGACGCCGATACAGGCGCCCAGCGCCATCAGACGGATGTGCCGTTCGCCCAGCTCACGCTTGAGCGGGCCCCCCTCAGTGGGCTCGGCAGGGGCAGGATGGTTGCCGACTGGCATAGCAATACAACCTCATTTTGTTATTGGATTTGACCTTCGTGCAGCGCCGGCCATGCCGATAGGCGTGGCGTTGGCTTGCCAGGCTGGCCTTGTGGGCCGGCCCGTGTGCCGGGCTAGAGCGGCCGGCAGGGCGAAGGGGCCGAGCAGTATAGGAAGTCCGTTATAGGGGTTTTCGCTGTAAAAACAGGGAAATTCAGCGAGTTTTTCGGGGACTGCTGCGCCAGCCCCGGCTCCACTGCCACCCTAACAACAACGCTGCGGGAATAAACCCACACCAAAGCCGCATAGCCCTACGCCACTTTTCTCGACTTCCTACAAATTTTTCACCTGTTCCTGCCAACGTCTAAGCTTCAGACAAGCAAGACGAAAATACCTGGCCGGATAGAAGACTATGGGCGCACTGTGGCAATCGGAACCAACCAGAACGGAAGCATCTGAAGCACCTCCGGCCAAGACGCCACAACCGCAGCCCCCACGTCAGCGCAGGCTCTGGTGGCGGCTGATTTTCCTGATTCTGCTGGTGGCACTGGTGGCCATCGGTTTCGCCGCCTACGACGAGTTCCGCACCTCCAACCTGCAATCGCGCGAATTCAGCAAGCTGGCCACCACCCTCACCTATTCGCTCCAGCCTGGGCCGAGCGATGCGATCGTCTACCCGGGCGACGGGCCATTCGACAAGCGCCTGGGCTACAGCGGGCTGGGCGAATTCCTGCCTCGCCTGCTGAAACGCGATTACTTGATCAGCGAACAAGTGCGGTTCTCCCCGGCCCTGATGCGCTATGTCGATCACGGCCTGTTCGCCCCCTACATCGAAAAGATCCAGGCCGGCCTGTCGATCACCGACTGCCGCGGCGAGACGCTGTACCAGTACAACTACCCACAGCACCTGTACCCGGATTTCGCCTCCATCCCACCGGTGATGGTCAACAGCCTGCTGTTCATCGAAAACCGCGACCTGCTCGATACCACAGACGTAAAGAACAACCCTGCCGTGGACTGGCCTCGCTTTGCCAAGGCCGCATACAGCCAGGTGGCCAAGTACCTGGCCCTGCCCGGCCAGTCGGCGGGCGGAAGCACCCTCGCCACCCAGCTGGAGAAGTACCGCCATTCGCCGGATGGCCTGACCGTCAATGGCGCCGAGAAGATCCGCCAGATGATCTCGGCCAGCGTGCGCGCCTACCAGGGTGGCCCCGACACCAGCGAAGCGCGCCACCGGATCGTGCGTGACTACCTCAACAGCGTACCGCTGTCGGCCGTGCCCGGGCATGGCGAGGTGCATGGCATGGCCGAGGGCCTGCGGGTGTGGTACGGCGCCGATTTCGATCAGGTCAACCAGGCGCTGACCTCCACCGCCACCGACCCGGACAGCATGGCCGCACGCGGCCTGGCCCTGCGCCAGGTGCTGTCGCTGATGATCGCCCAGCGTCGCCCTTCGCATTACCTTTCCAAGGGCCGCGTCGAACTGGCCGAGCTCACCGACTCACACATTCGTGTGCTGGCGGCCGCCAAGATTATCGATCAACCGTTGGCCGATGCGGCGCTGGCCAGCAAGGCGGTCTACCGCGACTGGGTCGCCCAGCCGACCATCGTGCCGATCATCACCAACAAAGGCATCAGCCTGGCCCGCAATCGCCTGGCAGCCATGCTCAACCGCCCCCTGTATGATCTCGACCGCCTCGATGTGTCAGCCACCAGCACCCTGCAAGCCGACCTGCAGCTGCAGGTCAGCCAGTACCTGAAAAACCTTGCCGACCCCGAATTCGCCGCGCAGATCGGCCTTATCGGCGAACGCCTGCTCACCTCCAAGACCACTGACCAGGTGAGCTACAGCTTCACCTTGTTCGAGCGCACCGCCGATGGTTCGCGGGTCCGTGTGCAGACCGACAGCACCAACCAGCCTTTCGATATCAACGAAGGCAGCAAGCTGGAACTTGGCTCGACCGCCAAGCTGCGAGTGCTCACGACTTACCTGGAGATCATCGCCGAACTGCACGACAAGTACGCCGGCAAACCTGCCGCCGAGTTGAAGAAAGTCGAAGTTGCCGAGCTCGACCGCATCACCCAGTGGTCGCTGGAATGGCTGGCACAGAACAGCAAGAACCAGAGCCTGGATGCCATGCTCGATGCGGCGCTGGAGCGTAAATACTCGGCCAACACCGGTGAAGCCTTCTTCACCGGCGGCGGCATGCACGTGTTCAACAACTTCCGCAAGGAAGACAACAACCGCAACCCGACCCTCAAGGATGCCCTGCGCGAATCGATCAACTTGCCGTTCATCCGCCTGATGCGCGACCTGGTGCGTTACGTCACCTACCAGCAGCCGTTCAACCGCGTGCCGCTGCTCAAGGACGACTCGGACCCGCGACGCCAGGAATACCTGGCCCGCTTCGCCGACAAGGAAGGCACCAGCTACCTGATGCGCTTCTGGAAGAAATACCAGCGCAAGACCTCGCAGCAACGCCTGGACACCTTCCTGGACAGCATGCGCGCCACCCCGCAACGCCTGGCGGCGGTGCACCGCTACCTGTTCCCAGAAGCCGGCCAGGAAACCTTCAATGCCTTCGTCCGTGCCCACAGCAAGGATGACAAGATTGCCTTGGGCAAACTCACCGACGGCAAGCTGGCGGAGATGTACGAAGCGTACGGCCCCGGCAAGTACGACCTGCCCGACCAGGGCTACATCGCCAAGGTCCACCCGCTGGACCTGTGGCTGCTGGGCTACCTGTTGAAGCACCCGAGCTCCACGCTCACCGAAATGGTCAACGCCAGCCATTTCGAGCGCCAGGAAGTCTACAGCTGGCTGTTCAAGAGCCGCCACCAGGGGGCGCGTGACAGCCGCATCCGCACCATGGTCGAGATCGAAGCGTTCCTCGATATCCACCAACGCTGGAAACGCGTGGGCTACCCGTTCGACCATCTGGTGCCGTCGTTGGCCACCGCCATCGGCAGTTCCGGCGATCGCCCGGCCGCGCTGTCGGAACTGGTCGGCATCATCCAGAACGACGGCGTGCGCCTGCCGACGCTGCGTATCGACACCCTGCATTTCGCCGCCAATACCCCCTACGAGACCAAGCTGGTCAGTGACCCGGACCGTGGCGTGCGAATCCTGCCGGTAGAAGTGGCGCGGGCGCTGAAAGGGGCCATGTCGCAGGTGGTCGATGCCGGTACCGCGCGGCGCATCTCCGGCAGCTTCAAGCTCAAGGATGGCACGCCGCTGGTGATGGGTGGCAAGACCGGTACCGGCGACAACCGTATCGAAAGCTTCGGCGCTGGTGGCCGGCTGATTGGCTCACGCTCGCTCAACCGTACCGCCACCTTCGTGTTCTTCCTCGGTGAAAACCACTTCGGCACCCTGACCGCCTTCGTCCCTGGACGCTCGGCGGAAGCCTTCAAGTTTACCTCGGCGCTGCCGGTGCAGGTGCTCAAGGGCATGGCGCCGATCCTGATGCCGTACTTGCAGCCAGGTAACCCGAACGAGTGCAAACCACCGCAGGTTGCCATGCATGGCGACGATTCATCTAAAACGTAGATGATAATCATCGGCATTTAGAGGCTTGTGTTTAGATATATCTTGAGTAATATCTTGCGATATATCGAAACACAGGGAGCCTCTAAATGCGTGACCATTACGCACATGACCCTTTTGAACGCCGCCCCGCCCGAGGCGAGCGTGGCCCGCGGGTTTTCGCCCCGGGTGACCTCAAACTGCTGATGCTGTCGATGCTGGCCGAGCAACCGGGCCACGGCTATGACCTGATCCGCCAGATCGAGAACCTGTTCGATGGCAGCTACACGCCGAGCCCCGGCGTGATCTACCCCACCCTCAATTTCCTCGAAGAAGCCGAGTTGATCAGCGGCCAGGTGCACGGCAGCAAACGCCTGTACGCCATCACCGCTGCCGGCCGTAACGCGCTGGCCGATCAGGCCGTCGCCCTGGATGGCGTGCGCATGCGCATCGAAGTCAGCAAGCGCGCCCTGCGTGGCCACGACCGCCCGCCGGAAATCCACGAAGCGGTCGGCAACCTGCGCCATGCCCTGCACATGCACAGTGGCCGCTGGACGCCGGAAGAAATCGATCGGGTGCGCAACCTGCTCAACGACACTGCCAAGGCCATCGCCTCCGGGCCGGCCGATCCAGTCAGGGAGAACCCCCATGAGTGACACCATTCACCGCGTCAACCACGAAATCCGCCAACGTCGCCTGCAGGTGCTGCGAGTCACCGACCTCACCCCGCGCATGCGCCGCATCACCCTCGGTGGCGCCGAGCTGCAGGGCTTCACCAGCCTGGGCAGTGACGACCACATCAAACTGCTATTCGCTGAAACGGCCGAGCAGCAGCAGGCCATCGACGCCCGCAACCTGGGCCGTGACGGCGGCGCCCGGCCGACCATGCGCGAATACACGCCGCGCCGTATCGACCTGGTGGCCCACGAACTGGACATCGATTTCGTGCTGCACGGCGACGGCCCAGCTTCGACCTGGGCGGCCCAGGCGAAACCTGGGCAGACGCTGAACATCGCCGGGCCACGGGCTTCGATGGTAGTGCCGGATATCTTCGACAGCTACCTGCTGGTGGGTGACGAGACGGCAATTCCGGCGATTGGCCGACGACTGGAGGAACTGCCGGCGGGGCGTCGGGTGCTGGCGGTGATCCAGATCGAGGATGAGCAGGAGCGGCAGCCGTTGCCGAGCGCAGCGCAGGTCGAAGTCATCTGGGTCAAGCGGGATAAGGACCTGCTGGCGTTGCTCAAGGATCTGGCGTTGCCGGAAGGTAAGCTGTACAGCTGGGTGGCGCTCGAGAAGTCACTGACTCGGCTGGCCAAGGCATTGTTGCTGGACAAAGGCGTGGCAGAAGATGCCTTGAAGGCCGCCGCTTACTGGCGTGCCGACGGGACTGCGGACGACGAGTGATCTGCTCTCTGCTGCACCGGCCCTTTCGCGGGACAAGTCGGACCGCCGCACCTACAACGTTACGCGATCCCCTGTAGGAGCGGGCGTGACCCGCCAGAGGGCCGGTACAGGCTAATCAATGCCATGCTTTCCCCGCCACCGGTCCAGCCCTAGCACCACCAGGCCAATCCCCCAGAACCCCGCCAAAACCCCGAGGGCATTTAGCATTACTTGCCCATACCCCAGGCTCGCCACATCGATGAACGGGTAGGCATACGCGCCGATCTCACTCCCCCGCCACAGCGCATAGGCGAAATACACCGCCGGGTACAGCGCCCACACCATCAAATGCCAGAGCCGCAGGCTGCCCTTGGGCACCTCGAACCACCAGTACAAAGCGAACAGCAGCGGCATCACATCATGCAGCAGTTCATCCGCCAGCCACTGCCAACCTTCGGGCTGCCACAGGTGTCGCAGCAGCAAGCTGTAAGCCAACGCCACCAGCACGATGCTGGCCGCCACCGCAGAACTCACCGATGGCGACAGAAACCAGCGCCCGGCCGCTGACTCTCGGCCAAAAGCCGCGTAGCTGAGCACTGTCGCCACCAGGGTATTGGTCAGCACCGTGAAGTAACCGAACACATTGATCAGCCCGCCAATCAGGCTGGCCTGTTCCTGCCAGCGCGCCAGCAGCACCAGGTAGACCTGCACCGTGAGGCCGAACCAGCCAAGCAACGCCATCGACGTCAGCCAGGGGCGCCGTGGCATGTCAGGCCTGGCGCTGCAGCTTCACGTACAACTGCTCGACCTTCTCCCGCGCCCACGGCGTCTTGCGCAGGAAGGTCAGGCTCGACTTGATGCTCGGGTTGCTCTTGAAGCAGCGCACATCAACGCGTTCGGCCAGGCCCTGCCATTGGTAGTGCGCCACCAGTTCGGTGAGGATCTGTTCGAGGGTCTTGCCGTGCAACGCGTTGTGTTGGGCCGTGCTCATGCCAGTGCTCCGTAGGAAAGATGCGCACCTTACACGAGTGTAGTGGCGGGTGGGATGCGTGTTGTCTGCGGAAAAACCACTGGCCAGGGGCAAAACCTCTGTGCTGAAATAGTGATGTTATATTGTAACAACACAAAAGCATCTGCCAAGGAACGCCTCTTCCCCATGCTGTACATCCCGCTCCGCCTCTGCCCCCTCGCTGTCGCCCTGTGGCTCGCCTCATCACCCAGCCAAGCCGTGGAACTGGAACCCCAGGTCATCACCGCCAACCCACTGGGCAACCGTCAACTGGCTGCCCCCAGCACCGTGCTTGAAGGTGACGACCTGCTGCAACAGCAACACGGCAGCCTCGGTGAAACCCTGAACAAGCAACCCGGTGTAGCCTCCACCTGGTTCGGCCCTGGCGCCAGCCGCCCGGTGATTCGCGGCCTGGATGGCGACCGCATTCGCATCCTGCGCAATGGCGTGGGTGCCCTGGATGCCTCGTCGCTGTCCTATGACCACGCAGTGCCGCTGGACCCGGTCACGGTCGAGCGCGTGGAAATCGTCCGCGGTCCGGCTGCCCTGCTATATGGCGGCAATGCCATCGGCGGCGTGATCAACACCTTCGACAACCGCATTCCTGACTCGCCGATCGAGGGCATCCACGGCGCTGGCGAACTGCGCTACGGCGGCGCCGACACCACCCGCAGCAGTGCCGGCAAACTGGAAGCCGGTGACGGCACTTTCGCCTTGCACCTGGACGCCAATAGCCGTCAATTCAATGACCTGCGTATTCCCGGCTACGCGCAGAGCGCCAAGGTCCGTGACCCCGACGCGCCAGGCAGTCGCCACCGCCTGGAAAACAGCGACGGCCGCCAGGACGGTGGCGCGATCGGCGGTTCCTACAACTGGGAGCATGGCTATGCCGGCTTGTCCTACAGCCGCTACGACAGCAACTACGGCTCGGTGGCCGAGTCCGGCGTGCGCCTGGACATGAAGCAGGACCACTACGCCTTTGCCTCGGAACTGCGTGACCTGGAGGGCCCGTTCAGCTCGGTCAAGGTCGATGCCGGCTACACCGACTACGAGCACAGCGAGATCGAAGAAGGTGAGGTGCACACCACCTTCAAGAACAAGGGCTACGAAGCCCGCATCGAAGCCCGTCATCAGCCGCTCGGGCCGCTTGAAGGCGTGATTGGCGCACAGGTCAGCCGCAACGAGTTCTCGGCACTGGGCGAGGAAGCCTTCGTCCCGCACACCGACACCGACAGCCTGGCGCTGTTCATGCTCGAGCAGTGGCAAACCACCGAGCGCCTGAACCTGAGCCTTGGCGCACGCCTGGAACACACCCGCGTCGACCCCGATGCCAAGGGCAACGAGAACTTCGTCGAGACCGACAGCGCCAGCAGCTTCAACGCCTTCAGCCTGTCCTCGGGCGCTGTGTACCAGCTCGACCCGACCTGGTCTCTGGCGGCCAACCTCGGCTACACCGAGCGCGCCCCGACGTTCTACGAGCTCTATGCCAATGGTGCCCATGTGGCCACCGGCGCGTATGAAGTTGGTGATGCCAGCCTGAACAAGGAAAAGGCAATTTCCGCCGACCTGGCCCTGCGCTTCGACAATGGCACCCACAAGGGCAGCGTCGGGGTGTTCTACAGCCACTTGCGCAACTATATCGGCCTGATCGGCACGGGTAACCTGCGTGAAGGCCATGATCACGACCATGGCGAGGATGATCACGACCACGACCACGATCATGACGATGGCGGCTTCCCCGAGTACCAATACCAGGGCGTGCGTGCGCGCTTCTACGGCATCGAGGCACAAGACCGCTGGAAGCTGCTCGAGAACCGCTATGGCAGCTTCGCGCTGGAGCTGTCCGGCGACTACACCCGGGCCAAGAACCTCGACAGCGGCGAGCCACTGCCGCGGATTGCCCCGCTGCGGCTGAACAGCGGGCTCGTATGGGAACTGGACCGCTGGCAGGCACGGGTCGATGTGCAGCATGCCGCATCGCAGCACCGCAAGCCTGAGAACGAGACCAGCAGCGATGGCTACACCACGCTCGGGGCCAGCGTCGGCTACCGTTTCGGCATCGGCCAGAGCCAGTGGCTGGCCTTTGTGCGCGGCGAGAACCTGACCGACCAGACCGTGCGCTATGCGAGTTCGATCCTGCGGGATATCGCGCCAGCGCCGGGGCGCAGTGTGGAAGTTGGACTGCGGACCACCTTCTAAAGCGCATGGGGCTGCTCGGCAGCCCCCTTTCTGCGCTGACTGTTACCGGATCAGCAACAATCAACTGCGACATTTTGTCTTTTTTTCTTACAACTTCCCCTATATCCTCCCCGCCGCAAGCTGAATCGCTTCATCCAGCACTCCCAATTGCCACTTCCATCGAAGAGTCCGCTCCTCGGTGCACTTGCCGTTTGCTCAACAATCAAAAGATAGCGCTATCTCATGCTCCAACTGCCCAAGACCCGCTACACCGGCTTTGCCCTCATTGCCCTCACCACCAGCCTGCCGAACGCGGCCAGCGCCAGCGAACCCTTCGCCAAGGACTCTCCATGGATGTTCGGCGACTGGGGTGGCACCCGCACCGAGCTGCTGCAGAAAGGCTACGACTTCACCCTCGGCTACACCGGCGAGATGGGCAGCAACCTGCACGGCGGCTACGACCACGACCGCACGGCACGCTACAGCGACCAGTTCACCTTCGGCAGCCACCTGGACCTGGAGAAGATCCTCGGCTGGAACGACACCGAGTTCCAGCTGACCGTCACCGAGCGTCACGGCGACAACATCAGCAACGACCGCATCAACGACCCGCGGGTCGGCGGCTTCACTTCGGCCCAGGAAGTCTGGGGCCGTGGCGAAACCTGGCGGCTCACGCAAATGTGGATCAAGCAGAAGTACTTCGACGGCGCCCTGGACGTGAAAGTCGGCCGTTTCGGCGAAGGCGAGGATTTCAACAGCTTCCCCTGCGACTTCCAGAACCTGGCCTTCTGCGGCTCGCAGGTGGGCAACTGGGTCGGCGGCATCTGGTACAACTGGCCGGTCAGCCAGTGGGCCATGCGCGTTCGCTACAACCTCAGCCCTGAACTGTACGCCCAAGTTGGCGTGTATGAGCAAAACCCGTCCAACCTCGAATCGGGCAACGGCTTCAAGCTCAGCGGCAGCGGCACCCAGGGTGCGGTCATGCCGGTCGAACTGGTATGGAGCCCAAGCTTGAACGGCCTGAAAGGGGAATATCGCGCCGGCTACTACTACAGTAATGCCAAGGCACAGGATGTTCTCAAGGACAGCAACGGCCAGCCGGCCGCCCTCAGTGGCGCCGCTTACCGCAGCAGTTCGAGCAAGCACGGCATGTGGCTCGGGGCCCAGCAGCAGGTCACCTCGCTGGCGTCCGACCAGTCGCGCGGCCTGAGTCTGTTCGCCAACGCCACGGTGCACGACAAGAAGACCAATGTCATCGATAACTATGTTCAAGCTGGACTGGTATACAAAGGCCCCTTCGACGCCCGCGCCAAGGACGACATCGGCTTCGCCGTCGCCCGCGTGCACGCCAACCCGGCCTACCGCAAGAATGCCCGCCTGGCCAATCAGGTGGCGGGCCTCGACGACTACGACAACCCGGGCTACCTGCCGGTGCAAGACACCGAGTACAGCGCCGAACTCTATTACGGCATTCACCTGGCCGACTGGCTCACGGTGCGCCCGAACCTGCAGTACATCCGCCATCCGGGCGGGGTGTCGCAGGTCGACAGCGCGCTGATCGGCGGCCTGAAAATCCAAAGCACTTTCTGACCACTTTCACACTGACCACCTTCATTAAAGGGAGAACCTACGATGAGCACTGACGGTGCCAACCAAGGAACCCGCTGGCTGCCACGCCTGATGGGCGTGCTGCTGTTGCTGATGGGCCTGGCCCTGCTGGCCGGCGGCATCAAGCTGAGCCAGCTGGGCGGATCGCTGTACTACCTGATCGCCGGTATCGGCTTTGCCCTGTCGGGCGCCCTGCTGCTGGCCAAGCGCCGCATCGCCCTGGGCCTGTATGGCCTGGTACTGCTGGGCAGCACGGTATGGGCCATGCTCGAAGTGGGCCTGGACTGGTGGCAACTGGTGCCGCGCCTGGCCATTTGGTTCGCCATCGGCGTGGTGCTGCTGCTGCCGTGGGCCCGGCGCCCGCTGACCGGCCCTGCCGCCAAGGCCAACACCGCGCTGCTGAGCGTTGCCGTGCTGGCTTCCGGCGCCTGCGCCCTGGGCAGCCAGTTCACTCACCCGGGTGAAGTGTTCGGCGAACTGGGCCGCGACAACAGCGAAATGGGCAGCGCCGCACCGGCCATGCCGGATGGCGACTGGCAGGCCTATGGCCGCACCGAGCACGGCGACCGCTATTCGCCGCTGCGCCAGATCACCCCGCAGAACGCCTACCGCCTGGAAGAAGCCTGGCGGATCCGCACCGGCGACCTGCCGACCGACAACGACCCGGTCGAGCTGACCAACGAAAACACCCCGCTGAAGGCCAACGGCATGCTCTATGCCTGCACGGCCCACAGCAAGGTGCTGGCCCTGGACCCGGACACCGGTGCCGAGATCTGGCGCTACGACCCGCAGATCAAGACCCCCGTCGGCACCTTCAAGGGCTTCGCCCACATGACGTGCCGTGGCGTCTCGTACTATGACGAGAACAGCTACGTCAGCCGCGACGGCAGCCCGGCTCCAAAGGTGTCCGACGCAGGCCAGGCCGTGGCCCAGGCCTGCCCACGCCGCCTCTACCTGCCGACCGCCGACGCCCGCCTGATCGCCATCAACGCCGACAACGGCAAGGTCTGCGAAGGCTTCGCCAACCAGGGCGCGATCGACCTGACCACGGGCATCGGCCCGTTCACTGCCGGTGGCTACTACTCCACCTCGCCGGTGGCGATCACCCGCAGCCTGGTGATCATCGGCGGCCATGTGACCGACAACGAGTCGACCAACGAACCGTCCGGCGTGATTCGCGCCTACGACGTGCACGACGGCCACCTGGTGTGGAACTGGGACAGCAACAACCCGGACGACACCAAACCGCTGGCCCCAGGCAAGATGTACAGCCGCAACTCGGCCAACATGTGGTCGCTGGCCAGCGTCGACGAAGACCTGGGGATGGTCTACCTGCCGCTTGGCAACCAGACCCCTGACCAGTGGGGCGCCGACCGCACCCCAGGCGCCGAGAAGTACAGCGCCGGCGTGGTCGCCCTGGACCTGGCCACCGGCAAGGCCCGCTGGAACTACCAGTTCACCCACCACGACCTGTGGGACATGGACGTCGGCAGCCAGCCGACCCTGGTGCACCTGAAGACCAAGGACGACGTGAAGCCGGCGATCATCGTGCCGACCAAGCAGGGCAGCCTGTACGTGCTCGACCGCCGCGACGGCACGCCGATCGTGCCGATCCGCGAGGTCCCGGTCCCGCAGGGCGCGGTCAAGGGTGACTACACCGCACCGACCCAGGCCCGCTCCGACCTCAACCTGCTTGGCCCAGAGCTGACCGAACAGGCCATGTGGGGCGCCACGCCGTTCGACCAGATGCTGTGCCGCATCCAATTCCGCGAGCTGCGCTACGAAGGCCAGTACACCCCGCCGTCCGAACAGGGCAGCCTGATCTACCCAGGCAACGTCGGCGTGTTCAACTGGGGCAGCGTGTCGGTCGACCCGGTGCGCCAACTGCTGTTCACCTCACCCAACTACATGGCCTTCGTGTCGAAGATGGTGCCACGTGAGCAGGTGGCCGCAGGCAGCAAGCGCGAAAGCGAGACCAGCGGTGTACAGCCGAACACTGGCGCGCCGTATGCGGTGATCATGCACCCGTTCATGTCGCCGATCGGCATCCCGTGCCAGGCACCCGCCTGGGGTTATGTGGCGGCCATCGACCTGTTCACCAACAAGGTGGTGTGGAAGCGCAAGAACGGCACTACCCGTGACAGCACCCCGGTGCCGATCGGCATGCCGGTGGGCGTACCGAGCATGGGCGGTTCGATCGTCACCGCCGGTGGCGTCGGCTTCCTCAGCGGTACCCTCGACCAGTACCTGCGCGCCTATGACGTGAACAACGGCAAGGAACTGTGGAAAGCCCGCCTGCCAGCGGGTGGCCAGGCCACGCCGATGACCTATACCGGCAAGGACGGCAAGCAGTACGTGCTGATCGTTGCCGGCGGCCATGGCTCACAAGGTCTACGTGATCCCGATCCACAATCGCCCGTTCTTCCCCGCGCAAGTGCTGCCGGTGATCGTCAACGAAGAACCCTGGGCCGAAACCCTCGACCTGGTAGCCAAGACCGAGCACCACTCGCTGGCACTGTTCTTCATGGACACCCCGCCGGAAGACCACCGCCATTTCGACACCTCGGCCCTGCCGGAGTACGGCACCCTGGTCAAGGTGCACCACGCCAGCCGCGAGAACGGCAAATTGCAGTTCGTCGCCCAGGGTCTGACCCGGGTGCGCATCCGCACCTGGCTCAAGCACCATCGCCCGCCGTACCTGGTCGAGGTCGAATATCCGCGCCAGCCGGCCGAGCCGACCGACGAGGTCAAGGCCTACGGCATGGCGCTGATCAATGCGATCAAGGAACTGCTGCCGCTCAACCCGCTGTACAGCGAAGAACTGAAGAATTACCTCAACCGCTTCAGCCCCAACGACCCGTCGCCACTCACCGACTTCGCCGCCGCGCTCACCTCCGCCACCGGCAACCAGCTGCAGGAAGTGCTCGACTGCGTGCCCATGCTCAAGCGCATGGAAAAGGTCCTGCCGATGCTGCGCAAGGAGGTCGAGGTCGCGCGCCTGCAAAACGAGATTTCCGCCGAGGTCAACCGGCAGATCGGCGAGCACCAGCGTGAGTTCTTCCTCAAGGAGCAGCTCAAGGTCATCCAGCAGGAGCTGGGCCTGACCAAGGACGACCGCAGCGCCGACCTCGAACAGTTCGAGCAGCGCCTTGCCGGCAAGACACTGCCCGAGCAGGCCCAAAAGCGCATCGACGAAGAAATGGGCAAGCTGGCCATCCTCGAGACCGGTTCGCCCGAATACGCCGTCACCCGCAATTACCTGGAATGGGCCACCGCCCTGCCCTGGGGCGTGTACGGCAAGGACAAGCTCGACCTCAAGCATGCGCGCAAGGTGCTCGACCAACACCACGCCGGCCTGGATGACATCAAGGAGCGCATCCTCGAATTCCTCGCCGTCGGCGCCTGGAAGGGCGAGATCAGCGGCTCGATCGTGCTGCTGGTGGGCCCGCCCGGGGTGGGCAAGACCAGCATCGGCAAGTCCATCGCCGAATCCCTCGGCCGGCCGTTCTACCGCTTCAGCGTCGGTGGCATGCGCGACGAGGCCGAGATCAAGGGCCACCGCCGCACCTACATCGGCGCCCAGCCGGGCAAGCTGGTGCAGGCGCTGAAGGAAGTCGAGGTGATGAACCCGGTGATCATGCTCGACGAGATCGACAAGATGGGCCAGAGCTACCAGGGCGACCCGGCCTCGGCGCTGCTGGAAACCCTCGACCCGGAGCAGAACGTCGATTTCCTCGACCACTATCTGGACCTGCGCCTGGACCTGTCCAAGGTGCTGTTCGTGTGCACGGCCAACACCCTGGACTCGATCCCCGGGCCGCTGCTCGACCGCATGGAGGTGATCCGCCTGTCCGGCTACATCACCGAAGAGAAGCTGGCCATCGCCAAGCGCCACCTGTGGCCCAAGCAGCTGGAAAAGGCCGGCGTGGCCAAGGCCAGCCTGAGCATCAGCGATAGCGCCCTGCGCACGGTGATCGAGGGCTACGCCCGTGAAGCCGGGGTGCGCCAGCTGGAAAAACAGCTGGGCAAGCTGGTGCGCAAGGCCGTGGTCAAGCTGCTGGAAGACCCGGACGCCAAGCTCAAGATCGGCAACAAGGACTTGGAGGCCGCCCTGGGCATGCCGGTGTTCCGCAGCGAGCAGGTGCTATCTGGCAAAGGCGTGATTACCGGCCTTGCCTGGACCAGCATGGGCGGTGCGACCCTGCCGATCGAGGCGACGCGCATCCACACCCTGAACCGCGGCTTCAAGCTCACCGGCAAGCTGGGTGATGTGATGAAGGAATCCGCTGAAATCGCCTACAGCTATGTCAGCTCCAACCTCAAGCAGTTTGGTGGTGACCCCGGTTTCTTCAACGAAGCGTTCATTCACCTGCATGTACCCGAAGGCGCCACGCCCAAGGACGGCCCAAGCGCCGGTATCACCATGGCCAGCGCGCTGCTGTCGCTGGCCCGCGACCAGGCGCCGAAAAAAGGCGTGGCCATGACTGGCGAGCTCACCCTCACCGGCCAGGTACTGCCGATTGGCGGCGTGCGCGAGAAAGTGATCGCGGCGCGGCGGCAGAAGATCTTCGAGCTGATCCTGCCGGAGCCGAACCGCGGGGACTTCGAAGAACTGCCGGACTACCTGCGTGAAGGCCTGACCGTACATTTCGCAAAGCGCTTCTCCGACGTGGCCAAAGTCCTGTTCTGACCTGCACCGGCCTCTTCGCGGGTGAACCCGCGAAGAGGCCAGCACTGACAACACAAAACCCCACCAGCATCGGGTATCCTCAGGCCATCGCCAGCCTCCGGAGCCACCATGACCGCATCTCGTCTGCTCGTTCCCCTGAGCCTCGCCCTGCTCGCTGCCTGCGCCCAGCAGCCAAAACAAACCGTCGAACTGGACGCCGAAAGCGAATGCCCCAAGCGCCTGCAGGTCGGCCAGAGCCTCACCCTGACCCTGCCCAGCAACCCCACCACCGGCTACCGCTGGCTGGTACAGAACCCTGCATCCAACGTGCTGCAAAGCCTGGGCCCTGAGGTCTACAGTGCCCCCGAGGACGCCGGTATCGTCGGCAGCTCGGGCATCTCGACCTGGCGCTACCAGGCCCGCACTGCCGGTGAAGGCCACCTGGTGCTGGTCTACCAGCAACCCTGGGCTCCGGAAGTGCGCCCGGTACAGACCTTCGATTGCGCCATCCGGGTCAACTAAACGCAGAGCGCTGGTCAGCCAACCATGCATCCACGCCGCGGTTTGGCTAGAATGCCGGCCCTGCCTATCGTCAGCCGCCTGGATTCACCGTGAGCAAACAACCCGACCGCCTTTTCGCCCAACCTCTGGAGCAAGTCCCCGACTTCGTGTTCAACGAAGACGTGGTGCGCGTGTTCCCGGACATGATCAAGCGCTCGGTGCCCGGTTATCCGACCATCGTCGAAAACCTCGGCGTGCTGGCGGCGCGCTTCGCCCAGCCGAACACGGCGCTGTACGACTTGGGCGCTTCCCTGGGTGCCGTCACCCAGGCGCTGCGCCGCCATGTGCGCAGCGACGGCTGCCGGGTGATCGCGGTGGACAACTCCGCCGCCATGGTCGAGCGTTGCCGCCAGTACCTGACCGCCCAGGATTCGATGTTCCAGGAACTGCTGCCGGTCGACGTGCTGGAAGCCGACATCCTCACCCTGCCCTTCGAACCGGCCTCGGTGGTGGCGATGAACTTCACCCTGCAGTTCATCGCCCCTGAACGACGTCTGGCGCTGCTCGGCCAGATCCGCCAGGCACTGCTGCCCGGCGGCGCGCTGATCCTCTCGGAGAAACTGCGTTTCGCCGATGACGAGGAGCAGTCGCTGCTCAACGAACTGCACCTGGACTTCAAGCGGGCCAATGGCTACAGCGAACTGGAAATCGCCCAGAAACGCAGCGCCATCGAGAACGTGATGAAGCCCGACACCCTGCAAGCCCATAAGGAACGCCTGCATGCGGCCGGTTTCACCAAGGTGGTGCCGTGGTTCCAATGCCTCAACTTTACCTCGCTGATAGCCCTGCCATGATCGATCTGTCCCCCCTCGTCCGCCGCCTGGCGGGCACGCCCCTGGCTTCCTGGTCCCAGGGCCTGCAAGCACAACTGGAAGCCAAGCTGGAAAAAGGCCACGGCGACCTCGACCGCTGGCGCGGTGCGCTCGACGCGTTGCCAGCCCTGCAGCCCAGCGAAATCGACCTGGTCGACGGCCTGCGCCTGGATTGCGCGTGCGATGACGCCACCCGCGCGCAAATGCGCCAGGCGCTGATGGGCCTGTCGCCCTGGCGCAAGGGGCCGTTCGACCTGTTCGGCGTGCATGTCGATACCGAATGGCGCTCGGACTGGAAGTGGTCGCGGGTCGGCCCGCACCTCGACCTCAAGGGCAAGCGCGTGCTCGATGTCGGCTGCGGCAACGGTTACTACCAGTGGCGCATGCTCGGTGCCGGTGCCGACATGGTCATCGGCGTCGACCCCAACTGGCTGTTCTTCTGCCAGTTCCAGGCTGTGCAGCAATACCTGCCCGACCTGCCCGCCTGGCACCTGCCGTTCGCCTTGGAAGAGCTGCCGGCCAACCTCGAAGGCTTCGACACCGTGTTCTCCATGGGCGTGTTCTACCACCGCCGCTCGCCCATCGAACACCTGCTGGCGCTCAAGGACTGCCTGGTCAAAGGCGGCGAACTGGTGCTGGAAACCCTGGTGATCGAGGGCGACGAAAACCAGGTGCTGGTGCCCGAAGACCGTTACGCGCAGATGCGCAACGTCTGGTACCTGCCGTCGGTACCGGCCCTGGAGCGCTGGTTGCGCCGCGCCGGTTTCACCGATGTGCGCTGCGTCGACGTGAGCGTCACCAGCGTCGAGGAACAGCGCAGCACCGAATGGATGCGCTATCAGTCGCTGGGCGACTTCCTCGACCCGAACGACCACAGCAAGACCATCGAAGGCTTGCCCGCCCCGCGCCGCGCCACCCTGCTGGCGCGCAAATAAAAAAGGCGTCCATGTGGACGCCCGAATCACACCTGTGCCGGGGAGCAGTGCCGGCACAGCTGCTGTTGCCTTAGTCCTTGGCCACCTCGCGGGCCTTCTCCTGCGCCTTGCGTTCGCGCTCGGCGACAGCCTGTTGCTTGTCGCCGTGCAGGCGCTCCTGATCCTGGCGGAATGCTTGCCAGAACTGCTGGGAACGTTCGGCGCCGCCTTCGGCGTAGACACTGGCGCTGCCCAGGGCGAGGGTCGCCAGCAGCAGGTATTTGCTCAGGTTCATCGTGCTTGCCTCGTTGATAACCGATCAGACAGGGCAATCGTATCCATCGGCAGCTAACGCCAAGGTGAGGCGGGCATTACAGTCTTGCAATGTGGCCTTGGCAGACAGCCAGATAACGCCAGGATTACAAATCCGTTATCTAAGCCGACAGGCCATTCGCATGCCGTAACATCCTGCCGCTTGACCCTGAAGCCCCTACAGGCTTGAGAATCCTGCTCCTTCCAGCCTACCGAGCCCGCCCATGCGCCTACTGATTATCGAGGACGAACCGCGTACCGCCGACTACCTGCAACAAGGCCTGCGCGAGAACGGCTACGTGGTCGACTGCGCCCACACCGGCATCGATGGCTTGCACCTGGCGCGCCAGCAGCCTTACGACCTGATCATCCTCGACGTCAACCTGCCCGAACTGGACGGCTGGGCGGTGCTGCAGCGCCTGCGCGCCGAGTCGGCCACGCGGATCATGATGCTGACCGCCCATGGTCGCCTGTCAGACCGGGTCAAAGGCCTGGACCTGGGCGCTGACGACTACCTGCTCAAACCATTCGAATTCCCCGAGTTGCTGGCCCGTATTCGCAGCCTGCTGCGCCGCAACGACCAGCAACTGCAACCGAGCACCCTGCGCGTCGCCGACCTGGAGCTGGACCCCAGCCGCCACCGCGCCTACCGTGCCGGCAAGCGCATCGACCTGACCGCCAAGGAATTCGCCCTGCTCCACCTGCTGATGCGCCAGAGCGGCGAGGTGCTGTCGCGCACGCAGATCATCTCGCTGGTGTGGGACATGAATTTCGATTGCGACACCAATGTCGTCGAAGTCTCGATCCGCCGCCTGCGGGCAAAGATCGACGATCCGTTTGACGACAAGCTGATCCATACCCTGCGCGGCGTCGGTTATGTCCTCGAGGCCCGCGTTTGAAGCAGGCCAGCCTGTCGCTGCGCCTGGGCCTGAGCATGACCCTGATGGGCGCCGCCCTGGTCTTGCTGCTCGCCTGCCTGGCGGTGTTCGCCCTCGACCACGAACTGGACAGCCGTGCCCGCAAGGACCTGGCGCGCAAGATGTTGCAGGTGGAGCACAACTTGCGGGTCGACTTGCGCAGTGAGGACCTGGGCAACCGCGCCCATCCATTGCTCGACCTGGTGATGGGCCACGACAACCTCAGCCTGAGCGTACTGGCCCTTGAGGGCCGCCATCCGCACCTGCTCAGTCTCGGCCCTGCGCTGGAGTCCCGGGTTGGCGAATTGCCTACCGATGCACGGCTGAACTACCACGAATGGCGCGACAGCAGCGGCAACCAGATCCTCACCGTGACCCGGCAGATGCGCCTGCGTGACGATACCCCGGTGCGGGTGATGATGTCGCTCAACCGCGCCGACGACCATGCCCTGCTTCAGGCCTATCTGCACTCCACCCTGCTGGCCCTGCCCGTGCTGTTGCTGCTGATCGGCGCGGGCGCCTGGTGGCTGATGCAACGCGGCCTGAAGCCACTGCGCCACTTCCGCCGCATCGCTGGGCAGGTTTCCACCCAGGACCTGCAACACCGCCTGCCCGCCACCGGGTTACCACTGGAGCTGGCAGAGCTGGCGCGCAGTATCAATGTGATGCTCGACCGCCTGGATCAGGGTGTGCGCCAGCTGTCGCAGTTCTCCGACGACCTGGCCCATGAACTGCGTACCCCGCTGGGCAACCTGATGGGCAAGGCCCAGGTCACCCTGGCCCGCGAGCGTGATAGCGCGAACTACCGGGAAGTGCTGGAAGACAGCGTCGAGGAGCTGACCCGGCTCAATCGCATCATCAACGACATGCTGTTCCTTGCCCAGGTCAGCCAACCACAGGCGCAGGTGGCGCTCAAGCCACTGGCATTGGCGGAGGAAGCTGCGCAGGTAAGCGAGTTGTTTGCCTTCAGTGCCGAGCTGAAGGGTATCGAGCTGCGCTTGCAGGGCTGGGGGACGGCGCTGGCGGACCGCTTGATGTTCCAGCGGGCGCTGTCGAACCTGTTGAGCAATGCCATACGGCATTGCCCTCAGGGGCAGGCAGTGAAGCTGGGCATCGAGCGTCAGGGCAGCGAAGTGCTGATGTGGGTGGAGAATCAGGGGCCGGGGATTGCCGAAGAACATTGGCCGCAACTGTTCGAGCGCTTTTACCGGGTAGGGTCAGGGCGTTCGCGGCTGGAGGGTGGGACGGGGTTGGGGTTGGCGATCGTGGAGTCGATCATGCAGTTGCATGGGGGGCGGGTCGAGGTCAGCAGTAACCTTTCAGGGCCGACCCGGTTTACCTTGGTGTTTCAGGCTGAATGAAGGTTGCCTGTACCGGCCCTTTCGCGGGGCAAGCCCCCTCCTACAGAGGTACGCAATCCCCTGTAGGAGCGGGCTTGCCCCGCGAAAGGGCCGGTACAGGTACCACTAGGTCATCGCGAAGCCGCGACGATCAGCGCCTTCATCTCGGCCACGGCAGCCTTGAAGCCGACGAACAGCGCATGCGCCACCAGCGCATGGCCGATGTTCAGTTCATTGATGCCCTTGATCGCCGCAACCGCCTCGACGTTGTGGTAATGCAGACCATGCCCGGCATTGACGATCAGCCCCTGGCCCACGCCAAACGCCACGCCATCGACGATGCGTTGCAGCTCCTCGGCCACTTCGGTCGGTGTTTCGGCATCGGCATAACGCCCGGTGTGCAGCTCGACGGCTGGGGCGCCGACACGGCGCGAAGCCTCGATCTGCCGCTCGTCGGCATCGATGAACAGCGACACTTCAGCACCGGTTCGCGACAGGCGTTCGACCGCCGCCTTGATCCGCGCCTCCTGGCCGGCCACGTCCAGGCCACCCTCGGTGGTCAGCTCCTGGCGGGTCTCGGGGACCAGGCAGATATGCGCCGGGCGGATCTTTTCGGCAAAGGCCATCATCTCTTCGGTGATGCCCATTTCGAAGTTCATGCGCGTCTGCAGAACGTCCTTGAGCACCAGCACGTCGCGCTCCTGGATATGCCGGCGGTCTTCACGCAGGTGCACGGTAATACCGTCGGCGCCCGCTTCCTCGGCATCCAGCGCAGCCTTGACCGGGTCCGGGTAGCGGGTGCCGCGGGCCTGGCGCAGGGTCGCCACGTGGTCGATGTTGACGCCAAGAAGCATGCGGTTGCTGTGAGTCACGAAAGGCTCTCCTGAAGTTTGAGCCACACAGCATACGACGTGCTCAGCGCTTGCGAAACAGTTCCCGGCTGACCAGCGGTCTTGGCCCCAGGTGTACTGCCAGTGCCTGGCGCATCAGGCGCTTGGCCGCCAGCAAGGCGCCGGGGGCATCCCAGTCGGCCAGGGCCAGGGCCAGCAGCTCGGTGCCGTTGAACAGACCAGGTTGGGCCAGGTACACGCGTTCGAGGCCGGCATCGACCCGCAGGCGGTACAGTCCGTCCGCTTCGATCGGGTCGTCGTTGACGTCGTGGCTGAGTGAAAAGGTGTAGCCCAGGTCCTCAAGCAGCCGCCACTCGAAGGAGCGCAAAAGGGGTTCCAAAGGTCTTCCCGCGACCAAGGCCTGCAGGGTCAGGGCGTAGTGCTCGAACAGTTCGGGCTGCGGCGCCTCGGCGGGGAGCAGGCGCATCAGCAGTTCGTTGAGGTATAGGCCGCTGAACAGCGCGTCGCCATGCAGCCATGCTGCAATACCCACACTGTCCAGGCGCCTGACGTTCTTCAGCTCACCTTTACCGAACAACTCCACTTCCAGCGGAACGAACGGCCGCACCAGGCTGCCACCCTTGCCGCGCGCACGCCGCAGCACCGCACGCAGGCGGCCCTGCGGGGTGAAGAAGTCCACCAGAGCACTGGTTTCCTTGTAGGCGCGGCTGTGCAGGACGTAGGCCGGCTGGCCGACTGGCTGTTCCATAAGATAACTCAGTCGCAGGCAGGGCCCGCTCCTAGAAGAGGGCCCGGCAAGGCTTACAGGTCGCCGTAGCCCAGCGAACGCAGGGCGCGTTCGTCGTCTGACCAGCCGCCCTTGACCTTGACCCAGAGGTTGAGCATGACTTTGGAGTCGAACAGCACTTCCATGTCCTTGCGTGCTTCAGAGCCAATGCGTTTGATGCGCTCGCCCTTGTCACCGATGATGATCTTCTTCTGGCCATCACGCTCGACCAGGATCAGTGCATGGATGTGCAGCACGTGGCCCTGCTGCTTGAACTCTTCGATTTCCACGGTGATCTGGTACGGCAGCTCGGCACCCAGCTGGCGCATGATCTTCTCGCGCACCAGTTCGGCGGCGAGGAAACGGCTGCTGCGGTCGGTGATCTGGTCTTCCGGGAAGAAGTGGTCGTTTTCCGGCAGGTGCTTGGCGATCTGGGCTTCCAGCGCTTCCAGGTTGTGGCCCTGCTGCGCGGAAATCGGCATCACTTCAGCGTTCGGCAGTTGCTCCTGCAGCCATTGCAGGTGCGGGATCAACTCGGCCTTCTCTTCCATGCGGTCGGTCTTGTTGACCGCAATGATCAGTGGGCCGGTCACGTACTGCACACGCTCCAGCACCAGTTGGTCCTCGTCGGTCCACTTGGTACGGTCGACGACGAAGATCACCACGTCGACGTCCTTCAGGGCCGCCGAGGCGTTGCGGTTCATGTAGCGGTTCAAGGCCTTGTCGTTGGCCTTGTGCATGCCCGGGGTGTCAACGTAGATCGCCTGCACGTCACCCTCGGTCTTGATACCGAGCATGTTGTGGCGGGTGGTTTGCGGCTTGCGCGAGGTGATCGCCAGCTTCTGGCCGAGGATGTGATTGAGCAAGGTCGACTTGCCCACGTTCGGGCGGCCGACGATGGCCACGTAACCGCAGCGGGTCGGATTGTTATCAGTCATTACCATTCTCCACGCCCAAGGCGATCAATGCAGCAGCGGCGGCGACCTGCTCGGCGATACGCCGGCTTACACCTTGGCCACGGCTCTTGTTGTTCAGCAGCACCACTTCGCATTCGACGAAGAAGGTACGGCAGTGCGGTTCGCCCTGGATGTCGACCACTTCGTAACGCGGCAGCTCACAGCTGCGCGATTGCAGGAACTCCTGCAGGCGGGTTTTCGGGTCCTTGTTGGTGTCGACCAGGGTCAGGCCTTCGAACTCGTCGGTCAGCCAGGCGAGGACACGCTCACGCGCGGTCTGCATGTCCGCGTCCAGGTAGATGGCGCCGATCAGCGCCTCGAGGGCGTCGGCCAGGATCGACTCACGGCGGAAGCCACCGCTCTTGAGCTCACCCGAGCCCAGGCGCAGGTAGTCGCCCAGGTCGAAACCACGGGCCAGGCGGGCCAGGGTCTCGCCCTTTACCAGGCGGGCGCGCAGACGCGACAGCTGGCCTTCGCGGGCCTGTGGGAAGCGCTCGAACAGCGCCTCGCCGGCGACGAAGTTGAGAATGGCGTCACCGAGGAACTCCAGGCGCTCGTTGTTGCGCCCGGCATAGCTGCGGTGGGTCAAGGCCAGCAGCATCTGCTCCTGGTCCTTGAAGGTGTAGCCGAGCTTGCGCTCGAGACGGGCAAGGGAAGCAGTCATGCAGCCACCCGTTGGTTGTTCAACGCGTTGTTCAAATCAACATCCTGAAAGACTGTTTGGCTGTGGTCCGTCGCGGCGAGCGGCGAATCTCTCGTTCCCTGAGAACACAGCCTATGTCAGAAATGCATTCGGCGCTGTCTGCAAGACAGCGCCGAAGGGTATCAATGGATCAGGCCGACCCGCGACAGGTTGGGCAAGTGGCTGAGCTTGGGCTCAGGCCAGCTCATCCAGACCGCGAAGGCCTTGCCGACGATGTTCCGGTCCGGAACCATGCCGTGCAGCTCTTTAGGGATTTTCGGGTCATCCCAGTAGCGGCTGTCGTTGGAGTTGTCGCGGTTGTCGCCCATCATGAAGTAATGGCCGGCCGGTACGGTCCATTGCTGGTCCGGTGGCATGCGATAGCGGGTCATCTCCTTGCGGATCAGGTGTTCGGCTTCGCCGAGTTTCTCCTTGTACAACTCGGCGCTGCCCAGGGTACCGGGTTCGGCGCCGACCAACTGCTCGGCAATCGGCTGGCCGTTGACGAACAGCCGCTTGTCGTTGGTGTAGCTGATCTTGTCGCCCGGCAGGCCGACCACACGCTTGATGTAGTTGACGTTCGGGTCGCTCGGGTAGCGGAACACCATCACATCGCCGCGTTGCGGGTCACCCACCTCGATGACCTTCTTGTCGATCACCGGCAGGCGGATGCCATAGGAGAACTTGTTCACCAGGATGAAATCGCCCACTTCCAGGGTCGGTTTCATCGACCCTGAAGGGATCTGGAACGGTTCGACCAGGAACGAGCGCAGCACCAGCACGATGAACAGCACCGGGAAGAACGACTTGCCGTACTCAACCAGCAGCGGCTCTTTGTTCAGGCGCTCGACCACCGCCATTTCTGGTTGGGTGACGCTGCCCTGGTAGTTGGCGATCGCTGCCCGCCGGCGCGGGGCCAGGAACAGCAGATCGATCAAGCCCAGCAGACCGCAGACGAAGACGGCGATGACTAGCAACAGCGGGAAATTTAGCGACATAGGACCTAGCTATCCAACCTGAGCACGGCGAGGAAGGCTTCCTGTGGAATCTCCACGTTACCCACCTGTTTCATGCGTTTTTTACCGGCCTTCTGCTTCTCCAGCAGTTTCTTCTTACGGCTGACGTCACCACCGTAGCACTTGGCCAGCACGTTCTTTCTGAGCGCCTTGACGGTCGTCCGCGCGATGATCTGGCCACCAATGGCAGCCTGGATCGCCACGTCGAACATCTGCCGAGGGATCAGCTCCTTCATCTTCTCGGTCAACGCACGGCCTTTGTAGGCCGCGTTGTCGCGGTGCACGATCAATGCCAGGGCATCGACCTTGTCGCCGTTGATCAGTACATCCAGCTTGACCAGGTTGGCCGACTGGTAGCGATCGAAATGATAGTCCAGCGAAGCATAGCCGCGGCTGGTCGACTTCAGGCGGTCGAAGAAGTCCAGTACCACTTCGTTCATCGGCATGTCATAGCGCACCTGCACCTGGCTGCCGAGGAACTGCATGTCGCGCTGCACACCACGCTTCTCGATGCACAGGGTGATGACGTTGCCCAAGTGCTCCTGCGGTACCAGAATGGTCGCGGTGACGATCGGCTCGCGGAAGTCGAGCACCGAGGATACATCTGGCAGCTTGGACGGGTTGTCGACGATGATGGTTTCGCCGGTTTTCAGTTCCAGCTCGTAGATCACGCTTGGCGCGGTGGTGATCAGGTCCAGGTCGTATTCGCGCTCCAGGCGCTCCTGGATGATCTCCATGTGCAGCATGCCGAGGAAGCCACAACGGAAGCCGAAGCCCAGAGCATCGGAGCTTTCCGGCATGTACTGCAGCGACGAATCGTTCAGGGTGAGCTTCTGCAGGGCGTCGCGGAAGTCCTCGAAGTCATCGGAGCTGACCGGGAACAGACCGGCGTAGACCTGTGGCTGAATCTTCTTGAAACCGGCCAGCACTTCGACTTCTGGCGTAGAGGACAGCGTCAGGGTGTCACCGACCGGCGCACCGTGAATGTCCTTGATGCTGGCAATGATGAAGCCTACTTCACCGGCCTTCAGGTCGGCAGTCTGGGTATGCTTCGGGGTGAAGACACCGACGCTGTCGACCAGGTGCACCTTGCCGGTGGACTTGACCAGGATCTTGTCGCCTTTCTTGACGCGGCCGTGGCGCACACGCACCAGCGAGACCACGCCCAGGTAGTTGTCGAACCAGGAGTCGATGATCAGCGCCTGCAGTGGCGCCTCGATATCGCCTTCCGGCGCGGGGATGGTCTGCACCAGGCGCTCGAGCACCTCGTCCACGCCCATGCCGCTCTTGGCGCTGCAGGCCACGGCGTCGGTGGCGTCGATACCGATGATCTTCTCGATCTCGTCCTTCACGCGGTCCGGATCGGCCTGGGGCAGGTCCATCTTGTTCAGGACCGGCATGACTTCCAGGCCCTGCTCGATGGCGGTGTAGCAGTTGGCCACGGACTGGGCTTCGACGCCCTGGCCGGCGTCCACCACCAGCAGCGCACCTTCACAGGCCGCCAGCGAACGCGAAACTTCGTAGGTGAAGTCGACGTGACCAGGGGTGTCAATGAAGTTCAGCTGGTAGACCTTGCCGTCTTGCGCCTTGTAGTTGAGCGTGACGCTGTGGGCCTTGATGGTGATACCGCGTTCGCGCTCCAGGTCCATGGAGTCCAGTACCTGGGCTTCCATTTCGCGCGCCGACAGGCCACCGCACATTTGAATGAAACGGTCGGCCAGCGTCGACTTGCCATGGTCGATGTGGGCGATGATGGAGAAATTGCGGATATGACTCAAATCACTCACGGGTCAACACTCGGAAAAGGCTGCGAGCCGGACGCCCGCCGAAAAATAGCCGGGAATTGTACCTTAAGCTGCTGGGTTATGGGAGATTCCTCTATCGGACTGTACACAGCATTCGTCCCCGCAATTGTGAACTTTCATGAAAAAGGGCAGCCGAAGCTGCCCTTTCCTACCCCTGAGCCCGCTTATTCGGCGAGTTTGAAGGTGATGAAGCTGGCACGTCCCTGGCGCAGTACGCGCATCGACACCGAACGGTTCTTCGGCAGGTCCTTGGCGATTTCAGTGAACTGCTTGGCCGAGGCGACCGCCTGATTGTTCAGGTGGCTGATCACGTCGCCCGGGCGCAGCCCAATCATCGCGGCCGGGCCGTCCTGGACTTCCTTGATGACCACGCCACCCTTGAGTTCCAGGGTCTTCTTCTGTTCGGCGGTCAGGTCCGATACCGACACGCCCAGGCGGTTGCTGTTGCGCTCGGCGCCGCCTTCAGGGCCAGAACCGGCACCGATGTCGGCATCGTCATCCGGCATCGGGCCTACGGCGACGTCCAGGGTCTGGCGCTTGCCGTTGCGGATGATTTCGAGCTTGGCTTTCTCGCCGTCCTTCAGGCTGCCGACCAGGTGCGGCAGGTCGGCCGACATGACGATCGGCTGGCCGTTCATGCTCAGGATCACGTCACCTACCTGCAGGCCGCCCTTGGCTGCCGGGCCGTTTTCCAGTACTTGCGCCACCAGGGCACCGGCCGGTTTGTCGAGGCCGAACGATTCAGCCAGGTCCTTGTTGACCTCCTGAATCACCACGCCCAGCCAGCCGCGGCTGACCTTGCCGTCTTTCTTCAGCTGATTGGACACGTCGAGGGCGACGTCGATCGGGATGGCGAAGGAAAGGCCCATGAAGCCGCCGGAGCGGGTGAAAATTTGCGAGTTGATACCTACCACTTCGCCTTTCATGTTGAACAGCGGGCCACCGGAGTTGCCCGGGTTGATGGCCACATCGGTCTGGATGAAAGGCACATAGGTATCGTTGGGCAGCGTCCGCCCCTTGGCACTTACGATACCTTTGGTCACCGAGTGGTCGAAGCCGAACGGCGAACCGATGGCCAGCACCCATTCGCCAACCTTGAGCTTCTCGGAATCACCCAGCTTGACGGTCGGCAGGTTCTTGCCCTCGACCTTGAGCAGGGCCACGTCGGTGCGCGGGTCGGTGCCGATCAGCTTGGCTTGCAGCTCGCTGCGGTCCGACAGGCGGACGATGATCTCGTCGGCATCGGCAACCACGTGGTTGTTGGTCAGAACATAGCCATCGCTGGAAATGATGAAGCCAGAACCCAGCGACATGGCCTCGCGTTGACGGTCGCCGCGCGGCGAACGCGGCTGCTGCGGCATGTTGCGTTCGAAAAATTCGCGGAACATCGGCGGCAGGCCTTCGAGGTCCGGCATCTGCCCGGAGGCGACGCGGTCCGGCAGCTTCTGCTTGGTGCTGATATTGACCACGGCCGGCGAGGCTTGCTCGACCAGGGTGGTGAAGTCCGGCAGGGCTTCATCGGCCTGGGCGCTGAGCACCTGGCCAAGCATCAGCACGGCGGCGAACATCGTTAGGTAGGATTTCAAGCGTGGTATTGACATACGGCTCCCGTCACAACGAGCGGTAGTTGAAATAGCCCTGCCCAAAGCAGGAAAGGCCAGACTTCCAGAAGCCTGACCTATAGAAAATTTGCCGAAGGATTGCAAATGACAATGCTTTAATTTCATTTCAGCCGCGGGTCCGTTCGCCTGTGCATTGCCCTTGATTCGGCCCGCAAAAGCGCGCCGTCACTGGCGTGCCTGGGCATCCTGAGGACGCATCGACAGCGCGATACGTTCTGCCGTACCCAGCGGAATTTCGCCAACCACGGTGACCTGCACCTTGCCTTTGGGTGTATTCAGCCGGCGTGAAACGGCCGAGGTCGGGCCAAGCTGGGTGCGCACATCGGCACCGGCATCATCCTTCACGGGTTCGAGGAACACCGAGAATCGGGCCAGGCCATCGTCATACATCAGGCTGCTGATCGAGCTGTTGCGCTCAGGGTCGCGGCGCACCGTACTGTTGATCAACTCGAACCCCGGCGGCAGCCAGTCCGAACGCCAACCGGCAACCGCTTCGCTGGTGCTACTGGCCACCCGCTCGACCGGCTTGCACGCAGCACTGGCTTGCAGGTCTTTGTCAGTAGGCTGGCCGTCGGTGTCCAGGCGGGTCATCTGGAAGCGCTCGAGCAGTTGCCCCTTGTCATTGAGCATCAATGAGCGCAGCGGCAGGCCGGTTCGTCGGTCCAGGTGGAGCTCGAATGCGTAGCGGTGCTGATCGCGAGGTGTCAGCGTGACAATCACGGCATCGCGGTCAGCGACCCGTGACTTGCCTGCCACGCTCAGGTCATACCAGCTCATCAACTTGAGGGGATCGAGCGAACGCTGTGCAGAATCGGGAAGGTTACTTACACCGCTCGCCAAGGCACCACTGACGCACTGCACCTTGCCATTCACGCGCACGATTTCCTGGGCGGTGCCATCGAGCTGCAGAAGCCGCTCGCTGACCTTGCCGTCCTGAACGCGATGCCAGATATCGTGGGAAGAAAAGCTGCCGTTACGTTCGTAGACGAAGGAGCCCTGGTAACTCTGCTTCTGCTCGGCCTGTGCCAGCTTGTTCAACCATTCACTCGCCTCGGGCGATGAATTGGCTGCCAACGCTGGCACCGTCATGCAGCTGCCTATCAGCAGCGACAGGAGAGGTAGCGCGCGCATGATCCTCCTTACTTAGCGGTTTTCCAGGCTGGCGGCGCGGGCATACGGCAGGGCGGTTTCAGTGCCCTTGAGCGCGGATTCCTGCGCGTGCTGGCGCAGATAGCCTGGCAGACGCTGATCCCAGCCGGCCTGGTTCTGCAGCACGCCGTTGGCCATAGGCCCGGTCGGTTGCTCACTGCTTTCACTATAGCCTGCCAAAACCGCAGGGCCCTGACTTTGTGGCATGGTCAGGCCTTGCTGTGCAGGCTGCTGGGCAGCCAGCTCGGCGCCGGTGATCTCGTCCTGGTTGTACATGCGTACGCCAGCCAGCACCGCTACAGTGACCGAGGCAGCCACGGCCAAGCGGCCAATGCTGCGCCACGGGCCCTGCTTGACCTTGGCCGGCACGGCTTCATCGGCCAACGCGGCGGAGACCGCCGAAGCGATATCCAGCTTGGGCAGCAGCAGTTCCTTGTGCATAGCTGCGCGGGCTACCTGGTAACGCGACCAGGTGGCACGGGTTTCGGCATCGTCGACGGCGTTCAACACGCGACGCAATTCCAGTTCGTCCGCTTCGTTATCCATCACCGCGGACAGCGATTCCTGCAAAGCTTCACGACTCATGGCGGTTCCTCTCTCGGCTGTCGCCGCTGTCTCAGGTTTCCTGCAACAACGGCTGCAGGGCTTTATCTATGGCCTCCCGAGCGCGGAAGATTCGAGAGCGCACGGTACCCACCGGACATTGCATGACACTGGCAATGTCTTCGTAACTCAACCCGTCGAACTCACGCAGCGTCAGTGCCGTGCGCAGGTCTTCGGGCAGTTGCTGGATGGTGCGATGGACAGTGCCTTCGATTTCATCCCGCAACAACGAGCGCTCTGGGGACTCGAGATCCTTGAGACCATGATCGCCGTCGTAAAACTCCGCATCCTCGGAGCTCACATCGCTGTCTGGTGGCCGTCTTCCACGGGACACCAGGTAGTTCTTCGCCGTGTTGATGGCGATGCGGTACAGCCAGGTATAAAACGCACTGTCACCGCGGAAATTGCCAAGCGCACGGTAGGCCTTGATAAAGGCTTCCTGCGCCACATCCTGGGCCTCGTGGGTGTCGTGAACAAACCGCACGATCAACCCTAGAATCTTGTGCTGATACTTCAGCACCAACAGATCGAACGCTCGCCTGTCGCCGCGCTGCACGCGCTCGACAAGCTGCTGATCCTCTTCCTGGGTTAGCATGAACACTCCTCAGTGAACTCGAAGGAGCGTTGCCACAGCCTTTGTTCAGGCTTGCAACCATAGACTCGGGCTTTGCGCAAAAGTTCTCCCCTCCAAGCAAGTTTCCTGCGGCCCTTGGTCGGCTCGCACGGAAGACGCTGCGCGGTCACGGCCCGCTACGTCGATAATCAGGTTTCGAATACGCAGGTGTCAGCCCGAATAGAGCTGCCGCCCTGCGTCGCCGCGGCAAATTGTGGCGTGCGGACAGCCTTCATAGGATTTCCGGCCGTATCGGAAAGTTCCCGCAAAGATTGACGCAACGTCCTAACTAGCATGGAAATTGGCTGCCGCAGGCTGCTATAAAGGCAGCCCGGCCAGCATTCACGATAGTTTCACATTGCCATCTGCACGTGACTATTGTGCCGCGCCCTTTCCAAAGATTACTAGTGTCCCGACATGAGCCAACAATTCCAACATGATGTCCTGGTGATCGGCAGCGGCGCAGCCGGTCTCAGCCTGGCACTTAACCTTCCCGGCCATTTGCGCATTGCCGTGCTGAGCAAGGGCGACCTGGCCAACGGCTCGACCTTCTGGGCCCAAGGCGGGGTCGCCGCCGTACTCGACGACACCGACACCGTGCAGTCGCATGTCGAGGACACCCTCAATGCCGGCGGTGGCCTGTGCGACGAAGACGCTGTGCGCTTTACCGTCGAGCACAGCCGCGAAGCCATCGAATGGCTGATCGAGCAAGGTGTGCCCTTTACCCGCGATGAGCACTACAGCGTCGATGATGGGGGTTTCGAGTTCCACCTGACCCGCGAAGGCGGCCACAGCCACCGACGCATCATCCACGCCGCCGACGCCACTGGCGCGGCGATTTTCACCACCCTGCTCGAACAAGCGCGCAAGCGCCCGAACATCGAATTGCTGGAGCAGCGCGTGGCGGTCGACCTGATCACCGAACGCCGCCTGGGCCTGGCGGGTGACCGCTGCCTGGGTGCCTACGTGCTGAACCGCAACAGCGGCGAAGTCGACACCTTCGGCGCGCGCTTCACCGTGCTGGCCACGGGGGGCGCAGCCAAGGTCTACCTCTATACCAGCAACCCCGACGGAGCCTGCGGCGATGGCATCGCCATGGCCTGGCGCGCCGGCTGCCGGGTGGCAAACCTGGAATTCAACCAGTTCCACCCGACCTGCCTGTATCACCCTCAGGCCAAGAGCTTCCTGGTCACCGAGGCCTTGCGTGGCGAAGGCGCGCTGTTGCGGCTGCCTAACGGTGAGCGTTTCATGCCGCGCTTCGACCCGCGCGAAGAACTGGCCCCGCGCGATATCGTCGCCCGCGCCATCGACCACGAGATGAAGCGACTGGGGGTCGACTGCGTCTACCTGGACATCACTCACAAGCCGGCCGACTTCATCAAGAGCCACTTCCCGACTGTCTATGAACGCTGCCTGGCCTTCGGCATCGACATCACCCGCCAGCCGATTCCGGTGGTTCCGGCCGCCCATTACACCTGTGGCGGGGTCATGGTCGATGATCGTGGCCACACCGATGTGCCCGGCCTGTACGCCATCGGCGAAACCAGCTTCACCGGCCTGCACGGCGCCAACCGCATGGCCAGCAACTCGTTGCTGGAGTGCTTCGTCTATGGCCGTGCCGCAGCGGCGGACATCCAGGCACATCTGGACCAGATCGCCATGCCCAGGGCCCTGCCCTGCTGGGACGCCAGCCAGGTCACCGATTCGGATGAAGACGTGATCATCGCCCACAACTGGGACGAGTTGCGCCGCTTCATGTGGGACTACGTGGGGATCGTGCGCACCAGCAAACGCTTGCAGCGCGCCGAGCATCGCGTGCGCCTGCTGCTCGACGAGATCGACGAGTTCTACAGCAACTACCGAGTAAGTAGGGACCTGATCGAACTGAGGAACCTTGCTCAGGTAGCGGAGCTGATGATTAGGTCAGCCATGCAACGCAAGGAATCTCGGGGTCTCCACTACACGCTGGACTATCCAGGGCTGCTTTCAGAAGCGAAGGATACGATCCTTACACCGACCGAATGAGGCACGTTAGGAAGCCTCAGCGTAGCACGGTAAGGCCCCGGTTTGTTACAGCTTTGGCGCATCTTTGTCCCATCGCTGGGGTCCTTATCGCCTGCCCGCGAGGGTCCTTAACGCGCCCACGGGCACCCATGCGAGGGCCTACGGGGGAGCCTGCGCGGGAAGTCTTGTAATGGTGACCTTTCAGATTTTTCTGTCAGATTCTCAAGGGGGCCTATGCGACCACAACCAGAACCCCAGTTGAACGGCCAGACAGACCCAGTAGAGGGCCTGTAGGTGGTCCATGGGGTTCTCCTTGAAGGGTTAGAGTGACTTGTGAAAGCGAACGTCTGTGAGTTCGTGTTGCAGGGCTACCTCAAGGAGGCGCTCATAGGTATGCGGCCAACTCCCTTGAGATTGGTCATTAGAAGCGCCTGATTGAAGCAAGGCATAGCATAGCGCCGCATGTGGTGTCAGAGACTGGACAGGCACCTTAGTGACTACCCGTTTGCCCTTGTAGGTGTAGCACAGTGTGACACTCATCGCGGGACCTTTTTGTGGGCAACTTAGCTATTGAGCATAGCCCGTCACGCTTCGTTTGAGGAAGTATCAATCAACGACCTCAGCGGGCCTTGAGACGCCTTGCAGCGGCCTTGATGTCCCTCATTGCGATTCGATAGTTGTCCTTCTCTCGTTCGAGCAGGTGAACCACAGCAGCCTGTATCGACACACGTTCAAACCCTGAGCCTTCCAGTTCAAGCCAGCGCTTGACGATCATGTTGGACAGCTTGAAGGAATACCGGGAGAGCAGCGTAAAGGTCAGCTCTTTGTCGAGGATGGTCAGCGGTAATAACTTGCTTTGACTGGACTGGTAGCTGGCCTCGACCCATTGAGGTGCCCCCAGATTTGGGGTCTCCCTTTCCAGCTCGTTGAGCATCTTTCGGATGTCTCTGAGTACATGGTCATGGCGCTTACCGGTGATCTCAGCGATCTCCAAGGACGACATACCGGGTAAGCCGTTGAGAGTCGTTGAGGATACCGCTCCGGCCTTGGAGATGTTCTCGAAGATGGTCGCTGTATTGGTGGTCATGGTCATAGTCTGTTTTCCTCTTGTTTGCTCCCTCAAGTTCGCTCCCACCGGCAGCCGAAAGACCCGACCAAGGGTTCTGCCGGTGGCATGAAGGAACAAACAGAAAGACTTTCGGTTAGATAGATGCCCAGCGACGGGCGATGATGCGGATAGGTGAAGCTGTGCCCCTGCCGGTCCCTCTTTAGGTCCGGCCTTACGGGGCTATCAGGGTTTCCCTTAGATCAGCTCAGGGTTTCCCTTCGATCAGCTCAGGGCAATGCGAGTGACCAGCGGGAACGGCACTTGAACGGTCTGAAGACGATCCTCGGTCAGAGCTACCTTGACCATGCCATTGGCGATGATGTCCACCACAGCCACGATCTCAAGGTCCCAGCCTTGGGCGTTTGGGTTGCGAGTCGCTTCAATCTTCCAGATGCTACCGTCTTGGCGCTCACGGTAGCTCAGCGAGGTGAAAAGCTTGGGCAACATGAAGACGCCGTGGTCGGTCCCAGTGTACGGCTGTACGCCCGCGCCAATGAGGTCCTCGATAGAGTCCTGACCAGCACGTTGAGCAGCACGCTCAAGAACAGCCACCAGTGACACGGGCAGCAGGATCACGAAGTCGCTCAGCGAGGTCCCTACAGTCTGGTTAACGTGGGTCGTGAGGATGTCGATGAGGTCCTCAGCGATCTCAGCAGGCTTACCCGTTGGTTTGGCCTCAGAGACGCTCTCAGTGCTTGGGGCAGTCGCCAAGATGGCAGCGACCTTACCGGCTGCGCTGTGCTCAATGTCACGAAGCATCTTGTCAGCGGTTTGCTCCATAGACTGGACGGTGAAGCCTGCCATCAGGTTGTGGTCAAAGATCGTAGCTCGGTGGCTGATGACCAATGCCTTGTCGGTCGCCTCGGTGAAGATCACAGAACCGGCCAGGACCTCGCCCTTCTCGACGGTCTGGTTATCCCAGTTCTTACGAGGGTCGAAGGTGACAGAGCGGTCGGCCATGGTGATGATTTGTTGCCCAGTGGCCTCAGAGCCAGCCGGACGGAACTCGCAAGGGGTTGCCTCCATGGCAGCCTCTCGCCACTCATCGCCGTTCAAGTAGTCCTCAGCGGCTTCCACAAGGGCCTCCACATAGACGGATACATCGGTGGCCGCTTGGGTCTCTGGGCGAACATCAGCAGTGTTGAATCGAATCGACCCAGTGTGCTCATCGGTGATGGCGGTGGTGTAGGTCGAAGGTTTGGTGTACTGGAATGGCTTAGTCATGGTTGTTTCTCCTGAATAGATGAATGAAGTGGTTGTGTGTCGAGGTGCTGTTACCAGCCAGCGCTATTGGCACGGGAGGCAGCACGGATACGGGCACCATGCTCACGAATGGCAGCGGCTCGGGCTTCCTTATCGGCCTTCGCTTGGGCGATCTCACGAGGTGTGTACTCACGGCAGCGCTCTTGATGCCAACGGGCCTCAGCCTCTCTCTGAGCCTTCTCTTGGGCCTTCTGGTATTGGTCTTGGCGGTACTCTCGGGCAACTACGGGAATCGCTTGGAGCGACAGACCGGCCTCATCGAACGCCTTAACGATCTCGAATTGCTGGCCCTTAACGGTCCCGCATTGGGCGACCAGCATGGGCAACATGATGTTCTCGACGTACTCACGGTTCAGGGTCTGGCCCGACACGGTGACTTCGTTCTTCAGGACTTTCGTGATAGTGATTTTCATGGTTTGGGTTCTCCTATTGGGGACCCTTTGATTCGTCCTTGCGCCATAGACGCGCACGACCAGACGGCCAAGGAGAAAGCCTTCGCGGGCATCTTCAAGGACGATCAAAAGGTTCTGGGTTTCAAGTGGTGTTGATGACGCTGATTCAGGACATGGCAAGCCTGAAGGGCATCGAAGGGCGCAGCGTTAGCTCGCTACTGGATCAACCGTGGCGACGGCTGTTGTGCAGGGTCGAGGAAATTATTTTGTTGTTGGTCTTCCTGTCTTACCCATAGTGAGGGTTTTTAACGACAGTCTTGACGGACGCCTTTAAGTTGTGAGTGAGATTCCTTCAGAGCCGCTTAATGGAATCCTCAAGTGAGTCGAGGCGATGGCTTGAAGACACAACCCTTGTTCAAGTAGTTGGTTCAAACGGTCGAGAGTCTTTTGGGGACACTTAGCGAGGACCCGTTGGGCCACACCGTCCATATCGAAGGTGACCTGTCCAGCCTTGTAGGTCCTGAAGTTGGAGCGATGGTCACTAAGGGCACGACGCAACTCGATGAGCTGGGTTCGAGCTGGTCGAGGGAATACAGTAGACAAGACTGACATATCTTGTTCGGTGAGGCGTGAGTTAGCTGGGCAGACAATGCTGGTCATGTTGGAAGGTCTCCTTTGAGGTGTTCTTAAAGATGCCCTTTGAGATGAGGGGAGTTGTAATTAACAACCCCTCTCCCTCTGGGTCTGGTCGATGCTTTGACCTGAAGATGGTCGTTGAGATTTTCTTTATATTATCCGGCGTTAAGTCGCTAAGCCCCGGAATAGAGCCTCTGCGCCTACCTCAGCCACAATCTCAGCCTTGATGTCTGGGTGTCTCTCGACATACGAAGCGATCCCATGGGCAGCGTGTCGAGCAGCCTTGGCGATTCGCTGGGCGGTCCTCAAGGAATACTCATTGGTCTTGCAGGCGTCCGCTGTGATCTCCGAAAGGAACAACGCACCGATGACCGCTCGGGCCTTGACGTTGATCTTTCCGTTGGTGACTCCTGCACTGGTGATGATTGACCCGGTAATGATGTCGTCTACCCATGGCAGCGGATCGGGAATCGCAAGGAGGTACATATAGGCTGCGACAGGGTTGGCGAAGGTGGCCTTTGGGCGTCCACGTCCTCGCTTAGGCTCATCGCTTGGGGTCTCTTGGGGTTGCCCTTGGGGGTCGCTGGAAAGGCCCTTGGCGGCTTTCTGGTGGTCCTCAGAGAGCGACTCATCGGCACGACGCTCAGCGGCCCATGCCTGATACTGGGCTTCGAGGTTTGCGGGTCGTACCATGTCCTTGCGGCGGATGACCTCGCCAGTGATTGGGTCAATGTGAAGGATGGTGCCGGTTTCGTGATCGACGTGGCGGTGCAGTGGTCCGGGTTGGGTGAGCAGGGTCATGGAAGTGGTCCTCAGATGGCCGCTGCGAACGTGCAGCCATAGTGAGGGTATTTGGCGACACCAGCCATCAAGTCCAGTAAACAAGGGCCTTAACGATCTCCTTCAGTTCCACCAGTTCCCCACGGAGCAGCTTCAGCTCATCCATGATGCCCACGGCAATCGGGTTGCTCGACTCAGCAGCGTTGTACGAGCCGGTCTTGCGGATGGTCGGGAGGACTTCCTCAGTGACCCACTTACGGAACGGTTCGGTTTGAGGTAACCGGCCAGCAAACACACCTTTCTGACCCCACCGCCAAAGGCGATGGTGTCCACCTATTTAAGTGGACACCACTTCTAGCCTTTTAAGAGGGTCTTTCAGATGTGCTGATGCGGCTGCCGACGCAGCGCGCCAGTGAGATCGCCGAGTTGTTGCCGCATAACTGGCTGCCGTTACGCAACCTGTAATGCCCGTTCGCTTACGGTTTGAGGTGCTCGTGACCTGAGCAGCATTGCGTACACTTCGGACTCAATGAACATGACCGTGTTGCAGCGCAGGCAGCGGCCCAAGTGGTCCTCTGGGCGGCTAATGGGTGAATCCCCCATCAGTGCCTCAAGCATCCTCCCGTGCCCAGACCCGTGCTTAGTCTTCCGGTGGTCCCGTACTGCGACAGATGGGTCTTTCAGACCAGCAGCTCTGGCAACCTGAGTCGCCACGAACAGCAGGTCATGCTCAGGGTGACCCACGAGAACATCCAGCTCGATGCCCATGAAATTACGCTTTTCAAAGCAGGTCCACCGCAAGCGGCAGACCCTTCATGCCATTAGAGAAAGGCAGTCTTCAGTGCCTCAGCCATACGCCCCACCTCAACCGCACTGCCCGCCCCATACAGGTCATAACTGATCGACCCCGAAGCGTGCCCCAAGATGGACTCAGCGGTGCCAACAGGAATCTCAGCGGCCTTCAAGGCACCAGCCAGAGAGTGCCGTAGCGAGTGGAAGGTTTGCGTCCGATCAGCCTTCACACCCAAGACATCACGGATAAGCCCATTGAGCAACTCAGAGAATCGCCCAGCGCCCAAAGCGAACAGGCGAGAGTCCGCCCTTTGGACAAACTCAAGGAAAGCCTTCAGGTCGAACCCATAGGCGCCATCGGTCAACGGGATGACCCTCAAAGCATTCTTGGTCTTGGCTGTCTTGCCATCGTTCCTATTGATGTCGATAACCCAGACATCCCCGACCTGCTTAACATCGGCCTTCGTTAACTGCCTGAGTTCCTCGATACGGGTCCCAGCGATGACCCCAAGGGACAATGCCCAACGCAGCCATGCGTCCACCGGCAGGGTCTTAGCGTGCGCCATGAGGGCCTTGACCTGATCCTGAGAGAACGCCTCACGGGAGCTATCAGCTCCTTTCGTTGGCTTCAGACCCTTGTCGAAGCTCTTATCGAGGTAACCGTTATGCACAGCCCAGTCCATGACAGTTGATAGCCGGGTCAGTAGCTTCTTCACCGTCGATGGCTTGCGGTCCTCAAGGAGTTTGTCCCGAAGGTTCTTCATGTCCTCCCGCGTATGGGCCTTCAAGTCCAAGTCACCGAGGATCGTAGCGATAGCCTCACAGGACGATCTCACGTCCCGCATGGTGCTGGCCTGAATGCTGTCTTTGCGTTCCTCCATGTACAGCGCAGACAGAGCCTTGAAGGTCAGCCGCTCAGATGAACTTACAGATAGGGACGGAGACAGGGCCACTGACGTGCTACAATGCTCATCCTTGAGACCCTTTACGATCTCCACCAGATTCCCAGACCTGCCCTTCATGCGCTCCTGAGACGCCTCAATGATCTCCAGTGCCTTACTCACAGCCCGTTGCTGATTGACGCTCAGGGGCAGCTTTGCGCTTGCCTCACGGAGGGCCTGATGGTGCTCATCGTTAATCATCTCGTAGGCAACCAGTGAGCTATCGCCATGGGCCATCGTCAGGCTGTACTCAGCGATGTCCAACAGACGCTCTCTCAGCTCATCCCATGACGCCTCTGGGTTGTCCAGATGGTAGGCCTTGAGGGTCGAGAGGATGTCTTGCGAGATGGTCATAGCGGTGGCCTTGTCGGTGGTCCTGAGTGACAGCGTGAAGAAGCCCTTAGCGGTGCCTTGAGGGCGAAGGCGAAGGTAATAGCGACCAGACCGGCGATAGTGGTATGGCTTGGCGAGGGCAGTTTGTAACAGGTTTGTCCCAGTTTGGGAGGGCTGGTTGATGGTCATCGGCTGAAACCCCTGTATCCATTGGGTTTAGCCTCATCACGTCGAGTTCTACAGCAACTACAAGGTCAGCCGCGACCTGATCGAACTGCGCAACCTCGCACAGGTGGCTGAGCTGATGATTCGCTCGGCGATGCAGCGCAAGGAAAGCCGCGGGCTGCACTACACCCTGGATTACCCTGGAATGCTGCCAGAGGCCAAGGACACCATCCTCAGCCCGCTCTGAAACAGCTGTCGAACCTGCGACGGCTGAACTTCAACCTCACCCGCAAACGCCGGTGCTGTTCAGCCCCCACGGCATCCCGAGGCACGCACTGGCTCTCGCCGAGCCAGTGCCCTGCCCTGACGAACCGCAACACCACCAGCCCCGGCACCGCCACGCTGTCCCGACACAGGCGCACCGGTTGCCAGCCGAGCGCCCGGCTGAACACGCGCCAACCCGACGCGTCACGACGCAAACCGGTGACGGCATGGGGATCAGTCAGCAGAATACGGCGGGGAATCGCCCAGAGAGCGTGGGCAATACAAGCGGCAAGAACACAAAGACCAAGCCACCAGGGCAGCGCGCTCAGTAACAAGACCAGTAACGCCAGCACCTGGCAACCCAGGTAGGCCGCCAGCAACAGGCGCGAGCCCTGCCAGCGGCACTCGAAACACTCATTTGGGCTGGACACGATCCAGAATGATGCGGACCATACGCTGCAGCTCCGGGTCTTCGGACTCGGTACGCTCCATGAACCAGCCGAACATGTCCTGATCTTCACAGCTCAACAGGCGGACATAAAGTTCGCGGTCGGCTTCGCTCAGGGTCGGATAGACCTCCTGGGTGAATGGCACCAGCAGTACGTCCAGTTCCAGCATGCCGCGGCGGCTGTGCCAGAAAAGCCGGTTGAGTTCAGTTTGTTCGACCATGGGGCCCTCCTCGAATGGTCGCGCAGTATACCGCGCAGTGAACGAAGCGACACAGGGCGTTGGTCTAGTCACCTACCTATTTTGTTACTGGCGTTCTATGATGGCCGCCAGTCTTTAGCCACCGCGATGACCCATGGCCGATTCCGCTTTCTTCAGCCCCCTGTCCCACGAGGGCATCCTCGCCGTCCGCGGCTCCGACGCCGGCAAGTTCCTGCAGGGCCAGCTGACCTGCAACATCAACTACCTCAGCCTCGAGCATGCCAGCCTCGGCGCCCGCTGCATGGTCAAGGGGCGCATGCAGTCGAGCTTCCGCATACTGCCCGAGGGCAATGGCTACCTGCTGGCCATGGCCAGCGAGCTGCTGGAGCCGCAACTGGCCGACCTGAAGAAGTACGCCGTGTTTTCCAAGGCCACGCTCACTGACGAGAGCGCAGCCTGGGCGCGCTACGGCCTGCAAGCTGGCGGCACCGCGCTGCAGGCACTGGGGCTGGACCTTCCGGCTGCGGCGGGTAGTACCGTTCGCCATGATGGCCTGATTGCCATTGCCGTCTCCACCGACCGCGCCGAACTCTGGGTACCGGCAGAGCGAGCCGACAGCATTCGCCAACAGCTGGCAGCCGCGTTGCCGGAAGGCCGCCTCAACGACTGGCTGCTGGGGCAAGTGCGTGCCGGCATCGGCCAGGTCATGGGCCCCACCCGCGAGCTGTTCATCCCGCAGATGATCAACCTGCAGGCCGTCGGCGGCGTGAGCTTCAAGAAAGGCTGCTACACCGGCCAGGAAATCGTCGCGCGCATGCAGTACCTGGGCAAGCTCAAGCGCCGCCAGTACCGGCTGGCACTCGAGCAGCAGGAAAATCCGGCTCCGGGTACGGAAATCTTCTCACCGACCCATGGTTCGTCAGTTGGCGAAGTGGTGTTGGCTGCCAGCACCGGCCAGGGCTGCGAGCTGCTTGCAGTGCTCAGCGCCGAGTCGGTGGAGGACGACAACCTGCACCTGAACAGCCTCGAAGGCCCTCGCCTGCAGGTGCTGAGCCTGCCGTACGAGCTGGACCGCGATCAGGAAATCCAGCGCTGAACAGTGCACCACCCTTGCCGTTGAGACGTTCATGAACAAGCTGGCCGAGATGGTTCAAGCGCAGTTGCTCGCTGCCATCGACAACGATGACCTGGTCCTGCCAACCCTGCCCGAGGTAGCCCTGAGCATTCGCGAGGCCGCCGAAGACAGCGAGATCAGCGTTGCCGCCCTGAGCAAGGTGATCGGCCGTGACGCCGCCCTGTCGGCGCGCCTGATCAAGGTGGTCAACAGCCCGTTGCTGCGCGCAGCGGTCGAAGTCACCGACCTGCACACGGCCATCACGCGATTGGGCATCAACTACAGCTGCAACCTGGCGATCGGCCTGGTGATCGAACAGATCTTCCATGCCCGCTCGTCTGCAGTTGAGCAAAAATTGCGGGACATCTGGTCGAACAGTCTTGAAGTTGCGGGGATCAGCTATGAAATTTGCCGCCGCTTTACGCAACTGAAACCCGACCAGGCAACCCTAGGTGGGCTGGTCAACCAGATCGGCGCACTGCCGGTGCTGATCTACGCCGAAGAACACAACGAACTGCTTTCCGACCCGGTCTGCCTGCACTATGTGATCGAGCAGATCCAGCCAGTGTTGGGGGACAAGATTCTTTCTTCATGGGGGTTTCCCGAGCAGTTGGTCAACCTGCCGAGCCAGGTGCAGGACCTGGACCGGCGCACCGACAAGGTCGACTACATCGATGTAGTGCAGATCGCCAAGTGCCTGAGCCAACGCGCGCGCAGCCGGCCTTTGGCGGC
The DNA here is from genome assembly GCF_002906855.1 of Pseudomonas putida. Taxonomy (GTDB): domain Bacteria; phylum Pseudomonadota; class Gammaproteobacteria; order Pseudomonadales; family Pseudomonadaceae; genus Aquipseudomonas; species Aquipseudomonas putida_N. Next base: position 1,291,151 of record NZ_MINI01000038.1, on the reverse strand, counting down.
GTTGCCGGCTTATCGGCACCTTGGGTTGCCATTTGGTACCGAACTGGAGATTGCCGAGTTGCTGGAAGCGCGGAGCATGTTGCGCTGACAGGTGCTGCCTGCACTGGCCTCTTCGCGGGACAACCTCGCTCCTACAGGTACATCACAGGCCCCGCGAAGGGGCCAGTACAGGCAGAAGATCAGTCGGCGATGAAACTCACCCGCACTTTCAACCCGCCCTTCTCGCCATCATGCAGGCTGATCTGCGCCAGGTGCGCCCTGCAGATCTCACCCACAATGGCCAACCCCAGCCCACTGCCCTGCACGCCCCTGCGATAGAAGCGCTCGAATACCCGCTCGCGCTCATCTTCAGGAATCCCCGGCCCATCATCCTCGACCTCCAGCACCGCCGGCGCCAGCACCCGCAGGATCACATTGCCACCCGCCGGGGTATGCGCCAGCGCGTTGTCCACCAGGTTGCTGAGCAGCTCGTTGAGCAGCGTCGGCTCCCCCTTCAACCACACCGGCGCCTCGGCCTCCAGCGCCAAGGCCACGCCGCGGTTGTAGGCCAGTGGCGCCATGGCCATGCCCAGTTCACGGGCCAGCTGGCTCAGGTCCAGGCGCTGGGCACCGCCTTCGGCAATCGCCCGGGCACCGTTCTCGACCCTGGCCAGCGACAGCAACTGATTGGCCAGATGGGTCAGGCGATCAGTCCCCTGCGCTGCCGACTCCAAGGTCTGCCGCCATTCTTCGGGCTGCTGCGAACGCAACCCTAGCTCGACCCGTGCCTTCAGCGCCGCCAGTGGCGTGCGCAGTTCGTGGGCCGCCTCCGCAATGAACTGCGCCTGGCGTTCGAACTGCCCGCGCAAACGCTCGGTGAAGTGGTTCAAGGCACGCACCAATGGGCCCAGTTCACGCTGCACCTGCACTACCGGAAGCGCCCGCAGGTCATCCGGCTGACGCTCTTCCACCGCCGTGCGCAAGCGCTCCAGGGGGCGCAGCGCCGCGCTGACCGCAAACCACACCATCACCAGCGCAGCCAGGGCCAGCATGCCCAAACGCAGCAGGGTGTCGGCCATCAACCCACGGGCCATGCGCACCCGAGCCTCTTCGGTCTCGGCCACGCGAATTTCCGCCATACCGTTCATGTTCGGCTCGCTCACTGCCTTCAGCAAGCTGACCACACGCACGTCCTGGCCGAGGTAGTTGGCGTCGTAGAAGCGCGCCAGTGCCGGATAGTCGTCGGTACGCGGCGTGCCGGGCGGCGGTGGCGGCAGGTTCTCGTAACCGGAAATCAGCTGCTGATTGATGTCCAAAACCTGGTAGTAGATACGCCCGGCGCTGTCGTAGGCGAAGGTGTCCAGTGCCACATAGGGCACATCGGCGCTGAGGCTGCCATCACGTTGGGACAGCCCGGCGGCGATGGTCCGCGCCGAAGCCAGCAAGGTGCGGTCGTAGGCGGTATCGGCCGCTTCGCGACCGTTCCAGTAGGCACTCAGGCCACTGGCCAGCATCAGCACCACCAGCAGCAACGCCAGGTTACCCAGCAGCCGCCCGCGCAAGCTGCCATTGTCACGCATCGCGGTGCTCAAGCAGGTAACCCAGCCCGCGGAAGGTGACAATAGCAACCGAGTGGCCATCGAGCTTCTTGCGCAGGCGGTGGATGTAGATTTCGATGGCGTCGGGGCTGGCCTCTTCGTCCAGGCCGAACACCTGGGCGGCCAGCTGTTCCTTGCTCATCACGCGACCTGGGCGGGCAATCAATGCTTCAAGCACACTCTGCTCACGCGAGGTCAGGGTCAGGTTTTCCTCGCTCAGGCTGAAACGCCGGGTGTCCAGGTCGTAGACCAGTGGCCCGCAACGCTGCTGGCGCTCACCACCGAGCACGCTGCGCCTGAGCAAGGCCTTTACCCGCGCTTCCAGCTCGGTCAGTTCGAAGGGCTTGGCAAGGTAATCGTCAGCACCGAGGTTCAGGCCATGCACGCGATCCTTCACATCGCTGCGTGCAGTGAGCATGAGTACCGGCAGGGTCTTGCCGCGACCGCGCAGGCGCGCCAGCACCTCGAAGCCGTCCATCCGCGGCAGGCCCACGTCGAGTACGGCAACGGCGTATTCCTCGCTGGCCAGGGCCAGGTCGGCAGCCACGCCATCATGCAATACATCCACGGTCAGGCCTTGACTTTTCAGGGCCTGGGCCACGCTTTCGGCCAGTTGCAGATGGTCTTCGACCAGCAGCACACGCATCGGATTCTCCCTGCTCGGGTGGGGCGGTGGCGCGGAGTGTACCGCCGTCGCCAAGCCTGTGAAGACCCTTGTAGCAAACCTTTCACACTGAAAGGTTAGCGAAAGGTTCATTGCCTAGCATCGCATCACGGTCGCTCCACGCGCCGAAAAAAGCACCAGCAAGGTGCAACGAACAAGAATAAAAAAACGGAGTCATCCCGATGCTGTCATCGCAGCCTAAGGCGTTCGCGCCTAGCCGTTCCCTGTCCGCACGCCCTTCTGCCATCGCCAGTGCCCTTGCACTTGCCGGTGTCGCCCCGCTGAGCCAGGCCGCCTTCTTCGAAGACAGCACGGCAACCTTCGAAACCCGCAACATGTACTTCAACCGCGACTTCCGCGACGGCACCAGCGCGCAACAATCCAAGCGCGACGAGTGGGCCCAGGGCTTCATGCTCAACTTCGAGTCCGGCTATACCGATGGCACCGTGGGCTTCGGCCTGGATGCGCTGGGCATGATGGGCATCAAGCTCGACTCCAGCCCCGACCGCACCGACACCGGCCTGCTGCCGACCCACGATGACGGCAAGGCTGCCGACGAGTACTCCAAGCTCGGCCTGACCGGCAAGGTCAAAGTGTCGAAGACCGAACTGAAGATCGGCACTCTGATCCCTGAACTGCCGACCTTGCAGCCCAACGACGGCCGCATCCTGCCGCAAACCTTCGAGGGCGGCCTGCTGACCTCGCAGGAGATCAAGGGCCTGACCTTCACCGGCGGGCGCCTGGACAAGGCCAAGGACCGCAACGACACCAACTGGGAAGACCTGGCCCTCAACAACAAGAACGGCCGCTTCGGTGGCACCTTCAGCGCCGACAACCTCGACCTGGCCGGCCTGGACTACAAGTTCACCGATCGCATCACCGGCAGCTACCACTTCGCCCAGCTCGACGACATCTACCGTCAGCACTTCATCGGCATGCTCGCCACCCAGCCGTGGGGCCCGGGCACCTTCGGCGCCGACGTGCGCCTGGCGATCAGCGACGATGCCGGCGCGGCCAAGGCCGGGCGCATCGACAACACCACCTTCAACACGATGCTCAGCTACAGCCTGGGCGGGCACAAGGTCAGCGCCGCCTGGCAGCAGCTTTCCGGCGACAGCGCCTTCCCCTACATCGATGGTGCCGATCCGTACCTGGTCAACTTCGTCCAGATCAACGACTTCGCAGGTAGAGACGAGCGCTCGTGGCAAGCGCGCTACGACTACAACTTCGCCGCCCTCGGCGTCCCCGGCCTGACCTTCATGACCCGCTACATCAACGGCGACAACGTCAGCCGCGCTGCCGGTGGCGAGGGCAAGGAGTGGGAACGCAACACCGAACTGAAGTACGTGGTACAAAGCGGCCCGTTGAAGAACGTCGCCGTGCGCCTGCGCAACGCCACCTTCCGCTCCAACTTCGCCCGCGATGCGGACGAAGTACGGCTGCTGGTGAGCTACAGCGTAGCCCTGTGGTAACCCATAACAAAAACGCTCACGGAGACATTCGATGACCTTTTCACTGCGCCGCCTCGTCCTCGCCACCGGCTGCCTGCTGCTGGCCGGCAATGCCCTCGCCACCGAACCGAAACGCCCTGAATGCATCGCCCCGGCCTCGCCCGGTGGTGGTTTCGACCTGACCTGCAAACTGGTGCAGAGCGCCCTGGTGCAGGAGAAGATCCTCAGCAAGCCGATGCGCGTGACCTACATGCCCGGTGGTGTCGGCGCAGTGGCCTACAACGCCGTGGTCGCACAGCGCCCGGCCGACGCCGGCACCCTGGTGGCCTGGTCCAGCGGTTCGCTGCTGAACCTGGCCCAAGGCAAGTTCGGCCGCTTCGACGAGAACGCAGTGAAATGGCTGGCAGCAGTTGGCACCAGCTACGGTGCCATTGCCGTGAAGAGTGATTCGCCCTACAAGACCCTCGATGACCTGGTCGCGGCACTGAAGAAAGACCCGAGCAAGGTGGTGATCGGCTCCGGCGGCACCGTCGGCAGCCAGGACTGGATGCAGACCGCGCTGATCGCCAAGGCCGCCGGCATCAACCCGCGCGACTTGCGCTACGTAGCCCTGGAAGGCGGCGGCGAGATCGCCACCGCGCTGCTGGGCGGGCACATCCAGGTCGGCTCCACCGACATCTCCGACTCCATGCCGCATATCCAGAGCGGCAACATGCGCATCCTCGCAGTGTTCTCGGAAAACCGCCTGGACGAGCCAGAGATGAAGGACATCCCCACTGCCAAGGAACAGGGCTACGACATCGTTTGGCCGGTGGTGCGCGGCTTCTACCTCGGGCCGAAGGTGAGCGACGAAGAGTACGCCTGGTGGAAAGAATCGTTCGACAAGATGCTGGCCTCGGAAGACTTCGCCAAGTTGCGTGACCAGCGCGAGCTGTTCCCGTTCGCCATGACCGGCGCGGAGCTGGACAGCTATGTGAAGAAGCAGGTGACTGAGTACAAGGTACTGGCCAAGGAATTCGGCCTGATCCAGTAAGCCTCTCAGGCCCCTTCACCGATTCCTGTAGGAGCGGGCTTGCCCCGCGAAGAAGCCGGCGCGGTGCATGGCACCGGCTCCGCCGGTGTTCGCGGGGCAAGCCCGCTCCTACAGGGCCCGCGATTCAATGAGGATTCTCCTATGATCCTGCAACGCATCTTCGCCCTGGCCCTGCTGGCGGTGTGTGCAGTCCTGGCCGTGATGGCCTGGCCCTACCAGGCCGCGTTTTCCTACGAACCCGTCGGCCCGCGTGCCTACCCGCTGCTGATGCTCGGGCTGATGAGCCTTGCCCTGCTGTACCTGGCGATCCGCCCCACGCCCATCGTGCGCAAGGACGATGAGCCTGAACTGGACCGCGAAACCCTGATCAAGATCACCGCCTGCGTCGGCCTGCTGATCATCTTCGCCGCCACCTTCGAAGCCCTGGGTTTCATCCTCAGCGCCATCCTGGTCGGCATCCCCATGGCCCTTCTGTATGGCGGCCGCTGGTTGCACAGCACCCTCGTGGTGGTGGGCATGAGCGTGTTTCTCTACTGGCTGTTCGACCGCGTCATGGACGTACCCCTGCCCCTCGGCCTGCTGAGCGTACTGGAGAACTGACACATGGATACCTTGAGCTACCTGGGCCAGGGCTTCGGCGTCGCCCTGTCCCCTTACAACCTGGTCACCGCCCTGTCGGGCACGCTGATCGGCACCGTGGTCGGCCTGCTGCCTGGCCTGGGGCCGATCAACGGCGTGGCCCTGCTGATCCCGATCGCCTTCGCCCTTGGCCTGCCACCAGAGTCGGCGCTGATCCTGCTGGCCGCGGTCTACCTGGGTTGCGAATACGGCGGCCGGATCAGCTCGATCCTGCTGAACATCCCGGGCGAAGCCTCGACCGTGATGACCACCCTTGACGGTTACCCGATGGCGCGCCAGGGCCTGGCCGGTGTGGCCTTGTCGCTGTCGGCCTGGAGCTCGTTCATCGGCGCCCTCATCGCCACCTGCGGCATGGTGCTGTTCGCCCCGCTGCTGGCGAAATGGGCGATTGCCTTCGGCCCGGCGGAATACTTCGTGCTGATGGTGTTCGCCATCGTCGCCCTCGGCGGCATGGCCGGCGACAAGCCACTGAAGACCTTCATTGCTGCACTGATCGGCCTGTTCCTGTCGGCAGTCGGTATCGATGCCAACAGCGGCGTATACCGCTTCACTGGCGACAGTGTGCACCTGGCCGACGGTATCCAGTTCGTGGTACTGGTGCTGGGCCTGTTCTCCGTCAGCGAAATCCTGCTGTTGCTGGAGAAGACACACCATGGCCACGAAGCAGTCAAGGCCACCGGGCGCATGCTGTTCAATCTCAAGGAAGCCGCCTCGGTGTTCGTGGTCAACATCCGCTGCGGCCTGCTGGGCTTCATCATGGGCGTGCTGCCGGGCGCCGGCGCCACGCTGGCGAGTGCCGTGGCCTACATGACGGAGAAGCGCCTGGCCGGTGAAAATGGCAAGTTCGGCAAAGGTGACGCCCGTGGCCTGGCTGCCCCGGAAACCGCCATCGGTGCTTCCTGCTGCGGCGCCCTGGTGCCGATGCTGACCCTCGGCGTCCCAGGTTCGGGCACCACGGCGGTGATGATCGGCGCGCTGACCCTGTACAACATCACCCCGGGCCCATTGCTGTTCGAACAGCAGCCGGACATCGTCTGGGGCCTGATCGCCTCGCTGTTCATCGCCAACATCATGCTGGTGATCCTGAATATCCCGATGATCCGCATCTTCACCCGCATCCTCGCCGTGCCGAACTGGGCGCTGGTGCCGGTGATCGCGATCATCACGGCGATCGGCGTGTACGCCGTGCATGCCACTACCTTCGACCTGTTCCTGATGGTCGGCATCGGCATCATGGGCTACATCCTGCGCAAGCTGGACTTCCCGCTGTCGCCGATCCTGCTCGGCTTCATCCTCGGCGGCCTGATGGAGCAGAACCTGCGCCGGGCCCTGTCGATTTCCAACGGTGAGCTGGGCATCCTCTGGTCGAGCCCGATCAGCCTGTCGGTATGGGTCCTGACCCTCTGCATGCTGACCCTGCCGCTGCTGCGCATCTGGCGCAAGCGCAGCCTGCAGCGCCGGGCCATGGCTGATGCCTGATCGGTCACTGCCGCTGTTTGTCGCAACCGGGCTGGTCGGCCTTGCTGGCGGTTTTGCCGCCAGCAAGGTCGGCTGGCCTTTGCCGTGGATGGTCGGCTCCTTGCTGGCGATCATCCTGGTGCGCTGCCTGACGCCCTGGCAGCTGTCGGAAATCCCCAATGGCCGCAAGTGCGGCCAGTGCATCATCGGCATCGGCATCGGCCTGCACTTCACCCCAGCGGTGATCGAACAGGTCGCCAGCCATTTCGCACTGATTTTCTTCGGTGCGCTGTTCACCACGCTTTCCAGCGTGATCAGCGTGTGGCTGCTGCGGCGTAGCGGTGAAGATCGCGCCACGGCGTTCTTCGCCAGCATGCCCGGTGGCTCGGGGGAGATGGTCAACCTGGGCGCACGCAATGGCGCGGTGCTCAGCCAGGTGGCGGCGGCGCAGAGCCTGCGCGTGCTGGCCGTGGTGCTGTGCGTGCCGGCGCTGTTCAAACTCCTGCTTGGTGACGGCGTGCCGCTTAATCACGCCGGCAGTGTCAGCTGGGGCTGGTTGGCGCTAATCGTGCCGTTGGGCGTGGCGGTGGGGTTTGCCTGGCAGCGTCTGCGCCAACCCAACCCGTGGCTGTTCGGGCCGTTGCTGGTCGCCGCCTCGATGAGCTTGGCGGGCAACCTGCAGATCGCCTTGCCCAACGGTGCCAGCCAGATCGGTCAGTGGCTCATCGGCAGCGGCCTGGCCTGCCACTTCAACCGCGCGTTCTTCCGCCGCGCGCCGTCCTTCCTTGGGCGCACGCTGCTGGCCACGGCACTGTGCATGGCGATTGCCGGCAGCGCGGCGTGGGGGTTGAGCGTGATGACCGAGCTGGACCTGCGTTCGCTGACCCTGGGGATGATGCCGGGTGGAATCGCCGAGATGAGCCTGACGGCCGAAACCCTGCAGTTGTCGGTGCCGCTGGTGACGGCGCTGCAGGTGGTGCGGTTGATCCTGGTGCTGTTTCTGGCGGAGCCGTTGTTCAGGTATTGGGTCAAAGCTCTGAACTAGGGGCTGCCGTGCAGCCCCTGCCCGCCTTCAGAGTGGCGGCAGCGCCCAGTTGATGGGCGCCATGCCACGTTGTTCGAGGAAGCTGTTGGTGCGACTGAAGTGCCCGCAGCCAAGGAACCCTCGATACGCCGAAAGTGGCGACGGGTGCACCGACTTGAGCACCAGGTGCTTGGTGCCATCGATCAGCTTCTGCTTGCTCTGGGCATGTGCCCCCCACAGCAGGAACACCACATTCGGGCACTGCTCGCTGACCACCTGGATGATCCGGTCGGTAAAGAACTCCCAACCCTTCTTCGCATGCGAAGCGGCATTGGCCCGTTCGACAGTCATGGTCGTGTTGAGCAGCAGCACGCCCTGTTCGGCCCAGCTCTGCAGGTAACCGTGGCTGGCAATCGGGATGTTCAGGTCGCGCTGCAGCTCTTTATAGATGTTGACCAGCGACGGCGGCGCCGGCACGCCCGGCTGCACCGAGAAGCACAGGCCATGTGCCTGGCCCGGTCCGTGATACGGGTCCTGGCCGAGGATCACCACCTTGACCTGCTCCAGCGGCGTGGAATTGAGCGCATTGAAGATCAGCGGCCCCGGCGGGTAGATCTCCTTGCCTGCCGCGTGCTCCTGGCGCAGGAACTCACGCAGCTGGTGCATGTAGGGCTGGTCGAACTCGGCGCGCAGTGCAGCCTTCCAGCTGGGTTCGAGTTTGATGCGATCGTCTTCAGTCATGGGGCCATCCGTAAACAATGGCGCGACACTAGGTAAGCCACTTGCCCTTGTCAATCGATCCGACCGACGACCGGCATGATCGGCGATGCGGGCCATACTTGGGGGATACTTTCGCGAGGTAGTCCATGGCCATTCATTGCGAGGTACTCACCGGCGCCGATGGCGCCCGAATCGGCATCGCCACGCTCGATGCCCCCAAGGCGCTCAATGCCCTCAACCTGCCGATGATCGAAGTGCTGGGCGAACAGCTGCATAGCTGGGCCAGCGACCCTGGCGTCGTCTGCGTGCTGTTGCGCGGTAACGGTGCCAAGGCCTTTTGCGCCGGCGGCGATGTACGAGCGCTGGCCCAGGCCTGCCTTGCCCACCCCGGCAGCATACCGCCGCTGGCCGCCACCTTCTTTGCCGCCGAATACCGCCTCGACTACCTCTTGCATACCTACCCGAAGCCCCTGCTGTGCTGGGGCCACGGGCATGTGCTGGGCGGCGGCATGGGGTTGCTGCAGGGCGCCGGTGTACGCATCGTCACCCCAAGCAGCCGGCTGGCCATGCCGGAAATCAGCATTGGCCTGTATCCGGACGTAGGCGCCAGCTGGTTTCTCGCCCGCCTGCCCGGCAAGCTTGGCTTGTTCCTAGGGCTGACCGGGGCACCGATCAATGCCCGTGATGCCCTCGACCTGGACCTGGCTGATCGTTTCTTTGGGGAAGAACAGCAAGAGGCATTGGTCGAAGAGCTGCTGCAACTGAACTGGCAGGAGCAGACCGGCCTGCAGTTGAACAGCTTGCTCAAGGCCGAACAGCATCGCGCCTGGGCCGAGCTGCCTGCGGCGCAGTGGCTGCCGCGGCGCCAGGTGATCGACGAACTGCTGGATGTGGCCGACCCTGCTGCGGCCTGGCGCGCACTGGAAAGTCTCAAGCATCACCCTGATCCGTTGCTGGCCGAAGCGGGACAACGCCTGCATGAAGGCTGCCCACTGACGGCACACCTGGTCTGGGAACAGATCCAGCGTGCCCGACACCTGTCACTGGCCCAGGTGTTCCAGATGGAGTACAGCATGAGCCTCAATTGTTGCCGGCATCCGGAATTCAGTGAAGGCGTGCGAGCGCGCCTGCTGGACAAGGACAACCAGCCGCACTGGCACTGGCCGGATGTGGCGCAGGTGCCAGCGGCGGTGGTCGAGGCGCACTTTACCAAGGTGTGGGAAGGGCGGCACCCGCTGGCCGACCTGGGGGCATGACAGCCTTAACGCTGCCAGTTGTGGTCGCCTCCACGCCCACGTTCCGACTGGCCGTCATTGTCCCTACGGTTATTGGAATGCCAGCGATCATGCTGGTAACGCTGGCTGCCATCGCGATAGTCATTGCGGTCGCGATCGCGTCCATAGTCATTGCGCTGGCGATTGCCATAATCGTATCGCGGGTTGCCATGCCACTGGTTCATCCCCGGCTGCGGATTGGGCCGGTAATAAGGTGCCGGAGCCGGCCGGTAGTAACGGGGTGCAGGCTGGTAGTAGTAACGCGTCTGCGGCGTTACATAGTAGCGGTCATAGCGGTAGTACCCCGGCGTTACGTAGCGATCGGTGGTGTAGTAATCCGATCGGTAATAGTCACCGCCCCCGTAGTAGGGCGCGCAGGCGGACGTCATCAGACCCAGCAGGGCGATCAGCAGAATTCGATAGGACATGGCGGCCTCCTGGACCGCAGAGGTGCTCGAACAGCGGCGCTGGCGAGCGTCGACGCAAATGCGTTCATCGACAATGAATCAGACAACGGCGCCAAGGTGCAGTGCCATTTCAGCAACAAATTGATACAGGTCGAAATAACCTTTAAAAACATGCAGTCATTTGCCTGTCATCTCACTAGAATGAGCGCCTCGGCACACATCACGGGAAGATCATGCCTTCACGCTCCGCCCTGTTCTCACAGCGCTCGCTGATTCTTGCCCTGCTGCTGCTGCTGACCTGCGGCTTCCTCGCCACATCGCTGATCAGCTATTTCGCCTCGCGCAGCGCGATCCGCGACGGCATCGTCAATACCGAGCTGCCTCTGACCTCCGATACCGTCTATTCGGAAATCCAGAAAGACCTGATCCGCCCGGTGCTGATCGCCTCGATGATGGCCCAGGACACCTTCCTGCGCGACTGGGTACTGGCGGGTGAACAGGACACCCAGCGCATCACTCGCTTTCTCGGCGAGGTCATGGGCAAGCAGGACACCTTCACCTCGTTCTTCGTCTCTGACCGCACCCTCACCTACTACCAGGCCAAGGGCGTGCTCAAGCACGTGGTACCGAACACTTGGCGCGATGCCTGGTACTTCCGCCTGCGCGAGATGAAAACGCCGTATGAGATCAACGTCGACCTGGACATGGCCAACCAGGACAACCTGACGGTGTTCATCAACTACCCGGTGCTGGACTATCAGCAGCGCTTCATCGGCGCCACCGGTGTGGGCCTGAGCGTGGACGCGGTGATCAAGCTGATCGACAAGTATCAGCGCCGCTATCAGCGCTCGGTGTTCTTCACCGACGCCAAGGGCAAGCTCATCCTGACCGGCTCGGAGGGCGGCCCGCATGGGCTGAAAGTGGGGCAACCCTTGTCCGATAATACCGACCTGAGCGATTTGCTGGCGCAGCGCCCGACGCCCACCGAGGGCAGCCACGAATACAAGGACAGCAGAGGTCACAGCCACTTCCTCAATGTGCGGCAGCTGCCCGAACTGGGTTGGTACCTGCTGGTCGACAAACGCGAGACCGGCGCTCTGGACCCGATTCGCCACTCGCTGTACCTGAACCTGGTGATCTGCGCGATGATCACTCTGGTGGTACTGTCGCTGCTCAATGGCATGCTCAGGCGCCATCAGGCCAGCACCGAGGCGCTGGCGACCCTCGACAGCCTGACCGGCCTGCCCAACCGACGCAGCTTCGACCTGCTGGCCGCCCAGGCCCTGCAGGAAGCCCAGCGCGATTGCGCGCCGCTGGTCGCCTTGCTGATCGACCTCGATCACTTCAAGGTGCTCAACGATACCCATGGCCACCTGGCAGGCGACGAAGTGCTGCGCCAGTTCGCCAACGTGCTGCAGGGCAGCCTGCGTCAGTCGGATATACTCTGCCGCTGGGGCGGTGAGGAATTCATCGTCCTGTTGCGCGAGGCCGAGGGCCAGCAGGCCATCGAGGTGGCCCAGAAGATCCGCCGTCGTACCGAGCAACTGACCTTCAGCTACGAAGATCAACCCTTGCGCCTGACCACCAGTATCGGCCTCAGCGCCTTGCAGCCGGGCGACACCCTGCACGCCCTGCTGACCCGCGCCGACCGTGCGCTTTATCGTGCCAAGCAGGCCGGCCGCAACCGCGTCTGCAGTGAAACACTTGGAACCGAACATGAATGACAGCCAGCACTGCCCTGCCTGTGGCGCCCTCAACCAGTGCAGCCTGGCCGACGCACGCAGTGCCACCCAGGCCTGCTGGTGCTACGGCGTGACCATCGACCCGGCCGTGCTCCAGGCCCTGCCTGCCGAACTGCGCGACAAGGCCTGTCTATGCCCACGCTGCGCCGCCGTGGAAGACCAACTTGTGGGAACGGGCTCGCCCGCGAACAAGCCGGCACCGCTCTAAAGTGAAAAACCGCTAAACTGCGCCCACATTTCACTTTACCCGCTGCCATGCGCCTCGACCGTTTCCTCGCCAACCTGCCCTGCTACAACCGCCAGCAAGTGCGCCTGCTGCTGGTGCAGGGCCGTGTGCGCCTGGATCACGAAGTGGTCACCGACCCCAAGGCGGACGTCCGGGAATTCAGCCGCGTGGAAGTGGACGATCAACTGCTGCAGGCCGGCCGCCCCGCGCGCTACCTGATGCTGCACAAACCCGCTGGCTGCGTCAGCGCCACGCAAGACCCGCAGCACCGCACCGTGCTCGACCTGCTGCCCAGCGAATTGCGCGACGACCTGCACATTGCCGGGCGCCTGGACTTCAACACCACTGGCCTGATGATCCTGACCAACGATGGCCAGTGGTCGCGGCGCCTGACCCAGCCGGCCACCAAGCTGCCCAAGCATTACCTGGTGGAAACCGAAGACGAGATCGGCGCGCACTATGTCGCCAAGTTCAGCGAAGGGTTCTATTTCGCCTTCGAAGACCTGACCACCCTGCCCGCCCAACTCGACATCCTTGGCCCGCGTCAGGCACGGCTGGCAATCGTCGAAGGGCGCTACCACCAGGTCAAGCGCATGTTCGGCCATTTCGACAACAAGGTGGTCGGCCTGCATCGCGAAAGCATGGGTACGATCCGCCTCGATCCAGGCCTGCAACCTGGCGAATTCAGGGCGCTTACGGTGGAAGAAATCACCTCGGTCTGAATGCCGTAATACAGGCATACGACCGCTGAGCGGCCCGAGTCACAAATTTGCGCAAACGGCACTTGCGGGATCCCCGCCCCACTGCTTGACTCTCAACTCGTCAGTCCGCGAGTGACCAATCAGTCACGCCTGCAGTTCATGACACCTTTTGCCGGCCACCCAAGGCCCAGATGCCTTGGGGCACGGCAGATTGCCCGCCACAACAAAATCGTCGACGCGTGTGCCAAGGATCGACACAGGGCCCCCCGTTTTATTCAGGCGAATGCCTACCTGTCATAAAGAACGTGCACCCTAGGTGACGCGATTACCCTTTTTGCGCCAGGAGTCGATGACATGAGGCCAGAAATCGCTGTACTTGATATCCAAGGTCAGTATCGGGTTTACACGGAGTTCTATCGCGCGGATACGGCCGAGAAGACGATCATACTGATCAATGGGTCGCTGGCCACCACGGCCTCGTTCGCCCAGACAGTGCGTAACCTGCACCCGCAATTCAACGTTGTGCTGTACGACCAGCCATATGCCGGCAAGTCCAAGCCGCACAACCGCCAGGAACGGCTGATCAGCAAGGAAGACGAGGCGCAGATCCTTCTTGAACTGATCGAGCGCTTCCAGTGCGACCACGTCATGTCCTTCTCCTGGGGCGGTGCCTGCACCCTGCTGGCGCTGGCGCACCAGCCGCGGCTGGTGAAGAAGGCGGTGGTCAGTTCGTTCTCGCCGATCATCAATGAGCCGATGCGCGACTACCTGGAGCGTGGCTGCCGGTACCTGTCTGCCTGCGATCGCTACCAGGTCGGCAACCTGGTCAACGACACCATCGGCAAGTACCTGCCATCGCTGTTCAAGCGCTTCAACTACCGGCATGTCAGCGGCCTGGACAGCCACGAGTACGCGCAGATGCACTTCCACATCAACGAAGTGCTGCAACGTGACCTGCAACGGGCATTGAACGGCGCGCGCAACATCGACATCCCGGTGCTGTTCATCAACGGCGACCGCGATGAATACACCACCGTCGAAGATGCACGCGAGTTCGGCAAACATGTAGGCAACAGCCAGTTCAGCGTGATCCGCGACGCTGGCCATTTCCTCGACATGGAAAACAAGTCAGCCTCTGAAAACACCCGCAACGTCATGCTGGGTTTCCTCAAGCCGACCGTGCGCGAGTCCCGTCAACGCGCTAACCCATACATCCAGGGGCAACATGCATTGGCCATCTGAGCGCATCGGCGTCCCGGACCCCGTACCCGCAGGTCATGGGGCGCCGACAAGCTTTTTTATAACTTGGGCTTCTAATTCGGGGAGGGTTCTGGTAAAAAGTCCAGCGCAGACGCGGGTATAGTTTAGTGGCAAAACGAAAGCTTCCCAAGCTTTAGTTGAGGGTTCGATTCCCTCTACCCGCTCCACACATTGCATACCCCGCATGGCGTTCCAGCAACGTCATCGCTGTCAAAAGGAGCCCGAGGCTCCTTTTTTCGTTTCTGCCCTTTCATTGATATGGCCCAAGGCCGCGTTCGACACCTTCCGCTTCAATTCGCTTGCAAGCGAAACGGCTTGGGGCGCATATGCTTCATGGATCCGTGAAACATTTCGAAAGGACGACGCATGTTTCTCTCCCGCTGGCTCCCCGGCCTTGCCAACCTGATGCACTACCGCCGTGAATGGTTCCATGCCGACCTGCAGGCCGGGCTTTCGGTGGCCGCTATCCAGATCCCCATCGCCATCGCCTACGCCCAGATCGTCGGCCTGCCGCCGCAATACGGCCTGTACGCATGCGTGCTGCCGATGATGGTCTATGCCCTGATCGGCAGCTCACGGCAATTGATGGTCGGCCCCGACGCCGCCACCTGCGCCATGATCGCTGGCGCCGTGGCGCCACTGGCCATGGGCGACCCACAGCGCATCGCCGAACTGTCGGTGATCGTCACCGTGCTGGTAGGGCTGATGCTGATTGTCGCCGGCTTGGCACGCGCCGGATTCATCGCCAGCTTCTTCTCGCGCCCGATCCTGATCGGTTACCTCAACGGTATCGGCTTGAGCCTGATTGCCGGGCAACTGTCGAAGGTAGTGGGGTTCAAGATCGAGGGAGACGGTTTCATCCTCAGCGTGGTGAATTTCTTCCAGCGCCTGAACGAGATCCACTGGATGACCCTGGCTATCGGCCTGGCCGGGCTGGCACTGTTGATCTTGCTACCGCGCCGCTACCCTCGCCTGCCGGCGGCCCTGGTGACCGTGGCAATCTTTACCCTGCTGGTCGGCCTGCTCGGCCTGGATCGTTTCGGCGTCGCCATCCTCGGCCCGGTGCCGTCCGGCATCCCCGAGCTCGCTTGGCCCCACAGCAACCTGGACGAAACCAAGAGCCTGCTGCGCGATGCCTTGGGTATCGCCACCGTGAGCTTCTGCAGCGCCATGCTTACCGCGCGCAGCTTCGCCGCGCGGCACGGCTATGCGATCAACGCCAACCATGAGTTCGTCGCCCTTGGCGTGAGCAACCTGGCCGCCGGCATTTCCCAGGGGTTTGCCATCAGCGGCGCCGACTCGCGCACGGCAGTCAATGACATGGTAGGCGGCAAGAGCCAGCTGGTCGGCATCGTCGCGGCACTGGTGATCGCCCTGATTCTGCTGTTCTTCACCGCACCGATGGCCTGGATCCCTCAGGCGGTATTAGGCGCCGTGCTGCTGATGGCTGGCTGGGGATTGATCGACATCAAGTCGCTGGGCAGCATCAGGCGCCTGAGTCGCTTCGAGTTCTGGCTGTGCCTGCTGACCACGGTCGGCGTGCTCGGCCTGGGCGTCCTGCCGGGCATCGTCTTTGCCGTGACCCTGGCGATCCTGCGCCTGCTCTACACCATCTACCAACCCACCGACGCCGTGCTCGGCTGGCTGCCGGGCACCGAAGGCCAGGTCGACATCCGCAAGAACAAGGACGCTCGCACCGTGCCGGGCCTGGTGGTGTACCGCTTCGACGACGCGATCCTGTTCTTCAATGCCGACTACTTCAAGATGCGCCTGCTCGAAGCCGTGCAAAGCCAGGCCCAGCCCCAGGCGGTGCTGTTCGATGCGGAAGCGGTGAGCAGCATCGACGTCAGCGGCATCGCCGCCCTGCGCGAGGTGCGTGACACCCTGACGGCGCAGGGCATCCACTTCGCCATCGCCCGTGCCCGCGGCACCTTCCTGCGCATGCTGGTGCGCTCGGGAATGGCGCGTGAGATGGAAGAAAAGTTGCTGTTTGGCTCGGTAAGGGCGGGAATTCGGGCTTATCGGGTTTGGCGAAACAAGAATCGCAAGGCGCCAGTAATTAAATAGAGAATCGGACTACATCTGAGTCGGAAGTGGACGACCTGCTAGCCACTGCACCATCCACTAGCCTCGTCCTCCCACGCAGAATAAGCGCTGGGATTTCTTCCTTCTCGTAGCGTCGGGCAACCATCGACTACGCCAATGGCGCACATCCTGCTACGCTCTTCATTGAAACGCCCGTGTTCACCAAACGAGTGAAAACGCTGCTTGGAGACGACACCTACCGGCTCCTTCAAGTCAAACTGATGAGCACTCCCGATGCGAGTGGCTTGATCGAAGGATAGATGCGCTGCAGGTCCGGAGCATCCGTAAATCCACGGGTTTGTCCCAAGTGCGTTTCGCCGAGATGATCGATGTTCAGGTCGCCACGCTAAGGAACTGGGAGCAAGGGCGCAGGGAACCTACCGGACCGGCCAAGGCTTTGCTACGTTCCATACGCAACGACCCTGACCATGTCCTCAGGGCACTTGCTTATTGATTCAGTATCCCAAACGCTTCAACAGAACCGACTCACTTTCTGCCGGGCGCTGATAGGCGCGCAAAAGCTCCCCCGCCCGATTGGTGAAGATTCCGTCGACACCGGCTTTCATGGCTTTGTCGAAATCGACCCGGTCATCGAGCGTGTAGACGTGGACCAACAGCCCGCGCTGGTGATTGGCCTGGTTCATCCACGGCTGGATCAGGTCGCTGTAACTCTGCTCGCCCAGATGAGTGCGCGTGGCTGACGGGCCGGTACCGATTGCGCCCTCCTGCTTTGCATGGTCGAGCCAGCGCAAGTACTCCGCCTTGTCCTTGGGCTGTTGGCGCGCATAGAAAGCGGCCTTGTCCTGCTCGCCTGACTGGGAGAAATCCTGCCCGGATGCCGATGCAATGCCATTGTTGCCCACCCACAGCAAGAGGATCTTCGGCACCTGCGGCATCGCTTCGTGCAGCAACTTGAGGCTGTTGCGGTCGAAAGTCTGCAACACTACCCGCCCCGGCCGATCAAGCCAGCCACGGGCTTCGAGGCGTGTCTTCAGGTCTTTCTCGATGCCGGGGAACTGGTTGGGCACCTTGGTTTCGATATACAGCCCGGGGTGGCGGTCGGGGTTGCCTTCGGCGATGTCGATGACTTCGTCCAGGGTCAGGATCGACAACTTTTCGAACGATGGACGGGCACGCTTCGGGTAGGCCTGATTGAACCAGCTGCCAGCATCCAGCGATTTCAGCTCAGCCAAGGTGAAGGCACTGACCGGGCTTTTCGCGCGCTCGGGAAATCGCTCGGCGACGTTGCTGGTGCGCGACAGCTCATCATCGTGGACCACCACCAGCACGCCATCGCGGGTGCGTTGCAGGTCGAGTTCCAGGTAATCGGCGCCCAGCTCGCGGGCAAGCAGGTAGGCAGGCGTGGTGGATTCGGGGGTATCGTAGGAAGCGCCGCGATGGGCGATCACCGCCGGGTAAGGAATGCCTTGGGCAGCGGCCAAGGTCTTGCCATCAGTGGCTGAGGCCAAGGCAGCCGAGAACAGTGTACTCAGGGCCAGGGTGCGGAGCAGCGGATTGCGCATGGAGAAGTCCTCTTTCGTCCTGCGTTGCAGGCAGCACAAGGCTGTAATCTAAACACCAACCCTCGCACACCTTGCATGACATGCTAAAGTCCCCGCCGTTTCCCGCACCACCGAACGGACCGCACATGCCAGCTCTCGACGCCCGCCTCGCCTCTTGGCCAGACCTCAACCAGCGCCACCCGTGCACAGCCCTGCTGCTGGGCAACGGCGCCAGTCGCGCGCTGTGGAAACCGTTCGGCTATTTCTCGCTGTACGAGGAAGCTCAGCGCGCCGGGCGCAAGAAAGGCCTGGCGATCAGCGACCAGGCCCTGTTCAAGTCGCTGGGCACCGAACTGTTCGAGCCGGTACTGAGCACCCTCAACCACACCGTGCGCGCCAACGCCGCCCTGGCCATCAATTCCACCGCGCCGCTGAACCGCTACTACTCGATCAAGGAAGGCCTGATCCACGCCATCCGCACCCTGCACCTGCCCTGGCCTCTGGTGCCCGCCGCCACCCTGGCGTCGATCAACCATGCCTTGCGCGAATACCGCAGCGTCTATACCAGCAACTACGACCTGATCCTGCCCTGGGCCATGCAGCACAACCCGCAGGGCTTCGCCACGCTATTCGACGATCAAGGGTTCTTCGACGTACGCCGCACCCGCAGCGAAGGCACCCGCGTACTGCACCTGCATGGCGGCCTGCACCTGCTCAAGCTGCCCGATGGCAGCACCCGCCAGCGCAGCGCCGACAGCGCCGAATTGCTGGACGGCTTTGCCGTGAACATTCCCGGTGAAGTGCCGCTGTTCGTCAACGAAGAACGCAGCGACGAGAAAATGCGCGCCATCCGCAACTCGGACTACCTCGCCTGGGGGTTGGGGCAACTGGCACAGGAAAGCCAGGGACTGTGCCTGTTCGGGCAGCATCTGGATGGCACTGACCAGCACTTGGTCGAAGCCATTCGCCAAGCGCGGCCCAAACACTTGTCGATTGCCATCCGGCCGTTGAGCGAGGCATCGGTGATCAACCAGAAGCAGCACTTTGTCGAACGGTTCGGGGATATAGTCGGGATGGCGTTGCAATTCTTCGATGCCAGTACGCACCCGTTGGGGTTGGAGGGGTTGGCAATCGAGGTGGCGTCAGCGCGTCGCTAATTGCCGCGCTCAACTTAGCTTGCAAAGGCTGGTTTCGCACTTAACCGAAAACGCGCGCATGTGCACGGGAAACATTGACAGACATAGCTACCCGAGCCAGATCCACAATGTCCTGACCGATCGCGTAACTTCCCCGCGCCTGCAACCAGATCAGCACATCCGCAAGATGCCACAACGATGTACTGCCTTCATGAACAGGTGTAGGGAAACTGTACATATGCGAAAGCATCAACTTGCGCATGTTTTGCCGTGACACACCGATGATTTCCGCTACGTCGGTAAGCCCTACCAAGTCGGGTGTCGCTTCGATCAGGCGGGCACCGGGCACTGCTTTACGTACATCACTCAGCGCACTTTCAATGGCTTCCACGGCAGAGGGCGCCTCGCGCACAAAAGCCAATGCCAAGCGGCCTGGCTGCCCAACTCCAACCATTGCATCATCACAGCCTGCCTCGGCCAAACGCTCCAGCATCGCATTGATGTTTTCGTCTTCGATCAGTTGATACTTCAGGGTGAACTCGTATTCCACTGCTACCTCTTCTTACCAGCTTTGGCCATGCTGCTGGTGCAGTTGTCCACGACGCGCCTTAGCTGACGGCGAAATTGCCAGGTTTTTTTGGCGTGCTCCATGTCAAATGACAACCATCGAGATTGACGAACAATCACGCCACAGAACCCATGAGGATCAAAACGGCCGTTAAGTGTTCTTGGGAATTCTCCTACGTGAATACAGGAGCAGTTCTCCAGTGCACTTCATCTTGCTGTAATCAGATCAGCTTATCGGCCCGCAACAACGTCTCCAGGCAATGCTCCTGCACCCCATAAAACGCCTTGAGCTGCCCGATCTTCTCCTGCAATGCCGCGTTATCCCCCACCTGCCGGCGCTTCACCGCAAGAATCATCTTGTTCTTGTTGGTGTGTTCCAGGGAGATGAACTCGAACACTTTTGTCTCGTAACCGCAGGCTTCCAGATACAGCGCACGCAGGCTGTCGGTAAGCATCTCGGCCTGCTGCCCCAGGTGCAGCCCGTATTGCAGCATGGGCTGCAGCAGCCCCGGGCTGTGCAATTGCGGGCGGATCTGTTTATGGCAGCACGGCGAGCACATGATGATGGCGGCGTTGCAGCGGATGCCGGTGTGGATGGCGTAGTCGGTGGCGATGTCGCAGGCGTGCAGGGCAATCATCACCTCGATGGCCTCGGGCACCACGCTGCGCACGTCGCCGCACTGGAATTCCAGGCCCGAGTGTTCCAGGCGCTGCGCAGCGCCATTGCACAAATCGACCATGTCCTGGCGCAGCTCCACCCCGGTCACCTGCGCCTCGCGGGCCAGGGTGTTGCGCAGATAGTCATGCATGGCGAAGGTCAGGTAGCCCTTGCCCGAGCCGAAGTCGGCTACCCGCAGCGTCTGCTCGGCCGGTACCGGGGCATTGGCCAGGGCGTGGTCGAAGACTTCGATGAACTTGTTGATCTGCTTCCACTTGCGCGACATCGACGGGATCAGCGCGCCTTGGGCATCGGTCACGCCCAGGTCGCGCAGGAATGGCCGCGAAAGCTCCAGGTAGCGCTTCTTCTCACGGTCATGACCGGTGTTGGCAAGCGCCTCGCGTGGCGCCTGCGCGCCGTGGCGCTGGAGCATCGGCTTGCCCTTCTTGCTGAAGGTCAGCTGCACTTCGCCGTCGGCGTCGAACAGGTGGGCATTGCGGAAGCTCCCCGGCAGCAGCTCGGCGACCAGCGCCTGGGCCTGGTCCAGCGGCAGGTTGCGGGTGATGTCGCGGGTCTGATGGCGGTAGACCAGCGACAGCTGGGCCTGCCCTTTCACCAGCAGTGGCTTGGCGATGATGCGCTGCAGGGTCTGGTCGGCCCCGACATGGCGCGCCAGCACCAGCTTGACCAGGGTGTTGCCGTTCAGGGCGGCACTCAGCAGGTCAAGGAACTGGGCGCGCGCATCCGGCGCGGAAGAAGCGGAAGTACTGGCGGACATGGAAAGCGGGTGCCTCGGATAACAGGGGGCGCGTTGCGCAATGCCGCGCATTCTACACCCTGAGCCAACCAGTTCAGTCGAGAATCACCAGACGGTTGGGCAGTTCGTTGCGCGCATGGGTGCGTGGCACGTGTTCGCACAGCAACTCACCGCACGCCTCGATGCACTCGACAAAGCCCTGCAAGGTCCGCCCCTGGCGAACCTGTTCGGCGAGACGCGCAACCAACACGGCGCGGGCCTGGGCATCGAGATGATGATCGATGCCTTGGTCGACGAGGATTTCCACATGTCGCTCGGTCTCGGCGACGAAGATCAGCACCCCTGTGGCACCTTCCGTGCCCTGCAGGTTCTGTTCGCGAAACTGCTGGCGCGCCAGGCTCGAAGCGCGCCAGCGGCGCAGGGCAGCAGGAATCAGCATGGCTGCCAGGCGCGGGCTGCGCAGCAGCAGGCACAGGCCAATGAACAGCAGCATGTTGGCGACCAGCAGCCCTCGTATCCCGGGCCAGCCCAGCAACCACTGCAGCAGGCCAGGCACGGCCAGCGCCAGCACGGCGGCCCAGAACAGTGGCAGGTAGGCATAGTCATCGGCGCGGCGCGCCAGCACGGTCACCAGTTGCGCATCAGTGCGCCGCTCGACCCGGGCGATGGCCTCGGCCACCAGGCGGCGTTCGTATTCGTTGAGGGGGGTCATGCCTTCGCTCTCTTCAGCGTTCTTATAGTTGTTGTCCCGGCATTCGGGGCTTCGTCCGCGGCTGACATATTCAGGCATAATCCGCCGCTGGAAGCATTACCCGCGAATCGTACAACAATAGTCGCCTGAAAACTTCGGCCGCGCACGTATCACCGTGGATACGGCAAAGGCCTCGACAATGGGATTGATGATGAAACTGTCTTTGCTGGGCTTGGCCATGGGCCTGGCCAGCCAGGCGGCCCTTGCCGCCCCTACCGCCCCGCCCCTGCAGGACAAGCAGGCGTTCATCGATCATCTGATCAGCCAGATGACCGAGGCCGAAAAGATCGGCCAGCTGCGCCTGATCAGCATCGGCCCGGAAATGCCTCGCGAGAAGATCCGCGAAGAAATCGCCGCCGGTCGCATTGGTGGCACGTTCAACTCGCGCACCGCCCCCGAGAACCGGCCGATGCAGGACGCCGCCATGCGCAGCCGCCTGAAGATCCCGATGTTCTTTGCCTACGACACCATCCACGGCGAGCGCACCATCTTCCCGATCGGCCTGGGCCTGGCCGCCAGCTGGGACATGGACGCCATCGCCAAGGTCGGTCGCACCTCGGCCATCGAAGCGTCGGCCGACGCTCTGGACATGACCTTCGCGCCCATGGTCGACATCGCCCGCGACCCACGTTGGGGCCGCACCAGTGAAGGCTTCGGCGAAGACACCTACCTGACCTCGAAGATCGGCCAGGTGATGGTCCGCTCGTTCCAGGGCAGCAGCCCGGCCAATCCCGACAGCATCATGGCCATCGTCAAGCACTTCGCCCTGTATGGCGCGGTGGAAGGCGGGCGCGACTACAACACGGTCGATATGAGCCTGCCGAAAATGTACAACGACTACCTGCCGCCCTACCGCGCCGCGCTCGACGCCGGTGCCGGCGGGGTGATGGTGGCGCTCAACTCGATCAACGGCGTGCCGGCCACCTCCAACACCTGGCTGATGAACGACCTGTTGCGCAAAGAATGGGGCTTCAAGGGCGTGACCATCAGCGACCATGGTGCCATCCAGGAGCTGATCCGCCACGGTGTCGCCCGCGATGGCCGCGAAGCCGCCAAGCTGGCGATCAAGGCCGGCATCGACATGAGCATGAACGACACCCTGTACGGCGAAGAGCTGCCCGGGCTGCTGAAGTCCGGCGAAGTGACCCAGCACGAGCTGAACCAGGCCGTACGCGAGGTGCTCGGCGCCAAGTACGACATGGGCCTGTTCAAGGACCCGTACGTGCGCATCGGCAAGGCCGAAACCGACCTGAAAGACTACTACGCCGAAAACCGCCTGCACCGCGACGCCGCCCGTGACGTGGCGCGTCGCAGCCTCGTGCTGCTGGAAAACCGCAACCAGACCCTGCCACTGAAAAAGGCCGGCACCATCGCCCTGGTCGGCCCGCTGGCCGATGCCCCGATCGACATGATGGGCAGCTGGGCCGCCGACGGTAAGCCGATGCACTCGGTCACCGTGCGCGAAGGCCTGCGCCGTGCAGTCGAGGGCAAGGCCAAGCTGGTGTACGCCAAGGGCTCCAACGTCACCGGCGACAAGGCGATCCTCGACTACCTGAACTTCCTCAACTTCGACGCCCCGGAAATTGTCGATGACCCGCGCCCTGCGGCCGTGCTGATCGATGAAGCGGTCAAGGCCGCCAAGCAGTCCGATGTGGTGGTGGCCGTAGTCGGTGAGTCCCGTGGCATGTCCCACGAGTCGTCTAGCCGCACCACCCTGGAAATCCCGGCCAGCCAGCGCGAGCTGATCAAGGCCCTGAAGGCCACTGGCAAGCCGTTGGTCCTGGTATTGATGAACGGCCGCCCGCTGTCGATCAGTTGGGAGCGTGACCAGGCCGATGCGATGCTCGAAACCTGGTTCTCCGGTACCGAAGGCGGCAACGCCATCGCCGATGTGCTGTTCGGCGACTACAACCCGTCGGGCAAGCTGGCCATCACCTTCCCGCGTTCGGTCGGGCAGATCCCGATGTACTACAACCACACCCGCATCGGTCGGCCGTTCACCCCAGGCAAGCCGGGCAACTACACCTCGCAGTACTTCGAAGAGCCCAACGGCCCGCTGTACCCGTTCGGTTATGGCCTGAGCTACAGCAGCTTCGAGCTGTCGGGCCTGACCCTGTCGAACAAGGACCTCAAGCGCGGCGACACCCTGGAGGCCAAAGTGACGGTGAAAAACACCGGCAAGCTTGACGGCGAGACGGTGGTGCAGCTGTACCTGCAGGATGTTTCGGCGTCGATGAGCCGACCGGTCAAGGAACTGAAGAGCTTCCAGAAACTGATGCTCAAGGCCGGGGAGTCGCGGACCTTGACCTTCCGCATCAGCGAGGATGATCTGAAGTTCTACAATGGCCAGTTGCAACGGGTGGCCGAGCCTGGCGAGTTCAATGTCCAGGTCGGGCTGGATTCCGAGGCAGTGCAACAAAAGAGCTTCGAACTGTTGTAACTGATTCGTCGCCTGCACCGGCCTCTGTGCGAGCGGGTTTACCCGCGAAGAGGCCGGTCCTGATATCCCATCACCCGGATCCGCCCCATGCCCTTTTCCTTTCGCGCCCTGCGTCTGGGGCTGATCACTCTGCTGATCGTACTCGGCACCGCCCTCAGTGCCGGCTGGGCCATGCACCAGGCCAAGCGACAAGCCATGCAGGACGACGCCCGCCGCGCCAGCCAGCAGTTGGTACTGTACGCCAACGCCCTGCACACCCTGATCGATCGCTACCGTGCCCTGCCCGCTGTGCTGGCGCTGGACCCGGAACTGATCGAAGCCCTGCGCGGTCCGGTCAGCGAACAGATGCAGCACACGCTCAACCTCAAACTCGAGCGCATCAACGGCGCCGCCAACTCCTCGACCCTGGAGCTGCTCGACCGCACCGGGCTGGCCGTGGCTGCCAGCAACTGGCGCCTGCCGACCACCTACGTGGGTTCCAACTATGGTTTTCGCCCCTACTTCAAGCAGACCCGCAGCCAGGGCAGTGGCCGCTTCTACGCAGTGGGCGTGACCAGCGGCGTGCCGGGCTATTTCCTCGCCAGTGCCGTCAGCGATGAACAGGGGCGCTTCCTCGGCGCCATGGTGGTCAAGCTGGAGTTCCCTGAACTCGAACGCGAATGGCGCCAAGGCAACGACATCCTGCTGGTCAGTGACGCCCGCGGCATCACCTTCATCGCCAACCAGGAAGGCTGGCGCTACCGCGAACTCAAGCCACTCAGCGGCGCCGACCGCGCCGAACTGGCCGAAACCCGCCAGTACGACAAACAGCCGCTGGTGCCGCTTCAGCACCAGATACTGACCCGCTTCGCCAGCAACAGTCACCTGAGCCGCGTGCAGGGCCCAGATGGCGCCGTCGAATACCTCTGGGAAAGCCTGCCGCTGGAGGGCGAGGACTGGACCTTGCACCTGCTGCGCAAACCCCAGGTCGAAGCCGCTGGCCGCAACGCTGCACTGGGCGCCGCCGCCGTGTGGCTGAGCCTGGTATTCGCCGCACTGTTCGTCAGCCAGCGCCTGCGCCTGGCCCGCCTGCGCCAGCGCAGCCGCGAAGAGCTCAAGCGCCAGGTCGAGGAACGCACCCGCGAGCTGCACACCGCCCAGGAAGGCCTGGTGCAGTCGGCCAAGCTGGCCGCGCTGGGACAGATGTCGGCGGCCATGGCCCACGAGATCAACCAGCCGCTGACTACCCAGCGCATGCAACTGGAGACCCTGCGGCTGCTGCTCGACCACGGCCGCTACGACGATGCGCGCAAGGCCCTCGAGCCGCTGGAGCAGATGCTCGCGCGCATGGCCGCACTGACCAGCCACCTGAAGACCTTCGCCCGCAACAGCCCGGTCGGCCTGCGCGAACGCCTCGACCTAGCCACCGTGGTCGACCAGGCCCTGCACCTGCTGGACACCCGCATTCGCAGCGAGGAAGTCGAAGTGGCCCTGTACCTGGCCCGCCCGGCCTGGGTCCGGGGCGATGCGATCCGCCTTGAGCAGGTATTGATCAACCTGCTGCGCAACGCCCTCGACGCCATGGCCGACAAACGCTACAAGCGCCTGGAGGTACGCATCGAACCGGACCACGCGCAGTGGCGCCTGAGCGTGCTGGACTCCGGCGGCGGCATTGCCGATGCGGACCTGGCCAAGGTCTTCGACCCCTTCTTCACCACCAAGCCGGTGGGCGAAGGCCTGGGCCTGGGCCTGGCGATTTCCTATGGCATCATCGTCGAAGCCGGCGGCCAGCTGCACGCCGAGAACCTGCCGGGCGGCGCCCGCTTGAACCTGACCCTGCCCCGTGACCTGGAGCCTGTATGTTGAATTCAGTGATCGTCGTCGATGATGAGGCCAGCATCCGCACTGCGGTCGAGCAATGGCTGAGCCTGTCGGGCTTCAGCGTGCAACTGTTCGCTCGCGCCGAAGACTGCCTGGCCCAGCTGCCCGCGCACTTTGCCGGGGTGATCATCAGCGACGTACGCATGCCGGGCATGGGTGGCCTGCAACTGCTCGAACGCCTGCAGGCGGATGACCCGGACCTGCCGGTGATCCTGCTGACCGGCCATGGCGATGTGCCGATGGCGGTCGAGGCCATGCGCAACGGCGCCTACGACTTCCTCGAAAAGCCCTTCACCCCGCAGCACTTGCTGGGCAGCCTGCGCCGCGCCCTGGAGAAACGCCAGCTGGTCCTGGAGAACCGCCGTCTGCATGAACAGGCTGACCTCAAGTCGCGCCTGGAAACGACCCTGCTCGGCATGTCGCAAGGTTTGCAGCAGCTACGCCGACAGGTGCTGGACCTGGCCAACCTGCCAGTGAACGTGCTGATCCGCGGCGAAACCGGCAGCGGCAAGGAGCGCGTGGCGCGCTGCCTGCACGACTTTGGCCCGCGTGCCGACAGGCCGTTCGTCGCGCTCAACTGTGCGGCCATCCCTGAAGCACTGTTCGAAGCCGAACTGTTCGGCCACGAAAGCGGTGCCTTCACTGGCGCCCAGGGCAAACGCATCGGCAAGTTGGAATACGCCAACGGCGGTACGGTGTTCCTCGACGAGATCGAGAGCATGCCACTGGCCCAGCAGGCCAAGCTGCTGCGGGTGATCCAGGAGCAGAAGCTGGAGCGACTGGGGGCCAACCAGAGCATCAGCGTCGACCTGCGCATCATTGCCGCCACCAAGCCCAATTTGCTCGAAGAGGCTCGCGCCGGGCGCTTTCGCGAGGATTTGGCCTATCGCCTGAACGTGGCGGAACTGTGCCTGGCGCCGCTGCGTGAACGGCGTGAGGATATCCCGCTGCTGTTCGAGCATTTCGCCCGTGCGGCCGCGACCAAGCTGGGGCGCACGGCGCCAGCATTGAGCGGTGCGCAACTGGCGCAGCTGCTGTCCCATGACTGGCCGGGCAATGTGCGTGAGCTCGCCAATGCGGCGGAGCGGCATGCACTGGGGTTGGGCTCGCCGAACATCGAGGTAGCGCCTGCCGGGCAGTCGTTGGCTGAGCAGATGGAAGCGTTCGAGGCCCAGTGCCTGCGCGCTGCTTTGCGCCAGCATGCGGGGGAGATCAAGGCGGTGATGGAGGCCTTGCAGCTGCCTCGGCGCACGCTGAACGAAAAGATGCAGCGCCATGGTTTGGTCCGCGAGGCATTCGTCGAGCGGGAATAGGCGAAAATCCGCTTATCGACGGACCTTGATAGGCGAAAATCCGCTTATTCCTGCGAGATTTCGGGGCTGCTGTGCAGCTTTTCTCGGGCACGCCCGCCCCCCAGAGAACTGCGCCGCGCCAGGTAACTCGCGGTTCCCGTGACGCTGCAACGCCCCCATTTGGATCGTTACGCACCCATTTGGCACACCTTCTGCAATTGCCCTGGCAAGCTGCGCTTCGGCGCGCTCCACAAAAACAACGAGAAGGTATCCCTGATGGATAACGCCACCTCCCTGCCAGCCGGGGCGGCCGTCACGCCCGCCGCTGAAAAAACCACCGCCAGCCGCCTCAAGTCGATCTTCAGCGGTTCCATCGGCAACATGGTCGAATGGTACGACTGGTACGTCTACGCCGCATTCTCGCTGTACTTCGCCAAGGCCTTCTTCCCTGCCGGCGACTCCACCGCACAACTGCTCAACACCGCCGCGATCTTCGCCGTGGGCTTCCTGATGCGCCCGATCGGTGGCTGGCTGATGGGTCTGTACGCCGACCGCAAGGGCCGCAAGGCCGCGCTGATGGCTTCGGTGCTGCTGATGTGCGCCGGCTCCCTGGTGATCGCTCTGACCCCAGGCTATGAAACCATCGGCGTTGCCGCGCCGGTCCTGCTGGTCATCGCACGCCTGATGCAGGGCCTGTCGGTGGGCGGCGAATACGGCACCTCGGCCACCTACCTCAGCGAAATGGCCAGCAAGGACCGCCGTGGCTTCTTCTCCAGCTTCCAGTACGTGACGCTGATTTCCGGCCAGCTCATCGCCCTTGCAGTACTAATCATCCTGCAGCAGACCCTGACCACCGAGCAGCTTTACGCCTGGGGCTGGCGTGTGCCCTTCGTGATCGGTGCGCTGTGCGCAGTGGTTGCCCTGTACCTGCGCCGCGGCATGGAAGAAACCGCCTCTTTCACCAAGAAGGAAAAGGCCAAGGAAAGCCTGATGCGCACCCTCATGCGCCACCCTAAGGAGCTGATGACCGTGGTCGGCCTGACCATGGGCGGCACCCTGGCCTTCTACACCTACACCACCTACATGCAGAAGTACCTGGTCAACACCGTGGGCATGAGCATCAGCGATTCGACCACCATCTCGGCGGCCACGCTGTTCCTGTTCATGTGCCTGCAGCCGGTCATCGGAGGCCTGTCCGACAAGATCGGCCGTCGCCCGATCCTGATCGCCTTCGGCGTGCTCGGCACCCTGTTCACCGTACCGATCCTCAGCACCCTGCACACCATCCAGAGCTGGTGGGGTGCGTTCTTCCTGATCATGGCGGCGCTGATCATCGTCAGCGGCTACACCTCGATCAACGCAGTGGTGAAGGCCGAGCTGTTCCCTACCGAAATCCGCGCCCTGGGCGTCGGCCTGCCGTACGCGCTGACCGTGTCGATCTTCGGCGGCACCGCCGAGTACGTGGCCCTGTGGTTCAAGAGCGTCGGCATGGAAAGCGGCTTCTACTGGTACGTCACGGCGTGCATCGCCTGCTCGCTGCTGGTGTATGCGACCATGAAGGACACCAAGCAGCATTCGCGGATTACTACTGACTGATTGTGACAACCGCATAGAAAAAGGGCGCCCCATCAAGGGCGCCCTTTCTTGCTTCAGGACATCTCCAGCACCTGACGCGGCTCACGGCGCTGGTACCAGTTCGCCATAAGCACCATCACCAGCAGCACGCCACCCAGCACAGCGGAAGAACCGATGGTGCCGAAGTCCAGGCCGCCTTTCTCGTGCGGTTTGGTCAGGAAGTCACCCAGCGTTGCACCGAACGGACGGGTCAGCACGAACGCCACCCAGAACAGCACCACACCCGGGATGCGCGTCCAGTAACGGGCGAGCACTACCACGGCGATGGCGCTGCCGATCAGCAGTGCACCACCGGCAAAACCCAGCCCAGAGTCGTCCGCCAGATAGTCGCCCAGCGCTGTGCCCAGGGTGTTGGAGAACAGGATGGCGACCCAGTAGAAGATTTCACCGGTGCGATTCTTGATGCGGGTGACGTCAAGCGGGTTGCCGCTCAGGCGCCAGACCAGGAAGGTCAGCAGCAAGATACCGATCAGGATTGCCGAACCTGCGGCATAGCCCAGGCCCAGGGTGCGGTCCATGAAGTCGGACATAGTGGTCCCGGCCGTGCTGGTGGATAGGATTACCAGCCAATACAGCATCGGGTGATAGCGGCGCGAAAACAGCTGGCCGAACAGGGTCACCAGGAACACGCTGATCAGCACCATCGAGCTGACGGCATAGCCAACGTTGAGGGTCATCGACAGCAGATCACCGGCTGTTTCGCCAAGGGTGGTGGCGCAGATCTTCATGACCCAGAAGGCCAGGGTGATTTGCGGAAGTTTGTTCATTGTTTGCCGCTCCGGAATTGAGTGCGGCGATGGTGCTGAGCAGAGCCTGAAAAATCGGTTGGCGATATATGAAAAAAGCGTCATACGCAGTTACAAATTAAGATTTTTCGTTCTTAACCACCTATTAATCCTGCTCCTCCAATCTGCAATGGCTGGTGAAGCATTGCGCTCGCCTTGGGTTTGAAGCACCTCACGAAGAAGCATCGGCACCCGCTGGAAGACACAGCGCTCGACCATATTTATCTATTAATTCGATTTTTAGAGACTATTTTTTGCGCTTTTTAATCAAATTAATCGGAGTAGCATTAAACCCATAGAAACAAACAACCTCTCGCACCCAAAGGAGCAATGACCATGAAAAGCAAACTGATCCTCACCCTGGCCCTCTCGGTCTTCGCTGCTGGCGCATTCGCCGAAGATGGTTTCGACCGCACCAACGCCCACACTTTCGCCGCCGCCCAGACTCAATCGGCCAGCTACGCCGAAGACGGCTTCGACCACACCGGTGCACAACGCTTCGCTGAGGATGGTTTCGATCACACCGGCGCTCAGCGCTTCGCCGAAGATGGCTTCGACCACACCAACGCCCAACGCTTCGCCGAAGACGGCTACGACCACACCAACGCCCACCGCCTCAGCTGATCCCTGTTGCGCGCTACCAGCCCGGCCTCGCGCCGGGCTTGATCATTTTCAGGCGGACTAAGGCTTGGCACACTAAGCACCTCGTTTCCAGGATGCTGACAGATGTACTACTACGAACCCGCCAAAGGCCACGGCCTGCCCCACGACCCGTTCAACGCCATCGTCGGCCCGCGCCCCATCGGCTGGATCTCCTCGCAGAACCAGGACGGCCAGCTGAACCTTGCGCCGTACAGCTTCTTCAACGCCTTCAACTACATTCCACCAATCATCGGTTTCTGCAGCGTCGGGCGCAAAGACAGCCTGAACAACATCGAGCAGACCGGCGAATTCGTCTGGAACCTGGCGAGCCGGCCACTGGCCGAGCAGATGAACCAGAGCTGCGCGGCCGTCGCCGCGGATGTCAACGAATTCGAGCTGAGCGGCCTGACTGCGGTGCCATCGAATATCGTCAAGGTGCCACGCGTAGGCGAAACGCCGGTGGCCTTCGAGTGCAAGGTGAGCCAGATCGTCCAGCTCAAACGCGCCGATCAGGAACTGGTGCCCAGCTGGCTGATTCTGGGAGAGGTGGTGGCGGTGCACATTGCCGAGCACCTGCTGAAGAACGGTATCTACGATACCGCTGCCGCCGAGCCGATCCTGCGTGGTGGTGGCCCGGCGGATTACTTCGAGTTGGGCAACCTGTTCAAAATGGCTCGCCCAAAGGCCTGATCACCAGATCAGTTCGCCTTCCTCGCCCACGCCCTGCAGGCGTGCAAGCTCGGCGCAGGCGGCTTCGTCAGCCGCCACGGCGCTTTTGAACACTTGCTCGTCGAGGACCTTGTGGAAACGCGGCGCGCCGCCCATGCCCATGGCCTTGACCGCGATGGCGGCGTTATAGCCACCGCCTTCCACCGGGACCATCGCCGAAACCGCTTCGAAATGCGGGAATTCTCTACGTGCCATGTTGCCATCCGCCTGTTAATCGAGGGGCGGCATTCTAACCGTGTTTCAATCGAAGGTATGCAAGTCGAGACTGCTGACGACTTGCGCCTGAACCAGCTCGCCGAACACATTGAGGGTGGGCGAGGCGAAGTAACCGCTCATCGCCTGTTGATCCTGCCAACTGCCGCTGAGCAGCCACAGGTCGGCGTCGGCCTGGGAGCGCTGCACGGTGAAGCTCAGGCAGCCCGGGGTGCGCAAGGACGGCTCCAGCAGGTCGCGCAGGCGCGCGCCGAGTTCTGCGGAGCG
The DNA here is from genome assembly GCF_002906855.1 of Pseudomonas putida. Lineage (GTDB taxonomy): Bacteria > Pseudomonadota > Gammaproteobacteria > Pseudomonadales > Pseudomonadaceae > Aquipseudomonas > Aquipseudomonas putida_N. Next base: position 1,259,656 of record NZ_MINI01000038.1, on the reverse strand, counting down.
ACCGCTGCTGGCACGGATGAAAGCCAGATGGGTGACCGGTTGTCGTAGGGTCATTGCACGATCTCCTTGAAGCAGGCGGGCCGATAAACCAGGCTGCCAAGGTTAGGGGCTGGCGCGCGCGACGCGTTAGGCCATTACTGCTCGCCGATTGCCTGATCCTGCAGCGCGACAGGATCAGGCAATCGACGTGCAGCTTTCGACTAGCGCCTGTCATTGCCCAAACCTATGCTGCGTCGGTCAGCAGAGGAAAGCCATCATGACCACCGCCCCGTCCATCGACCCGACCCTGGAAGTGCAACGCCAGGAACTGGCCGCGTTGATCCGCAAGCACGCCGGCGAGCCCCATGGCCCCGTCTCGGCCATCGACGACCTGTATCTGGTGCGCTATACCGAGAACGTCCGTTCGGTGCCGACCTTGGCTCAACCGGCGCTGTGCATCCTGGCGCAGGGCAGCAAAAGCCTGTTCCTCGGCGACGAACAATACGCCTACGACCCGTTGCATTACATGGTGGTATCGGTGACCTTGCCGCTGAGCGGTGTCAAGCTGGACGCCAGCCCGGAGAACCCAAGCCTGGGTATCCGCATGGACCTCGACCCAGCCGAAATAAGCCAGCTGATCGCCGAGAGCGGGCCGATGCTGGTGCCCAACCTGCCCTCCGGCCGTGGCCTGTATGTAGAACGCACCGACCCGCAACTGCTCGACGCGCTGTTGCGGCTGGTCCGCTTGCTGGATTCACCGCGCGACATCGGCATGCTGGCGCCGCTGATTCGTCGCGAGATTCTCTACCGCCTGCTGCGTGGGCCGCAGGGTTATCGTCTGTACGAAATCGCCTTGGCCAACAGTCAGACCCACCGGGTGTGCCAGGCCATCACCTGGCTCAACCAGAACTATCAGCAGCCGCTGCGCATCGAGGACCTGGCCCGCGAGGTCAACCTCAGCACCTCGACCTTGCATCACCGCTTCAAAGCCGTGACCTCCATGAGCCCGCTGCAATACCAGAAGCAACTGCGCCTGCAGGAGGCGCGGCGGCTGATGCTCAACGACGGCCTGGAAGCGGCGGTGGCGGGCTATCGGGTGGGGTACGAAAGCCCGTCGCAGTTCAGCCGCGAGTACAGCCGGCTGTATGGCGCACCGCCGATCCGAGATGTGGCGCGGTTGCGGGCCAGTGCGGGCTGAACTAGCCCGCTACTGCCGCCTGCCACTGGTTCTGGTCGACCTGGATCAAGGTCGGCCCCTTGCGCTCCACCGCCCGTCCCAGCGCAGCCTGCAGTTGCTCGACATCGGCAACATGCTCCGCGTCGGCGCCCAACGCCCGCGCCACGCCGATGAAGTCCGGGGTATGAATGTCCACGCCGACCGGCTCGATCGCCCGGTTGACCATGTACTTCTTGATCTCCTCGTAACCCTGGTTATTCCACAGCAGCACGATCATCGGCACCTGCGCCTCTACCGCGCTGGCCAGTTCCGGCAGGGTGAACTGCATGCCGCCATCGCCAATCAGGCAGACCGCTGGCGCACGCTCGGCCGCTTGCTCGGCGCTGCCCAACCAGGCGCCCATCGCCGCTGGCAATGCATAGCCCAAAGTACCGTAGCCGGTCGAAGCATTGAACCAGCGGCGCGGCTGATCCATGTCCAGGGTCAGGTTGCCGGTGTAAACCGGCTGGGTCGAGTCACCGACCAGAATGGCGTTGGGCAGGCTTTGCAGAATGCTGTTCAGCAGGCGTGTCTGGCTCAGCGTCGGCTGGTCCCAGCCCGTTGCCAACGCGTCGCGCAGGCGCTGCGCGCGAGCAACGCCCCAGCCCTCGGCACGCACCGGTGCGGGTAGCTGACGCAAGGCCTCGAGCAGGGATTGCGCGGCCAGCTCGGCATCCGCCACCAGCGCCAGCTCCGGCAGGTAGTTGCGCACGGTCTGGTCCGGGTCGATGTCGATGCGCAGCAGGCTGCCGGGAATCTTGAAACCGCCCTTGAAGGTCACGTCATAGTCGGTCTCGGCCAGTTCGGTGCCGATCGCCAGCACCACATCGGCCTCTTCCACCAGCTCACGGGTGACGACCAGCGATTGGGTCGAACCGATCTGCAGCGGGTGGCTGGCTGGCAGCAGGCCTTTGGCATTGATGGTCAGTGCCACCGGCGCCTGCAAGTGCTCAGCCAGCAGCGCCAGCGGTGCACCCGCAGCCAGTGCGCCACCACCGGCCAGGATCAGCGGTCGGCGAGCATTGGCCAGGCGCTCGGCCATGGCAGCTACGGCCTGGGGCGAGGCACCTGCGCGGGCACTGCGTACAGGGCGGCCAGGCAGCAGATGGTCGGCGGGCTCGACCAGCACGTCCAGCGGGATCTCGATATGCACCGGGCGCGGGCGGGCGCCATCGAACACGGCAAAGGCGCGACCCAGCACCTGCGGCAGGTCATCGGCGCTCATCAGCGTCTGCGAGAACGCCGCCACGCCCGACACCAGCGCTGCCTGGTTGGGCAGCTCGTGCAGCTTGCCGCGGCCGCCGCCCAGCTGATCGCGCGACTGCACGCTAGAAATCACCAGCATCGGGATCGAATCGGCATAGGCCTGGCCCATGGCGGTGGTGATGTTGGTCATCCCGGGGCCGGTGATGATGAAGCACACGCCTGGCTTGCCACGGGTACGCGCATAGCCGTCAGCCATGAACCCGGCGCCCTGCTCGTGGCGCGGGGTGATGTGGCGGATCGACGAGCCCGCCAGGCCACGGTAGAGCTCCACGGTATGTACGCCGGGAATGCCGAAGACATGGTCCACGCCATAGCCTTCAAGGAGTTTGACCAATACTTCGCCGCAGGTTGCCATGGGGTTTCACCTAAGATCTTGTTGGGGAGAATCTTGTTGCAATCTGCGCCCATTGGACCCAAGGCATGGCTACCGCCACAATGCAAAAAAACACATACTAGCCATGTCCTGTAATCATGGCTCAGCGCAATGAAACGGCTACCGCCCCTGCCCGCCCTGCACACCTTTCTGGTCACCGCGCAGTACTGCAATTTCACCCGTGCCGCACAGCAGCTGCACATCACCCAAGGCGCCGTCAGCAGGCAGATTGCCGGGCTCGAGGAGCACCTGGGCTACGCCTTGTTCCAGCGCCAGGCTCGCGGCCTGAGCCTGACCCGCGAGGGCCAAGACTGGCTGCCTCGGGTCCAGCAGATCTTCGGCCTTATCGAACAAGGCGTGCGCGAGGTCGGCGGGCGCAGCGCCACCTTGCAGCTCAAGGCTCCGACCTGCGTGATGCGTTGGCTGCTGCCGCGGCTGATGGAGTGGCAGGCGCTGCGACCCGACGTGCCGGTCGAGTTGACCACCACGGTGCAGCACGGGGTGGACTTTCGCCGTGAGGGGTTCGATGCCGCCGTAGTCTATGGCGCTGCGCCGAACCATGGCCTGCTGGTGCGCAAGCTGTTCGACGAGCAACTGACACCGGTGTGTGCGCCTTCGCTGTTGAACGGGGCAGTCGCTCTGCAGCAGATCCAGGATCTGGCCCGGCACATGCTGCTGCATCCCTCTCGGGATGAACATGACTGGCGGCTGTGGCTGCAGGCAGCAGGCGTGGTGCTGGAAGCACAGGGGCCGAAGCAGCATTTCGAAACGTTGGACATGGCGATGGCCATGGCATCGCAGGGAACCGGGGTGGCGATTGGCGACTGGGCGCTGATCGGTGATGACTTGCGCGGGGGGCGGCTGTGCATGCCGTTTACGCTGAAGGTACAGACCGGTAAAGGTTATTACCTGGTGAGCCAGGCGAAGAGCCTTCCGCCAGGCCTGGGCGAGCTCATGGACTGGCTGGAAAGCCAGGCCAGTCCATGAGCGCAGACGCCTCAGTAACCGACAGTGAAGCGCTGGCGCGAGTGCGCCGGTTTCTCCAGCTCATCGAGCATGGCAATGGCAAAGTCGGCAAAGGTGATCGTGCTTTTGCCATCTGCACCGATCAGAAGATGGTCCTTGCCCAGTTTGTAGTGCCCGCTGCGCTCGCCTTCGACGAACTCCGCCGATGGCGAGAGGAAGGTCCAGTCCAGTGTCGGCTCCTGGCGCAGCACATCGAGAAAACGCACCCCGGCACTGGCCTCGGCCTTGTAGGCCTCCGGGAAGTCCGGGCTGTCGATCACCCGGTGCCCGGAAGGCAGCAGCAGGCTGCCTGCACCGCCCACCACCAGCAGGCGCTTGACCCCGGCGCGCTTGACCGGCTCGATGATTGCGTGGGGCTCGAGGGTCGAGAAATGCGCTGCACTGAGCACCGCGTCGACACCTGCGACCGCCTGCTGCAGGGCTGCACTGTCCTTGGCATCCAATGCCTGGGTGGTTACACCGTCGCGCCCCTGCAACTGCGATGGGTCACGGGCGATGGCCACCACGCTGTGGCCGCGACGCAGGGCTTCTTCCAGCAATTGGCTGCCGGCACGGCCGGTGGCCCCAATGATTGCGATCTTGCTCATCGAAAATGCTCCTGTCAGTTGAACGGAATTACCACTTCATTTCGCCCTTGGCGACCTTCGCGCCGAGCTCCAGCGAACTCTCATCAGCAAGCGCGGGGTAGCGCTGTTTCATCGCCTCAATCAACGCGCCGCTATCCTTCGCCCTCGCCGTTTCGGCATCGAACGCACGGATGTAACCCGCCGTGAAGCGCACGGCGTCGAGTGAGTGGTCGCTCTGGCCCAGGTAATGGCCAGGCACCACCGTACGCGGGGCCAAGGCCTCGATCTTCGCCAGGGTGGCAAGCCAGTCGGCGTGGGACTTGGCCGTCTGGGTGTCGGCCATCCACACGTGGATGTTCTGCGCAACCACGACACCACCGACCACTGCCCTGATCGACGGAATCCAGACGAAACTGCGATCCGGTTGCGGGCCATCCAGGCCGACAACCTCCAGCGACTGCCCTTCCAGCATCAGGCTGTGGCCGTGCAACACCTTCGGTAGCACCAGCCGTGCCGGTTTGTCCGTGCCCATCTGTGGTCCCCAGTACGCCAGCTTGGCGTCCATGGTCTGGCGGATATGGGCCAGCGTGGCTGCCGAGGCGAATACCTTGGCGTCGGGGAAGGCCTGGGTCACGGTGTCCAGGCCGAAGTAGTAATCCGGGTCGCCGTGGCTGATGTAGATGGTGGTCAGGCGCTTGCCGCTGGCCTGCAGGCGCTGCACCAGTTGCTCGGCCTGGGCCTTGCCGAACTGCGCATCGACCAGGATGGCCTCTTTCTCGCCACTGACGATCACCGAGCTGACCGGGAAAATGGCCTGATGCCCTGGGTTGTATACCTCGAGCTGCAACGGCTCGGCGGCCAGTGCCGGGCCGGCCAGGGTGATGCAGGCCAGCAGCAGGCTACGCAAGGGAGTGAAGAGCGACATGGTGATTCCTGCGAGATGAACGATGGGCAACAGCTTAGTTGCCTGATCCATGACAAAAAATGCGATGCTCAGACATAGTTTGTTTCTGAAATCGGGCAAATCATGGACCGTCTCAACGCCATGCGCGTTTTCGTCACCGTCGTCGACCTGGGCAGCCAGTCGGCAGCGGCAGACCACCTGCAGCTGTCGCGCCCCGTGGTGTCGCGCTACCTCGCCGAGCTGGAGGAGTGGGTCGGCGCACGGCTGATGCAGCGCACCACGCGCAAGCTCAGCCTGACTGCCGCCGGCCAGGAAATCCTGCCCCGCTGCCGGCAGTTGCTGGACCTGGCCGGCGACCTGCAGGCCGCCGTGCAACAACCGCAAGATGCGCCTAAAGGTGCCCTGCGCATCAGCGTCAGTACGTCGTTTGGCCAGGCGCAGCTGGCCGATGCGGTCGCCGAGTATGTGCGGCGCTACCCAGGCGTGAAGGTTGAACTGCAGATGCTCGATCGCACGGTCAACCTGGTGGACGAGCGTATCGACCTGGCAATCCGCACCAGCAACGATCTGGACCCGAACCTGATTGCCAGGCGCTTGACCGTGTGCCGCTCGGTGATCTGTGCAACGCCCGCCTACCTGCGCGAGCACGGCACGCCGCAGCGGGTCGAGGAACTGAGCCTGCACAACTGCCTGACCCATGCCTATTTCGGCCACAGCCTGTGGTATTTCGAGGTGGGCGGCCAACAGATCGCCGTGCCGGTGCAAGGCAACATCAGCGCCAACGAGGTCATGACACTGCAGAACGCAACACTGGCAGGTGCCGGCATCGCCATGCTGCCAACCTACCAGGCGGCTACGGCCCTGCGCAGCGGCGCCCTGGTGCGGCTGCTGCCGGAAGCGCGGCCACGGGAGCTGAACCTGAACGCGGTCTACACCTCGCGCAAGCATATGCCGGCGACCTTGCGCAGCATGCTGGATTTTCTGGTGCAGCGGTTCAAGGACGAACCGGAGTGGGACCGGGATTTGTATTGACTATGCTTAGAGTGTCACCTGTGCAGTAACAGGAGGTGAGCACCATGGGCATCAAGTCCAGAAGAGTCGCCCTGGTCATGGCCCTGACCGCGGTCGCGGCGCTGTATGGCTCGGCCTGCTGGCGCGCCGAACTGCTACGCAACCAGCCCAGTGCGGCCAACCGTTGCGAGCAGGAACACTGCGTGCCCCACACCGCAACCTTGAGTGCCGTCCGTTAGTTGATTGGCGCCACGCCAATCACTCCTCGACGCTCATGTACTCCTTGGCCCAGCGAATGTAATCCTCGGGCTGGGTGTAGGTGTGCGAGAGCTCGGTGGCGCTGAGGTTCTCGGACTTGTTCTGCTGGCCGCGCTGCAGGCGCAGGCAGTCATAGGTGGCCTTGATCGCGGCGAAGTAGGCGGCATGGCCATCGACCACGATACGCACGCCCAGGCGAGCGAGGCGCTCGTCGTCACGCAGGTTGGGGTTGGCGTAGGTCACCAGCATCAGCGGCACGGTCAGGTGCTCGGCAATCTTTTCCAGCTGCTCGAAATCCTTCACCCCGACCATGCAGATACCGTCGGCACCGGCCTTCTGGTAGCTCTGGGTGCGGACGATGATTTCTTCGGTGGTGAGCACGCCGGCATTGGTCCGGGCGATGATCGACAGCGACGAGTCGACACGCGCTTCCAGGGCCGCACGGATCTTGCCCACGCCCTCCTCGACCGAAATCAGGTCAGTGGACTTGCGCCCGAATTGGGCAGGCAACAGGGTGTCTTCGATGGTCAGCGCAGCGACACCGGCGCGCTCCAGTTCGATGACAGTGCGCATGACGTTGAGCGCATTGCCATAACCGTGGTCCGCATCGGCGAGCACCGGCAGTTGCGCCACGCGGCCAATGCGGGTGGCCTGCTCGACGAATTCGCTCAAGGTGATCAGGGCGAAGTCCGGTGCGGCCAGCACCTGCAACGAAGCCACCGAACCGCCGAGGATGCCGACTTCAAATCCCAGGTCGGCAGCGATGCGTGCCGACATCGGATCGAACACGGAGGCGGTGTGATAGCAGGAGCCTGAAGCGAGCAGCTCGCGGAAGGCAAAACGCAGATCTTGATGGGAAGCCTTGGGCATGATCACTCCGCTTATATATGTAGAAATTGAACGGTTGCTACCGACCCCTGAATCGGGTCTACCTGACCTGTTCCAACCGTCGCCATCTGGGCGGTCATGCTCGACATGCAGGCAGAGGAATAAAAGGTGTGGGAGACAGCGGCGTACAAACCCTGCGGCATAATGTTGCACCAGGCTGGTGCAGGCCGCGGCTTACAGCCCCTGTGGCATACCAACGATATCACGCGGCCATGCAGCTCCGGATGAATGCGCCAATGCCGATCTTGCATAGGCGATGCAGATAGTACATAGGAAGCTACCTAACTCGGGTTACACTCCCGCTATTCGCGTCGCCCTTCCAGACAAGGTACCTCCGTGACTGCCGCCCTGCCCCCGACCGTGCTGCGCAACGTGTTGACCGCCCTGATGCTGGCGATCTTCCTCGGTGCCCTCGACCAGACCATCGTCGCCGTCTCCCTGCCGGCCATCTCGGCCCAGTTCAACGATGTCGGCCTGCTGGCCTGGGTGATATCCGGCTACATGGTGGCGATGACCGTGGCCGTGCCGATCTACGGCAAGCTCGGCGACCTGTATGGCCGGCGACGCATGATCCTCACCGGTATCAGCCTGTTCACCCTGGCCTCGATCGCCTGCGCCCTGGCCCAGGACATGCAGCAACTGGTCATGGCGCGCGTACTGCAAGGCATTGGTGCCGGCGGCATGGTGTCGGTGAGCCAGGCGATCATCGGCGATTTCGTGCCACCGCGTGAACGCGGCCGTTACCAGGGCTACTTCAGCAGCATGTACGCCGTGGCGAGCGTGGCCGGGCCAGTGCTCGGCGGCTGGCTGACCGAGTACCTGTCCTGGCGCTGGGTGTTCTGGATCAACCTGCCGCTGGGCCTGGTCGCGCTGTGGGCGATCCGTCGCGCCCTGGCCGGCATGCCGGTGCAGCACCGTCAGGCCCGGGTCGATTACCTCGGCGCGGTGCTGATGATCCTCGGCCTGGGCAGTCTGCTGCTGGGCATCACGCTGGTCGGCCAAGGCCAGCCGTGGAGCGCACCCGCGGTGCTGACCCTGTTCGCCTGCGCCTTGCTTGGCCTGAGCCTGTTCATTGGCCATGAGCGGCGCTGCCAGGAACCACTGCTGCCCATGGGCCTGTTCGGCAACCGGGTGGCCGTGCTGTGCTGGGGTGTGATCTTCTTCGCCAGCTTCCAGTCGATTTCGCTGACCATGCTGATACCGCTGCGCTACCAGGGCATTACTGGTGCTGGTGCCGACAGCGCCGCGCTGCACCTGCTGCCGCTGGTCATGGGCCTGCCCTTGGGCGCCTACACCGGTGGCCGCATGACCAGCCGCACCGGGCGCTTCAAACCACAGATTCTGGCGGGCGCCGTACTGATGCCCGTGGCGATCTTCGCCATGGCCATCACCCCACCGCAGTCTGGCCTGCTCAGTGCCGTGTTCATGCTGCTGACCGGCATCGCCTGTGGCCTGCAGTTCCCGACCTCGCTGGTGGGCACGCAGAGCGCGGTAGAAAGCAAGGATATTGGTGTGGCCACCAGTACTACCAACCTGTTCCGCTCACTCGGCGGGGCCATGGGTGTGGCGTGCATGTCCAGCCTGTTGCTGGCGCTGCTGCAACAAGGTGGTTTCGAATTGCTGGGCAACCCGCTGCTGGGGAGCCTGAAGGCAGGTGAGGCGGATCCACACACGCAGATGAAATTGCTGGAAACGTTCCGCCAGTTGTTGCTGGACAGCGCGGGCACTGCCTTACTGGGACTGCTGGCGGCCTTGGCGCTGCCGGACCGGCAATTGCGCGGCCGTTAAGGCCTGCATTAATACTCACTTAATACATGAGGGAAACACTCCCTCACAATCCTTAACAAAGTGTCATTTGCGTAGCGCGGGGCTCAAGCGCAGCATATCCAGCCCTGTGTCGACCCATTTTTCCGCGTCGCGCAGTAGATCGAAGCTGTCCGGTAGCAGCAACCAGCGCCCGATCAGGCCATCGATATAGGCGAACAAGGCGACGGAAGCGCGCCCGACATCCAGCTCCGCCGGCAACTGACCACGGCGAACGGCATTGGCAAGTGCCAGGTCAATGCCCACATGGCAGTCCAGCACCGCACCTTGGCGCTGCTGGCGAATTTCACACATGTCATCGGTGAACTCGCACTTGTGATGCAGGATTTCATTGATACGCCGGGTACGGGCGTCCAGCACCAGCTCGTTGAGCACCTGCAGCAACAGCTTGCGCATGCAGCCGAGCGGGTCCAGTTCGTCTTCGCTTTCACTGGCCCGCGCCAGGTGGTCATGGGTTTCATGCAGGCTGTCGAGCAGCGCCTGCACCAGCTCCGCCTTGTTGTTGAAGTGCCAGTAGATCGCCCCCCGGGTCACGCCCGCCAGCTCGGCGATGTCGGCCAGTGTGGTTCGCGCAACCCCGCGCTTATAGAAGGCCTTTTCCGCTGCCTCAATGATCTGGGCACGGGTCTCCTGGGCTTCTTCTTTGGTTCGACGGACCATGGCAGTGCAACCTCATCTGGACCCGCTGCGCTGTGCAGGCGGGAAAACCGCCGGGTTCACCTCTGCAGGGTGCCTCCCGGATGGGCTAATCAAGGGCTGCGGTAGTCACCAAGTACTACCCAGCGGTATTTACAAACAACCGTGAATGTAAGTATATTCGTTAGTAAGCTACTTATCCACCGGATAGTTTTTTCTGACAAGACTCTTCCATTACTCTTGAGCATCTCCCTGCTCTTGCGACCCGAGGATCCTCATGCAATTCAAGCCAGCCGTTACCGCTCTGGTTTCCGCCGTCGCCCTGGCAACCCTGCTAAGTGGCTGTAAGAAAGAAGAAGCCGCGCCCGCAGCGCAGGCTCCTCTGGTCGGCGTCGTCACCTTGCAACCGCAGTCCTTCACCCTGACTTCGGAATTGCCGGGGCGCACCAGCGCCTTCCGCGTCGCCGAAGTGCGCCCGCAGGTCAATGGCATCATCCTCAAGCGCCTGTTCAAGGAAGGCAGCGAGGTCAAGGAAGGCCAGCAGCTGTATCAGATCGACCCTGCCGTGTACGAGGCCACCTTGGCCAACGCCCAGGCGAACCTGCAATCCACCAAGTCGCTGGCCGAGCGCTACAAGCAGCTGGTCAACGAGCAGGCGGTATCGAAACAGGAATACGACGATGCCAGTGCCAAACGATTGCAAGCCGAAGCTTCGCTGAAAAGCGCGCAGATCGACCTGCGTTACACCAAGGTGCTGGCGCCGATCAGCGGCCGCATCGGGCGCTCTTCGGTCACCGAAGGTGCGCTGGTGAGCAACGGCCAGAGCAACGCCATGGCCACCATCCAGCAGCTCGACCCGATCTACGTCGACGTCACCCAGTCCACCGCCGAGCTGCTCAAGCTGCGCCGTGACCTGGAAAGCGGCCAGCTGCAGAAGGCCGGCGAAAACGCCGCCTCGGTGCAGCTGGTGCTGGAAGACGGCAGCCTGTTCAAACAGGAAGGCCGCCTGGAGTTCTCCGAAGTCGCGGTCGACGAGACCACCGGCTCGGTGACCCTGCGTGCGCTCTTCCCCAACCCTGATCACACCCTGCTGCCTGGCATGTTCGTGCATGCGCGGCTCAAGGCCGGGGTCAACGCCAACGCCATCCTGGCCCCGCAACAGGGCGTGACCCGCGACCTCAAGGGCGCGCCGACCGCACTGGTGGTCAACCAGGAGAACAAGGTCGAACTGCGCCAGCTCAAGGCCAGCCGTACCCTGGGCAGCGACTGGCTGATCGAGGACGGCTTGAACCCGGGCGACCGCCTGATCACCGAAGGCCTGCAGTACGTACGCCCTGGCGTCGAGGTCAAGGTCAGCGATGCCACCAACGTCAAGAAGCCCGGCAGCCCTGATCAGGCCAACGCGGCCAAAGCAGACGCCAAAGCGGAGTAAACCATGTCGAAGTTCTTTATCGATCGCCCGATCTTCGCCTGGGTGATCGCCTTGGTGATCATGCTGGTCGGCGCCTTGTCGATCCTGAAACTGCCGATCAACCAGTACCCGAGCATCGCGCCGCCGGCCATCGCCATCGCCGTGACCTACCCGGGCGCCTCGGCGCAGACCGTGCAGGACACCGTGGTGCAGGTCATCGAGCAGCAGCTCAACGGTATCGACAACCTGCGTTATGTGTCGTCGGAAAGTAACTCCGACGGCAGCATGACCATTACCGCCACCTTCGAGCAGGGTACCAACCCTGACACCGCCCAGGTCCAGGTGCAGAACAAGCTGAACCTGGCCACCCCACTGCTGCCGCAAGAAGTGCAGCAGCAAGGTATCCGTGTCACCAAGGCAGTGAAGAACTTCCTGCTGGTGATCGGCCTGGTGTCTGAAGACGGCAGCATGACCAAGGACGACTTGGCCAACTATATCGTCTCCAACATGCAGGACCCGATTTCGCGGACTGCCGGTGTAGGTGACTTCCAGGTGTTCGGTGCGCAGTACGCCATGCGTATCTGGCTCGATCCGGCCAAGCTGAACAAGTTCCAGCTGACCCCGGTCGACGTCAAGACCGCGGTTGCCGCGCAGAACGTGCAGGTGTCTTCCGGCCAGCTCGGCGGCCTGCCCGCCATGCCGGGTACCCAGCTGAACGCCACCATCATCGGCAAGACCCGCCTGCAGACCGCCGAGCAGTTCGAGAAGATCCTGCTCAAGGTCAACACCGACGGTTCGCAGGTGCGTCTGGGCGATGTTGCCCAGGTCGGCCTGGGCGGCGAAAACTACGCGGTCAGCGCGCAGTTCAACGGCAAGCCGGCTTCCGGCCTGGCCGTAAAACTGGCCACCGGCGCCAACGCCCTGGACACCGCCAAGGCCCTGCGCAAGACCATTTCCGACCTGGAACCGTTCTTCCCGCCTGGGGTGAAAGCGGTATTCCCGTATGACACCACCCCGGTGGTCACCGAATCGATCAGCGGCGTGATCCACACCCTGATCGAAGCCGTGGTCCTGGTGTTCCTGGTGATGTACCTGTTCCTGCAGAACTTCCGCGCCACCATCATCACTACCATGACCGTCCCGGTGGTGTTGCTGGGTACCTTCGGCATCCTTGCCGCTGCGGGCTTCAGCATCAACACCCTGACCATGTTCGCCATGGTCCTGGCCATCGGCTTGCTGGTGGACGACGCCATCGTCGTGGTGGAGAACGTCGAGCGGGTGATGTCCGAAGAGGGCCTACCACCCAAGGAGGCGACCAAGCGCTCCATGGGCCAGATCCAGGGCGCCCTGGTGGGTATCGCCCTGGTGCTGTCGGCGGTACTGCTGCCCATGGCGTTCTTCGGCGGCTCCACTGGTGTGATCTACCGGCAGTTCTCCATCACCATCGTTTCGGCCATGGGCCTGTCGGTGCTGGTGGCGCTGATCTTCACCCCGGCACTCTGCGCAACCATGCTCAAGCCGCTGAAAAAAGGCGAGCACCACACCGCCAAAGGTGGCTTCTTCGGCTGGTTCAACCGCAACTTCGACCGCAGCGTAAACGGTTACGAGCGTAGCGTTGGCGCGATCCTGCGCAACAAGGTGCCGTTCCTGCTGGCCTATGCGCTGATCGTGGTTGGCATGATCTGGCTGTTCGCCCGCATCCCTACCGCGTTCCTGCCTGAAGAAGACCAGGGCGTATTGTTCGCCCAGGTGCAAACCCCGGCCGGCTCCAGTGCCGAGCGTACCCAGGTAGTGGTCGACCAGATGCGTGAGTATCTGCTCAAGGAAGAATCTGACACCGTAGCGTCGGTGTTCACCGTCAACGGCTTCAACTTCGCCGGCCGTGGCCAGAGCTCCGGTATGGCGTTCATCATGCTCAAGCCATGGGACGAGCGTTCGGCCGAGAACAGCGTGTTCAACCTCGCCCAGCGCGCACAGCAACACTTCTTCACCTTCCGCGATGCGATGGTGTTCGCCTTCGCCCCGCCTGCGGTACTGGAGCTGGGTAACGCCACCGGCTTCGACGTGTTCCTGCAGGACCGCGGCGGTGTCGGCCATGCCAAGCTGATGGAAGCGCGCAACCAGTTCCTGGCCAAGGCCGCGCAAAGCAAGATCCTCAGCGCCGTGCGCCCGAACGGCCTGAACGATGAACCGCAGTACCAGCTGACCATCGATGACGAACGTGCCAGCGCCCTGGGCGTGACCATTGCCGACATCAACAACACCCTGTCGATTGCCTTGGGTGCCAGCTATGTCAACGACTTCATCGACCGTGGCCGGGTCAAGAAGGTGTACATCCAGGGTGAACCCAACTCGCGGATGAGCCCGGAAGACCTGCAGAAGTGGTACGTGCGCAACGGCGCCGGCGAGATGGTACCGTTCTCCTCCTTCGCCAAGGGCGAATGGACCTACGGTTCGCCGAAGCTGTCGCGTTACAACGGCGTCGAAGCGATGGAAATCCTCGGTGCCCCGGCGCCTGGCTACAGTACCGGCGAAGCCATGGCCGAAGTCGAGCGCATTGCTGGTGAATTGCCAGCCGGTGTCGGCTTCTCCTGGACTGGCATGTCCTACGAGGAAAAACTCTCCGGCTCGCAGATGCCGGCACTGTTCGCCCTCTCGGTCCTGTTCGTGTTCCTCTGCCTGGCAGCACTGTACGAAAGCTGGTCGATCCCGATCGCCGTCGTACTGGTAGTACCGCTGGGTATTATCGGTGCACTGATCGCCACCAGCCTGCGCGGGCTGTCCAACGACGTGTACTTCCTGGTCGGTCTGTTGACCACCATCGGTCTGGCGGCGAAGAACGCGATCCTGATCGTCGAATTCGCCAAGGAACTGCACGAGCAAGGCCGCAGCCTGTACGACGCGGCCATCGAAGCCTGCCGCATGCGTCTGCGCCCGATCATCATGACCTCGCTGGCGTTCATCCTCGGCGTGGTACCGTTGACCATCGCCAGCGGCGCTGGCGCCGGCAGCCAGCATGCCATCGGCACCGGCGTGATCGGCGGCATGATCAGTGCGACCGTGCTGGCAATCTTCTGGGTACCGCTATTCTTCGTCGCAGTGTCGTCGCTGTTCGGCAGCAAAGAGCCGGAAAAGGACGTCACCCCTGAAACTCCACGTTATGAGGCTGGGCAATGACCAAGTCTTTGTTGTCCCTGGCGGTAACCGCTTTCATTCTCGGCGGTTGCTCGCTGATCCCTGACTATCAGACCCCGGAATCGCCGGTGGCTGCGCAGTGGCCGCAAGGCCCTGCGTACTCGCCGACCCAGTCGGCCGACGTGGCCGCCGCCGAACAGGGCTGGCGCCAGTTCTTCCATGACCCGGCACTGCAGCAGCTGATCCAGACCTCGCTGGTGAACAACCGTGACCTGCGTGTGGCAGCGTTGAATATCGACGCCTACCGCGCCCAGTACCGTATCCAGCGTGCCGACCTGTTCCCGGCGGTCTCGGCCACTGGCAGCGGCAGCCGCCAGCGCGTGCCGGCGAACATGTCGACCACCGGTGAGTCCAGCATCAACAGCCAGTACTCGGCCACCCTGGGCGTCAGCGCCTATGAGCTGGACCTGTTCGGCCGCGTCCGCAGCCTGACCGAGCAGGCCCTGGAAACCTACCTGTCCAGTGAGCAGGCGCGCCGTTCCACGCAGATCGCCCTGGTGGCCAGCGTGGCCAACGCCTACTACACCTGGCAAGCCGACCAGGCGCTGTTCAAGCTGACCGAAGAGACGCTCAAGACCTACGAGGAAAGCTACAACCTGACCCGTCGCAGCAACGAAGTCGGTGTGGCTTCGGCGCTGGACGTCAGCCAGTCGCGCACCGCCGTGGAAGGCGCTCGGGTCAAGTACTCGCAGTACCAGCGCCTGGTCGCCCAGGACGTCAACAGCCTGACCGTGCTGCTGGGTACCGGCATTCCGGCCGACCTGGCCAAGCCGCTGGAGCTCAATGCCGACCAGCTGGCCGAAGTGCCGGCCGGCCTGCCGTCCGACATCCTCCAGCGTCGCCCGGACATCCAGGAAGCCGAACACCTGCTCAAGGCCGCCAATGCCAACATCGGTGCAGCCCGTGCAGCGTTCTTCCCAAGCATCAGCCTGACCGCCAACGCCGGCAGCCTGAGCCCCGACATGGGCCACCTGTTCGCGGGCGGCCAGGGCACCTGGCTGTTCCAGCCGCAGATCAACCTGCCGATCTTCAACGCTGGCAGCCTGAAGGCCAGCCTGGACTATTCGAAGATCCAGAAGGACATCAACGTCGCCAAGTACGAAAAGACCATCCAGACCGCCTTCCAGGAAGTCTCCGATGGCCTGGCAGCGCGCAAGACCTTCGAAGAGCAGCTGCAGGCTCAACGCGACCTGGTGCAGGCGAACCAGGACTACTACCGCTTGGCCGAACGCCGCTACCGCATCGGGATCGACAGCAACCTGACCTTCCTCGATGCACAGCGCAACCTGTACTCGTCGCAACAGTCGCTGATCACCGACCGCCTCTCGCAGCTGACCAGCGAGGTCAACCTGTACAAGGCGCTTGGCGGTGGCTGGTACGAGCAGTCTGGCCAGGCCAACCAGCAAGCTTCGGTGGACGCACCGAAAGGCTGATCGACCGGCAACAGCCTCAAGCCCAGCCTCGCGCTGGGCTTTTTTTTGTTGGGCAAAATTAACCAGGTGGAACATAGCGTTCGATTATCGCCCAATACCGTTTGCGGCGAATTGCCTCACCCCCGCCCAGCCCCGCACCATCCCCACGCAACGCTTCGCAAGTTCATCAAAAGACCCTCGCCAGCAGGCCGCATCCTGCAGCGCAGGTTCGCCCATAAAAACAAGAGATTTACGACAGATGAGCACTTCGCAACCCGCACGCCAGCTGCTGCCCGGCCTGTTGGCCATTTCCTGCGCCCTGCCTGTATACGCCGCCGACAATGGCGGGTTCATGGAGGACGCCAAGGCCAGCCTCAACCTGCGCAACTTCTACATCAACCGCAACTTCGTCGACCCAGCCTACCCGCAGGGCAAGGGCGAAGAATGGACCCAGAGCTTCATCCTCGATGCCCGCTCCGGCTTCACCCAAGGCACTGTCGGCTTCGGCATCGACGTATTGGGCCTGTATTCGATCAAGCTCGATGGCGGCAAAGGCACCGCCAACACCCAGCTGCTGCCAGTGCATGACGACGGCCGCCCCGCCGACGACTTCGGCCGCCTGGGCGTGGCATTGAAAGCCAAGCTGTCCGAGACCGAGCTTAAAGTCGGTGAGTGGATGCCGGTATTGCCGATTCTGCGCTCGGACGACGGCCGCTCGCTGCCGCAGACCTTCCGTGGCGGCCAGGTCACTTCGAAAGAAATCGAGGGCCTGACCCTGTATGCCGGCCAGTTCCGCGGCAACAGCCCGCGCAACGACGCCAGCATGGAAGACATGTCGCTCAACGGCCGCGCGGCCTTCACATCCGACCGCTTCAACTTCGGCGGCGGTGAATACACCTTCAACGACAAGCGCACCATGATCGGCCTGTGGGACGCCCAGCTCAAAGACATCTACCGCCAGCAGTACCTCAACCTGGTGCACAGCCAGCCGTTGGGCGAATGGACCCTGGGTGCCAACCTGGGCTACTTCTGGGGCAAGGAAGATGGCGCAGAACGCGCCGGCCAGCTGGACAACAAGACCGCCTCGGCGATGTTGTCGGCGCGCTACAAGGGCAACACCTTCTACGTCGGCCTGCAGAAGGTCAGCGGTGACAATGCCTGGCTGCGGGTCAACGGCACCAGTGGCGGCACCCTGGCCAACGACAGCTACAACTCAAGCTTCGACAATGCCAAGGAACGCTCCTGGCAGGTACGCCACGACTTCAACTTCGTCAGCGTCGGCATTCCCGGCCTGACCCTGATGAACCGCTACATCAAGGGCGACAATGTCACCGCCGGTGGCGTGACCGACGGCAAGGAATGGGCGCGGGAAAGCGAGCTGGCCTATGTGATCCAGTCCGGCACCTTCAAGGACCTGTCGCTGAAGTGGCGCAACTCCACCATGCGCCGGGACTTCAGCACCAACTCGTTCGATGAGAACCGGTTGATCGTGAGCTATCCGCTGAACCTGCTTTGATTCAACTGGCCTCTTCGCGGGACAAGCCCGCTCCTACAGGTCCTGCACAGGTTTCGATATCTGTACCTTGCCTGTAGGAGCGGGCTTGCCCCGCGAAGAAGCCGGATGCCTCAATCAATAACCAAAAGAAATATATAGATCGATAAACCTTCTTTGACGACATAAGCAGAAACCGCTTAAATCGAGCCCTGTTCCACCGCAGAGCCTCGACATGGACCTTCGCCAACTGCGCTACTTCATCGCCCTCACCGAATACCGCAGTTTCGTCCGCGCCGCGCAAGCCATGGGTATCACCCAACCCGCCTTCAGCCGAGCCATCCAAGGCCTCGAACACACCTTCGGCTGCCCCCTGGTCGACCGCGCCAGCAAGGCCCTGCCCCCTACCCCCGAGGGCCTGGTGGTGCTGCAGCATGCCCGCCGCCTGGTGCAAGGCGCCAATCAGCTGAGCAACGAAGTGCTGCAAATGACCAAGCTCGACGCTGGCGAGCTGCATTTCGGCAGCGGCCCGGCCCTGGCCGTGCGCCTGGTCCCGCAAGCACTGCAGCATTTCATTGCCAGCTACCCCGGCATCCGCACGGCGCTGGTAGTGGACAATGCCGAGCGCCTGGGCCAGGCACTGCGCCGCGAGCAGATCGAGTTCTTCGTCGATGACATCCGCCCCTTCGAAGCCGACCCCAATTTCCACACCGCACCGCTCACGCCGCGCCCCGGGCTGTTCTTCTGCCGCCCCGGCCACCCGCTGCTGGCCAAGGACAGCCTGTCGACCAACGACCTGTTCGCCTACCCCTTGGCCAGTGCCCTGCTTGCACCCGGCGTGCGCAAGCGCCTGGCCAACCTGAGCGGGCGCAGCGACTTCATCCCGCACTTGCAGACCGAGCATCTGGCGGTATTGCGCAGCGTGGTGCTGGCCAGCGATGCCGTGGGCACCGCCAGCGAAGAAGCCGTGGCCGACGACCTCGCCAGCGGGCGCCTGGTGCGCCTGCACTGGCGCAACCTGCCACCGGCCCTGGAGGTGCTGAGTGTGAGATGTGGGGTGGTCAGCCGCAGCGGCTACCGCTTGTCACCGGCAGCACGGGCAATGATCGAGACCCTGGTGGGGTTGGATGCACCAATGCGCGCTGCTGCCATTCGCTGAACTGATGATGGTGGTGACTGCGGGCTATTCTCAGCTATATCGAGACATCGGCCACCCAGGGAGGAACAACAATGAAAAACCTCGTCGAACACCTGAGCCAATACGCCAACTACCATCGCGACCCACGCAACATCGCCACCCACTTCGTCGGCATTCCGCTGATTGTCGTCGCCGTCACGGTACTGCTGTCGCGCCCCGGCTGGGACCTGGCCGGCATCTGGCTATCCCCTGCCCTGCTCGCCGCAGCAGCTGCCGTGCGGTTCTACCTGCGCCTGGACCTGCGTTTCGGCCTGGTCATGGGCCTGCTGCTTGGCCTGTCCCTGTGGATCGGCCAGGCGCTGGCCACGCAATCCACCGGCCTGTGGCTCAGCGCCGGCCTAGGTGCGTTCGTGGTGGGCTGGATCATCCAGTTCGTCGGGCATCATTACGAAGGCCGCAAGCCGGCGTTCGTCGACGATATCAGCGGGCTGATCATCGGCCCGCTGTTCGTGGTGGCTGAAGCGGCATTCATGTTGGGCCTGTGCCCGGCACTGAAACAGGCCGTGGAAGCCAATGCCGGGCCAGTGGCCATACGCGGGGTTTAACCCCGCGACTCTACGCCCAGCTCATCCCACACCGACTCGGCCAGGTGGAAGGTGGCATTGGCTGCCGGGATGCCGCAATAGATCGCGCTCTGCATCAGCACTTCCTTGATCTCGTCACGGGTCACGCCGTTGTTGGCTGCGGCGCGCAGGTGCAGCTTGAGCTCGTCGTTACGGTTCATGCCGATCAACATGGCGATGGTGATCAGGCTGCGGGTGTGACGCGGCAGGCCTGGGCGGGTCCAGATGTCGCCCCAGGCGTGCCGGGTGATCATTTCCTGGAATTCGCCGTTGAAGTCGTTGAGCTTCTCCAGGCTGCGATCCACATGGGCATCACCCAGCACTGCGCGACGAACCTGCATGCCAGCGTCGTAACGTTGTTTCTCGTCCATGGCCAATTCCTCAGCGAGCCAGCAGGAAGTCGAGCACGCGGCGGCTGAATGCCTCACCAATCTCGACGTTGGACAGGTGCGCCGCCGGGAACTCGGCGTAGGTGGCACCGATGATACCGGCCTGCATGAAGCGGCCATGCTCCGGCGTGGTGACCACGTCTTCGGTGCCGGCGACGATCAACGTCGCCACCTGGATGCGGCCCAGTTGCTCACGGAAATCGGCATCACGCACGGCCGCGCAGTTGGCGGCATACCCTTGCGGGCTGGTTTGCGCCAGCATCTGGCAGATACGCTGGGCCTCTTTCGGCTGCTGCTCGGCAAACTTCGGGGTGAACCAGCGGGCGATGGAGGCATCGCGCAGGTCGACCATGGCTTGCTGGCCGCCCTTGAGCACGGTGTCGATACGGGTGTTCCACACCTCGTCGTTGGCGATCTTGGCTGCCGTGTTGCACAGAGTCAGGCTGTGCAGGCGCGCGCCTGCATGAATACCCAACCACTGGCCGATCAGGCCGCCCATGGACAGGCCGACGAAGTGCGCGTGCTGAATGTCCAGCGCGTCGAGCAGCGCCAGTACATCCTGGCCCAGCTGCTCGATGCTGTAGGGGCCATCAGTGACCAGTGAAGCGCCATGGCCACGGGTGTCGTAGCGCAACACGCGCAAGTGTTCGCTCCACAGCGGGATCTGGCTGTCCCACATGCCAAGGTCGGTACCCAGCGAGTTGGACAGGACCAGCACCGGAGCGTCGGCCGGGCCGTCGAGTTGGTAGTTCAGTACGCCATCGGCCAGTTGCAAGTGCGCCACAGCGGTCTCCTTCAGGCAGTCAAACGTTGATGTTCAGCCACGGCGCGCGCCACCCAGACGCGGGCCTGGCCAAGGTAATGAGCAGGGTCGAGCAGGCGGTCGAGTTCTTCCGCGCTCAGCTCGGCATTGACCTGCGGCTCGTCACCCAGCACGGCGCGCAAATGGCGCTGTTCGGCCACGGCCCGCTGGCAGCATTGCTCCAGCAAGTGGTGGGCACGGTCACGGCCCAGGCGCTGGGCGAGCACGATGCTGACCGCCTCGGCCAGCACCAGGCCTTGTGTCAGGTCGAGGTTGCGGCGCATGCGTTCGGCATCCACTTCCATGCCCTCGGCGATCACCTGGGCCTGGCGCAGGGCGCCGGAGACCAGGCAGCAGATGTCCGGCAAGGTTTCCCATTCGGCATGCCACAGGCCAAGGCTGCGCTCGTGCTCCTGGGGCATGGCGGCGAACAGCGTCGAAAGCAGGCCCGGCACGCGGGTCGCAGCGCCGATCAGCACCGCAGCACCGACCGGATTGCGCTTGTGCGGCATGGTCGAGGAACCGCCCTTACCCGGCGCGGAAGGCTCGAACACCTCACCGGCCTCGGTCTGCATCAGCAGGCTGACATCACGGCCGAACTTGCCCAGGCTGCCGGCAACCAGGCCCAACACCGACGCGAATTCCACCAGGCGATCACGCTGGGTGTGCCAAGGCTGCTCGGGCAAGGTCAGCTTGAGTTGTTCGGCCAGCGCTTCCGCCACCGGCATGGCTTTGCTGCCCAGGGCCGCCAGGCTCCCGGAAGCACCACCGAACTGCAGCACCAGCAGTCGCGGGCGCAGTTCCTGCAGGCGCTGACGATGGCGGGTCAAGGCACCAAGCACACCTGCCAGCTTCATGCCCAAGGTCACTGGCGTGGCATGTTGCAGCCAGGTGCGGCCAACCAGTGGCGTGTCGGCATGTTGCAAGGCCTGGCGCGCCAAGGTCTCGGCCAGCTTGCCGAGGTCCGCTTCGATCAGCGCCAGTGCGTCGCGCAACTGCAACACCAGCCCGGTATCCATCGCATCCTGGCTGGTGGCGCCCAGGTGCACGTAACGCTCGGCTTCGGGCACACCACTGGCGATCACCTTGCCCAGCGCCTTGACCAGCGGGATCGCCGAGTTGCCGGCGGTGGCGATGGCATCGGCCAGCGCCCGCACGTCATAGCGCTCGGCCTGGCAGGCCGCCTCGATGGCCGCCACGGCACTGTGCGGCACCAGGCCGGCAGCGGCCTCGGCACGGGCCAGTGCGGCCTCGAAGTCGAGCATGCCCTGCAGGCGGCCACGGTCGGAGAACACGTCGCGCATGGCCGGCGCGGTGAAGTAGGCGTCGAACAGTTGGTTGCTCATGCAACGTCCTTAATCATCGTGGTGCAGGTATTGCGCCTGCTTCGGCAGGCGCAGGCTGAACAGGAAGGCAATCGCCATCATGGCCGTCACGTACCAGTAGAAGGTGTTCTCCATGCCCATGGTCTTCAGCCCCAGGGCCACATACTCAGCCGAACCACCAAACGCTGCGTTGGCCACTGCGTAAGCCAGGCCCACGCCCAGCGCACGGACCTGCGGCGGGAACATCTCGGCTTTCACCAGGCCACTGATCGAGGTGTAGAAACTGACGATGCACAGGGCCAGGGTGATCAGTACGAAAGCCATGAACGGGCTGCTCACGGTCTTCAGCGCCATCAGCAGCGGTACGGTAAAGATCGTGCCCAACGCACCAAACAGCAGCATCGAGTTACGCCGGCCGATGCGGTCGGAGAGCATGCCGAAGAACGGCTGCATCACCATGTACAGGAACAGCGCGCCGGTCATCACGAAACTGGCGGTCTTCGCAGGCATGCCTGCCGTGTTGACCAGGTACTTCTGCATGTAGGTGGTGAAGGTGTAGAAGATCAGCGAGCCACCGGCGGTGTAGCCCAGCACGGTAATGAACGCTGCGGTGTGGTTGCGGAACAGCCCCTTGATGGTGCCGGCTTCCTTGTCCTTGCGGGTTTCGGCGCTGCTGGTTTCGTGCAGCGAGCGGCGCAGCATCAGCGAGATCAGCGCGGCAATGGCACCGACCACGAACGGAATTCGCCAGCCCCAGGCACGCAGCTCTTCCTCGGTCAGCAGTTGTTGCATGATCACCACCACTAGCACCGCCAGCAACTGGCCGCCGATCAGGGTCACGTACTGGAACGACGCGAAGAAACCGCGCTGACCGCGCAGGGCCACTTCACTCATGTAGGTCGCGGTGGTGCCATACTCGCCCCCCACCGACAGGCCCTGGATCAGCCGCGCGAGCAGCAGCAACGCCGGTGCCCAGGCACCGATGCTCGAATAGGTCGGCAGGCAGGCGATCATCAGCGAGCCGAAGCACATCATCAGCACCGAGATCATCAGGGAATTCTTGCGGCCATGGCGGTCGGCCAGGCGACCGAAGATCCAGCCACCGATCGGGCGCATCAGGAAGCCCGCAGCAAATACGCCGGCTGTGTTGAGCAGCTGCACGGTTGGGTCGTCGGAGGGGAAGAAGGACGCGGCGAAGTAGATCGCGCTGAAGGCATAGACGTAGAAGTCGAACCATTCCACCAGGTTGCCCGAAGAGGCACCGACGATAGCGAAGATGCGTTTGCTGCGCTCTTCACCGGTGTAATAGGTTGAGGTCATGGCGTGTTCACTCCTGGAGGGTCACAGGTAAGTCTAGACATACCTAGTAACACACTCGTTCCGCTTGCGGGCTGGCAATTGGCCTTGTGCCGTAGGTGCCGGCCTCTTCGCGGGACAAGCCCGCTCCTACAGGGGCAGCGTGGTTCCCTTGTAGGAGCGGGCTTGTCCCGCGAAGAGGCCGGTACAGGTCAAACCCGCTCGATAGCCAAAGCCAGGCCTTGGCCGACGCCCACACACATGGTCGCCAAGCCCTTGCGCCCACCGCTCTTCTCCAGCTGGTGAAGCGCAGTCAGCACCAGGCGCGCGCCGCTCATGCCCAGCGGGTGGCCCAGGGCAATCGCGCCGCCGTTGGGGTTCACCTGCGGCGCATCGTCGGCCACACCCAACTCACGCAGCACCGCCAGGCCTTGGCTGGCAAAGGCTTCGTTGAGCTCGATCACATCGAAATCGGTTACTGCCACACCCAGACGCTCGGTCAACTTGCGCACCGCTGGCACCGGGCCGATGCCCATGACACGCGGGGCAACACCGGCGCTGGCCATGCCCAGTACGCGGGCACGTGGGGTCAGGCCGTGTTTCTTCACTGCCTCGGCCGAGGCCAGGATCAGTGCCGCAGCGCCATCGTTGACGCCCGAGGCGTTGCCCGCGGTGACGGTCTTGTCCGGGCCGTTGACCGGCTTGAGCTTGGTCAGCGCTTCGAGAGTGGTCTCAGGACGCAGGTGTTCGTCACGCTCAACGATGGTTTCGCCTTTCTTGTGAGCGATACGCACGGGCACGATCTCTTCAGCGAAGAAACCGGCAGCCTGGGCCGCAGCAGCCTTCTGCTGGCTGCGCAGGGCAAAGACGTCCTGGTCAGCGCGGGACACCTGGTAGTCGTCAGCCACGTTGTCGGCGGTTTCCGGCATGGCGTCGACACCGTACTGGCTCTTCATCAACGGGTTGATGAAACGCCAGCCGATGGTGGTGTCTTCCAGCTTCATGTTGCGCGAGTAACCGCTTTCGGCCTTGCCCATGACGAACGGCGCACGCGACATCGACTCGACGCCGCCGGCAATCACAAACTCCATTTCACCGCTGGCAATGGCGCGGAAAGCAGTACCGATGGCATCCATGCCCGAAGCGCACAGGCGGTTCAGGGTCACGCCCGGGACGCTCTCTGGCAGGCCAGCCAGCAGCAGAGCCATGCGCGCGACGTTGCGGTTGTCTTCACCGGCCTGGTTGGCGCAGCCGAAGAACACTTCGTCGAGCTGGTCCCACTGTACCGACGGGTTGCGTTCGATCAGCGCCTTAAGTGGAACGGCTGCCAGGTCGTCGGCACGCACGCCGGCCAAGGCGCCGCCGAAGCGGCCGATCGGGGTGCGGATGGCGTCACAGATAAATACTTCACGCATCAGGCTTCTCCTGCCAGGGGTGCTACGTTGAGCCCAGATTAAGGAGACTGAGGGGTCGCTTACAATTCGATAATCGACTAAACGTGCGGTTATCGAACAAAATGTTACCCTGCTATCCATCTCCGATGACGGGGCCGCCGTGCGGCCCCGCCTGATCAGGTCGCGTCGGCGTGGCTCACCAGCCCCTTGACGACCACGCCCACCGTCGCCAGCGCCGCCGGCACCAGCAAGGCGGTCAGAACCTGCTCGAAGTTCCAGCCCAGGCCCAGCAGCGTGGCTCCGCTCCAGGCCCCGAGGATTGCGCCGAAGCGGCCGATGCCCAGCATCCACGATACGCCTGTGGCGCGACCTTGGGTCGGGTAGAAGCGTGCAGCCAGCGATGGCATGGCCGACTGCGCACCGTTGACACACATGCCGGCCACCAGCACCAGGGTGGCGAGCACGGTGATGTTGCCCAGGCTCTGGCCCACGGCGTAGGCAAACACCCCGGCCAGCAGGTAGAAGATGCCAATGACCTTGTGCGGGTTGAAACGGTCCATGGCCCAGCCTACCCCCACGGCGCTGAGCACACCGCCGAACTGGAACAGCGCACCGATGAACGCGGCCTGTTCCATGCTGGCGCCGCTGTCGCGCATCAATGTCGGCAGCCAGCTGGTCAGCAGGTAGACGATCACCAGGCCCATGAAGTAGGTCAGCCACAGCAGCACCGTGCCCAGGCCGTAGGTACCCGAGAAGATCACCGCAAACACATTGCGCGCAGCCACGGCCTTCTGCTCCGGTACGCTGAAGCTGGCCGCCTGTGCCACCACCGCCGGCGCGATCGGTGACAAGGTCTTGCGCACCTTGTCGTTACCGCGGTTGCGCACCACCAGGAAGCGCGCTGATTCCGGCAACCAGATCATCAGCACTACGGCCAGCAGCAACGGCAGCACGCCACCGATCACCAGCAGGCTGTGCCAGCCATAGGCCGGGATCATCTTCGCGGAGATGAATCCACCACCGGCCATGCCCAGGTTGAAGCCGCAGAACATACTGGTCACCAGCAGCGACTTGAGGCGTTCCGGGGTATATTCGGACAGCAGCGTGGTGGCATTGGGCATCCCCGCCCCCAGCCCCAGGCCCGTCAGGAAGCGCAGCACCAGCAGTTGGTCAACGTTGCCGGCATAGGCCGAGGCCAGGCTGAAACCACCGAACACCAGCACCGCACCGACCAGCACGCCCTTGCGCCCGAAACGATCGGCCAGCGGCCCGGAGCCCAGGGCACCGAACACCATGCCGATCAACGCGGCACTCATCACCGGACCGAGGCTGGCACGGTCGATGCCCCACTCCTGCGACAAGGCAGGCGCGATAAAGCCCATGGCCGCAGTATCGAGGCCATCGAGGAAAACGATCAGGAAGCAGAGGATCACCACGCGCCACTGATAGCGCGACAGCGGTTGTTCATTGATGAACGACTGGACGTCGAGATTATTCCCGACAGAGTGAGGTTGGTTCATTGTTGTTATCCAGAAAGGGGGCACGGTCGGCCACTGCACTTGGGTCAAGAGCACAGGGCTTGAATATCGAATAAGTGCGGCCTGAATCAGCCTGGATACAACGGTACTGCGAACGGGTGCGGCCGCGGCAGTCGAGTGACAGTGGTCATGGGATGCGCCTCTTGTGTTTTTCTTGTATCGGTCGGCATAGCCGACCGTTGCGAGAGACATTAATCAGCGATGGCGGGTGGCGCAATTCACCCGGAGCGACACTGTGCGTTTATCGAACAGGAAACAGTGTCGCCAACACCGTCAACCGAACAACTGGTGACAAAGGTCGCGGCTGGCCGCCAGCAGAATCGGCAGAAAGCGCTGCTCAAGCTCGCTGCGCGTCACCCGCCCGACATGGGTGCTCACGTTCAGCGCCGCCAGCACCTGCCCGGACGCATCATAGATAGGCACGGCGATCGAGCGCAGTCCCTGTTCCAGTTCCTGATCGACCACGCACCAGCCCTGCTCCCGCACCTGCTGGATGCAGGCGAACAACGACTCGGGGTCGTTCAGGGTTCGGCTGGTGCGCGCCTTGAGGTCGGCGCGGTCGAGATATTCGCGCAGGCTGGTGTCGTCCATCGCCGCCAGCAGGATGCGGCCCATGGACGTGCAATAGGCCGGCAACCGCCCACCAACCGAAAGGTCGACCGAAATCAGCCGCTCCACCGTGGCCGAACGGGCTATATAAAGGATGTCGTCGCCTTCGAGGGTGGCCATGTTGGCAGCCTCGTGCAACTGGTCGCTGATGCGGTCCAGATAGGGCTGGGCCGACACCGCCAGCGGCGTCGACGACAGGTAGGCATGGCCCAGGGTCAGCACCTTCGGCAACAGCGAATAGGTGCGCCCGTCAGTGGTGGCGTAACCGAGCTTGATCAGCGTGTGCAGGCAACGGCGCACGGCAGCCCTGGGGATTTCGGTGCGATGGCTGATCTGAGCGATGGTCAGGTGGCGCTTGCGCTCCTGGAAGGCCTGGATCACCGCCAGGCCACGCGCCAGGGAGGTCATGAAGTCAGGGTCACCGGTAAATGCCTGAATACGCTTGGCCGGCGAGGCCACGATCGGCGGTGCCAGTGCGGGTGCGCTCGGGCGTATCGCCTCCGGGTTGGCAGATTCGTTGGCCGTGGTTTCGTCGTTCATCGCTCACCTCAAAAAATCGCTGGCTCGTGCGATTATCGAACGAACGGCCGATAATCGCAATTGACCGCCGACAAATTTACTTATACCTTTCTCCTGCCACATGTGGCTTCTTTGGAGAGACTGGTCAGGTACCCACCGTAGAAGTCCCCAGGCAACGGCCTCGCCTCGTGCGGGGCCGTTTTATTTCCGCCTTGGGGTAAAAAGGCAGTGAACTCTTCCCGGAGCTGTTTGCTCAAAGTTTGTACAGGCCGCTGTGGCCTTGAAACTTTGCACGCTATTACATAAATATCCCTGTTTGACGATTTACCGATTGCTATAATCGATTCCGCTGGCCCGGATCGACACTCCGGCAATGGAATACTGGCCCGGCTTTCATCCGCCAACCAGCACGTCGTGCATGGGCAACTTGCACCTGCACGCAACATCAGCCACTTCTACTCATTCAGGTATTACTGTGACGAAAGATGAACTGCGCGCGGAACTCGAGCGCCAGGCAGAACGTTACAAGGAAGTTTACGGTGGTGAAGTCACTACCTATGCGGCGCAACCGGAACCGGAACGCAAGCCTTGGCGCAAACGCGCCACCGTTCAGGACCAGGCCTTCAGCCAGGAACTGGAAAAAATGGAAAAGGAACTGCGCAACGAGCAGCCCTGAGCTGCCTGTTGCACTGTCATCACGTCGCGGGCCAGGCGCCCTCGATGCGGCCGATCTTTACCGAATGGCCGAGGATGAAATGGAATTACACAAATTTCATACAACCGTTTGAAGTGTCACCGCACCAAGATTTTTCCGGAAATTTAACGAATTTTTCGCGATTTCTTGATTATTAACGGAACTTTTTCCGCCAGATCACGTAACCTGCCGGGCTAAGAGGGTGCTCACATAGCTGCCATCGGTCAGCTGTGGGTGCATCGATTGCCAAGGTTTTCTGGCATAATCCCGCCCCCCTATGACCGCCAGACAACCTTCATGATCGATTTATTCAGCGGACTGGATGCCTGGGTATTGGTGAGCCTGCTGCTCGCCCTGACCTTCGTGCTCGCATTCGAGTTCATCAATGGCTTTCATGACACCGCAAACGCGGTAGCCACCGTCATCTATACCAAAGCCATGCCACCACACCTGGCCGTGTTCTTCTCCGGGGTGTTCAACTTCCTCGGCGTTCTGCTCGGTGGTGTCGGGGTGGCCTACGCCATCGTGCACCTGCTGCCGGTCGAACTGCTGATCAATGTGAATACCGGGCATGGCCTGGCCATGGTCTTCTCGTTGCTGGCCGCGGCCATCACCTGGAACCTCGGCACCTGGTACTTCGGCATTCCCGCTTCCAGCTCGCACACCCTGATCGGCTCGATCCTCGGCGTGGGCCTGGCCAACGCTTTGATCAACGACATCCCGCTGGGCGATGGCGTCAACTGGCAGAAGGCGATCGACATCGCCATGTCGCTGGTGGTCTCGCCAATTGCCGGCTTCGCTGTCGCCGCACTGGTGCTGGTCGGCCTGAAATGGTGGCGCCCGCTGTCGAAGATGCACAAGACCCCGGACCAGCGCCGCAAGCTCGACGACAAAAAGCACCCACCGTTCTGGAACCGTCTGGTCCTGGTGATCTCGGCCATGGGCGTGAGCTTCGTACACGGCTCCAACGATGGCCAGAAAGGTATCGGCCTGATCATGCTGGTGCTGATCGGTATCGTCCCGGCCAAGTTTGTCCTCGACCTGAACAGCACCACCTACCAGATCGAGCGCACCCGCGACGCCACCCTGCACATGAGCCAGTTCTACCAGCGCAACGCCGCCACCCTGGGCGAGTTCCTGGCACTGGGCAAGGCCAAGTCGACCGACCTGCCGGAGCAGTTCAGCTGCAACCCGCAGCAGACCGAACCGACCATCGCCGCCCTGCAATCCTCGCTGCAAGGCGTGACCGATTACCACGCGCTGGATGCCGAGAAGCGTGTCGAAGTGCGCCGCTACCTGCTGTGCCTGGACGACACCGCGAAGAAGGTCGGCAAGCTGCCTGGCCTGGACGCCCGTGAAAAGGCCGACCTCGAGAAGCTGCGCAAGGACCTGACCGCTACCACCGAATACGCCCCGTTCTGGGTGATCGTGGCCGTCGCCCTGGCCCTGGGCCTGGGCACCATGGTTGGCTGGAAGCGTGTGGTACTGACCGTCGGCGAGAAGATCGGCAAGCAGGGCATGACCTATGCCCAAGGCATGTCGGCACAGATCACCGCGGCCTGCGCCATCGGCATGGCCAACGTGTTCGCCCTGCCGGTATCGACCACCCACGTGCTGTCGTCCGGCGTTGCCGGCACCATGGTCGCCAACAAGAGCGGCCTTCAAGGCGGCACCGTGAAGACCATCCTGCTGGCCTGGGTACTGACCCTGCCGGCCTCGATGGGCCTGGCGGCCGGCCTGTTCTGGCTGGCGTCCAAGGCACTGGCCTGAGCGATCCCGCTGCACTGAAAAAGGCGCCCCAGGGCGCCTTTTTCGTGGGTGCTTACCTTTTCTTGCCACCCAGCAACGACCCCATCAACCCACGCACCAGCTGCCGCCCCAACTGATTGGCCGCCTGGCGCACTGCCGACTTGATCGCCTGTCCCGCTGCACTCTGCAGAAACTCGCCTGCCTTGTCGGTGAAACTCTCTTCGTCCGCCTTTGGCACTGGCGTCGGCTCCACTGGCTCTCCTTTGCGCTGGGTCAGCATTTCATACGCCGACTCCCGGTCGATCGCCTTGTCATACCGCCCCAGTAAAGGCGAAGTCGCTATCAACGCACTGCGCTCAGCCGTACTCAGCGGCCCGATCCGCGATTGCGGTGGTGCGATCAGCACCCGCTGGACCATCGCCGGCGTGCCCTTGTCTTCCAGGGTGCCGACCAATGCCTCGCCGATCCCCAGCTCGGTCAGCACCGCCAGGCTGTCAAATGCCGGGTTCGGGCGGAAGCCATCCGCCACGGCCCTGAGCGACTTTTGCTCTTTGGCGGTGAACGCGCGCAGGCCGTGCTGGATACGCAAGCCCAATTGGGCCAATACGCTATCTGGCAGATCGCCCGGCGACTGGGTGACGAAATACACGCCAACCCCCTTGGAACGGATCAGCCGTACCACCTGCTCAAGGCGGTCCTGCAGTGCTTTGGGCGTGCCGTTGAACAACAGATGCGCCTCATCGAAGAACAGCGCCAGTACCGGCTTGTCGGCATCACCGCGCTCCGGCAGCTGCTCGAACAGCTCGGCCAGCAGCCACAGCAGGAATGTTGCGTACACCTTCGGTGCCTCATGCACCAGCCGGCTGGCGTCCAGCAGGTGGATACGCCCACGGCCATCGGCATCTGGCTGCAACAGGTCCTCCAGCTGCAGCGCTGGTTCGCCAAACAACGCCTCGGCGCCCTGCTGCTCCAGGGTTGCCAGCCGGCGCAGCAAGGCCTGGGTCGAGCCAGTGGTCATCAACGCACTGTCTTCACCCAGCAGCTGCGGGTTGTCCTTCAGGTGCGCCAACAAGGCCTTGAGGTCTTTTAGATCAAGCAGCAGCAAGCCTTCTCGATCCGCCACCTTGTACGCCGCATACAGCGCGGCCTGCTGGCTGTCGGTCAACTCCAGCAGGTTGCCGAGCAGCAACGGGCCCATTTCGCTGAGCGTGGTACGCAAAGGGTGGCCGGACTGGCCCGCCACATCCCAGAGCGTTACCGGATAGGCTTTTGGAGTGTGTCCCAGCCAAGGCATGCCAGCGATCCGCTCGGCCACCTTGCCTTGTGGCGCACCTGCCGCACCCAGGCCGCACAGGTCGCCTTTGACATCTGCCGCGAACACCGCCACCCCAGCATCGCTGAACACTTCCGCCAGGTGCTGCAGGGTCACGGTCTTGCCGGTGCCGGTAGCCCCGGCGACCAAGCCGTGGCGATTGGCGAGGCGCATGGCTTGCTGAACGGGTTGCCCACCCGGGTCTGCGCCTACAACTATGGTCGATGTTTCTGACATCTCTTTAATCCCCCGCTCAAGCTTTAGCTTAATTCGGCCGATACCTTTGGGTGATATTCGCCTTAATAGACAGGAGCAACCGAAAAAGGACTTTTCGGGATGTTGCACTGTTTGCAGCGACACCGTGCGAACGCCCGATAAAAACCTTAGCGGAACCGATTACGCCATGAACAAAAACCTGCGTTTCAGCCACAAGATCCTTCTGGCTGCGTCATTGATCGTGATACTCGCCTTCAGCCTGTTCACCCTTTACAACGATTACCTCCAGCGTAATGCGATCCGCGAGAATCTGGACAATTATCTGGCTGAAATGGGCGAATCCACTTCGACCAACATCCGCAACCTGTTCGATGGCCGTATCAAGCTGGTGGAAAACCTGGCGCAGAACATTGCCCAGCAACCGGCCAACGCCGAAACACTGATGGGCCAGAATGCCCTGATCTCGAGTTTCCTCACCGTCTACCTGGGCAAGGTCGATGGTGGTTTCAGCGTGCGTCCGGACTCCAAGATGCCTGATGGCTACGACCCGCGTACCCGCCCCTGGTACAAGGACGGCATGAACGCCCAGGGTGCGATTCTCACCGAGCCCTACATCGACCTGACCACCAACAAAATGGTCATCGGCATCCTCAGCAAGGTTTCCGCCAGTGTTGGCGTGGTCGGTGGCGACCTGGCCCTCGATGGCCTGGTGCAGATCATCAACTCGCTGAACTTTGGCGGCATGGGTTATGCCTTCCTGGTCAACGACCAGGGCAAGATCCTGGTCCACCCGGACAAAGAACTGGTCATGAAGTCGCTGTCGGATCTGTTCCCGCAGCAAACGCCGAAACTGTCCGGCGAACTGACCGAAGTCGACGCCAACGGCCAGGCTCGCCTGCTGACCTTCACCCCGATCAAGGGCCTGCCCTCGGCCAACTGGTACATCGGCCTGTCGGTGGACAAGGACAAGGCCTTTGCCATGCTCAGCACCTTCCGCACCTCGGCGGTGATCGCCACCCTGGTGGCGGTGGTGATCATCATCGGCCTGCTCGGCCTGCTGATCCGCGTGCTGATGCAGCCGCTGCACACCATGACCCGCGCCATGGAAGACATCGCCGAAGGTGAAGGCGACCTGACCAAGCGCCTGAGCATCCACAACCACGACGAGTTCGGCATTCTCGGCAAGGCCTTCAACCGCTTCGTCGAACGTATCCACGGCTCGATCCGCGAAGTGTCGTCGGCGACCGAGCAGGTCAACGAAGTGGCCCTGCGCGTGATCAGCGCCTCGAATTCGTCGATGGCCAATTCCGACGAGCAATCCAACCGCACCAACAGTGTCGCTGCGGCCATCAACGAGCTCGGCGCCGCCGCCCAGGAAATCGCCGGCAATGCCGCCCAGGCTTCGCAGCACGCCAGCTCCGCGCGCCTGCTGGCCGAGGAAGGCCAACAGGTGGTGGAGCGCAACATCGCCGCGATGAACCGCCTGTCCGACCTGATTGTCACCTCGAGCGCGCACATCGAGACGCTCAACAGCAAGACCGTGAACATCGGCCAGATCCTCGAAGTGATCACCAGCATTTCCCAGCAGACCAACCTGCTGGCGCTCAATGCCGCGATCGAAGCGGCCCGCGCCGGCGAGGCCGGGCGTGGTTTTGCCGTGGTCGCCGACGAGGTCCGCAACCTGGCGCATCGCACCCAGGAGTCGGCGCAGCAGGTGCAGACCATGATCGAAGAGCTGCAGGTAGGAGCCCGCGAGTCGGTCGACACCATGGGCCAGAGCCAGCGCCACAGCCAGGACAGCATGCAGATCGCCAACCAGGCCGGCGAACGCCTGGACAGCGTGACCGTGCGCATCGGCGAGATCGACGGCATGAACCAGTCGGTGGCCACCGCCACCGAAGAGCAGACCGCCGTGGTCGACTCGATCAACATGGACATCAACGAGATCAACATGCTCAACCAGGAAGGTGTCGAGAACCTGCAGGCTACCTTGCGCGCCTGCTCGGACTTGGAGCAGCAGGCCACCCGCCTCAAGCACCTGGTCGGCAGCTTCCGCATCTGACCGTCAGACCGCGTCGCCTGCTTCGCGCCTGAAGCCGCTTCTACAGGATTGTGGAAATCCCTGTGGGAGCAGCTTCAGCCGCGCAGAATCCAGCACTGCCCTCCCACCCAACCCGATCGAACAAACTATCCTTCAGAAAGGTCAACCTTTAGGCGCGTCATCGCCAGATGACACACCCGAAGACGATCCCGGAGGGATGCTGATCGTGCACATCGCCGACATCACCATGTTCTACGCCCCGGCCAGCGGCGGCGTGCGGACTTACCTCGACGCCAAACACCATCGCCTCGACGCGCTTCCAGGCGTGCGCCACAGCCTCCTGATCCCCGGCCCCAGCGCCAGCCATGCCGATGGCATCTACCAGGTCCCCGCACCGCCCCTGCCGTTCGGCAAAGGCTACCGTTTCCCGGTGCGCCTGGCACCGTGGTGCAACGTGCTGCGCCGCCTCAAGCCCGACCTGATCGAAGTCGGCGACCCCTATCTCACGGCCTGGGCGGCGCTGGAAGCCCGGCGCAAGCTCGACGTGCCGGTGATCGGCTTCTACCACTCCGACCTGCCGCTGCTGGTGAGCAATCGCATGGGCAACTGGTTCACGCCCAATGTCGAGGCCTATGTCAGCAAGTTGTATGGCAATTTCGACCGGGTACTGGCGCCCAGCCTGGTGATGGCCGACAAGCTGCGCCGCCTGGGTGTACGTGACGTGCATGTGCAGCGCCTGGGTGTCGACCTGCAGACCTTCCATCCTGACCATCGCGACCCGCATCTGCGCGCCCAGCTGGGCATTGCCGATACCAGCCGCCTGCTTATCTATGCCGGGCGCGGTTCACGGGAAAAGAACTTGCCGGTGCTGCTCGAATGCATGAAACACCTCGGGCAGCCCTATCACCTGTTGCTGGTTGGTTCCAACATGCCAGCCAGCGTGCCCGAGAACGTCAGCGTCATCGACCAGTTCCGCCCGCCGCAGGAAGTCGCCCGCCTGATGGCCAGCGCCGACCTGCTGGTGCACGCCGGCGATCAGGAAACCTTCGGCCTGGTCATCCTCGAAGCCATGGCCAGCGCCACCCCAGTGGTCGCGGTACGCGCCGGGGCCTTCGGCGAGATCGTCAACGAACATTGCGGGCGCCTGTGCCGGGCAAACGATGGCCAGGCCATGGCCCTGGCCGTACGCGAAGCGTTCGAAGCAGGAGTGCGCAAGCTCGGCGCCCAGGCCCGCCTGCATGTGGAGCAGCACTATTCGTGGGACAACGTGGTGGCTGGCCTGCTGCTGCACTACCAGGCCGTACTCGGCCACCGACCCCAGGTACGCGCCCATGGCTGAGCCCGCAGGGGTCTCGGGCAGCCTGATGCTGGTGCTGCACGATATCGCGCCCGAAACCTGGCCTGACTACCAGCCGTTCGTGCAGGCCGTGGACGAAATGGGCAATGTGCCGATGACCTGGCTGGTGGTGCCAGACTTTCATCACCGCAACCCGCTGACCCGCTCACCAACCTTCTGCCGCCTGCTCGAGCGACGCCTGACCCGGGGTGACGAACTGGCGTTGCACGGCTTCTACCATGCCGACGACGGACCCACGCCGCGCAGCCTCGGCGAATACTTCATGCGGCGTATCTACACCCACGAAGGCGAGTTCTATGCCCTTGACCAGGCGCAAGCCCTGCAGCGCCTGGAACAAGGCCTGGCCCTGTTCGCCGGGCAAGGCTGGCCGGTGGCCGGTTTCGTCGCTCCGGGGTGGTTGATGAGCCAAGGCACCCGGCAGGCCCTGAGCCAACTGCCGCTGCGCTACACCAGCACGCCCCAGCACCTGTATCGCTTGCCGGACTTCACCGCATTCGAGGCGCCGGGGCTGGTATGGAGCGCACGCAGCGCGTGGCGCCGGGGGCTGTCGAGGGTGGTCTGCGACTGGCAGTGCCGGCACTGGCGCACAGCTGAAACCCTGCGTCTTGGCTTGCACCCGGTAGACATGCGTCACCGCTCGGCGCGCAACTACTGGTTGCGCACCCTCGACAACCTGCTACTGCAAGGCCGTGAGCCGCTGACCAAGTCGGCCTGGCTGGAGCGCCAGGTGATCGCATGAACCGCTTCGGCTGGCTGGCCCTGACACTGGCTGGCGCCTTGCTGGTGCCGGCGCTGCTCGGCGGCAACGAACTGCTGCCCAGGCTGGCGACATTCGACACCAGGCTGTTGCTGAGCCTGCTCGGCATGATTCTGCTGTGCTGGGTGATCAATACCATGCGCCTGCGCCTGCTGCTCGGCGAGCAGGCGACACAGCTTGGCCGTGTGCGCAGCCTCGGCGTGGTGATGGCCACCGAGTTCGCGATCTGTACCACGCCTGGCGGCAGCGGCGGCCCGATCACCCTCATGGCCCTGCTCGCCCGTGACCGCATCGGCCCGGCCCGCAGTGGTGCGGTATTTGCCATGGATCAGTTGAACGACCTGCTGTTCTTCTTCTGCGCGATGCTGGCGATTGCCGGTTATGCCCTATTCCACAGCCTGGGGCGCAGCCAACAAAGCATGTTGTTGGGCAGCGCTTTGCTGCTGTGCGCTGCCCTGACCATGATCGTGGTACTGCTGCGTTATCGCCGGGCTGTGATGCGCTTCAACGGGCGACTGCTGCAACGCCTGGGCATGCCCGGCAAGCGCAAACGCCGCTGGGCCCGCAAGGTGCTGCATTTCATCGACGCCCTGGCAGAGACCTGGCAGCTGCCCAAACGCACCCTGGCGTTGGTGTTCACCCTCACCTGCATGCACTGGAGCCTGCGCTACAGCGTGTTGTACCTGGTCCTGCAGGGCCTGGGGGTGGAGCTGTCGTGGATCCCGAGCTTCCTGGTGCAGATGCTGTCACTCAGCGCCGGGCAATTCAGCCTGCTGCCAGGTGGCGCCGGTGCCGCCGAGCTTACTTCGGCCAGCCTGCTGACGCCGCTGGTGGGCAGTTCGACAGCCGCAGCGGCGATCGTCATCTGGCGGGCGATCACTTACTACTTTTATCTGCTGGCGGGCGGGCCGGTGTTTGTCTGCTTGCTGGCGCGTCCGTTGCTGGAGCGCTGGCGGGGTCAGGCGGGTTGAGTTGGCGCCACAATTCGGCGGCATCGGGGAAGTCGGTGCCGTCGTCATCGCTCAGGGCTTCTGGGTCGTAGCGGGCCAGGCAGCCTTCGCCGAGGGTGGGGGGAATTGAGGCTGTGGGTTTGTTGCGCGAGATTGCCATCATGGTCTCCGCAAAAGCATTGGGGCCGCAATGCAGCCCCCGCAGCGGTATCAGTCGAATACCACGGTCTTGTTGCCGTGCACCAGCACGCGGTCTTCCAGGTGATAGCGCAGGCCGCGGGCCAGCACCATCTTCTCGACGTCACGGCCGAAGCGGACCATGTCTTCGATGCTGTCGGCGTGGCTCACACGCACCACGTCCTGCTCGATGATCGGGCCGGCATCCAGCTCTTCGGTCACGTAGTGGCAGGTCGCACCGATCAGCTTCACGCCACGCAGGGCGGCCTGGTGATACGGCTTGGCGCCAACGAACGACGGCAGGAAGCTGTGGTGGATGTTGATGACCTTTTCGGCATAGTCCTGGCACAGTTGCGGCGGCAGGATCTGCATGTAACGCGCCAGCACCACCACGTCAGCCGCATGCTCCTGGACCAGGCGCGACACTTCGGCAAAGGCCGGGGCCTTGTCCTTGGGGTCGACCGGCACGTGGAAGAACGGAATGCCGTGCCATTCGACCATGCTGCGCAGGTCGTTGTGGTTGGAAATCACACACGGGATATCGCAATCCAGTTCATCGGTGTGCCAGCGGTGCAGCAGGTCGGCCAGGCAGTGCGATTCGCGGCTGGCCATCAGCACCACGCGCTTCTTCTGTGCCGAGTCGGTGATACGCCAGGTCATGGAGAACTCTTCGGCTATCGGCGCGAAGGCCTCGCGGAACGCCTCGATACCGAATGGCAGCGATTCGGCGCGGATTTCATGGCGCATGAAGAACCAACCGCTCTGCTCATCGGAGTGGTGGCTGGCTTCGTTGATCCAGCCATTGTACAAGGCCAGGAAATTACTGACTTTCGCCACGATGCCAACACGGTCGGGGCAGGCGATCACCAGACGATAGGTGCGCATGAATTAAGACTCCAGAACTTCGCAAAGGCGCTCATTCTAGCGGCCCGACCAAAAAAACGCAGTAATCATTGCGCCCGCCGCCAGCGCCATGCCCGGCAAGGCAGGGCGAAAAGCGCGCTACTACAGCCTGATGACAATCACGACCAACTGCAGGGCCATATGTAAATTTTTCTTAATCTTGAGATATTTTGTCACAGGGCTACTAACAGTTAAGTGCCGAATAATATGTTTACTTGAGAGTATCGCCTGTCTATTATTGCCTCACACATTTCTGAACACGCATTAAAGGAACACTCCATGTCCCTGATCAACGAGTACCGCGCTACCGAAGAAGCCATCAAGGAACTTCAGGCCCGCCTGGCCAACCTGTCGCAGGATGACAAGCTGAAGAAAGAACTGGAGTTCGAAGGCAAACTGCGCACCCTGATGGGCGAGTACTCCAAGTCGCTGCGAGACGTCATCGCCCTGCTCGACCCAGAGTCGAAACTGAGCAAAGCCCCACGCGGTGCAGCGAAACCAGTTGCTACCAAGCGTGCGCGTAAGGTCAAGCAATACAAGAACCCGCACAACGGTGAAGTGATCGAAACCAAAGGCGGCAACCACAAGACCCTGAAAGAATGGAAAGCCAAATGGGGTGGTGACGTGGTTGAAAGCTGGGCGACCCTGCTGGACTGATTGGCCACAGCAACGCTTTGTATATACAAACAAGAACGCCGGCATGATGCCGGCGTTTTTGCTCATTCAAAGGCTGATTGCAAACTGCTCTCGCAAGTTGCTGGCATGCACTTGCCAGGCGTCCAGCACTCGCCGCCCGGCCTCGTCGGCGTTGGCCCAGGCGCTCAGCCTGGCCTGCTCGAAATCACCCAGCGTGTTCGGTGCGCCCCAATGCGGGTCGCTCAAGCGCTGCTGGCAGAAACCATACCAGCGCTGGCGCTCTTCATTGTTCAACGTCTCGGGGAAGTTACGGGCGCGGTAGCGGAACAATAACTCCGGCAGGCGCGCATCATCGAACATCCAGTGGCCATGCCCTAATTGCGCAGGGTCCAGCGTGCGAACTTGCTCGCACAGGCGGCGGTCACGGTCACCGATGAATCCGTCATACAACTGCTGTTCCGGGTCTTCAACCGCAGCAAAGTCCTCCTTGCCGTAGATAGGCTCAAGCTTGTCCTGCCATTCAGCCTGTTGATTAGCCAACTGTTCAGCGCGTGATTGCATCAGTGCCAGATCGATGCCCAATCGCTGCTGATCGGCAGGGCGCAATACCGAAAGCGGAGCGACTACCGGGCAGCGATTGATCTGCACCAACTTGAGCGGAACCGGTAATTGTCCTTCAGTTAATTCCTCATGCCGCGTGTACAAACGCTCGCGCAGTACCTCGGCACTTTCCCTTATTAACGGTAGGGTTTCCTGATGCAGGTCGCACACAATCAGCGCATTGCGATTACGCGGGTGCCAGGCCAATGGCAGGACCACCCCCAGATAATTACGCGCAGCAGAAAAGCGCCCGGATATATGTACCAGAGGCTGCAATAGACGGATCTGCTCCATCACTTTGTGCTTGCTGCGCAACTGGAACAGCCACTCGTACAACTTGGGTTGTTGCTGCCTTATCAGGCGGGCCAGGGCAATCGTGGCCCGTACGTCGGAAAGCGCTTCATGGGCATGCCCGTGGTCGATGCCATTGGCTTGGCTGAGCAATTCCAGACGCAGGCTGGTACGCCCGTCCTGTTGCGGCCAGACGATGCCCTCCGGACGCAGGGCGTAGGCAGTGCGCACCACGTCGATCAGGTCCCAGCGGCTGTTGCCGCCCTGCCACTCGCGGGCATAAGGGTCGAAGAAGTTGCGGTACAAGCTGTAGCGGGTCACTTCATCGTCGAAGCGCAGGGTGTTGTAGCCGGCGGCGCATGTGCCAGGGCGCGCCAGCTGTGCGTGGACCCGGGTCATGAACTCGGCTTCGCACAGGCCCTGATTGGCGAGCTGCTCGGGGGTGATGCCAGTGACCAGGCAGGCGGCCGGGTGCGGCAGAATATCGTCCGAAGGGCGGCAATAGAGGTTGATCGGCTCTTCGATCTCGTTGAGCTCAAGGTCGGTGCGCACACCAGCGACCTGCAACGGCCGGTCGCAGCGTGGGTTGATGCCAGTGGTTTCGTAGTCGTGCCAGAAGATGCTGGAAGTCACGGGGTCGTCCTGTTTCGAGGTCGACCCGATTTTAGCGGAGACAGGCTCAGGCGGAAGCGTTGGCGGGGCGGAAACTGAAATAGTCGCGCAGCGAGCGGACGAATTCATCGTATTCGCGCGGTGCCTGCAGCAGCATGAAACCGGAGTCGTAGTGGCCCGGGGTCTGGTCCTCGCGGCACCACAGGCAACTGGCGGTCAGGTTGATGAACTGAAATCCGCCACCGGCCAGCGGAATGCGCAATTGCAACTCGAAGTCCGGCCCGACCAGCACAGGCAGCGAGCTGATCAGCATGATCCCGTCTTCGGAGGCATTGCCCAGCTGACCGATCGGCTGATCGGTAAAGCGGTTATAGACCTTCAGCACACAAGGCAACTGATGGCGTTGAATATGGCGCTGGATGAACATGATCGCGAGTGCAGTCCCGTACCTGATGCCAGGAATGCAAGGTACTGGCGGTTGTTGTAACAGCTGAGTTACAGATTAGCGCAGCGCGCCAATCAAATCCCGTGAAATTAATGACACCTTGGTGTTAACGCCAAGTAGGGGTATTGACCGGGTTGGCCACCGCCGCCTCTGCACCACGGTAGTGCCCGAGCTTCTGCAGGGTCTCCAGGCGCGCCTTGGCCCGGTAGGCGTATTCATTGCCCGGATACTGCTGGATCAGGTACTCGTAGGTCTGCGCCGCATCGACATAAAGCATGTCACGCTCCAGACACTGGCCACGCAGCAGCGACACTTCCGGGTGGACGAACGGCCGCGCACGGCTGGTGCGGTCGACCTGCGACAACTCCAGCATGACTTTCGAGCAATCGCCCCGGTCATAGGCGCGGTAGGCGTTGTTCAGGTGGTGGTCCATGGACCAGCGGGTGCAGCCGACGGTGCTGGCCGCCAGGGCGATTATGATCAGGGCGCGCATGGGGTATCTCCTTTGATGCCTGTTTATCGGCCATTGCCGGCGAATCTTCACAGCCATTTGCAAGGATACTCCCGCCCGTTCAAATGCCACCCTGCGTTGGTCGCAGGTAGTGCAACGGAACAATGACTACAGCGCAATTGAGGAGTAGCCTTTCGCTGCGCTTCACTATAGGAGTCTGTGCATGAGCATCCGCCGTACCAAAATCGTCGCCACCCTTGGCCCCGCCAGCAACTCGCCGGAAGTGATCGAACAGCTGATCCTCGCCGGCCTGGACGTGGCACGCCTGAACTTCTCCCACGGCACTCCGGACGAGCACAAGGCGCGCGCCCGCCTGATCCGTGACATCGCCGCCAAGAACGGCCGCCATGTCGCACTGCTGGGCGACCTGCAGGGTCCGAAGATCCGCATCGCCAAGTTCGCCAACAAGCGCATCGAATTGAAGATCGGTGACAAGTTCACCTTCTCTACCGCCCACCCGCTGACCGAAGGCAACCAGGACATCGTCGGTATCGACTATCCCGACCTGGTCAAGGACTGCGGCGTTGGTGACGAACTGCTGCTCGACGACGGCCGTGTGGTCATGCGCGTCGAGACTGCCACCGCAGACGCCCTGCACTGCGTGGTGATCATCGGTGGCCCGCTGTCGGACCACAAAGGCATCAACCGCAAAGGTGGCGGCCTGACCGCGCCGGCCTTGACCGAAAAAGACAAGGCCGACATCAAGCTCGCCGCGGAAATGGACCTGGACTACCTGGCCGTCTCCTTCCCGCGTGACGCCAGCGACATGGAATACGCCCGCAAGCTGCGTGACGAAGCCGGCGGCAGCGCCTGGCTGGTGGCCAAGATCGAGCGCGCCGAGGCCGTTGCCGATGACGAAACCCTCGACAAGCTGATCCTCGCTTCTGATGCCGTGATGGTTGCCCGTGGCGACCTGGGCGTGGAAATCGGCGACGCCGAGCTGATCGCCATCCAGAAGAAGATCATCCAGCACGCCCGCCGCAACAACAAGGCGGTGATCGTCGCGACCCAGATGATGGAGTCGATGATCCAGAACCCGATGCCGACCCGTGCCGAAGTGTCCGACGTGGCCAACGCCGTGCTGGACAACACCGACGCGGTGATGCTGTCGGCCGAGAGCGCTGCCGGCTCTTACCCGATCGAAGCCGTACAGGCCATGGCCCGCATCTGCTCCGGTGCCGAAAAGCACCCGACCAGCCAGAGGTCCAGCCACCGCCTGCACACCACCTTCGAGCGTTGCGACGAAAGCATCGCCCTGGCGGCCATGTACACCGCCAACCACTTCCCGGGCGTGAAGGCGATCATCGCCCTGACCGAAAGTGGCTACACCCCGCTGATCATGTCGCGCCTGCGTTCGCACGTGCCGATCTTCGCACTCTCGCCGCACCGCGCCACCCAGGCCCGCGCCAACATGTTCCGCGGCGTCTACCCGATCGCCTTCGACCCGGCCTCGCTGCCGGCCGACAAGGTCAGCCAGGCAGCCGTCGACGAGCTGCTCAAGCGCGGCCTGGTGGAGCAAGGTGACTGGGTAATCCTGACCAAGGGTGACAGCTACCACACCATCGGTGGCACCAACGGCATGAAGATCCTGCACGTCGGTGATCCGCTGGTCGGCTGATGCCTTCCGGGGGCCGCTTTGCGGCCCATTCGCGGGGCAAGTCGGATCGCCGCACCGCTGCTCCTACAGGTACAGCGCAGGCCTTGAAGCTTGCACAGTCCCTGTAGGAGCGGCGGTGCGGCGATCCGACTTGCCCCGCGAAGAGGCCGGACCTGCCTCAGGCATGTTCGACAAACACATCAGCAAACACCTGCCCCCGCGGCACCCCGGCAATGAACAGCCGCCGGGCAAACCGCTCGACACTCCCCGGCGCCCCGCACACCAGCGCCACCGTCTGCCGCGATGACGGCCGCAACCCCGCCAGCGCTTCCTCCATCTGCTCCGCCAGCACCAGCTCGACCTTCACACCCTGCAATTGCATCAACAGCTCAGCCTGATAGTGCCCAGCGCAGTCCCGCGCCACATGCACCACTCGAATCTCCCCTTGATGCCCCTGGCGCAGCGCTTCGCGCAAGATGCCCCACAACGGCGCAAGGCCCGTGCCCGCTGCCAGCAACCAGAGCGGACGCGCCTGCCAGTCCGGGTCGTAGTGCAACGCCCCGCCCCTGAACTCACCCAGGCGCAACTCATCACCCGCCTTCAGCCCACGGGCCTTGTCGCAAAAGGCACCAGCTCGTTGGCAATCGATATGAAATTCGAGGAAATCATCTTCCCCCGGCAGGCTGGCCAGAGAGTAAGGCCGAGCAACAGCGCCCAACCACAACACCACATGCTGCCCCGCCTGATAACGCAACGCCCGTTGCGGTCGCAGCCGTAAGCGCAGCACATCGCCAAACCAGTCCACCGCGCAGACCTGCGCCGGCACGCCATCCTGTTGCGGGTCGAACACCGCCACGTGCAGGTCCTCGACCACCCGGCACTGGCAAGCCAGGCGCCAGCCCAAGGCATGCCTGTCCAGCGCCAGGGCCTCGGGCAGGGCGTCCACCGGCTGCCCTTGCAGGCAATGCACCAGGCAGGCATGGCAACTGCCGGCGCGGCAGCTGTAGGGCACGTTGAGCCCGGCCTCGTTCAAGGCATCTAGTAGGTTGCTGCCGGTCGGCACCGTCCAGCGACGCGCGCCCACGCAAAGTTCGGGCATGGTATGTCTGTCTCCATCGATCACCGGGTCACTGTATGCCAAGCGCGCATTGGCAGCAAAAAGGATGCCTGGCACCTGCCGACCATGGTCCAGACCACGCGCAGGTGTTTCGCGCGGTGAGGCGCGCTATACTGCCGCGCCCTTTTGCGTCGGCCAGCCTGCCGGCGCGCCTTGCAAGGCGCTTCGACACGCTGGTCGGCACCGTCGAGCGTCTTTTTGAATGTTCCCGTCTTTAAGAGGAGCGCGCTGCATGACCGTGATCAAGCAAGACGACCTGATTCAGAGCGTCGCCGACGCCCTGCAATTCATCTCGTACTACCACCCCGTCGATTTCATCCAGGCGATGCACGAGGCCTACCTGCGCGAAGAGTCGCCTGCGGCACGCGACTCCATCGCCCAGATCCTGATCAACTCGCGCATGTGCGCCACCGGCCATCGCCCGATCTGCCAGGACACCGGTATCGTCACCGTGTTCGTGCGCGTGGGCATGGACGTGCGCTGGGACGGCGCCACCCTGAGCGTCGACGACATGATCAACGAAGGTGTGCGTCGCGCCTACAACCTGCCTGAAAACGTCCTGCGCGCCTCGATCCTGGCCGACCCGGCCGGTGCCCGCAAGAATACCAAGGACAACAC
The DNA here is from genome assembly GCF_002906855.1 of Pseudomonas putida. Taxonomy (GTDB): domain Bacteria; phylum Pseudomonadota; class Gammaproteobacteria; order Pseudomonadales; family Pseudomonadaceae; genus Aquipseudomonas; species Aquipseudomonas putida_N. The sequence continues at coordinate 1,215,983 of NZ_MINI01000038.1, read as the reverse complement.
CCCGGCCGTCATCCACTACTCCATCGTCCCTGGCGACAAGGTCGAGGTCGACGTTGCAGCCAAAGGCGGCGGCTCGGAGAACAAGTCGAAGATGGCCATGCTCAACCCGTCCGACTCGATCGTCGACTGGGTGCTCAAGACCGTCCCGACCATGGGCGCTGGCTGGTGCCCGCCTGGCATGCTCGGCATCGGCATCGGCGGTACCGCCGAGAAGGCCGCGGTGATGGCCAAGGAAGTGTTGATGGAGTCCATCGACATCCACGAACTGAAAGCCCGCGGCCCGCAGAACCGCCTGGAAGAAATCCGCCTGGAGCTGTTCGAGAAGGTCAACCAGCTGGGCATCGGCGCCCAGGGCCTGGGCGGCCTGACCACCGTGCTCGACGTCAAGATCATGGACTACCCGACCCACGCAGCTTCGCTGCCGGTCTGCATGATCCCCAACTGCGCCGCCACCCGCCACGCCCACTTCGTGCTCGACGGCTCCGGCCCTGCCGAGCTGGAAGCGCCGTCGCTGGACGCCTACCCGGAAATCGTCTGGGAAGCAGGCCCAAGCGCCCGCCGCGTCAACCTCGACGACATTACCCCTGAGGAAGTCGCCAGCTGGAAACCGGGCGAGACCATCCTGCTCAATGGCAAGATGCTCACCGGCCGCGACGCCGCGCACAAGCGCATGGTCGAGATGCTCAACCGCGGTGAAGAACTGCCGGTGGACCTGAAAGGTCGCTTCATCTACTACGTCGGCCCGGTCGACCCGGTCGGTGACGAAGTGGTAGGCCCAGCCGGCCCGACCACTGCCACCCGCATGGACAAGTTCACCCGCCAGATCCTCGAGCAGACCGGCCTGCTGGGCATGATCGGCAAGTCCGAGCGCGGCCCTACCGCGATCGAAGCGATCAAGGACAACAAGGCCGTGTACCTGATGGCCGTGGGTGGCGCTGCCTACCTGGTGGCCCAGGCCATCCGCAAATCGAAGGTCCTGGCCTTCGCCGAGCTGGGCATGGAAGCGATCTACGAGTTCGAGGTCAAGGACATGCCGGTGACCGTCGCTGTCGACAGCAACGGTGAGTCGGTGCACATCACTGGCCCTGCCCTGTGGCAGAGCAAGATTGCTCAGAGCCTGGCAGTCGAAGTGAAGTAATCCCGATGTAACGGTGGCGCCTGCTTCACGGGCGCCGCCGCTCTCACAGAAGTCTCTCGAACTGCTCCGGCCAGTCCCTGCGGGTAAACACCTGCCCTTCCCGCCTCACCCGCCGCACTTCCTGAAGATCCACCTGGCACACCAGCCACTGGCTGCTCTGCGGGCTCAACGCCCCACTCAACGCAACCACCCCGTCCCCCGGCATCCCATGATCCGGCGGAACGAACAGCCCAGCCCGGCCGATGTTCTCATCCAGTGCCGGCGACCAGGGCGCCAGCCCCACCGTCGGGCTCTGCAACACGGCTATCTGGTTTTCCAGCGCCCGTGCCTGTGCACCAATGCGCACCCGGTGGTAACCCGCCTCGGTGTCGGTACAGCTCGGCGCCAGAATCAGGTCGGCACCACCCTCGGCCAGGCGCCGCGCCAGCATCGGGAACTCGTTGTCATAACAGATCAGGATGCCCAGGCGCCCAAGATCGGTATCGAACACCTGCAGCCCCTCACCGGCAACAATGCCCCACTGCTCCCGCTCGAAGCGGGTCATCATCAGTTTGTCCTGATAGCCAAGCACACCCTTGGGGCCAAACAGCCAGGCACGGTTGCGGTACTGCCCATCAAGGTCGAGCACCGGCAGGCTGCCCGGTTGCAGGTAGATACCCCAGCGCCGGGCAATCCCTTCGCACAGCACCAGCCACGGCTCGATCAGCGGCTGGATGCCGGCGATCGAAGCCTTGAGGTCACCACGCTGCTCGGCCGGCAACTGGCCGCTAAGCACCAGCCCGGCGTATTCCGGCAACAGCAGCAACTGGGCGCCCGCCTCTGCTGCCTCGGCGCACAAGGCCTGCAGATGGTCGGCATAGGCATCCCAGGTTTCATGCAGTTCGATGGCGTACTGGCAGGCCGCGAGGCGGATCAAATCGGCAGCTCCTTGGTCCAGAACGACATGATCTTTTCCGAGCTTTCCTGCTCGTCCAGGTCGCGCCAAGCGTAGCGGGTGCGCAGGGAGGGGTCATGCAGGAAGCCGCGATTGCGCCAGAACCCGTGCAGCGGCTTGTAGTCCGCAGGCCGGCGCGGGTGCACACCGGGGCGCTCGACGGCACAGAATGCGCAGAAGTCGAATTCGGCCAGTTTGTGGGCATAGGACTCGCGCTCGATGAAGAAACGCACGCCCAAGCCACGGCCACGGTACTCCGGCAGTACCAGCGACTCACCGAAGTAGTAGACGTTGGCCGGGTCGCGCCCCTGAGTCAGGAACGGCTGCTGGAACTGCGGGGCCACATCCACCAGCGGCAGGCCGGTGGAGGCACCCACCACCTGGCCATCGTCCAGGGCCAGCACCACCAGGCTGCGCCCGGAACGGGTGTAGCTGGCCAGGTATTCGGCCTCGTACTCCGGGGTGCCGTCGTAGAGGTAGGGGAACTCGCGGAACACGGTCAGGCGCAGGCGAGCGAGGTCATCGATGTAAGGCGCGATAGCGGCGCCGTGCAACAGGCGTATTTCCATGCTTGGCGGTCGTTTTGTCGATGTGGATGACGCGCTCGGCTAAGCCGGGCTTGAGGGGAAACCCTATCATCCGAGCCAACGCACAGCCTTTTCCCTACACGACAGGTACTGTTCCATGACCGCTACCGAACTGGTAAATGCTTACTACGCCGCCTTCAATGCCGGCGACATGCCGGCCTTCCTGGCACTGCTCAGCGAAGACGTGATCCACGACATCAACCAGGGCGAGCGGCAGATGGGCAAAGCCAGATTCGCCGCGTTCATGGACAAGATGAACCGCTGCTACCGCGAGCGCCTGGCCGACATCGTGGTAATGCAGAACGCCGACGGCAGCCGGGCGGCGGCAGAATTCACCGTGCATGGCAAATATCTGGCCGACGACGAAGGGTTGCCGGCAGCCAAAGGCCAGACCTACGTGCTGCCGGCGGGGGCCTTCTTCTACATTCACTGCGGCAAGATTGCCCGGGTGACCAACTACTACAACCTCAACGACTGGGTCGAGCAGGTTGAGTAAACCTGTTTCGGCCTGTTCGCGGGTGAACCCGCGAACAGGCCCGGTCAGGCGATACGGGTCCCCAGCACCTTGAGGAAAGCCGCCAGCCACGCCGGGTGCGCCGGCCAGGCGGGTGCGGTCACCAGGTTGCCATCGACATGCGCTTGGTCCACCGCAATATCGATGAACGTGCCTCCGGCTAGGCGCACTTCCGGCGCACAAGCCGGATACGCACTGCACTCGCGCCCTTCCAGTACACCCGCTGCCGCCAGTAACTGCGCGCCATGGCACACCGCCGCAATCGGCTTGCCGGCCAGGTCGAACGCCCGCACCAGTTCCAGCACCTTCTCATCCAGACGCAGGTACTCCGGCGCGCGGCCACCGGGAATCAGCAACGCGTCGTAACCCTCGGCCCGCACCCGCACAAAATCGTAGTTCAGGGCAAAATTGTGCCCAGGCTTTTCGCTGTAGGTCTGCTCGCCTTCGAAATCATGAATCGCCGTGCGCACAGTCTGCCCCGCGACCTTCTCCGGGCATACCGCATGCACCGTGTGCCCGACCATGCTCAGCGCCTGGAACGGCACCATGGCCTCGTAATCTTCGACATAGTCGCCAACCAGCATGAGAATCTTCTTCGCCGTCATCGCACCCACTCCTTCGATTGCCAAGGGACAGTCACTGCACGATAGCCGTTCTCAGTCGCGCCGGTCGAGCAGGTTGACCACCAACCGGTCCAGCCATCCCCACACGCGCTGCTTCACCCGACGCCACAGCGGCCGCGCATGCCAATGTTCGAGATCGACCACTTCGCTCAAGGCAAAGTCACGCTCGAAGCTGGCCTGCACGGCAGCCGTCAACGGCGGGTCGAGGGCCTCGATGTTGGCCTCCAGGTTAAAGCGCAGGTTCCAGTGATCGAAGTTGCACGAACCGACACTGACCCAGTCGTCGATCAGCACCATCTTCAAGTGCAGGAAGCACGGCTGGTACTCGTAGATGCGCACCCCGGCACGCAGCAATCGGGGGTAATAGCGGTGCCCGGCATAGCGTACCGAAGGGTGGTCGGTGCGTGGCCCGGTCAACAGCAATCGCACGTCGACGCCTTTGCTGGCGGCACGGCGTAACGACCGGCGCACGCTCCAGGTCGGCAGGAAGTATGGCGTGGCCAGCCACACCCGCTGTTTGCCACTGTTGATCGCCCGTACCAGCGAATGCAGGATGTCCTGGTGCTGACGGGCGTCGGCATAGGCCACCCGGCCCATACCCTGGCCTTGCACCGGCACCTTGGGCAGGCGCGGCAGGCCAAAGCCCTCGGCCGGGCGCCAGGCGGTGCGGCGGTTGTTGGCTTGCCACTGGCGGTCGAACAGCAACTGCCAGTCGTTCACCACTGGCCCTTGCATCTGCACCATCACTTCGTGCCAGGCGCTGGTCGCCTCACCTGGCGTCCAGAACTCGTCGGTGACGCCCGTGCCACCCACCACCGCCCAGCGTTCGTCCACCAGCAACAGCTTGCGATGGTCGCGGTACAGGTTGCGAAAACCACGCTTCCAGCGCAGGCGGTTGTACCAGCGCAAGTACACCCCGGCCTCCTGCAGGCGCTGGCGCAACGCCGCGGTAAAGGCCAATGAGCCATAGTCATCGAACAGGCAACGCACCCGCACGCCGCGGCGTGCCACCTGCTCCAGTGCCTCTACCACCGCCTCGGCACACGCACCGGCCTCTACCAGGTACAGTTCGAGGTCGACCTGGAGCTCAGCGCGCAGGATCGCCTGGAGCATGCGCGGAAAGAACTCGGGGCCGTCGATCAGCAGTTCGAACTCATTGCCACCCCGCCAGGGGAAGACCGGCCCCGGCATGTCAGCGGGCGTTGAAGATCAGTACCGCATTGACCGGTACCGACGGATTGATGGATTTCAGCTTGGCGAACTTGCGTAGGCTTTCCAGCCCTGGCAACAGGCCAAAATCCGAAGCCCGTAGCACCAGCGGTTCGAGGGTCACCACCTGGAAGCGCCGCTCATCCAGGCGGGTGGCCAGCAGCAGCGCGTTGTAACTGTGCGATTGGCCATGCAGGGTGACGGTCAGCGGCAGGCGCAGTTCAATTTGCGCACCATCGGCCAGGTCGTTGATCGGTCGCAAGTCGATCTGCGCCTTCACGCTCGCCTCGGCAAAGCGCTCCACCTCGAACAGGTTGTCGCGCATCTGCTCGTCACGCAGCGGGATGCCGCTGCTCACCGAGTCCATCTCGATGCTCAACGCAGCCGCGCCCTTGCGGTCGACGCTGCCATGCAACACCAGAAAACGATGCACCTCGGTGGTATCGCCGTTCTTGCCGGTGACGAAAGAAAGGCGTGAAGACTCGCCATCGAGGTGCCAGTTGGCATGGGCAGGCAGGCACAAAGCCAGCAGCAAGGCAGGTAGAAAACGGGGCAGCTTGAACATGACTGGTCTCGTGAAACTTGACCGCCAACCTTACCCGCCCGCCCTCATGGCAGCAAGCGGCAGCCGGCCAGCGCACCCTGCCAGGCCGCCTGGTTGCGCTGGCCGAGGCCCTCTGCGCTGACCCGCCGTTGCGGGCCGTCTTCCTCCAGCCGGCTCAGGGGCAACCATTGCTTCACATAGCCCCGGCAATAGGCCTCGTCGAAGCCCATGACGAAGCGGCACGAACAGTACTCCTTGGCCGAATAGGCCGACAGGATGCCGGGGAAGTCCGCCAGCGCCTGGCGCTCCAGCCAGGCCCAGCCGAGCAAGGCGACGATCACCAGCAACAGCACGCGCTTCATGCGCCCTCCTTGGCCAGCGCCGCCAGCACCCGCTTGAGCAGTTCGTTGTGGCGGTAGCTGCCATCGCGGTCATCGGCATAGCGCACGATCAGCAGTTTCTGCGACGGCACGATATACAGCGCCTGGCCCCAGTGGCCGAGCGCGGCGTAGGTATCGGCCGGGGCGTCGGGCCACGGTTTCGGGCTACCTGGCAATGGCAGGTTGAGCCACCAGTGACCGCCCGGGTTGGCTTCGCCGGGCATCGCGACGGCCTGGCTAAAGGGTGTGCGGTTGAAGGCAACCCAGCTCGGCGGCAGCAGCTGGCGACCTTGCCAGCGGCCATCGCGTTGCATCAGCAAGCCGATGCGCGCCAAGTCGCGGGCACTGAGGTAGAGGTAGGAAGAGCCAACGAACGTACCTGCACCGTCACGCTCCCAAACTGCGCTGTCGATACCCAGCGGGGTGAACAGTGCCTGCCAGGGATAGTCGGCATAGGTGCCGGCATCGAGCATGCCGCGCAAGGCGGCTGCCAACACGTTGCTGTCGCCGCTGGAGTAGAGAAAGCGCTGGCCGGGCTTTTCGGCGCCGGCGCGGGCTGCGGTATAGGCCGCCATGTCGTCGCGCCCACGGGTATAGAGCATGGCCACGACGGAGGACTTCAACGGTGCGTACTCGTAGTCTTCCTGCCAGTCCAGGCCGCTGGCCCAGTGCAGCAGGTCGGCCAGGTGCACGTCAGGATGAGCCTGCATCGGCGGGTAAAAACGTGCAACCGGGTCCTGCAGCTGGAAACGGCCCTCACCCTGGGCGACGCCTAGCACTGTGGCCAGTACGCTCTTGCTGACCGACCAGGTCAGGTGGGCGGTATTGGCGGTGGTGGGGGCGCTGTAACGTTCGTGGAGGATGCGACCGTCACGGATGATCAGCAGGGCGTGGGTGCGGTTGCCGCTGCGTTCGTCGGCGTTGCGCTCCGGGAAGGCGTAGGCGTCGACGGCCTGCCAGTCGAGGGCGGTGTTGTCGATTGGCCAGTCCGGTTCGGGCCAGACTTCGGCCCAGGCCGGGCACACAGCTAATGCCAGGATCAGAAGCAGTGCTTTCATCGTCATCGCCTGCGGGGGCTGCTTCGCAGCCCCGGGATCTAAAAGATCACGCAGTTTCTCAGGCCTTCATGACAACCCTGCTGCCAACCAGGCCTTGGCCAGGCGCTTTTCCCGCGCCGCAGTGGCCAATGCCAATACGCCCTGATCCCGCTGCCACAGTTGCGCCCATTGCTCCGGCCCCGCCAGCAGCGCCTTGTCGATCGCCCCGCGCAGCTCCTGAAACTGCGAGAACAATCCCCCCAGCAATAGATGGCAGCCAACACTGTCGGCACACTGCCGGCTGCCCTCGGCACATCCCGCCAACAAACCCAGCAGACGCAGGCGCAGCTCCTGCGGCCAGCCGCACTCCTGCCCCACCCCATACAGCCAGGCCGTCAGCGCCGCGAGCACGTACAAGTCCTCCAGCGAGCGGAAAGGTTTGACGTATGCATCCCAACCATCGCCAGCCAGCAGCTCACAGGCCGCATCGTGCAGATGCAATCGACCGTGCCCTACCTCGGGCATCAGCGGCAGGGTCGGTAATGCTTCCAGCGTCACCCCAGCCTCCCCCGGGTAAACCACTGCCAGGCTCAGCCGGGGTGGTTCACCCAGCGTTTCGCTGCGGGCAGCCACCAGCAGCCACTCGGCATCCAGGCCGGCGGTGACGAAATCCTTGTTGCCGTTCAGGCGCAAACCGACCAGCCGGGTATGCATGTCCGCCGGGCGCACACTGCGCCGCTCGGTGGCGCACAGCGCCCCTAGGCTGGCGGGCGCACTGGGCCAGAGCACGCGCAAGGCGGCTTGGTAACCGATGAGGAACGCCAGGCCCGGCGTGGCCATGGCCCGCCCGCCCAGCACCGCCAGTTCGAACGGGGCAACCGCGCCAAGGCGCTCGAACTGCGCGGCATAGGTCTCGCCCAAGGTGCCAGCCAAGGGCTGGCGGAGAGGGTCATTGAGTCGTTGCAACCAGGCCATCGGACGCTCCTTCAAGGGGGCTGTTCTGGGGTGTCATGCAAGCATCACCAAAGAGTCACAGGGGTGACACCGCGCCTACCTAGGCTGACTTTGCACAACAAAGCCGACCGGCCGCAACCCTTCATGGCTGGCTTATGGAGACTCGTAATGACTCGGATCGCTCACTCTGGCGACAACAGCACTGAACGCCGTCTGCAAGCCGAACGCCTGGTCGGCGCTGCGGCCCTGCAGGAAGCCCAGGCCCTGCGCTACAAGGTGTTCAGCGCAGAATTCAAGGCCAAGCTCAAAGGCGCCGAACTGGGCCTGGACATGGATGACTACGACGTACATTGCCGCCACATCGGCGTGCGCGACCTGAGCACCGGCGAGCTGGTAGCCACCACCCGCCTGCTCGACCACCAGGCCGCGAGCAGCCTGGGGCGTTTCTACAGCGAAGAAGAATTCAGCCTGCACGGCCTGCTGCAACTGCAGGGCCCGATCCTCGAACTGGGCCGTACCTGCGTCGCCGCCGAATACCGCAATGGCGGCACCATCGCAGTGCTCTGGGGCGAACTGGCCGAAGTGCTCAACGAGGGCCGCTACAGCTACCTGATGGGTTGCGCCAGCATCCCCATGCAGGACGGCGGCGTGCAGGCCCACGCCGTCATGCAGCGCCTGCGCGAGCGCTACCTGTGCACCGAGCACCTGCGTGCCGAGCCGAAGAACCCATTGCCCAGCCTGGCCCTGCCGAACAACGTCATCGCCGAAATGCCGCCGCTGCTCAAGGCTTACATGCGTCTGGGCGCGAAGATCTGCGGCGAGCCGTGCTGGGACGAGGACTTCCAGGTGGCGGACGTGTTCATCCTGCTCAAGCGCGACGACCTTTGCCCGCGCTATGCCCGCCACTTCAAGGCAGCGGTCTGATGCCTGGCCTGCGGGTGCTCGCCCGCCTCGCTCGGCTGCTGCTGGTACTGTCGTTCGGCATGCTCATGGCCGGCGTCATCGCCGTGGGCGAACGCCTGGGGATCAAGGCGTCCATCGAACTTCGCCAGCGCTGGTCCTGCTGGTTCATGAAGCGACTGGTCGGCGCCCTGCCGTTCGAGGTGCGAGTGATCGGTGAACTGCCACAACGGCCGATGCTGTGGGTCAGCAATCACGTGTCCTGGACCGACATTCCCCTGCTCGGCATGCTGCTGCCGTTGTCGTTCCTGTCCAAGGCCGAGGTCCGCCACTGGCCGGTGGCCGGCTGGCTGGCAGAGAAGGCCGGCACGCTGTTCATTCGCCGCGGTGGGGGTGACGGCCAGCGCCTGCGCGAACAGATCAGCGACCAGCTGGGGCACGACCGGCCGCTGCTGATCTTCCCCGAAGGCACCACCACCGATGGTCGCCAGTTGCGTACCTTCCACGGTCGCCTGCTGGCCGGGGCCATCGACCAGGGCGTGGCAGTGCAGCCGGTGGCCATTCAGTACCTGCGCAATGGCGAGCCGGACTCGATTGCACCGTTCATTGGCGACGATGACCTGATTTCGCACTTGATGCGTTTGTTTGCCGAGCCTCGGGGTGAGGTGCATATTCACATGTTGAAGCCGATTGGCAGCGTCGAGAAGGAACGTGCGGCGCTGGCGTTTCAGGCGCAACAGGCGATTCACATGGCGTTGTTCGGGGTTGAGGAAGTGGCGGTGGTACCTCGGCGTCAAGCGCGCGCTGCTTGAGCCTGACGTTGGAGATGTGTGGTCTTTGAGATCGAGCGCCGCGCGGGCGGCGCTCGTTCTCACGGTCGTTGCAGCTCCCCCGCCGTACGCCCCGCCGCCGCAAACGCCTGCAGCTGCGGATAGAACTCGCGAAAATCCGCCATCAACGGTTGATACAACCGCTCCAGCTCATCCATCACCCCGGCCATCCCTTCGGGCCGCGATAAACGCCGGGCGATGCCGTTGAACACCTGCTCCAGCGTGGCGAAATCGCCATACGCCCCCAGCCAGTCATCCGCCGCCATGAACGGCGCAATCCGCGCCAACCGCCCTGGCAGCTCGGGCTCGGCCAGCAGCACCCGGTAAAAGTCCCCGGTGAACTGCGCCAGCGGCTGCTCGACGTAATCCCCCCAGTGCCGCGCCAGGCAATGGTCGAAAAACACGTCCAGGACGATCCCGGCAAAACGCCGCCGCTCCCGCGGAAAACGCGCCAGCGCTGCCAGCACCAAGGGATGCTGGTCGGTGTAGCTGTCGATATGCCGGTGCAGCCGGATCGCCGCCTCCAGCGCAGGCGGGAAGCGCCCCTCCAGCGAGCCTTTGACGAAATCGCCATACAGGCTGCCGAGCAGTTGCTGTGGCGCCGGGCCGCCCAGGTGCAGGTGTGCGAGGTAATTCATGGAGGCATTCTAGCACCCCCTTCGCGTACATCGTTATAACGCGATATAGCGATTCATGCTCAGCTCAGAACCTCTTCATATTTGTGTATCGCGAAATGCCGATGTATGTTTCGCCCTATCGCGATATACCGCTACAGCACGAGCCTCAACCCATGCCACTCGATCTCGACGAAATCATAAAAGCGCTGGCCCATCCGGTCAGGCGAGAAATCCTCAGCTGGCTGAAAGACCCGGCAACGCAGTTTCCTGACCAGTACCACAGCACCGAGAACGGTGTCTGTGCAGGGCAGATAGACCAGCGCTGCGGGCTGTCGCAGTCGACCGTCTCTGCCCACCTGGCCACCTTGCAGCGGGCCGGTCTGATCAGCAGCCAGAAGGTCGGCCAGTGGCACTTCTTCAAACGCAACGAAGCCACCATCGAGGCGTTCCTCGAACAACTGCGCCAAGCGCTTTGACAAGGCAGGTAACCGTTATGACCACGCTTTTCGATCCGATCCAACTGGGCGACTTGCAACTGCCCAACCGCATCATCATGGCCCCGCTGACTCGCTGCCGCGCCGATGAGGGCCGCGTGCCCAATGCGCTGATGGCCGAATACTACGTGCAGCGCGCCAGTGCCGGCCTGATTCTCAGCGAGGCGACATCAGTCAGCGCGATGGGCGTCGGCTACCCCGACACCCCCGGCATCTGGAACGACCAGCAGGTACGTGGCTGGCACAACATCACCCAGGCCGTGCACGGCGCTGGCGGGCGCATTTTCCTGCAGCTGTGGCACGTTGGCCGAATCTCCCACCCCAGCTACCTCAATGGTGAGCTGCCGGTGGCCCCCAGCGCGATCCAGGCCAAAGGCCACGTCAGCCTGGTGCGCCCGCTGAGCGACTACCCGACCCCACGCGCACTGGAAACCGAAGAGATCGCCGACATCGTCGAGGCCTACCGCAGCGGTGCCGAGAACGCCAAGGCCGCTGGCTTCGATGGTGTGGAGATTCACGGCGCCAACGGCTACCTGCTCGACCAGTTCCTGCAGAGCAGCACCAACCAGCGTACCGACCGCTACGGCGGCTCGCTGGAAAACCGCGCACGGCTGCTGCTGGAGGTGACCGATGCGGCCATCGAAGTCTGGGGGGCCGGCCGCGTCGGCGTGCACCTGGCGCCACGGGCCGATGCCCATGATATGGGCGATGCCGACCGCGCCGAGACCTTCACCTACGTGGCACGCGAGCTGGGTAAACGTGGCGTTGCCTTTATCTGCTCGCGGGAGAAAGAAGCCGACGACAGCATCGGCCCGCTGATCAAAGCGGCATTTGGCGGGCCTTACATCGTCAACGAGCGCTTCGACAAGGCCAGTGCCAATGCTGCATTGGCGGCGGGCAAGGCCGATGCAGTGGCATTTGGTGTGCCGTTTATCGCCAACCCTGATCTGCCGGCGCGGCTGGCGGCAGATGCGCCGTTGAATGACGCACATCCAGAGACTTTCTACGGCAAAGGGCCAGTCGGGTACATCGACTACCCGCGCCTGTAATTGAGATCGCCGGGGCCGCTTTGCGGCCCTTTCTCAAGGCCGGGAATTGATCTGCTGCTGCAGGTTCTGGATCTGGCTCTGCAGGGTATTGAGGTTGCGCGTGGTCTGCCCACGGAACGCATCGAACTCCTGCACCGTCGCCCCGCCCGACGAGGCTGAACGGTTTTCCATCTGGGTCTTGAGCACCAGCACATCCTGCTCCAGGCTGTCGATGGCGGCTTTCTGATTGCCCTGCTTCTTCAGTGCAGCCACCTCATCGTTTAGGTTCTTGAACTGGCCATCAAGCTTGCCGCCATCCACCTGCCCCGACTTCAGGGCGGCCAACTCAGCGTTCACCGCCTTCAACTGTGCCTGCAGCTGGGTCTGCAGTTCGGTCACCGCCTTCTGCTGCTCACGGGTATCCGCCAGCACCTGCTCCAGGCGCTTGCCCAGGTCGCCGGCCTGCCCCGCCACACCTTGTTGCTGCTTGCCCTGCTCGGCCAGGCTGGCCTGCAACTGACGGATCTGCAGCTTCAGTGCTTCACTGCCGGTGCTGCTCGTTGACTCGCTGGCATCGACCTTGCCGCTGATCGCCTGCAAACGCCCGGCCGCTTCTTCGCTGATACGCGCAAAGCTTTCCTGGGTAGCCACCAGTTGCTGCTCCATCAGCGAGATCTGCTGGAAGCTCCACCAGCCCAGCCCGGCCAACGCAATGAACGACGCCCCCAGCAATGCCCACAGCGGCCCAGTGCTGGCCGGCCTGGCGGCCTTCTGGCGGCTGCGCGAGACGTGTGCGGGCAACAGCTCGTCGTCATCGGGGGTACCCGCCCGCAAGGTAGGCACATCATCGAAATCGTCGTTGGCATCGTTACGCATAGGTGGCTTCAACCGCGGTGGTAGCAAAGAGACATGAGTATAAACCGCTTGCGCGGCGCACTGATGACCATCATCTGCGGATCTGGTTCACTGCCCCAGCGGCTGATGCTTCCACCAGGCGCAGAATTCATCCAGCGCGTTCCACAGGCTGACCTTGGGCTGGTAATCCAGGTATTGGCGGGCGCGGCTGATATCCAGGGTGAAATCACGGCTCATCACCTGCATGCCCAGGCGCGACAAGGTCGGCTGCGGGCGCCCGGGCCAGAGCATGCATGCGGCTTCGTTAAGCGCCGCGATGCTGTAGGCCAGGCCATAGGAGCGATAGCGGGTTACCTGCGGCAAATGCATCTGGCGCATCACGTAGTTGACCACGTCCCACAGCGGCAGCGGCTGGCCGTTGCTGATGTTGTAGGCCTGGCCCAGTGCGCGGTCTTCGGCGAACAAGGCGCTCAGCAATGCCTCGTTGAGGTTGTGCACGCTGGTGAAATCGACCTTGTTCAGGCCGTTGCCGATAATCGCCAAACGGCCCTTGCGCTGCATCTGCATCAAGCGCGGGAAGATGCTCGCATCGCCGGCCCCGGTGACGAAGCGTGGGCGCAGCGCCAGCACCTCCAGGCCGAACTCCTGGGCGCCGAACACTTTCTGTTCAGCAATATGTTTGGTTTGCGCATAGTGATCATGAAAGCGGCGCGGCACCTGATCTTCTCGGATACCCAGGCGCGAACGGCCGTTGAAGTAGATCGACGGCGACGACAGGTGCACCAGGCGCCGCACATGCTCCTTGAGGCAGCCTTCGACGACGTTTTCCGTGACCACCACATTGCCCTGGTGGAAGTCCTGGTAGCGCCCCCAATTACCCACCGCGCCCGCGCAATGCACCACGGCCTCGACCCCCTGGCACAGGCGACGGGCCAGCTCAGGGTCGCCCAGGTCGCCAGGGATGAACTGTGCGCCGCGCTTGACCAAGTGCTCCACGCCCTCGGCACGCCGGCCGCTGACCCGTACAGCCAGGCCCTGCTCCAGGGCAAAGCGCGCAAAACGCCCGCCAATGAAGCCGCTCGCGCCGGTGACCAGAATTTGCATGTATGACTCCGCCTTGATTTCAGATGCAACAGACGCCAGCCGCCGCTACAAGGGCACCAGCCAGTGCCGTGCCGTGTGCCGCAGGTGTTCGGTCAGTTGCGCGAGCAGGTGCCCGCCGTTGCGCCAATGATGCCAGTACAGCGGCACATCGATGGGGGTATCGCTGCAAATTTCCACCAACTGGCCATTGGCCAACTGTTCACGGGCCTGCAACTCGGGCACCAGGCCCCATCCCAGTCCGGCCTCGGTCATGCGCAGAAAGCCTTCGGACGACGGGCACAGGTGGTGCAGGAAACCGTCCTGAATTCCCAGTGAAGCCAGGTAACGGTGCTGCAGGAAATCGTCCGGCCCGTAGACGATGGCCGGCGTGCGGGCCAGGCGCTGCGCCTCGAAACCCTGAGGGAAATAGCGTGCCATGAACCCAGGGCTGGCCAATGCCCTATAGCGCATGGCTCCCAGCGGCAGGCTGCGTGCGCCAGCCACCGGCCGCTCGCTGCCACACAGGCAGGCTGCCACTTCACCCGCACGCATGCGCTTGAGACCGACCTCTTGGTCTTCAACCACCAAGTCGGTGAGCAGCTGATGCTCGGCGCAGAATGTGCCCACCGCACCAGCCCACCAGGTCGCCAGGCTGTCGGCGTTCAGGGCGATGCGCAGACGCTCGGGCATGCCCTCCTCGTCCAATGCTGGCACCTGACGCTGCAAATCACGTTCGAGCAGCCGTACCTGTTGCACATGGTTGAGCAATTGCCGGCCGACCTCGGTCGGGCTCGGCGGTGCAGCACGCACCAGCACGGGTTGCCCGACCCGCGCTTCGAGCAGCTTGATGCGCTGCGAAATGGCCGACTGTGACAGCCCCAGAACCTGCGCGGCACGTTCGAAACCGCCTTGCTCGATCACCGCCGCAAGGGCAGCCAGCAGCTTGTAGTCGAACATCAATTTTCCTAATGACGGATCAGCTCTATTTGTTTTTCTTATACAGCGACACTCGCCACAATATCCAGCATCTTGTTTGGAGTATTCGCCATGTGGCAGAGCTATCTCAACGGCATGCTGGTGGCCTTTGGCCTGATCATGGCCATCGGTGCACAAAACGCCTTCGTCCTCGCCCAGAGCCTGCGCCGCGAGCACCACTTACCAGTGGCCGCGCTGTGCATCGTCTGTGACGCCATCCTGGTGGCAGCCGGGGTGTTTGGCCTGGCCACGGTGCTGGCGCACAACCCGACATTGCTTGCCATCGCCCGCTGGGGCGGCGCAGTGTTCCTCATCTGGTACGGCGCCAAGGCCCTGCGCAGCGCCTTTTCCAAGCAGAGCCTGCAGCACCAGGAAGGCCAGGGCATGCGCTCGCGCCGGGCGGTATTGCTGAGCGCGCTGGCGGTTACCCTGCTCAACCCTCACGTGTACCTCGACACCGTGCTGCTGATCGGCTCGCTCGGTGCCCAACAGACTGTGCCTGGCGCCTATGTGGCGGGGGCAGCCAGCGCCTCGCTGCTGTGGTTCTCGACCCTGGCGATCGGCGCCGCGTGGCTGGCACCGTGGCTGGCGCGCCCGGCAACCTGGCGGATGCTCGACCTGATGGTGGCGGTGATGATGTTCGCCGTGGCGGCGCAACTGATCTTTGATTGAGGGCCGCCGGTCGGCGGCTGCCAACCGCTCTGGAACCTCTATTCCCTATCTTTGTTGCGTGGTTATGAGCCGGGCCCGGTGCTATGATCCAGCCCTTGCGTCGCAAAGAGTACAAACTCGCCGACGTACATCGGGCCGCCCGTGATCGGCCTTGCGCAAACCGCAAACAGACCTGAATCAGGAGATCCACCATGGCTTTTGAATTGCCGCCGCTGCCGTACGCCCACGATGCCCTGCAGCCGCACATCTCCAAGGAAACCCTGGAGTTTCACCACGACAAGCACCACAACACCTATGTCGTGAACCTGAACAACCTGGTCCCAGGCACCGAATTCGAAGGCAAGACCCTGGAAGAGATCGTCAAGAGCTCTTCGGGCGGCATCTTCAACAACGCCGCTCAAGTCTGGAACCACACCTTCTACTGGAACTGCCTGGCACCTAACGCCGGTGGCCAGCCGACCGGCGCCCTGGCTGATGCCATCAACGCCGCTTTCGGTTCCTTCGACAAGTTCAAGGAAGAGTTCTCCAAGACTTCGATCGGCACCTTCGGTTCCGGCTGGGGCTGGCTGGTGAAGAAAGCTGACGGTTCCCTGGCCCTGGCCAGCACCATCGGCGCCGGCTGCCCGCTGACCAGCGGCGACACCCCGCTGCTGACCTGCGACGTCTGGGAACACGCCTACTACATCGACTACCGCAACCTGCGTCCTAAGTACGTCGAGGCGTTCTGGAACCTGGTCAACTGGAAATTCGTTGCCGAGCAGTTCGAAGGCAAGACCTTCAAGGCCTGATTCATTCAGCCTTGAACAAAAAACCCGGCCATGTGCCGGGTTTTTTATGCCTGACAGTTTTCCCGCAGGGTCTTGCTCAGCGCGTATAGCACGCTAACATCAACCGTCTGGAAGTTTGACACCGCGCACTCAAGTTGCAGGGTCGGGCAACCGATACACTACCCAAGGTCGGCCGATAGTGTATTGCCAACGTTAGTGGCAAAATGATGTCATGCGCATGGATTAAGGAAACCCCATTGAAGCTGGAATTGCGGAACAGCTTGTCGGTCAAGTTGCTCAGGGTCGTGCTCCTGTCGGCGCTGGCGGTCGGCGTTGTCCTGAGTTGCGCGCAGATCGTCTACGACACCTCCAAGACCCGCCAGGCCGTCAACAACGACGCCCAACGCATTCTCGACATGTTCCGCGACCCCTCTACCCAGGCGGTGTACAGCCTCGACCGGGAAATGGGCATGCAGGTGATGGAAGGCCTGTTCCAGGACGAGTCGGTGCGCATGGCCTCGATCGGCCACCCCAACGAAACCATGCTTGCGGAAAAGTCCCGCCCGCTGCAGGACATGTCGATGCGCTGGCTGACCGACCTGATCCTCGGCCAGGAACGCACCTATACCACCCAGCTGGTCGGCCGTGGTCCATACAGCGAATACTACGGCGACCTGAGCATCACCCTCGATACTTCGTCCTATGGCGAAGACTTCCTGATCAATGCGGTAATCATCTTCATTTCCGGCGTGCTGCGCGCCCTGGCCATGGGCCTGGTGCTGTACCTGGTCTACCACTGGCTGCTGACCAAGCCGCTGTCGAAGATCATCGAGCACCTTACCCAGATCAACCCCGACCGCCCCAGCCAGCACCAGATCCCGCTGCTCAAGGGCCACGAGAAGAACGAACTGGGCATCTGGGTCAACACCGCCAACCAGCTGCTGGCCTCGATCGAGCGCAATACCCACCTGCGCCACGAAGCCGAGAACAGCCTGCAGCGCATGGCCCAGTACGATTTCCTCACCGGCCTGCCCAACCGCCAGCAATTGCAGGAGCAGCTCGACAAGATCCTCGCCGACGCCGGCCGCCTGCAGCATCGCGTGGCCGTGCTTTGCGTGGGCCTGGACGACTTCAAGGGCATCAACGAGCAGTTCAGCTACCAGACCGGCGACCAGCTGCTGCTGGCCCTGGCCGACCGCCTGCGCGCCCACAGCGGGCGCCTGGGTGCGCTGGCGCGGCTGGGTGGCGACCAGTTCGCCCTGGTCCAGGCCAATATCGAGCAGCCTTACGAGGCGGCGGAGCTGGCCCAGAGCATCCTCGACGACCTGGAACTGCCATTCGGCCTCGATCTCCAGCAGATCCGCCTGCGCGCCACCATCGGCATAACCCTGTTCCCCGAGGACGGTGACAGCACCGAGAAGCTGCTGCAGAAGGCCGAACAGACCATGACGCTGGCCAAGGCCCGCTCGCGCAACCGCTACCAGTTCTACATCGCCAGCGTCGACAGCGAAATGCGCCGCCGCCGCGAGCTGGAAAAGGACCTGCGCGAAGCCCTGCCGCGCAACCAGCTGTACCTGGTCTATCAACCGCAGATCAGCTACCGCGACCATCGTGTGGTCGGGGTCGAGGCCTTGCTACGCTGGCAGCACCCGGAACTGGGCATGGTCCCGCCCGACCAGTTCATCCCGCTGGCCGAACAGAACGGCAGCATCATCAGCATCGGCGAATGGGTACTCGACCAGGCCTGCCGACAGTTGCGCGAATGGCACGACCTGGGCTTCAGCGAGCTGCGCATGGCGGTCAACCTGTCCACCGTGCAACTGCACCACAACGAGCTGCCACGGGTGGTCAACAACCTGCTGCAGGCCTACCGTCTGCCTCCGCGCAGCCTGGAGCTGGAGGTGACCGAGACCGGTCTGATGGAGGACATCAGCACCGCCGCCCAGCACCTGCTGAGCCTGCGCCGCTCGGGGGCGATGATCGCCATCGACGACTTCGGCACCGGCTACTCGTCGCTCAGCTACCTGAAATCGCTGCCGCTGGACAAGATCAAGATCGACAAGAGCTTCGTCCAGGACCTGCTCGACGACGATGACGACGCCACCATCGTTCGCGCCATCATCCAGCTGGGCAAGAGCCTGGGGATGCAGGTGATCGCCGAAGGCGTGGAAACCGTCGAGCAGGAAGCCTACATCATCGCCCAGGGTTGCCATGAAGGTCAGGGCTACCACTACAGCAAGCCGTTGTCGGCCCGCGAACTGACCAACTTCCTCAAACAAGCCCAGCGCAATCAGGTCTCCGCGCTGTAACGCTTGCCCCGATTATCGGCCGTGACGCGCATTTGCATGAATTGCGCGCCAACCCCTTTACAGCAAATGCAAATCTTTCGCATGATGTTGTCGTTTCGCGTGCCACGGCGCACGGCCTAACCCCTTGGTCCAACCACACGACGCAGGAAAACCAATAATGATTCGTATGCCTCTGGCCTCCGCCAGTCTGCTGGCCATCGCCATCGCTCTCGCCGGTTGCGGCGAAGGCAAGGATGACAAGGCCGCCGCTCCGCAAGCTCAGGCACCTGCTGCTGCCAGCACCGCTGCTGCGGCGCCCGGGGCTGTCGACGAAGCAACCGGCAAAGCCGTGGTCAAGCATTACACCGAAATGGTCTACGCCGTGTACAGCGATGCACTGAGCACCGCCAAGAACTTGCAGACCGCCATAGACGCGTTCCTCGCCAAGCCCAACGACGAAACCCTGAAAGCCGCCAAAGAGGCCTGGGTCGCCGCGCGCGTTCCGTACCTGCAGAGCGAGGCGTTCCGCTTCGGCAACACCATCATCGACGACTGGGAAGGCCAAGTGAACTCCTGGCCGCTGGACGAAGGCCTGATCGACTACGTCGACAAGAGCTACGAGCACGCCCTGGGCAACCCGGCAGCCAGCGCCAACATCATCGCCAACACCGAGATCCAGGTGGGCGAAGAGAAGGTCGACGTCAAGGACATCACCCCTGAGAAGCTGGCCAGCCTGAACGAACTGGCAGGTTCCGAAGCCAACGTCGCCACCGGCTACCACGCCATCGAATTCCTGCTCTGGGGCCAGGACCTCAACGGCACCGGCCCAGGCGCGGGCAACCGCCCGGCTTCCGACTACCTGGAAGGCAAGGGGGCGACCGGCGGCCACAACGACCGTCGCCGTGCCTACCTGAAGGCGGTCACCGAGCTGCTGGTCAAGGACCTCGAAGAGATGGTCGGCAACTGGGCACCGAACGTCGCCGACAACTACCGTGCCACGCTGGAAGCCGAGCCGGCAGCCGATGGCCTGCGCAAGATGCTGTTCGGCATGGGCAGCCTGTCGCTGGGCGAACTGGCCGGTGAGCGCATGAAGGTCTCGCTGGAAGCCAACTCGCCGGAAGACGAGCAGGACTGCTTCAGCGACAACACCCACTACTCGCACTTCTACGACGCCAAGGGCATTCGCAACGTCTATCTGGGCGAGTACACCCGTGTCGACGGCACCAAGCTGACCGGCCCGAGCCTGTCGTCGCTGGTGGCCAAGGCCGACCCGGCTGCCGACGCCACCCTCAAGGCTGACCTCGAAGCTACCGAAGCGAAGATCCAGGTGATGGTCGACCACGCCCTCAAGGGCGAGCACTACGACCAGCTGATCGCCGCCGACAACGCTGCCGGCAACCAGATCGTGCGCGACGCCATCGCCTCGCTGGTCAAGCAGACCGGCTCGATCGAGCAGGCTGCTGGCAAGCTGGGGATTGCCAACCTGAACCCGGACACAGCCGACCACGAGTTCTGATCGGCTGTGCTGGCTCACAATGAGGCGGCCTGCGGGTCGCCTTTTTTCTGTGCCCCGTGAAAGGGCCAATGAAGCCCATGAAAATGCTGAGATTTCACATCCTTTTCACCCGGGTAATTGCAAATTGCTCTTATTCAAACATCGCCGGCCTGCTAAGCTTGCACGCCGGTTTTTCGTCCACGCCCAGGATTTTGCATGTCCTCGTCGCTGTCCCGACTCTCCCCTCTGCTGCTGGCCATCGCCCTTGCCGCCTGTGACGACGCCCCGCGTTTCACCCAGGCCGAGCCCGGCGAAGCGCTGTCTGGCGGTCAGGCAACGGTCCAGCGCGACGACCGCAAGGCATTCTCCCTGCCTTCGGCCAACCTCTCGGCCGAGCGGCGCCTGGACTTCGCCGTGGGCAACAGCTTCTTCCGCAACCCTTGGGTGATCGCCCCGTCCACCACCACCGCGCGTGACGGCCTGGGCCCGTTGTTCAACACCACGGCCTGCCAGAACTGCCACGTGCGCGACGGCCGCGGGCACCCGCCGGAGCCGGGCGACAGCAATGCCGTAGGCATGCTGGTGCGCCTGTCGATCCCCGATCAGCCTTACTTGGCCAAGGAGATCGAGCGCCTGGGCGTGGTCCCCGAACCCGTCTACGGCACCCAGTTGCAGGACATGGCCATACCCGGCGTAGCGCCAGAAGGCAAGGTAAGGGTGAACTACTCCACGCAGACCGTCACCTTCAAGGACGGCTACCCGGTCGAACTGCGCCGTCCGGCCCTGCAGATCACCCAGCTCGGCTATGGCCCCATGCACCCCGACACGCGCTTCTCTGCCCGCGTCGCCCCACCGATGATCGGCCTGGGCCTGCTCGAAGCCATCCCCGAGGCCGACATCCTGGCCAACGAAGACCCGGACGACCGCAACCACGACGGTATCCGCGGCCGCGCCAACCGGGTCTGGGACGACACCCAGGGCAAGACCGTGATCGGCCGCTTCGGCTGGAAGGCTGGGCAGCCCAACGTCAACCAGCAGAACGTGCACGCCTTCAACGGTGACATGGGCCTGACCAGCACCTTGCAGCCGAAGGACGACTGCACCCCGGCCCAGGTCGACTGCCTGGCCGCGCCCAATGGCAACGGCGAAGGCGACGAAAAGGAAGTCAGCGACAACATCCTGCGCCTGGTCACCTTCTACACCCGCAACCTCGGCGTGCCTGCCCGTCGTGACGTCGGCGCACCGCAAGTGCTGGCCGGCAAGAACCTGTTCTTCCAGGCCGGCTGCCAGGCCTGCCACATCCCGCAGTTCACCACCGCTGCCAACACCGCCCAAGCGGAGCTGGCCAACCAGGTGATCCGCCCCTACAGCGACCTGCTGCTGCACGACATGGGCCCAGGTCTGGCCGACGAACGCACCGAATTCGCGGCCAACGGCCAAGACTGGCGTACCCCGCCACTGTGGGGCATCGGCCTGACCGAAACCGTCAGTGGCCACACCCAGTACCTGCATGACGGCCGCGCCCGCAACCTGCTCGAAGCCGTGCTCTGGCACGGCGGCGAAGCCCAGTCGGCGCGCGACCATGTCTTGACCTTCAATGCCGAGCAGCGCGCCGCGTTGCTGGCTTTCCTGAACTCACTTTAAAACGCGCAAGGAGCCGGGCATGTTCCGACCCAAACTGTTGTTCACCAGCCTCGCCGCACTCGCCCTGGGTGCCTGCTCGCCGCAAGACCCGCAGGCGGTGACTTCCGCCGCCATCGCCAAGCAGGTGATCCTGCCGACCTACAGCCGCTGGGTCGAAGCCGACCGCCAGCTGGCTGCCAGCGCCCTGGCCTACTGTGAAGGCAAGGAAAGCCTGGACACCGCGCGCGCCGACTTCCTCAATGCGCAAAAAGCCTGGGCCGAACTGCAACCGCTGCTGGTCGGCCCGCTGGCCGAAGGCAACCGCGCCTGGCAGGTACAGTTCTGGCCAGACAAGAAGAACCTGGTCGGCCGCCAGGTCGAGCAACTGGTCAACGGCGACAAGCCGGTCGATGCCGCCGCCCTGGGCAAGGCCAGCGTCGTGGTACGCGGTCTGTCGGCGTACGAGTACATCCTCTTCGACAGCAAGCCGGACATCGCCACTGCCGAGCAGAAAGCCCGCTACTGCCCGCTGCTGGTCGCCATCGCCGATCACCAGAAAGTCCTGGCCGAGGACATCCTCAAGACCTGGAACAGCACCGACGGCATGCTGTCGCAGATGACCAAGTTCCCCAACCAGCGCTACGCCGACTCCCACGAGGCGATCGCCGACCTGCTGCGCTCCCAGGTCACCGCCCTGGACACCCTGAAGAAGAAGCTGGGGGCACCGATGGGCCGCCAGAGCAAGGGCATCCCGCAGCCGCTGCAGGCCGAAGCCTGGCGCAGCCACTCTTCGCTGAAGAGCCTGGAAGCCACCCTCAAGGCCGCCCAGGCAGTGTGGGTCGGGGTCGACAACCAGGGCCTGCGCAGCCTGCTGCCCAGCGATCAGAAAGCCCTGGCGCAGAAGATCGACGACGCCTACGCTACGGCGCTCAAACTGCTGGCCGACAATCAGAAGCCCCTCGGCGAACTGCTGGCCGACGACGCCGGGCAGCAGACCCTCAACCAGATCTACGATGCCCTCAACGCCGTCCACCGCCTGCACGAAGGCGACCTGGCCAAGGCGCTGAACATCCAGCTGGGCTTCAATGCCAACGACGGTGACTGATCATGCTGCGACGCCAGGCCCTCAAACTCGGTAGCGTATTGCTCAGCGCCCTGACCCTGGGCGGTTGGAGCCTGCTGCGCAACAAAGGCAGCGAACCCTTGCTGCTGTCGGCGCGGGACGATGGCGACGGCAAGCATTATGCGGTCGGGTTCCGCCTGGACGGCACCCAGGTGTTCAGTACCCAGGTTGCCCAGCGTTGCCATGCCATCATCAACCACCCCGAGCTGCCGATCGCCCTGTTCGTCGCCCGTCGCCCCGGTACCGAAAGCTACCTGGTCGACCTGCGCGACGGGCGCCTGCTGCAGACTGTCACCTCGCAACCGAACCGGCACTTCTATGGCCATGCGGTGATCCACCAGGGTGGCGAATGGCTGTATGCCACCGAGAACGACACCACTGACCCAGGCCGTGGCGTGCTCGGCGTGTACCGCTTCGTGGGTGAGCGTCTGGTGCATACGGGCGAGATCCCGACCCACGGCATCGGCCCCCATGAAGTGGCCTGGCTGCCGGACGGCGAAACCCTGGTCGTGGCCAACGGTGGCATCCGCACCGAGGCCGAGAGCCGGGTCGAGATGAACCTCAATGCCATGGAGCCGAGCCTGGTGCTGATGCAGCGCGACGGCACCATGCTGAGCAAGGAGACCCTGGCCCAGCAGATGAACAGCGTGCGGCACCTGGCAGTGGGCGACGATGGCACCATCGCCGCCTGCCAGCAGTTCATGGGCGCTGCCGACGAGACCGCCGAGCTGCTGGCGATCAAGCGCCCGGGGGAGCCATTCAAGGCCTTCCCGGTACCTGAGCGCCAGCTGCAATCGATGGCCCAGTACACCGCCAGCGTCGCCATCCACAGCGACCTTCGCCTGGTGGCCGTGACTGCGCCGCGGGCCAACCGCCTGTTCGTCTGGGACCTGGACAGCGGTGCGGTGAAGCTCGATGCGCCGATGCCCGATTGCGCCGGGGTCGGCGCGGTCAAGGATGGTTTCGTTGTCACCTCCGGGCAGGGCCGTTGCCGCTTCTACGATTGCCGCAAGGCCGAACTGATCGGGCAACCGATGGACCTGCCTTCCGGGTTCTGGGATAACCACCTGCACCTGGCTTGACGGACCTTTCGCGGGGCAAGCCCGCTCCTGCAGGGCCCCACAATCCGTGGGTTCGCAATGTACCTGTAGGAGCGGGCTTGCCCCGCGAAGAGGCCGGTACAGGCAATCCCCTCTCCTTCTGCAATACTTCCATCATCCGCACGTGGGCAGGATCGCCCGTTGTCGTGTCAAAACGAATAACAACCACGCATCCAAGGAACCGGACCTATGCTACGCCGCCGCATGCTCATCATGTTGGCCGTCGTTCTGCTGATCGTGCTGGCCCTGGGGGGCTACAAGGGCTTCTCGATCTACCGGCAGATCCAGATGTTCTCGGCGCCCAGGCCGCCCATCACCGTTGCAGCCGCACCGGCCGAACAGCGCCAGTGGCAGGAACGCCTGCCTGCCGTAGGCAGCCTCAAGGCCCTGCAAGGCGTCGAGCTGAGTCTGGAAGTGGAAGGCATCGTCAAAGCCTTGTACTTCGACTCCGGGCAGAAGGTCAAAGCCGGGCAACCGCTGCTGCAGCTCAACGACGACCAGGAAACCGCCCTGCTCGGCACCGCCCAGGCCGACCTGGGGCTGGCCAAGGTCGACTTCGGCCGCGGCAGCCAGCTGGTCGGCGATGCCGCCATTTCCCGCGGCGAGTTCGATCGCCTGTCCTCCCAGTACCGGCGCAATCAGGCGGTGGTCGAACAGCTCAAGGCGCAAAAGATCAAGAAAAGCATCAACGCGCCGTTCAATGGCACCATCGGCATCCGCCAGGTGGACATTGGCCAGTACCTGGCCGCCGGCACGGTGATCGCCACCCTGCAGGACCTGTCCAGCCTGTATGTCGACTTCAACGTCCCGGAACAGGCGCTGCCGCACCTGAGCCTGGGCCAGCAGGTGCTGGTGCAGGTGGCGGCCTACCCCGGCCAGACCTTCCCGGCCAGCCTCAGCGCGATCAACCCCAAGGTCGATGAGAACACGCGCAACCTGCTGGTGCGCGCAACCCTGGCCAACCCGGACGACAAGCTGCTGCCCGGCATGTTCGCCAACCTGCTGATCCTGCTGCCCGATCCACAGCCCCAGGTAGTGGTGCCGGAAAGTGCCATCACCTACACCCTGTACGGCAACTCGGTGTACGTCGCCACGCCGAAGAAAGACAAGGACGGCAACCCGGAAAACGACGACAAGGGCCAGCCACAGCTCAGCGCCGAACAGCGTACCGTGCAGACCGGCGAACGCCGCGATGGCGTGGTGGTGGTCAGCAAGGGCCTCAAGGCCGGCGAGCAGGTGGTCACCGCCGGGCAGCTCAAGCTGACCCCGGGCGCGACCATCCGCATTGGCCAGGACAGCGCGCTCAAGCCCGAACAGGGCGCCCCGCGCACCGACTGAGCAGGAGGCAGGCATGGCGTTCACCGACCCGTTCATCCGCCGCCCGGTGCTGGCCAGCGTGGTCAGCCTGCTGATCCTGCTGCTCGGCTTCCAGGCCTGGAACAAGCTGCAGATCCGCCAGTACCCGAAAATGGAAAACGCCCTGATCACTGTGACCACCGCCTACCCCGGGGCCAACGCCGAAACCATCCAGGGCTACATCACCCAGCCGCTGCAACAGAGCCTGGCCAGCGCCGAAGGCATCGACTACATGACCTCGGTCAGCCGGCAGAACTTTTCGGTGATCTCCATCTACGCGCGCATCGGCGCCGACAGCGACCGCCTGTTCACCGAACTGCTGGCCAAGGCCAACGAGGTGCGCAACCAGCTCCCGCAGGATTCTGAAGACCCGGTCCTGAGCAAGGAAGCCGCCGACGCATCGGCGCTGATGTACATCAGTTTCTACAGCAAGGAGATGAGCAACCCGCAGATCACCGACTACCTGTCGCGGGTGATCCAGCCCAAGCTGGCCACCCTGCCGGGCATGGCCGAAGCGGAAATCCTGGGCAATCAGGTGTTCGCCATGCGCATCTGGATCGACCCGGTGAAGCTGGCCGGCTTCGGCCTTGCCGCCACCGACGTGACCAATGCCGTACGCCGCTACAACTTCCTCTCCGCCGCCGGCGAGGTAAAGGGCGAGTACGTGGTCACCAGCATCAACGCCAGCACCGAGCTGAAATCGGCCGAAGCCTTCGCCGCGCTACCGCTCAAGGTGTCCGGTGACAGCAGGGTGCTGTTGGGTGACGTGGCACGGGTGGAGATGGGCGCGGAAAATTACGACACGGTCAGTTCGTTCGATGGCACGCCGTCGGTCTATATCGGCATCAAGGCCACCCCGGCGGCCAACCCGCTGGACGTGATCAAGGAAGTGCGGCGCATCATGCCGGAGCTGGAAAGCCAGCTGCCGTCGGCGCTGAAGGTATCGATCGCCTACGACGCCACGTTGTTCATCCAGGCGTCCATCGACGAAGTGATCAAGACCCTGGGCGAAGCGGTGCTGATCGTCATCGTGGTGGTGTTCCTGTTCCTCGGCGCGCTGCGCTCGGTGCTGATCCCGGTGGTGACCATCCCACTGTCGATGATCGGCGTGCTGTTCTTCATGCAGATGATGGGCTACTCGCTGAACCTGCTGACACTGCTGGCGATGGTGCTGGCCATCGGCCTGGTGGTGGACGATGCCATTGTGGTGGTGGAGAACATCCACCGGCACATGGAGGAAGGCAAGTCTCCCTTCGATTCCGCCCTGGAAGGCGCGCGGGAAATCGCCATGCCGGTGGTGTCGATGACGATCACCCTGGCGGCGGTGTACGCGCCCATCGGCTTCCTTACCGGGCTCACCGGTGCGCTGTTCAAGGAGTTCGCCCTGACCCTGGCTGGCGCGGTAGTGATCTCTGGCATCGTCGCCCTGACCCTGTCGCCGATGATGTGCGCCCTGCTTCTGCGCCAGGAGCAGAACCCCAGCGGCCTGGCCCATCGGCTCGACGTGCTGTTCGAAGGCCTCAAGGTACGTTACCAGCGCCTGCTGCATGCCACCCTCGACAGTCGCCCGGTGGTGCTGGTGTTCGCCGTGATCATCCTGTGTCTGATCCCGCTGCTGCTGAAGTTCACCCAGAACGAGCTGGCGCCCAACGAGGACCAGGGTGTGATCTTCATGATGAGCAGCTCGCCGCAGCCGGCCAACCTCGACTACCTGAACGCCTACACCGACCAGTTCACGCCGCTGTTCAAGAGCTTCCCCGAGTACTACTCGTCGTTCCAGATCAACGGCTTCAACGGCGTACAGAGCGGCATCGGTGGCTTCCTGCTCAAGCCCTGGAACGAACGCCAGCGCACGCAGATGGAACTGCTGCCGCTGGTGCAGGCCAAGCTGGAGCAGATCGGCGGGCTGCAGATCTTCGGTTTCAACCTGCCATCGCTGCCAGGCACCGGTGAGGGCCTGCCGTTCCAGTTCGTGATCAACACTGCCGGCGATTACCCTGCCCTGCTGGAAGTCGCCCAGCGGGTCAAGCAACGGGCGCAGGAATCGGGCAAGTTCGCCTTCCTCGACATCGACCTGGCCTTCGACAAGCCTGAAGTGGTGGTTGATATCGACCGGGCCAAGGCGGCGCAGATGGGCGTGTCCATGGATACGCTCGGCGGCACCCTGGCCACCCTGCTGGGCGAGGCGGAAATCAACCGTTTCACCCTCGAAGGCCGCAGCTACAAGGTAATTGCCCAGGTCGAGCGGCCCTATCGGGACAACGCCGGCTGGCTGAACAACTACTACGTGAAGAACGAGCAAGGGCAGTTGCTGCCCTTGTCGACACTGATCACCCTCAGTGACCGCGCCCGCCCGCGCCAGCTCAACCAGTTCCAGCAGCTTAACTCGGCGATCATCCAGGGAGTGCCGATGGTCAGCATCGGCGAGGCGCTGCAGACGGTGCGCGACATCGCCCGGGAAGAGGCACCGGAGGGCTTTGCCTTTGACTATGCCGGGACGGCCAGGCAGTACGTGCAGGAAGGCAGCGCACTGTGGGTGACCTTCGGCCTGGCACTGGCGATCATCTTCCTGGTGCTGGCTGCGCAGTTCGAGAGCTTCCGCGACCCGTTGGTGATCCTGGTGACCGTACCCTTGTCGATCTGTGGTGCGCTGCTACCGCTGTTCCTGGGCATATCCAGCATGAACATCTACACCCAGGTGGGGCTGGTGACGCTGATCGGGCTGATCAGCAAGCACGGCATCCTGATCGTCGAGTTCGCCAACCAGTTGCGTGAGGAAAAGGGCTTGAGCGTTCGCCAGGCCATCGAGGAAGCGGCCGCCATTCGCCTGCGGCCAGTGCTGATGACCACGGCGGCGATGGTGTTCGGCATGGTGCCGCTGATCCTGGCCACCGGGGCCGGCGCGGTGAGCCGGTTCGATATCGGCACGGTGATTGCCACCGGGATGTCTATCGGAACCTTGTTTACCCTGTTTGTGCTGCCGTGTATCTACACCTTGCTGGCACACAAGTCTGAAGCCAAGCAGCCGATTACCGCATGACCGCTCCTACAAAAAAACAAAGGCCTCGCGTTTGCGAGGCCTTCATCTTGCTCAAGCTGTATCAGCCAAACGGCCGTAGCCCCTGGCGCATGCCAAAGAGGAACAACAGCAGGTCCTGGTCCGGTTCGGCCTTGTTCTGCTGCGCCTTGACCTCATGCGGCACCGCGCACTGGTCTGCCTTGCTGAATACCACAGGCCGTGGCTCTTCCCAGGCAGCTACCGCCGCCGTGGTCACAGCCAACCCAGCCACCAGGAATAAAGCTCGAGCTATTTCTAGTTTCATTACCCTAACCCTTTGACAGCGCTGCCAAACGCCATCTGGTAAAAATAGAGCAGCGTTTGCCATTCCGTGTCATTTAGCGACGAGTGGCGGCGCAGCTGACGCAGGTCGTTACCCGCAGCCCGCTGACAGCTGATGCGTCGTCGGCATTTTTCCAGATCCAGAAGTGCTACCTCGACGCGGGCCTGCTCACCCTCGCCGATGACCTTGATGAAGACGTGCTTGCCGTACAGGCAGCCATGCTGCCAATGGCCCAGGTGCATGCGCGCCAAGTTGTCGGCCAGATCCTTGAGCATGCGTTCATGCACAACTTGAGGATAGCGCTCGCGGGCGCCTTCGGCGTGCCACGTATCGAGTTCGACAAAGCCATCCAGCGCCTCGCTGACCAGCAGCGCGCGCCATTGGTGCTCGGGGTCACGCTCGGCGCCACAAAACACGATGCGCGGCACACGCACACCCAGTTGCTCGAAGCTGTTCAGTGCATCGAGCTCGCGCAACACGGTCGGCCTGCCGAGTGGGTGCAACAGGCTGCGATAGATATGGCCGACCTGACGCTTGGCATACAGCACCTTGCCGTTGCCATCGTTCAGCCGTTGTACGCCACTCTCACCACCGCGCCGCTGGTTGGGTTCCTCGACCCATTCGCCCTGCTGGCGCCAGTAATAATCGAACCGAGACTCCCCATTTTGCGCTACAGCCATCAAACACTACCCCTTACGCAATACATACACCCGCCACATGGCATAGAACGGCAGGAAGTCGAGGTGTTCCTGGATTCTGAAGCCGGCGGCCTTGAATTCTGCTTCGACCGTTTCTGCCGGTAACACGAAACGGTTCTGATAACTGCCCTGCTCGGCCTTGGCGTGACGCTCTTGCTCGAGCTTCTTGCGGCGCCAGGCCTTGAAGTTGCCGTCCACCCACAATGACAGGATTACACTGTCACGGCTAACCCTTTGAAACTCGTCAAGAATGGTCTTGCGGTGAGCCGCCTCGCCAATGTGGTGGAACAGGCGCATGCAGAAGATGCTGTCGACCGAATTATCCGGCAAGTCGATCGCGAATGCCGAAGTCTGCAAAGGACGTACCCGTGCCACCACTTCTGGTGGTTGTGCGGCACAGGCCGTCTGGATCATCGCCTCGGAGTTGTCGGCACCGATGATCACCCGGTTCGGCTTTTCCGCCAGCAGCGGCCAGAAACGGCCCGCGCCGCAAGGCAAGTCGAGGACCAAGCCCGGTTCTCCAGCCAGTGCCAGGGCACGACGGGCCAACTGCTCGTCACGCTTGTGGGACAGACGTCGGGCCAGTCCATCCTGGTGCTTGAGGAAGTAGTCCTGGGCATGTTGCTGGTCGTACTTCTCGGAAAATTCGAGTTTGATCGGGCTGCGCATCGAGTAGCTCCTGTCTCCAATGCGCATACCTTAGGTAACAAATCGTAGGCAACTGGTCATGCCAATGTGAAAATAATGTCATCAAACGGAAGGTATGTTTCACATTATTTCGTAGAAATTTTCCACCTTATTCTTGCGTGGGATCGATCTTTTCCGCGCTCTGGCTCAGGTCCACCTGGAAGCGGCAGCCATGCGGTGCCGTCGAAGTCAGCGTCACCCGCCAGCCCTGGTCATCGCAGATCCGCTGCACCAGCGACAGACCCAACCCAAGGCCTTCGCCACGCCGCTCCTCGCCGCGCACGAAAGGCTGGAACATGGCCTCGCGCTGCTCCTCCGGGATACCCACGCCACTGTCCTCGACACTGAAGCCGTTGAGCTCCAGGCTGAGGCGAATATAACCGCTGTCGGTGTAATGGGCGGCGTTGCGTAGCAAGTTGCCCATCACCGATTGCAGGAAGGTGGCGTTGTACAGCAATGGGCCTGCACTGACCTGGCCATCGTAGTAGAGCGCCAGGCCCTTCTGCTCGATGGTATCGCGCCACACCCCGATCAGGTCGTCGGCGACTTCGCGCAGGGTTGCCTGGGATGCCACGGCACCCTGGTCACGCTGGGCACGCGCCAGCATCAGGAAGGTCTTGACCAGCTCGCGCATTTCTTCCGTAGCGCGGGCGATACGCTCCACCTGGCTGCGCGCGCGGGTATCCAGATTGGGGTTTTCCATCAGCAGTTCGCACGAGGTGGCCAGCACCATCAGCGGCGTGCGCAACTCATGGCTGACATCGCTGGTGAACAAGCGCTCGCGGGTCAGCGCATCGCGCAGCCGGCCCAGGGTATCGTCGAACGCCACCGCCAGCTGGCCGACTTCGTCGGCCGCGTAGTCCGGGGCCAACGGCGGCGCCAGGCCAAGCAACTGATCACGATGGCGAACCTGTCGCGCCAGGCGGATGACCGGTGCCATCACCCTGCGCGCCAACAGCCAGCCGAGCACCACCGCCAGTACCAGGCTGAGCACGAAGCCCACCACCACGACGGCGAACAGCACGCGCTCGCGCTCTTCGAAATCGCTCTGGTCCTGCAGCAGCACATAGCGGCGACCATCGACGATCTCGACCATCGCGTGATAGGACAGCTGGTCGCGAAACACCTCATGGAAGCCGACGTCGAGGTGGCGCAGGTCCTTGGGCAGCTCGAAGTCATCGCGCCCGCCACTGAAGTAGAACAACTGGTCAGGCCGTGGCCGGTGGCTCCAGTCGCTCACGCTGTCCATGCGCAGCAAGCGCTGCAAGTCGCCGCCGAGCACCGACGAGATCAGGCGCTCTTCGACCAGGTGCACGGTGGCGACAATACCGAAGGCGAAGGCGCCGGCCACCAGCGCACTCATCAACGCAAAGGCGATGATGATGCGCTGGGCAAGGCTTTGCTTAAACTCCATCGCGGCCCTCGGCGAGGCGATAGCCGACGCCATGGACGGTATGCAGCAGCGGTTTTTCGAACGGTTTGTCGATCACCTGGCGCAACTGGTGCACGTGGCTGCGCAGGCTGTCGCTGTCCGGGCAGTCATCGCCCCACAGGGCTTCTTCCAGCACTTCGCGGCGCAGCACGTGCGGGCTCTTCTGCATCAATACTGCGAGCAGCTTGAGACCGACCGGGTTCAGCTTGAGCAGGCGGCCCTGACGGGTCACTTCGAGGGTATCGAGGTCGTAGCTCAAGTCTGCGACCTGCAGGGTACGCCGCCCGCCGCCCTGGGCACGGCGCAGCACGGCTTCGATGCGCGCGGCCAGCTCGGACAGGGCAAAAGGTTTGAGCAGGTAATCATCGGCACCGGAGCGGAAGCCCTGGAGGCGATCGTCCAGCTGGTCGCGGGCCGTGAGCATGATCACCGGGGTATCACGGCGGGCATCCTCGCGCAGGCGCTTGCACAGGGTATAGCCATCGATACCGGGCAGCATGATGTCGAGCACGATCAGGTCGTAGTGCTCGGTGGCGGCCAGGTGCAGGCCTGAGAGGCCGTCCTGGGCGCAGTCGACGGTGTAGCCTTTCATGCCCAGGTAATCGGCAAGGTTGGCAAGAATATCGCGGTTGTCTTCAACCAAAAGAATACGCATCGGGTTCTCCTGTGCGGCGCTTCGCTAGGGGGCGCGGCACGCGCAGCTTAAGGCCATCGCCGGTACTGTGCCAGCCCCAGGGCAAATTCAGCGAACTTGACAGTTTTTTCACTGATCCTTCACGGACAGAGAATAGCGGGCGCATGACAATGCCCGGTCTTTTTACCCCCTGGAGTCGTCATGCAACAACGCACTCGTCCGCGTCCGATCAATCTCTGGCTGTACCTGGGCATACCTCTGGCTATTGCCGCGGCCCTGCTCCTGCTGGAGTTGACATCGGTCGACATGGACGTCGCCAACCTGTTCTTCGACCCCGCCGCCGGGCAGTTCATCGGCCGTCACAGTTACTTGCTGGAAACCGTCATGCACGACCGGGTCAAGCAAGGTGTGATCCTGCTTGGGCTGATTTCGCTGGGCGCATTCGCCTCGAGCTTCTTCTGGAAGCGTCTGTTCAGCTGGCGCCGCGAGCTGGGTTGCCTGGTCTTGGCGCTGGGGCTGTCGACGGCCTTTGTCACGCCGCTGAAGAAGGTGACCCAGGTGCAGTGCCCGTGGAGCCTGACCCAGTTCGGCGGCAAGGAAACCTACAGCGAGCTGCTGCAACATCGCCCGGCCACCGACAAGCCGGGGCTGTGCTGGCCAGGTGGGCATGCGGCCACCGGTTTCTGCCTGTTCGGCCTGTTCTTCATGCTGCGTGACCGCAAGCCGAAGCTGGCGCGCGTGGCGTTCGGGGTAGCCCTGGTGGCTGGCTCGGCGCTGGGGTTGGGGCGGATGCTGCAGGGGGCGCACTTCCTGTCGCATAACGTGTGGACCGCAGTGTTCTGCTGGTTGATAGGCCTGGGCTCCTATTACCTGGTGCTGTATCGCAACGGCGTGGCCGAGACGGCAGCCGGCGAGCCTCGTACTGCCTGATAGGGGGCCGCGACAGAAAAACGAAAAAGCCCCGGTTCTCACGAACCGGGGCTTCTTCTTGCTGCAGGGGGTAAGGCTGGCTTACATCATGCCGCCCATGCCACCCATGCCGCCCATGTCAGGCATGCCAGCAGCTGGCTTGTCTTCCGGCAGGTCGGCAACCATGGCTTCGGTGGTGATCATCAGACCACCGATCGAAGCTGCAGCTTGCAGAGCCGAACGGGTGACCTTGGCTGGGTCGAGGATACCCATTTCGATCATGTCGCCGTATTCGCCGGTAGCAGCGTTGTAGCCGTAGTTGCCCGAACCTTGCTTGACCTTGTCAGCAACAACGCTTGGCTCGTCGCCGGCGTTGGCAGTGATCTGGCGCAGCGGAGCTTCTACAGCGCGACGCAGCAGGGCGATACCGACGTTCTGGTCTTCGTTGTCGCCTTTGAGGTCAACAATGGCAGCCAGGGCACGAACCAGGGCAACACCACCGCCAGGCACCACGCCTTCTTCGACGGCAGCACGGGTAGCGTGCAGGGCGTCTTCAACGCGAGCTTTCTTCTCTTTCATTTCAACTTCGGTGCCAGCACCGACCTTGATCACGGCAACACCGCCAGCCAGTTTGGCCAGACGCTCTTGCAGCTTCTCACGGTCGTAGTCCGAAGAGGTTTCTTCGATCTGGGCACGGATCTGCTTGACGCGTGCTTCGATGTCGGCGTCAACGCCAGCACCGTCGATGATGGTGGTGTTTTCCTTGGACAGGATGACGCGCTTGGCGTTACCCAGGTGCTCCAGGGTGGTGGTTTCCAGGGTCAGGCCGATTTCTTCGGAGATGACCTGGCCGCCGGTCAGGACAGCGATGTCCTGCAGCATGGCCTTGCGGCGGTCGCCGAAGCCTGGTGCCTTGACTGCAGCAACCTTGACGATGCCGCGCATGTTGTTGACCACCAGGGTCGCCAGCGCTTCGCCTTCGACGTCTTCGGCAACGATCAGCAGTGGACGGCCGGCCTTGGCAACGGCTTCCAGAACTGGCAGCAGCTCACGGATGTTGGAGATCTTCTTGTCGACCAGCAGCAGCAGCGGGCCTTCCAGCTCGGCAACCATGGTGTCCGGCTTGTTGATGAAGTACGGCGACAGGTAGCCGCGGTCGAACTGCATGCCTTCTACGACGGACAGTTCGTTTTCCAGGCCCGAGCCTTCTTCAACGGTGATCACGCCTTCTTTACCGACTTTTTCCATGGCTTCGGCGATGATTTCACCGATGGAGTTGTCGGAGTTGGCGGAGATGGTGCCTACCTGGGCGATGGCCTTGGAGTCGGCGCATGGCTTGGACAGGTTCTTCAGCTCGGCGACAACGGCGGCGGTGGCCTTGTCGATGCCGCGCTTCAGGTCCATCGGGTTCATGCCGGCAGCGACGGCTTTCAGGCCTTCGTTGACGATGGCCTGAGCCAGAACGGTAGCGGTGGTGGTGCCGTCACCGGCAGCGTCGTTGGCCTTGGAAGCGACTTCCTTGACCAGCTGGGCGCCCATGTTTTCGAAGGCGTCTTTCAGCTCGATTTCTTTGGCGACGGAAACGCCGTCCTTGGTGATGGTCGGAGCGCCGAAGCTCTTGGCCAGCACTACGTTACGGCCTTTCGGGCCGAGGGTCGCTTTTACCGCGTCAGCCAGAACGTTGACACCAACAAGCATTTTCTTACGAGCGGAATCGCCGAATTTTACGTCTTTAGCAGCCATGATCGTTTAATCCTTGTAAATCTTTGGAGTAACGGGAAGTCGGGGGTGAAATCAGCCTTCGATAACGGCGAGGATTTCGTTCTCGGCCATGACCAGCAGGTCTTCGCCATCGACTTTCACGGTGTTGCTGCCCGAGTAAGGGCCGAAAACCACTTTGTCACCGACCTTGACGGCCAGCGCACGTACTTCGCCGTTTTCCAGGACGCGACCGGTGCCAACAGCAACAACTTCGCCGCGGTTTGGTTTTTCAGCGGCCGAACCCGGCAGGACGATACCGCCAGCGGTTTTCGATTCTTCTTCGCTGCGACGGATGACTACGCGGTCATGCAGAGGACGAAGCTTCATTGTCGATCTCTCCCAAATTGTGGTTTTCATCGGCCGGTATCGACACCGGCGGGTTTATGCGGTCCGGCGTTGCCGGGGGTGGCCCGCAAAGGGCGAACCACCTGTGTCATGACTGGTGTTGCCACCAGAAACCTTGCGGTGACCACATACATGAGGCCGCCATATCCAATTACAAGGTTTGATATGCAAAATTTTTCAGCCGGTTGAAAAAGACCAGGGCCGCTTGTGCGGCCCCGGGGGTTGCAGGTCTGATTATTTGTCGCGGCGCTCGTACTCGCCTTCGATCACGTTCGGGCGATGGCCGCCATCACGCGGCTGCGGCTGGAACGGGTCGTCCTGGAACGCGCGCTGGCGCATGGCCTGGGCTTCGGCGCGCTCGCGCATCTTGCGGGCCGCCAGGTGGCGGGTGAAGGGCAGCAGGCACAGCAGGCCCAGCACGTCGCTGATGAAACCTGGCAGCAGCAACAAGCCACCGCCCACGGCCAGCATCAGGCCCTGAAACATGTCCTCGGCGGGCAGTTCGCCACGCTGCAGGCTTTCACGGGCACGCAGGGCAGTGGCGAGGCCCGCCACACGCACCACCAGCACCCCCAGGGCGGAGCCGGCGATGATCAGCAGCAGCGCCGGAAAGAAACCGATGGCCCCGGCGACCTTGACGAAGACGAACAGCTCCAGCACCGGGAACAACAGAAACAGCAATAGAAAAGCACGCATCAAAGCATTCCTCGTCGGAAGAGACCCTTCCTGTTAGACCTACAGTTGGATGCGTTCACTCGGGATTTCAAGCCTCGACTTCAGTCGCAGTCGGCCACTGGTCGGCGCGTGCCAGCAAAACCAGGGCTTCGCGGACTTGTGTCGGCGTGTTGCAAGGCGCGGGAAACGCTAACCAGTAAATACCCTGGCCGATACGCAGGTGCATGCCTTCGCTGTCGATGCCGACCATCTGCGCCGGTACGTTGCGCGGCAGGTCGCTCAGCTCGGCGTAATGGGCGATGGCATTGGCATGCTCGCTGTTCATGTGCTCGATCATGCCCGCCTCGGCCTTGCCCGCGAACGGATTGGCCAGGGTCACCTGATCGAGCCAGTGGATCGCACCGAAGCCACCGATATAGCGATGGCGCACCGGCTGCAGGCCCCAGAAGTCGAAGTCATGGGCCTTGTGGTAGTTGGCCGCATCGGGGAAATAGCGGTAGTAGCGCTCGGCCGCCGCCTCGATGGCGGCCTCATCGACCAGCTTGTGCGCTTCGGCCATCACCGTCAGGCGGCCCACAGCCTGCACGTCCTCGGCCTCACGCTCACCCACCAGCAGCGAGCACTTGGGGTCTTTGAGCAGATTGTGGGTGTGCTGTGCGATACGGCTGATCAGGATCAGCGGATTGCCCTCGGCATCCAGGCAGTAAGGCACCACCGAACCGAACGGGAAGCCCGGCATGGACTTGGAATGGGTCGAGAGCACGCCGCGGTATTCCTTGAGCAGCAGTTCCCGGGCGGGGCGGATGGCGTTGGTACTCACTTGGGGGCGGCTCCTGGCGGCGGACTGGATAGGTGACAAGATAAGCATTATCACATCCAGTGCCAATGGTGCTGCTGCGCCGCCATATGATCTACCAGGTCACACCGAAACCGGCGGTGTAACGGGTCTTGTCCAGGTCGCTATCCCGCGTCCCGGTAATGATGTCCTTCTCCGCCTTGAGGTTGAGCGAGGCCCATTCGGTGACCTTGTAGCGCAGCCCCACTTCGGCATCCAGCGAGTAATCGGCGACACCGCCCAGCGGCTTGGCAAATTCGCCATTGGTGAACAGTTGAACGTTCTTGCCGATCAGGTAGCGGGTGTAGTCCCACTTCACCGCCGCCGAATAGAAGTTGTCCTTGGCACCATCCTGGTATTCGAAATCGGTGCGGTTGATCAGCGAACCCAGCGAGAACGCGCCCAGTTCGTCATCCCAGAACTGGTAACCCGGGCCGGTACCGACCGTGCGCTGCCGGGCCAGTTCCTCGATGCGGTCGCGCTTGTACTCCATGCGCCCCTGCCAGAACCACTTCTCGGTGATGAAGCGGTCGAGCGCGTACTCGGCGCTCCAGTTGTCGGTGGTGGTGACGTCGTCCTTGGATTCGCGGTTGTATTCGCCTTCGGCATTGTGCCGCCAGCGGCCATGGCGGGCGGTGGTCTTGAAGCCGATGTCGTAGTCGTCGCTGTCAGTCTCGGCGCGCTTGTAGTCCAAGGCCACGTCGACGTTGCCCTTCCAGATGAAGTCCTCGACCAGCGGTTTGGGCTTCATGATCTGCTGGACACTGGCCAGCTCGACCGTCTTCGGCGCATCGCCGTTGGCCAGGGTCACCTTGCCCGGCTCGGCGGCCTTGAGTGACTTGGCCTTCTCGCCGCTGTAGGCGTCCTGCTTGACCAGCAGTTCCTGGTCGCTTTCCAGGGTCTGGACCTGTTTCCAGTCCAGCGAGATCGCGCCACCATACGGCGTTTCCAGCACCAGCTTGCCACCGTCGAATACACGAATCTTGCCGCTGAGCCGGTCCCCGTTCTTCATCCACACGGTATCGGCGAACGCCGGGGCGGCGCACAGCGAAGCGGTCAACAGGCAAAGCAAGGATCTAGAATACATAAGCGCGCTACAGGTTCGATTTGACGAAAAAAGCCGGGCATTATCCAGATACCGACGACCAGAGCAAGGACAGACCCAGGAGTATGCCGTTGAGTTCAACTCTCATTTGCCGTGACCACTCGTCCGGTTTCATCCCAGGCCTGGGCTGCTCTGATGTCTGAGTCATATGTGCACGTCGCGGAATCACCAGAGGCCCGACGAACGGCGCTGTTTACCGTGCTGGGACAAGTGCCACCGGGCAAAGTCGTGACCTATGGCCAGCTTGCCGAGCTGGCTGGACTGGGTCGCGCGGCGCGCTGGGTTGGTCGAGTGCTCGGCCAGCTGCCAGCGGACAGCCGCCTGCCATGGCACAGAGTGGTCGGTGCGGGTGGCCGCTTGAGCCTTGGAGCAAGCACGCCCTCTGGCGACGAACAGCGGGCACGCCTAAGGGCAGAAGGTGTTGAAGTGTCTAATAATCGTGTGGGAATAGCGCGCCATGGCTGGCGCCCGATGGATCACAGCGGTTAGAGTGCGCGCTTTGTTTTCGCAAATTTGAGGCAGATGTTGGCCCATGCCCCGTAAAACCTGGCGCGCTGCGCTTGCTGCATATGCCAGCCCGTCAACCTTGGTACTTTTGCTGCTGGGCTTTGCCGCCGGCCTGCCCTACATGCTGGTGTTCTCGACCCTGTCGGTATGGCTGCGCGAAGCGGGCGTGGCCCGTGAAACCATTGGCTACGCCAGCCTGATCGGCCTGGCCTATGCCTTCAAATGGGTCTGGTCACCCCTGCTCGACCAGTGGCGCCTGCCGTTGCTTGGCGGCCTGGGGCGACGCCGTTCGTGGCTGTTGCTCTCGCAAGCGCTGGTAGTGATCGGCCTGGTCGGTATGAGCTTGTGCGACCCGCAGCAACACCTTTCCTGGCTGATCGCCCTGGCGGTGCTGGTGGCCTTTGCCTCGGCCACCCAGGACATCGCCGTCGATGCCTATCGCCTCGAGATTGCCGACGACCAGCGCCAGGCAGCCCTCGCCGCCAGCTACATGGCCGGTTACCGGGTCGCCGCCCTGCTCGCGACCGCAGGCGCACTGTTCTTCGCCGAGTGGTTCGGTTCCACCGGCTTCAGCTACCTGCACAAGGCCTGGGCTGGCACCTACGTGCTGTTCGGCGTGATGATGCTGCCGGCGCTGTTCACCACCCTGGTGATGCGTGAGCCACCGGTACCCCTGCGCACTCAGCTGTCGGCCGCTCGCTATGGCCTGATGCATCAGATGGCCTCGGTGTTCGTGCTGATCATCCTGCTGGTGTCGGTACCGGCCAGCTTCACCCAGATGTTCAACACTGGCTGGTCGAGCGTCATTTCCGGCGATGCGACACCACTCGACCTGCTGCTCGAAGACCGCGCCTTCCTGCGCCTGATCCTCTACGTGCTGCTGACCTGGGCTTGCCTTTCGGGCATGGGCCGCCGTGGCCTGGCCCCGGTGCTTACACCGGTGCACGACTTCATCGCTCGCTACCGCTGGCAGGCGCTGCTGCTGCTAGGGCTGATCGCCACCTATCGCATGTCGGACACGGTCATGGGCGTGATGGCCAACGTGTTCTACATCGACATGGGTTTCACCAAGGACCAGATCGCCAGCGTCAGCAAGGTCTTCGGCCTGATCATGACCCTGGTCGGTGCCGGCGTCGGCGGATTGCTGATCGTGCGGTTCGGCATCCTGCCGATCCTGTTCATCGGCGGCGCGGCCTCGGCGGCCACTAACATCCTGTTCCTGATGCTGGCCGACATGGGGCCGAACCTGGAAATGCTGGTGGTGACCATTTCGCTGGACAACTTCAGCTCGGGCCTGGCCACTTCGGCGTTCGTCGCCTATCTGTCGAGCCTGACCAACCTGAAGTTCTCGGCCACCCAGTATGCGCTGCTCAGCTCGATCATGCTGTTGCTGCCGCGCCTGATCGGCGGCTATTCAGGGGTGATGGTGGAGAAGTACGGGTATCACGATTTCTTCCTGATCACTGCACTGTTGGGTGTGCCCACACTGATCCTGATCGCGCTGCACTGGCGCCAGGAAGTGAGCCGGGGAAAGCAGGTGCCGGTGGATAACCCGGCGGCCGAGCAGCCCTGATAGCTCTCTAAGGCCTGTACAAGCCCGCTCCTACAGTAAACGAGTTTGCCTGTAGGAGCGGGCTTGTCCCGCGAAGAGGCAAGTGCAGGCAAAATGGTTATTGAGCGACAGCCCCTTCCCCAGGCTGCCCACCCACTACAAACCACAAAGGCCACAGCGCCAAGGCACCTGCCACACCCGCCGCCAGGGCAAAGTGCAACAGGCTCGCCCCCGCCCCGATCATCGCCAATACCGCACCACCCAGCCCCAGCAAGGCAATGGTGATCATCCCCAGCATCGCCGATACCAACCCCTTGCTCTGCTCGCTGGCGAACAGCGTCATGCGGTACAGCACCGCATTGGCCACGCCCAGCCCCAACGCGTACAGCGACATGCCGGCGACCACACTGGTTACCGTCGGCCACACCCAAGTCGCCAGCACCATCAGGCACAGGCCGGCCAGGTACGGCCCCAGCGCGCCGCGCACAAGGGCCGGCAGCGGGTAACGGTCGGCGATCCGGTTGATGATCAGGTTACCCAGGATCAGCCCGCCGAACACCGGCAACTGCCAAAGCGCATATTCCATCGTGCTCAGCCCCTCATCGTGAATCAGCAGCACTGGCGAAAGGCCGATCCAGCCAATCAGCGGCAGGCCCACCAGGCCCAACGCGGCACTGCCGGCGACGAATTTGCGGTTGGCCAGCAGCTGGCCGTAACCGGCAAGCAGAGGCAACAGGTGGATTGGGGTGAACGGCAGGCGTGAGCCATCACGACGCTCCACACCGAGGGTTTCCGGCATTAGCCGATGCAGCAGCAGCCAGCACAGCACTGCTCCGATGGCGAAGGCCACGAACAGCCAGCGCCAGTCCAGCCACTGCAGCATGA
Source organism: Pseudomonas putida (assembly GCF_002906855.1). Lineage (GTDB taxonomy): Bacteria > Pseudomonadota > Gammaproteobacteria > Pseudomonadales > Pseudomonadaceae > Aquipseudomonas > Aquipseudomonas putida_N. The sequence goes on along the minus strand of NZ_MINI01000038.1, from coordinate 1,175,491 downwards.
GGGTCCCGACCAGCGGCCCGAGCAACGGCGACAGCAAGGCGATATTGGCCAGCAACGCCATCATGCGCACCGCGTCCGCTTCGCTGAACGACTCGTTCAGCGCTGGGTAGCTGACCGTCACCACGAAGCCCAGGCCGATGCCCTGCAGCAGGCGCAGCAGGTTGAACAGGCCAATGTCTTGCACCCAGTAGGTGGCCAGGCAGGCAACGCCGAAGAACGCGCAGCCGGCCAGCAGAAGCGGGCGGCGACCATAGCGGTCAGCCAGCGGGCCGATCAGCCATTGCAGCACCACGCCACCAAGCAGGTACAGGTTGAGCGCGTGGGGAATGTACTCGGGGCTGGCGTTCAGCTGCTCGACCACCACCGGCATGGCCGGCATCACGGCGTCGCTGGCCAGGTAGGTGAGCAGCTCGAACAGGGCCAGGGTCAGGCCGAACAGCAGGGCCCGAAGAGGCGTGATGTAGAGCAGTGGTTTCATGATGGCGTATCGGGTGCAGGCAGGAGGGGACAGGTTATATGCCAGAAATGGCGGGGGATTGCTGTGAACAAGTGTAAGGGGTGCTGAAAAGACTGGGGCCGCTTTCGCGGCCCCAGTCTGGCATCACTGCGCTGCAGTTTCCTGCACCACGCGGATCACCCGCTGCGGGAACGGAATGTCGATCCCTTCGGCCTTCAACCGGTCACGGGCATGCTCGTTGAGCATGAACATCACGTCCCAGTAATCGGAGGTCTTGGTCCACAGGCGCAGCGAAACGGTGATCGAGCTGTCGCCCAGGGTCGAGACGACCGCCTGCGGAGCAGGGTCCGCCAGCACGCGTGGGTCCTGCGCCAGCTCCAGCAGCACCTGGCGGGCCTTCTGCAGGTCGGCCTCATAGTCCACGCCCACATCGAACACCACCTTGCGCGTCGGCTGGCGGTTGGTATTGGTAATGATGCCGTTGGACAGGGCACCGTTGGGCATGATCACCGTCTTGTTGTCACCGGTACGCAGCACAGTATGGAAGATCTGGATGCTGTCGACGGTACCCGCCACACCCTGCGCTTCGATCCAGTCACCGATGCGGAACGGGCGGAACATCAGGATCAGCACACCACCCGCGAAGTTCGCCAGGCTGCCCTGCAAGGCCAGGCCGATGGCCAGGCCGGCAGCACCGATGGCGGCGACGAACGAAGTGGTCTCGATGCCGATCATCGACGCCACGCTGACGAACAGCAGCACTTTCAGCACAATGTTCGACAAGGTGCTGATGAACCCTTGCAGCGCCAGGTCGGCGTTACGCAACCCAACCAGTTTGCCCAGGCGGGCGCTGACCTTGTTGATGATCCACCAACCGACAGCCAGGGTCAGCAGTGCCAGCAGAAAGCGGCTGCCGTATTCCATGATCAAGGGGACCCAGGTCTGCGATTGGCGGACCAGCTGATCGACTTCAGCGTTCAAATCCATGTATTCATCTCCTGATGCCGAGCGGCACGTACACAGTAAAGCAGGCCGCGGGTCTAACAGCGGCCATGGCCCCCATGGACATCATTACGCCATCGAGGTTCCGCACAACCCGGCGATCAGTCGCGGAAGTTGTTGAACTGGATCGGCATGTCGAATTCCTTGGTGCGCAGCAGGGCAATGGCCTCCTGCAGGTCGTCGCGCTTCTTGCCGGTGACACGCACCTGCTCGCCCTGGATGGCGGCCTGGACCTTGAGCTTGCCGTCCTTGATGGTGGCGACGATCTTCTTGGCCAGGTCCTTGTCGATGCCTTCGCGGAACTTGGCTTCCTGTTTCTTTTCCTTGCCCGAGGCGTACGGGTCCTTGGTTTCCAGGCACTTGACGTCGATCTTGCGCTTGACCAGCGCCAGGCGCAGGATTTCCATCATGGCTTCGAGCTGGAACTCTTCCTCGGCGGTCAGCACCACGGTCTGTTCCTTGTCCTTGAACTCGAAGCTGCCCTTGCCCTTGAGGTCATAGCGGCGCTCGAGGTCCTTGATGGCGTTGTCGACCGCGTTCTGCACTTCGTGCTTGTCCAGTTCCGATACCACGTCGAACGAAGGCATGGGTAATCTCCATAAAATAAACGCGCGCTCAGTCTGAACATGGAGCGCGTCGGTGTTAGCGGGTTAAAATGCGGGCTCATTATAACGGGTTGCGAAACGCAGATGAGCAGCACCTGGCATATTCTCGGCGCCGGTAGCCTCGGCAGCCTCTGGGCCTGCCGCCTGGCACGCGCCGGCAAGGCGGTACGCCTGATCCTGCGTGATGCGCAGCGCCTGCAGGCCTACCAGCGGGCCGGTGGCCTGACCTTGGTCGAACAGGATCAAACCCGCCTCTACGCGATCCCGGCCGAAACGGCCGAGTCCGGTGGGCCCATCCATCGCCTGCTGGTGGCCTGCAAGGCCTACGATGCCGCCCCCGCCATCGCCCGCCTGGCGCCGCGCCTGGCTGAAGGCGCAGAAATCGTGCTGTTGCAGAACGGCCTGGGCAGCCAGGACGAAGTCGCCGATCAGGCCCCCCTTGCCCGCTGCATCTTCGCCTCCAGCACCGAAGGCGCTTTCCGCGAGGACGACTGGCAGGTGCGCTTCGCCGGCCATGGTTTCAACTGGCTGGGAGACCCGGCCAACCCCACCACCCCAGAATGGTTCGATGACCTGAACGACGCCGGCATCCCAGGCGAATGGACGGTCGACATCCTTACCCGCCTGTGGCGCAAGCTGGCACTCAATTGCGCCATCAACCCGCTGACCGTGCTGCATGACTGCCAGAACGGCGGTTTACTTGGGCATCTCGGCGAGGTCGAGGCACTGACTACGGAACTGGCCGAATTGCTGCGCCGTTGCGGCCAGCCGGAAGCGGCAACCGATCTGAATGAAGAAGTGCAGCGGGTGATCCTGGCCACCGCAGCCAACTACTCTTCCATGTACCAGGACGTGCGCGCTGGCCGGCGTACCGAAGTGCACTACCTGCTGGGCCACGCCTGCCGGGCAGCCGAACGCCACGACCTGGAGCTGCCACGGCTGGAACACCTGCACCAGCGCCTGGTCGATAACCTGCGAGCGCGTGGTTTGCCCAGCGCCTGACGTCAACCCAATACGGATATTGCCTTGCCCATGAGCCTGCGCCAACGCCTGGAAAACCTCCCGGTCGGGCAGAAACTGCTGGCAGCCCTGCTGGTACTGCTGGTAACCATCCTGCTGGTCGCCAACCTGACCTTCATCAGCGCCGCCTACTGGATCACCCAGGAGAGCATGGCGCCACAGGCATTGCAGACCATCGGCAAGCTGGTGGCCAATCCGCAACTGTCGGCCCGTGCCGGCGACTCGACCGAGACAGCCACAGCCCTGCTCAAGGAGCTGGACAGCTACACCCCGCTACGCGCCGCTGCCATCTACGGCGGCGACGGCAGCATGCTGGCCCAGCTGCAACACGGCGATCACCTGGCGCTGCCCAAGCGCTACCGCAACATCGACGGCTGGCGCCTGATGGAGTTTCGCAGCACCCAGCTCATCCGCATCCCCCGCGACGCCAACCCACCGGCGCACCTGCTGCTGGTGGCCAGCAGTGAACTGCCCACGGCGTTCTACACCGGCACGCTCAGCGCCAGCCTGGCGATCCTGGTGTTCAGCATCCTGCTGTGGATGATCATCGCCCGACAGATCAAGCGCCTGATCACCCAGCCGATCAACCAGCTCGAAGAACTCAGCCGCCAGGTCACCCGCGAAGAAAGCTATGCCTTGCGCGCCACCCGCGGCAACGACGACGAGATCGGCAGCCTGGCCGAAGCCTTCAACACCATGCTTTCGCGTATCGAGGCCCGCGAGCAGCAGCTCAAGCGCACTCGCGACGAATTCCAGACGGCCTACGACCAGGCCCAGGGCCTGGCCGAGGAAACCCGTCACACCAATCGCAAGCTGGAGCTGGAAGTCCAGGTGCGCAGCAAGATCGAGAAGAAGCTCACCGGTTTTCAGAACTACCTCAACAGCATCATCGACTCCATGCCCTCGGCGCTGATCGCCCTCGATGAGCAGCTTTACGTCACCCAATGGAACCACGAAGCCACGGTACTCTCCGGCACGCCGCTGGACGAAGCGCTGAACCAGCCGATATTCATCGCCTTCGAACCGCTCAAGCCGTTCCTGCCGCAACTCAAGGAAAGCGTGGAAAAGCACCGGGTGGCGAAGATCGAGCGGGTCACCTGGCCCAAGGGAGACGACCTGCGCCATTACGCCCTGACCTTCTACCCGCTGATGGGCGGCGGCGGCCGCGGCGTGGTCATCCGTATCGACGACATCACCCAGCGCCTGTCGCTGGAAGAAATGATGGTGCAGTCCGAGAAGATGCTCTCGGTCGGCGGCCTCGCAGCCGGCATGGCCCACGAAATCAACAACCCGCTGGGCGCGATCCTGCACAACGTGCAGAACATCCGCCGGCGCCTGTCGCCGGATCTGCCGCGCAACCAGGAGCAGGCGAGCGAGCTGGGCATCGACCTGGCCAGCGTCAACCGCTACCTGGACAACCGCGAAGTGCCGCAACTGCTCGACGGCATCCAGCAGGCCGGCGCACGCGCCGCCAAGATTGTCACCCACATGCTCAGCTTCAGCCGCCGCAGCAACCGCCTGCTGGTACCTTGCGAACTGCCGGCGTTGATCGACCAGGCCGTGGAAATTGCCAGCAACGACTTCGACCTGACCATCGGCTTCGACTTCAAGGGGCAGGCCATCATCCGCCAGTTCGACCCCAACCTGGGCCCGGTGCCCTGCACCGCCAACGAACTGGAGCAGGTGCTGCTGAACCTGCTGAAGAACGCCGCCCAAGCCATCCACCAGCGGCCTCAGCCCAGCGAGCCGGGGCGTATCACGCTGCGCACAAAGCTCAATCCCCCCTGGGCCGAGATTCAGGTTGAGGACAACGGCGTGGGCATGCCCGAAACCGTGCGCAAACGCACCTTCGAGCCGTTCTTCACCACCAAGGAAATCGGCCAGGGCACTGGGCTCGGGCTGTCGGTTTCGTACTTCATCATCACCAACAACCACAAGGGGCAGATGGAAGTGCAGTCCACGCCCGGCCAGGGCACCTGCTTTACCCTGCGCCTGCCCCTCGGCCAACCGCCAGCGGCTGCGCCGACCCACACGGAGGCATGACATGGGCTATCGCCTGTCGAAGATCTACACCCGCACTGGCGACAAGGGCGAAACCGGCCTCGGCGACGGGCGGCGGGTGCCCAAGGACCACCCACGGGTCGAGGCGATCGGTGAGGTGGACAGCCTCAACAGTCAGCTCGGGCTGCTGCTGGCCGGCCTGGATGACCACAAGCTGGATGAGGTAAGCAACGTCCTTGCGCCATGCCAGCATCGTTTGTTCGACCTTGGCGGCGAGTTGGCGATGCCCAGCTATCAGGCCCTGAACCAGGCCGAGGTGGAGCGGCTGGAGGCAGCGATCGATGTGTGGAACGAGGAGCTGGGACCGCTGCAGAACTTCATTCTGCCCAGTGGTTCGGCGCTGGTGGCGCAGGCCCATGTGTGCCGTAGCCTGGCGCGCAGTGCGGAACGGCGGTGTCAGCAGTTGAATGCGCTGGAGCCGTTGCAGGGGGTTGGGTTGGCTTATATCAACCGGCTTTCGGATCTGCTGTTTGTGGCGGCGCGGATCATTGGGCGGCGGCAAGGGATTGCGGAAGTGCTTTGGCAGCCTGCAGAAAAGCCTCAAGGCTGATATCGCCGGGGCTGCTTTGCAGCCCCGGATACTCAGGCCTCAGGCCAGAATGCGCGGATCCCGGCAACACCTTGGGCACCAGCCTCCCAGGCCTTCTCCCGCTCACCCGGCCCAACCCCACCCAACAGGTAAACCGGCTGGTTGAAACCGGCAATCAGCCGCTGCGCCTCATCCCAGCCCAACGGCACCGCCTCGGGGTGGGTCTGGGTTGCCTGCACCGGCGACAGGGTGACGAAATCCACGCCCATCTGCTCGGCCAGGGCCAGCTCTTCAGCACTGTGGCACGACGCCGCCAGCCAGCGCTCCTTGGGGAACGGGCGGCCTTTGGCTGCGTACTTGCGCAGCTGCGCGGCGGTCAGGTGCCAACCGGCGGACGGGAAGTCGCCCAGCCACTCCAGCGGCCCCTTGAGCATCAACTGCGCCTTGCCTGCGCACAGCCCGACCGCGTCCACTGCCACATCGCGGTACTTGGGGTCGTACATGTCCGGGGCGCGCAGCTGGATCAGACGGATACCGTTGGCCACGGCCTTCTGGATACCTTTGAGCATCTGCGGCACTTCGAGGCCATCCGGAGTGATCAGGTACTGGGCCGGCAAGCGCGCAGCAGCGACGATCGGCTTGTTGGCCTCAGGGAATTCGTATTGCCCCAGGTCGCGTGGCGCAACCCAGGCCAGTGGCTGGCCTTCGGCGCCGTGGGGCTCACCGGTGAACGCATCGACCTCACGCACATCCAGCAGCACCTGCTTGTCCGGGTAGTCGTGGCTGACCTTGATCAGCGCCCGCGAACGGGTCACTTCGATGCCAAGCTCTTCGCGCAACTCACGGGCCAGGGCCGCTTCGACGCCTTCGCCCTCTTCCACCTTGCCGCCCGGGAATTCCCACAAGCCGCCTTGGTGCTGAGTATCGGCGCGGCGGGCAATCAGAATGCGGCCGTCACTCCCGCGGATCACCGCGGCTACAACATGAATCCGTTTCAACCTTCACGCTCCGCCAGGCCAGCTTGCTGCCAGGCCTGGAAGGCCGGCCACTGGTAAATGGTTTCGATATAGGTGGCTGCCTCGGCGGGCACTTCCACGCGGTAGGTACGCAGGCGCACCGCCACCGGGGCAAAGAAGGCATCGGCCAGGGTCGGCTTGCCGAACAGGAAGGGGCCATTGCCCTTGGCCACCAGGCGGCACTCGGACCACAGCGCGACGATGCGGTCGATGTCCACTTGCACGTCCAGAGGCATGTCATCCAGCCCCTGGTCACGGGACAGGTCGAACGGCATGGCACCGCGCAAGGCGAAGAAGCCGCTGTGCATCTGCGCGCAAGCCGAACGGGCCTGGGCACGAGCAGCCACATCGGCCGGCCACAGCTGGGCCTCTGGGTGACGCTCGTTGAGGTACTCGGCAATAGCGAGGGAGTCGGCAATCACCCCGTGTTCGGTCTTGAGCAGCGGCACCTTGCCGGTGGAAGAGAATTCGAGGATGCGCTTGCGGGTATCGGGCTGGTTCAGGCTGATCAGCGTTTCTTCGTACGGCACGCCGGCCAGCTCAAGGGCCAGGGCACCACGCAGCGACCAGGAGGAATACAGCTTGTCGCCGATGATCAGGTGATAGCTCATGGTTCGGCTCCATTTCTTGAGAGGTTGGGGCCGCTGTGCGGCCCCGGGTGAATCAGGTGCGGTATTCGGCGTTGATCTTCACGTATTCGTGGGACAGGTCGGTGGTCCAGATGGTTTCGCTGCACTGACCACGGCCCAGCTCGATACGGATGGTGATCTCTTCCTGGGCCATCACGGCCGAACCCTGCGCTTCGGTGTAGCTCGGGCTGCGGCCGCCTTTGCTGGCGATGCACACGCTGTCCAGGTAAACGTCGATCAAGCTGACATCCAGCTCCGGCACGCCGGCACGGCCCACGGCAGCCAGGATACGGCCCCAGTTCGGGTCGGAGGCGAACAGCGCGGTCTTGATCAGCGGCGAGTGGGCCACGGCGTAACCGACATCCAGGCACTCCTGGTGGTTGCCACCACCGTTGACCTGCACGGTGACGAACTTGGTGGCGCCTTCGCCGTCACGGACGATGGCCTGGGCCACTTCCATGCACACTTCGAATACGGCCTTCTTGAGCGCTTCGAACAGCGCGCCGCTGGCTTCGGTGACTTCCGGCAGGTTGGCCTTGCCGGTGGCGATCAGCATGCAGCAGTCGTTGGTCGAGGTGTCGCCATCGATGGTGATGCGGTTGAACGACTTGTTGGCGCCGTCGAGCATCAGGTCCTTGAGCACCGCCGGGGCAACTTTGGCGTCGGTGGCGATGTAGCCGAGCATGGTGGCCATGTTCGGGCGGATCATCCCGGCGCCTTTGCTGATACCGGTCACGGTGACGGTCACGCCCTCGTGCTGGAACTGGCGGCTGGCACCTTTTGGCAGGGTGTCGGTGGTCATGATGCCGGTGGCGGCTTCAGCCCAGTGGTTTTCCGACAGGTTGTCCAGGGCGGCCTGCAGCGCACCTTCGATCTTCTCGACCGGCAGTGGCTCACCGATCACACCGGTGGAGAACGGCAGCACCGATTCGGCCGGCACGCCGGTCAGTTCGGCCAGCTTGGCGCAGGTACGTTCGGCAGCGGCCAGGCCTGGCGCGCCGGTGCCGGCGTTGGCATTGCCGGTGTTGGTCAGCAGGTAGCGCACGGTACCCTGCACGCGCTGCTTGGACAGGATCACGGGAGCGGCACAGAAGGCGTTGAGGGTGAACACGCCAGCCACGCTGGAGCCTTCGGCGCAGCGCATGACCACCACATCCTTGCGCCCAGGACGCTTGATGCCGGCAGAAGCAATACCGAGTTCAAAACCCGGAACCGGGTGCAGGGTGGGCAAAGGACCAAGACCAACAGCCATTAGAGCGCTCCTAGAAATACGGTGAATATGGAAAAAGGGGGCCGCAATGCGGCCCCCAGGGATGTCACGATACAACAATCAGGTCAGGTCACTCGATCTGACCATGGCAATGCTTGAATTTCTTGCCCGAACCACACCAGCACGGCTCGTTGCGGCCCAGCTTGAGGTCGTTGCGCACCGGGGCAGCGGCCACGGCCACTTCGGCGCCCTCCTCGCTCAGTTGCTCGCTTTCAAGGCCCGGCGCGGCTGCGTGCTGGAACTGCATGCGGCTAGCCAGCTCCTCGGCCTCGCGGCGCAGGCGGGCTTCTTCCTCGGCCGGGTCTTCGCGGCGCACTTGAACATGCGACAGCACGCGGATGGTGTCGCGCTTGATCGACTCGAGCAGTTCCTGGAACAGCGTGAACGACTCGCGCTTGTACTCCTGCTTCGGGTTCTTCTGTGCGTAACCACGCAGGTGGATACCGTGACGCAGGTGGTCCATGGTCGACAGGTGGTCTTTCCACAGGTCGTCCAGCACGCGCAGGAGGATCTGCTTCTCGAAGGTACGCAGCGCTTCGATGCCGGCCTGGTCTTCCTTCTCGGTGTAGGCGGTGGTGATCTCGTTCAGCAGCTTCTCGCGCAGGGTCTCCTCGTAGAGGTGATCGTCCTCGTCCAGCCACTGCTGGATCGGCAGCTTCATGGCGAAGTCGCTGGCCAGCGAAGCTTCGAGGCCGGCCACGTCCCACTGCTCTGGCAGTGACTGCGGCGGGATGTGCTGGCTGATGGTGGCGTCCAGCACTTCCTGGCGGAACTCGGCGATGGTATCGCCAATGTTATCGGCTGCCAGCAGGCTGTTGCGCATGTGGTAGATCACCTTGCGCTGTTCGTTGGCCACGTCATCGTATTCAAGCAGCTGTTTGCGGATGTCGAAGTTGCGGCCTTCGACCTTGCGCTGGGCTTTTTCGATGGCGTTGGTGACCATGCGGTGCTCGATGGCCTCACCAGACTGCATGCCCAGTGCCTTCATGAAGTTCTTCACCCGGTCGGAGGCGAAGATGCGCATCAGGCTGTCTTCCAGCGACAGGTAGAAGCGGCTCGAACCCGGGTCACCCTGACGGCCGGAACGGCCACGCAGCTGGTTGTCGATACGGCGCGATTCATGACGCTCGGAAGCGATCACGTGCAGGCCACCGGCTTGAATCACCTGCTGGTGACGCTTCTGCCAGTCGGCCTTGATCTGGGCGATCTGCTCGGGGGTCGGGTTTTCCAGGGCAGCCACTTCGGCTTCCCAGTTACCGCCCAGCAGGATGTCGGTACCACGGCCAGCCATGTTGGTGGCGATGGTCAGCGCACCCGGAGCACCGGCTTGGGCGATGATCTCGGCTTCCTTCTCGTGGTACTTGGCGTTCAGTACCTTGTGGTCGATACCTTCCTTCTTCAGCAGGTTCGACATGTGCTCCGAAGTTTCGATGGTGGCGGTACCCACCAGGATCGGGCGGCCCTGGGTCATGCTCTCTTTGATGTCGGCGATGATCGCGGCGTATTTCTCGTCGGCGGTCAGGTACACCAGGTCGTTGAAGTCTTTACGCGCCAGCGGCTTGTTCGGCGGAATGACCATCACGTTCAGGGCGTAAATCGACTGGAACTCGAACGCTTCGGTGTCGGCGGTACCGGTCATGCCGGACAGCTTGCTGTACAGACGGAAGTAGTTCTGGAAGGTGGTCGATGCCAGGGTCTGGCTTTCGGCCTGGATGTTCAGGTTTTCTTTTGCCTCGATGGCCTGGTGCAGGCCTTCGGACAGGCGACGACCCGGCATGGTACGGCCGGTGTGTTCGTCGATCAGCAGAACCTGGCCGTCCTGGACAATGTATTCGATGTTGCGGTGGAACAGCTTGTGTGCCCGCAGGCCAGCGTAGACGTGGGTCAGCAGGCCCAGGTTGTGCGCCGAGTACAGGCTCTCGCCTTCGGCCAGCAGCCCGGCCTGGGTCAGCATCTCTTCGATGAACTGGTGACCGGCTTCGTTGAGTTCGACCTGGCGGCTCTTCTCGTCGATGGTGAAGTGGCCTTCCTGGGTGACCTGGCCTTCGACTTCTTCGATGTGCTGGGTCAGGCGCGGGATCAGGCGGTTGATCTCGATGTACAGCTTGGAGCTGTCTTCGGCCTGGCCGGAGATGATCAGCGGGGTGCGCGCTTCGTCGATGAGGATCGAGTCGACTTCGTCGATCACGGCGAAGTTCAGTTCACGCTGGAACTTCTCTTCCTGGCTGAACGCCATGTTGTCGCGCAGGTAGTCGAAACCGAATTCGTTGTTGGTGCCGTAGGTGATGTCGGCGGCGTAGGCGGCACGCTTTTCTTCAGGCGGCTGGAAGGCCGAGACGATGCCTACGGACAGGCCAAGGAATTCGTACAGCGGGCGCATCCAGTTGGCGTCACGGCGGGCCAGGTAGTCGTTCACCGTGACCACGTGTACGCCTTTGCCAGACAGGGCATTGAGGTAAACGGCCAGGGTACCGACCAAGGTCTTGCCTTCACCGGTACGCATTTCTGCGATCATGCCCTCGTGCAGGGTCATGCCGCCGATCAGCTGCACGTCGAAGTGGCGCATGCCCATCACGCGCTTGCCGGCCTCTCGGGCCACGGCGAAGGCTTCGGGCAGCAGTTGGTCCAGTGTCTCGCCTTTGGCCAGGCGCTCCTTGAACTCTGCGGTCTTGGCCCGCAGTTGCTCGTCGGAGAGGGCCACCATCTTCTCTTCGAAGGCATTGACGATAGCAACCGTCTTGAGCATGCGTTTGACTTCACGCTCATTCTTGCTTCCAAAAAGTTTTTTTAACAAAGGCGCAAACATATCGGCAGGATCTTCCACACGTAGGGATGGAGGGCGGCCCCATGAGTCGCCCGTGCAGCCCTGAGGCCGCATGCGAACGAGCATTCTACCCGGAAACGATGGTGAGGAAAGTGGTCGATTGCCACGATGCTGGCACAGCGCTTAGGCGGGGGCTTTTCTAAGATAGGGGTATTTTCCCCGAGTTCAACCCGCGGGTTGATGAAACAATAGCGAGAATGACTCCTATCCTGCGAAGAGGCCAGCTCAGGCAACGAGGATGTTAGACTGGCCACCTTGTCACTGGATGCACACCACCATGGCCTTCAAACCCTCCCCCGCCCAGCCGCCCGCCACCCTGCTGCGCCAGAACCGCCCGCTGCGCCTGCTGCTGAACCAGGCCGAGCGCCTGGAGCACCTGCAGCGCCTGCTGGAAAGCCAGCTGCAACCAGCGGCCCGCGAGCATTGCCATGTGGCCTCGTGGCGGGACGGCACATTGTTGCTGGTGGTCACCGACGGCCATTGGGCCACGCGCCTGCGCTACCAGCAGAAGCGCCTGCTGGCGGCGTTACAGGCCATGGAAGCCTTCGGCAACCTCAGGCGCATCCTTTACAAGGTGCAGCCGCCGCTAGTGCCCGCCAAACGCGCTGGACATGCTGCAGTGCTCTCCAATAATGCGGCTGAAAGCCTTCGTGATACCGCAGAAGGCATCAGTGACCCTAAACTCCGCGCAGCACTCGAACGGCTAGCTGGCCATGCGATCATTGATAGCAGCACAACAAGGTAAAATATCTCCCTGGGCAGAACGGCAGAACTGATATTTTTGTCAGTAGCCAGCGTCGTATGAGAATGGTCAATTGAGCACTCTTAACCGAGGATTGCGAAATGACTACCAACCCTGCCGACCACAGTGAACGTACCCAATTTTCCGACAAACAGTGGAATGATTGGTCGCACAGCAAACAAAAGCGTTGCCTATCGCTTGAAGAACAGAATTTAAACACTTACGTCAGCCTTTCCAGCGCACCCAATGATCTGTCACCACCCAGTTGCTACCAAGCAACACCACTGATTCGAAAAACCATCGAAAACCTTGTTGCAGGTAATATTTACGCAATCAGCCTGCTCGCAAAACGCCCCCAAATTGATGGCGCGCCAACGCAGTTATCCTGGAGTATCGATGATATTTTTCACCATCGTTCCGACCTGAAAAAAACGGATGAATGGGAGCGCTTCATCGTCGACTTTAGGGCTACCGCTTCTGAGCACACCTTGACCCTTGGCAGCGTCGAGCCCGAAGAGGGAGTAGTACGGATCGAATTTGATGACATCCGCCTCTATCCGCACGTTGTTGAAATTGACTTTGAGAACGAAGAGCCCAAGCTGATTCAGCCAGGCGAAAGCCTCAAGCTACGCCATTTCACCTTGCATAATCAGGGCGGAAAAAATGGCTCAGAGATGGGAGTAAAAAACACCGACAAAACAGTACCTGGAATGTCTGAAAAGAAGGGCATCATACTGGCGAAAAGCCAAAGCAGTGACAGACAGCGTGCCGTGTTTGAGCTCAATGGAGAGTACGGATATATACAGTTCGCGTGGACCCAAGTCCACTATGACTGCACCGTCAGCTTCCATGACGACCTTGCGGCCAACCCACTGCACACCATCGATGTAAAAGGGGCCGCCGAACCGGTTAGCCCGTTGAACTATTGGGTCAGGTATCGGAGCAACGAAGGAAAGTTGGTCAAATACATTGTCTTCAACGCAATCGATAATAGCCTCATTGACTTCATGACAATGAAGTCACCTTCAATCTTGACCAGCCACGACAAAAATTCCCTGCCTGAGATCGTGTAAAAATAAAACGCCTGCTTTGCAAAATGCAAATACTCGCGAGCATTGTCGAATCAGAGCGAAGATAAAAAAGGCCACCCGAAGGTGGCCTTAATGAACTAGAGAGTGTTCGAACTTACACAGCCGCAACAGGGCGCATGTAGGAGATCGGTGCCGTGCTGGCATCTTCGAAAGTGACCACTTCCCAGGCATCGGTTTCAGCGATGAGCTTGCGCAGCAGCTGGTTGTTCAGCGCGTGGCCGGACTTGTAGCCCTTGAACTCGCCGATCAGGCTGTTGCCCAGCAGGTAAAGGTCGCCAATGGCGTCGAGGATCTTGTGCTTGACGAATTCGTCATCGGAACGAAGGCCGTCTTCGTTGAGCACACCGGTCTCGTCGACCACGATGGCGTTCTCGACACTGCCGCCCAGCGCAAGGTTGTGCTTGCGCAGGTACTCGATGTCACGCATGAAGCCGAAAGTACGGGCGCGGCTGACTTCCTTCACGAAAGAGGTGCTGGAGAAGTCGACGACCGCACTCTGGGTCTGGCCCTTGAGGACCGGGTGATCGAAGTCGATCTCGAAGCTCACCTTGAACCCGTCGAATGGCAGGAAGGTGGCGCTCTTGTCGCCCTCCACCACTGTCACTTCGCGCAGGATGCGGATGAACTTCTTGGCTGCGTCCTGCTCTTCCAGGCCAGCAGACTGAATCAGAAATACGAAGGGACCGGCGCTGCCATCCATGATCGGCACTTCCGAGGCGGAGAGCTCGACGTAGGCGTTATCGATGCCCAGGCCCGCCATGGCGGAGAGCAGGTGCTCGACCGTATCGACCTTGACGTCACCGTTGACCAGCGTGGTGGACATGGTGGTCTCACCGACGTTAGCCGCACGCGCCGGGATCTCGACCACAGGGTCAAGGTCGGCGCGACGGAAGACGATGCCGGTGTCGACAGGCGCAGGCTTGAGGGTCAGGTAGACCTTCTCCCCGGAGTGCAGGCCGACGCCCGTGGCACGGATGGTATTCTTCAGGGTGCGTTGTCTAATCATGGCATTGGCCGCTTCAGCGCAAATAATGCGAACAGGTATCAACAAAGGCTGGGGATGATAACAGACCCGGCCTTTGCTGAACACCAATCACCCTTATACCCCTGATAAATTCCATCAATCAGCCTGACGACGCAAGAAGGCTGGGATATCGAGGTAGTCCAGATCATCCTGAGGGTTGAGTTTAGCTGCCGCAGCGGCACCGGCGTGGGCCTGGTTGCGCATCACGGTCGGGCGCTCCAGGTCACGGTAGTTGACGGCTGGCTGCTCCTGACGCACCGGCGCCGGGTTGGAAGCCTCGTACACCTGCTGAGCGGTCTGCAGGGTGTTGTCGACCACCTTGACCGGTTTTTCGATGCGCGCGCCCAGACCGGTGGCAACCACGGTCACGTGCAGTTCGTCACGCATGTCAGGGTCGATCACGGTACCGACCTTGACCATGGCGTGGTCGGAGGCGAAGGCTTCGATGATGCTACCTACATCGGAGTACTCACCAAGCGACAGGTCAGGACCGGCGGTGATGTTCACCAGGATGCCGCGGGCGCCCTGCAGGTTGACGTCTTCGAGCAGCGGGTTGCGAATGGCCGCTTCGGTGGCTTCGCGAGCACGGTTCGGACCGCTGGCGCAGCCGGTACCCATCATCGCCATGCCCATTTCACCCATGACGGTGCGCACGTCGGCGAAGTCGACGTTGATCATGCCCGGGCGCTTGATGATGTCGGAGATACCGCGAACGGCACCGGCCAGTACATCGTCGGCCTTGGCAAAGGCGGACAGCAGGCTGGCATCCTTGCCCAGGATGGTCAGCAGCTTCTCGTTGGGGATGGTGATGAGCGAGTCGACGCTCTCAGCCAGCATGCGGATGCCTTCGTCGGCGATCTGCATGCGCTTGCGGCCTTCGAACGGGAACGGACGGGTCACCACTGCAACGGTGAGAATACCCATTTCCTTGGCCACTTCGGCGATGATCGGCGCCGCGCCGGTACCGGTACCGCCGCCCATGCCGGTGGTGATGAACACCATGTTGGTGCCCTGCAGCACCTCAGCGATGCGCTCACGGTCTTCCAGCGCGGCCTGACGGCCGACTTCCGGATTGGCACCAGCACCCAGGCCCTTGGTCACGCCGGTACCCAGTTGCAGGATGGTGCGTGCGCCAATGTTTTTCAGCGCCTGGGCATCGGTGTTGGCGCAGATGAACTCGACGCCTTCGATGCTGCTCTTCACCATGTGGTTGACGGCGTTGCCGCCGCCACCGCCGACGCCGATCACCTTGATGACCGGACTTTGCGGGACGTTGTCTACGAGCTCGAACATTTTCCCTCTCCTTACAGTTCTCTAGTTGTTGCGCCTACCACTACTGCTTTGAAACTTAGAAGTTGCCCTGGACCCATTTCTTGAAGCGCTCAAGCACTGGGGCCTTCGGTTCATCGCCATAGCTGTTGTTGCTGCTGTTGGTGTTACCGGTCAGGACCAGGTCCTCGGACTGCTTGAGCAGCCCATAGGTGAGCAAGCCCACACCGGTGGAATAGATCGGGTTGCGCACCACGTCGCTCAGCCCCCGAACGCTGTGCGGTACGCCCAGGCGTACCGGCATGTGGAAGATTTCCTCGGCCAGTTCCACGGCGCCTTCCATCTTCGCGGTGCCGCCGGTGAGGACGATGCCGGCTGGCACCAAGTCCTCGTAACCGCTGCGGCGCAGCTCGGCCTGGATCAGGGTGAAGAGCTCGTCGTAACGTGGCTCCACCACCTCGGCCAGGGCCTGGCGCGACAGCTCGCGCGGTGGGCGGTCGCCCACGCTCGGCACCTTGATGGTCTCGCCGGCGCCGGCCAGCTTGGCCAGGGCGCAGGCGTAGCGGATCTTGATTTCTTCGGCGTACTGGGTCGGCGTACGCAGGGCCATGGCGATGTCGTTGGTCACCTGGTCGCCGGCAATCGGGATGACCGCGGTGTGACGGATCGCACCCTCGGTGAAGATGGCGATGTCGGTAGTGCCACCACCGATGTCCACCAGGCACACACCCAGTTCTTTCTCGTCATCGGTCAGCACCGAGTAGGCCGAGGCCAGCTGCTCGAGGATGATGTCGTCGATTTCCAGGCCGCAGCGGCGTACGCACTTTTCGATGTTCTGCGCCGCGTTGACCGCGCAGGTGACCACGTGAACCTTCGCTTCCAGGCGCACGCCAGACATGCCCAGCGGCTCGCGCACGCCTTCCTGGTTGTCGATCACGTAGTCCTGCGGCAAGGTGTGCAGCACGCGCTGGTCAGCCGGGATGGCCACGGCCTGGGCGGCGTCGAGCACACGCTCGAGGTCGGCAACGCTGACCTCGCGGTCGCGGATGGCGACGATGCCGTGGGAGTTCAGGCTGCGGATGTGGTTGCCGGCTACGCCGACGAACGCCGAGTGGATACGGCAGCCAGCCATCAGCTGGGCTTCTTCCACTGCACGCTGGATCGACTGCACGGTCGATTCGATGTTCACCACCACGCCCTTCTTCAGGCCGCGGGATGGATGGGTGCCGATGCCCACGATCTCGAGGGTGCCGTCTTCGCCCACTTCACCCACCAGCGCCACCACCTTGGAAGTGCCGATGTCCAGCCCGACGATCATTTTGCCGCTATGCGCGTTTGCCATGGTCCTGCCTCTCTCTAATTCTTCGCAACGGCGGGTTTGGCCGTCGTCGGTGCGTTCGGTTCCCGCCAACCAACGGCAAGTCCGTTGGCATAACGCAGATCAATGCGGGCGATATTGGTGATCTGCTCTTTGAGTGTCTTGTCGTAAATGGCAATGAAACGGCGCATCTTCTCCACCAGATGGTCGCGCCCCAACAGCAGCTCGATGCCCGGCCCGGCACTGCTCGCACCGGTGGTCAGGAACCAGCTGCCCCGCTCGCGCAGCTCAAGGCGAGCGATGGAAAAGCCCAAGGGGCGCAGCATCTGGCTCAATACCTGATATTGCTGCATGACTTGTTGCTGAGCACGCTGCGGCCCGGCCAGCTGCGGCAGGTGCTCATAGTTGGCCAGCTCGCGCGGAGTGAAGGCCTGGCCCTGGTTGTTGAGCAAGGCCTCATCACCCCAGCGCGCCACCGGCAGCTGTTCTTCCAGGCGAATCACCACTTCGTCCGGCCACACCCGGCGTACTTCGGCATGGGCGATCCACGGCATCTGCTCGAGCTCGGCGCGCATCGCGGTGAGGTCGACGCTGAAGAAGCTCGCCGCCACATACGGCGCAATGCGCTGCTGCACCGACTGCTGGCTGATGTAGCTGAGGTCACCCTGCACGTCGATCTTGGTGATCGGCCGGTCGGCATAGGGCATCAGGCGGATGGCGCCCTCATAGGCGCCGAAGCCTGCAGCCACCAGCACGATCGGCCACAGCAGTCGCTTGAGGCCGCCCAGGCTGGGCCGCGGCAGGCGCGCCGATACGGGCTCGTCGGCCACCAGTCGGCTGGCACCGCGCGGCACCGGCTTGCTGCGGCCGGTAACGGGTTGCTGCTGACGTATCATTGCGCCTTGCATGATGGTTAACCTCGCGTCGCCACGCTTTCGGCCAGGATCGCCAGCACCAGTTGCTGGAAGTCCAGGCCGGCCGCGCGGGCCGCCATGGGCACCAGGCTATGATCAGTCATGCCGGGTGCGGTGTTGACTTCGAGCAGCCAGAACCGGCCCAGCTCGTCCTGCATCACGTCCAGCCGGCCCCAGCCTTCGATGCCGATGGCATCGCAGGCGCGCGCGGTCAGGTCGATCAGTTCCTGCTCCTTGGCACTGTCCAGGCCACACGGGATGCGGTACTGGGTGTCATTGGCGATGTACTTGGCGTCGTAGTCGTAGAACACGTGCGGAGTGCCCAGGGCGATCGGCGGCAGCACCTGGCCACGCAGAACGGCGATGGTGAACTCCGGGCCGTGAATCCATTGCTCGACCAGGACTTGCGAATCGTAGCGGGCGGCGTCTTGCCAGGCAGCGATCAGTTCCTGCTCGCTATTCACCTTGGCCATGCCGATGCTAGAGCCTTCATGGGCAGGTTTGACGATAAGCGGGAAGCCCAGTTCCGTACTGGCTGCAACACAATCCTGGACACTGGCCAGCACCGCGTGGCGCGGGGTCGGAATACCCAGGCTCTGCCACACCTGCTTGGTGCGCAGCTTGTCCATGGCCAGTGCCGAAGCGAGGATGCCGCTGCCGGTGTAGGGGATGCCCAGGCACTCGAGCAGGCCCTGCATGCTGCCGTCCTCACCGCCACGGCCGTGGAGGATGATGAAGGCGCGGTCGATTTTCTCGCTCTGCAGGCGCTCCAGCAGGTCGTCACCGACATCGATGCCGACCACATCGACACCGGCACTGGTCAGTGCGTCGATCACCGCGGCGCCGGACTTCAGCGACACTTCACGCTCGGCGCTCTTGCCGCCGTATAGCACGGCCACGCGGCCGAATGCTTTCACGTCCAGGGTCGAGTGCAGTTGTTCGTAGGCGCTGGTCATTTCGACTTCTCCTGCTGGGCGCCAGCGAACAGCGGGCTTTTCATCAGTTGCGGAGCCAGGCCACCGACGTCACCGGCACCCTGGCAGATCAGGATGTCGCCGGCGCGCAGCAGCGGCTTGACCAGCGGCGCCAGCTCGGCACCACGTTCGATGTAGATCGGGTCCAGCTTGCCGCGCTGGCGGATGCTGTGGCACAGCTGGCGGCTGTCGGCACCGGGGATCGGCTCTTCGCCGGCCGGGTAGACCTCCATCAACAGCAGCACGTTGGCATCGCCCAGCACCTGGACGAAATCGTCGTACAGGTCGCGGGTACGGCTGTAGCGGTGCGGCTGGTAGACGATCACCAGGCGACGGCTTGGCCAGCCACCGCGCACGGCCTTGATCACTGCTGCCACTTCGGTCGGGTGGTGACCATAGTCATCGACCAGCATCACGCTGCCGCCGTCGACCGGCAGTTCGCCGTAGACCTGGAAGCGTCGGCCGACACCCTGGAAGCCGGACAGGCCCTGGACGATGGCTTCATCGCTGATGCCTTCGTCAGTGGCGATGGCGATGGTGGCCAAGGCGTTGAGCACGTTGTGATTGCCAGGCATGTTCACCGACACCTCGAGCGGCTCGCAGTCACGGCGCAGCACGGTGAAGTGGGTCTGCATGCCCTGCTGGCGCACGTTGATGGCGCGGATGTCGGCCTCTTCGCTGAAACCGTAGGTGACGGTCGGGCGCTTGACCTGCGGCAGGATCTCGCGCACGACAGGGTCGTCCAGGCACATCACGGCCAGGCCATAGAACGGCAGGTTGTGCAGGAACTCGACGAAGGTCTTCTTCAGCTTGTTGAAGTCACCCTCGTAGGTTGCCATGTGGTCGGCGTCGATGTTGGTGACCACGGCTACCATCGGCTGCAGGTGCAGGAAGCTGGCATCGCTTTCGTCGGCTTCGGCAATCAGGTAGCGGCTGGTGCCCAGCTGCGCGTTGGTACCGGCAGCGGTCAGGCGACCACCGATGACGAAAGTCGGGTCCAGACCGCCGGCGGCGAATACCGAAGCCAACAGGCTGGTGGTGGTGGTCTTGCCGTGGGTACCGGCAACCGCCACGCCATGGCGATAGCGCATCAGCTCGGCGAGCATCTCGGCACGCGGTACCACCGGAATACGCCGCTCCAGGGCGGTGGCGACTTCCGGGTTGGCTGGGTTGATGGCGCTGGACACCACCAGCACATCGGCATTGGCGGCGTTCTCGGCGCGGTGGCCGACGAAGATCTCGGCGCCGAACGACTCCAGGCGCTCGGTAACCGGCGACGCCTTGAGGTCGGAACCGGACACCTGGTAGCCCAGGTTCAGCAGCACTTCAGCGATACCGCACATGCCCACGCCGCCGATACCGACGAAGTGGATACGATTGATGCGGCCCATCTTCGGCTGGGGCATGGCTTTCTGGCTTTCAACCATGGGCCACCTCCAGGCAGATATCGACCACGGTGCTGGTTGCAGCAGGTTTGGCCAGGCGCCGTGCGGTGCCAGCCATGGTGTTGAGTTTCTCGGGTTGCATCAGCACCTCGTTCAGGCGTTCAGCGAGTTGCGCTGCGCCAGTTGTCGCTTGTGGCATGAGGAAGGCAGCACCTTCCTGGGCCAGATATTGGGCGTTGTAGGTCTGGTGGTCGTCGATCGCGTGGGGCAAAGGCACCAGCATTGAAGGCAGGCCCGCCGCCGCGAGTTCGCTGACTGTCAGGGCACCGGCCCGGCAGACCACGATATCGGCCCAGCCATAGGCATGGGCCATGTCCTTGATGAACGGTTCGACCTGAGCGTCGACACCCGCTTCGCGGTAACGCTCGGCAGTGGCCGGCGCATGGTGCTTGCCGGCCTGGTGGAACACCTCTGGGCGCAGGTTCGCCGGTACTTCGGACAGGGCCTTAGGCAACAATTTGTTCAATGGTTCCGCACCCAGGCTGCCCCCCATCACCAGCAGGCGCGCGCGGCGCTCGGCCAGGGGCGCCCGTTGGGCATCCATGAACAGCTCCGGGCGCACCGGGTTGCCGGTGGTACGCAGCTTGTCGCTGGCGTCGAAGGTCGCCGGGAAGGCTTCGCAGACACGCGCCGCAAGGGGCAGCAGCAGGCGGTTGGTGGTACCGGCACGGGCGTTCTGCTCGTGGATCACCAACGGCACACCGCACAGCCGTGCGGCAACGCCGCCTGGGCCGGTCACATAGCCGCCGAAGCCAACTACACAGACGGGCTTGAGCTCGCGCACGATACGGCGCGCCTGGAGCACCGCCTTGACCAGGGTGAACGGTGCCTTGAGCAGCGAAAGCTTGCCTTTGCCACGCAGGCCACTGACCTGAATCAGGTGCAGTGGCAGGCCGGCTTGCGGCACCAGTTCGTTCTCGATGCCACGCGGGGTGCCCAGCCAATGCACGGTGTAGCCGCGGGCCTGGAATTCACGGGCGCAGGCCAGGGCCGGGAACACGTGGCCCCCGGTGCCGCCTGCCATGATCAGTACGTTCCTGCCGTCAGCGGCCATGACTGGTCTCCTCGGCAAAATCGCTCTCTTTGAATTCGTGCTCCTCGCTGCCCAGGTGCGTGCGACTTTCCCATTCGATGCGCAACAGCAAACCCACGCAAGCACAGCAGATCACCAGCGATGAACCGCCGTAACTGAGGAATGGCAGGGTCAGGCCCTTGGTCGGCAGCAGGCCGACGTTCACGCCGATGTTGATCAGGAACTGGCCGATCCACAGGAACGCCAGGCCGAACGCCATGTAGGCGGCGAAGAACTGCTTCGCCTTCTCTGCCCACAGGCCGATGTACAGCGCGCGGATGGTGACGAAGACGAACAGCGCGATGGTCACCAGCGAGCCAACCACGCCAAGCTCTTCGGCCAGTACCGAGAACACGAAGTCGGTGTGCGCTTCAGGCAGGTAGAACTGCTTCTGCACGCTGTTCCCCAGGCCGACACCCAGCCACTCGCCGCGGCCGAAGGCGATCAGTGCCTGGGTCAGCTGGTAGCCGGAGCCGAACTGGTCGGACCAGGGGTCGGTGAAGGTGATCAGGCGCGCCATCCGGTAAGGCTGCGCCTGTACCAGGATGAACACCGCAGCCACCGCCAGCACCACCATCAGGCTGAAGCGGAACAGCCCCACCCCGCCGAGGAACAGCATCGCGGCGGCGGCCCCCATCATCACCACGGTGGCGCCGAAGTCCGGTTCCATCAGCAGCAGAGCCGCCATTGGCAGCAGCACGATGAACGGCTTGAAGAAGCCCATCCAGGTCTCGCGCACCTCGGTCTGCCGGCGCACCAGGTAGCCAGCCAGGTAGATGACCACGAACACCTTGGCGATCTCAGAGGGCTGCACGTTGAAGAAGCTGAAGCCGATCCAGCGCATCGAACCGTTCACTTCACGGCCGATCCCCGGCACCAGCACCAGCACCAGCAGGCCGAAGGCACCGATCAGCATCATGAAGCCCATGCGCTGCCAGGTGGCGATCGGCACCATCATGGTCGCGCCACAGGCAACCAGGCCGAGGAACACGTACACCAGGTGACGGTACATGTGGTACAGCGGGTTACCGGACTGCACCGCAGCAACTTCCGACGACGCCGAGGTGATCATCACCAGGCCCAGGCCCAGCAGCGCCAGGCAACCGGCCAGCATGGCGAAGTCGAGGTCGACGCCACGGCCGCTGATCAGCGGCGACGGATACGGCTTGAGGATGCCGAAGATCATGCCAGCCCTCCCGCCGCCTGGGCGAACAGGCGCCCGCGTTCTTCGAAGTTCTTGAACATGTCGAGGCTGGCGCAGGCCGGCGACAGCAGCACCGCGTCACCCGGCTGGGCCAGCTCGGCGCACTGCTGCACAGCCTCATCCAGGGTCTTGACCCGCACCAGCGGCACGCCATCGCCCAGGGCCTCGGCCAGGCGCTCGGCATCACGGCCAAGCAGCACCACGGCGCGACAGAAGTTGTTGACCGGCTCGCGCAGGGCGGCGAAATCGGCACCCTTGCCGTCGCCACCGGCGATCAGCACCAGTTTGCCGTCGATGTCCGCACCCAGGCCTTCGATCGCCGCCAGGGCAGCACCAACGTTGGTGGCCTTGGAATCGTCGTACCAGTTGACGGCGTTGCGCTCACGGATCCACTGGCAACGGTGAGCCAGGCCCTTGAATTCACGCAGCGCTTCGAGCATTGGCTCGAACGGCAGGCCGGCAGCGTGACCGAGGGCCAGGGCCGCCAGGGCGTTGCTCTGGTTGTGGGCGCCACGAACCTTCAACTCACGCACCGGCATCAGCGTCTGGAATTCGTACGCCAGGTATTTCTCGCCATCGACTTCGCGCAGGCCGAAGGCCTTGAAATCTGGCTGGTTGAGACCGAAGGTGAAGCATGGGCGGCCTTCCACCGGCAGCGGCCGGCTCAGGGCATCCTGGCGGTTGACCACGACCTGACGGGCACCGCGGAAGATCCGGTGCTTGGCCAGGTGGTAGGCCGGCAGGCCGCTGTAGCGGTCCATGTGGTCTTCGCTGATATTCAGCACGGTGGCCACTTCGGCGTTGAGCTGGTCGGTGGTCTCCAGCTGGAAGCTCGACAGCTCCAGCACATACAGCTCGACATCGTCGCTCAGCAGGTCCAGCGCCGGGGTGCCCAGGTTGCCACCCACGGCCACGCGCTTGCCGGCCTTGGCGGCCATCTCGCCGACCAGGGTGGTAACGGTGCTTTTCGCGTTGGAGCCGCTGATCGCCACGATCGGCGCCTTGGCATGGCGGGCGAACAGTTCGATGTCACCGGACAGCTGCACGCCACGTGCCGCCGCCTGCTGCAGGGCCGGGGTGGCCAGGGCCAGGCCCGGACTCACGTACAGCTCGTTGGCGCGGCACAGGAAGTCCACGTCCAGTTCACCACAGCGCACTTCCACCTGCGGGTAATCACGGCGCAGGGTTTCCAGTTCCGGCGGTTGCTCACGGGTGTCGGCGACCGCAAAGGCAATGCCCCGGTTCGCCAGGAAGCGAACCAGGGACATGCCGCTCTTGCCGAGGCCGACAACGATGCGGAATTGGTCGGAAGCGATCAATGACACGCTTTTCTACCTCAGTTTCAGGGTTGCCAGGCCGATCAGTACCAGAATCACGGTGATGATCCAGAAACGGACGATCACGCGTGGCTCAGGCCAGCCCTTGAGTTCAAAGTGGTGGTGAATCGGTGCCATGCGGAACACGCGCTTGCCGGTGAGCTTGAACGAGGCGACCTGAATCACCACCGACAGGGTTTCCATCACGAAGATGCCGCCCATGATGAACAGCACGATCTCCTGGCGCACGATCACGGCGATGGTGCCCAATGCAGCGCCCAGCGCCAGTGCGCCGACGTCGCCCATGAACACCTGGGCCGGATAGGTGTTGAACCACAGGAAGCCCAGGCCGGCACCGATCAGCGCGCCGCAGAACACGATCAGCTCGCCCGAGCCCGGTACGTAAGGGATCAGCAGGTATTCGGCAAACTTCACGTTACCCGACAGGTAGCAGAAGATACCCAGGGCGCCGCCGACCATCACGGTTGGCATGATCGCCAGGCCATCGAGGCCGTCGGTCAGGTTGACCGCGTTGCTCGAACCGACGATGACGAAATAGGTCAGTACGACGAAGCCGATACCCAGCGGGATGGTGACGTCCTTGAGGAACGGCACGATCAAGGTGGTTTCGACAGTAGTCGGGGCGGTCATGTACAGGAACACCGCCGCGCCCAGGCCGAACACCGACTGCCAGAAGTACTTCCAGCGGCTCGGCAGGCCACGTGAGTTCTTTTCGATCACCTTGCGGTAGTCGTCGACCCAGCCGATGGCACCGAACAGCAGAGTGACGATCAGCACGGTCCAGACATAGCGGTTGGACAGGTCGGCCCACAGCAGGGTGCTGACGCCGATTGCAGACAGGATCAGTGCGCCACCCATGGTCGGAGTGCCGGACTTGGACAGGTGCGATTGCGGGCCGTCGTTACGAACGGCCTGACCGATCTGGCGAATCTGCAGGGTACGGATCATCCACGGCCCCAGCCACAGCGCCAGTGACAACGCGGTCAGTACACCAAGAATCCCGCGCAGGGACAGGTACTGGAAGACCGCGAAGCCCTTGTGGAACTGTTGCAGATACTCGGCCAACAGCAGCAGCATTAATGTTTCTCCCCGCTGGCACCGCACAATGCAGCCACGACGTTTTCCATCGCAGCGCTGCGCGAGCCCTTGATCAAGATAGTGGTGTCGCTGGCAGTCTCGGCGCGAACGGCGTCGATCAGCTCAGCTTGAGTGGCGAAATGACGGCCATTGGCGCCGAACGCCTTGACCGCATGAACCATGTTTGAACCTGTTGCATACACGGCGTCAACCTTGCCGCGTGCGTAATCACCCACCTGCCGGTGGCCTTCTTCCGCCCACTGACCCAGTTCGCCGATATCCCCCAGCACCAGAACGGTGCGCCCGGAAAAGGCGCGGAGTATATCAATGGCCGCGCACATCGAGGTGGGATTTGCGTTGTAGGTATCGTCGATTACCCGCACACCGCTCGGGGCGATTTGCGCCACGGTACGGCCCTTGACCGGCTGCACGGCGTTGAGGCCGGCGGCGATGCCATTCAGGCTCAGACCAACGGCATGGGCAGCGGCGGCAGCGGCCAGGGCGTTGCTGACGTTGTGTTCGCCTAGCACATTGAGTTGCACGTCTACCGTTTCACCCGCGCCATGCAGTTTGAACGACGGGCAGCCACGGGCATCGCGACCGATGTCGCTGGCGTAAAAATCAGCCTGATCGTTGCCACGAGCGAAGCTGATTACCTTGTGCGCACCGGCACGGGCCTTCCAGATGGCGAAGGCTTTGTCGTCCAGGTTGAGAATGGCGATACCGCCCTCGCCCAGGCCTTCGAGGATCTCGCCCTTGGCTTCGACGATCTTCTCGGGGCCGCCGAACTCGCCAACGTGGGCAGTACCGGCGTTGTTGATGATCACCACCTGCGGCTGGGTCAGGCCGACGGTGTAGCGGATTTCACCGATGCGCGAAGCGCCCAGCTCGATCACCGCAGCGCTGTGCTCCGGAGCGATTTCAAGCAAGGTCAGCGGTGCACCTAGGTCGTTGTTCAGGTTGCCGCGGGTGGCATGCACCAGGCCGCGGGTGCGCAAGATGCTGGCGAGCATCTCCTTGACCGTGGTCTTGCCGCTGGAACCGGTGATGGCGACGACTGGCTTGTCGAAGGCAGCGCGGTTCAGCGCACCGAGCTGGCCGAGTGCTACGCGGCAGTCGGCAACCAGCAGCTGCGGCAGATCAACATCGGCAATTTCGCGCTCGACCAGTGCAGCAACGGCGCCTTTGGTTTGCACGTCGGCGAGGTAGTCATGGCCATCGAAGCGTGGCCCGCTCAGGGCAACGAACAACTGGCCGGCAGCAACGCTGCGGCTGTCGATGCTGACACCGGTGAAGCTGGCGTCGGCGTTGACCAGGCGCGCATTCAAAGCGCCGGTCAGCTGGCTGAGGGTCATGGGCTTAAGCATGTGGTGCCTCCCAGGCTGCAAGTGCCTTGTCGGCTTCGATCAGGTCGGAGAAGGCATGGCGCTCGCCATTGATCTCCTGGTAGTCCTCGTGCCCCTTGCCGGCCAGGACGATCACGTCATCGGCAGCAGCGGTGGCGATCAGGTGAGCAATGGCTTCACCACGGCCAGCGACGAACTCGATGTCGGCAGGCTTGGCGAAACCAGGGCGAATGTCGTCGAAGATGCGCAGCGGGTCTTCAGTACGCGGGTTGTCGTCGGTGACCAGCACCCGGTCGGCCAGGCGCTCGGCCACTTCGGCCATCAGCGGGCGCTTGCCGCGATCACGGTCACCACCGCAGCCGAACAGGCACAGCAGCTCGCCGTGAGCATGCGGGCGCAAGGCTTCGAGGACTTTTTCCAGGGCATCAGGGGTATGTGCGTAATCGACCACTACCAGCGGCTTGTCACCGCCACCCAGGCGCTGCATGCGGCCGACCGGGCCCTGCAGGGCGGGGACGACCTTGAGGATCTCCTCCAACGAGTAGTCCAGCGCCAGCAGCGTGGCCACCGCCGCGAGCATGTTGCTCAGGTTGAAGCGACCCAGCAGCTGGCTACGCAGAGTGCGCTCACCTTGAGCGGTGACGAGCGTGGCGCGCACGCCATCATCATCGAAATGCGCTTCGCGGCAGAACAGCGAAGCGTCCGGGTTTTCCAGGCTGTAGCTGAGCAGCCGGGTCTCGATATGATCGACACTCGGGCGGCGAGCAAAATCGTCGGCCAAGCGGCGACCGAAGTCATCATCCAGGTTGACCACCTGGCAACGCAGGCTCGGCCATGCGAACAGCCTGGCCTTGGCGGCCTCGTAGGCCTCCATGCTGCCGTGGTAGTCCAGATGGTCGCGGGACAGGTTGGTCATGACCGCGATATCGAATTCCAGCGCAGCAACACGGCCCTGCTCCAGGGCGTGGGACGAAACCTCCATGGCCACAGCCTTGGCGCCGCCCTTCTTGAGGTCGCTCAAGGTCGACTGCACGGCGATCGGATCGGGCGTGGTCAGGCGGCCGCTCTGCAGCTCGCCATAGAAGCCGGTGCCCAAGGTGCCGATCAGGCCGCAGCGCTGGCCCAGCGCATCGAGCGCCTGAGCCACCAGCTGCGTGACGCTGGTCTTGCCATTGGTGCCGGTGACGCCCACCAGGTTCAGCTGACGGCTCGGCTCGCCGTAGAAGCGCCCGGCAATTTGCGACAGCTGGCCGATCAGACCCTTCACAGGAATCAGCGGTACATCGGTAAGCGGCAGCACGTTGACGCCCTGCTCTTCGTAAGCCACGGCCGCAGCGCCACGCGACAGTGCATCGGCAATGTGCTCACGGCCATCAACCTTGGCACCTGGCACGGCCAGGAACAGGTCGCCCTGACGCACCTGACGGCTATCCAGGGTCAGTTCACGGATCAGCGGATCACGGCTGGCGTGGGCGAAAAGCTTGCTCAATGGCATCGTCATCATCCACGCCCTCCCTTGGCGGGTGCTGCACTGGCCTGCTGCGGATCACTCGGCGGCGGCAGGTTATCTGGCGGCACGTTCATCAGGCGCAGGGTTCCCGACATGACCTTGCTGAATACGGGGGCCGATACCAGACCACCGAAGTAACCACCCTTGCCCGGCTCGTCGATGACCACGACGATGGCGTAGCGCGGGTCGCTCATCGGGCCGAAGCCGGCGAACAGCGAGCGGTAGGCGTTTTCGGTGTAACCCTTGGAGCCGACGGTGGCCTTACGTGCGGTACCGGACTTGCCGGCCACGTGGTAGAACGGCACCTGGGCACGGAACACGCCGCGCGGCGCTTCGATCACCTGCTGCAGCATGCCTTGGACGGTTTCGGCGGTTTCCTTCGGAATGGCCTGCACCGCTTCCGGCGCCTTGTCGACCTTGAGGATCGACAGCGGCACCATCTTGCCGTCGTTGGCCAGCGCCGCGTAGGCGTGCACCAGCTGCAGGGCGGTCACCGACACACCGTAGCCGTAGGACAGGGTCGCGGTCTCAGCCTTGCGCCACTCACGGTGGTTGGGCAGGTTGCCGACGCGCTCGCCCGGGAAGCCGAGGCCGGTGTACTGGCCCAGGCCGACCTGGGACATGACCCGGTAGATGGCCTCGCCGCCGATATCGAAGGCGATCTTGCTCATGCCGACGTTGGATGAGTTGATCAGGATGCCGGTCAGGTCGAGGATCGGGCCCTCGCTCTTGGACACGTCCTTGATGGTGTAGCGACCAATCTGCAGGCTGCCCGGATACACCTCGACCTTGTCGCTCGGCTTCCAGCGGCCACTCTGCAGCGCCGCACTCATCGAGATCGGCTTGACCGTCGAGCCCGGCTCGAACACGTCGATGATCGCCCGGTTACGCATGGCGGCCGGGAACATGCTGCGACGGTTGTTCGGGTTGTAGGTCGGCTGGTTGACCATGGCCAGGACCTCACCGGTCTTGACGTCCATGATCACCAGGCTGCCGGCCTTGGCGTCCTGTTCGGCAATGGCGTTGCGCAGTTCGCGGGTGGCCAGGTATTGCAGGCGCAGGTCGATCGACAACGCCAAGGTCTTGCCGGCCTTGGCGTTCTTGGTGACCTGGATGTCCTTGATCAGCCGGCCGCGCCGGTCCTTGATCACTTGCCGCTTACCGGGCACGCCGGCCAGCCATTCATCGTAGGCCAGCTCCACGCCTTCGCGACCATGGTCGTCGAGGTCGGTGAAGCCGACCATGTGCGCGGTCACGTCGCCGGCCGGATAGAAGCGGCGGAATTCTTCCAGTCCATACACGCCCGGGACTTTCAGATCGAGCACGTGCTGGCCCTGCTCCGGGGTCAGGCCGCGGACCAGGTAGATAAACTCTTTGTTGGCCTGCTGGGTCAGGCGCTCGGTCAGTTGCTGTGCGTTCTGCCCAAGGGCAGCAGCCAGCTGCGGCCAGCGATCCTTGGCGGCCTGCATTTCCTTGGGGTTGGCCCACAAGGTGGTGACCGGGGTACTGACCGCCAGCGGCTCGCCGTTGCGGTCGGTGATCAGGCCACGGTGCGCAGGAATGGGAATGTGACGCAGGCTGCGAGCATCGCCCTGGCCCTTGAGGAAGTCACGGTCGACTACCTGCAGGTCGATGATGCGCCAGCAGATGGCGCCGACCATCAGGGCCAGCAAGCCGATCACTACCCGGAAGCGCCAGGGGTAGAGTGCGCCTTCGAGCTTCATCATGGCGCCACCATCCGTACTTCGTCAGCTGCAGGCACACGCATCTTCAGCTGCTCGGAGGCCAGGCTCTCGATACGGCTGGAGGCGGTCCAGGTGCTTTGCTCGAGAATCAGCCGGCCCCACTCGGCCTGGGCCTTGTCACGCTCGTTCAACTCGCCGTACAGGGTGTTGAGCAACTGACGATTCCAGTGGGCACTGTAAGACACGGCAATGGCCGAAATGAGCACACCGACAAACAGCAGAAGCATCAGGAAGCTTCCGCCTGGCAGAGGTTTGGCAAATAGCCGGCTCACCGAAGCTTCTCCGCCACCCGCATCACGGCGCTGCGCGACCGCGGGTTGGCCTTGAGTTCGGCTTCGGAGGCAAACTGGGCCTTGCCGATCAGCTTGATCTTCGGCTCGAAGATCTTGTGCTGTACCGGCAGGTTGCGTGGCAGGTTGTCGGCCTCGCCCTTGACCAGTTTGCGCATGAACAGCTTGACGATGCGGTCTTCCAGCGAGTGGAAGCTGATGACCGCCAGACGGCCGCCTACTTCCAGGGCGTCGAGCGCAGCTTCCAGGCCAGTCTCGAGGTCACCCAGCTCGTTATTGACGTGGATACGCAGGCCCTGGAAGGCACGGGTCGCCGGGTTTTTGCCCTTTTCCCAGGCCGGGTTGGCGACCTTGAGCACTTCAGCCAGATCAGCGGTGCGGGTGAAGGGCTGCTTCTCACGGCGCTCGACCACGGCACGGGCCATGCGCCCGGCAAAGCGCTCTTCACCGTATTCCTTGAAGACACGGGCAATTTCTTCGACGGGGGCGGTGGCGATGAACTCGGCAGCGCTGATGCCCTGATCCGGATTCATACGCATGTCCAGCGGCCCATCGTTGAGGAAGCTGAAGCCACGCTCGGGGTCATCCAGCTGCGGCGAGGACACGCCCAGGTCAAGCAGGATACCGCTGACCTTGCCGGCCAGACCACGCTCGGCGACTTCCGAGCCGAGCTCGGCAAAACTGCGTTGCACAATGACAAAGCGGCCGTCTTCGGCCGCCAGCGCTTGCCCGGTGGCAATCGCTTGAGGATCTTTGTCGAAGCCCAGCAGCCGCCCTTGCGGTCCGAGTTTGCTGAGGATCAGGCGGCTATGGCCGCCACGCCCGAAGGTGCCGTCCAGATAGCAACCGTCGGCGCGCAGGGCCAATGCCTCGACAGCTTCGTCGAGGAGGACGGTGATGTGGTTGAAGCCGCTATCTATGGTCACAGGATCAGGTCACGCAAATCGTCGGGCATGGCGCCCGGTTGTTGGATAGCTGCAAGGTCGGCTGCCGAAACCGCGTTCCAGGCATCCTCATCCCACAGCTGGAATTTGTTCAGCTGCCCCACCAGCATCGCCTTCTTGTCCAGCTTGGCGTACTCACGCAGGCGGGGCGGCACCAGGAAACGCCCACTGCCATCGAGCTCCAGGTCAACCGCATTACCGATCAGCAAGCGCTGCAGGCGGCGGTTTTCCTCACGCAACGACGGCAAGGCACGCAACTTGGCTTCAATCTGCTCCCACTCATCGAGGGGATAAACACACAAGCAGGGGTCAACAGCGTCGATGGTCACGATCAGCTGACCATTGCAACGCGAATCGAGCTCGTCACGGTACCGGCTCGGCATGGCGAGACGGCCCTTGGCATCGAGGCTGACGGCGTTGGCTCCGCGGAACACGGCTGCGATTCCCCACAATGGTAACTTTTTTGTGCCAGAAAACCCACTTCATCCCACTTTCTGCCACTTGCGCACACTATAGGAATCCGCCCGCTGCACCGTCAAGGCACGTTCATAAGGAAAAGCCTTACAGGACCGAGATTTAGCGCAACAAAGGAATGCGGAAGGACTGCCAGACGGGGAAAAACACGAGAAAAATCAAACCGACTCAAACGAATGCCGTTCGAAGTTAAAGTGAATTATTAAGAGTAAGATCTTTTTGGTATTACCAAGAGGGATCTGCTATCGAATCAAGCAGGAAGGGAAAAGGTGGAGAGTCGATCTGTAAGCCGGGTTTTGTCGAGGACAGTCATTCCTCTACGACGGCCATCACTGGACGCCTCTAGCAACCTACCCGGTTCCGACGCGGGCCACGCCTGATGGAACCCTATTTGGTCTTGCTCCGAGTGGGGTTTACCTAGCCACGAACTGTTGCCAGCCGTGCGGTGCGCTCTTACCGCACCTTTTCACCCTTACCGGCACCGAAGTGCTTAGGCGGTTATTTTCTGTGGCACTTTCCGTAGGCTCGCGCCTCCCAGGCGTTACCTGGCACTCCGCCCTATGGAGCCCGGACTTTCCTCCCCCATCTTTTGCGGAACAAAAGACGGCAGCGACTGTCCGATCGACTCTCCGCCGACAAGGTTAACGGCACGCGCGCGCAAGAACAAGCGATACCGTCAATTATGTCTAATTGCCACTACTGCGCTTTCTGTTTTTCCAGGGCCACTTGATACAACAGGTTCTTGCGCACGCCAGTGATTTCCGCTGCCAATGCCGCCGCCCTTTTCAGTGGCAATTCGGCCAGCAGCAGATCCAATACACGCTGCGCCTCGGCACTGATCGCATCCTCGCCTTCAGGTGCACTCCAGCCACCGACCAGCACCACGCACTCGCCGCGCTGCTGGTTGCTGTCGCCGGCGACGAACGCACGCAGTTCAGCCAACGGCAGGCCTTTGAGGGTCTCGAAGGTCTTGGTCAGCTCGCGCGCCAGCAGCGCCGGGCGCTCGCCGCCGAACACCAGCTCCATGTCTTCGAGACACTCCAGGATGCGGTGAGGCGCCTCGTAAAAGATCAGCGTGCGAGGCTCTTCCTTGACCTGCTCCAGACGCGCCCGACGCCCGGCGGCCTTGGCTGGCAGGAAGCCTTCGAAGATGAAGCGGTCGGAAGGCAGGCCGGCTGCCGAAAGCGCGGCAATCAAGGCGCAGGCGCCTGGCACTGGCACCACGCTGACCCCGGCGGCCCGCGCCTGGCGCACCAGATGGTAGCCCGGGTCGGAAATCAGCGGCGTACCGGCATCGGATACCAGCGCCACATCTTCACCGGCCAGCAGCTTGGTGATGAAGCGCCCGCCCTCGTCGCGCTCGTTGTGCTCATGACAGGCCGCCAGCGGCGTATCGATGCCGAAATGCTGCAACAGGCGGATCGAATGCCGGGTGTCCTCGGCGGCGATCAGGGCGACATCGGCCAGCACCTTGAGCGCCCTGGCGCTCATGTCATCAAGGTTGCCGATGGGGGTCGCGACCACATAAAGCGTCCCCATGGTGGATTTCGAAGCCCCGGCCACATCAGTCACTGCACACATCCTGCCTTTCGGATCAAAGGCGCTATTGTAGCCCGAGCGCCGGTAACAGGGCGCAAAGAACTTCATCGGCGGTCATCGGCCAGACGCCTATAGTGAAGGTTCTGCTAACGGCAGATCGCGCCCCGGCCGCCGCTTGGGTACAATTGCCGGCCAACTTGATCGAGTAACAGGACCTTTACATGATCGCTTGCCTGCGGCTGCTCACAGCCCTCTGCCTCGCTGCCCTGCTGGCAGCCTGCGCCAGCTCGCCCTCATCCAGCCTGGGCGAACTGCCACGCACCCCGGATGCCAGCATCGAGCAACTGCTCGAGAAGGCCGCCACCAGCAAGTCCGCCGAAGACGCTGCCCTGCTGCGCCTGAGCGCTGCCGACCTGGCTTACAAGCAGAAGGACTTCCCACGCGCCGCACGCATCCTCGAGCAGGTGCCGATGGACACGCTCAAGCCGGCCCAGCAGATCTTCGCCGCCACCCTCGGCGCCGAACTGGCCATGAGCCGCAACCAGCCCAAGGCCGCGCTGACCGCGCTGTCCCACCCGAGCCTGCAACACATCGCAGAGCTGCCCGAGCAACAGCAGGTGCGCACCTACAGCGTCCACGCCGCCGCCCTCGAGGCCGACGGCCAGGCCATGGCCGCCGCCCAGCAACGCGTGCTGCTGAGCCCGCTGCTCAGCGGTCAGGCTGCCAGCGCCAACAATGACGCGATCTGGGCCCTGGTCGCTTCGCTGCCGCCGGAGCAGTTGCAACAGCCTGCCAACAACGAAATCCTGGCCGGCTGGACCAGCCTGGCGCTGGCAGTGAAAAGCGCCGGCACCCTGGAGCAGCAGCAGGCTGCCATCGAAGCCTGGCGCAACCAGCACCCTGATCACCCAGCCGCCAAGCAGCTGCCAACGGCCCTGACCAAGCTCAAGGAACTGGCCAGCCAACCGCTGACCAAAATCGCCCTGCTGCTGCCCCAGGAAGGCCCACTGGCCGGCGTTGCCCGCGCCCTGCGTGACGGCTTCATGGCCGCCCACTTCCAGGCCCAGCAGGCAGGCGGGCAAGCGCCTGCCGTGCAGGTCTACGACAGTTCGCGCATCGGCTCGCTCGACGCCTTCTATCGCCAGGCCCAGGCCGATGGCGTGCAACTGGTGGTCGGCCCGCTTGAAAAGCCGCTGGTCAAGCAGCTTGCTGGCAACACCCAGCTGCCCATCACCACCCTCGCCTTGAACTACGCCGACGCCGGCCAGAAAGCACCACCCCAGCTGTTCCAGTTCGGCCTCGCCGCCGAGGACGAAGCCCGCGAAGTGGCACGTCGCGCCCGCGCTGACGGCATGGTCCGCGCCGTGGCCCTGGTACCGAGCGGTGAGTGGGGTGACCGCGTGCTGGCCGCCTTCCGTCAGGACTGGGAAGGCAATGGCGGCATTATCATCGCCGCCGAGCGCATCGCCCAGCCGGTTGCACTGGCCCAGCAGATCGCCAGCCTGTTCCAGTTGCGCCAGAGCGAAGGCCGCGCCCAGAGCCTGCAGAGTACCGTGGGCGGCAACATCGCGGCCCAACCGTCGCGTCGCCAGGACATCGATTTCATCTTCCTCGCCTCGACCCCACAACAGGCACAGCAGATCAAGCCGACCCTGAACTTCCAGTACGCCGGTGACGTACCGGTCTACGCCACCTCGAACCTGTACAGCGCCAGTGGTGACGTCAACCAGTACAACGACATGAACGGCATTCGTTTCTGCGAAACCCCGTGGCTGCTCGACACCAGCAACAGCCTGCGCCAACAGGTCGTGCAGCAGTGGCCGCAAGCCGCAGGCAGCCTCGGCCGCCTGTACGCCATGGGTGTCGACGCCTACAGCCTGGCACCACGCCTGGGCCAGCTGAAGGCATTGCCAGACAACCGCGTGCAAGGCCTGTCCGGCAGCCTGAGCATCAACGCCAGCCAGCGCGTCGAGCGCCAGCTGCCATGGGCCGAGTTCACCGGCGGCCAGGTCAAGCGTCTGCCAGACACCTCGCGCTGATGCCCAAAGCATCGCCGACTAGCGCTGGCCAGGCGGCAGAAACCCAAGCCCTTGAGTACCTTCAAGGGCAAGGCCTGCAACTGCTGACACGCAATTGGCGATGCAAAGGCGGCGAGCTTGATCTGGTCATGCTCGACGCCGATACAGTAGTATTCGTCGAAGTCCGCTACCGGTTGCACGCGGACTTCGGTGGCGCCCTCGGCAGCATTGACGGGCGCAAGCAGAAACGGTTGGTGCTTGCCGCCACTCTGTTCCTGCAGAAGGAGTTCCGCTGGGCCAATCACCCCTGCCGCTTCGATGTTGTCGCCATGCAGGGCAGTCGCCATGCAGGCCAGCCGCTTCAATGGCTGAAAAACGCCTTCGAATGCTGAACCCACTCCGATTTTTTTGCTCTATGTTTCGCGGGCTGGTCCTTGTTGCGCGTAGCAAAGGCCACCGCCCCACTTAAGGTCACCAGATGGACATGCAATCCCGAATTCGCCGGCTGTTCCAGGCCAGCATCGACACCAAGCAACAGGCAATGGACATCCTGGCACCGCACATCGAGCAGGCTAGCCTGGTCATGGTCAATGCGCTGCTCAACGAGGGCAAGATGCTCGCCTGCGGCAATGGCGGCTCGGCCGGCGATGCCCAGCACTTCTCTTCGGAGTTGCTCAACCGCTTCGAGCGTGAGCGCCCGAGCCTGCCGGCCATCGCCCTGACCACTGACAGCTCGACACTGACCTCGATCGCCAACGACTACAGCTACAACGAGATCTTCTCCAAGCAGATCCGCGCCCTGGGCCAGCCCGGCGACGTGCTGCTGGCGATTTCGACCAGCGGCAACTCTGCCAACGTGATTCAAGCGATCCAGGCCGCACATGATCGCGAAATGATTGTCGTAGCATTGACCGGACGTGACGGCGGCGGCATGGCCTCGCTGCTGCTGCCCGAAGACGTGGAAATCCGCGTACCGTCGACGGTCACCGCACGTATCCAGGAAGTCCACCTGCTGGCGATCCACTGCCTGTGCGATCTGATCGACAGCCAACTGTTCGGGAGTGAAGAATGACCCCCATACGCCTCGGCCTGATGGCCCTGACCCTGTGCCTGAGCGTCACCGGCTGCAGCTCGGTACTGACCTCGACCCGCAACTCGCCGATCGAGGATGATCGCGGCACCCGTACCATCGGCAGCAAGATCGACGACTCGCTGATCGAAACCAAGGCTTCGGTCAACATCGCCAAGGCCAGCCCAGACCTGGACAAGAGCTCGCACATCGTCGTCAGCAGCTACAACGGCATCGTCCTGCTCGCCGGGCAAACCCCGCGCGCCGATCTCAAGAGCCTGGCCGAACAGACTGCCAGCCAGGTCCAGCGGGTGAAGAAGGTGCACAACGAGCTGCAGGTGATGCAGCCCTCCTCCATCCTGGCGCGCAACAACGATGCCTGGTTGACCACCAAGATCAAGACCCAGATGCTCACCGACAATGCGGTGCCCAGCTCGCGCATCAAGGTGATCACCGAGAACGGCATCGTCTACCTGCTGGGCCTGGTGACTCAGCAGGAGGCCAACTCTGCCACTGCCGTGGTACAGGGTGTGTCTGGCGTGCAGAAGATCGTCAAGCTGTTCGAGTACATCGACTGATTCAGTTGCCGCCGTTACCAGTCACTGACTGGTATCGGCAGCAGCTTGCCCCACCTGTTCAATTTCCAGGAAATACCGCATGAAAAAGCTTTTGCTGCCCGCCCTGCTGTTCGGCACCTTCGCCACCCTGGCCGGCTGCTCCACCCCAAGCCTGATCACCCTCAACGACGGCCGCGAAATCCAGGCAGTGGACGCTCCACACTTCGACAAGGACTCGGGCTTCTACGAGTTCCAGCAGCTCGACGGCAAGCGTACCCGCATCAACCGGGACCAGGTCCGCACCATCAGCGACCTGTAAGCACCGCGTCGCGGCAAATAAAAAGGCGATCCATTTGGATCGCCTTTTTTGTTACTTGACCACCTTCAGGCTGGGTCGCCCGCTTGGGCGTGGCGGCTGCCCACCCCCTTCCGGCGGGCCATCGTCATCAGGCTCGACACCCTCGTCTTCCAGCTCATCATCCTCCATCAGCGGCGGTTCGAGCTCGAATACCATGCCCTGGCCATTCTCCCGGGCATAGATACCCAGGATGGCGCCCGCTGGCACGAACAACGAATGGGCAACGCCACTGAAGCGCCCCTCGAAACTCACTGCGTCGTTGTCCATGTGCAGGTTGCGCACGGCACTCGGCGAAATGTTCAGGACGATCTGGCCATCACTGGCAAAACCTTGTGGCACCTGGACCGCCGGAAATTCGGCATTGACCAGCATATGGGGGGTGCAATCGTTGTCGACGATCCACTCGTACAGTGCTCGAACCAGGTAGGGGCGACTGGAGTTCATCAACGGCTCCTTAAAGCTTGCGCATTTCACGTTCAACAGAGGACAGGCTCGCCTGGAACGGCTCGCGGGCGAACTGTCGCTCCATGTATTCCAGCAGCGGCTTGGCCTGCCGCGGCAATTCGATACCCATTACCGGCAAACGCCATAATATGGGCAATAGACAACAGTCGACCAGACTTTGCTCCTCACTCATGAAGCAAGCAAACTCGCCGAACAGCGGCGAGACGCCGGTCAGGCTTTCGCGCAGCGCCTTGCGCGCCTCGGTACGGGCGCCCTCAGCGCTGCGCGGGTCGAGAATGGTATCCGCCAGGGCGCACCAGTCACGCTGGATGCGATGCATCAGCAGACGGCTGTTGCCACGCGCGACCGGATATACCGGCATCAGCGGCGGATGCGGATAACGCTCCTCGAGGTATTCCATGACCACGGTCGACTCATACAACGCCAGGTCACGATCGACCAGGGTCGGCACACTGCCGTAAGGGTTCACCTCTGCCAGCTTGGCTGGCAGCCGTGCAGGATCGACGTCGATGACCTGCACGCTGACGCCCTTCTCGGCAAGCACGAGGCGTACCCGATGAGAATAATGGTCAGCAGGGTCGGAATAACAGGCTAACCGGTTGGTTGCGCCCATGTAGCGCCTCCTCGCAGGGGATGCTTGTAAAACTCTAAATGAAAACGCGCCCGCGGGGCCCTGGCACATGTGCCAGGGCCCCGCGGGCGCGTTCAACTACCAGAAATTACTGCGTGATCAGTGCACGTCCTTCCAGTATTCGCGCTTGAGCAAGTAGGCAAATACGAAGAAGAAAGCCAGGTACAGCAACACGTAGGTACCGATGCGCTGGCTTTCCAGTTTGACCGGGTTGGCCGAATAGGCCAGGAAGGTCACCAGGTTCTTGACCTTCTCGTCGAACTGCTCGGTGTTCAGGGTACCGGAATTCGGCGTAATGGTCAGCTGGTCACAGGCTTCATGGGTAAGCGGGCTACCCGTCAATGGGTCGAATTGCTTCTTGCCATCCACCACCATCTGCACCTGCTTGCAGCCAACCACCTGGTTGCCTTGCAGGCCGACCAGCACGTTGGGCATGCCGACGTTCGGGAACACCTTGTTGTTGACCCCGTACGGGCGCGACTTGTCTTCATAGAAGCTGCGCAGGTAGGTGTACAGCCAGTCGGTACCCCGCACCCGGGCGACCAGGGTCAGGTCGGGTGGCGCGGCGCCGAACCAGGTCTTGGCGTCGCTGGGCTGCATGCCGATCTGCATGTGGTCACCGATCTTGGCACCGGTGAACACCAACTTCTCGAGCATCAACTCATGAGGGATGCCAAGATCATCGGCAACCCTCTCGTAACGCTGGAACTTGGCGCTGTGGCAACCCATGCAATAGTTGGCAAAGGTTCGCGCACCGTCCTGCATGGCTGCCTTGTCGGTCAGATCGATATCGACCTTGTCCAGCTCCAGGCCCTGTTCGGCAGCGAAGGAAAAGGCAGGCATCACTGCCAGCAAAAATACTGCAATCAACTTTTTCATCAGCCAGTCACCCTTTCCGGAACCGGTTTGGTCTTCTCGAGCCTTGTGTAGAACGGCATCAGCAGGAAGTAGGCGAAATACAGCACCGTGCACACCTGCGACAGCAAGGTACGGCCAGGTGTAGGCGCCAGTACGCCGAGGATACCGAGGATGACGAAGGCAATGCAGAACACCAGCAGGAAGACCTTGCTGATCCAGCCCTTGTAGCGCATGGAACGCACCGGGCTGCGGTCGAGCCAGGGCAGCACGAACAACACGGCGATCGCAGCACCCATGGCGATTACGCCCATGAGCTTGTCAGGTACCGCTCGCAGGATCGCGTAGAACGGCGTGAAGTACCACACAGGGGCAATATGCTCGGGCGTCTTGAACGCGTTCGCTTGCTCGAAGTTAGGTTTTTCCAGGAAGTAACCGCCCATTTCCGGGAAGAAGAACACCACGGCGCAGAACACGAAGAGGAACACCACCACACCGACAATGTCCTTGACGGTGTAATAAGGATGGAACGGAATGCCGTCGAGCGGAATGCCGTTTTCGTCCTTTTTCTTCTTGATGTCGACACCATCGGGGTTGTTCGAACCCACTTCGTGCAGGGCCAGGATGTGCAGCACCACCAGGCCGAGAATCACGATCGGCAGGGCCACCACGTGCAAGGCGAAGAAGCGGTTCAGGGTGATGCCCGAGATCAGGTAGTCACCACGAATCCACTGGGTCAGGTCGCCACCGATCACCGGAATGGCGCCGAACAGCGAGATGATCACCTGGGCACCCCAGTACGACATCTGCCCCCATGGCAGTAGATAACCCATGAAGGCTTCAGCCATCAGCGCCAGGTAGATCAGCATGCCGAACAGCCACACCAGCTCACGAGGCTTCTGGTAGGAGCCGTAGAGCAGGCCGCGGAACATGTGCAGGTAGACCACGATGAAGAACGCCGAAGCACCGGTGGAATGCAGGTAGCGCAGGATCCAGCCGTATTCGACGTCACGCATGATGTACTCGACCGAGGCGAAGGCCTCTTCCGCCGAGGGTGTGAAACTCATGGTCAGCCACACGCCAGTGACGATCTGGTTGACCAGCACCAGCAGCGCCAGCGAGCCGAAGAAATACAGGAAGTTGAAGTTCTTGGGCGCGTAATACTTGCTCAGGTGGTCTTCCCACATCTTGGTGGCGGGGAAGCGAGCGTCAATCCAGTCCATGAACTTGCTCATCATGCTTTCTCCTGGTCGACGCCGATGACGACAATGTCGTCCGACTCATAAGAATGCGGCGGCACTGGCAGGTTGAGAGGCGCCGGCTGCGACTTGTAGACACGGCCTGCCAGGTCGTAGTGGGAGCCGTGGCAAGGGCAGAAATAACCACCGACCCACTTCGGCCCGAGGTCTGCGGGCGCGACTTCCGGGCGGAAGGTCGGCGAGCAGCCGAGGTGCGTGCAGAGGCCGACGAGAATGAGGATTTCCGGCTTGATCGAGCGAACCTCGGGGTCGACATAGGTCGGCTGCACCGAACTCTTCGATTGAGGGTCGGAGAGGTCACCCTCGATCTTCTTCAGGTTGCCAAGGATCTCCTGCGTTCGCCGAACGATGAACACCGGCTGGCCACGCCACTCGGCAACCATCTGCTGCCCAGGCTCGACCTTGGCAATATTGACCTTCACCGGTGCGCCGGCCGCCTTCGCCTTGGCACTGGGAAACCATGACCCCACGAACGGTACCGCAGCCCCCACTGCCCCCGCTGCCCCGACCACGGATGTCGCGGCTACGAGGAAGCGGCGCCGGCCTGCGTTGACGCCGTCATTGCTCATTCAGTCCTCTCCCATCAGCTTTGCTTGGCCAGTTGGACCTGGCCTGTACTTAGGTTGTGTCAGTGGCGCTAAAAATTGGTCGTCATGGTAAGAAACAAATCCACACAGTGACAAGGTGATTACCCCCACCAGGAGCTATAACCCGCGCTTTGCTTGATCTGCGTCTATGCGACAAGTGGTCACCGACATGCTGACAGGTTAGTTCAAGCACAAAAAAAAGCCCGGTTCCAAGGAACCGGGCTTTTTTCGACTGCCGAAGCGGTATTAACGCTTGGAGTACTGAGGACGCTTACGCGCTTTACGCAGACCCACTTTCTTACGCTCGACTTCACGAGCGTCGCGGGTGACGTAGCCAGCACGACGCAGAGCGCCACGCAGGGTTTCGTCGTATTCCATCAGAGCGCGGGTGATACCGTGACGGATCGCACCGGCCTGACCGCTGACACCACCACCGGAAACGGTGACGTAGATGTCGAACTTCTCAGTGGACTCGGTCAGCTCGAGCGGCTGGCGAACAACCATGCGAGCGGTTTCGCGACCGAAGAACACGTCCAGAGAACGGTTGTTGATGGAAATGTTACCAGTACCCGGACGCAGGAAAACGCGAGCGGTTGCGGTCTTGCGACGGCCAGTGCCGTAATTTTGAGTCGCCGACATAATGAACTTTCCCGTTAGATCTTCAGTTCTTGAGGCTGCTGAGCAGTGTGTGGGTGAGCAGCACCCGCGTACACTTTCAGCTTACGGTACATGTCGCGACCCAGCGGGTTCTTAGGCAGCATGCCCTTGACCGCGGTTTCGATAACACGCTCAGGGGCCTTGGCGATCAACTTCTCGAAGTTGATTTCCTTGATGCCGCCTGGGAAACCGGAGTGGGAGTAGTACATTTTGTCGGAAGACTTGGCACCAGTCACACGAACCTGTTCAGCGTTGATGACGACGATGTAGTCGCCGGTGTCAACGTGAGGGGTGTATTCTGGTTTGTGCTTGCCACGCAGACGGGTAGCGATTTCGGTAGCCAGACGACCCAGGGTCTGGCCAGCGGCGTCAACTACGAACCACTCGCGCTTTACTGTTTCCGGTTTAGCAGTAAAAGTTTTCATTCTCTAAAGCCTCAGAGGCCGCCCAGCGAAAAATAGACGGCGAATCTTACTGGATAGTGCACAACTTGCCAAGGGCAAGCGCGCAGCCGAACGCTGACGCTTTTGGGGGCTCGGGTCGGGCACGCCAATGTTCGACGGGGTTCTTCCTGCGTGGTGGTGCATCACTTCCGCCACACGGAGAGGGGCAGAATTATCCAGATTGCGCGAAAAATTTCAACCTGCTTTGATGGGCTTCTTTTGCCAAGGAGTGTTTTCCCGATGGAATACCGCAAGCTCGGCCGTACCGACCTCGGCGTCAGCGCCCTGTGCCTGGGCACCATGACCTGGGGCGAGCAGAACACCCAGGACGAGGCCTTCGAGCAGATCAAGCTGGCCAAGGCCAGCGGCATCAACTTCATCGATACCGCCGAGATGTACCCGGTGCCGCCCCGTCCGGAAACCTATGCCGCCACCGAGCGCATCATCGGCAACTGGTTCCGGGCCAACGGTGATCGCGATGACTGGGTCCTGGCCAGCAAGGTTGCCGGCCCGGGCAATGGCATCAGCCACATCCGTGACGGCCAGCTCAAGCACAACCGCCAGCACATCGTCGCCGCACTGGACGAGAGCCTCAAGCGCCTGCACACCGACCGCATCGACCTCTACCAGTTGCACTGGCCGGAGCGCAGCACCAACTTCTTCGGCAAACTGGGTTACCAGCACCTGGCCAACGACCTGTTCACCCCGCTGGAAGAAACCCTCGAAGTGCTCGACGAGCAGGTGCGTGCCGGCAAGATCCGCCACATCGGCCTGTCCAACGAAACCCCGTGGGGCACCATGAAGTTCCTGCAACTGGCCGACAGCCGTGGCTGGCCGCGGGCGGTGTCGATCCAGAACCCTTACAACCTGCTCAACCGCAGCTTCGAAGTGGGCCTGGCGGAAGTGGCGATCCGCGAGCAATGCGGCCTGCTGGCCTATTCGCCACTGGCGTTCGGCATGCTCTCGGGCAAGTACGAGAATGGTGCCCGACCAGAGAAAGGCCGCCTGACCCTGTTCAGCCGCTTCGCCCGCTATTCCAATCCGCAGACCGTGGCGGCCTGCAGCCGATATGTGCAGCTGGCCCTGGCCCATGGCCTGGACCCGGCCCAGATGGCCCTGGCGTTCGTGACCCGACAGCCGTTCGTGACCAGCAATATCATCGGCGCGACCGACCTGGTGCAACTTCAGAGCAACCTCGACAGCCTGCAACTGAGCCTCAACGACGAACTGCTCGCGGCAATCGAGGCAATCCATCAGGAGCAGCCGAACCCGGCGCCTTGAACCGCATGGGCCGCTTTGCGGCCCCTCTGCGACACGGGGTAGACACAATCGCCAAAAAATAAGACGATCCAGCCGGTGATTGACCACTCTACCCTATAAGAACAATGACAATGATGTTTACCCAACCCTCCGCGTCGTTGCGGCGCGTCAGCATCCTGGCCATTGACAAGGTGTTCGCTTCGACCCTGATGCAGGCCAAGGATTTCTTCCACCTCGCCAGCTTGCGCTACAGCAAGCAGCTGGGCCTGGGCTTGCAGCCCATGTTCGAGATTCACCTGGTGAGCCCCGATGCCCAGCCGGTAGACAGCTTCAGCAATGTGCAGCTGCCGGTCGATGGCGGCCTCGATGATGCCGACGTGATCATCCTCCCGGCCTTCTGGGAGGATTTCGACAACCT
Organism: Pseudomonas putida; assembly: GCF_002906855.1. GTDB lineage: Bacteria > Pseudomonadota > Gammaproteobacteria > Pseudomonadales > Pseudomonadaceae > Aquipseudomonas > Aquipseudomonas putida_N. Next base: position 1,132,186 of record NZ_MINI01000038.1, on the reverse strand, counting down.
GCTGCAACGTTATCCACAGGTGCTGCCTTGGCTGCGCGAACAGCACGCCCGTGGCGCCGTGCTGTGCGCCGAAGCCAGCGGGGTGTTCTGGCTGGCAGAATCCGGCCTGCTCGACGGTAAGGAAGCGACCACCTACTGGCGCTTCTTCAACAGCTTCACCGAGCGCTTCCCGAAGATCCGCCTGAACCAGGACAAGCACCTGACCGACGCCGACAATCTGTACTGCGCCGGCGGCACCACATCGGCCTGCGACCTGTACATCTACCTGATCGAGCGTTTCTGCGGCGCCAATGTGGCGCGTGCCGTGGCCCGCGACATCCTCTACGAAGTGCAGCGCAACTACACGCCAGGGCGCATGGGCTTCGGCGGCCAGAAGCTGCACCAGGACCTGATCATCCTGCAGATCCAGCACTGGCTGGAGGAACACTTCGCCGACAAGTTCCGCTTCGAGGATGTGGCCCGCAACCATGGCATGAGCATCCGTAACTTCATGCGCCGCTTCCAGGGAGCGACTGGCGACAAGCCGTTGCACTACCTGCAGCGGCTACGCATCGAGACGGCCAAGGGGCTGCTGTCGAGCACGCGCAAGAGCATCAAGACCATCAGTTATGAGGTCGGCTATGACGATGCGAGTTTCTTTGCGCGGTTGTTCCGCCAGCACACGGAGTTGTCGCCGAACCAGTATCGGCAGCAGTTCATGCAAGAGGCTTGAGGCCTAGGGGCTGCTTTGCAGCCCCCAACTTTCTTATGGCTTGTGCGCACGCGACAGGAATTCGTGCGACTGCATTTCCAGCAAGCGGCTCAAGGTCCGCTGGAACTCGAAGCTCAGGCGCCCGCCGGTGTACAGGTCCTTGAGTTCCACTTCGGCCGAGATGATCAGCTTGACGTTGCGGTCGTAGAACTCGTCCACCATGTTGATGAAGCGGCGGGCGATGTCGTCGGTGGTGACGCCCATCTGCTCCACGTTGCTCAGCAACACGGCATGGAAGATCTTGCCCAGCTCGATGTAGTCGTTCTGGCTGCGGGGCCCGTCGCACAGGGCGCGGAAGTCGAACCAGGCGACGTCGTCGCAGGTGCGCAGGGCATTGATCGGGCGGTTTTCGATCATCAGCACGTCGTTCTCGACTGCCTGGGTGCACTCGGGCGTCAGCGCCTTGAAGCTGGCGCGCATGCTCTGGTGCGCCGCATCATTGAGCGGGAAGTGGAACAGTTCGGCCTGCTCCAGGTGACGCAGGCGGTAGTCGACACCACTGTCGACGTTCACCACGTCGGTGTACTGCTTGATCATGGCGATGGCCGGCAGGAAGCGTGCGCGCTGCAGGCCGTCCTTGTACAGGCCGTCGGGGACGATGTTGGAGGTCGCCACCAGCGAGACGCCGTTCTTGAACAGCTCCTCCATCAAGGTGCCGAGGATCATGGCATCGGTGATGTCGGATACGAAGAATTCGTCGAAGCAGATCACCTTGGCTTCTTCGCTGAAGCGCTTGGCGATCAAGGTCAGCGGGTTCTTCTCACCCTTGAGGGTTTTCATTTCCTCGTGGACGCGCTTCATGAAGCGGTGGAAGTGCGTGCGCATCTTCTGCTTGAACGGCAGCGCTTCATAGAAGGTGTCGACCAGGTAGGTCTTGCCACGCCCTACTCCACCCCAGAAGTACAGGCCTTTGACCGGCGTCTGCTCCTTCTTGCCGAACAGCTTGCCGAACACACCAGGCTTGTTGTTCTGCGCGTGCACCAGGTCGTCGTACAGACGCTGCAGGTGACGTACCGCAGTTTCCTGCGCCGCGTCATGGAAGAAGTCGGGACGTTTCAGATCTGCTTGATATCGTTCTAGGGGCGTCATGATTTCGTTAGCGAGGCAACAAAAAACGGGCCGTCACTGTAGCGACAGGCCCGCTTAATGGCAATCAGACTTGCGTCAATATGCCTCATCCATACCAGTAATGTGCTGGATGGCACCGGCTTTGCCGGTGTTCGCGGGGCAAGCCCGCTCCTACAGGCGAAATGCGTCAGTCCGGTTGTGGTGCAAGCGCTACACGCAGGCTTTCGATAGCCGAATCACGGGCTTCGGCGCTGTCGAACTGCGGCCCGTCGGCAACCTGCTCGTCGTTCAGCCACAAGCTGAAGCCCAGGCCGTCAACGCGCACGTCGGCATCAGAGCCCTGCTGCAGCTGCTTGCTCACGGCACCGGCACTCTTGCCGTCGGCGAAGCTGCGCGAAAGCAGCAATTGCTCGCCATCGGCGGCCAGCAGGCGGAAGCGGAAGCTGCCGTCTTCGTCACGGAAGCTGACGAAGCGCGCGCTCTTGGCGGCTTTCTTCTTCACTTCGGTGCTGGCCTGTACGCTGCTGCGGAACGAGCGCAGGCCAACGGCTTCACGCAGCTGTTCGAGGAACGGCGTGGCGATCTTGCGGGCCTTGGCGGCGCCGGTCAGGAGGATGTCCTCCAGGTCTGCCGGGCGCGCGATCAGCTGGCGGTAGTGCTCGCGCTTCTCGGCCAGCTGGCCGTCGAGCAGCTGGAACAGGCGTTGCTTCGCTTCGCCCCAACCAAGGCCCTGCAACAGCTCTTCGCGGAACTCGGCGCACTGCGACGGCGTCGAGAAGGCCTGGAACAGGGTGAACAGATGCGAATTGTCCGGATCCTTGGCTTCGCCAGGTGCACGCGAGTCGGTGACGATGCGCGAGATGGCGTCTTTCATGTCCTTGGCGCTGGTGAACAGCGGGATGGTGTTGTCGTAGCTCTTGGACATCTTGCGACCGTCCAGGCCCGGCAGGGTGGCCACGCTCTCTTCGATCACCGCTTCCGGCAGGGCGAAGAAGTCGTTGCCCTGGCCGAACAGGTGGTTGAAACGCTGGCCGATGTCGCGGGCCATTTCCACGTGCTGGATCTGGTCACGACCGACCGGCACCTTGTTGGCGTTGAACATCAGGATGTCCGCGGCCATCAGCACCGGGTAGCTGTACAGGCCCATGGTCACGCCGGCATCCGGGTCTTCGCCGGCTTCCAGGTTCTTGTCCACCGAGGCCTTGTAGGCGTGGGCGCGGTTGAGCAGGCCCTTGGCCGCAACGCAGGTCAGCAGCCAGGTCAGCTCGGGGATCTCGGGGATGTCGGACTGGCGGTAGAAGGTCACCTTCGCCGGGTCCAGGCCACCAGCCAGCCAGGTGGCGGCGATTTCCAGGCGCGAGCGCTGGATGCGCAGCGGGTCGTCGCACTTGATCAGGGCGTGGTAGTCGGCCAGGAAGTAGAACGAGTCGACACCCGGTTGCTGGCTGGCGACGATCGCCGGGCGGATGGCGCCGGCGTAGTTGCCCAGGTGCGGGGTGCCGGTGGTGGTGATACCGGTGAGGATGCGCGTGGTCATGGGTGTTCGCTTATTCAGGCTTGGCTCAGTTCGAAAGGCGCGGCAGCAGCAGATCCTTCAGATCGGTCAGCTTGCCATGGAAGAAGTGTCCGCATTCTGCCACTTTCAGCAGCTCATGGGGGCGCCCCAGTGCGTCGGACCATTGGTAAACCAGCTGCGGATCGACGACTTCGTCGGCGTCAGGCTGCACCACGGCGATCGGGCAGCGCTGCGGCAGCGGGAAGTCGGCGGTCAGGCGCATCACCGCCGGGGCGATCATGAACAGCTGCTGCAACTCCACGCCTTGCGCTTCCAGGCGCCCGGCCAGGCTGGTGGCGACAAAGCCGCCGAACGAGAAGCCCATCAGTACCAACGGCAGCTCGGGGTGCCTGGCACGCAACCAGGCCGCCGCCGCCTCGGCATCGGCCACTTCGCCAGCGCCCATGTCATGGCTGCCGGCGCTCTGGCCGACACCGCGGTAGTTGAAGCGCAGGGTCACGTAGCCAGCGTCGCGGGCGGTGCGCTGCAGGGTCGAGACCACCTTGTTGAGCATGGTGCCGCCCTGTACCGGGTTGGGGTGGCAGATCAGCACCGCACCGCGGGCATCGGCCACGTCCAGGTACAAGGCTTCCAGCTGGCCGATCGGGCCGTCGATGAACAAGGGGGTTTCGCGGACAAGCAAGGCACTACTCCGTGACCTCGAAGGGGGTCGTTTCGTCTAGGTGAGGAATTCTGTTCTGATTTGCGATCGCTCGCGGTATACAGCGCAGGTCTGAGCCGTTAACGTAAAGCAAAGCCGTTTATAGAGGAAGGACTCGTGGAACTCTCGCTCCTTGTTTGGTTGTTGCCAACCCTGGCCCTGGTCATCGGTGTGGCGGTCGGTTTCATCGTGGCCCGCCTGCTGCCCAACGCGGCGCCCAGCAGCACCCAGCGTCAGCTGGATGATATCCAGCAGCGCTTCGACAGCTACCAGAACCAGGTGGTTACCCATTTCAACAGCACCGCGGTACTGGTCAAGAAGCTGACCCAGAGCTACCAGGACGTGCAGGATCACCTGGCCGACGGCGCCAACCACCTGGCGCTCGACGAGCTGACCCGTCAGCGTCTGCTCGCCGCACTGCATTCGGAGGGCACCCAGGGTCCGCGTGACCGCCTGACCCCGCCGAAAGACACCGCTGAAGTGCCACGTGACTATGCACCGAAGTCGCCGAACTCGCCGGGCATGCTCGACGAGAGCTACGGGCTCAAGCGCTGAAATGAACAAGGCCTCGCATGAGGCCTTTTTCTTGGGCTGGATTTACTGGTCTCTTCGCGGCGGTTCGGCGTGAAGAGGCCCGCAACAGGCAACCTAGCTGCAAGCCTTCAATGCCTGCTCCAAATCAGCCAGCAGATCCTCCACATCCTCCAGCCCCACCGACAACCGCACCAACCCCTCGGAAATGCCGTGATGCGCCCGCTCCTCGGGCGTATAGCTGGAATGGGTCATGCTCGCCGGGTGCTGCGCCAGCGACTCGGCATCACCCAGACTCACCGCCCTGGCAAACAGTTGCAGAGCATTCATGAATCGCCGCCCGGCTTCGATCCCGCCCTTGAGTTCGAAAGCGATCATGCCGCCCGGCAAGCGCATCTGCCGCTGCGCCAGTTCGTATTGGGCAAACGATGGCAGCCCAGGATATTGAATCAGCTCCACCTGCGGCTGGCGCGCAAGAAACTCGGCAACCTGCTGGGCATTCGCGCAGTGACGGTCCATGCGCAAGGCGAGCGTCTTGATGCCACGCATCAGCAGCGAGGCGTCGTGCGGTGATAGCACCGCGCCAGTCATGTCCTTGAGGCCTTCCAGGCGAATCCGGTCCACCAGCGCCTTGCGCCCGATTACCAAGCCTGCAGTGATATCGCCGTGGCCGCTGAGGTACTTGGTCGCCGAATGCACGACCAAGTCAGCCCCCAGCTCCAGTGGCCGTTGCAGGTAGGGCGTGCAATAGGTGTTGTCGACCACGATATGCAGGTCATGCCCCCTTGCCGCTTCGGCCACTGCCGCGATATCGACCAGTTGCATGTTCGGGTTGGCCGGGGTTTCGAAGTAGATCATCCGGGTCTTGTGGGTAATCGCCGCCTTTAGCGTCTTGGTGTCATTGAGGTCGACATGGCGGACCTTTACCCCGAACTCGCCAATGCCATGGTGCATGTAGGCGAAGGTGCAGCCATACACCGTGCGCCCGACAATCAGCTCGTCGCCAGGGCGTAGCAGGGTCCACAAGGTCGAGGTGATGGCCCCCATGCCCGAGGCCAGCGCCAGGCCGGCCTCACCCCCTTCGAGGGACGCCATACGCTGCTCCAGCAACGCCAAAGTCGGGTTGGAGATGCGGCTGTAGAAGTGCCCGCCCTCCTCCCCGGCAAAGCACGCTGCGCCGTATTCAACGCTGGGGAAGGCATAGGTTGCAGTCTGGTAAACCGGTGGCACCAAGGCGCCGCCGTGGGAAAGCGGGTCGTAGCCATGATGGATGGCGCGGGTGGAAAAACCGGTGTTGTTATGGGAGTCGCGCATGGCAACAGCCTCTGGTGGTTTGCTATAAGCTTATGCCACCGAGCTGCCTGAATTTTTCCAAAATAGCCCAAGCATTCGCGCTTGTTTTGGAAAGGAAACAACAAATACAACAACAGGAGGGCAAATCATGCCTTCAAGCCTCGACCGTACCGATCGCGCCCTGCTCGCGGCCTTGCAGGACAATGCCCGCCTGACCATCTCCGAACTCGCCGACCAGGTTGCGCTGACCACCTCGCCTTGCTGGCGACGGGTCAAGCTGCTGGAGGACAACGGCTACATCACCGGTTACCAAGCCATCTTGTCGCCCAAGTCGCTGGGGTTTGGGGTGACGGCGTTCGTCAGCATCATGATGGACTCGCATACCAAGGATATGGCTTTGGCGTTCGAGCAAAGGCTGATGGAGATTCCCGAGATAGTGTCCTGTCACAACATATCCGGACGGTATGACTTTCTGTTGGAAATTCTGGCGAGGGATCTGGAGTCGTTTGGGGAATTTACCCGGGAAGTGCTGCAGCGGTTGCCGGGGGTGAAGGAGATTTATTCGAGTTTTTCCTATAAGGCTGTTAAGGAAAAGCGCGTTATTCCTGTTTCCGAAAAGCACATTTAAACCAGATCTTTCCAGTCAGCAGGAATACTCCTACTGATTGACGAGCAGCGCCTGACATACAGGAAAAACTGCCTGGAGCACGCTTTGCCATGTAGCGACCAGGAGGATGACTACATGGCTCAAAATGAAACCGTCAATTTTGGTGAACCCTTCCGTGATTCCCGCGGTGCGCTGCATCTGAACGAGGGCGTCTTGACGCGCGCACAAGCTCCAGACCGCGTGTCTCTCAGCCCGTTGCCGCCGTTAACCGGGACCGGCTATGGCGGCTGGGGGCTGGATGCAGGGCGGCCTCGAGGTACTGGAGGGCCTAGCCCTTTCGCCCAGGAAAAAGGCTGGCGAACGGTTTTCGGCGAGGAGTTTACTGCCGTCAACAATATCCACGCCGAACAGTATGCACCCGCTCTTGAGCAACTTCCCGCACAAATCAGCGCTGAACGCGCTGCCATCGAACAACAGGCAATCGCGGGAGCTGCGGGTCAGCCTGTCCAGCATCTGGGGCTACGCCAACAGCTGGCCACGACGAGCTTGCAACAAAGGCGCGCCGAGTATCTTCAGATCGCCCCCGTGGCAACCAGCTTCTACGGTGCCATTCCTTTTTATAAACGCTACGACTCCTTCGCCACCCGGTTGAACGACGATGGCGCATTCCCGATAGGTACCTCTGGCGAGGCATGGGGCCGACAGGTCTGGGAGACTTTCAACGCTTCTGTCGATGCCGCCTACCGCTTGCACATCGCAGCGCAGAAGTTTCAGGCGTTGGCGGTGGACCTGCCGGAAATGGCTCGCCAGGTTGACGAGGCAGAAATTGCCCAACCTGCTGTCGACCTCCCTAAAGCCATCGAACGGCGGTATGGGCAAATTCTTCATGAACAGCAGATCTGCTTCGACTGCCTGCCCAGCTTCCTGCAACACCAAGTGGCTCAATCCACCCCAACCCAGGAAACCGATACCCTCATCCAGCGTTTTTCGGCCTATGTAAACGCCGCAAATGCGCTGATCGGTGCGAAGCAAGCCGAGGTACCCGCTTTCGGCGACTCCAACCCGAACATCGTCGGTCCACTTTCCAAGCCACAAACCGAGGCACTGCAAGACCTCGTCGACGAACAGGCCACCCGCCGGGCTGGCGTGCTTTGGGCGGATTATCACCGAGCGCTGGCGCTCACAGAGTCCATTCGCTATTTGCAGCAGTTCAGCGTGGCCATGACGAACCTCACCCAGCGAGCGATGGAACTGAAACAACTGCAGGAAAGGCTTGCAGCCGAACGTGCAGCTGCCGAGGAGGCTGCACGTCAGCAAGCAGAAGCAGCGCGGATAGCTGCCGAAGAAACCGCACGTCAGCAAGCAGAAGCCGAACGCATAGCCGCCGAAGAAGCCGCACGCCAGCAAGCAGAAGCCGAAACTGCACGCCAACGCATCAACTACATCAACGACACCCATTCTGTTGCATCTGCGACGACCGTCATTCCGATTGGGGCAGCGACCTTCGCTGTCGAAGCCGCGTCGGTTGCCCTTCGCGCTACGATCACCGCTGCAGTAAGTCGATTGGCTGCCACTTCGGCCACCGTGGCTGTAGCCATACTTTCGGCAGCATGGCCTTCGACACTGGGTAACGCAGAAAGGCGCTACTTGATCAGCACTCCTCTTTCCAGCCTTGCTCCGCCTGGCGGGCCTGACCTGGCCGCCCTCGCCCTTTCATCAACCAGCGTGGATGTGCCTTATCTACTTGCAGGTAGTGAAGACGCAAACGACATCAGCCTCTACGTGGTTCCCGGCGGTAAGGCAGTGCCGGTAAGGGCCGCAACATTTGATACTGAACGACAGGTTTACAGCCTCGCACTGGAGAACCCACCGCGCATCCTGACCTGGACACCCGCCAGCCCGCCCGGAGGCGGTGAAGGTAGCTCCACTAGCCTGCCACCCGCTGCGCCGGGCACGATTGTTTACACCGGCAGCAGCCTCAACCCTGTAAGCAACACAACGGAAAGCTATCCTGCACTGGATCTGCTCGATCAGGAACGGCTGATCATCACCTTCCCGATCGACTCGGGATTGCCGCCTATCCTGGTGGTTTTCAAGAGCCCCAGGTATGAGCCAGGTACCGCCACAAGAGTCGGTGCGCAGATAACAGGGCTCTGGCTTGGCGAGGCAACACGCGGAGAAGGCGCCCCGATACCGGCACATATTGCTGATCAGCTTAGAGGTATCGAATTTCGGAGTTACGATGCTTTTCGAGAAAAACTCTGGAAAATTGTTGCAAATGACCCCGAGCTTTCAAGGCAATTTTCCAAACAGAACATTATTCGCATGCGGGAAAATGGACATGCTCCCAGAGCGCGAACTCCTGACCTTTACGGAAAAAAGAAGAGTTTTGAGCTGCATCATGTGGTGCCAATCAGCGAAGGCGGCGCAGTGTACGACATCGACAATCTAAGGGTTGTCACACCAGCAGCTCATCATAAGATTCATTATGGAGACAAACCATGATCATTAAACCCAACTATAACGACTATACGGAAATGGAGTTCGTTGAGTTTCTGAAGGAAATCTATCGCGCCAATGCCGAGGAGCCAGATGAGGTACTAGATCCATTACTGGAGCACTTTGCTGCAGTTACCGAGCACCCTAGCGGCACAGACCTGATTTATTGGCCTGAAAATGATGATCAGGGTGAGCTTGAAGCAGTTCTGAGCATTATCAAATCGTGGCGCGCAGCTAACGGAAAACCTGGATTCAAGGATAGCTGAACGCACACCCCGCTTCGGCGGGGTGCCTCTCTCGCTGAAGTAAGAACATTCCTACTGATTCTGAGAAAAAGCCTACATCCGATGTGGCACGGTGAGTATTTCCATCCCAAACAAGTGAAGCCATGATCTCGATTTCACTTAGAGAGAAATATTGACATGGCACTCCACCCTCCCGACCACATCGCAAAGAAACTGGCAGCACAAACCTTCGACAACTTCGACGATTTCTCTCAAGCCTTCTGGTTGGCAATCGCCGAAGACCCGATTTACTCCCAACAATTCGTAACCTCCCAGCTCAACCGCATCAAGCAAGGCTGGCCACCCCGCGCGCCCTTTGGCGAAACCGCAAAAGGCGTGCGCGACTATCAAGTCTGTCACCTCGACCCACCCGCCTTTGGCGGCGCAATGTATGACGCCGAGAACCTACGGATCATGAGTGCCCTGCAGTACGCGCTGTCATCGGAGGTGAAGTGGTGATCAGTCAAAAACACACCCTTGCCGACTACACCTGCGCCGAATTCAGGACTGTGGTTGAGGAATTGCTACAGGCATCTGGTACCTCCGCCTGGCAGGACCGCTTGCTCGAACACTTTATCGAAATGGCCGAACACCCGGACGGATCCGACCTCCTCTACTACCCGGCAAACGAGCTGGAGGGCTGCGCCATGGGGGTGATCGCACGTATCATCGCCTGGCGAAAATCAAAGGGACTTCCCCTGTTCAAGAACGTGCAATGAAAAAGTCTGTATGGATGCTGATGCTGTTTCTGACCGGTTGTGTAGACGGCAAGTTCTTTCTTTTGCCTGACCAGCAGAACCAGAAATTCTCCTGTGACATGGATCCTTACAAGCAGGGATGTGAACGCCAAAGTGACTATGACCGGCACTTCAAGTCAGTCGAGGACAAGAAGAACTAGGTAGCCCAGCCCATTCATTTGGCGCTATCTGCGAACACCACCGCGATTGCTCGGAGGCATTTCATGAGCGGTACGGCAAAGCAGCCCGAGGATACAATCGCCAGCCAAGTGCTGGAAACACTGAGCAGATACCCGGAACTGATACGCGAGATCCCCGAGGGTACAATACTGCACCGCGTGCAGCCCTCCCGCTACGATGCCAACCCCGTCAACTATCATGCGGACTCCGACACACGCTATGCCGATCCCGCCAGGCAGATTGGTGTCTATTACCTCGGTCTCACCGAGGAAGTTGCCGTAGCCGAATCTTTCCAACCTGGGCAAGGTGTTGACGACCAGTCAGTTAGTTTCTGGCGACTTGAGCAAACGTCACTGCACCGACTCAAGGCAGCACGCGTGTTGAACGTGGTTGACGTCGCCGCCTTGGCGAACAGAGCCACCCACCACAAAGTGCGCGATATCGTGCAGGCCAAGGGACAGGGGCGAGAGGGATATGCACTCACCCAAAAAATCAGCCAAGCATGCATGAATGTCGGTGAGGTCGATGGCCTGCTCTATCAGTCAGCGGTTTACACGGTGACCGGGTCCATGGACGGGTGCAACCTTGTGCTGTTTGAGGGCCGTAGGCGCCAAGTCGAGGCGATCAGCCACCAGCTGGCAATGGAAGCACTGCTATCGAATGGGGAGACGGCTGTGGAATTCCTGGAGAGTCTGGGTGTAGTGCTGGAGTAAGCACAAAAAACGGACCTCTCACGAGGCCCGCCTTCACTGTCCCGCCATCAACGCATTCTGGTAGTCACGCTTGATGATTTCCAGAGCGGCTGGATCATCCAGCACTTCGAATCGGGGCAATACGTTGCCAGGTTCGCCTGGGTCGGAGTAATCCATCCTGCCGACCAGATGCTGAACTAGCGTGTTCATGGCTTCGGTGTCAGCAGGGTCGACATCAAGCGACCTGATCAATGCTTCAACAATCAACCTTGGCTTGTTTTCGGCAAACTGAAACGAAGGGTAGAACTTTCTGCGGTTGCCCGTGTTGGTATACGCCAAGAGTTTACCCGCCTTGGTCTTCTGACTCAGCGCTTGCTTGGTAATGCCCAGAATTTCGCAGGCTGCTTTGGCATCGAGCAGTTCACAACGGCTGTCTACCCGTTCAAAGGCACGTGCCTTCATCCTGGCCACAGCTTCCTGATTGCGCGTTGCAATACTGCGCTTGGCTTCAACTTCGACCTTGGCGAGCGCAGCAAAAGCCTTCTCGTCCGCAAGCGCCACGGCTTTTAGCACTACCGCCGCCGACGCTCGCGCAAGATGCTCCTCGAAGCGCTCCCGCAATGCCGTCTTGGCGGCCTCGATATGAGCGAGCGCAGGATGAATGGCATCGTGGGTGACCACACTCATGGTTCCTCCTCAGGGCCTGAATAGCCCCTGTGCACATAGGCTAAGGCGCCACATCACGCGTGTCAACTTGTCAATTAGTCCATATGTAAAGCTTGTGCTGACTTCACAGATACAAAAAACCCCGCCGAAGCGGGGTTTTTCACAAGCAGCAATACTTAGATCGCGCCACGCTGACGCAGCACATCCAGCACCTGCTTCACGCCTTCCTCAACACTGGTGTTCTGGGTATCGATCACCAGGTCGGCATCCAGCGGCACATCGAACGGGAAGCTTTCACCCGGGATGTTGTCGCCACCAGCTGCATACAGGCCCTGCGGGTCACGCTCGCGGCACGCCAGCGGCGAGGCCTGAACGTAAACGGTCACCAGGCGCTCCTTGCCGATCAGCGCCTTGGCCTGTTCGCGGCCTTCGGCATCCGGGGCGACGAACGCAGCCAGGGTCAGCAGGCCAGCTTCGTTGAACTGGCGCGCCACATGGGCGGCGCGGCGCCAGTTCTCGGTGCGGCCGGCGCGGTCCTGTGGCAGGCCCTTGTTCAGGTCGTGGCGCAGGTTCTGACCATCTAGCACGTACACCGCACGGCCCATGTCGAACAGCTTGCGTTCGACAGCATAGGCCAAGGTGCTCTTGCCAGCGCCGGACAGGCCGCTGAACAGCACGGTGGCCGGCTGCTGGCCGAAGCGCAGGGCGCGCTCTTCGGTGGCCACGTGAGCGAGCTTGCCATGCTGACCAGTGCCGCCGTGCGGCAGGACTGGCGGCGCGATGATCATGCCGGCGCCGACGGTGCCATTGGTCAGGCGGTCGATGACGATGAAGGCACCGGTGGTGCGGTTGCTGTCGTAACCGTCCAGGGCGATCGAGGCGTCCAGGGCGACCTTGACGCGGCCGATCTCGTTCAGTTGCAGCGCGCTGGCAGCGCCCTGCTCCAAGGTGTTCACATCGACCTTGTGGGTGATGCTGGCGATCGAGCCCGGCACGTAGCTGGTGGCGCGCTTGATGTCGTACTTCTTGCCCGGGAGCATCGGCTCCTCGGCCATCCACACCAGCATGGCGTCGAACTGGTCGGTGACTGGCGGCACGTTATCGGCGTGCACCAGCAGGTCGCCACGGGAGATGTCGATCTCGTCTTCCATGGTCAGGGTCACGGCCTGGCCTGGGCCGGCGTTTTCCAGTTCACCTTCGTAGGTGACGATGGACTTGACCCGGCTGCTCTTGCCCGAAGGCAGCACGACCACTTCGTCACCCTTGTGCACCACGCCGCTGGCGATGGTGCCGGCGAAGCCGCGGAAGTTCAGGTTCGGGCGGTTGACGTACTGCACCGGGAAACGCAGGTCGGTGAAGTTGCGGTCGGCCGACACTTCGACGGTCTCGAGGATTTCCATCAAGGTCGGGCCGGCGTACCACGGCGATTGCTCACTGTGGTTGACCACGTTGTCGCCCTTGAGCGCCGACATCGGCACGAATTGCAGGCTGCTCGGCTTCAGGTTGATGGCGTCGGCGAACTTCAGGTAGTCGGCCTTGATCGACTCGAACACGCCTTCATCGAAGCCTTTGAGGTCCATCTTGTTGACCGCGACCACGATGTGCTTGATGCCCAGCAGCGAGGCGATGTAGCTGTGGCGACGGGTCTGGGTCTGCACACCGTAGCGGGCATCGACCAGAATGATTGCCAGGTCACAAGTGGACGCGCCGGTAGCCATGTTGCGGGTGTACTGCTCGTGGCCCGGGGTGTCGGCAATGATGAACTTGCGCTTGGCGGTGGAGAAGTAGCGGTAGGCGACATCGATGGTGATGCCCTGCTCGCGCTCGGCCTGCAGGCCGTCGACCAGCAGCGCCAGGTCGACTTCTTCGCCGGTAGTGCCGACTTTCTTCGAATCACGGGTGATGGCCTCGAGGTGGTCCTCGTAGATCATCTTCGAGTCGTGCAGCAGGCGCCCGATCAGGGTGCTCTTGCCATCGTCGACGTTGCCGCAGGTCAGGAAGCGCAGCAGTTCCTTGCGCTCGTGCTGGGCCAGGTAGGCGAGGATGTCCTCGCTGATCAGATCAGATTGGTGCGACATGGAGTAACCCTGAAATTAGAAGTAGCCTTGGCGTTTCTTGTCTTCCATGGAACCGGCGCCATCGTGGTCGATGACACGGCCCTGGCGTTCGGACGTACGGGTCAGGAGCATTTCCTGAATGATGTCCGTCAGGGTCTCGGCTTCCGACTCGACAGCGCCCGTCAGCGGGTAGCAGCCGAGGGTACGGAAACGCACCTTCTTCTTGACGATGCGCGCCTTCTCTTCCTCGGAGAGGTGTTCGAGGATGCGCTCGTCGTCGATCATGATCAGGGTGCCGTTCTTCTCGATGACTTCACGCTCGGCGGCGAAGTACAGCGGCACGATCGGGATGCCTTCGAGGTAGATGTACTGCCAGATGTCCAGCTCGGTCCAGTTCGACAGCGGGAACACGCGGATCGACTCGCCCTTGTTGACCTTGCCGTTGTACACGTTCCACAGCTCAGGGCGCTGGTTCTTCGGGTCCCAGCGGTGCTTGCTGTCACGGAACGAGTACACGCGCTCCTTGGCCCGCGACTTCTCTTCGTCGCGGCGCGCACCACCGAAGGCGGCGTCGAAACCATGCTTGTCCAGCGCCTGCTTGAGGCCCTGGGTTTTCATAATGTCGGTGTGCTTGGAGCTGCCATGGGTGAACGGGTTGATGCCCTGCGCCACACCCTCGGGGTTGACGTGGGTGATCAGCTCCAGGCCCATTTCCTCGACCATCTTGTCGCGGAAGCTGTACATCTCCTGGAATTTCCACTGGGTGTCGACGTGCATCACCGGGAACGGCAGCTTGCCCGGGAAGAAGGCCTTGCGCGCCAGGTGCAGCATCACGGCGGAGTCCTTGCCGATCGAGTACAGCATCACCGGGTTATCGAACTCGGCGGCCACCTCGCGGATGATGTGGATGCTCTCCGCCTCCAGCTGTTTCAAGTGCGTCAGTTTGTCGACCATGGCTACTCACGAAAAAACACGAAAAACGATCTTATGGACGGCCTGCGGGCCGTGTTCGAGCGAGCCACTTTATCACAGCGACTGCTTCTATTTAGGAGGCGGACTAGATCGAAAAAGTCTAACGATATGACTGGGGGTTTGGGCCGCTTCGCGGCCCAAGAGTCGGCACGGTCAGATAGGATTCGGGCAGTCGACGAACAAATGCTCCAGGGCAAACCGCCGCGCCAAATAGTCACCCAGCGCCTGCACCCCATAGCGCTCGGTGGCGTGGTGCCCAGCAGCAATGAAGCTGACGCCATTCTCCCGGGCACTGTGATAGGTCTGTTCGGACGCCTCGCCAGTCAGGTATAGGTCCACCCCGGCGGCAATTGCCGTGTCGATATAGCCCTGCCCGCCGCCGGTGCACCAGCCGACTCGGCGAATCATCTCGTCGCCCTCGACCAGCAATGGCTCACGTCCGAGCACTTCCTGCACCCTCCGGGCAAAATCACGTGCAGTCACCGGCTCCGCCAGCGAGCCGACCAGCCCGACCACCTTGGGGTTTTCCGGGTCCAGCGGCCCTTCGACGGTGATATCCAGCTGCCGCGCCAGCTGCACGTTGTTGCCGACCTCAGGGTGCACATCCAGCGGCAGATGAAACGCCAGCAGGCTGATGTCGTGCTTGAGCAAGGTCTTCAGGCGGCGCTGACGGATCCCGGTAACGCACGGGTTCTCGCCCTTCCAGAAGTAACCATGGTGCACCAGGATCAGGTCGGCCTCAGCCTCGACTGCGGCATCCAGCAAGGCCTGGCTGGCGGTGACGCCGCTGACGATGCGGCTGACCTGCGGCCGGCCCTCGACCTGCAGGCCATTGGGGCAATAATCCTGGATCTTCGCGCTGCCTAGGTAGCGTTCGGCCTCCTCGACCAGGGTGTTGAGTGCGACGGCCATGAAAATCTCCTCGAAATCTGCGCTTTTCACGGGCGCAACGCCTGCAGAACGCCCGTATAATGCCGGCCATTATGGGCCGTCGCCGGCATCGGGGGAACCGGTGTATGATCGCGCGCGCTCATGCCCCACTGCGCGGCCTCCGGCCCCCGCTCTTTCCAGGACTCGTTCATGTTCAAGGCTTTGCGTTACTTCGGCTGGCCCCTGCTCACCGGTATTCTGATCGCCGTACTGATCATCCAGCGCTACCCGGAGTGGGTCGGTCTGCCCAGCCAGGACGTCAACCTGCAGCAAGCCCCGCAGACCACGCGGATCATGCAGGGCCCGGTGTCCTACGCCGACGCCGTGACCCTCGCCGCCCCGGCCGTGGTCAACCTGTACACCACCAAGGTGGTGAACAAGACCGCTCACCCGCTGTTCGAAGACCCGCAGTTCCGCCGGTTCTTCGGTGACAACCTGCCCAAGCAGCGCCGTTGGGAGTCGAGCCTGGGTTCGGCGGTGATCATGAGCCCGGAGGGCTACCTGCTGACCAACAACCACGTCACCAGCGGCGCCGACCAGATCGTCGTGGCCCTGAAGGACGGCCGGGAAACCCTGGCGCGAGTGATCGGCAGTGACCCGGAAACCGACCTGGCGGTGTTGAAGATCGACCTGAAGAACCTGCCAGCCATCACCATCGGCCGCTCCGACAACATCCACATCGGTGATGTGGTGCTGGCCATCGGCAACCCGTTCGGTGTTGGCCAGACCGTGACCATGGGCATCATCAGTGCCACCGGCCGCAACCAGCTGGGCCTGAACAACTACGAAGACTTCATCCAGACCGACGCGGCGATCAACCCGGGCAACTCCGGTGGTGCGCTGGTCGACGCCAATGGCAACCTGGTCGGCATCAACACCGCGATCTTCTCCAAGTCCGGCGGCTCCCAGGGCATCGGCTTCGCCATCCCGATCAAGCTGGCGCTGGAAGTGATGAAGTCGATCGTCGAACACGGCCAGGTGATCCGCGGCTGGCTGGGCATCGAAGTGCAACCGTTGAGCCAGGAACTGGCTGAATCTTTCGGCATGCAGGGCCGCCCAGGCATCGTGGTGGCCGGTATCTTCCGCGACGGCCCGGCGCAGAAGGCCGGGTTGCAGTTGGGTGACGTGATCCTGAGCATCAACGGCGAACCGGCGGGTGACGGGCGCAAGTCGATGAACCAGGTGGCGCGAATCAAGCCGACCGAAAAGATCACCATCGAAGTGATGCGCAATGGTCAGCAGCTGAAGCTGATTGCCGAGGTGGGGCTGCGCCCGCCGCCAGCGCCTGCAACAACGCAGGAAGAGAAATAAGAAAAAGGGGCCGCATTTGCGGCCCCTTTTGCATCAGTGCAGGATCTGGCTGAGGAACAGCTTGGTCCGGTCACTGCGCGGGCGATCGAAGAAATCATCCGGCGCCGCCTGCTCGACGATCTCCCCCTTGTCCATGAAGATCACCCGGTTTGCCACGGTGCGGGCAAAGCCCATTTCGTGGGTCACGCAGAGCATGGTCATGCCGTCCTCGGCCAGGCCGACCATGGTGTCGAGCACTTCCTTGACCATTTCCGGGTCCAGTGCCGAGGTCGGTTCGTCGAACAGCATGATCTTCGGCTTCATGCACAGCGCCCGAGCAATCGCCACGCGCTGCTGCTGGCCACCCGACAGCTGCCCCGGGAACTTGTGGGCCTGTTCCGGAATGCGCACCCGCTCCAGGTAGTGCATGGCGATTTCCTCGGCCTTGCGCCGGGGCATCTTGCGCACCCACATCGGCGCCAAGGTGCAGTTTTCCAGAATGCTCAGGTGCGGGAACAGGTTGAAGTGCTGGAACACCATGCCCACCTCGCGGCGGATCGCCTCGATCTGCTTGAGGTCGTTGGTCAGTTCCACGCCATCGACCACGATGCGGCCCTGCTGGTGCTCTTCCAGGCGGTTCAGGCAGCGGATGGTGGTCGACTTGCCGGAACCGGACGGGCCACACAGGACGATGCGCTCGCCCTGGCGCACGTTCAGGTTGATGTCCTTGAGCACATGGAACTGGCCGTACCACTTGTTCACGCCCTGCATCTGGATGATGCCTTCGGGGCCGGCAGGCTGCTTGATCGCTTCACTCATTTTGAAACTCCTAACGCTTGTGGCCAGTGTCCAGCTTGCGCTCCAGGTGCATGGAGTAGCGGGACATACCGAAACAGAAAATCCAGAACACCAGGGCGGCGAACACATAGCCCTCGGTGGCCATGCCCAGCCAAGCCGGGTCAGCGGCGGCTTGCTTGACGCTGTTGAGCAGGTCGAACAGGCCGATGATGATCACCAGGCTGGTGTCCTTGAACAGGGCGATGAAGGTGTTGACGATGCCAGGGATCACCAGCTTGAGCGCCTGCGGCAGAATCACCAGGCCCATCGAGCGCCAGTAGCCCAGGCCCATGGCCGCGGCGGCTTCGTACTGGCCCTTGGGGATGGCCTGCAGACCGCCGCGCACCACCTCGGCGACATACGCCGACTGGAACAGGATCACCCCGATCATTGCCCGCAGCAGCTTGTCGAAGCTCATGCCTTCAGGCAGGAACAACGGCAGCATCACCGACGACATGAACAGCACAGTGATCAGCGGCACGCCACGCCAGAACTCGATGAAGGTCACGCAGACCACCTTCACCGCCGGCATCCGCGAGCGTCGCCCAAGGGCCAGCAGAATGCCCAGCGGCAAGGCGCCGACGATCCCCACCGTGGCAATCACCAGGGTCAGCATCAGGCCGCCCCACTGGCTGGTGGCGACGTTGCTCAGGCCCAGTACGCCGCCGTGCAGCAAGGTGTAGGCGATGACCGGGTACAGCACCAGGAAGCCCAGGCCGTAGAAGGCCTTGCGCGGGAAGCGTTTGATGAACAGCGGCGCCGCGCCGAGCACGGCCAGCCACACCGTGAGGTCCACGCGCCAGCGCAGCTCGACCGGGTAGTAGCCGTACATGAACTGGCCGAAGCGCTGTTGCACGAACACCCAGCAGGCGCCCTCTTTCGTGCAGTCGGCGCGGGTGGTGCCGACCCAGTTGGCGTCGATCAACGCCCACTGCACCAGCGGCGGCACGATCAGCCACACCAGGTACACGGCGAACAGGGTCAGCAGGGTGTTGAGCCAGCTGGAGAACAGGTTTGCACGCATCCATGCGAGCACGCCGACGGTTTTCACCGGTGGCGGCATGTCGGGTTTGAAAACATGAGCATTCACGGGCGTATCCTCACCGCTCGATCAGCGCGATGCGCTTGTTGTACCAGTTCATCAGCAGCGAAATGCTGATGCTGATGGCGAGATAGACACTCATGGTGATGGCGATCACCTCAATGGCCTGGCCGGTCTGGTTGAGCACGGTACCGGCGAACAGCGAGACCATCTCCGGGTAGCCGATACCGGCTGCCAGCGACGAGTTCTTCGCCAGGTTCAGGTACTGGCTGGTCAGTGGCGGAATGATCACCCGCAGTGCCTGGGGAATAATCACCTTGCGCAGGGTCGGGCCGTCGCGCAGGCCGAGCGAATGGGCGGCTTCGGTCTGGCCGTGGCTCACCGAACGAATGCCCGAACGCACGATCTCGGCAATGAAGGCCGCCGTGTAGATGGTCAACGCCAGGGTCAGCGCCAGCAGTTCAGGGATCAACACCCAACCGCCGACGAAGTTGAAGCCCTTGAGCTGCGGCACCTCCCAATGCACCGGACTGCCGAACAGCAGCGCGCAGGCGCCTGGAATGGCGATGAGCAGCGCCAGCCCCACCCAGAACTTGTGGAACGGCTCGCCGGTTTCGTCGAAACGCTTGTTGGCGTAACGCACCATCGCCACGATCGCCACCAGCGCCAGCAGCAGAGCAACGACGAACGGCCAGAAACCCTCCGCCATCGACGCACCGGGCATGTTCAGGCCGCGGTTGCTGATGAAGAAAGTGTCGTCGATGTTGATGCTGCCCCTTGGCCCCGGCAGGGTCAGGAACACCGCGAAGTACCAGAACAGGATCTGCAGCAGTGGCGGGATGTTGCGGAAGGTTTCCACATACACGGTCGCCAGCTTGCTGATCATCCAGTTGGGCGACAGCCGCGCCACGCCGATGATGAAGCCGAGGACGGTCGCCAGGATCACGCCAATGAACGTCACCAGCAGGGTATTGAGCAGGCCGATGACGAACACCCGCGCATAGCTGTCGGACTCCACGTAGGGAATCAGGTGCTGGGCGATGCCGAAGCCGGCGCTACGCTCGAGGAAGTCAAAACCCGAGGTGATACCCCGGTGTTGCAGGTTGGTCTGGGTGTTGTGGAACAGATACCAGCCCAGGCCCACCACGAAGATGATGGTGAGAATCTGGAACAGCCAGGCGCGCACACGCGGGTCGTTCAGGGACAGCCCCTTGGGTGCGCCAATTTGATTTTGCATGAAGTGCCCCGAAAAATAGGGATTCGAACAACCTGCGGCGACGGGATGCCGCCGCAGGGTGCAGCCATCAGCGCACAGGTGGCGCGTACTGGATGCCGCCGTTGTTCCACAGGGCGTTCATGCCACGGTCGATCTTCAGGTCGGTGCTCTGGCCCAGGTTCTTCTCGAACACTTCGCCGTAGTTGCCGACTTGCTTGACGATCTGCACTACCCAGTCTTTGGGCAGCTTGAGGTCCTTGCCATATTCACCGTCCGCGCCCAGCAGGCGGGCGACGTCCGGGTTCTTGGTGGACTTGGCCTCGGCCTCGACGTTCTTCGAGGTGATGCCGGCCTCTTCGGCATTGAGCATGGCGAACAGGGTCCACTTGACGATGCTGAACCAGTCCTCGTCGCCCTTACGCACCACCGGGCCCAGAGGCTCCTTGGAGATGGTTTCCGGCAGTACCACGTAGTCGGTCGGCGCGGCCAGCTTGGAGCGCTGGGCGAACAGCTGCGACTTGTCCGAGGTCAGCACGTCGCAACGGCCGGACTCAAGCGACTTGGCGCTTTCATCGGAGGTATCGAAGGTGATCGGGGTGTACTTCAGGCCATTGGCACGGAAGAAGTCCGACACGTTCAGTTCGGTGGTGGTACCGGCCTGGATGCAAATGGTCGCGCCGTCGAGTTCCTTGGCGCTGGAAACGCCGAGCTTCTTGTTGACCAGGAAGCCAACGCCGTCGTAGTAGGTGACACCGGCGAATACCAAGCCCATGCCGGCATCGCGAGAGCTGGTCCAGGTGGTGTTGCGCGACAGCACGTCGACTTCACCCGACTGCAGTGCGGTGAAGCGTTCCTTGGCGTTGAGCTGGCTGAACTTGACCTTGGTCGCATCACCGAACACGGCGGCGGCCACGGCGCGGCAGACGTCGGCGTCAATACCGACGATCTTGCCCTGCGCATCAGGGACCGAGAAGCCTGGAAGACCGTCGCTCACGCCACACTGGACGAAGCCCTTCTTCTTTACCGCATCGAGGGTGGCGCCGGCCTGGGCGGTGCTCACGGCGCCCAGCGCAGCGGCAGCGGTCAGGACTGCCAGGGCGGTTTTCAACATCTTCATTCACAACCTCCAAATCGCTCTTGTTGTATGAGCCGGAATTGCACCGCACCCTTATGAGGCGCATCCGACCCGTGTTGGCTTGTTCTTGGGTCAATTGGCGCAATGGGCTGTTCTGTGACAGCCTTCGCGTGCAAAGGGTGTTACCGTCACGGCCTGCCCTTTGCATCGAATGAAGAATTGCAAAGCGCGTACCAGATTTGTTGGCTGTAGCGTTTAAGCGATCGTCAAGTAGGGAAAGTTGTATCGTTGCGACATTCTTTTTCTGACAATCAATTGCAGCGCCTTCTTTTCATGCACGCCATAACAAGACCCGCACTCTTTCGGAGCAGTCATGACCAACCCGCTGATTCTCGAACCCCAGAAAACCGCCGACGCCTGTGTGATCTGGTTGCACGGTTTGGGTGCCGACCGTTACGACTTCCTACCTGTGGCTGAATTCATGCAGGAACGCCTGCCCAGCACCCGCTTCGTCATGCCCCAGGCACCGACCCGCCCGGTGACCATCAACGGCGGCTACGCCATGCCCAGCTGGTACGACATCAAGGCCATGACCCCGGCCCGCGCCATCGACGAAGCGCAGCTGGAAGAATCAGCCGAGCAGATCATCGGCCTGATCAAGGCTGAGCAGGCCAAAGGCATCAACCTGTCGCGGATCTTCCTCGCCGGTTTCTCCCAGGGCGGTGCGGTGGTGCTGCACACCGCCTATATAAAGTGGCAGGAAGCGCTGGGCGGCGTGATCGCCCTGTCCACCTATGCCCCGACCTTCACCGACAGCCACCAGCTGAGCGCCTGCCAGCAACGTACCCCGGCCCTGTGCCTGCACGGCGTGCACGACCCGGTGGTGATTCCGTCCATGGGCCGTACCGCGTTCGAATACCTCAACACCTGGGGTGTCGCCGCACGCTGGCACGAATACCCGATGGAGCACGAGGTGGTGGTCGAGGAACTAAGCGATATCCACGACTGGCTGAGCAAGCAATTGCAATAAGCCAACCCCACCTGTAGTTGTGGGAGTTTTCCGCTACGCCGCGCCCAGATCTTGCATTACACTGCCCGGCGTACATTCCTTAACCAGTTGATGAGACGATCGTGCTCAAGGCACTCAAGAAAATATTCGGCAAAGGAGACGCCGCGCCACAGGCCGTCGCTCCTGCTGCCAGCGTGACGCCAACGGCGCCCGCCCCCACCGCAGAGGCCCGGCCCGAACCGAAACCGGCCGCGCCACGCGCCAAGCCCTCCGCCAAGCCCGCCGCCAAGGTAGAAGCAGCCGCCGACGCCCCAGCGCCTGCCGACAAGCCGGCCAAGGACAGACCACATCGCGAACGCAAGCCCAAGCCCCAGGCGAGTCTGTGGAAGCCGGAAGACTTCGTGGTCGAGCCGCAGGAAGGCAAGACCCGCTTCCACGACTTCAAACTCTCCAACGAGCTGATGCATGCCATCCACGACCTCGGTTTCCCTTACTGCACCCCGATCCAGGCGCAGGTGCTGGGTTACACCCTGGCAGGCCAGGATGCCATCGGTCGCGCCCAGACCGGTACTGGCAAGACGGCGGCGTTCCTGATTTCGATCATTTCCCAGCTGCAGCAGACGCCGCCGCCGAAAGAGCGCTACATGGGCGAGCCGCGCGCGCTGATCATCGCGCCAACCCGCGAGCTGGTGGTGCAGATCGCCAAGGACGCCGTCGCCCTGACCAAGTACACCGGCCTGAACGTGATGAGCTTCGTCGGTGGCATGGACTTCGACAAGCAGCTCAAGGCCCTGGAAGCCCGCCATTGCGACATCCTGGTGGCCACCCCGGGCCGTTTGCTGGACTTCAACCAGCGCGGCGAAGTGCACCTGGACATGGTCGAGGTGATGGTGCTGGATGAAGCCGACCGCATGCTCGACATGGGCTTCATCCCCCAGGTACGGCAGATCATCCGCCAGACCCCGCCGAAGAGCGAACGCCAGACCCTGCTGTTCTCCGCCACCTTCACCGAAGACGTGATGAACCTGGCCAAGCAGTGGACCACCAACCCGGCGATCGTCGAGATCGAGCCGGAGAACGTCGCCAGCGAGACGGTCGAGCAACACGTATATGCGGTGGCCGGCAGCGACAAGTACAAGCTGCTGTACAACCTGGTGACCCAGAACAAGTGGGAACGGGTAATGGTGTTCGCCAACCGCAAGGACGAGGTACGGCGAATCGAGGAAAAACTCGTGCGCGATGGTATCAATGCCGCGCAGTTATCGGGCGATGTGCCGCAGCACAAACGTATTCGCACCCTGGAGAACTTCCGTGAAGGCCGGGTCACGGTGCTGGTGGCCACTGACGTGGCAGGCCGTGGCATCCATATCGATGGCATCAGCCATGTGATCAACTTCACGCTGCCGGAAGACCCGGACGACTATGTCCACCGTATCGGCCGTACCGGGCGTGCGGGCGCCGATGGCGTGTCGATCAGCTTTGCCGGTGAGGATGACTCCTACCAGCTGCCGGCTATCGAAGAGCTGCTGGGCCGCAAGATCAAGTGCGAGATGCCGCCAGATGAGCTTTTGAAGCCGGTACCGCGCAAGCATCACTGATTTATCAGCGCTAGCCGCACCCTTGTAGGAGCGGCCTTGTGCCGCTCCTACAAGAGATCCGCGCAGCCTGGGCTACCAGCGCCCGGCAGCATCCTGGTCACTCTGCTTCCCTTCCACCCAGCGCGGCCCATCCTGGGTATTTTCCTTCTTCCAGAACGGCGCCCGGGTCTTCAGGTAGTCCATGATGAAGTTGCAGGCATCGAACGCCGCCTGCCGATGGGCACTGGCCACACCGACAAAGACGATTGGCTCACCCGGCTCAAGCGCACCGATGCGGTGCAGCACTTCGACCTTGAGCAACGGCCAGCGCTGCTCGGCCTCGACCACGATCTTGGCCAGGGCCTTCTCGGTCATGCCCGGGTAATGCTCGAGGAACATCCCCGCCACGTCCCGACCATCGTTGAAGTCGCGCACATAGCCAACAAAACCGACCACGGCGCCGACGCCGACATTGGCCGCATGCATGGCATTGACCTCGGCCCCCGGGTCGAACGCGCCGTGTTGCACTCGCACTGCCATATTCAGCCTCCGGTCACCGGCGGGAAGAACGCCACTTCATCGCCCTCTTCCAGCGGCTCGTCGAGCTTGCACAGCTCTTCATTGCGCGCACTCATCAGGTTCTGTTCGGCCAGCACCGCGTACTGTCCGCCCTTGGCCACCAACGCCTGGCGCACATCATCGACCACCTTGAACTCACCTTCCAGGCGCTCGGTATCGACGCCCAGCAGCTCGCGGTAACGGGCGAAATACATCACTTTGACCTTCATCACACTTCTACCTTGTAGTGCCCGCTCTTGCCACCAACCTTTTCCAGCAGGCGCACCTGCTCGATGACCATGCCCTTGTCCACCGCCTTGCACATGTCGTAGATCGTCAGCGCTGCGACGCTGGCGGCGGTCAGCGCTTCCATCTCGACGCCGGTCTGCCCGGCCAGCTTGCAGCGGGCGACGATATGCACCGCATCTTCGCCGTCGGCACTCAGTTCGACCTTGACGCTGGTCAGCATCAGCGGGTGGCACAGCGGGATCAGGTCGCTGGTCTTCTTCGCCGCCTGGATACCGGCAATGCGCGCCACGGCGAACACATCGCCCTTGGGATGCTCGCCGTCGACGATCATCTGCAAGGTCTGCGGCAACATGCGCACCCGCGCCTCGGCCACGGCCTCGCGCTCGGTCACGGCCTTTTCAGTGACGTCGACCATATTGGCGCGCCCCTGGGAATCAAGATGAGTCAGCACTGCTCTGCTCCTTTGAAGGGAACAGAGAGTGTAAACCCGTGGGTCAGGATTGCGCAGCGGAAAAAAGCCGGGCGGCGAGCCACCCGGCTAGGAGGGTTACAGATGCGACTCGGCGTACTCGGCCAGCACCGAGCGCGGCACACCCTGCAGGGTGATGTGCACGCCATGGGGGAAGTCCTTGAAGCGCTCGGTCAGGTAGGTCAGTCCCGAGCTGGTCGCGGACAGGTACGGCGTGTCGATCTGCGCCAGGTTGCCCAGGCACACCACCTTGGACCCGGAGCCGGCACGGGTGATGATGGTTTTCATCTGGTGCGGCGTCAGGTTCTGGCACTCGTCGATCAGGATCAGGCTCTGCTGGAAGCTGCGCCCACGGATGTAGTTCAACGACTTGAACTGCAGTGGCACACGTTCGAGGATGTATTCGACGCTGCCATGGGTGCTTTCATCATCCATGTGCAAGGCTTCGAGGTTGTCGGTGATGGCGCCCAGCCAAGGTTCCATCTTTTCCGCCTCGGTGCCCGGCAGGAAGCCGATCTCCTGGTCCAGCCCCTGCACGCTGCGGGTGGCGATGATGCGCCGGTAGCGCTTGCTGACCATGGTCTGCTCGATGGCTGCGGCCAGGGCCAGGATGGTCTTGCCGGAGCCGGCAGCGCCGGTCAGGTTGACAAGGTGGATATCCGGGTCGAGCAAGGCGAACAGCGCCAGGCTCTGATGAATGTCCCGTGGCTTCAGGCCCCAGGCCTCCTGATGCAGCAATGGCTCCTGGTGCAGGTCGAGCAATAGCAGTTCATCGTTACGGATGCCTTTTACCCAGCCGACAAAACCTTGCTCGTCGATGATGAACTCGTTGATGTGCACGGCGGGCAAGTTGTCGATCATTTGTACCCGATGCCAGGTGCGGCCACGCTCCTGGCGGGTATCGACCTTGCTGACCCGGTCCCAGAACGAGCCGGTGACCGAGTGATAGCCCTTGGACAGCAAGGACACATCGTCGACCAGTTGGTCGGTGCTGTAGTCCTCGGCCGCGATCCCGCAGGCGCGCGCCTTCAGGCGCATGTTGATGTCTTTGGTGACCAGCACGACGTCCAGTTCGGTGCGCCGGGTCCTTACGTCGAGCAAGGTGTTGATGATGATGTTGTCGTTGAGGTTTTCCGGCAGCAACTTGCTGGGCTCGTTGCGCGGGCTCATCAGGATCGACAGGAACCCCTTTGGCCCACTCTTGCCGCGCTGGATCGGCACGCCCTGCTCGACATCGCTGGGCGAAGCGTCACCGAGGGTCTGGTCGATCAGGCGGATGGCCTGGCGACATTCGGCGGCGATGGTCTGTTTACCGGTCTTGAGCTTGTCGAGTTCCTCCAGCACCGTCATCGGAATGGCGACGTGATGCTCCTCGAAGTTGAGTAATGCGTTGGGGTCGTGAATCAGGACGTTGGTATCGAGCACATAGAGGATTGGCTTGCTGGAGGAAGGGTTGCGTCCTTGGTCATCCATACTCGGTCACCTTATGTCGAAGCCACACGGCACGCTCTGTAGTGCGCCGCAGAGTGACCGCCGTTCTCCCCGTATCCGCGTTGCTACGGGCGGGAAGCGTACCTGGCAAGGTGGGGTGGATGACGCCACCTGTGCTGCAGGATTCGGCTGTCTGGTTTCTTCATACCGCAAAAACCATGACCGAAAAAAGCATTTTTACGAGATTTTGAAGTTTATTTTTCCGATTGACGAAGAGCGCTTGGCGGCAACGCCAGACGGGACTACAGTCAAAAGTCATACCCTCTATTCGCGATACGCGTAATCACGGCAGTCTTCCCAGCCGATCCCGCTCTGCACCGTGTTGTGCAGCAACCACTCGACCGCCGGCTGCGCCTTGGGCAGGCTGTCATGGAACTGGATCACCCCCTTGCGCCATAGCAGCATCAAGGTCAGCACCCGCTGGGCCGAAGCGTCGGCAGTCAGCGGGCCATCATCCTGAGCGTCGATATCCCATAGCGAAACCCTTAGCTGCTGGCTGGCCATGAACGCTTCTCCGTCAGCCCGACGCTGGCCGTAGGGCGGGCGGAACAGCGGCACGTATTGCGCTGGCAGGTCGGCCTGGACCCGCCCCTGGGCGCGCTTGATCGAGTCCTGCCAACCCTGCCACTGGGCGTGGGAGCGATATTCCCACCCCTGGATGCCCACGCATTGGCCGGCGTAGAGCTGGGCCAGCGCATTGGCCGCGCCGGTATCGCGCCGCTGCTGCAGGCGATTGCCCAAGACAAAGAAGGTGCCCTGCAGCTTCTGCTTGCGCAGGTATTCGGTCAGCGCATCGGTGCTACCACCATCGGGCCCCGGGCCACCGACGAAGGTCAACAGGAACATGCGGTCGTTCAGTTCATCGCCATTGCGCTCGCGGCTGGACAGGCGCTCGACCTCACTGCTGGTCTGCGGCAGCAGCGCGGCCTTGCGCAGTTGCTCATCCAGATAACGCACATGAAACTGATGACTGGGCTCGATCCAACCGGTATAGAACGTGCCGACATCGGTAGCGAATGTCGCTGCTCTGGTGCGCAAGTCAGCCATGGATTCGAGCAAATAGCAGAACGAGGCGTCCTGCTCGCAACTGCGCTGGGCCTGCTGATAGCCCTGCCACAACCGCTGCCACATCTGCGCGCGCACGGCGCGAACCTTCTGCAGGTTGATCTGCCTCAGCCCCAAGCGCGCAGCCAATGCACCATCGTCGAGCAGCTCGCTTTCATGCAGCACCTGGGCAAACGACAGGATCTCGGCCCGCGAGGCGACGTCGAACAGCACCGGGCTGTCCAGCTGCTCGGGCCACTGGCTGCGGTCCAGGCTGGCCGACGGCATGGGGGCGGCCTGGGCGGCCAGGCTCAACAAGGTGGCCAGCAAGGCCCCGGCAATGCGCACGATCAGTCTCTCCGTGACAGCCAAAACGCGCACTATAACGCCTGCTTTGGCGATGGTCTGTGACTATTGTCGCCATAGTTTGGCGTTACCGGCCGCGATCCGTAGAATTCCCCGCAACGATTCCAGGAGCCGACCCGATGCTGACGGTGATTTCCCCCGCCAAGACCCTCGACTACGACACCGCGCCGGTGACCGAGCGCTTCACCCTGCCGCAATACCTGGACGATTCCCAGGAACTGATCCTGCAGCTGCGCGAGCTGTCGCCGGCGCAGATCAGCGAGCTGATGCACCTGTCCGACAAGCTAGCCGGCCTCAATGCCGCGCGCTTCGGCAGCTGGACCCCGGACTTCACCCCGGCCAACGCCAAGCAGGCACTGCTGGCGTTCAAAGGTGACGTGTACACCGGCCTGGATGCCGAAACCCTCGGCGAGGATGATTTCAGCTATGCCCAGGAGCACCTGCGCATGCTCTCCGGCCTGTACGGCCTGCTGCGCCCGCTCGACCTGATGCAGCCCTACCGCCTGGAAATGGGCACCAAGCTGGCCAATGCCCGCGGCAAGGACCTGTATGCCTTCTGGGGCACGCGTATCAGTGAATGGCTGAACCAGGCGCTGGCCGACCAGGGCGACGACCTGCTGCTGAACCTGGCCAGCAATGAATACTTCAGTGCGGTGAAACGCAGCGCGCTCAAGGGGCGGGTGACCAACGTCGACTTCAAGGACCTGAAGAATGGCCAATACAAGATCATCAGCTTCTACGCCAAGAAGGCTCGCGGCATGATGAGCCGCTTCGTGATCCAGGAACGGGTCAACGACCCGGAGCAGCTCAAGCGCTTCGACGTGCAGGGCTACTACTACAGTGCCGAACAGTCGAAGGCCGATCATTTGGTATTCCTGCGCGATCATCCAGCCGATTGATCGATGCCGGAGCCGCCTGGCGGCTCCGGCGGTATCAGCACGTAACCACTCTCCAGCCCCTGAACTTCGACACCCTGCACCCCCGTCGAGCCTGGCGTGACAGGCACTTTACGCGGTGCCTGGCCTTCATCGGCCCGGAACAGCACATAGGTGCGCCCGGCCTCGTCCACCTGCAACGCCTGCGCAGGCACCACCATCGCCTGCTCCTGGCGGTGAAGCACCAGCGCCAACTGCGCGCTCATGCCCAGGCGCAAGCCCAGTTGCAGGGCCGTAGCCGGCAAATCCACACTGACTCGCAGGTCGTACCAGGCCCCCTGCCCTGTGTCGTCTCTTGCTTGCATGGCAATCCGGTCGATGCGGCCTGCAAACTGCTGCCCCGCGATGACGGCCTCGACCTGCATGCCTTCACGCACCTTGGCCAGATCGTGCTCCTCCAGCCTGGCCACCACCTGCAAGCGCTCCAGGTCGACCAGGGTCAACAACGGCATGCCCTGGCTCACCGCTTGCCCGACATGCACCTGCCGGCCAGCGGGGCCGGCATCCGTACTCACGGGTAAGAGCACGCCGGTGAAAGGCGCCTCGATCACCTGCTGCTCACGCATTCTGGTCAAGACCTGCCAGCGCGCTTGCGCATTGTCCAGCTCCATTTCCGCAATCAGCAACGCATCGCCCTGCCCCCGCGCACGCGTCAACAGCAACTCCTGTTCAGCATCCAGCAATGCCTGACGCTGCGTCTGGTGCAGTTGTTCGAGGCTGGCGACTTCCATACGGGCGACGATGCCACGCTCGAACAGACGCCGGGTGTCCTCCAGGCTCGCCTGGGTGGCCGCCAGCGCGGCGCGGGCCGCTCTTACAGCGCGCAAGCCTCGCGCCACCTGCGGGCCGCTTTCCCAGGTACGCAACTGCAGAAGCTGCTCCTGGGCCTTGAGGCGCTCGGTTCGGGCCTGGCGAAGCTGGATGTCAAGCTGAGCAGTCTCGAGGCTGATCAAGGGTTGGCCCGCTTCAACGCGCTGGCCATCCTGGGCGGGTATTGCAGCTACCACACCATCGAACGGAGCGCTCAATGTCACCTGGCGGGCCGCCTGCAGCCTGCCCGCCAACCCCAGACGGCTTTCCAGCAATTGCGGTTCGACACGCAGCCACGTCTGCTCGGGGGGCTGAACTGCGCTGGGCCAGATCATCATCGCCAATTCGCCACACATCACCGCGACGGCCAGCCAACAGCCCCGCTTAATCATTGAGGGCCACCTCCCAGTTGGCCAAGGTGGTCCCCACGACCTGATCGAGGATGACTTGCGCATCCAGGTACGCGATCGTCGCTTCAAGCTGCATGCTTTGCGTCTGACGCAGATCATTTTCGAAACTGAGCACCTGAAAATTGCTCGAGCGCCCTGCCGCGAGCTTTTGCTGTTCGATTTCCAGCTTGCGCCGGGTCAGGGCCAGCGCACGCCTGGCGATCTCCAGTTGCCGCCAGCGGACCTGGAGATCGCGTATTGCCGTACTCACCTCGCGCTGAAGCTGCTGACGGGATTCGGCCAGGCGCAAGCGCTGGTTCTCCACCTCAACCTTGGCCCGCACCTGCGCCTGGCGGCGGCTCTGGTCACCGATCGGTATCTCCAGCTCCAGCCCTAGGTAGTGCTCCCACGTCGCCTCACTGCCGGGACGTTCCCGGGCCTGGCTGGCCCCGCCGATCAGTGACAGATCCCACCATTGCGCGTTGCTTGCGACCTGCAGCTCGATGGCCGCCTGTTCGGCCGCCAGCCGCTGCATCAGAAACGCCGGCTGCAGCGCTTCTGCCTTGGCCTGGGCCTGCTCGGTGCTCACCTGCTGATGCTCGGCCAGCAGCCGCTCCGCGGCCCGTAACGGTGTCGCAAGGTCCAAGGCCAGCAATTGCGCCAGGGCCACACGGCTATGCTGCAGCTGGTTGCGGCTGCCTTCGAGGGCCAGCTCCTGGCTGGCGACCTCGGCTTCTGCCTGCACGACTTCGAAGGCTGCCATGCGCCCGGCAGCGATCAACGCCCGGTTCACCTCCACCAGCTGACGGGAACGCGACAGGCCATCTTCGGCAATATGCAGTTGCTCCTGTGCGCGCAGCAGATCGCGGTACGACAGCAGGGTCCGGGTAATGACTTGGGCCACGTTGTCGGCGAGCGTCAGACGGTTCGACTGCTCCGCCAGGTAAGCCTGGCGCAGCGGCGCGCTGGCGATGTCCCGCCCGGCGCCGCGCAGCAATGGCTGGACGATCATCAGGCTGGCGCCATCCCGATACCGCCGCCCCGCCCCATCGGCTTGTGTATGCCCGTAGCCCCACTCCAGGTTGAGGCGCGTACCGTATTGGGTCAGCAGGCTGGCGCTCGGGGCCAGCTGCGCCTCCCGGTAGCGATCGGCATGATTTCGATTGCCCAGGTAGCGGGCCTTGAGCGACAGCTGCGGGGCGAACCGGTCATGGGCCACGCGCAGGTCGAATTTTTGCGCGACACGCTCAAGGTAAGCACTGCGGATCGCCCGGTTGTCGCGCAGGGCCAGGGCAACGGCATCGGCCAGGTCGATATCCACAGGTTCACTGTGCAACGCCGACAAGGCACTCACCGAGCCACCCTGATGCAAGGTCGGACGGGAGGGCTGCAAAGCGCTGTCGGCCAGGCCGAACAGGGGCAGTGACCAGGCGCAGGTCATCGCCAGCCACTTACTCATCACGCAAGGCGACGACAGGCTGAAGCCGCGCCGCAGATAGGGCGGGCTGCAAACCGAAGAACAACCCCAGGGTCAGTGATACGCCCATGCTCGCCGGAAGCGACCTTGCATCGAGCGCAAGATCCCACCCTGAAACCCGGGCGAACAACCACGCGGCCGCCAGGCCAAGCACTGCGCCCAGCAGCGCTCCGGCCACCGACAACAGCAACGCCTCAAGCAGGAACTGCCAGGCGATATCGCGACTGCGCGCGCCCAGGGCCATGCGCACCCCGATTTCGCGTCGGCGCTGGGTCACGTTCATCACCATCACATTCATCACCCCGACACCCCCCAGTAGCAGGGCAACGGCGGCGGTGCCGGCCAGCAGCCCGGTCATCACCCGTGACTGGCCGGCCATACCTTCGAGCATCTGCCTGGGTAACTGGACATCCACGTCATGCTGCGTGAGCCTGGCGCGCAGATGGCGTTCCAATGAACGTGCAGCCTGGGTGAGGGTTGAGGCATCGATCCCTTTCGCGATCAGCGTTGCAACCTCGGGTACCGGGCTCAAACGACGCGTGCCTGGCAAAGGCATCAGAACGCTATCGTCGAAATTGACCGGCAACATCGGGTTGTAGCCACGTGGCGCGAGCACACCGACCACATCGAACAGATAGCTACCCAATTGCACTCGGTCACCCGGCCTCACCTGCAACCGCGCCGCCAGCGAAGCCCCCAGCAGCACATGCGCGGCCTGGTCATCGTAAGCAGACAGCGAGCGGCCGCGGGCTGCCTGAAGGTCGACGACCTCGAACAGCTGTGCAGTGCTGCCTGCCACCATGGTCTCGATGCTTCCCCCGTTGAACTGCACAGCGAACACACCAGCTGCCAAGGGGGCCACAGCTCGGATGCCCGGCGGCAACTCGAAAGGTTGCAGACGCACGGGCGCGCCGCCTTCGACCGTGGCTTTCAGGTTGACGACCAGCAATTCGCTACCCAGCCCCTGGAACAATTGCCGGGCATACTGTGCTGCGCTGTGGCCGATATTCATCAGGGCCACCAGTGCGGCACAACCGACTGCGATGCCAAACAGCGCAAGCCAGGCCCGGGCACCAAGCTGCCGAACGCTGAACAGGGCCTCGCTGAAGCGTTGCGGCCAGCCTGGGCCGTAGGCGGCTTCAGGCATCGAATACGCCACCGTTGCGAACCAGCAGGCAGCGATCCATGCACTGCGCCATGGCCGGGTCGTGCGTCACCATCAGCAGCGTCATGAACTGCTCCCGGTTCAACGTCGTGAGCAGCTCGATGATGTCCTGCGCCGTGTCACCATCCAGATTGCCTGTGGGCTCATCGGCCAGCAGAATCCGTGGTTCCGTAACCAGAGCCCTGGCAATTGCCACTCGCTGCCGCTGGCCGCCGGAGAGGTCGGCCGGGTGATACTTCGCACGAGGCGCCAGGCCGACTTTCTCCAACTGGACCTTGGCGATCTGCCGAGCCGACGCCAGGCGGATGCCGCGGTAGCTCAACGGCAGCGCAACATTGTCCAGCACGGACAGTCGGGGCAGCAGGTTGAAGCTCTGGAACACGAAACCAAGCAGGCGATTACGTGTAATAGCACGCTGATCGGCATCGGCCTGGGCTACCTCACTCCCATCCAGTACCAGGCGCCCGTGACACGGCTGGTCAAGGAGACCGATCAGATTGAGCAGTGTGCTTTTGCCAGAGCCGGAGGCACCGACGATGGCGCAGGATTGGCCTGCGGGAAGGGAAAACGATACGTCCTGGAGGACGGCTTCACCTCCCAGCCTACGTGTGACGCCGTGCAGGGCAATAATCGAGGTCATCCCTTGCTGCCCCCCTTGCCAATGGCATCAGAGGTGGGATCAAACGGCACTGAGGACGAGGTTTCTTCCGTTTTCCATTGTTTGGCAATCAGGTCGATCAATGAAGTATTGGACGCTGGCCACTCTACCTCCTGCAGGGATAACTGCATCATGATATTGGCCTCGTAGTTCCCATATTCGGCCACTTCTATAGGCGGTAGTGAATTATAAAAATCAAGAATTTCGCGCAAGCCCTGATCAGTACGCCCCGTCAATTGATATTCAGCATTCATCTTGCCAATGATGGAGTGGGCCCACTGATTGTGCTGATCTGTTTTTTCCATCAATGCAGCACGGCGCTCACTTACGGTAAAGGCTCCGCTCTCATCATGTACAATCAAGCTAAGTTGTTCACGAGGCAGCCCTTTGAAGGGATTTTCTCCTCTTCCCTTGGCAAAATCATTCGCCTGCCGTGCGCGTTCACGCCACTCCTCATCATGCGTATCAGGCAACTGCGAGTCATAAAAATCCTTTGCTAATGAGTAGCTTAGACCGCCAAGCCGATCCATGATCCTTGCAGCCAGATCGGCCAATTCCTGGCGTGAAAGACGGCTGTCACGCTGCGCCGCCAGCTCAGCGGCAGCACTCAGTTTCTTGGCCAGACTTGATAGCTGCTCATCTGAGCTGTCCGACTGTGCGATGGGAAGTTGGGTGTTCAGAGTACTCGCTTTATCCGCCTGCCTAATAGTTTGCAGCGCGCCTGACTCACTACGCGCGACGGAACGACCGTTGATGGCATCCATTAATCAAACCCTCTCAAGCACATGATCCCGATACAGTTGCTAAACACATGCACTGCCTTGAGTTAACCAAAGCAGTGCACTGTTCGCCTGACTGTCACTTCATGGTGAATTCAGCTTTCCATGAATAATCTGCGGCAGTACTGGTGATCGTGGCCGTACAGGTCGCCCCTCCACTCGGGGTGGCCGTTTTGGTCCACTCGGGCTGTTTGATGCCTCCAGGTAACGTTCGCATCTGGAATGTCGTACCGAAAGCACAGGTCTTCCCGCCGATCGTGTACCGGATCATGGCTGCATTCACATCCGGGCTGACAACCCGCTGAACGCGCATAGGAGTCGACGATCCAGCCTGGATTGTCTTGGAGGGTTTTGGGTTGGCTATCTGGTAGGTGCTGGTTTCATTGGAGGTCACCAGCTTCATCGTCGCGGCTTGCGTGCCAAGATTCTTGATGATCACTTCAACGGGGGGACCCGCCTGCACCATGCCAGCCAGCAGCAGCGATGCCCCGCCGATCACTACCTGTGTTGTCTTCTTCATAAGCTTTCTCTCGCCTCTTCCATGTGATTGATGGATGAGACGCCCGCGGTGGCCAGCGGCCCGAGGTTGCCCAAGACGCTCCTTCGTACATGAACAGCTCCACAGAGCGTCCAAAGGGGGTAACGGCAGTCGCCGGAAAAGCCTTAGCTTGTGTGAGGCCTTTGTGTGTTACCGGATATGTGCCAACCTGTGCCCCATTGCAGGGCGATTGCAAATAGCCTTCAAGTCAATAGTCAGGCGCCAAAAACCCGACGATTACCCGTCTATCGCCAAACGTCATAAGACCGTTCGTGCTTTTTTGACGAATTTTGAAAAATATTTTTTCATGGTGGCATAACAACACCGCGCTTCACTCTCGTCCTTTATAACTGGGGGTGAAACTGTGACGTGCTATCAATTTGAAAGTATTTGCTACTGAAAAATTATTTAGAAATTTTTCATCGAAGCGGAACCCGCTCAGGAACTTCTCCTGCGACCTATCGCTCATAGTGCCGTAACGAATTTCCTGCCCCTGGGGTGTGAGAGATGACTTACAGATGACAACCAGCAGGTATTACTACCCGCTTCGATAACCTGGCAAGTGCAACGGGAACCCCCACTGGCACTGCCAACCGAGGAGTAACGCGCCCCTTTAAACTCGTCCTAGTGGTTGATTTCAAAGGATTTTTCCACTTGAAAGAACAAGCACAGCAAAGCACCAAGTAGCGCTTTGCAATAAAGACGGCTGCATGACAGGGCACGCCTTTTAAAGACTGGCTTAATACTGCCAACTTTTAGTGCACAACTTTGTGCGCGACGGATTTATTCATGCCTGCGCTCGGCGAAGTGAGCTTTCGCCCATGGATCCGTGCGCCCGAAAACTGTTGTTAATCAACCCAGTCCGGCTCTTTCCGGAAGAGCTGGCGTGATAAACACATGAGGTGATAGCGATGCGTATCAGCATCTTTGGTTTGGGTTATGTGGGTGCGGTGTGTGCAGGCTGCCTGACGGCGCGGGGCCATGACGTGATTGGTGTGGACGTGTCCAAGACCAAGATCGACCTGATCAATCAGGGCAAGTCGCCGATCGTCGAACCTGGCCTGGAAGCACTGCTGCAACAAGGCATCGCCAACGGCCGCCTGCGTGGCACCACCGACTTCGCCGAGGCCATCCGCGCCAGCGACGTGTCGATGATCTGCGTCGGCACCCCGAGCAAGAAAAACGGCGACCTGGGCCTGGAATACATCGAGTCGGTGTGCCGCGAAATCGGCTACGTACTGCGCGACAGCGATCGTCGCCACACCATCGTGGTCCGCAGCACCGTGCTGCCGGGCACCGTGAAGAGCGTGGTGATCCCGATTCTCGAAGACTGCTCAGGCAAAAAGGCCGGCGTCGACTTCGGCGTGGCCGTCAACCCGGAGTTCCTGCGTGAAAGTACCGCGATCAAGGACTACGACCACCCACCGATGACCGTCATCGGTGAACTGGACAGCGCCAGCGGTGACGTGCTGCAAGCACTGTACGAAGAACTCGACGCGCCGGTCATTCGCAAGCCGATCGAAGTGGCCGAGATGATCAAGTACACCTGCAACGTGTGGCACGCCACCAAGGTCACCTTCGCCAACGAGATCGGCAACATCGCCAAGGCCGTCGGCGTGGATGGCCGTGACGTGATGGACGTGGTCTGCCAGGACAAGGTGCTGAACCTGTCGCAGTACTACATGCGCCCTGGCTTTGCCTTCGGTGGCTCGTGCCTGCCCAAAGACGTGCGTGCTCTCACCTACCGCGCCGCGTCCCTCGACGTCCGTGCACCGCTGCTCGACTCGCTGATGCGCAGCAACGAATCGCAGGTGCAGAACGCATTCGAGCTGATCGAAGCCCACGACAAGCGCAGGGTCGCCCTGCTCGGCCTGAGCTTCAAGGCCGGCACCGACGACCTGCGTGAGAGCCCACTGGTCGAACTGGCCGAGCGCCTGATCGGCAAGGGCTACCAGCTGGATATCTACGACGAGAACGTCGAGTACGCCCGCGTCCATGGGGCGAACAAGGAGTACATCGAGTCGAAGATTCCGCACGTCTCGTCGCTGCTCAACGCCGACTTCCAGAAGGTCATCGCCAACGCCGACATCATCGTCCTGGGCAACCGTGACGAGCAGTTCCGCGCCCTTGCCGAGCAAGCGCCGGCCGGCAAGCAGGTGATCGACCTGGTCGGCTTCATGGGCAAGCCGACCTGCACCACCAGTCGTACCGAAGGCATCTGCTGGTAAGTGCTCGACCGGGCAGCGGGGTGCTCTTGCAAGAGCGGCACCTGCGCTGCCCACCCTTTCCCGAATTCTCGACGGATGCTGAACATGCAAAGGCTCCAGACTGTGCTGTTGCAGTGCGCCGGGTGGCTGCTCTACATGAGCCTGCTCATGCTGATCGCCCTGGCCCTGCCAGCCGATATCTTCGACTCGCAGTCGAAGCACTTCATCTTCCTGGTCGGCGCAGTCGGCATCTGGCGCTATTCCATGGGCGCCACCCATTTCATCCGCGGCATGATCTTCCTCTACGGCGTCTACCCGTACCTGCGCCGCAAAGTACAAAAGATGGGCGACTCCGCCGCGCCGTCGCATGTATACCTGATGGTCACCAGCTTCCGTATCGAAGCGCTGACCACTGCCCAGGTGTACAGCTCGGTGATTCGCGAGGCGATCGAATGCGGCTATCCCACCACCGTGGTCTGCTCGCTGGTGGAAATGTCCGATGAACTGCTGGTGAAGAGCCTGTGGGCCCGCTACAACCCGCCCGCCCACGTCAAACTGGACATCGTGCGCATCGCCGGTACCGGCAAGCGCGACGGCCTGGCCTACGGCTTCCGCGCCATCTCGCGGATGCTGCCGGACGAAAACGCCGTGGTCGCGGTGATCGACGGCGACACCGTGCTCGGCGAAGGCGTGGTACGCAAGACCGTGCCGTGGTTCAAGCTGTTCCCCAACGTCGGCGGCCTGACCACCAACGAGTTCTGCGAAGTGCGCGGCGGCTACATCATGAGCGAGTGGCACAAGCTGCGCTTCGCCCAGCGCCACATCAACATGTGCTCGATGGCCCTGTCCAAGCGCGTGCTGACCATGACCGGGCGCATGTCGATGTTCCGCGCAAGCGTTGTGACCAACCCCGAGTTCATCGCCGACGTCGAAAGCGACTCGCTGATGCACTGGCGCCTGGGCCGCTTCAAGTTCCTCACCGGTGACGACAAGTCCAGCTGGTTCAGCCTGATGCGCCTGGGCTACGACACCTTCTACGTGCCGGACGCCGCGATCAACACGGTCGAGCACCCGCCGGAAAAGAGCTTTCTCAAGGCCAGCCGCAAGCTGATGTACCGCTGGTACGGCAACAACCTGCGGCAGAACTCCCGTGCCCTGGGCCTCGGCCTGCGCCGCCTGGGCCTGTTTACCAGCATCGTGCTGTTCGACCAGCGCGTGTCGATGTGGACCAGCCTGCTCGGGCTGACCGTGGCGGTGATCGCCAGCCTCAAGTTCGGTATGGCGTTCCTGCTGGTGTATCTGCTGTGGATCGGCATCACCCGCCTGATCCTCACCATCATGCTGCTGTGCTCCGGCCACAACGTAGGCCCGGCCTACCCGCTGATTCTCTATTACAACCAGATCGTCGGCGCGCTGATGAAGATCTACGTGTTCTTCCGCCTCGACAAGCAGTCCTGGACCCGCCAACCGACTGCCCTCAAGCGTGACCTCGCCAGTTTTCAACAATGGTTCAACACCTGGTCCTCGCGGACCATGACCTTCTCGGCTGCCAGCATCTTCGTCGCTGTGCTGTTCATGGTCGTGTGAGCCCAACCCGGATCGGAACTAACAGGAACAAACCCAGATGAATACCGCCGTGAACGTCAACGTCGTGCATGAGTCCGAAGCCCAGCGCCAACACGCCCGAGTGCGCATCCCGGCCAAGCTGCGCTTCCTCGACAAAGAGCGCCAGGCCCACGATGTGAAGGTCGACGACCTCTCCGCCGGTGGCCTGAGCTTCCACACCAAACAGCCACTGTCGGTCGGTGAAGTACTGCGCGGTCGCCTGCAGTTCACGGTCGACAACCTCGGCCTGTCGATGGACATCGAGTTCCAGGTGCGCGGCTACAACAGCGGCAGCGGCCGTACCGGTGCGCAGTTCCAGAACCTCGAACCCCGCGACATCGCCACCCTGCGCCACATCATCACCAGCCACCTGTCGGGTGAGTTGATCACCGCAGGCGACGTACTCAGCACCCTGCAGCGCGACAACTTCACCAAGGCCCGCAAACAGAAGGATGGGGGCTCCGGCCTGTCCGCCTTCGGCCGGCTCAAGGCGGTGACCGTGACCCTCGGCGTGTTCGTGGTCGGCGTGGCCGCGTTCGGCTTCGTCGCCAAGTCGCTGTACGGCATGTACTTCGTCAGCCATGCCGAAGCCGGCGTGGTCGCCGTGCCGACCACCACCGTCACCATGCCGCGCGACGGTACCGTCAACAGCCTGGCCGAAACCGGTGGGCAGATCGTCAAGGGCGCGCCGCTGGCCAGCTTCACCACCAGCATGCTGGACATGCTCAAGGGCAACCTGGACGACTCGCAACTGGAGCCGGCGAAGATCGAGGAGCTGTTCGGCAAGCAGCTCTCCGGCACCCTCACCAGCCCTTGCGATTGCGTGATCGCCCGCCAACTGGTGGACGACGGCCAGTACGCCGCCAAGGGCCAGCCGATCTTCCAGCTGGTGCCGCGCACCACCACCCCGATGGTCGAGGCGCGCTTCAGCTACCGCCAGTTCGACGAGGTCAAGCCAGGTACCCGGGTCAACTTCCAGGTGGCCGGCGAAGACGACGTGCGCACTGGCCAGATCGTCAGCAGCGCCAGCCTCAACAGCGATGACCTGGCCTCCGACATCCGCGTGCAGATCAAGCCCGACAGCGCCCTGCCGGCTGAACTCGCCGGCCGCCCGGCCGCGGTCAACAGCGACCGTGGCCCTTCGCTGAACTGGCTGATCGACAAAGCCGTGGCCCGTGGTCTGTAAGAGGATCCCGTGATGATTTCCCATAAGAAAAGCGCAAGCCTGGGCCTCTGTGCCCTGGCTGCGGCGGTCGCCCTGGCCGGCTGTGCGGGCTTGCCCGACCAGCGCCTGGCCAACGAAGCCCTCAAGCGCGGTGACACCGCGCTGGCCGAGCGCAACTACAAGGCCCTGGCCGACCTCGGCTACAGCGACGCGCAAGTGGGCCTGGCCGACATCAAGGTAGCCACCCGTGAGCCGGCGAAAATCCGTGAAGCCGAAGCCACCTATCGCGCTGCCGCCGCTACCTCGCCCCGTGCCCAGGCACGCCTCGGCCGCCTGCTGGTGGCCAAGCCGGACAGCACCCAGGCCGAGCGCGAGGAAGCCGAAACCCTGCTCAAGCTCGCCGCCAAGCAAGGTGAAGGCAATACCCTGATCCCGCTGGCGATGCTCTACCTGACCTACCCGCAGAGCTTCCCCAAGGTCAACGCCCAGCAGCAGATTGACCAGTGGCGCGCCGCCGGCAACCCGGAAGCGGGCCTGGCCCAGGTGCTGCTGTACCGCACCCAAGGTACCTACGACCAGCACCTGGGCGATGTCGAGAAAATCTGCAAGGCCGCCCTTAACACCACCGACATCTGCTACGTCGAGCTGGCCACCGTGTACCAGAAGCGTGGCCAGGCCGATCAACAGGCCGCCCTGCTCGGCCAGCTCAAATCCGCCTATGCCCGTGGCGCGGTGCCGGCTACCCGGGTCGACAGTGTCGCCCGCGTGCTGGCTGACCGCAGCCTCGGCCAGACCGACGAAAAAGCCGCCAAGGACCTGCTCGAACAGGTCGCCCCGGCCAACCCGGCGTCCTGGGTCAGCCTGGCGCAGCTGCTGTACGACTTCCCCGAGCTGGGCGACACCGACCAGCTGATGGCCTACATCGACAAGGGCCGCGAAGCCGAACAGCCACGCGCTGAGCTGCTGCTGGGCCGCCTGTACTACGAAGGCAAGACCTTGCCCGCCGATGCGGTCAAGGCCGAGCAACACCTGCAGGCCGCCGCCGACGCCGGCGAAGTCAGCGCCCATTACTACCTCGGCCAGCTGTACCGCCGCGGCTACCTGGGCAAGGTCGAGCCACAGAAGGCTGTGGACAACCTGCTGACTGCCGCCCGTGGCGGCCAGAACAGCGCCGACTATGCCCTCGCCCAGCTGTTCAGCGAAGGCCATGGCATCCGCCCGCAACCGGGCAACGCCTGGGTGTTCGCCCAGCTGGCTCAGGTCAACCCGACGCCACAGTCCAGCGAACTGCTGCAGCAGCTCGACCAGCAACTCACGCCTGACCAGCGCAGCCAGGCGCAGAGCCTGCTGGCGCAGGAGAAACAGGCCCGCGGCAGCATGGTTCAGGGCGCCAACAGCACCCTGGCCCTCGAAGCCCTGCAAGACGACGAAAAAGAAGTAGACGGTGAGGACTCGCTATGACGCTCAATCCCTTCGTGAAAGCCGGCATCGGCCTGAGCTTCGCCCTGCTGTGGTCCTGCCCGACCCTGGCGGACATGACCGCCCAGAAGAACTTCGGCCTGGATGTGAAGATCACCGGCCAGTCAGAAGACGACCGTGACCTCGGCACCCGCTCCGGCGGCGACGTAAACGGCCTGGGCCTCGACCTGCGCCCGTGGGTCTACGGCGAGCGCGGCAACTGGAGCGCCTACGCCATGGGCCAAGCGGTTGCGGCCACCGACACCATCGAAACCGATACCCTGCGCCAGAACGACGACGGCACCACCACCGACACCGGCGACGACAGCCGCAAGCCCGACAAGAGCTACCTGGCCATGCGCGAGTTCTGGGTCGGCTACAGCGGCCTCACCGCCTACCCGGGCGAGCAACTGCGCCTCGGCCGCCAGCGCCTGCGCAGCGACGACGGCATGTGGCGTGACACCAACATCGAAGCGCTGAACTGGACCTTCGACACCACCTTGCTCAAGGCCGACCTGGGCGTGGCCCAGCGCTTCAGCGAATACCGCACCGACCTCACCGAGCTGGCCCCGGAAGACAAGGACCGCACGCATATCTACGGCAACGTCGCCACGCAGTGGACCCCTGGCCACTGGGTGGGTGTACGCGCCCATCACACCCATGACAGCGGCAGCCTGAAGAACCCGGGCGAAACCGTCGACGCGCTGGACAAGACCCGCACCGGCGACCTCACCTGGCTGGGCCTGGAAGCCAACAGCGACGCCTACAACTGGCGCAACGACCACACCGTCAACTACTGGGGCAGCGTCACCTGGCTGACCGGCAACCGCGACACCCTGAGCTCACAACTGGTC
This sequence comes from Pseudomonas putida, assembly GCF_002906855.1. Taxonomy (GTDB): domain Bacteria; phylum Pseudomonadota; class Gammaproteobacteria; order Pseudomonadales; family Pseudomonadaceae; genus Aquipseudomonas; species Aquipseudomonas putida_N. Next base: position 1,090,440 of record NZ_MINI01000038.1, on the reverse strand, counting down.
GGTGACGACCAGGTCGCTACCGGCAAGCAGAGCGGCGACGTCAACGCCTGGGCCACCGACCTTGGCATCCGCCTGCGCCTGGACCCGCAATGGCAGGTCGGTGCAGCCTACGCCCGCGGCAGCGGCGGCGGAGGCGACGATGGTTCGAACAACTTCGAGCAGACAGGTCTTGAGAGCAACCGCTCCAACTTCACCGGCACCCGCTCGCGCGTACACCGCTTCGGCGAAGCCTTCCGCGGCGAGCTAGGCAACCTGCAGGCGGCCACCCTGTTCGCCTCCTGGCAGCTGCGCGACGACTACGACGCCAGCCTCATCTACCACAAGTTCTGGCGCGTCGACGGCAACCAGAACATCGGTTCCAGCGGCATCAACGCGGTGGTCGACGACAACGGCGTGAACCGCCAGCTGGTCGACGGCGAAAAAGACCTCGGCCAGGAAATGGACGTGGTCGTCACCAAGTACTTCAAGCAAGGCCTGCTGCCGGCCTCGATGAGCCAGGCGATCGATGAGCCTTCCGCCCTGGTGCGCCTGCGTGCCGGTGTGTTCAAGCCGGGCGATGCCTACGGCAAGGAAACGGACTCGTACATGCACCGCGCCTTCGTCGACGTGATCTGGCGCTTCTGAGGCCGGGAGACCCCTGATGAACCTTCACCCGCACATCCGTCACAGCCTCCTGGCCAGCGCTTTGCTGCTGGCAAGCCACCTGGCTGTCGCCGCAGAGCCCCAGGTGATCGCCAAGGAGCTGCAGCAGGCCAAGACCTACACCGTGGCCAGCGCTCCGATCGAGCCGCTGCAGATGGACCCGCCGAAACTGCCCGACCTGACCGGCTACACCGCCGCAGCGGTGCAGAAGAAGATCGACCGCCGTCACAAGGGCAAGGTCAGCGTCCGGCGCATGTTCCAGGAGGACACCCTCAAGGAATTCGTCGGCGGCGACAACAAGGCCGCCGAGTGGGTGCAGCGCCAGCATGGCATTCCCCAGGCGATCTTCATCGATGACGGCCATATCGACCTGGTCGAACTGAGCAAGAAGGTGCCCAAGCAGTACCTCAGCGAAGTCGAACCAGGCGTGTACCTGGCGCGCCTGCCGATCGTGGTCGGGCAGAAGGGCATTCTCGAGATCGATGGCAAGGTCAAGCAGCTGCGCCTGTCCCAGGAAGGCGGTTCGTTCCTGGTCAACGACGGCAAGCTGTTCGTCACCGACACCCAGGTGACTGGCTGGCGCGAGAAGGACAACGGCCCGGCGACCTTCCGCTCGCCCAAGGAATTCCGCCCGTTCCTGTTGTCGTGGGGCGGTACCGAGACCTATATCGTCAACACGAAGATGGCCAGCTTCGGCTATGCCAAGTCCAAGTCGTACGGCGTGAGCATTTCGCAGTACACACCGAACATGTCCCAGCGCATGGGCCGCCCGGAGCCGACCGGCTGGATCATCGGCTCGACCTTCAGCGACATGTGGTACGGCTTCTATTGCTACGAGACCTCCGACTTCGTGGTCAAGGACAACACCTACCACGACAACATCGTCTACGGCATCGACCCGCACGACCGTTCGCACCGCCTGATCATCGCCGGCAACACCGTGTACGGCACCAAGAAGAAGCACGGCATCATCGTTTCCCGTGAAGTCAACGACAGCTGGATCATCAACAACAAGAGCTACGACAACAAGCTCTCGGGCGTGGTGATCGACCGCAACAGCGTCAACAACCTGGTGGCCTACAACGAGATCTACCGCAACCACACCGACGGCATCACCTTGTATGAGAGCGGCGACAACCTGATCTGGGGCAACAAGCTGATCAACAACCGTCGCCACGGTATCCGCGTGCGCAACAGCGTGAACATCCGCCTGTACGAGAACATCGCCATGGCCAACGGCCTGGTCGGCGTGTACGGGCACATCAAGGACCTGTCCGACACCGACCGCGACATCGCCCTCGACCCGTTCGACACCAAGGTGTCGCTGATTGTGGTCGGCGGCGAGCTGGCGGCCAACGGCTCCGGCCCGCTGTCGATCGACTCGCCGCTGTCGGTCGAGTTGTACAAGGTGTCCATGCTCGCCCCGCGCAAAGCCAGCGGCATCAGCCTCAACGGCATCCTCGGCGAGCGCCAGGACGAAATCCTCGACCTGCTGGTGCGCCAGCAGAAGGCCGTGCTGATCGACCCGGTCGAACGCCAGACCGAAATGATCGATTAAGGAAGCCCAGACCATGACTCCACACCTGATGAAACTGCTGGGCCTGTCCGCCGCCCTCCTGGCCATCAGCCAGGGCGTGCGCGCCGACGAAGTGAAGGCCCCGACCTTCACCGCCGAACCTTGCTGCCAGCTGTGCCCCGAGGCGCATGACGCCAGCCGCTACACCACCCGCTACCAGCAGAACTTCACCACGCTGGTGCAGGCCCAGGGCGACTGGCTGTTCCGGACCCGCGAAGACCTGCGCACCGAGTTCAACACCACACCGGCCGGCTACAAGCGCCTGCAGCAGGTGCACGATGCGTTCAAGAAACGCGGTGTGGAACTGGTCGTGGTCTATCAGCCGACCCGTGGCCTGGTGAACCGCAACATGCTCAAGCCCGACGAGAAAGCCGCTTTCGACTATCAGAAGGCGCTGGGCAACTACCAGGCCATGCTCAAGCGCTTCGCCAGCATGGGCTACAACGTGCCCGACCTGTCGCCGCTGACCAACGAGCAGCTGGCCGCCGCCGACCAGGGCAAGGATTTCTACTTCCGCGGTGACCAGCACTGGACGCCCTACGGCGCCGAGCGCGCGGCCAAGATCGTGGCCGACACCGTGCACAAGATGCCGGCCTTCGAAGGCATCCCGCGCAAGGAATTCGAAACCCACAAGTCCGGGCGCATGGGCAAGACCGGCACCCTGCACAACGTTGCCGGCCAGCTCTGCGGCACCAGCTACGCGGTGCAGTACATGGACCAGTTCGCCACCGAACCGAAAGGCTCGACCGGCGGCGGCGACGACCTGTTCGGTGACAGCGGCAACGCTCAGATCACCCTGGTCGGCACCAGCCACAGTGGCAAGAACTACAACTTCAGCGGCTTCCTCGAGCAGTACATCGGCGCCGACGTGCTCAACGTCGCCTTCCCCGGTGGCGGCCTTGAAGGCTCGATGATCCAGTATCTGGGCAGCGAAGAATTCCAGAACCACCCGCCGAAGATCCTCATCTGGGAGTTCTCGCCGCTGTACCGCCTGGACCAGGAGACCATCTGGCGGCAGATCCTCGGCCTGCTCGACGACGGCTGCGATGCGCGCCCGGCGCTGATGAGCGCCAGCACCACGCTCAAGCCTGGCAAGAACGAGCTGATGGTCAATGGCAAGGGCGGCGTGATCAAGGACCTGGTCAACCGCAACCTGCAGATGGACATCAAGTTCGAAGACCCTTCGGTGAAGGTGCTGCAGGCGACCCTGTGGTACCTCAACGGCCGCCACGAGGACATCAAGCTGGAAAAACCGGAAACCTCCGATACTGACGGCCGCTTCGTCTTCCAGATGCGCGAAGACGAGGACTGGGCCAGCCAGAACCTGTTGGCCTTCGAGGTCCAGGGGCCGGAAAGCGGCACCCAGAAAGTCGAGGCCAAGCTCTGCAAACGCAACAACTTCGCCGTGCCCGCGCAGACTGCGCAGGCCGGACAGTGAGGCGATCATGACCCTATTCAAGCGAATCTTCAGCCCCGCCCTGCTCACCCTTGCCATGTTCGGTAGCGCCGCCCATGCCGCACTGGTGCCCCCGCAGGGTTACTACGAGGGCATCGAGAAGCTGAAGACCGGGGACGGCAACTTCCGCTGCGAACCGGCCCCCAAGCCGTACACCGGCGCGCTGCAGTTCCGCAGCAAGTACGAAGGCTCGGACAAGGCCCGGGCGACGCTCAACGTCGCCTCGGAAAAAGCCTTCCGCAAGTCCACCGAAGACATCACCACGCTCGAGAAGGGCGTGAGCAAGATGGTCGGCCAGTACATGCGTGATGGCCGCCCGGCGCAGCTCGATTGCACCCTGGCCTGGCTCGGTAGCTGGGCTCGCGCCGATGCGCTGCTGTCCACCGACTACAACCACACCGGCAAGTCCATGCGCAAATGGGCGCTGGGCAGCATGAGCGGGTCGTGGCTGCGCCTGAAATTCTCCAACTCGCAGCCGCTGGCCGCGCACCAGGCCGAGGCCGAGCTGATCGAGAAGTGGTTCGCCCGCCTCGCCGAGCAGACCGTGCGCGACTGGAGCGACCTGCCGCTGGCGAAGATCAACAACCACAGCTACTGGGCGGCCTGGTCGGTGATGGCCACCGCCGTGGCCACCGACCGCCGCGACCTGTTCGACTGGGCCGTGAAGGAATACAAGATCGGCGCCAACCAGGTGGACGATCAGGGCTTCCTGCCCAATGAGATCAAGCGCAAGCAGCGCGCCCTGGCTTATCACAACTACGCCTTGCCGCCGCTGGCAATGATCGCCAGCTTCGCCCAGGTCAACGGCGTCGACCTGCGCGCCGAGAACAACTTCGCTCTGCAACGTCTGGGCGAGGGCGTGTTGGCCGGTGCCCGCGACCCAAGCCACTTCAAGGAGCGCGCCGGTGAGAAGCAGGACCTGACCGATCTCAAGGTCGACAGCAAGTACTCCTGGCTCGAACCCTGGTGTGCGCTCTATCACTGCGTTGGCGACACCCTGCAGCGCAAGCAGCACATGCAGCCGTTCAACAGTTTCAGGCTCGGCGGCGACATGACGCGGGTCTACGACCCGAGCGCAGAATCGAAGAAATAACGCGCCCCCGCGGGGGCTAGGTCCCCCCACCTTTGGCGTGGGGGGTTTGGGGGGCGCTGTGCCCCGGATGCTGTGAACAACAAGGAGAACCGGGATGGTCTTCTCGTCCAACGTGTTCCTGTTCCTGTTCTTGCCGGTCTTCCTCGGCTTGTACTACTTGAGCGGGCAACGCTATCGCAACCTGCTGCTGCTGGTCGCCAGCTACATCTTCTACGCCTGGTGGCGAGTCGACTTCCTCGCCCTGTTCGCTGGGGTGACCCTGTGGAACTACTGGATCGGCCTGAAAGTCGGCGCCGCCGGCGTGCGCACCAAACCGGCCCAGCGCTGGCTGCTGCTCGGCGTCGGCGTGGACCTGGCGATCCTCGGCTACTTCAAGTACGCCAACTTCGGCGTCGACAGCCTCAATGCGATCATCACCTCGTTCGGCCTGGAGCCTTTCATCCTCACCCACGTGCTGCTGCCGATCGGTATCTCGTTCTACATCTTCGAGTCGATCAGCTACATCATCGACGTGTACCGCGGCGATACCCCGGCCACCCGTAACCTGATCGACTTCGCGGCGTTCGTGGCGATCTTCCCGCACTTGATCGCCGGCCCCGTGCTGCGCTTCAAGGACTTGGTCGACCAGTTCAACAACCGCACCCACACCCTGGACAAGTTCTCCGAAGGCTGCACCCGCTTCATGCAGGGCTTCATCAAGAAAGTGTTCATCGCCGATACCCTGGCGGTGGTCGCCGACCATTGCTTCGCCCTGCAGAACCCGACCACCGGCGACGCCTGGCTGGGTGCCCTGGCCTACACCGCGCAGCTGTACTTCGACTTCAGCGGCTACAGCGACATGGCCATCGGCCTGGGCCTGATGATGGGCTTCCGCTTCATGGAGAACTTCAAGCAGCCGTACATCAGCCAGTCGATCACCGAATTCTGGCGGCGCTGGCACATCAGCCTGTCGACCTGGCTGCGCGACTACCTGTACATCACCTTGGGCGGCAACCGCAAAGGCACCTTCAACACCTACCGCAACCTGTTCCTGACCATGCTGCTGGGCGGCCTGTGGCACGGTGCCAACTTCACCTACATCATCTGGGGCGCCTGGCACGGCATGTGGCTGGCGATCGAGAGGGCGCTGGGCATCGACACCAACCCGCAGCGCTTCAACCCGGTCAAGTGGGCCTTCACCTTCCTGCTGGTGGTGGTCGGCTGGGTGATCTTCCGTGCCGAGAACCTGCACGTCGCCGCCCGCATGTACGGCGCCATGTTCAGCTTCGGTGAGTGGCAGCTGTCGGAACTCAACCGCGCCCAGCTCACCGGCCTGCAGGTGGCGACCCTGGTGATCGCCTACCTCACCCTGGCGTTCTTCGGTCTGCGCGACTTCTACCGCAACGCGAACCCGACGGCGAACGCCACCCCGGTGCAAGTCAACGCCGACGGCTCGATCGGCCTGGACTGGACCCGGGTGATGACCCGCGCCCTGATCCTGCTGCTGTTCGTGGCCTCGATCCTCAAGCTTTCGGCGCAGAGCTACTCGCCGTTCCTGTACTTCCAGTTCTGAGGTGGATGACATGACCCGGACATTACGCGTCACCTATTCCCTGTCGTTCCTCGGCCTGCTGGTGGGCATGGGTGCCTGGTCCACCGGTGGCTTCGAGAGCTTCCACCGTACCGAGCAGATGACCCTGCTCAACGGCAAGCTGGCCAAGGCCGCAGAAACCCACTACGACGACCAGTTCCCGATCAAGCGCCTGGGCACCAACCTTTGGGCCGCACTGGACTTCAAACTATTCAACGAAGGCCGCCCTGGCGTGGTGCTGGGCCGCGACCAGTGGCTGTTCAGCGACGAAGAGTTCAAGCCCACCGCCGGTGCCGAACAGCTGATGCAGGACAACCTGGCACTGATCCGCGGTGTGCGTGACACCCTGCAGAAGCATGGCAGCCAGCTGGTGCTGGCGATCATCCCGGCCAAGGCACGGGTGTATTCCGAATACATCGGCAAGGAGCAACCCGCCAGCCTGCATGACGACCTGTACAACCAGTTCCATGCCCAGGCGCGCCAGGCCAACGTGTTCGCCCCTGACCTGATGGCTGCACTGGAGCAGGCCAAGGCTCGTGGCCAGGTGTTCCTGCGCACCGACACCCACTGGACGCCGATGGGTGCCGAAGTGGCGGCGCAGGCACTGGCCGAAGCGGTCAGCCGCCAGAGCCTGCTCAACGGCGACCCACAGACTTTCATCACCGAGGCCGGCAGCACCGCCCCGTACAAGGGCGACCTGACCAACTTCCTGCCGCTGGACCCGCTGTTCAGCAACCTTTTGCCGACCCCGGACAACCTGCAACAACGCACCACCCGTCCAGCCGAGGCCGAAGGCGATGGCAACGACGCCCTGTTCGCCGACAACCAGATCCCGGTCGCCCTGGTGGGCACCAGCTACAGCGCCAACCCGCACTGGAACTTCCTTGGTGCGCTGCAACAGGCACTGCACAGCGACGTCGCCAACTACGCCGAAGACGGCCACGGCCCGCTGCTGCCGATGCTCAAGTACCTGCAGAGCGATGCCTTCAAGAACGCCGCGCCACAAGTGGTGGTGTGGGAATTCCCCGAACGTTATCTGCCCATGACCAACGACCTCAGCAGCTTCGACCCGCAGTGGATCGCGCAGCTGAAGAACTCCAGTCAATCCGAAGAAAACCTGGCCTTGTCGTCCACCCGGACGAATCACTGATCGATAGAGAGGAAATGCACATGACTACCAAGACTTCCATTGCCAAAGCCCTCACCCTCGCGGCCGGCCTTTCCCTTGCGTCCATGCAGGCCTTCGCCGGTGCCGACGCCGCGCTGTACGGCCCGAGCGCACCAAAGGGCTCGACCTTCGTGCGCCTGTACAACGCTGCCAGCGCCCCGGCTGCGGCCAGCGTCGGCAACACCCAGATCAAGCAGGTTGGCGCCCAGGCCAGCAGCGACTTCAGCTTCCTGCCGGGCGGTGACTACACCGCCCAGGTTGGCGGCAAGAGCGTGCCGGTGAAGCTGGCTGCGGACAAGTACTACACCCTGGTCAACAGCACCAGCGGCAGCCCGCAGCTGATCGAAGAACCACCGTTCAAGAACAAGCAGAAAGCCCTGGTACGCGTGCAGAACCTCAGCGACCAGGCAGTGACCCTGAAAACCGCCGACGGCAAGACCGAAGTGGTGCCGTCGGTGGCCACCAAGGGCCGTGGCGAGCGTGAAATCAATCCGGTCAAGGTCAACCTGGCCTTGTTCGAAGGCAACAAGAAAGTCAGCGACCTGAAACCGGTCGCCCTGGAGCGTGGCGAAGCGGCCGTGCTGTACGTAACGGGTTCCGGCAGCAACTTGTCGCCGGTGTGGGTAACTCGCCCCGTGGCTAGCAACTGATCCCCCTGCCTCATAACGACTATTGGAGAAACATGATGATCCCGGTAATTCTTTCTGGTGGTAGCGGTTCGCGTCTGTGGCCTCTGTCGCGCAAGCAGTTCCCCAAGCAGTTCCTGGCGCTGACCGGTGAACACACTCTGTTCCAGCAGACCCTCGAGCGCCTGCGCTTCGAAGGCATGGACACCCCGGTCGTGGTCTGCAACAAGGACCACAAGTTCATCGTCCAGGAGCAGCTCGCGGCGCTGAAACTGGAAACCCAGGGCATCCTGATGGAGCCGTTCGGTCGCAACACTGCGCCAGCGGTGGCGATGACGGCCATGAAACTGGTCAACGAAGGCCGTGACGACTTGATGCTGGTGCTGCCTGCCGACCACGTGATCGACGACCAGAAGGCCCTGCAACGTGCCCTGGCCCTGGCCACTGTGGCCGCCGAGCGTGGCGAAATGGTGTTGTTCGGCGTGCCCGCGACCAAACCGGAAACCGGCTACGGCTATATCCGTTCCAGCCAGGACGCATTGCTGCCCGAGGGCGTGGCCCGGGTCGCCCAGTTCGTCGAGAAACCCGACGAAAAACGCGCCGCCGAGTTCGTCGCCGCCGGTGGCTACTTCTGGAACAGCGGCATGTTCCTGTTCCGCGCCAGCCGCTTCCTCGAAGAACTGAAAAAGCACGACTCCGACATCTACGATACCTGCCTGCTGGCCCTGGAGCGCAGCCAGGAAGATGGCGATATATTGAGCATCGACGAAGCCACCTTTGCCTGCTGCCCGGACAACTCAATCGACTACGCGGTGATGGAGAAGACCCAGCGCGCCTGCGTGGTACCGATGTCGGCCGGCTGGAGCGATGTGGGCTGCTGGTCGTCGCTGTGGGAGGTCCACGACAAGGACCCCAACGGCAACGTCACCAAGGGCGACGTGGTGGTGCAGGACAGCCGCAACTGCATGATCCACGGCAACGGCAAGCTGGTGTCGGTGATCGGCCTGGAGAACATCGTCGTGGTCGAGACCAAGGACGCGATGATGATTGCCCACAAGGACAAGGTCCAGGGCGTCAAGCAGATGGTCAAGACCCTCGACGAGCAGGGCCGCAGCGAAACCCAGAACCACCTGGAAGTGTATCGCCCGTGGGGCTCGTACGACTCGGTGGACATGGGCGGCCGCTTCCAGGTCAAGCACATCACCGTCAAGCCGGGCGCCAGCCTGTCGCTGCAGATGCACCACCACCGTGCCGAACACTGGATCGTGGTCTCCGGCACCGCCGAGGTGACCTGTGACGAAAACGTGTTCCTGCTTACCGAAAACCAGTCGACCTACATCCCGATCGCCTCGATCCACCGCCTGCGCAACCCGGGCAAGATCCCGCTGGAGATCATCGAGGTGCAGTCCGGCAGCTACTTGGGCGAGGACGACATCGAACGCTTCGAGGATGTGTATGGACGCACCTCGACGCCGATCGAGCGCGGCGTATCGGTGAAGACCATCGCGCAGTAAGCAATACCCAAGGGGCCGCCAATGCGGCCCCTTACTTTTGAGGCCGACCCGATTTGGCGCTACGATGGTCAGACCTGCGCAACCAAGGTCTGCCTGCCCCATGATCATCGGTGCCTTTCTCATCCTCACCTGGCTGGTGCTGCTGTTGCGCTACCCGGCCAAGGCCTTGCCGATCACCCTCGCCGCCGTCTGTGGCCTCGGCCTCGTGGCAATGTTCGTCATCTGGCAAGACAGCCGCGAAGCCTCGCAACTGGCACGCCTGGAACTGCGTCTTGCCTATGCTCCCGAACACTGCCCTGCCGACCGAGCGCTGCAAGTGCGCATGAAGAACGGCAGCCAGGCGCCACTGACCGAACTGCGCTGGCGCGTGGCGGCGTACGCGCCGGGCGATACCGTGAACCTGGCGGAAAACACCTACAACGCACCGCGCTATCGCGGGCCGGGTGAATTGCAACCTGGGGCCGAGTGGAAGGACTGCCTGCCACTGCCGCCGCTGCGCTCCGGCTACCGGCCGCAGACCCTGGAATTTCGCGCTGAACACCTGCAAGGCTCATTCGCCAATTAATTGAAGGCTTACTCCATGCCCACCGTCCTGATCACTGGTTGTTCCAGCGGCATCGGCCGCGCTCTGGCCGACGCCTTCCGCGATGCCGGCCACGAAGTCTGGGCCACGGCCCGCAAACCCGACGATGTCGAGCAACTGTCCGCCGCCGGCTTCACCGCACGGCAACTGGATGTCAACGATGGCGAAGCGCTCAGGCGCCTGGCCGATGAGCTGGAAGCGCAACACGGGCGCCTCGACATGCTGATCAACAACGCCGGCTACGGCGCCATGGGGCCGCTGCTCGATGGCGGCGTCGAGGCGCTGCGCCAGCAATTCGAGACCAACGTCTTCGCCGTGGTTGGCGTCACCCGCGCACTGTTCCCGCTGCTGCGCCGTGCGCGCGGGTTGGTGGTGAATATCGGCAGTGTCTCGGGCGTGCTGGTCACGCCGTTCGCCGGGGCCTACTGCGCGTCCAAGGCTGCCGTGCATGCCTTGAGCGATGCCCTGCGCCTGGAGCTGGCGCCGTTCGGAATTCAGGTGATGGAAGTGCAGCCCGGAGCGATTGCCTCGCAGTTCGCCAGCAATGCCCAGCGCCAGGCCGAAGAGGTGTTGGCGGCGGATTCGGCGTGGTGGCCGCTGCGCGAGCATGTGCAGGCGCGGGCGCGGGCGTCGCAGGATAAGCCGACATCAGCGGCGGTGTTTGCCCAAGGGGTGTTGGCGGCAGTGGGCAAGTCGCCGGCACCGGCGGTGGTGCGGTTGGGCAATGGCAGCACGGCGTTGCCATTGATGGCCCGGTTGCTGCCTACGCGGTTGCTGGATTGGGCATTGCGCAAGCGCTTTGGGTTGCTGAGGCCTCTCTGAGCTCTGTACCGGCCCCGCGAAGAGGCCGGAACAGGCAACGGACAATCAGGCGATGGAGCGCAGTACCCCGCCATCCACCCGCAAGGCAGCCCCGGTGGTGGCACTGGCCTGCATCGATGCCAGGTACACCACCATGTTGGCCACTTCCTCCACCGTCGCCAGCCGCTTGATCAGCGAAGTCGGCCGGTGCTCGGCGAGGAAATTGGCCTCCAGCTCATCGGTGGAAACACCCTGTTCCTGCGCCAGCTTGGCAAAGAAGTCGCCCACCCCTTCCGAGCGGGTCGGCCCCGGCAACACCGAGTTCACGGTCACCCCGGTACCGGCCAAGGTCTCAGCCAGGCCACGGGAAACCGCCAGCAGCGCTGTCTTGGTCATGCCGTAATGAATCATCTCGGTCGGGATCTGCAACGCCGACTCGCTGGACAGGAAGACCACCCGCCCCCACTTGCGCTCGGCCATGCCCTGGGCGTAATGGCGCGACAGGCGCACGGCGCTGAGCACGTTGACGTCGAAGAAGCGCTGCCAGTCGGCATCGTCGATCTCAAAGAATGGCTTGGGCTCGAAGATACCGAGGTTGTTGACCAGGATATCGGTATGCGGCACTTGATCGAACAGCTGCTGCGCGCCCTCTGTCGTGCTCAGGTCGGCGGCGATGCCGATGATTCGCGCTTGCGGCAAACGCTCGCGCACGGCCTTGAGCGCGTCGTCGACACGGGCCTGGGTGCGGCCGTTGAGTACCACTTCGGCGCCCGCCTCGGCCAGGCCGATAGCGATGGCCAGGCCAATGCCAGCGGTGGAGCCGCTGACGATGGCGCGCTTGCCGTTCAAGGAAATTTGCATCTGTGCTCCCTCTCTAGCTGTGAGAATGCTGCGGCTGCTCATCGAATGCCTGCCAGCCTCCGCCCAAGGCCTTGTACAGGCCCACCAGCGCCTGCGACACCGCGGCAGAACTGTCGATCAACTGCTCTTCGCTGGCCAGCAAGGCCCCCTGCACGGTCAGCACGTTGAGAAAGTCCACCGCCCCTTCCACATACTGGCGCTGGGCGGTTTCCAGGGCGATGCGGTTCTGTCGCACCGCTTCGGCCAGGTGATCGCGACGCAACTGACTGGCGTTGTAAAGGCGTAGCACATCGTCGATTTCGTGCCAGGCGCCGAGCACCACCTTGCGGTAGTTCAACGCGGCCTCCTGCTGCTGCGCCTCGCGCAGTTCCAGGGTGCCTTTGAGCCGGCCACCCTCGAAGATCGGCAGTGACAGCTGCGGGCCGAAGGCAAAGCGGCGCGAATCCCAGCCGCCGAAATCGGCCAGTTGCATGGCCTGGAAGCCGACGTTGCCAGACAGACGGATGCTGGGATAGAAGTCGGCCTTGGCCACCCCAATACTCGCGGTGGCAGCATGCAGGCGCGCCTCGGCCTGGCGAATGTCGGGGCGCCGCTCGGCCAGCTCGGACGGCAGGCCGATGGCGAACGTCTGCTGCGGTGCCGGCAGCTCACCACCCTGCAGCAACTCGGCCTGCAGGCTGCGTGGCGGTTCGGCGGCAAGCAGGCTGAGGGCGTTGATCAGGTCGTCGCGCCGGGCTTCAAGGCTTGGCAGGCGCGCCTCGATGGACGCCACCTGGGCGCTGGCCTGGGCTACATCAAGGCGGGTAGCTACACCTTCGGCCTGGCGATCCTGGGAGAGCTTCAGGCTGTGTTTGGCGACCTTGAGGTTGTCGCGGGTCACGTCCAGGGTGTGCTGCACGGCACGCAGCTGAATGTAGTTGCCGGCGGTTTCCGAGAGCAGCGCCAGCAGCACGCCGCGGCGGTCGTTCTCGGCCACTTCGACCGTGGCATCGGCCGCCTCAACCTGGCGACGCACGCGGCCCCACAAATCCAGCTCCCAGCCCGCCACCAAATCGCCCTGCCAAAGGTTGAAGGCCTCCTTGCCCGCCTTGCCGGACGGATCGTTCAGGCCTACGGCACTGTTGCGAGCGCGGCTGTAGCCAGCGTTGACGTCCACCGACGGTGATTCGTCGGCCGCCACCGTGCTGCGCAGGGCGCGGCTTTGCAGCAGGCGGGCACTGGCCATCTGCAGGTCGAGGTTGTTATCGGCCACGCGCTGGATCAGTGCGCTCAGGCGGGCATCATGAAAGGTTTCCCACCAGCGCAGTTCCAGCGGTTCGGCTTGTGGCTGGCTGGCAGCGGCCTCGCCTTGCAGCGCCGCCCATTGCTGTGGTGCCTGGCTGTCCGGGCGCTGGAAGTCCGGCCCCAGGGTGCAGCCGGCCATCAGCACGGCCAGCAACAGCGGGCTCAAGCGTACGGCAGGTTTCATCGGGCGCTCACCTCTTTGCCGGCCAGCTGGTCGCCGTGGGTGTCGATGGTTGCTTCCACCGACATGCCCACACGCAGGCGTTCGAGCAGCGGCTGGCCGTCATCGAAGACGATCTTCACCGGAATGCGTTGCACCACCTTGGTGAAGTTGCCGGTGGCATTGTCCGGCTTCACCGCAGCGAAGGTCACGCCAGTGGCCGGGGCGATGCTCTCGACGTGGCCCTTGAGGGTTTCACCGGAGAAGGTGTCGACGCTGATGCTGACCGGCTGGCCTGGCTGCACATGGGTCAGCTGGGTTTCCTGGAAGTTGCCGACCACGTAGGCATGCTGCAGCGGCACCACCGACAGCAGCCGTGCGCCCGGGTTGACGAAGGCGCCGACGCGCAGCGCCCGCTCGCCGACCATGCCGTCGACCGGCGCGGTGATGCGGGTGTAGGACAGGTCCAGCTGGGCCTTCTCCAGGCCGGCTTCGGCCCGTTTCAACTGACCATCGGCACTGGCCACCTGGGCCGTGAGGATGTCCACCTGCTTGCGTGTCGCCACCAGCGCTGCCTGAGCGTTGGCCAAGCGTGCGCGGGCCTGGTCGACCCGGCTGCGTGCCTGCTGGGCGTTCTGCACGGTGCCGGCGCCCTGCTCGGCCAGGCGGCTGTAGCGGTTGACCTCATGGTCGGCGAACGCTGCTTCCGCCTGGGCCGCCGTCACCGCTGCCTGAGCCTGGGCAATCACTGCGGCCTGGCGCTCCAGGGTGGCGCGGGCATCGGCGCTCTGCGCCTTGGCCACCAGCAGTTGTGCCTGGGCCGCATCCAGCGCAGCCTGGTAATCGCGGGCATCGATGGTCGCCAGCAACTGGCCGGCCTGCACCTGCTGGTTGTCTTCGACCAGCACTTCCTTGATGAAGCCGGCAACCTTGGGGGCGACCACGGTGTAATCGGCGATGACGTAGGCATCGTTGGTACGCTGGCGGTGGTCGCTGCCGAACAGCCACGGGCCGACGATGCCGGCCAGCACGGCCACGGCGAGCACCGAGCCGATGAGAAGGGTCTTGCGGTTGTTGGTCATGTTCAGTGTCTCGAATTCATCCAGGGTTCAGGCCACCGCGCGCGGCGGATAGACCCGGGTAGGCACGAAAGGAATCAGGCAGATCAACGCCACGGCGATGCAGGCCATGACCAGGTACAGGTCGGCCGAAGTCAGCACCAGCGCCTGGTCATGGAGGCGCTTGGCAAGGCCGACGGCGTTGTCGTCGATCAGCGGGGCATTGCCCAGGCTGTCCACCAGGTGGTTGGAATGAAAGTGCCGGCGCAGGGTGCCCAGGGCATCCAGCAGGCCACCGGCAATCACTGCGGCCAGGCCTTTGACGGTGTTGAACCAGCTGGAGGCGAACGGCCCTTCCTGCGGGCTCATGCCGTTGGTGGACAGCATCAGCAGCGGCAGCACGGCCATTGGCTGGCCAAATACCTGCAGCAGGTAGAACGGGTAGAAATCGCCACGGATCCACTCGCTGGTCAGCAAGCTGCTACCCACGCACGACACCGCCAGCATGGCCAAGCCGATGGCCAGCACCCAGCGGCAGTCCACCGCACGGATGTTGCACAGCGCTGCGGTCAGTGGCAGCGCGATCAGCTGCGGCATGGCCACCAGCAGCATCAGCGGGCTGGTCTGCGCCGGGCGGTAGCCCTGGATCTGCGCCAGGTACGCCGATGGAATGCTGCCCACGCCGGACAACACGATCAGCACGCCGGCCAGGGTCACCAGGGCGAAGCTGAGGTTGCGCCGCTGTAGCATGCGCAGCTGGAAGAACGGCAGCGGCTCGGACCATTCGTTGTACATGAACAGCACCAGCAGCAGCACGCCACCGCCGAGCAACCAGCAGATCAGCGGCGAATCGAACCAGCCCCAGCGGTCACCCAGCGACAGGCCGAGGACAATGCTGCTGATGGCCGGCAGGCCGAGCAACACGCCGCGCCAGTCGAACTGCTTGAAGCGCTCCAGGCGCAGCGGGTCCTGCGGCAGGCCCCAGCCGACGCAGAACATGGCCAGCGCCGAGGGCAGGATGATCTGCCAGAACGCCCACTGCCAGCCGACGTACTCGGTCCACAAGCCAGCCAGCGGCGTGCCGAGGTTGGGCCCGAAGGTGGCGGTCAATGCGTAGCAGGCCAGCCCATAGACCTTGATGCCAGGTGGCAAAAAACGCAGCGCCACACTCATCAGCATCGGCGGCAAGGCACCCGAGGCGAAGCCTTGAAGCACACGCAGCAGCATCAGGCTGTGCAGGTTGGGGGCGAACGGTTGCAACAGCCCGAGCACGGCAAACAGGCCGACCGCAACCATGGTGAAGCGGCGTAGGGAAAAAGTAGTGGCCAGCCAGGGGGCGAAGGCCATGGCCGACACCGACGCGGCGCTGTACACCGCCAGCAGCCAGGCCCCTTCGTCGGCGCCAATGCCCATGGCGCCGCGAATGTCAGCGAGGGAAATCTTGGTGACCGACTCGTTGAGGCCGGCACACAGCACGGCCAGCAATACACCGAACAGCCCGACCACCACCCGCAGGCCGAACGCCGTCTGCACAGGCGCGGCCGGCGCGGGGGCGGCGACAATCGCGGCAGAAGGGGCGGACAGGGAACCCATGGGCAGACATCTCCAGCAACAAACTTGCGACTGGAGCCAGTCTAAGAAGGTCGAATGCTGACGAAAACTGACTTCTCGGCAGGTTTAAGTTGCGCCAGGCGCAATCCGCTCAAGGGTCGACGCTGCAGCAGGCCTTCAAGGTCTGCCGCAGCCAGCGGTGCGCCGGGTCGTTGTGAAAGCGCGGGTGCCACGCCTGCAGCACGGTCACCCGCTCCAGCGGCACCGGGATCTCGAACGAACGCAAAGGCAGCCCGAGCTTGTACACGCTGTTGAGGATATTGGCCGGCATGGGCAGGATCAGGTCCGAATCCGGTAGCGAGAACAATGCCGAATGGAAACTCGGGGTAATCAGCGCCACCCGCCGCTGCACCTTGAAGTTGGCCAGTTCGACATCGATCGGCCCGTTGGCCCGGCCACGGCGGGACACGCTGATCTGTGGATAACTGGCGAAGCTGGTCGGAGTGATCGGTTGGTCGAAGATCGGATGGTCACGTCGGGCAAGGCCTACATAGTAAGTCTGAAACAAGCTCTGCACCTTGATCTCCGGGCCCAGGTCGACGGTCGAGCTGATGATCAGGTCGGTGCGTCCATCGCGCAGCACACTGTCATCATCGCCACCGGGGCTTTCTGGCACGAAGCGCAGCACCGTGCGCGGCGCCTGCTCATGCATGCGGTGCAGCAGCTGGGCGCCATACAAGGCGATAAACAGGTCATTGGTGCGAATGTTGAAGGCGCGATCGAGCCTCGGCAGGTCGACTTCATCGGCGCTGCGAAACACCTCGCCGGCTTGCTCCACCAAAGCCGCCACCTGCTCGCGCAGGGCCAGCGCCCGCGGCGTCGGCACCAGGCCACGGCCGGCGCGCACCAGGATCGGGTCGCCCAGGGCATCGCGGATACGCCCAAGCGTGCGGCTCATCGCCGCCGGGCTCAGGTTCATGCGCTGCGCGGCGCCGACCACGCTGCCTTCATCGAGCAGGGCATCGAGGGCGACGAGCAGGTTCATGTCCGGGAGTTGCATGGCCGTTTTCCGTGACAGCTGTGGGGAAAGGCGATGGTAGCAGGTTGGTGGATTGCACCAGACGCAATGCGCTCGTGCGTGGTGGGGCATTTATTCACTGGCCGTGTTCGGCCATAAATGAAGGATAGGCAGGTTCGGCCCTTTCGCGGGGCAAGCCCGCTCCTACAGGAATCCCACAATGCTCACGTGATGTGCAGTAACTGTGGGAGCGGGCCTGCCCCGCGAAAGGGCCGAGCCTGCAAGCACATCAGCCAGCCTCAACTTAGGATTCCGCATGCCCAGCCCCGTCCTGATCGCCATCGATGCCTCACCTGCCTCCACAGCCCTGCTCACCCTCGCCCGCCGCTACTGCCGCCCCGGCGAGCACGAACTGCACGTACTGCTGGCCATCGACTCAACCTTCGCCGTGCACGACAAACTCGCGCCCTACACCGCCGAGGAACTGGAGGAATACCCTGCCGCCTGCGAGGAGCAACGCCTGGGTGATCGCGCCGTGGGTGAAGCCGTTCAGTTACTGCAACAGGCCGGCTTCAGCAGCCAAGGCTGCATGGTCGCCGGGCAGCCGGTCGAGGCGATTGTCACCAAGGCGCAGGCACTGAATTGCGAGCTGATCATCATGGGCCACCGCCACCTGTCGCGGTTGGGGCGGCTGCTGGACCCGTCGATCAGCGCGAAGGTGATTGACCGGGTTGAGGTGCCGGTGTTGGTGGGGGCCGCTTGCTAGCAGTCTGTGACGGCGCAGCTAACCCAGTTTGACCATGCTTCGGGAAATCCATCATAGCGGGTAAGCCAGGGTTTCAATTCAGGGCTTACCCAGCTGATAACCTCCAGGCAGAGCAAATGCCGTTGGCGAATATCGGGGGCCAACCAGAGCAAGGCATCATGGTGAGCGGCTCTGTTACGTAGATCCCGAATCAGATTCAGTACCTTGGAAATTTCATTTCGTTGTCGCCTTTTCTTCGGGCAACGTGGAAAGGCAAGGCGTAATTCCTTGCAGAACGCCTGCTCATGGCGAGTATTAAGCAGTGAGACCCAAAATCCGAAGCTCAAATCGGAAATGATCTTGTCAGGTGTTGCTGTATGACGCTTCACCTTGATTGATGATCTGGCTTTCTCGATTTCCGACCGATCAAGGGGCGTAAGCGAGTCCGCAACCTCCCACCAGTCGCCTCGCCCGTACTTGTGCTTCAAGGCCTGATGCATGGCATTGCGCAGACTGACTTCCAGCACATGCAGGCATGGGTAGATGGCTTGCCCCAACAACATATTGTGAGCGTAAGCTGTAGCGGCAGCGGCTTTTCGAGGGTTGATCGCGTATCGGGCAAGGCGTGGCTTGGAAAAAGACTGCTCGAGGGATTGGCTCCAGTCCTGGTTTGTCAAACTCGTCCATCCTGTATTAGCATTCGCGGTGCAGCCCTAAGTTGCCCTCTCCCAGAAGACCTGATGGTCATGCTGGTGATGACGCTAGGTACGTATCAATGGCCCCGCATTGCGGGGCCATTCCTTTTCCGGATCGCCATAGCCGGCAACGCGAAAACGGCATTGTGCAACGCGAGCTACATTCAGCTCATGCCATCCACTTCCTACCCTCTTGTAGTCCTTTTCCCAAAGATATAGATACGGCCAACATATACTTTGGCTATTCCTCGCCCGGCTTCACCACCACCGTACAAGTCGTCCCCGCCGCCAGCAGGAAACCGTCCGGCACTTCATCGATGTGAATCCGCACCGGCACCCGCTGCGCCAGGCGCACCCAGTTGAAGGTCGGGTTCACATCGGCGATCAGCTCGCGGCTCTGTGGGTTGTCGCGGTCGTAGATACCGCGGGCGATGCTCTCCACATGCCCCTTGATACGCTCACCGCTCATCATCTGCAGCTCGGCCTGGTCGCCGACCTTCACATGCGGCAACTTAGTTTCCTCGAAGAAGCCGTAGACCCAGAACGAGTTCTCGTCGACCACCGCCATCACCGCTTCGCCGGTACGCGCATAGTCGCCCTTGTGGATGTTCAGGTTGGTCACGTAGCCGTCTACCGTGGCGACGATATGGGTGCGCTTGAGGTTCAGCTCGGCCGCCGCCAGTTCAGCCTGGGCCTGTTGGTAGTCGGCCAGGGCGGAGTTGGCGATGTTGCTGGCGTCGTCGCGGTTTTCCTTGGAGATCACCAGGTTGTCCATGTCGGCACGGCGCTTGGCGTTGACCTTGCGCATTTCCCAGGTGGCCTTGCGCGAGGCGACAAGGGCCTTGGCCTGGTCGACCGCCAACTGGTAGTGCTCAGGGTCGATCTGGATCAGCAGGTCGCCCTTCTTCACCCGCTGGTTGTCCTTGACGGGGACGTCCACCACATAGCCCGGCACATCGGCGGCGACGTTGATGATGTCGGCGCGCACGCGGCCGTCGCGGGTCCATGGCGTGGTCATGTAGTGCAACCACAACTGGCGACCGATCACCACGGCAGCGGTCAGCACCAGCAGGGTGGCGATCAGGCTGAAAAACTTTTTCATCGAAGGATTCTCACCAGTAGAGCGACAGCGCCAGGGCGCCGAACAGGCAGACGAACAGGCTCAGGCGCAGCAGCGCCGGGTGCCAGAAGAAGCGGTAACCATCATGGCTGGCGATGAACCGGTCCAGGCCCCAGGCCAGGCCGAGAGCGAACAGGAACATCAGGGTCATGGTGGGCAGGTACACGCCATGGAAGGCGATCTCGCGGGGCATGATTTCACGGAGCACGGTGCAGTCCTTTCGCCGGTGCCAGCGGCGACTGTGGGTCCAGCAGGGATGAACGGATGAAGTGCAGGTAGCTCTGCGCACGGCGCAGCACCGAAGTGTCGAAGTGCCGGGCGAAGGGTTCGTCGGTGGCCTGCACGCGAGCGATGGCGTGGTCCACCGCGACCAGGGCACGTTCGTGGTTGCTGGCGCTGGGCTGCAGGAACAGGCGGGCCAGGGCGCGCCCCATCACACGAATGGCCTGGCGCCACGGCTGCGACTCGGCGTAGGCCGGGTGGATCGGCGCACGGGCCTGCTCCTTGCGCAGTTCGATGATCGCGTGGCCGATTTCCAGCACGGTGAACATCCAGCCCATCAGCTGGCTCTGCACCTGCGGCTTGCCGGCAGCCAGGCCATAGGCCTGGTGCAACAGGTCGCGGGTGCGGCTTTCGAAGGCCGAGCCAAGGCCGCGCAGGCGCCCGCTGATGGCGAACAGCACCTGCCCGCGCAGCTCCTGCTCCAGGCGGCTCCACAGCCAGCGGCTGTTCGGCGGCAGGATGATCGCCCCCGCTGCGGCGCAGACGAACATGCCGATGACCATGCCGATGTAGTCGTTGATGAAGCTGTACGGGTCGTAGACGGTCAGGTTGTTCGGCACCGAACCGATGGCGAAGAACACCAGCAGGCCGATGCCGTAACCGGCGTATGCTGGCCGCGACGACAGAAACGCACCGAGCACGAACACCGGCGCCAGGACCATGCACAGCAGCGGGAAGCCATCGATCCAGGGGAACACGAAGAAGGTTTCGAAGAAGCCGATGAAGGCACCGATCGCCGTGCCGCAGGCCATCTGGAACGACATGCGTTTGGGGTTCGGCGAAGCGGCCGAGAGGCCCACGGTGACGGTGGCGATCAGGGTCATCATGGCGCCGCTGGGCCAGTCGCTCATCAGCCAGTAGCTGCCCAGCAGCAACAGCACTGCCGAGGCACGCACACCGGCGGCCAACGACACCAGCCAGCTGGTCTGCGCCACGTAGGGCTCATCCCACTGCTCGCGCTCGTGCTTGTGCGCAGCCAGCGAGGCGTGGGTTTCGGCGTAGCTGTACATCTCGTCGACGAAGCGGTAGAGCAGCTCGAATGCGGTATGGAAGTCGAGCAGGTCGGATTCGCTGGGCTGGGTTGCCACATAGTCGGCGCGCAGGCCACGCACCTGCGCCTGCAGGCCTTCCTTGTAGGCCGCCAGCTCCAGGGTCAGGCGCAGCGCATCGGCGTCAGTCAGCGCCCGGCCGACATAAGGCTGCAGCAGCTCCACCAAGGTGTTCAGGCCCGGCTCGATGGCGCCGACAATCTGCAGCGGGCCGCGGGCGCGCAGGCGCTCCAGCAGGCGGTGCAGGGCGTTGAAGCGCGTGGTGATGGCCATGAACTCGCTGTTCATGCGCACCAGCCGGCCAGAGCGGCGGCGCATGTGCGGGTCCTCGAAGGCGGTGACGTTGCGCAGGCTCTCCAGCCCCACCGCCTCGGCGACGAAGCGCACGTTGCTGGTTTCGAAGCGGTCGCGCTGGCTATCGCCGCGCAAGGCTTCCACCACCACCCCGGCAAATACGCCAAAGCGCTGGTACAGGGCGTTGCGCATGGCGGCACTGGCCGACTGCGGCAGGATCGCGGCGCTGACGAAGGTCGACACCAGGATGCCCAGGGCGATTTCCAGTACCCGCCACACGGCCGCCATGAACGCCTGGTCCGGGTGCTGCAGCACGGGCAGGCCGATCATCGCCGCCGTGTAGCCGGCGAGCACGAAGCCATAGGCGCGGAAGGTGCGGTAGCGCATGGCGCCGGCCGAGCACAGGCCAACCCACACCGCCAGGCTGGGCAGGAACAGTTCGGTGTTCTGCGGGAAGATGGCAATAAGCGCGACCATCATCGCCGAGCCGGCCAGGGTGCCGAGCACCCGGTAGAAGCTCTTGGCGAACACATGGCCGCTCTGCGGCTGCATGACGATGAACACGGTGATCATCGCCGTGCGCGGTTGCGGCAATTCCAGGCGCATGGCCAGCCACAGCGTGATGAACGCGGCCGCCAGCACCTTGAAGATGTACACCCAGGTCACCCCGTCGGTGCGCGCCCAGGCAAAGAAGCCCCGGCGCCATTCCAGGCTCTGCAGCCAGCGCACGGGCAAACTGGAAGTGCTCATTCGGCGTTATCCGGCTTCTTGTCGAAAATGGCCAGGGTGGCCGGGGTTTTCGGCGCGGCCTGGTGTTCTTCCTTCGGCACGTCCTGGCCAGCCTGCAGGCCGCCGCCCAGGGCGGTGACCAGCTCGGCATGGGCAATCAGGCGTGCAGCCTGCACCTGCTGCTGCACCTGCTGTTGGCGGAACAGCAGGGTCTGCGCATTGAGCACGTTGAGGTAGTCGGTCAGGCCGCGCTGGAAGGCCACCGTGGCGATGTCGTAGGTCTTCTGCGCAGCGGCCACCGACTCGGCGGCGAAGTGCGACTGTTCCTTCATCGATTCACGGCGGATCAACTGGTCGGAAATGTTTTTCAGCGCACCGACCACGGTCTGGTTGTAGCGCGCCACGGCCACGTCATAACCCGCCGAGGCCACGCCCAGCTGCGAGCGCAGGCGGCCGCCGTCGAAGATCGGCAGGCTGATCGCCGGGCCGACGTTGTAGTTGAACTTGCGCCCGGTCAGGAAC
The DNA here is from genome assembly GCF_002906855.1 of Pseudomonas putida. Taxonomy (GTDB): domain Bacteria; phylum Pseudomonadota; class Gammaproteobacteria; order Pseudomonadales; family Pseudomonadaceae; genus Aquipseudomonas; species Aquipseudomonas putida_N. Next base: position 1,068,043 of record NZ_MINI01000038.1, on the reverse strand, counting down.
TCCAGCGGGCCGCCGCCAGTGGCCATGAAGCCGAGGCTGCCGACCAGGTCGACGTTGGGGAAGAAACCACCATGGGCGACATCGATGCCGCGAGCCTGGGCGGCGACCTGCCAACGGCTGGCGACCACGTCCGGGCGCTGGCCGACCAGTTCGGCAGGCAGGTTCGACGGCAGTTTCAGAGGTGCGGCGAGGGCCAGGGTCGGCCGTTGCAACTGCGCGCCCTCCCCTGGGCCTTTGCCGGCCAACGCCGCCAGCTGGTTGCGGGTCAGGGCGATTTCCTCGTCGAGGCTGTCTAGCTGGCGATGGGTTTCGGGCAGCGGCGCCTCGGCCTGGCTGACCTCGAAATGGGTGCCGATGCCGCCGTCCAGGCGGCGCTTGGCCAGGGCCAGGATCTGTTCCTGCTGTTCGAGCTCGGCCTTGACGATGTCGCGCTGGGCGAAATGCAGGCTCAGCTGGATGTAGGCACGCACCACGTTGTTCTGCAGTTCCAGCTGGGCCTGGCGGGCCTCGGCCACGCTCATGTGCGCCTGGTCCACGGCCTGCTCGCTGGCGTTGCGTTCGCGGCCCCACAGGTCCAGCGCGTAGCTGAAACCGAAGGCGGCGTTGTTGTCCCAGGTGTTGGCGCCCGACAACGCGCCTGGGCCGTAGAACTGATCCTCGGGCCAGTTGTGCCGCTTGAGCGTGGCGTCACCATTGACCTGGAGCTTTTCCGCCGACTCGACCACACCGGCCATGGCCTTGGCTTCACGCACTCGCGCCGCCGCCATGGCCAGGCTCGGGCTACCGGCCACGGCCAGGTCGATCCAGCGGTCGAGTTGTGGGTCGCCATAAGCCTGCCACCAGCGCTGGTCAGGCCAGTGCGCGTCGCTGGCCGCTTCGCGAATGGCCGCGTCGGTGGTCAAGGTATTGGCTTGCAGGGTCTTGCTTTGCGGGGCGATACCCCAGGTTCCGATACAGCCGCTCAAGGTGAGACTAAGGGCACAGGCACTGAACACTTGAAGCGTTCTGATGATGCGACGCGGCACAGCTGCGATTTCCCGAGGAAGAGGTGGAGGGGCCGGGCAATTCTAGGGGGCCGCCGCACTGGCGATAAGCGCATATTCCTGCGAATCTTTGTTACCGAAACAGCGATAATCCGGCTTTGGTCGAACGCACATTCGCGTTACTTCGTGACACAATTTCGTCCTCTACCTTGAGAGTGACCCATGGACACCCTGCAAAACATGCGTGCTTTCAGTTGCGTAGCCCAGCTAGGCAGCTTTACTGCTGCCGCGGCGCAACTGGATACGACCACCGCGAACGTGTCGCGGGCGGTCTCCAACCTGGAAGCCCATCTGCAAACCCGGCTGCTCAACCGCACCACCCGGCGCATCGCCCTGACCGAGGCAGGCAAGCGTTACCTGATGCGCTGTGAACAGATCCTCACCTACGTCGAAGAAGCCGAAGCCGAAGCCAGCGATGCCCATGCCCGGCCTGCCGGCCAGCTGAAGGTGCATTCGATGACCGGGGTCGGTCAGCACTTCGTGGTCGATGCCATCGCCCGCTACCGCGAGTCGCACCCGGACGTGACCTTCGACCTGACCATGGCCAACCGCGTGCCCGACCTGCTCGACGAGGGCTACGACGTGTCCATCGTGCTGGCCACAGAGCTGCCGGATTCCGGTTTCGTCTCGCAGCGCCTGGGCATCACCTACAGCATTGTCTGCGCCTCGCCCGAGTACGTGGCCAAGCACGGTTTTGCGCATAAGCCGGTCGACCTGCTCAAGCACTCTTGTCTGCGCATGGTCAGCCCGGTGATTCCGCTGGAAAAATGGCTGTTCGACGGCCCGGAAGGCCAGGAGCTGGTGAACATCACCAGCTCGCCGTTCCAGGTCAACTCGGCGGATGCGATGAAAACCGCAATCCGCAGTGGCATGGGCATGGGTGTGTTGCCGATCTATTCGGTCATCGATGGCTTGCGTGACGGCAGCCTGGTCCGGGTGATGCCGGAGTACCGGTTGCAGGAGCTGAACCTGTATGCCATCTACCCTTCACGCCAGTACCTGGATGCCAAGATCAAGACCTGGGTCGAGTACCTGCGCAACTCGCTGCCGGAGATTCTGGCGGCCCATGAAGCCGACCTGAAAACCCATGAAATGCTGATCGCCAACTGAAAAAGCTGCTGCACGGCGGCGGTGGACAATGGTAGGTTGCTAACCAATCAACCCCAGCCACCGCCCTGAGAAGTTGCCCGATGAAAAAGACCGTCCTGGCCTTCAGCCGTATCACCCCGGCCATGGCCGAGCGCCTGCAGCAAGACTTCAACGTGATCGTGCCGAACCCCAAGCTCGGCGACATCAGTGCCCAGTTCAACGAAGCCCTGCCCGAGGCCCACGGCCTGATCGGCGCTGGCCGCAAGCTCGGCCGCGCGCAGCTCGAAGGCGCGGGCAAGCTCGAAGTGGTGTCGAGCGTTTCGGTAGGCTTCGACAACTACGACGTCGACTATTTCAACGAGCGCGGCATTGCCCTGACCAACACCCCGGACGTGCTCACCGAAAGCACCGCCGACCTAGGTTTTTCGCTGATCATGGGCTGTGCCCGCCGCACCGCCGAGCTGGACGCGTGGACTAAGGCCGGCCACTGGCAGGCCACGGTCGCCCCATCGCACTTCGGTAGCGACGTGCATGGCAAGACGCTGGGCATTGTCGGCCTGGGCAATATCGGCGCCGCGATCGCCCGCCGTGGCCGCTTCGGCTTCAACATGTCGATCCTGTATGCCGGCAACAGCCGCAAGACTACACTGGAGCAGGAACTGGGCGCCCAGTACCGCAGCCTCGAGCAACTGCTGGCCGAGGCCGACTTCGTCTGCCTGGTGGTGCCGCTGTCCGACGCCACGCGCAAGCTGATCGGCGCCCGTGAACTGAAGCTGATGAAACCGAGCGCGTTCCTGATCAACATCGCCCGGGGCCCGGTGGTCGACGAGGCGGCGCTGATCGAAGCGCTGCACAATGGCACTATTCGCGGCGCCGGCCTGGATGTGTATGAGAAGGAGCCGCTGAGCGAGTCGCCGCTGTTCCAGCTGCCCAATGCGCTGACCTTGCCGCACATCGGCTCGGCCACCGCCGAGACCCGCGAGGCCATGGCCAACCGGGCGATGGAGAACCTGCGGGCAGCGTTGCTCGGTGAGCGGCCGCGGGACCTGGTGAATCCACAGGTGTGGAAAGGCTGATAATTCTCTAGCGCCTGTACCGGCCTGTTCGCGGCTGAAGCCGCTCCGAACCTGTAGGAGCGGCTTCAGCCGCGGAGGCCGGTACAGGCACCTTATTTCATCTAGGCTGACGCCGACGTCCCAACACCTTGCGCACCACATACCGCGGCCGATGCTTGGTCTCCTGGTAAACCCGCCCGACGTACTCCCCCAATATCCCGATGCCAATCAGCTGCACCCCACCCAGGAACAGGATCGCCGTCATCATCGAGGGATAGCCTGGCACATCATTGCCGTGCAGCATCTTGTCGATCAGCATGTACACCGCAAAGGCAAAGGCGAACAACGAAACCCCTGCGCCCACGTAGCTCCACAGCCGCAGCGGCACGGTGCTGAACGAGGTGATGCCATCCAGTGCCAGGTTCCACAAACGCCAGAAGCTGAACTTGCTGTTGCCCGCCGCGCGCTCCGGCCGGTCGTATTCGACGATCGCGGTACGAAAACCCACCCACGACAGCACCCCCTTCATGAACAGCTGCTGCTCCGGCAACTGGCGGATCGCAGCCACCACCTTGCGGTCGAGCAGGCGGAAGTCGCCAACGTTCTCTTCGATATGGGTTGAGGCAATACGATTGTGCAGGCGGTAGTAAAAGCGCGCACTCCAGCGTTTGAGGGGCGTATCGGCGGCTCGGCTACGACGCTTGGCCAGTACCACGTCGGCGCCATCGCGCCACAGCGCGATCATCTGCGCGATGACGTCGACCGGATCTTGCAGATCGACATCGATCGGCACCACGGCATCGCCTTCGGCATATTCGAGGCCGGCGAACAGCGCCGACTCCTTGCCAAAATTGCGCGAAAAGTTGACCACCGTGACCCACTCGTCCCGCGCCGCCAACTCGGCGCAGATGTCTTCGCTGGCGTCGCTGCTGCCATCGTTGACGAACAGGATCTCCACCGTCACGTCCTTTAGCGTCGGTTCGCCGCGCACCGCGTCATAGAAGCGCTCCAGGGTGTCCTGCTCGTTAAACACCGGCACGATCAGAGTAATGTTCATCAGCCCCTCCGTTTGAACACTACGGTGTGCGAAAAGCAGTAGCCCGCGACCAGGCTGGTTGCCGAGAAGGTCAGCAAGGTCAGCCAGGGCGACAGGCCCGCCAGGTCGGAAAGCGCTCCCAGCGCCAGGCTGAGGCAGCCCATGCCAAGCAGGAACAGCAGGTAGCGCTTGCCGGTTGGCCTGACCGCGAAGGTGTAGCGGGCGTTGAGCTGATAGGACACGGTCGCGGCCACGGCAAAGGCCAGCAGATTACTCGGTGCCTGCTTCAGGCCTAGGGCCAGGTGCAGGCCGAAGAACACCAGCCAGTGCACCAGCGTGTTGCCGATGCCGACCAGGCCGTAGCGGGCAAAATGGTGCCAGGTCACTGGCCATATCCTTCTGGCGGCTTGACCAGTACGTAGGCGTCGTCGCCGACCCGGTGGATGTCATAGAAGCGGTTCGACACCTGCGGCGTCGGGCTGGCCGCCAGCACCTGCTGCCGGCCCAGCGGTGGTGGCTGGTAGAACGTGTGCAGCTCGTCGATACCCACGCGGGGCAGCATCTCGGGTAGCACCAGGTAGTTGTAGGCGTGGACCTTCGCCATGGCCGGCATGGCCTGCAAAGTACCCGCCGCCGCTGGAATCCAGGGGCGCTTCAACCAGTAGCCGAGCACGTAGTAATGCTCTGCCTTGCCAAACGACAGCAGATCATGGGCCAGCATCTGCGCGATGGACTGATGCAACGCTTTCTGCAAGACCAGCACTCGGCCATAGGCAAACGAGAACGAGAGCATGAACAGCAAAGGCGTGACCTGCGCCAGCAAACGCAAGCGTGGCCAACTGGCCAGTGCTCGGTGAACCAGGGCATACAACAGCATCAGCAGGACACCCAGCCCCATCAACACCCGCACCGACTGCTCGAACTCCGCCAGCAACAGGATGAAACCAGGGACAAACAGGACAACCAGCACAATCGCCATCAGCAAGGCCGCCATCAGGCCCAGCCGCTCACCCGCAGTGGCCGGGCGTTGCCACAGGCGCTGCAACTCACGCAGCAACGCCAACGCGGTGCAGAGCAGCAGGAGCGCGAACAGCCAGGCATTACCGGGGGTGATCAGCAAGCTGACGACCTCGGCCGTGGTTCTCAGTCGTGCCATTACCTCAGCCAGCCATCGCCCATCCAGTGGCAACAACCCGCCGCGCGTCGAGGTCACCAGCCAGGCGCTGCTGGCGTAGTACAGCAAAACGCCCAGCAAAAGCTGCCCCGCACGTGCCACAGCCAGCCGGCAGACCACAGCACCCCGATCCCCCTCGATCACTCGGCGCATCACCTCCAGCGCACAGAGCCCGGCAAACACGTTGACACTAGGTTGATAGAGCGCAGCGCCGGCAGCTACCAGCAGGCCCCCGCACAACCCGCCACGCCAGCGCTGTGTGCCCAGTGTGATGGCCCAGACTGCCGCCGCCATGGACAACGCCATGCTGGCGCCGTCGTACTGGTAGGAAAGGTTCTGCAGGAAATACGGTTGGAACCACAAGGGCAACACCAACAGCACGCTGCTCAGGCTCGGTGTCTCGAACCAATAGCGCAGCAAACGCACCAGCGCATACCCGGTTACCAGCACCGCCAGCAGCAGCGGCAACGGATAGAGGTTCACGGCAGCGGGGGCGAAACTGAGTGCGGCGTACAAGGCGACCATCAACGGCCGCCCTACGTCCATCCAGTCATTACGCGCCAGATGTTCACGGGCGTAGTCGTCGAGAAACGGCATGTCGGCCATCAGCAACGGCAGGACATGCAGCAGCAACGCCGCGCAGCAGAGCAGCCACAGTTGTACAGGTATAAGTGGCTTGTCCCATGACGGCGGTGGCGGCATCTCCCTTCCCCGGATAAAGACTTCCGCAGAAGAGTCTAGCCAGCCACCAACGCCCTACCCGGCATTTTTTGGCAGCCTCAAGCCATGGCGGCAGCCGGCTTGGGCCGTAGCTTGCGAAACACAAGCACATTGCCCGCCATCACTGCCACCAAGCCTAACAGCGCCGGTGTCGTCCACTGGTAGCCTTCGGCAACCGCCGACACGTTCAGCGCTACCAGCGGAAACAGCACGGTGCAGTAGGCCGCCCGCTCCGGCCCCATGCGCCCGACCAGGGTCAGGTAGGCGGTGAAACCGATCACCGAGCCAGGGATGACCAGGTACAACAGCGAGCCGATGTAGCGGGTGTTCCATTCCATGGCGAAGGGGATGCCGCTGACCAGGCAATACACGGCCAGCATCGACGCGCCATAGACCATGCCCCAGGCATTGGTGGTCATCGGTTTGAGCCCGGCCTTCTGCTGCATGCTGGAGAGCATGTTGCCGGCCGAGAAGCACAGCGTACCGAGCAGGGCCAGGCCCAGGCCGTAGAGGGTTTCGCGGCTGGCCGTGTGGTGCGAAAGCTCGGGCCAGAACAGCAGGCCCAGGCCGAGCAAGCCCAACGCACCGCCACCGAGGACATTGCTGGCGATCTTCTGGCCGAAGAAGATCCGGGCGTTGAGCGCATTCCACAAGGTGGCAGTGGAGAACACCACGGCGATCAGACCGCTGGCGATCCACTGGCTGGCCGTGAGGAAGCACATGAAGTTGACGCAGAACAGGCAGAAACCCTGCGCCAGGCAGATCAGGTGGCCGCGCCGGTTCATCGGCTGCAGGCGGCGGGTGAGCAGGAGAATGGCAAACAGGATCAGGCCGGCCAGGGCGAAGCGGTAGACGATCGACACCGGAATGGCGACTACGCCCAGTTGCAGTTTCAGGGCGATCCAGGTGGTGCCCCAGATCAGGACGGTGAGCAGGTACAAAGAGAGGTTCATGGCGGCGGTTCCTTGGGCCTTTCAAATTCAACGCCATCAGTGTTCTCCCTGCTCACCACCCTGCGCTTGCACAAACTTGCGCTTTTTGCCCACTGGTGGCTGTCAGCGAAACGCTGGCGCAGTACGATGAGCGCCAGAGGACCCGCCCATGACGCCACTCACCCAGCTGCAAGTGTTCAACGCCATGCACGCCTCGCCCAACGCCCGGCTGGAGCTGAGCGCGCACCTGGGCGACGGGCTGGCGGCGGCGTTATGGAGCAACCGCGACGACGCTCGCGACTATCAGGCGCCAAGCCATCACACGCTGTCGTGCTACATCGCCGATGGCACCGGTACCTTCCGTCGCCAGCGCCCGGCCGACAAGGGTGCGCCAAACAAGCTGTGCATCATGCCGGCGGGGCACGAGTCGAACTGGGTGGTGAACGGTGCGATTCGCCTGGCCCACCTGTACATCAGCGAAGGGCAGTTCGCCCTGGGTTGCGTGCGCTTGCTCGACCGCGAGCCACGCGAGCTGCAATTGCAGGAGGCGACCTTCCTCGATGACCCGCAGCAATCCGTGCGCTTTCGCCAACTGATCACCCTCGACTGGGATGAACCCGCCGAGCGTTTGCTGGCCAGCAGCCTGGCCCACGAAATCGTCGACCATACCGTGCTCAGCCAGGTTGGCCTGCGTCAGGGGTTGCGCCTGAAAGGCGGGTTGGCGCCAAGCCTGCGCCGGCAACTGGTGGAATACATCGAGGCGCACCTCGACCAGCCGATTACCCTGGGTGAACTGGCATTGCGCTGCAATCTGTCCGAATACCACTTCGCGCGGATGTTCCGCACCAGTTTCGGCTTGCCGCCGCATCAGTATCTGCTGGCGCGGCGCCTGCATCGCGCCCGCCAGCTACTGCGCCTGGGCGAGCTGCCCCTGGGCCAGGTAGCGCTGCTGTGCGGCTTTGCCAGCGCTAGCCATTTCAGCAACCGCTTCCGCCAGGCAATCGGTGCAACCCCTGGCGAGTACCGCTCGGCCGTGAGCTCGTGAAACCGGGGCTGCGAAGCAGCCCCGATTGCCTCAGAACTCGAAGGTGCTGGACAGGCTCACCTGCCGCGCATCGCCAATCGCCACGAAATACTGGTTCACCGCCGAGCTGTAGTAGACCTTGTCGAACAGGTTCTTCACGTTCAATTGCAAGCGCACATTGTGCTCGTCGAGCTTGGTCTCGTAGGTGGCGAACGCATCGGCCACGGTGTAGCTCGGCAGGTCGAAGGTATTGGTCGAGTTCCCCGGCCGCTCGCCTACGTAGCGCGCCCCGGCGCCGAAACGCAGGCGATCGCCGCCGAACAGGCTGCCGAAGTCATACACCGCCGACAGCGAACCGGTGTGTCGGGCCACGTTCTGCAGGCGGTTGCCCTCAAGGTCGGGATCCTTGGTCACCTTGGCATCGGTATAGGCGTAGCTGCCGATCAGGCTCCAGCGCTCGCTGAGCTGCCCGGTCAGGTCGAGTTCGACACCCCGCGAGCTGACTTCCCCTGCGTTGCTGTAGACCGTCTCGCCAGTGCCAGTGTCGAAGTTCGCGACCAGTACGTTGCGCTTGGTGATATCGAACAGCGCCAGGGTACCGGTGAGGCTGCCCGGCATGTCGAGCTTGGCCCCCAGCTCCCAGGACTTACCCTCCTCCGGCGCCACCGACGAGTCCAGCACCACGCCACCGGTCAGCGGGGCGATGCTGGAGTTGGGCTTGAACGACTCGCTGTAGCTGCCATACAGCGACAGCTGGTCATCGACCTTGTAGACGATGCCCGCATGGGGCACCCAGGCTTGGCCGTTACTGTCGGTATTGGCCTTGAACGGGCGACCGCGGCCGGCGTATTGGTCGTATTGCTGGTAACGCGCGCCAGCGACCAGGATCCAGTGCTCATCCAGGTGCAGTGCGTCCTGTACGAACAAGGCGTCAGTGCGCAGCTTGTCGGTCTGGTCGCTGTCGCTGGCGCGCACCGTGGTGCCCTCCACTTCCTGGCCGTAGACCGGGTTCAGGTAGCTGAAGGTGGATTGCGAGGTCTGACGGATCAGATCGCCGCGAAAGATCTTGCGGTCTTCGTGGTCGATGCCGAACAGCAGGTCGTTCTGCATGCCGGCCAGTTCGACATTGCCATTGAGGCTCAAGGTGGCGAACTGGTCGCGGCTCATGGCGTTGTGGGTGCCATCGATGCTGCGCGTCAGCGTGCCCTTGGCCTCGTTCACGCCGGTCACGCGAACCTGGCTGGCATCGTAGGTCTCGCGGTTGAAGCTGTAGCCGAAGTGCAGCTTCCAGTCATCGGCCAACTGGTGGTCGACCTCCAGGCGGTACAGGTCGGAGCGCCCTTCCATGTCGTTGAACGGCTCGTCCAGGCGGCGGGTGGCCGGAATGTCCAGCGGGTGGCCGTTGCTGCCAAATGCCGTGCCGCGGGCGAACGGGTAGAGGAATTCGCGGTGCTCATAGGCCAGCACCACCTGGGTGTCCTCGCCGAGCCAGGCCAGCGACGGCGCCACCAGAGACTCGCGGTGCACGCCGAAGTCGCGCCAATAGTCCTCGTCCTCGTGGTCAACGATCAGGCGGTAGGCGAAGTTGCTGTCGCCCAGCGCGCCGGTGCTGTCGAAACCACCGCCGCTGCCATTCTTGCCGCTGCCATAGGTGGAGCCGCGCACGGTCAGGGCGTTGTACTGCTGCAGTTGCGGGCGCTTGCTGACCACGTTGATCACCCCGCCCGGGTCCTGGATGCCGTACAGCAACGAGGCCGGGCCCTTGAGTACTTCGACCCGCTCGGTGCTGGCATTGAGGCTGCGGCCCTGCACCAGCGGCATGCCGTCGCGCATGATCGAGCCGTCGCGGTTGTCACCGAAGCCACGTTTCATCACCGTGTCGGAAGTGCCACCGAAGTTGTTGCCCTGGGTGATGCCGCTGACGTTGGCCAAGGCGTCGTCGAGGTTGCGCGGGGCTTGGTCGCGGATGACCTGGGCCGGCACCACGTTGATCGCTTGGGGGATGTCCTGGGACGGGCCCTGGCCGCGCATGATCGAGGCACTGGCGGGTGGCTGATAGCTGTAGCTGTCCATTTGCGAGGTCACCGTGGTGGCCTGCAGGTTGAGGGCGCCCGAGGTATCCACAGGTTCGAGCGTCAGGGTGCGTGCGTCGAGGCGGCGCCAAGTCAGGCCACTGTTGCCCAGCAGCTGTTGCAGGGCCTCTTCGGCGCTGAACGAGCCGTTGACGGCCGGGGCCTGCACGCTGGGCAGTTCGAGGGTGTAGACCACGCTCTGGCCAGTGGCACGGCTGAACGCGTTGAGGGCTTGAGCCAGCGGCTGGCTCGCCTGGGCGAACGTGTGCAGCTGGCGTTGCTCGGCGGCCATGAGGCCAGGGGCAGCGGTGATGGCCGAGCACGCTGCAAGGCCGAGCCAGAGGGGAACGCAACGCGGGGTGAACTTCATGGACGCTGACCTGTGAGAGGGTTATTACTGCGAATGAATCGCACTTCCACTCATTACACGGATGCCAACTCCTGTTACCTCATCCGTTTTTGAAATTTTTTGTCAGCGGATTACGGTCAGCCGCCCCAACAAGGTTTGCCGCGAAAAACCCAGCACCTTGCCCAGCGAGTCCAGTGCTGCCAAAGGCTCATCTGACGGGAAGCTGCCGCTGACCTTGCGCCGCCCCAACTCGCCGTCGAGCAACACGATGCGGCCGGGGTAGTAACGGCCCAGGTCTGCCACCACCTGCGCCAGCGGCACCTGGTAATAATTCAGCCAGCCTTGGCGCCAGGCCAGGCGGCTGTCGCTGTCCACGCTCGCCAGCTCACCTGCTTGCCCATCGGCATAGGCCAGCTGCTGGTTTGCCGTCAGTACCTGGCCGCCCTGCCCTGTCGCCGGGATAACCGCCACACGCCCGCTGCGCACGGTGACCTGCGCGCCCTGCCCCTGGTCACGCACCTCGAACTGCGTACCCAGCACCCTTACTTCGCCGCCAGCGGCTTCCACCACGAATGGTTGCCCCGTATGGGTAACCTGGAAAAACGCTGCGCCATGCAACAGGCGCACGCGACGCTCGCCTTGCTGGAAATCGACGGCGATGGCGCTGCCCGCATCCAGGGTCACCTGTGACTGGTCCGCCAGGGTCACTAGGCGAATCGCATCACTGCTGCTGAAATCGGCCTGCAGATTGAGCAACCAGTCACTCGGCCGCCAGCCGCCCGCCATGCTGACAGCCAGTACCAGGCAGGCCGCGGCCAATGCCATGCCGGCGCGCCGCCAATGCCCTCTGGCAGGCGGCTTGGTGATGGCCTCCAAGTAGCGCTGCAAATCTGCCTGTTCTTCCTCGGCCAGGCGCACTGCCGGTGCTTCGCTGAGCTGCCACAGCAGCTGAGCCTCGGCGTAGGCTTCGCGATGCTTCGGGTCTTCCAGCAACCAGCGCTTGAACTCCGCGCTGCTGGCCGCTGCCGGCTGTTCGATGATGCGGATCAGCCATTGCAAGGCAGCCTCGGACTGGGCGGCGGTGATCAGGTCTGGATGGCTCATCGGCGGGTGCTCCCAAGCCTGCGAGTGAAGGTCGCGGGCTCGGCAACACTGGCCTTGCACGCTTCGAGGGCGCGCATCATATGCTTTTCCACGCTGCTCTGGGAAAGCTGCATGGCCTTGGCGATTTCGCCGTACGTGCAGCCATGAACGCGATTGAGCAGGAAGATGTGCCGCGTGCGCTCGGGCAGGGCTCGCAGGGCGGCTTCCACACGCTGCAGGTCATGATCGACCTCCACAGCCTGCTCCGGTGCCTGAGCCAGGCCGGCTTCATCCAGCGGCACGGATGCTTCAGCGACGCGTTCGCGGCTGCCTTCACTGCGCAGGTGGTCGATGGCCAGGTTACCGGCGCAGCGCAACAGGTAGGTGTCGAGCGCTTCGACCTTGACCTCGGGGCGCCGCCAAAAGCGCAGGAACAGCTCCTGTACCAGGTCGGACGCTGTGGCACGGCAGCCCACCCGGCGACTGACCAGCGCCTCCATGCGCGCACGCTGGGCCAGGAACACCTCGACGAAGCGCGTGCGGGTGCCGTCGCTGTCGGTTTCGCTCAAGGCATCACCCGGCAAACATGGCCAGCAGCGGGCCCAGCACCAGGCTGACAGCAGCCAGGCCCAGCAGCACACGTGGCAGATAGGGCAAGCCGAACACCCACAAGGTGGCACCAGCCATCAACAGCGCGACCCACTCCACCAGACCGTGAGCCCAGCCACGCCAGTGAACGCAGAGGAACAGCGACAAAGTCAGCAACAGCCAGCCCGCAACGCGCAGTGCACGCAACTGACCAGGGCCGGGCTTGCGCTTGAGCAGCTCGCTGAAGTGTTTGTCCATCGCCAGGCACAATGCGGCGAAGCCGGCGTATTCGATCAGGGCAATACTCAGCATCACAGCACCTCGACCCTTTCGGTCGCTACCTTGGTCGCCCGTAACGCACGCTTGGCGACAGGCTTCGGGGCCCGCAGCATCTTGCTCGCGGCCCAGGCCAGGAAAAGCCCGCAAACAAGGGCGGTAAGGTCGAACCCAGCCATGGCCCAGTCACCCGCAGGCACAGAGACGTTCAACCCTTGGCCAGTGCTCAGGGCATTGAGCACCGGCAGCAGGGCAAAGGCCAGTGCGCCCAGTGCCAGCTGCTCGCCCCAGGCCTTGCGCCCCGGGCGCAGCACGGCATGCAGCAACGACGCCAGCCAGACCAGGAAGAACGTGTTCACTTCCCAGTCGGCGCGCCCTGGCAATGCCACCGGCAGCAGCCGGTTGGCCCAGAAGAAGCCGGCCACGGCCAGGATCAGGCCGCTCATGCTGGCGATGTTGAGCACTTCGACCAGGCGCAGTTCGCCCGGCAGGCGTTCGCTCTTGGCATGCTTGAGCTGGCGCTTGCCCAGCCACATCACCAGGCCGGTACCGATCACCGCCGTGCCGGCAAGCCCGAAGGCAAAGTACAGCCAGCGCAGCCAAGGCCCGGCGTAGTTGCCCATGTGCAGGCCGGCAAAACTGAAAGAGGTCATCATCGTGGTGCTTTCCGGTGCACCCTGTTTCAGCAGTTCGCCGGTGGCACCATCGAAGGTCCAGCTAGCACTGCGCTTGTAGGGGACATTATCCGCCGATGATTGGGTGAAGGTGACACGGGCATTTCGATCACCTGCGTTCTGCACCTGGATGAAGCCCATGCGCGCGCCGGGCACCTGCGCCTGGACCTTGGCATGGAGGCTCGCCAGCGGCACCAGTGGCGCCGCGACATTGGCTACCTTAGGTGCCTCGTCGCGACCGAACAGGTCATTGAAGTAATCGCCGGTATTGCCATAGCTGGCCATGATGCTGGCCGGCATGACCATGTACATGAACAGCACCAGGCTGCTGTAGCTGATCATCAGGTGGAACGGCAGCACCAGCACGCCGATGGCGTTGTGGCCATCCAGCCACGAGCGCTGGCCCTTGCCAGGGCGGAAGGTGAAGAACTCCTTGAAGATCTTCTTGTGGGTGATGATCCCGGTGACCAGCCCCAACAGCATGATGAAGGCGCATAACGTCGACAGCCAGCGGCCCCATGGATACGGCATCTGCAACTCGAAATGGAAGCGATAGAAGAACTGGCCGCCACGGCTGTCTCGCACCTCGACCGGCTGCCCGCTCTGTGCGTCCAGATCCTTCCTGACAAAGCCCCGACGCCCACCCTCGGGGTCGCGCCAGCCGACGTTCAAGGCAGCCTCGCGCTCGCTGGGCAGGCGGATCATCCAACTGCCCGAATGCGCGGCGTTGCTCTCCAGATAGCGCTGGGCCAGCCCCAGGCTGGCTACCGGGTCGAGTGCATGACGGCGCACTTCCGGCTGCGCCCAGTGGCTGACTTCATCCTTGAAGTACGACAGGGTGCCAGTAAGGAAGATGGCGAACAGCAGCCAGCCAAAGATCAGGCCGGTCCAGGTATGCAGCCAGGCCATGGCCTGGCGGAAGCTTTCCTTCATGGGTTTTTCATCCAGTAGGCGAACCCGCCGAGCAGCCCCAGCACCAGGCTCGGCAGCAGCACGCCGAGCCAGGCACGCCAGGCGCTGCGGCAGGCGAAGCACCAGATGAAGGCCAGCAGATAGAACACGAACGAGAGCATCAGGCCGGTCAGCGTTGCGTCGACCTGGGGCAACGGCAGCAACAGGGCCAGACAGACACTGCCCAGCGACGCCAGCAGATAGCCGCCCAGCAATGCCGCCAGGCTGCGTGAAGCCACGGCCAAGCGATAGTTGAGAGGAAGTCCGGGGGCGGAGCGCTTCATGGCGTAAGTCCGGGAAACGGGAGTGCAATAGTAATGATTTCAATTCTCATAAGCAAAGATCGCGCGCCGTTCACCCCTTCCGATCGCAGGTGGTCAAGCCGGATTTGCAACAGGAAATTTATTTTCAGAAAGGGGTTGTAATCGCTTCGCCGTTGCCTGACCTTAGAGTCAAGAGGCGCAGAAATACCAAGGCCCTCAATGGCCTAGGCACGCCTCCATGCGAGCAAGCTGAATAAGGATTGGAATCATGCAAATCCAGGTCAACAGCAGCAACCATATCGAAGGCAACATCCGTCTCAACGAGTGGGTCCGCAGTACGCTGGAAGCCACCCTCGAACGCTATGACGACGACCTCACCCGCATCGAGGTGCATCTGCGTGACGAGAACGGCGCCAAGCCCGGCCCGCATGACAAACGCTGCCAGTTGGAGGCTCGCCCGAAAGGCCATCAGCCAATTTCCGTGACCCACACCGCCGCGTCACTGGACCAGGCAGTCGATGGCGCCGCCAGCAAGCTGAACAATGCGCTGGAACACTTCTACGGCAAGCTGCGCAGCAAGCGCGGTGCACTGGAACTGAGTGACCCCGAGGCCTGATCATCTGCAAGCACAATAACGCCCGGCCTGTGCCGGGCGTTTTCGTTTGCCCCGATCGATGGGGCTGAACCAACCTGCGGTTTACCCGGTCAACTTCTGCAGTCATTCATTGCAGACCCCGACCATGAACAACCCCTTCGAACAGATCAGCGCCGCCTTCGCCCCCGAATACCGGGTCAACCTGAGTATCGAGCGGCTGGACGGCAGCATCATGCTGACCCTTTCCGACGACGCCGGCGTGGTCGCCAAGCGCCTGATCAGCCAGGCCCAACGCAACGACCCGGTGCGCCTGCAGCGAATCATCGACAGCATCCGCCTGGGCCTGGCCATCGAACTGGGGCAGAACCCGTTGCAGGTCCTCGCCGCCCTGACCCGCGACAGCTGCCGCGAGCCACGTCACCAGGCAGCCGTCGGCGTGGCCAACTGAGGGCTATTTGCCCTCCTCCACTTCCTTGCCGCTGGCGTCCAATACCTTGGTCGAGGGGTAGCGGTACGAGGCGTAGCGCACCACCAGGATCGAGAACGCCAGCAGCAGGATGCCGCCACACACGTACAGCAGCCCCTCATCCGGCGCCTTGTGGTGCGACACATCGCCAATCAGCAGGCGCGTCAGCGCGGTGATCGCCACATACAGCAGGAAGCGGATCGGCATATGGTTGGTCTTGAAGTAGATACCGACCATCGCCCCGAGCTCCAGGTAGATGAACAGCAGCAGGATGTCATCGACGCTGATCCCACCCTTGCCGAGCATGTCCAGGAAGGTCACCACCGCCGCGTAGGCGGTAATCGCGCCGATGCCGAACAGCGCCAGGTAGTGGAACGCTTCCACGCACAGGTTGCCCAGCGCGTCGGCCGAGCCGTGCAGGCCCTTGCGCAGTTTTTCAGCCCATTTGATATCCACGATGTGCGATTCCCCGATACGACATGAAGGATGATGCGTCACGCCTGTGACGCTTGTGCCATGCAGTTAAAGGGCCAGGCCCCTGCCTTGGAAGGCGACCGATTGCCGCAAGGCACGGGCGGCATGCGAATTCAGCACAGCTACAATTTCTGGTTGCGAAACGACCGC
Source organism: Pseudomonas putida (assembly GCF_002906855.1). Lineage (GTDB taxonomy): Bacteria > Pseudomonadota > Gammaproteobacteria > Pseudomonadales > Pseudomonadaceae > Aquipseudomonas > Aquipseudomonas putida_N. The sequence continues at coordinate 1,052,029 of NZ_MINI01000038.1, read as the reverse complement.
ATTGCCATTACTGTACATCGATACAGTATTCGGTAACGGCAATCTGCCCGACTGCCTGGATAGCAACTGAACCGCAAAGCAGAAGGCGCACGACCGCCCCCTGCTACCACTGACCGAGAGGCCTCGTATGGCTGTTGAGATTCTTTACCGCAGCACGCGCGATTTGGAGACCACGTTCTTGGACCGCAAACTCGCAGACGCCCATGACCAGATGCTGGAACTGGCCGAGGTGCTTACTCAGGTTCTGGTAAAGCATGTGCCTGGGCTTGATGAAAACATTGCCGAAGAGGCAAGCATCTTCATGGCCAAGAACCGGGCGGTGTTTGCAGCGGCGTTCAAGAACAATGCGGCAGCATTGGCTGATCTGGATGCGGCGGAAAATGGCAGCGAGTAAGCGGCTTGAAGGTGCTGCGGCGTCCGACTTCAACCATAAAGCAAACGCTCGGCCAGCATTTGCGCCACCCGGGCCGGCGAACGTTTTTCCGCCTGGGCATGGCCGAACACTTCGGTCAGCCGCGTAGGTATCCGCGCCAGGTGCGCGGTGATTGTACCCAGGTCGCCCCCGCGATGCTTCAGCGCCACGTAGATCAGGCCACCAGCATTGATCACATAGTCGGGGGCATACAGGATGCCGCGCGACTCCAGCTGGTCAGCCACCTGCAGCGTGGTCAGCTGATTGTTCGCTGCCCCCGCCACCGCCGCGCAACGCAACTGCATCACGGTCTGACCATTGAGCACCGGCCCTACGCCACAGGGCGCGAAAATATCGCAAGGGGTGCTGATCAGGGCGTCATTGGTCACCGGGTGAGCATTGAACTGCTCCACCGCCAAGCGCACCCGCCCGGGGTCCAGGTCGCTTACAAGCAACTCCGCGCCCGCCGCATGCAACTGCTCGGCCAAGGCATAACCGACATTGCCCAACCCTTGCACGGCGACACGCAGGCCTTCGAGGTTGCTGCTGCCCAGGCGTGCCTGCGAGGTGGCGCGGATGCCGGCGAACACGCCCATGGCGGCATGCGGTGACGGGTCACCGGAAGCTGTGGTACTGGTGACATGCAGTGTGCTCTGGGCAATGCAGTCCATGTCCAGGGTCGAGGTCCCGCTGTCCACGGCAATGATGAAACGCCCTTGCAAGGTATCGATGAAGCGGCCGAACGCCTCGAACAGCGCCGCACGGTTTTCCACATGCGGGTTGCGCATGATCACCGCCTTGCCGCCACCCAAGGGCAACCCTGCCAGCGCCGCCTTGTAGCTCATGCCTTGGGCCAGGCGAATGGCGTCGGTCATGGCACTCTCGTCATCGGCATAGGGCAGGTAGCGGCAACCGCCCACCGCCGGGCCCAGTTTCTCGCTGTGAATCGCCACGACGGCCTTGAGGCCGGTGGGCGGGTCAATGAACAGGTGCAGCGACTGGGTACGGGTGCTTTGCATCAGCGCGAACATCGACTGGCTCCCCAACGAGGTGCTCCTACCAGTATAGGCACGCGCCACAGACCGGCGCGGCGGGCGGACCACTGGACGAATCCACGTCCCCCAGCTAATACTCAAACGTGTGTGGAGAGCCCCATGAAACCACGTCAAGCCTGCCTGGCATGCCTGGAGCGCGAGCCGGTCGCCCTGCTGGAAGCTGCGTTGTGGATCGCCGTCGAGCATGATCGCAAGGTCGAGCCTGCGGCCAGCCTTGCCACACTGCAAAACCTGCAAGGGCAGATCAGTGCCTGCCTGCCCATGCTGCCGTTATCCGAACTGGCCCAGCCGCTGCTGCGTCAGCTCAATGCACTGGGCTTCCAGCAGGACGAATACCACCCGCTGCGCCCGCAAGCGGCGCTGTTGGACAAGGTACTGCAGCGCCGACGCGGCCAGCCCCTGGCACTGGCGATCGTCACCCTGGAACTGGCCCGGCGCCTGTCCATACCGCTGGAAGGCGTGGCATTCCCTGGACACTTCCTGCTGCGCGTGCCCGGTGCCGATCACCTGCTCGACCCTTGCGGGGGGCGCCGTCTGTACCCCAATGATTGCCGCGAGCTGCTGGCGCGCCAGTTCGGCCCGCATGTGCCGCTGACTGCCGAACACCTGCACAGCGCCAGCGCCACGCAGATGCTGCAGCGCCTTTCGCGCAACCTGCGCCAGTTGCATATCAGCAACGACAACCACCTGGCTGCGCTGATAGATGCCGAACGGGTCATGCAACTGGGCCCGGCGCAGGTCAGTGACTACATGACCCGCGCCACGCTGTATCAACAGCTGGACTGCCCCCAGGCCGAACGTTTCGACCTGGAGCATGCCCTGCTGCTGACCGACGACCCGGTCCAGCGCCTGAAACTCTCCGAACGTATCGGCAAGCTACCGACGGTGAACCGTTCGATTCACTGAGCCGGCGTGTCCGCCTGGCAGGACGGATGCGCCTTGGCGAACGCCGAATGCCCCTTGGCCAGTGCAGCGACCCGGGCGATGCGTGGGTAGCCGCTGAGGTCGATGTTGAAGCGCTCGGCCGCATACAACTGCGGAATCAGGTAGATATCCGCCAGCCCCGGCTCATCGCCAAAGCAATAACCGTGGTCGCCAATCAACTGCTCCACGGCGGCCAGCCCTTGACCGACCCAGTGGGCGATCCACTGATTTACCTGCGCCTCATCGTGACCCAGCTGGCGCAGTTGATTGAGCACGCTGACATTGTGCAGAGGGTGCACATCGCAACCGATGATTGCCGCCACGCCGCGCACCTTGGCCCGCAGGGCCGCGCCAGCCGGCAGCAATGCGGGCTGTGGATAAACCTCTTCCAGGTACTCGATGATCGCTGGCGACTGCACCAGCAATTCACCGCCGTCGGTGCGCAAGGCCGGCACCCGGCCTTGCGGGTTCACCGCGACGTAGGCATCACCGCGCTGGTCACCCTCGAGCAGATTGACCGGCAAGGCCTGGTAATCCAGGCCCTTCAGCGCCAGGGCAATGCGCACCCGATAGGAAGAGGTGGAACGGTAATAGGTATACAGCTCCATGGCCTGCTCCCTCAGTTGGCTGCGATGATCTTGCCGCGGCATTCGCCGAAGCCGATGCTGGCCACGCCCTCACGCTTGCAGCGGGCGCGCAGGATGATTTCGTCACCGTCTTCGAGGAACTTGCGGATCTCGCCACTGGCCAGTTCCACCGGCTGCTTGCCGCCCACGGTGGTTTCCAACAGGCTGCCGTAGGCGTCTGGCGTGGCACCGGACAGGGTACCGGAACCGAACAGGTCGCCGGGCTGCAGTTGGCAGCCATTGACGCTGTGATGGGCGATCAGCTGGGCCACGGTCCAGTACATGTTCAAGGTGTTGCTCAAGGCCAGACGTTGCGCCGGCAAGCCCTGCTCGCGCATGCGCTCGGTGAGCAGCAGCACTTCCAGTTCGATATCGAAGGCGCCATTGGCCTGGTCACGCTGATCGAGCAGGTATGGCAGCGGCTGCGGATCGCCTTCCGGGCGGGCCGGCTGGGCGCAGCGGAAGGGCTCCAGGGCTTCGGCGGTGACTACCCACGGCGAAATCGTGGTGATGAAACTCTTTGACAGGAACGGGCCCAGTGGCTGGTATTCCCAGGCCTGGATATCCCGCGCCGACCAGTCGTTGAGCAAGCACAGACCGGCAAGGTGCTGCTCGGCCTCGGCAATCGGAATGGCCTGGCCCATATCGTTGCCCTGGCCGATCCAGATGCCCAGCTCCAGTTCGTAGTCCAGCCGCGCGCAGGGGCCGAAAGTCGGCTCGGTGTGGCCGGCAGGCAAGGTCTGGCCTTGCGGGCGACGGACCTCGGTACCCGATGGACGCAAGGTTGAGGCGCGGCCGTGGTAGCCGATCGGGACGTACTTGTAGTTGGGCAGCAGCGGGTTGTCGGGGCGGAACAGCTTGCCGACGTTGGTGGCGTGCTGGATACCGACGTAGAAGTCGGTGTAGTCGCCGACCTTGGCCGGCAGGTGCAACTGGCACTCACTGGCCGGATACAGCGCAGACTTGAGCACAGCTTGGTGTTCGCTGTGCTCGCCCAACAGCTCCAGCAGACGCTCACGCAGCGCCACCCGGGCATCACGCCCCAGCGCGAAGAAGCCGTTCAGCGCACCGCCACGGGTGGCTTCCACCGCTACCTTGGCCTGGCCAGCGAACAGGCCCAAGGCCAGCGCGGCTTCCAGATCAAGGATGGCATCGCCGATGGCGACGCCACAGCGCAGTGCTTCACCCGGGCGGCTGAAGACGCCCAGCGGCAGGTTCTGCAGCGGGAAGTCGCTGTGCCCGTTGGCGTGCTCGACCCAGCTACGGGCGATGGCGGTCTGGTTCATGGGTTATCTCCGGTTCGGGTTGAAGGTGCTCGGCAAGGTGGCCCAGCAACTATCGTAGTCGGCCTGCAATTGCGGGCTGTCGAGTGCCTGCAGGCTCGGGCGCAGCACCTGGCTGGTCTCGAACATGAAGGCCATGGTGTTGTCGATCTTGTGCGGCGCCAGTTCGGCGGCGATGGCCTTCTCGCAGGTCTCGGCATCCGGCCCGTGGGCACTCATCACCCCGTGCAACGAGGCACCACCCGGCAGGAAGCCTTCGGCCTTGGCGTCGTAGGCTCCGTTGATCAGGCCCATGAATTCGTTCATCAGGTTGCGGTGGAACCAAGGTGGACGGAAGGTGTTCTCGGCCACCATCCAGCGCGGCGGGAAGATCACGAAGTCCATGTTGGCCATGCCGTGCACGCTGGTCGGCGAAGTCAGCACGGTGAAGATCGACGGGTCCGGATGGTCGAAGCTGACCGTGCCGATGGTGTTGAAACGGCGCAGGTCATACTTGTAGGGCACGTTGCTGCCATGCCAAGCGACCACGTCCAGCGGCGAGTGCTGCAGCTCGCAAGCCCAATGCTCGCCGAGGAACTTCTGCACCAGCTGCACCGGGCCATCAACTTCTTCGTAATGCGCCACCGGGGTGAGGAAATCACGAGGGTTGGCCAGGCCATTGCTGCCGATCGGCCCCAGGTCAGGCAGGCGCAGCGGCGCGCCGTGGTTTTCTGCGATATAGCCGCGGGCCTGGCCATCGGGCAACTCGACACGGAACTTCATGCCGCGCGGGATCACGGCGATTTCCTGTGGTTCGACGTCCATCACGCCCAGTTCGCTGGCGATGCGCAGGCGGCCTTGCTCCGGCACCAGCAGCAGTTCGCCGTCAGCGTTGAAGAACACCCGGTCCATGGTGCGGTTGGCGCAGTAGATGTAGATGCTGACCCCGGCCGGTTTTTCGGCTGCCGAGTTGGCCACCATCGGCACCCAGCCTTCGATGAAATCGGTTGGCTCGCTGGGCATGGGCTGTGGGTTCCAGCGCAGGCGGTTGGGCGTGACCGCACCCAACGGGCCGCTCAAGGGCTGGCGCTGCAGGCGCTCGAAACGCGGGTGCAGGGCCGATGGCCGGATGCGATACAGCCAGGTGCGACGCAGTTCGCTGCGGGCCATGGTGAACGCCGTGCCCGACAGCAGCTCGGCATACAGGCCATAGGGGGCTTTCTGTGGCGAGTTCTGCCCGACCGGCAGGGCACCGGGCAATGCTTCGCTGGCGAATTCGTTTCCGAAGCCGCTCAGGTACTGAAGGTCGGGGGACGTGTCGTGGTGCATCGAAACCTCCGGATTTTGTTTTTATCGTAATCTGATTACGAATAACGTAATTTGCTCCCCGCCAGGCGTCAAGCTATAAAGGCGCGACGCGAAAAATCCGGAAGCTTCCTACCCATGGCCAAAGCCAGCTCCCCCGCCGACAACGGCAAGCAGAAAGTCCGCTCGGCGGAAGTCGGCACCGACATCCTCAAGGCCCTTGCCGAGCTTTCCCCCTCTACCTCGCTGTCGCGCCTGGCCGAGCATGTGCAGATGCCGGCGAGCAAGGTGCACCGCTACCTGCAGGCGCTGATCGCCAGTGGTTTCGCCGAGCAGGATGCCGCCACCAACCACTATGGATTGGGGCGCGAAGCATTGCGTGTGGGGCTTGCAGCGCTGGGCAGCATCGATGTACTGAAAGTGGCGGCACTGCCACTGTCGCAACTGCGCGATGAGCTGAACGAGAGTTGCTTCCTCGCCGTATGGGGCAACCAGGGCGCCACCGTGGTCAGCATCGAGCCCGCCGTACGGGCGGTCACGGTGGTGACCCAGATCGGTTCGGTGCTGCCGCTGCTCAGCTCTTCCACCGGCCTGGTGTTTGCCGCCCATCTGCCTGAGCGAGAGACGGTGGAGCTGCGTGACCGCGAGCTGGCCGCACTGCAGCAGAACGCCAGCGACTACGAAGGCTTGCTGGCGGGGATCCGCGAACAGGGCTTGCACCATGTGCACGGTCTGTTGATGCCGGGTGTGGATGCGTTGTCTGCACCAGTGTTCAACGCCATGGGGCAGATCGCGGCGGTGATGACCGTGGTCGGCCCGACCTCGATCTTCCATGCCGATGAGCACGGCCCGGCAGCCCGGCGTCTGTTGGCTGCAGCGCGAGACACCAGCTGGCGCATGGGCTACTCGCCAGCGGCCTGAAAAATCCGCCTGGCACTGTTGCCCGAAACGTAAAGGTGAATGTCACAAGCGGCTATTTTTCCCACAGGATCAAGCGCTTATTCTTACCTCACTGGCCGGCATGAAGGGCTCTACCCCCCGCCTTTCAGGCCCGCGAGGTTCACCGACGTTGATTTTGAAGCTCCTTGATCTAACGTCTCGATTGGCCGCTGCGTTTTGCAGCGGCCTTTTTTTTGGGCATGTGCATGGCTTGATAGATGTGATGCCTGGGGGAGGCATGCCTTGAGAGGTGTAGTACCTGTAAAATCGAGCGCCGCGCGGGCGGCGCTCGAGCTCATAAGCGCTGCAAATCTGTCGACAGCCACCTGCAGCCTCGCCCCATCCCCCGACAAAAAAAACGCCAGGCGATGATCGCCGGCTCAGGAGCAGGCAACACTCTGCGGCAGGTAGCTCAACAGCTGTTCGCGAAAGGCCAGGTAATGGCGCAGCACCTGCACGGGCGCTTCGGTGTGTGGGTAATGGCCGATGCCTTGCAGTTGCACGATATCCGGGTTAGGCACCAGCTGCCGATAGCGCTCGACCATATCCGCGCCGGACAAAGGGTCGGCGATGCCGTTTATGAACCGCAGCGGTATGCCACCGCGCTGCAATGCCCCAACCCAGCGCTCACGATGCTGCCTGCGCTCACGCTGGTAACCCACCAGCTTGTGCAGGACGCGCGTACCGTAGTTGGCGGTGATCAGGCTCCAGCAATCATCCAGCGCGCTTTCACTGGGGTGGGTGCACGGGCCGTAGATTTGGGTCACGTTGCGCACCAGATCGTCGCGCCCGAACGAACGCCCCACCAGCCAGCCCAGGCGGCTAAGGAGCAGCTTCTGGACCAGCGGGATCTGACAGCTTTCCGGGAACAGCCCACTGTTGAGGAACACGCAGCTGGCGATGTCGCCACGCTGTTCGTGGTGCCGCGACAGCAGTTCCTGAGCCACGCTGCCACCGTAGTCGTGTGCCAGCAGATGCACCGGCTGCTCAACCTCCAGGTGCGCCAGCAGCGCCTGTTGCAGGTCCGCCTGCTCCATCAGGCTGTAGCGGTGGTTGAGCGGCTTGGCGGAATCGCCGAAGCCGAGCATGTCGCAGGCAATCACCCGGAAGCGTTGACTCAGCGGCGCCCACAGGTAGTGCCAGTCCCAGCTTGCCGTGGGAAACCCATGCAACAGTAACAAGGGCTCTCCTTGCCCTGCGGTCCAGTAGCGGATGCTCTGGCCCCGGAATGAAAAACACTGCCCCCGGGTACGCCAGACGCGCAATGGAATCTCGGCGATAGGCATCAGGATTGTCCCGGTGGAGTGGTGTCGACGGAATAGGGCAAGGCTGCGGTCATTGCATGTCACCTCGGCACTTACATGTGCTCTCTATGTCGAGGTCGAGTGTAAGCAGCAGCCCGTGATGTGAAAATTGCGTTACCAGCCAGCTTGATGACCGAGCGAGTCAGTGGCACGTAAGGTCACAGCAGCATCGCCAGCAACGGCGCGGCGAACAGGTTGAGCAGGCCGGTGAGGACCATGACCAGGCCGGCCACCGAGCCCTCTTCGCGGCCCACTTCCTGGGCCCGGCTGACCCCGGCGCCATGCGCGCCCACACCAAACAGCGCGCCCCGCGCCAGCGGTGTACGCAAGGGCAGCCAGCGCAGCAGCACGCCGCCGAACATGGCACCCAGCACCCCGGTGAACATCACGAACACCGCAGTCAGTTCCGGTACGCCACCCAGGTCATGGGCCAGCGGCATGGCGAATGGCGTGGTGATCGAACGCGGCACCAGCGACAGGCTGATCGCATCATCCAGCGCCAACAGGTGCGCCAGGCTCCAGGAACTGGCGATCGACGCCGCGCTGCCCGCTACCATGCCCAGCAACAGCGCCGGCCAATGCCGCGCCAGCATCGCCCGCTGTTGCCAGATCGGCACGGCGAAGGCCACGGTCACCGGGCCCAGCACGCTCATCAGCCAATGGGTGTTGCGCGAATATTCAGCGTAAGCCGTGTGCAGCGGCACGGCCACCGCCAGCAGCAATGCCGGGACCAGAATCAATGGCGACATCAGGTAGCGCCCGGTGCGTCGATATAGCCAGCGGCTGGCCAGGTAGGCCGCCAGGGTCAGTGCCAGCCAGAACAGTGGCATGGGTTCAAGGCTCATGGCGCAACCTCCAGCGGCAGACCAGTTCCACGGTCACGGCGGTCACCACCATGACCATCAGGGTACTCACGGCGATGACCAGCAGGATGCGCCAACCTTCGCTGCGCATCAGGCTGCCGTAATCGAGCAGGCTCATCAGCGCCGGGATGAAGAACAGGAGCATTTCCGCCATCAGCCAGCCAGCGCCCAGTTGCAAGGTGGCCGGCTTGAGCACACCGAAGGCGAATAGCAGCAACAGCAGGCCCAGGCCCATCACCCCGCCAGGAATCGGCCAGCCCAGCCAGGCGGCCAGTTGGCCACCGAACAGGAACAAGGCCAGCAGGACCGCCAGCTCGACGAGCAGGCGCAGGGGCTTTTTCAGTAATGCGGGTTTCATGGGCAGGGGTTCCTCGACAGGCCCTCATTTTAAGATTCGGCTGCCTAGGCCAAAAGCGAATTGTTAGACTTGCAGCCATTCCACAATGGAATCTCGACCATGGAATTCAAACAGCTGCGCAGCTTCATCGAAGTCGTCCATCGCGGTGGCTTTACCCAAGCCGCACAAACGTTGCATATCAGCCAGTCCGCCGTGAGCAAGCAGGTCGCTCAATTGGAGCAAGATGTGGGCCAGCCACTGCTTGAGCGTCAGGCCTCACAGCTGCATCTGACGGCGGCCGGACGCATCGTGCTGGCACGTGGCGAAGCGCTGCTGCGCGAGCGTCAGGCGCTGCTCAGCGAGCTCGACGACCTCAGCCAGATGGCTCGCGGCGAGCTGCGCCTGGGTTTGCCGATGCTAGGCAGCGATACCTTGTTCGCCGGGCTGTTCGCCGAATACCGCAGGCGTCATCCGAACATCGCCATTCAACTGCTTGAAGGCGGCAGCCGTAGCGTCGAACAGGCAGTGAGGAATGGCGAGCTGGAGCTGGGCGGCAGCCTCACTCCGAGCGACCCGGCATTCGATTACCAACCGTTCTGCAATGAACCGCTGGATGCCCTGCTGCCGGCCGGGCATGCGCTGGCCGCGCTGGACCAGGTGAGTCTGAAGCAGCTGGCGGATACACCGTTCCTGCTGTACCAACGCAGCTTCGTGCTCAATGATCGCTTGCTCAAGGCTTGCCAGCAGCAGGGCTTCACCCCGAAGGAAGGTGGCCGCAGTGGCCAGGCGGACTTCCTGGTGGCGCTGGTCGCGGCCGGCCAGGGCGTGGTGCTGCTGCCCCGTGTGGTGGCAAAAGCGCTGGAGCGCCCCGGAGTAGTGCGCTTGCCGCTGAAGGCCCCGACGGATCTACGCTGGGATATCGCCTTCATCTGGCGGCGTGGGGCCTACCTGTCGCGTGCGGCGCAGGCCTGGCTCGAATTGCTGCAGGAGCAAACGCCTCAGCCTTTCAGTGCTTGAGCAAGCTCTGCCAGCCAAGGCTCGGCATCAGCCTCTGGGGTCACGGTCTCGCTGGCATCGAGCTTCAGCATCGGCAGCACTTCCCGTACCCCCAGCTCGGCGAACAGTTCGCGCATCTGCTCGCCGCCGCCGCAATAGGTATCGCCATAGCTGGAGTCACCCAGGGCAATCACCGCGCCCGGCAGCCCACGCCAGGCCGCTGGCAGGGTGTCGCGAATGCTGCTGAACAGTGGCATCAGATTATCCGGCAGCTCACCCATGCCAGTGGTCGACGTCACCGCGAGCAACGCTTCAGGGGCAAAACCCTCGAGATCTTGCTGGGTAGCACGGGCAGCATGCCAGGCTTCAAAGCCTGCAGCCTTGAGCAACGAAGCGGCATGGCGGGCGACTTCTTCGGCGGTGCCGTACACCGAGCCGGAAATAATGGCGACTTTCATCAGGAAGAGGATTCCGAAACTGAGTGAAAACGTAGGATACTAGCATTCGACGCTGGCAAAAGGCCGCCTCTACCGCCACCTCTACCGCCACCTCTACGAAAGTCCCCTTCATTGCCCAATGGTCCAGACATGATCAACGCGCAGCTGCTGCAATCGATGGTCGACGCTTCAAACGACGGGATCGTGGTCGCCGAACAGGAAGGCGACGACACCATCCTGATCTACGTGAATGCGGCCTTCGAACGCCTGACCGGCTACAGCCGAGACGAAATCCTCTATCAGGATTGCCGTTTCCTGCAGGCCGATGATCGCGATCAGCTGGGCCGGGCGCGCATTCGCAAAGCCTTGGCCGAAGGCCGTCCGTGCCGGGAAATACTGCGCAACTACCGCAAGGATGGCAGCGCATTCTGGAATGAACTGTCGATCACCCCGGTGAGGCACGATGCCGATCAACGCACTTATTTCATCGGTATCCAGAAAGACGTCAGCCGCCAGGTCGAACTTGAGCGTGAACTGGCCGAAATGCACGCTCGTCGGAATTCCGACGAACGAGGCTGAACCAAGCGCCCTGAGCACGGTCAATTTCCGTTGAAGAAATCGTCATCACCGAGTTCGATCATGCAAGCAGACGCGCTCCTGACTCAGGACGAACTGGATTTCATCCAGGACATGCAGCACTCCCCGCAATTGAACCTGGCCGACCCCATGTCGAGCCTGCTGGTCAATGGCGACCGCCGTATCCAGTCCCTGCTTGCCCGCCTGGTGGCCAACGAGCAGGTGACCCTGCAGGCTCAGTTCAACAACCAGCAAATCAGCTTCCCGCTGCAGTTGGTGGAAGACGAGTTCCATGCCGTGCACCTGCAGATCGGCTCACCGGAAATCTACGAAGACGACGGCCCCATGCTGCGCCCTTGGCGCCTGTCGATGGAACAGCCCAGCGCGCTGCGGGATGCCCAAGGCAAGGCCAGTGGCCTGCTGGTCCGGGACATTTCATTCAAGGGTGCGCTGCTCGAGGTGCGTGGCCAGGCGAAAGCTCCATCACGTTTCGATCTGTTTTTCGCCCCCGAGGGCATCAGCCCGATCGGCCTGCATGGCAGGCTGCGTCGGCGCATCGGCCCAGACCTGGCCGCCTACGACCTCAGCCGCAGCCCCGCCGACGAAATCGACCGACTGCGTGAGTACATCCTCCAGGCCCATCGTCAGGCCCATCCGGAACTGCACGATCAGGTATCGAGCTGACCGGCCAGATACTGCCGCAAGCGGCGATGCATCAGCTCGCCTTCCGCACCAAGGCACGCAACCGGGCTGCCCGCAAGGCTGTCCTGGGCGCTCTCGGCCGCCTCACCGGCCAACAGCAATGGGCATTCCAGGCTTACTGCCAGACGCCTGAGGCGCTTGTTCAATTCGACTGTCGGCGAATGGTTGGCAAACAGCACCAGCGCATCCGGCCGCAGGCGCTCACACACCAGCGGCAACTCTTCCAGCGACTGGCCGGGCATGAGCAGACTCACGCCAATGTCATCGCCGCCCAGAAGCAGGCCGGTCACCAGCAGTTCCAGCTCGTGGCACAGCCCGGGAAGCGGAGCCAGCAGTACATGGCGCGCGCGCGGCTGACGCGAAAGCTGCAAACGGGAGAACACCCGGCCCCGCAAGAACTGATCAAGGAATAACCACTCGCTGGCCTGGCCGAACGCCCCCTGCCCCGCCGCCAGATCATGCCAGACGGGCAAGAACACATCGCCGAACACCTGGTCCAGGGCGATTGTCGCGAACACTTGGTCGAACAGCCGGTCCAGGCTCGGCGCGTCGAAGCGATTCACAGCCTTGCGCACCTGAGCCTGCCAGTGCGTTCTGTCATCAGCTGAAATCACGCCCTGGGCGACTGCCTGGCCGCGGGCGAGAATACCCCCGACCTTGCTGACCGCAACGCCTCGCTCAAGCCAACCCAGGATGCTGCGGACCTGTTCGATATCCGCCTGGGAGTACAACCGGTGACCGCTATCGGTGCGGGTCGGCTGGATCAGCCCGTAGCGGCGTTCCCATGCACGCAGGGTCACGGCGTTGACCCCGGTCAGGCGCGAAACCTCACGGATGGGGAACAGGTCCTGGTGTTGCAGGCCTGTCTCGATCTCCGAGCTACGTCCCTGTTTGTTCATCTGCACTGAGTAACCTGTGTGCGGAAGTTGAACGGTCATTCTACTACGACAGCTTAGGCCGCAAGCCAGCAACCGTTTGCGAACAATTGTTAACACTGCATGCGCCCGATTCTTGCATGCCTGTTGCCGTTGCCCACCACCCCGGGCCACGCAGCCAAGAGGCCGGCTACCCGCCAGCCCGTCGCCAGGAGATACACAATGTCTACCCCACCCGTCACCTTGATGGTGTCGCGCCGCGCCGCCCATGGCCGCTACCAGGACCTGCTGGCCTGGCTGCACGAAGGCGAGCAGCTGGCCACCGACTTCCCCGGCTACCTTGGTTCGGGCATCCTCGCTCCGCCCCACGACAATGACGAATTCCAGATCATTTTCCGCTTCAGCGACGAGCCTACCCTGCACGCCTGGGAGCACTCCGCCTCGCGCCGAGCCTGGCTGGCTCGCGGTAATGGCCTGTTTGAACGCCCCAAAGAGAGGCGCGTCAGCGGCATTGACGACTGGTTTGGCACCAATACGGTGCAAAAGCCGCCACGCTGGAAGCAGGCCGTGGCTATCTGGCTGGCCTTTTTCCCGGTCTCGCTGCTGTTCAACGTGCTGTTCGGGCATTGGCTCGCGATGCTCGAGCTGGTGCCGCGGGTCTTGCTCAGCACGCTGGCCCTGACACCGGTCATGGTCTATCTCTTCATCCCGCTGTCCACCCGCCTGCTGGCCAACTGGCTGCACGCCACGCCAGCCGCCAGCCCGGCGCTGCGCAGCCGCTGAGGCAAGGTCATACAAGCGGGAACAGTTCGGGTATGCTGGGTGGCAACGACAGGACAGACAAGTTGACCGCCCGCACATGAACAGCCCTATTCTCGTCACCGGCGCCAGCCAGCGCGTCGGGCTGGCCCTGGCCTTCGAACTGGCTCAGGCCGGCCATACGGTGATCAGTGCCAGCCGCAGCCTGCAGCCGCAGTCCGCGCACCCGAACATCGTGCAGTTCCAGGCCGACCTCTGCGTCAGAGCCGACCGTGAAGCGTTGATCGACCACCTGCAGCGCAACTACGACGGCCTGCGTGCAATCATTCACAACGCCTCGCTGTGGCTGGACGACGACCTAGACAACCTCGAGACCATGTTCCGCCTGCACGTCGAAGCGCCGTACCACCTCAACCTGGCGCTCGGCGAGATGCTGAACAAGGTCGACAAGGCCGACATCATCCACATCTGCGACGAAACCTCCTCGCGTGGCAGCAAAGGCCACATCGGCTACGCCGCGACCAAGGCCGCGCTGCAGAACATGGTGCTGTCGTTCGCCGAAAAATACGCGCCCAAGGTGCGCGTCAACGGTATCCTGCCGGGCCTGCTGATCCTCAAGGAAGGCGGTGACGAGGCCTATCGCCAGCAGACCCTGAAAAAGGCCCTGCTGGAATTCGAACCCGGCGCCGGGCCACTGATCGAGACAGTGAAATACCTGCTCGCCAGCCAGTACAGCACCGGCAGCCAGGTGGTCATCAACGGTGGCCGCCACCTGAAGAACCGCATGATTTGAGAGACTGCCATGACTGAGCAACAACAGCTCGAACTCGAAGCCGCCGCGTTCCGGCGCCTGGTCGAACATCTGCAGAAACGCACCGACGTGCAGAACATCGACCTGATGAACCTCTCCGGCTTTTGCCGCAACTGCCTGTCCAAGTGGTACAAGGCCGCCGCCGACGAGCGCCAGGTCGACATCAGCCTGGATGACGCCCGCGAAGCGGTGTACGGCATGCCCTACACCGAGTGGAAAGCCCAATACCAGAAAGAAGCCAGCGCCGAGCAGCAAGCGGCGTTTGAACAAGGAAAACCTCGTGACTGATCTGAACACCCTGCGCACCAGCCTGGCCAGCGGCCAACACGTTTTTGCCGACACCCTGGCCTTCATCGCCGGCAACTACAGCTACCAGCCCCAGGCCTTCAACAACGGTGGCGTGGAAAATGCCGCCGGGCAGAACGAAGGCTCGTGCAAGACCCTCGGCCTGGCCCTGCTGGAAGGCTTGAGCGACCAGGAAGCGCTGCTGGCCTTCGGCGAGCACTACCGTGACGTGCTGGCCACTCCAGAGGGCAGTGACCATGGCAATATCCGTGCGCTGATCAAGCATGGGCTGGCCGGCGTGAAGTTCGCCGAGCTGCCGCTTTCGCGCAAAGCTTGAGATGGCTAGGGCCGCTTTGCGGCCCAGCATTTCAACTGATATTCGTCCCCGGCACTCCATCTGCCAGCCCGCCCTCCTGCAACCACTGCAAAGCAATCGGCCACAGGTTTTCGCGAAACCGGTCATGGAAGAATGCGAAATGCCCAATCTCATCGACCGAGATATCCACAGGCGCAATCCGCAAATGCCGCCGCTGCGCCGCAGGCAGATATCCCAATAACCGCTCGGTCGCCGCCACGGTGCCAAACGGGTCATCCGTCAGGCTGATGGCCAGGGTCGCGGCCTTTACTTGAGCGAAGGGCAACACTGCCAGGCCGCGCCCGCTCGGGCGCTGTTCGTAGCGCGGTGTGCGAGTGGCCCAGTCATGCACCACACCGGCGGGCGTATCCTCAAGCCAGCCAAGGCGCTTGCCGGGGAAGTAGCCAAAGGCGCGGGTCAGCAACGGCATCACCACATGCCATTTGCCGAACAGCCGCCAGCGCTGGTCGGCGGCATAGTCGCGCCAGTAGGCAAACTGCGCACCGACCATCACCACCCGCCGTACCTGCCCGGCCGACGGCGCCAGGCCCACGGCGCAACCTCCGAAACTGTGGCCCACTACGTCCACTGGCTGACCGGGAAAATGCGCGGCGGCGTGCGCCAGCATGGCTTCGAAATCCAGCCGGCCCCAATCGCTCCACGAAGCCTGGAAGCCGCGCAGCGAGTGCGGGCGTGATTCGCCAATCCCGCGATAGTCATAGGTCAGCACATCGCAGCCTTGGGCGAACAGGTAATCGGCAAAACGCGAGTAGTAGCGGCAGCGTACCGAAGTGGCCGCATTGATGATCACCAGCGGACGCTGGGAATCTGCCTGGGCGTGACGCCAGCAGAAGCCACCGAGGCTATAGCCGTCGGCCGTGGCCTGGCGAAAGGCGGTGGCGGGTTGGGTGAGGCTGCTCATGGCGCACTTCCTGTTGTTGTGCGCCAAAACTAGCAAAAAAAATGGGGGCCTGTATCGGCCCCCATCTTTTATATCGATTTACAGTTCGATGCAGTCGAACTTCACATCGGTCGCCACGTCTTCGTCGTAGTTGACGTCAGCGCGCTCGAAGCCGAACAGGTTGAGGAACTGCTTCTTGTAGCCGGCGTAGTCGGTCAGCTCGAACAGGTTCTCGGTGGTTACTTGTGGCCACATGGCCTTGCACGCGTCCTGTACGTCGTCGCGCAGCTCCCAGTCGTCCAGGCGCAGGCGGGCTTTCTCGTCCACTTCGGCCGGGGCGCCATCGGCACGGTACAGGCGATCACGGAACATGCGGTCGAGCTGGTCCTGAGTGCCTTCGTGCACACCCTTTTCCTGCATGATCTTGAAGACCATCGACAGGTACAGTGGCATCACCGGGATGGCCGAGCTGGCCTGGGTGACCACCGACTTGAGCACCGCCACATTGGCGCCGCCCTTCACTTCACCGGCCAGTTTCTTGTCCAGGCGCAGTGCGGTTTCGTCCAGGTCCTGCTTGGCCTGGCCCAGGGCGCCGTGCCAGTAGATCGGCCAGGTGATCTCGGTGCCGATGTAGCTGAAGGCCACGGTACGTGCGCCTTCGGCCAACACGTCAGCGCCCGCCAGGGCGTCGATCCACAGCTGCCAGTCCTGGCCACCCATGACGGTGACGGTGTCGGCGATTTCCTGCTCGGTGGCCGGCTCGATGCTGGCCTCGATGATGGTGTCCTTGTTGGTGTCGATGGCGGTCGACTTGTATGGCTGACCGATCGGCTTCAGCGCGGAACGGATCAGCTCACCGGTCTGCGGCAGCTTGCGCACAGGCGAAGCCAGCGAGTAGATGACCAGGTCGACCTTGCCACCCATTTCGTTCTTGATCAGCTCGATGACCTTGGCGCGGGCTTCATCGGAGAAGGCGTCACCATTGATCGACTTGCTGTACAGGCCCTCGGCCTTGGCGAACTTGTCGAAGGCAGCGGCGTTGTACCAGCCGGCGGTACCGGCCTTGGTCTCGGTACCTGGCTTTTCGAAGAACACGCCCAGGGTGTCGGCCTTGAAGCCGAAGGCCGCGGTGATTCGGGCTGCCAGGCCGTAGCCGCTGGAAGCGCCGATGACCAGGACCTTCTTCGGGCCATCCTCGCGCACGCCCAGCTTGCGGGTGGCTTCGATCTGGTCACGGACGTTGAGCTCGCAGCCCTTCGGGTGAGTCGTGGTGCAGATGAAACCGCGAACCTTAGGATGAATGATGGCCAATGTCTGTACCTCGTCAGGTTTATGCCGGGGGAACCGCCGCATGGGCGATTCCGATTGATCAGAGGGTGAGACTACCCCCGCTGGTTATCCGACACATATTACGGGGTGTTTGAAGCGATTCAAACGCCGGTCATACCTGCAACTCACCGCGCAGCCAACCCAGAAACTGCCGTGCCAGCGGATCATCCTGGCTGTCCCGATGCACCAGGCAGGCCCACGCCGGACCGCGCACCCGCTGCGCAGACAGTGCCTGCAGGCGCCCCTCGCCCACCGCCCGCTGCGCCAGCAACTGGCTGACCAAGGCAACGCCCAGCCCTTCGCTCGCGGCATCCAGCAGCAGCCCAGGATCGGAGAAGTTCAGCCCCTTGCCCTGCTGCCCCACATCCTCGCCACCTTCCAGTTGCCAATGGCTCCAGTCCATTTCGCGCTCGCCATGCAAGGTGGTGCGCTGCTGCGCAGGCGTTTGCAGCAACGAGGGGTGGCAGGCGGGATACAGCTGGTCGTGATGCAGCACGGTAAAGCTGCACTCAGCCTGGGCACTTAGATCGTCGCGAATGGCCAGGTCGATGGTTTCGCTGGCCATGTCCGGCACCTCGAAGCTGGTGAACAACCACAAGTCGACCTGTGGGCAGCGCTGATGGAAATCGGCCAGACGCGGCAGCAGCCAGTGCCGGGCGAAGGCCGGGCTGGTATTGACCACAAGTTGATTCGGCTTGCGATATTGCTCCAGGCGGCGGATGCCCACGGCCAGGTGCTGCAGCATGGACTGGGTGGTGCTGAGCAGATCATGCCCGGCATCGGTCAGGCTGACGCTGCGACCGCTGCGGTAGAACAGTGGCTGCTCCAGGTAGGTTTCCAGGCTGCGGATCTGCTGGCTGATAGCCGACTGAGTGAGGTTCAGGGCTTCGGCGGCCTTGTGGAAGCTGCCAAGCCGGGCTGCGGCTTCGAAGCCCCTGAGGGCATTGAGCGGTGGCCAGTGTTTGAGCATGATCGATAAGCCCTGCTAATCAGATGTCGGCTAAATCTATCGTTTGTCGCCACCACTTGATAGCCATAGCATGGGCACCAACACCCGCGACGGCGGGCTTCGTTGATAAAAATCCTTAATAGATCGGAGTTCACTATGCACCTGTCCCTCGACAGCGGCTGGCGTATGCCCGCCGAATGGGCCCGCCACGCGGCGACCTGGATGGTCTGGCCACACAATCAGGCGCTGTGGGAAAGCGGTTGGCGCGTCAGCCTGGCCGATGTGCAGCGGGACTATGCCCGTGTAGCGCAAGCCATTGCCCGCTTCGAGCCGGTGAAGATGGTCGTCGACCCTTCTGCCCTGCAAAGCGCCCGCGCCCTGTGCGGCGCCAACATCGAACTGATCGAACTGGCCGTGGACGACAGCTGGTGCCGTGACAGCGGTCCAAGCTTCGTTTGCCACCCGCAGCATGGCCTGGCCGGGCTGAGCTGGCGCTTCAATGCCTGGGGCGGTAAATCGCAACACAGCCAGGACCGCAGCCTCGGCCGCCGTATCCTCGACCAGCTGGGCCTGGACGGCTTCAGCACCTTCCTGTGCAACGAAGGCGGCGCGATTCATGTCGACGGTGAAGGTACGCTTATCACCACCGAATCGGTGCTGCTCAACCCCAACCGCAACCCCGGTATCGACAAGGCTGATTTCGAAGCCTGTTTCGCCCGCTACCTGGGCATCAGCAAGACCATCTGGCTGCCTGGCGACCCGCAGTACGTCACCGGCGACATGACCGACGGCCATGTCGATGGCGTCTGCGCCTTCGCCCGCCCAGGCGTACTGCTGGTCGATGCCACCCACGATCACGGCTCGGTCTACGCCGAAGTGGTCCGCGAAAACCGTCGCGCCCTGGAACTCGCCAGCGATGCTCAGGGCCGTCATTTCGAACTGCTCGACCTCTATGAAGCCAGCGCCGCAGTCGATCAGGACGCTGAAGTGTTCTGCGCTTCCTACACCAACTTCTACATCGCCAACGGCGCGATCATCATGCCGGCCTACGGCATCGCCGCCGACCAGGACGCCGCCGAGCAACTCGCCCACGCCTTCCCTGGCCGCGAAATCGTGCCGGTGCGTATCGATGCCATCGCCCACGGCGGCGGCGGCATCCATTGCATCACCCAGCAGCAGCCGCAGGTGCAGCCATGAGCCTGCTGCGCATCGCCACCACCCAGATGCCTTGCAGCTGGAACCTGCCCGACAACCTGGACCGCGCCGAGCAGCTGGTACGCCAGGCCGCCGCCGATGGCGCGCAGGTGATCCTGCTGCAAGAGCTGTTTGCCACGCCCTACTTCTGCATCGAGCAGGACCACAAGCACCAGGCACTGGCCGAACCCTACCCGAGCAGCCCGATCCTGCAACGTTTCGCGGCCCTGGCCGGCGAGCTGGGCGTGGTACTGCCACTGAGCTGGTACGAGCGCGCCGGCAATGCATTCTTCAACTCGCTGACCGTAGCCGATGCCGATGGCCAGTTGCTAGGCGTCTACCGCAAGACCCACATCCCCAACGCCATCGGCTACCAGGAGAAGGAGTACTTCAGCCCCGGCGACACCGGTTTCAAAGTCTGGGACACCGCCTTTGGCTGCCTCGGCATCGGCATCTGCTGGGACCAGTGGTTCCCGGAAACTGCCCGCTGCCTGGCCCTGCTGGGCGCCGAGGTGCTGCTGTTCCCCACCGCCATCGGCTCCGAGCCCGGCTGCGCCGAGCTGGACTCGCGTGATCATTGGCAGGTCGCCATGCGCGGTCATGCCGCCGCCAACCTGGTGCCCGTGGTGGCCGCCAACCGCGTCGGCGTGGAAGTGGCCGATAGCGATGAATCACTGAGCATGCGCTTCTACGGCTCGTCGTTCATCTGCGACCACAAGGGCGCGATGCTCGCCGAAGCCGACCGCAACAGCAGCGGTATCTGGCTGCACGACCTGGACCTGGCACGCATGCGCGAAGACCGTCTGAGCTGGGGCATCTACCGCGACCGCCGCCCGGAAATGTACGCGCCGCTACTGACCCAGGACGGCAAGCACCCACACAGCCTGAGGGCCTGAGCATGAAACGCCACGTTATCGCCGCACTGGGCCTGGCCCTCTGCGCCAGCCAGGCCCAGGCCGACCAGCCCACCCTGCGCCTGTACAACTGGGCCGATTACTTCGCCGAAGACACCCTCAAGCAATTCACCGCCGAAACCGGTATCCAGGTGATCTACGACGTGATGGACGGCAGCGAGGTACTCGAAGCCAAGTTGATGTCCGGGCGCAGTGGCTACGACCTGGTGTTCCCCGGCGATACCGTGGCGGAACGCCTGATGCGTGCCGGCAGCCTGCAGCCACTGGACCACAGCCGCCTGGAAGCCCTCGACGATATCGAGCCCGGCCTGCGCAAGCTGCATGCGCAATACCCCAAGGCCAGCCAGGCGACCGTGCCCTACACCTGGGGCACCATCGGCCTGACCGCGAATGCCGAGAAAGTCCGCCAGCGCATGCCCGATGCCCCGCTGGACAACCTCGACCTGCTGTTCAAGCCGGAGCTTGCGGCCAAGTTCGCCGATTGCGGCATCTCGATCATTGACTCGCCCGATGAAGTGCTGGCCGTAGTGCTCCATTATCTGGGCCGCGAACCGCGTAGCGCCAAGCGTGAGGACCTGGCGGCCGCCAGCGAACTGCTCAAGGCGGTGCGCCCGTACATACGCAAGTTCCAGTCGCAACCGGTGACCGAGTTGGTCAACGAGAACCTGTGCCTGTCGCTGGGCTACAGCGGCGACGTGATCCAGGCCCAGCGCGCCGCCGACGCTGCCGACAAGCACCTCGACTTCCAGTACCGCGTACCGCGCCAGGGCACCACGGTGTGGATGGACACCATGGCCATCCCGGCAGATGCCCAGCACCCGGAATACGCCTATCGTTTCATCAACTTCGTCATGCGCCCGGCGAACATGGCTGCCATCAGCAACTTCACCGGCTACCCCACGGCCAGCGCCAAGGCGCGCCAGGCAGTTGACCCGCGCATGCGCGACAACCCCGACATCTACCTCGACGAAGCCACCTACGCCCGGCTGATTCCGGGCCGGGACATTCCACAGGCCGACATGCGAGCGCGCATGCGCGTGTGGACCCGTTTCAAGACTGCACAGGACTGACCCATGCACAGCCGTAGAACCATCCTGCAACTGTCACTGGTCACAGGCGTCGGTGCCGGACTTGGACTGCCGCTGGGCCTGGCCCGCGCTGAGGAACCCGGGCGCTGGTTCATGCCCGACGAAGGTGAACCACAGCAGCGCGCGTTCATCGCCTTCGGTGCCCAAAAGGCCATCTGGGAGGACTTCACCGCCGATGTGCAAGCCGCCTTGGGCCGTATCGCCCAGGCTATCGCCCGCTACCAGCCAGTGACTGTGTTCTGTCGCCCCGGTGAACGCGAACTGGCCGAGCGGCACTGCGCCAGCCACAACACCCGCTTTGTCGAATGCAACCTGGACGACATCTGGATGCGCGACATCGGCGCCAACTTCGTCGTCGACGACGATGGCGCCCTCGCTGCGGTGGATTTCAACTTCAACGGCTGGGGCAACAAGCAACGCCACCAGAACGACGCGCAGCTGGCCAAGCGTATGGCCCCGCTGGCCGGCGCGCGTTACCAGCGCAGCGAACTGGTGGGCGAAGGCGGCGCCATCGAAGTGGACGGCCACGGCACCGGCATCATGACCCAGAGCAGCTGGATCAATGCCAACCGCAACCCGGACTGGAGCCAGGCCGACGTCGAGGCCGAGCTCAAGGCACGCCTGGGTTTGAGCAAGGTCATCTGGCTGCCGGGCATCGCTGGCGAAGACATCACCGACGGGCATGTGGACTTCTATGCCCGCTTCGTCCGCCCTGGGGTAGTGATCGCCAACCTGGACAATGACCCGGACTCCTATGACCACGCGGTGACCCGCAAGCACCTGGAGATACTCAAGAAAGCCACTGATGCCGAGGGCAGGCGCCTGCAGGTGCATGTGGTATCGCCGCCCCTGCGCGGGCGGCGCAACAGGTTCAGCCAAGGCAATGACGACTTTGCGGCGGGGTACATCAACTACTTCGTGATCAACGGCGCGATCATCGCACCGCAGTTCGGTGATGCGCAGGCCGATGAAAAAGCCCGGGCACTGCTGGCCGTGTTGTACCCAGGGCGGGATATCGTGCAGCTGGATATCGATGCGATTGCGGCGGGTGGCGGGGGGATTCATTGTGTGACACATCAGTGCCCGCAGGTCTAAGCATGACGACAGATGTTTAGCGCCTTCGAGATCGAGCGCCGCGCGGGCGGCGCTCGATTTCACAGGCGCCTGAACCCTTGAGGCGAACACCCTGGCTCACAACTGATTGATTGGCTTTTCACATCAATCACAAAGAAAAACAAACTTAACAAATCAACCGAACCCGCCGATGCTGGCAGCACTACGCCCATTGCCCGGAGAACAACAACATGAACGACGTGGTCATCGTCGCCGCAACCCGCACCGCCATCGGCAGCTTCCAGGGTGCCCTGGCCAATGTGCCAGCCGTCGACCTTGGTGCAGCGGTGATCAAGCAGCTGCTGGAGCAGACCCGGCTGGACCCGGCCCAGGTCGATGAAGTGATCCTCGGCCAGGTGCTCACAGCCGGTGCCGGGCAGAACCCGGCGCGCCAGGCCGCGATCAAGGCCGGCCTGCCCTACAGTGTGCCGGCACTGACCCTGAACAAGGTCTGCGGTTCGGGCCTGAAGGCCCTGCACCTGGCGGCGCAGGCGATCCGTTGCGGTGACGCCGAGGTGGTGATCGCCGGCGGCCAGGAGAACATGAGCCTGGCCCCCTATGTGATGCCATCTGCCCGCACCGGCCAGCGCATGGGCCATGGCCAACTGATTGACAGCATGATCAGCGACGGCCTGTGGGATGCCTTCAACGACTACCACATGGGCATCACCGCCGAGAACCTGGTGGAAAAATACGGCCTGAGCCGTGAGCAGCAGGACGCCTTTGCCGCCGAGTCGCAGCGCAAGGCCGTGGCGGCGATCGAAGCGGGCCGCTTCAAGGACGAGATCACCCCGATCGTGATGCCGCAGAAAAAAGGTGAGCCGAAAGTCTTCGACCGTGATGAACAACCCCGCCCGGACACCACCGCCGAGTCGCTGGCCAAGCTGCGCCCTGCCTTCAAGAAGGACGGCAGCGTCACCGCCGGCAATGCCTCCAGCCTCAACGACGGCGCCGCCGCGGTGCTGCTGATGAGCGCCAGCAAAGCCAAGGCCCTGGGGCTGCCGGTGCTGGCGAAGATTGCCGGTTATGCCAGTGCCGGCGTGGACCCGGCGATCATGGGTATCGGCCCGGTGTCGGCGACCCAGCGTTGCCTGGACAAGGCGGGCTGGCAGCTGGCTGACCTTGACCTGATCGAAGCCAACGAGGCCTTTGCCGCGCAGGCACTGGCGGTGGGCAAGGCGCTGGAGTGGGATGCCAGCAAGGTCAACGTCAATGGCGGCGCGATTGCCCTGGGGCATCCGATCGGTGCTTCCGGGTGCCGCGTGCTGGTGACCTTGCTGCACGAAATGATCAAGCGTGATGCCAAGAAGGGGCTGGCCACCTTGTGCATTGGTGGTGGCCAGGGTGTCGCACTGGCGATCGAGCGTTGATCAGGCAGTCGCGCGCAACTCGCGGGCAGCCGCTTCGTTGACGGCCCTGGCCAGCAGCGCGGCTTCCTGGCACTTGTGCACGGCCTGCTCCACCGGGCTGTGCAGTAACGGGCAGGCTGTGGCCACCCACAGCCGATCGCCCAGACGGTCGTGGGCGTCGAGCAGCAGGTCCAGGGTATTTTCCAGGTTGCATGGCGAGGCGTTGCGGCCGTCGACCAGGCCGAGCGACAGCACCTTGTAGGCCGGTAGCCGGTCGAGGATGGTCTGGTACTGCTCGGGGGCCTGCACCAGGTCGACGTGCAAGCCATCGACCGGCAGGCTGACGGCCAGGCCGAGGTTGCCTTCCAGGCCACCCAAGTAGGTGGCGATCAGCTTCTTCAGCGGTGCACGCTGAAGGATGTTGTAGACACGTTCGAAAGCGTTTTTCCAATCCTGCGGCAGTTCCTGGGCCAGGATCGGCTCATCGATCTGCACCCATTCGGCCCCCAGGGCAGCCAGGCGGTTCAGGCCCAGGTCATACAGCGACAGCAGGTGTTCCAGCTCATCGAGGTCGGCGTTGCCATTGCTGGCCTGCCACAGATAGGTCAAAGGGCCGATCACCACCGGTTTGACTGCATGGCCCAAAGCCTTGGCTTCGGTCACTTCGTCGAACAGTTGCTCCCAGCATTGGGCAAACGGCTGGTCGGACCAGGCGAAATCGCCAACTGGCAGCAGCTCGATGCCGGCGTCTTTCTGCACTTGCCAATGGCGGGCACGCAGCTCGCGATCACTGCCAAAGCGTGGAAAGCCCAGGTTGTGTGCCAGTGCCATGTCTTGTCCCTCAGAGTTCTGAAAATGAGTACCGAAATGAATGAGGGAATTTTCCGGCCGGCGAGCCCCTGAGACAAACTCATTAAATTTGAGATGAACTCAAGAATTGCTCATGATGCCCACGAACCTGAATGTCTTGTTCAGAGCAGCAGCCTACGTATTCAGACATGAGCCCAACCGATCAACTGCCGCACAATGCAAACCTGAATACGCCAGGTGCCCTCGAGCCATGAGCCTGCTGAAAGCCGCGCTGCGCGAAAAACACTTCGTCTGCGTCATGGAATTCGTTCCCAAGCCCTCGGCGGAACGCTTCGCCGCGATGGAGGCGATCATGGCCCGCGGGCAGCTGTGCGGCTGGCCCATGACCGTCGCCATCGGCGACCGCGTGGGCAGCCCGCTGGACATGTCGCCACTGGACGCCCTCGCCTCGTTCAGCACCCCGCTCCCCGCCCTGCCGCACTTCTCCGGCAAGGACCGCGAGCGCCATCATCTCTTGGCTCAGCTGCAGCGCATGGACGCCGCCGGCCTCGATCAGTTGCTGCTGCTCACCGGCGATCGCCTGCCCGGCCACCAACCCGGAGAACGCCCGGTGCGCTACCTGGAGTCGGTCGCAGCCTTGCTGATTGCCCGCCAGGCCTGCCCGCACTGGTTGCTCGGCGCGGCACTGAACCCGTTCAAGTACCACGAAGAAGAAGGCGGAGCGCAATACTTCAAAGCCGAGAAAAAGCTCGCCGCTGGCGCAGACTTCCTTACCTTGCAACTGGGCTTCGATGCCAGCAAGCACCAGGAAGCCATCCACTGGATGCAGCGCCAGGCCGCACCGAAACCGATGCTGGCCTGCCTGATGAGCCTGACCCACGGCCGCGCGACGATGCTCGAACATGTGGCGGGCGTGACCGTCACCCCTTCGATGCACGAGCTGCTCGAAGCCGAAAGCAAGGTGTCCAAGGCCTTCGCCCAAGCGCGCAGCGTCGATCGCCTGGCCTTGCAGATCATCGGTGTGAAGCTGATGGGGTATGCAGGCGTGCACCTGTCGGGGATTCACGAACTCAAGCAGCTGCTGGCACTGGAAGAGCGCCTGGAACACTGGCAGGCGCGGATCCATTCGCTGGAGCACTGGGCGCCCGCCTGGGCCGACTGCTGGCAGATGCGTGGCCTGCCCATCGTGGCGTTCCATCCGCCACAGGGCAACTGGCGCAAAGGTGAATCGACCGTCAGCGCCTCAGGCAAGGAGAAAGTCCGTTATCACCTGCTGCACGGCGCCCATTCGCTGCTGTTCAGCCGCACCAACTGGCTCAGCAAAGCGTTCGGTTGGGCCGTGCGCCAGCCACTGTGGGCAACCAAGCGTGGGGCCCGGGTGCTCCACGGGCTGGAACGGGCGGTCAAACGCCCGTTGATTGGCTGCGACACCTGCGGCCGCTGCCGCCTGGAAGACACCCTCTACACCTGCCCGGAAACCTGCCCCAAGGGGCTGGCCAACGGCCCTTGTGGTGGCACGGCGCTGAACCGCTGCGAGTTTGGCGACCGCGAGTGCATCCACAGCGTCAAGTACCGCACCGCCAAGGCCGTGCGGCAAACCGCCGTGCTCGCTGAGCGACTGATCCCGTGCGTCGAGGTCGAGACACGCCACCGCAGCTCCTGGCCGCAGTGGTTCGAGGCTCAGCCTCCGCGCCAGCTCAGCCCGCAGCCAGCGCCTCGAACCCAGCCCGAATCTTAGCCTCGGGCAGCTCATCGGCGATGAACACCATCACGCTCTCGCGGTTCTCGTCTGCTGCCCATTCGGCATCCCAGTCGAAGCCGTAGAGCTTGAGCACACCCTGAAACACCAGGCGACGGTCTTCGCCGGCGATGTTCAACACGCCCTTGTAGCGCAGCAACTGCTTGCCGTGCTCTTCCAGCAGTTCATTCATGAAATCGCTGAGGCGGTCGATGTCCAGTGCCGTCTCGGTGCGTAGCACCAAGGTGGAAATCCGGTCCGGTGTAGCCGGCTTGAGCACCGGGCGCAGGCTTGGCTTGAGGTTGGCACCCAGGTCCGGGTTCAGGTTGAAACCGCGCACATCGAGCAGCTCTGCGAGGTCGATGCGGCCATGCTCGACCACACGGATGGCTGCGCGGCCATTGATCCGCGCCAAGCGCTCGCGCAGGGCCTCCACCGCAGCGGGTTCGACCAGGTCGGTCTTGCTCAGCAGCAGGCGATCGGCAAAACCGACCTGGGCCTGGGCGATGGTCTGGGTCAGGTGCACCTCGGCGTGGGCAGCATCGACGAGGGTGATGATGCCGTCGAGGATGTAGCGATCACGTAGTTCCTCATCGATGAAAAAGGTCTGCGCCACTGGTGCCGGGTCGGCCAGGCCGGTGCATTCGATCACCAGGCGGTCGAAGGTGATCTCGCCAGCGTCCAGGCGTTCGAGCAGCAGGTACAGGGCGCGGGTCAGGTCGCCATGGATGCTGCAGCACACGCAGCCGTTGGCCAGGGTCATGACCTGTACCGGCTCGTCGCCAAGCAGCTGGCTGTCGATGCCGGCCTCGCTGAACTCGTTCTCGATCACGGCGATCTTCAGGCCGTGTTCGGCCTTGAGCATGTGCTTGAGCAGGGTGGTCTTGCCGGCACCGAGGAAACCGGTGAGGACCGTAACGGGAATGGGCGTCTGCACGCAAAAATCTCCTGAAGCTGAAAATGATTGTGGGAGGCCGGTTGCCCGGCCTCCCACAGGTTCACGCACGTTGCAGGTTCAACAGCACTTGGGCCCGGACTTGCCACCGTAACGTGCTTCCTGACGTTCGCGGAAGAACGCCTCGTACGTCATCACCGGCTGGTCCGGGTGCTTGTTGCGCATGTGCTCGACGTAGTTGTCGTAGTCGGGCATGCCGACCATCAGGCGGGCTGCCTGCCCCAGGTATTTACCCAGTCGACCCAGGTCGTTGAACATCACTGCAGTCCTCTCAAGCGTCAGGCAGGGCCTGGAACGGGGTTTCCTTGTCGGTGCGTTCTTTGCGGCCGAGGGCGGCGTAGCCGACCTTGAGGGCGAAGAACAGCACACTGAACACCACCAGCAGGAACAGAATGGTCAGGCCGGCGTTGGTGTAGGCGTTGAAGATCACGTGCTGCATCTGGTTGATGTCCTTGGCCGGGGCCAAGACCTGACCGGCATCCAGCGCGGTGCTGTACTTCTTGGCCAGGGCCAGGAAGCCGACGGCCGGGTTCGGGTCGAACAGCTTGATCAAGCCCGCCGCAGTGGTGCAGATCAGCAGCCAGGCAGCCGGCAGCAGGGTGACCCAGATGTAGCGCTCGCGCTTCATCTTGATCAGTACCACGGTGCCGAGCATCAGGGCGATACCGGCCAGCATCTGGTTGGAGATACCGAACAGCGGCCACAGAGTGTTGATGCCACCCAGTGGGTCGATCACGCCCTGGTATAGCAGGTAGCCCCACAGCGCAACGCAACCGGCGGTGCCGATCAGGTTGGCAGTCCACGACTCGGTGCGCTTGAGCGCCGGCACGAAGCTGCCCAGCAGGTCTTGCAGCATGAAGCGGCCGGCACGGGTACCGGCGTCCACCGCGGTGAGGATGAACAGCGCCTCGAACAGGATCGCGAAGTGGTACCAGAAGGCCATGGTGTTTTCACCCGGCAGCACTTGGTGCAGGATCTGCGCGATACCCACGGCCAGGGTCGGTGCACCACCGGCACGGGCGAGAACGGTGTGCTCGCCGATGTCACGGGCCACCGCTTCGAGCTGCTCAGGGGTGATCATGAAGCCCCAGCTGCTGACCGTTTGCGCCACCGAAGCCACGTCGGCGCCAACCACGGCGGCCGGGCTGTTCATGGCGAAGTACACGCCCGGCTCGATCACCGAGGCGGCAACCATGGCCATGATGGCGACGAACGACTCCATCAGCATGCCGCCGTAGCCGATGTAACGGGCGTTGGCTTCGTTGTCCAGCAGCTTCGGCGTGGTCCCCGAGGAAATCAGCGCATGGAAGCCGGATACCGCGCCGCAGGCGATGGTGATGAACAGGAACGGGAACAGTGTGCCCTTCCACACCGGGCCGGTGCCGTCGGTGAACTGGGTCAGCGCTGGCATTTTCAGCTCGGGCATGGTCACCAGGATGCCGATGGCCAGGGCGATGATGGTACCGATCTTGAGGAAGGTCGACAGGTAGTCACGCGGCGCCAGTACCAGCCAGACCGGCAACACGGCAGCGACGAAGCCGTAGCCGACCAGCATCCAGGTGATCTGCACGCCAGTGAAGGTGAACGCCGGGCCCCAGACCGGATCGGCTGCAATCTGGCCCCCCAGCCAGATCGACGCCAGCAGCAGTACCACGCCGACCACCGAGATCTCGCCAATGCGGCCCGGGCGGATGTAGCGCATGTAGATGCCCATGAACATCGCGATCGGGATGGTCGCCATTACCGTGAACATGCCCCATGGGCTCTCGGCCAGGGCCTTGACCACGATCAGCGCCAGCACCGCGAGGATGATGATCATGATCAGGAAGCAGCCGAACAGGGCGATGGTCCCCGGGATGCGGCCCATCTCCTCGCGCACCATGTCGCCCAGCGAGCGGCCGTTGCGACGGGTGGAGAGGAACAGGACCATGAAGTCCTGCACCGCACCGGCCAGCACCACGCCGGCAATCAGCCACAGCGTGCCGGGCAGGTAGCCCATTTGCGCGGCGAGTACCGGGCCGACCAGGGGGCCGGCGCCAGCAATGGCGGCGAAGTGGTGACCGAAGAGAATGTGTTTGTTGGTCGGAACGTAGTCCAGACCGTCGTTGTTGAGCACCGCCGGGGTGGCTCGGCGAGGGTCGAGTTGCATCACCTTGGTGGCGATGAACAGGCTGTAGTAACGGTAGGCGACCAGGTAGATGGCCACCGCAGCGACCACGATCCACAAGGCATTGATCGCCTCGCCGCGACGCAGGGCGACGACACCCAGCGCGCAGGCTCCTATGACTGCCAGCGCCAGCCACGGAATGTGGCGTAGCAGGCTATTATTGTTGTTCATGGTTTGCTTCCAGCTGGTGGATTGGAAAAGACCGCCCATCGAGTCTAGGGCGTGTCATCGCGCATTGCCACACTTGCTTTGGTCTAGAGCCTCTGCGGCCAGATTGCGGTACCTGATGCACATATCCAACTAACTATAGTCAGGATGTCACCCGAGGACCTACCCCATGAGCGATCACGACGAACGCCGCCGCTTCCAGCGCATCGATTTCGATGCCCCCACCGAGCTGCGTCAGGGCGACCGCCGCTGGCCGGTAAAACTGCTGGATGTGTCGCTTAAGGGCATGCTGGTCAAATGCCCCGAACCCTGGGACGCCGACCTGACCCAGGACTTCGATGCGGTCATCCACCTGAACTCCGAGGTGCGGGTACAAATGCAGGTGGAACTGCGCCATGAGGAGCCCACCCGCCTGGGCTTCGTCTGCCTGTACATCGACGTCGACTCAATGAGCCATTTGCACCGTCTTGTGGAATTGAACCTGGCCGATGGCACCGAAATGATGCGCGAGCTGCGCGAACTCATCGAAGAATAGAATCTGTTAGTTGGCTAACAGCCTTCCCACCTTCTGTTTCTTGGCTACCCAGACAGCTTTCTGCCTGGGTAGCGCCGCTTTGTACACACCCCTCTAACACCGCATTCAATAACTTGGTACGCGTTCTGCATTGAGGTCTTGCACATATCGCAAGGCCTGCTGTACGCGTTCCGATCAAAAACTTGTATACAATTTATGTAGCAATCATTTGTAGGAAATGTCTACAGTAGTGCCACAACAATAAACAGAGAGCCTGCTCCATGACTACGTCCCCTAGCACGTCTCCCGCCCAGCGCCCCGAGGACGAAAACCTCGGGCTGGGTGCCAACCTGGCCTATGGTCTACAGCATGTGCTGACCATGTATGGCGGGATCGTCGCGGTACCCCTGATCCTGGGTCAGGCAGCCGGCCTCAACGGTGCCGAAATCGGCATGCTGATTGCCGCGTCGCTGTTTGCCGGTGGCCTGGCGACCTTGCTGCAGACGCTGGGCATCCCGTTCTTCGGTTGCCAGTTGCCGCTGGTGCAGGGCGTATCGTTCGCCGGCGTGGCGACCATGGGCGCCATCCTCAGCAGTGAGGGCGGGGGCGGCCTGCCGGGCGTGCTCGGCGCGGTCATGGCAGCGTCGGTGATCGGCTTCCTGATCACCCCGGTGTTCTCGCGCATTACCAAGTTCTTCCCGCCGCTGGTGACCGGCATCGTCATCACCACCATCGGCCTGACCCTGATGCCAGTCGCCGCGCGCTGGGTGATGGGCGGCAACAGCGCTTCGCCGGAGTTCGGCAGCGTGGCCAATATCGGCCTGGCTGCACTGACCTTCGCCATCGTCCTGGTGCTGAGCAAACTCGGTAGCGCAACCATTTCGCGGTTGTCGATCCTGCTGGCCATGGTGATCGGCACGCTGATCGCCTGGGCGCTGGGCATGACCGACTTCAGCAAGGTCAGCCAAGGCCCGATGTTCGCCTTCCCCGCCCCGTTCCACTTCGGCATGCCGGAGTTCCACATCGCCGCGATCCTGTCGATGTGCATCGTGATCATGGTGACCCTGGTGGAAACCTCGGCCGACATCCTCGCCGTGGGTGAGATCATCGACACCAAGGTCGACTCCAAACGCCTGGGCAACGGCCTGCGTGCCGACATGGCGTCGAGCATCCTGGCGCCGATCTTCGGCTCGTTCACCCAGAGCGCCTTCGCCCAGAACGTCGGCCTGGTGGCCGTGACCGGGGTCAAGAGCCGCTACGTGGTGGCCACCGGTGGCGTGATCCTGGTGGTGCTCGGCTTGCTGCCGGTGATGGGCCGGGTAATTGCCGCAGTACCGACCCCGGTACTGGGTGGCGCGGGCATCGTGCTGTTCGGCACCGTGGCCGCCAGCGGTATCCGTACCCTGTCGAAGGTCAACTACAAGAACAACGTCAACCTGATCATCGTCGCTGCTTCGCTGGGCTTCGGCATGATTCCGATCGCCGCGCCGACCTTCTACCACAACTTCCCGAACTGGTTCGAGACCATCTTCCACTCGGGCATCAGCTCGGCGGCAATCATGGCCATCCTGCTGAACCTGCTGTTCAACCACTTCAAGACGGGCAACTCGGAGAACCAGTCGGTGTTCGCCGCAGCCTACGAACGCACCATCCAGTACTCGGACATCTCGTGCCTGCGTGATGGCGACTTCTTCAAGGATGGCAAGCTGTTCGATGCCGAGGGCAACGAAGTGCCGGTGATGGAGCTGGACGAGCATGGCAACCAGGCGCCCAGGCGCAGTGCGGTGGCCGAACATTGACCGCTGACTGAGCGGTGACGTGGGGGGAGCCGATGCGCATCGTCGGCTCCCCCTTTTTCGTTTATTCGAACAAGGCATCCAGCGCCTGTTCAAGCCGGGTCACGGCAATCACCTGCAACCCCGCAGGCGGCTCCTTCGGCGCATTGCCCTTGGGCACAATGGCGCGTTTGAAGCCATGCTTGGCCGCCTCTTTCAGGCGCTCCTGGCCGCTGGGCACTGGCCGCACCTCGCCCGACAAGCCAATTTCGCCAAACACCAGCAACCCATGGGCCAACGGCCGGTTGCGCAGGCTGGACATCACCGCTGCCAGCAACGCCAGGTCCGAAGCCGTCTCCAATACCTTCACCCCGCCGACCACGTTGAGGAACACGTCCTGGTCATGGGTGGGAATGCCACCATGTCGGTGCAGTACCGCCAGCAACATGGCCAGGCGGTTCTGATCCAGGCCCAGGGTGACCCGTCGCGGGTTGGCCAGGTGGCTGTCATCGACCAGCGCCTGCACCTCGACCAGCATGGGCCGGGTGCCTTCCCAAGTGGCCATGACCACACTGCCAGGCACTTCTTCCTGGGTGCGGTTGAGGAAGATTGCCGAGGGGTTGGACACCTCTTTCAGGCCACGGTCGGTCATGCCGAACACGCCCAGTTCGTTGACCGCGCCGAACCGGTTCTTCACCGCCCGCAGCAAGCGCAGGCGGCCGTCGGACTCGCCCTCGAAGTACAGCACGGTGTCGACCATGTGCTCCAGCACCCGCGGCCCGGCCAGCGAGCCTTCCTTGGTGACGTGGCCGACCAGGAAGATCGCCGTACCACTCTGCTTGGCATAACGCACCAGCAGCGCGGTGCTCTCGCGCACCTGGGCCACGCCACCAGGGGCGGACTGCAACTGCTCGGTGAAGATGGTCTGGATCGAGTCGATCACCATGACCCGGGGTTTTTCCACCCGCGCGGTGGCAATGATGGTTTCGATGCAAGTCTCGGTCATCACCTTGAGCTGGTCCTGGGGCAGGCCCAGGCGCCGCGAGCGCATGGCCACCTGCTGCTGCGACTCTTCACCGGTGACGTACAACGCGGGCAAGCCCACCGCGATGTTGCACAGGGTCTGCAGCAGGATGGTCGACTTGCCGATCCCTGGGTCACCACCGATCAGCACCACCGAGCCATCGACCAGGCCACCGCCGAGCACGCGGTCGAGTTCGGTGCTGCTGGTGGTGAAGCGCGGAATTTCTTCGACGCTGACTTCGGCCAGGGTCTTGATCTGCGCCTGCTGCCCGGTCCAGCCGGCGCGGCCGCTTGGGGCCGCCGCCCCGCCGCTTTCGATCATGGTCTCGACCAGGGTGTTCCAGGCCCCACAGTCGGCACATTGGCCAGCCCACTTGGGGAAGGTCGCGCCGCACTCGGTGCAGCCATATAAACGCTTGGCCTTGGCCATGGGCAGGGTCTCCTGGAAAAAACCGCCATGATAGCCGAGGCCGATGTGTCTCGAACGCGTCGGGACGCGACAAAACTATTCGTTCTAACCGCAGTCACTACCCCTGAAGCCAACGCATGAAGCGTTTTAGTGGCTTACACTGCGTTAACCTCACCATTTGTTACAAGGAACCAAACATGGGCATGATCAGTGAGTTCAAGGCCTTCGCGGTCAAAGGCAATGTCGTCGACATGGCGGTCGGTATCATCATCGGCGCAGCCTTCGGCAAGATCGTCTCGTCCTTCGTCGGTGACGTGGTCATGCCACCACTGGGTCTGCTGATCGGCGGTGTCGACTTCAGCGACCTGGCAATCACCCTGAAGGCTGCCGAGGGTGATGTGCCCGCAGTGGTGCTGGCCTACGGCAAGTTCATACAGACCGTGATCGACTTCGTCATCGTCGCCTTCGCCATCTTCATGGGCGTGAAGGCAATCAACCGCCTCAAGCGCGAAGAAGCCGTGGCACCGACTGCTCCGCCAGTCCCCACTCCGCAGGAAACCCTGCTCACCGAGATCCGCGACCTGCTCAAGGCGCAGAACCAGAATCGGTTGCCCTGAAATGGCTGGGGCCGCATCGTGGCCCCTTTGCATTACCAGTAGTTTTCCACCGCCACCTGCCCCGGCCGCTTGCTAAGGCTCAGTTGCAGGTCACGCGCCTTGAGCACCTTGCGTGTCTCGTCGATCATCTCGGGGTTGCCGCAGAGCATGATCCGCGAATGCTCGGGCGACAACTCCAGCCCCGCCGCCTTTTCCAGCTCGCCATTCTCGATCAGCGTGGTGATACGCGCATTCAATGCCCCTGGGTGCTGCTCACGAGTGACGACCGGAATGAACTGCAGCTTGCCAGCGAACTCGGCCAGGTAATCCCGCTGCTCCAGCCCGGCGATGTCGTCTACATA
This sequence comes from Pseudomonas putida, assembly GCF_002906855.1. Lineage (GTDB taxonomy): Bacteria > Pseudomonadota > Gammaproteobacteria > Pseudomonadales > Pseudomonadaceae > Aquipseudomonas > Aquipseudomonas putida_N. The sequence continues at coordinate 1,017,852 of NZ_MINI01000038.1, read as the reverse complement.
CGCCAGCTCTTTCGCCTCGCGAACCGAGTACACCAGCTTGATGTTGTCGAACCGCTCCCAGGCCTCGAAGTCCTGCAGGATCGACATGAAAGGCGCAATGCCAGTACCGGTTGCCAGCAACCACAGGTCGCGGCCGCCGATGAAGCGGTCGAGGGTCAGGTAGCCGAACGCCTGACGGTCGATCAACAGGCTATCGCCCTCGCCCAGGCGGCTGAGCTCGCTGGTGAATTCGCCCCCCGGAACCACGATTGAAAAGAAGTCGAGGTATTCATCATGGGGAGCGCTGACCATCGAATAGGCACGCCAGACCACACTGCCATCGGCCTTGGTCACGCCCAGCCGGGCAAACTGGCCGGCCCGGAAGCGAAACCCTGGATCACGCGTAACCCGCAGGCTGAACAGGTTCGGCGTCAGCGGCTGGACGTCGAGCAGGGTCTGGCGGGTAAACTTGTCGGCACTGGCGGTCATGACGGGCTCCGTGTATGGCGTGCGCCCAGTGTCGCGCAAAGCGGCCTGGATAAAAACCGCCGGAAAGTAAGGGCACAACCCGGCGGCGGTGTCGGGCTACATGAAAAATGCGGCCTCTATAACAAAAAATCCCAACATGAATGCCGGTCTTTTCCTACAATCTTTCCGGTATGCAAACGGATTGGAATCCACCACATCCCAGGGAGTGTGACCAGATGCTTCAGTGGAATCATGAGCATCTCCATCAGCTGATAAGCGAAAGCACGCCGCAAAAGGTTTTTGATCTGGCCGTGCACCTGGCGCAAGACCTCGACATGGTGTTCCTGGGGCTGAAAGTCCGCATTCAACTGGCAGCCCAATCGCCACGGCAGTTCCTATACAGCAACTATCCTGTCGCGTGGATCGAGCGCTACCAGCGCGACGACTTCTACAAACGGGACGCAGCGGCGACTCGCAGCCATACCTCGACCTTGCCGGTATTGTGGACCGATGACCTGTACCGCGAAGTACCCGACTTCCGCGAGCAGGCTTGCGCACACGGGCTTCGCCATGGCTGGACGCAGTCCTTGCATGACCTTCAGCATAATGAGAGCCAAGTCAGCATTTGCAGGCCAAGCAAAGATGTGAGCATCGCCGAGCTTTACGACAAATCCTGCAAGGTGCAATGGCTGTGCCACACCCTGCACGCGATCATCAGCGAATATCATCTGGACAAGCTCAGCACACCGTTGAAAATGAGCGAGCGCGAAATCGAAGTGCTCAAGTGGTCGGCCGCCGGCAAGACCGCCGCCGACGTTGCCTGCATCCTGACGCTGTCGCAAAGCACGGTGAACTTCCACATTCGCAGTGTGATCACCAAGACCAACGCCGCCAACAAGGCTGGTGCCATCGCCATCGCCATGATGCGCGGCCTGATCGAACAGTAGCCTGCGGCCTCGGGCAAAGCCCTGTAGAATCGCGTACCAAAGCTCGCGGCGAACCGCCACGGGCAGATTCGTACCCGAGCCAGACGCCATGCCCCTGTTGACCACCCCCTACGCCGAACTCGACCTGATCCGCCAGCCGGACCAGGCCAACGACCCGCTGCAAGCCTTCGATGCCGCCGATGAATACCTGCTCGAACAGCTGCATGGGCACGGCCTTGACGCCGGCAGCCGGGTACTGGTGCTCAACGACAGCTTCGGCGCCCTGGCAGCCAGCCTCGCCGATCATCTGCAGGTAGTCAGCAGCGGCGACTCGCACCTGGCGCACATGGCGCTGGAGAAAAACCTGGCGCGTAATGGCAAGGCGTTCGACAGCGTGCCCTTCGTGCCGGCCAGCGAGCACTGGCAGGGCCCGTTTGACCGCGTGCTGGTGCGCGTGCCGAAGACCCTGGCGCTGCTCGAAGAACAACTGATCCGCCTGCAAGGCCACCTGGCACCCGGCGCCCAGGTGATTGCAGGTGCCATGATCAAGCACCTGCCGCGCGCGGCCGGTGACCTGATGGAAAAGTACATCGGCCCGGTGCAAGCTTCGCTGGCACAGAAAAAGGCCCGTTTGCTGACCGCCACGGTTGCCGACCGCCCTGCCGCCCGATCGCCCTACCCGACCCGCTACCAGCTCGACACGCCGGTGCTGGACTTGGTCAACCATGCCAATGTGTTCTGCCGCGAGGGCCTGGATATCGGCACTCGTGCCTTCCTGCCCCACTTGCCCCGCAACCTGGGCAACGCCCGAGTAGCCGACCTGGGCTGCGGTAACGGCGTGCTGGCCATTGCCAGCGCGCTGGCCAACCCGGACGCGCACTTCACCCTGGTCGATGAATCGTACATGGCGGTGCAGTCGGCGCAGGAGAACTGGCAAGCGGCTCTGGGTGAGCGGCCGGTAACAGTCTTGCCGGGAGACGGCCTGGCCGGGGTGGAAAAGCAGTCGCTGGATGTGGTGCTGTGCAATCCACCGTTCCACCAGCAGCAGGTGGTGGGTGACTTCCTCGCCTGGCGCATGTTCCAGCAGGCGCGCGAGGCGCTGGTAGTGGGCGGAGCGCTCTACATCGTCGGCAACCGTCATCTGGGCTATCACAGCAAGCTGGCGCGGTTGTTCCGTGGCGTAGAGCAGGTAGCTGCAACCCCGAAATTTGTGATCCTCAAGGCTCGTAAATAAAGGCAGGGGGCGCCAGGCGCCCCCTTTCACTCAATGGGTGGTCAGGCCAGCGGCCCCCATGAACAGGCGCATCACCCAGGCCGCCATGCCCAGGGCCGCCACGCTCATCGCCCAGATCAGCACCAGCCAACCCAGCCGCTGCCACAGCGGTTTCTTCTCTTCCAGGCCATGTTTACCGGTCATCATGTGGCCCTCCTAGTGATAGCCGTCTTCATGGGTCACCTTGCCGCGGAACACGTAGTAGCTCCAGAAGGTGTACATGAGGATGAACGGCAGGATGAACAACGTGCCCACCAGCATGAAGCCCTGGCTCTGCGGCGGCGCTGCGGCATCCCAGATCGAGATCGACGGCGGGATGATGTTCGGCCACAGGCTGATGCCCAGCCCGCTGTAGCCCAGGAATATCAACACCAGGGTGAGCAGGAACGGCGTGTAGTGGGCATTGCGCGCCACCGCCTTGAGCAAGCCGTAGAAGGTCACCAGTACCAGCAGCGGCACCGGCATGAACCAGAACAGGTTGGGCATGCTGAACCAGCGATCGGCAATCTGCGGGTAGGCGATCGGGGTCCACAGGCTGACGATGCCGATCACCGCCAGCAGCACCAGCGCCAGCGGTCGGGCGAGGTCGTGCATCTTCAATTGCAGGTCGCCCTCGGTCTTCATGATCAGCCAGGTACAGCCCAGCAGGGTGTAGGCGACGATCAGCCCAAGGCCGCAGAACAGGCTGAACGGCGTCAACCAGTCGAGGGTGCCACCGGCGAAGTGCCGGTCGACCACCTTGAAGCCTTCAAGGAAGGCGCCCAGCGCCACGCCCTGGAAGAAGGTGGCAACCAGCGAACCGCCGATGAACGCCTTGTCCCACACATGACGCTTGTCGGCCTTGGCCTTGAAGCGGAACTCGAAGGCCACGCCACGGAAGATCAGGCCGATCAGCATCAGGATCAGCGGCAGGTACAGCGCTTCGAGCACCACCGCGTAGGCCATCGGGAACGCCCCGAACAGCCCGGCACCGCCCAGCACCAACCAGGTTTCGTTGCCGTCCCAGACGGGCGCAACGGTATTCATCATCACATCGCGGTCACGCTCGCCCTTGACGAAGGGGAAGAGCATGCCGATGCCCAAGTCGAAACCATCCATCACCACGTACATCATGACGCCGAAGATGATGATCACGGCCCAGATCAGCGGAAGGTCGATACCCATGGCTCAGTTCCCCTTGCTCAGGCTGGCAGACTCGGCCTCATGGCCATCATCGGCGGCGGACAGCGGCCGCGCCGGCGTGCGTTGGGTGCCAGGGCCACCGGGGTTGTGTTCATCACCCTCGCCGGTCTGCGGGCCTTTGCGCACCAGGCGCATCATGTAGCCAAGGCCGGTACCGAACAGGGCGAAGTACACCACCACGAATGCCACCAGGGTGAAGCCGAGCTGTGCATAACTGTGGTTGGACACGCCATCGGCGGTGCGCATCAGGCCATACACCACCCACGGCTGGCGGCCGATTTCGGTGGTGAACCACCCGGCGAGCAGCGCGATCAGCCCGGACGGGCCCATCCACAGGGCCAGGTACAGGAACGGCCGCGAGGTGTAGAGGGTGCCGCGCTTGCGCAGCCACAGGCTCCACAGGCCGACGAAGATCATCAGGAAGCCGAGCCCGACCATGATTCGGAATGACCAGAACACGATGGTCGAGTTGGGCCGATCCTCAGGCGGGAACTCCTTCATCGCCGGCACCTGCTTGTCCAGGCTGTGGGTCAGGATCAGGCTGCCGAGCGCCGGGATTTCGACCTTGAACCGGGTGGTTTCGGCCTTCATGTCGGGGATGCCGAACAGGATCAGCGGGGTCGGCTCACCGGGCACGTTCTCCCAGTGGCCTTCGATCGCGGCGATCTTCACCGGCTGATGCTTGAGCGTGTTGAGGCCATGGAAATCACCGATTACCGCCTGGATCGGGGCAACGACCAGAGCCATCCACATGGCCATCGACAGCATCTTGCGCACCGCCGGGTTGTCACGCCCACGCAGCAGGTGCCAGGCGGCCGACGCACCGACGAAGAACGCCGTGGACACGAACGCAGCAGTGGCCATGTGCATCAGGCGATAGGGGAACGACGGGTTGAACACCACCGCGAACCAGTCCACCGGCACCACCCGGCCATCGATGATCTCGTGGCCCTGAGGGGTCTGCATCCAGCTGTTGGAGGCGAGAATCCAGAAGGTCGAGACCAGGGTGCCGAGCGCGACCATCACCGTGGAAAAGAAGTGCAGGCCACGGCCAACGCGGTTCCAGCCAAACAGCATGACGCCCAGGAAACCCGCCTCAAGGAAGAAGGCGGTGAGCACTTCATAGGTCAGCAACGGGCCGGTAATGGCGCCGGCAAAGTCGGAGAAGCGGCTCCAGTTGGTGCCGAACTGGTAAGCCATGACCAGGCCGGAGACCACGCCCATGCCGAAGTTGACGGCGAAGATCTTCGACCAGAAGTGGTAGAGGTCACGGTAAACCTGGTTGTGGGTCCGCAGCCAGAGGCCTTCGAGGACTGCCAGGTAGCTCGCCAGGCCAATGGTGATGGCCGGGAACAGGATGTGGAACGACACGGTAAAGGCAAACTGCATTCGGGCGAGTTCTAAGGCCTCTATTCCGAACATGGTGCTTCCTCTTCAGATAATCCGGCGTCCGGGCTTGTGGCCCCGTCGCCCACTGCCCCCACGGTAGTCGAGTGCGGCACATTGGAATTGTTCTGTTCGATCGCAGGGATTCCGGCCCAAGGGCCAATTCGTTAGATCTGGAACAATTGATCCAGATCAACGACTGTTAGGAAGCATAGTCCCGAATGGCCCGCCGGGCCGTGTGGTTGATTGCCGCGTGACCCGTTGCCCCACCCTCTTTCACGCCACGTGAAAAAGTGCCGACCATGGCAAACAGTAACTGTTTGTTACAAACAGATGATACGCTGCGGGCCCCTCTACTGCGCCGAGGCCAACAGGTTTCCGATGTCCGAATCCGCACCGCAGTTGTTGCGTCATCACCGCCCTTTCATCGCCTTCTGGCTGGCCCGGGTGTTCACCGCCAGCGGCTTCCAGATGCTCACCGTGGCCATTGGCTGGCACCTCTACCAGCTGACCGGCAATGTGCTCGACCTGGGCCTGGTGGGCCTGGTCGAATTCGCCCCCCGGGTACTGTTCATGTTGCACACCGGGCACGTCGCCGACCGCTATGACCGGCGCAAGGTCGCGGCGCTGTGCCAGAGCTTGCAGGGGCTGATCGCCCTGGCGCTGGCCGTGGGCAGCGCCACCGACAACGTCAGCCGCGAGCTGATCTTCGTCCTGGCTTTCCTGCTCGGCGCCACCCGCTCGTTCGAAATGCCAGCGACTCAGGCACTGCTGCCCAATGTGGTGCCGCCGGGGCTGTTCCCGCGGGCGGTGGCGGCCTCGGCTTCGGCGACCCAGGCGGCCACCATCGTCGCCCCGGCCGTGGGCGGCTTCCTGTACGCCTTCGGCAGCACCTGGGTGTACGGCCCGACCGTCGCCCTGTACGCCATCGCCTGCCTGTTGATGCTCAGCCTCGACTCGCGCCAGCAGGTGCCTCAGCGTGGCCGCGCCAGTCTCGAATCGCTGATGGCCGGAATCCGCTTCATCCGCAGCCGGCCCGACATCCTCGGGGCCATCTCGCTGGACTTGTTTGCCGTGCTGCTGGGTGGCGCCACCGCCCTGCTGCCGGTGTTCGCCAAGGACATCCTGCTTACCGGCCCATGGGGCCTGGGCCTGCTGCGCTCGGCGCCGGCGGTCGGGGCATTGCTGATGTCGCTGTGGCTGGCGCGTTTCCCGGTCGAGCGCAAGGTCGGCCGCACCATGTTCACCGCCGTCGGCCTGTTTGGCGTGGCAACCATCGCCTTCGGCCTGTCGACCTCGTTCTGGTTCTCGATGGCGGTGCTGGTGGTGCTCGGCGCGGCGGACATGATCAGCATGGTGATCCGCGGTGCCTTCGTGCAGTTGGAGACGCCGGACGAGATGCGTGGGCGGGTAAGCGCGGTGAACGGGTTGTTCATCGGTGCCTCGAACCAGTTGGGCGAGTTCGAGTCCGGGGTAACGGCGCACTGGTTTGGCACGGTGCCGGCGGTGGTGCTGGGCGGCGTGGGCACGCTGGTGGTGACCGGGGTGTGGATAAAGTTGTTCCCTACACTGGCCAAGCGGGACCGCTTGCACAACGGCTGATTGCTCGCCTGCCTCGCGAAAAGGCCGGCACAGACTACCCATTCCCCAACGGCGATAGGCCCCCGCCGAGCATGCTGGTATGATGCGCGGCTTTTTTCCGCCCCACACAAAAGCACGGCATCCGCTACGGTCTGTGCTTTGCTGATGGGGTCGATACATTCACGGCGCGAGGGCGCCCTGGGGAGCGGGCATGCTGGAAAGGCTGTTTCAACTAAAAGCACACAACACCAACGTGCGCACCGAGATTCTTGCGGGCGTCACCACCTTCCTGGCCATGGCCTACATCCTGTTCGTCAACCCGAGCATCCTCGGCGAGACCGGCATGGACAAAGGTGCGATTTTCGTCGCCACCTGCCTGGCCGCCGCCATCGGCTCGACCACCATGGGCCTGATTGCCAACTACCCGATCGCTCTGGCGCCGGGCATGGGCCTGAACGCGTTCTTCACCTACACGGTAGTCCTGCACATGGGCCACACCTGGCAGGTGGCCCTGGGCGCGGTGTTCCTCTCCGCAGTGATGTTCTTCCTGCTGTCGATCTTCCGCATCCGCGAATGGATCGTGAACAGCATCCCGCTGCCGCTGCGTTCGGCGATTGCTGCAGGTATCGGCCTGTTCCTGGCACTCATCGCTCTGCATAACGCCGGCATCGTCGTCGATAACCCGGCGACCCTGGTGGGCCTTGGTGACCTCAAGCAGCCGGCGCCGATCCTCGCCACCCTAGGCTTCTTCCTGATCGTTGGCCTTGAGTCGCTCAAAGTTCGTGGCGCAGTGCTGATCGGCATTCTGGCCGTGACCATCGCCTCGATCCTGATGGGCGTGACACCGTTCGGCGGTGTGGTCTCGATGCCGCCGTCGCTGGCGCCGACCTTCCTCCAGCTGGACATCAAGAGCGCCCTCGACGTCGGCCTGGTCAGCGTGATCTTCGCCTTCCTGTTCGTCGACCTGTTCGACAACTCCGGCACCCTGATCGGCGTGGCCAAGCGCGCCGGCCTGATGGGCAAGGACGGCCACATGCCGAAGATGGGCCGTGCCCTGATCGCCGACAGCACCGCCGCCATGGCCGGTTCGCTGCTGGGCACCTCGACCACCACCAGCTACATCGAATCCGCTGCTGGCGTAAGCGCCGGTGGCCGTACTGGTTTGACCGCCATCGTGGTCGCCATCCTGTTCCTGCTGGCGCTGTTCTTCGCCCCACTGGCCGGTAGCGTGCCGGCCTTTGCCACCGCCCCGGCACTGCTGTTCGTCGCCGTGCTGATGGCCTCGGGCCTGGCGGAAATCAACTGGGACGACGTCACCGAGGCCGCACCGGTGGTGGTGACCGCCCTGGCCATGCCGCTGACTTACTCGATCGCCAATGGCATCGCCTTCGGCTTCATCTCCTGGACCGCCGTCAAGCTGATCTCTGGCCGCCACCGCGACCTGAACCCGGCTCTGGTGATCCTTTCCATCCTGTTCGTCATCAAGCTGGGCTGGTTCAACGCATGAGTGCTGTCTTCGATCCTTCCGCCTACGACACCCAGCTCGAGGGCAAAGTCGCCCGCTTGCGCGAGCTGCTGGCGCCCTTCGGCGCGCCCGAACCGGCCGTTTTCGACTCGCCGCGCGAGCACTACCGCCTGCGCGCCGAGTTCCGCCTGTGGCGCGAGGATGGCCAGCGCCACTACGCGATGTTCGCCCCGGGCGACAAGCACAAAGCGATACTGATCGACGACTTCCCCATCGCCAGCCAGCGCATCAATGAGCTGATGCCGCGCTTGAGGGCCGCTTGGCAGGCCAGCGAGGAACTGGGCAATCGCCTGTTCCAGGTGGAGTTCCTCACCACCCTCGCCGGCGATGCCATGGTCACGATGTGCTACCACCGCCCGCTGGACGAGGCCTGGGAAGTGGCTGCGCGCCAGCTCGCCACCGATCTTGGCGTGAGCGTGATCGGCCGCTCGAAGGGCAAGCGCCTGGTGATCGGCCGCGACTATGCGGTGGAAAAGCTCGATGTCGCCGGTCGGGTCTTCAGCTACCGCCAGCCGGAAGGCGCGTTCACCCAGCCCAACGGCGCGGTGAACCAGAAGATGCTGAGCTGGGCGTTCGAGGCCATTGGCGAACGTGAGGACGACCTGCTGGAGCTGTATTGCGGCAACGGCAACTTCACCCTGCCGCTGGCCACCCGCGTGCGCCAGGTGCTGGCCACCGAAATCAGCAAGACCTCGGTCAATGCCGCGCTGAGCAACCTCGACGAGAACGCTGTGGATAACGTGCGGCTGGTGCGCCTGTCGGCGGAAGAGCTGACCCAGGCGCTGAACGAGGTGCGGCCGTTCCGCCGGCTGGAAGGGATCGACCTGAAGAGCTATGACTTCGGCACCGTGTTTGTCGACCCTCCGCGTGCGGGGATGGACCCGGATACTTGCGAGCTGACCCGGCGCTTCGAGCGGATCCTGTACATCTCGTGCAACCCGGAGACGCTGGCGGCGAACATTGCCCAGTTGCAGGACACGCACCGCATCGAGCGTTGTGCGTTGTTCGACCAGTTCCCCTATACCCACCACATGGAAAGCGGCGTGCTGCTGGTTCGCCGTTGAAGCATTCGCGGGACAAGCCCTCTCCTACAGGTATTGCACGGTCTCTGTAGGAGCGGGCTTGCCCCGCGAATGGGCCGCAAAGCGGCCCCAGGCTTCACTCAGAAGTCGAAGAAGACCGTCTCCCCTTCCCCCTGAATACGGATATCGAAACGATATGCCGTCTTCCCATCTACCTCGCAACGCTTGGCAATCAAGGTCTCGCGACGCTGCGGCTGCTCGATCAGGTTGAGCACCGGGCACTTGGCATTGGCCTGGGCCTCGTCATCGAAGTACAGGCGCGTATGCAGGTGGATGTTGATCCCCCTGGCAAACAGGCTGATGTTGATATGCGGCGCCATCGGCACGCCTGCGGCATTGTTCACCACACCCGGCTTGACCGTGTGCGCGGTCCACTCGCCGGCATCGAAGGTGGTGGCGGTGCGGCCGAAGCTGTTGAAGGCGTTTTCCAGGTTGTAGGCGTCCTGGTACTGGCCATTGGCGTCGGCCTGCCACAGCTCAAGGAACGAGTCACGCACCAGGTGGCCGTTGCCGTCATATACGTGGCCGATCAGCAGGATGTGCTCACCCGCAGCCTCGGGCTTGGCCAGGCGGTTCCAGATTTCCTGGTCGCGGGTCGGGTTGCCGGCCGCTTCCAGGGCCAGGCCGATGTGCACGTAGGGGCCGGCGGTCTGCGAGGGGGTTTCCGGCAGCAGTTCGATTGGCATGGCGGGGTCCTCAGCAGTTTTCGAAGTGGGTCTTGCGCTGGCCGCGCAGCACGATGTCGAAGCGGTACGCCAGGCAGTCCATCGGGTTGGCGTTGCTCATGTCGAGCTTGGCGATCAACTGTTGTACGGCTTCGGGGTTGGCGATCGACTTGACGATCGGGCACATCGGAATCAGTGGGTCACCTTCGAAATACAGCTGGGTGATCAACTTGGTGGCGATCGACGGGCCGCTGATGCCGAAGTGGATGTGCGCCGGGCGCCAGTCATTCGGGCCGTTGCGCCATGGGTACGGGCCCGGCTTGATGGTGCGGAAGCTGTAGTAGCCGTCGCGGTCGGTCAGACAGCGGCCGACGCCACCGAAATTCGGGTCCAGCGGCGCCAGGTAACGGTCGTTCTTGTGGCGATAGCGGCCGCCGGCGTTGGCTTGCCACATTTCCACCAGGGTGTTCGGCACAGGCTTGCCGTACTGGTCGACGATGCGGCCGGCAACGATGATGCGCTCGCCGATCGGCAGGCCACCGTTGTTGAAGTTCAGCAGCAGGTCATGGTCGTGGGCACCAAAGCCCAGGTGGGAAAAGTCCGGGCCGGTGGTTTCGCTGATCGACTGTGGGATGCTGACCAGTGCCTGGCGCGGCGAGCGGGCAATGGAAGTCTTGTAGTCGGGCGTCAGGGCCTTGGGGTGCCAGTTGCGATCACGGATCACGAAGCGGCTGTTGTCCTGGGCGGGCATGCCGGATTCCTCTCTTGGAATTATGAAAACGCCTGTACACGGCAGGCGGACTTGCAGTTTCAGATAGGTCGCGCGGGATGAATATTGAAATCAGCCGTCCATTGCATAACCAAACGGTTATGTATTAGTCGCTTTGGCTGGGGTGATCTAATCTTTATCCCCATGTTTCACGCTCTGGAGAGCACTTCATGGAATGGCGAAAAGGCCGGCGCAGCGACAACGTGGTCGATGCGCGCGGCGAAGGTGGTGGCGGCGGCATGCGCTTTGGCGGCGGCAAGGGGCTGGGGCTTGGCGCGGTGCTGCTGATTGTCGGCATCGGCTGGCTGACCGGCCAGGACCCATTGCAGATCCTTGGCCAGCTCGCCGGGCAGATGGACCAACAGCAACAGCAGGCAGCGCCAAATGGTGCCGGCGGCAAGGCACCGCCGGCCAATGACGAACAGGCGCAGTTCGTCGCCTCGATCCTGGGTGACACGGAAGACACCTGGAAAGCCTTGTTCGCCCAGGCTGGCAAGCAATACCGCGACCCCAAGCTGGTGCTGTTCAGCGGCCAGGTGAATTCGGCCTGCGGTTTCGCTTCCGCAGCGGTCGGGCCGTTCTACTGCCCGGCGGATCAGCGGGTCTACCTGGACATGTCGTTCTTTCGCGAAATGGAAACCCGCTTCGCTGCGGCCGGCGATTTCGCCCAGGCCTACGTGATCGCCCACGAGATCGGCCACCACGTGCAGACCTTGCTGGGGGTGTCGGCCAAGGTCGATGCCGCGCGGCGCAGCGGCCAGCGCATGGAAGGCGACAATGGACTGCTGGTACGCCAGGAACTGCAGGCTGACTGCCTGGCCGGGGTGTGGGCGTATCAGGCGCAGAAGCGGCTGAACTGGCTGGAGCCCGGCGATGTCGAGGAGGCCCTGAACGCGGCCAATGCCATTGGTGATGACCGGCTGCAACAGCGGGGCCAGGGGCGCGTAGTGCCCGACTCGTTCACCCATGGCACCTCGGCGCAGCGGGTGCGCTGGTTCAAGGCTGGATTTGCCCAGGGTAATGTGAACAGCTGCGATACCTTCAGCGCGCGTAGCCTTTGAAATTGCACGGGGCCGCAGAGCGGCCCCTTCGATCTACAAAAAGCAAACGTTTTCACATAGTTACAAATCAGCTGAAAAAGCGATTCAGCTTTCCAATCGTCGTGCCGATAACACCTGCACGAATCAGCGGGCCCCCAGAACAACAACACCCTGCGATCGATGATCAAGTGAGCGAATGAATTTTCTGGAGAGCGTGCATGAACAGCTGGTTCGCCAATATCAGCGTCAACCTCAAACTCGGCCTGGGCTTCGGCCTGGTGCTGTTTCTAACCGGCCTGCTGGCCCTGACTGGCTGGACCAGCCTGGGCAGCCTGATCGACCGCAGCAACTGGATGGGCGACATCGGCCAGCTCAACAAAGACCTGACCGACCTGCGCATCTCGCGCCTGCAGTACATGATCGCCAACGGCGATGACACCGCCGCTGCCAATACCCAGGCCAAGCTCGACGCTTTCAGCAAGCAGCAGCAATACCTGGTCACCACCTTCACCAGCCCGGCCAACGTCGCGCTGCTCAAGGAGCTGGGACAGACCATCAGCGAGTACAAGGTGTCGCTGAACAAGATGCGCGCCGGCTACAAGAGCTCGCTGGCCGCCCGTGATGCGATGAACGTGTCGGCGGCCAAGGCCGATGAGGCCATGGAGTCGCTCAGCCAGGACGTCATGTCCCGCCCCGAGGCCGACAGCGTGCGCCTGGCCCAGTACCAGCTGATCAGCAAGGCGCGCCAGCAGCTGCTGCAGGTGCGCATCGATGTGCGCGGCTACATTGCCGACAACACCGCCGCCAACGAACAGGCCGCCCTGCGCCATCTGGACGGTACGTTGGCCGACATCGGCAACCTCAAACGCCAGCTGCCCGCTGAAGCCACCCGCGTGCAGCAGTTCGAACAGTCGGTGCAAGCCTATCGCGATGCCGTGCGCCAATTCCGCGATGCGGTCGCCGACATCACCGTTGCCCGCGCGGAAATGACCGTGCAGGGTGCCGACATCGTCAAGCGCAGCGACGCGCTGTACAAGATCCAGCTGGAACGCCGTGACGCCGAAAGTGCTCAGGCGCGCAGCCTGCAGACCATCGCCACGCTGCTGGCGCTGCTGGCTGGCGTCATCGCCGCCGTAGTCATCACCCGCCAGATCACCCGCCCGCTGCGCGATACCTTGCAAGCCGTGGAACGCATCGCCGGTGGCGACCTGACCCACGACCTGCGCGTCACCCGCCGCGACGAAATCGGCGTGCTGCAGCAAGGCATCGCGCGCATGGGCACCACCCTGCGCGAGCTGATCAGCGGTATCCGTGACGGCGTTACCCAGATCGCCAGCGCCGCTGAAGAGCTGTCGGCGGTGACCGAGCAGACCAGCGCCGGCGCCAACAGCCAGAAGGTCGAGACTGACCAAGTGGCCACCGCCATGCACGAAATGGCCGCCACCGTTCAGGAAGTGGCGCGCAACGCCGAACAGGCCTCGCACGCGGCCACAGGTGCCGACGACGAGGCCCGTGCCGGAGATCGCGTGGTGGGCGAGGCAATCAGCCAGATCGAACGCCTGGCCGAAGAAGTGCACCGCTCCACCGAGGCCATGAACCTGCTGCAGCAGGAAAGCCAGAAGATCGGCAGCGTGATGGACGTGATCAAGTCGGTGGCCGAGCAGACCAATCTGTTGGCGCTCAACGCTGCGATCGAAGCGGCCCGTGCCGGTGAAGCCGGCCGTGGTTTCGCCGTGGTCGCCGATGAAGTGCGTGGCCTGGCACAGCGCACGCAGAAGTCCACCGAAGAGATCGAAGAGCTGGTGGCCAGCCTGCAGCACGGTACCCAGCAGGTGGCCAATGCCATGCAGGGCAGCCGCACATTGACCGACAGCAGTGTCGAGCTGGCGCGCAAGGCCGGTGCCTCGCTGGAGAACATCACCGGCACGGTTTCGAGTATTCAGTCGATGAACCAGCAGATCGCGGCGGCGGCCGAGCAGCAGAGCGCGGTGGCTGAAGAGATCAGCCGCAGCATCCTGAATGTGCGGGATGTGTCCGAGCAGACTGCAGCGGCCAGTGATGAAACGGCAGCGTCCAGCGTCGAGCTGGCGCGCCTGGGTGGTCACTTGCAGATGCTGGTCAGCCAGTTCCGCGTCTGACCTCAATATTACTTTCGCGGGACAAGCCCACTCCTACAGGTACACGCCAGACCTGTAGGAGCGGGCTTGCCCCGCGAATGCGTCAGCACTGCCTATGCAGAGCTACTTGACGATCATCCCCACCCCACGCCCACGCGGATCCGAAGCGGTCTCAAGCTGCGCCCCGTTCACGCGGATCGCCTGGATATCGCCCATCTCCCAGCCCTGATCCTCCAGCACATAACCCATCTTCTTCAGCTCTTCAGCCACCGGCCCGGTCAGCGGCGCGTAGCTGTCGAAATAGATGGTGTCCTTGGGCAGCAACTGATGGTGCACTCGCTGCGCCGCCACGGCCTTCTCCAGCGGCATGCCATAGTCGTACAGGTTGTTCATCACCTGGAAGATCGAGGTAAAGATCCGCGAGCCACCCGGGGTACCGATCACTAGTTCGACCTTGCCATCACGGGTCATCAGGCTCGGGCTCATCGACGACAGCATGCGCTTGCCCGGCTCGATGGCGTTAGCGTCACCGCCGACCACACCAAAGGCATTGGCGGCGCCAGGCTTGGCGCTGAAGTCGTCCATCTCGTCGTTGAGCAGGAAGCCCGCGCCCTTGACCACTACGCCGCTGCCGTAATCGAGGTTGAGGGTGTAGGTGTTGCTGACGGCGTTGCCCTGCTTGTCGACGATCGAGAAGTGCGTGGTCTGGTGCGGTTCCAGGCCCGGCTTGACCTTGTCGGTCTCGGAGATGGCTTTCGGGTTGACCTGCGCGGCACGCTTGGCCAGGTAGTCCTTGGCCACCAGCTGGTCGACCGGCACCTTGGTGAACGCCGGGTCGCCAAGGTAATCGGCACGGTCGGCGAACACGCGTTTTTCAATCTCCGAAAGCAGGTGGATGTACTGCGCCGAGTTGTGCGCCACACCCTTGAAGTCGGCCGCGCGGTCTTCCTTGATGCCCAGCAACTGGGCCAGGGCCACGCCACCGGAGCTTGGGGGTGGCGCGGTGTAGACCACATTGCCGCGCCAGCTGATGGCGATCGGTTCGCGCCACACGGCCTTGTAGTCCTTCAGGTCTTCCTTGGTGACCAAGCCCTTGTCGGCCTGCATCTGCGCCACCAGCAGGTCGGCGGTCTTGCCTTGGTAGAACTCGCTCACCCCCTTGTCGGCAATGCGTTCGAGTGTCTGGGCCATTTCCGGCTGTTTGAACAGCTCACCGACTTTCATGTTGCCGAAGTAATCGTTGAAGTTGGTCGCGGTCTTGAACATGCCCTGGGCATCATTGCGGTACTGGTACTGCTTCTCGGCGACCTTGAAGCCGTTTTTCGCATAACCGATGGCCGGGGTCAGCAACTCGCTCCAGGGCAGCTTGCCGAACTTCTGGTGGGCTTCCCACAGCCCCATCACCGTGCCAGGCACGCCTGCGGCGCGCACGCCGACCAGGCTCAGGTTCTCGATAACCTCGCCCTTGTCATCCAGGTACATGTTGCGCGTGGCGGCCTTGGGCGCCACTTCGCGGTAGTCGAGGAAGTACGGCTTGCCGTCGACGAACAGGGTCATGAAGCCACCGCCGCCGATGTTGCCCGCCTCGGGGTAGGTCACCGCCAGGGTGAAGGCAGTGGCCACCGCCGCATCCACCGCGTTGCCGCCCTTCTTGAGAATGTCGGCGGCTACCTGTGCACCATATTGATCGGGCGCGGCGACAGCGCCGCCTTCCAACGTGGCGGCGAAAGTCGAGGAACAGCTCAGGAGCGCGGCTGTCAGAGCCAGGCACTGGAACGGGACAATACGCATGACACTTCCTTGGTGTTGTTTTTGTTGAGCAGTCAGTAAGGCCGAAGCGCTCTGACTGTGCAATCAACCGTAGGAAGTTTCGCCGCCTGTGGACAGGATCTGTCGCGTTCAGGCAACTCAGCAGGCGTACATCGCCAGTTTGCGCTGGATGAAATCGAGGAAGCACTGGATACGCAGGGCCAGCTGCGTGTTGCGGTAGTACACCGCGTGGATCGGCTGGCGGTAGCCGTTATTGGCGTCGCTCAGCAGCACTTTGAGGCGACCGGCGCGGATGTCTTCGTGGGTCATGAAGTGCGACAGGGCGACGATGCCCTCCCCGGCCAGCGCCAGCTGGCGCAGGGTCTCGCCGCTGGAGGCGATCAGCGCCGGGCGAATGCTCCAACGGTCACCCTGGGCGTGGCGCAACGGCCACTGGTTGAGCGACTCGGGCTGGCTGAAGCCGAGCAGAGCGTGGCTGTTCAGGTCTTCGACCTTTTCCGGCGTGCCGTGTTGTTCCAGGTACTCCGGGCTCGCCAGTACCTGAACCGGGCTGCAGCCGAGCGAACGGGCATGCAGGCTGGAGTCGGCGAGGTCACCGATGCGGATGGCCACATCGGTGCTCTGTTCCAGCAGATCGATGATCAGGTCGTCGGTGTTCAGTTCCAGCTCGATGGCCGGGTATTGGCGACGGAATTCGCCGATCCACGGCAGGATGGCATGCAGCATGAACGGTGCGGCGGCATTGATGCGCAGGCGCCCGGAGGGCGTCTGGCGGTTCATCGACAGATGCTCCTCCATCTCGTCCATCTGTTCCAGCACCCGGCGCGCGCGTTCAAGAAAGAAGCGGCCCTCTTCGGTCAGGTCCATGCGCCGGGTAGTGCGATTGACCAGGGTGGTGCCGAGCTTGGTCTCCAGGCGTGACAGCGTGCGGCTGACGGCCGACGGGGTCTGGCCCATCTGCTCGGCGGCGGCGGAGATCGAGCCGCAGTCGATGACGGCGACGAATACCTGGAGTTCTTCGGATCGGGTTTTCACTTGAGCGCCTGTGCTGGGTCCGTGCGGGAATTAGATAGCCTTGCCGAACACCTTGTCCAGATGAGCCTCATAGGCCGCCAGGGCTGTCGGCACATCCGGGCGCTTCATCACATCCACCGCGAGGAAGGTCGGCAGACCGGTCATGCCAAGGAACTGGTTGGCCTTGTGGAACGGGAAGTACACCGCATCCACGCCCTTGCCCTCGAAGAAATCGCTCGGGTCATCGAACGCTTGCTGTGGCGCATTCCAGGTCAATGACAGCATGTACTGCTTGCCGTGCACCAGGCCACCGCTGCCGTACTTCTGCGAATGGTCGGAACGGGTGCGGCCATCGTTGGCATAGAGGCTGCCGTGGCCGGCGGTGAAGACATCGTCGATGTATTTCTTCACGGTCCACGGTGCGCCCATCCACCAGCCTGGCATCTGGTAGATGATCACATCGGCCCAGAGGAATTTCTCGACCTCGGCCTGGGCGTCGTAACCACCGTCGATGAAAGTCTGCTGTACATCGAAACCGGCACGGTCCAGATGGACCAGGGCGGCGTCGTGCAGGGTCTGGTTGAGACGGCCGTCGGAGTGAGCGAACTGTTTGCCGCCATTGAGCAGAAGGATCTTTTTCATGCTGGGCCTCGGGGTCATAAATGGATGACCGGCACAGTAATGGCTCGTGGGCGTGGGATACAGCAGGTACAGGGCAAAATACAATTGACCTGAAGTCACGAATACAGACTTAATTATTGCCGTAAAATCGATTCACCCTTCTTCAGTGAGTACGATCAATGAGCCAGCAGCACGCATTCATCCTCAAGGCCAAGACCCGTCCGGAAATGGCCGAAGCCTTCGAAACCCTGTTCCGCGCCTACGTCGAACCCAGCCGCCAGGAACCGGGCTGCATCGAATACCACATGCTGCGCGACCAGCAGGACCCGAGCCTGTTCGTGTTCTATGAGGTGTGGGCCGACAAGGCTGCGCTGGACGTGCACTCGGCACTGCCGCACATGGTCGAGTTCTTCGAAAAACGCATGGACTACCTGGAGCGCGATTTCGACATCCAGCCGATCGTCATGCTCAGCGCCTCGTCCGCTAACCGTTGATCAGCAGATGGCCGCCCAACGCGGCCAGGCCTATGAAGAAGCAGCGCTTGAACAGCGCTGCGCTGATGCGCTGGCGCAGCCACTGCCCCGCGAGCATGCCCAGCAACGCCGGCGCCAGCATCAGCAACGAAGCACCCAGCGCTTGCCCACCCAGGGCATCCTGCCCCGCCAGGCCAAAGGCCAGCGCCAGGGTCGAGACCGTGAACGACAGGCCCAGTGCCTGGATCATCTCGTCGCGGCTCAGGCCCAGGCTCTGCAGGTAAGGCACCGCAGGCATTACGAACACTCCAGTGGCCGAAGTGACCACACCGGTCACCAGCCCACAGACCGGCCCCAGCCAGCCTTCCTGCTTCGGCGCTACCCGCAACGCCGGGCCTGCCAACCCGTACAGCGCGTAGATCACCAGCGCCGCCCCCAACGCATGCACCGCCCAGGGCCCGCTGTTGATACCCAACCAGGCACTGCCCAGCAAGGTACCGACGAAGATCATCGCCAGCATCGGCCCAAGCCTGCGCAGCAGCGCCGGCAGATGCCCTCCGGCTGCGAGTTGCCAGAGGTTGGTCAGCGTCGACGGAACGATCAGAAGCGCCGCAGCCTGCGCCGGTGGCATAGCCAGCCCCAGCAAGCCCATGGCGATGGTCGGCAGGCCGAGGCCGATCACACCTTTGACAGCACCGGCCAGCAGGAAGGTGATGACCACCAGCAGCGTCAATGCCGGGCCTATGTTCTGGTAGAAAGCGATCAAGGTATCCATGGCCGCCATGATGGCGCGCAGCGATTGGACTGAAAATCTGCCATATACTCAGCCAGACTCTCGCCAGGACAGAGGCAGATGCATTTCGACCTGATCGACCTCCGGCTTTTCCAGCACACCGCCGAATGCGGCAACATCACCGCCGGCGCCCGCCGCAGCCATCTTTCGCTGCCAGCGGCCAGTGCACGTATCCGCGCCATGGAGGCCTCGCTGGGAACGCCGTTGCTTGAGCGCAACCGCCGTGGCGTGCAGCCGACGCCCGCCGGGCAAGCACT
Source organism: Pseudomonas putida (assembly GCF_002906855.1). GTDB lineage: Bacteria > Pseudomonadota > Gammaproteobacteria > Pseudomonadales > Pseudomonadaceae > Aquipseudomonas > Aquipseudomonas putida_N. Next base: position 998,931 of record NZ_MINI01000038.1, on the reverse strand, counting down.
GCTGCAACATGCACGGCTGATCGGCCAGCAGGTCGAGCGCCTGCAGTTCGACCTGGCCCACTATGCACGCGGCCAGCAAGGCCAGGTGCGGCTGCTGTGCAACACGGCGGCGCTGACCGAGTACCTGCCGGAGCTGCTGGCCAGCTACCTTGCCGACAACCCTGGGATCAGCATCGATGTGCAGGAGCTGCCGAGCCTGCGTATTGTGCAGTCGATCACTCAGGGCATGGCTGACCTGGGCATCATTTCCACCGCCGCGCCCAGCGCGCATCTGCAGACCCTGCCCTTTCGCGATGACCCGCTGGTGCTGGTAACACCACTGGATCATCCCCTCGCCGCAGAGCCCGCCCCGAGCTTTTGCGACTGCCTTGCCCATGGCCATGTCGGGCTGGGGGTGAACAGTGCCTTGGCGTTGTATCTGGAGGAACAGGCCCTGCGCGAAGGCCATCGCATGCAGGTCCGGGTGCGGGCCGAAGGGTTTGACGGGGTGATACGCATGGTTGCCCGTGGCGCTGGTATCGGCGTGGTGCCGCTGGCATCGTTGCAGCGCTGGAAGGGCGTGTTGCCGATGCATTGGGTGGCACTGCGGGAAGACTGGGCCAACCGGCGGTTGCTGTTGTGTGCGCGGGATTTTGCCGGGTTACCGGGCTATGCGGCGGGGTTGGTCGAGCGATTGATGCAAGCGTGAATGTCCAACGCCACCTGAGCTGACGTATTTGCGGCGGTTCGGCGCCCCGATTCACGCACTTCCACAATTGATGGATTCCAAAATCGACTCGTTGTTCAGTGCGCGAGCGCCAGCTCTCGCAGTGCAGCCGAGGCGAGAAATCCGGAACGGGAGGCATACCGATGATCACGCTTCACTTTTTCGTCGATCCGCTGCAGCAGGTTTTCCGGCAGTGTTGCATTGAACCGCACGGCCTTGCCCAGATACGGCGTGACATCAAAATCAACGACAGCCCAGACCCCACCTGCATAATCGGGATTCGCCACATGGACGTCGACTTCCTGCGCTTGCGGAAGCGCTTCGTTATCAGCAACCAAGCCTTCGAAATGAAGCGCCAGCGCCTCCTGAACGTTTTCCAGCGCTTGAGCGACATTCGCACCGGCAGAGAAGCAACCTGGCACATCGGGAACGGTCACTCCGTAGTCCGAATCGGCGTCCTTGTGCAATACCACCGGAAATTTCATTGCGCGTCTCCACTGATGTTCGAGCTGCCGAAGCCACTGGACTGCTTCAAGCCAGCTTGTTTCAAGATGCTGTGTACGGTGCCTTTAGGCAGATCGCTCTTGGGATGAGGAACTGTCACCCTTCCCTTCTTGAACGGATGCCTGAACTGGTGATGGCTGCCCTTCACCTCGACTTCATACCACCCATCCGCCTCAATGAGCAGGATCACTTCACGACTGCGCATTCACTCTTCCTTCGGCAGTCGATGTGTATGATACACACCGAATTGACCAAAACGAAGCGCAGTACACACTATGCACACTTCCGGCGACCAGCGGATGGTTCATATCACCCTGTAGGCTTCAACTTATAGCTCTGTAGGAAACCTACATTCCTACCGTATACCCCCAGGGGGTATCACTTCAGATAAGACCGCAACAACGCCGCCACCTTGTCCGCCTCTTCCTGCCGTTCCTCTGTACTCAGCCCTTCCGCCACCAGGTGTTCGCGGATGTGCCCTTCCATCACCTCGGTCATCAGCCCGTTCACCGCGCCGCGCACGGCGGCGATCTGCTGGAGGATCGCCAGGCAGTCCTTGTCTTGCTCCAGCGCGGTCTCCAGAGCAGCGGCCTGGCCTTTGATCTTGCGCACGCGGGTCAGCAGCTGCTTCTTGCTCTTGATCGTATGTGCCATTCGCTTTCACACCATGCTAGGTATACTGGGGTATAGTATATTTCTCGACATTCCGGGAGCATGATAAACCATGGCGACACAAACCTCAGGCCGCTGGCAGCACAGCCACCAGTTCCATACCAGCAACCTTGGCGCCGAGCGCAAGACACGCCTGGCCGTGTGGCTGACGGCGATCATGATGGTGGCGGAAATCGCCGGGGGTTGGTTCTTCAACTCCATGGCCCTGCTCGCCGACGGCTGGCACATGAGCTCGCACGCCCTGGCCCTCGGACTGTCGCTGCTGGCCTACGCTGCCGCGCGTCGTTATGCCAAGGACCAACGCTTCGCTTTTGGCACCTGGAAGATCGAGATCCTCGGCGGCTACTCCAGCGCCCTGCTGCTGCTCGGTGTGGCCGGGCTGATGGCCTTCCAGTCGGCCGAGCGCCTGCTGACGCCAGGGCCGATCCACTATGACGAGGCGATCTTCATCGCGGTGATCGGCCTGGCCGTGAACCTGATCTGCGCCTGGCTGCTGCGCGACGACCACGATCATCACCACCATGACCATGGCCATGACCATCACCACCACGGCCATCATCACCACGACCTGAACCTGCGCTCGGCCTACCTGCACGTGATCGCCGACGCCGCCACGTCGGTGCTGGCGATCGTCGCCCTGCTGGCCGGCAAGTTCTGGGGCGCCAGTTGGCTCGACCCGGTGATGGGCCTGGTCGGTGCCGTGCTGGTGGCGCTCTGGGCCCGTGGCCTGCTGCGCGATACCGGCCGCGTCTTGCTGGATGCCGAGATGGATGCGCCGGTGGTCGAGGAGATTCGCGAGGTGGTCGCCGAACTGCCGGTGCCCGCCACCATCACCGACCTGCACGTGTGGCGCGTGGGTAAGGACCAGTACGCCTGCATCCTCAGCTTGGCCACCCAGGCCGCACTGAGCGCCGACAGCGTGCGACAGGCACTGGGCGTGCACCAGGAACTGGCCCATATCACCGTCGAGGTCAACGCCCTGGCATAGCGCGGGCAGGCAGCTGGACGTCGAGCCCAGGCAACTGCGGCTCGGCGGATGGCCCTATGGTGACGAGTCATTCAGCCAGTCACCAGGAGTTGTGCCATGTCCGATTTCATCACCGTCCTGCGCGAAACCTGCCCGACGCCGGTCGTGGACGCCACCAAGTGGAAGCGCATCGGCGGCGATCCGCACACCGTCAACCTCAACGCCTACCTGTCGGCCGACGGCAGCAAGATCATGGGCACCTGGATCTGCACCCCGGGCAAGTTCGAGGTCAACTACGAGAAGTGGGAGTTCTGTCACTTCCTCGATGGCTACTGCATCATCACCCCGGAAGGCGAAGAGCCGAAGCACCTGAAAGCGGGTGATGTGTTCGTGATCGAACCGGGGATGAAAGGTACCTGGGAAGTGGTCGAGACCGTGCGCAAGTATTTCGTCTTCGCCTGATAAAAAACATCGCAGGAAGGGTGCCCTTCCCTCTGGTGCGCAGTTACAGAGGGAAGGCCGCCCGGCCCGCGATAAAGTCCTCGCTCGTCAATCCTTCTTGCGGTAACCCTCGACGATCGCCGAGAAATCCTTGCCGCCTTCACCGCGCAGGCTCATCGCCTGATACAGCTGCTGGGCCACGGCACCCAAAATGACCGGCTGGTGCGCCTGACGCGCAGCCTCGGTGGCCAGCCCCAGGTCCTTGAGCATCAGTTCGGCACCAAAGCCACCGGTATACCCACGCGACGCGGGGGCGGTCTCGATGATGCCCGGCCACGGGTTGTAGGTATCGGAGCTCCAGCAACGCCCGGTCGAACTGTTGATGATCCCCGCCAGCACCTTGGTGTCGATACCCAGCGCATTGCCCAAGGCCATGGCCTCGGACACGCCGATCATCGAGATACCCAACAGCAGGTTGTTGCAGATCTTGGCGATCTGCCCGGTACCCACTTCACCGCAGTGCACGATGTTGCGGCCCATCTGCTCCAGCACCGGCTTGAACGTGGCGAACAGCTCATTGCTGGCGCCGACCATGAAGGTCAGCGTACCTGCTGCCGCCCCGCCGGTCCCCCCGGACACCGGCGCATCGCCCATGTCCACACCTTTGGCCGCAGCGGCCTTGGACACATCACGCGCGGTCTGCGGGTCGATGGTGCTGCAGTCCAGCGTCGGCGTGCCCGAGCGAATGCCCGCCAGCACACCGTCGTCTTCGTTGAGGTATACGGCGCGCACATGGGCTGCCGCCGGCAGCATGGTGATCACCAGCTCGCTGCTGGCCGCCGCGTCCTTCGGCGAGGCGCTGACCTGCCCGCCCAGCTCAGCGAGCTCGGCCAGCACGGTCTTGTTCAGGTCAAACAGGTTCAGCTGGTGCCCGGCCTTGATCAGGTTGCGGGCCATGGGCGCGCCCATGTTGCCCAGGCCGATGAATGCGATACGCATGACAAGCTCCTTAGCGCAGGCTGATGGTGGTGTTCACACCGTCGTTGACGCTGTCGTCATCGAACCAACGGGCGGTGACGGTCTTGGTCTGAGTGTAGAACTGCACCACTTGCTTGCCGTACGGGCCCAGGTCGCCGAGCTTGGAACCCCGCGAGCCGGTGAAGCTGAAGAACGGTACCGGTACCGGAATCGGGATGTTGATACCGACCTGGCCGATGTCGATCTCGCTTTGGAACTTGCGCGCCGCCGCGCCGCTCTGGGTAAACAGGCCAGTGCCGTTGCCGAACGGGTTGGCGTTGACCAGGGCAATGGCTTCGTCAAGGGTGTCGACTTCCAGGGTCACCAGCACTGGGCCGAAGATTTCCTGGGTGTACACCTGCATGTCGGTTTTCACCCCCGAGAACAGGGTCGGGCCGACGAAGTTGCCTTGCTCGTAGCCTGGCACCTTCACGCCACGGCCATCGAGTTCGAGCTTGGCGCCTTCCTGAATGCCGCTTTCGATCAGGCCCAGCACCCGCTCCTTGGCGCGCTTGGAAACCACCGGGCCGACATCGGTGCCAGGCTCGCAACCGGCGTTGACCTTGAGCTTGCTCGCCGCGTCCTTGATGTCCGGCAACCATTCACGCGCCTTGCCCACCAGCACCGCCACCGAGGTGGCCATGCAGCGCTGGCCTGCTGCGCCGAAGGCGGCACCGACCAGGGCGTTGACGGTTTGCGTGCGGTTGGCGTCGGGCAGCACCACGGCGTGGTTCTTCGCGCCCATCATCGACTGCACGCGTTTGCCGTGCTGGCTGGCCAGGTTGTACACGTGGGTGCCGACTTCGGTGGAGCCGACGAAGGAAATCGCCTTGATGTCCTGGTGAGTGCAGATCGCATCCACCACTTGCTTGCCGCCGTGCACCACGTTCAGCACACCGGCAGGCACACCGGCTTCCAGCGCCAGCTCGACCAGCAGCATGGTCGACAGTGGATCCTGCTCGGAGGGTTTGAGGACGAAGGTGTTGCCGCAGACGATGGCCATCGGGAACATCCACAGCGGGATCATCGCCGGGAAGTTGAACGGGGTGATGCCAGCGCACACACCGATCGGCTGGCGCAGGGTGTAGGTGTCCACGCCACCGGCAACGTTCTCGGCGAACTCGCCCATCTGCAGGGTGCCGATGGAGGCCGCATGCTCGACCACTTCCAGGCCGCGGAAGATGTCGCCTTCGGCGTCGGCAAGGGTCTTGCCTTGCTCGGCGCTGAGGACCTGGGCAATGCGCTTGGTGTGTTCACGAATCAGCGCCTGCAGCTTGAGCATGATGCGCATGCGTGCCCCGATCGGGGTGTCGCGCCAGGTCTTGAAGGCGCGCTGGCCAGCAGCCACGGCGGCATCCACTTCTTCGACGGTGGCGAACGGTACCCGCGCCAGCACCTCTTGGGTGGCCGGGTTGACGATATCGCGCCATTCGCTGGTTTTCGACTCGACCCACTGGCCGTCGATCAGCAACTTGACCTGCTCGACCTTGGTCTTGTCAGGGGATTGTGGTGCGTTCATCTGCGTTCTCCTTGGAATTATTGTCAGGACGAGATCGCCAGCGCCGGGCAAACACGAGGTGGCGCCTTGGGGCTTTTTTCGAGTATAGATGTGCAAACATCCAACAAGAACGCACAAAAAAACCGGATCAACATGCAAAAAGACCTGACCTCCCTCAGTGCGCTGAACTGGGACGACCTGAAGTTCTTCCTCGAAGTGGCGCGCACGCGCAAGGCCAGCAGCGCCGCCAAACGTCTGGCCGTCGACTACACCACGGTGTCGCGGCGCATCAGCTCGCTGGAGGGGGCGTTGGGCACGCTGCTGTTCGAAAAGTCACGCACCAATGGCTTCGTCCTCACCGCAGAGGGGCAGCGCCTGCTGGGCTACGCGGAGTCGATCGAGAGCACCTTGCACATGGCCTGCGAGCAGGTCTCCGGCTCCGGCGTGGCGCTGTCGGGGCATGTGCGCATGGGCTGCACCGAGGGCTTTGGCAGCTTTTTCGTCACCCCGCAATTAAGCCATTTCGTCGATGCCTACCCGGCGATCTCGGTGGATATCCTGCCGCTGCCGCACTTCATCAGCCTGTCCAAACGAGAGGCAGACATCGTCATTGCCCTGGAACGGCCGGAGCATGGGCCTTATGTGTGCTGCAAGCTGTGTGACTATCGGTTGCGGCTTTATGCGACCCAGGACTACCTCGACAGCCATGCACCGATCCGCCAGGTCAGCGACCTGGTCAGCCACCCGTTCATCAGTTATGTGGACGACCTGGCGTTCAGTTCGGAGTTGCTGTACCTGGCCAACATGATTCCCAATGCCAATGCGCATTTGCGCAGCACCAGTGTCATAGCCCAGTACACGGCAGCGCTGCAGGGGCGTGGGTTGGCGATTTTGCCGTGCTTCCTCGCGGCGCAGGATGCGCGGCTGGTGACGGTGTTGCCGGAGGAGATCGAAGTGACGCGGCAATTCTGGATGTATTGCCGGGAAGATTTGCGCAAGCTGAAGCGGATTACCCTGCTGTGGGATTACATCCGCGGGGTGACCGAGGCGAATGCGCCATTGTTGATGGGCGAGACGCGCGAGATGCGCTTTGCTCAGGATTGATGGGGCCGGCGCTCGATCTCATAAACGCTGAAAATCTGAAGGCGATCCCCTCTGATTCAAAACCTCAGATTTTTCCCGTTGTTTGTAGTCCATTTCTGAATTAGCTTCCTACCGCCCTTGGGCCATTGCGGTGGTGTTCTCGGCGGAATAGTGTGGCCCGGTCGTTGCCAAAGCAGCGACCGGGCCTGCAAGCCCGTCCAGAGCAAAAATGTCGATCACCGATAGCCAATGGCATGCCATTGCGCGCGCTTGATGGTGGCTGCGTACGGGAGGTTTTCGAACCTGCCGGATTTTTGCTCTCTGCCGGTCTTGCAGACCCGTACGTGGCCGCCACCCATCACACTGCAAGTCATGAGTGGCGGCTCTAGCCAACCCATAGAGAGTGCCACCATGCTAAAGATTGTTCCCGATCCACCCCACGATTTTCATTCCCTTGAAGACACCCTGATCCAGGCCACCGACTAAGCGCTGTGCGCGACGACAGTGGTGCATCAGGCGTTGCTGCTGCAGCCCAAGTCACCGGCGTAGATCCTGATGATGGTGGAAATTTCAAGGAGATGAACAATGCCCACAGACGACACCCAATGCACCGTCGGCAAGACCACCTTCTTCCAAGGTGAAAACCAGACCCACCCGCTGTTCCGCATCGAACCCGGTATCCCTTGCCGCGACGCCCGCGAGCAGGCCTCGGAATTGATGGGCTATGTGCGCGAGCTGACCATCCTCGGCTTGATGGAAGAGAAACCGATGATGATCTGGGCTTCGCACTACCTGAGCGCGATGGCCAAGGCGCTGATGGATGATGCGGAGATGGGTATGAGGCGTTGATGGGCCTGGCCTGATAGCGCATCACGGCCACCAGGTGTTCGCCGACAGATGTGCAGCGCCTATCAGATCGAGCGCCGCCCGCGCGGCGCATCGCGATCTGCGCTCGCTCCTACGTTTGTTTCGGGCCAAATACTCCTGCGGGATTTGCGCGCGAACGCCTTAGTGCATGGCGCGACACCGCGTCGTACCTACAAGGCGGTCGCGCGCGCCTGTCCCAGGTGTTACTGGCCCGAAACAAACGTAGGAGCGAGCGCAGCTCGCGATGCGCCGCGCGGGCGGCGCTCGGTCTCATAGGCGCCGAAAGCCACAAGGCAGGCACCTGTCAGCTACACCTCGCTGCATTCTTTGCAGCTATGTCAATAAGACGCCACCACAATCGACACCCGGCGGTTCTCGGTCCGCCCGGCGCTGGTGCGGTTGTCCGCCACCGGCTGCGTGCTGCCCAGCCCACGGGTACGGATGTTCTGCGCCAGCATGCCAACGTCGATCAACGCGTTGGCCACACTCTGCGCCCGTCGCTCGGACAGCTGCTGGTTGTACGCCGCTTTGCCCGAGGCATCGGCATGGCCATCAACCCGCAAACGCTGAATACCCACGCCCAGCAAGGCCTTGCCGATCCGCTCGACGATCGCCTGGCTCGGGCCATTGAGCCTGTCCAGGTCGCTGCCGAACAGCACCTTGCCCGACAGGTCGAACGCCCAGCCCTCGTCGGTGGGGGCAAAGCCTTCACGCTTGAGCACGGCAATCTGCTCGGCGGTCAGCCCTTTTGGGGGCGTGCTCTGGCACCCAGTCAACGCCAGCATAGCCAGCAACATCAGGACGAACGAAAAACGCAAACGCTGTATCACGGTTCAACTCCTGTTCCTGAAATCGGCGGCGGACCGTTCCGTCTGCGCCGCTTGCCACTGGCCACGACGCTTGCGCTTGGCCTGGTACATCGCCGCATCGGCGGCATTGAGGAGGCTGGCAGGGTCGCTGCCATCATCCGGGTAATAGGCGATGCCGACACTGAGCGACGTGGTGAGGCTTTCGCCGCCCTCGAGCAGCATCGGCAACTGCATGCTGGCGATGATCTTCTCGGCGATGCGTTCGGCGTCCTCGCGAGCGTGCAGCGGGGTCAACAATACAGCGAACTCGTCACCGCCCAGGCGGGCCACCAGGTCGTGCTCGCGCAGCTGCGCACGCACGCGGTCGGCGATGTTGATCAGCACTTCGTCGCCCACGGCATGGCCGAGGCTGTCGTTGATCTGCTTGAAGTGGTCACTGTCGAGGAACAGCAACGCCAAATGGTCTTGCTGCCGTGCGGCGTTGCGTAGGCTGCGGCTGAGACGGCCCTCGAAGAAGGCGCGGTTGGGCAGGCCGGTGAGGCTGTCGTGGCTGGCCTGGTGAGCCAGGGTCGCGTTCTCGTTCTGCAGGTGGCTGTGCCAGACCTCCAGCTCATCGAGCAACGCGTTGAAGTCGTTGCCCAACTCGTTGAGCTCGGCAATGGGCGCCTCTGGCACCCGGCGGTCGAAACTGCGTTCGCGACGGGCGGCATGGGCCACGCTGGCCAGGCCGCGCAGGGGCCGAACGATGTCACCGAGCAAGCGCCGCGACAGGTACAAGGCGACGAAGGCACTGAGGATCGTGCAGAACAGGATGCCGCCCAGTCCGCTGAGCAGGAACAGCAGCAGGCTGCGGCCCTGGCCGATCAGCTCGATATGCCCGACCTTTTGTTGCTGGTGCAGGATTGGCAGGTTGATCGGCTCATCCAGCAAGGTCGTCGCCACTTGCGCCTCAAGGCGCCCGAGCACCCCTTCATCGCCGCGCTGCCAATGTGCCAACTGCTCCCCGTCGTTGTTGAAGACCTTGGCGTCCGCCACTTCTTCGGTCTTGGCGATCAGTTCCAGTGCCTCATTGGCCGCAGCGCTGTCGTCGAACACCACGGCAGCTTCGACGGTGTAGTTGATCGAACGGGCAATCAGGTGGAGGTTGTGGTTGGCGTATACACGCAGAGCCAACACGCCGAGCAGCGTCAGCGAGATACCGGCCAGGCCCACCGCCATCACGGCCACGCTGAGGTGGCCACGGCCGAGCACCGAGCGCAAGGTCGGGCGCACGCCGCGCTTCTTGTCGGCCTTGCTGGCTGAGCTGTTCATGGCCGGGCTTTTCATGGCATAGCTCCGCGACGCCGTGACAGCTGCAGCACACTGGGGTGGATACGCACGCCGGAACGCGCCACGGAATCGAGGTTTACCTCGAAAGCCACCTGCTGATCGCCGACGCGCAGGCAGAACAGGCTACCGACCGTGCACGGGTCGTCGGCTTCGCTGATGCTCAGTACCGGCTGGCCAGTGATGGCCTGAAACAGACGATCACGCTGGGCATCGTCGAGCTTGCCGATGTACACGGCGTCGCAGGCTTGGGCGACCTGTCGGTCGTCGGCCAGCAGGCGGCGTACCTGCAAGGGTTGGCCGGAGTTCTGCAGACTGCCCTTGATCAGGTCGTCGGCGTATTCGGTAGGGCCGACCAGGCACAGGCGCAAGGGTACTGGCTCGGTCGGCCAGCGCGCATAGCTGAGGATACCCAGGACCACCTGGGTCACCGCCCTGGCACGCTGCTGGGCCTGTGCGGAGGTGACCGAACCATCCGCCTGGGCAGGGCTGGCCAATAGCGACAGGGCAACTAGCAGCAGCGAAAGCGCACAGCCTGTCAACCGCTCCCTGGCGCCTGTCATGTGAGAATTCTCTCAAAAAAAACCTGTCTGAAGTCGGCGCAACGATAGCACAACGCTGGCTATCTGTAGGAACGGGATTGCCCGCTCCCATAGGGTCAGTCACAAGCCCCCGGTCAGACTTGCTCAAGCATCAGGCCGGAAATACGCCGTACCTTGCGCAGCACCGCTTCCTCGAAAATGCCCTGGCGCGGCTCGATCAGACTGAAGCAATGCTTGGCCCGGGTGATGCCGGTGTACACCAGTTCCTTGGTCAGCACCGGGTTGAGTGCATCCGGCAGCACCAGCGCGGTGTGGCTGAACTCTGAGCCCTGGGACTTGTGAACGGTCATGGCGTAAACGGTTTCCACCTCGTTGAGGCGGCTGGGCAGGACGAAGCGCACCCCACCACTGCCGTCGTTGCGCGGGAAGGCCACCCGCAGCAACGCTTCACCTTGCTCGTCTGGCAGGCGCAGGGCGATGCCGATGTCACCGTTCATCAAGCCCAAGCCATAGTCGTTGCGCGTGACCAGCACCGGGCGGCCCTCATACCACGGCTGCTGGCTGTCGATCAGCCCGGCATTGTGCAGCACGCGCGCCACCCGCTCGTTGAGGCCTTCGACCCCCCAGGCCCCTTTGCGCACAGCGCACAGCAGCTGGAAGTCTTCGAAACTGTGCAGCACCCTGCCGGCCCACTGCTCCCAGCGCGGATCGTCGAATGCAGTACCCGGTGCCGGGCGATAGCGGCCAATGGCACGCAGATAGCTGCGATAGCCCTGAGGCCCTTCATTACCGCGGTTGAGGCCGTCGAGAATCAGGCGATCAAAGGCCCGATCCTGCTCGCCGCGCAGCGCCAGGCCGAACACGTCTGCTGGCGGCATGCTCAGCAGGTCCCGCGCCGCCTGGGCCTCCTGGCGATTGACCAGGCGCGCCAGCTGGCCGATGCCACTGCCTTCACCAAAGCGCCTCGAGAAGCGCAGCATCACCACCTGCTGGGCCAACGGATTGCGTTGGGCATCGCCAACTTTCAGGCCACTGGCGGCCAGCGATTGGCCACCGAGCTGTTCCAGCCAGGCCTGGGTCGCGGGCGAATAGCACCCCTCCTCGGCATCCCGGCACAGGTCACCGAGCACAGCGCCAGCCTCTACCGAGGCCAGCTGGTCCTTGTCCCCCAGCAGAATCAGCCGCGCCTTGGGCGGCATAGCCTGAAGCAGGTTGGCCATCATCTCCAGGTCGATCATTGACGCTTCGTCGACCACCAACACATCCAGCGGCAGCGGGTTGCCGGCATGGTGACGGAAGTGCCGCGAGCCGGGGCGGCTGCCGAGCAGGCGGTGAACGGTGCTGACGTCGGTGGGAATCTGCCCGCGCACATCGGCACTCACTTGCAACCGTTCAACCTGCTGGCCGATGGATTCGGTCAGGCGTGCTGCAGCCTTGCCGGTCGGCGCGGCCAGGCGAATGCGCAGCGGCCTGCCCTGCTCTACCGCAGGCGCCTGCAGCAGCGCCAGCAAGCGCACCACCGTGGTGGTCTTGCCGGTACCGGGGCCGCCAGTGATGATGCTGAAGCCTGCGCGGGTGGCCAAGGCGCAGGCGAGTTTCTGCCAGTCCACCTGACCTGCCAGGGCACTTTCGTCGAACAGCTGCGCCAGGCGCGCGGGCAGGTCGGCCGAGGCCGCTTCGTCCTGATTCAGGCGTTGGCGCAGGGTCTGGTCGATCTGCCGCTCGTAGCTCCAGTAGCGACGCAAGTACAGGCGCTGGCCGCTGAGTACCAGCGGGCGCGCGTGCTGGCCCGGCGTATCGCCGGCAGCCACCAGCGGGCTGGCAGCTATACGCTGCAGCCAGGTGGGCAAGCCTAGGTTGGCCAGCAGCTGCGAGGGCAACAGCAACGGGCCGGTCAAGGCATCGCCTTCCGGCGGCAGTGACAGCGCGAAATCAGGCTCGGCGAGGGTCTGCTGCAGGTCGAGGCAGACATGCCCGTGGCCCAGCTGATGGCTGGCCAGGGCTGCCGCCAGCAACAGCAACGGGTCACTGCCTGGGGCTCGCTCTTCAAGAAAACTGACGAACGCCCGGTCGAGCGCACGCAGCCAGCCCCGCTCGACCCAGCGATCGAGCAACTGCACGAGGTCCGCACTGTTGTGCTGGGGGGCCAGGGCCAGCAGGTGCTCAGCGTGCAGTGGCGTAGGCAAGAGATCGTCGAGGGTTCGGCTCATGTCACGGCTCCGGCAAACAGGTCCTGCTGCTCGGGCGCGTGCACGCCACGGAACAGCGCATCGAGGGCCTCGATCAGCGCGCGTGGCGGCTTGGCGAAGTACACACCGTGGCCACTGCTGCTGGCGCCGCGCAGGAAGATGAACAGGGCACCGCCGATATGGTGGTCGTAATCGTAATCCGGCAGCCGTGCGCGCAACTGGCGATGCAAGGCCAGCAAGTAGAGCACGTACTGCAGGTCGTAGCGGTGTTCGAGGATGGCTTTTTCCATGGCCTGGGTGTCGTAGGCCTGGATATCCGGGCCGAGCCAGTTGGACTTGTAGTCCGCCACGTAATAGCGCCCGTCGAGCTCGTAGGCCAGGTCGATGAAACCTTTGAACATGCCGTTGAGCAGGGTCGGCTGCGCAGCCGGGCGTACTGTACCGGGGTGGGTATGCCGGGCCACCAGGCGGTCGAGCTGCTCGGCGTCGACGTTGTGGCTGGCGAACCAGAACTCCATCTCGATCTGGTAATGCTGCAATTGCCCAAGCGTCAGCTGCGAAGCACCGGCCGGCATGGGCTCGTTGAGCAGGCGCTGCAGCCATTGGCTGAGTGTCGGTATCCAGCCGGCCCAGTCGCGGCGGTTGCAACGCTGGCCAACGGTACGCTCGATGAGCTTGGGGTTGCCGGCGACTTCGGCAAAGCCTTCACGGCCGGCCCACTCCAGCAGCCCGTGGAGGAAGGTGCCCGGGTTGGGGCCGCGGGGGAAGCGATGGATGTCGCCCCCGTCGGCAGGCACTTCGCGGATCAGCTGGGTATCGGCCACTTCATCATCGAGCAGTTGCTGGGCCTGAGAGCTGTCGGCCCCGAGGGTCTGTTCGCCAACGCGCAAGGCACTGTAAGACGCGATCCACCAGTGCTCGGCGGCAGCCCGGCGTGGCTTGCGAGCGGGTAACAGCTCATGCTCGGCCTGGGATGCGCGGTAGTGCTCATCGCAGGCTTGCGGCAGGGCCGGGCAGGCAATATTCGCGCAGCCTGCCCGCAAGCTCTGCAGCCACGCCTTGAGGTGCTCCGAGCCAGGCAGGGCCAGGCCGCCACCGAGCAGGTAGCCAAGCGCCGAGCGGTGCAGCTGCGAGCTCTTCTGGTTGCCACGCTTGAGGTCGGCAACACCCAGCCAGCAGGCGTGCTGGGCACGCGTCAGGGCCACATAGAGCAGGCGCAGGTCTTCAGCCAGGCGCTCCTCGTCGGCCAGGGCGATCTGCGCGGCATCGGGGCTCAGCGTCAGTTGTGCATTGCCTTGGCTGTCGTGCCAGGTCAATGGCAGGCGGCTGCCGTCCACCGGCTTGCTGGTGCAGATGAACGGCAGGTAGACCAAGGGGTATTCCAGGCCCTTGGACTTGTGGATAGTCACCACCTTGACCAGCTGCTCGTCACTTTCAAGGCGCAGGATCTGCTCTTCGCCCACTTGGCCGGCGTTGGCCAGGTGCTCGGCCAGGTGACGGATCAACGCCTGCTCACCGTCCAGCTCGCCGGCTGCCTGCTGCAGCAATTCTGCGAGGTGCAGCAGGTTGGTCAGCACGCGTTCGCCATCCGTGCGGCCGATCAGCATGCGCGGCAGCTCGAAGTCGTGCAGCAAGTGCCGCAGCATGGGCAGCACACCCTGGCGCTGCCAGATTTCGCGGTAGCGACGGAAGCGCATGACCCAGCCCTCCCACACCCGCTCGTCCTGGTTCAGCTGGTCCAGTTCAGCCAGCGATAGCTCCAGGGTCAGGCTGGCCAGTGCGGCCTTGAGCAGGCGCTCGGAATCCGGTTCGGCGCAGGCCTTGAGCCAGGCCAGCAAGTCATGGGCCTCTTGGGCGGCAAACACCGAATCCTTGTCGGAAAGATACACGCTGCGCACATCACGGGCGGCAAGCTCGCTACGCACCAGTTGCGCTTCATGGCCATCACGCACCAGGATGGCGATGTCCGAAGGCTGGCACGGGCGCAGCTCGCCTTGGTCATCGCTGAAGCCGGTCACCCCACGCTGGCCGCCATTCAACACGGCAACGATGTGGCTCGCGCAGCTGGCGGCCAGCTGCTGCCGGTAGAGCGTGCTGGATACCGGCTCTTCGCTTTCCAGCTGCCAGCATTGCAACGCTGCACACGCCTCGCCATCGATCAGCAGGCGCTCGCTGCGGCCCTTGGCACGGACCTCGACGAAGGGCAACGGGTTGTCGTCGGCTTCGCGGAACAGGAAGGCCCCCTTGCCCTGCGCGCGGGCTTCGGCCTGCAGGAACACCTGGTTGACCGCCGCGACCATTGCCTGGCTGGAGCGGTAGTTGGTGTCCAGGCTGTGCAGGCGGCCGGCAGTGGCACGCCGGGCCGACAGGTAGGTGTAGATATCGGCGCCACGGAAGGCGTAGATCGCCTGTTTGGGGTCGCCGATCATGAACAGGCCAGTTTCCGGGTGATTCTCGCTGATGCGATAGATGCTTTCGAAGATGCCGTACTGGACTGGGTCGGTGTCCTGGAACTCATCGATCAACGCCACAGGGAATTGCTCACGAATCAGCGCCGCCAGGCGCTCACCCGATTCCGTGCCCAAGGCATGTTGCAGACGCAGCAACATATCGTCGAAGCCCATTTCGGCACGCCGGCGTTTTTCCACCTCGAAGCGCGCCGCAACCCAGGCCGCTGCGTGTTCGAGCATGCGCGCTTCCGGGCTGACCAGGGCCTGCAGCTGTTGCTGCAGGTTCTGCATGGCATGAAAGGCCGGATGGTCGGGCGGATCACCGGCTTTCCAGGCTTCAGCCATCCCCGCTGGGGTCAGCCGGGTAAAGCCGGTGCCCAGGTCGAGCTCCACCTCTTGTTCATCACCGGCCCAGGTTCGCAGTTTCTCGAACCAGGGCTCAAAGTAGCGCGCCTGCAGTTTGCGGCCATCGGCCTGTTTCGCGGCCACGGCGTCGCGGCAGATCTGCTGCAGCTCGTCCGCCCATCGCACCCACGGTGCCTTGAGTTGGCGCAACTGCTCGACCCGCTGTTGCAGCGCGGTATCGATCAGCGCTTGCGGCTCCGCTTCGTCCTGCTGTGCACGCACACAACCGAACAACGTGCGGATGCGCGGCAGCAGGGCATCGGGGCTGACCCAATGGCTGCGCACCCAGTTCAGCGCTTCGCCGTGCATGCCATAGCAGAAGCGCCGCCAGTAATCGCGCATGACCTGGCCGAGCAGGTCGCTGTGGTCGGTTTCCAGGCTCTGGGTAAACAGGCTTCCACTGTCGAAGGCATGCTCACGAAGCATGCGCTGGCACCAGCCATGGATGGTCGACACTGCCGCTTCATCCATCCACTGCACAGCGACTTCCAGGCGATTGGCGCAACGTAGCCAGTGCTCTTCGGCATAGTCGTCACGCAGCTGATGCAGTAGCGGGTCGGCACCTTCCAGCTCGCCGCGGAAGAAGCGCGCTGCCTCGGCAAGGCGGGCGCGAATACGCTCGCGCAGCTCCTTGGTGGCGGCATCGGTGAAGGTCACCACCAGAATCTGCGGTGGCAGCAGTTCGCGGCCAAAGCCTTGCTCACCGCCGTGGCCGAGGATCAGGCGCAGGTACAGCGCGGAAATGGTGAACGTCTTGCCCGTGCCGGCACTGGCTTCAATCAGCTGGCTGCCATGCAGGGGAAAACTCAGTGCCAGGGGGCGGGCCTGGGTCATGCTTCACTCTCCGGATTGCCCTGGGCTTGCCAGGCAGCGCTGAACAGGGGGCGATACAAGGCTTCACACCAGCCTTCGAAGGTTTCGTCGGCGCTGAGCGCGGCGTAATCGCGGAACTGCCGGGCCAGGGCAACACTTTCGCTGCGCTCGCCGAAACTGGTACGGCCATCTCCCTCATAGGCACGGGTGGCGGCTGCCAGGGCCTTGTCCGGATCCTCCTGAGCCAGCCAGGCAAAGGCGGTCTTGGCAGCGACAGGCAGCGGCGCATTCATTGCGGCCTGGCGCGCTACCAGCAGGTGCCCCAGTTGTTCGGCAGCCTGAGCCTGTGGCAACGGGCCGAGCAGCAGGGTGATGTCACTGGCCAGCAATGCGCTGTGCAGGGGATAACCGGCGGCGCAGGCGGCCAGGTGCATCACCCAGCTGGCGATCAGGCGGTGCCACTTGAGGTTGTTGCGCCCGGCGCTGATGGTGTTGGGCACCGTAGTGATGCTCAACAGGCTTTGATCGTCGGCTTGGTAGACCCGGCCCAGCCAGCCTTCAAGACGGTGGTTGGCATGCTCGAAATGGATCGGCAGCGCGCCGTCGACCACTGTTGGCCAGCGCTGCAACAGTTGGCGATGACGTTGCAGTAGATCGGGCAGAGGCTGAATCAGCTCGGCTTGCAGCAGTTCGCCGAAACCCGCCAGGGGTAGCATGCCGCAGGCTTGCAGGCGGCGGGCCTGGGCTTGCAGCGCCCGTTCGGCATTGTCAGGGTCGCTCAGGGCTGCGCTCAACAGGCTTTCGCTGGCGCTATAGCGCTGCAAGGCATCGAGGACGAATGGCTCTTCGTCTGGCGTGGGCGCTTCCAGGGCTTCGAAGAACACTTTCAGGCGCTGGCTGAAGAAGTGCCGGACGGGGTGACGCAAGAAGTCCTGCAGCTGGGTCAGCGTCAGCGCTTCATCGCTGACGTAAGGTGGCAGGCCGAGATCGGGTTGCTCGTCATCGGTGGTTTGCTGGTGCAACAATTGCCACTCATGGGCATAGCTGAACAGCGCACTGCCTTTCTGGAAATAACGCGCGCTGAAAGGCTGTAGCGGGTGCTCCTGGGTCAAGGCGGGCAGCAGTTGCTCGCCGCCAGCATGGCCCTTCAGGCGCCAACCAGCAGCCAGGTGGTCGCGCAATTGACCGATCAGCACCGAGGCCGGCCGCTCACTGTTATCACGGATGCTGCGGCCCACCCAGCTGATGTAGAGCTGGTCACGTGCCGACAGCAGCGCTTCGAGCAGCAGGTAACGGTCGTCCTCGCGGCGCGAACGATCACCGGGGCGGTAGTCGCTGGCCATCAGGTCGAAGTCCAGCGGCGGCTGGGCACGCGGGTAATCGCCATCGTTCATGCCCAGCAGGCAGACGACGCGGAAAGGAATTGCCCGCATCGGCATCAAGGTGCAGAAATTCACCGAACCGGCGAGAAAACGCTGGGACAGCTTGCCTTCGTCGAGGCCCGACAGCCAGGCCTCACGGATCACCGTGAGTGGCAGCTGGTCTTGCAGGCCTACGGTTTCACAGACTTCAAGCCAGCTATCGCGCAATTCCTGCAGTTGCATCAAAAGGTATTCGTCGTGCTGCTCCTCGGCGAGGAAGAACACCTGTAACAGAGCGTTGAGGCGTTCGCCCCACTCGCTGGCCGTGGCGGGCTGGGACAATGCCTCGTTGGCCACTTCCAGGGCATCGAGCAGCGCGACCAAGGGGCCGATCAAAGCGGCGTCCAGGCCGCCGATTTCATCGTAGGGTTCGATACCGTCGCAGCCCTCTCCCATGCCCACGGCGTAACCCAGAAGCATACGCCGCAGACCGAAGCGCCAACTGTTCTGCTCCAGCCCCTGGGGCAACCCAAGGGTGGCACGCTGGTCGGCGTTCAACCCCCAGCGAATGCCTGCGCCTTCGATCCAGCGGTGCAGGGTAGGCAGGTCGCTTTCGCGGATGCCGAAACGCGCACGGACCGCCGGAACGTCGAGCAGGTCGAGCACTTCACTGACCGCGAAGCGGCTGTCCGGGAGCTTGAGCAGGTGCTCAAGGGCAATCAGCAGGGGGTCGCGCCCACGCTGGCCCTGGTCGGTCAGGGTGAACGGAATGTAGCGCGGGTCGTTGCGCAGCAGTTGGCCAAACACCGCACGGATATGCGGCGCGTAGGTGTCGATTGCCGGGAGCATGACGATGACGTCTCGCGGGCGCAACGTGGGGTCGGCGCTGAAGCGGGCCAGTAACTGGTCGTGCAGGATTTCCACTTCGCGCTGTGGGCTATGTGCCACGTGAAAGCGCACGGAACGGTCCTTGGTCAGGTCGACCTCAGGCCAACGTTCGCGGGTTTCTGCGAGCGGACGCAGTTCGAGAATATCGTCCTGCAGCTGATTCAGCAGCGTGGTGGGCTGGCCTTCACTGAACAGATCGATGCGCCCGTCGCTGAACACGCCTTGATAGCTGCCGGGGTCGTCGTAGCTGTCCAGCAGGTTGATGTAATCGCGGCCTTGCTTGCCCCAGGCGGCCAGCAGTGGGTGGGCGTGTTGATGCAGCGACTCGTCGTCCATTTGCAGGGGCATACCTTGCTTGCGCTGCTGCCGCTTGTACTGGTGGCGTAGCAGGTCCTTGTCGGCAACGATGTCGGCCCAATGGTGACGGCAAGGGTTATGAACGCAGAGCAATACCTGGCTGAAACGGGACAGGCCGGCAAGTGCCTCCAATGCCTGGGCAGGCAACGAAGAAATACCAAACACGATGACCCGCGAAGGGAGCCCGTGGGGTGCGGTTTCCAGGCTGTTGATGCGTTCGATGAAGCGCTGATGCACCCCTGCCCGGCTCTGCGCCATGCCCTGTTCACCGACATCCTCGAGCAACGCTCGCCACAGTTCGGCCTGCCAGCGGTTACCTGGAGCGAGTGGTTTGCGCTCACCGCGAGCGGTATTGATGATGTGCTCGCCGGATGCCCAGTCCTTAAGCCAGTCGGCGCGGTAGACCTGGTATTGGTCGAACAGGTCGGCCAGGCGCTCGGCCAGCTGATAGCGCTTGCGCAGGTCATTGTCATCGGTGAGGAAGCGGCGGAGTGGTTCGAAATGTGGGCGCTCGATCAATGCGGGCAGCAGGCGCATCAGGCGCCAGGTCAGCGGTGCCTTGTCGAGCAGCGACACTTCAGGGATTTCGTCGCGCCCGAGCACCTTGCGATACAACTGCCACATGAAGCTACCGGGCAGTTGCACATCGATGGCAGCTGCAATACCGCAGCCACCCATGTCATCTTCCTGAGGGTCTTCGGCAAGGGCCAGCTTGAGCCATTGGGCAATGCCATTGCTCTGTACCAGGGCGATTTCGTTTTCCAACGGTGCCAGCGGATAACGGCGCATCCAACTCACTACCAGGCTGCGCAGGTCGTCCAGGCGGTTGCCGTGGACGATCATGAAACCGGGCTGCAGCGAGGTGGTGTTGGGCATGGAGAAATCCCTGGGAAGAGAATGGGGAACGATATCACGGCTGGCTGCCGATGCTGCCCCGAGTAAAAGCCAGAAAAGACAAAACCCCTACCTGCGTGCGCAGATAGGGGTTTTGCGAAATGAATCTTGACGATGACCTACTCTCACATGGGGAAACCCCACACTACCATCTTAAAGAGCGTTTGGTTAAGAGCTTTTCGTCTCAACCGAGGCGCGCATTCTACGCTTTCCTCATTTCGTGTCAAGCGTTTATTTTGAAGTTTTTTCCGAGAAATTCGTTTAGCTTCAAACACTTGACTCACTGCGATCACTCGCTAGCGGGAGGCGAATAATACAGCGTTTAAAACCGCTGTCAACCTTCATCTCAACCGCTATCGACCTTTCGATCGAAGCCCCTCTAGCACCATCTTAACCACCTAACTCATTGAATCTCAAGGAGTTTGTCGTTCCGATGTCGCTGGAAGTGGGGCGCATTATAAGTGGATTCGAAAGCGCGTCAACTCTTTTTTCAAAAGCATTTCAAATCGCCCTCCCCTGCCTACCGGCAATCCTCGGCAGCACCCGTGAAACCACTGGGACCCGCATCAACATGAGCACAGCACCAATGGATGCATAAATAGCCCACTCTCTGAGATCCGAGCGAACGATCCACAGGAAGTGAAGCAACCCCAGGCCAAGCACCCCGTACACCAACTTGTGCAGCTTCTTCCACCGCGCCCCCAGTCGCCGCTGGCTATAGCGATTCGAGGTAACCGCCAGCACCAGCAGCCCGAGAAAGCCGAGCGCACCGACAATAATGTAAGGCCGCTTGCGCAGCTCGACCGCCAACTGCCCCCAATCCAACCCAAGGATAAAGAACAGATAAGACAGGATGTGCAGCACGATGTAGGCAAACACCCACAGTCCTAGCTGCCGCCGCACGATGATCCAACCTGACCACCCCGTGAGTTTCTGCAGCGGCGTCATGCTCAATGTAACCAGCAGGAAGGTCAGCGCGCCAAGCCCAAGGCGATCCATCATGATCTTTCCAGGGTCTGGCCCCAGCAGGCTCATCGCAGCCTCATACAACCACCACACGGGGAACAGGCAGCCCACGACAAAGATGCCCAGTCGCAACCAGGGATAGCGCATCAATAGTTCTTCCGCAGATCGAGCCCGGAATACAGCGACGCCACTTCATCGGCGTAGCCATTGAACATCTGTGTCTGTCGTACATTGGGGCTGAACAGCCCGCTGGGCAAGCGCCGCTCGCGTGCCTGAGTCCAACGCGGATGGTCAACGGTCGGATTCACGTTGGCATAGAAACCATACTCATCCGGTGCCAGCCCCTGCCAGGTTGTCCCCGGTTGCTCGGCCACCAGACTGATTCGCACGATCGACTTGATGCTTTTGAAGCCGTACTTCCAGGGCACCACCAGACGTAACGGTGCACCATTCTGGTTGGGCAGCTCCCGGCCATACATCCCTACGGCCAGAATCGCCAGTGGATGCATCGCCTCATCCAGGCGCAAGCCTTCTCTATATGGCCAGTCGATCAGGGCAAAGCCCGAGCGCTGCCCAGGCATATGCTGCGGATCTTTTAGCGTCTCGAACCGTACATACCTCGCTTTCGAAGTCGGCTCGACCTGCTTGAGCACCTGCGCCAACGGAAAACCCAGCCAGGGAATGACCATCGACCACGCCTCGACACAACGCAGCCGGTAGATGCGCTCTTCAAGCTGATAAGGTTTGATGAAGTCTTCCAGCGCATAGCGCCCCGGCTTGCCCACCTCGCCGTCCACCACCACCGACCAGGGCTCGGTCTTCAGGCTATCGCCATTGGCGGCCGGGTCGCCCTTGTCGGGCCCGAACTCATAGAAGTTGTTGTAGTGAGTGGCATCCTTGAACGGCGTGATCGTCTCATCCTTGACCGTCACCGCCTGCCAGCGTGCGGCAGCGAGCTTGTCGGTGAACCAGCCTGGCGCTGCGCCGGGCGCCACATCGGCATAGCGCGACACATCAGCCGCACTCGCCCCACCCGGCAGCGCGCCCAGGGCCAGGCCGGCCAGAGAGCTACCGAGCAGAGTACGACGGGAAAGGTAGATGCCTTCGGGGGTGATCTCCGCTGTTTTGCAGTCGGAAGACCTGGGAAGCTTGATGAGCATGTTCGGCTCCACAGCACTGGATAACGGATGTACCAGTAAGACTATGGAGCCGGAGGGTTATTCCAGCATTAAATAATTATCACGCCTTGCGCCGACGCCCGCGCAGCAGGAACTGGATCGGCCCCGAAGCCGCATAGGCGAGGAAGATCAGCAGCAGGATGCGCGGCGGGTCGCTGAACACCACGGCAAACACCAGCACCACCGCGAGGATTGCCACGAACGGCACGCGCCCCTTGAGGTCCAGCTCCTTGAAGCTGTTGTACTTGATGTTGCTGACCATCAGCATGCCGGCAGCGGCAACCAGCAGCGCCACCAGGAACGACAGCTTGGAGCCCTGGATGCCGTAGTCGCTGAAGGCCCAGACGGTACCGGCGACCACCCCGGCGGCGGCCGGGCTGGCCAGGCCGATGAAGTAGCGTTTGTCGGCAGTGCCGACCTGGGTATTGAACCGCGCCAGACGCAACGCAGCACCGGCAACATAGATGAAGGCGACCATCCAGCCGACCTTGCCCATGTCACCCAGCGCCCAGCCAAAGGCCAGCAAGGCCGGGGCCACGCCGAAAGCGACCATATCCGACAGCGAGTCGTACTCGGCACCGAAGGCGCTCTGGGTATTGGTCATGCGCGCCACACGGCCATCCAGGCCGTCGAGCACCATGGCCACGAAGATCGCAATGGCAGCAAAGGCGAAATACTTGCTCGCCTCGCGTGGGTCACCAGCGCTCTGCGCACTCATCGAGCTGATGATGGAATAGAAGCCGGCAAACAGGTTGGCGGTAGTGAACAGGTTGGGCAGCAGATAGATGCCGCGATGGCGCACCTTGCGCCCTTCGGCGTCATGCCCTTCTTCAACGTGCTCATCGACAGGTAGCAGGCTTTCGGCGTCGGAGGGCTTGTTCGGCTCTTCGGGACGTTCGCTCATGGAGGGTACCTTGCAACAGGATGGAAAATGTTCGACACGGGCCCGCGAAACAGGTTCTGACGGCGAGCCACTGGTCTGCTTTATACCAGAAGCTGACTGCCAGAACGAAAAAACGCGGCCGAAGCCGCGTTTTTCATCTTTCGATAAGACTTAGTTCTTGGTCTTGTCGACGATTTTGTTAGCCGAGATCCACGGCATCATCGAACGCAGTTGCTCGCCGATGATTTCGATGCCGTGAGCGGCGTTGTTACGGCGCTTGGCGGTCATCGATGGGTAGTTGGTAGCACCTTCGGAGATGAACATCTTCGCGTACTCGCCGTCCTGGATGCGCTTCAGAGCGTTGCGCATAGCCTTGCGGGATTCTTCGTTGATGACTTCCGGACCGGTGACGTACTCACCGTACTCGGCGTTGTTGGAGATCGAGTAGTTCATGTTGGCGATGCCGCCTTCGTACATGAGGTCAACGATCAGCTTCAGCTCGTGGAGGCACTCGAAGTAGGCCATTTCTGGCGCGTAGCCAGCTTCAACCAGGGTTTCGAAACCGGCCTTGACCAGCTCGACGGTACCACCGCACAGAACAGCCTGCTCACCGAACAGGTCGGTTTCAGTCTCGTCCTTGAAGGTGGTTTCGATGATGCCGGTACGGCCACCACCGACGCCAGCGGCGTAGGACAGGGCGACGTTCTTGGCGTTGCCCGAAGCGTCCTGGTAGATAGCGATCAGGTCAGGGATGCCGCCGCCTTTGACGAACTCGGAGCGAACGGTGTGGCCCGGGGCTTTCGGCGCGATCATGATCACGTCGAGGTCGGCACGCGGAACAACCTGGTTGTAGTGAATCGAGAAACCGTGCGAGAAGGCCAGGGTAGCGCCCTTCTTGATGTTCGGCTCGATCTCGTTCTTGTACAGCTGGCCCTGGAACTCGTCCGGGGTCAGGATCATGACCAGGTCGGCAGCAGCGACGGCGGTAGCCACGTCGGCAACTTTCAGGCCGTGGGCTTCGGCCTTGGCAACGGTAGCCGAACCTTTACGCAGACCGACGGTAACGTCTACACCGGAGTCCTTCAGGTTGCACGCCTGAGCGTGGCCTTGCGAACCGTAACCGATGATGGCGACTTTCTTACCCTGGATGATGGAAAGGTCGCAGTCTTTATCGTAGAAAACTTTCATGAAAATACCCCTGGTTATATCTCGGCCCCTGCGGAGCCATCGCTAATTTTTGAATTTAGATGCTGAGCACTTTGTCGCCACGGGCAATGCCGGTAACGCCGCTGCGCACGGTTTCGAGAATCGATGCGGTGCCGATCGCCTGGATGAAGCTGTCCAGTTTGTCGCTGGTGCCGCTGAGCTGCACGGTGTACACGCTGGCGGTCACATCGACGATCTGGCCACGGAAGATATCCGTGGTGCGCTTGATCTCGGCGCGCTGGGCACCGGTGGCCTTGACCTTGACCAACATCAGTTCACGCTCGATGTGAGCGCTTTCCGACAGGTCGACGAGTTTCACCACTTCGACCAGCTTGTTCAGGTTCTTGGTGATCTGTTCGATCACTTCGTCATGGCCAACGGTGGTCAGCGTCAGACGCGACAGGGTCGGGTCTTCGGTCGGCGCCACGGTCAGGCTTTCAATGTTGTAGTTGCGCTGGGAGAACAGGCCGACCACACGGGACAGAGCACCGGGTTCGTTTTCCAGCAGCAGGGAAATGATGTGCCGCATATCAGGTACGCTCCGTCTTGCTCAGCCACATGTCACGCATCGAGCCATCCTTGATCTGCATCGGATAGACGTGCTCGCTGCGGTCAATCGCGATGTCGATGAACACCAGGCGGTCTTTCATCGCAAACGCTTCTTCCAGCTTCGGCTTGAGGTCCTTCAGGCTGGTGATGCGGATACCTACATGGCCATAGGCCTCGGCCAGCTTGATGAAGTCAGGCAGCGACTCGACGTAAGAGTGCGAGTGACGACCGTTGTAGGCCATGTCCTGCCATTGGCGGACCATGCCCAGCACACCGTTGTTCAGGTTGACGATCTTCACCGGCAGGCCGTACTGCATGCAGGTGGACAGCTCCTGGATGTTCATCTGGATGCTGCCTTCGCCAGTCACGCAGGCCACGTCCTGGTCCGGGAAGTTGAGCTTGACGCCCATTGCCGCCGGGAAGCCGAAGCCCATGGTGCCCAGGCCACCGGAGTTGATCCAGCGGTTCGGCTTGTTGAAGCGGTAGTACTGCGCCGCGAACATCTGGTGCTGGCCAACGTCGGAGGTGACGAAGGCATCGCCATGGGTCACTTCGCACAGCGTCTCGATGACCTTCTGCGGCTTGATGACGTTGCCGTCGCCCTTGTCGTAAGGGAACAGTTCGCCATTGCCACGCCATTCGTCAATCTGCTTCCACCAGGCATCCAGCGCCACCTTGTCAGGCTGCTCGCCGATTTCCTTGAGGATGCCGAGCATCTCGCTGAGCACGCTGTCGACCGGGCCGACGATCGGCACGTCGGCCTTGATCATCTTGGAGATCGACGCAGGGTCGATGTCGACATGGATGATCTTGGCGTTCGGGCAGAACTTGGCCGGGCCGTTGACCACGCGATCATCGAAACGCGCACCGACAGCGAAGATCACGTCGGCATTGTGCATGGCCATGTTGGCGGTGAAGCTGCCGTGCATGCCGAGCATGCCGAGGAACTGGCGGTCAGTGCCCGGGAAGCCACCCAGCCCCATCAGGGTGTTGGTGACGGGCAGGTTCAGTGACTTGGCGATTTCGGTCAGCGCTTCGGAGCCACCGCCGAGAATCACACCACCACCGGCGTAGACGATCGGACGCTTGGCAGCCAGGAGCATCTCGGCAGCCTTGCGGATCTGGCCGGAGTGACCACGTACAGCCGGGCTGTACGAGCGCAGCTTGACCTTCTTCGGATAGACGTACTCGAACTTCTCGGCCGGGTTGGTCATATCTTTTGGAATGTCGACCACGACCGGGCCTGGACGACCGGATTGCGCCAGGTAGAAGGCTTTCTTGAGTACTTCAGGGATCTCGGTCGGGCTCTTGATCATGAAGCTGTGCTTCACGATCGGCCGCGAGATACCGATCATGTCGGTTTCCTGGAAGGCATCGGTGCCAACCATGGTGCTAGGCACCTGGCCGGACAGAATGACCATCGGAATCGAATCCATGTAGGCGGTGGCAATACCGGTAATGGCATTGGTCGCGCCCGGGCCGGAGGTTACCAGCACCACACCGGCCTTGCCGGTGGCGCGGGCGTAGCCGTCCGCCATATGGGTTGCCGCTTGCTCGTGACGAACCAGGATGTGTTCCACTTCCGGCTCTTTGAACAGCGCGTCGTAAACATGCAGGAGAGCACCACCAGGGTACCCGTAGATGTGCTTAACGCCTTCGTCACGCAAGAAGCGGACGACCATTTCAGCGCCAGATAAAAGCTCCACGTTGTTCACCTCTAAAACGCCAGAATACCGTCCCTAGTGGACGGGTCTTAATAGGTTTACTGCCAAGCAGAGCATGAGCGAACGTCAGCACTGACTGAGCAAGTATTGGGAGCTCCCCAGAGTGTTGCGGGGGGTTCCCACCCAGCGCGAGGTAACGCGTTGCGGGGTGTAACAGGCGGCGCGGGTATGCGCCTCATGATCTGCTTAGCGGGTCTGCTTCTGGCAGTCCCTCTACAGCGGAATCTGGATTCTTGTGATTTGGCGCCTACAAGTCAAGAAAAATTATTGCTAATTTTTCCCCAAGATGAATTCCTGCCACCACTAAAAACCGAGTCAGAAGCAGAAAAAATAAGATTTCCATAAAAAAGGGCCACAATCTGCGGCCCTTGAAGGAAAAACTGAAGAAATCAGGCGGAAGGAGCAATCAATTGATCGAATGCTGCCAACAGCCGGCGTAGCTCGCGACTTTCTTCCGGACGACTGGTGAACACGGTCTCCGCCATCACCAGGATGCTTGAGGCATTGGGCAGCGGGTGGCCGAGCTCGATGATGATCTTCATGCGCGGCAGGAAGATCCACTGCAACCACTGCTCGAAACTGAGCGTGTCGACCGCGAACGGTACGGTACTGGCCAGCGCTTCGTCGCTGGGCGGCTCGTCATCCCACCAGCCCTGGACCTGCAACTCACGCTCGATGAGCAGCAGGTGGTCGGCGATATCGAGAATGCGTTGCTCGACCATCACGAATTGACCCGCGCTTTCTGCCGTGCCAGCGCGGCACCGGCGCTGTCACCCTGCTTCTCGCGGGCCAGGGCGATGGTGTTCCACAGCTCGGCCTGCAGGTCGGGGCGACCGTTGGCGTAGGTCAGCGCACGGCGGGCCAGTTGCTCGGCCTGGGGCGCGTCGCCTTGCGACAGGCGCACCTGGGCCAGGCGGAACAGCACCTGCGGCTCGCGCGGGGCGATACGCTGGGCACGCTCCAGGCTCGAGGCGGCACCATTGTAGTCACCGCTACCCTGCTGCGACTGGGCGGTGGTCAGCAGCGCCAGCACCGGGCCGTCGAGCTGTTCATCGGCCGACAGCCCACCGGAAGCCGCGTTGCTGCGCGGAATGCCGGTCGGTGCATTGGAAGCTGCCGGCGCGCTGCTCATCGAAGCGATATCGAACGGTTCGTCGGCGATCGGGTTGGGGTTGGTGGTCATCGGTGCCGAAGTGACAGGGCCGGGCGTGATCGGGCCGGTACTGATCGGCGCCGCGCCATTGCCTGCCGGGAAGGTCTGGATGCCAGCGGCACCGGCGCCTTGCGGAATCATCACGGTCACGCCCGAGTCCTCGGGCAGCGACTGTGCCTGCGCGGTGCCGTTGCTCATGCCCGCAGCCGAACGGTGGGCCTGGACACGCTCACTATTGGACACCCGGGTGCTCGAGTCCACCACCGGAATGTTGCCACGCTGCACGCTGGAGCAACCTTGGAGCACTACCAGCGCCGTCACGGCAGGAAACAGCCACTTGTTCAATTCACACCTCATCAATGCTGCTAAGGGCTCAGTTCATCCAGCCCTTGACCCAGTCCATGACCGACTCTACGGGATTCTGCTCGCCGCCGCAGGTCGCACCGGCGGGCGGTTCACTGCCGCGAATATACGGCATCTGCACGGCTCCCGGACAGCTTCTGTCAGAGCCGTGGCCGCTGTACGGATCGATCCACGCCTGCACCACGTTATCTGGCTGCGGCATGTCCAACGGCAACGGATCGGCCTTCTTCATGAAGCTGGTCCAGACCTGCAAGGCGCCGGTGGCACCGGTAAATGGCGTTTTGCCGTTATCGTCACGGCCCATCCACACCACAGCCAGCAGGTCCTGGCTGAAGCCGGAGAACCAGCTATCGCGCGAGTCGTTACTGGTACCGGTCTTGCCCGCAAGGGTCAGCGAGCTTGGCAGCACGTTGTAGACCGAGCGGCCGGTACCCTCACGCATCACCCGCTGCATGGCGTTCTGCACCAGGTAGATGGCACCTGGGTCGAAGGTCTGCTGGATCTGGAACGGGTAGCGCTTGAGCGGCTCGCCTTCGGCGGTGAGCACGCTGCGAATGCCACGCATCGGCGTGTTGAAGCCACCGTTGGCGATGGTCTGATACATGGTCGCGACCTGCATTGGCGACATGCCGCCAGCGCCCAGCAGCATCGCAGGGAAGGCTGGCCAGTCGACGTTGACGCCGAGGCGGCCGATGGTCTTGATCACGTTCGGCACACCCACTTCCAGGCCGAGTTTCGCGGTCGACAGGTTCAGCGAGTTGGCCAGCCCCTGGTACAGGTAGATCGTACCGTGCGAGCGGCGGTCATAGTTTTGCGGGCGCCACACCTGGCCGTCCGCCCCTTTGACCGAGAACGCCTCATCCTGCACCCAGGTGGTCAGGGTGTACTTGCTAGGCTGTTCCAGTGCGGTCAGGTAGACCGCCGGCTTGACCAGCGAGCCGATCGGTCGCACGGCATCTATGGCACGGTTGAAACCGGCAAAGCCGGACTGGCGGCTGCCGATCAGTGCCTGCACTTCGCCGGTTTCCGGGTTGGTCACCACCATCGCCGATTCCACTTCGTCGGCACCTTTGCGCCCGGACAAGCGCTTGAAGGTTTCGGCCATGGAGGTTTCGGCCTTCATCTGCAGGATCGGGTCGAAGCTGGTGAAGATGCGCAGGCCTTCTTCGGTCAAGTCTTCGTCGCGGTAGTCCTGGCGCAGCTGACGTTTGACCAAATCCAGGAAGGCCGGGAACGAGCTGTCGGCGAGGCTGCCGCGCTTGGTCACGCCCAGCGGCATCTTCTTCGCCGCATCGACTTCCGCCTGGCTGGCCACGCCCTGCTCGGCCACCAGGTCGAGCACCAGGTTGCGCCGCGCCAGCGCGCGATCAGGGTAGCGCCGCGGGTTGTAATAGGACGGCCCTTTGACCATGCCTACCAGCAAGGCGATCTGGTGCAGCTTCAGCTCCGACAGCGGCTGGCTGAAGAAGAACTGGCTGGCCAGGCCGAAGCCGTGCACGGCGCGCTGGCCATCCTGGCCGACGAACACTTCGTTCAGGTAGGCCTCGAGGATCTCGCGCTTGTCGTAGTGCATCTCCAGGAGCACGGCCATCATCGCTTCGGTCAGCTTGCGGCTGAGGCTGCGCTCGCTGGTCAGGTAGAAGTTCTTCACCAGCTGCTGGGTCAGGGTACTGCCGCCCTGGCGCATGGAACCTGCCGAGGTGTTGACCCACATGGCACGGGCGATGGACTTGGGTGACACACCGAAGTGACTGTAGAAGTCCCGGTCTTCGGTGGCGACCAGGGTCTCGAGCAGGTACGGCGGCACCTGGTCGATCTTGATCAGGATGCGGTCTTCGAGGTTCTTCGGGTAGATACCGCCGATCATCAGCGGTTCGAGGCGTACCACATCGAGTTTCTTGCCGTTGGCGCCGGCGAGATCTGCCACGTAGTCGCCAGAGAAGCGTACACGCACGAACTGCGCAGGCTCCATGCCCTCGTAGAACTGGAAACCACGGGTGTTGAGGTCGACGGTATTGCCGTTGACCGCTGCCGCACCCGGGCCGTTGGCCGCGCTTTCACGCCGGTAACCCAGGGCATCGAGTTCGGTGAGGAAGTCGCTCTTGCTCAGTTTCTGGCCACTGAACAGCTCCAGCGGCCGGGCATACACCTTGGCCGGGATGGTCCAACGCTTGCCGGAGAACTTCTCCTGAACGACAGCATCGAGGTAAACCGCGAAGCCAGCGACGATCACCAGGCCGACCAGGCTGAGCTTCAAGGCCCAGCCCAGCCAGGCGCGCGAGCGGCCGGTCGGGCGTTTCTGAGGGGTACGAGGATTTCGGGTTCGAGTCATGGCGGCGGATTATACGCACTTTACAAAGGGGAGGCAGGCGCCCTCTGGCGGTAGGCAGGGACGGCACCATTGACCATAATGGCGCTTTCGAATTCCCTGCCCCCGGAAGGATTTCTAGTGAGCCAAGCCTTGATCAACGCGTTGCAGAACCCAGCCCTGTACTCTCACCCCGTGGACGGGTTCCAGCTCATCGAGACGCACATCTCCTGGGTCCTGCTCACCGGCGTGTACGCCTACAAGATCAAGAAACCGATGAACTTCGGTTTCCTCGACTTCACCAGCCTGGACCAGCGCCAGCATTTCTGTAACGAAGAGTTGCGCCTGAACCAGCGCCTGACCAAGGGCCTGTACCTTGAAGTCCTGCCGATCACCGGCAGTGCCGAAGCGCCACAGATCGGTGGTGAAGGCGAAGCGATCGAATATGCACTTAAGATGTGCCAGTTCCCCCAGGGCCAGATGCTCAGCACCCTGCAGGCCAACGGCGAACTGAATACTAGCCACATCGACCAGATGGCCCGACAGATTGCCGAATTCCACCTGCTGGCACCGAAAGTGTCGCCGGAGCATCCGCTGGGTACCCCGGAAAGCGTGATGGCGCCGGTCGAGCAGAACTTCGAGCAGATCCGCCCGTTCCTCAGCGAAAAAGCCGACCTGCTGCAGCTGGACAACCTCCAGGCCTGGTCACGCAGCAGCTTCGAGCGCCTGCATGGCCTGCTGCAGGCGCGCAAGGCCAATGGCTTCATCCGTGAATGCCACGGTGACATTCACCTGGGCAACGCCACCCTGATCGACGGCAAGGTGGTGATCTTCGACTGCATCGAGTTCAACGAGCCGTTCCGCCTGACCGACGTCTATGCCGACGTCGGCTTCCTGGCCATGGACCTGGAAGACCGTGGCCTCAAGTGCCTGGCCCGTCGCTTCATCAGCCAGTACCTGGAGCTGACCGGCGACTACGCCGGCCTGGAGCTGCTGAACTTCTACAAGGCCTACCGTGCACTGGTGCGAGCCAAGGTTGCCCTGTTCAGCCTGTCGGCCGATGCCGACGCCGTGCAGCGCGCCACCACCCTGCGCACCTACCGCAACTACGCCAACCTGGCAGAAAGCTACAGCGCCATCCCTTCCCGCCTGCTGGCAATCACCCATGGCGTATCGGCAGTAGGCAAGAGCCACGTGGCCATGCGCCTGGTCGAAGCGCTGGGCGCGGTTCGCGTGCGTTCGGATGTGGAACGCAAGCGCCTGTTCGGTGAACAGCAGGCACCAAACGCCGGTCAACTGGCGGCCGGCATCTATGACCAGGACGCCAGCGTGGCAACCTACGAGCGCCTGCACGAGCTGGCGGCGACGATCTTGCGTGCCGGTTTCCCGGTGGTGCTCGATGCCACTTACCTCAAGGCTGAACAGCGCCAGGCCGCCGCAGCCGTGGCCAACGCCACTGGCGTGCCATTCCTGATCCTCGACTGCCATGCCCCGGAAGCGGTGATCGCCAGCTGGCTGGAGCAGCGCCAGGCCGAGAACAGCGACCCGTCGGATGCCACGCTGGAGGTGGTCAAGGCCCAGCAGGCCAGCCGTGAGCCACTGGATGCCCAGGAACTGGCACTCAGCACCCGCATCGATACCCAGGAAGCCAGCGGCATGGACCAGGTGATCGACCAGATTCGCCAGCGTCTGCCAGGCCTGTAAGTTCGCTTTACACCTGTTCCGGCCTGTTGCCGGAACAGGTTCCGCCCCGGCCAGGACAGCTCGTCGTACCCGATGGCAAAAGGCCGCGCATTTCCCAAGCCCCGCTACACTCCTCTCAGACCTGCTCGCGATTTATCCCCCTAGACCCGTTCAGCCATCGCAAGGAGGCTCGATGAACGATGAATTGCAGCACCTGAAGAATCTTGGCAAGACCTCTGCGCAGTGGTTGCATGCAGCCGGTATCCACAGTGCATCGGACTTGCGCAGGTTGGGCGCGGTGGGTGCCTACCAGGCCGTGAAAACCCGAGGTTTCCGGGCGTCGAAGGTGCTGTTGTACGCCATTGAAGGTGCATTGCTGGACATGCACTGGAACGATTTGCCAGCCGAACGCAAGGAAGCGCTCAACCAACAACTCGATGCGAAATGCCCAATCCCAAAAAAAATCTGAAATAAACACACGAAGGGGATTGACGCTGAAATGAGAATCGTTATGATTACCACAACTGGTCGCGAGACTGGTTGGATAAGCTAAGAGCCCCTGGTTCGGACTCTCAGATTATCTCCTCATCAGGCTAATCACGGTTATTGACCCGGCATTTTGCCGGGTCTTTTTTTACCCGCAGTTTTTCCCCGCCCAGGCGAGTAACCGTTATTGGCGCAATTGGGCGCAGTAGTCCTGATCAGGCATCGCCGCCGTATACCAGACATAGTCGGCCATCCCAGGCTCTACCTGTTCGCCCACCTCGGCCAGCAGCACAACCTTGCTCTCGCCTGCCGCACCCAGGTCGGCGAGGTGCAAAGGCACCCCCAGGTCCTTGCGCGCATGGTAAGCACCTGCCAACAGCAATGCCGGCTGCGGCGCTGCCATCAGCCGCTCGGCAATACGCCGATCCCGCTGCTGTTGCACGGCCAGCATCGCTGGCAGCTGGTTTTCCGGCAGCAGGCCACAATGCCCCTGCTTCACCTGTTCGAGCAGTGCTGCCCTCACCGCTGGCGCATTTGACCGGGTTCCCGACAGCGCCGCCGGGTGCCGATAGGCCTGGCGCATTTCGCTGGGTGACAGGTTGGCCGCCAGTAGCGGCACGTGATGTTGCAAAGCCTCACGTACGATAGGGCCGTAAAGCTGCCAGTCCCAACCGTCTTCCCAGGCCAGGGCCTTGGGCAGGTCCTGCGGCAACTGCGCCTGCCCCGCGAGCGCATCGACACGGGCCTGCTGCTCGGGTTGCAGCATTTCCAGCAGCAGGCTGCCCTGCGCCCGGCGTTGCTGCAGCCCACGCATCAACCACAGCTGCAAGGCGTGATGATCCGGGTTGTCATGCTTCTCGCCGACTAACACCCGCGGCGCACCGGCCAGGCCCTCGATCAACTGTTCAGGGCTGATCACCCGCCCGCTGGCCAGATCGTGGATCTGTCCCAGTTCGACGTTGTCCCGCCCTTCGCTGCTCTGCCAGGCAGGCAACGGCGGCAGGCTGGCCTGACAGCCACCCAACGCCAGCGCCAGACCGAGTAATGAACCACACAGCAAAGGATGCCCCATGGGCAGTACCTCCTAGCGGGTAATGATCAGCGGGTGCCCCCGTTCCGGGTGCGCCTGCACCAGCACGTCGATACCGAACACGGCCTTCAGGGATGCAGGCGTCAGTACCTCCGGTGGCGTGGCCAAGGCATGGCAGCGCCCGCTTTCGAGGAGCAGGATGCGATCACAGTAGCGCGCGGCCAGGTTCAGGTCATGCAGGATCACCAGCACAGCGGCACCGCAGTCGGCAAAACGACGCACAGCTTCCAGGGTCGTATGCTGATGCAGTGGGTCGAGCATCGAGGTCGGTTCATCGAGCAGCAGCGTGGTGCCCTTCTCTCCCGGCCAGAGCTGAGCCAGCACGCGGGCCAGATGCACCCTTTGCCGCTCGCCACCCGACAAGGCCAGGTAACTGCGCCCTACCAGGTGCGACGCATCCGCCGCCTTCAGCGCCTCTTCGACGATCTCGGCATCACGCCGTTGCCCGGTGTCGTGGGGCATACGCCCCATGGCCACCACCTCCTCGACCTTGAACGAGAACCCCAGGCTGGACACCTGTGGCAGCACCGCCAGGCGCCTGGCGCGCTCCTGCCCTGCCCAGTCCGCCAGCGGCTGGCCTTGCAGCGTTACCTGCCCGCGATCCGGCGCCAACTCGCCACACAAGACTCCAAGCAGGCTGCTCTTGCCCGCGCCATTAGGGCCAAGTACCCCCACGACCTGACCAGGGCTCAGATGAAGATCAATACCGTGCAATACGTCATTGCTGCCCCGCCTCAGGTGCAGCCCCTCGACTTGCAACATCAACTGCGCCCTCGTATTAACAGCACCAGAAAGAACGGAGCGCCTATAAAGGCTGTGACGATACCGATCGGCAACTCGGCAGGCGCCAGCAGCAGCCGTGCCGCAAGATCGGCAAACAGCATCAGCACGCCCCCGGCCAGCAGCGAGGCGGGCAGTACCACGCGGTGATCTGGCCCTGCCAGCAGACGCACCAGATGGGGTACCACCAGGCCAATGAAGCCGATCAGCCCGGCAGCCGCCACCGCTGCGCCTACGCCCAGTGCCGTGCAGAACACCAGTTCGCGCTTGAGCCGCTCCACGTCGACACCCAGGTGCCGTGCTTCCGACTCCCCCAGCAACAAGGCGTTCAACGCCTTTGCCCGGCGTGGCAACCACATCGCCACACCGCCCGCGATCAGCAGCAAAGGCCAAAGGCGCTCGTAACTGGCTCCATTGAGGCTCCCCAGGTTCCAGAAGGTCAGCGTACGCAGGGTGGCATCATCGGCCAGGTAGGAGAACAAGCCTACGGCAGCACCGCCCAGCGCCGTCATGGCCACACCGGCCAACAACATCGTGGCGACGTTGGTCTGACCGTCGCGACGCCCCAGGCGATACACCAGGGCTGTCACGCCCAGCCCGCCGATGAAGGCACACAGCGACAAGAGATAGGGGGCAAGCGCATCCGGCATGCCACCCAGCCAGCTACCGCCAACGATGGCCACCGCCGCGCCCATCGCTGCTCCTGCGGCAACGCCCACCAGACCAGGGTCGGCCAACGGGTTGCGGAACAACCCCTGCATGGCCACTCCCGACAATGCCAGTACCGCGCCCACGGCCAACCCCAGCAGGGTACGCGGCAGGCGGATCTGCCCCAGGATCATCTCGGCCTGCTGCAGACCGTCTGCAGCAATCGGCAGGCCCAACAGACGCAGGCCTGCGCGCAGGGTATCGATCAGCGGCAGGCTGACCGGCCCCAACGCCAGCGACAGCCACACCGCCAGCAGGCACAGCAATGTCAGGCAAACAAAAAGCGTTCGCGGCTCGATTCGTTGCTTCATTTGGCAGTGCTTGCCGGGTAGAACGCAGTCGCCAGTGCCTGCAAGGCGCTGGGCAGGCGCGGGCCAAGGCCACCCACCAACAATGTCGGGTCGAGCGGCACCAGGCGCTTGTCGCGCACGGCACGGGAAGCAGCCAGCGCCGGGTTTTCCTTGAGCAACGCCTGCAAGGCCTGCTCGCCGCTCAGCGCACGATCAGAGAACACCACAACATCCGGGTCGAGCGCCGCCAGCGCCTCGTTGGAGAAGTTCTTGTAGCCTTGGTGCTCGGCCAGGTTGCGAGCCCCCGCCTGGCGCAGCACCCAGTCACCGGCGGTGCCCTGCCCGGCAATCAGCGGCTTGGCGCCGGCATGCCCGACCAGCAGCAACACACCCGGGGCCTTATGGTTTTGCTGAGCCTGCTTGACCTTCAACTGCAGCGCTTCGAGTTGCTGGCGATAGCCCGCCGCCAACTGTGCGGCTTTTTCCTCAGCCCCCAGCAAGGTACCCAAGTGCTTGAGGTTCTGGTCCACGGCAGCCAGCTCGGCCTGGCTGGAGAACAATTCCACCCGCACACCCGCCTTGCGCACCTGCGCCAATACGGGCGGCGGCCCCATCTCTTCGGTGCCCACCAGCACATCCGGGCGCAGGCTGAGAATGCCTTCGGCCGACAACTGCCGCTGGTAACCGATACTCGGCAAGGCCTTCAGCGAGTCAGGGTGCTGGCTGGTGGTATCGACGCCCACCAGGCGTGGCTCGCCGCCCAGCTCAGTGATCCACTCGCTCAACGCCCCGCCAGCGCTGACCCAGCGCTGCGGCAATTCGGCGGCCAGGGCCTGGGTGGAAGCAACGAAAGCTGCGCACAGGGCGAGCAAGGCAGCGGGACGGCGCATCATCGGATTCCTTCTGAAGGCGGGCCGCACGCCTTGTGGCGAGCGGCGGAACTGCGCACCATAGGCGGCCGGCGCGGCAAATGCGGACAATTTGATAATTATTCGCATTGACGCGTCAAGCCATCACTTTGTTTCACGAGCCTTCCCTGCAATGCATTTTCTCTGTCCTTCCGCGGCCCTGGACGAGGGCCATAGCCGCGCCTTCAGCGTAGACGGCATCGATCTGTTCGGTGTGCGCCGACAGGGCCGGGTGTACCTGTACCGTAACCGCTGCCCTCACCGCGGCATCCCGCTGAACTGGGCGCAGGACGCCTTTCTCGACGACAGCGCCAGCCTGATCCACTGCGCCCATCATGGAGCGCTGTTTCTCATAGACAGTGGTGAATGCGTGGCCGGCCCCTGCGAAGGCGAAATGCTGCAGGCCCTGGACTGCCATGAGGACAGCCAGGGCATCTGGATCAAGGAGTGAGCAATACCGGCAGCGGGCGATCGATGACGATTTGCTGGTCATCCAGGCGCACGCCGTAGGCCAGCACCTCGACCCCGTCCGCCACCGCCGCGCGCAGGGCGTTGGCATAGGCGAGGTCGATCTCGTCGGCAGGGCGTACCGCCTCGATGCCGGTAAGGTTCACGCAGTACAGCTGCACCGCACGGATGCCTTGGCGGGCCAAGGCCGCCAGCTCGCGCAGGTGCTTGGCGCCACGCTGGGTCACTGCGTCCGGGAACGCCGCCACGGCAGTCTCCGGATAACCCAGGGTCACGCTCTTGACCTCGACATAAGCCGGCCCGTCAGCGTACTCCAGGCGAAAATCCACCCGGCTGCGCTCTTCGCCGTAAGCCACTTCACGCTTCAGTGCGGTAAAACCGGCCAGTTCGTGGATCACCCCGGCGTGAAGCGCCTCTTCAACCAGTGCATTGGCGCGCCCGGTATTGATGCAGGCCAGGCGGCCCTGGGGCGTTTCGCTGATTTCCCAGGTACCTGGCAGCTTGCGCTTGGGGTCGTTGGAGCGGCTGAACCACACCTGCTCACCCTCGCGCATGCAATTGAGCATGGAGCCGGTATTCGGGCAGTGGATGGTCAGTTGCTCGCCATTGGCCAGTTCGATGTCGGCCAGGAAGCGCTTGTAGCGGCGCAGCAGGCGCCCTTGCTCTAATGGAGGAAAAAACACCCTTTACCCCTGCCAGCTTTTCAGGCCACGAGCGATGCGCTCGACCGCCTGTTCCAGGCGCGGCAGGCTCTGGGTATAGGCAAAACGCACGTGGTGACCCGCCAAATGGCGGCCGAAGTCCAGGCCCGGAGTAAAGGCCAGGTGCTCGGTTTCGAGGAAATGCCGGCAGAAGGCAAAGGCATCGCCACCGAACGCGCTGATGTCGGCATACAGGTAGAACGCCCCCTGCGGCTCGACGGCGATGCGGAAGCCCAGTTCACGCAGGGCCGGCAGCAGATAATCGCGGCGACGGGCGAATTCGGCACGGCGCTCTTCGAAAATCGCCAGGGTTTCCGGCTGGAAACAGGCCAGCGCCGCATGCTGGGCCATGCTCGGCGCACTGATGTAGAGGTTCTGCGCCAACTTCTCCAGGTCGGCCACGGCATTGGGCGGCGCCACCAGCCAGCCGAGCCGCCACCCGGTCATGCCGAAATACTTGGAAAAACTATTCAGAACGAACGCCGAGTCGTCCACTTCCAGCACACTCGGTGCGTCCATGCCGTAGGTCAGGCCGTGGTAGATCTCGTCCACGACCAGGTGGCCATGGCGCTCACGGGTGGCCTTGGACAGGCTGGCCAGCTCGTCGCGGTCCAGCACGGTGCCCGTCGGGTTGGCTGGCGAAGCGACCAGGGCGCCGACGCTGTCCTTGTCCCAGTAACGCTCGACCAGGTCGGCAGTCAGCTGGTAGTTGACCTCCGGCCCCACCGGCACCAGCTGCGCGCCACCCTCGACCAAGCGCAGGAAGTGGCGGTTGCACGGGTAACCCGGGTCGGCCAGCAGCCAGTGCTTGCCAGGGTCGACCAACAAGCTGCTGGCCAACAGCAACGCCCCGGAGCCGCCCGGAGTGACGAGAATCCGCTCAGGGTCGATCTGCAGGCCATAACGCTGGCCATAGAAACCGGCGATCGCCTCGCGCAGCGCTGGCAGTCCGCGGGCGGCTGTGTAGCGGGTATGACCGGCGGCCAGTGCGGCCTGGCCGGCAGCGACGATCGGTGCGGCGGTGGTGAAGTCTGGCTCGCCGATTTCCAGGTGGATCACGTCATGGCCGGCCGCTTGCAGCTCGTTGGCCCGCGCCAGCAACGCCATGACGTGGAAGGGTTCGATGGCGCGGCTGCGCGCACTGTAGGGGTGGGCCATGACCTTCTCTCAATTGGGTCTAAACTGTTGATTCTACCCTTGCACAGCACCGAACATACGCCGCGCGCTGCGGTCAACACCTAGGATCGGGCGGGGTAGCGCACCCCCGATCTATCTGGTAAGTTCGGCGGCTCGCAGTCGCAGGGCCGGCGGGTGCCGGAGATGGAGCATCCTGCGCATTGGATCAGATGAGTGAGAGGCGGTCTATTCATGTCCACCGTAGAAAAGCAAAAAACCGGTCAGACCATGTACGGTGTCGAGCCCTATAAAGAGACCAAGGGCGAAGAGTACATGGGCGAGCCCATGCGCAAGCACTTCACCAAACTCCTCAATGCCTGGAAAGGTGAGCTGATGGTCAGTGTGGACCGTACCGTGGACCACATGAAGGACGAAGCAGCCAACTTCCCCGACCCGGCCGACCGTGCCAGCCAGGAAGAAGAATTTGCATTGGAGCTGCGCAACCGCGACCGCGAGCGCAAGCTGATCAAGAAGATCGACAAGACCCTGCAGAAGATCCAGGACCAGGATTACGGCTGGTGCGATTCCTGCGGTATCGAGATCGGTCTGCGCCGTCTGGAAGCCCGCCCGACCGCCGACCTGTGCTTCGACTGCAAGGAAATCTCGGAGAAAAAGGAAAAGACCGTCGGCAAAGGCTGACACTTCTTCCATCCGAACGGGGCGCATCATGCGCCCCGTTTCATTTATATGCCCGGCAATGCCATGAAAGACTCCCGCTACATCGGACGCTTCGCCCCCACACCGAGCGGTTTCCTGCACTTCGGCTCGCTGGTTGCCGCTCTCGCCTCCTGGCTCGACGCCCGCGCGGTAGACGGCCGCTGGCTGTTGCGCATGGAAGACACCGACCCGCCCCGGGAGATGCCAGGGGCCCGCGACGCGATCCTGCAGACCCTTGAGCGTTACGGCCTGGAATGGGATGGCGAGGTGGTTTTTCAGAGCCAGCGCCACGAAGCCTATGCCGCCGTGGTCGACCGCCTGTTCAACATGGGCCTGGCCTACGCCTGTACTTGCTCGCGCAAGCAGCTGGAGGCGCACAACGGCATCTACCCAGGCTTTTGCCGTAATGCGGGTCATGCCCGTGAGGGCGCGGCGATCCGGTTGCGGGTGCCAGAACTGATCTACCGCTTTACCGACCGGGTGCAGGGCGAGTTCCAGCAGCACCTGGGGTGTGAGGTGGGCGATTTCGTCATCCAGCGCCGGGATGGGCTGTATGCCTATCAACTGGCGGTGGTGCTGGACGATGCCTGGCAGGGCGTCACCGACATCGTGCGTGGCGCCGACCTGCTCGACAACACCCCACGCCAGCTCTACCTGCAGGAGTTGCTGGGTTTTTCGCAGCCGCGTTACCTGCATATTCCGCTGATCGTGCAGCCGGATGGGCACAAGTTGGGCAAGTCGTACCGCTCGCCGCCATTGCAAGCGGAGCATGCGACGCCGCTGTTGTTGCGGGCGTTGCGGGCGCTTGGCCAGGAAGCAGACCCAGAATTGCTGCTGGCGCCCCCGGCTGAAGTGCTGGCGATTGCCCGCAAGCAATGGCGGCCGGAGGCGATTGCCCGGCAGGCTACTGTCCCAGAGGCTGATTTGCACTAAAGCAGGCCAGTACAGGCGAAATACCTGTCGAAATCAAAAGCCCAGCAAATTCAAAACCTTGGCGAACCCTATGGATTCCCGCTAGCATCCCCTCGGCCATTTGCGCCAATAATAAGTCCAAGCCCGCAGCGCCCAACCATCGAGGCCAGCATGTACATCTATCGTTTGGTCCTGCTTCTGGTCGTGGGGATCTACCTGTTCTCCCCGGCCATCATGGACTGGTGGATCGAACCGACCGGTGCCTGGTACCGCCCCTACCTGCTCTGGCTGATCCTGATCGTCGTCACCTTCATCCTGCAGAGCCAACGAGATGCCGATGAGCTTTAGCCTGACCCAGATGATCCTGATCAGCGCCGCGTACCTTATGGTGCTGTTCGGCGTGGCCTGGATCAGCGAGCGTGGGCTGATCCCGCGCTCCATCATTCGCCACCCGCTGACCTACACCCTGTCGCTGGGCGTCTACGCCAGCGCCTGGGCCTTCTATGGCTCGGTGGGCCTGGCCTACCAGTACGGCTACGGTTTCCTCGCCTGTTACCTGGGGGTGTCCGGTGCATTCCTGCTGGCACCGGTGCTGCTGTATCCGATCCTCAAGATCACCCGCACCTACCAGTTGTCGTCGCTGGCCGACCTGCTGGCGTTCCGCTTTCGCAGCACCTGGGCCGGCGCGCTGACCACGATCATCATGCTGATCGGCGTGCTGCCCTTGCTGGCACTGCAGATCCAGGCGGTGGCCGACTCGATCAGCATCCTCACCGGCGAGCCGGTCAAGGCCCGGGTGGCCTTTGCCTTCTGTACGCTGATCATCCTGTTCACCATCTTCTTCGGCTCGCGCCACATCGCCACGCGTGAGAAACACGAGGGCCTGGTGTTCGCCATCGCCTTCGAATCGGTGATCAAGCTGGTGGCCCTGGGCGGCATCGGCCTGTATGCGCTGTATGGCGTGTTCGGTGGCCCGCATGAGCTGGAAGTATGGCTGCTGCAGAACCAGACCGCCCTGGCGGCGCTGCATACGCCGCTGCAGGAAGGCCCTTGGCGCACCCTGTTGCTGGTGTTCTTCGCCTCGGCCATCGTCATGCCGCACATGTACCACATGGCCTTCACCGAAAACCTCAACCCGCGCGCGCTGGTAAGCGCCAGCTGGGGCCTGCCGCTGTTCCTGCTGCTGATGAGCCTGGCGGTGCCGCTGGTACTGTGGGCCGGCCTGCGCCTGGGCGCGAGTACCAACCCTGAGTACTTCACCCTGGGCTTGGGGCTCGCCGCCAACAACCAGGCATTGACGTTGCTCGCCTACGTTGGCGGTCTGGCATCCGCCAGCGGGCTGATCATCGTCACTACGCTTGCCTTGTCGGGCATGGCCCTCAACCACTTGGTGCTGCCACTGTACCAGCCACCGGCCGAGGGCAATATCTACCGCTGGCTGAAATGGACACGCCGCGCGCTGATCGTCGCCATCATCACTGCCGGGTTTGTCTTCTACCTGACCCAGAACAACCACCAGAGCCTGGCCAACCTGGGTATCGTCGCCTTCGTCGCCACTCTGCAGTTCTTGCCTGGCGTGCTGTCGGTGCTGTACTGGCCGACCGCCAACCGCCGCGGCTTCATAGCCGGGCTGCTGGCCGGGACCCTGGTGTGGATGGTGACCATGCTGCTGCCGCTGCTGGGCAACCTGCAGGGCTTCTATATCCCGTTGCTGGACATGATCTATGTGCTCGACGACACCAGTTGGCACATGGCGGCCATTGCCTCGCTGGCGGCCAACGTACTGCTGTTCACGCTGATTTCGCTGTTCACCAACGCCAGCAGCGAAGAAGTCAGCGCCGCCGAAGCCTGCGCCGTGGACAACGTGCGCCGGCCGCAGCGCCGTGAACTGCATGCCGCCTCGCCGCAGGAATTCGCTACCCAGCTGGCCAAACCGCTGGGCGCCAAGGCGGCGCAGAAGGAGGTCGAGCAGGCCCTGCGCGACCTCTACCTGCCGTTCGACGAGCGCCGCCCCTATGCCCTGCGCCGCCTGCGTGACCGTATCGAGGCCAACCTCTCCGGGCTGATGGGGCCGAGTGTGGCCCAGGACATGGTCGAGACCTTCCTGCCGTACAAGTCCGGTAACGAGAACTACGTCACCGAGGACATCCACTTCATCGAAAGCCGCCTGGAAGACTACCACTCGCGCCTTACCGGCCTTGCCGCCGAACTCGACGCGCTGCGCCGCTACCACCGCCAGACCCTGCAAGAGCTGCCCATGGGCGTCTGCTCGCTGGCCAAGGACCAGGAAATCCTGATGTGGAACAAGGCCATGGAAGAGCTGACCGGCATTGCCGCCAAGCACGTGGTCGGCTCGCGCCTGGTGACCATCAGCGAACCCTGGCGCGGCCTGCTGCAGGGTTTCATCAACGTGCCCGACGAACACCTGCACAAACAGCGCCTGGCGCTGGACGGCCAGCCGCGCTGGCTGAACCTGCACAAGGCGGCCATCGACGAGCCCCTGGCGCCGGGTAACAGCGGCCTTGTGCTGCTGGTGGAGGACCTTACCGAAACCCAGGCACTGGAAGACAAGCTGGTGCACTCCGAGCGCCTGGCCAGCATCGGCCGCCTGGCTGCCGGTGTGGCCCACGAAATCGGCAACCCGATCACCGGCATCGCCTGCCTGGCGCAAAACCTGCGCGAGGAGCGCGAAGACGATGGCGAAATCATCGAGCTGTCCAGCCAGATCCTCGAACAGACCAAGCGCGTGTCGCGCATCGTCCAGTCACTGATGAGCTTCGCCCACGCCGGTGGTAGCCATCAGAACAGCGAAGAGCCGGTGTGCCTGGCCGAAGTGGCGCAAGACGCCATCGGTCTGCTGGCATTGAACCGGCGCAACTTCGAAGTACAGTTCTTCAACCTCTGCGACCCGGACCATTGGGCCGAGGGGGATCCGCAGCGCCTCGCCCAGGTGCTGATCAACCTGCTCTCCAACGCCCGCGATGCCTCCCCGCCCGGCAGTGCCGTGCGGGTGCGCAGTGAAGTCAGCGAGCACACCGTCGACCTGATCGTCGAGGACGAAGGCAGCGGGATACCGAAGAACATCATGGACCGCCTGTTCGAGCCATTCTTCACCACCAAAGACCCGGGCGAAGGAACCGGACTGGGGCTCGCTCTGGTCTATTCCATCGTGGAAGAGCATTATGGGCAAATCACCATCGACAGCCCGGCCGACATCGAACGGCAACGTGGCACCCGGATCCGCGTGACCCTGCCCCGGCATGTCGTAGCGACGTCCCCTGAAATTCGAGACCGTCGAGAGAATTGAATCAATGCCGCACATTCTGATCGTCGAAGACGAAACCATCATCCGCTCGGCCCTGCGTCGGCTGCTCGAACGGAACCAGTACCAGGTCAGCGAAGCCGGCTCGGTGCAGGAAGCCCAGGAACGCTTCAGCATTGCCACCTTCGACCTGATCGTCAGCGACCTGCGCCTGCCGGGCGCCCCGGGTACCGAGCTGATCAAGCTTGGCCAGGGCACACCCGTGCTGATCATGACCAGCTACGCCAGCCTGCGCTCGGCGGTGGACTCGATGAAGATGGGCGCGGTGGACTACATCGCCAAGCCCTTCGACCACGATGAAATGCTCCAGGCCGTAGCGCGCATCCTGCGTGATCGCCAGAATGCCCCTGCTGCCGCGCCAGCCCCGGCCGCCGAGCCGCGGGCCAACGGCAAGGCCGCGCCTGCCGAGAAGGCTGCCAGTGCCGCCAATGGCGAGATCGGCATCATCGGTTCGTGCCCGCCGATGCAGGACATGTACAGCAAGATCCGCAAAGTCGCGCCCACCGACTCCAACGTGCTGATCCAGGGTGAGTCGGGCACTGGTAAAGAGCTGGTTGCCCGCGCGCTGCACAACCTGTCGCGACGTGCCAAGGCGCCGATGATTTCGGTGAACTGCGCGGCGATTCCGGAAACCCTGATCGAATCGGAACTGTTCGGCCACGAAAAGGGCGCATTCACCGGCGCCAGCGCCGGCCGTGCCGGCCTGGTGGAAGCCGCCGACGGTGGCACCCTGTTCCTCGACGAGATCGGTGAACTGCCGCTCGAAGCCCAGGCGCGCCTTCTGCGCGTGCTGCAGGAAGGCGAGATTCGCCGGGTCGGCTCGGTACAGTCGCAGAAAGTCGACGTGCGTCTGATCGCCGCGACCCACCGCGACCTGAAGAACCTGGCCAAGGCCGGGCAGTTCCGCGAAGACCTTTATTACCGCCTGCACGTGATCGCCCTGAAGTTGCCGGCCCTGCGCGAGCGCGGCAGTGACGTCAATGAGATCGCCAATGCCTTCCTCGCCCGCCAGAGCGCGCGCATCGGCCGTGACGACCTGCACTTCTCGGCCGAGGCCGAGCAAGCCATTCGTCATTACAGCTGGCCGGGTAACGTGCGCGAACTGGAAAACGCCGTAGAGCGCGCGGTGATCCTCAGCGAGAGCGCGGAAATTTCCGCCGACATGCTGGGCA
Source organism: Pseudomonas putida (assembly GCF_002906855.1). Classification (GTDB taxonomy): domain Bacteria; phylum Pseudomonadota; class Gammaproteobacteria; order Pseudomonadales; family Pseudomonadaceae; genus Aquipseudomonas; species Aquipseudomonas putida_N. Next base: position 954,459 of record NZ_MINI01000038.1, on the reverse strand, counting down.
TCGACATCGAGCTGAGCGACCTTGAAGAGGATGACATCCTCGACAATGCCTTGGTCGTGGCCAGCGCGAGCAGTGCCAGCCATGAGCCGACCGAGGATCTGTCGCTGGAGGACTACTTCCAGCACTTCGTGCTCGAGCACCAGGACCACATGACCGAGACCGAGCTCGCACGCAAGCTCGGTGTCAGCCGCAAGTGCCTGTGGGAACGGCGCCAGCGCCTGGGCATCCCGCGGCGCAAGAGCAACGCGACCAGCGACAACTGATTCGGATCTCCGTTGGCCCTACTGGCCTCTTCGCGGGCAACCCCGCGAAGAGGGTGGCAAAGCCACACCCTCTGCCCCAGGTAACACCTCAGTTCCCGCACAAATCTGTTACCCAACCTTTCCGGCGTAACAGTTCCCGAGGCGTACGGTAACGAAAAATCTACATTTTCGACCTGCAGAAATCTGCCAAACCGCCTCAACCCCTTGATTTTACTGGATTTCGAAAAGTTGGCACGGCACCTGCTATATGTCTGGTACAAGAACAATAACAAGCACAGCAACTCAGAATAAGAACAAGACGAAACGGCTCACGCACAATAAAAACAAGACGGCGGAGGCGCAGCTAACTGATTCTTTTGGAGAGGATGCGTGTTTGGGGCTTGCCCCACGACCAGGCAGAGAACAACAAAAACTGCACTTAAAAGCAGCGCCTGAACTGGTTGGATCGAAGGATCAACGTGACATCAGCGGCCAAAGCAATCCGTTTGCTCTTTACCCCTGGATTGGGGGTCGTCCACAAGCTTCGAGATTTGTGGACAGGGCACTCAACAAAAACAAGAAGCCCAGTAAAAAAACAATAAGAGCACGCAACGACTTCTTGGGGAGCTTAGGCTCCCCTTGTCGTTTCTCCCCTTCGGCAGGCTCTCCTGCTACCGCCTACACCATTCCCCGAGTAAATGCTAGAATCCCCGCCCATCATGCGGCCATTCTCCTATTCTTGGCCGAACATTCCTTCAAACAGTGCATCCCATGCTGAAGAAGCTGTTCCAGTCGTTCCGCCCTCCCGTACCGGGCCAGCACCACAGGCGCACCACGCCTGAGGTGATCAACAAGAGCCAACACTCGCTGCAGCGCCACCAGTTCAGCCGCCACGCGGTGAACATCGTCGAGCGCCTGCAGAGTGCGGGCTACCAGGCATATCTGGTCGGTGGCTGCGTCCGCGACCTGATGCTGGGCATCACGCCCAAGGACTTCGACGTCGCCACCAGCGCCACGCCCGAACAGGTCCGTGCCGAATTCCGCAACGCGCGCATCATCGGTCGGCGCTTCAAGCTGGTCCACGTGCATTTCGGCCGTGAGATCATCGAAGTCGCCACTTTCCGCGCGCCCCACTCGGAAGACGACCAGGGCGACAGCCACCGTTCGTCGCACAACGCCAGTGGTCGTATCCTGCGTGACAACGTGTACGGCACCTTGGAAGAAGACGCGCAACGCCGCGACTTCACCATCAACGCCCTGTACTACGATCCGGTCAGCGAGCGCATCCTCGACTACGCCAACGGCGTGCACGACATCCGCAACCGTCTGTTGCGCCTGATCGGCGACCCGACCCACCGCTACCAGGAAGACCCGGTGCGCATGCTGCGTGCCGTGCGTTTCGCTGCCAAGCTCGACTTCGGCATCGAAAAGCACACCTTCCAGCCGATTCGCAAACTGGCCCCGCTGCTGCGCGAGATCCCGCCAGCACGCCTTTTCGAGGAATGCCTCAAGCTGTTCCTCTCCGGCCAGGGTGCCATCGCCTTCGAAATGCTGGTCGACCTGGAGCTGTTCGAGCCGCTGTTCCCGGCCAGTGCCCATGCCCTGGACGAGCGCCCGACCTATACCCATACCCTGATCAGCCAAGCGCTGAACAATACCGACCTGCGCGTCAAGCAAGGCAAGCCGGTCACCCCGGCCTTCCTGTTCGCCGCCCTGCTCTGGCCTGCCCTGCCAGGCCGCGTGCTGCACCTGCAGAACCAAGGCGTGCCGCCAATCCCTGCCATGAACGGTGCGGCCCACGACCTGATCGCCGAACAGTGCGCGCGCATCGCTATCCCGAAGCGCTTCACCCTGCCGATCCGCGAGATCTGGGACATGCAGGAACGCCTGCCGCGTCGCAGTGGCAAGCGTGCCGACCTGCTGCTCGACAACCCACGCTTCCGTGCCGGTTACGACTTCCTGCTGCTGCGCGAAAGCGCCGGCGAGGAAACCGACGACCTCGGCCAGTGGTGGACCGACTACCAGGATGCCAACGACAGCGAGCGCCGCGAGATGATCCGCGAGCTTGGCAGCCGTGACGAAGGCACCGGTGCCGGCCCGCGCAAACGCAAGCGCAGTGGCAGCAAGCGCAAGCGCAGCGGCGGCGACGAGGCGTTCGAGTGACCACGCGCGCCTTCATCGGCCTCGGCAGCAATCTGGACGCGCCCGCAGAACAACTGCGCAGCGCCCTGCAGGCGCTCGACCAGATTGCCGACAGCCGCCTGGCGGGCGCATCAGCGCTGTACACCAGCGACTCGCTGCTGCCTGGCCAGCCGCGTTACACCAACGCGGTAGCAGCCCTCGATACCACCCTGGCGCCGCTGGACCTGCTCGACGCGCTGCAGGCCATCGAGAACGACCAGGGCCGTGTACGCCAGGAACGCTGGGGCCCGCGCACCCTCGACCTGGATATCCTGCTGTTCGGTGACCAGGTGATCGACGTCCCACGCCTGCAGGTGCCGCACTACCACATGCATGCGCGCCCCTTCGTGCTGTACCCGTTGGCCGAACTGGTGGCGGATGACTTCTGCCTGGCCGATGGCCGTGCCCTCACCCAGTTGCTCGAAGCGTGCCCGTTCGTCGGTCTGGAACGCCTGTAAACCGGGCGTTTGAGACATTATTCAGAACACGGTAACGCCAGTAACACCCTGTTAGTAACATTGCGGTAACAGGGTGATTGACTTCCCCCACCTCGCTCACGACTATAGGCGTCCCGTGTGGCAGCAAAGTGCCGCACACCCGTATTTAGGCCCGGACGGACCTGTGCCCGAACATCACGCGCGATGATGTGCCGCTCCGGAAGATGACTACACGCGTTGAATGCAGTCGTTTTTCACAGCGCCTGAACGAGGATTTTCCTACATGCCTGAAGTAACCCTGACCACCCTGCATGGCCTCAAGGCCAAGGGTGAAAAGATCACCATGCTGACCTGCTACGATGCGACCTTCGCCAAGGCCTGCAGCCAGGCCGGCGTCGACGTGTTGCTGGTGGGCGACTCCCTGGGCATGGTCCTGCAGGGCCATGACAGCACGCTGCCCGTCACCACTGCCGAGATGGCCTACCACACCGCCTGCGTCAAACGCGGCAACGACGGTGCGCTGATCCTCGCTGACCTGCCGTTCATGGCCCACGCCACACCCGAGCAGGCTTTTGCCAACTGCGCCACGCTGATGCAGGCCGGCGCCCACATGATCAAGCTCGAAGGCGCTGCCTGGCTGGCCGAAACCATCCGCCTGCTGGCCGAACGCGGTGTGCCGGTGTGTGCGCACATGGGCCTGACCCCGCAGACCGTCAACGTGCTGGGCGGTTACAAGGTCCAGGGCCGCCAGGAAGCGCAAGCGCGGCAGATGCGCGCCGACGCCATTGCCCTGGAGCAAGCCGGCGCGGCGATGCTGCTGCTCGAATGCGTACCAAGCGAACTGGCTGCGGAAATCACCCAGGCGGTGAGCATTCCAGTGATCGGCATCGGTGCCGGTAGTGCCACCGATGGCCAGGTACTGGTCCTGCACGACATGCTCGGCCTGTCACTGAGCGGCCGGGTACCGAAGTTCGTGAAGAACTTCATGGCAGGCCAATCCGACATCCAGAGCGCCCTCACCGCCTACGTCAAGGCCGTCAAGGACGTTACCTTCCCCGCTGCCGAACACGGATTCAGCGCATGAACACAGTCAAGACCGTCCGCGAACTGCGTGCAGCCGTCGCCCGTGCACGCGGCGAAGGCAAGCGCATCGGCTTCGTGCCGACCATGGGCAACCTGCACAGCGGCCACGCCGCGCTGGTGACCAAGGCCGCCCAACGTGCCGACTTCGTGGTCGCCAGCATCTTCGTCAACCCACTGCAGTTCGGTGCCAACGAAGACCTGGACAAATACCCGCGTACCCTCGCCGCCGATCAGGAGCGCCTGCTTCAGGCAGGTTGCAACCTGCTGTTCGCGCCCACCGTGGAAGAGATGTACCCCGACGGCATGAGCGTGCAAACCCGCGTCAGCGTGCCCAACCTGTCCGAAGGCCTGTGCGGTGCCAGCCGCCCTGGGCATTTCGAGGGCGTTGCGACCGTGGTCAGCAAGCTGTTCAACATGGTTCAGCCGGATCTGGCCGTGTTTGGCGAAAAGGATTACCAGCAGCTGGCGGTGATCCGCGCCATGGTGCACGACCTGAACATGCCCATCCAGATCATCGGTGAGCCGACCGTGCGGGCCGAAGATGGCTTGGCGCTGTCGTCGCGCAATGGTTACCTGACAACTGAGCAACGGGCCACGGCGCCGGTGGTATATCGCACCTTGCAGCAGATCGGCGAGGCGCTGGGTCGCGGCCAGGTGGATTTCGCGGCACTGATCGAGCAAGGCAAGGCGCAGCTGAGCGCTGCCGGCCTGCGTCCGGATTATCTGGAAGTGCGCCATGCACTGAATCTGCGCCCGGCGACCTTTGGCGACCGGGACCTGGTGATCCTGGTTGCGGCGTATCTGGGTAACACCCGTTTGATCGACAACCTGTATCTGCACCTGGACGAAAAGACCGCATAACTCGCCTGGGGCCGCTTGGCGGCCCCAAAATCCTCCCTTCATACCCATTCCCTGCGCGCGGCCTTTGCCTATAATGATGGCCAGCCTGAACCCGGCAATGACTGCCCTGTCCAAGGCACACCTCGCATCAAGGAATTCCGCGCAATGGCGTATTACCGCACCCCCCACGATGTTACGGCCCTGCCTGCCTGGCAGGCCCTGCAACAACACCGCGACGCCATGCAAGGCTTCAGCATGCGCGAAGCCTTTGCCGCCGACGCCAAGCGCTTCGACCAGTTCTCCCTGAGTAGCTGCGGGCTGTTCCTCGACTATTCGAAAAACCTGATCACCGATGAAACCCGAGATCTTCTGGTGAACCTGGCCGAACAAGTCGGCCTGCAGGACGCGATCAAGTCGATGTTCAGCGGCGAGATCATCAATGCCTCGGAAGGTCGCCCGGTGCTGCACACCGCGCTGCGCCGCCCGGTAGGCGACAAGCTCAGCGTCAACGGCGTCAACGTGATGCCGGAAGTACACAAGGTACTCAACCAGATCACCGAGCTGGTCGGCCGTATTCATGACGGCCTGTGGCGTGGCTACAGCGAAAAGCCGATCACCGATGTGGTCAACATCGGCATTGGTGGTTCGTTCCTCGGCCCCGAGCTGGTCTCCGAAGCCCTCCTGCCTTATGCCCAGCGCGGGGTGCGGTGCCACTACCTGGCCAATATCGACGGTAGCGAGTTCCATGAACTGTCGGCGAACCTGCGCGCCGAAACCACGCTGTTCATCGTCTCGTCGAAGTCGTTCAACACCCTCGAGACCCTGAAGAACGCCATGGCCGCGCGCACCTGGTACCTGGCCCAGGGCGGCTCGGAAGCCGAGCTGTACCGCCACTTCATCGCGGTTTCCAGCAACAAGGCCGCCGCCGTGGCCTTCGGTATTCGCGAAGAGAACATCTTCCCGATGTGGGACTGGGTAGGCGGGCGCTATTCGCTGTGGTCGGCCATCGGCCTGCCGATCGCCCTGGCCATCGGCACCGCCAACTTCAAAGAGCTGCTGTCGGGTGCCTACACCATGGACCAGCACTTCCAGACCGCACCGTTCGACAAGAACATGCCGGTGTTGCTGGCGCTGCTGGGTGTCTGGTATGGCAACTTCTGGGGCGCCAGCAGCCACGCGATCCTGCCGTACGACCATTACCTGCGCAACATCACCAAGCACCTGCAACAGCTGGACATGGAGTCCAATGGCAAGAGTGTGCTGCAGGATGGCACCCCGGTGAAGACCGATACCGGCCCGGTGATCTGGGGCGGCGTCGGCTGCAACGGTCAACATGCCTACCACCAGTTGCTGCACCAGGGCACCCAGCTGATCCCGGCCGACTTCATCGTGCCAGTGGTCAGCTTCAACCCGGTGGCCGACCACCATCAGTGGCTGTACGCCAACTGCCTGTCGCAGAGCCAGGCGCTGATGCTCGGCAAGACCCGTGAAGAAGCCGAGGCCGAACTGCGCCAGAAGGGCCTGAACGAAGCGGACATCGAAAAGCTCGCGCCGCACAAGGTGATCCCGGGCAACCGCCCGAGCAACACCCTGGTGGTCGAGCGCATCAGCCCGCGTCGCCTGGGCGCTCTGGTGGCGATGTACGAACACAAGGTGTTCGTGCAGAGCGTGATCTGGGGCATCAACGCCTTCGACCAGTGGGGCGTGGAGCTGGGCAAGGAGCTGGGCAAGGGTGTTTACCAGCGCCTGGTCGGCAGCCTGGAAGACAGTGCCGAAGATGGTTCCACTCAAGGTCTGATCAACTACTTCCGCGGCCGTCACCGCGGTTGACCGCCAACCTGTGCCGACCTTGGGGTCGGCACAGGTTGAACGCTCCCTCCAGCTACACTGTCCATCGAATAGCCGCTGCTGTCCCTCGCCCCTCACAAGAGCAGGACCACCCGCCATGTTCGATATCAAGCAGTATCCCCAGGCCCTGGCCGTCAGCCAGTCCGCCAGACTCTCCCCCGACGACTACCAGCGCCTCTACCGCCAGTCGGTCGATGACCCCGACACCTTCTGGGCCGAACAGGCCAAACGCCTGGACTGGATCAAGCCTTGGTCGAGCGTGCAGCAATGCGACCTGAAGACTGGCAAGGCCCGCTGGTTCGACGGCGCCCAACTGAACGTCAGCTACAACTGCATCGATCGTCACCTGGCCCAGCGCGGCGAGCAGACCGCCCTACTGTGGGAAGGAGACGACCCCAAGGACTCCAAGGCCATCAGCTACCGCGAGCTGCACCGCCAGGTCTGCCGGCTGGCCAATGCCCTGAAGGCACGCGGCGTGCACAAAGGTGACCGGGTATGCATCTACATGCCGATGATTCCCGAAGCCGCCTACGCCATGCTCGCCTGCACGCGCATCGGTGCCATCCACTCAGTGGTGTTCGGCGGTTTCTCCCCGGATGCCCTGCGGGACCGCATTCTCGATGCCGACTGCCGCACCGTGATCACCGCCGATGAAAGCGTGCGCGGCGGCAAGCGCATCCCGCTCAAGCACAACGTCGACAAAGCCCTGAGCAGCTGCCCCGCGGTCAGCAACGTGTTCGTGGTGCGCCGAACCGGCGGCGATGTCGCGTGGAACGAGGGCCGCGACCTCTGGTATCACGAAGTGACCGAAAAGGCCGGCGACGAATGCCCGCCCGAACCGATGGACGCCGAAGCCCCACTGTTCATCCTGTATACCTCCGGCAGTACCGGTAAGCCCAAGGGTGTACTGCACACCACCGCGGGCTACTTGCTGCAGGCGACAATGACCTTCAAGGTGGTGTTCGACTACCGCGACGGCGAGGTGTTCTGGTGCACCGCCGACGTCGGCTGGGTCACGGGCCACAGTTACATCGTCTACGGGCCCTTGGCCAACGGCGCGATTTCACTGATGTTCGAAGGCGTACCTAATTACCCGGACACCTCGCGCTTCTGGCAGGTGGTGGACAAACACCAAGTGAACATCTTCTACACCGCGCCCACTGCGCTGCGTGCGTTGATGCGTGAAGGTTCGGCACCGCTGCAGGGCTCCTCGCGCAAGAGCCTGCGCCTGCTCGGTAGCGTGGGCGAGCCGATCAACCCGGAAGCCTGGGAATGGTATTTCGAAGCCGTCGGCCAGCAGCGTTGCCCCATCGTCGATACCTGGTGGCAGACCGAAACCGGCGGCATCATGCTCACGCCACTGCCAGGGGCGCAAAAGCTCAAGCCCGGTTGCGCTACCCAGCCGATGTTCGGCGTGCAACCGGCGCTGCTGGACGAAAAGGGCCAGCTGATCGAAGGCCCCGGCGCCGGCCTGCTGGTGATCAAGGCCAGCTGGCCCGGGCAGATCCGTAGCGTCTACGGCGACCACCAGCGTATGGTCGATACCTACTTCAAACCCATGCCCGGTTACTACTTCACCGGTGATGGCGCCCGCCGCGATGCCGACGGCGACTACTGGATCACCGGGCGCATCGATGACGTGATCAACGTCTCCGGCCACCGCATCGGCACCGCCGAGGTGGAAAGCGCGCTGGTGCTGCACGACAGCGTCGCCGAGGCTGCCGTGGTCGGCTACCCGCACGACCTCAAGGGCCAGGGCGTGTATGCCTTCATTACCCCCATGAATGGCATCACCCCGGACGACACGCTCAAGGCCGAGTTGCTGGCGCTGGTCAGCAAAGAGATCGGCAGCTTCGCCAAGCCAGAGTTGATTCAGTGGGCACCGGCCTTGCCCAAGACCCGCTCGGGCAAGATCATGCGGCGTATACTGCGCAAGATCGCCTGCAACGAACTGGATAACCTCGGCGACACTTCGACCCTGGCCGACCCGAGCGTGGTTCAGGGCCTGATCGACAAACGCCTCAATCAATAGTGGGCGGCCACGCTCCATGGCCGCCCTGAAGCACAGGACGCCATGGAAGCCCTACGCCGACGCATCGAAACCCAGGTCATGAGCCTCACCGGGCTGGCCCTCGGCCAGCTCGACCTCGAATCCCCCAAGGGCGACCCCGGCCTGTTCGGCCCGCACAGCATCAGCTGGCGGGTGCATGGCGACTTCCCGAGCATGTTGGTCGGCGGCATCAGTGCCCTGATGCTGCAGCTGCTGCACCCGCTGGCCCTGGCCGGGGTGTGGGACCACTCCAATTTCCGCGAGGACTTGCTCGGGCGCCTGCGTCGCACCAGTCAGTTCATCTCCGGCACCACGTTCGGCTCCACCCGTGATGCCGAATGGTTAATCGACAAGGTGCGCACCATCCACTTGCAGGTAACCGGTACAGCTCCGGACGGCCGCCCCTATGCCGCCAGCGACCCGGACCTGCTGACCTGGGTGCATGTGGCCGAAGTCAGCAGTTTTCTCGCTGCCCATTTGCGCTACCGCGACCCTCAACTGTCACGTGCCGATCAGGACACCTATTACGCCGAGATCGCCCTGGTTGCCGAACGCCTCGGTGCCCGTGGTGTGCCACGCTCCTGCCAGCAGGTCGAGGATTATCTGCAGCAGATGCGTCCACAACTGCAATGCAGCGCGCATAGCCTGGAAGTGGTCAGGATCCTGCTCGAAGCCCCAGCCCCGAGCCGCCTTGCCGAGCCGGTCGGCAAGCTGATGCTGCATGCCGGCATCGATCTGCTTCCAGACTGGGCCCAGACCATGCTCGGCCTGCAGCAAGGGCCGCTGCAACAGCGCATGATCCGCCTTGGCCTGCGCCGCACAGCACCGATCCTGCGCTGGGCCATGCGTGACGGCTCGGCGCACCGGGCCAGGCGACGCATGGGTATCGATTGACGGGAAATGGTCGCCTCAGCGGAACCGATTTAACGTGCCATACTCCAAGCACTCCTGCTTAGACAGATGAAGCGACACATGTACAAAGGATTGACTCGCGCCCTCGGCGCCCTGTTGGCTCTCGTGGCCCTCTACAGCCTGCTCGGCTTCCTCATTCTCCCTGGTGTCGCCTTGCGTATCGCCAACCAGCAGCTGGCGCAATACGCCACCGTGCCGGCGCACCTGCAACGCATCGAACTCAACCCCTTCAGCCTCGAGCTGACAGTGTGGGGCCTGCAGCTCGGCGAGCCCGGCAAGGAGCAGATCGGTTTCGAACGGCTGTACGCCAACCTGGCGCTCGACAGCCTGTGGAAACGTGCCCTCCACCTGCAGGCGATCGAGCTCGACAAGCCACGCAACGAAGTGCTGTTCGCCAAGGACGGCACGCTCAACCTGACCCAACTGTTCAAGTTGCCTGCCAGCGAACCCAAGCCGGACGAGCCGCCCAGCGACCCGTTCCCAATGCGTATCGACAGTATCAAACTCAGCGGCGGCTACCTGCATTTTCAGGATCAGCGCCCGAGCGAGCCGATCGAGTTCGTCTACGACGACATGAACCTGGAGCTGAAGAACCTCAGCACCCTGCCGGATGACAACGCCGACATGACCCTGGTGGCGATTGGCCCCAACGGTGGACGTGTCGACTGGAGCGGTACCCTCAGCCTGGCGCCGATTGCCTCGGAAGGCACGCTGAAGGTCACCGACGGCAACATGAAGCTGTTCTGGCCCTATGTGCGTGATGCCGTGCCCCTTGTGCTCGAGGACGGCGTATTCAGCATGGACACCCACTACAAGCTGAACCTGTCCAAGCAAACCGAGCTGTTGCTGGACAACACCGCGCTCAAGATCGCGCCGTTCGCCATCAAGGCCCCGGATGGCCGGTCGTTGGCACGCCTGGCCAGCCTGGAAGTGAACGAGACATCCATCGACCTGGCCAAGCAGCTGGTCACCGTCGGCAAGGTGCGCAGCGAAAAACTGGAAACCTGGGCAGCCCTGGAAAAGGACGGCCAACTCGACTGGCAGAAGCTGTTCGCCAGCCAGCCGGTCAAGGCCACACCGAAGGAAAAGGCCGAGCCAGCTGCTGCCGAACCGAGCGCAGAAGAAAAAGCCGCGAAAGCGCCGAGCAAGCCCTGGCAGGTACTGCTCAAGGACGTGCAACTGCGCAACTATCAGGTCCACCTTGCCGACCGCAGCCAGAACGAACCGGTGGCACTGGATGTTGGCCCGCTGAATCTCGACATGCAGGGTTTCGACAGCCTCAACCAGTCGCCTTTCACGCTCAAGCTCGACACCGGCATTGGCAAGCAAGGCAAGCTGCAGGCGGCCGGTGAAGTGAACCTGGCGCCGATCACGGCCAAGCTCGATGTCAGCACCCGAGACATCGACCTGCGTGTTGCGCAGGCCTACATCAGCCCGTTCATTCGCCTCGAACTGCGCAGCGGCATGCTCGCCAGCGACCTCAAGGTCGACCTCAAGAGCACCGAGCCACTGGCCTTCAACGTCGCTGGCAAGGCACAGGTCAACCAGCTGCACACCCTGGACACCATCAAGGGCCGAGATTTCGTCAAATGGCAGCAAGTCAACGTCGATGGCCTGTCGTATGTGCACGGTGATGCCCTGTCGATCGACAAGGTGACCCTGCTGCAGCCCTACGCGCGCTTCATCATCAACGAAGACCGCACCACCAGTGTCGACGACCTGCTCATCCCGCAACCGGCCGGCGCATCGGCCCGCAGTCCGGCCAAACCAGCCAGCACCGCGGCCAGCAAACCGCTGGGCATCCACATCGGCCAGATCGACATCAACGATGGCTCGGCCAACTTCGCCGACCTGACCTTGACACCGAACTTCGCCACCGCCATCCAGCAGCTCAATGGCCAGATCGGCACCATCGACAACCGCAAGCCGGCACCGGCCAAAGTCGACGTCAAAGGCAAGGTCGACCGTTATGCCCCGGTCACCATCAAGGGCGCACTCAACCCGTTCAACCCGCTGGCCAGCCTGGATATCGCCACCAGCTTCAAGCGCGTCGAACTGACCACCCTGACGCCCTACTCCGGCAAGTTCGCCGGCTTCCGCATCCGCAAGGGGCGGTTGAACCTCGACCTGCATTACCTGATCACCAACGGCCAGCTCAAGGCCGAAAACAAGGTGGTGGTCGAGCAGCTGCAGCTGGGTGAAAAGGTCGACAGCCCCGATGCGGTGGACCTGCCGATCCGCCTGGCGATTGCCCTGCTCAAGGACACCGAAGGGCGGATCTCAATCGAACTGCCGGTTTCAGGCGACCTGAACAACCCGCAATTCAGCGTCATGCCAATCGTCTGGCAGACCCTGCGCAACCTGGTGCTGCGTGCGGCCCAGGCACCGTTCAAGTTCATTGGTGGGCTGATTTCCGGTGGTGGCTCGGAAGACCTCGGTACCGTGTCGTTTGCCCCAGGCTCCAGTGAACTCAGTGGCGATGCGCAGTCGACGCTGGACAAGCTCGCGTCCGCCCTCAAGGAGCGCCCGGAGCTGCGCCTGGAAATCGAAGGCACCAGCGCCCAGAGCAGCGACGGCCCATTGATCGCCCAGCAGCGCCTGGAGCGCGAGTATCAGGCGACCTGGTACAAGATCCTGCAACGCCGTGGCGACAAGGTACCGGCGAACGCCTCGATGCTGCTGGTCGATGACAGCGACAAACCGGCAATGCTCGAAGGTATCTACCGTACCCGCCTGAAGCAGCAGCCGCCGGCAGAATGGGAGCAGTTGAGCCGTGACGAGCGCACCGCCAAGTTGCGGGAGGCGGTGATCAAGTCCTGGGCTGAAAGCACTGCATTGCTGCGTACCCTTGGCCAGGAGCGGGCGAGCAGCATCAAGGACTACCTGGTCGACAAGGGCAAGCTCGAGGATGATCGGGTGTACTTCATCGATACCAACCTGGGGCAGGCCGAGAGTGATGGGCGGGTGATTACGCCGATGCACCTTGATGCCGAGTGATCCGGGTGAGCAGGTCCGGCCTTTTCGCGGGGCAAGCCCGCTCCTACAGGGACCGCATGCTCCTGTAGAAGGGGGCTTGCCCCGCGAAAAGGCCGGTAAAGGCCTATACCAGCCGCTGCCCTGACACCGATGGGTGATACAGCGGCTGCACCTTGTTCCCCGCCGGGTCCAGCAGGTGGAAGCTGCGCGCACCGTCACCATGGTTGAACGGCCGGTCGAGCAAGGTCACCCCACGCGCCTTGAAATACTGGTACCAGGCCTCCAGCTCATCTACGCTGTCCACGATGAACCCGTAATGGTCCAGGGTCTGCAGCCCATTGGCCGCCCCTGCCCCACGCCCCAGCGACAAGTTGTCGTTACCGCAGGTCAGGTAAACCAGGTCTTCGTTGGCCCGGTTCAGCACCTCCATGCCCATGACATCGACATAGAAACGCTCGCACTCCTCCAGGTTGGGCACCAGCAGGGCGATGTGGCGCAGACCATTCAGGCGACCGGGACGAACAGGTAATTCGGACATTGGCACGACTCCATTTTTGTATACAATTCTGAATAGAATTTAAAACAAAAGGACCGCCCTGTGTATAGCCTGTTCATCAAGACCCGCGTCAAACCCGGCTGCGCCGAAGCCTTTCTCACCGCCATCAAGGTCAATGCCGCTGCCTCGGTCGCCACTGAGCCAGGTTGCCTGGTGTTCGACGTCTCTCAGGACCGGATCGACCCGGACGTCATCTACCTGTACGAGATCTACCGTGACGATGATGCGTACGAAGCACACACCCAGACTGCCCATTTCCGCGACAGCCGCCCGCTGGTCGAGCCGCTGATCGTCGAACAGGAATGCTTCGAGAGCGATGTGATCGCCCGCAATCCGGTGTATTGAGCGCCCATGAAAAAGCCCCGGCGCAGGCAGGGGCTTTTCAGTGAAGGTGGCCAAGTCCGTTTGGCCGACGGGACATTCCTTATTCGGCTTTCAGGCCATCCGCAGAGACGGCCTTCACGCCTTTGATTTTCTTGGTGATATCAACCGCCATTTTTTTCTGCGATTCGGTGATGGCAGTGGTCGACGACAGGGAGACAACCCCTTTGTTGGTCTCGACCTTGATATCGGAGCCTGGAATGCCCTTCTCGGTCATGAGGTCCGATTTCACCTTGGTAGTGATCCAGGTATCCGAGGTCGCTTCCTTGGCTTTGGTCACCTCACCGGCCGCGATCGTCATGGGGGCCTGGGTGGACTGTTGGGCGAACGCCGCGTTAGCCATGGTCAGGGTCAGAGCGGTAGCAGTAGCGGCAGCAATGGCGAACTTCTTCATGTGGGTCACTCCTGTTTTTCGAAAGGTCTGCGCCGTAAGTCCTGGCGACAGGTAAGAGTGTAGTTGCATGCGCTGTGCCAGCTTTACCGTCTCGCTTGTTTTCATATAAATCAACTACTTAGCTAATTTTCAAGCAAACGTATGTCGTGCATTTTGCAATCAGGGTGAAAAACCTGCATGCAAGATGCAAGCACGCAAAAGGTTCCCGAGACCCATAAAAAAAAGGGCCCCGAGGGGCCCTTTTTCCTTTTGCGAGTCAGTCGCTTAGACGCCCGAAGCCTTGGCAGCGGCAACGTCTTTGATCGACAGCTTGATACGGCCGCGGTTGTCCACGTCCAGTACCAGCACTTCGACTTCCTGACCTTCTTTCAGCACGTCGGTCACTTTCTCAACGCGAGCGTCGCTCAGCATCGAGATGTGCACCAGGCCGTCCTTGCCAGGCAGGATGTTGACGAAGGCGCCGAAGTCGACGATGCGCTCGACCTTACCGACGTAGATCTTGCCGATCTCGGCTTCAGCGGTGATGCCCAGGATGCGCTGCTTGGCAGCGTCTGCAGCTTCCTTGGTCTCGCCGAAGATCTTGATCGAGCCGTCGTCTTCGATATCGATCGAAGCTTTGGTCTCTTCGCAGATGGCGCGAATGGTGGCGCCGCCTTTGCCGATGACGTCACGGATCTTGTCGGTGTCGATCTTCATCGCGATCATGGTCGGGGCGTTGGCCGACAGCTCGGTACGCGACTCGCCAATGATCTGGTTCATCTGGCCGAGGATGTTCAGGCGCGCTTCCAGGGCCTGGCCCAGGGCGATTTCCATGATCTCTTCGGTGATGCCGTTGATCTTGATGTCCATCTGCAGTGCGGTAACGCCTTTGGCGGTACCCGCAACCTTGAAGTCCATGTCGCCGAGGTGGTCTTCGTCACCGAGGATATCGGTCAGGACTGCGAACTTCTCGCCTTCCTTGACCAGGCCCATGGCGATACCGGCAACTGGCGCCTTCATCGGTACACCAGCGTCCATCAGTGCCAGGGAAGCACCGCAGACCGAAGCCATGGAGCTGGAACCGTTGGATTCGGTGATTTCCGAAACCACGCGGATGGTGTACGGGAACACGTCAGCGGCTGGCAGCATGGCCTGAACCGAACGACGGGCCAGACGGCCGTGGCCGATTTCGCGACGGCCGGCACCACCCATGCGACCACACTCGCCCACCGAGAACGGCGGGAAGTTGTAGTGCAGCATGAACGGGTCTTTCTTCTCGCCTTCGAGGGTGTCCAGCAGCTGGGCGTCGCGCGCAGTACCCAGGGTCGCAACGACCAGGGCCTGGGTTTCGCCACGGGTGAACAGCGCCGAACCGTGGGTTTTCGGCAGCACACCGACTTCGATGTTCAGCGGACGTACGGTCTTGGTGTCGCGGCCGTCGATACGTGGCTTGCCGTTGACGATGTTTTCGCGAACGGTGCGGTATTCGATTTCGCCGAAGATGTCTTTGACTTCGCCAGCCGAAGGTTGGCCTTCTTCACCGGAGAACTTAGCAACCGCCTGGTCGCGCAGCTCGCCCAGGCGCGCGTAGCGGTCGGCCTTGACGGTGATGGTATAGCCCTGCGAAACAGCTTCGCCGAACTCAGCGCGGATGGCGTTGAACAGTTCGGTGTTGGCAACGGCCGGTTTCCAGTCCCAGGTCGGCTTGGCAGCTTCTGCAGCCAGCTCTTTGACAGCCTGGATAACCACCTGGAACTCGTCGTGGGCGAACAGTACGGCGCCCAGCATCTGGTCTTCGGTCAGCTCTTGAGCTTCCGATTCAACCATCAGCACGGCATCGGAAGTACCGGCAACGACCATGTCCAGGCTCGAGGCAGCCAGTTGCTCGTAGGTCGGGTTCAGCAGGTAGCCGGTGCTTTCGTGGAAGGCAACGCGGGCAGCACCGATCGGGCCTTCGAACGGAATGCCGGAGATTGCCAGTGCAGCCGAAGTACCGATCATCGCGGCGATGTCCGGATCGGTCTTCTTGCTGGTGGAAACCACGGTGCAGACAACCTGCACTTCGTTCATGAAGCCTTCTGGGAACAGCGGACGGATCGGACGGTCGATCAGGCGCGAGGTCAGCGTCTCTTTCTCGGAAGGACGGCCTTCACGCTTGAAGAAGCCACCCGGGATCTTGCCGGCGGCGTAGGTCTTTTCCTGGTAGTGGACCGACAGCGGGAAGAAACCCTTGCCTGGATCGGCCTGCTTGGCACCGACCACGGTTACCAGCACGGTGACGTCGTTGTCGACGGTCACCAGCACGGCGCCGGTTGCCTGACGGGCGATACGGCCCGTTTCGAGAGTAACGGTCGATTGACCGAACTGGAATTTCTTGATTACCGGGTTCACGGTTTCCTACCTTTTTCAGTGGCTCTGGGGGAACTGGTTTCTTGCGAATTCTTGGGCAGAACGGGGAATCGGCCCCATTGACCGTCCAGATACAACACGAGGTTGGGAGCCTGGCTGCTGCGCGGTGAACCGCTCAGCAAAACCAGGCTGCCAACCTCGGAGATACGCGTGGCGTGTCCGACAGCGATGCTGCAAAGCAGCATAGCCGAAGCCTGCGACACGCCATGCACACCACTGACCAGGCCGCTATTAGCGACGCAGGCCCAGGCGACCGATCAGGGCGCTGTAACGAGTGGTGTCTTTGCCCTTCAGGTAGTCCAGCAGCTTACGACGCTGGTTAACCATACGGATCAGACCACGACGGGAGTGGTGGTCTTTACCGTTGGCCTTGAAGTGGCCTTGCAGCTTGTTGATGTTGGCGGTCAGCAGAGCAACCTGCACTTCCGGGCTACCGGTATCGCCGGCGGCTTGCTGGTATTCGGCAACGATCTGAGCTTTTTCTTCAACGCTGAGGGCCATGAGGCTTCTCCAAACTTAAACGGATCCCGCAAACGGGGCCCAATAGGCCAGGGACAACACCCTGTATTAATAAAATGAGCTGTGACCGTGCCTATTGACAGCCACCCTCGGTCCACCGGTTTCAGCCAAAGCCTCGGCCGATGGTTTCGGTCATTCCGACCGAATCAGTCGACGCGGCGCAATGCGCCCGTCTTCGCTCACTTCACCGATACCGATGAAGCGGCCATTGTGATCCTGTACGCGGACCATGCCAAACTGTGGTGCATCCGGCGCACGCACTGCCTGGCCATGCAGCCAGTAGAAAGCGCTGTGCTCGGAGAGGCACACCAGTGGCCAGTCCTGCAGCCCGCTGTCGGACGGCATCAGGAAGCGATCGAGCGCTTCGTTGCCACCTTCGGCATGGGCCTGCTCGAGTTCCTCGAGGGTTACCGTCTGGGCCAGAGCGAAAGGCCCGGCCTGGGTCCGGCGCAACTCGGCGACATAGGCGCCACAGCCCAGGGCCTCGCCGATATCCTCCACCAGGGTACGGATATAGGTGCCTTTGCTGCAGCCAACCGACAACCGCGCACGGGTGCCTTCGCACTCGAGCAACTCCAAGCGGCCAATAGTAACAGAACGCGCCTCGCGCTCCACTACCTCTCCTGCACGCGCCAGTTTGTATAGCGGCTGGCCGTCGCGCTTGAGCGCCGAGTACATCGGCGGTACTTGAAGGATTTCACCGCGAAAACGCGGGATCACCGCTTCGATATCGGCGCGACCAACGGTTACCTCACGGTTCTGCAGGACTTCGCCTTCAGCGTCCGCGGTACTGGTAGTCTGCCCCATCTGCATGACCGTTTCGTAGCCCTTGTCGGAATCGAGCAAGTACTGCGAAAACTTGGTCGCCTCACCGAAGCACAGCGGCAGCACGCCGGTCGCCAACGGGTCGAGGCTGCCGGTATGGCCAGCCTTCTCGGCATTGAGCAGCCAGCGCACCTTCTGCAGCGCAGCGTTGGAGGTAAAGCCCAGCGGCTTGTCGAGCAGGATGATGCCGCTGACGTTGCGGCGGATACGTTTGACCTGGGCCACCGCTTACTCCTTGGCGTCCGGCTCGTCGGCATCCTTGTGCAGGCGGTCTTCGGCCACTGCACGTTCGATCAGCGCCGACAGGTGGACACCGCGGCTGACACTTTCATCGAAGTGGAAGTGCAACTGCGGCACGCTGCGCAGCTGCATCGAGCGGCCCAGATGCAGGCGCAGGAAGCTTGCGGCGCTGTTCAGGGCCTTGAGCGACTGCTGCACGGCGTCTGGCGTTTCTTCGCCCATGACGGTGATGAAGACCTTGGCGTGGCCCAGGTCGCGGCTGACATCCACAGCGGTGATGGTCACCAGACCGACGCGTGGGTCCTTGACTTCACGGCGGATCAGCTCGGCCAGCTCGCGCTGCATCTGATCACCGATACGTTGGGTACGGCTGTATTCTTTGGCCATTCTTGCTACCTGTAACTTAAAGCGGCAAACGCCCGGTGAGGCTGAAGCCTGACCGGGCGCTACCTACTGAGGCGCTGCCCACCGCCCTGCGGCGGGGGCTGGCGCCCTGCTCACCCTTAAAGGGTACGAGCAACCTGGACTTTCTCGAAGACTTCGATCTTGTCGCCGACCTTGACGTCGTTGTAGCTCTTGACGCCAATACCGCACTCCATGCCCGAACGCACTTCGGAAGCGTCGTCCTTGAAGCGACGCAGCGATTCCAGCTCGCCTTCGAAGATCACAACGTCATCGCGCAGTACGCGGATCGGACGGTTGCGGTAAACGGTACCTTCGATGACCATACAGCCAGCGATGGCGCCGAACTTCGGCGAACGGAACACGTCACGCACTTCTGCAACGCCCAGGATGTTCTCGCGAACATCGCTGCCGAGCATGCCGGTCAGGGCTTTCTTGACGTCTTCGATGATGTCGTAGATCACGTTGTAGTAACGCATATCCAGACCTTCCTGCTCGACGATCTTGCGCGCGCCGGCATCGGCACGCACGTTGAAGCCGAACAGTACTGCATTCGAAGCCAGCGCCAGGTTGGCGTCGCTTTCGGTGATACCACCGACGCCGCCACCGATCACGCGAACCTGAACTTCGTCGTTGCCCAGACCGCCCAGCGAGCCCTGCAGTGCTTCCAGGGAACCACGCACGTCGGTCTTGAGGACGATGTTGAGGGTCTTCTTCTCTTCCTGACCCATGGTCTCGAAGATGTTTTCCAGCTTGCCAGCGTGAGCACGGGCCAGCTTGACCTCGCGGTACTTGCCTTGACGGAACAGGGCAACTTCGCGGGCCTTCTTCTCGTCGGCAACCACGGACAGCTCGTCACCGGCTTCCGGGGTACCGTCCAGGCCAAGGATCTCGACCGGGATCGACGGGCCGGCTTCCTTCACAGGCTTGCCATTCTCGTCGAGCATGGCACGCACGCGGCCATAGTTGGAACCGCACAGGACCATGTCGCCCTGACGCAGGGTACCGTCCTGAACCAGGATGGTCGCCACCGGGCCACGGCCCTTGTCCAGGCGCGATTCGACCACGACGCCACGACCTGGAGCGGTCGGGGTGGCGGTCAGCTCGAGGATCTCGGCCTGCAGCAGGACGGCTTCAAGCAGTTCGTCGACGCCGGTACCCATCTTCGCCGAAACCTTGACGAATGGAGTATCACCACCCCAGTCCTCGGAGGTCACGCCTTCGACGGCCAGTTCGTTGCGGATGCGATCGAGGTCGGCACCCGGCTTGTCGATCTTGTTCACTGCAACCACCAGCGGAACGCCAGCTGCCTTGGCATGCTGAACGGCTTCGCGGGTCTGCGGCATCACGCCGTCGTCCGCCGCCACCACCAGGATGACGATGTCGGTCGCCTTGGCACCACGAGCACGCATCTGAGTGAACGCAGCGTGGCCTGGGGTATCGAGGAAGGTGACCATGCCGCGGTCGGTTTCCACGTGGTAGGCACCGATGTGCTGGGTAATACCGCCAGCTTCGCCAGCAGCAACCTTGGCACGACGGATGTAGTCGAGCAGCGAAGTCTTACCATGGTCAACGTGACCCATGACGGTAACGACCGGCGCACGCGACTCGGTCTGACCTTCGAACTTCAGCGATTCGGCCAGGGAATCTTCCAGGGCGGTATCGCTGACCAGCGTGACCTTGTGGCCCAACTCTTCTGCGATCAGCTGAGCGGTTTCCTGGTCGAGCACCTGGTTGATGGTAACCGGGGTACCCATCTTGAACATGAACTTGACCACTTCGGCGCCCTTGACGGACATCTGGTTGGCAAGTTCCGAGACGGTGATGGTCTCGCCGATGGTCACGTCACGAATGACAGGGCCAGTCGGGTTCTGGAAGCCGTGCTGGTTACGCTTCTTCAGCTTGCTCTTGCCACCACGGCCACGACGAGCGCCATCGCTCTCTTCGTCAGTGGTACGCGGAGCGGCACGAGGCGTCGGGGCCTTTTCCTTCTCCTTGACCTTGACCTTGATCGACACGCGCGGCGCTTCGCCACGACGCTCGCCACCACGACGGTCTTCGTCACGGGTGCGGCCTTCGTTGCGACGGGCTTCGTCCTTCTTGCGCTCGGCAGCACGGGCTGCGGCGTCTTCGGACGCTGGTACGTCGGCGACTACCGGGGCCGGAGCGGCGGCAGGCGCTGGCTCGGCCTTGGCAGCAGGTGCCGGGGCTGGCGCAGCGGCAACGGCGTCGGCCGCCTGACGGCGAGCCTGCTCTTCGTTGCGCTGGCGAACTTCGGCCTCGACCTTGTTGCGGGCGGCATTTTCAGCCGCGCGGCGCTCATCCAGCTCACGCTTCTGCTCAGCCTGGACTTCTTCCGGGCTGCGCTGAACGAAAACTTTCTTCTTGCGTACTTCTACGCTGATGCTCTTGCTACCGGCGACACGCAGGGTGCTGGTGGTCTTGCGCTGCAAGGTAATCTTGCGCGGCTCTTCCGCCTTGCTCTTGTGGCTGCTCTTCAAATGGGTCAGCAGAGTCTGCTTCTCATTGTCGGTCACTACCTGACCGGCGTCGGTGTGCGGCAGACCTGCCTCACGCATCTGCTGCAGCAGGCGCTCTACCGGTGCCTCGACCTCTTGGGCCAGTTCTTTCACCGTGACTTGCGTCATGCACTTCTCTCCTCAGGCCGCGCCTAATTACTCGAACCAGTGGGCTCGGGCGGCCATGATCAACTTGCCGGCACGCTCTTCGTCGATGCCGTCGATGTCGAGCAGGTCGTCAATCGACTGCTCGGCCAGGTCTTCGCGGTTAACCACGCCGCGCACCGCCAGTTCAGCCGCCAGGTCCTTGTCCATGCCCTCAAGGGAGAGCAGGTCTTCGGCCGGGTGGGCGTCTGCCAGTTTTTCTTCGGTAGCGATGGCCTTGGTCAACAAACGGTCCTTGGCTCGAGCGCGGAGCTCATTGACGATATCTTCGTCAAAGCCATCGATGTTGAGCATTTCTTCCAACGGTACGTAGGCAATTTCTTCGAGGCTGGTGAAGCCTTCGTCGACCAGCACTTGGGCCAGCTCCTCGTCGACTTCCAGCTCTTCGATGAAATTGCGCAGGATGTCGCCGGTTTCAGCCTGTTGCTTGGCCTGGATGTCCTTCTCGGTCATCACGTTCAGGGTCCAGCCGGTCAACTGACTGGCCAGGCGAACGTTCTGACCACCACGGCCAATGGCTTGCGCCAGGTTGTCTTCGGCAACGGCGATGTCCATTGCATGGGCATCTTCATCAACGATGATCGCCGCGACTTCAGCCGGCGACATGGCGTTGATGACAAATTGCGCCGGGTTCTCGTCCCACAGGACGATATCCACACGCTCACCACCCAGCTCGCCGGATACGGCCTGGACGCGCGAACCGCGCATGCCGATGCAGGCACCTTGCGGGTCGATGCGCTTGTCCTTGGAGCGGACGGCGATCTTGGCACGCGATCCCGGATCACGGGAAGCAGCCATGACTTCGATGAGGCCTTCGGCGATTTCCGGCACTTCGATGCGGAACAGCTCGATCAGCATCTGCGGCGCGGTGCGCGACAGGATCAGCTGAGGACCGCGGTTCTCGGTGCGGATTTCCTTGAGCAGCGCACGCAGGCGCACGCCAACACGGAAAGTCTCACGTGGAATGATGTCTTCGCGGGCCAGCAGGGCCTCGGCGTTGTTACCCAGGTCAACGATGACGTTGTCGCGGGTGACCTTCTTGACGGTGCCGGAGATGATCTCGTTGACCCGCTCGCGGTAGGCGTCGACCACCTGGGCGCGCTCGGCTTCACGGACCTTCTGCACGATGACCTGCTTGGCGGTCTGCGCGGCGATACGGCCGAATTCGATGGACTCGATCTTTTCTTCGATCACGTCACCGACTTTAGCTTCCGGGTGAGTGTCCTTGATCTTGTCCAGCCAGGTTTCGATCGCCGGGTCGTCCAGGTCGTTCTCGTCGACCACGGTCCAGCGACGGAAAGTCTCGTAGCTACCGGTGTGGCGGTTGATTTCCACACGCAGGTCGACTTCGTCCTCAAAACGTTTTTTGGTTGCAGTAGCCAGGGCCACTTCCAGCGCTTCGAAAATGACGCCGGGCGGTACACCTTTTTCGTTGGATACCGATTCAACAACCAGCAGTACTTCTTTGCTCATCGTACGCCTCGCCTTGCGCAAGCCATTGGGCCCGGATAGTCCGCCGGGCCCGGCACGTCTCAGTCAAAACTGGGAATAATATTGGCCTTGTCGATCGAGTCGATCGGCAGCAGGAACTCTTGGTTGTCCACTTGGACCACCACGTCCTGATCCTCCACACCGCGGAGAAGGCCCTGGAAGTTACGACGACCCTCAAAGGGTGAACGCAGCTTGATCTTCACTTGTTCGCCGGCATGCGAGGCAAACTGTTCCAGAGTGAACAGTGGGCGATCCATGCCTGGAGAGGAGACCTCAAGGGTATATTCGCTGCTGATCGGATCTTCCACATCGAGGATCGCGCTGGCCTGACGGCTGACCGCTTCGCAGTCGTCCACCAGGATGCCGTCTTCCTTGTCGATATAGATGCGCAGTACCGAATGCTTACCCTGGGATACGAATTCGATCCCCCAGCACTGATAGCCCAGACCCTCGACCACCGGGGCCAACAAGGCCTGCAACTGTTCTAGCTTGCTCGACACCTGAACCCCCTCGTGCATGCTGTGCAAATAAAAAATGGGCGAAGCGCCCATCCCTGAAAGCGCCGTAGGACAACGACGCCGTAAATTTTGTTCGGCTAGCAAAAAGCCCCTGAAAAGGGGCTCCGCTGAAGCTGGTTGCGGGGGCTGGATTTGAACCAACGACCTTCGGGTTATGAGCCCGACGAGCTACCAAGCTGCTCCACCCCGCGACAAAGCTGGGGCGAAAGTATAAGACTTAACCTGCTTATGGGTCAAACCCAAACCTTCACCTGCAAGAAAGCCCGCTAAAGCGGGCTCTCAAGCTTCAATTGGTACCGAGAAGGGGACTCGAACCCCTACACCCTATGGGCACAACCACCTCAAGGTTGCGTGTCTACCAATTCCACCACCTCGGCAATACTACATTTGAAACCCGTTACTTCTGCTCTTCGGCTGGAGGAGGAACATCACCTTTAGGGGCGTTGTCGCTCTTCTGCTCCTGGAGCACCGGTACATCATCATTAACTGCCGGTTTCTGCGGCTCTTTCACTTCTAGCACCGCTGGATCTGGAAGACCTGCTTGGCTAAGCTGGTGAGCTTGTTGCTTCGCGAAGTATCCTAACCCAAGTGCTGTCAAAAAGAAAGTGGCAGCGAGTATTGCAGTCAATTTACTCAGGAACGTAGCGGAACCTTGGCTTCCGAACACAGTATTTGAGGCACCTGCGCCGAAAGATGCACCTGCTTCCGCACCTTTACCCTGTTGCAACAGAACCAGCACTACAAGCGACAGCGCTGCCAACAGATGAAAAACAACGATAACTGTTTCCAGCATTTGTTCAGTTTCCTGCGGCGCGACAAATTGCACCGAATTCGTCTGCGTTCAGGGACGCTCCACCAATGAGCCCCCCATCGATATCCGGCATGCCGAACAGTTCGGCCGCATTGGCCGCCTTCACGCTGCCGCCGTAGAGAAGCTGCACGTTTGCGGCAACTTCGGCGTCTTCGGCCGCCAACTGAGCACGGATGGCTGCATGCACATCCTGAGCTTGCTGAGGCGAAGCCGTCAAACCTGTGCCAATGGCCCAAACCGGCTCATAGGCGATTACTGCATTGGCGAAAGCCTTAACACCGAACGCGTCGATGATACTGCTTAATTGACCCCCGACAACTTCAAGGGTCTTGCCTGCCTCACGCTCTTCAAGAGTTTCCCCTACGCAGAGCACCGGCATTAAACCACTAAGTTGAGCGGCTGCAAACTTCTCTTTCAGCACTTCTTCACTTTCGCCGATGATCTGGCGACGCTCGGAGTGGCCAATCAAGACCAACTTGCAACCCGCTTCAACCAACTGACTCGGTGCAACTTCACCGGTCAGCGCGCCCTGTTCGGGCTTTACTGCAGAATTCTGTGCTCCGACAGTGATTCCCTTGCCCTGCAGCCCATCAATCACTTGATTGATGAACAGCGCCGGCGGGAACACCGCGACTTCGACACCAGGTGGCACCGGCATATTGCCCAGGCCCAGGATCAGCTCAGCGACGCTGGCGCGGGTACCGTGCATCTTCCAGTTACCAGCTACCATAGGGCGACGCATGCTTTACCTCGTCGGTCAAAGTGGGCGCAGATCTTACCCAACCCGATCTGCGCTGGCAAGCCTCTTTCAGGCACAAACTTCTGCGACCAGCTTGGCCAGGGCTTCGGCGTGGCCACGTACCTGGTTTTCGTCGTCACCTTCGACCATTACTCGCACCAAAGGCTCGGTTCCGGACTTGCGCAGCAGCACACGCCCACGCCCGGCCATGGCCTCGGTGGCCTTGGCACTGGCTTCCTTGACGGCAGGATGTTCCAGCGGGTCGACCTTGCTCGCGCCAAAACGCACGTTGATCAGGACCTGCGGGCATTTGCGCAGGGCCTGACGCGCATGCGCCAGGGTTTCGTCACGGCGCTTGAGCGCCATCAGCACCTGCAGGGCAGCGATAATCGCATCACCGGTAGTGGTGTGGTTACAGCACACTACGTGCCCGGAATTCTCGCCCCCGAGCAGCCAATCGCGCTCAAGCAGTTCTGCCATCACGTAGCGATCGCCGACCTTGGCCCGCACGAACGGAATGTCCAGCTCCTTGAGCGCAAGTTCCAGGCCCAGGTTGCTCATCAGCGTGCCGACAACGCCCCCTTGCAGCTTGCCACGCTCCTGAAGGTCTCGCGCGATGATGAACAGCAGCTCATCGCCATCGACGATGGCCCCGGTGTGGTCGACCATCAATACCCGGTCACCATCGCCATCGAAGGCGATACCCAGATCGGCATGCCCCACCAGTACAGCGGCCTGCAGCGACTCGATGTGAGTGGAACCGCACCCTTCGTTGATGTTCAGGCCATCAGGCTGCGCATGCAGTACGGTGACATCGGCACCCAGCTCACGGAACACGCTCGGGGCGACCTTGTAGGTAGCACCGTGGGCGCAATCGATCACCAGCTTGAGGCCTTCGAAGCTGGTGCTGGTCGGTACGCTGCTCTTGCAGAACTCGATATAGCGACCAGCTGCATCGTTGATACGGGAAACCTTGCCCAGCTTGCTCGACTCGACCACGGTCATCGGCTGATCGAGCAACTCTTCGATCATCAGTTCGACTTCGTCGGGCAGCTTGGTGCCCTGCCCGGAGAAGAACTTAATGCCGTTGTCGTCATGCGGGTTGTGCGAGGCACTGATGACGATGCCCGCTTCAGCATGGAAGGTGCGGGTCAGGTAGGCGATGGCCGGTGTCGGCATCGGCCCGAGCAGCATCACGTCGGCACCCGCTGCAGACAAACCGGCTTCGAGCGCAGACTCGAACATATAACCGGAAATACGCGTGTCCTTGCCCACCAGCACACGGCAATTGCCTTGCTTGCGGAAGGCCATGCCAGCCGCCCAGCCAAGCTTCAGCATGAAGTCCGGCGTGATCGGGTATTCGCCGACGCGGCCACGGATGCCGTCGGTACCAAAGTATTTTCTGCTCATAGGGACTCCAATGTTCTTATTCGGCGTTCTGCACCGCGGCAATCATGCGCACCACATCGACGGTCTCGGCCACATCATGGACACGCAGGATGCTGGCCCCCTTGGTCATGGCCAAAGCCGCCAGCGCGAGGCTGCCGTACAGTCGCTCACCGACCGGACGATCCAGCGTCAGACCGATCATGCTCTTGCGCGAAACGCCCACCAGCAGCGGGCGCCCAAGGCGATAGAGCGCTTCCATATGCTTGAACAGGCTGAGGTTGTGCGCCAGTGTCTTGGCGAAGCCGAAGCCCGGATCAAGAATGATTCGTTCGGCGGGGATGCCTGCCGCTGAGCAGGCGGCCATCCGTTGTTCAAGATAGCGCGTAACGTCGACGGTCACATCTTCGTAATGCGGGTCGTCCTGCATGTTCCCGGGCTCGCCGCGCATATGCATCAGGCAGACCGGCAAGCCGGTGTCGGCTGCCGCATCCAGGGCACCGTCGCGTTCCAGGGCACGCACGTCGTTGATCAGGCCAGCGCCCAGCCGAGCCGACTCGCGAATGACCGCAGGCGTTGAGGTATCGACCGAAATGACCACGTCGAAGCGACTGTTGATGGCCTCGACCATCGGCGCCACGCGCTCTATCTCTTCGGTGACCGAAACCGCACGCGCGCCGGGGCGGGTCGACTCGCCACCGATGTCGATCAGCGTGGCGCCTGCCGCGATCATCGCCTCGGCATGGCGCAACGCCTCGTCGCGCTGACTGAAACGCCCACCATCAGAGAAGGAATCGGGAGTGATATTGAGAATACCCATGACATGGGTACGGGAAAGATCAAGAACCCGGTTGCCGCAAGGCAACCGGGTCGGGTACTGCACTGAGCTCATAGATGCCCTTAGTGTTGAGCTGCCGGGCCGCCAATCGGCGATTCCGGGCGATCATTCTGGGCAGTCGGCGTGCCCGAATCCTTGTCGTCATCCCAATCACGGGGCTCACGCGGAGTACGACCAGCCATGATGTCGTCGATCTGATCGGCATCGATGGTCTCGTACTTCATCAAAGCTTCGGTCATTGCCTCAAGCTTGTCGCGGTTGTCGATCAGCAGCTGCTTGGCAGTGGCATAGCACTGGTCGATGATGCTGCGCACCTCGGAGTCGATCAACTTGGCAGTCTCGCCGGATACGCTGGCGTGCTGGCTACCAGCGCTACGACCGAGGAACACCTCACCCTCCTCTTCCGCGTACATCAGCGGACCGAGCTTCTCGGAGAGGCCCCACTTGGTCACCATGTTGCGAGCGATCTGGCTTGCTCGCATGATGTCGTTGGAAGCACCGGTGGTGACGCCATCGAAGCCCAAGGTCATTTCCTCGGCGATACGGCCGCCATAGAGCGAGCAGATCTGGCTGATCAGCGCACGCTTGGACAGGCTGTAACGGTCTTCTTCCGGCAGGAACATGGTGACACCCAAGGCGCGACCACGCGGAATGATCGAAACCTTGTAGACCGGATCGTGCTCCGGCACCAGGCGGCCAACAATCGCGTGCCCAGCCTCGTGATAAGCGGTGTTCTTCTTTTCCTTCTCGGACATGACCATGGTCTTGCGCTCGGCGCCCATCATGATCTTGTCCTTGGCCAGTTCGAACTCTTTCATTTCGACCAGGCGCTTGTTGGAGCGGGCAGCGAACAGCGAAGCCTCGTTGACCAGGTTGGCCAGGTCGGCACCGGAGAAGCCTGGAGTACCACGAGCAATGACCGCCGGGTTGACGTTTTCGCCGATAGGCACCTTGCGCATGTGCACTTTGAGGATCTGCTCACGGCCCCGGATATCCGGCAGCCCAACCACGACCTGACGGTCGAAACGACCTGGGCGCAGCAGCGCCGGGTCGAGCACGTCCGGACGGTTGGTGGCGGCAATGACGATGATGCCATCGTTCATTTCGAAGCCGTCCATTTCCACCAGCAACTGGTTGAGAGTCTGCTCGCGCTCGTCGTGGCCACCGCCCATGCCGGCGCCACGGTGGCGACCAACGGCGTCGATCTCGTCGATGAAGATGATGCAAGGCGCGTGCTTCTTGGCCTGTTCGAACATGTCACGAACACGGCTGGCACCAACACCGACAAACATCTCGACAAAGTCGGAACCGGAAATGGTGAAGAACGGCACCTTGGCTTCACCGGCAATGGCCTTGGCCAGCAAGGTCTTACCGGTACCGGGTGGGCCGACCATCAGCACACCGCGCGGAATGCGGCCACCCAGGCGCTGGAACTTGCCCGGATCGCGCAGGAATTCGACCAGCTCGCCAACCTCTTCCTTGGCCTCGTCGCAACCCGCGACGTCAGCCAGGGTAGTCTTGACCTGATCTTCGGACAGCAGGCGCGCCTTGCTCTTGCCGAAGCTCATCGGCCCGCCCTTGCCACCCGCGCCACCTTGCATCTGGCGCATGAAGAACATGAACACGGCAATGATCACCAGGATCGGGAAGCTCGCCACCAGCAGTTGAGTCCAGATGCTCTGCTGCTCAGGTTGCTTGCCTTCTACGACCACGTGGTTGTCGACCAAGTCGCCGATCAGGCCATTGTCGGTGATGGCCGGGCGCACAGTCTTGAAGTTGTCACCGTCGGCGCGCTTGCCGGTAATGATGTAGCCGTCGACGGTCACACGCTCGACCTTGCCATCCTTGACCTGCTGGATGAAGTCGGAATAGTTGAGGGTCTGCGGCTCGTTAGGGCTGGAGAAGTTGTTCATCACTGTCACCAGGACAGCTGCGATGATCAACCACAGGATCAGATTCTTTGCCATGTCGTTCAATTCGCTACCCTCTGAGGCCGGCGCACGACGCAGCCGTGCCTCGCATGATATTCATCGCCCTAACTTACTACATTACCTACGCATCCGCAGGCACCGTCTGTAACCCTTTGTGAAAGCTAGACTACACGAAGTTCGGACGATCCAGACGCTGCGGCCGATTGGAAATAACTATCGGCCGCAGCGCTTCACGCCTTTCATACGCCTTTGAAACCTTTGCCCAACAGGTACTGCTCACGAGAGCGGTCCCTCGAAGAGGACGGCTTGCGCATTTGCACCTTGTCGAACTTGGTGCGCACGTCCTTCAGGTACATGTCGAAGCCTTCGCCCTGGAAAATCTTGATCAGGAAATCACCGCCGGGCTTCAGTACGCGGGTTGCCAGATCCAGCGCCAGCTCGCAGAGGAACATGGCGCGCGGCATGTCCACTTCGGGCGTACCACTCATATTGGGGGCCATGTCGGAAATCACAAGGTCTACATGCGAATCGCCGACCGCCTCCAGAATCTGCTGGAGCACTGCGTCATCGGTGAAGTCACCCTGAATGAAGGTCACATCCGGGATCGAGTCCATCTCCAGGATATCGGAAGCGATCAGACGACCCTGGCCACCAATCAGACGACTGGTCACCTGCGACCAGCCTCCAGGGGCCGCGCCGAGGTCGATCACGCTCATGCCGGGGCGGATCAGGCGGTCCTTTTCCTGGATCTCAAGGAGTTTGTAGCTCGCACGCGAGCGGTAGCCATCCTTCTGTGCCTGTTTCACAAAAGGATCGTTGAAATGCTCTCGCAGCCAGTTTGCGCTGCTTTTGGAACGTTGTACCACGGGGCACCTCGATGATATGCGTCGTGATTGACTGGGCGGAGCCGGTGGCCCTCGGGTAAAATGCCGGTCAATTTTACAGAATCAGACGGAAAGGGTCAGATTATGCCGCTCAATAACGAGCAGAAGAAGCAATACAAGTCCATTGGTCATGACCTGAAGCCGGTCCTGATCGTCGCTGGCAACGGTTTGAACGAAGGCGTGATCGCCGAATTGGAGCGTGCGCTGGTCGATCACGAACTGATCAAGGTCGAAATTCGCTCGGAAGATCGCGAAGAGCGCGCCGCTGTCATTAGCGAACTGTGCAAGGCCGGCCGTGCCGAACTGGTACAGACCATCGGCAAGAAGGCGCTCATCTATCGCAAGAATCCGCAGCCGAACAAGCAGCTGTCCAATATCCACCGTTACAAGTGACGGTGGCTCCGCTCAGTGGCGCGCCTGGCGCGCCCTGACCGGGACCGGTTGGGCTACCAGCACGATGCCGGAGAAGCCCAACACGAGAAAACAGAACATCTGCCAGCGCTCGCCGACCGAGATGCCGTAGCGCAAGGTGTAGTACCCCACACAGGCCGCAAAGCCCAACAACAGCATCTGGCCGCGAAACTGCCGCCACCAGGCCGCCAGGCCGTCTACCCTTGCCAGCACCGCCAGCTGGGTCAACAAGCCAAGCAACGCCACGCCGATCAACCAGCGGTCGATCTGCCCGGCGATGTCCTGCACCAGCAAGGGTGCCAGGCCACTGACTTTCAGCGCCGGCACCAGCCCCACATGGAACACCCACAGGCCACCGACCCAAAAAACCTGGGCCAGCTGCCAGAGGATCCCCTCGAGGGATGGCGCCCGCAGGCGCCGGTCAGATGTGTTTGACTTCGACAATCTCGTACTCGACCGTACCGCTTGGTGTCTTGACCACCACGGTGTCACCTTCTTCCTTGCCAATGATGGCACGGGCGATCGGTGCGCTGCTCGAAAGCTTGCCTTGTTTCACGTCAGCTTCATCTTCACCGACGATCTGGTAGGTCACCTCGTCATCGGTCTCGGTGTTTGCCAGCACCACGGTGGTGCCGAAAATCACCTTGCCAGTATGGGCGATGGTGGTGACGTCGATCACCACCGAGTTCTGCAGACGGCCTTCGATGTCACGGATACGCGCTTCGACCATGCCCTGCTCTTCACGGGCCGCATGGTATTCGGCGTTTTCCTTGAGGTCGCCGAGCTCACGCGCTTCGCCAATGGCTTGGCTCAGGCGCGGGCGCTCGGTCTTGCTCAGGAAGGTCAGCTCCTCTTCCAGGGCGCGAGCGCCCTGGACGGTCATCGGGTACTTGGTCATGCTCATGCTTTGAGTCCTGCATGCAGATCCTGCAGGCGACGAACAGTCTTCTCGGGACCGAATTTCAGCGCCTCGCAGATGGCTTCACCAGCCGCAATGGTAGTGGTGCAGTAGATCTTGTGCTGCAGCGCATTGCGACGAATCGAGTAGGAATCGGCGATCGACTGGCGGCCTTCGGTGGTGTTGATGATCAGCGACACTTCGTCGTTCTTGATCATGTCGACCACGTGCGGACGACCTTCGGTCACCTTGTTCACACGGCGCACTTTCAGGCCAGCCGCTTCGATGACCTTGGCAGTGCCTGCCGTTGCAACCACTTCGAAGCCAAGGGCGATCAGGTCGCGGGCAACGCCAGCCACTTGCGGCTTGTCGTCGTCACGCACGCTGATGAACGCAGTACCGCCGGTCGGCAGCACTTCGCTGGCACCCATCTGGGCCTTGGCGAACGCTTCACCGAAGCTGTCACCGACACCCATGACTTCACCGGTCGATTTCATCTCAGGGCCGAGGATCGGGTCAACCCCTGGGAACTTGGCGAACGGGAAGACGGCTTCCTTGACGCTGTAGAAGTTCGGGATGATTTCCTGGGTGAAGCCCAGTTCTTTCAGGGTTTTGCCGGCCATGACGCGGGCAGCGATCATGGCCAGGGAGGTACCGATGCACTTGGACACGAACGGTACGGTACGCGAAGCACGCGGGTTGACTTCGATCACGTAGATCTTGTCACCCTGCAGAGCCAGCTGCACGTTCATCAGGCCGACAACGCCCAGTTCCAGGGCCATTTTCTTGACCTGTACGCGGACTTCGTCCTGCACTTCCTTGCTCAGCGAGTACGGCGGCAGCGAGCATGCGGAGTCACCGGAGTGAACGCCGGCCTGTTCGATGTGCTGCATGATCGCGCCGATCACCACGTCGGTGCCGTCGCATACCGCATCCACGTCCATCTCGATGGCGCAGTTGAGGAAGTGGTCGAGCAGTACCGGGCTGTCGTTGGAAACCTGTACGGCTTCACGCAGGTAGCGCTTGAGCTCGTCCAGTTCGTAGACAATCTCCATGGCGCGGCCACCCAGTACGTAGGATGGGCGCACAACCAGCGGGTAACCGATGCCACCAGCAGCGCGGATGGCTTCTTCTTCGCTGCGCACGGTAGCGTTTGGCGGCTGCAGCAGGTTCAGGCGCTGAACCATCTGCTGGAAGCGCTCACGGTCTTCGGCACGGTCGATAGCGTCCGGGCTGGTACCGATGATCGGCACGCCGGCTTCTTCCAGGGCGCGAGCCAGTTTCAGCGGGGTCTGGCCGCCGTAGTGAACGATGACGCCCTTCGGCTTCTCGACGCGGCAGACTTCCAGCACGTCTTCCAGGGTCAGCGGCTCGAAGTACAGGCGGTCGGAGGTGTCGTAGTCGGTGGAGACGGTTTCCGGGTTGCAGTTGACCATGATGGTCTCGTAACCGTCTTCACGCAGCGCCAGTGCGGCGTGTACGCAGCAGTAGTCGAACTCGATACCTTGGCCGATACGGTTCGGGCCGCCACCCAGGATCATGATCTTGTCGCGGGTCGACGGGTTGGCCTCGCACTCTTCCTCATAGGTCGAGTACAGGTAGGCGGTGTCGGTGGCGAACTCGGCGGCGCAGGTGTCGACGCGCTTGTACACCGGGAACACTTCCAGCTTGTGGCGGTGACGGCGCAGGTTCTTGTCGGTAATACCGAGCAGCTTGGCCAGGCGCTGGTCCGAGAAGCCCTTGCGCTTGAGGCGCAGCATGTAGTCTTTGTCGATCGACGACAGGGCCAGGGTCTTGACCTTCTCTTCTTCCTTGATCAGATCTTCCATCTGCACCAGGAACCACATGTCGATGCCGGTCAGCGCGAAGATTTCTTCACAGGTCATGCCCGAACGCATGGCGTCGGCAACGTACCAGATACGCTCGGCACCCGGCACGGTCAGTTCGCGCTTGAGGATGCTGGCAGCTTCTGGGCTGGCCAGGTCGACTTTCGGGTCGAGGCCGCAGGCACCGACTTCCAGGCCGCGCAGGGCTTTCTGCAGGGACTCCTGGAAGGTACGGCCGATGGCCATGACTTCACCCACGGACTTCATCTGGGTGGTCAGGCGGGCGTCGGCTTTCGGGAATTTCTCGAAGGCGAAGCGTGGCAGCTTGGTCACGACGTAGTCGATCGACGGCTCGAAGGACGCCGGAGTACGACCGCCGGTGATGTCGTTCTGCAGTTCGTCGAGGGTGTAACCAATGGCCAGCTTGGCGGCGATCTTGGCGATCGGGAAGCCGGTGGCCTTGGACGCCAGGGCGGACGAACGCGAAACGCGCGGGTTCATCTCGATCACGACCATGCGGCCGGTGTTCGGGCAGATACCGAACTGCACGTTGGAACCACCGGTTTCGACACCGATTTCACGCAGCACCGCCAGCGAGGCGTTGCGCATGATCTGGTATTCCTTGTCGGTCAGGGTCTGTGCCGGAGCCACGGTGATCGAGTCACCGGTGTGCACGCCCATCGGGTCAAAGTTCTCGATGGAGCAGACGATGATGCAGTTGTCCTTCTTGTCACGGACCACCTCCATCTCGTATTCCTTCCAGCCGATCAGCGATTCGTCGATCAGCAGTTCCTTGGTCGGCGACAGGTCCAGACCACGGGTGCAGATTTCTTCGAATTCTTCACGGTTGTAGGCGATACCGCCGCCAGTGCCGCCCATGGTGAACGAAGGACGGATGATGCACGGGAAGCCAAGCTTCTCGAGGACCGCATTGGCCTCTTCCATGCTGTGGGCGATACCAGAGCGCGGGCACTCCAGACCGATGTCCTTCATCGCCTTGTCGAAGCGCGAACGGTCTTCGGCCTTGTCGATGGTGTCGGCGTTGGCACCGATCATCTCTACGCCGAACTTCTCCAGAACGCCGTGGCGCTCCAGGTCCAGGGCGCAGTTCAGAGCAGTCTGGCCACCCATGGTTGGCAGTACTGCGTCCGGGCGCTCTTTCTCGATGATCTTGGCCACCGACTGCCACTTGATCGGCTCGATGTAGGTGGCATCGGCCATGGCCGGGTCGGTCATGATGGTGGCTGGGTTGGAGTTCACCAGGATGACGCGGAAACCTTCCTCGCGCAGGGCTTTACAGGCCTGGGCGCCGGAATAGTCGAATTCGCAGGCCTGGCCGATCACGATCGGGCCAGCGCCGAGAATCAGGATGCTTTTGATGTCTGTACGTTTTGGCATGGTTGTCACTCAAATCCGCGGGTCAGTCGGCAAGCCGTCTTGAACAATCTGGGTCAGGCGCTTCCGGGCGCGGCGCGAGCCGGCCCGGGGCCTTGATGCAGGATGCTCAGCGGCGCTTGGCCATGGCATCGGTGAAACGATCGAACAGTGGCGCGACGTCGGTCGGGCCTGGGCTCGCTTCAGGGTGGCCCTGGAAGCTGAACGCGCTCTTGTCGGTGCGCTCGATACCCTGCAGGGTGCCGTCGAACAGCGACTTGTGAATGGCGCGGACGTTGCCCGGCAAGGTGGCTTCGTCAACGGCGAAACCGTGGTTCTGACTGGTGATCATGACCACGCCGGTGTCCAGGTCCTGGACCGGGTGGTTGGCACCGTGGTGACCGTGGCCCATCTTCACGGTCTTGGCGCCGGAGGCCAGGGCCAGCAGCTGGTGGCCGAGGCAGATGCCGAATACCGGAATCTCGGTTTCGAGGATTTCCTTGATCGCCTGGATCGCGTAGTCGCATGGCTCCGGATCACCAGGGCCGTTGGACAGGAACACGCCGTCCGGATTCAGTGCCAGCACTTCGCTGGCCGGGGTCTGGGCAGGCACCACGGTCACGCGGCAGCCGCGGGCAACCAGCATGCGCAGGATGTTCAGCTTGACGCCGTAGTCGAAAGCGACCACGTGGTACGGCAGGTCGGCAGCGTCGATGGTCGGGTGGCTGTCGGTTTTCAGTTCCCACACGCTGGAGCGCCACTCGTAGCGTTCCTTGGTGGAAACGACCTTGGCCAAGTCCATGCCCTTCAGGCCAGGGAAGCCGCGGGCAGCAGCGATGGCGGCTTCTTCGCTGATGTTGTCACCAGCCAGGATGCAGCCGTTTTGAGCGCCTTTTTCGCGCAGAATACGGGTCAGGCGACGGGTGTCGATGCCGGCGATGGCGACGACGTTGTTGGCCTTGAGGTACTCAGGCAGCGACTGGGTGTTACGCCAGTTGCTGGCCAGCAGCGGCAGGTCACGGATGACCAGGCCAGCGGACCAGACGCGGTTCGACTCGGCGTCTTCCGGTGTGGTGCCGGTGTTGCCAATGTGCGGATAGGTCAGGGTAACGATTTGCTGCGCGTAGGAAGGGTCTGTAAGGATTTCCTGGTAGCCGGTCATAGCGGTGTTGAATACCACCTCACCAACGGTCTGACCGTCGGCTCCGATAGCTTCACCGCGGAAAATACTGCCGTCGGCAAGGGCGAGTATGGCTGGCTTTGTCAAGAAGACCTCCCGTAAATCAAGCATGAAAGGGCGATCGCAGGTTGCAAAAAAGCGGAGTGACGTATGGACACGTCACCCCGCTTTTATGTGCTGAATTCAATTCGCTGCGCGCTTTTAGTGGACACACTAAAGCTGTAGCTTACAGAAAAGTGCGTTTTCGGTCTACCGCATATGTGTCTCTAAAACACATGATTGCGACAGAGGGCGCAGCGACCCGAGCTGCTCAGCGCAGCTCGAGCACGTCCTGCATGTCGTACAGGCCCGGTTCGCGCCCATCCAGCCACAGTGCAGCACGCACCGCGCCCTTGGCGAAGGTCATGCGGCTGGAAGCCTTGTGGGTGATTTCCAGGCGCTCACCTTCAGCAGCGAACAGCACGGTGTGATCACCGACCACATCGCCGGCACGCACGGTGGCAAAGCCAATGGTCTTGCGATCACGCGCGCCGGTCTGGCCTTCACGGCCATACACCGCCACTTCCCGCAGATCCCGCCCCAGCGCATTGGCAACCACTTCACCCATGCGCAGCGCGGTACCCGACGGCGCATCGACCTTGTGACGGTGGTGCGCCTCGATGATCTCGATGTCGACATCATCACCCAATACCCGCGCAGCCATGTCCAGCAGCTTGAGGCTGAGATTGACACCGACACTGAAGTTGGCG
The DNA here is from genome assembly GCF_002906855.1 of Pseudomonas putida. Lineage (GTDB taxonomy): Bacteria > Pseudomonadota > Gammaproteobacteria > Pseudomonadales > Pseudomonadaceae > Aquipseudomonas > Aquipseudomonas putida_N. Next base: position 918,465 of record NZ_MINI01000038.1, on the reverse strand, counting down.
GCGAACACGATCGGGATGTCCTTGCCCGCCTCGGCGAGCAATTGCTTCTCCTCGGCGGTGAAACCAGTGGTACCAATGATCATCGCCTTGCCGTGCTTGCGGCAGAACGCCAGGTTCTTCAGCGTCACCGAAGGGTGAGTGAAGTCGATCAGCACGTCGAATTCATCGGCAACCTTGGCCAGGTCATCGGACAGCAGTACGCCGATCCGACCCAGCGCTGCCAGCTCACCCGCATCGGCCCCGACCAGCGAGCTGTCCGGACGATCGATCGCCGCTGTCAGCCCCGCACCAGGGGTTTGCTGAACGGCTTCGATGAGGGTCTTGCCCATCCGCCCCGCCGCGCCCATCACTGCAATACGTCGCATAGCCATTTTCCTTCTCAGAGATCGCCGAAGAAGCGCTTCACGCCATCGAACCAGCCGTTGGCCTTGGGCGAGTTGTCGCCTTCCAGCGAGCTGCGCAGCTCTTCGAGCAGTTCACGCTGGCGACGGGTCAGGTTGACCGGGGTCTCGACCGCCACGCGGCACAACAGGTCACCGGCACCACCACCGCGCACCGGGGCAACACCCTTGCCACGCAAGCGGAACTGCTTGCCGGTCTGGGTGCCTTCCGGAATTTTCAGCTTCACGCGACCATCGAGGGTCGGCACTTCCAGCTCGCCACCCAGGGCAGCATCGGTGTAGCTGATCGGCACTTCGCAATACAGGTGCTTGCCGTCACGCTGGAAGATCTCGTGCTCGCGCACGTTGATCACAACATACAGATCGCCGGTCGGACCACCATGGGTGCCCGCCTCGCCCTCGCCGGAAAGGCGAATGCGATCGCCGGTATCGACACCAGCCGGCACCTTGACCGACAGGGTCTTGTATTCCTCGACACGGCCTTCGCCATGGCAGGAGGTGCACGGGTCGGTGATGATCTTGCCCTGGCCGTGGCAGCGTGGGCAGGTCTGCTGCACCGAGAAGAAGCCCTGCTGCATGCGTACCTGACCGATACCGCCGCAGGTCGGGCAGGTCGACGGGGTCGAACCCTTCTTGGCGCCAGAACCGTCACATGGCTTGCAGTTGACCAGCGTGGGCACGCGGATGCTGACCGTGGTGCCACGCACCGCCTCTTCGAGATTCAGCTCCAGGGTGTAGCGCAGGTCGCTGCCACGCTGGGCACCGCCACGTCCGCCACCGCGACTGCCACCGAAGAAGTCACTGAAAACATCGCCGAAGATGTCGGAGAAGTTGGCACCGCCGAAGCCGGCACCGCCGCCACCCATGCTCGGGTCGACGCCGGCATGGCCGTACTGGTCGAACGCCGCGCGCTTGCTGGCATCGGACAGTACTTCGTAGGCCTCGTTGGCCTCCTTGAACTTGTCTTCCGACTCTTTATCGCCCGGGTTGCGGTCCGGGTGGTATTTCATCGCCAGGCGGCGGTAGGCCTTCTTGAGGTCAGCTTCGCTGGCGCCGCGCTCGACACCCAGGACCTCATAATAATCACGCTTGGACATAGGTCATTTGCACCTTGTGGGGCGTCCGGCATCTGCGCCGCGCCATCAGCACTTGCCTGCACACCACGAATGGCCCAGACAAATGCTGTAAAAAATCTCGAATTCCAGATACGCCAACGCGGGAGCAAGCCCCCGCGCGGCGACACCTTACCAGTTCACCGGCACAAGCCGGTGAACGGGTCGACAGCAGGCAACGATTACTTCTTGTCGTCGCCTTTCACTTCTTCGAACTCGGCGTCAACCACGTCATCGTGCTTGGCTTCCGGCTCGGCGTGCTGCTGAGCGCCACCCTGAGGCTGTTCGGCCTGCTGCTCGGCGTACATCTTCTGGGCAACCGGAGCCGATACCTTGGACAGCTCTTCGACCTTGGCGTCGATGGCAGCCTTGTCGTCGCCTTTGACAGCGGCTTCCAGGGCAACCACGGCGGCTTCGATCGCGGTCTTCTCTTCAGCAGTGACTTTGTCACCGGCGTCAACGACCATCTTGCGAGTCGAGTGCACCAGCGCGTCACCCTGGTTACGGGCAGCGGCCAGCTCTTCGAACTTGCGGTCTTCCTCGGCGTTGGCCTCGGCGTCACGCACCATGCGCTCGATTTCTTCGTCGGACAGGCCAGAGTTGGCCTTGATCACGATCGACTGAGCCTTGCCGGTGGCCTTGTCTTTGGCGCCGACATGCAGGATGCCGTTGGCGTCGATGTCGAAGGTCACTTCGATCTGAGGCACGCCACGTGGCGCTGGCGGAATGTCAGCCAGGTCGAACTTGCCCAGCGACTTGTTCTGCGCAGCCTGCTTACGCTCGCCCTGCAGCACGTGAATGGTCACGGCGCCCTGGTTGTCGTCGGCAGTCGAGAACACCTGCGACTTCTTGGTCGGGATGGTGGTGTTCTTCTCGATCAGCGCGGTCATCACGCCACCCATGGTTTCGATACCCAGGGTCAGCGGGCTTACGTCCAGCAGCAGTACGTCTTTCACGTCACCGGCCAGTACGGCGCCCTGGATGGCAGCACCCATGGCCACGGCTTCGTCCGGGTTGACGTCCTTGCGCGCTTCTTTACCGAAGAAGTCAGCAACGGCCTTCTGCACCATCGGCATACGGGTCTGACCACCGACCAGGATCACGTCGTCGATCTTGCTGGCGTCGATGCCGGCGTCTTTCAGGGCGATGCGGCAAGGCTCGATGGTACGGTTGACCAGGTCTTCGACCAGCGACTCCAGCTTGGCGCGGGAGATCTTCACGTTCAGGTGCTTCGGACCGGTAGCGTCTGCAGTGATGTACGGCAGGTTGACGTCGGTCGACTGGGCCGAGGACAGCTCGATCTTGGCCTTTTCAGCAGCTTCTTTCAGACGCTGCAGGGCCAGTGGATCGTTCTTCAGGTCCATGCCGGACTCTTTCTTGAACTCGTCTACAAGGTAGTCGATCAGGCGCATGTCGAAGTCTTCGCCACCCAGGAAGGTGTCGCCGTTGGTGGCCAGTACTTCGAACTGGTGCTCACCGTCGACTTCGGCGATTTCGATGACCGAAACGTCGAAGGTACCACCACCCAGGTCATAAACGATGACGGTGTGGTCGCCCTTGGCCTTGTCCATGCCGTACGCCAGTGCAGCAGCGGTCGGCTCGTTGATGATGCGCTTGACGTCCAGACCGGCGATGCGGCCGGCGTCCTTGGTAGCCTGGCGCTGGCTATCGTTGAAGTAGGCCGGAACGGTGATGACCGCTTCGGTCACGGACTCGCCGAGGTAGTCTTCGGCGGTCTTCTTCATTTTCTTCAGCACTTCGGCGCTGATCTGTGGCGGCGCCATGTCCTTGCCGTTGGCCTGTACCCAAGCGTCGCCGTTACCACCTTTGACAATCTTGTATGGCACCAGCTTGATGTCTTTCTGCACGACGTCTTCTTCGAAGCGGCGGCCGATCAGGCGCTTCACTGCGAACAGAGTGTTGTGCGGGTTGGTGACAGCCTGGCGCTTGGCCGACTGCCCTACCAGGATTTCGCCGTCGTTGGCGTAGGCCACGATCGAAGGGGTAGTACGCGCGCCTTCGGCGTTTTCGATGACCTTGACGTTACCGTTTTCCAGAATGGAGACGCACGAGTTGGTGGTCCCCAGGTCGATACCGATGATTTTGCCCATGTTAACTCTCCCGAAACTTGAATTTGGTGGCAGCGGCTACTTCTGGCCAACTGCGGTAATACTTGAACGCTTGACACCTAGATGGGGATGACCCGAAAGATTTCAAGCCTTCTCATCGATAGAAGGTTGCGGGGCAACCGGAGCCTTGCTCACCACCACCATGGCGGGGCGCAGCAGGCGGCCGTTGAGCAGGTAACCTTTCTGGAAGACGTTCAGCACGCTGTTCGGCTCGACGTCGGCGTTTTCCTGCATGGCCATGGCCTGGTGGTGATCAGGGTTGAACGGCTGGCCGTGCGGCTCGATGGCTTCGAGGTTGTAGCGCTTGAGGGTGTCCTGGAACATTTTCAGGGTCAGCTCGACGCCTTCACGGGTGTTCTTGACCTGGTCATCCTCAGGGCTGAGGTGGGTCAGAGCCATCTCCAGGCTGTCGATCACCGGCAGCAGGTCGCCAGCAAACTTCTCGAGGGCGAACTTGCGGGCCTTGTCGACTTCCTGTTCGGCGCGGCGAATGCTGTTCTGCGCTTCTGCAGCAACACGCAGGGACTGATCCTTGGCGGCGGCCAGCTGCTCCTCGAGCTCCTGAACGCGGGCGCCGTTATCCACTGCACCAGCCTCTTCGGCGTTAAGGTCTTTTTCATTCAGCTGTTCGTCAGCCATGGGTTCTCTCCTCCGCAATTTCTGTTGTACGAGCAAAGCTCGCCGTGTCTGCCGGCTATATGGGGCCGGAAAAACCAGCTTCAAGGGGCAAGTGGGTTTTGCAGGCCGCAACAGAATCCGCCAGAGGGCATTGGCAGGGCTGAAAAAAGTACTGTATAAATAACCAGACCTGAACTTCGGGAGCCGCCCCCATGCTGGTGCACCTGTCCATCCACAACTACGCCATCGTCGAACACCTCGACCTCGAAATCGCCCGCGGCATGTCGGTCATCACCGGCGAGACCGGTGCAGGCAAGTCGATCATGCTCGACGCCCTCGGCCTTGCCTTGGGCGACCGTGCCGACAGCGGCGTGGTGCGCCCCGGCACCGACAAGGCGGACATCCTGGCCACGTTCGACCTGGTGGACATCCCCGAAGCCCATGCCTGGCTGGCCGAACGCGACCTGGACAACGACGGCCTGTGCATCCTGCGCCGGGTCATCACCGCCGAAGGCCGCAGCCGTGGCTATATCAACGGTACGCCCTGCCCGCTTGGCGACCTCAAGGCGCTCGGCGAGCTACTGATCGACATCCACAGCCAGCATGAACACCAGTCACTGCTGAAGACCGACACCCACCGCCGCCTGGTGGACGAATACGCCGGCGCCATCGACCTGGCCCGCCAGGTACAGCTTGCCGCCAAGCGTTGGAGCCAGACCCGCCTGGAGCTTGAGCGGCTGAGCAACTCCGGCGACGAGCAACGCGCCCGCCATCAACTGCTGAGCTACCAGCTTGAAGAACTCGACAACCTCGGCCTGGGCGAAAACGAACTGGAACAACTGGAGCAGGAACACAAGAACCTGACCAACGCCGAAGCCCTCTTCGGCATCTGCCGCCAGGTCATCGACCAGTGCAGCGAAAGCGATTCGGGCAACGTGCTCAGCGCCCTCACCTCCAGCCTCAATCGCCTCGGCGCTGCAGCAAACGCCCCGCGTGCATTGGGCGAAGCCGCGAACATGATCGCCAGCGCACAGATTCAGGTAGAAGAAGCGATGGGCGAGCTCAACCGCTTCCTCGACAACTTCGATGCAGACCCCATGCGTCTGCAAGCCCTGGAAGAGCGCCTCGACACGATCTACACCCTGGCGCGCAAGCACCGCGTTCATCCCACCGAACTGCCGCACCTGCAGCAGCAGCTGATGGACGAACTCGAAGGCCTGAACGCCAGTGACGAGTCGATCGAACGCCTGGGCGAGGAGCTTGGTGCCTTTGCCCAGCACTATAAAGTGAAGGCACTGGAACTGAGCGCCCTGCGCCAGCAGGCAGCCAAACAGCTGGCTGTCGCCGTGGAGCAGGAAATTCAGCGCCTGGGCATGCCGGGCGGTCGGTTCTGCATCGAACTCACCCCCAATGAAGGCAACGACCTATCACCCCATGGCCTGGAGCAGATCGAACTGCTGGTCAGCGCCAACCCCGGGCAGCCACTCAAGGGCCTGGCCAAGGTAGCGTCCGGGGGCGAGCTGTCACGCATCAGCCTGGCGATCCAGGTGATCACCGCGCAGACCTCGCGCATTCCGACCCTGGTGTTCGACGAAGTAGACGTCGGCATCGGCGGCCCTACGGCCGAAATCGTCGGCCAGTTGCTGCGTCGCCTGGGCGAGCGCGGCCAGGTCCTGACCGTGACCCACCTGCCTCAGGTGGCGGCGCAAGGGCACCATCACCTGTTCGTGCACAAGGTGCGCAACAGCGATACCACCCACACCGCAGTAGCCAGCCTGGGCAAGCGCGAGCGGGTCGAGGAAGTGGCGCGCATGCTGGGCGGCATCGACCTGACCAAGGAATCCCTGGCCCATGCGCGCAAGATGGTGGTTTCCGGCAAGGCCTGAGAGCACCTTCAGGCTCCCAGAAAGCACAAAGGCGACCCGAAGGTCGCCTTTGTCATTCATAACGAGCTAAATCGTTACTTTTTCTTACGCACATAAAGGACCAGATTGTGGTCCACGAGCTCGTAGCCATGCTCGGCCACGATCTCTTTCTGGCGGCGCTCGATTTCAGCGTCCATGAACTCGATGACTTCACTGGTCTCCACGTTGACCATATGGTCGTGGTGACCGCCGTCAGCCAGCTCGAACACCGCATGGCCACCGTCGAAGTTATGGCGCACCACCAGGCCAGCTGCTTCGAACTGGGTCAGTACACGATAGACGGTTGCCAGACCGACGTCCTCGCCAGCCTCCATCAGCGCCTTGTAAACATCCTCGGCGCTCATGTGACGTTGCTCGGTGGAGTCGAGCATCTGAAGGATCTTGACTCGAGGCAGGGTCACCTTGAGGCCGGCTTTGCGCAATTCGCTATTTTCAACCATGGTCAGCTTTCTCGCCGATGCTGCTTCGCAGCTTCTCTTAATACGGGTATGATCGGGGTTTACGTTGTCCAGCCAAGATAGTGGAAGTCGCCCACCGATGCAAAACACCAAGCTCTTGCTAAACAGCCTCGCCCTCGCGGGACTGCTCGCACTCGCCGGTTGCTCGTTTCCCGGGGTTTACAAGATCGACATCCAGCAGGGCAATGTCGTCACGCAAGACATGATAGACCAATTACGCCCCGGAATGACCCGTCGGCAAGTAAGGTTTATCATGGGTAACCCGTTGCTGCAGGACACTTTCAACACCAACCGTTGGGACTACCTGTACAGCCTGCAACCTGGTGGCGGCAAACGCCAGCAGGAACGCATGAGTATCTTCTTCAACGACAGCGACCAACTGGTCAGCCTGTCTGGCGACTTCATGCCAGGTGTGAGCCGCGACCAGGAAATCCTCGGTGGCAGCAGCAACACCACGGTCAGCCCGGCCACCCAGCCAGAGCAGGCCAAGCCGCAGCCGGAAGAGAAGCCAGCCAAGCCAGGCTCGACGGAAGAATCCATCCAGCGCGAGATCGATACCATCGAGACCACCCCAGTGCCGACGCCAGCACCGCTGGAAACCTCGCCGCAGTAATTGCCGGCCAGACGAAAAAGCCCGGACCATGGTCCGGGCTTTTTATTGCCTGCCAGAGCAGCTAGCGCTTGGCCTTGGCCTGTGCGGCACGCTGCCTGCGCGCCTCGACCGGGTCGATCAGCAGAGGCCGGTAGATCTCCAGGCGATCCCCCTCCTCGACCACACGCTCGTGCGCATCCGCAACCACCTTGCCAAAAATGCCCACCGGGCATTCCTCGACATTCAGCCCGCCGACTTGCGCGGCAATCCCGGACAGGCGCAATGCTTCACGCACAGTCGTCCCATCCGCTACGTCACAGACCAACAGCCACTGGCGCTCGGCCGTGGCGTAGGCCACTTCAACCTTGACCATTGAGCTGCTTGGCACGCTGGCAGAACGCATCCACCAGGGTATTGGCTGCCTGATTGAACAGCGGCCCAAGCGTGGCACGCACAATTGCGCCGGCGTAGTCGAAGGTCAGGTCCAGGCTGATCTTGCAGGCCTTTTCACCGAGCGGTTTGAACACCCACAGGCCATGCAGCTGAGTGAACGGCCCCTCTTCCAGATTCATCTCGATGGACTGCCCTGGCACCAGCACATTGCGGGTGACGAACTGCTGGCTCATGCCGCCCTTGGCCACTTCCAGCTTCGCCCGCATGTGCGTGTCACTGGCCTCGATCACGGTCGACGCCGAGCACCAGGGCAGGAATTCAGGGTAGCTGGCCACATCATTGACCAGATCGTAGAGCGCCTGGGCAGGGTACGGCAGCAGGGCGGAACGTTGAATATGGGTAGTCATCCAGGCGTCACTTCCAAGGCTGGGTGGCGGCGCTTCGCAGCGTGCCGAAAACAGGTTCTGTGCATAGAACAGGCCTTGTATTGTCCGGTATTCATTGCAGTGGCTCAAGCACACCGAAATCCCATAGCCGACCGGGTAATGACTTGCCTATAATGCCGCCCCTATGGCTAAACAAAAGAAACATCCGACCGGGACCATCGCGCAAAACAAAAAGGCGCGACACGATTACTTCATCGAACACAAGTTCGAGGCCGGGCTGGTCCTGTCCGGCTGGGAAGTAAAAAGCCTGCGGGCCGGCAAGGCGCACCTGACCGACAGCTACGTGCTGCTCAAGGATGGCGAAGCCTGGCTGTTCGGCAGCCACATCACCCCGCTGAACACCGCCAGCACCCACGTCATCGCCGACCCCATGCGCACCCGCAAGCTGCTGCTGAACAAGCGCGAGCTCGAGCGTGTGGAGGCCGCCGTGGCGCAAAAAGGCTACACCTGCGTGGCGTTGGCGCTGTACTGGAGCAAGCACCTGATCAAGTGCGAGATCGCGCTTGGCAAGGGCAAGAAGGAGTTCGACAAGCGCGACACCATGCGCGAACGCGACTCCAACCGCGAGCTGCAGCGTGCGGTGCGGAACAAGGGCAAGGAAGAGTAATCACTCTTTAGCCTGTGACTGCCTCATCGCGGGTTTACCCGCGAAGAGGCAGTCCCCCATCTCAACGCCCGCTGCGCCGCTCCGCCCGCGCTACACGCTGCGCCTCGTCCTGCGCCTCTTCCAGCACCTCCTGCACATACAGAATGTGCCGGCTGGATACCTCCCGCGCATCCTCCGCCCTACCCTCGACAATCGCCTGGTACAACTCGCGGTGCTGATTGATCAGCATGTCGCGTGTTTCCGTGCGCTGCTGATACATGCCACCGATGTTGGTCACCACGTTGCGCTTGAGCAGATCGAACAGGCCACGAATGGTATGCAGCAACACCGCGTTATGGCTGGCCTCGGCAATTGCCAGGTGGAAACGTGCATCGGCCGCGCCCTCCTCCGCCCGCGTTACCTCGTCTGCGCGCGCATAGCAATCCTGCAAGGTATCGAACGCCGCCTTCAGCCGCGCGCGATCGGGCTCGGTAGCGCGCTGGGCCGCGTAGTAGGCGCATGACGCCTCCAAGGTATGGCGAAACTCGAGCAGGTCGCGCTGCGCCTCTGCACTGTGCTCGAGCAATTGCAGCAGCGGGTCACTGAACGTCGAGCCGAGCGATTCGGCCACGTAATTGCCGCCACCCTGGCGGCTCACCAGCAGCCCCTTGGCCACCAGCTTCTGGATCGCCTCACGCAGTGACGGGCGCGACACACCGAACTGCTCGGCCAGGACGCGTTCGGCCGGCAGCCGCTGCCCAGAGGTCAGCGTGCCTTCCAGAATCATCCCTTCCAACCGATCGACGATGTCGTCGGACAGGCGCCGTTGGCGGACCTGATCAAAAACCATCACATGCTCTCCACAAACCCCGGCCAATTTCACGGGGGTGCCTATTCTCGCCGATCCACGCCACGCCAGCACGCATCAGGCGACGGTTTTCGCCTGCAAGCAGCTGCCCGTTCATCGACCCGCGACCAAAGTTTTGCACGAGACAAATTGACACACCCACAACAGCGCTTTTAACCTAGCGGCCAGCCATTGTAAATTGGTCTTACCAATTATCCAATGCCAGTGCCTGACCAACAACAATTAGGGGCCACCCCATATGCAAACCTGGCAACAACTCTATACCCCGCTTGGTAGTCTCGGCCTGTCCGCACTGGCGGCGGTCATCCCTATCGTGTTCTTCTTCCTGGCCCTGGCCGTGTTCCGCCTCAAAGGGCACGTGGCTGGCAGCATCACCCTTGGCCTGTCGATCCTGGTGGCGATCTTCGCCTTCCAGATGCCTGTCGACATGGCCCTTGCTGCCGCAGGTTATGGCTTCCTCTACGGCCTCTGGCCGATTGCCTGGATCATCGTTGCCGCGGTGTTCCTGTACAAACTCACGGTCAAGAGCGGCCAGTTCGAAGTGATCCGCAGCTCGGTGCTGTCGATCACCGACGACCAGCGCCTGCAGGTACTGCTGATCGGTTTCTGCTTCGGTGCCTTCCTCGAAGGTGCGGCCGGCTTCGGCGCCCCGGTGGCCATCACTGCCGCGCTACTGGTGGGCCTGGGCTTCAACCCGTTGTATGCCGCCGGCCTGTGCCTGATCGCCAACACCGCACCGGTGGCCTTCGGCGCCCTGGGCATCCCGATCATCGTGGCCGGCCAGGTCACCGGCATCGACGCCTTCCACATCGGCGCCATGACCGGCCGCCAGCTGCCACTGCTGTCGCTGTTCGTACCGTTCTGGCTGGTGTTCATGATGGACGGCCTGCGCGGCGTGAAGGAAACCTGGCCCGCAGCCTTGGTTGCCGGCCTGAGCTTCGCCGTGACCCAGTACTTCACCTCGAACTTCATCGGCCCTGAGCTGCCAGACATCACCTCGGCCCTGGCCAGCCTGATCTGCCTGACGCTGTTCCTGAAAGTCTGGCAACCCAAGCGCTCGTTCAGCGAAGCCAAAGGCAGCGTCGGCGCCGCCGTGGTGCAGCCGAGCGGCAGCCAGCCGACCCCGTACAGCTTCGGCGAAATCTTCAAGGCGTGGTCGCCGTTCCTGATCCTCACCGTGCTGGTCACCATCTGGACCCTGAAGCCGTTCAAGGCGGCCTTCGCTCCGGGCGGCGCGATGTACAACTTCGTGTTCAACTTCGCCATCCCGCACCTCGACCAACTGGTGATCAAGACCGCGCCGATCGTCACCGCGCCGACGGCCATGCCAGCGGTGTTCAAGCTCGACCCGATCTCCGCCACCGGCACGGCCATCTTCCTCTCGGCCCTGATCTCCATGGCCGTGCTGAAGATCAACTTCAAAACTGGTCTGACCACTTTCAAAGAGACCTTCTGGGAACTGCGCTGGCCGATCCTGTCGATTGGAATGGTGCTGGCCTTCGCCTTCGTCACCAACTACTCGGGCATGTCTTCGACCATGGCCCTGGTGCTGGCCGGCACAGGCGCCGCGTTCCCGTTCTTCTCGCCGTTCCTCGGCTGGCTGGGCGTGTTCCTGACCGGTTCCGACACCTCGTCCAATGCCCTGTTCAGTTCGCTGCAGGCCACCACTGCGCACCAGATCGGGGTCAACGACACCTTGCTGGTAGCGGCCAACACCAGCGGCGGCGTGACCGGCAAGATGATCTCGCCACAGTCGATCGCCGTGGCTTGCGCCGCCACCGGCCTGGTCGGCAAGGAATCCGACCTGTTCCGCTTCACCGTCAAGCACAGCCTGTTCTTCGCCACCATCGTCGGCCTGATCACCCTGATCCAGGCCTACTGGCTGACCGGCATGCTGGTTCATCACTAAAGTGAAAGGGGCCGGGCGCCATCACGCGCCCGGCATCTCCTTCAACCCACGCTGCGAGAATCCATGATCATTTCCGCCTCCACCGACTATCGCGCCGCGGCCCAACGCAAGCTGCCTCCCTTCCTCTTCCACTACGCCGACGGCGGTGCCTACGCCGAGCACACCCTACGCCACAACGTCTCGGACCTGGCCAGCATTGCCCTGCGCCAGCGCGTGCTGAAGAACATGTCCGAGCTCAGCCTGGAAACCAAGCTGTTCGACGAGACCCTGAGCATGCCCGTGGCCCTGGCCCCGGTCGGCCTTACCGGCATGTACGCCCGCCGTGGCGAAGTGCAGGCGGCGCGCGCGGCGGCAGCCCATGGCATTCCTTTCACCATGTCGACGGTGTCGGTGTGCCCGATCGAAGAAGTGGCGCCCGCCATCGACCGGCCGATGTGGTTCCAGCTGTACGTGCTCAAGGACCGCGGCTTCATGCGCAACGCCCTGGAGCGGGCCAAGGCCGCCGGCGTGAAAACCCTGGTGTTCACCGTCGACATGCCGGTGCCCGGCGCCCGCTACCGCGACGCCCACTCCGGCATGAGCGGCGCGAACGGCCCGATCCGCCGCGTGCTGCAGGCCATGACGCACCCTGAGTGGGCGTGGGACGTCGGCGTGATGGGCCGCCCGCACGACCTGGGCAACATCTCCAAGTACCGCGGCAACCCCACCGGCCTTGCCGACTACATCGGCTGGCTGGGCAACAACTTCGACCCGTCGATCTCGTGGAAGGACCTGGAGTGGATTCGTGAATTCTGGGACGGCCCAATGATCATCAAGGGCATCCTTGACGCCGATGATGCCCGTGACGCGGTCAAGTTCGGCGCCGACGGCATCGTCGTGTCGAACCACGGCGGCCGCCAGCTCGACGGCGTGCTGTCCAGCGCCCGCGCCCTGCCGGCGATTGCCGACGCGGTAAAAGGTGACCTGAAGATCCTCGCCGACTCCGGCATCCGCAGCGGCCTCGACGTGGTGCGCATGATCGCCCTCGGCGCCGACACCGTGCTGATCGGCCGCGCCTTCCTCTGGGCCCTGGCGGTGCATGGCCAGGCCGGGGTGAAAAACCTGCTCGAACTGTTCGAGAAGGAAATGCGCGTGGCCATGGTGCTGACCGGCGCCAAGTCGATCAGCGAGATCACCCGCGACTCGCTGGTCCGCGAACTGGGCGCCTGAGCGCCTGCCAACCGTACCGCCTGAATGACCGGGGCACGCCGCGCGCCAGACGCTGCGGCCCCGCGAGGAGATTGCATGAGCCTGCCCGCTGCGTTCCTGCGTGATGCCGAGCGCCTGATCCCCGCCGAACGACGTTTCGACGACCCGACATCCACCCTGGCCTTCGGCACCGATGCCAGCTTCTACCGGCTGATTCCCAAGCTGGTGGTGCGCGTCGAGTCCGAGGACGAAGTGGTCGGGCTGATTCAACTGGCCCAACGCGATCGCGTACCAGTGACCTTCCGCGCCGCCGGCACCAGCCTGTCCGGCCAAGCCATCAGCGACTCGGTGCTGATCGTGCTCGGCGATAACTGGAACGGCCGTGAAATCCGCGGCCAGGGCGAGCAGATCCGCCTGCAACCCGGCGTCATCGGCGCCCAGGCCAACGCGTGGCTGGCCCCGTACGGGCGCAAGATCGGCCCCGACCCGGCTTCGATCAATGCCTGCAAGATCGGCGGCATCGTCGCCAACAACGCCAGCGGCATGTGCTGCGGCACCGCCCAGAACACCTACCACACCCTCGCCGGCCTACGCCTGGTGCTGGCCGACGGCACCCGCCTGGACAGCGAAGATCCGGCCAGTGTCGCAGCCTTCAAAAGCAGCCACGCCGACCTGCTCGAATCGCTGGCCCGCCTGGGCCGCGAAACTCGCGCCAACACCGAACTGGCCGACCGCATCCGGCACAAATACCGACTGAAGAACACCACTGGCCTGTCACTCAATGCGCTGGTGGACTACGACCAGCCGCTGGATATCCTGCAGCACTTGCTGGTCGGTTCCGAAGGTACCCTGGGCTTCATCAGCGCCGTCACCTACGACACCGTGCCCGATCACCCGCACAAGGCCAGCGCCCTGCTGGTGTTCCCTAGCGTGGAAAGCTGCTGCCGCGCCGTCACCGTACTCAAGCGCCAGCCGGTGTCCGCCGTGGAACTGCTCGACCGCCGCAGCCTGCGTTCGGTGCAGAACATGCCGGGCATGCCGCTGTGGGTCAAAGGCCTGTCGGACAACGCCTGCGCCCTGCTGATCGAGTCCCGCGCCGCCAGCCAGAGCCTGCTGCACGAACAACTGCAATTGGTAATGGCCTCGATCGCCGACTACCCGCTGGAGCAGAAGGTCGACTTCAGTGAAGACCCGGCCGTGTACAACCAGCTGTGGAAAATCCGCAAGGATACCTTCCCCGCCGTCGGCGCCGTGCGCCAGACCGGCACCACGGTGATCATCGAAGACGTCACCTTCCCCGTCGAGCAGCTGGCCGAAGGCGTCAACCGCCTGATCCAGCTGTTCGACAAGCACCACTACGACGAGGCGATCATCTTCGGCCACGCGCTGGAGGGTAACCTGCACTTCGTCTTCACCCAGGGTTTCAACAGCGCCGAGGAAGTCACGCGCTACCAGGCGTTCATGGACGACGTCGCGCAGTTGGTTGCCGTCGAGTTTGGCGGCTCGCTCAAGGCCGAACACGGCACCGGCCGCAACATGGCACCGTTCGTGGAGCTGGAATGGGGCCATGACGCCTACCAGCTGATGTGGAAGCTCAAGCGCCTGCTCGACCCCAACGGCATCTTCAACCCCGACGTCGTGCTGAGCGAAGACCCGGATATCCACCTGAAGAACCTCAAGCCACTGCCCGCCGCCGACGAAATCGTCGACAAGTGCATCGAGTGCGGCTTCTGCGAGCCGGTGTGCCCCTCCAAGGGCCTGACCCTCAGCCCACGCCAGCGCATCGTCATGTGGCGCGACATCCAGGCGAAGCAACGCGCCGGCGTCGACACCCGCGAGCTGCTGCAGACCTACCAGTACCAAGGCATCGACACCTGCGCCGCCACTGGCCTGTGCGCCCAGCGCTGCCCGGTCGGCATCAACACCGGCGAACTGGTGAAAAAGCTGCGCAGCCAGGCTGCCAACCACGCCAAGGCCGCCGACTGGCTGGCCGAGCATTTCCACACCGCCCTGGGCGGCGCCCGCTTCACCCTCACCGCCGCCAACACCGCCCGCAAACTGCTCGGCGCCCCACGCCTCGGGCGCCTCAGCGCATCACTGAGCAAGGCCAGCAAAGGCCGCCTGCCGCAGTGGACCCCGGCCATGCCACAGCCGCTGCGCACCATGGACTTCGGCCCGACGAGCAACGACGCCCGCCCCCGCGTGGTGTACCTCGCCGCCTGCGTATCGCGCGTGATGGGCCCGGCCTACGCCGACCGCGAGCAAAGCTCGCTGCTCGACAAGACCCGCGCCCTGCTGGAAAAATCCGGTTACCAAGTGGTGTTCCCGGATAACGCCGACAGCCTCTGCTGCGGCCAGCCGTTCGCCTCCAAGGGCTACCCCGAGCAGGCCGAACACAAGCGCCAGGAGCTGATCAACGCCCTGCTCCACGCCAGCCGCGGCGGCCTCGACCCGATCTACTGCGACACCAGCCCGTGCACACTGCGCCTGGTGCAAGACCTGGGCGAAACCCGGCTGGACCTGTACGACCCGGTGCGCTTCATCCGCACCCACCTGCTCGACAAGCTGGAGTTCACCCCCCAGGACGAGCCGGTGGCCGTGCACGTGACCTGCAGCACCCAGCACCTGGGCGAAAGCCAGGCACTGATCGACCTGGCGCGCCGTTGCAGCAAGCAGGTGGTGATTCCGGAAGGCATTCACTGCTGTGGCTTTGCCGGCGACAAGGGCTTCACCACCCCCGAACTCAACGCCCACTCGCTGCGTAGCTTGAAGGATGCGGTGCAGTATTGCAGTGAAGGCATCTCTACCAGCCGCACCTGTGAAATCGGCCTGTCCAGCCACAGCGGTATCGACTATCACGGCCTGGTCTACCTGGTAGACCGCGTCACCCGCCCGCGCAGCGTCTGACCTGCCCCGGGGCCGCGCTGCGGCCCCTCAAGCTGCCACACACCATCACCCCGATTGAACCCTCGGCAAATCCCGGCAGTCCACCCTTACAGGCCCACCTCCAAGCGGCCATAAAAGGAGACACCCATGAAAGGTACCGCGCTTTCGGCCCTCTTCGCGGCCGCTACCCTCCTGGCATCCCCGGCCTTCGCCGCAGATGACCTGTGCACCGCCAACCTGCAGAAGATCGACGACAGCATGGCCACCGCCGGTGCTACCTCCGAAGGCTTGGACAAAGCCCTCACCGAGCAGGTAGACAAAGCCAAGGCCGCCCAGGCGTCAGGTGACACCAAGGGCTGCATCGCCATCACCAGCAAAGTACTGGAGCGCCTGGAAAAGACCGAGAAAGGCGGCGGCGCGGCAGGCAGCGGTGCTTGAACCCCTGCAGTGCGGGCGACAGGACCGGCTGTCGACGTCGCCCGCGCAATGGCGTATACTCCGTCTCACGTGCCGTAAGGTGCGTTAGCCAAGAGCTAGTGTGGGGCCGATCAGGATTCGACGCCGGTAGCGAAACTCTAGGTGCATGCCGAGTTGGTAACAGAACTCGTAAATCCACTGTTGCAACTTTCTATAGTTGCCAATGACGAAAACTACGAGGGCTACGCTCTCGCTGCGTAAGCAGCTGAGCCCGCTCTCCTGGTAGCTTCGGCTCCAGCAATCATCAGGGGATGCCTGTAAACCCGAAATGATTGTCATACAGAACAGGATCGTCGTGTAGCACGTTGGGGGCAAAGCGACTAAAACTTACCCAACTCATCCAAAGCACCCTGCCCGTCGGGCGGCTGCGGATTAAATCAGTAGACACGGCTAAGCATGTAGTACCGACAGCGGAGTACTGGCGGACGGGGGTTCAAATCCCCCCGGCTCCACCAAATCCAAAAAAGAAGACGCCCTAGGGCGTCTTTTTTTGTGTCTGGACCTTTAGCGCGCAGATTGCAGCATCAGTGCCGGCAGCGGACGGCTGAGCAGCAATCCAACCAGCACGGAGAACACCAATGCCGCACCGCCGGCACATAGCAACATCGTCTGGAAAGCCCCCACGAACGCTTGCAACGCCAAGGGGGCCACAGTTTCGCGCAAGCTCGGTTCGACTATCGCAAGCGCCGCAGGCACGTCACCCGCTGCTACCCGAGTCGCCATGGCGCCAACATTGCTCAATTGCTCAGGCGCCACCTGCTGTATCGCCTGACGCAGTAACTGTTCACCGCGTGTGACCAACACGCCACCGAAGATGCCGATGGCAAGCACGATCGCTCCAAACCGCGTAGTCGTACTCAACCCAGAAGCCATCCCCGTCCGCTCCCGCGGCACACACGCCATGATGTTCTTCTGCGTATCCCCATTAAGCAGCCCAGCTCCCGCACCCAGAACCAGGCTGGCCAACTGCGCCGGGCTCAACCGCACCGTCAGTCGCATCCCCCACTGCGGGGTCAGCAACATCGCCAAGGCAAACGGCAACATCCCCGCCCCCGCCGCCAGCGCCGACAACTGCAACCCGTTCTGCAGGTACAACGGCAGCAACGTCATCATCACCTGCGCACAAGCTGCATAGGCGAACATCCCCAGTAAGGCCCCGATGAAGCGCCCGCTGCGCATCAGTTGCAGGTCGATCATCGGCCGTTCCTGGCTCCGCTCGACCATGATGAACAGCCCAAACAGGAACGCGCTGATCAGTAGCCGGCCAAGCGTATCGACACTGGTCCAACCCACCTGGTTGGCATCGATCATCGCCCAGATCAGGCAACCCAGACTGCTGGCGAAGGTCAGGCTGCCCATCGGGTCGAGCCGTGCGGCGTCACTGTCGCGGGACTCTTCGATACTGCGCAGCACCATCAGCGCCAACACCGCGACCAATGGCAGGTTGATGTAGAAGATCCAGCGCCAGCCAAGAGTGCTGGCGATCACGCCGCCGAGCAGTGGCGCGAAGGTGATGGTCGCGCCCATGCAGGCACCCCAGAACGCCCAGGCGCGCATGCGCGCTTGCGGCTCGTGGAAGCGGTGGCCGATGGCGGCCAGGGCCGAGGTCAGCAGCATGGCTGCACCTATGCCTTTGGCTGCCCGGGCCAGGTCGAGGAACAGCAGGCTGGGGGCTGCGCCACAGGCCAGCGAGGCAATGCCGAACACGGCCAGGCCGATCAGCAGCATGCGCTGGCGGCCGAAGCGGTCGGCCAGGCTGCCGGCGGGCAGCAGGCAGGCGGCGAAGGCCAGGAGGTAGGCGCTGACTACCCATTCGATATCGGCGAACGAGCCGGACAGGTCGCGGGCGATGCTGGGCAGGCTAACGGCGACGATGTTGGTGTCGAGGATGATCAGGGCGCAGACCAGGGAGGCGGTGAGCAGGGTGAAGCGTGCTGAGGGCATGGATGGGCTCCAGGAGGCGAGAGGGTTGCACTTACCTTAATGCCACCATCCCCGAAGCTTGTTAGCCTCAAGGGACCGCGTCATTAGCCTGCAGGTAACACCGCATGGAAATCCGTCACTTCCGCTACTTCCTCTGCGTCGCCCGCCACGGTCACTTCACCCGTGCCGCCGAGCAGCTGGGCATCGCCCCGCCCACTCTCAGCCGGCAGATTCAGGACATGGAACGCGAACTGGGCGTACGGCTGTTCGAGCGCAATCAGCGCGAAGTGAACCTCACCGCTGCCGGCCAGGCGCTGCTGATCGAGGCCGAGCAGGCGGTGCGCCAGTTCGATGCCGCGCAACTGGGTGCGCAGCGTGCCGGGCGGGGTGACAGCGGGCGTATCGAGCTGGGCTACGTGGCGTCGGCGGCGTATTCGGGCATGTTGCAGCGGCAGGTGATCAGCTTCAGTGATGCCCACCCCGGAGTGCGCCTGAACATTCGTGAACTGCCCATGGCCGAGCTGCCGGACATGGTGCGTGATGGCTTGCTCGACCTGGCTTATGTGCGTTCACCGATGGAGCTGCCGGAAGAACTCGAAGCCATCGCCCTGCATCAGGAAGGTTTCGTGCTCGCCCTGCCCGCCAGCTTGCGGATCAACGAACTGCCGCAGATTCCGGCAGCGCGCCTGGCCAACGAGACCTTCATTCTGCCCGAACAGATTTCCGGCACGCTGGAAGTGGCGGCGCAGGGTGGCTTCGTCCCACGGCTGGGGCCGCAGCCGGGCAGCCTGGTGGCGGTGATTACCTTGGTATCGCTGGGGCAAGGGATCGCCGTGGTGCCGGAGTCGGTGGTGCAGCGCATCAGCCTGCCGCAGGTGAACTACCGGCGGATTGCCGATTGCCAGGCCAGCTCGTGGTTGAGCCTGGTGCATCGGCGCTTCGAGAAAGCGCCGGCTGTGAACAGGTACATCGAGATGGTAAGCGACTAGACCTCGAATAAATTGTCTCACCACTGGTGAGACTTTTATCGCTGGCAGGCGTGCACCACAACATTTTCAGCGCCTAGCAGATCGAGCGCCGCCCGCGCGGCGCATCGCGAGCTTTGCTCGCTCCCACGTTTGTTTCGGGCCAGTTAGTCCTGTGGGATTTGTGCGCGGACGCCTTGGCGCATGGCGCAATATCGCGTGGAACAAACAAGGCGGTCGCGCGCGTCTGCCACAGGCGTCACTGGCCTGAAACAAACGTAGGAGCGAGCAAAGCTCGCGATGCGCCGCGCGGGCGGCGCTCGATCTCATAGGCGCTGAATCAATATCGCCGAACACAAAAAAACAAGGGCACCCATCCACTGGTGCCCTCGCCCTTGTTGCAAGGTGAACTCAATCACCCCATCGACCGCGCCCCCACCGTTCGCGCATGGCCCCGGGAGGTGACGATCCCCAGGAAGGAAATCACGATCGCCAGGCCCAAGGTCGAACTCACTTCCGCCCGGTGCTCAGGCGTGTACATCATCACCGCCAGCGCGCCGGCGATGAAGATGATCACCGCCCAGGTCAGGTACGGGAACAGCCACATGCGGAACTTGAGCTCGGTGTTCTCGCGCTCCAGGCGGCGGCGCATGCGCAGCTGGGAGATGGCGATGACCATGTACACCAGCAACGCGATGGCGCCGGAGCTGGCCAGCAGGAACTCGAACACGCCCTTGGGTGCGAAGTAGTTCAGCACGGCAATGCCGGCGCCGATCAGGGTGCTGCCGAACACTGCGGAACGTGGCACGCCGACCTTGGAGGTCTTGTTGAGGAACGCCGGGGCGTCGCCGCGCTTGGCCAGCGAGTACATCATCCGCGAGGCGATGTAGATCGACGAGTTCATGCAACTGGTCACGGCCACCAACACCACCAGGTCGACCATGAAGGCAGCGTTGGGGATGTTCATGATTTCCAGCGCGCGCTGGTACGACCCCACCACTGCCAGCTGCGGGTCGTTCCACGGCACCACAGAGATGATCACGAAGATCGACAGGATGTAGAAGGTGCTGATCCGCCAGATCACCGAGCGGGTGGCCTTGGCGATATTGCGCGACGGGTCGCTGGATTCGGAAGCGGCGATGGTCACGGCCTCGGTGCCGATGAAGCTGAACATCACGGTGATGAACGCTCCGACCACCGCCGACCAGCCTTTCGGCGCGAAACCGCCATGTTCGGCCATCAGCCCGCTCAGGCCGCTGACTTCACGGTTGGGCAGCCACCCCATCAGCGCGGCAAAACCGAGGCCGATGAAACCGAGAATCGCCGTAACCTTGAGGATGGCGAACCAGAACTCGAACTCGCCGTACTTGGCCACGCTGAACAGGTTGGTGCCGGCCAGCAACAGCACTGAGGCGAGGGCGAAGATCCAGCTTGGGATGTCGGGGAACCAGGCGTTGAGCACATGCCCTGCCGCCAGTGCCTCGATCGGGATCACCAGCACCCAGAACCACCAGTACAACCAGCCGATGGTATAGCCGGCCCAGCGGCCGATGGCCTGGTCAGCGTAGGTGGAGAACGATCCCGTGTCTGGGTGTGCCACAGCCATTTCGCCGAGCATGCGCATGACCAGCACCACCAGGGTCCCGGCCACGAAGTACGAAAGTATGGTGGCTGGCCCGGCCGCCGCGATGGCGTGCCCGGAGCCTACGAAAAGTCCTGCACCGATAATGCCCGCAATCGACAGCATCGTTACATGACGTGGCTTGAAACCTTGTGCAAGGTTGCCATCAGATCCCACGGTGTTCATTGATCTTGTTCTCTTTTTGCTGACACAAGGAAGGACGGGCAGGCGTAGGCGAAAATATCTCCTTTCAATTCAAGAAGTCGACACGTTGCTGGTGCTCTGTTGTTGATCTTTGGCACACGTCACAGAGCAAGATGCCGGTGTGGTTCGGGCTTCATTTAAGCCCCGCGAGGCTGTGGGAAATTACACGAGAACGCCTCGGAACTGTTCGATCACGACAGCGCATTTCCATAAACGCCAGATGTCGCGAATGGCTTATCCGATCACGCCAGCGGGCCGTCTGACGCTTTTGTTTTTCATTTGGATGTGTTTCGGCCGGGCACCAGCCCACCGCCGCCAGGCCCTTGCCGAAGAAGGCCAGGGTCATCAGGGCAATCACTGCCGCGTTACCGTCCACATAGTTGGCCAGCACCAGGCTGGTGGACAGCGCCATGCCGATCACGAACGGAGTCTTGCGCGCCCTGGACGGGTGCACGCCGCGGCGGATCAGGCAGTCTGAAACGAAGCCGCCGAGAATGCCGCCGGTGAAACCGCAGATGGCTGGCAGCGCAGCGACCCAGCCGGCTTCCATGATGGTCATGCCACGGCCCTTGATCAGGTAGATCGGGAACCAGGTGATGAAGAAGTAGGTGAGTGCGGTGATGCAGTACTGGCCCAGGTACACCGCCCACAGGTTGCGGCTGGTGAACAGCTGCGCAAGTTCGGCGCGGGTCGGTTTGCTCTTGGCCTTCTTGCGTTCCTTTTCCTGGTCGACCAGGGCACCGCCTTCACGCATGTAGTCCAGCTCTTCAAGCCCGCTCCTACAGGTTCAGTGCACATCCCGGATGTGACGCAAATCCTGTAGGAGCGGGCTCGTCCCGCGAAGAGGCCGGATGCCTTAACGCACCAGGCAAGGCCGTTTGTTGTCGAAACTCCAACCCGGAATCAGGAACTGCATCGCGACGCTATCATCCCGCGCCCCCAACCCCATGTTGCGGTAGCACTCATGGGCCTTGGCCAACTGGTCCTCATCCAACTCCACCCCCAACCCCGGACGCTCCGGCACACGCACATGGCCGTCGACGATGCGCAGCGGCTCACGGGTCAGGCGCTGGCCGTCCTGCCAGATCCAGTGGGTATCGATGGCCGTGATTTCCCCCGGCGCTGCCGCCGCCACTTGGGTGAACATCGCCAACGAAATATCGAAGTGGTTGTTCGAGTGCGAGCCCCAGGTCAGGCCCCAATCGTTGCACATCTGCGCCACCCGCACCGAACCCTGCAAAGTCCAGAAATGCGGGTCGGCCAAGGGGATGTCCACCGACTGCAACTGGATCGCATGGCCCATCTGCCGCCAGTCGGTGGCGATCATGTTGGTGGCGGTCGGCAGGCCGGTGGCACGGCGAAACTCAGCCATCACCTCACGGCCCGAATAGCCGTTCTCGGCACCGCACGGGTCTTCGGCGTAGGCCAGCACATCGTGCTTGTCGCGGCACAGGGCGATGGCTTCCTTCAGTGACCAGGCGCCGTTCGGGTCGAGGGTGATGCGCGCTTCGGGGAAGCGTTCGGCCAGGGCCGTCACCGCTTCCATTTCCTCTTCACCCCGTAGCACCCCACCCTTGAGCTTGAAGTCGCTGAAGCCATAGCGCTGCTTGGCCGCTTCAGCAAGGCGCACCACCGCTTCCGGGGTCAGGGCCTTTTCGTGACGCAGGCGGAACCAGTCGTCATCGGCGTCGGCTTCGTTGCGATAGGCCAGGTCGGTCTGCTGGCGGTCACCAATGTAGAACAGGTAGCCGAGCATTTTTACTGCTTCGCGCTGCTGGCCTTCACCCAGCAGTGCCGCCATTGGCACGTTGAGGTGCTGGCCGAGCAGGTCGAGCAGCGCCGACTCGATGGCCGTCACCGCGTGCACGGTGATGCGCAGGTCGAAGGTCTGCAGGCCGCGGCCGGCGGAATCGCGGTTGGCGAAGGTCTGGCGCATGGCGTTGAGCACGCGCTGGTAGTGGCCGATCGGCTGGCCGACCACCAGATTGCGGGCGTCTTCCAGGGTCTGGCGGATCTTCTCGCCACCGGGTACTTCGCCCAGCCCGGTGTTGCCGGCACTGTCGCGCAGCACTACGACGTTGCGGGTGAAGTACGGGCCATGGGCGCCACTGAGGTTGAGCAGCATGCTGTCGTGGCCAGCCACGGGGATCACCCGCAGGTCGGTGACAACGGGGGTGCTGGTGTGAACGGCGGGATTGGTCTGCATGTTCATGGTTGTTGTCTCGCAGTCATCAGTGGGTCTGGCCCAAGGCCGAAGGCGCCTTGAGGTCGTCAACGGGAGCGCCTTTGGGGCGAATGCGTACGAAGAAGATGGCGATGGCCGCCAGCACCGAGGTCACGGCCAGGCCATACAGCCCGCCCTGGATCGACCCAGTCTGCTGCTCGAGCAGGCCGAAAGTGGTAGGGGCGACGAAGCCGCCGAGGTTGCCGACCGAGTTGATCAGGGCGATCACGGCCGCGGCGATACGGGCGTCCAGGTAGCCTTGAGGAATCGGCCAGAACAGCGACGAGGCCGACTTGAAGCCGATGGCGGCGAAGCACACGGCGACGAAGGCGAACACCGGGCCGCCGGTGGTGGACATGAACATGCCGATGGCGGCGACTATCAAGGCACCGGCAACCCAGGCCTGCTGGAACTTCCAACGCGTTGAGCCAGCAGCGAAGGCGTACATGGCGATGATCGAGATCAGCCACGGGATCGAGTTGAAGAAGCCGACCTGCAGGTCGCTGAGGTCGCCCATGCGCTTGATGATGCTTGGCAGCCAAAAGGTGGCGGCGTAGATGGTCAGCTGGATGCAGAAGTAGATCAGGCAGAACAGCACGATCTGGCGGTCCTTGAGCAGGCTCCAGGCCGAAGGTTTCACCGCACCGATGGCTTCACGCTCACGCTGCTCGCGGTCGATGGTCGCTACCAGCGCGTCCTGTTCGGCCTGGCTCAGCCACTTGGCATCCTGCGGCTTGGAGTCGAGCCAGAAGAACACGAAGAAGCACAGGGTCACCGAGGCCATGCCTTCGATGAACAGCATCCACTGCCAGCCATGCAGGCCCAGGCCCTGGATCTGCATCAGCGCGCCGGCCAGCGGCCCGGAAATCAACGACGCCAAGGCAGAGCCACTGAGGAAGATGGCTATCGCCTTGCCGCGCTCGGCGGCCGGCAGCCAGCGGGTGAAGTAGTAGATCACGCCAGGGAAGAAGCCCGCCTCGGCCACGCCCAACAGGAAGCGCAGCACGTAGAACTGGGTTTCGTTCTGGACGAAGGCCATGGCGGTGGCCACCAGGCCCCAGGTGAACATGATGCGGGTCAACCACAGCCGCGCACCGACCTTTTGCAGCAGCATGTTCGAGGGCACTTCGAACAGCGCGTAGCCGATGAAGAACAGCCCGGCGCCGAAACCAAAGGCGGCGGCACTGATACCCAGGTCGCTTTCCAGGTGCGGGCGGACGAAGCCGATGTTGACGCGGTCGAGGTAGTTGACGATGAACATGATGACGAACAGCGGCAGGACGTGGCGTTTGACCTTGGCCACGGCACTGGCCAAAGCGTCGCCTTCATTCCGGGCAGACGGAGCGAGGGTGTCGTTCACGGGTGGATCTCCCACTAATTGTTTTTGTGCGGGTCGAGGTTGTCTGACATGACAGTGGGATGGAGCATATGCGCAGCGAGGTTGTACGACAAGGAGCCAAATATCGCTTAAATAGCAAAATACAAGCTTATAAATCGCAACATGGCGCCGAATATGCCGACAACGTAATTAACAGCCTTGTACCGTGCAGAGAAAAACCAGGCAGAAATTATTTTTATTGGTTAACTTATCGTACAAGCAACCCTATCCGGAATTTCCATGGACACTTCCCCCGCCAAACGCAGCCACAGCCGTGCCCATGACCTGGTGTCGAGCCTGACCCAGCAGATCCTGCTGGGTACCTTCAAACCCGGGGACAAGCTGCCATCGGAGAACACCCTGGTGCGCGAGCATGGCGTCAGCCGCACCGTGGTCCGCGAAGCACTGTCGAAATTGCAGGCCTCAGGCCTGGTGGAACCGCGCCACGGCATCGGTACCTTCGTGATGGAGCGCCAGGGCCAGGCGGGTTTGCGCGTGGGAGCGGAAAATGCCGCCAGCGTGCGCGACCTGCTGGAGCTGCGCATCGGTCTGGAGGGCCAGGCGGCCGCCCTCGCCGCCGTGCGCCGCAGTGACGAGCACCTGGCACGCATGCGCAAGGCGCTGGATGACTATCAGGACTTGGCGGCTGCCGGGGACAGCTGTATCGAGGCGGACCGGCGCTTTCACCTGTTGATCGCCGAGGCCACCGGCAACCTGTATTTCAGCGAGATGATGGCGCAGCTGGGCAACGGCTTGATCCCGCGTAACCGCATGGCCCTGGCCGAGCGCACCGGGGCCAAGCTGGCGCGGCATGCTTACCTGGCCAACCTTGAGCATGAGGCGATCCTCAACGCCATCCGCCGGCAGGACCCGGACGCGGCGCGGGCGGCGATCTGCCTGCACCTGTCCAACAGCCGGGATCGCCTGCTGCCAGACTGACAAGCTGCCCCTTGCCCTTGTGGGAGCGCATCAGGCGGGTTACCAGGTCAGACAGATCTTGCCGAAATGCCGGTTGCTCTCCTGATAGCGGAACGCTTCGACGATCTGCTCCAGTTCGAAATGCTTGTCCACCACCGGCCGCAAGCCATTGGCGTCGATCGCCCGCACCATCGCCTGCTGCTGCGCACGGCTGCCCACCAGCACACCTTGCAGGCGGATCTGCCGCACCAGTGCCTGCACCAGCGGCAGCTGCCCGGCCACGCCGGTGAGAATGCCGATCAGCGACACGTGCCCACCGATGCGCGCAGCGATCATCGACTGCTCCAGGGTCGCCGGCCCACCCACTTCGATCACATGATCGACGCCGCGATTGCCCGTCAGTTCACGCGCCTTCTCGCCCCAGGCCGGGGTGCTCTTGTAGTTGATCAGGTGGTCGGCGCCGAGGGCCTTCAGGCGCTCGAGCTTGGCGTCGCTGGACGACGTGGCGATAACCGTGGCCCCCGCCAGCTTGGCGAACTGCAGGGCGAAGATCGACACACCGCCAGTGCCCTGCACCAACACCGTGTCACCCGGCTTGAGGTGGTCATCGCTCATCAATGTGCGCCAGGCGGTGAGACCGGCCGTGGTCAGGGTCGCAGCCTCGGCGTGGCTGAAGCCTTGGGGGGCCAGCGTGAAGGCGGTAGCAAGAGCGGTCACCTGTTCGCGCGCGTAGCCGTCGATGCCATCGCCGGGCACCCGGCCAAAGCCTTCGACGTTCGCCTGGCCGTCCAGCCAGTCGGGGAAGAAGGTACTGACCACGTTGTCGCCGACCTTGAATTCACTCACGCCCGCGCCGACCGCCACCACTTCGCCGGCGCCGTCGGCCATGGGAATGCGCCGCTCGCTCGGCCCCCACATGCCGCTGACCACGGCGAAGTCGTGATAGTTGAGGGAGCTGGCATGCAGCTGCACAGTGATCTCGCCGGCCTTGGGCGCTGGGGCCTCGCAGGTGCCGACTTCGACCTTGTCGTAGCCGCCGCCGGGTTGCACATAGATGGCCTTGCTGGTCATGACTGAGGCTCCATTCAGAGAAAGACTGGGGTTCAGCATAGCCAGTTCCGGCCCTTTCGCGGGACAAGCCCGCTCCTACAGGTATCGCACAGAGTCCGAGCCTGCGGTAATCCTGTAGGAGCGGGCTTGCTCCGCGAAGAGGCCTCACAGGTCACACAAAACTCAGCCCAGCATCACCCGCAAAGCCCGGCAATCCGCCGCATGCCAGTCCACCAGCTCCGGCCATGGATTATCCGGCAGATTCACTAGCACCGTGCGCGCACCAGCGGCCCGCCCACAGTCCAGGTCAAAGCGGTAATCCCCGACCATCACCAGCTCGCCGGGCGCCACGCCCCAGGCGTTGGCAATCTTCAACAGCCCATCCGGGCTCGGCTTCGGCTCAGCCTCATCGCGCCCGAGAATGTGCTCTACCGCAAAGCAGTCCGCCAGGCCGATCGCTTCCAGCGTCACATGCGCCAGCTCCCGCGCATTGCGGGTCAGGATGCCCAGGCGGCAGCCACGCTCGGCCAGCTCACGCACCAGCTCCACCGCCCCGGTGGCCGCTGTCGAAGCAATCGCCAGGTCGCGTTCATGTTCCAGCAACCAGGCATGCTTGGCCGCTGCTTCGGCCGCCGGCAGCGCCGCCAGGTGGGTGAGAATGTCGTGCTCGGCCGGGATATCCAGGGCGACGCGGATAGCCGCGAAATCGTGCACCGCCACGGTCAGGGTGCCGTCCATGTCGAACACCCAGTTGCGGATTTCGGCCAGGCTCATGCCCAGTCCTTGCGGTGGCGAATCAGGCCTTCCTGGGTCGACGAGGCCACCAGCTGGCCGGCGCGGTTGAAGATGCTGCCGCGGCAGAAGCCACGGGCATTGCCTGCCCATGGGCTGTCGGTGGCATACAGCAGCCACTCATCGGCGCGCAGGTTGCGGTGGAACCACAGCGAATGGTCGAGGCTGGCGATCTGCATGTCGCGCTGCCACACCGACTTGCCATGGGGCAGCAGCGAGGTGGTCAGCAGGCCGAAATCGGAGGCGTAGGCCAGCAGGTATTTGTGCAGTGCAGGTACGTCCGGGAGTGTGCCGTCGGCGCGGAACCAGGCGTACTTCACCGGGTCGCCGGGCTGGGGGTTGAACGGGTCGCGCTCGGTCACCGGGCGGATCTCGATCGGCTTGGCACACAGCACCTTGTCGCGGATGCGCTCGGGCAGCTTGTCGGCATGGGCACTGGCCAGCTCGACTTCGGTCGGCAGGTTTTCCGGGCCTACCACGTCAGGCATCTGCACTTGGTGCTCGAAGCCTTCCTCGTCGTACTGGAACGACGCACTGCAGGTGAAGATTGGCTGGCCCTTCTGGATCGCCGTCACCCGCCGGGTGCTGAAGCTGCCGCCGTCACGCACGCGGTCGACAGAGTAGACTACCGGCAGGCTGGCATCGCCCGGGCGCAGGAAGTAACCGTGCAACGAATGCACATGGCGCGCG
Source organism: Pseudomonas putida (assembly GCF_002906855.1). Classification (GTDB taxonomy): domain Bacteria; phylum Pseudomonadota; class Gammaproteobacteria; order Pseudomonadales; family Pseudomonadaceae; genus Aquipseudomonas; species Aquipseudomonas putida_N. Next base: position 890,712 of record NZ_MINI01000038.1, on the reverse strand, counting down.
TCCTCGACCGTCTGGCTGGCGGCCGACAGCGACTGGCCTAGCACCTGGCCACCGTACAGCTGGCGGAAGCCCAGGTCCTGGCTGCGGCCACGGAACAGGTTCTCCTCGATCGACTCGAGGCTCAACAGGTCGACCAGGTCGTCCAACACATGACTCATCGGGGGTTCTCCTAGCAAGGCATCACAGCTCTACGGCGCTCTCAGGTGGGAAATGATACAGGGTTTGCCATTGACACCGTGCATGGCGGCTCATTCAGTGCGCAGGGTCTGCTCCCAATGTGCGCGGTCAATGCGGTACAGCACGTGAGGGCGCAGTGGGTGGCCGATGGGCAGGCGGGGGTGATCGAAGCTGCCATTGGCGTCCTGGACCATGCCGATGGCCTGCATGACCTTCTGCGACGGCAAGTTGCTCTCGCTAGTGAACGACACCACCTCTTCCACGCGCAATTGGGCGAAAGCACAACGCAGGCAGGCCCACGCCGCCTCACTGGCAAACCCCAGGCCCCAGTGGCGCCGGGCCAGGCGCCAGCCAATCTCCACCGCCGGGGCGAACGGCGCGTCGAAATTGACATTGAGCAACCCCGTCATGCCGATGAAAGCGCCGCTATCTTTTCGCTCCAGAGCCCACAGGCCAAAGCCGTATTCGTTGAAGTGCCCACGGATCCTGCCGATCAGCGCCGCCGCTTCCAGCCGCGTCATCGGCGCAGGGAAATAGCGCATCACCTGCGGGTCGGCGCACAGTGCGGCGAACTCGCGCAGGTCGTCGTCGCGCCATTGGCGCAGCACCAGGCGTGGGCTTTCCAGGTGGAGAATGGGGGTCATGGGACGAGCTCCGGTTTTGCGCTTTGGCACTTAACAGCGTAGGCGCGGCCGGGTTTTTCACGCAACTGGCGGCGCCCGGAATGCAATTTTCACAACCCCTTCACCAGCCCCCGACAGACGGCTGAGCACAATACCGCCAAACCACCGCCGCGCCATTGGAGTGACGCATGCAGCCGAGCAACACCTTGGGCCATCCCGCCATCCACGCCCGTCGCAAGCGACGCATGTCACGCAAAGCCCTCGGTGCCGCTCTTGGCCTGTGCATGGTCATCGCGGCAGTGACCACCTGGCTGGCGACGAGGACCCATATCGTGGACCTTGGCAACGAGCAGCAGTTGAGTGAAAGCGGCCTCCTGCAAGACTGGGCCGAAGGCGCAGTGATCGTGATGATCCGCCACGCCGAACGTTGTGACAGCGCACCCGGCCCGTGCCTGAACGACCCTACCGGCATCACCGTGGCCGGCGGCGAGGCTGCCACGCGGGTCGGCCAAGGCTTGAAGCAACTGGGCCTGACCAATGCCGATGTGCTCGCCAGCCCCAAAGTGCGCACCCTGCAAACCGCGCACTTCATCCTCGGCCAGGCCGTACCGAGCGAAGCCTGGCTGGAAAGCTGCGACAACCAGTTCGCCATTGAAGCGCTGGCACGCAAGCGTGCGGGGCACAACCTGGTGCTGGTGACCCACAATGGCTGCATCGACCATTTCGCCCGCCAGCAGCGGGTGGCCGGTGGTGAGCGCGAGAGCAACTACGCCAGCGCGCTGTTCGTATCGGTGGATGCCAACGGCAAGGCGCGAATCCTTGGACGCTTGAACGAGCCAGACTGGCAACGCGTATTGGCCAGCGTGGGGAAATAACTGGCAAGATCAGCGCTGGCCCTGATTGCGAAGTCCCCATGCCGTTGCCGCTGATCTACCACGAAGACTACAGCCCGGAATTCCCCGCCGAGCACCGCTTTCCCATGGACAAGTTCCGCCTGCTGCGCGACCACCTGGTCGACAGTGGGCTGACCACCGACCAGGCCCTGCTGCGCCCGGACATCTGCCCCAACGATATCCTCGCCCTGGCCCATGACCGCAGCTACATCGAGCGCTACATGAACGGCGAGTTGTCCCGCGAGGACCAGCGCCGCCTCGGCCTGCCCTGGAGCGAAGCCCTGGCCCGGCGTACCGTGCGCGCAGTGGGCGGCTCGCTGCTGACCGCCGAGATGGCGCTGCAGCACGGCATCGCCTGCCACCTGGCCGGCGGCACCCACCACGCCCACTACGACCACCCGGCGGGCTTCTGCATCTTCAATGACCTGGCAGTGATCAGCCGCTACCTGCTCGAGGCCGGCCGCGTGCACCGGGTGCTGATTTTCGACTGCGATGTGCACCAGGGCGACGGCACGGCACGCATCCTCCACGACACCCCGGACGCCATCACCGTGTCACTGCACTGCGAGCAGAACTTCCCGGCACGCAAGGCCCACAGTGACTGGGACATTCCCCTGCCACGCGGCATGGGCGACACGGCTTACCTGAAGGTGGTGGAAGATGCGCTGAACTATCTGCTGCCGCTGTATCAACCCGACCTGGTGCTGTACGACGCCGGCGTCGATGTACACAAGGACGATGCCCTGGGCTACCTGCAACTCACCGACCAAGGGCTGGCGGCGCGTGACGAGTTGGTGATGCGCCACTGCCTGGGCCGGGATATACCGGTGGTCGGGGTGATCGGCGGCGGCTACAGCAAGGACCGTGAAGCCTTGGCCAGGCGCCACGGCATTCTTCACCACAGTGCGGCGCGCGTCATGGGTTGTTCACAATGACTGTGGAACCGCTTGTGGATAACCTGCGGGAAAGGCGCTACAGCCCTTTGCCTGCGTGCCCTGCAGAACACTGATCATTTTTTGTTCAGTGCTTACGTTGGCCCGGCTGCGCTAGAATGTGCAGTCTTTTCCACAGCCTGCTGCCTATCATGTCTGAAAAATCCCCCGCTTCCCCTCCCCTGGCCGTCGTTATCGGCGGCGGCCCTGCCGGCCTGATGGCTGCAGAAGCCATGGCCCAGGCGGGCCTGGCGGTGGAAGTGTTCGACGCGATGCCATCGGTGGGCCGCAAATTCCTGCTGGCCGGCGTCGGCGGCATGAACATCACCCACTCGGAAGCTTATCCACAGTTCGTTTCGCGCTATGCCGAGCGGCAGAACGAGGTCGACGGGTTGTTGCGCGACTTCGATGCCGATGCGCTGCGCCAGTGGATTCACGGGCTGGGTATCGAAACCTTTGTCGGTACGTCGGGCCGGGTTTTCCCGAGCGACATGAAAGCGGCCCCGCTGCTGCGCGCGTGGCTGAAGCGCCTGCGTGACAACGGGGTAGTTATCCACACCCGCCATCGTTGGCTGGGCTGGAATGCCGACGGCAGCTTGCGAATCGCTTATCCACAGGGTGAATTGCAGGTCAGGGCCGACGCCGTGGTGCTGGCCCTCGGTGGCGCCAGCTGGGCCAGGCTAGGCTCCGATGGTGCCTGGCAGCCTTTGCTAGCCGAACGCACTGTGGATATCTCGCCGCTGCGGCCGAGCAACTGCGGTTTCGAGGTCGAAGGCTGGAGTCCAGTGCTTGTGGACAAGTTCGCAGGGGCACCGCTGAAGAACATTGCCCTGAGCGTGCCGGGCATGGCGCCGCGCAAGGGCGAGTTCATCCTCACCGCCCAGGGTGTCGAGGGCAGCCTGGTGTATGCATGGTCGGCGCAACTGCGCCAGGCCATCGAGCATCAGGGGCAGGCCAGGCTGTTGCTCGACCTGCTGCCGGACAAGCCTGTGGACAAGATTGCCCAGGCGCTGGCCAAACCACGCGGGTCGCGGTCGATGGCCAAGCATCTGCACAGCCAGTTGGGGATCGATGGGGTCAAGGCGGGGTTGCTGCGGGAGCTGACGGATCAGGCGACCTTTGCCGATCCTCAGGCGCTGGCACGGGCGATCAAGGCCTTACCAGTCACGCTGGTACGCACGCGACCGCTGGACGAAGCAATCAGCAGTGCCGGTGGCGTGCGTTTCGAAGGGCTGGATGAAGGGTTGATGATTCGCCGGATGCCGGGAGTGTTCTGTGCGGGCGAGATGCTGGACTGGGAGGCGCCGACAGGGGGGTATCTGCTGACGGCGTGCTTTGCCAGTGGATTGCGAGCGGGGCGAGCTGCAGCAGACTGGCTGCATTCCTGACGCAGGCATCGTCCGCTCCCACAGGCTTTTAGAGATCCCGAAACTAGGGTTTGCGCTTGCGCGGCCCGCCGTTGAAGCTCGGCACCTTGCGCACAGCCTTCACCGAAGGCTCTGCCGCTCCCGCCTCGGCACTGTCCATCCAGCGCCCCAGGCCACGCTTGGCGCTGTTCTCTTTCGGTTTCTTGGGCTTCTTCGGCTTCTTGATCACCTGGCCACTGGCATCGGTCATCGGCACCCGGTGCTCGGGGATGAAGTCCGGCTCCTCATGACGCGGCAAGGTTTGCCGGGTCAGCACTTCAATCGCCGACAGCATCTGCACTTCATCGGCACACACCAGCGAGATCGCCTCGCCCTTGTTGCCGGCCCGGCCGGTACGGCCAATACGGTGCACATAATCCTCGGCCACGATCGGCAGGTCGAGATTGACCACCAGCGGCAGGTCGTCGATATCCAGGCCACGGGCCGCGACATCGGTCGCTACCAGCACCTGGATTTCCCGCGCCTTGAAACTGTCCAGCGCGCGCTGGCGGGTGGCCTGCGGGCGGTCGCCGTGGATGCCGTCGGCATTGACGCCTTCAGCCAGCAAGCGCTCGACCAGCTGATCGACGCCATTGCGGGTCTTGGCGAATACCAGCACCTGCTTCCAGCGCTGCTTGCGCAGCAGGTGCATGAACAAGTCGGTCTTGCGCTTCTTGTCCACAGGCACCAGCCACTGCTTGACCGTGGTCGCCGCAGCGTTGCGCGGGCTGACTTCAATGCTCAGCGGGTCGTTCAGGGCCAGGCCGGCAAGCATGCGGATCTGCTCGGAGAACGTGGCGGAGAACAGCAGCGTCTGACGCTTGCGCGGCAAGGCGGCGTAGACCGACTGCAGCTCCTCGGCAAAACCCAGGTCAAGCATGCGGTCGGCTTCGTCGAGGACCAGCGTCTGTACCTGGTTGAACTTCACCGCGTTCTGACGGAACAGGTCGAGCAAGCGACCGGGCGTCGCCACCAGCAGGTCGACGCCACGGCGCAGGCGCATCATCTGCGGGTTGATACTGACCCCGCCATACACCGCATAGGTGCTCAACGGCAGGTTCTCGGCATACTCGCGCACGTTATTGTGCACCTGCTCGGCCAGCTCGCGGGTCGGCACCAGTACCAGCGCACGGATCGAATTGCTGGCGACCTTCTCACCTTCCAAGGCCAGGCGTTGCAGCACTGGCAAGGCGAAACCGGCGGTCTTGCCGGTGCCGGTCTGGGCTGCGGCCATCAGGTCGCGGCCGGCCAGCACGGCAGGGATGGCCTTGGCCTGGACCGGGGTCGGGGTGGTGTAGTCCAGCTGCTGCAAGGTGCGCAGCAGCGGTTCGATCAGGCCGAGTTGGGCGAAATTCATGGCAATACCGTCAGGGGGTTCAGCGAAGGCGGCAAGTTTACCGCATCGCCCCTGGCTACTTGCAGATTTCGCCCTTAAGCGGTTGTTCGGGAGCCTTGCGCCACTGCGGCAAGCCGATCAGCACCACGGCGCCGATGATCACCGCCATGGCCAGGCATTCTTCCGCGCCGATTTCTTCGCCGGCGAAGAGGATGCCCAGCAGCACCGCCACCGCCGGGTTGACGTAGGCATAACTGGTGGCAGCGGCCGGGCGCACGTTCTTGAGCAGGTACATGTAGGCACTGAAGGCGAGTATCGAACCGAACAGCACCAGGTAAGCCAGCGCGCCCCAGCCAGCAGCAGTCGGCATCTGCGTCATGCGCTCACCAGACAGCACACTGCCCAGCAGCAATACCGCACCGCCAACCAGCATCTCGGCAGCACTGGCCATCGGCCCCTGTGGCAGCGGCAGGCTTTTGCTCCACACCGAACCGAATGCCCACGAAGCCGCCGCGAACAGGATCAGCGCCGCGCCGATGGGGCTGGCCTGCAGGTTCGAGCCGAGGTTGAGCAAACCGATGCCGAGCAGGCCGAGGAAGATCCCGGCCCATTCCAGGCGCGAGTTGCGGTGGCCGAACAGCAAGCCAAAGACCAGGGTGAACAGTGGCACGGTGGCCACTGCCAACGCCGCCACGCCCGATGCCACGCCAGCATGTTCGGCCACGGTCACACCGCCGTTGCCGCAGCTGAGCAGCAGAAAGCCGATGGCACCTGCCGCACGCCATTGCGGCCAGGTCGGTGCCGGCACCCCGCGCCAGCGCAGGAAGCCGTATAGCAGTCCGCCCGCAATCAGGAAGCGCACCCCCGCCATCAGCATCGGCGGCCATGACTCGACGCCGATGCGAATGAACAGGTAAGTGGAACCCCAGACCAGGTACAAGGCCAGGAAGGCGCCGACGAGCAACAGCGGAAAGCGACGGGAGGCAGGCATGGCAGGCAACTCAGAAATCCGTTTTCGGGTGACTGAGTTTAGGGCTGTGTGCAAGCAAAGATAAGTTACAAAACAGCGCGAAATGAGCGGCACACTTTTGGTGCGCTCATCAGGCGTACTTAGCCAAGGTTTCGCGGACTTTCGCGGCAGGCGTTTTCTGCAGGCGGCAAAGCAGCTCGTGGGAGAGTTGCTGGATGCCGTGGGTCTGGCATAGCACACCGGCCAAATGTTGCAGGAGGTTGGCGGCCATCTCCGCATCGGCCATCGCCCGGTGCGCGGTACCGGTATCCGGCAGCCCGGCCCAACGGGTCAGGGTGCCCAGCTTGTGGTTCGGCGCCGCCGGCAGCAGGCGCCGGGACAGCAGCAGGGAACAGGCGAAGGACTGGCGACGACTGCGGCCGATGCGGCCCAGTTCGTAATCCCAGAACTTCTGGTCGAAGGCGGCGTTGTGCGCCAGCAACGGGGTATCACCGACGAACTCGGCCACTTCGTTCATCACCTTGTCCACCGGCGGCGCTGAGCGCAGCATGGCAGTGGTGATGCCGGTCAGTCCGGCGACGAAGGCAGGCACCGGCACACCGGCATTCATCAGGCTCTGATAGCGCTCGACGATGCGCCCGCGTTCCAGCATCACCACCGCCACCTCGGTGGCGCGGCAGCCGGCACCGGGGGAAATACCGGTGGTTTCAAAGTCGATGACAGCAATACGTTCCATGAAAAAACCTTAGTGCTTGAGCAACAGCGCGCCCTCGATGGGCACATAACGGGTGGCGGCGCGAATCAGCGACAACGCCGTCAGGCCTGGGACGCCATAGACCACCGCCTCGGCGCCATGGCGCTGGATGACCCGCTCCAGCAGCAGGTCGAAGTCACCATCACCGGAGGCCAGCACCACCTGGTCGACCCGGCTGGCCGCATCGATCACATCGAGTGTAATGCCAACGTCCCAGTCGCCCTTGGCAGAACCGTCGCTGCGCTGGATGAACGGTTTCAGGCGCACGTCGAAACCGAGGTTGCGCAGGATCTGCTGGAATTGCTGCTGCTTGCTGTCACCGCGGTCGATGGCATAGGCCACGGCCTCGACGATCTCGCCTTCGCGGCTGACTTCCTTCCACAGTGCGGTGTAGTTGAAGTGGCAGCCGTGGGCCTGGCGCACGGTGTAGTAGAGGTTCTGCACATCGGCGAACAGCGCGATCTTTTTCACCACATACCCTCGACATGAAAAGGGGCGCAAAGCGCCCCTTCGGAAATGCCAGCAGTATGCCAGACCGATCAGACGAACGTATCGTCATCCGAGAAGAAGCCACCGTCATCGCTGCCATAGTCAGTGTCGGCAAAACCACCCTGATCATTGCCCCAGCCGTCATTGTCAGCCACTTGCTGCTGCCCGCCCTGGTCATTCCAGCCGCCGCTGTCACTGGCCGGTGCCGGCTCTTCCTTGATCACCTCGACCACCTCCTCAGGCTGCGAGTGGTGGTTGAACAGGCTGCTGATGCCTTGCGCCAGCAACACACCACCGGCGACGCCCGCAGCAGTCTGCATCGCGCCGCCGAGGAAGCTGCTGGCACCGCTGCGCGCCGGCGCGGCGCCAAAGCCGGCCTGTTGCGGTTGTGCCTGTGCTTGCATTTGCGGCTGCGGCTGGGAGAAGCCCGGCGCACTCGGCTCACGCCAACCGCCACCCGACGCTACCGGCGCACTTGGGCGCTGCGGTTGAACCGGCTCCGGATTGCGCGCACCGGCACCGAAGATGCTCGACAGGAACCCGCCCCCGCCATTGCCACTGCTGGCACGGGTCGCGTCGAGCTGGGCGCGGGCTTGCTTCAGCTCGGCCTCCAGCTGCTTGTTCTGCTCGTCCAATTGCTTGATTGCGGCTTCCTGAACCAGGATCGCCTGGGTCATGTAATAGGGCGCTGCCGGCTGCTGGCGCACATGCTCCTCGATCCGTGCCTGCGCCTGCACATCACGCGGCTGGCTCGGGTCTTCGGCTTGCTTGATGCGGCCGAACAGGCCGTCGATCAGGGTTTGTTCATCTGTGTTCATTGGGCTACCTCATGGGCTAGCAGGACATCGGACATGGCAAAGATGGGGCGCATGGGCTGCGGATTCAATCACCGCACGGGTGAAACTTTTTTCAGCAAGTGACAGCTCTGGGCTAAAGTTATGCCCCTGCTTTTACTGCCTTGCGATGTTGACTGATGAATCCGCTGAGCGTTCTGCGCGACTCCCTGTACTTCTTCCGCCGCCACCTGGCCAGCATCATCCCGCTGTGCCTGCCGCTGGTGGTGCTCGAAGCCCTCATTACCCAACTGTTGTATCGCCAGCTGGGCGACCAGGCCTCGCCGGCCTACGGCATGCTGATCAGCCTGTTGTTCTATCCGCTGTACAGCGCGGCGCTGATCCTCTACCTGGATACCCGCAGCAACGGCCAGGAGATCCGCAAACGCGACCTGTTCGCCCGCGCCCTGCAGCTGTGGCCGCAGCTGGCCCTGCTGATCATGATCAGCTCGCTGCTGATCATGGCCGGGCTGGCGCTGTTCATCTTCCCGGGCGTGTGGATCATGATCAACCTGGTGTTCGCCGAATACCTGCTGGTGCTGCGTGGCCTGCCAGTGGTGCAGTCGATGCGCGAGAGTGCGCGTATGACCACCGGGCACTTCATGCGCATCATGATCTGCGTGGTGGGTGTGCTGGCGCCGATCTGGCTGATCGACGGGCTGCTGCTGATGGCCATCCCCGAGCCCTCGCCAGCAGCCGAACTGGCCATGGACAGCTTGAGTGGCTTCCTGCAGCTGTTCAGCACCGTGGTGCTGTATCGACTATTCATGCTGCTGGAAAGTGAGGCAGCCGCCTGACTGCGCCATGGCGGCAGATGCGAGGTGCTCAGGTACCGCGCGGCTTGGCCCGCGCGGTCGCTTCAGCCACCAACGGGTCATCCGGCCAGTAGTTACCACCATCGCAACTGCGATGCATAGATTGACACGCTCAAACCAGCAGAAAACCTGGGTTTCTCCCGCATACCCATTGACGGTGATTGACTGTCAATGGATTCGCCCTGGATTGACGCTTCTGCAGGTATTTTGAGGACATATTGACAGCCAAAATGTGCGCAGACTGCATCCAGCTCCACAACGATTGACACCCCGCGCCCCTCACCCTAAAACGGTAATCCACGCTAAGTTTGGGAGCGGGAAAATCTCGGGGTGTGAAAGACACCTCTCGCTATACTTCCTACTAAATGGCACAGTGCCTCCATGGCATTGATTGCCGTGAATTGCCTCTCTGATCGCGAGCGCAGACGCTCACCGGGGAGCTGATTCTTCTGCCAGATCCTCGAGTCCTGTCGCCTACGGCGATGGGGAAAGCAAAGGCTGCGGCCCCTTTGGAAAGATCGTGTTATGGATGGCGTAATTTTCAAGCAAACCGGTCAGTACGCAGTGTGCTGTGTTGAAAACTTTTCTGATGAGCTAAAGACCACGATACGAGACAACCTAACGCGTATCTGCCATGGCGCCGATCTCGCCAGCCGCAGCTCAATCATGTTCAAGTATGCAGCCACCCTCAAATCATTCTGGGATCGCTATTCGACTAAAGAAGATAAGACGCGAATTGGTATGCTTGGAGAACTCCTGGCACACGTGATCATTCTTAAAAAGCTCGATAGCTTCGATGTCATTTCCCCGTTCTTCAACATGGAAGAAAAACACATCAGGAAAGGCTTTGACCTCGTCCTGTACGAATCCGCTTCGAATGAAGTGTGGATCACCGAGGTAAAGTCGGGCGGAGCAGGCACAAGAACCTCTTGCGCAGCTACTAGCGCATTGCTGGCCAAGGCTCGAGATGACTTAAAGGGCCGACTTGCCGAGGCCGAGACGAACCATTGGCACAACGCGATCAATGCCGCCCAGAAATCAATCAATGAAAGTAAAGGCTACAAAGAATCAGTTCTTGAGATTCTAGGTCTAGAGGGTGACAACGCCTACCTGAACACTGCTGTTGCCTCAGACAACAATGTCGTTCTGGTATCTGCGCTATTCAACGATGCGACGCGAAAAGTAGAAGAGAAGACAGTCGAACATTTCACAAACAAGCTGATAGCCAACCCGATATTCAAAACCGTTCTAGTGCTATCGCTTCAGAAAGGAACGCTTCAGAAGCTAGAAGACTTCCTTCGCACAGAGGCAGGATGCTAAATGCAAGAGCTCACCATCAAGGAGTTAGCAAAAACCCGTTTCAAAGACATTTACATGAACCTTCTGCGCGGTCATGAAATGTCCGATGGGGAAACTGTAAAACTTCTCGCTATCGCTGTATTACTACTTAATCACAGCGCGGCAGAAATTAAGCGCCTAGGTTATCGAATCACCCTGCTTTATGGAAACCTTACTGGCCGATACGAGCCTCTTTACGACGTAGCCGTGAACAGCGGGCTTCTCCCAGTTTCTGCCGTTATCGGAAAGTCGTTTGAGCAAGATGAACGGCTGAGCAACTCTTTTATCCAGAACATCGTAAGTAGCTACGTAGATACCTTCCGCGATCAAGAGATGGTGCTTACAGAGCAGCAGGACACCTTGAGAACTTTCGTACAAGCTGAGTATGAAAATTCATCAGTTGTAGTAGCTCCGACCTCTTACGGCAAATCAGATCTGATCATTAAGTCCGTTAGAGACAACCCTGAAAAACGTGTACTCATTCTTGTACCCTCAAAAGCCTTACTGGCTCAGACAAAAAAGCGGTTGATTTATGCTGACATCAACGACATGGGCAAAGTCATCACGCACCCCGAGATGTATTCTCCTGAGCGAAACTGCCGCGTTTTTGTACTGACTCAAGAACGACTGAATCGCATGCTTAACGAGCATAGTTATTTAAAATTCGACATGGTGTTCGTGGACGAGGCGCACAACCTCCTCCAGGGCGATAGCCGCAACGAACTATTGGCCACGATGCTATGTATTTTGGGAGCTCGCAACCCCGACACTTCCTTCAAGTTTCTAACTCCATTCCTTTGCAATGAGCTTAATGTTCGTGTTCGCTACTTGGACATGACACCGAAGGGATTCAGGATTGATGAGTATATAAAATCCGAGCGTTTCCTTGTTAGGGACTTCAGAACCGGAAAGGATGATGGAAAGCTTAAGCTCTATGATCATTTCCTTAACCACTGGATTGACTTAGATCGCAAGCACAAGAACTGCTTTGACCTTATTAAAAATGAATCCCTTGCCAAGAACATTATCTACGGAAACACGAAAAAACGGATCGAGCAATTTGCGCTCGAACTAGCCGAGAGCTTGCCAAACATTGAATGCCCACTGGTTCAAACAGCTTGCGACGAACTCGAGGAAACGTTCGACAAGCGCTATCGGCTCATCGCTTGCCTACGAAAGGGTGTGATGTACCATCACGGTTCAATCCCAGATACCATCCGTCTTTATCTTGAAAATCTGTTCAATAAGTCCAAGGCGATTAAATACCTGGTATGCAACTCAACGTTGCTTGAAGGAGTAAATTTACCAATCGAGCGACTGTTTATATTTGACTACTCCAAAGGAATAGGAAACCTGACGTCATCACAGTTCAAAAATTTGATTGGTCGGGTAAACAGATTTAGTGAGGTATTTGACCCCAAGGCGGGTTCTGCGCTGCAAAAGCTTGAATCCAGCATTTACCTTTTGGGTGTTGATGAATACACCCACAAGAGAGCGAACCTCAAGACGTTCTACGAAAATTCCGTAAACGTCTCGAAAGAAGACGAAGACACGGTCAACAATGTTCTCCTCGAAGCAGCTGACATAAGTGATGACAAGGCCGCCCTACGCCACAAGGACGCGGTATCAAGGCTTGAAAACCTTCAGCCAGGCGTTGTCACTGGCGAAGAATGCAAATATGTAAAGACAGAGGTTGGCCGCTTAATGATCGCCAACAGCGTCAGCGAAATCGACGTATTTGCCTCAGAAGAAGACGTGGACGAAGCCATTAGCCTATCACTCGAGGCGAATGGGCCAATCAATACCGCCGACCGGCTCTTAACCGACATCAAGACTTGCTTCATCGAAAAGTTTCATGCAGGAACAAAAAATAGCGACATGCTGCGCCTAAAAAATCAGGCAGCGTTGGACTTTTACGCAATGTTCCTGGATTGGAAACTAAAAAAACGCACTACAAAACAAATCATCAGACACACGTTAAAATACTGGGAAGATCTCCCCCAAACGAAAGGCACTGACTATGTATACGTGTCCAGCTGGGGCGACACCAAGTACAAAAATAGCCATAGTGCTCACTATGTAAGAATTTCACGAAAGAACGACGTAGAACGAGTCAATCTCGCAATCGTAAGGCTCAAAGACGAAGACGACTTTTTTGACAACAAAATCTTCAGATTCCTTGAGATCCTCAATGGAGTGGGCGCCGTAGAGCCTAGCTTCTACAAGCGAGTGAAGTACGGTACCGACGATGAATCAAAAATCAAATTGATTCGCGAGGGGTATAGTCGCGGATTATCCGAACTGTTGCTTGATCGATACCCTCGGTATGTGCGCATGAATGCGAATGGTGAGATCGAGGTCAGCTCCCATGTAATCGGGCTGATGAGACGGAACGAAGAAAGTGACCTGCTGATCTTTGAAGCCCAGCTGAACTTGAAACCTGTGCCAGAGCAGTCGGCGTAGCTCCACAGAGAGCTGAAGGATGATGCCCGCTGGCCTGGTTGATACCGGGAGGGCGGGCAGGACTCGGAGGCGGCCAGCAGAACACCTATCAGTCAGCCTGAAGGGTATAGACCGCCTTCCGCTTTCCATATAACGCGATTTTCATAACCTCATTTCCAGCGCTTGCAGCCTCTGCAACCTTGATGAGCTTGACCATGCTGTTGACCGTGCTCGTCTTGGACTGGTACTTGAACCGTTCGATTTCGGCCACGGAGCAGGCACGGTAGGCCGTTCGGATCACCCCGGATCTCTCTAGAAGGTCGATCTTTTCGGGCGAAATCCATGAGATCAGCTCAGTGATTTTGCTGATTTTCTCGTGCAGGTGGGCCACTGCTTGGTGTTCATCATTGACGTTGAAGCGCTTCCAAGCGGGTTCGTGGTGGAACACTCGATTTCGGAACTTCCGTACCAGCGCAACCTGATCCTTGCACCCGGCCAGCATGGCGCTCGCCTGACTCGTTGGCCACTGGCCCTTGAAAACCCGCCCAAGATTCTTCGGCCAGATAAGGTTGTTACCCATATATTCGTTGTCCAGAACGAATTCCCACGTGGAAAATTCCGTTTTGGATACGACCTCTTGGTGGTCTGGCTGCCCACTGACCTGCCGGCTTTTGCGCTCGTACCAGGCGGTGTTGAAGGCTGACCCGAAATTTTTAGTCAGTTTCGCGACCGCATCGGGCACCTGGCCTCCGGGAGTAAAGCTCTTGTACTTAAGCGTCTTTGCCTTCCACCAAAATTTCCCAAGATCAGCCGTCAGGGCGGTGTCAATCGAGTTCCGTAACGTGACCTCCGCCGCGCTGAGCAGGGGGTAGAGAACCCCACAAACGTGCGAGTTCCACAGGTAGGCCCCCACTAGCTCAGCGTCATTGCTGGTCGAAAATACCTTGCTGTAACTGGCGATTCGGTGAGAGCTGATGAGGTGGTCGATCAGCTGGGGTCTATACTGGATGGTGTGAGGCATGCTCGGCTTCCTACTGGCCAGGTGCCTGTATAAAGGGGGTTGACATCAGTGTCAACCGCTCGTAGGATTGAGAAACGGTTGGCATTGAGCTCCAATGAGCGAAAGCTTACGACTCCTTGCAAAGACCACGAAACACCCGCCCCGGCCTCGAGCCGGGGTTTTCGTTTCTGGAATATAAGTACTCATTTCACCCCCTCGTACACGTCGCCTCCCCCGTTATCATCCCGCTTCCAAACCGCCATTCCTGCACCTAAAAAGCGCCCTAAATCGTTCACGTATTCCTTGCTAGTCAGCCGTTAGGCTACCATCGACCTGCCACCATATAGCCATCACTTCGTAACGCTCGTTTAGGCCTTCAGGCTCAGAACTGGTTGATCAGAGGGAACTCATGCCGAACATTTGGCTCAAGCTGTCGGGCGTTCTCGGAGCCTGGTTCGTCTCCGCGGTTGTCCTGCTCATTGCTCCGATCCTGTTCTTTCCCTTCACTCTTATTGGCTGGCTGGCATTCGGATTTGCTTCGCCGGCAGCCGTCTACTTCTTCATCTACGACAAAGATCACATGGCCGTCGTAGGCGTGCTCCTGATGCTGCTCCTGGCTTGGAAGGAGGGCTTCAAGGCATCGCTGAGCGACGCTGCTGCCTTGGCAAAATACGAATACGAGACGGATAACCCAGGATGGCTCGAGCGCTACTACCTTCGTCGAAACCGAGACCTGGTCGAGGCCTACTGGCGGGTCTACAACTTCGAGGTGGCAGAGGACTCGCTGGAGGAGTACCTGAAGAAATACATGCCTGAGGTTTACAGGCACCACACACAGGGGCTGTCATTCCTGCCCGATTGGCCGATCTTTCAGCATGTCAGTGGACACGTTCGAAGCGGTCACATCCGAAACACCCGCAATGGCCCCGTGGCGGTGAGATCGCACCATGTCTCCGGCCATACCAGGACTAGGCGCCGATGAGCCGCAGGCGGCAGAAATGCCAATCGTGGCCTTCGTCACTACCCCTCAATTAAAATCATATTTGAGAACTAGAAGAAGGACTTTCGATGTCTTCCAATAAATTCATCCTAGAGCGTTCACTGCTCCGCCGTGCCGATATCCTTCTGACCGGTGATAAGAGCCTCACCAGTCTGGGGATCCGAGCCGCCACCGCAAGCAGATACTCTCATGCTGCCCTTTACATCGGAGGAACCACAATCGAAGCTACTCTCGATGGTGTGTTTTCCAAAAGTCCACAGCGCCTGATCTTTGACAAAGCAACTGATATTCTTGTACTACGCGCCAAACGGCCACTTTCCGAAGAAGAGGTAAACGCTATATGCGACTATGCACAATCGAAGGTTGGAAGTCTTTACTCGGTCAATGAGGCAATCACGGTAAGAGCGAGATCGCTACTGCGGCACAAGGAAAGTGAACGACAGTTCTGTTCTCGCTTGGTAGCTAAGTCCTTTGAACACGCAAACTTCAATCTCATCAATTTGAGAAATCCCGCGTTCTGCACTCCGAGACAACTCTCGCTGTGTCAAGCCTTTGAGCCCGTTCCAGGGGTGGTTAGGCCTGCTAGCGAAGCAGAGGTTACCTTCGCGATGACGGAGGATCCAAACCAGACGCATCAGCGGCAAACCTATGACTGGCTAGGCAAGGTCAGACATCTAGTAGGTGAGAATGAGGAACTGGCTAAAAAATGGGATATCCAAGCGCTTGATGATGTCAACAGCTTCCTGCTTGCTCACCCAGAGTACGACCAACAAATATCTGAATTCATGCAGAGCAGCGGTTATCTTGAATTCTACAAAATAGAATCAATAAACAACCCGCATCGATACAGCAGCAAACTCCTCATACATCAACTTAGGCAAATTGAAGATCCTGGCGACTATATCGACGACGAGCTTGAAAAGGAGCCTGGCCTTTTCCGAAGGTTTGGAACAATGCAATATCAGCTTTCGCAGCTATATAAAGAAAAAAATCTTAATTTTTTCTGGCTACAGATAAGACTCTACAACAATATGCTTAAGGAAATCCTTATCCGAGTATCGGTAATTCGGGACACTTACCTTAGTCTTAGAATGCCGGAAGAGGCCCAAAATCTGAATTCAACCATTGAGACCGTTGCATCTGTGGTTCGCCAAGGGCAAGAGTTGTTGGATGGACATCGCCCAATCTGAATAAGATCACAGGGGTTGCGCTGATAGGGATGCTACGAAAGCAGACACTTGGATGCGCCACCTATCAGCATGTAGCCTCTACACGAATGCCGATGGGGTGACGCCGCCCTTCCGAGAACCTGGAATCGCCAAAAGGAATGGCAGCCTATTTATCCTCAGCGCTTAACTTTAGCAAGCGTATCTACGACTTTTTCCAAGAGCTCAAGTTCACCCTTCTCCAGCTTTCTGGCTTCAAGGATCTCTGTAGACTGATCTTTCTCAAGTGCGGAAATCTTTGAGAAATAGCAGTCGCTTTTCAGAAGCTCCATCAAATTGATCTTCGGCTCGGATTCAGCTGAGAGTATGAGCAGCGCGCTGACTTCCTCCCGCCTTCTTGCGATCGACTCGTAATACCTAAACTCATCCATAGCCGATCGATACTGCCTCAAGAAAAAGAAAGCAACAAACTCAATAAAGAACAGTATCCCGAACTTTGGCGCCAAAAGCAGCAGCTTATCGATCAGCTGACCCGGCTCATTTAAAACGGGCGTCTGGATATAGAAAAAAGCAAGGCCGGAAAATGCCACCAATATACCGAGAAGTAGATATACGCCAGCACGCCCATAAATGCTTCTGGCCAAATTGCGGGAATTTTCAGCCTGATCAAACAGGAGATCCGCTCCGCTTGCAACGCGAGAACGCTTTGCATGGCTACCGTCTAAACCATCCCCAACCCTTGGTGGGACATTATGTTCTAGACTGGCAGATGCCTGATGGAAAGCCTTACCTTTCAGCAAAAACTCCAAAGGAAAGCTTGAGAATATTTGCCTAAAGAATATTGGAAAAAGGATAAATAGCGTAGAAACAATAATTAATCCAAAATTTTCCTGAAGAGAATAATCAATAGCTCTGTACCCGTAAACATATGTCTGACGGAAGAACAAAAGTAATGGCACAACCATCCAGATAAGCATCTCGACAGACTGCGGAGGCGACCAAAGAAATTTTAGAAATTTAACCGGCTTATTCATTCACACTGGCTCAGACAATGAAAGCACTAAATATCCTCAAAGGGATCAATATCCTCAAAGGGATCCTCTAGCGTATTTGATAAGTAATTTCACGAACATAGCTTAATGACATCATCGCAGACAATCTATTCTGAATAGCCCCGGGTTTCGTGGAGGCCTCAACTCTTGAGAAGATGAGGCCATGAGAAAGACTACGACCTACTCCCCTGAAGTCCGTGAACGTGCCGTGCGCATGGTTCTGGAACACCTGAATGACTACCCCTCCGAGTGGGCGGCCATTGAGGCCATTGCCCCGAAGATTGGCTGTGCCGCGCAAACCCTGCATGGCTGGATTCGTCGCCAGCAGACAGATGTGGGGCAGCGCCCCGGTCAGACTAGTGAAGAGCGTGAGCGCATCAAGGCCCTGGAGCGAGAGAATCGCGAGCTGCGCAAAGCCAACGAGATCCTGCGCCTGGCCAGTGCGTATTTTGCCCAGGCGGAGCTCGACCGCCGCACCAAGTCCTGAGGGCATTCGTCGATCAGCATCGTGACCGTCTCGGGGTCGAGTCGATTTACCGTGTCTTGCAAATCGCCCCGTCCGGTTACCGCAGGCACGCGGCACAGCAACGCAACCCGGCACTACGCTGCTGCCGTGCTAAGCGTGATGACGCGTTGACCCTGGAAGTCCAGCGGGTGTGGGACACCAACATGCAGTGCTATGGCGCAGTGAAAGTCTGGAAGCAACTCAGGCGAGAAGGTATCGAGGCGGCCAGATGTACGGTAGAGCGGTTGATGCGTCGGGCTGGATTGCAGGGCATCAGGCGCGGCCAGATCCTGCGCACAACGGTGGCCGGCGACAAGTCGCTCTGCCTGCTGGATCGCGTGCAGCGCCAATTCCATGCCGACCGCCCAAATCAGCTGTGGGTATCGGACTTCACGTATGTGTCGACCTGGCAGGGCTGGCTGTATGTGGCGTTCGTGATCGACGTCTTTGCACGCCGTATCGTCGGCTGGCGAGTCAGTACCAGCATGAAGACCGACTTCGTGCTGGATGCCCTGGAGCAAGCCCTGTATGCCCGCCAGCCACATCGTACGGGTGGCCTGATCCATCACAGCGACCGTGGCAGCCAGTACGTCTCGATCCGCTATACCGAGCGACTGGCAGAGGCCGGCATTGAACCTTCAGTTGGCAGCAAGGGCGACAGCTATGACAACGCCCTGGCTGAGACTATCAACGGGCTGTACAAGGCCGAGCTGATCTACCGCCAGTCGTGGAAGAGCCGCGAGGCTGTTGAGATGGCGACCTTGAAATGGGTGCACTGGTACAACCACCAGCGGTTGCTGAGCTCAATCGGCTATATCCCGCCTGCGGAGGCTGAGGCAAACTTCCACCAGCAACAAGCAGGTCAGGCCATTGCGGCCTGACTTAAACGAAACGGCCTCCACGAAACCCGGGGCGATTCAGGTTGTATTTTTCAAGGCTGGAGGCACCGGGATTGGTGGCCGTATCGGGCTCGATGACGACCTTGCCCAAAATCACCTCAACGAGCGTGGCCAGGGTTTTGCGCTGAGCCTTGGCTTCAGCAGTGAGGATCTGAACGGCCATGGTTTCACGCAGATCCGGGAGTGCTTCGCCAGCCTCCAATGCCTCCGCTTCTGTAAGCGCTTGTACCTGCTCAAGCACTTCAGGTCGTGAGGCAGCGAACACCATGAATGCCAACATCGTGTCGTCCATCGCCCCGCCCCTCGTTTAATCGGCCTGGCTCTTGTGGCACGGGCTCAGATCGTTCGATACCGGTGTGATCAGGAATGTTCAGCTTGAAATGGTGGCGTCGAGAATGAGTTTTAAGTACCACCGGACTTGTTGGGCTGAACTTTGCCATCTGTCCTGGCTTCCCCTGCATACCTACCACGGAAAAACGCCTGCAGGAGCTTACCCTCATGAGAGCGCTCACCTACCACGGAGCACACGACGTCAGGGTCGATAACGTCCCCGATCCCATCATCGAGCACGAAGACGACATCATCCTCAGGGTCACCGCCACGGCCATTTGTGGCTCTGACCTGCACCTCTACCGAGGCAAAATTCCAGAAACCGAAGCGGGTGATATCTTCGGCCATGAGTTCATGGGCATCGTCGAAGATACTGGCAGTGCCGTCACCAATCTGCAGATCGGCGACCGCGTAGTGATTCCCTTTGTGATCGCTTGCGGCAGTTGCTTCTTCTGTCAGCACGATCTGTTTGCTGCCTGTGAAACCACCAACACAGGTCGTGGTGCGATCATCAACAAGAAGGGGATTCCCCCAGGCGCCGCGCTGTTTGGATATAGCCATCTCTATGGCGGTATCCCTGGCGGCCAGGCGGATTACGTGAGGGTGCCCAAGGGCAACGTCGGCCCGTTCAAAGTGCCCACCGAGCTGGCCGATGACAAGGTACTGTTTCTCTCGGACATCCTGCCGACCGCGTGGCAGGCGGTCATCAATGCCGAAATAGGCCAAGGGTCATCGGTGGCGATCTACGGCGCCGGGCCGGTGGGCTTGCTGAGCGCCGCCTGTGCGCGAATGCTCGGTGCCCAGACCATCTTCATGGTCGATGACAACGGCTACCGCCTGGCTTACGCCCGCGAGGCTTACGGCGTCATACCCATCAACTTCGAGCAGGACGACGATCCAGCCGACAGCATCATCCGTCAGACTCCAGGCATGCGCGGGGTCGATGCGGTGATCGATGCGGTCGGATTCGAGGCCAAAGGCAGCACTGCCGAAACGGTAATGACGGCGCTGAAGATCGAAGGCAGCAGCGGCAAGGCGCTGCGCCAGAGCATTGCTGCAGTGCGTCGTGGTGGCGTTGTCAGCGTCCCCGGTGTGTACGCCGGCTTCATCCACGCGTTCATGTTCGGCGATGCCTTCGACAAAGGCCTTACCTTCAAGATGGGCCAGACCCATGTGCAGAAATATTTGCCTGAACTTCTTGAACACATCGAGGCAGGACGCCTGCAACCAGAGCTGATCGTCACCCACCGCCTGGCCCTCGAAGAAGCGGCCATGGGCTACAAAATGTTCGATCAGAAGCAGGACAACTGTCGCAAGGTCATCCTCGTGCCAGGCGCGGCAGCGGGCGCCTTGGGCCCTGACTTCGTGTAGAGGAGTCAAGCACATGAACGGTATCGCCAGCTACTTCTGGATTGCCGTCGCGGCAATCCTTTTACTGATCGATCTGTGGGCCATCGTCAGCGTCTTCAGAAGCGACAAGTCAGATGCAGTCAAAGCGGCCTGGGCTCTGCTGATACTCGCGCTACCGCTGGTTGGCCTGGGTATCTGGGGCGTTGCCGGCCCGCGAGGCATCAAGCGAGGCACCGGGCCCACTTCCGATGAGCACAGCAAAGGCTGACATTTCCGAGCTCCACTTACAGGGGTTTCAACATGATCAATCAAGCGACAGGCATGAAATCAGGCAAACGCTATCGCGTGGAAAACGTGGAGCGCGCTCATCAGTTCCCCGGCTTCTTTCAAGACGGGAAGTATTATCTCGGCCCTGAGCTTCTCACCGCCGTGGGCTGGCTCGAAGGTACGCGCTTCATCTACGACAGCCTGGATGCCGAAGGTGAGCCCGTATTTCCAAACCGGGAGGCAGGCACGGTGGAAGGGCTGACGTTGACCCTGATCGATGGCACCTCTCTTGAGCTCTCGCGGATCGAGGCCAGCGAAACCGTTGCCCCCCTTGACCCCAGCGCCTCGGGTGCGCAACGAGAAGCGCCTGTCCGTGGCGCTCCGCTCAAAGGGCCTCTGCGCGGCAAGGTCGTGGTCATCACCGGCGCATCCAGCGGCATAGGCCGAGCAGCCGCGCATGCCTTTGCGTGCAAAGGTGCTCGCCTGGTACTCGCCGCACGCGACGAAGAGGCGTTGTTCGACGTACTGGATGAATGCACCGATTGCGGTACGGACGCCATAGCGATCACGACCGACGTTACCCACAGCGACCAGGTTCAAGCGCTTGCCGTTCAGGCCGCAGACTTTGGACATGGACGGATCGATATCTGGGTCAACAATGCCGGGGTCGGCGCGGTCGGCAATTTCGAAGAAACGCCGTTGGAGGCGCACGAGCAGGTCATCCAGACTGACCTGATCGGTTACCTGCGAGGTGCCTACGTCGCCCTTCCCTACTTCAAGGCTCAGGGTAACGGCACGCTCATCAACACGCTGTCGCTGGGCAGCTGGGTGGCCCAGCCCTACGCCGCCGCTTATTCGGCGAGCAAATTCGGCTTACGTGGACTGACCGAGGCATTGCGAGGCGAGCTGACTGAATATCCCAACATCCATGTCTGCGATATCTATCCAGCAGTCATGGACACACCTGGCTTCCGAGACGGTGGCAACTACACCGGACATACGCTGACACCGCCAGGCCCCGTATACGATCCCGAGATGGTGGCAAAGGCTATGGTGGCCTGCGCAATCTCGCCTCGGGCTCACACCACCGTTGGCGCTGCAGCGCGCATCGCGCATTTGGCCAGCTACCTGATACCAGGGCTGCCTCTGTTGTCAGGGAAGCTGACGCGCTGGGGGATAAATCGCAGCCCCGTAGCCGGAGCATCATCAGGCAACCTCTTCGAGCCTCCAAGTGGCAGGAGAGGTATCGACGGAGGTTGGAGGAAGTCAAAAGATAAAACGCCCCTACTGATCGGCGCAGCGGCGCTGGGAATCCTTGTGGGTTTTACACTCTCACATTCACGACGCAGGGATAGATAGAGAAGGCCTGCTTACAGAGGAATGAGCGTGGTTTCATTGCGAGATCACGTTCGATCCCTACTCTGCTGACGAGCTCGTGGGTTTAACCGGGTGATAGTCCTCCCCTGCTACCGCTCTCAGGTAAGCAACGTCAGCCTCCAGACGAAGATCGCGCCATTCCTGCCAGCAGATAATCCCTCGACGATCCATCTCATCGGCCTGGCGAAGCAGTTCCTCGTGATAGTCGTCAGGCGAGTCCATGCGCAATGCCCTGTCTTCAAGCATCCGATACCAAACCGCCAAACAATTGAGCTTCAGCAATTGGGCGGCAGACAGGTTTTTCTCGAGCGTTCGCATCAGGAGGCCTCATACGCTGATGGAGGGTTGAGTCACGCAGATTGCAGAGGTTCAGTAGGGCGGTGTCAGCGGCATGGATGCGTCCAGATGGTCGCCCCCGTTATAGATCCGCTCACGGATGGGAATGTATGGCACTGACTCAAGCTGGAGTGAATTTCTTGAACGCTAGCGATGTCGTAGTGATGGCGCGCTGCTACGTCTTGCTGGAAGAAAGCAAGCAGACCTGGATGTCCCTCCCTTCCTGCAGCCGCATGTCCGAGTACACATATGAAAGAGCTGCTTTCCGCTGCGAAGATAATTCGCCCAACTGTTCTCATCGTTGAGGACGAACCCATGATTCGAGAGCTTTTGACCCTGTACCTGGAAGAATGGGGGGCCATGGTGACAGCGGTGGCGACTGCCGATGACGGTAATGAGGCGTTGAGGAAGCAAGATTGGACGCTGCTGATAACGGATGTACAAACGCCTGGTTTACTCAATGGGGTTGATCTTGCCTGGATGGCAAGCCAGCAAAAACCTCAGACGCGCATCATTGTCATGAGCGGATACTACGAATTTGCAGGGAGAGTGTTGCCGCCAGGTGCGGAGTTCCTTCCTAAGCCGTGGCCAATAACCCAGCTCCAGGAACTGCTCTGCGCTCAGCTAAACCACGCCGACGGGGGTGGGAGGTCGGCGTCTGCCAAGCTTGATCTTTCCCAAACGTTCGCGAACAAAGCTTAAGGACGCCACACACGCCTGCACCGGTTCTTTCGCGCAACCCGTCGGCCTTGGCCAAAACCCACTGAGTAAACACCCCGCCCCAGGACGTCCGAGTTGAACACAGACTTTCCTGTGTGACGACATGAGGTGAAAGATCATGGCTAACAACCAAACCAATCGTGGCCATCAAGGTGGTACTGCTCAGAACAATCCTGGCAATTTTGCCAATGATCGCGAGAAAGCGTCGGAGGCAGGTCGCAAAGGCGGGCAGAGCTCAGGCGGCAACTTTGCCAACGACCGTGAGCGTGCCTCGGAGGCTGGCCGTAAAGGCGGGCAGAGCTCAGGCGGCAACTTTGCCAACGACCGTGAGCGTGCCTCGGAGGCTGGCCGTAAAGGCGGGCAAAACAGCCACGGCGGCGGTCGCGGTAGCGAGAACCGTTAACTTGAAATGAGCCAGGCCGGGGTGCATGGCACTCTGGCCACTTTTAGAGAAAATGAAAGCGGTGTTAAGAAGACAGCGAAATGGGCAACAAGGGTTTGCCTCTCGCTCGAAGACGACCACCAACGAACACCAGCGCCAATGACGCTGCCGCTAGCAACAGGCTCACCCCTAGCATCTCGCTAGTGAGGTTGTGAAACCCTGAAACCGCAACGCCGATTATGGCTAACATTCCTGAAAGCCCAGCGTAACCTACCGCAGTCATCAGCCATCCCCAGTTACGCATACCCTACTCCTCCAATGATGATCCCAGGTCTCGAATCAGCCTCATTACGACCATACGCATTTGGCTAAGTGCCATCGGTGTGTGCAGGCGCGCCTAAAGTTTGAAGCGTACATGGATACAGCTTTTACTATCCTGCCGATCAACCTCCACTGCCGCGCTACCGTAACCGGAATAGCTTTTGACCAATCGCATGCCAAGCCCCGTACCTGTCGGCTTTGGATAATTATCAGGGAAGCCGTCGCCCTCATCCCTGACGGTGAGTAGCGCATGGTCGCCGGCATGCTTGACGGCCACCTCAATGTTGCCCTTACCATACTTGAGGGCATTGGTGATCAGTTCAGAAATTACCAGTCCCAGGGGCGCCATTCTTTCTGAAGGCAATACGAACTCGTCAGCGTCCAGCACAATTTTGCGCTCGGCTAAGGCTCTGCCCAGATCCCCCAACAGAGCAGTGAGGTAATCACGCGCACGAAGTTCTTGATCTTCGGCAGCCTGGTACAGCCGCTCGTGAACCGTGGCAATGGTCACTACTCGGCCTGCAGCGGTTTCAAGCTGCAATTTAACCGCTGCATCGGGCGTGAGATTGGCCTGTAGCAACAGCAGTGTGTTTACCAGGTGAAGGCTGTTCTTGACGCGATGGTGGATCTCTTCGAGATAGAGGTCGCTTCGGTTCTGCTTGCTATTCTGAGCCTCGATGAGCGACAGCAATTGAGCCTCATATTGATGACGCTCGGTGATATCTCGCGATACGGCAATCATTCGCTCGACCTTGCCGTCCGCTCCGAGGATCGGCGCCACCGTCACGTCCCACCATTTGGGTTCATCGGGAGCGATTGGGCAGTACGATTCGAACCTCATGGTTTCGCCAGCGCTGACTTTAGCTACCGCCTCCCAAACAAATGATCGCGACTCCTCAGGCCACAAGTCATACCATCGCTGACCTTTAACAGTGGTCAGTTGGGTATCCAGGAATGTCAGCCCGGCTTCATTCATGAACTCGATCTCGCCGTTCGGGGCCAAGATATCCACCCAGTCAGGGCTTGCGTTCAGAATGGTCTCGGAATAAGGGTCGGGAACTGGAACATCCACGCCTGCAGATATTCTTTCGACAGCCATGGAAATGACGTTCGAGATGCCTTCCAGAAATACCAGATCGCTCTCTACAAAATCGTCCCCGTTGCTGCTGTCGGCTTCCAGTACACCAAACGGGCTGAGCAAACCCCGGATCGGGACATTGATGGCCCGCTCGATTCCATATTTTTTCAGCAGTTCCGGCGTTCGAAAGCGGTTTTCCATACCCAAATGATTCGAGAGTACGGGCCTGTAGGTGGCCAATGCATAGCCTGCGGGACTAGCCACATCGCCGCCCACGGTTGCCCGCCCGATGTCAGAAGCATCCCAGCCAACGCCGTGGGTCAGAACAAACCCTTCCCCTTCCCCGTCCTCTGCTGGCTGGAGCACCTTGGAAAAACGAGTGCTCATCCCTTCAGCGACTACTTCACATGCACGGGTCAGCAACAGATCCAAGTCCGCAGCCTTCAGGGACATTACGCCAAACTCGACCACGAGCTCATGTTGGCGGTGCAAGCGCGCATGAGTCTTCTTCAATGCCGCTCGGATGGTTTCGTCCACTGGTAGCTGCTGCATAGTCTTCCCTTCCGCAATAACGGGAAACGCCCAGAATCCTTTCAGAGCGTACAGTCGTTTCGCTTACCGCTTTCCTACCATAGCCGCTAATTCATGACGGCGCCTAGGGCACCACTCATCGCCCAGGAGCAACGGCGTAGAGGCCCAGAGCCCTAATGCATATGACCCGCGAGCAAACCTTACATGCCGAAAACCATCCTCATTGTGGAAGACGACGACCTCCTGAGAGACCTAACTGCCGAGAGCCTCTCGTCACTCTACGCCGTTGCTATGACGTGCTGCGCAAATGCTGACGAGGCGTTGCATTACCTTTGCAATAAGGATGTCCCTAGCTTGGTGATGACCGATATTCATATGCCTGGAAGCATGGACGGTTTAGGCCTTGCACACGAGATTTGGCGTCGATGGCCTACCCTGCCAGTGATTCTGACTTCGGGCGACGCAGTAATCGACACCGGTTTGCTGCCTGCTCGGACAGCATTTCTCCCCAAACCTTGGGAGATTTCTGATCTCGCCTCGCTGATCAACAAATTAGTAACGCTCCCGCCGCAAGTAGAAGCTTGATCCAAAGAACGCTGCCTACCCCTTCCATGCTTCGTATTTGGCTAGCAGCGGTTGAACGCTCAATCCATGTAGCAGAATGCTCAACGCCACCACCGACAAAACCAAGCTAATGCTCTGTGCGGCCAAGGTGGGAAGCAGCCCATGATTGAGGGCATAGAACAGGTAGTAGAAGCTGCCGATACCTCGGATGCCAAACCACCCCAGAAGCCCGCGCTGACGGATATCCAGCATTCCCCGAGCCGGGAAAAGCAGAATGCTGACGGGGCGAATGACAAAGAACAAGGCGCCGGCTACCAGCACTGCCCGCCAGTCCCAATGTTCAATGAGCACTACCCCGAGCATGGTGACGAGAAACACTTCCAGTGCCCGCTCGATCAAGCTACCGAATGCCAGCATGTCCCCCAACATTATCCCCGCTGCCACCTGTGAGTCATCGAGCCCTTCCACATCACCTTTGACGGCCAGCTCCGGCGCGACATGCTGGTGTCCTACCACAGGCTGTACTAGATGCTCGGCAGCTGGATCCTCGGGGCTATTTGAGGTGTGAACCTCCGCCTGGCGCAAACCGAGGCCCGCAGCGAACACCGCGAGAAACCCATAGGCCTGAATAGTCTCGGCGCTCACATAAGCCAGCGCGATCAGGGCAAGGGCGAGATAGTCGTTGGGCGACACGGTGCTGTCGTCGTTGCGCAAACGCAAGAAAAGCGTGAGTTTGCCCAAGCCACGCCCCATCCAATAGCCCAGCAGCAGACCTGCAGTGACTGCCCACAGCATGTCCTTGAGGAGCCAGCTAGAGAACCAGGCTTGCCCGGTATCCTGTTGCAGGAACAGGCCGAGGATGACGAAGGGAAAAGCCACTCCATCGTTGAGCCCTGCCTCACCGGACAGGCTGAAACGGACAGGATCATCGTCCTGGGCATCAACCACCTGTACCAGGGTTGCCAGCACCGGGTCTGTGGGTGCCAGGATAGCTCCAATCAGAACGGACACTCCCCACCCCAGGTGGAGGCCGTAATGCAGCACCAGCGTTACCCCACCGATGCAGAGCAACATCACCGGCCCCGCCAGATAGAAAGCGCTCAACCAGCTGCGGTTGTGCAAGGGCAAGCGCAACTTCAGGCCACTGAAGAACAGCGAAAACAACACCGCGACTTCGGTGAGGTGCTCCATCCAGCCACTCGACTTGCTCAAGTCGAACTGTAGGAAACCCAGGCCCGATGTTCCCAGAGCCATACCTAAGCCAAGGCACACAACGGACGTTGTAACTGGAATCCAGCGCAGGTACGAGGATGAAAGCGAGAGTAGCAGGAGCACTGCACCCAGCATGGCGAACCAGACGATGAAGGTCATCTGCGCAGAAGCCTTGGGAGAATTTTCGATTACTTTTTGACTTTCTGGCTAAACACGTCGTTCCGCTGCACTTACTACGTTCGTCCATCATCACGGCGAAATGTAAAAAAAGATTTCAGCGCTCCTCTGCTGTCAAAACCGATAGGTCGCATTGGAGTTATCGTCATGAAATTCGCCCAGTTCTGCCAATCGCTCGCTAACCACGCCGGTAAACCGAGTACCTTCTTGATCGCCGTGGTACTAATTGCCACATGGGCTGCATCCGGGCCCTGGTTTCACTACAACGACACCTGGCAACTCATCGTTAATACGTCGACCACCATCATCACATTCCTGATGGTTTTCCTGATTCAGAATACCCAGAACCGGGACAACGACATCATCCACGTGAAGCTCGACGAGCTTATCCGTGCTACAAAATCCGCAGAGCAGTCGGTGCTCGATCTTGAAGCACTCGACAATCGAGAAATCCATAAACTTCGCAAGGAATATCAGGCGATGGGCAGCCACTGCGAGACGCCCCACCAAATGTCTAGCGAGCAGCGGGCGGACGATGCAGATCGAGACAACCTGCAGCGCTAAAGAGCGTTATGGTCGGACGATGCGGGCAGAGCTGGCGGAACACTTGCAGAGCTGAGCGCCTGGTTAATAGCTTCAGCGAGCTCGTCAATTGACCATGGTTTGAACAGGTAAGTGACAGGTGGGGTGACCTGCGATGGATCAAGCTGATAGCCCGAGGTGAGAATGGCTGGTAATCTTGGCCACCTTTCGTGGGCCATGGAGATGAATTCCATGCCTTTGATGCTTCCAGGAACACCGTGATCGACGACGATCAACGAACAGTCGCTCCCAAGTCCCATCAAGTGAATCAAAGCGTCTTCGGCGTTATCGAAGGCATCGCAGGCGGCGCCCAATTCGATTAGGATCTCCACAAGCAGGGCTTGAAGCGTTGGATCATCTTCCACAACAACTACTGTCTTCCCTGACAGCGACAAACCCTCGATGTCGAGCTTCATCACCCTCTCCAGTCCATAGTTGAATCATCGAGTGTTTCACTCATCTGTCCATTCGTCGATGGAGGCTAAAAGCCATCCTCTGCTCAATGGCCTTTCAAAACAGTGAAGTGGGCTAGGCCTTCACGCATGAATATCTCCAACGTCTTGGGGCCTATACCCTCGAAGCTCAGTAGCCAGCGCTTGAAGCTTTCGTCACCTGGGTCTTCCCGCAGCGTCTTCAGTTGACCACCCAGTTCCGCATCTACCTTCTTGCCAAGGGTATGCAATCGTCGGGCAGTAGATTCATCGTAGCGCGCATATCCAGCCTGGCCGAGGAACCTCACAAGCGTCGCATGAGTAGCCTGCGAAAGCTTAAACGGCGTATCTAGTCCCTGCTCATTGGCAAGTATCCGGTACGCCCTCAGGGCGACTGTAGATCGGATGCGCTTGCCCATGAGAAAGCTGGCCAGCAACCACCTAAACACTCCCCCGACATCCGTCACTTCGATGCCGAGGTCAGAGGCAGTTACGGTCTTCAACCTTCACTACGGCGCGGGTCAGCAGATCGGGGGTAGGTGCGCTCCTCTTCGATAGTGCCATCCGCCTTATGGATCTTCACCGATGCCGTCTTGCCATCAAAGAAATCTGCGAGGGCGCTGACCAATTCATGCTTAGTCGCCGCTCGCTTGGAGGCGCGTTCAGCACCGGCTTTCTTCAATTCCCATCCATTTGCTGTAGGGCTGAGGTGGTAGTTGTCCATCGTGTGCTCCTCCTAGCTTAAAGGGATTGGCCGTCATCCTCGATGTCTTCCTCTGCCTCGGCTGCCTCAGTGGCATCAGCGTCATTCAAAGGAGGCGACGTGGGCTTTTCCGGATCATTAATGAAAGGTAAGTCGCTTGGGCCTTTCTCTTCAGAGCCTTCGGTTTTAGGCTGCATGGCAACACCTCCAGGCACGTTGACGGAATGCAGGTCTCAGGCCCCTTAGGTAGCACCTGAGAATTTGCCGACATCGATAGGTTGCGGAACGAATTCGGGGCCCTCGCCAGCCAGCCTCCACTTCACCTTGGCAACGCCATAACGCTCAGCCATCGGGCGACTGACCAGCTTGATGTTCTGCTGACTGAATCGCGGGATGATGCCAACACCGGCATCGCAACTGGCCCAGTGCCACGCGACGCCGTTGTCCATCTTCTCCAGACGGATGATGAATGTCCGAGGCTCACCGTGAAGCTCGTACTCAATGACATAGAGTTGCTGTCCGACCACCAGAATTCCCTCCCTAGCTCATGCGATATTGAGCAAGCACAGGAGAAAAAAATTCCATCGAAATCGCTGGTGGGTAAGGCATGCTTGCGATTCGGGCTATGTGTCTTGTGTACCTGTAAGGAATTCGAACAAGGTCTCAGCGCAGGCCGTAATCCCCTCCCGAAGCACCATCTCGAAGCCATGGGTATTTTCGGTCGGTATCGCAATGCAACCGGCCCGGGCATCGATCCCCGCACTCAATACCGCACTTGCATCCGACGCAAAATCGACGAGCAATGCCGCTTGGGGCTCATAACCGGCCTTTCGGCCAGCGGCGATCAGGCCCTGCACCACGGTGCGGCTGTAGTATCCCTTCTGGTCGCCGGTATTGATGATCGGGTTGGCCGAAAGCTCCGTGCCATATTCCTCAAGTACAGGGCCGACCTCGACCGCGATTGTGGTGTCGCCGGGCAGCCGGGAAGCTGCGTACATAGCGCCGGCATTCGACTCTTCCTCCAGCGTCGTAAGCACGAACCAGACGTCCTGCTTCAGTTTTTCTCGCCGTTCGTTCAGCAGCTTCGCGCAGAGAATGACAGCGCTCAGCGGAGCTCGGTCGTCGAGGAAGTGAGCCGCGATACAGTCATGTACCTTGAAAGGCTTACGCCAGTGCTGGCTGAGCACGACTCGAGTACCAGGCCGAACGCCCAGCTCCTGAAGTTCCGACTTGCTCTTGCGCGTGACGATGTAGACATCTTTCCACTGAACATTACCTGCCAGCACGTCTCTTCCATTCGAAGTCCGACCGCTGTTGTGCATTGAGCCGTAGGATAAAACACCCGGCAGGATGTGTTCATCGCCCAGGATATCGACAGGGCAGACGCCGAAGCTTATCGGTTGTGAACCCCCTAGAGCGAGCACCTCCAGGGTGCCGTTCTCCAGCACATTCTTGACGATCATCGCGATCTCATCGAGGTGGGCCATAACGCGTATCGCTGCCTCTGGGCTACCAGCGCGGCCACCACGAATGACCCCCACCACGTTGCCAGCAGGGTCGATGTGCGTGTCATCACAGAATAGGCGCAGCTCGCGCAGACAAATGGCCCGTACTTCATCTTCTTGTCCGCCCGGCCCTCGGGCATTAAGGAGCTCGGTCAGTAATGCCTCAATCTTCAAAACGTTACCTCCATGTTTGCACGCAAACGCGTTCAGGCCAGCTGGATGTACACCGAGTAGCTACCCAATAGCACCCAGAACACCAGAAAGATCCACGGCGTCCGTAGCGAGAACAGCAGTGATTTTCGATGCCCTGCACGCGAGGTTTCCGCCTCACAGAACAGCGGCGACTCGTCGTAAGCCAACCCCATTAACGGCTCGCTGCGCAGCAGGTGGCTCTGCTTGAGCTGCCAGTGATCGATGATGTTGTAGGCCGCCCGGATTCCAGGCCAGGCGTTGAGCGAGCTCAGCACCCCGAGCAAGGCGAGGAACGCGGGCACGATCAGGGTGAACATTTCGCCCCATCCTTGATTGAGGTTTCCCATGGAGGAGACGAAGGCGATGACCAGGAATGACTGCGCCGCCAGGTAGGCGTCCGTGCGGTTGGCGAGGATGCTGGTTTCGTACTGGATCTCACGCCGGTAAAAGTCCAGACGCTCCTTGGGAGAGCCAAACATCCTGGCATTGTGCTCGCTGATCTCGTGCTCAGGGGTCGCTGGGGTAATGATTCGAGGCACTCGCTACTCCGGGAATTGGGCTCCGAGCGAAGAGATGAGACTGGAGCTGAGTCCGGTAGAACAGGCGATGGGGCATGGAATTCAATTGGATTGATATCCCGCACCGCTCGTCGTACCAACCGCAGATTGAAACCAACACGCGGAGGCCAGGCTTTTCGAACCGGTATGAACGTTCTCAACTGCAGGAGCTTCTACCATGCGAGACTTCCCCACCCCACCCTTCCCTTCGCAGCCTCAGAATGTCCCCGGCTCACAGCGCAAGATGGAGCCCTACCCGGATTGTGGTGAGCAATCGTATACCGGCCACAATCGACTCGAAGGCAAGATTGCACTCATCACCGGAGCAGACAGCGGCATCGGGCGGGCAGTAGCGATTGCCTATGCCCGTGAAGGAGCCGACGTCGCCATCGCTTATCTGAATGAGCATGAAGACGCCCAAGAAACCGCGCGCTGGGTTGAGTCCGCAGGCCGTCAATGCCTGCTGTTGCCCGGAGACCTGGCGCAGAAACAGCACTGCTACGACATCGTCGAAAAGACCGTTAGCCAGTTCGGGCGCATCGACATCCTGGTCAACAACGCGGCGTTCCAGATGTCCCACGAGACCTTGGAAGAAATCGACGATGACGAATGGGTGAAGACCTTCGATACCAACATCACCGCGATCTTCAGGATTTGCCAGGCGGCTCTGCCTTCCATGCCCAAGGGAAGCTCGATCATCAATACGAGCTCGGTCAATTCCGACGATCCATCTCCCAGCCTGCTCGCCTATGCCACGACCAAGGGAGCCATTGCCAACTTCACTGCTGGCTTGGCTCAGTTGCTAGCCAAGAAAGGCATCAGGGTCAACAGCGTCGCGCCAGGCCCTATTTGGACGCCTTTGATTCCGGCAACCATGCCGGACGAGGCCGTCAAGAACTTTGGTTCCAGCTACCCGATGGGGCGCCCGGGGCAGCCGGTCGAAGTCGCGCCGATCTACGTGCTGCTGGGCTCCGACGAGGCCAGCTACATCAGTAGCTCACGTTACGCAGTGACTGGCGGTAAACCGATCCTTTAGCGAAAAGAGGCTCGCCGAGTTGGCGAGCCTCAAACCCTTTTCGTGGGCAGTTTCAGCGTTTTTGCTGATCGTGATCACGGGCCGTTTTTTGCGCCGTGGAGTCGTGGGCTGTCCCCGTTGATCCGTCCGGACGATGAGCATCGTTGTCTCGCTCCTCTTCCCCATGCGGCCTCGTCTGCGCACCTGCATTTTGCCTATCGCTCTCATTCTTCATCTTGCTCTCCTACCCTTGTCTTTGAATAAAAGAAGCCAATGTACGAGGCAAAGTTCAGGTCAGGTTCACTCCCCGAGATAGCCGGGCATTAGATGCGATGAACCAAATACCCCAGCATCGCGTCCACCGCAAAACAAGCGAGTCGATTCTGAAATGGAAAACGACCCTGTACTGGCCGCTCTCGGCTATCTCAAAAACAACAAACTGATTTTGAGCACAGCAGAATCGTGCACTGCGGGCTGCCTTGTGGCTTTGTTGGCGGCGGTACCGAGTACCGGCGAGGTGCTGGAAAGCGGCTATGTCGTCTACTCGCCCAGCGCCAAGAAGCGCTTGCTGGGCGTCAGCGCCGAAACCATCGAACGATATGGCCTGACCAGCGAAGCAGTCGCCTGGGAAATGGCCTTGGGCGCCTTGAGAGACAGCGATGCGAACGTGGTGATCGCCACCACCGGGGTAGCCGGGCCGGCACCCGAATCCGGGATACCACCGGGGACGATGTGCTTTGCGTGGGCTTTCGCCGGCGAGCCAATTGCCGTTTTCACGCGCACTCAGCGTTTCTTCGGCGAGCGGCCTGAAGTGATGCGCCAAGGCGCCGTTTTCGGGTTGACCCGGCTTTCCCACTATCACCAGCGCTGGTTACGCGGCGAGCGCGCCTGAGGGCTGTGATCATGTCGGAAGATGATCTGCTATCCAGGCGTCACCCTGTTCATGAAGATATACCGATGCAGCAGCGCGTCTGGCGCTTCGAGCGCGTGGGCTGGTACGTGCTCGTGGCCATCGTATTGCTTGCCTTGGCAGGCCTGTTCGGTAATGGCCCGTTGAGCGATGCCGAGGTGGTGAGCCAGGATGGCCGGGTACGGGTTGAGTACCAGCGCCTCAGCCGAAGCGGCACGACAGACAGTCTATTCATCACCGTTCAGGGTATCCCTGGTCAGCCGGTGGAAGTGCAACTCGAGGGATCATTGCTCCGTGACGCCAGTATCGAGACGTTGCAACCGGAGCCACAACAGTCGATGTCGCATGGCCAGGCCCTGCTGTTCCAATTGGGTACTAAAGAAGATGGGGTCGCCACCTTGTACTTGACCCTTCGAAGTGAGCACGTAGGCACTCTGGAGGGCAGCGTCAGGGCTGGCCCTGAAAGCGCCGTTCACTTCTCCACATTTCTTTACCCCTAGGAGTGCGTCATGGATTCGATCCTCCGCGCAGCCGGAATGTATGTCGCCCTCATGCTGCTGTTTCGCGTTGCCGGGCGGCGCTCGCTGGCCGATTTGACGACCTTCGACTTCGTGTTGTTGCTGATCATCGGGGAAGCCACCCAGCAGGCGCTTCTGGGTGACGATTTTTCATTCACCAATGCCATGCTGGTGATCGCAACGCTGATCGTACTGGACGTCGGCCTTTCACTCGCAAAGCTGAACTCCAAGCCCTTGGCCCGACTTCTGGACGGGCACGCTACCCTGGTTGTTGAGAATGGGCGCTTTCTGCATCACCGCATGCGTCGGGCACGACTCACGGAGGATGATATCCTCGAGTCAGCACGAGACAGCCAAGGCATCGAAAAAATTGAGCAAGTGAAGTTCGCTATCGTCGAACGCAATGGAAAGATTTCAATCATTCCTGCTGAGTAAGACACCAGGCTGCAAGTGGTAGAACCCACGTCCGTTTAGAGTGCCAATATCGCCTGGCCATGGTCGATGGTAGGGATGGGCATCAGTTCGCGCCGAGATACCAGCCAGGCCCGCATCCGCTCGGTATCAAAAATCTGACCCTCTTCCCAGCCACCGGTGCATTCAACGGACTCAGCTTGCCCCGCGCAAATCAGACAACTCATGTAAGCCCCCTTTTGTTCTTGTTCCCTGCAGGGTAAATGCGAGGGAACGAAGCTCCCTTGTGTCTCGCTTTACATGAGATATCCATGCCAATGTAAGCGAACGGGCATTACAGGTTGCGTAACGGCAGCCAGTTATGCGGCAACAACTCGGCGATCTCACTGGCGCGCTGCGTCGGCAGCCGCATCAGCACATCATGAAAGACCCTCTTAAAAGGCTAGAAGTGGTGTCCACTTAAATAGGTGGACACCATCGCCTTTGGCGGTGGGGTCAGAAAGGTGTGTTTGCTGGCCGGTTACATGCCAATTCTAAATTCCCTCTATTTACGCAGCGCTCACATAAGACGAACCAGACGCCAGATAGCCCTGTCGGAATGAGAACACGTGATCTCGAAGGCATGCTGATGGAAAGAGAACCGGTAGAAGCTCAACAGGGTGCACCTCAACGAGATGAGGGTGGATGGTTGCCCTTGGAGCAGTATGGTGCGCTCGGCGATGGGCGTTCCGTGGCACTGATTGGCCTGGACGGTTGCATCGACTGGTGGTGTGTGCCGCACATGGATTCACCACCCCTATTCGACAAGCTGCTGGCCCCTGAAACAGGAGGCTTCTTTTCCATTACCCCTAGCGAGCCGTTCGTTGCTGAGCGCCGCTACTTAGCAGACAGCAACGTCCTTGAGACAATTTTCATCACCACTCAGGGTCGTGCCCGGCTGACGGAATCCTTGAACAGCGGGCCAGCCGGACGCCTGCCTTGGGCCGAACTCGCCAGGCGCATTGAGTGTGTCGAGGGTGCGGTCGATTTCGAGTTAGCCATCGACTTCGGAACCCAAGCCGACACGGTAAGCCCCTACGTGGCGCCGAATGACAATGCCTGCGTTTTTCATGCGGGGCGAATACTCGGCATGTTCCTGCACGACCATCATGTGCACATCGAACGCAAAGACGACATGGGCGTCCGTGCTGTCCTTAGCCTTGCAGCTGGACAACGCTCAGTGGTTGCAATTATCGCAGGGCGTGATGAGCCCCTGGTGGCACCGCCATTGGCCCTGATCGATGAACGCATCGACGGCTCGCACCGGGAGTGGTGCCAATGGTCGAAGGGACTGGTCTACGACGGCCCGTACCAGACTCAGGTCATCCGAAATGCGCTGGCCCTCAAGCTTCTGCTGTCCTCTCCAAGTGGCTCAATCATGGCGGCAGCGACTTCATCCCTTCCCGAACGGATTGGCGGCTGCAAGAACTACGACTACCGGTTCGCCTGGATACGCGATGCCGGCTACACCATCGAGGCGTTTCTGGGCATCGGCGCACAGCCAGAGGCTAAGGCTGCATTTACCTGGCTACTGCGCCGGTTGGATGAACATGGGCCACGGGTGTTCTATACCCTGGACGGTGCAATCGGTGATTGCGTGCACCCGGTCGATCTGCCTGGCTACCAGGACTCCCCTCCAGTCGTCGGCAATGATGCCCGCGACCAGCTCCAACACGGTGTGTTCGGCGATATCTTCGAAACAGCGCGCTGCTTCATCGACAGCGGCAACATTCTTGATTCCCCGAGCGCCATGCTCCTCTCAGGCCTAGCCGACCAGTGCGCCGACTCTTGGCGTCAGCAGGATGCCGGTATCTGGGAGTTGCCGGAAAAGCAGCACTACACGATGTCCAAGATCAGTTGCTGGCAAGCCTTGAGCCGGGCCATCGAACTGGCAGATGGTGGGCACCTTCCCACCACCTGCCGTGAACGCTGGGATCGTGAACGGCAGCGCATCCAGGAATGGATCGAGGCGCACTGCTGGAGCGAGGAACGCCAAGCCTATGTGTTCTATCCAGACAGCGAGCGACTGGACGCCTCACTGGCACTGGCCGTCAGGTTTGGCTACCCCAGCAAGGAACGTCTGCGGAGCACGCTGCAAGCCATTGATCATGATCTGGGGGCCGGCGCTTTCCATTATCGCTACACCGATGCACAGGAAGAGGAAGGTTGCTTCCTGGCCTGCACGTTCTGGCTTATCGAAGCCTGGGCCATTCTGGGTAACCAGGATCGCGCCGACGCCGCCTATGCAGATGCTTTGAAAGGGCTATCACACGGTGTAGGCATCTACTCGGAGATGATCGATCCGCAGACTGGACAGTATCTGGGCAACCTTCCGCAGGGCCTGACTCACCTGGCAGCCCTCAAGGCCGCAATGGCAATTGGTGGTTGCCATCCTGAACGATGACGCCAAACATCATCTGCGTTGAACCGTCTCGCTTGGCGGCTACTCAACCACAGGCAAGTTCTCCATTCTTTCAATCCGTGATGAGGTAACGCCATGAACGCTATCGACTTACTGATTCAAGACCACAAGCTGGTGAAGAGGCTGCTCGAAGAGCTGTCGACCACCACCGAGCGAGCGGTGAAAAAGCGGGCCGATCTACTCCACAGGATCGAGCAGGAGCTGCAGATTCACACCGCGCTCGAAGAAGAAATTCTCTATCCGGCCATCAAGGAAGCGGGTGGCAAGGAAGAAGCGAAAATGTACTACGAGGCCAAGGAGGAACACCGGACTGTCGACTCCCTCGTCCTACCCGACCTCCTGCATACCGAAACCGGCACCGTCGAATTCGCCGGGAGAGTCAAGGTCATGAAAGAGTTGCTGGAGCATCACATCGAGGAAGAAGAAGGCGAGCTCTTCCCCACGGCGAAGAAGCTGCTCAGCAAGGACACCCTCGAGGAGCTTGGGCAAACAATGGAAATGCAGAAAAAGATGCTCAAAGGCGAGCGCCGAGCCGCTTAGTGGAGCCATCACCTGCCAGCTCTTTAGAAGCTGGCAGGTGATCAGCTTCAGATACCCATTATCAGTTGGAAGGTTTCATGGAATATTGGATTGGGTTACTCGAATGGCCCGCCATGGTGATGACCGTGCTGGCAGCTTGGTGCATCGGTTCGCGCCGTCCTGGTAGAAGGAAGGTAGGATTCTGCTGTTTCATCGCAAGCAACGTGCTGTGGACTGTGTGGGGCTGGCAAGCACATGCCTGGGCTCTGATTATCCTACAGTTCTGCCTCTGCGCCATGAACCTGCGAGGGTGGCGCAAGAACACGCAACTGGAAATTGCCGGGTGATAACGCCCTGACAAGCCGGTGAAGGCTAGTTTAAAGCATGCAGGTCTCCCTTCTCGCCAAGCTT
Organism: Pseudomonas putida; assembly: GCF_002906855.1. GTDB lineage: Bacteria > Pseudomonadota > Gammaproteobacteria > Pseudomonadales > Pseudomonadaceae > Aquipseudomonas > Aquipseudomonas putida_N. The sequence goes on along the minus strand of NZ_MINI01000038.1, from coordinate 853,222 downwards.
CCTTCCCTGGAAGCAGAGAGAGCGGATCACGCAGCAGGCTTGAGCACCACTTTCGTCCAGCCATCATCCCGCGCATCGAAGTGCTTGTATGCATCCGGGCCTTCGGCCAATCTCAAGCGATGAGAGATGATCTGCGAGGGCTTGGCGCGCCCATGATGGATGAGTTCTGCCAGGCGGCGATTGTAGGCCTTCACATTCGCCTGGCCTGTCCGGATCTGTTGGCCCTTGAACCAGAACGCACCGAAGTCGAAGGCCATTTTGCCCTCCTTCGCCAGTTCGTTTTTCGCTCCAGGATCTTCTGGCACGAACACACCCACCACGCCGATGCCGCCTGTGGCCTTGGTTGAAGCGACCAGGTTGTTCATGGTGAGGTAATTCGCTTCATGCCCATGCTTGTCGCAGCACTGGTAGCCCACGCACTCACAGCCCCGGTCGGTGCCTTTGCCATGGGTCAGGTTCATGATCTCTTCAACGGCCTTCTGCTCGACTGCGTTGATTGGGGTTGCCCCCAGCTGCGCGGCAAGTTGCAGACGATCCGGTTGGTTGTCAATGACGAACACCTGAGATGCACCTTTGATGATTGCCGAATGGGCGGCCATCAGGCCGACAGGCCCTGCGCCGTAAATCGCAATGCTCTCGCCAGGAAGCAGGCCAGCCAGTTCAGTTGCATGCCAACCTGTAGGGAAGATGTCCGAGAGCATGACGTAGTCGTCTTCACGCTCCTGGGCATCCTCCGGCAGTACCAAGCAGTTGAAGTCCGCATAAGGCACACGCAGCAGCTCAGCCTGCCCGCCCTGATAAGGGCCCATCTCGGCAAAACCGTAAGCGGCGCCCGCCGCACCAGGATTCGCTGTAAGGCAGAACCCAGTGAGGCCTTTTTCACAGTTCTCACAGAATCCGCAGCCGATATTGAAAGGTAGACAGACCCGGTCACCGACTTTGACCCGGTCGACCCCTGCCCCTACCTTGATCACCTCACCAAGATTTTCGTGACCAAAGACTCTCCCCGCTTCAAACGAGGTACGGCCCTCATACATATGCAGGTCAGAACCGCAGATATTGGTCGTGGTAATGCGTACCAGCACGTCCGTAGGCTTTTCGATTTTCGCGTCCGGTACATCCTTGACCGAGACGTCACGTGGGCCGTTGTACACGATTGCTTTCATGCTGAACTCCCGATCGTCAGGGGCTACAGAAATGCGCCCTACTCTGTTCAGGTGAGTGCAGCGTCAGTACGTTCAGCATGTTGATGGTAGAGGCAGACCGGTGGCGCTAAATGCTGTCGCTCCCCCCGGAGCAGGGATCGCGTGGACTATGAGGTTGGAAGCGAGAATCGGAACACACTGCCATACTGCACACTGGATTCGACATCGATGGCACCACCATGTCGGGCAACAATTTCACCGACGATGAACAGGCCAAGGCCCAATCCCCCTGACGCTGCATGGTGCTCCGAAGTCAAACGCGAATAGAGGGTCTGGCCACGCCAGTCATCCCCAACGATAAACCGCGCTAGGTATGAGGGTCGCATTTTCGCGAAGCGGCTTAGCAAGCAGAGTGCGCAGAGTGCTCAAGCTAAGACTCCATTGACTGCATTTTTAGAGGAGCTCCGCATCCCCTTGAGATGTGAGGCTCACCGCGCATTTTCCGTAAAACCACTGCTGGAGCAGTGCAGTACGCAGCCGTGTGGAGCCAAAAGGCGGAGCGCAAGCATGACAACGGGTTCAGAATTACGGAAAATTATTCTAGGGCAATAATTATTGGTATTCCATAATTTGCCCTAAAACGAGATCGAGCAAACGGTCATGTATCTTCGCAACCACCATCTGAGATAGGTGTTCTGATCCGACCGTAGGTGTCATCACCTAAAATCGCGTCGCCTTCCTGATCAAACATCACAGCGAGCCACCGCGCCCTCTTCATCTCAGCTATTTGAGAGAAAAAGCAGCCTTCGCAGAGGTGAAGCTCGTACTCTTGGCCGCAATGCGCTGAGCCTTTGCCCCATGCCGCATGCATCGTTCCGTACTGGGGCTCACCTTCGCCATCTCGCGTAGACATACCGCAGACATCGCATACCACGTCGACAACTACATCGGACTCACCTGCTTGTGTGACCTTCATTCTGAGCCTCCGTCACCATCTGCCATCATGAGTCGCACCTTCCCGATCTCAACCCATCCAGACTCCCCAACCTAATGCTCCACAGCTTTAAGCCAGGCACGGGTCGCCAGGCCCTGGCGGAGCAGTAACAGGCGATTGAGTGTACGCATGATAAAATCGCTCCAGATTTAATCTGTGGAGCTTCCCGCTTGAGCACGCAACCTGCTACCGGCTACTACGATTCACTGCTTCACGCTCCTACTTTCTCCAGCGACCCTGCCGGCAAACGCCAAGCCGAGCGTTGGAAACGCCTGGTGGATGACATTCACAAATCCACGACAGAGCAAGACCTGCGTGAGGCCCGAGGGAAGGCGGAGGGTTACATCATCGGCCTAATGGAAAGTGGTCATCTACCACCAGATGGCGAACGCGACTACGTGATTCTTAGCTCGATTCATCGCCGTCAGGATTTTTTGCGTACACTCCTCGCGACGCTCACCTGATCCGCATAATCGACCTTTCAGGCGCCCGCAAAGGCGCCTGGCTCGCTCGTTGGCGAAGCGTCAGGTTGGTCTGCGCTTGTAATGAATGCTCGAAGACTCTTCCGGCCCGCTCCGCGCTTGAATGAAGTCAGAACAAAATTTCCTGCCTTTGTATCAACCACCCAGAAGCGCCCTACCCTTTTCAACGAGAAGATCGGCGTGGTCGTAAGCAAATATGCCCCTGTGCGCTTCTCAATAAGCCCTGGAACGATCTGACCAACCACGACCCCCACTGCGCAATCGTTCAAAATTTCGACGTCGCTCAGATAGGCAGTGATCGGCACAGAATACTGCTGACCCATCGCTTGTATGATGCGCGTGAGCTGAAAAATCGATGGTTCTTCACCTGGGTACCTGACGATCTCATCTGTCATGTGTTCATGCGCTCCTGCGTCCAATTCAATACCCCTCTGAGAGGTTTCGCTCCTAGAGGTGCTTAGATTTCAATGATGAAGTCCGGTACAAAGCCGGTCTTTTCACCTGGATACCCTCTGGGGTTCGATATGAGCCGACATCCCGAAACGATCGTGTCGACCGCGTAATGGGTATGGCCGAAGATCCAGGCATCAGCCTGCGAAACTAGGTCACCCCACTGGTTGAAGTACGCAGCACCGAGGTGGCCCTCATGAGCATCACCAGCGACCGCTTCAATCGGGCAATGATGCGTGACGACGACCGTCTTGCCACCGAAGTCTGAATCGCCCCTGGTTTCGTAGACACCTCCAAGCCTCATAATGAGGCCCAAATAGGAGGTGCCATGAGTCGTCAGCGTTACCCCGAAGAATTCAAGATCGAAGCCCTAAGCGTCGACACAGCAGTGCTATGCAGCTGTCTCCAGTAGAGTATGAGAAACGCTATTTCCTGAGCTTGGAGAGTGTCTAGGAAAGCAGGGGCGATTCAGTCCTTAGCCAACTCCGTAGCCAGAAAGTCCCGCGCACAAATGTTGCGAGCGATGAGATCGACAGGGCGAAGCTTCCTAAAGCCCTCGCCGATTCGGATCTGCGTGAAGTCGCTCATCCACTCCCAGCACAACGACATCGCTACGCGGTAATCCCCTGTGGACGTAAAATCTGTCCACCCCGTCGCCGCTAAAAATCTCACATCACCAACGATCAGTGTATGGTTATCCAGAACATGAACATGCCCAGCTGCCGCCTGTTGCATCTTCGTCAGCGTTCGGTCTAAGTGCCCCCGGTAGAACTCGTGATTCCCAGGGACGTAGATCACTGGACAGTCGAACGCCGCGTTTGCCCACTCGACCCCTTGACCGCGCACAGAGATGTCACCCGCGAGCACGACCAGCTCGACGTCCAGCATAGGTGGCACGAACTCGGAGAACTCGTTGTGTAGGTCGGAGTAAACCGCAATCTTCATACCTCGCTCCATGATACAAGGGCTGGGTCGCTAATCCCGGGCCCGTCCGACGGACGCCCGGGCTTCAAGAACTGGGTCATCACGGACGAAATGACAGAACCATCTCGAGCGAGGCTTGCTTCTTGTATCCGTCGCCGATAAGCAGATAGACGGTGTTGCGAGTCTCAAAAATCCAAGGATGCTCATGCGAGATCGCGTACGTAGATCTCACCCAGCAACCAGGTACGAACCGTCCACGGCTGTCGTATATGACCTCATGAGCGAGCACAATCATCGGCGCGATCCCGTCCGGCAACGGCTCAACCTCATTCGCGGGAATCTCAACGATGATCCAACGCTTCACCAAGCAAAACGCTTTTCCTGGAAAGCGCTGCTCTGCTGCTTGAACCAGCTCTCCTCTATCGTCAGCCCAACCATGGACAACCTCGCCGCCGCCGTAAAGAAACTCTGTAACCTCATCCAACGTGACCGCCATGAATCAACCTCTCGCGCTCGAGTAGACGTGTCCTTCAGACGTGACAAATTCGTAAACCGGGGTCGGCTGGGTACCATCCTTGATCCGAATCTCGGAAAGCAGCTTCATCGAAAACTCGGATTGATTGGTCATCGCCGGTGGAGCAAGCAAATGAACTCGATTGACACTCAGGAAATCCACCGCATCCCCTTTGCACAGGGAGTCAACCACCTCAACGCTCGACACCAAACGCACAGACGGGCCTAGGCATCCATTCACGAAGCCACTTCCTTCAACGACAAAGTAATAGCAATCGGGATTGAGACTTGCTGAATCCCAAAACAGATTCAGGCTGTCCAGAGCTAAAAACTGCCCTCGGAGTTTGGTTCTTTGGGTGACCAGCACAACACACTCCACCTATCAATCGGGGCAACTAGCTAGCACTTCGCCCAGAAACGATTCATATAAATTGACAACTTTGCGCCCAGCAGTAAATGTCCATGCAGAACGCAAGTCATCTGTGGGAGCTAGTGAGACCACCATACCACCATTCCACATTCACTGCCTATAGTACGTGGATGTAGAGTTTTCAGTGTGGCCTTATGCTTCCCTTTGCGGGAAGCTCTCCCATGCCAACGCGATACACTCTGGCAGCAGTCCTTCGCACCACGCGTGCCGCTCGTGGCCTATCCCAAGAACAGCTCGCCTCCACGGTGGAGCCTAGTCATTTGCACAAGATCGAGCACGCGAAATCCAATGTCAGCCTCGAGATGCTCGAAGACATCAGTAAGCGCTTGGACGTCGATTCGGTGGCACTCCTCGCCGCTGCCGCCTCCTACGAACGCCAGGAATCACTCGAAGAGTTTATGACCCACCTCTGGGCGGAGCTGGGCAAGCTGGGTGAGATGCGTGTGATGGAAAGCCTGCCTGCGCAATTCTCGGGTAAAGCATTGATCGCAGCGAAATCAGGTAAGCCGCCAATCCCACCAGACAGAATTCAAGCAATCCTCGACTGCAAGGCAGAGGGCCTCACTCAAAAAGAGACCTCAGTGAAGCTGGAAATGCCATATTCCACAGTCCACAAGTTCTGGCACATGCCAGTTGCAGATCAGTGACGTAAGATGGCGGAACGCTATAGGTCGACCGCCACTTCACGTATTCGACATTGAGACGTGGTCATGCCTCACATCTAGATCATGTCCCCCTAGGCTTAGCTCTTGCAGTTGCTTGTGCGACAAGGGGATCGTCAGGCCAGAAATGCTTGGGGTACCTACCCTTCAAATCCTTCTTCACCTCAACGTAAGTGGAAGCCCAGAAGTTCGCCAAGTCTTGAGTAACCTGAACCGGTCGGCGAGCAGGCGATAGCAAGTGCAGCTTGAGCACTTGGCGACCATTAGCAATGCGCGGCGTATCCGCTTGCCCGAAGAGTTCCTGTAGCCTCACGGCAAGTACAGGGGGACGCTCACCATAGTCCACACGGATGTTCGATCCCGAGGGTACTGCAATCGTCTGAGGCGCCTGTGTGTCTAACTGTTGCGGCAGAGGCCAGGGCAACAAGTTGCGAATGATGCTGGACAGATCGAGCTGGCCAAAATGACTGAGCCGGGTCACCTTTCCCACGTATGGCCCCAACCACTCCTCCAGCGACTGCAGCAATGTTTTATCACGTAAATCAGGCCACGCACTCTTACTACCAGCTTCCTCATCAAGCACGCGCAGCAATTCGACCCTCGCCTGCCACTGACGGAGCTCAGGTGTCCACGGCAGAAGCTCCAGCCCTTTTCGACGCACGTAGTTGAGCAACGCTTGAACTCGCGCTTCATCACCTAGGTTCGTTAGCGGCGCGCGGGACAGAACCAACTCCCCTACTTTCACTTGTCGCTCAGCGCGGAGTCCCCCCTCCCGCTCATCCCATTCAAGTTCATCTACTTGGCTGACCTGGTCTTTCAAGACAGTGTCGAACAACGCTTCGTCTAGGTCGGCAGCGAGGTATATACGTTCCTCACGCTGGCCTTGCCGGCTACCCAAGTCGGCAATCACCAGCCAAGAATGCTTCATCAGTGCATCGGTCTCGGTGAACATCGCTGCACGACCATTTGCCAATCGATATTCAGCTCCACCCGCACGACGCTGTTGAGCGACCCTGTCGGGATACGCCAACGCAAGAAGGCAGCCCACCCACCTCGGGTGGTCTGAATCAGCGACTGATTGCGATCCTGAGCCACGCAAGAATGACCGATACTGCCTGGCGAGTTGCTTCGCACGTTGAGCACCACCTTGCTCACCTCTTTGCGCACGTTGCTCACCAGATAGGATGGCCAAACGACTATGAAGGTCTGCTCCGCCACCACGCTGAATATCGCGCTCACCGAGCAATGCTGCGATGTTGCACGCTGTCTCAGTCAGTCCCAGCTCGTGACCTCGCAGCAGGAGATGAGCAATCCGTGGATGACTCGGCAGCTCGGCCATCGCTTGGCCGTGCTTAGTAAGTTGCCCATCTGGTTGCAAGGCGCAGAGCCGTCGAAGCAAATCGTTCGCTTGCGAGTAAGCAGCTGCAGGTGGGGCATCAAGCCACTTCAGGTCACTTGGATGAACGCCCCATTTAGCAAGCTGCAGGGCTAAACCTGTGAGATCCGCTTGTTGAATTTCGGGCGAACTGAAACCCGCCATTTGGTCGTGCTGGGTTTCAGACCAGAGTCGATAGCAGACACCCGGTTCCAGTCGACCGGCACGCCCTGCCCGTTGGGTGGCACTGGCCTTGGATATCCGCTGAGTATCCAGCCGGGTCATGCCACTGCGAGGATCAAAACGCGGAACACGCTCAAGGCCAGCGTCGATGACCACACGCACACCGTCGATGGTCACACTGGTCTCTGCGATATTCGTGGCCAGCACAACCTTGCGCATGCCTGGAGGGGCGGGATCGATTGCAGCTCGCTGATGATTAAGATCGAGCTCGCCGTGCAGCGGGCAAAGCAGCGTGTTTTTCTGCAGCGACGGTGAGGCATTGAGCCCTTCCTCAAGCCCTGACAACACGCGGCGAATTTCGGCCTGGCCGGGAAGGAAAACCAGAAGGCTGCCGGCCTGATCGGTGAGGGCGTCCAGGCATGCGCTGATGACCCGGGGCTCGATGTACTCACCCGGTTGCTGCGGCTTGCTCCAGATGGTGGTGACCGGGAACATTCGACCCTCGCTCGTCACGATCGGAGCGTCATTCAGCAGGCGCGACAACCTTTCACCTTCGAGCGTTGCCGACATCAGCAGCACCTTCAATGGAGCATCGTCCCGGAAAAGCTCGCGCCCATTGAGCGCCAGCGCCAAACCGAGATCGGCATCCAAGTTTCGAAGGTGGAATTCGTCGAAGATCACCAGGCCGACACCTTCGAGGGCAGGATCGCTCTGCAGGCGGCGCGTAAGAATCCCCTCAGTCACCACCTCGATACGGGTTTTCGGCCCGACCTTGCTATCGAGGCGAATCCGATAGCCCACCGTTTCGCCAACCTTCTCACCAAGCTCGCTGGCCATTCGCTCCGCAGCGGCGCGTGCGGCAAGACGACGTGGTTCGAGCATGATGATCGTTTGGCCCTGCAGCCAGGACTCCTCGAGCAAAGCGAGCGGGACTTTCGTCGTTTTACCTGCACCAGGTGGCGCCTGCAGCACCACCTCATTGCGTTCGCGAAGGGCTTTGAGAAGAGCTGGCAACGCAGCGTCAATTGGCAACGAACTCATGTGTACTCCTGCTTAATGCTCGGCAGTATACAAGCGTTCGATAGGAGACAGAGGGCAGGTGAAGTCGGTGAAAAAGGGCGACCTTGGAAAAGCTAAGGCGACCTTGCTAGGGGCGCCTCGCCTAGCCGGCGCTACTCTCGCTTCGGCATGGTCTTGACGTTGGATAGACGCTTCAACTGATCCTCCAAAAGCCTCACCCGCTCTACAAGCTGGATGTTGTGCGTCATCACTTGATACAACTGCTCCCGCACTACATCCAGCTCACTACGAGCCTTGACGACCTTATCGTTAGCGCGCTTTATCTGAAGAGTTTTTGAGGCAGCCAAGTTACCGAAGCTAGTGCGGAACGCCTCAATCTGAGCAATCAATGCCTCCTGAATTCAACACATAAGTGCAACGCTCACCCCTGTATGCACTTCGTACGGCGTCTTCCAGCCCAAGCGCTTGCGCGGGCGTAGATTGATCCTCGCTACTCATCTGCGCTTGAATCCTTCGGTGTGAGAGCCTGGATTCTACCGGTGGCTGGCTCTCTGCCTCTCGTTTCAAGCGTTGCGCTTATTCTATGAATTCAGGCCTGGTGACTGGGTCTCTTTCTCTTGAGGTAGCCTCTGTCGAAACCGGCCTCAAAGCTGACGATCCCAGCAGTGATCTTCGTGCCATCAAGTCCAACGTGAGCAGCAACGTGAGGCTTCCCAGCCTTAAGACGCTCAAATGCCTCTACGCAGGCTTTTACACCATCACTCGCCATCTCAGGCTACCTCCACTGCTGGAATGAGACGCTCCCTGAATTTTCTCATATTGCTCAGCTCATACTGTACAACTTGATACTCACCACTTCCGGGCTCATACAATTCGAGATCACGCTCGTTATCCTCGATAGCTTCGTCGAGTTTTTCCTTCTCGATAATGCCATCAGCGCAACTTAGACAGCTCACAGCCGCACCGAGTAGGAAGTGCTCACATTTGCCAGTTCGTGTGCATGCACCTAGCAAGGTCGGACGGTATGAGATCTTGCCATCGGCAGCCTGCCTCTCCGTTTCCTTTCGCATGTCAACTATATGCACATCACCGCTTTCTAATTTGCCACGTTGATTTGAAATATAGCTACCAACTCCACCAAACAGAGGAGCGTCATCTCCAAATGCATGTGCCAAAAGATCATATGCGATGTTCATTGGCACACCGGTCTGCACCTCAAAGAGAACGTGAGTCTTAGGAAGTACGTACTCACCCTTCTTCTCGTCATAGTATCCAAATATCGTTTTGAGAAGCTCAAAGTTATTGGCATAGTAACGTGTCATCTGAGTACACAAATGCTTGAACTGCTTCCTAAGGCTAGGCATGGATATGAAACCACTGCTGCTGCCATAGAATGCCAGTGACCTACGAAACTGATGGCTAGTGAAATTCCATGGGCTCCCTACCTGGAAAAATTTCTCATTTGAAAAATCACGACTGGGGTCGGTGAGCTGCAACTCTTCTAAATCAGATGGAGTTATAATAAACCCTTCCAGCAGGAAGTCCGGCTTCGAAACATCATTCCAAAACGGTACGCCGATTTCAGTTTGAGCACGATTAATGATGGCCGGATTTAAGAATAGCGGCATTGCTTTAGGGTCAACACCGTACAACTTGGAAATACCACGACATATGGCACGGGCCACCTCTACCGCGCGAACAGCTTCATCAGTGGCTAACCAAGATACTGTTTTACGATACCCGGTAAACTTAGTAGTGGTAGACAAAACCTTGACTATGATGGGCTTATCCCGTGCCAAGCCACCCTCATCGAGCGTAGCTGACACCACTTCGTCTTGATCGATACAATCGTAAGGCAATCGCAACACCTCCTGGTCTCTCATGCCTGTATACAAATGAATAACCGTCTTAGCTACCCACTGCATCTTCAAAACAGTTGATGACAAAACGCCTCTTCCTGAGCATGAGAAATCACCACTGAACAGAGACTCTATCTTATGAATCTTCAAAGTTTCTTCGAAGACTGGCTCATAAGATTTAGGGGCTTTGTTTCCATTGACCTTTTTTTGGTGATAATGAGTATACCCGTAACGAGGATTATCGAACTCGCCCAAGTACTGCTCAAGCGGCTCGCGATGATCATAAAGAACATCAAGAGACAGACCAAGTGCATTGATTACAGCAAGATAGATTTTGGTCGGAATCACAGGGTGCTGTTTAGCGTCTTCATCAATATCGAAATCGATATCAAATACCCCCTGTAACTTATAGCCAAGCCGATCCTCGCCCACGCTCACCAGATGGCCGAGAAGGGCTCGCATCAGCTTGCGCTGCGTGCTTCCAACCTCATTAACCTTCATCCAGCGAGCGTATGCCGTCAAGTAGGCAGGCGTGGTAAGAAGCTCTTGTAGGGAAATCACTCCCGCCAGTTCACCAGCACCCTTCTCATAGCAAAATCGCGCAGCGGTACGCAGTGTTAGAAAATACTGTGACAGCATACTTACGCTCATCCGACCAATATGGCCAGTGCTGACAAAAAAAAGCAAACAAAAAAGAATCCACTTGATCTCCTCGGTCAGTGAGTTTTGAGCTGTGCCACTTGTGCCAAACACGCCATCAAAGCGAATGGCCCAGATTTTGTTAGCTCTAAGCCGCATTGGATTGAAGTCCCAATAAGGCTTACCAAAGACAGCTGTCGGGTTTCCCTCAAGATCCCTACAAAGAACAAAGTCCGCCGAAGGCCTCCAGCTTTTGCCATGCGATTGCTGAATAACTTCTGCAACCTGTAACCCCTGATTCAATTCATCAAAAAAGTTTTTCATCAGATGTAGATCCCCATTTTCTCATAGCGTTGTAAGCGGCGCTCCCAGAAAGGAGTGAGGATACCCAGTTCAAAAACCTTCTTATTCATAACCCCTATCAAATCAGACGCACTCTTGGATCTTTTTGAAATCCCCTCCAAAATAAAACTAATACGGACGATTACGCCTTTTAAAACTTCTTCGGAGAATTCAAAATTCGGAGCATTTTCCCTAATGGCTTCGACTACATATTTGAAGCTCATCAGCTTATGGATATCAGCCTCATCAGAGTGCACCAAGTAATGTATACAGTACAAACATCCATACTGGCTATTGCAATCAGGTTCAATAGTAACCACGGGAATTTCTGCCACTGGATCATTCAAACCGTCACAGTGGCCTGCAGCAATAGGTATCCCTCCCACTTGGCTTTCAGAACTAAAGCGCTTGGCTGCTTCCAGCATTGAGGCCCAGAACCCTCCAAACTCTTCCTTCTGCTGTTTATCAGTTACTCCACTGTAAAACTGCGCATTCGTGCGCTCAGTATGGTTAAGCACTGCACTCACCAGCATTGGCGAATGACGCAGATGGTGCAGAGTCAAACTCTTAAACTTGCGGACAAGCCTAGGTGGAATATTCTTCGAACTATTACTAACAAAAACCCCTTGCAATTTGTTATAAAATTTCGTGGAGAAATTATTTTCGAGACTAGGGAAATCAGTGGACGGCAGCCCTCGACCATCAACTACATGAAAGAAAAGCAGTTCTGATGAGCGGCCGTTCAGGATCCAGCTACGAAACTCAAGATATTCGCGCAGAAGCTTCATGCCAGGCCCTCTGCCTATAGAGTGGTTAACTACTAACCCCTTCGCTCTCAATTTCACTGCTGACAGCTCTTTTTTCAAAGGAGAACGGACAACTTCAAGGGCGTCTTCGTAAAGAAACTGTATAACCTCACCGGAGTTGGCTCCGACCACTAAGTTTATAAGACACGCGTAAGCCTTCATGGCGAGGCCTGCCAGCCTTACCCTAAATTGATGATGGGAATCCGCATTTGCATCATCAATCACACGCTGAGCTCGCTTAAGAGTTTCGCGCAGGTCAGCTAGTCTAGCCTCAGGTTTAGCTATACTTAGCTCTTCGATAGTAAGGAGGCGGCCCTCTCGGTAATCGTACGCAGAATAACCATGTTCACCCTCTGTCAATGGAGTAATGAATTTACCGGTACCTGGAAAAAAATACGTATGATATTCGTTGGTATCGAATCTTAGAGGGAAGGCTTGAAAACCCACCAAGAACCTTGATACAGATAGCGCAATATTTAGTGTGATGTCTATGTATAGCTTTACGTCGTCTTCATCAGGCGGTTCCAGACCTTCACGACGATTTTTTATTGGTGGAGCACTTGCGATTATGTACCCATAGTCTTCCGGAAATTGCAACGCCAGAACTCTACGAAGAATAGTTTGACGGGCTTGGCAACTTAGTGGCTTCGCTTGGCCACTGGCGATTTCCTGATACAGATAGCTGGTGAACGCCATATATGCACGCTGAGCGCCTTCAGGCGTACACATTACATCACGGTAACCATACCCATCGCACCAATTTATTGCGTACTCAAAATTCTTTACGTCAGTCTCAATGCTATTCCCTTTAGTGCCTGACGACCACATTTTGTCAAGCCAGGCGATGACCATCTTCCGTCGACTAGGAATCAGCGAGCTCTCATCCACCCAATATCCAGCTCCCCGTATTTTTTCACGCACAGAATATACGAACACGCCGATATCTAAGGCCGAAACTCGATTTGACAGTGAAAGAGCTAAACTCTCAGGATGGAGAATCTCATGTTCTTGACCAACATAGGACAAATCAATAGCGTGGATTTTACGAGGCACACGATTAGCCGACATCAACATTATCCAAAATCAAGTCACTGTAACCAGACATTTTGAAAAGCACATTCTCGTAGCTTTCTTGAGCACTGATCTTCTCGGACGTCATCAAGAACAATTTAAGATAGTTCTCCGTCGTCTCACGCCTTTCATGATGAAGCCGAGCTTGAATAATTGTGATTTCTTCTCCGGGCTGAAGTGTACCGTCAGCTATCCGGGGAACTAGTCGTTGATAAATCTGATATGCATACGTCGCACGAAGCCAATGGTATGTAAATTCCGTGGAAAGCTCTTTATTCGCTTTTCTTAAAAGTTTTTTCTTCAATGTGTTCGCAACAGCACCTACTGGTCGTGACTTCGCGTACATGTACCTCGGATCCGTCGACGCCATGTAATAACAATTACACTGCTCAGACAAGAAAACATACATATCCTTATCATCAATTTTTTCAAGCCCTGGATGGTTTAGGGTAAACTCAGATTGGAATTTTTCACGCCTTTTTATAGCAAAGGGGCTTCGCAAATACGTCAGCAAGTCCTGAGCCAATTGCTGAGGGACATATAGGTTTTGAGCCTTACTAAATTTAGTGTCGATCCCAGTACCAGGGCCAGCCTTCAAAAGATAGGAGCCATCTGGCTGTAGCAACCCATTCGCTAGCGCTTCAACATGCCTCACTCTCAGCGTCAGCACGGTTTGTTTGCGCGCGCCTGTCATAAGCGCGAACAAGACGATCAGTCGCTCTTGAGCTGTCCAAGCGTCGCCTTCAATTACTTTCACAACATGCGCTAGCTCAACATTCGTTAAAGGCCGTAGAAGCTCACCTTCATCATTAACAAATCCAGCTGGCGTAGGGGCTTTCGGCGCTAATGCTCTGGTTTGGCTACGTTTTTCTACAGTTACCTTCTTTTGGAACCCGTGAGCCCCTTCAATATAGATACTTATTTGCTTAACTGTATCAACACGTTCTATATCTAGATCATGCCAAAATCTAGACACATACTTGTAGAACTGATAAACCACACCCGTATATTGATTGGCAACCGCCGCACCGCGATTTGGATTATCGAGCAGATATCTGTGGTATTTGTATGTTGGTCGCTGCGGAAGGCGTCGCCCAGAAAAGTCCAGCCAGTCGATACCATGGCTTTCACAAAACATCAAATAATCGAGAAGGCGACTTGCCTTTCTTCTCGCATCATCTGTTGGGCGATTCTGTGCATGCTTGTTCTGAATCAAACTAAGCAGGAAAGAATTTGCCTCTATCCACGGAGTGCCATCTTTATGAAAGATAAACGGCAGATTATATACAGCCCTAGTGAGCGCATCAGGAAGCGCCGCCTCATTTACTTGATAAGCAATGATACTTTCACTAATGCCATTAATAGTTACTGGCATTGAATTAGAAGGTTCATTACTAACGTGCAGTTCAGCAAAAACTTCGCTGACTTCGGGGATTATTACAATGCGGCCTTTGTGTGCCGGATTTTCAAACGCTGCCACCAAACCGCCCCACCCATTCTTCGAGTGTCAAGCCTGAATGTTATGCGTAAGAAAAACAAGATATCAGTCAATGTCAGAATGTTTCACGATAAACACTTTCATTTAACGAGACATGATAGCTTGGGATAGCGCCCCTTCAAGTCCTTCTTCACTTCGGCATAGGTCGTGCGCCAGAAGTTGGCCAGGTCCTGAGTCACCTGCACTGGCCGTCGCGCGGGTGACAACAGGTGCAGTTTCACCTGCTGGCGCCCCTGGGCAATACGCGGGGTATCAGCCAAGCCGAATAGCTCCTGCAAGCGCACGGCAAGAATCGGCGGGGTGTCGCTGTAGTCCAGGCGGATGTTCGAGCCGGACGGGACTGCCAGATGCGCTGGTGCCCATTCGTCCAGCCGCTGTGGCAATGGCCAGGGCAGCAGATTGCGCAGGATTGATGACAGGTCCAGGGCAGCGAAATGGCTCAGACGCGAAACCTTGCCCAGGTAGGGCTGCAGCCAGTCTTCCAGGGTCGCCAGCAGTGCCTCGTCACCCAGATCGGGCCATTCGCTTTGCCCCTCCTTGTCCAGATCCAGTTGGCGCAAAAGCGCCACCCGCGCCTGCCATTGGCGCAGCTCCGGAGTCCAGGTCAGCAGGTTCAGGCCCTTGCGCCGCACCAGGCCAAGCAGCGCCTTGGCCCGGGCTTCATCATCCAGCTTGGGTAACGGTTCGCGGCCCAGCACCAGCTCGCCGACCTTGGTCTGGCGTTCGGCACGCAGCGCCTGCTCGCGCTCGTCCCAGTCGAGGATGTCGATGCGCTCGACCTGCTCGGCCAGCACATCGTCAAGCAGCGCCGGGTCGAACTCGGCCGCCAGGTAGATGCGCTCATCCCGATGGCCCTGGCGGCTACCGAGGTCGGCGATCACCAGCCACGGGCATTTCATCAACGCGTCAACCTCGGCGAACAAGGCGGCACGGCCATTGGCCAAGCGATATTCAGCGCCACCCTCGCGACGCTGCTGGGCAACCCGGTCGGGATAGGCCAGCGCCAGCAAGGCGCCAAGCCAGCGCGGATGATCGGGGTCGGCAACCGCCGCTGCGGCCTTGCCGCGCAACAGGCCACGGTATTGCCGAGCAAGTTGCCGTGCACGCTGCACGCCACCCTGACCACCCCGATTGGCCTTGCTTTCGCCGCTGACCAGCGCCAGGCGACTGTGCAGGTCGGCGCCGCCACCGCGCTGGATATCGCGCTCGCCCAGCAAGGCGGCGACATCGCAGGCCATCGTTGCCAGGCCAAGGTCCTGACCACGTAACAGCAGGTGAGCGATACGTGGGTGAGCCGGCAGCTCGGCCATGGCCTGGCCGTGGTCGCTGAGGTTGTCGCGGCTGCCCGGCTTGAACGCGCCCAGCCGCGCCAGCAGGTCCTGGGCCTGGGAGAAGGCGGCTGCCGGCGGCTGGTCTAGCCAGCGCAACTGGTCAGGGGTAACACCCCAGCGAGCAAGCTGCAGGGCCAGGCCTGCGAGGTCGGCCTGGAGGATCTCGGCGCTGCCGTGGGCGGCCAGTTGGTCATGCTGGGCTTCGGACCACAGGCGGTAGCACACCCCGGGCTCCAGGCGCCCTGCCCGGCCGGCGCGCTGGGTGGCACTTGCGCGGGAGATTCGCTGGGTGTCCAGGCGGGTCATACCGCTACCCGGATCGAAACGCGGTACGCGCGCCAGGCCGGCATCGATGACCACGCGAACACCGTCGATGGTCAGGCTGGTTTCGGCAATGTTGGTGGCCAGCACCACCTTGCGCAAGCCCTCGGCCGGCGGGTCGATGGCGGCGCGCTGGGCATTGAGGTCCAGTTCGCCGTGCAGCGGGCACAGCAGCACATCCGGCCGCTCACCCAAAGCGTCCTGCAGACTTTGATGCACACGGCGGATCTCGGCCTGGCCAGGCAGGAACACCAGCACACTGCCGGGTTGTTCGGCCAATGCCAGCAGCACGTTGTCCACAACCCGCGGCTCGATGAACTCGCCCGGCTGGAACGGACGACCCCAGCGGATATCCACCGGGTGCATGCGGCCTTCGCTGCTCACCACCGGTGCGTCGCCCAGCAAGCGCGACAGGCGCTCGCCTTCCAGCGTCGCCGACATCAGCAGGATTTTCAGCGCAGGGGCGTCACGCAACAGCTCGCGGGCATTGAGGCTCAGCGCCAGGGCCAGGTCGGCATCCAGGCTGCGTTCGTGAAATTCATCGAAAATCAGCAGCCCTACGCCGTCGAGTGCCGGGTCGGCCTGCAAACGGCGGGTGAGGATACCTTCGGTGACCACCTCGATGCGTGTGTTCGGCCCGACCTTGCTGTCCAGGCGGATACGGTAGCCGACGGTTTCACCGACCTTTTCACCGAGTTCGCTGGCCAGGCGCTCGGCCGCCGCCCTCGCAGCCAGCCGGCGCGGTTCGAGCATGAGGATGGTCTGCCCGGCCAGCCACGGCTCGTTGAGCAGCGCCAGCGGCACGCGGGTGGTCTTGCCCGCACCGGGGGGCGCTTCGAGCACGGCTTCGTCGCGGTTTTCCAAGGCTTCGCGCAAGGCGGGCAAGACAGCATCGATCGGTAAAGAAATCATGGTGGTCCTCGAACAGTCTGGCGAGTATAACGGCGAACCCAGCCTGCTCTATCATGGTCTTAGCTTCAGGTGCTGGCGCTTCGCTTGCCCTGCTGAATACTTTTCGGAGATTTACATGCGCATCCCATCCCGCGTCATTGGTGGCGCCCTGATCGTCACCCTGCTGACCCAGCTGACGGCCTGCGGCACCATCTTCTATCCCGAACGCCGTGGCCAGATTGGCGGCAAGATCGACCCCGTGGTTGCCGCGATGGACGCCATCGGCATCCTGTTCTATGTGATCCCGGGCCTGATCGCCTTTGGCATCGACTTCGCCACGGGCGCCATCTACTACAAGGGCGGGCACACGGCCCAGGTCGACCCGGCAAAACTGCGTGACGCCGTAAGCCCCGATGGCAAGGTCGACAACCTCAAGCTGCAGGCCATTCTGGAAAGCGAACTGGGCCAGCGCCTGCCGCTGGATGACCCACGGCTGATCCAGCACCGCGGCAGCGTCGAGCAGCTGGCGGCCTTGGGTCTGGTACCTGCAGCCTGATCTTCACAAGGACATGACCCTGGGCATGATTACCCCGACCGAACACCAGCGCCTGCTGCGCCTGGCCACCCGCGCATCGCTGGCGGTGGCCAGCATTCTGGTCATAAGCAAGGCCGTCGCCTGGTGGCTGAGTGGCTCGGTCAGCCTGCTGGCCGGGCTGACCGACTCGGCACTGGATGCCGTTGCCTCGTTCCTCAACCTGCTCGCCGTGCATTACGCCCTGCGCCCGGCCGATGACGACCATCGTTTCGGCCACGGCAAGGCCGAGGCCCTGGCGGGCATGGCCCAGGCTCTGTTCATCGGGGTCAGCGCGGTGTTGATCGGGGTGCAGGCTGTCGAGCGACTGAAAGCGCCCGAACCGCTGGGCGACACAGCAATCGGCATCGCTGTGATGCTGCTGTCGCTGGCGCTTACCGTGGCCTTGCTGGCATTGCAGCGCAAGGTCATTCGCCTGACCGGTTCCACTGCGGTGCGCGCCGACTCGCTGCATTACCGCTCCGACCTGCTGCTTAACGGCAGCATCCTGCTCGCCCTGCTGCTGGCGCGCTTCGGCTGGCCGCAGCTGGATGCGCTGTTCGGTCTCGGCATCGCGCTCTACATCCTCTGGAGTGCCCTGCAGATCGCCCGCGAAAGCACGGCGACCCTGATGGACAAGGAATTGCCCGGCGACATTGGCGAAGGGATGGTCGAGCTGGTCCTGGGCATTCCCGGCGTGCAAGGCGTACATGACCTGCGTACGCGGGTGTCGGGCAACCAGTGGTTCGTGCAACTGCACCTTGAGCTGCCGGGGCAGCTGCCACTGATTGAAGCCCACGACCTGTGCGTGCAGGCTTCGGCAGTCATCCGCCAGCGTTATCCACGGGCGGATGTGATGGTGCATGCCGATCCGGTGTAAATCAGTTGACGCTATAGCCTCGGCCACTGAAGCAGGCACTCAGCGCCCGTCGGTAATTGCTCGCCACTTCGACAGGTGGCGCATAGGGTGCCGTTGCCGGGTCAAAGCCTGACTGGCTCACAGCCCAGCGGTGGCACTGGTAGCGGTCCTGGTCCTGCTGCTCCTGCCCTTGCCCATACATCGGGTAGGCAATCACGTCGTAGCTGTTGCTGGCCGGGGCTGCCGCCGGCAACGGGGCCGGGGCCATGGCGGGCGGGTTGACCACGACATACTCCTGGCTGTCGGCCAGGTACTGGTAATAGGTGTCGGCCACCAGGAAAAACAGTGCGCCGCCCAGCCAGACTTCCCGCGCATAGGAAGGCAGGTAGTTGACCCGCACGCCGTAAGGCGGGGTCACCACCACATAGCTGCCACCCTGCGGGCGGTACCAGTAGCCACCGGAGTAGAAGTAGTCATTGCCGCGGTACGGCACCTTCCAGTAGCGGTCCGGGAAGTGATCGATGGTGTGCCCTGGGCGATACTGCGGCCCGGGGCCCCAGCCATTGCCGTGGCCATCCGGGCGCCCCTGCCAGTCGCCGCCGGGCCGTTGCCCCGGGCCGCCAGCTTGCCAATGACGGTTGTCGCCGTTATGTCGGGGGATATCCTGGTAATAGCCCTGCCGCGCGGGCTGGGTCTGCTGCACTTCGCCACGCGAGTTGAGCGGGCGGCCAGGGCCACCCTCGTTGCCATGCCCTTCGCCATGCCCCTCATCCGGCCCTTCGGCCATGGCCCCGAGGCTGATGCTCAAACCCAGCAAACCAACACCTGCCAACTGCCAGATGCGCGACTTCATGTTGTTCCTCACGGTAAAGAAAACGGCATGCTGCCAGTCTACCGCGCTGGTACCACGGACAGATGAAATCGCGGACATGAAAAAAGGGAGGCCATTGGCCTCCCTTTGAGAATTGTCGTCCGTGCTCGGCACTTGTGGCGCCGGCTCACCTCACAGCGTCTTCTGGAAGCTGTGTAGCCCGGGGGCCTGCAGATCCTGTTGGATGGCTGGCCGCGACCGCCCGCCTAGGGCGCGTCGCCGTGGACTGATGTCCGGGCAGTGATTCTGTAGGTAACGATACGGGATAGGCTGCGGCAGAGGATTGCGAAGATTGCTCAGATAAATAGCACTTGCGCAATTTTTAACCCTGGATCGATAATTCACCGCAATCCGAACAGAAAAGGCCTTTTCCATGAGCAAACTTGACCGCTACGACCTGAGCATCCTCGCCGAATTGCAGCGCGACGCGCGCATCTCCAATCAGGAGCTGGCCGAGCGCATCGGCCTGTCGCCATCGCCGTGCTCGCGTCGGGTCAAGCAACTGGAAGACGACGGCTATATCTCACGCCAGGTCGCCCTTCTCGATCGCAAGAAGCTCGGCCTGAGCCTGACCGCCTACGTGCTGATCGGCATGGACCGGCACACGCCGGAGCGCTTCGAAACCTTCGAAGCCGCCATCCGCAATCTGCCGCAGGTGCTCGAATGCAGCCTGGTCACCGGTATGGATGCCGACTACCAGCTCAAGGTGGTGGTGCCGGACATGGACCACTATCAGAAACTGCTGCTGGGCAGCCTGACCCGTATCGAAGGCGTGACCAGCGTGCGTTCGAGCTTCGTGCTCAATCAGGTACTGGCGAGCACCGAGCTGCCATTGACCCACCTGCGCTAAACGCCCGCTCGCCCGCGTATAATCGCAAGCTCAGCCTGCCTGGAGAACACAGATGGATCCCGCCGTATTCGAAGAGTGGATGATGATCGTGCTGGTCACCGTACTGATCGGTTTCATGGGCTTCATTGTCTGGGACCTGGCGAAAAAGTCCAAGGCGGGGCGCTTTGGCACGCTGATCCTGTTCTTCGTGCTCGGCCTGGGAGTGCTGGCGTTCATCATCAAGAGCGTGGTGGTGGCGTTTCTCGAAGGGGTCTAGGCCGTTAACGTGTGAGCTTCGGGGCCACTTCGCGCCAACACCCCTGCTCCAGCCCATCCAGCGCCCATTCACCAATCCGCACCCGCACCAGGCGCAAGGTCGGCAAGCCCACTGCAGCAGTCATCCGCCGCACCTGGCGATTACGCCCCTCGCGAATCACCAGCTCCAGCCAACTGGTCGGCACGCTCTTGCGAAAACGTACCGGCGGATTGCGCGGCCATAGCTCGGGCTCGTCGAGGCGCCGGGCTTCAGCAGGCAACGTAGGCCCGTCATTGAGCTCCACACCATCGCGCAATCGCTGGATCTGTTCGTCGCTCGGTTCGCCTTCCACCTGCACCCAGTAGGTCTTGGGCAATTTGTGCTTCGGATCGGCAATACGCGCCTGCAGCCCGCCATCGTTGGTCAGCAGCAACAAGCCTTCACTGTCTCGGTCGAGCCGCCCGGCCGGGTAGATGCCCGGGATGTCGATGAAATCCTTGAGCGTCGCGCGCCCTTCTCCGTCGCTGAACTGGGTCAGCACGTCGAATGGCTTGTTGAACAGGATCAGGCGTGGCTCGGCCGGTGGCGCCTTGGGCTGGCGACGGGGGCCGACAGGCCGCGCCTGGGGGCGGCGCGGCTTGGAACGGGGTGGCAGTGGCATGGATCCTCAGCGGAACGGCGGCTCATCGAAGCTGCGCAGTTTACGCGAGTGCAACGAATTGAGCTCGGTGCGCAGCAGGTCGAGGGCGGCGATGCCGATTTTCAAGTGCTGGCTGACCGCACGGTTGTAGAAGGCATTAGCCGAACCCGGCAGCTTGATTTCACTGTGCAGCGGCTTGTCGGAGACGCACAGCAAGGTGCCGTATGGCACCCGCAGGCGATAACCCTGGGCAGCGATGGTGCCGCTTTCCATGTCCACCGCCACGGCACGCGACAGGTTGATCAACGGTCGTTCCTGGGCCCAGCGCAGCTCCCAGTTACGGTCATCGTAGGTGAGCACGGTGCCGGTGCGCAGGCGCTTCTTCAGTTCTTCGCCACGCTCGCCGGTAACCTGTGCCGCAGCCTCCTGCAGCGCCAGCTGCACTTCGGCCAGGGCCGGAATCGGAATGTTCGGCGGCACCACACGGTCGAGAATGCCATCGCGGCGCATGTAGGCGTGGGCCAAGACATAGTCGCCGATGGTCTGCGACTGACGCAGGCCACCACAGTGGCCGATCATCAGCCAGCAGTGCGGGCGCAGCACCGCCAGGTGGTCGGTAATGTTCTTGGCATTGGACGGGCCGACGCCGATATTGACCAGGGTCACGCCATCACCGTCGCCAGCGATCAGGTGGTAGGCCGGCATCTGATAGCGGTGCCAGACCACGCTGGCCACCAATGCCTGGGTTTCGCCGTGGTCCATGCCCTTTTCGATCACCACGTTACCCGGTAGCACCATGCGCACGAAGCGCGGGTCTTCGCGTAGCTGCTCGAGGCCGTGGCTGATGAACTGGTCGACATAACGGTGGTAGTTGGTCAGCAGGATCCAAGGCTGTACGTGGCGCCAGTCGCTGCCGGTGTAATGCACCAGGCGGCGCAGCGAGAAGTCCACGCGGGCGGCATCGAACAGCGCCAGTGGCAGGGTTTCGGCATTGCCCCAGTCGCACAGGCCATCGGCGATGTTGTCGGTAGCTGCGGACAGGTCGGTGCTGGGGAACACCCGCGCCAGTTCGGCGGCGGTGATGCCACTGCCAGCCAGCTCATCACCCTGGTCGACCACATAGGGGTACGGGATGTTCTGCTCGCTGACGCCGACTTCCACGGTCACCGTGTAGTCATGCATCAACGGGCGCAGCTGCTCCAGCAGGTAACCCCGGAATGCCGCAGGCTGGGTAACGGTGACGCTGTAGGTGCCCGCCACCTGGACCTTGGCATAGGCACGCGTGGTGGCGGCCACTTCACCGTGGCTGTAATAGGTCAGGCGCAGTGCCGGGTAGCGGTACAAGGCGCGCTCGTCGGCACCCGGCTCGGTACGGTCCTTCAGGTAACGCTTGAGGGCCTGGCTCAGAGCCCCGGTGGCCTGTTCATGCAAGGCCGCCAGACGGTCGACGGCCTGTTCGGGGGTATCAACGACTACAAAAGCTTGGCTCACACTGGGCTTCCTGTCTGGAAATGCATGTCAGCCATCTTGCCTGCCTTTGTTGCTAAATACATCCCCGGTGGTCAGCCGTCATATTCAACTTGGCCAGGCCGGTGTCGCCCGCGCCACCAGTGCCCCGACATCGATGCCACGCGGCAAGGCGCCATACACCCGCCCGCCACCGGTCAGCCGACTCCCGATAAAGGCATCGCTGACCACGGCATTGCCTGCTTCCAGCAACAGCTTGGCCTGCAGTGCCAAGGCAATGTCCTCGGTCAACTGACGTGCCCGGTACTGGATATCGCTGGTATCGGCGAAGGCCCCCTTGAGGTTGCCGATATGCGTGGCCAGACGCGGGTCGCCGTGCCCGTCGCCCAGCTCGGCGAACAGCGCATCGAGCACCCCGGGTTCCTTGGACAACGCCCGCAACACGTCCAGGCACTGCACGTTGCCGGAACCTTCCCAGGTCGAGTTGACCGGCGCTTCGCGATAAAGCCGTGGCAGGATGCTATCTTCGACATAACCGGCACCGCCCAGGCACTCGGCGGCCTCGTTGATCATGGCCGGTGCCCGCTTGCAGATCCAGTACTTGCCCACCGCCGTGACCAGCCGCGCGAAGTGCGCCTGCTGCGGATCGTCGAGCTGCTCCAGGGCTTGCCCCATTCGCAGGCTCAGGGCCAGAGCGGCCTCGCTTTCCAGGGCCAGGTCGGCCAGCACGTTCTGCATCAGGGGTTGTTCGCTCAGCACCCGGCCGCCGACCTTGCGATGGGCGCAATGGTGTGCCGCCTGGGTCAGCGCCTGGCGCATCAACGCACTGGAGCCGACCATGCAGTCGAAGCGGGTCATGGCAACCATCTCGATGATGGTCGGCACGCCTCGCCCCTCCTCTCCCACCATCCACGCCAGGGCACCGCGAAACTCGACTTCGCTGGAGGCGTTGGAGCTGTTGCCCAGCTTGTTCTTCAGGCGCTGGATGTAGAACTGGTTGCGGCTGTCATCAGGCCGATGGCGCGGCAGCAGGAAACAGCTCAGGCCCTTGTCGGTTTGCGCCAGGGTCAGGAAGGCGTCGCTCATCGGTGCCGAGCAGAACCACTTGTGCCCGACCAGTTCGTAGGCCTGCCCCGGGCCGGGGCTGCCGACCGGATAAGCGCGGGTGGTATTGGCGCGCACGTCGGTGCCACCCTGTTTCTCGGTCATGGCCATGCCAAGGGTCACACCGGCCTTGTGGCGGTCACCGACATTGCGCGGGTCGTATTCGCGGGCGAGGATCTTCGGTAGCCAGTATTCGGCCAGCTCGGGCTGCAAGCGCAAAGCCGGCACGGCTGCAAAGGTCATGGTGAGCGGGCAGCCGCTACCGGCCTCGGCCTGGCTGTGCAGGTAGGTCATCGACGCCCGCGCCACATGGGCGCCGGGGCGAGGTTCGGCCCAAGGCAAGGATGGCAGGCCGTGTTCGACGGCGGTGCGCATCAGCTCGTGATAAGCGGGGTGGAACTCGACCAGGTCGATGCGATGGCCGTAGCGGTCATGGCTGCTGAATTCCGGCTTGTGCGCATTGGCCAGGAAGCCTGCGGCCATCAACGGCCCGCCGGCCAAGGCACCATAGGCGTCGATCCGCGCTTCGGCCCAACCGGCCCCGAAACGCCGCGACCACTCCTGCAGCGGCAGGTCGAGGCGGTACAGGTTGGCACCGTCGAGTGACGGCGGTTGGTTGGTGACTTCGTGGGTTTCAGCGTACTGGTGCAGGTTCATTGGGAGCTCCTGGATCCGGGCATGCCTGAAAGGCCCAGTGAAGCACTCCCTGCGGGTCAGTCAAAGTGACAATAATGACTAAACATGTGGCCAGCAGCCCTGGAAAAGCCCCCTGAATCAGAATCGAGTAGCACCCGACACAACTCTGCCCGGCGGGATCTGCACCTGTGCAATCGCCACATTCAAAGTCAGCTCGAAGCGGCTCCCCAACCCACGCGTCGACTCATGGGACAGTTTGGCGTCGAGCAGTTCGGCCAACTGCCGACAGATCGACAAGCCAATACCGAGCCCGCCGTAGCGCCGGGTCATCGAACCATCCACCTGGAAGAACCGCTGATAGAGAATCGCTTGGTCCAGGTCATCGAAACCGATGCCACTGTCACTGATGGTGAAGGTCAACGCCAGGCTGTCCGGGCCAAGGCGACGGCCACGGACCTGCACCATCACTCCACCGTGATGCGTGAACTTCAGGCCGTTGTCCACCAGGCAGCCCAGGCAGCGGGCAACTTTTTGCGCATCGCCCAGCAACTCGTCGGGCAGCTCGGCGGGGATATCCAGGCTCAGGTACAAACCCTTGCCCAGGGCTGTTCCGGCATAGCCGGCACGCAGGTCCTGCAGCGTGCGCCGCAGGCTGAACGGCAGCGCCTGCGGGCGCATGCGGCCGGCCTGCAGCTCGGTCAAGGTGAGAATGTCGTCAACCATGCCCATCATGTCCTGGGCCGAGCCGACTGCGGTGCGATGGTACTGAGCCATCTCGGCGGTCATGGGCAGTGTGTGCATCAATTCCAGCGAGCCGATCACGCCATTCATCGGTGTGCGCAGTTCGTGGGTAACGGTGGCGAGGAACTCGTCCTTCAGATGATTGCTCCTGGCCAGTTGCTGGTTCATCTGCTCCAACGCCTCGCCGGTATCACGCAGGGTCTGCGCCTGCTGTTCGCGCATGCTGTTGATGCGGTCGGCCAGCGCCAGCGACAGCAATGCCACCTCCAGCGCCGAGCCCAGCTGGCTGGAATACATGGTGATGAACAGGTTGGGCAGGTAACCCAGCACCATCAGAGTATTGACCAGCCCGCCAAGCAGGAATGCCGTCCAGGCGATGATGAACCAACGCGCCACACGCAGGCCACGTACCCAGGCATACAACCCTGCGGCAAAGATACCCACAGTGAACAGCAGGGCCAGCACCGTGGCCATGCGCAAGGCTATTCCGTAGCGCATGCTCACCGACAACACCATCACCAGCACGCCACCGAGCATCAACAGCTGCAGCAGCCGGTCGAAGCTGCGGCTGATTTTGCCCAACTGCAGGAAGTGGCGCGCGAACTGGCAACCGAACAGGCCCGTAGCGCCGATGAACAGCGGCGTCGCGGCGTTGGCCCACCACGGGCTGTCAGGCCAGAAGTAGGCAACTCCTGCGCCGTTGACCGACACCTGATAAAAGCCGAACGAGGCAATGTAGAGGATGTAGTAGAGGTAACTGGCGTCTCGCACGCTGAGGTAGATGAACAGGTTGTACACCGCCATCACCAGCAGCACGCCATAGATCATGCCCAGCACATAGAGGCGGGTCGGCTGGTCTTCCATGTAGGCTTCGGCTGACCACAGCGCTAGCGGTGCCTGTACCGAACCCTGACTGTGCAGGCGCAGGTAGGCGGTGATCGACTGTCCGGGCTGCAGCGGCAATTCGAACAGGTAATTGTTCTGGCGTATCTGCCGGCTGTCGTAGGGCAAGGCGTCGCCGGTACGCTGGGCCAGGCGGAACGTGCCATCGCTGCCCGGCAGGTACAGCTCGATATGGTCCATGGGAGGGTAAGCCAGCTCCAGCAACCACTGGCGCGGCTGCGCATCGGCAGAGGCCACATAGTGCAGGTCGACCTTGAGCCAGAACACCGAAGTCGAGTAGCCGGCGTTCAGCACGTCCTGGTGATGCGTGCGGAAACGGCTGGCAAAGATCGGCGCGCTGACCTGGGCAATGCTTGCGCTACCATCACGGTCCTCATAGACCTGCATGATTTTGCCCAATGGAAGGTGCCGGGTCGCCTCGTCGAATTCGACGGCTCCGGCCAGCACGGGCAGCAAGCCCAGAAGCACAATCAGCAAATAGCGCATACAGCCCCAGCATGGCTTGTCCGGTCGCGTCGCGATGGCCTCCGATCCTTTTGAGACGACGAAATCCGGCAGAGCCCGTTTGTCGAGTTATCCGAGCACTCTAGCATAGCTTTCAACGCTGTCGACGGGCTACTGTGATTTTCAAAGAAAAGGCTCTAGAACAATGCTTTCAAAGAAAATTAACAAAATAATCTGACCGCTCGATCAACAAATCTCGTTTGTAGGACGATCCGCACAAATGGGTTTGGTGGTAAGCTCGCCGACCATGAATACCTACAGCTCCCGCCCCGTTGTCCTCTGTCTCTCCGGCCACGACCCAAGTGGCGGCGCCGGCTTGCAGGCAGATATCGAAGCCCTGATCGCCCAAGGCTGTCACGCCGCTCCTGCCGTGACCGCCCTGACCGTGCAGGATACCGTCAACGTTTCCGACTTCCGCGTGCTCGACCGCGAGTGGGTCCTGGCCCAGGCCAATGCCGTGCTGGCCGACTCCACGGTCGCCGCCGTCAAGCTGGGCATGCTCGGCTCGATCGACATGGTTGACACCGTCGCCGAACTGCTCAGTGCCCACCCGCACCTGCCGCTGGTCTGCGACCCGGTGCTGCGTGCCGGTGGCGGTGGCCGCCTGGGCAAGGACGAAGTCGGCTATGCCTTGCGCGAACGCCTGCTGCCGCTGGCGACCATCGCCACGCCGAACCTGCCAGAGGCGCGCATTCTGGCCGAACTGCCTGAAGGCACCGCCGACGAGTGTGCCGAAAAACTGTTGCCGTACTGTAAACACCTGTTGATTACCGGTGGTCACGGCGACGAGGATGAAATCCACAATCGCCTGTACAGCCGCGACGGCCAGAGCCACACCTGGACCTGCCAGCGTCTGCCGGGCAGCTACCACGGCTCGGGCTGCACCCTTGCCAGCGCCCTGGCAGGTCGGCTGGCCCTTGGCGAGCAACTGCAAAGCGCGGTGAAAAGCGCCCTGGACTACACCTGGCGCACCCTGCGCGATGCCGAACAGCTGGGCAAGGGCCAGTACGTTCCGCGCCGCCTGCCCCTGGATTTCTGCTCCTGATACGAGGCTTTAAATGAAGCTACGCGGCCTGTACGCAATCACCGATAGCCAGCTGCTCGCCGGCCGTTTCCTGTCTCACGTCGAAGCCGCGCTGGAAGGCGGTGTGTGCCTGCTGCAGTACCGTGACAAGAGCGACGATGCCGCCCGGCGCCTGCGCGAGGCCGAAGCGCTGATGAAGCTTTGCGAGCGCTACAACACCCAGCTGATCATCAACGACGACGCCGAACTGGCCGCGCGCCTGGGCGTCGGTGTGCACCTGGGCCAGACCGACGGCCCGCTGACACCGGCTCGCGCGCTGCTCGGCCGCCAGGCGATCATCGGCTCCACCTGCCACGCCAGCCTCGAGCTGGCCGCCCAGGCTGCCAGCGAAGGCGCCAGCTACGTGGCCTTCGGCCGCTTTTTCAATTCCGTCACCAAGCCCGGTGCGCCGGCTGCCAACGTCGATCTGCTGGAACAGGCCCGCGCCCAGGTGAAACTGCCGATCGCCGTGATCGGTGGCATCACCCTCGACAACGCCGCCCCGCTGATCGCCCATGGCGCCGATCTGCTGGCGGTGATCCACGGCCTGTTTGGTGCCGACAGCGCGCAAGAAGTCACCCGCCGCGCCCGCGCCTTCAACGCCCTGTTCGCTTCCTGATTTCGAGAGAAGATCCCATGTCCCGTTCCGAAGCCCTGTTCGCCCAAGCCCAGAAGCACATCCCTGGCGGCGTCAACTCGCCGGTCCGCGCTTTCAAGAGCGTCGGCGGCACCCCACTGTTCTTCAAGCATGCCGAAGGCGCCTACGTCGTCGACGAAGATGACAAGCGCTACGTCGACTACGTCGGCTCGTGGGGCCCGATGATTCTCGGCCACGGCCACCCGGACGTGCTCGATGCGGTACGCCGCCAGCTGGAGCACGGCCTGTCCTACGGCGCACCGACTGCGATGGAAACCGAGATGGCCGACCTGGTCTGCTCGCTGGTGCCGTCGATGGAAATGGTACGCATGGTCAGCTCCGGCACCGAAGCGACCATGAGCGCCATCCGCCTGGCCCGCGGCTACACCGGCCGTGACGCCATCATCAAGTTCGAAGGCTGCTACCACGGCCACTCCGACAGCCTGCTGGTCAAGGCCGGTTCCGGCCTGCTGACCCAAGGCGTGCCCAGTTCGGCAGGCGTACCGGCGGACTTCGCCAAGCACACCCTGACCCTGCCGTTCAACGACATCGCTGCGGTCGAGAAGACCCTCGCCGAAGTCGGCCAGACCGTGGCCTGCATCATCGTCGAGCCGGTGGCCGGCAACATGAACTGCGTACCGCCGGCGCCAGGCTTCCTCGAAGGCCTGCGCGAGCAGTGCGACAAGCACGGTGTGGTACTGATCTTCGACGAAGTGATGACCGGTTTCCGCGTCTCGCTCGGCGGCGCCCAGGGTTACTACGGCATCAAGCCAGACCTGTCGACCTTCGGCAAGATCGTCGGCGGTGGCATGCCGGTCGGCTGCTTCGGTGGCAAACGCGAAATCATGGGCTGCATCGCCCCGTTGGGCCCGGTCTACCAGGCCGGCACCTTGTCGGGCAACCCGCTGGCCATGGCCGCCGGCCTGACCACCCTGAAGCTGATCAGCCGCCCAGGCTTCCATGACGAACTGACCGCCTTCACCAGCCGCATGCTCGATGGCCTGCAGCAACGTGCCGATGCTGCGGGTGTGCCGTTCGTCACCACTCAGGCAGGTGCCATGTTCGGCCTGTACTTCAGCGGTGCCGACGATATCGTCACCTTCGACGACGTGATGGCCAGCGATGCCGAACGCTTCAAGCGCTTCTTCCACCTGATGCTCGACGGTGGCGTGTACCTGGCGCCGAGTGCGTTCGAGGCCGGCTTCACTTCAATCGCCCACGGTGAGAAAGAGCTGCAGATCACCCTGGATGCGGCTGAGCGGGCGTTCGCTGCACTGAAGTAATGTGGCAACTGTGCCGGCCTCTTCGCGGCTTAAGCCGCTCCACAGAGACCGGCACAGGCAATAAAAGCCCCTGCACAATCAGTTATCTTCCCCACCCGGACAGTTTTTCGCGTAAAACTTTGTAAGGTTGGCGCTGCTTATCCCATAATGTGCCACCAGAGACATTGGCCGCAGCTTTGCAGAGGTAAGTCGATCCCCATGAACCGCACCGGCCGCGCCCTGACCTTGGGCTGCCTGTTGCTTCTTCAGCCCCTGCTGGCTATGGCGGAGGGCGGTAACTCGTTGCTGATTCCGGCAACGGGGCGCTGCACGCTCAATGTTCAGCCAGAAGACCTGCAGAACGCGCTGAAAGCTTGCGAGGAGACAGCGGCGACCGGGGACGCCCAGGCACAGTTCGAGCTGGGCGAGTACTACTACACGCTAACGCCGAAAAACCTGAAAAAGGCCCTGGACTGGTTCGAAAAGGCCTCGCTGCAAGGCCACGCCGAAGCCCAGTACCGCCTTGGCGCCATGTTCTTCCATGGCGAAGGGGTCAAGGCCAACAACGTGCAGGCCTATATCCTGCTGAAGATGGCCGCGGTCAACGGCGCCGAGGATGCGCTGGACATGGCCGACGAAGTGACCGAGCAAATGCCGCGCGACGAGCTGGAGCACGCCACCCAGGTGCTAGGCCAGATCTTCCGCAAATACCTGCTGGAACTGCAAAACGCCGAAGGGCGCACGCCGTTCTCACCACTTCCCTGATTCTTACTTCTCCGGCATCGGCATGGGGAACGGCATCACATTGCCACTGGCCTTGGCCTCGCTGATCTTGGCCGTGCCCAGGCGCTCCACCTCATCGATGCGCACGATCGAATGCATTGGCACAAAACTGCGGATCACCCCTTCGAACTGATTTTTCAGCTTCTCTTCGCTCGGGTCGACCACCACCTGGGTGCGTTCGCCAAAAACGAACTCTTCGATTTCCAGAAAACCCCACAGGTCGCTCTGGTAGATCTGCTTGGCATACATCTCGAAGACTTGCCCCTGGTTGAGGAAGATCACTTTATAGATGGCGGGTTCGCGTTTGCTCATGTTCGGCGGGATAACACATGCGTAAGAAAAGGCGCGCATCATAGCAGAGCAGGCCCTGGCCTGCGCAGGTACACGGCCTGTAGCAACCCTTGATCGTTTCAGTGCTTTCGCCACTGCCCTTCAAGGGTTATTCTTGAGTTCACATTCATTGCCGTCGAGCGGCTAAAAACGACCTTGAACGCACCCATACAACCCCATCGTTTCATCCTCGAACCTTTCGAGGCCCACCGTTTCGCCAACTTGTGCGGCCAGTTCGACGAGCACCTGCGCCTGATCGAACAACGCCTGGCTATCGAAATCCGCAACCGCGGCAACCAATTCGAGCTGATCGGCGAACCCAAGACCACTTCCGCTGCCGAACAACTGCTGCGCCGCCTCTATCGCGAGGCCAAGGCCACAGACCTGTCGCCGGAAACCGTGCACCTGTACCTCCAGGAGTCGACGGTGGAGAACATCGACAACCCGGCGGTCAACGAGGTCAGCGTCTCGCTGCGCACGCGCAAGGGCAATATCCGCCCCCGCGGCGTCAACCAGCAGCGCTACGTCAAGGAAATCCTCGGCAACGATATCAACTTCGGCATCGGCCCGGCCGGTACAGGCAAGACTTACCTTGCCGTGGCCTGCGCCGTCGATGCCCTGGAGCGTGAGCAGGTGCGCCGCATCCTGCTGGTGCGCCCGGCGGTCGAGGCAGGCGAAAAGCTCGGCTTCCTGCCTGGCGACCTGGCCCAGAAGATCGACCCGTACCTGCGCCCTCTGTACGACGCGTTGTACGAAATGCTCGGCTTCGAGCACGTGGCCAAGCTGATCGAGCGCCAGGTGATCGAGATCGCCCCGCTGGCTTACATGCGCGGCCGCACCCTGAACAACAGCTTCATCATCCTCGACGAGAGCCAGAACACCACGCTCGAGCAGATGAAGATGTTCCTCACCCGTATCGGCTTCGGTTCGACCGCGGTGATCACCGGTGACATCACCCAGGTCGACCTGCCCCGTGGCACCAAGTCGGGCCTGGCCCATGTTATCGAAGTGCTCAGGGACGTACCGGGGATCAGCTTCACCCATTTCCAACCCAAAGATGTGGTTCGTCACCCACTGGTGCAGCGTATCGTCGAGGCCTACGACCGCTTCGAAGCGCGCCAGGCCAAGCCCGAGGTCCCCGGCAAAGATGCTTGAACTTGACCTGCAACGGGCCACGGATGCTGCCGCCCCGGATGACGCCGCCTTCCGCAGCTGGTGCGAGCTGGCCCTGCGCCAGCGTACCGCCGACTCGGAAATGACCATTCGTCTGGTCGACGAAGCCGAAGGCCGCGAACTCAACCACACCTACCGGCACAAGGACTACGCGACCAATGTGCTGTCGTTCCCGGCCGACGTGCCCGATGAGCTGCTCGACATCCCACTGCTGGGGGACCTGGTGATCTGCGTGCCGGTGGTCGAGCGCGAGGCGGCCGAACAGGGCAAGTCACTGGAAGCGCACTGGGCTCACCTGGTCATCCACGGTTGCCTGCACTTGCTCGGCTACGACCACATCGAAGACGATGAGGCCGAGGAAATGGAAGCACTGGAACGGGAATTGCTGGCAGAACTGGGTCACCCTGACCCGTACGCCGACGATGAAAACGAACCTCTCACACACTGATACACCAAGGATCACGAGAACCGCCATGAGCGAAGATCGATCGAGCAACGGGCAAAAGTCCTGGCTGGGTAAACTGACCCAGGCTTTTGCCCATGAGCCGAAAAACCGCCAGGAGCTCCTTGAGCTGCTGCGCGAAGCCCATCAGAACAAGCTGCTCGACAGCGAAGCGCTGACCATCGTCGAAGGCGCCATCCAGGTCGCCGACCTGCAGGTTCGCGACATCATGGTTCCGCGTTCGCAGATGATCAGCATCAAGGCGACCCAATCGCCGCGCGAGTTCCTCCCGGCCGTCATCGACGCCGCCCACTCGCGCTACCCGGTGATCGGCGAAAGCCATGACGATGTGCTCGGGATCCTGCTGGCCAAGGACCTGCTGCCGCTGATCCTCAAGGAGAACGGCGACAGCTTCAACATCAAGGACCTGCTGCGCCCGGCCACCTTCGTGCCGGAGTCCAAGCGCCTGAACGTGCTGCTGCGGGAGTTCCGCGCCAACCACAACCACATGGCCATCGTCATCGACGAATACGGCGGCGTGGCGGGCCTGGTGACCATCGAGGACGTACTGGAACAGATCGTCGGTGACATCGAGGACGAGCACGACGTCGAGGAAGACAGCTACATCAAGCCGCTGCCCAGCGGCGATTTCCTGGTCAAGGCACTGACCCCGATCGACAACTTCAACGATTTCTTCGACAGCGAGTTCTCGGATGACGAGTTCGACACCGTCGGCGGCCTGGTGATGAGCGCCTTCGGCCACCTGCCCAAGCGCAACGAGACCACCGAGATCGGCGCCTACAAGTTCCGTATTCTCAATGCCGACAGCCGGCGGATACACTTGCTGCGCCTGACCCCGATCACCCGCTAAGGACAAACATGCGTTGGATCAC
Source organism: Pseudomonas putida (assembly GCF_002906855.1). Taxonomy (GTDB): domain Bacteria; phylum Pseudomonadota; class Gammaproteobacteria; order Pseudomonadales; family Pseudomonadaceae; genus Aquipseudomonas; species Aquipseudomonas putida_N. Next base: position 820,322 of record NZ_MINI01000038.1, on the reverse strand, counting down.
CCGCCCCGGCTGGCCCGGTAACCTGCTGGCCCTGGCGGCCGGCGCATCGACCCTCCTGGCCCTGGCGCCGTTCGACATCTGGCCGCTGGCCCTGCTGTCCATCGCCCTGCTCTACCTTGGCCTGCGCGAGCTCAGCCCGCGCCAGGCCATGTGGCGTGGCTGGTGGTTCGGCTTTGGCCTCTACGGCGCAGGCACCTGGTGGATCTACGTCAGCATGAACACCTACGGCGGCGCCTCGCCGCTGCTGGCGATCGTGTTGCTGCTGGCGTTCTTCGCCGCCCTCGCCTGGTTCTTCGCCTTGCCCACCTGGTTGTGGGCGCGCTGGTTCAGGCGTAATGAGGCGCCCCTGGCCGACGCCCTGTGCTTCGCCGCCCTGTGGCTGTTGCAGGAGGCCTTCCGTGGTTGGTTCCTTACCGGCTTCCCTTGGCTGTATGCCGGTTACAGCCAGCTCGATGGCCCGCTGGCGGGCCTTGCGCCGCTGGGTGGCGTGTGGCTGATTTCCTTCGCCCTGGCACTGAGCGCCGCGCTGCTGTGCAACCTGCACCGCTTGCGCGAGCGCCCGTCGTTCCTGGCCATCGGTGCAGTACTGCTGCTGGCACCGTGGGTGATCGGCATGGCCCTCAAGGGCCACGCCTGGACCAAGCCAGCCGGAGACCCTCTCAAGGTTGCCGCCCTGCAGGGCAACGTCGAGCAAGACCTGAAATGGGACCCGGCGCACATCGACGCGCAGCTGGCGCTGTACCGCGACATGAGCTTCAGCTCCAAGCCGGTTGACCTCCTGGTGTGGCCGGAAACCGCTGTGCCGGTGCTCAAGGACCAGGCCCAGGGCTACATCGATGTGATGGGCCGCTTTGCCGCCGACCGGCATTCAGCGCTGATCACCGGCGTGCCGGTGCGTGAAGTGGTGCATCACCAGCGCCGCTTCTACAACGGCGTCACTGTTACCGGCGAAGGCGACGGTACCTACCTCAAGCAGAAACTGGTGCCGTTTGGCGAATATGTCCCCTTGCAGGACCTGCTTCGCGGCGCGATCGAGTTCTTCAACCTGCCGATGTCTGACTTTGCCCGCGGCCCGGCGGACCAGACACTGCTGCAGGCCAAGGGCTACCAGATTGCGCCGTTCATCTGCTATGAGGTGGTCTACCCCGAGTTCGCCGCAGGCCTGGCAGCACGCAGCGACCTGCTGCTGACCATCAGCAACGACACCTGGTTCGGCACCTCGATCGGCCCGCTGCAGCACCTGCAGATGGCACAGATGCGTGCGTTGGAGGCCGGCCGCTGGATGATCCGCGCCACCAACAACGGCGTGACTGCACTGATCGACCCGTTTGGCAAGATCACCGCAGAAGTGCCGCAATTCCAGCGGGCTGTGCTGTATGGCGAAGTGGTGCCGATGCAGCAGCTGACGCCTTACCTGCAGTGGCGATCTTGGCCGCTGGCCATTCTGTGTGTGCTGTTGCTGGGTTGGGCGCTGCTGGCCGGGCGTATCGCCAAGACAGTTTGAGGCTTCCTGCACTGGCCTCTTCGCGGGACAAGCCCGCTCCTACACGGCAACGCATTCTGTTGTAGGGGCGGGCTTGCCCCGCGAAGAGGCCAGTGCAGGTGCAACAAGGCTCAGTAGAACAACCGATACCCCACCAACCCCACCGCTTCATTGAGCAACTGCCCGCTTTGCCACATGGCCCGGCTCTCGGGCAGCAAGCCACCGAACGGCCGTGCATGATCGCGCCCCAGGAACCCCACCGGTGCCGGCACCACCTCGAACCCGGCCCGCTCGAAGCTCCAGCGTGAGCGCTGCATGTGCCACGCCTGGGTCACCACCACCACGCGGCGTATACCCAGCGGCCGCAACACCTTGGCGCTCAGCTGGGCGTTCTCCCAGGTGGTGCGACTGGCTTCTTCCTTCCATTTCACCTCGACGGCGAAATCTTCGCGCAGGCGATCCGCCATCAACTGTGCTTCGCTAGGCGGCGTACCGTAATGCAAACCACCGCTGGTCAGCACCGGCAACCCCGAGGCTTTCGCCAGCCGAGCAGCAAAACGCATGCGCTCAAGGGCCGTAGCCGCAGGCTGGTCATCACCGCCCCAGGCCGGGTCACCGCGTTCGCGCCCAGCGCCAAGCACGACGATGGCGTCCGCCCTGCTCGCCAGGCCGGCCCAATCACCCGTCGACAGAGGCGGCTCGGTCTCCAGCAGGCGGGCGGACTCCTGCACCACCAGCGGCAAGCTCATCAGCCACAGGCCTCCCAGCCCCACGGCAAAACACAGCGCCGCCAGCCGCGGGCGCCGCCTGCGCAACCACCACGCAGCGAGCAGCAGCAGAAACAGGACGCCAGGCGGCATCAGCCATTGCTTGATGAAGAACCGAATCGGCATCGACACACCTCCATGGAAGGTGTGCAGCCTATAGAGGATCGACGCCGGCCAACAAGTCCGGGCCGGCGTCGATCATGGGAAGTGTGTTGAAGAACCGGCGCGCGATAGCCCGCGCCTGGCGTCCTGAACGGCTAGCGATGTGGCAGCGTCCTGGATCTCGCCGAATTGGCGGGGCGTTTCTTGTCCTTGAGCCAGATAATCTTGGCCGTTGCCGGTTCCGCTTGCGGGAATGTACCGGCGCAGGCATTTCGGCGTTCCGGGAGGGACTCCAGGTAAGCCTTGATCACTTCGAACTCTGCATGGCTCAAGCCACGCAACTCCAGTTCGGCTGGCATCTCGTCGCGTAATCTCACCGAGGTCCTGGCGACTTCCAGTGCCAGGCCAAGACGGTCGATCAGGCGTTCGTAAAGCTCCGGTTTGCTTGCGGGTAGCTGCGTCTCTCCCATCCGTTCACCTCATTGAAGATAAAGATTATCTCCCCCCACACCTGAGCTTAGCGTCGCAGCAAAAAGCAGCCGGATGCCGCGACCAGCGGGCATTCGCAATCAAGGTTTCCCACGATGCGCGGCGCTGCTGTATGCTACGGCGTTCACTCTAAACGACACCGGAGTGCCGGACGCAGCGAGGTTCCGCTGCCTGGAACAAGGTCTCTTCTCTCTCAGCAAAAAGTAGCCATGCACGAACAATACACGCCCCGTGATATCGAAGCCGCCGCCCAGAACTTCTGGGACGAGCAACAATCGTTCGCTGTTACCGAACAGCCAGGCAAGGACACGTACTACTGCCTGTCGATGTTCCCGTACCCGAGCGGCAAGCTACACATGGGCCACGTGCGCAACTACACCATCGGTGACGTGATTGCCCGCTACCAGCGCATGCTGGGCAAGAATGTCCTGCAACCGATGGGCTGGGACGCCTTCGGCATGCCTGCGGAAAACGCGGCGATGAAGAACAACGTCGCCCCGGCCAAGTGGACGTACGAAAACATCGACTACATGAAGACCCAGCTCAAGAGCCTGGGCCTGGCCATCGACTGGGCGCGTGAAGTCACCACCTGCAAGCCGGACTACTACCGCTGGGAACAGTGGCTGTTCACCCGCCTGTTCGAGAAAGGCATCATCTACCGCAAGAACGGGACCGTGAACTGGGACCCGGCCGACCAGACCGTACTGGCCAACGAGCAGGTCATCGACGGCCGTGGCTGGCGTTCGGGCGCGCTGATCGAGAAGCGCGAAATCCCGATGTACTACTTCCGCATCACCGACTATGCCGACGAGCTGCTGGAAAGCCTCGACGAGCTGCCGGGCTGGCCTGAACAGGTCAAGACCATGCAGCGCAACTGGATCGGCAAGTCGCGCGGCATGGAAGTGCAGTTCCCGTTCGACCAGGCCAGCATTGGCCACGAAGGCACCCTGAAGGTCTTCACCACCCGTCCGGACACCCTGATGGGCGCCACCTACGTCGCCGTTGCCGCCGAGCACCCGCTGGCCACCCAGGCCGCCCAAGGCAACCCGGCACTGCAGGCGTTCATCGACGAATGCAAGAGCGGCAGCGTCGCCGAGGCCGACATGGCCACCCAGGAGAAGAAGGGCATGCCCACTTCCCTGTTCGTCGAGCACCCGCTGACCGGCGAGAAACTGCCGGTGTGGGTCGCCAACTACGTGCTGATGCACTACGGCGACGGCGCCGTGATGGCGGTGCCGGCCCACGACGAGCGCGACTTCGAGTTCGCCCACAAGTACAACCTGCCGGTCAAGGCCGTGGTGCGCACCAGCGCTGGCGATGACGTCGGCGGCGAGTGGCTGGCCGCCTATGGCGAGCATGGCCAGCTGATCAACTCCGCCGAGTTCGACGGCCTGGACTTCGCCGGTGCCTTCGACGCCATCGAAGCGGCCCTGATCCGCAAGGAGCTGGGCAAATCGCGTACCCAGTTCCGCCTGCGCGACTGGGGCATCAGCCGCCAGCGCTACTGGGGCTGCCCGATCCCGATCATCCACTGCCCATCGTGTGGCGACGTACCAGTGCCGGAAGACCAGCTGCCAGTCACCCTGCCGGAAAACGTGGTGCCGGACGGCGCCGGTTCGCCGCTGGCACGCATGCCCGAATTCTACGAATGCAGCTGCCCGAAATGCGGCGCCGCAGCCAAGCGCGAAACCGACACCATGGACACCTTCGTGGAGTCGTCCTGGTACTTCGCCCGCTACGCTTCGCCGAACTACGAAGGTGGCATGGTCGACCCGAAAGCGGCCAACCACTGGCTGCCGGTCGATCAGTACATCGGTGGTATCGAACACGCGATCCTGCACCTGCTGTACGCGCGCTTCTTCCACAAGCTGATGCGCGACGAAGGCCTGGTCACCTCCAACGAGCCGTTCAAGAACCTGCTGACCCAGGGCATGGTGGTCGCCGAGACCTACTACCGCGTGGCCAGCAACGGCGGCAAGGACTGGTTCAACCCGGCCGACGTCGAAATCGAGCGCGATGCCAAGGCCAAGATCATCGGCGCCCGCCTGAAGACCGACGGCTTGCCGGTGGAAATCGGCGGCACCGAGAAGATGTCGAAGTCGAAGAACAACGGCGTCGACCCGCAATCGATGATCGACCAGTACGGCGCCGATACCTGCCGCCTGTTCATGATGTTCGCCTCGCCGCCCGACGCGAGCCTGGAGTGGTCCGACTCCGGCGTCGAAGGTGCAAGCCGCTTCCTGCGCCGCGTATGGCGCCTGGCCCAGGCTCATGTTGCCCAAGGGCTGCCGGGCAAGCTGGATGTCGCCGCACTGGACGACGCGCAGAAGGTCATCCGCCGCGCCATCCACGCCGCGATCAAGCAGGCCAGCACCGACGTGGGCCAGTTCCACAAGTTCAACACCGCCATCGCCCAGGTGATGACCGTGATGAACGTGCTGGAAAAGGCCCCGCAAGCCAGCGAACAGGACCGTGCCCTGCTGCAGGAAGGCCTGGAAGCCGTGACCCTGTTGCTGGCACCGATCACCCCGCACATCTCCCACGAGCTGTGGAAGCAGCTGGGCCACGATCAGGCTGTCATCGACGCTGGCTGGCCGGCGGTCGACGAGAGCGCCCTGGTACAGGACAGCATCACCCTGGTAGTGCAGGTCAACGGCAAGCTGCGCGGCCAGGTGGAAATGCCCGCCGCCGCCAGCCGCGAGGAAGTCGAAGCCGCTGCCCGCAGCAACGAAAACGTCCTGCGCTTCATCGATGGCCTGACCATCCGCAAGGTCATCGTGGTACCGGGCAAACTGGTCAACATCGTCGCCAACTGATGGCAACGCCCACCTGCACCCCATGCGGGTGGGCGGTATCGGCCCACAAGGGAGCAACAACATGATCAAACGCAATCTGCTGGTAATGGGCCTGGCTGTCCTGCTCAGCGCCTGCGGTTTCCAGCTGCGCGGCACCGGCACCAACGCCCTGAGCGTCAAGGAGATGGACGTCAGCGCGCGCAACGCCTACGGCCAGACCGTGGTGCAATTGCGCCAGGCACTTGAGCGCAGCGGCGTCAATGTGCACACCGGCGCACCTTATCGCCTGGTACTGACCAACGAGCAGGAAAATTCGCGCTCGGCGAGCTACGCCGGCGGCAACAGCACAGCCGAATACGAGCTCACCACCACGCTCAACTACAGCATAGTGGGCCTGAACAACCTCGAGCTGCTGAGCGACAAAGTCGACGTACGCAAAGTGTATGTGCGTGACGGCGGCAATATCACCGGCTCCGATCAGGAAGCCCAGCGGGCGCGCGAAGAAATGCGCCGCGACCTGGTGCAGTCGATGGTTGCGCGCCTGCAACTGCTGAGCCCTTCGCAGCTCGATGAGCTGCAACGCAAGGCCGACGCACGCGCCAAGGCTGAAGCTGACGCACTGGAGGCCGCGCGCCGCCAGCAGGCGGAAACGCCGCAGCAGTCGCCTCTGGAAGTCCCGGGCAACTAAGCCCGCGCGGGGCACTCCGGTGCCCCTCCTGCTCCCATGAAACTCGCCCCCGCCCAACTCAACAAGCACCTGCAAGGCAGCCTGGCCCCGGTCTACGTGGTCAGCGGTGACGACCCGCTGCTGTGCCAGGAAGCTGCCGACGCCATCCGCAATGCGGCGCGCCAGCAAGGTTTTGACGAGCGCCAGGTGTTCAGCGCCGACGCCAACTTTGACTGGGGCACCCTGCTGCAAGCGGGTGCCAGCCTGTCGCTGTTCGCCCAGCGGCGTCTGCTGGAGCTGCGCCTGCCTTCAGGCAAGCCCGGTGACAAAGGCGCTGCGGCGCTCATGGAGTACTGCGCCAAGCCCGCCGAAGACACCCTGCTGCTGATCAGCCTGCCCAAGCTCGATGGCAGTGCGCAGAAGACCAAGTGGGGCAAGGCACTGATCGAAGGTGCCCACTGCCAGTTCATCCAGATCTGGCCGGTGGATGCCCAGCAATTACCCCAGTGGATCAACCAGCGCCTGTCTCAGGCCGGGCTGTCGGCCCAACGCGACGCGGTCGACCTGATCGCCGCACGGGTCGAAGGCAACTTGCTGGCCGCCGCCCAGGAAATCGAAAAGCTCAAGCTGCTGGCAGAAGGCAACCAGATCACCGTCGAAACGGTGCAGGCTGCTGTGGCCGACAGTGCGCGCTTCGATGTCTTCGGGCTGGTTGATGCCATCCTTAATGGCGAAGCCGCGCATGCCCTGCGCATGCTCGAAGGCCTGCGTGGAGAAGGCGTGGAACCTCCGGTGATTCTCTGGGCACTGGCCCGTGAATTGCGCTTACTGGCCGGGCTCGCGCAACAGTTCAGTCAAGGTGTGCCGCTGGACAAGGCGTTCAGCCAGGCGCGCCCACCCGTCTGGGACAAACGCCGACCACTGGTCAGCAAGGCCCTGCAGCGCCTCTCGGCACAGCGTTGGGCGCAGTTGCTGCAGGATGCCCAGCGTATCGATGCGCAGATCAAGGGGCAGGCCGAGGGCTCGCCCTGGACCGGGTTGTCGCGGTTGGCGCTGTTGATGGCCGGGCAGCGATTGGTGCTTCCTTCGGAATAAGTTCGAAGCGGCCCCAAGGTCTCAGCCATAAACACAATCAATTGGCCCCGCCACCCTCTCAGGCCTAGAGTGCACCCCGAAACCCACCCAATCGGGAACCCCGCCATGAGCAAGAAGCCGAAAAAGCACGGCCCCAACAAGGCCAAGTCGATCATCGCCCAACCGCTGTTCCACTGCCGCCAGGAACGACCGGAAAAGGGCAAAGGCAGCTACCGCCGCGAAGCCTTCCAATCGAGAGATTGGGAGGCTTCCTACTTTTTGGCCGCATGAAAGCATCGCAAGCGCAGGCATGATATGGTCGGCACCTGACCTGCAATTCTGGATCTGTGCATGCTCTTGAGTCTTCTCCCCCGTTGGAATTCCCGCCAGTTGCTCGCGGCCTCCAGCTTCATCCTGCTCGTCGCCTGCGCGGAAAAACCCACCGCCGCCGACGCCCTGCCGCTGGCCCCCGCCCAGCCTGCCCCGGTGGTTACCCTGCCTGGCGCCACGCCCGACGTCAGCACTGAAATACAGCCGCTGCAAACCTTCGCTCAATGGCAAGCCGGTTTCCGTCAACAGGCACTGCAGGCCGGCATCGCGGCAAGCACCTTCGACAGTGCATTTCTCGGCGTCACGCCAGACATGGACGTGATCAAGGCCGACCGCAGCCAGCCCGAATTCACCCGCCCGGTGTGGGAGTACCTCGATGGAGCGCTGTCGCCCCTGCGCGTGCGCAATGGCAAGAAGCTGCTGGAACAGAACGCCGATCTGCTGACCCGCATCGAGCAGCGCTATGGCGTCGACCGCCAGGCGCTGGTGGCGGTATGGGGCATGGAGAGCAACTTCGGCCAGTTCCAGGGCAGCAAGTCGGTGATCCGCTCGCTGGCCACCCTGGCCTATGAAGGGCGTCGCCCACAGTTCGCTCAGGACCAGCTGATCGCCGCCCTGCAGATCATCCAGCATGGCGATATCCAGCCTGAGGCCATGCGTGGTTCGTGGGCCGGTGCCATGGGCCAGACCCAGTTCATCCCGACCACCTACAACACCTACGCGGTGGACTTCGACGGTGACGGCCGTCGCGATATCTGGAACAGCACACCCGATGCCCTGGCCTCGACGGCCAACTACCTGCAAAGCTCGGGCTGGAAGCATGGCCAGCCGTGGGGTTTCGAAGTGCAGGTGCCAGCAGGCTTCGACTATTGGCAGGCCGACGGCGCGCTGCGCAAGCCGGTCTACGAGTGGCTGCAGATGGGCGTGAAACTACCGGCGGGTACCCAGCTGCCAGCCGGCAGCAACCAGCTGTCAGCGGCCCTGCTGTTGCCGGCCGGTGCCCGTGGACCGGCGTTCCTGGTGCTGGACAACTTCCGCGCGATCCTCAAGTACAACAACTCGTCGTCCTATGCCCTGGCGGTGAGCCTGCTGGGTGATCGCTTCTCGGGCTGGGGCTTCATCAGCGGCAGTTGGCCGAAAGAAGACCTGCCATTGAGCCGCAGCGAGCGGATGGAGTTGCAGAATCTGCTGAATGCCAGCGGGCATGAGGCGGGGAACCCGGATGGCATCATCGGGGCCAATACCCGCAAGGCGATTCGTAATGCCCAGCAGCAGCTGGGGTGGCCGGCGGACGGTTATCCAACCCACAAGCTGCTCGATAGCCTGCGTCAGCGCTGATGCACATGGGGCCGCTTGGCGGCCCCGGCTATTTCAAGCCTTGAACAAATCCTGATCCAGCATCAGCGTCTGCTTATCACTGTCCAGCCTCACCCAGGCCCCCAGCGGCAAGCACACATTCGGATCACAATGCCCACTGCGCCACCCGGCCAGCACCGGCACGCCCAGCGGCCCGAAGGTCTGCTCCAGCAGTGGAACCAACGCCGCAACGGTTATTCCGGCAAAATCCCCCACTAGTACGCCCTTGATGCCCTTTAGCTTGCCTGCCAAGCGCAACTGGGTCAGCAAACGATCCACACGATACAACGGCTCGTTGACGTCCTCGATGAACAGGATGCAGCCTCGGGTATCGATTTCCGCCACCGTCCCCAGGGTCGCCCCCAGCATCGACAGGTTCCCCCCCAGCAAGCGACCGCTGGCGACACCGGGTATCACACAACTCAAGGCGAAGTCGCCCGGGTGGACAATCTGATCACCCTCCCCCAGCAGCCCGGCCAACTGCGCCAGCAGCGACGACTCGGTCGGCTGCAACTTGGCCCCCAACAGGTCGGCATTGAGCATCGCGCCGTGGAAGGTGATCAGCCCGGTACGCTGATAGATCGCCGTGTGCAGCGCGGTGATATCGCTGTAGCCGATCAGCGGCTTGGGGTTGCAACGAATCAGCTCGAAATCGAGCCTATCGAGCAGGCGCATGCTGCCATAGCCACCGCGCATGCACAGGATCGCGTCGACCTCAGTATCGGCAAAGGCCGCATGTAGGTCCTGCAGGCGCTGCTCGTCGCTACCGGCCAGGTAACCCTCGGCCTCGTGAACGCCCGGGTAGATACGGCAGCGGTAGCCACGCTCGGTGAACCACTGGCCAGCCTTCTGCACATCCAGACGGGCCGGGCCGGCCGGAGCAACGATGGCGAAGCAGGCACCTTGCGACAATGGACGGGTTAGGTAGGACTCAATATTCTCAGGGCAATTCATCGCACAACTCCTTGCTGGTAGATGGCTGGCGATTATCTTCGTGATCACCAGCCTCACCCACGGGGATAAAATCCCCCATAAAAAATGCCGATGCCGCCTTTCAGCGTGCATCGGCATGTTCAGCGGGCGCGCGGATCAGAGCTTGATCTTGGCTTCGTGAGCCTGCTGGTCGGCGTGGTACGACGAACGTACCAACGGGCCCGAGGCGACGTTCTTGAAGCCCATCTTGTAGCCTTCCTCGGCGAACCAGGCGAAGGTGTCCGGGTGGACGAAGCGCTGCACCGGCAGGTGGCTGCGCGACGGCTGAAGGTACTGGCCGAGGGTCAGCATGTCGATGTCATGCTCGCGCATGCGGTGCATTACTTCGATCACTTCCTCGTCGGTTTCGCCCAGGCCGAGCATCAGGCCCGACTTGGTCGGTACGTGCGGAACCATCTGCTTGAACTTCTGCAGCAGGTCCAGCGACCAGTCGTAGTCCGAACCAGGGCGCGCGGCCTTGTACAGGCGCGGTACAGTCTCGAGGTTGTGGTTGAACACGTCTGGTGGCGTTTGCGCGGTGATTTCCAGGGCGACGTCCATGCGGCCACGGTAGTCCGGCACCAGGGTTTCCAGCTGCACGCCCGGCGACAAGGCACGGATTTCGCGAATGCAGTCGGCGAAGTGCTGGGCACCACCGTCACGCAGGTCGTCACGGTCCACCGAGGTGATCACCACGTATTTCAGGCGCAGGTCGGCGATGGCCACGGCCAGGTTCTTCGGCTCGTCCAGGTCCAGCGGCTTCGGCCGACCGTGGCCGACATCGCAGAACGGGCAGCGACGGGTGCAGATGTCGCCCATGATCATGAAGGTTGCGGTACCACCGGAGAAGCACTCGCCCAGGTTCGGGCAGGACGCCTCTTCGCACACGCTGTGTAGCTTGTGCTTGCGCAGCAGCTGCTTGATGCGGTCGACTTCCGGGGATACCGGGATGCGCACGCGGATCCAGTCAGGCTTTTTCGGCAGTTCGTCGGTGGGGATGATTTTCACCGGGATACGCGCGACCTTTTCGGCGCCACGCAGTTTAACCCCGGCTTCCACTTTCTTCGGCGCTGGGCGCGCGGTGGCATCCTGGGTAGGGATCAGGTTCGGCACGGCTTCTTGCACAGTTGTCATATTCAGTCGATTCCGCCCGTGAGGGTCGTCTGCTCAGCATAGTCGAGGTGCCTGACCAGCTGTCCGCGCAGCCTTGTCCTGACCTCGTCGAGTTCGATCGGGCCTGCCAGGTCGCGCAGCTGGGTCATGGCCAGCCCCGCATACCCGCAGGGGTTGATTCGGCGGAATGGCGCAAGGTCCATGTCCACGTTCAGAGCAAGGCCGTGGAAGGAACGGCCGTTGCGGATTCGCAGGCCGAGGGAGGCGATTTTCGCTCCGTCGACATAGACACCCGGCGCATCGGGCTTGGCCACGGCATTGACGCCATAGCTGGCAAGCAAGTCGATCAGGGTCTGCTCGATGCGGCTGACCAGCTCGCGCACGCCAAAGCCCAGACGGCGCACGTCCAGCAGCAGGTAGGCCACCAGCTGCCCGGGGCCATGGTAGGTCACCTGGCCACCGCGATCGGTCTGCACCACCGGTATGTCGCCCGGTACCAGCAAGTGCTCGGCCTTGCCGGCCTGGCCCTGGGTGAAGACCGCGGGGTGCTCGACCAGCCAGATTTCATCCTGGCTGTCCGGGCTACGCTGCTCGGTGAAGCGACGCATGGCCTCCAGCACCGGTTCATAGGGCTGCAGGCCAAGCTCGCGAATACCGAGGCTAAGCGACATCAGAGCACCATTTTCACGATGCCGGTGGCACGCAGGGCACTGTTGATGTCGTGTAGCTGGTCTTCACTGGTGGCAACGATATGCAGTTGCACCGTGGTGTACTTGCCTTCCTTGCTTTGACGCTCGGCCAAAGTAGTCATATCGACTTCGGCGTACTTCTTGAGGATCTCGATGACCGTGTCCTTGAAATGGACAACGGTATCGCCGATGACCTTGATCGGGTAATCGGCGCAGGGGAATTCGATCTTGTGCGACTTGACGTCAGGTTCGCTCATGGCGGAAACGGCCTCGTAAGCCGTGGCAACAACAACGCCCCCGCAGGATGCGCGGGGGCTTGCAGGTCACGTATCAGTTGAACAACCCGTAGAAGAATAGACGGATGCTATCCCACATACGGCGGAAGAAACCACCTTCCTCGACGCCATCGAGGGCGATCAGGTCGGCGCTGTGAACCACGTTCTCGTCCAGTTTGACTTCCACTTTGCCGATCACGTCACCTTTGGCGATCGGTGCGGTGAGCTGCGGGTTCATGGTCATCGAAGCCTGCAGGCGCTTCAATTGGCCTTTAGGCATAGTCATGGTCAGGTCGTCGGCCAGGCCTGCCTTGACTTGGCCGGTAGCGCCCTTCCAGACCGGAGCCTGGGCCAGCTCGGTACCCTTCTGGTAGAAAGTCTGGGTTTCGAAGAAGCGGAAACCGTAGGTCAGCAGCTTCTGGGTCTCGGCGGCACGAGCCTGTTCACTGTTGGTACCGAACACCACGGCGATCAGGCGCTGACCGTCACGTACGGCCGAAGCCACCATGCAGTAGCCAGCTTCTTCGGTGTGGCCGGTTTTCAGACCGTCGACAGTTTTGTCACGCCACAGCAGCAGGTTGCGGTTTGGCTGCTTGATGTTGTTCCAGAAGAACTCTTTCTGCGAGTAGATCGCGTAGTGGGCCGGGTCGATGTTGATGATCGCGCGGGCCAGCAGGGCCATGTCGTGAGCCGAGGAGTAGTGCTCCGGGTTCGGCAGGCCGGTCGGGTTCATGAAGTGGCTGTTGGACATGCCCAGTTCAGAAGCCGTTTTGTTCATCATGTCGGCGAAGGCGTCTTCGCTGCCGGCAATGTGCTCGGACAGGGCGACCGAGGCATCGTTGCCCGACTGGATGATGATGCCGTGCAGCAGGTCGCTGACGGTGACCTGGCTGCCGACCTTGATGAACATGCGCGAACCGCCGGTACGCCAGGCGTTTTCGCTGACGGTGACCGGGTCGTTCTCGCCGATCTGGCCACGACGGATGTCGACGGTGGCGATGTAGGCGGTCATCAGCTTGGTCAGGCTGGCTGGCGGCAGACGCTCGTCACCGTTGTTCTCGACCAGCACGTTGCCGCTGGACGCGTCCATGAGTACGTAAGACTTGGCTGCCAGTTGCGGTGGCGCCGGCATCATCTGCTCTGCTGCAAAGGCAGCAGGCGTGAGCATCAGCAGTACGGGCAGGCAAAGTCGTTTGGCAAGGTTGGTGATGTTCATCCGTCTCTCGAAAATCGCTAATGGTCTGATGTTCCCTGGGCCACATCGTGTGCCCAGCGCCAGTCAGTCTAGTTTTGATGGCCATGGCCGGCCCACCCCTGAACGGCTGAATCAGGGTGCGGCTTTATGTCGCTGCGGGCAAAAGCCGACATTGTACATGGCCGGGGCCGGCAATTCATGACAAAACCGACAGTTTGTGGGGGCCAGGGGCCCCACAGAACTGTCAGTCAGCTGTGACCAGCTTGGCCTGGCCAAGGTTCGCCAGGCGAATGCTGTCTTGTGCCTGCTGGATCTCGCCCTGGCTGCTGAACGGCCCCAGGCGCACGCGGTGCAGGGTTTGCTGGTTACGCACGATGGAGCTGATGAATACCGGCGCGCTGACCATGGTGCTGAGCTTGGAGCGCAGCAGTTCGGCAGCATCCGGGTTGGCGAAGGCGCCCACCTGAAGGACGTTGCCAGCAGCGCCAGCTGGCACGTTGCCGCCACCCACCTGCACCGGCACCACTGGCGCCGCGTGCTGCTGCGGCGGCGGGGTCCACTGCTCGACCCGCCCGGTGCTGGCCGGAATCGCCTGGGTCTGGGCGACCTGCGGCTCTTTCAGCATCAACGGCGGCTGCTGGCCCTTCTGTGCCCACCATTGCTGCGGATCGATACCCTCCACTCGCACGTGCGCGGTTCCGATCTCGGCGTAGCCGAGCTTCTTCGCTGCGGCGTAGGACAGGTCGATGATGCGGTCGGAATAGAACGGGCCACGGTCGTTGACCCGCAGGATCACACTGCGGCCGTTGGCCAAGTTGGTCACCCTTACATAGGCCGGCAATGGCAGGGTCTTGTGCGCCGCACTCATGCCGTACAGGTCGTACAGCTCACCGTTGGCGGTGTTCTGGCCGTGGAACTTGGTGCCGTACCACGACGCTGTGCCCTCGGCACGATAGTTGCGCGCGTCCTGCATCGGATAGTAGGTCTTGCCCAACACGGTGTACGGGTTGGCCTTATAGGCACCGGTATGCATGGTCGGGGTGGCATCGGGGATCTTGTTGACGTCCACATCCCACCACGGCGCACCGTCCTTGTGGGCACGGTTGATGTCCAGGCCGGGCTGCGAGCGGACGACGTTGCCACTGCCCTGTGAGGTCGGGCGGCTGGAAGAACAGCTGACCAGCAGCATGCCGACGGTCATGCAGGTCAGCAGTTTGAAGATGTTGCCAGAGAGGATTGCGCGCATTACTTGACGCCCCGTACTTGGACCAGCTGTTCCGCAAGCTGATGCACCGCCATGGCATACATCACGCTGCGGTTGTAGCGAGTGATCGCGTAGAAGTTCTTCAGGCCCATCCAGTACTCGGGGCCTTTGTCGCCATCCAGGCGGAAGGCAGTAACCGGCAGATCATCGCGCAAAGCATCATGGCTCGACCACCCCAGCGCCCGCAACTCCCCGAAGGTTTTCGCCGGCTCGATACCGGTGGTCAGGCCGAGATCCGCCTGTGCGCCACTGACCTGGGCGCGGCTGACCACGCGCTCGCCGGCTACCCAGCCATGGCGCTTGAAGTAGCTGGCCACGCTGCCGATGGCGTCGTCGGGGTTGTTCCAGATATTGATGTGGCCGTCGCCGTCAAAGTCCACCGCGTAGTTGCGGAAGCTGCTCGGCATGAACTGCGGCAGGCCCATGGCCCCGGCATAAGAACCCTTGAGGGTGAGCGGATCGATCTGCTCGTCACGGGCCAGCAGCAGGAACTCACGCAGTTCCTTGCGGAAGAATTCCGCGCGCGGCGGGTAGTCGAAGGCCAGGGTCGACAAGGCATCGATCACCCGGTAATTGCCGGTGTTGCGGCCGAAGAAGGTTTCCACGCCGATGATCGCGACGATGTACTGCGCCGGCACGCCATATTCTCGCTCGGCACGGGCCAGCACCGCTTCGTGCTGGCGCCAGAAGTCAACGCCACGGGCGATGCGCGCGTCGGTGATGAACATCGGCCGGTATTCCTTCCACGGCTTGACCCGTTCGGCCGGGCGCGAGATGGCGTCGAGGATCGACTGCTTGCGCTGCACCTCGCGAAACACACCATTCAATTGCTCGGGGGCAAACCCATTGTCGCGGCTCATCTGGAGCACGAACTCGGTCACTTGCGGCGAGCCGTCGTAATCGCCGGCATGGGCCAGCTGTACAGCGCCGAACAGGCCCACCGCGCCGATCCACGGCGCACAACGGGCAGCCCAGTTACGCACTGCTTGCATGAAATTCTTCACCTTATTCAAACCTGCGCAATCCACTTGCGGTGCGTGTGGATCGACATCAGAACGCCAAACGCTGACAGCAGCGTCACCAACGAAGTTCCGCCATAGCTAATGAAGGGCAGCGGCACGCCCACCACGGGCAACAAGCCGCTGACCATACCGATATTGACGAACACATACACAAAGAAGGTCATGGTCAGGCTGCCCGCGAGCAGCTTGCCAAACAGGGTCTGCGCCTGTGCGGTGATCATAAGCCCGCGGCCGATCAGCAGCAGGTAGACGATCAGCAGCAGGCAGATACCGACCAAGCCGAACTCTTCGCCAAGCACCGCAATGATGAAGTCGGTGTGGCTCTCCGGCAGGAAGTCCAGGTGCGACTGAGTACCCAGCAGCCAGCCCTTGCCAAACACGCCACCGGAGCCGATCGCCGCCTTCGACTGGATGATGTTCCAGCCGGTACCCAGCGGGTCGCTCTCCGGGTCGAGGAAGGTCAGTACACGCTGCTTCTGGTAGTCGTGCATCACGAAAAACCACATCGCCACCGCCACCGGCACCGTCGCCGCGAGCACGCTGAGGATCCAGCGCCAGCGCAGACCACCCATGAACAGCACGAATGCACCGGAGGCGAGAATCAGCAGCGCCGTGCCCAGGTCAGGCTGACGGACGATAAGAATGAACGGCACGCCGATCAACACCAGGCTTATTGCCACGTGTTTCAGGTGCGGCGGCAAGGTGCGCTTGGAGAGGTACCAGGCGATGGTCGCCGGCATGATGATCTTGAGGAATTCCGAGGGCTGGAAGCGGATCACCCCGGGGATGTTGATCCAGCGCGTGGCGCCCATGGCGTTGTGGCCCATGACGTCCACCACCACCAGCAGGAACACCCCGACCAGATACGCCAGCGGTACCCAGCGCGCCATGAAGCGTGGCTCCAGCTGGGCGATGACGAACATCGAGACCAGGCCGATGCCGAACGAGGTAGCCTGCTTGAGCAGCAGGTCCCAGTTCTTGCCGCTAGCCGAATAGAGGACGAACAGGCTGCCGGCCGCAAGGGTCAGCAGGATGATCAACAAGGGGCCGTCGATGTGGATGCGCTGCAGGAAGCTGGCGCGTCGACGCATCACGTCCTCGCTGGAGAGCATGCGATCGAAATTGTTCTTCACTGGGCCGTTTCCTGGGCGACGGTGGCAGGCGCGAATTCGCTTTTCAGCCGGCCGCTCTCGTCGAGCAGCCAGGCGTCCATGATCTGCCGCACCACTGGCGCGGCGACGCCGGAGCCGGACTCACCGTTCTCGACCATCACCGAAACCACGATCTTCGGATCGTCGGCCGGGGCAAAGGCCACGAACAGCGCGTGGTCGCGGTGGCGCTCCTGGAGTTTGTTGCGGTCGTACTTCTCGCCCTGCTTGATCGCTACCACCTGAGCGGTACCGCTCTTGCCGGCGATGCGGTATTGGGCGCCGGCTGCGGCCTTGCGCGCGGTACCGCGGGCGTTGTGCATCACCTGCTCCATGCCGTGGGTGACCTTGGCCCAGTCAGACTTGTCGCGCAGGACGATGTCTTCCATCGGGTTGGGGTCCACCGGCGGCTGGCCTTCGATGGTCTTGGCCAGGTGCGGACGGTTCCACACGCCCTTGTTGGCGATCAGCGCGGTGGCCTGGGCCAGCTGCAGCGGCGTGGCCTGCATATAGCCCTGGCCGATGCCGAGAATCAGTGTCTCACCCGGGAACCAGGCTTGGCGGCGGGTGGCGCGCTTCCACTCGCGCGACGGCATCAGCCCGGGCGACTCCTCGAACATGTCGAGGGCAACCTTCTGGCCGATGCCGAACTTGTTCATGTAGCCGGACAGCCGATCGATACCCATCTTGTGGGCAAGGTCGTAGAAGTAGGTGTCGTTGGAGCGCATGATCGCGGTGTCCAGGTCGACCCAACCGTCACCGGTACGGTTCCAGTTACGGTATTTGTGATCGTAGTTGGGCAACTGATAGTAGCCAGGGTCGAATACTCGGCTGCTGGCATTGACCACCCCGCTGTCGAGGCCGGCGATGGCCACCGCCGGCTTGATGGTCGAGCCCGGCGGGTACAGGCCACGAAGCACGCGGTTGAACAGTGGCCGGTCGATCGAATCACGCAGCTCGGCATAGGCCTTGAAGCTGATGCCGGTGACGAACAGATTGGGGTCGAAACTCGGCTGGCTGACCATCGCCAGCACCTCACCTGTACGCGGGTCGAGCGCCACCACTGCGCCACGTCGGCCACCCAGGGCGGCCTCGGCGGCTTCCTGCAGCTTGATGTCGAGGCTCAGCACGATGTCCTTGCCCGGCTTCGGGTCGGTGCGCTTGAGCACCCGCAGCACCCGGCCGCGAGCGTTGGTCTCGACTTCCTCATAACCGACCTGACCATGCAGCTCGGGCTCGTAGAAGCGCTCGATGCCGGTCTTGCCGATATGGTGGGTGCCGCTGTAGTTGACCGGATCGAGGGTTTTCAGCTCTTTTTCGTTGATCCGGCCGACATAACCGACCGAATGAGCGAAGTGCGCGCCCTGTGGGTAGTGGCGCACCAGCTGGGCGACGACTTCCACACCCGGCAGGCGGAACTGGTTGACCGCCACGCGGGCGATCTGCTCTTCGTTCAGCTCGAACAGGATCGGCACCGGCTCGAACGGCCGACGCCCCTGCTTCATGCGCTTCTCGAACAGCGCCCGGTCGTCCGCTGTCAGGTCAAGCACTTCGACGATGTTATCCAGCACTTCCTGCCAGTTGCCTGCGCGTTCGCGGGTCATCGACAGACTGAAGCTAGGCCGGTTGTCGGCGATGATCACCCCGTTGCGGTCGAAAATCAGGCCACGTGTAGGCGGAATCGGCTGCACATGCACCCGGTTGTTCTCCGACAGCGTCGAGTGATAGTCGTACTGGATGATCTGCAGGTAGTACAGCCGCGCGACCAGCACGCAGATGAGCAGGATGACCGCCACCGCGCCGACCACGACGCGGTTACGCACCAGGCGGGCGTCTTTCTCGTGGTCCTTGAGACGGATCGGCTGCGACATCGGACTGCTTACAGGCTCATTTGTGGTAAGGGTGCCCGGACAACACGGTCCAGGCGCGGTAGATCTGCTCGCCGATGAGTATCCTTACCAACGGGTGCGGCAGGGTCAGCGGCGACAGCGACCAGCGTTGCTCGGCGCGCGCACAGACCTCAGGCGCCAGCCCTTCCGGGCCGCCCACCATCAAATTCACCGTGCGCGAATCCAGGCGCCAGCGGTCCAGCTCAGTTGCCAGCTGCTCGGTACTCCAGGGCTTGCCATGGACCTCGAGGGTGACGATGCGTTCCCCAGGCTGAACCTTGCTCAGCATGGCTTCGCCCTCCTGACGGATCAGGCGGGCGACGTCGGCATTCTTGCCACGGGTGTTCAGCGGGATTTCCACCAGCTCGAGCGACAGCTCCTGGGGCAGGCGCTTGGCATATTCATGCCAGCCTTCCTCGACCCACTTGGGCATGCGCGAGCCGACCGCGATCAGGCGCAGACGCACGACGCTTCCTTATTCCCGGTCTTTCAGCTTGTCGGTGAAGTAGTCGCTGGCGTTTTCCGGGCTGTGGTGCTTGGCATCAACGGCACGGCTCTGCTCGGCACCCAGCCACAGGCGCTCCAGGTCGTAGAACTGACGGGCAGCGGCGGTCATCATGTGCACGATGACGTCGTTCAGGTCCAGCAGTACCCAGTCGCTGTCGCCCTTGCCTTCCTCGCCCAGCGGCTGCGCGCCTTCTTTCTTGACCGTTTCACGGACCTTTTCCAGCATCGCGTTGATCTGGCGGTTGGAGGTACCGGTGGCAATGATCATGTAGTCGGTCAGGCTGTGCTTTTCGCGCACGTCGATGACCTGGATGTCCTGGGCCTTGACGTCTTCCAGGGCGCTGATGGTCAGTTTGACCAGTGCTTCGCCATTGATTTTCTGCTTGCTCATATAAAACTCTTCAACTCGTTTGAATGAGGCGCCCTGGGGCACCGTCAGTTAGGGGCACGATACAGTTCGTGCGCCTCGATGTAGGCCAGTACGGCGTCCGGCACCAGGAACCTCACCGATTTGCCGCTGGCCAGCAGCTGTCGGATCTGTGTAGCCGACACCGCGAGCGGCGTCTGCCAGACGAACGAAATATTCCCCGCCGGGCCGGACATGGCGGTGGGATCGCTCTCCGAGCGCGCAGCCAACAGGTTGCGCAACTCGTCAGGGGGTTCAACGTCGGCATCCGGGCGTTGCAGCACCAGGACGTGACAGTGTTGCAGCAGTTCTTCCCAGCGGTGCCAGGTGGGCAGGCCGCAGAAGGCATCCCAGCCGAGCACCAGGAACAGCTGGTCGTCGACGCCCAGCTCGGCGCGGATCGACTCCAGCGTGTCGATGGTGTACGACGGTTTGTCGCGCTCCAGCTCGCGGGCATCGACGCTGAGGCAGTCAACGCCCTGCACTGCTTCACGGACCATGGCCAGGCGATCCTGCGCCGCCACCTGCGGGGTATCGCGGTGTGGCGGGCGGGCGTTGGGCAACAGGCGCAGCTCATCAAGCGCCATGAACTCGGCCACCTCCAGCGCGCTGCGCAGGTGGCCGATGTGCACGGGGTCGAAGGTACCGCCAAGAATGCCGATGCGCCGGACTGCCTGGGCCTTGCTCAACTCAGCAGGACTCCTGGCCACGCAGCTGGCCGTCACCGATCACCACGTACTTCTCGCAGGTCAGGCCTTCCAGGCCGACCGGGCCGCGGGCGTGCAGCTTGTCGGTGGAAATACCGATTTCCGCGCCCAGGCCATACTCGAAGCCATCGGCGAAGCAGGTCGGGGTGTTGAGCATCACCGATGCCGAATCGACCTCGGCCATGAACTGGCGGGCCTGGCCCTGGTGTTCGGTGATGATCGAGTCGGTGTGGTGCGAGCCGTACTGGTTGATGTGCTCGATGGCCTGGTCCAGGCCGTCGACGACGCGGATCGACAGGATCGCGTCGAGGTACTCGGTGTGCCAGTCGTCTTCAGTGGCCGGCTTGGCGTCGATCAGCGCACGCGTGAGCTCGCAGCCACGCAGCTCGACGCCCTTCTCCTGGAAGCGGCGGGCCATTTCCGGCAGGAAGCCTTCGGCCACGCGCTGGTCGACCAGCAGGGTTTCCATCGCGCCGCAAATGCCGTAGCGGTAAGTCTTGGCGTTGAATGCCACGCGCCAGGCCTTGTCCAGATCGGCGTGCTCGGCCACATAGACGTGGCAGATGCCGTCCAGGTGCTTGATGACCGGCACGCGGGCATCGCGGCTGATGCGCTCGATCAGGCCACGGCCGCCGCGCGGCACGATGACATCGACGAACTCGGGCATGCTGATCAGGGCGCCAACGGCTTCGCGATCAGTGGTCTCGACCACCTGCACCACGGCAGCCGGCAGGCCCGCCGCAGCCAGGCCACGCTGGATGCAGATGGCGATAGCGCGGTTGGAATGAATGGCCTCGGAGCCCCCACGCAAGATGGTGGCGTTGCCCGATTTCAGGCACAGGCTGGCGGCATCGATGGTCACGTTCGGACGCGACTCGTAGATGATCCCGATCACTCCCAGTGGCACCCGCATCTTGCCGACCTGAATGCCCGACGGGCGGTAGCTCATGTCGCGGATCGCGCCGACCGGGTCTGGCAGGCTGGCCACCTGGCGCAAGCCGGTGATCATGCCGTCGATGCGCGCGGGACTCAGTGCGAGGCGGTCAAGCAGCGCGGGCTCCAGGCCATTGGCACGGCCGGCGGCCAAGTCCAGTTCGTTGGCTGCGGCAAGCTCGGCGCGCGCAGCATCCAGCGCATCGGCGGCGGCCTGCAGGGCGCGGTTCTTCTGCGCGGTGCTGGCACGTGCGATGACGCGGGAAGCCTGGCGAGCGGCGCGACCCAGGCGGGTCATGTAGTCAAGAACGGACTCAGTCATGGGTTCGGTGTCTTGGCGAAGGGGAAATCGGCTGATTATAACTGTCGCGCAGGTATACGCCCAGCGGCGGGTGGCGGATGGTAGAAAATGGCTCGCAAGAATCCATAAGAAAGATGTAACTGCGCTTATCGAACTGTCCCGGTTAAGCCTCGATTAAGCTATTCATTGCTATCATCCCCGCCTTTAATGCCACGAACCGCCAGCATGCCAGCCCCAGCTCCCTGCCCTGCACGCGCCCTCCCTGACAGCTTCTTCGACCGCGACGCCCAGACTTTGGCCAAGGCGTTACTGGGCAAAGTCATCCGTCATCGGCATGGCAACCTGTGGTTGGCCGCACGGATCATCGAGACCGAGGCCTATTACCTCACCGACAAAGGCAGCCATGCCTCGCTCGGCTATACCGAAAAACGCAAGGCGCTGTTCCTCGACGGCGGGCACATCTACATGTATTACGCCCGCGGTGGCGACTCGCTCAACTTCAGCGCCCAGGGCCCAGGCAACGCGGTACTGATCAAGTCCGCCTACCCTTGGGTCGATGCCATCTCCGATGCCAACAGCCTGGCACAGATGCAGCTGAACAACCCCGACGCCAGCGGCAACCTGCGCCCACCCGAGCGCCTGTGCGCCGGGCAGACCCTGCTGTGCAAGGCCATGGGCCTGAAAGTGCCGCACTGGGACGCGCAACGCTTCGACCCTGAGCGCCTGTACGTCGAAGACTGCAACATCGCCGTGCCACGGGTGATCCAGGCCGCGCGCCTGGGCATACCCCATGGGCGCGACGAGCACCTGCCGTACCGCTTCGTCGATGCCGAATTCGCCCGTTTCTGCACCCGGAACCCGCTGCGACGGGGCCAAGTCGAAGGGCAAGACTTTTTCATCCTCAAACAAGGAAGCTGAAACATGGGCCAATGGCTCGACAGCCTGACCGGCTGGCTCAGTGCTCACCCCCAGTGGCTTGGCCTGGCGATTTTCCTCGTGGCTTGCGTGGAATGCCTGGCCATTGCCGGCATCATCGTGCCAGGCACGGTACTGCTGTTCGCCGTTGCCGTGCTGGCGGGCAGTGGCGCCTTCAGCCTGGGTGAAACCCTGCTGCTGGGGTTCCTCGGCGGCCTGCTCGGGGACGCGCTGTCGTACACCATCGGCAAGTACTTCCACCAGAACATCCGCCGCCTGCCGCTGCTGCGCCACCACCCGGAATGGATCGGCAGCGCCGAGGCCTACTTCCAGCGCTACGGCATTGCCAGCCTGCTGGTCGGCCGCTTCATCGGCCCGCTGCGGCCGATGCTGCCGATGGTCGCCGGGATGTTCGACATGCCGCTGCCACGCTTCATCGCCGTCAGTCTGGTGGCGGGCGCGGGCTGGTCGGTCGCCTATCTGCTGCCAGGCTGGGCCACCGGTGCGGCCATGCGCCTGCCTTTGCCGGAAGGCTTCTGGCTGGATGCGGGCATCATTGCCGGGACCCTGGCGGTGCTGATCGGCCTGAGCCTGAACAGCAGCCTGCGCGATCAGCGTCATGGCACCCGACTGATCGCCGGCCTCAGTTTCATCGCCTTGACGGCGGTGTTTCTTGGCTGGCCCTACCTGCAGGCCTTCGACCAAGGGGTGATGACGCTGGTGCAGGAGCACCGTAGCAAGGTGATCGACGGCACCGTGGTGCTGGTGACCCGGCTGGGCGACTTCAAGACTCAGTTTTTCCTGGGCGGTTTGCTGACCGGCTTGCTGCTCCTGGCGCGTCAGTGGCGCCATGCCCTGTTCGCGGGCGGCACGCTGATTGGCACGGCGCTGGCCAATGGCACGCTGAAATGGCTGTTCGCCCGTGCCCGCCCGGAAGTACTGAGCGACCCGCTGACCAGCTACAGCATGCCCAGCGGGCACAGTTCGGCTTCGTTCGCGTTCTTCCTGACCCTGGCGGTACTCGCCGGGCGCGGCATGCCGCCGCGCATGCGCCTGACCTGGGTGATGCTGGGCTGCATTCCGGCGCTGGCAATTGCCTTGTCGCGGGTGTATCTGGGCGCGCATTGGCCGACCGACATCATGGCCGGGGCCTTACTGGCCTGTTGCGTGTGTGCGCTGAGCCTGACGCTGGTGCAGCATCGACAGCCGTTGACTGCGCTGCCGCAGAAGGTGTGGTGGCTGGTGTTGCCGGCGTGTATCGCATTGCTGGCATTCTTTGCCATGCATGCGTTGCCCCACGCCCTGCTGCGTTACCAATATTGAGAGGCCGGTACAGGCCACTGAATTCAATCAGGCGAACAATTCGCCCTGAATCCGCTCCAGCAGCTTCTGGATCTCTTCCAGTCGCTGCGCCGGCGAGTCGATCGCGAGCAAGTCCAGCTTGTCTTCTTCCATGAATGGCAGCAAGTAGGCCAGCTGGTTGGCCAGCGCCTGGCGCCCGTCGACTTCCCGCGGCATGTCCAGCGCCTCGACCATCGGATGCTCGCCCAGCGCCACCAAAAGCGCCAGCAGGTCATCGTCGTGCCCGGTGAGCGGGCTGTCCGGCTGCTCCGTCAACCAATGCACCTCGCCCAACAGCAACTGGTCCTTCTGCACTTCGGTCTGGCTCAGCTCGAAGCGTCGTACACCCTCCACCCGAATACCCAGCAAGCCGTTGTCCTGCTGGACGAAGTCGCGGATCACCGCCTCGCAACCGATCGACGCCACCACTGGCGGCGCCTTGCCGACCTGTTCGCCTTCGACGATGCATACCACGCCAAAGCCGGTGCCCTGCTTCATGCAGCGGCCAATCATGTCCAGGTAGCGCGCCTCGAAGATCTGCAGATCTAGCAGGCAACCCGGAAACAACACGGTATTGAGGGGAAACAGCGGTAGCGTCATCACAATTCCTCAAGCCACCAGGCTGACCGCCAACGGCAGGAACACCGCCGTGGCCACCCCCATCAGGCTCATCGCCAGCGCGGCAAAAGCGCCGCATTCATCACTTTCCTGCAAGGCCACCGAAGTGCCCACGGCATGGGCCGTCACCCCCAGCGACATGCCACGCGCCTCCGGGCTGAGCACACCCAGGCGGGTCAGCAGCGCCGGGCCGAAGATCGCTCCGATCACGCCAGTAATCAATACAAACACGGCCGCCAACGCCGCCACACCACCAATCTGCTCGGCCACCAGCATGGCGATCGGCGAAGTGACCGACTTCGGCGCCATGGTCATCAGGATCATGTGCTCGGCACCGAACCACCAGCCCAGCAGCAGGCAGCAGACCGTGGCGAACAGGCCTCCGATTACCAGCGTAGTAAAAGTCGGCCAGAACAGCTGCCGGATGCGTCGCAGGTTGAGATAGAGCGGTACCGCCAAGGCCACGGTGGCGGGGCCGAGGAGGATGTTCATGATTTCGGTGCTCTTGCGGTATTCGGCGTAACTGATGCCGCAGGTCAGCAACACGCCGATCACCAGCAGCATCGATACCAGCACCGGCTGCAGGAAGATCCAGCGGGTCTTTTCATAGGCTGCCAGTACGATCTGATAGGCACCCAAGGTGATGCCGATGCCGAACAAGGGATGATGGATGACTGCGTCGAGCGCGCCTTGCCAGTCAAGAATCATGGCCGCTCCTCACGCTTGCCATGCTGGCGATCGATGAGCTTCTGCATCAACAGGCCGACGAACACCAGGGTCACCAGGCAGGAAATCAGCAAGGCACCCGCAATCGCCCAGAAGTCTGCAGCAATGTCCTTGGCATAGACCATCACCCCCACCGCCGGCGGCACCAGCAGCAGTGGCAGGTAGCGCAGCAGGCTACCGGCGGCCTCGCTCAGCGGCTTGCCGACTTCGCCACGGGCCATGAGGAAGCACAGCAGCAACAACAGGCCAATGATCGGCCCCGGTAGAATTGGCACGCACAAGTAATTGAGCGCCGTACCCAGCAGCTGAAACAGCACCAGCCAGGTCAAACCACGCAACAGCATAAGTATCTCCTTCAGGCATGCCGGCCATTATAAGCATGGGCTGCCTGTAAGCCGATATTCGCCGAAAAGCGGGCATCTTGACTGAAACGGTTCGCCGTGCTGATCTTGCACTCTCGTACCAAATGACAACCTGGAGAGTCGCGATGCCCTATGTACCGGTAAACGAGCTATCGCAGTACGTTGGAAAGGAGCTGGGACGTTCCGACTGGCTGAAGATCGACCAGCAGCGCATCAACCTGTTCGCCGAGGCCACCGGCGATTTCCAATTCATCCATGTCGACCCGGAAAAGGCGGCGAAAACCCCGTTCGGCACCACCATCGCCCATGGTTTCCTGACCTTGTCGCTGATCCCCATGCTGATGCTGGACATCCTGCTGCTGCCTGAGGGGGTGAAGATGGTTGTCAACTACGGGTTGGACAGCGTGCGCTTCATTCAGCCGGTGAAGGTCGACAGCAGGGTACGACTGAAGGTGGACCTGGGTGAGGTGATCGAGAAGAAGCCTGGGCAATGGCTGCTGAAAGCCACCGTTACTCTGGAGATCGAAGGCGAAGAGAAACCGGCCTATATCGCCGAACCCCTCTCGCTCTGCTTCGTCTGATTGGCCCTATTCGCGACGGTTCGACGCCTCGATGAACCCGCTCCCAGCGGTACCGCGCCAGCCTGAAGCTGTACGGCCCCCTGTGGGAGCGGGTTTACCCGCGAAGAATTCAGTACTGATTCAGCCAGATCACAGATACCTGCGCCCCCCATTCTGCGGCATACTCGGCAGACTTTTTGCCTGGATTCCGCCATGCGTCCACTGCTCCCCTTCGCACTGTTCCTGATGCTCGCTGCCTGTGGCGATGGTGAGTCGTTGTCCCCGCCCGACGCGCGCCTGCCCGACGGTGGCCGCTACCGGGGCCAAGTGGTCGATGGGTTGCTGCAGGGCGAGGGGCGCATTGACTACCCCAACGGCAGCTGGTACGCCGGCAGCTTCAAGGACGGCCAATGGCATGGCCAGGGCGAGTGGCACGGCAGCAATGGCGAGATCTACCGTGGCCAGTTCGACAAAGGGCTGTTTCACGGCCTGGGCGACCTGACCACCCCGGGCAGCCACTATGCCGGCACGTTCAGCCACGGCCGGCGCGACGGTGAAGGTAGCCTCAAGCAGGCCGATCAGATCTACCGCGGCCAATTCAAGGACGACCAGTACGAAGGTGCAGGCATACTCGAAATGGCTGACGGCAGCCGTTACCAGGGCTTGTTCGCCAAAGGCAAGCCCAATGGCGCAGGCGTGCGCAGCGATGCCAGCGGCAACCAGTTCAGCGGCCACTTTGTCGATGGCCAGTTGCAAGGCAGCGGCACCTACGACAGCGTCGATGGCGAGCAATACATCGGTGAATTCAAGGACAACCGCCTGGAAGGCCGCGGCCGTTATGAAAATGCCGACGGCGACGTGTGGATCGGCGATTTCAAGGACGGTTCACTGGTTGGCGAAGGTGAATTGCTCGGCAGCGACGGCAGCCACTATAAAGGCACCTTCGTTGACTGGCGCCTCTCCGGCCAAGGCAGCCTGCAGCTGCCTGATGGCAGCAAGTACGTCGGCGGTTTCGACAACGATGCCTACCAGGGTCACGGCAAGCTGACCCTGGCCAGTGGCAAGGTCGAAAGCGGCATCTGGGCCAATGGCGTGCGCATTCGCGACCAGAAAGGCAAACTGCTGCCCGACCCGCTGGACCTGGCCCTGCTCAACCAAGGCCGCCTGCTCGAAGAAGCCCTGGCCCGGGTACCGCGCTCGGCCCCCCCCATCCAGCTGTACAGCCTGGTACTGGCCGGCGATGGCCAGCAGAGCGTGTTCCTGCGTGAAGCGGACTATGTCAGCAACATGCTCAAGGTGCGTTTCGGTGCCCGCGGCCAGGTCACCCTGGTCAACCACCGCGACCAGATGGCCACCCGCCCCATGGCTACCCGAGAGAACCTCACGCGCGCCGCCCGCACCCTGGCCGAGCGCAGCGGCCCGGAAGACCTGATCTTCATCTACCTGACCAGCCACGGCAGCCAGGACCACCAGCTGGTACTCGATCAGCCACGACTGCAACTGGCCGACCTGTCCGCCGACGAACTGGCCAGCGCCCTGGCACCGCTCAAGGACCGCGACAAGATCATTGTCATCTCCGCCTGTTATTCAGGTGGCTACATCGCTCCGCTAAAGGACGATCGCACGTTGATCATGACTGCGGCACGCGCCGACCGGGTGTCGTTCGGCTGTTCGGAAGAAGCCGATTTCACCTACTTCGGCGATGCCCTGTTCGCCGAGGCGCTGAACCAGACCGACGACCTGAAACAGGCGTTTGAACTGGCGCGCACCAGTGTTGCCGAAAGAGAACGAAGGGAAGGTTTCGAAGCCTCCGAGCCACAATTCTGGGCGCCGCCCGCAGTACTGGCACACTGGCAGCAACTGCGTCAGCAACAGGCCGAAGAAGCCTTGCGCAATGCGGCACAGGCCAAGGCCGAGGAACAGGCAAAAACGCCTGCCAGCCGCTAAGCTTGTGTGTAACAAGGGAGAGACATCATGTATTTGACGCCTCAGCATGTCCTGCTTGCCGGAGCTACCGGCCTTACCGGTGAGCACCTGCTCGACCGCCTGCTCAACGAACCCACCATCAGTCGCGTGCTGGCACCGACCCGCCGGCCACTGGCCGAACACCCTCACCTGGAAAACCCGGTGGGCGACCCGGCAGTGTTTCTCCCACAACTGGCCGGTCGGGTCGATATTGCCTACTGCTGCCTGGGTACCACCCTCAAGCAGGCAGGCTCGGAGCAGGCGTTTCGCGCCGTCGATCTGGACATGGTCGTCGCCTTCAGCAAGCGCGCGCGGGAAATGGGTGCGCGCCACCTGTTGGTGGTCAGCGCCCTTGGTGCCGATCCCAAGTCGTCGATCTTCTACAACCGGGTCAAAGGTGAGATGGAAGAAGCGCTCAAGGCTCAGGACTGGCCTCAACTGACCATCGTGCGGCCTTCGCTGTTGCTCGGAGAACGGATACAACCACGGTTGGGCGAGAAACTGGCGTCACCGTTTTCGAAGTTGATACCGGGCAAATACCGGGGGATCGAGGCCTGCACCCTGGCCCGTGCACTCTGGCGCCTGGCGCTGGAGGAAGAAGACGGCATTCGGGTTATCGAGTCTGACGAGTTGCGCAAACTCGGCAAGAAATAGCCCCTACAGGCCGCCCGTAGCCTGAAACCCTATGCCTGCCGCCGTCAGCAATGACAGCGGCAGGAACAGTGTATCCAGCAGCATGCTGCCAGGCAGGTCCAGGTGCGGATACGCTGGCGCCTCAGCCCCGAAGCGATCCTTGGGGCAACACCCGCCATTGATCACATACATGTCCAGCCGGGTCCCGGCGTATACCACCGGTGCCCCTGGTTTGTTGGCATCCAGCGTGCGCACCGTGGCGCAGCCGCCGAGCAGGCTTGCCGCCAGCAACCCGGCCATGAAACGCCTCAATCATCCGCCCCGAAATGATGCTCGCCCCAGCGCGGCAACATGTCCTGCGGAATGTTCAGCAGGTTGAGGATGCGCGCCACGACGAAGTCGACCAGGTCATCGATGGTCTGCGGCTGGTGATAGAAGCCCGGCGCCGCAGGCAGGATCACCGCCCCCATCTGCGAAAGCTTGAGCATGTTCTCCAGGTGAATGGTCGAAAACGGTGCCTCGCGCGGCACCAGGATCAACTGCCGGCGCTCCTTGAGAGTGACGTCGGCGGCCCGCTCGATCAGGTTGTTGCAGGCACCGGTGGCGATTGCTGACAAGGTGCCGGTAGAACACGGCACCACCACCATTGCCGCTGGAGCACCGGAGCCCGAGGCCACCGGTGACATCCAGTCTTCCTTGCCGTATACACGGATCTGCCCGTCGGCAGCACCAGTGTATTCGGTGAGAAACGCCTGCATGGCCTGCGGCTTGGCCGGCAGGACCACATCGGTCTCGGTGGCCATCACCAGTTGCGCAGCCTTGGAGATGAGGAAATGCACCTCACGGTCCTCACGCACCAGGCAATCGAGCAAGCGCAGGCCATACTGCGCCCCGGAAGCGCCGGTCATGGCCAGGGTGATACGTTCCGGTCCGCTCACTTCAAGGCCTCGGCCAGCTTGCCATGCAGGCCGCCGAAGCCGCCGTTGCTCATGATCACCACATGAGTGCCCGGGCGGGCCTGGCCCTTGACCCGCTCGATGATCGCGTCGAGGCTGTCGGCGACCACGCTTGGCACCTTGCACTGCGCGGCAGTGGCAGCCAGGTCCCACCCCAGGTTGGCGGGTGCGTACCAGATCACCTGGTCGGCGTCGTTGACGCTTTCCGGCAGGCCGTCCCGATGGGCGCCGAGCTTCATGGAGTTGGAGCGCGGCTCGATGATGGCGATGACCGGCGCTTCGCCAACCCGCTTGCGCAGGCCGTCGAGAGTGGTGGCGATGGCGGTCGGGTGGTGGGCGAAATCGTCGTAGATGGTCACACCCTGAACATCAGCAACCTTCTCCATGCGCCGCTTGACGCTCTTGAACGCACTCAGGCCTTCGATGCCCATGGCCGGCACCACGCCCACATGGCGGGCAGCGGCCAGCGTGGCGAGGGCGTTGGCGACGTTGTGCTGGCCGGTCAGGGCCCAGTCCACCACACCCTGCACTTCACCCTCGAACAGCACCTCGAAACGCGAGCCATCGGCACTGAGCAGGCGCGCCTGCCATTGGCCTCCTTCGCCGGTGGTCTGCACAGGGGTCCAGCATCCCATGCCGATCACACGCTCTAGCGCCTGCTCGGTGGTCGGGTGAATGACCAGGCCTTCACTCGGGATGGTCCGCACCAAGTGGTGGAACTGCCGTTCGATGGACGCCAGGTCAGGGAAGATGTCCGCGTGATCGAACTCAAGGTTGTTGAGGATCGCGGTGCGGGGGTGGTAATGCACGAACTTCGAACGCTTGTCGAAGAAGGCGCTGTCGTATTCGTCGGCCTCCACCACGAAGAACGGCGTGCCGCCCAGACGCGCCGACACCGAGAAGTTCTGCGGCACGCCGCCGATCAGGAAGCCCGGGCTCATGCCGGCATGCTCCAGCACCCAGGCCAACATGCTGCTGGTGGTAGTCTTGCCGTGGGTGCCCGCCACGGCCAGTACCCAGCGGCCCTGCAGCACATGGTCGGCCAGCCACTGCGGGCCGGACACATAGGGCAGCCCTTTGTTCAGCACATACTCCACCGCCGGGTTGCCCCGCGACATGGCGTTGCCGATCACCACCAGATCAGGTGCAGGGTCCAGCTGAGCCGGGTCGTAACCCTGGGTCAGCTCGATGCCCTGGGCTTCGAGCTGGGTGCTCATTGGCGGATAGACGTTGGCGTCGGAGCCGGTGACGCGGTGGCCGAGCTCTTTGGCCAGCACTGCCAGCGACCCCATGAAAGTGCCGCAAATACCGAGAATATGAATATGCATGGTCGACCTCGCAAAACTTCGAGGCAGGGTAGCCCAGGGCGCGGGAAATCGCACCCGGTGTTTTGCTCATACGCCCCTGGCGATGCCGTGTTTGCGCAGTTTTCGATACAAGGTATTGCGGCTGATGCCCAGGTGCTCGGCGACCCGGGTCAAGTGCCAGTGTTTTGCCTCCAGGATGTCCATTAGCGCCTGACGCTCGGCATCTTGAAGAAGCGCGCCCCCGTCCATAGCTAAACCCGCTCCTACATAGGTCTCATGAGCTTTGATGATGGCGGGGAGATCCGAGAACTCGATAAGCGAGTTTTCACACAGGGCCACCAAGGTCCGCAACACATTGCGCATCTGCCGCACGTTCCCCGGCCAGGCAAAGCTCAGCAGCGCCTGCCGCGCTTCTGGCGCCAGTTGCACAACCTGCCCCTGCGCCTCCTGGCGTAACAGAAAGTCCAGCAACGACTCCTTGTCGCTACGCTCGCGCACCGCTGGAAGCGCCACTTCCAAGCCATTTAACCGGTAGTACAGGTCTTCACGGAAACTGCCCTGCTCCACCCGCTCCAGCAGGTCCCGGTGGGTGGCACTGACGATACGCACATCCACCGCCTGCGGCTCACCGCCGATCGGTACCACCTGGCGCTCTTCCAGCACCCGCAACAGGCGGGTCTGCAAGGCCAGCGGCATGTCGCCGATCTCGTCCAGCAGCAAGGTACCGCCATCGGCCTGCAGCAGCTTGCCGCGCATGCCCTCCTTGCGCGCGCCGGTAAAACTTCCGCCGCGATAGCCGAACAGCTCGCTCTCGATCAGGCTCTCGGGAATCGAGGCACAGTTCACCGCTACGAAAGGCTTGCCACGGCGCTGACTGGCCTGGTGCACGGCCTGGGCGAAGGCCTCTTTGCCGCAACCGGTCTCGCCACACAGCAGCAGCGGCACATCGCGCTCGAACACGCGCACGGCACGGTAGAAGTCATGCTGCAAGGCCGGGTCCAGCAGGCAGATGCCCGGCTCCACGGCGGCCCTGGCCTGGGGCAGGCTGGCCGGCACCGTCCACAGCGGCGCCCTCGCCTGCCCGCGCAGGCTGGCGAACACCTGGCGGCCATCACGGGTGCGCAACGGCCAGACCGTACTGCCACCGGGCGTGGCACGGCTGAACAGCTCGTCATGGCTGCAGGCGAAGAACATTTCCAGCGGCTTGCCCAGCACGCCACCGCGAATGGTGCCTAACAGGTTCAGGGCACTCTGGTTGGCGGCGCAAATGCGGCCATCGCCGTCGAACGCCAGCAACCCTTCGCTGAACTGGCCGACCGACTCGGCCTGCACGTGAATGCGCAGCAACCACTGCTGCTCGAAATGGCGCAGGAAATAGCAGCTCTCGATCATCTTCGCCGAGAGGTTGACCAGTGCCATGGTGTGAAACTGGCTCTGGCGCGACACGTCCGGCCGCGCCGAGGACACATCGAGCACTGCCAGCAGTTCACCGTGCGGGTCGAACACCGGACTCGCCGAGCAGGTCAGTCCGGTATGGCGGCCGCGAAAGTGCTCATTCTGGTGAATGGTCAGGGCCTGGCGCTCGACCAGGCAGGTACCGATACCGTTGGTGCCCTCGCGGGCCTCACTCCAGTCCGCCCCCAGCCACAGCCCGGCGCGCTCGAAGTTGCGCCGCTCGGAGGGCGCGGTCACGCAGTTGAGGATCACCCCACGGGCATCGGTCAGCAGCACAGCATGGCCGGCGCCGGATAGCTGCTGGTGCAGGCTGTTCATTTCGTTGTCGGCGATCTTCAGCACCTGGCGCAGCCGTTCGCGGCTCTCCAGCAGGCGGCCGTGCTCAAGCACCACCGGAGCCTCGATCACCGACGGGTCGAGGTGATAGTCGTCCAGGCAGCGCAACCAGGAGCGGGCAATGGACGGATCGCTACCCGCTTCGCCTCGGGCAACGGTATGCACCTGCTGGGCATGGCGGCTGAATGAGTTGCTCTGCATTTGTTGTTGTTCTCCGCAGATAGAGATTCACGCCAGCATCCTCCACCCGCGCAGGCTTTGCAACGTGCCCGCCCGCCACGTGTCGCAAACGGTACAAAGTGTCACCCCGGCCGTGCCAGGCCTGGCACAGCGCGCCTTCCCGCTGCACCTGGGCATGACCCAAGTCGTTGATTCCACGAGGGTGCACCACGCTGGCCCAACCTTTGCTCTACGCTTTTCAACTCCTCAACAAACATAACAGCCAGGAGACACACCATGCGTTACGCACATCCCGGTACCGAGGGCGCGAAGGTTTCCTTCAAGAGCCGTTACGGCAACTTCATCGGCGGTGAGTTCGTGGCCCCGGTCAAAGGCCAGTACTTCGAGAACACCTCGCCGGTGAACGGCCAGTTGATCGCCGAATTCCCTCGTTCCACTGCCGAAGACATCGAAAAGGCCCTGGATGCCGCCCACGCCGCCGCCGACGCCTGGGGCCGCACCTCGGTCCAGGACCGCTCCAACGTCCTGCTGAAAATCGCCGACCGTATCGAACAGAACCTGGAACTCCTGGCCATCACCGAAACCTGGGACAACGGCAAGCCGATCCGCGAAACCCTCAACGCCGACATCCCGCTGGCCGTCGACCACTTCCGCTACTTCGCTGGCTGCATCCGCGCCCAGGAAGGCGGCGCCGCCGAAATCAACGAAACCACCGTGGCCTACCACATCCACGAACCGCTGGGCGTGGTCGGGCAGATCATCCCGTGGAACTTCCCGATCCTGATGGCCGCCTGGAAGCTCGCCCCGGCCCTGGCCGCCGGCAACTGCGTGGTGCTCAAGCCGGCCGAGCAGACCCCTTTGGGCATCACCGTGCTGGTCGAGCTGATCGGTGACCTGCTGCCCAAGGGCGTGCTCAACGTGGTGCAAGGCTATGGCCGCGAGGCCGGTGAAGCGCTGGCCACCAGCAAGCGCATCGCCAAGATCGCCTTCACCGGCTCCACCCCGGTCGGCTCGCACATCATGAAATGCGCGGCCGAGAACATCATCCCGTCCACCGTCGAGCTGGGCGGCAAGTCGCCCAACGTGTACTTCGAAGACATCATGCAGGCCGAGCCGAGCTTCATCGACAAGGCCGCCGAAGGCATGGTGCTGGCGTTCTTCAACCAAGGCGAGGTGTGCACCTGCCCATCGCGCGCCCTGGTGCAGGAGTCGATCTACCCGCAGTTCATGGAAGTGGTGATGAAGAAGGTGCTGCAGATCAAGCGCGGCGACCCGCTCGACACCGACACCATGGTCGGCGCCCAGGCCTCGCAGCAGCAGTTCGAGAAGATCCTCTCGTACCTCGAGATCGCCCAGAACGAAGGCGCCGAACTGCTGACCGGCGGCAAGGTGGAAAAACTCGAAGGCGCGTTGGCCACCGGTTACTACATCCAGCCGACCCTGCTCAAGGGCAACAACCGCATGCGCGTGTTCCAGGAAGAAATCTTCGGCCCGGTGGTCAGCGTCACCACCTTCAAGGACGAAGCCGAAGCCCTGGCGATTGCCAACGACACCGAGTTCGGCCTCGGTGCCGGCGTGTGGACCCGCGACATCAACCGCGCCTACCGCATGGGCCGCGGCATCAAGGCCGGCCGCGTGTGGACCAACTGCTACCACCTGTACCCGGCGCATGCCGCGTTCGGTGGCTACAAGAAGTCCGGCGTCGGCCGTGAAACCCACAAGATGATGCTCGACCACTACCAGCAGACCAAGAACCTGCTGGTGAGCTACGACATCAACCCGTTGGGCTTCTTCTAAAACAGTGCACTGGGGCCGCCGAATGGCGGCCCCAACCGCTCTGGCTCGCTTCCTGCAGTACCTATCACCATCGGCCGGCCCCCTTCCGGCCATCAAGAAAAAGAACAGGTGAATCTATGCCAAGCGATCATTCCGCCGGTGCGCCGGCAGGGTCTTCCGTCGACTTCGAAAAAGTCGGTTCGGACTATTTCCAGCAACGTGAACTGAAAAAAGGCGCCGCCGGATGGGTACTGCTGGTGGGCCTGGGCGTTGCCTACGTGATTTCCGGCGACTATGCCGGCTGGAACTTCGGCCTGGCCCAAGGCGGCTGGGGCGGCATGTTCCTCGCCACCTTGCTGATGGCCACCATGTACCTGTGCATGTGCTTCTCGCTGGCCGAACTTTCTTCGATGATCCCCACTGCGGGCGGCGGCTACGGCTTTGCCCGCAGCGCCTTCGGCCCATGGGGAGGCTTCCTGACCGGCACCGCGATCCTCATCGAATACGCCATCGCCCCGGCCGCCATCGCCACGTTCATCGGCGCCTATTGCCAGTCACTGTTCGGCATCGGCGGCTGGATGATCTACCTGGCGTTCTACGTGGTCTTCATCGGCATCCACATTTTCGGTGTGGGTGAAGCGCTGAAGCTGATGTTCATCATCACCGCCATCGCGGCTATCGCCCTGGCCGTGTTCCTGGTGGCAATGGTGCCCCATTTTGATGCAGCCAACCTGTTCGACATCGCCAAAACGGACGCCGCCGGCGCCAGCAGCTTCCTGCCATTCGGCTATGTCGGTGTGTGGGCCGCGATCCCTTACGCCATCTGGTTCTTCCTAGCCGTCGAAGGCGTGCCGCTGGCCGCCGAAGAAACCAAGAACCCCAAACGTGACCTGCCCCGCGGCCTGATTGGCGCGATGCTTGTGCTGTTGGCCTTCGCCCTGCTGATCCTGGTGGTCGGCCCTGGCGGTGCGGGTTCCGAAGCCCTGAAGGCCTCGGGCAACCCGCTGGTCGAGGCGCTGGCCAAGGCCTACGGCGGCGCCACCTGGATGGGCAGCTTCGTCAACCTGGTGGGCCTGGCCGGCCTGATCGCCAGCTTCTTCTCGATCATCTACGCCTATTCGCGGCAGATCTTCGCCCTCTCCCGCGCCGGCTACCTGCCGCGCAAGTTGTCGGAAACCAACAAGAGCAAGGCCCCGGTCATGGCGCTGGTGATCCCGGGCATCATCGGTTTCGCCCTGTCGCTGACCGGCCAGGGCGACCTGCTGATCCTGGTGGCGGTATTCGGTGCCACACTGTCGTATGTGCTGATGATGGCTGCGCACATCACCCTGCGCATCCGTCGGCCGAAAATGGAACGCCCCTACCGCACCCCGGGCGGCATCTTCACCTCGGGCCTGGCCCTGGTGCTGGCCTGCATCGCCGTGGTCGCGGGCTTCCTGGTCGACCCACGGGTGGTGATTGGCGCTGCGGTGATCTATGCGGTACTTATTGCCTACTTTGCGTTTTACAGCCGCCACCACCTGGTGGCGGGCACACCGGAAGAGGAATTCGCCGCGATCCAGAAGGCCGAAGAGGCCCTGCACTGATCGCCGCCACCTGCCGCGGGCCAGCCCGCGGCTCTGGAGATTCTGTATGGCAAGTTTCGTACACACAGTGGGCCACCTGGTCTACCGCTTCGACAGCCTCAAGGAGGTGATGGCCAAGGCCAGCCCGGCCCGTTCCGGGGACTTCCTGGCCGGTGTTGCCGCCAGCAACGACGGCGAACGGGTCGCCGCGCAGATGGCCCTGGCCAACATCCCGCTCAGCCATTTCCTCAATGAAGCGCTGATCCCCTACGAAGAGGATGAGATCACCCGGCTGATCGTCGACAGCCATGATGCCCAAGCCTTTGCCCCGGTCAGCCACCTGACCGTTGGCGGCCTGCGCGACTGGCTGCTCGGCGAAGAGGCCAACGAACAGAGCCTGCGTGCCCTCGCCCCAGGGCTGACCCCGGAAATGGCCGCCGCGGTGTCAAAGATCATGCGCGTGCAAGACCTGGTGTTAGTGGCGCAGAAGATCCGCGTGGTCACCCAGTTCCGCGGCACCATGGGCCTGCGCGGGCGCCTGTCCACCCGCCTGCAGCCCAACCACCCGACGGATGAGCCGGCCGGCATCGCCGCCAGCATCCTCGACGGCCTGCTCTACGGCAACGGTGACGCCATGATCGGCATCAACCCCGCCACCGACAGCATCGCCTCGATCTGCGCCCTGCTGGAAATGCTCGACGCCATCATCCAGCGCTACGACATCCCAACCCAGGCTTGCGTGCTGACCCACGTCACCACCTCGATCGAAGCGATCAACCGCGGCGTGCCGCTGGACCTGGTGTTCCAGTCGATCGCCGGCACCGAGGCGGCCAACGCCGGCTTTGGCATCAACCTCAACGTGTTGCAGGAAGGTTACGAGGCCGGCCTGTCGCTCAAGCGCGGCACCCTCGGGCAGAACCTGATGTACTTCGAGACCGGCCAGGGCAGCGCGCTGTCGGCCAACGCCCACCACGGTGTCGACCAGCAAACCTGCGAGACCCGCGCCTACGCCGTGGCCCGCCACTTCAAGCCGTTCCTGGTCAACACCGTGGTCGGCTTCATCGGCCCCGAATACCTGTACAACGGCAAGCAGATCATCCGCGCCGGCCTCGAAGACCACTTCTGCGGCAAGCTGCTCGGCGTGCCGATGGGCTGCGACATCTGCTACACCAACCACGCCGAAGCCGACCAGGACGACATGGACACCCTGCTGACCCTGCTGGGCGTGGCCGGGATCAACTTCATCATGGGCATCCCCGGCTCCGACGACATCATGCTCAACTACCAGACCACGTCATTCCACGACGCGCTGTATGCGCGCCAGACCCTGGGCCTGAAGCCCGGGCCGGAATTCGAGGCCTGGCTGC
Source organism: Pseudomonas putida (assembly GCF_002906855.1). Classification (GTDB taxonomy): domain Bacteria; phylum Pseudomonadota; class Gammaproteobacteria; order Pseudomonadales; family Pseudomonadaceae; genus Aquipseudomonas; species Aquipseudomonas putida_N. The sequence continues at coordinate 782,776 of NZ_MINI01000038.1, read as the reverse complement.
AACGCACCGGCATCTTCACCCAGGCCGATGGCCGCGTGCGCTTTGGCGACAACCTGCCGCCGGCATTCCGCCAGGCCTTGGCGCAACTGGCATAAGAGGTGACCATGGCAGACCGATCCCCACCCACGCTCTCTACCCAGGAAAGCCCTTGGCTGGCCCTGCGCAACCTGACCCCGGCGCGTATCGCCCTGGGCCGTTGCGGCACCAGCCTGCCCACCGGCGCGCAACTGGACTTCCAGTTCGCCCACGCCCAGGCCCGCGACGCCGTGCACCTGGCGTTCGACCACGCAGCCCTGAGCGAACAGCTCAAGGACCGTGGCCGCGACAGCCTGGTGCTGCACAGTGCCGCCAGCGACCGCCACCAATACCTGCAACGCCCCGACCTGGGCCGGCGGCTGAACGAAGACTCGGCCGAACGCTTGCGCCAGCATGCCCAAGCCAACCCCGATGGCGTCGACCTGGCCATCGTGGTCGCCGACGGCCTCTCGGCCCTGGCCGTGCACCGCCATACCTTGCCGTTCCTGGCCCGCTTCGAGGAGCAGGCCGCTACCGATGGCTGGACCAGCGCCCCGGTGGTGCTGGTAGAGCAAGGCCGGGTGGCGGTGGCGGATGAAGTGGGCCAGCTGCTCGGGGCGCGCATGACCGTGATGCTGATCGGCGAACGCCCGGGGCTGAGTTCGCCAGACAGCCTGGGCCTGTATTTCACCTACGCGCCCAAGGTCGGCCTGACCGATGCCTATCGCAACTGCATCTCCAATATCCGCCTGGAAGGCCTGAGTTACGGCATGGCGGCCCATCGCCTCCTATACCTGATGCGCGAAGCCTGCAGGCGACAGCTTTCCGGTGTGAATCTTAAGGACGAGGCCGAGGTCCATAGCATCGACAGTGAAAATGCCCCCACCCAGCGAGGCAACTTCCTGCTCGGTGAACGTTAAAGAACATGTAACGGAAGGCGGATTGCGCTGATGGCCAGCATTGGGGCAGCATGCCCATGAAAGCTGCAGGCATTCCGCTGTTTCCCCAAATGGACTCTGAGGGCCGCACATGCGCATCATCAAGGCAACCCTGGAACACCTCGACCTGCTCACCCCGCTGTTCGTCAGATATCGCGAGTTCTATGGGCAGCTCCCTTATCCGGACAGTTCGCGCAAGTTTCTGCAAAAGCGCCTTATGCGCAGTGAATCAATCATCTACCTGGCTTTGCCGGTTGACGATGACAGCAAATTGCTGGGTTTCTGTCAGCTTTATCCGAGCTATTCGTCGCTGTCGCTGAAGCGGGTGTGGATTCTCAATGACATCTTCGTGGCCGAAGACTCACGGCGCATGCTGGTAGCTGACCACCTGATGCGCGAGGCCAAGAAGATGGCCAAGGAAACCAACGCGGTGCGCATGCGGGTTTCGACCAGCGCCAACAACGAGGTGGCGCGCAAGACCTATGAGTCGATGGGCTTTCGCAAAGACACCGAGTTCGAGAACTACATTCTGCCGATCAATCCGGACTGACCTGTACCGGCCCATCGCCGGCAAGTGCCGCTCCCACAGGATTTTCACAGGCCCAATGATTACATGATGCCTGTGGGAGCCAACTGCCTCGCGAAAGAGCCGGTACGTTTGACGCAGTAACCCCCCGCTACAAACTCCCCGGGCAGGTTTCCGACTTCGCCGTATAATGCTTCGACCTGTCATGTGTGAAATTTCCCCACCCACAGGTAGTCATGCCGACGCCCAGGGCATTGTCCGTCATCGCGTGCCCGTAAAGCGGGTCAAGAACACAGGTGCTGTACATGGAATTCAACCCGCTGGACTTAATCCTGCATCTCGATACCTACCTCGACCTGCTGGTTAGCAACTATGGCCCCTGGATCTACGCGATCCTGTTTGCTGTGATCTTCTGCGAAACCGGTTTGGTGGTGATGCCGTTCCTGCCGGGCGACTCACTGCTGTTCATCGCCGGCGCCGTGGCCGCCGGTGGCGGCATGGACCCCGTCCTGCTGGCGGGCCTGCTGATGGCCGCCGCCATTCTCGGCGACAGCACCAACTACATCATCGGCCGCACGACGGGCGAAAAACTGTTCAGCAATCCCAATTCGAAGATCTTCCGGCGCGACTACCTGCAGCGCACCCACGAGTTCTATGAACGCCATGGCGGCAAGACCGTGACCATGGCGCGCTTCCTGCCGATCCTGCGCACCTTTGCACCGTTCGTAGCCGGTATCGCCCACATGCACTACCCGCGTTTCCTCGGTTTCAGCGTGGCGGGTTCGCTGCTGTGGGTCGGCGGCCTGGTGACCCTGGGCTACTTCTTCGGCAACGTGCCGTTCATCAAGCAGCACCTGTCGCTGATGGTGGTCGGCATCATCGTGCTGTCGCTGGTGCCGATGATCCTCGGCCTGCTGCGCAGCCGCCTGGGCCGCACCGCCAAGGCCCACTGACAGCCGACATGTGGTCCTTCAGCGCCTGGCGGCGCAAGCGCAACCTCGCGCGCTACCCGATCGAGCCAGGGCAATGGCAGGTGATCCGTGATCGCCTGCCGATGCTCGATGGCATCAGCGATGCGGAAGACCAGTGGCTGCGCGAAGCATGCATCCTGTTCCTGCTCGACAAGCACCTGACCACCCTCCCCGGGGTCGAACTTGACGACGAGCAGCGCCTGTTTCTTGCCGCCCAGGCGCAGCTGCCACTGCTGCACCTGGGCGAGTTGAACTGGTATCAGGGTTTCCACGAGATCATCCTCTACCCCGACGACTTCAAGAGCCCGCAACGCCACCGCGATGCCAGCGGCGTAGAGCACGTGTGGGATGCCGAGCACAGCGGCGAAGCCTGGCAACAGGGGCCGATCATCCTGGCCTGGGCCGGAGTGCTGGCCAGTGGCGGCTGGGAGGCCTACAACCTGGTGATCCACGAGCTGGCGCACAAGCTCGACATGCTCAATGGCGATGCCAACGGCCTGCCGCCGCTGCACCCAGGCATGCACGTGGAAGACTGGGCTGCAGCCATGCAGCAAGCCTATGACGACCTCAATCGCCAGCTCGACGCCAACCCCGATGCCGAAACCGCCATCGACCCTTACGCCGCGGAAAACCCGGCGGAATTCTTCGCCGTCACCAGTGAGTACTTCTTCAGCGCTCCCGACTTGCTGGAGCAGGCTTATCCACAGGTGTACCGGCAGCTGACGCTGTTCTACCGGCAGAACCCTCTCGAGCGCCTGCTGAAGCTGCAGGCCGGGCACCCGGATTACCGTGAAAGCCACGCCTGATGCGGCCGCACATCCGTCCACACGTGGCATGGCCTGGCGGAATATGCCTATAATCGCCGCCACTTTTTTGATCAAACACGGGGGCACTGCCCAATGAGCTACAGCAAGATTCCGGCTGGCAAAGACCTGCCGAACGACATCTACGTCGCCATCGAGATCCCGGCCAACCACGCGCCGATCAAGTACGAAATCGACAAGGACAGCGACACCCTGTTCGTCGACCGCTTCATGGCCACCCCGATGTTCTACCCGGCCAACTACGGCTTCATCCCGAACACCCTGGCCGACGACGGTGATCCGCTGGACGTGCTGGTCGTGACCCCATACCCGGTTGCTCCAGGCTCGGTCATCCGTGCCCGTCCGGTCGGCGTGCTGAACATGACCGACGACGGCGGCGGCGACGCCAAGGTCATCGCCGTTCCTCACGACAAGCTGAGCCAGCTGTACGTCGACGTTAAGGAATACACCGACCTGCCAGCCCTGCTGATCCAGCAGATCGAGCACTTCTTCGCGAACTACAAGGATCTCGAGAAGGGCAAGTGGGTCAAGATCGAAGGCTGGGAAGGCGCTGACGCCGCCCGTGCCGCGATCACCAAGTCGGTCGCTGCCTACAAGGGCTGATACCGCCTTGCATAAAAAAACCCGCCTCGGCGGGTTTTTTTATGGGCGACGCCGAAGGTAGGTAAAAATTCCTACGCAGCCCTACACATTTGCCCTACCTTCAGGCCGTTTTCACACCGTTCACGTCAACATCACGTTCATTTCGCTACTGGCAACCGGCCGCTACACTCGGCGTCATGAACAGATCCGGTGACAGACTCAAGGCACTCCTCCGGGAATGTGGCCTGACCCCCGCAGACTTCGCTGCCCAGCGCCGCGTCACGTCGCAGCACATCAACAACTGGTTCACCCGCGGCATCCCGATTGCCCGCCTCGATGAAATGGCCGAATTGTTCTGTGTGCAGCGTCGCTGGTTGCAAACGGGCGAAGGCCCCAAGCACCCGCATTCGCTTCTGCGCATGTACGCGCCACAGGCAATGCCGATAGACGCATTCGGTGCGTCATCGGACCAGCCTGTCCCGCTGGTTCAAGTGCCCTTCCACGAGCTGCGCAATGGCCAGGTCATCGCGCTCGACGGCCATCACCTGGCCATGCCGGCACCTGCGCTGGAGGCATTGGCCGTACCCGTGGAGCAAGCCATCTGCATGACCATGCCGGCCGCCAACATGGCGCCGTGGATTCCGCGCGATGCCATCCTGGCGATCGACCTCAGCTACACCCGGGTGGTTGATGGCGAGATCTATGCCCTGCTGCACAACGGCAGGCTCAGGGTGAACAGCCTGAGCCTCGGCCACCAAGGCACCCTGTGCCTGCACAGCCACAACCGGCGTGAGGTGGTGGAGCGCTACACACCGTTACAGCGCAAGGCGCAGAAGCTGGAAGTACTCGGCTGGGTGTTCCATTGGTCGCATTACCGCCAGCGACGCCCCGGCTGACACACGCTGTGCCATTTTTTTCTGGGCATACCGCGCCAGCCCTTGTATGCTACGCGGCACATTCAGCCCCGGCCGGCGCAAGCCGCGTTCCAGAGGGCTAGGCGACGCTCCACACGACCGTTTGCCATCTCTTTCAGGCCCTTGCTGGCCACACAGTTAAGGCGGTTGCGACTTACCATAAATTAGTCGGAACCGTCCCCGAGAAGCCGGCCACAAGCCGGCTTTTTAATGCCCTTTGTCCCGTCTTGAATAAAGGTTTACACCTCCTATCCCGAATTTCCGGACAATCAGATGGAGCAAGGTGTAAAGCGCACATAGCCCATCAATTCCGAGGCCAGCTCGCGGGCATCGTGGCAGGGGATGCCGGGTTCGATGCGGAACAATGGGTGGGTCTGGTTTTCACCTTGGAAGAACAGGCCAGTACAGGTCAACCTTTCACACACACCACCTGCCGCAGCGTGTGCACCACCTCCACCAGTTCGCTCTGCGCCCGCATCACCGCATCGATGTCCTTGTACGCCATCGGAATCTCGTCGATCACGTCCTTGTCCTTGCGACACTCCACATGTGCCGTCGCCCGCCGCTGATCCTCCAGGGTGAATTGGCTCTTGGCCCGGGTCCGGCTCATTACCCTGCCCGCGCCATGGCTGCAGGAGCAGAACGACTCCTCGTTGCCCAACCCCCGCACAATGAAACTCCTGGTCCCCATGGAGCCGGGAATGATGCCCAGCTGCCCCTTCTGCGCCGAAACCGCGCCCTTGCGCGTCACCAGTACCTCGCGGCCGAAATGCTGCTCGCGCTGCACATAGTTGTGGTGGCAGTTGACCGCCTCCAGGCTTGCCTCGAAGGGTTTGCCCAGGGCCTTGCGGGTGGTGGCGACCACAGCCTGCATCATCAATTCACGGTTGCGCCGGGCAAAGTCCTGCGCCCATTCCACCGCCTCGACATAGTCGGCGAAATGGCGGCTGCCCTCCTTGAAGTAGGCCAGGTCCTTGTCGGGCAGGTTGGCCAGGTGCTGGCGCATGTCGGCCTGGGCCAGTTCGATGAACAGGTTGCCGATGGCATTGCCGACACCGCGCGAGCCGCTGTGCAGCATGAACCACACCCGGTCGGCCTCGTCCAGGCACACTTCGATGAAGTGGTTGCCGCCGCCCAGGGTGCCCAGGTGGTGGCGACTGTTGGTCTTTTCCAGGCGCGGGTACTTGTCGGTAATGGCCTTGAAACGCCCGGCGAGCTGGCCCCAGGCTTTGTCTGCCAAGCCCGGTACCTTTTCCCAGGCACCTTGGTCGCGTTTGCCGAAGGTCTTGCCGTGGGGTACCGCCTGCTCGATGGCGCTGCGCAGGCCGTGCAGGTTGTCCGGCAGGTCACGCGCGTGCAGCGAGGTACGCGCGGCGATCATGCCGCAGCCAATGTCGACGCCCACCGCGGCGGGGATGATCGCGCCGACCGTGGGGATCACGCTGCCAATGGTCGAGCCCTTGCCCAGGTGCACATCCGGCATCACCGCCAGGTGCTTGAAGATGAACGGCATCTTCGCCGTATTGAGCAGTTGCCGGCGGGCGTCGTCTTCGACCGGCACGCCGTCGGTCCACAGTTTGACCGGCTTGCCACCGGCGACCTGGAGAATGTCCATGGAGCTGTTCCTGTTGAGCCATGCCTGCATGATACCGCCGAAGGTCGTAGAGCAGCGGCTTGCCAGCAAGGTGGCACAGTGCTGTATGCTTGGCCGGTCTTCAGGGCGGGGTGAAAGTCCCCACCGGCGGTAAATCGAAAGATGAGCCCGCGAGCGCCCCGGCCATGCCGGGGGTCAGCAGATCTGGTGCGACTCCAGAGCCGACGGTCATAGTCCGGATGAAAGAAGGCGTCAGGCAGGGGCCATTCGGGCGCCCCTGCGCGCGCATTTTGTTCGCCCCGAGACGTTCATCGATCAATCACGAGGAGCGTTTCATGTCCCCTTTGCTGCAAAAACAATTTCCCAATGTGTTCGCCGCCATCGCCGCCTTCCAGGCCGGGCGCCCTGTGCTGCTGCTCGACGATGACGACCGCGAGGACGAAGCCGACATCGTCGCCGCCGCCGAGAACCTGCCGCTGCAGACCATGGCCATGATGATCCGCGACTGCAGCGGTATCGTCTGCCTGTGCCTGGACGAAGCCACGGTCGATGCCCTGCAGCTGGCGCCGATGGTGCAGAACAACCAGGCCCGTCACGGCACCGGCTTTACCGTCACCATCGAAGCGGCCGAAGGCGTGAGCACTGGCGTTTCCGCGCAGGACCGCATCACCACCATCGAAGCGGCGCTGCGTTCGACCGCCGAGCAACGCCATATCGTCAGCCCGGGCCATGTATTCCCGCTGCGTGCGCGTGATGGTGGCGTGCTGACCCGCCGCGGCCACACCGAAGGCTCGGTGGACCTGGCACGTCTGGCCGGTCTGCGGCCGGCGGCGGTGCTGTGCGAGCTGATGAACCCCGATGGCAGCATGGCGCGGGGCGAGCAGGTGGCGGTGTATGCGCGGCAGTACAACCTGCCGGTGCTGACCATCGAAGAGCTGGCACGGTGCCGTGAAGCCATGGTGGAGCTGGAAGCCGAGCCGGCCTGATAGACCGCACGGGGCCGCTTTGCGGCCTCTTCGCGGGGCAAGCCCGCTCCTACAGGGCGCTGTGAGGCTGTGCGATACCTGTAGGAGCAGGCTTGCCCCGCGAAGAGGCCGGCAAATCCAGCGGAAGTTTGCTCCCCTAGCCCCGCTCTGCTAACGTCGCGCGGTTCTGATCCGCCAACGAGACTGTCGCCATGGCCCGCAAAAAAGCCTCCATCGATTTCGAACAATCCCTCGCCGACCTGCAAGCCCTGGTCGAGCGCCTGGAGAACGGCGAACTGTCGCTGGAAGACTCGCTGGCCGCGTTCGAGCAAGGCATCGCCCTGACCCGCGATTGCCAGGGCGCCCTGGCCCAGGCCGAACAGAAGGTGCAGATCCTGCTGGAACGTGACGGCGAACTCGCCGCGCAGCCGTTCGATGCGGAGCCAGAAGCATGATCACCGCTTACCAGGCCAGCTGCCAGGCCCGTGTCGATGCTGCCCTCGAGCCGCTGTTCATCGCCCCGACCAAAGAGCTTGAACGCCTGTATGCCGCCATGCGCTACAGCGTAATGAACGGCGGCAAGCGCGTGCGCCCGCTGCTCGCCTACGCTGCCTGCGAAGCCCTTGGCGCGCCGGCCGAGCAAGCCAACGGTGCCGCCTGTGCGGTAGAGCTGATCCACGCCTATTCGCTGGTCCATGACGACCTGCCGGCCATGGACGACGACGATCTGCGCCGTGGCCAGCCAACTACCCACAAGGCCTTCGACGAAGCCTGCGCGATTCTCGCCGGTGACGGCTTGCAGAGCCTGGCGTTCAGCGCCCTGCTCGACCCACGCCTGAGCCCGCAGGCCGATAGCACCCGCCTGGCCATGGTCCAGGCCCTGGCCAAGGCTGCAGGCCCTGCAGGCATGGTCGGTGGCCAGGCCATCGACCTCGGCTCGGTCGGCCTGAAGCTTGACCAGCAGGCCCTGGAATTCATGCACCGGCACAAGACCGGTGCGCTGATCGAAGCCAGCGTGCGCCTGGGCGCCCTGGCCAGTGCCCGCGCCGAGCAAGCGCAGCTGGACGCCCTGCAGACTTATGCACAGGCCATTGGCCTGGCCTTCCAGGTGCAGGACGATATCCTCGACGTGGAAAGCGACACCGCCACCCTGGGCAAGCGCCAGGGTGCCGACATCGCCCGTGACAAACCGACCTACCCGGCCCTGCTGGGGCTGGAAGCCGCCAAGGCCTATGCCATCGAACTGCGCGACCAGGCGCTGGTCGCACTGCAAGGGTTTGGCGAAAATGCCGAGCCGCTGCGGGCGTTGGCACGCTATATCGTCGAACGCCGCCATTAAGGCTTGATAGCAATCCCCTGTGGGAACGGGTTTACCCGCTCCCACAGGGTTCGCGTAACCCGTGGTCGAATGGGCACTTTTCCCACAATGGGGTAAACTGCCGCGTCTTCACACACCTATAACGACTCGCCTGATGCCCACGACGTTTCAAGAGATCCCCCGCGAACGCCCGGTCACGCCGTTGCTCGACCGCGCTGACACGCCTGCCGGCCTGCGCCGGCTGGCCGAAGCCGACCTGGAGACCCTGGCCGACGAATTGCGCCAGGAGTTGCTCTACACCGTTGGTCAGACCGGTGGGCATTTCGGCGCCGGCCTGGGCGTCATCGAGCTGACGATCGCCCTGCACTACGTCTTCGACACCCCGGACGACCGGCTGGTGTGGGACGTTGGCCACCAGGCCTACCCGCACAAGATCCTTACCGGGCGCCGCAAGCGCATGCTCAGCCTGCGCCAGAAGGACGGCATCGCCGCCTTCCCGCGCCGCAGCGAGAGCGAGTACGACACCTTCGGCGTCGGCCACTCCAGCACCTCGATCAGTGCCGCGCTGGGCATGGCCATCGCCGCCCGCCTGCAGAACAGCGCACGCAAGTCGATCGCCGTGATCGGCGACGGTGCCCTCACTGCCGGCATGGCCTTCGAAGCGTTGAACCACGCCCAGGAAGTCAACGCCGACATGCTGGTGATCCTCAACGACAACGACATGTCGATTTCGCGCAATGTCGGCGGTTTGTCCAACTACCTGGCCAAGATCCTCTCCAGCCGCACCTACGCGAGCATGCGCGAGGGCAGCAAGAAGGTGCTGTCGCGCCTGCCAGGCGCCTGGGAAATTGCCCGTCGCACCGAGGAATACGCCAAGGGCATGCTGGTGCCGGGCACGCTGTTCGAAGAGCTGGGCTGGAACTACATTGGCCCGATCGACGGCCATGACCTGCCGACCATGATCGCCACCCTGCGCAACATGCGTGACCTCAAAGGTCCGCAGTTCCTGCACGTGGTGACCAAGAAGGGCAAGGGCTTCGCCCCGGCCGAGGTCGACCCGATCGGCTACCACTCCATCACCAAGCTCGAACCCGCCGACAAGCCAGCTGCGCCGAAGAAGGTCAGCGGGCCGAAGTACTCTGCGGTGTTCGGCCAGTGGCTGTGCGACATGGCCGCCGCCGACAACCGCCTGGTGGGCATCACCCCGGCGATGAAGGAAGGCTCCGACCTGGTCGATTTCAGCGAGCGCTACCCTGAGCGCTACTTCGACGTGGCGATCGCCGAGCAGCACGCGGTGACCCTGGCCGCAGGCATGGCCTGCGAGGGCAGCAAGCCGGTGGTGGCGATCTACTCTACCTTCCTGCAGCGTGGCTATGACCAGCTGATCCACGACGTGGCGGTGCAGAACCTCGATGTGCTGTTTGCCATCGATCGCGCCGGCCTGGTCGGCGAAGACGGCCCGACCCACGCCGGCGCCTATGACCTGTCGTACCTGCGCTGCATCCCTGGCATGCTGGTGATGACCCCGAGCGACGAGAACGAGCTGCGCAAGATGCTCAGCACCGGCCACCTGTACAACGGCCCGGCCGCTGTGCGCTACCCGCGCGGCACCGGCCCGAATGCACCGATCAGTGGCGACCTCGAACCGCTGGAGATCGGCAAGGGCGTGATTCGCCGCAAAGGCGAGAACGTTGCCCTGCTGGTGTTCGGCGTGCAGCTGGCCGAGGCCCTGCAGGTTGCCGAGCAGATCAACGCCACCGTGGTCGACATGCGCTTCGTCAAACCGCTGGACGAAGCCCTGGTGCTGGAACTGGCTGCCAGCCATGCGCTGTTGGTGACGATCGAGGAAAACAGCATCATGGGTGGCGCCGGGGCGGCCGTGGGCGAGTTCCTGGCCCATGAGGGCGTGGTCAAGCCGCTGCTGCACCTGGGGCTGCCGGACATCTATGTCGAGCATGCCAAGCCTGCGCAGATGCTGGCCGAGTGCGGGTTGGATGCTGCTGGTATCGAGGCCTCCGTCAAAGCTCGAATGGCCAAGCTCGGCCTGTAAGGCCCTTTCGCGGGACAAGTCGGATCGCCGCACCGCCGCTCCTCCAGGTCTTCACGATCCTGTAGGAGCGGCGGTGCGGCGACCCGACTTGTCCCGCGAATGCTATGGAACTGCCCATGAAAAAGTCTGCCTGTGCCGCGCTACTCTGCGCCCCCACCTTCCTGCTGGCCGCCGAGCGCGACGACGCCCTCAAGCTCCCCGACATGCTGATCAGCGCCAACCGCCAGGTCGAATCGCGTACCGCCACCAGCGCCGCCAACACCGTCTTCACCCGCGCCGACATCGACCGCCTGCAACCCAGCAGCGTCACCGACCTGCTCACCCGCGTGCCCGGCGTGCAAGTCGCGCCCACTGGAGGCCGCGGCAGCCTGCCGGGCATCTTCATCCGTGGCACCAAGACCGCTCAGAGCCTGGTGCTGGTCGATGGCGTGCGCATCGCCAATGCCACCTCCGGCGACAGCGGCTTGCAGTTTCTCGATGTCGACCAGATCGAACGCGTCGAAGTACTGCGCGGCTCGCGCTCGGCGGTGTATGGCAGCGATGCCATTGGCGGGGTGATCCAGATCTTCACCCGCCGCAGCAGCGGCCCCGGCCTGCAACCGCGCCTGCGCCTGGCAGCAGGCAGTAACCAGACGTTCCAGCGCAGCCTCGGGCTGTCCGGCGGTGACGATGCAACCCGTTTCAACCTCGGCGCCAGCCTCGATGAAACCGCTGGCATCGACTCGACTGGCCCGTCGTTTGCCAGTGACGGCGACCACGACGCCTACCGCAACCAGTCACTCAACTTGAGCCTGAGTCATACCTTCGACGAGCGCTTCGAGGCCGGCATGAACCTGCTCGACAGCCGTGGCCGCAGCGAATACGACAACCCATTCGGCCGCTTCGACCCGGTCACCTTCGAGAGCTTCGGGCAAAAGCCCTACACCGACTTCAGCGTCAGCAGCCTGGGCAGCTATCTTGACGCTCAGCTCAACGATGTCTGGCATTCGCGCCTGGAACTTGCCCACAGCGAAAACCGTGACGACAAGCGCGACAAGCTCAGCGACGAGCGTTTCGTGTTCAACACCTACCGCGACCAGATCACCTGGCAGAACGACCTGAAGCTGGCCGAGCGGCACAACCTGTTGCTGGGCGGTGACTGGTACGAAGACCGCGTGCATGGCAGCACCGACTTTACCGAAGACAGCCGCTGGAACCGTGCGGCCTTCATCCAGCACCGCTACAGCGGTGAAGACTTCTCCACCGAGCTGGGTGTACGGCACGACGAGAACCAGCAGTTCGGCGGCCAGACCACCTGGAGCGGCAGCCTCACCGTGCCGCTGAATGCCCGCAATGACGTGCTGCTGTCCTACAGCGAAGGCTTCCGCGCCCCGACGTTCAACGACTTGTACTACCCGCAATTCAGCAACCCGGACCTCAAGCCCGAGCGTTCGAAGAGCTATGAAGTACAGTGGCGCAGCCAGCTGACCCACGACAGCCGCCTGGAGACCTCGCTGTACCGCACCGACCTGCGCGACGCGATCATCTTCGGCCAGGACTCGATTCCGCAAAACGTCGCTACGGCACGTATCAACGGCCTGGAAATGGCACTGGATCAGCAATGGGGCGAATGGCGCAGCCAACTTGGCCTGGCGCTGATCGACCCACGCGACCGCGACAGTGGCCATACCCTCGCCCGCCGCGCCCGCCGTACCCTGAGCCTTGACCTGGATCGCCAGTTCGAACGTTTCACTCTGGGCGCCAGCTGGCAGGCCGTGAGCGCCAGCTACGATGACGAAGCCAACCGCAATCGACTCGGCGGCTACGGCTTGCTGGGCCTTCGGGCAGGCTGGCTGGTAACCGAGGAACTGAAGCTGGAAATGAAGCTGGATAACCTACTGGACAAAGACTACAGCCGGGCGCTGTACAGCTTCGATGGGGCCAGCTACGGCTACCGCGAAGAAGGCCGCACCGCGCTGTTCAGCGTCACCTGGACGCCGGCACTCTAGCCGCCAGCAGCGCGCACAGGCGGGCGGTGGCTTCGATCATCTGCCCGCTAGGCCGCTCCAGGCCCTTGTCCGGCACCACCAGCAATCCCTCGCCGGCCACCGCGCTCAGCCGTGGCCAGGCTTTCCAGCTCGCAAGCTGCGCCTCATCAGCCGCCAGGATCACCTGCGGGTCACGCATCAGCACCGACTCGACATTCACCTGCGGTGCCGGCTGGCTCAGATCGGCAAAGACATTGCGCGCCCCGCACACGGCCAGGGCATCGCTGACCACCTGCCGCCCGCCCAGGGTGTACAGCGGCCGATCCCACACCTGATAGAACACCCGCAACGGCTGCTCGCGCCGGTACTGCTGGCGCAGCTGCTGCAGGCGCTCGCGCAACGCCTGCACGTAGGGCCTGCCTTGCTCGCCCCGCCCGACGTGCACGGCAATGGCCTCGATCTGCTCGAGCAGCTGATTCAGGTCGTGGGGTTCGGCGCTGTAAGTGGCAATGCCCAAGCGCTTGAGCTGGTCGCGCTGGGCGGGCGCCACGCTACCGGGCCAGAGCAGCAGCAGGTCGGGCTTGAGGCTGAGCAGGGTTTCCATGTCCAGCTGGCCCTGGCGCCCGACCGAAGGCAGCCTATGCAGCGCTTGCGGCCGCTCACCGCCGTCGAGCACGCCCACCAGCAGGTCATCGGCGTGCAGTTCGAGCATGATTTCGCTCATCGACGGCGCGAGGCTGACCACGCGCAAAGGCTCGTCGGCCCTTGCGCCAAGGGCCAGCAATGCCAGCAGGCAAAGCAGGATGCGCATCAGCCCAGCTGACGCGGAATGCGGTAGAGGTAGAGCAGCACCACGGTGGACAGCGCGAGGAGGATCTGCGGCACCGCCTCCAGCCCGACCAGCACCGACAGCGCAGCGATCCAGGCCGGGAAGCAGGCAAACAGCATGGCCATGCGCCGCACCCGCGCCAGGATGATCCAGGCGGCTGGCTCTTCAGCCGTGCCCAGCACCTTCGAGGTGGCGATCAGTGCCCGCTTGTAGGCGCCGAAGCGCGGCAGGCTGAGGAACATGGTCGCGGCACCGGCGATGAACAGCGGCATCGCCAGCACCGGGATCAGCGCATCGCCGCCGCCAAAGGCCCAGGCCATCACCGGCAGCGGCACCAGGCCGACTGCCAGGTACTGCCACCAGGCCAGCGCCAGGCGCCGCTTGACCTCGCCGCGGGTCACGCCTGGGGCACCTCGCCCTGGTGTTCGTTACCCAGCATGTGACCGAGCTTGCCAGCCTTGGTCGCCAGGTAGTAACGGTTGTGCGGGTTGTGCCCGGTGTGCAGCGGCACGCGCTCGGCGACCTTGATGTTCATGTCGGTCAGCGCCTTGACCTTGCGCGGGTTGTTGGTCATCAGGCGCAGCGCTTTCACACCCAGGTGCTCGAGCATTGGCAGGCACATGGCATAGTCGCGCTGATCGGCGGCGAAGCCCAGGCGCTCGTTGGCCTCGACGGTGTCGGCACCACCGTCCTGCAGCTCATAGGCGCGGATCTTGTTCAAAAGGCCGATGCCGCGGCCTTCCTGACGCAGGTACAGCAGCACGCCACGGCCTTCGCGGGCGATAGCCTGCAGCGCGGCTTCCAGCTGCGAACCACAGTCGCAGCGCTGGCTGAACAGGGCATCGCCGGTCAGGCACTCGGAGTGCAGACGCCCCAGCACCGGCTCGCCGTCGGCGATATCACCCAGGCTGAGCACCACGTGCTCACGGCCAGTGGCTTCGTCGAGGAAGCCATGCATGGTGAAGATCGCAAAAGGAGTCGGGAGTTTCGAGGCGGCAACAAAGACGACGGGCACGTTGTGCTCCTGGATAAAGTAGGAAATTTCTCGTGAGCCGATTGTATCAGCAGGTCGCCGCGTGTGCGCTCGTTGAATACCGTGGCTTAAGATCGAAAAGTTCGATGCTTAGCTGTCACTGTGGGAGCGAGCTGTGCCAGAACGGGTTATTGCGGTTTGCTGTCCGCTGTGAAGGGATACGGTTGCTTCCAGTGCTCGAAGATCGGCTTCAGCTCGCCGCTGTGCACCAGCTCGGCCATGCGTTTGTCGAACAGGTCGCACAGGGCTTTGGCGTGCTCGTTCCTGGAGAACGCCAGGTACAACGGCAGCTCGGCCACATGGGTGCTGCGAAAACGCTCCGGCTGCGAGGCCTGCCCGAGCACATAGTCAACTTCGGTCTGCGCATCGATGTAGAAATCCACACGCTCATGTTCGAGCATCGGCAGGATGCCTTCACGGCGCTGGATTTCGCGGAAGTTGTGCGCGTTGGGCAGGTAACTGCTGTAGTCATAGCCACGCACCCAGGCCAGGCGGTACTGGCCGACGGTGGCCAAGGTCGGCACCGGCTTGCTGGCCAGGCCCAGGGCATAGATGTGGTCCATATCGAAATGCCAGCGCGGGTAGAGGTTGTCGTCGTTTTCTTCCTTGTACGACCCGACCCAGGCATCCGCCTCGCCACGCTTGACCAGGCCAACCGCGCGGCTGTAAGGCGCACTCTGAGGCACCACCTTGACCCCGGCAGGCTCGAACACCTTGCGCAACACATCCCAGGCCACACCGCTGCCATCGGCGTTGGTGTAATCAATCCACTCTTCGCTGACCAGATGAATCTGCTTCGGTAGCGCATCGGCCGCCATCGCCCAAGGAGCAAGGCTCAGCATCATTGCCAGCAGCACAGTCCTTATGGCCATCGAAACGCTCCCCGCTTCAGCCTACCGCCCACACCAGAATCTGCATGCCCAGCCAGGCGAAAACACCGGCCAGGATATCGTCGAGCATGATCCCGACACCCCCGTGCACATGGCGGTCGATCCAGCGAATCGGCCATGGCTTGAGAATGTCGAAGAAGCGGAACATCAGGAACCCGGCGAGGATCCACTGCCACCCTTCCGGCACCAGCCAGAGGGTGATCCACATGCCGACCATCTCGTCCCAGACAATGCCTTCATGGTCGTGCACACGCAAGTCATTCGCAACTTTACCGCACAGCCAGAAGCCGAACAGCATCATCACGCCCAGCAGCAGCCAGTAGCCCCAGTCGGGCAGCATCTGCCACAGCGGGATGAACGGGATCGCAACCATCGACCCCCAGGTGCCGGGGGCCTTGGGCAGGGTGCCAGAGCCGAAGCCAAAGGCGATGAAGTGCCACGGGTTGCGCCAGACCGATGGCGGAACGAACTCCGCAGGCACCTGGTTGGGGTGGTCGGTCACGGTGTCTCCCTAAAGTGTTGATAGCCCCGTTGAACCGGGGTGATGTCCTGGCCCTGCGAGTCGCGCAGGGTCACGCCCTGGCCTTCGAGCACGCGGCCGATCACGTGCACCTCGGCGAAACCGAGGTCGGTCAGCGGGGCGAGCGCCGCAGGCGGCAGGGTGAAGGCCAGTACATAGTCGTCGCCACCGGTCAGCGCTGCCAGCCGTGCCGCATCCTGGCCAAGGAAGGCTTCCAATGCAGGAGACACTGGCACCTGCGCCAGGTTCACCTCTAGTGCGACCCCGGACGCCTTGGCGATATGCCCACAGTCGGCGAGCAGGCCATCGGAAATGTCCAACGCCGCCGTGGCCCGGCCGCGCAGCAGCTGGCCCAGGTTGAGCTGAGGCATCGGCGACCAGTAGTGCTGGAGCAGCGGCTCGGCCAGTTCCACCGGCGCCTCGCGCTCACCCAGTACCAGCGGCAACGCCCCTGCCGCCTTGCCGAGCGAGCCGCCGACACACAGCAGGTCGCCCGGCCGTGCGCCGCTGCGGCGCAACGCCTGGCCGGCCGGCACGCGGCCGAACACGGTGACGGTGATGCTCAGCGGACCACGGGTGGTATCCCCACCGATCAGGCTCATGCGGCAACGGTGGGCCATACGGCTGAGACCGTCGGCATAGGCCGCCAGCCAGTCGGGGCCGACATCAGGCAGGGTCAGGGCGAGGGTGAAGCCGATCGCCGTCGCGCCCATGGCCGCCAGGTCACTGGCCGCCACGGCCAACGAGCGCTGGCCAAGCAGCAGCGGATCGCACACCGCGGGGAAATGCACCCCGGCGACCAGGGTGTCGGTCGACACCGCCAGTTGTTCACCGGGTGGAAGGTCCAGCAGGGCACAGTCGTCGCCGATACCCAGGGCCACACCCTCGCCGCCCTGCGCACAAGGCGCGGCGGCGAAGTAATGGTTGATCAGCTCGAACTCACCCATGGGCAGGCAGCGCCAGAATCAGCGCTTATTCGCCTTGACTTCTGCTTCACGCAGGGCCGGGGCGAGCTTGTCCAGCACACCGTTGACGAACTTGTGGCCGTCGGTGGCACCGAAGACCTTGGCCAGTTCCACGCCTTCGTTGATCACCACGCGGTACGGTACGTCGACGCGCTTGATCAGTTCCCAGGTGGACAGCCGCAACACGGCCAGCTCGACCGGGTCGAGCTCTTCCAGGGCGATGGTCATGCAAGGCACCAGCGCCTTGTCGATTTCGCCCTTGATCGCCGGGACCCCGTGGAGGATCTCGCGGAAATAGGCACCGTCGACATCGGTGAAATCGTTATCCACCCGGAACTGCGCTTCGATCTCGTTCAGCGAATGCTGGGCCATGTGCCACTGGTACAGGGCCTGGGTCGCGAGCTTGCGGGCTTCGCGGCGCTTGGCGCTCTTCGATGGCTTGCCGGCATCCGCAGGTTTTGGATCGCGCGGGTTGAAACGATCGCTTTCGTCGCTAATCACTTGGCCTCCAACTGCGCCAGCAGGCTGACCATTTCCAGAGCGGACAGGGCAGCTTCACCGCCTTTGTTGCCAGCCTTGGTGCCGGAGCGCTCGATGGCTTGCTCGATGGAGTCGACGGTCAGAACGCCGAAGGCCACCGGAACGCCGAACTCCATGGACACCTGGGCCAGGCCCTTGGTGCATTCGCCCGCCACGTATTCGAAGTGCGGGGTACCGCCACGGATCACTGCGCCCAGGGCGATGATCGCGTTGTATTCACCTTGCTGGGCGACTTTCTGTGCCACCAGCGGGATTTCGAACGCGCCCGGGGCACGGATGATGGTGATGTCGCTTTCGCTGACACCGTGGCGTACCAGGGTATCAACGGCGCCGCTTACCAGGCTTTCGACGACGAAGCTGTTGAAGCGGCCAACCACCAAAGCATAGCGACCTTTGGGGGCGATGAAGGTACCTTCGATGGTCTTCAGGGTCATTCCGATATTCTCATCTTCAAGAGCGAGGCCGCATACAAGCGGCCTCGACAGGGGTCTGGACTCGAGCTCAGGGCGTCAATGCCGCCTCAAGTCACTCGGAGGGCACGTATTCTACAACTTCCAGATCGAATCCGGATATCGCATTGAACTTCATCGGCGAACTCATCAGGCGCATCTTGCGCACGCCGAGGTCACGCAGGATCTGCGAACCGGCACCGACGGTGCTGTAGGTGGTCGGTGCCTTGGTCGGTGCATCGCCCGCGCTCTCGCGGATGTGCGCCAGCAGCACGTCGCCGTCCAGCGGGTGGCCCAGCAGCAGTACCACGCCACTGCCCGCCTCGGCCACGGCGGCCATGGCCGCGCGCAGGCTCCAGCGGCCCGGCTGCTTGACCAGCAGCAGGTCGCGCAGCGGGTCCATGTTGTGCACGCGCACCAGGGTCGGCTCTTCGGCGCAGATGTTGCCCAGGGTCAGGGCCATGTGCACGTCGCCTTCCACCGCATCACGGTAGGTAACCAGGTTGAACTCGCCCAGCTCGCTCTCGATCGGCTGCTCGGAGACGCGCTGCACGGTGCGCTCGTGGATCATGCGGTAGTGGATCAGGTCGGCAATGGTGCCGATCTTCAGGCCGTGCTCGGCGGCGAACACTTCCAGCTCGGCGCGGCGCGACATGGTGCCGTCGTCGTTCATCACTTCGCAGATCACGCCGCTCGGCTCAAAGCCCGCCATGCGCGCCAGGTCGCAAGCTGCTTCGGTGTGGCCGGCGCGGGCCAGGGTGCCGCCCGGCTGGGCCATCAGCGGGAAGATGTGGCCTGGGCTGACGATGTCTTCGGCCTTGGCGTCCTTGGCAGCGGCAGCCTGCACGGTGCGCGCGCGGTCAGCGGCGGAAATGCCGGTGGTGACGCCCTCGGCGGCTTCGATCGACACGGTGAACTTGGTGCCGAAGCCCGAACCGTTGCGCGGCGCCATCAGCGGCAGTTTCAGGGTTTCGCAGCGCTCGCGGGTCATCGGCATGCAGATCAGGCCGCGGGCGTGCTTGGCCATGAAGTTGATGTGCTCAGGCAGGCAGCACTCGGCCGCCATGATGATGTCGCCTTCGTTCTCGCGGTCTTCGTCATCCATGAGGATGACCATTTTGCCCTGGCGGATGTCTTCGACCAGTTCTTCGATGCTGTTGAGCGCCACTCGGCACCCCCTTCTCAATCAGGATTTCATGAAGCCGTTGGCGGCCAGGAAGCTTTCGGTGATGCCACTGCCCTTGCTCGGTTCGGCAGCCTTGTCGCCCAGCAGCAAACGCTCCAGGTAACGGGCCAGCAAGTCGACCTCAAGGTTGACCCGACGCCCTGCGCGGTAGTCGGCCATGATGGTTTCGGACAGGGTATGCGGGACAATGGTCAGCTCGAATTCGGCGCCATTGACCTCGTTGACCGTCAGGCTGGTGCCGTCGACGGTGATCGAACCCTTGTGGGCGATGTACTTGGCCAGCTCCTTGGGCGCGCGCACGCGGAACTGGATGGCGCGGGCGTTATCGCTGCGCGAGATGATTTCACCGACGCCGTCGACGTGGCCGCTGACCAGGTGGCCGCCCAGGCGGGTGGTCGGGGTCAGGGCTTTTTCCAGGTTGACCTTGCTGCCGCTCTTGAGGTCGATGAACGCGGTGCGCTTGAGGGTTTCGACGCTGACGTCGGCCCAGAACCCGTTGCCCGGCAGCTCGACGGCGGTCAGGCACACGCCGTTGACGGCGATGCTGTCGCCGAGCTTTACGTCACCCAGGTCGAGCTTGCCGGTTTCGACGTAGACGCGCACGTCACCGCCCTTGGGGGTCAGGCTGCGGATGGTGCCGATGGATTCGATGATGCCGGTGAACATGGGGACTTCCTCAGAAACAGGTTGCGCGGGGCAAGCCAGGCATTATACGCCGGGCGCTGGCAGAGGGATGACCGTGACCCGCCAGTCATCGCCCACTGCGCGCATTTCGGTGATTTTCAGCCGCGGTGCCTGGCTCATCTTGTCCAGCGGCCAGTCCAGCAATGGCCGGGCCTGGGAGCCGAGGAAGGTGCCGGCGACGAACAGCTGGTATTCG
This sequence comes from Pseudomonas putida, assembly GCF_002906855.1. Lineage (GTDB taxonomy): Bacteria > Pseudomonadota > Gammaproteobacteria > Pseudomonadales > Pseudomonadaceae > Aquipseudomonas > Aquipseudomonas putida_N. Next base: position 762,820 of record NZ_MINI01000038.1, on the reverse strand, counting down.
TCGATCAGGCCCAGCTGGGCAAAGGCGCCGACCAGGCCGGCACCGGCCTCCAGCAGGATTTCGTTGACGCCGCGCGCAGCCAGCACCTGCAACAGTGCTGGCAGGTCAACTTGGCCATTGTCGCCCGGCAGGCTAAGCAGTTCATGGCCGGCAGCGGCAAAGCGCGGGTCATCTGCGACGGCGGTGACCACCAGTACCGGGCCGGCCTGGAAGAACGGCGCGTCCAGCGGCAAACGCAGGCGGCCGTCGATCAGCACGCGCAACGGCGTGCGGCTCAGCGCCAGGGCGGTGGTTTCGGCATCCAGGCCCAGCTCGGCGCCACGCACGGTCATCCGCGCGTTGTCGGCCAGCACGCTGGCCGCGCTGGTCAGCACCGCGCTGGAGCGGGCGCGCAGGCGCTGCACCGCCGAGCGGGCTGCGGGCCCGGTGATCCACTGGCTTTCGCCGCTGGCCATGGCGGTGCGGCCGTCCAGGCTCATGGCCAGCTTGGCGCGAACGAACGGCAGGCCGTGTTCCATGCGTTTGAGGAACCCGGGGTTGAGGGCGCGGGCCTCGGCTTCGAGCACGCCGCTGGCCACGATGATGCCGGCATCGGCCAGGCGCCGCAGGCCTCGGCCTGCGACTTGCGGGTTGGGGTCCTGCATGGCGGCGACCACACGGGCCACGCCGGCCTTGACCAGCGCTTCGGCGCACGGCGGCGTGCGGCCATGGTGGCTGCACGGTTCCAGGGTCACGTAGGCGCAGGCGCCGCGGGCCAGTTCGCCGGCCTGACGCAGGGCATGCACTTCGGCATGCGGCTCGCCGGCACGCACATGCCAGCCTTCACCGACTACCTCGCCATCGCGGACGATCACGCAACCCACGCGCGGGTTGGGGTGGGTGGTGTACACGCCCTTGCGCGCCAGCTCCAGCGCGCGGGCCATGTAATGGGCGTCGAGGATCGCGGTCTGGCTGGGCATGCTCACTCTTTGGCCGGCTCGCGGGCCAGGCGGTCGATTTCTTCGCGGAATTCGTCAAGGTCCTGGAAGCGCCGGTACACCGAGGCGAAGCGGATATAGGCCACTTCGTCGAGCTTGCGCAGCTCGGCCATGACCATTTCGCCTACCACCAGTGACTTGACCTCACGCTCGCCAGTGGCGCGCAGGCGGCTCTTGATATGCGCCAGCGCAGCTTCCAGGCGCTCGACGCTGACCGGGCGCTTCTCCAGCGCACGCTGCATGCCGGCGCGCAGTTTGTCTTCATCGAAGGGCTGGCGCGTGCCGTCCTGCTTGATCAGCCGGGGCAATACCAGCTCTGCGGTTTCGAAGGTGGTGAAGCGCTCGCCGCAGGCAACGCATTCACGGCGGCGGCGCACCTGTTCGCCCTCGGCGACCAGACGCGAGTCGATGACCTTGGTGTCGTTGGCACCGCAAAAGGGACAGTGCATGGTGGCAGGCAACAAAAAAAGGGAGGGCCATGGTAGCGCATTGCACTGGCAAGACAAGCCAAAGGGGTTAACATCCATACAATTCTGCCCGTGAAGGACCCACCCATGCATCTTCGTGCGCTCGTCGTGCTGTGCTGCGCTTCCCTGCTCGCTGCCTGCGGCAGTGACCGCCCCAAGACCGAAGCAGTCCCCGCACCAACAGCGGCCAAGGTGGCGAAAAATGCCGAACCGCTTGGCCCGCTGCCGGCCTATCAGCGTGAATTGAGCGGCACCTTGCTGGAAATCCCCGCCGGCGCCGACGTGGAGCTGGCACTGCTGGTCATCGACGACCGTGACCGCCCGCAACAGCTGCTGGCCAGCAGCACCCTGACCGGCACCGGCCAGGCCCTGCCCTATCACCTGCGTTTCAACCCCGAAGCCTTCCCTGCCGGGGCCCGCGTCGAGCTGCGCGGGCGCGCCAGCAGTTCCGGCCAGCTGATCATGCACCTGCCCCCCGTGCGTATCATCCAGGCCCAGACCCAGGCCACTGGCCCGCTGCGCTTCGAGAAGGCGCCGTAAGTGGCGCCGCTTGCCCTGCAACAGGCCCTCAGCGGCCTGATCGGCGAAGCGCGCCTGGTGGTCAGCGACTTGCCCGAGTGCGAACTGAAGCTGTGGCTGATCGATGATCAGAACATGGACCGCGCCTTCAGCAGTGAGGAAACCCGGCGCATCCTCGAAGAACCGCCGTACTGGAGTTTCTGCTGGGCCAGCGGCCTGGCCATGGCCCGCTACCTGGGTGCGCACCCCGAGTGGGTCGCCGGCAAGCGCGTGCTGGACTTTGGCGCCGGCTCCGGCATCGCCGGGATCGCGGCGGCCCGTGCCGGGGCACTGGAAGTGATCGCCTGTGATCTCGACCCGCTGGCCCTGGAAGCCTGCCGTGCCAATGCCCTGCTCAACGATGTCGAACTGGGATACAGCAGCGACTTCTTCGCCGAAGCCGACCGCTTCGACCTGATCCTGGTCGCCGACGTGCTCTATGACTGCGCCAACCTGCCGCTGCTCGATGCCTTCCTGAGCCGTGGCCGCCAGGCACTGGTGGCCGACTCGCGTGTCCGTGATTTCAGCCACCCGCTTTACCGCCAGCTTGGCGTGCTCGAAGCCCTGACCCTGCCGGACCTGGCCGAGCCGCACGAATTCCGCCGGGTCAGCCTGTACCACGCCAGCCGCGACACCTTATAGTGGTGTTATCCACGAGTTTGCGAGAGTCGCGATGACCCAAGACACGCCTTACATTTTCGACGCTACCGATGCCACCTTCCAGCAACTGGTGATCGAGAACTCCTTCCACAAACCGGTGCTGGTGGACTTCTGGGCCGAGTGGTGCGCGCCGTGCAAGGCGCTGATGCCGCTGCTGGCGAAGATCGCCGAGGGCTACCAGGGCGAGCTGCTGCTGGCCAAGATCAACTGCGACGTCGAGCAGCAAGTGGTGGCCCAGTTCGGCATCCGCAGCCTGCCGACCGTGGTGCTGTTCAAGGATGGCCAGCCGGTTGACGGCTTTGCCGGTGCGCAGCCGGAATCGGCGATCCGCGCCATGCTCGAGCCTCATGTGCAGCTGCCGGCCGCGCCAGCCGCTTCGCCGCTGGAGCAGGCCAAGGTGCTGTTCGCCGAAAGCCGTTTCGCCGAGGCCGAGGCTGCGCTGAAGGCACTGCTGGGTGAAGACAACAGCAATGCCGAAGCACTGATCCTGTATGCCCGTTGCCTGGCCGAGCGTGGCGAACTGGGCGAGGCTCAAGTGGTGCTGGATGCGGTCAAGACTGACGAGCACAAGGCTGCACTGGCCGGTGCCAAGGCGCAGCTGACCTTCCTGCGCCAGGCCGCCAGCCTGCCGGAAGTTGCCGACTTGAAGAGCCGCTTGGCGCAGAATCCGCAGGATGATGAGGCGACCTACCAGCTGTGTGTACAGCAGTTGGCGCGTCAGCAGTATGAAGCAGCACTGGACGGGTTGCTGAAGCTGTTCCAGCGTAATCGTGGGTATGAGAACGGCTTGCCGCAGAAGGCGATGCTGCAAGTGTTCGAACTGCTGGGCAGTGATCATCCGCTGGTGGGTGTTTACCGCCGCCGTTTGTCCTCCGCCATGTTCTGAATTTGAGATTGCCGGGGCCGCTTTGCGGCCCCAGAATCCAGAGCCTCAACCCACCCAGTGATACACCGGCGCATCCACGCCACTTTCCACCTTCACCTCACTGCTGTGCCGCAAGCGCACCAGCAGCCGCTTGCCCGCCGCCGTACTCCCGGCCAGCCCCTCCAGCCGGTCGAGCAACTCCGGCCCGCTCATCTGCCCGGCCAGGCGAAGCACCTCACATGCCGCGTGCCACTGCCTATCATCCTGGCGCGGCGCTGCTACCGCGGCGACCGGTTCAGCCCCCGGCACCTCGATCTGCCGCCCCAACTGCGCCCACTCCTGCGGCTCCAGTTCGATGGTCAGGTCCACCGGCCAGTCACCAATCTGTCCACGAATTCTCACGATGCGTTCCTTGAACTCAGGTCAATGCACCATGCTACCGCAACATGAAACCTGCGCCACACAGGCTGGCGACGCGAAGAAAAGTTGTTATAACATAACCGAATCTTCCAGCCCGCTCCCGGAGTCGTCCATGCGTCGTCTGCTGCTCGCCCTGCCCTTCGCCCTGCTGCCCCTGGCCGTGGCCCATGCCCACGACGAACATGACCATGATCACGCCCACGGCACCCTCGGCGCCCACGAGCATGGCGTGGCCAAGCTCAATGCCGTGCTCGACGGCAACACCCTGGAGCTGGAGCTGGACAGCCCGGCGATGAACCTGGTCGGCTTCGAGCACATGGCCAGCAGCGACGCCGACAAGGCCAAGGTTGCCGCCGTGCGCCAGCAACTCGAACAGCCGCTGAAGCTGTTCGCCCTGGCCTCGGCCGCCGGCTGCAAGGAAGACCAGCAAGAGCTGGAAAGCCCGCTGTTCGGCGATGCAGCCAAGGCTGACGACGACGGTGACGAGCACGAGAAAGGCCACGTGCACAGCGACATCAATGCCCACTACCAGCTGACCTGCGCCACCCCGGAAAAACTCGCCCAGATCGACCTTTCCCCGCTGTACAAGGCCTTCCCGGCCACCCAGAAGATCAACGTGCAACTGATCGGCCCGAACGGCCAGAAAGGGGTCGAGACTTCGCCGGCCAAGGCCGTGGTCGCGTTCTGAAATGAGCCAGGCGTTGATTGAACTGCAGGACCTGGTGTTCGCCTGGCCCGGCCAGGCGCCGCTGCTGGATATCCCGGCGTTCTGCCTGGAAGCCGGCGAAGCACTGTTCCTCAAGGGCCCCAGCGGCAGTGGCAAGACCACCCTGCTGGGCCTGCTCGGCGGGGTCAACCGGCCGGGCCAGGGGCGTATCCAGTTGCTCGGGCAGGACCTCGCCCTGCTCGGCCAGGGTGCGCGTGACCGCTTCCGGGTCGACCATACCGGCTACATCTTCCAGCAGTTCAACCTGCTGCCGTTTCTCTCGGTGCGCGAGAACGTCGAGCTACCCTGCCGTTTCTCGCGCAGCCGCGCCGAGCGTGCCATCCAGCGCCACGGTAGTGTCGACCAGGCCGCCAGCGAGCTGCTGGCGCACCTGGGCCTGGGTGACCCGGCGCTGCTCGCACGGCGTGCCGACAGCCTGTCGATCGGCCAGCAGCAGCGCGTTGCTGCTGCACGCGCGCTGATCGGCCAGCCCGAACTGGTGATAGCCGACGAGCCGACCTCGGCCCTGGACGCCGACACCCGCGAAGCGTTCATCCGCCTGCTGTTCGACGAATGTCGCGCAGCCGGCTCCAGCCTATTGTTCGTCAGCCATGACCAGAGCCTGGCACCGCTGTTCGACCGTCATCTTTCCCTGGCCGAACTCAACCGCGCCGCCAAGCCCCAGGAGGCCTGATGTACCTGCTCCGTCTTGCCTTGGCCAGCTTGGCCAACCGCCGATTCACCGCATTCCTCACCGCCTTCGCCATCGCCCTGTCGGTGTGCCTGCTGCTGGCCGTCGAACGCGTGCGCACCGAAGCGCGCGCCAGCTTTGCCAGCACCATCAGCGGCACCGACCTGATCGTCGGCGCCCGCTCGGGTTCGGTGAACCTGCTGCTGTATTCAGTGTTCCGTATCGGCAACGCCACCAACAACATCCGCTGGGACAGCTTCCAGCACTATGCCCAGGACCCACGGGTGAAGTGGGCGATCCCGATCTCGCTGGGTGACTCGCACCGTGGCTACCGTGTGATGGGGACCACCACCGATTACTTCAGCCATTACCAGTACGGGCGCAAGCAGCATCTGGAGCTGAGCCAGGGCCGTGAATTCGCCAGCGACCCGTTCGAAGTGGTGCTCGGCGCCGAAGTAGCTGACGCGCTGCACTACAAGCTGGGCGACAAGCTGGTACTGGCGCACGGTGTCGCCGCGATCAGCCTGGTCAAGCACGACGACAAGCCGTTCACCGTGGTCGGCGTGCTCAAGCGCACCGGCACGCCAGTCGACCGCACTCTGCACATCAGCCTTGGCGGCATGGAGGCCATCCACATCGACTGGCACAACGGCGTGCCGGCCCGCGGTGCAGGGCGCATCAGTGCGGAACAGGCGCGGACCATGGACCTGCAGCCAGCAGCCATCACCGCGTTCATGCTTGGCCTGAACAACAAGATCGCCACCTTCAGCCTGCAGCGCGAGATCAACGAATACCGCAACGAGCCGTTGCTGGCGATCTTGCCTGGGGTTGCCTTGCAGGAGCTGTGGAGCCTGATGGGCACCGCCGAGCAGGCGTTGTTCGTGGTGTCGCTGTTCGTGGTGCTGACCGGCTTGATCGGTATGCTCACAGCGATTCTCACCAGCCTCAACGAACGCCGCCGGGAGATGGCGATCTTGCGGTCGGTGGGTGCGCGGCCATGGCATATCGCCGGGCTGCTGGTGCTTGAAGCGTTGGCACTGGCGGTGACGGGCATCGCCGCAGGGCTTGGGTTGCTGTATGCGGGCATCGCCCTGGCCCAGGGCTACCTTCAGGCCAACTATGGACTGTACCTGCCCCTGACCTTGCCCAGCGCACATGAATGGACGCTGCTGGCTATCATCCTTGGCGCAGCGCTGCTGATGGGCAGCGTACCGGCCTGGCGTGCCTATCGGCAGTCGCTGGCCGATGGCCTGTCCATTCACCTTTGAGAACGCACCATGCTCCGCGTACTACTGCTATCGATCCTGTTCCTTGCCGCCCCTGTGTGGGCCGGCGAGGTACGCGAACTGGACTGGCCCGCGCTGATTCCCGAAGGCGCGCCGGTCATCCCGCCACAACTGGCACCGCTGCACGACATGTCGCAGCTGAGCGACGCGCTGTCTGCCGAGTCGGCCCCGCCGGCACGCCAGCAGGCGCCCGACGCCCCGGTGGTGAAAAGCCTCGATAGCCAACAGGTCAAGATCCCGGGCTACATCGTACCGCTGGAGGTGAGCGAAGAAGGCCGCACCACGGAGTTCCTGCTGGTGCCTTACTACGGCGCCTGCATCCATGTGCCGCCCCCGCCCTCGAACCAGATCGTGCACATTTTCAGCGAAATGGGTGTGCGTGTGGAGGACCTCTACCAGCCCTACTGGATCGAGGGAAAGATGCAGGTTAGAGCCTCCAGCAGCGAATTGGCCGACGCCGGATATCAGATGGAAGCAGAGAAAATATACGCTTATGTTCTCAAGTGAGAACTGTTTCGAATTCGTGACGACGCTTCTTTGAGCTGGGTCAAACTTTCGGTTCAGACGCATCCGTACCATTGGACTACTCGATTACTCACGTCCTTTGGGAGCTTCCATGAACAAGTCCTTGCTCGGCGCCTCGCTTGTGGCCCTTGCGCTCGCCGCCCCTGTTGCCCACGCCCACCAGGCGGGTGATGTCATCGTCCGTGCCGGTGCCATCACCACTGCCCCGAACGAAAGCAGCGGCGACCTGAAATTCGACGGCAACAAGGTGTCGGGCACCAAGGCGACCCTGGACAGCGACACCCAGCTGGGCCTGACCTTCGCCTACATGCTCACCGACCACATCGGCCTGGAGCTGCTGGCCGCAACCCCGTTCAAGCACAGCGTAGGCGTCAAAGGCCTGGGCGGCGGGCTGGACGGCAAACTGGCCGACATCAAACAGCTGCCACCGACCCTGTCCGTGCAGTACTACCCGATGGAGCCTAACTCCAAGTTCCAGCCCTATGCCGGCGTCGGCATCAACTACACCCTGTTCTTCGACGAAGACCTGACCAGCGAGCGCAAGCAGCAGGGCTTCAGCAACCTCAAGCTGCAGGACTCGGTGGGTATCGCCGGCCAGTTGGGCATGGACTACATGATCACCGACAACCTGCTGGTCAACGCCTCGGTCTGGTACGTCGACATCGACACCAAGGCCAGCGTCAATGGCCCGACCGCCCTGGGCTACAGCAAGACCAAGGTCGACGTCGATGTCGACCCTTGGGTGTACATGGTCGGCCTTGGCTACAAGTTCTGACCTGAACACGACAGGGCGGCCTCGGTCGCCCTTTCTCGTTGCCCCCAAGACCAGTACCCCAGGGCCAGCCCACTGATCACCATCCCCAGCCCGCATACCGCAGCCCAGCCCCAGCGCGCATACACCCAGCTCGCCAGCACCGCCCCCAAACCGCTGCCGATCGAGTAGCAACACATGTAGGCGCCGATCAAGCGGCTGGCCATCGCACCACGCCCCGCCAGCAGCAGGCTCTGGTTGGTGACATGCACCGCCTGCACGGCGAAATCCAGCATCAGCACACCCAGCACGAACAACGCCAACGATTGACCAACGAAGGCTGTCGGCAGCCATGACAGCGTCAACAGCGCCAGCGCCAGGCCGGTGGTGCGCTCGCCCAGCCCTCGATCAGCCAGACGCCCGGCTCGCGACGCCGCCAAGGTGCCGGCGATACCTGCCAGGCCGAACAGGCCGATCTCGGTATGGCTGAGCGCAAGCGCAGGTGCGCTCAGGGGCAGCACCATGGCACTCCACAGCACGCTGAATGCAGCGAAGATCAGCAGGCCGAGCAACCCACGCCGGCGCAGCAGGCTGTCGTGGCGATACAAGGCGTACAAAGAGCCAATCAGTTGCAGGTAGCCAGGTCGTTGCGCGGGTAACCGACTCACTGGCAGCCAGCGCCAGAGCACCACGGCCATCAGCATGAGCAGTGCCGCCGCCACGAAGTACACACTGCGCCATCCGGCCAGGTCGGCGAGCGCTCCCGAGACCAGACGCGCCAGCAAGATGCCCAGCACGACCCCGCTGGTGACCGTACCCACCGCCTGGCCCTGGCTGGCTGGGGTGGCGAGGGTCGCGGCGTGGGCGACCATCACCTGCACCATGACCGCCATCAGCCCGACCAGGGCAAGGGCTGCCAGCAGAACCAGCCAGTCCTGTGCCAGGCCAACACCGACCAGGGCCAGAGCGGCAACCAGCAACTGCACCAGCAGCAGGCGCTTGCGCTCGATCAGATCGCCCAGCGGTACGATCAGGATCAACCCAAGGGCATAACCCGCCTGGGTCGCACCAACTACCCAACCGATCTGCTGCTGCGCCACCCCCAGATCGCTGGCGATCGACTCGAGCAGAGGCTGGGCGAAATAGACCGTGGCCACTGCCATGGCGCAGGTGGCGGCAAGCAACAGGGTTATCCAGCGATTCATCGGGCTGATTCCTTCACATCTGGTTTCAATTTGAAACCACATGATGGATATTTAGCAAATGTGGTTTTAATCTGCAACCAGATGAATCATGCAGGTGCTGCCAATGCTCGATGAAGTGAATGCTCAATGCCCTGTGGCCCGAGCGCTGGAAGTGCTGGGTGACCGTTGGGCGCTGATGATCCTGCGTGATGCCTTCGATGGCCTACGCCGTTTCAGCGAGTTCCAGAAGAACCTGGGGCTGGCGAAGAACATCCTGGCGTCGCGGTTGAAGCTGCTGGTGGAGAGTGGCTTGATGACGTTGCAGCCGGCGTCCGATGGCAGCGCCTATAAGGAATATGTGCTGACCGAGAAAGGGCGGGCGTTGTTTCCGATAGTGGTGGGGTTGCGCCAGTGGGGGGAGCGGTATCTGTTCGCGACGGGGGAAGCGCGGTCGGAGTTGGTGGACAGTGCCAAGGGGCGACCAGTCGGAATTCTTCAGGTGCGATCCGAGGATGGCAGGCTTCTGGCAGCGGAGGATTGCCTGCGCAAGGTTGTGCGGCATTCATGAACCTGGGGCCGCTTTGCGGCCCCGGCTATCTCAAGCCTTGCCGAGCAGCTTGGCCAAAGCCTCGACCATTGGGGTCGGCTGAGGGAAAGCAAAGCGCGCCAGCAATCGTTGGTTGTCCGCCCGCGAATGGCGAATGTCACCCGAGCGCGCCTGGCCGTAGCTGATCGCCGGCAAGCTGCCCACCACCTGCTCCAGTGCCTCGAGCATCTGGTTCAGCGAAGTTGCCTGGTTCAGGCCGACGTTCACCGCGCCCTCTTCCACCTGCGGCTTCTCAAGCGCCTGCACCATCACCTGCACCAGGTCGCCGACGTAGAGGAAGTCACGGGTCTGCTCGCCGTCACCAAACACGGTGATCGGCAACCCGTGCACCGCCCGTTCACTGAAGATACTGATCACGCCGGAGTACGGCGAGGATGGGTCCTGGCGCGGGCCGAAGATGTTGAAGAAGCGGAACACCACCGGCTCCAGGCCATGCTGGCGGCGGTAGAAGTCCAGGTACTGCTCGCTGGCCAGCTTGTCCACCGCATAGGGCGTCAGCGGCGCCTTCGGCGTGTCCTCGGCAATCGACTCGCCTTCGCCATTGTTGCCATATACCGCCGCGCTCGATGCAAAGAGCACGCGGCGCACGCCATGTACGCGCATGGCCTCGGCCACGTTGAGGGTGCCGATGAAGTTGCTCTGATGGGTCTTCACCGGGTCTTCGACCGACGCCTGCACCGACGCCACTGCAGCCAGATGGACCACGGCACCGCAACCGGCAGTGGCACGCTGAACCAGCTCGGCATCGGCCACATCACCCTCGATCAGTTCGAGGCGCGGGTTGCCCAGTTGCAGGTTGTCGCGCTTGCCGGTGGAAAGGTCGTCGAGAATACGTACGGCAAAGCCCTTGGCCAGCAACGCATCGCACAGGTGGGAGCCAATGAAGCCGGCACCGCCGGTGATCAGGATGGGGGCATCAGCCATGGCGGTAGAATCGATCCAGTAGTGGCGGCAAGCCTGCGCGCCAGGCACGCGGCTTGATGCCGAAAGTGTGAAGTATTTTCTTGCAGGCCAACACCGCGTGCTGCGGCTCTTCGCTGGCATCCGGCCGTGCGGCATGGGCCTGCGCGGTCGGCGCCTGTACGGCAAGCTGACGGTACTGCCCAGCCTCGCTGAGAATTGCCTGGCCCAGCGCCAGCGGCGTGGTCGCTTCGTTGCCGGCGTAATGGTAGGTGCCCCACAGCGGTGCGCTGCAATCGAGCTGCTTGAGCACCGAGAGGATCACCCGCGCGGCATCGTCGACCGGCGTCGGGTTGCCGCGGCGGTCATCAGCCAGCAGCAGCTCCTGCGGTTGCTCGGCACGGGTCAGGAAGCGGCCAAGGGCACCGTCGATGCTTTCGTCCAGCAACCAGCCGAAGCGCAGCAGCACATGCTGCGGGCACGCCGCGCGCACGCTCTGCTCGATACGCCACAAGGCCTGGCCACGCTGGCCCAGCGGTACCGGCTCATCCTTCTCGCTGTAGGCCGTGGCCCGCGAACCGTCGAACACCCGGTAGCTAGAAGGCTGCACCAGGGTGATCTGGTGGTGCTGGCACAACTCCGCCAGCCGCTCCACTGCCCGCTCCTGCAGAGCCAGGCGCTGATCGCTGACCGACTCGGCCTGGAACCAGTCGAAGTAGTAGGCCAGGTTGACCACGGCATCGGGGCGATGATCGTCAAGCAGCTGAGTGAGGCTGGCCGGAGCCCAGCCGTTCTCCGGCGGGCGAGGTGCCAGGAATGCGATGTCCTCCTCGGCCCCGAGACGAATCAGCGCTTGCCCGAGGGCATTGCCACCACCCAACAGCATCAGGCGCATACGCATAGAGTCAGCAGATCCGAACAGGTTGATAGAAGGAAAGGAGCCATTTTGCGGTTTCCGGGCGGGGAAGTCCAACACGGGGTCTGGACGGCACCAATGTCCAGGTTCCTCATCGATCAGCGCGATTACAAGATGAATTCTCCTACAGCTCTCAACGAACAAGCTGACTTTAGTTCAACAGCATAACGACATTGAATTGTTGACCTGTCTACTTGCCGGTTGCTGAAGCATTTTTCGAGCGGCGGCAGGGGTACTTCACCCATTTTTACAAGGAACGTTCCATGCCGCATTCAGAAGTCGCGTATCTGGACTTCAACCAGGGGCAAGCACACGCCATAGACCTTGCAAGCGATTTTCTTAACGGCTTAGGGGGACCTCAGGCTGGAAAAGTGGCAGATCAGGCAAGCTTGTTCGCCAAGCAGCTCAAATCAACATTGAGTACTGATCAAAAATCGACACTGCAGCGTTTTAGCGACGGCTTGCTATCCGCGTTGATGTTCAGGGGAATGCCTTGCCCCACCGATTCGGCCCCAGAGCAGTTGGCGGACATTTCAGTAATGGCGCGCAGCAACCGCTGCCAATACCTGGCTTCACGCAACCAAGTGCTGTTGGCGCTGGCGCAACATCGAAGTTTCGCTTTCGACATCGACAATGAAGGCAAGCAAGTGCGCCTGGTCGGTAACTTCAAAGGGGGCGGCTGCATCCCCAGGCCCGACGAGAGACCCGATGCTGAAATCGAAATCAGCTCACATGCGGGATTGCAGCTGGGACCACACACCGAAGCGCCCTACAACTGTTCAACAATTGCCAGTGATGGCCACTCACCCGCGCCTTGCGCACTGATCCTCACCGCACGCTGGAACCCTGCCCATGAACCGACGCATGTAATTCCACTTCGCGGCATCATCGAAGGCATGGCCAGCCTTGATGTACTTGCCCTTACTTCGCCTTCTTTCGACTTCACCCGCAGTGACTGCTTCGCTCACGGGCACGGCAATCCAGGTAAAGCCGTGTCGATACTGCAGTACAACGCCAATGGCGGCTTCTCGCTTCGGTACAACAGCTACCGCTTTTCGCTCAATGACAATGCTGACAGCACAGTTGCCCGTGCTTTTGATGCATTTCAGGAAGCCGTGCACAGCGCGCAACCCGAGACGTTCGACCTGCAGGCTGACACCGCGCTGCTGATCAACAACGGGCGCGCCTTGCATGGCCGCAACATCATTCAGGACAACCGACGCTTACTGGTGCGCCAGTTCGGATACTCCCGTTTCGCTGCACCCATCGTGATCGCTGAAGACCCGCTGCTGGTTCGTGGCTGAGAACAGGAAGTTACCCGATGATCGAACTCGATTTTTCATTCATTCTCATACTCGCCCTAGTCGCTTTCACCGCCGGCTTCTTCGATGCGATCGCCGGCGGCGGCGGCCTGATTACACTGCCGGTATTGTTTGTAGCCGGTATCGAACCTCTGGCGGCGATTGCCACCAACAAATTTCAGGCCGCTTCGGCTACGGTATCGGCTACATGCGCCTTTGCCCGTAAAGGCATGATCGATTGGAAATGTGGCAGCCCAATGGCACTTATGTCTTTCATCGGCGGCGCGCTCGGCGCCTTGTCAGTCAGCCTGATACCTAAGACGCTACTGCAGGCATCCGTTCCCATACTGCTGATTCTGGTAGCCGCGTATTTCGCGTTCAGCCCGAAACCCAATGAGCAGTCGCGCAAGGCGAAGCTTTCAACCAGCGTGTTCTGCATTGCCGTGGCGCCAGTCATTGGCTTCTATGACGGGATCTTCGGCCCAGGCGTCGGCTCGTTCTTCATGCTCGCCTGCGTCATCCTGTTGGGCCAGCATCTGCTACAGGCCGTTTGCAACAGCAAGCTGCTGAACGCCGCGTGCAACCTGGGCGCACTGTCAGTGTTTTCACTGAGCGGAGCAATCATCTGGCCTCTAGCGCTGGCCATGGCAAGCGCGGCGTTTGTCGGTGCTCAACTGGGCGCTCGCTGCGCCGTGTACTTCGGCCCCCGCCTGATCAAACCATTATTGGTCTGCGTGTGCTGCATCATGGCAACCAAGTTGTTGCTCGACTCAGGCAACCCAATCGGCGAGTGGCTACGCCGGCTGACGCTTTGAAGGCGTCATCATTCGATTTCGAACAGGCTGTTACGCAACGGCCCTACACTTAACCGCTCACGCACATCGTCATCGATGCGTGGGTCATCCGGCCGGTACAGCCTGACCTGCCGATAGGCATTGATGCGGTTGATCTCCTCCCCCAGGTATTCCCACACCACCCGGGTACATGCCGGGTTGCGCCGGTCGCCGCTGGACACCCCGGACTTCAGGCCGTTCAGGCGGGTGATGCGGCTCTTGAAGCTAGGGATAAGAATGGTCTGGCTCATCTCGTTGAAAGTCAGCGACTCGTAGTCGATGAGGAACATCCGGTCCTGCAGCTGGAACGCCGCGCCCAGGTAGCGGCAGCGCACCTCGGCATGCTGGTCGGTGGCGCTGGAGCGCTCCTGGCGTTCCTGGCGCTCGAACAGGAACCGGCCGCGTTCTTCCCACAGGTGCACCAGCGACACCAGGATGGTGCCGGGTACCGACATGCAGTTGGAATACTCGAAGTAATAGCCGCAATAGCGTGACAGGTTGCCGGCGTGTTCGTGCAGTGGGCGGAACAGTTCGCTGATCGGGTCGTCGGGTTGGTCGGAGACCGCCGACACACGTGCGCCGATCAGGCGAGCGAACTGTTCGGCCGGCAAATTCAGCTCGTAATCCTCGACACCGAAGAAATCACCGATGCGCTTGAGGTTGAACGGCGTCGGGCGGCTCTGGCCGCTCAGGTACTTGTTGAACTGCGCGCGGTTGATCGACAGCTGGCGGCAAACTTCCGAGATAGAGCGGTAATGGCTGCAGGCCAGTTTGAGGTTGGTCGCGAAATGATCGCTCATGACAGGGGGCTCAGGTGACGCGAATGATGCCAGTCTAGCATCAAGTCGCACCAAATCAGAGCAACCCGCGAAATTGTAACCACCTTTGTCATGGCCAACCATGCGCCCCAACGAATAGCGGTGCGCCTGCCGTCCGCTGTCTTTCCACGCGAACAATAAGAATCGAGGTCATTTTCCAATGCTCGAAGTAATCAACGATTTCCTCTCGGGGAAACTTCTCATCGTGCTGATCGTGGGGCTGGGTAGCTACTTCACCATCCGTTCCCGGTTCGTTCAGTTCCGCCACTTCGGCCACATGTTCGCTGTATTCAAGGAATCGCTGCGTGGCCAGGCAGGCCAGCTGAGCTCCTTCCAGGCCCTGATGCTGAGCCTCGCCGGCCGCGTGGGCGCCGGTAACATCGCCGGTGTCGGCATCGCCGTGACCCTGGGTGGCCCAGGCGCGGTGTTCTGGATGTGGGTCACTGCCCTGGTCGGCATGGCCAGCAGCTTCTTCGAATGCACCCTGGCCCAGGTGTACAAGCGCGCCGACGGCGACGGCCTGTACCGTGGCGGCCCGGCCTACTACATCCAGCACGGCCTGAAGCGCAAAAGCATGGCCATCGTGTTCTCGATCCTGCTGCTGGTCACCTACGGCTTCGCCTTCATCGGCCTGCAGTCGTATACCGTGACCCACTCGCTGCAGAACGCCTTCGCCTTCGACCCGCGCCACACCGGCATTGTCCTGGCCGTATTGCTGGCCATCACCTTCCTCGGTGGCATCAAGCGCATCGCGGCGGTGTCGGACCTGCTGGTACCGATCAAGACCCTGGCCTACATCGGCGTGACCCTGTACGTGATCGGCACCCAGATCGAGCACGTGCCGGCCATGCTGGAAACCATCTTCAAGAGCGCTTTCGGCCTCGACCCGGCATTCGGCGGCCTGCTCGGCAGCGCCATCGTCATGGGCGTGAAGCGTGGCGTGTTCGCCAACGAAGCAGGCCTGGGCAGTGCGCCAAACGTGGCCGCCGTGGCTGCGGTGAAGCACCCGGGCGCCCAGGGCGTGGTCCAGGCGTTCAGCGTGTTCCTCGACACCTTCGTGATCTGCACCTGCACCGCGCTGCTGATCCTGCTGTCGGGCTTCTACACCCCAGGCTTCGAAGGTGACGGCATCGTCCTGACCCAGAACTCGCTGGCCGCCGTGGTCGGTGACTGGGGTCGCCTGTTCGTCAGCGTGGCACTGTCGCTGTTCGTATTCACCTGCATTCTCTACAACTACTACCTGGGCGAGAACAGCCTGCAGTTCCTCAGCCGCAACCGCATGGTACTGCTGGCGTTCCGCGCCCTGGTACTGGCGCTGGTGGTGTGGGGTTCGATGCAGGACCTGTCGACCGTGTTCGCCTTCGCCGACATCACCATGACCTGCCTGGCCTTCGTCAACCTGGTGGCCCTGGCCCTGCTGTTCAAGGTCGGCCTGCGGGTGATGCGCGACTATGATGACCAGCGCAAGGCTGGCATCAAGCAGCCAGTGTTCGACTCGTCGAAGTTCGCCGACCTGGATCTGGACCGCAACGCCTGGCCTGCCAATCTGCAGGCGGAAACAGCCACTGACAAAGCAGTCGGCCAAGCTCAGCTGCAGCGCTGATATCCTGCCCTGCCCAGCCGCCCCGTCCGTGGGCGGCTGCTCTACCTCCGCTCACCGCTACGGATGTTTTCCATGCGTGCAGTCAAGAATCTCCTTGTCCTCTACACCGGTGGCACCATCGGCATGCTCGAAACCGCCGAAGGCCTGGCACCGGCCGGTGGTTTCGATGCGCGGATGCGCGAACACCTCGCCCAGCTGACCGATGCGCCCCAGGTGCAATGGACACTACAGGATATGAACCCGCTGCTCGATAGCGCCAACATGCAGCAGCACAACTGGCTGGCGATGCGCGATGCCATCGTCGAGGCGGTGGACGCCGGCCATGACGGTGTGCTGGTGCTGCATGGCACCGACAGCCTGGCCTACAGCGCCGCGGCGCTGTCGTTCTTGCTGCTGGGCCTGCCGGTGCCGGTGCTGCTGACCGGCTCGATGCTGCCGGCCGGTGCGCCGGGCAGCGATGCCTGGGCTAACCTGTGCGGGGCCTTGCGCCTGGTCGAACAGGGCATGGAAGCTGGCGTGCAGTTGTACTTCCACGGCCAGCTGCTGCATGGCTGCCGGGCTTCGAAGCTGCGCAGCGAGGCCTTCGATGCCTTTGCCGCGCTGCCGCGCCATCGTGACGGTGAGCGTGCCGCCGAACTGCCTGCTGCCCTGGGCTATCGGCAGCAGCGCCAGCCAGTCAACCTGGCGGTGATGCCGGTGTTCCCGGGCCTGCAGGCCGGGCACCTGAAGGCACTGCTCGACAGCGGCGTGCAAGGTCTGCTGCTGGAATGCTATGGCAGCGGTACCGGGCCGTCGGATGACCAGGCGCTGCTCGACGTGCTACGTGAAGCGCGCCAGCGTGGTGTGCTGCTGGCTGCCATCAGCCAGTGTCCGGAAGGGGCGGTGGTGTTTGATACCTATGCAGCGGGTAACCGCTTGCGTGGCGCCGGACTGGTCAGTGGTGGTGGCATGACCCGTGAGGCGGCGCTGGGCAAGATGTTTGCGCTGCTGGGGGCCGGGCTGGATGTCGATGCGGCGGAGCGGTGGTTTGCGCTGGATCTGTGCGGGGAGCGAGCCTGATTATCGCCTGCCAGGGCCTCTTCGCGGGGCAAGCCCGCTCACACAAAGGCCCTGACTGGCAGTAAGAATGGCGGAAGGCAGCGGGAGTCGAACCTGCCCGGGAACGGCTGCCGTCCCCAACCGGGTTTGAAGCCCGGCCGCGCCACCGGGCGCGATTGCCTTCCTTGAACTCAGTGCCTGGCCTGCTGCTGGGCCAGGGCGCTGTCGGCGCGAATGTAGCGCTGGTCGGCCACCCGACGGGTCAAGCCGATGCGGTCGAAGTATTCGAGAATCTGCACACTGCGCTTGCGACCGATGCCCAACATATCGCGAAACGCAGCAACCTGCACTATCGGCGTCTCGCTGGCCTGCCCCAGCAGCAGCTCTGCCATGCGCCCTAGCGTCACCTCTGGGTAGAACAGGTCGCGCACTACCTGATGCACCAGGCCCAGACGGGCCAGCTTGCGCAGCAGCAGGCGCACATCCGCCTCCGCGCAGTTTTCTTCAGCAGCCAACGTCCGAACCCAGGGCGGGTCATATTGCCCTGCCAGCAACTTCGGCTGCAGTCGCTCCCACAAAACACTGTCGGCGGCGCTCAACTGCACCTTGTGATCAGGCAAATGCAGCCATGGCCCGCTGCTGGCTATCACCTCCTCATTAAGCAGCTCATCGATCAAGCTGACAAACGCGGGACGCTCCAGCGGCAAGGCGGCGAAGCGCCGCAGGCGGTCACGGTCCGGGCCGAGCTGGTCAGGCTCCTGTTCGTGAAAACGCGCCAGCTGCTGCAGCACCTGATGCTTCAGCGCAAGCCATCGACCTTTGGCAAACAGCAACGGGCCCTGGCGTGTGGCTACCACCAGTACATCATTGGGCAACAACCAGGTATCGCGCTGGCGATTGAACTGGCGCTCCAGGCGCTGCGGGTCGAGGCCACCGAGCGCACTGGCAAGCAAGGCCGGCAGTGCCTCCTCCAGGCTCTCGGCATCACGCAGCACCTGTAGCTGGCGCAGGCGTTCTTCACTGCGGCGCTGCCGACTCGGCGCGAATGGGTCGAGCACCTTGCCGCCGCCAAGGGTGCGCTGGGCACGCTGATCCCGTAGCACCAGGCGGTCACCGTGAACCGCCTGCAACGGCGCGTTGAGCAGCAACTGGGCAAACATGCGTTGGCCAGCGGCCAGGGTTTCGCCTTCGAGCAAGGCCACCCGGGCCGTCACATCCTGGGTACCGAGGTGTACGTGAACAGCACTGAAATGCTCGAAAATGCGGGTTTCCCCGGGCAGCAGGCACAGTTCGATGTCCACCCGCACGCTGGGTGCATGCAGCCATTCGGGCATCAACCAGTCGCCTCGGTGCACCTGCTCCACCGCCAGGCGTTCGGCAGTGATGTTCAACGCCACCCGCTGGCCGGCCTCTGCCACCAATGCCACTTGGTTCTGCGCGTGCAGGCCACGCACCCGCACCGGCTTGCCGGCCTTGCCCAGCAGCAATGTGTCGCCGGTACTGACGCGCCCGGCCAGTGCCGTGCCGGTCACGACCACCCCGGCGCCGGTCACGGCGAAGGCCCGATCGACCGCAAGGCGAAAACCGCCGCGCACGCTGCGCTGGCGCACCCGCACTTCGGCCTCCAGCAAGGCCCGGCGCAAAACATCGATACCCTCCCCGGTGACACTCGACACGGGGAATTGCCGAGCCTTGGCATAAGGCCCCTCTGCCAGCAATGCCCTGACCTGCGCCTGCACCTCGGCCAGGCGTTCGGGCTCGACCCGGTCGCATTTGCTGATCACCACCAATGCCTGGGGAATACCCAGCAGCTCGATGATCGCCAGGTGCTCGCGGGTCTGCGGCATTACCCCGTCGTCGGCGGCCACCACCAGCAGCACCAGGTCGATACCATGAGCGCCGGCCAGCATGTTGTGGATAAACCGCTCATGCCCCGGCACATCGATGAAACCGGTCAGCGCCGCACCTTCGGCCAGCGCCGCGTAGCGGTAGCCGAGGTCGATGGTCATGCCACGGGCGCGTTCTTCCTGGCGCTGGTCACCGGCCTGCCCGGTGAGGGCCTGAAGCAACGCGGTCTTGCCGTGGTCGATGTGGCCGGCAGTGCCGACGATCATTGCACTGGCCCCAACTGCAAGGCCGGCAGTTGCGCCAGCCACTGGGCCTCATCGTCAAGCTGGCGCAGGTCGAGCCACAAGGCGTCGTCATCGATACGCCCGAGCACCGGCACCGGCAGGTCGCGCAGGGCCCGCTCCAGCACATGGAGGCTGCGCCCGCGCAGCTTCTTCGATACTTGCGGGCGCAGGCACAGCGCCGCACTGGGCAAGCGCGCCACCGGCTGGCTGCCACTACCGATCATGCCCAGCGCGGGCTCGACGCTGATCCGCCACTGTTCACCCAGGTGTGCCTTGAGTTCGGGGGCAAGGCGTTCGGCCTGGGCCTGGATCTCGGCCTGGCTGCGGGTCAACAGGCGCAGGCTCGGCAGGCGCTCGGCCAGGCGGTCGGGGTTGCGGTACAGCGCCAGCACCGCCTCGAGTGCCGCAAGGGTAATCTTGTCGACGCGCAGTGCACGCTTGAGCGGGTTCTTCTTGATCCTGGCGATCAACGCTTTGCGACCGACAATGATCCCGGCCTGGGGGCCGCCCAGCAACTTGTCGCCGCTGAAAGTGACAATATCGGCGCCATCGGTCAGGGCCTGGCGTACTGTCGGTTCGGCGGGCAGGCCCCAGCGCGTGAGATCGAGCAGGCTGCCGCTGCCGAGGTCTTCGAGCAGTGGCAGATCATGCTGGTGGGCAATGCGCGCCAGTTCGGCCGTCGGTACCTGATGGGTGAAGCCCTGGATGCTGTAGTTGCTGCAGTGCACGCGCATCAGCAGGCCGGTGCGCGGGCCGATGGCGGCTTCATAGTCGCGGGCGTGGGTGCGGTTGGTAGTGCCGACCTCATGCAGCTTGACCCCGGCCCTGGCCATGATGTCGGGGATGCGGAAGGCTCCGCCGATCTCGATCAGCTCGCCGCGGCTAATGATGCCCTCCTTGCGTGCGCCCAGGCTGTTGAGCGCCAGTAGCACGGCGGCGGCATTGTTGTTAACCACGGTGACGGCCTCGGCGCCGGTCAGCTCGCGGATCAGGCCTTCGATCAGGTCGTCACGGTCGCCACGCTTGCCGGTGGCCAGGTCGAACTCCAGGTTGAGCGGGTAGCGGGCGGCAGTCTGCATGGCCTCGACCGCTTCCTCGGGCAGCAGTGCGCGGCCGAGGTTGGTGTGCAGGACGGTACCGGTGAGGTTGAACACGCGGCGGACTTGGCTGCGCTGCTGAATCGACAGGCGTTCGCCGGTACGGCCAAGGAGGATTTCAGGGGCCAGTTCGGCGCCGCTGAGCTCGCCGTTGCGGGCGGGGTCACGCAAGTCATCGAGCAGCTGGCGCAAGGTGGCCAGCACGGCGTCGCGACCGTGGCGGTCGATCAGCGCAAGGCAGGCCGGGTGGCGCAGGAGGGTGTCGATGGAGGGCAGGCGTGGGGTGTCGCTGGCTAGGCTGGAGGACATGCGGTACTACCTTGGACTGATCCGTTGTCATTGATGGCCCTTTCGCTGGACAAGCCCGCTCCTGCAGGGAGAACGCATGTCCCTGTAGGAGCGGGCTTGTCCAGCGAAACAGGCGACTCGGTATTACAGTGTAGACACTCCCTCACTACCCAGGCGCAAGCATCAGGTTAGGTGCCAGGCGATGGAAGCCCTCCTCGTCCAGGCGAATGTCCAGCGCCAGGCTGGCCAAGTCGTCGGCCAACGGCTCGGCCGCCGCATCGTTTTCCAGGTAATTCTGCTTCAGGTAGCTCTCGCATTCCGGGCAGCATTCGGCCCGCAGCGGCGCCTTCCCCGGCACATGGCGGTCGTCTTCAAGGCTGGTGTAGCGCAAATCCTTGCTCGACTCGCAATACACGCATTTGACCCGCACCACATGCCACTCACAGGCGCACAGCGAACAGGCCAGATAACGCAGGCCGTTGTGCTTGCCACGGTTGCGCACCACCCCGGCCATTGCCGGCGAACCACAGGCCGGGCACTGCGCCAGGCTACCGGCAGCCTTCAATTCAGGGGCAGGCAGCGCCAGCAACCAGCTCGACCAGGCGGCCTGCAAGGCAGCGCCAATGAACGGTACCAACGCCGCCGGCACCGCGTCGTATTGCCCGGACAGCAAGGCGATACCCCAGCCCTTGCGCTGAGTCTCGTCACTGTCACGCAGGGTTTGCAGCGCCTCACCCAGCGCGCCACTGGCCTCGCTATCGAAGTGCGAAAGCAAGGCCTGCAACCAGACCAGCCACGGCCCCTCACGCACCAGGCTGTCAGCTGCCAGCGGCGGCAGGCCATGACTTATGCACAGGCGCTGACGCTCCTCGGCCACCGGCAACCCGCCGGGAGGGTTATCCACAAGCTGCTGCTGGACGCGGCACAACTGAGCGATCAATTGCAGGTAATCACCCAGGGCGTTGCCCTCGGCCAGGTATTCCAGGCGCACTGCGCGCAGTGCAAACAGATTGGCAGGCGGCAGATGCAGAAACGGCGGCATCACCGCCGACGCTTCGATCTGCCCGGGTTCGAGTATCGTGCTCAAGCGCTCATCCTTCTTTTCGTCCGTGATTGCCCGGCGTCTTGTCGCCGGTCACTTCGCGGTACCACAACTCATGGTGCTTGCGTGCCCAGGCGCGGCTGACCCAGCCATGCAGCATGGCGCCGATCGAGCCCTTGATCCAGATACCGGCGTAGATGTGCACGATGATGCTGAGGATCAGCACGAACGCTGCCACGGCATGGGCCAGCGCCGACAGGCGAATGGCCTCGATACCGAACAGGTGGCTGAAATACGCGCGCCAGATCACCACGCCGCTGAGCAACAGCACCAGCATGCACGCCAGCAGGGTCCAGAACAGCAGCTTCTGCCCTGCGTTGTACTTGCCGATCGGCGGCACGCCCTCCTCCTTGTTCAGCATCACCCGGTCCACGCGGCGCAGCCACAGGCGGTCGTTGGCGGTGATGAAGTTGGCACGCCAGAAGCGGAACACCAAGCCAAGGAAGAAAACGAACATCGCCACGCCCAGAAACGGATGCAGGATGCGCGTCCATGGCCCGCCGCCGAACAGGTGGCTCAGCCAGAATAGCGCCGGGTGGAACAGTGCCAGCCCGGAAAGCCCCGCCGTCATGAACAGGATCGCGACGATCCAGTGGTTGGTCCGCTCGTTGGCGTTGTAGCGCAGGATGGGTTTGTTGTCGTTCATGGCCGCGGCTCCCCTTGCCCACCGGGCTTGGTCGGATCATAGACATGGACCGACGGGTCCACCTCATGCACGCTGTCGTCCGGCGGCGTGGGGTGTTCGTCCTCTTCCACCCGCTGTGGGCCAACCCGCACGTAGTGGAAGAACCCGGCCAACACCGCCGCGCCCATGGCCAGCAGCGCCAGCGGCTTGGTGAAGCCCTTCCACAAGCCCACCAGCGGGCTGATCACCGGCTGGTCCGGCAGGCCGGCATACAGCTTTGGCGTGTCGGCATGGTGCAACACATACATCACGTGGGTGCCGCCGACACCGTCCGGGTCGTACAGCCCGGCCTGGTCGAACCCGCGCGACTTGAGGTCGACGATGCGCTCGGCGGCATGCACCTTCATCTCCTCCTTGCTGCCGAACACGATCGCACCGGTCGGGCAGGTCTTCACGCAGGCCGGTTCCAGGCCCACGCTCACGCGGTCGGAACACAGGGTGCACTTGTACGCCTTGTGGTCCTTCTGCGAAATGCGCGGGATGTTGAACGGGCAGCCGGTGATGCAGTAGCCGCAGCCGATGCAATGGTCCTGGTTGAAGTCGACGATGCCGTTGGCGTGCTTGATGATCGCGCCCGGGCTCGGGCAGGCCTTCAGGCAGCCGGGGTCGGCGCAGTGCATGCAGCCGTCCTTGCGGATCAGCCACTCCAGGTTGCCGTCCTCGCGCTCGTGCTCGGTGAAGCGCATCAGGGTCCAGGTCTCGGCAGTGAGGTCCTGGGGATTGTCGTAGGTGCCGTGGTTGTGGCCGACCTCGTCACGCAGTTCGTTCCACTCCGAGCACGCCACCTGGCAGGCCTTGCAGCCGATACACTTGGTAGTGTCGATCAGCTTGGCGACCTCTTCCAGCTGGCGTACCGAGGGCGGAACGGTGGTGGTGGCCGAGCGGGCGATGATGTCTTGGCTGGCCATCAGAGTTTCTCCACTTTGACGAGGAACGACTTGGACTCTGGCGTCTGGGTGTTGCCGTCACCGAGGAACGGCACCAGGGTGTTGGTCAGGTAGCCATGCCGGGTGGTCCCGGTGAACCCCCAGTGCAGCGGGATGCCGATCTGGTGCACGGTCTGGTTGTTGACCTGCAGCGGGCGAATCCGCTTGGTCACTACCGCCACCGCATCGATGTGCCCCCGCTTGCTCGACACCCGCACCCGGTCACCGGCTTTGATGCCTTTCTCATTGGCCAGTACCTCGCCGATCTCGACGAACTGCTCGGGCTGGGCGATGGCATTGAGGCGGCAATGCTTGCTCCAGAAGTGGAAGTGCTCGGTCAGCCGGTAGGTGGTCGCCGCGTATGGGAACTCGTCGTGCTTGCCGAGGGTGTCCCACACTGAATCGAAGATCCGCCCGGCCGGGTTGCTGGTGGCCTTCTTGTTCTGCGGGTGCAGCGGGTTGATGCCAATCGGTGTCTCGAATGGCTCGTAGTGCTCGGGGAACGGGCCTTCGGCCATCTTGTCGATGGCGAAGAAACGCGCCACACCTTCGGGGTTCATGATGAACGGGTTCATCCCCGCCTCCGGTGGCGAGTCAACCTTGAAGTCGGGCACGTCGGTGCCGGTCCAAGCCTTGCCGTTCCACCAGACCAAGCGCTTCTTCTCCGGGTCCCACGGCTTGCCTTGCGGGTCGCTGGAGGCGCGGTTGTAGAGGATGCGGCGGTTGGCTGGCCAGGCCCAGGCCCAGTTCTGCACCTGGTGCATGCCGTACGGGTCGCTGTTGTCGCGCCGGGCCATCTGGTTGCCCTGTTCGGTCCAGCAGCCGGCGAAGATCCAGCAGCCGGACGCGGTGCTGCCGTCGTCCTTGAGCTGACCGAAGCCCGCCAGTTGCTGGCCGGCCTTTATGACCGCGCCGGTCGGGTCGGTGACATCGGTCACTGCCCAGCCGTTCATCTCCTTGGCCAGCTCCTCGGGCGAAGGTTCTTCAGGAATCTTGTACGGCCAGTGAATGTTCATCATGGCGTCCGGATAGGCACCGCCTTCGGCCTGGTAACGCTGGCGCAGACGAATGAACAGCTCGCTCATGATTTGCACGTCGGTGCGGGTCTCGCCCGGGCCGTCGGCGCCCTTCCAGTGCCACTGCAGCCAGCGGCTGCTGTTGACCAGCGAACCATCCTCCTCGGCGAAACAGGTGGTGGGCAGGCGGATCACCTCAGTCTGGATACTGGCCGTGTCGACGTCGTTGAATGGCCCGGCGTTGCGCCAGAATTCCGAGGTTTCGGTCGCCAGCGGGTCCATGATCACCAGCCACTTGAGCTTGCCCAAGGCTGCGGTGACACGATTCTTGTCCGGCAGCGCAGCAATCGGGTTGAAACCCTGACACATGTAGCCGTTGACCTTGCCCTGGCTCATCATCTCGAACATGCGCAGCACGTCGTATGCCGGTACATCCAGCTTGGGCAGCCAGTCGTAGCCCCAATTGTTTTCCGCTGTTGCGTTGGGGCCGTACCAGGCCTTCATCAGGCTGACGTGGAACTTGCCGTAGTTCTGCCAGTACGACAGCTGCCCCGGGCGCAACGGCTTGGACGCACGCTTGTCGATGTAGGTGGCGTAGTCCTGCTCGGCGTCGCCCGCCAGGGTCAGGTAACCCGGCAGCGAGTTGGACAGCAGGCCGAGGTCGGTCAGGCCCTGGATGTTGGAGTGCCCGCGCAGGGCGTTGACTCCGCCACCCGGCATGCCGACGTTGCCCAGCAGCAGCTGGACCATGGCCGCACTGCGGATGATCTGCGCGCCGATGGAATGCTGCGTCCAGCCGAGTGCGTAGAGGATCGTCATGGTCTTGCCCGGTACCGAGCAGCTGGCGATCTCTTCCCAGATCTTCATCATGGCGTCCTGCGGCATGCCGCAGGTCATGCTGGCCAGTTCCGGGGTATAGCGGCTGTAGTGCTGTTTCATCAGCTGGTACACGCAGCGCGGATGCTGCAGGGTCGGATCGACCTTGGCGAAGCCGTCCTCGCCCAGCTCGTAGCCCCAGCCGGATTTATCCGCATACACGCGCTTGGCCTCGTCGTAGCCGCTGAACAGCCCGTCTTCGAAGCCATAGTTCTCTTTGACGATGAACGACACGTCGGTGTAGTTGCGCACGTACTCGTGCTGGATTTTGTCGTTGCTCAGCAGGTAGTTGATCAACCCGCCCATGAAGGCGATGTCGGTACCGGTACGGATCGGCGCGTAATAGTCCGCCACCGAAGCGGTACGGGTAAACCGCGGGTCGACCACGATCAGCCGCGCCTGGTTGTGCGCCTTGGCTTCGGTCACCCATTTGAAGCCGCACGGATGCGCTTCTGCTGCGTTGCCACCCATCACCAGGACCAGATTCGCGTTGGCGATATCGGACCAGTGGTTGGTCATGGCGCCACGGCCGTACGTCGGGGCAAGACTTGCCACCGTCGGGCCATGTCAGACACGTGCCTGGTTATCGAACCCCAGCATGCCTGTTGCGCGGACGACCTTGTGGGTCAGGTAGCCGGCCTCGCTGGAGGCGGCGGAGGCAGCGAGGAAACCGGTGGTGAGCCAGCGGTTTACCGTTTGCCCCTGGGCGTTCTTCTCGATGAAGTTGGCGTCGCGGTCCTGCTTCATCAGGTCGGCGACGCGGTCGAGCGCCTCGTCCCAGCCGACCCGCACCCACTCCTTGCTGCCCGGCTTGCGCACCTCGGGGTACTTGAGGCGGCTCGGGCTGTGGATAAAGTCGAGCAGCCCGGCACCTTTCGGGCACAGGGTGCCGCGGTTGACCGGGTGATCGGCGTCGCCTTCGATGTGGATGATGTTCTGTTTGACGTTCTTGCCCGCATCGCCCTGGCTGTACAGGATCAGGCCGCAGCCGACCGAGCAGTAGGGGCAGGTGTTGCGGGTTTCTTTGGTGTGCGCCAACTTGAAGTGACGCACCTGCTCGGCGAAGGCCGGCGTCGGGGCCATGCCCAACGCCGCCAGGCTCGAACCTCCAAGGCCCACTGCGGCGACCTTGAAGAACTGCCGACGGTTGAGATCCATCGTGCACTCCTGATCAGGTTTGGACGCACGGAACGTGGCCGGCGCCTCTTGGTAGTCACGGTGGCGGCTAATTGATGGCCGCCAGTAGATAAGACTAGTCAAGAAACGAGAAGGTGCGATGACATGGGTCAGGGAGTGCGCCAATCAACAGCGCGGCAGGTTACGCGCCACATTGAGTGCCGCACTGCTCTGGGCCACCGGCATGATCTCGACGGTATTGATGTTCACATGCCCCGGTTGCTCGGCAATCCACGCCACTGTGGCGGCGATGTCCTCCGGCAAGATGGCCTCCACATCGCGGTAGAGGGCTTGCACAGCGTCCAGGTCACCGTTCAGGCGCACCACCGAAAAGTCGGTGCCCGAGCACAACCCCGGTTCGATATTGCTCACCCGCACACGGGTGCCGGCCAGGTCGGCGCGCAGGTTGAGGCTGAACTGGCGGACGAAGGCCTTGCTGGCGCCATACACGTTGCCACCCGGGTACGGGTAAGTGCCGGCGATGGACCCCATGTTGATGATCATGCCGCTGTCGGCCTCCACCATCTGCGGTAGGACTTTGTGGGTCACCATCGCCAGGCCGGTGACGTTGGTGTCGATCATCTGCTGCCAGTTCTCGCTGCTGCTGGCCTGGGCGCGGTCGACACCCAGCGCCAGCCCGGCATTGTTCACCAGCAGGTCAATCTGCAGCGAGGCGTCACGGACTTGGTCGAACGCCGACTCGATCGACAGCGGATCGGTGACATCCAGCGCCAGTGCAATGAAATTGTCGCCTAGCTCGGCCTCCAGCACTTGCAGCTTGTCCATGCGCCGGGCGGCGCCGATCACACGATAACCCTTGCCGATCAGGGTGCGGCAGATGGCCCGGCCAAAGCCCGAAGAAGCGCCGGTCACGAATGCAGTTTTCATCAGTTATCTCCTTTGAAAGGGGTCAGGCCAGGTACTTCACACCCAGGCTGGTAAACAGGCAGAGCATCGAGAACACCAACGCCTTGCGCACCACTTCATTTCCTTTGCGCAGGGCCAGGGCGCTGCCCAGGTGGTTGCCGAGGATGTTGCAGGCCACCAGCGGTAGCGCCAGCAAGTACACGACCTTGCCCGCCATGACGAACGCCACCAGGGCGCCGATGTTGGAGGCGAAGTTGAAGGTTTTGGAGTTGGCGGAGCTGGAGACCAGGTCCATGCGCAGCAGGTAGTGGAATGCGATGATGAACATGCTGCCGGTGCCGGGGCCGAAGAAGCCGTCATAGAAGCCGATGGCCAGGCAGGTCAGCGGAACCACGGTGAACAGCATGCGCGGCGATAGTTCGCGCTCTTCCACCGGGCGGTCCTTGGGAGTGAGGAAGATGAGGATGCCGAACGGGATCAGCGCCAGGATGATCTTGCCCACGGTTTCCTGGGGGATCGACACGATCAGGTGCGCGCCCAGATAAGCCCCAAGCAAAGAAAACGGCACCCCGACCAGCGCCACCTGCCAGACCATCTTGCTGTTGGCCAGGAAGTTACGGATGGCCGCGAGCGTGCCGAGGGTGCTGACCAACTTCTCCTGCCCCAGGGCAACCTGCGGTGGCATGCCCACAAGCAGAAAGCCGGGCACCAGAAACAGCCCACCACCGCCGGCGATGCTGTCGACAAAGCCTGCAACGAATGCGATAGCGCCCAGCATCAGGATCGCCAGTAACCAGTGTTCCGCCCAGAAGGCGCCTAACAGTTCCATATCGGTACGTCCGTCGAGTCAGTAAAAAAGAATCAGGAGAGCACTTCGTAAAGGTGATCGGCCCGAGCGAAATGCACACGGTTCAGGTCGTTGACCGCGAACAGGCGCAGCAGCCAGCGGTCGGCGCCATCGTTCTGCGGCTCGAAGCCATCGCGGGCATGCAGCACACGCTGGTTCTTGAAGACCATGAAGTCGCCCGGCAGCAGCAGGTGGGGTTCGTCGAAGCGACGGGTTTCCAACACACTCCGCAGGCTGGCCAGTGCCTGCTCGGCCCGCAGGTTGAGGCCGTGGGTGTTCTCGCTGTCGAAACGGCACAACCATTCACCGGCCTGGCCGCGCACCAGCACCGGGAGTTCGGCCGTGCGACGGCGGTTGCCGCTAAAGGAATCCGGGCGGCGGATCTCGAACTGAGGCAGGCACAGTTCGCGCACGGTGGTAGCGGGCAGTGCCGCCACAACGGCATCGAGGCTCACCAGTGTGGTGCTGATGCGCGGATCGCAGCGCATGCCGAAGAACGACAGGTATTCCGGGCAGCAGGACGTGTCGCCGAGCGGCTCGGATGACAGCGGCAGGTCCGGGTTGTCCACGTGATAGGAGAAGCGCAGCTTCGAGCCATGGGAGCTCTTGTGGCTGGAAGAATGGCGCGAAGGAATGACATGGCGGAACAGCCGGCCATCGTTCTCACCCTCGTAGACCACCGGGTTGATCCCCATCAGGCTCTGCATGGTCAGGCTGACCAGGCAGGCAACCGGCGTGCTGCGCGGGCTGAGTACGCCCGAATAAGGTGTGGGTGGGATGTCACGGTCACGCGGGCAATTGCGCACGATCATGCTGGTCAGGTACGGGTCCGTGACAAAGCCACGGATCTGTTGGCACAGCGCCTTGCCCAGCACGTCCTGGGCCTGGTCCTTGAGCTGTGGATAAAGCTCCTTGCTCGTCTCGAAGTCGAGCGGTGTGTTGTTCAGCAAGGTTTGCCAGGCGCTGGAGATGACCCAGGGCAGACGGATCTCCAGTGAGGCTTGAAGCTCGGCGCCTTGATGCAGGTGTGCACTTTCCATTTGCAGTGATATTCCATGTTGCTGGCTTGAGGCCAATCGGTGTCGGCGGCAGATGTTTATGTTTTTGAAGCCGGTCACAGCGGGGCGATGCAAGCAGCTGAATCCATCGAGAGGCCAGCGAATTGAATCGACTCAATCATTGTAATTACAAAAATAACGTCGATTCAATCCATTTTCCGAAAGGCCTCGACAGACAATTAAGTCGATTCAATCAACTTATTGATTTCAAAAGGTTTCTGGCGAACGTGGTGAAACCGCGCAGGATGCAGACCCGCTTTATCTCAATCAGGGCCACGCTTGAAGGTCCGTGATCGACTGATCGATGCGATTCAATCAAGGTAATTTACACGTAAGAAAACACAATTACTTCCATCAGACCTTTCGTGCTAGGCTTCCGCGTTCTCGCAGATTCTGGTGCCATTTCTATGTGGGTTCCTCACTACAGCGACCTGGCGCAGCCGGTCTACCTGATGATCGCCGACGCCCTGGAGCAGGACATCGGCAGTGGCCGGCTGGTGGCTGGCGAACGCTTGCCAACCCTCAAGGACCTGGCCGAGTCCCTGGACGTGACGCCCGGCACCATCGGCCGAGCCTATGACGAAGCCGCCAAGCGTGGCCTGGTGGTGGGTGAGGTTGGGCGCGGGACTTTCGTGCTCCCGCAACGCCAGGCGCAGCCCCCTGCCCCACTTGCGCCTGCACGGCCCAGCCCAAGCAGCGCCGAGCGCGAGAGCGGGCAGATCGACCTGTCGATCATCAAGCCCAATGACGCCCACATGACCGATTGGCTGCGCGGCGCCATCAACGAACTGGCCCAGTCGCCCGACCTGGCCCAGGTGCTGGACTATGTCACCGAGGGCGGCCATGCGACCCACAAGCAGGCCGGTGCGGCCTGGATCCAGCGCTGGCTGCCCGAGGCCCGCTGGCAACAGGTGGTGCTGACGTCCGGCGCCCAGCATGGCTTGCTGGTGGCCATCAGCAGCCTGTCGAAGAGCGACGACGTGGTGCTTTGCGAATCGTTTTGCTACCCAGGCATCATCTCCCTGGCCCACAGCATGGGACGTCGCCTGCGTGGCGTGGCCATGGACGAATTCGGGCTGATTCCCGAGGCGCTGCGTGCGGCATGCCTGGAACATCGCCCCTCGCTGCTGGTTTGCGTCACCACGCACCAGAACCCGACCAACTCGATCATGCCCCATGCCCGGCGCGAAGCCATCGCGGAAATCGCTCGCGAGTTCGACCTGTTCATCGTCGATGACGACATCTATGGTTTTCTTGAACCCACCCCGGACTACAAGCCGCTTGCCGCGTATGCCCCTGAGCGGTCGGTGTACCTCACCAGCCTGTCCAAGAGCGTGCTGCCGGCACTGCGTATCGGCTACCTGTATGCCCCGCCGCAAACCCTCTCGCGGCTATCATCGATGGTACGCAGCAGCGTCTGGATGCCATCGCCATTGATGGCGCAACTGGCCAGCAACCTGATCAACAGCGGCATGGCCGATCAGTTGGTGCAGGTGCAGCAGGAGGAAGCGGCTGCGCGTCAGCACATGGCGCAAGAGATTCTGGGCAAGTACAGGATCCGCAGCCAGCCCAACAGCTTCCATATCTGGCTGGAATTGCCCGAGCCCTGGACCAGTGACGAGTTTGCCAACCTGGCACGCAACAATGGCGTCACAGTGGTCAGCGGCAGCCAGTTCCTGCCCGAGCGCAGCCATGCCACCTGTGGTGTGCGCATTGCCTTGATGTCTCCCAGCCGCCAGGAGCTGGGCTTTGCCTTGACCAAATTGGCGAGCCTGCTGGATTCCCCGGAGCCGCGATTGTTTTATTGAGCGGGGTTGTGGGAAGGGCATAAAAAAACCCAGGGCAACTGCCCTGGGTTTCTGTTTCAGCTAGACGCCTTGCCGCTCGATCAGAACGGAATATCGTCATCGAAGCTGTCGAAGTCAGCAGCCGGCTGCGGCGCAGGCTGCTGTGGCGCCGGGCGCTGTTGCTGCTGCGGGCGCTGGGCCTGCTGGCGTGGCGGAGCCTGGTTGTACTGTTGCTGCTGACCACCACCCTGGTTGTAGTTGCCGCCACCCTGGTTGTACGGGTCACCGCCCTGCTGCTGGCCCTGCGGACGACCGCCAAGCAGCTGCATGGTGCCATTGATGTCGACGATGATCTCGGTGGTGTAGCGCTTGATGCCGTCTTTTTCCCACTCGCGGGTCTGCAGCTTGCCTTCGATGTAGCACTGCGAACCTTTGCGCAGGTATTCGCCAGCGATTTCGGCAACCTTGCCGAACAGCGACACACGGTGCCACTCGGTACGCTCGACCTTCTGGCCCGACTGCTTGTCGGTCCACTGCTCGCTGGTGGCCAGGCTCAGGTTGGTCACGGCGTTACCGTTGGGCAGGTAGCGGACTTCGGGATCCTGGCCACAGGTACCGACCAGAATGACTTTGTTAACCCCACGGGCCATAACGTTCTCCTAGGCTTCGCACGCCGAAGAGGCTGGATTCACCAGTCGCTCGAGGGTCGCACGGTCCAAAATTTTCGTATCCAGTTTGATATAGATGGCGGCTTCATCTGCCACCACCACGGCGTCGGTCACACCCGGCACGGCCATCAGGCGCTCGGTCAAGCCGGCTTCCCGAACTGCCTCTGGCGTCAGCGGCATGCGCAGGCTGGTCACATAGGGCGGCTCGTTCATGCGCAAGGCAACGACCAACCAGATGGCACACAGGATTGCGCAACCAAGGAACACCATGTTCAGCCCGCCGTGCTGGAACAGCCAGCCACCGAGGATTCCTCCCAGGGCGGCGCCGAGGAACTGGCTGGTGGAATACACCCCCATCGCCGTCCCCTTGCCACCAGCAGGCGACACCTTGCTCACCAGCGAAGGCAACGAGGCCTCCAGCAGGTTGAATGCGGTAAAGAATACCACGGTGCCAATCACCAGTCCGCGCAAACCGTCAGCCCACTGCCAGAAGAACACTTCCGTCAGCAGCAGGACACTGACCGCACCGGCCAACACACGTTTCATCTTGCGCTTTTTTTCGCCGTAGATGATGAACGGGATCATTGCAAAAAATGAGATCAGCAGCGCGGTCAGATAGACCCACCAGTGCTGCTCCTTGGGCAGGCCACCGCGCTCGACGAACGCCAGGGGCAGCGCGACGAAACTGGCCATGAGGATGGCGTGGAGAATGAAAATGCCCACGTCCAGGCGCAAAAGGTCCGGGTGACGCAGGGTCGGGCCGAGGGCCTGGCGCGCCACACCCGACTCGCGGTGCTGCAAGGTGCTGTGGGTATTGGGTACGACGAAGGCGATCAACAGGATGCCGACCAGGGCAAGTCCTGCGGTGGCAAGGAACAATCCTGACAAGCCGAAGTGGCTTGTGAGCAATGGGCCAATGACCATGGCCACGGCGAACGACAGGCCGATGCTCATGCCGATCATCGCCATCGCCTTGGTCCGGTGCTGCTCGCGGGTCAGGTCCGAGAGCAAGGCCATGACCGCAGCGGAAATTGCCCCGGCGCCCTGCAGGATTCGCCCGGCGATCACGCCCCAGATGGAATCGGCCTGGGCCGCCAACAGGCTGCCCAGGGCAAAGACCACCAGCCCCAGGTAGATCACCGGCCGGCGGCCGATGCGGTCGGAAATCATCCCGAACGGGATCTGCAATACTGCCTGGGTCAGGCCATAGGCGCCAATGGCCAGGCCGATCAGCGCGGGGGTGGCGCCGGCCAGGTCCATGCCGTAGGTGGCCAGCACCGGCAAGACCATGAACATGCCCAGCATACGAAAGGCAAAGACCAGGGCCAGGCCGCTAGCAGCGCGGGTTTCGCCGCTGCTCATGCGCTCGTTGTGGGTGTCGTGCATGGATAAACCTCGTGTGAACCGGCGGCGATTCTATCAGTCCGACAGCTTGACGGCATCTACGCGACGCTTTGCCGCGTACTGGCAGCGCGCCGTATACTTCCTTGTTTATGCCCGCCGAGCGAGGCCGCAGTGGACAAGATCCTGATTCGTGGGGCGCGTACCCACAACCTGAAGAATATCGACCTGACCCTGCCGCGGGACAAGCTGATCGTGATCACCGGCCTGTCCGGATCCGGCAAGTCGTCCCTGGCGTTCGATACCCTCTACGCCGAAGGCCAGCGCCGCTACGTGGAATCGCTATCGGCCTATGCCCGGCAATTCCTGTCGATGATGGAGAAACCCGACGTCGACACCATCGAAGGCCTGTCGCCGGCCATTTCCATCGAGCAGAAGTCGACCTCGCACAACCCCCGCTCCACGGTCGGCACCATCACCGAGATCTACGACTACCTGCGCCTGCTGTACGCGCGCGTCGGTACGCCACGCTGCCCGGACCATGATATTCCGCTGGAAGCGCAAACGATCAGCCAGATGGTCGACCTGGTGCTGGAGCGCCCGGAAGGCAGCAAGCTGATGCTGCTGGCGCCAGTGGTGCGCGAACGCAAGGGTGAGCACCTGGCGGTGTTCGATGAGCTACGCGCCCAGGGCTTCGTCCGTGCACGGGTCAACGGCAAGCTCTATGAGCTGGACGAACTGCCCAAGCTGGACAAGCAGAAAAAGCACAGCATCGACGTGGTGGTGGACCGTTTCAAAGTGCGCGCCGACCTGCAACAACGCCTGGCCGAGTCGTTCGAGACCGCGTTGAAGCTGGCCGACGGCATCGCCCTGGTGGCGCCAATGGACGACGAGCCTGGCGAAGAGATGATCTTCTCCGCACGCTTCGCCTGCCCGGTGTGCGGCCACGCGATCAGCGAGCTGGAGCCGAAGCTGTTCTCCTTCAACAACCCGGCCGGTGCCTGCCCGACCTGCGACGGCCTGGGCGTCAAGCAGTTCTTCGATACCAAGCGCCTGGTCAACAGCGAGCTGACTCTGGCCGAAGGCGCGATCCGCGGCTGGGACCGGCGTAATGTGTATTACTTCCAGATGCTCGGCTCGCTGGCCGCGCATTACGGCTTCAGCCTGGAGGAGCCGTTCGGCGAACTGTCAGCCGACCACCAGAAGGTGATCCTGCAGGGCAGCGGCAAGCAGAGCGTCGACTTCAAGTACCTGAACGACCGCGGCGATATCGTCAAGCGCTCGCACCCGTTCGAAGGCATCGTGCCGAACCTCGAACGCCGCTACCGTGAGACCGAATCCGCCACCGTGCGTGAAGAGCTGGCCAAGTTCCTCGGCACCCAGCCCTGCCCGGATTGCCGCGGCACCCGCCTGCGCCGCGAAGCCCGCCACGTGTGGGTTGGCGAGAAGACCCTGCCAGCGGTGACCAACCTGCCGATCGGGGAAGCCAGCAGCTACTTCGGCGACCTGACCCTGACCGGCCGCCGCGGCGAGATCGCGGCGAAGATCCTCAAGGAGATCTGCGAGCGCCTGCAGTTCCTGGTCAACGTCGGCCTCGACTACTTGACCCTGGACCGCAGTGCCGACACGCTGTCTGGCGGTGAGGCCCAGCGTATCCGCCTGGCCAGCCAGATCGGTGCCGGCCTGGTCGGGGTGATGTACATCCTCGACGAACCGTCCATCGGTCTTCATCAACGCGACAATGACCGCCTGCTGGCCACCCTCAACCACCTGCGCGACCTGGGCAACACGGTGATCGTGGTGGAACACGACGAGGACGCCATCCGCCTCGCCGACTACGTGGTGGACATTGGCCCGGGTGCCGGTGTGCATGGTGGCCAGATCGTTGCCGAGGGCTCGCCGCAAGAGGTGATGGACCACCCTGACTCGCTGACCGGCAAGTACCTGTCCGGGCGCAAGAAGATCGTCGTGCCGGCCCAGCGCACCCCGCGCAACAAGAAGCTGCAGCTCAAGCTCAAGGGC
The DNA here is from genome assembly GCF_002906855.1 of Pseudomonas putida. Classification (GTDB taxonomy): domain Bacteria; phylum Pseudomonadota; class Gammaproteobacteria; order Pseudomonadales; family Pseudomonadaceae; genus Aquipseudomonas; species Aquipseudomonas putida_N. Next base: position 727,826 of record NZ_MINI01000038.1, on the reverse strand, counting down.
GCGCGGGGCAACAACCTGCAGAACGTCGACCTGGAGATTCCGATTGGCCTGCTGACCTGCGTGACCGGTGTGTCCGGCTCGGGCAAGTCGACGCTGATCAACAACACTCTGTTCCCCCTCGCCGCCACCGCCCTCAACGGCGCGAGCAGCCTGGAAGCCGCACCGCACAGCAGCATGGACGGCCTGCAGCACCTGGACAAGGTGGTGGACATCGACCAGAGCCCGATCGGCCGCACCCCGCGCTCGAACCCGGCGACCTACACCGGTATCTTCACGCCGATTCGCGAGCTGTTCTCCGGCGTGCCGGAATCGCGCTCGCGCGGCTACGGCCCGGGGCGCTTCTCGTTCAACGTCAAGGGCGGGCGTTGCGAGGCCTGCCAGGGCGACGGTCTGATCAAGGTCGAAATGCATTTCCTGCCGGACATCTACGTGCCCTGCGACGTGTGCAAGAGCAAGCGCTACAACCGCGAAACCCTGGAGATCAAGTACAAGGGCAAGAACATCCACGAGGTGCTGGAAATGACCATCGAGGATGCCCGCGAGTTCTTCGATGCGGTGCCGGCGCTGGCGCGCAAGCTGCAGACGCTGATGGACGTGGGGCTTTCGTACATCAAGCTGGGGCAATCGGCGACCACCTTGTCCGGTGGCGAGGCGCAACGGGTGAAGCTGTCCCGTGAGCTGTCCAAGCGCGACACTGGCAAGACTTTGTACATCCTCGACGAACCGACCACCGGCCTGCACTTCGCCGACATTCAGCAGTTGCTGGACGTTCTGCATCGCCTGCGTGACCACGGCAACACCGTGGTGGTGATCGAGCACAACCTGGATGTGATCAAGACCGCCGACTGGCTGGTAGATCTGGGGCCGGAAGGCGGTTCCAAGGGCGGGCAGATCATTGCCTGCGGTACCCCGGAAGAGCTGACCAAGATGAAGCAGTCGTATACCGGGCACTACCTCAAGCCACTGCTGGAGCGTGACCGGGCCTGAGGGTTGCCGGTGACATGAAAAAGCCCCTGGTACCTATGGTGCCAGGGGCTTTTTTGTGAAGCTGTGGATAACTTACATCTGCGACTGCAGGTAGTTTTCCAGGCCGATGGCCTTGATCAGGCCCTGCTGCTTCTCCAGCCAGTAGGTGTGATCTTCTTCGGTGTCAGCCAGCTGCGCGCGCAGGATGTCGCGGCTGATGTAGTCCTTGTGCAATTCGCACAGCTCAATGCCTTTGCACAGCGCGCCACGCACCTTGTACTCGAGCTTGAGGTCGGCCTCGATCATTTCCGGCACGGTGCTGCCCACTTCGAGGTCGTCCGCGCGCATGTCGGGAGTGCCTTCGAGCATGAGGATACGACGCATCAGGGCATCAGCGTGCTGCGTCTCTTCTTCCATCTCGTGGTTGATACGCTCGTAGAGCTTGGACAGGCCCCAGTCTTCGTACATGCGCGAGTGAATGAAATACTGGTCGCGAGCCGCCAGTTCGCCCTTCAGCAACGTGACGAGGTAGTTGATTACGTCCGGGTGACCTTGCATCGCCCTGATTCTCCCTGTGAAAACGGCTTGATGCACATAGTGTGAACCAGCTTTTGCGCGCGGTCACTGAAAAGCGCGCAATTACATGCAAAAAATCGGTTAAACAGTAGTGATTTTCATTGAAAAACCGCCCAAATGAGGGCGGTTCTACTTATCACTTCGACTTAGGCGAGATTCACGCCCAATGCCTTGGCGATGCCTTCGCCATAGGCAGGGTCGGCCTTGAAGAAGTGCTGCAACTGGCGCTGAATCACGTCTTCGCTGACGCCCGCCATGGTGCCGGCGATGTTGCTGATCAGCAGCGCCTTCTGCTCGTCGCTCATCAGGCGGAACAACGCACCGGCGTGGCTGTAGTAGTCGTTGTCCTCGCGGTGGTCGTGACGGTCCGCTGCACCGCTGAGGGCCAGTGCGGGTTCGGCGTGGCGTGGCGACTGCTTCGGCGCATCAGCGTAGCTGTTGGGCTCATAGTTCGGCGTACTGCCATAGCTGCCCATGGTCATCGAACCATCGCGCTGGTAGCTGTTCACCGGGCTGCGTGGGGCGTTCACCGGCAGTTGCTGGTGGTTGGTACCCACACGGTAGCGGTGTGCATCGGCGTAGGCGAATACGCGGCCCTGCAGCATGCGGTCAGGCGACAGGCCGACACCCGGGACCATGTTGCTGGGGCCGAACGTCGCCTGTTCCACTTCGGCAAAGTAGTTCAGCGGGTTGCGGTTGAGCTCCAGTACACCGACCTCGATCAGCGGGTAGTCCTTCTGCGACCAGGTCTTGGTAACGTCGAACGGGTTCTCGTCGCGGTTGGCGGCCTCGGCCTCGCTCATCACCTGGATGCACACGGTCCAACGCGGGAAGTCGCCACGCTCGATGGCTTCGAACAGGTCACGCTGGGCGTAGTCCGGATCAGTACCGGCCAGGCGTGCGGCATCGGCCGGAACCAGGTTCTTGATGCCTTGCTGGGTCTTGAAGTGCCATTTGACCCAGGTGCGCTCGCCTTTGGCATTGATCAGGCTGTAGGTGTGGCTACCGAAGCCGTGCATGTGCCGGTACCCGTCCGGGATACCGCGGTCAGAGAACAGGATGGTGACCTGGTGCAGCGCCTCGGGCGAGTGCGACCAGAAGTCCCACATCATCTGGGCGTTCTTCAGGTTGGTTTGCGGGTGGCGCTTCTGGGTGTGGATAAAATCCGGGAACTTGAGCGGGTCACGGATGAAGAACACCGGCGTGTTGTTGCCAACGATGTCCCAGTTGCCTTCCTCGGTGTAGAACTTCACCGCAAAACCACGTGGGTCACGTTCGGTATCCGCCGAGCCACGCTCGCCGCCGACCGTCGAGAATCGCAGGAAGGTCTCGGTCTGCTTGCCGATCTGTTCGAACAACTTGGCACTGGTGTGCGAGGTGATATCGCGGGTGACGGTGAAGGTACCGTAGGCACCCGAGCCTTTGGCGTGCACACGGCGCTCAGGGATGTTCTCACGGTTGAAGTGGGCGAGCTTCTCGATCAGGTGGAAGTCGTCGAGCAGCAGCGGGCCGCGTGGGCCGGCCGAGCGGGAATTCTGGTTGTCGGCTACAGGTGCACCGCTGGCGGTGGTGAGAATTTTGCTCATGGGCTCTCCTTATCGGTCTTCAGGCGCCGGCTAAACGGCTTGAGAAGGAGTATCGACGAGCGGTTGTTTCAGAACAAATTCATTACATGACTTGTATCAATAGAAATAAACAATATCTGCAGACACAAAAAACCGGGCACTAGGCCCGGTTCTTTGTAGCAGACAGAACGTCTTACTCAGCAGCTTCTACAGCACCGCCGACCGGACGATCAACCAGCTCGACGTACGCCATAGGCGCGTTGTCGCCAGCGCGGAAACCGCACTTCAGGATGCGCAGGTAGCCGCCCTGACGGGTGGCGTAACGCTTGCCCAGGTCGTTGAACAGTTTGCCAACAGCGGACTTCGAACGGGTACGGTCGAAGGCCAGACGACGGTTAGCAACGCTGTCTTCCTTGGCCAGGGTGATCAGCGGCTCGGCAACGCGGCGCAGTTCCTTGGCTTTCGGCAGGGTGGTTTTGATCAGCTCGTGCTCGATCAACGACACTGCCATGTTCTGGAACATAGCCTTGCGGTGAGAGCTGGTACGGCTCAGGTGACGTCCACTTTTACGATGACGCATGATTCATTCCTTACCAAACACTACGTTCGGTGATTACGACGATCAGGCGGTCGCCTTGTCGTCTTTCTTAAGACTTGCAGGCGGCCAGTTGTCGAGGCGCATGCCGAGAGACAGACCACGAGAGGCCAGAACGTCCTTGATTTCAGTCAGGGACTTCTTGCCAAGGTTAGGAGTCTTCAACAGCTCTACTTCGGTACGCTGAATCAGGTCGCCGATGTAGTAGATGTTCTCCGCCTTGAGGCAGTTGGCCGAACGTACAGTCAGTTCCAGGTCGTCAACCGGGCGCAGCAGGATCGGATCGATCTCGTCTTCCTGCTCGACTACGACAGGCTCACTGTCACCTTTGAGGTCGACGAACGCGGCCAGCTGCTGTTGCAGGATGGTCGCAGCGCGGCGGATAGCCTCTTCAGGATCCAGGGTGCCGTTGGTTTCCAGATCAATGACCAGCTTGTCCAGGTTGGTACGCTGTTCAACACGGGCGTTCTCGACCACATAGGCGATACGACGCACCGGGCTGAACGAAGCGTCCAGCTGCAGACGGCCAATGCTACGGCTTTCGTCTTCGTCGGTTTGACGGGAGTCAGCCGGCTCGTAACCACGACCACGAGCTACGGTGAGCTTCATGTTCAGGGCGCCGTTGGACGCCAGGTTCGCGATTACGTGATCGGGGTTGACGATCTCGACATCGTGATCCAGCTGAATATCGGCAGCGGTAACCACCCCCGAACCCTTTTTCGACAAGGTCAGCGTAACTTCGTCACGACCGTGCAGTTTGATAGCCAGGCCTTTCAGGTTCAACAGGATTTCAATTACGTCTTCCTGAACACCTTCGATCGCGGAGTACTCATGGAGTACGCCATCGATCTCGGCCTCGACTACTGCACAGCCAGGCATGGAGGACAACAGGATGCGGCGCAGCGCGTTGCCCAGGGTATGGCCGAAACCACGCTCGAGAGGCTCGAGCGTAATCTTGGCGCGGGTCGGACTGACTACCTGCACATCAATATGGCGGGGAGTCAGGAACTCATTTACCGAAATCTGCATGGATGCACCTATTTTCTAGCCCTTACTTGGAGTAGAGCTCGACAATCAGGTTTTCGTTGATGTCGGCAGACAGATCGCCACGAGCTGGAACGTTCTTGAAAACGCCCGACTTCTTAGCGGAATCTACGTCTACCCACTCAACTCGGCCACGCTGGGCGCACAGTTCAAGGGCTTGAACAATGCGCAGCTGGTTCAGCGACTTCTCGCGAACCGCGACCACGTCACCCGGACGAACTTGGTAGGATGGAATGTTTACAGTCTTACCGTTGACGCTGATCGCTTTGTGCGAAACCAGCTGACGGGATTCGGAACGAGTCGAACCGAAGCCCATACGGTAAACGACGTTATCCAGACGGCACTCGAGCAGCTGCAGCAGGTTCTCACCGGTTGCGCCTTTTTTCGAGGCAGCAGCTTGGTAGTAACCGCGGAACTGACGCTCCAGAACACCGTAGATACGACGGACTTTTTGTTTCTCGCGCAGCTGGGTACCGTAGTCGGACTGACGGCCACGGCGCTGGCCGTGGATACCTGGGGCTGCTTCGATGTTGCACTTCGATTCCAGAGCGCGAACGCCGCTCTTCAGGAACAGGTCGGTGCCTTCACGACGAGACAGTTTGCATTTTGGACCAATGTAACGTGCCATTCTTCTGTCTCCTGATTACACGCGACGCTTCTTCGGCGGACGGCACCCGTTGTGCGGGATTGGCGTCACGTCGGTGATGCTGGCGATCTTGTAGCCGCAGCTGTTCAATGCACGAACGGCGGATTCACGACCTGGACCTGGACCCTTGACGTTGACGTCGAGGTTCTTCAGACCATATTCCAGCGCAGCTTGACCAGCACGCTCAGCAGCAATCTGGGCTGCGAACGGGGTGGATTTGCGCGAACCACGGAAACCCGAACCACCGGAAGTAGCCCAGGACAGTGCGTTGCCCTGACGGTCGGTGATGGTCACGATGGTGTTGTTGAAAGAAGCGTGGATGTGGGCGATGCCATCAACCACTGTCTTTTTGACTTTCTTACGAGGACGAGCAGCAGGTTTTGCCATGTCTATATTCCTGGGCGATTACTTGCGGATCGGCTTACGCGGGCCCTTACGGGTGCGTGCGTTGGTCTTGGTGCGCTGACCGCGAACCGGCAGACCTTTACGATGACGCAGGCCGCGGTAGCAACCCAGGTCCATCAAGCGTTTGATCTTCATGTTGATGTCACGACGCAGGTCACCTTCGGTGGTGAACTTCGCGACTTCGCCACGCAGGGTTTCGATTTGCTCGTCGCTCAGATCCTTGATCTTTGCGGCTGGGTTGACACCAGCGTCTGCACAGATCTTCTGTGCAGTTGTGCGACCGACACCATAGATGTAGGTCAGCGAGATAACAGTATGCTTGTTATCTGGAATGTTGACGCCTGCAATACGGGCCATTCAGTGGGACTCCAATTGACAGCTACCTACGCCCCGGAAGCCAAGAAATAGGGCGCGAGATAATATCGCTGTAGAAACGAATAATCAACCCAGCAGCACACTAGCTGCTGGGTTTGAAGCGCAGATCACACTCAGCCTTGGCGCTGTTTGTGACGCGGTTCCGCGCTGCAGATCACTCGTACGACGCCTTCGCGACGGATGATCTTGCAGTTACGGCACAGCTTTTTCACCGATGCACGAACTTTCATTACCGACTCCTCGAACCTTAGGGGCGTATCAGCGCAGCAGACCGCTGCCGCCGTAGCCTTTCAGGTTGGCTTTCTTCATCAGGGATTCGTACTGGTGCGAAACGAGGTGCGATTGTACTTGGGACATGAAGTCCATCACAACCACTACCACAATCAGCAACGAGGTCCCGCCAAGGTAGAACGGCACATTTGCTGCCACCACCAGGAACTGGGGCAGAAGGCAGACGGCCATCATGTAAAGAGCACCGAACATGGTCAGACGAGTCAGAACGCCATCAATGTAGCGTGCGGACTGCTCACCAGGACGGATACCCGGAATAAAGGCACCGGACTTCTTCAGGTTTTCCGCTACGTCTTTCGGGTTGAACATCAACGCTGTGTAGAAGAAGCAGAAGAAAATGATCCCTGCACTAAACAGCAGAATGTTCAACGGCTGACCAGGAGCGATCGACTGCGAGATGTCCTGCAGCCAGCCCATACCTTCGGACTGACCGAACCAGGCACCCAGCGAAGCCGGGAACAGCAAAATGCTGCTCGCGAAAATGGCCGGGATAACCCCTGCCATGTTCACCTTCAGCGGCAAGTGGCTGGTCTGCGCAGCGAAGACCTTGCGGCCCTGCTGACGCTTGGCGTAGTGAACGGCGATACGACGCTGACCACGCTCAATGAACACCACGAAACCGATGATCGCTACTGCAAGCAAACCGATTGCGACCAGGGCGAAAATGTTGATATCGCCTGTGCGTGCAGACTCGAAAGACTGCCCGATTGCTCTCGGAAGACCGGCAACGATACCTGCGAAGATCAACATCGAGATACCGTTGCCCACACCGCGCTCGGTGATCTGCTCGCCCAGCCACATCATGAACATCGCGCCTGCCACAAAGGTGGAGACAGCAACGACATAGAAGCCGAGACCCGCAGAAAACGCCACGCCCTGGTTGGCCAGGCCAATGGACATGCCAATGGCTTGAACCAGTGCCAGGATAACGGTGCCGTAGCGGGTGTACTGGCTGATCTTGCGACGGCCAGCTTCACCTTCCTTCTTCAACTGCTCCAGTTGCGGGCTGACCGCCGTCATCAGCTGCATGATGATCGATGCCGAGATGTACGGCATGATCCCCAGTGCAAAGATGCTCATGCGCTCAAGCGCGCCACCGGAAAACATGTTGAACAAGCTAAGAATGGTCCCCTCATTCTGCCGAAACAGATCCGCCAGACGGTCCGGATTGATGCCAGGAACCGGGATATGCGCACCTATCCGATAGACGATGATCGCCATGAACAGAAAGCGCAGACGAGCCCAGAGTTCCGACATCCCGCCCTTACCGAGCGAAGAGAGAGCACCTTGCTTAGCCATTTATTCCTCGAACTTGCCGCCAGCTGCTTCGATAGCCGCACGCGCACCCTTGGTGGCTGCGATGCCCTTGATGGTGACTGCGCGAGTGACTTCGCCAGACAGCATGATTTTCACACGCTGTACGTTCTGGCCAATCACGTTGGCGTCCTTCAGGGACTGTACGGAAACCACGTCGCCTTCCACTTTGGCCAGCTCGGACAGACGCACTTCAGCGCGGTCCATGGCTTTCAGGGAAACGAAGCCGAACTTCGGCAGACGACGGTGCAGCGGCTGTTGACCGCCTTCGAAGCCAGGAGCGATCGAACCACCGGAACGGGAGGTCTGACCTTTGTGGCCACGGCCGCCGGTCTTACCCAGACCGCTACCGATACCACGACCTGGACGATGCTTCTCGCGACGGGAACCCGGCGCTGGACTCAGATCATTGAGTTTCATCGATTAACCCTCGACCTTCAGCATGTAGTAAGCCTTGTTGATCATCCCGCGGTTCTCGGGAGTATCCTGGACTTCTACAGTGTGACCGATGCGACGCAGACCCAGACCTTTAACGCACAGTTTGTGGTTAGGCAGGCGGCCCGAGACGCTCTTGATCAGCGTTACTTTTACGGTTGCCATGATTAGAAGATCTCCTCAACGCTCTTGCCGCGCTTGGCAGCAATGGACTCAGGAGATTGCATGGCTTTCAGACCCTTGAAGGTGGCGTAAACCACGTTCACCGGGTTGGTCGAACCGTAGCACTTGGCCAGGACGTTCTGAACACCAGCAACTTCCAGGACGGCACGCATGGCGCCGCCGGCGATGATACCGGTACCTTCCGAGGCAGGCTGCATGTAAACCTTCGAGGCGCCGTGGGCAGCCTTGGTGGCGTACTGCAGGGTAGTGCCCTTCAGGTCAACCTGGATCATGTTGCGACGAGCAGCTTCCATGGCTTTCTGGATCGCAGCAGGTACTTCGCGCGACTTGCCACGGCCGAAACCGACGCGACCCTTGCCATCACCAACCACGGTCAGCGCGGTGAAGGTGAAGATACGGCCGCCTTTAACGGTTTTAGCTACGCGGTTAACTTGAACCAGCTTCTCGATGTAGCCTTCGTCGCGCTTTTGATCGTTATTTGCCATAACTTAGAACTCCAGCCCGCCTTCACGAGCAGCATCAGCCAGCGCTTTGACGCGGCCGTGGTACTTGAAGCCGGAACGGTCAAAGGCAACTTGAGATACACCGGCGGCTTTCGCACGCTCAGCTACCAGCTTGCCAACCTTAGTGGCCGCGTCGATGTTGCCAGTGGCGCCATCACGCAGGTCTTTGTCCAAGGTCGAGGCGCTTGCCAGAACCTTGCTGCCGTCGGCCGAAATGACCTGGGCGTAGATGTGCTGCGAGGAGCGGAACACGCACAGGCGCACGACTTCGAGTTCGTGCATCTTGAGGCGTGCTTTGCGAGCGCGACGCAGTCGAATAACTTTTTTGTCGGTCATTTGCTAGGCCCTACTTCTTCTTGGCTTCTTTACGACGGACTGCTTCGTCCGCGTAACGTACACCCTTGCCTTTGTAAGGCTCTGGCGGACGGAACCCGCGGATTTCAGCGGCCACCTGACCTACCAGCTGCTTGTCGATACCCTTGATCAGGATGTCGGTCTGGCTAGGCGTTTCAGCGGTGATGCCGGCTGGCAGTTCGTAGTCCACTGGGTGAGAGAAGCCCAGGGCCAGGTTCAGGATTTCGCCTTTGGCCTGCGCCTTGTAACCAACACCGACCAGCTGGAGCTTGCGCTCGAAGCCTTGGCTTACGCCTTGGACCATGTTGTTCACCAGGGCACGGGTAGTACCGGCCATGGCGCGAGCTTGCTGGTCACCATTGCGAGCGACGAAACGCAGCTCGCCAGACTCTTCGGTAACTTCAACAGACGAGTGAACGTTCAGTTCGAGAGTGCCTTTGGCACCCTTCACCGAAAGCTGCTGACCGGCGAATTTGACTTCGACACCGGATGGCAGCTTAACGGGGTTCTTAGCGACGCGAGACATGCCTATCTCCCCTTAGAACACTGTGCACAGAACTTCGCCGCCGACACCGGCAGCGCGCGCAGCGCGGTCAGTCATCACACCTTTGTTGGTGGAGACAATAGACACGCCCAGACCGCCACGAACTTTCGGCAGGTCGGTGACGGCCTTGTACTGGCGCAGGCCAGGACGGCTGGAACGCTTCAGTTCCTCGATGACCGGACGGCCTTCGAAGTACTTCAGTTCGATCGAAAGGGAAGGCTTGGCCTCACCAGTTACCTGGTAACCAGCAATGTAACCTTCGTCTTTCAGAACTTTGGCAACCGCGACCTTCAGGGTGGAGGAAGGCATGCTTACGACGGACTTTTCAGCCATCTGGGCATTACGGATGCGAGTTAGCATGTCCGCTAACGGGTCCTGCATACTCATGGGCTAGATGCTCCTGATACAAGAAATATTAGCCTTGCGGCTATCACAACCACCCAAGCGGGCAGGGTAAAAAACCCAGGCTCGGGTGAGCCGGTCATTCTAGACACAAGGCAGAAACGAAACAAGCCCCATGAAGGGGCTTGTTTGTTGGCGAGGTCACCGGCGGTCGGAAGATCGCTCCCCTTCCGCCGGGATCACACCTGCAGCGATTACCAGGAGGCTTTGACCAGGCCTGGTACGTCGCCGCGCATTGCAGCTTGACGCAGCATGTTACGGCCCAGGCCGAACTTACGGTATACACCGTGAGGACGACCGGTCAGGCGGCAACGGTTGCGCAGACGCGCAGCGCTGGCATCACGCGGCTGCTTCTGCAGAGCGACAACGGCAGCAAAACGCTCTTCTGGAGAGGCGTTCAGATTGACGATGGTCGCTTTCAGCTCAGCACGCTTTTTGGCGAACTTGGCTACCGTGAGCTGACGCTTCAGCTCGCGGTTTTTCATGCTCTTCTTGGCCATTTTCCTACTCCAATCAGTTGCGGAACGGGAATTTGAATGCACGCAGCAGAGCGCGGCCTTCGTCATCCGAACGAGCAGTGGTGGTCAGGGTGATGTCCAAACCGCGCAGAGCATCGATCTTGTCGTAATCGATTTCCGGGAAGATGATCTGCTCTTTCACGCCCATGCTGTAGTTGCCACGGCCATCGAAGGACTTGGCATTCAGGCCGCGGAAGTCGCGTACCCGAGGCAGGGAGATCGCCAGCAGGCGGTCCAGGAATTCGTACATCTTGTCGCTACGCAGGGTCACCTTGACGCCGATCGGCCATCCCTCACGGACTTTGAAGCCCGCGATGGATTTACGAGCGAAAGTCACGACCGGCTTTTGACCGGTGATCTTTTCCAGGTCGGCTACAGCGTGCTCGATGACTTTCTTGTCGCCGATCGCTTCGCCCAGACCCATGTTCAGGGTGATCTTGGTAACGCGCGGAACTTCCATCACGTTCGACAGCTTAAGTTCTTCCTTAAGCTTAGGAGCGATTTCGTTCCGGTAAATCTCTTTCAGTCGTGCCATGGTCTTCTACCTAGCAGTGTTCAAGCATCAACCGCTTTTTGGGTCGACTTGAAGACACGAATTTTCTTACCGTCTTCTACTTTGAAACCAACGCGGTCAGCCTTGTTGGTTTCGCCATTGAAGATGGCAACGTTGGAAGCGTGCAGAGGCGCTTCTTTTTCGACGATACCGCCCTGAACGCCCGCCATCGGGTTAGGCTTGGTATGACGCTTAACCAGGTTCACGCCACCGATGACCAGACGGTCATCAGCCAGAACCTTCAGCACCTTACCGCGCTTACCTTTGTCTTTGCCGGCGATCACGATGATCTCGTCGTCACGACGAATCTTTTGCATGTCGGATCTCCTTACAGCACTTCAGGGGCGAGCGAGACGATCTTCATGAACTTCTCAGTACGAAGTTCACGGGTCACTGGCCCGAAAATGCGAGTGCCGATCGGCTCTTGCTTGGTGTTCAGCAGAACAGCAGCGTTGCCGTCGAAACGAATGATGGAACCGTCAGCGCGACGTACACCGTGACGGGTACGGACGACAACAGCAGTCATCACCTGGCCTTTTTTGACCTTACCGCGCGGAATTGCTTCCTTGACGGTTACTTTGATGATGTCACCGATGCCGGCGTAACGGCGGTGCGAGCCGCCGAGCACCTTGATGCACATGACGCGACGAGCGCCGCTGTTATCGGCCACATCGAGCATGGATTGAGTCTGAATCATAAAATTTCTCCGACCCCTAGCCCTTAGACTTCAACAGCGCGTTCGAGGACTTCAACCAGTGCCCAGGACTTGGTCTTGGCCAGCGGACGGGTTTCACGGATGGAAACCTTGTCGCCGATTTTGCACTGGTTGGATTCGTCGTGCGCGTGCAGCTTAGTCGAACGCTTAACGTATTTACCGTAGATCGGGTGCTTTACGCGACGCTCGATCAGAACGGTGATGGTCTTGTCCATTTTGTCGCTGACGACACGGCCAGTCAGCGTACGGACGGTTTTTTCAGCTTCAGCCATGATCACTTACCTGCCTGCTGGTTAAGCACAGTTTTCACGCGAGCGATGTCACGCTTAACTTGCGAGAGCAGGTGCGACTGCCCCAACTGGCCAGTTGCTTTCTGCATACGCAGATTGAACTGGTCGCGCAGCAAGCCGAGCAGTTGCTCATTCAGTTGCTGTGCAGATTTTTCACGAAGTTCATTCGCTTTCATCACATCACCGTCCGCTTAACAAAGGAGGTGGCGAGAGGCAGCTTTGCAGCAGCCAGGGCGAAAGCTTCGCGCGCCAGCTCTTCAGAAACACCCTCGATCTCGTACAGGACTTTGCCTGGCTGGATCTGGGCAACCCAGTATTCCACGGAGCCTTTACCTTTACCCATACGAACCTCGAGAGGCTTCTTGGAGATCGGCTTGTCCGGGAACACACGGATCCAGATCTTACCGCCACGCTTAACGTGACGGGTCAGCGCACGACGTGCGGACTCGATCTGGCGAGCGGTGAGGCGACCGCGAGCAACAGCTTTCAGGGCGAATTCGCCGAAGCTGACTTTGCTACCGCGCAGTGCCAGACCACGGTTGTGGCCAGTCATCTGCTTGCGGAATTTTGTACGCTTTGGTTGCAACATTTGGCGTACCCCTTACTTAGCAGCTTTTTTACGAGGCGCTGGTGCTTGTGGTTTCAGTTCTTCTTGGCGACCACCAATAACTTCGCCTTTGAAGATCCAAACCTTCACACCGATCACACCGTAAGTGGTGTGAGCTTCGTAGGTGTTGTAGTCGATATCGGCACGCAGGGTGTGCAGAGGCACACGACCTTCGCGATACCACTCGGTACGAGCAATCTCAGCACCGCCGAGACGACCGCTCACCTGGATCTTGATGCCCTTGGCACCAATACGCATGGCGTTCTGTACGGCGCGCTTCATGGCGCGACGGAACATTACGCGGCGTTCCAGCTGCTGAGCTACGCTCTGCGCAACCAGCATAGCGTCGAGTTCCGGCTTGCGGATCTCTTCGATGTTGATGTGCACAGGCACACCCATCTGCTTGGTCAGGTCCTGACGCAGCTTCTCGACATCTTCACCTTTCTTCCCGATAACGATACCTGGACGAGCGGTGTGGATGGTGATGCGTGCAGTTTGAGCCGGACGATGAATATCGATACGGCTTACGGACGCGCTTTTTAGTTTGTCTTGGAGGTACTCACGCGTTTTCAGATCCTTCAACAGGTAATCTGCGTAAGTAGCACCGTCTGCGTACCAGACGGAGGTGTGCTCCTTGACGATTCCCAGGCGAATGCCAGTGGGATGTACTTTCTGACCCATCTGATCGACTCCGTTACTTGTCCGCAACCTTGACAGTGATATGGCAAGACCGCTTGACGATGCGATCAGCACGGCCTTTGGCACGTGGCATGATGCGCTTCAGCGAACGCCCTTCGTTGACGAAGACGGTGGAGACCTTCAGGTCATCAACGTCTGCGCCTTCGTTGTGTTCGGCGTTGGCTACGGCCGACTCGAGGACTTTCTTCATGATTTCAGCGGCTTTTTTGCTGCTGAAGGCCAACAGGTTGAGCGCTTCGCCCACCTTCTTCCCGCGGATCTGGTCGGCGACCAAGCGGGCTTTCTGGGCGGAGATGCGAGCGCCCGACAACTTAGCGGCTACTTCCATTTCCTTACCCCTTAACGCTTGGCTTTCTTGTCAGCCACGTGCCCGCGATAGGTGCGGGTACCGGCGAACTCGCCCAGTTTGTGGCCGACCATGTCTTCGTTCACGAGAACTGGGACATGCTGGCGACCGTTGTGAACCGCGATGGTCAGACCGACCATTTGTGGCAGGATCATCGAGCGACGCGACCAGGTTTTAACTGGCTTGCGATCGTTCTTCTCCACCGCCACTTCGACCTTCTTCAACAGGTGAAGATCGATAAAAGGACCTTTTTTCAGAGAACGTGGCACTGTCGTATCCCTCTAGTTACTTGCGACGACGGACGATCATGTTGTCGGTACGCTTATTACCGCGGGTCTTCGCACCCTTGGTTGGGAAGCCCCATGGCGATACCGGATGACGACCACCGGAGGTACGACCTTCACCACCACCATGTGGGTGGTCAACCGGGTTCATGGCAACACCACGAACGGTTGGGCGAACGCCGCGCCAGCGTTTGGCACCAGCTTTACCCAGCGAACGCAGGCTGTGCTCGGAGTTCGAGACTTCGCCCAGGGTCGCACGGCACTCAGCCAGGACTTTACGCATTTCACCAGAGCGCAGACGCAGGGTCACGTAGACACCTTCGCGGGCGATCAGCTGAGCCGAAGCACCAGCGGAACGTGCGATCTGAGCACCTTTACCCGGCTTCAGTTCGATGCCGTGAATGGTGCTACCTACTGGGATGTTGCGCAGCTGCAGGGAGTTACCGGCCTTGATTGGGGCCAGAGCACCTGCGATCAGCTGGTCGCCAGCGCTCACGCCTTTAGGGGCGATGATGTAGCGACGCTCACCGTCTGCGTAGCACAGCAGGGCGATGTGAGCAGTACGGTTTGGATCGTATTCGATACGCTCGACAGTGGCTGGAATGCCATCTTTGTCGTTGCGACGGAAGTCGACCAGACGGTAATGCTGCTTGTGACCACCACCAACGTGACGAGTGGTAATGCGGCCATTGTTGTTACGACCACCAGACTTCGATTTTTTCTCGATCAGCGGTGCGTGAGGAGCGCCTTTGTGCAGCTCCTTGTTGACCACCTTGACCACGAAACGGCGGCCAGGGGAAGTCGGTTTGCATTTAACGATTGCCATGATGCACCCCTTCCTTACTCAGCACTGCTGCTGAAATCGAGATCTTGGCCTGGCTGAAGGGAGACGATCGCCTTCTTCCAGTCATTACGCTTGCCCAGACCACGTGCGGTACGCTTGGTTTTACCCAGAACGTTAACAGTCGACACGTTTTCAACTTTTACGTTGAACAGGCCTTCGACAGCTTTCTTGATTTCCAGCTTGGTTGCATCGGTAGCAACCTTGAATACGAACTGGCCTTTTTTCTCAGCCAGAACGGTAGCCTTCTCGGAAACGTGCGGGCCAAGGAGGACTTTGAATACGCGTTCCTGGTTCATCCCAGCAGCTCCTCGAATTTCTTCACGGCCGAGACGGTGATCAACACCTTCTCGTATGCGATCAGACTGACCGGGTCGGAACCTTGAACGTCACGTACGTCGACGTGCGGCAGGTTGCGAGCAGCCAGGTACAGGTTCTGATCAACAGCGTCGGAAACGATCAGTACGTCGTTCAGACCCATGCCGTTCAGCTTGTTCAGCAGATCTTTGGTTTTCGGCGCTTCAACAGCGAAGTCCTGAACCACGACCAGACGGTCGCTACGCACCAGCTCAGCGAGGATGGAGCGCAGAGCTGCGCGATACATCTTCTTGTTGAGCTTCTGCGAGTGATCTTGAGGACGAGCTGCGAAGGTTACACCACCGCCACGCCAGATCGGACCACGGGTGGTACCAGCACGAGCACGGCCAGTACCCTTCTGACGCCATGGGCGCTTACCGCCACCAGCCACGTCGGAACGGGTCTTTTGCTGCTTGGTGCCCTGACGGCCGCCGGCCATGTAGGCCACGACTGCTTGGTGTACCAGCGTCTCGTTGAATTCGCCACCGAAAGCCAGTTCGGAAACTTCGATCGCCTGAGCGTCATTTACATTAAGTTGCATGTCAGTATCCCCTTAACCGCGAGCCTTGACAGCTGGACGTACAACCACGTCGCCGCCAGTAGCGCCAGGAACGGCACCCTTGACGAGCAGCAGGTTGCGCTCAGCGTCTACGCGAACTACTTCCAGGGACTGAACAGTCACGCGCTCGGCGCCCATGTGACCGGACATTTTCTTGCCCTTGAACACACGACCAGGAGTCTGGCACTGGCCGATGGAGCCCGGGACACGGTGCGACACGGAGTTACCGTGGG
This sequence comes from Pseudomonas putida, assembly GCF_002906855.1. GTDB lineage: Bacteria > Pseudomonadota > Gammaproteobacteria > Pseudomonadales > Pseudomonadaceae > Aquipseudomonas > Aquipseudomonas putida_N. The sequence goes on along the minus strand of NZ_MINI01000038.1, from coordinate 711,626 downwards.
TGTTGTCCTGGCCACGGAAGTTCCAGCGCTTGATGGTACCGGCGAAGCCTTTACCTTTGGACTGACCAGTAACGTCAACCAGCTGGCCTGCAGTGAAGAGTTCAGCTTTGATAGAGTCGCCAGCCTGGAACTCGCCTTCTTCAAGACGGAACTCCCAGACACCGCGACCAGCGGCAACGTTGGCCTTGGCGAAGTGACCTGCCTGAGCGGCAGTCACACGCGAAGCACGACGCTCGCCGACAGTGACTTGCACTGCACGGTAGCCATCGGTTTCTTCAGTTTTGAACTGGGTGACACGATTCGGCTCGATCTCAATGACCGTGACCGGAATGGAGACACCTTCTTCGGTGAAAATGCGGGTCATACCGCACTTGCGACCGATTACACCAATAGTCATGTTGTAAACCTCATGAGTGTACGGGGCTTTCACCCGCTATGGCCGCCCATTTCAGAGCGTTACACGACTAGACCGAAGTCTTAGCCGAGGCTGATCTGTACTTCCACACCTGCCGCCAGATCAAGCTTCATCAGCGCGTCAACGGTTTTATCCGTTGGCTGGACGATGTCCAGAACACGCTTATGAGTGCGAATCTCGTACTGGTCACGCGCGTCTTTGTTGACGTGCGGGGAGACCAGAACGGTGAAACGCTCTTTGCGGGTAGGCAGTGGAATTGGACCACGCACTTGTGCACCAGTACGTTTCGCGGTTTCCACGATTTCCTGGGTGGATTGGTCGATCAGGCGATGGTCGAAAGCCTTCAACCTGATACGGATTTGCTGATTTTGCATTGGATTTCAGACTCCAGGCTGTTCCCAACGGACGCACTACGCCCGCTAAAAGGAGGCGTGATTCTATAGACGCCCCAATTTAGTGTCAACCCAATAAAAAAAACCCCCGCTGAGCGGGGGTTTTTTTCAATCGGTCGAGTGATTACTCGATGATTTTGGCTACGACGCCGGCGCCGACGGTACGACCGCCTTCACGGATAGCGAAGCGCAGACCGTCTTCCATTGCGATGGTCTTGATCAGGGTAACAGTCATCTGAATGTCTGGAGCCGAGTCGATTTTGTCGAACTCAACGACGGCCGAACCGAAAACTTCGGAGCAGACGCGAGTCAGAGCTGCGGTCAGAGTGGTCTTACCGTGGTCAACGTGGCCGATAGTGCCGACGTTAACGTGGGGAAGGGAACGATCAAATTTTTCTTTAGCCACGACAGTGAACTCCTAGCCTAAAGGGGCTGAATCAGCCTTGTTTTTTAATGAGAGCTTCGACGATGTTCGACGGAGCTTCAGCGTATTTCGAGAATTCCATGGAGTAGCTTGCGCGACCCTGAGACATGGAACGAACGTCGGTTGCGTAACCGAACATCTCTCCCAGCGGCACCTCAGCAGTGATTACCTTGCCGGACACCGAGTCTTCATTACCCTGGATCATCCCACGACGACGGCTCAGGTCACCCATCACGTCACCCAGGTAATCTTCCGGGGTTACAACTTCGACCTTCATGATCGGCTCAAGCACCACGCCACCGCCCTTCTGGGCCAGTTGCTTGGTCGCCATCGAAGCAGCGATCTTGAACGCCATTTCGTTGGAGTCGACGTCGTGGTACGAACCGTCGAATACCGTAGCCTTCAGGCCGAGCAGCGGATAGCCGGCAACAACGCCGTTCTTCATCTGCTCTTCGATACCCTTCTGGATCGGGGCGATGAATTCCTTAGGAATCACACCACCAACGACTTCGTTGGTGAACACCAGACCTTCGGTGATGTTGCCCTTCTCGTCGACGTCCGGCTCCGAGAAACGGATCCAGCAGTGACCGAACTGACCACGACCACCCGACTGACGAACGAACTTACCTTCGATTTCGACGTTGGACTTGGTGATCTTCTCGCGGTACGAAACCTGCGGCTTGCCGACGTTGCACTCGACGTTGAACTCGCGCTTCATGCGGTCAACGAGGATGTCCAGGTGCAGCTCACCCATACCGGAGATGATGGTCTGACCCGTCTCTTCGTCGGTCTTGACGCGGAACGACGGGTCTTCCTGGGCCAGCTTGCCCAGTGCGATACCCATCTTCTCCTGGTCAGCCTTGGTCTTCGGCTCTACGGAGAGCGAAATCACCGGCTCAGGGAAGTCCATACGCTCAAGGATGATCGGCTTGTCGGCGTTGCACAGGGTGTCACCGGTGGTGACGTCCTTCATGCCGATCAGAGCAGCGATGTCGCCTGCACGTACTTCCTTGATCTCTTCACGCTGGTTGGCGTGCATCTGAACCATACGACCAACGCGCTCTTTCTTGCCCTTGACCGAGTTGATGACGGAGTCACCGGAGGTCAGGAAGCCCGAGTAAACGCGAACGAAGGTCAGAGTACCAACGAACGGGTCGGTGGCAATCTTGAACGCCAGGGCCGAGAACGGCTCGTTGTCGTCAGCAGGACGCTCGTCGTACTGCTCTGGAGTGACCTCGTCCTTCGGCACGTCGATCAGATCAGGGTGGATACCCTTGATCGCAGGGATCTCGGTTGGCGCAGGCAGGAAATCAATAACGGCGTCGAGAACCAGGGGAACGCCCTTGTTCTTGAACGAGGAACCGCAGACAGCAGGAACGATCTCGCTCGCCAGGGTACGGGCGCGCAGACCAGCCTTGATGTCTTCGACGGACAGGTCACCTTCTTCAAGGTACTTGTTCATCAGCTCTTCGTTGGCCTCGGCAGCAGCCTCGACCATGTTGCTGCGCCATTCGTTGGCCAGGTCCACCAGCTCAGCAGGAATTTCTTCCTCGCGGTAGGTAGTACCTTTGTCGTCGTCGTTCCAGTAGATGGCTTTCATCTTGATCAGGTCAACCTGACCCTGGAAGTCATCTTCCGCACCGATAGCCAGCTGGACCGGAACCGGGGTGTGACCCAGGCGGTTCTTGATCTGACCGATAACGCGCAGGAAGTTGGCACCAGCACGGTCCATCTTGTTCACGTAGACAACACGTGGAACGCCGTACTTGTTGGCCTGACGCCATACGGTTTCGGACTGTGGCTCAACGCCGGAAGTACCGCAGAACACAACGACCGCGCCGTCGAGCACACGCAGCGAACGCTCTACTTCAATGGTGAAGTCAACGTGGCCGGGGGTATCGATGACGTTTACGCGGTAGTTGTCGTACTGACCACGGGAACCTTTCCAGAAGGTGGTAACGGCAGCGGAGGTAATGGTGATACCGCGCTCCTGCTCCTGCACCATCCAGTCGGTGGTCGCGGCGCCATCATGCACCTCGCCCATCTTGTGGCTCAGACCTGTGTAGAACAGGATCCGCTCGGTAGTGGTAGTCTTGCCCGCGTCAACGTGGGCACAGATACCGATGTTACGGTAGCGGTTAATTGCTGTAGTACGAGCCATAAAGCCCTCGCAAAATGATTGATGCTTGAATTAGAAGCGGTAGTGCGAGAACGCTTTGTTGGCTTCAGCCATACGGTGCACGTCTTCACGCTTCTTGACTGCAGCACCTTTGCCTTCGGCAGCATCCAGCAGTTCGCCGGCCAGGCGCAGAGCCATCGACTTCTCGCCGCGCTTGCGGGCGTAGTCTACGAGCCAGCGCATTGCCAGAGCGTTACGACGGGATGGACGAACTTCAACCGGAACCTGGTAAGTGGCACCGCCTACACGGCGGGACTTAACTTCGACCAGCGGAGCGATGGCGTCGAGAGCTTTCTCGAAGATTTCCAGGGGGTCGCTGTTCTTGCGTGCTTTGACGGCATCCAGGGCACCGTAAACGATGCGCTCGGCTACGGCCTTCTTGCCGCTTTCCATCACGTGGTTCATGAACTTGGCGAGGATCTGGGATCCGTACTTCGGATCGTCAAGGATCTCACGTTTTGCTGCTACACGACGTCTTGGCATGATAAGCCCTCAAACGGTCTTCAGGTTAGCCCGGGACGTGGGTCTTCGACCCCTGCCCGACCTTACTCTTATCGACTCAAAAAAATGGATGTCTGCAAACGGCCGATTACTTCGGACGCTTGGTACCGTATTTCGAACGACCCTGGTTACGGCCTTTAACGCCCGAGGTATCCAGAGAGCCGCGAACGGTGTGGTAACGAACACCTGGCAAGTCTTTTACACGGCCGCCACGGATGAGGACGACGCTGTGCTCTTGCAGGTTGTGGCCTTCACCGCCGATGTACGAGGAAACCTCGAAACCGTTGGTCAGACGCACACGGCATACTTTACGCAGTGCCGAGTTAGGTTTTTTCGGCGTGGTGGTGTACACGCGGGTGCACACGCCACGACGCTGCGGGCAGTTCTGCAGCGCAGGAACGTCGGACTTCTCGACCGAACGCTTGCGCGGCTGACGTACCAGCTGGTTGATAGTTGCCATCTACTAGCTCCACTGATTGTCTTGCGACTCTATTGTCTTGCAAGAAAGCCAAAAATTGGCGAGACGGAGCCTCACCAAATTTAAGGGTACAAAAGTCTACGGAGGATCTTGCACCCAGTCAAGACGAGGCCCCGGCCCTCCTCGCCCGATCATCGGCAACATTTCATGTCACCGATGGCCGTTCGAGGCTTGCCGGGGCCCTGCCCTGTACTTAGTTGCCGCTGGAGTTCAGCGCTTCGGTCAGTGCGGCTTCCACCTCACTGGCGCTCACACGCAGCGGTTTGTCGGCATCACGGCGGCGCTTGCGCTCGCTGTGGTAGGCCAGACCAGTACCAGCCGGGATCAGACGACCCACGACCACGTTCTCTTTCAGGCCGCGCAGGTAGTCGCGCTTGCCGGTTACTGCCGCTTCGGTCAGTACGCGGGTGGTTTCCTGGAAGGAAGCCGCGGAGATGAACGATTCGGTCGACAGCGACGCCTTGGTGATACCCAGCAGCACGCGGGTGAACTTGGAGACGAACTTGTCTTCCCCTGCCAGGCGCTCGTTTTCCATCAGCACCTGGGTCAGTTCCATCTGGTCGCCCTTGATGAAGCTGGAGTCACCCGACTCGGCGATCTCGACCTTGCGCAGCATCTGACGCAGGATGGTCTCGATGTGCTTGTCGTTGATCTTAACGCCTTGCAGACGGTAAACGTCCTGGATCTCGTTGACGATGTACTTCGCCAGCGCGCTCACACCCAGCAGACGCAGGATGTCGTGCGGATCGCTCGGGCCGTCGGAGATAACTTCGCCGCGGTTTACCTGTTCGCCTTCGAAGACGTTCAGGTGGCGCCACTTCGGAATCAGCTCTTCGTACGGATCGCTGCCGTCGGTCGGAGTAATGACCAGACGACGCTTGCCCTTGGTCTCTTTACCGAACGCGATGGTGCCGCTGACTTCAGCCAGAATCGAGGCTTCTTTCGGACGGCGCGCTTCGAACAGGTCGGCAACGCGTGGCAGACCACCGGTGATGTCACGGGTCTTCGACGTTTCTTGCGGGATACGCGCGATAACGTCACCAACACCGATCTGAGCACCGTCAGCTACACCTACCAAGGCGTTAGCTGGCAGGAAGTACTGGGCAGGTACGTCGGTACCCGGCAGGTACAGGTCCTTGCCAGCGGCGTCGACCATCTTGATTGCCGGACGGATTTCCTTGCCTGCGGCAGGGCGATCCTTGACGTCCAGTACTTCAATGTTGGTCAAGCCGGTCAGCTCATCGGTCTGACGCTTGATGGTGATGTTTTCTTCCATGCCCACGAAGGTCACGGTACCTTTCAGTTCGGTAACGATCGGGTGGGTGTGCGGGTCCCACTTGGCGACGATGGCGCCAGCTTCGACCTTGTCACCTTCCTTGACCGAAATCACCGCACCGTAAGGCAGCTTGTAGCGCTCACGCTCACGACCGAATTCGTCGGCAATGGCCAGCTCGCCGGAACGCGATACGGCAACCAGGTTACCGTCGGCACGCTCAACCTGTTTCAGGTTGTGCAGGCGAACCATACCGCCGTTCTTCACCTGGACGCTGTCGGCAGCCGAAGTACGGCTTGCAGCACCACCGATGTGGAACGTACGCATGGTCAGCTGGGTACCCGGCTCACCGATCGACTGTGCAGCGATAACGCCGACAGCTTCACCGATGTTCACCTGGTGACCACGAGCCAGGTCACGACCGTAGCACTTGGCGCAGATACCGAAGCGGGTTTCGCAGTTGATCGGCGAACGCACGATCACTTCATCGATGCTGTTCAGCTCGATGAACTCGACCCACTGCTCGTCGACCAGGGTACCGGCCGGAACGATGACGTCCTCGGTGCCTGGCTTGAACACGTCACGGGCGATGACACGACCCAGTACACGCTCACCCAGCGGCTCTACAACGTCGCCGCCTTCGATGTGCGGGGTCATCAGCAGGCCCTGGTCGGTGCCGCAGTCGATCTCGGTCACGACCAAGTCTTGTGCAACGTCTACCAGACGACGAGTCAGGTAACCGGAGTTCGCAGTCTTCAGTGCGGTATCCGCCAGACCCTTACGAGCACCGTGGGTCGAGATGAAGTACTGGAGTACGCTCAGACCTTCACGGAAGTTCGCGGTGATCGGCGTCTCGATGATCGAGCCGTCCGGCTTGGCCATCAGGCCACGCATACCGGCCAGCTGACGGATCTGGGCTGCGGAACCCCGCGCACCCGAGTCAGCCATCATATACATCGAGTTGAAGGACTCTTGGTCGACTTCGTTGCCTTCGCGGTCGATGACCTTCTCTTTCGAGAGGTTGGCCATCATCGCCTTGGACACTTCGTCGTTCGCCTTCGACCACAAGTCGATGACCTTGTTGTACTTCTCGCCCTGGGTTACCAGGCCGGAGGCGTACTGGCTCTCGATTTCCTTCACTTCGTCGGTAGCGTTACCGATGATGCGGGCTTTCTCGTCCGGGATAACGAAGTCGTTAACACCGATGGAAACGCCGGAAATGGTCGAGTAAGCGAAACCGGTGTACATCAGCTGGTCAGCGAAGATAACGGTCTCTTTCAGACCAACCACGCGGTAGCACTGGTTGATCAGCTTGGAGATCGCCTTCTTTTTCATCGGCTGGTTGACCACGTCGTACGGCAGGCCTGCCGGAACCACCTGGAACAGCAGCGCACGGCCGACGGTGGTGTCGACGATACGGGTGTTCTTGGTGATGCTGCCATCGCGGTCTTTCACGGTTTCGTTGATACGAACCTTGATTTTCGCGTGCAGGGCAGCTTCGCCGGCGCGGAACACGCGGTCGACTTCCTGCAGGTCGGCGAATACGCGACCTTCGCCCTTGGCGTTGATGGCTTCACGGGTCATGTAGTACAGACCCAGTACAACGTCCTGCGACGGAACGATGATTGGCTCACCGTTGGCTGGCGACAGGATGTTGTTGGTCGACATCATCAGCGCGCGCGCTTCGAGCTGGGCTTCCAGCGTCAGCGGCACGTGAACGGCCATCTGGTCACCGTCGAAGTCGGCGTTGTACGCGGCACAGACCAGCGGGTGCAGCTGGATAGCCTTACCTTCGATCAGAACCGGTTCAAAGGCCTGAATACCCAGACGGTGCAGGGTCGGTGCACGGTTGAGCAGTACGGGGTGTTCGCGGATCACCTCGGCGAGCACGTCCCACACCTCTGGCAGCTCGCGCTCGACCATCTTCTTGGCAGCCTTGATGGTGGTCGCCAGACCACGCATTTCCAGCTTGCCGAAAATGAACGGCTTGAACAGCTCGAGGGCCATCTTCTTCGGCAGACCGCACTGGTGCAGACGCAGGGTCGGGCCTACGGTAATTACCGAACGGCCGGAGTAGTCCACACGCTTACCGAGCAGGTTCTGACGGAAGCGACCTTGCTTACCTTTGATCATGTCGGCCAGGGACTTCAGCGGACGCTTGTTCGAGCCAGTGATGGCGCGACCGCGACGGCCGTTGTCCAGCAGGGCGTCGACCGCTTCCTGCAGCATGCGCTTTTCGTTGCGCACGATGATGTCCGGCGCCGACAGATCGAGCAGGCGCTTCAGACGGTTGTTACGGTTGATCACCCGACGATACAGGTCGTTCAGGTCGGAGGTCGCGAAGCGGCCGCCGTCCAGCGGTACCAGCGGACGCAGGTCCGGCGGCAGCACTGGCAGGACGGTCAGGACCATCCACTCAGGCAGGTTGCCCGAGCCCTGGAAAGCTTCCATCAGCTTCAGGCGCTTGGACAGCTTCTTGATCTTGGTTTCCGAGTTGGTCTGCGGAATCTCTTCACGCAGGCGGCCAATCTCGTGCTCCAGGTCGATCGCGTGCAGAAGCTCGCGGACAGCCTCGGCACCCATGCGGGCATCGAAGTCGTCACCGAACTCTTCCAGCGCTTCGAAGTACTGTTCGTCGTTGAGCAGCTGACCCTTCTCGAGGGTGGTCATGCCCGGATCGATCACCACGTAGCTCTCGAAGTAGAGCACGCGCTCGATGTCACGCAGCGTCATGTCCATCAGCAGGCCGATACGGGACGGCAGCGACTTCAGGAACCAGATGTGGGCAACCGGCGAGGCCAGTTCGATGTGCGCCATGCGCTCACGACGAACCTTGGCCAGGGCAACTTCAACGCCGCACTTCTCGCAGATCACGCCGCGGTGCTTGAGGCGCTTGTACTTGCCGCACAGGCACTCGTAGTCCTTGACTGGGCCAAAGATCTTGGCGCAGAACAGGCCGTCACGCTCAGGCTTGAACGTACGGTAGTTGATGGTTTCCGGCTTCTTAACTTCACCGAACGACCACGAACGGATCATTTCAGGCGACGCCAGACCGATGCGGATGGCGTCGAACTCTTCGACTTGACCCTGGTTTTTCAGCAAATTCAGTAGGTCTTTCAAGGCCTTTCCTCCTGGCGGAGCAGGGAGCGGGCATTACCTGCCCCACTCCCCTTCGCGTCACGTGTTATTCGGTTTCCAGATCGATATCGATACCGAGCGAACGGATCTCTTTGATCAACACGTTGAAGGACTCGGGCATGCCCGGCTCCATACGGTGATCGCCATCCACGATGTTCTTGTACATCTTGGTACGGCCGTTCACGTCGTCCGACTTCACTGTGAGCATTTCTTGCAGGGTGTATGCCGCGCCGTATGCTTCCAGCGCCCACACTTCCATCTCCCCGAAACGCTGACCACCGAACTGCGCCTTACCACCCAGCGGCTGCTGGGTAACCAGGCTGTAGGAACCAGTGGAACGCGCGTGCATCTTGTCGTCCACCAAGTGGTTCAGCTTGAGCATGTACATGTAACCAACGGTCACAGGACGCTCGAACTTGTTGCCGGTACGGCCGTCGAACAGCACCATCTGGCCGCTTTCTGGCAGGTCTGCCAGTTTCAGCATGGCCTTGATCTCACGCTCCTTGGCACCGTCGAAGACCGGGGTGGCCATCGGCACACCTTTCTTCAGGTTGTTCGCCAGGGCGATGATCTCTTCGTCGGTGAACTCTTCCAGGTTCTCCTGACGACCACCGATCTCGTTATAGATCTCGGTGAGGAAGGTGCGCAGTTCAGCGGCTTTACGCTGCTCTTCGATCATGCGGTCGATCTTCTCGCCCAGACCTTTGGCCGCCAGGCCCAGGTGGGTTTCGAGGATCTGACCGACGTTCATACGCGAAGGTACGCCCAGCGGGTTCAGTACCACGTCAACCGGAGTACCGTTGGCGTCATGCGGCATGTCTTCTACCGGCATGATCACCGAGACGACACCCTTGTTACCGTGACGACCGGCCATCTTGTCACCCGGCTGGATGCGACGGCGGATTGCCAGGTAGACCTTGACGATCTTCAGTACGCCTGGAGCCAGGTCATCGCCCTGCTGCAGCTTGCGCTTCTTGTCTTCGAACTTGTCGTCCAGCAGACGGCGACGGTCGACGATGTACTGTTGAGCCTTTTCCAGCTGCTCGTTCAGTGCATCTTCGGCCATACGCAGTTTGAACCACTGGCCGTGCTCCAGACCGTCCAGCACTTCGTCAGTGATCACGGTGCCTTTCTTCAGGCCCGCGCCACCGTCGACCACCTGGCCGTTCAGGGCAGCACGCAGACGCTCGAAGGTTGCACCTTCGACGATGCGGAACTCTTCGTTGAGGTCCTTGCGGATCTCGTCCAGCTGCATCTTCTCGATGGACAGGGCTCGGCTATCGCGCTCGACGCCATCACGGGTGAAGACCTGTACGTCGATGACGGTACCTTTGGTGCCGGTTGGCACGCGCAGGGAGGTGTCCTTAACGTCGCTGGCCTTCTCACCGAAGATTGCGCGCAGCAGTTTTTCTTCCGGAGTCAGCTGGGTTTCGCCTTTTGGCGTGACCTTGCCGACCAGGATGTCGCCAGCGCCGACTTCGGCACCCACGTAGACGATACCGGCTTCGTCCAGCTTGTTCAGAGCGGCTTCACCCACGTTCGGGATGTCCGCAGTGATTTCCTCTGGGCCAAGCTTGGTGTCACGCGCCACACAGGTCAGTTCCTGGATGTGGATGGTGGTGAAGCGGTCTTCCTGAACCACACGCTCGGACAGGCAGATGGAGTCTTCGAAGTTGAAGCCGTTCCACGCCATGAACGCGATGCGCATGTTCTGACCCAGTGCCAGTTCACCCATGTCGGTGGACGGGCCGTCGGCCATGATGTCGCCACGCTGAACCTTGTCACCCTTGCTGACCAGCGGACGCTGGTTGATGCAGGTGTTCTGGTTCGAACGGGTGTACTTGGTCAGGTTGTAGATATCAACACCGGCTTCGCCGGTCTCGACTTCGTCATCAGCAACGCGAACGACGATACGGCTGGCGTCGACCGAGTCGATCACACCACCGCGGCGAGCAACCACGCAGACACCGGAGTCGCGGGCAACGTTGCGCTCCATGCCGGTACCTACCAGCGGCTTGTCGGCACGCAGGGTTGGCACAGCCTGACGCTGCATGTTGGAACCCATCAATGCACGGTTGGCGTCGTCGTGCTCGAGGAACGGAATCAGCGACGCAGCAACAGAAACAACCTGCTTCGGCGAAACGTCCATCAGGGTGACGTCTTCCGGCGCCTTGACGGTGAATTCGTTCAGGTGACGAACGGCTACCAGCTCATCGATCAGCTGCTTCTTCTCGTTCATCGCGGCCGAGGCCTGGGCGATGACGTGATCGGCTTCTTCGATGGCGGACAGGAACACGATGTCGTCGCTGACCACGCCTTCCTTCACCACGCGGTACGGGCTTTCCAGGAAGCCGTACTGGTTGGTGCGGGCATAGGCTGCCAGGGAGTTGATCAGACCGATGTTCGGACCTTCAGGGGTCTCGATCGGGCACACGCGGCCGTAGTGGGTCGGGTGTACGTCACGGACTTCGAAGCCAGCACGCTCACGGGTCAGACCGCCAGGGCCGAGTGCGGAAACACGGCGCTTGTGGGTAATCTCGGAGAGCGGGTTGTTCTGGTCCATGAACTGCGAGAGCTGGCTGGAACCGAAGAACTCCTTCACCGCCGCCGCTACCGGCTTGGCGTTGATCAGGTCTTGCGGCATCAGGCCTTCGCTTTCCGCCATCGACAGACGTTCCTTGACCGCACGCTCAACACGTACCAGGCCAACGCGGAACTGGTTCTCGGCCATCTCGCCAACGCAACGAACGCGACGGTTACCCAGGTGGTCGATGTCGTCGACGATGCCTTTGCCGTTACGGATATCGACCAGGGTCTTCAGAACCTCAACGATGTCTTCCTTGCTCAGCACGCCCGAACCTTCGATCTCGGTACGACCGATACGACGGTTGAACTTCATGCGGCCAACGGCGGACAGGTCGTAACGCTCGGCGCTGAAGAACAGGTTGTTGAACAGGGTCTCGGCAGCATCCTTGGTCGGCGGCTCGCCTGGACGCATCATGCGGTAGATCTCGACCAGAGCTTCCAGCTGGTTGCTGGTGGTGTCGATCTTCAGGGTATCCGAGATGAATGGACCGCAGTCGATGTCGTTGGTGTACAGGGTCTCGATGCGGACAACCTGAGCCTTGGCGATCTTGATCAGCAGCTCGGTGGTCAGCTCGGTGTTGCACTCGGCCAGGATCTCGCCAGTCGCCGGGTGAACGATGGCCTTGGCGGTGGTACGACCGAGGACGTATTCCATCGGCACGTCCAGCTGGTTGACACCAGCCTTCTCGAGCTGATTGACGTGACGCGCGGTAATACGACGACCCTGCTCGACAATGACCTTGCCGCTGTCGTCATGGATGTCCATGACCGCGACTTCACCACGCAGACGCTGAGGTACCAGTTCCAGGCTGAGTTTTTCGCCGGAAATGTGGAATACGTTGGTGGTGTAGAAGGTGTTGAGCACTTCTTCCGTGCTGTAACCCAGCGCGCGCAGCAGTACCGAGGCCGGCAATTTGCGGCGACGGTCGATACGCACGAACACGCAGTCTTTCGGGTCGAACTCGAAGTCCAGCCACGAACCGCGGTAAGGGATGATGCGAGCGGAGTACAGCAGCTTGCCGGAGCTGTGCGTCTTGCCACGGTCGTGGTCGAAGAACACACCAGGCGAACGGTGCAGCTGGGAAACGATTACTCGTTCGGTACCGTTGATAACGAAGGTACCGTTCTCAGTCATCAGGGGGATTTCACCCATGTAGACTTCTTGCTCTTTGATGTCCTTGATCGCTTTGTTCGACGATTCCTTGTCGAAGATGATCAGGCGCACCTTGACCCGCAGTGGGACCGCGAAGGTCACGCCACGCAGGACACATTCCTTCACATCGAAGGCGGGATCGCCCAGGCGGTAGCCTACGTACTCCAGGGCAGCATTGCCGGAGTAGCTGATGATCGGGAATACCGACTTGAAGGCCGCGTGCAGGCCGACGTCACGGAACTGATCCTTGGATGCTCCCGCTTGCAGGAATTCGCGATACGAATCCAGCTGGATGGCCAGAAGATATGGCACATCCATGACGTCCGGCAACTTGCTAAAGTCCTTGCGGATACGTTTTTTCTCAGTGTATGAGTAAGCCATCAGCGTTCCCCAGCTTGGTCACCTGCTTGTTTGGCTTCTCCCGGCGGGAGCAGCCAGAAAATCGTGCAAACCCCTTGGTTTGCGCACCCACATGGGTGTCTTGCAGCGTGTTATCGGGGCCGGCTTGACCAGCCACCAATAACGGAAAAAGGCCGGTGGCATAAGCCACCAGCCATCAGCCTTTCGCTCAACGCTCAGGCTGGCATCGCAAAGTCGAAATTACTTCAGCTCGACTTTAGCGCCTGCTTCTTCCAGCTTCTTCTTAGCGTCTTCAGCGGCTTCTTTCGAAACGCCTTCAGCTACAACCTGAGGAGCGCCATCGACTTTCTCTTTGGCTTCTTTCAGGCCCAGACCGGTCAGTTCGCGAACGGCTTTGATCACGTTCACTTTCTTGTCGCCGGCTTCAACCAGAACAACGTTGAACTCGGTCTGCTCTTCGACAACGGCAGCAGCAGCAGCTGGGCCAGCAGCGGCAACAGCAGCGGTAACGCCGAAGGTTTCTTCCATAGCTTTGATCAGCTCAACAACTTCCAGAACGGTTTTCTGGCCGATTGCTTCGATGATTTGTTCGTTAGTCAGAGACATGACTTAAATCCTGTATTGGGGTGACAGCCTACGCAGCCATCAAATTAAACGTATGATTTTGAAAGAATTCGCGTGCCTTAGGCAGCGGTAGCTTCTTTCTGGTCGCGAATGGCTGCCAGAGTACGAGCCAGCTTGCTGGTGGCGCCTTGAATAACGCTCATCAGTCGTGCAATAGCTTCGTCGCGGGTCGGCAGGGAAGCCAACACGTCGATCTGGTTCGCTGCAATCAGATTGCCGTCAAATGCGGCTGCCTTGATCTCGAACTTGTCCTGACCCTTGGCGAACTCTTTGAACAGTCGGGCAGCAGCGCCCGGGTGTTCGTTGGAGAAAGCAATCAGGGTCGGGCCTTTGAACGCGTCGTTGAGGATCGAGAATTCGGTGCCTTCAACAGCGCGCTTGAGCAGGGTGTTACGTACGACACGTACGTAAACGCCAGCTTCGCGGGCCTCTTTACGGAGTCCGGTCATTGCGCTTACAGTCACACCGCGGGCATCGGCCACGACAGCGGACAGAGCGACTTTGGCAGCCTCGTTGACTTCAGCGACGATGGCCTTCTTGTCTTCGAGTTTAATTGCCACGGGTTTACTCCTGGTTTCTACCGTTTCATCTGGCCGAAGCCGGATGTCGTTTTGGTGTCTGATTCGATAAACGAATCGGGAGCACCATCTGCGTGGGCTGGTATTTTAAGGCTTGCGCCGCCTACGGTCTTGGATAGCCCCCGCCAGGCAGGGACCCCAATTTTTGCTGGTGGCGCGACACGTCGCGCCACCATGTTCTTACACGTTCAGCGAGCTCTGATCGATGACCAGACCTGGGCCCATGGTGGTGCTCAGGGTAACGCGCTTAACGTAGATACCTTTCGAAGAGGCCGGCTTGATACGCTTCAGATCAGCGATCAGGGCTTCAACGTTTTCCTTCAGCTTGTCAGCTTCGAAGCCGATTTTGCCAACGGAGGTGTGGATGATACCGTTTTTGTCGGTACGGTAGCGAACCTGACCAGCCTTGGCGTTTTTGACAGCGCCGGCTACGTCTGGAGTCACGGTACCAACTTTCGGGTTAGGCATCAGGCCGCGAGGACCCAGAACCTGACCCAGCTGACCTACAACGCGCATGGCATCAGGCGATGCGATGACGACGTCATAGTTCAGGTCGCCGCCTTTCATTTCGGCAGCCAGATCGTCCATACCTACACGGTCAGCGCCGGCAGCCAGAGCGGCTTCAGCAGCTGGACCCTGGGTGAAGACAGCAACACGTACGGTCTTGCCAGTGCCGTGTGGCAGCACGGTAGCGCTACGAACGACCTGGTCGGATTTACGCGGGTCAACACCGAGGTTAACGGCGATGTCGTAGGATTCTACGAATTTGGCAGCCGGCAGCGAAGCGAGCAGGGTTGCAGCTTCTTCGAAGTTGTAGGCCTTGCCTGCTTCGATTTTCTCGGCGATTGCCTTTTGGCGCTTGGTCAGCTTAGCCATTACACACCCTCCACGTTCAGGCCCATGCTGCGGGCAGAGCCAGCGATGGTGCGTACAGCTGCGTCCAGGTCAGCGGCAGTCAGATCAGCCTGTTTAGCTTTGGCGATATCTTCCAGCTGAGCACGGGTAACGGTACCGACTTTAACGGTGTTCGGGCGAGCCGAACCACTGGTCAGGCCAGCAGCTTTCTTCAGCAGAACCGAGGCAGGGGTGCTCTTGGTCTCGAAGGTGAAGCTACGGTCGCTGTAGACAGTGATGATCACTGGAGTCGGCAGGCCGGCTTCTTGACCCTGAGTACGGGCGTTGAAGGCCTTGCAGAACTCCATGATGTTCACACCGTGTTGGCCCAGAGCTGGACCGACGGGTGGGCTTGGGTTGGCCTGGCCGGCCTTAACTTGCAGCTTGATGTAAGCCTGAATCTTCTTAGCCATGAGCTACTCCAAAATCGGGTACGAACGCCTATTGGCTCCCCGGATGACTTGCGTTTTATCCCAGTGACGACAAAACCCCGCAGCACACAGGGCTGCGGGGTATGGGATGCTTCGTCCGCCTAGACCTTTTCGACCTGGCTGAACTCGAGCTCCACCGGAGTAGAGCGACCGAAAATGAGCACTGCAACCTGCAGGCGGCTCTTCTCGTAGTTAACCTCTTCGACACTACCATTGAAGTCAGCGAACGGACCGTCAATGACACGAACCACTTCACCTGGCTCGAACAGCGTCTTCGGCTTCGGCTTGTCACTACCGTCGGCAACGCGACGCAGGATAGCCTCAGCTTCTTTATCGGTAATCGGCGCAGGCTTGTCTGCAGTACCACCGATGAAGCCCATCACACGAGGGGTGTCCTTGACCAAGTGCCAAGTCCCTTCGTTCATCTCCATCTGGACCAGTACATAGCCAGGGAAGAATTTGCGCTCACTCTTGCGCTTCTGGCCGTTGCGCATTTCAACGACTTCTTCGGTCGGGACCAGGATCTCGCCGAAACCGTCTTCCATGCCAGCCAGCTTCACACGCTCGATCAGGGAGCGCATTACATGCTTCTCGTAACCCGAGTAAGCATGCACAACATACCAACGCTTAGCCACGGGACACCTTTAGCCAACGATCAGGGAGACCGCCCAGCCGAGCAGGGAATCAAGACCCCACAGCAGCAGTGCCATAACCAGCACGACAGCCACGACAATCAGCGTGGTCTGGGTGGTTTCCTGGCGGGTCGGCCACACGACTTTACGGATCTCGGTACGAGCTTCCTTCGCCAGCGCAAAGAACGACTTACCCTTCGCAGTCTGCAGAGCTACAAAGCCTGCGACAGCAGCCAGGGCGAGAAGTGCAAGGACGCGATACAGAATCGGAGAAGCGGAGTAATATTGATTACCCACGACACCAACAACCACCAAAGCCACTACAGCCAGCCACTTGAACAGATCAAAACGCGATTCTTGGGCTTCAGTTTTGGGGGTCATCGAGGAGGATCCTGTAAGAAGAAAGCCATCACACCGAGGTGAAATGGCAGGTCAGGAGGGAATCGAACCCCCAACCTACGGTTTTGGAGACCGTCGCTCTGCCAATTGAGCTACTGACCTGTAACGCTGTATCAGGCCGGCCATTATACCGGCCTGATTAGGAAAATCAACTACTTATTCAATAATTTTTGCTACGACGCCGGCGCCGACGGTACGACCGCCTTCACGGATAGCGAAGCGCAGACCGTCTTCCATTGCGATGGTCTTGATCAGGGTAACAGTCATCTGAATGTCTGGAGCCGAGTCGATTTTGTCGAACTCAACGACGGCCGAACCGAAAACTTCGGAGCAGACGCGAGTCAGAGCTGCGGTCAGAGTGGTCTTACCGTGGTCAACATGGCCGATAGTGCCGACGTTAACGTGGGGAAG
This sequence comes from Pseudomonas putida, assembly GCF_002906855.1. Taxonomy (GTDB): domain Bacteria; phylum Pseudomonadota; class Gammaproteobacteria; order Pseudomonadales; family Pseudomonadaceae; genus Aquipseudomonas; species Aquipseudomonas putida_N. Next base: position 694,758 of record NZ_MINI01000038.1, on the reverse strand, counting down.
GGAACGATCAAACTTTTCCTTAGCCATCGATACAATCCTCCGCAGAAGAAAATAGTCTTACGCTGATAAAACAAAGGCAGATATTTTCATATCTGCCTTGTTTATATGGAGCTCTTGAGCGGACTTGAACCGCTGACCTCACCCTTACCAAGGGTGTGCTCTACCAACTGAGCTACAAGAGCGAAACACTTTGCGCAAAATCCAGCAAACTTGGAGCGGGTAGCGGGAATCGAACCCGCATCATCAGCTTGGAAGGCTGAGGTTCTACCACTAAACTATACCCGCGGAGCTTGCGGCTCTCGCTAAAACTGGTGGAGGGAGAAGGATTCGAACCTTCGAAGCTCTCGCAACGGATTTACAGTCCGTCCCCTTTGACCGCTCGGGAATCCCTCCAGATGTGGCCGGCATTCTATTTGTCTGCCGTCCTAGTGTCAAGCTTTTTTTCAAATTTTTTCAATCAAATCTGAAACTTAGCTGCTTTGACACTCGCTTCCGGATCTACCACCTGAGTGGTGTTCCCTGTGAAGCGGGCGCCATTCTATCAAGCTATTCGCCAGTTGCAATACCCTGGCAGAAAATAATTTTATGTTTTAAGTCTTTGAAATCGTTGGAAAGAGTCTCGAGGACGGATTGGTCCAGCAAACGCTCGCTTTCCGGGGAAATCTTGAGCCAGAAACCTTCGGCTCCAGGTAGCTGGCCAGACACTGGCGCGGCATTGATATCCAGGGTCAGCAGGCGTTGTCGCAACGCATCGAGCTGATCGCGAGCAACCAGCCCTCCTACCACCAGGCATTCGTCACGTCGCCGGGGCGGTGCAGACGCTCCCGTTTCCTTGAGCAGGCGAATCTCTTGCTGATTACCTTTGTACAACGACAACGGCGCGACATCCTTCGCCTTGAGCGGGGCTTCCTGTTGGTGCCACACGTAATAGAAGACGTTGAGCACCAGCAACAGCAGAAACAACCAACGCATAAGCACCTCAGTCCAGTGGACAGGCCATGGCCAGGCCGACAAATACCAGGTCAGGGACTACCCTGGCCTGCGGCGCCGCCTCTCGCACCAGCGGCGCATCCCCGCCTGTCAGGAACACCGTGAAGTCTTCACCCCACAAGGCCCGAGCCTGCTCGAGCTGCGTGCGGGCAAAACCCTGAAGCATCAATACACAACCGCGCTCTACTGCTTCTACAGTGGAGCGCCCTGGGACAAGGCTGCTTACGGCACGCTCAGCCGAAGCGTCGTCGTAGCGGATACGGCGGGTATGCGTACGCAGTTGGCTACGCATGAGTGGCATTCCGGGGCAGATGTATCCTCCCAGGTGCTCACCATCGGCCGAGACGAAATCCGCCTTGGCCGCAGTGCCCAGATCAATGACCAGGCACGCGCCCTTGGCGAGATGGAACGCACCCAATGCCGCCAGCCAGCGATCCATGCCGAGGCGCTGGTAGTCGTCATAACCATTGCGTACACCTGCCATCTCCTGCGCAGGTTCGGCAACACTGGCAACGACCGCAAAAGCCTTGGCAATCAGTGCACAGAGGGCTGCGGTTTCATCCTCGCTACGCACACTGACGATTCGACAGCCCGTAAGGCGCAATGATGGGAGCGCCGCGACCTCGCCTATCAGTGCTTGGTCCGAATCGACAATACCACCACCGACAATGGTGGCGTCGGCAGCGTGAATGACACGCCACTTGATGAAGCTGTTACCGCAATCGAGCTCAAGAATCATCACGCAACCTCAAACTGAGCTCACCACCACTGAAGCTCTTTTCCACACCGTCGACCTCAAGGCGCAAGCCGCCCTGCCCGTCCACGCCCAGCACCACACCATCGATGCGGCTGGTACCCGCAATGAGAGACACATTACACCCCTGCCACAGATGCGCTTGCTCCCATTCTTCCTGGAATGCCGCAAAACCGTAGCGTCGATGACGGGCCAATTCATGTTGCAACTGCTGGCTGAGCATGGCCACCAGCCGGTTGCGATCAATTGTCACGCCAACTTCACGTCGCATCGAGGTCCACTGCTGATCGACCTGATCATTGACTTGCATGTTCACATTGATGCCGATGCCAAGCACGACATGACAGACGTCTGCAGGATCACCCACAAGCTCAAGGAGAATGCCGGTGATCTTCTGTCCGCGAACCAGGACATCGTTGGGCCACTTCAACCCCACGTCCTTTACGTTAAACCCCTGCAGCGTACGCATCACGGCCAACCCGACCACCAGGCTGAGGCCCTCCAGCTGACGCATGCCACCATCGACGCGCAAGACCAGGCTGTAATAGAGGTTTTCTGCAAATGGACTTATCCACATGCGACCGCGTCGCCCACGCCCGGCACTCTGGCGCTCAGCCAGGACCAGAAATGGCGCTGTTTGCCCCTCGCTGGCAAGGCGCAAGCCTTCGGCATTGGTCGAATCGATGGTTTCATGGATGAAAACGGGCCAGCGCTCACCTTCGGAGAACTCTGCGATCGCCTGCGCATCAAGCAAGCTCAGCGGCGCCGACAACTGGTAGCCACGCCCACGAACTTTATGAATGGTCAGGTTCAGCTCACTTTCCAGGTGTTGCAGCTGTTTCCAAACGGCGCTGCGACTTACCCCGAGGGCTGCCCCCAAGGTTTCTCCGGAATGGAACCGGCCATCCTTGAGGAGATTCAACAACTTCAGCATGCCAGTCTCGACTTGGAATAAGGCTGGCATGATAGCTAGGGGTCGTTGACTTGCATAGGAAAAGGGCTGCAGGTGAGCGCCACATGACCGCGTATTTCGGCCAGAAAAGACAAAACCCCTACCTGCGTGCGCAGATAGGGGTTTTGCGAAATGAATCTTGACGATGACCTACTCTCACATGGGGAAACCCCACACTACCATCAACATCACCTCAACTACTTAACTCATTGAATTCCAAGGAGTTTGTCGTTCCGATGTCGCTGGAAGTGGGGCGCATTATAAGGGGATTCGAAAGCGCGTCAACCTTTAATTTCAAGAAACTTCAACATCGCTGAAAAGCAAAGCGGGGAGGCCTATCGGCCTCCCCGCTTCTATATAGCTACACCACCAGGCGATCACTCAGCCTTGAGGGTAACCCGGCCAAACGACTTCTTACCCGCCTGGCACACATGAGTCGCGCCGAGGGCAAACATGAAATCCTTGTCGACCACCGCACCATCGACCTTCACCGCCCCACCACTGAGCAGGTCACGCGCCTGCGCCGAATTCTTCACCAGGCCCGCACGATTCAGCACGGCAGCGATTGGCAAGTCTTCAGCTGCAGCCACTTCGATCTCTGGCAGATCCTCCGGCAGTTCGCCTTCCTTCATGCGGTTACCCGCCGCACGGTGAGCATTGGCCGCAGCCTCTTCACCATGGAAGCGCGCAACGATCTCTTCGGCCAGCTTGATCTTGATATCACGCGGATTCGCACCGTTGGCAACGTCGGCACGGAACTGATCGATCTCTTCCATCGAGCGGAAGCTCAGGAGTTCGAAGTAACGCCACATCAGGGTGTCCGGGATCGACACCAGCTTGCTGTACATCACACCCGGCGCTTCCTGGATGCCAACATAGTTACCCAGCGACTTGGACATCTTCTTCACGCCATCAAGCCCTTCGAGCAATGGCATGGTCACGATGTTCTGTGCCTCCTGCCCATAGGAACGCTGCAACTCGCGCCCCATCAGCAGGTTGAACTTCTGGTCGGTACCACCCAGCTCCACATCAGCCTTCAGCGCCACGGAATCGTAGCCCTGCACCAACGGGTAGAGGAACTCGTGGATCGCAATCGGCTGATTGGTGGTGTAACGCTTGTCGAAGTCGTCACGCTCGAGCATGCGCGCAACGGTGTACTGCGATGCCAGGCGAATGAAGTCGGCCGGCGTCAGCTTGTCCATCCAGGTGGAGTTGAACGCAACCTCGGTCTTGGCCGGATCGAGAATCTTGAACACTTGCTGCTTATATGTCTCGGCGTTGTCCAGCACCTGCTCGCGGGTCAGCGGCGGACGCGTGGCGCTCTTGCCGCTCGGGTCACCGATCATGCCGGTGAAGTCACCGATCAGGAAGATGACCTGGTGCCCCAGCTCCTGGAACTGGCGCAGCTTGTTGATCAGCACCGTGTGCCCCAGATGCAGGTCCGGCGCAGTCGGGTCGAAGCCTGCCTTGATACGCAGAGGCTGGCCGCGCTTGAGCTTCTCGACCAGTTCCGACTCGACCAATACCTCTTCCGCACCGCGCTTGATAAGCGCCAGCTGCTCTTCAACCGACTTCATAGACAGACCCGCAAGGCTCAGATTCAAAGGGAGCCAACCATACAAGATCGGCCGTCAATTACAAGTTTCGAAATGAAATGTGACCCGACCGACGCGTCACGGCGTCTACGCGCCCTTGCGCGAAAGTAGATTTGGTTATATTTTATACAGTTATTTCATCTTCATCATGTCATTCATCTTTTCCATATTCATTTTTCTTCAAAGTCACCTTACCTATGACCAACGAAACGCCTAAAGCGCCCCCGCTTTATCCGAAAAGCCATCTGTTGGCCGCCAGCGGCATCGCCGCCCTGCTCAGCCTGGCACTGCTGGTATTTCCCTCCAGCGAAGTCGAAGCCAAGAAGACCACCCTCAGCCTGGAGCTGGAAAGCCCGGCCGAGCAGCTGAAGGATGAGTCCAACGCCGCCCCGCTGGTACAGACTCAAGGCGATCAGGGTTCTCCCTTCGCCCAGATCGACGGCGCCGAAACCAACACCGAACAGGCAGCACAAGAAGCGCCTGCCAGCGAGAAAAAGCCTGAAGCCAAGGAGCCCGGCCACCGCGAGGTCACCGTTTCCCGCGGCGACACGCTGTCTACCCTGTTCGCCAAGGTCGGCCTGCCGGCCAATGCAGTGCACGACCTGCTGGCCAGCAACAAGCAAGCCAAGCAGTTCAGCCAGCTGAAGCATGGCCAGGTGCTGCAGTTCGAACTCGACAAGGATGGCCAACTGGCCAGCCTGCACAGCAAAGTCAGCAACCTCGAAACCATCCGCCTGACCAAGACCGCCAAGGGCTACACCTTTGATCGCGAGATCAGCAAGCCTGTGGTCCGCACCGCTTACGCCCATGGCGTGATCAAGAGTTCGTTGTCGGCCTCGGCCCAGCGCGCCGGCCTGTCCCACAGCATGACCATGGACATGGCCAAGGTATTGGGCTACGACATCGATTTCGCCCAGGATATCCGCCCGGGCGACGAGTTTGACGTGGTCTACGAGCAGAAGGTCATGGACGGCAAGGTGGTCGGTACCGGCAACATCCTGTCCGCACGCTTCACCAACCGCGGCAAGACCTACACCGCCGTGCGCTATACCAACAAGCAGGGCAACACCAGCTACTACACCGCCGACGGCAACAGCCTGCGCAAGGCGTTCATCCGCACCCCAGTGGACTTCGCCCGCATCAGCTCGCGCTTCTCCGCCGGCCGCAAGCACCCCATCCTGAACAAGATCCGCGCGCACAAGGGCGTGGACTACGCCGCCCCGCGTGGTACGCCGATCAAGGCAGCCGGTGATGGTCGCATCGAACTGGCTGGCCGCCGCGGTGGTTACGGCAACACCGTGATCATCGCCCACGGCAACAGCTACAAGACCCTTTACGGTCACATGCAGGGCTTTGCCAAGGGCATCAAGACCGGCAGCAACGTGAAGCAGGGCCAGATCATCGGCTACATCGGCACTACCGGCCTGTCGACCGGCCCGCACCTGCACTACGAGTTTCAGGTCAACGGCGTGCACGTCGACCCGCTGAGCCAGAAGGTGCCGATGGCTGACCCGATCGCCAAGAACGAACGTCAGCGCTTCCTGCAGCAGAGCCAACCACTGATCGCCCGCATGGACCAGGAAAAGGCCACCATGCTCGCAGCGAACAAGCGCTGATCCATGGCGCTATATCTGGGGGTGATGTCCGGCACCAGCCTCGATGGCCTGGACATCGCCTTGATAGATCAAGGCGAGCGGCTTCAGCTGCTCGCCACTCACTACGTCCCCATGCCGGCCGAGCTGCGCCAGCAACTGCTCAGCCTCTGCAGCAGCGGCGCTGACGAGATTGCCCGCGCCGCCCTGGCAGAAAACCGCTGGGCCAGCCTGGCAGGTGAAGGTGTGCGGCAACTGCTGGCCAAGCACGGGCTCCAGGCCGACGCCATCCGCGCCATCGGCAGCCATGGCCAGACCATCCGCCATGAGCCGGCTCGCGGCTTCACTGTGCAGATCGGCAACCCGGCGCTGCTCGCCGAACTGACCGGCATCAGCGTGGTTGCCGACTTCCGCCGTCGCGATGTAGCGGCAGGTGGCCAGGGTGCCCCGCTGGTGCCGGCATTCCATGAAACCCTGTTCAGCCACCTCGGCCAACGCCTGGCGGTGCTCAATGTGGGCGGTTTCAGCAACCTGAGCCTGATCGAACGCGACAAGCCAGTGCATGGCTTCGACTGCGGGCCAGGCAACGTATTGCTGGACGCCTGGATCGAGCGAAAGCGAGGCCAGGCCTATGATGCCGATGGTGCCTGGGCTGCCAGTGGCAAGCTGCAAGGCGATTTGCTCAGCAGCCTGCTGAGTGACCCGTTCTTCGCCGGCAGCGGCCCGAAAAGCACCGGCCGTGAAGTGTTCAATCTGCCCTGGCTGGATGGCCACTTGGCGAATCTGCCTGCCTTCCGTGACGAAGACGTCCAGGCTACCCTGCTGGAGCTGACCGCGCGCAGCATCATCGAATCGCTGCAGAACGCCCAGCAAGATACCGAGGCGCTGCTGGTCTGCGGCGGAGGTGCTCGCAATGGTGCCCTGATGGCTCGGCTTGCCGAACTGCTGCCAAAGGCCAAGGTCACCAGCACCGGCGCCCATGGCGTGGACCCGGACTGGGTTGAAGCCATGGCCTTTGCCTGGCTTGCCCACTGCTGCCTTGAAGGCATACCCGCCAATCGCCCAAGCGTCACGGCAGCCAAGGGGCTACGCGTACTCGGCGCGATCTACCCGGCCTGATCCCAAGCCAGAATGCAAAACGCCGCGCAATTGCGCGGCGTTTTCATACAGCCTGGCCTCAGATCGAGAACGAGGAGCCACAACCGCAGGTAGTCGCGGCATTCGGGTTCTTGATCACGAACCGAGAACCTTCCAAGCCTTCCTGATAGTCCACTTCGGCACCGGCCAGATACTGGTAGCTCATCGGGTCGACCACCAGCGAAACACCTTCACGCTCGACAATGGTGTCATCTTCGGCCACATCTTCATCGAAGGTGAAACCGTACTGGAAGCCCGAGCAGCCGCCACCGGTGACGAACACGCGCAGCTTCAGGCGGTCATTGCCTTCCTCGGAAACCAGGTTCTTCACCTTTTGCGCGGCGCCGTGGGTGAATTCCAAAGCCGTAGGGGTGAAGGTTTCGACGCTCATGTTGATTCTCCCGGCGCAGTAGCCGCCATAAAACTCGATGACGCGCATTATCCGCTTCTCCGAGAAAATTGGTCAAGAATTGTGCGGCTTTAGTCGCGACAAACAAAAAGGCCCGCACATGGCGCGTCCATGGCGGGCCTTTTCCATCAACAAGCGCTTACGGCAGCAGGCCGGCGTGTGACAGGCCCATGCGCTCGTCCAGACCAAACAAGATGTTGAGGTTCTGCACTGCCTGGCCCGACGCGCCCTTGACCAGGTTGTCGATCACCGACAGCACCACCACCAGGTCACCACCCTGCGGGCGATGAACGGCGATGCGGCAGACGTTGGCACCGCGCACGCTGCGAGTTTCCGGGTGGCTGCCGGCCGGCATCACGTCGACGAACGGCTCATCGGCATAGCGCTTCTCGAACAGCGCCTGCAGGTCTACCGACTTGTCGGTGACGGTCGCATACAGGGTGGCGTGGATGCCACGGATCATCGGGGTCAGGTGCGGCACGAAGGTCAGGCCGATGTCCTGGCCAGCGGCCAGGCGCAGGCCCTGACTGATCTCGGGCAGGTGACGGTGCCCCTTGACCGCGTAGGCCTTCATGCTTTCGCCAGCCTCACAGAACAGCGAGCCGACTGCTGCACCACGGCCAGCACCGCTGACGCCCGACTTGCAGTCGGCAATCAGGCGCGAAGGGTCGGCCAGGCCGGCTTCCAGCAGCGGCAGGAAGCCCAGCTGGGTGGCGGTTGGGTAGCAACCCGGCACCGCAATCAGGCGCGCCTGGCGGATCTTTTCACGGTTGACTTCAGGCAGGCCGTACACGGCGTCCTTGAGCAGCTCTGGAGCGCCATGGGGCTGGCCATACCATTTGCCCCATTCGGTCGCGTCCTGCAGCCGGAAGTCTGCAGACAGGTCGATGACCTTGGTCCCGGCAGCCAGCAGTTCGCCAGCCAGGGCGTGGGCGACACCGTGCGGGGTAGCGAAGAACACCACGTCGCAAGCGGCCAGAGTCTTGCTGTCCGGCACGCTGAAAGCCAGGCCGTCATAGTGACCGCGCAGGTTCGGATACATGTCGGCGACCGCCACGCCCGCTTCGGAGCGCGAAGTGATGACCGCCACTTCGGCCTGTGGATGCTGTGCCAGCAGACGCAAAAGTTCGACGCCGGTGTAACCCGTGCCGCCGACGATACCGACCTTGATCATAACGCTTGCCCCTTATCAACGAGCCGTCTGGAAAGCGCACGATAATAGGGGCGCAAAGCGTCTGTAACAACTCTTGGGGTGCCCCTTCGGGCGCTTGAGCTCTACTATCTGACGACCGTGATCACCTGAAGGAACTCCCTCCATGCTTTACCTATGGATCAAAGCGCTGCATATCATCAGCGTGGTCTGCTGGTTCGCCGGCCTGTTCTACCTGCCCAGGCTGTTCGTCTACCACGCCCAGAGCCAGGACAGCATCAGCCAGGAACGCTTCGTCACCATGGAGCGCAAGCTGTACCGCGGCATCATGAACCCGGCAATGATCGCCACCTACGTGTTCGGCGCCTGGATGCTCTACCTAACCCCAGGCTGGCTGAGCCAAGGCTGGCTGCATGCCAAGCTCACCCTGGTGATCCTGCTGACCGGCTACCATCACATCTGTGGTGCCCAGCGCAAACGCTTCGCAGCGGGCAGCAATACCCGCAGTCACGTGTACTACCGCTGGTTCAACGAGGTGCCTGTGCTGTTCCTGCTGGGCATCGTGATTCTCGTGGTGGTCAAACCGTTCTGACATAACCCGATGGAGCCTTACCCATGTCCCTGCCCGCCTCGCTCGAACAACGCCTGCGCTTGCCTGTGGTGGCGGCGCCGATGTTCCTGATCTCCAATCCCCAGCTGGTGTTGGCCTGCTGCGGCAGCGGCGTGGTCGGCAGCTTCCCGGCGCTGAACCAGCGTGACAGCGCCGGCTTCAAAGCCTGGCTGGAAGAAATCGAGGCTGGATTGGCACAGTTGCTGGCGCCAGCGCCCTATGCTGTGAACCTGATCGTCCACCCGACCAATCCGCGATTACAGACCGATCTCGCACTGTGCGTCGAGCACCGTGTACCCATTGTCATCACCAGCCTCGGCGCCGTGAAGGAGGTGGTGGATGCGGTGCACGGCTACGGCGGCCTGGTGTTTCATGATGTCACCACCCGGCGCCACGCGGAGAAAGCCGCCGAAGCCGGCGTCGATGGCCTGATCGCCGTGGCAGCGGGCGCCGGTGGCCATGCCGGTACCTGGAGCCCGTTTGCCCTGGCAGCCGAGATCCGCCAGTTCTTCGACAAGACCCTGCTGCTGGCCGGATGCATCAACCACGGCCATGAGATTCTCGCCGCGCAGCTGCTCGGTGCCGACCTGGCCTACATGGGCACACGTTTTATTGCCACCCACGAAAGCCATGCCCAAGCGGCCTACAAGCAGATGCTGCTTGTGGCCCAAGCCGCAGACATCGTTCACACCCCCGCCGTGTCCGGCATCCCCGCCAGCTTCCTGCGCCCCAGCCTGGAACAGGCCGGCTATGACATGGCCGCACTTAAATCCGGGCACGAGCAAGGCAAGCTCAAGCCGATCGACGATGAAGCCAAGGCCTGGAAAACCGTCTGGTCCGCCGGCCAGGGTGTCGGCGACATCCATGACCTGCCCACTGCCGCCATGCTGATCGAACGCCTGCACGGCGAGTACCGCACCGCTCTGGAGCGTATCCAAGCCTTGCGTGTCAAGGCCTTGTAGCAAAAGGCAACAACTCGCCTGGCCAGGCTGTACACTAGGCGCCCTCTTCAGCCCCCAGGAGCCTTGCATGACCCGTTACGCCATGATTACCGGAGCTTCCAGCGGCCTGGGCCTGGCCCTGGCGGAAGCCCTGGCACGGCGCGGGCGCAACCTGATCCTGGTGGCACGCCATCGAGAAACGCTGGAGCCGATAGCGCTCGAACTGGCCCAACGCTTCGGCGTCGAAGTGCTGCTGCGCGCCTGCGACCTCAGCCAGCCCCTGCGGCTGTCCGGTTTCGTGCTGGAACTGGAAGAAGGCGAACGACGCATCGACCTGTTGGTCAACTGCGCCGGCCAGCGCACCTATGGCCCGTTCCTGGCGCACGAATGGGCCGACGAGCAGGACCTGCTGGAGGTCAACATCCTCGCCCTGAGCCGCCTGTGCCACGCCATTGGCAACCTGATGGCGGTGCAAGGTGGCGGGCAGATCCTCAACGTCGCCGGCCTGGCCGCCGTCGCCCCGGGGCCGGGCATGGCCACCTATGCCGCCAGCAAGGCCTATGTGATGAATTTCAGCGAAGCGCTGCGCGAAGAGCTCAAGCCCGCTGGCATCAAGGTATCGGTACTCTGCCCCGGCCCGGTACGCTCGGCGCGCCGACGCATCCCCAGGCTTGAAGGCAACACCCGTTGCCTGAGCCCTGAAGAAGTGGCGCTGTATACCGTGCGCGCACTGGCCAAAAATCGCGCAGTGATCATGCCGGTACGCCGCAATCGCTGGCTGGCCTTCGCTCCGCGCCTGCTGCCGCGCTGGCTGACGCGCAAGCTGGCCGGCTTCATCCACCGCCGTTACTGCCCGGTCGGCATGGAATAGCCTCTGGGCGAGTGGCGCCCGGCTGAGTACACTCGGCCGACACTCACCATGGAGCACGTGCTGTGGACGATCTATTCCTCAAAATCATCAACCGGGAAATCCCGGCGGATATCATCTATGAAGATGACCAGATCCTGGCCTTCAAGGACATCGCCCCAGCGGCGCCGGTACATTTTCTGGTCATCCCGAAGAAACACATCCGCACCCTCAACGACCTGACCGAAGAGGACAAGGCCCTGGCCGGCCATATCCTGTTCACCGCACAACGCCTGGCGGTCGAGCAAGGTTGCGAAGAAGGCTTCCGCGTGGTCATGAACTGCAACCCGAAAGGTGGCCAGACCGTCTACCACATCCACATGCACGTGCTTGGCCAGCGCCAGATGCACTGGCCACCGGGCTGACCCAAGGCAAGCTCCTCCCAAGCGATTGAGGTAAACTGTCGGGCATCACTTAAGCGGAGGTGCCCGATGGCCACCGAACGTCACTACTCGCCGCTCGACCGCTTGTTGCTGCAGGCCGATACCGCCATGCGCACCTTGCTGCCCTTCAGCGGCCAACCATCCCGCCCATCGCCGGCGATCATCCAACCGGATGCTGAGCTGGACGACGACCAGACCCGCCACATTGCCGGGCTCATGCGTATCAACCACACCGGCGAAGTCTGCGCCCAGGCGCTGTATCAGGGCCAGGCCCTGACCGCCAAGCTGCCGCAAGTGCGCAAGGCCATGGAGCATGCCGCCGAGGAAGAAATCGACCACCTGGCCTGGTGCGAACAGCGCATCCGCCAGCTGGGCAGCCACCCGAGCGTGCTCAACCCACTGTTCTACGGCATGTCGTTCGGCATCGGCGCCCTCGCCGGCCTGGTCAGCGACAAAGTCAGCCTTGGTTTCGTCGCCGCCACCGAGCATCAGGTGTGCAAGCACCTGGACGAACACCTGGAACAGCTGCCGCAGGAAGACGAGAAATCCCGCGCCATCCTCGAACAGATGCGCATGGATGAAGAGCAGCACGCCGAGTCAGCACTCGAAGCTGGCGGCTATCGCTTCCCGATGCCGGTGCGTTTCGGCATGAGCCTGCTGGCCAAGGTCATGACCAAAAGCACCTACCGCATCTGACAAGGGCGCACCCATGACGGACCGTATCGACGCCAAGGACCTGGCGCGCGCCGTTCAAGCCGGCATTCTCCAGCCAGGCCAGGATCAGGCCTTGCTGGCGTTTCTGCGCCGGCAACCGCCCACCCGTGGCAGTTTCCAGCTTGCCCATGTCGCCTTCTACTTCGGCGCACTGCTTATCATGGGGGCGATGGGCTGGCTGCTCACCAAAGCCTGGATGAGTATTGGCGATGGCGCCTTACTGGCAGTCGCCACGCTTTATATCGTCCTCCTCACGTCGTTCGCCCTCAACCTGCAAAAGCGCAAGCAACCGGTTGCCGCCGGTGTACTGGCCGCCGTCGCGGTCAGCATCGTGCCGTTGGTCGTGTTCGCCATCGAACGCCTGACGGGCTGGTGGCCACTGGATGATGCACAAGCGGACTACCACCAGTACTACACCTACGTGCAGGGCGGTTGGCTGCTGATGGAGGCCGCCACAGTGGTTGCCGGGCTGCTGATGCTGCGCCTGATCCCCTACCCCTTCGTAGTGATGCCAATTGCCGTAGCCCTGTGGTTCATGTCCATGGATCTGAGCGAATGGGTATTTGGCTCGCCCTTCTCCTGGGAACAGCGGCGCACGGTGTCGCTGTGGTTCGGGCTCGGTTTGCTGCTGGTGTTCCTGGCTATCGACGGTCGTACCCGCCAGGACTTCGCCCATTGGGGCTACCTGGCCGGCCTGGCGGCATTCTGGGGTGGGCTGACGATGATGGACAGCGACAGCGAACTGGGCAAAGCGCTGTATTGCCTGATCAACCTGGGCCTGATGGGCATGGCGGTGCTGTTGCGCCGGCCGGTGTTCATGGTCTTCGGAGCGTTGGGGGTGGCGGCTTATCTGGGGTATCTGTCTTACGAAGTGTTTGCCGAATCGCTGCTGTTCCCGGTGGCGCTGACTTTGATCGGGCTGGCGGTGATTGGCTTGGGGTTGGGATATCAGAAGCGGCGGGAGCAGTTGAGCCAGGCGCTCAGAAGCAGCTTGCCGGAATGGTTGTTGGTCGCCCTTCCGGCCCTGCGCGACTGACTGGAAATCGCCGGGGCTGCTGTGCAGCCCCAAAATCTCGAAGTCAGCCCAACTCTACGATTTCGTAGCCATGGGTAATTTCAACGCCGGCACGCTCAAGCATGATCGACGCCGAGCAATACTTCTCTGCCGACAGCTCCACCGCACGCTTGACCTGAGCCTCTTTCAGCCCACGGCCTTTGACCACAAAGTTCATGTGGATCTTGGTGAACACCTTCGGGTCTTCACTGGCACGGTCGGCTTCCAGGAACGCTTCGCAGCTTTCCACCGCCTGGCGCGACTTCTTCAGGATGCTCACCACGTCGAAGCTGCTGCAGCCACCGAGGCCGAGCAGGAGCATTTCCATCGGGCGCACGCCCAGGTTGCGGCCACCGGCTTCGGGTGGGCCGTCCATCACCACCACGTGGCCGCTCCCCGATTCACCGAGGAACATCGCTTCACCGGCCCACTGGATGCGTGCCTTCATCTGTCCGTACTCCTGGATTTCGCAAAAGGGTGTCAGCTTAAGCCTTGTATGCCTGTCGGAAAAGCTCAATGCGAGTCGCTTTAGTGTCAAATTTTCCAGCGCTGTCTGATAAGCTGGCGCCAATTGACTGGCGCGTCGCGTCAGACAAGGCCTAACAAGAGCCTATGCCTCGCATCGAACAGGATTTCGTGATGGTTGCCTCAGCCCTACCCGCCAAGATCAAGAACATCGACAAGCTGCTGGTTCACTGCCAGCGCCGCCGCTACACCGCCAAAAGCAACATCATCTGCGCCGGTGACCCTGCCGAAACGTTGTCGTTCATCATCAAAGGCTCGGTCACCATCCTGATCGAAGACGACGAAGGCCACGAGATGATCATCGCTTACCTCAACAATGGCGACTTCTTCGGCGAGCTAGGCCTGTTCGAACCGGCAGGCGGCGAGCAACAGCGCAGCGCCTGGGTACGCGCCAAGACCGAGTGCGAAGTAGCAGAGATCAGCTACGACAAGTTCCGCGAACTGGCCCGCCAGGACCCGGAGATTCTCTACGCCCTGGGCAGCCAGATGGCCCAACGCCTGCGCAACACCACGCGCAAGGTCGGCGACCTGGCCTTCTTCGACGTTACCGGCCGCGTCGCCCGTTGCCTGCTCGACCTGTGCAAGCAACCGGACGCCATGACCCACCCGGACGGCATGCAGATCAAGATCACCCGTCAGGAAATCGGCAGAATCGTCGGTTGCTCACGGGAGATGGTCGGCCGCGTCCTCAAGGACCTCGAAGAACGCAGCCTGGTACAGGTCAAGGGCAAGACCATGGTGGTGTACGGCACCCGTTAATCCTTGGGCAGCGCCGCCAGCACGTCGCGGTAGGCCACGGACAGGCGCTCGAACCAGGGCGCCTCGGGCGCAACTTCGTGCAGGGCGATATGGCTGTCGGCGCGACAGCGCTGCTCAAGGTCACAGCATTCATTGAAGCGGTTGACCGCCGCGACCATCGATTCGCGCTCGTTGTCCAGCAGCAGCGCGCCATGCACCAGCACCACCGGGCGTTTGCCACCCAGACCCTGGCGCCAGCGCTGGGCCGTGCCGACCAGTTTGCGGCCGTTGAGGTTGACGTTGTAACGGCCGTCGCAGAAGGCACCGTCGATTTCACCCACCGAAGCGACGCCACCCCACTCGCGCAATACATCGCACAATGGCAGGCACAGGCGTTCGTAGGCGCTTTCGATACGGCCATGATCGCCTTCGCTGCGCGGCGCCACGTAAACCAGCGCAACATTCACCGTCGCTTGCGACTGCGGAACCGGCTCGCCACCGGTTTCACGCAGCAGGACCGGCCAGCCGGCAACCGCCAGTTCCGAACAGGCTGCTTCGAAGTTGTCCAGGCGGCTCATGCGGCGCGGCATGACCAGGGCGTGATCGGTGGGACGCCAGAACAGCACGCCGCAATCGCGCTCGCCGCGGCACACAGCAGCCAGCAGCTCCTGCTCGGCATGCAGGCCCTGTTCGACGGTGAGGGCCAGGGGTTGATCGGTCATTGATCCACCTTTGATGTTGGGTTTACCGGTCTCTTCGCAGGCAAGCCCGCGAGTGGGCCGTAACAGGCGTACAAAAAAGCCGGCATAAAGCCGGCTTCGATTTTGATCAGTCCAGAGGCTGAACAGTCTTCTTCACCTGTTCCGGGAAGAACAACCGCTGCAATTCCAGCCCCGGCTGCGGGGCGCGCATGAACGCCTCACCGACCAGGAACGAGTAGACCTCGTTGATCTCCATCAGCTCGACATCGGCGCGGTTGAGAATTCCGCTCTCGGTAATCGCCAGACGGTCTCGTGGAATGCGTGGCAGCAGGTCGAGGGTGGTTTCCAGGCTGACTTCGAAGGTGTGCAGGTTACGGTTGTTCACCCCCACCAGCGGCGTATCCAGGGTTTTCAGCGCACGCTCCAGCTCATCGCCGTCATGCACCTCGACCAGCACGTCGAGGCCGACATCCTTGGCCACCGAAGCCAGCTCCGCCATCTTCACATCATCCAGCGCCGACACGATCAATAGCACGCAGTCAGCACCCAGGGCACGGGCCTCGACGATCTGATACGAGTCGACCATGAAATCCTTGCGGATAACCGGCAGCGAAACAGCCGCGCGAGCCTGCTGCAGGTACTCGTCTGCGCCCTGGAAGTAATCCACATCGGTCAGCACCGACAGGCAGGTCGCCCCACCTTTCTCGTAGCTGACGGCGATGTCTGCCGGCACGAAGTTTTCGCGGATCACGCCTTTGCTTGGCGAAGCCTTCTTGATTTCGGCGATTACCGCCGGCTGCTTGCGCTTGGCCTGCGCGATCAGCGCATTGGCAAAGCCACGCGGGGCGTCGGCTGCCTTGGCCAGGCGCTCCAGTTCGGCAAGGCTGACGCGCGCGCTGCGTTCGGCCACTTCCTGGAACTTGCGGGCGATGATCCTTTCCAGCACCGTCGGCACACTCATGCTTCGTTCTCCACCTTGAATACTGCAGTAAAGGCGCCCAGTTCCTGCAGTTTTTCCCAGGCCAGCCCGGTGTGCAGTACATCGTGGGCCAGTTCCACGCCAGTTTTCAGGCTCATGGCATGGTCAGCGGCATACAGGGCCGCGCCGGCATTGAGCACGATCATTTCGGCGGCCTTCTGGCCGTTTTCGGTCTTGCGCCGGCCCAGGGCATCGCGGATCAGCTCCAGCGACGCCTGTGGGTTTTCCACCGCCAGGCCATGCAAGCTCTGGCTCTTCATGCCGAGGTCTTCGGGTTCGACCCAATACTCAGTGATCTCGTCGTTCTTCAGCTCGGCAACAAAGGTTGGCGCGGCCAGGCTGAATTCGTCCAGACCATCCTTCGAATGCACCACCAGCACATGCTTGCTGCCCAGGCGCTGCAGCACCTCGGCCAGTGGACGGCACAGCGCCTGGGTGAACACGCCGACTACCTGGTGCTTCACACCGGCCGGATTCGTAAGCGGGCCGAGCATGTTGAACAGGGTACGCAGCCCCAAATCACGACGCGGGCCAGCGGCATATTTCATGGCGCTGTGATGGCTCTGGGCGAACATGAAGCCAATCCCCAGGCTATCGATGCAGCGGGCGACCTGGGTCGGGGTCAGGTTAAGGTAGATGCCAGCGGCTTCCAGCAGGTCGGCGCTGCCGCTCTTGCCCGATACCGCGCGGTTGCCATGCTTGGCCACGGTGCAGCCAGCGGCAGCGAGGACGAACGACGACGCGGTGGAAACGTTGAAAATATTGGCGCCATCACCACCTGTACCGACGATGTCGACCACGCCATCAAGGTTTTTCAGTTCGACCTTGTCTGCCAGCTCGCGCATCACCGAGACCGCGCCGACGATCTCGTCGATGCTCTCGCTCTTCATGCGCATGCCCATCAGGAAGGCGCCGATCTGCGCTTCGCTGCACTGGCCGGTCATGATCTGGCGCATGACATCACGCATTTCATCAGTGCTGAGGTCCAGGTGGCCGACGATGCGGCTCAATGCACTCTTGATATCCATGGTCGATCCTTAGCGGCGGCCGCCGGTCTGCTTGAGGAAGTTGGCGAACAGCTCGTGGCCCTGCTCGGTGAGGATGGACTCGGGGTGGAACTGTACCCCTTCGATGTTCAGAGTCTTGTGTCGCAGGCCCATGATCTCGTCGACCGAACCGTCTTCATGGGCAGTCCAGGCGGTGACTTCCAGGCAGTCCGGCAGGGTTTCGCGCTTGACTACCAAGGAGTGGTAACGGGTCACCGTGAGCGGGTTGTTGAGTTCGGCGAACACGCCCAGGTCGCGGTGGTGCACAGGGCTGGTCTTGCCGTGCATGACCTGACGGGCACGCACCACATCACCGCCAAAGGCCTGGCCGATGGACTGATGACCCAGGCAAACGCCGAGGATCGGCAGCTTGCCGGCAAAATGCAGGATGGCTTCGATGGACACGCCAGCTTCGCTCGGCGTGCACGGGCCTGGGGAAACAACGATGCGCTCGGGGTTGAGGGCTTCGATTTCGGCGATGGTCATTTCATCATTGCGAATGACCTTGACCTCGGCACCCAGCTCGCCAAGGTACTGAACGACGTTGTAAGTGAATGAGTCGTAATTGTCGATCATCAGTAACATCGGGCTAAACCTCTTGAATCTACTGACTTCAAAAAACGAACCTTCCTACACCGGCCATGGGCACGGCTTTGCCACGAGGGGCGGTCGCTAAACGGACAGGAAGGCAAACGGGGGCGGGCCGGACGGGCCGGCAGGAGATAAAGTCAGGCGCGCCAACGCCAACGGGCGTGGGCCTTGATAACGCGCATCAAGAGTTTGCTGACGATCAACACAGGATAGGTCTCGCTCATACTTGCACGCACAGTAGCCTACCGGGGCGGCGGGCGCAATATGCCCGTAAACACGGGGAAACGAATGGACTTGGGAGGGATGCGCGGCAATTTGCTAAGGTCGATCGGGTTGTCCTGATAAAAATAAAGAAAAGGATGTTCTCTGATGCGAAAAGCACCGTTGTTGCGCTTTACCTTTGCCTCATTGGCCTTGGCTTGCAGCCAGGCCTTCGCCGCCCCCTCGCCCTACTCCACCCTGATCGTGTTTGGCGACAGCCTCAGTGATGCCGGGCAGTTTGGTGGCGCGCGCTTCACCAACCGCGATGCCAATGGCAACTATGCCCCGGTGTCGCCGATGATCCTGGGCGGGCGGTTGGGTGTGAGCCCGACAGAGCTGGGCCCTTCCACCTCCCCCGTCAACCAGGCACTGGGACTTGCCGATGGCAACAACTGGGCGGTCGGTGGCTACACCACCCAGCAGATTCTGGATTCGATCACCACCACGTCCGAGACGATCATCCCGCCAGGGCGCCCCGGCGCCGGGCAGGTATTGCGAGAAAAGCCAGGCTACCTGGCCAACGGCCTGCGCGCCGACCCCAATGCCCTTTACTACCTGACCGGTGGCGGCAATGATTTTCTTCAGGGCCAGATAAACAGCCCTGCCGACGCCGTGGCCGCCGGAGGCCGCCTGGCAGCTAGCGCCCAGGCCCTGCAGCAAGGCGGCGCCCGTTACATCGTGGTCTGGCTGCTGCCCGACCTGGGGCAGACCCCCAACTTCAGCGGTACGCCACAGCAGAACCCGCTGTCGCAGCTGTCCAGCGCGTTTAACCAGTCGCTGCTCAGCCAACTGAGGCAGGTCGATGCCGAAATCATCCCCCTGAACATTCCTGTGCTGCTGAGCGAGGCGTTGGCCAGCCCCAGTCAGTTCGGTCTGGCCACCGGCCAGAACCTTGTTGGCACCTGCTACAGCGGCGAAGGATGCGTGCAAAACCCGGTATATGGCATCAACGGCATAACACCAGACCCGACCAAACTGCTGTTCAACGACTCGGTACACCCGACCATCGCCGGGCAGCAACTGATCGCGGATTACGCCTACTCGATCATTTCCGCCCCTTGGGAGCTGACCTTGCTGCCGGAAATGGCCCACGCCAGCCTCCGCGCGCACCAGGACGAACTGCGCAACCAGTGGCAGACACCCTGGCAGGCAGTGGGCCAATGGCAGGCCTTCGTCAGCACTGGCGGGCAGGATCTGGACTTCGATGACCAGCACAGTGCGGCCAGCGCTGACGGGCACGGCTACAACCTGACCTTGGGCGGCAGTTACCGGCTCAATGATGCCTGGCGCCTGGGCCTTGCCGGTGGCGTGTACCGGCAGAAGCTGGAGGCCGGTGAACAAGACTCGGACTACAAGCTCGACAGCTACCTGGCCAGCGCCTTCGCCCAGTTTCGTCAAGACCGCTGGTGGGCCGACGCCGCACTGAGCGCCGGCCATCTGGATTACCACGACCTCAAGCGCACCTTTGCGCTTGGCGTCAACGACCGCAGCGAGAAGGGCGACACCGATGGCGAGGCCTGGGCCGTGACGGCCCGGCTGGGCTACAACCTGGCGGCCGACAGCAGTCGCTGGCAACTGGCACCGTTTATCAGTGCCGATTATGCGCGGGTGAAGGTCGATGGCTATGACGAGAAAAGCGGGCGCTCGACAGCACTGGGCGTCGATGACCAGGAGCGGACTTCACGGCGCCTGGGCGTTGGGCTGCTAGGCAGCGTACAGGTACTGCCGAGCACCCGGCTATTCGCCGAGGTGGCGCAGGAGCATGAATTCGAGGATGACCAGCAGGATGTGACCTTGCACCTGACCACTTTGCCAGCGAATGACTTCACGTTGACCGGGTATACGCCGCACAGTGATCTGACTCGGGCGAGCCTGGGGGTGACTCATGAGCTCATGGCGGGGGTGCATCTGCGCGGGAACTATAACTGGCGCAAGAGTGATGAGTTGACTCAGCAAGGTGTCAGCCTTGGAGTCAGCGTGGACTTCTAAAACATTGGGGCCGCTTTGCGGCCCCAATCGATTTACTTGGCGGTAGTCTGCTCAGCCAGCGCCACGGCACGGAACATTGCCCGGCGCTTATTGATGGTCTCTTCCCACTCCAGCGCCGGCACCGAGTCGGCAACGATGCCGCCACCAGCCTGCACGTGCAGTTCGCCGTCCTTGATCACCGCAGTACGGATGGCAATCGCGGTATCCATGTTGCCGTTCCAGGCGAAGTAACCGACCGCACCACCGTAAACGCCACGCTTGACTGGCTCCAGCTCGTCGATGATCTCCATCGCGCGAATCTTCGGCGCGCCCGACAAGGTACCCGCCGGCAGGATTGCCCGCAGCGCATCCATCGCGGTCAGGCCTTCACGCAGTTGGCCGGTCACGTTGGACACAATGTGCATCACGTTCGAGTAGCGCTCGATCACCATCTTCTCGGTCAGGCGCACGCTACCGGTCGAGGACACCCGGCCCACGTCGTTGCGGCCCAGGTCTATGAGCATCAGGTGCTCGGCGATCTCTTTGTCGTCCGAAAGAAGGTCGTCTTCCAGAGCACGGTCGGCCTCCTCGGTAGCTCCACGCGGGCGGGTTCCGGCAATCGGGCGCACGGTGACCAGGTTGTCTTCCACCCGCACCAGCACTTCCGGCGAGCTGCCGACCACATGGAAGTCGCCGAAATTGAAGAAGTACATGTACGGCGTCGGGTTGAAGCAGCGCAGCGCGCGGTACAGGTCGATGGGGGCAGCCTTGAAGTCGATCGACATGCGCTGCGACGGCACGACCTGCATGCAGTCACCGGCCAGGATGTATTCCTTGATACGGCCCACCGCGTTCTCGTAGTCATCACGGGTGTAGCTGGAACGGAATTCCGGCTCGGCAGCCATCGGCCCGCTCAGGTCCAGGCCACGGCGAGGGGTGATGGGCTGACGCAGTTTCTCCAGCAGGCGTTGCAGGCGTGCCTGGCCTTGCTCGAAGGCCTGCTCTTCTGCCGGGTCGACCAGCACGATGGCGTGCATCTTGCCCGCCAGGTTGTCGAACACCACCACCGCGTCGGAAACCATCAGCAGGATGTCCGGCACGCCCAGCGGGTCCGGGTTTGGACTGTCACCCAGGCGCTTCTCGACATAGCGCACGCAGTCATAGCCGAAGTAGCCGACCAGGCCGCCGTTGAAACGCGGCAAGCCAGGGATGTCGGCGACCTTGTAGCGGTCCTTGAAGCTTTCGACAAAGGCCAGCGGGTCCTCGACATCGTGGCTTTCCACTTCCAAGCCATCCTGCAGGATGCTCACGTGGTAGCCATGCACGCGCATCACGGTGCGCGACGGCAGGCCGATCATCGAGTAACGGCCCCACTTTTCGCCGCCCTGCACGGACTCGAGCAGGTAGGAGTTGGCTTGGTCGGCCAGCTTCAGGTAGATCGACAGCGGCGTGTCGAAGTCGGCCAGGGTTTCACAGGCCAAAGGGATGCGGTTGTAGCCGGTAGCGGCCAGGCGCAGGAATTCTTCGCGGGTCATGGGTAGCCTCGTGGCAAGCAGCAATGGGGTCGGGCAAGCGGACGGGCCGGCAGGCGCCGGCGGGCATAAGTCAGGCGCGCCAGCGCCAACGGGCCAGGGCCTTGATGACTTTCATCCAGAATTTGCCAGTGACCGCCACGGTGGACTCTCTGTCTTGGGAGGCTTGAAGGTCCGCCAACGTTATCCCAGTGGCCGGGTCTGCGCAACCGGGCAGCAGTGCGCGCAGGTCGTCGATCACCAGGCTGGGGGACTCCTCGGTGATCGGCCGGCCATGATTGTAGCCGTAGGTGAGGCCCACGCATTGCACGCCGGCCGCCCTGGCCGCCAGCACATCGCTGCGCGAATCGCCGACAAACAGCGACTGCTGCGGGCTGACACCGGCCATCTGCATGACGAACAGCAACGCTGCCGGGTCGGGCTTTTTCTGCGGCAAGGTATCGCCGCCGATGATCCAGCGGAAATAGCGGCCGATCTTCATCTGGTCGAGCAATGGCGCGACGAAACGCTCCGGCTTGTTGGTGATCAGCGCCATTTCCACGCCTTGCTTCTGCAGCCAGCGCAGGGTGTCCTTCACCCCAGGGTAGAGCACGGTGAGCTCATGGCTTTGGGCATAGGCATCCATGAACAGCGCCAGGCCCTTTTCCGCCAGCGCATCGTCCACGGCATCATGCTCGATGCCACCGGCCAGGGCGCGGCGCACCAGCACCTGGGCGCCGTTGCCAACCCAGTGGCGCACGGCCTCAAGGCCGGCGGGCGGGCGCCCCAGTTCGAGCAGCATGCGGTCCACGGCGGCAGCCAGGTCGGGTACCGAGTCGATCAGGGTACCGTCCAGATCGAACATCACCAGCCTGGGCAGCGTCCCCGGGAACAGCTGCTCGAAGCCACTCATGGGCGGGCCTGGGCCAGTTCGGAGCGCATCTTGGCGATGACTTCCTGGTAGTCCGGGGCGTTGAAGATCGCCGAGCCGGCCACGAAGGTGTCAGCGCCAGCGGCGGCGATTTCGCGGATGTTATTGACGTTGACGCCACCATCGATCTCCAGGCGGATATCGCGGCCGCTGGCGTCGATCAGCGCGCGGGCTTCACGCAGCTTGTCGAGGGTACCGGGGATGAACTTCTGCCCGCCGAAGCCTGGGTTGACGCTCATCAGCAGGACCATGTCGACCTTGTCCATCACGTACTTCAGGGCGTCCAGGCTGGTGGCCGGGTTGAACACCAGGCCGGCCTTGCAGCCGCCATCCTTGATCAGTTGCAGCGAACGGTCGATGTGCTGCGAGGCTTCCGGGTGGAAGGTGATGTAGGTGGCGCCGGCCTCGATGAAGTCGCCGATGATGCGGTCGACCGGGCTGACCATCAGGTGCACGTCGATTGGCGCGGTCACGCCGTACTTGCGCAGTGCGGTGCAGACCATCGGGCCAATGGTCAGGTTGGGTACGTAGTGGTTGTCCATGACATCGAAGTGAACGATGTCGGCACCCGCGGCCAGAACCTTGTCGACGTCCTCGCCCAGACGGGCGAAATCGGCAGAGAGAATGGAGGGGGCAATAGCGTAGGGCTGCATGGCGCACCTGTTGGCAGAATCACGGTGGCGCGCATTGTAACTCAGGGAAACGGATCGGGGCTGATTGGTATCAACCCCGACCACACCATTGCTTCAGGCAGGTTGTTGGGTACGAAGCTTCTCGCTACGTCCACGCAACCACTCCAGGGTCAGCAACAAGACCACCGAGAAGGCAATCAACAGGGTCGCCGCCGCCGCAATGGTCGGGCTGAGGTTCTCGCGAATGCCGCTGAACATCTGCCGTGGCAAGGTTGCCTGCTCCGGCCCGGCGAGGAACAGCGTCACCACCACTTCGTCGAACGACGTGGCAAAGGCGAACAGCGCTCCCGAGATCACCCCGGGGGCAATCAGCGGCAAAGTCACTCGACGGAAGGTCAGCAAAGGCGAGGCACCGAGGCTGGCCGCCGCACGTACCAGGTTGTAGTTGAAGCCCTGCAGGGTCGCCGACACGGTAATGATGACGAACGGCACACCCAGCACCGCGTGCACCAGGATCAGCGAGATGAAGCTGTTGCCCAGGCCCAGCGGGGCGAAGAACAGGTAGCTGGCCACACCGATGATCACCACCGGCACCACCATCGGCGAAATCACCAGCGCCATCACCAGCGACTTGCCCGGGAAATCACCACGGGTCAGGCCGATCGACGCCAGGGTGCCAAACACCATGGCCAGTACCGTGGCCGCTGGCGCCACAATGATGCTGTTCTTCAGCGCCCGCATCCACTCGGCCGAGGCGAAGAAGTCGTGGTACCACTGCAGCGAAAAGCCCTGCAGCGGGTACACCAGGAAACTGCCGCTGTTGAACGACAACGGCACGATTACCAGCACCGGCAATACCAGGAACAGCAGGATCAGACCGCAGAGGATGCGCAGGGTGTAGAACCACACCCGCTCGACGGGCGACATGTAGGGGCTCAGCATCTCAAGGCTCCTCAGCTCAGGCGCAGGCGGCTGGCGCCGACCAGCCAGCTATAGATCAGGTACAGCAGCACGGTCGCCAGCAGCAACAGCCCGCCCAGCGCGGTGGCCATGCCCCAGTTGATGCTGGTGTTGGTGTAGAAGGCGACGAAGTAGCTGACCATCTGGTCGTTCGGGCTGCCGAGCAGTGCCGGGGTGATGTAGTAGCCGATGGCCAGAATGAACACCAGCAGGCAACCGGCACCCACACCGGCGTAGGTCTGCGGGAAATACACCCGCCAGAAGCTGGCGAACGGGTGGCAGCCCAGCGAAATCGCCGCACGCATGTAGCTCGGCGAAATGCCTTTCATCACGCTGTACAGCGGCAGGATCATGAACGGCAGCAGGATGTGCACCATCGAGATGTACACCCCGGTGCGGTTGAACACCAGCTCCAGCGGCTGGTCGATGATGCCCATCGCCATCAGCGCGCTGTTGATCAGGCCGCCGGACTGCAGCAGCACGATCCATGCGGCCACCCGCACCAGGATCGAGGTCCAGAACGGCAGCAGCACCAGGATCATCAGCAGGTTGCTCTGCCGCGTCGGCAGGTTGGCCAGCAGGTAGGCCAGCGGATAGGCCAGCACCAGGCAGATGGCGGTGATCACCACACCCATCCACAGGGTGCGGGCAAAGATATCCAGGTAGATGGCCTGGTCGGGGGTGGCCTTGGCCAGCTCGCCGAGGTCATCGATACGGTGGTCGAGCGAAGCCAGCAGGTAGAACGAAGTCACCGAACTGGTATTGCGGCGGATTGCCTGCCAGTAGGCCGGGTCGCCCCAACGCTCGTCGAGAGCCTGCAAGGCATCTTTATAGGAGGCAGGTTCGGCCTTGAACGGCAGCGCCCGTGCAGTCTTGGCCAACAGGCTGCGGTAGCCGGCCAGCTCCATGTTCAGGCGTTTGGAGAGGTCGCCCAGGGTCTGGTTCTTGCGAGATTCGGCCAGGTCCTGGCTCAGTGCCTTGTAGACGTCTTCGCCCGGCAGGCTCTTGCCGTCCCACTGGCTGATCACCTCGACCGTGCGCGGCAGGCCGCCGACCACTTCCGGGTTGCCGACGCTCTTGTACAGCAGCGCCGCGATCGGCACCAGGAACACCAGCAGAAGAAACAGCGCCAGCGGCGCGATCAACGCCTGCGCCTTCCAGCGGTTGACCCGCTCGGCATGCTTGAGGCGCTGCTTGAGGCTTGGACCTGCGCCTTCGTTGAGGGGCACTGCAATGGCCATGGCGAACTCCGCGATACAGGCTGAAATTGGAGCCGCACAGCGGCCCCGCTTCCCGGGTTGTTACTTCTTCGCCGCCCAGGCGTTGAAGCGTTGCTCCAGCTGCTCGCTGTTGTCGGCCCAGAAGGCCACGTCGATCTGCACCTGGTTGGCGATGTTCTCAGGCGTGGTCGGCATGTCCTTCTTCACCGCATCGGCCAGCAGCGGGACGGCCTTGGAGTTGGCCGGGCCGTAGGCGATGTTCTCGGAGTAGGTCTTTTGTTGCTCTGGCTGCACGGTGTAGGCGATGAACTTCTTCGCTTCTTCCACATCCTTGGCGCCTTTCGGGATCGCCCAGGCGTCGAAGTCGTAGATACCGCCGTTCCACACCACCTTTAGGTTGCTCTCTTTCTGCACCGCGGCGATGCGGCCGTTGTAGGCCGAGCTCATGACCACGTCACCCGAGGCCAGGTACTGTGGCGGCTGGGCGCCGGCTTCCCACCACTGGATGCTCGGCTTGAGCTCGTCGAGCTTCTTGAAGGCGCGGTCCACACCCTCCTTGGTACCCAGCACCTGATACACATCCTTCGGCGCAACGCCGTCGGCCATCAGGGCGAACTCCAGGGTGTACTTGGCGCCCTTGCGCAAGCCACGCTTGCCCGGGAATTTCTTGGTGTCCCAGAAGTCAGCCCAGCTGGTGGGTGCGGTCTTGAGTTTGTCGGCGTTGTAGGCCAGCACCGTGGACCAGACGAAGAAGCCCACGCCGCAAGGCTGGATGGCACCCTTCACATAATCGGACTCGTTGCCGAACAGCGCCGGGTCGAGCTCCTCGAACATGCCTTCGTCGCAACCACGAGCCAGCTCTGGCGACTCCACCTCCACCAGGTTCCACGACACGCTGTTGGTGTCGACCATGGCTTTGACCTTGGCCATTTCACCGTTGTACTCGCCCGCGACGATCTTGCCCTTGCCGGCCTTCTCCCATGGCTCGTAGAACGCCTTGACCTGGGCCGCCTTGTTGGCACCGCCGAAGGAAACCACGGTCAGGTCCGCCGCCATGGCCTGGCCAGCGACGCACAGGCCGAGGGCCAGGGCGGTCAGTTTCAACTGCTTGCGCATTATTATTCTCTCCACAGTACAGGGTTGGTGAAGCAATCCATCAGTGGGCTTCGGCAATCGGATCGAGCGCGCGGGCGTGCTCCACCTCCCAGCCCAGCGGTACCACATCGCCCACGGCCAGCGCCGGGTCGAGCTCGGCGATCGGCTGCTTCACGAAGAAGTCGGCCTTGCCGCAGACTTCCAGGCGCACCCGTACGTGGTCGCCCAGGTAGATGAACTCGGCCACGCGGCCAGAGAAGCGATTGACGCAGCTTTCGCTGTGGCCGTTGAGGCGCACGCGCTCGGGGCGTACCGACAGGGTCACCGGCTCGCCGGCATGGCCGACGTTCACCGCCAGCGCCTCGACCCGCTCGCCGCGGGCCAGCTGCACCTGGCAACGCTTGCCATCGCTGGCCAGCAGGGTGCCGTTGATGCGGTTGTTCTCGCCGATGAAGTTGGCGACGAAGGTGTTGCAGGGTTCTTCATAGAGAGTGCGCGGGTCGGCGATCTGCTGGATCTCGCCCTGGTGGAACACCGCCACGCGGTCGGACATGGTCAGCGCCTCACCCTGGTCGTGGGTCACGTAGACCACGGTCACGCCGAGGCGCTGGTGAATATGCTTGATCTCCATCTGCATATGTTCACGCAGCTGCTTGTCGAGGGCGCCCAGCGGTTCGTCCATCAGCACCAGCTGAGGTTCGAACACCAGCGCCCGGGCCAGCGCCACACGCTGCTGCTGACCACCGGAAAGCTGGCCGGGGTAGCGCTTGGCGAAGGCATCGAGCTGGACCATGTTCAGTACCCGCTTGACCCGCTCGCTGATGTCGGTCTTGCTCAGGCCGCGTACGGTTAGCGGGAAGGCCAAGTTCTCGGCCACGGTCATGTGCGGGAACAGTGCGTAGTTCTGGAACACCATGCCGATGTCACGCTTGTGCGGCGGCACGTTGTTGATCGAACGCCCGGCCAGCTGGATTTCACCGGCGGTGGGGGTTTCGAAACCGGCCAGCATCATCAGGCTGGTGGTCTTGCCCGAGCCGGAAGGGCCGAGCAGGGTGAGGAATTCACCCTTGCGAATGTCCAGGTTGAGGTTTTTGACGATCAGCGATTCGCCGTCGTAGCTCTTCTGCACACCACGGAAGCTGACCAGCGTCTCGCCGGTGGCAGCGTTCGAATTCGCCTCGCTCATGCCTGCACCTTCTTGTTGGAATGACTGCGTAGGCAAAAGAGTAGAAGAGCCGCAAGCGCCCGGAAATCGGCGGTGCTGAGAGAATGCCATCATCCCGCTGGAAGATTTGTTGTAGGGCAATCCCTACAAGGATGTCGCAATCAGACCAGCTTGTGCTCCATGGCGTACTTCACCAGTTCCGCCAGCGAATTGACCTTGAGCTTCTGCATCAGCCTGGCCTTGTGGGTGCTGATGGTCTTGCTCGACAGTGCCAGCTGTTGGGCGATGTCGTTGACGTTGGCGCCCTGAGCCAGGCGCTCGAACACCGAGAACTCGCGCTCCGACAACAGCGTGTGCAGTGGCCGGCTCTCGGTCAGGCCCACCTCGAAAACCATGCGGTCGGCCAGTGCCGGGTCGATATAGCGCCCGCCCCCTGCCACCCGGCGAATCGCCGTGAGCAACAGGGCCGGGTCGCTGTCCTTGGTCGCATAGCCCGCTGCACCGGCTTTCAGCGCGCGGGCAGCCATCTGCGCCTCATCGTGCATCGACAGCATCAGGATCGCCGGGGCATCGTTCAGCGCGCGGATGCGCGGAATCGCCTCCAGGCCATTTACCCCCGGCATGGAGATATCCAGCAATACCACCTCGCAAGGCGTGTGGCGCAGGGTCTCGAGCAATTGCTCGCCATTCCCGGCCTCCCCCGCCACCTGCATGTCCTTGGCCAGGCCGATCAACTGCTTGATACCTTCCCGGACAATGGTGTGGTCTTCGGCCACCAGCACTCGAATCACGCTCGCTCTCCTACTCCAAGGGAATGGCCACGCTCAGGCTGGTGCCCTCGCCTGGTTCACTGTCCAGCGCCATGCTGCCACCGAGCATCAGCACCCGCTCACGCACGCCGACCAGGCCGAACGACGTGGGCCTGGGCTGGTCCCGGCAGAAGCCGGTGCCATCGTCACTGACGGTCATGCGCAGTTGCCCGTCTTCACGCACCAGCTCGATCTCAACGCTGTGAGCCTGGGCATGGCGCATCACGTTGGTCAACGCTTCCTGCAGAATGCGGAACAGGCCGGTGGCCTTGGCATCGCTCAATGCTGGCAGATTATCCGGTACCTGTACCAGACACGGTATCTGCGTGCGCGCTTCGAAGCGCCGCGCCTGCCATTCGATGGCCGAGGCGATGCCCGCGTCGAGGATCGGTGGACGCAACGCGGTGGCGACGTCGCGCACCAGCTGGAACAGCTGGGCGATCAGGCGCTTCATGCTGCCCAGGCGCTGGTGCAGGCCAGGATCCAGCTCGGCAAACGCCAGCTCGCACATCGACACTTCCAGCTTGAGCACGGTCAGCATCTGCCCAAGTTCATCGTGCACTTCACGGGCGATGCGGGCCTTTTCTTCTTCGCGCACGCTCTCCAGGTGCGCCGACAGCTCGCGCAGCTGCTCCTGCGACTGGGCCAGCGCCAGCTCGGCGCGCTTGCCTTGGGTGATGTCCCAGACGATACCGTCCCACGCCACCCGGCCATTGGGCAAACGCCGGGCACTGGCCTTGATGTCGGCCCAGCGCTGCTCGCCCTGACGGGTGAGGATACGCCCCTGCCACGACCAGTCCTGATCGCTGGCAATCGCCAGATCCTGGACCTGGTGATAATCGGCCCGATCGTCTGGGTGAACGAGATTGCGCAAACCCATCAGTGGGTGCTGGATCTGCGCGGGCGTGTAGCCGACCAGCGCCTCGCTGCCCTCGCTGATGTACGGAAATTCCGGCTCACCTTCGGCAGGTGCTGGCTCAAGGCGGAACACCAGGCCCGGCACGTTGCCGGCGATGCCCTTGAGCCGCGCCTCGCTTTCGCGCAAGGCCGCCAGTGCGCGATGGCGCTCGGTGACATCGGCGAGGTATACCACCAGGTATTCGGCATCGCGAAAGCGCAGGAAACTGAGCGACAGTTCCACCGGTAGCAAGCTGCCGTCGGCGCGTCGACACTGGGTTTCGAATTGTCGGGCACCGCCATCGCCGGCACGGGCGCCCTTCCACAGTTCGAGCCAGCGGTCCATGGTCAGGTTCGGCTCGAAGTCGATCAGCGGGCGCTCCAGCAGCTCGGCCTCGGCATAGCCGAGCATGTGTTCCACCGCATGGTTGGCGTAGCGTACATGGCTGTCCCAGTTGACCCAGAGAATGCCCACCGTGCTCTGATCGATGGCGAACTGGCTCAGGCGCAGTGCCTCTTCGCGCCCCTGCCGCTCGGTCAGGCTTTCCCGTGCGGCCAGCAGGCTGCGTTCCAGCTGGCGTTGCTGCCGACGCTGCCACACCAGCGTGGCCAGGGCGCACAGCAGCAACATGCCGAACAGCAAGGCCAGGTTCTGCCAGAAGCCCGGCGACTCACTCAAGCGCGGGTACTTGGGCTGCAACCAACGCTGATGAAGTTGCTCCAGTTCCTTGGCCGGCATGGCCTGCAGCCCGCGTTCGAGCACATCGGCAAGCACCGGCCAGTCGCGTCGCGAACCCACTCGCAGCAACTGCGGCAAACCAATATCACCTACCACCACCAGCTCGGCGAACTCACTTTCCCGTGATAGCCGACTCAGCTGTGCCTCATCGAGCACGGCGTAACTGGCCTGGCCACCGACCACCAGTTGCAAAGCCTCGCGCTCGCTGGGCACGCCCTGAAGATTGAGGCCGCTGTAGTTGCCACGCAGATAGTCGGCAAGGGCACTGGGCATGCGCACTGCGACGCGGGTTTCAGCATCGAGCTTTTCCAGCTCCACGGCCATCGCCCCGGTACGCGGCCCCACCACCAGCTGCGGTACTCGCATGTAAGGGTCGCTGAACAGCCACAGGCGCAAGCTGGCCGGTGTTTGCGTCAGCCCCGGGGCGAAATCGATCTCCCCCGCTTGCAAGCCATGTTCAAGGCTGGCCTGGTCGGTGAAGTTGCGCCAGGTCAGGTCCAGGCCCAGCGCTTGCCCCAGCCAGTTCACCAACTCGACGTTGGCGCCGTAAAGTTGCTGCAGGCGGCGGTCAAACTGAGCGTAGGGCGCCTGCAGCACCAAGCCGACACGCAGGCTGCGATGGCTCTCGAGCCATTGCTGCTGGGCAGGCTCCAGTGTCACCGTTGGCGGCACTTGCGGCCGTGCCAAGGCGATCAAGGGCAGGCACAACCAGCCGATAACCAACAGGCGACGCAATCGCTTCATCTACACGCTCGTCTTGGCAAGGGCGGCCATGCAGCATGGCCGCCGCGGGCAAATACTATTAGGCTGCCGGTATCATTCTGGCCTTGGGTTGATTCATGTCCACACTTTATCGCACGACGCTGGCAATGTGCTGCCTGGCCTCGCTCCTACCACTCGGCGCCCTGGCCGCTGACGCCGCCAAGCCGGAGGCACCAGCCGAGGCGCCCGCCGCCCCGGCGCCACGCCCGCCGCTGCTGGAGCGTAGCCAGGAAGACGCGCAAGCCCTGGAGCGCCTGGTGCCAAAAGCCGAACAACAGACCCTGCAGGCCGGAGCGGACAGTTTCCTGGCCCTGTGGAAGCCGGCCAACGACAGTGATCCGCAGGGTGCCGTGATCATCGTCCCGGGCGCTGGCGAGAATGCCGACTGGCCCAACACAGTCGGCCCGTTACGGCGTAAGTTCCCGGATATCGGCTGGCACAGCCTGAGCGTGAGCCTGCCCGACCTGCTCGCTGACGCCCCGCAAGCGCGGGTAGAGGACAGGCCGGCGCCAGCGCCTGAGAAGAAAGCAGGCGAAAGCGCACCGGCCAAAGACACCCCCGCCGACGCCAACGCCAACATCGCCCAGGCCACCGCCGCCGACACCGATACCGCAGAAAGCACCGACGCCGAGCAGGCCAGCGAACAGAACGACGCGGCCGATGCCGAACGCATCTTCGCTCGCCTGGATGCTGCCGTGGCCTATGCCCAACAGCACAACTCGCGCAGCATCGTGCTGATTGGCCACGGCAGTGGCGCCTATTGGGCAGCACGCTACCTGAGCGAAAAGCAACCGCCGCAGGTGCAGAAGCTGGTGATGGTTGCCGCACAGACGCCGGCCCGGGTCGAGCACGACCTGGAAAGCCTTGCGCCAACCCTCAAAGTGCCGACGGCTGACCTCTACTACGCCACCCGTACAGGGGACCGCAATGCGGCGGCGCAGCGCTTGCAGGCCAGCAAGCGGCAGAAGGACAGCCAATACAAGCAGCTGTCACTGATTGCCATGCCGGCCAACAAGGACGGTGAACAGGAGCAGTTGTTCCGCAGGGTTCGGGGCTGGATGAGCCCGCAACAGTAGTTTCAGGTTGCCATGGGCGCCCAGGCGCCCCCTTCTAGAACCCGCCCCGCTTGCGAACGATCGCATAGGCCTGGTGCAGCTCGCGGGTCCGCTCGGTCGCCTCGCGCACTTGCGCCTCGCTTGCTCCGCTGCCCGCCAGTTTGTCGGGATGATGCTTGCTGACCAGGCGCCGGTAAGCCTGCTTGACCTGGTCCCCCTCGGTGTCGGCCTCGACGCCCAGCAAGCGCAGCGCTGCCGCGAAGTTCATCACACCCGCTGACACCGGTGCCTTGCGCGGCTCGTACTCCAGTGACATCGCCTGCACCTGACGCCGGCTCAGGCCCAGCTTGTGCCCCCACTCCAGCAGCAGTTCACGCTCGTGCCGCCCAGCCTTGCCGTCGGCCCAGGCCATGCGCCAGCAGGCTCGCAAGGTACCCTCGGCGGCATGCGGCTGCAGGCGGATGCGGCGCAGGTGACCGGACA
The DNA here is from genome assembly GCF_002906855.1 of Pseudomonas putida. Taxonomy (GTDB): domain Bacteria; phylum Pseudomonadota; class Gammaproteobacteria; order Pseudomonadales; family Pseudomonadaceae; genus Aquipseudomonas; species Aquipseudomonas putida_N. Next base: position 662,502 of record NZ_MINI01000038.1, on the reverse strand, counting down.
GCCGGTCTTTGCCAGCCTTGCCTCGGTTAAACGCGGCTATGGCCCGCAAACGCGCAGCCTCGGCCATGTCCAGGCGGACCATTTCCTGCCGCGCCTGCTGGATGTGCTGCTCGGCCACACGGCCATCGCTCTTGGCCAGCCGCCCGAGCAAGACGAACAGCAATTCATCGTCCTGCAAGACCGGGCGACCGCCCAGGCGCTCGCACATGTCGTCCCAGCCCTGCAAGCGAATGCGTCGGTCCATCGCCTGGCCCAACAAGGCACCGAGCAACGCACCGGGGATGCTGGCGACCGCAAAGCCTGCGCCCAGCCCGATTACCGTGCCTGGCCACCACATGTCAGGCGCGCTCGCCGATCAAGCGCTCGGCCTCGGCCAGGCGCTCCAGGGTACCGACATCCACCCAGTGGCCGCGGAAATGCTCACCGCTCACCTGGCCTGACGCCATCGCCTGGCGCAGCAACGGCGCCAGCTTGAAGGCGCCCGCCTGGCAGCCTTCGAACAAGGCCGGGTGCAGCACCGAGAGGCCGCTGAAGGTCAGCGTGCCGGGGGCGTCGTCACCATCGACCACCCGACCCTCGCTCAGACGGAAGTCGCCACGCCCGTGATGGCCGGGGTTATCGACCAGCACCAGATGCGCCAGCCCGCGCAGCGGCGCGCGCAGGAGGCTGAGGTCATAGTCGGTCCAGATATCGCCGTTGATCAGGGCGAACGGTTCATTCCCCAGCAATGGCAGGGCTTTGAAGATGCCACCGCCGGTTTCCAGCGGCTCACCTTCGGCCGAGTAGCGAATGCGTAGGCCGAACCGGCTGCCATCGCCCAGATGGTCCTCTATCTGCTGGCCAAGCCAGGCGTGGTTGATCACCACCTCGGTAAACCCGGCCGCCGCCAGCGCGCGCAGGTGATACTCGATCAGTGGCCGACCCGCGACTGGCACCAGCGGTTTTGGGGTATGCAGGGTCAGCGGGCGCATGCGCTCGCCTTTGCCTGCTGCAAGAATCATCGCCTTCATGCACGCGCTCCGTCTTGCAACTCGGCGATCAGCTGGCCCAGTTCGGCAAGCTCCGGGCGACGGCTGACCACTTCATCTATATAGGCGAAGAATCGCGGGACGTCGGCCAGATAACGCGGTTTTCCGTCACGATGGCAGATTCGCGCGAAGATACCGATCACTTTGAGATGGCGCTGCACGCCCATCAGGTCGCTGGCGCGCTGGAAATCGTCGAATACCGGCTGTACCGGAATGCCCGCAGCCTGCGCCTGCTCCCAGTAGCTGCGCAGCCAGCCTTCGACCTGCGCCTGCGGCCAGCTGAGGAACGCATCCTTGAACAGGCAGGTGATGTCGTAGGTGACCGGCCCATAAACCGCGTCCTGGAAGTCCAGTACCCCTGGGTTCGGGGTGCTCTGCATCAGGTTGCGCGGCATGTAGTCCCGGTGCACCAGTACCTTGGGCTGGGCCAGGGCGCTGTCGATCAGCAGTTGGCTGATACGCTGCCAGCTGGCTTTCTGCGCATCAGTGAGGGCCAGGCCGAGCTCGCGGCCAACGTACCACTCTGGGAACAGTTCGACTTCACGGCGCAGCAAGGCGTCGTCGTAGCTGGGCAGCGGCGCGTCCATCGGCAGGCGCTGGAAAGCCAGCAGAGCCTCGATGGCATCCGCGAACAATGCATCGGCGTTGTCAGCCTGAATGATGTCCAGGTATGTCTGGTGGCCCAGATCACCCAGCAACAGGAAACCACGTTCCAGGTCCTGCGCATGAATCTGCGGCACATGCACGCCTGCGCGGGCCAGCAGATGATCAATGGCGACGAATGGTCGGCAGTTTTCCTGTGGCGGTGGCGCGTCCATGATCACGAAGCTGTGGCCTGCGCCCTGCCAGCGGAAGTAACGGCGGAAGCTGGCATCGCTGCTGGCGGCAGTCAGGCTGCCCTCAGGCACCTCACCCCAGGCGTTGTCGCGGAAAAGCTGATCGAGCTGCTCACGGAGCCAGACGGTCAGTTGTTGCAGGCGTACATCGTGTTCAGGCATTACAAGGGTCTCCGACGGCCCTAGCCGTCAAGCGGGTCATGCTTTATTATCCAGCATCTTTTTCAGACCATCGAGAGGCGTGCGGCCCCACACGCGGGCAGATGGCACGCAGGAAGCCCGGACTAATAAGATGGCATTGAAATCCCCCGCGTTTCGTAGAAAGTTTCCGTTGCTGGTGACCGGCGGCCTGCTGGCCATGCAACCTTTGGCCACCCCCTATGTGGTGGCTGCCGAGCAGTTCGACTGCCAAGTGTCCGCCTCCGGTGGTTGGGACTGCAAGCCCAAGACCCCAGCCAACAACCTGCCTCCGCGCCCGGTGCATGAAGGCGCCGCGCTCACGTCGGGTACCGAAGCCGAGCCGGCCGAGTCCGCTGACAAGCCGATGCTGGTCACCGAGGCCAAGGGCCGTGGCCTGAAGTCGCGCAGCGAAGACTACAGCCACCTCGACTGGGTTCCACGCGAGAAGCTCACTGCAGCCCAGCTGGCCGAAACCGGCCCGTACTGCGGTGGCGCGTACATCGAGCCCACTCGCCCAGGCATGGCCGACTCCACGCCCAAGGACGAATCGCCGACCTACATCAACGCCAAGGTGTCCAAGTACCAGCAGGAGCAGCAGATCGCTACCCTCGCCGGTGACGTGGTCATGCGTCAGGGCAGCATGCAGGCCGAAGCCGACGAGGCCAACCTGTACCAGGCCGAGAACCGTGGTGAGCTCAAGGGCAACGTCAAGATCCGCGACAACGGCTCGCTGGTCGTCGGTGACCAGGCGCAGATTCAGCTCGATACCGGCGAAGCCCAGGTCGACAACGCCGAATACGTGATGCACAAGTCGCACATTCGCGGCAACGCCCTGTACGCCAAGCGTGGCGAAAACGCCATCATCCGTCTCAAGGACGGTACGTACACCACGTGCGAACCGGGCAGCAACGCCTGGCAGCTGAAGGGCAACAACATCACCCTGAACCCGGCGACCGGTTTCGGTACCGCGACAAACGTCACCCTGCGGGTCAAAGATTTCCCGGTGCTCTACACACCGTACATCTACTTCCCGATCGATGACCGTCGCCAGTCCGGCTTCCTGCCGCCGTCGTTCAGCAGCACCAGCGACACCGGCTTCATGCTGGTCACGCCTTACTACTTCAACCTGGCGCCCAACTATGACGCCACGTTGTACCCGCGCTACATGACCAAGCGCGGCATGCTGATGGAAGGCGAGTTCCGCTACCTGACCAAGTCCAGCGAAGGCCAGTTCGGTGGCGGCTACCTCAATGACGAGGACGACGACCGCAAGCTGCAGACGGACTACAAGAAAGAACGCTGGATGATCAACTGGCAGCACAAAGGTGGCCTGGACGAGCGCCTGATGACTGAAGTTGACTACACCGACATCAGCGATCCGTTCTACTTCCAGGACCTTGAAACCGACCAGATCGGCGTCAAGAGCCGGGACGTGGTCAACCAGCAAGGTGCCCTGACCTGGCGTGGCGACACTTACACCGCCCGCCTGAATGCACAAGCGTACGAGATGGCGACCCTGTCGCAGATCACCCCGTACGACAAACTGCCGCAGATCACCCTCAACGGCGCGCTGCCGTTCCATCCAGGTGGCCTGGACATGGGTTACGAAACCGAAGCGGTACGCTTTGATCGTGACCTGAAGAACGACAAGGTATTCGACAAGGACGGCAACCTCGACACCACCGCCGGTCCCGATGGCCGCCGCCTGGACCAGAACATCACTGGTATTGCGCGGGCCAACGGTACGCGCCTGAATGTCGCGCCGTCGATCAGCCTGCCGATGCAAGCCAGCTATGGCTACATCACGCCCAAGCTGAAGTATGCGTACACGCACTATGACCTCGACCTGGACAGCCAAGGCCAGGCACAGGCGATTGCGCAATCGGCCAACCCGGCATACGGCAGCTACAACAGCACGCTGAACCGTGACATTCCGATCGTCTCGGTCGACAGCGGCCTGTATTTCGACCGCAACACGTCGCTGTTCGGTACCAACTACCGGCAGACCCTCGAACCGCGCATGTACTACCTCTACGTCCCGTACAAGGACCAGAAGGACATCCCGCTGTTCGATACGGGTGAAACCCTGTTCAGCTACGACTCGCTGTTCCGCGACAACCGCTTCTCCGGCACCGACCGCATCGGTGACGAGAACAAGCTGTCGCTGGGCGTGACCACGCGCTGGATCGAGGACAACGGCTTCGAGCGTCAGAATTTCAGCATCGGCCAGGCTTACTACTTCAAGGACCGCAAGGTCCAGCTGCCAGGCATCGACTACCGTACCCGCAAGGACTCGCTGTCGGATGTGTCGCCGTACGCGTTGCTGTACAACTACTACTTCAACCGCGACTGGCGCTTCAATTCGGACTTCAACTGGGACCCGGACAGCCGCAGCACCCGCTCGGGCAGCGCGATGTTCCACTACCAGCCTGAAGACAACCCGAACAAGATCGTCAACGTCGGTTATCGCTACCGCAACGACACCATCGCCTACGACTCCACTACCGGTACCTGGAAAGTGGGCGGCGGCGACTATGGCACGCCGGGCGATCCGAACTACATCAAGGATTACTACAAGATCCAGCAGCACGACTTCTCGGTCATCTGGCCGGTCGTACCGCAATGGAACGTGATCGCCCGCTGGCAGCATGACTACAACCGCAACCGTACCCTGGAAGCCATGGGCGGCTTCGAGTACGACAACTGCTGCTGGAAGCTGCGCCTGATCAACCGTTACTGGGTCGACTACGACGACTTCAGCCAGGCTACCCCTGCAAACGAAAAAGGCGACCACGGCATCTTCCTGCAAATCGTCCTGAAAGGCCTCGGCGGCGTAGTGGGCAACAAGGTGGAATCGTTCCTCGACCAAGGCATTCAAGGTTACCGTACACGTGAAGACCAAGCTTATTGATCGACTGCGCCCGGTGTTGCTGGGCGCTGCATTGCTGAGTGGCGCGGTGCATGCCGCGGTACAACCCATCGACCGCGTGGTGGCCATCGTCGACAACGACGTGGTCATGCAGAGCCAACTGGACCAGCGTGTCCACGAGGTGCAGCAGACCATCGCCAAGCGCGGCGGCGGCGTGCCGCCGACTGGCGCACTGGAGCAGCAGGTACTGGAACGCCTGATCGTCGAGAACCTGCAGCTGCAGATCGGCGAACGTTCGGGCATCCGCATCACCGACGAAGAGCTGAACCAGGCCATCGGCACCATTGCCCAGCGCAATGGCATGTCCCTGGAGCAGTTCCGCGCCGCCCTTGCCCATGATGGCCTGTCGTTCGACGACGCCCGTGAGCAGGTCAAGCGCGAGATGATCATCAGCCGCGTGCGTCAGCGCCGCGTTGCCGAGCGCATCCAGGTTTCCGAGCAGGAAGTGAAGAACTTCCTCGCCTCGGACATGGGCAAGATGCAGATGTCGGAAGAGTACCGCCTGGCCAACATCCTCATCCCGACCCCGGAAGCCGCCAACTCGGACGACATCCAGAAGGCTGCGCGCAAGGTCGGCGACCTGTACCAGCAATTGCGCCAGGGTGCCGACTTCGGCCAGGTGGCGATTGCCAACTCGGCCAGCGAAAACGCCCTTGAGGGTGGTGAGATGGGCTGGCGTAAAGCGGCCCAGCTGCCACCGGACTTCGCCAAGATGCTCAGCAGCATGGCGGTCGGCGACATTACCCAGCCAATTCGCATCCCCAACGGCTTTATCCTCCTCAAGCTCGAGGAGAAGCGCGGTGGCGGCGAGAACGTGCTGCGTGACGAAGTGCATGTCCGCCACATCCTGATCAAGCCGAGCGAAATCCGCAGCGAAGCAGCCACCAAACAGCTGGCCGAGCGCCTGTACGACCGCATCCAGAACGGCGAGGACTTCGGCGAGCTGGCGAAGAGCTTCTCGGAAGACCCTGGTTCCGCACTCAACGGCGGCGACCTCAACTGGGTTGACCCGAACAGCCTGGTACCGGAGTTCCGCGAGCAGATGGCCAACGCCCAGCAAGGCGTGGTGACCAAACCGTTCAAGACCCAGTACGGCTGGCACGTCCTTGAAGTGCTGGGCCGCCGTGCCACCGACAGCACCGAGCAGGCGCGTGAGCAACAGGCCATGAACGTGCTGCGCAACCGCAAGTACGACGAAGAGCTGCAGACCTGGCTGCGCCAGATCCGCGACGAAGCCTACGTTGAAATCAAGCTGCCTGGCGCTGACCAGGCCGCACAGTGAAGCCCCTGCGCTTCGCCGTCACTCCCGGCGAACCAGCCGGCATAGGCCCCGACCTGTGCCTGCTGCTCGCCGCCGACGCCCAGCCCCACCCCCTGATTGCCATCACCAGCCGTGACCTGCTCGCCGAGCGGGCCGCGCAGCTGGGGCTGGCTGTCAACCTGCTGCCGGTAATGCCAGGCCAATGGCCCGACCTGCCTGCGCCTGCCGGCAGCCTGTATGTGTGGGACACACCCCTGGCCGCGCCAGTGGTGCCAGGCCAGCTGGACAAGGCCAACGCGGCGTTCGTGCTGGAAACCCTGACCCGTGCCGGCCAAGGCTGCCTTGACGGGCAATTCGCCGGGATGATCACCGCGCCGGTGCACAAGGGCGTGATCAACGAAAGCGGTATCGCCTTCTCCGGCCATACCGAATTCCTTGCCGACCTCACCAGCACCGCCCAGGTAGTGATGATGCTGGCCACCCGTGGCTTGCGTGTCGCCCTGGTGACGACGCACCTGCCGCTGCGAGACATTGCCGACGCCATCACTGCCGAGCGCGTGGAGCGGGTCACCCGCATCCTGCACGCTGATATGCGCGACAAGTTCGGCATTGCCAACCCGCGCATCCTGGTCTGCGGCCTCAACCCGCATGCCGGGGAAGGCGGCCATCTTGGCCGCGAAGAAATCGACATCATCGAGCCAACGCTGGCCCGCCTGCGTACCGAAGGCATGGACCTGCGCGGCCCGCTGCCGGCCGATACCCTGTTTACCCCCAAATATCTGGAGCACTGCGACGCGGTGCTGGCGATGTACCATGACCAGGGCCTGCCCGTACTCAAGTACAAAGGCTTTGGCGCTGCCGTCAATGTGACCCTGGGCCTGCCGATCATCCGCACATCGGTCGACCACGGCACCGCCCTGGACCTGGCCGGCAGCGGCAAGGTCGACACCGGCAGCCTGCGCGTCGCCCTGGAAACCGCCTACCAGATGGCCGAGAACCGACCATGAACGAGCAATACCAACACCGGGCGCGCAAGCGCTTCGGCCAGAACTTCCTGCACGATGCGGGCATCATCGACCGCATCCTGCGCGCCATCAACGCCAAGGCTGGCGAACACCTGCTGGAAATCGGCCCGGGCCAAGGCGCCCTGACCGAAGGCCTGCTGGGCAGTGGCGCCCAGCTGGACGTGGTGGAGCTGGACAAGGACCTGGTGCCGATCCTGCAACACAAGTTTGCCGGCCGCGGCAATTTCCGCCTGCACCAGGGCGACGCCCTGAAGTTCGACTTCAACCAGCTTGGTGTGCCGCCGCGCAGCCTCAAGGTGGTCGGCAACCTGCCGTACAACATCTCCACCCCGCTGATCTTCCACCTGCTCAGCCACGCCGGGCTGATCCGTGACATGCACTTCATGCTGCAGAAGGAAGTGGTCGAGCGCATGGCGGCCGGCCCAGGCGGTGGTGATTGGGGCCGCCTGTCGATCATGGTGCAGTACCACTGCCGGGTGGAACACCTGTTCAACGTGGGCCCGGGCGCGTTCAACCCGCCGCCGAAGGTCGACTCAGCGATCGTGCGCCTGGTACCGCACGAAGTGCTGCCCCACCCTGCCAAGGATGCACGGTTGCTGGAGCAAGTGGTGCGTGAAGCGTTCAACCAGCGTCGCAAGACCCTGCGCAACACCATGAAAGGACTGCTCGACAGCGCCGCCATCGAAGCCGCAGGCGTGGATGGCAGCCTGCGCCCTGAACAGCTCGACCTGGCGGCCTTCGTGCGCCTGGCCGATCAGCTGGCCTGATTCAGCCTGTACTGGCCTCTTCGCGACGGTTGGACGCGAAGAGGCCGCACTCCCCCGAGGCTGCGCGCCGCTGGCCCTCCCCCCTGCCAATGGCCTAGACTGCATTATTGCGTCAGTTCGCCCAAGGCCCTTGCATGTCCGACCCTCGCTATCAGATCGACGTCAGCGTCGTGACCCGTTACCTGAAAGATCAATCCGACCCCGAAAGCAGTCGCTTCGCCTTCGCCTACACCATCACCGTGCAAAACAACGGCTCGGTCAAAGCCAAGCTGTTGTCGCGTCACTGGCTGATCACCAACGGTGATGGCGAGGTCGAGGAAGTGCGCGGTGCCGGCGTAGTTGGCCAACAGCCAACCATCGAGCCCGGCCAGAGCCATACCTACAGCAGCGGCGCGGTGATCAGCACACGCGTCGGCACCATGCAGGGCAGCTACGAAATGTTCGCCGAAGACGGCAAGCGCTTCGAAGCCGACATCGCACCCTTCCGCCTCGCGGTGCCTGGGGCGCTGCACTGATGGCCACCTACGCCGTCGGAGACCTGCAAGGCTGCCTGGGGCCGCTCAAGTGCCTGCTCGAACGGGTCAACTTCAACCCGGCGGTCGACCGCCTGTGGCTGGTCGGCGACCTGGTAAACCGCGGCCCCGACTCGCTGGAAACCCTGCGTTACCTCTATTCGATCCGCCAATCGCTGGTATGCGTGCTGGGCAACCATGATTTGCACCTGCTGGCCGCCTGGCACAACGTCGAGCGCCTGAAGAAAAGCGACACCCTGCGCGAGATCATCGAAGCGCCGGACGCCGATCAACTGCTTGACTGGCTGCGCCAGCAGAAGCTGCTGCATTACGATGAGCCGCGCGGCATCGCCCTGGTCCATGCCGGTATTCCGCCGCAATGGACCCTGGGCCAGGCACTGCAACTGGCCGAAGAAGTCGAGCAAGTGCTGCGCGACGACAACCGCCTGCAACTCTACCTCGACGGCATGTACGGCAACGAGCCGAACAAGTGGAGCAAGAACCTCACCGGTGTCGAGCGCTTGCGGGTGATCACCAACTACCTCACGCGCATGCGCTTCTGCACCGCGGCAGGCAAGCTCGACCTCAAGAGCAAAGAAGGCCTCGATACCGCACCCAAAGGCTACAAGCCCTGGTATGCGCACAAGGACCGCCGCTCGCGCCACGTGAAGATCATCTTCGGCCACTGGGCTGCCCTCCAAGGCCAGGTCAACGAACCCGGCATCATCGCCCTCGACACCGGCTGCGTGTGGGGCGGCGCCATGACCCTGTACAACGTCGACAGCGGCGAATACCAGCGCTGCGACTGTACCGACGATGGCCATGTCCGCCTGCCGCCACAAGCCACTACACTGAACGATCAACCCTGAAGAGAACCGTACCCATGAGCGAATTCAAGCGCATCCCTCCCGAGCAGGCCCTGGCCCTGCGCGCGCAAGGTGCGGTAGTCGTCGACATTCGCGACTCGCAAGCCTTTGCCGCTGGCCACATCACCGGCGCCATGCATCTGGATAACCACTCGGTCGCCGAGTTCATCCGCAATGCCGACCTGGATGCACCGACCCTGGTGGTCTGCTACCACGGCAATTCCAGCCAGAGCGCAGCCGCCTACCTGGTCGGCCAGGGCTTCTCCGACGTGTACAGCGTCGATGGCGGCTTCGAACTGTGGCGTAGCACCTACCCGGCCGAGACCGCCCAGGGCACCGCCGAATAATTTTTTTCATTTTTACTCCAGCCCGCGTCCCACGCGGGCTCGCAGCCCACCTGACGAACGGTCGTTCGCAACTTCTCCGCCGCCCGCCCTTGATCTTGCGGATAACCAACTATTCTTAAGCGCAGGCCATCCAGAAAAAGGGGAGAGCCGGTACACCGGCGTGCGGGTCATCGGTAGCGTTACAGGGTGTTCTGGGGGGTATACAGCAATCGGCGAACCCGGTTGCATGCCAGCATCAGCTGACTGATCCGGCGTCGTCTCCACGTATCGAGCGAGGTGACGTCATGAGTATTTTTAGCCACTTCCAACAACGCTTCGAGTCTACGCGCCAGGAAGAACTCTCGCTGCAGGAGTACCTCGAGCTGTGCAAAGAGGATCGCAGTGCCTACGCATCGGCGGCTGAACGGCTGTTGCTGGCCATCGGTGAGCCAGAACTGATCGACACCTCTTCCAACTCCAGGCTGTCGCGAATCTTCTCCAACAAGGTCATTCGCCGGTATCCGGCCTTTGCCGACTTCCATGGCATGGAAGAGTGCATCGACCAGATCGTTTCGTACTTCCGCCATGCCGCCCAAGGCCTGGAAGAGAAGAAACAGATCCTCTATCTGCTGGGCCCGGTAGGCGGCGGTAAATCGTCGCTGGCCGAGAAACTCAAGCAGCTGATGGAAAAGGTACCTTTCTACGCCATCAAGGGCTCGCCGGTATTCGAGTCACCCTTGGGCTTGTTCAATGCCACCGAAGACGGGGCCATTCTCGAGGAAGAGTACGGCATCTCGCGGCGCTACCTGAACACCATCATGTCGCCTTGGGCCACCAAGCGCCTGCAGGAATTCGGCGGTGATATCAGCAAGTTCAGGGTGGTGAAACTGTACCCCTCGATCCTCAACCAGATCGCCATCGCCAAGACCGAGCCGGGTGATGAGAACAACCAGGACATCTCCGCCCTGGTCGGTAAAGTGGATATCCGCAAACTCGAAGAATTCCCGCAGAACGACGCCGATGCCTACAGCTATTCGGGCGCACTGTGCCGGGCCAACCAGGGCCTGATGGAATTCGTCGAGATGTTCAAGGCGCCAATCAAGGTCCTGCACCCCTTGCTCACCGCCACCCAGGAAGGCAATTACAACAGTACCGAAGGCCTTGGGGCCATTCCCTATACCGGTATCCTGCTGGCCCACTCCAACGAATCGGAGTGGCACACCTTCCGCAACAACAAGAACAACGAGGCGTTCATCGACCGGATCTATATCGTCAAGGTGCCGTACTGCCTGCGCGTCAGCGATGAGATCAAGATCTACGACAAGTTGCTGGTCAACAGCTCGCTGGCCAAGGCCCATTGCGCGCCAGACACGCTTAAGATGCTTGCCCAGTTCACCGTGCTCTCGCGCCTCAAGGAGCCGGAAAACTCCAACATCTACTCGAAGATGCGGGTCTACGATGGCGAAAACCTCAAGGACACCGACCCGAAAGCCAAGTCGATCCAGGAGTACCGCGATGCGGCGGGCGTCGACGAAGGCATGAACGGCCTGTCGACCCGCTTCGCCTTCAAGATTCTCTCCAAGGTGTTCAACTTCGACCCGCATGAAGTGGCAGCCAACCCGGTGCACCTGCTGTATGTGCTGGAACAGCAGATCGAGCAGGAACAGTTCCCGGCCGAAGTACGCGAGCGCTACCTGCGCTATCTGAAGGAATACCTGGCACCGCGCTACATCGAGTTCATCGGCAAGGAAATCCAGACCGCCTACCTTGAGTCCTACAGCGAATACGGCCAGAACATCTTCGACCGCTATGTGCTGTACGCCGACTTCTGGATCCAGGATCAGGAATACCGCGACCCGGAGACCGGCGAAATTCTCAACCGCATCGCCCTCAACGAAGAGCTGGAAAAGATCGAGAAACCGGCAGGCATCAGCAATCCGAAGGACTTCCGCAACGAAATCGTCAACTTCGTGCTGCGTGCCCGTGCCAACAACAATGGCAAGAACCCGAGCTGGCTCAGCTACGAGAAGCTGCGGGTGGTGATCGAGAAGAAAATGTTCTCCAACACCGAGGACCTGCTGCCGGTCATCAGCTTCAACGCCAAGGCCAGCAAGGAGGACCAACAGAAGCACAACGACTTCGTCACGCGGATGGTGGAGCGTGGCTACACCGACAAACAGGTGCGCCTGCTGTCGGAATGGTACCTGCGGGTCAGGAAATCGCAATAAAGCGGCAAGCTACAAGCCGCACGCTTCAAGCTGCCCAGCGCCGGGCGCAAGCCCGGCGCCGTAGCTTGCAGCAGCGGCGGCTGCTCTTTTCTGCAGCCTGAAGCTTGTGGCTTGCAGCTGCTCCCAGCTACCGGAGGGACCATGAGCTACGTTATCGACCGACGCCTGAACGGCAAGAACAAGAGCACGGTCAACCGCCAGCGCTTCCTGCGGCGTTACCGTGAACACATCAAGAAGGCGGTCGAAGAGGCCGTGAGCCGCCGTTCCATCATGGACATGGAGCACGGTGAACAGATCAGCATTCCGGGACGGGACATCGATGAACCCGTGCTGCACCATGGTCGTGGCGGCAAACAGACCATCGTGCACCCAGGCAACAAGGAGTTCACCGCTGGCGAGCACATCCCTCGGCCGCAAGGCGGTGGGGGTGGCAGTGGTCGCGGCAAGGCCGGCAACTCCGGCGAGGGCATGGACGATTTCGTCTTCCAGATTACCCAGGAAGAGTTCCTCGAATTCATGTTCGAAGACCTCGAACTGCCCAATCTGGTCAAACGTCACCTGACCGGCGCCGACACCTTCAAGACCGTAAGAGCCGGTATCGCCAACGAAGGCAACCCGTCACGCATCAACATTGTCCGCACCCTGCGCTCGGCCCACGCCCGGCGCATCGCTCTGACCGGCAGCAGCCGAGCGCTGCTGCGCGAAGCACAGAAGGAACTGGACCGACTGAAAGTCGAGGAACCCGACAACTTCACCGACATCCAGGAAGTCGAACAGGAAATCGAGCGGCTCAAGGCACGCATCAACCGCCTGCCCTTCCTCGACACCTTCGACCTCAAGTACAACCTGCTGGTCAAGCAGCCCAACCCCAGTTCCAAGGCGGTGATGTTCTGCCTGATGGACGTGTCCGGCTCGATGACCCAGGCCACCAAGGACATCGCCAAACGCTTCTTCATCCTGCTGTACCTGTTCCTCAAGCGTAACTACGACCGCATCGAGGTGGTGTTCATTCGCCACCACACCAGCGCCCGCGAAGTCGACGAGGAAGAGTTCTTCTACTCCCGGGAAACTGGCGGAACCATCGTCTCCAGTGCGCTGAAGATGATGCAGGAGATCATGGCTGAACGTTACCCGGCCGCCGATTGGAACATATACGCCGCCCAGGCCTCAGACGGCGACAACTGGAACGACGACTCGCCGATCTGCCGCGAGATCTTGTCCAAGCAGATCATGCCGCATGTGCAGTACTACACTTACGTTGAGATCACCCCGCGTGAGCACCAGGCGCTGTGGTACGAGTACGAGCGAATCGGCGAGGCCTTCCCCGACACATTCGCCCAGCAGCAGTTGGTATCGGCCGGCGATATCTACCCGGTCTTCCGTGAACTCTTCCAGCGCAGGTTAGCCACATGACCGCCAGAGCACAGAGACGCCAACCCATTTCCACCGGGTCCGAGTGGACGTTCGAGCTGATCCAGACCTACGACCGGGAAATCAGCCGGCTGGCCGAGCGTTACGCCCTGGATACCTACCCCAACCAGATCGAGGTGATCACCGCCGAGCAGATGATGGATGCCTATGCCTCCGTCGGCATGCCGCTGGGTTATCACCACTGGTCTTACGGCAAGCAGTTCCTCAGTACCGAGAAGTCCTACAGCCGGGGGCAGATGGGCCTGGCTTACGAGATCGTGATCAATTCCGATCCGTGCATCGCCTACCTGATGGAAGAAAACACCATGTGCATGCAGGCACTGGTGATTGCCCACGCCTGCTATGGCCACAACAGTTTCTTCAAGGGCAACTACCTGTTCCGCACCTGGACCGACGCCACGTCGATCATCGACTACCTGGTGTTCGCCAAGCAGTACATCGCCCAGTGCGAGGAACGCCACGGCATCGATGCCGTGGAGGATCTGATCGACTCTTGCCACGCGCTGATGAACTACGGAGTGGATCGCTACAAACGCCCCTATCCGATCTCCGCCGAAGAAGAACGCCGGCGCCAGAAGGACCGTGAAGAGCACCTGCAGCGGCAGATCAACGACCTCTGGCGCACGATTCCAAAGGGTGCCGAAAAAAGTGGCGAGCGCGACGATGCGCGATTCCCCTCCGAACCGCAGGAAAACATCCTCTACTTCATCGAGAAGAACGCCCCGCTGCTGGAACCCTGGCAGCGCGAAGTGGTGCGAATCGTGCGCAAGATCGCCCAGTACTTCTACCCACAGCGTCAGACCCAGGTGATGAACGAAGGTTGGGCTACCTTCTGGCACTACACCCTGATGAACGACCTGTACGACGAAGGCCTGATCACTGAAGGCTTCATGATGGAGTTTCTGCAGTCGCACACCAGCGTGGTGTTCCAGCCCGGTTTCGACAGCCCGTACTACAGCGGCATAAACCCCTACGCGCTGGGCTTTGCCATGTACACCGACATCCGTCGCATGTGCGAAAACCCGACCGAGGAAGATCGCCGCTGGTTCCCCGACATTGCCGGCAGCGACTGGCTGTCTACTATCAAGTTCGCCATGAGCAGCTTCAAGGACGAGAGCTTCATCCTGCAGTACCTGTCACCCAAGGTGATGCGTGACCTGAAGCTGTTCAGCATCCTCGATGACGACCAGCGCGATGACCTGCTGGTACCGGCCATCCATGACGAGTCTGGCTACCGGATCATTCGCGAGCAACTGGCAGCGCAGTACAACCTCGGCAACCGCGAGCCCAACGTGCAGATCTGGAGCATCGACCGCCGTGGCGATCGCTCGCTGACCTTGCGCCACCAGCAACACAACCGCAAACCGCTGGGCGATTCCACCGAGGAAGTGCTCAAGCACCTGCACCGCCTGTGGGGCTTCGATATCCATCTGGAGACCGTACAGGGCGACCAGGTGGTCAAGACCCATCACATGCCGCCGCGTGGGGAGCATGCCGAGAGCGGCGACTACGGGCGCATGGACCTCGCCGTCATCCACCACCTCTGATGCACCGCCATTGCTGCCGACAGGGTATCCTGTGGGCAGTAATGGAGGCTGCACATGCACATCTACAAAGTCGGCGGCGCAGTACGCGACCGCCTGCTCGGGCGCCCGGTCAGCGATATCGACTGGCTGGTGGTCGGCGCCACGGTCGAAGAAATGCACGCCCAGGGTTTTCGCCCGGTCGGCGCTGATTTCCCGGTGTTCCTGCATCCGAAGACCGGCGAGGAATATGCCTTGGCGCGCACCGAGCGCAAGAGTGGGCGCGGTTATGGCGGGTTCACTTTTCACGCTAGCCCCGACGTGACGCTGGAGGAAGACCTTATCCGTCGAGACCTGACCATCAATGCGATGGCCGAGGATGAACAGGGAGCGGTCTACGATCCCTACCACGGCCAGGCCGACCTTGAGCAACGTATTCTGCGCCACGTCTCGCCCGCGTTCGCCGAAGATCCCCTGCGCGTGCTGCGCGTTGCCCGCTTTGCCGCGCGCTATGCCCCACTAGGTTTTCAGGTCGCCGATGAAACATTGGCACTGATGCGCCAGATCTCCGAATCGGGCGAGCTGCAGGCGCTGACAGCCGAACGTAGCTGGAAGGAGATCGAACGGGCGCTGATGGAAAGCCAGCCGCACGTATTCATCCAGGTGCTGCACGCCTGTGGCGCCCTGAAGGAATTGATGCCGGAACTGGAACACAGCGCGGATACGCTGGCTGCACTTCACCGGGCGGCAGAGCACCAACAGCCGCTGGCTGTGCGCTGGGCGTGCTTGCTGCGAGGGCTGGAACCAGTGGCGATCAAGGCGCTCAACCAGCGTTTCAAGGCCCCGCGTGAATGCCAGGAACTGGCCGTGCTGGTGGGTGAGTTTGCCATGCGCGCCGACGAGGCTTTGCAGCTAACGCCTGCAGATTTGCTGGAAATGTTGCAGAAGTTCGACGTTTATCGGCGGCCGCAGCGTTTCGAGGATTTCATTGCAGCGTGTGAGATGGCCTCGCCTGGAAGTTATCCACAGGCCGATTATCTGCGAGGAGCAGCGGTGGCGGCACGGGCGGTGGATGTTAAGCCGCTGGTGGAAGCCGGGATGACCGGGCAAGGCCTGGGCGAGGCTCTCAAAGATGAGCGACTGAAAGCGCTCGAAACTTACAAGACGGGCCGTTACAGGCTCACGCCTTAGTCAGCTGCAAACCGCGCCACTCGAAGGCAACAGGCGCCAACACCTGGTCGATCCGCGCCTCCTGCCACAACTGCGCCATGCTCTTCCCGGCACCGGGAAGCACAAGCTCCGGCGCCAGCAGCGACAACGGCCACAGCACGAAGGCATTCTTCAGGATCTCCGCCCGAGGCAGCACCAGCCCATCGAACGTGCCATGCAGGTCTTCATACATGAGCACGTCGATATCCAGCGGCAGGCCCTTGCGGTCCGGCGCATAGCGGCCGTTGTCCGCCTCGATGAACTTGAGCCGGCGATCCAGCTCCATCAGGGGCAGATCGGTCTTGCCGGTGACCACGAAGTTGATGAACGGCCCGCTCTTGATCCCCACCGCCTGGCTCTCGAACGCCGGGGAACATTGCATGTCGCTGAGAATGGCCGCCAACGCATCGAGCCCCGCACACAGGTGCTGGTGGCGATCAATGTTGCTGCCAAGGCCCAGATAAACCGTGCTCAGAGACATCCGCGCTCGATCTCCACGCCAACACCGCCACGGGCAGCGGGAACGGCACCCGGCTTGGTCAGCTTCAAGCGAACCCAGGGAATGTGGAATTCCTCCATCAGCGCTGCCACCAGGCGCTCGGCAAAGGTTTCCACCAGCTCGAAGCGCGCCTGCTCGGCAAATGCCTGGACTCGTGCCGAAACACTGGCGTAGTCGAGCGCCAGGTTCAGGTCGTCACCGGCCGCTGCCGGACGGTTGTCCCAGGCAAAACTCAGGTCCAGGCGCAGGCACTGGCGAATATCCCGTTCCCAGTCATAGGCACCGATGACGGTATCGACTTCCAGGCCTTCGATGAACACTCTGTCCAAGCACTTCTCTCCACAGCACGACAAGGGCGACTGGCGCCGTTAGAATCAGGGCGTCCTCGCCCGGAATAGTTAGCATGTTTTGGTTATTGGCGCTGCTCGCCTACCTGCTCGGCTCGCTGTCCTTCGCCATCGTCCTCAGCCGCCTTTCGGGCAGCCCGGACCCGCGTTCCAGCGGTTCGGGCAATGCCGGCGCCACCAACATGCTACGCCTGGCGGGCCGTAAAATGGCGATCCTGACCCTGCTTGGCGACCTGTGCAAGGGCCTGCTGCCGGTTTTGCTCGCCCGCGCTGCCGGCCTTGGCCTGCAGGAGCAGGCCTGGATCGGTGTCTGCGCAGTGCTCGGCCACCTGTTCCCGCTGTACTTCCGCTTTCGCGGCGGCAAAGGCGTCGCCACCGCCGCCGGCATGCTCATGGGCCTGTATTTCCCGGCCGCATTGCTGGCCATCGGCGCCTGGCTGCTGACCTTCTACCTCACCCGCACCAGCTCGCTGGCAGCGCTTGTCGCGACCCCGCTGACCTTGCCACTGCTGGCCTGGCGCGAGCCGGAGGCGCTGCTGCCGATCGCTGTGCTCACGGTGATGATCGTCTGGCGCCACCGCAACAATCTGCGCGATTTGTTTGCCGGGCGCGAAAGGCATTTCTGACACGCCCGCAAGCCTTCACACCGGCGGCAACTGCTCCATCGGCCAGCGCGCCTGCACGCTGATCGCCAGGTCCTGATGCTGCCCGGCCAACAGGCGCTGGCAACCGGCATAGGCGATCATCGCGCCGTTGTCGGTGCAGAACTGCGGACGCGCGTAGTACACGTTGCCCTTGAGACCGGCCAGCATGTCTTCCAGCGAGGCGCGCAACGCCTTGTTGGCACTGACGCCACCGGCGATGACCAAGCGTTTGAGGCCGGTCTGCTTGAGGGCGCGCTTGCACTTGATGGTCAGAGTCTCCACCACCGCCTGCTGGAATGCCAGGGACACGTCGCAACGGGTTTGCTCGTTGTCGTCGCCAGCATTCTTGCATTGCTGCCAGGTGTTCAGGGCGAAGGTCTTGAGACCGCTGAAGCTGAACTCAAGGCCCGGACGATCGGTCATCGGTCGCGGGAACACGAAGCGCCCAGGCACCCCCTGTTCGGCCAAGCGCGCGATTTCCGGGCCACCTGGGTAGTTGAGGCCGATCAGTTTGGCGGTCTTGTCGAACGCTTCGCCAGCCGCATCGTCGAGGCTCTCGCCCAGCAGCTCGTAGTGACCGATGCCATCCACCCGCACCAGCTGGGTATGGCCGCCGGAAACCAACAAAGCGACGAACGGAAACTCGGGCGGGTTTTCCTCCAGCATCGGTGCCAGCAGGTGGCCTTCCATATGGTGCACACCGATCGCCGGGATATCCCAGGCGAAGGCCAATGCCTGGGCGCACGAGGCACCGACCAGCAGCGCACCGACCAGGCCAGGACCCGCGGTGTAGGCGATGGCGTCGATCTCGGTGGCGACGCAGCCAGCCTCCTCCAGCACCTGGCGGATGAGCGGCAGCATGCGCTTGACGTGGTCACGCGAGGCAAGCTCGGGCACCACGCCACCGAACACGCGGTGCAGGTCGATCTGACTGAACAGCGCGTCGGCCAACAAACCGCGCTCGCTGTCGTATAATGCGACGCCGGTTTCGTCGCAGGATGTTTCCAATCCCAGTACTAGCATGGGCTCGTCCCTTGTGGGGGCTGAATTCGAAGCCGCGCATGATAGTCCCCGTGCCGGGTGCCGACCAGCGGTTTTCGATCAGAGGCTTTGCATTCCGGCGTACTAAGGGTTAACATCCGCAACCCTTGAAAACCGACGTTCTCCAGCACACCTTTGTTTTGCCAGGAGCACGTCTACCCCGGTAATGAATTAAGGTAGCCCTGGATGCCAGCCGTCAAAGTTAAAGAGAACGAACCCTTCGACGTAGCTCTGCGTCGTTTCAAGCGCTCCTGCGAAAAAGCCGGTGTACTGGCTGAAGTTCGTAGCCGCGAGTTTTACGAGAAGCCGACCGCCGAGCGTAAGCGCAAAGCAGCTGCTGCTGTTAAGCGTCACGCCAAGAAAGTTCAGCGCGAACAGCGCCGCGCCGTTCGTCTGTACTAATACAGACGTTCTACGCTAGAGCTTCTGCCCTGCCCGGTTCACCGCCGGGCCGATGGCAGCGGTTTGATTCAAACCTTGAGCAGCTAGCCCAAGGCGCCCGTCGCAACCTGCAGTGGGCAAATGCATCAAAGCGTCAGATCTGGCTTCGGCCAGGCGTGCACGTCCTGACTGACGGGCCCTTGCGGCTACAGACGAGCACACATTCCCTCGCACTTCCCCTACTCAGCATTCGCCCCTCTGCGGCGCGTTAGCGATTAGACTTGCCAGTTGCCAGATGACGAGACTGCCATGGCCGGGCTGATTCCCCAAAGCTTCATCGACGACCTGATCAACCGCCTCGACATTGTCGACGTGGTGAGTTCGCGCGTTCAGCTGAAAAAAGCCGGCAAGAACTACTCCGCCTGCTGCCCGTTCCACAAGGAAAAGACCCCTTCCTTCACGGTCAGCCCCGACAAGCAGTTCTACTACTGCTTCGGCTGCGGTGCTGGCGGCAACGCCCTCGGCTTCGTCATGGACCACGACAACCTGGACTTCCCCCAGGCCGTCGAAGAACTGGCCCGCGCAGCTGGCATGGAAGTACCCAGGGAACAAGGCCGTCGCGACAACAAGCCGCGCCAGCCGACCGATTCGCCGTTGTACCCATTGCTGGATGCCGCCTCGGAGTTCTACCGCCAGGCCCTGCGCAGCCATCCGACCCGCAAGGCGGCGGTGGACTACCTCAAGGGCCGCGGCCTGTCGGGCGAAATCGCCCGCGACTTCGGCCTGGGCTTCGCCCCGCCGGGCTGGGACAACCTGCTCAAGCACCTGGGCGCCGACACCCTGCAACAGAAGGTGATGATCGACGCCGGCCTGCTGATCGAAAACGCCGAAAGCGGCAAGCGATACGACCGCTTCCGCGACAGGGTGATGTTCCCGATCCGCGACAGCCGCGGGCGCATCATCGCCTTTGGCGGCCGGGTACTGGGCGACGACAAGCCCAAGTACCTCAATTCCCCGGAAACCCCGGTGTTCCACAAGGGTCAGGAACTCTACGGGCTGTACGAGGCACGCAAGCACAACCGCAACCTCGACGAGATCATCGTCGTCGAGGGCTACATGGACGTGATCGCCCTGGCCCAGCAGGGCCTGCGCAATGCCGTGGCCACCCTCGGCACCGCGACCAGCGAAGAGCACCTCAAGCGCCTGTTCCGCGTGGTGCCCAGCGTGCTGTTCTGCTTCGATGGCGACCAGGCCGGGCGCAAGGCCGCCTGGCGCGCACTGGAATCAACCCTCTCGGCACTGCAGGACGGCCGCCGTGCGCGCTTCCTGTTCCTGCCCGAAGGCGAAGACCCGGACAGCCTGGTGCGTGCCGAAGGCACCGATGCCTTCAAGGCGCGGATCAACCAGCACGCGCAGCCACTGGCCGACTATTTCTTCGAGCAACTGAGCAATGAAGCCGACCCGCGCTCGCTGGAAGGCAAGGCACACATGGCGACTCTGGCCGCACCGTTGATCGAAAAGATCCCCGGCGCCAACTTGCGTCAGCTGATGCGCAACCGCCTGAAGGAAATCACCGGCCTGGACCCACAGCAGGTCGAGCAACTGTCGCAACAGGCTCCGGCGGCCAGCAGTGTGCCTGACTATGACCCTGGCTATGACTACGATGCCATGGCCAGCTTCACCCCCGACTACGGCGACATGCCACAGCACGACTACGCTCCCGTTCATCAAGAGCCGGAGTGGAAGCCGAACAAAGGCGGGGGCAAAAAGCAGTGGAGCGATAAGCCGTGGGACAAGAACCGCAAGGGCGGCAAGCCATGGCAGCAGCGCGACGAAGCGCCGCCGCGGGTGCCGGCACCGGTCGAACCACCGACCCTGGCTGCCCTGCGCACCTTGCTGCACCACCCGCTACTGGCCGGCAAGGTCGAGGATGCCAGCCACTTCGCCGACGAAGAACACCTGTACAGTCAACTGCTGGTGGCCCTGATCGAAGCTGCGCAGAAGAATCCTGGGCTAAGCTCAATGCAGCTGATCGCACGTTGGCACGGCACTGAACAAGGCCGCCTGCTGCGGGCCCTGGCTGAAAAGGAATGGTTGATCGTGGCTGACAACCTTGAACAACAGTTTTTCGACACTATAACTAGCTTGTCCGCCCGCCAACGCGAGCGCAGCCTGGAACAACTGCTCAGGAAATCACGTCAAAGCGAATTGACCAGCGAGGAAAAATCACAGCTCCTCGCCCTGCTGAGCCGGAATGTTCCCGCACAAACGCCGACCTCATCTGGCGCGTGAGGCCCATGCTCGGGTATAATCCTCGGCTTGTTTTTTGCCCGCCAAGACCTTCAGTGGATAGGGTGTTATGTCCGGAAAAGCGCAACAGCAGTCTCGTATCAAAGAGTTGATCACCCGCGGTCGTGAGCAGGGCTACCTGACTTACGCGGAGGTCAACGACCACCTGCCTGAGGATATTTCAGATCCGGAACAGGTGGAAGACATCATCCGCATGATCAACGACATGGGGATCAACGTATTCGAGAGTGCTCCGGATGCGGATGCCCTTCTGTTGGCGGAAGCCGACACCGACGAAGCCGCGGCCGAAGAAGCCGCTGCTGCGTTGGCGGCAGTTGAAACCGATATCGGCCGCACGACCGACCCGGTGCGCATGTACATGCGTGAAATGGGTACCGTCGAGCTGCTGACCCGCGAAGGCGAGATCGAAATCGCCAAGCGGATCGAGGAAGGCATCCGTGAAGTCATGGGCGCCATCGCTCACTTCCCGGGTACTGTCGACTACATCCTCGGCGAATACGACCGCGTCACCGCCGAAGGCGGCCGCCTGTCCGACGTTCTCAGCGGTTACATCGACCCTGACGACAACATTGCCGCGCCGACCGAAGAAGTGCCAGTACCTGGCGCCAAGGCCCCAGCGGCCAAGGAAGAGTCGGACGACGAAGAGGAAGAAAGTGAAGGCGGTGACGACGAGGAAGAGGCCGAAAGCGGGCCTGATCCGGTCGTTGCAGCTCAGCGCTTCGGCGCCGTTGCCGATCAGCTTCAGGCCACCAACAAGGTCCTGAAGAAGGGCGGCCGCAACGCCAAGGAAAGCATCGAAGCTCTGCAGGCCCTGGCTGATCTGTTCATGCCGATCAAGCTGGTACCGAAGCAGTTCGACGTCCTCGTCGAGCGTGTGCGCGATGCCCTGAACCGCCTGCGTCAGCAAGAGCGTGCGATCATGCAGCTGTGCGTGCGTGACGCCCGCATGCCGCGTGCCGACTTCCTGCGCCTGTTCCCGAGCAACGAAACCGACCAGACCTGGTCCGGTGACCTGGCCAAGCGCAGCACCAAGTGGGCTGCCGCCCTGGGTGAAAAGGACGCCGCCATCGTCGCCTGCCAGCAGAAGCTGATCGACCTTGAGACCGAAACCGGCCTGACCGTCGCCGAGATCAAGGAAATCAACCGTCGCATGTCCATCGGTGAGGCGAAAGCCCGCCGCGCCAAGAAAGAAATGGTCGAGGCGAACCTGCGTCTGGTGATCTCCATCGCCAAGAAGTACACCAACCGTGGCCTGCAGTTCCTCGACCTGATCCAGGAAGGCAACATCGGCTTGATGAAGGCGGTGGACAAGTTCGAATACCGTCGCGGCTACAAATTCTCGACGTACGCCACCTGGTGGATCCGCCAGGCGATCACCCGCTCGATCGCCGACCAGGCGCGCACCATCCGTATTCCGGTGCACATGATCGAGACGATCAACAAGCTCAACCGTATTTCCCGCCAGATGCTGCAGGAAATGGGTCGTGAACCGACCCCGGAAGAGCTCGGTGAGCGCATGGAAATGCCTGAGGACAAGATCCGCAAGGTATTGAAGATCGCCAAAGAGCCGATCTCCATGGAAACCCCGATCGGTGACGACGAAGATTCGCACCTGGGCGACTTCATCGAGGACTCGACCATGCAGTCCCCGATCGACGTGGCCACGGTCGAAAGCCTCAAGGAAGCGACCCGTGACGTGCTCTCGGGCCTGACCGCACGCGAAGCCAAGGTGCTGCGCATGCGCTTCGGTATCGACATGAACACCGACCACACCCTCGAAGAGGTGGGCAAGCAGTTCGACGTGACCCGTGAGCGGATCCGTCAGATCGAAGCGAAGGCGTTGCGCAAACTGCGCCACCCGACTCGCAGCGAGCACCTGCGCTCCTTCCTCGACGAGTGATGACAAACCCCGGCCCAGGCCGGGGTTTTTCTTATCCGACAAATAGTTGTGATCGGCCGCTCGGCTGGCTGAATGCCCGTCTACACTCGACTTCAGACCAACTGAATGCGAGGCCGCTATGCTGCCGAAGCCGGCCATTCTGTTGCTGCTCCTGATGCTGTGGAACACAACGGCCGGCGCCCTGACCCTGACAGACGAGGAAAAAACCTGGCTCGCTGCCCACCCGCAGTTGAGACTGGGCGTCGACGCCTCCTGGCCACCATTTGAATTTCGTGACCAGGAGGGCCGGTACCAGGGATTGGCCGCCGATTACATCGCCTTGCTCCAGGATCGCCTGGGAGTATCACTGAAACCGGTCGAACCCAGCAGCTGGACCGAGGTGCTGCAGCAGGCGCGCGAAGGCCGTATCGACCTGTTGCCCGGCATCATGTCGACGCCGGAACGTCAGGGCTACCTGGCGTTCACCCGCCCCTACCTCGATTTCCCCATCGTCATCCTGGCCCATGATGGCGGTCCGCAACCGCGCACGCTCAAGGACCTGTACGGGCTGAAGGTCGCCGTGGTGGAAAACTACGCGCCCCATGAACTGCTACGTACTCACCACCCGGACCTCAACCTGGTGGCGATGCCCAATGTCAGCTCGACCCTGCAGGCACTGGCCACGGACGCGGTGGACGCCGTGGTCGGCGACCTCGCCTCGAGCATCTGGAGCTTGCGCCAGCTCAAGCTCGAAGGGCTATACGTGAGCGGCGAAACGCCCTACCGCTATCAACTGGCAATGGCCGCGCCCCGTGACCAGCAGGTACTGATCGGCATCCTCGACAAGGTGATGGCCGACATGTCCAGCGATGAAGTCAGCCATATCCAGCAGCGCTGGGTTGGCAACGTGGTCGACCAACGCAGCTTCTGGCGTGACACGCTGCTCTATGGCCTGCCCGCCGTCCTGCTGCTGATCGCCATTCTCGCCGTGGTCATCCGCATCAATCGCCGGCTCAGTTCGGAAATCTCCCGGCGCATCGCCCTGGAGCAGGAGCTGCGCAGCAGCGAATACCACTATCGCGGCCTGATCGAGAGCCTGTCGGCAATCGCCTGGGAAGCCGACGCCAACGACTTCACCTACAGCTATGTCTCGCCCCATGCCGAAGACTTGCTGGGTTACCCCCTGCACGACTGGCTCAAGCCCGGCTTCTGGCGCAGCATCCTGCACCCCGAAGACGCACTCTGGGCCCAGGCCTTCTGCGAGAGTGAAACCGCTGCCGGGCGTGACCACAGCCTCGATTACCGCGTGATGCGCGCCGACGGCCAACCGCTTTGGGTACGCAATATCGTCAGCATGATCGAACACGGCCACCGGCCCGTGATGCGCGGCCTGATGATCGACATCAGCGAGACCAAACGCACCGAAGTCGCCCTGCGCCTGTCGGAACAGAAGTTCGCCTCGGTGTTCGAGCAGTGCCCGGACATTCTGCTGATCGCACGGCACAGCGATGGCGTGCTGCTCGAGGTCAATGAAGCGTTCGAAGAGCAGATTGGCCTGACACAGGGCGAAGTAATCGGCCGCACCGCCACCGAGCTCAACTTGTGGGGCATCGAAGGAATGGGCCCGAGGCTGCTCGAACGCCTGCACCAAGGCGGCATCCGCAACATCGAAATGACCTTCCGCCGCAGCAACGGCCAGTTGTTCACCGGCCTGACCTCAGCCGAAACCTTCGAGCTTGACGGCACCCTGGCGCTGGTCGTGGCCGTTCGCGACATCAACCAGCTCAAGGAAACCCAGCAACAGTTGCAGACTTCCGAGGAAAAGTTTGCCAAGGCATTCCACGCATCACCTGATGGCCTACTGCTGTCGCGTCAGAGCGATGGCCTGCTGTTGGAGGTCAACGAGGGTTTCTGCCGCCTGACCGGTTACGAATTCAACCCGCCTATCGACCAGACCTCGTTCGACCTGGGGATCTGGGTAGACCTCAACGAACGCAAGCGCCTGATCGACCAGCTTGGCCGCGATGGCTTCGTGCGAGACTTCAGTTGCCACCTGCGCCGCAGCGACGGGCAGATTCGCCTCTGCGAGCTGTCGGCTCGGCCACTGCCGATCGGTGGTGTCGACTGCATGCTGACCATCGCCCGCGACATCACCGAACGCCACCTGATGCAGGAAAAGCTGCAACTGGCTGCCACCGTGTTCGAAAATACCGCTGAAGGCGTGTTGATCACCGATACCGACCAACGCATCAGCGCAGTCAACCGTGCCTTCAGCGAGATCACCGGCTACAGCGAGATCGAAGCACTCGGCCAGACCCCGCGCCTGCTCGCCTCTGGTCAGCATGACAGCGCTTTCTACGCTGCCATGTGGCACCAGCTCACTGCTGAAGGTCACTGGCAGGGCGAGATCTACAACAAACGCAAGAATGGCGAGCTGTATCCCGGCTGGCTGACCATCAGCGCCGTACGCAACAGCGAGCGCGACGTCACCCATTTCGTCGCCGTGTTCGCCGACATTTCCAGTCTCAAGCATGCCCAGGCCAAACTCGATTACCAGGCCCACCACGACCCACTGACCGGCCTGCCCAACCGCGCCCTATTCGAAAACCGGCTGCAGGCCGTGCTGACCTGCTCGCAGGTCTCCAATCGCCAGGGCGCGGTGCTGTTCCTCGACCTGGACCGTTTCAAACACATCAACGACAGCCTCGGTCACCCGGTCGGCGACCTGCTGCTCAAAGGCATCGCCCAACGCCTCAAGGAACAGGTGCGCGACGTCGACACCGTGGCCCGTCTGGGTGGCGACGAGTTCATCATCCTGCTGCCCGGCCTGCACAAACCCAGCGATGCCCATGCCATCGCCAACAAGCTGTTGGCCTGCTTCGTCGCCCCGTTCCAGGCCGGCGAGCACGAGTTCTTCACCAGCGCCAGCATCGGCATCAGCCTCTACCCGCAGGATGGCACCGACGTCGCCACGCTGATCCGCAACGCCGATGCTGCCATGTACCGCTCCAAGGCCAAAGGCCGCAACCGCGTGGAAGCCTACACCCGTGACCTGACCGTGCAGGCCAGCGAACGCATCGCCATGGAGCACGAGCTGCGCCGCGCCATCGAGCGTAACGAGATGAGCCTGAGCTTCCAGCCCAAGCTGAGCCTCAAGACCCAGACCCTAGTCGGGGCCGAAGCGCTGATTCGCTGGAGCCACCCGACATTCGGCGAGGTACCGCCCGAGCATTTCATTCACTTGGCCGAAGAGAACGGCACCATTCTCCAGCTGGGCGACTGGGTGCTGGAGCAGGCATGCCAGCAGATGCACCGCTGGAAGAAGACTTACCAGGCCTTTGGGCCACTGTCGATCAACCTGGCGGGCGCGCAGCTGCGTCACCCCAACCTCGCCAAACGCATCGAGCATTTGTTGAAAGTCTACCAACTGAAAGCGGGCGACCTGCAGCTGGAAATCACCGAAAACTTCATCATGAGCCAGGCCGAGGAGGCCTTGGCCATATTGCACCAGCTCAAGAAGCTGGGCGTGCAGCTGGCGATCGACGACTTCGGCACCGGCTACTCGTCGCTGAGCTACCTCAAGCGCCTGCCGCTGGACATCCTCAAGATCGACAAATCGTTCATCCGCGGCCTGCCGGATGACCCGCACGACGCCGCCATCGCCCGCGCCATCATTGCACTGGGGCGCAGCATGCAATTGACGATCATTGCCGAGGGTGTAGAGAACCAGGCGCAGCAACGCTTCCTTGCTGCCGAGGGCTGCGAGCAGATCCAGGGCTACATCGTCAGCCTGCCATTGCCGCCGGATGAGTTCGCAGCGACGTTTCTTCGTATAGCACTGTCCGATCTTTCGGATGGCACGCTTTCAAAACCCTCGTTATAATCCGGGCACTTACTGAGGGCCTATAGCTCAGTTGGTTAGAGCAGAGGACTCATAATCCTTTGGTCCACGGTTCGAGTCCGTGTGGGCCCACCAGCTATGACGAAAGCCGCGCCGATGCGCGGCTTTTTTGTGCGCGAAGGATGACAATTTGGGGCTTGCCCTGCTTATCTGCGGCTGGCTAGGCTTACGAACCCTCCGTAGAGACTCACCATGTCGGACTCCCGCCCCATCGCCCTCGACGAAATCGACCGCCAGCTGATCGCCCTGCTGCAGATCAACGCCCGCGAAAGCGTCGCCACCCTCGCCCGCCAGCTCGGCATCGCTCGCACCACTGTCAACTCGCGCCTGGAACGGCTGGAAAAGAACAAGGTCATCACCGGCTACGGCGTGCGCCTTGGCCAGCGCCTGATTGGCGGTGGGCTGCAGGCCTATGTCGGGATCAAGGTGCAGCCACGCTCCGGCAAGGAAGTAGTGCGTCGCCTGAGCGCCATGGGGCAGGTACAGCAGTTGTGCGCGGTAAGTGGCGAGTTCGATTACGTGGCCTGGCTACGCAGCGATTCGCCGGAGCAACTCGACCAGCTGCTGGACCAGATTGGCAGTGTCGAGGGAGTGGAAAAGACCACCACGTCGATCATTCTCAGCAGCAAGGTCGATCGCGGGCAGCCTGTCTGATCCGTCGGACTGCCAAAGTCTTACCGGGTAATCCCGACACTTCCTACAGGCGTTACAAGCTGCAATTCAATGACGCTCTCTCAGCGCGCCGACGTGTATAAGCTGAAGCCCATCGACGGGCTCCACTTACCAAGCTGCCCAGATGCAGGCGATGTCATCAGAGGAACCGGAGGGCTTAGAAAAATCCGATTTTCTGATCCCCTCAGGCACAAGGGCAAACGGGGCGGCAATCAGCTGATCGTTAAAACTGATGTAGCTCTGGTCATAGCGACGATAAAAACTACATTCCGCCATCATTCTGCATCTTAATTACGAACACCCCGCTTCATAAAATGACCCCCAGCCATCTCCTATACTCAGGCTCCGCCCCTCGCGCAGCCGCTCTGGCAAGGTCACTTCATGAACAAGAATAACCGCCACCCCGCCGACGGCAAACAGCCCATCACCATCTTCGGCCCGGACTTCCCCTTCGCCTTCGACGATTGGCTGGAACACCCGGCCGGCCTGGGCAGTATTCCAGCCGAGCACCATGGTGAGGAAGTAGCCATCGTTGGCGCCGGCATCGCCGGCCTGGTCGCGGCCTATGAATTGATGAAGCTGGGCCTCAAGCCCGTAGTGTACGAGGCCTCGAAACTCGGCGGGCGGCTGCGTTCGCAGGCCTTCAACGGCACTGACGGCATCATCGCCGAGCTCGGCGGCATGCGCTTTCCGGTGTCCTCAACCGCTTTCTACCACTACGTCGACAAGCTGGGCCTGGAAACCAAGCCCTTCCCCAACCCCCTGACGTCCGCATCGGGCAGCACGGTGATCGACCTCGAAGGCCAGACCTACTACGCCGAAAAGGCCAGTGACCTGCCGAAACTGTTCCATGAAGTGGCCGACGCCTGGGCGGATGCGCTGGAAAGCGGCGCCAGGTTCGCCGACATCCAGCAGGCGATCCGTGACCGTGACGTGCCTCGGCTGAAAGAGTTGTGGAACAAGCTGGTACCGCTGTGGGACGACCGCACCTTCTACGACTTCGTCGCCACCTCGCGCTCGTTCGCTCAGCTGAGCTTCCAGCACCGCGAAGTGTTCGGCCAGGTCGGTTTTGGCACCGGTGGCTGGGATTCGGACTTCCCCAACTCGATGCTGGAAATCTTCCGCGTGGTGATGACCAACTGCGACGACCATCAGCACCTGATCGTCGGCGGCGTGGAGCAGGTGCCCCAAGGTATCTGGCGCCATGTGCCGGAGCGTTGCGCCCACTGGCCGGAAGGCACCAGTCTCAGCTCGCTGCATGGCGGTGCACCACGCACCGGGGTCAAGCGCATCGCCCGCGCGGCCGACGGACGCCTGGCGGTCACCGACAACTGGGGCGATACCCGTCATTATGGTGCGGTACTCGCCACCTGCCAGAGCTGGCTGCTGACCACCCAGATCGACTGCGAAGAGTCGCTGTTCTCGCAGAAGATGTGGATGGCCCTGGATCGCACCCGCTACATGCAGTCGTCAAAGACCTTCGTCATGGTCGACCGGCCGTTCTGGAAGGACAAGGACCCGCAGACCGGCCGCGACCTGATGAGCATGACCCTCACCGATCGCCTCACCCGCGGGACCTACCTGTTCGACAACGGTGACGACAAACCGGGGGTGATCTGCCTGTCCTACGCCTGGATGAGCGACGCCCTGAAGATGCTGCCTCATCCCGTGGAAAAGCGCGTGCAGCTGGCTCTGGATGCACTGAAGAAGATCTACCCCAAGACCGATATCGCCGGGCATATCATCGGCGACCCGATCACCATTTCCTGGGAGGCCGACCCGCACTTCCTCGGCGCCTTCAAGGGCGCACTGCCGGGCCACTACCGCTACAACCAGCGCATGTATGCGCACTTCATGCAGCAGGACATGCCCGCCGAGCAGCGTGGCATGTTCATTGCCGGTGACGATGTGTCGTGGACCCCGGCCTGGGTCGAAGGTGCGGTGCAGACGTCGCTGAATGCGGTGTGGGGTATCATGAACCACTTCGGTGGCCACACCCACCCGGACAACCCAGGCCCGGGCGATGTGTTCGACGAGATCGGGCCCATCGCCCTGGATGACTGAAACCAAGGAGGCAGCATGCGCATCGCTCTGTTCCAGGGCGCACCCAACCCGCTGGACGTGCCCGGCAACCTGCAACGGCTGCGCCACCAGGCGCAGCTGGCGGCCGAGCGTGGCGCACAATTGCTGGTGTGCCCGGAGATGTTCCTGAGCGGCTACAACATCGGCCTGGCGCAGGTCGAACGGCTGGCCGAAACCGGCGATGGTCCCTCGGCCATGGAAGTGGTGGAGATCGCCCAGGCGCACCGTATCGCCATCGTCTACGGCTACCCGGAGCGCGCCGATGACGGGGCGATCTACAACAGCGTGCAGTTGATCGATGCCCATGGCCGCAGCCTGTGCAATTACCGCAAGACCCACCTGTTCGGCGAGCTGGACCGGGCGATGTTCAGCCCTGGCGCCGACCATTTCCCGGTGGTCGAGCTGGATGGCTGGAAGGTCGGCATGCTGATCTGCTACGACATCGAGTTCCCAGAGAACGCCCGGCGCCTGGCGCTGGCAGGTGCCGAACTGATCCTGGTGCCGACGGCGAACATGACGCCGTACGACTTCGTCTGCCAGGTGACCGTGCGCTCGCGGGCGCAAGAGAACCAGTGCTACCTGGTGTATGCCAACTACTGCGGGGCCGAGGACGAGATCCACTACTGTGGGCAGAGCAGCATCATCGGGCCCGATGGCAGTTTGCTGGCCATGGCCGGGCGCGATGAGTGCCAGTTGCTGGCTGAGCTGGAGCATGAGCGGGTGGTGCGGGGGCGTGAGGCGTTTCCTTACCTGAGCGATCTGCGTCAGGAACTGCATCTGCGCCAGGGCTGACAGGGGCCGGGCCTGCCTTACAAATGGGTTAGCATGAACACCTGCTCCGGAGTTCCCATGCCTGACACCACCCGCCACCTCACCCTCGCCAACGGCTTGCAGCTGACCCTGCGCCATGCACCGCACCTGAAGCGCTCGGCGGCCGCCTTGAGGGTGCATGCGGGAAGCCATGATGCTCCAGCCGCATGGCCGGGCCTGGCCCACTTCCTGGAACACTTGTTCTTCCTCGGCAGCGCACGCTTCCCTCTGGAAAACGGCCTGATGCGCTACGTCCAGGCTCTGGGTGGCCAGGTCAATGCCTCCACCCGCGAGCGCACCACCGAGTTCTTCTTCGAAGTACCGCCCGCCGCATTGGCCGGTGGCTTGGAGCGCCTGTGCCAGATGCTTGCCGAACCGGACCTGAGCATCGAACGGCAACGCCGCGAGCGGGAAGTCATCCACGCCGAATTCATCGCCTGGTCACGCAACCCGCAGGCGCAGCAGCAATTTGCCTTACTGCAATCGGTGGCTGGCGATCATCCGCTGGTCAGCTTTCATGCAGGCAACCGCTATTCCCTCGTTTTGCGCAATATTGCCTTCCAGCAAGCGCTCAAGGGCTTTCACCAGCGCTTCTACCAGGGCGGCCAGATCACCCTGAGTCTCTGTGGCCCGCAGCCATTGGATGAACTGGAACAACTCGGCAGGCAATACGCCGGGCTCTTCGAAACGGGCGACCTTGTGCCACAAGCTTTGCCACCCGCCTTGACCGCCAACAAGCCGCTACTGTTCGCCCACGAGGGCCTGCCCGCAGGTGCAGAGCAGGCGCTGGAACTGCTGCTGGCCAACCTCGGCGACAACCGCCCCGGCACTTGGCTGGATGCTCTCGAACAGCGCGGCTGGCTCAAAGGGTGCAAGGTCGAGAAGTTGTATGCCTTCGCCGGGCAACTGCTCTGGCACATCGACCTGAAGCTCGTCCCGGGTGCCGACACCGATGAGGCGCTGAAGCTGCTGCACGGCTGGTTCGACTTCATCCGTCAGACAGACCCCGCCCAACTCAACAGCGCGTTTGGCCGCTTGCAACAACGTCGCGAACGCAGCGCCAGCGCATTGGAGCTGGCCCGCCGCGACAGCACCGGGCAGCCATTTGCAGCGCTGGATACACAAGCGCTGATCGCCCTCGAAGCGCTGCTTGAGCAGCTGCCACGTCACACATTTGGGCAATGGCAGCTGCCTGCGGCCGAGCCGTTGATGCTCGATGAACTGCCCACTGCTCGAACTGCAGAGCTGCCGCGTGCGCTGGGCATCAGCGACCTGCTTCCACCCGACAGGCAATACGCAGCACTTTATCTACGCTGGCACGTGCCATCGGCCATGCGCCAGCATCTGCAGGGTGTACTTGAGCGCGCCCTTCACCCCATGCAAGTACGTTGCGAGCAGGCCTGCGTGCAACTGCAGTTCAACGCTTCAGGCGAATACTGGCAGCTACGTTGCGCTGGCCATCCGGCAGCCGTGGTACGCGCCACAGGCCAGGCCCTGGCGCTGATGCAGGCGCCTTCCAACTGGCAGCCATCTGCAACCGAGGCGCTCGCCCTGATACCGATCAGGGCGCTAATCAATCAGCTACCTGACGCCGTGCTCGGCACTCGCCCCGCCGAAACGCCGCCCTGCACCCTCGATCAGGCGCTGCTCGACGACGCCTGGCAACACAGCCACTGGCAGGGCCTGGCCGTCGGCTTCAACACCAGCGCCGTGCAGGCATTGGGCGCAGTGCTGCAAGGCTGCCCAGGACAAGGCACGGTGCCCACGCCTGCCGCCCTCTGGACCGGCCATCGCTGGCAGCATGCCGAGGTCCCGGGCAGTGAAAATGCCCTGCTGCTGTTCTGCCCACTACCCGCCGGGCAGCAAGCCAGTGGTCGTCTGCTGGCCCAGCTGCTGCAAGGCCCGGTGTATCAACGACTGCGGGTCGAGCTGCAACTTGGCTATGCCGTTTTCAGTACCTTCCGTCAGATCGAAGGCATCGGTGGCCTGCTGTTCGGTGTGCAGTCGCCACATGCCAGCCAGGGCGAAATCCTCGATCACCTGCGCCAGCTTCTGGGTCAGGGCGTCACCCTCGATAGCCATGCCCGCCAGGCAGTGGCCGAGCAATTCGACGAACTTGCCATGGCCAACGCCGAGGTCGCCGAATGGGCATGGCAGACACACCTGGCCACACAACCCGGCGACCTGCTTGCGCTGCAACGGTCTATTCTGATGACACAACAAGCGGATCTGGACGACCTGCTACGCGGCCTGCTCGGCTGCGATTGCGCCTGGCTTTGCCTGGCCAACAGCCCCGCACCCGATGCGTCCTGGCACTGATCCCGTGGGGATTGTTACGTTTACTGCAAGGGCGCTTATCAAATAATTAACCTTTCAGTACAAAATTTTCTTGTAAGATAACGCTATCTCAGCCAATGGAACCTCCAGCTCCAGGTGGCACCCAATGAGTAGCTGAAGCACCCCAACCCCATCCGGAAGGAGAACGCCCATGTGGACCAAACCTGCATACACTGACCTGCGTATCGGCTTCGAAGTGACCATGTACTTCGCCAACCGCTAAGCCCTGCTTTGCGGTTCGACGCCTCGGCCCGCCGGGGCGTCGTCGTTTTTCCGATACGGCTTTTCGCAGAAGGAGTGGCCATGTACATCCAGATTCTCGGTTCCGCCGCCGGCGGTGGTTTCCCGCAGTGGAACTGCAACTGCGTCAACTGCAAGGGCTATCGCGACGGCAGCCTGCGTGCCACGGCACGCACCCAGTCGTCCATCGCCCTGTCCGACGACGGTGAGCACTGGATCCTGTGCAATGCCTCGCCCGACATCCGCGCCCAGCTCCAGGCCTTCGCGCCGATGCAGCCGGCGCGTACGCTGCGCGACACCGGCATCAACGCCATCGTCCTGCTCGACAGCCAGATCGACCACACCACCGGCCTGCTCAGCCTTCGCGAAGGCTGCCCGCACCAGGTCTGGTGCACCGACATGGTCCACCAGGACCTGACCACCGGCTTCCCGTTGTTCAACATGCTCGCCCACTGGAACGGTGGCCTGCAGTGGAACCGCATCGAGCTTGAAGGCAGTTTCGTCATCGACGCCTGCCCCAACCTCACGTTCACCCCCTTCCCCCTGCGCAGCGCCGCGCCGCCCTACTCGCCGCACCGCTTCGACCCGCACCCGGGCGACAACCTCGGCCTGCTGGTCCATGACACGCGCACCGGCGGCAAGCTGTTCTATGCCCCTGGCCTTGGCCAGGTCGATGCCCAGCTGCTGCAGATGATGCACGGCGCCGACTGCCTGCTGGTCGATGGCACGCTGTGGGAGGATGATGAAATGCAGCGCCGCGGTGTCGGCACCCGTACCGGCCGCGAGATGGGCCACCTGGCGCAGAACGGCCCGGGCGGCATGCTCGAAGTGCTCGATGGCTTCCCACGGCAGCGCAAGGTGCTTGTCCACATCAACAACACAAATCCGATCCTCGACGAAGATTCCCCCGAGCGCGCCGAAGTCCAGCGCCGCGGCGTCGAAGTCGCCTTCGATGGCATGAGCATCGAGCTGTAAGGAGGCCCCCGTGAGCGACGCACTGCCTATGTCACCTGCCGAATTCGAGCAGGCCCTGCGCGCCAAGGGCGCCTACTACCACATCCACCACCCGTACCATGTGGCGATGTACGAGGGCCGCGCCACCCGCGAGCAGATCCAAGGTTGGGTGGCCAACCGCTTCTACTACCAGGTCAACATCCCGATGAAGGATGCCGCGATCCTGGCCAACTGCCCGGACCGCGAAATCCGCCGTGAGTGGATTCAGCGCCTGCTCGACCATGACGGCGCGCCCGGCGAGGACGGCGGTATCGAAGCCTGGCTGCGCCTGGGGCAGGCGGTCGGCCTCGACCCCGACCAGTTGCGCTCCCAGGAACTGGTGCTGCCAGGCGTGCGCTTCGCCGTCGATGCCTACGTCAACTTCGCCCGCCGCGCCAGCTGGCAGGAAGCGGCCAGCAGCTCGCTGACCGAGCTGTTCGCCCCGCAGATCCACCAGTCGCGCCTGGACAGCTGGCCGCAGCACTACCCGTGGATCGACCCCGCCGGCTACGAGTACTTCCGCACCCGCCTGGGCCAGGCCCGGCGCGACGTGGAACACGGCTTGGCGATCACCTTGCAGCACTACACCACCCGCGCGGGCCAGGAGCGTATGCTGGAAATCCTGCAGTTCAAGCTGGATATCCTCTGGAGCATGCTCGACGCCATGAGCATGGCCTACGAGCTGAACCGCCCGCCCTATCACACCGTCACCCAGCAACGGGTCTGGCACAAGGGGATTGCCCTATGAGTTTTGACCGCAAGCAAGTGCCGAACTGGCGCCCCGGCTACCGCTTCCAGTACGAACCGGCACAGAAAGGCCATGTGCTGCTGTACCCCGAGGGCATGATCAAGCTCAACGACAGCGCCGGCCTGATCGGCGGGCTGATCGACGGCAAGCGTGACGTGGCGGCGATCATTGCCGACCTTGAACAACAATTCCCTGGTGTGCCCGAAGTCGCCGACGACATCGAGCAATTCATGGAGGTGGCCCGTGCCGAACACTGGATCACCCTCGCCTGAGGTGCCGGTCGGCCTGCCGCTGTGGCTGCTGGCCGAGCTGACCTACCGCTGCCCGCTGCAGTGCCCGTACTGCTCCAACCCACTGGACTTCGCCGCCCAGGGCCAGGAGCTGAGCACCGAGCAGTGGTTCAAGGTAATGGCCGAGGCCCGCGAAATGGGCGCCGCGCAGATCGGCTTCTCCGGTGGCGAACCGCTGGTGCGCCAGGACCTCGCCGAGCTGATCGGCGAGGCTCGCCGGCTAGGCTACTACACCAACCTGATCACCTCCGGCATCGGCCTGACCGAAACGCGCATCGCCGCCTTCAAGCAGGCCGGGCTGGACCATATCCAGATCAGCTTCCAGGCCAGTGACGAGCAGGTCAACAACCTGCTGGCCGGCTCGAAGAAGGCCTTTGCACAGAAGCTGGAGATGGCCAGGGCGGTGAAAGCCCACGGCTATCCGATGGTGCTCAACTTCGTCACCCACCGGCACAACATCGACAAGATCGACCGCATCATCGAGCTGTGCATTGCCCTTGAAGCCGACTTCGTCGAGCTTGCCACCTGCCAGTTCTACGGCTGGGCGCACCTCAACCGCCTGGGCCTGTTGCCGACCCGCGCGCAGCTAGAACGTGCCGAGCGCATCACCAACGAGTACCGGGAAAAGCTCAAGGCCGCGGGCAGCGCGTGCAAGCTGATCTTCGTCACCCCGGACTACTACGAGGAACGCCCCAAGGCCTGCATGAACGGCTGGGGCAGCCTGTTCCTGACCATCACCCCGGACGGCACTGCCCTGCCTTGCCACGGCGCCCGGCAATTGCCGGTGCAGTTCCCCAACGTGCGCGATCATGACCTGCACCACATCTGGTACGACTCGTTCGGCTTCAACCGCTTCCGCGGTTACGACTGGATGCCCGAGCCGTGCCGTTCGTGCGACGAGAAGGAAAAGGATTTCGGCGGCTGCCGTTGCCAGGCCTTCATGCTGACCGGCGATGCCAGCAAGGCCGACCCGGTGTGCGCCAAGTCGGCCGACCACGGCATCATCCTCAAGGCCCGCGAGGAGGCGGAGACCGCCCAACTCGCCATCGAAGAGATGACCTTCCGCAATGAGCGCAACTCCCGTGTCATCGTCCGCGGCTGACTTCAGCGCCGCCCAGGCCGTTGCCGCCGGCACCGACTTTGCCGAACTCAAGGTCAGTGCCGAGGGGCTGTTCTGGAACGAATTCCGCCCGGCCGATGGTGCCTGCCGCATCTGGCAGTGGCGTGACCACCAGGCGCGCTGCCTCACGCCCGATGGTTTCAGCGTGCGCAGCCGGGTCTACGAATACGGTGGTGGCAGCTTCTGCCTGGGTGGCGATGGGCTGCTGTTCATTAACGAAATGGATCAGCAGGTCTATACCCAGCGCCTCGAAGGCGATGCACCGCGCGCCCTGACCGACCAGGCCGATTGCCGCTATGGCGATGTGCAGTGGCACGACGGCAAGGTGCTGGCAGTCGAAGAGCACCATAGCGAAAGTGTCGAACATCGCTTGGTGGCACTGGACGGTACCACCCGCGAGGTGCTCGCCGAGGGCGCCGACTTCTATGCCTCGCCAACGATCAGCGCCGATGGCCAACGCCTGGCCTGGGTCGAATGGGACCGCCCGGCTCAGCCCTGGACCATCACCCGGCTGATGTGCCGAGAGCGCAGCCCCAGTGGCAACTGGGGTGCGGTGCGCTGCATGGCGGCTGATGACGAATCACTGCAACAGCCCCGCTTCGATGCTCAAGGCCGGTTGTATTGCCTGTCCGACCGCAATGGCTTCTGGCAACCGTGGGGCGAAATCGACGGCCGCTGGCAAGCCCTGCCAGCAGAGCCAGCGGACCACGCCGCCGCGCCCTGGCAACTGGGCACCAGCACCTGGCTGCCCATGGGGCCGCGGAGCTACCTGGCCAGCTGGTTTGAAGGTGGCTTCGGGCAACTGGGGCTGCGCTTGAACGATGGACGGGTGGAGCGATTCGCCAGCGCCTATACGCGCTTCCGCAATCTGGCCATGGATACCGAATACCTCTATGCCGTCGCGGCGTCACCGATCAGCCCGCCCGCAGTGATTGCCATTGCCCGCGCTAACCATGAGGTCAGTGTGCTGGCCGGTGGCGCAGAAGTGCTACCTGCAGCGCATATCAGCCTGCCACAATCGATCTGTTACAAGAGCGGCGACGCGTTTGCCCATGGCTTCTTCTATCCAGCAACGGCCACCAAGGGCCCTGCACCTTTACTGGTATTTATCCACGGCGGCCCGACCTCGGCCTGCTATCCGGTGCTCGACCCGCGCATCCAGTACTGGACCCGGCGCGGTTTCGCCGTGGCCGACCTGAACTACCGAGGCAGCACCGGCTATGGCCGGGCATACCGCCAGGCGCTGCACCTGCGTTGGGGCGAAAGCGATGTGCAGGATGCCTGTGCCGCCGTCGAGTATCTGGCTGGGCAAGGGCTGATCGACCCTGGCAAGGCCTTCATTCGCGGCGGCAGTGCCGGTGGCTACACCACGCTGTGCGCCCTGGCCTACCACGAAGTGTTCCGCGCGGGTGCCAGCCTTTACGGGGTAAGCGA
This sequence comes from Pseudomonas putida, assembly GCF_002906855.1. Taxonomy (GTDB): domain Bacteria; phylum Pseudomonadota; class Gammaproteobacteria; order Pseudomonadales; family Pseudomonadaceae; genus Aquipseudomonas; species Aquipseudomonas putida_N. The sequence goes on along the minus strand of NZ_MINI01000038.1, from coordinate 624,653 downwards.
TCCGATCGCCCTGGGCCAGGCCACGCACAAGTTCGAAGGTGATTACCTGGACTGGCTGATCGGTGACCCGCAGCAAGATGCCGAACGTTATCGCCAGCGCACACCGCTGCTACATGCCTCGCAAATCAAGGTGCCGGTGATCTTCTTCCAGGGTGAACTGGATGCAGTGGTGGTGCCGGAGCAGACGCGCTCGATGCTGGCCGCGTTGCAAGCCAATGGCATCGAGGCTGACGGGCATTTCTATGCAGGGGAACGGCACGGGTTCCGCAAGGCCGAGAACCTGGCGCATGCGCTGGAGGAAGAGTGGAAATTCTATTGCCGGGTGTTGGAGAGCTGACAGCCCGGGGCCGCTGTGCGGCCCCGGCATCCTCAGCGCTTGGCAATGATGTACACCGCATGCACGATCCCTGGGATGTAGCCCAACAGGGTCAGCAGTATGTTCAGCCAGAACGCCCCGCCAAACCCCACCTGCAGAAACACACCCAGCGGCGGCAGGATGATGGCGATGATGATGCGAATGAAGTCCATGCGGGTCTCTCCTGAAGGGGTTACAAGGAAGACCCGTTGCGCTTGCTGGAGGTTCCACAGGCAAAAAAAAACGCCCCGGGCCAAATGAAACAGGCACGGGGCGATGCGCAGAAACGCCAGACGGTTCGTAGAATTCTTGATCAGGCCGGCATTTCGCGGCGGGCCTGTTGTTGCGCATGTAAGCGGGCAAAGGCCCGGGCCAGGCGCAGGAGCATCTCGTCGATGTTGCCCTTGCTCACGGTCAGCGCTGGCGAGAAGCGCACGACATCGGCCTGCGGCGCGTTCAGCAGCAAACCTTCGTGCAAGGCAGCCTCGACCAGTTCCTTGGCCAGGTTTTCCTGCAACTGCAGCGCCCACAAAAGCCCCTGGCCGCGCACTTCGCCCTGGCCATAGCGGCCGGCCAGACGGCTCAGGCCATCTCGCAGATGACGACCACTGTCCTGCACCTGACCGAAGAAACCCGGCTCAAGCAAGGTTTCCAGCACAGCCAAACCCGCAGCGCTCATCAGGGCATTGCCGTGATGGCTGCCCTCCAGTTCGCCAGGTTCCGCACAGCAGGCTGTCCCGCGAGCGAGCAAGGCTGCCAGTGGCACGCCGCCACCCAGGCCCTTGCCCAGCGTGATGATGTCGGCACGTACACCGTAGGTTTCTTCGGCCAGCAATGCCCCACAGCGGCCAATGCCCGTCTGCACTTCGTCGAGAATCAGCAGAATGCCCAGTTCCCGGCAGAGCTTTTCCACGCCCTGCAAGTACTCACGTGTCGCCGGGATCACCCCCGCCTCGCCCTGGATCGGCTCGAGCATGATCGCCACGGTGCGCGAATCGACCTCGGCATGCAGCGCCGCCAGGTCGTTGAACGGCACTTTGCTGAACCCCGGCAGGCCCGGCTCGCAGCGGTTGCACGGCAGCGGGTCGGAGGCCGACAACGCGCCCAGGCTGCGGCCATGGCAGGCCTGGCTGGCAGTAATGATGTGGTAGGCGCCGTTACGGTGCAGCTGGCCCCACTTACGCGCCAGCTTGATCGCCCCTTCACAGGCCTCGGCACCGCTATTGAGCAAGTAGGCCTGGTCGCTACCCGTGCTCTGGCACAGGCGGTTGACCAGCTCCAGCAGGCCACGGCTGTGGTAGCCCGCGCCCGGGTTGATCAGCGCCTGGGCCTGGTTGCCCAGCGCCTTGACCAGCGCCGTCGGGCTGTGACCGAGACTGTTGACCGCGCCGCCCTGGGTGAAGTCCAGGTAGGCATGCCCTTCGTTGTCCCACAACCAGGAACCTTGGCCACGCACAAACACTTGCGCCGCACGTTCGGTGCTCGGCATCAGGCGCTCGCGCGACAACTGCGGCGCATCCGCCACGATCACCGGCGCACGCTTGGGCTCGGCAACCGCGGCAGGGGCCGAACGGCGCAGGTTGAACAGGTTCATTGGGGCTCCAACCAATCACGGTAAAGGGGCGGCCAGGGGTCCGGTCTTGCTGCCGGCGCTGGATAATTTTGCCTTTCCTATCAAAAGTGTTTTTCAAACGCGGTAACAATGAGCTGATTGATCGCTGTAACCCGTTGGAATACGGCGATAGACTAGGCCTCGGCGGCGTTTGCGGCCATTTCGTTTTCTCAGCTTTTTCGATAAGTGTTACTTATGGATTTTCGCCAACTGCGTTATTTCGTCGCGGTGTATGAAGAAGGCCACGTTGGCCGCGCCGCCGAACGCCTGTCGCTGTCGCAACCGGCTCTGTCACAACAGATTCGCCAGCTTGAGCACAGCCTCGACCTGAGCCTGTTCGAACGCAGCAACAAGCGCCTGCTGCCGACCCTGGCTGCACACACCCTGTACAACCATGCCCTGCCGCTGCTGGATGGCCTGCAGCGGGCCCACGAGGCCATGCGCAACTTCAAGGGCCAGTCACTGCGCACCCTGGCCATCGGGGTACTGCAGACCGTACGCCCAAGCCTGGTGCCACAGCTGCTGGAACGTGTGCGTAAGGCCCAGCCGCATCTCGTGGTGCAGATCTACGAACTGTCGGGGCTGGAGATCGAACGGCGGCTGCTCAATGGCAACCTGGACATCGGCATCAGCTACCTGCCACCACGCCAGCCAGGGCTGCACGGCTCGCTTCTGTACGAAGATGAATTGCAGGTTGTCATCCCGGATAACCACCCTCTGAAGGACTTCAAGAAAGTCTCCATCAAGCAGGCCGCCGAATTACCCATGCTGATGCTCGGCGAGGAATTCCAGATCCGCCAGATCTGGAAGGAGCAGCTGGCGGCACAAGGACGCAGGCCGCAGGTGCAAGCCGAGATGAACAACATGGCGGGGATTCTCGACAGCCTGGCGCACACCGCGCTGGCGACCATCCTGCCTGGGCGGGCCAAGGATGCCGCCGAGGATGAACAAGGTTTACTGTGGAAACCGTTGAGCGAGCCACGCGTGCCGCTCAAGGTCGGCTTGGTGTTCCGAGATGCCCAGCGCCAACAGGCGTCGGTTGAACTGCTGCGCACGTTGCTGGAGGAAGAGGCTGACGCCCGGCAATTGGGTACCACGCCGCTGGATGTGCTTGGCTGAAAAAACGCAGACGAAGAAAACCCCGCCGAAGCGGGGTTCTCTAGACTGTTTCCCTGTGACATCCCTATCGCCCCGCCATCCTGGCAGGAAATCCTTCGTTGTCCCTGTTCTGTCCTTTGCGCTTCCTGCGCAACGTCCATGTAGAAAGATTAACTGTGGATCCAATCTGGCGCCAGTGGCGAAAAGTCACCACGTCATGTAGGAAAAGGCTTACAACAAGTAATCTTTCGCAAACATTTCAAAACTGTTCGGCATCCAGCAGGTACAGCGATTCACTGCCCGCCTTCACCGAGGCCACCAACGAATTCACCCGTGGCAGCAAGCGCGCGAAGTAGAACCGTGCAGTGCCCAGCTTGGCCGAGTAGAACGCCTCGTCGCCCTCACCCGCCATGGCCGCACGCGCCATCAGTGCCCACATGTAGGCATAGGCGACATAACCAAAGGCCTGCAGATACTCGACCGACGCGGCACCGATCTCATTCGGATTACCCTTGGCCTGCTCCAGCACCCACTCGGTCAACCCGTCGAGCTGATCCAGGTAGGCGCCCAGCGGCTTGGTAAATTCGCCCAGCTGACCATCAGCACTGGCAATGAACTGGCGAATCTCGTCAGAGAAGAGCTTGTAGTACGCGCCACCGCTGGCCACCACCTTGCGCCCCATGAGGTCCAGCGCCTGGATACCGTTGGTGCCTTCGTAGATCTGGGTGATACGCACATCGCGCACCAGTTGCTCCTGGCCCCACTCGCGAATGTAGCCGTGGCCACCGAATACCTGCTGGCCGTGCACCGTGCACTCAAGGCCAAGGTCGGTGAGGAAGGCCTTGGCCACCGGAGTCAGCAGCGCCACCAGCTCTTCGCTGCGTTTGCGTGTGACCGGGTCTTCGCTGTACTTGGCGCTGTCGAGCTGCATCGCCACATAGGTGGAGAAGGCACGACCACCCTCGATCAGCGCCTTCATGGTCAGCAGCATGCGCCGCACATCCGGGTGGACGATGATCGGGTCGGCGGCCTTGTCCTTGGCCTGCGGCCCGGTCGGGGCGCGACTCTGCAGGCGATCACGGGCGTACTCCACGGCGTTCTGGTAGGAACGCTCGGCCGACGCCAGGCCCTGGATACCTACGCCCAGGCGTTCGTAGTTCATCATGGTGAACATGGCCGCCAGGCCCTTGTTCGGCTCGCCGACGATGTAGCCGATGGCCTCGTCGAAGTTCATCACGCAGGTCGCCGAAGCCTGGATGCCCATCTTGTGCTCGATCGAGCCACAGGTGGCCGGGTTGCGTGCGCCGAGGCTGCCGTCTTGGTTGACCAGGAACTTCGGCACTAGGAACAGCGAGATGCCTTTAGGCCCCGCCGGTGCGTCCGGCAGCTTGGCCAGCACCAGGTGGACGATGTTCTCGGTCAGGTCATGCTCGCCGCCGGTAATGAAAATCTTGGTGCCGCTGACCTTGTAGCTGCCATCGGCCTGGGGCTCGGCCTTGGTGCGGATGATGCCCAGGTCGGTGCCGGCATGCGGTTCGGTCAGGCACATGGAGCCGGCCCAGACGCCGGCGTACATGTTCGGCAGGTACTGTTCCTTCAGCGCTTCACTGGCGTGGGCGTTGATCGACAGGCAGGCACCGGCAGTCAGCATCGGGTACAGGCCGAAGGCCAGGCTCGAGGCGTTGACCATTTCCTCGACTTGGGCCGAGATCGCCTTGGGCATGCCCATGCCACCGAATTGCGGGTCACCGCCCACGCCCACCCAACCGCCTTCGGCGTAGGTGTTGTAGGCCTCGATGAAGCCGGCTGGCGTACGCACCGCACCGTTGTCCCAGTGGCAGCCTTCTTCGTCGGCGGCGCGGCTGAGGGGGGCAATGGTCTTGCTGGTGACCTTGCCGGCTTCTTCCAGCACAGCCATGGCGGTATCCGCGTCGACCGCCTCGGCCAGTTCGGGCAATTGCGCCCACAGCTCGGCCACATTGAAGACTTCATTCAGTACGAAGCGCATGTCGCGCAGGGGCGCTTTATAGTCAGCCATGACAACCTCTCGCTGGTCGGGACGGGGCGGCTCGTGAAAAAAGCAACCCGGGGTTGAATCCAGTGTAACCGAACAACTTTTGCGAGACATAGGGTCATTACGCGACCGCATAGTCTTTTCCGGTCACGCCATCCGCACGGCCCCGCGCTGGGATTGTTGACCATAGACCATGACACAGTTACGCCCGGCTCCCTTGGCACTGTAAAGCGCCTGGTCGGCGGACTTGAGCACTTCCTCCGGGTTGCGGTGGTCGACCAATCGCTCGGCGACGCCGATGCTGATGGTTACCGAGACCGTTCCGCCGGCGCTGCCGCTGCGACGCTGACGCCCGGTGGAATCGTCCTGCGGGCGGCTGTTCTGGTCACGCAGGTGCATGGTGTAGTTGGCGATCATCTCGCGTACCGCTTCCACGTGCGGTACGCACTCTTCGGCGGTCTTGCCGGCAAACACCAGGGCGAATTCCTCGCCACCGTAACGATAGGCGCGGCCACCGCCAGTGACCTTGGACAACCGGCTGGCGACCAGTCGCAGCACCTGGTCACCGACATCATGGCCGTGGGTGTCGTTGAATTTCTTGAAGTGGTCGACGTCGGTCATCGCGATCACGTAATTGCGACCCAGGCGTTGCATGCGCTCGTTCAACGCACGGCGCCCAGGCAAACCGGTCAGTTCGTCACGGAAGGCCATCTGGTAGGCCTCGTGCGATACTGCGGCGGCAATCATCAGCATCACCTGGCTGCACATGATGTTCAGGGTAAAGGGCAGGATGAACGTCTTGGGCAGCATCCAGAAGATACCGACCAGGCCGATCAGCTGCGCCGCATGCAAGGGCCGGGGCTCGCGCAGGTATTGCACGACCAGCAGGACAAACACCACGAAGAACACCGGGTAGACCATCTGGATCAGGCTCATCCACTGGCCATGCAGCGACGGCCAGCGGATCTCCGCCAACCAGGCCAGCAGCGCCTGCGGGAAGCTTTGTTCCAGGGCCACGGCCACGCTGCCGACGGCAAACAGCACGGCGAAGCGCGCCAGCAGGTCCTGGGCCAGGTGGGTGCGCTCCTGCCAGGCCCCGAACAGCCCGTACAAGGCGGGCAACAGCAGGCACACCAGGTGGAAGATCACGGCCGCATCCTCGCGCACGCGGCCGTTGTCACGATAGAAGTCGGTCTGGGTATCGAGCAGGAAATAGGCGATGTACACCGTGACCATCAGGAACAGCTCACGCTGGCGGCGATACACAGCGCAGTAGGCACCGCCCAGCAGCAGGACCAGGGTGGGGAGGACATTGAACAGTGACGTGAAGAAGACGCTGAGGTCTCTTACATAGGCCGCCGCAAGCCCAGCCAGCAGCAAAAACAGCGAAGGCAGGAAATGGCTCGCGCGAACAGCGTTTAGACGAAACAAGGGCAATCTCCGACCCGGCAGATCAATAATAGCATTGTGCCTCTACTTCATCGGCAGCACACGTGAATAGATGAGTACAACGGTGGGGTTAACGGCAGCGGGTGTGGAGGGCTTGAGCTTTTCCCGTGATTGAAGTCATCTCGATCCCTGTGGGAGCCGAGCTAGCCGCGGTTCGTCGCCACGACAAGCGCGGCCTCACATGAACCGCGCAGCCACAGAGATATCCCTACAGGTCGTTATTGAATGGCAGCAGCGGCCCCTGCAGCGTGGAGCGACCTGAGGCACCGACAGCATTGAGCTGGAACTCGGCGTCCAATGCTTGCCGTGAGCTATTGCCCGGCTTTTGCGTAACCGCGTTTTCGTCACCCTTCTCACCCTGCGGCAGTATCAGTGACGGGTGATCGAACGGTGCCCGCTCCCAAGCGACACGCGGGTCGGTCAAGCCAACCTCCATGAACTTGACCAATGCATCCACTTCATCCGGGGTCAGGTTCAGCGCGGTCATGTCTGGATCAAGGTTGGAGCCGTTGTGCTGATTGACTGCCGGGTGCTCGAAGCCGCTGGTGTTGCTGGCGTCTTCGCCACGCCGGTCACCGCCGCGGTTGTAGAACTCCATCACCTGCTGCAGCGTTGCCCGGCTGCCGTTGTGGAAGTACGGCCCGGTCAAGGCAATGTTGCGCAGGGTCGGGGTCTTGAAGGCACCATCGACCGAGTCGCGGAAGCCGACACTGGGCTTGAGGGTCGGGTCGCAGGGGACCGCAGCGCTCAGCGGCGCCTCGAAGGTGCACACATCGACTTCCAGTGGGTCAGGAATATTCCCGCCTTGCAGGTGGGTGTTGTACTGACGGGTGAAGGACAGAGGATTGCCCCAGGCATCTGAGCCACCCAGCGCCAGGTCCTCGGAGGTCGGGCGCACACCGGTGTTGTAGAACCCGTTGTCGTAGAGCGTGGTCAGGCCGTCGGCCATGACCATGCGCTCGATGCGCTCATGAGGCTGGAACAGCAGCCGGCTGCCCGCGTTGGTCAACTCGGCACCTCCATGGCAGGCGACACACTTGCCCTTGCCCAGGAACAGCTCCATGCCTTGTACCTGCTGAGCGTTCATGGCGGTGTGGTCGCCCTGCAGATAGGCATCCAGTGGCGCCTGGTCGGAGATCAGCGTGGACTCGTACATCTGGATAGCCAGCCCGAAGAACAATGGGAAGTTCGCTTCCATCTGGGTATAGGGCTCACTGCCCAGCAGAACCTGCTGCGTGGCATTCCACAGGCGGGGCTGGAAGGCGTTCTTGATCAGTTCGCGATAGGTCGGCCGACGGGCACTGGAGACAGGCCCGAGTACCGAGTCGGTGGGCGAGATCTTCTGCCCCTTGAGCATCATGGTGTCGAGCATGCGCCGGCCAATGTCGGCGAAGGTGCGCCCGCCACAGGACATTTCCACCGCGCTGCCGGGAGGCCCGACGGCTTGCGAGGCGGCCGAGGCATCCTTGAGGGCCAGCCGCACCTTGACCGCCACGCCACTGGCATCTTTGGTCACGAAGATCCCTGCGTCAGGGTCGCGATTACCGAACGGCGAGAGGCCGTTGAATACGTTGTTGGCCCGGCCATCCCAGAAGTTGCGCACGTTGAATGCCGCGTTGATCACCGACGGCGCGTTGCGCCCGGTGGCGCGGCGCACGTTGATGCCGCCCACCTGGAAGATGCCGTCCGCTTGCTGGGTGCACTTGTCGAAGCGCGATTGACGGGGTTTGACGAAGTTGGCATCGAACACACCTTGCGAGCCGATGACGTCATCACTCGAATAGACGATCGCCGAGTTGCGATCCAGGGGATCGGCCAGCACGTGGGTCGGAAAGTCGCCCTTTTTCAACGTGTAGTTAGGGCCGCCCTTGCCACCGGAACGCATGGCGTAGCTCGGCACGTCGCCGGGAATATCAGCGGCCGTGAACGGCTTGTTGAAGATCGACGTGACGTTGGCATTGGTATTGGCCTGGCCGGGGTTGATCTGGTTGGTGACCCGGTGATCGACACCTGCGTGGTAGTGACAGGAAGCGCAGGCGGTGGCGCCGTCACTACCGATCGCCATGTCCCAGAACAGGGCCTTGCCCAACAGCACCACCGCCCCGCGATTGATCACATAATCGGACATCAGGTCGACCTTGCGGCCACCTTCGGTACCCGAAGGGTCCGGCGGCGTCATGCCGCGCAGTGACTGCAGGCTGGGCACATCCGGCACCACCGGAGCGGTCCCGGCCGGGTCTGCAGCCCGAGCGCTGGTCAAAGGGAGGCCGGCGGCGAGGGTCATCGCTATCGCACAGGCCAGACGGGGGATTCGCAAGTTACTCAGATAGTCGACCATGATGGACTTCCCGACGGCTCAGGTTTTTCAGGCTTATCGTTCACGCAACTAAGTGCGCTTAATGCCACCATAGCTGTAACAAAGTATTTCGGCGCGTAACATTCAGTGATTTTTTATACCGGTTTATTTAGGCACTCATACCAATAAATACTGACCACCCAACTTACTCAGTTCCGGTGTAAATTCGCCCCCACTAGTGGGTGGCATTCCCCATGCTGCGTTCACAAAGCGTTCACAGACGCCAGAAAGCCCCAGCCTACAGGCATCCTGAGCTTAGGTTAAACCTGGCAACGTATTTGCTATCTCATACAGAACGGCTGGCCTATAGTTGGAGAAGTGTGGAATAAAGCCAAGCTGAAACTTGGAAGAGCGAAAGCGATACGCGCACGAAAGTTGCGCCGCGCCAGCCATGCTTATTTAAAAGTGCTGAAACAACAACGACAGGCCCGAGCAGCTCTGATTAAATTTAAAGCAAAAAAAACGCCGCTCACTAGGAGCGGCGTTTTTTCAGTAGCTCACCAGGGCTTAGTAACCCAGCGAGAAGTCTTCTTCTTTCATGTCCATCAGGTTGTTGGCGCCCGACAACATGGTGGCCACGTGAGCACGGGTGCGCGGCAGGATGCGCTGGAAGTAGAAGCGCGCGGTCTGCAGCTTGGCGGTGTAGAAGCCTTCTTCGCTGGTGCCGGCTGCCAGTTTTTCAGCCGCCAGGCGGGCGATGTCAGCCCAGAAGTAAGCCAGGCACGCATAGCCGGAATACATCAGGTAATCCACCGACGCAGCACCGACTTCCTCACGGTCCTTCATCGCAGCCATGCCCACTTTCATGGTCAGCTCGCCCCACTCCTTGTTCAGCGCAGCCAATGGCTGGACGAACTCCTTGACCGCGTCATTGCCTTCCTGCGCCTGGCAGAACTTGTGCACGATCTTGGTGAAGCCCTTGAGCGCTTCGCCCTGGGTCATCAGTACCTTGCGGCCCAGCAGGTCGAGGGCCTGGATGCCGGTGGTGCCTTCGTACAGCATGGAGATGCGGCTGTCGCGCACGTTCTGCTCCATGCCCCACTCGGCGATGAAGCCATGGCCGCCGTAGATCTGCACACCGTGGTTGGCAGCCTCGAAGCCGACCTCGGTCATGAAAGCCTTGGCGATCGGGGTCAGGAACGCCAGCAGGGCGTCGGCCTTCTTGCGCTCTTCCTCATCCTGGCTGTACTTGACGATGTCCACCTGCTTGGCGGTGAAGTACACCATCGCGCGGTTGCCCTCAGCGAAGGCCTTCATAGTCAGCAGCATGCGACGCACGTCCGGGTGGACGATGATCGGGTCAGCGGCTTTGTCCGGTGCTTTCGGGCCGGTCAGGGAACGCATCTGCAGGCGTTCACGGGCGTATTTCAGGCCGCCCTGGAAGGCCACTTCGGCGTGGGCCAGGCCCTGCAGCGCAGTCCCCAGGCGTGCGGTGTTCATGAAGGTGAACATGCAGTTCAGGCCTTTGTTGGCCGGGCCGATCAGGTAGCCGGTGGCAGCGTCGAAGTTCATCACGCAGGTGGCGTTGCCGTGGATGCCCATCTTGTGCTCGATCGAGCCACAGCTCACGCCGTTGCGCTCACCCACGCCGCCTTCGGCGTTGGGCAGGAACTTCGGCACGATGAACAGCGAGATACCTTTGGTGCCCGCCGGAGCATCCGGCAGACGCGCCAGCACGATGTGGACGATGTTGTCGGCCATGTCGTGTTCGCCGGCCGAGATGAAGATCTTGGTGCCGGAGACTTTGTAGCTGCCGTCGGCCTGTGGCTCGGCCTTGGTGCGCAGCATGCCCAGGTCGGTACCGCAGTGTGGCTCGGTCAGGCACATGGTGCCGGTCCACTCGCCGGACACCAGCTTGGTCAGGTAGGTGTGCTGCTGCTCGGCGGTGCCGTGGGCGGAGATGGTGTTCATCGCGCCGTGGGACAGGCCTGGGTACATGCCCCACGACCAGTTGGCACCACCGACCATTTCGCTCAGGGCCAGGCCCAGCGACTCTGGCAGGCCCTGGCCGCCGTGCTCGACGTCGTGCGCGAGGCTCGGCCAGCCACCTTCCACGAACTGCTCGTAGGCCGCCTTGAAACCGGTCGGGGTCTTCACGCCCGACTCGCTCCAGGTACAGCCTTCCTGGTCACCGACACGGTTCAGCGGCGACAGCACCTGCTCACAGAACTTCGCGCCTTCTTCCAGGATCGCGTCGACCATGTCCGGTGTGGCGTCCTGGCAACCCGGCAGGCTCTGATAGTGCGCCTCGTAGCCGAGCAGCTCGTCGCGAACGAAACGAATATCACGCAAGGGGGCTTTGTAATCAGGCATTGCGATGAACCTCTGTGATGAGTTCGGTAGGGGACCGCTGATACCGACCAGCGCTTGTCGGCTTTCGGTCAAACAGTTGTTTGAAACTTACGTTTAGGACCGCCCGATGTCAAGGAGGGACTATAGTGCCATTTACGCCGCGAAAGATGGCGTTTATGCCATTTCGTGAAACCGCAGGCAGAAACGACTGTGGGAGCCGGTTTACCCGCGAAAGGGCCCGCCCGAGATCAGCGATTTCGGGTGGACGCATTCGCGGGTAAACCGGCTCCCACAGGGTTCGCCAAGGAGGCTGGAGTCAGGCGTAGGTATCGATGAACCGCCCGAGCATTTCGTCGGAAGCCTTGGCCACCTTGGCGCCGAGTTCGACCTCGGTCTTGCCCAGGTTCAATTGCACGGTGCTGGTTGCCAGGTCCATCTGCTGGCTGCGGTCGACCCCACGCAGGCGCTCGGCCTGGAAGTCGCTGGACTGGCTGGTGGCGGCGCGCTCGACCGAGGCATTGGCGATCTGCCCGGCGGCCTGATCGACGCGGTTCTGGCCGTTGTAGATGGCGTTGAGGCCGGCGTAGTACGCGGTGCTGCCGGTGATTTCCATGTCAGAACTCCAATGACGCTGGATATGAACAGGGCTAATTAAAGCAGGCCAGGCGCGAAAAGGCCCGTTTAAATCCCTAATGGCCCAGTGCTACTTGATAGGCCATGGGCATACCTGCCAACGCTCAATCCAGCAAGTCGAGTTGCAGGTGCTCCGCCACGGCATCCGCCGTAGCGTGCTTGAGCTTCGGCACCCGTCCCAGGCACGGCGCTGGCAAACGCTCGGCCAGGCTGGCCAAGTTTTCCTCCAGCCGCGAAGTCCGCGGTTCGATGATGTTCGCTACCCAACCCGCCAGCTGCAGCCCGTCCCGGGCAATGGCTTCGGCACTGAGCAGCGCATGGTTTATGCAACCCAGGCGCACCCCGACCACCAGAATCACCGGCAGCTTGAGGGCAATTGCCAGGTCCGACAGGTTGGCGTGGTTGGACAATGGCACCCGCCAACCGCCCGCACCTTCGACCAGGGTGAAGTCTGCCCTCTGGTCCAGCACATGGCGCATGGCCCTGGACAACACGGCGACTTCCAGCGCAACACCCGCCTCCCGGGCAGCCACGTGCGGTGCAATGGCCGGTTCGAAGGCAAACGGGTTGACCTCTTCGTAGGCGAGCTTGACCGAGCTTTCGTCGATCAGCGCCTGGGCATCACTGTTGCGCAGGCCCTTGGCCGTCATCGTGCAACCTGAAGCAACCGGCTTCGCGCCCAAGGTACTCAGCCCCTGCAACCGTGCCGCATGCAGCAGCCCCGCGGCGATGGTGGTCTTGCCGACATCGGTGTCGGTCCCGGCTATGAAATAGGCCTGGCTCATGTCGCTCCTCTCATGCCTGTGGCTTGCGCAACACACCATAGACCACCTGATAGGTGGCTGGCAGCCCCTGGGGCTGGCGAAACGCTTCATAGGCCTGCAACAGGCCTTGCATGCGCGCACGACCGGTCAGGCCAGAAGGCCGCCCAGGGTTGAGGTTGTGAGCGCCGAGCGCCTTGAGCTCGTGAGTCAGGCTGCGCACATCAGGGTAGTGCAGCACATGGGCCTGACGCTGCAGGCTGACCTGTGCGAGGCCACTGGCTGCACACAGGCGCTGATAGACTTCAAACCTGCGGAAACGATTGACATGCACCATGCCATCCACCGCCTGCCAGCTGGCACGCAACTCATCGAGCGTACCGACGCACAGGCTGCTGAAGGCCAGCACCCCACCCGGACGCAATACGCGTCGGGCTTCGTCCAGCACGCTGGCGAACTGACCGCACCACTGCACCGCAAGGCTGGTGAATACCAGGTCGACACAGGCATCACGCAGCGGCAGGCGCTCGGCATCGCCGGCCACGTAATACCGCGCCCCAGCCGGCTCACCCCGTGCGTGGCAGAGCATGCCTTCGGCGATATCCACGGCAACTCCGGTTGCCTGGGCAAAACGTTCGCCCAGCACCCGGCTGAAATGCCCCGTGCCACTGCCAAGGTCGAGCCAGCGCGTCGGCGCCATGTCGTCCGGCAACTGGTCCAGCAGGCTAACGCCCACCGCACGTTGCAGGGCCGCAACGCTGTCGTAGCTGGCAGCCGCACGGGAGAAGGAGGCGGCCACCTGGCGCTTGTCCGGCAGCGCACCGGGCAGGTTTGGACGGGAAAGGTCAGTCATCGCCACTCTCATGCAGGAAACTCTTGATGCCCGCCGCCAGCTCCTGTGGATATTCCAGCAGGAAGGCGTGGGAACTGTCTTCGACCAGGCCGACTTCCACGTCGGGAAGCAGCTCGCTCAGCGCTTTGGCCGCCTCGGCCGGCACCAGCGCATCGCTGCCGGCGAACAAGTGCAACTGCGGGCCGCCATAGGCCTGCAGGGCCTCGCGGGTATCGAGCCTGGCAAGCACTTCCAGGCCGGTGGCCAGGTACAGCGGGTCGGTGTCCGGCACGCCGACACCCAGTTGGCGCAGCAGCGTGCGAGGTTGCAGGGCACCATCGCTGCACAGGGTGCGGAAGCGCTTGAGGGTCACCGAGGTGTGGCTGCGGCAACCATCGAGAAACGTGCCGAACGTGTCCTCGGCCATGCCATGTGGCCAATCGGCGCGGGCCACGAAACTGGGGTTGCTGCCCAACGTCAGCAGGCCGCAGCAGTGGTCGCCCCGCTTGCGCGCCAGTTCGCTGGCGAGCATGCCGCCGAGCGACCAGCCACCCAGCCAGGTATCGCTGGGCAACTTGCGGTCAAGGTAGTCTACCCACGCCTGCACATCGGCATCGGCCAGTTCCGGCAGGGGCATCAGTTCGACCTGCAGACGTGCGTCCTGGGCCCGCAGGCTGGCGGCGAGCGGCTCGAGGGCGGCGGTGCCCAGCCCCCAGCCGGGAAGAAGTATCAAACGGTTACGCATCGGCGGCCTCCAGCTGTGGATAACACTCGGCCAATGCATTCAACAATAGCTGTACCTGCGCCTCGCTGTGCGCGGCGCTCAGGGTGACCCGCAGACGGGCGCTGCCAGCAGGCACGGTAGGCGGGCGGATTGCGGTCACCAGCAGGCCGCGGTCACGCAGCATGCGCGACAGCTTGAGGGCCTGGGCACTGTCGCCGATCAGGATCGGCTGGATCGGTGTCGGGCTGTCCATCAGCTGCAGGCCGATTTGCTCGGCGCCCTGGCGGAACTGGCGGATCAGCGCAGCCAGGTGCTCGCGGCGCCAGGTTTCGCGGCGCAGCAGCTCCAGGCTCTTGAGCGTGGCGCAGGCCAGCGCCGGCGGCTGGCTGGTGGTGTAGATATAGGGCCGGGCGAACTGCACCAGTGCTTCGATCAGCTCTTCGCTGCCGGCAACGAAAGCGCCGGCGGTGCCACAGGCCTTGCCCAGGGTGCCGATCAGCACCGGCACGTCGTCGATGCCCAGGCCGAAGTGCTCGACGATGCCGCCACCCTGAGCCCCCAAGGTCCCCAGGCCATGGGCATCGTCGACCATCAGCCAGGCACCGCGGGCGCGGGCCACAGCGGCCAACGCTGGCAGGTCAGTAAGGTCACCGTCCATGCTGAACACGCCGTCGGTGACTACCAGGGTGTTGCCGGTGGCCTTGCCCAGGCGGCTGGCCAGGCTGGCAGCGTCGTTGTGCAGGTAGCGGCTGAAACGGGCACCACTGAGTAGCCCGCCATCAAGCAGCGACGCGTGGTTCAGGCGGTCCTGCAGCACGGTGTCGCCCTGCCCCACCAGTGCAGTGATGGCGCCAAGGTTGGCCATGTAACCCGTGGAGAACAGCAGCGCACGCGGGCGGCCGGTCAGTTCGGCCAGAGCCTCTTCAACGGCATGATGTGGCGAGCTGTGGCCAATCACCAGGTGCGAGGCTCCACCACCGACCCCCCAGCGCTCGGCGCCAGCCTGCCAGGCAGCGATCACTTCAGGGTGGTTGGCCAGCCCCAGGTAGTCATTGCTGCAGAAGGCCAGCAGGCGCTGGCCATCGACCACGACTTCCGGCCCCTGCGGACTTTCCAGCAACGGCCGCTGCCGATACAGGTCTGCGGCGCGCCGTTCGGCCAGGCGCGCCGCCAGGTCGAAGGCCATCTCAGACCATTGCTGCGTCGTAGAACAGCTCGCTGCTGCGTTGCTCGACCAAAGCCTGCTCGATGGCCGCCTGGTGCACTTCGTCGGCATGCTCTTCGCGCGCTTCGGGCTTGATGCCCAGGCGGGCGAACAGTTGCATGTCCTTGTCGGCCTGCGGGTTGGCGGTAGTCAGCAGTTTCTCGCCGTAGAAGATCGAGTTGGCGCCAGCCATGAAGGCCAGGGCCTGCATCTGCTCGTTCATCTGCTCACGGCCGGCGGACAGGCGCACGTGCGACTTGGGCATGAGAATACGGGCGACTGCCAGCATGCGGATGAAGTCAAACGGGTCGACGTCTTCTTCCTCGGCCAGCGGGGTGCCAGCAACCTTGACCAGCATGTTGATCGGCACCGACTCCGGGTGCTCGGGCAGGTTGGCCAGCTGGATCAAGAGGCCAGCGCGGTCGTCCAGCGACTCGCCCATGCCGAGGATGCCGCCAGAGCAGATCTTCATGCCGGCATCGCGCACGTAGGCCAGGGTTTGCAGGCGTTCGCCGTAGGTGCGGGTGGTGATAATGCTGCCGTAGAACTCAGGCGAGGTATCGAGGTTGTGGTTGTAGTAGTCCAGGCCGGCCTGGGCCAGGGCCACGGTCTGCTCCTGGTCGAGCTTGCCGAGGGTCATGCAGGTTTCCAGGCCCATGGCCTTTACGCCTTTGACCATCTCCAGCACGTAAGGCATGTCCTTGGCCGACGGGTGCTTCCAGGCCGCACCCATGCAGAAGCGGGTGGAACCGATGGCTTTGGCGCGAGCAGCTTCCTCGAGCACCTTCTGCACTTCCATCAGCTTCTGTTTTTCCAGCCCGGTGTTGTAGTGGCCGGACTGCGGACAATATTTGCAATCTTCCGGGCAGGCACCGGTCTTGATCGAAAGCAGCGTCGAAACCTGTACGCGGTTCGGGTCGAAATGCGCGCGATGCACGGTCTGCGCCTGGAACAGCAGGTCATTGAATGGCTGCTGGAACAGTGCCTTGACCTCAGGCAGGGACCAGTCGTGACGTGTTGTTGCAGTTGTGCTGGCGCTCATCGGCGTTTCCTTGTTTAGGCTGTAACTGGCGCCGAGGCACAAGTGCCCGCCAGCGCATCACGGTTAGCTCGCATAGTCATGGAAGGCCTATGAACTGTCAACCTTGGTTAAAAGCACTGGTTTACAAGTGTATAAATATTAATCACACCTGCTTGCTGTGCGGTGAACTCGCCGAACAGCGCTACCCGCTGTGTGTCGCCTGCGAGCAGGAACTTCCGTGGCTCGATGAACATTGCCTGCGCTGCGCCCTGCCCTTGCCGATGGCCGGCCTGATCTGCGCCCAGTGCAACCGCCGCCCGCCGGCTTTCGATCAGGTTGTCGCGCCTTGGCACTATGGGTTCCCGCTGGACACGCTGATCAGCCGTTTCAAGCACAACGGTCAATGGCCGCTGGGCCGGTTGATGGCTGAAATGCTCGGCCTCAATTTGCACCATCGCTACCAGGATGGCCTGGCCAGGCCAGACTTGCTGTTGCCTGTCCCGCTGGCCCGGCGTCGACTGCGCGAGCGCGGTTTCAACCAGGCCGGCATGCTCGGGCGGTGGCTGTCGAAGGCCCTGGCTATCGAATGTGATGAGCGGTTGTTGCTGCGCACACGCGAAACACCGGCACAACAGAACCTCGATGCCCGGGCACGCCGAGGCAACCTGCGCGAGGCTTTCGCGCTGGCCAGCGCGGCATCGCTCAAGGGCAGCCACGTGGCCGTGGTCGATGACGTGTTGACCACCGGCGCCACCGCGCAGGCTGTCGCGCAACTGCTGCAAGAGGCCGGCGCACGCAGGGTCGATGTGTATTGCCTGGCACGCACGGCAAAACCGGGGCAAGCTTGAGGGGTCAGTTCCAGATAGGCGCCACCCATGTCCCTGCCCGCACTCCTCACCCAGCACATTGCCCGCCGCCCGCAGCGCATCGCCCTGCTCCAGCACATCGCCGAACAAGGCTCGATCACCCGCGCGGCCAAGGCTGCCGGCATCAGCTACAAGGCTGCCTGGGACGCGATCG
Source organism: Pseudomonas putida (assembly GCF_002906855.1). Taxonomy (GTDB): domain Bacteria; phylum Pseudomonadota; class Gammaproteobacteria; order Pseudomonadales; family Pseudomonadaceae; genus Aquipseudomonas; species Aquipseudomonas putida_N. The sequence continues at coordinate 607,282 of NZ_MINI01000038.1, read as the reverse complement.
ACGAACTGAACAACCTGGCCAGCCAGCCCTTGGTCGAGCGCAGTACGGGCGGACGTGGCGGCGGTGGCGCAAGGCTCTCGGTAGAAGGTGAACGGGTGCTGCGCCTGTACCAGAAAGTGCAGGCACTGCAGGCACAGATTCTCGAAGCGGCGGAAGAGTCCAGCGACCTTGACCTGCTTGGCCGCCTGATGCTGCGCACCAGCGCACGCAATCAGCTGCAGGGGCAGGTCAGCGGGCTGCGCAGGGAGGGCCGGCATGACCGGGTCAGCCTGGCGCTGGGCGGCGGGCTGGAAATCGACGCATTGATTACCCATGACAGCACGGCGCGGCTAGAACTGACCCTGGGGACCACGGTGATGGCGCTACTCAAGGCCGGATGGGTGCAGTTGCTGGGAGCGGAGGATGAAGCCGAGGCCGGCAGCAATGTGCTCAGCGTCACCGTTGAAGAGGTACTGGCGGATGTGCAGGGCGACAGCGAAGTGCGGCTGGCGCTGGGCAATGGGCAGACGTTGTGTGCATTTGCCGGAGCGCAATGGATGGCCGGAAAGGCTGTCGATGAAGGGAGCAGACTGCGGGTGCAGTTTCATCCTTCCTATGTACTGCTCGGGGTACCGGTTTGACCTGTGCCGTCCTCTTCGCGGGTGACCCCGCGAAGAGGACGGCACAGGCAACATCTGGGCAACTCCCGGAATGGGGTACCATGCCAACACGCCGCCACCCCCGGAGCCCCCATGTCTCACCCCTTCGATACCCTCACCCCCGACCTGGTCCTGGACGCCGTGGAAAGCCTGGGCTTTCTCAGCGATGCCCGGGTCCTGGCGCTGAACAGCTACGAGAACCGCGTCTATCAGGTGGGCATCGAAGATTCTCAACCGTTGATCGCCAAGTTCTACCGCCCGGGCCGCTGGAGCGATGCGGCAATTCTCGAAGAGCACCAGTTCACCGCCGAACTCGCCGACTGCGAAGTGCCCGTGGTCGCGCCGCTGCAACACGGCGGCCAGACCCTGTTCGAGCACAAGGGCTTCCGCTTCGCCCTGTTCCCGCGCCGGGGTGGCCACGCGCCGGAGCCCGGCAACCTCGACCAGCTTTACCGCCTCGGCCAGTTGCTCGGCCGTCTGCACGCGGTTGCCGCAACTCGCCCGTTCGAACACCGCGAAACATTGGCTGTGGACAACTTCGGTCACGCTTCACTGCAAACACTCCTGGAGGGCGATTTCGTCCCGCGTGAGTTGCTGCCTGCGTTCGAATCCGTAGCCCGCGAACTGCTCAAGCGGGTCGAAGATATCTACGCACGCACTCCGCATCAGGTGATGCGCCTGCACGGCGACCTGCACCCTGGCAACCTGATGCATCGCGACGACGTCTATCACGTCGTCGACCTGGACGACTGCCGCATGGGCCCGGCCGTGCAGGACCTATGGATGATGCTGGCTGGCAGCCGCGAAGAGCGCCTTGGCCAATTGGCCGAACTGATCGACGGCTACAACGAGTTCCACGACTTCGACCCACGCGAACTGCCACTGATCGAGCCCCTGCGCGCCCTGCGCCAGCTGCACCACAGCGCCTGGCTGGCACGGCGCTGGGATGACCCGGCGTTCCCGCGCAGCTTCCCCTGGTTTGGCCAACCGCGTTACTGGGGTGACCAAATCCTCGCCCTGCGAGAGCAGACGGCGGCTCTGGACGAACAACCATTGAAATTGTTCTAGATAGCCGCAGGGGTCTGTCTACAATAGGCGTCGCTGTATTTAGCTACCTAAGCAAGGATTCTGCATGCAAGCCGCAAACCCGCGTCGCGGGTATATTCTTGGCCTGTCGGCCTACATCATCTGGGGTTTGTTCCCCCTGTATTTCAAAGCCATCCAGAGCGTCCCGGCGGTGGAGATCATCGTCCACCGGGTGCTTTGGTCCGCGTTGTTCGGCTCCCTGCTGCTGCTGGTGTGGAAACACCCAGGCTGGTGGCGCGAGCTGCGCGACAACCCCCGCCGCCTGGCGATTCTGGCCCTGAGCGGGACGCTCATCGCTGCCAACTGGCTGACCTACGTGTGGTCGGTGAACAGCGGTCGCATGCTTGAAGCCAGCCTGGGCTACTACATCAATCCACTGATCAATGTACTGCTGGGCATGCTCCTGCTCGGAGAACGCCTGCGCCGCCTGCAATGGCTGGCCGTGGGCATGGCTGCGGTGGGCGTGGCGCAACAGGTGTGGCAGGTGGGTAGCCTACCGTGGGTGTCGCTGGCGCTGGCATTGACCTTCGGTTTCTATGGGTTGATCCGCAAGCAGGCTCCGGTAGCAGCGCTTCCGGGGCTGGTGGTGGAAACCTGGATGCTGGTGCCACTGGCACTTGGCTGGTTGCTGCTGAACCCCACGGCAGTCAGTGCCCAGAGTGAGTTCTATACCAGCAGCGAAGCACTGTGGCTGATGGCAGCAGGCCCAGTGACGCTGGTGCCGTTGGTCTGCTTCAACGCCGCCGCTCGTCACTTGCCTTATACCACCCTGGGCTTCCTGCAGTACCTGGCGCCAACGCTGGTGCTGCTGCAGGCAGTGCTGCTTTTCGATGAGCATTTGTCTTCGAGCAGCCTGGTGGCCTTCATCTGCATCTGGGCGGGCCTGGCGCTCTACAGCGTCGATGCCTGGTTGAATCTGCGCAAGCGCGCCTGATCAAAAAACGATCAAAACTGCGCAGACCACGTCGTTCGTGGCCTGTAGCAACCTCTCCAAAGGTTATCCACACCCTCGTCCCCGCGCTTTGTGCACAAGCGACTGATTTTTGCGCGTTTTTTGCCCAAACCTCTGGAAGGCTTGCCGCTCCTGGGCTAGCGAGGTGCGCCCCCAGGTTATCCACAGGGCCTTCCCCGTGAAATCGGGATAACCGCAAGGGGCTGCTTCGCAGCCCCGGCAATCTCGAATCAGTCCTCCGGCCGCAGCTTCAACTCCACCATCAAGTCATCCGCCAGGCTCTCCAGCCTCTGCTGCAGGTCATCCAGAGACAAGGTCAACGGTAGCGCCAGCAGCGCATCGGCATGGAACAGCGGCTCACTGCTCATCGGTGCCGGCCGCACTTCGGTGGTGAAGCGCTCCAGGTTCACGCCCTGGTCCGCCAGCAGGCGGGTGATATCACGCACGATGCCTGGGCGATCATTGCCCACCAGCTCCATGGCAATAGGCTTCCAGGTACATGACGGCTCAATGCCACTCTCGGCGATGAGCACGCGAATATCGTATTGCCCCAGCGCCTGCAGCGACTTCACCAACTCGTCGTAGTTTTCCGCCGGCACCGCCACCCGCAGGATCCCGGCAAACTGCCCGGCCATCCGCGACATGCGGCTCTCCAGCCAGTTGCCGTTATGATCGGCGATGCACTGGGCAATGCGCTCGACCTGGCCGGCCTTGTCCGGGGCAATCACGGTCAGTACAAGATGATCCACAGGCCCTTCCTCTGCGTCGGGCCGCCCAAGGCGGCGAAAATACGGGGGATCGACTCAGTATAGGCAAGGCGCGTCAACCTGCCGCAGGGCAATCCGCACAAACAATCGTGTACTGTTTCAAGATTTATCTGGAACAATCCACTGCTTTTTTGCGAACATACGTTCTCCCAGCGTGACCATACGCGACCAACCGGTCGCATAACGGCGCTTTTAGTCTGATTTTGCCTCGCCTACTGCTTCATGTAGTATCCCGTGGCGCGGACTACAAAACGTCGTTTGGATGTCTGCCAAGGCGCCTGTGAAAATACGCACACTGTCTGCCAGCCTGTCTGGCCGGCTGCACCCAGCCGCCTTCGGGTCTAGTCCGATGGCAAGCACTGGTACGTGTTTAGAGAAGCGCTACAGGCTTAATACAGAAGAGCGAAATAGCTGAGCAGAGGTGAGGCAAGCAATGACTGGATACGTTCAAGTCGGTGGCCTTCAGGTCGCCAAGGCCCTGTACGACTTCGTCAACAACGAAGCGATTCCTGGAACCGGCATCGACGCCGATAAGTTCTGGGCAGGGGCGGCAGAGATCATTAAAGACCTCGCTCCAAAGAACAAAGCCCTGCTCGCCAAGCGCGACGAGCTGCAAGCCAAGATCGACGCCTGGCACCAGGCACGCAAAGGCCAGGCACACGACGCCGTAGCCTACAAAGCATTCCTCCAGGAAATCGGCTACCTGCTGCCACAAGCCGACGATTTCCAGGCCACCACCCAGAACGTGGACGAAGAAATCGCCCACATGGCCGGCCCACAGTTGGTCGTCCCGGTGATGAACGCCCGTTTCGCCCTGAACGCCGCCAACGCCCGTTGGGGCTCGCTGTACGACGCCCTGTACGGTACCGACGCCATCAGCGATGAAGGCGGCGCCGAGAAAGGCCAGGGCTACAACAAGCTGCGCGGCAACAAGGTCATTGCCTTCGCCCGCGCCTTCCTCGACGAAGCCGCACCACTGGCGGCCGGCTCGCACGTCGACTCCACCAGCTATCGCATCGAAGGCGGCAAGCTGGTCGTCGCCCTGAAAGGCGGCAGCAACAGCGGCCTGCGTGATGACGCCCAGCTGATCGGCTTCCATGGCGACGCCAAGGCGCCGACCGCCGTGCTGCTCAAGCACAACGGCCTGCACTTCGAGATTCAGGTCGACGCCAGCACGCCTGTCGGCAGCACCGATGCCGCCGGCGTCAAAGACATCCTGATGGAGTCGGCCCTGACCACCATCATGGACTGCGAAGACTCGGTCGCCGCCGTCGATGCCGATGACAAGGTCATCGTCTACCGCAATTGGCTGGGCCTGATGAAAGGCGACCTGGCCGAAAGCGTGAGCAAGGGTGGCAAGACCTTCACCCGCACCATGAACCCAGACCGCGAATACGCAGCGCCCAATGGCGGCAGCGTAACCCTGCACGGCCGTTCGCTGCTGTTCGTGCGCAACGTCGGCCACCTGATGACCAACCCGGCGATTCTCGATGCCCAGGGCAACGAAATCCCCGAAGGTATCCAGGACGGCCTGTTCACCAACCTGATCGCCCTGCACAACCTCAACGGCAACACCAGCCGCAAGAACACCCGCAGCGGCAGCGTGTACATCGTCAAGCCGAAGATGCACGGTCCGGAAGAAGTCGCCTTCGCCGCCGAGATCTTCAGCCGCGTCGAAGACCTGCTGGGCATGAAGCGTAACACCGTCAAGGTCGGCATCATGGACGAGGAGCGCCGTACCACGGTCAACCTGAAGTCCTGCATCAAGGCGGCCGCCGAGCGCGTGGTGTTCATCAACACCGGCTTCCTCGACCGCACCGGTGACGAAATCCACACCTCTATGGAAGCCGGCGCCGTGGTGCGCAAGGGCGCCATGAAGAACGAGAAGTGGATCGGCGCCTACGAGAACAACAACGTCGACGTCGGCCTGGCCACCGGCCTGCAAGGCCGTGCGCAGATCGGCAAAGGCATGTGGGCCATGCCCGACCTGATGGCCGCCATGCTCGAGCAGAAGATCGCTCACCCGCTGGCCGGCGCCAACACTGCCTGGGTACCGTCGCCGACCGCCGCCACCCTGCACGCCCTGCACTACCACAAGGTCGACGTGCAAGCGCGTCAGCGCGAACTGGCGTCGCGCACCCCGGCATCGGTCGATGACATCCTGACCATCCCGCTGGCAGCCGACACCAACTGGTCGGCCGAAGAGATCCGCAACGAGCTGGACAACAACGCCCAGGGCATCCTCGGCTATGTGGTGCGCTGGATCGACCAGGGTGTGGGTTGCTCGAAGGTACCGGACATCAACGATGTCGGCCTGATGGAAGACCGTGCCACCCTGCGCATCTCGGCCCAGCTGCTGGCCAACTGGCTGCGCCATGGCGTGGTCAGCCAGGAGCAGGTGCTGGAAAGCCTCAAGCGCATGGCTGCAGTGGTCGACAAGCAGAACGCCGGTGACGCCCAGTACCGCCCGATGGCGCCGAACTTCGACGACAACATCGCGTTCCAGGCGGCCATCGAGCTGGTGGTCGAAGGTGCCAAGCAGCCGAACGGCTACACCGAGCCAGTGCTGCACCGCCGCCGTCGCGAGTTCAAGGCGCGTAACGGTTTGTAAGCAACATCAGTGAAAGGGGCCGCTTTGCGGCCCCGATCCTGTGTCACTCGATCTTGAGTTCCTTCTTCACCAACCCCAGCAGTTTCCCCAGATCCACCGGCTTCAGCAAAAAATCCACCACCCCCAGGTGCATCACGTCCACCGCCTCCTTCACATCGGTGTCGCCCGACACCACGATGATCGACAACGCCGCTCGTTCCGACTCACGAATCTCCCGGATCAGTTCCAGGCCGTCGCTGGGCTGCATACGCAGGTCGGTAATCATCAGCGCGATGCGCGGTTCGTAATGCAGCTTGAACATCGCTTCCTGCGCGCCGTCAGCGGTCATGCACTCGATGCCCTTGCTTTTCAGGTACAGCTTCAACGCCTCGCTGTTCACTGTATTGTCATCGACAATCAGCACCACCGGGCTGGATGCTACAGGTGCGCTCACCACGGCCAACGCCTCGCGTTCGGCGTCACTCAGAATGTCGTCATGCTCAGCCATGGTCATCTCGTCAAAAAAATCCCGCTCAGTGGTTAGGACCGCAAAAGCCTTGTAACCCGGCTCGCCTTTCGTCGGGTCTTTGACAGCGCCACTCATAGACTTACGTCCAATGGGCACCACCCCGCTGCCAGCCGACCATGGGGACCGAAAACAACAAGGCCGCTCCTATATATAGATATATATAGTTCGGCGTAGCGATACGGTCAGTGTCATGAGCAAAAAGGACGCCTACAGTCAGGCAGGAAGAACGGCAGTACTGCAGAACATCCAGGGCACATTGCAGTTCCTGCAGCGTTTCCCGCCTTTCAACCAGATGGAGCAGAGCCACCTGGCCTTCCTGGTGGAACAATGCCAGCTGCGCTTCTATGCCAGCGGCGAAAGCATCATCAAACCTACGGATGGGCCAGTCGAGCACTTCTACATTGTCAAGCAGGGCCGGGTCGTCGGCGAGCGCCAGCACCTGGTCAAGCCTGGGGTGGAAACCACCTTCGAGATCACCGGCGGCGAATGCTTCCCGCTGGCAGCGCTGCTCGGCGAGCGGGCGACACGCACCGAACATTTGGCCGGCGAAGACACCTTCTGCCTGCAGCTGAACAAGGCCGCGTTCATCCGCTTGTTCTCGATGTCGGAAGTGTTTCGAGATTTTGCACTGCGTGGTGTCAGCAGCCTGCTCGACCAGGTCAACCAGCAGGTCCGCCAGCGCGCAGCGGAAAACCTCGGCACCCAGTACTCGCTGAATACCCCGCTGGGCGAACTGGCCATGCGTCACCCAGTGGTCTGCGCGCCGGATACACCGCTGCGCGAGGCTGTGCGGATGATGCATGAACAGCAGGTCGGCAGCATTGTCGTGGTCGACCCGCAGCGCCACCCGCTGGGCATCTTCACCCTGCGCGACCTGCGCCAGGTGGTGGCCGCCGCCGATTCCGACCTCGGCGCGCCAATCGAGCAGAACATGACCGCCAAGCCGTTCTACCTCAGCCCCCAAGCCAGCGCCTTCGATGCGGCCATGGCGATGACCGAGCGGCATATCGCCCATGTCTGCCTGGTGGACAACCAGCGCCTGTGTGGCGTGGTGTCCGAACGCGACCTGTTTTCCCTGCAGCGGGTCGACCTGGTGCACCTGGCGCGTACCATCCGCCATGCGCCACGCCTCGACTCGCTGGTGCAGCTGCGTGGCGAGATCGGCCAGCTGGTCGAGCGCATGCTCGCCCACGGCGCCTCCTCGACGCAGATCACCCAGATCATCACCCTGCTCAACGACCACACGGTGTGCCGGGTGATCGAGCTGGCCATTGCCGAACGTGGCGACCCCGGTGTGCCGTTCAGCTGGCTGTGCTTCGGCAGCGAAGGGCGCCGCGAACAGACCCTGCACACCGACCAGGACAACGGCATCCTCTTCGAAGCCACCGACGACGCCGAAGCCGAGGCCATTCGCGCACGCCTGCTGCCCTTGGCGCAGTACATCAACCAGTGCCTGGCCCAGTGCGGTTTCACCCTGTGCAAGGGCAACGTCATGGCCGGCAACCCCGAGCTTTGCCTGTCACGTGCGCAGTGGGCGCGGCGCTTTGCCAGCTTCGTGCGCGAGGCCAGCCCGGAGAACCTGCTGGGTTCGAGCATCTACTTCGACCTGCGCGTGGTCTGGGGTGATGAACAGGGCTGTGAACAACTGCGCCGGCAGCTGCTGGAGCAGGTGGCGGACAACCGCATCTTCCAGCGCATGCTGGCCGACAACGCCCTGCGCCAGCGACCTCCGGTGGGCCGCCTGCGCGAGTTCGTGCTGACCCGCCAGGGCAACGACAAGGCCGCCACCCTCGACCTCAAGGTCCAGGGCCTGACACCTTTCGTCGATGGTGCCCGCCTGCTGGCCCTGGCCAACGGCATTGGTGCGTGCAACACTCTGGAGCGCCTGCGCCAGCTGGTCGACAAAGGGGTCATCGAAGCGCTCGACGGCGCAGCTTATGAAGAGGCCTACCACTTCATCCAGCAAACCCGCATGCAACAGCACCAGCGCCAGACCCGCGACAACCTGCCGTACTCCAATCGCCTCGATCCGGACAGCCTCAACCACTTGGACCGGCGCATCCTGCGCGAATCGCTGCGCCAGGCCCAGCGCCTGCAGAGCAGCCTGGCCCTGCGGTATCAATTATGAGCCTGTTCGCCTGGTTACGCCCCGCTGCCCCGCCGCTGGACGATGCCTTGCGTCAGCGCCTGGCAGGGCTACCCAAGGCCAAGCCGCCAGGGGTGTGTTCGTTGCGCGAGCAGCGCTGGGTGGTGCTCGACCTGGAGACCAGTGGCCTGAACCCGAATCGCGACCAAGTTCTGTCGATCGGCGCGGTGGCCATCGAGGACGGCGCCATTGATTTCGCCCAGCAATTCGAACGCACCCTGCACCGACCCGAACAGAAAACCAACGCCAGCGTGCTGATCCACGGCCTCGGGCCAAGTGCCCTGGCCGCTGGCTGCGACCCGGCCGAAGCTTTGCTAGAGCTGCTCGAATTCATCGGCGACAGCCCGGTGCTGGCGTTCCATGCACCGTTTGACCAGCGCATGCTTGCCCGCGCCTTGAAGGAGAGCCTGGGCCATCGCCTGCAGTTGCCGTTCCTCGACGTGGCAGAACTGGCGCCGATGCTCAACCCCGACACCGTGTTGCGCGAAGCCGGGCTGGATGACTGGGTAACACACTTCGGCCTGCAGGTGGATGAGCGTCACCATGCCAGCGCCGATGCGCAGGTCACGGCGGAACTGGCGCTGATCCTGTTCAGCCAGGCCCGGCGCCAGCAGCTCGACAGCCCGCTGCAGCTGGAGCAGCGGCTGGGCGGCTGGCGGCGGCGCAAGGCGCATCACCACGGTTTTTGATGATGGCCATCCGATAAGCGTCCATTGCACCGACACCCTCCCCTCTGTAACAATCGCGAATAATTATCGTTAGTTAATGCATTCGTTCCGGGGGGACGCTGCGTGTCTTCTGTCCACAGCCCACACGCCGAACTGGTTGGCTCGCTGTACCGCGACCACCGCAGCTGGCTGCTCGCCTGGCTGCAGCGCAGCATGGCTTGCCGCCAGCGTGCCGAAGACCTGAGCCAGGACACCTTCGTGCGCCTGCTCGGGCGCGAGCAATTCGACACCCCGCGCGAACCGCGTGCCTTCCTCGCCGCCGTGGCCAAGGGCCTGATGTTCGACCACTTCCGCCGCGCGGCGCTGGAGCAAGCCTACCTGGCCGAACTGGCGCTGATCCCCGAAGCCGAACACCCGTCCGCGGAAACCCAGCACCTGATCCTCGAAGACCTCAAAGCCATCGACCGCCTGCTCAGCAAGCTGTCGAGCAAGGCCCGCGCAGCCTTCCTGCACAACCGCCTGGATGGCATGGGCCACGCCGAAATTGCCGAACGCCTGGGCGTTTCGGTGTCACGCGTGCGCCAGTACATCGCCCAAGGCATGCGCCAGTGCTATGTGGCCCTGTACGGGGAACCGACGTGAACAACACACCGGTTTCGTCGCGGGTGCTGGAAGCCGCCATTGCCTGGAAAATGAGCCTGGACGATGGCAACGACACCCCTGACGAGCGCAACGAATTCATCCGCTGGCATGCTGCCAGCGAGGAACATGCCCGGGCCTGGCGCCAGCTAGGCGCCCTCGACCAACGTGTCAGCGTCGCTGCCGGCCCGGCTCGCCAAGCCCTGCTGCAATCGCGCGTCAGCCTGCGACGTCGGATCGGCAAGGCCGGAAGCGGGCTTGCCGGCCTGTTTCTGCTCGGCGCGATACTCAGCTGGGTCGGTACGCCTTCGTTGGCACCCAGTTACTGGCTCGCTGATCAGCGCACCGCCACCGGTGAACTGCGTACCTTGCGCCTGGCCGACGGCACGCTGCTTAGCCTCAATACCCACACCGCCGTGGATATCGACTTCGACGGCGACCAGCGTGTGCTGGTGCTGCATCAAGGCGAAATTTCGGTGGAAACCGGCCACGACGACCCTCGCCCGTTGTGGGTACGTACCGACGATGGCCGCCTTCGGCCGCTGGGCACGCGCTTCCTGGTGCGCCGCGAAGCCAACGGCACGCGCCTGGAAGTTCTGCAGTCGTCGGTAGCCGCCATGCCGCACAACAGCGGTGACGAACAGGTCCTGCACGAAGGCCAGCAAGTGCTGATGAACAGCAACGGGCTGGGCCAGATAGGTCCGGTGCACGCCGGGGCCGATGCCTGGACCCGCGGCATGCTGGTGGTCGACAACGTGCGCCTGGCCGACCTGCTGAAACAGCTGGGCCACTACCGCAGCGGTCACCTGGGCGTGGCCGATGAAGTGGCCGACTTGCGTGTGACCGGCAGCTTCCCGCTGACCGACACCGACCTGGCCCTGGCTTCGCTGGTGCCGGCGCTGCCGGTGAAAATCGAGCGGCATACGCCGTGGTGGGTGACCGTCGTTCCCAAGTAATCCTGTACCGGCCTCTTCGCGGCGGTTCGGCGCCCCGACAAGCCCGCTCCCACAGGATTTCCGCAGCCCTTGAATCTGCGACACACCTGAAGGAGCGGGCTTGTCCCGCGACGGGCCAGCGCAGGCAAAAGCCAGATTCAAATAATTCTCACTTTTCTTCCGATTCCCCCTGTCACTTCTGGAATCTCGCTCGGCAAGGAAGCAGTTAGCACTTATCCGTCGAGGAACCGCTGCATGTCCCGTGCCGTTGATCGTATCCTGCGTCCTAGCCTGATGGCCCTGGCCATCGCCATGGCCGCACCATTGTCCAGTACCGCACTGTTCGCCGCCGAGCAGTCCGCGCCGCGCGCCTACAACCTGCCCGCCGCACCGCTGGCAAGCACCCTGAACCAGATCGCCAGCCAGGCGGGCATCGCCCTGGCCATCGACCCGGCGCTGGTCAGCGGCCGTACCTCGGCCCCGGTCAATGGCCAGTACGATGGCCTCGGCGCCCTGCAGGCCGCCCTGCTGGGCACTGGGCTGCAACTGCAGCAGAGCAGCGTCGGCAGTTACAGCCTGGTCGCCGTACCGGAGGGCGCCCTGGCCCTGCCGGAAACCACCGTGAATGCCGCCAGCGCTTACGAGAGCGCCTGGGGCCCGGTCGACGGTTACCTGGCCAAGCGCACCGCCGCTGGCACCAAGACCGACACCGCGCTGGTCGAAGTCCCGCGCTCGATCTCCGTGGCCACCCGTCAGCAGATGAGTGACCGCGGCGTGCACAGCCTGGACGACGCCGTGAAATATATGCCGGGTATCGTCTCCGCCAGCTTCGGCAGCGACACCCGCTACGACTGGATGCGCGTGCGTGGTTTCGAGCCGACCCAGTTCCTCGACGGCCTGCCACTGCCTCGCGGCGTGTATGCCAATCCGAAAGCCGAAACCTGGAACCTCGACCGCCTGGCCCTGCTGCGCGGCCCGGCCTCGTCGCTGTATGGCCAGACCCCGCCCGGCGGCCTGCTGGACATGGTCAGCCGCCGCCCGCAGGCTGAAAGCGCCCACGAAATCGAACTGCAGTACGGCAGCGACAATCACCGCCAGATCAACTTTGCCAGCACCGGCAAGATCGATGACCAGGGTCAGTTCCTGTACAGCGTCAGCGGCGTGATCCGCGATGGCGGTACCCAGATCGACCACATCGACGACAAGCGCTACAACATCGCCCCGAGCCTGACCTGGAACATCGACGACGATACCTCGCTGACCCTGCTTACCCAGTTCACCCGCGACGATACCGGCGCCACCAGCCAGTTCCGGCCGATCCAGGGCACCAAGATCGACATGCCGTTCGGCAAGATTTCCCACCACAAGAACCTGGGTGACCCGGACTACGAATTCTACGACCGCACCTACTACGCGCTGGGCTACGCCTTCGAACACCGCATCAACGATGTCTGGCAGTTCCGTCAGAACCTGCGCTACACCAAGACGGACCTGGCGTTCCAGACCATCACCCCCGGAAGCTACAACGCAACCACGCCGCCAGTGAAGGACGATGGCACCGTCAGCCGCATGTCCACCAACACCGATGAAGACATCAGCCAGTTCGCGGTGGACAACAACTTCCAGGCCGACTTCGCCACCGGCGACGTGACCCACACCCTGCTGCTGGGCCTGGACCACCAGCGCGTCAACACCAACTACCTGTCGATCTTCGGCTTCAACGTGCCGGACAGCAACGTGAACAACCCGGTTTACGGGGTGCCGATCACCCGCCCGGACCGCTCCACAGCGTTCTACGACTATGACCAGAAAACCCGTCAGACCGGCGTGTACGTCCAGGATCAGATGGCCCTCGGCAACTGGCGCCTGACCCTGGGCGGTCGTGAAGACTGGGTGCACACCAGCACCAAGTACTTCAACCAGGGTGATGCCACCAATACCCAGCGGGACAAGCAGTTCAGCGGCAACGCCGCCATCAGCTACGTGTTCGATTCGGGCTTCGTACCGTACCTGTCGTATGCCGAGTCGTTCCAGCCGGCCGCCAATGCCTCCGCGTCCGCTACCGAATCGTTCAAACCGACCGAAGGCAAGCAGTGGGAACTGGGCATCAAGTACCAGCCACCGGGCTCCAACACCCTGTTGTCGGCAGCCGTGTATGACCTGACGCAAAAAAACGTCTCGGTCACCAACAACGAAGGCGGTGTGACCTTCACCAGCCAGACCGGTGAAGTGAAAGTCCATGGCCTGGAGCTGGAAGCGGTTTCCGACGTCACCGAAAACCTCAAGCTGACCGCCGCCTACACCCTGGCCAAGTCGCAAGTGCAGGATGGCCTGTACAAGGGCAACCGCCTGCAGCTGATGCCCAACCAGCAAGCTTCGCTGTGGGCCGACTACACCTGGCACAGCGGCATGCTCGACGGCTTCGGTATCGGCGGCGGCGCGCGCTATACCGGCAACACCTACGGCGACCAAGCCAACACCTACCTGGGCAAGGCCAACGCCTACACGGTGTTCGACGCTACCGTGCACTACGACCTGGGGCGCCTGAGCAACAGCCTCAAGGGCGCGTCGGTGGCGGTCAATGCCACCAACCTGTTCAACAAGGACTATCTCTCCACCTGCGATGGCTACTACTGCTACTACGGCGACGAACGTAGCGTCGTGGCCAGCGCTTCCTACAAGTGGTGATGACCTGACTGGCTGAGCATGTCGACCAAGCCGTCCACCTGGGGCGGCTTTGGTCTTTCTGGACGTTGAGAAACATAATGTAATGAAAAGCCCAACTATCCGCCGCTGGTCCGTGGTCCACACCTGGAGCAGCCTGGTCTGCACCCTGTTCCTGCTGTTGCTGGCACTCACCGGCCTGCCGCTGATCTTCCACCACGAACTCGAACACCTGCTCGGCGATGCCGCAGAACTGCGCGAGATGCCCGCCGGCACCCCGCACCTGGACCTGCAACAGCTGGTGCTGAAAGCTGAGCAGCACCGCTTCGGTGAGGTCGTGCAGTACTTCGGCTTCGATAAGGACCAACCCAACGGCGTACTTGCGATCACAGCTGCCACCGCCGGCACCGAACCCAATTCTTCCCATACCTTCATGCTCGACGCCCGCACCGGCGAAGCCGTGGCGATGCCGGCCGCCAATGGCGGGTTCATGATGCTCATGCTGCGCCTGCACGTAGACATGTTCGCCGGCCTCCCCGGCAAGCTGCTGCTGGCCTTCATGGGCGTGCTGTTCGTCGTTGCGATCGTCTCCGGCAGCGTGCTCTACGCACCGTTCATGCGCCGCCTGGAGTTCGCCACCGTACGCACCGACAAGTCCCGCCGCCTGCGCTGGCTCGACCTGCACAACCTGATCGGCGTGGTCACCCTGGCCTGGGCCTTGACTGTCGGCGTCACCGGCGTGATCAGCGCCCTCTCCGACCTGGTCATCGCCGCCTGGCGCAACGACAGCCTGGCCGCCATGGTCGCCCCTTATCGTGATGCCCCGCCGCTCACCGAAAGGGCGCCAGCCAGCCGCTTGCTGGACATCGCCGAACAGGCCGCACCCGGCATGCGCCCGGACTTCATCGCGTTCCCTGGCACACGCTTCTCCAGCGAGCACCATTACGCAGTGTTCATGAACGGCGCCAGCCACCTGAGCTCGCACTTGTTCACACCGGTGCTGATCGATGCCCGCACGCTTGAGGTGACCGCAGTCGGTGAGCGGCCCTGGTACATGGACGCCATGGGGCTGTCGCAACCGCTGCACTTCGGCGACTACGGTGGCCGTCCGATGCAGATCCTGTGGGCGGTGCTGGACGTGCTGACCATCATCGTGCTCGGCAGCGGCGTGTACCTCTGGTGGGGCAAGCAACGCCGGCCACGGGAGGCAAAGGCATGAGCCATCGTTCGCGATCAACTGCCAGAGTGCTCGTCTGGCCAGCCGCCATTGCCTTGCTGGGCGCGCTGGGGCTGTTCGCCGCCCTGCTCGGTGATGGTGCCTGGGACATGCTCGCCTGGCTTGGCCTTGGCATACCCGCGTGGCTTAGCCTGCGCGGCCTGCTCCAGTGAGGTAGACGTTTAACTCCCAGGCGCCACCTGCTCGCCTGAGCATGCCCGCTCCCTGACTCGCGGAGAGCGGAACATGCTACCCCTGCAACGTATTGATTTCCTGCACCACCAGGTGCTGGCCTTGCTCGAAGCGATGCCAGTTGTCACCCTGCCACCGCAGTCACGTCAGCACCTGCATGGCGAGCTCGCCGACTATTGGGCCGCCACCGACAGCCAAGGCCGCTCGCGCGCCACCCGGCTGGCCGACATCCGCCGGGCGATGATGCATGCCGAGGCCGACCTGCGCGCGGCCGACCAGACGTTGAGCGCGGACCTGGCCAGTGTCATCGGCACCTTCCTCGACCTTCCTCATGCCTGGCAGCGCCGGCACCAGCCGCTCGCACGTCGCGCCCAGGCCTACCGCCCGGTGCTCTTGCGCGGCAGCCCGGCATGGCGCGCGGCACTGCCGGGCATGTTCGTGATCGTCACCGGAAAGGCAGAAGGGCAAAACCTCGAAGCCGACCAGGCAACCGGCCCTGCACTGCTATTGGGCTTGGCACAGGGCATGGAAGCCTATTCCTCGCTGCACGAACTGCACCAAGAGCTGTGCGAGCGCCTGGACGATCCACTTCAAAGCGGGCCATTGCTGCAGTTGCTGGTGAACGATACGCAAATCGAGAATGCCCGCCTGGCCGACCGCCTGCGCTACGAGTGGTACGCCGATGACCCGTTGCAAGCGCAGGTCGACTGCCTGCTGGAAGCCCAGCGCCTGCGCCTCAACCAGACCTGGTCGACACTGCCGGCCAACGCCCCGGAGCGAGCGGCCGAAAAGCTGCGCGAGGCCATGGCACTGCGCGTGGAGGCTGGCAGCAAGGCACTGCTCGACACCCGCTATGCGGCGCTCCTGGATAAAAACCTGCCCGACTGGCTGCGCTCGGCAACGCCTCAGGCGCTCGCACACATCATGCAAGGGATGCAGGAGCTTATCGCTACCGGCGAGCAAGTCGCCGCTCCCGGCATCCTCACGCTCAAGCAGTTCCAGCAACGCGAATCGCTGCAGGGCTGGGCCAGGCAACGCGTACGAAACCGCCTTCGTCATGACCTGGGCTTGACCGTTGAGCCGTCAGAGATCCTGGTCAAGGTGGTGTACACACGCCAGACCGGGCCCTGGCTCAACCCCTTGCAACCTTCGTCCTACGTGACCTGGCGGGGCTTCCAGAACGTTGGCGGAGAACTGGTCGAGGCCATCCATGCCAGTTACCCGCTGGATGAGCTGGCCATCCGCAATCTTGCCTGGTTCGACTATGACTACTGGCTGACCGCACGGGTAGCCAGGAGCGACGGCACAGCCCTGCCGGCGCAGCTGAACCCAAGCTACATCAAGACGCTGGTCAGAAGCCTGAATGTCGGTGACAGCTACGCCAGCTACCTGCGCACGCAGTTGATCGACTCAGTGGAAGGCAAGTGGCGGTTGCATGCACACAGCATGGTCAACCGTGCACGCATGCGCGCCGAAGCGGCCAAGGCACGTTACGCCGGACACCTCTCCAAGGACTGGTCAGAGCGCCACTATCGCTGGGTGGAGCAGTTGCTGTCGCAACCGCACAATGCCTTGCGCCCGCGCGTGGACGGGCACGCGGTGATTGCCCGCCAGCTGTTGATCCAACGCAACACCGTGCAGGGAGTGCTATTGCTAGCCAGTGGCTCACGCAACATCACCGCCTTCGTGCTCTATACACCCAACGCACCGGACCGACGCGCCTGGCGCTCATTTGCCAACCCCCGTGCACTGCTGCGCCTGCTGCGCGACAAGCCTTTGCTGCGCACCTACTTCGCCCGGCGCCTGCCGCTCCTGCCCGCTGCGCAGGTCGAGAAGCTGCTGCTCAGAGGGCGCCTGGGCCGAGTGTTAGAGACACCGGCCATCGACGACGACTTGTTCCTGGCCTGTTACATGGCCGAAGTTCGCGGCATGCTGGCAGCGGCAGACGCCAACAGCCACAGCACTGCCGAAGTGGATGCCGAACAGGCGCTGAAACTAAGCTGGACCTTACTGGACCTGATCAGCCTCCTCCTGCCGACCAAACTCATGGTCCCGTTGGCACTCGGGCGCATGGCACTGGAGATCTGGAACGGCATTGACGCCTACCGCCAGGAGGACCTCAATGGAGTGCTCAACCATGCCTACAATGCCCTGAGCCACCTCAATGATGCGGGTACCAGCCTGGCCAGCACCGGGCTGATGCGCCGCATGCTGCGGGGAATGCCCAAGCAACCGCCGCTGCCACTGCCGCCACGTTTCAGTGTGACCCCTGAAACGAGCAACCTGCGCTATCGCATCGGCGGCGTGTACGGCGAGGAAGTGTTTGAAAAAACTTCCGCCTTCGACGGCTTGTCCGAGTACTTCATTCAGGATGCCCAAGGCCGTTACTTCAAGGTCACGTTCGATGGCAGCCGCTGGCGGGCCATCGACCCTGACCGCCCGGATGCCTATCTCACGCAGCCAATCAAGCGTCTGGCGGACGGCAATTGGGTCATCGACTCGCCACTGTTCTGGTACGACGGCCTCCCGGACCTGGTACGCCTGTTCGACGATTGTCGCCTGCAGGTGCGGCTGGCCGGCTTACCGAGCAGCGACGCCGAGGGCCTGTTCACGGATCATCTACAGCTCTACCTGCAGACCCAGGGCGGTCAGCTGCCACTGCGGCGCCACCTGCTGGCCGGTCACTATCACTTGCAGATCCCCGAAGCCACCAACGCCGGCGTCGTGCCATGGGCCATCCTGCGCTGGCGGGATGGCCAGTGGCGCATCCGCCTGCGTCAGGCTGGGCGCAGCAGCGACTGGCTGGCCCTGCCTGAGGCTTACTCGGTCAGCTTGGGCAGCAGGCGGTCGAGCCGCTGATGCAAGGCACTGCCCGTAGGCCAGTTGCGCAGCAAGCGCGCTCGGTCCCGGGCATAGGCCGGTGCGAAGCTGAGCTGGGTGGCGTGCTGGCACATGGCGTCGAGGTCGATCAGCGACCATTGGCCGTTGTGCCAGAACAGGTTGTGCCCCTTGAAGTCGCCATGGCTGATACGCTCGCGGATCAGCTGCTGCATCACATGCACCAACGCATCGACCTGCTCTTCAGGCGCATCCCCATTTTCCACGTAGGGCGCAAAGCACTCAGTCAGGTCCGGGCCATCGACATACTCGGTGACCAGGTAAGCGCGGCTGCGCAGGCCCATCACCCGTTGCTCCAGCACCGCCAGCGGGCGGGGCGTGGCGATGTCGAGGAATTCCAGGCGGTGCCCTTCGATCCACGAATGCCAGGCGCGACTCGGGCGCCAGAACCGCTTGAACCAGTGCGCGGTGTTCTTGATGTTATAGCGCTTGAGCACCAGCTTGCGACCGTTCACCTCGATGCGCGCCACGCTGGCCGCACCTCCGGTCTTGTACAGGTGGCCCTTGTCGATCAGCGCGTCGGCCTGCTCCAACACCGGCAGCATGGCGTCCACCTCGCTGCGACGAATTGCGCGCAGGCCCGAAAGGCTGCGCTCGACGCTGAACAGGCTGCACTCGCGACCGGCCTTTTCCAGGTAATCCTTCTGCCGCCAGCTGCGCACCTTGTCCACCTGCTTCTGCAGCGCCTCCATCGGCAGCGCATGCTCGGCGTTGGCCAGCAGGTAGTGCACCAGCAACTCTTCGATGAACGGCTCCAGGCGCTTGGGCAACTGGGCAAAAAACACCCCGAGGTTTTCCAGCACACGTGGGCGCGACAGCTGCTGACCGGGCGTCTCTGCCTTGATGCCGGCGCCGTCGATCAGGTACAGCTTGCCGCCGTGGCGCAACAGGTTGTCCAGGTGCAGGTCTTCCTGCCACAGGCCTTGGGCATGCATCTGTGCCACGGCCGTGAGGGCTTCGCCCAGGACCAGGTGCTGCTCGTCGGCCAGTACCGGCAGGTTTTCCACCGCAGCCCAGGCATCGGCCAGGCTTTCAGCGCCATCGAGGAACTCGAACAGCAGCCAGCCGCCCTCGCCTTCCTTCAGGCCGTCGGCCAGCAGTTGCGGTGTGGTCAGGCCCTCTTTGGCCAGCAGCTTCACGCCATCCAGTTCGCGCTGGAAATGCCGTGCAGCATTGCTGCCGACCAGCAACTTGGCCAGCACCGGGGTGCCGCGCCAGATGCCAGCGCCGACATAGCGCTGGCCAGGCAACACCCGCAGCAGCCTGAGCAATTGCAGGTCCGCCGTGCCGGCGGCATCGGCGAGGGTGATGCTCAAGGGCAGTGTCGGGCTGCGCCCGGCGTCTTTGAGTTGGGACAAACGCATCAACGGGCCTCTTTTTCACGACGGCGTTGCATCAGACGTTGCAGCCAGGTGTCGACCAGGGCGCTGTCAGCAGGCTGCTGCAGGTAGGCGGCCAGCAACTGGCGCACGTCCGCCTCGCTCCAGGCACTGGCACGGCGCAGCAGCGGCTCCAGATCGCGCAGGCGGTCGCGCATGCCGAACAGCAACGGCCGGGTCTTTTCCAGGTCTATCAGCTGGGCTTCCCAGCCTTCGCGGCGTTGGCGCAGGAAGATGTGCTTGGGATAGAAACAGCCGTGCACCTGGCCGGCACCGTGCAGGGTACGCGCCAGATGTCCGCAGGCCTTGAGGATGCCCACCCGGGTATCATCGGCAAGCTGTGACCACTGGGCCAGCAGGCCCTCCAGGTCGCTCCATTCGTCCAGCGCACGGGTCATCAGGATCGCCCGGTGCTGGCCGTTCTGCTTGCGCTCGCCGTAGAACACGGCCTGCAAAGCCGGGATGCGCAGTTTCTGGTAGCGGCTGATATTGCGGAATTCGCGGGCGAAGGTCGGTTCGCCAAACGGCCGGTGCAGGGTGCGGGTCAGGTAATCGCTCTGGCGCTTGAGGTAATAGCCTTTGCCTTCAAGCTCCAGGCGGTAGACGCTGCTCCAGCCGCCACGGCCGGTGTTGGGTTCGTCCACGGCGTCAAGCTGCAGCGCCCACAGCGCTTCGAAGTCGTTCAAGCCATGGCGTTTGAGCAGCGCGAGGTCCGCGCTGGCCAGGTAATCGGTCATTCCCTTCCCTCGAAGAAGCTCAGCACCTGGCGAATGCGTCGCTTGTCGCGCACATTCAGGCGCTGACGCCCACGGTACTGCAGGTAGAAGCGCAGGCGCTGGGTCGCCGACAGGTGATATTTGGCCACCTTGTCCAGGCAGGCCAGGTCTTTGATCATGCGGTGGCGCCACATGAAGCCGCGCCAGAAGTCACCGGTCGGGCAGTCGATGAAGAACAGCGTGCCCAGGTCGTCGACCAGCAAGTTGCGCCATTTCAGGTCGTTGTGGGCGAAACGGTGCTCGTGCATCACCCGGGTGTGGCGCGCCAGCTGACGGCTCAGCTTGTCGACCCACATCCGGTCGGCCAGGCGTGGGTCGTTGCGCTCAGCCAAGGCCGAGAGGTCTTCGGTGTGCGGCAGCTCACGGGTGATCATCGCGCCACGGCCAAAGGCCAGGCCTTTGCGTTCCAGGCCCCAGCCCACCACTTCGGCCGTGGGAATCTCCCACTTGGCGAACTGCTTGAGGTTCTGCCATTCGGCCTTGATACGTGGCCGGCCCAGGTAGCGACGCATATGCTTGCCAGCGCCGGTGTAGCGCTTGACGTAGTAGTTGACCCCGTCACGCTCGATGCGGATGACCTCGCTGAGCGGATCACGCGTGAGGTGTTCGCCCTTGAGGGCAAAGACCGCATCGAGGCTGCCAAAGTCCGACGCCAGATGTTCGTAGCCTGGCGCCAGTGTCCAACCCGCCATCAGAGTGCATCCCCATAGCGTTGCTTGCGATCGTAGAGCTTCTGCGCCTTGCGTTCGAGCCAGGCGAGCAGCGCGGCCTCCTCGGCCAGGATCTGCCGCAACGGTTGCTGGAAATAACCGCGCAGGAAGCGCAGCTTGTCGCGCCGGGTCAAGCCGATGTCCAGCGCCGAGAAGTACAGCGCGGCCAGGTCCTTGTCACGCCAGCGGCGGCTGATTTTCGCCCGGGTCTGCGCGCGGTGCAGGTCGATGACCGACAGTTTGAAGTCTTCCGGCGTCACCGGTCGGTCGGTGTGCAGCAGGAAGTGGCAGATGTAGCAGTCGCGGTGATTGACCCCGGCGCGGTGCATGCCGCCGGTCATCTTCGCTACTTCAGCAATCAGCGCACGCTTCAGACGCGGCTCGGGCGGTTTTTTCACCCAGTCGATGCTGAAATCTTCCAGGCTGATGGTCGGCGCCAGCTCTTCGGTGATGATGAACGAATGCTGGCTGGCCGGGTTGCTGCCGCGCTCGCCATAGGCCACGGCGGTCATGGTCGGCACGCCCACCTCATGCAGGCGCTGGATGGCCTGCCATTCCTGGCCGGCACCCAGCACCGGCAGTTTGGCGGTGAGCAGGTTCTTAAAGATCTCGCCCCAGCCGATGCCGCGGTGAATCTTGACAAAGAAGCCTTCGCCCTGGACTTCGGTACGCAGCGTGCGACGGCCTTCCAGCTCGCGATAGACCTCGCCTTGCAGCGCTTCCACGGCCTCGAAGGCGTCACGCCCGGCCCATAGGCGCTTGAAAGGTTCGGCCACTATCAGCTTCATGCGGTCTCCTGTCCCAGGATCACATCGGCAGCATGCTGCGGCATGCTGTACAGGTCGGCGCTGTCGGCGAAGGCCAGGCCATTGCGCGACCAGTCGGCGCGGGCCTGCCCGTCTTCCAGCATGCGCTGCAGATAAGCATTGAGCTGCTCCTGTTCGAACGGCTCGTCCAGCACCAGGCCACTGTCGGCCTCGGCGATGTAGTGGGCGTAGCCGCAGACCTTGGACACCAGCACCGGCAGGCCGGCCACCAGGGCCTCGAGCAGCACCGTACCGGTGTTCTCGTTGTACGCCGGGTGGATCAGCAGGTCGGCGCCCAGCAGGAAGCGCGGGATGTCGCTGCGGCCCTTGAGGAACTGCACCTGTTCGCCCAGGCCCAGGGTGGCGCTCTGCAACTGGAACACCTTGGGATCGTCCTGGCCGATGACCATCAGCCTGGTGCGCTTGCGCAGCGCCGATGGCAGCGCGGCCAGGGCCTTGAGGCTGCGGTCGACGCCCTTGGTCTTGAAGCCCGACCCGATCTGCACCAGCAGCAGCTCGTCATCGCCCAGGTTGAATTCCTTGCGGAACTCGGCGCGGATCTCGGCGGCATTGGCCGGCGCGCGGCGGTCCTGGGAAATGCCCGGTGGCAGCAGGTGGAAGCGCTCCACGGGGGTGCCGTAGTGCTTGATGAACAGCGGCTGCTGCACTTCGGAAATCATCAGCACTTCGGTGCGCGCGTCCTTGGCGAACACCGCGCGCTCGTATTCGGCGAAGTGCCGGTAGCGGCCCCAGCGGCGGTACAGGCCACCGCGCAGGGTCTGCGCCTTGTCCTCGAAGCAGCCGTCGGCGGCGTAGTAAACGTCCAGCCCCGGCATCTTGTTGAAGCCGATCAGGCGGTCGACCGGGCGCTTGGCCAGGTCCGCTTCCATCCAGGCGCTGAGCTTCTCGTTGCGGCGGTGGTTGAAGATCGCCTTGACCGGCGCCACCAGCACCTCGAAGCCCGGCGGAATGTCACCCTCCCAGATCAGCGTGTACACGCGGATCTGGTGGCCCCGCTTCTGGCATTCCAGGGCAATGCGCATGAAATCGCGCTGCAGCCCGCCGAAGGGGAAATATTTGTAAAGCACGAAAGCCAGTTGCATCAACGAACATCCTCAGCCAGCAGCAGCGCGCTCAGGCGGCTCGCTACATGCTCGGGATTCAGGCGAGTGAAGCACAGCGGCCACTCGCGTTTCAGATCGAACCGGCGCAGGTCGTCCGCGCTCGGTTTATAGGTGCACTTCTTCTGCAGGCACGGTGCGCACGGGAAATCGCTGGCCTGGTGAACCTGCACGCGCCCGTAGGCGCCGGTCAGGCCCGGGTTGGTAGGCCCGAACAGTGAAATGGTCGGCACATCCAGCGCTGCAGCCAGGTGGCCGAGGCCGGTATCCACCGCCACACAGGCCTTGGCCGCCGCCAGCACACGGGCAACGCCGGCAAGGTTCAATTTGGGGAGCACCTGGCAGTTGTTCAAGCCTTGGGCGATGCGCTCGGCGCGGGCCTTCTCGGCCGGGTTGCCCCACGGCAGGCGCACCTGCAGCTTGCGCCGGCCCAGGCGCTCGGCCAGTTCACGCCAGTAGGCTTCGGGCCAGTGCTTGGTCGCCCAGGTGGTGCCGTGCAGGAATACCACGTAGGGCGCAGCCGGCGGCAGTTGCAGGCGGTCAAGGTCGAGGCCGTAGTAGCCGATGCCTTCCGGCAGGTCGTAGGCCAGGGCCATGGCGAACAGTTGGCGCACACGCTCCACGGCATGCTGGCCGACGGCAACCGACAGCGGCCGGTCGTAGAAACGGCTGGCCCAGCCTTCACGGGCCGAGAAGCGGTCCAGGCCGGCGACCGGGGCCTTGACGTAGCGGGTCAGCCAGGCCGACTTGACCAGGCCCTGGGCATCGATCACCAGGTCATACTTGTGCTCGCGAACGCGCTGCTTGAACGCCTTCCACTCGCCGCTCTTGATCGTCTGCCAGATGTTCTTGCGCCAGCGGCGGATCGCCACCGGGATAACCTGGTCGACCGCCGGGTGCCAGCTGGGGATCTCGGCGAAGCCTTCTTCCACTACCCAGTCGAAACGGATGCCCGGGATGGCATGGGCGGCGTCGGTCAGCGCCGGCAAGGTGTGGATCACATCACCCAGCGACGAGGTCTTGATGATCAGTACCCGCACTTAGTCGACCTCGGCCACGGTATCGATCAGGTTCGGACCGCCCAGGCTGTGCAGGGCAGCGATGACTTTGCCAGGCTCCAGCAGGCGCAGGCAGTTATAGTGGCCGAAGCGGCAGGTGCGGTCGAAGCACGGGCTGCATTCGATGCCGGTGCGCACCACTTCCACCTGTTCGGCCAGCGGCGGCGTGAAGCCTGGCGAAGTGGAACCGTACACCGCGACCAACGGGCGGTTCAGCGCGGCGGCCACGTGCATCAGGCCGGAGTCGTTGGACACCACGGCATCGGCGCAGGACATCAAATCGATGGCCTCGGCCAACGAGGTTTCGCCCGCCAGGTTGTACGACTCTTCACGGAACCCCGGAATCAGCCGGTCGCGAATCTGCTCGCCGACCGGGTGATCATTCTTCGAGCCGAACAGCCACACCTGCCAGCCCTGGCGGATCATCGCGTCAGCAACTTGGGCATAGTGCTCGGCCGGCCAGCGCTTGGCCTCGCCAAACTCGGCCCCAGGGCACAGCGCAAGCACCGGGCGGTCCAGCGCCAAGCCGAACTTAGCCATGGCAGCTTCACGGCTCTGCGCTTCGATCTGCAGGTTCGGCCGCGGATACGGCTGCGGCAGCTCGGCACCGGGCGCGTAGGCCAGGGCCATGAAGCGCTCGATCATCAGTGGGTAGCGAGCCTTGTCCAGCTTGCGCACGTCGTTGAGCAAGCCGAAGCGCATTTCGCCACGCCAGCCGGTGCGCTTGGGGATGCCGGCAAAGAACGGCACCAGCGCCGACTTCAGCGAGTTGGGCAGCAGGATGGCCTGGTCGTACTGGCCGGCCAGGGACTTGCCGATGCGCCGACGCGTGGCCAGTTCCAGCGCGCCGTGGCCGAGCGGGAAGCTCAAGGCCTGGCGCACTTCGGGCATGCGCTCGAGGATCGGCCGGCTCCACTCGGGTGCCAGCACGTCGATCAGGCAGTCGGGGTGCTGCTGTTTCAGGCACTGGAACAGGGTCTGCGCCATCACCATGTCGCCGACCCAGCTGGGGCCAATGATCAGTATTCTCATGCTTAGTCCAGAAACGCTCGGGGAGGCTACAGGCTGCATACAGCCTGGCCTCCCCTCTTTATATTCAGGCTATGTGGCGGACAGTGTACCACTCAGACCCTTTCCGGGCCTTCAGGACAGCCCCAGCTCACCCCAGATCCGCCGCACCTGGCGGCGCTCATCGGCAAACTGCGCCGCATCGATCACCCCGGCCTGCTTCTGCAGGGCCTGGCGGTGCGACGCCGAGCGGAACGCCTTGTACACCTCACGCAACAGCACCGCGTCACTGGCCGGCATCAAACCTGCCTGCTCCAGCTCTTCCAGAATGCGGATGTTATCGGTCCATCGGAGTATGGCCGGGTGCTCGTGAGACCAGGCCAAAGCGGCGTATTGCACCATAAATTCGATATCGACGATACCGCCGGCATCCTGCTTGATATCGAACGGCACACCGGCCTCGAAGGCATTGGCCGCGGTACCGGCAAGCGTGGCCTTGGTGCCGAGGTTGTCGCGCATCTTGGCGCGCATCTCGCTCACCTCGCTGCGCAACTTGCCCAGATCGCGGGCCTGGCCCAGGACCTTGGCGCGCACCCCCTCGAACGCCGTCGCCACCTGCTTGCAGCCCACCAGCACACGGGCACGCACCAGGGCCTGGTGCTCCCAAGTCCAGGCTTCGCTCTGCTGGTAACGCTCGAACGCCCCCAGCGAGCTGACCAGCAGCCCCGCCGCGCCGGATGGGCGCAGGCGCATGTCGACGTCATACAGCTGGCCGGAGTTGGTCTGGGTGGTCAGCAGGTGGATGATGCGCTGGCCCAGGCGAGTGAAGAACTGCGCGCTGTCGATCGGCTTGGCGCCGTCGGTTTCCGCTTGCGGGTCGCCATCGTGGATGAACACCAGGTCCAGGTCCGAACCATGGCCCAGCTCCAGGCCGCCGACCTTGCCATAGCCGATTATGATGAAGCCTGGGTCGCACAGGCTGCCGTCACTGCGCTTGGGCTGGCCATGGCGGGCCACGGTCTGGCGCCAGGCCAGGGCCAGCACCTGGTCGAGAATGGCTTCGGCCAGCCAGGTCAGGTAGTCGCTGACTTTCATCAACGGCAGGTTGCCGCTGATTTCCGACGCAGCCACACGCAGGCTGTGGGCCAGCTTGAAGTGGCGCAGCGCCTCCATCTGCTGTTCCAGGTCGTCCTCGGGGATGCGCGTCAAGCGCTCACGCAGCTCGGCGGCCAGTTCCGGCGCCAGTGGCGGGCTGAACAGGCGGCCTTCGTTGAGCAACTCATCGAGCAGCAACGGGTAGCGGGCGATCTGCTCGGCAATCCACGGGCTGGCGGCGCACAAAGTCAGCAAGCGCCGCAGCGCACCCGGATTTTCGGTGAGCAATACCAGATAGGCCGAACGCCGCGCTACGGCTTCGACCAGCGGCAGCACGCGCTCCAGCACCAGGTCCGGGTTGTCATGCTCCACGGCCTGGGCCAGCAAGCGTGGAATGAACGCATCCAGGCGCTCGCGGCCGATGCGCTGCATCGAGCGCAGCTGCGGGCTGGCACGCAGCGCGGCCAGGCGGCGCAGCGCTTCGGCCGGCTGTTTGAAGCCCGCTTCCTCCAGCTGGCGGCCCGCGGCCTCTTCATCTTGTGCCTGTTCCCACAGTGGCGACCACTCGCCGCCCACCACCAGCTCGCCCTCGCCTTCGTCTTCATCCGGGTCGGCGATGACCTGGCGGAAGTGCCAGTCGACCCGGCCGCGCCAGTGCATCAACTGATCGTGGAAGCTCTGCCAGTCAGCAAAGCCAAGGATATAGGCAACCCGCTCACGGTCCAGCTCGCTGTCCGGCAGCATCTGCGTCTGGCGGTCGGCGATAGCCTGGATGGCGTGCTCGGTGTAACGCAGGAATTCATAGCCTTCACGCAGCTCTGCGACCACGGCGGGTGGCAGATAACCCTGGCCTTCCAGGGTTGCCAGCACCTTGAGCAATGGCCGCAGTTGCAGGCTCAGGTCACGACCGCCATGGATCAGCTGGAAGGCCTGGGCGATGAACTCGACCTCGCGGATGCCACCGGCACCCAGCTTGATGTTGTCGGCCATGCCCTTGCGCCGCACTTCCTGCTGGATCAGCTGCTTCATGGTGCGCAGCGCTTCGATTGCGGAAAAGTCCAAGTAACGCCGGTACACGAACGGCTTCAGCATGTCCTGCAGTTGCGCGCCAGCGGCCTGGTCACCGGCCACCACCCGCGCCTTGATCATTGCGTAGCGTTCCCAGTCGCGGCCCTGGTCCTGGTAGTACTGCTCCAGCGCATTGAAGCTGAGCACCAGCGCGCCGGCCGAACCATAAGGGCGCAGGCGCATGTCGACGCGGAACACGAAGCCATCGACGGTCACCGGGTCGAGCGCCTTGATCAGGCGCTGGCCGAGGCGGGTGAAGAACTCCTGGTTCTCCAGCGAGCGCTTGACCCCTTCGGTTTCGCCGTTTTCGGGGAAGGCGAAGATCAGGTCGATGTCCGACGACAGGTTCAGCTCCACCGCGCCCAGCTTGCCCATGCCCAGCACCACCATATGCTGCGGCTGGCCGCTGCGGTTGCCGATCGGCGTGCCGAACTGCTGGCAATGGCGCGGGTACAACCACTGGTAGGCTTCATCGATGGCCGCGTCGGCGAGGTCCGACAGGTCGCGGCAGGTCTCGCCCAGCTCGGCTTGGCGGGTGATGTCGCGCCAGATGATCCGCAGCTGCTGGCGGTTGCGCTCGCGGCGCAGGTTGCGCGCCAGCTCGTCCTCGCTCTGCGCGGCCTGGGCCGCAGCGGCGATTTGCCCGCGCAGCTCGCCCGGGGCGTAGCGGCGGTCCAGCTCACCGCTGGCGATCAGGGCGAACAACATGGCCGGCTCGCGCTGGGCCATGCCAAGGACGAAGTCGCTGGCAGCGGCAACCTGATCGAACTGTTGCCGGTGCAACGGGGTCCAGGTGTGCAGGTCGAGGTCAGCGTGGCCTGCCACGGCATCGCTCAGAAACTGCTGGTTGCGCACGACCAGCGGTTGCAGGGAAGCAGGCAGTTCGAGCGGCAAAGGTAGGCGCATGGTCTATCCTTGATCGGCGTGAAATGAAGGGGAAAAAGCGGCCAAGAGGAAGCCGAACCTCGGTTGGACTGTCATACAAAAGTTGGAAATAGCTGAAAAAAACGAATCATTGGCAAGAAACATCAAGATTCACCTGTTCGCGACACATCGCCAACCAACATGAACGTTTTTCCTCACAAGCCAAGGTGCGACCAAACGTCGCATTTGTGTAGTTTTACTACTACCCATGGCGTGCAAAAGCATGAAATGCCGAAGCAAATGTAGTAAAACTACACGGCGCCGGGAGACACCCCGGTAATCCAAGAATTCACGACGTCTGCCCATAAGGCCAGTCGCAAACTCAGGCCCCCGATTCTGGTGGCCTTTCCGCCCTGGAGCAAGCCATGCAAGACCTCGATCCAATCGAAACCCAGGAATGGCTGGATGCCCTGGAGTCGGTCCTCGACAAAGAAGGCGAAGACCGCGCTCATTACCTGATGACCCGCATGGGCGAGCTGGCCACCCGCAGTGGCTCCCAGCTGCCGTACGCAATCACCACGCCATACCGCAACACCATCCCTGTCACCCACGAAGCACGCATGCCTGGCGACCTGTTCATGGAACGCCGCATTCGCTCGATGGTGCGTTGGAACGCGCTGGCCATGGTGATGCGCACCAACCTGAAGGACTCGGACCTGGGCGGCCACATCTCCAGCTTCGCTTCCAGTGCCACCCTGTACGACATCGGCTTCAACTACTTCTTCCAGGCGCCAACTGAAGAACATGGCGGCGACCTGATCTTCTTCCAGGGCCATGCATCGCCAGGCGTCTACGCCCGTGCCTTCATGGAAGGCCGCATCAACGAAGACCAGATGAACAACTTCCGTCAGGAAGTGGACGGCAACGGCCTGTCTTCGTACCCGCACCCATGGCTGATGCCTGACTTCTGGCAGTTCCCGACCGTTTCGATGGGTCTGGGCCCGATCCAGGCTATCTACCAGGCACGTTTCATGAAGTACCTGGAAGCCCGTGGCTTCATCCCGGCCGGCAAGCAGAAGGTCTGGTGCTTCATGGGCGACGGCGAGTGCGACGAGCCGGAATCCCTGGGCGCAATCGCCCTGGCCGGCCGCGAGAAGCTGGACAACCTGATCTTCGTCATCAACTGCAACCTGCAGCGGCTCGACGGCCCGGTTCGCGGCAACGGCAAGATCATCCAGGAACTCGAAGGCGTGTTCCGTGGCGGTGGCTGGAACGTCAACAAGGTCGTCTGGGGCCGCTTCTGGGACCCACTGTTCGCCAAGGACACCAACGGTGCCCTGCAGCGCCGCATGGACGAAGTCATCGACGGCGAGTACCAGAACTACAAAGCCAAAGACGGCGCGTACGTTCGTGAGAACTTCTTCAACACCCCAGAGCTCAAGGCCATGGTCGAAGACCTGTCCGACGACGAGATCTGGAAGCTCAACCGTGGCGGCCACGACCCGTACAAGGTCTACGCGGCTTACCACCAGGCTGTAAACCACAAGGATCAGCCAACCGTCATCCTGGCCAAGACCATCAAGGGTTACGGTACCGGTGCTGGCGAAGCCAAGAACACCGCGCACAACACCAAGAAGGTCGACGTCGACAGCCTGCGTCACTTCCGTGACCGCTTCGACATCCCGGTCAAGGATGCCGACCTGGAGAACCTGCCGTTCTTCAAGCCGGAAGAAGGTTCTGCCGAAGCCAAGTACCTGGCCGAGCGCCGCAATGCCCTGGGTGGCTTCGTGCCTCAGCGCCGCGCCAAGAGCTTCAGCGTGCCGACCCCGCCACTGGAAACGCTGAAAGCGATCCTGGACGGCTCGGGCGACCGCGAAATTTCCACCACCATGGCCTTCGTGCGCATCCTGGCGCAGCTGGTCAAGGACAAGGACATCGGCCAGCGCATCGTCCCGATCATCCCGGACGAAGCCCGTACCTTCGGTATGGAAGGCATGTTCCGCCAGCTGGGCATCTACTCGTCGGTCGGCCAGCTCTACGAGCCAGTCGATAAAGACCAGGTGATGTTCTACCGCGAAGACAAGAAGGGCCAGATCCTCGAGGAAGGCATCAACGAAGCCGGCGCCATGTCGTCGTTCATCGCTGCCGGTACCTCGTACAGCTGCCACAACCAGCCGATGCTGCCGTTCTACATCTTCTACTCGATGTTCGGCTTCCAGCGCATTGGCGACCTGGCCTGGGCTGCCGGCGACAGCCGCACCCGTGGCTTCCTGATCGGCGGTACCGCCGGCCGTACCACCCTCAACGGTGAAGGCCTGCAGCACGAAGACGGTCACAGCCACATGATGGCGGGCACCATCCCGAACTGCCGCACCTACGATCCGACCTACGGCTACGAGCTGGCGGTGATCATCCAGGACGGCATGAAGAAGATGACCGAAGAGCAACAGGACATCTTCTACTACATCACCGTGATGAACGAATCCTACCAGCAGCCAGCCATGCCGGCCGGTGTCGAGGAAGGCATCATCAAGGGCATGTACCTGCTCGAAGAAGACACCCGCGATGCCGCGCACCACGTGCAGCTGATGGGCTCCGGCACCATCCTGCGCGAAGTCCGCGAAGCGGCGAAGATCCTGCGTGAAGAGTTCAACGTCGGCGCCGACGTGTGGAGCGTCACCAGCTTCAACGAACTGCGTCGCGACGGCCTGGCCGTGGAACGCGCCAACCGCCTGAAGCCTGGCCAGAAGCCACAGCAGACCTACGTCGAGCAGTGCCTGAACGGTCGCAAAGGTCCGGTCATCGCCTCCACCGACTACATGAAGCTGTTCGCCGAACAGATTCGCCAGTGGGTGCCGAGCAAAGAGTTCAAAGTCCTGGGTACCGACGGTTACGGTCGCAGCGACAGCCGCAAGAAGCTGCGTCACTTCTTCGAAGTCGACCGCCACTTCGTGGTGCTGGCTGCCCTGGAAGCCCTGGCTGACCGCGGCGAGATCGAACCCAAGGTTGTGGCTGACGCCATCGTCAAGTTCGGCATCGACCCGGACAAGCGCAACCCACTGGACTGCTGAGGAGTATTTTTAAGTGAGCGAACTCATTCGCGTACCTGACATCGGCAGCGGTGAAGGTGAAATCATCGAGCTGTTCGTCAAGGTCGGTGATCGTATCGAGGCTGACCAGAGCCTGCTGACCCTGGAGTCCGACAAGGCCTCCATGGAGATCCCAGCCCCCAAGGCCGGCGTGATCAAGGAACTGAAGGTCAAGCTGGGCGACCGTCTGAAAGAAGGCGACGAGCTGCTGGTTCTGGAAGCCGAGGGCGCCGCTGCTGCGGCCCCTGAGGCTCCAGCTGCCGCTGCTGCTCCGGCTCCAGCTGCTGCGCCGGCTCCGGCCGCCGAAGCCGCCCCTGCTCCGGCAGCAGCACCGGCTGCCGCCAGCGTGCAGGACATCCACGTGCCGGACATCGGTTCGTCGGGCAAGGCCAAGATCATCGAAGTGCTGGTCAAGGTCGGCGACACCGTCGAAGCCGACCAGTCGCTGATTACCCTGGAGTCCGACAAGGCCTCCATGGAAATCCCGTCGCCGGCTGCCGGCGTGGTCGAAGAAGTCCTGTGCAAGCTGGAAGACGAAGTCGGCACTGGCGACCTGATCTTCAAGCTCAAGGTTGCTGGCGCAGCACCTGCTGCTGCCCCGGCTCCAGCCGCTGCTGCACCTGCCCCGGCTGCCGCGCCTGCTGCTGCCGCTCCAGCTGCTGCTCCAGCCGAAGCTCCAGCGCCGATCGCTACCGCACCGGCTGCCGGCAGCAATGCCAAGGTTCACGCAGGCCCGGCAGTTCGCCAGCTGGCCCGTGAATTCGGTGTCGACCTGGGCGCAGTGGCCGCCACCGGTCCCCACGGTCGCATCTTGAAAGAAGACGTGCAGGTCTACGTCAAGGCGATGATGCAGAAAGCATCGGCCGCACCAGCCGCCGCTGGCGCAACCGGTGGCGCTGGCATCCCGCCGATCCCGGCCGTGGACTTCAGCAAGTTCGGTGAAGTGGAAGAAGTCGCCCTGACCCGCCTGATGCAGGTCGGCGCCACCAACCTGCACCGCAGCTGGCTGAACGTGCCGCACGTGACCCAGTTCGACTCCGCCGACATCACCGAGCTGGAAGCCTTCCGCGTTGCGCAGAAGGCCGTGGCCGAGAAGGCTGGCGTCAAGCTGACCGTGCTGCCACTGCTGCTCAAGGCCTGCGCCTTCCTGCTCAAGGAACTGCCGGACTTCAACAGCTCGCTGGCGCCAAGCGGCAAGGCCATCATCCGCAAGAAGTACGTGCACATCGGCTTCGCTGTGGACACCCCGGACGGCCTGCTGGTCCCTGTGATCAAGAACGTCGACCAGAAGAGCCTGCTGCAACTGGCTGCCGAAGCCGCTGCACTGGCCGAGAAGGCGCGCACCAAGAAGCTGTCGGCCGACGACATGCAAGGTGCCTGCTTCACCATCTCCAGCCTCGGCCACATTGGCGGCACCGGCTTCACGCCGATCGTCAACGCGCCGGAAGTGGCGATCCTGGGCGTCTCCAAGGCGACCATGCAGCCAGTCTGGGATGGCAAGGCCTTCCAGCCGAAACTGATGCTGCCACTGTCGCTGTCCTACGATCACCGTGTGATCAACGGCGCTGCCGCCGCGCGCTTCACCAAGCGCCTGGGCGACGTGCTGGGCGATATCCGCACCATGCTGCTGTAAGGCGGCACACTGCCCCTCCTTGCGAGGGGCAGTACTCTTTTCGAGCTGCCACGCTCGTACCTCAACCCCGCCAGATGGCGGGGCTTTTTTTGCCTGCCAGTTCCCAAATCCTCAAGCCAAACTAAGGATTTCGGCCAGCCGGCCGAAAACATATACATGACAGCCCTCATGGCCGCTTGCCAGCCTCAGGGACATGATGCAACCTTGCCAGATGCGCCGCCGCCCAGGCCGCGTCCCCCTTCAAGCGAGTCTTCGATGAAAAGCCAACCCGATGCCGCCAGCCGTGTGGCGGCCGAGGTCGTCACGCAGCTCCCCGTGCCCTCGCGGCTCGGCATGTTGCGTTTCGAAAGGCTGAACGAAGCCAACTGGGCGATGCTTTACCTGGACCCGGCCTGCGACCGCCAGTTCGGCTTGCCCGCTTCCGAGCTGTGCGCACTGATCGATTCGCCCTACGCCAGCCTGATGGAACCCGAAGCACGCTATCGGCTGCACGATGAGATCCAGCTGCAACTGAGCAACCGTGGCTACTACCGCGTGCGCTATACCCTGCATACCCAGGCCCGCGCGCTGCCCCTGCTGGAAGCCGGCGAAGCGTTCAAGCAGCACAACCGCCAGCTGCTGCGCGGCTTCCTGACGGTGCTTGATGACGAAGACGACAGCGACCTCGACACCAACGATCTGGAATCGCGCAACAACCGCCTGCAACTGGCCCTGCAGATCAATCAGCGCGCCCAGCAGGAGCAGCTTGAGCACCTGGAGCGCGTGCGCGCCCAGCAAGACCTCATCCTGCGCCTTGCCCGCCAGCGCTACAGCGCCGAAAACTCGCTGCTCGAAGCCGCCCAGCTGATCACCCGCAGCGCCTGCGAAATCTACAAGGTCGACAGTGCCAGCATCTGGCACCTGGACGACCAGCGCCTGGAGCCGATCAGTGCCTGGCTGCGCAACGAGCAAGTGCACCGCCTGCCCGAACCGATCGATGCCAGCCGCTTCCCCGACTACCTCGAAGCCCTGCACGCCAGCCGCGCCATCGACGCGCACAACGCCAACCACGACCCTCGGACCCGAGAGCTGGCCCAGACCCTGTATGCCGACAACAACGCCATGCTCGACGCCAGCATTCGCGTCGATGGCCAGGTGGTCGGCGTACTGTGCCTGGAGCAGACCGGCCAGCCGCGGGCCTGGCAGTCCGACGAAATCGCCTTTGCCGGTGAGCTGGCCGACCAGTTCGCCCAGGTCATCACCAACCACAACCGGCGCACCGCAGCCAGCGCCCTGCACCTGTTCCAGCGGGCTGTGGAACAGAGCGCCAGCGCCTTCCTGCTGGTCAACCGCGACGGCGTGGTGGAGTACGTCAACCCAAGCTTCACGGCGATCACCCAGTACAGCACCGAGGAAGTCCAGGGCCACCACCTGGCCGAGCTGCCTGCCCTGGAAAACCTCAGCGAGCTGCTGTTCGACTCGCCGTCGAGCCTGGCCATGGGCAACAGCTGGCAGGGTGAATTCAAAAGCCGGCGCAAGAACCTCGAACCCTACTGGGGCCAGCTGTCGATCTCCAAAGTGTACGGCGACAACCGTGAGCTGACCCACTACATTGGCATCTACGAAGACGTCACCCAGACCAAACTTGCCCAGCAGCGCATCGAGCGCCTGGCCTACACCGACAACCTGACCAACCTCGGCAACCGCCCGGCGTTCATCCGCAAGCTCGACGAGCGCTTCGCCCGCGACAGCGAGAACCCGATCTGCCTGCTGCTGGTGGACATCGACAACTTCAAGCGGATCAACGACAGCCTCGGCCACCAGACCGGCGACAAGCTGCTGATCAGCCTGGCCCGGCGCCTGCGCAACAGCCTGAGCGTGAACGGCGTGCTCGCCCGTTTTGCCAGCAACGAGTTCGCCGTGCTGCTCGACGACACCAGCCTGGAAGACGGCCAGGGCGTTGCCCTGCAGTTACTGCGCACCCTCGACAAGCCGATGTTCGTCGACAACCAGCTGATCAACGTTACCGCCTCGGTGGGTCTGGCCTGCGCGCCGCTGCACGGCAGCGATCCGACCACCCTGATGAAGAACGCCGGCCTCGCCCTGCACAAGGCCAAGGCCAACGGCAAGCACCAGGTGCAGGTGTTCACCGAAGTGCTCAACGCCGAAGCCAGCTACAAGCTGTTCGTCGAGAACAACCTGCGCCGCGCCCTGACCCAGAACGAGCTGGAGGTGTTCTACCAGCCCAAGCTGTGCCTGCGCAGCGGTCGCCTGTTGGGCCTAGAGGCCTTGCTGCGCTGGAACCACCCCGAACGCGGCATGATCCGCCCGGACCAGTTCATCAGCGTGGCCGAGGAAACCGGCCTGATCATTCCCATCGGCAAGTGGGTGGTGCGCCAGTCGTGCCGCATGAGCCAGCAACTGCAGGAAGCCGGCATGGGCTGCCTGCACGTGGCCATCAACCTGTCGCCCAAGCAGTTCTCCGACCCCGACCTGGTGGCCTCGATCGCCTCCATCCTCAAGGAAGAAGGCCTGCCTGCGCACCTGCTGGAGCTGGAGCTGACCGAAGGCCTGCTGCTGGAAGCCTCGGAAGACACCCACCGCCAGCTCGACGAGCTCAAGGCGCTGGGCCTGACCCTGGCCATGGATGACTTCGGCACCGGCTATTCGTCGTTGAGCTACCTGAAGAAGTTCCCGATCGACATCATCAAGATCGACCGCAGCTTCATCAACGAGATCCCCGACAACCAGGACGACATGGAAATCACCTCGGCGGTAGTGGCCATGGCCCACAACCTCAAGCTCAAGGTGGTGGCCGAGGGCATCGAGACGCCAGAGCAACTGGCGTTCCTGCGCCGGCACCGCTGCGACGTCGGCCAGGGCTACCTGTTCGACCGGCCAATCCCGGGCCGCGAGCTTGCAGAAAAACTCAAGCGCTATCCACGCGGCCCAATGGCCTGACAGCTGCCTCAAGCTCGGGCACACTAGACCCCATTCGGGCCCTTCCACGGGACAAGCCCGCGCCTGCACGATCCCTGTAGGAGCGGGCTTGTCCCGCGAATGGCCCCAACACCTATCCAACTGAATTAACACAGAGGAACGGCCATGGTCCTGCGCTCGGAAATCCTGGTGAACAAAAACGTCATGCCAACCGCGGAGCAAGCCCTGCCTGGCCGCGAAACGCCCATGCAGCTGCCCGAATTCCACTACGTCTTCAAAGACACCCCACTGCTCGGCCCGTTCTTCGAAGGCGCCATCGATTTCGCCATCTTCGGCCTGGGCTGCTTCTGGGGCGCCGAGCGCCGCTTCTGGCAGCGTGAAGGCGTGGTCAGCACCGTGGTCGGCTACGCCGGCGGCTTCACCCCTAACCCGACCTACGAAGAAGTCTGCTCGGGCCTGACCGGCCACACCGAAGTGGTGCTGGTGGTGTTCGACAAGGACAAGGTCAGCTACCAGGAGCTGCTGGCGATGTTCTGGGAACTGCACAACCCGACCCAAGGCATGCGCCAGGGCAACGACATCGGCACCCAGTACCGTTCGGCCATCTACTGCACCAGCCCTGAACAGCTGGAGCAGGCCAAGGCCAGCCGCGACGCCTTCCAGGCTGAACTGAGCAAGGCCGGCTTCGGCGAAATCACTACCGAAATCGACCAGGCGCCGACCGTGTACTTCGCCGAGGCCTACCACCAGCAGTACCTGGCCAAGAACCCGGACGGCTACTGCGGCATCGGCGGCACCGGCGTGTGCCTGCCACCGAGCCTGCAGGGCAACTGAACCATGAGCACGATGACCCTGTTCCACTCGCCACTGTCGCCTTTCGTGCGCAAGGTCATGGTGGTGCTGCACGAGACTGGCCAGCTTGATCGCGTCAGCCTTCAGCCGGTGAACATCAGCCCGGTGAGCGGCGACGAGCAGCTTAACCATGGCAACCCGATCGGCAAGATCCCGGCCCTGCGCCTGGAAGACGGCACCGTACTGCACGACAGCCGGGTGATTTGCGAGTACCTCGATCTGCAGCATGTCGGCCTGCCGCTGCTGCCACGCGAGGGCTCGGCGCGCTGGCGGCGCATGACCCTGGCCTCGCAGGCGGATGCGATCATGGATGCGGCGGTGTCGAGCCGTTACGAGAGCTTCCTGCGGCCTGAAGAGAAACGCTGGGACGGCTGGCTCGAAGCGCAAGGCGAGAAGATTCGCCGCAGCCTGGCGAACCTGGAGCAGGAGCACCTGGCTGAATTGGCTAGCGGTTTCGACCTCGCGGCGATCGGCGTGGCTTGTGCTCTAGGGTACTTGGACCTACGTCAGCCAGAGTTCGGCTGGCGTGAATGCCAGCCTGGCTTGGCGGCATGGTACGCCGAGGCGGCCCAACGGCCGTCAATGGTTGCCACTGCTCCGGTGGCCTGACGGGCCTCTTCGCGGGACAAGCCCGCTCCTACAGGTACCTCACGAGCTTGTAGGAGTGGGCTTGCCCCGCGAAAGGGCCGGCAAGACCTACATCACATTCAGCAATCAGGATTGCCCGCAGTAAACTTCTTGGCCGGGTTCACCGCCGCCTTGAACTGTCGCAATGCCTTGGAACCAATCAGCAACGGGTAGTTGAAGTGGCTGCGGTCCACCAGGTTGACCTCCATGGTGCGCTTCACGCCACCCAGGCACATCTCCAGGTCGACCACCGGCCGCTTGGAGATGTCCGGTGCATCACCCTCGTCCTCTTCATCGGCACGGCCCTTGATCTTGCTGATGCGCGAGACCTGGTGCTCATACACCTTGCCGTCGGAGTCCTTGGTTGCCAGGCGGAAACGTACCCACTCCTCGCCATCGCGAGTGAACAGCTCGATGTCCTTGGCCGACAGCGACGCGGTCCAGGCGCCGGTGTCCATCTTGGCCTTCAGGGTCTGGCCAAGCTCGGGCAACTTGATGTTCTCGTAACGGCCATACAGCGTGGGTTCGGCGGCCATGACCGGCAACGCCAGCAGCGATAACAGGGCAAGCAGAGATTTCACAGGCAGGCTTCCTTGAGAAGGGTCAGTGCTTAGACTGCACTGGCTGGATAGGTTCGCTCTCACAAGCCTAACCAACATGTTGTGAAACATTTGTCCCCACCGTCGGGCATTGGACATTTGGCGTAGACCCCAGCGCTGCTTATCATTGCGCCCTGCCAACTTCCCACAACAAGAGTTTCCTTATGCGTCGCCTGTTTACCGGCATTCTCACAACCACCCTGCTGCTGCTCAACACCGTGGTGATGATCTGCCCGCTGATGGTCTTCGCCCTGCTCAAGCTGGTACTGCAGGGGCGCTGGCGCGACTACGCCTCCGCTGCCGTGATGTGGTTTGCTGAAGCCTGGTCAGAGGTCGACAAGGCCATCTTCGCCCTGTGCATCCCCACCAAATGGGACATCCGTGGCGTCGAGAACCTGCGCAAGGACACGTCCTACCTGGCCGTCAGCAACCACCAGACCTGGGTGGACATCCCGGCGCTGATCGAAAGCCTCAACCGCCGCACGCCGTTCTTCAAGTTCTTCCTCAAGAAGGAGCTGATCTGGGTACCGCTGCTGGGCCTGGCCTGGTGGGGCCTCGATTACCCGTTCATGAAGCGCTACAGCAAGGCGTTCCTGGAAAAGCACCCAGAGCTCAAGGGCAAGGACCTGGAGATCACCAAGGCCGCCTGCGAGCTGTTCAAGCGCCAGCCGGTGACCGTGGTCAACTACCTCGAAGGCACCCGCTTCACCGAGGCCAAGCACCGCGAACAGCAATCGCCCTACCGTTACCTGCTCAAGCCCAAGGCTGGCGGCGTGGCGTTCGTGCTGGCAGCGCTGGGCGAGCAGCTGGATGCGCTGCTGGACGTGACCATCGTCTATCCCGGCAACCAGGCGCCGGGGTTCTGGGACCTGCTCAATGGCAGTATCAGCCGGGTGATTATCGACATTCAGGTGCGTGAGCTGGACCCGGCATTGTGGGATGGGGATTACGAGAATGACCCGGCCTTCCGCCAGACCGTGCAGGCCTGGGTCAACCAGCTGTGGTTGGACAAGGACCAGCGGATCGCGCAGCTGCGGGCAGAAATAGGCTGAACCCACTTCGCCTGTGCCGGCCCATTCGCGGGACAAGCCCGCTCCTACAGGAATACCGCCGTCCTGTAGGAGCGGGCTTGCCCCGCGAAGAGGCCGGCACAGGAATGCTCACAACCCCGATTAAAACCCAGGCTAATAATTAGAATAAGTAATACTTTTTTGTCTTCACCCCCCTAAGTGGATAAAAATCGACCAAAGCACAACTACAAAAATGCCTGGATCGATCGATGGCCAACCCACCCAGCTCCAACTCCGCCCAACTGCGCCGTGTCCTCAGCCTCCCCGCCCTGGTGTTCTTCGGCCTGGTGTACATGGTCCCGCTGACCATCTTCACCACCTACGGCATCGTCACCGAACTCACCGGTGGCCGCACCGCCAGCGCATACATGGTCACCCTGGTAGCCATGCTGTTCACCGCTGCGTCCTACAGCTTCATGGTCAAGCGCTTCCCGGTCGCGGGCTCGGCATACTCCTACACCAACATGGCCTTCGGCCCCAACGTCGGCTTCCTCGCCGGCTGGTCGCTGCTGCTGGATTACCTGTTCCTGCCGATGATCAATTACCTGTTGATCGGCCTGTTCCTCAACATCGCCTTCCCGGCCATTCCGGCGTGGTCCATCGCCCTGGCCTCGATCGTGCTGGTAACGGTGCTGAACGTGGTCGGCATCCACTCGGTGGCCAAGACCAGCAACCTGATCGTCGGCGCGCAGATCGTCTTCATCGTGGTGTTCGTCGCGCTGTCATGCCAGTCCCTGGCCGGCCAGCCGCTGGACCTGCTGTCGCCGCTGATGGGCGATGGCTCCAAGCCCGGCTTTGGCGCAATCATGGCCGGCGCGGCGGTACTGTGCCTGTCGTTCCTCGGCTTCGACGCCGTCTCGACCCTGGCCGAAGAGTGCCGCGATGCCCGCCGCGACGTGCCACGGGCAATCATCCTCACCACCCTGTTTGCTGGCGTCCTGTTTACCGTGCTGGCCTATGTCAGCCAGCTGGTGATGCCAGGCACCACCTTTGCCAATGCCGATGCAGCGGCCAACGAGGTGATGTCCAAGGCGGGCGGTCAGTTCCTGGCCAACTTCTTCACTGCCGCGTATGTCGCGGGCAGCCTGGGTTCGGCGCTGGCCTCGCAGGCGGCGGTGTCGCGCATCCTGTTCACCATGGGGCGGGACAATGTGCTGCCGCGTCGCAGCTTCGGCTACCTGTCGCCACGCTTCGGCACGCCGGTATTTGCCATTGCGCTGGTGTCGGCGTTCTCGCTGCTGGCATTGGTGATCGACCTGGCTACCCTCGCCTCGCTGATCAGCTTCGGTGCGTTGGTAGCGTTCTCGGCGGTGAACCTGGCGGTGGTGAAGACCCACCTGATGGACGATGGTGCCCAGCGTAACCTCAAGGGGTTGCTGTGCTATGGCGCGGTACCGCTGGTGGGGTTGGCGCTGACCCTTTGGCTGTGGACCAGCCTGTCGGCCCTGACCTTGGTTATCGGCCTGTGCTGGTTTACCTTCGGCCTGGCCTACCTGGCAGTTCTGACCGCCGGTTTCCGCCGCCCAGTGCGCCTGGTGGACTTCAGTGAGGCTGCCTGATCACCACGATAACGCGTCGAAATAGAAGGCGGTCGCGCGCTGATCCCACGGGACTGATTGGCCCGAAACAGACGTAGGAGCGAGCGATAGCTCGCGATGCGACGCGTGGGCGGCGCTCGATCGGATAGGCGCTGAAGGTGTGATGCCGAGCACCTGGGTGCCTCTCCATCATCTTCCGGTATAAACCCCTGGCGTCATACCTGAAAGGCCTGTGTGACCATGCCAGGAGATTGGCAGGCGACCCGGTCAGGGCCGCCATGCGCATGCCTTGAGGAGTGTGGCGCCTGTGACATCGAGCGCCGCCCGCGCGGCGCATCGCGAGCTGTCGCTCGCTCCTACGTCTGTTTCGGGCCAGTTAAGCCTGTACCTGGGCACGCGCACCCTTGGGGCATGGTTTGAGATCGGGCATTAAACCGAAGGCTGGGCCAGCGGCGCTGGTGTAGTCCACAAACTCCCCAGATTCTGCAACAACGACCCGGCAATCCCCTGCTGCCCCAGGTACTGCAGAATCAACGGCGCAAACTGCCCGATCATCCCGGTATCCATCCCCAGCGCCTTGAACGCATTGTCAAGGTCGCCACGGTTCTCCACATCGTTGCCCAGCGCCTTGTCCAAGGCCGACTGGCTGCCCTTGCTGTTGCCCAGCAACTCACCCAACCCACTCAACC
This sequence comes from Pseudomonas putida, assembly GCF_002906855.1. Taxonomy (GTDB): domain Bacteria; phylum Pseudomonadota; class Gammaproteobacteria; order Pseudomonadales; family Pseudomonadaceae; genus Aquipseudomonas; species Aquipseudomonas putida_N. The sequence continues at coordinate 566,461 of NZ_MINI01000038.1, read as the reverse complement.
CGCCCAGGGCATTGGCCCCCGACAGCAGGTCCAGGCCCGGCACGGCCTTGGTCAGCTGGCCATAGTCGTCGCTGCTCAGGTTGTTGCGCGCCAGCCCCAGCATGGCTCCTGCCCCGCCCACGGCCTGTTCGGGGGTGATGTTCAGCTGGCTGCCCAGGGTGTTGAGCAGGTTGGCCTGCCCTTCCGGCGCCTGCACCTGGCCTTGTTGCTGCTGGTTCTGCATGGAAGAGACGGCGTTGGCGGCGTCGCTGAGGTTGAAGGCGAACACCGGGCTTGCGGCCAGGGTCATCAGGGTTGCCAGAGTGAATGCTTTCATCGGGAGGGACCTCGTTGGCCGGGATGGCCGGGGAAACGAGGCATTGGACTGGCGCCACGGAACTTTGTTCCAGGCCGATTATCGTCCTGCTGAAAGTACAACGCCCCCTTGCGGGGGCGTTGCATCTAGCGGTTAGGCTGCGCCCCACATCTTGTGCGGGTCGATCACGAACTTCTTCGGCACACCTGCATCGAACTCGCCGTAACCTTCCGGCGCCTGATCCAGGTTGATCACCTGCACACCCACCACTTCGGCGATGTTGATGCGGTCCCACATGATCGCCTGCATCAGCTGGCGGTTGTACTTCATGGTCGGGGTCTGGCCGGTGTGGAAGCTGTGCGACTTGGCCCAGCCCAGGCCAAAGCGGATGCTCAGCGCGCCGATCTTGGCAGCGGCATCCACCGCGCCCGGGTCTTCGGTCACGTACAGGCCCGGGATGCCGATGTTGCCGGCCACGCGGGTCACTTGCATCAGCGAGTTCAGCACGGTGGCCGGCGCTTCATGCTTGGCACCTTCGTGGCCGTGGCCGCGGGCTTCGAAACCTACGGCATCGACAGCGCAGTCCACTTCAGGCTCGCCGAGAATGTCGACGATCTGCTCGTGCAGCGGGGTGTCCTTGGACAGGTCGACCACTTCGAAACCCTGGGACTTGGCGTGTGCCAGGCGGGCTGGGTTCAGGTCACCGACGATGACACAGGCCGCTCCGAGCAGGCGCGCCGAGGCAGCGGCGGCCAGGCCGACGGGGCCGGCGCCAGCGACGTAGACGGTGCTGCCTGGGCCAACGCCGGCGGTGACGGCGCCGTGGTAGCCGGTCGGCAGGATGTCGGACAGGCAGGTCAGGTCACGGATCTTCTCCATGGCCTTGTCGCGGTCCGGCAGCTTCAGCAGGTTGAAGTCAGCGTACGGCACCAACACGTACTCGGCCTGGCCGCCGGTCCAGTCGCCCATGTCGACGTAGCCATAGGCACCACCGGCGCGGGCCGGGTTGACGGTGAGGCAGACACCGGTGTGCATCTCTTTGCACGAGCGGCAGCGCCCGCACGCGACGTTGAAGGGTACCGACACCAGGTCGCCGATCTTCAGGCGTTCTACATCACGCCCCATCTCGACGATTTCACCGGTAATTTCGTGGCCCAGGACCAGGCCGACCTGGGCAGTGGTGCGGCCGCGGACCATGTGCTGGTCAGAGCCGCAGATGTTGGTGGAAACCACTTTGAGGATGACGCCGTGCTCGATCTTCTTGCCGCGTGGGTCTTGCATTTTCGGGTAGTCGATCTTCTGCACCTCGACCTTGCCCGCGCCGAGATACACCACTCCACGATTGCCAGACATGCTCTTACCTCGCTTGATTTTTATTTATGCAGCGGTGGTGAACGCGCCGCCATCCATGGGCGGCTTGTGTTACTGGAGTGCAGGAATTGTGGGCCTGATACGGCTGATCACGCTGACTGGAAACGACAGACAGATGCCTTTTTACGGCAGTGCTGTCGCCATTGGCCATAGTCGCTACCGCTGGTGAGGAGGAGGCTGGGCCAGGGTCACGTCGGCCTCACGGCCCGCTGGCCAGCCGTCTCCTCAACTTCTGGAAGTAGCACAATGAACGAACTACCTTGGCTGAACGAAGCACGTAAACTGATTGGTATCAGCGAGATACCTGGCAGCCAGCACCACCCGGAAATCCTGCAGATGTGGAAGGACATCAAGCGCGGGGGGATAAAAGATGACGAAACGCCCTGGTGCGCGGCATTTGTCGGCGCAATGCTGGAACGCGCGGGTATCAGGTCCAGCCGTTTCGAAAGCGCGAAGTCCTACCTTGACTGGGGCACCCAGCTGGAACAGCCAGCTGTGGGCTGCATTGTAGTGTTCACGCGTGTCGGTGGCGGCCATGTCGGCTTCGTGGTCGGCAAGGCGGCGAATGGCAACCTGATGGTCCTGGGCGGCAATCAAAGCGATGCTGTGAACATCCGGGCCTTCGAGCTGAGTCGAGTCAGTGGCTATCGCTGGCCGACTGGCGTGCCCTTGGCCAGTACAGCATTGCCGATACTCGCCAATGACGCTCCGCTTTCTGCGTCGGAGGCTTGAAGCGCACCACGAACTACGCCGCAAAACGGCTGTAGTTCGTGACTACCAATAAAAAATTACAGAACCACGGTCCGGTTGGCGTTGAGGAACACCCGCCGCTCGATGTGATAGCCCACCGCCCGCGCCAGGGTCAGGCACTCGATATCACGCCCCTTGGCAATCAGGTCTTCGGGGTAATGGCTGTGGTCCACCACCTCGACGCCCTGGGCAATGATCGGCCCTTCGTCGAGGTCGTTGTTGATGTAGTGCGCCGTGGCGCCGACCATCTTCACGCCCTTGTTGTACGCCTGGTGATAGGGCTTGGCGCCCTTGAACCCTGGCAGCAACGAGTGGTGAATGTTGATCGCCCAGCCATCCAGGCGCCGGCACAGCTCCGGCGACAGCACCTGCATGTAGCGGGCAAGCACCACCAGCTCCGCACCGGTCTCTTCGATCACCTGGATCACCTTGCGCTCTTGCGCAGGCTTGTCCTTCGGGTCGAGGGCGAAGTGGTAGTAGGGAATCTTGTGCCAGTGCGCCAGGGGTTCGAGGTCCGGGTGGTTGGACACCACCGCGACCACGTCCATGGCCAGTTGGCCGATGCGCTGGCGGTACAGCAGGTCGTTCAGGCAATGGTCGGCCTTGGACACCATGATCACCACCTTGGGGCGGTGATTGGGGGCGGTCAGCTCGAAGGCCATGCCGAACGCATCGCTGCGCTCGGCGAGGCCGGCGCGAAAGCCCGCCTCGTCGAAATCGTCCGGCTGGCGGAACTCCACGCGAATGAAGAAGCGCCCCGACAGCCGGTCATCGAAGGAGTGGTGCTCCGTGACGTAGCAGCGCTGCTCGTAGAGGTAACGCGTCACCACGTCGACGGTGCCGAGCATGCTCGGGCAGTCGGCGGTGAGAATCCAGGTATCCGGTGCCCGACTCATGTTCTGCTCTCCTTACGCCTCGATGCTCAGGCCGTACTCGGCCGAAGCGTCCTGCAGCCACAGCCACCAGTAATCGGCGAAGCTGCGGCGAATCACCAGTTCCCAGGTGTCTTCGGCAGTGCGGCGGATCACCAGTTGCGACTTGGCGAACACGGTGCCGACAGCCTTGCCGACCGGGAAGTTGTTCGGGTGAACATCATAGCTGGTGGACTTCATCAGCACTTCGCGCACGTTCGGGCCGCGCAGCTCCAGCAGGCTCTGCCCGCCGCTGACGTTGACCACCTGGATGTGCTGGCCGTCGAGTGCCGCGCGCAGTTTCTGTTCGATCGCCAGTTCCTGGCCGCCTGGGACGATCAGCAGCCATTCGTCAGGGCCGACCCACTGCAGCGACATCTCGTTGTTGGCGACCACGGTCAGGGCAACCGGCAGCTCCAGGCCCAGGGCCTTGTGCACGCCAGCGGCGAATTCCGGGTTGTGGCCATCGCCACGAAGGGTCAGGTGACCGAGGAATTTCTTTTCACGCAGGGTCACGCCTGCGTTCTTGCGGCCTTTGCCAACCAGGCTGGCCAGGTCGGCGTGGTGCAGTGGCGACTGGGCCTTGGCCTCGGCGCCGGGGTTTTGCTGGAAGACGTTGATAGCGCTCATTTCTTACCTGCCTTGAATTCTTGTTCGTCAGGGCTGCGCAGCGCTGCAAGCAGGCTGCGCGGCCATCCGGGGCCTTAGACGTTCTGCCGCTCACCCTTCGGATCGAAGAACACCGAAGACACGATCTCCGCCTCGATCACGCTGCCATCCGCCTGCGGCGAGTACACACGCTCGCCCATGCGCTTGAGGCCGCCCTTGACCACACCCATGGCAAACGAATAGCCCAGGGAGTTGGAGGCGTAGCTGGAGGTGACGTGGCCCACCATGTCCATCGGGATTGGCTGCTTCGGATCGAATACCAGCTGGGCGCCTTCCGGCAGCCACTTGGTCGGGTCGATCGGCTTCAGGCCCACCAGCTGCTTGCGGTTGTCGCGCAGGCAGTCTTCGCGGTTCATGCCACGCAGGCCGATCCACGAGAACGGCTTGTTGCGGCCCACGCACCAGCTCATGTTGAGGTCGTCCGGGTTCATCGAGCCATCGGTGTCCTGGCCAACGATGATGAAGCCCTTCTCGGCACGCAGTACGTGCATGGTCTCGGTGCCGTACGGGGTCAGGTTGTACTTCTTGCCGGCCTCGATGATCTGTTCCAGCACGCCCATGGCGTAATTGGCCTGCACGTTGACTTCGTACGACAGCTCACCGGTGAACGAGATACGGAACACGCGGGCCGGTACGCCGCCAACGTTGCCTTCCTTCCAGGTCATGAACGGGAAGGCTTCCTTGTCCATGTCGATGTCGGTCAGCTCGCTGAGCAGCTTGCGGCTGTTGGGGCCGGACAGGGTCATGGTCGCCCAGTGGTCGGTGACCGAGGTGAAGTACACCTTCAGCTCCGGCCATTCGGTCTGGTGGTACAGCTCCATCCACTGCAGCACGCGGGCTGCGCCGCCGGTGGTGGTGGTCATGATGAAGTGGTTGTCGCCGACGCAGGCGGTCACGCCGTCGTCGAAGACCATGCCATCTTCCTTGCACATCAGGCCGTAGCGGGCCTTGCCCACCTCGAGCTTGGTCCAGGCGTTGGTGTAGATGCGGTTGAGGAACTCGCGCGCATCAGGGCCCTGGATGTCGATCTTGCCCAGGGTCGAGGCGTCCAGCAGGCCCACGCTGTCGCGCACGGCCTTGCATTCACGGGCAACGGCGGCATGGATGTCTTCACCGGCTTTCGGGAAGTACCACGGGCGCTTCCACTGGCCGACGTCTTCGAACTCGGCGCCGTTCTTCACGTGCCAGGCATGCAGGGCGGTGAAGCGCACCGGCTCGAACAGGTGGCCACAGTGACGACCGGCTACTGCACCGAAGGTCACCGGCGTGTAGTTCGGGCGGAACATGGTGGTGCCCATTTCCGGGATGGTGATGCCGATCGAACGGGCAGCGATGGCCAGGCCGTTGATGTTGCCCAGCTTGCCCTGGTCGGTACCGAAGCCCAGTGCGGTATAGCGCTTGACGTGCTCGACCGACTCGAAGCCTTCGCGGGTGGCCAGTTCGATGGCGGCCGCGGTGACGTCGTTCTGCTGGTCGACGAACTGTTTGGGTGCGCGGGCAGTGCCTTTGTCGTGCGGCACCTGGAACAGCGCCACGGTGGCCTCTTCCTTGCGCGCCACGGTTTTCGGCAGGCTGCCAACGGTGGCCTTGAAGCCGGCTTCAGTGGCTGCGCGGGCGCCGCCTTCGAAGCCATCGGTAATCACATCGCCGAGGGCGTAGACGCCGTTGATGCCACCCACGCATTCGCGTTTCTGCGGGGCATCGCCTGGCACGAAGCCGAGGATGTCTTCACGCCAGACCGGGCGACCGCCCAGGTGCGACGCCAGGTGCACGATCGGGCTGTAGCCGCCGGAGGTGGCGATCAGGTCGCATTCGAGGGTTTCACCCGGGCTGGTGACCTTGTGCGCCTGCACATCGATGGCGGCCACACGGGCGCCGCTGACGTGCTTGGTGCCCTTGGCCTCGATCACGGCGCTGGAGGTGAGGATGCGGATGCCCTTGGCACGTGCTTCTTCAACCAGCGAACCGCGTGGGTTGTGGCGGGCGTCGGCAATGGCGACCACCTGCAGGCCAGCGTCGTGCCAGTCCAGCGCGGCGCGGTAGGCGTGGTCGTTGTTGGTCGACAGCACCAGCTTGCGGCCTGGGGCCACGCCGTAACGGCGGACGTAGGTCGACACTGCGCCAGCCAGCATGTTGCCCGGCAGGTCGTTGTTGCCGTACACCAGTGGGCGCTCATGGGCACCGGCAGCCAGCACCACGCGCTTGGCGCGGACACGGTGCACGCGGTGGCGCACCTGGCCGATCGGGGCGCGGTCGCCGAGGTGGTCGGTGAGGCGCTCGTGAATGGTCAGGAAGTTATGGTCGTGGTAGCCGTTGACCGTGGCGCGTGGCAGCAGGGTCACTTCCGGCAGGCTTTCCAGCTCTTTGACCACGGCGTTGACCCAGTCGGTGGCAGGCTTGCCGTCGAGGGTTTCGCGGGTGTCGAGCAGGCTGCCGCCGAACTCTTCCTGCTCATCGGCCAGGATCACGCGGGCACCGCTGCGGGCAGCGGCCAGCGCGGCGGCCAGGCCAGCAGGGCCGGCACCGACGATCAGCACGTCGCAGTGCTGGTTCATGTAGTCGTAGCTGTCCGGGTCGTTCTGCAGCGGCGCGCGGCCCAGGCCGGCGGCTTTGCGGATGTACTTCTCGTAGGTCATCCAGAACGATTTCGGGTACATGAAGGTTTTGTAGTAGAAGCCCGGCGGCATCATGCTGCCGCCAACCTTGCCGAGGATGCCCATGACGTCATTGTTGACGTTCGGCCAGCCGTTGGTGCTGGTGGCGACCAGGCCTGCGTACAGCGCCTGTTGGGTGGCACGCACGTTGGGGATCTGGGTGGCTTCGCTGGAGCCGATCTGCAGGATGGCGTTCGGCTCTTCGGTACCGGCGGCGATGATGCCGCGTGGGCGCGAGTACTTGAAGCTGCGGCCAACGATGTCGACGCCGTTGGCCAGCAACGCGGCGGCCAGGCTGTCACCGGCATAACCCTGGTAGGTCTTGCCGTTGAAGGTGAAGTTCAGGACCTTGCTGCGGTCGATACGGCCGCCGCTGGCGAGGCGATAGGTCTGGCTCATACTTTTTCCCCTTGGCCTTTGACGGTCGACGGTGCGCTGCTTGGCTTGCCGGCGTCGGTCACTTGCGGCTTCTCGCCAATCTTGTAGGTTTCCAGAATCTCGTAGGTCACGGTGTTACGGGTGACGTTGAAGTACTGGCGGCAGCCGGCAACGTGGTCCCACAGTTCGTGGTGAATACCGCGTGGGTTGTCACGGTAGAACATGTAGGTGCCCCACTCCTCGTCGGAGCAGGCGTTGGGGTCCAGCGGGCGGGCGATGTGCGCCTGGCCAGAGGCGTGGAACTCTTCTTCGGAGCGCAGCTCGCCACAATGGGGACAGAAAATATGCAACATGACGGTGGCTCCGGTTAGTGGGCGACGGCGGCAGCGCCGTGTTCGTCGATCAGTGCGCCGTTGTAGAAGCGGTCCATGGAGAACGGCGCGGCCAGTGGGTGCATTTCGCCCTTGGCCAGGCTCGCGGCGAAGACGTTGCCCGAACCCGGGGTCGCCTTGAAGCCGCCAGTGCCCCAACCGCAGTTGAAGAACATGTTCTTGACCGGGGTCTTGGTGATGATCGGGCACGCGTCCGGCGAGGTGTCGACGATGCCGCCCCACTGGCGGTTCATGCGCACGCGCGAGAGGTTGGGGAACATCTCGACGATGGCCTGCAGGGTGTGTTCGATCACCGGGTACGAACCGCGCTGGCCGTAACCGACCCAGCCGTCGATACCGGCACCGATCACCAGGTCGCCCTTGTCGGACTGGCTGATGTAGCCGTGTACGGCGTTGGACATGATCACGCTGTCGATGATCGGCTTGATCGGTTCGGATACCAGCGCTTGCAGCGGGTGCGATTCCAGCGGCAGGCGGAAGCCAGCCAGCTTGGCCATGTGCCCGGAGTTGCCGGCGGTGACCACGCCGACGCGCTTGGCGCCGATGAAGCCTTTGTTGGTTTCTACGCCGATCACTGCACCGTTTTCCTTGCGGAAGCCGATCACTTCGGTCTGCTGGATCAGGTCCACGCCCAGGGCGTCGGCGGCACGGGCGAAGCCCCAGGCCACGGCGTCGTGACGGGCTACGCCGCCACGACGCTGAACAGTGGCGCCGAGGATCGGGTAGCGGGTGTTCTTCGAGCAGTCCAGGTAGGGGATTTCAGCCGCAACCTGGGCGGTGTTGAGCAGCTCGCCATCGACGCCATTGAGGCGGTTGGCGGAGACGCGGCGCTCGGAGTCACGCATGTCCTGCAGGGTGTGGCACAGGTTGTAGACCCCGCGCTGGGAGAACATCACGTTGTAGTTGAGGTCCTGGGACAGGCCCTCCCACAGCTTCATGGCGTGCTCGTACAGGTGCGCCGACTCGTCCCACAGGTAGTTGGAACGCACGATGGTGGTGTTACGGGCGGTGTTGCCGCCGCCCAGGTAACCCTTCTCGATCACCGCGACGTTGGTGATGCCGTGTTCCTTGGCCAGGTAGTAGGCCGTGGCCAGGCCATGGCCGCCACCGCCAACGATGACCACGTCGTAGACCTTTTTAGGGGTCGGCGTGCGCCACATGCGCTGCCAGTTTTCGTGGTGGCTGAGGGAGTGCTTGAAAAGGCCGAAGCCCGAGTAGCGTTGCATGGTCGTTTACTCCACTCAGCGGTAAACAGGGAAGTCAGCGCACAGGGCCGCGACGTTCTTCGCCACATCGGCTTCGACGTCAGCGTCACCGAGGTTGTCGAGGATGTCGCAGATCCAGCCGGCCAGGGCCACGCACTGAGCGACCTTGAAGCCGCGAGTGGTGACGGCCGGGGTGCCGATACGCAGGCCGGAGGTGACGAACGGCGACTGTGGGTCGTTCGGCACGGCGTTCTTGTTGACAGTGATGTGCGCGCGGCCCAGGGCGGCGTCGGCATCTTTACCGGTCAGACCCTGGCGGATCAGGCTGACCAGGAACAGGTGGTTGTCGGTACCGCCAGAGACCACGTCGTAGCCGCGGTCGATGAATACCTGGGCCATCGCCTGGGCGTTTTCGATCACTTGCTTCTGGTAGGCCTTGAAACCAGGCTCCAGCGCTTCCTTGAAGCACACCGCCTTGGCGGCGATCACGTGCATCAGCGGGCCGCCCTGGGCGCCCGGGAATACCGCGGCGTTGAGCTTCTTCTCGATCTCTTCGTTGGACTTGGCCAGGATCAGGCCGCCACGTGGACCGCGCAGGGTCTTGTGGGTGGTGGTGGTGACCACGTCGGCGAACGGGATCGGGTTCGGGTACAGGCCAGCGGCAACCAGGCCGGCAACGTGGGCCATGTCGACGAACAGCAGCGCACCGACCTTGTCGGCGATGGCGCGGAAGCGTGGGAAGTCGAGGGTTTTGGAGTAGGCCGAGAAGCCGGCAACGATCATCTTCGGCTTGTGCTCGACGGCCAGGCGCTCGACTTCGTCGTAGTCGATCAGGCCGGTGTCGGTATTGATGCCATATTGAACGGCGTTGTACAGCTTGCCCGAGGACGACACCTTGGCGCCGTGGGTCAGGTGGCCGCCGTGGGCCAGGCTCATGCCGAGGATGGTGTCACCGGCCTGCAGCAGGGCCAGGTAGACCGCGCCGTTGGCCGACGAGCCGGAGTGCGGCTGGACGTTGGCGTAGTCGGCACCGAACAACTGCTTGGCGCGCTCGATGGCCAGCGCCTCGACCTTGTCGACATGCTCGCAGCCACCGTAGTAGCGCTTGCCTGGATAGCCTTCGGCGTATTTGTTGGTCAGGCCGCTGCCCTGGGCCTGCATCACGCGCTTGCTGGTGTAGTTTTCCGAAGCGATCAGCTCGATGTGATCTTCCTGACGCTGTTCTTCGGCATTCATCGCCGCCAGCAGTGCATCGTCGTAACCCTGGATCTGGTCTTGCTTGCTGAACATCGTGTATCTCCCGGCAGCGATCGTTTTTTGTCGTGGGGCACTGTGGCCCTTTGTGGCGATGTTATGACTGGCCGGGGCGGGTCAGATGCCTGCGCACGCCTTGCAATGGCGCGTTTACGACATTCCGCCTTCGAGGCAGCTGCGCCTGTCGTTGGGTTGAGCCTGGGCCGAACACGTGCAGACCTAGCATTTCTGCCAGTTGCTGAGCTTGATATGGGTGCCTGAAGATTCTCTCATCGGGAAGCTCATTCTTGCTGAAACAAAAGGAGATAGACCATGCAAGTCAACGCTAGCTTTGGACTGTTTACATTTCCATTGGAGCCTCAAGCCTATGGCTCATTAATTCATGCGAGGGCTGGAGATTTTCTTGACATCAAGTCTTTTGATCAAAGGCGTTCTACCGCAAAACTAAGCTTGATTGAATCCGACCTGATTGAAACGCAGCCATTAGTTCGTATCACGGGCGCTGAACTAAAAGCAGAGGATATTTCGGCGAAAATCAACGCACAACGCCTTCAGGACAGAAAGGCCGAGCGATCGAGCCGCCACCGCCGTGAAAACGTCACGAAAAAAATTTATACTTTCGTCCATATTTACACTAACGGGGAACTTATTGGCGTATTTCCTGAAGACAAGAGCGCACTGGGTAATGCGGCAATAGCCAATAGCGGAAATCTAAAATTTAACAATAAGGATTATAAAATTGATTTTCGCTATATCGATGTAACTTACGACGAAGTCACCGGCCTTCTCGATAGCATCTATTGGGACATTTACTTGATAGGAAATTGAGAATACTAGCGAATTTGGTGCGACACTCTGCACGCTCTTGCGTTGCTGGCATGCCCGATCGTCGACCTGGTGCATGCCCCCGCAGTCCATTCACCTAAACGAACTTGTATAGGCAACCCACCAAATGATGGTTTAGAGTGCTGTTCTGCGTCGTTCACAAGACAGAAGCGCCATGACAGACAAGAGCCAACAATTCGCCAGCGACAACTATTCCGGCATCTGCCCCGAAGCCTGGGCCGCGATGGAAAAGGCCAACCACGGCCACGACCGTGCCTACGGCGACGACCAATGGACCGAGCGTGCGTCGGAATACTTCCGCAACCTGTTCGAAACCGACTGCGAAGTGTTCTTCGCCTTCAACGGCACCGCCGCCAACTCCCTGGCCCTGGCCTCGCTATGCCAGAGCTACCACAGCGTGATCTGCTCCGAGACTGCCCACGTCGAAACTGACGAGTGCGGCGCGCCGGAGTTCTTCTCCAACGGTTCCAAGCTGCTCACCGCACCCAGCGTCAACGGCAAGCTCACGCCGGAATCGATCCGCGAAGTGGCGCTCAAGCGCCAGGACATTCATTACCCCAAGCCGCGGGTGGTCACCATCACCCAGGCCACAGAGGTCGGCACTGTCTATCGCCCCGACGAGCTGAAGGCGATCAGCGCCACCTGCAAGGAGCTGGGCCTGAACCTGCACATGGACGGCGCGCGCTTTACCAACGCCTGCGCGTTCCTCGGTTGCAGCCCGGCCGAGCTGACCTGGAAGGCCGGCGTGGATGTGCTGTGCTTTGGCGGCACCAAGAACGGCATGGCGGTGGGTGAGGCGATACTGTTCTTCAACCGCCAACTGGCCGAGGACTTCGACTATCGCTGCAAGCAAGCCGGGCAACTGGCATCGAAGATGCGCTTCCTGTCGGCGCCGTGGGTCGGGCTGCTGGAAAATGGCGCCTGGCTGCGCCATGGCAATCACGCCAACCATTGTGCGCAGTTGCTGGCGTCGCTGGTGGGTGATCTGCCAGGGGTCGAGCTGATGTTCCCGGTGGAGGCCAACGGGGTGTTCCTGCAAATGTCTGAGCACGCCGTTGAAGCGCTGCGCGGCAGGGGCTGGCGGTTCTATACCTTCATTGGTAGCGGTGGCGCGCGGTTCATGTGTTCCTGGGATACCGAGGAAGAGCGGGTGCGTGAGCTGGCGGCGGATATCCGCAGCATCATCAACGCCTGACAGATCGCATTCGCGGGACAAGCCCGCTCCTACAGGGATACGCGATCACCTGTAGGAGCGGGCTTGCCCCGCGAAGAAGCCAACACCGATCTAGAGCTTGAACCCACCCATCTGCCGTGCCAGATCATCGGCCAAGCCACGCAACGCCTGACATTCCTCGCGACACCCCTGCACCTCGGCCGCCGTCTCCCGCGCCAGGTCGGAAATGCCCTGCACCGTCCGGTTGATCTCCTCGGTCACCGCCGACTGCTCCTCGGTCGCCGTGGCCACCTGGTGGTTCATGTCGCTGATGTGCTCCACCTGATCGGTAATCGCGCCCAGCGATGTGCCCGTGCGCAGGCTCGATTCAACCCCGCTGCCCGTCGCTTGTTGCCCCGCCTGCATCGAACTGACCGCCGAACCTGCCCCCTGCTTCAGGCGCTGGATCATCTGCTGCACTTCATCGGTCGACAATTGCGTACGCCGGGCCAAGGTACGCACCTCATCGGCCACCACGGCAAACCCGCGGCCCATCTCTCCTGCCCGCGCGGCCTCGATGGCGGCGTTCAATGCCAGCAGGTTGGTCTGTTCGGAAATGCTACGGATCACTGCTAAGACTTCATCGATCGAAGCAACTTCATCCGCCAACTGGCCGACGGCATCGGCCGCCTTGCCGATATCACCCGACATGCCCTCGATACCGCGGATTGAACGCTGCACGACTTCACGTGCCTGCAACGCCTCCTCCCGCGCCGATTGCGATGCCTGGGCCGCATCGCCGGCATTGTGGGCAATGTCTTGCACGGTCAGGCCCATCTCATGCACGGCAGTAGCGACCATCTCGGTCATTTCCTGCTGGCGACCGGAGCGTTCGGCCGTGTTATCCACCACCTGGGTGACCTGCTCCACAGCCAGGTGCAGCCGCTGACTGGTGCGCAACACCTCGCCAATCAGGCCGCGCTGGCTGTCAAGGAAGCGATTGAAACCACGGGCCAGGTCGCCCAGTTCATCCTGGCGGGCATCGTCCAGGCGATGGCTGAGGTCCCCGCCCCCACCGCCAATCTCTACCAGCGCGGCGGTGACGCGGCGAATCGGCCGCACCAGACCACGCGCCAGCAGTACCACCAGCAGCAGCGAAATCAACGCGATCGCGCCGCCGACCAGGCTGGTCAGCCACACCGCCTGGCGCATCTGCGCGTAGATTTCCGCCTTCGGCACCTCGGCCACCAAGGTCCAGTTCAAGTCGCGCAGGGGCAACCCGAGCGCCAGATAGTCTTCGCCGTCCCGGCTGAACTGGCCGCTGTGCAGTTGGCCCCCCTTGGCCATTACAGCCCTGGCTGCGTCCTCGCCCATTTGCTCGGCGAGCTGGCGCTTGCCGCTGAAGGCCGCGTCCGGATGCACCTGAATGAGGCCGTCGTTGCGCACGAGGAAGACCTTGCCGCGCTCGCCGAAGCTGAAGTCGTGGATCAGTTTCGACAGTTCGGTCATGCGCAGGCCCATGCCGGCGACGCCGACCAGCTTGCCGGCCTTTTCCACCCGGTAATCGATGAACAGCGCCAGTTCGCCCGTGGCATGGTCGATGTCGATATTCACCAAGCGTTCGGCACCACTGTCGATGTAGCCGTAGAACCACCTGTCATTGGGGTTGCCGCGACTGAGGACGCGGTCCCGGCCATTCTCGTTGTAGTAGTTGCCGGTTTCGGTCGAGGCGAACAGCGCAGTGAACGCATGGTTGCGCTGCTTGGCGGCCTGCAGGTATTCCAGGAATTGCGGCGCTTGAGCGGGATCTTCGCCAGCGGCAAGCCAATCGCGCAGCAGCGTATTACCCGCGATGTCGGCTGCAGCCACCAACGGCTGGCCAAGCATGCGCTCGATGTCATTACGGATGGCTTCGATGCTGGCCGGCAAGGCGGTATCGACCAGGTAACGCTCGGTCAGGCGGTTGAGCGCCACCGTGAAGATGATCACAACCACCAGGATGCTTGCCAGCAGGGCCGCGCCCATGCTCGCAATCAATTGCCACTGGATGCTCTTACGCCAGATACGCATGCCCCGCTCCCCGCTAATTATTGTTTTGCGAGAAGTGTATACACTTGAGTATTCAGTTAATCCAGTGATCTGGAACAATGGGGCCGCATCGCGACCCCGAAGAGGTGTCAGGACTCAGCAATAGTCTTGACGATGGCGTCCACCGTGGCGTCGATCTGCGCCTGGGTACGCTCGAGGGTCTGCTGGTGTTCCTTTTGCAGTTCAACCTGTTTGGAACACAGGTTCAGCGCGGCCAGCACCAGCAACTTGTCGCCGATCAGGGTCGGGTACTGGCGCTTGGTTTCATTCAGCGCGGTGTTGAGCATCCGCACTGCCTGGGCCAAGGTCTCTTCCTGGCCTTCGGGCGCCTTGATCGAATAGTCGCTGCCGAGGATCGACACGACATTGATCGGCTGCGCTTGCAGTCTCATGCGCCGACGACGCCTGCACTGGCGCGGTCAACCAGCGCCTGGATACGCGCAGCGGTGGCGCCGTGCTTCTCTTCCTGCTCCATCAGCGACAGCTGCAGGGTTTCGTTTTCTTCCTTGGCCTGGGCCAGTGCCTGGCCGAGGGTGGTGTTCTGCTCGGTGAGTTGAGCGTTTTTCTGCATCAGGTCACTGACCAGTTGCTCGAGTTGATTCAGGGAGGCTTCCAGCATGGGTCTATCTCGGGTTGTTGCAAAGGGCGCACACGATAAAGAAAAGCGTGAGCCCCCGCCATTAAATATCGGATTCTTAAGGTTTCTACCCCGCAGATTGACAGGGTATCGGCCCCCTTGTTCCGACTTGGGTCAACCGCCGGTCAGGTAAATAGTTAGCTGGCTCACATTTTTCTCGGTCAGCCTCAAGACTGGTCAGTCACGACCGATACACAGGTAGGTCGTATTTCGTCGCACGGACCGCGCCTCCATATTCCTTGCCTGGACTATTCCCCATGTCTCTACGCAACATGAACATCGCCCCGCGCGCGTTGCTCGGGTTCGCCCTGATCGGCGTACTCATGCTCGGCCTTGGTATCTTCTCGCTCATGCAAATGGGCAACATCCGCCAGGCCGGCGTGGACATCGAGAATATCAGCGTGCCCAGTATCAAGACCCTGGACGAGCTGACCGCGCTCAACCTGCGCATGCGCACCCTGTCCTATCGCCTGCTGCTCAATCGCGCCCCGGATACCCAGCGCGATACCCTCAACCTGCTGGACCAGCGCAACGCCCAGATCGACCGTGCCCGTCAGGCCTACCTGCCGATGATCGGTGCCGCCGACGAGCAGGCCGCCTTCGACCAGTACACCCAACTGCTCAACCAGTACCGCCAGCTCGAGTCGCGCATGCGCAGCCTGAGCCAGGCCGACCGCCTGGACGAACTGCGCGACCTGCTCAATCGCGACCTGCTGGCCAACTCCGAACAGATCAACAAGGTCATGGACACCCTGGTGCAGATCAACACCGACCAGACCCGCGCCACCAATGAAACCGCCGCCAACCAGTACGCCGCCGCCTTCGCCCTGGTGATCGGCCTGTTGATCGCCGCCACTGTGCTGACCTTCCTCTGTGCCTTCCTGCTGACCCGCAGCATCGTCAAGCCGATCGAAGAAGCGCTGCAGGCGGCCGAGCAAGTGGCCGACGGCGACCTGACCAAGGTCATCCGCGCCGAAGGTACCGACGAAGCAGCTCGCCTGCAGCGCGCCATGGCCCGTATGCAGGACAAACTGCGCGACACCCTGCAATTGATCGCCGGTTCCGCCACCCAGCTGGCCTCGGCAGCCGAGGAGCTGAACTGCGTCACCGACGAAAGCGCCCGCGGCCTGCAGCAGCAGAACAACGAAATCGAACAGGCCGCCACCGCCGTCACCGAGATGACCAGCGCCGTGGAAGAAGTCGCGCGCAATGCGGTCAGCACCTCGGAGGCGTCAAGCGAAGCCAGCCGCTCGGCCGGCGACGGTCGTGACCTGGTCATGGAAACCGTGGGTGCCATCGAGCGCATGAGCGGTGACGTGCAGGCCACCGCCCAGCTGATCACTCACCTGGCCGAACAATCGCGCGACATCGGCAAGGTGCTCGACGTGATCCGTGGCCTGGCCGACCAGACCAACCTGCTGGCGCTGAACGCGGCGATCGAAGCGGCACGTGCTGGTGAGGCTGGTCGTGGCTTTGCCGTGGTGGCGGACGAAGTGCGGGCGCTGGCCCACCGCACCCAGCAGTCGACCAGTGAGATCGAGCGCATGATCGGCAGCATCCAGGGCGGTACCGAACAGGCGGTGGAGTCGATGCGCACCAGCACCGAACGCGCCGAGTCGACGTTGAACATCGCCAAGGGTGCGGGTATGGCGCTGGATACCATTGCCGGGGCTGTGGCGCAGATCAACGAGCGTAACCTGGTGATCGCCAGTGCGGCGGAAGAGCAGGCCCAGGTGGCGCGGGAAGTGGACCGCAACCTGGTGAACATCAACGACCTGTCGGTGCAGAGTGCTACCGGGGCGCATCAGACCAGTGCGGCAAGTGCCGAGCTATCGCGCCTGGCAGTGGACCTCAATGGCCTGGTAGCCCGGTTCCGTACTTGAAGTAACTGGGGCCGCCTTGCGGCCCCGGCAATTTCGGATCAGTAATCGATCCGCACATCCCCTTTCGGCACACTGCAGCACGACAGGATGTAGCCCTCGGCTTCGTCTTCCTCGGTAATCCCGCCGTTGTGCTCCATCTCCACTTCGCCGCCCAGCTTGAGCACCTTGCAAGTCCCGCAGATGCCCATGCCGCAGGCCTTCGGAATCATCAGCCCGACCTTCGCCGCCGCCGCATGCACGGTCTCGCCCGGGGCGACGCGGATGCTCTTCTCGCTGCCGATGAACTCCACCAGATTGAGGTCCGAAGCCGCCACTTCCGGCGCATCGGCTGCCTGCTCGGCATGCTCCACCGCATCGGCCTTGGCTTCCGGTGGCGTCGCGCCGAACGATTCCTCGTGGTAGTTCTTCATGTCGAAGCCGACCGCTTCAAGCATGCGCTTGACCGCACTCATGTACGGCGTCGGGCCGCAGCAGAACACCGTGCGCTCCATGTAGTCTGGCGCAATCAGTTCCATCAGGCGCTGGTTCAGGTAGCCGCGATAACCTGCCCATGGCTCACCCAGCCCGTGCTTCTCGCAGATGATGTGCAGGCTGAAGTTGGGGATGCGCGAAGCCATCTGTTCCAGCTCACGGTGATAGATGATGTCTTTCGGTGAACGGGCACTGTGCACGAACACCATGTCGACGTTGGCGTTGGTGTCGTAGAACCAGCGCGCCATCGACATCACCGGGGTAATGCCCACGCCACCGGAGAGGTACAGCACCTTGCCCGCCGGGAAGTCGATGGCGTTGAACAGCCCCACCGGGCCGTGTACCGGCAGCTCGGCGCCTTCGTGCATGGTGTCGTGGAGGAAGTTGGACACCAGCCCACCCGGCACGCGCTTGACCGTGATCGAGAAGCTGTAGGGCACCGACGGCGAACTGGAGATGGTGTACGAGCGCATCACCGGCTTGCCTTCGATCTCCAGCTCCAGGGTGACGAACTGCCCGGGCTTGAAGAAGAACATGATCGGCTGGTCGGCCATGAAGCAGAAGGTGCGCACGTCCCAGGTCTCCTGGATGACCTTGACGCAGCGCACGATGTGGCGGCCGTTGGCCCAGGTCTGGGTGGTGACCGGATTGAGGAAGGTATCGGACATGTTCATCTCCAGCGGCCGACTATGGCCCTTTTTATGGCTTGGATAATGCGCAAGCTGAAGGCTGCGTACATTCCTGCCAGCGACATCGGCGTGCTTATCGCGACCAGCCCCGCGCTACAAGGGCTGGCGCGTCGTAATTCAAATCGGCCATGTCGCCCATGGATACGGTTCATGGCGTCTTCGGACGCACACTCCACGGCAAAACGAACTGCTGTTTTTGAAAAGCAGCCTTGCGGCACCACAACAACGATTAGCCACCTTTTGCCGGCCGCACGCGGCCCCGAGGAATACACGATGGACGTCACCGCAACCCTGAGCCTGGGCGATCCACTGGAACCTGCACGCAAGGCCACCGCCGAGATGCTGCAGACCCGCGAGCGCACCTACTCGCTGCCCCAGCCTTTCTACACCGACGAGCGTCTGTTCCAGATCGACATGCAGGAGATCTTCCAGAAGGAATGGCTGATCGCCGGCATGACCTGCGAGATCCCGGCCAAGGGCAACTACATCACCCTGCAGATCGGCAAGAACCCGATCCTGGTGGTGCGTGGTGCTGAAGGTAAGGTGCACGCCTTCCATAACGTCTGCCGCCACCGCGGCTCGCGCCTGTGCGTGAGCGACAAAGGCAAGGTGGCCAAGCTGGTCTGCCACTACCATCAGTGGACCTACGAGCTGGACGGCCGCCTACTGTTTGCCGGCACCGAAATGGGCGCCGACTTCGACATGAAGGAGTACGGCCTCAAGCCTGTGCACGTTAAGGTCGCAGGCGGCTACATCTTCATCAGCCTGGCGGAAAACCCGCCTGCCATCGACGAGTTCCTGGCCACCCTGGACCACTACATGGAACCGTACGACATGGAAAACACCAAGGTGGCGGTGCAGACCACCTTGATGGAAAAGGCCAACTGGAAGCTGGTGCTGGAAAACAACCGCGAGTGCTACCACTGCTCCGGTTCGCACCCGGAACTGCTGCAAACCCTGCTGGAATGGGACGACACCAACGACCCGCGCGCCAGCCAGGAATTCAAGGACCACGTGGCCAGCTCCGCCGCCGCCTGGGAAGCCGAAAAGATCCCGTACCTGCACAAGAGCCATGGCCTGCGTAACCGCATCGTGCGCATGCCGCTGCTCAAGGGCACCGTGTCGATGACCATGGACGGCAAACAGGCCTGCCAGAAGCTGATGGGCCGCATCAAGAACCCGGACCTGGGCTCGATGCGCATC
The DNA here is from genome assembly GCF_002906855.1 of Pseudomonas putida. GTDB lineage: Bacteria > Pseudomonadota > Gammaproteobacteria > Pseudomonadales > Pseudomonadaceae > Aquipseudomonas > Aquipseudomonas putida_N. Next base: position 547,612 of record NZ_MINI01000038.1, on the reverse strand, counting down.
CTGCACCTGCCGCACTCGTGGAACCACTGCATGGGCGACCACATGATCGTCTTCACCGTGTGGCCGATCAGCGCCCAGGAGACTATGGTCACCACCAAGTGGCTGGTGCACAAGGATGCCGTCGAAGGCGTGGACTACGACCCGGAGCGCATGCGCAAGGTGTGGGATGCCACCAACGACCAGGACCGCCGACTGGCCGAAGAGAACCAGCGCGGGATCAACTCCACGGCTTACCAGCCTGGGCCGTACTCGAAGACCTACGAGTTCGGCGTGGTCAACTTCATCGACTGGTACAGCCAGCGGGTGCTGAACAACCTGGGTGCGGAGCCAGCGCCCTACCTGAAGGAAGTGCAAGCGCAGTAATGGTTCAACTGTACTGAAAACGCCACGGCCGGGTTAACCGCCGTGGCGTTTTACATGACAATCCAGGGCTTCTTCACACGTTATCCACAGCTTTAGCTACAGCCCTTGTGGACAGCAATGCAATCACTTCAGCAATACCCCCAAACAACAATCGATCATTATTTGATCAAAACACTGTAACCCTCTGATTTAAAGGCTTACAGCCTATATCGAACATCTTGTCCACAGAAGCGCCAACAGTTTTTGTGCGCAGTTGCATTTTGATCTGTGAAACTCTGTGGGTAAGCAGCACAACTGACTGAAAATGCTGACTCTGCGCGAAACTGCAGCCTTTTGATCATTTATTGAACAACACGCTAGAGCACCCATAATTCGCGGCCTTCAGCTGTTACCAAACAGATTATCCACAAGCCCACCAACAGTGATTGTGGGAAACTTGGCTTGCCTGTTCTGCAGCTGCCTGTTTTCATTATCCGTGCCGCTGATCATATTTTGACCACTCCCGCTTAGCCAGCGCCAGGCAAGGGCCCCAGCGAAGCGCAAACACTTTATCCACATAGTGGCGAACAGATTCCGTGGGCAAAACTGCGAAGCAACTGACATTTTTGTCAGTTTCGCCCAATTGCCCCTGTACTTCAGTATTGGCCACTACTTTGATATTACTGAGGAGCAACTTATGCACAGGCGTCTGGCTGGAACTGTGAAATGGTTCGATGAGGGCCATGGGATGGGGGTAATCAGCGCTGATGGGCAAAGTTGGGATTACCTGGTGTTGCGCTGTGCGATAGAGAATGGAGGATTGTCGGCGGGGGAACGGGTGTCGTTCATGCCGGTGACCGCAGCGCTGGCGAGCTGGGCGTTCAACGTGGTCCGGCAGTAACCGCTTTTTGCAGGAGCGGCCTTGCCGGGGCGCTCCTGCAAAAAGCGCAGGCAGGCTCAGCGCAGCACGCCCTCCTCTACCAGCAGCTTGAGGATGGCCTCGGCGCCGTCCTGTGGAGAAACATCCTTCAGCACCTTGCCGCCGCCACCACTGGCCTTGGCGGTGGCCGCCTTCATCCGGTCCGCACCGCTCTTGGCCTTGATCACCTTGAGGCGCTTAGGTCGTGGCCGCGCTGGCTGCAATTCGGCTTCGGCCAGAAGTTCATCTTCAACGATCGCCACATTGCGCGCTGCCAGCAAACCCCGCCGTGCCGGGCCGAATGCACTCTGGCGCGGCTTCGGCGCAGCGTTATCCACAGTGGCCAATAACGGCAGCCGCACCTTGAGCCGACGCCGCTGACCGCGTGGCAGCGCTTGCAGCACCTGGGCAGTACCATTTTCGATCGACTCCACTTCGGCCAGCCCCACCACCAGCGGCCAGCCGAGCTTCTCGGCCAGAAGGAACGGCAGCATGCCCGACCCTTCACCGGTCTCGGCCTGGCTTCCGGTCAGTACCAGTTGGGCGCCAGCATCGCGCAGGTAATCACCCAGCACGCCCAGCACATCGGCGCCAGCCGGCTGTTCCAGCACGTCCAGATGGTCCAGGCCCATGCCCAGGTAGGCGCGCAGTGCTTCCTCCCGCGGGTCGCCGGCATGCACCACCTGCAAGTTATCCCCAGCCAGCTGCAGGCCCAGCTCCACGGCGCGGGCATCCTGCTCGGCGCGACGGGCGCGACCAGAGCTGGGGTGGGCACCGATGGAAACCAGGCTGATCACTTTCGTACTCATGCTCGTGCCCTTATGCCGCGTCGCGTTGAGCGCCGCTGCGGAAGTTGTCCACAGCCTCGATCAATGCCTTGAGAATCGCCGAACTGTCGCCAATCACCGACAGGTCAGCCCGTTTGATCATGTCGCAGCCTGGGTCCATGTTGATCGCCACCACCTTGTCGCAAGCGCCGATGCCCTGCAGGTGCTGGATCGCGCCCGAGATACCCACAGCCACGTATACGCGTGCAGTCACCCAGGTGCCGGTGGCACCGACCTGGCGGTTGCGCGGCATGAAGCCGTCGTCCACCGCCACCCGCGAGGCGCCTTCGGTGGCGCCGAGGGCCGCCGTGGCCTTGTGGTACAGGTCCCAATCCTTGACACCGTTGCCGCCCGAGACGATGAACTCGGCTTCGGCCATGGCGATGGTCGCCGGGTCGACGGCCACCGAACCCAGGTCCTCGATGCGCGACAGGCTGCGCACCACGCTTGTGGACAACTCCACCGGCAACGCTTCGTGGCGGGTTTCGCTGACCGGCTCGGCACACTCCGCCGCGCCCAGGATCAGGCGTGGCACGGCGCGGTGCAGGTCTTGCTGGCCGGCACCGGCACGGCCGATGCACTGGCCGTCCTTGACCTGCCAGACCCGCGTTGCCGGGCGCTCGCCGAGGGACGCACCGAGGCGCCGCCCCAGCTCGCCGCCACCGCTGCGGCTGTCGGGCAGCAACCAGTGGCGCGGTGCGAACTGGTTATCCACAGCGCGCAGGCCCTGCACCAGTTGCTCCGGTGCATAACCTTCAAATTCCTCGCCTTCGAGTACCAGCAGGCGATCGACACCGGCTGTGGAAAAGTTTCTTTCCTTGTGTTCGCCGAACACCACTGCCAGCACTGCGCCGTCGCTGCCAGCCAGGCCATGGGCCAGGCCCAGCAGGTCGCGGTCGTGGCTGCTCAGGCGGCCGCCCACCATGTCCGGCACCACGGCGATATAGAACGCCGGCGCCGGCACCTGATGCAGCGGCAGCTGCACTTCGGCTGCCGCCGTACGCCGCCCACCGACACCGGTGCCCTGCTGGGCACCGCTGCGGTCGATGCGCTTGAGGCCGGCAGGGCCGATGAAACCTGCGGCAATCGCATGGGGGTTCTTGCGAATCAGGCCGTTTGGCCCCATCCAGCGGGTCTGTTGCGTCTGCATCGCCGCATGCAGCGGATGCAGACGGTTACGGGCGATCCACTCGGCGCGTGGGTCGCGGCGGATGATTTCGCTCATCAATGCACCTCCGCAGGTTCGCGTTTAACCGTTGGCGACTTTGGGGCCGCGGGAGTTTCCTCTTCGATCAGCACATCAGCCACCAGCTCGGCGAGGTCCTTGATCTGTGGCCGCGGTTCGACCACACCTTCGAGCATCGCGGTGCACTGCGGGCAACCCACGGCGACCAGTTCGGCCTGGGTCTCGCGGATGTCGTCCATGCGCATATCCGGGATCCGCTGCTTGCCAGGGATGTCGGTGATCGGCGCACCGCCGCCACCGCCGCAGCAACGGGAACGGAAGCCCGAGCGCTCCATTTCGCGCACTTCGATCCCCAGCGCCTTGAGCACTTCACGCGGGGCTTCGTACTCACCGTTGTAACGGCCCAGGTAGCACGGGTCGTGGTAGGTGACGCTGCCGCCCTTGTGCTGGCCGAGGTTCAACTTTCTGGCCGCAATCAGTTCGGCGATATACGTGCTGTGGTGCTGCACCTGGTACTCGCCACCGAGGGCACCATATTCATTTTTCAGCACATGGAAGCTGTGCGGATCGCAGGTGACGATGCGCTGGAACTTGTACTTGGCCAAGGTCTGGATGTTGCGTTTGGCCAGTTGCTGGAAGGTCGCTTCATCGCCCAGGCGGCGCGCCACATCACCGCTGTCGCGCTCTTCCAGGCCGAGCACGGCGAAGTCCACGCCGGACGCCTTGAGTACTTTGACGAACGAACGCAGGGTGCGCTGGTTGCGCATGTCGAAGGCACCGTCACCGACCCAAAACAGCACCTCGGTGGACTTCACCTCCGACATCAGTTGCAGGTTGAGGTCGGCCGCCCAGTTCATCCGCCCGCCAGGCGCAAAGCCGCCAGGGTTGTCGGTGGCGATCAGGTTGTCCAGCACCTCGGCGCCCTTGTTCGGGGTCGCGCCCTTTTCCAGGGTGAGGTGGCGACGCATGTCGACGATGGCGTCGACGTGCTCGATCATCATCGGGCATTCCTCGACGCAAGCGCGGCAAGTGGTGCACGACCATAGCGTCTCGGCGTCGACCAGGCCGTTGACGATCGGCTGGTGCGGGTTGCCGCTGTGTTCGCCAATCGGCTTGCCTGGGTAGGGGCTACCGGCGAAGTTGGCGTCACTGCCACCGGCCAGGCCGATGACCATGTCCTGGATAAGTTTTTTCGGGTTCAGTGGCTGGCCGGCGGCGAACGCCGGGCACATGGCTTCACATTTGCCGCACTGCACGCAGGCATCGAAGCCGAGCAGTTGGTTCCAGGTGAAGTCCACTGGCTTTTCCACGCCCAGTGGTGCGTTCGGGTCTTCCAGGTCCAGCGGCTTGAGGCCGGTGGAGCGGCCACCGCCGAAACGTTCGGCGCGGCGGTGCCAGGCCAGGTGCAGGGCACCGGCGAAGGCGTGCTTCATCGGGCCGCCCCAGGTCATGCCGAAGAACAGCTCCGACACGCCCCACAGCACGCCCAGGCCGAGAATGCCGACCATCACCCAGCCACCGGTGTTGGCCGGCAGGATGCCAGCGACCGGCAAGGTGGCGATGAAGAAGCTGGCAGCGAACACCAGCAGGCTTTTCGGCAGGCGCATCCACGGGCCCTTGGACAGGCGCGAAGGCGGGTTCAGGCGGCGTTTGAAGACGAAGATGGCGCCGCTGAACATGATCACCGTGGCCACCAGCAGCGCGTAGCCGAGGATCTTGCTCTGCAGGCCGAAGCCGTGCACCAGGATCGCCAGCGCCGCCGACAGCACGAAGCCGCCGGCAGTGGCCACGTGGGTCTTGGACATGTACTTGTCGCGCTCGACCACGTGGTGCAGATCGACCAGGTAGCGCCGCGGCATGGCCAGCAGGCCGCCGATCAGGTCAACCTTGGACGGCCGGCCACGCCGCCACATGCGCACCCGGCGCAGGGCGCCGAGCACTGCCAGGCCAAGGGCAGCGAACAGCAGGATGGGTAGAAGGGTGTTCAACATGGGAGGCTCCCACAACAGCTGGATTCTTGCGCCGCCTCAAGGGCGGCGCGGACCCCTGTAGGAGCGAGCATCGCTCGCGATAGCGCCCGATCAGACAACCCGGTTGCCAAGGCTGACGCCATCGCGAGCTCTGCTCGCTCCTACAGGGGGGCCAGTCCCGCCTCTACAGAGGCGGTGCGATCAGAAGTCCTTGCACAGGCGCAAGGCGTCGTAGATCGCCGCATGCACGTTGCGCTGGGCCACGCAGTCGCCGATGCGGTACAGCAGGTAGCCCTCGCCCGGCTGGCTGAGGATCGGCTGTGGCTTGATGGCGAACAGCGCCTCCACGTCGATCTGGCCCTTGTTGCGCGAACCGTCCTTCAGCGCGTAGTACAGCTGCTCGTCCGGACGCACGCCGTTTTCCACCACAACCTGGTCAACCACGCGTTCTTCCTTGGCGCCGGTGTATTCGTTCTCCAGGACCGCCACCAGTTTGTCGCCTTCGCGGTAGACCTTTTCCAGCATCATGTCGCCGGTCATGATCACTTCTTTGGGGTACATGCTGCGGTAGTAGGTCGGGAAGGTGGTACCGCCCATGGCCACGCCCGGCTTGATGTCGTCGGTGACGATCTCGACCTGGCTGCCCTTGTCGGCGATGAAGTCGGCCACCGACATGCCGGTGAATTCGCAGATGGTGTCGTACACCAGCACGTTCTTGCCCGGTGCGACCTTGCCGTCGAGCACGTCCCAGCTGCTGACCACCAGCCCTTCGGCGGCGCCCCAGTGCTCGTTCTGCTCAAGGAACGAATGGCCACCCACCGCCAGCACGATAACGTCCGGGCGCAGATCCTGGATGGTCGCCACGTCAGCGGCGGTGCCCAGGCGCAGGTCGACCTTCAGGCGCGCCAGCTCCAGCTGGTACCAACGGGTGATACCGGCAATCTGGTCACGCTGCGGCGCCTTGGCGGCGATGGTGATCTGCCCGCCGATCTGGTCCTTCTTCTCGAACAGGGTCACGTCGTGGCCGCGTTCGGCAGCCACGCGGGCTGCTTCCATGCCGGCGGGGCCTGCGCCAACCACTACCACCTTGCGCTTGACGCCGGTGGTCTTCTCGATGATGTGCGGCACGCCCATGTATTCACGGGAGGTCGCGGCGTTCTGGATGCACAGCACATCCAGGCCCTGGTACTGGCGGTCGATGCAGTAGTTGGCACCGACGCACTGCTTGATCTGGTCGATCTGGCCCATCTTGATCTTGGCGATCAGGTGCGGGTCGGCCATGTGCGCACGGGTCATGCCGACCATGTCCACGTAGCCGCCTTCCAGAATGCGCGTGGCCTGGTTCGGGTCCTTGATGTTCTGCGCGTGCAGCACCGGAACTTTGACCACTTCCTTGATGCCGGCCGCCAGGTGCAGGAACGGCTCCGGCGGGTAGCTCATGTTGGGGATGACGTTGGCCAGGGTGTTGTGAGTGTCACAGCCCGAGCCGACCACACCGATGAAGTCGAGCATGCCGGTGGCGTCGTAGTACGCGGCGATCTGCTTCATGTCCTCGTGGCTGAGGCCATCGGGGTGGAACTCGTCACCGCAGATACGCATGCCGACGCAGAAGTCGTCACCGACTTCGGCACGCACGGCCTTGAGCACTTCCATGCCGAACTTCATGCGGCCTTCAAAGGTGCCGCCCCACTCGTCGGTACGTTTGTTGACCCGTGGGCTCCAGAACTGGTCGATCATGTGCTGGTGCACGGCCGACAGTTCCACGCCGTCCAGGCCGCCCTCCTTGGCACGCCGCGCAGCCTGCGCGTAGTTGCCGATCACGCGCCAGATCTCTTCCACCTCGATGGTCTTGCAGGTGGCGCGGTGCACAGGTTCACGGATACCCGACGGCGACATCAGGGTCGGCCAGTTGAAGCCGTCCCAACGCGAGCGGCGGCCCATGTGGGTAATCTGGATCATGATCTTGGCGCCGTGCTTGTGCATGGCGTCAGCAAGGTTCTGGAAGTGCGGGATGATGCGGTCAGTCGACAGGTTGACCGAGGCCCACCATTCCTGCGGGCTGTCGATGGCAACAACAGACGAGCCGCCGCAGATCGCCAGGCCGATACCACCCTTGGCCTTCTCTTCGTAGTACTTCACGTAGCGGTCGGTGGTCATGCCGCCGTCAGTGGCGTAGACCTCGGCGTGCGCAGTGCTGAGTACACGGTTGCGGATGGTCAGTTTGCCGATCTGAATCGGCTGGAACATTGCTTCGAATGCCATGACGCTATCTCCGGCTTACAACGGCTTTGTAACGAACAGGCCATCTTCGTGGCCTTCTTCCGAACCGCCGTAGACCTGTTCGGCCACGGTGCGGATCTTGCTGCCGCGGGCAGCGAGAATCTGGTCCATGGCGCCGGCGAACCAGCCGGTGAACATGTAGTCGACTTTGCGGCCGCACTTGCCATAGACGTACACGAAGGCGGAGTGCTTGAGCTTGACGCTGCAGGTGCCTTTATCCAGGTCGATGTCCTGGATCTCGAACAGGCCCCAACCACGCTGGCTCAGCCGCTTCATGTAGTGCTCGAACACCGCTACGCCTTCCAGGCCATGGCATTCGGCTTCCTTTTCGCACCAGTGCCAGGCGGACTTGTAGCCGGCCTTGTAGAGGATCTCGGCGTAGGCGTCGGCGCCCAGCACTTCCTCGATGCCGATGTGGTTGTTGACGAAGAAATGGCGTGGCACATACAGCATCGGCAGGGCGTCGCTGGTCCAGACACCGGTCTCGCTGTCGACTTCGATTGGCAATTGCGGGGCGATCTTGGCCATGGAAACTCAACTCCATAAAATTTTTATGTGGGTGCCCCGGCGTTGCTGGCAGGGGCTATCAGGCTTGGAGAGCGGCTTACTCGCCCCAGACGTCCTTGAGGACGTTGACCCAGTTCTCGCCCATGATCTTGCGCACCACGCGCTCGGAATGGCCGCGCTTGAGCAGGGTCTCGGTTAGGTTGGGGAACTCGCCGACAGTGCGAATGCCCAGCGGGTTGATGATCTTGCCGAAGTTGGTCAGGCGACGGGCGTAGCCCTTGTCGTGGGTCAGGTACTCGAAGAAGTCCTGGCCGTGACCCTGGGTGAAGTCGGTACCGATACCGATGGCGTCTTCACCGACGATGTTCATGGTGTACTCGATGGCCTCGGCGTAGTCGTCGATGGTCGAATCGATGCCCTTGGCCAGGAACGGCGCGAACATGGTCACGCCGACGAAGCCGCCGTGGTCGGCGATGAACTTGAGCTCCGCGTCCGACTTGTTGCGCGGGTGTTCCTTCAGGCCCGAAGGCAGACAGTGGGAGTAGCAGACCGGCTTCTTCGATTCGAGGATGACTTCCTCGGAGGTCTTGGAGCCGACGTGGGACAGGTCGCACATGATGCCGACGCGGTTCATCTCGGCAACGATCTCGCGGCCGAAGCCCGACAGGCCGCCGTCACGCTCGTAGCAACCGGTGCCGACCAGGTTCTGGGTGTTGTAGCACATCTGCACGATGCCCACGCCCAGCTGCTTGAACACATCGACGTAGGCGATCTGGTCTTCGAACGCATGGGCGTTCTGGAAGCCGAAGAGGATACCGGTCTTGCCCAGTTCCTTGGCCTTGCGGATGTCGGCGGTGGTACGTACCGGCATCACCAGGTCGCTATTGTCGCGGATGAGCTTCTGGCTGGCGGCGATCTGGTCAACGGTCGCCTTGAAGCCTTCCCAGACCGACACCGTGCAGTTGGCCGCAGTCAGCCCGCCCTTGCGCATGTCCTCGAACAGCTCGCGGTTCCATTTGGCAATGATCAGGCCGTCGATGACGATGCTGTCGGCGTGAAGTTCGGCTGGGCTCATCAGGCTGTCCCCTTTGTTGATTTGGGCCGCGCCGAATCTTCTGCCGGCGCTTTGGGGCCAGCATATGCCTGTGCCCAAAGGCGCCCCGATGCAAAAACGACAGGGGGTTTGCCGAAAGCGTCAATGCGCGACATCGCGGCCTCTGGCACGCCGCCTGGGGATGAGAGACAGTCTCGATAACGACATCCCACGCCGTTTCATGAACATTTCGTCTGGGAGCTATCGTCTTCTCTGCGGCTGAGCGAGAATCCAGCCGATTCGTCAGCCTTGTTAAGGAGAAAACGGATGAAATCAATGGCATGGCTGGTACTGCTGGCGGTCGTCTCGGGCGCCCACGCCAGCGAGGAAGAAAGCACCCCGTGCGACAACGTCGAGAGCGACCAGCAGACCTTCGCTTGTGCGGCATTCAACAAGCAGACCGCCGAGCGCGAGCTGAAATCGGCGTATGACGACCTGATCCAGCGCATTCGCGACCAGTATGCCGATGAAGGCGACAAGGCAACGGCGCTGGTCGGGCGCATGGAGGCCGCCGAGAAATTGTGGACGCAGCTGCGCGATGCCGATTGCAAGGTCGAGACCTATGCCGAGAAGCCTGGCAGCAAGGCATTCCAGGCAGCCTGGGATACCTGCGTGGCACAGCGCAGCGATGACCGCTCGGAATATTTGCAGTCCATTGGCCAGCAGTAGAAATGTCCGCTGAGCGGGAAAGGCTTTCAGCTTATCTGCGTGGGTGATCCGAACCACAGTGCATCCCAGGCGCCTCACCCGAGGCGCTGGAATGTACTTGATCGGAATCCAAGATATGACCTCCAACCTCAGCAAAACCGACATGGACGGCGCCATCGCTGCCCTGAAGAAAGAAGGCGAAGAGCGCGCAGTCATGGTCGCCAACACCGTCTGCATCTTTGCTCCGGATGTACCGGCAAGCGTTGCGGAAGACGTGCTGGATGGCATGCGCCTGATGAACCTGTCGGCCAACAAGAAGTTCGACAAGGAAACCCAGCAGCGCGAGTGGTACAACTACTACAACGACGGCCTGGGCAAGTTCGGCTGGACACTGACCGGCGCCGCCCATGTTGAGGAAGCCCTCGACAAAGACACCCACACGCTGGCAACCCTGGCGCCGGAGATTGTTACTGTCCAGATCGGCCGCAGCCATCGCTTGAGCCGCTGTGTGAAACGCTCTTTCGAAGTGATCGTGAAAACGCCAAAGGCGCAGCAACTGCTTGAAGAAAGCAGCGTGAGCGTGTCGGGCAAATCCAGCACTATCCAGATTTCCGCCTGCGAAATGTCGCCGCAAGGGCTGCCGATCATGCACATGACCAGCGTTCAGCTGAGCTACGACAAGGCCGAAAAGGCGGCAGGTTCCGCTGGCCGCATCATCGACAAGTCGAACACTCGTGTGTACCGCGCCTCGCAACAAGGCTCGTTCAGTGTTCGCCACTTCGAAGCCATGCGCGAGGCCGTCAGGTTGAAGCTGGCCAGCCAAGCGTTCGACATCCTGGCTCTCGACATCTGACCCGAACCTGGCGCCGCCTGCGGCGCCAGTTTCCCCTTCTTGCGCATAACCCGAGCGCCCGCAACATGCCTGCGAAACCTGCCGCCCAGCGTTACGAAGACCTGCATGCCTGCTTGCGCCTGGCGCAACTGGAGGCCAACGGGAGTCATGACCGCCAGCAAGATGGCCAGCGTTGGCTCAGTCGCTTTCTGCTCACCCTGGAAGATTACGGGGCCAAGCTGTTTGAACGGACAACAAGAAACATCACCTGCACGCCTACGGACGCTGTGTTTGAAGATGTCTTCTCTGGCTGGATTCCGCCACCTCAACAGCCAAACCTCAAGTTCAAACGGGTTGCCAGTGACATACTCCATGGTTTGAAACAGCCAGACCTCGCACTGCTGCGCAGCACATCGGCCAGCTCGCATATGAGCATCGCGTTCGACGTGGATGATGAGGGCGAGCCCGTGGCAATTATATTTCACCTGTGGTGTGCGACCGACCCGGACGCCCCTCGCACGCGTCTGGCCCTGCTACTGAATCACCTGGGCGCGAAACTTGACACCCAGGCATTCGAGGCTCGGCGAGCCCAGCTCGAAAGCCGACTGCAGGCGCTTTCCAACCTCGATCAGTTCTGATCTGGCGCCTGTGGCTTCAGTACTTGACGTTCTTCGCGCGGGCAGCGGCCAAAGCGCCGCTTATATCGGCGAGTGAAGTACGACGGCAGCTCGAAACCACACGCCACGCTGACCTGGGTGATGCTCATCTGCGTCTGGCACAGCAGCTGACGTGCCTTGTCCAGGCGCAGGCCGAGATAAAAGCCACTTGGCGTGTCATTCAGGTATAAACGAAACAAGCGCTCCAGTTGACGCCTGGTGATCATGGCTCGGGACGCCAGTTCCAAGGTGCTCAACGGCGGCTCGGTGTGCTTTTCCATCTCACCGATCACCTGCACCAGCTTGCGGTTGCTGATGCCATAGCGTGAGGCAATTTGCATCCGCTGGTGGTCCTGGCGCGGGCGGATGCGGCCGAGCACGAACTGTTCTGACACCTGCACCGCCAGCTCGCTGCCATGGGCCTGCGCTATCAGGTCCAGCATCAGGTCGATCGACGCAGTGCCTCCCGCGCAAGTGATGCGCCGCCGGTCAATCTCGAACAGCTCCTGAGTCACTTGCAGGCGCGGATAACGCTCCTTGAACGCATCCAGCGCTTCCCAGTGCAAGGTCGCGCGATAACCGTCAAGCAGTCCGGCCTCGGCCAACACCACCGGGCCGGTGTCGATACCACCGAGAATCGCCCCTTCATGGTCAAGCCGGCGCAGTACCTGCTGCAGGCGGGGGCCATAACAGGCCAGCGGCTCGAAGCCGGCAACAATCAGCAGCACATCACCTGGCTCGCTCTCCGCCAACGCAGCGTCGGCGTTCACCGACATGCCATTGCTCGCCTGCACCGCACCGCCATCCAGGCTGAGCACGCGCCAGCGATACGACGGCCCTTTGAAACGGTTGGCCACGCGCAGTGGCTCCAGTGCGCTGATGAACCCCATTGCCGAGAACCCCGGCAACAACAGGAAATGAATCAGTTGCGGCATTACTTGCTCCACGACGAAAGGTGGTCGCCTCCGTGCAAATCTTGGTCGCCAGGGTGCGATTTCCCACCCTGTCGCCAGCGTAGCTTATCCACACGGCCCGCAGAGGCCGCCCTCAATAACAATATGTACTGCCGATGGAGAGCCACCATGCATAGCTTGATCCGCCGCAGCCTGTTGACCCTTGCCCTGAGCAGCATCGCTTCCACCCCGCTATTCGCCGCCGAGCCGGCAGTTTGCAAGAACGTCCGCCTGGGCGTGGTCAACTGGACCGACGTCATCGCCACCAGCGCCATGGCCCAGGTGCTGCTCGACGGCCTGGGTTACCAGACCAAACAGACCAGCGCCTCGCAGCAGATCATCTTCGCTGGTATCCGCGACAAGCGCCTGGACATGTTCCTGGGTTACTGGAACCCGATCATGACCCAGACCATTACCCCGTTCGTCGACGCCAACCAGGTCAAGGTGCTCGACAAGCCCAGCCTGGAAGACGCCCGCGCCACCCTTGCCGTGCCGAAGTATCTGTATGACAAGGGCCTGAAGACCTTCGCCGACATCCACAAGTTCGAGAAGGAGCTGGGCGGCAAGATCTACGGCATCGAGCCCGGCTCCGGCGCCAACACCCAGATCAAGGCGATGATCACCAAGAACCAGTTCGACCTCGGCAAGTTCCAGCTGGTCGAGTCCAGCGAAGCCGGCATGCTCGCTGCCGTCGATCGCGCCGTACGGCGCAAGGAAGCGGTGGTGTTCTTCGGCTGGGCGCCGCACCCGATGAACGTGAACATCGACATGGCCTACCTGGGCGACAGCCAGGACGCCCTGGGCCCGGACGAAGGCCGTGCCACGGTGTGGACGGTGACCGCGCCGGACTACGCCGAACGCTGCCCCAACGCCCACCGCCTGCTGGCCAACCTGAACTTCAGCGCCGAGGACGAGAGCCGCATGATGCAGCCGCTGCTCGACCACAAGGACGCGCTTGAATCGGCCCGCCAGTGGCTCAAAGATCACCCCGACGACAAAGCCCGCTGGCTTGAGGGTGTGACCACCTTCGATGGCAAGCCGGCTGCGGACAACCTCAAGCTCACCGCCAACTGATCCGGCCTCTTCGCGGGACAAGCCCGCTCCTACAGGTTACACGCATGCCAGGGCCTCCACGGTCCCCTGTAGGAGCAGGCTTGCCCCGCGAAAGGGCCAGCAAAGACAACCCAAGGAACCTCGCCATGAACCACGACGTCATCATCACCTGCGCCCTCACCGGCGCTGGCGACACGGTCGCCAAGAGCCACCTGGTCCCGGTCACCCCGAAACAGATCGCCGAATCCGCCGTCGAAGCCGCCAAGGCCGGCGCCACCGTGGTCCACTGCCACGTCCGCGACCCTCAGACCGGCCGTTTCAGCCGTGACGTGGCGCTGTACCGCGAAGTCATGGAGCGTATCCGCGAGGCCGACGTCGACATCATCGTCAACCTCACCGCCGGCATGGGCGGCGACCTGGAAATCGGCCCAGGCGAATCGCCGATGGAATTCGGCCCCGGCACCGACCTGATCGGCCCGCTGGAGCGCCTGGCCCACGTCGAAGCCCTGCTGCCGGAAATCTGCACCCTCGACTGCGGCACCCTCAACTTCGGCGACGGCAACGCCATCTACGTCTCCACCCCCGCGCAACTGCGCGCCGGCGCCAAGCGCATCACCGAATTGGGGGTGAAGGCCGAGCTGGAGATCTTCGACACCGGCCACCTGTGGTTCGCCAAGCAGATGATGAAAGAAGGCCTGCTCGACGACCCGCTGTTCCAGCTGTGCCTGGGCATCCCGTGGGGCGCACCGGCCGACACCACTACCATGAAGGCCATGGTCGACAACCTGCCAGCCAACGTTACCTGGGCCGGCTTCGGCATCGGCCGCATGCAAATGCCAATGGCCGCGCAGGCCGTGCTGCTCGGCGGCAACGTGCGAGTAGGCCTGGAAGACAACCTGTACCTGGACCGTGGCGTGCTGGCCAGCAACGGCCAGCTGGTGGAGCGCGCAGCCGAAATCATCACCCGCATGGGTGGCCGCGTGCTCAGCCCGGCCGAAGGCCGGGAAAAAATGAACCTCAAGCGCCGCTGATCCCCTTCAGGAGACCGATATGCCCTTCATCACCGAGATCAAGACCTTCGCCGCTCTGGGTAGCGGCGTGATCGGCAGTGGCTGGGTCGCCCGCGCCCTGGCCCATGGCCTGGACGTGGTCGCCTGGGACCCGGCGCCCGGCGCCGAGCAGGCCCTGCGCAAGCGCATCGCCAACGCCTGGCCGGCACTGGAGAAACAAGGCCTGGCGCCAGGCGCATCGCAGAGCCGGCTGAAGTTCGTGGCCACCATCGAGGAGTGCGTGCGCGACGCCGACTTCATCCAGGAAAGCGCACCCGAGCGCCTGGACCTCAAGCTCGACCTGCACGCGAAGATCAGCGCCGCCGCCAAGCCCAACGCGATCATCGGCTCCAGTACCTCGGGCCTGCTGCCCAGCGAGTTCTACGAATCGGCCACTCACCCCGAGCGCTGCGTGGTCGGCCACCCGTTCAACCCGGTGTACCTGCTGCCGCTGGTCGAGATCGTCGGCGGCAACCGCACCGCACCTGAAGCCATCGAAGCCGCCAAGACCATCTACACCGCCCTCGGCATGCGCCCGCTGCATGTGCGCAAGGAAGTCCCCGGTTTCATCGCCGACCGCCTGCTCGAAGCGTTGTGGCGCGAGGCTCTGCACCTGGTCAACGATGGCGTGGCCAGCACCGGTGAAATCGACGACGCGATCCGCTTCGGCGCGGGCCTGCGCTGGTCGTTCATGGGCACCTTCCTCACCTACACCCTGGCCGGTGGTGATGCCGGCATGCGCCACTTCATGGCCCAGTTCGGCCCGGCGCTGAAGCTGCCCTGGACCTACCTGCCGGCACCCGAGCTGACCGACAAGCTGATCGACGATGTGGTCGAAGGCACGTCGGAACAGTTGGGTGACCGCAGCATTGCGGCGCTTGAGCGCTATCGTGATGACGCCCTGCTGGCCGTGCTGGAAGCGGTGAAGACCAGCAAGGCCAGCCACGGCATGGCCTTTGGCGACTGAGGAGCAGACGATGCCCGCATTGATCACCTATCGCACCCCAGTCCAGGAGGACTGGGTCGACTACAACGGGCATCTGCGCGATGCCTTCTACCTGCTGATTTTCAGCTACGCCACCGATGCGCTGATGGAGTGCATCGGCCTGGACGCCGACAGCCGGGGACAGAGCGGTAACTCACTGTTCACCCTGGAAGCCCACGTCAACTACCTGCACGAGGTGAAGCTGGGGACCGAGGTGTGGGTGCAGACGCAGATCATCGGCTTCGATCGCAAGCGCCTGCACGTCTATCACAGCCTGCATCGGGCGGGGTTTGACGAAGTACTAGCCGCGAGCGAGCAGATGCTGCTGCATGTGGATCTGGCGGGGCCGAAGTCGGCGCCGTTCAGTGAGCGAAGTAACGGCTTGCTACAACGCTTGGCGCATGAGCAACATAAACTACCGGCAGCCAAGTACGTCGGACGGGTCATGAGCCTGGGTGCTGGCTCCTGAATACAGTCTTCCCTATATACAGGTACCGGCACGTTCAATCGTGCCAGCTCATGGAATATATTGATATAAGAGGGACGGCGTTATGCCCCCCTGCAAAATAGAAATATTCATCGTGGCAAGCTAAAGTATAAAGCTGCGAACCGCCCTGACGCGGTTCGCAGTTTATGAAGCGCGAGCAGCGCATGACTACTTCGGAGTAGTAGTTACCCACTTTATTTTTCCAGTCTCGCCATGAAATTCGACATCGAACCCGATGGGTGCGATTGACGAGCCTATAATAAGAGCTCTCAGAATGGTCATGTCACCCACATTGACAAAGCTGATAGAGCCTTCATCGGACCCAAACCTCACCCTGTACCCCGGCTTCAAATAAGTGACTAGAGCCGATCCCACATCGCTCCAATCAGACCCACATTGTTGCTGGATATCAATTTTATCTTCTGAGTTTCGCTCAAATCTGCAGGCCTTACCTTTGTGAAATGGTTTCTCGTATAGGGTATAGTGTATTGGGGTAACGGGTGGCGGATAGAAATTTTCTACCGTTTCTCTACGTTCATTGAACCGTCGTGCGACATCATGATGCTCAACGGTGCCAATTGCGATACCTTCATAGGTGAGACGAGGGTTCGAATGATAACCTATCTTAGGACATGCTCCCCCAGAGCAGTCGTATGACATTTGAGTTCGGAAGCGAGGTGTACCAGTGTAACGAAATCCATATTGGTATTTTGGGTTACCCTCTGCTTGACCCTCTTCCCAATTATGGTTTGCTCCCAGATTGTGCCCTAACTCATGTGACATTGAAGAAAGGCAAGAGATCACCGAAAACGCGGTACTGCGGCCAGCATTGACGAACCCCATTCCACAATAGCTTGGATTTGTTGAATACATTGTTACCAGATCAGCACGGAGCTGGTCACGTATGGGCGCCACTGCGGCCCCGAGTGGCCGGGTCGGCTCTTTTAAGTCCCCCAATTGGCTACCCTTACCCTCATCCGAGTATTCAGCATCGTAGTAGCCGGCGATCTCATAAGTAATGGCAACATTACTATTTATCATATAAACATTGGCGTCCTGTAATGCTTGGGCCATTGCTGCTTTGTAGTTGGGATTTTTAGCGCGTGCCTCGATGGTTGACACCAACAGTACTCTAATGAAGCTTCTTGCGGAAGTTGGTATAACAGGTGCATCCTCAGTGGGTGCGCTCTGCGCATCTATAAGTAGTTCTTTTTCAGGTGGTAACTTGCTCTGGTCAACCTCGATCAGTACAAATTGTGCAGGACCAATTGATTCAAGGCGATAGTGCGTTCCGTTATCGACTACTTCCCCCACCAGATTTTCTCCCTCGCGCACAAGGGAAATTGAATAGAGTGGATCAGCATCAATCTCTTTCGTTGCTTCTGGATGCTCCGCTTTCCACACGGAAGGTTTATATCCAACCCAACCAGATACTCCGGGAGCAAGCTCATTAAAAGCTCGCTTGCTGAACAGCGTAGATTGCCCACCGGGCAAAGTTACAGCGATGTGCTCTGAGGCTGCATCAATGATCGCCAAATTGACATCAACAAAGGTTACTTTCTTACTGCTGGGATCCATTGACAGTGATTTCAGGTATTTATTGTCTGACCGCTCCAGAAGCACCGATCTCGCTCTACTTGTTTCAGTAAAAAGCTGTTGTGCAGGGGCGATGGCAGTAGACCCATTTTTCGTCAACGCAGCACACGCAGACAATAATAGCAAAACCAAAATCGCCGGCAGACTCACCCATACTTTCAACTTCATAATGGCCACGCCCAAGGAGTGTTTTCCATATTGTAAGAAGGCTGTGCCGCTTACCGCACCTGGCAAAAATGATAGGTGCATGTGATTGACGATGGCACGCATTGTCATTATGGAAAAAAAATAACCCCGGAAAGCCGTGAGCATCCGGGGCCAAGAGCGAGCAACATCCACTGTGCATGAGTGAGGGTGACCAAACCCCCGTGGACCGTGAATGGATGCAGTCTGCTGGCTTCCCGGCTCGTGCAATTAGCCGGGAACGACCTGTTCTTAGCCAAACCAGCCATGGCGACATTCTGCCCTTGCGAGCCTGTCGCTGCGGACACAGAATCGGTCGTAAATCACAGCAGCACTCTCTTCGCGATAAAAGGGACAACAGCCATGATGCATGCGGATTTGATAGACCAGGACGACCTGGCAGGCCACCTGCGCGCTCGCGGGTTCGACATACCGGCCGGGGCCAGTGCCGAGCAGGCCTGCGAAGCGGTGGTGCGGGGGCTGACCGAGCCTAATGCACGGGCGTTGAAGGGGATGGTGGAGCAGATGTATACCGGAAGCGCGACCATTTTACCGGCAGTGCGCCAGGCCATCGACAAGCAGCTGTTGCCAGCGTTGGCGCAATTCAACAAGCGCGCTTGACCGAGTTTTCCTGAACCGGCCTCTTCGCGGGCAAGCCCGCGAAGAGGCCGGTGCTATTTCAGAGCCTTACGCTGGCAAAGGTCGACTCGTTGCGAGCCTGGCTCAGGGCCGCCATCGGCCCGCTGTGCGGCGACAGGGTCATGGCCTGCGGGATAGGCATCATCGCCACCTGCTGCGCAGTGTTGGAGCCGACACGCTCGTCACGCGGCGGAATGCCGAAGTACTCGCGGTAGCACTTGGAGAAGTGCGGCGTGGAGACGAAACCGCACACCGAGGCCACTTCGATGATCGACATCGGCGTCTGCTTGAGCAGCTGCCGCGCGCGGATCAGGCGCAGCTTCAGGTAATAGCGCGACGGCGAGCAATGCAGGTACTTCTGGAACAGCCGTTCGAGTTGGCGGCGCGATACCGATACGTACACGGCCAGTTCGTCGAGGTCGATCGGCTCTTCGAGGTTGGCCTCCATCAGCGCGACAATTTCCTGCAGCTTCGGCTGGTTGGTACCGAGCATGTGCTTGAGCGGTACGCGCTGGTGGTCCTGTTCGTTGCGGATGCGCTCGTAGACAAACATCTCGGAGATCGCCGCCGACAGCTCGCGGCCGTGATCGCGGCTGATCAGGTGCAGCATCATGTCCAGCGGCGCGGTGCCCCCGGAGCTGGTGAAGCGGTTACGGTCGAGGGTGAACAGACGGGTGCTCATGTTGACCCGCGGGAAGGCCTCCTGCATGGCTGCCAGGCATTCCCAGTGTACGCTGCAATCAAAACCATCGAGCAGCCCGGCGCAGCCCAGTGCCCAGCTGCCGGTGCATACTGCACCGAGGCGGCGCGACTGGCGCGCCTGGGCCTGCAGCCAGGTGACATGCTCACGGGTGACGGTACGCTGGATGCCGACGCCACCACAGACGATCACGGTATCGATCGGCGGTGCGTTATGCATGGCGGCATCGGGGGTGATCTGCAGGCCGTCGCTGGCCCACACCTGGCCGCCATCGACGGTCAGCGTATGCCAGCGGTACAGCTCGCGGCCGGACAGCTGGTTGGCCATGCGCAGCGGCTCGACCGCCGACGCCAGGGAAATCAGGGTGAAATTGTCCAGAAGAAGAAACCCGATGGACTGGGGTGCTGTGCGGTTCTGGGTTGGATTCCCGGAGGTGTACGACGTCATCGCGATTTCTCCTCACACAAATGCAGGGTATGCCTCAGGCGGGCACTGATTTCTTGTTATGGCCCCAGATTCGTATGCAGGGGCTTGGTTGCCAATCTCAACGCAAAGGCCGTGCCTGAAATTGAACGGCCATCCAAAAAAACCTGAAAACGACGCCTTCGTTCGGCAAATCAGGGACTTCGGTCGAGTTGGCCAGTCTGCGCAAAGCGCCGTGCTAGCGCCTTGCGTGTAACAACTGAGCAATTTGGTGACACGCGCAGTGTAGGTTGCCCAGAAACGACACTCTTGAGTGTCACCGACAATGCCCGCACTGATAGCGACACCCGACGATCGGTAGAAACACAAACGCCCCGAAACGGGGCGCTGTAGGCGGATCAGCGCGTTATCGGCGCATCAACATTCAATGGCGCTGACCGCCAGGCCACCGCGCGAGGTCTCTTTATATTTGTCGTGCATGTCGGCACCGGTGTCGCGCATGGTACGGATCACCTGGTCGAGGGAGATGAAGTGCTCGCCATCGCCGCGCAGGGACATCTGCACAGCATTGATCGCCTTCACCGCAGCAATCGCGTTGCGCTCGATGCACGGCACCTGTACCAGGCCTCCGACCGGGTCGCAGGTCAGGCCAAGGTTATGTTCCAGTGCGATCTCTGCGGCGTTCTCCACCTGCGGCGGGGTCGCCCCGAGGACTTCGGCAAGGCCCGCAGCGGCCATGGCGCAGGCCGAGCCGACCTCACCCTGGCAACCGACTTCGGCACCGGAAATCGACGCGTTCTTCTTGCACAGGATGCCCACGGCAGCGGCAGCGAGGAAGTAGTCGACCACGCTGGACTCATTCACGGCATCGCTGAAGCGCATGTAGTAGTGCAGCACCGCTGGGATGATGCCGGCCGCGCCGTTGGTGGGCGCGGTAACCATGCGCCCGCCGGCGGCGTTCTCTTCGTTGACCGCCAGGGCGAACAGGTTGACCCACTCCATGGCGCTCATGGTCGAGCCGATCACGTTGGGCTTGCCGATTTCCTGCAGGCTGCGGTGCAGCTTGGCAGCGCGGCGGCGCACATTGAGCCCGCCGGGCAACGTGCCTTCGTACTTCAGGCCGTTGTTGACGCATTCCTGCATGGCTTCCCAGAGCTTGTGCAGGCCGGCGCGGATCTCTTCCTCGCTGCGCCAGACCTTCTCGTTGGCCATCATCAATTGCGACACGCTGAGGTCGTTTTGCTTGCACAGACGCAGCAGTTCGGCGGCGCTGTTGAAATCATACGGCAGCACCGTCTGGTCGGCATCCAGCACGCCGCTAGCGGCCTGGGCGGCGTCGACCACGAAGCCGCCACCGACCGAGTAGTAGGTATCGCGGTGCAGCTCGCCCTGGGCGCCTTCGGCGATCAGGGTCATGGCGTTGGGGTGGTATGGCAGGTTCTCGTCCAACAGCAGCATGTCGCGGGCCCAGACGAACTCGATGGGCAGGCGGTTATCCAGCTTCAGGGTGTTGGTTTCGCGCAGGTCGGCGATGCGCGGGACGATCTGGGTCGGGTCGATGGCGTCCGGCCATTCGCCCATCAGGCCCATGATGGTGGCGTTGTCAGTACCGTGGCCGATGCCGGTGGCCGACAACGAACCGTACAGCCGCACTTCGATCCTTTGCACCTGTTCCAGCTCGCCGCGCTCACGCAGGCCCTGGACGAACAAAGCGCCAGCACGCATGGGGCCGACGGTGTGGGAGCTGGAAGGCCCGACACCGATCTTGAACAGGTCGAACACGCTGATGGCCATTGTCGAATCACCTCTTGCTGGGCTTGTCTCTGCGCGCCATGCGCAGGGCGGGGCAACTGCTAGGCTGAAGCTGCGAGCCGCCACGAATGCACGCATCATCGGGCTTTTGCCTGCCCCCTCGCCGTCTGCAACCGACGTACTTTTGTCCAGCAGCGCCGCAGCCTTTTCGGCCACCTGCGCGCCGCTTTCGAGCGGCCTGGTGACGCAAAAATGCGGCTACGGGGGTGGAAAAACTCATAAACGACATCGCCAGTACTGGATGCGACCCGTTCCGTACTGGTTACGACCCCACCAGTAGGCGATTGCCCGGCGCTGGAGGATTATCGAAAGCGACTCGTAAAGCACGGCCACGCAACCTGCCCTCTGCAGGCCTGGTCGACCGGACCCTGAGAAAGCCCGGCGACCCATGCGAACCCGAAGACAAAATCACAGGAGTCCATCCATGAAAGGTTCACCCTCGCTGTTGCTGGTTGCGATGCTGTCCGCACCTCTGCTGGCCCAGGCCGCCGAGCCCGAGCAGTGCCAGACGGTACGCTTCTCCGATGTCGGCTGGACCGATATCACCGTGACTACGGCAACCACCAGCGTTGTGCTCGAAGCACTGGGTTACAAGACCCACACCACCATGATCTCGGTACCGGTGACCTACAAGTCGCTGGCCACCGGCAAGGACCTGGACGTGTTTCTCGGCAACTGGATGCCGACCATGGAGAACGACATCAAGCAGTACCGCGACGCCGGCACTGTGGATACCGTGCGCGCCAACCTGGAGAACGCCAAGTACACCCTGGCGGTACCCCAGGCGCTGTATGACAAGGGGCTCAAGGATTTCAGCGACATTCCCAAGTTCAAGAAGGAACTGGACGGCAAGATCTACGGCATCGAGCCCGGCAACGATGGCAACCGCACCATCCAGAGCATGATCGACAAGAACGCCTTCGGCCTGAAGGATGCCGGTTTCAAGATCGTCCAGTCGAGCGAAGCCGGCATGCTGTCGCAGGTAGACCGTGCGCAGAAGCGTAACGAGGCGGTGGTGTTCCTGGGCTGGGAGCCGCACCCGATGAACACCCGCTTCAAGATGCAGTACCTGACCGGCGGGGACGAGTTCTTCGGCCCCGAGTTCGGCAAGGCCACCGTGCTGACCAACACCCGCAAGGACTATGTGCAGGAATGCAGCAACGTCGGCCAGCTCTTGAAGAACCTGTCGTTCGAGCTCAAGGATGAAAGCACCATGATGGGCTATGTCCTGGACGACAAGATGAAGCCCGAGGCGGCCGCCAAGAAGTGGCTCAAGGACAACCCCGGCAAGCTGGACACCTGGCTGGCGGGCGTCACCACCGTGGATGGCAAACCCGGCCTTGAGGCGGCCAAGGCCAAGCTCGCTCAATAACGCAATACGTCGTAGCGCTACCTCGGGGCGGGACCGTGCCCGCCCCGGACTGATTTCAATCTTTGCAGGTGGAAGCTCGCTATCATGCTCATCGATCAGAAAATACCCTTGGGTCAGTACATCGCGTCGTTCGTCGAATGGCTGACCCAGAATGGCGCGAACTACTTCGACGCCATTGCCCGAGGCCTGGAGTTCATGATCCATGGCGTCACCAGTACCCTGACCTTCTTCAACCCGTTCGTGCTCATCGCCCTGTTCGCCGCCTTGGCGCACTTCATCCAGCGCAAGTGGGCGCTTACCGCATTCGTCGCCCTTTCCTTCCTGCTGATCCTCAACCTGGGGTACTGGCAGGAAACCATGGAGACCCTGGCCCAGGTGACCTTCGCCACCGTGGTCTGCGTGGCCATCGGCGTGCCGCTGGGCATCGTCGCCGCGCACAAGCCAATGTTCTACACCGCCATGCGCCCGGTGCTCGACCTGATGCAGACCGTGCCAACCTTCGTCTACCTGATCCCGACCCTGACCCTGTTCGGCCTGGGCGTGGTGCCGGGGCTGATCTCGACGGTGGTGTTCGCCATCGCCGCGCCGATCCGCCTGACTTACCTGGGCATCTGCGACGTGCCGCAAGAACTGATGGACGCCGGCAAGGCGTTTGGCTGCTCGCGCCGCCAGCTGCTCACTCGTATCGAACTGCCGCACGCGATGCCGAGCATCGCCGCCGGCGTCACCCAGTGCATCATGCTGTCGCTATCGATGGTGGTGATTGCCGCCCTGGTGGGCGCCGATGGCCTGGGCAAACCTGTGGTCAACGCACTGAACACCGCTGATATCTCCCTGGGCTTCGAAGCGGGCCTGGCGATCGTGCTGCTGGCGATCATGCTCGACCGTATCTGCAAGCAACCGGAACTGCCGGTAAGGGGTGAGGCATGAGCATCATTCGATTCGAAGACGTAGACGTCATCTTTTCCAACAAGCCGCGCGAAGCACTGGCGCTGCTGGACAAGGGCCAGACCCGCGAACAGATCCTCAAGCAGACCGGCCTGGTGGTCGGTGTGGAAAAGGCCAACCTGGATATCAACAAAGGCGAGATCTGCGTACTGATGGGCCTGTCCGGCTCGGGCAAGTCGAGCCTGCTGCGCTGCATCAACGGCCTCAACACCGTGAGCCGCGGCAAGCTGTTCGTCGAGCATGAGGGCAAACACATCGACATTGCCCACTGCACCCCGGCAGAGCTGAAGATGATGCGCACCAAGCGCATCGCCATGGTGTTCCAGAAGTTCGCCCTGATGCCGTGGCTGACGGTGCGCGAGAACATCAGCTTCGGCCTGGAAATGCAGGGCCGCCCGGAAAAGGAACGGCGCAAGCTGGTCGACGAGAAGCTCGAACTGGTCGGCCTGACCCAGTGGCGCAACAAGAAGCCGGACGAACTTTCCGGCGGCATGCAGCAGCGTGTGGGCCTGGCCAGGGCGCTGGCGATGGATGCCGACATCCTGCTGATGGACGAACCGTTCTCGGCCCTCGATCCGCTGATCCGCCAGGGCCTGCAAGACGAGTTGCTGGGCCTGCAGGCCAAGCTGAGCAAGACCATCGTGTTCGTCAGCCACGACCTCGACGAGGCCCTGAAGCTGGGCAGCCGCATCGCCATCATGAAAGACGGGCGGATCATCCAGTACAGCAAGCCGGAAGAGATTGTGCTGAACCCGGCCGACGAGTACGTGCGTACCTTCGTCGCCCACACCAACCCGCTGAACGTGCTGTGCGGCCGCAGCCTGATGCGCAGCCTGGACAACTGCAAACGGGTCAATGGCTCGGTGTGCCTGGACCCGGGTGGCGATTCGTGGCTGGACCTGGGTGAAGGGAATTCGATCAAGCGTGCACGCCAGGGGCAGAACGGGCTGGACATGCAGAACTGGGTGCCGGGGCAGGCCGTGGAAGGGCTGGGGCGCAAGCCGACGCTGGTGCACGCCGATATCGGAATGCGTGAGGCGCTGCAGATTCGTTACCAGACGGGCAACAAGCTGGTGCTGCAGGAGAATGACAAGGTGGTGGGGATACTTGGGGATACCGAGCTTTACCACGCCTTGCTCGGCAAGAACCACGGGTGATGCCATTGGGGCTGCACAGCAGCCCCAATCAATGGTTCAGCGAACGACGATACCGCGCGAAGCCATGTAAGCCTTGGCCTCAGGCACCGTGTACTCGCCAAAGTGGAAGATGCTGGCCGCCAGCACCGCGCTGGCATGCCCTTCGAGAATCCCGTCAGCCAGGTGCTGCAGGTTACCCACACCACCCGAAGCGATCACCGGAATCCCCAGCGCATCGCTAATGGCACGGGTCACACCCAGGTCAAAACCGTTCTTCATGCCGTCCTGGTCCATGCTGGTCAGGAGGATCTCGCCGGCACCCAGGCCTTCCATCTTCTTCGCCCATTCAACGGCATCCAACCCGGTAGGCTTGCGCCCGCCGTGGGTGAAGATCTCCCAGCGCGGCGCTTCACCTGGCCCGGACACCTTCTTGGCGTCGATGGCGACGACGATGCACTGCGAACCGAAACGGTCCGCCGCCTCGCCGACGAACTCCGGATTGAACACCGCAGCAGTGTTGATCGAAACCTTGTCGGCACCGGCGTTGAGCAGGTTGCGGATGTCCTGCACGGTGCGCACGCCACCGCCCACGGTCAGCGGGATGAACACCTGGCTGGCCATGCGCTCGACGGTATGCAGCGTGGTGTCGCGGCCATCAACGCTGGCCGTGATGTCGAGGAAGGTGATTTCGTCGGCACCCTGCTCGTTGTAGCGACGGGCGATTTCCACCGGGTCGCCGGCATCACGGATGTTCTCGAACTTGACGCCCTTGACCACCCGGCCGTTGTCCACGTCCAGGCAAGGGATGATGCGCTTGGCCAGTGCCATGGTTCAGTCCTCAGCCTTGGTAGTTGTCGCAGAAGGCCTGGGCCTCGGCGACATCGAGGGTGCCTTCGTAGATGGCACGGCCGGTGATGGCGCCGATGATGCCCGGGGCCTTGGCGTCCAGCAGGGCCTTGATGTCACCCAGGTTGTGAATGCCGCCCGAGGCGATTACCGGGATGCGCGTAGCTTCGGCCAGGGCTTTGGTGAAGGGCACGTTGCAGCCCTGCATCATGCCGTCCTTGGCGATGTCGGTGTAGACGATCGCCGAGACGCCATCGGCCTCGAAACGCTTGGCCAGGTCGATGACCTGCACCGAACTCACTTCCGCCCAGCCGTCGGTGGCGACGAAGCCGTCTTTGGCATCCAGGCCGACGATGACCTTGCCCGGGAACGCCTTGCACGCTTCGGCAACGAATTCAGGCTGCTTGACCGCCTTGGTGCCGATGATCACGTAGCTGACGCCAGCCTTGACGTAGTGCTCGATGGTTTCCAGCGAGCGGATACCGCCGCCGATCTGGATCGGCAGGTTCGGGTAGCGCTTGGCGATGGCAGTAACCACTTCACCGTTGACCGGCTGGCCTTCGAAGGCGCCGTTGAGGTCAACCAGGTGCAGGCGGCGGCAGCCACCCTCGACCCACTTGGCGGCCATGCTCACCGGGTCGTCGGAGAATACCGTGGAGTCTTCCATGCGGCCCTGGCGCAGGCGCACGCAGGCACCGTCCTTCAGATCGATAGCGGGGATAATCAGCATCTTGGGAACCTGTCTGTTCTTGGGGGTTCAGGGCTTTTCGAGTGCCCACAGATCGCTTTCGATGCTCTCGAACCGCTCCTTGAGGTGCAGCTGAACATCGGCAATCGCCCTGTTGTAGTAATGGGGTGCAATTTCTTTGCTGAACAGCTCGAGGACCTCGGCCACCTCGAACGACCCGAGCTGCAGCTCGAAGCGGTCTTCGAGAAAACGCTTGAGCGTGTCGAGCGCCTCGCGTTCCTCTTCGGGGGCCAGGGTGATGACCGGGGCCTTGGTCTTCGAACGGCTCATTTACCAGCGCCCGTCCCAGGCGACGAAGTTCTGCAGCAGCTGCAGGCCATGGGTATGGCTCTTCTCCGGGTGGAACTGCACGGCAAAGCGCGAGCCATCGGCCAGCGCGGCAGCGAAGTCGACGCCATAGTGGCCGCGGCCGACTACCTGGCCAGGCTTGCCGGCATTGATGTAGTAGCTGTGCACGAAGTAGAAGCGTGCACGGTCGGAAATGTCGTGCCACAGCGGGTGGTCGATGGTTTGGCTGACTTCGTTCCAGCCCATGTGCGGCACCTTCAGGTGTTCGCCGTCTTCTTTCAGGTCTTTGCCGAAGAAGCGCACCTGGCCAGGGAACAGGCCGATGCAGTCGACACCGTCGTTCTCTTCGCTATGGTCGAGCAGCGCTTGCATGCCGACGCAGATGCCGAGGAACGGGCGGTCCTGGCTTACTTCGCGGACCAGGCTATCGAAGCCCAGCCGGCGGATTTCGGCCATGCAGTCGCGGATCGCACCCACACCAGGGAACACCACGCGGTCAGCCTCGCGGATCACCGCAGCGTCGCTGGTGACCAGCACCTTGCCGGCGCCGACGTGCTCGAGCGCCTTGGCCACCGAGTGCAGGTTGCCCATGCCATAGTCGATTACGGCTACCGTCTGCATTTACAGGCACCCTTTGGTCGACGGCATCTGCCCGGCCATGCGCTCGTCGAGGGTCACGGCCATGCGCAGGGCGCGGCCGAAAGCCTTGAACACGGTTTCGATCTGGTGGTGGGTGTTGTGGCCACGCAGGTTGTCGATGTGCAGGGTCACCAGGGCGTGGTTGACGAAGCCCTGGAAGAACTCCTGGAACAGGTCGACATCGAAGCCGCCAACGGTAGCGCGGGTGTAGGGCACATGCATCTGCAGGCCAGGGCGGCCGGAGAAGTCGATGACCACGCGCGACAGCGCTTCGTCCAGCGGCACGTAGGCATGGCCGTAGCGGAAGATGCCTTTCTTGTCGCCGATGGCCTGGGCGAATGCCATGCCCAGGGTGATACCGACGTCTTCGACGGTATGGTGATCGTCGATATGCAGGTCACCCTTGCACTCGATATCCAGATCGATCAGCCCATGACGGGCGATCTGGTCCAGCATGTGTTCAAGGAAAGGCACACCGATATCGAATCGGGCCTTGCCACTGCCATCGAGGTTGATCGAGCACTTGACCTGGGTTTCCAGGGTATTGCGCTCGACGGAAGCCTTACGTTCGACCATCACCAGCTCCGCAAAATCATTGGGCGAAAAGGGCTCCATTATAGGCCCAGAACGCGCCAGCTTGAAACGCGGATGACATATGGCATGGCAAGGAATTGCGGGGCCGGACGGCCCTACAGGTCTATACAAGCAGGTCATGGGGGCTGCAAGGCAACCCCCAGATGGCTACATCAATGGAACAGTACAGCGGTCTTCTGCAGGGTCACCCACACACCCCAGGCCAAAGGCACGACCACCACAGCCCAGGCCAGCAGCACCAGCGGCAGGCTACCCGGTGCGGCATGCCACTCCAGCGAACGGGCACCGTCAGCACCCTTGTCGTGGCTCAGCGCACGTTCGGCAGCCAGCTCGGCATCGCTCATGAAGTGCTTGTCGGCGACCGGGCGGATCAGCAGGTTGCAGAAGAAGCCCAGCACCAGCAGACCGGCGAGAATGTACAGGGTCATGTCGTAGGCCGCTGCACGCTCCACACCCGCCGCCAGCTGGTACTCGCGCAGGTAGGTGATCAGCACCGGGCCCAGCACGCCGGCTGCAGCCCAGGCAGTCAGCAGGCGACCGTGGATGGCGCCGACCATCTGCGTGCCGAACAGGTCTGCCAGGTAGGCCGGCACGGTAGCGAAACCACCGCCGTACATCGACAGGATGATGCAGAACGCCGCGACGAACAGCGCCACGTTGCCCAGGTGGCCCATGTTGGGCACCAGGCTATAAAGGCCGACGCCCAGGGCGAAGAAGGCGAAGTAGGTGTTCTTGCGGCCGATGTAGTCGGAGAACGACGCCCAGAAGAAGCGGCCACCGATGTTGAACAGGCTCAGCAGGCCGGTGAAGCCAGCGGCAATGGCCGCGATCTGCGCCAATTGCGCGGCATTCAGCTCACTGAAGCTCAGCTCGTTGCCCAGCAACTTGCCAGCGAACACTTCCTGCAGCAGCGGCGACGCCATGCCGAGGATGCCGATACCGGCCGAAACGTTCAGGCACAGCACCAGCCATACCAGGGCGAACTGAGGGGTTTTCCAGGCAACGCTTACATGCACGTGACGATCGGTGACCATGCCGTTACCCGCTTTTCTCACCGGAGCGGTCCAGCCTTCAGGTTTCCAGCCGGTCGGCGGCACGCGGTAAGCCAGGGCGCCAGCGGTCATGAACACGAAGTAGATCGCGGCCATGGCGACGAAGCTCTGCCACACGCCCACCTCATGTTCGTTGCCGAAGTGGCCCATCAACGCGGTGGCCAGCGGTGCGCCAACCATGGCGCCCCCCCCGAAGCCCATGATCGCCATGCCGGTGGCCATGCCGCGCTTGTCCGGGAACCACTTGATCAGGGTCGAGACCGGCGAAATGTAGCCCAGGCCCAGGCCGATACCGCCGATCACACCGGAGCCGAGCCACATCAGCCACAGCTGGTGGGTCTTCACGCCGATCGCCGAGATCAGCATGCCGCCACACCAGCACAGCGCCGAAACCAGGCCGGCCTTGCGCGGGCCGGCGTGTTCCAGCCAGCCGCCGAGTACTGCGGCCGAGCAGCCGAGGAAGACGAAGAACAGGGTGTAGATCCAGCTCAGCATCGAGATCGGCCAATCGCATTCGGCGCTGAACATACGGGCGATGAAGCCCATGTCGGCCGAACAGGCAACCGGCGCGGTGATGCCAATGGCTTGCGACAGTGGCAGCCAGAACACCGAGAAGCCATAGGCCATGCCGATGCACAGGTGGATGGCCAGGGCGGCTGGCGGGACCAGCCAGCGGTTGAAGCCCGGGCGGGCAATGATACGCTCCTTCGACAGGAAGCTCGGCGCGCTGGCCAGCCCCTCTGCCGTGATGGTACTGCTCATGGATTCGATCCTTTTATAGGTAGTCAGTGCTGGCGGATGGCATCCCGGGCTCTTGTGCTCGCACGCAGGGCGAACTGGACTTTTCCCTGGGCAACGGCCCGCGACAATGAGTCGCGGCCGCTCCGCAAAGCGGCACAAGGGTACCAGTTCGCAGATGACATGAAAGCAATCTGATATCGTTATTTTTCGCCTGGCTGAATCGGTATTTCTACACAATCCAGCGGCGAAGGAACTGACAAAACCACCGCTGTCGAATCACGCAAACATCGGAAATGCCCTGCATCGCTAGTCGAATACGCAGGCCCCACCCCTGCGGCGCTATACTCAGCCGCTCGGAATTCACACTACGGACTACAAGGACTCGCCCATGAAAGCGTTCGGCAAAATCCTGGGACTTGGGCTTCTCGGGTTGCTGCTGATCATCGTGGCGCTGGGCTTCGCCCTGACCCACCTCTTCGATCCCAACGACTACAAAGACGAGATCCGCCAATTGGCGCGCGACAAGGCCCACGTCGAGCTGACCCTCAACGGCGACATCGGCTGGAGCCTGTTCCCCTGGTTGGGCCTGGAACTGCACGAAGCGAGCATCGCCACCCTGACCAAACCCAAGGAACCGTTCGCCGACCTGCAGATGCTCGGCCTCTCGGTGCGCGTGCTGCCATTGCTGCGTCGCGAAGTGCAGATGAGCGATGTACGCGTCGAGGGCCTCAACCTGACCCTGGCGCGTGACGAAAACGGCCACGGCAACTGGGAAGACATCGGCAAGCCGCTGCCGGCTGCAACCGACGGCACTGCCAACGCCCCCGCCCAGGCACCTGCCGAGCAGCCCGCCAAACCTGTCGAAAGCAGCAGCGAGCGCGCGGTGAAGCTCGACATCGACAGCCTCACCGTGAACAACGCCCGGGTCTACTACACCGATGCCAAGAGCGGCCAGAGCTACAGCGCCGAAAGCATCCAGCTGAGCACCGGCCCGGTCCACGAAGGCACCAACATCGCCCTCAAGGCCAGCGCCTTCCTCAGCGCCAGCCAGCCGGCCATCAAGGCCCGCACCGAGCTGGCTGGCGAGCTGCGCTTCGACCGCAAGCTCAAGCGCTACAACTTCGAAGACCTGCGCCTGACCGGCGAAACCTCGGGCGAACCTACCGGTGGCAAGACCGTCACCTTCGGCGCACAGGGCCAGTTGCTGGTCGACATGGGTGCCAACGTGGCCTCGTGGAACAGCCTGAAGGTCTCGGCCAACCAGCTGCGTGCCCTCGGCGAGCTGAACGTGCGTGAACTGGACAAGACCCCGCAACTGAGTGGCGGCTTGTCCATCGCCCAGTTCAACCTGCGCACCTTCCTCGACGGCATCGGCCACCCGCTGCCGGTCACCACCGACCCCGCCGTGTTCGGCAAGCTGGAGCTGGTGACCCGCCTGCAAGGCACGCCAACCAGCCTGAGCTTGGCCGACCTGGCCGTGAAACTGGACGACAGCACCTTCACAGGCCGTGTGGCCATCGAGGACTTCGCCAAGCAGGCCCTGCGCCTGCAGCTCAAAGGCGATAAGTTCGACGCCGATCGCTACATGCCGGCCAAGAGCGAAGAGGCCAAGGGTGCCACTGCCGCACGTCAGGCCGAGGTCCAGCAACAGGAATCCAGCGCCGTGGCCGCTGCCGGTAGCTCGCCGCTGCCCAGCGCCCCGACTCAGGTGGCCTGGAGCGGTGACAAGCTGCTGCCGGTCGACCGCCTGCGCGCACTCGACCTGCAGGCCGACCTGGCCTTCGGCTCGCTGACGCTGGACAAAATGCCGATCAGCGACGCCCAGCTGCAGGCCACCGGCCAGGGCGGCCTGCTGACCTTGCAGGCGCTACGTGGCGGCCTCTACAACGGGACTTTCGAAGCCAAGGGCAACCTCGACGTACGCCCTGCCGTGCCGCAGCTCGGTATCAACACCAAGATCAACCGGGTACCGGTCGAGCACTTCATCAAGGCCGAAGGCAAGGAGCAGACCCCGCCGGTCAAAGGCCTGCTCACCCTGACCAGTGATCTGACCGCCACCGGTAACAGCCAGAAGGCACTGGTCGATACCCTCAATGGCAGCGCAAACTTCGCCATCAATGACGGCGTGCTGGTCAACGCCAACCTTGAGCAGCAACTCTGCCAGGCCATCGCCACCCTCAACCGCAAAACCCTGAGCGGTGAGCCGCGCGGTAAGGACACCCCGTTCGAAGAACTGCGCGGCAGCCTGGTGATTCGCAATGGCGTGGCCAGCAACCCTGACCTCAAGGCACGTATCCCGGGCCTGACCGTCAACGGCCATGGCGACCTCGACCTGCGCGTGCTGGGCATGGACTACAACATCGGCGTGATCGTCGAAGGAGACCAGCGCGCCATGCCCGACCCGGCTTGCCAGGTCAACGAACGCTTCGTGGGCGTGGAAGTGCCGCTGCGCTGCCGCGGCCCGCTGGAACTCGGTGCCAAGGCCTGCCGCCTGGACCAGGACGGCCTGGGCAAGGTCGCGGCCAAGCTGGCCGGCAATCGCCTCAAAGACAAGATCGATGAAAAACTCGGAGACAAAGTGAGCCCAGAACTGAAAGACGCGCTCAAGGGGCTGTTCAAGCGATGACCCCCACGCAGTTCTCCAGCGCCGTGCTGGACTGGTACGACCAGCACGGTCGCCATGACCTGCCCTGGCAACAGGGCATCAACCCATACCGGGTATGGGTGTCGGAAATCATGCTGCAGCAGACCCAGGTCAGCACCGTGCTGAACTACTTCGACCGCTTCATGCAGGCCCTGCCAACCGTGCAGGCTCTGGCTGCGGCGCCGGAGGACGAAGTGCTGCACCTGTGGACGGGCCTTGGCTACTACACCCGCGCACGCAACCTGCAGAAGGCCGCGAAGATCGTCGTCGAGCAGCATGGCGGCGAATTCCCGCGCAGCGTCGAGCAGCTCACCGAGCTGCCCGGCATCGGCCGCTCGACCGCAGGTGCCATCGCCAGCATCAGCATGGGCATCCGCGCGCCGATTCTCGATGGCAACGTCAAGCGCGTGCTGGCCCGCTACACCGCCCAGGCCGGCTACCCCGGCGAGCCCAAGGTGGCCAACCAGCTGTGGGCCACGGCCGAGCGCTTCACCCCGCAGCAGCGCGCCAACCACTACACCCAGGCGATGATGGACATGGGTGCGACGCTGTGCACGCGCAGCAAGCCCAGCTGCCTGATCTGCCCGTTGCAGCGCGGCTGCGAAGCGCACCTGCACGGCGAAGAAACCCGCTACCCCGAGCCCAAGCCACGCAAGGCGTTGCCACAACGGCGCACGCTGATGCCGCTGCTGGCCAACCCTGAAGGCGCCATCCTGCTTTACCGCCGGCCATCCAGCGGCCTGTGGGGCGGCCTGTGGAGCCTGCCGGAACTCGACGATATTGCCCAGCTCGACGACCTCGCCTACCAGCATGGCCTGCGCCTGGCCGAAAGCCGCGCACTGGACGGCCTGACCCACACTTTCAGCCACTTCCAGCTGGCGATCGAGCCCTGGCTGGTACGCGTCGACCCGGTTGGCCAGCACGTGGCCGAGGCCGACTGGCTCTGGTATAACCTCGCCACCCCGCCGCGCCTGGGCCTCGCCGCCCCGGTCAAGAAGCTGCTCAAACGCGCGGCCGACGAACTGATTGCAGGAGAAGCCGAATGACCCGCACCGTGATGTGCCGCAAGTACAAAGAAGAACTCCCAGGCCTGGACCGCCCGCCCTACCCCGGCGCCAAGGGCCAGGACATCTACGAACACATCTCGGAGAAAGCCTGGGAAGACTGGAAGAAGCACCAGACCATGCTGATCAACGAAAAGCGCCTGAACATGATGAACGGCGAGGACCGCAAGTTCCTTCAGGGCGAGATGGACAAGTTCTTCGCCGGCGAGGAATACGCCCAGGCGGAAGGCTACGTTCCACCCGCCGAATGACCCCATGAAACGTAAGCGACGGAATTAATTTAAAATTTTTTCAAAAAGTCGTTGACGGGCCGTCAGAAAATCTATTTAATTCACCTCGTCGCCCAGATAGCTCAGTCGGTAGAGCAGAGGATTGAAAATCCTCGTGTCGGCGGTTCGACTCCGTCTCTGGGCACCACCTTCAAGCTTCTGGTGGTTGCAAAGTTACCCGAAGCGACAACGAGAAACCCGCCTAGTGCGGGTTTTTTGTTGTCTGTGATTTATTGCCCCGCCCTCCCTTCTGCCGTTGACCGGTATCAACAAGCCCTTTCTCGCTCAGACTCAAAATTGCAGGTGGACATTCGACCCGACCTCGCAAGGACCTCCATGAGCGAAGAAGCCACCCTCCTCCTCCCCGCCCCCGGCGAATCCTCTTCCCCCGCCCCTGTCGCACCTCGCCCTCGCCGCCCTCGCCAACGCAAACCCGAGCCCACCATCACTCAGGTCAGCCAGGCCCCAGCCGCGCTTGAAGTGGCCAGCGCACCGAAGGGCAGTACCGAAGACAGCACCTCGGCGCGCCTGCCGGCCAGCTACCCGTACCGCACCCGCCTGCGCCGCCAGGATTACGAAAAGGCCAAGCACGCGCTGCAGATCGAACTGCTAAAGGTACAAAGCTGGGTCAAGGAAACCGGCCAGCGCGTGGTGATCCTGTTCGAGGGGCGTGACGCGGCGGGCAAAGGTGGCACCATCAAGCGCTTCATGGAGCACCTGAACCCACGCGGCGCACGAATCGTCGCATTGGAGAAGCCTTCCGAGCAGGAACTGGGGCAGTGGTACTTCCAGCGTTACATCCAGCACCTGCCCACGGCGGGTGAAATGGTCTTCTTCGACCGCTCCTGGTACAACCGCGCGGGTGTCGAGAAGGTCATGGAGTTCTGCTCGCCGCTGCAATACCTGGAGTTCATGCGCCAGGCGCCGGATCTGGAACGCATGCTGTGCAACAGCGGCATCCTGCTATTCAAGTACTGGTTCTCGGTGAACCGCGAAGAGCAGCTGCGCCGCTTCATTTCACGCCGGGACGACCCACTCAAGCACTGGAAGCTGTCACCCATCGACATCAAGTCGCTGGACAAGTGGGAGGACTACACCGCAGCCAAGGAGGCGATGTTCTTCCATACCGATACCGCCGATGCGCCATGGACGGTGATCAAGTCGGACGACAAGAAGCGCGCGCGGATCAACTGCATCCGCCACTTCCTGCATTCACTGGATTACCCGGGCAAGGACCACCGGGTGGCGCACGCACCGGATGATCTGCTGGTCGGGCGGGCATCGCGCGGGTTCGAGGAGGATGAGCCGACAACACCCGCCAGTTGAATCACCCGGGCCGCTGCGCTTCAATACGCGCAATTTCCGAACACCCCAAGGATTCACCCCATGGCCACCCCAACCAAGCAACAGAAACGCGCCAAGCGCGCCGCCAGCAAAGCCAAGCAGAACCGCATGGTGCGCAGCGGCCAGGCGGTCAAGGCCAGCGCCGGTGACAGCGCGAGCATCGAGCAGGTGTTCAACAAGGCCATGGAGACCGACAGCTACAAAGAGCTGTTCGACAAGATGAAGGCCGCCCAGGAAACCAGCCTGGTGGCGATGATCTCGGTGTTCCTGGTCGACCCACTGCTGGCCCTGGTACTCAAGGGCCACAAGGAAGAGCACGCCACCGACTACATCGTGCTGGTGTTCAACGCCTACCGCACCTGGCTCGACGGCGCCGACGAAGACACCACCATGGCCTGGCTGGAGAGCGATGAGTTCCAGGAAGCCTATATCGCCGCTTCCGAGCTGGTGGCCAAGCAGCAGCAACAGCAGAAGCAGTTTGGCTGATCGGGCTTGGCAACCTGTTCCGGCCCATTCGCGGGGCAAGCCCGCTCCTACAGGATCACCTCAAGCCTAGGGCATGCGCTGTACCTGTAGGAGTGGGCTTGCCCCGCGAATGGCCAGGAACAGGCAATAGAAAAGGCCGCATCCTTCGCAGGATGCGGCCTTTCTTCATTTCAGAAAGCGCGGATCAGTTATCCAGCGCCACCCGCCCGGCAGCTTCGCGCTTGCGGTGCACCAGCAAGCCAGCCGCCACCACGCCAATGCTCAGCAGCGCAGTCGCGATGATCTCGGCACGGTGATCTTCACGCAGCGCCATCACCGCCAGCACGGCCACGATGAAGGCGATGGTCGCCCAGGTCAGCCCCGGGAACAGCCACATCTTGAAGTCGATCTTCTCGCCACGCGCTTCACGCTGGCTGCGCATGCGCAGCTGCGACACGGCAATCACCAGGTACACCAGCAGTGCGATGGCGCCGGAGCTGGCCAGCAGGAACTCGAACACCTGGGCCGGGGCCACGTAGTTGGCGAACACGCAGAGGAACGCGGCAGCGGTCGACAGCAGCACGGCCACATGCGGGGTAGCCGCCTTGGTGGTGCGCTGGGCGATGGCCGGGGCGTCGCCACGCTTGCTCAGCGAGAACAGCATGCGCGACGAGGTGTACAGCGCCGAGTTCAGACAGCTGGTCACGGCGACCAGTACGACGATGTCGACGATCAGCTTGGCGTTCGGCACCCCGATGCGGCTCAGCACGGTCTGGTAGGAACCCACTTCGGCCAGCGCCGGGTCGTTCCACGGCACCAGGGCCACAACCAGGAAGATCGACACCAGGTAGAACAGGCAGATACGCCAGATCACCGAGTTGGTGGCACGGCTGATCTGCTTGCCCGGGTCTTTCGATTCGGCTGCGGCGATGGTGACGATTTCGGTACCCATGAACGAGAACATGGTGGTCAGCATGGCCGCCAATACCGCGCCCAGGCCGTTGGGCATGAAGCCCTGGGTATCGAACAGGTGCGAAGCGCCGCTCACCTGGCTGCTCGGCACGAAACCGAACATGGCAATGCAGCCGACGACGATGAAGCCGATGATCGCCAGCACCTTGAGCAGGGCGAACCAGAACTCGAACTCACCGTAGTTCTTGACGCTGCACAGGTTGGTCAGGGTCAGCGCCAGGGTAATAAGAAGAGAGAAGGCCCACAGGTCCACGGACGGGAACCAGGCATGGAGAATGGCAGCAGCGGCGTTGGCTTCCAGCGGGATAACCAGCACCCAGAACCACCAGTACAACCAGCCGATGGTGAAACCGGCCCAGCGGCCAATGGCGCGGTCGGCATAAGTAGAGAACGAACCGGTATCCGGCGAGGCGATCGCCATTTCGCCAAGCATGCGCATTACCAGTACGACCAAGGTACCCGCGGCGGCATAGGCCAGCAGTACGGCCGGGCCGGCCGCTGCGATAGCGTGGCCGGAACCCACGAACAGACCGGCGCCGATAACGCCAGCGATGGACAGCATGGTGACATGCCGTTGTTTGAGCCCCTGAGCGAGGTCATTGGAATTGTTACCGCTCATTAAAACTACCTTTGTAAGGAGTGGACCACGCCGACTGCGGGAACAGAGCGCACCTGGGGTTGGCCTAGGCGTCGCTGCAATCGGCGGTTTCCTACTGGCAATAAGCGCGCCATGTGCTGAATGCATTCGTCAGATGGATACCCCGACCTCGTAACGGCGCGGGCTGCAGGGCATTCGGCCAACCTTTGACCGAAAGGCCGCCAAATCCCCATTCCAGGTCCGGATTACGGAAATACCCACTTACAAACGCACCAAAGGTGCTCCTCGGTAACACCTTTGCACCGACGCAATGCACAAAAAGCGCAACCCATAGGTACAACCTTCAGTCTTCGAATCAGCAGGTCGCAGTCGCACCCGTAGCCGCAGTACAGATCAGCAAATGGCTCGCGAATGGTCTAAAACAGCTTCCCAGTGCCGGCCAAAACTGGCACCATCGCGCCTTTTTTCATCAAGGCTATGGAGCTGGGCGAGACCCTTTGCGGACATCTGCGCGACGTTGCACTGCAACGATGCGACAAACTGCCCCGGCAACACCTTGAGCCCCCTGCGACCCTGTTGGCCGTCATATTGCCGCTATGCTAGCGTGGCGCTCGCCAGGAAGGCCGCCAACAGCTGGGAACGCACCCGATCACATGAGGACCGCACATGGCCCAGGCCACGCCCGCGCTGGAAATCCGCAATCTGCACAAACGCTACGGCGAGCAGGAAATTCTCAAGGGCATTTCGCTGACCGCACGCGACGGTGACGTGATCTCCATCCTGGGGTCGTCCGGCTCCGGCAAGTCCACCCTGCTGCGCTGCATCAACCTGCTGGAAAACCCTCACCAGGGCGAAATCCTCGTTGCCGGCGAGAGCCTCAAGCTCAAGGCCGCCAAGAACGGCGACCTGATCGCCGCCGACAACCGCCAGATCAACCGCCTGCGCAGCGAGATCGGCTTCGTCTTTCAGAACTTCAACCTGTGGCCACACATGTCGATCCTCGACAACATCATCGAGGCGCCACGCCGGGTGCTCGGCCAGAGCAAGGCCGAGGCCATCGAAGCCGCCGAAGCACTGCTGAACAAGGTCGGCATCTACGACAAGCGCCACAGCTACCCCGCCCAGCTTTCCGGTGGCCAGCAACAGCGTGCTGCCATCGCCCGCACCCTGGCCATGAAGCCCAAGGTCATCCTGTTCGACGAGCCGACCTCGGCGCTCGATCCGGAAATGGTCCAGGAAGTGCTTAACGTTATCCGCGCACTGGCCGAAGAAGGCCGTACCATGCTGCTGGTGACGCACGAGATGAACTTTGCCCGCCAGGTGTCCAGTGAAGTGGTCTTCCTGCACCAGGGCCTGGTTGAAGAGCAAGGATCGCCGCAGCAGGTCTTCGAGAACCCGACCTCGGCGCGTTGCAAGCAATTCATGTCCAGCCACCGCTAACGGAGCAATACATGCACACTTACAAGAAGTTCCTCCTGGCAGCCGCTGCCACCCTGGTGATGTCGGCAAACGCCATGGCCGCGGAAAAACTGCGCATGGGTATCGAAGCCGCCTACCCACCGTTCAACAACAAGGATGCCAGCGGTAACGTCGTCGGCTTCGACAAGGACATCGGCGACGCCCTGTGCGCCAAGATGAAGGTCGAGTGCTCGGTGGTCACCTCCGACTGGGACGGCATCATCCCGGCCCTGAACGCCAAGAAGTTCGACTTCCTGGTGTCGTCGCTGTCGATCACTGACGAGCGCAAGCAGGCCGTCGACTTCACCGACCCGTACTACTCCAACAAGCTGCAGTTCATCGCGCCGAAGAATGTCGACTTCAAGACCGACAAGGCTTCGCTCAAGGGCAAGACCATCGGCACCCAACGCGCCACGTTGGCAGGCACCTACCTTGAAGACAACTTCCCGGATGTCAACGTCAAGCTCTACGACACCCAGGAAAACGCCTACCTCGACCTGGTTTCCGGCCGAATCGATGGCATCCTTGCCGACAAGTACGTGCAGTACGAGTGGCTGAAAAGCAAGGACGGCATGAACTACGAGTTCAAGGGCGAACCGGTGATGGACAGCGACAAGATCGGCATTGCCGTGCGCAAGGGTGATACCAAACTGCGCGACGATCTGAACAAAGCCCTGGCAGAAATCAAGGCTGACGGTACGTACAAGAAGATCAACGACAAGTACTTCCCATTCAGCATCGAATGATCCGCCCTGACCTGCGCGCCCCTGCGGCGCGCAAGTCCCTAGAATGACCTGCCCATGAATATCGACCTGCACGGATTCGGTCCGGCCATGATGGCCGGCACCCTGATGACCGTAAAACTGGCGCTCTGCGCCCTGCTGCTGGGGCTGGTCCTGGGCCTGCTCGGCGCCCTGGCCAAGACTTCCACGATCAAGCCGTTGCAATGGCTTGGCGGCTTCTACTCGACCCTGGTGCGCGGCGTGCCCGAACTGCTCTGGGTCCTGCTCATCTACTTCGGCACCGTCGGCCTGATGAACAGCCTCGGCGAAGCCCTGAACATGCCCGGCCTTGAGCTCAGCGCCTTTGCCGCGGGTGTCATCGCCCTGGGCCTGTGCTTCGGCGCCTACGCCACGGAAGTATTCCGTGGCGCGATCCTGGCGATCCCCAAGGGCCACCGTGAGGCCGGCCTCGCACTGGGCCTGTCCCAGGGCCGCATCCTGTCGCGGATCATCCTGCCGCAGATGTGGCGCATCGCCCTGCCGGGCCTGGGCAACCTGTTCATGATCCTGATGAAGGACACCGCGCTGGTGTCGGTGATCGGCCTGGAAGAAATCATGCGTCACGCGCAGATCGGCGTGACCGTGACCAAGGAGCCTTTCACCTTCTACATGGTCGCTGCCTGCATCTACCTGAGCCTGACCATCATCGCCATGACCGGCATGCACTTCATGGAAAAACGCGCCGCTCGCGGCTTTGCGAGGGCCGAATAAATGAATTGGGAAGTCATCTTCAAGTGGCTGCCACGCCTGGCCCAGGGTGCGACCCTGACCCTGGAGCTGGTGGCCATCGCAGTGGTTGCCGGGTTGATCCTGGCCATCCCGCTGGGCATCGCCCGCTCCTCGCGCCACTGGTACGTGCGCGCCGTGCCGTTCAGCTACATCTTCTTCTTCCGTGGCACTCCACTGCTGGTGCAGCTGTTCCTGGTCTACTACGGCCTGGCGCAGTTCGACGCAGTACGTTCCAGCTCGCTGTGGCCGTACCTGCGCGATCCGTTCTGGTGCACGGTGCTGACCATGACCCTGCACACCGCCGCCTACATCGCCGAGATCCTGCGCGGTGCGCTGCAGTCGATCCCCAAGGGCGAGATCGAAGCCGCACGGGCGCTGGGCATGTCGCGGGGCAAGACACTGTTCTACATCATGCTGCCACGTGCCGCGCGCATTGGCCTGCCGGCCTACAGCAACGAAGTGATCCTGATGCTCAAGGCCAGTGCCCTGGCCAGTACCGTGACTCTGCTGGAACTGACCGGCATGGCCCGCACGATCATTGCCCGGACCTACCTGCCGGTGGAGATCTTTTTCGCGGCCGGGGTGTTCTACCTGGCGATCTCGTTCGTGCTGGTGCAAGGCTTCAAACTGCTGGAGCGCTGGTTGCGCGTGGACGCCTGCCAGGGCCGCTAAGCTGATATCACTCGGGGCTGCCTTGCAGCCCATCGCGGGACAAGCCCGCTCCTACAGGGATCGCGCTCTCACGAGGCTGCGCGATCCCTGTAGGAGCGGGCTTGTCCCGCGAAAGGGCTCTCAAAAATATCCAAACTCTCAGACCCCACCATGCCTTCCTATCTCCACAGCCCCCACCTGCAAGACCGCTTCCAGGCCCTCGACCAGTTCCTGACCGAGCACCAACCGCTGTGGAAACCCCGGCCCTTCACCGCCCTGCGCCTGGCCTGGGAAAGCGAATACCCCGAACTCGCCGCCTACCTGCGCCAGAGCACCCTGGCCGACGCCGAAGCCGACACCAACCCACAAGGCCTGCCCGCCCCGTTCCCGCAACTGGCCGCACAAGCCGGGCAACTGTCAGCCCTGGGCGAGCTCCCCGACACCGGCCTGCCCACCGCCGGCCACCGCCTCGACGTCGCCGTACCCGGCCGCAAATGGCAGCAGATCGAAGCCTTCAGCCGCCGCCTGGGCTTTCGCGAGCACACTCGTCACTGGCTGGATTGGTGCTCCGGCAAAGGCCACCTCGGCCGCCGCCTGCTGCAACCCGGCCAGCAATTGACCTGCCTGGAGTACAACCCCGAGCTGGTCGCCGCTGGCCAGGCCCTGAGCGATCACCATCACCTGCCCGCGACCCACATCCACCAGGATGTGATGGCTGCCGGCAGCACCCAGCACCTGAACCACGAGAAAAGCGTGGTCGCCCTGCATGCCTGCGGCGAACTGCACGTGCACCTGCTGCGCAAGGCCAGCCAGCAAGGCTGCCGCCACCTGGCCGTGGCCCCTTGCTGCTACAACCGCATCCCCGGCGAGCACTATCAGCCGTTATCCACAGCTGCACAGCACTCCCCGCTGCAGCTGAGCATGATCGACCTCGGCCTGCCGCTGAACGAAGCCGTCACCGCCAGCGCCCGCGTGCGGCATCAACGCGACTGCTCCATGGCCCGGCGCCTGGGCTTCGACCTGCTGCAGCGCGAACAGCGCCAGTGTGATGAATACCTGTCCACCCCTTCGCTGCCAATCGCCTGGCTGGACAAGTCTTTCGAGCAGTACTGCCGTGAGCTGGCCGAACTGCGCGGTGTGGCGATACGCGGCAACCCGAACTGGGCCGCGCTGGAGGCCGCCGGCTGGCAGCGCCTGGCCGTAGTACGCAACCTCGAACGCCTGCGCAACCTGTTCCGCCGCCCACTGGAGCTGTGGCTGGTGCTCGATCGCGCCCTGTTCCTCGAAGAACAGGGCTACACCGTTCGGCTGGGCACTTTCTGCGACTATCCGCTCACCCCACGCAACATGTTGCTCCTGGCCGAACGTGACCGTTAGCCGCAGCACAACCTGTGGATAAGTCTGTGAACAAGCTTTTGATGACTGGATGGAGCAAAGCGCTATTTCAAGCGTTTGGCTTATTCCAGCCTGGGCGTCAAGCCCAGTAAAAACAGGCGTTTGCGCAAAGACCGGCGGTACGGAGAAGCGGCATGCCTTTCGCGCAAGGCGGCAATGCCTCTTGTGCATAAACAAAAATTCGATTAGGCAATTTCCCCTCTGTGGAAGCGGGCGCGCCCGCGAAAGGGCCCTCGAATCAATGCACCTTGTTCTTGGCAATCTCGGTATCGTTCTTCAGCGCTTTGGCCAGGGCCAGCAGATAATCCGCAGCGCCCAAAAGCTTATGGTGATCCTCCATATCCGGCATCACTCATGCACCTGCCCCTTCTCATCACTCATGCTCGCCAATGCATGCTGGAACAGGATCAGTGCCGATACAAAACCACCACGGTCTCTTTGGATGAGGGCTCACCCGCGAGAGGCCCGACGGTGTATCATCTGCCCCCCAAATCATTAAAAAGCTACGTCGCACGCTGCCCGCCAGCCCTGCGACCGTCTGGCGTTGCGCCAGAATCGACAATGGACTAACGGACTAAACCATCGTGACCCAAGCCAAATCCCTTGCCCTGCTGGCCTTCACCTTCACCCTGGGCGCCTGCAGCAACAGCCCTGCCCCGCACCCCGCCAGCAACCTGGACTGGAACACCCCCGGCATGCAGCTGGGCGGCGACAACGGCCTGCCCCTGCGCGTGGAAAGCCCCTGCCGCAAGCGCGGCTGCGACAACGACAAGCTGTTTTTCAACCCCGGCAAGAGCGAGCCGAGCGTCAACACCATCCACCGCGGCTGGTAAGAAAATATCCTTTTGGGCCGGTGACTTAGGCTATTTTCACGCTTTCGCAAGGAAGTGGTTTACAGGCGCCAACCGATCGTTATAATGACGCCCCATTGCCGGTATAGCTCAGATGGTAGAGCAACTGACTTGTAATCAGTAGGTCCCGGGTTCGATTCCTGGTGCCGGCACCATATCCAGCTCCATCGCGTTCCACCGAATGCCTTGGAAGCCCCTAAAACCCGCCCTTTGGCGGGTTTTTTCGTTCCAGGACCCTCCGTCGGGATCCAACAGAATACCCCATCTCCGGGG
This sequence comes from Pseudomonas putida, assembly GCF_002906855.1. Taxonomy (GTDB): domain Bacteria; phylum Pseudomonadota; class Gammaproteobacteria; order Pseudomonadales; family Pseudomonadaceae; genus Aquipseudomonas; species Aquipseudomonas putida_N. Next base: position 504,613 of record NZ_MINI01000038.1, on the reverse strand, counting down.
GTATTTTTAGGGTACAGCGTCTTGCCTGCATGGAGAACGTACCCTTATGCCACGTCTAGCCGTTCCTCTCAGCGACCTCAAATGCCGTACGGCGAAACCTCGCGAACGTGCCTACAAGCTGTTCGACGGTGGCGGCATGTACCTCTTCGTGAAACCCAATGGCGTGAAAACGTGGCGATTGCGCTACTTCAAGCCCAGCGGCAAAGAAGGCACGCTGATCATCGGCAACTACCCCATCATCTCGCTGGCCGTAGCGAGGACCAAGCGCGATGAAGCCAAGGCCCTGTTGATCGACAACCTCGACCCGATGGAAGAGAAGAAGCAAAGCGAAGCTAGCTGCTCAACGAGCTTCCCTGCTTTTCGAAACCGTCGCCCTGGAGTGGCACGCCGAAATGTCGCTGCGCTGGACGGAGGGACACGCCAAAACCGTCATGAGCCGATTGCGCACCCACGTCTTCCCCCTGATAGGCCAACGCCCAATCGCTGAGCTTGATACCCATGATCTGCTGGAGGTCACTCTGCGTATCAAGGAGCGCGGCACCATGGACGTTGCCCTGCGTGTGCAGAACTATCTCTCCACGATCATGCGGGGCGCGGCAGATCAGCCAGAATCCGGCGCTCGATCTGGCAGGGTCGATTCATGCCCCGCGTACCGTGCACCGCCCTGCCCTCTCACTCAACCGCCTCCCTGAACTACTCAGCCGGATCGACAACTACAACGGTCGTGAGCTAACCAAGCAGGCTGTACTGCTGTCGCTGCACGTGTTCGTGCGCTCCAGCGAACTGCGCTTTGCGCGCTGGGATGAGTTCGACCTGCAAAGGGCGATGTGGGAAATTCCTGACACCCGCAAGCCCATCGACGGCGTACGCAATTCCACCCGTGGCACCAAGATGAGCGGAGATATACAGATGGTGCCGCTCTCTCCCCAAGTCATTGCGATCCTTGAACGGCTGCGCGGCTTGAGTCGCTTCTCCGAACTGGTGTTGCCCGGTGACCACAAGTACTGGAAGCCAATGTCAGAGAACACGGTTAATCAGGTACTGCGCAACATCGGCTACGACACATCCAAGGAAGTATGCGGGCATGGATTCAGGACCATGGCCTGTAGCGCCTTGCTGGAATCAGGGCTGTGGACAGACGCGGCTATTGAGCGGCAGATGAGCCACAAGGAACGCAATCGCGTGCGCGCCGCCTATATCCACAAGGCCGAATTTTTGGAGCAGAGCAGGCTGATCATGGCGTGGTGGAGCAATTACATCGATGCCAACAGATCGGGGCATGTCACTCCACATGAGTTTGCCCATCCATCTGGGGACAACATCACCCCCTTGCCAAGTGGGCGTGGCGCATTCAATCGTCGGTGAACCTTCCAGAACACCGTTGGCCGCTCTTTAATTCGGGTCCATCCAAACAGGGCTGCAAAGCCGCCCTGTTTGGATGGACCTCACTTTGCAAAGCTAAAAACCGAGACGAATCCTTTGGATACCACTGATTTCCACCGGTGGATAAATTCATGCACAACCCCAGAGGCCACGAGGAATGGGGCGTTGACCAAAATTATCCACAGGCGTAGAACTGTTGTTGCAAATGCTGTCGTTGACAGCACCCCAGGTGACCCGAACCTTCAAGGTCACGCCGCTCCCGCGGTGGTTCTCCCCAAGGGCGATTCGCATCCGGCAGCTCGCCCGGTCACTACCCTTGTGATGGATGCTCTTACACATATGGTGCTCGTGCGCCGATACACCGTACCTCGCTGCCCTGGAACAACCTATCCGTTTGGCCGAACATTGCGCCAACCTGTGCCCGTCTCTTTCTCTGGAAAGAGACGGGCACTTCTGACATTGCTGCAGCCCTGATCGCACGAGGCTTTGCGGCATCCCCCCTCGTGACAATCGGCGTGACAAACGCCGATGTCACCAGCAACAGCCATGCAGGTGATGGTGCCGCAGACCACGGAATGGACTGCACCTGACTGACAATCAGGCATGCCCCGGTCATCGCATTGCTGCTTGCACCTGGCTCAGGATCTCGCGGCACTGGTCTAGTCAGCCAATGCGCCCTCCACCCGCCCACCGGTAACGGTGCTCAGGAGGCCAGATCACGAGAAGCCCTTGCTCCCGGTCGTAAGGAGCCGCCAGTCCCGCGTAGAGGATATTCCCCACAGGTCGCAGGGGCCTTGATCCCTGATAACACTCAACATTCTCGGCGGGATGACGTGGGGCTGGGATCGGAGAACGGATACTTAGATGACCGCCATGGCATTGGTAGGTAGTGGGAGGCGTAATCTCGGCTACGACAGGCATCAAGGCCCACATTCGCAGAAAAACATGTTCTGCAGTGGCCACTATCGTACGGCTACAGCAGACTGTGAACGTTTGTAGGCATTCGTCAAATGGTGCAGCTCGGACGGGCACGGCGCCAGCGAGTAAAAACGAAATCAAAAAAACAACCCACAACCGGCAGCACAATAGTCAGCCCTAAACCCTTTGCCATCGACAACAGAGACGAGCAATGACATTCCCAATCAATTTAAATGTAAATATTGAAAGCCACAATGGAAACTACGATAGATCCGTTACCTTACGGAGCGGGCTAACTGTTTTAATAGGACCTAACGGGAGCGGGAAGACACATTTACTAAGGGCCCTGAAAAACTCATTAATTTCACATACCAAAGACAAAAAAGTCAGATTTCTCTCTGCGGGCAGAATGGGATTACTTGAGCAGTACAGATCAGATTACAACGGTCACCACGGCGGCTATCCGCCATATAATAGCGCCCAATTTGGAAGCAAGAGCGATGTTGTTCGCCGACATAATATTGAGACCCTAGAGGGAGATTTTCAAACCCTCTCCGAAAGAGCTGACATACTTATTAAAGTGCAAGAACGGCTTAGGAAGCTCTTCAAAAGGGACATATTAATAGAATGGGACGGCGGGAGTTTAAAAGTTTCCTTTGCGAGATTAGACGGAGAAGATCAACCATATTCATCTGGAAGAGAAGCTTCCGGATTACTTCACCTCGTTGGGATATTGGCCGCCCTATACGATGATGATGTTGGAGCATTGCTACTCGACGAACCTGAAGTTTCATTACACCCGCAACTCCAAGCATTCCTACTAAATGAAATAATATCGGCCTCTGGCCACCCCTCGGAAGGAAGTTTCAAAAAAATAATTTTAATAGCTACCCACTCAACAGAAATGTTGAGAGTACTAAAGTGCGATGACCTATTATCATTACTATTTTGTCACGACCTCGGCCTACCACCTGTCCAGGTTGATCCGTCTGCAGGAGAGTTAAAAAATCAAAAACTGCAAACTTTGGTCGCCCGTTTGGGCCAAGAGCACAAGCTTTCACTTTTCTCTCGCAGACCGCTGCTCGTTGAGGGGCCGTCAGATATGCTTCTTTGCAGTTTCATCTCTCAGAAATTGGAACTACATCTAGAGGCTGCTGGCTCTCAGATACTACCGGTGATCGGCACGGGCCAGATGCCCGTAGTTTCGAAATTCATGAAGCTCTTAGGAAAGACGCCAATAGTTTTAGCAGATGCAGATGCTTTCGCTGACGGCTTAGATCTTACAAATTATTTCCTCAAGGACTGCGAAGAGGCTAATCGAAAAGCAATCGCTACTGGAGCTCAGTCGGCCACGCAGCTTGCTACTACTGTGTACAATGATTTTTGCAGTCTAGTGATCAAATCCTGGGATGACATTTCTGCCATCGCAGTTAGTCATCCTTATTGGATTAACAGAAAAGATATTGGTGACGCTCAGGCAAAAAAACGAGCGTGCTTTTGCTCATTATTCGAACTTGGTGACAGCAAGTTAAACGAGCTTAAATCAGGAGCAGAGTGGAACACAATAAAGCGTCGAATCGAAGCGATACTCGACCTACTAGAACTGGCAGGATGCTTCATATTGCGAAAAGGTGCGGTAGAGTCTTATTACAAGCATTCAGATCGACTTACCTCGGAAGGGAAACCAAGCGCTGCCGTTGATGAAATTTCTCACCTTGACACTCTCGACAGTAAAGATATTTATGAAAACTTCCCTGAAATGGTTAGATGCATTAAATTTGCGTCTCTGGCAGACCAAATTAGCGAGGCAGAATCATTACGTGACTTACTGTTATCCATTGCAGCACCCGCGATGGCTAAACTTAATGCCGGCACAACAACACAAGAAATAAAAATCCTCTCAAAAACGATACTCAGAGAAAAGTCTGGGATTTTTGATCTATCCATCGAAGATGACAAGCTAGTAGTCAAGCTACAAAGCAAAATTCTTAACGTCAGCGGCTTCCCGATGTACATTAGCCGTGGAGATGATGTAATCAAAGCCGTCGAGAGCACATTACGTTAGATTTCAAATTTCTCTTATACTCTCGCATGAGTATCTGAAACAGATTAGCTGATTGATACGTTTAGTGCCTGTCACCATCGATTGTGGTGGCGGGCACTCACAGATCTCTCTTAAGCATCGACTATCTATCGCTCTATCAGGCGACGTCGCGCAGCTGAACAAGCCAATAAATCCCGAATTCGATTCCACAGGAAGCCATGACCAACCGAACAATTTATAGTGACTTTTTGAGATACGCTTAATTTTCCACAGAATTCCAGGCAGCCGGAAATACTAGCCCGGGCGGCTGTAACCGTACGTCTGGTGCCGGCACCATACGCAATACTCAAAAGGCTCACCGAAAGGTGGGCCTTTTTTGTTTTCAGCGCCCGGGGGCTGCCGAATCAATTGCCTTGAAGCCAACACGATCGGTGTGGGAGCTGATCAGTATTGCCCGGCCAAGGCTCTGGCCTGTGGCAATGGAGCAGACCGGACTATGCATCCGGTGGAGTTGTTTGGGGAGGATTGGGATAGTTTCGACAACTCGTTGAGCAAGCCTCTGCAAATCGATTGCCGACGACAGACTACGCCGTGCGACGAGTGGCGAAGATCGAAAATGAGCAGGTTGGCATAATGGCATCGCGATTTACCCGCCCGTCCATTTATTCAATCCGCCGTTGTGAGCCCCTCTGCAATGAATGCCGAAATCCGTTACTCGATCATCCTGGAGCACAACGCCGAAGTGCTCCTTGCCAATGCCTCCATGGCGCAGGTCGAGGCATTCTGGGATGCCAACGACTCCCGTTACTTTGGCTTGCACATGGAAGAACCGTACGGTGCGCATGTGCGCGTTATGGTTACGGATGAAATGCAAGAAGAAGAGGCTTGCACATGTCTTGCTGGGGCCGCGCTTGCCAGCCATAGCCTGCAAGGCAACCCCAATTGATCAAAACGCGGTGCTGACCGTCAGCGACATGTTGCGCGGGTCACCGTAGATCGCCCCGGCGTAGAACCCGTACTGGGCGTAGTAATGCTTGTCGAACAGGTTGTCGACATTGAGGCTCACCGAGGTGTCGTCGGTCAGTTGGTATTTGGCCATGGCATTCCAGATCGCATAACCCGACCAGTTCACGTCGGTCGCCCCGGCACTCACGCCGTTCACCGGCTGCCCTGCCGGGCTGGAAATCGCGCGAATATTGGTCTGCGCTTTCACACCCGCGCCCAGGGTCAGGCGCTCCAGCGGGCCGGACAGGCGATAGGTGGTCGAAGCCTTGAACAGGTGCGACGGGTCGCTGCGCCCGTCGCTATCCACGCGGCGGAAGTGCAGGTAGGTATAACCGGCATACACATTCCAGTTCGGCGTTAACGCACCGGCAATTTCCAGGTCGATACCGTCGGTTTCCTGCCCGGTACCGGCCTTGTAGGCGTCACCACCGGTCGGCGTGGTCAAGCCGTCGTCGAGCACCGCCTTGTTCTGTTGCTTGGTGCGGAAGTACGCCGCCGAGGCGTTCAGGCGCCCGTCCAGCCACTCGCCCTTGATGCCGGTTTCGTAGCTCTGGCCGCGAATCGGCTCGACCTTGGTACCGCTTTCGGTCTCGGCCGTCTGCGGGTTGAAGATGTCGGTGTAGCTGGCATACAGCGAGTAAGTGTCATTGAGGTCGTACACCGCGCCCAGGTACGGGGTGACGATGCCGTTGTTCTGTTGGTTGCTGCGCACGCCGGCGACACTGTTGGTGGTTGCCGAGTAATCGGTGGTGCGCACGCCGACGATGACCGACAGCGGGTCGGTAATGCTCAACCGGGTGGCCGCGTACATGCCCTGCAAACGGGTGGTGGTCTTGCTGTGGCGACCGGTGCGCGAGGCAATCATGTCGTAGTCGCCGTCCACGCCGTTGTGCCAGTCGGTAAGCGGAAAGCCGTTGTTGGCGCGGAACTGGCAGCCCACTGATGGCGCGCTGACGCGGTCATCGCTGACCATGGTGCAGCTGTATTCCGGCGACCTGGCCACGGTCCGGCTGTCGTTGTAGCCGACCATTGCCTGGTGGGTGCGGCCAAAAAGCTGGAACGGCCCGGACAGGTCGATCTGCGCGGACTGCTGGGTGGTGTCACTGGAGCTGTGCAGGCCGTTGAGCACCGCGCCGCTGCCATCCTGGTCCCAGTAGCCGCCGTAGCTGCCACGGCCGGCCGAGTTGACCTTGGCCAGGCCACGGTGGTTGAGCACTTCGGCCGTGCTTTGGGCGGCCTTCAGGTCCAGGGTCCAGTCGTTGTCGAAGCGGTGCTCCAGCGAGCCGAAGGCGGTGCGGGTGGTGTACTCGCCGAAGCTCCAGCTCGGCACCACGTTGGTGCTGCGTGGCAAGTCGGTCTTGCTGCCGTCCTTGTACCAGATCGGGATGTTGGCGCCCCAGCCGCCACCGACCACCTTGTTGTATTCGTACTGGTAGCCGGCGCCAATCGTGGTGGCGTCGTCGATGTCGAACGCGAAACTGGCCAGGGCAGCGCGCGAGCGTTCGGACTGGTTGTCGCGGAACGAGTTGGCGTCGCCCTGGGTCATGACGAAGCGCGAGCGCAGGCGGCCGTCTTCAGATAGCGGCAAGTTGAGGTCGGCGCCCAGGCGGCGTTTGTCCCAGCTGCCGTAGGTGGCGTAGGCGCTGCCGCCAAAGGTTCTGGTCGGCGCCTTGCGGATCAGGTTGACCGTGGCCGACGGGTCGCCGGTGCCGCCCAGCAGGCCATTGGCGCCGCGGACAATATCGATGCGCTCGTAGAGGTCCATGTTCAGCGCGTTGCCGCCACCGCTGAAGTCGGAACCACCCTGGAACTGCAGGCCATCGACCTTCCAGTTGCTGATCGAATAACCCCGGGCACGGAAATCGGTGCGCCCACCCACTTCTGACTTGGTGGCACTCACACCTGGGGTGGTGTCCAACGCCTGCTCGATGGAATGCACATCGCGATCGTCCATCTGCTGGCGGGTGATGGTGGTGACCGACTGCGGCGTTTGCCGTGGGGTCAGCTTCAGCCCGGTGGAGCTGCGGGTGTTTTCCACCGTGTAGCCGAGCTGCCCGGTCTCATCTACGGACACAAGCGCACTGTCCTCGATCTGCGTGGCATCCAGCTCCAGCGGCTGGCTTTCGGCAGCCATGGCGTTGCCACTGACGGCAACGGCAACGAAGAAGGCAAGCGGGTGCAGGCGGCTACCGCCCCGGACAACAGGAGTGAAGTCGTTCATGGCGCTCTTGTGATTCATTTGGGAAATCTTCGTATTTGCAGATGATTTTTTGTTACGATTCTAGAGATCCGCCCTTTGGGCTCCATACCCGGCTTGTACGGGGATGTAATTGAACGTAACGAGCGCTGCCAGCCCTCCCCGAACAGGTGTTTTACCCCGATGAGCACAACCTTGCTGGTTGTCGACGATGACGACGAGATCCGCGAACTTCTCTGCGATTACCTTACCGATGCCGGCTATACCGTTCTGGCGGCCGCCGAAGGCGATGGCATGCGCAAGCAACTCGCCGCGAGCAAGGTCGACCTGGTGGTGCTGGACCTGATGCTGCCTGGCGAAGATGGCTTGAGCCTATGCCGCCAGTTGCAGGCGACGCCGGGTCTGGCAGTGATCATGCTGTCGGCCAAGGGCAGCACGCTGGATCGCATCATCGGCCTGGAAGTGGGTGCTGATGACTACCTGGCCAAGCCGTTCGAACCGCGTGAGCTGATCGCCCGCATCAAGGCCGTGCTGCGCCGCCCGCAGCGGCTGGACAGTTCTGCCGAAGAGCCAGCAACCGAAGGTCAGCAGTTCGCGGGTTTCAGCCTCGACCACGTCAAGCGCCTGCTGACCCGCCCGGACGGCGAAACCCTCACCCTGCCCCGCTCCGATTACCGGGTGCTGCGAGAACTGCTGGAGGCCAACAACCGCGTGGTCTCACGGGATCAGCTGACACGCAGTGCGTTTGGCCGCGATCACCACCCTGACGATCGCTCGGTGGACATGTGCATCAGCCGCCTGCGCCAGCAACTGCGCCGTGCGCCGGCCAGCGACATCCAGATCCTGACCATCCGCAACGAAGGCTATTTGCTGAGCATCGCCCGTGCCGAGGCCGACAGCTGAAATGCGTTGGCTCCGTCGCCTGTGGCCACGCACGCTGTTTGGTCAGCTGCTGCTGATCATGGTCAGCGGCACGCTGGTAATCCAGTTGATGTCGAGCAGCATCTGGTTCGATGTACGTTTCGCCCAAGTGCTCGAAGCACCGATCCGGCTCATGGCCGCGCGCAGCGCTGCGCTGATTGCCCAGGCCGATTGCCACACGGAACACCTGCAGATACCGGCGCACTACCACTTGCGTTGCGCCGAAAGCGAACCTGCGCCGCAGGAGGATCAGCGGCGCGGGCACCGGCGCGTCGAGCTGTTGCTGCAACAGGCACTCAAGTACGAACTGGGCCATGCCCAGGAACTGCGCCTGCTGAAGGTGCAGCTGACCGATGACTTGGGCCAGCCGATCGTCTGGCGCAGCCTGTTCGGCCTGCGCACCGCCCAGGCGCATATCCAGTTCGCCGTGCCATTGGCCGATGGCCACTGGTTGAGCATCGACGGTCAGGAGCTACAGGGCTGGAGCGGCGAGTCGGCGTGGGTGCTGATCAGCGACTACCTGCTGCGGGTCTATGCGCTGCGGATCGTCGCCGTGTTGCTGGTCTGCCTGATCGCGGTGCGCCTGTGCCTGCGCCCGTTACGGCGCCTGGCCGACGCGGCGCGCGGGCTGGGCAGCAACCTCGAACAACCTGCGCTGGCTCTGGACGGCCCCGAGGAAGTACGCCAGGCCGCGTTGGCGTTCAACGCCATGCAGCAGCGGCTGATCACCATGGTCAACGACAAGGCCTGCTTTCTGGCCGCCGTGTCCCACGACCTGCGCACCCCGTTGACCCGCATGCGCCTGCGCCTGGAGCGGCTGCCGGATGACGAGCAGCGCGAACGCCTGCGGCAGAACATCACCCAGATGGACAACATGATCGTCCAGGTGCTCGACTACCTACGCGCCGGCGAACAGCAAAACCGCCAGCACATCGACCTCGACCGCCTGGTGGCACGGCTGTGCGCAGACCTTGCCAGCAGCGCGGAGCCACTGCCTGTACACGGCAAGGCTGGTAGCCTGCGGATCGATGCCCTGTTGCTGCAACGCTGCCTGCAGAACCTGGTGGTCAATGCCCTGCGTTACGCCAGGCAGGTATCGGTGACGCTGGAAACCGCCATCACTGGCGTTTACATCCACATCGACGACCGCGGCCCCGGCATTGCGCCAGGCCTGCTGGCCACCATCACCGATCCGTTCGTGCGTGGCGAAGGGTCACGCAATCAGGCATCCGGGGGTTATGGACTGGGGCTGAGCATCGCCCAGCGCATCGCCAGCAGCCATGGCGGCGAATTACTGCTGCACAATCGCGAGGGCGGCGGATTGCGCGTCAGTGTATTGCTGCCCCGGTGATCCAGCCCCTCACGTTCAGGTAATAGTCTTTTACCAAAACCCCAGGTTTTCCCGACCTGGGGTTTGCCTATCCTAGGCCGCGTCATCCAGCCTGCGATGGACCCATGAAAGATTCACTCCCAAGCCGCTATGCCTGCCTGGCTCTGTGCCTGCTGTTCACCTTCGCCAGTATCCCATTCCTTGCCCAGCACAGTTGGCTCTGGCCGCTGACGGTGGTGACCGCCCTGCTCAGCCTGGTCGGCCTCAACGACCTGCGCCAGAGCCACCACGCGGTGCGCCGCAACTACCCGATCCTGGGCAACATCCGCTACCTGATCGAGACCATCCGCCCCGAGATCCGCCAGTACCTGATCGAAGGTGACGACGACAAGCTGCCGTTCTCCCGTTCGCAGCGCTCGCTGGTGTATGCCCGGGCCAAGAACGAAAGCGCCGAGAAAGCCTTCGGCACGCTCAACGATGCCTACAAGCCCGGCTTCGAATTCATCAGCCACTCGATGCTGCCGGTCGCCACACCCGACCCCGCGTCGTTCCGCATTTCCATTGGTGGGCCGCAATGCCGCCTGCCCTACTCCGCCTCGATCTTCAACATCTCGGCCATGAGCTTCGGCGCGCTCAGCGCCAATGCGATTGCCGCGCTCAACCAGGGTGCACGCCTTGGCCGCTTTGCCCATGACACCGGCGAGGGCAGCATCAGCCCTTACCACCGCGAGCATGGCGGCGACCTTATCTGGGAGATCGGCAGCGGCTACTTCGGTTGCCGCACCGAAGACGGCCGTTTCGACGCGCAACGCTTCGCCGAACAGGCGCGCAGCCCGCAGGTGAAGATGATCGAAATCAAGCTCAGCCAGGGCGCCAAGCCCGGCCACGGCGGGATTCTACCGGCCCACAAGGTCAGCCCGGAAATCGCCGCTACCCGGGGCGTGCGCGTGGGCGAAGACTGTATCTCCCCCGCTGCGCACAGCGCATTCCGCACCCCGGTGGAACTGCTGCACTTCGTCGCCAGCCTGCGCGAGCTGTCGGGCGGCAAACCGGTGGGCTTCAAGTTCTGCCTGGGCCACCCGTGGGAGTTCATGGGCATCGCCAAGGCCATGTTGGTCACCGGCATCACCCCGGACTTCATCGTTGTCGACGGCAAGGAAGGCGGTACCGGCGCGGCACCTCGGGAGTTCAGCGACAACATGGGCGTGCCGATGCGCGAAGGCCTGATGTTCGTGCACAACACCCTGGTCGGCCTGAACCTGCGTTCGAGCATTCGCATCGGCGCCGCGGGCAAGATCGTCAGCGCCTTCGATATCGCCAGCGTGCTGGCCATCGGTGCCGACTGGGTCAACTCCGCTCGCGGCTTCATGTTCGCCATCGGCTGTATCCAGTCGCAGAGCTGCCACACCAACAAGTGCCCGACCGGTGTCGCCACCCAGGACCCATTGCGCCAGCGTGCGCTGGTGGTGCCCGACAAGGCCGAGCGGGTGGCCAGCTTCCATCGCAACACCCTGCATGCCCTGGCCGAAATGCTCGCGGCCGCTGGCCTGGAGCACCCCTCGGAGCTCAAGCCCAAGCACCTGGCGCGGCGCATCAGCACCAGCCAGATCAGCCTGTTTTCCGACCTGCACCAATTCCTCAAACCGGGCGAATTGCTCAGCGGCTCGATTGAAAGCGAGTTCTATGCGCGGATGTGGCGGATGGCACGCAGTGACAGCTTTGCGCCGGAGACAGCCGAGGTGGCAGTCGCACCGGCAGCGGCCAGCGTGCGCCGCAAAGCAACAGCCCCGGCATAGGCCGGGGCTGCTTGAGACGCTCGGTCAGGATCAGAAGATGCTGATCGGGTACTCGACGAATACGCGGACTTCGTTGCCGTCGTCGTTGTAGCCGTTCTGCTGTACCGCGTTGTTGGTACGCAGCCAGGAACCACGCAGCTTGACCGACAGGTCCTTGGCCGGGCCGTCCTGAACGACGTAGCGCAGCTGGTTGAAGATTTCGCGCTCTTTACCTTCGCCGAAGCCGTGGGTGTTGATGTTGTCACCCGCCACGTAGGCGATCTTGTAGGTCAGGCCCGGCATGCCGAAGGCGCCGAAGTCCAGGCCGTAGGCGAGCTGCCAGGAGCGCTCGTCTTCGGCGTTGAAGTCGGACCAGTAGGAGTTGGCCAGGTAAATGGTTGAACCACCGTCGCCCACGCCACCGCGATCCTGGTACCAGCCGTAGTTGTAGCCGGTGCTGCCGGTGCTGCGCTGGTGCGCCAGGGTCACAGAGTGCGGGCCGAAGGCGTAGGTGGCCGCCAGGCTCCAGATGGTGTTTTCGTCACCGGTCAGCTCGGCTTTCTGGACGTACTTGCTGTTGATGTCCGACTTGTAGCCGTTGAAGTCCAGGGTCAGGGACTGGTCTGCCGCGATCGGGAAGACGTAGTTCATGCCCAGGTAATGCTTCTTCATCACGTCTTCGATGTTCGACGTGTAGGCGGAGGCGGTGAAGTTGTCGGTGAACTTGTAGCTGCCACCGAACACATCGATCGACTTCAGGTGGCCGCTGTCGCGACCTTCGGCGCTCTTGCGCGCTTCCTCGGTGAAGTGACCGGCGTTCAGCTCCAGGCCTTCGATCTCCTTGGAGGTGATGAAGGTACCGGTGTAGCTCTCGGGCAGCAGGCGGCTGTCGTCGTACTGCAGCACCGGCAGCTCAGGCATCATGTCACCGTACTTGAGCACGGTGTTGGAAACGCGGAACTTGATGGCAGCGCCACCGCGAGCCAGGTTGTGCGGCGAGTTCTTCGGGTCGTTGTCGCTGGCCTTGAAGAAGTCGATGCCGGCAGCACCGTTGCGGCCTTTGCCGCCGTCCAGGCGCATTGCATACAGGCCGAAGGCGTCAACGCCCACGCCGACGGTGCCCTGGGTGAAACCGGAAGAGAATTTGCCGATGAACGCTTGGCCCCATTCGCTCTGGTCGTTCTTGCCGTGCTTCTTGTCACGGTTGATGAACGCGTTGCGCAGCAGAACGTTGGCGTGGCTGTCCTCGAGGAAGCCCTTGCTGTCGGCCTGATCGTTGGCCTGGGCCTGGGTCGCGGCGATCATCGCCAGAGCGACCAGGCTGATCCTGGTTTTCAACATGTTGTTTTCCTTATTTCTAAATCAAAAACGCTTTGCACCATTACGCCAGGAACCAACGCCCCTTCGTAGGTTCGACGCTGTGCGGATCCGAACTGAAAAGCCCGCCGACAGTGGTGTGGCGGGCTTTAAGCAGCAGCATGGCCAGTCGTGGCCAGCAAGCGTTGGCCGAATCCTAGCTGCCTGCGATTACAAATGTCAAAAAGTCGTGAATTGCAGGTTGATATAACCAATTTCACTTCCGTGACTGGTGCATTTTCATGCCACTTGACGCAATCGGCAGTCATTTTGACTTCCGTGGGATTTTTCGGCACTAAACCGGGGAAAAGCGGAATTTACAAACTGACACATATGTAAAGACAAGCCTTTACAAATAGCCGAGCAGCAGCAAATAACAAGCATTACCATTCGCGCCTGTTTTTCATTTACTCCTGCCCGGATGTTCCGATGCCCTTCCCCAATCGCCTGCCTTTCCTTGGCCTTGGCCTGTCTCTGTTGATCAGCTCCAGCCTAGCCAGCGCCACCAGCACCACACTTCCCGAACTCTCGGTGACTGCCGAGAGCGAGCGCGAAAAAGACAACCCACAGGTCAAGGAGGTCAGCACCGCGACCCGTACGTCTACGCCGGTGCGCTATGTGCCGCAAGCCATCGACACGGTGAAGACTTCCAACGTCATGGACTACGGCAGCCATACGCTGGGCAAGGCGCTGGAGGGCATTCCCAACGTCAGCAGCGGTGCCGATACACGCTTCGACAGCATCCGTATTCGTGGCTTCGAGGCCAGCAACGACTTCTATCTGGACGGCATTCGCGACGACAGCCAGTACATTCGCGACCTGCATAACATCGAACGGGTCGAAGTCCTCAAAGGGCCAGCAGCCGTGCTTTATGGCCGTGGCAGCCAGGGCGGCATCGTCAACCGGGTAAGCAAGGCGCCAGAACATGGACGGCGCTCGTCAATCGAAGCCCAAGGGGGCAGTGAAGACCTGCGCAGCCTGTATGCCGACCTCAGCGCCGACCCCAGCGACACCATCAGCCTGCGCCTGAACATGGGCAACCAGGACAACAACAGTTTCCGCGATGGCATCGACGGTAGCCGGCAACTGTTCGCGCCGTCGATGAGCTGGCAGCTTTCCCCCGACCTCAACTGGCTGGTGCAGTACGAATACAGCCGCTACAACCGCACGCCTGACCGTGGCATTCCTGGTGTCAACGGGCGCCCGGCGGATGTCGGCCGCAGCACCACCTATGGCGACACCCAGCGCGACTACATCGATGACCGCGCGCAATCGCTGCGCTCTCGGCTTAACTACCAGCTCAATGAAACCTGGCAATTGCGCCACACGCTTGGCCTGTTCAAGCTCGACAGCGACTTCGACAACACCTACCTGACCGGCTACAACGCCAGCAACCAGACAGTCACCCGCCAGCGCTGGCAACAAGACCTGACCACCCGCAATCTGTTCAACAACCTGGAAGCCGAAGGTGATTTCGCTACCCTCGGCTTTGAGCACAAGCTGTTGATCGGGCTGGAGTTCGGCAATCAGCGCCGCGACCCGACGCTGTACACCGCTGCGCCGGTCTCGGCCGGGGGCAGCCCAGTCCCCCCTTTGAATGTCTACAACCCCGACCGCAGCCTGCAGCACAATGGCCGCATGGTGGTGTCGAGCGACAACCACACCGTGGTCGACAGCCGCGGGCTCTACCTGCAGGACCAGATCCGCCTGAATGACCAATGGCAATTGCTGGCCGGGGTGCGTTTCGACCAGTTCGAGGTAGAGACCACCAACAAGGTCCGCAACCTGTCCGAGAAACAGGACAGCAATACCACCAGTCCGCGCCTGGGCGTGGTCTACACCCCTTGGCGCGACCACTCCTTCTACGCGTCGTGGAGCAAGACATTCTCGCCCGTGGGCGGCGGCTTGATCGGCATTACCCCAGGCGCGCCGGGCAACACCAACGACACCAGCCCGGAGCTGACCCGGCAGAAAGAGATCGGGGTGAAGAGCGACTGGCTGGACGAGCGCCTGAGCACCACCCTGGCCATTTATGAACTGGAACTCTACAACCGCCGCACCCGCGACCCGAACAACCCGGAGATCACCCTCCTCAGCGGCCTCCAACGCTCGCGCGGCATCGAACTGACCGCCACCGGCAATATCGTCGGCAACTGGTATGTGCGCGGCGGCATTGGCTTGCAGGATGCGACCATCGTCAAGGACAACAATGGCCTGGAAGGCAATCGCATCAACGATGTGGCCAAACGCAACGGCAGCCTGTTCGTGACCTGGAAACCCGAACTGGGCTGGTATGCCGAGACTGGGCTCACACTGGTCGGCGAACGCTACGCCGACAACCAGAACACCACGGTATTGCCAGGCTATGGCCGTTGGGATGCGCTGGTTGGTTTCCGTACCCATGACTGGGATGTGCGGGCAGCGCTGAGCAATATCACCGACAAAACCTATTACAGCTCGGCGACCAGCGCCGCGCAGATCCAGGTCGGCGACCCACGCAGCCTGGTGGTGACCGGTACCTACAGTTTCTGATCAGCCGTCTGCGCCGTGTACAAACGAAAACGCCACCGCATCTGCGGTGGCGTTTTTCATGGGGCGGGCTCCTGCCCTGGTCAGTGCCAGACCCCTAGCAGCGCATCCAGCTCAGCATCGCTGATCAGCCCTTGAGGATAGCGGCCGTCAAGCAGACGTCGTGGGTCGGTCGTCCTGACCCGTTTGCCTCCATGGTATTTCAACCACTGCGCCAGAATACTGAGCGATTGGTGATTCACTGCCGATGGGCGCAAAGCCGTCTCACTTGCTGCGTTCATGTCTACACGTACTCCCTGGGCCCGTGAGCGGCTAATTTACGTCGATATTGTTACAGAACGGTGTGCCCGGCCTGTCTGGGTAACTCACTGAAAAACAATACAAAACATATGCCATCCAGCCCTCCGGATATCGTCCAGGCAAAAAAAAACCCGTCATTCGACGGGCTTCTTCGTGTGGCCTGTATCAGCGCTTGGCCGGTGCCGGTTGCTGCTGGGTCAGGCAGTGGATGTTGCCACCGCCGAGCAGCAGCTCACGGCCTGGGATCATCACCACTTCGTGGCCCGGGAAGACCTTGGCCAGAATCGCTCTGGCCTGGGCATCTGCCGGGTCATTGAAGCTCGGCGCAATGATGCCGCCGTTGACGATCAGGAAGTTCACGTACGAACCGGCCAGGCGCACCGACGGGTCGCGCTCCTGGCTACCGGCTACCTGATCAACGCCCGCGCACTCTTCTTCGGTGGCGAACAGCGGGCCGGGGATCGGCATCTTGTGCACCACGAACTCGCGGCCTTTGGCATCACGGGTGTTTTTCAGCACCTCGTAGGCGGCGTGGCAACGGGCGTAGTTGGGGTCGTTGGAATCATCGGTCCAGGCCAGTAACACTTCGCCTGGGCTGACGTAACAGCAGAAGTTGTCGACGTGGCCGTCGGTTTCGTCGTTGTACAGGCCATCGGGCAACCAGACGATGGTTTCCACCGACAGGTGCTCGCGCAAGATCTCTTCGATCTGCTCGCGATTCAGGTGCGGGTTGCGGTTGCGGTTGAGCAGGCATTCTTCGGTGGTGATCAGGGTGCCTTCGCCATCGACATGAATCGAACCGCCTTCAAGCACGAAGCCTTCGGTGTGGTAGCGCTGGCAGCGCTCCATTTCCAGCACCTTGGCCGCCAGTTCCTCATCACGGTTCCACGGCGCATACAGGCCACCGTCGAAGCCGCCCCAGGCGTTGAAGCCCCAGTCCACGCCGCGCACTTCACCATGGTCGTTGATCACGAAGGTCGGGCCGGTGTCGCGCACCCAGGCGTCATCGTTGCTGATTTCCACCACACGGATGTTCGGCAGGTCGAGCTGACGACGGGCGTTTTCGTACTGAGCGGCAGAAACGGCCACCGTCACTGGCTCGAAGCGGGCGATCGCCTTGGCCAAAGTGACATGGGCCGCCTGAGCTGGCTTGCCGCCCAGGCGCCAGTTGTCCGAGCGCTCTGGCCAGACCATCCAGACCTGGCTTTGCGGCGCCCATTCGGCGGGCATGTGGAAACCGTCGGCGCGTGGGGTGGAGTTGAGGGTTTTCATGGGTAACCTCTGCAAAGGCACTGGGCCGATGGTCGATGGATAGCAAGTGAATGTGACATTGCCGACGGTGCGTCATGCCCGCCGCGACTGGCTAATTTATAACCGATACATATCGACTTTAAAAGCCTTGAAAACGATTAAAAACCAACCATTAGCTATTATTTACCGATATAGATCGACAAATGGTCAGCCAGGATCTACCGGCACTCGACGTTCGATATAATCGCTTGGCACAGGCTGCATCAGCATGCCAAAAAGCCTCAAGATGAAACCTGTTTCATGTTTCTACTGGGGAAGCCGGGCTTGTGGCCGATAACCCGGTGCGAAGATGAAATCGACAGGTGGGCGCGTGCTGGCTCACCGCCAGCCGATCTAGGCTCAGTTTGCCAAGACGGCGGATGTAGAGCGGACCTTTCAAGGTCGGACCTTCAGCACACTGACCGAAGAATCTCCATGAACATCATAGCGACCGAGATACCCGACGTAGTCATCATCGAACCGAAGGTCTTCGGCGACAGCCGTGGCTTCTTCTTCGAAAGCTTCAATGCCCGCGAATTCGAGAAACAGACCGGGTTCGACGGCCATTTTGTCCAGGACAATCATTCGCGCTCCCAGCGTGGCGTACTGCGCGGCCTGCATTACCAGATCGACAACCCCCAGGGGAAACTGGTGCGCGTGGTGCAGGGCGAAGTGCTGGACGTGGCCGTGGACATCCGCCGTAGTTCGCCGTACTTCGGGCGCTGGGTTGCCCGGCGCCTGACCTCCACCGACCACCTGCAGTTCTGGATTCCACCCGGGTTCGCCCATGGCTTCCTGGTGCTGAGCGAAACAGCCGACTTCCTGTACAAGACTACCGATTACTACAACCCTGCCGCCGAGCGCTCGATCCGCTGGGACGACCCTGACCTGGCCATCGACTGGGATGTGGAGAACCCGACCCTGTCGGCCAAGGACCAGGCAGCCGTGTTGTTGAAAGATGCGGACCTGTTCCCATGAAGATTCTCGTCTGTGGCCACCATGGCCAGGTCGCTCAGGCACTGCTGGCCCAGTTGAACGGGCTTGGCGACGTGCATCTGCTGGGCCGTGACCAACTGAACATGGCCAGCCCCGAGGCGCTGCGCGAGCCATTGCGGCGCCTGGCCCCGCAACTGATCATCAACGCCGCCGCCCATACCGCAGTGGACCAGGCCGAAACCGAACCGGACCTGGCCTTCGCGATCAACGCAGAAGGCCCGCGAGTGCTGGCCGAAGAGGCGGTGCGCCTGGGTGCGCCGCTGATCCACTACTCCACCGACTATGTCTTCGATGGCGAAAAGGCCTTGCCCTATACCGAAGCCGACCGTCCCAACCCGCTGGGTGTCTACGGCCGCAGCAAACTGGCCGGGGAGCAAGCCATCGCCGCAGTGGATGGTGAGCACCTGATTCTGCGCACCAGCTGGGTGTACTCGCTGTACGGGCGCAATTTCCTGCTGACCATGCAACGCCTGCTGCAGGAAAAACCGCAGCTGCGCGTGGTCAACGACCAGATCGGCGCCCCCACCTGGGCCACGACCATTGCCGCCGCCACCCGGGAACTCATCGAGCGCTGGCAAGCCGGGCAGCGCGGCGCCTGGGGCACCTATCACCTGACCGCCCAGGGCGATACCTCCTGGTTTGGCTTCGCCCAGGCCATCGGCGAACACCTCAAGGCGCGCGGCCTGCCTTGCGCCGAGCTGCTGCCGATCCCTTCCAGCGAGTACCCGACCCCGGCGCGTCGCCCGGCCAACTCACGCCTGGACTGCTCGCGCCTGGCCCGTGAGTGGGACGTACACCTGCCGCACTGGCAGCAAGCGCTGATCGACTGCCTCAAGTAGCGCATAATTGCGCCAGACCCGTCTGGCGCACTTACGCGATGATTGCAAAACCCACCTCCCCTCGCCGTCCCCGCTGGCGCAGCCTGGCCCTGCTGGCCCTGTGCCTGGCGCCACTGCTGTGGCCACTGCACCATCTGGCCGAGCGCTACTACCAGGACGAACTGGCCTCGCAGAACCGCCAGACCCTCGACCTGTACGTCGCCAACCTGCTCGGCACCCTGCACCGCTACGAAACCCTGCCGCAGATCCTCGGCGATCTACCTGCGCTGCGCGGCGTGCTGGCCGACCCGTTCCGCCTCGAAGCAGTCACCAACGCCAACCGCCTGCTCAAGGACATCGTCCAGCAGACCGGCGCCGAGGTGATGTACCTGATGGACGTCAGCGGCAACACCCTGGCTGCCTCCAACTGGGACAAGCAGGACAGCTTCGTAGGCCGCAACTTCTCTTTCCGCCCGTATTTCATCGAAGCCATGGCCGGCCGCCTGGGTCGTTTCTTCGGCCAGGGCACCACCTCGGCCAAACGCGGCTACTTCTTCGCTGCCGCCGTGCGCGACCGCGAGCGCATCGTTGGCGTGCTGGTGGTCAAGGTCGACCTGGACCACACCGAAACCCTCTGGGGCCGTACCCCCGAGCAACTGCTGCTGACCGACCACAACGGCGTGGTGATCCTCACCTCGCGCCCCGAGTGGCGTTTTCGCGCCACCCGCGAGCTGACTGACGCCGAGCGCCAGGCAATCGTCGCCATCCAGCCCTACCCGACCCAGGCCCCGCAACCGCTGGTGCTGAACCAGGACGCCTGGCTCACCCAGACCCGCGACATCAAGGAAACCGGCTGGCAGGTGAGCATCCTCGCCCCGCGCCTGTTGGTCGATCGCTCGGTGCAGACGGTGATGGCTATCGGCGCCGGCGCGCTGCTGGTGCTGATGCTGTTCGCCGGCCTGGTGATGCAGCGGCGCCGCCACTACATCGACCGCATCGACTTCGAGGCCCGTGGCCGTCAAGAGCTGGAAACCCGCGTGGCCGAGCGTACCGCCGCCCTCGAAGGCCTTAACGCCCGGCTGAAAAGCGCCGTGCTGGAACGCGAGAACGCCCAGCAGGAGCTGGTGCGCGCCCAGGATGAACTGGTCCAGGCCGGCAAGCTGTCGGTGCTCGGCACCATGTCAGCGAGCATCAGCCACGAGCTCAACCAACCCCTGGCGGCGATCCGCAGCTACGCCGAGAACGCCGAAATCCTGCTCGACCACCAGCGCACCGAGGACGCCCGCGGCAATCTCAAGCTGATTGGCGAACTGACCGGGCGCATGGCCTCGATCATCGCCCACCTGCGCGCCTTTGCCCGTCGCGACCGCCACGCCCCGGAAAGCGTGGCCCTGCAACCGGCACTGGATGATGCCCTGGCCCTGTTGGCCAAGCGCCGTCGGGCGATGGCCGTGGAGCTGATCCGCGACCTGCCCGAGGCCACCCTGTGGGTGCAGGCCGGCGAAACCCGCCTGCGCCAGGTGCTCGGCAACCTGCTGGCCAACGCCCTCGACGCCCTGACGGAAAAGGCCAACCCGCGGCGCCTGTGGCTGAGTGCCGAAAAGCACGATGATTACGTCTACCTGTACATTCGCGACAATGGCCCGGGCTTCAGCCGCCAGGCTCTGGAGCACGCCAAAGAGCCGTTCTTCACCACCAAGACCCGCACCCAGGGCCTGGGCCTGGGCCTGGCCATCTGCGAAAGCCTGATGCGCACGCTGGGCGGTGAATTGCTGCTGGCCAACCACCCTGAAGGTGGCGCCCTGCTCACCCTGCAACTGCGCGAGGCTGCACCCGGCGCTACCTTGCCCACTTCGGAGGACTCCTCGGCATGACGACCGAGCCTTACATCGACAGCCAGGCCCAGGTGATCCTGGTCGACGACGACCCCCACCTGCGCCAGGCCCTGAGCCAGACCCTCGACCTGGCCGGGCTCAAGGTCGTTGCCCTGGCTGACGCCCAAGGCCTGGCCGAGCGCATCGAGCCCGACTGGCCGGGCGTGGTGGTCAGCGATATCCGCATGCCTGGCATCGACGGCCTGCAATTGCTGGAGCAGTTGCACGGCCGCGACAGCGAACTGCCGGTGCTGCTGATTACCGGCCACGGCGATGTGCCGCTGGCAGTTCAGGCCATGCGCGCGGGCGCCTACGACTTCCTGGAAAAGCCCTTCGCCAGCGACGCCCTGCTCGATAGCGTGCGCCGCGCCCTGGCCCTGCGCCGCCTGGTGCTGGACAACCGCAGCCTGCGCCTGGCCCTGAGCGACCGTCAGCAACTGGCCACCCGGCTGGTCGGCCACTCACCGTCGATGCAGCGCCTGCGTGAGCAGATCGGCGCCCTGGCAGGCACCCGTGCCGATGTCCTGATCCTCGGTGAAACCGGCGCCGGCAAAGAGGTGGTCGCTCGTGCCCTGCACGACCTGTCCAGCCGCCGCGACGGCCCGTTCGTGGCCATCAATGCCGGTGCGCTGGCCGAGTCGGTGGTCGAAAGCGAGCTGTTCGGCCACGAGCCAGGCGCTTTCACCGGTGCGCAGAAGCGGCGCATCGGCAAGTTCGAGTTCGCCAACGGCGGAACGCTGTTCCTCGACGAAATCGAGAGCATGAGCCTGGACGTGCAGGTAAAGCTGCTGCGCCTGTTACAGGAGCGAGTGGTCGAGCGCCTCGGTGGCAACCAGCTGATCCCGCTGGATATCCGCATCATCGCCGCCACCAAGGAAGACTTGCGCACCTCTGCCGACCAGGGCCGCTTTCGTGCCGACCTCTACTACCGCCTGAACGTGGCGCCGCTGCGCATTCCACCTTTGCGCGAACGTGGTGACGACATCCTGGTGCTGTTCCAGCACTTCGCCGATGCCGCCAGCCAGCGCCATGGCCTGCCACCTCACAGCCTGCAACCGGCCCAGCGGGCCATGCTGTTGCGCCATGACTGGCCGGGCAACGTGCGCGAACTGCAGAACGCTGCCGAACGCTTTGCCCTGGGCCTGGAGCTGGCCCTCGATGGTCAGGCACCGGCGCCTGCCCCCAGCGCTACGCCGATACTGCCGGGCAATCTCAGCGAACAGGTCGAGCAGTTCGAGCGCTCCCTGATCGCCGCCGAACTGGCCCAGCCCCATGGCTCCATGCGCAGCCTCGCCGAAGCCCTCGGCATCCCGCGCAAGACCCTGCACGACAAGCTGCGCAAGCACGGCCTGCATTTCGAAGGCGGTAGCAGCGGCAGCGACGACCACGAGGAAAACCGCCCATGAGTTCCGATAGCCAATACCTGCAGTCCGTGCTGCACGGCGACATTCCGCTAACCCGTGAAATGGGCCTGGAAGTCATCGATTGGCAAGCCCATACCCTGCGCCTGCAACTGCCGCTGGCCGCCAACGTCAACCACAAGAGCACCATGTTCGGCGGCAGCCTGTACTGTGCTGCGGTGCTGGTGGGATGGGGCTGGCTGCACCTGCGCCTGCGCGAACTGGGCATCGATGACGGGCATATCGTCATCCAGGAAGGCCTGATCAACTACCCGCTGCCGGTGACCGGCGCGGCGGTAGCGCGTTGCACGGCGCCGGACGAAAAGACCTGGGAGCGGTTCCTGACGATGTACCAGCGCCGTGGCCGGGCGCGGCTGACATTGGCAACCAGCGTCAGCAACGCCGGCAGTGATGAGCCCGCCGTCACCTTCAGCGGGCAGTACGTGCTACATCGCTGACAAGGCTGTCGCGCGAGCTTCAGACCAGGTCAAGGAAGGCCTGGCGCCAGGCAGCCTTGGCAGGCAACGCCAGGAAGAACGGATTGAGCAGCGAGTCACGCGCCGGGTAGCGGAAAGGCTGGCCATCCACTTCGATCACCTCGCCACCGGCACCCTCCAAGACACCCTGCGCCGCCGCCGTGTCCCATTGTGAAGTCGGCGCCAGGCGCGGGTAGCAGTCGGCGCTGCCTTCGGCCAGCAGGCAGAATTTCAGCGAGCTGCCGATATTTGCCAATTCCAGCTCACCCACCGCAGCACTCAGGCCAGCCAGCAGCGCCTCTTGCTGCGGGCTGGAATGGCGACGGCTTGCCACCACGGTGAAACGACCACCGACGGGCGGCGCATTGCGCACCTGGACAGGCAGGGCCTCAGCAGCCCCTTCAGTGCGCCAGGCGCCGAAGCTGCGGCCACCGAAATAGCAGCGCCCGTTGGTCGGCATCGATACCACGCCGAACACCACCTCGCCATTCTCGACCAGCGCGATGTTGACGGTGAATTCCTCACTGCCGGCAATGAACTCCTTGGTGCCGTCGAGCGGGTCAACCAACCACCAGCGACTCCAGCCCTGGCGCTCGGCCAGCGGGATATTGCAGTCCTCTTCGGAGAGCACCGGGATCTGCGGCGCCAGCGCCAGCAGGCCATCGGCAATGACCCGATGCGCCGCCAGGTCAGCGGCCGTCACCGGCGAATCGTCGGCCTTGTTGGTCACCGCCACGTCGGCGCGCCAGAACGGCAGGATGGCTTCGCCTGCCAATTGGGCAAGCTTGACCACTTCGCGCATCAGTTGCAGGTCGTTCATGCTTCGAGCAGCCCCCGCTGGATCAACAGGTCACGGGCCAGGTACAGCGCCGCCAGCGCCCGCCCTTCAGTGAACTGCGGGTGCATGGCCAGGGCCGAAAGCTCGCGCAGGTTGACCTTGTC
The DNA here is from genome assembly GCF_002906855.1 of Pseudomonas putida. Taxonomy (GTDB): domain Bacteria; phylum Pseudomonadota; class Gammaproteobacteria; order Pseudomonadales; family Pseudomonadaceae; genus Aquipseudomonas; species Aquipseudomonas putida_N. Next base: position 481,059 of record NZ_MINI01000038.1, on the reverse strand, counting down.
GACCCGCATCGGCTCCGGCTCGTCGCCCTCCAGGCGCTCCTCGTAGAGGTCGCTGGCCAGCACCACCTGGATCTTCTGGCTCATGTAGCCAGGCGACAGCGACAGCTCGGTCAGGTGTTCCAGCTGGCGAGCGCCAAAGCCGGCTTCTTCCTTGAGCTCGCGGTCGGCGGCGGCCAGCACGTCCTCACCCGGCTCGATCAGGCCTTTAGGCAATGACAGCTCGTATTCGTCGGTGCCGCCGCAGTATTCCTCCACCAGCACCGCGTGCTCGGCATCGAGCATTGCCACGATCATCACCGCGCCATAGCCGTTGCCGCGGCCGACCAGGCGCTCATAGGTACGCTCGCTGCCATTGCTGAAGCGCAACTGCACGGCCTCGACACGGAACAGGCGGCTGCTGGCGACGATCTCGCGACTGAGGACGGTGGGTTTCTGGCGCATGGGGCAGCTCCTTGGCGTGAACGGGTTACTATACCGTGGCTAGCCGACTGATCGAGAATTTCCCATGCCTGTTCTTCCCTGGTCTGCCATCGACACCGTCCTGCTGGACATGGACGGCACCCTGCTCGACCTGCACTACGACAACCGCTTCTGGCTCGACCACCTGCCCCAGCGCTACGCCGAGCTGCATGGTGTCAGCCGGGCCACGGCAGAAATGGAGCTGCAGCCGCTGTTCGAGCGCAACGCCGGCACCCTCAACTGGTACTGCCTGGACTTCTGGAGCAGCGAGCTGAAACTGCCGATTCGCGAGCTCAAGCGCGAGATCGCCGACCTGATCGCCCTACGGCCCGATGCCGATACCTTTCTCGCAGCCATCCGCAAGGCGGGCAAGCGCGTGGTGATGATCACCAATGCCCATCGCGACTCACTGTCACTGAAGCTGGAGCGGGTGGAACTGGCGCCGTATTTCGAACGGCTGATCAGTTCGCACGATTACGGCTACCCGAAGGAAAACGCGCAGTTCTGGGATGCCTTGAAGGCGGATATCGGCTTTGATCCGCAGCGCAGCCTGTTCATCGATGACACCTTGGCTATCCTGCGCAGTGCGCGGCGGTTTGGCGTGGGGCATCTTTTGGCGGTGCGCCAGCCGGATAGCCGGGCGCAGCCCAGGGATACCGAAGAATTCGCAGCGGTCGAGGATTACCGGGAATTGTTGGTCGGCCTTTAGGGCCCTTTCGCGGGGCAAGCCCGCTCCTACAGGTTATCCACAAGCGCTGAAATGGTGATTACCTGTAGGAGCGGGCTTGCCCCGCGAAGAGGCCGGACCAGGCGGTAGAGATCAGTCAGGAATGCGCAGCACCTGCCCCGGGTAGATCTTGTCCGGGTGCTTGAGCATCGGCTTGTTGGCCTCGAAAATCTTGTTGTACTGGCCGGCATTGCCATACACGACCACAGAGATCGCTGACAGCGTGTCACCCTTTTTCACGGTGACGAACCTTGCCGCCGCCACGACCGGACCGGTCACGGTGATCTGGTCGTCGACGCTGGCCACCCCTTCGATGTTGCCGGCGGCGAGAATGATCTTCTCTTTCTCTTCCTGGCTGGCCACCTCGCCCTTGAGAATGACCTTGTCACCCTCTACAGTGGCCGAAATGTTCGGGTTGCCCAGGCCGACACTTTCCACGTGTTTCTTCAGCTGCTCTTCGGCATTGGCATTGCCGGGAGTCAGCAGGTCGATCAACTTCTCGCCGGCTTCCTTCACGAAACTGAACAGGCTCATGACGCGCTCCTTGTTGACGTAAACCTCGGAGCCAGGAGTCTAGGCCAGGATTGCCCTGCCCGCCCCCTCTGCGACCAATCGACGCGATCTATCAAGGCATAGACCCTAGCGATTAGACGCGCCCGGCCCGTCGGCCTAGGCTGGTGCTATCAAATAGCCGCCGGTTCTCTCGCCCGATGCAAAGCAAACCTCCGGTCTGTGCGGCCTCCATGCCCTTGGCACTGCCTGCCGCCAGCAACACCTACGACTACGTCCAGCTCAGCGACGGCGAACACGCCTGCACGCCGCTGGCCGAAGAAGTCGCGCTGGCCATTGCCTACAACGGCCTGAACCAGGCAGTGATGCTGGTCAGCCCCACCGACCTGGAAGACTTCGCGGTCGGTTTCAGCGTTGGCAGCGGCATCGTCGAAGGCACTTCGGAAATCTATGATCTGAAACTCTCCGGCAGTGGCTCGGCGATGTATGCCGACCTGGAGATTTCCAGCCGCGCCTTCTGGAACCTGAAGAACCAACGTCGCCAGCTGGCCGGCACCAGTGGTTGCGGCCTGTGCGGGGTGGAAGCCCTGGAACAGGCGCTGCCGGAACTGACCGCCTTGCCTGGCGCGCCGTTACCGCCAGCGCACTGGCTGGCGGGCCTGCGCGATCGCATCGATACGTTCACCCCGCTGGGCCAGCACTGCGGTGCCGTGCACGCTGCGCTGTTCATGAACGCCCAGGGCGAATTGCTGATGGGCCGCGAAGACATCGGCCGGCACAACGCCCTCGACAAGCTGATCGGCGCCCTGCTGCGCCAAGGCGTCAGCACCCAGGGCGGCCTTGCCATCGTCACCAGCCGCTGCAGCCTGGAGCTGATCCAGAAGGTGCTGCGCGCCGGCATCCAGACCCTCGTCAGCCTCTCGGCGCCTACCGGCCTGGCCCTGCAATGGGCGCGCAAGCACAACCTCAACCTTATTCATCTGCCCAAACACAGTGCACCGCGGGTCTACAGCCCAGCGGCGGAGTCGTAACAGTCGTGACCTCGTACCAGCATCTCCCGGACAACGCCCCAGCCTCCACCCCTCGCTATCAGCCCTACCACGGCCCCGCCGGTGGTTGGGGCGCGCTGCGTAGCGTGGCCAAGGCCTGGGTCGGCAGTGACAACGCGCTGAAGAACATCCGCGCCCTGCTCAAGACCAATCAGAATGGCGGCTTCGACTGCCCCGGCTGCGCCTGGGGCGATTCGCCCGAGGGCGGCATGGTCAAGTTCTGCGAGAACGGAGCCAAGGCGGTCAACTGGGAGGCCACCAAACGCCGCGTCGATGCGGCGTTCTTCGCGCGCTACAGCGTCAGTGCGCTGCTGCAGCAGAGTGACTACTGGCTCGAGTATCAGGGCCGCCTGACCGAACCGATGGTCTACGACCCACAGAGCGATCGCTACCAGCCGATCACCTGGGATGCCGCCTTCGCCCTGATCGCCCGCGAGCTGAACAAGCTGACCAGCCCTGACCAGGCCGAGTTCTACACCTCCGGCCGTGCCAGCAACGAAGCGGCCTACCTATATCAGCTGTTCGTGCGCGCCTATGGCACCAACAACTTCCCCGACTGCTCGAACATGTGCCACGAGGCCAGTGGCGTGGCGCTGGGGCAGAGCGTCGGGGTCGGCAAGGGCACCGTCACCTATGACGACTTCGAGCACGCCGATGCGATCTTCGTCTGGGGCCAGAACCCGGGCACCAACCACCCACGCATGCTCGACCCCCTGCGCGACGCGGTCAAACGTGGCGCCCAGGTGGTCTGCGTGAACCCGCTCAAGGAGCGTGGCCTGGAACGCTTCCAGCACCCGCAGAACCCGCTGGAGATGCTGACCAACAGCGATCGCCCGACCAACACCGCGTTCTTCCGCCCAGCACTGGGCGGCGACATGGCGTTGTTGCGCGGCATGGCCAAGTTCGTCCTGCAATGGGAGCGCGAAGCACAGGCCAAGGGCGAGCCGGCAGTCTTCGACCACGTATTCATCGCCGAGCACGGCCATGGCGTGGAGGAATACCTGGCCGCGGTAGACGCCACCTCCTGGGCGCACATCCAGGAACAATCCGGCCTGACGTTGGCCGACATCGAGCTGGCCGCACGCATGTATTGCCGCGGCAAGCGGGTGATCATGTGCTGGGCGATGGGCATCACCCAGCACCGCCATTCGGTGCCGACCATCCAGGAAATCGTCAACCTGCAGATGCTGCGCGGCAACATTGGCGTGCCGGGCGCTGGCCTGTGCCCGGTACGTGGCCACAGCAACGTGCAGGGCGACCGTACCATGGGCATCAACGAACGCCCGCCGGTGGCCCTGCTCGACGCCATCGAAAAGCGCTTCAACTTCTCGGTGCCACGGCACAACGGCCACAACACCGTCGAGGCGATCCACGCCATGCTCGATGGCCGTTCGAAAGTGTTCATCGGCCTTGGCGGCAACTTCGCCCAGGCCACCCCGGACACCGAACGCACCGCACAGGCCCTGCGCAACTGCGAACTGACCGTGCACATCAGCACCAAGCTCAACCGCAGCCACCTGATCCACGGCAAGCAGGCACTGATACTGCCGTGCCTGGGCCGCACCGACATCGACCTGCAGGCCGATGGGCCGCAGGCAGTCACCGTGGAAGACTCGTTCAGCATGGTCCATGCCTCCAATGGCCAGCTCAAGCCACTGTCGCCCCAGATGCGCTCGGAGCCTGCCGTGGTCGCCGGTATCGCGGCCGCCACCTTGGGCAAGCAGCCGGTGGACTGGCACTGGCTGGTGGCTGACTACGCACGCATCCGCGACCTGATCGGCGACACCATTCCCGGCTTTGCCGACTTCAACCAGCGCCTGGCCCACCCGGGCGGCTTCTACCTGGGCAACAGCGCCGGCAGCCGTCAGTGGAAGACCACCACGGGCCGCGCCAACTTCAAGGCCAACCTGCTGCCCGACACCCTGATCGACGAGCGCGTGCGCGCCAGCGGCCAGTTGCCGGACCTGATCATGCAGTCGATGCGCTCGCACGATCAGTACAACACCACCATCTACGGCCTGGACGACCGCTACCGAGGTGTGCGCGGCCAGCGCGAGGTGCTGTTTGCCAACGAGGCCGACATCATCCGCCTGGGCTTTCAGCCTGGGCAGAAGGTCGACATCGTCTCGTTGTGGGGTGATGAGCACGTGCGCCGTGTGCATGGCTTCACATTGCTGGCCTTCGACATCCCTGCCGGGCAGGCAGCGGCGTATTATCCGGAAGTGAACCCGCTGATCCCGCTGGAAAGCATCGGCGACGGCAGCCATACGCCGACATCCAAGTTCGTTGCCATCAAGCTGGAACGCGCCCGGGACGACGGTCGAATCCTGTAAACAGAAACGCCGCGGCAAGAACGAAAAAAGCCCTGAACCGCGAGGTCCAGGGCTTTGTCACAAATAGCTCAGACACGCGAAAAGCGATAAAGTTTCACAGCAAATACAGCAACTTAGATAATTGTGTACAACTCGTGTTACTCGTCGGATTTTCGTTGCCAGCCGCCCTCCGTAGCCTCAAATTCGCCCACGTCATCCCTATGAGGCTCTCTTGATGAAGAAGTACTCCTCGATTCTGTTGTTGTCTTTCAGCTTGCTCAGCGGCGTTGCCATGGCAGGCGGCAATACCGAGGCTGGCATTGGCGGCGCATTGGGTGGGGTACTCGGCTCCGTAGTGGGCAACTCCATCGGCGGTAGCACCGGCGGTGCCATTGGTGCAGGTCTGGGCGGTGCGGCCGGCGGTGCCCTGGGTGCCGACAAGCGCCAGCGTGGCGAAGCCGCCATCGGCGGTGCCCTGGGCGCTGCAGGCGGTAACGTGGTAGGTCGCTCGGTGGGCGGTACAACCGGTAGCTATATCGGTGCGGCCGCAGGCGGCGGTGCCGGCGGTGCGCTGGGTAACTACATGGGCAACAAGGCCGATGAAGACGAGCGCCATGACGACCGTCGCTACCGTCGTGACTACGACGACCGTCGCCACTACGACCGTGGCCGCCACTATGGCCACCGCAAGCACCGTCACTGGCGTGACTGATACCTGAGGCCTGGCCTGTGGGTAAAAAGAGCCCTGCCCTCACCGGCAGGGCTTTTTCATGCCTGCGGGTCGAGTTGCAGGCCGGCCAGGATCACCTGCAAAGTCTCGGGCAGCGGCACCGGCCTGCCGCTGGTGCGCTCGACGAACACCTGCACCACCGTCCCTGCCGCGCACGCATCGGTTTCCCCCGGGCGGTATAGCGCCAGGCGGTACTCCACGGTACTGCCTGCCAGCCGTGTCACCCCCAGCCCCACCTCCAGCACATCCGGGAAGCCCGGCAAGGCGAAGAAGTCCGCCGCCGAACTGACCACGAAAGCTGCCAGCTCACCATCGCGCAGATCCAGGTCGGCCTGTTCGGCGAGGAAGGCCTGGATGGCGGTTTCGAAGAAGCCATGCACAGTAGCTCCGGCAATGTGGCCGTTGGCGTCGTTATCCTGGGGGCGGGTGAGGATTGGGTGGAAGTGGGAGAAGGCCGTGCGATTGGGGGATTCGGTCATGAGTTATCCACAATTAGTTACATCGGAGAGAAGCTTTCCACAACATCAGGAAGGCCTATAGTCGCAATCAACTATAGATTGCATAGCATGGTGCATCCCCAATGAAATCGAGAATCACACCAGTGCCCACTCATCAGCTGGACCATGCAAACCTTAGCCGAATGGCAGAATCAGGCCGAATCAACGCAACGCACATTGTAGGGCAGCCCGGGGGTTGGGCAGTACAGGTTGACGTCAACCAGCAAGAACATGTGCTCATTGCTCAACGCAGTGGCAATGTCAGGCTGTTCAAGAAATTCGAAACCTTGGTGACATACCTGCTCGACCTCGGTATTGACCATTTTCAGGTCGATGCGTCTACCTTCGACCCGAACCAACTGAGCACCTACCAGCGTCCTGACCGTGCTCTGGCACTCAAACGAGCTCATGAGGCAGCAGCCTATGAAGGCTGGTTTGCCGAACAGGTCGAGGCGAGCCTCAAAGATCCATCCCCAGTGGTCGAGGACGATGATGCAGAGCGGCAGTTCGCTGCCTTGCGCGCCAACCTCAAAACCAAGATTCGCTGATGCGCCTGGTTTGGCGAGAAATGGCTCTGAAAGACCGTAGATGCATCATGGAGCACATTTCCGAGGACAACCCTACCGCTGCCATTTTGTTGGACTAGACATTCAGAGACAAAGCAAGGCGCAACAGCCTGACACCAACGCTCTACAAATCTGGCAGATCCCCAGGAACGCGAGAAATTGTCGTAAGGTCAAACTACGTGATGATTTACCGGGTGATGGATGATCGTATAGAAATCATCCGCATCCTCCATGCACGACAGCAGTGGCCCTGAACCAGATACAAAAAAGCCGCCCCAAGGGGCGGCTTTCTCGTTGCGGCTGGGGTCAGCTTACAGCTGTGGGCCAGCAGCCTTGATGGCGTCGGAAACTTCGAACTTCTTGAAGTTTTCGATGAACAGCTTGGCCAGGCCTTGGGCGGCCTCGTCGTAGGCAGCCTTGTCAGCCCAGGTGGCGCGCGGGTTGAGCAGCTCGGTTTCAACGCCCGGAACGGCCTTCGGCACGTCCAGGTTGATGATTTCCAGGTGCTCGGTTTCGGCGCCGACCAGAGCACCGCTCTGGATGGCGGCGATCACGCCACGGGTGGTCGGGATGCTGAAGCGCTTGCCAACGCCGTAGCCACCGCCGGTCCAGCCGGTATTGACCAGGTAGACCTTGGAGCCGAAGGCGTTGATGCGCTTGATCAGCAGCTCGGCGTATTCGCCAGCTGGGCGCGGGAAGAACGGCGCGCCGAAGCAGGTGGAGAAGGTCGACTTGATGCCGCCGCCCGAACCCATTTCGGTGGAACCGACCAGCGCGGTGTAACCGGACAGGAAGTGGTAGGCCGCCTGCTCGTTGTTCAGGATCGACACCGGAGGCAGAACACCGGTCAGATCGCAGGTCAGGAAGATGACGGCGTTCGGCTCGCCACCCAGGTTGGCGTCGGCGCGCTTGGCGACGTGCTCCAGCGGGTAGGCAGCGCGGCTGTTCTGGGTCAGGCTGACATCGGCGTAGTCGGCGTGCTTGTTGGCGTCGAGCACGACGTTTTCCAGCACGGCGCCATGCTTGATGGCTTTCCAGATGACCGGCTCGTTCTTCTCGGACAGGTCGATGCACTTGGCGTAGCAGCCACCTTCCATGTTGAAGACAACGCCTTCGCCCCAACCGTGCTCGTCGTCACCAATCAGGTAACGGCTCTCGTCGGCCGACAGGGTGGTCTTGCCAGTGCCGGACAGGCCGAAGAACAGCGTGACGTCGCCTTCTTCGCCGATGTTGGCAGCACAGTGCATCGGCAGCACGTCGGCAGCCGGCAGCAGGAAGTTCTGCACCGAGAACATGGCTTTCTTCATTTCGCCGGCGTAGCGCATGCCAGCGATCAGCACTTTCTTCTGGGCGAAGTTGATGATCACGCAGCCGTCGGAGTTGGTACCGTCACGCTCAGGCTCGCAAACGAAGTTGGCAACGTTGAGGATCTGCCACTGGTCACGGCCGGCCGGGTTGAACTGGCCTGGCTCCGGGTTGATGAACAGGCAACGGCCGAACAGGTTCTGCCAGGCAGTCTGGGTGGTCATCTTCACCGGCAGGTAGTGCTCGGCAGCAGCCCCTACGTGAACGTAGGAAACGAAGTGATCCTGGGCGTTGTTGAACGCCTCGACGCGGTCCCACAGGGCATCGAACTTGTCGGCCGGGAACTTGCGGTTGATCGGGCCCCAGGCGATGGCAGCCTGGGTGGAAGGTTCTTCGACGATGAAACGGTCAGCCGGCGAGCGGCCAGTACGGTGGCCAGTTTCGACTACCAGTGCGCCAGTATCGGCCAGCACGCCTTCACCGCGTTGCAGCGCTTCTTCAACCAGCTTATCGACGCTCAGGTCGGTGTACACGGTGTTGTTGGCTTGCGTCATGAGATACCCCATCCGGCCCGAGGCCGAGTGCTCCAAACGTTTTGTAGTTGTCTCGAAAAAACTACTACAGCGAAAAAAGTGGCCGGATTATGCCAGAAACGCCCAAAAAAAGTAGGCCCCTCCTGTCAGAACTGCGCTTTTGCGCAATTCGACAGGAGATTCCCCTGTAATTAAACGTTTCAGTGGCGAGTTTCTGACGCCGCATCCGTGCCGCCACCGGCAAACAGTTGCGCAACATCGCTGGCATCGAAGAAATAGCGTTGGTTACAGAACTGGCAATCAATCTCCACCGTGCCGCCGCACTCCTCGACCAGCGCCTTGGCATCGTGCTCGCCCAAACTGACCAGCGCATTGCCGGAACGTTCGCGCGAACAGCTGCACTTGAAGCGCAGCGGCTGGATGTCGAACAGGCGTACCGCGTCTTCGTGATAAAGACGGTGCAGCAGGGTTTCGTTGTCTTCCGACCACTCTTCGGGCTTGAGCGTCTTGGCCAGGGCAATCACGTGCTGCCAGCTGTCTTCGCGTTCTTCATCGTCCGGCTGGCGATCGCGCGGCAGCTGCTGCAGCAGCAGGCCACGGGCCTTGCCACCTTCGGCGTTGAGCCAGAAGCGGGTGTTGAGCTGCTGCGACTGCACGAAGTAGTTGGTGAAGCACTCCGACAAGTTGGCGCCGTCCAGATCGACGGTGCCCTGGTAGCGCTGGCCCTTGACCGGATCGATGGTCAAGGTCAGGTGGCCGCCGGGCATCAACTGCTCCAGGGTGGCATCGGCCGGGATCTGCTCCGCTTCATAGCGGGCCATGCCGCGGATGTCGCGCTCGCCCGAGCATTCGACCATCAGCAGCGGGATCGGCCCTTCGGAACGCGCCTGCAGAATCAGCAGGCCGTCGAACTTCAGCGCGCCCACCAGCAAGGCGGTAGCGGCCATCAGTTCGCCAAGCAATGCCTGCACCGGCTGCGGGTACTCATGACGCGCCAGCACCGCGGCGTAGCTGTCATCGAGAGACACCCACTCGCCGCGCACATCGCGCTCGTCGAAGATGAAACGTTGGGTGAAATCGGTATCAGGCAAATCGCTCATAGGTTTTGGCTATCTGAAAATGATGACAAAATAGTTACACGAGATGTCGAATCACTGCGATATCCCGTGGTTGAGCGCTCACGAAGCGCTCTGATTACTGTTTGCAATAGAGGTATTTTATGGACAATCGACCACTGTTCCAAGCAAGGTGGTCCTGGGGACCATTGGCAGCCTGTACGCTGCTTCCCATCGCTCTACTGTGTTTCTGGTTATGGCCTATTGGCCAGATACTGTGCCTGACTTTCGACGAGTGGCTATTCCATAGCCTCAACACGCCACTGGCCGACAACACGACCTGGCGCTACATCTGGACCATCGGCAGCCTGCGCCCCTTCGACATCGTCGTCGGCCTGACCCTTCTGGCCGTGCTGATTCGTGGCAACTGGGTGTTCAAGGCCAGCCAGGTTCGCGAAGCCTTCTTTGGCTTTCTGGTCACGCTGCTCCTATTAGTGGTGATTCGCGCGCTGTTTTCCAAGTGGGTGGATGCAATGGGTTGGCAACATGAAAGCCCATCGATGGTGTTCGACAACGTGGTGCACCTCAGCAGCTACTACCCGAACCTGGAAAAAGCCTGGGAGCTGAAGGACCGTTCCAGCAACAGTTTCCCAGGTGATCACGCCTCGGTGCTGCTGATCTGGGCACTGTTCATGAGTCTGTTCAGCCGCCGCCTGGTGCAGCACCTTGTGGTCTGGGGCCTGGCGTTCCTGTTCATGATGCCGCGGCTGGTGGCCGGGGCGCACTGGGGGCAGGACGATTACATTGGCGGCCTGCTGATGGCGGTACTGGCGTTGGGCTGGAGTTGTCATACGCCGTTGGCGGCCAAGGGCAGTGCCTTGCTGCTGCGCTGGACGGCGCCGTTGTTCGCTATCGTTAAGAAAGTGCCGTTGGTCGGGCGATTGGCGGTGATCCGCTAGGGCCCTGGAGCTGCTTTGTAGCCCTTTCGCGACACAAGGTCCGCTCCTACAGGTGCACGCGCTCCCTTGAGGTGCGAAAGGGCCGCACGGCGGCCCCAGCTATTCAAAGCTCCCATGCAGCTGGTGAATCTGCCGCCGCTGCTTCTTGTTCGGCCGGCCATCGGTAGTCACCCCCATCGCCCCTGCCTTGCGCATCTCGGCAGCCTGCTCGCGGCGGCGCACACTCTCTTCAGTCTCTTCATACAGCGTCTGCGCTTCCGGCGCCCCACGCCGCACCAGCGACAGCCCCTTGACCACGACCGTGCGCTCGTCGAACCCGGTACGCAGCACGAACTCATCGCCCACCCGCGGCTCCTTGCCCGGTTTGCAGCGCTCACCCCGGCAATGCACCTTGCCGCTCTCGATCGCCGCCTTGGCCAGCGCGCGGGTCTTGTAGAACCGCGCCGCCCACAGCCATTTGTCCAGGCGGACCTTGTCGTCTTCCTCGGCTTTTTGTGCCATCTCGTTACCTCGAATTCTGTCTTTCATCGAACTGTACTACCGTAACTGACGGATGCAAAAAGTCCCCGCCGTGCTTACAGTTCACCACCTTATCCGCAGGGTGTGCTTTGTGAAGAAATTTGACCATCTGACAGTCATCGGCCTGCGCGAGTGGGTGGCCCTGCCCGACCTCGGCGTGGCGGGCTTGCGCGCCAAGATCGACACCGGCGCCAGCACCTCCAGCCTGCATGCCACCGAAGTCGAGCCGTTCGAGCGTGACGGCAAACCATGGGTGCGCTTCACCGCCCACCTTGGCTCGGTCGTGCAACTGCGCCACCGCCGCTGTGAAGCGCCGCTGGTGACCATGAAGACCATCAAGAGCTCCAACGGCGAGGCGCAGACCCGTTATGTGATTCGCACCACTCTGGCCCTGGGCGATGCGGTCTGGGAAGTCGAGTTCACCCTGGCCTGCCGCAAGAACATGCGCTATCGCCTGCTGCTGGGCTCCAAAGCGCTCATACACGGCCAACTGGTGGTCAATCCCGGCCTGAAATACGTACAAGACAAACCGGCCTATCCGGCCACCCTCTCCCCTGTCACAGGTGCTGCATGAAGATCGCTGTGCTGTCGCGCAATCCGCGTCTGTATTCCACCCGCCGTCTGGTCGAAGCCGGTACCCAGCGGGGCCATGAAATGGTGGTGATCGACACCCTGCGGGCCTACATGAACATCGCCAGCCACAAGCCGCAGATCCACTACCGCGGCAAGCCGCTGGAAGGCTTCGATGCGGTAATCCCGCGCATCGGCGCCTCAGTGACCTTCTACGGCTGCGCGGTGCTGCGTCAGTTCGAGATGATGGGTGTGTACCCGCTGAACGAATCGGTGGCCATTGCCCGTTCGCGTGACAAGCTGCGCTCGCTGCAATTGCTGTCGCGTCGTGGCATTGGCCTGCCGATTACCGGTTTCGCCCACTCGCCGGATGACATCCCCGACCTGATCCAGATGGTCAATGGCGCGCCACTGGTGATCAAGGTGCTGGAAGGCACCCAAGGCATCGGTGTGGTGCTGTGCGAAACCACCAAGGCCGCCGAGTCGGTGATCGAGGCGTTCATGGGGCTGAAGCAGAACATCATGGTCCAGGAATACATCAAGGAGGCCGGCGGTGCGGATATCCGCTGCTTCGTGGTAGGCGACAAGGTAATCGCGTCGATGAAACGCCAGGCCAAACCAGGAGAGTTCCGCTCCAACCTGCACCGCGGTGGGGTAGCCAGCCTGATCAAGATCACCCCCGAAGAGCGCATGACGGCCATTCGTGCCGCCAAGGTGATGGGGCTGAGCGTCGCGGGTGTGGATATCTTGCGCTCCAACCACGGGCCGCTGGTGATGGAAGTGAACTCGTCGCCTGGGCTGGAAGGGATCGAAACGACCACCGGCAAGAACGTGGCTGCGATGATCATCGAGCACCTGGAGAAGAATGGCGGGCCGAATCAGACCCGCACCAAAGGCAAAGGCTGATTCAAGCCTGCACCGGCCCCTGTGGGAGCGACTTTAGCGCGAAGAGGCCGGTGCACCTCACACCGCATTACGCGGCAACAGCAAGCCTAGAGGCAGTCGCACCCGTGCCTCGATCCCACCGCCGGAGCGGTTGCGCAACTCGACATTCCCGCCATGCTGCGCCGCGATCCGCTTGACGATAGCCAAGCCCAACCCGGTTCCCTTGCCCCCGCGTGCACGGTCCCCGCGAATGAACGGATTGAAGATGGTTTCCAGCTCCGATTCGTCGATGCCGGTACCCCGGTCCAACACGCTGAGCACCACATACGGCGCGCTCTCGTCTCCAGACACATAGGCCGCCACCTCGACGCCCTTGCCAGCGTGATGCAGTGCATTGCCGATCAGGTTGCCGAGCATGCGCTTGAGCGAAACCCTGCGCAGCGGGAACGGCGGAATCGGCTCCAGGCACAGGCGCACACGTTCTTCCGGTTGGTTATAGGGCGCCACCACCTCGCGCACCAGGTCGGCCAGGTCGACCTCCTCGACCGGCTCGTCCCGCCCATCGCGAATGAACGCGAGGAACTGGTCGAGAATCGCGTCCATGTCCTCGATGTCGCGGACCATGTCATCACTCAGCTCGTTGTCGCTGTTCAGCAGCGACAGCGACAGCCGCAGGCGCGTGAGCGGCGTACGCAGATCATGGGAAACCCCCGCCAGCATCAGCTCTCGCTCACGACCGGCCTGTTCGACATCTTCAGCCATCTGGTTGAAGGCCCGGTAAACCTCGGTCATTTCGCTTGGCGTGTCGCTGATCGGCAAGCGCACGCTGCGCCCCTGGCCTACCTGCCGGGCGGCGAATACCAGGCGTTTCAACGGCTGGTTCAGCTGGCGCACGAAGATCCACGCCGAGGCGGTGGACAACAGGCCGATGGCCAGGAACCAGCCCAGCACGTTCCAGATCTTCTGCCCACGCAGCGGATGCGGGTACAACGGCACCTTGAGCCAGCCCGGGCCCAGGCTCGGTGCGTTCACCCACAGCGCTGGTGGCGCATGTATGCGCAGGCGCACCTCGGTGTCTTCACCCAGCTCGGCCTGCATCTGCCGCTGGTAGATCTCGCTGTAAGGCCAGTGCTGCTCACCCTCGGGCACGCCGGAACCGGTGACCCGGATCAGCCCGGCGGCTTCGGCGATCTTGTCACGGTTTTCTTCATCCGCCGCCCAATAGGCGCGCAGGGTCAGTGCCACACCGTGGCTGTACTGCCGATCGACCAGCACGTCCTCGTTCATCAGCAGGTAGACCAGCGTCAGTGCCTTGGAGAACAGGACAACGATCAGTACCAGCCACAGGGTGCGGGCAAAGAAGCTTTGCGGGAACCAGAGCGGCGTTTTCATCGACGGCGAAGCATCATTTGCCAGCGTTTCCGTCTGGTACGAACACGTAGCCTACGCCCCAGACCGTCTGGATGTAGCGTGGCTTGGACGGGTCCGGTTCGATCATGCGGCGCAGGCGCGAGATCTGCACGTCGATGGAGCGCTCCAGGGCGTCCCACTCGCGGCCACGGGCCAGGTTCATGAGCTTGTCGCGGGTCAGCGGCTCGCGGGCGTGCATCACCAGCGCCTTGAGCACGGCAAACTCACCGGTGGTGAGCATGTGCACTTCGTCGCCACGCTTGAGTTCACGGGTGGCCAACGACAGCTCGTAGTCGCCGAACGTGACCGACTCGTCCTCGCTGCCCGGGGCACCCGGCACGCTCGGTGCCTGGCGGCGCAGCACGGCCTTTACCCGCGCCATCAGCTCGTCAGGGTTGAACGGCTTGCCCAGGTAGTCGTCAGCGCCCAGCTCCAGGCCCTTGATGCGGCTGAGCTCGTCACCCTTGGCGGTGAGCATGATGATCGGAATCTGGTTGTTCGACTGGCGCAGGCGCTTGCAGGCAGACAGGCCATCTTCGCCTGGCAGCATCAGGTCGAGCACCACCAGGTTGAACACTTCGCGCGCCAGCAGGCGGTCCATCTGTTCGGTGTTGGGCACCGCGCGGGCGCGGTAGCCCTTGCTGGTGAAGAAACGTTCCAGCAGGCTGCTCAGCCCCGGATCGTCGTCGACGATGAGAATCTTGTCACCTTCAGCGGTGTTTGCGGTGCCGGTCATGAATAACTCCTCTGATATCGCCGCGCATTATGGCGTAGCCATTGCTGCACGTTGCGTGAGCATTGTTAGCAGATTTTTCCCCGGACGCCAGTTCCGGCTGGCCGGGCGCCATCACCGCAAGCCGTTTGCGATGGGTATAATGCGCGGCTTTCATCCAGCGCCACCGGGCCTAATGCCCACCGGCGACCCCCGTATTCACAAATGTCAGGTGGTTTACATGGACAGCATCAACAGCCGTATCGCCGAGGAACTGGGCGTACGCCCCCAGCAGGTCGAGGCGGCCGTGGGCCTGTTGGACGAAGGCTCGACCGTGCCTTTCATCGCCCGTTACCGCAAGGAAGTGACCGGTAGCCTCGACGACACTCAGCTGCGCCACCTGGAAGAGCGCCTGCGCTACCTACGCGAACTCGACGAGCGCCGCGCCAGCATCCTGTCCAGCATCGAGGAACAGGGCAAGCTGACCCCGGAACTGGCCCGCGAGATCAAGCTGGCCGACACCAAGACCCGCCTCGAAGACCTCTACCTGCCGTACAAACAGAAGCGCCGCACCAAGGGCCAGATCGCCCTGGAAGCAGGCCTCGGCGAACTGGCCGACGGCCTCTTCAACGACCCGAACCTGGCCCCGGAAAGCGAAGCCGCACGCTTCATCGACGCGGAAAAAGGCGTGTCCGACGTCAAGGCCGCGCTGGAAGGCGCCAAGTACATCCTCATGGAGCGCTTCGCCGAGGACGCCGCCCTGCTCGAAAAGCTGCGCAACTTCCTCAAGCAGGAAGCGGTGCTCAGCGCCCGCGTGGTGGCCGGCAAGGAAGAAGAAGGCGCCAAGTTCCGCGACTACTTCGCGCATGACGAACTGCTGCGCACCACCCCGTCGCACCGTGCCCTGGCGATCTTCCGCGGGCGCAACGAGGGCGTGCTGAGCGCCTCGCTCAAGGTCGGCGAAGAGCTGCCCGGCACCCTGCACCCTTGCGAACTGATGATCGGCAACCACGTCGGCATCGAAAACCGCAGCCGCCCAGCCGACAAATGGTTGGGCGAGGTGGTGCGCTGGACCTGGAAGGTCAAGCTCTACACCCACCTGGAAACCGACTTGTTCGGCGAGCTGCGCGACAACGCCGAAGGCGAGGCGATCAACGTCTTCGCCCACAACCTGCACGACCTGCTGCTGGCCGCCCCGGCCGGCCCGCGCGCCACCCTGGGCTTCGACCCGGGCCTGCGCACCGGCTGCAAGATCGCCGTGGTCGATGCCACCGGCAAACTGCTGGACCACACCACGGTCTACCCGCACGCGCCGAAGAACGACTGGGACCGCACCATTTCCATCATGGCCGCCCTGTGCGCCAAGCATTCGGTGGAGCTGATCGCCATCGGCAACGGCACCGCCAGCCGCGAGAGCGACAAGCTGGTGGCCGAGCTGGTGAAGAAGTACCCGGCACTGAAGATCACCAAGATCATGGTCTCCGAGGCAGGAGCGTCGGTGTACTCGGCGTCTGAACTGGCCGCCCGCGAATTCCCGGATCTGGACGTATCGATCCGTGGTGCCGTGTCGATTGCCCGCCGCCTGCAGGACCCGCTGGCCGAACTGGTGAAGATCGACCCGAAATCCATCGGGGTCGGCCAGTACCAGCACGACGTTTCGCAAATCAAGCTGGCCCGTGGCCTGGACGCCGTGGTCGAGGACTGCGTGAACGCCGTCGGCGTCGACGTGAATACTGCTTCGGTGGCGCTGCTGACCCGTATTTCGGGCCTGAACGCGACCCTGGCGCAGAACATCGTCGCCCACCGCGACGCCAACGGCCCGTTCACTACCCGTGCAGCACTGAAAAAGGTCAGCCGCCTCGGTGAGAAAACCTTCGAACAGGCCGCCGGCTTCCTCCGTGTGATGAACGGCGACAACCCGCTCGACGCCTCCGCCGTGCACCCTGAGGCCTACCCGCTGGTGCAGCGCATCGCCGCCGACACCGACCGCGACATCCGCTCGCTGATCGGCGACAGCGGTTTCCTCAAGCGCCTGGACCCGAAAAAGTTCACCGACGAGACCTTCGGCCTGCCGACCGTCACCGACATCCTCCAGGAACTGGACAAACCCGGCCGTGACCCACGCCCGGAGTTCAAGACCGCCACCTTCCAGGACGGCGTCGAGGACCTCAAGGACCTGGAGCCGGGCATGATCCTCGAAGGCGTGGTGACCAACGTCACCAACTTCGGTGCCTTTGTCGACATCGGCGTGCACCAGGACGGCCTGGTGCACATCTCGGCGCTGTCGGAGAAGTTCGTCAAGGACCCGCGTGAAGCGGTCAAGGCCGGCGACGTGGTCAAGGTCAAGGTCATGGAAGTGGACATCCCGCGCAAGCGGGTCGGCCTGTCCATGCGCATGAGCGACACCCCGGGCGAGAAAGTTGAAGGCAACCGTGGCGGCAACCGTGGCAATGGCGGCAACCGCCAGCAGCAGGCGCCGCGCCAGCGTGAAACCGTCACTGCAGCCCCGGCCAACAATGCCATGGCCGCCCTGTTCGCCAACGCCAAGCAGCTGAAGAAGAAGTAATGGACATCCCCAAGG
Organism: Pseudomonas putida; assembly: GCF_002906855.1. GTDB lineage: Bacteria > Pseudomonadota > Gammaproteobacteria > Pseudomonadales > Pseudomonadaceae > Aquipseudomonas > Aquipseudomonas putida_N. The sequence goes on along the minus strand of NZ_MINI01000038.1, from coordinate 463,680 downwards.
AAGTGGTCCAAAGCGCCTACAGCCAGCTCCTTGGCTGCCGCGTGCAACGCCTGGATACAGGCGTTGCCGAGGTAGCCCTGGCGCTCGAGCCGCACCTGCGCAACCGCGGCCAGAAGCTGCACGGCGGGGCAATCTTCAGCCTGGTGGACATCGCCATGGGCCTGGCCTGCTCGGCCAGCCACGGTTTCGACCAGCAGAGCGTGACCATCGAATGCAAGATCAACTACATGCGCGCCGTCAGCGATGGTGAAGTGCTGTGCACCGCCCGAGTGCTGCACGCCGGGCGCCGTACCCTGGTGGTCGACGCCGACGTAGTTCAAGGCGACAAACTGGTGGCGAAAGCGCAAGGAACCTTCGCGGTTCTCTAGCTCACCAAGGGGTATCTGCGGTATTTTTCGGCAGTGCGCTGGCACTGCCGGAACCGCGTAAACCAGGCGACAACGCCAGTTCCTTTTTTCCTACCCTTGTAGACCGTCATCTCTACCCCCATATTGGGGCGACTGACGCGTGAAGGAATACATCTTGAGCGACCTCCTCAACCGCCGCCTGAGCCTGCTCGGCGCCAATCTTCCCCTGCTCAAGCTGTGCCTGCACGGTATTGAGCGCGAATGCCTGCGCGTGACCGACGAAGGTCGCCTGGCCCAGACCCCGCACCCCGAGGCACTGGGATCGGCGCTGACCAACGAGCAGATCACCACCGATTATTCCGAGTCGCTGCTGGAGTTCATCACTCCAGCCCTGGCCGACCCGGCCAAGGTGCTCGAAAGCCTCGAGCAGACCCACCGCTTCGTCTACAGCAAGCTTGGCGACGAATACCTGTGGAGCCCGTCGATGCCTTGCACGCTGCCGGCCGAGGAGGACATCCCGATCGCCGAGTACGGCACCTCGAACATCGGCAAGCTCAAGCACGTCTACCGCAAGGGCCTGGCCCTGCGTTACGGCCGCACCATGCAGTGCATCGCCGGCATTCATTACAACTTCTCGCTGCCCGAAGCGCTGTGGCCGTTGCTGCGCGATAGCGAAGGCAGCGAGGAAAGCGACCGCGACTACCAGTCCTCGGCGTACATTGCGCTGATCCGCAACTTCCGCCGCTACAGCTGGCTGCTGATGTACCTGTTCGGCGCCTCGCCGGCACTGGACAAAGGCTTCCTGCGTGGCCGCCCGCACCAGCTCGAAGAGCTCGATGCCGAAACCCTGTACCTGCCCTACGCCACCAGCCTGCGCATGAGCGACCTGGGCTACCAGAGCAACGCCCAGGCCGGCCTAACGCCCTGCTACAACAACCTCGCCAGCTACACCGACAGCCTGCGCAAGGCCGTGGGCACGCCCTACCCACCTTACGTCGAGGTCGGTACGCATGTGGATGGCGAATGGGTGCAGCTGAACACCAACATCCTACAGATCGAGAACGAGTACTACTCGAACATCCGCCCTAAACGCGTCACCTACACCGGCGAGCGGCCGATCCAGGCGCTGACTTCGCGCGGCGTGCAGTACGTCGAAGTGCGCTGCCTGGACATCAACCCGTTCCTGCCGGTGGGCATCGACCTGACCGAAGCGCGCTTCCTCGACGCCTTCCTGCTGTTCTGTGCCCTCGAAGAAAGCCCGCAGCTGGACAACGGCGAGTGCGGCCAGTGCACCAGCAACTTCCTTACCGTGGTCAAGGAAGGCCGTCGCCCGGGCCTGGAACTGCAGCGCAACGGCCAGCCCATCGCCCTGCGCGAATGGGCCACCAAGCTGATCAGCCGCATCGGCAAGCTGGCGGAGTTGCTCGACCGCGCCCAGGGTGGCAACGAGCACGCCAAGGCCCTAGCCACCCAGCAGGCCAAGGTCGAGGACGCCTCGCTGACCCCGTCGGCCCAAGTGCTGGCGCGCATGACCGAGCATGACGAAACTTTCGTCCAGTTCTCCCTGCGCCAGAGCCGCCTGCACGCCGAGACTTTCCGCGAGCAGCCACTGTCAGCCGAGCAGCAACAGGCCTTCGAGACCCTGGCGCGCGAGTCGCTCGCCAAGCAGTCCGAGCTGGAACAAGAAGAGGTCGGTGACTTCGACCTGTTCGTTGGCGCCTACCAGGCCAGCATTCTGGCGATCAGCAACTGATGAGCCGCACCGCTACCCCGCGCAAGCCCCGCGCCAGCAGCCAGGCCAGGATCGAAGCGATCCTGGCGGCCGCGCGCGAGCTGCTGGCTGAACAAGGGGTGGCAGCCCTGTCGATCTACAACGTGGCCGAGCGGGCGCAGATTCCACCGTCGTCGGTCTACCACTTCTTTGCCAGCGTCCCGGCCTTGCTGGAAGCGTTGACCGCTGATGTGCACAGGGCATTTCGCGAGGCTTTGAGTGCACCGATCGACAGCAGTACCCTCACCACCTGGCACCAACTGTCGCGGCTGATCGAGCAGCGCATGCTCGACATCTACCGCGAGGATGCCGCGGCTCGACAGCTGATCCTTGCCCAGCATGGCCTGAGTGAAGTGGTCCAGGCCGACAGGCTGCACGACATGGAGCTGGGCGACCTGATGCACAGCTTGTTCAGTCGTCACTTCCAGTTGCCGGTGATGCCGAGCGATGTCGATGTATTTGCCTTGGCCATGGAGCTGAGCGACCGCGTCTATGCGCGTTCGATGCAGTTGTTCGAGCAGATCACGCCGCGTATGGCAGAAGAAGGCATGCGGGTGTTCGAGGCGTATCTGGCGCTCTATCTGCCACCCTTCCTGCCAAGACGCATCGACGCCTGAGCAGTAATAACTACCACCGGGCGCAACACAACGATCGTTTCAATGAGGTTTCAGCGTACGCGCAACCTCAGAGAGACCCTTGTTCATGCCCCCTTCAAAAGCGCCCCTTGCCGTCACCCTCGAAACGCTCGACTTGGCCGGCCGTGTCAGTCACGACCATCAGCTGCCAGGCATGGGCAACCTGCTTGCAGCCGCTCGAAGAACCTTGACCCCAGCCGCCAGGCAGCTACGAAACCTGTTGAGCCAGGCGCCCAACCTGCATCAGACCGTGCGTAACGCATTGCAGGCGAACCTGCAGATCTCGCCTGACGCCTGCGGCTTGCGCCATGCCGATAGCCAAGTGACCTTGCTGACCTTCGCCGCCCGCCTGCTGGCTAGCCCGGTGTTCGCCAATCCTTTTGCGCACTGGTCTACCTGGGGCTTCGACGAGAGCACAGCACACGCGCAAATGACCGCCGCACAGTGGGCGACCCACCTCATCCCGATCGTGAACGCGGCGAAGCTGCACACTCCGCTCAACTACTGGGGAGGGCGTATGCCGGGGACAGACATTTCACGGCAAACCCACGCAGTCAATCTGCTACGTCTGCATTTCAACTGCAGCCTGGACATTGCATACGGCCGGGGCGCACTGAGCATCAACAGTTGGCAGCAAGGCCGGCAACCATCACCACGCCACGCGCAGTTGCAATGGCGACTGGCGACTGGCAGAACACTGACCAGCACGGCTGCGCTGGTGATCGCCCCCGCGCCCGGCCAGGCGCATTGGCTGATCTATATTCCGGGCACGCTGAACAGTGTGCAGCAATTCGTCAACCTCAAGAGTCTGCGCGACTGGATCTACCAGAATCGCTTCAGGTTCTGGTCGGACCCAAGGGATCAGATAACGGCCGGCACCCGCGACGACGTTCTGGTCACCGAGGTTCAAGGCGACGGCATCAGCCTGTTCATGGAACAGACCTTGCGCCAGCATCAGGAAATCATTGACCACTACCTGCTCGAGGCCTGCAGGCAAAGTGAAACCGATCCTTTGGAGTGGACCGCCTTGCAGGCTTGGGAAAACGAGCGTGGCGAAATGGTTCCAAAGGCTCTGGACCCTACCGTCGAAGCAGCCATCGATGAAGTGATCACCAAAGATGCTGCGCTGCCGGAAGAGGAAGTGCACTTTGCCTGTTTGGAGCAACACTTGCCCACAGGCTGGCGCCAACGGCTTGTCGAGCGCCAGGAAACGCTGCTGGAACAGTACCTGGGCAGTGACCTGAAACTCACCTCAGACAAGGTATCGCTGTTACGAGAGCGCCAGGCGTTGCTCGACCAGCTGCAGGACGCGCATGACACATACCTTCTGGAGCTGCCCGATCCAGTGACCAGTACCGACCTGCAGCAGCGCGTAGGTGCAGTAACGCGGATAGAACAGATCGCCGACGGGCTGTGTCAGGCTTTGCTGAAAGAAGCGCGCCTGCAGCATACATTGAGTGATCTGTCCGCCAGCCACCTGGACTGGATAGAAAGGCTCGTCGAAAGGCCTGAAGCAAGCCTGCAACGCCCAGTGCAAGCCAGCACACTGGAACTGGTCAGCGTAGATCGCAAGTGGCAGTTGCGTGGCTACATGACGTTTCGCGCCATCCCGAAGGATGACGAGGAGGCAGAAGACCAAACGGTGCTGCTGTACCGTCCAGGCCTGCGTGGCGGACTGATGGCCTTCGAAGACGAATCAGCGCTTGCCAGGCGACTGCTTGCCACGCTTCAAGGCGCATGGCCCGATGCCCTGCTGGAGTCGACGCAGCCAGCCGATGAAATGCAGATCCTGCAAGCATTGTCGGACTCACCTTCGGTGACCTTCACCCACGTTCCCGTGTCGTCGCATTTCATGCAGCACTGCGTGCAGGCCATTGCAGCCGGCTTGCCTGCCGACACCAGCCGGGAGCAAGCCCGGCAGCGCCTGTGCATAAGCGAGAACCGCGCCAGGGCGGTAGCCTTGGCACGCTTTGCTGAACAGAACCGCAGCAGCCACATCCACGAGCAATTGAGTGCGTTGCGCCACCTTGACGCAAACCAGCTCACCGCGCTGAGCGCCCAGACCGACGCCCTGAAAGATGCGCTGTGTGCCTCCAGCGAGCTGCTCAAGCTGAGCTTGCCATCACGCAAGCACTTTGCGCAGCTCAGGCTGAATGCCCATCTACGCCGTGAGTTCTCCCGGCAGTCATTACCGCACATTACCCTCGACATCGCCGACAGCGTGACCATCAGGCGCGAAGTGACGGGCCAATCGGCGCTAGGTGGAGCTGGATCACGAGAAGTGCCCGTATTCAGCACGTCGCGTAGCGAAGTGACGCTGGCGTCTTTCATGTTATGGGCACTGGATGATCAGCGGCGCCTGCGTTTGAACAATGCCAACGTCAGGTTCGAGCCAGCGGCAGATCTCTCTCTGCAACGCACATTGACGCCTGCCTACCTGGCCGACCTGATTCAGCAGCTGGATATCGCCGGGAGCTACGAAAAACGCATCACCCAAACGTATCTTGGCTTTGAACACGAGTCTGACTGGCAAGTGCAATGGCGCCAGGAAACCCTTCGCACCCCATACGAAATTCGCCTGCAACTGCTGGCGACGAGCCGACCGACCAGCCTGGCAGCCGACGGTCAGCAGCTTTTGGAAACGTTCTGCAGCGAACAGCTCGACGCCGTTACCAGCAGAACGATCAAGTACCATTCGGTGATGCTCAAGCCAGGCACGGCAGCAAATGGCTCCAGCGACAGCGTGGGGCTGTCGGGCATCTACCTGATCGAGGGCGCTGCTGGTCCCGTACTGTTGTACATGCCCGATGCGCCTAATGGCAAAGTCATCAGCCAGTACCCAAGCCCCACAGCTGCCTGCCAGGCACTGCAGGACATGGCGCTGGACAGCAAGATGGCTCAATACCTGGCCACCCAGTCCCAATCGGGCAACCCCGATCACCTTGAAAGCTACATCAACACCGCCCTGCAACAAAACTTCCAAGGCTTCATCGAGCCAGGCCCAACACGTTCCGAGTCCTTGCCTACACATGAATGCCGCCAGGAGATGGGCGAGCACATACGCAAACACCGCGCCACGTCACGCAGCCAGGACGACCTGGCCCTCGCCGAGCCTGAAATTGCCATTCGACACTTGTTCCTGGGTTTGAGAATAGCGTTCGGCATCTTGCCGGGCGTTGGTACGGCCATGGCACTGTACGATGGCTGGCATGCATCGTTCGCTGCGGTCAGGGCCTTCGAGCATGGCCAGCAGGAAGAGGGCCTTCAGCATCTGGTCAGCCTGCTGCAGTCATTGACCGATGCCATGATGTCGCTCGTGCCGCTGGCTGCCACCCCCGGCAATCCTGCAGTAGCGGCCCGACTGCTGACCCAGCAACGACAGCGCCTTGACCCGCTGCGACCGTTGCCCGCCATTCGCAAGGCGCCCCTCAGCCCATTCGTGGGCTACGAGGCAGAATTGCCAACCGGCCCCATGCTGCCCTCGACGTTACCGCAAGGGGCGGGCGTGTTCGAACACGTGGCAACGCGGCAGCGCTACATATCGAGGAACGGCACTTGGTACACCGTCGAGTGGGACCCGGCATATCTCACCTGGAGGCTCAAACCCCAAGGTACTCGTTCTTATCGGCAACCCGTACGGCTGAGTGAACAGGGCATCTGGGAAACCCCCGGCAGGCTCAGCGGGCTGCTGGTCGACAATGGCCTGGAGGGTGGCGGCGGTGCCCTCACTACGCTCTACAACCAAGGGGTTGCCTTTTGGCGTCAAGCCATTCGTCGACAACCACGACAACTGACCGGCATGGACCTCGCGCATGACATAAACGACGAACTGAAACGCATCAGAACCCGTATGGGTGCCAAGCAAGCGGACTACCGCATGGCCGTACATGCGGTCGCCGAAGGAGCTCAACCAAGCGACTCTCAACGCGCGGCGATCGTCAGTGCACGCAAACAACTGAGCGATGAACTCAACCGGAATATCGAGTTCAACGCACGCAGTATCGCGCGTCTGAGGGAGCAGCGTGCAACGCTGAGCAGGGCGGACTACAGCAGGTTCACGGCGCTGTGCGAGGCAAACATCAGCGAAATGAGCGTGCTCGACATGCGCCTGGCGTCTGCTCGCCTCACCTTTGCTGCGGCCCAAGTGGAACTCGCGGCCGCCGCCATCCAGGCCCTGCCCGCCCCTTCAGCCCCTGTTGCAGTGGTGAAACCCCTGACCCTGGCCTCACTGAGGGCGAACCAGGAAATGATCGAAACCTTGCAGGAGATCGAGCGCCTGGCCATACGTCACCAAGCCAGGCTCATTCACCTGCAGGGCAATGCACGGGCCGAGTACCTCAAGCTGGCAGAAAGTACAGGACTTACCCTGGACGTCGACAGTGCACGCCTGGTTCGGGCATCAATCCTCTCGACCACGTTGTTCAACGAAAGCGCCGTGGAACACTCCCTGTTGAGCTCGTTCATGGATCACTTCCATGAGCAAGGGGTTGCCTTGCGCAGTACCCTTTTCAGTCACCTGAAATTACCCAGGGCCGGGCTTTCCCGCGCCCAGGAGCGTACATTTCTGAGCAGCGCGCAAAACCGCTACGCTCGCTACCTGAGCCATCTCACGGCTTGGGAGGACAACTTCCACGACTTGCTGTCGCCAAACGAAACCCGTGCGTTCCGCCAACTGATGCGCCAGCTCATGGATGACATCGAGGAGCATCTCGGCAGGACCACCGCCGGCCGGCATCGCCCAGACATCCAGCCTGATCGCGGCCCCAGCCGCCCGCGCTTGTTCGAGACCGTGGAGGGGCCGCTTATCGGCGAAGCCTTCAGCGAGCGGGGGCAGCCACGCATGCGCATCAATCAGCCCAACTCCGACCGCCTGCACACGGTCTATGCCAAGGATGATGCAGGCCGGTGGCGGTTATCCACAGCCGAGCGCGCAGCCCCCACGCAGTCACTGTCGAACCTGGTGGATGCTGCCAACGCCCGACTGGATGATGTCGCCAGGCAGCAGGCCAGGTTGCGCCGCTATCAGACAGCCGATGCAGTCCCTCTTGACCTGGAAGACATCGCCCAGGGGCATGCCCAGCAACTGCGCTTCATTGCCGACAGGGTCCGTCAGAAGGCCGGCCGCTCGATCATCCCCGAGCACACTGCCCTTTCGCAAAGACTGGAAGCTGCCGCCGAGCAGATGCAGGACCTTGGCCGCCAGCTACGAATCGCCCAGACCAAGGCCACCCGCAAACCGACCGTCGGCTACCTGGAATACCTGGTTGAACAGCATGAGGTGGAGGTGGCTTGGTCCCGCACGTTGAAGCCGAAACTGGACCACAAGGGCAAGCCGATCGAATATCTGGAGGAATACCGCATCAATGACCTGGGTACCGGGCAGCCACTGTGGTATGCCCACTTTCACTTCCGGCAGAAACCGGCGCAGGGTTTCTCACGGCTGGAAGCGGGGCACCTGAAACTGGCCAGTGAACGCGACCTGGGCACAGGCGCCTGGCGGGGAAGCATGAGCGAAACGCAAGCCAGCCGACTGTTCGCCAACCTGCGGCCGGCCGGTTGAGCCAGCATCACCACCTGGGCTGGCAGGCAGCCCAGGTGGTGAATGCTTACAGCTTGGCGATAGACACTTCGGTCGATTTCACGAAGGCGATCACTTCGCTGCCCACCTGCAGTTCCAACTCTTTCACGGAGCGGGTAGTAATCACCGAAGTGACGATACCCGACGCTGTCTGCACGTCGATTTCCGACAGTACCGGGCCTTCGAGGATTTCTTTCACGGTGCCTTTGAACTGGTTGCGGACGTTGATGGCTTTGATGGTCATGGCTTGATTCCTTCTCTTTGGCTTCAGTCTGGTCAGTGGGTCATTCAGTGCGCCCAGCGCAATTGCGTGGGCAAAGGGGCTACGGGGTCCGGCTCGGGCGGCGTGCCCGGGGCCGACAGAACACGGTTGAGCACTTCGCTTTCCAGCGCGGCCAGGCGCTGCGAACCACGCGCTCTGGGCCGAGCCAGATCGACAGTGAGGTCCAGGCCGACTTCGCCGTCCTCGATCAGGATTACCCGGTCAGCGACGGCCACCGCCTCGTTGACGTCGTGGGTCACCAGCAGCACGGTAAAACCGTGCTGACGCCACAGGCGTTCGATCAGTTGCTGCATCTCGATGCGAGTCAGCGCATCCAGCGCGCCCAGCGGCTCATCCAGCAGCAGCAAGCGCGGTTGATGGATCAAGGCACGGGCCAGGGCCACGCGCTGCTTCTGGCCACCGGACAACGCGGCCGGCCATTCATTGGCGCGATCGGCCAGGCCAACCGCCTCCAGGGCATCCAGCGCACGCTGGCGCCAATCACCGCGCAGGCCCAGGCCGACGTTGTCGATCACCTTCTTCCATGGCAGCAGGCGCGCGTCCTGAAACATCAGGCGGGTCTCCTCACGGGCCGCACTCAGCGGCGCGGCGCCAGCCAGCAACTCGCCGGAGGTCGGCTGGTCGAGCCCCGCCAACAGACGGAGCAAGGTGCTCTTGCCGCAACCACTGCGACCGACGATGGCGACGAACTGGCCGGCCGGAATGTGCAGGTCGATGCCTTTCAACACATCCCGCTGGCCGAAGGTCTTACGCAGGCCGCTGGCGGCCAGCGGGATGCCACGCAACAGGCGTGGCGGCTGTTCCTTGAGCACGGTCATGCGCCCTCCTTCTTCGCCACCTGGTAGGCCGGGTGCCAGCGCAGCCACATCCGTTCCAGGCCGCGGGCGGCGAGGTCGGCGAGCTTGCCGAGCACGGCATACAGGACGATGGCCAGCACCACCACGTCGGTTTGCAGGAACTCTCGCGCATTCATGGCCAGGTAACCGATGCCGGCATTGGCCGAAATGGTCTCGGCGACGATCAACGTCAGCCACATGAAGCCCAGGGCGAAGCGCACCCCGACCAGAATCGAAGGCAGCGCACCGGGCAGGATCACCTGGCGGAACAGGCCGAAGCCGGACAGGCCATAACTACGGGCCATCTCCACCAGTGCCGGGTCGACATTGCGAATGCCGTGGTAGGTGTTCAGGTAGATCGGGAACAGCGTGCCCAGCGCGACCAGGAAGATCTTCGCCGACTCGTCGATACCGAACCACAGGATCACCAGCGGGATCAGCGCTAGGTGTGGCACGTTGCGGATCATCTGCACCGAGCTGTCGAGCAGGCGTTCGCCCCAGTTCGACAGGCCGGTGATGAAACCGAGCACCAGGCCGATGCTGCCGCCGATCACGAAGCCAATCCCGGCCCGCCAGCCACTGATGGCCAGGTGGGTCCAGATTTCACCGCTGCGCACCAGCTCTATACCCGCACTGACCACCGAACTCGGCGCAGGCAGGATGCGGGTCGACAGCCAGCCGGCGCTGACCGCCAGTTGCCAGGCCGCCAGCAGCAGCACTGGCAGGGCCCATGGCGCCAGACGCTGGCTAAGGGTGGTGGAGGTTGCACGACTCATGGCCCGGCCCTCAGCTCTGCGCGACGGACTTGGGCAGGATGTCGTTGGCGACCATTTCGCCGAACGGGCTCACGTAGCCGCCAGCCTTGGCCTGCTCCGGGCGCTGCACATCGAGGTGCGGGAACAGCAGTTCGGCCACCCGGTACGACTCTTCCAGGTGTGGATAACCAGAGAAGATAAAGGTATCGATACCCAGCTCGGCGTATTCCTTGACCCGTGCCGCCACGGTCGGGCCATCGCCGACCAGCGCGGTGCCGGCACCGCCACGCACCAGGCCGACACCGGCCCAGAGGTTGGGGCTGACTTCCAGGTTGTCGCGGTTGCCCTTGTGCAGGGCCGCCATGCGCTGCTGGCCGACCGAGTCGAAACGCGCCAGCGAGGCCTGGGCACGGGCAATGGTGTCGTCGTCCAGGTGCGAAATCAGCTTGTCAGCGGCAGCCCAGGCTTCTTCGTTGGTCTCCCTCACGATCACGTGCAGGCGGATGCCGAAGCGTACTTCCCGGCCCTGAGCGGCAGCTTTCTCACGTACCTGGGCGATCTTCTCGGCAACGGCGCTCGGCGGCTCGCCCCAGGTCAGGTAAAGCTCGACCTGCTCGGCTGCGAGGTCCTGGGCCGCGTCCGACGAACCACCAAAGTACAGCGGCGGACGCGGCTGCTGGATCGGTGGATAGAGCAGCTTGGCGCCCTTCACCTGGATGTGCTTGCCGTCGTAGTCGACGGTTTCGCCTTCCAGCACCTTGCGCCAGATGCGGGTGAACTCGACCGAGGCTTCGTAGCGCTCCTGGTGGTTCAGGTGCAGGCCGTCACCGGCCAGTTCATCCGGGTCGCCCCCGGTCACCAGGTTGAATAGCGCACGGCCGTTGGACAGCCGATCGAGGGTCGCGGCCTGGCGTGCGGCCACGGTCGGCGAAATGATGCCTGGGCGCAGGGCTACCAGGAATTTCAGGCGCTGGGTCACCGGAATCAGCGACGCCGCCACTAACCAGGAGTCTTCGCAGGAACGCCCGGTAGGGATCAACACCCCTCCGAAACCCAGGCGGTCGGCGGCCTGGGCGATTTGCTGCAGGTAACCGTGATCGACCGCGCGGGCGCCGTCGGAAGTGCCCAGGTACTTGCCGTCACCGTGGGTAGGAAGGAACCAGAATATGTTAAGGCTCATTGGAGTTGTCTCCTCAAGGGTGGCGAGGGCCAGGGCGGTGCCCCGGCGCAGGCGAATCAATCAAGGCGCGGTGGCGACCTTGGCCGGGGGTGTCCAGATCACGTCCTTGATGCTCAGCGGCTTGGGAATCAGCTTGAGCGCCTGGAAGGTGTCGGCGATCTTCTGTTGTGCGGCCACCACTTGCGGGGTGAGCGGCTGGGCACCGTATCCTTGGCGCTTGACCGAGGTCAGGGTGATATCGCCGGGCAGGCCGAGCAATGGCGCGACCTGGTCGGTGACTTCCTGCGGGTTGGCCTGGGACCACTGGCCCACGGCACGCACTTCGTCGATCAGGGTGCTGATCACCGCCGGGTGTTGGGTGGCGTAGTTGCGGGTAGCCAGGTAGAACTGGTGGTTGTCGACCAGGCCCTTGCCGTCACGCAGGGTACGGGCCTGCAGCTGTTGCTCGGCGGCGGCCTGGTACGGGTCCCAGATTACCCAGGCATCGACACTGCCACGCTCGAAGGCGGCGCGGGCATCGGCAGGCGGCAGGTAGACGGGCTGGATGTCGCTGTAATTGAGGCCGGCATCTTCCAGAGCGCGGACCAGCAGGTAATGAACGTTGGAGCCTTTGTTGAAGGCGACTTTCTTGCCTTTGAGTTCTTTCACCGACTGGATCGGCGAACCTTTCGGCACGAGGATGGCTTCGCTGTGCGGCGCTGGCGGCTCATAGGCCACGTAGAGCAGGTCGGCGCCAGCGGCCTGGGCGAACACGGGCGGTGTCTCGCCGGTGACACCGAAGTCGATCGAGCCGACGTTCAGCCCTTCAAGCAGCTGTGGGCCGCCAGGGAACTCGGTCCACTGCACTTGCACACCCTGCTCGGCCAGGCGCTTTTCCAGCGTGCCTTTGGCCTTGAGCAACACCAGGGTGCCGTACTTCTGGTAACCGATTCGCAGGCTTTCGGCCTGGGCTTGGGTGATGGCGCCGAAGGACACAGCCGCCGCAAACAGGGCGACCAGACCACGACGCAAGAAGACTGTGCGCATGGCGCTCTCCTGTGCGATTGAGGTTCGGGTTGCACCTGCTTGCCTCGTTGGCGGGCGAGTAAGGTGGTGGAGCAATGGCTCGGCCGGTCAGTAGTTTCGGCGTTGCCTGGTGTTCTGTTGGAGTGACATTACCAGCCCGTTCATATATCTAGAAATCATATTTTTTCATTTGTTTATTCCATTTTAATTTGAGTCATTCAGGTTTTTACAGCCATAAAAAAGGGCCGTCGAAACGGCCCGAAAATCCCTGCTATGGCTAAGAGCAATGCAACGAGAAATTCATCAGCGATTAGGCTGCGGGGTCAGCCGCAGATAGGGTTTCACCGCCCGATAACCTTTCGGGAAGCGCTGCTTGATCTCGTCTTCGTCCTTCAGCGAAGGCACGATCACAACCTCGTCGCCGTCCTGCCAGTTACCTGGCGTGGCGACCTTGTGGTTGTCGGTGAGCTGCAGCGAGTCGATCACCCGCAGGATTTCGTTGAAGTTGCGCCCGGTACTGGCCGGATAGGTAATGGTCAGGCGCACCTTCTTGTTCGGGTCGATGACGAACAGCGAACGCACGGTGAGGGTGTCGCTGGCATTGGGGTGAATCAAGTCGTACAGGTCGGACACCTTGCGGTCGGCGTCGGCGATGATCGGGAAGTTGACCACGGTGTTCTGGGTCTCATTGATATCCTCGATCCACTTGTGGTGCGAATCGACCGGGTCGACCGACAGAGCGATGGCCTTCACGCCGCGCTTGGCGAAGTCTTCCTTGAGCTTTGCAGTCAGGCCCAGTTCGGTGGTGCATACCGGGGTAAAGTCTGCCGGGTGGGAAAACAGCACACCCCAGCTGCTGCCCAGCCATTCGTGGAAGCGGATCTTGCCTTCACTGGATTCCTGCTCGAAGTCCGGGGCGATGTCGCCGAGTTTGAGGCTCATGGGGTGCGGCTCCTGTGCTGTGTTCTGGCGTGTGGGTTCAATGTGCCTGCATTCGATGAGAAACAAAAAGAATAAATAACGATTTATTTATAACTTTTACGCATACGAAATCGCGGCCATAAAAAAGCCTCGCACTAGGCGAGGCTTTTGGTGTGGCTACGACTTACAGGAAGCTGTAAGTGTAGTTCACGATGAAGCGAGTCTGATCCTGGTCGGCGCTGGCTTCGTTGCTGCCACCACGGTAGACGCCCTGACGCAGGCTGAAGCCCAAGCCTTTGAGGGTGCCTTGCTGAATGGTGTAGTCGACGCGTGCGTCACGTTCCCATTCGTTGTAGGTGCCGTGGCCGCTCTTGTAGCGAATGTCGTCACCACGCAGGTAGGCAACCGAAGCCTTCAGGCCTGGAACGCCCAGCGAGGCGAAGTCATAGGAGTACTGACCGAAGTTGGTGTTCTCGCCAGCACGGGCGAACTGGTTGATCATGCTGTCGGTGAACAGGTAGAAGCTGGAACCACCAGCACCTTCGTTGCGGCCGTTGCCGTCAACCACACTGCCTTGGTTCAGCCAGACGAAACCGCCGTCATCGCTGACTTGCTGACGACCGAGCATCAGCGCATGGCCACCGAGGGTGTAGGTGAACATGGCAGACCAGGTCTTGTTGTCGACCTTGCCAGTGTTCTTGGCATAGCCACCGTTGTTGTTGAAGTTGTAGCCGCCGCCGTGACCGTTGTTGCCGTCGCTGCTGCTGTCGAAGTAGCGCAGGTCGGTTTTGAACGACTGGTCGTCAGCGATCTTGAAGACGTGGGTCGCGCCCAGGAAGTGCTGCTTGTAGAAGTCTTCCAGGTTCGAGTAGTAGTACTGCAGGGTCAGGTCTGGAGTGAGCTTGTAGTCCAGGCCGCCGAAGCGGAACTTGTTGCTGTCGGCAGTGGCGCCGGCGACCGACAGGCCGGTGCGGTTGCTCGAAGCACGACCCATGGCGTGGGTCAGCTGACCGGCGTTGACGGTCAGGTTATCGATTTCCTTCGACTGGATGGTGCCACCCTCGAAGGTCTGCGGCAGCAGACGACCGTCGTTGGACACCAGGATCGGCAGGTTTGGCGCCAGGGCGCTACCGAAGTGAACCTCGGTCTTCGAGAAGCGGGCCTTGGCGTTGGCGCCGAAGCGTGCCCACTGGTCTACAGCCGAACCGTCGCTGTCGCTTGGGAAGAAGCTGCTGTTATCCGGGTGCTTGCCGCGACCGCCATCCAGGTGAATCCCCCACAGGGCCTGGGCGTCGACACCGAAACCAACGGTGCCTGGGGTGAAACCGGAGATGTAGTCGAGCTTGAAGCCCTGACCTGATTCACGGTTGTCGTTACCGCCATCGCGGTTATCGTTGTTGAAGTACATGGTGCGCGAGCTCAGCGACAGTTTGCTGTCTTCAACGAAACCGGCAGCGCCTGCTGTTTGGGCGAAAACCCCCAGTGCCACGGCCACGGCCAGGCTGGACTTGTACATGTTTTGCTCCTCTACGTTCTAATTCTTGTGTATCTCTGGCGGCAGGATCTGTTGCCCCGCTCAACCGTGGATGGGCGATTAGCCCCAAAGCGTGACCATTAAGTCAATAGTTTCTAAACGTTTCTCGACTTTGGTCTAAGACGCCCCCTGCGCTACAGGATAATGACAATCCTATAAATCCAAAATGACCGTTTTATGAATTAGTAAGATTTTTACGGAATATCGTAGGAACCTTTACTACGAAAAGTTGTATCGGCGCTGTCAATCATACCTTTAGGTTATTTGCAAACGTTTGCCGACCAGCAACCGGTCACACCCCCTTACGAAGGGAAAAAAGATTAGCAGCGGATCGCCGTTGCGCCAGGTGCCTTTTCCGGTTATGGCGAGCGTTAAAGCGTTTGGCTCCTAAGCTAATTCTAAAAAGTTATTTATTTTCTATTTCTTAGATCATTTAGCCTTCTCGTCATCCAATACATCCATTGCCTGACGAGAGGTTCACCATGATCCCGCATGCTCCGCTGCGCCTGTTCGCCGCCCTGACCCTCGCCAGCGCCAGCTGGTTGGCCCAGGCCGCCGACCTCACCGTTGCCTACCAGACCACCGTCGACCCGGCCAAGGTGGCCCAGGTCGATGGCAACTACGAAAAAGCCAGCAAGGCCAGCATCGACTGGCGCAAGTTCGATAACGGCGCGGACGTGATCACCGCCGTGGCCAGCGGCGACGTGCAGATCGGTTACCTCGGCTCCAGCCCGCTGGCTGCCGCAGCGACCCGCAAGCTGCCGGTCGAGACCTTCCTCATCGCCACCCAGATCGGTGCCGGCGAGGCCCTGGTCGCCCGCGACAGCATCAAGACCCCGCAGGACCTGATCGGCAAGAAAGTCGCCGTGCCGTTCGTTTCCACTGGCCACTACAGCCTGCTGGCCGCGCTGAAGAGCTGGAACATCGACCCATCCAAAGTACAGATCCTCAACCTCGCGCCACCGGCGATCATTGCCGCCTGGAAGCGCGGAGACATCGACGCCACCTACGTCTGGGACCCGGCCCTGGGCGTGGCCAAGGAAAACGGCAAGGTGCTGATCACCTCGGGCGAACTGGCCGAAAAAGGCGCACCGACCTTCGATGCCTGGATCGTGCGTAAGGACTTCGCCGCCAAGCACCCAGAGGTGGTCAAGGCTTTCGCCAAGGTCACCCTCGACGCCTACGCCGACTACCGCAAGGACCCTCAAGCCTGGCTGGCCAACCCGGACAACGTCGCCAAGCTGGCCAAGCTGTCCGGCGCCAAACTGGCTGATATCCCGGTGCTGCTGCAGGGCAACGTCTACCCGCTGGCCGCCGACCAAACCAGGGAACTAGGCGCACCCACCACCCAGGCGCTGACCGACACGGCCACCTTCCTCAAGCAGCAAGGCAAGGTCGACGCGGTGCTGCCGGACTACTCGCCGTACGTCAGCGCCCAGTACATCCCCAACTAAGACTGCAACCGCACGGAGCCTGCCATGGCCTTGCTCGAACTGGAGCGCATCAGCGCACAGTACCCCGGCGCCACCGCCCCGGTGCTGGCCGACATCAACCTGAGCCTGGGGCCGCGCCAACTGCTGGTGGCCCTCGGGCCATCCGGCAGTGGCAAGACCTCGCTGCTGAACCTGATCGCCGGCTTCGTCGCCCCGAGCAGCGGGCGCATCACCCTCGACGGCATGCCGGTACAGGGCCCGGGGGCCGAGCGTGGCGTGGTGTTCCAGGATGATGCCCTGCTGCCTTGGCAGAACGTGCTGGGCAATGTCGCCTTTGGCCTGGAGCTGGCCGGAGTGCCACGCGAACAGCGTGAGGCCAAGGCCCGCGAGATGCTGGCCCTGGTCGACCTCGACGGCTTCGGCGAGCGGCGCATCTGGCAACTGTCCGGTGGCCAGAAGCAGCGCGTGGGGCTGGCCCGGGCACTGGCCGCCGACCCGCGGGTGCTGCTGATGGACGAACCGTTCGGCGCCCTCGATGCCTTCACCCGTGAGCAGATGCAGGAGCTGCTGCTGCAGGTCTGGCAGCGCACCGCCAAACCGGTATTCCTGATTACCCACGACATCGAGGAAGCGGTGTTCCTCGCCAGCGAGCTGGTGCTGCTGGCCCCAAACCCCGGCCGCGTGGTCGAGCGCCTGCAGCTGGACTTCGGCCAGCGCTATGCCGCTGGCGAGTCGGCCCGGGCGATCAAGTCCGATCCACGCTTCATCGAGACCCGCGAGCATGTACTGGCCCGCGTGTTCTCCCAACGCCAAAACCTGCAGGAGCGCGCATGAGCAGCCTGGATCTGCCGGTCGCCGGCAAACGCGACAATCAAACCCGGCCCGCCCCCCGGGCCCGCCGCCCATTGTCTACCCGCTGGATCAGCGCCCTGACCTTGGCCAGCCTGCTGCTCGCCTGGTGGCTGGTGACGGCCGCAGGCTGGATCGAGCCGCTGTTCCTGCCCTCGCCCAGCGACATCCTGGCCAAGGCCTGGACCCTGCTCACCCAGGGCTACATGGACGCCAGCCTGTGGCAGCACCTGGGCGCCAGCCTGGGCCGCATAGGCCTGGCCCTGGTCGCCGCGACCTTGACTGCCATCCCGGTCGGCATCGCCATCGGCTACAACCGTGTGGCCCGTGGCATCCTCGACCCGCTGATCGAGTTCTACCGGCCGATCCCGCCGCTGGCCTACCTGCCGCTGATCGTCATCTGGTGCGGCATCGGCGAGCTGTCCAAGGTGCTGCTGATCTACCTGGCGATCTTCGCCCCGATTGCCATCGCCACCGCCACCGGCGTGCGCACCGTCGACCCGGCCAAGCTGCGCGCGGCGCAGTCGCTGGGCGCAACCAAGGTGCAGCTGATCCGCCACGTGATCCTGCCCAGCGCTCTGCCCGACATTCTGACCGGCATCCGCATCGGCCTCGGGGTCGGTTGGTCGACCCTGGTCGCCGCCGAGCTGATCGCTGCCACCAGCGGCCTGGGTTTCATGGTGCAGTCGGCGGCGCAGTTCCTGGTCACCGACGTGGTGGTGCTGGGCATCCTGCTGATCGCCTTGATCGCCTTCGCCCTGGAAATGGGCCTGCGCGCCCTGCAACGCAAGCTGGTGCCCTGGCACGGGCAGAGCCACTGAATTCCTGTTGACCACGCCAGCAGCCTGGCGCCTGATTGAAGAGACCGACATGAGCCTGACCATCACTCCCCTCAGCCCGGCGCTCGGCGCACAGATCAGCGGCGTGGACATCAGCCGCGACATCACCGCCGAACAGCGCGATGCCATCGAGCAGGCGCTGCTTCAGCACCAGGTGCTGTTCTTCCGCGACCAGCCGATCAACCCGGAGCAACAGGCGCGCTTCGCCGCCCGTTTCGGCGACCTGCACATCCACCCGATCTACCCCAACGTGCCAGAGACGCCGCAGGTGCTGATCCTCGACACGGCAGTCACCGATGTGCGCGACAACGCCGTGTGGCACACCGACGTGACGTTCCTGCCGACCCCGGCGCTGGGCGCGGTGCTCAGCGCCAAGCAGTTGCCGGCCTACGGCGGCGACACCTTGTGGGCCAGCGGTATCGCTGCGTTCGAAGCCTTGTCGGCGCCGCTGCGCGAGATGCTCGATGGCCTGACCGCCACCCACGACTTCACCAAGTCGTTCCCGCTGGAGCGCTTTGGTACCACCGCCGAGGACCTGGCGCGCTGGGAAGTGGCCCGGCGCAACAACCCGCCGTTGTCGCACCCGGTGGTGCGCACGCATCCGGTGAGCGGGCGCAAGGCGTTGTTTGTCAATGAAGGGTTCACCACGCGCATCAATGAGCTGAGCGAGCTGGAAAGCGAGGCGCTGCTGAAGCTGCTGTTCGCCCATGCGACGCGGCCGGAGTTCAGCATTCGCTGGCGTTGGCAGGAGAATGACGTGGCGTTCTGGGACAACCGCGTGACCCAGCATTTTGCGGTGGATGATTACCGGCCCAATCGGCGGGTGATGCACCGGGCCACAATCCTCGGAGATGCGCCCTTCTGAATGGTTTCCCTGCTCTGGCCTCTTCGCGGGACAAGCCCGCTCTTACAGGAATCGTATTGCCCTTGTAGGAGCGGGCTTGTCCCGCGAAGAGGCCGGTACAGACTACTACCTGACCAGATGCAGGAACTGCATGTGCCGCTCGTACTGGTCGAGGATGTCGTTGATGATCTGCTCCTTGCTGTAGCCCACCAGGTCATAGTTCTGGCTGCCTTCGCTCAGGTGCACCTCGGCCCGGTAGTACCGGCGGTTCTTCAACTCCTGCGTGCCCAGCCCACCCAACGCGAACGACGGCGTGAAGTAGCCACGCATCTGCACCTGGTAGATGAACGGCTGTTCCTCGCCATGGCCAACCTTCAGGCTGACGTTGTCATGGCTCGGATCGTCCTGGGTCACCAGCACCAGGCCCTTCTGCTCGAACACCTCACGCACTTCGGCTATCGCCGGGCGTACCACGTCGTCCATGAAGCGGTACACCTCGTCCCGCGACGGGAAATGCACGGCCTGGCTCAGGCGTTGACGCCAGCCACCACGACCACGGCGTGACTGGGCGAACGGTGCCAGCGAGTGCATCTGCGCGATCTGCCGCTGGCTCTCCAGGTAGAAGGCCTTGTGCAACCCCCACATCATGCACAGCAAGATCAGCGAGAACGGCAGCGAGGTCAGCACCACCGCGGACTTCAGCGAATCGATACTGCCCGCGAACAACAGGCCGCTGGTGATCAGCGCAGTCATCGCGCCCCGGAAGATGCGCAACCAGTTCGGCCCGTCTTCATCAGCACCGCCGCCCTTGGCGGACAGGGTCGACAGCACCACGGTGCCGGAGTCGGCCGAGGTGACGAAGAACACGAAGCTGATGAACACCGTCACGGCAATCACCGTCTTGCTCCACGGGTAAGTTTCCAGCAGCAGGTACAGGCTCATCGACGGGTTGTCCAACGCCGACTGGCCGAGCGCGGTCATGCCGTGGTTGATCACCTGGTCCAGCGCGCTGTTGCCGAAGATCGACATCCACGCCAGGGTGAAGCCCAACGGGATCAGCAGCACGCCGAAAACGAACTCACGGATGGTGCGGCCACGCGAGATGCGCGCGATGAACAAGCCCACGAACGGCGCCCAGGCAATCCACCAGGCCCAGTAGAACACCGTCCAGCCACCCAGCCAGTCACGTTGCTCGCCATAGGCGTACACGTCGAAGCTCTTGCGCGGCAAGGCACCGAGGTAATCGCCGAGGTTCTGGATCAGGGTATTGAACAGGTGCTGGGTGGGCCCGGCGAACAGCACGAACAGCAGCAATGCACAGGCCAGGAACAGGTTGATGTCGCTCATCACCCGCACGCCCTTTTCCACACCCGCCACGGCTACCGCCACCGCCGCGCCCATCATCAGCGCGATGAGGATCACCTGCACCCACTGGCTGTGGCTGATGCCGAACAGGTAGTCGAGGCCGGCGTTCAGGTGCAGCACACCAAAGCCCATGTCGGCGCCCAGGCCGAACACCGTGGCAATGATGCCGAAGCCGTCGACGGCATAGCCGATCGGGCCATTGATACGTTTGCCGATCAGCGGATACAGCGCCGAACGGAGGGCCAGCGGCAGGTTGTGCCGGTAGGCGAAGTAGGCCAGCGCCATGCCGACGAAGGCGAACACGCCCCAGCCATGCAGGCCCCAGTGCAGGAACAGGATCTCCATTGCCTGGCGCCCGGCCTCGGCCGTGCCCCCTTCACCCTGGGGCGGGGTGAGCATGTGGGTCAGCGGTTCGGACACGCAGAAGAAGAACAGCGTGATGCTGATACCGGCGGCGAACAACATGCCGGCCCAGGACAAATAGCTGAACTCGGGCTCGTCATGGTCGGCCCCGAGCTTGATCTTGCCGTAGCCAGACAAGGCCGTGACCACCACGAACACCAGATACAGGGTCATGGCCAGCATGTAGTACCAGCCGACCGTGTTGGCCGCCCAGTTCTGCGCCGCCAGCAACCACTCACCGGATGCCTGCGGGAAGGCGACGACCACCAGGCCGAAGATAAGAATGAAACTAGCCGCGAAGTAGAACACCGGCGGGTTCATGCGGATCTTGCCATTGGCAAGGGATGGGGACGGTGCACTCATGAAACAGGCACCTCGTCGATCGACGTGAGGTTCGGAATGAACGGGTTCAGCAAAGGAATCCTCCTGTTGAACACCGGCAGCGGACCAGCGTTTTTCATTGAACAAGCGTTCAAGTTAAACATGGATCGGCTTTCAAAGCGAACCGGGGCGCCGATTGGCGCCCCTTGTGAATCAGTTCTTGTCCTGGCAATCCAGTTGCAGGTTGGCCTGGGTGATGTTGCTATCGGCCGGCACACTGCGGGTCAGCCAGACGTTACCGCCAATGGTCGAGCCCTTGCCGATGGTAATGCGCCCCAGGATCGTCGCCCCGGCATAGATCACCACATCGTCCTCGACGATTGGGTGGCGTGGCAGCCCTTTGTGCAGCGTCCCAGACTCATCGCTTGGGAAGCGCTTGGCGCCCAGGGTAACCGCCTGATAGATGCGCACCCGCTCACCGATGATCGCGGTCTCGCCAATCACTACGCCGGTACCGTGGTCGATGAAGAAGCTCTGGCCGATCTGCGCGCCGGGATGAATGTCGATACCGGTGGCCGAATGCGCCAGCTCCGAGCTGATCCGCGCCAGCAGCGGCAGCCCTGCCTTGTAAAGGTGGTGAGCCAGACGGTGATGGATGATCGCCAGGATCCCCGGATAGCACAGCAGTACCTCGTCAACGCTACGCGCCGCCGGGTCGCCGTGATAGGCCGCAAGCACATCGGTATCGAGCAGCACACGCAGGCCCGGCAAGGCCGCCGCGAAGTCCTGGATCAGGCGCAAGGCCTGGGCGTCGATACCCTGCAGTTCCGTCCTGCTCTGGCGGGCGGCGTAGCGCAGTTCCAGCCGCGCCTGCGCGAGCAAGGCCGTCAGCGCCGCGTCGAGGGTATGGCCAACATAGAAGTCCTCGCTCTCTTCACGCAGGTCTACCGGGCCCAGGCGCATCGGGAACAGCGCCCCGCACAGCTGTTCGAGAATCTGCCGCATGGCCTCGCGCGAAGGCAGCTCGCGCCCGCCCTGTTCGCCACTGCTGCGGCCATTGCGGCTGCGCCATTGCTCGCGGGCACCGCGCAGGCCACTGACGATGCTGTGCAGTTGCCAGTGCCCAGATGAAGGTTGTTCGCTCACGATGTTCTCCTGCCGAAGGTGGCCAATCTGTCGTTATGCGTTCCACTCTACGGCAAATCTGTCCCTTGGAAAAAACAACGCTTTATTCCATCCTGCGCTAAGTCGGGCATAAGCCGCGATGACGGCGGCACTATCCTGGCCTACCCTCAAAGCAGCCAAAACCTGGCATAGATCAAAATGGAAATAACAAAATAAGTTTTTATTATTTCCTGGCCTATCAAGCCAACTCTATAGTCGCCACCCACTACTTCAACAACAAGCGCGGGGCCTGACATGTCGAAATTTGCCAAACCGCTTCTCAACGCCAGCCTGGCCATCCTGCTGGGTGCCGGCCTGCTCGGCCAGGCCTTCGCCGGCGAGCAACTGAAGACCATCGAGGAAAAAGGCGTGATCAACGTCGGCCTTGAGGGTACGTACCCGCCGTTCAGCTTCCAGGATGAAAACGGCAAGCTGACCGGCTTCGAGGTGGAGCTGTCCGAATTGCTGGCCAAGGAGCTGGGGGTCAAGGCCAAGATCCAGCCGACCAAATGGGACGGCATCCTCGCCGCGCTGGAATCCAAGCGCCTGGACGTGGTGGTCAACCAGGTGACCATCTCCGAGGAGCGCAAGAAGAAGTACGACTTCTCCGAGCCCTACACCATCTCCGGCATCCAGGCGCTGGTCCTGAAGAAGAAGGCCGAGCAGCTGAACATCAAGAGTGCGCAGGACCTGGCCGGCAAGAAGGTTGGCGTGGGCCTTGGCACCAACTACGAGCAATGGGTGAAGCAGGACGTGCCGAAGGCTGACGTGCGCACCTATGAGGACGACCCGAGCAAATTCGCCGACCTGCGCAACGGCCGCATCGACGCCATCCTGATCGACCGCCTGGCTGCGCTGGAATACGCCCAGAAGGCCAAGGACACCGAGCTGGCTGGCGACGCCTTCTCGCGCCTTGAAAGCGGCGTGGCCCTGCGCAAAGGTGAGCCTGAGCTGCTGGCCGCGATCAACAAGGCCATCGACAAGCTCAAGGCCGACGGCACGCTGGCCAAGCTGTCGGAGAAATACTTCGGTGCCGATGTCACCAAATGATCGCTGAAAGCCTGCAACTCGTTGCCGACTCCACGCCCTTCCTGCTGAAGGGCGCGGGCTATACGGTGCTGCTCAGTGTTGGCGGCATGTTCTTCGGCCTGGTACTGGGCTTTGCCCTGGCACTGATGCGGCTGTCGAAGATCCTGCCGCTGAACTGGCTGGCCCGGGTCTACGTGTCGTTCTTCCGCGGCACGCCGCTGCTGGTGCAGCTGTTCGTGATCTACTTCGGCATGCCGCAGATCGGTATCGAGCTCGACCCGATTCCGGCCTCGCTGATCGGCCTGTCTTTGAACATGGCGGCCTACATCTGCGAAATCCTGCGTGCGGCGATCTCCTCGATCGACCGCGGCCAGTGGGAAGCCGCAGCCAGCATCGGCATGACCCGCACCCAGGCCATGCGCCGGGCGATCCTGCCCCAGGCACTGCGCACCGCGCTGCCACCGCTGGGCAACAGCTTCATCTCGCTGGTCAAGGACACCGCCCTGGCAGCGACCATCCAGGTGCCCGAGCTGTTCCGCCAGGCGCAGCTGATTACCGCGCGCACCTTCGAAGTGTTCACCATGTACCTGGCCGTTGCCGTGATCTACTGGATCCTCTGCAGCATCCTCGCGCACTTCCAGAACCGCATGGAAGCGCGGGTCAACCAGCACGACCAGGAGCAATGAGATGATCGTCGCCAAAGGCCTGACCAAGCAGTTCAAGGGCCAGACCGTGCTCAACGGTATCGACCTGACCGTGCAACCCGGTGAAGTGGTGGCCATCATCGGCCCCAGCGGCTCGGGCAAGACCACCTTCCTGCGGTGCCTCAACCTGCTGGAAACCCCGGATGCCGGGCAGATCCAGATCGGTGACATCAGCATCGATGCCAACCGCCCGCTCGCCGGCCAACAAAGTGCGATCCGCCGCCTGCGCCAGCAGGCTGGCTTCGTGTTCCAGAACTTCAACCTGTTCCCCCACCGCACCGCGTTGGAAAACGTCATCGAAGGCCCGGTGATCGTCAAGAAGACGCCTCGCGAACAGGCCATCGACCTGGGCCGGCGGTTGCTGGCCAAGGTCGGCCTGGCCGGCAAGGAAGACGCCTACCCGCGGCGTCTTTCCGGCGGCCAGCAGCAGCGCGTGGCGATTGCCCGTGCGCTGGCCATGGAACCTGAAGTGATCCTGTTCGACGAACCCACCTCGGCCCTCGACCCGGAGCTGGTCGGCGAGGTGCTGGCGACCATCCGCGGCCTGGCCGAGGAGAAGCGCACCATGATCATCGTTACCCACGAGATGAGCTTTGCCAGGGACGTGGCCAATCGGGTGATCTTCTTCGACAAGGGTGTGATCGTGGAACAGGGCGAGGCCAAGGCGCTGTTCGCCAATCCGAAGGAGGAGCGTACCCGGCAGTTCCTGCGCAAGTTCCTCGGGACTGCTGCCTCCGAATAAACCTTCGCTGGCCCTTTCGCGGGACAAGCCTGCTCCTACAGGCGGCACGATCACCTGTAGGAGCGGGCTTGTTCCGCGAAGAGGCCGGCACATCCAATGCAAATCCCTCTTCTATAAATATTCCAAAAAGTTAGTTCATAAACCTTTAATAAGCCTTTAGGGTATATGAACCGGACCACCGGACCAGCAAATGTCTGTCGCCATCAGCTGAAGCGACGCATCCACTTTGTGAGGTTCGGTTCTGATGACCACCCAGCCAAATACCCAATTCCACAGTGACCTCGACAGCTCGCCCCTGCTGCTGCCGGCCAAGGTCCTGCGCAACGATGCCGAGGCCCTGCAAGCCGCCCGCGAACTGGCCGAAAGTGCCCGCGAGCAGGCCGCCCGTCGTGACCAGCAACGCAAGCTGCCCTGGGCAGAAATCGAACAGTTCACCCGCAGTGGCCTTGGCAGCATCAGCGTGCCCAAGGCCCATGGCGGCCCGGACGTCTCGTTTGAAACTGTCGCCGAGGTGTTCCGCCTGATCAGCGCCGCCGACCCGGCCCTGGGGCAGATCCCGCAGAACCAGTTCGGCATGCTGCAACTGCTGCGCCTGACCGCTACCGAGGCCCAGCAGGCGCTGATCTTCCGCAACGTGCTGGACGGCTGGCGCATCGGCAATGCCGGCCCCGAGCGCGGCACCAAGGACACCCTGACGCTCAAGGCCAGGATCACCCGCAGCGGTGACGGCTATCGCATCAGCGGTGAAAAGTTCTATTCCACCGGCGCGCTGTTCGCCCATTGGGTGGCGGTCAAGGCGCTGGACGACGAAGGCCGCCAGCGCCTGGCCTTCGTCCGCCGCGGCAGCCCGGGGCTACGTATCGTCGACGACTGGTCCGGCTTCGGCCAGCGCACCACTGCCAGCGGTACCGTGCTGCTCGACCAGGTACCGGTCGATGCCGAGCTGGTCATCGACAATTGGCGCCAGCGCGATCTCCCCAATATCCAGGGCGCGGCCTCGCAGCTGATTCAGGCGGCGATCGATGCCGGCATCGCCGAGGCCGCCATCGACGACGCCATCACCTTCGTCCGCGAAAAGTCCCGGCCGTGGATCGAGGCCAAGGTCGAGCGCGCCAGCGATGACCCTTACGTGATTGCCGACATCGGCCGCCTGAAGCTTGAGCTGCATGCCGCCGAGGCGCTGCTGCGCAAGGCCGCGCGCGTGCTCGACGAGGTCAATGCCGGGCCGGTCGATGCCGCTGCCGCAGCGCGGGCGTCGATTGCCGTGGCCGAGGCCAAGGTGCTGACCACCGAGATCTCGCTGCAGGCCAGCGAGAAGCTGTTCGAGCTGGCGGGCAGCCGCGCAAGCCTGGCCGAGTTCAACCTCGACCGGCACTGGCGCAATGCCCGGGTGCATACCCTGCACGACCCGGTACGCTGGAAGTACCACGCGATTGGCGCCTATCACCTCAACGGCACCCTGCCCGCCCGGCATTCCTGGATCTGACTTGAGGCCCTTGGGGGCTGCTTTGCAGCCCCAATGGCCCCGGAGAACACCATGACAACATCAGTTATAACCAGCGACGCCCAGGCACTTTCCGTCGCCGAGCACATCGCCCAGCAACTCAAACGCGACAGCGCCCTGCGCGACCGCGAACGCCGCCTGCCCCACGCCGAGCTGGAGCTGTTCACCCGCTCCGGCCTGTGGGCCATCAGCGTCCCCAAAACCTTCGGCGGCGCGGGCGTGTCCAATATCACTCTGGCCCAGGTCATCGCCCGCATCGCCCAGGCCGATGCCTCCCTCGGCCAGATTCCCCAGAATCACTTCTACGCCCTCGAAGTGCTGCGGGTAAACGGCAGTCCCGAGCAGCAGCGGCGCCTCTACGCCGAAGTGCTGGCCGGCCGCCGCTTCGGTAACGCCCTGGCCGAACTGGGCACGAAAACCGCCCACGATCGCACCACCCGCCTGACCCGCGACGGCGCCGGCTACCGCGTCAACGGCCGCAAGTTCTACGCCACCGGCGCGCTGTATGCCCAGCGCATCCCGACCTCGGTGATCGACGACCAGAGCCGCCAGCAGTTGGCTTTCGTCCCTGCCGACAGCCAGGGCCTGCTGGTGATCGACGACTGGAGCGGCTTCGGCCAGCGCACCACCGGCAGCGGCTCGGTGACCTTCGACAACGTCTGGGTCGATGCCAACGACGTGGTGCCGTTCCAGAGTGCCTTCGAGCGCCCGACACCGGTCGGCCCGTTGGCGCAGATTCTCCACGCGGCCATCGACACCGGTATCGCCCGCGCCGCGCTGGATGATGCCCTGCACTTCGTGCGCACACGCAGCCGACCGTGGGTCGACTCCGGCCTGGACAAGGCCAGCGACGACCCGCTGACCCTGAAAAGCTTCGGCCAGCTGGTGAGCCGCCTGCATGCCGCTGAAGCGTTGCTCGAACGCGCCGGCGAGTTCCTCGACCGCGCCCAGGCCTACAGCAATGCCGACACCGTCGCCGCTGCCTCCATTGCCGTTGCCGAAGCACGGGCAATCAGCACGGAAGTCTCCCTCGCCGCCGGCACCACGCTATTCGAACTGGCCGGTAGCCAGGCCACCCTGGCCGAGCACAACCTCGACCGCCACTGGCGCAACGCCCGTGTGCACACCCTGCACGACCCGGTGCGCTGGAAGTACCACGCCATCGGCAACTACTACCTGAACCAGGAAAACCCACCACGCCGGGGGACCATCTGATGGCCAGGCAGATCTTGCTCAATGCCTTCAACATGAACTGCATCGGGCACATCAACCACGGCCTGTGGACCCACCCACGGGACACCTCGACCCGGTACAAGACCCTGGAATACTGGACCGACCTGGCGCGCCTGCTCGAGCGCGGGCTGTTCGACGGCCTGTTCATCGCCGACATCGTCGGCACCTACGACATCTACGGCAACTCCGTGGACGTCACCCTGAAGGAGTCGATCCAGCTGCCGGTCAACGACCCGCTGCTGCTGGTCTCGGCCATGGCCGCCGCCACCCGCCACCTGGGCTTCGGCCTCACCGCCAACCTCACCTACGAGGCGCCATACCTATTCGCCCGGCGCCTCTCCACCCTCGACCACCTGAGCAACGGCCGGGTCGGCTGGAACATCGTCACCGGTTACCTCGATAGCGCCGCCCGCGCCATGGGCCTGGAGCAACAGCCCGAGCACGACCGCCGCTACGACCAGGCCGACGAATACCTGCAGGTGCTGTACAAGCTGCTGGAGGGCAGCTGGGCCGATGATGCCGTGGTCAACGACCGCCAACGCCGGGTGTACGCCGAGCCAAGCAAGGTGCGCAAGGTCCGCCACCAGGGCGAGTTCTACAAGGTCGAGGGCTACCACCTGTGCGAACCCTCGCCACAGCGTACGCCGGTGTTGTTCCAGGCGGGCAGTTCGCCGCGCGGCCTGGCCTTCGCTGGCAACCATGCCGAGTGCGTGTTCATCAGCGGCCAGGACAAGGCCGCCACCCGCGCCCAGGTCGACAAGGTCCGCGCGGCTGCCCGGGCCGCCGGCCGCGATCCGCAGGCGGTGAAGGTGTTCATGGGTATCACCGTGATCGTCGCCCCCACCGAGCAACAGGCCCAGGCCAAGCATGCCGAGTATCTGCAGCATGCCAGCGCGGAAGCCGGCGTGGCGCACTTCGCCGCCTCTACCGGCATCGACTTCGCCGCCTACGGGCTGGACGAGCCGATTGGCGCCAGTAAGGGCAACGCCATCCAGTCGGCCACCCGCCAGCTGCAGGAGAACGCCTGGACCCGCCGCCGTCTACTGGAGCAACACGCCCTTGGCGGGCGCTATGTAACCCTGGTCGGCGCGCCCGATCAGGTAGCCGAACAGCTGATCGCCTGGATCGACGAAACCGGCCTGGACGGCTTCAACCTGACCCGCACCGTCACCCCGGAAAGCTATGAGGACTTCATCGAGCTGGTGATCCCGCAACTGCAGCAACGTGGCCGCTACAAGACCGCCTACGCCGACGGCACCCTGCGCGAGAAGCTTTTTGCCAGCGACCACCCGCACCTGCCCGCCGACCACCCAGGTTCCACCTACCGCAACACCCCAACCCCTACCCCGACTGGATCCCTGCACCATGCTTGAAAAACTGTTCCGGCCCGTCGCGGCCATCGCCATCACCTTCGGCCTGTCCACCAGCGCCTTCGCTGCCGAGCCGCTGAAGATCGGCACCACCGCGGCCTTCGCCATCCCCCTGGAAGCGGCGGTGGAAGAAGCCCACAAGCAGGGTCTGGAGGTGAAGCTGATCGAGTTCAGCGACTGGATCGCGCCGAATGTCAGCCTCAACAGCGGCGACATCGACGTGAACTACTTCCAGCACATTCCCTTCCTGGAGAACGCCAAGGCTGCGGCCGGTTTCAATCTGGTGCCCTATGCCCCGGGCATCATCAACAACGTCGGCCTGTACTCGAAAAAGTACAAAAGCTTCGCCGACCTGCCCGAAGGCGCCAGCGTGGCCATCGCCAACGACCCGATCAACAGCGGCCGCGGCCTGCAGCTGCTGGCCAAGGCTGGCTTGATCACCCTCAAGCCGGGGGTAGGTTACAAGGCTACCGAAGATGACATCGTCGCCAACCCGAAGCAGCTGAAGATCCTTCAAGTCGAAGCCGTGCAACTGGTGCGTGCCTACGATGATGCCGACCTGGTCCAGGGCTACCCGGCCTACATCCGCCTGGCCAACAGCTTCGATGCCACTTCGGCTTTGCTGTTCGATGGCCTGGAAAACAAGGAGTACGTGATCCAGTTCGTCATCCGCCCGCAGAGCAAGGACGACCCGCGCCTGGCCAGGTTCGTCGACATCTACCAACACTCGCCTGCCGTGCGTTCGGCCTTGAACAAGGCCCATGGCAGCCTGTACCAGGCCGGTTGGGAGGGCTGACATGAGCCAGGCCAGCGCGCTCCGGGCGCTCACCACACAACCCTCTCCGACTACGGCCAGGGAGCAGGCCCTGCGCCCGGAGGCCAACGAAGCCCATGTGCGCTTCATCGGCCTGGGCAAGACCTACGCTGGCCAGCAACTGCCAGCGCTGCACGGCATCGACCTGAATATCCGCCGTGGCGAGATCTTCGGCATCATCGGCCGCAGTGGTGCGGGCAAGTCATCGCTGCTGCGCACCATCAACCGCCTCGAGCAGCCGAGCCAGGGCCGTGTACTGATCGACCAGGTGGACATCGCCCCCTTTGACGAGGATCGCCTGGTAGCCCTGCGCCGACGTATCGGCATGATCTTCCAGCACTTCAACCTCATGTCGGCCAAGACCGTGTGGCAGAACGTCGAGCTGCCGCTGAAGGTGGCCGGCGTGGCCAAGGCCGAGCGCCAGCGCAAGGTCCGAGAGCTACTGGAGCTGGTGGGTTTGCAGGAAAAATATCACGTCTACCCGGCGCAGCTGTCCGGCGGGCAGAAGCAGCGGGTCGGCATTGCCCGGGCGCTGGTGCATGACCCGGAAATTCTGCTGTGCGACGAAGCCACTTCGGCGCTGGACCCCGAAACTACTGCATCGATCCTCGAACTGCTGCGCGACATCAACCAGCGCCTGGGGCTGACCGTGGTGCTGATCACCCACGAGATGGCAGTGATCCGCGACATCTGTCACCGCGTGGTGGTGCTGGAGCGTGGCGCGATCGTCGAGCAGGGCGAAGTCTGGCGCGTGTTCGGCAGCCCACGCCATGAGGTTACCCGCACCCTGCTGGCACCGTTGCAGGCCAAGCTGCCCGCGGCTTTACAGGCAAACCTTCGCGCCAGCCCGGCGGGCCGTGACAGCGCAGTGGTGCTCAAACTCACACTGCTTGGCGAGCCGGCGCTATCCGACCTGTTCGCCGAACTGGGCGGGCGCGTGCGCCTGCTTCAGGGCGGTGTGGAGACCATCGGGGAACATGCGCTCGGGCAGCTGATCCTGTCGATTCAGGGCTCGCCGCATGACACCCATCAATTGCTCGAACGCGCCCGCCGCTGGGCCGAAGACGTAGAGGTACTGGGCCATGTGGTTTGATCGCTTGCTCGAAGGCCTGCTCGACACCCTGCTGATGGTAGGCGTGTCCTCGCTGGTCGCGCTGCTGCTGGGGGTGCCAATGGCGATACTGCTGGTCACCAGCGACAAGGGCGGGATCTTCGAGGCACCGCTGCTGAACCGGGTGCTGGGCGCCTTCGTCAACCTGTTCCGCTCGATCCCGTTCCTGATCCTGATGGTCGCGCTGATCCCCTTCACCCGGCTGGTGGTGGGCACCACCTATGGTGTGTGGGCCGCCGTGGTGCCACTGACCATCGCCGCGACGCCGTTCTTCGCACGGATTGCCGAGGTGAGCCTGCGCGAGGTCGACCACGGCTTGGTGGAGGCAGCGCAGGCCATGGGTTGCCGGCGTTGGCACATCGTCTGGCATGTGCTGCTGCCAGAAGCACTGTCGGGGATTGTGGGCGGGTTCACCATTACCCTGGTGACGCTGATCAATTCTTCGGCGATGGCCGGGGCGATTGGCGCGGGTGGGCTGGGGGATATTGCCTATCGGTACGGGTATCAGCGCTTCGACAGCCAGATCATGTTGACCGTGATTGCCATGCTGGTGGCTTTGGTCGCGCTGATCCAGCTGGGGGGGGACCGGTTGGCGAAAGGGTTGAATAAACGCTGAAGTGCCTGACAGGGGGGGGTGTGGCGCCTGTGAGATCGAGCGCCGCCCGCGCGGCGCATCGCGAGCTTTGCTCGCTCCTACGTTTATTTCGGGCCAATGCCTCCAGTGGGATTTGCGCGCGGACGCCTTGGCGCATGACGCGATATCGCGTCGTACCAACAAGGCGGTCGCGCGCACCTGCCACAGGCGTTACTGGCCAAAAACAAACGTAGGAGCGAGCAAAGCTCGCGATGCGCCGCGCGGGCGGCGCTCGGTTTCACAGGCGCACAAAATCTCTCGCCGTACCCCTCAGCCCCAGCGCAGATCCGCAGCCGGCACCGGCCGCCCGAACCAATACCCCTGCCCCAGCTGGCATTGCTGCTCCAGCAGGAAACGCGCCTGCTCTGCCTGTTCGATCCCCTCGGCATGTACCTGCATGCCCATGCTCCGTGCCAGCGCGACAATCACCCGCACGATGGCGATGTCATCGTCATCCTGCGGCAAGCCGGCCACGAAGCCTTGGTCGATCTTCAGTTTCTGCACCGGCAAGCGCTTGAGGCGCAGCAACGACGAGTACCCCGTGCCGAAGTCATCGATGGCCAGGTTCAGGCCCAGCTCGCGCAGGCGGTGCAGCTGCTCCAGCGCCACCTCCGGGTCTTCCATGACCGCGCTCTCGGTCACTTCCAGCTCCAGCAGCGACGGCTCCAACCCTGTCTGATGCAGCACATCGGCCACCTGCCGGTACAACTCGCGCTGGCCGAACAAGCGGCTGGAAATATTGACGGCAACGAACGCCAGCATGCGCCCATCCTCCCGCCACTGGACCATCTGCCGGCAGGCTTCGCGCAACACCCAGGCATCGATCTCGGCAATCAGGCCGGTGCGCTCGGCGATGGGGATGAAATCGCTCGGCGGCACCAATCCTCGCTGCGGGTGCTGCCAGCGGACCAGTGCCTCGACCCCGACCATCTTCGCTGTAGCCAGATCATGCACCGGCTGGAAGAACACCCGCAGCTCATCTTGGGCCAGCGCCCGGCGCAGCTCGCCCGCGGTTTCCACCCGGTGCTGGGCGTGGGCGGTCAGCTCCTCGGTGTACAGCGCATAGCAGGCACGGCCATTGCCCTTGGCCTTGAACAGCGCCGAATCGGCATTGCGCAACAATTGCTCGGCGCTCAGGGCGTCATTGGGGAACAGGCTGATACCTACGCTGGCACTGATGAACAGCCGGTGGCCATCAAACTCGAAGGGCTCACGCATGCGCTCGATGATGCCCTGCGCCAACTTGCCGGCCTGACCAACCTGCTGGCAGTTCTCGGCCAGCACGCCAAACTCGTCCCCGCCCAGACGCGCCAGGGTCACGTTGCTGCCCACGGTCTCACGCAGGCGTTCGCCCACCAGCTTGAGCAGCTGGTCGCCGATGGTATGGCCAAGGCCGTCGTTGATGCTCTGAAAGTGATCCAGGTCGAGCAACAGCAAAGCGCAGCCGCGCTTGTTGGCCTGTGCCGAAGCCAGCGCCTGCTCGGCGCGATCGTTGAACAGCAGGCGGTTGGGCAGGCCGGTGAGCGGGTCATGGTGCGCCAGGTAGGCCAGTTCCTGCTCGGAATGCTTGATTGCACTGATGTCGCTGAACACCGCCACGTAATGGCTCAGCTCGCCACTGTCGTCGTGGATGGCGCAGATCGTCTGCCACTGTGGGTAGATTTCACCGCTTTTACGGCGGTTCCAGATCTCGCCGCTCCACTCCCCCTTCTCGGCCAGGGCCGCAAAGATCTGCTGGTAGAACGGCGCGCCGTGGCGGCCCGACTTGAACTTGCTGGGGCGATGGCCCAGCACCTCGTCCTGTTGGTAGCCGGTGATGCGCATGAAGGCCCGATTGACATGCACGATCAGGCCTTGGCGGTCCGTGACCAACACCCCCTCCAGGGTGCTGTCGAACACCGCCGCGGCCATGCGCAGGCGCTCGCGGTCCTCGCTGCGCAAGCGCGCGCCGATACCGATGAAGTTGAGCAGACGGGCACGGGACACAAAGATCAGCAAGGCACTGACCAGTACCCACATCACCACGTTGATCTGCCGGCCCACGGTCAATGCCAGAGGGTCGTCAGACATACTGCGCAGGACCACCTCGGCCAGCACCAGCCAGAGGAACGAGAGCACCACATACAGCGCGGCCATGCGCAAGGCGTCGCGAACGGAAACAGACATGTCGGGGGGGAAAGCCCATGGAAAAGGATGGGGCATTATAAAGGCTGAAACATGCCGTGACTTCCTATCTGAAAGGGTGACTGGTTTTATTTCCCCGCCAAGGGATAATCACCCCTTTCCCCTGCATTCCCGAGGGCTTCTACACCTATGTGGTACAACGGTCTGCTCGACTTGTCGGCCTGGCAACTGGTTGGCGTCACCCTGCTGATGACCCACGTGACCATCGTCAGCGTCACCATCTACCTGCATCGCTACTCCGCCCATCGCGCTCTGGACCTCAATGGCGCGCTCAAGCACTTCTTCCGTTTCTGGCTGTGGCTGACCACGGCACAGAACACCCGCGAATGGACGGCCGTGCACCGCAAGCACCACGCCAAGTGCGAAACCCCGGACGACCCGCACAGCCCGGTGTACAAGGGCCTGGGCACGGTGCTGCGCAAGGGCGCCGAGCTCTACCGCGAAGAGGCACGCAACCCCGAGACCCTGCGCATCTACGGCAAGAACTGCCCGGAAGACTGGATCGAACGCAACCTCTATTCACGCTACAAGCTCGGCGGCATCGTGCTGATGGCGGTCATCGACCTACTGCTGTTCGGCACCATTGGCATCACCATCTGGGCGGTCCAGATGATGTGGATTCCGTTCTGGGCCGCCGGCGTGGTCAACGGCCTGGGCCATGCGGTCGGCTACCGCAATTTCGAATGCCGCGACGCTGCCACAAACCTGGTGCCGTGGGGTATCGTCATCGGTGGCGAAGAGCTGCACAACAACCACCACACCTACCCCAACTCGGCCAAGCTGTCGGTCAGGCGCTGGGAGTTCGACATGGGCTGGGCGTGGATCCGCCTGTTCTGCCTGCTGCGCCTGGCCAAGGTGCAGCGTGTTGCGCCCATCGCCCACCGCGTCGAGGGCAAGGCCAGCCTGGACATGGACACAGCCATGGCCATCCTCAACAACCGTTTCCAGATCATGGCCCAGTACCGCAAGCTGGTGATCGGCCCGCTGGTCAAGCAGGAGCTGGCCAAGGTCGACGCTTCGGTACGCCACCGCTTCCGTCGTGCCAAGCGGCTGCTGTCGCGTGAAACCAGCCTGCTGGAAGACCGCCACCACGTGCGCATCGAGAGCCTGCTGGCCCACAGCCAGGCACTGAAGACCATCTATGAGAAGCGCCTGGCCCTGCAACAGATCTGGGCCCGCACCAGCGCCAATGGCCACGATATGCTGGCGGCCATGAAGGACTGGGTACACGAGGCCGAGGCCAGCGGCATCCATGCCCTGCACGACTTCGCAGCACAGCTGAAAACCTACTCCCTGCGCCCCACCGCCTGATAGCCGCTGATCGGCACGCCCTGCAACGGGGCGTGCCTGCTGGAACTTCCCCCCTGAAAATCCACTCAAACCCGGCACATCGCCCGCGCGGCGGGCCGGTTCGTGGCCGCGCGCCTTATCAATGAGAACTGCTCCGTGCTCATGGCCAAGAACCTCCCTCCGTCGTTGTCAGGCACCTCGCCTCCCGAAGCTGCGCAAACCTTGCTGGCCCTGCTCCACGCCCAGGGCGAGGTCGCCCGCCTGAGTGAACGCGAACAGCTCTACAGCTCGTTGCTCGACAGCGTCAACGCCGTGCTCTGGGCCTTCGACTGGGAAACCCGCCAGGTGCTCTACGTCAGCCCCGCCTACGAACGCATCTTCGGTCGCCCGGCCAGCCTAGTGCTGGCCGACTACAACGAATGGCGCGACAGCATCTACCCCGATGACCTGGAATTCGCCGAACGCAGCCTGGCCCAGGTGCTGCTCAAGGGCGCAGTGGAAGACCGCGAATACCGCATCCTCAACGCCAGCGGCCAGGTGCGCTGGCTCAGCGACAAGTGCTACATCAACCAGCAGAACGACGGCGACCGAGTGATCATCGTCGGCATCGCCGAAGACATCACCGAAAAGAAGCAGCTCGAAGGCGAATTGCAGCGCCTGGCCACCACCGACGTGCTGACCCAGAGCAGCAACCGCCGGCACTTCTTCGAATGCGCCCAACAGGCCTTTGATAGTGCCCGCGAAGACGGCACGCCACTGGCCTTCCTGTTACTGGACATCGACGACTTCAAGCGCATCAACGATAGCTACGGGCACCAGGAAGGCGACCAGGTGCTACAACGCATCGCCGACAGCGGGAAGGCCGTGCTACGCCGTGGCGACCTGTTCGGGCGTATCGGCGGGGAGGAGTTCGCAGCGGTATTCCCGGGTTGCAATGCACAGGTAGCCGAGCAGATTGCCGAGCGGTTGCAACGGGAAATTCAGCGGCAGGGCTTCAGCCATGGCGATGAGGCGTACAGCGTTACGGTGAGCCAGGGGCTGACCGGGCTGACGGATGAGGACGAGTCGCTGGACAGCTTGTTCGCCCGTGCCGATGCGGCGATGTATCGGGCCAAGCGGCAGGGCAAGAACCAGATAGTCCGAGGCTGACTGGGGCCGCTTCGCGAAAAGGCTGCGAAGCGGCCCCAGTGTCTCAAGTCGAAGTTTGGTCTTCTGGGGCAGACGGTTCCTCAGCCTTGGCATCCACCACTGGTTCTTTCACTTCCTCCTGCGGCTTCACCTCAGGATTCTCCACCTTGCGCAACCGGCTCAGCTCCGGCAACCCAACCTTCAGCAAGCGCGCGGTCTTGTTGTTGGCGATCTTCTCCAGCCCCTGATCCGCCGGCAAGCGTGCCAGCTGCCCGGCCAGGTTCAAGGCCAGGATCTCTCGCGAATACACCCCGCCCCCCAGCTGGTAGATCGCCGCAATCAGCTCGCGCAGGCTCAGCGGCAAACGCCAGCGGGTACGCAGCGCCGAGCCGAACGCTGCACCGAACTCATTGAGCGATAGCTGCACCCGGTCCTCGTCCAGCTCACCACCGGCCAGCCGCCACTCCTGCAGGCAGCGCAGCACCGCCAGGTCGCCCAGGCAATGCAGCAGGCCGGCGCAATAGCAGCGCTCCTGATCCAGTTCGAGCATGCGCGCCAGCGTGCGGGCGTACTCGGCCGTGTGCAGCGAAAGATTCCAGTAACGCGTGGCATGTTGCGTCAGCAGCGGGTCGCTCAGCCGTGCACTGCGCTTGAGGGTGAGGCCGAGAATCAGGTTCATGCTCTGGGTGCTGCCGAGCTTGTTCAGCGCCTGCATCAGCGTTTGCACAGGTGCGTCACGGTGCAGGCTAGCGCTGTTGGCAGCGGCGATGAGCACCGCAGTGATCTGCGGGTCGTCGCGCACTTCCTCTTCGAGCACCCTGAAGTTCAGGCCCTGCGGGTTCAGTGCACGCTTGATCGCCACCTGCACATCGGCGAACAGCGGCCCGCCGTCGGCGGTGGCGCGGCGTTGCTCGAGATAGGCCGGCAGGTTGGCGCCAGGCTGCAACGGCGGCACCGGGCAGGCGATCTGCTCGCCCACGGCCAGCAGCAGTTCTTCCAGGCTCTTGCGCAGCTTGTCCAGGTTCAGCGGTTTGCTCAGGTAAGCCGTGGGGTGCAGCGGCAATGCTTCGCGCACGCTGGCGCTATCGCTGCGGTCGCTCATGAGGATGAACGGCAGCCCCGGACCTTTGGCGCGCACCTTGCGCAGCAGGTCGAGACCATCGAGCCCCGCCAGTTCACGGGCCGCGATGATCAGGTCAGGTTTGCTGGCCAGCGCCGTGAGCGCCTGCGAGCCATCGGCGCAGACTTGCAAGCGGGCGTCGCAACGCACGCTGAGCAGCATTTCGCTCAGCATTTCGCGCACCCAAGGGTCGCCTTCGGCGATCAATACGCAAGGTGGGGTGGGGTCTGCAGCACTCATGGTCAACTCCTGGTTATCCCTGACACACAGTCCTTCGCAGCTTCCGAGGCGAATCCTGTCACCACCATAGCTTCACCCGGCTTTTCTGGGCACAAAAAAACCCGCCTAGGCGGGTTTTTTCATGAAGCGCGTCACATCAGGCGAGTTCAGCGAAGCACTCTTCGATGATGGCCAGGCCTTTGTCCAGCAGCGCGTCTTCGGCGGTCAGCGGAACCAGGATACGCAGGACGTTGCCGTAGGTGCCGCAGGACAGCAGGATCAGACCCTTGTCGCGTGCCTTGGCTACAACTTGGGCAACGGCAGCAGCGTTCGGGGTGTGGGTGCCTTTTTCGAAGACTTCCACAGCGATCATCGAGCCCAGACCACGGACGTCGCCGATGATCGGGTGCTTTTCCTGGATCTTGCGCAGGCCAGTGGTCAGGTGCTCACCAACGGCCTTGCTGCGGTCCAGCAGTTTCTCTTCCTCGAACACCTGGATAACGGCCAGGGCCGCGGCGCAGGCGATCGGCGAACCGGCGTAGGTGCCGCCCAGGCCGCCCGGAGCGATGGCGTCCATGATTTCGGCCTTGCCGCACACACCGGCCAGCGGGAAACCGCCAGCGATGGACTTGGCGAAGGTGGTCAGGTCAGGCGCAACGCCCATCTGTTCCATGGCGAAGAAGGTGCCGGTACGGCCAGCGCCGGTCTGCACTTCGTCGGCGATCAGCAGGATGCCGTGCTTGTCGCACAGCTCGCGCAGGCGCTTCATCAGCTCTTTGGGCGCTGGCAGGAAGCCGCCTTCGCCTTGTACTGGCTCGAGGATGATTGCGGCGATGTCGCGCGGCTCGGCGTCGTTCTTGAAGATGCGCTCGACCGAAGCGATGGCGTCGTCAACGCTGACACCGTGCAGTTCGCTCGGGAACAGGGCGCGGAAGATGCCACCTGGCATCAGGCCCATGCCAGCGGAGTACGGCACTACCTTGCCGGTCAGGCCCAGGGTCATCATGGTACGGCCGTGGTAGCCGCCGGTGAAGGCGATCACGCCAGCACGGCCAGTGGCGGCGCGGGCGATCTTGACGGCGTTTTCAACGGCTTCGGAGCCGGTGGAAACCAGCAGGGTCTTCTTGTCGAAGTCGCCTGGGACCAGCTTGTTGATTTTTTCGCACAGCTCGACGTAAGGCTCGTAGGCCAGCACCTGGAAGCAGGTGTGGCTGACCTTGGTCAGCTGCTCTTGCACGGCTGCAACCACTTTCGGGTGCAGGTGACCGGTGTTCAGTACTGCGATGCCGCCAGCGAAGTCGATCAGTTCGCGGCCTTCAACGTCGATCACGGTCGAGTTCTTCGCGGATTCGACGAAGATCGGGTGGATCTGGCCAACGCCACGTGGGACGGCGGCGACACGACGTTGCATCAGGGATTCGTTGGTCTTGCTCATAATGCCCTCATTTGCGCCGATCAGCGGCGCTTTTATTCGGGGGTGGCTGGGTGTGCTCGCGAACAGTATTCGTTGATCGACTGCCGTAAACGCCCTGGCCACCAGGTACTGCGATGTCAAAAAGGCCAGCGAGACGTCGCTCTCGCGCCCCGCTGGCAGAGGTAAAACCTTTTACCCGGCGATCAGACGCTGATGCACAGGTATTTGATTTCGAGGTAGTCCTCGATACCGTATTTGGAACCTTCGCGGCCCAGGCCCGAAGCCTTGATGCCACCGAATGGCGCGACTTCGTTGGAGATCAGGCCGGTGTTGATACCCACCATGCCGTATTCCAGGGCCTCGGCGACACGGAACACACGGCTCATGTCACGGGCGTAGAAGTACGAGGCCAGGCCGAATTCGGTGTCGTTGGACATGGCGATGACTTCGGCTTCGTCTTTGAAGCGGAACAGCGGCGCCAGTGGGCCGAAGGTCTCTTCCTTGGCGACAGCAGCGGTGTTCGGCACGTCGACCAGGATGGTCGGCTCGAAGAAGTTGCCTTCGATCAGCTTGCCACCGGACAGCACCTTGGCGCCTTTGCCAACGGCGTCGTCGATGTGCTCCTGGACCTTGGCGACAGCCTTGCCGTCGATCAGCGGGCCAGTGGTGGTGCCTTCTTCCAGGCCGTTACCGATCTTCAGCTTGGCAACAGCTGCGGCCAACTTCTGGGCGAAGGCGTCGTAGACGCCGTCCTGCACGTAGATACGGTTGGCGCAGACGCAGGTCTGGCCGTTGTTGCGGTACTTGGAGATGATCGCGCCCTCGACCGCCTTGTCCAGGTCGGCGTCGTCGAACACGATGAACGGAGCGTTGCCGCCCAGCTCCAGGGAAACCTTCTTGATGTCCTTGGCGCATTCTTCCATCAGCTGGCGACCGATCTCGGTCGAGCCAGTGAAGGACAGCTTGCGTACCAGGGAGTTGCCGGTCAGCTCGCCGCCGACTTCGCCAGCGCTGCCGGTAACGACGCTCAGCACGCCAGCCGGGATACCGGCACGGTTGGCCAGCTCGACCAGGGCCAGGGCGGAGTACGGGGTCTGCGACGCAGGCTTGAGCACCATGGTGCAGCCAGCGGCAAGGGCCGGGCCGGCTTTACGGGTGATCATGGCGGCCGGGAAGTTCCACGGGGTGATGGCCGCGGTAACGCCGATCGGCTGCTTGATGACGATCAGACGCTTGTCGGGCTGGTGGCCCGGGATGGTGTCGCCGTAGACGCGCTTGGCTTCTTCGGCGAACCACTCGATGAA
This sequence comes from Pseudomonas putida, assembly GCF_002906855.1. GTDB lineage: Bacteria > Pseudomonadota > Gammaproteobacteria > Pseudomonadales > Pseudomonadaceae > Aquipseudomonas > Aquipseudomonas putida_N. The sequence goes on along the minus strand of NZ_MINI01000038.1, from coordinate 423,818 downwards.
CGAGGCTGCGTAGGCGATTTCGCCCTTGGCTTCGGCCAGTGGCTTGCCTTGTTCGGTGGTCATCAGGCGAGCCAGGTCGTCCTGGTTCTCGATCATCAGTTCGAACCAGCGACGCAGCTTGGCCGAACGCTCCTTGGCGGTCAGTGCACGCCAGGCCGGCAGGGCCTTGTCGGCGGCTTCGATGGCGCGGCGGGTTTCCGCAGTGCCCATCTTCGGCACGGTACCGATGACTTCACCAGTGGCCGGGTTGGTCACATTGATGGTCTGGCCGCTGTCCGCATCCAGCCACTCACCGTTGATGAAGGCTTGCTGGCGGAACAACTGAGCGTCTTTGAGCTGCATGTCGGCTTCCCGAATTGTTGATTGTTTGAAAAGCGCCCAAGGCAGGGCATCGAGCGTTTGAAATCTCAAACGAATGCTAAGCGGCTGCTGGGGTGTTGGACAATAGGCTGTTCGAAAAAAAGAACGAATGGTCGAACAGTCCATCGAAAATTTCATAACCCTGCACAACGGCAACCGGCCCTTTCGCGGGGCAAGCCCGCTCCTACAATGACCGCGCAAACGCAGATCTTGTAGGAGCGGGCTTGCTCCGCGAAAAGGCCAGTACAGGTTAGACGAACGAGCTGAAAATAATGTGAATCAGAACGCCTTGGCCAGGTCGATCACCAGCGCCCGGTAACCAACGGAACCCGGCTGGCGGCTGTGCACCTTGAGCTCCACCAACACCTCCTGGGTCCCACGGCGCACCTCATTGAGCACCGTGGTGGTCAGTTTCTCGGGCGTGAGGAAGTTGACCGAAGCCGAATAGATGAACTGGGTATCGGTCTCTGGCCGGTAGGCAACCACCGAGGTCACCGGGCTGTACCACTCGTCGCCACGCTCTTTGCCGTACTCCCACACCTGCTCGACCGTGCCCTGGGCTTCATCGATCTTGTACTCCACCGCCCGGCTGTAGTTACCGCTGAGCTTGGTGGCCGCAAAGTCGCGGCCCCAGCCGTTGTCGAACACGGTCAGCGTGCCTTTGCCGGTGAGCCAGGCGGTGTGCTGGGTCCAGGACCAGTCGAAGCCTTCGCGTGCAACGGGGGTCAGGACCTTCTCGCGCAGGTGCTGCGGCCAGCCTCGTGGAGAAGCGAGAATCCACTTCACCTGCTTGTCACGGCCGATCTTGGCCACACCCTGATGGCGAGCTGAAACGATAATGCTGTCGTCATCGGCATCGTAGTCAATGGCATTGACGTGCGCCCAGTTACGCCCGGTGCCCACGCCCGGGGAATCACCGAACGGCAAGTCGCCTTCTGCCAGTTCGTTGGCCAGCCGATCATCCTGCTTCTGTACACCTTCAGGCAGTTGAATCGCCGCCTTGCCCAGGGTTTCCAGCAAGTCGCCACGATAGGGGTCGAGAATCTGGTTCAGGTCCCAGAAGTCCAACACGTCGCCTGCTTCATTGACCTCGATGATGTGGTCACGGATCGAGCGCACCCGCTTGCCATCCGGGCGCCGGTAATCGCTGGTGCCGACGCGCAGCAGGTAGGTGCCATTGACGGTTTCGCGAATCTCGTGGGAGAAGTCGGCGAACTTGTCTGGGAGGTTGCGCTGCCAGATGCGCCGGCCCAGCAGGTCGAACTTGGAGTAGGTCTGGCCCTGCCCCCAAATCAGCTTGCCGTCGCGGGTCTGCTGGAAGCCCATGGTCCCGCCCAGGCCGTCGCGGCGGTTGGAATCGTGGATCTGCTCGATGTCCAGGTACCAGCGCACGTCGCCATTGCTGTCGGCGATCCAGTTGTTGCCGACCTGGTCCCACTCGGCGGCGCCGCCCAGGCCGTTCCACTTGAAGGCGCGGCCACCGGGGATGTCACCTTGCAGATGGTTGAACAAGTACAGACGCTGTTCGAAGCCTGGTGCCACCTTGACCGGCTCCACCTCCGGCAGCGCGGCGGTCTGTTTCGCCACCACCGGCAGGCGCACGGCCGGGGCGTAGATCTGGTACTGCTCGCGGATGCGCTCGCCGTCGAGCTTGTAGGTCACCTCTACCTGGTTGACGTGATCTGGGTACAGGCCAAATACCGGGATGCCGCCGTAAGTCCACAGCGAGCGATCCGAAACCTCATAGGCGATGTCCACACCGCGCTCGCCGCGGCCGCGCACCCGCACATGGGCGTCACTCAGGCTGCGCCCACCGTCGCGGATGATCGCGGTCAGCGGCGCCAGGCGGTACGGGTTGACCACCACGTCGCCGAGCAGCGCCTCGGCGCGTTCGGGGACCTTGGCCGTGAGGCAGGCACCTTCGGGCAGTACGGGAGTTTCAGTCTGGGCATTCATGGCAAAGCTCCTTTTTACTCAGAAGTCGTAACGGGCGGTGGCGCCGAAGGTGCGCGGGGTACCGAGCACGCCGGCATAACCACCGTTGGCGGAGTTCCACAGGCTGGTGAAATAGGTCTTGTCGCCGGCGTTCTTCACCCACAGCGACAGGTCGACCACGCCGTCACCCTGGTCCAGGCGCACTCCGGCGGAGAGGTTGACCAGCGCGTAGCTGGGGATCTGGCCGAAGTCGGAATCGTCGATGGTGCCCACCGCCCTGGAGCGGAACGCGTAGCTGGCGGTGACGTAGGGCTCGACGTGCTGGCTGGCCTGCCACTTGTATTCGCCGTTGAGGTTGGCGATGTACTTGGAGGCGCCGACCACCTGGTGACCGGACAGGTCGCAGGTGGCCGTGGCATTGGCCAGGCTCACCTCTGGCGGGCACGGAGCGTCGTCGTACTTCAGGTAGCGGACGTCGTTCCATGAACCGTTGAAGTTCACTGTCAGGCCTTTGATCGGCAGCGCCGTGGCTTCGAATTCCAGGCCGCGCGAGCGCACGCTGCCGGCGTTGGCCAGGTATTGCACACGGTTGATCTGGTCGTAGACGTTGGCCTGGTAGCCATGCACCTCGGTCCAGAACAGGTTGGTGTTGAGTTGCAGGCGGTTGTCGAACAGTGTGCTCTTGAGGCCCAACTCGGCGTTGTTGGCCCGCTCGGTGCCTACCAGCAGTGAGTCGGTGCCCAGGCGTGGCGCGGCACCGACGGTGAGGTTCACGCCACCAGACTTCTCGCCGTGGGTCAGGGTCGCGTAACCCAGCAATTGCTCGTTGAAGCGGTAGCTCAAACCGAGCAGGCCGGAGGGGCTGAAGCTGTACTGGTTGAGGTCACCCGAGTCGTACGCCCCGACCCTGCCCTGGCGCGCAGCAGCCGCAGCCCCGGTCACGGCAGCACCGCCGGTTGGCGCATCGCGGGTCACCCAGGCGCTTTTTTCCTCGTAGGTGCCGCGGATGCCGGCGGTGAAGTCCAGGCGCTCAGTGACATGCCAGGTGCCCTGGGCGAACAGCGCGTAGCTGTCGGTATCGATATGGCCGTTGCCGATGGTGTCGACGTTGGCCAGGGCGCCGGCCGGGGTGAGGTTCCAGATGTCGGCCTGGGGGCCGTAATAAGTGAACGACTTGTTGTCCAGGTCCTGCTTGAAGTAGTACGCACCCAGCACATAGTCGAAGAGGCCACCGGTAGGCGACGCCAGGCGGATTTCCTGCGAATACTGCTTGTCGCGCACCGATACCCCGGCGCTGTAGAACACCGGTACATTGAGGCCGTCGTCGTTGCGCGGGGTGAAGTCCCACCAGCGGTAGGCGCTGATCGAGGTCAGGGTGAAATCATTGGGCAGAGTCCAGTTGGCCTCGACCGAAGTACCGCCCTGGAACACCGTCACCTGCTGGTCGGCATCGAAGTTGACCTTGCGATCCTTGCCCGACACCAGCGTCGCGCCGGCCTGGGCCGCCAGGCTCTCGTAACGGTTGACGCCATTGATGGTCGGCCCGGTGCTGTACAGGCTGAGGATGCCGTTGTTGGAGTCTTCCTCGTTGTACTCGCCGATCCAGCGCAGATTGAAGCTTTCGCTCGGTTGGTACAGCAACTGGGTTCGAAAGCCCTGGCGCTTGCCGCCATTAAGCTCATCGCCGTTGTAGATGTTCTTCACATAGCCGTCGTCTTCGGTGTGGTAGGCGCTGATGCGCCCGGCCAATGTCTCGGTAATCGGCCCGGAGTAGCTGCCTTGGGTCTGCAGGTAGCCGTCCTCGCCAATCGACTGCTGGATGCTCCCTTCCGGGTGAAAGGTCGGCTTGCGCGTGGTGATGTTCAGCACCCCCGCCGTGGTGTTCTTGCCGAACAGCGTGCCCTGCGGGCCACGCAGCACTTCCAGCTGCTCGACATCGAGCAGGTCGAACACCGCCATGCCCGGGCGGCCGAGGTAGACGTTGTCCAGGTAGATACCAACGCTGCCTTCCAGGCCATCGCTGGCCGGGTTGTTGCCCAGGCCACGAATCGAGATGCTCGACTGCCGTGCATGCACATAGGCGACGTTGGTGCTGGGCACCAGCTGTTGCAGATCCTGCACACGGTAGATGCGCTGGGTTTCCAGGGTTTCGCTGCTGAGCACACTGATTGGCGTGGGCACACTCTGCGCGGTTTCTTCGCGGCGACGGGCATTGACCGTGACAGTGCCAAGCTTGGCTTCCTGTTCAACAGCCAGGGTAACGCTGACGGGGTCTTCGGCAAAGCTGCCGTTGGATGCCGCCAGCAACACGCCGGCGGCCAAGGGTTGCAAGGTGAAACGCGACGCGCGCGCAGGCCAACGGGAAAGTCCGGACATGCAAATGCTCCTTGAGGCGTGGGCCCTGGGCGAGCATTTCCGTTGGCGGAACCGAATCGCGGTCAGTTGGGCTTATATTCTTTTAAGAAATATAAATATTTGTAATTCATATTTTGTGGAATAAGTGACTCCCTTTATAAGGGGACTCGCCCTTGTCAGCAATTGCATTTGACCGAAGGTTTTAATGTAGAAAATGCATATCGATCTGCGTCAGCTGCGCCACTACATTGCCCTTGTCGAGCACCGCAGTTTTGTCGCCGCAGCTGCGGCAGTAAACCTGTCGCAATCGGCCTTCAGCCGCAGCATCCAGACCCTGGAACACAACATCGGCTGCCGCCTGGTCGACCGTGCCAGCAAGGAACTTTCACCCACCCGCCAGGGCCTGCTGGTGCTGGAGCACTCGCGGCGCCTGGTGCATGGCGCGCATAATCTGGTCAATGAGATCCACCAGTTCAATGGAGCCACCACTGGCGTGGTGCGCTTCGGCTCCGGCCCGGCACCCGCAGGCGGCTTGGTGCCGCGGGCAGTGGCGCGCTTCGTGGCCGAGTACCCGGCGGCGCGCACCTGCTTCCAGGTGGATAACTGGCAGGTGCTGAACCGCAAGCTGATTGCCGAAGAGATCGAGTTCTTCGTGGCCGATACGCGCCAGTTCGAGTCCGACCCGGATTACCGCGTGCACAAGCTGGCACCGCAGCGCTGGCACTTCTGCTGCCGGGCCGGGCACCCGCTGACCGAGCAGGCCGAGGTACGCGCACGGGATGTGTTCGACTACCCGCTGGCAACCACATTCCGCCCGCCGAACATTCGCAAGATCCTCAGTGATCTCAGCGGCCGCCAGGACTTTCTGCCGACGGTGGAGTGCGAGCATGGTTATGCGCTGCTGAATGTGGTGATGCATTCGGACACCATTGGCATCGCCTGCAATGCCAACTTGCGGCCTTACCAGATGGAGCGGGGGCTGGTGGCATTGAAACTGGTGGACCTGGCAGCGGAGCAGGAAGAGGCGTTCTATACCCGCTATGGGGTGGTGAGCCGGGTGGGGTATGGCTTGTCGCCGTTGGCTCAGGGGTTGGTCAGGCAACTGATTGCCTGTGATACCGAGACATGAGGCATTCGGTGGAATCTCTGTAGGAGCGGGCTTGTCCCGCTCCTACAAGACTCACTGCAAGGCTTAGCCTTTGCGGGTTGTGAGGCTCAACTGCCCATCCACCCCGACCGGCACTTCCCCGGCCAGGGTCACTCGACGAACGATCCGCGGCTGGGTGCCGTAGTCATCTACCGCATAATGCTGCGTGGCGCGGTTATCCCATATCGCCACATCCCCCGCCTGCCAACGCCAGCGCACGGTGTTCTCCAGCCGCGTCACATGCCCCTGCAGCACCGCAAACAGGTGCTGCGAGTCGGCCAGCGAGTAGCCCTTGATGCGCTTCACGAAGTGCCCCAGCTGCAACACCCGTTCTCCACTGATCGGGTGCACCCGCACCACCGGGTGCTCAGTCTCGTACACGGTCGAGGTGAACACCTTGCGATAACGCTCAAGCTTGGCCGGGTCGACATCGGGCTTGATGCTCGCGTAGTCATATTCATTGCTGTGCACCGCCCACAACTTGTCAGCCAGCTCGCGCAGTGGCTCGGGCAGTTCCTCGTAGGCCGCCGCCGTGTTGGCCCAGACGGTATCGCCGCCGGAAGCCGGCGCCACCACGCTGCGCAGGATCGAGGCCTTGGGGTAGGCATCGACGAAGGTCACGTCGGTGTGCCAGGAGTTGGCACGCTGGCCTTCAGCACCGTCCAGTTGCAGCAGGTAGCTGGTGCCGTCCACCACAGGCACGGTGGGGTGGGCAACCGGCTCGCCGAGCAGCTTGGCGAAGCCTTCCTGGCTAAGGTCGTCCAGGTGAGCCTGGCCACGGAAGAAGATCACCTTGTGCTTCACCAGGGCAGCCTGGATGGCATCGATGGTAGCGGCGTCGAGGTCGGCGGACAGCTTCAATCCACGGATTTCGGCGCCGATGCGGCCGGCAACCGGGTGGATGTCGAGTTCGAGGGCGTGTGGCGCGGAGGCCAGTGCGGCATTGCTCATGGTCGTGGTCCTTGCGGTCATGGTCGGGTTTGGGTTCAGCGGGCGGCCTGCACGGCCTGTTGGTGTTGCAGTGCGGCATCGAGGAATCGCGGTTCGATCCACTCGGAAACCTGAAAGCCACGGCGGATCAGGCGCTCACGGGCGGCCAGGTCGACGCCCTGCTGCAGCTGGGCAACGAAATCGGCGTCCAGCCGTGGGTCGAAGTAATGGGCGAGGTCTTCCTTGGCCAGGTCATCGCTGAGGATGCTGCGAGGCCAATTGGCGTTGCTCGCCACCAGGTCGACATAGGCCTCGCGGTTATGCTCGTCGCGCAGCCAACTGGCGGCTTGCTCCTGGGCGTTGACCAGGCGCTGCACCAGCTCGGGGTATTTGCGGATGAAATCGCCGGTGCCAAGCAAAACCGCCTGGGTGCTGCCGGCGCCGGCCAGGTCACGGGAATTGACAGGCAGCTCGACCAGCCCGCGTTCACGCAGCGACAGCAGGCTGGAGAGGCCCCAGGTGGCGTCGATCTGTTTGGCGGCCAACGCGGCGTTGGCGGCGTTGAAGTCGAGGTTGATCACTTTCAGGTCACGCTCGGTCAGCCCCTGGCTGGCCAGGGCACTGGCGAACGACAGCTGGTTGGCGGTGCCGCGGAACACCGCTACGCGCTTGCCCTTGAGGTCGTGCAGGGTCTTGATGCCGGAACCCGGCACCACCCCCAGGTAGCTCTTCACTCCACGCACCCCTGCCGTCAGCACACGGGTATCGAGGCCGTTGGCCTTGCCGACGATCGCCGCCAGGTCGCCCAGGTAGGCGAAGTCTGCCTGGCCATTGGCCAAGGCTTCGTTGACCACAGGACCTGCGCCCTTGAAGAAATGCCAGTCGATGCGTATGCCGTCTTTGGCGAATTCCTTCTCCAGCAGTTGCTGGTCACGCAGTACATCGACCACGCCGCCAGCACTGTGCTTGCTGCCGGCGCTCAGGTCGGGCACGGCGATGCGGATGCTTTCCGGCTTGGCCGGCTCGGCTGCGTGGGCGCTCAGGGTGAAGGCCAGACCCAGGGTGGTGATCAGGTGGCGCAGAGGGGTTTTCATGGCAAGGCTCCTTGGCAGGCTGCCACCGGCGATGGCCGGCGCTGGCCAGAAGCTAGGCAGGTCTGGTTAGAACCTACAAAGACCAAAACTTCATTTTTTAGTAACTGAAAGACATAAATGAGCATTCATGCGGGGCGCGGGACTGCTTGCGCGAAACGCATCGAAAATATGAGGAAAACGCAATGACGAGAGGGTTCCGCATGCAGGGACTCCATGCTCTTATCTCTTGAAAGCCGCTTCTGTGAACTTTTAATTCCATAAGCGAATAACATTGGAACGCTTCGAGAGATGGCCGATGAATGGAGTTCTGAGCAGGAATCGAGGGGGGCCGCAACGCGACCCATTCGCGGCGCAAGGCCGCTCTCACAGAGAGCGCGCCCTTTCTGGAGAGCGGGTACTACCTTGGTTACTGCCAGTCTTCATTGCGCTGCTGTGGGTCGTGGCGAGCCGGCAGCACTGGATGAGCGAGCAGATCCTGCCGCCACCCTCGCTGGTGTGGCAAAGCGCGCTGGAGTTTGGCTCCGGCGAGCTTTGGGGGCACTTGTGGATAAGTTTGCAGCGGCTGTTCTGGGGGCTGTTGGCGGGTGTCAGCAGTGGCTTGCTGTTCGGCGCCTGGCTGGGCACTTCACGCCATGCACGGACCTTGGTGCTGCCGACCTTCGTGGCCCTGGCGCAGATCCCTACCCTGGCCTGGATTCCGCTGTTCATGCTGTTCTTCGGTATCGGCGAACTGCTCAAGCTGGTGGTGCTGGTGAAGGCCGTGGTGGTGCCGGTCACCCTGCACACCCTGGTCGGCGTGCGCGATGCCCAGCCCAAGCTGCGCGAAGCCGCCGCCGCGCTGCGCCTGCCACGTCACCTACTGTTGCTGCGTCTGCTGCTGCCGGCCGCTCTGCCCGCTTTCCTCACCGGCGTGCGCCTGGCCCTGGCTACGGGCTGGACCTCGTTGCTGGCCGTCGAATTGCTGGCCTCCAGTGAAGGCATCGGCTACCTGATGGTCTGGGGCCGCCAGTTGTTCATGCTCGACCTGGTGCTGTTGTGCATCCTGGTGATCGGCCTTGTCGGTGGGTTGCTGGAGCGTGGTTTCTCAACTCTGGAAAAGCGCCTGCTGTACTGGCCGCAACCGGCCACCGGCGAACAACAGCGCGGGCCCATTCCACGGGGCTGGCAAAGCCTGCTGCTCCCGGCGGCACTGGTTGCGCTGTGGCAGGCCAGCAACAGCTTCGGCTGGATCGACCCGAACATCCTCACGTCCCCACTGGACGTTTTGCGCACCCTGTTCAGCGGCCTGGCCGATGGCTCGCTGCCTGAAGCCATGCTGCTGAGCCTGCAGCGCACCCTGACCGGCCTGTTCCTGGGTGGCGGCGCCGGCTTGCTGAGCGGGCTGCTGCTGGGGCTTTCGCATAACGCCGAACGACTCTTCGGGCCAAGCCTTTCGGCCCTGCGGCAAGTGGCGCTGTTTGCCTGGGTACCTTTGCTCACGGCCTGGTTCGGCCTCGGCGAAGGGGCCAAGAATGTGTTCGTCGGCCTGGCGGCGTTCTTTCCACTGCTGATCGCCACCCAACGCGGCATCGCCGGCCTCTCACCGCAGCTGGGCGAAGCGGCGCGCACACTGCGCCTGAACCTGTGGCAACAACTGCGCCTGCTGGTGCTGCCCGGCGCTGCACCGGCGATATTCGCCGGCCTGCGTCTGTCATTGATCTACGCCTGGCTGGGCACTATCGGTGCCGAGTACTTCATGCCCTCGGACGGCGGCATCGCCAGCCTGATGATCGGCGCCCAGCAACTGTTCCGCATGGACCAGGTCATGGCCGCAATGGTCCTGATCGGCCTGGTCGGCGCCCTGCTCGGCGCCCTCGGCCAACGCCTCGAATCGCGCGCCACGCGCTGGAGAACCGCATGAATGCCTTCAATGCTTCACACCTGCTCGCGGCCAATCAGGCCGACACCACACCGCCGCTGGTCAGCTTCGAAGGCGTCGGCAAAGTCTTCAGTGTCGATGGCCAGCCCCTGGAGGCCATCCGCAACTTCAACCTGGCCATCAACGAAGGCGAGTTCATCGCCATCGTTGGCGCCTCGGGTTGCGGCAAGTCGACCCTGCTGCGCCTGCTGGTCGGGCTGGACACCGACTACAGCGGCAGCATCCGCGTAGACGGCCAGGCGGTCCGCGGCATCGGCGGCGAGCGTGGCATCGTGTTCCAGGAGCATCGCCTGTTCCCCTGGCTGACGGTTGAGCAGAACATCGCCCTGGGCCTGGTCAACGAGCACCTTACCCAGGGTGAGCGCGCCCGCCGAGTGCACGAGTTCGTGCAACTGGTCGGCCTGGTCGGTTTCGAATCGGCCTACCCACACCAGCTTTCCGGCGGCATGGCCCAGCGCGTGGCCATCGCCCGAGGCCTGGTGGCCAGCCCGCGTATCCTGTTGCTCGACGAGCCGTTCGGCGCGCTCGATGCCCTGACCCGCCAGCAGCTGCAGGACGAACTGCTGGCCATCCGTGAACGCGCCGGCATCACCACCTTGCTGGTAACCCACGATGCTGAGGAAGCCACGTACCTCGCCGACCGGGTGGTGGTGCTGGAGCCGCGTCCCGGGCGGATCAAATCGGTGGTGGAAATCGACCTGCCCCACCCGCGCCTGCGTACCGGTGTAGCCCTGCACGCTTTGCGCGAGCGGGTTCTGCACCAGATCACCGGTGACGGCGGCTACCTTCCGCCGCCCCGCCGTGTAGAAGGCCTGAGGCCTGAGTTGATCGCGCTATAGCCTCTGGCGGCAACTAGATTGCGCCGGCAATGCCAGGGTCAGCCAAGTTCACGAAGGTATTGCCAGGGATATATGCCACGTTCATGCCCATCGCTGAACACCAACTGCACTCCATAGCCCTGCGCCACAATTCGCTCGATGCGTATGTCGGCCCTGACCATCGGGACCCGTCCCTGCAAGCCTGCCGCCCGGCATTGCGAACAGGGGCAGGCGCCGCGAAGCCGGGCATGGCTGATGACTGCTTCGGTATCGACCCACTGCAAAGTCAGCAATCCATTCTCGCGCTGATTGCGTATTGCGCTAGGGCTATCCATCAAGCGGCTCCGCGAAGCTGAGCCAAGGCAATGCGCACAGCCTTGCGCACTTCCGGATCGCTGTCCGCTTCAGCGACCTGCAACGCCGGCAAGGCGCGGGCCAGGCCCAGTTCACCGAGCGCCAGCGCAGCTTCCTTGCGCAAGTTGGCGATGCCATGACCAAGCAGATCGGCCAGGGCATCCAGCGCTTCGGCGTGGCGCAGGCGACCCAGCGAGCGGGCTGCGCGCAGGCGCACTTGCCAGAATCCATCGCCCAATGCCTCCACCAGTGCCGGCCCCGCCTGAACATGGCCAACCTTGCCCAACGTCGTCGCGGCTTCTTCACGTACCTGCCAGGCGGGATCGCGCAAGGCGCCAATCAGTGCTGGCAAAACGGCGAGGTCACGCGCCATCCCCAAGGCACCCATGGCGGCGCGACGTACCTCGGTGTCGGCCTCGTGCTCGGCCAGCTTCGCCAAAGCAGGCAGCGCGGGGTGGTGCTTGAGCCAACCCAGAATACCCACGGCTTCACGCCGCACCGCTGCGTCCTGATCCTCCAGCGCCCGCAGCGCAGGCCGGGCGGCGTCCTCCAGGCGCAGCTCACGCAGGGCACGCAAGGCACTGGCACGGACGAAGGCATCGGCATGGCTCGTCCATGGCAAGATCAGCTGGCCGGCTTCCGGGCTCTTCAACTCGCTGAGGCTCTGCGCGGCAGCCAGGCGTACCGAGTCTGCACCATCCGCCAGGGCGGCGCACAAGGCCTGTACCACTTCTGGTTCCTCCCAAGCTTCCAGCAGGCGCGCGGCCTCGGCGCGCACTTCGTCGGCTCCATCGACCAACAGCGCGTCGGTCAGCCATGGCAAGGCATCAGGGTCTTCCAGATCAGCCAGTTCGATCAAGGCAATGCGCCGCACGCCTGCATCATCGGCTTCGAGCCGTGGCAGCAGTTCGAGAATCTCGGGGTTGTCGGTGCTTCGTTCAGTCATGACGCGATCCTTAGCGGCGGATGACGGGGATGAATCAGCGCAGCAGGTACGGGATGTCGACCTTGACGGCGCCGGTGGGGCAGTCTTTCTCGCAGGGCATGCAGTACCAGCACTCGTCAAAGGCCATGTAAGCCTTTTGCGTGGCCGGGTTGATCGCCAGCAGGTCCATGGGGCAGACCTCGACGCAGACGGTGCAGCCTTTTTCGGCGATGCACTTGTCTTCGTCGATGGTCACCGGGGCGCTGCTGCGAAAGAATATTTCCTGGGGCTGGTAGGCCATTTCACGGGGTCCTTGGGGCCTTCGGCCCTCTGTTTCATTCAGGCAGCGTCGGCTTTCACCCGCAGCCGGTCATAGGCAGTCTGCTCTTCGGCATCCAGAGCGATCAGGTAGGGCTCGACCGCCTTCTTGAAGCTGGTCATCTCACCGTTTTCGCCCTTTTTCAGATGGCAGTGGCAGAACCATTCGCCATCGTTGCGCTCGGGGAAGTCCACCCGGCGGTGATAAAGACCCCAGCGGCTTTCCTCGCGGAACAACGATGCCCGCGCCGCCATCTCGGCACAGTCGCGAATCACCGAAACCTCCATTGCACGCATCAGTTCGTGAGGGTTACTGGCCTTCATCTGCGCAAGGTCACGCTCGATCTCGGCAAAGCGAGCCAGACCGATTTCCATCTTCTTGGTCACCTTGGGCGGTTGCAGGTAGTCGTTGACCATGCGTCGCAATTTGTATTCCACCTGTGCCGGCGGCAGGCCATGCTCACGTTGCAGCGGGGCGAACACCCGCGCGCGCTCGCGCTCGACCTGCACGGCATCAACCTCGGCAAGTTCGCGCCCGGCCACGTACCGCGCGGCGTTGACACCGGCAAACCAACCGTAGGTGAACGCGCCGAGCATGTAGTTGTGCGGCACCGCAGCCATGTCACCGGCGGCATACAAGCCCTTGACGCTGGTCTCGGCCTTCTCGTTGACCCACACCCCCGAGGCCGAATGCCCCGAGCAGAAGCCGATTTCCGAGATATGCATCTCGACCATGTGCTGGCGGTAGTCGGTGCCACGCCCGGCATGGAACTGGCCACGGCTGGGGCGCTCGTTGCTGTGCAGGATCTCTTCGATGTTCTGGATGGTTTCCTCGGCCAGGTGGTCGAGCTTGAGGAACACCGGGCCGTTGCCACCTTCGAGCTCCTGGTGGAACTCCCACATCATCTGCCCGCTCCAGTAGTCGCACTCGATGAAGCGCTCACCCTTGCTGTTGGCGGTGTAGCCGCCCAGCGGGCCGGTGACGTAGGCGCAGGCCGGGCCGTTGTAGTCCTTGATCAGCGGGTTGATCTGGAAGCACTCGAGGTTGGCCAGTTCAGCGCCGGCATGGTAGGCCATGGCATAGCCATCGCCGGCATTGGTCGGGTTCTCGTAGGTGCCCATCAGGTAACCCGACGACGGCAGGCCCAAGCGCCCGGCGGCGCCGCAGGCGAGGATCACCGCCTTGGCCCGCACCACGCGAAACTCGCCGCTACGGCAGTCGAAGCCCAATACACCGGCAGCGGCACCTTCGCCATCGAGCAGCACGCGGGTGCAGACCATGCGATTGCTGATCTCGACCCGGGCGCGCTTGAGCTGGCGGTACAGCACCTTCTTGATGTCGTGGCCTTCGGGCATGGGCAGCACGTAGGCGCCCATGTGGTGGACCTTCTTCACCGCGTAGTCGCCGGTTTCATCCTTTTCGAACTTCACCCCCCAGCGGTCGAGCTGCTCGATGGTTTCGAAACTGTGGGTGGCATAGGCATGCACGGCGGCCTGGTTGACGATGCCGTCGTTGGCCACAGTGATTTCCTTGGTGTACTGCTCGGGCGTGGCATGGCCGGGGATGATGGCGTTGTTCAGGCCGTCCATGCCCATGCTGATGGCACCGCTGCGCTTGACGTTAGCCTTGTCCAGCAGCAGCACGCGCAGGTGCTTGTCGTGCTCCTTGGCCTTGATCGCCGCCATCGGCCCGGCGGTGCCTCCACCGATGACGATGATGTCGTAGTCCTGGGTCTCGATGCTCATGCCTTGCCCCCCTTCTGGCGGTCGATGCGCAGGCGGTACTGGAAGGCATCGCCACGGTAGTACAGGTGTTCGAAGTCCAGCGGCGTGCCGTCGGCAGCGTGGGTCAGGCGTTCGATGCGCATGATCGGCGCTCCTTCTTCCACCTCCAGCGCCTGGGTCAGGTCGCTGTCGGCCAGCACTGCGTCAATGGCCAGGTCAGCGTGCCCCAGGGCGATGCCGCAGTCGTTTTCCAGCAGCAGGAAGATGTCGCGGGTGACCAGGTCGGCCTTTTCCAGCTTTTCGCCAACGGCCCTGGGCAGCCACGTCAGCTCCAGCGACACCGGCTCGCGGTTGATCAGCCGTACCCGGCGGATCTCGGTAACCAGGCTGCCCTCCTCGACCTGCAGCCGCGCGGCGACCAGCGCATTGGCCGGCACATGGCGGAAGCTGCGCAGGCGGTTGATCACTTCGTAGCCCATCTGCGTCAGCGACTCGCCCAGGCCCTGCAGGGTGCTGACGTTCTGGAACGCCTTGGGTTTGGCGACGAAGGTGCCTTTGCCGTGGATCTTGAAGATCAGCCCTTCTTTCTGCAGATCACCCAGCGCCTGGCGCACGGTGATGCGGCTGACCTCGAAAGCCTTGCCCAGTTCGCTTTCCGAGGGCATGCGGCTGTGTGGTGGGTAAGTACCGTCGAGGATGCGCTCGCGCAGCAATTCCTTGAGCTGGGTGTAGAGCGGTACCGGGGACAAGGGGAGCAGTTCGGCCATGGGATCTCTTCGCTGATCGATGACTTGTTATAACAAGTTGTGACCAGAGCATAGAGGGCATAAGCACTCCTAAGGAAATACTGATATCGCATATGGATAGATGGATTTTCGCTCGCCTGAGCCGGCCACAGTGGAAAAACAGCCATAGATCAAGGCGATGGACGCCGCCGAATCAGATGGGTATCATGCGTGCGCGTTGCACTCGTAGCTCAGCTGGATAGAGTACTGCCCTCCGAAGGCAGGGGTCGTGGGTTCGAATCCCGCCGAGTGCGCCATATCAGAAAGCCCTGGGATAACTCCCGGGGCTTTTTCATTTGTGCGACATGTCGCGTTCCTGGCACTCCCGTGCCATGGGTCATTGATGTTAGCGTGGGTCCCCCTCCCGTTTGCGACGGGCACCCCATCACAATGATTCGCCAAGGAATGCGCGCTCATGCACCTGAAAAAGCTCACCGCCACTGCCCTGCTGCTGGCCAGCATCGGCCTGTTCACCCAACCGGCCCAGGCCAACCTGACACAGCAACAGTCTGCCGCCATCGTCAAAGCCTTTGACGGCAGCAACCCGGCCGACTTCAAGCAGTTCCTCGGCAAACTCAAAGGTAGCGACCTGGCCAAGGCCGACAACCTTGCTGCCACCCTCGACGCCTACCTGGCCGGCAAGCCGCTCGCCGCCGAGCAGCAGAACGAGATCAACCGCCTGCTCGGCCTGTACACCCGCATCAAGTACGCCAAGGCCGCCACGGAAAACCTGCGTGAACTGGTGGCCATCCCTACCTTCAGTGTCGACGGTGTTCCTCAACACGAGAACCCCGAGTTCCTGAAGATCGCCGACAAAATCAAGGCCCTGGCCGAAAGCTTCGGCCTGGCCTTCCGCAACGTCGACAACCGCGTCTACGAGATTACGCTGGGCGAAGGCAAGGAAGTGGTCGGCATCCACGCCCACGCTGACGTGGTGCCGGTCAACCCGGACAACTGGAAGCTGGCCGACGGCACCCGCCTCGACCCGTTCAAGGTCACCCTGGTCGGCGACCGCATGTACGGCCGTGGCACCGAGGACGACAAGAACGGCATCATCGTCGCGCTGTATGCGTTGAAAGTGGCCAAGGACGAAAACCTGCCCCTGGCCCGCCAGTTCAAGCTGCTGATCGATACCACCGAAGAAACCAGCGGCGACGCCATCGCCTACTACTTTGAGCGCAACCCTACCCCCGACTACAACCTGGCGCTCGATGGCGGCTACCCGGTGGTGATTGCCGAAAAAGGCTACGGCACGGTGATGGCCAGCTTCAGCAAACGCCCGGCCACGGGCAAGGGCGCGGAAATCGTCAACCTGACCGGCGGCCTGGCGACCAACCAGATTCCGACCACGTCGGTAGCGACGCTGGTGGCAGACAACCCGCAGGATCTGGCCAAGCGTCTGGAGAAAGCCGGCGCCGACTACGTGAAACGCAATGGCAATGACTTCAGCATCGACGCCAAGGTCGACGGCAAGAACGTGCTGCTCACCGTGACCGGCGTTTCGGCCCACTCCTCGGAACCAGAGTCCGGCGTCAACCCGGTGGCCCGCATGCTCGACTTCCTAAATGGCCTGGGCCCGCAGGTGCCGCTCAAGCACAACCACTTCACCGATGCCGCCCGATACGCCGCCGACAACTGGGGCCTGGACTACCTGGGCAAAAAGCTCGGCATCGGCTTTGAAGATGCGTTCATGGGCCCACTGACCACCTCGCTGACCTTCGTCGGCGTGGATGCCAAGGGCCTGAAGCTGGCCGTGAACCTGCGCATTCCCAAAGGCAAGCCACTGGCCACGCTCAAGGACCAGCTGGCCGACAAACTGGGCAAATGGACTCGCCAGAGCCACACCTCGGTGGCCTTCGACTACAGCCTCGACGAGCCGATGTTCCGCAACCCCGAAGGCGAATGGGTCAAGGCGCTGCTCGATGTGGCCAGCGAGAACCTGGGCATGAAACACGAGTTCGGCACCTCGGCCGGCGCCACCTCGGTGCATGACCTGCCCAACGGCGTGCAGTTCGGCCTGGCCATGCCGGATGTGAAGTACACCGGGCACAACGACAACGAGTTCAAGACCGTGGAACAGTTCATGCTCGACCTGCAGGTGGTGAGCGAAATGGTGGCGCGGATCGGGCAGATGCCGAAGCTCTGAGATAGCTGTACCGGCCTCTTCGCGGCTAAATCCGCGAAGAGGCCGGTACAGGAAACACCCATGACGTTTTTCAATCGACTCCATGCCGTTTCCTGCATTGCCGTGCAGGCCGGCGTGCCGGATGCTTTATTTACTCCAAGCGCTCGTCTTTTTCACCCGCAGAGGCCCGTATGAAGACCGTCGAACAAATCCTCAAGAGCAAGTCCCAGCACCAGACCGTGTACACCATCGGCCCGGATGACTCGGTGCTCGACGCCCTGAGATTGCTGGCGGAGAAAAACGTCGGTGCCTTGCCGGTCGTCGAGAACGATCAGGTGGTGGGGATCGTCAGTGAACGGGACTATGCGCGCAAGCTGGTGCTCAAGGGCCGCTCCTCGGCCGCCACGCCGGTGCGCGAGATCATGAGTAAGCCAGTAATCACGGTGGAGCCGAAGAACAACCTGGATTACTGCATGCAGCAAATGACCGACCGCCACCTGCGTCACCTGCCCGTCGTCGAGAACGGCAAGCTGCTCGGGCTGCTGTCGATTGGTGACCTGGTGAAGGAAACCATCGCCGAGCAGGCCAGCCTGATCAAGCAACTGGAGCAGTACATCCGCGGCGAATGATGGCGCCTCAGTGGTAGGCGCGCTCCAGTTCGTCCAGCTGATGGTCGAAACTGCGCAGGCGCGCCGACCAGGTGTACACCAGTACCTCCAGGTCACGGTTGAGCACGGCGGTATTGCCATGGCCGTTGCTCGACGGTTCGCACAGATCCAGCTGGTAACGCTCGCGGGCCATGGCCGTGGCCACGCTGGACAGGTCGCGGGCATTGGCCAGCCAGTGATGGTGATGGTCGTGGATTTCCCGGTCGAGCGCCCGGCACTGGCGTTTCAATGCATCCAGACTCTGCTCCAATGGGGTGCCCTTGAGCTCACCCATCACCTCCTCGAAGGTGCGCCCGGAATGCCAGTAGCTGCCCCAGAAATAACGGTCGAACACGGTCTCGACGCGGCGTAGCGCGACCTTGGTGTTCCAGATGGTCAGCAAGGTTCGCCCCTGAATCACTTCGCGCTTGTTCAGACGCAACTGCTGCCAGGCAATCCAGGTCAGCGCCACCAGCACGACCGCGCCCGTGACGGCGGCGGCAGCATAGAGAAACTGTATCGCCTGGTTCATCTGCTGGGTGTGGCGGATGCCGTAGAAGTAACCGGCCGTCAGGGTGCCCAGGATCGTCACGGAGCACCAGAAACCTGGTGCGTAGGGATCTTTCATCGCGCTATCCCCTATTGTTTTTCCTGAGCATAGCAACGGCCGATCACTCGTCAGGTGCCGCTCGGCACTTATTTTTTCTTCGGATGCAGTGCCTCGTTCAACTGGTCGATCATGGGTATCCAGTCAGCATCGGCGGTATAGCTTTCCTTGAGAAATGCGCGCTGCCCTTCGCTCCAGAAGGGCGCATCCACCAGCTTCACACCGTCATCCAACGGCGAGTGCGTGGTGATGAAGCGCTCGATTTCAACAGGGTCGTCAGGCAGCCCCAGTTGCTTGAAGATTTCCGAGAAGTGGTGGTTCGGTTTTTCCATGTTGCCTCCTTAGCACCGGACCGCTCAGCAATGCCTGCGGCCCGGCATGGGTTGGTTATCATCAGCACAGTTCTCGTACTTCGGCTTGCGGTACCAGTTTCAGGTACTGCTCCATGCTCATGTGGATCAGGTGATCGTGGTCACCCGCCTCAAGGTAGACATCGCCCTGGCGGGTAAGACTCGAATCGAGCAGCATCTTTATCTGATAGGCGTCACCCATTGCCGGGATGGCGCCCCTTTCGCAATCGCCGAACAGCATCGGCAAGGCGCTTTCGCGGGTCAGTTGCCAGGCGCCGGACATGCGCACCTTGCTCATGTCCATGTGCCGGTTGGCCGGTAGCACGGCCATGATGTAGTTGCCATGACGGTCGTCGAGCATGACCGACTTGGCCACCCGCTCGGCAGGTACGCCAGCCGTACGCGCCGACTCAAGGCTGGTGGCCGAGTGTGGGTGGGGAATGATGTCGTAATCGCAGTTGGCCTGGTCCAGGCGCTGCTGCAGGGTCTTGGCCATACGCATGATGCACCTCCGGTTTCGCCCCCCAACTTCCAATTTTAGGCCTTGGGCTGGCAGGCATGGCTAAACTTCAAACAGAGAGGTCAACGAGGTGACGACAGGTGTTCACTCGATGTTGCCGCTGCTTGCTGCTGTTGCTGCTGCTTGGCCTTGCCCCGGCCAGCCAGGCAGCGCCCGGCAGTGTCTGGGTGCTAGGCATCGATGACGCCATCGGCCCGGCCAGCGCCGACTATCTGGTGCGCAACCTCGAACAGGCCAAGGCCCAGGGAGCTCAGTTGGTGGTGCTGCGCCTGGACACCCCCGGCGGGCTGGACAGCGCCATGCGCCAGATGATCAAGGCGATTCTCGCAAGCCCGGTGCCAGTGGCCAGCTACGTTGCCCCCAGCGGCGCCCGTGCCGCCAGCGCCGGCACCTACATCCTCTATGCCAGCCACGTCGCCGCCATGGCCCCGGGGACCAACCTCGGCGCCGCCACGCCCGAGCAGATCGGTGGCCCGCCCGGGGTGCCGAAGGATGACAAGGCCAAGCCCAGCGACGATGAACAGACCCTGGCCCGCAAACAGGTCAATGATGCCGCTGCCTATATCCGTGGCCTGGCCCAACTGCGCGGACGCAACGCCGACTGGGCGGAACAGGCGGTGCGCGAGGCCGTCAGCCTGTCAGCCAGCGAGGCGCTGCGCCTGAGGGTGATCGACCAGGTGGCCAACGACCTGCCCGACCTGATGCGCCAGCTCGACGGCAAGACGCTGATTGCCGCTGGCCAGCCGCAACTCCTGCAAACCCGGACTGCCGCCTTGATCGAGCATCTGCCGGACTGGCGCACACGCCTGCTGGCCGTCATCACCAACCCCAGCGTGGCGCTGATCCTGATCATGATCGGGGTCTACGGCCTGCTGTTCGAGTTCATGAACCCCGGCTCGACACTGGGCGGCGTGGTCGGTGGCATTTGCCTGCTGCTGGCGCTGTATGCCCTACAGCTGCTACCGGTGAGCTTCGCCGGCGTGGCGCTGATCCTGCTCGGCATCGCCTTCATGATCGCCGAGGCGTTCCTGCCCAGCTTCGGCGTGGTTGGTTTCGGTGGCATCGTCGCCTTCGTGGTCGGTGCGGTCATCCTGATCGACACCGATGCTCCAGGTTTCGGTATCCCGCTGGCGCTGATCGCCACCCTCGCCGTGCTCTCGGCGCTGCTGATAGGCGGTGTACTGGGCATGGCCATCAAGGCGCGACGACGGGCGCTGGTCAGCGGCGACGCCGGCCTGGTCGGCAGCCTGGTGATGGTCACCCAGGTGAGGACCGACAACCCGTTCTGTGGCTCGGTCCAGGCCCAGGGCGAACAATGGCAAGTCCAGTGCGACACGCCGCTGCAGGCCGGGCAGAACGTCCGGGTCCTGGCACGCCATGGCGTGATGCTGGAAGTGAGCGCCGCCACGCCCGCGGCGCAAGGAGGCTGACGATGTTCATGCAAGTGGGTTTCGGTGCCGTGCTGATCGTGCTGGCCATGCTGTTGCTGTCGGCATTCCGCATCCTGCGCGAGTACGAGCGTGGCGTGGTGTTCCAGTTGGGGCGCTTCTGGCAGGTCAAGGGGCCGGGGCTGATCCTGCTGATTCCGGTCATCCAGCAGATGGTCCGGGTCGACCTGCGTACCGTGGTGCTGGATGTGCCGCCACAGGATGTGATCACCCGCGACAACGTGTCGGTAAAGGTCAATGCGGTGCTGTATTTCCGCGTGCTCGACCCGCAGAAGGCGATCATCCAGGTCGAGGATTTCCTCGTCGCCACCAGCCAGCTGGCGCAGACCACCTTGCGTGCGGTGCTGGGCAAACACGAGTTGGACGAACTGCTGGCCGAGCGCGAGCAGCTGAATCTGGACATCCGCCAGGTACTGGACGCACAGACCGATGCCTGGGGCATCAAAGTCGCCAACGTCGAGATCAAGCACGTCGACCTCAACGAATCGATGGTCCGCGCCATCGCCCGTCAGGCGGAGGCCGAACGGGAACGGCGGGCCAAGGTGATCCATGCCGAGGGCGAGCTGCAGGCGTCGGAAAAGCTGATGCAGGCCGCGCAGATGCTCAGCAAGGAGCCAGGAGCGATGCAGCTGCGCTACATGCAGACGCTGGGGACGATCGCAGGGGACAAGAGCTCGACCATCGTCTTTCCGCTGCCAGTCGATTTGCTCAAGGGATTGGTGGACAAGCAGAAATGACCGAGGCTGCAAGGCAGCCCCGGTATTCGATCAGATCGGCGCCCGGCGCAGCGTGGCGAGGAAGGTCGCCGCGCCGATGAACAATCCGGCAAAGGTACGGTTCAGGCGCTTCTGCTGCTTGGGCGTGCGCAGCAGGCGCAATACCCGCGAAGCCAGCCCGGTGTAACCCGCCATCACCAGCATGTCGACGCAGATCATGGTCACGGTGATCGCGATGTACTGTGGCAGCAGCGGCGCGTGCGGGTTGATGAACTGCGGCAGCACCGCCAGCATGAATACCAGCGCCTTGGGGTTGCTGACGTTGACCAGGAAGCCACGGAACACCAGGCTCAGCGGCCTGCCGATCGGGCGCACGCCCGATTCGTCGGTCATGTCCATGGGCAGGGCACGCCATTGCTTATAGGCCAGGTAGACCAGGTAGCCCACACCGAACCACTTGATGACCTGGAAGGCGGTGGCAGAAGCCGCGAGGATGGCGCCGACGCCGGCGGCAATGATGGCGATCTGCACGATCAGACCCAGTTGCAGGCCCAGGGCATTCCAGTATCCACGCCAGAAACCGTATTGAAGCCCGCTGGACATCGAGGCAATCGCCCCGGCACCCGGCGACAGGCTGATCACCCAGCACGCGGCAAAGAAGCCCAACCACACTTCCATCGACATCACACACCTCGCTCAACCATTGTTGCAAAACGTTAAGCTAAGGCGTTGGCGAAAAAATAACCAGCAAATTCTGCGGGATTACTGTTGCCTGCACCGCGAGGGGGCAGTACAGGCGACATCAATGGATCAGGACAAAGTCTCAAGCTCAGCCTGCATGGTCTCGAGCGTTTCCAGCGCTTCCATCCAGGCTTCCTCAAGCTCACCCTCACGCTGCTTCAACTTGGTCTGCCGAGCCAGCAGATCGCGCAACTCATCCTTGCGCGCCGCCTCGTACACCCCTCCGTCACCCAGTGCAGTCTCGATCTCGGCCAGCTGCGCATGCACCTGGTTGAGTTCGGTCTCCAGCTTGTCGGCCGCCTTCTTGTGCGGTGCCAACTGCTGACGCAAGGCCGCCGCCGCCTGACGCTGGGCCTTCTTGTCGGTCTTGTCCGGATTGACCGGAGCGTTGCTGGCCGGCGCACTGCGCTGGCGGTACTCGACCAGCCAGCGGCTGTAGTCGTCGAGGTCGCCATCGAAGGTCTCGACCTTGCCATCGGCCACCAGCAGGAAGTCGTCAGTGGTGCTCTTGAGCAGGTGACGGTCGTGGGAAACCACCACCACGGCACCGGCAAATTCCTGCAGGGCCATGGTCAGCGCCAGGCGCATTTCCAGGTCGAGGTGGTTGGTCGGTTCGTCGAGCAGCAGCAGGTTAGGCCGCTCCCAGGCGATCAGCGCCAGGGCCAGGCGGGCCTTCTCGCCACCGGAGAAGTTCACCACCGGCTCGTCGACGCGGTCGCCATGGAAGTCGAAGCCGCCGAGGAAGTCGCGCAGGGTCTGCTCGCGTTCGGTCGGCGCAATGCGCTGCAGGTGCAAGAGCGGGCTGGCCTTGTCGTCCAGCGAGTCGAGCTGGTGCTGGGCAAAGTAGCCGACGGCGAGGTTCTCGCCACGCACCAGGCGGCCCGAGAGCGGCTCGAGTTCACCGGCGAGGTTCTTGATCAGGGTCGACTTGCCGGCGCCGTTGGGGCCGAGCAGGCCGATGCGTGCACCCGGGACCAGCTGCAGCTTGACCTTGTCGAGGATCGCCTTGTCGCCATAGCCCAGGCGGCCTTCGGACAGGCTCAGCAGCGGGCTGGAGATTTTCTGCGATTCGCGGAAGACGAAATCGAACGGCGAATCCACATGCGCCGCCGACAGTTCTTCCATGCGCTCCAGGGCCTTGATCCGGCTCTGCGCCTGGCGGGCCTTGGTGGCCTGGGCCTTGAAGCGGGCGATGTACTTTTCCATGTGCGCGCGCTGCGCCTGCTGCTTCTCGTAGGCCTGTTGCTGCTGCGCCAGGCGTTCGGCACGGGTGCGCTCGAAGGCGGTGTAACCACCTTTGTACAGGTTGAGCTTGCGCTGCTCGACGTGCAGCACATGGTCGACCACGGCATCGAGGAAATCGCGGTCGTGGGAGATCAGCAACAGCGTGCCCGGGTAACCCTTGAGCCAGTCTTCCAGCCACAGGATTGCATCGAGGTCGAGGTGGTTGGTCGGCTCGTCGAGCAGCAGCAGGTCGGACGGGCACATCAACGCCTGGGCCAGGTTCAGGCGCATCCGCCAGCCACCGGAGAAGTCACCGACGCGGCGATCCATCTGCTCGTTGGTGAAGCCCAGCCCAGCCAGCAATTTACGGGCGCGGGCATCGGCGGTGTAGCCGTCGGCAACTTCCAGCTCACTGTGCAGGCGCGCCAGGGCGGTGCCGTCGTGGGCCTGTTCGGCCACGGCCAGCTCGGCCTGGACCTTGCGCAGGCGGGCGTCACCGTCGAGCACATAGTCCACGGCCAGGCGGTCGAGGGTATCGACCTCCTGACGCATGTGGGCAATGCGCCAGTCGCCGGGCAGCTGGCAATCACCGGCATCGGGCGACAGTTCGCCGCGCAGCAG
Organism: Pseudomonas putida; assembly: GCF_002906855.1. Lineage (GTDB taxonomy): Bacteria > Pseudomonadota > Gammaproteobacteria > Pseudomonadales > Pseudomonadaceae > Aquipseudomonas > Aquipseudomonas putida_N. The sequence goes on along the minus strand of NZ_MINI01000038.1, from coordinate 400,155 downwards.
GGCGAACAGGCTGGATTTTCCGGCGCCGTTGGCGCCGATCAGGCCGGCCTTGTGACCGGCGTGCAGGGTCATCTCGGCGCCTTCTAGCAAGCGCTGCGGACCACGCTGTAAAGTGAGGTTGGATAGTCTGATCATAGTGGTCGCGGAGTCTACCAGCTTCCTCGGCCCGCAGCGTGAGTGGAATCATGTACACCGACCTGTGGAATCATGCCCTGGCGCTATATGCCCGCCCAGGCGTCGAAACGGCTTGCTTGGACGTTCAGGCGATAGGGGGCGACGTCTGTCTGCTGCTGTGTGCGACCTGGTTGCAGGCGCGCGCGGTCACCTTCAGTGAAGAACGTGCCCAGGCTCTGCGTGCGATTGCCGGGCCGTGGCAACACGATGTGGTTGCGCCGTTACGCAGTCTGCGCCAGCAATGGCGCACGCCCGCGCAGCACGATCCACACCTGGCGGCGTTGCGTGAGCAAGTAAAGGGGCTGGAGTTACAGGCGGAGAAGCAGTTGTTGCAACGACTGGAAGCCTGTGCAAAACAATGGCCCACGGGCTCGCATGAGCCCACGGGCGATTGGCTGGACCGGATGGCACCGGACCAGGCCCGTGGCCACGACGCGCTGGTTGGCTTGCGCGTCGCGGCCGCAGCGCTTCAGGAGACCGAAGACGGCGTCTGAGCTGGGGTGCTGACGGGTGCCGAGGGAGCGGCTGGAGCTGCCGAGTTGGTTGCTGGCGCACTGGCGGCTGGAGTAGCCGGTTTGGCTGCGACAGGTTTTGCTGGAGCCTTCGCTGCAGGTCTCGCTGTTGGCTTGGCGGCTGCAGGTTTGGCTGCAGGTTTGGCTGCAGGTTTGGCCGCAGCTTTGACAGCAGCAGGTTTGGCTGCTGGTTTAGTGGCTGCTGGCTTGGCTGGAACCTTGGCGGCTGCAGGTTTGGCAGCTGGCTTGGCGGCAGCGGTTCTGCCCGGGGCCTTGGCTGCTGCAGGCTTGGCGGCTACTGGCTTGGCAGGAGCCTTGGCAGCGGCAGGTTTAGCGGCTGGCTTGGCGGCGGCAGTTCTGGCCGGTGCTTTGGCTGCTGCAGGCTTGGCGGCCGCTGGTTTGGCTGCAGGCTTGGCAGCAGCAGCTTTCGTGGCTGGCTTGGCGGCAGGTTTGGCAGCGGCGGCGCGGGCTGGGGCCTTGGTTGCAGCCGACTTGGCCGGGGCCTTGGCGGCAGGCTTGGCAGCGCTACGGGCCGGAGCCTTGGCAGCAGCGGGCTTCGCGGTCTTGGCAGCCACTGCACGCTGATCGAGTGCCTTGCCAGCGGCCTCACGGACCTTGCCGACACCTTGAGCCAGTTTCAGGCTTTCCTGGGCATCGCGCTTGAGTTGCTGAATATAAGTACGCGTCTGGGTCTGACGTTCCTTGAGCGAGTCGAGCAGTGCTTCAAGTTCACCAATTACCTTTTGTGCCTTGTTCTGCGCCTTGGCTTTGCCTGCCTTGGCCGAATCCTGCAACTTCAGGCGACCGTTGTGCAGTTTTTCCTGGGCTTTGCCGCGCTGCTTTTCCAACTTGGCCAGCAATTTCTCCGCATCAGCCAGCGCTTGCGAGCAGGCCTCTTCCAAGTGTTCGAGCAGGCTGCCCGAAAGTTGCTGGAGCAGGTGTAACGGCGTACTTACTGGCTTCTTTTTGGCCGACATGGTTTACCTCCTGGCTGACGAGATTGCGGCTCATACTATGCTTCTGCTGCTACCGCCGCTAGGGCATGTTGACAGTATTGATGGCGCCGCGTTGCATGCCTGGGCAAAGTTGTTGTCTTGCAGCTCCGTGCAAGTGTAGTTGCTTAACAAAACGTTGCTGATATTTACACATGTCGAGACAACAACGCTGGCATACTTCCCCGCTCATCGAGCTGGAGTTAGACATGCCGCGTTATCTTGCTTTCGGCCTGTGCCTGATGGCGCCATTCGCCCTGGCCGCCAACGATACCGCCCCTGCCAACGATCAAGACCTGGCCTATAGCCTCGGCGCCAGCCTGGGTGAGCGCTTGCGTCAGGAAGTGCCCGGCCTGCAACTGGATGCGCTGGTCGAAGGCCTGCGCCAGTCCTATCAGGGCCAGCCATTGAAACTCGACAAGGCGCGGATGGAGGCCATTCTCCAGCAGCACGAAGAGCAGGCCGGCGCCGCCGCCGAGCAAGCCGAAGTGACCAAGCTGCAGGCCGTGGAAACGCGCTTCATGGCCAACGAGCGGGCCCGTGCCGGCGTGCACGAGCTGCCGGAGGGCATTCTGTACAGTGAGCTGAAAGCGGGTAATGGCGCGCACCCCAAAGCTGGCGGCAAGGTGCAGGTGCGCTATGTCGGCAGGCTGCCGGATGGTTCGGTGTTCGACCAGAACCAGCAACCGCAATGGTTCAACCTGGACTCGGTGATCGAGGGCTGGCAGGCGGCGCTGCCACACATGAAAGCGGGTTCGACCTGGCGCCTGGTGATCCCCTCGGTACAGGCCTATGGTGCCGAGGGCGCAGGTGACCTGATCGCGCCCTACACGCCGCTGGTGTTTGAAATCGAGTTACTGGCGGTCGGCGACTGACGCCGACCTTCAGGCTTCGACCGCGCCCTCTTCCTTGTGCGCGTTATGCAGCACCTCGATCAGGCAGTCTTCGAGCTCGAAGCGTTCGTGCAGAAGGCCGCCCAGCTTGCCGAGCTTTTCGGCGAAGCGCGCAGGGTCCTTGCACTCACCCTTGTCACAATGGTCGTTGAAGGCCAAGGCAAACTGAGTGCTTTCATCAATGCGCGGATTGATCTGCGTGGCCAGTTCCAGGCCTCGTGTATCGCCGAACGCTTTCGCTTCACTGACCAGTTGCTCGCTGACTTCGAAATGCCACGCCGAAACGTAGTCGACAAGCAGCGTGCAAAAGTCGCCGTTCGTGTCCTTGTCGGCAAAGGCCGGCTTGGCGTCGCGCAAGGTGCGGAAAGCCTGAACCAGCTCCTCGCGTTCCTCGAGCCAACGGTCGATCAGCTTGTGAACCCCACCCCAGCGTTCCTGGGCGTTCTGACAACTATCGAGCATGGCGATCTCTTCCCTTCTGGGTAGATGCCGCTGCACCTCGCACTACGACCGTGCAGCACAAAGGTGTCATCAGCAGGACGGCATCGAGCAGTTGTGTTTTCGGTATGCGTGCTGGGAGATTATTCCCGCGCGTGCTTAGCATCAAGGTACGCAGCGGACAAAGTTCATACAAGTGTTTAATACCCCGATGCACCACCATTGGTCGCGCTATCGACCGCCAGCATGCGCCAGGTCAAGGATTGCCAAGTGAGCGGAAACGATACGCCAGCAGGCAGCTCAAGGGCAGCGCCGTCAGCAGCAGAAACGCCAGCAGGCTCCACTCCGGCAAGGTCAGGTCGAGGAAACTCCAGGTCAGCGAGCTGCAATCGGGGCCGCCCAGCAACAGTTGCCGCGCAGCTTCACGCCATGACTGTTCGAACATGTGACCGATGGGTAACGGGCACAGATGGCTTGCATCACTCGCGCCCTGCAACCACACATGCCGTGCCGCCAGCAAAGCACCACTGGCCGCGCACAGCAACGTCGTTCGCGCGTAACGCCGTGCCCCGGCAATACCAGGCGCATGCAGCGCCGCACAAAGGCACACCAGTGCATACACGGCTAGCATTAGCCGCTGACTGAAACACAGCAGGCAAGGCACAAGCCCAACGGCACTTTCGAGATAGAAGGACGCACCCAGCACTGCCAGCGAAGCAAGGCATGCCGGAATGAAAAGCGTGCGCAGACTGGCCATCGGCATGGGAAGAACAGCCCCGGGAAGTTGAAGTGGCTTGGAACGGTAGAGGAAAGGCCAGGCTTGTTTCAAGGCACTACTGGAGTGACAAGTCGCTGTATTGCAGGGGAAGTCTCCATCCAAGCTGTAGGAAACTTCCGAAGAAGAGATTGCAGATATAACTTTTAACGCAGAACTAGTTACCAAGCCCATGAGCCCGCGCCCCTGCGCGGGCTCATGGAAGGCTCAAGCACGTACGCCCTCTGGCAGCGGCAGCGCCAGAAGACGCTCATCGAGCAGGCCAAGGCCTTCCTCGAACAGCTGATTACTGCGCTCGGTTTCACCCAGGCTGGCCAACAAGCGCGCGAGCTCGGCGCAGGCTTCCGGATTACGCTCCATGCGCAGGCTGCTTTCGAAATAGTCGCGCGCCTTGCCCCACAGGCGGTTCTGCAGGCTCAGGCGGCCGAGTGTCAGCAACAGGCTCGGGTCTTCTGGATGGGCCTTCAGCCAACCTTCGGCGGTTTGTAGCTGGCGCGCCGGGTCATCACCGCGCACGAGGCCGTACAGGCGAGCCAGGTGGCTCTCGTACTCACGCTTGAGCGCGCTGCGCAATACCTGCTCGGCCTCGCCCTGAGCGCCCACCTGGCGCAGCTGTTCGGCATAGGCCAGCACCAGTTGCGGCTCCTGGCGCTGAGCTGCGGTCAGCTGCTGCCAGGCGCGCTCCAGCGCCTGCCGGGCACTTTGCACATCCTCGCCACGGGTGGTCGCCAGGCCAAGGTTCTGGCCCCAGGCGCGCTTCTCCAGCGCCGCCAGCTCATCGGCCGGCAACACCTTGCCCTTACGCAGGTCCGGCAACAGGCGGATCAGCGCCGACCAGTCGCCGCGCTCCAGATGCAGACGCTGCAACAAGCGAAGGACCTGGGTGTTATGGGGATGCCGTTCCTGCATGGCCAACAGCGTCTCCAGCGCACCATCACGCTCGCCGCGGTCCATCTGCAATTGCGCATGGGTCAGGGCAATGGCCAGCTCGGCCTGCGGCTGACGCTCCAGCGCACGCTCCAGCAGGTTGTCGCTGTCTTCCGTGCGCCCCTGTTCATTGGCGGCGCGGGCGGCGCCGAGGTAATACAACAGCGGCTGGCGCTCGGCCTCGGCAGCACGATGCAGGTGGCGCTGGGCACTGGCCCAGCGGCCCTCGGCCAGGTCCAGCTGGCCCTGTTCGATGGCGATCCGCACACGCCGGCTACGGTTGCGCCGCGACCACGGGTTGACCACGCCACTGGAGGTCAGCACCAGGCCTACCAGGTAACGCAGCAGCAACAGCAACCCGACCACGGCAGCCAGCGCTGCGAGCGCGGCCCACAATCCGGACTGGTAACGGAAACCACCGTAGGCGATCAGCACATAACCACTGTGCTTGGCCACCGCGATGCCCAGCGCTGCGGCAACCACGATCGCCAGTACGGCGAGCAGGTAGACACGCTTCATGGCTTGCCTCCTTCAGCCTCGGCTGGCAGATGGCGGCGCTGGATGTACGCCTGCACCGCCGCCAGGCTTTCGCTCAGGTCCGGGGTTACTACCGAGACGGGCTGCTCAGCCAGCGCATTGAGGCTGTCGAGCATCGCCTTGCTTTGTGGGTTGTCGGCATTGAAGTTGGCCAGCAGCACGCTGCGGGCATCATCCAGGGCCTGGCTGTAGACCTTGGCCTCACCATTGAGCGCAGCCCACTGCGCCTGTTCGATGGTCAGGCTCAGGGCCAGGCGCAGCTGGTTCAGCTGCTGGCCGGCCAGCAACGGCCGCACATTTTCGTCGGCGTTGAAGTCGATCTGGAAGTACTTGGAGATTTCTGCCCACCACTGCGACAGGCGACTGGCACCGTCACCATCGGCAGTCAGCGCACCGAGCGCATCGGCGTTGCTGGCGAACTCGGGCGACTGGGCGCTGAGTTCCTGAACCAGTTCACGCTGGGCGGCAAGCTTGAGGAACAGGCCGGTGCGGTCCGGCTGCTGGGTGCTGTTGAGCGTGGCCAGGCTGCGCGCCAGTTGCTCGCGGGCGGCAAAGGCGCCCGGGTCGCTCTGTTCGCGGAGGATTTCGTCGGCGCCTTCGACCAGGGCCTTGGCGCTGGTGATGTCCTGCAGTGCCGACAAGCGCAGGGTAGCCAGGCGCAGCAGGTGCTCGGCCTCGGCCAGACGCCACTCCTTGCGGCTTTCGCCGAGTGCGGTTTCCAGACGCTGGCTGAGACGCTGCTGGTCGCCTTGCAGCTGCGCCACCAGGCGGCGGCGGTCTTCCAGCTCGCTGGCGGCCGGCAGGCTGGCCAGTTGTGCACTGATCTGCTGCTCACGCTGCTGCAGTGCCGCAGCGCGCTGGCTGAGGGCTTCAAGGTGCTGGCCCTGGTTCACTTCACTGCCTTGCAGTTGCCGCACCTGCCACACACCCCAACCCCCTACTGCGACCCCGGTCGCACCCAGCAACAGCGCCAGCACGGCCAGACCACTGCCAGAGCGCTTTACAGGCTTGTCGGTGACGGGTTGCGCCGACGCTTGCGCCGACGGCTGATCATTGTTGGACAAGACAGTTTCGCTCACGTATCCATCCTTTGCATGGGGGCACCTCGCGCTAGTGCGAAGCGCCTTGAAAAGCAGGTGCAGCGCTGCGCTGCACGGCTGCCAGCAAGGCCGTGGCACTCGCGCCACGGCAATCCACAACCTGTTGGGCCCCGGCGGCCCGGGCCTGTTCAGCGACTCGCGGGCTGGGTACGAACAACGGCAGGCAGGCTACTCGCGGCCAATCGGCTGCGGCCATCTGCTGCAAATGTTCCAGACCCTGCCCACTGCTGACCACCAGGCCATTGAGGCGTTCCGCTTCTATGCGGCGCATCAGCGTGCCCGCCGGGTACTCCGGCAGACAGCGGCGATACAGTTCCAGATATTCGACACTAGCACCTTGCTCTGCAAGACGCTCGGCCAGCAGTTCGCGACCTCCGACGCCACGCACGATCAGCACGCGCGCTCCAGGCGCCGCAATAGCCTGGCGCAAGGCCGGGAGCGCGAGCAAGGCCTCGCTGTCGTCACCCTGCCCGGGAAATCTCACCTGAAGGCCCGCGCCCTGCAACACCGCCGCCGTTGCCTCGCCCACGGTAAACCAGCCTGCAGACGGTGCTTGCATGCCAGCACGCTGCAACTGCTCAAGCAGCAGTCGGGCCGCCGGCTTGCTGACCACGATGATCGCCTGGTACTGCGCCAGCCCGGCCAGCTGTTGACGCTGCCCGTCAGCCACAGCGACGGGCTCGATGGCCAGCAACGGCAGGCAGCTGCTGGCCACACCGGCAGCGGCCAGGCTCTGCGCCAGTGCCGCGCAGTCCTCTTCAGGCCGGGTCAGCAACAGGCGCCAGGGGCTCACGGATGCCCGGCCTCGCCGTAGACTTCCTTGAGAATGGCTTCGGCGCCCTGGCCCAGCAGAGCTTCGGCAACCTGCACGCCCAAGGTTTCGGCAGCCTCACGCGGTGCGCGCGCATCCGCCACCAGCAGGGTACCGCCGCTTGGCTGGCCAACCAGGCCGCGCAGCCACAGCTGATCGCCTTCAAGCACGGCATAACAGGCGATCGGCACCTGGCAGCCGCCGTTGAGGCGCTTGTTCAAGGCACGCTCGGCGACTACGCGGTCAGCAGTATCGGCATGGTGCAGCGGAGCCAGCAGCGCATGGATTTCGCTGTCGGCGCTGCGGCACTCGATGCCTACCGCGCCTTGGCCACCGGCTGGCAGGCTGTCGTCGACGCTGATGGTATCGGTGATGCGTTCCTCGAAGCCCAGGCGAATCAGGCCGGCGGCGGCGAGGATGATGGCGTCGTATTCACCGGCATCGAGTTTGGCCAGGCGGGTGTTGACGTTGCCACGCAGGAAGTGGATTTTCAGGTCCGGCCGGCGTGCCAGCAACTGGGCCTGGCGGCGCAGGCTGGAGGTGCCGACGATGCTGCCGGCCGGCAGGGTGTCGAGGCTGGCGAAGGTATTGGAGACGAAGGCATCGCGTGGGTCTTCGCGCTCGCAGATGCAGTACAGGCCCAGACCTTCGGGGAAGTCCATGGGCACGTCCTTCATCGAATGCACAGCGATGTCGGCTTCGTTGTCCAGCAGCGCTGTTTCCAGCTCTTTGACGAACAGTCCCTTGCCGCCGATCTTCGCCAGCGGTGCATCGAGCAGCTTGTCGCCGCGGCTGACCATGGGTACCAGGGTCACCAGCAGACCGGGGTGGGCCTGCTCGAGGCGGGCTTTGACGTATTCGGCCTGCCACAGGGCCAAGGCACTTTTACGGGTGGCAATGCGGATTTCGCGAGTGGACATGGAACGCCCCGATCCAGAGAAATGCCGCTGATGATAACAGCATCACCGGCATCGCTAGCAGATGTGGGTCAGGATCCAGTTGTGGCCTGTACCGGCGAGGACGCCGGTACTGCGTCAAAGCGTCTGCATCATTTTGCGCACGCCCGCCACATGCCGGCGGCTGACCGTCAGGGCATCGCCGTCCAGGCCCTTGAGGAACAGCTGGAAATGCCCCAGCGGCGTGCGTTGCAGACGCTCGATGCGCTCGCGGGCAACCAGCGCATTGCGATGGATACGCACGAAGCGCTCGCCGAACTCGTCCTCCAACGCCTTGAGCGGCTCGTCGAGCAGCACTTCCCCGGCTTCGTGGCGCAAGGTCACGTACTTGTGGTCGGCGATGAAATAGATCACCTGGGGCAAAGGAATCAGCTCGATCCCCTTGCGCGTGCGCGCACTGATATGGCTGCGCGGGCCGCCACCTTCACTGCCAGGCCGGGTCAACGCCGCCAGCTGGGCGCGGTTGGGCTTTTCGGCCTTGCGCAAGGCATCGCGCAGGGCTTGAGGTTGAATCGGCTTGGTCACGTGGCTGAGGGTGCTTTCCTTGAAGGCCTCTGCACCGTATTCATCGTCGCCGGTACAGAACACCACCGACGGTGGCGCCTCGCGCTCGCACAAGCGAGCGGCGACCTGCAAGCCATCCAGGCCTGGCATGCCGATGTCCAGCAGGACCACATCGGGCTTGAGGCTTTCGATCAATGCCAGGGCCTCTTCGCCATTGGTGGCGCTGGGCTCCAGCACGGAATACCCCTCCAGTTCAGCGAATAGCCGTGTGAGGCGTTCACGGGCTTGGGGTTCGTCATCAACGATCAGGACATTCATAATTGCTCTGGATTCCTGAGTGAGTCTCGCACAGGTATAGCGTAGACAAGAGCAGGTCGAGCGACGCTGCGGTCACGCTCTAGACCGATACGAAGGCCAAAGATTCACTGAGCCGGCAGAAACGCTGCCAGTCCTCTGTCCAACTGTAGACGGTCCGTGGAACACTGCCGTTCAATCGTTGAATATCGTCCTGCCCTGCCTTTATGGATGTTTCCCTCCGGTTTCTGTCGACCGACGCCCTGCGGCAGTCGGCCCAACCCTGCTATTATCGGCGCCACTTTTTCGTTCACGCCTGCATAGAGTGAATCCATGAGCACCGACAAGACCAATCAGTCCTGGGGCGGCCGCTTCAGTGAGCCCGTCGACGCCTTCGTCGCCCGTTTCACCGCCTCGGTCGACTTCGACAAGCGCCTGTACCGCCACGACATCATGGGTTCGATCGCCCACGCCACCATGCTGGCGCAGGTCGGCGTTCTCAGCGATGCCGAGCGCGACACCATCATCGATGGCCTGAAAACCATCCAGGGCGAAATCGAGGCTGGCAGTTTCGACTGGCGCGTCGACCTGGAAGACGTGCACATGAACATCGAAGCACGCCTGACCGACCGCATCGGCATCACCGGCAAGAAACTGCACACCGGCCGCAGCCGCAACGACCAGGTTGCCACCGACATCCGCCTGTGGCTGCGTGACGAGATCGACCTGATCCTGGCCGAGATCACCCGCCTGCAACAGGGCCTGCTGGAGCAGGCCGAGCGTGAAGCCGAGACCATCATGCCCGGCTTCACCCACCTGCAGACCGCCCAGCCAGTCACCTTCGGCCACCACCTGCTGGCCTGGTTCGAAATGCTCAGCCGCGACTACGAGCGCCTGGTAGACTGCCGCAAGCGCGCCAACCGCATGCCTCTGGGCAGCGCCGCGCTGGCCGGCACCACCTACCCGATCGACCGTGAACTGACCTGCAAGTTGCTGGGCTTCGAAGCCGTGGCCGGCAACTCGCTGGACGGCGTTTCGGACCGCGACTTCGCCATCGAATTCTGCGCTGCCGCCAGCGTGGCGATGATGCACCTGTCGCGCTTCTCCGAAGAGCTGGTGCTTTGGACCAGCGCCCAGTTCCAGTTCATCGACCTACCTGATCGCTTCTGCACCGGCAGCTCGATCATGCCGCAGAAGAAGAACCCGGACGTTCCGGAGCTGGTGCGTGGCAAGAGCGGCCGTGTCTTCGGCGCTCTGACCGGCCTGCTGACCCTGATGAAAGGCCAGCCTCTGGCCTACAACAAGGACAACCAGGAAGATAAAGAGCCGCTGTTCGACGCCGCAGACACCCTGCGCGACTCGCTGCGCGCCTTCGCCGACATGATCCCGGCAATCAAGCCCAAGCACGCCATCATGCGCGAAGCGGCCCTGCGCGGTTTCTCCACCGCCACCGACCTCGCCGACTACCTGGTGCGCCGTGGCCTGCCGTTCCGTGATTGCCACGAGATCGTCGGCCACGCCGTGAAGTATGGCGTCGACACCGGCAAGGACCTGGCCGAGATGAGCCTGGACGAGCTGCGCCAGTTCAGCGACCAGATCGAGCAGGACGTGTTTGCCGTGCTGACCCTGGAAGGCTCGGTGAATGCCCGTAACCACATCGGTGGTACGGCGCCTGCGCAGGTACGTGCCGCCGTTGTGCGCGGCAAGGCCCTGCTGGCTTCGCGTTAAGTAGAGTCTGGGGCTGCCCTGCAGCCCCAGCCTTCAACGTTTACCGCTACGAATCATCTCCATGAAGGCCGGCATCGAGGCCTCCTTGTCTGTAACGATCCTCGCCATGTGCGGGTTCTCGCCCATCAATTGCAGCAACGCCTTCGCCTGCGGGAAGTCCGCCAGGAAGTCGATGCCCAGCACTTTCTTGCCTACCGCGTACGCCAGGTCCACCGAGAAGCAGAACATCAGGTCCGCCAGCGTCAGCTGCTCACCCGCCACATAAGGCGCGAAACGGCCATTGCGCTTGAGCGTGGCAAACCCTGCCAGCAAGTCGGTACGCGCACGCTCCTTGATCAGCGGCTCCACCGCCATGCCGAAGAACGACTCGGCATAGCAGGTACGCGCCGGCAGCTCGATATACAGTTCGATTTCCTTGAGCAGTTCGCGCACCTTGGCCCGGCCGAACGGGTCACTCGGCAGCAGCGCCTTGCCACCCTCGGTCTGCTCGATATAGTCGAGGATTACACTGGTTTCGCTGAGGAAGCCGTGTTCGGTTTCCAGCACCGGAACCTTGCCCCGCGGGCTGACTTCCAGGGCCTGCGGTGCCTGCCCGCCGTAGAAGGTGACTTCCTCGAAACGCAGGCCTTTTTCCAGCAGGGCCAGCTTGACCATGTTGTAGTAGTTGCTGACCGAGAATCCGTGAAGCTTGAGCATGGGGTTACAGCCTCCAGGCCGTGTGGGGATAGCTCGGCTGTTATAGACGGTCCGCCGGTGCCTGACCAGCGTCATGCACCGGGTCGATGATCGGGCATTGCCGACGCGGGCATGGCAAACTGTGCGTCCCACCATAGGAGTAGCGCCATGAGCGAACACGACGAAATCGGCAATGACGACGAAGCCTTCGCCGAAGCGACGCTGACCGAAGCCATCGAAAACCAGATCGAAAGCGGCGAGCCGCCAGCGGCCAAGGCCACCTTCAACAAACTGACCCTGGTCGGCTACGAGCGCGAAGACATCCTCAACCTCATGGCCCACGTGCTGGCCTTCGAAATCGACAACATGCTCCAGGAAGACCGCCCGTTCAACGGCGAGTGGTACGAGACCGCCCTGCGCGCCCTGCCCGAGCTGCCGCCTGAGATGGATCAAGGCGACGACGAATAAGCCGACTACACTCCAGGATCAGGCACCGCTGGCGGTGCCGCCATCCTCGTCTGGAAGTCAGGAGTCGCCATGTCTTTTACCCCCGAACTGATCGCCGAACTGGAAGTGCTCGCCCTGTTCAACCTGGACAACCACCAGGAAGGCATCAAAGTTGGCAGTAACGCGTCGCCCGCCCTGATCGCTGCTGCCAAGCGCCTTCATGAAAAAGAACTCACCGACCAGCCCGATGGTGGCTACCTCACCAGCCTCGGGAATGATGCGGCTGAAAGCGTCCAACTGTTGCTTAGCATCCTCAAGTCCACACAGCCCGCATAACCCTGTACCGACCTCTTCGCGGGCAAGCCTGCGAAGAGGCCAGAACAGACGATAGAAAAATGGCGCCAATAATCCATATTCCGCTTATCCGACTGCCCCACTCAGGCTAAACTCGCCTCAGCTTTTCTGGCCCGCCCTGAGTGTGCAATGAACCACCCCCACGAAATCCGCCCTGACCTGGACGAAGGCATCGACCGCAAGGTGCTGGCGACATTGCGTGCGCGCTTCCTGCACATCAACCAGTGCCGGCTCGAACGCGCGATGGAAGGCCTGTCGAGTCGCCAGCAGCTGGTCCTGACCCTCCTGCCGCTGCTGTTCCACGTCAACCACCCGCTGTTGCCCGGTTATGTATCCGGCGCCACACCGGCCGGGGTGGCGGGGTTCGAGCCGGATGCCGAACAGGTTGCCGATGCCCAGCGCCTGGCGCGCTCGTTCGCCTACAAGGCGCGCCACGGCAACCCGCCACGCCCGATCCACGGGCTATTCCTGATGGGCAGCCTCGGCTCACTGGCCCAGGCCGAACAGAGCGACATGGACCTGTGGGTGTGCCATGCCCCGGGCCTGGCCGAAACCGAGCGTGAGGAACTGCGCCGCAAATGCCAGCTGCTGGAGACCTGGGCGGCCAGCCAGGGTGCCGAGGCGCATTTCTTCCTGATCGACCCGCAAAGTTTTGCCCAGGGCCTGCGCGACAGCCAGCTCAGCTCCGATGACTGCGGCACTACCCAGCATTTCCTGCTGCTCGACGAGTTCTACCGCACGGCCATCTGGCTCGCCGGGCGCACGCCGCTGTGGTGGTTGGTGCCGGTCTACGAAGAGCACAACTATCAGGCCTATACCGAGACCCTGCTGTCCAAGCGCTTCATCCGTAATCAGGACGCCCTCGACCTTGGCAACCTTGCGCATATTCCGCCCGGCGAGTATGTCGGGGCTGGGCTGTGGCAGTTGTACAAGGGCATCGACTCGCCCTACAAGTCGCTGCTCAAGCTGCTGCTGACCGAGGTTTACGCCAGCGAGCATCCGACCGTGCGCTGCCTGAGCCTGGACTACAAGCAGGCAGTGTTCGCCAACCACCTCAACCTCGACGAACTCGACCCCTATGTGATGGTGTACCGGCGTATCGAGCGCTACCTGCAGCAACGCGGCGAAACCGCGCGGCTCGAATTGGTCAGGCGCAGCCTGTACCTGAAGGTCAACAAAAAGCTGAGCGGCCTGGACCGTAGCCGCAGCAACGGCTGGCAACGGCAACTGCTGCAGCGCCTGGCCGATGAGTGGGGCTGGGACGAACGGCAACTGGCCATGCTCGACAGCCGCAGCCAGTGGAAGGTCCGCCAGGTCGCCGTCGAACGCCGTGAACTGGTGGCCGAGCTCAACCACAGCTATCGCTTTCTGGGCCAGTTCGCGCAAAGCCAGGCTGCCAGCAGCCGCGCCGACCAGCGTGACCTGAATGTTCTGGGCCGGCGCCTGTACGCGGCCTTCGAACGCCGCGCCGGCAAGATCGAAGTGATCAACCCGGGCATTGCCCCGGACATCGCCGAAGACACCTTGACGCTGGTCCAGTCGCCAAACCGCAAGGAGCCTGGCAGCCACCACTGGGGGCTGTACAACGGTAACCTGGGGGTGCACGAATGGGAGCATTTCAGCCCAATCAAGCGCTGCCGCGAGCTGCTCGAACTGCTGACCTGGGCCCACCGCAACGGCGTCATCGACAGTACCACACGGCTTGCCCTGCACCCGGGCGACAGCGACCTCAGCGAGTTCGAGCTGTTCAACCTGCTGGGTAGCCTGCAGCAGAGCATCCCGCTGCCGCTGGGCAGTGTCAGCGAAGAGCGCCTGCTGCAACCAAGCGTGGCTGACGAGATCCTGCTGCTGGTCAACGTCGGCGTGGACCCGCTGCGCCATCACCGCGACCTGAACATCCTGATGACCACCGAGCGCACCGACTCGTTGAGCTACGCTGGCGTACGCGAGAACCTGGTGCTGACCGTCGACCAGATCACCCTCAACAGCTGGAACGAAGTGCTGGTGCAGCGCTACGACGGTGAACACGCGCTGCTGCGCTGCCTGCGTGACTTCCTCAACAGCCTCGGCCAACGCAGCCACCGCCCTAAGGTACGGGTGCGCTGCTTCTGCCACAACCGCGCCCAGGCAATCAGCCAGCGTGTCGAGGAGGTCTTCGACACGGCGCAACTGCTGCTCGACCAGGGCCTGAACCACCGCTACCTGCTGCAGGTAGCGCAATACACCCATGTGCTGGAACTGTTGCCCGGCCAGGTAAGCCTGGCAACCATGACGGAGCATGACGCCGTGCTCGATCACCTGGGCCAAGTGCGCAGCCGCTACAGCCCGCTGCACCTGGATGGCAATGCGATGCAGGACTACGACCTGCCCCTGGTACTTGAACACGGTCGGCGCAATTGCATCCAGGTGTTCTACCGCTTGCTCGACGGCTGGGCCGACCTGTACGTGCTGGATGAGTACAATGCCCTGTGGCAGCAGCGCCTGCCGCTGCATGATGAAAACCATCTGCTGCTGCCGATGCAGCGCTTCCTGCGATCGGTGGTGATGCGCCACGACGCGCGTTTGCCGCTGGACAGACTGCAACAGGCATCGCTGGAAATCCGCTACGCGCAATTGCTGCCTTCAGGGCCAGGCAAGGCACGCTGCATCGAGCCCAGGCCGACACCGAGCGTTGCCACCGATCAGCCCTACTACGAGGTGCAGGCCATTCTGCAGGCCGGTGCCGGTGGCGAGGTACAGGTCACACTGTATTGCGACCAGCGGGAGTTTTCCGAGCTGGAGCATGGCGACCAGCTGTATGAGGTTGTCGCCCGGCAGATCCTCGGCCAGCGCCGCAGTGCCGGGCACTACCGCTGCTATATCACCGACCTGGAGCTTTCAGAACTGCTAGAGGATGAACAGGGTTCGACCAGCCTGTATCTGCGTTACAAGCGCGAGCTGGAGTATGCGCTCAATCAGGGGCTGGAAAAGATCCAGGCTGAGCTCGCCTGCTGAACCAGCAGGCATTTCCTTCTGCACGGCTCTCCTGGCCAGCGGCATGCTTTGCCCTCATTCAATGACTGAGGTGCATCATGAACAATCAGAACTGGATGGGTAACTTGCCTGAACTGGGTCGCCTGCGTATTGATCAGCTGATTTTGCCCGGCAGCCATGATTCGGGAATGGACAAACAGGCGGACAATATCGTCCCACCGCAGGAAGTGACCCAGGACGTTCCGTGCATCGAGCAGATCCGTGCCGGCATTCGCGTACTGGACCTTCGTGTAAGGGCAAACCGCGAGTATTCACCCGACTCACCTTACCGGTACAAGCTCTATCACCTGAGTACATCGGGACGCACTGTTCTCGGCGACGTAGTGTCCGAGCTTGGTGTTTTCTATGAAGATCCTGCCAACGAGCGAGAAATCATCATCCTCGACTTCCATGAATTCGATAACTTCAGCGCCCGGGAGCATGAGTGGCTGCTGGCGATGCTGGACAAGCACATGGGGCAGCGCATCATCCCCTATGACTTGCATGCTCTGACCCTGGATCAACTGTGGAATGACCACCCAGGCAAAACCGTGGTCATTGCCTATAACGATCCCGCCGGCGGGGACCACTGGAATGGTGTGGAGCAGGTCTGGATGGGTGAGAACACGCCCTCCACAGAAGAACTGAAAGCGTTCATCGACCAGCATAGCCAGCGTTACAAGCCTGACGGCACGCTACGCTCGATTCAGTGCGCGAAGTACAACAAGGTGGTGTTCACGCCTGATGATTTCAGCGACAAGATCGATCAGTGGTTCGACTCGAAAGACCTGGACAGCTACATCCAGGGCTTCCACATCATCAATACCGATTGGTCGCTGCGCAGCCGCATAGTCGATAACTGTATTCACGCCTGCCAGCTCAGGGCGCAGAACGCCCCCTGAACGACCAGTCTCAGAGGTCGAAATCACCAGCCGCTTCAGGCTGGTATTCGACTTCCAGCAACTTCAGCTTCAGGGTCTTGCCCCCCGGTGCCGGCCAGTCGATCTGCTCACCCACCGACAAGCCCAGCAGCGCACAGCCGATCGGCGCAAGGATCGACACCTTGCCCTCGCCACCCGCATCCTTCGGGTACACCAGGGTCAGGTGGTAGTCCTTGCCACTGGCTTCCTCACGGCAATGCACGCGCGAGTTCATGGTCACCACACCGGCGGGCACTTCATCATGGCCGACCACCTGACCGGCACGGTCCAGCTCCTCCTGCAAGGCGAGCACACCCGGCGTATTTTCGTCGAGGCCTTCGATCAGGCGCTCGAGACGCTGTACGTCCAATCGGGTGAGGATGAGGGAAGGCTTGGTGCTCATGATCCAGTCAGACTCCTTTGAACAGGCTGTTTCCTGCAGGCAGATAAAGCAAAACCCCGCCCAAGGGCGGGGTTTGTGAATGCTTTTGCGTCAACGACGCACCCCCTGACACTACCACAGCCGGGCAAATACTCAAGCCCGTACGCGCAGGGCCTCGGCTTCGCGACAGATCTGCCGGCGCCGTTCGTCGTCGGCCGAGCGCCATTCGCGGATGTGCTCGACGTGCCGGTGGCAGCCGGTGCATACCCGCTGCTCATCCAACCGGCAAACGCTGATGCAGGGTGAAGGCACCGCCTGGCTGACGTTGCTGTACAGCGGCTTGGGTGGCCGCAGCTGGCTGGTCATGTCAGATCTCGTCGAAGTCCAGCTTCTCGCCGGCCCGCTCCCAGACGACGCGCTCGAGCATCTCACCAAGCAGCTCTTCGCTCTTCTCGCACACCCACTTGCCGTTCTCTTCGTCGTAATCGAAGTGGAAGCCGCCGGAACGGTCGGCCAGCCACAGCTGACGCAGCGGCTCCTGGCGGCTGAAGATCAGTTGGGCGCCGCCTTCGAACTTGACGGTCAGCACGCCGCCGGAATTTTCCATGTCCAGGTCCAGGCCGCTCTCGTCGAACAGGTCTTCCAGTGCCTGTTGGGTCGCGTCGACCAGATCATGGAAACGCGCTTCGCTCAAACTCATTGCAGGAACCTCGAAATTGGCTGCTTTACGGGCAAGCCGGGCAAGATACGGGCGCCGGGCCATGAATGCAAAGGTTTAGCCGCTGCCGGCACGGGCCCACTACCGGCGGCGATAACCCCTAAGCATAGCCCGCCCGACGGACCGGCTCTTGCGTAGGCAATCCGCCGGTCGCTCGGTATACTCGGGCGCAATACTGCATATTTCAAAGGATTTCACCCATGAAGCGCCTGATTTCCTCGCTCGCGGCGCTGGTCGCGGTTGCCTGCCTCGTTTCGGCCTGCGGTCAGAAGGGCCCCCTGTACCTGCCAGAAGACGGCAAGGACGGCAAAGGCCCGAAAAAGACGCACCAGCACCAGCACGCTCCAGCGGTCCAGCCGCAGGAAGAGCAGCCAATCCAGCCCGAGCAGACGCCAGAGCAGTAAGGAATTCAGATGAACGCTTTCAACTACCGCGACGGTGAACTGTTCGCGGAAGGCGTGGCCCTGTCGGCCATCGCCGAACGTTTCGGCACCCCGACCTACGTGTACTCGCGCGCTCACATCGAAGCCCAGTACCGCAGCTACACCGACGCCCTGCAGGGCACCGAGCACCTGGTCTGCTTCGCCGTCAAGGCCAACTCCAACCTTGGCGTGCTGAACGTCCTGGCGCGCCTGGGCGCAGGCTTCGACATCGTCTCCGGCGGTGAGCTTGAGCGCGTGCTGGCCGCTGGTGGGCGCGCTGATCGCGTGGTGTTCTCCGGCGTCGGCAAGACCCGCGAAGACATGCGCCGCGCCCTGGAAGTCGGTGTGCACTGCTTCAACGTCGAATCCACCGATGAGCTCGAGCGCCTGCAAGTGGTGGCCGCCGAGATGGGCAAGGTTGCGCCGATCTCGCTGCGTGTGAACCCGGACGTCGATGCCGGCACCCACCCGTACATTTCCACCGGCCTCAAAGAGAACAAGTTCGGTATCGCCATCGCCGACGCCGAAGCCATCTACGTGCGCGCCGCGCAGCTGCCGAACCTGGACGTGGTCGGTGTCGACTGCCACATCGGCTCGCAGCTGACCACCGTCGACCCGTTCCTCGATGCCCTCGACCGCCTGCTGGCCCTGGTCGACCGCCTGGCCGAGTGCGGCATCCACCTGCGCCACCTGGACCTGGGCGGCGGCGTTGGCGTGCGCTATCGCGACGAAGAGCCGCCACTGGTGGCCGACTACATCAAGGCCATCCGCGAGCGCGTCGGCACCCGTGACCTGGCCCTGGTGTTCGAGCCTGGCCGCTACATCGTGGCCAACGCCGGTGCCCTGCTGACCCGCGTGGAGTACCTCAAGCACACCGAACACAAGGACTTCGCCATCATCGACGCGGCGATGAACGACCTGATCCGCCCGGCCCTGTACCAGGCCTGGATGGGTGTCAGCGCGGTCGCCCCGCGGGCGGGCGAAGGCCGTGCCTACGACCTGGTCGGCCCGATCTGCGAAACCGGCGACTTCCTCGCCAAGGACCGCGTGCTGAACCTGGCCGAAGGTGACCTGCTGGCCGTGCAGTCGGCGGGCGCCTATGGTTTCGTCATGAGCTCGAACTACAACACCCGTGGCCGTTGCGCGGAAATCCTGGTCGACGGCGACCAGGCTTTCGAAGTCCGCCGCCGCGAGACCATCGCCGAACTGTACGCTGGCGAAAGCCTGCTGCCGGAGTGAGCCCATGCTGCTGCGCTTTACCAAGATGCATGGGCTGGGCAACGACTTCATGGTCCTAGACCTGGTCAGCCAGCACGCGCACATCCAGCCCAAGCACGCCAAGCAATGGGGCGACCGTCACACCGGCATCGGCTTCGACCAGCTGCTGATCGTCGAGGCGCCGAGCAACCCGGAAGTGGACTTCCGCTACCGGATCTTCAACGCTGACGGTTCCGAGGTCGAGCAGTGCGGCAATGGCGCGCGCTGCTTCGCCCGCTTCGTGCTGGACAAGCGCCTGACCGCGAAGAAGCGCATCCGCGTGGAAACCAAGGGTGGCATCATCGAGCTGGACGTGCAGAACGACGGCCAGGTATGTGTCGACATGGGCCCACCGCGTTTCGTCCCGGCAGACATCCCGTTCATTGCCGAAGAACAGGCGTTGAACTACCCGCTGGAGGTCGACGGCCGGGTGCATTCGATTGCCGCCGTGTCCATGGGCAACCCGCATGCCGTGCTGCGCGTCGATGACGTGCACACCGCACCGGTCCATGAACTGGGCCCGAAAATCGAAAACCACCCGCGCTTCCCGCAGCGGGTGAATGCCGGTTTCCTCCAGGTCATCGACCGCCACCGCGCCTACTTGCGGGTATGGGAACGTGGCGCTGGCGAGACCCAGGCCTGTGGCACCGGCGCCTGCGCCGCGGCCGTGGCCGCCATCAGCCAGGGCTGGATGGACTCCCCGGTGACCCTCGACCTGCCGGGTGGTCGCCTGAACATCGAATGGGCCGGCCCCGGCAAGCCCGTGTTGATGACCGGCCCAGCCGTACGCGTCTTCGAAGGACAGGTTCGTCTCTAAGCGAGTAACCGCCATGACCGATCAGCCAGTACCCCAGCAGCCCGATGAGCTCGATGCCGAAGCGGTGGTCGCCTACCTGCGCGCCCACCCCACCTTCTTCGCCGAGCACGACGAGCTGCTGATCGAGCAACGCATCCCCCACCAGCGCGGCGACAGCGTGTCGCTGGTGGAACGCCAGCTCAAGCTGCTGCGCGACCGCAACATCGAGATGCGCCATCGCCTGTCGCAACTGATGGACGTGGCCCGTGACAACGACCGGCTGTTCGACAAGACCCGCCGGCTGATCCTCGACCTGCTCGATGCCAGCAGCTTGGAAGAAGTGGTGATGGCCGTCGAAGACAGCTTGCGCCAGGAATTCCAGGTGCCTTTCGTCAGCCTGATCCTGTTCGGCGACAATGCAGCCCCCGTCGGCCGCTGGGTGAGCAATGCCGAAGCCCAGCAAGCCATCGGCGGCCTGCTCGGCGGCGGCAAGACGGTCAGCGGCAACCTGCGCGAGCACGAACTGGCCTTCCTGTTCGGCAAGGAGCAGCAGCAGGAAGTCGGCTCCAGTGCGGTTGCCGCCCTCGAATACCAGGGGCTGCATGGCGTGCTGGCGATCGGCAGCCGCGACCCACAGCACTACAAGAGCAGCGTCGGCACCTTGTTCCTCGGCTATATCGCCGAAGTGCTCGGCCGCGTGGTACCACGCGTGACCCAGACCCTGCGTTCGGTGCGCTGATGGAACGCCAGCTGGAGGCTTATTGCGCACACCTGCGCAACGAGCGCCAGGTGTCGGAACACACCCTGCTGGCCTATCGCCGCGACCTCGACAAGGTCATCGAATACTGCAACAGCCAGGGCATCGCCGGCTGGGGCGCGCTGCAGATCCAGCAGCTGCGCCAACTGGTCGCGCGCCAGCACCACCAGGGGCAGTCCTCGCGCAGCCTGGCGCGATTGCTGTCGGCGGTGCGCGGCCTGTACCGCTACCTCAACCGCGAAGGCCTGTGCCAGCACGACCCGGCCACCGGCCTGAGCGCGCCCAAGGGCGAACGTCGGCTGCCCAAGGTGCTGGACACCGACCGCGCCCTGCAACTGCTCGATGGCGGCGTCGACGACGACTTCATCGCCCGCCGCGACCAGGCCATCCTCGAACTGTTCTATTCCTCCGGCTTGCGCCTGTCCGAGCTGAACAACCTCGACCTCGAGCAGCTCGACCTGGCCGCCGGCTTGGTGCAGGTGCTTGGCAAGGGCAGCAAGACCCGCGTGCTACCGGTTGGCCGCAAGGCCCGTGAGGCCTTGCAGGCCTGGTTCAAGCTGCGCGGCATCGGCGGCCCGCGCGACAGCGCAGTGTTCATCACCCGCCAAGGCAATCGCATGAGCCCACGGGCCATCCAATTGCGAGTCAAGGCCGCCGGCGAGCGCGAGCTAGGCCAGCACCTGCACCCGCACATGCTTCGCCATTCCTTCGCCAGCCATGTGCTGGAATCGTCCCAGGACCTGCGCGCGGTACAGGAAATGCTCGGCCATGCCGACATCAGCACCACGCAGATCTACACCCACCTGGACTTCCAGCACCTGGCCGCGGTGTACGACAGCGCCCACCCTCGGGCCAAACGCAGCAAAGGCACAGACTCATGAGCATCAAGCTGATCACCTTCGACCTCGACGACACCCTGTGGGACACCGCGCCCGTGATTGCCAGCGCCGAGGTCGTGCTGCGCGACTGGCTCGAAGCCAACGCCCCGATCCTTGGTGGTGTGCCGGTGGAACACCTGTTCGCCATTCGCGAACGCCTGGTGCAGGCTGAGCCAGGCCTCAAGCACCGCATCAGCGCCCTGCGTCGGCGTGTGCTGTTCCACGCTCTGGAGGAAGTCGGCTACAGCGAGAAGCAGGCGCAGGAACTGGCCAACGAGGGCTTTGAAGTGTTCCTGCATGCCCGCCACCAGGTCGAAGTGTTCCCTGAAGTGCAGCCGGTGCTGGAGATCCTGCGCCATCACTACACCCTGGGCGTGGTCACCAACGGCAACGCCGATGTTCGCCGCCTGGGGCTGGCGGATTACTTCCGCTTTGCCCTGTGCGCGGAGGATCTGGGCATTGGCAAGCCGGACCCGGCGCCGTTCATGGAGGCCCTCAAGCTCGGCGAAGTCGAGGCCAGTGCGGCGGTGCATATTGGTGATCACCCGGGCGACGACATTGCCGGGGCCCAGCGCGCCGGTTTGCGCGCGGTATGGTTCAACCCGCAGGGCAAGGCCTGGGCTGGCGATCAGGCGCCGGATGCAGAGATTCAGCGGCTGTCCCAGGTGCCGGACGTCTTGGCGCGCTGGCGCTGACAGACAGGCACAAAAAAGCCCGCAGCGACGGCGGGCTCTTTTGCATTCAGCCACTCAGATAGGGCGGCTGCCGTACTTGTTGTCCGGTTTCTTGGGCGGGTCGGCGACCACGTTGGCCTCGACTTCCTGCACCTTGCCGCCGCGCGAAAGGAACTCTTCCATCGCCTTGGCCAGGGCATCACGCTCTTTCTGCTTGGCTTCCATGCTCGGCATCTCGTCTACCGAGACAGCGGCCTTGGATTTACCCTTGGCAGTCGGTGCCGGGCTGCTGTCGTCATCGCCAGCATCTTCCGCACCATCGTCAGCCGCCGCTTCAAGGCCTTCATCAGCCTCGTCTTCGTCGCCTACTTCGAGGTCATCATTTTCCAGATCGTCGTCGCTCATGTTCTACCTCATGACTTGCGAAAAGCAGGTTAGTTATAGACCAGTGCAGCCGTAGACCGGCAGCCACCAGTGAAAATTCAACTGGCCGTGGGTTAGGCCACTGCCCTTGGGTCGGCGCTCCTGATGGGAGGCGGTACCCAGCAGGCCCTGCTCCTGGCAGGACCTGACAAATCCTTGAACCCTGCTGGCCACTCGCTACTGGCAAGCCTAGCAAAGGCTGGTAAAGCGTGCGGACTACTCGTCAAACACCCTTTGGCGCGCATTCTAGCGCGCCCGTGGAAAAAGCAAAGCACCATAAACGCCCCAAGACTTGTAAGTTTTTGGCCTACGTCGCGAACGTGAGTGATAAACCGTTTGCACTGCGGGAAATGGCAAAAAACAGGCAAAAAAATGCCCGGCGAACCGGGCAAGTTTTTCCAGCGTCGCGGTTACAGGTTGTAGCCGCGTTCGTTGTGCTGAGCCAGGTCGAGGCCGACCGACTCTTCTTCTTCGTTGACCCGCAGGCCCATCACCACATCCAGCACCTTGAGGATCAAGTAGGTGACGATGGCGGTGTAGACCACGGTGAAGATCACGCCCTTGGCCTGAACCCAGACCTGAGCACCAATGTCGGTGACTGCGCCGAAGCCGCCCAGGGCCGGTGCTGCGAACACGCCGGTGAGGATGGCACCGATGATGCCGCCGACGCCATGCACGCCGAAGGCGTCGAGGGAGTCGTCATAACCCAGCTTGCGCTTGAGGGTAGTGGCGCAGAAGTAGCAGATCACGCCAGAGGCAAGGCCGATCACCAAAGCACCCATTGGGCCCACGGTACCGGCAGCCGGGGTAATGGCGACCAGGCCGGCGACCACACCCGAGGCGATGCCCAGGGCACTTGGCTTGCCGTGGAAGATCCACTCGGCGAACATCCAGCCCATTGCTGCGGCGGCGGTGGCGATCTGGGTCACCAGCATGGCCATGCCCGCAGTACCGTTGGCGGCGGCGGCGGAACCGGCGTTGAAGCCGAACCAGCCGATCCACAGCATGGCCGCGCCCATCAGGGTGTAACCCAGGTTGTGCGGGGCCATCGGGGTGGTCGGGTAGCCTTTGCGCTTGCCCAGCACCAGGCAGCAGACCAGGCCTGCGATACCGGCGTTGATGTGCACCACGGTCCCGCCAGCGAAGTCGAGCACGCCCCAGTCCCACAGCAGCGCGCCGTCACCACTCCAGACCATGTGCGCGATCGGTGCGTAGACCAGGGTGAACCAGATGCCCATAAACACCAGCATCGCCGAGAACTTCATGCGTTCGGCAAAGGCACCGACGATCAGCGCCGGGGTGATGATGGCGAAAGTCATCTGGAAGGTGATGAACACCGCTTCAGGGAACAGCGCGGTGGCCGAAGTCAGGTTGGCCGGGGTAACGCCGCTGAGGAACGCCTTGGAGAACCCGCCGACGAAGGAATTGAAGTTGAGCACGCCCTTTTCCATACCGGTGGTATCGAAGGCCATGCTGTAGCCGTAGATGACCCAGAGAATGCTGATCAGGCCAGTGATGGCAAAGCACTGCATCATCACCGACAGCACGTTCTTGGAACGCACCATGCCGCCGTAGAACAGGGCCAGGCCCGGAATGGTCATGAACAGCACCAGCGCTGTCGAGGTGAGCATCCAGGCGGTGTCGCCGGAGTTCAGCGCTGGGGCAGCTGCTTCCTCTGCCAGGGCAAGCCCGGGCATTACGAGGGACAATAGGGCTCCTAGCCCTGCGATCTTACGCAGAGTCATGTTGTTTTCTCCTGGGGCGTTGGGTTTGGTGAGGCTTTTTTCGGCGCTTAGATCGCGTCGGTATCGGTTTCGCCGGTACGGATGCGGATCGCCTGCTCCAGATTCACCACGAAGATCTTGCCGTCACCGATCTTGCCGGTGTTGGCTGCCTTGGTGATGGCTTCGATCACTCGATCAAGGTCCTTGTCGTCGATGGCGACGTCGATCTTCACTTTGGGCAGGAAGTCGACCACGTACTCCGCGCCGCGATACAGCTCGGTGTGGCCCTTCTGCCGGCCGAAACCTTTGACTTCGGTGACGGTAATGCCCTGCACGCCGATTTCCGACAGCGACTCGCGCACGTCGTCCAACTTGAACGGCTTGATGATGGCTGTGACTAGCTTCATGAAACTCTCTCCCGATTTGGTGGACTTGCCCCAGGAAAACAAACCCGTCTCAAGTCTAAGCGCAGCGGTTGGCTTTGTAACGCGTCGTCGGCATCCGGCTCCGCGTGCGCACTGCCTGGTCACAAGGAACTGCATCAGTGCATGGCTCGTACAGGTCTTTGCAGAAACCTTGCCAGTTCCGTTAAAACACCGGAAAACAGCGAGTTATGTGAATCAGTCGGGATTGGCCACTCGCCAGCATGGCGTACATGCACAACTTCGGTGCAGGCAGGCCCGGCGAGTTGCTCAAAAAGCGTGCAATGGCCTGAGGTCAATGGTGCAGGTCTGCCCCGTGCTACACTGCGGGCCATTTCTCAGTATTCAGTGGACAGCCGCCCATGCTCGCGCCAAAAGCCCTTCTCGACGCCCTGAGCGACCAGGCCTCGCGCCTGTTCAGCAGCGATACCGCCCAACCCCGCGCGGAACTGGAAAGCCAGTTCAAGGTGCTGATGCAAGGCGCCTTCAGCAAGCTGGACCTGGTTAGCCGTGAAGAATTCGACAGCCAGATGGTCGTGCTGGCGCGCACCCGCGCCCGCCTCGAGGCCCTGGAGAAGCAGGTCGCCGAACTGGAAGCGCGGATGGCGCCAGCGTCGCAGGAATAACAATCGATAACGAGTAGTCACCCCCGATTTCGATCAGGCCGAAGCCCTGTGATGGCCGGTGGCCTTGGGCGGTAGCTCGCTGGCATGCAGGTCGCCACGGAACAACGCCGCCCCACATACCGTGAACAACGTCTTCACCCGGCTGTGCGAATTGCGGATCTCGGCCTGAATTTCCTCGATGAGCGGATCGCTCGACTGCAGCGCAACGGCACGATTGGCCCATTCGATTGCCGCAAAGCGGCTCTGTTTGCGCGTACCGCTGCCCTGCATCCAGGCCAGCCCGAGTTCCGCACAGGCACGCGCGGCGGTCCAGGCATCGGGGTGCTCGGCCAGCCCCAGCAGATAGTCGACCGCCTCGACACGCTCCAGCGAATCACCGTACTGGCGCAGCAGGATGCCTAACTGCAACTGCGCCTTGGCATGGATGTTCGGATCGCCCATTGCGTCGAGCAGCAGTCGCTTGACCGCCAGCATTGCCTTGCGGTCCTCCAGCCCTTGTGGAGAACCCATACGCTGACGGGCCAGGTCGAGCTTGGCAAGCGGATGGCCAGATTCCGCCGCCCGCAACAGCCAGTGCTCGGCAGCCTTGGCACTCAGATACTGCGCGGGGGTGTTGTCCAGCCAGCCACGATGCAGGTCGTACAGCGCGATGGCCGCATCCGGCAGTTTCAGCTCCGCACAGGCTTCATACAGAAAGTGCGCGGCTTCATGCAGATTGGCAGCCCAGAGCAGGCGCGGCACATCGAGCACATCGAAGCCCTGCCCCTCTCGCCCGCACTGGCGCTTGACCGCCATGCGCAACCACGTTCCAGCCTGCTCGGCAGATTGCCCAAAGCCCCACAAGCCAAACTGGTGCCCCGCAGCCCGCAGAGCGCAGGCCGCTGCCTGTCGACGGTCGTCGCAGAGCCGCTCGATGACGGTACGCAATACCTGCGAATCGTCCTCGGCCTCATTGAACAGCACCAGGCAAACAAGGCTATGGAAAGGCTCGCCAATGGCCGGGACAAAGCCGTGGTCCGGGAAGAGTGCGACGCTGTCGGCAAAGTCGCGCATCGCACCGGCGTAATCACCCATCGAATAGCGCCGCAGCGCGCCACGCCGGGCCAGCAACGTGGCGCGCTCTTTGGGCCTGAGTTCGCGTTGGGCCCATTGGGCAAAGGTTCTTTGCCAGGTTGCGACCTGAGGCAGTTGCTTGGCATGCGGCAGCCAGAAAGTCTCTTCCAGGGCCAGCCAGCGGATCGCATTGCGCTGTGCTTCAGACCAACCGTGGCAAAGCGGCCCGCTGGCCAGTGCGTCAATCGCTTCAGCGCTGCCACCCCAACGAGGGGTCAGGTAAGCGGCATAGGCCTCGATTGCCTCGAAGCAGCCGGGAAACCACCACAGCGCATGGCGCAGCCAGTAATCCCTGGCGGGCTCGCCTTGCTCATGCAAACGCGCGCTCAACCCGGCCGGCAACGTTTGCGGCAGTTCCAGCAAGGGCGTCAGGCCGTACTTGACCAACAATGGCGCTGCGGCCTCCTGCACCTCCACATCGGCATGCGCGCTGGGCCGATAGCGCGCCGCCTGCCCAGCGAACAATTCGACCAACCAGCCAGGCTCGCGCAGGTAAGCGCTGATGTGCAGCATGCCGATGACTGCGGCAACCGGTTGCGCGCTGCGCTCCAGGGCCTGCAGGAAGTGCGCCGTGCCTTTCTCGCAGGCCTGCTCGGCAGCCAGCCAGCGTTCTTCGGACACTTCATGAGCATCAGCCTGCCCACGAATCTGGCAGGCATGGTTGAAGCAGTGAAAACCCATCACCACATGCGGGTGATAAGCCTTGGGGCAGGCGTCGATCCAGGCCTTGAGGGTGTGCGTCAGGGCCTTGCCGCCCTGTGTGTCCCAATCCAGCATGTAGCCTTGCACAGCTTCCAGGTAGACGGGGCACTCACCAGGGGGCGCCTGGCGCCACTGCGCCTCCAGCGCATCGAACAAACGGTTGAGTTCAGCGTATTCATTGGCCTGCACCCGTTCTCGGATCTGCTGGCGGGTGCGAATGAGCGTTTGCACGGGCAGTACCTTAAGTCCATTTCAAGGGTTGCGTTGCCATCCCATGGCAACAGCAGTCGCTGTTGAACACTAAGCTATAGCCGGGTTCTTCGCAAAGAATTGGATCCAGTATTTGTCAGGCTTTTTCAAAAGGCAGGGAAAACCCTGCGTTTCACAGCATGCCTGGCGGCGGCCGACCATTTGGACCGTACAACCGGTCAGCCATGATGCGATCGAAAAAATCGAGGATTTGCTGATTGCCTTGCAGGCGCAGGCCCAGCGAAAGACGCTGAAGCACTTTACTCGATAGAGCGGGCCCCTGGATCACTATGCTTGGGTCAGCCGCAGGAAGCGGCTCCCCACTCATGACAACGGAGCGTCCATGTCCCTCGCCCTCGTTCACAGCCGTGCCCAGGTCGGCGTGCAGGCCCCGGCGGTCAGCGTCGAAACGCACCTGGCCAACGGCCTGCCCCACCTCACTCTGGTCGGCCTGCCGGAAACCACGGTCAAGGAAAGCAAGGACCGTGTGCGCAGCGCCATCGTCAATTCCGGGCTGAACTACCCGCAGCGGCGCATTACCCAGAACCTCGCACCGGCCGACCTGCCCAAGGACGGCGGGCGTTATGACCTGGCCATCGCCCTGGGCATCCTCGCCGCCGATGGCCAGGTGCCGTTGCCCGCCCTGACTGAAATGGAATGTCTGGGCGAGCTGGCCCTGTCGGGTAAGTTGCGCCCGGTGCAGGGCGTGTTGCCAGCGGCACTGGCGGCGCGCGAGGCTGGCCGGGCATTGGTGGTGCCGCGGGAAAACGCTGAAGAAGCCAGCCTGGCGGGCGGGCTGGTGGTATATGCAGTGGGGCACCTGCTGGAATTGGTGGCGCATCTGAACGGGCAGGTGCCACTAGCTCCGTTTGCCGCCAATGGCTTGGTCCTGAAGCAACAGCCTTATCCGGACCTCAGCGAGGTACAAGGCCAGGTTGCGGCCAAGCGGGCATTGCTGCTGGCCGCAGCCGGGGCGCATAACCTGCTGTTCACCGGGCCGCCCGGAACGGGCAAGACGCTACTCGCCAGCCGCCTGCCCGGCCTGCTGCCACCTCTGGATGAACAAGAGGCGCTGGAAGTGGCGGCGATCCAGTCGGTGAGTGGCCACACGCCGCTGAGCAGCTGGCCGCAGCGCCCGTTTCGCCATCCGCACCATTCGGCTTCGGGGCCAGCGCTGGTAGGCGGCAGCAGCCGGCCGCAGCCAGGCGAGATCACCCTGGCGCACCATGGCGTGCTGTTTCTCGACGAGCTGCCAGAGTTTGAACGGCGCGTGCTGGAAGTCCTGCGCGAGCCGCTGGAGTCGGGCGAAATCGTGATTGCGCGGGCGCGCGACAAGGTGCGTTTCCCGGCGCGCTTCCAGCTGGTGGCGGCGATGAACCCCTGCCCTTGCGGCTACTTGGGCGACCCCACCGGCCGCTGCCGCTGCAGCACCGAGCAGATCGCACGGTATCGCAACAAACTGTCCGGCCCGTTGCTGGACCGCATCGACCTGCACCTGACCGTGGCCCGCGAGACCACCACGCTGAACAACCAGCCCAGTGGGGAGACTAGTGCCGACGTGGCTGTAAAGGTGGCAGAGGCTCGTGAGGTGCAGCAGCGGCGGCAAGGCTGTGCCAATGCGTTTCTGAACCTGGAAGGGTTGCGGAGCCATTGTCAGCTGGTAGCGGCGGACCAGGCTTGGTTGGAGAATGCCTGCGAGCGGCTGACGCTTTCTTTGCGGGCGGCGCATCGGTTGCTGAAGGTGGCCCGGACTTTGGCGGATCTGGAAGCTAGCCAGGCGATCAGCCGCGGGCATCTGGCCGAGGCTTTACAGTACCGGCCGGGCAGCAGCTAGAGCCTGGGGCTGCCTTGCCGCCCCAAGATCCATCAGGAAAACTTGCTTCGGCCGATCAACCCGGAGACCGAGTACAGCCCAGGCCCAGTCAACGCCAGCCCGCCATAAAGCGCCACCAGCAACCAGGCAAACTGGCCCTGCTCCAGCGACCAGTCCGGGTGCACCACCACCAGCGCCACCAGCAACACTGCCAGCACCGGCAAGCAGGCCAACCGCGCTGCCACGCCCAGCACCAGCAACACCGGGCAGACCACTTCGGCAAACACCGCCAGGCCCAAGGTCAGCGGCGCCCCCAGGCCAAAAGGATCCTCGATGCGCTGCAACTCCCCGCTCCAGTCCAGCAGCTTGGGTAACCCGTGGATGGAAAACAGCAGCACAGCGGCCATCACCCGCATGAACAGCAGGCCACTGGCGATAAGGGTTGGCGACTGGGGAGCATGAAGGGTCTTGAGGTGTGGCATGGCAAAGATCTCGTGATTCAATCAACCCAACGAGCATCAGCCGGCGGCACAGCAATTGATTGTTCAGGTGTGCTCATTCAGCTGCCAACGCCGCTTCGACCACCTTGAGCAGTACCTCTTCGGAAAACGGCTTACCCAGGCAAGATTGCGCGCCATTTGCTAGCGCCGCCTGCACCGCACCTTCGTCCCAATGCGCCGACATGCCGATCACCGGCAAGCGCCAACCCCGCCGCGCCAGCTCACGCTGCACCTCCAGCCCGCTCATCCCCGGCATCTTCAGATCGAGCAGAACGCACCCAGCCTCACGTGACTGGCCCGAGGCCAGAAACACCTCGCCCGCAGCGAACGCCAAGCACTCGAACCCCGCAGAACGCAGCAGGTTGCCCAGGCTTTTGCGCACAGAAGCATCGTCATCGACGATGCACACCGCTCTGCTCATGTGCCAGACCGAGCCTCGATGACGTTGTGCATGGCCACCAGCTCCAGCAGCGAGCGGGATTGCATCTTGTTCATGATGTTCTTCTTGTGCACCTTTGTGGTCACTTCACTGGTGCCGATCGCCTTGGCAATCTGCTTGTGCGACAAGCCGCCAACCACCAGCGAAAATACCTGGCGCTCGCGCTGGGTCAGGTGCTGGTACTTTTCTTCGACCTGCCGCGCATGCTGCCATTTGCGCCCCTCGGCCACGGCGCGCGTACGTACCGACTCAAGCAGTGCCAGCAACTGGTCTTCGTCGAAGGGCTTGGTCAGGAACTCCACGGCCCCGGCACGCATGGCCTGGACCGTCATGGGGATAGTGCCGAAACCGGTCATGAACACGATCGGCCAAGGCAGCGCCAGCCGGTGCAGCGCAGCCTGAACCTCAAGGCCGCTGGTTTCGGGCAAATGCATGTCCAGCAGCAGGCAAGCGCAAGGGCTTTCCAGGCGAGCGTCGAAAAGCTCTTCGGCGCTGGCGAACAAACGGTGTGGAATGTCTTGCGAACGCAGCAGGCGGCCCAGTGCCGTGCGCACCGAAGGATCGTCATCCACCACCAGCACAGGGACGTTCATGGCGTCGTCGAACGGTTCGTTGGCATCAGCCATAGCGCCAAATGGCGACTGACCGAGGGCCAGGCAAGGTACGTCGAAACTGACCTGCGCAGCCAGACGATAACCCCGGCGCGGCACGGTCTGGATCAGCCCGCGGTCGCCGAAGGCCTTGCGCAGCAGCGACACCTGCACCTGCAGGTTGTTGTCCTCGACTACCGTGCCGGCCCACACCTGGCTGAACAGCTCATCCTTGCAGACCACCCGGCCCTTGGCCTTGATCAGTGTGGCCAACACCTCGAATGCACGCCCGCCCAATGGGACCGGCTTGCCATCGAGAAAGGCTTCTCGCCGCTCCAGCGACACCTGGGCATTACCGATTCGGATCATGGTTTCCTCACGCGGGCATGGGCGTTTGCGCAGCCTCGGGCAGCCTAGGCGAGCAACCGCATTCAGACAATTATCCCGAGGGATAGGTTGGCCTCAGCACTATACAAGCGCCCTCCAGCCGCCAGGTATTGATAACGGACAACGGCGTACCCGTTTCTGCCAAGGAGGCTGCAGGCCGCATTCTTGAAGGGGTTGCTGCGTATACTCGCGCGTCAGGATGTCGCTAGCAGGGAGTGCTTTATGCTCGATGAACGCCTCGCAAACAGGCCCATCGATTTTGACCAGTCGATCGACGACGACTGGCTGAATCGCTGCGACATCACACAACTGGGCCAGGAGGGTGAGCTCAGCTACTTCCGCTTGCGCGACCCCGCCACCCGCCAAGCCTGGATCGCCGTGCGCGCACCGCTCGAGGCCCCCGCTGCCTGCCAGCGTCTTGAGCGCGACTACCGCCTGCAGCTGGACCCGCAATGGGCGGTAATCCCGTCAGCGTTCGTCCGTTCCGCCGAAGGCCCTTTGCTGGTGTACCCGGCCGGCCGCTCCATCGCCGACCTGATCAGCGAGGGCCCGATCGCCCTGGCGACCTTTCTCGACATCGCGGTAAATGCCGCCAACGCCTTGGCCCAAGCCCACGAGCACAATGTACTGCACGGTGCGTTGCAGCCCGAACACGTGTGCCTGCAGCCGAACCAGCGGGTGCGACTGGGCTGCTTTCGTGCCGATACGCCAGAGCTGATCAGCGAGCAGGGCAATGCGCTCGGCAACTGGGCCTACCTGGCACCGGAGCAGGTCTGCCCCCATGGCAGCAGCGGCGACCGGCGCAGCGACATCTATGCCTTGGGCGCGATCCTCTACCAGCTGCTGTTGGGCGAGCTGCCGCTGGCCGGGCGCGACACCCAGCACTGGCGCCAGTTGCATGCCGGCGTCCAGCCACGCACGGCCTGCGAGGTCGACCGCCAGGTGCCGCAGGCGCTCAGCAGGATCCTGGCCAAGGCCCTGGCAAAGGAACCTGACGCGCGCTACCAGAGCGCCCAGGCTCTGGCCGTAGACCTGGCCCACTGCCAACGGCAATGGGCCGCCAGCAAGACCATCGCCCCCTTCGAGCCCGGTTGCGCCGACCCGGTTTCGCCCAGTCGCGAGCGCCTGTACGGCCGCGAGGCCGAACAGAATGTCATCGCCCAGATGCTCAATGCCCTGCGTCGCGATAGCAAACCCCAGGTGTTGTTCATCAACGGCGCGGCGGGCATGGGCAAGTCCAGCCTGGTCCAGGCCGCACTCAAAGCCCATGCCGAAGGCTATTGGGCTGTCGGCACGTGCAGCAGCCCGGAACAGGCTGTGCCCTATGCCCCCTGGGTCGAGATCCTCGGTTCGCTGACCACCCAGCTGCTGGCCAAGAACAGCCAGGACCTGGACACCCTGCGCCGCGAGATCCTGGATCGCATCAAAGACCACGGTCGGTTACTCGGCAAACTGGCCCCAGACCTGCAACTGATCCTCGGCCCCCTGCCCGAGCTACCGGAGAAGCCCACTCGGCTGGCATTGCAGAAGGCACAGCGGGCCATCGTCGAATTCCTGCAGGTGCTCAGCCACCCTGGCCACCCGCTGACGCTATGTTTCGATGACCTGCAGTGGGCCGACGATGCCAGCCAACAGCTGCTGGCACAGTTGCTCACCCAAGCCCCCGACAACCTGCTGCTGATCTTCGTTCAACGCAACGATGCGCACACCGCGGTTACGCCACTTGCCGCGCCCGCAACGCTGCGCAGCATCACCCTGAACCTTCGCCCACTGACCGTCGGTGCAGTCACCGAGCTGGTCGGCGAGCGTTACCACATCGGGCCCGACCAGGCGTTGCAGGTTGCCGAGCTGATTCACGGCAAGACCGCAGGCAACCCGTTCTTCATCAACCAGATCCTCAGGGTCATGGTCGAGGACCGGCTGTTCACCTTCGATACCCAGGCCATGCGCTGGTCATGGTGCCTGCAAGCCGTGGCCCGGCAACGCTATTCCGACAACGTCGCCGATCTGATGATCCACCGTCTGGCACGCCTGCCGGCGCCCCAACGGGATGTGCTGCGAATCGCCAGCGCGGCAGGCAGCCGCTGTGATGAACGCCTGCTGCTTGCACTGCTGCCGGGCAAACCGTTGAAGGCATTGATTGACGCGGGCTTCCTGCTACCGGGCCAAAAAGGTCTGAGCTTCGCCCATGGCCGTGTGATGGAGGCTGCCTATCAACTCACGCCTGCGTGTGATCGCGGCCAGCTGCATGCGAGCATTGCCCTGGCCATGCTCCAGGTCTGGCGCAACGACTTGCAGGAGGCTGTGTTCGAGGTCGCCAATCAGCTGCAACGCGCCAGCCCATGCGGGTTTGCAGCGGATGACTGCGATCTTTTCCTGCAGCTTTTGCGTGATGCGGCGCTGCGCTCGCGTGACACGGGCGCCTGCGAGCAGTCTGCGGCCTACCTGCAAACGTGCGAGCAGTTGCTGCAACAGAGCGCCACGCCGCAAAGCCACGCCACGCATGCCTTTGCCATTGCCTGCATGGCTGCAGAGTGCGACCTGCAGCTGTCGCGCATGACAGCAGCCGAAGAACGGATCATGGAATGCCGCCAGCGCGCACGTTCGACGCTGGAGCGGGCACGGGTATGCCGGCTGCAGGCACGCCTGCACACCGTGAGCGGCGATTACCAGGCCGCCATCAACACCGCCATTGCCGGCCTCGAACTGCTGGGGATCAGCCTGACTTGCGGTGTCGACCCTCAGCAGGTGGAAGCCAGCCATGCGCATGTCCGGGCCCTGATCGATCAGCAAGGCCGCCATTGCCTGGCGTCGCTGCCGCGTACCGACTCGGAGGAAGTCGCGGTTGCCATTAGCTTGCTGGCCACCTTGTCGTCATCGTTTTTCGTAAAGGACGATATCTGCTTCCTGCACCTGGCCAAGCTGATTGAGCTATCGCTGTTGCACGGTGTCGCGCCGGGCAGCACCTACGGCCTGGCCTGGTACGGGGTGATGATCGCCGAGCGCTTCGGCAGCTACCACGACGGCCATGCCTGCTGCCTGGCCGCGCTCAAGCTGATCGAACGGCACGGCTTCGAGGCCGATCTCACCAGCGCGCTGCTGGCCCTGGACCAGGTCAGTGCCTGGACCTCGCCCATGGAGTTTGCCCGCCGCATGGCGCTGGAAGCGCTCGACTCGACACGCGTGAGCGGTGACGTGGCCATGACCTGCTATGCCTGCAACCATCTAGTTTCCGACTCCCTGTTCATGGGCCGCTATCTGCCGGAGGTGGCCGAAGAGGTGGCACAGGGCCTGGCTACCGTGCGCGATTACGGCTACAGCGATATCGAACAGATCCTGCAAGCCCAGCAGGCATTCGTCGCCAGCCTGAGCGGCGTACCCTGCACGATCCTGCCCGCGCAGGTGAACTCACCCATAACGTTGTTCTTCCAGCAGCTGTTCAGCGGCATGTCAGCCTTCTACCTGGGCAATGTCGCGCAAGCCATGCACAGTCTGAACGCTGCGGGCGAAAACGCCTGGGCAGCACCGGCACATATCAACCTGGCGGACTACCACCTGTTCCGCGGCCTGGCCCTGGGCAGCCCGGAAGCCCCCGGCAGCCTTGTCGACAAGCTGGCCGAGCTGCAGGCCCTGCGCGAACGCTTCGGCCGCTGGGCCGGCTTCAATCCGGTGACCTTCCGCAGCAAGCTACTGCTGATCGAAGGAGTAATTGCCAAGCTCGAAGGCGACGGACTGGCGGCCATACGCTGCTTCGACCAGGCACAGATCGCCGCAACCGCCGCCGGTTTTATCCACGAACAGGCCCTGGCCCACGAGCAACTGGCCGAGGTCTGCATCCCCAGCGGGCTGATCTCCGGCGCCAACCTGCACCTGCGTATTGCCCGCGACTGCTTCCATATCTGGGGGGCGACCGGCAAGGTGCAGCAGTTGGAGGCATTGCACCCGTTCTTGCGCACTCAACCCGTCCAGGAGACCTACCGCGCCACCCAGCAGGCCAAGCTGGACCTCGAGGCCGGTATCGAGGCGGCGCGGGCGTTGTCCGAGGAAGTGCTGCTCGAGGGCCTGATCGAGACGCTGATGGGCCACCTCACCCAACACTCCGGCGCCGATCACGGTGCACTGCTGATCGTCAGTGGTGCCGAGTTCCAGATGGCCGCCCTCGCCTTCATCGACGACGCCGGGCTGCACGTGAGCATGGACAACTGCCAGAAGTTCATGACCCAGGCGCCGCTGTCGATCATCAACGCCACCCTCCGTACCAAGAAGCCGTTGGTGCTCAATGATGCCCAAAACGATTGCCCCGAAGCCTTCCGCCAGGAGCTGCACGCACGCAACGCCCGTTCGGTGCTGTGCCTGCCGCTGGTGATCCAGGGCGTGCTGATCGGCCTGGTGTACCTGGAAAACCGCCTGGTGCCGAACCTGTTCGGCAGCCAGCGCCTGGCGATGCTGGAGATCCTCGCTTCACAGGCGGCCGTGTCGCTGCAGACGGCCAAGTTCTATACACGTCTGGCCGAGGACAACCAGGCCCGGGCGCAAATGGAAGAAGAACTGCGCCGATCACGCGCCGAACTTGCGCGCAGCGCCCACTTGCAGGTGATGAGCGAGCTGTCGGCGTCCATTGCCCACGAGATCAGCCAGCCGCTGCTGGGTATTGCCTCCAACGCCGCGGCCAGCCTGCGTTGGCTCAAGCGTGCCGAGCCCAACCTGGAAGAGGCGATTGCCGGCCTGGAAGACATCCGCAACGACAGCGAGCGCGCCGCCAATATCGTCCGCGCACTGCGCTCGCTGGCCAAACAGTCGCCAATGCAGCTCAAACCCGTAAAGGTCGACGAGCTGCTTCGCGAGGTACTACGGCTGACCTCGGCCGATGCCGCCAAGCACCTGGTCGAGGTACAGACCCGATTGCAGGCAGGGGTGAGCGTGATGGCCGACCCGGTGCAGTTGCAGCAACTGGTATTCAACCTGATCACCAATGCGCTGGAGGCCCTGGCCGGGTATCGCAGTGATGGCGTGTTGCGGATTTCATCTGCAGTGGGTGCAGACGTGGTGGAGATCTGCGTGGACGACAATGGGCCCGGCATCCCGCTGGATGAGCGGGCGCAGGTGTTTGACGCGTTTCATACCACGAAGGACGAAGGGTTGGGGATGGGGCTGGCGATCTGCAGCTCGGTGGTGCAGGCCCATGGTGGGCAGCTGCAGGCGCTGGAGTCGGCGTTTGGCGGGTGCCGGATTCGCTTCACTCTGCCTAAGAATCATTCGTAGCCTGTTTCGGCCTCTGCGCGGCGGTTCGACGCCTCGACAAGCCCGCTCCCACAGAGGCCGGGGCAGGTTTACTTCAGCGAGCGCTCAACGCAGCATAGCTGTTCATCAGGTTGCGGTAGTTGGGGATCCGCTGCGACAGCAGGTTACCCAGCCCTTCGATGTCGTTGCGCCAGTCGCGGTGCAGCTCACAGGCCACCGAGAACCAGTTCATCATCTGCGCACCCGCCTGAGTCATGCGCACCCATGCCGCCTGCTGCACAGTCTCGTTGAAGGTGCCCGAGGCATCAGTCACCACGAACACTTCAAAGCCTTCAGCCAATGCCGACAGGGTCGGGAAGGCCACGCACACATCTGTCACCACGCCGGCGATGATCAGCTGCTTGCGGCCAGTGGCCTTGATCGCCTTGACGAAGTCCTCATTGTCCCAGGCGTTGATCTGGCCTGGACGAGCAATGTACGGCGCCTCCGGGAACATCTCCTTCAACTCCGGCACCAGCGGGCCGTTGGGGCCTTGCTCGAAACTGGTGGTGAGAATGGTCGGCAGGCCGAAGAACTTGGCCAGGTCGCCCAGGGCCAGGACGTTGTTCTTGAATTCGTTGGGCGAGAAGTCCTGCACCAGCGAGATCAGGCCAGTCTGGTGGTCGACCAGCAGCACCACGGCGTCGTCTTTGTTCAGGCGATTGTAATCAGGTTGGCTCATGGGGGTGACTCCTTGGGTTGGGAAAACGGGCCGGGACTTGCTCAAGGGCTTATCCCAGCGGATAGATCCGGCTTAAGAAAATGCCTGCGCCTGGCGCCAGGCCTTGGGCGGCTGGCCAACCAGGCGGCTGAAGGCGCGGGTGAAATGGGCCTGGTCGCAGAAGCCGCATTCCAGGCTCACGTGGGTGATCGGTGCCTCGGTGACGAGCAGGCGCTTGGCCTTTTCCATGCGCGCCAGCAAGCGCCAGGCCTGGGGCGACAGGCCGGTGTTGACCTTGAAGGCACGGGAGAAATGGCTACGGGTGAGGTTGCACACAGCCGCGATCTGGATGATCGACAGCGAGCTGCGCAGCATCAGTTCCTTGGCTTGGCGCAACCGCGCGGGCG
Source organism: Pseudomonas putida (assembly GCF_002906855.1). Taxonomy (GTDB): domain Bacteria; phylum Pseudomonadota; class Gammaproteobacteria; order Pseudomonadales; family Pseudomonadaceae; genus Aquipseudomonas; species Aquipseudomonas putida_N. The sequence goes on along the minus strand of NZ_MINI01000038.1, from coordinate 362,886 downwards.
TCAGTGCGCCGGGGGTCTGCAGAAGCTCTTGGGGCGTCCCAGGGTGCATGGCGACTCTCCTGTTCAATGGAGAAAGTCTCGCCGCCGGCCTGTGACAAAGTCCTGAGCCAAAGCTGAATTGTTCTTAATTGTGCAGCGCTGCCCTAAGATGCAGTGCTCAGAATACGAAGGGCTATGGGGTATGCAGGAAAATCGCGCTCATCGAACCGTGGCCATGGTGCTGTTCAACGACGTGCTATTGCTGGACGTAACCGGGCCGATGGATGCCTTTGCCATCGCCAACCGGTTCTTGCCTGAAGACAAACATTATCGGTTGTTGACCGTGGCCGACGGCCAAGGGACCATTCGAGGCTCATGCGGCCTTAAGGTCGTGGCCGACTTGCGCCTGGAGCAATTGCCGGCCAGCGTCGACCTGTTACTGGTACCCGGTGGACCGGGGGCCTACCACGTCGCCCTGCCGACGATCGAACGCTGGCTGCCCCAGGCCGTGCACCAGGCCCGGCGCTTCGGCGCAATCTGTACGGGGGTGTTTTTGCTCGGGCGTGCCGGGTTGCTCGGTGGCTATCGCTGCACCACCCACTGGAACTACGTGGAGCGTCTGGCCCAGGCGTTTCCCGAGGCCAAGGTTGAAACCGAGCAGATCTACGTGATCGACCGTTGCCTGATCACTTCGGGAGGGATCACTGCAGGGATCGACCTGGCGCTGGCGGTGGTGGCCGAGGACCACGGTAAGGCGCTGGCCCTGGAGGTCGCCAAGGTGCTGCTGGTCGCCCGCCATCGCCAAGGCGGGCAGACGCCTTACGGGCCGCTGCTGGCCGCCGTACCGAGGGATGATTCGCCGATTGCCCGGGTGCAGGCCTATATCGTCGACCACATCGACCAGGCGTTCACCGTGCAGAAGATGGCCGACCTGGTGGCCATGAGCGGGCGCAACTTTGCCCGAACCTTTCAGCGTGAGGTCGGGATCACGCCGCTGCAGTACCTGCAGAATGCGCGGATCGACCACGCGCGCAAACTGCTCGAGTGCGGCGAGCTGCCGTTGAAGGTGGTGGCGGCGCGCTGCGGGTTTGGCAGTGACCGGCATATGAGAAAGGTGTTCTGCGAGCGGATCGGCATGACACCGGCGCAGTATCGGGCGCAGTTTGGCGGGGCTTGAGTCAAGAGGCCGATACGCTTGTCTCGTTTTTCGGGACAATGTTTCTCAATCCGGGCAGATTGTCTGACTCCTGCACATTCCCCAGAATTGTCCGTCAAACTGTTCAAATGCTGCCCCGGCAGCTCATGGAGTACGAGCCAATGCCACACGAAGGCAGCCTTCTGCAAACCGCGGTGATCTTCCTGCTCGCCGCAGTCGTCGCCGTCCCACTGGCCAAGCGCCTGCAACTGGGAGCCGTGATCGGTTACCTGCTCGCCGGCGTGGCCATAGGCCCGCAGGCCCTGGGCCTGATTCGCGACACCGAAAGCGTCGCGCACATTTCCGAGCTGGGCGTGGTCCTGCTGCTGTTCATCATCGGCCTTGAGCTGTCGCCGAAACGCCTGTGGCTGATGCGCAAGTCGGTGTTCGGCGTCGGCACCGCACAGGTGCTGTTGACCGGCGCGGTGATCGGTGCCATTGCCCTGTTCGGCTTCGGCCAGTCGCTACCGGCTGCCATCGTGCTCGGCCTGGGCCTGGCGCTGTCGTCCACCGCCCTCGGCCTGCAAAGCCTGGCCGAAACCAAGCAGCTCAACGCGCCCCATGGCCGCCTGGCGTTCGCCATCCTGCTGTTCCAGGACATCGCCGCGATCCCGCTGATCGCCCTGGTCCCGTTGCTGGCCGCCAGCGGCCCGGACACCAGCCACGGCGACAGCCTGCAACACGGCTTGAAGGTATTCGCCAGCATCGCCGTGGTCATCATCGGCGGCCGCTACCTGCTGCGCCCGGTGTTCCGCACCGTGGCCCGCACCGGCCTGCCGGAAGTGTCCACTGCCACCGCACTGCTGGTAGTGATCGGTACCGCCTGGCTGATGGAAGAAGCCGGCATTTCCATGGCCTTGGGCGCCTTCCTCGCCGGCCTGCTGCTGGCCGACTCGGAGTACCGTCATGAGCTTGAATCGCAGATCGAGCCGTTCAAGGGCCTGCTGCTGGGGCTGTTCTTCATCAGTGTCGGCATGGGAGCCAACCTGAGCCTGCTGCTGGAAATACCACTGGTACTGCTGGGCCTGACCCTGCTGCTGGTGGCGGTGAAGCTGGCCCTGCTGATCGGCGTCGGCCGCCTGGCCGGCGGCCTGAACAGCGCCAGCGCGCTGCGCCTGGGCATGGTGCTGGCCGCCGGTGGCGAGTTCGCCTTCGTGGTGTTCAAGCTGGGCAAGGACCAGGGCCTGTTCGACACCCAGACCTACGACCTGCTGCTGATGACCATTACCCTGTCGATGGCCATCACCCCGCTGCTGATGCTCGGTTGTGCTCGCGCGCTCAAGCGCCCGCAACCGGCGCGTGATGTGCCCGAGCAGTACAAGACCATCGACGCTGGCACGCCGCGGGTGGTGATCGTCGGCATGGGCCGCATGGGCCAGATCGTCGCGCGCATCCTGCGGGCACAGAAGATCCCGTTCATTGCCCTGGAAACCTCGGTGGACACCATCGAAATGACGCGCATGTTCGAACAGGTGCCGGTGTTCTACGGCGACCCGCTGCGTCCCGAGGTGCTGCATGCGGCCAAGGTCGGTGAAGCGGAGTACTTCATCATCACCATCGATGACCCTGAAGCCGCCATCCATACCGCTGAACGAGTGAAGCGCCAATACCCGCACCTGAAAGTGCTGGCCCGCGCGCGTAACCGCCAGCATGTGCACAAGCTGGCGGATGTAGGGGCCGAGCCGATTCGCGAGACGTTTTACTCCAGCCTGGAGATGACCCGCCGGGCACTGGTCGGGCTGGGCTTGAGCGACGAGCAGGCGGCGGACCGGATCGAGCGGTTTGCCCAGCATGACGAGGAAGTGCTGGAGGCTCAGGGGCTGGTGCGTGATGACCGGGCCAAGGTGATGCAGACGGCCAAGGAGGCGCGGGTGGAGTTGGCGCGGTTGTTTGATTCGGATGCCGACTGATTAGTCAGGCAATCACCAGCCGCGCAATCTGTGGATGCTCACGGTTCGCGGCTTGCCATAGATCGTAAGCTGCCTGTTCGGCAAGGTACTGCCGAGCAGGACCAAGGCCCGCCAGCTCAAGTCGATAAGCAAGATCGGCTGAAATGGCGGCGCGCCCATTGAGCACTGTGGATAACTGCCCCCGTGAATAGCCGAGGTGGCGAGCCAACTCAGTGACGTTCATGCCAATTGCGGGCAACACGTCTTCTCGCAAGGATTCCCCAGGATGGGGAGGGTCGAACATAGGCATGAATGAAACCTCCTAGTGGTAATCCAGATAATCGACAAGTTCCACATCGGTACCCACGAAGCGGAATACCAGGCGCCAGTTACCCTAGACATAACTGCCCAAAAGCTGTCCCGCTTTCCATGCAGAGGATGAAGGCGGTTACCAGGACGGCTCATATCTGCAGGCGTTTGTGCGACCTCAAGGGAAGCAAGTAAGCGCCGTAGCCACCGACGGGGTTCCTGATCCAGTTACTGCCGCTGAATGGCAACTGGCTTCGCGCTCGGGGGAAACGCTAGCAACGACACCGGTAAGGGTCAAAGGATGGAACAAAGCGCAACAAAAAAGGCCGGCCCCATGTTGGGGCCGGCCTCTTCTATTTGAACTGCTCGGTGTTACTTACCTGCAGTCAGCGCGTTGTAGCTGGTCATCAGGTTGCGGTAGTCCGGAATATGGTTGGAGCACAACGCCGCCAGCCCTTCGATGTCGTTGCGCCAGTCACGGTGCAGCTCACAGGCCACGCCGAACCACGTCATCAGCTGGGCACCGGCCCGGCTCATGCGGTCATGGGCAGCATCACGGGTCATTTCGTTGAAGGTGCCGGAAGCATCGGTCACCACGAACACCTCGAACTCTTCTTCCAGGGCTGCCAGCGCCGGGAATGCCACGCAGACCTCGGTAACCACACCCGCAATGATCAGCTGCTTCTTGCCAGTCGCCTTCACCGCCTTGACGAAGTCTTCGTTGTCCCAGGCATTGATCTGACCTGGCCGGGCGATGTACGGGGCGTCGGGGAACAGTTCCTTCAGCTCCGGTACCAGCGGGCCGTTGGGGCCTTGCTCGAAGCTGGTGGTGAGGATGGTCGGCAGGTTGAAGAACTTGGCCAGGTCCGCCAGGGCCAGGACGTTGTTCTTGAACTTGTCCGGCTCGATGTCGCGGACCAGGGACAGCAGGCCCGCCTGGTGGTCGACCAGCAGGACAGCAGCGTCGTCTTTGTTCAGGCGGTTGTAGGTGAATTTGCTCATGGTCTGTGCTCCTAAGGTTTATGAATTTTTCAGCAATCTGGGGGTGTTTCGCGTTGATGGGCACAGATTAAAATCATCACCTTTACGGCGATAGACTGCGAAAATTGCCCTTAGCGTTCCATCTGGAGAACGACCGTTGGAAGACCTCAACTCCCTCTATTACTTCACCCAGGTTGTAGAGCACGGTGGCTTCGCCCCAGCCGGGCGGGCGCTGGACATGCCCAAGTCGAAGCTCAGCCGGCGCATCGCCGACCTTGAGGAGCGCCTGGGCGTGCGCCTGCTACACCGCACCAGCCGCCACTGCTCGCTGACCGAGATCGGCCAGGCCTACTACAACCGTTGCCTGGCCATGCGCGTGGAAGCCGAGGGCGCGGCAGAGATCATCGAGCGCAATCGCAGCGAACCGCGCGGGCTGGTGCGCATCAGTTGCCCGACCACCCTGCTCAACTCATGGGTCGGGCCGATGCTGACCCGCTACATGCTCAAGTACCCGCAGGTCGAGCTGTTCATCGAGAGCACCAACCGCCGTGTCGACCTGCTGCACGAGGGCTTTGACATTGCCCTGCGGGTGCGCTTCCCGCCGCTGGAGAACACCGACATGGTGATGAAGGTGTTGAGCAACAGCACCCAGTGCCTGGTCGGCCAGCCGCAGTACCTGGAACAGCTGCCGAAAGGCTTTGACCCAAAGTTGCTCGGCACGCTGCCAAGCCTGCATTGGGGCAGCGCGCAGCGGGAGTATCAGTGGGAGCTGTTCCAGGGCGAGGACAACAGCCGCAGTATCGTCATCCCGCATACGCCGCGTATGGTGACCGATGACCTGTTCGCCCTGCGCCACTTCGTGGTGGCTGGAGTGGGCATTGCGCATTTGCCGCGGGTGGCGGTGCGTGAAGACCTGGCGGCGGGGCGACTGGTGGAGCTGACGCCTGACTGGCACCCACGATGCGGCATCGTGCATGCGATCTTCCCGTCGCGGCGCGGGTTGCTGCCGTCGGTGCGGGCGCTGATCGATCACCTGGCCGAAGAGTTCGCCATCAGCGACATGGCTTGAGGCCGGCAGCGGTTAAGCAGTTCAACCAGCACACCGTTACAAGACCCCTGACCTATCCTTGCTTCACAGTCCCGGATCATCCCCCTTGGAGGCCCCATGATCCGCGCCAATCACGGACCAGGCCGCGCCCTGTTCGCCACCCTCGCCCTCTGCCCGGCACTTGGCCAGGCAGACGAACCTGGCTGGTCGCTGCTCAGCCGCAACTACTTCCTGCACAGCGACTACCGCTCGCCCTCCGCCAGCGGCCAGAACTACCGCCAGGAATGGGCCCAGGGTTTCATCGGCGAGGTCCGCTCCGGCTTCACCGAGGGCACAGTCGGCGTCGGCCTCGACGCCCACGGTTTCCTCGGCCTCAAGCTCGACGGTGGTCGCGGCCATGCCGGCACTGGCCTGCTGCCTCGCGACAGCGATGGCCGCGCCGAGTCCGACTACTCCAGCGCCGGCGCCGCGCTCAAGCTGCGCCTGGGCAACACCCAGTTGCGCTACGGCGAAATGACTGTGGAAACCCCGGTGTTCGATACCGGCGACAAGCGCCTGCACCCCGAATATGCCACTGGCTGGTTAATGGACAACACCGACCTGCCCGACTGGCGGCTGCAGGCCGGGCGCTTCACCGCCTTCAACAACCAGGACAACAGCTCCACCCACGATGACTTCAGCGGCTACGGCGCCACCACCCAAAACCGCGCCATCAGCTTGGCCGGCGCCACCTTCGCGCCGCACGGCCCGTTCGGCGGCGCGCTGTACGCCGGGGAGCTGGAGGACACCTGGCGCCAGGCCTACCTCAACCTGAACCTGGCCGAGGGCAACTGGCGCCTGGACGGCAATCTCTACAAGACCCGTGACACCGGCAACGCCAGCGCCGGAGCGATCGACACCCTCGCCTACAGCCTGCTGACCAAGTACAGCTTCGGCGCTCAGGCCCTGACCCTGGCTTACCAGAAGGTCGAGGGCGACACGCCGTTCGACTTCGTCGGCGGCGACTCCATCTACCTGGCCAACTCGATCAAGTACGCCGACTTCAACGGCCCCGGCGAACGTTCGTGGCAACTGCGCTATGACCTCAACTTCGCCACCCTAGGCGTCCCGGGCCTTAGCCTGATGGGCCGCTACGTCAGCGGTCGCGGCATCGATGGCAGCCATGCCCCTGCGGGCGGCGCCTACGTGAACCAGTACGGCCAGGGCGGCAAGCACTGGGAGCGCGATATCGACCTGAAATACGTGGTGCAGTCTGGCGCTGCCAAAGACCTGAGCCTGTCCTTCTCCCACGTCAGCCACCGCGCCAACCAGGCCCAGGCTGGCGATGACATCGACCGTATCTACCTGATCATCGAATACCCACTCAAAGGCAGCTTCTGACATGAGCACGTCCCCTTCAGGCGCCTGGAGCCCGTTGCGCAACACCACCTTCCGCATGCTGTGGATTGCCACCATAGCCTCCAATATCGGCACCTGGATGCACGAGGTGGGCGCCGGCTGGCTGATGACCACGCTGTCGGCCAACCCACTGCATGTGGCGCTGATCCAAGTGGCCGGCTCGCTGCCGATGTTCTTCCTTGCCCTGCCGGCCGGCGCGGCGGCAGATATCGTCGACAAGCGCCGCTACTTGCTGCTGGTGCAGTTGTGGATGTCATCGGTGGCCGTGGTGCTGGCGGCCCTGACGCTGCTCGGGCTGATGAATGTCACCCTGCTACTGGTGCTGACATTGGCGCTGGGTATCGGCACGGCGTTGATGATGCCGGCCTGGAGCGCGCTGACGCCGGAGCTGGTGGGCAAGGAAGACCTGGCCAACGCGGTAGCCATTTCCAGCGTCGGCATCAACGTGTCCCGCGCCATCGGCCCGGCACTGGCCGGCGTGGTGGTGAGCATGGTCGGCCCCTGGCTGACGTTCGCCTTGAATGCCGCGTCCTTCGCCGGGGTAATCCTGGTGCTGTTCCTGTGGAAACGCGACGTGAAGGAGCCGTTGTTACCGGCCGAGCGCTTCGTCGGCGCCATGCGCACCGGCCTGCGCTTTGCGCGCAGTGCCAAACCCTTGCAGGCCGTGCTGTTGCGGGCGTTGGCGTTCTTTTTCTGCGCCAGTGCCGGGACCTCGCTGCTGCCGTTGATCGTACGCGGTGAGATGCACGGCACTGCGGCCGACTTCGGCCTGCTGCTGGCGGCCATCGGCATCGGTGCGGTAGCCGGCGCCACCTTGCTGCCCCGCCTGCGCGAGCGCATCAGCCGCGACCGCCTGGTGATGTTTGCAAGCTTGCTGTACGCCCTGTTCCTGCTGGCCCTGGCGCTGGTACGCAGCTTCTACGTATTGCTGCCGGCGATGCTGCTCAGCGGTGCAGCGTGGATCGCGGTGCTGTCCAACCTCCAGGTGGCGGCGCAGACTTCGGTACCGGCCTGGGTACGGGCGCGGGCATTGTCGGTGTACATCCTGGTCTTCTTCGGTGCCATGGCCAGCGGCGGGTTGCTGTGGGGTACGCTGGCCAGTCATGCGTCGATCACCCTGAGCCTGTTGCTGGCAGCCGGTGGCCTGGCGCTGGGTACGTTGCTGACCTGCAAGGTCACGCTGCCGGAAACCGAAGCCGAGGAGCTGACGCCGTCGCTGCACTGGCCGGTACCGGTGCTGAGCGATGACATGGACAAGGAAAGCGGGCCGGTCATGGTGACCGTGGAGTACCACATCGAGCCAGCCAAGGCCGAGGCGTTTCAGCAGGCAGCGCGTGAGCTGGAGGCGATGCGCAAGCGCAATGGCGCGTTGTCTTGGGGGTTGATGCGTGACAGTGCAGATCCTGCGTTATGGCTGGAGTTCTTCTTCGAGGAGTCGTGGCTGGAGCATTTACGGCATCACCATCGGGTGACCCGGGGGGAGCTGAAAATCGAGGCGCGGGTGCGGATGCAGCAGACCGATGGGGTCGAGGTGAAGATCCGGCATCTGTTGGCTGGGGGGGAGCACAAGGCTCACCATTGATCGTGGCCTTCCCGCGAAGAGGCCAGCACTGAAGGAACAAAAAAAGGGGGCCAGTAACTGGCCCCCTTTTCACATCAACTCAGCTTAGAAAGCGAAGCACGAGCAACCCAACGCCCCCCAGAAGCCCTGGAAGTCATTGACCGGCACACTCGATTGACGCGCCTTGTCATGGCTGTGCGCATGCACCCCGCACGGCCCCGAGCACTGGTGCACGGCTGCCGCCAGCGACGGCGTACCCACGCGCCAGTGCCCCGGCACCTTGACCACCGGTGACCACTCCGGCAGCACCGGTACCTGCGGCGGGCCGAGCTTGTCGAATTCGGCCGCGCCGTACACCACCTTGCCGTCAACAATCGTCAGCACCGACTCGATGCCCTTGATCGCTTCTTCATCGACGCTGAAGAAGTCCAGCGACAGCGCCGCCAGGTCGGCCAGCTGGCCTACCTTGATCTGGCCCTTCTTGCCCTGCTCGCTGGAGAACCAGGCGCTGCCCTGGGTGAACAGCTGCAGTGCGGTTTCGCGGTCCAGGCCTTCCTTGTACAGCTCCATGCCGCCGACGGTCTTGCCGCTGACCAGCCAGTACAGCGAGGTCCACGGGTTGTAGCTGGACACGCGGGTGGCATCGGTACCGGCACCCACCGGCACGCCCATCTCAAGCATGCGCTTGATCGGCGGGGTCTGCTCGGCCGCCTTGGCGCCGTAGCGGTCGACGAAGTATTCACCCTGGAAGGCCATGCGGTCCTGGATGGCAATGCCGCCACCCAGCGCGCGCACGCGCTCGATGTTCTCGGGAGTGATGGTTTCGGCGTGGTCGAAGAACCATGGCAGGCCGTTGAACGGGATGTCGCGGTTGACCTTCTCGAACACGTCGAGCATGCGCGTGATCGATTCGTTGTAGGTGGCGTGCAGGCGGAATGGCCAGCGCTGCTCGACCAGGTGGCGCACCACCGGCTCCAGTTCTTCTTCCATGGTCTGCGGCAGGTCCGGGCGCGGCTCGAGGAAGTCCTCGAAGTCGGCGGCGGAGAACACCAGCATCTCGCCAGCACCGTTGTGGCGCAGGAAGTCGGTGCCGCTGTGCAATTTGACGCTGGAGGTCCACTTGCGGAAGTCGTCCAGCTCTTCCTTGGGCTTCTGGGTGAACAGGTTGTAGGCGATGCGCACGGTCAGCTGGTTGTTGTCGGCCAGCTCCTGGATCACCGAGTAGTCATCGGGGAAGTTCTGATAGCCGCCGCCAGCATCGATGGCACTGGTCAGGCCCAGGCGGTTCAGCTCGCGCATGAACTGACGGGTGGAGTTGACCTGATATTCCAGCGGCAGCTTCGGCCCTTTGGCCAGGGTTGCGTAGAGGATCATCGCGTTGGGGCGGGCGATCAGCATGCCGGTCGGGTTGCCGAACTTGTCGCGCTGGATCTCGCCACCCGGCGGATTGGGCGTGGTCTTGTCGTAGCCGACGGCCTTGAGGGCAGCGCGGTTGAGCAGCGCGCGGTCGTACAGGTGCAGCAGGAACACCGGGGTGTCCGGCGCAGCCTGGTTGATTTCCTCCAGGGTCGGCATGCGTTTTTCGGCGAACTGGAATTCGTTCCAGCCACCGACCACGCGCACCCATTGAGGGGTCGGCGTGCGTGCGGCCTGGTCCTTGAGCATGCGCAGGGCATCGGCCACCGACGGCACGCCTTCCCAGCGCAGTTCCAGGTTGTAGTTCAGGCCACCGCGGATCAGGTGCAGGTGCGAGTCGTTCAGGCCCGGGATCACCGTGCGCTGCTTGAGGTCGATGATCTGCGTGGCAGCGCCCTTGTGGGCCATGGCCTCGGCGTCGTTACCCACGGCGACGAAGCGGCCGTCCTTGATGGCGACGGCAGTGGCGGTGGGCTTTTCGCGGTCAACGGTGTGCAATTTGCCGTTGAACAGAATCAGGTCGGCGTTCATGGAGCCTCCTTGGGTGGATGCGTGGACGGAACCGGCTTGGCCGGTGAAGGGCAATGCGGACCAGAGAGCGCCGGCGGCACCTAGCACGGTGCTGGTGGCGAGGAACTGGCGACGAGTCTTGTCGTTGCGGTCCTGGGGCATGGGCTTCTCCATCTGGGTGCGACGGCGGCAGCCGCAACTGCGGAGCATGCCGGTTGGTGCAAGGCCAGGGATTGCATGGATGTGCGGTGAGTCGTAGAAGGTTAGCCCTGTTCACCATTTGTGCTGCCAGGGCTTCTCCCGCGAATACCTACCGCAACTACTTCTGGAGGAATGCCAGCAGGTCTTCATTGAGCTGCTGCGCATGGGTCACGGCAAACCCGGCTGGCCAGGAACTCCATCTGCGCGTCCCACATGTCGGCGTCCAGTGGCCAGCCGTGGCTGAACAGCACCGGTTTGCCGCTGCCCCAGTCCTTGTAATAGATCGAAGTGCCGTCGCGGGTAACAAGCGTGGTCATGTCGGCATCTCCTTGAAAGTCAGAAGGTGAAGACGTGGCTCAGCCGCGCAGCCAGTTGGCGCAGCGGCGGGTTACCCAAGGCATGATGTAGAACACCACGGGCAGAATGACGAACAGGTTGACGATGAGGTTGCCGCTGACCGGGCCGCCAAGCTGCGGGAAGCGGGTGAACAACGGTGCCAGCAGCTGCGGGATGACCATGGTCATCGGGCAGATCACCAGATAGGTCAGCAGCGCCTGCTTCCAGCGTGGCGGTTGCGCCGCGTTGACGCTCGGAGGGGTGAACCAGAACTCCGGGTCGTCGTGCACCTGGGTGTGGTCACCGCCTTCGAGCAGTGGCAACACTTCGTTGACCAGCGCCTGGCGCTCGGCCGAGTTGACCCAGGCCTGCAGCAGGCTGGCGTCGGCGAAGCGCACCACGGTGGTGAAGTGCAGACCGCCTTCATCGGGGCGGATGACATTGACGTCCAGATGCCCCGGCTGACGGCGTGCGGCGCTGACCGTACGCTTGAGCCACGCTTCGTAAGCCGCCAGCGACTCGGCGCGGGCCTTGTGCTGGATGACCAAGGTCACCACGTTGCGGTTGTCTTGGAGTGCGGTGTTCATCGGCGTTCCTTGAGATGAGCTTGCCCGCATCCACTGTGCAACGGCGGACGGGCGGAGGATTGAATGAGTGTGCTGCCCTTGGCGGGCACCGCCTGGCGGTGCCCGGGGGCGCGGCTTACTTGTTGGCGTTGAAGGCGTTGTAGCTGGTCATCAGGTTGCGGTAGTCCGGGATGTGGTTGGAGCACAGCGCGGCCAGGCCTTCGATGTCGTTGCGCCAGTCGCGGTGCAGCTCACAGGCCACGCCGAACCAGGTCATCAGTTGTGCGCCTGCCTGGCTCATGCGGTCATGGGCGGCGTCGCGGGTCATGGCGTTGAACGTGCCGGAAGCGTCGGTCACCACGAACACTTCAAACTCTTCTTCCAGAGCAGCCAGCGCCGGGAAGGCCACGCACACTTCGGTCACTACGCCGGCGATGATCAGTTGCTTCTTGCCCGTGGCCTTCACCGCCTTGACGAAGTCTTCGTTGTCCCAGGCGTTGATCTGGCCTGGGCGGGCAATGTATGGAGCGTCCGGGAACAGTTCTTTCAGCTCCGGCACCAGCGGGCCATTGGGGCCTTGCTCGAAGCTGGTGGTGAGGATGGTCGGCAGGTTGAAGAACTTGGCCAGGTCGGCCAGGGCCAGGACGTTGTTCTTGAACGCGTCCGGCTCGATGTCGCGCACCAGGGACAGCAGGCCAGCCTGGTGGTCGACCAGCAGGACAGCGGCGTCGTCTTTGTTCAGGCGGTTGTATTTGAAGTTGGTCATGGTGGTAGCTCCTAAGGGTTTTGATTTTCAGTAAGTTGGGTGTTTCGCGTTGATGGGAGAAGATTAAAACCAACACCTTTGGAGCGGTAGTTAGTGGTTTTTGGCTTTAGCGTTCTATTTAGGGAACGATCTGTTGGCAGTGGATTTGCTGGTCACATTGCTTGCCCGAGCAACCTGCTCTATTACTACGCACAGCCCTCCCCTCATCCCCCGAGACTTCCATGCTGGCGTTCATCCAGTCGTCCCCGTTGTTGCTCGGCACCGCCCTGATCCTGCTCGACCTCGTGCTCTGGCAGCTGATCCCGATCCAGCGCCGGGCCTGGCGAATCGGCGCACGGCTGGCGATATTCCTGCTGTTCAGCTCGGTACTGGTGGCTGCCGGCATGAGCCCGCTGCAACCACCGCCGTGGCCCGACGATGTGTCGCGCAACCTGATGGCCACAGTACTGGCCATCGGTTGGTGGCTGTTTGGCGCGCGTACGGTAACCGTGGTGTTCGGCCTGTTGCTGGTGGCCCGTGGCAGCCATGGCGGGCGCCTGCTGCAGGATGTGCTGGGGGCGCTGATCTTCCTCGCGGCCGTGGTCGCGGCGGCGGGCTATGTGCTGCAACTGCCGGTGAAGGGCCTGCTGGCCACCTCCGGGGTAATGGCCATCGTCATCGGCCTGGCGCTGCAGAGCACCCTGGCCGACGTGTTCAGCGGCATCGTGCTGAACACCACACGGCCCTATCAGATTGGCGATTCGATCTCCATCGACGGCACCGAGGGCAAGGTGCTGGATATCGACTGGCGCGCCACGCGCCTGCTCACCGGCAGTGGCAGCCTGGCGGTGATTCCCAACTCGGTGGCGGCCAAGGCACGGCTCCTCAACCACAGCCGCCCGGCCGATGTGAACGGGGTGTCGATCTGTGTGGTTGTACCGCCCAAAGTACGCCCCAAGCGGGTTTTCGATGCCCTGGAGAAAGCCCTGCAAGGCACCAGCGCGATCCTCCCCTCACCCAAGCCCAAGGTCTCGGTGAAAGCCTCGACACTGGAATCGGTGGAGTACGAGGCCAGCGGATTCATCGCTGACATGGCCGGCAAGACCGACGCACGCAACCAGCTGTTCGACCTGGCGCACCGCCATCTGGAGGCCAATGGGGTGATGTGGAACGTCGACTTGGCCATGCCGCCACGCAGCCGTCAGCGCGAAGTGCTGGACGAGGTGCGGGTGTTCCGCTCACTGAGTGATGAAGAACGGGATGCCTTGAGCCAACGCATGACCGCGGTGGAGTACCTGGCCGACCAGGTGATTTTGGAGGTGGGCGAGCAGTCCGAGCATTTGCTGGTGATTGGCAGCGGCGTGGTTTCGGCGTCGGTGCGCGATGGCGACAAGCTGCTGGAGGCGGGGCGCATGGGGCCGGGTGAGGTGCTGGGGATCGAGGGGATCATCGATGAAGATGACTCGTTTGCCGAGTTCAGGACCCTGACCAGTTGCGTGCTTTATCGGATCGAGAAGGAACAGGTGAAGAGCTGCCTGGTGCAGCGTGGCGAGGTGCAGACGGCGCTGACCAAGTTGCAGCGGTTCCGGCGCCAGAGCCGGGAATCGTTGTTGCTGCAGAAGCCGGTTTCGATCAAGAAAGGCGGCTTCCTCAGCTGGTTGCACAAATAAACCTGTATCGGCCCCGCGAAGAGGGCCGTGGTTACAGCACAACTCTCAGACATTGCCCCGCGTGGTACAGCGAGAACCCGGATTCATAGAACGCGGTCCGCAACGAAGGCGCGCTCACCCCGGCCATGGGCGAGAACGGAATCGGCAAGCTGTCTGCTTCCCCCTTCAGCAGGAACTCGGCAAACGCTCGGCCAATCACGGTTCCGGTGGTGTTGCCACGGCCGTTATAACCCGTCACCGCCACCAGCCCCGGCGCCGGCTCGAACAGCCGCATCAGGTGGTCCGGGGTGAAGTCGATACAGCCGGTCCAGTGCATTTCCCACTCGACCTTGCCCAGCTCCGGGTAGTAATGGCTCTGGATCCGGTCGGCCCAACTGCGCACGAACCAGGCCGGTTTGTTGTCGACCCGGCCGAGGCTACCCAGCAGCAGGCGGCCCTGGTCGTCGCGGCGGATGCTGCTGAGTACGGTGCGGGTGTCCCACGAGCCCTGGCCGTGCGGCAGCACCTTGTCGGCTGCCGCGCCGTGCAGCGGCTTGGACGCCACCTGGTAGTAGTACCCACGGAAGAACTGCTTCTGCAGGTTGCTCCAGTCGCCTTCGGTGTAGGCACCAGTGGAAATCACCACCTTCTCGGCGCGTACCGAACCACGCGCAGTCTTCACCCGCCAGGCATCGCCCTCGCGCTCAAGGCCTTCGACCGAGGATTGCTGGAACAGCTTGCCGCCCAGGCGCGCCACGGCGGCAGCCAGGCCCTGGGTGTAGCCCATCGGGTTGATGGTGCCGGCGCGGCGGTCGAGCAACGCGGCGGAAATTTTGTCGGTACCGCAGTATTCCTGGCACTGGGTGCCGGTCAACAGCTCGACGTCGGCACCACGGCGGCGCCATTGCTCGTGGCGGGCCTGGAGGTCGGCAATGCCGGTGGCGTTGTGCGCCATGTGCAGCGTGCCTTTGTGCTGGGCCTGGCAGTCGATGCCGAGGCGCTCGATCATGGCGAACACTTCAGCCGGGGCTTCACCGAGCACCTTGTTCAGGCGGCTGCCCTGCTTCTGGCCGAGGGTTGCCTCGACGTCATCGGGGCGGATCCAGGTGCCGGCGTTGACCAGGCCGACGTTGCGCCCGGAGCCGCCGTGGCCGATCTTCCAGGCCTCCAGCAGGATCACCGACTTGCCCTGTTCGAGCAGGTGGATGGCCGTCGACAGGCCGGTGATGCCGCCGCCGATCACGCAGACATCGGCCTTGTGTTCCCCGGCCAGGGCCTGGCTGGCGACGCTAGGTTGGCTGACGTGTTCCCACAAGCATTGTTGACGCAGTTCGGACATGGCCCGGCTCCAGCAATTTGTTCTTGTTGGGGCTGCTTTGCAGCCCATTCGCGGGGCAAGCCCGCTCCTACAGGGATCGCGCAGGCGATGGAGATCCCTGTAGGAGCGGGCTTGCCCCGCGAACCGGGGGCTACGCCCCCGGCCATGCAGCATCAATCCATCAGTCGAACACGATACCCTGCGCCAGCGGCAGCTCGCGCGAGTAGTTCACGGTGTTGGTCTGGCGACGCATGTAGCCTTTCCAGGCGTCGGAACCGGACTCACGGCCTCCGCCAGTCTCCTTCTCGCCACCGAACGCCCCACCGATCTCGGCGCCGCTGGTGCCGATGTTGACGTTGGCGATGCCGCAGTCACTGCCCGACGCACTCTGGAAGCGCTCGGCTTCGCGAATGTCGGTGGTGAAGATGCACGACGACAGGCCTTGTGGCACTTCGTTGTTCAGGCGCAGGGCCTCTTCGAAGTCGTCATAAGCCAGCACGTAGAGGATCGGCGCGAAGGTTTCGTGGCGCACAACGTCGCTCTGGGCCGGCATTTCAGCGATGGCCGGCGACACGTAGTAGGCATTCGGGTACTGCTCGGCCAGCTGACGCTCGCCGCCGAATACCTGACCACCCTCGTCACGGGCCTTGGCCAGTGCACCCTGCATGGCGTCGAACGACTGCTTGTCGATCAGCGGGCCGACCAGGTTGTCCTTGCGTGGGTCGCCGATGCGCACTTTGCCGTAGGCGGCTTTGACACGGGCAACCACTTCGTCCTTGATCGAGCGGTGCACGATCAGGCGACGCAGGGTGGTGCAGCGCTGGCCGGCGGTGCCGACCGCAGAGAACAGGATGCCGCGCACGGCCAGGTCGAGGTCGGCGCTCGGGGCCAGGATCATGGCATTGTTGCCACCCAGTTCGAGGATGCTGCGACCGAAGCGGGCGGCAACACGTGGGCCTACTTCACGGCCCATGCGGGTGCTGCCGGTGGCGCTGACCAGTGGTACGCGTGGATCGTCGACCATGGCTTCGCCAGCTTCGCGACCGCCAATCACCAGTTGTGCCAGGCCAGCTGGGGCGTCACCGAAGGCCTTCAGGGCTTTTTCGAACAGCGCCTGGCAAGCCAGGGCGGTCAGCGGGGTCTTCTCGGACGGCTTCCACACCACCGAGTTACCGGCTACCAGGGCCAAAGCAGTGTTCCAGGCCCATACGGCCACCGGGAAGTTGAAGGCGCTGATCACGCCGACCACGCCCAGCGGGTGCCAGGTTTCACGCATGTGATGGCCCGGGCGCTCGGAGGCGATGGTCAGGCCGTACAGCTGGCGCGACAGGCCGACGGCGAAGTCGCAGATGTCGATCATTTCCTGCACTTCGCCCAGGCCTTCCTGGGTGATCTTGCCGGCTTCGATCGAGACCAGCTCACCGAGGTCGGCCTTGTGCTCACGCAGCACTTCGCCGAACAGGCGCACCAGTTCGCCACGGCGCGGAGCCGGCACACTGCGCCAGGCCTCGAAGGCGCTCTGGGCCTGATCGATGCGGGCGATGGTCTCGGCCTTGCCGAGCAGTTTCACCTTGGCGATCTGGCTGCCGTCGATCGGCGTGTGAACAGGGTAGTCGCCCTGGGTGTAAGCCTCGGCGGCAACGCCAAGGCGCTCGAGCAATCCAGCAACCATTTGTGCTTCTCCTACATCGGGTGATGGGGTGGAAAAATGATGTGGATCAGTATTAATCCGATCACACCGGCGCAACAAACGACCTTTATTCCGCATATCATTCCGTCAGGTAATGATTTGAGCCACAGAGACCACTATGTCCAAACGCCTGGTGCCCTCCATGACCGCCCTGCAGTGCTTCGAAGCTGCAGCCCGTCACCTGAGCTTTACCCGTGCCGCCGAAGAGCTGCACCTGACCCAGAGCGCGGTCAGCAAGCAGGTGGCGCAGCTCGAAGAGATGCTGCGCCACCACCTGTTCCTGCGTATCCGCCGGCGCCTGCAACTCACGCCCGCTGGCAGCCTGTATCTGGCCGAGGTCAACAAGATCCTCACCCAGGTCGACATGTCGAGCCGCTACGTGCTCACCTACGGCGAGCAGACCGAGATATTGAAAGTAGCCACTCAACCGAGTTTTGGCGTGCGCTGGTTGATCCCGCACCTCAAGGGCTTTGGCAAACGCCACGCGAACATCCACCTCGACATCCGCAACGAGATGGAGCCGTTCGCCCTGCTGCAGGGCTCAGCGGATGTGGTGTTCTTCTACGGCCAGGGCACCTGGCCGGGGGCTACCTGTGTGGAGCTGTTCGGCGAAGAGGTGGTGCCGGTCTGTGCGCCGGAGTTGCTGGCCGGACGTGAGCTGGCGGATGCCGGCGAGTTGGCGCAGATGGTGCTGCTGCAAAGCACTTCGCGGCCGGAGGCCTGGCATGAGTGGTTCCTCGAGCAGGGGTTGCACAGCGTCAGCGCCTACCACGGGCCGCGCTTCGATACGTTCTACATGGCGTTGAGTGCGGCACAGGCCGGGTGTGGGGTGGCGTTGGTGCCGCGGTACCTGGTTGCCAAGGAGCTGGCTGAGGGGAGCCTGGTCATTGCGTGGAATCATGCGATGCGCAGTGCCGGTAAGCATTACCTGGCCTATGCCGAGCATGCAGCTGAAGTGCCGAAGGTGCGGGCATTGGTGGAATGGATTCGCGAGCAGCTCCAGGCTTGAGGGCCTCTTCGCGGCTTTAGCCGCGAAAGGGCCATGGAGGTCGATCAAAAAAGGAATGACACACTCACTTTTTTTCGCTTGTGAGCAAAGTGCATTCCCAGCTTTCATGTAAGTGTCCGAACCTAACCAGGAAGCTAGCGATGCCCGCCCACGATTTCGTCAGCCCCGACAGCATCCGCGCGCAGTTCTCTGCCGCCATGTCGCTCATGTATAAACAGGAAGTGCCGCTGTATGGCACGCTGCTGGAGCTGGTGAGCGAAATCAACCAGCAGGTCATGGCCGAGCAGCCCAAGGTGGCCGAAGCCCTGCGCTGGACCGGCGAGATCGAGCGCCTGGACCAGGAGCGCCACGGCGCCATCCGCGTCGGCAGCGCCGAAGAGCTGGCCACCATCGCCCGCCTGTTCGCGGTGATGGGCATGGCGCCGGTCGGCTACTACGACCTCAGTTCCGCTGGCGTTCCGGTGCATTCCACCGCGTTCCGCGCCGTGCACGAGCAGTCGCTGCACGTCAGCCCGTTCCGCGTGTTCACCTCGCTGCTGCGCCTGGAGCTGATCGACAACCTGCCACTGCGCGAATTGGCCCAAGGCATCCTGGCCAAGCGCAAGATCTTCACCGCTCGCGCACTCGAACTGATTGCCCAATCCGAGCACGATGGCGGCCTGAACGCGGCCGATGCCGACGAATTCGTCCGCGAAGCTCTGCACACCTTCCGCTGGCACCAGGACGCCACGGTCACTGCCGAGCAGTACCAGCAGCTGCACGACCAGCACCGCCTGATCGCCGACGTGGTGGCCTTCAAAGGCCCGCACATCAACCACCTGACCCCGCGCACCCTGGACATCGACGCAATCCAGGTCGGCATGCCGGCCAAGGGCATCCCGCCGAAAGCCGTGGTCGAAGGCCCACCGACCCGCCGCCACCCGATCCTGCTGCGCCAGACCAGCTTCAAAGCGCTGCAGGAGAAGGTTGCGTTCAGCGATCACCAGGGCAGCCACACCGCACGTTTCGGCGAGATCGAACAGCGCGGCGCGGCACTGACGCCGAAAGGCCGCCAGCTCTACGACAAGCTGCTCGACGCCACCCGCGCCGCCTTGGGTGGCGCGCCAGCCGAGGCCAATGCCGAGCGCTACAGGGCGCTGCTGCAGGAAAGCTTCGCTGCATTCCCGGATGACCTGGCGCAGATGCGTGAACAGGGGCTGGCGTACTTCCGCTATTTCGCCACGGAGAAAGGTATGGCGCAGCGCGACCAGCAGGACCGCCCGACTACGCTGGAAGGCCTGATCGCGGCCGGCCATGTGCACTTCGAGGCACTGGTTTACGAGGACTTCCTGCCGGTGAGTGCGGCGGGGATCTTCCAGTCGAATCTGGGGGATGAGGGCCAGGCCGAGTATGGCAGCAATGCCAACCGCGAGGCCTTTGAAGCGGCGCTGGGGCTGCAGGTGCAGGATGAGCTGGCGCTGTATGCGCAGAGCGAGCGGCGCTCGTTGCAGGCTTGTGCCCAGGCGTTGAACCTGGGTTCGATGTAAGGCTCAGGATTGCCGGGGGCGCTTTGCGCCCCATTCGCGGGACAAGCCGCGAAACGGCCCCCTGCAATCTCAGCGGAAGCGGTCCACTTCCTGGCGCAGCCGCGCCGCCAACCCTTCCAGTTCCCGCGCGGTGAAGGCCAGTTCGTTGGCCACATCGCGCTGCTCGCTGTTGGCTTGGGCAATGCTCTGCAGGTTGCGGCTGAGTACAGTGGCCGTGCTGCTCTGCTCCTGGGTTGCCGTGCTGATCACGGCAAACCGCTCACCCGCCGTACGGCTCTGCTCATCGATCCGCGCCAGCGCCTCGGCGACCTTGTCGTTGCGCGCCAGCCCTTCCTGCATCAGCTGATTGCCCTGCTCCAAGGTATTTATGGCGTGGCCTGTCTGTTGCTGGATGCTGGTGATCATCCCGGAAATCTCATCCGTCGCCTGGCGCGTGCGCGCAGCCAGCCCGCGCACTTCATCCGCGACCACGGCAAAGCCTCGGCCCTGCTCACCGGCCCGGGCAGCCTCGATGGCGGCGTTCAGCGCCAGCAGGTTGGTCTGCTCGGCAATCGCAGTGATCACGCTGATGATGCCGCCGATCTCCTGCGAGCGTGCGCCAAGGCTGTCCATTACCGTGGCAGTACCGCCCAGCGCTTCGGCAATCTGCCGCAGGGAGCTCGACGCTTCATCCATGGCACTGCGGCCGATACGGGTCTGCTGGGCGTTGTCACGGGCCATGCGCTCGGTACCGGCCATGTTGTCGGCGATGTTCATCGAGGTCGCACTGAACTCCTCCACCGCACCGGCCATGCTGGTGATCTCGCCAGACTGCTGGTCCATGCCTTCACAGGCACCGGCAGACAGCCCGGACAGCGAACGCGCGCGGCTGCTGACCTGCTCGGAGGCACTGCGGATGTGCTCGACCATGGTCGCCAGCGC
This sequence comes from Pseudomonas putida, assembly GCF_002906855.1. Taxonomy (GTDB): domain Bacteria; phylum Pseudomonadota; class Gammaproteobacteria; order Pseudomonadales; family Pseudomonadaceae; genus Aquipseudomonas; species Aquipseudomonas putida_N. Next base: position 342,639 of record NZ_MINI01000038.1, on the reverse strand, counting down.
TTCGCCCATCTGGTTGAAGCTGCGCGCCAGCTGGCCGATCTCGTCATGGCTGGTCACGCTCAGGCGCGCATTCAGGTCGCCGGCCCCCAATGCCTCGGCCTGACGCACCAGGTCATCCAGCGGCCGCAGCTTGCGGCGCAGCAGCCACAGGGTGGCGGCCACGGCCAGCAGCATCGCCAGCAGGCTGCCGATGGCCAGGCGCAGGCCGACGCTCCAGGTCACTTCGCGAATTTCCGCCTTCGGCATGCTGGCGACCACGGTCCAGGGGCCCTCGGCGAACGGCGCGCTGGCGCTGAACAGGTCCTGGTCGGCATTGGCCGGCGGCACCAGCCATTGGTCTTTTTCATCGCGAATGGCCAGGGAGCCGGTTTCACCGATACGGAAGCGCTTGAGGTTGGCGAACTGGGCGTTCTGCGCGTCGGTGTAGTCGAAGCCGACGAACAACACCGCGATCACCCGGCCGCTGCTGTCGCTGACCGGCACATAGCGGGTCATGTAGTTGCGCTCGAACAGCACGGCGCGGCCGACGTACATCTGCCCGGCCAGCAGTTTGGTATAGGCCGGGTGCTGGCGGTCGAGCTGGGTGCCGATGGCGCGGGTGCCGTCTTGCTTCTTCAGGTTGGTGCTGATGCGCACGAAGTCATCGCCGCTGCGCACGAACAGGGTCGCGATGCCGGCGGTCATCTGCTGGAATTCGTCGACCACCTGGAAATCGTTGTTCAGCAGCCGATCACCCAGGTACAGGGCGGGCGTGCTTTGGCCTGCGACCTGCACGGTCTCGCTAGCGTGCAGCGACAGGCCCGAGGCGAAGCGGCGCTCGAACAGGCCGCTCAGGCGCTGGGTGTTGTCCTTGAGCGAACCGTGGAAGGTATCGAGCTGGTCGGCCAGCAGCCGTGCTTCGCTGGCCAGGTGGGCCTGGCGGGTGGCGAGATTGGCGTCGTCCAGCGCACGCAGGGCGAACAGGGTACTGCCGGAAATCACCAGCGCCAGCACGATGGCGAGGGCGACACCGAGTTGCGAGGCAATTCGGGCACGCGGTCGAGACATGAAGAAGCTCCTGGCAAGAGGCCGGGATCGTCCTGATCACCCTGACCGCCCGCTTGTTGTAGACGGGAAATCGCGCCCTCTTCCGGGACGCTGGTGCCACTAGATCGGCGTCGCATTTGAATACTTGAGTGTCGGGCCGGGTTATTCGCAAACGTTTTCCTTCAACGTGCCCCGCGAAGAGGCCAGTGCAGGCAGTCAAAGTGCCGGCAGAATTTCCACAGCTGGCAAGTCCACCGCTGCCGCTTCTTCCTGTAGAAACACACTCAGCCGCCGCAACCGCTCCCCACCCGGCCGGGTCCGCGGCCACACCAGGTAATAATCCATGCCACTTGGCACCGCCGTCGGCCACGGCAGGCTCAGGCGCCCCTGAGCCACATCTTCGGCGACCATCAGCAAGTCGCCCATCGAGATGCCGTAACCCCGCGCCGCCGCAATCATGCCCAGCTCCAGCGTATCGAACACCTGCCCACCCTTGAGTGAGACCTTGTCGCTGAGCCCCATGCGCTCCAGCCATTCGCGCCAGTCACGCTTGTCGGGGGTCGGGTGCAGCAGCTCGATACCGGCCAGCCGCCGCTCGTCCCACGGCCCCTCCTTCAACAGGTCCGGCGCACCTACCGGGATCAACAGCTCGGCAAACAACCGACGTACTTCCCAGTCCGCCGGAAACACACCATCGCTGAGCAGCACCGCGCAATCGAACGGCTCCTGATTGAAGTCCACATGGTCGACATCCATCCAGGCACTGGTCAGCTGCACCTCGTTGCCCGGTTGCAGGTGCCGGAAGCGGCTCAGTCGGGCCAGCAGCCAGCGCATGGTCAGGGTCGACGGTGCCTTCATGCGCAGGATGTCATCCTCCCCGCGCAAGGTATCGCAGGCGCGCTCCAGCGCCGCAAAGCCTTCACGCACACCGGGCAACAGCACCCGTGCCGCTTCGGTCAGCTGCAGGCTGCGACCGCTACGCACGAACAGCCGACAGGCGAAGTGCTCTTCGAGGGTGCGAATATGCCGGCTAACCGCGCTCTGGGTGATCGACAGCTCTTCACCGGCACGGGTGAACGAGCTCAGCCGCGCAGCCGCTTCGAATGCGCGCAGTGCATACAGGGGAGGCATCTGGCGGGACATGGGGCACCTGTCATCCGGGGGTGGGAATGGAATGCACAGAATCATATATACATGAGTTCAACTCATGCCAACCATCGCATTTATCCTTTTGTGCAAAGTTGACCGAAGCCTCAGAATCGTCGCCTTGCTCACCGATTCAGGAAGAAGGACACCCCCATGCATGTCGCGCCCACCACAGAACTCAAGGCTTTGCTGCGCCTGGCCGGGCCGCTGATCGCCTCGCAGTTGGCGCACATGCTGATGGTACTCACCGACACCCTGATGATGGCCCGCATCAGCCCGCAGGCCCTGGCCGGTGGCGGGCTGGGTGCAGCGAGCTACTCGTTCGTGTCGATCTTCTGCCTGGGCGTGATCGCCGCAGTGGGCACCCTGGTGGCGATCCGCAAGGGCGCCAACGACATCGAGGGCGCCACTCGCCTGGCGCAGAACGGCCTGTGGCTGGCCTGGGGCCTGGCGCTGGTGGCGGCACTGGTGCTGTGGAACCTGAAACCGGTGCTGCTGCTGTTCGGCCAGCAGCCGGAGAATGTCGACTCGGCGGCCGAGTTCCTCACGCTGCTGCCACTGGCCCTGCCCGGCTACCTGACCTTCATGGCCCTGCGCGGCTTCACCAGTGCGCTGGGGCGCTCGACCCCGGTGATGGTCATCAGCCTGGTCGGCACGGTGCTCAACTATCTGTTCAACGTCGCCCTGATCGAAGGCATGTTTGGCCTGCCGAAGCTGGGCCTGATGGGTATCGGCCTGGTCACTGCGGTGGTGTCGATGGGCATGGCCATCGCCCTGGCGCTGTACATCCGCTGGCACCCGGCTTACGCCGACTACCCGCTGCGCAAAGGGCTGTCGCGCCCTTCGCTACCAGCCCTGCGCGAGCTGTGGCGGCTGGGCCTGCCGATTGGCGGCACCTACATGGTGGAAGTCGGGCTGTTCGCCTTCGCCGCGCTGTGCATGGGCGTGCTGGGCAGCACGCAACTGGCGGCGCACCAGATTGCCCTGCAGATCGTCTCTACCGCGTTCATGGTGCCGACCGGGCTGTCGTATGCAGTGACCATGCGCGTGGGCCTTTACTATGGCGCCGGCAACCTGTTGGCCGCCCGCAGTGCCGGGCGGGTGGGGATCGGCTTCGGGGCGACGATCATGTTTGCCTTTGCGGCGTTGTTCCTGCTGCTGCCAGAGGCTCTGGTGGGGCTGTTCATCGACCGTAACGACCCCGGCTTTACCGCGATCTATCAGCTGGCGGTGCAGCTGCTGATGGTGGCCGCGTGGTTCGAATTGTTCGATGGCATGCAGACCATCGCCATGGGTTCGATCCGTGGCTTGAAGGATGCCAAGACCACCTTCCTGATCGGACTGTGCTGCTACTGGCTGGTGGGGGCGCCGAGTGCCTGGCTGTGACCATTGGCTTCGAGTGGCGGATGAAGCGGTTGCTGGGCAAGGCCGGGGTTGGGGCTGCTGTATCGGCCTGACTGGAGGGCCTCTTCGCGGGACAAGCCCGCTCCTACAGGTCCCGCGCGATCCTGTAGGAGCGGGCTTGTCCCGCGCAGAGGCCCTAGAGGGCGGCTACGAGGGGGCGGTCGGACGCCTGCTGCAGATAATCGATCAACTCCCCCACCGGTAGCGGCTTGCTGACCAGGAACCCTTGTACCTGGTCACAGCCGAACCCGCGCAGCAAGGCCATCTGTTCCGGGCTTTCCACACCCTCGGCCACCACTTCCAGGTTGAGGTTGTGCGCCAGGTTGATCATGGCGTGCACCAGCTTGCGGTTCTCCTCGCGCATCTCCATCTCGGCAACGAAACTGCGGTCGACCTTGAGCAAGGTGATCGGCAGGCTGTTCAGGTGCACGAACGACGAGAAGCCGGTACCGAAGTCGTCCAGCGAGAAGCGCACCCCCAGCCGCCCGAGGGCGTCCATGGTCTGGCGCACCAGCTCATTGCGGCGCATCACCGCCGTTTCGGTCAGTTCGAACTCCAGCCAACGGGCATCAACGCCGTGTTCGATGATCAACCGGCTCAGGGTGGCCAGCAACTGGCTGTCCTGGAACTGGCGGAAGCTCAGGTTCACCGCCATGTGCAGTGGCTCCAGACCGCGCTCGCGCAGCGCCTGCATGTCGCGCAGGGCACGGGAAATCACCCAGTAACCCAGTGGCACGATCAGCCCGCTTTGCTCGGCCAGTGGCACGAACTCGCTGGGCGGCAGCAAGCCGCGCTCGGCATGGCGCCAGCGCACCAGGGCCTCGAGGCCGACGATGCGCCCATCGGGAAGGTTCAGCCGCGGCTGGTAATGCAGCTCCAGTTCGTCGCGGCGCAAGGCTCGGCGCAGTTCGCTTTCCAGGTCGGCCAGGCTGCGCGCATTGCGGTTGATGCGTTCGTTGAACACGTGGAAGGTGCAGCCCTGGCTGCCCTTGGCCTGGCGCATGGCGATGTGCGCGTGCCACATCAGCGGGTCGGGCCCGCCCTGGGCACGAGCGTGGGCCAGGCCCAGGCTGCAACCCAGCAGCAGACTTTCGCCGTCGATCCAGTAAGGTTCGGCCAGCGCCTCGACGATGCGTTCGGCGATCCATTCGGCGCGGTTGGCATCGCGCCGCGTGTCGATCAGCAAGGCGAATTCGTCGCTGCCCAGGCGCGCCAGCTGGTCACCGGCCTCCAGCTGCTGCTTGAGGCGCGCCACCACCTGCAAGATCAGGCGGTCGCCGCACTGATGGCCCAGGGCGTCGTTGACATGGCGAAAGTTGTCAAGGTCCAGGTGGCCGAGGGCCACGCCTCGGCCTTCGTTCTCGGCCAGGCGCGTGGTCAGCAGGGCCTGGAAGCCCTGGCGGTTGGCAATGCCGGTCAGTGGGTCCTGCTCGGCCAGGCGCTGCAAGGTGGCCACCAGCACACCGCGCTCGCGTACATGGCGCAATGAGCGGCGCAGGGCATCGACATTGAGATGGTCGCGTACCAGCCAGTCACTCACGCCCGTTGGGGAAGTGTCTGGTTCATGGTCCAGCAACAGGATGGTCGGCAGCTCGCAGCGCCCGGGGGCGGGCTGCAACGCCGGCGTGGCCAGCACCACCGCCTGGCGATCTGCGCTGAAAAGGGTATCGACTGCCGCCCAGTTCGGCGCGGTCAGCAGTACTGCGCTACCGTCCAGCGGCAGCAGGCATTCGCGTAACAAGGCGGCCCATTCCGGCTCATCAGCCAACAGCAGCAAACGCAAAGGTTCGACAGGCGTGGACAAGCGGGCTCCTTAAGACTCGTAAGGTGTAGCGTTGGATATCGGACATGCCACTGCATAAATGAAAATGATTTTCACTTTTAGACATATCCTTTGCCTACAGTGCCTCCCGTCGCATTTTGACGTGCATCCTGCGCGAAAGTCGGCAAACCAGCAATTACGATTTTTCCGGTGAATAGCATTAGTTTCACTAATGCTTCCCCCCGAACAAAAGTCTGACTCAAACGTCAGACGGTCGCGCCACAAGTGGCCCATGCCTGTTAGAATGCGCGGCTATTTTCTGGCGACCCCCGGTTTCTAGCATGTCCCGACTCAATCCCCGGCAACAGGAAGCCCGTGACTACGTCGGCGGCCCTCTATTGGTGCTCGCCGGTGCTGGCTCGGGCAAGACCAGCGTGATCACGCGCAAGATTGCCCACCTCATCCAGAACTGCGGCATCCGTGCCCAGTACATCGTGGCGATGACCTTCACCAACAAGGCCGCCCGCGAGATGAAGGAGCGGGTCGCCACCCTGCTGCGTCCGGGGGAAGGCCGGGGCCTGACGGTGTGTACCTTCCACAATCTGGGCCTGAACATCATCCGCAAGGAGCACGGGCGCCTGGGCTACAAGCCGGGCTTCTCGATCTTCGATGAGTCCGACATCAAGGCGCTGCTGTCGGACATCATGCAGAAGGAGTACTCCGGCGACGACGGCATCGACGAGATCAAGAACATGATCGGTGCCTGGAAAAACGACCTGATCCTGCCCGCCGAAGCCCTGGAAAAGGCGCGCAACCCGCGCGAGCAGACCGCCGCCATCGTCTACACCCACTACCAGCGCACGCTCAAGGCGTTCAACGCGGTGGACTTCGACGACCTGATCCTGCTGCCGGTCAAGCTGTTCCAGGAGCACCCCGACGTGCTCGAACGCTGGCAGAACCGCGTGCGCTACCTGCTGGTGGACGAATACCAGGACACCAACGCCAGCCAGTACCTGCTGGTGAAGATGCTGATCGGCATGCGTAACCAGTTCACCGTGGTGGGCGATGACGACCAGTCGATCTACGCCTGGCGTGGCGCACGCCCAGAGAACCTGATGCTGCTCAAGGAGGACTACCCCTCCCTGAAGATCGTCATGCTCGAACAGAACTACCGCTCCACCAGCCGCATCCTGCGCTGCGCCAACGTGCTTATTGCGAACAACCCGCATGCATTCGAAAAGCAGCTGTGGAGCGAGATGGGTGTGGGCGACGAGATCCGCGTGATCCGCTGCAAGAACGAGGAAGCCGAGGCCGAACGCGTGGCCATGGAAATCCTCACCTTGCACCTGCGCACCAACCGCCCGTACAGCGACTTCGCCATCCTCTACCGCGGCAACTACCAGGCCAAGCTGATCGAACTGAAGCTGCAGCACCACCAAGTGCCGTATCGCCTGTCGGGCGGCAACAGCTTCTTCGGCCGCCAGGAGGTCAAGGACCTCATGGCCTACCTGCGCCTGTTGGTGAACCCGGACGACGACAACGCCTACCTGCGGGTGATCAACGTACCGCGCCGGGAAATCGGCTCGACCACCCTGGAAAAGCTCGGCAATTATTCCACCGAGCGCGGCATCTCGATGTACGCCGCCAGCGAGGAGCTGGGCCTGGGTGAGCACCTGGACGCCCGCTACACCGAGCGCCTGCAGCGCTTCAAGCACTGGCTCGACGGCGTACGCCACAAGGTCGCCCTGGAAGACCCGATTGCCGCGCTGCACGAGATGATCCGCGACATCGACTACGAGAACTGGATTCGCCAGCAGACCGCCAGCGACAAGGCTGCGGAGTTTCGCATCAGCAACGTCTGGTTCCTGGTCGAAGCGCTGAAGAACACCCTCGAGAAGGACGAAGAGGGTGACATGACCATCGAGGACGCCATCGGCAAGCTGGTGCTGCGCGACATGCTCGAGCGCCAGCAGGAAGAGGAAGAAAACGCCGAAGGTGTACAGATGATGACCCTGCACGCCTCCAAGGGCCTGGAATTCCCTTACGTGTTCATCATGGGCATGGAGGAGGAAATCCTCCCCCACCGCTCCAGCATCGAGGCCGACACCATCGAAGAGGAACGCCGCCTGGCCTACGTGGGCATCACCCGCGCGCGCCAGACCCTGGCCTTCACCTTCGCCGCCAAGCGCAAGCAGTACGGTGAGATCATCGACTGCACGCCGAGCCGGTTCCTCGATGAATTGCCACCGGACGACCTGGCCTGGGAAGGCCTGGACGACGCGCCGGTCGAGGTGAAGGCCGCTCGCGGCAACAACGCCCTGGCCGATATCCGGGCGATGCTCAAACGCTGATCAACCCTTATTCTTTAAATCTGCCGCTTTCAGCGGCCACCTTTGTTACATCGAGGAATACCACAGTGGAAGCACTGCATCAGAAGATTCGCGAAGAAGGCATCGTGCTTTCCGACCAGGTTCTCAAAGTCGACGCGTTTCTCAACCACCAGATCGACCCGGCGCTGATGCAGCTGATCGGTGACGAGTTCGCCCGCCTGTTCGCCGATGCTGGCGTGACCAAGATCGTCACCATCGAAGCCTCGGGCATCGCCCCGGCGGTGATGACCGGCCTGAAGCTGGGCGTACCGGTGATTTTCGCGCGCAAGCACCAGTCGCTGACCCTGACCGAGAACCTGCTGACCGCCTCGGTGTACTCCTTCACCAAGCAGACCGAGAACACCGTGGCCATCTCGCCGCGCCATCTCAACAGCAGCGACCGCGTGCTGGTGATCGACGACTTCCTGGCCAACGGCAAGGCGTCGCAGGCGCTGATCTCGATCATCAAGCAGGCCGGTGCCACCGTTGCCGGCCTGGGCATCGTCATCGAGAAGTCGTTCCAGGGCGGCCGTGCCGAGCTGGACAGCCAGGGCTACCGCGTTGAATCGCTGGCCCGGGTGAAGTCGCTGGAAGGTGGTGTGGTCAGCTTCATCGAGTAACCGCGTCGCCTGCTTCGCGGGCGGTCCGACGCCTCGGCAAGCCCGCTCCTACAGGAGATCGCGTTCCCCTGTAGAAGCGGGCTTGCCGAGGCGTCGGACCGCCCGCGAATGCCCCAGCACCGATCTAACGCGCTGCCGCCAACCCCGCCAGCAGCAACCGCTGGTACAGCTCCTCTTTCAACCCCTGCGGCCGATCCAGCTGCATCCGCGCCAGGTGCGCCTCATACCCTTCCGGCCCCGGCGCCTCCAGTGCTGCCTTGCCCAGCTCCAACACTTCGCTCAGCTTGAACTTGCTCTTCAACCAGTTCAGCGCCCGCAACAGATCGCGTTCTTCTGCCGTGAAATCCGTGCCCAGCGGATACTCGGGGAACAGTCGCGCATGCCGCGCCTTGATCGCTTCCAGCCGCTCAGGCGTATTGTCAGTAAACCGCGCATCCAGCTGAAAGTCCCTGGCCAGCTTGCCGGCACGCTTGGCCTGCTCCATCAACTCGCCCTGAAAGCGCGAATCACTCACCGCCAGCAACCGTGCAATCACCTCGCTGTCGGTCTGCCCACGCAAATCGGCAATGCCGTACTCGGTCACCACGATATCGCGCAGGTGCCGGGGAATGGTGCAGTGGCCGTATTGCCAGAAGAGGTTGGACGTCACTTCACCGCCCGATTCGCGCCAGCTGCGCAGCAGCAGGATCGAGCGCCCTCCTTCCAGCGCATGGCCTTGGGCAACGAAGTTGTATTGCCCGCCGACCCCGCTGAGTACGCGCCCGTCCTCCAGCTGGTCGGCCACCCCGGCGCCGAGCAGGGTCATGCCGAACACCGTGTTGACGAAGCGCGCATGGCGGCGCTGGCGGCGCTTGAAGTCTTCCTGGCCGTACAGTTCGTTGATGAAGCTGATGCGGGTCATGGCGAACCGGGCACGCTGCTCCAGCGGCATCTCGCGTAGACGCTGGTAGAACGCCTGCGGGCCGAGGAAGAACCCACCGTGCACCAGAACGCCCTGCTCGTCCGCCGGGCGCCGCACCACACCGGCCTCGGCCAGCGCCAGCAGGCCGTTGACGAACATTTCACTGCACCCGTACAGGCCCTGAGCAAAGGCATCCAGCCCCCCTTCCCGCTCGATCAGCGCTTGCCACGCGCCGACATCCAGTTCGCCGAGCAAGGCGCGATACCCTTCGTTGTCACCCTGGCGCGCCAGCAACGCGGCCGCCAGCGCATCCCCCATGGCGCCGATGCCAATCTGCAGGGTGCCGCCGTCGCGCACCAGCGAACTTGCGTGCAAACCGATGCAGTGGTCCTGGGTGGTAACCGGCATGTTCGGGGTAGAGAACAGCCGGCGCTGCTCCGCTTCGTCGATCAACAGGTCGAACGCGTCGATCGGCAGTTCGGCATCGCCCGGCATGTAGGGCAGTTCGGTATGCACCTGCCCGAGCATGAGGATGGTTTCACCTGCCGCCCGCCGCTTGGCGATCATCGGCTGCAGGTCGAGGGTGATGTCGGGGTTGCAGGCCAGGCTCAGGTGGACAGGCTTCTCCGGCGTGGCGGCGACCAACTGGGCGACCAGGTTCAGGCCCTTGGCGTTGATGTCGCGAGCGGCATGGCTGTAGTTGCTGCTGATGTAATCCTGCTGGGCAGTTTCGCTGTGCAGCAGGCTGCCGGGTTGCATGAAGAACTGCTCGACACGGATGTTCGGCGGCAGACAGTCGTTGCGCAAGTCGGCGAGGTAGGTGAGTTCTTCGTAGTCGGCGAACACGCGCTCGATGAAGGGCTCGAGGAAGCGCCTTTGCAGGCCGTCGCCCAAGGGTGGCCGGCCCAGGGATAACGCCGTGTAGATTGTCAGGCTCCGCTCCGGCAATTCGCGCACGCGGGCGTACAGCGCGTTGACGAAGGCGTTGGGCTTGCCCAGGCCCAGCGGCAGGCCCATGTGTATATGGGCTGGCAGGCGGGAGAGGACCTGCTCGACGGCCTGGTCGATGGAGCAAAGGTGCATCGTGGCCTCCTGAATCATCCATGGGGTCAGGGGTTGGACATGGCGCTAGTGGGTTGGTTGCCCCGCGAAAGGGCCGGCACAGACTACACAAATACAAAGCCCGCCAAAGAAGGCGGGCCTTGTGCAATTCATCTATGGCTCAGAGCCCGGACATCTTCTTGATGGCCCCTTTCAGGTCATCGTCCGAGCAGTCCGCGCAGGTGCCCTTCGGCGGCATGGCGTTCAGGCCGGTAATGGCCTTGGCCAACAGCCCGTCCACGCCACCCTGCTCGTCAGCGCGCTTCTTCCACGCTGCCCCGTCGCCAATCTTCGGCGCCCCCAGCAAGCCGGTACCGTGGCAGGCGTTGCAATGCTTGGCAATCACGTCATCCGGGGTCTTGGCTCCGCCACCGCCTGCTGCGGCTGCCACTTCCATACCCTTGCATTCCTGGCCCTGCACACACACCTGGCCCACCGGCTCAAGGCGTTTGGCGAGCTCGTCGTTGGTCGCTGCGGTTGCGCTCATTGCCCAAAGGGCGAATACGGCTGCTGGTACGGCCAGCATCTTCTTGATTTGGTTCACGCGAACACCCTCATGGTGGCTAATCACGCCCGCGGCCACGGTAATGCGAGCGTTGAAAAGTATAGCGGGAACCCGGAAACCGTGAAACGACCCCACTCAGGAAAGGGGTATTGCCGAAGCAATGCACTGCGCTGGATCAAAAGTTCGACGGTGTCGCCGCACTGATCAGCCGCGCTGGCGCGTCGAACGGATTGCGGAAACGGTGCGGACGGGTGCTTTCGAAGTAGTAGCTGTCGCCCGCCTCAAGGATGAAGATCTCGTTGCCCACCACCAGTTCGAGCTTGCCTTCGAGCAGGATGCCGGTTTCTTCACCATCGTGGGTGAGCATCTCGGCGCCGGTATCGGCACCGGGTGGATAAACCTCGGTCAGGAAGGCGATGGCGCGGTTGGGGTGCGACTTGCCCACCAGCTTCATGGTCACCGCACCGTCGGAGATGTCGATCAGCTCGTGGGCCTTGTAGACAATCTGCGCGGGGCTTTCGGCCTCCAGCTCGACCGAAAAGAATTCGACCATCGACATGGGAATGCCGCTGAGGACCTTGCGCAGCGAGCTGATCGAGGGGCTGACGCTGTTCTTCTCGATCATCGAGATGGTGCTGTTGGTCACCCCCGCGCGCTTGGCGAGTTCCCGCTGGGACAGGCCCTTGAGCTTGCGGATGGCTTGCAGTCGTTCGCCGACGTCCAAAGCTGGAGCCTCCTGAAACGGTGAGATGGCGGGGTATATGTGAACGATATCATGGCAATGCCGTTCAGTATTTACAACACACCGCCCCTCATGCTGTCCGCTTCGGCGCCTTATTCGCCGTAATAGTCCAGCGGCACGCGTTTCAAGTTGCAGAAGATCTGGTAGGGAATGCTCCCGGCCTGCATCGCCACATCACTGGCCAGCACCTGCTTGCCCCACAGCTCGACCGGGCTGCCGACGGTGGCCTCGGGCACGTCGGTGAGGTCGATGCAGAGCATGTCCATCGACACACGGCCAATCAGCTGGCTGCGCTTGCCGGCAACCATCACCGGTGTGCCGGTGGGCGCATGGCGCGGGTAGCCGTCGGCGTAGCCCATGGCGACCACGCCAACGCGGGTCGGGCGCGGACTGACGAACTTGGCACCGTAGCCCACCGGCTCACCGGTAGGCAGCTCGCGCACACTGATGACCCGCGATTGCAGGGTCATCACCGGCTGCAGGCGCGCAGCCTGGGGCTGGTCGGCTTCGAAGGGGCTGGCGCCGTACAGCATGATGCCTGGGCGCACCCAGTCGCTCGGGGCCTGCGGCCAGGCCAGCACACCGGGCGAGTTGCGCAGGCTGCATTCGGCAGCCAGGCCTTCACGGGCGGCGTTGAACACGGCGATCTGCTGCTCGGTGGCGTCGGCCTCCGGCTCGTCGGCGCGGGCAAAGTGGCTCATCAGCACGATGCGCGAAACCTTGCCGCTGGCCAGCAGGCGCTGGTAGGCGTCGTGGTAGTCCTTGGGGTGCAGGCCGACACGGTGCATGCCGCTGTCGAGCTTGAGCCAGATGGTCAGCGGCTTGTGCACCTGGGTCTGCTCGATGGCTTCGAGCTGCCACAGCGAATGCACCACGCACCACAGGTCGTGCTCGGCGATCAGCGCCAGCTCGCTGGCTTCGAAGAAACCTTCGAGCAGCAATACCGGGGCCTTGATGCCGGCCGCGCGCAACTCCAGCGCTTCTTCGATGCAGGCCACGGCAAAGCCATCGGCTTCGGGCTCCAGGGCCAGGGCGCAACGCACGGCACCGTGGCCGTAGGCGTCAGCCTTGACCACGGCGAGGGCCTTGGCACCGGACAGTTCACGGGCCAGACGGTAGTTGTGGCGGAGGGCTTGCAGGTCGATCAGGGCGCGGGCGGGTCGCATGGCGGCTGCCTTATGGTGGTTCACAAGTTGAAAACGGTGTTGGGTCTTTCGCGGGGCAAGCCCGCTCCTACAGGTTTCACACAGGGCGACGCGGGCCCTGTAGGAGCGGGCTTGCCCCGCGAAGGGGCCAGTACAGGCGACCTTACTGCTGGTGGGCAGGCGCGGCCTGACCGTGCTTGGCGACTTCCGGGCTGTTGCCATACCGGGAGATGTCCAGGCCTTCGGCACTGATCTGCGGCTTCTTGCGCGCAATCAGGTCGGCCAGCAAGCGGCCAGAACCGCACGCCATGGTCCAGCCCAGCGTACCGTGGCCGGTGTTGAGGAACAGGTTGCGGAACGCGGTGGCACCCACGATCGGCGTACCGTCCGGGGTCGCCGGGCGCAGGCCGGTCCAGAAACTGGCCTCGCTCAGGTCGCCGCCGCGAGGATAAAGGTCGTTGACGATCATCTCCAGCGTTTCGCGCCGACGCGGGTTCAGCGACAGGTCAAAACCGGCGATTTCAGCCATGCCGCCAACGCGGATGCGGTTGTCGAAACGGGTGATCGCGACCTTGTAAGTCTCGTCGAGAATGGTCGAGGTCGGCGCCATGTCGGCATTGGTGATCGGCACGGTCAGCGAGTAACCCTTGAGCGGATACACCGGGGCCTTGATGCCCAGGGGCTTGAGCATCTGCGGTGAGTAGCTGCCCAGGGCCAGCACGTAGCGGTCGGCGGTTTCCAGCTTGCCGTCGATCCACACACCATTAATGCGGTCACCGGCGAAGTCCAGGCGCTGGATGTCCTGGCCGAAGCGGAACTCCACACCCAGCTTCACCGCCATTTCGGCGAGCTTGGTGGTGAACAGCTGGCAGTCGCCGGTCTGGTCGTTGGGCAGGCGCAGGGCGCCAGCGAGGATGTCTTTCACCCCGGCCAGGGCCGGTTCCACACGGGCAATACCATCACGGTCGAGCAGCTCGTAAGGCACGCCGGACTGTTCGAGCACGGCGATATCCTTGGCCGCGGCGTCAACCTGGGCTTGGGTGCGGAACAGCTGGGTAGTACCCAGGCTCCGGTTCTCGTAGGCAATACCGGTTTCGGCGCGCAGTTCGTCGAGGCAGTCACGGCTGTACTCGGACAGGCGCACCATGCGCTCTTTGTTCACTGCGTAGCGACTGGCGGTGCAGTTGCGCAGCATCTGCGCCATCCACAGGTACTGGTCGACATCACCGGTCAGTTTGATGGCCAGGGGCGCGTGGCGCTCCAGCAACCACTTGATGGCTTTCAGCGGCACACCGGGGGCGGCCCAGGGCGAGGCATAGCCGGGCGAGATCTGGCCTGCGTTGGCAAAGCTGGTTTCCAGGGCCACTGCCGGCTGGCGGTCGACCACGGTCACCTCAAAGCCTTGCCGGGCCAGATAATAGGCACTGGCGGTACCAATCACACCGCTACCTAGTACCAATACTCGCATCGTTCATCCCTCGCGCGCGGCGCACCGCTATTTTGTTGATATGGCATGGATGCGCGCAGTATAAGAATCTGAGCCCAGTGCAATTCACTATATAAAAGCCTATTATTGGCGAGAATTCTCGGCAAAATCGCCTTTCACGGAGGGGCATCCCCTATGAGAACCCAGCACCAGAGCAAGCGTGAACTGGACAAGATCGACCGTAACATCCTGCGCATTCTGCAGAATGACGGGCGTATTTCCTTCACCGAACTGGGCGAGAAAGTTGGGCTTTCCACCACGCCTTGCACCGAGCGCGTGCGCCGCCTGGAGCGCGAGGGCATCATCATGGGCTACAACGCCCGGCTGAATCCGCAGCACCTCAAGGGCAGCCTGCTGGTGTTCGTGGAAATCAGCCTGGACTACAAGTCCGGCGACACTTTCGAGGAGTTCCGCCGTGCGGTGCTCAAGCTGCCCCATGTGCTGGAATGCCATCTGGTATCCGGCGACTTCGACTACTTGGTGAAAGCGCGCATTTCCGAAATGGCCTCATACCGCAAGCTGCTCGGCGACATCCTGCTGAAGCTGCCACACGTGCGCGAGTCGAAGAGCTACATCGTGATGGAAGAGGTGAAAGAGAGCCTCTGCCTGCCGATCCCTGACTGAGGCTAGACCAGCACCTGGCGCGTGCTGGCGATGAACTGGTGGACCAGCTGTTCGGCTTCGGGCTCGATCATCGGGTCCGGGCCTCGGCCACGCGGGCAGGCCATGCGCGGCGTGGTGCCGAACAGGCGGCAGATCATCGGCCGTTCTTCATAGACGGTGCAGCCGTTGGGGCCCAGGTGCACGCAGTTCAGGTGCTCCAGCGCGGCCTCCTGTTCGGCCTGGGTCTTGCGCGGCAGGCGGGCCATCTCCTCCGATGAGGTGGTCACCGGGCCGCAGCAGTCATGACAGCCGGGCTCGCATTCGAACGAAGGAATGAGCTCGCGCAGGAAGTGGATCTTGTGACGGTTGCAGGACATGGCTGGGTACAAGATTGAAAGTGAAATCCGGTTTGAATTATAGGGCCAATTACCAAGCCACGGCTTATCCTCCTACAACCAAAATCGCCACAGGACCTCGCTCATGATTCACAGCGCGCAGCACGCCGCCTCCTACTACGCCGCCAGCAGCGCGCCCCACCCGGACCATTCCTACCTGCAAGGCGAACACAGCGCCGACGTGTGTATCGTCGGTGGTGGCTACTCGGGCCTGAACACCGCCATCGAACTGGCCGAGCGCGGCTTCTCGGTGATCCTCCTGGAAGCACGCAAGCTCGGCTGGGGCGCCAGCGGGCGCAATGGCGGCCAGCTGATTCGCGGCGTCGGCCACGGCCTGGAGCAGTTTCTCCCGGTGCTCGGCGAAGAAGGCGTACGCAGCCTGAGGCTAATGGGCCTGGAAGCCGTGCAGATCGTTCGCGAACGGGTCGAGCGCCATGCCATCGCCTGCGACCTGACTTGGGGCTACTGTGACCTGGCCAACAAACCCAGCGAGCTGAAGGGCTTTGCCGAGGATGCCGATGAACTGCACAGCCTGGGCTACCGCCACGAACTGCGCCTGGTCGGCAAGGACGACATGCACAGCGTGGTGGGTTCCGACCGCTACGTCGGCGGCCTGATCGACATGGGTTCGGGCCACCTGCACCCGCTCAACCTGGCCCTGGGTGAAGCGGCCGTGGCCAGCCACCTGGGCGCAAAGCTGTTCGAGCAGTCCGAGGTCACGCGCATCGACTACGGCCCTGAAGTCCAGGTGCACACCGCCCAGGGCCGGGTGCGCGCCAAGACCCTGGTGCTGTGCCGCAATGCCTACCATAACGACCTCAACCGTGAGCTGGGCGGCAAGGTGCTGCCCGCCGGTAGCTACATCATTGCCACCGAGCCGCTGGACGAAGAACGCGCCCATCAGTTGCTACCGCAGAACATGGCCGTGTGCGACCAGCGTGTGGCGCTGGACTACTACCGCCTGTCGGCCGACCGCCGCCTGTTGTTCGGCGGTGCCTGCCACTATTCCGGGCGCGACCCGAAGGACATCGCCGCCTACATGCGGCCGAAGATGCTCAAGGTGTTCCCGCAGCTGGCGGATGTGCGCATCGATTATCAGTGGGGCGGCATGATCGGCATCGGCGCCAACCGCCTGCCACAGGTCGGCCGCCTGGCCAGCCAGCCTAACGTCTACTACGCCCAGGCCTATGCGGGCCACGGCCTCAACGCCACCCACCTGGCCGCGCGCCTGTTGGGTGAAGCGATCAGCGGCCAGGAAAGCGGGCGCTTCGACCTGTTCGCCAAGGTGCCGCATGTCACCTTCCCCGGCGGCAAGCACCTGCGCTCGCCAGTACTGGCCCTGGGGATGCTCTGGCATCGGCTCAAAGAGCTGGTCTGAGGCCTTGGATTGCTAGTCTCTCCAGAAGGGTTTGCGCCCCTCGGTATGTGCCTGCTCCCAGCTCAGGCCGATGTCCCGCAGCTGGTGATCATCCAGCTGCAGCAGGGCTCGGCGGGTGTGCCAGCGATGCAGCATCAGCCCCCAACGCCCGAGCCCTACCGGTGCGTTGAAAACCTTGGTCTGCTGCCCGGCGTCCAGTTCCTTGGCCAACAGTTGCAAGCGCACATCGCTCATGCCACCCATCGCTGCTCTCTCCCATTCAGTGTGTAACCGTGGAGAAAGCATGCGCGACGACAAGTGTGGCAATACAGATCCAATACTGGCTTATTATTCCCATACAGAATTGGTCGTCTGACGCCTGAATGCTGTATTTTCAACGCAACTGTACTGGTCGCTTCCTACAAGAAGCGTAGGAGTATGCCGTGACCCTCTACCTGAACCTCGCCGAGCTGCTCGGTGCGCGCATCGAACAGGGCCTCTACCGCCCCGGCCAACGCCTGCCATCGGTGCGCGCCCTCAGCGTGGAGCACGGTGTCAGCCTGAGTACCGTGCAGCAGGCCTACCGCATGCTCGAAGACAGCGGCATGGTCTCGCCACGGCCCAAGTCCGGCTACTTCGTCAGCGACCACCGCCACCTCCCTGCCCTGCCCGCGGTCAGCCGCCCGGCCCAACGCCCGGTGGATATCTCGCAATGGGAGCAGGTACTGGAACTGTTACGCAGCACCCCGCGCCAGGATGTGATCCAGCTCGGCCGCGGCATGCCCGACATCGACAGCCCGACCCTCAAGCCGCTGCTGCGCAGCCTCGCCCAACTGAGCCGGCGCCAGGACATGCCCGGCCTGTACTACGACAACATCCATGGCAACCTGGCCCTGCGCGAGCAGATCGCCCGGCTGATGCTCGACTCCGGCTGCCGCCTGGGGCCGGCCGACCTGGTGGTAACCACGGGCTGCCATGAGGCGCTGTCGTGCAGCATCCGTGCAGTGTGCGAGCCGGGCGATATCGTCGCGGTCGACTCGCCAAGCTTCCACGGCGCCATGCAGACCCTCAAAGGCCTGGGCATGAAGGCCCTGGAAATTCCTACCGACCCGGTCACCGGCATCAGCCTCGAAGCCCTGGAACTGGCGCTCGAGCAATGGCCGATCAAGCTCATCCAGATCACCCCGAGCTGCAACAACCCGCTCGGCTACATCATGCCCGAAGCCCGCAAGAAAGCCCTGCTGAGCCTGGCCCAGCGCTACGATGTGGCGATCCTTGAAGACGACGTGTATGGCGACCTGGCCTACACCTACCCGCGCCCGCGCACCCTCAAATCGTTCGACGACGACGGCCGTGTGCTGCTGTGCAGTTCGTTTTCCAAGACCCTCGCCCCTGGCCTGCGCATCGGCTGGGTCGCCCCCGGCCGCTACCTGGAGCGGGTGCTGCACATGAAATACATCAGCACCGGCAGCACTGCCAGCCAGCCGCAACTGGCGATCGCCGACTTCATCGCCGCTGGCCACTACCAGCCCCATGTGCGACGCATGCGCAGCCAGTACCAGCGTGGCCGCGATCTGATGAGCGACTGGGTAACCCGCTATTTCCCGCCCGGTACCCGGGTCAGCCGGCCGCAAGGCGGCTTCATGCTGTGGGTGGAGTTGCCCGAAGATTTCGACACGCTACGCCTGAACCGCGCTTTACTGGAGCAGGGTGTGCAGATCGCCGTGGGCAGCATCTTCTCGGCCTCGGGCAAGTTCCGGCATTGCCTGCGCATGAATTTCGCCGCGCGGCCAACACCGGAGATCGAAGCGGCCGTGCGCAAGGTTGGTGAAACCGCCCTTCGTCTAGTGGCTGAAGGCAACGTCGAGGCGTAACTTTGCGCCGCCTTTCGTAGTCCAACCCCTTAGTGCTTTGCCGTACAGGACGATTCACCCTTGAGACTCCAGCGAGCCTTGTCTCTGCTGCTGGTGCTGCTGCTCGGCCTCAATGGCTGCGCCAGCATCGGCACGCCCCACGAAACCAGCCAGGCCCTGCCCGCCAGCGAGTCGGCATTCGGCCGCTCGGTGTTGCGCCAGGCCGCGTCCTATAACGGGCGTTCGGGTTTTCGCCTGCTGCCCAACAGCAACGAGGCCTTCCGTGCCCGCGCCGAGCTGATTCGCAACGCCCAGGCGAGCATCGACCTGCAGTACTACATTGTCCACGATGGCTTGAGCACCCGCGCCCTGGTGCACGAACTGCTGCGTGCAGCCGACCGCGGCGTACGCGTGCGCATCCTGCTCGACGACACCACCAGCGATGGCCTGGACACCATCATGGGTACCCTCGATGCCCACCCGAACATCGAGATCCGCGTGTTCAATCCGTTGCACCTTGGGCGCAGCACAGGCGTGACGCGTGCAGTCGGCCGCCTGTTCAACCTGTCGCGCCAGCACCGTCGCATGCATAACAAGTTGTTCCTGGTAGACAACAGCATGGCCATCGTCGGCGGGCGCAACCTGGGTGACGAGTACTTCGATGCCGAACCCAACCTCAACTTCACCGACATTGACCTGCTTGGCGTCGGCCCGGTGGCCGAACAACTGGGGCACAGCTTCGACCAGTACTGGAACAGCGCCCTGAGCCGGCCGATCACCGACTTCCTCTGGCATGCCCCGGATGCCGATGACCTGCGCGCCAGCCGCCAGCGTCTGGAAGTGTCCCTGGCCCAGGCGCGGGTACAGCGCAAGGCGCTGTATGACCGGCTCATGTCCTACCAGACGCAACCGCGCCTGGATACGTGGCGCAACGAACTGATCTGGGCCCACGCCCAGGCACTGTGGGATGCGCCGAGCAAGGTATTGGCCGATGATGAGCCGGACCCGCAACTGCTGATGAGCCAGCAACTGGCACCGGACCTGGCCAACGTGCAACGCGAGCTGATTTTGATGTCGGCCTATTTCGTGCCGGGTGAGCCGGGTTTGCTGTACCTGACCGGCCGGGCCGACGCCGGGGCTTCGGTCAAGTTGCTGACCAACTCGCTGGAAGCCACCGACGTGCCGGCGGTACACGGCGGTTATGCACCCTATCGCCGCGCGCTGCTCGAGCACGGCGTGCAGCTGTTCGAATTGCGTCGTCAGCCAGGCGCCCCGCCCCCTGCGCGCCTGAGCTTCCATGGCAGCAGCTCGGACTCGAGCCTGCACACCAAGGCCATCGTGTTCGACCGCCGCAAGACCTTTATCGGCTCGTTCAACTTCGACCCTCGCTCGGTGCTGTGGAACACCGAGGTTGGCGTGCTGGTGGACAGCCCGGAGCTGGCCGAATACACCCGCGAGCTGGCCCAGCAGGGTATGGCGCCAGCGTTGAGTTACCAGGTCAAGCTGGTGGGCGACAAGCTGGTCTGGGCCACTGAGGACAATGGCCAACGGCACATGCTGACATCAGAACCAGGCGGCCTCTGGCGACGCTTCAATGCCTGGATCAGCAAGGCCGTTGGCCTGGAGAAAATGCTCTAGGCTCAGGCCGAGGCAGGCTCGAATGCTCCGCGCCTGCGGGTCAGCACCACCAGGCCGGCTGCCCCCGCAGCCATCAGCCACAGCAGCGCATGCCCGCTGATCCACTGGCTCCCCGCGCCGGCCAGCAACGGCCCGAGCAGGCAACCGATACCCCATAGCTGCGCCACATGAGCATTGGCCCGCACCAGGGCGTCATCGCGATAGCGCTCGCCGATCAATATCAGCGACAAGGTGAACAAACCACCGGCACTGGCACCGAACAGCACCCACAGGGGCCAGATCGCGGGTGTGTCCAACAACAACGGAATCGCCAGGCTGGAAACCATCAAGGTCACCGCACAGCCGGTGAACAGAGCCTGCCGCGACATGTGGTCGGCCAAGGCGCCGATCGGCAACTGCAGCACCGCATCGCCCACCACCACGGTGCTGACCATGAACAGGGCGACCTCGGTGCTGAAGCCCTGCTCCAGGCAATACACCGGCAGCAAGGTAAGAATCATCGCCTCGAAGGCGGCAAACAGGGCGACAGCCCAGGCAATCACCGGCAAGCGGCGGCAGAAGGCGAACAGGTCGCCGAAGGTCACGCTGCAGGCTTCGGTGCTGGGTGCGCCACCACGCCCGAGCAGCAGCAAGGGTGCCAGCAGCAACAGCCCGGTCGCGGCCCAGAAACCGAAGTCATCGCCGGAACCGAGGAAACCCAGCACCAACGGCCCGGCCAGCTGGCTCAGGGCGTAGCTGCTGCCGTACAGCGCCACCAGGCGACCGCGCCATTGTTCGACCACCAACTGGTTGATCCAGCTCTCGCCAAGGATGAACACCACGGTCAGCGACATGCCTATGAGCAGGCGCAGGGCCAGCCACAACGGGTAGCTTGGGAGCAGCGCCACCAGGCCAATGGACAGCGCCCCACCCCAAAGGCACAGGCGCATCGCCGAGGGCACGCCGACCCAGCCGGCCAGGCGGCTGGCCAAGCTGGCCCCGAGCAGCACGCCCAGCGCCGGCATGGCCGCCATCACGCCGATGGCGAACCCACCGTAGCCCCAAGCCTCAAGGCGCAGAGACACCAGCGGCATGCTCACACCGAGCGCGAGCCCGACACTGAGCACCGACGCCAGCACGGCAAAATAGGTTCCCCAACGCATTGCAGCCTCCCAGGCAGAATTCTTGAATGGCAGAAACGACGAAGCCGGGGCGGTATGAGCCGCCCCGGCCATTGTTGGGGCCGCTAGGCGGCCCCCACTGGAATTACAGCTTGATCCAGGTCGCCTTCAGCTCGGTGTACTTCTCCAGTGCATGCAGCGACTTGTCGCGGCCGTTGCCCGACTGCTTGAAGCCACCGAACGGCGCGGTCATGTCGCCGCCGTCGTACTGGTTGACCCAGACGCTGCCAGCGCGCACGGCACGGGCGGTCTTGTGGGCCTTGGAGATGTCCGAGGTCCAGATGCCAGCGGCCAGGCCATACGGGGTGTCGTTGGCGATGGCGATGGCTTCTTCGGCGGTGTCGAAGGCGATCACCGACAGCACTGGGCCGAAGATTTCTTCCTGGGCGATCTTCATGGCGTTGGTCACGCCGTCGAAGATGGTTGGCTCGACGTAGGTGCCACCGGTTTCTTCCAGGGTGCGCTTGCCGCCGGCCAGCAGCTTGGCGCCGTCCTTGTGGCCGGCGTCGATGTACGACAGCACGGTGTTCATCTGCTGGGTGTCGACCAGGGCACCGACGGTAGTCTGTGGGTCCAGCGGGTTGCCTGGCTTCCAGCCTTTGAGGGCCTCGACCACCATTGGCAGGAACTTGTCCTTGATCGAACGCTCGACCAGCAGACGGGAACCAGCGGTGCAGACTTCGCCCTGGTTGAAGGCGATGGCGCTGGCCGCAGCTTCAGCGGCGGCTTGCAGGTCCGGGGCGTCGGCGAAGACGATGTTCGGGCTCTTGCCGCCGGCTTCCAGCCAGATGCGCTTCATGTTCGACTCGCCAGCGTAGACCATCAGCTGCTTGGCGATCTTGGTCGAACCGGTGAACACCAGGGTGTCGACGTCCATGTGCAGGGCCAGGGCCTTGCCCACGGTGTGGCCATAGCCTGGCAGCACGTTCAGCACGCCAGCCGGGATACCGGCTTCGATGGCCAGCTGGGCGATGCGGATGGCGGTCAGCGGGGATTTCTCGGACGGCTTGAGCACCAGCGAGTTACCGGTAGCCAGGGCCGGAGCGATTTTCCAGCAGGCCATCAGCAGCGGGAAGTTCCACGGCACGATGGCACCGACCACACCCACCGGCTCACGGGTCACCAGGCCAAGCTGGTCGTGTGGCGTAGGGGCGACTTCGTCGTAGACTTTGTCGATGGCTTCGGCGGTCCAGTGAATGGCTTGCGCCGCGCCCGGCACGTCGATGCTGGAGGAGTCGCCGATCGGCTTGCCCATGTCCAGGGTTTCCAGCAGCGCCAGCTCTTCGACGTTCTTGCGCAGCAGGTCGGCAAAGCGGATCAGCTTGGCCTTGCGCTTGGCTGGGGCCAGTTGCGACCAGACGCCGGAATTGAAAGTGGCGCGTGCATTTTCCACGGCGCGGTTGGCGTCGGCCAGGTCGCAGCTGGCAACCTTGGCCAGGAAGCGTCCGTCGACCGGGCTCAGGCAGTCGAATGTTTCACCGGATGCGGCGTCGGTGTATTCGCCGTTGATGAAGGCGCGGCCTTCGATCTTCAGTTGCTGGGCACGTTGTTCCCAGTCCGCACGAGTCAGGGTGGTCATACGAAACTCCTCCTCTTGTTTAGGTGCAACGCCGCACTGAGGACTCACTGGCGTTGTCAGAATGCTGGCCGGGCGACGAGCGCACACGGGCAAGCGATACCCTAAACCAGGCGGGGTAAAGTATCAATATATTTGACACGAACAGCCTAAAAGCCTACTGATGTGCATTTTATTAAACAACAAAAGGAGCCGCACCATGAGCATCGACAGCATCATCGACTTCGCCCAGGTTCTCACCGAGGCCGAACGCTACCGCCCTGCGGCGGAAAAAATTCTCAAGGGCGAGCCGGACCAGGCTGTCTACAACCACTATTCCAGCCCATGCGGGCAGTTTGCCGCAGGTGTCTGGGAAGGTGAGGTGGGGCAATGGACGGTGAGCTACACCGAGCATGAATATTGCGAGATCGTGCAGGGTGTGTCGGTGCTGCGCGACCAGGAAGGTGGGGCCAAGACCCTGCGTGCCGGTGATCGGTTTGTCATCCCGGCAGGCTTCAAGGGCACCTGGGAAGTGCTGGAGCCTTGCCGCAAGATCTATGTGATGTTCGAGCAGAAGTAATTATGTAACGCCGACGCCTTCATCGGCTGCGTGAGGATGATCCCGCCCGCATCGGGCCATTCTCACGCAAAAGGAAGCTCATCATGAACAACGACGAAGTGTTGCAAGCTCTCTCCCACCTGGTCGGTACGCCCTACGAGCCGTCGGTGAAAAGCACCATCACCGAAATCACTGGCCGCCCTCGCGTCGTAGGGCCTAACGAAATGAGTACAAAAGAATACGACATCAACCGGATTCACATCCGCACCGATGCCAACCAGCTGATCCAGGGCTTCAGCTTCAATTGATCTTGCCGCAGGCATAAAAAAACCCGCGTCCTTTCGGATGCGGGTTTTTTTCAGGTCGCCGATCAATTACTTGATCTTGGCTTCCTTGTACACCACGTGCTTGCGAACAACCGGATCGTATTTCTTGATCTCGATTTTGTCCGGGGTGGTGCGCTTGTTCTTGTCGGTGGTGTAGAAGTGGCCGGTACCGGCACTCGAAACCAGACGGATCAATTCACGCATGATGTTCTCCCTTAAACCTTGGCGCCAGCTTTACGGATATCAACCAGAACGGCGTCGATGCCGCGCTTGTCGATGATACGCATGCCTTTGGCGGATACGCGCAGACGCACGAAACGCTTCTCGGATTCAACCCAGAAACGGTGGTGCTGCAGGTTCGGCAGGAAACGACGACGGGTTTTGTTGTTTGCGTGGGAAATGTTGTTCCCGGTTACTGGACCCTTACCAGTAACTTGACAGACTCTCGACATGACTCAGCCCTCTAAAACCACATGCCCAACCCGGCATGGGTTGGCCGCTTAATCTCTCAGTCTTTGGCGCCAGGCGCCGTGATTCTGGAGGTCTTATCGACCGGATCCGCTGATGCGACAGGCCGAGCCCCTAGAAAAGAGCGCTGCTTTATACCAGAAAGACTACGCCGCAACAACAGAAGATGAGCATTCGTGTGCTGCAAATAGCGCGCGAGCAGCATAGCGACTCGCCCGCCGCGCTGTCGACCGCTCGTCGCCAAGCGACTGAAAAAGAAGGTGGTCATTTCCGAAAACGCGCACTAGGGTAGGACTTTTCCAGACTGCGCCGGCAGATGGGCCACTGACCAGCCAAGGAGCCACGATGCGTGCTGCCGCCCTTTCCTTATTGTTCACCTCCCTGATCGCCGCGGGCGTTGCCCAGGCCACGCCGCTGAGCATCTGCACCGAGGCCAGCCCTGAAGGCTTCGACGTGGTCCAGTACAACTCGCTGACCACCACCAACGCCTCGGCCGACGTGCTGATGAACCGCCTGGTCGAGTTTGACGTGGGCCAGGGCAAGGTGGTGCCCAGCCTGGCACAGAGCTGGACGGTGTCGGCCGATGGCCTGACGTACGACTTCAAGCTGCGCGACGGGGTGAAGTTCCATACCACGCCGTACTTCAAACCCACCCGCGAACTGAACGCCGACGACGTGCTGTTCAGTTTCCAGCGCATGCTCTACCCCGCCCACGCCTGGCACAAGACCGCGCCGGGCGGTTACCCGCATGCCCAGTCGCTGCAACTGGGCAGCTTGATAAAGACTATCGAGGCGCCCGAGCCGAACTCCGTGCGCTTCACCCTGACCCACGCCGATGCCACCTTCCTGGCCACCCTGAGTATGGGCTTTGCCTCGATCTACTCGGCCGAGTATGCCGACAAGCTGATGAAGGACGGCACCCCGGAGAAGCTCAACAGCCAGCCTATCGGCACCGGTCCGTTCGTCTTCCAGCGCTTCCAGAAAGACGCAGTGGTGCGATATCGCGCCAACCCGGATTACTTCGACGGCAAGCCTGCGGTCGACCCGCTGATCTTCGCCATCACTACCGACGCCAACGTGCGCCTGCAGAAGCTCAAGCGCAACGAATGCCAGGTGGCCCTGTCGCCCAAGCCGGTGGACATCACGGAAGCCGGCAAGGACGGAAATCTCAAGGTCGCCACCACGCCGGCGTTCATGACCGCCTTTGTCGCCATCAACAGCGAACACGCGCCGCTGGACAAGCCTGAAGTACGCCAGGCGATCAACCTGGCCTTCGACAAGCAGGCCTACCTCAAGGCAGTGTTCGAAGACACCGCCACCGCCGCCAACGGCCCCTACCCGCCCACCACCTGGAGCTACGCCAAGGACTTGCCCGGCTACCCGCTGGACCTGACCAAGGCCAAGGCATTACTGGCCAAGGCAGGCCTGGCCGATGGTTTCAGCACGACCATCTGGACCCGTCCGTCGGGTAGCCTGCTCAACCCCAATCCGAGCCTGGGGGCACAGATGCTTCAGGCCGACCTGGCGAAGATCGGCATCAAGGCGGAAATCCGCGTGATCGAGTGGGGCGAGCTGATCCGCCGGGCCAAGGCGGGTGAGCATGACCTGCTGTTCATGGGCTGGGCCGGTGACAACGGCGATCCGGACAATTTCCTCAGCCCGCAGTTTTCCTGCGCGGCGGTAAAGTCGGGGACCAACTTCGCACGGTTCTGCGATGACCGCCTGGACCAGCTGATCAGTGCCGGGCGCACCACCACTGACCAGAGCGTGCGCAGCCGGCTGTACCAGCAGGCACAAACCCTGATTCAGCAGCAGGCGCTGTGGGTGCCGCTGGCGCATCCGACGGCGGCGACGCTGTTGCGCCAAGGGGTCGAGGGGTATCAGGTGAGCCCGTTCGGGCGGCTGGACTTCAGCAAGGTCTCGGCTACTCGCTAAACCTGCACCGGCCCTTTCGCGGGACAAGCCCGCTCCTACAGGAATCGCGGCACTTGAACTGCGCCCCTGATGTTGGACAAAAAATCCAACCTCAGGGGCGTTTTACGTGAGCAAGCACACCAAGCAGTTCAAACTTTCAGCCATCCATGCCTTTCTGGATCGAATCAAGATGGGGCTGGGCGGCCTGACTCCCGTGGCATACAGGAGTCAGGCTGCAGCAGCCTAATCACAGACTGTCCAACAAATGGGGCGCAGTTCAACTTGTAGGAGCGGGCTTGACCCGCGAAGAGGCCGGCACAGGCTGTAGAAGGTTCTAAGCCACAATCCACCCCTGCTCGACCATCGACAGCGGCTCACCGTCGCCAATGATGATATGGTCCAGCACCCGTACATCAATCAACCCCAACCCCCGCCTCAGCGACAGTGTCAGGTGCACATCATCCTGACTCGGCTCGCTGTTGCCCGAAGGATGGTTGTGACACAGGATCAGCGCCGCCGCATTGTGTTGCAGCGCCCGCCGCACCACTTCTCGCGGGTAGACGCTCGCCCGGTCTATCGTGCCCCTGAACAGGATCTCGAACGCTAGCGGCCGGTGCTTGGAATCTAGAAACAGGCAGCCAAACACCTCACTGGACTCATGACGCAGCATGGACTTCAGGTAACGCCGAACTGACGCCGGACTCTCCAGAACCGGCTTGCGCTCGATGGACTCGTCCAGATAACGCCTGCCGATCTCAAGCAAGGCCTGCAGCTGCGCATATTTCACCGGCCCCAGCCCTGGCTCGAGAAGCACGGCCTCACGGTCTGCCTCAAGAAACTGCCTAAGCCCGCCAAAGCGCAGCAAAATCCCTCGAGCCAGATCCAGCACATTGCGCCCGGCAACCCCCGAGCCCAGCAATACGGCCAACAATTCGGCATCCGACAGCACCGACGCCCCGCGCTCCAACAACTTCTCCCTCGGCCGCTCTGCAGCCGGCCACTCCCTGATATTCATCCCCGCTCCCTGCCCTTGCTGCGGCCCGTTTCGGCCCTGTGTTAATCTATTTCGCCTCGTACATGCGACGTTCTGCCGCAGGCATTTTCAAACGTCGCCGCCCGCTCTCACTGGAAAAAGGCAAGCCTATGCAGCGGCTGTATCGCAAGCGCATCGTTCTCGGCGTCGGAGGTGGCATTGCCGCCTACAAAAGTGCCGAACTGATTCGCCGACTCCTGGAGCACGGCGCGCAGGTGCGCGTCGTCATGACCCGCGGTGGTGCCGAATTCATCACCCCGCTGACCCTGCAGGCGCTGTCCGGCCACCCGGTGCACATGGATCTGCTCGACCCTGCCGCCGAAGCGGCCATGGGCCACATCGAACTGGCCAAGTGGGCCGACCTGGTGCTGATCGCACCGGCCACCGCCGACCTCATGGCGCGCATGGCCCAAGGCATGGCCGACGATCTGCTGACCACTCTGGTGCTGGCCACCGACGCCACCGTGGCCGTGGCCCCGGCGATGAACCAGGCGATGTGGCGCGACCCGGCCACGCAAGACAACCTCGAACTGCTCAAGCGCCGTGGCATCCAGGTCTTCGGCCCGGCCTCGGGCAGCCAGGCCTGTGGCGACGTGGGCCTGGGCCGCATGCTCGAAGCCACCGACCTGGCCTGGTGCGCCGCAGAAAGCTTCAAGCGCCAGGCGCTGACCGGCAAGCATGTGCTGATCACCGCCGGCCCGACCCAGGAAAACATCGACCCGGTGCGCTACATCACCAATCATAGCTCCGGCAAGATGGGCTTCGCCCTGGCCGAAGCGGCCGCCGAAGCCGGTGCTCGGGTGACCCTCGTCACCGGCCCTGTACACCTGCAGACCCCCGACCGCGTTCAGCGTATCGACGTGGTCAGCGCGCGGGACATGCTCACAGCCTGTGAAGCCGCCATGCCGTGCGACCTGTTCATCGCGTCCGCGGCGGTCGCAGACTACCGCCCAGAGGTGGTTGCCCCGCAAAAGCTCAAGAAAGATCCTACGACCGGCGACGGCATGCTGCTGCAGATGGTGCGCAATCCCGATATTCTTGCCACCATCGCTGGCCGTGCCGACCGCCCGTTCAGCGTCGGCTTCGCCGCCGAGACCGAACACTTGCTCGATTACGCCACGCGCAAGCTCAAGGACAAGAACCTCGACCTGATCGTCGCCAATGATGTGGCCAACCCCAGCATCGGCTTCAACAGCGAGGAAAATGCCCTGACCGTGATCGACCGCCAGCAGCACCAGACCCTCTTCGCGCAGACCAGCAAAGGCAAGATCGCCCGGCAACTGGTCGCCTTCATCGCCGAACGGCTCAATCAGGTTCAATAAGTTACATGCACGCTCTTCAAGCCAAGATTCTCGACCCACGCCTGGGCAGCGAATTCCCGCTGCCGCAATACGCCACCCCGGGTTCCGCCGGCCTCGACCTGCGCGCCCTGCTGAAAGAGGACACCGTCCTCGAGCCGGGCCAGACCCTGCTGATCCCGACCGGCCTGTCGATCTACATCGGCGACCCAGGCCTGGCGGCCATGATCCTGCCGCGCTCGGGCCTGGGCCACAAGCATGGCATCGTGCTTGGCAACCTGGTCGGCCTGATCGACTCGGACTACCAGGGCGAGCTGATGGTGTCGTGCTGGAACCGTGGCAACACGCCGTTCACCATCGCTGTCGGCGAGCGCATCGCTCAGTTGGTGCTAGTGCCGGTGGTACAAGCGCATTTCGACATCGTCGAGAGCTTCGACGAGAGCCAGCGTGGCACAGGCGGCTTCGGCCATTCCGGCAGTCACTGAGTCGACCAACAAGCGTTCAGGCCAAGGATGGCGAACTCTCTGGCGATTCCACCGTCCAAGCGTTCAGTTTGCGCCTGCCCAGAAAAGCCTTTGACTAATGGAGTTTCCCGAGATGAACGACATGGCCCACCTGGTCCCGGCACTGCCGGAAAGCATATTCCGCGCCTATGACATCCGCGGTGTGGTCGGCAAGACCCTGCACGGCGAAACCGCCTACTGGATCGGCCGCGCCATCGGCGCGCAGACCATCGCCCAGGGCGAACCACAGATTTCCGTTGGCCGTGATGGCCGCCTGTCCGGCCCGATGCTGGTCGAGCAGTTGATCCAAGGCCTGGTCGATGCCGGTTGCCAGGTCAGCGACGTCGGCCTGGTGCCGACCCCTGCCCTGTACTACGCCGCCAACGTATTGGCCGGCAAGTCGGGCGTGATGCTCACCGGCAGCCACAACCCGTCGGACTACAACGGCTTCAAGATCGTCATCGCTGGCGACACCTTGGCGAACGAGCAGATCCAGGCCCTGCTGACCCGCCTGAAGACCAACGACGTGCCACGCGGCGAAGGCAGCGTGCAGAAGGTCGAAATCCTCGATCGCTATTTCCAGCAGATCGTCGGTGACGTGAAGCTTGTGAAGACGCTCAAGGTCGTAGTGGATTGCGGCAATGGCGCCGCCGGTGTCGTGGCGCCGCAGCTGATCGAAGCCCTGGGCTGCGAAGTCATCCCGCTGTTCTGCGAAGTGGACGGCAACTTCCCCAACCACCACCCGGACCCGGGCAAGCCGGAAAACCTCGAAGACCTGATCGCCAAGGTCAAGGAAACCGGCGCCGACATCGGCTTGGCCTTCGACGGCGACGGTGACCGCGTGGGCGTGGTGACCAACACCGGCAGCATCGTCTACCCCGACCGCCTGCTGATGCTGTTTGCCCTCGACGTGCTGGAGCGCAACCCGGGCGCCGAGATCATCTTCGACGTCAAATGCACCCGCCGCCTGACCCCGCTGATCGAACAGCACGGTGGCCGCGCCCTGATGTGGAAGACCGGCCACTCGCTGATCAAGAAGAAGATGAAGCAGACCGGCTCGCTGCTGGCTGGCGAGATGAGCGGTCACATCTTCATCAAGGAACGCTGGTACGGTTTCGACGACGGCATCTACAGCGCAGCGCGCCTGCTGGAGATCCTCAGCAAGGCCTCGCAGAACGCCGAAGACCTGTTCGCCGCCTTCCCGAACGATATTTCCACGCCAGAAATCAATATTGATGTGACCGACGAGGGTAAATTCAGCATCATTGATGCACTGCAACGCGACGCCGACTGGGGCGAAGCCAACCTGACCACCATCGACGGTGTGCGGGTCGACTACCCGAAAGGCTGGGGCCTGGTCCGCGCCTCCAACACCACACCGGTGCTGGTGCTGCGTTTCGAGGCTGAAAGCGCCGCCGAGTTGCAACGTATCAAAGATGTTTTCCGTGCCCAGTTGCTGCGGGTTGCCCCTGAGCTGCAACTGCCGTTCTGACCGACTATCTGTTCCTTACAGGAGCCCTGCATGACCCTCGATCGCGATGCCGCTTCCCATGTAGCCGAGGTTTTGTCCGAAGCACTGCCTTACATTCGCCGCTTTGTCGGCAAGACCCTGGTGATCAAGTACGGCGGCAACGCGATGGAGAGCGAGGAGCTCAAGACCGGCTTTGCCCGGGACATCGTGCTGATGAAGGCCGTGGGCATCAACCCGGTGGTCGTGCACGGTGGCGGCCCGCAGATCGGTGACCTGCTCAAGCGCCTGTCGATCGAGAGCCACTTCATCGATGGCATGCGCGTCACCGACGCCGCGACCATGGACGTGGTGGAGATGGTCCTCGGCGGCCAGGTCAACAAGGACATCGTCAACCTGATCAACCGCCATGGCGGCAGCGCCATCGGCCTGACCGGCAAGGACGCCGAGCTGATTCGTGCGAAGAAGCTCACCGTCAGCCGCCAGACCCCGGAGATGACCCAGCCGGAAATCATCGACATCGGCCACGTCGGCGAAGTAGTCAGCGTCAACACCGACCTGCTGAACATGCTGGTGAAAGGCGACTTCATCCCGGTGATCGCGCCGATCGGCGTGGGCGCCAACGGTGAGTCGTACAACATCAACGCCGACCTGGTGGCGGGCAAGGTCGCCGAAGCACTGAAGGCTGAAAAGCTGATGCTGCTGACCAACATCGCCGGCCTGATGGACAAGCAGGGCCAGGTCCTGACCGGCCTGACCACCGAGCAGGTCAACGAACTGATCGCCGACGGCACCATCTACGGCGGCATGCTGCCAAAGATCAAGTGCGCGCTGGAAGCGGTCCAGGGCGGCGTCAACAGCTCGCACATCGTCGACGGCCGCGTGCCGAACGCGGTGCTGCTGGAGATCTTCACCGACAGCGGCGTCGGCACCCTGATCACCAACCGCAAGCGTCACGCATAACCCGCGAAGAGGCCGTAACAGGCGTCACAAAAAAGGCGACCTTCTCACGAAGGTCGCCTTTTTTCGTTACCGGGCCAGGATCAGATCCCGTACTGAGCCCGGTATGCCTCGACAGCCGGCAGATGCTGCTTGAGCTGCGGATCGTCCGCCAGGAACTCCAGTACCTGGGTCAGCGAAACGATGCTGACTACAGGAATACCGAAGTCACGCTCCACTTCCTGAATCGCCGACAGCTCGCCATTGCCGCGCTCTTCGCGGTTCAGTGCGATCAGCACGCCAGCGGCCTTGGCCTGCTGGGCGTTGATGATCTGCATCACTTCGCGAATCGCGGTACCGGCAGTGATCACGTCGTCGATGATCAGCACGTCACCGGCCAGCGGCGCGCCTACCAGGCTGCCGCCTTCGCCGTGATCCTTGGCTTCCTTGCGGTTGAAGCACCACGGCACGTCGAGCTGGTGCTGATCGGCCAGGGCCACGGCGGTGGCCGCCGCCAGGGGGATACCCTTGTAGGCTGGGCCAAACAGCACGTCGAACGGGATCTTGCTGTCGACGATGGCTGCCGCGTAGCAACGGCCCAGTTGCGCAAGGGCGGAACCGGTGTTGAACAGGCCGGCATTGAAGAAATACGGGCTGGTACGCCCCGATTTCAGGGTGAATTCACCGAAGCGCAGCACGCCGCGATCGATGGCAAAACGGATGAAGTCGCGCTGATACGGCTGCATGTAAGGTCCCGGACACCACGGATTTAGCTAAATGGGTTGAGCTCGGGTATCATACACGCACGAGATTTTTGGGGCCATTTATGCGGATCATCAGTGTGAACGTGAATGGCATTCAGGCTGCAGCCGAGCGTGGATTGCTCAGCTGGCTGCAAGCCCAGAATGCCGACGTCATCTGCCTTCAGGATACCCGCGCCTCGGCCTTTGAACTCGACGACCCAGCTTTCCAGCTCGATGGCTATTTCCTTTATGCCTGCGACGCGGAGGTACCCGCCCAAGGTGGCGTGGCACTGTACTCGCGCATGCAGCCCAAGGCAGTCATCACCGGCCTGGGTTTCGAGACAGCCGACCGCTACGGGCGTTATCTGCAAGCAGATTTCGACAAAGTCAGTATTGCCAGCCTGCTGCTGCCTTCGGGTATGAACGGCGACGAAGACTTGAACCAGAAATTCAAGTTGATGGACGACTTCGCCAAGTACCTGGACAAGCAGCGTCGCAAGCGTCGCGAATACATCTATTGCGGCTCGTTCTACGTGGCGCAACAGAAGCTCGACATCAAGAACTGGCGTGACAGCCAGCAGTCGCCGGGCTTCCTGCCGCCAGAGCGGGCATGGATGGATGCGATCACCGGCGACATGGGCTATGTCGATGCCTTGCGCGAAGTCAGCCGTGAAGGCGACCAGTACAGCTGGTGGCCGGACAACGAGCAGGCCGAGATGCTCAACCTGGGCTACCGGTTCGACTACCAGATCCTCACCCCGGGCCTGCGCCGCTTCGTGCGCAATGCCCGCCTGCCGCGTCAGCCGCGCTTCTCCCAGCATGCGCCGCTGATTGTCGACTACGACTGGACGTTGACCATCTGAGCCCTGCTCAGACACAAAAAAGCCGACAGTGATGTCGGCTTTTTTGTGTCTGCAGGAACAGTCAGTCGGCCAACGCGGCGTTCTGCAGTTCGAAGATTTCGCTCATGCCCTTTTGCGCCAGCGCCAGCATGGCGTTGAAGTCTTCAGGCTGGAACGGCGCACCTTCGGCAGTGCCCTGTACTTCGATGAAACCACCGGCGCTGGTCATGACCACGTTGAGGTCGGTTTCTGCAGCGGAGTCTTCCAGGTAGTCCAGGTCGAGTACTGCTTCACCTTGGTACATGCCCACCGACACGGCAGCGATCATGTGCTTGAGCGGGTTGCCGGCCTTCAGGCCACCGCGCTTCTTGATCACGGCCAGGGCGTCGCACAGGGCGACCATGGCGCCAGTGATCGAAGCGGTGCGGGTGCCGCCATCGGCCTGGATCACGTCGCAGTCGATGTACAGGGTGATATCACCGAGCTTGCTCATGTCCAGGGCGGCGCGCAGCGAGCGGCCGATCAGGCGCTGGATTTCCAGGGTGCGGCCACCTTGCTTGCCACGGCTGGCTTCGCGCTGGTTACGCTCGCCGGTGGAGCGCGGCAGCATGCCGTACTCGGCGGTCAGCCAACCTTGGCCCTGGCCTTTCAGGAAGCGCGGCACGCCGTTTTCGACGCTGACCGTGCAGATGACCTTGGTGTCACCGAACTCGACCAGTACCGACCCTTCGGCGTGCTTGGTGTAGTTGCGGGTGATGCGGATCGAGCGGAGCTGATCGGCGGCGCGACCACTTGGACGTTTCATCTGGGATACCTGTACTGGGACTTTGAATCTGCCCGCCATTATAGAGCCCGTCGCCCCCAGAGGACATGCCTATTGTCGCGCCCTTGGCAGCCTGTCGCCTTTTCCCACTCCCTGGCACGCGCTCTGTAACATGGGCGGATTGGGCGCCACGTGCGCACTGCGCTACAATCGCGCGCCTTCAATTCATTTACGCGAGGTACTTCCCATGGTGCACAGCATGACCGCTTTTGCTCGTGTCGAGCGTGCAGGCAGCCAAGGCACCCTGGTCTGGGAACTGCGCTCGGTCAACCACCGTTACCTTGAGCCCCACCTGCGCCTGCCGGACGCCCTGCGCGACCTGGAAGGCGCGGTACGTGAAGGCCTGCGCCAGGGTCTGTCGCGCGGCAAGGTCGAATGCACTCTGCGCCTGCACGAAGACAGCAACGGCAAGCCGCTCAAGGTCGACCGTGAGCGCGCCGCGCAGCTGGTCGCCGCCGCCGAGGAGGTAGCCGGCCTGATCAAGCAGCCGGCCGCACTCAACCCGCTGGAAGTGCTGTCCTGGCCGGGCGTGCTGGTGGCCGACGCCACTGCCCCCCAGGCCCTGAACGCCGAAGCCGTGGCGCTGTTCGACGAGGCCCTGACCGAGCTCAAGGCCGGGCGCCTGCGCGAAGGCCAGGAGCTGGCCCGGCTGATCAACGAACGCCTGGACAACATGACCACCGAGGTCACCACCCTGCGCGCCCTGGTGCCGCAGATGCTCGCCGCCCAGCGCCAGAAGATCATCGACCGTTTCGGCGACCTCAAGGCCGAGCTCGACCCGCAGCGCCTGGAACAGGAAATGGTGCTGCTGGCACAGAAGAGCGACGTCGCCGAGGAACTCGACCGCCTCAGCACTCACGTCAACGAAGTGCGCCGGGTGCTCAAGTCCGGCGGTGCCGCCGGTCGGCGCCTGGATTTCCTGATGCAGGAACTCAACCGAGAGGCCAACACCCTGGGCTCCAAGGCCTTCGACCCACGCAGCACGCAAGCGGCGGTCAACCTGAAGGTGTTGATCGAACAGATGCGTGAACAAGTACAGAACATCGAGTAAGGCCACCCCGACCATGAATCAAAGCAGCGGCACCCTCTATATCGTTTCGGCACCGTCCGGCGCCGGCAAGACCAGCCTGGTCACCGCCCTGATCAAGGCCGACCCGCGCGTCAGCGTCTCGGTCTCGCACACCACCCGCGCCATGCGCCCGGGCGAAGAACACGGCGTGAACTACCACTTCGTCAGCCATGACGATTTCAAGGGGCTGATCGCCAAGGGTGACTTCCTCGAACACGCCGAAGTGTTTGGCAATTTCTACGGGACTTCGCGCAGCGCACTGCAAGAGGTGCTGGACCGGGGCAACGACCTGATCCTGGAAATTGACTGGCAAGGCGCCCAGCAGGTGCGCAAGCTGATGCCCGAGGCACGTTCGGTGTTCATCCTGCCGCCGAGCCAGCAGGCCCTGCGCGAGCGTCTGGATGGCCGTGGCCAGGACAGCGAAGAGATCATCGCCGGGCGCATGAAGGAGGCGGTCAGCGAGATGGAGCACTACGACGAGTATGAGTACGTCATCATCAACGACGACTTCGATGTGGCGCTGGACGAATTGAAAGCGGTGTTCGTGGCCAACCGACTGCTGCTGAAGAAACAGCAGCAGGGCAACAGCGAACTACTTAAAGAACTGCTCGCCTGATAAATCGAAAGGGGCCGCTTTGCGGCCCCTTGCATCATTCCTGCAGTGGCAAGGTAGCCTGCTGGCGCAGGGTCGCCCCGAGGAAGTAAGCCGGCGCACGCATCCGCGAAATCATCATCAGCACGATCCCCAGTGCCGAAATGATCGCCGCAATCACGAACACCAACCCCAGCCCGGCCACATGCGAGCCGCTGCCGAAGTCCGGCGAGGCGCTGTCGATGGCCGTGCGCACGAAGATCACCGATAGGATCACCCCTCCCACCAACGGGCACAGGCCGCGCATGAAGAAGTGCCGCAGGCTGCCGAACAGGCTGTCACGGAAGTACCAGACACAGGCGAACGCCGTCAGCGAATAGTAGAAGCAGATCATCATGCCCAGCGCCGTGATGGTGTCTGCCAGCACGTTCTCGCTCAGGGTGCGCATGGTCACGTAGAACAGGCCTGCCGCCACACCGGCGCAGATGGTTGCGTAACGCGGCGTTTGTGAACGCGGGCAGACGCTGGCGAACTTCTGCGGCACTGCGCCGTAGTAACCCATGGCCAACAGCGTGCGCGCCGGCGAAACGAAGGTCGACTGCAGCGACGCCGCGGTACTCGCCAGCACCGCAATCGACATCAGGATCGCCAACGGCCCCATCACCGGCCCGGCCAGGTGCGCGAACACGTTTTCCTGGATGCGCGGGTTGTTCAGGCCCAGGCCCTGCTCGCTGATGCCGGCGAACTGCAGGGTGGCAATGGCGGTAACCAGGTACAGGCCAAGGATCAGCAGCACGGTCCAGGTGGCCGCCTTGCCCGGCACCTCGTCACTGCCGACCGACTCTTCGCTGACGGTCAGGCACACGTCCCACCCCCAGAAAATGAAGATCGACAGCGACAGCCCCGCAGCGAAGGCCGAGAACGACTCGACACCGAACGGGTTGAACCAGGCGAAATCGAACTCCAGCGGCGGCGGCGCGGTGGTGCTGCCGAAGGCCGCGAAGGCAAAGCCGAGCAATACCATCAGCTGCAGCGCCACCAGGCCGTATTGCACGGTCATGGTGGTGGCCATGCCGCGGCAGCAGATCCACACCGCCATGGCAATGAACACGCAACAGGTGGTGACATTGATCAACAGGTTGTCGGCCAGCGCCGCCAGCTCATGGTGGCCGGTGATCTGACTGAGGAACAGATAGAAGAAGTCGACGGCAACACCCGCCAGGTTGGACAGCACGATGGTGGTGGCAACGACCA
Source organism: Pseudomonas putida (assembly GCF_002906855.1). Taxonomy (GTDB): domain Bacteria; phylum Pseudomonadota; class Gammaproteobacteria; order Pseudomonadales; family Pseudomonadaceae; genus Aquipseudomonas; species Aquipseudomonas putida_N. Next base: position 306,040 of record NZ_MINI01000038.1, on the reverse strand, counting down.
GCCCCCAACCACCGATCCAGCCAATCATTGGGCCGAAGGCACGGGCCGACCAGGTAAACGAAGTGCCGCTATCCGGCTCGGCCGAGTTCAGCTCGCGGTAGCCCAGGGCAACCAGCAGCATCGGCAGGAAGCCGACAATGAACACGGCTGGAAGATGAGCACCGACCTCACGTACGGTCGGGCCAAGGGCGCCGGTCAGGGTGTAGACCGGGGCGATGGTGGAAATGCCCAGCACCACGCTGGCCAGCAGGCCAAGTCGGCCCTTGGCCAGACCTTTGCTGCGCTGAGTGCTGCCCGAGTCGGCCACATCGGGTGGGCGGCCGGCTTCTGTGTAATTGCTCATGAGTTTTTGCCGTAACTATTGGAATTGTTTTCACAGGCCTCGTTCCCAAGGCCTGCTTCCACTCATTGAAAGCGCGCTGCCGGGGGTGAGTCATCCCGGACTTTTGGCTGACTGCTGTCAGACCTCCCGTGCAGCATGGGCAATACAGGCCTCGCGGAACGCCTGGAAAAGGCTCCGGGAGACCGGGTTGTCGGCGAAACGCCATTCAGGGTGCCACTGCACGCCAAGTACAAAGCCCGGCGCGTCAGGCATCGACACTGCTTCGATCAGGCCATCCGGGGCCCGTGCCTCGACCCGCAGGCCTGGGGCCAGACGGTCGATGCCCTGGCTGTGCAGCGAGTTGACCTCGAACTGCACAGCCAGGCCCAGGCGCTCGAACAACCCGCCAGGCGCAACGCTGACGGGATGACGAGGGCCGTATTGCACCTCCAGGGGTGCATCCTCGGGTTCACGATGGTCCATGTAGCCGGGCAGCTCCTGCACACGCTGGTGCAAGCTGCCGCCCAGGGCCACGTTCAGTTCCTGGAAGCCACGGCAGATGCAGAACACCGGCACGCCAGCGGCAATCGCCGCCTGCAGCAGCGGCAGGGTCAGCCGGTCACGGGCAAGGTCGTGCCGGGTCCCTTCAGCGCTGGCGGCGCCATTGTAATGATGCGGCTCGATATTTGAAGGCGAGCCGGTGAAAACAATGCCGTCGAGCTGGGCCAGCAGCGCCTGCGTGTCACTGCCGCCGTCGCGGGCCGGCAGAATCAGCGGCAATCCGGCGAAGCCGGCGGCCTCCACGTACTTGTCGCCCACCGTGTGCGACGAGTTCTTCCCCACCTGCTGGCGGCAGGCGATGATACCGATCAAGGGGACCGCAATTGCGCTCATGGGCTTACACCGTGTGCAGGTACCAGTTGTACTCGAGGTCGGAAATCGAAACTTCGAACTCGGCCAGCTCACTTTCCTTGCAGGCCACGAAGATGTCGATGTAGTCCGGGCTGATGTATTGGTTGAGAACTTCGCTGTCATCCAGCGCACGCAGGGCGTCGCGCAGGTTGTTCGGCAGGCTCTGCTCCAGCTGTTCGTAGGAGTTGCCTTCGATCGGTGCACCCGGCTCGATCTTGCTGGTCAGGCCGTGGTGGATGCCGGCAAGGATGGCCGCCAGCATCAGGTACGGGTTGGCATCGGCACCGGCCACGCGGTGCTCGATGCGCACGTTATCGCTGCTGTCGGTCGGTACGCGCACGGCCACGGTGCGGTTGTCCAGGCCCCAGCTCGGCGCGTTCGGTACGTAGAACTGCGCACCGAAGCGGCGGTAGGAGTTGATGTTCGGGCACAGAAAGGCCATCGACGCCGGCATTGTCTCGAGCACACCGCCGATGGCGTGGCGCAGGGCGTCGCTTTGCAGCGGGTCTTCATTGGCGAAGATGTTCTTGCCGGTTTTCTTGTCCAGCAACGAAATGTGCACGTGCAGGCCATTGCCCGCCTGGCCCGGGTAGGGCTTGGCCATGAACGTGGTGTCCATCTCATGGTCGTAGGCGACGTTCTTGATCAGGCGCTTGAGCAGAATCGCATAGTCGCAGGCCTTCATCGGGTCGGCGACATGGTGCAGATTGACTTCGAACTGCGCCGGGGCACTTTCCTTGACGATGGCATCGGCTGGCAGGCCTTGTTCCTTGGCCGCTTCGAGCATGTCCTGCAGGCAGTCGGCGTATTCGTCGAGGTCGTCGATCAGGTACACCTGGGTCGACTGTGGGCGCTTGCCCGAGATTGGCGAGCGGGGCGGCTGCGGGCGGCCGTTGAGGTTGTCCTGGTCGATCAGGTAGAACTCAAGCTCGAACGCGGCGCAGATATCCAGGCCCATGGCGTCGAACTTGCTCACCACCTGGCGCAGCACTTCGCGCGGGTCGGCGAAGAACGGCTCACCGTCGAGTTCGTGCATGGTCATCAGCAGCTGCGCGGTCGGGCGCTTCTGCCACGGCTCGTCGGACAGCGTACCGGCAATCGGATAGCAGATACGGTCGGCGTCACCGATGTCCAGGCCCAGGCCGGTGCTTTCCACGGTCGAGCCATTGATATCGAGGGCGAACAACGAGGCCGGCAGGTTGATACCCTTCTCGTACACCTTGTGCAGGCTGGCGCGCTCGATGCGCTTGCCGCGTACCACGCCGTTCATGTCGGAAATCAGCAGATCGACGTACTGCGTATCCGGATGGGCCTGAAGGAAGTCATTCATCTCGCTGGAAGTACTGGCGCACGGGGTGACCGACGTCATGGCTTACATCCTATGATTTGCTGCGGCGATGTGGGGATACGGCTGGCGCCTCACGGGCGACGATGGTTGCAGCTGTTGTTCTTTTCACTTTCCCATCGTGGGGATTGGTTACCCGACCGGGCGCATTGATTCCCGGGGGCCGTTTCACTATAAAATGGCCCTCATGCAACAGACATTGGCAATTCGGCAAGCAGAGCGTGCACCAATGCAATATCAGATTACTCACGCCGACCTTTCCCTGGTCCTGGCACTGGAACGCGGGCGCTCACTGGCCAAGGCCGCCGAACTGCTCAAGGTCGACGTTTCGACCGTGTTCCGCTCGATTCGCCGGCTGGAGTCGGCGCTGGGCACCGCGCTGTTCGTGAAAAGCCGCAAAGGCTACCTGCCGACCGACACGGCCCAGGCCCTGGCCGAGCAGGCCGAGCGCGCCGAGCAGGCGCTGGATGCGGCACGCATCGCCATGACCAGCGGCGAGCAAGTGGTCAGCGGCACCGTGCGCCTGACCTGCACCGAGGCGGTGATGCACAGCCTGCTGCTGCCGGCGCTGGCCGCATTCATGCCGAACTACCCGGCGTTGTCGCTGGAGATGGGCACTTCCAACACCTTCGCCAACCTCAGCCGGCGCGATGCCGATATCGCCCTGCGCCTGACCAATACGCCGCCGGAGCATCTGGTGGGCCGTTGTCTGGGTTCGACATCTTATGTGATCTGCGGTCAGCCGCAGTGGCGCGAGCGCCTGAACGAATCGGCCAGCAGCGTGCCGTGGATCGCCCCGGACGATTCCATGCAGGACCACCCCACCGTGGTCTGGCGCAACCAGCAATTCCCGGGGCTGAACCCGCGCTACCAGTGCAGTGGCATGTCGACCATCGCCCAGCTGGTGAGCACCGGGTTGGGCGTGGCGGCATTGCCGGACTATATGGTGGATGCACTGCCGGGAGTCGACGCGTTGAGCGGGCCGCTGCCAGGCTGCGATACCCAGCTGTGGCTGCTGACCCGTCCGGATTGCCGGGCGTTGCGCTCGGTGCAGACGCTGTTCGAAGAACTGACGCCGCGGTTGCGGGATGCGATGATCTGAGGTTATCGTCAGGACATGCATCGAGGGTGTCTGTTCCGGCCCTTTCGCGGCTGAAGCCGCTCCCACAGGGTATGGTGATACGCAGGCCTGACGGGGTAGCCGATAAAACAGCGCTTCCCTATTGGCTGGTGATTTTTTAAACTATCGAGTCCGCCTGCCCATATTGGGCTGCACGCCTACCGCATTTGCTACTGAGGAAGACCATGGCCCGCGTAACTGTTGAAGACTGCCTGGAACACGTGGATAACCGTTTTGAGCTGGTCATGCTCTCGACCAAGCGCGCCCGTCAGCTGGCTACCGGCGGCAAAGAGCCACGCGTTGCGTGGGAAAACGACAAGCCGACCGTGGTCGCTCTGCGCGAAATCGCCGAAGGTATCGTTACCCCTGAGTTCATCGCCGCCGAAGAGATCGTCACCGAGGATCCGGTCTTCGCCGCGTTCGAGGACGAGTCCAACGAGGCTGTCTGATCGATGCCCTGTCGACGTCGCGCGGCACAAGGCCCTCTTCCTCGGCAAGAGGTGAAACCATGCCGGGCATAGAAGCCTTAGCCGAACGGCTGTCGACCTACCTGGGCCCCGAACAGGTCAACCTGGTTCGCCGCGCCTATTTCTACGCCGAACAGGCACACGACGGGCAGCGCCGCCGCAGCGGCGAGCCCTACGTGACCCATCCGCTGGCCGTGGCCAGCATCCTCGCCGACATGCACATGGACCATCAGAGCCTGATGGCCGCCATGCTGCACGACGTGATCGAAGACACCGGCATCGCCAAGGAAGCCCTCTGCCAGCAGTTTGGCGAGACCGTGGCCGAACTGGTCGATGGGGTCAGCAAGCTGACCCAGATGAACTTCGAGACCAAGGCCGAGGCGCAGGCCGAAAACTTCCAGAAGATGGCCATGGCCATGGCCCGCGATATTCGCGTGATCCTGGTCAAGCTGGCCGATCGCCTGCACAACATGCGCACCCTTGAAGTGCTGTCTGGCGAAAAACGCCGGCGCATCGCCAAGGAAACCCTCGAGATCTACGCCCCCATCGCTAACCGCCTGGGGATGCACACTGTGCGCGTGGAGTTCGAGGACCTCGGCTTCAAGGCCATGCACCCGATGCGTTCGTCGCTGATCCACCGGGCGGTGAAGAGCGCACGCGGCAACCGTAAAGAGATCGTCGCCAAGATCGAGCACTCGCTGGCCAACTGCCTGGCCGCAGACGGCATCGAGGGCGAGGTCAGCGGCAGGCAGAAACACCTCTATGGCATCTACAAGAAGATGCGTGGCAAGCGCCGCGCCTTCAACGAGATCATGGACGTGTACGCCTTCCGCATCATCGTCGACAAAGTCGACACCTGCTACCGCGTGCTCGGCGCCGTGCACAACCTGTACAAGCCACTGCCCGGTCGCTTCAAGGATTACATCGCGATCCCCAAGGCCAACGGCTACCAGTCGTTGCACACCACGCTGTTCGGCATGCACGGCGTGCCCATCGAAATCCAGATCCGCACCCGCGAGATGGAAGAGATGGCTAACAACGGCATCGCCGCACACTGGCTGTACAAGTCCAACGAGGACGAGCAACCCAAGGGCAGCCATGCCCGGGCGCGTCAGTGGGTCAAGGGCATCCTCGAGCTGCAGCAACGTGCCGGCAACTCGCTGGAATTCATCGAAAGCGTGAAGATCGACCTGTTCCCGGACGAGGTCTACGTGTTCACGCCCAAAGGCCGGATCATGGAGCTGCCCAAAGGCTCCACCGCCGTCGACTTCGCCTACGCGGTGCACACCGACGTTGGCAACAGCTGCATCGCCTGCCGCATCAACCGCCGCCTGGCACCACTGTCCGAGCCGCTGCAGAGCGGCTCGACGGTGGAAATCGTCAGCGCCCCGGGCGCACGACCGAATCCGGCCTGGCTCAATTTCGTGGTCACCGGCAAGGCACGCACGCACATTCGCCATGCCCTCAAGCAGCAGCGCCGCTCCGAGTCGATCAGCCTCGGCGAGCGCCTGCTGAACAAGGTGCTGACTGGCTTCGACAGCAGCCTGGAGAAAATCCCTCAGGAGCGTATCCAGGCGATTCTCGCCGAGTACCGCCTGGAGCTGATCGAAGACCTGCTCGAAGACATCGGCCTGGGCAACCGCATGGCCTACGTGGTCGCCCGCCGCCTGCTGTCGGCCGAAGGCGAACAGCTGCCTGCCCCGGAAGGCCCGCTGGCGATCCGCGGGACCGAAGGCCTGGTGCTGAGCTACGCCAAGTGCTGCACGCCGATCCCAGGCGACCCGATCGTTGGCCACCTGTCAGCAGGCAAGGGCATGGTCGTGCACCTGGAAAACTGCCGCAACATCAGCGAAATTCGCCACAACCCTGAGAAGTGCGTACAGCTCTCGTGGGCCAAGGACATCGCTGGCGAATTCAACGTCGAGCTGCGTGTCGAGCTTGAACACCAGCGCGGCCTGATCGCCCTGCTGGCCAGCAGCGTCAACGCTGCCGACGGCAACATCGAGAAGATCAGCATGGACGAACGCGACGGCCGTATCAGCGTGGTCCAACTGGTGGTCAGCGTGCACGACCGTGTGCACCTGGCGCGTGTGATCAAGAAGCTGCGTACCTTGACCGGCGTGGTCCGCATCACCCGCATGCGTACGTAGTCCGCCAACCGCAAGGAGTCATCATGAGCAAGACCGTAATCAACAGCGACAAGGCCCCTGCCGCTATCGGCACCTACTCCCAGGCGATCAAGGCCGGCAACACCGTCTACATGTCGGGCCAGATCCCGCTGGACCCGAAGACCATGGAACTGGTCGAAGGCTTCGAAGCCCAGACCGTGCAGGTGTTCGAGAACCTCAAGTCCGTGGCTGAAGCGGCTGGCGGTTCGTTCAAGGACATCGTCAAGCTGAACATCTTCCTCACCGATCTGAGCCACTTCGCCAAGGTCAACGAGGTGATGGGCCGCTACTTCGAACAGCCGTACCCAGCCCGCGCCGCCATCGGCGTTGCTGCACTGCCGAAAGGCGCCCAGGTCGAAATGGACGCCATTCTGGTCATCGAATGATGCCCCTGGTGACGGGCACCTTGCCCGTCACCCTCCTCTGCAAGGTTATCCCGTCATGCGTCAAGCACTGCCCATCGCGCTGGCAGCCCTGCTTCTGGGCGGCTGCGCCAGCCACAAACCCGAAGATTTCAACGGCACCTGGATCAACCAGGACGCCATCAAGGCCGCCATCAAGGGCGACAGCCTGCGCCAAGCCCTGAACGAACACGGCCCGGTATTCGAGTGGAAGCTCGATGTGAGCAGCCAGCGAGCCAGCTACAGCAATGGCTTCGAGGCGGCCGACGGCCAACTGAGCGCCAACGACAAGCAATGGCAGGCCAGCTTCCCGGGCGGCCAGACTGAATTGCTGGCACTCGACGGCGACGAACTCGAAGCCACCGACCAGAGCGGCACCAAGCAGACCTTCGTGCGCGCCAAGCAACCTGGCAATACGCCGCTGGGTGGCAGCTTCGAGAAGGCGCTGTACCAAGCCTACCTCGGTGGCGACTGGAAGATCATCGAAGGTCAGGGCAAGGGCGCCACCGTACACTTCAGCGATACCGGCAACGTCACCGGCCTGCCAGGCCCGGACCGTTTTGCCCTGTGCCTGGCCGGCGACTGCGCCAGCATGGGTGGCAACAACGACAGCCTGTGGCTGGAGCGCAATCAGCGCGGCGCGCCGTTCATCTTCAAGCGTGATGGCGACAAGATCGCAATCTTCCAGGCGATCAACACTGCCCAGGCGGACGAGATTCCGCAGCTTGCAGCCGGCGCACAGCAGTGGGTGCTGGAGCGGGACTGAAGACCGCTCTCAAACCGAACGCTGCCCCTGCAGAAGGGGGCTTGTCCCGCGAAGAAGCCCCCCGCGGAGCCTGACACCGGCTTTGCCGGTGTTCGCGGGGCAAGCCCGCTCCTACAAAAAACCAGCCAAGCAGCGAATTCAGCTTTTGCCTTCCAGAATCGCCGCATAGCCTTCCTTGTAGCTCGGATACTCCGGCGCCCAGCCCAACGCCCGCACCCGGGCATTGCTGCAACGCTTGCTGCCAGTACGGCGCACCCGCTGCTCATCGGACCACTCGGTAACACCCATGTACTCGCGCAGCCAGGCCACAACATCGGCCAGCGGTGCCGGGTCGTCATCGACGCCGATGTAGCAATCCTCAAGCGCCACACCTTCGGCATCGGCCTGCAGCAGGAACGCCATCAGGCTCGCTGCATCCTCGGCATGAATCCGATTGCCATACAGCGGCGGCTCCTCGGCCACCCGATAGCCTTGCCGCACCTGGCTCAGCAGCCACTCGCGACCCGGGCCGTAGATGCCGGTCAGGCGAATCACGCTGGCAGGCATGCCGCTGGCCAGCGCCAATCTTTCGGCCTCAAGCATCACCTTCCCGGAATAACCTTCAGGTTCGGTGGGCGCGGTTTCGTCGATCCATTCGCCTTCCTTTTGCGCGAACACGCTGCTGCTGGAGACGAACAGCAAGCGCCGTGGGCGCTGACCACGCTCGGCCAGCCACGCCAGTACATGGCGCATACCGTCGACGTAAGCGGCTTGATAGCCAGCCTCATCATGCTGGCTGGCGGCGACGCAGTACACCAGGTAGTCCGGCGAACGCTGTGGCCATGCCTGTGGAATGGCAGGGTCGGACAGGTCGGCAGCGATGGGCGCGATGCCCTCGGGCAGTTGCTCGACCGAGCGGCGGAGGCCACTGATTTGCCAGCCTTTGGCCAGCAGCTGGCGGGCCAGACGGCCGCCTACATCACCACATCCCACGATAATTGCGCAAAGGCCTGACATCACAATACTCCCTAGACCAAAGGATCAGGCTAGCCGTATTACACGATAGGCGGCTAGACCGCAGGTGAAAAAAGCAACAAGATTACTTTTGTTAACAAGAATTACTTGCAATAATGGCACCCCTATCTGTTCTCGGCCGATCTCGAGGCCGTGGAGAACGTACACTTTCTTCTTCATCAGGTCCGGCCAGCATGACACGTACTCAACTTTCCGCTTCGCCAACCCCGTCGCGCGCCTGGCGCGCCATCGCCGCGCTGCTGCTTAGCCTGGTGCTGGCCCCGGTGGCCATGGCCGATGAGCCTGCCGCCAACACCGCCGCCCCAGCTGCTGCCGCTGCGGCCACCCCTGCCACTCCAGCACCCACTGCGGTCGAAGGCCAGGCCGCCACGCCGGTCGATGCACCTGTCGCCGCTGACCCAGCCGTTCAGCAACTGGTTGAAGACACCTCGCTGGGCATGGCCCACGACCTGTCCCCATGGGGCATGTACAAGAACGCTGACATCGTCGTGAAAATCGTGATGATCGGCCTGGCCATCGCCTCGATCATCACCTGGACCATCTGGATCGCCAAGGGCTTCGAGCTGATGGGCGCCAAGCGCCGCCTGCGTGGCGAGATTGCCGCCCTGAAGAAGTCGGTGAGCCTGAAAGAAGCCAGCACCGTCGCCAATAAAGAAGGCACCCTGGCCCACATCCTGGTCCACGACGCCCTCGAAGAGATGCGCCTGTCGGCCAATGCCCGCGAGAAAGAAGGCATCAAGGAACGCGTCAGCTTCCGCCTGGAGCGCCTGGTAGCCGCCAGCGGTCGCGCCATGAGCAACGGCACCGGCGTGCTCGCCACCATCGGCTCTACCGCGCCGTTCGTCGGCCTGTTCGGTACCGTGTGGGGCATCATGAACAGCTTCATCGGCATCGCCAAGACCCAGACCACCAACCTGGCTGTAGTTGCCCCAGGTATCGCCGAGGCCCTGCTGGCCACTGCACTGGGCCTGGTCGCAGCGATCCCGGCCGTGGTCATCTACAACGTCTTCGCCCGCTCCATCGCCGGCTACAAGGCACAGGTGTCCGACGCCTCCGCCCAGGTGTTGCTGCTGGTCAGCCGTGATCTGGACCACCAGGGTGGCGACCGCGCCGCCCCGCACATGGTGAAAGTGGGGTAAACCATGGGCCTGCATCTGAACGAAGGTGGCGACGACCTCGCCGAAAACCACGAAATCAACGTTACGCCGTTCATCGACGTGATGCTGGTGCTGCTGATCATCTTCATGGTCGCAGCCCCGTTGGCCACGGTCGACATCAAGGTCGACCTGCCGGCCTCGACTGCCAAGCCGGCACCGAGGCCCGAGAAACCAGTGTTCGTCAGCGTCAAGGCCGACCAGAAGCTGTATGTCGGCGACGATCAGGTACCTGTTCCCGAACAGCTTGGCCCGATGCTCGACGCCAAGACCAAGGGCGACAAGGAAACCACCATCTTCTTCCAGGCCGACAAGGGCGTGGATTACGGTGACCTGATGGAAGTGATGAACAACATGCGCGCGGCCGGCTACCTCAAGGTCGGTCTGGTAGGTCTCGAGACGGCAGCCAAGAAATGACGAAACCGCGCTCAAACGTGGCGCGCTACGGGGGCAGCCTGGCGATCGTGCTGGGCGTGCACGTGGGCGCCGTGCTGCTGACGCTCGACTGGTCGGTGCCCCAGGCCGTCGAGCTGCCCCCGGCAGCCATGATGGTCGAGCTGGCACCGCTGCCCGAGCCCGCGCCGCCGCCACCACCGAAAGCCGCCCCACAGCCACCGGCACCGGTAGAAGAACCACCGCTGCCCAAGCTGGTCGAGGCGCCGAAACCGAAGATCGCCATCGCCAAGCCGCCCAAGCCGAAGCCCAAACCTCAGCCACCGAAGCCTGAGAAGAAGCCTGAGCCGCCGAAGGATGAGCCACCGGCCAAGGAACAGGTAGCCGATACGCCGCCAAGCAACACGCCACCGCAGAAGTCGGCGGCACCGGCGCCAAGCATCGCTTCCAACAGCCAGGCGCTGCCAACCTGGCAGAGCGACTTGCTGCGCCACCTGGCGAAGTACAAGCGCTATCCGGAGGACGCTCGCCGTCGCGGCCTGCAAGGCATCAACCGCCTGCGCTTCGTGGTCGACGCCGAAGGTAAGGTGGTGTCCTACTCCATGGCAGGCGGCTCCGGCAGCGCGGCCCTGGACCGGGCGACCATGGAAATGATCCGCCGCGCCGGTACGGTACCCAAGCCGCCAGCCGAGTTGCTGACCAATGGCACGATCGAAGTAGTGGCTCCGTTCGTCTACTCGCTGGACCGTCGCTGATACTTTTGTTTCTGTCACAAATCGGCAAGTCTGATAACGTGCGTCTATCGATTGCAGCCGCTATGCTGGGCCCGCAACTTCATGGACGCACGTTATGACCCTCACAGAATTACGCTACATCGTCACGCTCGCCCAGGAGCAGCACTTCGGCCATGCTGCCGAGCGCTGCCACGTCAGCCAGCCGACCCTGTCGGTCGGCGTGAAGAAGCTTGAGGACGAGCTTGGCGTGCTGATCTTCGAGCGCAGCAAGAGCGCGGTGCGCCTGACCCCGGTCGGCGAAAGCATCGTGGCCCAGGCGCAGAAGGTACTGGAGCAAGCCCAGGGCATTCGCGAGCTGGCCCAGGCTGGCAAGAATCAGCTGACCGCCCCGCTCAAGGTCGGCGCCATCTATACCGTCGGCCCGTACCTGTTCCCGCACCTGATTCCGCAGCTGCACCGGGTGGCGCCGCAGATGCCGCTGTATATCGAAGAAAACTTCACTCACGTGCTGCGCGAGAAGCTGCGCAACGGCGAGCTGGATGCAGTGATCATCGCCTTGCCGTTCAACGAAGCCGATGTGCTGACCCTGCCGCTGTACGACGAGCCGTTCTGTGCGTTGATGCCGGCCGACCACCCGTGGACGGCGAAGAAGACCATCGACACTGCCATGCTCAACGACAAGAGCCTGTTGCTGCTTGGCGAGGGCCACTGCTTCCGCGACCAGGTGCTGGAAGCCTGCCCGACGCTGAATAAAGGTGGCGAAGGCTCCAAGCACACCACGGTCGAGTCCAGCTCGCTGGAAACCATCCGCCACATGGTCGCGTCCGGCCTGGGGGTGTCGATCCTGCCGCTGTCGGCCGTGCACAGCCATCACTATGCGCCTGGGGTCATCGAAGTGCGTCCGCTTTCCCCGCCTGCACCGTTCCGTACCGTAGCCATTGCCTGGCGCGCCAGTTTCCCGCGGCCGAAGGCGATCGAGATCCTTGCCGACTCGATCCGCCTCTGCTCGGTGGCCAAGCCACCTGTGGAACAACCGGCCTGATCCATGACTGAGCTGTCGAAGGTCTCGGTCACGGCGCTCAAGGGCGTAGGCGATGCCATGGCGGAAAAGCTCGCCAAGGTCGGCCTGGAGAACCTGCAGGACGTGCTGTTCCACCTGCCCCTGCGCTATCAGGACCGTACCCGCGTGGTGCCGATCGGCCAGCTGCGCCCGGGCCAGGACGCGGTGATCGAGGGCGTGGTCAGCGGTGCCGACGTAACCATGGGCAAGCGCCGCAGCCTGGTGGTACGCCTGGGTGACGGCACAGGCGTGTTGAGCCTGCGCTTCTACCACTTCAGCAACGCGCAGAAGGAAGGCCTCAAGCGCGGCACCCACCTGCGCTGCTACGGCGAAGCCCGCCCCGGCGCCTCGGGCCTGGAAATCTACCACCCGGAATACCGCGCGCTGAATGGCGACGAGCCGCCGCCACCGGTCGAGCAAACCCTGACGCCGATCTACCCGTCAACTGAAGGCCTCACCCAACAGCGCCTGCGCCTGCTCTGCCAGCAGAGCCTGGGGATGCTCGGGCCGCGCAGCTTGCCCGACTGGCTGCCCGATGAACTGGCCCGCGACTACCACCTGGCGCCGCTGGATGATGCCATCCGCTACCTGCACAACCCGCCGGCCGATGCCGACCTCGACGAGCTTGCCGAAGGCCAGCACTGGGCCCAGCACCGCCTGGCCTTCGAAGAGCTGCTGACCCATCAGCTGTCGCAGCAACGCCTGCGCGAGAGCCTGCGCAGCCTGCGGGCGCCGGTACTGCCCAAGGCCAAGCGCCTGCAGGCACAGTACCTGGCCAACCTGGGTTTCCAGCCGACCGGGGCGCAGCAGCGGGTAGCCAACGAAATCGCCTATGACCTCAGCCAGCACGAGCCCATGATGCGCCTGGTGCAGGGCGACGTCGGCGCCGGCAAGACCGTAGTCGCCGCCCTCGCCGCACTGCAGGCCCTGGAAGCCGGCTACCAGGTGGCGCTGATGGCGCCTACCGAAATCCTGGCCGAACAGCATTACATCACCTTCAAGCGCTGGCTGGAGCCGCTAGGCATCGAAGTCGCCTGGCTGGCCGGCAAGCTCAAGGGCAAGGCCCGCGCCAGCGCGCTGGAGCAGATCGCCGGCGGTGCGCCAATGGTGGTCGGTACCCACGCGCTGTTCCAGGAAGAAGTTCGCTTCAAGCACCTGGCCCTGGCGATCATCGACGAACAGCACCGCTTCGGCGTGCAGCAGCGCCTGGCGCTGCGCAAGAAAGGCGTGGCCGGCGAGCTGTGCCCGCACCAGCTGATCATGACCGCCACGCCAATCCCACGCACTCTGGCCATGAGCGCCTATGCCGATCTCGACACCTCGGTACTCGACGAGCTGCCGCCAGGGCGCACGCCAGTGAATACCGTGCTGGTCGCCGACAGCCGCCGCTTCGAAGTGGTCGAGCGGGTTCGCGCCGCCTGTGCCGAAGGGCGCCAGGCCTATTGGGTTTGCACGCTGATCGAAGAATCCGAAGAGCTGACCTGTCAAGCGGCTGAGAGCACTTACGAAGAGCTTGGCAGCGCACTCGGCGAACTGCGCGTGGGCCTGATCCACGGCCGCATGAAGCCGGCAGAAAAGGCCGAGGTCATGGCCGAGTTCAAGCAAGGCAACCTGCAACTGCTGGTCGCCACCACGGTGATCGAGGTCGGTGTGGACGTGCCCAACGCCAGCCTGATGATCATCGAGAACCCCGAACGCCTGGGCCTGGCCCAGCTGCACCAGCTGCGTGGCCGGGTTGGCCGAGGCAGCGCGGTGAGCCACTGCGTGTTGCTGTATCACCCGCCGCTGTCGCAGATCGGCCGCGAACGCCTGGGCATCATGCGGGAAACCAACGATGGCTTCATCATCGCCGAGAAAGACCTTGAGCTGCGCGGGCCCGGCGAAATGCTCGGCACACGCCAGACCGGCCTGCTGCAGTTCAAGGTCGCCGACCTGATGCGCGACGCCGACCTGCTACCGGCCGTGCGTGACGCGGCCCAGGCGCTACTGGCGCGCTGGCCCGACCACGTCAGCCCGCTGCTCGATCGCTGGCTGCGCCACGGTCAACAATATGGGCAGGTGTGACGCCTGTACCAGAATGGACCCAGCTTTGCCAACAGGCTGGTTATACTTCGCGTTTAAAAGAATTTGTGGATACAGACCATGACTGAAGTTGCCCTGGACACCGCAACCCCACACGCACCGTCTGTCATCCGGCTGTTGCTCGAAAAAGTGCGCGTTGCCTTCGAAGAGGTAGCGGAACATCCGGAGCTGCCAGCCGCGTCCCGAGTGCAGGCGGTCCTGCTCGACGACGAGATCGGCGCCCTGCTGGTGCTGTTCCCGCAGAGCAAGCTACTGGACCTCAACCGTCTCGAAGAGTTGACCGGTCGCAAGCTCAAGGCCGTGCCGTTGCCACGCCTCAAGCAGATGCTCGACAAGCACCAGCTCAAGGCCTTGCCGGCCATTCCGGCCCTGACCAGCTCGCCCTGCCTGTACGAAGGCAAGCTGCTCGAGGCCGAAGACCTGTTCATCCAGTCCGGTGAGGACGGCCTGCTGCTGAAAGTGCGCCGTGATGATTTCAAGCGCATGCTCGCCAAGGCCAGTGCCGGCACTTTCGGCCAACCTGTGCGCGATATCCGCCCCAACCTCGATCGTCCGGATGACGACCCCAAGGAAATCACCCAGGCAGTCCAGGCCTTCACGGCCCGGCGCATCCAGAAGCGCCTGGAAGAGACCATCGAGATCCCGCCACTGGCTGACACCGCACAGAAGATCATCAAGCTGCGGGTCGACCCCAACGCCAGCATCGACGACATCACCGGCGTGGTCGAAACCGACCCGGCCCTGGCCGCCCAGGTGGTCAGCTGGGCCGCTTCACCCTACTACGCCTCACCCGGCAAGATCCGCTCGGTAGAAGACGCCATTGTCCGAGTACTGGGCTTCGACCTGGTGATCAACCTGGCCCTTGGCCTGGCGCTGGGCAAGACGCTGAGCCTGCCCAAGGACCACCCGCAGCAGGCCACGCCGTACTGGCAGCAGTCGATCTACACCGCAGCCATCATCGAAGGCCTGACCCGCGCCATGCCGCGCGCCGAACGCCCGGAAGCCGGCCTGACCTACCTGGCAGGGCTGCTGCACAACTTCGGCTACCTGCTGCTGGCGCATGTATTCCCACCGCACTTCTCGTTGATCTGCCGCCATCTGGAGGTCAACCCGCACCTGTGCCACACCTACGTGGAACAACACCTGCTGGGCATCAGCCGCGAGCAGATCGGCGCCTGGCTGATGAAGCTTTGGGACATGCCCGAAGAGTTGTCGACCGCGCTGCGTTTCCAGCATGACCCGGCGTATGACGGCGAATACTCGGCGTACCCCAACCTGGTGTGCCTGGCAACTCGCCTGTTGCGCTCGCGGGGGATTGGTTCGGGGCCACAGGAGCAGATTCCCGATGAACTGCTGGAGCGCCTGGGGCTCACCCGGGACAAGGCGGAGGAAGCGGTGAACAAGGTGCTCGAGGCCGAGGCCTTGTTGCGGGATCTGGCGTCGCAACTCAACGCCCCGCATTGAGGCCATTGGGGCTGCTTTGCAGCCCCGGCGATTTCAGCCTTTCTTCTTGGGCTTGAGGTACTTCATCAGCCCCTGGAACCACATCACCAGCGCCGGGTTGCCCTTGATCTGGATGTTCTTGTCCTGAATGCCCTGCATGAACGCCAGCTGCTTGTTGCTCGCCTGCATCGTCGCAAAGCCATAGGCCGCGTCCTTGAAGGCGATGGCGAAGGCCGGCTGCGGATGGCTGCCGCCTTTGCTGCTGATGCGCTCGCCGCTGACGATGAAGTGCCGCGCCACCTTGCCGTCCAGCGTCTGCATCTGGAACACCAGGTCCTTGTCCTTGAGTTGCTGCTGGAATGCCGGGTTGTTGCGGCTGGCCCGGGCCATCAGCAGCCCCATGGCCCAGAGAAGAAAGCGAAACTTCATCAGCGCGCCTCGAATAAATAATGACTGAAGCGCGCAGTTTATCCTTTTCCTGAACTTATTACGCAAGTTCGCAACACTTAGCCTCCAAAATGCATACGGGCGCCCTGGGGCGCCCGCTTGGATGACACTGAGGGTCAGCAGTCGATCACTTTTTCTTGGCTGGCTTGGCCGGTACGTTGACGCTGTCGCGCAAATTCTTGCCAGGCTTGAAGGCAACGGTATTGCTGGCCTTGATCTTCACCGGCTCACCGGTTTGTGGATTCTTGCCAGTGCGGGCACCACGATGACGTTTTTCAAAGGTGCCGAAACCGACCAGGGTGACCGTGTCCTTGTCCAGGGCTCCGGTGATACTGTCGAGAATCGCGTTCAGCACCAAATTGGCCTTTTCCTTGGTCAGATCAGCCTTTTCGGCGATGACGGCGGCGAGTTCTGGTTTGCGCATAGTGAAGCCTCTTTGACGGGATTTCTTGTTGTTATGCCGTGCTGCCATTGAAGCAGCGTTCAAGGCACCGCAGGCTCTAATCTGCGGCAGACGGAACTGAGAATGGCACGCCCACCGAGGCCGCGCCAGTATCTGGGCGGCCATTGTGCTGACAACAACAGGATAAATCCGACAGAACGCCCGCTATTTACGCCATCAGGGCGGGTAACTGCCGATTCAGCGCCAGCTTTTCCATGACGGCGCTGCCGGTCAGGGCATAGCCGAGCAACTGCCCGTCGCTAGCATGGCAGAGCACTTTGAGGTCGCTACCCTGCCCTTCGACCTGCCAGTTGCCTTCACGGCCCACTGGCGGCGGAGATACCACCAGCGGGCACGCCGGGGTCTTCACGGTGATCGGCATCGGCCCATAGCTGACCGGGGTCGGGTTGCCGGCCAGGGTCTGCGCCAGGGCACGGGCGCAGGCCATCAACGGCATGACGTAGAGCAGGTTGATACCGTCGACTTCGGCGCAGTCGCCAAGGGCGAAAATATTGTTGTGCGAGGTACGCAGTTGGCGGTCCACGACCACGCCGCGATTGGTCTGCAACCCGGCGGCAGCGGCGAGGTCGGTACGTGGGCGCAGGCCGATGGCCGATACCACCAGGTCGCAGGTGATCACTTGTCCATCGGACAGATGCGCCTCAAGCCCTTCACCCGCCTGTTGCAAGCGCGTCAGCACCGGGCCGAGGTGGAAGCGTACGCCCAGCCCTTCCAGGCCGGCTTGCACGGCAGCGGCGGCCGCCGGGTGCAACAAGGTCGGCATGACCTGCTCGCAAGGCGCCACCACGTCGACCTCGAAACCGCCCAGGTGCATGTCGTTGGCGAACTCGCAACCGATCAGGCCGGCACCGAGAATCAGCACGCGCTGCTTGCCCGCAGCAGCGGCCCGGAAGCGCGCGTAGTCTTCAAGGTCGTTGATCGGGAATACCCGCTCGGCACCATCGCCTTCGATCGGCACTCGCACGGTCTGCGCCCCCCAGGCCAGTACCAGGTCGCGATACGCGATCGCCTCTTCACCGATCCACAGGCGCTTGTGGCCCGGGTCGATACCGCTGATGCGGGTATGGGTGCGGATCTCGGCCTTGAGCTGCTCGGCCATCACGCCAGGTTCGGCCATGCACAGCCCATCGGCGTCCTTGTGCTTGGCAAAACCGGTGGAGAGCATGGGCTTGGAGTAGGAACGGCCATCGTCGGCGGTAATCAGCAGCAGCGGCGTGTCGCCATCGAGCTTGCGGAATTCACGGGCCAGGTTGTAGCCGGCCAGGCCGGTACCAATGATTACCACGGGGGACGTCATGCGCTGCTTTCCTCTATCAGCCGATGGAGATCATTTCGAAGTCGCTCTTGCCCACGCCGCAGTCAGGGCACAGCCAGTCTGCCGGCACGTCTTCCCAGCGAGTACCGGGCGGGATGCCGTCATCCGGCCAGCCTTCGGCTTCGTCATAGATCAGGCCACAGACAATACACTGCCACTTTTTCATCAGGTCTTTTTCCTCGTTGTCGCTCAGGCTTTGTTGTAGCCGGCCATTATGCAAGCAGTCGGGGCAATCATGCTAAGCTCGCCGCCTCTCTGGCTGTAATCAAGCATACCGACGTGTCGTACGAATCCCCGCAAGCAGCCGCTCTCGCGTGGCTGCCGTATTCACAGCTGGCCACTGAAATCGACCAGCCAACCCTGGCCTGGCTGTTCGACGAAGGCTCCCTGACTCGCCGCCTCACCCAGCTGTCCCAGGACCACTTCAGTGTCACCCCCCTGTTCGAAGGCTGGCAACCGCTGCGCGATGACGAATGTCTGGCGCTGAATATCGCTCCAGGCGCCGAAGGCTGGGTGCGCGAAGTGTTCCTGCGCGGGCATGGCGAACCTTGGGTGTTCGCCCGCAGCGTGGCCAGCCGCAGCGCCCTGGAACGGGGCGGGCTGGACCTGGAAACCCTGGGCAGCCGCTCGCTGGGCGAACTGCTGTTCTGCGACCAGGCGTTCATTCGCCACCCGCTCGAAGTGTGCCGTTATCCACAAGGCTGGTTGCCAGCCAATGCCGCACAAGCCGGCTTGTGGGGGCGCCGCTCGCGCTTCGCCCGTGACGGCCTCGATCTGCTGGTGGCCGAGGTTTTCCTGCCTACACTGTGGCAAGCGGCCAAGGAGGAGAACCGCTGATGTACCTGCAACTGCTCAAGTCGCTCAACCGCCTGCACCCACGGGCCTGGGACTTCGTCCAGCTCAGCCGCATGGACCGGCCGATCGGCATTTATCTGCTGCTCTGGCCGACCCTGTCAGCGGTATGGATTGCCGGGCACGGTTCGCCAACCTTCGCCAACGTGCTGATCTTCGGCCTGGGCGTGGTGCTGATGCGCGCCGCCGGCTGCTGCATCAACGACTTCGCCGACCGCAAGGTCGATGGCCACGTCAAACGTACTGCCGACCGCCCGCTGGCCAGTGGCCGGGTCAAATCGCGCGAGGCGCTGGCGTTGTTCGCCATCCTGGTCGGGGTGAGCTTCCTGCTGGTGCTGTGCACCAACAGCCGGACCGTGTGGCTGTCGTTCGGCGCGGTGGCGCTAGCGTTCTGCTACCCGTTCATGAAGCGCTACACCTATTACCCGCAGGTGGTGCTGGGTGCCGCGTATTCCTGGGGCATTCCCATGGCCTTTACCGCAGCCGGGGGCGAGTTGCCGGCCAGTGCCTGGCTGCTGTACATCGCCAACCTGCTGTGGACGGTGGGTTACGACACCTACTACGCCATGGTCGACCGTGATGACGACCTGAAGATCGGGGTGAAATCGACCGCGATCCTGTTCGGCGATGCAGACCGAACGATCATCCTGACATTGCAGTTGCTATCGCTGGGCTGCCTGCTACTGGCGGGTAGCCGTTTCGAGCTGGGCGGCTGGTTCCACCTGGGGTTGCTGGGTGCCGCGGTGTGCTTCGCCTGGGAATACTGGTCGACGCGCAAGCTGGACCGCGAGTCGTGCTTCAAGGCGTTTCTGCACAATCACTGGGCGGGGTTGCTGGTGTTCATCGGGGTGGTACTGGATTACGCCCTGCGCTGATCCTTACCTCCCCTGTGGGAGCGGGTGAGCTCGCTCCCACAGGGCCAAGTGTCAGCTTTTACGGCCTGGCGACATGCCAGACGTCCTTCATGCCATCACCGGTCATGTCCCCGGCCTTCTTGTCCTTGACGAAGGTGTACAGCGGCTTGCCGTCATAGGCCCACTGCATCTTGCCGTCGTCACGCTTGATCTGTGTCCACTTGCCTTCAGCCTTCTCGCCCTTCTCGACCATCAGTGGAGGCCAGTTGGTCGCACAATCACCACTGCACATCGACTTGCCGCCTGCATCCTTGTCGAACGTGTACAGCGTCATGCCTTCGTGGTCGACCCACATGCCGTCTTTTTCCATGGCATGGTGGGCGGACGCCACCCCCGGAAGCGCCAGTGCAGCGAAAAGGGCCATCCAGCTCAGCGTATGTCGTGTCATTGGAATCACCATGAATTCGGGGGTGGATTGCATTCTGTTTGCCGCCGCAACGGCCCTGTGAAGCCTAGCCCAGTCATGGAATGTCGCCAGAACGGCCAACACCCTGTCACACAGCTGCAATAATTCCGTTATCTAATGCGGGCCAAGACACGATTACTGGGAGAGGTTTTGAGCATGGTTGGCAGAAACATTCTGATCGTCGACGACGAAGCGCCTATTCGCGAGATGATCGCCGTTGCATTGGAAATGGCCGGCTATGACTGCCTTGAAGCGGAGAATTCGCAACAGGCCCACGCGATCATTGTCGACCGCAAACCGGACCTGATCCTGCTCGACTGGATGCTGCCCGGTACTTCCGGCATCGAGCTGGCACGCCGCCTGAAGCGCGACGAACTGACCGGCGACATTCCGATCATCATGCTCACCGCCAAAGGCGAAGAGGACAACAAGATCCAGGGCCTGGAAGTTGGCGCCGACGACTACATCACCAAGCCGTTCTCGCCCCGCGAGCTGGTCGCCCGCCTGAAGGCCGTGCTGCGTCGCACCGGCCCGAGCGACAGCGAAGCGCCAATCGAAGTCGGTGGCCTGCTGCTCGACCCGATCAGCCACCGCGTGACCATCGACGGCAAGCCGGCCGAGATGGGCCCTACCGAATACCGACTGCTGCAGTTCTTCATGACTCACCAGGAACGCGCCTACACCCGCGGCCAACTGCTCGACCAGGTGTGGGGCGGCAACGTGTATGTCGAGGAGCGCACCGTCGACGTGCACATCCGTCGCCTGCGCAAGGCACTGGGTGAAGCCTACGAAAATCTGGTACAAACCGTCCGGGGCACTGGCTACCGCTTCTCGACCAAGAGCTGATCGAGCCTTCAAGCGCCAAGCTGCAAGTCGTTGTACAAGGACCGTCAATTGAACCAGAACTGGCACGCGACCCTGATTCGCCACCTGTTGCTGCTGATCACCGTCTGCCTGATCGGCGGCCTGGTCAGCGGCTATTACGGCTGGAGCCTGGCCATCGGCCTGGCGCTGTACCTGGGCTGGACCCTCAAGCAGCTGCTGCGGCTGCACGACTGGCTGCGCAACCACCAACCCGATGAAGCACCACCCGATGGCTACGGCCTGTGGGGCGAGGTATTCGACAGCATCTACCACCTGCAGCGCCGCGACCAGCGCGTGCGCGGGCGCCTGCAGGCGGTAATCGACCGGGTGCAGGAGTCCACTGCGGCGCTGCGCGACGCGGTGATCATGCTCGACAGCGACGGCAACCTGGAGTGGTGGAACCGCGCCGCAGAGACGCTGCTGGGCTTCAAGACCCCGCAGGACGGCGGCCAGCCGGTAACCAATCTGGTGCGCCACCCGCGCTTCAAGGAATACTTCGAGGCAGAGAACTACGTCGAGCCGCTGGAAATCCCTTCCCCGATCAACGACCGCCTGCGCGTGCAGCTGCACATTACCCGCTACGGCAACAACGAGCACCTGATGCTGGTGCGCGATGTCACCCGCATCCATCAGCTCGAGCAGATGCGCAAGGACTTCGTCGCCAACGTCTCCCACGAGCTGCGCACGCCGCTGACCGTGATCACCGGCTACCTGGAAACCCTGCTGGACAACGTCGAGGACGTGAACCCGCGCTGGGCCCGGGCGCTGCAGCAGATGACCCAACAAGGTTCGCGCATGCAGACCCTGCTCAACGACCTGTTGCTGCTGGCCAAGCTGGAAGCCACCGACTACCCGTCGGACAACCAGCCGGTCGCGGTCGATGCCTTGCTCAGCGCAATCAAGCAGGATGCCCAGGCACTGTCCGGGCCGCGTAACCAGAAGATCACCCTGGAGGCCGCGCCGGGCCTACGCCTGAAGGGCAGCGAGTCGGAACTGCGCAGCGCCTTCTCCAACCTGGTGTTCAACGCCGTGAAGTACACCCAGGATGAAGGCAACATCCGCATCCGCTGGTGGGGCGACGAACACGGCGCGCACCTGTCGGTGCAGGATTCCGGGGTCGGTATCGACGCCAAGCACCTGCCGCGGCTGACCGAACGCTTCTATCGGGTCGACTCCAGCCGTGCATCGAATACCGGCGGCACCGGCCTTGGGCTGGCGATCGTCAAGCACGTGCTGATGCGCCACCGCGGCAAGCTGGAAATCAGCAGCGTGCCGGGGCATGGCAGTACCTTCACCTGTCACTTTGGGCCGGCACAATTGGCCAACGGCAAGGCCTGAGGTGCCGGGGGCTGCTTTGCAGCCCTTTGCTTTTGCAGCCCCAGCCGCTACATTGGATCCCCTGTGCCAGCAAGAGCTGGCACTTTTTTTCTCTCTATCTCAAAGACGGACCCCGTAAAAACTCCATCATGGACCCTTCCCCTGGTATCAGCCTCGCCTCGTTATTCGCCGATTTCGGCATGATCATCTTCGCCTTCCTGCTGGTGCTGCTCAACGGCTTCTTCGTTGCCGCCGAGTTCGCCATGGTCAAGCTGCGCGCCACCCGCGTCGAGTCCATCGCCGAACTGCATGGCTGGCGCGGCAGCATCCTGCGCAAGGTACACAACCAGCTCGACGCCTACCTGTCCGCCTGCCAGCTGGGCATCACCCTCGCCTCGCTGGGCCTGGGCTGGGTCGGTGAGCCGGCCTTTGCCCACCTGCTGGAGCCGCTGCTGGCCTACCTGGGCGTGGACAGCGCCGAACTGGTCAAAGCGGTGTCGTTCTTCGTCGCCTTCTTCGTCATTTCGTACCTGCACATCGTGGTCGGCGAACTGGCGCCCAAGTCGTGGGCAATCCGCAAGCCCGAGCTGCTGTCGCTGTGGACCGCCGTGCCGCTGTACCTGTTCTACTGGACCATGTACCCGGCCATCTACCTGCTCAACGCCAGCGCCAACACCATCCTGCGCATCGCTGGCCAGGGTGAGCCGGGCCCGCACCATGAGCACCACTACAGCCGCGAAGAACTCAAGCTGATCCTGCACTCCAGCCGTGGCCAGGACCCGAGCGACCAAGGCATGCGCGTACTCGCTTCTGCCGTGGAAATGGGCGAGCTGGAAGTGGTGGACTGGGCCAACTCGCGTGAGGATATGGTCAGCATCGACGCCCATGCCCCGCTCAAGGAAATCCTCGCCCTGGTACGCCGGCACAAGTTCAGCCGCTACCCGGTGTACGACGCCGAGCGCGAGGAATTCATCGGCCTGCTGCACATCAAGGACTTGCTGCTGGAGCTGGCCGAACTCGAACACCTGCCCGCAACCATCGACCTGGACGACCTGGCCCGCCCGCTGGAGCGCGTATCGCGGCACATGCCGCTGTCCCAGCTGCTGGAGCAGTTCCGCAAGGGCGGCGCGCACTTCGTGTTGGTAGAGGAAGCCGACGGCAAGGTGATCGGCTACCTGACCATGGAAGACGTGCTGGAAGTGCTGGTGGGTGACATCCAGGACGAACACCGCAAGACCGAACGCGGCATCCTCGCCTACCAGCCAGGCAAACTGCTGGTGCGGGGCGACACGCCGCTGTTCAAGGTCGAGCGCCTTCTCGGTGTCGACCTCGACCACATCGAGGCAGAAACCCTCGCCGGCCTGGTCTACGAGACCCTCAAGCGCGTGCCCGAGGAAGAGGAAGTGCTGGAAGTCGAAGGCCTGCGCATCATCATCAAGAAGATGAAAGGGCCGAAGATCGTCCTGGCCAAGGTTCTGAAACTCGACTGACCCTAGGGGTTGCCGGCGGTGAAGTCCGGCAACCCGCCAAGCGGCCGGTCGAACTGGAACGGTATCGATTCCAGCGCCAAGCCCACATTGCGCTGCACCACGAAATGCAGGTGGGGGCCGGTGCTGTTACCGGTATTGCCTGATTTGGCCAGGGCCTGCCCGACCACCACCTGCTGCCCTTCGCGCACCGCCACCGAACCACGCATCAAATGCAGATACACGCCCATGGTGCCGTCGGGGTGCAGAATCCGCACGAAATTGCCCCCTGGGTTGGTGCCCCGTCCACTCTGGCCATTCTCGACCTTAACCACCATCCCACCTCGGGCGGCGATGATCGGCGTGCCCTCCGGCATGGCGATGTCCATCGCATAGCGGCTCCTGGGGCCGAAGTGGCTGAAACGTCCGTTGGGCCCCTGGGTCAGGCGAAATGGCCCGCCCTTCCAGGGAAACGGGTAGCGGTAAGCCAAAGAACGCTGGCCAGGGTCGCCCATGGCGTACTGGAAGCTTGTGGCGTACTGCAACTTGCCACCGGGCGCGGCCAGCACCGAACTCAGCACCTTGCTCGAACGCGGCCCCACCACGGCGCGGATGTTGCGCGGCTGGTTGCCACCGAAAGCGTTGGTCAGCTTGTCGATACGCAACTCGACCTGCATCGGCACATACAAGTCATTGCGCACCATGAAGCGCACGCCGCCCGGGAAGGTTTCGGCCTGCAAGCGCACCTTGCCATCGATGTGATCGAGGATCGGCTCGCTGAGCTCGAAGGTTTTCGCCCCCGGGCTGTAGCGGTCGGAGTACGAGACCACGCCGGAGTTGTCGACGGTCTTGTAGATCGTCTTGCCCATGCTCGACGCCGAAGCTGAAAGCAAGGCACAGAAAAGCAGCAAGCGGGCGGCGGCTGGCATGATGGTGGCTTTTTGACAGGTATGGTCTGTCGAAGACTAGCAGCGGGATTTGGGAGCGGTATTGCAGCTGGTCGGAAGAACCCTGTAGAAGCGGGCAGCGCGGTGACTGGCACCGGCTTTGCCGGTGTTCGCGGGGCAAACACGCTCCTACAAGGGATCTGTTTATGGCCTTGATCAAGCGCCGGGGGTGAAGTGCTTCTGCTGGGTCCCGCGGGCAATCAGGCGCGACAGGTAGTCGAGTTTCTGCGCATCCTGGTCGACGAACTTGAAGGTCAGCTGCAGCCAGTCACTTTCTGGCTTGGGCTCCAGCGCCGCGATGGCGTGCAGATAGCCGTTCAGGCGCGCCACTTCGGCATTCTCGCCCTGCTCCAGGTCGAGCACTGCGCCCTCCAGCACCTGTGGCAACGCGGCACTGCGACGTACCACCAGCAACGCTTCCTTGAGGCTCAGCGCCTTGATCACGCAGGGCTGCGTGCCGCTGGCCAGGCGCAACTGGCCCTGCCCCCGCCCGGCCTGGGCCGCAGCCGCCGCAGTCTGCGGCTTCGGCGCATTGAGCAAAGGCTTGGCCGGCGCGGCAGCAGGGGCCGCCACCTTGGCCGCTTCAGGCTTGCCACCGGTCAGTGCACTCAGCGAGTCGTTGGCAAATGCCGAATTCACCCGTGCCGGTGCACCGGCCATCAGGCTTTCCAGCTTGCCGATCTTGCTCAGGGCTTTTTTCACCTTGGTCAACAGCTGTTCGTTGGTGAACGGCTTGCCGACAAAGTCGGAGACGCCGGCCTGGATGGCCTGGATCACGTTCTCCTTGTCACCACGGCTGGTCACCATGATGAATTGCAGGTCCTTCATCTCCGGCTGCTGACGGCACCAGGTCAGCAGTTCGAGGCCAGACATCTCTGGCATCTCCCAGTCGCACAGCACCAGGTCGAACGGTTCCTTGCCCAGCATGGCCATGGCCTTGCGACCGTTGACCGCGTCTTCGATGACCATGCCCGGGAAGGCATTGCGCAGGCACTTCCTCACCAGGTCACGAATGAACGGTGCGTCATCCACGACCAGCACATTGACTTTACTCATCGATACTCCTCTTGTACCCGACTAGCCTACCGCGCAATGGTGGCCACTTGCCAACTCTAGGGTCACGCCGGGACTTCTTCGCATCGTTCGCGGGTGCCTGCTGATTGCTCTGCCACACACGAAAACGCCCGGCACGGGCCGGGCGTCGATGCTCGGGAGCAATCTTATTTATCGTCAGGTTTGCCCGGAACATTAGCAATTTCGGCGTCACCCACAGTGCCTTCGACCTCTGCCTTCATGCGCTTGAGGCCCATGTGACGTACGTCGGTACCGCGCACCAGGTAAATCACCAGCTCCGAGATGTTGCGCGCGTGGTCGCCGATGCGCTCCAGCGAACGCAACACCCAGATCACGCTGAGCACCCGCGTGATCGAACGCGGATCTTCCATCATGTAGGTGACCAGTTCGCGAAGGGCGGTCTTGTACTCGCGGTCGATGGTCTTGTCGTACTGGGCCACCGCCAGCGCCAGGTCGGCGTCGAAGCGGGCGAAGGCATCGAGGGCGTCGCGCACCATATTGCGCACCTGGTCGCCGATGTGGCGCACCTCGACGTAGCCACGCGGCGACTCGCCTTCCTCGCACAGCTGGATGGCGCGGCGGGCGATCTTGGTCGATTCGTCACCGATACGCTCAAGGTCGATCACCGACTTGGAGATGCTGATGATCAGGCGCAGGTCGGAGGCCGCCGGTTGGCGGCGGGCGAGGATGCGCAGGCACTCCTCGTCGATGTTGCGCTCCATCTGATTGATCTGATCGTCGACTTCACGCACCTGCTGGGCCAGACCCGAGTCGGCCTCGATCAGCGCGGTAACGGCATCGTTCACCTGCTTCTCGACCAGGCCACCCATGGCCAGCAAGTGGCTGCGCACCTCTTCGAGTTCGGCGTTGAACTGCTGGGAAATATGGTGCGTCAGGCTTTCTTTGTTGATCATGTGTTCGCTCCGCGAAGCAGCTGCAAGCTTCAAGTAGTTCGTATCGTTCCCAGGGCAAAGCGGCCTTAGCCGTAACGACCGGTGATGTAGTCTTCGGTCTGCTTCTTCGCCGGGTTGGTGAACAGGGTGTCGGTATCACCGAATTCGACCAGTTTGCCCATGTACATGAACGCGGTGTAGTCCGAAACACGGGCCGCCTGTTGCATGTTGTGGGTCACGATGACGATGGTGTACTTGGATTTCAGTTCGTAGATCAGCTCTTCGACCTTCAGCGTCGAGATCGGGTCCAGCGCCGAGCAAGGTTCGTCGAGCAGCAGTACTTCCGGCTCGACGGCAATGGTACGGGCGATCACCAGGCGCTGCTGCTGGCCGCCGGACAGGCCCAGGGCGGACTCGTGCAGGCGGTCCTTGACCTCCTCCCACAGGGCGGCGCCCTTCAAAGCCCACTCTACGGCCTCATCGAGCACGCGCTTCTTGTTGATGCCCTGGATACGCAGGCCGTAGACCACGTTCTCGTAAATGGTCTTGGGGAACGGGTTGGGCTTCTGGAACACCATACCCACCCGGCGACGCAGCTCGGCCACGTCTTCGCCCTTGCGGTAGATGTTGTTGCCGTACAGGTTGATGGCGCCTTCCACGCGGCAGCCGTCGACCAGGTCGTTCATGCGGTTGAAGGTGCGCAGCAGGGTCGACTTGCCGCAGCCGGACGGGCCGATGAAGGCGGTCACGCGCTGCTTGGGGATGTTCATCTGCACGTCGAACAGGGCTTGCTTGTCACCGTAGAACAAGCTCAGGCCCGGCACTTCGATGGCCACGGTTTCTTCGGCCAGGCGCAGGCCCTGCTTGTCGCGACCCAGGGCAGACATGTCGATGCTGCGGGTGTGGGATTCGTTCTGCATGGTCAACTCCATACGCTTTCAATTCGTTTCAAAGGGCCGCCCGGCTGGCAGGCGGCACGCTTGCAATTCAGGTTCAGCTGTCGAGCGCCTTGTACTTCTCGCGCAGGTGGTTACGTATCCACACCGCCGACAGGTTGAGGGTGGCGATCACCAGCACCAGCAGCAGCGCGGTGGCATATACCAGCGGGCGCGCCGCTTCGACGTTCGGGCTCTGGAAGCCGACGTCGTAGATATGGAAGCCCAGGTGCATGATCTTCTGGTCCAGGTGCAGGTACGGGTAGTTGCCGTCCAGCGGCAGCGATGGCGCCAGCTTCACTACACCCACCAGCATCAGCGGCGCCACTTCACCGGCGGCGCGGGCCACGGCGAGGATCATGCCGGTCATCATGGCCGGGCTGGCCATCGGCAGAACGATCTTCCACAGGGTTTCGGCCTTGGTCGCACCCAAGGCCAGGGAGCCTTCACGCACGGTCCGCGGGATCCGCGCCAGGCCTTCCTCGGTGGCCACGATCACCACCGGAACGGCCAGCAGCGCCAGGGTCAGCGAAGCCCACAGCAGGCCTGGGGTACCCAAGGTCGGTGCCGGCAGCGCTTCAGGGAAGAACAGGCGGTCGATCGAGCCGCCCAGCACATAGACGAAGAAGCCCAGGCCGAACACGCCGTAGACGATCGCCGGTACGCCGGCCAGGTTGTTCACCGCGATACGGATCAGGCGGGTCACCGGGCCTTGCCTGGCGTATTCGCGCAGGTAGACCGCAGCCAGCACGCCAAACGGCGTGACGATCACGGCCATGATCAGGGTCATCATCACGGTGCCGAAAATCGCCGGGAAGATACCACCCTCGGTGTTGGCCTCACGCGGGTCATCACTGAGGAAATCCCAGACCTTGGTGAAGTAGGTGCCCATCTTGCTGAAGCCAGACATGCCGTTCGGCTGGATGGCGTGTACCACCTTGCTCAGGTTGATTTCCACTTCACGGCCGTTGCCGTCGCGGGCCACCAGGCTATCGCGGGCGAAGGCCTGGTGCAGGCCCAGCAGGCGGTCCTCGATGGCCTTGTAACGGCTGTTCAGTTCGGCGCGTTCGGCGTCCATGTCGGCCTGGGCGGCGGCGTCCAGCTTGCCGTCCAGTTCCAGCTTGCGACCGTGCAGGCGCAGGCGTTCGAGGCCATGGTTGATGGCACCGATGTCTTTCTTTTCGAGGGTTTGCAGTTCGCTGTTGAGCTGGTTGGCACGCTTGAGACGGGCTTGCAGCTCGCTCCAGGCCTCCGGGCCTTGGGCAACCACGCGGCCCTCTTCCTTGACGCTGACCAGGTAGCCGTAGTAGTTGCCCCACTCGCGGCGCTCCAGGGCGATCAGGTCGGCCGGGCTCTGCTCGTCGACCAGCCAGTCGCCGACCACCCAGGTGAAGTCGTTGCCATTGAGGTCACGGTTACCCACCTTGATCAGCTCGCGGGTCATGAACTCCGGGCCGTCGTCCGGCACCGGCAGGCCGGCGCCCTTGAGCCGGGCACGCGGCACTTCTTCCTTCTGCACCACTTCGCCGATGACGACATGGTCGGCCTGGCCAGGCACCTTGTAGGTGGCCTGGATCAGGTCGGCCGGCCAGAAGTGGCCCAGGCCGCGCACGGCGATCACCGCCAGCAGGCCGACGGTCATGATCACCGCCATGGCCACCGCGCCACCGCTGATCCAGACGCCTGGGGCGCCGCTCTTGAACCAGCCTTTGAGGGAATCCTTTTTCACGGATCGCTACCTTTCTATCAAAGCGACGAGTATTTCTTGCGCAGACGCTGGCGAATCAGCTCGGCCAAGGTGTTCATGACGAAGGTGAACATCAGCAGCACGAGGGCGGCGAGGAACAGCACGCGATAGTGGCTGCCGCCGACTTCCGACTCAGGCATTTCCACCGCCACGTTGGCGGCCAGGGTGCGCATGCCTTCGAACAGGTTCAGTTCCATCACCGGGGTATTGCCGGTGGCCATCAGCACGATCATGGTCTCGCCCACCGCACGGCCCATGCCGATCATCAGCGCCGAGAAGATGCCCGGGCTGGCAGTGAGGATGACCACGCGGGTCAGGGTCTGCCACGGCGTGGCACCCAGGGCCAGAGAGCCCAGGGTCAGGCTGCGCGGCACGCTGAACACGGCGTCTTCGGCGATCGAGTAGATGTTCGGGATGACCGCGAAGCCCATGGCGATACCTACCACCATGGCGTTGCGCTGGTCATAGCGCAGGCCGAGGGTGTGCTCGATCCACAGACGCATGTCACCGCCGAAGAACCAGCTTTCCAGGTACGGGCTGACAGCCAGGGCCATCCAGCCGATCGCCAGGATCACCGGGATCAAGATTGCCGCTTCCCAGCCATCCGGGATGCGCAGGCGGATCGACTCTGGCAGGCGGCTCCAGGTATAGCCTGCCAGCAGAATGCCGATGGGCATGATCAGGAACAGGCTGAATACGCCGGGCAGGTGGCCTTCCAGGTACGGGGCTAGGAACAGGCCGGCGAAGAAGCCGAGGATCACCGTCGGCATCGCTTCCATCAGTTCGATCACCGGCTTGACCTTGCGGCGCATGCCCGGGGCCATGAAGTAGGCGGTGTAGATGGCAGCGGCAATGGCCAGCGGGGCCGCCAGGATCATTGCGTAGAACGCGGCCTTGAGGGTACCGAAGGTCAGCGGCGACAGGCTCAGCTTAGGCTCGAAGTCGGTGTTCGAGGCGGTCGACTGCCAGACGTATTTAGGCTCGTCGTAGTTTTCGTACCAGACCTTGCCCCACAGCGCACTGAAGGAAATTTCCGGGTGCGGGTTGCGCAGGCTCAGCGGCAGCAGCTTGCCGCCTTCTTCGATGATGATGCGGTTGGCTCGCGGCGACAGGGCCAGGATGCCTGCACCTTCGGCAGCCTGCTCGACCAGCAGTGTGCGGTGCGCGGTACTGTGGAACACGCCGAGCTTGCCGTCGGAGTCCAGGGCGATGAAGCCCTTGCGGCGCTCTTCGGCGTCGATCTGCGCGATCGGTGCCTTGCCCAACTGGAAGGTCCGGATCTGCTTGAAGCGCTGCTCGCCATCCGGGTCGCGGGCCATGAACCACTGGGCCAGGCCGCCCTTGGAGTCACCGATGATCAGCGAGATGCCGCCCACCAGCTGGGCGGTGGCGGTGACTTCGGTGTCGGCGCTTTCGGCCAGCTTGTAGCGGCCATTGAGGCTCTTGTCGCGCAGGCTGAAGACATCGGCGGTGGCGCGACCGTTGATCACGTACAACCACTGCTGACGCGGGTCGATGAAGATGTTCTTCACCGCTTCGGTCATCTGCGGCAATTCGATGCGGTTCTGCTCAGTGCTGGTCTCACCGGTCAGCATGTTTTCAGTCTGCGACAGCTCGACCACTTGCAGGTGCGCACCGGTGGAACCGGCCAGCACCAGGGTTTCGCCGTTGACGTTGACGCTCACGTGCTCCAGCGCACGGCCCTGCTCATCGAGCACGAACGGCGCCTGGCCGTACGGGTAGTCGATACCTGGGGTGATGGTCTTCTTGTTGTCCGGGTAGGTGATCTTGTAGGTGTGGTGGAACACCAGTGCCTGACCATTGGACAGGCCGAGCACGATCAGCGGGCTACCCGGCTGGTCGGCGCTGATCGAAGTGACCTGGGTACCTGCCGGCACTGGCAGATCGACATGCTTGAGTTCTTTACCGCCTTTGGTGTCGAAGAAAATGGCCTGACCCTTGTCCGAAACGCGCATGCCAACCAGGTTCTGCTCTTCAAGGGCGATCATCAGTGGCTTGCCGGCATCCTGTTGCAACCAGGTCGGCTCCAGGGCTTTTTTGCTGGTCAGCTCGGCACCCTGGAACAGTGGCAGCACCACATAAGCCAGGTAGAAGAAGATCAGCGTGATAGCTGCCAATACGGCTAGCCCGCCCACCAGTACATACCAGCGGGTCAGGCGATCCTTGAGGGCGCGCATCCGGCGCTTGCGTTGCAGCTCGGGCGTATTGAAGTCAATCCGCACGGGCGGGGAGTTTGGGGTCATTGTGGAATTGGCCAGATCATTCATGCGCACACCCTAGCGGTCCCGTATGACAAAAACATGACAGTGAGTTGACGCAAAAAAGCCCGCCGCACAGGAACCCTGGCACCGGACTGGAAAGTCGTGGAAGAGGCCGGGCATCAGCACCGGCCTCATCCTCAGTTAGTTACTTCTTTGCAACATTGTCCGAGTGGGACAGGCCCAGGTCAGCCAGGGTCTTGTCGACCACTTTGGCCGGCAGCGGGATGTAGCCATCCTTCACCACGACCTGCTGGCCAGCTTGCGACAGCACCAGCTTGACGAACTCGGCTTCCAGCGGGGCCAGAGGCTTGTTTGGCGCCTTGTTGACGTACACATACAGGAAGCGCGACAGCGGGTACGAGCCGTTCAGGGCGTTGGCTTCGTTGTCTTCGATGAACTCGCCGCCTTCTTTCTTGGCCAGGGCCACGGTCTTGACGCTGGCAGTCTTGTAACCGATGCCCGAGTAGCCAATGCCGTTCAGCGAGGAGCTGATCGACTGCACGACCGAAGCCGAGCCAGGTTGTTCGTTGACGCTAGGCTTGAAGTCGCCTTTGCACAGGGCTTCTTCCTTGAAGTAGCCGTAGGTGCCCGATACCGAGTTGCGGCCGAACAGCTGAACCGGCTTGTTGGCCAGGTCGCCGGTCACGCCCAGGTCACCCCAGGTCTTGACTTCGGCTTTGGCGCCGCACAGGCGGGTGGACGAGAAGATGGCATCAACCTGGGCCATGGTCAGGCCTTTGATCGGGTTGTCCTTGTGCACGAACACAGCGAGGGCGTCGACGGCAACCGGGATGGCGGTTGGCTTGTAGCCGTACTTCTGCTCGAAGGCCTGCAGCTCGACATCCTTCATCTTGCGGCTCATCGGGCCGAGGTTGGCGGTGCCTTCGGTCAGCGCGGGTGGCGCAGTCGAGGAACCGGCAGCCTGAATCTGGATGTTTACGTTCGGATATTCCTTTTTGTAGGCCTCAGCCCACAGAGTCATCAAGTTCGCGAGCGTGTCGGAACCGACGCTGGAGAGGTTGCCCGATACACCGGTGGTCTTGGTGTAGGTCGGGATTGCAGGGTCGACAGCGGCTACCGCGTTGGCGGTCGCAACGCCAGCGGCGACAAAGGTCAGGGCCGCCATCAAACGCTTCAGTTTCATGCCTTGCTCCTAGCAGGAATATTTGGGGTGTTGGATGGAACGGGGCCAAGTATCTGCAGGCCGCATGAATACGATATGACTCAAATGTGACAAATGGATGAAAGGCCATCACTGAAAACAGGAGTGGCCTCTTCGCGACTGAAGCCGCGAAGAGGCCAGCAGTCTCGGTGCAGATCAGCGCTTGTTGGCGAGCAGGTACAGACCCACCATCAGACCAACGGCACAAAGACCTGCCACATAGTAGGCAGGTGCCATCGGGCTCACCTTGAGGAGCGCCGTCACGACCATCGGCGTCAGGCCACCAAAGATGGCGTAGGCCACGTTGTAGGAGAACGACAACCCGCTAAAGCGCACCACCGCCGGGAACGCCTTGACCATCACGTACGGCACCGCGCCGATCACACCCACGCACAAGCCGGTCACTGCATACAGCGGGAACAGCAGCTCAGGATGGGTCGGCAGGCTGTGGTAGAAGGTCCAGGAGCTGGCCAGCAGCAGCAGGCTGCCGATCACGAACACCCGGCCCGCACCGAAGCGGTCGGCCAGGCTGCCGGCGCCGATGCAGCCGAAGCTGAGCAGCACGATTGCCAGGCTGTTGGCCTTGAGCGAATCGGTGGGGCTGACGTGGTAGATGCTCTGCAGCAACGCCGGGGTCATCAGGATCACTACGACGATGCCGGCAGACAGCATCCAGGTCAGCAGCATCGACAGGATGATCGGGCCACGGTGGTCGCGCAGCACCGCGCGCAGCGGCAGCTCTTCGGCCAGGGCCTTGCGCTGCTGCATCTCGGCGAACACCGGGGTTTCGTGCAGCCAGCGGCGCAGGTACACCGAGAACAGGCCGAACACACCGCCGAGCAGGAACGGGATACGCCAGGCGTAGTCAGCCACTTCCTCGGCGCTGTAGAGGGTGTTGATCAGGGTCGCCACCAGCGAACCGAGCAGGATGCCCGCCGTCAGGCCCGCGGTCAGGGTCCCGCAGGCGTAGCCGGTGTTGCGCTCCGGCACATGCTCGGAGACGAACACCCAGGCGCCCGGTACCTCGCCACCGATGGCCGCGCCCTGGATCACCCGCATCAGCAGCAACAGGATCGGCGCCCACAGGCCGATCTGCGCATACGTCGGCAGCAGGCCCATGATCAGGGTCGGCAACGCCATCATGAAGATGCTCAGGGTGAACATCTTCTTGCGCCCGAGCAGGTCGCCGAAGTGGGCCATGACGATGCCACCCAGCGGTCGTGCCAGGTAGCCGGCGGCGAAAATGCCGAAGGTCTGCATCAGGCGTAGCCACTCAGGCATGTCGGCGGGGAAGAACAGCTTGCCGACCACCGTGGCGAAGAACACGAAGATGATGAAGTCGTAGAACTCCAGGGCTCCGCCCAGGGCGGACAGTGAGAGGGTCTTGTAGTCACTGCGGGTCAGCGGCCGCGTGGGCTGCTCGATACTGCTCGGCACGGAGGTCATCGCTCTTCGTTCTCTTGTAGGTCATGCAGGCCGCTTGGCACGCGGCTTCTGGATTGGGGCGAGGAGCGAAGATAGCAAATTGCCGAGCTGCGCTGAAAGCGATACAAAATCCATACACATATTCATAAATACGCGGTCGTCGCTGGGCGATTGGCTATATATACTGGCCGTTCGTAGGAAAAGGTTGCCTTAACCCTGGGAAGTTGTGCGAAAACGCCGGTCGTGATGTCAGACGGTTTCGCAGAGTTTCCCTACGGCCGCCCAGCGAAACGGAATCGGCGTAGTATGTTGTCAGCTGAATCGTTTTCCCGGCCTTGCGCCACACCAACGAAAGCGTCACGGGTCAGAGGCCCCATCGCATGATTGAGCTCGAACAAGAAGATCCTATCCCGCAAGGCGACCTGGCCTTGCAGATCACCGCGCTGCCGCGCGAAACCAATGGCTTCGGCGACATCTTCGGCGGCTGGCTGGTCGCGCAGATGGACCTGGCCGGCACCGCCATGGCCAGCCGCGTCGCCGGTGGCCGAGTGGCCACGGTATCCATCGACCGCATGGCATTCCTGGTGCCGGTGGCCGTTGGCGCACAACTGTCGTTCTATACCCAGACCCTGGAAATCGGCCGCAGCTCGATCCGCATGATGGTCGAGGTGTGGAGTGACGACCCGCTGTCCAGCGAGTGGCGCAAGGTTACCGAAGCGACATTCGTGTTCGTCGCCATCGATGGCAGTGGCCGAACCCGCTCGGTGCCTCGTCGCTGAGCCTCGCGAGCGGTAAACTCATTGCACGTCACCGGGTCCAAGGGCCCACAGGCAATCAATGAGACGAGCGTAATGGCTACCTTCAAGGTCGAATCCGAGCAACACGGCGAACTCAACTGCTGGCGCATCAGCAGCGACCGCGCCGAACTACTGATCGCCCAGCAGGGCGCGCAGATCCTCAGCTACCAGCGTGTTGGCGAGCCACCGCTGCTGTGGCTGAGCGACCAGGCCATCTTCCGCCAAGGCAAATCGGTGCGTGCCGGTGTGCCGGTGTGCTGGCCGTGGTTTGGCAACTTGCAGCGCAATCCCGCATCCGTGCAGGACATGTACTGTGGCAAGCAGGCTCCCGCCCATGGCTTGGCGCGTACGCGTGACTGGCAGTTGCTGGGCGTCGAAGAAAAAGGCGATGACCTGCACATCGAATTCGAGCTGCCCCAGGCCCAGGGCGAGCTACTGGGCTGGTCACATGATGTCGAGCTGAAGCTGCAGATCGTACTGGGTGATGAGCTCAGCGTATCTTTGAATAACCGCAACATGGGCAACAGCCCCGTGACCATCAGCCAGGCCCTGCACAGTTACTTTGCCGTCAGCGACGTGCGCCAGGCGTGGGTCGAAGGGGTAGAAGGGCTGCAGTACATCGAAACCCTGGCTGACTGGGAACAGCGCCAGCAGCAGGGTGCGTTGGGCTTTGCCGGGGAAACTGACCGGATCTACCTGGATACGCCGCAGAAGCTGAGCATTGTCGATCCGTACTGGGAGCGGCGGATCACCCTGACCTGCACCGGGTCGCGCTCAGCGGTGATCTGGAATCCTTGGACCGAGCGGGCCAAGGAGCTGGCGGACATGGCCGATGACGGCTGGCAGCGGATGCTGTGCATCGAGACGGCGAATGTCTGGGATGATGTACTGGAGCTCAAGCCCGGGGCCAGTCATTCGCTGCAGGTCAGGATCGCTAGCACAGCGATTTGATTGCTGCTTTGGCAGGCCTGGCCTCTTCGCGGGCTTCCCCGCGAAGGGGCCGGTACAGGCGATCAGAGGTCGGCGTCTTCCACCACCCTCACCTTCCCCGCATCCAGCGCATAGGCCGCATCGGCCAGGTCATTGCTGACCTTCTCCACCTTCAGTTTGCCGCTGACCCAAAGCGGCGTATAGATGTCATCGATCTTCAGGCCCTTCGGATACCGCACCAGTACCAACTGGTTGGGCGGCGGCGGCGGCACGTGGATGCATGCGCCTGGGTAAGGCACAAGGAAGAACAACGTGCTGTTGCCCTTGGCATCGCTTTCCAGCGGCACCGGGTAGCCGCCCAGGCGGATGTCCTTGCCGTCCATGGCGGCCACGGTCTTGGTCGAATACATCACCGCCGGCAGGCCCTTGCTCTGCTTCAGGCCGCCCTTGGCGGTGAAGGTGCCATTGGCTTCCGGCGAGTTGTGGTCGATTTCGGGCATCTCTTCGAGCGCCTTCTGGTCCGACTTGGGCATCAGCTCCAGCCAGTCGGTTTCGGGCAGTTCGGCATGGGCCAAGGTACTGGCCAGAAGCAACGGAATAAGGAAAAAGGCACGCATGGAAATGCTCGGCAACTCGGGATGAATTGCCGGGCATTCTAACCAGTATTCAGCGTTTCTTGATGAATCCGTAGATCACCAGAAGGATGATCGCACCAACCAGCGCACCGATGAATCCTGCGGCCTGGCCCGCCTGGTAGATCCCCAGTGCCTGGCCGCCATAGGTGGCGAGCAGGGAGCCGGCGATACCCAGCAGAATGGTCATGATCCAGCCCATGCTGTCGTCGCCCGGCTTGAGGAAGCGAGCCAGCAGGCCGACGATGAGGCCGATGAAGATGGTTCCAATGATGCCCATGGCAATCCCTCTGAAGTGAAGATGGAACAAGCCAAAGCCTAGACAGCGGTTTGGCTTGTTGCCATTTTCAGAGGGCAGACCCCGAGCAGAAGTTCGATCAGTTGCTGATCAATGCTTCCACTTCGGCAATCTTGGCGTTCAGGCTGACCATGTCCTGGCAGCGCAGGGTGGCGTGGCCAACCTTGCGCCCGACCTTGAAGGCCTTGCCATAGTGGTGCAGGTGGCAGCCATCAATGGCCACGACCTTTTCAACCGCCGGCACTTCGCCGATGAAGTTGAGCATGGCGCTTTCACCGACCTTGGCAGTCGAGCCCAGCGGCAGGCCGGCCACGGCGCGCAGGTGATTCTCAAACTGGCTGCACTCGGCGCCTTCGATGGTCCAGTGCCCGGAGTTATGCACACGCGGGGCGATTTCGTTGGCCTTCAGGCCACCGTCGACTTCGAAGAACTCGAAGGCCATCACGCCGACGTAGTCCAGCTGCTTGAGCACGCGGCCGACATAGTCTTCGGCCAGCCCCTGCAGCGGGTGCGCCTGGCTGGCCACCGACAGTTTCAGGATGCCGCTCTCGTGGGTGTTGTGCACCAACGGATAGAAACGGGTTTCGCCATCGCGGGCACGCACCGCCACCAGCGATACTTCGCCAGTGAACGGCACGAAGCCTTCCAGCAGGCAAGGTACGCTGCCCAGCTCGGCGAAGGTGCCAACCACGTCTTCCGGCGAGCGCAGAACCTTCTGGCCCTTGCCGTCGTAGCCCAGGGTGCGGGTCTTCAGCACGGCCGGCAGGCCGATGCTGGCGACCGCTGCGTCGAGGTCCGCCTGCGAGAGGATGTCGGCGAAGGCCGGGGTCGGGATGCCCAGGTCGCGGAACATGCTCTTCTCGAACAGGCGATCGCGGGCGATGCGCAGCGCTTCGGCACTCGGATAGACCGGGACGAACTGCGACAGGAAAGCCACGGTCTCGGCCGGGACGCTCTCGAATTCGAAGGTCACCAGGTCGACTTCGTCGGCCAGCTGGCGCAGGTGGTCCTGGTCGCCATAGTCGGCACGCAGGTGCTCGCCCAGCGGGGCCGCACAGGCGTCCGACGCCGGGTCGAGGAAGGCGAAGTTCATGCCCAGCGGGGTGCCCGCCAGGGCCAGCATGCGGCCCAGCTGGCCGCCACCGATTACACCGATCTTCATGGGTTCAGCCTCAAGCCTGGCGCGGGTCTGGATTGTCCAGCACGGTGTCGGTCTGCTCGCTGCGGAACTGCTTCAGCGCCGCGTGGTACTGCGGGTACTTGGCACCGAGGATGCTCGCCGACAGCAGTGCGGCGTTGACGGCGCCAGCACGGCCGATGGCCAGGGTGGCAACCGGCACGCCGGCAGGCATCTGCACGATCGACAGCAGCGAATCGACGCCCGACAGCATCGACGACTGGACGGGCACGCCCAGCACCGGCAGGTGGGTCTTGGCGGCACACATGCCTGGCAGGTGGGCAGCGCCACCGGCACCCGCAATGATCACCTCGATGCCACGCCCTTCGGCCTCTTCGGCGTACTGGAAAAGCAAGTCCGGGGTGCGGTGGGCGGAAACCACCTTCACTTCGTAGGGAATGCCGAGTTTTTCCAGCATATCGGCGGTGTGGCTAAGGGTGGACCAATCGGACTTGGAGCCCATGATCACGCCAACCAGTGCACTCATCGTCGAGCCTCTCCTGCAAGCGCCTTCTGGCGCGCTAAAAGCAACAAGCCACGCAGGTGGACCGGCGTGGCTTGTCATACGGATTCTGAATCGACCGGGTCGGTCGAAGGCGCGGGATTGTAGCGTATTTCTGGGCGGGCCGCCCACCCCCATAAGCACATGTCGGATCAAAGGGCAAGCTGTCTCGCGGGACAAGTTTTTCCCACTGCTGTACGAATCGGCGGCTGCAAGAGGATAGGACTTCGATGTTCAACTTTTCAGGAGCTGGAAATGACCAAACGATTCCTTGCTGCACTGACTTTCAACATAACGATGGCACTGCAGGCAGCCCCTGCCTGGGCGGCGAAATCACTGATAGTAACCCTCTATCCCCATGATGAACTGGGAGACATCAGTGACAACAAGATACGTCAGGATTTCGTACAGCCCTGGCTGAACGAAATGCGCGAATTAAGCAACCATTCGATTGAGGTAATCTTCAAACGCAATATTGCTGGCATCACTGATATCCGGTACCGGGAGATGTCTCCAGAAGACACTTACCGAACCTTCAGCAATGCCACTCCACCGCAGTTCAGTGGACAGAAATCGGTTTTGCTGGCGCGCAACACTTTCGGCCTTAACCGTGAAGGCACAGATACCCTTGGTTTGGCGAAATTAGGCTACCCCGACGGAATCGCTTCGCTTGCTACCTACACAGCTCTGGCGCACGAACTGGGTCATATGATGAACGCAACACACAAAGCGGCAGAACTACGCTACAACCCCTGGCGTTGCGAGACTTATGTGTTCCCGCTCCGCAATTCGCTTCGGTCTAATTGCTACCGCTACAGCGACGAGAACAGAGCAAGCATTTCCAGTTACTTGAACGAAACGCTCGGTCAATGAAAAGAAAGGTTCACTCCGACGTCGGTGTGTTTTCCAGCTTGCGCCACAACAAGCGCACGTTGGCCTTACGCACCAGTGCGCAGCGATACAGGCGAATCTCCAATGGCACGTGCCACTGGCTCCCGCCACAGATCGCAAGTTCCCCGCGCTCCAGCTCGCCACGCATCGACAAACGGGGCACCCAGGCGACGCCCATGCCTTCCAGCGCCATGCTCTTGAGACTGTCAGCCATGGCAGTCTCATAAACGGTGGTGTATCGCAGATTGCGTTGACGCAGCAGCAGGTTCACCGAACGCCCCAGGAAGGCACCAGCGCTATAGGCCAACAACGGCACGCTGCTGTCGGCTTCAAGGTCGAATAGCGGCTTGCCGTTGGCATCCACTGCGCACACCGGAAGCATTTCGGTGGTGCCCATGTGCAGCGAAGGGAAGATCTCGGCATCCATCTGCAGGGCAGCATCAGGGTCATAGAACGCCAGCATCAGGTCGCAGCCCCCTTCCCTTAACGCATGCACCGCATCTCCGACGTTGGTCGCGACCAGTCGGGTGGCGATGTTCAAACCATCATTGCGCAACTGGGCTACCCAGCGTGGGAAAAAGCCCGATGCCAGCGAGTGCGCGGCAGACACCTGGATCACCTCACCCTGGCCACCTTCGAGGTGATGCAAATGGCGAAGAACTTCGCTCAACTGGTCGACAACGGTACGTGCAGTGACAAGAAACAGCTGCCCTGCCTCGGTCAGCTCGATCGGTGTGCGGGAACGATTCACCAGAGTCAACCCCAGCGCCGCTTCCAGGCTACGTATACGCCGGCTGAAGGCGGGCTGGGTGACGAAACGTCGCTCGGCCGCCTGGGAAAAACTGCGGGTGGAGGCCAGGGCACTGAAGTCCTCCAGCCACTTGCTTTCGAGGTTCATGAAGCAGATCTCCCAGAGCGCACCAAAATGGAACACGCTCGAATGTCAATTGGCGTCACATGAAACACTATGCCGTTTGTGCATAGGTTAGCGTGCAACAGCATTGGCCGCAAAATCCGCTTCAGGCCTAGGATTGGCGCCATTCCGGCATGTGCCGGGTCAAAATCGAGATGATATCCATCATGTCCTCCGCTGCATCGTTCCGCGTCGAAAAAGATCTGCTTGGTACCCTTGAAGTCCCTGCCGATGCCTACTACGGCATCCAGACCCTGCGCGCTGCCAACAACTTCCATCTCTCCGG
This sequence comes from Pseudomonas putida, assembly GCF_002906855.1. Taxonomy (GTDB): domain Bacteria; phylum Pseudomonadota; class Gammaproteobacteria; order Pseudomonadales; family Pseudomonadaceae; genus Aquipseudomonas; species Aquipseudomonas putida_N. Next base: position 265,724 of record NZ_MINI01000038.1, on the reverse strand, counting down.
TGTTCCGCTGTCGCACTACCCGAAGCTGGTCGTGGCCCTGGCCATGGTCAAGCAGGCCGCTGCCGACGCCAACCGTGAGCTGGGTCACCTGAGCGATGCCAAGCACGCTGCCATCAGTGCAGCCTGCGCCCGCCTGATCAAAGGCGATTACCACGACCAGTTCGTGGTGGACATGATCCAGGGTGGTGCCGGTACTTCCACCAACATGAACGCGAACGAAGTCATCGCCAACGTCGCACTGGAGGCCATGGGCCACCAGAAGGGTGAGTACCAGTACCTGCACCCGAACAACGACGTGAACATGGCGCAGTCGACCAACGACGCCTACCCGACCGCCATCCGCCTGGGCTTGCTGCTGGGCCATGACGCCCTGCTGGCCAGCCTCGACAGCCTGATCCAGGCCTTCGCTGCCAAAGGCAAGGAATTCGACCACGTACTGAAGATGGGCCGTACCCAGCTGCAGGACGCCGTGCCAATGACCCTGGGCCAGGAATTCCGCGCCTTCGCCACCACCATGACCGAAGACTTGCAGCGCCTGCGCTCGCTGGCTCCGGAACTGCTGACCGAAATCAACCTGGGCGGTACCGCCATCGGTACCGGCATCAACGCCGACCCGGGCTACCAGGCCCTGGCCGTACAACGCCTGGCCACCATCAGCGGCCAGCCGCTGGTACCGGCTGCCGACCTGATCGAAGCCACTTCCGACATGGGTGCCTTCGTACTTTTCTCCGGCATGCTCAAGCGTACCGCGGTCAAGCTGTCGAAGATCTGCAACGACCTGCGCCTGCTGTCCAGCGGCCCACGCACCGGCATCAACGAGATCAACCTGCCAGCGCGTCAGCCAGGCAGCTCGATCATGCCAGGCAAGGTCAACCCGGTTATCCCGGAAGCGGTCAACCAGGTGGCCTTCGCCATCATGGGCAACGACCTGGCCCTGACCGTCGCCGCCGAAGGTGGCCAGCTGCAGCTGAACGTGATGGAGCCGCTGATCGCCTACAAGATCTTCGACTCGATCCGCCTGCTCCAGCGCGCCATGGACATGCTGCGCGAGCACTGCATCGTCGGCATCACTGCCAACGAACAGCGCTGCCGTGAACTGGTCGAGCACTCGATCGGCCTGGTCACCGCCCTGAACCCTTACATCGGCTACGAAAACGCCACCCGTATCGCTCGCGTTGCCCTGGAAACCGGCCGCGGCGTACTGGAACTGGTGCGTGAAGAGAAGCTGCTGGACGACGCGATGCTCGACGACATCCTGCGTCCGGAAAACATGATCGCTCCACGTCTGGTTCCGCTGAAGGCGTAACTCAGACCGCTGCAAACAGTCTCACCAGGTCGAGGGACTAGACACCTCTCAACCTTTCAAAGGCCCGAGCGCACGCTCCGGGCCTTTTTTTTCGCCTCATGAATGCCGCGCCAGCCATGCCGTGCCGGTATCGGCACACAACTTGCTCCATAATGCCTCCCAGGCCCACGGGATGACCGAGCATGCTGCACAGCCACCTGACCACCCTCAACGCGGTTTCGCTGATCCTCAACCTGTTCCGGGAAGAAGGCTGCGAGGCGACGACGTTGCTCGCCGGCAGCGGCATAGGCCCGGCCGACCTGGGCCATAGCGACGCGCGCATCACCACCCAGCAAGAGTTGCAGGTGTGCGCCAATGCCGTGGCCCGGCGCGAAGAGATCGGCCTGGAACTGGGCCGTCGCATGCATGTGTCGTGCTACGGCATGCTCGGTTACGCCCTGCTCTCCAGTGCCACTTTGGGTGACGCCCTGCGCCTGGCGCTGCATTATCCGGCACTGCTGGGAACAGTCTTCAAGCTGCGCCTGGTCGACGATGGCCAGCGCGTCTGGTTCAGCGCCAGTGAATGCCATGACAGCCCAGCCCTCGCCGCCTTCAATGCCGAGTTCTGCCTGGTGTCGCTGAAAGTGATCTGCGATGACCTGCTCGGCCGCACTCTGCCGCTGCTCGGCGCCCGCTTCGAGCACCCACGCCCCGGCTACCACGGTCTCTACACCAGCGCCTTCCAGTGCCCACTGACCTTCGACGCCGAGGACAACGCCTTTGCCTTCGAACGGCGCTGGCTGGACATGCCATTGCCGCTGGCCGATCCGATTACCCACAAGGCCATGAGTGAGCGCTGCCGGCGCCTGAACCTGGAATTCACCGGGCGCCAGGCCTGGCTTGGGCGGATCCGTCAGTTGTTGCTGCAACAACTGGACGCGGCGCCGGGCCTGGAGGGGCTGGCGCGACAGATGAACTGTTCGTCGCGGACCTTGCGTCGACACCTACAGGCGCTGGGCTGCAGTTATCAACAACTGCTCGATGAACTGCGCTTCGATCGGGCCAAGCAATTGCTGGCCGACGAACAGATGCCCATCTACAGGATCGCCGAGACCCTGGGGTTCAGCGAGACCGCGAGTTTCCGCCATGCATTCCAGCGTTGGAGCGGGGTCGCCCCCAGCCACTTCCGCGGTTGACCCGCAGTGGCCAACGAGCTTGGCCATATCGATCCCCTTTTGGCCGTTTGCGTCGTTCTCTGCCACCTGGCCGCCCGTGAAAATGGGCCCACGCCAGTCCCCCCCGGAGAACAACAAATGCTGACGATCTATTCCGATGATCACCGCCTGCACCATGGCCGCTGCGAGCTGATCGACGGCAAGCTGATGCCTTGCTTCGAAATGCCCTCACGCGCCGACCACGTCCTCGAACAAGTGAAAAAGCGCAACCTGGGCGACGTCCAGGGCCCGACCGACTTCGGCCGTGCGCCGCTGCAGCGCATTCACAGCGCCGACTATCTCGACTTCTTCCAGGGCGCCTGGGCACGCTGGGCCGCGCTCGGCCACGACGGCGACCTGCTGCCCTTCACCTGGCCCGCGCGCACCCTGCGCCAGGTCAAGCCAACCGGCCTGCATGGCGAACTGGGCTACTACAGCTTCGACGCCGGCGCACCGATCACCGCTGGCACCTGGCAAGCCGCCTACAGCGCCGCGCAGGTCGCCCTGACCGCCCAGGCTGCCATCCAGCAAGGCGCTCACTCGGCCTTCGCCCTGTGCCGGCCACCAGGGCACCACGCCGCCGCTGAAGTCATGGGTGGCTATTGCTACCTGAACAATGCTGCGATCGCCGCCCAGGCCTTCATCGACCAGGGCCGCGCCAAGGTGGCCATCCTCGACGTCGACTACCACCACGGCAACGGCACCCAGGACATCTTCTACCAGCGCAACGACGTGTACTTCGCCTCGATCCACGGCGATCCAACGGACGAATTCCCGTTCTTCCTCGGCTATGCCGATGAAACCGGTGAAGGCGCAGGTGAAGGCTGCAACATCAACTACCCACTGCCCGCCGGCAGTGACTGGGCAGCCTGGAGCGGTGCACTGGAAGACGCCTGCCAACGCATTGCCGCCTATGACGCCGACGTGCTGGTGATCTCCCTCGGCGTGGACACCTTCAAAGACGATCCGATCTCCCAGTTCAAACTGGATAGCCCGGATTACTTGGAGATGGGCAAGCGCATCGCCCAGCTCGGCAAGCCCACCCTGTTCGTGATGGAGGGTGGCTATGCTGTGGAAGAAATCGGTATCAACGCAGTCAATGTGCTGGAAGGCTTCCAGCGCGCCCAGCCAGGAGCCTGATCATGGTCCGACTCAAGCGTCTGCTCGCCCCGTTCATCGCTGCCACCCTGTTCACCGGTGCCCTGCAGGCTCACGCCGAGCAGCGCACCCTGCGTGTGTATAACTGGTTCGATTACATCACACCGCAGACCTTGAGCGACTTCCAGAAGGATAGTGGCGTCAAGCTGATCTACGACATCTTCGACACCAACGAAGCGCTCGAGGCCAAGCTGCTCACCGGCAACTCCGGCTACGACGTGGTAGTACCGTCCAACGTGTTCCTCGCCAAACAGATCGAAGCCGGGGTGTTCCAGCCGCTGGACCGCAGCAAGCTGCCGAACTGGCAACACCTGGACCCGGCGCTGATGAAGCTGATCGAGGCCAACGACCCGGGCAACAAGTTCGCCGTGCCTTACATGTACGGCACCATCCTGATCGGCTTCAACCCGGACAAGGTCAAGGCCGTGCTCGGCGACAAAGCCCCGGTCGACAGCTGGGACCTGATCTTCAAGGAAGAGAACATCGCCAAGCTCAAGCAGTGCGGCGTCGCGCTGCTCGACTCGCCGTCGGAGATCTTGCCGCTGGCCCTGCAGCACCTGGGCTTGCCCCCCAACAGTGACAAGCCGGACGACTACAAGAAGGCCGAAGCACTGTTGCTGAAGATCCGCCCGTACATCACCTACTTCCATTCCTCGAAGTACATGGCCGACATCGCCAATGGCGATATCTGCGTGGCGGTGGGCTACAGCGGCAGCTTCTCGCAGGCCGCCAACCGGGCGAAGGATGCGAAGAATGGCGTGGTGGTGGACATGCGCCTTCCCAAGGAAGGTGCACCAATCTGGTTCGACATGCTGGCGATCCCGAAGAACGCGGCAAACCCGGAGGATGCCCATGCATTCATCAACTACCTGCTGCGGCCTGAGGTGATCGCGCCGATCAGTGATTTCGTCGGCTATCCGAACCCGAACAAAGATGCTACTGACAAGGTGAGCCCGGCGATTCGCAACAACCCGAACCTGTACCCGACGGCGGAGGCGATGGCCAAGCTGTATACCCTCAAGCCGTTGACGCGTGAGGCTGAGCGGGCGCGGACCAGGGCCTGGACCCGGATCAAGTCCGGAACCTGATTTAGCACCGGGGGCCGCTGCGCGGCCCCATTCACGCTTTCCAGACCCTGCGCAATTTCAACAAGGACCCGGCAATCTCCCCTTCAGGCACCGCCGCAAACCCCAACACCAGCCCAGCCCGCTTATCCACAGGCGCCTCGCTATCCTCCAGCCAGTAACTGCTCAGCGGGTTCACCTCCACCCCCACCGCTTCAGCTCTGGCCACCAACTCCTGCTCCCGCGCAAAGTTATCCACATCCACCTTCACATGCAGGCCCGCCGCCACCTCAGGCATCGCAGCCAGCCCAGGCACATCCACAGGCCATCCGGCCTTGAGAACATTGCGCCGGCTCAGCGCCGCCTTGCGCATGCGCCGGATGTGCCGCTGGAAGTGCCCTTGGGCCATGAATTGGGCCATCACGCACTGGGTGCCCACTTCCGAATGCCGTACCGCCAGTGCCCGCCCCTGGCTGAACGCCTGAACCAGCCGTGGTGGCAGCACCAGATAGCCCAGGCGCAATGCCGGAAAGGCGATCTTGCCAAAGGTCCCGACGTACAACACCCTCCCCTGGTGGTCGAGCGCTGCCAGCGGGGTCAAGGGCGCGCCGCTGTAACGGTATTCGCCGTCGTAGTCATCCTCGATGATCCAGCCATCGTTGCGCTCGGCCCAAGCCAGCAAGGCCAGGCGCCGCGGCAGGCTCATGGTCACGCCGGTCGGGTACTGGTGCGCCGGGGTGACATAGGCCAGCCGGCAGTCCGTCAACTGCTCCAGGTGCTGGCAATCCATGCCCTCCTCGTCCACCGGCACGCCAGTCACCTTGCCACCGGCGACGGCGAAGGTATGCCCAGCGGCCCGATAACCCGGGTTTTCCACAGCCACGCCGTCGCCCGGTTGCAACAGCAACTGTGCACAAAGGCTGATGGCCTGTTGCGCACCACTGGTGATCACAATTTGTTCAGCCGTGCAGGAAAGACCGCGCGATCGACGCAAGTAGGCGGCTATCAGCTCGCGTAACACTGGCTCACCGGCTGGGTCACCATAGCCCAGCTGCGCAGGCGAAGGATTGCGCCAGAAAGCCGCCTGCAGCTTGGCCCAGACGTCAAACGGGAACAAATCGAACGCCGGAATTCCGACTCGAAATGCCCTCGGCACACCGCTTTTTGGCGGCGGCAGATGGTTACTTTTCAACCGTTCCAATGGCTCACTGGAACGCTTGTTGCTGGATAAAACCTCAGTGCTTTCCGAAGAAAATGTGGATAAGTCTGTTGATAACCCTAGGGATAACCCTGTGGACAGTTGTGTGGATAGTTTTGGCAGACGGCTCACATAAGTGCCATCCCCCACCCGGCTTTCGATGTAGCCCTCCGCATATAACTGGTCATAGGCACGCACCACGCTGTTGCGCGACAGCGCCAGCACGTTCGCCAGCTCACGCGTGGCCGGCAACCGAGTACCACTGCTCAAGCGACCATCCAGCACCCGCGCACGCAGGGCCTGGTAAAGCTGCTGGCTAAGACCACGACGACGATCAAGAACGATCCCGGCAGGATCGAAAGGCATTACGAGGGGGCGCTCGCTCATGAAATTGGACCTATCAAAACAGCCATAAATGGCTCTTACCCAGAACCAATAGCCTGCCTAGGATGGAAGCATTCGACAAGGACCCCCGCATGTACAACAGCAAACCCCATCAGGAACATGACCTTGAGCGCTTGCACCAGCACATGCGCGAAACCCGTCTGGCCGTGTTGGTCAGCCACGGTGAACAGGGCTTGCTGGCCACGCACCTGCCGGTGTTGCTCGACACCCAAGAGGGCGAGTTCGGCACCGTCTATGCCCACCTGGCGCGGGCTAACCGCCAATGGCAGGACCTGGAGCAAGGTGCCGAAGCACTGCTGGTGTTCCCGGGTGCCGACGCCTACGTCAGCCCCAGCTATTACCCGAGCAAGGCCGAAACCCCCAAGGTGGTACCGACCTGGAACTACCTTGCCGTGCACGCCTACGGCACGGCCAAAGTGATCCACGACGCCGCGCCACTGCTGCAGATCGTCAGCCGCCTGACCGACCGCCACGAACAGGGCCGCAGCGCGCCCTGGAAAGTCGCCGATGCCCCCGCCGACTACCTCGACGGCATGCTCCGCGCCATCGTCGGCATCCGCCTGCCCATCGCCCGTCTGCAGGGCGCGCGCAAGCTCAGCCAGAACCGCACGGCCGAAGATATCGCTGGGGTGCGTGATGTCCTGGGCGCCAGCCCGGATTACCTGGATAACCAACTTGCGGCGCACATGCGCCAACTCTGAAGGAAAAGCCCCATGCCCAGCGTTACCCTGCGCCCTGTCAGCGCCCAAGACCACGCCGCCTGGCTCGCCCTGTGGCAAGCCTACCTGCGCTTCTACCAGACCGAGCTGGCAGAGGAAGTAAGCCTCAGTACCTGGCAACGCCTGCTCGACCCTAACGAGCCAACCCATTCGACCCTTGCCTGGGTCGATGGCAAGGCAGTGGGCATGGTCAACTTCATCTACCATCGTTCCAACTGGAGCATCGAGAACTCCTGCTACCTGCAGGATCTCTACGTCGACAGCAGCCAGCGGGGCCTGGGCATCGGCCGCCAGCTGATCGAACACGTGTACGCCACGGCCAAGGCCGCCGGCTGCATCAAGGTGCACTGGCTGACCCACGAAACCAATGCCACCGCCATCAGCCTGTACGAGCAGGTTGCCGAGCGCCCGGGCTTCATCCAATTCCGCAAAGGGTTGTAGGCCACATGACTGACACACTGAACTGGAAACCTGCTGCATCGCCCAAGGCCGAGCCCATCGACGGCCGCTTCATCCGCCTGGAGAAACTCGACCCGGCGCGCCACGGCGACGACCTCTGGCTCGCCCTGCAAGGCCCGGACTCCGACCCGGTGCTGTGGGACTACCTGCCCTATGGCCCGTTCACTGAGCGTGCGGCCTTCGACCGCTGGCTGCAAGGTAACGCCGCCAGCCACGATCCGCTGTACTACACCGTGGTCGATCGCACCAATGGCCAGGCTCAGGGCGTGCTCACCCTGATGTCTATCGTGCCCGACCACGGCCGTATCGAGATCGGCCACGTCGCCTTCGGCGCACCGATGCAACGCACCCCCAAGAGTACCGAGGCTGTCTACCTGTTGGGCAAGCTGGGCTTCGAGCTGGGCAACCGCCGCCTGGAGTGGAAGTGCAACAACGCCAACGCCCGCTCCAAGCGCGCAGCGGAGCGGTTCGGCTTCACTTTTGAAGGCGTGTTCCGCAAGCACCTGGTAGTGAAGGACCACAATCGGGATACGGCGTGGTATTCGATTACCGATGATGAGTGGCCACAGGTGGCGGCCGGGTTCGAGCGGTGGTTGAGCGCAGAGAATCAGAAGCCAGAAGGCCAGGCACGAACACTTGAAGACTGCCGCAGAGGCTGATTCGTCGAGATCGATCACGGACCAGCGGGCCTGTGATCGGCCTGAGAGGATTACCTGATCTGGCTCACGCGCCTGACGACACCCATCTGCAAACCAAATGGCTTAAATACGGCGTTTAACGACTTGAGCGTGGGATTACCATCCCCCTGCTCAATCTGAATGAGCGTACGCACGGAAATCTTGCACATCCGCGCAAACTGGGTCTGCTGCATCTTCGCCACCTCCATACGGAGCCGTCGCACGGCAGCCCCCAGTTCAAGGCTGCCTTCGGCAATACCTTCGCGCACGCCGTCGATCATCAGCCCGCGTGCATCGATGGAAACTGTCATGCCAACCCCCACTCCGCCATTCGGCGCTCAAGCTTGCCCAGCGCAATCGCCGGGTGATTCATCACTGCATCGGGGAGCCCAAGACCGGACAAGATATCCGGCAATGCCAACAGATGCTGGGCATCCTGCCGTAGACGTTGATAAGCCTCGCCCGGATCAACGAATTCAGCCAGCGCATCACAGGCCGCCTGCCAATCGATTTCGCCTGCTCGTTCGATCGAAGCAGGCCACTTGGTGGTTCGTGTTATCCCTTCCTGATCCATCACCATCGGCGCAAGGTCATAGATAGGTGCGAGACGCACCGTGTCGCGGGTACGAATGATCGCCGTATTGCGCCCGTGGTTATCGGCGTTACCCAGGATCTTGTTGATCAGATCGCGTCGCAGATAATCCGCAATCAGGTCAGGCACCTCTTTGCCTTGTCCGGCCATCTTCCACAGCCCGGCGAGCGCCTTGATTACATCGCGGTGCCCCATCCGGCTACCTGGCTCGGTAACCCCACACAGCGAATACACCGACTCCACGGCAAAGCGCTGCACACCCTGAGCGCAAACCTGACGATCGAAGCGTTCCATCCACAGGCTGGGCTTTCTGCCTTCTTCCAGCGCCATGTGCTCACTGGCCACCGTGTCGATGCCAAGCTGCTGCAACGCCTTATAGTAGAGATACTCGGTCCGCAGGATGTCCTGATCATCGGCCAGGGCCTGATTGCGGGCGAACTTGATGAACCAATGTCGTCGGGCACGTTCATCCGCTAGCACCGCGTCTGGATACAACTGGCCGTTCTCACCTTCGGTCATCAACAGCTTTGGCGCCTCGCCGCCGGCGCCTGTCGCGCCCCCAATGGCCGCGCCTTGCTCATAGGCGTATTCGAGAAAACGTTGATCGCGAGTGATGACGTCTTGGCGGGAAAACCCGATGGGGTCCGCAAGGTCCAGTAGCTCGACCGACTCCTTGATGCGCAGATTGCCAACTGGGGCCGGGGTGGAGCGCCCGAGCAAAAACAGGTCCTCACCCATGCCTTCCGGTTTCTCCCGGCCAATATGCCTGAGGAGAAAGCGCTTCGCGGCCCCTGCGGGCGCGATGTCGTAAAGGAATGCGGGAGCGTGCTGCAGACGATGGGAGCCGAAGTCCACCGGCAGCCTGGCGCTTGCGGCCTGGCAGAACAGGCTATCATAGGCATCCAGATTGGTTTTGACGTACTCGGATGTATATCCAAAATCGCAGGGACTGGAGAGGCTCTTTTCGGGCTCGGCAAAAGCGATGGCAACAGCATCATGCCACCGACCTTTGTCATGGAGTTGGAGCGTGAGTCTGAACATGGGTCACCTGCAATTTACTGCATGTTGTCGATCACTTCAGATGATCTATCTGCAGCATAGTGCAGATCCTCATCAGTCTCCCATGTATTTCTGCAATTTAGTGCAGATAAACGGAGTATGTCTTCGCATTATCTGCAATAAAATGCACTAAATACAATTAAAAAAAGGGGAGCATCCGCTCCCCAGAGGTTAACCGCTTGTAGATGAGGGCTTATCTCAGCCCTCGATCTCGATCAGGATCTCGCCCGGCGTCACGCGATCGCCCTTGGCCACGTGGATGGCCACGACTTTGCCGGCGATGGCCGCCTGCACTTCGGTCTCCATCTTCATCGCTTCGGTGATCAGCACGGCCTGGCCGGCCTTGACCACGTCGCCTTCCTTGACCAGCACATCGACGATGTTGCCTGGCATGGTGGTGCTGACATGGCCCGGTGCGCTGGCCTGCTTGCGCTTGCTGCCACCGCCGCCGACGAATTCGTTGAGCGGCTCGAACACCACTTCTTCCGGCATGCCATCGATCGACAGGTAGAAGTGACGCTTGCCTTCGGCCTTGACACCCACACCGGTGATGTCGACGCGGTAGGTTTCACCGTGCACGTCGATGACGAACTCGGTCGGTACACCTTCACCGCCATGGGACGCCACTGCACCGGCCTCGGGAATCGGCAGCAGGGCTTCTGGAGTAAGGGTGCCGGCTTCGCGTTCTTCGAGGAACTTGCGGCCAATGTCCGGGAACATGGCGAAGGTCAGCACGTCTTCTTCGCAACGGGCCAGGGCGCCGATGTCGCCACGCAGCTTGGTCATCTCTGGCTTGAGCAGGTCAGCCGGGCGCACGTCGATCACTTCTTCGTTACCAATGGCCTGGCGGCGCAGCTGCTCGTTGATCACACCCGGCGCCTTGCCGTAACCACCTTGCAGGTACAGCTTCACTTCGTTGGTGATGGTCTTGTAGCGCTCACCGGCCAACACGTTGAAGAACGCCTGGGTACCGACGATCTGCGAGGTCGGGGTAACCAGCGGCGGGAAGCCGAGGTCTTCACGCACGCGTGGGATCTCTGCCAGCACTTCGTTCATGCGGCTCAGCGCGCCCTGCTCCTTGAGCTGGTTGGCCAAGTTGGAAATCATCCCGCCCGGGACTTGGTTGACCTGCACGCGGGTGTCCACGGCGGTGAACTCGCTCTCGAACTGGTGGTACTTCTTGCGCACGGCGTAGAAGTACAGGCCGATCTCCTGCAGCAGCTCCAGGTCCAGGCCGGTGTCGAACTCGCTGCCCTTGAGCGCAGCGACCATCGACTCGGTACCCGGGTGGCTGGTGCCCCAGGCGAAGCTGGAGATCGCGGTATCGATGTGGTCAGCACCGTTTTCCACGGCCTTGAGCTGGCACATGGCGGCCAGGCCGGCGGTGTCATGGGAATGGATGAACACCGGCAGCGACTGCTCGGCCTTCAGCGCCCGGACCAGCTCGCCAGTGGCGAACGGCGTCAGCAGGCCGGCCATGTCCTTGATCGCAATCGAGTCGCAGCCCATGGCTTCCATCTGCTTGGCCTGGGCGACGAAGGCGTCGATGGTGTGCACGGGGCTGACGGTGTAAGCGATGGTGCCCTGGGCGTGTTTGCCGGCAGCTTTCACTGCTTCGATGGCAACACGCAGGTTACGCACGTCGTTCATGGCGTCGAAGATGCGGAACACGTCGATGCCGTTGACCGCAGCCTTGGCGACGAAGGCCTTGACCACGTCGTCGCTGTAATGGCGGTAGCCCAGCAGGTTCTGGCCGCGCAGCAGCATTTGCAGACGGGTGTTCGGCAGGGCCGCACGCAGTTTGCGCAGGCGCTCCCACGGGTCTTCCTTGAGGAAACGCACGCAGGCGTCGAAGGTGGCGCCACCCCAGACTTCCAGCGACCAGTAGCCGACCTTGTCGAGCTTGTCGCAGATCGGCAGCATGTCTTCGGTGCGCATGCGGGTAGCCAGCAGGGACTGGTGGGCGTCGCGCAGGATCGTGTCGGTTACGTGAATTTTCTTGGACATTATGGGGTTCCTCACAGGCCTGCGTGGGCGGCGATGGCGGCGGCGATGGCCAGGGCCAGCTCTTCGGGTTTGCGCTTGATCGAGTAGTTGGTCAGTTCCGGGTGGCTTTCGACGAAGCTGGTATTGAACTGGCCGCTACGGAATTCCGGATTGCGCAGGATTTCCTGGTAATACGCGGCAGTGGTCTTCACCCCTTGCACGCGCATGTCGTCCAGGGCCCGCAGGCCGCGGTCCATGGCTTCTTCCCAGGTCAACGCCCAGACCACCAGCTTCAGGCACATGGAGTCGTAGAACGGCGGAATGGTGTAGCCGGTGTAGATCGCCGTGTCGGTGCGCACGCCCGGGCCGCCGGGGGCGTAGTAACGGGTGATCTTGCCGAAGCTGGGCAGGAAGTTGTTCTTCGGGTCTTCGGCGTTGATGCGGAACTGCAACGCGTAGCCACGGTGCTGGATGTCTTCCTGTTTCACCGACAGCGGCAGGCCCGATGCGATGCGGATCTGCTCGCGGACGATGTCGATCCCGGTGATTTCCTCGGTGATGGTGTGTTCCACCTGCACCCGGGTGTTCATCTCCATGAAGTACACCTCGCCATCGGCGAGCAGGAACTCCACGGTACCGGCGTTCTCGTAGTTCACCGCCTTGGCCGCACGCACCGCCAGGTCGCCGATGTAGGCGCGCTGCTCGGGGGTGAGCTGTGGACTCGGGGCGATTTCGATGAGCTTCTGGTTGCGGCGCTGGATCGAGCAGTCTCGCTCGAACAGGTGCACGACGTTGCCGAAGCTGTCACCGAGGATCTGCGCCTCGATGTGCTTGGGGTTGACGATGCACTTTTCCAGGAACACTTCGGCCGAACCGAAGGCCTTGGTGGCCTCGGAAATGACCCGCGGGAAGTTCTGTTCCAGCTCTTCACGGCTGTTGCAGCGGCGAATACCACGGCCACCACCACCGGAAGTCGCTTTGAGCATCACCGGGTAACCGATGCGCTCGCCTTCGCTCAGGGCTTCGTGAATGTCGGCAACGTTGCCTTCGGTGCCCGGGGTTACCGGCACACCGGCTGCGATCATGGTGCGGCGCGCTTCGGTCTTGTCGCCCATGCGGCGGATGACGTCGGCGGCCGGGCCGATGAACTTGATCCCACGTTCGGCGCAGATCTCTGCCAGTTCGGCGTTTTCCGACAGGAAACCGTAACCCGGGTGCAAGGCATCACAGCCGGTTTCCACAGCAAGGTTGACCAGCTTGCGCGGGTTCAGGTAACCGGCCAGTGGCTCGGCACCAATGCTGTGGGCCTCGTCGGCGCGCTTGACGTGCAAGGCGTGACGGTCGGCATCGGAATAGATCGCGACAGAGCGAATACCCATCTCGGCGCAGGCACGCACGATCCGAACTGCGATTTCACCCCGGTTGGCGATCAGGATTTTTTTTATCACTGGAGTCTTCCCAAAGCCGTAGGAACTGACGATCCGGTTCTACCGGTCGGCGCGTGACCAGAGGTTGCTGGCCAGTCGCATATTCACCCTAGCGCTGAAGGTCGATAAACAAAAATCAATATTTGTTAGGGGCTGTATTAGCAAAAGCTTATAGTTCGGTAACAAGGTATTGCCGATGAGCCGACAAAAATGCGTAAGTCCTTGATGCGTATGACATTGCGTCAATTGCAGATCTTCAACGAGGTGTGCGATTTGCGTTCGTACAGCCGGGCTGCGGAGGAGATGGCACTGACGCAACCCGCCGTTAGTCTACAGATCCGTCAGCTCGAAGAGCTGATCGGCCAGCCACTGTTCGAGTACGTCGGCAAGAAGCTCTACCTGACCGAAGCGGCCGAAGCGCTGCAGCGCGCCAGCCACGACATCTTCGGGCGCCTGGAGAGCCTGGACATGCAGCTGTCGGACATGCAGGGCTCACTGCAGGGGCAGCTGAAACTGGCGATCGAGTCCAGTGCCAAGTACTTCGTGCCACACCTGTTCGCCGCCTTCAAGCAGCGTCACCCGGAGGTCAACCTGACCCTCACGGTAGTCAACCGGGCCCAGGCGATCCGTCGGCTCTCCGACAATCGCGATGACCTGATCATCATGTCGATGGTGCCGCAGGACATGGGCCTGGAATTTCTGCCGTTTCTGAACAACCCGATCATTGCCGTGGCACCACCGCAGCACCCACTGTACAAGCTCGAACACCTGCGCCTGCAGGACCTGGAGCCTCATACCTTGCTGGTTCGCGAGCAGGGTTCGGGCACGCGCAAGGCCTGCGAGGAGTACTTCAAGGACAAACGCGTGCACTTTACCCAGACGCTGGAGGTCGCTTCGGCCGATGCCCAGCGAGAATGCGTGATCGCCGGCCTGGGTATTGCCCTGTTGACCCGCCATGCCGTGAACCTGGAGCTGGCCACGGGGGTGCTCAGGGAGCTGCCGGTAGACGAGCTGCCGCTGTACCGCAGCTGGTGCGTGGTGCAGGCCAAGGCCAAGCGACAATCGCCGGTGGCCTTGGCCTTTCTGGCGTTCATCCGCAGCGAACGAGCGCTGATCAGCGCGCTGGTTGAGCGTTTTTCGGGGAAGTTGCCGCCGATGCCTGCCACACCGTGAGTGCTTGCAGTTCGGGGTAGTCGGCCAGATCGCGGAGCAGTTGGCGCTGGTCGCAATAGCTCTCGATCGCGCGGCGGTACTCCATGCGGCGCTGATCCTTTTCCTGCTGCTTGCGAGCCTTGGCGCTGGGTTGGTACGTACCGTCGAAGTCACGAGCCATTGCCTGTCTCCCAGATAGGATGCGGGAGTTTCAGACTGGCCTTGAGGGTTTACGGTTTAGCTGTGGAATGGTGACAAAACCGTGAAATCTGCTTTTCCTGTCCCGCGAAGAAGCCTGAACAGGAGAAAGATTCAGTCGTCGGTAGCCTTGATCGACTTGGGCGACAACCGCAGGCTGCGCAAGCTGCGCTTCACGCTCTTGAGGTGATTGACCAGGCTCGGCCCACGGGCCATGGCCACGCCCATGGCCAGCACGTCGATCACCACCAGGTGAGCGATACGCGAGGTCAGCGGGGTGTAGATCTCGGTGTCTTCATGCACGTCGATCGCCAGATTGACCGTCGACAGCTCCGCCAGCGGCGTCGCGCTCGGACACAGGGTGATCAGGTTGGCGCCGCTTTCACGCACCAGGTTGGCGGTGATCAGCAGGTCCTTGGAGCGTCCGGACTGGGAAATGCACACCGCCACGTCACCCGGCTTCAGCGTCACCGCCGACATGGCCTGCATGTGCGGGTCGGAGTAGGCCGCGGCGCTGAGCAGCAGGCGGAAGAACTTGTGCTGGGCATCGGCCGCTACCGCACCGGATGCGCCAAAGCCATAGAACTCCACGCGTTGAGCCTGAGCCATGGCAGTCACGGCCTGTTGCAGAGCCTGCGGGTCCAGGTGCTCACGCACTTCCATCAGCGTGTGCAGGGTAGTGTCGAAAATCTTCAGGCTGTAGTCGGCAACCGAGTCGTCTTCATGAATCGCGAACTGGCCGAAACTGGCACCGGCCGCCAGGCTCTGCGCCAGCTTGAGCTTGAGATCCTGGAAGCCTGAACAGCCGATCGCCCGGCAGAAACGCACAATGGTCGGCTCGCTGATACCCACGCTGTGCGCCAGGTCAGCCATGGAGCTGTGCATCACGGCAGCCGGGTCTAGCAGCACGTGGTCGGCCACTTTGAGTTCCGATTTGCGCAGCAGGTGGCGCGATTGGGCGATATGTTGCAACAGATTCACGGGCTGGACTCGGTTATGATCGGCTGGCCGGGATGTAGCTTTCTTGTAGTTATACTACATGGACGCCAACCCGCCCAGTTAAACGAACGTGGAGAGTGGTGGTTTGACTATTCCTTGCGACATTCTGGTGTTCGGTGGTACCGGTGACCTGGCCCTGCACAAACTGCTGCCGGCGCTCTATCACCTGTATCGCGAGGCACGCCTGAACAACGCGGTGCGCATCATTGCCCTCGCCCGCCGCCACATAAGCCGTGACGAATACCTCAAGCTCGCCGAGCGCCATTGCCGGGCGCAGATCGCCCGCCACGATTTCGATGAAGATGTGTGGCAACGCTTTTCCGCACGTCTCGACTACTTCCCGATGGATGCCGCGCAAAGCGCCGATTTCGGCCGCCTGGCGCGCTACCTCGGCGAGCCTGGAGGGCTGACCCGCATCTACTACCTGGCCACTGCGCCCAACCTCTTCGTCCCGATCGCCAACCATTTGCGGATTGCCGGGCTGGCCGACAGCGAAGCGCGCATCGTGCTGGAGAAGCCGATCGGCCACTCGCTGGCATCTGCCACCGCCATCAACGAAGCGATCGGCGCGGTGTTCGACGAATCGCAGGTGTTTCGCATCGACCACTACCTCGGCAAGGAAACCGTGCAGAACCTGATGGCCCTGCGCTTCGCCAATGCCCTGCTGGAACCGGTGTGGCGCAACGGCCAGGTCGACCATGTGCAGATCAGCGTCTGCGAGACCCTCGGTGTGGAAAACCGCGGCGGTTACTACGACCGCGCCGGGGCGACCCGCGACATGCTGCAGAATCACCTGCTGCAGCTGCTGTGCCTGGTGGCCATGGAGCCGCCCGCGCAGTTCGAGGCCGAAGCCGTACGCGACGAGAAAGTGAAGATCCTGCGCGCCCTCAAGCCCATTACCGGCCAGGATGTGCAGGACAAGACCGTGCGTGGCCAGTACGGCGCCGGCCACATCGGCGGCCAGGAAGTGCCGGCCTACTACTTCGAGAAGGACGTCGACAACGACACCGACACTGAAACCTTCGTCGCCGTGCACGCCCACATTGACAACTGGCGCTGGGCCGGCGTGCCCTTCTACCTGCGGACCGGCAAGCGCATGGCCCGGCGCTCATCGCAAATCGTCATCCAGTTCAAACCGGTGCCCCACGAGCTGTTCAGCGGTGGCCAAGTCAACCAGTTGCTGATCCAGTTGCAGCCCGAGGAGCGCATCAGCCTGCGCATGATGACCAAGAGTCCCGGCAAGGGCATGCGCCTGGAGCCCGTCGATCTGGATCTCAACCTTGCCCAGGTATTTGGCCAGACGCGCCGCTGGGACGCCTATGAACGTCTGCTGCTGGACATCCTGGAGGGCGATTCGACGCTGTTCATGCGCCGTGACGAAGTGGAGGCCGCCTGGGCCTGGATCGACCCGATCATCGAGGGTTGGGAAGAACACTTCCAGGCGCCCCGCCACTATGCAGCCGGCAACAACGGCCCGGAACAGGCCAACAGCCTGCTGGCCAGGCATGGCAGGCACTGGCATGGCTGAGTGAAAGGTGCGCTCAATGCCCCCACGGGCGGGCAATCATCTGCCTGAACTCAGGCTCCGGGACGGGCCTGCTGATCAGGTAGCCCTGGGCCTCGTCACATTCCTGTTCACGCAGGAACGCCAACTGTTCGGCCGTTTCCACCCCTTCCGCCACCACCTTCAGGCCCAGGCTTCTGGACAGGGCGATGATCGCCCGGGTAATGGCCGCATCCTGACTACCCTCGTGCAAGCCACGGATGAATGCCTGGTCGATCTTCACGTAGTCCACCGGCAGGCGCTTGAGGTAGCTCAATGACGAATAGCCGGTGCCAAAATCGTCTATGGCCAGTTTCACCCCCAGTGCGTGCAGTTGCTCGAAGGTCGAGATGATGTGTTCGACACTGTCCAGCAGCTGGCTTTCGGTCAGTTCCAGCTCCAGCTGATGAGGCGCGAGCCCGGTTTCCTCCAGCACCTGACGCACCAGGCTGACCAGCTTGCCCTGGCGCAATTGGTAGACCGACAGGTTGACCGAAACCCGCACCTCCAGCCCTTCCTGCAGCCATTCGCGCGCCTGCCTGCAGGCATGGCGGAGCACGAACTCACCGATAGGGGCGATCAGCCCGGTTTCTTCCGCCAGGCCAATGAATTCTCCCGGCGGCACCATGCCCCACTGTGGATGCTGCCAGCGCACCAGTGCCTCGGCGGCATGCAAGTGCCCACTGAGCAGGCACAGCTTGGGCTGGTAATAGACCATCAGTTGTTCTTCTTCGATGGCCTTGCGTAATTGGTTCTCCAGCTGCAGGCGCTCGAGCGTGCTGGCGCGCAGGCTCTCGGTATAGAACTGGAAGTTGTCTCCCCCCAGATGCTTGGCATGTTGCTTGGCCATGTCGGCCTGGCTGATCAGGGCATCGGCATCGAGCGTGGCGTCGGACAACACACTGATGCCCACCGAAGCGCTGACCACGACCTCATGCCCATCGAGCCGCTGCGGCTTGCGCAACTTGTTCAACAAGCGGGTGGTGACCCGCACCAGGCTCGACAGGTTGCTATAACCATCGAACAGCACGGCAAACTCATCGCCGGAAAGCCGCGCCACGGTATCTGCCTCGGGAACGGTGCTGACAATGCGCCGGGCAATCTTGTGAATCAGCTGATCGGCCAGTTCATGGCCCAGGCTTTCATTGAGCAGCTTGAAACGGTCCAGATCGACATGCAGCAGGGCCAGGCTTCGGCCGTTGCTGCGCACACGTTGCGCGGCTTCCTGCAGGCGCAGCCGGAACAGTGTGCGGTTGGCCAACCCGCTCAGTTCATCGTAGTGCGCCAGGTAGCGCAGGCGCTCCTCGGATGCCCGACGGGCAGACAGGTCGGTGAAGAAGCCGACTACCTGGCTCAAATGGCCTTGAGGGTCGCGCACAGCCGTCAGCTGCAACCTTTGCGGGTGCAACTCGCCATGCTTGCGGGCCTCTACCAGCTCGCCCTGCCAGCCGCCTTGCTGCGCCAGCGCCGACTCGATGGCCTGGCTGTGCCGGCGCGCATCGCTGTGGCATGGCAGGTCGAACAGTTCGCGCGCCAGTAGCTCGGAGCGGTTGTAGCCAGTCATCTGGCAGTAAGCCTGATTCACTGCCAGCACCACGAAATCGGCACTGAGAATCGCCACACCCTCATTGCAGGCCTCGAACACCGTGGCAGCAAGGCGCTGCTGCTCTTCGAGCACCTTCTGCGCCGAAACCCGTTGCAGGTCCTGGTTCAACGCCTGATTCTGGAAACGCCGCAGCAGGCTGCGGTCGAGCAGCCGGTTGACCTGCCAGGCCACTACCAGCAGCGCTGCCAGCAGGATCAGGCCGAGCCAGCCCCAACCGCGCTGCTGCCCCGCCTCGAAGTGGAACAGGAACAGGATGGGGGGCAACAGGCAGGGCAAGGCAAAACTGAGGAAAGCCGGCAGGCTCACTGCATAGGCAATGCTCGCGCTCAAGGTGGCCATCCCCAGCAGCCCGAATACCCAGGCCTGCTGCAAGAAATTGTCTTCCGGCACCAGCGCGATCGCGGCACAAGCCAAGGTCAAGCCGCTGAACGCCGAACCGAACAGAAACATGCGGCGCCAGCCGGGGTTGGCCTGGCGTTGCGCCGTGGCTGCGTCGAACGCCGCCACCTGGATCACCCGCAGGGCCACCAGCGCGAGCACCCACACCAGCCACGCGCCCACCAGCAGGTAACGCCCAGGGTTCCACAACAACCAGGCGCACAGCAAGCCATTGAGCAGCATGAACAATGTGGGTAACAGTGAGCCTTGATACAGCAGACGGGTTCGCTCGACAGAGAGCTGAGTGGCGAACTGCCTGCGCACGTTCCTTGTCATCTCCAGCGATACGTCGATCGCCGTGCAGTCCTGGGTCATAGCGCTGGTTCTTGTAGTGTTCTTGTTATGTTTGGCACTAAACGAGCTGCGATCTTACACAAACGGCAGACTTGGCCAAACTGCTGTCGGGCATCCTTCTCCCATTCATGCGGTTCAGACATTTGGTATAGCTGAAATGTTGCGGCGACCAGAACCCGATGAGCGACTGCCCAAGAGGTGAATATTTATACAGTAGACGTTTGCCCGTTGCCCGGCCTGCCCCTAGAATGGCCGGATGCACACAGATGACCTCTCCCTCCTGCTGAATTCCCTCAACGATGCCCAACGCCAGGCCGTCGCGGCCACGCTTGGGCGTCAGCTGGTGCTTGCTGGCGCCGGTTCCGGTAAAACCCGCGTGCTGGTGCACCGCATCGCCTGGCTGATCCAGGTCGAGCAGGCCTCGCCGCACTCGATCCTGTCGGTGACCTTCACCAACAAGGCTGCCGCCGAGATGCGCCAGCGGATCGAGCAGTTGCTGGGTATCAACCCGGCCGGCATGTGGGTGGGCACCTTCCACGGCCTGGCGCACCGCCTGCTTAGGGCGCACTGGCAGGAAGCACGCTTGGTGCAGAACTTCCAGATCCTCGACAGCGATGACCAGCAGCGGCTGATCAAACGCGTCATGCGTGAACTCGGCCTGGACGAGCAGAAGTGGCCAGCGCGCCAAGCGCAGTGGTTCATCAACGGGCAAAAGGACGAGGGCCTGCGCCCGCAACATATCCAGGCCAGCGGTGACCTGTTCCTGCAGACCATGCGTGATGTCTACAGCGCCTATGAACAAGCCTGCGAGCGCGCCGGGGTCATCGACTTCTCCGAATTACTGCTGCGCGCCCTCGACCTTTGGCGCGACCACCCCGGCCTGCTGGAACACTACCAGCGGCGCTTCCGCCACCTGCTGGTGGACGAGTTCCAGGACACCAACGCGGTGCAGTACGCCTGGCTGCGCCTGCTGGCCGGCAAAAGCGGTGGCAGCCTGATGGCGGTGGGCGACGACGACCAGTCGATCTATGGCTGGCGCGGCGCCAAGATCGAGAACATTCACCAGTACACGGCCGACTTCCCCGACGCCGAGATGATCCGCCTGGAGCAGAACTACCGTTCCACCGGCGGCATTCTCAAGGCCGCGAACGCGCTGATCGCCAACAACAGCGGGCGCCTGGGCAAGGAACTGTGGACCGACATGGGCGAAGGCGAGCCGCTGACGCTGTACGCCGCCTACAACGAACACGATGAAGCGCGCTATGTGGTCGAGACTATCGAAAGCCTGATCAAGCAAGGCAACGCGCGCAGCGATATCGCCATTCTGTATCGCTCCAACGCCCAATCGCGGGTGCTGGAAGAAGCCCTGCTGCGCGAACGCATCCCCTATCGCATCTACGGTGGCCAGCGCTTCTTCGAACGCGCCGAAATCAAGAATGCCATGGCTTACCTGCGGCTGATCGAAGGCCGCGGCAACGATGCGGCATTGGAACGGGTGATCAACGTGCCACCCCGTGGTATCGGCGAGAAGACCGTCGAGGCCATTCGCGAGCATGCCCGCCACAGCCAGCTGTCGATGTGGGAAGCCATGTGCCAGCTGCTGGCCGCCAAGGCGTTGAAAGGCCGCGCTGCTTCTGCCCTGGGTGCCTTTATCGAATTGATCGAGGGCCTGGCCAGCAAGGTCGCGGACATGCCGCTGCACACCATGACCCAGACGGCCATCGAGCAGTCCGGCCTGATCATCTATCACCAGGAAGAAAAGGGTGAAAAGGGCCAGGCACGGGTAGAAAACCTTGAGGAACTGGTCAGCGCCGCACGCAACTTCGAAACCAGCGAAGACGACGCCGACCTGTCGCCGCTGTCGGCCTTCCTTGGCCATGCCTCGCTGGAGGCCGGCGATGCCCAGGCGGACGAGCACGAAGACAGCATCCAGCTGATGACCTTGCACAGCGCCAAGGGTCTGGAATTCCCCTACGTGTTCCTGGTCGGCATGGAAGAAGGCCTGTTCCCGCACAAGATGAGCCTGGAAGAGCCCGGCCGCCTGGAAGAGGAACGCCGCCTGGCCTACGTGGGCATTACCCGTGCCATGCGCCAGCTGATCATGACCTATGCCGAGACTCGCCGCCTCTATGGCAGCGAGACCTACAACAAGGTATCTCGATTCGTACGCGAGATTCCGAGCGGCCTGGTTCAGGAAGTACGCCTTTCCAACAGTGTCAGCCGACCGTTCGGCGGTTCGACGAGCACGAGCAGCAACCTGTTTGCCAATGCCAATATTCCGCAGACCGCCTTCAACCTTGGCCAGCGCGTGCAGCACGCCGTGTTTGGCGAAGGGGTGATCCTCAACTTCGAGGGCTCCGGTGCCCAGGCGCGAGTGCAGGTGAACTTTGCCGAAGGCAGCAAATGGCTCATGCTGGGGTACGCCAAGCTCGAAGCTATCTAAAAGCCTCGAAACATTCAGGCAAAAGCTGGAAACATCTTGTCGCTGGTCATGTGCACAGGAACCTGTGCACCATGGCGCGCGTGCAATCCACAACAGGGGAAATCCCATTTATGCAACGTTTTCTTAGCATCGCACTGGCGCTCTGCGTCGGCCTGACGCTGAGCCTGGACGCCAACGCCAAGCGTTTTGGCGGCGGCAAGAGCTCGGGCGCCGCACCTATCCACCAGACCCGCCAGGCTACGCCAACCACGCCTGCCGCCGCGCCGACCGCTCCAGGTCGCGCCCCAGCCGCCGCCAGCGGTGCTTCGCGCTGGCTGGGCCCACTGGCCGGCCTCGCCGCCGGTGGCCTGCTGGCGTCCATGTTCATGGGCGACGGATTCGAAGGCTTCCAGATCATGGACTTCCTGATCGTGGCGCTGATCGCCTTCCTGGTGTTCCGCTTCATTGCCGCACGCCGTCGCCAGCAGCAGCCGCAAATGGCCGCTCCGGGCCACGCGCCGTTCCAGCGTGAAGCCCATGGCCAGCAGCCTGCCCAGCCGTCGATCTTCGGTGGTTCGGCCGCGCCTGCCGCTGCAGCCGCTCCGGTGATCAACGCACCGGCCTGGTTCAACGAGCAGAGCTTCCTGGCCGCCGCCCGCAGCCACTTCCAGTCGCTGCAGCAGCACTGGGATGCCAACGAAATGGACAAGATCGCCGAGTTCGTCACTCCGCAGATGCTCGAGTTCCTCAAGCGCGAGCGTGCCGACCTGGGTGATGGCTTCCAGTCGACCTACATCGATGACCTCGATGTGCAACTGGACGGTGTCGACGATCGCGCCGACCGCACCGACGCCACCCTGACCTTCCGTGGCGTGTCGAAGACCTCGCGCTTCGACCAGGGCGAAGCCTTCAGCGAAAGCTGGCACATGGTTCGCGCCCAGGGCGAGAACCAGCCTTGGCTGGTCGCCGGTATCCGTCAAAACGGTTAACCGCCGCACGTTGCACAAAAAACCCCGGGCCTGTCCCGGGGTTTTTGCTTTTGCCAAAGCAGGCTACTAGGGTATAACGCGCAGCGTTGTCATCAAGGTCAGAGGATGTAAACCGTGGAAGAAGTGATCGAACAACTTCGTGAAGCCAATGAACCCGTGCCGGTGCCCTTGGAGCTTCCCGACGAAGACCAACTGGTAGAGATCGAGGAAGAACTGTTCATCAACATTCCGTTCGTGTTCAAAGAGTTTCTGCTGACCGTCAGCGATGTCGTGTACGGTTCGCTGGAGCCGGTAACCGTCACTGATCCCCAATCGCACACATACCTGCCCGATGTCGCGGCCAATGCCTGGGATGCCGGCGTGCCACGCGACTTGATTCCACTGTGCCAAGACGGCGACGACTACTACTGCGTCGAAGAAGACGGTACCGTGGTGCTGTGGGTTGCGGAAGAAGAGGCTACCGCCGAGGACAATTGGGAATCGGTGTGGCATTGGGCACGAGACGTGTGGCTGGAAAGCTGACACACAGGAGAAAAATGGCTTGGTGCCATCAAGGTAGTTAAAATCGCCAGGCTTTTTGCGCCTGGCGACATCGCTACCGCTCCATCCCCTCAGTGCGAATGATCGCGGCTGTTCTCCAGCGTCTCCAGCAAGGCAATCTGCATCCGCGAATGCACGCGGATAAACCAGCGCCACAGCAACGCCACCACCACCGCCGCTACGACTGCGATCACCAGCAACAGCTCGCTGGTCGGCAGGATGCTCGCCGACAACGCCGACAGCAGCAGGAAGATCACCAGCAGCGACAGCAGCGGAATCACCTCGGCAACCACGCGACGCACGCGCTGGGTATGCCGCCCGGCCATTTCCGGTTTCACCCCCATCTCCGCCAGCAGCATCGACAGTGCCTTGAGCTTGCGATAAGCGGCAATCAGGAACGGCAACGACAGCAGCAACGCCGCGCCCCAGATCAGCGCCTTCTGCTGGCTGACATCCGTCACCCACTCATTGAGCCAATCGCCGATGCGCCCGGCGAAATAACCGCCACTGAAGAAGATCGCGATCACCAGCGCCAGATTGACGCCCACCTGCAACAGGATGCGCCGGATCATTGCCGCCAGCATGGCGCTTTCACCTTGCGGCTGAATGTTGCGCAACCATTCTCCATAGAGTGACAGCACTCGCGCCAAGCGCCGTGGCACGACGTTGCCGAGCTTCAGTGACAGCGGATCGGCGGCGCGGATCAGGTAAGGCGTCAGCAGCGTGGTAATGGCCGAAACCGCCACCGCCACCGGGTAGAGGAAGTCGCTGGTGACTTGCAGGGTCATTCCCAGGGCCGCGATGATGAAGGAGAATTCGCCAATCTGCGAAAGCCCCATGCCTACCCGCAGCGAAGTACGCCCATCGTTGCCGGCAATGAATGCGCCCATGCCGCACGACAGCATCTTGCCCAATACCACTGCCACGGTGATGACCATGATCGGCCAGGCATAGTCGATCAGCACCTGTGGGTCGATCATCAGGCCGATGGCGACGAAGAATATCGCGCTGAACAGGTCGCGCACCGGCTCGATCAGGCGTTCGATCTTCAGCAGCTGGCGCGACTCGGCCATGATCGCACCGATCAGGAAGGCCCCCAGCACCATGCTGTATTCCAGCTTGACCACCAACAGGCAGAAGCCAAAGCACAAGCCTAGCACCGTAATCAACAACATCTCGTTGCTTTCGAATTTCGCCACGTAGGCCAACAGTCGGGGCACCAGCAGAATGCCGATGACCAGCGCGACGATCATGAACAACGACAACTTGCCGATCGTCGAAAACACCTCGCCGGAGCTGACCGTGCCACTGACGGCAATGCCTGAAAGCAAGGCGATGATGCCGATGCCGAGGATGTCCTCGACGATCAGCACGCCAAAGATCAGCTGGGCGAAGCGCTCGTTCTTCATCTTCAGGTCGTTCAGCGCCTTGACGATGATGGTGGTCGAGGAAATCGCCAGGATCGCGCCAAGGAACAGCGAGTCCATGGTGTTCCAGCCAAACCAGCGGCCAATCTCGAAACCGATCCAGATCATCAGGACGATTTCCAGGAATGCCGCAATGAATGCCGTGGCGCCGACTTTGAACAGCTTGCGCAGGCTGAACTCCAGGCCCAGGCAGAACATCAGGAAAATGACCCCCAGCTCGGCCAGGGTCTTGATCGTGTCTTCATCGTGGATGAGGCCGAACGGTGGCGTATGCGGGCCGATGATGAAGCCGGCGACGATGTAGCCCAGTACCACGGGCTGCTTGAGGCGATGAAAGAGGATCGTCACCACACCGGCGACCAGCATGATCACTGCCAGGTCCTGGATGAAGCTGATGGCATGCATGGCGCGATACTCCTTTTCGACTTTGCTGGATGCCGGGCAGACCGCTCCTCTGCCAAGGCAAAGCTGAGCGAGCAGCAAGTACATACTGTATTGAATGCAGAAACGCCCACGTTGCATGGGCGTACTCAGGTTAACATCGCACCCCGCCGCAAAAAGCCGGTGCAATATGTAGAAACAGATCGGCCGAACAGCCGCTTCTGATGACGTAATTGGCGTGACGAGTGAGCGTCCGGCAACGTCCCGTAATTCAGGAAGGCAAACCTTCTAGAGGGGAAACAGAAGTGTCAGCAGATACCCGCCCCGATTCAGCGCAATCTCACCGTGAGCACACTATGGAACCTGGAAACGCCGAGCTGAGCATGACCGTCCTGATGACACCGGACATGGCCAACTTTTCTGGCAACGTACACGGCGGCACCCTGCTCAAGTACCTCGACGAAGTGGCCTATGCCTGTGCCAGCCGCTATGCCGGCAGCTATGTGGTGACCCTGTCGGTCGATCAGGTGATCTTCCGCGAGCCGGTTCACGTCGGCGAGCTGGTAACGTTCCTCGCCTCGGTCAACTACACCGGCAACACCTCGATGGAAGTGGGCATCAAGGTGGTCACCGAGAACATCCGCGAGCGCTCGGTACGCCATTCCAACAGCTGCTTCTTCACCATGGTCGCAGTCGATGACAACCGCCGCCCGGTGCCGGTGCCGCCTCGCCAGCCGCATTCCAGCGAAGAGAAGCGCCGCTTCCTGCAGGGCCAGCAGCGCCGTCAGATCCGTCAGGAACTGGAAAAGCGCTACCAGGACCTTAAAACCGACGCGATCTAGTAAGCCAGGCGCTGCGCCTCGAAGCGCACGCGCGGGTGGGCAATGCGATCCTGGGCCCGCACCAGCTGCAGTTCGTAGCTGGTGCAAGCCTGGGTTTCCAGCAGCACCTCATGCACGGCCGCCGCAGTGAATTCAAAGGCCTGTAGCCAGCTGTCGCCCAGCAGCACACGGGCCAGGAACATCCCCGACGTCAGGTCACCTACGCCAACCGGTTGCCGCGGGAAGGCCAACAGGGGGCGACGCAGGTGCCAGCTCTGTTCACGGGTCACCAGCAACATCTCGAACATATCCTCAGCACGCCCCGGATACGACAGGTGCTTGACCAGCACCACTTGTGGGCCGCGCTCGAGCAGGCTGCGCGCCATGCTGACGCAGTTCTCTAGCGATTGCGCACGGCGGCCGCAGAAGCTGTCCAGCTCCAGCTGATTGGGGCAAAGGATATCCGCCTTGGCGGCTGCTTCATCGAGCAGGAACTCGCTGACCTCCTGGGGAACGATACAGCCCTTTTCCGCATGGCCCATGACCGGGTCACACAGGTACAGTGCCTTCGGGTTCACAGCCTTGATGCGTTCGACCCCAGCCAGAATTGCCCGGCCCTGCTCGGCGCTGCCCAGGTAGCCAGACAGCACGGCGTCGCAGTGGCCCAGTTCGCCGATGTTGGAAATACCCTCCACCAACGCAGGAATTTGCGCTGGAGCGAGCACTTCGCCCGCCCACTGGCCATACTGAGTGTGATTGGAAAACTGTACGGTATTGAGGGGCCAGACGTTGACCCCGATACGCTGCATGGGGAACACCGCAGCGCTGTTGCCGGCGTGGCCGAAGACCACGTGGGACTGGATGGCGAGCAGATGCGGGGTACGTTTCATGCGGGAGGATTCCAAAGCTGTTTCAAGGATTGTGCAGCGCGCAGTATGGACTCGATTGCCACCTGTACGACAGGCCAGGGACGCAGTTAAGCTGGTTTGACCTGTTTGGAGCATACGTAAATGTTGACCCTGGAGAATCTCTTCGTCCTGATGTTGTTGGCCACGGCAGGCGCTTGGTTATGGCACAACCATGGGCTGCGCGAGAAGGCCCTGGAGCGGGTCAAACAGCACTGCGCAAAGCTCGACCTGGAACTGCTGGATGACGCCGTTGCGCTCAAGCGCATCGCGTTCATCCGCGATGCCAACGGCCGCAAGCGCCTGGCCCGGGTCTATGCCTTCGAGTTCACCGTGACCGGGGAACAACGCCACCCTGGGACCGTGACCCAGTTCGGCGCCCACAGCGCCCAGATTGAACTGGCACCCTACCCGTTCGAGATCAAGACGCCGCCACGGGCTGACAATGTGATCGAGATGCAGCAGTGGCGCCAGGAGCACAACCGCTGGCGCAACTGACAATCAGATCAGGCATTTCGCCAGAGCCGCCTTTAGCAGCGGCTCTGGCTGCGCCTGCTCGAAGATCAGTTCGATGCGCGAGTCCTTGCGCCAGCCGCTTGGCTGCCACTGCGGCAAGTCACCTTCCAGCCCATTGAATGACTGCCATCCATCGACACTGTGGATAACTCCCTTGGCGCGCCGCCATGGCCAGGCCCCGAGAAACGCCTGCAAGCGCTGTGGCTCGAATCGCTGACTGGGGTGCCAGCGCCAGCCTATGCTCCAACCCCCCTCACCTTCCTGAGCCGAACAAATCGGCAGAGAAGGATCTATCCACAGGGCTGAAGGCGCTGTGGATAGACTTGCTTCAGGCAAGCTATTCACAGAACTGTCACTGATTTGACTTGTGGATGAAACAGGCAGCATGTTGAGCTCGACCAAACCCTGCCGGGTCCAAACCTTGTGGATATTTAAAAAATCTTTATTTATCAACAACTTAATATCTTCATCCACAGCGTCGGCCTTGTTCAGCAGAACCAACGCTGCCGCTTGCAAGGCCTGTTGCTGAGCCTCGGGTAATGGCTCACCTCGGGCCAGTGCCTGAGCATCCAGCACCATCACCAACGGCTGCACTGCCAGCACCCCAACCCAGGGTGCCTGCTGCAACTGGTTCAGCAACTGCACGGGATGCCCCAGCCCGGAAGGCTCGATGAACAACCGGTCGGGCCGAGCCTTGCGCAGCAGGCGGCCAAGCCCGACCTGGAACGGAGTGCCGTTCACGCAGCACAGGCAGCCGCCGGCCACCTCGCCAATGGCGATACCGTCCTCGTCACGGCTGAGCAACGCCGCATCGAGCCCGACCTGGCCAAACTCGTTGACCAGCACGGCCCAGCGTTCGTTTGCCGGGCGCTGGGCCATCAGCTGGCGGATCAGGCTGGTCTTGCCGGCCCCCAAGGGGCCGGCGATGACGTGGGTGGGGATGTTCTGCAGCATGCCAGGGCTTCTATGGGGAATTCACCCCACTATGCCCCGTCATGCCAGCCAGTCAAGGCTGAGCAACAGCCGCCGCTGCCCACTGGCTGGCGAGCGGTGGATAAGTCCCGCGCCTTCATTGCCCAGCCATTTTTCCCCTTTGAGGACAGCCACCTCACCCGCCTGCAAGGTGCGAATGTTATCCACAGGTGCCGGTGCCAGGTGCAGGCCCACCCGCTCTAGTGCGCCTTCTTCCAGCCATTCGCTGCCAGGGCCCACGTAGGTAGTCAGCAAGCGCAAGGGCACGTTATCCACATGGAAGCGCGGGCACATGGCACCTTGCAGCACCCGCAGCCGCAACCCCACCCGCC
The DNA here is from genome assembly GCF_002906855.1 of Pseudomonas putida. Lineage (GTDB taxonomy): Bacteria > Pseudomonadota > Gammaproteobacteria > Pseudomonadales > Pseudomonadaceae > Aquipseudomonas > Aquipseudomonas putida_N. The sequence goes on along the minus strand of NZ_MINI01000038.1, from coordinate 236,946 downwards.
GTGCGCCGAGCAGGCAGGTGTAGGCAGATACCAGCCACTTCACATCGGCCACAAAGCCCTCGTAGCCATGCAGGTCCGCAGCCTCCTGCAGCAGGTCAGGCAATAGCGGCGGTTCGTGCTCGCTCACATCGAGTACGCGCTGGTCAGCCAGGGACTGCCCGAGGCTCACCACCAAGGCAGCAAAGTCTTCCACCTGTGCTGGCAAGCGGCGCTGCCAGACGGCCAGGTTCACGCCATCCTGAAAGATCTCGGTGAGCACCTTTGGCGATTCCGCGAAGGCCTGGCGGATATCCACAGGGCGCAACGCCGGGCTCATGCTGCTTCCTCGACATGCCAGGCGCCGAAAGGATCCGGCAGGCGAAGCCAGGCCATCGGCCCGAGCGCCATTTCCTCATCACTCAGCAAACAAGCATCCAACTCTGTGGATAACCTTGCGAAGTCGATGTTCTGCCCGATGAACACCAGCTCCTGACGGCAGTCACCAGTTTCGGAGTGCCAGTGCTTGAGAATGTCTGCCGTGCTCTGCTCATCCTGCGGCCAATGCTCCCGTGGAACAAAACGCCACCAACGCCCGGCCAGACCATGGCGCATCATGCCGCCAGCCTGCGACCAGCTGCCAGCTTCCTGGAATTTGCTGGCCAGCCAGAAAAAGCCCTTGGAACGCAGCAGCCGACCATTGCTCCAGGTGTTGTGGATAAAGTCGAAGAAGCGCTGCGGGTGCAGTGGCCGGCGAGCTTCCCAGGTAGTCGCCGCGATGCCGTACTCCTCGGTTTCCGGTATATGCGCCCCACGCAACTCCTGCAGCCAACCTGGCGCCTGCGCAGCCTGGTCGAAGTCGAACAGCCCGGTATCGAGAATCCGCGCCAGCGGCACCTGGCCCATGACCATGGGCACGATCTGCGCACGGGCATTGAGGCTGCGCAAAATGGCGGTGAGTTCTTCGCGCTCGTGCTGGCTGATCAGGTCGATCTTGCTCAGCAGCAGCACATCGGCGAACTCGACCTGTTCGATCAACAGGTCGCTGATGGAACGCTCATCGTCTTCACCCAGCGTCTCGCCACGGCTCGCCAGGCTTTCGGCTTGCTGATAATCGCGCAGGAAGTTCAGGCCATCGACCACGGTGACCATGGTGTCCAGGCGCGCCATGTCGGACAGACTGCGGCCTTGCTCGTCGCGGAAGGTAAACGTCTCGGCGACCGGCAGCGGCTCCGAAATACCGGTGGACTCGATCAGCAAATAGTCAAAGCGGCCTTCCTCAGCCAGTCGCGCGACCTCCTCCAGCAGGTCTTCACGCAGGGTGCAGCAGATGCAGCCGTTGCTCATCTCGACCAGTTTTTCTTCTGCGCGGTTGAGGCTGACGTTGCGCTGCACTTCGCTGGCGTCGATGTTGATTTCACTCATGTCGTTGACGATCACCGCGACCCGAAGGTTGTCGCGATTACGCAGCACATGGTTGAGCAAGGTGCTCTTGCCGGCGCCGAGGAAGCCGGAAAGCACGGTGACGGGGAGGCGATTGAACATGGTGAAACCTCTTCAGGCGGACGCACTCGAAACGATGCATTGCATAATGTTATAAAGTAACAATACAATTTCGCCAAGCTGTACTCGTCGGAAGGGTAATTCGGAGATGGAAATGAGCCTGCCACGTGCTGCCCTGTTGCTGCTGCTTCTCGCGCCTCTGCCAGCCTTGGCATTGGCGCAAGGCAGTTCGCTCGCGCTGTGTACCCGCAGCGCAACGCTACTCGCCTGCCAGGACGGCAATGGCAATTACTACAGCGTGCGCACCGAAGGCAGCCATCTTTACCTGCGCGGCTTCGACACGACGACGAGTCGACTCTGGTCGCAAACCAACAGCCGCTATGGCGCACTGACATTCTTCACCGGTTTGGCCAGCGATGGTGAAGCCTGGTTCGGATACAGCCGCCGTGTTGGCTGGACCACGTTCAACCGCGTGTCCAGCTCCAGTGGCCAACGTTTCAACTTGCATTGCAGCCTGGTCGGCGGATGTCGCTGACCCTTTTTGCCTGGTATCCCCCATGACTAGCCTGACACTTCCGGACATTGCCATACAGACCCAAGAGCACGCCCTCCCATTGGATTGGGTCGGCATGTGCTGCATCGCCTTACCCATCCAGATCGATGGTCGTCAGGTTCCGGCCATGGCCAATGCCGGTGTCAGCTTGGTGGATAGCGCTTCGCGGGGCATTCATATGTCTCGCCTCTACCTCGCATTGGAATCGCTTGAACCGCAGCCATTGACGCCCTTGGCCATTCGCCGTCTTCTGGCGGACTTTATCGCCAGCCACGAAGGGCTCTCCAACGCGGCTTATCTCAACCTGGCTTTCGAGCAACTGCTGAAACGACCAGCCTTGATCAGCCCACTCGCAGGTTGGAAGAGCTATCCGATCACCCTGGAAGCGAAGATAGAAAATGAAATGTTCCACGTGGAACTATCTGCTCGTGTGCCTTACTCCTCAACTTGCCCGTGCTCGGCAGCGCTGGCCAGGCAACTGATTCAACAGCAGTTCGAGACTGATTTCGCTGAGCAGCACCTGGAGCGCAGCGCGGTACTGGAGTGGTTGGGCAGCAGCCAGGGCATCGTCGCAACGCCGCATAGCCAGCGCAGCCAGGCACTGGTCAGCGTGCGCCTGCAGGAGAATCTGGCGTCGATACCCATAACCGAATTGATCGACCAGATTGAGCTCAGCCTGGGTACGGCTGTGCAGACCGCCGTAAAGCGTGCAGACGAACAGGCGTTCGCCTTAGCCAATGGGCAGAACCTGATGTTCTGTGAGGACGCCGCGCGGCGATTGCATCGGTCGCTGCGGCAGTTGCAGTGGGCTACCGCCTTCAAGCTCCGCGTGGAACATGCAGAGAGCCTGCATGCCCACGATGCGGTAGCCAGCAGCCAATGGCGGTGGTGAAACTCAGGTACGGGGTTTGACTGTTCCACAGTCGTTGCCAAGCCATACGGCCCGGGTGTTCATACTGCCCTGCTGCTGAACGCCCGAGGCATTGAAGGTGCCGTTGACCTGCGTAGTGAATTCCTTGTCGCTGAGGAATGTCGCCTGGCCAGTACCCTGAGCCTTCGGGCAGCTGAACTGGAACTTCCAGACATTGCCGGTGCGATCGGTAATTTTCTGGGTACAACCCGACTTCGGGTCCTGCAACGGAATATCGTTGGTCTGGACCTGCTCAGGCGTCAGGCACGAACGCACCCCGTTGCCACCAATCGTGACCCCCTGCTTGGCCAGTACCCCTTCCATCATGGCCCGCTGTTCCGGTGGCAGGTTCTTCAACTGCCCGAGCATGAACTGCATATCGGGTAACGGCTTGCCATCGACCTGCATGTTGCTGGTAGTCAGCTCCCACAGACCGGGCTGCAACATCTGCGCATGCACCAGTGGGCTGCTCAGGCCCAAGGCCAGAGCCAACAGTGGCAGACGAATCTTCATGTACGAACGCTCCTCGAAAAACCGGCCAACGGGCCGGGCTCAGCCTTAGACGCCAAATCCGCTTTCAGGTTGCAAGGCGGACGTGGAACGTGTTCTGTTATCCGCTGTGTATTCGGCAAGCAGGATGCGTATGGATTACCACAGCCCCTACTTTTTCGGCTACGTGCTCGGCCTGATTCATTTGCTCGGCATGATCGCCGCGTTACATGCAGTGTTCACCGTGCGTACCGCCCAAGGCGCAATTGCCTGGGCCATGTCGCTGTTCTTCATTCCTTACTTCACGCTGATTCCCTACCTGATCTTTGGTGCACGATCCTTCTACGCCTACATCCAGGCCCGGCGCCAGGCCAACCAGGAAATGCACGTGGCCATGGCCAACCTCAACTGGCGGCCGTGGGTTGAGGAAGCCCTCACCGCCAGAGAGTCGGAAAGCTACGCGGCCTTGCGTGCCATGCCGAAACTCGGGCGAATGCCTTGCCTGGCCAATAACCAAGTGAAGCTGCTGATCAATGGCAAAGCCACTTTTGACGCCATCTTCGCCGCCATCGAGCAGGCACGCGAAGCAGTACTGGTGCAGTTTTTCATCATCCACGACGATGTCCTTGGCAAAGATCTGCAGCAGTTGTTACTGCGCAAGGCGGCCGAGGGGGTAAAGGTTTTTGTGCTGTATGACCGTGTCGGCAGCCATGCCCTGCCGGCCAGCTACAGCCAGGTACTGCGTGATGGCGGTGTGCAGATCCATGCCTTCGCGACCCGCCGCGGATGGTTCAACCGCTTCCAGGTCAACTTCCGCAACCACCGCAAGATCGTCGTGGTCGATGGCCTGCTCGGCTTCATCGGTGGGCATAACGTAGGGGACGAGTACCTCGGCAAGAATCCACACCTGTCACCTTGGCGCGATACTCATGTGCAGATCAGCGGCCCGGTGCTGGCCTGCCTACAGGAGTCGTTTGCCGAAGACTGGTACTGGGCCACGCGCGAGCTGCCACCTTTGATCCTGCCGGACACCTACCCCGACAACGGCGTGCTCTGCCAAGCCCTGGCCAGTGGCCCGGCAGACCCGCAGGAAACCTGTTCGCTGTTCTTCATCGAAGCCATCCACTCGGCAAGCAAACGGGTATGGATCACCAGCCCTTACTTCATTCCGGATGAAGCCGTGTTCGCCGCCTTGCGCCTGGCGGTGCTGCGCGGGGTGGATGTGCGCGTGCTGATACCGTCTCGGCCCGATCACAAGATCGTCTATGCGGCCTCCAGCCTGTTCGCATTCGAGGCAGTACGTGCAGGGGTAAGGATGTTCCGTTATCAGCCTGGCTTCCTGCACCAGAAGGTGGTGCTGGTGGATGACGAGGTCAGCGCGATCGGCAGCGCCAACCTGGACAACCGCTCGTTCCGGCTCAATTTCGAGATCACCTTGCTGACGGTAGACCGCCCGTTCGCCGACCAGGTGGAAGCGATGCTGCTGGACGACTTCGAACAGGCCCGCGAGATCACTGCTGAAGACAGCCGCGATACCCATCGTGTCCAGCAGCTGGGGATGCGCATTGCGCGCCTGATTTCACCCATCCTCTGAATGAAGAAAGGGCCGCTTATGCGGCCCTTTCTTCATTCGGTGCATGATCAGCGATAAAGGTCTTCCCGTGTCCACGGCAGATCGTGGTGCCCATCGGCATACGGCTTCACGGCCAGAATCTGATGCAGGTTGATCCAGCCCTTCTGGAACGCATAGGCACAGCCGGCCAGGTACAAGCGCCAAATGCGCAGGGTCTTCTCTGGCACCAGCGCCGCCGCTTTATGCAACTGGTTCTCCAAGTTCTCGCTCCAGTGATGGAGTGTCTTGGCGTAGTGCAAGCGCAGGCTCTCGACGTCCACCACCTCCAGCCCCGCCTCACAGATGCTGGCTGTGATCATGGACAGGTGCGGCAGTTCGCCATTGGGGAATACATAACGGTCGATGAAGTCCCCCGCCCCTCGTCCAACCGGGCGGCCATCAATGTGTTTGGCGGTGATGCCATGGTTCATCACCAGGCCACCTTCGCGCACCGCACCGAACAGCTTCTGGCAATACAGGGGCAGGTTGGCATGCCCTACGTGCTCGAACATGCCAACACTGACTACCTTGTCGAAACGCCCATCCTGGGGCAGGTCGCGGTAGTCGAGAATCTGCAGGTCGACACGCTCGGCCAGGCCTTCGGCCTTGACCCGTTGACGTCCGAGTTTCAGCTGTTCCTTGCTCAAGGTGATGCCGAATACCTTGGCGCCATATTCACGTGCCGCAAAACGAGACAACCCGCCCCAGCCGCAACCCACGTCCAGCAGATAGTCACCGGCATCCAGGCGGAGCTTGCGGCACAAGTGGTCGAACTTGTCCTGCTGGGCCTGATCGAGGGTATTGTCCGGCTCGCGGAAGTAGGCGCAGGAATACGCCATGTCCTGATCCAGCCACAGCTGATAGAACTCATTGGACACATCATAGTGGTAGGAAATGGACTGGGCGTCGGTGCTCTTGTCGTGGGCCAGACGCTGCGGCGGAGCTTCGTCCTCGTCGGTCAGCAGTGCTTCGCTGAGTTCGTCGCACACGCGGATGGCTTCTCCGATGTCACCTTCCAGCTCCAGCTTGCCCTCCACGAACGCGGTGCCCAGCTGGTCCATGCTTGGATGCGTCAACTGAGCGATCAGCTGTGGGTCCTTGACCAGGATGGTGACCTGCGGGCTTGGGCCCAGATCGAACTGGTTGCCGTCCCACAGTTTAAACCGCAGTGGCAGATGCAGGCTTTGCAGTGCCGGTGGAAGTTGAGCAAGCATGAACACTCCTCCTATCCCTATAAGGCCACGACGCCTGATATTTCGAACGTCGCCGGAACAGAGTAGTTCATTCGTGGGAGGTTTCCTCAAGATCAGACCTAAACGCGACCAAGGTCTAGAACCAACTGATCTGATGAAAGCAACGGATTGTATACAATCTACCCTTCTCAGCTTAACCTTATGCCCCTCTCGCGCTTCCTCATCTGGAGTACAAAACCCATGAAATCCTATGACGTGGTGATCATCGGCGGCGGCCCTGGCGGCTACAACGCAGCGATCCGCGCCGGCCAACTGGGCCTGAGCGTCGCTTGCGTGGAAGGCCGTTCGACCCTCGGTGGCACCTGCCTCAACGTCGGTTGCATGCCGTCGAAAGCGTTGCTGCACGCCTCCGAGCTTTACGAAGCGGCCAGCGGCGACGAGTTCGCTCACCTTGGCATCGAAGTGAAGCCGACGCTCAACCTCGCCCAGATGATGAAACAGAAGGACGAGAGCGTGACTGGCCTGACCAAGGGCATCGAGTACCTGTTCCGCAAGAACAAGGTCGACTGGATCAAAGGCTGGGGCCGCCTGGATCGCGTTGGCAAGGTCATCGTCAAGGCCGAAGATGGCAGCGAGACCGCACTGCAGGCCAAGGACATCGTCATCGCCACAGGCTCCGAGCCCACTACCCTGCCCGGCGTGACCATCGACAACCAGCGCATCATCGACTCCACCGGCGCCCTGGCCCTGCCGCAGGTACCCAAGCACCTGGTGGTGATCGGCGCCGGCGTCATCGGCCTGGAACTGGGCTCGGTATGGCGCCGCCTGGGTGCACAGGTCACCGTCATCGAGTACCTCGACCGCATCTGCCCGGGCACCGATGAAGAAACCGCCAAGACCCTGCAGAAAGCCCTGGCCAAGCAAGGCATGGCCTTCAAGCTCGGTAGCAAGGTCACCCAGGCGAAGACTGAAGCCGACGGTGTCAGCCTGACCCTGGAGCCGGCAGCTGGTGGTGCCGCCGAAACCCTGCAGGCCGACTACGTGCTGGTCGCGATCGGCCGTCGTCCTTATACCAAGGGCCTGAACCTTGAGAGCGTAGGGCTGGAAACCGACAAGCGCGGCATGCTGAGCAACGAGCACCACCGCACTTCGGTTCCAGGCGTGTGGGTGATCGGCGATGTCACCTCTGGCCCGATGCTGGCGCACAAAGCTGAAGACGAAGCGGTCGCCTGCATCGAGCGCATCGCCGGCAAGCCGCATGAAGTGAACTACAACCTGATCCCAGGCGTGATCTACACCCGTCCGGAACTGGCCACAGTCGGCAAGACCGAAGAGCAACTGAAGGCCGAAGGCCGCGCCTACAAGGTCGGCAAGTTCCCCTTCACCGCCAACAGCCGCGCCAAGATCAACCATGAGACCGAAGGCTTCGCCAAGGTCATCGCCGACGCCAACACCGATGAGGTGCTCGGCGTGCATCTGGTCGGCCCGAGCGTCAGCGAGATGATTGGCGAGTTCTGCGTGGCCATGGAGTTCGCCGCCTCGGCTGAAGACATCGCCCTGATCTGCCACCCGCACCCGACCCGCTCCGAAGCCCTGCGCCAAGCCGCGATGAATGTGCACGGCATGGCGATGCAGATCTGACCCAGCTGGCTCCGCCGGTTTTTTCGAAATACCATTGATGCACGCTTTCGATCAAACCAGCGGGGCCCCACCGGGTGAGCATCAATTTCGATCTGAACGACCTGCAGGCCTTTCGTGCCGTGGTCGAACAAGGCAGCTTTCGCCGCGCCGCCGATACCATTCTCATCACCCAGTCGGCGTTGAGCCGGCGTATCGAAAAACTCGAGTCGGCGTTGGGCGTGAAGCTGCTCGAACGCACCACGCGCAAGGTGTCGCTGACCAATGTCGGGCGCGCCTTCCTGCCCCAGGTCGAACGCCTGCTGGACGACTTGGATCTGGCGCTGCTCAGCGTCGGTGATGGTGGCTCGCTGCGCACCGGCACCATGACCATTGCCTGTGTGCCGTCGGCGGCCTACTACTTCATGCCCCATGCTATTCGCGCCTTCCATGCGCAATACCCGAAAGTGCGTATCAACCTGTACGACGCCGCTGCCAACGAAGTCAGCGCCGCCGTGGCCTCCGGCGAAGCGGACTTCGGCCTGAGCTTCACCGGCAACCTTGCCCCGGAGATCGAGTTCAGTGTCCTGCTCGAAGAGCGTTATGTCATCGCCTGCCGGCAGGACCACCCGCTGGCCAAGCTGGAGAAGGTGACTTGGGCACAAGCCTACGAACACGACTACATCACCCTGGGTAAATCGTCAGGCAACCGTCTGGTACTGGATCGGGCGCTGGCCGGGATGCAGGTCAGCAAAGAGAGTGTGTGCGAAGCCAGGCATGTGACCACCCTGCTCGGCCTGATCGAAGCAGGCCTGGGTATTGCGGCGGTGCCATCGATCGCGCTGCCGATAACGCCGCATCCGATCCTCGCCAGCGTTGCACTGGTCGAACCCGAGGTCAGCCGCAAGATGGGCCTGCTCAAGCGCCGCGGCCGTACGCTGACGCCTGCGGCACTCGAGATGGTAAGGCTGATTCGGGAACTGCCCGGCGTATTACCGGGCGACTGAATCCAGGCCGGTGGCACGTACGTCAGGCTGCACGGCAGGTGAAGCCAGGTATTGCAGAAGCTGTTTCGCCTCGGCTGGGTGCTCGGCGCCTTTTGGAATAGCGGCGGCGAAGCGGGTCACCGACTGCAGGCTTTCCGGAATCTTGCCAACGAAGGTCACACCCGGCACGGGCAGCAACTCGGCAACCTGCTGGAAACCCAGCTCATAGGTGCCCTGAGCCACCTGCGAGGCCACCGGTATGCGCTCGACCATGGTGCTCTTGCCGACCAGGCGGTCCTCGATACCCAGCTTCTTGTACAGCTCCTTCTCGATATACACGCCACTGGCGCTGTCCGAGTAGGCCACCGATTTGGCCGCCAGCAGTGTCTGCTTAAGCTGGTCGGGAGTGGCGATATCAGGCTTGGCCTGGCCCTGCTTGACCACCATGCCGATGCGCGAGTCCGCCAGCTCGACCCGTGAAGCCGGGTCGACCTTGCCCTGGCGGATCAGCTCATCCAGCGCATAGCCAACCATGATCACCACATCGGCGTGCTCGCCACGAGCGAGGCGATTGGGGATCGCCTCGGGGGCCTTGCCCATCGAGGGCCCGAGCACAGTGACCAGTGTATCGCCGCTCTGCGCGGCATACTTGGGCCCCAGTTGCTTGTAGGCGGCGGTGAAGCCGCCCGAGGTCATCACGGTCAGTTCGGCAGCCTGGGCAAGGCTGCAGCCAGCCAGGAGAGCAACAGCCAGTAACGCTTTCATCGAGGTCCTCATACAGCCACCGGAGCGCGGTTGGCCAGGCGACGGTACAGCATCCAGGTGGCGACGAATGCACAGAGCGCGGCAAACATCATCCAGTAGGCGGGTGCCGCCTTGTCATTGGTGACATGGATCATCCAGGTCGAGATTGCCGGCGTGAAACCGCCGAACAGTGCAGTCGCCAGGCTATAAGCCAGCGAAAAACCTGCCACCCGCACTTCCACCGGCATGATTTCGGTCAGCGCCGGGATCATCGCACCGTTGTACATGCCGTACAGGAAGGAGAACCACAGCAGCACTTCGAGCATGTGGCCAAAGCTCGGCGCCTGGGCCAGATAGGTCAGTGCCAGGTAGGCGGTGATCATCGTCATCAGCGACATGGCCAGCAGCAGCGGCTTGCGCCCCAAGCGATCGCTGAGCGCACCGCCGATGGGCAACCAGATGAAGTTCGACACCGCCGTCAGCAAGGTCACCAGCAGCGCGTCACCGGTACTCAGTTGCAAAACTGTCTTGCCGAAGGTCGGCGCGTACACCGTAATCATGTAGAAGGCGGTGGTGGTCATGGCGACCATCAGCATGCCGAACAGCACCATGCCGGAATTGGCGGCCAGCGTCGCCAGCACCTGCTTCATGGTAGGGCGATGCTCGCGTGCGGCGAACTCCTCGGTTTCCTGCAAGCTGCGACGCAGCAGGAAGATCACCGGGATGATCATGCAGCCCACAGCAAACGGCACGCGCCAGCCCCACTGGGCGATCTCGGCGGCAGACAGCCATTCGTTGAGCGCAAAGCCCAGCGCCGCAGCGACGACAATTGCCACCTGCTGGCTGGCGGACTGCCAGCTGGCGTAGAAGCCCTTGTGCCCAGGCGTTGCCATTTCGGCCAGGTACACCGAAACACCGCCCAGTTCAGCACCCGCCGAGAACCCTTGCAGCAAGCGCCCGATCAGCACCAGAGCCGGGGCCAATAGCCCGATGCTGGCGTAGCCGGGCACCAGCACGATCAGCAAGGTCCCGCTGGCCATGATTGCCAAGGTGACGATCAGCCCTTTGCGTCGGCCCACGTCATCAATGTACGCCCCCAGGATCACCGCACCCAGCGGGCGCATGAGGAAGCCGGCGCCGAACACGGCGAAGGTCATCATCAGCGAGGCGAATTCATTGGACGCGGGGAAGAAGGCCGCCGCGATGTGCGTGGCATAGAAGCCGAACAGGAAAAAGTCGAACTGTTCGAGGAAGTTTCCGGACGTAACCCGGAAGACCATACCGGCCTTGGACTTGCCCTCGGGCACCGAGCGTGACGGCAGACTCATGGTGGATCTCCAGCGTTTCTTAATAATTGTAAGTGCTTATTTCTGGAATGATCGTCGAAAAAGGCGCTGGAGATAATCGTTCATTTTTCATTAATTGATGCGCCGATGAGATCAATCGGGCGCGGGCGGCAGGGAAAATTGTGCGCAACGGCGCTGAATCCATCGGCCGCCAGGTCTTCAACGTAGCCAAGATGCAGATCTGTTTTTTCAAGCAGGCTGTTTGCGGCTAACTGCTGCTATGCGGTTTCAAGCATCGGCCCAGAAGTATCAATGCAAAAAAGCCCAGCAGAGGCTGGGCTTCTTAACGCTAAGGGCGACACTCAATCGAATCTGTCAAATCACCGATCGTTCTTTGAAGAAGATACCGTGGCGTTGCTTAGACCTCTGGAATTGTGCTCGCCTGGAGTGGTTCGAGAGATGGCTGTGGATTTGGCCAAGCCGCGAGTATCTTTGGAGTGGGCGACACCCGAGGTGGTGGTTCCGTGACCTTTATCACTGTTGCGCGAGCTCCCGTAATGGTTGCCGCTTGCTCCATGATCGCGTGTTGCCTTGCCTTCGTGATCGCTTCCAGCGCTCATTCCATTTCCGTTGTGCCCTCCCATACCACCTGCATGACCACCCCCATGTCCGCCGCCGTTGCCACCGCCACCGCCGCCACCTTTGGCGTAGGCAGAACCCATCGGGGATAGGTCAGCGGGCACGAATGCCGTCAACCCGAGTACCAATGCACAAGCAAAGGCAGCAAGAAGGGGTTTTCTCATTTTTTATTCGCATCCAGAGGCGTGGGGGAAGCTAATGTGACTCTTTGACCAAGAGAGCGCGGTGAGGTTCTCGCATTCCGACAGAATGCTGCCCCCGTTAAGAGCATTGCCTTCGATAACAGGTTGACTACGCTCTGGTTAGATAAATGACCAAGGACTGTTCACGTGGGTAAGAAATTGAATTTTGCCGTAGTGCTGTCGCTGGTAATGGGTTTGAGCCCGATGTTGTTGGCAGATCCCGGAAAAGGGAAAGGTCACGACAAGGGAAATCAGCACGACAACCAAAGGCATCAAGGCAGTGCTAACGGCTGGCAGAGTGGACCTTCTGTCGATTTGGGCGGGGTGCGGGTCATCCTCAACGACAACCGCGATTACTGGAGTCCAGCCTCCTCTCTACCTCCAGGGATCCAGAAGAATCTGGCACGCGGCAAACCTCTCCCGCCCGGAATTGCCAAAAAACTGGACAGCAGGCTGATCAATCGACTTCCTCATTACGATGGCTATGAGTGGCAACAAGCCGGAGCTGACCTACTGCTTGTAGCTATTGCCTCGGGTGTAATCTATGAGGTACTGCACAACGTGCTGGATTGAAGTTCCCCAGGGTGCAGGAAGGGTGAAGGAGTTTAGAGCCAGCGAAGGGCCGGGAGCATCGCAGGAGGCGATGAGGTGAACCTCACCGGCTCCTGCGACAGTTTTAATTTTCTAAAGCCAACGTTTAGTTTTCCTCAATAAAGACTGTATTTTCAGTGCCTTACGGAACGCAGGCTGTGGACCTTTCTGACATTCTCGCCAACCTGTCTTAGCCTGCGACTCCTAGGTATCGAGTCAAACATACAGACAATAAAGTCCGTAAATGACCATAAATAACTGATTTTTATGTCTTTTCTCGATAGCTCGGCGATCTGCTTTTTATCTAAAGCTTGATGCCCTCAAACGCTCCGCGTTTTTTCGGATGTGCGCGCAGCCGGCACTTCTAGAGGACAATAGAGGTCCTTCCGTTTCGTCCCTCTAGGGCCTTCCACCACTATCCGGTACAACTCCTCGACATCTCTCCTGCTGCTGGAGTATTCCGTAGACCGGTATCCCTTATGAAAAACCCCGGCTACGTGGGCCGGGGTTCCTGGTACCGCCTGGGCTACTTACGAGCACCAGCCGCCGTTGTGGTGCGAACCGGTGCCGCCATGCGGATGGGTACCGCGCGGGCAGGCCGAAGCAGTGAACGAGGCAACGGACAGAAAGGCAACGAGGCCGGCAATAGCGATCTTTTTCATGGTTATCTCATGTATGTGTTAAGCAACTGTGGCGCAACCCTACAGACGCCCAGAATTTGAGTCAACGCTTAGATCATCTATGCGTTAGGCTAAAGGCTTTTCGGGAAAACGTGCAGCAGGTTTTCCTGCATCGCTTCCAGTCCTGGTCGGTGGTAATTGCCGATACTGCCTTCGATGGTCCAGCTCGCGTTCTTGAGGATCTGCTTCGGTGTCACTGGCTCTGTACCCGCTATGCCAAACGACGAGTAGTAGTCTTGAAACTTGAATTCCCAGTGCGGGTTGCGCTCCATGACCATCCACTTGTTCGGCACCCCGTAGGAGTCCGCGACGATCAGACCATGGAGGCTGGTCGACAAAATGAAGTCGCAAGATGCAATCTCAGCCAGCACCTGCTTCACCGGCGAGAAGACGTCAATGACCCGCGATCCTGATAGGCGTCGACGCAGATCCTGGATCACCGGGGACGTCCGGTCGTGGATGTGCGGGATGATCCCGATGCGGGCGCTCTTGCGGCTCGGTTTCTTGACGATTGCCGGCGACAGGAGGCCTGGGTCGCCCAATACGGGCGGGACGCGCGTGTCGTGAATGCGATCAGCGCAGAGCTGGCCACGGACAGCGTGGTAATGGTGCCGACCGGAGAACCGTTCTTCGGCCACACCGGTGCCTGTGCCCCAGATGTGTAGCTTGCGCGGGAAACAGAGGAATTTGGCTTTGCTCTCGCGTCCGAGGACGCTTCCGATAGCGATCATGTCGGCCGATTTTACCGGGGCCCACACAATTTTCTTCCCTGAGGCGAACTCCACCACCTCTGCCGACAGGTAATCGCCGAAATTCTGTTGATTCGGGTTTTTACGCCCGCTTCCGCGACACCAGTACAGCTTGATCTTGCTCACTTCTATACCCTTGTTAAGCAAAAAAACGCGCGGATCATAGACCATTTCGGTCGTGACGACGCAATCTTCACACCTCCGGAGAATTCCCGACATCACCGAGGCCCCATAAATGAAATCCGCCTTTTCTCTCTCCTACGACCGATCTGCGCCGGATTCTGGACGGCCCTGTGGGACCTGCGCTGGGGATCGTGATGCTCCTGGTGCTGCTCGCCATTCTGCAACTGCCGGTGCCGATGGCTGCTGGGCACTAGGCGAAAAAAAGCGCCCAGGAGGGCGCCTTGAAGGGCTGCCATCTTGTCAGTGGAGAACCTAAGGCAAATATGCGTTAGGTAGGAGGTCGACAAGCTGGTATTCCAGAGGGAGGGGTCCACACACCAAACGGGGGAAATCAAATGAGCAATCACAGGAACCGAATCAGTGCTCTCCCCTCCGGAACGGCGCGCACCTTACCCCTTTCGGAGTTTGTTGGCCACATCCGATACCACGGATTGTCGTGAAGAATTCTTCATGTACAGACCTGCTTGGCTGGCCTTCTCGCTTGTGCCGCCCATCCAAAACCTGACGATCTGACGCCGTGACAGCAGCGTGTGATGGCTGACTGGAGTGAGCGGCTTGGGCGCTGCTGTGGTTCGTTCTGGCGATGGGGTGCGATTGAGGCCCTACGCGATGGGTTGCAGCAATGCTCCGGCGTGACGTACCAGGTGGGCTGTCAGGTCGGCCAGCAGCTTGCCGCCCTGCCGCCAGTGGTGCCAATACATGGCCACGTCGACGCAGCCGTCCGGGTTGATGTCGACCAGGGTGCCGGCGGCGAGCTGTCCCTTCACTTGCATCTCGGGTATCAGCCCCCAGCTGATCCCCGCCTCAGCCATCTGGACGAAGCCCTGGGACGACGGGCATAGGTGGTGGAGGTAATCCTCGATCCCCTGCTCCGCCATGTAACGCTGCTGCAGCAGGTCATCTGGCCCGTAAACCAGAGCCGGCGCCCGAGCCAGACGCGCGATGTCGAACCCTTGCGGGAAGTGCCGCGCGACGAACGCTGGACTTGCGATCGGCCGGTAGCGCATATGCCCGAGCAGGACGCTTTTTGTCCCTGCGACGCTGCGCTCGCTGCTGCACAAGCACGCGGCTACGTCTCCCGATCGCATGCGGTTCAGTCCCACCTCCTGGTCAACCACCACCAGGTCCAGGAGCAAACCGCGCTCGACGCAGAATTCGCCGACGGCGGCTGCCCACCAGGTGGATAGGCTGTCCGCGCTCAGGGCGATGCGCAGCCGATCGGGGACGGTTTCCTCATCGAGCTGGGGCAGCTGGCCGTGGAGGTCGCGCTCGAGCAGGCGAACCTGCTGCACATGGTGGAGCAGACGCTGGCCGATCTCGCTCGGCACGGTCGGCGTACCACGGATCAGGACGGGTTGCCCGGTACGCGCCTCGAGCAGCTTGATCCGCTGTGAAACGGCGGACTGCGATAGGCCGAGAACCTGGGCGGCGCGGTCGAAACTTCCCTGTTCGGCCACCGCCGCCAGAGCCGAGAGCAATTTGTAGTCGAACATGGTTTTTCCTGGGTACAGAAACACGAAAACCCGCTCTTGACGGGTTTCGGTGGAATGATCGGGAGTTACCCATATCCTGTCAATGCGCGCGGAGATAGCTGAAAATATGGGTATATACATTGACATATCCACAACTTATGGCGAATACGGCATCTCACTCACGTATATCCCATGAGGTGTTTCGCCACTCCGTGTCCAGCTTTGTGCTGCGGCAGCTCAAGGCCGAGAGCGTGCCCTTGTAGGCGAGTGGAAAGCAATTTCAAAGATGCAGTGCCAGCCTACTGTTAAGACGTGACAAGCTCTGCCGTGGCGGCCTTTACTCGGTCCCGATAAATGTCCCGATGGCGCTCCCTGATTTCCTCCATCTTATCCATCAGCTCTACCACCTCACCGGCGAGACGCGCTTCCAGCTCGGCAAAGTCTTCAGCGGTGAGCGTCGACTTGTTCGCTGCTGTTCGACCTGGTGTCGCGAAGTGAGCAGACGCGGCACGGTCATCCATTCCCCGTCCGATCAGGCGTTCGAATACGTGGCCAGCGACAGTGGGCGTTATGTCCATGCCCGCTTCCTTTTCACGCTCCAAGGCAGCAATCACAAGCCCACGCTTGGCGCGCTTGTGGGCTGCACCGCATTCAGCCCCACAACGACCGCAGATTGCTTTCGGGTTGTCCCCGCCGCGCGACAGATAGCTCATAAACTCCATGAACTGCTTGTCGTAGGACGCTCCGATCTCTTTGTCATACTGCTGCAGCAGCAGATCTCGCATGCTTTTCTGGCTCGATTTGGCCATCCTGGCGGTCCTCCGTCGTATTGCCTATCACATACTTATATTAGGCATTAGCAAAATTGATAAAGCATAGCGTGCGCCCACCTCGACGTCATCACGATACCGACAGCAGAGCCGCCCTTCACATAGCCTTCTCAGTACCGACGTCGCCTTTGCCAAACCTTCAAGGTGCATCCCAGCGGCTACTACGCCTGGCTGGCCGAGCCTCGGTCTGCCCGAGCCTAAGAAGACCAACGGCTACTTGGCTTGATCAAGCAAGCTTGGCTGGAAAGTGGTGGTGTGTACGCCTGTCGCAAAATTCACGATGACCTGCGTGAACTGGGAGAAACCTGCGGGCGAAATCGGGTGGGGCGCTTGCTGCAGGCAGAGGGGCTGCGCTCGCAAACGGGCTATCGGCGGCGCCCAGGATTTTATGGCGGAAAGCCAACCGTAGCCTCGCCAAACCACCTTGCGCGCCAGTTCAAGGTCAGTGAGCCGAGCAAGGTCTGGGTGACAGACATCACATACATTTGCACCTATGAAGGATGGCTGTACCTGGCGGTAGTGCTAGATCTGTTTTCCCGCCAAGTGATTGGCTGGTCAATGAAGCCCAGGATGTGCCGCGACCTGGCGATTGACGCGATGTTGATGGCCGTGTGGCGCCGCAAGCCACAGCAGCAAGTGATGATTCATTCAGACCAAGGCAGTCAATTTAGTAGAGCGGGGCTCTGGGACTGAGCAGACGCTTTTTTTCGCCCGTATTCGTCAACTTGGCGATCACCAGCACTAAATACGAAGTCAGGACAGTCATAAGTCAATTCCGGCTTTGGCCATCTCACCCTGGCCGGAGGATCGGCACATGTACACCATGTTCCTGTTCCCAGGCGTACCTTATTTTGAAATTTACGGATGTCGTCGACAGCATGAGACTCCCAGCAGAGGAACAAAGAACGTTCCAGATACGAGCGAATTGACTCTTCAGGCTGAATTTGCAAACGCGGTATGGAGAGCATGCTGAGACTGCTTGGATAACGTAACTGTGTCGCGCCGACCCACGCGACCGCGGCCCCTATGGGAGGCCGCAGTCGCGCATGACAGCTTTTATTGTCGCGGTACCGCTTTTATTGTCGGAAACCAACGTGTTGCCGATTAATAAACTTTGTCACAAAGTCTCTTGCATTTCGCGGCCTAGCGAGGAGGCTGCTTCTAGGGAAGCAAAAATAAAGGTTGTCACAAAGCATAATTTTTCAAAATTTCTCGGGCTTTTTCGTTTAATAAAGGTTGTCACAACAATAAAGGTTGTCACAGCCAAGGTTCAGCCAGAGAAAAATTACAGGAAGGACCCCGTGCTAAAACCCCAAAAAAATTATGATGGTATCTTTTAGGGGCGTGGTAACCGGTGCGAGCGCACCTGGCTGGGAGGCCCCTACAAATCGTTGGGTTGGGCATGGATTTCTCTGAGCTACATCTGGAGGGGTTGCTGCTTTTCCGAGCGCAGACGCGCCAACCAGACTGACTGTTTTCCGCTACCAGGCAGGTTTAAAACCGTCCAAGGATACGCCTGTATCCTCACTCATGAAGTCGCTCAATCATGACGGGTCAACCCAGGGCTCGCCATCTTCCGGGCGCCGCAGGACTCAGTGAAGTTCGTGGAGGCGAGTTCCCTGAGGTGACACCGAGTTCATGTCGCCAAGCTCCTTCACCATATAAACCGCAGACGTCGGGCAGAGGCTGTTGAATTCCTCCGAACTGGAAATTTCCTTTGGGGCTTGGGATCGGTTTCTCTGCTCATATCCCCGAGCCTCGAAGAAGTCGGGTGCTGTGGTGGTCAGCAGATGAAGGCTTTGGGCTCCGTCAGCTCCCGCTATTCGCTCAAGTGCTCTGAGCAGCAGCGTACCGATCCCTGACTTTCGCTGGGCCGGTACGACAACCAGTGAGCGAATAAGACGAGTCCGACCGCTTCCTTCAATGCCCCCGTATCCCAGCTCCGTTTCTCCCCGGTGAAAGGAATAGAACATTCGACCGGGCTGCAAAAGGTCTTGGGTCGGCAAGCCCGCAGCAGTCAGATGCGCAGCTAGGCCTAGGATTTGATCGGTACCAAGCAATCGGACAGAGATATCAGACTGGTTCATTGGCGACTCTGGGGGTGGTATCGACGCCCAGTATAGGACCCAGAGCGCGGGCTTTTTCCAGTTTTATGACGTCCCGTAACGCGAGGCGATTGTAAATATCTGCTTTACCGCATATTCGAATAGTCATATATTCGTATTTCCAGATATTGGCCGTACACGCATTCCCCAGGAGGTCCCATGCGGGAAACACTAACTCCCCCCATCGTTTTCAAATGCCTGGCTGATGACACCCGGGCCCGTATGACCCTGCTGATCGCCCGTGAAGGCGAACTCTGTGTCTGCGAACTTACCCACGCGCTGGAGTTGAGCCAGCCGAAGATCTCCCGGCATCTGGCCCAGTTGCGCGAGGCTGGAATCCTGATGGATCGCCGCAAGGGTCAGTGGGTGTACTACCGACTGCACCCCGAACTGCCGCAGTGGGTTGACGCGATGCTGAAGGGAGTGGTCGATGCCAACCAGGAATGGTTGAGCCCCGATGCATTGCGCCTTGCCGAAATGGGCGAGCGGCCGCAGAGCCCTGTTGCTTGTGCTTGAGACTTCCCTTCACTGATTGAGTTGTAGTCATGCTGATCGCATTTTTGATTTTCCTGGTGACGATCGTTTTCGTCATCTGGCAGCCCAAAGGCCTGGGCGTGGGCTGGAGCGCCGCACTGGGGGCCGTCGTGGCGCTGCTGGCGGGCGTCGTGAGCCTGTCCGATATCCCCGTGGTCTGGCAGATCGTTTGGAACGCTACCGCCACTTTCATTGCCGTCATCATCATCAGCCTGCTGCTGGATGAGGCGGGGTTCTTCGAGTGGGCGGCATTGCACGTGGCCCGCTGGGGCAATGGCAGCAGCCGCAAGCTGTTCGCCTTCATCATCCTGCTGGGCGCCGCCGTCTCGGCGCTGTTCGCTAACGACGGTGCGGCACTGATCCTGACCCCGATCGTCATCGCCATGCTGCTGGCCCTGCGCTTCTCCCCGGCGGCGACGCTGGCATTCGTCATGGCGGCGGGCTTCATCGCCGATACCGCGAGCTTGCCGCTGGTGGTGTCCAACCTGGTGAACATCGTTTCCGCCGACTACTTTGGCATTGGCTTCAGCGAGTACGCCTCGGTCATGGTGCCGGTGAACCTGGTCAGCATCGCCGCCACTCTTGGAATGCTGCTGTGGTTCTTCCGCAAGGACCTGCCGCGTACCTATGAACTCGACCAACTGAAGGCTCCCGAGGCCGCTATCCGCGACAAGGCGACGTTCGTTGCCGGCTGGTGGGTGCTTGCGCTGTTGCTGGTCGGCTTCTTCGCCATCGAGCCGCTGGGCGTTCCGATCAGCGCCATCGCTGCTGCCTGTGCGCTGATCCTCTACCTGATCGCCGCGCGCGGGCACGTGATTTCTACCCGCAAGGTGCTCAAGGACGCGCCTTGGCAGGTCGTGGTGTTCTCGCTTGGCATGTACCTCGTGGTCTATGGCCTGCGTAACGCCGGCCTCACCGACTACCTGACGCAGATCCTCAATGTTTTCGCCGGCTACGGGATCTGGGGCGCATCCCTCGGGACGGGGCTGCTCGCCGCTGGCCTGTCGTCGGTCATGAACAACATGCCCACTGTGCTGGTAGGCGCCCTGTCGATCCATTCCGCCGAGGCCACCGGCATCGTGCGCGAGGCCATGATCTACGCCAACGTCATCGGCTGTGACCTTGGTCCGAAAATCACCCCAATCGGCAGCCTGGCCACCTTGCTGTGGCTGCACGTGCTGGCCCGCAAGAACATCGTCATCACCTGGGGTTACTACTTCCGCACCGGCATCGTTCTGACGCTGCCGATCCTGCTTGCCACCTTGGCCGCATTGGCCATCCGCCTGAGCTTTTGAACCGGAGATACCTGATGAAAGTCTTGTTCATGTGCACCCACAACAGCTGCCGCAGCATCCTGTCCGAGGCGCTGTTCAATCACCTGGCCCCCGAGGGTATGGAAGCTGTGAGTTCTGGCAGCTTCCCAAGCGGCAAGGTCAATGAGCGGGCACTGAAAACCTTGGAAGCCGCCGGTATCCCCACCGCTGGTCTTTCAAGCAAGGCCTCGGACGCCTTCGAAAGTTCTCCCCCCGACATCGTTGTCACCGTGTGCGACCGCGCTGCCGGCGAAGCTTGCCCGATCTTCTTCGGTCCATCGCTCAAAGCCCACTGGGGCTTGGCCGACCCTTCGGCGGTCACCGGGAGTGAGGCAGAAATCGAAGAAGCCTTCCAAACCACACTTGCGAAGATCGATGAGCGCGTGCGCGCCTTCATTGCGCTGCCTCTCTCGCAACTGAGCCAGGACCAACTGAAAGCCGAACTTGCCCGCATCGGCGCGCTGTAGGCCCTGGATCAATGGAGACCGAAATGAACGACCACCTGCCAAATGTCCAACCAGAACTGATTGATCTGCCGTCGCTGGAGCGGCTGGCGCCGAAGGATCCTTCCACACACAAACCGCGCATCCTGCTGCTGTACGGATCGACCCGCGAACGCTCATTCAGCCGCTTGATGGTTCAGGAAGCTGCGCGCCTGCTGGAAGAGTTCGGCGCCGAAACCCGTATTTTCGACCCTTCCGGCCTGCCACTGCCGGATGACGCTCCGGACACCCACGAGAAGGTGCTGGAACTCCGCGAGCTGATGCAGTGGTCCGAAGGCCAGGTGTGGTGCTCGCCCGAGCGTCACGGCTCAATGAGTGCTGTCTTCAAGGCGCAGATCGATTGGGTACCGCTGGCCATGGGCGCCGTTCGCCCAACCCAGGGCAAGACCCTCGCCGTGATGCAGGTGTGTGGAGGCTCGCAGTCTTTTAACGTGGTGAACCAATTGCGCGTGCTTGGCCGCTGGATGCGTATGTTTACCATCCCGAACCAGTCGTCGGTGCCGAAAGCCTTCCTGGAGTTCGATGAAGCCGGGCGCATGAAGCCGTCTTCTTTCTACGATCGACTGGTCGACGTGATGGAGGAACTGACCAAGTTCACGCTCCTGCTGCGTGATCGCCAGGATTATTTGGTAGACCGCTACTCCGAGCGCAAAGAGTCGGCGGAAGAACTATCCAAGCGAGTCAATATTCGGTCTATCTGAGGTCATGAGCATGTCGCATCCTTACTCATTGAAATCGTTGCCCCATGCTCCGGGTGTGCTGATTTTTACGCCTTGTCCGGGCACCCAGACCAGCGGTCTCGCTGAAAGCCTGGATACGCTCAAGAAGGCCGGTGCCGTGGCGCTGGTTACGCTGATGTCGGACGCAGAGCTTCAGGAAAACGGAGTTGCCCAGCTTGGCGTCGCGGCCAAGCAGCATGGGTTGGAGTGGTACCAACTGCCGATCAAGGATGATCATGCTCCGGATAAAAACTTCGAGGTCGGGCTGGGAGAGATCCGCCACCAGTTGAACGCTTTGCTCGCATCCAACAAGGCCCTGGCCATCCACTGCAAGGGCGGCTCCGGCCGCACCGGGCTGTTCGCTGCCCGTCTGCTGATCGAGTCCGGAATGCCGCGCCGCGTGGCGATTGCATGGGTGCAGGATCTTCGCCCACGGGCGATTCAGAAGCCTGCGCACATCAACTACATCAACCAGTTCGGCGAAGACTGAGCGCTCCAGCCAGAAAGGAGAAACCATGGTCACCGAAGGCGAACTACTCGATGTCATCGTGATTGGCGGCGGGCAGTCCGCGCTGACGGTGGCTTATTTTCTCAAGCGAGCCAAGCTGTCGTTCCTGTTGCTCGATGCCGAAGCGGCTGCGGGCGGGGCTTGGCGCCATGGCTGGGACTCGCTGACGCTGTTCTCGCCCTCCGCTTGGAGCTCCATCGCGGGCTGGCCGATGCCGCCAGTCACCGAAGGTAATCCTGATAGGGATCACGTGGTCAGCTACCTGGAGCAGTACGAGGCGCGCTACGGGTTTCCTATCGTTCGCCCCGTCAGCATCACGGCGGTGGAGCGGACCGCACGTGCTCTTCGTGTGCGCTCGAAGGACCGCGACTGGGAGGCTCGTGCCGTCATCAGCGCAACGGGGACCTGGAGCAACCCCTATGTTCCGGCCTATCCGGGGATAAAGCTGTTCCAGGGGCAGCAGATTCACTCCGCCCAGTACCAGTCACCAGAGGCTTTCCAAGGAAAACGCGTGCTGGTCGTTGGTGGTGGCAACTCGGGGGCGCAAATCTACGCGGAGCTGTCCGAGATCGCCGACGCAACGTGGGTAACCACGGAGGAACCGGCGTTTCTGCCTGATGACGTGGATGGCCGGGTGCTGTTCGAACGGGCTACCGAGCGCCTCAAGGCTCAACAGGAGGGCCGTGTTATCGACGCACAGGTCGGTGGGCTTGGTGATATCGTCATGGTGCCCTCAGTAGTCCGGGCTCGCGAGCGCGGGGCCCTTCGTGCTGTAAGGCCTTTCACCTCATTCACGTCGGATGGGGTCGTCTGGCCCAACGGTGAGAAAACCCAGGTCGATGCGGTGGTCTGGTGTACTGGATTCCGGCCGGCGCTGGATCACCTTAAGGCACTGGACGTGCTGGATGACTACGGAAAGGTCGAGGTTGATGGGGGGCGTTCTATTCGCGAGCCGCGCCTCTGGCTGGTCGGATATGGCGACTGGACCGGCCTGGCCTCGGCGACGTTGATCGGCGTCACCCGTACCGCGCGCAGCACGGTCAACGAAGTAGTTGAACATCTGAACAGCTTGGAGCAGCCGGATGCATAGCGGAATCGATATTCGTGTCGCCAGACCAGAGGATGCAGAAGAGATCCAGATCATCTACGCGCCCATCGTGCTCAACACGGCTATCTCATTCGAAGAGGCAGTGCCTAGCGTGGAGCAAATGCGTGAGCGGATCTCCACGACGCTGCGAACCTACCCGTATCTGGTGGCTGTGCGAGAAGGACGAGTAGTCGGCTATGCCTACGCCAGTCAGCACCGCGCGCGTGCGGCGTACCGGTGGGCGGTGGATGTGACGGTGTATGTCGCTGAAGGGCAACGCCGCAGCGGGATTGCTCGCCAACTCTATGACGTGCTGCTGCCGGTTCTGAAGCGTCTGGGATATCGCTCGGCGTATGCCGGCATCGCCTTGCCGAATGAAGGCAGCGTCGGGCTGCACGAGCGACTCGGCTTCCAGCACATCGGTACGTTTCCACAGGTCGGATTCAAGCTCGGTGCTTGGCATGATGTGGGGTATTGGCGGTTTGACTTCGGTTACGAAGGCCTTCCCCCTAAGGCTCCAGTAAGCTTCATAACCTATCGAAGCATCAAAGGTGCGCCATTCAACGAAAGATAGCGTAGCTGCGCTTGACCCTCTACCCGCTATAGGGTTTGTAATCGTCTATGAGAACCTCAAGTAGGATGCAAACCATGAGCGGTTGTACTTGCAGCTGTGGGCCCGACTCAGTCAACGCTGGAGCAGCAGCAGCGCCTTCGAACGACGAAACCTGGGTTAGCACTTTTTCAGTGCCTGAGATGGATTGCATTTCCGAAGAAGGGATCATTCGAATGGCACTGAGTGACCTACCTGGGCTCAACTCGTTGTCCTTTGATTTGATGAACAGGCGGGTGCACGTTTTCCATCACGGGTCGGTTGATCAGATTGCTGCAAAGCTGGGCTCGCTTGGAATGGCTGCACAACTGATTGATACACACCCGGCCAGCGAAGAGCCCGCTTCTGACATCTGTGCCACTGAGGAGCTAGACGCCAAGAGGGAGGCCAAGACCCTAAAGAGCTTATTGGCTATCAATGCCGCTATGTTTTTGACTGAAATGATCGCTGGCTTGGTAGCTCATTCAGCAGGGCTCATAGCCGACTCGCTAGACATGTTCGCCGATGCAGCCGTCTATGGCCTGGCTCTCTACGCCGTGGGCCACAGCGCTCGGTTGCAGGTGCGTGCTGCACACATGGCTGGTTTTTTTCAAATCGTACTCGCCCTAGGCGTTATTGGAGAGGTTGGTAGGCGGTTCCTTTACGGCAGTGAACCCGAGTCGATGTTGATGGTGGGGTTTGGCTTAGCTGCAATGGCTGCCAACGTCATTTGCCTCATTCTGATCCATCGTCACCGCGGAGGTGGCGCCCACATGAAAGCGAGTTGGATTTTTTCAGCGAATGATGTGCTCGCGAATATTGGCGTAATCGCAGCAGGGGCATTGGTTGCTTGGACAGGTTCTTCCTATCCAGATTTGGTCATTGGCACACTCGTAGGCCTCATCGTGCTAAACGGTGCACGCCGCATCCTGGCCTTGAGAGCTGACTAACCGGATCACGGCAGCTTGAAACTAAAATATTGCTCACTATGGTTTTATTATGAAATTTCGGACGACTCCTTGGCTTGCAGGTTTATTTGTTGCCCTGACCATGAGCTCCAGTTTTGCGGGCCCAAACCCACCCAAAATCTTTGGCTGGGTAGAGGAAGGGCTCATTCAGCCGGAAAATATCGCAGTCAAAATCAAGCTGGATACCGGTGCCTTGACGTCGTCTATGGACGCCAAGGACTTAGAACATTATGAAAAGGACGGAGATAAATGGGTGCGCTTCAATGTCGAGGTAAAAGACAGCAAATCCGGTAAGCTGACGAACTCTCCATTTGAACGCAAGATAATCCGTAGCGTTAAAGTACGTGGTGCAGGTGGTGCTGAAACTAGGCCGGTTGTGACGATGCGGATGTGTATTGGAACTCGAATGTACGAAGAGGAGTTTTCGCTTAAGGATCGCGGAAAAATGAACTATCCAGTTCTGATTGGTCGTCGCACGCTGCAAAATTTAGGTGCGGTAGATGCCTCGCGGACATTCACTATGGAACCGCGTTGTATTAAAAACTGAGGTGAGTGTGCGCACTGCTAAATCGAGTTTTCCAACACTATTATTTAATAAGTTTTCTATCATTTTAGTCTGCGTAGCATCACTTTCGGTGATTATTTTTAAAATATGCGATCCTGATGACCAGATAGATTGGCCTGTCGGCTGGAAGAGCTCTGTACTTTCGAGCCCGATAGATACACAGGGGAAGCCTATCGGCTCACGCCAGAGAGCTATTTTGGAAGACAAAGATGGAAAACAAGTCGCTGCGATGGAAATCACTCGTGTAACGCTTAACGAGCATATCGTGAACATCGAAAACGTCATCGTGATAATGCGTAAAGCGCTCCAACAACACTACTCGGGGCTGGGGCTTCTGGCGACTTGCAGCAGACCGACATCAGTGCAAGTCGGTGACCTGAGTGGGTTGCAGACAACCTGTCTCATGATGGCCAGCGGCAAAAAGGTCCTCAAACACACCTTGGTAACAGCTGTTGGGGGGCAGGCCAGCTATTCACTGGAGTACGCGGCCGTCCCTGAAGTTTTCTCTGATCATTTGGATGAATTTTCGAGTTTGCTTAGGTCACTGAATTCAGACTGATAAACGTGTGCGAGGTCTATGTACGTCGCTGTGTCGACCAGCTTCACAAGCGCTGTATAGCACCGGAGCAAAATGGCATGGATGTGTACACTGCTGATTAAGGTCGTGAGCGACATCATCAGCAGTGTACGCAACCTATTACCCCACATTCTGCGTAACGTCGCGTGCGATTACGTCCGATCCACCTCAGACGCTGGCCTCACAGGTCTCACTAAACTTACTACCACCATCAGCAGCGCACCCCCGACGATGGCGATGTCTGCCAAGTTGAACGCTGGCCAATGCCAGCCTTGGTAATGGAAATCGAGGTAATCCACAACATACCCACGGACAGATCTGTCGAGAAGATTTCCTATTGCCCCCCCCAAGATGAGGCTGTAACTCAACGCTTCCCACAACGGACGTGCTCGACGAAGCATCATGGTCAGTGTCACGGCAACACCCAGGGCAATGGCAATGAAGAAGTAACGTTGCCAACCGCCAGCATCCGCCAAAAAGCTAAATGCCGCCCCCGTATTGCGGGCGTGCACTAAGCTGAAAAATGGCGCTACGGTGATCGAGTTACCTAACACAAACAATTGTTCAATGGCGTACTTGAGCCCTTGATCGAGCATTGCCAAGGCGGCTGCGATTCCCCAAAACAACCAACACCTTGTAGTATTAGTATCCTTGCCAGTGCTCATTGTCTATTTCGTCCTGGAAGTTTCATCTTCTCTAAGATTGGCCGCAACAGAGAACCGCTATCTCGGCCCTGCTCAGCGCCCCACCGGAAATGTTGTAGCTTGATCTTCATCCGCCCTTACTTGCGCAGTAGACGCAGGCCGTTCAGGACAACCAACAGACTTACTCCCATGTCGGCGAACACTGCCATCCACATAGTGGCGTGCCCCAACAGCGTTACCACCAAAAAGATGGCTTTGATCCCAAGGGCAAGGCCGATGTTTTGAGTGAGCACAGCAGCAGTTTGGCGGGAAAGACGAATGAAGGCCGGTATTTTACGCAGATCATCATCCATGATCGCGACATCGGCCGTTTCGATTGCTGTATCAGTACCGGCAGCCCCCATAGCGAAGCCCACATTGGCTCGTGCGAGCGCCGGCGCATCATTGATGCCATCGCCGACCATCCCTACGGTCGCTTTTTTATTGATCAGGGCTTCGATTGCGTTCAGTTTATCAGACGGGAGCAGACTACCCTTGGCCTCATCAATACCAACCTGGGACGCAATGGCCTCGGCTGTATGCGGATTATCACCCGTCAACATCAAGGTTTTCACGCCCAACTCATGAAGTTCTTTGATCGCGGCTCGACTGGTGTCTTTCACTGTATCGGCTACCGCGAACAACGCCAGTGCCTGTGTCTCATCTGACAGAATGACGACGGTTTTGCCTTGGCGTTCTAGGTGGTCAAGCGTGGCTTCGATTGTCGGGGAGCAAAAACCCAGTTCTTCTAAAAGCCGATGATTGCCGAGGTGATAGCGGTGTCCATCAATAGCACCTCGCACGCCACGGCCCAGTAAGGCTTCAAAATCGTCAACGTTCAATATGGAAACGGATTGCTCAATCGCCTGTGTGGCTATGGCCTGCGATACCGGATGGTCAGAACGATCTGCAAGACTTGCAGCGAAAGTGCGAAAATCCTTAGATAGTCCATCGGTCAGAGGCATGTAGTCAGTTTGCACTGGCTTACCATGGGTGATTGTCCCAGTCTTGTCTAAGGCTAGGTGGGTGATCATGCGACCGCTTTCCAGATACACCCCTCCCTTAATCAGAATACCTTTGCGAGCAGCTGAGGCAAGGCCGCTAACGATGGAGACAGGAGTCGAGATGACCAGCGCACAGGGACAGGCCACTACCAGCAAAACCAGGGCACGATAGATCCACTCGAACCACTCACCTCCCATCAACAATGGGGGCAGAATCGCTACCGCTAATGAGAATGCGAACACGGCTGGCGTATAGATACGGGCGAATTGATCTACAAAACGCTGAGTCGGTGCACGTGCACCTTGTGCTTCTTCTACCGCATGGATGATTCTGGCCAGAGTGGAATGGCTGGCTTCTGCTGTGACCCGATACTCAAGTTCCCCGGCCTGATTGATAGTACCGGCGAACACGGGATCACCGATGGTTTTTTCCACAGGTAGACTTTCGCCAGTAATGGGTGCTTGGTTGATGGTCGAGTTCCCTCGGACAACCTCTCCATCAAGACTGATGCGTTCGCCTGGGCGCGCCCTGACCGTGCTGTCGATCGGCACATTAGCGACATCCGTCTCTATCCAACTGCCATCGGCTTGCTGGACAGTTGCCTTTTCAGGCGCCAAGTCCATTAAGCCGCGAATGGCATTGCGGGCTCGATCGAGAGACTTTGCTTCTATTAGCTCGGCGACTGCAAACAGGAACATAACCATGGCCGCTTCGGGCCACTGTCCGATCAAAATTGCGCCCGTAACCGCAATACTCATTAGGGCGTTGATATTGAGGTTACGGTTCTTGAGGGCGATCCAGCCTTTTTTGTAGATGGCCAGACCGCAAAGGAGCACCGCGGCAACGGAGATCAGGGCTACTACCCATTCTGGTACTGCTTGGCTGAAATGCAAAATCTCCGCCGACACCGCTGCTATACCAGACAGCCCAAGACGCCACCAATGACTCTTGACTGGTGGTTGGGCTTCAATCGAAGCTTTGGCTTCTACCTGGGATTGAGGAGTGAAGCCGAGTTCTCTGATTGCACTCAAAGCCGCCTCAAGCGCGTTAGGCTCATGACTAATAGTGAGAGTGCGCTGCAACAGATTGAAGTGTAGCGCTGCGATGCCTGGCATTCCCGATAGCTTGTCGGTTATCAACCGCTCCTCGGTGGGGCAGTCCATCTGAGCAATATTTACTCGCGTACTTACTGTGGCCTCGAAGCGAACCGCCCGCATGCCCACAGACGCGATAGCATCAACGATGGTCTGCGCCGATAGTGGTGCGTGCCACACACCGAGAGTGCGGCTCATCAGATTGAATTGCAGTTTCAGCACCTCCGGGATCTGCTCCAGCTTATTCCGGATGAGAGCTTCCTCAGTGGGACAGTCCATCTGCTCGATGCGGAAGGTGCTCAGTTGACCGGACGGTTCGGCAGGAGCTGAGCACGCGGCCTTGCAACAGCTCGTGGTAGACGTGCTGCTTGCGGGGCTCGCTTTGGGAGTATCGTCGCAACAATTTACCATTTGGATTCTCCTATGCAGGTGTATAGTCAACAACCTATAGCCACTATAGAGTCAAGCGTTTTTGGAGATTGCGATGAAAATTGGCCAGCTGGCTAAAATTTCGAACTGTCAGGTCGTTACGATTAGGTACTACGAACGCGAGGGGCTTCTGCCTGATCCTGCACGAAGCGGGGGAAATTATCGGCTTTACTCTCAGCAGCACGTAGATCGATTGGCTTTCATCAGAAACTGCAGAACGCTCGACATGACCCTGGAAGAAATACGTCGCTTGTTAAGCTACAGAGACCGCCCGTCCAGCAGTTGCGCCGGTGTCAACGAGCTCGTTGATAAGCATATCCAGCACGTCAGGGATCGCATTGCCTGCTTGCAGGTGTTGCAGTTGCAATTGGTGGAGCTGAGGCAAAGCTGTAACGACGGTCGCGAGGCTGCGGCTTGTCAGATCCTTCAGCAGCTCACAGTTAGCCAGTAATCAGGATGGTTACTCGGCATGCAGTCGTTGCCGAGCGTGACTGTTCCTACGGAAATGGCCCGTGAGCACTTAGACGACCCGTTACATTGTGTAGGCGGAGGATGATCGCCACCAGGGCCCTGCCCACTTGTGACAAGCTTTATTGTGCCCCCAGCAGCCTTTCCACCAGCTCGAATACCAGGACGCCGATGAGGGGTACTTGGCCTGAGACGCATCAGGCTGGGTAGGCGGCGACATTAATCGACTCTAGGTTCGTTCGGATAAAGGCGCACCAATGGGGCAACCGAAGACGCTGAGCTGCAATTGCTGTACGGGCGCTCAGTCAGTCCATGGTGGAATCTGGTCGCCGGGGTCCGTCAGGGTTTCAAAACGGAATCCTCACAGACCTAGGCAGCCTTTAGTATTCAGGGCGTTACTGAATCGTCCCAGTTTTGTAGATACCTCCAAACCTAATAACGATGCCCAAAGATTGGTGAAATGGTGCTTGCACTACAGGGGGTAGTTGAAAAGCGCCAAGAAACGGCTGAAATTGACAGCGGCAATGGCAAGGCCGCTCAGTACGATAACTGTCGTGTAGATCGGGTGGTCTTTGACGATTTCAATTAACACAACAGGATGCACCCCGTTCCGCTCGTACCATCTGGATTTAGTCTTCAAGGACTTTTCATGTGTACGCTCGAAGAAGTTCGCAAACATATCGAGCTTCCTGAGGGTCGATTGATGCATTTTTATGTACTCAGCGTTCACAAAGGCGGCAGCCTCATCAGCGCCGGGCAGTGCGTCTTGGTCGCTGGCATTATTGAGTTCAGCCAACGCCATGATCCTGCCTTTCCTTCCCCTGCTATCGGCATGCGGGGCATAGTTTCTTCCATATAACGCAACCAGCTCACGCGCAAGGTCAACCTTCTTGTCATCCGGCAGCTCTACGGGTTTGCCCCCGAGCACCCGAAAGCGATGCTCAAGCGCAAAGAACCCGAAATTTTCGTCTCGCATGTTCCAATGCAGGAACCGACAATCCTTGTGCTTATCAAGCCATTGGAAAAAGCCTTTCAGCATCGACTTTTCGAATTTATTGAGCTCTGCTTGCATGCTGGAGAGCTGTTTGCTGAGCTCTGCTTCTTTATGGATGGACCACGATTTGGTTTGGCCGGTTTTTAGGTTCCGTGTGGCGATGGATGTCACACGTTTCGACTCCCCCGTATCATTTTCATAAAACGATTCGCAGGAGTAGTGAATTACGTAAACTCGGTTCGCGTCGAGGTAGAGGTCTTCGATTAACGCTCTGCTCCTTTTGCGATCCTTTACCCGATCTAGCTCTGCTCCCACACCTTCCCCCTCAACCCAATGCACTGTAGGCGAAGCTGGAGATTTTGCCCTCAAATGTGGGTACCCGCTAGATTCACCCCTAGCTTTGCCTTTGACTCTTCCTGATCGTATACCGCTTGGGGATAATCAGCCGGCTTTGTCTTGGCGGATCGCCCTGCAAATCGACGTGGCCTTCACCAAGCCGCTTCCAATGCCGGCCGTCAGAACGTAGGACCACTCGCTTCCGCCGAAGCTGGCTGGTGGGCGTGAGCCAACAGGCGTATCCTACAAGTGCTTGCTCCGAGACTTGTTGGCCTACAGCCTCCCCTTGGAGACATCTGATAGCCCGCCGCTGAGGCGGGCTTCTTTGCTATCAGATCGCTGCGCCTCTGGTTTGCTAGCTGCCCAAGCTAGGCTCTGCCAGAGCGCATGTCCATCAGCGGTCTACCCGCCTCCCTAAGCACGACGATTATCGACGTACCCAAATCCTTAATCAGGCGCATGGAAAGCAGGCGGAGGCTTGGCGAAATTCGCTTACGCAGCCATTGCTTCGCAGGATTCTGCGCAGGTCATGCAGGCCTGGGCGCATTGCTGACAGTGGTCTGCCTTATGCTTACCGCACTCCTCCCCGCAGGCCCGGCAAATTTTGGCGCATAGGGCACAAAGCTCTTTGGCCAGCATGCTTTCTCGTGCCATCAAGGTAGCCGCAAGGTTGCACATATCTGCGCAATCTCTGTCCAGCTTGATGCAGTCAGCCATCATTTTTACATCTTGTTCTTGTAGGCAGGCTGACGCACAGCCTTCACAGGCCAGCGCACAGCGCAGGCATTCCGAGATGCATTCTTCAAAGCGACTGTTCATGGTCATATCTCCGGTATCGGGTCGATTTGATGCCAGTGCACCGTCTCATGACGGTACGTAGCGTTCGACCTGACGGGGTCCTGAAGATTGATTACATTTCTGTAAGCTTGTCCGAATCCTCTCGGTGTGAAGGCGTGCCCGATCATTTAAGGCTTGAACATCACTGCTTATGAATGCTCACGATCTTCGCGACGCTTCCTTCCATACGGAACCCAAATTTCACCTTGTCTCCTACGTTCAAGCCCTTCAGCTGTGCAGGCTCAGCATGGAAACCCATGGTCATCGCCGGCCATTTGAGCTCTGCTACCGGGCCGTGGGCCAATGTGATTTTTCCGCTTTGAGGATCCAGCGCCTTTATTGCCCCTTCAGCATGCGCGGTGGGTGCCGCCTGGGTGCCTTGGCCTCCTTCGGCGGAAGCTGGCATGTTCTTCATGTCCATACCATCCATGTCCTGGGCATGCACACTGGCGGCGAAAGCTGTGACCAGGGCTGCGATGACGATTAGCTTTTTCATTGGTTTTCTCCTGAGGGGTTGGGGGTAGTGACAGTAAGTTCGCGGCGACGGATCAGCCAGTACGCCGCAGGTATTACAAACAGGGAGAGCAACGGAGCGGTTAGCATGCCGCCGACCATGGGCACCGCGATGCGACTCATGACCTCGCTGCCGGTACCGCTGCTCCAGAGGATGGGCAGCAGGCCTGCAACGATGACTGCCACGGTCATTGCCTTGGGTCTGATGCGCTGCACCGCACCCTCACGGATTGCGCCGAGCAGCGCTGCTCGTGTGGTTTCGCCACTGGCCTGACGCTCAGCCCAAGCGTTATTCAGGTAAATGAGCATGATCACCCCAAACTCCGCAGCTACGCCGGCCAAGGCAATGAAACCAACGCCTGTGGCCACCGACAGGTTGTAGCCCAGCAGGTACAGCAGCCAAACGCCTCCGGTTAGCGCGAACGGTAGCGTGCCCATGATGAGTAGCGCCTCACCGAGGCGCCCAAAAGTCAGGTAGAGCAGCACGAAGATGATGGCCAGCGTCGCCGGCACCACCCAGGCCAGGCGTGCGTTAGCGCGCTCCAAGTATTCGAACTGCCCGGAGTAACTCAAGCTCATGCCCGGATCGAGCTTTACCTCGGTGTCGATCACCTGCCGCAGGTCTGCCACAACAGACGATAGGTCTCTGCCGCGCACATCGATGTACACCCAGCCCGAGGGGCGAGCATTCTCGCTCTTGAGCATGGGCGGGCCATCGGCAATATGTATGCGAGCCACGGTGCCAAGCGTCAGCTGGCCCCCCTGAGACGTGTAGATCGGCAGCTGACGCAACCCCTCCACGGAATCACGCCATTCTCGTGGATAGCGCACGCTAATGGGATAGCGAGCTAACCCTTCAACCGTTTCCCCAATGGTTTCGCCACCTATGGCACCGGCGACAATAGCCTGTACGTCGGTAATGTTCAGGCCATAACGCGCAGCGGCATGGCGGTCGATGTCCAAATCAATGTAGCGACCGCCAGTCAAACGCTCTGCCAGGGCCGAAGTCACTCCAGGCACCTTTTTCGCTGCCCGCTCCACAGCAAGGGTAGCCCGGTCTATCTGGTTCAGATCGCTGCCGGCAACCTTGACGCCGATCGGACTCTTGATGCCGGTTGCCAGCATGTCAATCCGATTGCGGATAGGCGGAATCCAGATATTGGTGAGCCCAGGCACACGCACGATACGGTCAAGCTCTTCGATTAGCTTCTCAGTGGTCATACCTGGACGCCATTCACTCTTGGGCTTGAGCCGCACGGTGGTCTCGAACATCTCCAGCGGTGCAGGGTCAGTGGCCGATTCGGCGCGGCCGGCCTTACCAAAGACGCTGGCTACCTCGGGGACTGTACGAATCAAGCGATCCGTTCGCTGCAACAGCTCTGAAGCTTTCTGCGCGGAGAGTCCAGGCAAGGCTGAAGGCATGTAGAGCAGATCACCTTCATCAAGTGGGGGAAGAAACTCGCCACCCAGATGGTTCAAGGGCCACAGACTGCTGAGCAGGATGAGCAATGCTCCAGCGAGGGTAAGCAAGGGCCGGCGCAGGACGACCTCCAATGCCGGACGGTACAGCCGGATGAGGCCCCGGTTGAGCGGGTTGCTCTGTTCCGCAGGCAGTGGCCCTCTGATCCAATACCCCATCAGCACCGGTATCAGGGTCACCGATAGCGCAGCCGCCGCTGCCATCGCGTAGGTCTTGGTAAAGGCCAGGGGGGCAAAGAGGCGGCCCTCCTGGGCTTGCAGCGTGAACACCGGGATGAACGAGAGCGTGATGATCATGAGGCTGAAGAACAGCGCTGGTCCAACCTCGACGGCCGCCTCCGTCATTACGTTCCAATGCGCTTCGCCCCGCAAAGGTTGACCAGGATGCTGGGCATGCCAGGCCTCTACACGTTTGTGGGCGTTCTCGATCATGACCACGGCAGCGTCCACCATTGCACCGATGGCAATAGCGATTCCGCCAAGGGACATGATGTTGGCGTTGATACCCTGATGACGCATGACGATCAGCGCAATCAGGATTCCCACGGGCAGCGACACGATGGCCACCAGCGACGAGCGCAGGTGCCAGAGAAACGCTGCGCATACCAACGCCACTACCACAAACTCCTCGACCAGTTTGTGACTGAGGTTCTCCACAGCACGGTCGATCAGCTGGCTGCGGTCGTAGACGGTGACAAGCTCCACCCCGGCAGGCAGGCCTTTCTTCAGGGTTTCGAGCTTGGCCTTGACGTGCGCGATGGCCTCACGAGCATTCTTGCCGCTGCGCAGGATAACCACTCCACCTACGGCTTCACCGAGGCCGTCCAGTTCACCTATGCCTCTGCGGGCTTCCGGACCTATCTGCACCGTAGCGACATCGCCTAAGTTCACCGGCACGCCCTTGGTAGCCAGTCGCAGAGGGATCGCTCTGAAATCGTCCAGCGATCCTAGGTAGCCGGCCGCACGAACCATGAATTCTGCTTCGCCTTGCTCCAGCACACCACCGCCGGTCTCTTGGTTGGCCTTACCTATAGCCTCTATCACCTCAGCTTGGGTGATACCGAGGCTGGCCATGCGAAGCGGATCGAGGAGGACTTGGTATTGCTTGACCATACCGCCGATGGTGGCCACCTCAGCGACATCCGGCAGGGTCTTGAGCTCATAGCGCAGGAACCAGTCCTGCAGGCTGCGCAGTTGCGACAGGTCATGGCCACCGTTGCGATCGACCAGCGCATACTGATAAATCCACCCGACTCCGGTGGCGTCCGGTCCGAGTACCGGCTTGGCTGCCGCAGGTAATCGCGATTGTGCCTGGCTCAGGTACTCAAGAACCCGAGAGCGCGCCCAATACAGATCGGTGCCGTCCTCGAACAGCACGTAGACGAAGCTGTCACCGAAGGCGGAGAAGCCGCGTACCGTTTTGGCCTCCGGAACCGAGAGCATTGTGGTGGTCAGCGGATAGGTCACCTGATTCTCAACGATCTGAGGAGCCTGACCTGGGTAGGACGTGCGGATGATCACCTGTACATCCGACAGGTCGGGCAAGGCGTCGATTGGCAGACTGCGCACCGAGACGAAGCCCCATGCCACCAGAAACAGCGTAGCAAGCAGCACCAGTACCCGGTTGCCTACCGACCAGCGGATCAGTTTGGCAATCATGGTTGGCCCTCCAACACTTTGATCTGCTCAACCACCATGCCCTCGTCGCGTTCGCGTATGCCAAAGCGAATCTGTGCACCGACCTTGAGGCCATCAAGGAGCGACTGATCAGCCACCGGGAAGGTCATGGTCATCCCAGGCATACCCAGGGTGAGGAAGGGACCATGGTCAACGGTGAGCTGGGCTCCATCTATCTGCACGATACGGCCGTTCGCTTCATGTAAGGCGGGCCCCGCTTTTGGCTGAACGTCTGGCGCCGTCGCCGCTTCGATGCCTTTCAAATTAGCTTCGGAGTCCAGTAGGAATTGCCCCGACGCGACGATGCGCTGACCTGCCTGAAGGCCCTGCAACACCGCAACTTGCCCCTTGCTCTCCTGACCCAACACAACTTCCACCGGTCGGAAGCGACCACCTTCTTCAGCCAGCATCACCAGATCCCGCTTGCCGGTGCGTATGACCGCCTCGGCAGGCACCAAGAGGCTCTGCTCGGAAGACACGCCGGGATTGAGAGCCACTTGAGCGGTCATCCCAGGACGAAGCCGTCCATCCGGGTTGGGCAACTCGATACGCAGGCGCAACGTGCGGCTTTGCAAATCGGCATCAGCCAACAGCGCGGTCAACTTGCCCGGTACCGGATCGCCTGGGAAAGCTGGCAATTGCGCTTGCACAGGCTGGCCTTCGCGCAGGCCTTGAGCCTGGGCTTCTGGCACAGCGGCTTCCAGCCAGACGTTGGCCACTCCGTTGATCCTTGCCAAGGTAGTCCCCGGCGTCAGCGTCATGCCGGGTCGCAGATCGAGAACCTGGATGACACCGGCAGTGGGCGCGGAAAGTGTGACCGAGAGCTGTACCTTTCCAGTGCTCGCGACCCGGTTGATCAGGTAGACCGGCATGCCGGAGAGCAGGAGCCGCTGTCGTGCCGCCGCCGTCAGCTGAGCGTCGCCGGAATGCCGCAACGCCAGATATTCCTCCTGCAAACCAGCCCACTCCGGGGTCAGCACATCGGCTAGGGGAGCCCCTTTAGCAACTATATCCCCCGCCGCCCGGCCATATACGCGTTCGACGTAACCGCCAGTACGGGCCTGCAACACGCTGAAGTCGCGTTCGTCGAACGCCAGAACGCCGCTCACGCTCAGGGATCGTTCAAGCCTGCCAGCCATCACCGTTGCCAATCGCATCCCGAGATTTTGCTGGAGCCCAGCCGAGACCTGAACCGCAGGCTGCCCCTTGTCATCCGTCTCGTCTGAATACTTGGGCACGAGCGGCATGTCCATGAACGGCGACTTTCCGGGTGCCGGGAAATGCTGCTGGGGATACATCGGGTCGTACCAGTACAGCGCTTTTTGCTCACCTACTGGCTGCGATGGGGTAACCGTGCCCCGTCCTCCTAGCCAGAAGCCCGCGCCTGCTCCAATAGCAAGGGCAGCAGCCACAACCAAACCAATCGACCTATTCCTCATGCCCGCACCTCTCCATATACGAAATGCAGACGCGCTGCTGTTGCAGCCAACTGTCCTTGCAGATCCACATCCTGTAACAGCGCTTCCACGCGTTGCCGACGTGCCGACAGCACTTCACTCAACGGCGACTTACCGGCGCGGTAGTCCGCCAGAGCGAGGCGTACCCGGTCCTCGGCCAGAGGTAGAAGCGTCTCGCGACTGCGCCGCACCGCCCGCTGCAAACGTTGGTACTCGGCAAGGTCTGTTTCAAGCTGGGCTTGATGCTCGCGCAGGGCTGCATCCTGCTCATCCTCCAACTGGCGAACTTGTGCGCGTCGCGCCGCAATCATCGGGTCTTGCCGGGAGCCGGTGAACAACGGCAACTGGAAGCTGACTTGCAGGCTGACCATGTTGCTGAAGTCCGGGCCACGACGCTGATAATCCACCCCCCAAGACCAATCCGACTTCTTTTCTGCCTGGGCCTGGTGTACCTGGGCTTGCGCCTCGCGTGTCATGGCGTTGTAGGTATTGAGCTCCGGATGGGCATGTACGGAGTGCAGGTATTCAGCTGCGTCTACAGGCCAGAGTGGGAACGTCGGCGCCCCTACTTCGGCGTCCTGCCCAATCCAGCGCTTCAGCGCGGATCGCGCTTGAGCTGCCTGACTCAATAAAACATCCTTCTGCTCGTCCAACTGCGCCAATTCCTGTTTCGGAGCCAGCGTATCGGCCGTCGAGCCTGCGCCTCCGGCCAGGCGCGCCCGCACCGTAGAAGCCAGCAGCTGGTTTTCTTTGTAGAAAGCGTCGAACTGTTCAAGTTTTCGCTGCACGGTGTACGCATTAACCCAAGCCTGCGCGGTTGCCGCTCGAATCTTCAGGCGCTCGAAGACCGCCTCAGCATCGGCTCGCTCGACCGTGGCCTGAGCTGTCTCTACGCGAGCTTTACGCTTGTCCCGGTTCGGTACGTCCTGGGACAGGCCAACCACCTGCATGGTCATGAAGTCTCTGTTCATGCTCCAGCGATCAGCGCCTTCAATCGGCAGGTTTTGTACCCCAAGATTCAAGCGCGGGTCGGGTAGTTCGCCCGCTGGAATGACTAAGTTGCGCGCAGCTGATGCCTGCTCCTGGCGGGCTTGTAGAGAGGGAGCGTTGCGTTCAGCCAGTTGCAGCGCTTCATCCAGCGACAGCGTTGCAGCCTGTGCTGAGACAGCCGGCAGCAGTATGAAAAGGACGGCAGTGGAAGTTCGTCCCTGAAAACGTTGGGGAGTCATGAGAATGATTCCTCGAAAGATCAGCGCCCAGGCGCGTGCCATCGGCCCGCTGCTAGGCAGAACGATGGTGTGAAATTAAGAGGGAGTCAGACGCGGGGAGGACGCCATGGATCGGGGGGAGAACCTGTTGCTATGCCTACAGCGTAGGTATCGGCAGGTCGTGGCTTGGCATAGGTCAGTCCAGGCGTCAGGAAGCTGAGCTGCACTGTGCTGGCAGTTCTGCACTCCTGGCCTACCTTGCAGGATTTGGCATGGTCACCAGTCTTGCCCGGCTCTTGGTCCTGGCAGCAGTCATGGTCCATGCCCGCCATCATTTCCATGCCCATGGTCTGCATTGGACAAGGTTCAGTCGCCGAATCGATGCCCGCCATCCCGTTAAGCGGAAGCGCCACGATAAGCATCAGGATGGTGAGCAGTCGAATGAAGCGTTTCATGATGGGCGAGTATAGGTTACCGGGATGAATTCAGCATTAAGAGGCTTCACCAATCAACCGCTTGGAGGCTGGAAGGCTGATGTAAAAGGTTGTGAATCCCTCCGCTGAAGTACACCAAATTCGTCCGCTGTGAGCCTCGATGATGGAGCGTGTTATCGACAGGCCCAGACCTGCATTGCTTGGTCCACCTTCGCGTCTGGCTGGATCAGCCCGATAGAACCGGTCGAAGATCTTGCCAATGTGCTGAGGATCGATGGTTACTCCGCTGTTACGTATGGACAACGTCACGTTTTCACGTGTTTGCTCGATCTGCACTGATATCTCGTTGCCTTCCGGGGTGTAGCGCAACGCGTTCGATAAAAGGTTGGAAAGCGCTCGGTCAATCATCAGGCGATCGCCACGAACCTTGCCACGACCTTGTAGGGTCATCTGAATGCTCCGGTCCTCGGCCAGGAACTGGTAGTACTCGAACAGCTTGGATACCAGTTCGGAGAGGTCCACATCGACCTGCTCGGGCACGATGAGACCGTTATCCGCCTTGGCAAGGAAAAGCATGTCATCGATCATGCGCGACATGCGCTTAAGGTCCTCCAGATTCGAATAGAGGTTTTCCTCATAGGCATCCAGGTCACGCTTCTTGGTGAGCACCACTTCGGTATGGGTCAGTAGGTTGCTGACCGGCGTTCTCAACTCGTGAGCGATATCGGCAGAAAAGTTGGACAACCGAACGAATGCATCCTCCAACCGTCCCAGCATCCCGTTGAAAGACAGGATGAGCTCCTGAAGCTCTAGCGGTACGGGCTCCAGCGGAATGCGCTCGCGGAGCGATCTTGCCGACATCCCGGTGGCCACTTTGGTGATTTGTCCAACAGGCCGAAGCCCACTCTTGGCAACGACCCAGCCCAAGCCTGCGCTCACAATCGCGCTGATCACCAAGCCGATGCCGAACCACCATTGCAGGGTGATAAAGAAATGCGCGTGAGTGGTGACATCGAGCATCAGCACGGCCGTCACCGGTTCCGGCTCACCCGCGATGATTAACTGGGCGGTGATACCCCGGAAGTTCTGCGCTTCATCCTGCCATTCCCAAACTGCGCCCCGGTGCGCCTGCTCGAACTGCTCAGGAATTTGTGAAGCCTTGGGTTCTGAAAAAAGGACCGTTCCGTCAGTTTTGGTGATTTTCGCCGAAAGATCCTGATGTGCGCCGAGCAACGCCCGCAGCTGCTGCTCCTGATCGTCGAGCCCGCCTCGCGCTGCTGAGATGGACAGGATATGACGCGTTGACTCCAGCTTTTCGGAGAGTGCCTGCTCATCCAGCATCCGGAAATGGTGTTGGCTGAGTCCGTAGAAAGCCACGCCGGCAACGACCAAGACAGCAGTCACCGCGAACATGAACATCAGGGTCAGTCGCTTGACGAGCGATGATTGTGGGCGCATTACTCGGGCACATCCATCATGTAGCCCATGCCTCGGGCGGTATGGATGAGCTTTGGCGCGAAGTCGTCATCAATCTTGGCCCGCAGTCGGCGAATCGCGACCTCGATCACGTTGGTGTCACTGTCGAAGTTCATGTCCCAGACCTGAGAAGCGATCAGCGACTTGGGGAGCACCTCGCCGCGTCGGCGCATGAGCAGCTCCAATAGGGAAAATTCCTTGGCGGTAAGGTCGATCCGCTTGCCGTTTCGCGTAGCCCGACGCTTGAGCAGGTCCACCTCAAGGTCTGCCATCTTCATGGTGGTTTGAGCAGAAGCACCGTTGCCTCTGCGCAGCAACGTGCGAACCCGAGCCAGCAGCTCCGAGAATGCGAAGGGCTTCACCAGGTAATCATCAGCGCCCAGCTCCAAACCTTTCACACGATCGTCTACGCCATCACGGGCCGTCAAGAAAAGGACCGGTACATCCTTAGCCGCTGCACGGATCTTGCGCAGGACCTCCCAGCCATCAAGCCCCGGCATCATCACGTCGAGAATTAGCAAGTCATACACTTCGCTCTGCGCCTGTTGCAGGGCGTCAGTGCCTGTCATCACCCGGTCAACGGTGAAGCCAGCTTCTGTCAAGCCTTGCTGGAGGTAGACACCGGTTTTCGGCTCATCTTCGGCTACGAGTAATTTCATCTGCTCTCATCCACGCGGGGTGCATCTCCAGTTTGCAGGAAAAAAGACGCCCAACCAGAAGCTGACGGAAAAGTAATGTCGAGCTCAGTTTTCTGACAGCACCGCGAGGCTAACTTGACCCTGTACCTGACGCCATGAGGCGCAGAAGCCACTGAGGATCTTCAGATGAACATGGTCAAAGCAATTGTGATGATCGTTACCTTCGGCATGGCAGGCATCGCCCTGGCAGAGGGCGGCGCGGACCGGACCTTTGCGCGGATGGAAGCGGCTCGCCAAAGCTCCATGCAAGCCTACCAGGTTGCGCAGGAGAAGAAAGAGCAGGCGCCAGTCGCCGCCCAGTCCGGCAAGCACGCGGGCCACGAGAGCTGCTGATCCGAGCTTACAGAAATGTAATCACCCCGGAATCTGAACTATGGCAGTTTCAGACTACGGCCTCTCATCAGCCTCGCGCAGTGGCAAAAGTCTACGAGACTGGTGAGAGCTCCAATGAACCCAAGGGCTGCGCCATCGAGCAGCCTGGATATCAGCGATCTACCTGACTGGACGCAACGGCATGCAAAGCAAAACCACGAGACGATCTTTCGTCAAAGGCCTGGCCGCTACCGGACTTCTGGGTGGGCTCGGCATGTGGCGCGCGCCGGTCTGGGCCGTGACCAGCCCTGGCCAACCGAACGTGCTCAGCGGCACGGACTTCGATCTGTATATCGGTGACCTGCCCGTCAACATCACGGGCTCAGCTCGTACGGCCATGGCCATCAACGGCTCCGTGCCAGGGCCAATCCTGCGATGGCGCGAAGGCGACACCGTGACGCTGCGCGTACGCAACCGGTTGAAACAGGACACCTCCATTCACTGGCACGGCATCATCCTGCCCGCCAACATGGACGGTGTGCCGGGCTTGAGCTTCCACGGCATCGCTCCCGATGGCATGTACGAATACAAGTTCAAGGTCCACCAAAACGGTACTTACTGGTATCACAGCCACTCTGGCTTCCAGGAACAGTCCGGCGTTTATGGTGCTCTGGTGATCGATGCCAAAGATCCCGAGCCGTTTGTGTATGACCGCGATTACGTCGTCATGCTCAGCGATTGGACGGATGAAGACCCGGCGCGGGTGCTCTCCAAACTCAAGCAGCAATCTGACTACTACAACTTCCACAAGCGCACAGTTGGCGACTTCGTTGACGATGTGAGCGAGAAAGGCTGGTCGGCCGCTGTAGCGGATCGGAAGATGTGGGCTGAAATGAAGATGAGCCCCACCGACCTCGCTGACGTGAGCGGGTATACCTACACCTACCTCATGAACGGCCAGGCTCCGAACGGCAACTGGACGGGAATCTTCAAGCCCGGCGAGAAAATCCGCCTGCGCTTTATCAACGGCTCGGCCATGACCTATTTCGATGTCCGGATTCCTGGGCTGAAGATGACGGTTGTGGCTGCCGACGGCCAGTACGTCAAACCCGTATCGGTCGATGAGTTCCGGATCGCCGTTGCGGAAACCTACGATGTCATCGTCGAACCTGAAACCGAGCAGGCCTATACGATCTTCGCGCAGTCCATGGACCGTACCGGGTACTCCCGAGGCACCCTGGCAGTTCGTGAAGGCTTGCAAGCGCCCGTGCCGGAGGTAGATCCGCGCCCGATCATCGCCATGAGCGACATGGGCATGGACCACGGCAGCATGGGCGGAATGGATCACGGCAGCATGGCCGGCATGGACCACAGCAAGATGGCTGGCATGGACCATGGCAGCATGGCCGGCATGGACCACAGCAAGATGGCTGGCATGGGTCATGAGGGCATGGCCGGCATGAGCGGTGCAATGCAGAGCCATCCAGCTTCCGAGACCAACAACCCGTTGGTCGATATGCAGACCATGTCGCCGACCCCGAAGCTGAACGATCCGGGAATTGGCCTGCGCAACAACGGACGCCGAGTGCTGACCTACGCCGATTTGCGGAGCACCTTCATCGATCCCGATGGTCGAGAGCCTGGACGGACAATCGAACTGCACCTTACCGGCCACATGGAGAAGTTCGCGTGGTCGTTCGACGGTATCAAATTCTCCGACGCTGAACCGCTGCGGTTGAAATATGGCGAGCGTCTTCGCATCACCTTGGTCAACGACACCATGATGACTCACCCCATCCATCTCCACGGTATGTGGAGTGATCTGGAGGACGAGAACGGCAACTTCATGGTTCGCAAGCACACCATCGACATGCCACCTGGCTCAAAACGAAGCTATCGCGTCACCGCAGATGCCTTGGGACGTTGGGCCTATCACTGTCACCTACTGTTCCACATGGAAATGGGCATGTTCCGAGAAGTCCGTGTGGACGAATGAACTGGAGATCTGAGATGAGCAAACCAATGAAACGAAGCGCCTTTTTCCTTTCTGCTGCGATGGTAGGCATGCTGGCTATTTATGCCCCGTCGTCGTGGTCCAGCGACAACCATGATCAGCACTCACAGAAATCCACCGAGGCAAGCAAAGCCAAAGGCTCGCAGAACAAGCAGGGCCAAGGGATGAACCATGAAGGCATGGACCATGGTTCCATGGAAGGTATGGATCACGGCTCGATGAAGGGGATGGACCATGGTTCGATGGAGGGCATGGACCACGACAAAATGATGGAATCGCATGGCAGCGACAAAGCTAAGGCAGGAAAAGATGGCCAATAGCTTTGGGCGGCCTTCGCTGCTGGCCTTGACAGTTTCAATCGGCATGCTGGGCGTAACGCCCAGCTTCGCCGCTGAAGTAATGGATCATTCGGGCATGGATCATTCGAATATGGGGCACGGTTCCATGCAAATGGATGCTGCTCCGTCCGAATCGATGCCGGCGATGGATCACAGCAAGATGGGGGTTAGCAAACAGCAGAAACAGACTGCCCCTGTTGATCACAGCCAGATGGGGCATGCTCAAAGCCAGAGCAAATCCAGCCCGGTGGACCATAGCAAGATGGACCATGGAAACATGAAGGGCATGGATCACGGTTCGATGAAGGGTATGGACCATTCACAGATGAACCATGATTCAGCGACTTCTCCAACCACAACAAGCCGCACGCCGATTCCAGTGCTCACCGAAGCCGACCGTGAGGCAGCCTTTCCGCCTTTGGGTGGACATCAGGTGCACGACAGCGGAATCAACAGTTTCTTCCTGTTGGACCAACTCGAATACCAGGACGCCGATGAGGGCAGCACCCTGGCCTGGGACGCTTCAGGCTGGGTAGGCGGTGACATTAATCGACTCTGGGTTCGTTCGGAAGGCGAGCGCACCAATGGGGTAACCGAAGACGCCGAGATGCAATTGCTTTACGGCCGCTCGGTCAGTCCATGGTGGG
This sequence comes from Pseudomonas putida, assembly GCF_002906855.1. GTDB lineage: Bacteria > Pseudomonadota > Gammaproteobacteria > Pseudomonadales > Pseudomonadaceae > Aquipseudomonas > Aquipseudomonas putida_N. Next base: position 193,184 of record NZ_MINI01000038.1, on the reverse strand, counting down.
ATGTGGTCGCCGGGGTCCGTCAGGATTTCAAACCGGAATCCCCACAGACCTGGGCAGCCTTTGGTATTCAGGGCATGGCCTTGTATGACTTCGAGGCCGAAGCCACGGCGTTCATAGGCGAGAACGGCCAGACTGCTGCGCGTCTTGAGGGCGAATACGACATCCTGCTGACCAATCGCTTGATTTTGCAGCCCACGGCCGAGGCGAACTTCTATGGCAAGAACGATCCTGAGCGCGGTGTTGGCTCGGGTCTGGCCAATACCGAAGTCGGGCTGCGTCTACGGTATGAAATTGTCCGCCAGTTTGCTCCATACATAGGCGTTACCTGGAGCCGCTCCTACGGCAACACCGCTGACTTCATCCGAGACGAGGGCGGAGATGTTAATGAGGCACGCTTCGTTGCCGGTATCAGGATGTGGTTCTGAGAATTCCAACATGAAAAGAACAATTACAACGCTGCTCGTGGCCGGTGCTGTCGGAAGTGCTGCTGTATTGGGCACGGCGTATTTCGGCTTGGTGAATGTCGGCGCCGATGATCCTCACTTTCCGGCTGTCCATTCGTTTCTCGCCATGGCTCGCGACCGGTCGATTGAGGTTCGAGCGCGAGACATTGAAGTGCCTGACCTAAAGAATGCCGCGTTGATCAAGGCAGGAGCAGGCAACTACAACGCCATGTGCATTGGGTGCCACCTCGCCCCAGGCGTTGGGAAGACTGAACTAAGCCAAGCGCTATATCCGTCGCCACCTGACCTCACCAAGGTCGGTGTCGGAGGCGATCCGGCCGCCGCATTCTGGACGATCAAACACGGTATCAAAGCCACCGGCATGCCCGCTTGGGGCAAGAGCATGGGTGACGAGTACATCTGGGGAATCGTCGCGTTCCTGGACCAACTGCCTCAAATGAATCCTGAGCAGTACAAGGCTCTAGTGGCCACGAGCGGTGGCCACCAGCACGGCGGCGGTGAAAGCGATATGCACAACCATGAGGGCCAGCACGGCGTAGGCGGTCGTGCCGAGCATGGTGATCACGACGAAGCGGCAGACGACGATCATGCCCAGGCAGCTCACGACCACGGAACTGCACCCGCAGGCTCCGCCCAAGCGGCAGATCATCACGGTGACCACAATGCGGTCGAGGCCCATTCGGATGGCCACCCGGCATCGTCGCCTAAGACGCATGTTCACAAAGACGGTAAGGAGCACACTCATGCCAACTAACCAGGTATTCGTTCGGCTAGCCGCTATCGCTGGGCTTCTGGTGACCTCTGCGGCCTACGCTGCCGAGCCATTGTCCATCGACGTTCACCGAGACGCGAACTGCGGTTGCTGCAAGAAGTGGATTGCGCACCTGGAAGCTAATGGTTTCAAAGTGATCGACCATGTTGAGACGGACATGAGCGCAGTGAAACAGAAGCTGGGCGTAGCGCCACGGTTAGCGTCCTGCCACACAGCTGTGATCGACGGAAAGTTTGTCGAAGGTCACGTGCCAGCTGAGCAGATTCGAGAACTCAGGGGGCGGTACGATCTGGCCGGGATCGCCGTACCAGGAATGCCAGCTGGATCCCCAGGCATGGAGGTTGATGGCGTAAGCCATGCCTACCAAGTCATTGGTTTAACCAAAAGCGGCGAGGACCAAGTAGTCGCCAACTATCCGGCCAAATAACTCATCGACCCGAAGGACGGCAGTAGGCTGACTGCCGTCCCATGTGCTCCGCTAGAAAGCTTCATCTGCTCAACACGACGATACAGTGGGCCTGCAAAAGGTAGCTAATCAGATTCACGGCACTCGCGTACTGGCTTGAGTACGATACCGCCGTTGATGAGCTCGATGGAGAGTATGTCGCCCGTCGTGAGCCCCAGCTCGCGCAGAAAATTGTCGGGTAATTCCACAATGACATCGCCGGAGCCGTCGCCAGGATCAAGGCACTTTACCGTGGTGCGCACTGATTCAGTCATTAGGCTCTCCTGTCTGAGCTACCAATCCTCATCGTACTCCCCGAGTCATGTAAGCCGGTCACCAGGCGATCAATCGCCGGAATTGACGCTTCAACCCGGCTTTTTATCAGCGTAAGCCCTGTCCGCTCGCTGAATGCTCAGTTCTGGCCCCGGCAACCGACTCCAGCGGTCCGGTATTCAAGGATTTTCACGTCTCCGTTGGAATCCTCGTAGTTCATCTGTGCCGGCATCACGTCGCAACTCGCCTTGGTCGATGTCATGCTGATTACCCTCGCCACGTCGAGCCGCATCCCGTAGTGATAATGGATCACCTCAGGTGGCTTCTTACCATTGGCGGCTGCATAAGCTCGCATAGCTTGCTCATTGGCCTGAATCATCTTCCCGTATAGACGGTCGGATCCTCCTTCGGCAAGCGCGGCTGAGGAGGCCACTATGGCCAGGATCGCGGTGATGCTTTTGATGACTTTCATTTCAATCACTCCACTAGACGTGACTGAAGATTAAGGTTTTGTCGCTGTCAATTGAGTGATACGGGGATTACAAGGTTGTAAGTCCCGCTTGTTGAAGACGGTAACGTTGCGTCTTCACCGCATACCAATTTCCACTCAGGCTAACTACTGGTAGACACCCACGCGTAGACGTTCAAGATAGTCCGCTACCACGCTGAACCCGAGCGCCGTGTCGAGCATTTCGAAGGGTACAAAACCCATCAAATGACCGCACGGTCTGCAAAGCCACTGCTCCGCGAGCATCTGAGAGCCAAATGCCTTCGATGCAAGCTCCAGTCCTTTTGCATATTGGAACGCCACCGCGCTCTGCTGGGTGTCCAGGCGATGGGCCTGATCGGGATGGCTCAGACGGTGAATGCTTCTGGTCGATCTTCCTGTGATTCTCCCAACGAGGTTCCGAGCCTTGAACAGGCTCGATGACTCGACCATGCACTTTACGTCGCTGAAAAAAAAACCTGCTTGGACTAGACGCAGGAGCTCCAGCTGGCTCAACTCGTCAGGGTGGGTATGAACCAGGTGGAATGTCGGTGGAAAGGCCTGCGATTCAACAGGTGGGCGCGTGCTTGTAGGATTCACTACATCGACCTCCTCTTGTGCGTGGCTGCCGGACTGGAGCCATTTTGATTCCTAAGCACGTCCGACGCCCTTTCACCTTCACACCTTAGCCCAACACGATCAATAATGTGGATGCAATACCGGTATCCTCTAACTAAAATAGCTTACCGCTCGTCTAGCAACGGGTATCAGAACCTTATTTCATGAAAATTTTTGCACCATTACCTGGAGAATATATCGCATCAGCGCTTAAGCGCGGCAATGAGCTTCTAGGTATTAAATCCTTAAAAACTGAAGATTTCTATATAAAACCGATACCTCGTGCTGGCTTCGGGATAAATAAAACCTTTGGCCCCCTGCAAACAGAGTGGCGGCCGCATCAAGAATTTCATTACCCAAAGCTACTGAACGAACACAAAATTTCGGAATTAGCTCTGAATAATCACACTTTGTATCCTATGATAGCCGCCCTCGGGCGTCATCGAGCGACCGCAATCGTTACACCGAAGACTTGGGCAAAAGTTTGTCCAGATTGTGTTCGCGAGGACCTGCATAATTGTGGAACCCCCTACATTCATTGCAGGCACGTGTTGGGCTCTGTACAGGTTTGCAGCACTCATGCCTGTACTCTAATCGAGACATGTCCGTCCTGCTCAATGCCACTAAAAAAGCACGATATTGGTCACCTAGCCAAGTGTAGCAAACACAACAAATGGCCAAGACGTCAAAAACGAAAATTCGGATCAACCCGCTATATGTACGCAAAATTTGTCGCAGATCTTTTGGACTATCGCGGCCCGATGATCAATGATGGAGTGGCAGGCTTTGTCGCATATGCAAGTCTCATGATAAGTCGCACTTATGCATTCGATAAAACCGAGCTAAATATTTCCAAACTTATCAAAAAGGAAATGGGAATAGATTCAAAACTTACTAACACAAATATTGCCACCAGCGACAAATATCCTATCTATGTGTTTTTAGGATGCAACACCGCTGAAAACTATTTCAATTTGCTAAATAACAAGAGCGAGCAAGAAGCTCTGCGAGAGAAGAAGAGATCTATATTCAATAAACTTTTGTACGAGGCCAATAGAACTAATCCCTATCGTCACGTATCTGCCTAAGAACTTCATGATCGGAGACGCGAGATATCCGTATTCCTGCATAACGGTAGAGAACACTCATCGCACAGTTTTCAGTCAGAGAATATTCTCGAATTGCCCACCGAATTTTACGTAGCTGGTGGTCATGAGTAGATTCAAGCAAATCCGCCATCAACCCTATGCTCATCGGAAAGTTTTGTGGCATTTTGAGGAGAGCTGAACCGTTTATGACACCCCTGCATAGAGCAGCACGGGTGACCTGCTGAGGCTTTCCGTCTACAGAAAGAATGATCGTCTTCGCTTTAGCGAGCTGCAACGCAAGGGCCGAGTCCCTGGATTGCCAATCGACCAAAATTCTTTGGTCTCTGTGGTAGGGGTTCGCAGCAACATAACGAGCCAACCATTCCCTGTCGTTGCGGTACAACCACTGATAACCCGGCTTGTCATGACATTTGAGGTTCGCACTTTTTGCAAAGGCTATTCGCCGGGCGTGAAGGTCATCGTCCTGCATGAGGTGCTGCGATTTATCACGCCGGACCCCAACACCGGCGCAAATATCGGCGTCCAGACGGTAGGGCTTCAGGTGTTCCAGCCCTAGATCAAGGAGCCAGCAGAGAAAATAGAACTTTAAGGGCTGCACGATTCGACCGTGTCGCCGCAACATCTGAAAGACCCAGTCAGCGGATCTGACTATTTCTTCAAACTCGGCGGCGCTAGGACTGCACCGAAGTCGTCTGGTTAAGAAATCTCTCAGCATCTGCTCTCTAATTCGTCCAGACCTGATAAAGCCCATCTCGTCCAAACGTTTCCTGAGCAAATTTCCAGCCTGAATCGTTTTCATCTCATCGGGATGGTCGAGCCCCCACAACTGCATGCGGGCAATGGCAACGGCCCCAGTGTGGTCACCGCAGTCCATAACCGGCGTTCCAGCAGATTCCCCCGGAAGCAACATACAACGCCAGTCCGACCCTCCGGGAAATGTCATTGCTTGTAGTACATCGCTGTGGCGTGGACAGACGCAAACGCCCGAAGCCTGGTGAATGCGGTGCCAATAGGCTAGGCCGCACTCCAGAATGTCCTCTCTCACACAGCTCTCGCAATACCTAAACGAGGCGTGTTGGAGGAAGCGCGATGCTGTAATGCCCAAGGCCATCTTGAGGCCTGTCCCTCGATTACCTCCCATCAGAATGGCGGCGTCGCGGCCTTTCTCGTCATTTAAAAAAGGCAAATAAAGCGGTAAAAGCGTGAAGCGCTCGATCAGCTGTCTTACAGAAATGGCACCTCCCAGACGCTCTGACAGAGCCCCTAAGCAGCACGGCAGGATAGAACCGCATGTACGCGAGTAGCTGCCGAAGAGCTCTTGGCTCGTCACGCGGTATCCCGGATTCGCCGCTAGCTTGTGATAGCGAACGGCCAGGCTATAGAGCGACTCATCCGGAAACGGCTTTGGAAAGCACAACAGAAGATCAGCCATTACCCTGAACTCCCTGCCTCATGTCACCAGGAAGAATCTCTATCCACCCAGCCGCGCTGTTCGAGCTGATCCTGGAGGTCTTCGTGCTTCGAAAAATGCACGTTATCTAACGCGCCATCAGCAACCGGTACGACCGTACGATTTGGAGCCTTCGGAACCGATTTATCTTCGGCTAGAGGTGGAGGAGTAATCGCGGCTTGTGTAAGTAGCGAAAGATGAGCCCTGTCCGCCCGGCGAGCCAAGTCGTAGCTCATCATTTGGGCGATTTGGTCTTTTGTAGGCATCATGTCCTCGAAATCAGCAATCTGAAGTGGATCACCGCTTCGTAGGGCCTCGATGGGCTTGTGCAAAAGCCTCATTTGACTGTCATACACCTGCTGAAGCACCAGTGGCGTAATGGTGTCGATGCCCTCCCAAATTACATGGCGCTGCGCAAGCATAAGCAGTTTTGCTAAGAAATCTGTATTGCCCTGAGTGAGATCATAGATCTTGGACAGGAGCTCATTCGTCAGGGGAGCGCAGGATGCCGTCCAGTCATAGGCCCAGAGCTGGGACACCAAGTGCTCCCAAAACGGATCGTCTTCGCTGAATCGGTCAAAAGCGATTGGCCCCATTCCCGCCGCTCTTCGGGCATTGCGCAGCACACCTGAAAATAGCGGAAGCATTGCGTTGGTCCCTACATAGACAAGCGGAACGCCCGCATCGTTGGATAAAGTTACGAAGAAATTCAGCAACTTTTCTCGATCCTGCCCACCCCGCGACGAGCAAAGATGCTGCATTTCATCAATTATTAAAGCACCGATGAAAAAGGTTTTGCACAGCTGACTGATGTGCTGGAGCATTACGCTAATGCTGTTGGCGGCGCCACCTCTTCGCGAGTATTTTTCGACTCCTAACGCAGCATCCAGGGCGGAGAAGAATGCTGCACAAAAACCGCGCAACGAGCCGTCATGCGGGCACTCAATCTTAAGCCATACAACCTGGGTTTCGATGAGAATCGCGTCTTTATATCGGCTGTGACTGATAACCTGCGGATAAAGCCTTGCTATGGAATTAAGCGCTGTGGTCTTGCCCATACCACTCAGGCCGATGAGGGTCATCGTCTCAGCGGTAGACATGAATCCATGGCCTTTGGCTTCCGCTGAGGAAGGCAACCGATGCCTAACGGAGGAGGCCAACAGAGGATTGCGGCCCGTATATCCGTAGCGAATCAACTGGCTGAAGAGGTCTTCAAGACGCAGGTGGATTTCAAATGGAACCACAACATCTTTCAGCCGGTTGATCCCATGGCCGCGAAGCTTCGGGGGCAACGCTCGTTCGGCCTCGTCGGGCTTTGGAGGAAGGTTCCCAACGCGCCTAACCACGTCAACATCCGAAAGAATTCTAGGCAAGCATTCGATCAGCGGGTTCCCATCGTACAGAGGCATGCCTGTAGGAATGTATTCTGCGGGGGAGAAGGTCAAATCGTTCATGTCTCAGCCTCGCTTCCCTCGCTGACCACTAGTTTCAGAAACGCCGCACTTCTCGCGGAACTGGGCCTGCCGGTGACTAGCTTAGAATTCTCTGCCACAGGAGACGTGTTATCCACAACGCGTAGCTGATTCAGATCAGCGGTATGGGAGTCGCGCTCGGTCTGAGCTTCGATAGCACGCTTGGCACGTTTGTCCCGCTTGAAATCTGCATTCGATTTCGGGTCACCCTGTGCGGCACGTTTGGATTTGGCCCGGTCAAGGATTTCCTCTTGTCGTCCCCTTACCAGCGCCGCAGTATTATCACTGTCGTAACGGGCATCAGGCGAAACCTGGTTCAAGACATGGATCATATCAAGAACCTCCTCCATACGGAGTCCACCATATTTCTGTCTTTGGTGCGGTACAATAGTTAAAGCCTCAAAACCTGCTTCGGACTTGATCCAACAGTTTTCAATAGAGTTAGGATCATAGAATACTCGAACATATTTCGTCCGCAGGTTATGCGAGCGCTCCAACCACTCCTCACGCAATGCTGTTTGACATGTATACTGTACTCCTTGGAAAACAATACCGCCTCGACTGATACGACACTCCTGAGATGGCAATAAGGCAATTTTTAACTCAGCCGGAGATACTACTTTTGAATTGATTGGGCTATTAGCCTTCGACCATTTCCAAACTGCAATAGGCGTGGCTTCTACACCGTCAGCAATCATCTCGCGATTTAAAAGGTGTGGTATTCGTAGGCTTTTATTGTGCGCCAAGACTCCTACAATAACCATTTCGGTGAACTCGTCGATATCCAAAACCGCATCGAGTTGGTAGTCCCTATCGCCACGCTCCATCTTGCGAGCATCCACACCGCCTGGAATAAATTTCAAGTCGAGGTGTTCATTGATGAGACGGAAGCGGCTCTCAATGATCCCTTTCCAATCAGGCCTGAAGGGAGGCAAAATTTCCACCGCTAGCCCCAAGCTTTGCGATAGCGTTGCCCCTGCCTCGCTTAGAAGCTCAGCCCGGTCAGCAACAATTTCGACTGGCAGGTGCGAGCATGGCCAGTCCGCCTCATCGATATCAACATTGTATCGCTTGCAAAATTCAACCTTTGGGGTGCAAGCGTTGTATATCGCGTGTCGAGCCCCGTTCCAGCTGGGTCCCTCAAGGCCCACGTGAATCCCTACAATCATTCTAGTATAGGTATCGACAACCACATAAAGTATGGGGCGCCCAATGAGCCATAGCCTGTTAACGCGATGCACTAAATAGACATCAGCGATGGTTGAATCTATCTCGTATCGGTGGGCTGCCCCCATCAGGCCTTGGGACGCTGAACCAACGATAGCACGATGATCCTTGTTGTATCGGACAGAACCGCCACGCACCTTAAGCTTATAAAGATCATCGAAAAACAGTTTACCGTGATATCTAAGCTGGGTAGTAGTCGGGTAACTGCCGCGTACAATATTTCCTTTCGAGCCATCTGGGAGAGTCTCTCTATAAAATTTGTTTAACATCCACTTATGGGCATCTTTAAGGGTGCCACATTTGCCGCTGGCGACCCGCCCGTAAGCCAAACGGATATGAGAGAGATGGCGCTGCTCAAGCGTGATGGCCCCATCATCATTGACAACAACACCAAGATACTTACGCGGCCTACCGGGGATAATGCCTGAGGATCGATCCTTTTTCTTCCCTCGACCACCGCAAGCGCTAGTGTTCCAAAGAAACGCGTTAGGCGTTTGACCCATGCTCCAGTAGCGGTATAGGAGCCGGTATATCTGCTTACGCTCTACTCCTGTCTCTAAGGCATGCCTAGCAACAAGCCCTCCGAATCCCGGCCCAAGAATTTCCAAGGCGGAGCGATCTTCTACTAAACCCCTTAGAAGGTTCCAATTTCGATTACGGCTAGCTTTTTCATTTTCACTAATTTCATCATCGCTTCTGAGCAGATGTAAAGGGACCATTTCTTGACTTAAGACTGCGCGCCCTGAATCAATATCGTCAATCAAAACGGACTTATCAATCGGCCACGGCTTGCTGGGATTCGTACTCAGCTCAATCACAACAACAGAATCATTATTTATACCCAATACCCTAACCGCTTTTTTTAGTAGGCTAGGTTCTACGCCAGGCGTAACAATGCTGTTTACCTTAAGATCAAGCATGATGGGAAATCTCGGTTGGCGGAGACAAAGCCGCTGACCTGTGGCTCGGCCATACGTGCAACGGCTGCGACAAGCTTATTACTTTCGAGGTAAGATCAGACTCTAAACGACCGATCCATAGCAGGTGATGGAAGAGACGCTTTATGCCCATATACTCAATGTATAGGTCACGAGACGCCTTCTCCAAAAGAACTTTTAGCGGTATTTGATCAGTCTTTGTTCCCTCGATGTATTCAAGCAAGTTGTCGATATTCTTCTCTGTCGGCAACGAGGGATGGATACTGGCGTACGTCCTGAGAATTCTGAGGTTTGCTATTTTTGTCTTCGGGAGGTTTTCGTGCAAAACCAGCTTCCAGTCAACGCCCCTTATTGACCAGTATTTTTTTTCAATGGCTAGCTTTTCAGCTATTCGATTCCGAGCATGAAGATCAGCCTGCTCTAATTCCTTTCGATATTTCACTGAGCGAGCGGCTAGCCGGGCTTCGCCAGAGGTATCCACAAAGGTAATGAGGAAGTCCGTCGTCATAACGACAGGTGTTTGCGTGCCAGGATATACAGGGTGTCGACAGTTAATGCTTGAGGCAATTGCTTGGGTCTCAGCCTGTGTCAACAGGGGATACTGCTCTCGGATATCGATGATCGAGGCATCATGCTCAAGAATGGTGAGGTAATCTCGCTCTGCATTGGACAGCAGGTGGTGAGTGCGATGAATTTTTACTCCCGCGATCATATGAGAGACACCCTTTGATTTGATATCCCACACCTGGATCCACGGTTTATAGGAATCTCTCACTCCATTTCCACGACCCGATTGAATTTTTTTATCTATTTTTGACTGGGTCATCAGCAAGCGATGCGCAGCCTTGACCGGAGCTATGGGCACAGATGCCATGTTCGAGACGCTCATGATTGGGCGATCCGCTCGACTAGGACGAGGACGAGGACGGCTGGCGTGCAATGAGGACACGCCAGAGAGCGGGCTCAGCCAGGACAACAGTCACAGCGATGCGTAGGGGATTGTCACCCGAATCTCCAGGGCTTGGCTCCGGTCCGATGTGCGGTCGAAGCCAGCCTTGTGACAACCTTTATTACGTTGTGACAACCTTTATTGTTTTGTGACAAACTTTATTATTCAAAAACACAACGTTCTTGCAGATAGAAAAACGCTTACTCCACCGTCACCGACTTCGCCAGGTTGCGCGGCTGGTCGACATCAGTACCCTTGAGCACGGCCACGTAGTACGACAGCAGCTGCAGCGGGATGGTGTAGAGGATCGGCGCCAGCTCGTCAGCAATATGCGGCACCTTGATCACGTGGGTGCCTTCGCCGTTGCTCATGCCGGCGTTCTCGTCGGCGAACACCACCAGCTCGCCACCACGGGCACGCACTTCCTGCAGGTTGGACTTGAGCTTCTCCAGCAGTTCGTTGTTCGGCGCCACGGTCACCACTGGCATGTCGCTGTCCACCAACGCCAGCGGGCCGTGCTTGAGCTCACCGGCCGGGTAGGCTTCGGCGTGGATATAGGAAATTTCCTTGAGCTTCAGCGCACCTTCCATGGCCACCGGGTACTGCGCACCACGGCCGAGGAACAGGGTGTGATGCTTGTCGGCGAACAGCTCGGCGGTTTTCTCCACGGTGCTGTCCATGGCCAGGGCCTCGCCCAGGCGCGCTGGCAGGCGGCGCAGCTCTTCCACCAACCCGGCTTCGACACCCGCTTCGAGGGTGCCACGCACCTGGCCCAGGGCCAGGGTCAGCAGCATCAGCGAAACCAGCTGAGTGGTGAAGGCCTTGGTCGAAGCCACGCCGATTTCCGGGCCAGCCAGGGTCAGCAGGGTCAGATCGGACTCACGTACCAACGAGCTGATGCCGACGTTGCAAATGGCCAGGCTACCGAGGAAACCCAGTTCCTTCGCATTGCGCAGGGCGGCAAGGGTGTCGGCGGTTTCGCCGGACTGGGAGATCGAGACGAACAGGGTGTCTGGCTGCACCACCACCTTGCGATAACGGAACTCGCTGGCCACTTCGACCTGGCAAGGAATGCCAGCCAGGCTTTCCAGCCAGTAACGGGCGACCATGCCGGCGTGGTAGCTGGTACCGCAGGCGACGATCTGCACGTTGCGCACTTTGGCGAACAGCTCGGCAGCCTGCGGGCCGAAAGCCTGGACCATCACGTGGTCCTTGCCCAAGCGGCCTTCCAGGGTGCGCTGGACCACGGTCGGCTGCTCATGGATCTCTTTGAGCATGAAGTGGCGATAGGCGCCTTTGTCGGCGGCTTCGGTGCCTTCGTGGTATCTCACGGTTTCACGCTGTACCGGCTTGCCAGCCTGGTCCCAGATCTTCACCTGGTCGCGGCGGATCTCGGCAATGTCGCCTTCTTCCAGGTACATGAAGCGGTCGGTGACCTGGCGCAGGGCCAATTGGTCGGAAGCCAGGAAGTTCTCGCCATGGCCCAGGCCGATCACCAGTGGGCTACCGCTGCGCGCGGCGACCAGGCGGTCAGGCTGTTTCACGCTGATCAGTGCCAGGCCATAGGCTCCGTGCAGGCGCTTAACTGCGGATTTCAGCGCATCGGCCAGGTCCGGAATGGTCTTCAGGGTGTGGTGGATCAGATGCACGATAACTTCGGTATCGGTCTGCGAGGTGAAGACATAACCCAAGCCTTTGAGTTCTTCACGCAGCTCTTCGTGGTTCTCGATGATGCCGTTGTGAACAACGGCCACTTCGCTACCGGAGAAATGCGGGTGAGCATTGCCTTCGGTCGGTGCACCATGGGTGGCCCAACGGGTATGGGCGATGCCCAGCTGACCGTTCAGCGGCTCGGCAGCAACAGCCGCCTCCAGTTCGGCGACCTTGCCGATGCGACGGCGGCGCTGCAGTTCGCCCTGCTGGGTGTAGACGGCCAGGCCGGCACTGTCGTACCCACGGTACTCAAGACGCTTGAGGCCTTCGATGAGAATGGCAGTGATGTTGCGCTCGGCTACGGCACCAACGATTCCACACATGGTTATTGCTCCTGGCTGATCGCGGCGCAGATCAGGTTGATGCCGCGGGCTTGAATCTGTTCGCGTGCCGCTGCGGGCAGGCGTTCGTCTGTAATAAGGGTGTGCACGCTGCCCCAGGGCAGCTCGAGATTGGGGATCTTGCGCCCGACCTTGTCGGACTCGACCATCACGATCACTTCCCGGGCCACCTCGGCCATCACTCGGCTCAAGCCAAGGAGCTCATTGAAGGTGGTGGTGCCGCGCTGCAGGTCGATGCCATCGGCACCAATGAACAGCTGGTCGAAATCGTAAGAGCGTAGTACCTGCTCGGCGACCTGGCCCTGGAACGACTCCGAATGCGGGTCCCATGTACCGCCGGTCATCAGCAGCACCGGTTCGTGCTCGATCTCGCTGATGGCGCGGGCCACATTCAACGAGTTGGTCATCACCACCAAGCCGGGCTGGCGGCCCAGTTCCGGGATCATGGCGGCGGTGGTGCTGCCGCTGTCGATGATGATCCGCGCATGCTCGCGGATACGGCCAACCGCTGCACGGGCGATAGCCTTCTTGTAGGCAGAGACCGGTTGCGCAGGTTCGCTGAGCATCTCCTGCGGGACTGGCACCGCACCGCCGTAGCGGCGCAGCAGCAGGCCGTTGGCCTCCAGCGCGGCAAGGTCCTTGCGAATAGTCACTTCCGACGTTTCGAAACGCTTGGCCAAGGCATCCACGCTCACTTCGCCTTGCTCGCTGAGCAGGGCCAGGATGTTGTGACGCCGCTGGGGGGTGTTACGTTTCGACATGGGCGGTTAAGTTTCGATTCGAAAGATAATGGTTGCAATCAAAACCTAAGATGACCGGTTCGTCAAGGTGTGGATAAATTTTCCTGACCACTCGCCGCCTGGGCCAATAAAAAAGCCGACTTATTCACATAGGTCGGCTTTCGATAGAAATGGCTGTGTATAACTCAGCTTTTCTTGATCTTCTCCGGCCGCTTCCAGCCCGAGATGTTGCGCTGACGCGCACGCGCCACGGCAAGGTCACCGGCTTCGACGGCCTGAGTGATGGTCGAACCGGCTGCCGTAGTTGCACCGGCCTTGATTTCCACAGGTGCCACGAGGGAGTTGTTTGAGCCGATGAACACGTCCTCCCCCATCACGGTCTTGAACTTGTTGGCACCATCGTAGTTACAGGTGATGGTACCGGCACCGATGTTGGTGCGTGCACCGATCTCGGCATCGCCCAGGTAGGTCAGGTGACCGGCCTTGGCCCCTTCACCCAGGTGGGCATTTTTCAGTTCGACGAAGTTACCCACATGGGCCTTGGCTTCCAGCACGCTGCCCGGACGCAGGCGGGCGAACGGGCCAGCATCGCTGCCCTCGCCCATCACCGCGCCGTCGAGGTGAGTGTTGGCCTTGATGATCGCGCCCTTGCGCAAAGTGCTGTCTTTAATCACGCAGTTAGGGCCGATCTGCACGTCGTCCTCGATGACCACCTTGCCTTCGAGGATCACGTTGATATCGATCAGCACGTCGCGACCAACGGTCACTTCGCCACGTACATCGAAGCGTGCAGGGTCGCGCAAGGTGACACCCTGGGCCATCAGCCGGCGGCCTTCGCGCAGCTGGTAATGGCGCTCGAGTTCCGACAGCTGGCGACGGTCATTGGCGCCCTGCACTTCCATCGGGTCGTGCGGCTGTTCGGTGGCAACCACCAGACCGTCGGCCACCGCCATGGCGATGATGTCAGTGAGGTAGTACTCGCCCTGAGCATTGTTGTTCGATAGGCGACCCATCCAGTCAGCCAGGCGCGCGGCCGGCATGGCCAGGATGCCAGTGTTGCCTTCCTTGATCGCCTTCTGTGCTTCGCTGGCGTCCTTGTGCTCGACGATAGCGGTCACCTGTCCTTCACCATTACGCACGATGCGGCCATAGCCGGTCGGGTCCTGCAGGGTCACGGTGAGCAGGCCAAGCTGCTTGTCGCTGACCTTGGCCAACAGGCGCTGCAGGGTTTCCAGTTCGATCAGCGGTACATCGCCATAAAGCACCAGCACCGTGTCGGCGGTGATCGCCGGCAATGCCTGCGCAACGGCATGGCCAGTGCCTAGCTGCTTGTCCTGCATGACGAAATTCAGGTCATCGGCTGCCAAGCGCTCACGTACCAGCTCAGCACCGTGGCCGATGACCACGTGGATGCCTTGGGGCTGAAGCTGGCGCGCGCTGTGGATAACGTGGCCGAGCATGGAATTGCCGGCTACCGGGTGCAGTACCTTGGGCAGCGCCGAACGCATGCGGGTGCCTTGGCCGGCGGCGAGAATAACGATATCAAGGGACATTGACTGGCTACCAATCCAGGCGGTCAGGGATGACCGAAGAGGGGAATTCAGAAAAAGAAAAAGGGTAGCCGAGGCTACCCTTTAACTCAATCGCAACGGAAGTATACGGCCTGAACCGGATTACTTGCCCTTGCGCATTTGCTGGACGGTACGCAGCTGAGCTGCAGCCTCGGCCAGGCGTGCGGCAGCAGCACCATAGTCGAAGTCCGCACTTTTCGCATTCAGGGCGTTCTCAGCAGCCTTGAGGGCTTCCTGAGCCTGAGCTTCGTCCAGGTCGGCAGCGCGCTGTACGGTGTCGGCAAGAACCTTGACCATGTTCGGCTGCACTTCGAGGAAGCCACCGGAGATGTAGAACACCTCACGATCGCCACCTTGCTTGGTCAGCGTGATCGGACCCGGCTTGAGATTGGTGATCAGCGGGGCGTGGCCTGGAGCGATACCAAGATCGCCCAGGTTGCCGTGCGCTACTACCATCTCGACCAGGCCGGAGAAGATTTCCCCTTCCGCGCTGACGATATCGCAATGGACTGTCATAGCCATCTGCTTGCCTCAACCTGATTAGCGCCCCTTGCGGGGCGCCGGGATTACAGTTTCTTGGCTTTCTCGATCGCTTCGTCGATGCTGCCGACCATGTAGAACGCTTGTTCTGGCAGGTGGTCGTAGTCACCTTTGAGGATGCCGCTGAAGCCAGCGATGGTGTCTTTCAGGGAAACGTACTTGCCTGGCGAACCGGTGAAGACTTCGGCCACGAAGAACGGCTGCGACAGGAAGCGCTGGATCTTACGAGCGCGGGCTACCAGTTGCTTGTCGCTTTCGGACAGTTCGTCCATACCCAGGATCGCGATGATGTCCTTCAGCTCTTTGTAGCGCTGCAGAACATACTGAACGCCACGAGCGGTGTCGTAGTGTTCGTTGCCGATCACGTTCGGGTCCAGCTGGCGCGAAGTCGAGTCCAGTGGGTCGACCGCTGGGTAGATACCCAGGGAGGCGATGTCACGGGACAGAACGACGGTGGCGTCCAAGTGGGCGAAGGTGGTCGCTGGCGACGGGTCGGTCAGGTCGTCCGCAGGTACGTATACGGCCTGTACGGAGGTGATCGAGCCTTCTTTGGTCGAAGTGATACGCTCTTGCAGAACGCCCATCTCTTCGGCCAGGGTCGGCTGGTAACCTACTGCCGAAGGCATACGGCCCAGCAGTGCGGATACTTCGGTACCGGCCAGGGTGTAACGATAGATGTTGTCGACGAACAGCAGTACGTCGTTACCTTCGTCACGGAACTTCTCAGCCATGGTCAGGCCGGTCAGCGCTACGCGCAGACGGTTTCCTGGTGGCTCGTTCATCTGACCGTAGACCAGCGCTACCTTGTCGAGAACGTTGGAGTCCTTCATCTCGTGGTAGAAGTCGTTACCCTCACGAGTACGCTCACCCACACCAGCGAACACGGAGTAACCGCTGTGTTCCATGGCGATGTTACGGATCAGTTCCATCATGTTTACGGTCTTGCCGACACCGGCACCACCGAACAGACCAACTTTACCACCCTTGGCGAACGGGCAAACCAGGTCGATAACCTTGATGCCGGTTTCCAGCAGGTCGTTGCCGCCTGCCTGGTCAGCGAACGAAGGCGCTGGCTGGTGGATACCGCGACGCTCTTCTTCGCCGATCGGGCCGGCTTCGTCGATCGGGTTGCCCAGTACGTCCATGATACGGCCCAGAGTGGCCTTACCAACTGGAACGGAAATGGCAGCACCGGTGTCAACGACATCCAGACCGCGCTTCAGGCCTTCGGTCGAGCCCATCGCAATGGTACGAACCACGCCGTCGCCCAGCTGCTGCTGAACTTCGAGGGTGGTTTCCGCGCCTTGTACTTTCAGCGCGTTGTAAACACTCGGTACGACGTCACGTGGGAATTCCACGTCGATGACGGCGCCGATGATTTGAACGATACGTCCGCTACTCATAGCTGGATCCTCTGAATTTTTGAACCGTTAAACCGCGGCAGCGCCGCCGACGATTTCCGAGATCTCCTGGGTGATCGCAGCCTGACGCGCCTTGTTGTAGATCAACTGAAGCTCTTTGATCAAATCACCGGCGTTGTCTGTGGCGTTCTTCATGGCGATCATCCGGGCTGCCTGTTCAGCAGCGTTGTTCTCGACCACCGCCTGGTATACCTGCGACTCCACGTAACGCACCATCAAGCCGTCCAGCAGCTCTTTTGCGTCGGGTTCGTACAGGTAATCCCAGTGATGCTTGAGATCCTGATCCGGGGTTGCCACCAACGGTACCAATTGCTCGACCGTCGGTTTTTGGGTCATGGTGTTGATGAACTTGTTCGAAACCACCGAGAGGCGATCGATACGGCCGTCCAGGTAGGCGTCCAGCATCACTTTGACGGAGCCGATCAGATCGTTGATCGATGGCTCTTCGCCCAGGTGGCTGATCGCAGCTACGACGTTGCCGCCAAAGATGCGGAAGAAAGTCGCACCCTTGCTGCCGATCACGCACAGGTCGATTTCAACGCCCTGTTCGCGGTTTTCGTTCATGTCCTTGACCAGGGCCTTGAACAGGTTGGTGTTCAAGCCACCGCACAGACCACGGTCACTGCTCACCACGATATAACCGGCGCGCTTTACAGGGCGCTCGATCATGAACGGGTGGCGGTATTCCGGGTTGGCGTTGGCCAGATGACCGATCACCTGGCGGATACGCTCCGCGTAAGGACGGCTAGCAGCCATGCGCATTTGTGCCTTGCGCATCTTGCTGACCGCCACTTTCTCCATGGCGCTGGTAATTTTTTGCGTGCTTTTGATGCTCGCAATCTTACTGCGAATCTCTTTTGCGCCTGCCATGTATCACCTATCAGGTTAGCAAGCGGGGGCCTGGGCCCCCGCTGCGGCTTACCAGGTCTGGGTGGCCTTGAACTTCTCGAGACCGGCTTTCATGCCAGCGTCGATTTCGTCGTTGAAGTCACCCTTCACGTTGATCTTCGCCATCAGTTCGGCGTGATCACGGTTGAAGTAGGCGATCAGTGCTTGCTCGAAGCTACCGACCTTGGAGACTTCTACGTCAGTCAGGAAACCACGCTCAGCGGCGTACAGCGACAGAGCCATGTCCGCGATGGACATTGGCGCGTACTGCTTCTGCTTCATCAGCTCGGTAACGCGCTGACCATGCTCCAGCTGCTTGCGGGTCGCTTCGTCCAGATCGGAAGCGAACTGGGCGAATGCAGCCAGTTCACGGTACTGAGCCAGAGCGGTACGAATACCACCGGACAGCTTCTTGATGATCTTGGTCTGAGCGGCACCACCTACGCGGGATACCGAAACACCGGCGTTCACTGCAGGGCGGATGCCCGAGTTGAACATGGCCGATTCCAGGAAGATCTGACCGTCGGTGATGGAAATCACGTTGGTCGGAACGAACGCAGAAACGTCGCCAGCCTGGGTTTCGATGATCGGCAGGGCGGTCAGGGAACCGGTCTTGCCAGTGACTGCGCCGTTGGTGAACTTCTCGACGTACTCTTCCGAAACGCGCGATGCACGCTCCAGCAGACGGGAGTGGAGATAGAACACGTCGCCTGGGTACGCTTCACGTCCTGGTGGACGGCGCAGCAGCAGGGAGATCTGACGGTAAGCAACGGCCTGCTTGGACAGGTCATCGTAAACGATCAGGGCGTCTTCACCGCGGTCACGGAAGAACTCGCCCATGGTGCAGCCGGCGTATGGCGCCAGGAACTGCAGTGCGGCGGATTCCGAAGCACTGGCAACGACCACGATGGTGTTGGCCAGGGCGCCGGCTTCTTCCAGCTTGCGAACGATGTTGGCAACGGTAGAACGCTTCTGGCCGACAGCTACATAAACACAGAAAATACCGGAGTCTTTCTGGTTGATGATGGCGTCGATGGCCATGGCGGTCTTGCCGATCTGACGGTCACCGATGATCAGCTCGCGCTGGCCACGGCCGACAGGGATCATGGCGTCGACGGACTTGTAACCAGTCTGTACAGGCTGGTCTACCGACTTACGCCAGATCACGCCTGGAGCGACTTTCTCGACCGCGTCGGTCTGAGTGTTGCCCAGAGGACCTTTGCCGTCGATCGGGTTGCCCAGTGCGTCAACGACGCGACCCAGCAGTTCCTTACCAACCGGAACTTCCAGGATGCGGCCGGTGCACTTGGCGCTCATGCCTTCGGCGAGGGTGTCATAGGCACCCAGGATCACTGCACCTACGGAGTCTTGCTCCAGGTTCAGGGCCATGCCGAATACGCTGCCAGGGAACTCGATCATTTCGCCGTACATGACGTCGGCCAGACCGTGGATCCGCACGATACCGTCGGATACCGAAACAACGGTACCTTCGTTACGGGCTTGGGAGCTCACATCGAGGTTGTCGATGCGGCCCTTGATGATTTCACTAATTTCGGAAGGATTGAGTTGCTGCATTGCTCTGCTGCCCCTTCAAACTCAAGATTTCAATGCTTCGGCCAGTTTCGCGATCTTGCCGCGAACAGAGCCATCGATTACCAGGTCACCAGCGCGGATGACGACGCCGCCAATCAGGCTGGCATCCTCCGACGCGTGCAGGCGAACTTCCTGGCCTAGCCGTGCACTGAGAACCTTGGCGAGTTTGTCTTGCTGTTCTTGGTTCAACGCGAAGGCACTGGTGACTTCCACGTCCACGGATTTCTCTTGCTCGGCCTTGTACAGGTCGAACAGGGCGGCAATCTCCGGCAGAAGCAGGAGACGGTCGTTTTCCGCGGCAACATGAATGAAATTCTGTGCCTGTGCATTGAACTTGTCACCGCACACGTCAATGAACGTGGCGGCCTTTTCTGCGCTCGTCAGTCGCGGGGCCTTGAGCAGGCGCTGCATGGTGTCGTCTTGCGACACCGCAGCAGCCAGGCCGAGCATGGCTGACCAATTGGCCAGTTGCTGATGGGCCTGGGCATGCTCAAAGGCAGCCTTAGCGTAAGGTCGGGCCAACGTGGTCAGTTCTGCCATGATCGCCCTCGCTTAAATTTCAGCGGCCAGTTTGTTAACCAGCTCCGCATGCGCGTTTTGATCGATTGTGGCGCCAAGGATCTTTTCAGCACCGCCAACAGCCAGGGCACCCACTTGGGCACGCAGGGCGTCTTTAGCGCTGTTCAGTTCCTGTTCGATCTCGGCCAGAGCCTGAGCCTTCACACGGTCAGCTTCGACGCGGGCCTGGTCACGGGCTTCCTCGACAAGCTGAGCAGCGCGTTTCTTGCTTTGCTCAATGATTTCGGCTGCCTGTGCTTTAGCTTCACGCAGTTGCTGACCCACTTTCTCTTGGGCCAGCTCCAGGTCGCGAGCTGCGCGGTTGGCAGCGTCCAAGCCGTCGGCAATCTTCTTTTGACGCTCTTGCAGAGCAGTGATGACCGGAGGCCATACGTACTTCATGCAGAAGAGTACAAAAATCAGGAAGGCAACGGATTGGCCAATCAGGGTTGCATTAATGTTCACGCCAACACCTCGCTCGGTCTTAATTCATCACAGCCATCAACTCGTGGTTACGAGTGATTAGCCGGCGATCTGACCAACGAACGGATTCGCGAAGGTGAAGAACAGAGCGATACCAACACCGATCATGGTTACGGCGTCGAGCAGACCGGCAACGATGAACATTTTCACCTGCAGCATCGGAACCATTTCTGGTTGACGAGCAGCGCCTTCCAGGAATTTGCCGCCCAGCAGGCCGAAACCAATGGCGGTACCCAGAGCACCCAGGCCGATCAGCAGAGCAACAGCGATAGCGGTCAGACCAACTACAGTTTCCATCTTTCCTCCCGACTTTTACGTCGTATTGGTTAGGTTTTTAAGTTGAAGCGGTAAAACAAATCGTTTGGTACAGCTGCCCTTGCGGACTTTTAAAGCCCTCCCCCCAAACGAGCGGGGAAGGCTACAAGACACGCCAGGCGGTCTTAATGGTTATCTTCATGAGCCATCGACAGGTAGACGATGGTCAGCATCATGAAGATGAAAGCTTGCAGCGTGATGATCAGGATGTGGAACACAGCCCACGCCCACTGCAGCACGATACCCAGGCCACTCAGCCAGAGGATGCCGGCGCCGAACATCACGGCGATCAGGATGAACACCAGCTCGCCGGCGTACATGTTGCCGAAAAGACGCAGTGCCAGGGAGATCGGCTTGGCGATCAGGGTGACGAATTCCAGCAGGAAGTTCACCGGGATCAGCAGGATCTGAACGAAGATGTTCTTGCTGCCGAACGGATGCAGGGTGAGCTCACCGATGAAGCCGCCCAGGCCCTTGACCTTGATGCTGTAGAAGATGATCAGGGCGAACACGCTGAAGGCCATGGCCAGGGTCGCGTTCGGGTCGGTGGTCGACACGGCGCGGAACGGAATGTGCGGATCACCGGAGATCAGCATGGCCAGCTGAGGAATCCAGTCGACCGGTACCAGGTCGATGGCGTTCATCAGGAACACCCAGACGAAGATGGTCAGTGCCAGCGGAGCGATGACCGGGCTACGGCCGTGGAAGGAGTCCTTCACGCTGCCGTGGACGAAGTCCACCATCACTTCAACGAAGTTCTGCAGGCCGCCAGGTTGGCCGGAAGTCGCCTTCTTGGCCGCCATGCGGAAGATGAACAGGAAGATCAGACCCAGCGCGACGGACCAACCCAGGGTGTCCAGGTGGAACGCCCAGAAGCCCATTGCCTTGGCTTCTGCAGCCGAATGGGCAAAGCCCCAGCTGCCGTCTGGTAGTTGACCGTAGGTCAGGTTCTGCAAGTGGTGCTGGATATAGCCCGAAGCGGTTTCTGCTGCCATGGTTGCCTCAAACGCCCTAAGGTCTCGAAAGTCTTTTATTCATCAGCAGGGGCGCGAACCAGCTGACCAAAAGGGTCAACACGAAGACGCCGAATACTGCTAACGGCGCCAGTGGCTTCACTCCTGCGAAGGTCAGTGCAAAAAGCACTGCCGTCAAAATCATCTTGCCTGCTTCGCCCGCGTAAAACGACTTGACGATAGCTTGTGCCGCCCGAGCTCCGCTGAAGCGAAAAGCCTTCCAGGCGAAATACACATTGGGCAGCCAGGCAATCAAACCTCCGCAAAGGCCTGAATATCCACTGACCGCCCCTTTCCACTGCCACAACACCAAAGTTGCCAGCAGTAGTACGACGAATTGAGCCAGCAGTACCGGAAAAACCGCCCAGCGATGGAAAGGCAGGCGGTTTGGCGTGCGGATTTCCATCACAACTGCTCCTCGGAAGTCGACCAACAAGTCAGCTATGACTTGGCATAATTTGTGCCGACAAAATGCGCGCAGAGTATAGGGGTGGATTAACCCCTATTCAACTCTTCGGTAGTGATTTCCGACTGCGCGCTACAACGGGAATTGTTTCAACGGATGTGAGCAAGCACGCCTTGCAACTCGTCAAGCGAGTTGTAGCGAATAACCAATTGGCCTTTGCCCTTGTTGCCGTGGCGTATCTGCACGGCAGAGCCCAAGCGCTCTGCGAGCCGCTGTTCAAGGCGCGCGATGTCCGGATCAGGCTTGCTCGGTTCGATCGGATCAGGCTTGCCATTGAGCCACTGACGGACCAGCGCCTCGGTTTGGCGCACGGTGAGGCCACGTGCGACAACATGACGCGCCCCCTCTTCCTGACGATCTTCCTCGAGGCCGAGCAAGGCACGGGCGTGGCCCATCTCCAGGTCGCCGTGGGCGAGCATGGTCTTGATCGCCTCGGGCAGCGAGATAAGGCGCAGCAGGTTGGCCACGGTTACCCGCGACTTGCCCACGGCATCGGCCACCTGTTGCTGGGTCAGCTCGAACTCCTGCTGCAGGCGCTGCAGGGCCAGGGCTTCTTCCAGCGGGTTGAGGTCTTCGCGCTGAATGTTCTCGATCAGCGCCATGGCGATGGCGGCTTCATCCGGCACTTCGCGCACCATCGCCGGGATGGTGTCGAGACCGGCCTGCTGGGTGGCGCGCCAGCGGCGCTCACCAGCAATGATCTCGTAGCGGCTACCGTCGATCGGACGAACCACGATCGGCTGCATCACACCGTGGTTGCGGATCGAGTGCGCGAGTTCTTCCAGTGCCTCGGGGTCCATGTCGCGGCGCGGCTGGTACTTGCCGCGCTGGATCAGTTCAACGGGCAGATGTTGCAGTTCTTTCTGGTCGATCTTCACAGCCTGCTCTTCGAGCGCGCTGACGGAAGGACCACTGAGCAGTGCATCCAACCCACGTCCGAGACCCCGTTTCTTAACGGCCATGCGGATTCCTTAAGTTGTTTGTGCAGTGCGAGATTGACGGCGTTGACGGCGTACCAGTTCCCCGGCCAGGGCCAGATAGGCCAGTGCGCCACGCGATTGCTTGTCGTACGCCAGCGCCGGCATGCCGAAGCTCGGGGCCTCGGCCAGGCGGATGTTGCGCGGAATGACCGTGTCGTACAGTTGCTCGCCGAAGTGTTCCTTGAGCTGCGCCGACACATCGTTGTTCAGGCTCAGGCGCGGATCGTACATGGTCCGCAGCAGGCCTTCGATCTTCAGCTGCGGGTTCAACCGCGCTGCGATGCGCTTGATGTTATCCACAAGGTCGCTGAGACCTTCCAGTGCGTAGTACTCGCACTGCATCGGGATAATTACGCCATCGGAAGCGACCAAGGCGTTGAGCGTCAGCATCGACAGCGACGGCGGGCAGTCGATGAGGATGAAATCGTAGTTTTCGCGGATCGGCGCCAGCGCGTTGCGCAGGCGGCTTTCCTTGACCTGCATTTCCAGCAGCACCACTTCCGCGGCGGTCAGGTCGCGGTTGGCCGGCAGCAGCTGGTAGGCGCCATGCTCGGAATAGTGCATGGCCTGGGCAAGGTCGCATTCCCCGATCAGCAGGTCATAGACCGAATGCTCGAGTTCGTGTTTGTCCACACCGCTGCCCATGGTCGCGTTGCCCTGCGGATCGAGGTCGATCAGCAGCACACGACGCTTGGTCGCGGCCAGCGATGCTGCGAGGTTGATACAGGTGGTGGTCTTGCCGACACCACCTTTCTGGTTCGCGATTGCGAATACCTTAGCCATTGTTGCGTGTGTTCCCAATCAAGCCTTGCGGCGCAGTATCAGCAGATGGCGCTGGCCCTGGCAACCTGGAACGGTCAGGGCCTGCTCGCTTTCTACTGTGAAGTCTGCGGGCAATGCTACCAGTTCATCGGCAGGATGCAGCCCCTTCATTGCAAGCCATTGCGTCCCGGTGTCGCCCAGATGGCGGGTCCAGTTGGTGAAGTTCTCCATGCTGCTGAAGGCGCGGGAGATGATGCCGCTGAACGGTAGCGACGGCTGGAAGGCTTCGACCCGGCTGTGGATAACCGTGAGGTTGTCCAGTTTCAGCTCCATCTTCACCTGGGTCAGGAAGCGCGTCTTCTTGCCGTTGGCGTCCAGCACCGTCACCTGCTTGTGCGGATGCAGGATAGCCAAAGGAATCCCAGGCATACCACCGCCGCTGCCAACATCCAGCCAGTTGTCACGCTCGCTGTGGATAAACGACATGACACTGAGGCTGTCGAGCAGATGGCGGGAAACCATCTCATCCGGGTCGCGCACGGCAGTGAGGTTGTAGGCTTTGTTCCATTTGATCAACAGGGCCAGGTAGCCCAGCAGCTTTTCGTGCTGCTCGGCGCTCAGCTCGACATCAAGCTGGCGCGCACCTGTGGACAACTCGTCGGCGTGTTGCGGGGTGACCAGGGAACTCAAGCGCTTTGCTCCAATTCGCGGCCAGCGCCGCGTTTTTTCAGATGAATCAGCAACAGGGAAATCGCCGCCGGAGTAACGCCGGGGATGCGCGAAGCCTGGCCCAGGGTCTCTGGACGGGTCTGGCCGAGCTTGCCCTGGATTTCCTTCGACAGCCCGGAAATCGTGGTGTAGTCGATATCCACAGGCAGGCGGGTGTCTTCACTGGCGCGCAGGCGGGCAATCTCGTCCTGCTGGCGGTCGATGTAACCGGCGTACTTGGTCTTGATCTCGACCTGTTCGGCAACCTGTGGATCGATTTCTGCACCGCCGGTCGCTTCGATCAGCCCGGCATAGTCGATCTCTGGACGGGCCAGCAGGTTGAGCAGGCTGTACTCGTGGGCCAGCGGGGTACCGAACTTATCCACAATGGCTTGGCCTTGCTCGGTGTTCGGGCGCACCCAGGTCGACTTCAGGCGCTGCTCTTCCCGCTCGATGCCGTCGCGCTTGGCACAGAACGCCGCCCAGCGATCGTCATCGATCAGGCCGAGCTCGCGACCTTTCTCGGTCAGGCGCAGGTCGGCGTTGTCTTCACGCAGGATCAGCCGGTATTCGGCGCGCGAAGTGAACATGCGATACGGCTCCTGGGTACCCAGGGTAATCAGGTCGTCGACCAGTACACCGATGTACGCCTCGTCGCGGCGCGGGCACCAACTTTCGCGGCCTTGCGCACGCAGCGCGGCGTTGGTCCCGGCCAGCAGGCCCTGGGCGCCGGCTTCTTCGTAGCCGGTGGTGCCGTTGATCTGGCCGGCGAAGAACAGGCCACCGATGACTTTGGTCTCGAGGCTGTACTTCAGGTCACGCGGGTCGAAATAGTCGTACTCGATGGCGTAGCCCGGGCGGACGATATGGGCGTTTTCCATGCCGCGGATCGAGCGCACCAGCTCCAGCTGCACATCGAATGGCAGCGAAGTGGAAATACCGTTGGGATACAGCTCGTGGGTGGTCAGGCCTTCCGGCTCGATGAACACCTGGTGGCTTTCCTTGTCGGCGAAGCGGTGGATCTTGTCTTCGATCGACGGGCAATAGCGCGGGCCGACACCTTCGATCACACCCGAGTACATCGGCGAACGGTCAAGATTCGAGGCAATGATCTCGTGGGTGCGGGCGTTGGTGTGAGTAATCCAGCAGCTCACCTGGCGCGGGTGCATCTCAGCATTGCCCATGAACGACATCACCGGGATCGGAGTGTCGCCTGGCTGCTCGGTCATGACCGAAAAGTCTACGGAACGCCCATCGATACGCGGTGGAGTACCGGTCTTCAGGCGGCCGACGCGCAGCGGCAGTTCACGCATGCGGTGAGCCAAAGCGATCGAAGGCGGATCACCGGCGCGACCACCGGAATGGTTCTCCAGACCGATGTGGATAAGGCCACCAAGGAACGTACCGGTGGTCAGCACCACGGATTCGGCGAAGAAGCGCAGACCCATCTGGGTCACCACACCTTTGACCTGGTCCTGTTCGACGATCAGGTCGTCGCAGGACTGCTGGAATATCCACAGGTTCGGCTGGTTTTCCAGGATCTCGCGTACCACCGCCTTGTAGATGGCGCGGTCGGCTTGCGCACGGGTGGCGCGTACGGCCGGGCCCTTGCGGTTGTTCAGGATGCGGAACTGGATGCCGCTCTTGTCGGTGGCCAGCGCCATGGCGCCGCCGAGTGCATCGATCTCTTTGACCAGATGGCTTTTGCCGATGCCACCAATGGCGGGGTTGCAGCTCATGTGACCGAGGGTTTCCACGTTATGGGTCAACAGCAGGGTTTTCACACCCATGCGTGCTGACGCAAGCGCAGCCTCGGTACCGGCATGGCCGCCGCCGATGACGATCACTTCAAAACGGGAAGGGAAATCCACCACGCACCTCGTGCCTGTTTTTGCGAATAGAGAAGGTAAGCCGACAAGTATAGGGACTTCACCCCCTCTAAAGGAACCGTCTGAGCAAATTTTGACCAGTCTGTGGATGAGTGGCAGACAACAGAATCAAAGAAGAGAAATTTAAAAAAGCTTTGTTTTTATGTTTATTCTTATGCACAGCCTTCTCTGTGGATAAGATTCTGTAGGCCAATATATACATGGTGTACAGAGAAATTGAACCCTGTGGCTTACCCACCATGAGGGTTATGGATAACGTCCTTTAGCCTGTGGATTAAATGCCTGTTTACCCACAGGAGGATTTGTCCTCAGAAAAAAAGCCTGCTTATCAACGGAGCTGAAGGCGGGTTTTCCACAGGGCTCCTGAGCAGGGTATTTGTATTTGTGGATAGATTTCCCTATGCCTGAACGGGCCTCTTCGCGGATAAGCCGCTCCGACAGAGGTGGGGTGGTATTTGAAAGATCCGACGAGTGGATAAATTGCAGGCAAAAAAAAGCCGCTCCCGGAGGAGCGGCCTAGGTTTTAGCTAGCTGTGGATTACTTGCCGATGCAGAAACTGGAGAAGATCCGCCCCAGCAGATCATCGGAACTGAACGCACCGGTGATCTCACCGAGCGCCTGCTGCGCCTGACGCAAGTCCTCGGCCAGCAGTTCACCCGCGCCAGCCAGGGTCAACTGTGCGCGACCATGCTCCAGGTGCGAACTGGCCTGGCGCAAGGCATCGAGGTGGCGCCGGCGGGCGCTGAAACCGCTCTCGGCGGTCTGTTCATAACCCATGCAGGCCTTGAGATGATCACGCAGCAGTTGCAGCCCCTGGTCGTCACCCTTGGCGCTCAGGGTGATGGTGACGTGACCGTCGTCGCATTGTTTCAGGTCTACCCGCTCACCGCTGAGATCGGCCTTGTTGCGAATCAGTGTGACCTTGCCCGGGTCTGGCCGCTGGTCGAGAAACTCAGGCCACAAGGCGAACGGATCACTGGCCTCGGGGGCGGTGGAGTCGACCACCAGCAGCACTCTATCGGCCTCGCCAATGGCCTTTAGCGCGCGTTCCACGCCGATCTTTTCCACATGGTCGTCGGTATCCCGCAGGCCGGCTGTATCAACCACATGCAGTGGCATGCCGTCGATGTGAATATGTTCGCGCAGGATGTCCCGGGTGGTGCCGGCGATATCAGTAACGATAGCTGCCTCACGCCCCGCCAGCTGGTTCAGCAGGCTCGATTTGCCGGCATTTGGCCGGCCGGCGATGACCACTGTCATGCCGTCACGCAGCAAGGCGCCCTGCCCGGCCTCGCGCTGCACGGTGGATAACTCGCTGCGCACCGCATCGAGCATCGACAACACATGGCCATCGGCAAGGAAGTCGATTTCCTCTTCAGGAAAGTCGATCGCAGCCTCGACGTAGATGCGCAGGGCAATCAACGCCTCTGTCAGGCTATGCACACGCTTGGAGAACTCACCCTGCAGTGAGCGCAAGGCATTGCGCGCAGCCTGGCTGGAGCTTGCTTCAATCAGGTCAGCAATGGCTTCGGCCTGGGCCAGGTCGAGCTTGTCGTTGAGGAAAGCACGCTCGCTGAACTCGCCCGGACGCGCCAGACGGCAGCCCAGTTGTACACACCGCTGCAGCAGCATATCCAGGACCACAGGGCCGCCATGCCCCTGCAGCTCGAGTACATCTTCACCCGTGAACGAGTTGGGACCTGGGAAGTACAGCGCGATGCCTTCATCCAGCACCAGGCCTTCCTCGTCGCGGAATGGCCCGTAGTGGGCGTGGCGTGGCGCCAGCGTTCGGCCGGTAATCAGCTGCCCCGCCTTGCTCGCCAATGGGCCGGACAACCTCACGATACCGACGCCTCCGCGGCCCTGGGCAGTGGCGATGGCGGCGATGGTTTCACGCACAGTGTTCATGCTCGAAAGCCTCTACGACAAAAACGACAGATAGCAAAAACGCCCCCGAGGGGGCGTTTTTATTCACAGGCTAGCGCAGTAGCCCGTCAAGCAGCAGCTTTTTTGGTGGCTGCTTCGATACGGCGGGTGATGTACCACTGCTGAGTGATCGACAGGCAGTTGTTCACAACCCAGTACAGCACGAGACCAGCCGGGAACCACAGGAAGAAGAAGGTGAAGATGATCGGCATCATTTTCATCACCTTGGCCTGCATCGGATCCGGAGGTGTCGGGTTCAGACGCTGCTGGATGAACATGGTGGCGCCCATGATGATCGGCAGGATGAAGAACGGATCCTTGATCGACAGGTCGGTGATCCACAGCATCCATGGGGCCTGGCGCATCTCGACGCTTTCCAGCAGTACCCAGTAGAGGGACAGGAACACTGGCATCTGCACCAGGATCGGCAAGCAGCCGCCCAGCGGGTTGATCTTCTCTTTCTTGTACAGCTCCATCATCGCCTGGGACATCTTCTGGCGATCGTCACCGAAGCGTTCCTTCAGTGCGGCGAGCTTCGGTGCCACGGCACGCATGCGCGCCATCGAGCGGTAGCTGGCAGCCGACAGTGGGAAGAACAGGCCCTTGATGAGCATGGTCAGCACGATGATCGACCAGCCCCAGTTACCCAGCAGACTGTGGATATGTTGCAGCAGCCAGAAGATAGGCTGGGCGATAAACCACAGGAAGCCGTAATCGACGGTCAGTTCCAGGCCTGGGGACAACTCTTTCAGCTTGGACTGGATCTTTGGACCGGCATACAGCATGGCGCTGGTTTCGACCTTGCCGCCAGCAGGAACACTGAGGGCCGGGCCGGTGTAGCCAATGATGTAGTTGCCCTGGCTGTCCTTGCGCGTCTGGACAACATTGTTGTCCGACTTCGCCGGAATCCAGGCTGTCACGAAGTAGTGCTGCAGCCAGGCAACCCAGCCGCCCGACACATTTTCTTTCAAACTACCTTTGTCGATATCCTTCATCGAGACCTTTTTGTAAGGCTCGGAAGCCGTCCACATAGCGGCGCCCAGGTAGGTCGCGGTGCCGGTGGCGGTGCTCGACGATGGATCGGAACTGGCGTCACGCTTGAGCTGGGCAAACATGTTGCCGTTCCAGGCCTGGCCGCTCTGGTTGTCGATCAGGTAGCTGACGGTCAGGTCGTATTCACCGCGCTTGAAGCTGAAGCGCTTGATGTAGTTGACGCCGTTGTCGCTGAACTTCAGGTCGACGACCAGTTGGTCCTGGCCATCAGCCAGCTGGTAGCTCTTCTGCTCGGCAGCGTACAGCGGACGACCCGACGAACGGGCATCCGGGCCGTTGGCGCCGGTCAGGCCGCTCTGTGCCAGGTAGATACGCTCGCCACCGTTGTCGAACAACTGGAACGGAATGTCCGGATGGTCCTGACGGCGTGGGTATTTCGGCAGGTTCAGCTGGACGATGTCACCACCGACCGGATCGATAGCCAGTTCCAGGACATCGGTCTTGATCCGGATCAGATCCTTGCTGACCGCGGCCGGAGCCAGTTCGGCAGGGCTGGATTCGGCATTGGCGCTCGGCACATCGGCGCTGGCGGTACCGGCCGGCACACCATCCGGCAAGGCCGGAGCGACAGTGCTGGCAGCAGTATTCTGAGTCGGCAGGGCAGCCTGGCCGTAGTCCTCGTTCCACTTGAGGACCATGACGTAGGACACGATTGCCAGGGCGACGATCAGGATCGTGCGTTTAATATCCATGATTACTCGGCTATCGAAGAAGTTCGGGAGGAAGGAGCGGGGGGAACGGGATCGAAACCGCCGTCGTTCCACGGATGACAACGCCCCAGGCGACGAACGGCTAGCCACCCGCCACGCAAGAGGCCATGGTTCTCAATGGCTTCAAGAGCGTAACAGGAGCAACTGGGGTAGAAACGACAGTGGTTGGCCATCAGGGGACTGATGGCGTAACGGTAAAACTGGATCGGAACGAGGGCCAGTTTACGCATTTTGACTGTCTACCCCTGCGGAATCGGCGTTTGCCGCTGGAGTTGGCCGGCTGCGCGCCAGGCGTTTCCAGAGCTTGCCAAAGTGTTGGTGCAATTCCGGGTTTTCTATCTCACCCAATCCCTTGCGCGCGACGATCACTATATCCAGGCCACCCAGCAATTGCTGGTTGAGCCGGAAGGAATCGCGCATCAAGCGCTTGAGGCGGTTGCGTTGAACGGCGAGCTTGACGCTCTTCTTGCCGATCACCAGGCCGAGGCGCGGGTGATCCAGGCCGTTCTCGCGAGCAAGGATCAGCAGGTTTTTCCCTGGAACCTTGCCGGTTGGGGAGTCGAAGACCGCTTTGAAGTGCCGGGGTGTAAGCAGTCGCTTTTCCCGACTGAAGTCCTGACTCACCACCTGTGCCGAAAAATCAAATGGCCAGACGCTTACGGCCTTTGGCACGACGACGCGACAGAACAGCGCGGCCGTTCTTGGTAGCCATACGGGCACGGAAGCCGTGGGTGCGAGCGCGCTTGATGGTGCTTGGTTGGAAAGTACGTTTCATGGCGTTGTTACCTGGTTTGTCGACTACGGGCCGGAATGGCCCCCTTTTTAAGAGATCGGCGATTCTAGAGAAAGCAAGCCCATAGGTCAATTTCCAACCAGCCTTTCCTTATAGAACGCGCCCTGACCGCTGGATGCCAGGGTGGGTTGATCAGGCAGGCAGGCGGACGACAAAATGATAAAAAAGAAGAGACATATAAAAAGCTTTTCTGAAGAACTTATAACTCTTAGGTGGATAACTTTCTGTGGATAACATCATGCAGCCTATGAATTTCGCGATGTACAGAGATTTAAAACCTTGTCGGTAACAGGTGCTGCGCTTGTGTCGGACGTGCGGAAAGCCTGTGGATAGAAAGGCTCTTTATCCACCGGTGAGTTATCAACAGGGTTGGGTCCAGGGTTGTGCATAGCCCTCATGGTCGGTTATCCACAGACCTTATTCACAGAGGTTGGAAGACGTTTTTGCCGCTAAATGGCTGTTTTGTCATGGCTCAGAATGTTTCCACATGTGGATAACTGATCGCTCGACCGGTACAATGGCGGTTTGTTTTTGCCTCATCCGGCTTTCAACTCAGGGGATATCCGTGTCAGTGGAACTTTGGCAGCAGTGCGTGGAGCTTCTGCGCGATGAACTGCCTGCCCAGCAATTCAACACCTGGATCCGTCCGCTACAGGTCGAAGCCGAAGGCGACGAGTTGCGCGTCTATGCGCCTAACCGTTTCGTGCTCGATTGGGTGAATGAAAAGTACCTTGGCCGTCTGCTCGAACTGTTGGGTGAAAACGGCAGCGGCATGGCGCCAGCCCTTTCCTTGTTAATAGGCAGCCGTCGCAGCTCTGCGCCACGTGCTGCACCCAATGCCCCAGTCAGTGCTGCAGTCGCGGCTTCGCTTGCACACAGCCAGACCCAACAGGCCACTGCGCCTGCGGCCGTTGCCGTTGCCGAGCCGGTTCAGGCGCCAGTAGCTGAACCGGCGCAGGTGAATGAAGCTGCTGAGCCGGCTTCGCGTGACAGCTTCGATGGCATGGGCGACAGCAGTTCGGCTCCGGTTGCTGGCAGCCGCACCGAGCAGCGCACGGTCCAGGTGGAAGGCGCGCTCAAGCACACCAGCTATCTGAACCGCACCTTTACCTTCGAGACCTTTGTCGAAGGTAAGTCGAACCAACTGGCCCGCGCTGCGGCCTGGCAGGTCGCCGACAACCCGAAGCATGGTTACAACCCGCTGTTCCTTTATGGTGGCGTGGGCCTGGGTAAGACCCACCTGATGCATGCTGTGGGTAACCACCTGCTGAAGAAGAACCCGAATGCCAAGGTCGTGTACCTGCATTCCGAGCGCTTCGTCGCGGACATGGTCAAGGCGCTGCAGCTCAACGCAATCAATGAATTCAAGCGCTTCTACCGCTCGGTCGATGCGCTGCTGATCGACGACATCCAGTTCTTCGCCCGTAAAGAGCGTTCACAGGAAGAGTTCTTCCACACCTTCAACGCCTTGCTCGAGGGCGGCCAGCAGGTGATTCTCACCAGCGACCGTTACCCGAAGGAGATCGAAGGCCTGGAAGAACGCCTGAAGTCGCGCTTCGGCTGGGGCCTGACGGTAGCTGTCGAGCCACCGGAACTGGAAACCCGCGTGGCGATCCTGATGAAGAAGGCCGACCAGGCCAAGGTCGAGCTGCCGCATGATGCTGCGTTTTTCATCGCCCAGCGCATTCGCTCCAACGTACGTGAACTCGAAGGCGCCCTGAAGCGGGTGATTGCTCACTCGCACTTCATGGGCCGTGACATCACCATCGAGCTGATTCGCGAGTCGTTGAAGGACCTGCTGGCGCTTCAGGACAAGCTGGTGAGTGTGGATAACATTCAGCGCACCGTGGCCGAGTACTACAAGATCAAGATCGCCGATCTGTTGTCCAAACGCCGTTCGCGCTCCGTTGCGCGCCCGCGTCAGGTAGCCATGGCACTGTCGAAGGAGCTGACCAACCACAGTCTGCCGGAAATCGGCGACATGTTTGGTGGTCGCGACCACACCACCGTGCTGCACGCCTGCCGCAAGATCAACGAATTGAAGGAATCCGACGCGGACATCCGCGAGGACTACAAGAACCTGCTGCGGACGTTGACGACTTGATGGTCGTCAGCGCAGCTAATTGAAGGCAAGGGACTAGACCATGCATTTCACCATTCAACGCGAAGCCCTGTTGAAACCCCTGCAACTGGTCGCCGGTGTCGTCGAGCGCCGCCAGACCTTGCCGGTGCTGTCCAACGTCCTGCTGGTCGTGCAAGGCCAGCAGCTGTCGTTGACCGGTACCGACCTGGAAGTCGAACTGGTTGGCCGCGTGCAACTGGAAGAGCCGGCCGAGCCAGGCGAGATCACTGTCCCTGCGCGCAAGCTGATGGACATCTGCAAGAGCCTGCCGAACGACGTTCTGATCGATATCAAGGTCGATGAGCAGAAGCTCCTGGTCAAAGCCGGCCGTAGTCGCTTCACCTTGTCGACCCTGCCAGCCAACGATTTCCCGACCGTTGAAGAAGGCCCGGGTTCGCTGACCTGCAACCTGGAGCAGAGCAAACTGCGCCGCCTGATCGAGCGCACCAGCTTCGCCATGGCTCAGCAGGACGTGCGTTACTACCTCAACGGTATGCTGCTGGAAGTGTCGCGCAACACCCTGCGTGCGGTTTCCACCGACGGTCACCGCCTTGCACTGTGCTCGATGAGCGCACCGATCGAGCAGGATGATCGCCATCAGGTCATCGTTCCACGTAAAGGTATTCTCGAGCTGGCGCGCCTGCTCACTGATCCGGAAGGCATGGTCAGCATCGTGCTCGGTCAGCACCACATCCGAGCGACCACTGGTGAGTTCACCTTCACCTCCAAACTGGTCGACGGCAAGTTCCCGGACTACGAACGCGTACTGCCGAAAGGGGGTGACAAGCTGGTCGTCGGTGACCGCCAGGCGCTGCGTGAAGCGTTCAGCCGTACCGCTATTCTTTCCAACGAGAAATACCGCGGTATTCGCCTGCAGTTGGCCGCCGGCCAGCTGAAAATCCAGGCCAACAACCCTGAGCAGGAAGAAGCTGAAGAAGAGATCAGCGTGGACTACGAAGGTAGCTCGCTGGAGATCGGCTTCAACGTCAGCTATCTGCTGGACGTGTTGGGCGTTATGACTACCGAGCAAGTTCGTCTGATTCTGTCTGACTCCAACAGCAGTGCGCTGCTGCAGGAAGCTGGCAATGACGATTCTTCCTACGTTGTCATGCCGATGCGCCTCTAATCCGTAGCAGGCGAAATGTCCCTTCGACGTATCATGGTCACCGCGGTGCGCAATCTGCACCCGGTGACTCTCTCACCTTCCCCCCGCATCAATATCCTCTACGGCGCCAACGGCAGCGGCAAGACCAGTGTGCTCGAAGCCGTGCACCTTCTCGGCCTCGCTCGGTCATTCCGCAGCACGCGGCTGAACCCGGTCATACAGTATGAGCAGCCTGCCTGCACCGTATTTGGCGAAGTTCAGTTGGCTGAAGGTGGTACGAGTAATCTGGGCGTCTCCAGGGAGCGGGCGGGCGAATTCACTATCCGCATCGACGGACAGAATGCCAAGAGCGCCGCTCAACTGGCTGAACTGTTGCCGCTGCAACTGATCAACCCGGACAGTTTTAGGTTGCTGGAAGGCGCACCGAAAATCCGCCGGCAGTTTCTCGATTGGGGTGTGTTTCACGTGGAACCTCGGTTCCTGCCAGCCTGGCAACGTCTGCAGAAGGCGCTGCGGCAGCGGAACTCATGGTTGCGGCATGGTACACTTGACCCAGCTTCGCAAGCCGCCTGGGACCGGGAGTTATGCCTGGCCAGCGCGGAAATAGATGAATACCGTCGCAACTACATCAAGGCCTTGAAGCCCGTCTTCGAGCAAACCCTGAGCGAGCTGGTCGAGCTGGACGGGTTGACCCTGAGCTACTACCGAGGCTGGGACAAGGACCGGGAACTGCAAGAAGTACTCGCCTCCTCTCTCCTTCGCGATCAGCAGATGGGCCATACCCAGGCCGGCCCGCAGCGTGCTGATCTACGTCTTCGTCTGGCTGCCAATAACGCTGCCGACATCTTGTCGCGTGGTCAGCAAAAGCTGGTGGTGTGCGCACTGCGCATTGCCCAGGGTCATCTCGTCAGCCAGGCTCGTCGCGGCCACTGTATTTATCTCGTTGACGACCTGCCGTCCGAGCTGGATGACCAGCATCGCCGCGCGCTGTGCCGCTTGCTTGAAGAATTACGCTGCCAGGTGTTCATCACCTGTGTAGATCACGAATTACTGAGGGAAGGCTGGCAAACGGAAACGCCAGTTGCCTTGTTCCACGTGGAACAAGGCCGTATCACCCAGACCCACGACCATCGGGAGTGAAGGCATGAGCGAAAATCAAACGTACGACTCCTCCAGCATCAAAGTGCTGAAAGGTTTGGATGCCGTACGCAAGCGTCCCGGCATGTACATTGGCGACACCGATGATGGTAGCGGCCTGCACCACATGGTCTTCGAGGTGGTCGACAACTCGATCGACGAAGCCCTCGCCGGTCACTGCGATGACATCACCGTCATCATCCACACGGACGAATCCATCAGCGTGCGCGACAACGGTCGCGGCATTCCGGTCGACGTGCATAAAGAAGAAGGCGTTTCCGCAGCCGAGGTCATCATGACCGTGCTGCACGCCGGCGGTAAATTCGACGACAACTCCTACAAGGTATCCGGCGGTCTGCACGGTGTAGGTGTTTCGGTAGTTAACGCCCTGTCCGAGAAGCTGGTGCTGACTGTTCGCCGCAGCGGCAAGATCTGGGAACAGACCTACGTTCACGGTGTTCCTCAGGCGCCGATGGCCGTCGTCGGTGACAGCGAAACCACCGGTACCCACATCCATTTCAAGCCTTCGGCTGAAACCTTCAAGAACATCCACTTTAGCTGGGACATCCTGGCAAAGCGGATTCGCGAGCTGTCGTTCCTCAACTCGGGTGTCGGCATCCTGCTGAAGGACGAGCGCTCGGGCAAGGAAGAGTTCTTCAAGTACGAAGGTGGTTTGAAGGCATTCGTTGAATACCTCAACACCAACAAGACCCCGGTCAACTCGCAGGTCTTCCACTTCAACATCCAGCGTGACGATGGCGTGGGTGTCGAGATTGCCCTTCAGTGGAACGACAGCTTCAACGAAAACCTGCTGTGCTTCACCAACAACATTCCACAGCGTGACGGCGGTACTCACCTGGTCGGTTTCCGCTCCTCGCTGACCCGTAGCCTGAACAGCTACATCGAGCAGGAAGGCCTGGCCAAGAAGAACAAGGTCGCCACCACCGGTGACGATGCCCGTGAAGGCCTGACCGCGATCATTTCGGTGAAGGTGCCGGATCCTAAGTTCAGCTCGCAGACCAAGGACAAGCTGGTCTCCTCGGAGGTGAAAACCGCCGTGGAACAAGAGATGAACAAGTACTTCGCGGACTTCCTGCTGGAAAACCCGAACGAAGCCAAGGCCGTGGTCGGCAAGATGATCGACGCTGCCCGTGCTCGTGAAGCGGCGCGTAAAGCCCGTGAAATGACTCGCCGCAAAGGCGCGCTGGATATCGCCGGCCTGCCGGGAAAACTGGCCGACTGCCAGGAGAAGGACCCTGCCCTCTCCGAACTGTACCTTGTGGAGGGTGACTCCGCAGGCGGCTCGGCCAAGCAAGGCCGTAACCGTCGTACCCAGGCGATCCTGCCACTGAAGGGTAAGATCCTCAACGTCGAGAAAGCGCGCTTCGACAAGATGATCTCCTCCCAGGAAGTGGGCACGCTCATCACTGCACTGGGCTGCGGTATCGGCCGCGAAGAGTACAACATCGACAAGCTGCGTTATCACAACATCATCATCATGACCGATGCTGACGTCGACGGTTCGCACATCCGTACCCTGCTGCTGACTTTCTTCTTCCGTCAGCTGCCGGAGCTGGTCGAGCGCGGCTACATCTACATCGCCCAGCCGCCGCTGTACAAGGTCAAGAAGGGCAAGCAGGAGCAGTACATCAAGGACGACGAGGCCATGGAAGAATACATGACCCAATCGGCCCTGGAAGATGCCAGCCTGCACCTGGACGAATCGGCGCCAGCCGTTTCCGGCGTACAGCTGGAAACCCTGGTGAATGAATTCCGCGCGGTGATGAAGACCCTCAAGCGCCTGTCGCGCTTGTACCCGGAAGACCTCACCGAACACTTCATCTACCTGCCGGAAGTCACTTTGGAGCAACTGGGCGACCACGCCGTGATGCAAGGCTGGCTGGTGAAGTTCCAGGAGCGTCTGAGCAACTGCCAGAAGTCGGGCCTGGTCTATCAGGCCAGCCTGCGCGAAGACAAGGAGCGCAATGTCTGGCTGCCGGAAGTGGAAGTTACCTCCCACGGTCTGGCCAGCTACGTCACCTTCAACCGTGACTTCTTTGGCAGCAACGACTACCGCTCGGTGGTGACCCTGGGTGCCAAGCTGTCTACCCTACTCGGCGAAGGTGCCTACGTGCAGCGCGGTGAACGTCGCAAGGCAATTACTGAGTTCAAGGAAGCCCTCGACTGGCTGATGAACGAAAGCACCAAGCGCCACACCATCCAGCGATACAAAGGTCTGGGTGAGATGAACCCGGAGCAGCTGTGGGAAACCACGATGGACCCAACCGTCCGCCGCATGCTCAAGGTCACCATCGAAGACGCGATTGCCGCCGACCAGATCTTCAATACCCTGATGGGCGACGCGGTGGAGCCACGCCGTGACTTCATCGAAAGCAATGCGCTGTCGGTATCGAACCTGGACTTCTGATTGGTGTAGGTTCACAGAAAAGCTGCACGCTTTCACAAATAGATGACCGGCCGGGCTTCAACCATGGCCCCTGTCGGTCACCATCAAGCCCGCCTTCGCGGGCTTTTTTTTGCCTGGAATTCCTGCCGGGGCGCCCTACTCCGCTCATTGGAAAATGATGCAGATGGGGGGATTTGAGGAAGTGATTTGATGGGGCGCTGGAAGTGCTGAGAGGGTCGGCGGGCGGATCTGAGCAGCAGAGAGATTGAGAGGACTTTAAAACTAATATTTGAACACCTTAATAGTTAATTAAGCGTACGTGTTAAGTATTAATTTGAACAATTTAGTATGGAAATGGAATTTGGTGGAAGTTGCCATTTTGGATTTTTTGTAGATTTCGAAGGGATGTTGGAATAAGATCTATGACCAACTTTTCCGCTTTGCACTGAAGATTTTCAGCCAAATCAGCTGTTTGAAGCGAGAGCTTCAGACCTGATCCAAATTGCTCCAGCGATCACGAAGTGGCCGTTTAGAAATAAAGAGAGCAAGCCGATTGCTTTAGATTCTGATCAGTCATGAGAGTCATGACCAATGAGAGAAAAGGAGACCTGAAAATGTAGAAAAACGCGATCAATCCCGAGAGGACTGACCGCGCTTAGCGAAGCAGACTTGCGTCCTCAGAACCCGCAATGTCTGCTTTTTCGAAGCGACTGTCAATCCTCTCCCATTTTTTCGACCTTAGCGAGGTTACTCGACGGCACAGTGTTGCCTGTCGAAAGGCCTCACTTCGCCCGCCCTGCGCCTTGATTTTTTGGCGCAGCGTCGGCGCTCGTTTCGAGATTTTCGGAGGTGTTTCATGACAGTACGAAAGGTGGTCACGCGGCGGTCCAACCATTACCGCGGCTACTTCCCATCGCTCAAAAATAAAAAGCCTGTGCCCTGGGAGTCCCAGCTCGAAGGCGCTCTTTTTCGGCTTCTTGAGCTGTCTCCTGCGGTCATCGGCTACGTCCCGCAGCCCAGTGAGGAACGTGTTCCATCGCTCCAGGGCTACTTCAAATATTACCCAGACGTACAGGTTTTCCTCGCGGATGGGCGCGAGTGGTGGTTTGAAGTGAAGCCTCACGACCGACTGAAGATTGCCAGCGTCAGGCAGCGACTGGATGCCGCTGAGCGCTACTTCAACGCCACTGCCCGTAACTTTTCGGTGATCACTGAAAAGTTAATTGAAGCTGAGCCCCTGGCTACCAATCTTAGAAGGCTGATGTATCACCGGCGCGGTCCAGAGCTTTCGCATCAGGCGTTGGAGGAGGTAATGGCGACCTTCAACGAATGGCCGCCTATGACCGTTGCAGATCTGCTCTACGTGGTTGGTGAGGGGAAAGCCTGGCGCTTGTTAGGCCTTGGGGTGGTGGGCATTGACCTTGATAGGTCAATTGACACTGACTCCCCGGTCTTCCTGCAAGGGGGGCACCGTCATGCAAACCTTTTCCCTTAGGGTGAAATTGGTCGTCATCGTTCGTGGCGTACTGATGGTGCTTGAGAAGAGGCTTATTGACCGGAAGCTGCTCTTTTTCGATGAGCTTGGTGAGCCCACGAAGCTATCCGAGAAGGAGTTCTATGAGGCCTACGAGAAGCGCGAGATCGAGATCTCCGCTGATCAGCCATACCTTGGGAAGGTTCCGTATGTGCGGAACGTCCCTCCAGATATTTCATGCTTCCCCAAAAAACATGGAGATGAGGCATTGCGTCGACGCAAGTATCTGGACGACCTAACTAAGCGCGGTAAATACAAGCTACCGGGTGACGAAGACATGATCAAGAAACTTAGAGATATCGCCAAAAAGATTGGGGATGCGTGCGCACCCTCGGTTTCCACTATTCGACGTTGGGCAGCCAAATACATTGGCCAGAACGTAGTAAAGCTTATCCCTCAGCATGCCAAAAAGGGTCGGGCTGCCGCGATACAGGGAGAGCTCGAAGTTATTCTTGAAGGGGTGATTAATAAAACCTACCTGCAGGATACGATTCCAGCGGTCAGCGTGGTCGTTTCAGAATTCGAAGATCAGATAAAAGAGAGGAACAAAAGTCGTTTGCCTTCGGATCAGCTCAAGATCCCAAGCGGAATGACTGTCCGAAGGTACATCGCCAAGCTGGATCCGTACCTTGTGGATAAGGAGAGGCTCGGAAAACACGCAGCAGACAAGAAGCACCGTGTTGCGGCGGGTGTCCTACGTGTCCATGAGATTTTGGAACGTTGGGAAATTGATCACACCTTGTTGGACGTCCAGCTTGTGGATGAAACCTCGGGGCTGTGCATTGGGCGCCCCTATCTGACGATCGTCCTCGACCGCTTCTCTCGAATGGTGATGGGATATTTGCTCCACCTGTCGGCGCCAAATACGGAAACCGTGCTTCGTGTGATCGAACGCTCAATCCGTCCAAAAGCCGAATTGCTGAAGCGCTTTCCGAAAGTGAGAAATGAATGGTGGGCACGTGGGCTGCCGGCTCGAATAGTCCCAGACAACGCAGCGGAATTTCACGCGGGCGATCTCATCATGGGATTCAACGAGTTGGGTATCGAGATCATGTATCCCGCTTCAAGGGCCCCTCAAAGGAAAGGTGCCGTCGAACGCTTTTTCAGCACACAGAACCTGGGGCTTATCCACAACCTCCCGGGTACCACCTTCTCGAATATCCAGCAGCGTGGCGATTACGACTCGGAGAAGAATGCATGTTTCACGCTCCCTCAATTGGAGGCGGTGGTAGTGAAATGGATCGTCGATGGTTACCACCAGACTCCTCATCGGGGGCTGGACAACAGAACACCGGCTCAAGTCTGGGGGACTAGCGAGGCGAACCATGTCATCAGCCTTCCCGTCGACCTGGACTCGTTGGAGTGCATTCTGGCCAAGCGGGCCTCGGTGAAGGTTCACCATTACGGCATCGAGGTTGCCAAAGTGGGCTACCACTCTACGGAACTTGCTGAGCTCCGTATGCGTTTGGCAGACGGAGAAAAGGTAAACGTCCGCTATCGAGACGAAGCCGGGCACGTTTGGGTTCACGACCGCTTCAGAAACTTGTTCTTCAAAGTGCCCGCCAAAGATGAGCGAATGGCCGGTAAGAGCAGGGAGGTGTGGAAGGCTGCCGAGAAAGCGCTGCGAGAAAAATATAATGAGCAGCCTAGCTTCGAGGCTACGCACAGGTGCTACCAGGAAATTATGGAAGATGCAGACGAGGCCCGCCGTTCGCAGACGCTCAGAAAACGACGCGCAGCTGCCATAGCGAAAATCGACAAGGAGGGTCGAGTGACCGAAAGCACGCCTCCACCCAAGGTACTCGCTGAAGTGGAATGGACCGGTGACTCTATTCCTAACATTCCGCCAGCAGCCTTCAAGGTCTCGGTTCGTCGCCCTGCTGGGAGTTCTAAGCCATGAACGCCATCAATCTGTACGAATGCTACGAGCATGGTGAATACAGCTTTACGCTCCGCGATCGTTTTATTCACAGCCCTCAAGTCGAGCGAGCGTTGACGCGACTAGGCGATATCCACGGCGATAGTCGGCGTACCAGAGCAAGTAAAGGGTTGCTGATCCAAGGTCCAAGCGGAGTGGGCAAGAGCACATTGGTCAAGGAGTACATTCGGTCATTGGAGGAATTGGAGAGCCATGACCCACAGAAGCGGACAGTTCTGTTCGTCGAGATGCCTTCGTCTCCAACCAAAAAGAACCTGGCAGCAGCCATTTTGGCAGAGCTGAAGGATCCCTTCGCAGAGGCACGAGGACATTCGGCAGAGGTTAAATTTGCGCGAGTAGTCCTGCTGCTGAAGAACCTTGGCGTGGAGATGTTGGTCCTCGATGAGGCGCAGCACCTGGTCGATTATCGTCGTAATGGTGCGTATGAGGCAGCAGACTGGATCAAGAGTCTGATGAATGAAACCAGTATCGCGTTTGTTCTGATTGGGCTGAAGCGCACCGAAAATCTCCTGCTAGCAAACGAGCAACTGCGACGCAGGTTTTCGGCCACGGTGGCATACGATCGCTTCACCTTCTCCGCTAATACGTCTCTTCATTTCGTGATGTTGTTGCAGGCAATCGAGGGCGAACTGCCTGTTCAAACCATCAGTTTTGTAGAGCCAGCGATGATTAAACGCTTCTACCTGGCTTCCTATGGATTGATCGACTACCTCATCAAGATTGTGGACAGGGCTGTTTGGCTGGTTCAAGTCCAGGACCTTGTCGGGATTGAACTTCCTGTGCTGGCCCAGGCTTTTGAAGACGAGGTTTGGAGCTACGCCACCGAGGATCGAAACCCCTTCAGTGCGAGCTTCAATTTCCAGCCTCTGTTCGGGAAGCGGGAGCCGTTTGAGACGTTCGAAGAGAGCAGTACCTGACGGCCAAGGGCCGGGCTTATCGGCCCGGCTCTACTCCCCTGATTTTTATGTCTTCGATTTCATGGATGTGTAGGAATGTTTGGTCTTTTAATCAACCCACGACCACACCAAGACGAAAGTCTTTTGGGGTACCTGCAGCGCCTGGCGAAAGCCAACGGATTACCCAGAAAGGAACTGCTCACCGCCTTTGCACGAGCCGACGAGACCGATGTTGCGGACTGGCTGCAGATGATGGAAGGACCACTGAGCTGGCCTGCGGTATCTGCTGAGTTTCGTGATCCAAGGCCCAAGGGGGTCAAGTTATGGACGACTCATCACGCTCGTTACTGTCCGATCTGTTTGGGCGAAGCCGGTTATTGGAGAGAAAGCTGGGGCTTGACCCTGGTTACGACGTGTTCTGTCCACGGCACT
This sequence comes from Pseudomonas putida, assembly GCF_002906855.1. Taxonomy (GTDB): domain Bacteria; phylum Pseudomonadota; class Gammaproteobacteria; order Pseudomonadales; family Pseudomonadaceae; genus Aquipseudomonas; species Aquipseudomonas putida_N. The sequence goes on along the minus strand of NZ_MINI01000038.1, from coordinate 150,944 downwards.
GAACTCCACGGGCGGTGCCCCAACTGTCTGAAGGAAACCGATCCAAGCGCAATGAGTGCGAATAGTTGCCAAGCGTGTGGCACCTCATTGAGTGGGACCAATTTTGAGATCGCGCCGGCGAGTGATACGGCCGCCTGGCTCACCTCTGGCTTTGAAGATAGGTTTTACGCCGACTCGTTGCCAGCTGACGCGGGATTGGCGGCCCTCACCTACGAACAGTTTCACGAGTTGTCATCGCGTCTCGCTGTCAGAAGTTTGCCTACGGAAAGAACCCAGCCGCTGAAGGTTGCTGATTCGGGTTCGCTAGAGATATCGCGGCTTATGGCAAACGCGGCGGGCGTGGTTCTCATGAACTGGCCTCTCGCATTCAGAGAACTGCTGAGTGGCCTCAAGGCAGTCCATTCCGATAACGAACATTGGACGCTCAGCAGATCGTTCGGCCCGATATACCACGACATCCACCGTGATCTGGATGACTCTTGTTTTGACTTTCTTCGTCGAGAGTTCGAATCATTTCTGCAGCATGCGTGGGAAGCACCGTTAGCGAAGCGAAATCGCAATTTGAGTGAGGAGACGATTGAGAGACATCGTTGGGTGTCGTTCGATTCTGCTGCTGAAGCTTGTGGTCTCGGGGTATCAGTCATAAAACGCCTTCATCAGGAGGGACAAATCGCCTATCGGGAGAAGGTCCATGAAGATCGAGTCTTTACGGTCGTGGACCTGGATCATTTGAAGGCAATCTCGCAGCATCTCCAGGGCGTGGCTGATATGAAAGAAACCTCGACTTTGCTAAGCCTCTGTCGCAATCGGGTTAGGCAGCTGCTAGCTGGTGGTACCCTCCAGTTCTTTGGTGGAGAACCGCGCCCAGGCGAAAGGTGGCTGATTGACTGCCGCTCGATCAACGAATTGATTGATGAGAAGCTGCCTACCAGCTCTGACCAGAGCCTGGTGTCGATCAACTACTTGGCCAAGCATTCTCTGCCCAAGGGGGGTGGGTTGGTCGAGTTGGTTCAGGCAATACGTGCAGGTGAACTTCGCGCTTACGGCCCAGCTGAGAATGGCTCGGTTGCGGTAGGGGCGTGGTTACTCAAGCCGCAAGATTTTGCAGCGTGGCAACAAGCCCGAGCTGAGAACAAGAGTCCGGTCTTTCCCGGCCTGTCGGTAGTCAAGGCTGCTGCGCTGTTAGGCGTCAAAGAACAATGCGCATACGCGTTCGTTCGACTGGGTCTGCTATGGAGCACTGCTGTCGAACGAGGCCGGCGTACGCAATTGATGGTTAAGCCTCAAGCCATCGACAGATTCAGGCGTGGCTATATCTTGGGACCGGAGATTGCGGTGTATTTGGGGAAGTCGACCAGGGAGGCGTTCAAGCACCTTTGGGAGGCCAGGTTTCGCCCCGTTGCGGGGCCATCCATTCCAAACGCGGCTTGCCGGCAGTACGTTTGGGTAAGAAGCAAAAAGCTGATCGATTACCTCGCAAGTGAAGCCGCCCAGATCGACGATCCTGAAGCCATCACGTTTTTATCCACACCGATCGCTCAGCCTCGTGATTGCCGATTCAGGCATGTGGGATCAAGATAGTTAGCACGCTTTCTTTCTTGATTGCTAAAATCATCGAACCCATTTTGGAGAATCTTATGTCCCGTCTCGCTGAATTCCGCCTGCTCGAACAACAGCTCGCAGCCCAACTGGCGGAGCTGGAAGCGCTGAAAAATGACTCTGCCCTGAAGCAGGAAATGGAATTTGAAACGAAGCTGCGCAGTTTGCTCAACGAGTATGGCTACGGCCTGCGCCAAGTGGTGCTGATCCTCGATCCGCAAGCGGTGGCTTCCACTGATATGGCCCCAAAAACCTCTCGGAAACCACGCGAAGTAAAGGTCTACAAGAATCCACACAGCGGAGAGGTTGTTGAGACCAAGGGTGGTAATCAGCGTACGCTTAAGGCCTGGAAAAACGAGTATGGCGCTGAGGTAGTCGAGTCTTGGCTCGCCAATTGATTGCACTGCAGGCGGCTTCTGGCACGAGATGAATCGTGGTGCGCCCCGAATGCAAATTCCCATTCTGGGGCGTGACGAAATTTTCTGCGGGTGGTGGTGACACACAGTTTATGCGCATTAAATAGAGGTCCACTTCAAAAAATGGACTCTCCAAAATGCGGAATGAATCGCCCCTGCTTTCCTAGACACTCTCCAAGCTCAGGAAATAGCGTTTCTCATACTCTACTGGAGACAGCTGCATAGCACTGCTGTGTCGACGCTTAGGGCTTCGATCTTGAATTCTTCGGGGTAACGCTGACGACTCATGGCACCTCCTATTTGGGCCTCATTATGAGGCTTGGAGGTGTCTACGAAACCAGGGGCGATTCACTGATTAAAAATTCGTGCTTCCTCAGAGGCTTAGCGATGGTGTCTGTAGAGGCTTTTCTGGAATGACGAGTAAGCTCCTGATGGAGGCGTTTTCTGCACTCCATCCCTCACGGGGACCGCTTGTCAAATCGAAAGGCCCTGCTATACAGTTCTTGTCAAAGGATTTGTCAAATGATGTAGAATCCGGTCCCTCGTTGGGCGCGGTGGAGGAGTTAACATGTCAGAACGCGAAGGGGTCTTAGCAAGGGCGCCGCTTATCTATGCGTTGAGCGTAATCAGATTTGCCCCGATTCTTAAGCTGCCAAAGCTGATCCCAGACATTCAGCACACGATCCGTCAGAGCCTCCCGGGCTTCTTCCAGATGGTCAAGGGCGTGCCGCCTGGAGTGATGCACAGCGGAGAACCGAATTCTTGGGCGTTCCTTAATCGGGATGCTGACTACGCGTGCGTGCTGGCCATGGATCACATGATCCTGCAAAGCACAAATTATCTTCATTTTGATAACCACTTAGCGCTTTTCCGTGAGTGCATTGAGGCGCTGGTAGGGCAAGCAGGTGCATTGGATATCACCGCTATCGGGATGCGGTACGTCGATAAAATTGAACCAGCTGAAGGTGAGACCCTAGCCGACTACCTTCCGGAAGCCATGCTCCCACTTAAATGCGATGAGCTAGCGGCGCATGGGAAAGTCCCCAAGGAGCAGCTTGGAATCTCTACTACCACCTACCATCTAGATCCGGAGTATCTGCACATCAGATGCTGGCGGCAGACTGGTATGTGGATACCGGAAGATTTGGTCGAGCCGGCCATGGTTTTCGAAATTGCTAAGCAATCGAGGAATTCATCCAAGCATGGTGCTCCTCTGCAAGGTGCATTTGTGCCTGTTAGCGAAAATGGTGCTCTTCTCGATACGGATGCGCATTGGCCGCTGCAGTTAGCCGAACGACTGGGAACCGAGGAGATCTGCACGAGACTCGACGGTTTGCATAAGACTGCTAACTTTGCTTTTAGGACAGTCGCGAAAGATCATGCCTTTGAGGTTTGGGGGAAGGCGAAATGACTACAGCAATGAATGGGCAATGGATTGATCCTACCGGGGCTGCTGTAAGCAGATCTTCTACTTGGGAAAACCCTGAAATTGCTCCGCGTGTAGGTAGCACGACAGCAAACCCTGTATTGGCGATTGCTTTCACAGCGATGCTGGCCGTTTCGGTAGTAGTCGCTCCTGGGACTGCCTCCCTGCCCTATCCACAACTTATCGGCTCAGCAGGCATGAGCTTTCATGGCGTGCATGCTGGTGCCTGGACCGAGGTGGACACCAGCCAGGATGCCAATGTTACCGAAGACGTAGCGCCGGCCTTAATCGAGGAGCTTAGGAGCGACTTCAAGTTGTCAGATAGCTCCATCGCGCAGATCTTCAACGTGTCTCGTCAGACCGTGTACAATTGGCGGACTGGAAAAACCGCCACTGGTTTTCCCGAGAGGCTTGCGGCTTTAACTGAGGCGTTGCGCCAAGTTAACGCCGAAGAAGCGCAGTATCTGCATCGGGTGCTTTTCTATCCAACCGCCGATGGCCGCCTGATTCAGGATGCGCTTTCGGATGAAGCGTGGAATCGAAATGGCGCTAAAGGTGTGTACGGAATGGTTGCGGAGTTGGCTGGCAAGGCGCAGCAGCTACGTGATAGGGACCTCAAAACCATCGCCAGGTTAGAAAAATCGGGCGGTTCGAATTTGGTTTGATTATGGCTGATACACCTGAGCAAGAGATCGTAAGTGCCATTAGCGCTGCTGGTTGGCTGCAAGGAGATACCGTCTCAGGTGACGCCTTGATTGAACACATATCCGAGGAGGTCCTGAAAGGCCAATTCGAGGGGGTGGCTCCAGCTTATTGGATGTTGGCCTCCCATTCCTGCACGGTGCATGCACGCAACCTTTGTGATGCGCCGTGGATAGAGTGGATTGCCGTTAAGGTAAAGAAAAAGGCCTTTGATAAGCAGCTGCACGCCCTCAATCCACGTACGCTGCACCTGCAGCACGCGGAAAAGCAGGTTTTGGAGCTCAAGATTCACAAGCGTGTGTGGACCAAGAGAGCCGTGCTTCCGACGCTCCACCGAAATCCGGTAATCACGCTGAGCGAAGAAAACGGTCAGTATTTCTCATACTGGATGTCCCACCATTACAACCGTATTGCGATGCCGGACGAGTTGGTCAACCGCCTGAAGGCAGACCAAGGTGACGACGGCATGAAGGGCATCGCCGTGCTTGTCGACGATTTCCTCCATCAGAACAACCAATTTTTCGCTAGTGCTTGGGTTTCCTTCAACCCCAAGGGCGAGATTCGCGACCCGGCTGAGCCCTACGAGGTGGTGTTCCGGTTTTTGACCAAACGAGAGCACGCCAGGCGCGCAAATGAGCTGCACGACCAGCTGAATGAATTGCTCGGGGTGGCCAGAAATCTCAACGATGGGCTGTACTTCGGTGGAGCAGACGTCACGGTGCTCCAAGACTTTACCATGCTCGATGCGGAAGACTTCGTGCGGTACAACCTTCACGACTGGCTCAGTGTTGGGGATACCGATGAAGATGAAGAAGGTGCCGATGATGCTGACTGAGCTGCTATCGGCCTCCCCTTTAGGATCTGGGTTTGACCTTAGCTGACCGGCTGCTCTACAAACCAATTGATTTTCTCCGGAGCCGGTGTCACTGTCGCTCCAAGAATAGCCCCCACGCCTCGGGCAGGTCCCAGACCTGTACTGCGCACCAGGGGGTTAGTTGTTTCTAGGGCCCGCCCAGGTCGATCAGGCATGCTTTGGGCGGGCCTCAAACCAGTGGGTGACCACCAAAAGGGTCAGTTAGGCCTACTGCTGCCTATCCTCGCTCGTTACCATCCAGAGACCCTCTATTGATACGGTTTCAGCAAAGATGGATGTCTATAAGGTCCGCATCGAAGACACAGAAAGCAAGATCATCGACAAGGAAGGTTTCGAGGCCGAGACCTTCCGCAGAGATCCATGGTACCAGCCTGGAAGTGCCGGCAAGCTAGCTCAGTTTGCTGTATGCCCGGCATGCGACAACCCTGTCCAGCTGGTTGGGCTGTATGAGCTACCGCCTAACGTGAAGAACCCATTCGGGAAACATGCTACTAAGAGCATTCGCGGCATCGCTCCATTTGATAGTGAGGCCCGTAACGATTGCCCGTACTTCCAGCCTCGCCAGCACAAGAAAACAGAACGAAAAACCAGGTTTGACGGCGTCCCACGGAAGATTCTCAAGCTATTGATCGAACAGTTCGATCGCGTGGTTTACATCCTGGAGAAAGAGACCCAACTGGTCCTTTCCGAGAACGCGTTGAGAGGCATGCTGCAGCGTTACAAGGGAGAGCGTGGCTACCTCTATACCGGCGCGACGCTTCGCAATGTGCCATGGATCTTTGCTTACATGTCGGACGCCACCCGCCTGTTTGGCCAGAAGGTCATTGGAAATGCTGAGCTGGTGAAAGCTATTGCCGCTGAGGTGCCAGGGGCGGAAATCAGCAGCACTGGTCGGCTGGAATCGAAGAAGGTGCCTGGTTCGAAGGCGGCATATTTTGATCTCAAAATGAGTTTCATCCGCCATCGAATCGTCAAAGACAGTGAAGCGTCCGGCTTGGTTGAAAGCATGGAGTTTGTAGTGTCACAGCCTCGCGGAGGTGAGCTTGAGCACATTCACAAGGAAGTCATCAAATTCGATTCGGCTTGGTTCGAATCCCTTATCCGGATGCCGGTTGATCATCCTTATCGCAGAATGGATAGAGTGAAGATGGCCCGGGAGGAACTGGGCGATCTGCTGGAGCTGACTCAGGCCTGAGGAGGCCTGTTGTAAACCACTTTTTTTCACTGTAACCACAGTGGTTTACAGTGAAAAAAAGTGGTTTACAACGTAGCTACGACACGCGCCCTGGCCACTCCCCAGGCCAGCGCGCTCCTCATTGATTCGTTCAGTCGGGCGTCGAACACCTATGCTGCTCGGGGCCTTGCCACGCCGCGGTGTCCTATAATTCATCTTCAGCTGAATGGAGCAAAATGTTGTGAAGCGCACATTCATTGGAATGGTCGAGGCTGGTGAGCCACTGATGAGGCAAGCGCTTGAAGCTATCCGACAGGCCCACGAAGCGGAGGCTGCTGGATTGCCAGACCTTGAGGTACAGCGTCTTCACCCATTGGCAGATTCGCTCTATCAGGCGGTCATTGATTTTCAGCTCCTCAAAGCAGGTAAACCACCGTCGACTATCCAGTGAGGACCTGCCGCTACATGACGAAAAAGATGCCAGCTCTTCTCCCCGACCACCCCATGTATACCGACGCAGTGGATGCGATGAAGCAATACCACGAGGCGCAGGCTTCTGGCTCATCTGCCGAAGAGGTTGAGCGCCTGCGTCAAATCGCAGAATCACAATTTCGGGCTGTCAGCGAGTATCAGCTCAACGCTCTGGGATATCAGTCTCGTCGTCCGCACTGAAGGGATAACCGATCCGGAGGTAGCTTCAGAATCCATCAAGCCAAGCGGAAGACTCACGACGCGGTCCGATTGATCAGCGAGACGGTCGGGAGGGTTTGCACACAGCCCCAAAAAAAAAGCAGCTCCCGAGAGCTGCTTTTTTCTTACTCCCCCTTTTTGTGCTTGTGGGGTTTCAGGTCCGGATGGTCCTTCTGCTTGTAAGCGAACGGGCATTACAGGTTGCGTAACGGCAGCCAGTTATGCGGCAACAACTCGGCGATCTCACTGGCGCGCTGCGTCGGCAGCCGCATCAGCACATCTGAAAGACCCTCTTAAAAGGCTAGAAGTGGTGTCCACTTAAATAGGTGGACACCATCGCCTTTGGCGGTGGGGTCAGAAAGGTGTGTTTGCTGGCCGGTTACTTCTGCTTTTCAGGGGTGACTCGCTGCCTTTTGTCCGGAGTGCCATCTTCATTGGTGCGCTTTGGGCCTGGCTTGATGCTCATGCAAAACTTCCTTTTCCGCTTGGGTTGTTGAATGCAGCTATGTAATTAGTCCAGCTTCTCTCAGCTGTCAAAGCAGGCTGGTGCAGAACCGCCTGGCCGATGATCCGGTCCACATCGAACATTCAGAGGCCAGAATAAGAGCCTCCGACAAAGGGCTTACAAGGGGCAGTGAAATCCAGCGCTGAGCGATACGAAGACGTCTGGACGTTCATCATGCCGAGCACGGTGTGGAACAGGTTGTCGTGGCTCAGCGGTGACGTGGTTTGAGCTTTCAAACAACCCACGTTGACCTTTTCGCTCTTCGCGAGCGAGTCAGACATCCAAAGTACCAACGGCACCTTTGTTTGCTCGTCAGGAGCCATCGCGTAAGGCAGCCCGTGTAGATAGAGCCCACCCTCCCCCAGCGATTCGCCGTGGTCCGAAACGTACATCAGCGCAGTGTCGAACTTGGTGTTGGCCGCCAGGATATCGATGAGATTTGCAGTCACATAATCGGTGTAGAGGATTGAGTTGTCGTAGGCATTGACCACCTCCTCCTGCTTACATTTGTCGAGCTCGTTGGTCTCGCACACCGGTGCGAATTTCTTGAATTGCGAGGGGTAGCGCTTGTAGTAGGCCGGGCCGTGACTGCCTTTGTAGTGGAGCACCAGGACAGCATCGCCTTCCTGGCGCTTGATGAAGTCTTGCATCTCCGTGAGCAGCACCCCGTCCTTACACTCCTCGCTGGTGCACAGTTGGGAATCCGCGTGAGAGGCAGCCTTGTGGTTGGGAACCCTGTCGCAGACCCCTTTGCACCCCGAGTTGTTGTCAGTCCACATGACACTGATGCCAGCGCGTTGAAGCACGTCGAGCAGCCCTTCTCGGCTCTTGGCCAAGCCATCTTTGTACTGGGCCTTACCCACGTCCAGGAACATGCATGGCAGCGAGACCGCGGTAGCGGTACCGCAGGAGCTCACGTTCGTGAAGCTAATGACATTTCGCTTTTCTAGTTCCGGATTCGTTTCACGGGAGTAGCCGTTGAGGGAGAAGTTGGCGGAGCGAGCGGTCTCTCCTACTGCCAGTACCAGCAGCCTGGGTTTACGAGCCGCACCCTGTCGATTAACTACCGCATCAGTACCAATGGCCGTCAGCGTTTTAGGTGAGGCCAGCTGACGCTTCAGGTACCCATGGCCAGCCGCAAACAAGTTGGTAGGTACCAGAATCAGCCGGATCTCCCGATTGTTGCGCAGCAAGGAGGCATACGACTGGTACTGACTCAACGCGATGCCAGATAAGGTCAACAGAGCGAGCGACAGAGCAATGAACCTGCTGACCAAAGCTTTGGCCCAAGGCTTGCGCCGGAGGGGAACCCGGGCAATCAGGTAGACGGGCAACACCCCAACCATTGCGACCCAAAGACCGAGCTTCCAATTCAGCAGCTCGGTTGCCTCAGCGACGTCGGTCTCCACAACGTTGGTGAACATTGTGTAATCGATCACGATGCCGTAGGCATTCATGAAGTAACTCGCAAAAGACGCGCTGATCAGTACCAGGCACAGTATGGGTTTGGCCAGCCGCCCCCATGACAGCAAGCTCAGAACGGTAAACACCCATGCGAATACTATGACTGGGAGGCTAGCCGCTAGCTGCCAGTTCACTTCATCGGTTTTGAATACCAGCTTCCAGAGCACGTTCCAGAGCTCAGCGTTCGCGAATAGCAGTAACCAAAAAGTCACCAGGCCGATTAGCAAATTAGTACTGATGCCTTTCTGCCGCGCATTGCGAATAGCAAAGATCCATTTGCTTAACAGGGTGTGAACAATGGATTTGGAAGGTGTCATTATCAAACTCTGGAAGCTGCTTATCCATGGCGGTAGCTATGGAGTTAGCGGGAGCTACAAGGCAAACCGTCGACAGATGCTGAGCGATTGCGCAATGTGCGGAGCGTCAGAGGCCTTAGGCCCCTAGGCGTTGGGGACGCTTAGTATGTGTGAGGCATAGGGATAAAAAGAGAAATGAATCTCGCTGAGCGCATTATTTCCGGGACCTGATAACGACACGATGACCTCGGGATTACAATGCTGACAGAAATCCAATTACTGCTGTTTTGATTGTCATTGATCACGCTATGATCAAAATTAGGGGAATACTACCCACCAAAAGCAATGCTCCGCTCAGCTAGATAAATTTAATTTCACAAACAAAACGGTTTCGTTTTGTCGTAGGCTAATTTTGAACTTTCAATTCAACTTACAAGTCTTTCTCGCGAGCAGAACATAATTTTCAACTTTTGCTCGTTAATATGTCACCCATCAATGAGGGGCGAATACCATGAGCTTTTTCAAAAACATCCTGGGCGGGCACCATGGCCGTGGAAACCACGGTGGAGGCAAGCACCACAGCGGGGGACATGGGGCCGAGCAATATGATCGCCATGGCCGGCAGCAGGGCTGCGACGGCGGTAATCAGGTGTATGACGGCGGGCGCCCTCCCACTCCTGCCCCCATCAAAGATCTGCAGGGCTGCAGGCAGTGCCGGACGGCCAACGATCCGTCAGCACGCTTTTGTCTAAACTGCGGAACACCGCTATCGAGTGGTTGCACCGCCTGCGGCTCGCTGCTGAGTGCAGGAGCAAGATTTTGCAGTCAGTGTGGCCAAGCGACGCTCTAAGGCTAGGTAGACAGGAAGGCCAACGAGACCACAACCCTGCGCAAGGAGAAATACGTGGGTTCAAATCATGACCATGGCAGCGCTGCAGTACGCGAGGGGCATCAGAAGAAGCTAATCATGGCGCTCGGCTTGACTGGCAGCTTCATGATTGCAGAAGTGATCGGTGCGTGGATTACCGGCAGCCTGGCGCTGCTGTCGGACGCATCTCACATGTTCACAGATACTGCCGCCTTGGCGATCTCACTGATTGCACTTCAGATAGCCAAGCGGCCGGCGGATCAGAAAAGAACCTTCGGCTATGCGCGCCTGGAAATTCTGGCTTCGACGTTCAACGCCGTGCTGCTCTTCCTGGTGGCGATGTACATCTTGTATGAGGCCTACCAGCGCTTCTTCATGCCGGCGGAGATCGCTACCGGAGCGATGATGTGGATCGCAATCGCCGGCCTGATCATCAACCTAATTTCGATGCGCCTTCTGGCATCTGCGAGCAACGAAAGCCTCAACGTCAAAGGAGCCTACCTCGAAGTTTGGAGCGACATGCTCGGCTCGCTTGGCGTAATCATCGCGGCACTTATCATCCGCTTCACCGGCTGGACCTGGGTCGACACGATTGTCGCTGTGGCGATCGGCCTTTGGGTTCTGCCGCGGACGTGGCAGTTGCTTCGCGAAAGCCTGGGGATCCTCATGGAGGGTGTCCCGAGGGGGCTCGACGTTACGGCAATCGAGGCCACCATCCTCGGAGTAGATGGCGTGACGGACGTTCATGACTTGCACGTGTGGGCTGTCAGCAGTGGCAGTAACGTGATGACGTCGCACGTAGTGGTTCGGGATTCTGCAGATGGGGATGCTGTGTTGGCGGCCGTCGTGGATGCTGTCAGCGATGCATTCGAAATCCATCACTGCACCATCCAGATCGAGCGGGCAGCTTTCCACGAGAGCGTTCCCTCACCCTCGCACTGACCGATCGGTAAACACCATGCAAACACATCACCCTCCTGGCTGAGGGTGATGTTGCAAAAAAAATGCGGTGAGGGATGCCGTAAACGGCAGGAGCGCTTCAAGGGGGTTGGTGAATGGCTTCGCCTGCCCTCGTCAACAACCTCCAGAAGGCTCAGCGATGGCCTGGATCATCACGAAGTACCTACTCACTGCCGGTATAGTGATTCTCGTGTCAGAGCTGGCGAAACGCAGCGACAAGCTGGGCGGCTTGGTCGCCGCCCTACCCTTGGTCACGGTCGTGACGTTGGTCTGGCTCTATTTAGAGAACCAGAGCATGGAGAAGATCTCCAACCATGCTTGGTACACGTTCTGGTACGTGCTTCCGACCCTGCCGATGTTTATTGCTTTTCCATTGCTGCTACCTAAGCTCGGCTTTTGGCCGACACTGATCAGCAGCATCCTCATCACAATGGCCAGCTTCGGAGGCTTCGCCATACTGCTGCGCCGGTTCGGCATTGAGCTTCTATGATCCGGTGGCCGCAGGGATCATCTTGATGAGTCTTAACGGCTATTAACACACTCGCCCTTCACCAGGTAGCGAACCATGTGCAGTTCGCCTTTCGAGTCTTCGTAGGTCATCATGCTTCTTACATTACCGCAGTACCGCACATTGGGTGATACATACACCAACTTACCAACGTCCAGGTCCATGCCATAGGCGTAGTCTTCTAGTTGAGGCATGGGCTTTTTTACGCGTTGAGCATAATCCGCTGTAGCCTCTCTAGCAGTACGCTCGATGTGTTTATTGATCTCCATACCGCTTTGGGCATTGGCTGTTAGTGATGTAAAGAGCATAAACACGGCGATCGCTGATACAGTAGTGTTCATAAGAAGTCCCTTAATAAAAAAGCGCCCGTAGGGGGGCGCTAAAATTCACCTACCAAAGGAGCGTATGGTTTACAGGTGAATGCACTGGCGCGAACAACTGCTCGGTGCTCTTGCCAAGCTGCTTTGAAATGAGACAATTTCCAAAGCAGCGATGCCTCTTCCGCTGCCCTTAAACTAGCAAAGGAGGCTAACACCAAGATGATCGTGCAATTACAATTTGGACATGTAATAGATTGTAAGATAATTATTCGAGAGAATATCGAGCCGCCACGTGAACTAATTTGCAGAAAGGCGCTGCGGTTTGCGGCCGTGCATGGGGTCTGCCTGCGTGGCGCCCTCGATCCAAGGCCAGTACCAGTCCTTGCAAGCTAACGACCGAAATGCTGCCTGTCCTGGCCGATTCCACCTGCCAGGCGAATCTGTCATACACCGCCGCAGGCCCCAGAATCCGCTATGCTTAGGGGTGGAGCCTGCATGACTGTCAGAAATCTTGCGGCTACATTACAAATTTGTAGGATTTCGCCGCGGCCAGCTTCTTCGCGTTAAGATTCAAGCGTCCTCAGGTGACCCGGCGTATGGACAGAGGTAGCGACTACCACATGCCATACCCTCAGCCAAACTTTCGAACAGCCTGCAACCATAATCTTGGCGGATTAGGCCAACTCCTTCCTCACACCTTGAGATAAGTTATGCGCGTTCTAGTTGTGGAAGACGAAATTAAAACTGCCGAATATCTTCAGCAGGGCCTATCCGAAAGCGGGTATGTCGTAGATATCGTGCACAACGGTGTAGATGCTCTGCACTTGTTCAACACTAATGTCTATTCGTTGGTCCTCCTGGACGTGAACCTCCCGGGTATCGACGGCTGGGACCTGCTGGAAACCATCCGTAAGACCAGCCGGGTCCGCATCATCATGCTGACCGCCCGCGGACGCATCAATGACAAGCTCAAGGGCTTGGACGGCGGCGCGGATGACTACCTTGTGAAGCCATTCGAATTCCCTGAGCTGCTTGCTCGCATCCGTTCGCTGCAACGCCGTGGTGATGAGTTAGTCGAGAAGAGCTCGCTGAAAATTGCCGATCTGGAACTCGACTCCGTCCGCCATCGCGTCTTCCGCGGTGGCACACGCATCGATCTCACCACCAAGGAATTTGCGCTTCTGCACCTGCTCATGAGCCGAACGGGCGAAGCGCTGACTCGCTCTCAGATCATCTCGTTGGTCTGGGATATGAATTTCGATTGCGACACCAATGTCATCGATGTAGCCATCCGGCGCTTGCGCTCGAAGATCGATGACCCGTTTGAAACCAAGCTCATTCACACGCTTCGTGGCGTTGGGTACGTTTTTGAGGAACGCGCATGAGGCCATTCAGCCTGGCTGCAAAGCTGGGGTTAAAAGTTGGGTTGATGAGCGCAGCGTTGCTGCTTCTGTTCGCCACCTTTGGCTATCTGATGGTAGGCAAGGCTCTGGAAAGAAATGCCAGAGCAGACCTGGAAGTAAAGATGGCGGGGATGGCTCACAACCTGTCCACCATCCCGGACATCTCCGGCGTCAACGCGGATGCGCATCAGCTTGTCGATTTGGTCATGGGCCACAACAACCTGTATGTGAGCATATTCGATACCTCACAGAATCAGACTCCCCTGCTCTCGATTGGCTCGAAACAGGTCAATCTGGAGGTGCACAAGTTTCAGCCGGCGGCCCAGCCCAAAGAGCACGAATGGCGTGATACGCAGGACCGTCCTCTGCTGAGTGCTTCTCGAATCATGCGTTTGGGCGATGGAACAGAGGTCAGCGTCTATATGACCATGGACCAGTCATCCAGTGAGGCGCTGCTCGATGCGTTGCTGACCTGGGCCTTGATGATGTCCCCCGTCATCCTCGCACTGATCTTGGCCATTGGCTGGTGGACTGTGCGCAGAGGCCTGCTACCACTGACCAAGTTCCTCAAGATCGCCTCGAAAATCTCAACCGAGAGCCTCGACCATCGCCTTCCAACTGATGGGATGCCGGCAGAACTCAAAATGCTCGCCGACGGCATCAACATCATGCTGGCTCGCCTGGATGATGGGGTTCAGCAGCTCTCGCAGTTTTCTGACGACCTTGCTCACGAACTTCGAGCACCGCTTTCCAACCTGATGGGCAAGGCCCAGGTTGCCTTGACCAGAGAACGATCGCTTTCCGAGTACCGGGAGGTTCTGGAGTCGTGCACAGAAGAGCTGGACCGCATGAGCCGCATGGTTTCCGACATGCTGTTCTTGGCCCAGGTCAGTCATCCAGCATCAATGGTGGAGTTCGAATCCGTCTCCTTGGTCGACGAGGTTCAGCGAGTGTGCGATCTCTTCAGCATTTCAGCAGAAGAAGGCGAGATTCAGCTGCAGATCTCCGGCAGTGATGACGTGGTGCGCGGGAATCGCCTGATGGTTCAACGTGCCGTCTCGAATCTGGTCTCGAACGCGATCCGTTACTGCCCTCGCGGCCGCACGGTCTACGTTAAGGTGCAGCATAGTGCGAGCGGTACGACGTTGAGTGTCGGCAACCCCGGCCGTGGTATTGCCAAGGAACACCACGCGCACTTGTTTGAGCGGTTCTACCGTGTGGACAAGAGCCGAGCACGGAGCGAAGGCGGTACCGGTCTTGGCTTGGCCATTGTGCAGTCGATCATGAGTCTGCACCAGGGATCGGCGAGCGTGGAGGTGACCGAAGAAAACTTCACCTGGTTCCACCTTCACTTTCCGGAAGCCCAGCAAATGCAGCCGGCAATGACCGCCGCTTAAATTGCGCAGACACGATTAGGCCCGTCAATCGACGGGCCTTTTGTTTGCCTCAATGCATCAGTGCCGAAGGACCACAGGGTCCATGGGCGACCGCAGAATCACCGACTTAATAATCTTCTGTTCGTCAGGATTGGCGTTTTTCCACAGGTGTGAGAAGTACTGAGCATTCACTTTCTCTTGAGCACTTACGCTGCCGGCGGCATCGATCAGGCGCATGGTCGAGTAGACACAGATCAGCGCCAGAATGAAGAACGCCGTGGCGACCACCATCACATAACGCTTGGCCAGCACCGGTGCCCGCTTGAGCTCCTGGATAGAGGCGTCCGCCGCCTTTGTCGCTGCTGTAAGCTCCGAGATCAGTGGCTGGATGGCGGTGTCGACTCCGCGGCATGCAGCTGAATACGCTGATGCAGCGGCGCGCAAGGCAACCTCCTCCGCGTTCGACCAAGCCTTCTCCGCCTTTCGCACCTCCTCCTGAATCTGCCGGCCGACAGCGTCCACCTGCTCCACCAGTTCGTTCGACCTCTCCAGAACAGCGCTGGAGGTGCGCGTCTGCGAGGTCAGCTCATCGAGCTGGACAGTGAGTTTTTCAGTGCAGCGGCGAAAGTCACCGATAGCAACTGCCCAGGGCTCTATGTCATTCATGGCTATCTCCTAGGGCGGCCAACAACGCCGCGCTGAATTAACGCGCTAGATATCAAAATTGTAATTTAAGAGAAAATTCGAAGTCGCCCTCGACAGTGCCGAGATAGACATGATCCTTCCAGATTTGAAGATTTAACGCATCCTATCTGCAGCCAAAATTACGGAATTGTAATTATTGACTCACCTTGTCGTTAGCTTCGCGTTCCTAAACTACAAACCAACAAAGGCCGCTAATCAGGTTGGCCTAGTATGAACCGAGGTTCACAATGAAATTTGTCAAATCTATCGCTATTGGCAGCCTGCTGCTGGGTCTCATGGGTACCGCTTACGCTGAAGGCGGCTTCGAGCGAACGAAACAGTTCAACGAGAACTTCCGAACCGAACAGGCTCGCCTATGGAGCGATGACTCTTCGGACCAGAACAAACAACAAGTCGCTCAAGAGCAAAAGAAAGAAAGCAAGGATGGTAAGGAACAAGCCGACAATTAATCGGCGGTTAAATAGGACTTCAAATGACGAAAGAAATCGACAAAAAAGCCAGGGTAAAACCTGGCTTTTTTGTGCTTGGAATTTAGCCTTCGTTCTTGCGAGGCGTTTCCGCATTGCTTTCTCCGGCCAGACCCTCGGCACCTTGTGCGGGGCGTTTCCAATGGCACAGCAGGAGCTGGCTGGCGTTCGCTTCGGTGATCGATGTGCAAGCTAGATCAGCGGGCAGACCATCCTTGCTGTCTCGCAAGCGCCTGGACAGATAGAACGAGCCATCCCGCGGCCACTTGGCAGGATCCTTGATGTTCTCGGACTTCCCGCTGCTGTAAAACTCCGACGAGTATGAGCGGCGGCCAGGATAGATCAGGGGAGCGGAATGAGCAGACTGCACATTGAGCCAGGCTTGAACCACATCCCGCTGATTCTGAGGGCGCTCCTCTAGTACCCCGGCGTAGATGATGCCCGCACCGATGATTGGCAACACCAATGCGCTCGCAGCGGCAGCCCAGGTGGTCTTCGGGCCAACTTCGCTGACCCGTGCAGACAGCAGCAATGCCCACGCTGGCAGCGCGGGTAGCAGGTAGGTCCACAGAATGTTGCCTGCAAATGTGAAGAAGACCGGTGTCGCCAAGGCCCACAGCCAGAGGTAGGCTTTGAAGCGCTGCATCGATCCACGCTTGCGGATCAACAGTGGTAGAAACAAGGCCCATGGCAGTAGCGACAATCCGAGCTGGATCCAGATGCTGCCGTACGGCTTGGCATGAGCACTACCATAGAGGTCCCCTGCCCAGTTACTGACGACGTAGCGGCTCCAGTGCTCACCAACGAAGAAGTACTCCATGAAGCCGGGCGTTTTCATCTCGGCCGCGACATACCATGGCACGGATATACCGAACATGAGTACAAGGCCGCTAATCCAGGGAAGCCTCAGTACCCGTCCCCATTCCTTGTAGATAACGAACCAGGCGAATGCCGGCGCCCCCATAAGCACCAGGGTCAGCGGCCCTTTGGCAAGCAAGCCCAGCCCGAGACCTGCGAACATCAGGTAGGCATCCGCCTTGCTGGCGCACTTCATCCAACGCCAGAAACCGTAGCTGGCCAGCAGAATCGAGAACGACAAAACAGGGTCAGTCAGCACAACACCGCTGGAGACCAGGCCAAGTGTGGTGCTGGAAAAAATAATGGCAGCCCAGATGCCGGCGTTACGAGAAATCTGCTGCGTGCCGAGTTTGATGATGATGAAACAGCTTGCCAGGTGGAGTAGCCACGCTGGGAAGCGCGCAGCGAACTCGTTAACGCCGAAGACCGTCATGCTCGCGGCCTGGGTCCAGAAGGACAACGGAGGCTTGCCCCAGAACGGTACCCCGTAGTCGAACATGGGCGTGATCCAGTCATTCAACTCGACCATCTTGCGAGCCATTTCAGCGTAACGGGCCTCAGATGTGTCCATCAGCGGGTAGATGCCCAGCCCCACCAAACGCAATAGCAAAATCGAACCCAGGACCCACCACAGCGTCCTCTCGTTCTTCAGGTTCAGCATTTCTTACCCTCGATCGAAGCCATCGAAGGGTGGAGTGACACGGGATCTGCCTTGTTGCTGTGCTTCAGGAAATAGAGAGGCCGGCGCTTCACTTCCGCGAGTGTCACGCCCAGGTACTCCCCCACCATGGCGACACCGACGCACATGAATGAAGCCATTCCGACGATCAGGTGATGGATGTCGAAACTGCCTGCCACAAGCGACGCAAGCATGTAGCAGATGCTGGAGACGAAAAGACCGAAACTGATGAGGCTGAAAATGCGCAGTGGTTTGCGAGAGAAGCTGACGATGCTCTCGATGGCCAGATTGAACAGGCCAGCTGCATTCCATTTGGTGCTCCCGGCATGGCGAACAGTGCGATTGTAGGGCAGTTCGATGGTACGAAAGCCTACCCAGCCGATCATGCCTTTGAGAATCCTGGAGCGTTCATCCAGGGCCCGCAGGGCTGCCAGCGGCGCAGGCCCAATCAATCGGAAATCGCTGACATCGGCCGGCATGTCCACCTTCTCCACCAGGCGCTGCATGACCCAGTAGTAAGCCCGGGCACTCATGCGCTTGAACCACGAATCACCGATTCTCAGGTTGCGCTGCATGTTCACCACGTCGTAGCCGCGTTGCCAGTAGTCCACCATGGCCGCGATGAGCTCTGGTGGATCCTGCAGGTCGACATCAATGAAGATCAGCGCACTGCCACGGGCATGGTCTATCCCGGCGCTCAGTGCAGCCTCTTTGCCGAAGTTGCGACTCAGGGACAGGCAACGTACAGATGACCCATCCTGATAGTGGCGAAGAATGTCGGCCGTCCGGTCATTACTGCCGTCGTCGACATAGAGGATTTCGCAGGAGACGGGTAAGCGCTTCACCACGCGGGTGATTCGCTGGTGGAACTCGGGGATGGTTTCCTCTTCCTGGAAGCAAGGGACCACGATGGTTAACAAGGGATCAGGGCGCTCGGGAAAGCGATGTAATGTCTGCATGATTGAATGTCCAAAAACGATGTGCAATGAATCCAAGTGCAGTGAGGCTTAAGGTCACTACGACTTGGGAGATGAGCGGTGACAGATTCGACTTGATGAGGAACCACATACCCACGCCATTGCCGAAGTTTGTGGTTAACGCGACCAGTGCAAACCTGACAGGCTGAAACTTACGAGAGCCATCTGCCACAAAACAGAGCGCCCTATTTCCAATGAAGCTCGCGATTGCGCCAACCATGCCGCCACAGATACTGGCCAGTAACGGAGTAACGAATTCTGTCGTAACCAGCAATAGGAACACCGCATAATGGACTCCCGTTGCTATGAAGCCGATCCCCAGATAACGAATCAGTAAGGTAGTAAGAGGTGGGGTTTGATTTTCCATGCCCAAAGCCTATGGAGGCAAAGGTGAAAAAATAGTGAACTAAATGTAAATGCGTAATTAGCCGAATCTATATATGGTAAGTAACAAGTCGGCGCACTAGGCTAGCACGCTACAATATCAGAGGGATTGCCTGAAAATTACGCTTTCGAAATAAAAGCCTTCCGATAACGCATGCATGACCCGTGGATTACAATGTTGACAAGATAAGGAAACACCGGGTGGCATTGAGATAGATTCCCCGAATTAAGGGGGACCTAATGGTTACACAAAATGAAACATATACAAGCACCGTTGTTCCTTACAGCCCTGACATATTGGATGATTTGCCAATTGATGATCAGCTGGCCGTAGAGTTTTTCGCAACAGCACGTTGTGCCAGTTTCAAACAGGCTGCCCGAGGGCTCAATGTGCCAGTGGTAGGCCTGCGGAAACGCTTGGAGAAACTGGAAGAGCACATTGGTGCTCCCGTGTTTGTCTACAAACACAACAAGCTTGCCCTGACCCGCACAGGCGAGAGGGTCAGCCATTACCTGTGCCAGCTCTTCGGCCCAGACGGCCTTGGCAAGTCCGGTGAAAAGGAAGTCCCCAGGCTTACCATCGCGATCACAGAGCCAGTGCTGAACGACATCGTAAACCGCGATCTAGTCGCCTACGTGCGTGATCATGCCGAAATGCAGCTGGAAATCCATTCAGAATGCACAACGCAGATGCTTTCTGAGTGTGAAGTCGATGTGGGTATCGCTTTGGTGAGCCCAGATGATAAAGGCGCGCTTGATCGCCATCCTACGTATAGGTTTGAACGGCTTGGCCGGATTGGGCACGCCCTGTTCATTTCCAGCCGCTATTCAAGAAGCGTCACCCTTCCAGTGGAGAGCTTGGATTTGCACAACTTCATGCTCGTTGTCCCTTGGGATGAAGAGATCTTGGCGGGCTCACGAAAGTGGGCATCGATAATGGCTGAGCATCAGGGCGGTACCACTCGGGTCAAGAGCTACAACCTATCACGAGGCCTTGTCGTTGGCGGTGCGTGTATTGGAGTGCTGCCCGACTACAGCCGAAAACTGGAGAGAAATATCCTACCCGTGCCGGGTTTCCTGGACGACCTGGAGGAGAAAGATGTCTATCTTGTTATCAAAACGAAGCTTGTCCGCAATCCGCAGGTTTTGGAAATTCGAAGATTGATCAAGAAGAGCTTCTTTGATAAGAAGGACTGGCTTGTTCGGTAACAGTTTTGTTAGGTTTGAAACTCCTCCGTTAACACTACAGAAACACAACTGTCATATTCGCTTGCAACCTAGTCAGAGTGCTTAGAACAAAGGCATCTTGTTACAGCAGGTGACAACCGTGGCCTGCTCCCATCTGCAAGATAAATTTAGGCCGGCGCAGGGCGAAATATAACGTCGGTAGCTAAGCACTTAACATACGAGAGGCAAGCAATGATCCGTTCTTCGAACATGCGGGAAAAGCTGTTGGCTGCCGCAATAATAGGCACATTTTCCTCGCAAGCATTCTCCGGAACAGTAACCACTGACGGAGCTGACATCGTTCTGAAGACCAAGGGCGGTCTTGAAGTATCGACTTCTGACAAGGAATTCAGTTTCAAACTGGGCGGCCGAGTTCAGGCCGACTACGGCCGTTTCGATGGTGTCTTCACCAAGAATGGCGATACCGCTGACGCAGGCTACTTCCGTCGCGCCTACCTTGAGCTCGGTGGCGTGCTGTACCGCGACTGGAAGTATCAGCTCAACTACGACCTTTCCCGCAACACGGGCAACGACTCCGACGGCTACTTCGACGAAGCCAGCCTGACCTACACGGGTTTCAAGCCGGTGCAACTGCGCTTTGGCCGTTTCTACACCGACTTCGGTCTTGAGAAAGCCACCAGTTCGAAGTGGACCACCGCCATGGAGCGGAACCTCTCGTACGACCTGGCGGACTGGATCAACGACAACGCCGGCATGGGTGTTCAAGCCACCAGCACCATCGCTGACATGGCTTATGTTTCCGGTAGCGTTTTCAGCGAAACCAATAACAACTCGGATGGCGACAGCACCAAGCGCTACAACGTACGTGGCGTGTTCGCACCGCTGCACAGTGATGGCAACGTCCTGCACGTCGGTGCTCAGTACGCTTACCGCGACCTCAAAAACAGTGCGGTCGATACCCGGATTCGTTCGCGTCTGGGCGTCCGCGGTGTAGATACCAATGGCGGCGGCGATGCCGGCACCAACGGCAACCGCATGCTGTTTGGCGGTGCTGCTGCACAAGATGGCCTGTGGAAGGACGACTCGGTCTGGGGTCTCGAAGGTGCCTGGGCCACCGGCCCGTTCTCGGTTCAAGCGGAATACCTTCGCCGCAAGCTGAAAGCTGACCAGGCCAACAACGACATGAAGGCCTCCGGTTACTACGCCCAGATGGCTTACACCCTGACCGGCGAGCCGCGTATCTACAAGCTCGATGGTGCCAAGTTCGACACTATCAAACCAGAGAACAAGGAACTGGGGGCCTGGGAAGTCTTCTACCGCTTTGACGATATCAAGGTCGAAGACGGCAACCTGGTCACCGCGGCGGACCAATCGAACGAGCGCAAGGCCAAGAGCCACACGGTGGGTGTGAACTGGTACGTCAACGAGGCGGTGAAAGTCAGTGCCAACTACATCAACGTGCGCACCGACAACAACGAGAACACCGTGGGCGACGACAGCGGCAATGCCATCGTGACCCGCCTGCAATACGTCTTCTGATCCCTCTCATCAGTCTGACGTGAGAAAGCCGGAAGCGCTCAACGTGCTTCCGGCTTTCCTGTTTCTGGAGGTGATCAAGCATGGAGCGCCCTCCTCCTACCTGCTTTCGCTTACCGATGACCGCTCTTGCCAAAGCTCGGCGAATCTGATGTGATTGCCGCGTCGGGCTTTGCATGGTGGCCGTGCAAGCAAATCAAACCTGACTCCTATTCATGATTGAACCTGATTCGACGTCCAGCTTCGCGTCTAACGGCCCTACAAGCGCAGCTACCCCAACGTCGCTCATTAGGGGATAGTCATGTCTGCAAAAAAGCTGCTTCAACCTCTCGCTGCTCAGCTGCACGCCTCGTTCTCGGCTTCTGGCCGCCCGTACTCTCATCTGCACCTCCACCAGCTGTTCCACGCGGCCATCGGCTCCGTTGCACCGCAAGTTGCCATCCAAGACAAGCTGCCAATTCAGGTCTGTCGTGACAACGAGACACGGCAGTACAACCTCTACGCGGCGGTCGAGCGGGCGAAAACGTGCTTAGGATTGACCGATCTTCAAGCAGTCGGTGTGGCTGAAGAAGTCATTGAGGTGCTACGAACTGCGGGAATCGGCGTGAACCAGGTTCGCCTGCTCCTTGACCCCTCCTTCAGCTCGAAGACTCGCAAAAAGGCCTTCAAGGCTCTCTGCAAGAACCTGGATCTGAACGAGCTAGGCGATCGCTTCGTCCCCAAGACTGCCACGTTGGCCATCGCTGCTGGTATTGCGCCGCCTCCCAAAATGTCGTGGAAGGATCGCTTCGCCCTGGCTGCAAATTCCCCCATGCGGGGGCCAAGCGAGCTCATCAGCATGGTCAACCGGGATGAGTGTTATCTGTGGGTATTCCCACCGACTGACCATCATGCGACGGCTCCAGCGACGCATGACCGTTTCTTTGGTGAAAAGACCCACCCGAGCGCAGAAATGGGCATGGGGTTCAGCATCATCGATTCCGGCTGGACCCGCCCCAAGTACCCGCTATCCAGGCAGTCACAAGAGACCTTCATCCAGTATTCGCTTTCTGCGCCGATGTGGTCCTGGCGCGCACAAAGTGACACCTGGCGCCTGGGAAACATCCTGCGTTCAAGAATCCTTGACGGGGCTCCTTGGCATAACGAGCCTCTGAGTGACGTGCTTCCGAGCGGCCTTAAATCCCTGCCCCGGATCTATGGGTGCGAAACCTGCCGAACGCTGTTCATTGAGAATCACAGCGACTACCCGGATGTACCCACTCAGTGCCAATGCGGTGAGGCGAGCAGCACGGGTGACCAAAACGAGTCATCTGCTCTCAATAGCTGATTTTCCTTACGGTGGCGGGCTGAGCCCCCCGTTAGGGATTGGCTATGGGAGCGGGATTCGCTCACCCCAAACCTGAAGGCGCCGCCACCTAACCGAGCGATATGAGCTGAATGCTCGCGGAGTAGATATGCAAAAGAGTAAAAACAAACAGGACACCCTGGCGGCGATCAATGCGCTTGTCGAGATTGCGTATGATCAGGGATTTGCGGACGGACACGGAGTCGGCAATCAAGTCGGTTTCGTAGCCGGTGTCATGAGCCTCAAAGCTGCATTGGCCTGCGGCTTACGGCATGGCTCACCTGAGTGCGGAAAGGCCCTTGAAAGCCTCAAGCGCATCGGGATCGACGAGTGAGAGAAAAGTACGGGTCGTGCGCTGATCGCGCACGACCCGTACTTCTACTTCAGGTCATTTCCCTGCTTAGCTTCATGATTGAAGCTCAGGGATCAGGTGCTTCTGCGGTAGGCCAACAGGCGCAAGGCGTTGAAGACGACCAACAGTGTGGAGCCCTCATGGATCGCAACAGCGGCACCAATGCTCAAGCCCATGATGGTGGACGGAACCAGGATGGCCACAATCCCCAAGCTGACGAACAGATTCTGGTGGATGATCGATCGCGTGTGACGGCTCAGCCCCACCGCAAATGGGAGTTGCCTGATGTCGTCAGCCATAAGCGCGATATCAGCCGTTTCCAGGGCAACATCAGATCCAGCAGCCCCCATTGCGATACCAACGCTCGAACTGGCCATGGCAGGGGCATCATTGACGCCGTCACCCACCATGGCCACCTTGGCGCTAAGGCGCAGGTTTTTGATGGCCTTGACCTTGTCTTCCGGCATCAGGTCTCCCCACGCTTCATCTAAGCCAACTTGTTTGGCTACAGCCTCTGCAACGCGGTTGTGGTCTCCAGAAATCATGACCATGCGTTCGATGCCCATCTCTCTAAGCTTCTGGAGTGCCTCTTTGGCCCCCT
This sequence comes from Pseudomonas putida, assembly GCF_002906855.1. Taxonomy (GTDB): domain Bacteria; phylum Pseudomonadota; class Gammaproteobacteria; order Pseudomonadales; family Pseudomonadaceae; genus Aquipseudomonas; species Aquipseudomonas putida_N. The sequence continues at coordinate 127,271 of NZ_MINI01000038.1, read as the reverse complement.
CCCGGGGTGTGTCCAATAGCCCGATAGCGCCCAGATCCTTGTCAGCACGCCGTACCACCATGGTGGTACGGCCTGACTGACGTAGACGCTCCGCAGCCTCCAGGGCTGCCTTGCTGAGTGCGGGAATACCATTGGTACCGAACATCTCGACCTTGCCAATCCAGACGAACTGCCCATCAAGCTCAGCACGCACGCCGCGGCCAATCATGTTGCTCATGTTCTTGGCTTGGAATCGGCGCCGTGTGCCAATCATCTCTTCACCGTCACGCACAATTGCCGCAGCCAGCGGATGGTCGCTCATCGACTCCACAGCGATGGCGACGTTTAGCAGATCCTCGATCTGCGTGCCGCCTATGGGTATTACATCGGTGATACGTGGGCGCCCTTCGGTCAGGGTACCGGTCTTGTCGAATGCCATGGCATTCAATGATCCAAGCTCTTCAAGTGGCGCACCGCCCTTGATCAGCACGCCACCTCGGGCTGCCCTGGCGATGCCAGAGAGAATGGCGCTTGGTGTAGCGATCGCGAGCGCGCAGGGGCTGGCTGCAACCAGTACGGCCATCGCCCGGTAGAACGAGTCACGGAACGGCTCGTCAAGGAAAATGCCGGCAAATAGCAGCCCGACTACCAGCAGTAAAACCAACGGGACGAATATGCGTTGGAAGCGGTCCGTGAATCGCTGGGTCGGTGACTTCCTGACTTCGGCTTCACTGACCATCTTGATGACCCGCGCCAAGGTACTCTCCGTAGAGCGCCGGGTTACCTCAACCTCGATGAGCGTTTCGCCATTGATGGTACCGGCGAAGACTTTCGAGGCTGCATCCACTGCATCTGGCTTGCTGCGTGCGAGTTCGGCATCAGGAACAGGTTGCTTGTCCACGGGGACGCTCTCACCGGTTACTGGCGCCTGGTTGATACTTGAGGAGCCTACGACTACAAAACCATCGGCCGGCAGGCGGTCATTGGGGCGCACGATGACAACGTCACCGGGAACCAGCAGCTCCACGGGCATCTCCACCGTGCCATTTGCTCTGCGTACGATCGCGGTGGCTGGTGCGAGCTTGGACAGTGCCTCAATCGCTTTCTTGGCCCGCCCCATCGCGTAGCTTTCAAGGGAATGCCCCAGACTGAACAGGAACAGCAGCAGAGCCCCCTCCGCCCAGGCGCTGATGCTCGCGGCACCGACTGCGGCGAGAAGCATCAGCGAGTCGATCTCGAAGCGTTTCTGACGGATGTTGGTAACCGCTTCCTTAGTGGTGAACCATCCACCGAACACGTAGGCCGACACGTACAGAATCAGAGGCAGACGATCAATCAGGCCAAGTTTTCCTGCGAGAGCTCCGGCACCCAGGAGAGCACCACAGATCAGCGCGAAAATCAGCTCTGTGTTCATTCCAAAAATGCCGCCATGCTCATGGCTATGACCTTCATGCCCGGCTTGGTCATCAGGGCGTTCAAGCAAACTCTTCATAACTCGTCCCTTCTGGGGTCAAGGCTTCCAATTGCCCTCTGCAGTTGGGGAGCCGTCTCTGTTGGTTGGCTAAGATCTATTGCACGGTTTGCCCGAGCCCAGGCGTTAACATTTCGAAGCTATGGGGTATCGGGCGTAATAAAAAATGCCAGGCACTGCCTGGCATTTATGAATTCTCTAATTGTTCTGTTCAAATCGTTTACTACTTGTTGTTGATGCATTGCGAATACATCGAGTAACGAACAGTCTTGAGCGTGCCCTGGGAGTCCTCGAAGGTCATCAACCGTGGATAGACCTGGCAGGTACGGGGGTCCTGCGACTGACGTACGAATTTCGCAACGTCTATCTTCATGCCATATTTGTAATCCTGAATCTCTGGCATTGGCTTGCCATTTTTCTCCGCGTACTTGGCCACTGCGGTCTGGTGTTCCTTGGTGTATTGAAGCTGCTTGCTCTCGGAGAAAGTGTTGGCCTGCGAAGCCACCGAGAAAACAACAAGTGCAGCAGCGATAATTAGCTTTTTCATAAAACCCTCTCAATTTCAAAACTTCTCGGGCGTAACCTTAGCAATGCATAGGCATCACCGGCATGACGAGAAACTTACAATTTTGAAAGGTAAGTGCATCTACTTCACTTTAAACAAAAAAGCCCACAACACGTGTTGTGGGCTTCTCTTTAGCGGAGGCTGTTAGCTAACCACTTCGGCCTCGTCGCCGTCTTCATCCTTGCGGTGTGCCCAGTGATACAGGGCAGGCAGTACCAGCAAGGTCAGTGCGGTGGAGGACAGGATCCCGCCAATCACCACCGTCGCCAATGGCCGCTGAACTTCGGCACCGGTGCCGGTGGCCAAAGCCATCGGGATGAAGCCCAGGGACGCTACCAAGGCTGTCATCAGAACAGGTCGCAGACGGGTCAATGCACCTTCATCGACTGCCTGTCTGAGCGTTCGTCCCTCCTCCCTTAGCCCGCGGATGAAGGCAATCATCACCAGGCCGTTCAGTACTGCAACGCCGGACAGTGCAATGAAGCCGACACCTGCCGAGATCGACAGTGGGATGTCCCGCAGCCACAACGCCACAACACCACCGGTGAGTGCGAATGGAATACCGGTGAAGACCAGCATGCCGTCCTTCAGGTTGTTGAACATCAGGAACAACAAGGTCATGACCAGCAGCAAGGCGACTGGAACAACGATCTGCAGGCGTTTGGCAGCCGACTGCAGCTGCTCGAACTGGCCCCCCCAAGTCGTCCAGTAGCCCGCAGGGATTTGCACCTTCTTGTCCAGCGATGCGGTCGCCTCCTCAACGAAGGACCCCAGATCGCGGCCTCGAACGTTGGCGCTGACGATAACCAGACGTTTGCCGTTCTCGCGGCTGATTTGGTTCGGGCCCAGTTGCAGGTCCAGATTGGCGACCTGGGACAGCGGGATGAAGCCGATCTGATTGGCACCCTGTGCCGCATTGGCAGGTACCGGGATCAGCAAGCTGGACATACCCGCTACGTCGGTGCGAACGGTCTCTGGTAGGCGTACTACCATGTCGAACCGACGGTCGCCCTCATACAGCGTGCCGGCCTGACGGCCACCCACGGCGATAGCGATCGAGTTCTGAACATCCGCGATGTTCAGGCCGTAGCGTGCTGCTTTTTCGCGGTCAATGTTGATGGTCAGCACCGGCAGGCCGGATGTCTGCTCAACTTTCACTTCCGATGAGCCCGGGACCGCTTTGAGCGCTGCCGCGATCTTGTTGGCGGTGTTGTTGAGCACGTCCATGTCATCGCCGAAGACTTTCACAGCGACGTCACTACGCACGCCCGAAATCAGCTCGTTGAAACGCAGTTGGATTGGCTGCGACAACTCGTAGTTGCTTCCTGGAACACCCGCTGCGGCCTTCTGCACTTCAGCAATCAGCTCATCACGAGGCTTCTTCGGGTTAGGCCACTGATCCTGAGGCTTGAGCATGATGTAGGCGTCAGAGGCGTTCGGCGGCATCGGGTCAGATGCAATTTCTGCGGTACCCGAGCGTGCGAACATCCGCTCAACTTCAGGCACCTGCGCAATCACCGCTTTCTCCAGACGCTGCTGCATCTCGACAGATTGAGTGAGGCTCGTTCCAGGCACACGCATGGCCTGCATCGCAAAGTCACCCTCACTGAGGCTTGGGATGAACTCGCTACCCATACGACTTGCCAGCAAACCACTGAGCACGACCAAGGCTACTGCGGCCGAGAAAGCGATGTTCCGATGTCCCAGCACCCATTGCAGAACCGGTTCATAGCGCAGTCGAGCTGTGCGCATGACCACGCCTTCCTCTTCCTTCACCTTGCCAGTGACGAACATGGCAATAGCTGCAGGAACAAAGGTAACGGACAGGACCATTGCACCCAGCAGCGCCATCACAACGGTGAAGGCCATCGGGTGGAACATTTTGCCTTCGACGCCGGTGAGGGCGAAGATCGGCAGGTACACCACCATGATGATCAGCTGACCGAAGATCAGCGGCCGGCGAGCTTCTCGCGCCGCGGCAAAGACCTCGTGGAAGCGTTCGGTTTTGGTGAGCATGCGGCCATGCTTATGTTGCGCATGAGCCAGTCGACGGATCGCGTTTTCTACAATAACCACGGCACCGTCGACGATGATGCCGAAGTCGAGTGCCCCCAAACTCATTAAGTTGGCACTGACCTTGTTGTTGAACATGCCTGTGAAGGTGAACAGCATGGACAGCGGAATCACCATCGCGGTGATCAGAGCCGCACGGATGTTGCCGAGGAACAGGAACAGAATGGCGATAACCAGGATCGCGCCTTCCACCAGGTTCTTCTTCACCGTCGCGATGGCTTTTTCAACCAGGTTGGTACGGTCGTAAACAGTCACAGCCACCACGCCCTTTGGCAGGGTGCGGTTGATGTCCGCCAATTTGGCGGCGACAGCTTGAGATACGGTGCGGCTGTTTTCACCAATCAGCATGAACACGGTACCGAGCACGACTTCGCGGCCGTTCTCAGTAGCAGCACCTGTACGGAGCTCTTTACCGATGCTGACGTCAGCAACGCTGCTGATGCGAATCGGTGCACCATCCACACTGGTGATCACGATGTTGGCGATGTCTTCGATATTGCCTACCTGACCCGGTGCACGGATGAGCAACTGTTCACCATTACGCTCGATGTAGCCGGCACCGACGTTGGCGTTGTTACTTTCCAACGCTGCGACCAGGTCATTGAGTGTCAGCTTGTAGGTAGCCAGGCGCTTTGGATCCGGCGCAACCAGGAACTGCTTGGCATAACCGCCGATGGTATTGATCTCGGCCACACCCGGGACGTTACGCAGCTGAGGCTTGATGATCCAGTCCTGGATCACGCGCAGGTCGGTCGGGGTGTACGGCGTACCGTCCTCTTTGACCGCGCCATCTTCGGCTTCAACAGTCCACAGGAAGATCTCGCCGAGGCCGGTAGATACCGGACCCATGACGGCCTCTACACCTTCTGGCAGCTGTTCCTTCGCAACCTGCAGCCGCTCGTTGATCAACTGGCGGGCAAAGAAGATGTCAGTGCCATCCTTGAAGATCACGGTGACCTGAGACAGGCCAGAGCGAGACAGGGAACGGGTCTGCTGAAGGCCCGGGAGACCGGCCATGGCCGTTTCAACTGGAAACGTGATCCGTTGTTCGGTTTCCAAGGGCGAGTAACCAGGCGCTGCAGTGTTGATCTGCACCTGGACGTTGGTGATATCGGGTACCGCATCGATGGGCAGCTTTTGATAGCTGTAGATACCGATACCCGCCATGATCAGAACGGCGATCATTACTACGATGCGCTGCTCGATGGCGAATCTGATGATACGTTCAAACATGAGAAATCATCCTGTCAGTTCGCATCAGTGACCGTGTTCGGCAGAAGCTTTGCCGAGCTCGGACTTGAGTGTGAAGCTGCCACTGGTTGCTACCTGGGCGCCGGCTTCAATACCGTCGATGATTTCCACGTACCCATTGTCGCGGCGACCCAGTTTTACCGGGCGGGTGTCAAAGCCATCTGGGGTGCGTACGAATACCGAAGGTTTGTCTTCAACGGTCTGCACAGCGTGCTCAGGGACCGCTACGGCAACTCGATCGGTCTGGGAGGTGACCGCAATGTTTACGAACAGGCCTGGACGCCAGGCGCCGTTGGGGTTGGTCAAGGTGACGCGGACAGTAGCTGCACGGTTTTGCTCGCCCAGCAGGCTGCCGACATAACCCACCTTCCCTTCGACCTCGACGTTCATGTCAGGCGAAGAGACTTTCACTGCACGGCCAGTCGTGACCTTGCCCAGATCTGTCGGCGGAACTGCGAAGGTCGCCCAGACCTGATTCAGGTCGGAAAGGATGAAGGCGTTGGTCGCCTCGCTGACGACTTCGCCGACGGTCAGGTGTTTCTCCACTACCACGGCGTCGAAGGGAGCGCGGAGCTCGTAACGATTACCGCCAACGGAGTTAACCGAGGCACCGATTGCGCCGACCTTCTGCTTGGCGTTGGCCAAGGAGATCTCCGCTTCTTGCAGCGCTTGGCGTGCTTGGAGGTAGTCTTGCTCTGCAGAGATCTTGTCCTGCCACAGTTGCTTCTCACGTTCGAAGGTCACACGCGCCAGTTCGACGCGACGCTGTGCGGCCTGTTGTTCGCTGCGCAGGTCAGAGATCTGCTGGCTGGCGATTACCGCGAGGACTTGCCCTTTCTTGACCGTCTCGCCCAGGTTGGCCTGGACAGCCTCAACAACGCCAGGAACACGAGGAACCACGTGGGCAGTACGATCTTCGTCGAAGCGAATTTCGCCAGGGAAGCTCACGACGGTACCGAGGTCACGAGGCGCTGCAGCTTCCAGGGCAACACCAGCGGCCTTGATCTGTTCAGCGCTGAGCGTCAGCTTGCCCTCTTCTTCACCGCCCTCTTCGCTGTGGCCTTCTTCACCATGGCCCTCATCACCTTCCTCTTTGGCGGCAGATGCGGCTTTCTTTTCGTCGCCATGGCCATCGTTAGCGCCATGCTCGGCAGTACTGGCGGCCTGCTGTCCGGAACTGTTGTTCCAGGCAAGGCTGCCAAATCCGAGGGCTGCCACAGCGGCTACCGCGAGGGCGATCTTGCGTTTGTTATCCATTGCTACTCCTGCTGATCGTAGGCACCGGCTTGTTCAAGGCTGTGTGCCGAAGAAAATGTTTGGCCCGTTCAGCGAGTGCCGGCGGTTGAGCCGACTTCGCCATAAACCCTTTCCACCTGCGCACGCGCATTGGTCGCCGCTGCCAACGATTCGAGGTATTGGCCACGAGCGACGATCAAGGTGCGCTGGGCATCCAGCACTTCGATGAAACCGAATTTGCCCATCTCGAAGCCGCGGGTTGCGGTCTCTACGGCTTGTTGGGCTGAAGGCAGAATGGTCTTGTCGTAGGACTCGACCTCCTGCATGGCGGTGGACCATTGGTTCAACGCGGTTTGGGTTTCGGTGCGCAGGCGCAGCTCAACAGCATTGCGCTGGTCCCGGGCCTGATCTGCACGACGAGAAGCGGAAAGAATGTTGCCCTGGTTACGATCGAACAGCGGCAAAGGCATAGACAGGCCCACAGTGTTGACCCGCTCGCGCACAGAGCGGTCGTACTGGCTACCTACACTGACAGTAAGGTTCGGGATACGCTGAGCTTTCTCTGAGCCGAGCGAGGCATCGCTCTTGTCTATCTGCACCACGGCCTGACGCATTTCTGCTGTTTGGTCGAGCTTAGCCAGCAGATCTTCAGTGCGAGGTGGCAAGCCCGGGGAGAGGGTTGGCGATTCGAGTCGATCAAACACGGTGACTGAGCTCCCGGTAATTTGAGCGAGCTGTTGGTAAGCGGTCGCTTTTTCCGTTTCTGCACGTCGAACTTGCAGCTGGGCTTCGGCCAGTTGCACTTGAGCGCGGGTCGCCTCCACTGGGGACGACTTACCTGCGCGAACACGGCCATCGACGATGCGAAGACCGCGCTCAGTCAGTTCGAGAGATTGCTTGGCCAGGTCGAGACCTGTCTGGGCCCGCAACGCGGCGTAAAAGGCTTGGACGACATCTGCACGCAGGCCGTTAACGCGACGGTCTAACTCAAGCTGTGCGGCGGTCTGCCCGTATGTGGCGACGTCAACACGAGCCCCCCGCTTACCGCCCAGCTCAAGGGTCTGGCTGAGAGAGACAGTCGTCTGGCTGGTGTTACGACGGGTGTCTTCCACGTCATACGAGATTGTGGGGTTGGGGATAAGCCCGGCCTGCTTGCGAGCACCATCAGCGATCCCAATTTCTTGCCTGGCCGCGGCCAGGTCTGGGTTGGCATCCATGGCCGTCGAAAGCGCCTGGGGCAAGCTGATGCTTTGGGCAAGGGCTGCAGGCGCCATCAACCCAGAGATGACTGCACAGAGTGCAGCGATCTTCCAGGGCGAGACGGGGGTCTTGGGTAAGACATTGCGGTTATACCGGGGCACTTTGATGGTCCTCGTGCACAAACTTCGATAAAGCTTGGCGAGAACGCCGAAACAGCTGCCAAGCCCCACTTGATTAGGTGATGGCACTCTAATGAGCGGTAGCTATCAGAGGGGTGGCTAGAAAATTACAATTTCGTAAGAAAGCTTTGTAATGCCCGTAAATACTGGGAAACCCAACCCGACACGATGATTTCGATACAAGCAACAGAGATGGCAAACACGCGGTGCGAAGGTGCCGAATAACAGGTAGATGACGAAATTGTAATTGTCCTATCACCCTCCCGTTATCTTCGGCCTGCAAATATGAGCTCGCGCTACGCTAGGCGCGCCGCCGGGTCAGAACAACTAACGACACCCGCGCCGGTAAACATAATAAAAACTGCCGTGAATCAAAGGAGCATCGGATGAAAATCAAAGTACCACTGTATTTGGCGGCAGTTTCTGCGCTGTCTGGAAGCTATGCTATTTCGGCACAAGCTGAAGACAAGCCAGAAGGCTTCATTGAAGGCAGCAGCCTTACAGTGTTGAACCGTAACTTCTACTTCAACCGTGATAACCGCGACAGCACCGCCCCCACTTACAACAGTGGCAAGGGCAATACGAACGGCTACTCCGAAGCCTGGGCGCACGCGATCATCAGCAAATTCAACTCCGGGTTTACCCAAGGTACCGTTGGCTTTGGCGTTGATGCCTTTGCCATGATCGGCCTCAAGCTCGACACCGGTGATGGGCGCAACGGCGGCCGTAGCTCCTTCGACGTGCTGCCCGTTGATAACAAGGGTGAAGCTCGCGACGAATACACCAAGGTCGGCGGCGCAGCCAAAGTCCGCTTGTTCGATACCATCGTGAAAGTGGGTGATGTCTTCCCATCGACCCCGGTCGTCGCATCGGGTGACTCTCGCCTGCTGCCAGAGAGTTTCCGCGGTGTGACCGTTGAGAACACCAGCATCCAGGGCCTTACCCTCCAGGGTGGTCGTCTGCATGCGATGAGCCAGCCGGTCTCAAGCAACCTGAACGACAACTTCGTGACGTTCTACGGCGGCCCGGTCAACTCGCCATGGATCGGTTACGGTGGCGGTGACTACTCGATCAACGACAACTGGACTGTGAGCGTCTACGCCAGCCAGCTGAAAGACGTCTGGAATCAGTACTACGCCGGCACAAGCGTGGTTTACCCGCTGAGCGACGATCTGGCGCTGATCGGTGGCTTCAACTACTACAAAGCCGTAGATGAAGGTAAGAAGCGCCTGGGTGAATTCGACAACAACATCTGGAGTGCCAAGGTCGGTGTGCGTTACGGTGCCCACACCCTGGCCCTGTCGCATCAGCGCAACAACGGCGACGACGATTTCGACTACCTGCGTCAGTCGGACTCGATTTTCGTCGACAACTCCATCCAGTACAGCGACTTCAACTCGCCGAAAGAGCGTTCCTGGATGCTGCGCTATGACCTGAACTTCACCAGCTACGGCATTCCAGGCCTGACGTTCATGACGCGCTACGCCAGAGGCTCGGGTGCGGATTACTCGAACGCTAACCAGTTCTACATGCGCACCGACGACAACGGCAACCCGCTCGACAATCAGAAGCGTTGGGAGCGTGACGTCGAAGTCAAATACGTTGTCCAAACCGGTCCGGCAAAAGATCTGTCCTTCCGGTTGCGCCAGGCAACCACGCGTGCCACTGCTTTCGAATCGGATCTGGATGAAACTCGTGTAATCATCGAGTACCCGCTTTCGATTCTGTAATTCGCTAACTGGGCCAGTTATCCATTGGCGGGTCCTGTTAGTAAAACGAGCATTACGCATTCACCTTGAGTGGCTTAAGTGCTCCTTTGGTAAAAGGTGGATATTTGGCGCCCATTGGGCGCCTTTTTTTTGCCTAAAATTCAAGTAGGCGTTCGATTGTACGCATCGCATGCCGGTGAAGTTCATGACTACACCAATGACCAGTCTCTTCAATGTGAGCGACCTCGCCGTCATCTGAGCGGAACGAAGCCAGCACAAAGAAGAAAATAACCCAATACTTCATAAGGTCAAATCACCTGCTGGAGAGAGGGCCCGCAACTGTCAAACCCAAACCGCGACAAGATATACCGCCAGACTATCAACTGTATTACCTAGAAATTACAAATCCGTCATTTGAGCCCCGGCACGCTCATTTTGATTTACCATCCCTTTCAATAATGCCGGCGCGCGTGCGCGGTTAATTGCTCAGTGATATCGAGACAAAATCCCATGCGAATTCTGGTAATTGAGGATGAAGTAAAAACTGCGGAGTATGTGCGTCAAGGTCTGACGGAATGTGGCTATGTCGTAGATTGCGTCCACACCGGGTCAGATGGATTATTCTTGGCTAAGCAGCACGAATATGAGCTGATTATCCTGGATATAAATCTGCCAGAGATGGACGGTTGGCAGGTCCTTGAGTTGTTGCGTCGTAAAAACTGCCCTTCCCGTATCATGATGCTGACGGCGAGAAGCCGGCTGGCGGATAAGGTCCGGGGGCTGGAGAACGGAGCAGATGACTACCTGATCAAGCCATTTGAGTTCCCTGAGCTGCTGGCCCGGGTTCGCGCCTTGATGCGCAGGTCAGATCACCCTGCATCCGTAGAGGTCATTCGCGTCGCTGACCTGGAGCTTGATCAGAGCCGGCACAGGGCATTCAGGGACGGTCAGCGCATTGACCTGACCACGAAAGAATTCGCGTTACTGCATTACCTGATGCGTAATACCGGTGTGGTGCTGAGCCGCACCCAAATTATTTCGCAGGTTTGGGATATGAATTTTGACTGCGACACAAACGTTGTAGAGGTGTCGATTCGAAGACTCAGAGCCAAGATAGATGACCCTTTCGAGACCAAACTGATACATACGCTTCGGGGCGTAGGGTATGTGCTTGAAAAACGATAGTTGCCAAGCTCTCTAGTACCGAAAATCCGCTACATGCTCCCGTCGCTTGCGAACTTGAGGTTTCTGTTTACGATCCGCGGCGCTGATTCCTCACTCAACAAATGAGGTAGGCTGTACATGAGGTATAGCATTGATTATCAGCAGGTTTCGCAAGGACAATCCGATGCCAGCATTGATGCCTGTCCAGCTGACATTGTCTTCAACAGCGACCATGGCCTAGCTCTTATCCCGTGCGTTGGCGATGTTATCAACCTCCCCTCTACGGCGGTCAAAGAAGGGGTTTGCGGCATCGTTAGATCAAGGATTTTCAATTATCTCAGAGGTCCTGAAGAGCTGTACTGTCACGTCAATATTCTCGTTGAGGAGGCGGACATCAATTTCGAAAGTCTCATCTCGGAATACATGCGCAATCAGTCACGTGCTCGCTCGCCTTCTTCATAAAGTCGAAGGCGGGCCAGTCCATTAATGGTTGTGTATGGGTGAGGGTTCAGCAGAGCGAGCGCCTACTGAGCACCAGAGATGAATAGTCACAGCCTAGTGGTTTAACGCGGTACTGCTGGTGTACGCAGGGCCGGACTCATTGTTTTTTGAATGGCGCATTGCAGCACATAGAAATATAAAACCCCGGAAGCAAATACGATTGCGGACAGATAAGCAAACTCAGAGTCTAAAACCCCGGAAACCATATACAATTTAATCGTGATAGAACCCATAATAATTCCGGTACAGTACATGACGCCTGTGAACTGATTGCCCAAAAAACTCAGTATGCCGCTGAAGGCATTGTTCGCACTCAACAGCATTGCTTTCAGTATCGTCCAGCCGAGAACTGGCAGAAAAGCCTTGATCATGAAGGCGAATAACATCGACGATGCAAACAGTTTTATCGGGGTTTCTGCCCACGGCTTGATGGTGCCGTCTACTTCAACGCCGGTATACAAGATGATATTCAGAATAATCGCCATAAGGGTGCATATGCCGAGGCGTATCATTTCCCGCTTAAGCGGGGCCATCATTATCACTGCGTGAATCTTGTTTCCAAAGTATCGTTTTAGTCCTTGGATCGACATTTTTCTTCCTATGCTCTCGGGTATGACGCTGTTGTAGCGTTGTATGACGGTCATGCTTTTACCCGAAGAGAGGTGACGCTTCAACGGTCCTGAATTGCGCAGGGGATCTCATGTCCTTCCCCTGGCTGGGTAGCTTGCTGAGAAATTCTCATCTACCTGCGTGGCAACGATGCGGCCACCCCGCCGCCGTCAGAGCTCTGGAGGACTGGCTGCTGTCAGCAACTCATCGAGTGACGGAACCTTAGCGTTTGCACTGAGGACGAGTGTTCTGGATCGGAGTATGGATACATCAAAGAAAGATTCGCACTCGACTCTTCCGTTTACTTCTCTCCAGTGGGTGACTTCTGGTATCAACTCATTAGGCACCGGGTATAGTGCCATAGGGTTATGGAATACCTCCACTTCAGCAGACCACGGCTCGTAGCCATATTGCGGCCAGAGCTGACCGTAGTCGCTGGACGCTACATCCAACAGAAATGGGATACCTCGTGATGCTCCCGGAGAACGGTCGAAAAACTCACCAAACCGCAAGTATCGGTACCCGTCTAGATGAGCTCCACCTGAGATCGGCACTCGGCTGAGCTTTGGCACTGTGCAGGCATTGGTGAAAATGACCGCTGAAAGATGGGCATTTTCCATTAGCGTAAATAGGCCGTTGGGGCGCCCTGATAGCAGAGATGTCTCTTCCTCCACAGTTATCAGGTGCGTACCACGATGCGCAGATGAGTGAACTGCAAAGCCATAGAGATAGCTGATGAGCGACTCCCTGCTCCACAGCATTGAACTGGGCGCATGGAAATCGGCTAAGGCCAGAATGAGCGGCTTACCCTCCACGTGCGGTAGGGATTCGTAACGCTTGTCCAATTTGTTTTGGATGGTCCTCGCAAACCTTTCTGCAGCCGCTCCTAAGAAACGCTCATGTCGGTCAGCGGGTGGGGGGACCGGCGAGGCGCCAAAATGCTCATACCGCTCTTCCGGGTTGGCTGTCACTGCTTCAACCCAGGCCTCATCTCCCAGCCTATTCTCGATGTGAAAATCGGGTGATTCTTTAGGCTGGGTGACCAAGAGTCCCTGTTCACGAAAAATCGCTAATAGGTGGGCTTCCCAGAGGCGGGTGTGAAAATTCTCAGTCTGGCAATCGGGAACCCAATTTCTGTCTGGGGATGGCAGTGCGAGATACAGTTGATTCAGCGCCCACGCCCCAATACGGCGGCTTGGATCAAATAGTGATTTGAACACCACGCTTGGTGTGCGCTTACCCATTCTGCTTAGAGGAGCACGTCGTCGTTCACCTGAAGGGAGTGGAAGCGGATGGGCTTGGGTATAGAGAAAATGGCTGATTGAGGCGCGGGCTTCGGACTCGCCAGTGGTGCACTCACCATGGCTGAGGAGCACCCACACGCTATCGACACGACGCCGCAAGGTGACAATTCCGAAGCTGCCGGAATTGATATTTCGGGTTAGAGCGGCACAAGAAATTCCGTCCTCACTAAGCCATGCCCCTACTGGCGGGCTGTCCCCAAACCCCAACCCTCGTGGAAGCGACAAAGCGATTAGATCGAACATCGGCGCAGCAATTTCTTTCATTCGCTGATCTCGGCAGTCGTCAAAATGCATTCCATCAATGCCTCGGAGCGTGCCCGCCGGCGATGGCATCGGTGGAGGTACCTATTGAAGAAGGGGGCTTTGCTCCACCAGGACGTCTCGGTTGGTGAAGATGGTCTCAATGGTTGCAGCCTCGGCAGCCACATGAGTCTTTCGCGTGATCTCTTCAAGGGCCAGTTCGAGCCGGTAGTCTTGGAAATACTCGTACAGCTTTTCAGAGCTCTCGGATATCTCCTCCCCACCATTTTTTGCGAACAAGATGTGGATGATCGCTGCGAGTGGGAGGGAGATGTCGAGATCCTTCTCTTCTGCATCTGACTCCGAGTTCAAACCGTCGAAATACCTCTCCAGATGATTCTGGAGCTCCTCAAGCCAGAACTGAGATAGGTTGCTAGGTAGGGAGCTTTCAGGCCCGGTCAGAAGGACTTCATCTCTGAATAGAGCCAGCAGATTGGGGTTTGCCATGGAGGACCTCACGATTAGATTTGAGAGCAACTGGTCAGCATAGTCCACCTCAAGATGACCACCTCCTTGACGCCCATCCTGGTGCTCCTGAGCATCAGACGAGTGAATCGCCCCGAAACCTGTAGATACAAAATGACCGCTTCTCGCCGTTAGCTGCCTTTCTTGAAGGACAGCTTTGGGTCGATAGCGGCCTTCGTGGAGGTTGGTGTCTACGGGGTCGGTTTAGTCATTCTGAATCTCCGGTTTCACCTCCGTGAGGCCGGCCATCGTCATGCATCAGATCTTGATTGACACGCGTGCCGCTTTGGATAGCCTTGCAATTGAGGGCTGCAACTGCGCATTTGTCGGGCCTGGGTACCAGCATGAGCCCCCGCAATTTTGGCAGCAGAGGAAGCTGGTTCCTCTGAAGTAGTGACGGCGGGCATTGCCAGTCGGATTCTGAACCCAAGGTCGCCAGACTAGGAGCTAAAGGATCGCTGCGACTACTCCTCATCCCTTACCGAAAAGTCACGCGTCGGTCGTAAACGGCCCTTTCCAGGCCAATCAACTTTTGTGATTGGTGAGTAGGGATTTCTCGGCTTTTCTGTGAAAAGCACCCCTTCATTTCACAAAAAAAATGGCGAAGATTCCAATTTCACGGGGTCTGGCCTATCACCTATTTTGTGAACCTACAATTGGGTTGCAGCAGCCGTTCAAGAACTAAGGCCCGCTCAAGCGGGCCTTTTTTTTAATTCGGGGCGCCATGTTCCACGTGAAACAAGAAAGCCCGCTGACGCGGGCTTTCTTGTGGCTGTCGGAATCAGTAACCGGAGAGCACGTTGACGACCACGCCAGTGGCAATTGCCACCAGCACATAGTCACCGTTCACGTACAACCAGCGATGATCATGTGGTGGTGCGTACAGATGGCGCGCGCGCCAGTCGGTTACCCAGTAGCGGTCGGCGCGGTAACGCGGTTCCACCACATAGCCTCGATGCCACTGCTGATGTGGCATCGGCATGCCCGCTTCAGGGCGGAAGTTCGGGTTGTGGTAGGCCGGGTAGCGCTCGCCGTCATGGCGGTCATGTCGCTCGGGTTTACCGTGTGACGGGTAGCCCTGATGAGATGGGCCGTCGTCGTAGCGGTCCGGGCCCGGTTGAGCGAAGCTGGCCAAGGGTGTGCTGAGCACAAGCGCGGCGCAGAGTACGGTTAGGGCTTTCTTCATTTGCGGATCCTCTGCCTGTTAACGCCCGGCAGGTAATACGTCTGCCTGGTGCGGTTAACTGATCAGACCACAAACTTTTCCACACAATGTAAGGGCAGAGGTAAAGGTCAGGTAAAGGTCAGCGGACTACAAACCCAGCGCTTTCAAGCGGCGATACAAGGTGCGCTCACTCAGGCCAAGATGGCGGGCCAGCTCGCTGCGTGATCCTTGGAATTGCTCCAGCGCCTGCGCCAGATCACCTAGGTCGTTTCGACCTCTGCTCATGCCGAGTGCCTGTTGTGGCCCAACCTCTTCCGGCAGATGCTCAGGCCGGATCAGCCCGTCATCGGCAAACAGCCGAGCCCTCTCCAGGATGTTGCGCAACTCGCGAATGTTCCCGGGGAACGCATGCAGCGTCAGTTGCTTCAGCGCTTCCTCGGTCAGACTGGGCGTCGGCTTGCCAGCCATGCGCTGAAGCAGGCTCTCGGCCAGCAATGGCAGATCCGCCACGCGCTCGCGCAAAGCCGGCAGACGGATCGGGAAGCCACTGATGCGGTAATACAGATCTTCTCGGAACGTCCCTTCTGCCACCATTTTCTTCAGTGGTTTATGGGTCGCCGAAACCAGGCGGAAATCCGAATGCACGGTGCGCAGGCTGCCAACCGGGCGGAAGCTCCCGGACTCGATCAGGCGCAGCAGCTTGACTTGCATCGCCAACGGCACTTCGCCGATTTCGTCGAGGAACAGCGTGCCGCCATGGGCAGCCTCGGCCAAGCCGATCTTGCGTTGGTTGGCGCCGGTGAAAGCACCTTTCTCGTAGCCGAACAGCTCGCTCTCGAACAGCGACTCGGTCAGGCCGGTGCAGTCGACGACGACCAGCGGGCCATTGGCCCGTGGGCTACCCATGTGAATAGCGCGGGCGAACAGTTCTTTGCCAGTACCCGATTCGCCCTGGAGTAGTACAGGAATTTGCGCGGGTGCCGCACGCTGCAGGCTGGCCAACGCGGTCTTGAAAGCAGGCGCTCGCCCGACCAGCCCTTGTTCTTGAGGTTGCGCGGAAGCCAGAGTAATGCTGGTAAGCCGCTCTACGAAGGCCACCACCCTGCCCTGCTCATCGAGGATCGGCCGCAGTTCGACATCCACATGCTCAGGGCCACGCGGCGTGTGATGAATATGCAGCACACGCTCCGGCACTTTGCTGTCCCACGCCTTGCGCATCGGGCAGTGCTCACCTGCCTGATCGCAGGGGACGGCGTAGTGATGTGACACTCGATGGCATTTCTCACCCAGAGGGGCCTGTTCGTCTCGACCGAACTGCCGGCGATATGCCGCATTGGCCGCGAGGATGTTGTAGTCGGTGTCCAGCACGATGGTAGGCAGGGCATCGTGCTCAAGGTAGGAAACCAGAGCTAGGATGAGTGAATGAGATTCAGGCATGACGACACCGTTTGGATAACCTGGCGCAGGGTAACAAGGACTGCCAAACACTGCCATTGGCTGACAGTCGACTGCCAAATCTACTGCCAATGTCGGAAATTGTTGGTATCAGGTGCTGCTTTTACTGCTCATGGCGTCTGAAAATGCCTGGCATGCATCTTGATAAATCTCCATCCACTGCCTACGCCTGTACAAGGCGAGGCAGACAATTTGGAGAACGTGATGATCATCGGCAACAACCTTCACGTGGACGCCTTCTACGACAAGGCGACCTCGACCATCAGCTACCTGGTCATGGACCGTGAAACTCTTCAGTGCGCATTGATCGACAGCGTGCTGGACTACGACCCCAAGTCCGGTCGCACCTGCACCGCGTCCGCGGATCGTCTGATCGAGCGCGTGACTGAGCTGCACGCCAAGGTGCAGTGGGTGCTGGAAACCCATGTGCACGCTGACCACCTCTCGGCAGCGGCCTACCTCAAGGCCAAGCTCGGTGGCCACACGGCCATCGGCGCGCACATTACGCAGGTCCAGAAAGTCTTCGGCAAGTTGTTCAATGCCGAGCCAGGCTTCGCCCGGGATGGCAGTCAGTTCGATGTGCTCTTCGAAGATGAAGAGGGTTTCAGCATCGGCAACCTGCATGCCCGTGCGTTGCATACACCGGGGCATACGCCCGCGTGTATCAGTTACATGGTCGTGGACGCTGGCGAGACGGCGGTGTTCGTCGGCGATACCCTGTTCATGCCTGATTACGGCACCGCTCGCTGCGACTTCCCCGGCGCCGATGCCCGAACGCTGTACCGCTCGATCCGCCGGCTGCTGGCATTCCCCGACCAGACCCAGTTGTTCATGTGCCACGACTACCTGCCAGGCGGGCGCGAGATGCAGTACGTCACCACGGTGGCCGAGCAGCGCGCCAGCAATATCCACATCCATCAAGGTATCGACGAGGACAGCTTCGTGGCCATGCGCGAAGCCCGCGACAAGACCCTCGACATGCCCGTGCTGATCCTGCCATCGGTGCAGGTGAACATGCGCAGCGGCCAGCTCCCCGAGCCTGAAGAAAACGGCGTGAGCTACCTGAAGATCCCGCTGAATAAACTTTGACTGCCCTGCCCCATTACCAGAAATTCCAGGATTGACTGCCATGCCTGCCAATAACGACCACCACAAGGTGGTCATCATCGGTGCCGGTGCCGCCGGTATCGCCACTGCTTCCAGCCTGATTGCCCGCGACCCTTCACTGGATATCGCCCTGATCGACCCTGCCGACGTGCACTACTACCAGCCAGGCTGGACCATGGTCGGCGCCGGCGTTTTCAAAGCGCCGAGCACCGCCCGCACTATGGCCTCCGCCATCCCGCGCGGCGTGCGTTGGATCAAGGCACGTGTCCACGGCTTCGACCCCGCTCCCCAGCTGGTCACCCTGGAGGGAGGTCGCGTCATCAGTTATGAACAGCTGGTGGTCTGCCCCGGCCTCAAGCTCGACTGGGACGCGATCGACGGGCTCAGCGAAACCCTTGGCCGCAACGGTGTCACCTCCAACTACCGCTACGACCTGGCACCTTACACCTGGGAGCTGGTGCAAACGCTCAAGCAAGGGCGTGCCCTGTTCACCCAGCCGCCGATGCCGATCAAGTGCGCTGGCGCGCCGCAAAAGGCACTGTACCTGTCCTGCGACCATTGGCTGCGCAGTGGTCGGCTGGGCGACGTGAAAGCCAGTTTCTTCAATGCCGGTGCCGTGCTGTTCGGCGTTCCCGACTACGTGCCAGCCTTGATGGCCTACATCGACAAGTACGGCGTGAACCTCAATTACAGCCATCGACTGGTGGCCGTGGATGGGCCCAACCAGCGTGCCACTTTCGTTCGTACGCTACCCGACGGCAGCAGTGAAACCCGTACCGAAGCCTTCGACATGCTGCACGTGGTGCCGCCACAGGTTGCCCCGGACTTCATCCGTCAGAGCCCTTTGGCCGATGCAGCCGGTTGGGTCGACGTCGATCCGCATACCTTGCGCCACCGTCAGTTCGGCAACGTCCACGCACTGGGCGATGTGGCCAACACCAGCAATGCCAAGACTGCTGCGGCTGCGCGCAAGCAGGCGCCAGTGGTCGCCAACAACGTGCTGGTAGCACTGGGCCGCCTCCCGACCCTGGCCCAATACGACGGCTATGGCTCCTGCCCACTGACCGTCGAGCGCGGCAAGATCGTCCTGGCCGAGTTCACCTATGGCGGTAAGGTCGCACCGAGCTTCCCTCGCTGGTTGCTCGATGGACGCCAGCCGACACGCCTGGCCTGGCTGCTCAAGGCACGGGTGTTGCCGCCGTTGTACTGGCAGGGGATGCTCAAAGGCCGTGAGTGGCTGGCGCGCCCGCAACCGTTGGACACCGAGGCCGCACAGTGATCGAACATCAACTGCTGGGCGCTGGCTTGGGCGCGATCATCGGTGCAGTGCTGGCGCTGACCGGCGCCGGTGGTGGCATCCTGGCGGTGCCGCTGCTGGTGTTCGGGTTGGGCCTGTCGATGGCCGAAGCGGCCCCCATCGGGCTTCTCGCCGTGGGGCTTGCTGCGGCGGTGGGTGCGGTACTCGGCTTGCGCGAGGGGCTGGTGCGTTATCGCGCCGCCCTCTTCATCGCCTTGATCGGTATCGCGGCGGCACCGTTCGGCCTGATGCTGGCTCACCGCTTGCCCAATACACCCTTGGCGCTGGTGTTCGCTGCGGTGCTGATCTATGCCTGCCTGCGCATCTGGCGCAAGGCGGTCAAAGAGCTGCGCGGC
Organism: Pseudomonas putida; assembly: GCF_002906855.1. GTDB lineage: Bacteria > Pseudomonadota > Gammaproteobacteria > Pseudomonadales > Pseudomonadaceae > Aquipseudomonas > Aquipseudomonas putida_N. The sequence goes on along the minus strand of NZ_MINI01000038.1, from coordinate 107,885 downwards.
GAAGGCAGCGAAGCCCATCGCTACATCGAGCCCTGCGTGTTGAACCCATTGCAGGGGCGCTTGCGCTGGACGTTACCCTGCGCACGCGCCCTGGCATTTACCGGGGCCATGTCTGGCTTGCTCTCCGGCCTGCTGGGGGTTGGCGGCGGCTTTGTGATTATCCCCGCCTTGAACCGCTACACCAACCTGCGCATGAAGAGCATCGTCTCGACCTCACTGGCCGTGATCGCGCTGGTTTCCACGGGGAGCGTGGTCAGCGCCAGCCTTGCTGGTGTGATGCACTGGCGGATCGGCGCACCTTTTGCCATCGGTGCGGTGATCGGCCTGTTGCTGGCCCGACCACTGGCGGCAAAAATCGCCGGGCCTCGCCTGCAGCAGATGTTCGCTGTCGCCGGTTGGCTGGCGGCCGTGCTGCTGGTCGGCAAGGCGCTATTCGGCTAGCAGCTCGTCCTGTTCCGCCGCGCACAGCGCCAGCAGGTAGTCCCACACCACCCGCAGGCGCACCGACTTGTGCAACTCGCGACGGGTACAGATCCAGTAGCTGCGCTGGATGGTCTCGCTGGGCAGCACGCGCACCAGCGTTGGGTCATGGCGAGCCATGTAGTTCGGCAGCACGGCGATGCCCAGCCCTGCGCGTGCGGCGGTTTGCTGTGCAATCACACTGGTACTGCGGAAGGCCACGTTCGGCGCGCGGCAGAAGCTGTTGAGAAACAGCAGTTCCTGGCTGAACAGCAGGTCATCGACGTAGCCGATCCAGCTGTGCCGGGCCAGGTCCTCGCGGTTGCGCAGTGGGGGCGCCCGGTCCAGGTAGTCCTGGCTGGCGTACAGTGCCAGGCGGTAGTCGGTGAGCTTGCGGGTGATCAGCAGGTCGGCGTTTGGCCGCTCCAGATGAATGCTGATCTCCGCTTCGCGGTTGAGGATGCTGACGAAGCGCGGTACCGCCACCAGCTCCACCTCAAGCCCCGGATAGCGGGTGAACAGCTCGCTCATCCGCGGGGTGAAGAACATGATGCCGATGCCTTCGGTGACGCCCAGGCGAATCTTGCCCAGCGGGGTAATGGCCTGGGTGATTTCTTCCTGCGCCAGCAGGGCAACGTTCTCCATGGCTTCGGCGTGTTTGAGCAGCGCCTGGCCCGAGGGGGTCAGTTCATAGCCCTGGGCGTGCTGCACGAATAGTGGCGTGCCCAGGCTCTTCTCGATGCTCTCGATATGCCGGGCGACCGTGCTGTGGGTGGTATTGAGGCGCTTGGCTGCCGTGAGCAGACGGCCGCTGCGCTGCAACTCGAGGAAAAACCGCAGATCGTTCCAGTCGAACATGTTGATCCTTAGGGCTGTGCTAAAACGCACAACGGCTGCGTGAAATCTCGTGTTTCCTTGGCGAAATTACTCACTAAGATGGATCGGGACAAGAATAATAATCAGGCGCGAGGTTGCACATGCCATCAGCCGATTCTGTCTTCGACTACGTGGTCGTAGGCGCTGGTCCCGCCGGCTGCCTGCTGGCCAATCGTTTGTCCGCCGACCCTTCCTGCCGCGTCCTGCTGCTCGAAGCTGGCGGCCGCGACAACTATCCCTGGATTCACATTCCCGTCGGTTACCTGTACTGCATCGGTAACCCCCGCACCGACTGGTGCTTCAAGACCGAAGCACAGCCCGGCCTCCTCGGTCGCGCCTTGGGATATCCACGGGGCAAGGTGCTGGGTGGTTGTTCGTCCATCAACGGCATGATCTACATGCGTGGCCAGGCCGCCGACTACGACCATTGGGCCGAGCAAGGCAACGAGGGCTGGGCTTGGAAGGATGTACTGCCGCTGTTCAAGGCCAGCGAGAACCATTTTGCCGGCGCCAGCGAACACCATGGCGGTGAGGGTGAATGGCGGGTGGAGCGCCAGCGTTACAGCTGGCCGATCCTCGATGCCTTCCGTGACGCCGCCGAGCAGAGTGGCATCGGCAAGGTCGACGACTTCAATACCGGCGACAACCAGGGCTGTGGATACTTTCAGGTCAATCAGCGCAGCGGCGTGCGCTGGAACGCCTCCAAGGCTTTCCTGCGGCCAATCAAGGACCGTCCCAACCTCACCGTGCTGACCGGCGTGGAGGTTGACCAGGTGCTGTTGAACAACACCCGTGCCCGTGCGGTCAAGGCGCAGTGGCAAGGTGCCTGGCACGAGTTTGCTGCGCGTCGCGAGATCATCCTCTGTGCTGGCGCCGTGGGTTCGCCCGGCATCCTCCAGCGCTCGGGCATCGGCCCGCGCAAGCTGCTCGAAAGCCTGGGTATCGGTGTGCGCCACGACATGCCTGGCGTTGGCGGCAACCTGCAGGATCACCTGCAACTGCGGCTGATCTATCAGATTCGCAACACCCGCACCCTCAACCAGATGGCCAACAGCCTGTGGGGCAAGCTGGGCATGGGCCTGCGCTATCTTTACAACCGCAGTGGCCCGCTGGCAATGGCTCCGAGCCAGTTGGGCGCCTTCGTGCGGTCGAGCCCGGAGCAGGCCACAGCCAACCTGCAGTATCACGTGCAGCCATTGTCACTGGAGCGCTTCGGCGAGCCGCTGCACCCGTTCCCGGCCTTCACCGCCTCGGTGTGCAACCTGCGCCCGGCCAGCCGTGGGCGCATCGATATCCGCAGCGCGAACATGAACAGCACACCGCTGATCGATCCCAACTATTTGAGCGACCCCGAGGACCTGCGCGTTGCCGCCGATGCCATCCGTCTGACCCGGCGCATCGTCCAGGCCCCTGCCCTCGCCGCTTTCAATCCCCAAGAGTATCTGCCAGGCCCGTCCCTGCAAACCGAGGAAGAACTGTTCGACGCGGCCGGCAAGATCGGCACCACCATCTTCCACCCGGTCGGTACCTGCCGCATGGGCAACGGCGAGCTGGACGTTGTGGATAACCAGCTGCGCGTGCACGGCATCCCTGGCCTGCGTGTGGCCGATGCCTCGATCATGCCGCGGATCACCTCCGGCAATACCTGTTCCCCCACCCTGATGATCGCCGAGAAGGCGGCGCAACTGATCCTCAAAGGAGCCGCGACCCAGACCTACCTGAACGAAGACGCAGTACCGACCCCCTGACCCGGGAGCGTGCAACACCGGCAGCTCGCGGTCACAAGCTGCCGACAGTGGAACAACAAGAATAATCACTGTGGCCTGCGGGCCGAGGACAGCAACGATGTCGGATTACATCCAAGAGCAGGGTGCGACGGCGAGTACCTCCAGCCGTCGTGAAGAACGCAAGATCATTTTCGCGTCATCCCTCGGGACTGTGTTCGAGTGGTATGACTTTTTTCTCTATGGGGCGCTGGCTGCTGTCATCAGCAAGCAGTTCTTCGCCGGGGTGAATGACACCACGGCCTTCATCTTCGCCCTCATGGCCTTTGCCGCCGGCTTCCTGGTGCGGCCGTTCGGTGCGCTGGTGTTTGGCCGCCTGGGCGACATGATCGGGCGCAAGTACACCTTCCTGGTGACCATCGTGCTGATGGGCCTGTCGACATTCGCCGTCGGCCTGCTACCCACCTACGCCAGCATCGGCATCGCGGCACCGATCATTCTGGTGATTCTGCGCATGCTCCAGGGGCTGGCACTGGGTGGTGAATACGGCGGTGCTGCCACCTACGTGGCTGAGCACGCGCCACCCGGCAAGCGTGGCTTCCACACCGGTTTCATCCAGTCCACTGCGACCCTGGGCCTGCTGCTGTCATTGCTGGTGGTACTGGGCAGTCGCTACATCAGTGGTGATCAGTTCGAAACCTGGGGCTGGCGCCTGCCGTTCCTGCTGTCGATTTTCCTGTTGGCGATCTCCACTTGGATCCGCATGAGCATGCACGAGTCGCCGGCCTTTGTGAAAATGAAAGCCCAGGGCAAGGTCAGCAAGTCGCCAATCCGCGAATCGTTTACCTCCTGGCCCAACCTGAAGGTCGTGCTCACCGCGCTGTTCAGTATCAATGCCGGGCAAGCCGTGACCTTCTACACGGCGCAGTTCTACGTGCTGTTCTTCCTGACCCAGATGCTCAAGATGGACCCAGCGCAGGCCAACACCTTGCTGATCATCAGCGTGGTCATCGGTGCGCCGTTCTTCGTGTTCTTCGGGTGGCTGTCCGATCGCATTGGGCGCAAGCCGATCCTGATGCTCGGCCTGCTGCTGGCCACCGTGCTGTACTTCCCGATGTTCAAGGCCCTGAGCCACTACGCCAACCCGCAGATCGATGCGGCCAGCCGCCAGGCGCCAATCGTGGTCACCGCAGACCCGCAAGGCTGCACCTTCCAGTTCGACCCGGTTGGCAAGGCGCGTTTCGACAGCCCGTGCGACAAGGTCAAGACCTTCCTGGTCAAGCAGGGCTTGCCGTACAGCTCGGTGAACGTGGCCGGCAGTGATGTGGTGGTGAACATTGGCGACAAGACCATCAACGGCTTCGATGAAGCGGCCATGCGCACGGCGATCGATCAGGCGGGTTACCCGGCCAAGGCAGACCCGGGGCAGGTCAACCAGGTGATGGTGGTGGTGCTGATCGTGGCAATGATCCTGATCGCGACCATGACCTACGGGCCGCTGGCAGCGGTGATGGTCGAGCTGTTCCCGACCCGCATCCGCTACACCTCGATGTCGCTGCCCTACCACATTGGCAACGGCTGGTTCGGCGGTTTCCTGCCAACGGTGTCGTTCGCGCTGGTGGTGTATACCGGGGATATCTTCTACGGCCTGTGGTACCCGGTGCTGGTGACCGGCATCAGCCTGGTGGTGGGAATCTTCTGCCTGAAAGAAACCAAGGACGTGGATATCGACAAAGTCTGACGCCATCACCACGCCATAAAAAAACCGGCTGTAAAAGCCGGTTTTCTTATGCCTCCAAAAAACTTATGCACGTTTTTCAGAAAAATATCACACCGAGAAATAAACAGCTAATTCATACACTTAGCTTCGTATCCAGGCGCTTCATGAACAAACTGTTCACAAGTTATCCACAGATGATCAGGCCATCTGCTCCTGCGGTTTTTCGTCCACTGGCGGCAGCGAGCCCATGGCCCGCTGGGTCGCTTCGTTCCACGTCGCAGCACGGTCGTTGAGCTCGGCAATGGCCCGTGGCCCGCTGCCCTCAGCGTACATCGGCTTGCCGATCACAACCTCGATGGTGCCCGAGCGCTTGCCCCAACCCGTCTTGGGCCAGAACTTGCCAGCGTTGTGGGCAATTGGCAGCACTGGCAACCCGGCATTCACGGCCAGTGCGGTACCGCCCCGGGAGAATTTACCCATAGTACCGAACGGCACACGGGTGCCTTCCGGGAAGATCAGCACCCAGGTTTTCTGCTTGAGCAACTCGTCACCCTTGCTGGCCACCTGGCGCAGAGCTTCCTTGGGGTTGTCGCGGTTGATAGCGATCGGCCTCAGCATGGCCATGGCCCAACCAAAGAACGGCACATACAGCAGCTCACGCTTGAGCACCTGGCTCAGCGGCGAGAAGTACTGGGAAAGGAAGAAGGTTTCCCAGGTGCTCTGGTGGTTGGACAGGATCACGCAGGGCTCATCTGGCACGTTCTCGGCACCGGTGACCTTGTAGTTGATACCGAGGATGGTGCGCACCAGGAACAGTGCGCAACGGCACCAGTACACGTTGATGAACTTGTAGCGCTTGGGGAACGACAAGAACGGCGCGACGAAGAAGCTCAGCGAGCACCACAGCAGCGAGCTGGTGCCCAGCAGCAGGTAAAAAAGAAAGATTCTGATCGCCTGCAGGATCGACATAGTGGCAAGTACCGTTGCGGGGCGTGCCCGCCTGGGAGAAATGCGCCCGAGGGCGCATTGTTGTTTAAATAATTTCTCTGGCGATGGCTGCCAGATCGTCGAAAATCAGTGTAGTTTCCGGGACGCCTTTTTCCAGGGTCCGCTCACCCTTGCCGGTTTTCACCAACACGGGTTGTGCACCGACGGCCAGGGCGGCCTCCAGGTCACCTTTGCTGTCGCCGACAAACCAGACGCCTTCCAGGCCCACCTGGTAATGCTCGGCGATCGCCCGCAGCATGCCAGGCTTGGGCTTGCGGCATTCGCAGCCTTCGTCCGGCCCGTGCGGGCAATACACGATATGGCCCACCTCGCCGCCCTGCTCGGCCACCAGAGCGCGCAGGCGCGCGTGCATGGCCTCGAGGGTTGCCAGCGAGTAATAGCCACGGGCGATGCCGGACTGGTTGGTGGCAACTGCCACCGTCCAGCCCGCCTTGCTCAACTGCGCGATGGCCTCGACCGAGCCAGGGATCGGGATCCACTCTTCCAGCGTCTTGATGTAGGCGTCGGAGTCTTGGTTGATCACCCCGTCACGATCGAGAATCAGCAGTTTCAAGGCTTACCCCAGCAGCGAAATGTCGGCCACGCCCAGGAACAGGCCGCGCAGGCGGCTGAGCAGGGCATAACGGTTGGCACGGACCTTGGCGTCTTCGGCGTTGACCATCACCGCCTCGAAGAAGGCGTCGACCGGGTCACGCAGGGCCGCCAGGCGGGCCAGCGATTCGCTGTACTGACGAGCGGCTGCCATCGGTTGCACGGCCTGGTCGGCCTGCTGGATGGCCGAGTACAGAGAGAACTCGTTGGCGTTGTCGAAGTACTTCGGCTCGACCTGGTCGGCGATGGCGCCTTCGGCCTTGCTCAGCAGGTTCGACACACGCTTGTTCACCGCGGCCAGGGCTTCGGCTTCCGGCAGTTTGCGGAAGGCCTGCACTGCCTGCACGCGCTGGTCGAAGTCCAGGGCAGAAGCCGGCTTCAGGGCACGTACCGACAGGTAGGTGGCAACGTCGATGCCTTCGTCTTCGTAGCGTGCACGCAGGCGGTCGAAGATGAACTCCAGCACCTGCTCGGCCAGGCCTGCGGCCTTGACCTTGGCACCGAACTGCTTGACCGCGAACTCGACCGCAGCGCTCAAGTCCAGGTCCAGTTGCTTCTCGATCAGGATGCGCAGCACGCCCAGGGCGGCACGACGCAGGGCATACGGGTCCTTGCTGCCGGTGGGCAGCATGCCGATGCCAAAGATGCCGACCAAGGTGTCGAGCTTGTCTGCGATGGCCACGGCAGCACCGGTGAGGGTCTGCGGCAGCTCGGCGCCAGCACCGCGCGGCATGTACTGCTCGTTCAGGGCCAGGGCGACGTCTTCCGGCTCACCGTCGTTGAGCGCGTAGTAGTAGCCGGCAACACCCTGCATTTCAGGGAATTCGCCGACCATCTCGGTAGCCAGGTCGCACTTCGACAGCAGGCCGGCACGGCCAGCGCGTTGGGCGTTACCGCCGATCAGCGGGGCAATGAAGGCAGCCAGTTTGGAAACGCGCTCGGCCTTGTCGTAGACAGTGCCCAGCTGGGCCTGGAATACCACGTTCTTCAGGCGCTCGTTGAAGGTTTCCAGCGGCTGCTTCTTGTCCTGCTTGAAGAAGAACTCGGCGTCGGTCAGGCGCGGGCGCACGACCTTCTCGTTACCCTGCACGATTTGCTTGGGGTCACGGCTCTCGACGTTGGCCACTGTGATGAAGCGCGGCAGCAGCTTGCCTTCGCTGTCCAGCAGGCAGAAGTACTTCTGGTTGTCCTGCATGGTGGTGATCAGGGCTTCCTGAGGCACTTCGAGGAAACGCTCCTCGAACGAGCACACCAGCGGCACCGGCCATTCGACCAGCGCAGTCACTTCGTCCAGCAGTGCCGGCGGCACGATGGCGCTGCCTTCCTGCTGCATGGCCAGCTCGGCGGTACGCTTGCTGATCAGCTCGCGACGCTCGGCGAAGTCGGCCAGCACGTAGGCCTTGCGCAGGTCTTCCACATAGTTGGCCGGGGTGGTGATGACCACGTTCTCCGGGTGGTGGAAGCGGTGGCCACGGGATTCACGGCCGGCCTTCTGCGACAGGATGGTGCAGTCGACCACCTGGTCGCCAAGCAGCATCACCAGCCACTGGGTTGGGCGCACGAACTCTTCACGGCTGGCGGCCCAGCGCATGCGCTTGGGGATCGGCAGGTCGTTGAGCGAATCCTCGACGATGGTCGGCAACAGGCTGGCGGTGGCCTTGCCCGGGATGTGCTGGGAGAAGCGCAGCTTGGCGCCGCTCTGGTCGATTTCGGCCAGCTCTACGCCGCACTTCTTGGCAAAGCCCAGGGCAGCCTGGGTCGGCTCGCCGTCTTTGAAGGCCGCCTGCATGGGCGGGCCGTCGACGTTGATGCTGCGATCGGGCTGCTGCACGTCGAGCTGGCGGATCAGTACGGCCAAACGGCGTGGCGCTGCGTACACCTGTTTGCTGGTGTAGTTCAGGCCAGCGGCCTGCAGGCCCTTCTCGATGCCGGCCAGGAAGGCGTCGCCGAGGCTGGCCAGGGCTTTGGGTGGCAGCTCTTCGGTGCCCAGTTCTACCAGGAAATCTTGAGCACTCATTGTGCAGCCTCCAGCTTCGCCAACACTTCGTCACGCAGTTCAGGGGTGGCCATCGGGAAGCCCAGGCGTGCACGGGCTTGCAGATAGCTTTGCGCCACGTCCCGGGCCAGGGTACGTACGCGCAGGATGTAACGCTGGCGCTCGGTTACCGAGATGGCGCGGCGGGCGTCCAGCAGGTTGAAGGTGTGCGAGGCCTTCAGGACCATTTCATAGGTCGGCAGCGGCAGCTCCAGCTTGATCAGGCGGTTGGCTTCGCTTTCATAGAAGTCGAACAGTTCGAACAGCTTCTCGACGTTGGCGTGCTCGAAGTTGTAGGTCGACTGTTCCACCTCGTTCTGGTGGAACACGTCGCCGTAGGTGACCTTGCCGAACGGGCCGTCGGCCCACACCAGGTCGTAGACCGAGTCCACGCCCTGGATGTACATGGCCAGGCGCTCGAGGCCGTAGGTGATTTCACCGGTGACCGGGTAGCACTCGATGCCACCGACCTGCTGGAAGTAGGTGAACTGGGTGACTTCCATTCCGTTCAGCCAGATTTCCCAGCCCAGGCCCCAGGCGCCCAGGGTCGGCGACTCCCAGTTGTCTTCGACGAAGCGGATGTCGTGGACCAGCGGGTCCAGGCCGATGGCCTTCAGCGAGCCGAGGTACAGCTCCTGGAAGTTGGCCGGGTTCGGCTTCAGGACCACCTGGAACTGGTAGTAGTGCTGCAGGCGGTTGGGGTTTTCGCCATACCGCCCGTCGGCAGGGCGACGGCTAGGCTGCACATAGGCGGCGTTCCAGGTTTCTGGACCCACGGCGCGCAGGAATGTAGCGGTGTGGAAAGTGCCGGCGCCTACTTCCATATCGTAGGGCTGAAGTACCACACAACCTTGAGCTGCCCAGTAGTTTTGCAGGGCGAGGATCAGGTCTTGGAAGGTACGCACGGCTGGCGTAGGCTGGCTCACGAAATTCACCTGTATCTGGGGATGCGGATGTAAAGAGCGGGAGTATAACCTGATTCGCCTCGCCCTCTACTCATTGGAGCCTTATGCCACGCTGCTTTTGGTGTACCGACGATCCGTTGTACCAGGCCTACCACGACCAGGAATGGGGAACGCCACAGCGTGACCCGGCGTTGCTGTTCGAGATGCTTTTGCTCGAAGGGTTCCAGGCGGGGCTTTCGTGGATCACCGTTTTGCGCAAACGCGAGCGTTATCGCGAGGTGATGCATGGCTTCGACCCCGTGAAACTGGCGGCCATGAGCGACGAACGAATCGAGGAGCTTATGCTGGATGCGGGCATCATCCGCAACCGCCTCAAGCTCAAGGCTGCCCGGCGCAACGCGCAGGCCTGGCTGGCTGTGGATAACCCCGCCGATTGGCTCTGGTCGTTCGTGGGCGGCGAGCCGAAGATCAACCACTTCCAGGGCCGTGGCGACGTGCCGGCGGTCACCGACGAAGCCAAGGCCATGAGCAAGGCCCTGCAGAAAGCTGGCTTCACCTTCGTCGGCCCGACCATCTGCTACGCCTTCATGCAGGCGACCGGCATGGTCATGGACCACACCACCGATTGCGATCGCTACGCCGCCTTGTTGCGCTGAGGGGTTACAATGCGCGCCTTGCTGAAATAAGGAATTGCCTGTGGAAAAGTTCAAGGGCGCCCTGATGGTCGGGGTGCTGCGTCTGTTTGCCAAGCTGCCCTGGGGCGCTGTGCAGCGCGTCGGCGCCGGTATCGGCTGGCTGATGTGGAAAGTCCCCAACGGCTCGCGCAATGTCGTGCGCATCAACCTGGCCAAGTGCTTCCCGGAGATGGATCCGGTCGAACGCGAGCAACTGGTCGGCCGTGCACTGAAGGATATCGGTAAATCCTTCGTCGAAAGCGCCTGTGCCTGGATCTGGCCGCCGCAGCGTTCGCTGGAGCTGGTCAAGGAAGTGCACGGCCTGGAAGTGCTGGAGCAGGCCCTGGCTTCGGGCAAGGGCGTGGTTGGTATCACCAGCCACCTGGGCAACTGGGAAGTGCTCAACCACTTCTACTGCAACCAGTGCAAACCGATCATCTTCTACCGCCCGCCGAAGCTCAAGGCAGTGGACGACCTGCTGCGCGAGCAGCGAGTGCAAATGGGCAACCGCGTGGCGCCTTCGACCAAGGAAGGCATCCTTAGCGTGATCAAGGAAGTGCGCCGCGGCGGGCAGGTGGGTATTCCTGCCGACCCGGAGCCGGCGGAATCGGCGGGGGTGTTCGTGCCCTTTCTGGGCACGCAGGCGCTGACCAGCAAGTTCGTGCCGAACATGCTGGCCGGTGGCAAGGCGGTGGGGGTGTTCCTGCACGCGCTGCGGCTGCAGGACGGGTCGGGCTTCAAGGTGTTCCTGGAGGCGGCGCCGGAAGAGATGTACAGCACCGACGTGAACGTATCGGCAGCGGCCATGAGCAAGGTGGTCGAGCGCTATGTGCGCGAGTACCCGAGCCAATACATGTGGAGCATGAAGCGCTTCAAGAAGCGCCCGGCAGGCGAGCCGCGCTGGTATTGAGACCCTGGGGGCACTTTGTGCCCCATTCGCGGGACAAGCCCGCTCCTACAAGGAATCGCGGTCTCCTGTAGGAGCGGGCTTGCCCCGCGAATGGGCTGCAAAGCAGCCCCGGCGATCTCAGACCTTGTTCAATTTCTTCAGGAACACGGTCATCTCTTTCTCAGCCTGCTTGTCCCCATGGGCTTGAGCCGCAACAATCCCGTCTTCCCACGCCTTGCGCGCCGCCGCCAGGTCACCGACCAGCTGATACGCCTTCCCCAACAGCTTCCAGGCCGCCGAGTACTTCGGATCCTGCTCCACACACACCGCCAGGTGCACCGCCGCTTCTGCGCCATTGCCCTCGTCCAGCCAGGCCTTGCCCAGGCCAAACCTCAGCAGCGGGTTATCCACACCCTTGGCCAGCATTTTCTCCAGCGATTCACGCATGCCGTCTTCTCCTAGAAGAAACTCAAGCCGACGTGGAACAGCTTCTCCACATCGCGAATGTGCTTTTTATCCACAACGAACAGGATCACATGGTCGCCCGACTCGATCACCGTGTCGTCGTGGGCGATCAGAACTTCCTCGTCGCGGATGATCGCGCCGATGGTGGTGCCCGGTGGCAAGGCGATGTTTTCCACAGCCTTGCCGACCACCTTGCTCGACTTCGAATCGCCGTGCGCCACCGCCTCGATGGCCTCGGCCGCACCGCGGCGCAGCGAGTGCACGCTGACGATATCGCCGCGACGCACGTGCGCCAGCAAGGTGCCGATGGTGGCCAGCTGCGGGCTGATGGCGATGTCGATTTCGCCGCCCTGCACCAGGTCGACATAGGCCGGGTTGTTGATGATGGTCATGACCTTGCCCGCGCCAAGGCGCTTGGCCAGCAGCGACGACATGATGTTGGCTTCGTCGTCGTTGGTCAGGGCCAGGAAGATGTCGGCGTCGGCGATGTTCTCTTCGAGCATCAGGTCCTTGTCCGAGGCGCTGCCCTGCAGCACTACGGTGCTTTCCAGGGTATCGGAGAGGTGCCGGCAGCGTGCCGCGCTCATCTCGATGATCTTCACCTGGTAGCGGCTCTCGATGGCTTCGGCCAAGCGCTCGCCAATCTGCCCGCCCCCGGCGATGACAATGCGTTTGTTGGTCTCGTCGATGCGGCGCAGCTCGCCCATCACGGCGCGGATGTCCTTCTTCGCCGCGATGAAGAACACTTCGTCATCGGCTTCGATCACTGTGTCGCCGCGTGGGGTGATCGGCCGGTCGCGGCGGAAGATCGCTGCGACGCGGGTATCGACGTTGGGCATGTGCGCGCGGATCTGGCGCAGCTGCTGGCCCACCAGCGGGCCGCCGTAGTAGGCCTTCACCGCCACCAGCTGGGCCTTGCCCTCGGCAAAATCGATCACCTGCAGCGAGCCTGGGTGTTCGATCAGGCGCTTGATGTAGTTGGTCACCACCTGCTCGGGGCTGATCAGCACATCGACCGGGATGTGGTCGTTGTCGAACAGCTCTTCGCGGGTCAGGTAGGCCGATTCGCGCACCCGGGCGATCTTGGTCGGGGTGTGGAAAAGCGTATAGGCCACCTGGCAGGCGACCATGTTGGTTTCGTCGCTGTTGGTCACCGCCACCAGCATGTCGGCGTCGTCGGCACCGGCCTGGCGCAGCACCGTCGGCAGCGAGCCGCGGCCCTGCACGGTACGGATGTCCAGACGGTCGCCGAGGTCGCGCAGGCGGTCGCCATCGGTATCGACCACGGTGATGTCGTTGGCTTCACTGGCCAGGTGTTCCGCCAGCGTACCGCCTACCTGCCCTGCGCCGAGGATGATGATCTTCATCCGCTACTCCCTAACCGTTGTACTTACCCGCGCGAGGCGGCGATCTTGATCAGCTTGGCATAGTAGAACCCGTCGTGGCCGCCATCCTGGGCCAGCAGCTGGCGGCCGTGGGGCTGGCGCAGGCCGGCTTCGGTGGCCAGGTCCAGCTCACGGGCGCCTGGGGTGCGGGCGAGGAAGGCATCGATCACTTCGGTGTTCTCGGTGGGCAGGCTGGAGCAGGTGGCGTACAGCAGCATGCCTCCCACTTCCAGGGTCGGCCACAGGGCATCGAGCAGCTCGCCTTGCAGCGCGGCCAGGGCCGGAATGTCCTCGGCCTGGCGGGTCAGCTTGATGTCCGGGTGGCGACGGATCACACCAGTGGCCGAGCATGGCGCATCGAGCAGGATGCGCTGGAACGGCTTGCCGTCCCACCAGCTGGCGGTGTCACGAGCATCGCAGGCGATCAGCTCGGCATCGAGCTGCAGGCGGTCGAGGTTCTCGCGAACCCGGGTCAGGCGCTTGGCTTCAAGGTCGATGGCCGTCATGTGGGCCAGGTCCGGTTCGGCTTCGAGCAGGTGGCAGGTCTTGCCGCCGGGGGCGCAGCAGGCGTCCAGCACGCGCTGGCCGGGGGCCAGTTCGAGCAGGTCGGCGGACAGCTGCGCGGCTTCGTCCTGCACGCTGACCCAGCCTTCGGCGAAGCCTGGCAGGCCGCGCACGTCGCAGGCTTCGGCCAGCACGATGCCGTCACGGCTGTACTGGCAGGCGCTGGCGCCTACGCCGGCTTCAGCCAGCAACGCCAGGTAGGCGTCACGGCTGTGATGGCGGCGGTTGACCCGCAGGATCATCGGCGGGTGGGCGTTGTTGGCGGCGCAGATGGCCTCCCACTGCTCGGGCCAGAAGGCTTTCAGCGACTTCTGCAGCCAGCGCGGGTGGGCGGTGCGCACCACCGGGTCACGCTCCATGCCGGCGAGCAGTTCCTCGCCTTCGCGCTGGGCGCGTCGTAGCACGGCATTGAGCAGACCCTTGGCCCACGGCTTCTTCAGCTTGTCTGCGCAGCCGACAGTCTCACCGATGGCGGCGTGGGCCGGAATACGGGTGTAGAACAGCTGGTACAGGCCCACCAGCAGCAGTGCCTGCACATCGGCATCGGCAGCTTTGAACGGCTTCTGCAGCAGTTGCGCGGCCAGCAGATCAAGGCGTGGCTGCCAGCGGGCGGTACCGAACGCCAGATCCTGGGTCAGGCCCCGGTCGCGTTCTTCGACCTTGTCCAGCTGTGCTGGCAGCGAGCTGTTCAGCGAGGCCTTGCCGCTGAGCACAGCGGCAAGGGCACGGGCGGCGGCGAGGCGCGGGTTCATTGGCCCAGCACCTTGCCGGCAGCGAACTTCTCACGGCGGCTGTTGAACAGGTCGCTGAAGTTCAGCGCCTTGCCACCAGGCAACTGCAGGCGGGTCAGGCTCAGGGCCTGGTCACCGCAGGCGACGACGAGGCCGTCCTTGCTGGCAGAGAGGATCTCGCCTGGGGCACCTTTGCCTGTGGACAAGTTGGCAGCCAGCACCTTCACGCTTTCCCCGTCCAGGGTGCTGTGGCACACCGGCCAAGGGTTGAAGGCACGGATCAGGCGTTCCAGCTCGACGGCCGGGCGGCTCCAGTCGATGCGGGCTTCATCCTTGTTCAGCTTGTGTGCATAAGTAGCCAGGGCATCGTCCTGGACCTCACCCTGCAGTGAACCGTCTGCCAGGCCGGCGATGGCCTGGACCACAGCCGGCGGGCCCATTTCGGCGAGGCGGTCGTGCAGGCTGCCGCCAGTATCGTCGTCGCTGATCGGGGTAACCACCTTGAGCAGCATCGGCCCGGTATCCAGGCCGGCTTCCATGCGCATAACCGTCACGCCGCTCTCGGCATCGCCGGCTTCCACGGCGCGCTGGATCGGCGCCGCACCGCGCCAGCGTGGCAGCAAGGAGGCGTGGCTGTTGATGCAACCCAGGCGTGGGATGTCGAGGACCACTTGCGGCAGGATCAGGCCGTAGGCGACCACCACCATCAGGTCTGGCTTGAGCGCGGCCAGTTCGGCCTGTGCTTCGGCATTGCGCAGGGTTGGCGGCTGGAACACAGGGATGTCATGGGCCACGGCCAACTGCTTGACCGGGCTCGGCATGAGCTTCTGGCCACGGCCGGCAGGGCGGTCTGGCTGGGTGTAGACGGCCACGATCTCGTACGGGCTGTCGAGCAGGGCTTTGAGGTGTTCGGCGGCAAACTCTGGAGTGCCTGCAAAGACGATGCGCATGGAGTTCTCGCTTCCAAAAAGAAAAAGGCTTGCCGGAGCAAGCCTTCTGGGAGGTGGGGATCAGGCTTGCTGGCGGTGCTGCTTTTCCAGCTTCTTCTTGATCCGGTCGCGCTTGAGCTGCGACAGGTAGTCGACGAAAAGCTTGCCGTTGAGGTGGTCGAACTCGTGCTGCACGCACACTGCCAGCAGGCCTTCGCATTCCAGCTCGTACGGTTTGCCGTCGCGGTCCTGGGCCTTGACCCGCACACGCAGCGGGCGGTCGACGTTCTCGTAGAAGCCCGGGACCGACAGGCAGCCTTCCTGGTACTGGCCCATGTCGTGGGTCAGCTCTTCGACCGTCGGGTTGATGAAGACGCGCGGCTCGCTGCGGTCTTCGCTGAGGTCCATGACCACGACCTGCTGGTGCACATTGACCTGGGTGGCAGCCAGGCCGATGCCGGGGGCTTCGTACATGGTTTCAAACATGTCGTCGATCAGCTGACGCAGGGCGTCGTCGAACACCGTTACCGGTTTGGCAATGGTGCGCAGGCGCGGGTCCGGGAATTCGAGAATGTTCAAGATGGCCATAAGGTCAGGCAGTCACTGTGCGGTCGGTTGAAAACTGAGCACACATAATAAAGGGAAACGGGGATTTCAGCACCTGTGAAAGCTCGTCTAGGGTCTTTATAGGCCTGATAGTCGCCAAACGATGGACAGCTTTTCAAAGTGTTACCCACAAACTTATCCACAGGTTGTGCCACGTAGATGGCCCTGCTTTGATCAAGGATGATCCCCATGCCGAGTTACCATTCGTCGCCTTGTGCGCCTGCCGAACTGGAGGCGCGATTACGCTTGCATCGCCTGCCCGAGACGGGATTGCGACGCTTTCGCACTTTGCTGGAGGCCTTTGGCAGTGCTTCTTCCGCGCTCAGCGCACCCGGCCCCGCCTGGCGCGCGCTGGGTATTCCACAAGCCACCATCGATGCGCGGCGCAGTGCCGAAGTACGTGATGGTGCACTTGCTGCAATGGCCTGGCTAGAGCGCCCGGGCCAGCATTTACTGATGTGGGACGGCCCTGACTACCCTGCACTGCTTGGAGAAATCGACGATGCCCCACCGCTGCTTTTCGTGGCTGGCAATACAACACTGCTCGACCGGCCTCAGCTGGCCATTGTGGGCAGCAGGCGTGCCACACCCCCGGCACTCGACACGGCCAGGGCATTTTCCCGCTACCTGGCGCAGGCCGGTTTTACCATCACCAGCGGGCTGCCCTGGGCATCGATGGTGCCGCTCATCGGGCGGCGCTAGAGGTGGGCGGGAGCACCATTGGTGTACTGGGAACAGGCTTGCAAAAACTTTATCCACAACGCCACCGCGACCTTGCGCGGATGATGATCGACATGGGCGGGGCACTGGTATCCGAGTACCCGCTCGATGCCGGGCCGTTGCCGGGCAACTTCCCGCGGCGCAACCGCATCATCAGTGGCCTGTCGCTCGGCGTGCTGGTGGTCGAAGCCAGCCTTGCCAGCGGCTCGCTGATCACTGCCCGCCTGGCGGCTGAGCAAGGCCGCGAGGTGTACGCGATTCCAGGTTCCATCCACCATCCGGCGGCCAAGGGCTGCCACCAGCTGATCCGCGATGGCGCACTGCTGGTGGAAAGCGTGGAGCAGATTGTGGAAAGCCTGCGTGGCTGGCAGAACCTGCCGCCAGCGGTTGTGGATAAGCCGGCCCATCCGCTGCTTGCCCTGCTGCATGCCGCGCCACAGACTAGCGAGAACCTGGCCCATTTCAGTGGCCGGCCGCTGGCCGAGGTGCTGGCGCAGCTGACGGAACTGGAGCTTGAAGGCCGGGTCAGCAATGTCGCCGGGCGTTGGTTTGCCCGCGCCGGCTAAGTACACTGCGCGCAAGCAAGGTTAAAAGGCGGAGAGACGCAAATGGTGAGCAGTTTTCGTGTGCAACAAGCCGCACGTGAGATCCGGGCGGGCGCAGTGATCGCCTACCCGACGGAAGCGGTCTGGGGCCTGGGCTGCGACCCATGGAACGAGGACGCGGTGTATCGCCTGCTGGCGCTGAAGTCGCGGCCTGTGGATAAAGGGCTGATTCTGATCGCCGACAACATCCGCCAGTTCGACTTCCTGTTCGAGGACTTCCCTGAGGACTGGATTGACCGCATGGGCAGCACCTGGCCGGGGCCGAACACCTGGCTGGTACCGCACCAGGACCTGTTGCCCGAGTGGGTGACCGGGCAGCATGACACTGTGGCGCTGCGGGTCAGTGATCACCCGGTGGTGCGCGAGCTGTGTGCCTTGGTCGGGCCGTTGATTTCCACCTCCTGCAACCCGGGCGGGCGCCCGGCGGCCAAGACCCGCTTGCGGGTGGAGCAGTATTTCCATGGCCAGCTGGACCTGGTGCTTGGGGGAGCGCTGGGCGGACGGAAGAATCCGAGTGTGATTCGGAATCTGGCTACTGGTGAGGTCGTGCGGCCGGGCTGATACCGCTGGCGGTTGTACCTCAAGCGGCTCTGTAAGCTGAAAAAGAAAGTGTAAGGGCTGACAGGTGCCTGCCTTTGAATTTTCAGCGCCTGTGAGATCGAGCGCCGCCCGCGCGGCGCATCGCGAGCTGTTGCTCGCTCCTACGTTTGTTTCGTGCCAGTCAATTCTATGCGCTTTGCGCGCGAACGCCTTTGGTGCCTGGCTCGATATTGCGTCGTACCAACAAGGCGGTCGCGCACGACTGGCACAGGCGTAACTGGCCAGAAACAAACGTAGGAGCGAGCGACAGCTCGCGATGCGCCGCGTGGGCGGCGCTCGGTCTGATAGGCGAAGACGCTCCATCGGCGAGTGTCTACAGGCTCAAGTGCAGTGTTCGGCTCAAGGTAGCAGAACGGTAGAGCCGACAGTCCTGCGCGCCGACAACTCCTCTTGCGCCTTCGCCGCCTCACTCAACGGATACCGCTGCTGGATATCCACAACCAGCTTCCCACTGGCAATCATCGCAAACAGGTCATCAGCCATGGCCTGGGTGTTCTCGGCATTGTTGGCATAGGTCGCCAAGGTCGGCCGGGTCACATACAGCGAGCCCTTCTGCGACAGGATCCCCAGGTTCACCCCGCTCACCGCCCCCGAGGCATTGCCAAAGCTCACCATCAACCCGCGCGGCTGCAGGCAGTCCAGCGAGGTCAGCCAGGTGTCGGCACCGACGCCGTCATACACCACCGGGCACTTCTTGCCATCGGTCAGCTCCAGCACCCGCTTGGCCACGTCCTCGCGGCTGTAGTCGATGGTCGCCCACGCCCCCAGCGCCTTGGCCCGCTCGGCCTTTTCGGCGGAGCTGACGGTGCCGATCAGCTTGGCGCCCAGGGCCTTGGCCCACTGGCAGGCCAGCGAACCGACGCCACCCGCTGCGGCGTGGAACAGGATCACGTCGCCCGGCTTCACCTCATAGGTCTGCTTCAACAGGTACTGCACGGTCAGCCCCTTGAGCATCACCGCTGCCGCCTGCTCGAAGCTGATGTTGTCCGGCAGCTTGACCAGGTTGGCCTCCGGCAGCGTATGCACTTCGCTGTAGGCGCCCAGCGGGCCGCCGGCATGGGCCACACGGTCACCGACCTTCAACCGGGTCACGCCCTCGCCCACTGCCTCGACCACGCCTGCCGCCTCGGTACCCAGGCCAGAGGGCAAGGATGGCGGCGCGTACAGCCCGCTGCGGAAGTACGTGTCGATGAAGTTCAGGCCGATCGCATGGTTGCGCACACGCACCTGCTGCGGCCCGGGTGGGGCGGGTTCGAATTCCACAAGTTGCAGCACTTCCGGGCCGCCGTGCTGGCTGAACTGGATACGCTTGGCCATCTCGCACTCCTGTTGTCGGGATCGGGAAAAGGCCTTCTATCGGACGCCTTTGCTTGATCGCCGTCAACTGCGGCGCGCGCGCCGGCGGTGGTATGCTACGCGGCGAATTCTTCCCTGCCCGTTCCTGGTGACCCGATGACTAGCCGCACCGAGGCCGTGAAAGCCTACCTGCTCGACCTGCAAGACCGCATCTGCTCTGCCCTCGAAACCGAAGACGGCGGCGCCCGCTTCGTCGAGGACGCCTGGGTGCGCGAAGCCGGTGGCGGGGGCCGCACGCGGGTGATCGGGGATGGCAAGCTGATCGAGAAAGGCGGGGTCAACTTCTCCCACGTGTTCGGCGCCGGCCTGCCACCATCGGCCAGCGCCCACCGCCCCGAGCTGGCAGGCCGTGGCTTCGAAGCCCTGGGCGTGTCGCTGGTGATCCACCCGCACAACCCGCATGTGCCGACGTCCCATGCCAACGTGCGTTTCTTCATTGCCGAAAAGGAAGGTGAAGAAGCGGTGTGGTGGTTCGGCGGCGGCTTCGACCTGACCCCGTACTACGGCAACGAGGAAGACTGCATTCACTGGCACCGCGTCGCCGAGCAGGCCTGCGCACCGTTCGGTGCTGAGGTGTACCCGCGCTACAAGGCTTGGTGCGACCGCTACTTCCACCTCAAGCACCGCGGCGAGCCGCGTGGCATCGGCGGCCTGTTCTTCGATGACCTGAACGAGTGGGACTTCGACACCTGCTTTGCGTTCCTGCGTGCCATCGGTGATGCCTACGTCGAGGCCTACCTGCCGATCGTCCAGCGCCGCAAGAACACCCCCTTCACCCCGCAGCAGCGCGAATTCCAGGAATACCGCCGCGGCCGCTACGTAGAGTTCAACCTGGTCTACGACCGTGGCACCCTGTTCGGCCTGCAGTCTGGTGGCCGCACCGAGTCGATCCTCATGTCGCTGCCGCCACAAGTGCGCTGGGGTTACGATTGGAAGGCCGCGCCCGGCAGCGAGGAGGCACGCCTGACCGAATACTTCCTGCAGGACCGCGACTGGCTCGGCCAGTAAGCCTGTGGATAAACAAGGAATCGCCATGGACCAGTATGTTGTTTTCGGTAACCCCATCGGCCACAGCAAGTCGCCGCTGATCCACCGCCTGTTCGCCGAGCAGACCGGCCAGGACCTGGAATATGCCACCTTGCTGGCGCCGCTGGACGAGTTCAGCGATTGCGCGCGCGGCTTCTTCAAGCAAGGCAGCGGCGGCAACGTCACCGTACCGTTCAAGGAAGAGGCCTACCGTCTGTGCGACAGCCTCACTCCACGTGCCCAGCGCGCGGGAGCGGTGAACACGCTGAGCAAGCTGGCTGACGGCACATTGCAGGGCGACAACACCGACGGTGCCGGCCTGGTGCGCGACCTGACGGTGAACGCCGGAGTCGAACTGGCCGGCAAGCGCATCCTCATCCTCGGGGCCGGTGGCGCCGTGCGCGGCGTGCTGGAGCCGATCCTGGCACACCAGCCGCAGTCGCTGGTGATTGCCAACCGCACCGTGGAGAAGGCCGAGCAGCTGGCGCGGGAGTTCGATGAACTGGGGCCGGTGGTGGCCAGTGGGTTTGCCTGGTTGCAGGAGCCGGTGGACGTGATCATCAACGCCACCTCGGCGAGCCTGGCCGGTGAATTGCCGCCGATTGCCGACAGCCTGGTCGAGGCGGGGCGCACGGTGTGCTACGACATGATGTATGGCAAGGAACCGACGCCGTTCTGCCAGTGGGCTACCCAGCTGGGGGCGGCCAAGGTTCTGGATGGGTTGGGGATGTTGGCTGAGCAGGCGGCGGAAGCCTTCTTTATCTGGCGTGGGGTACGACCGGATACGGCGCCGGTGCTTGCTGAACTGCGCCGCCAGTTGGCTCGGGGCTGATATTTGCGAGCCTGCACATTACCCATGTAGGAGCGGGCTTGCCCCGCGAACACCGGCGAAGCCGGTGCCATGTACCGTGTTGCCTTCTTCGCGGGACAAGCCCGCTCCTACAGGGATCTATGCCGGAGCGAGTATTAGAGCTTGGTTTTGACGGCCTCCAAGGCATCGCCATCAGCCTTGGTGGTCACCCCCGCCAACCACCCTTCCAATAGCTCGGGGTGCTGTTTCACCCAAGCCTTGGCCGCCTCATCAAAGCTGATCTTCTTATCCACAACCTCCGCCATGATTGTGTTTTCCATGTCCAGGGTGAAACTCAGATTGCCCAGCAGCTTCGCCGCATTCGGGCAGGCTTGTGGATAACCCTTGCGGGTCAGTGTGAACACCTCGCCCTGGCTGCCGAACCACTTCTCCCCGCCCGTCAGGTAGTGCATCTTCAGCTTCACGTTCATCGGGTGCGGCGTCCAGCCGAGGAAGGTGATGAACTGCTGTTTCTTCACCGCCCTGTCCACCTGCGCCAGCATCGCCTGCTCGCTGGACTCCACCAGCTTCCACTGGCCCAGGTTGAATTCGTTCTTGTCAATGATTTCCTTCAGCGACAGGTTCGCTGGCGCACCGGAGCCGATGCCATACAGCTTCTTGTCGAACTGGTCAGCGTGCTTTTGCAGGTCGGCAAAATCCTTCACCCCGGCATTCCATACGTAATCCGGTACCGCCAGGGTGAACTGGGTGCCTTCCAGGTTGCGCGACAGCTGCTGCACATCGCCATTGGCGATGAACTTGTCATGGAAGCCCTGATGCGCCGGCATCCAGTTGCCGAGGAAGGCGTCGACCCGGCCGTCCTTGAGGCCGCCGTATATGATCGGTACCGCCAGGCTGTCGATCTTCACCTGGTAGCCGAGGCTTTCCAGCAGCAGCCGGGCGACGGCGTTGGTCGAGGCGATGTCGCTCCAGCCGGGGTCGGCCATCTTCACGGTGTTGCATTGTGCGTTGCTGTCGGCGGCGTGGGCCGTGGCGGTGGCGGTGGCTAGAGCCAGAGGCAGAGCCAGGGCGAATACGGCGGTGGAGAACTTGTGCATGGCGGCCTCTCTTCTCAATCCATGGGGGCGGGCTGTGGATAACGTGCCTTGCGCTCGAGGTCGTCGAGATCGATATGGTTGCGCATGTACTGTTGGCTGGCCTCCACCAGCGGTTGGTGGTCCCAGCTTTTCAGCTTGCCGATTGCCAGCGCCTCGGCCACCAGGCGGCGGCGGCGTTGGCTGGCCAGGACTTGCTGGCGCAGGCCGGGGATATCCCAGCGGTGCTGTGCTTCCTCGACAAATGCCTGCAGCAGCGCCTGGTGGTCCGGGCTGCCGGTGAGGTTCTCCCGCTCGTGCGGGTCGCGGTTCAGGTCATAGAGTAGGCAAGGGTCGTCTTCGCTGTACACGAATTTGTATGGCCCACGGCGAATCATCATCAGCGGGCCGACGGTACCTTCGGCCATGTATTCGCCGATCACTTCGTCGTGGCCGCCCTGCCCTTGCAGGTGGCCGAGCAGTGAGCGGCCGTCCAGGTGCAGATGGTTATCCACAGCGCCGCCGGCCAGTTCGACCAGGGTCGGCAGCACGTCGCAGGTCGACACCGAGGCGCTGATGCGGCTTGCGCAGAAGCGTTTGGGCGCGTGTACCAGCAGGGGGACGCGTGCCGACATCTCGAACCAGTGCATCTTGTACCAGAGGCCGCGCTCGCCCAGCATGTCGCCGTGGTCGCCGGAGAACACGATCAGGGTATCGTCGGCCAGGTTGCATTCCTCCAGGGTCTCCAGCAGTTGGCCGATGTTGTCATCGATGTAGCTGCAGGCGCCGAAGTAGGCGCGGCGGGCGTCGCGGATCTTGTCCACAGGCAGCGGCTTGTTCCACAGGTCGTAGACCTTGAGCAGGCGTTGTGAATGAGGGTCGAGCTCTGCCTGGCTGAATTCAGCGCGGGGCATGGGGATATCCACAGCCTCGTAGCGATCCCAGTAGCGTTTGGGGATAGTGTACGGGTCGTGCGGGTGCGTCATGGACACGGTCAGGCAGAACGGCCGGCCATCGTTTTCGCGCACGTGGTCGTAGAGGTACTGGCGCGCCTTGAACACGACCTCCTCGTCGAAGTCCAGCTGGTTGGTGCGCACGCAAGGACCGGCCTGCAGCACCGAGGACATGTTGTGGTACCAGCTCGGGCGCACGTCCGGCTCATCCCAGTTCACCGCCCAACCGTAATCAGCGGGGTAGATGTCGCTGGTCAGGCGCTCTTCATAGCCGTGCAGCTGGTCCGGCCCGCAGAAGTGCATCTTGCCCGACAGCGCGGTGCGGTAGCCCAGGCGGCGCAAGTAGTGTGCATAAGTCGGTACGTCGGCGGGGAAATCGGCTGCGTTGTCGTAGGCGCCGATACGGCTTGGCAGTTGTCCGCTGACCAGGGTGAAGCGTGACGGTGCACACAGTGGGCTGTTGCAGTAGGCCGAATCGAACACCACCGCTTGCTCGGCGAGGCGGCTCAGGTGGGGCATCTGGATAGGCGAAGGGCCATGGATTGGCAGCAAAGGCGCGGCCATCTGGTCGGCCATGATGAACAGGATATTCGGGCGCGTCATGGTGGCTTCCATCGTTGAGGGTTATGCGAACCGCTTGCCTACCAAGATGCGACTGTGAATAACATGGGTAAAGCCCATGGCGGGCAATGTCTGGGATTAGCTGAGCTTATGTTTGATCACCTTGCCGAGTTATCGCTGGATGCTTTGCGCGTATTCGAGTCTGCGGCCCGCTTGCGTGGCTTTACCGCAGCGGCGCTGGAGTTGGGCACTACGCAACCAGCGGTGAGCCAGCAGGTGAAGCGCCTGGAGGCGCAGCTAGGCACCCGCCTGTTCGACCGTATATACCGTGGCATCGAGCTGACCGAGGCGGGCCAGCTGCTGTTCGAGCAGGTGCACCAAGGCCTGCAGGCGATGGATGACGGCATTGCCCAGGCCAGTGGGCGCGGCCAGCGTGAAGTGCTGCAGGTGGCCACCGACTTTGCCTTCGCGGCGTTCTGGCTGATGCCACGGCTGCAGCGCTTTCACGAGACTTATCCACAGGTCGATGTGAGCCTGGTGACCGGTGAGCGCAGCCAGGGGATGCTGCGCCCGGATATCGATGTGGCAGTGCTGTTTGGTGATGGGCGCTTCCATCAGGGCGAGAGCCGTTGGCTGTTCGACGAGGAGGTTTTCCCGGTTTGCAGCCCGCGGCTGATTCATGGCAAACCCTTGTCAGCCGAGGCTTTGCAACGGTTGCCATTGCTCCATTTGCGCGGTGAGCAGGCCAGCCGCTGGTTTGATTGGGCGGGGGTGTTTCGTGGGTTTGGCGTGGCCAGCCCGCCGCCGCCCGGGCAGTTGCGGTTTGATAACTACACCTTGCTGATCCAGGCGGCGATTGCCGGTCAGGGGGTGGCGATCGGCTGGGGGCACCTGGTGGATGGGCTGGTGGAGCAAGGATTGCTGTGCCGGCCGCTGGAAGGGAGTTTGCGCTCGGCGCGGGGGTATTACGTGGTGCTGCCGCCGCGCAAACGGCGCGGGGCCTTGATTGAGCGGTTCGTCGATTGGCTGGAGCAAGAGCGCAGTCTGTGAGATCCCTGGGGCTGCGCAGCAGCCCCGGCAATCTAGAGCACGAAGTTCAAATGCTCGCCCCGGTGCAAGTCCAGCTCCAGCATGTCCACCATCCCCGCCGCTATACGTGCCAAGCCCTCTTCCGAAAGTGCTGCTGGCATGTTGATCAGCGTCCAGCGCAACGAACTGCGCTGTAGCCCATCGACCACCTGATCAACGCATACGCGCTCCGCCTCGCTGTACTTGACGGGCTCATCGAGCACTTCAAAATCGCCCACCAGCAGCAGCCGGCGTATAGTCGTGCGGGCCAGTCCGGCCAGCAGCGCTCCGCTCGCCCGTGCTTGCGTCGCCAGATCACCCGGCGCCAGCAGCGCAATCACCGCCGAGCCCCCTGCCGCGCCCTGCTCCACCTGGTCGGCATCGCCCAGCGCACCTATCTTGAAATGCAGTCCAGGGCGTGGCGTATGACGGTTGAGGTCGTCGACTACCGCAATGACCTCGTGCTGGCGCGCCAGCAGCTCGATCATCAGGGCATTGCCCAGGCTGCTTTCAGCCCCGAACAACACCAGTTTGAACACTGGGGTTTCGGCATTTTTCACCGCATCACTCCCTTTGCAGGTGGGGTGATCGTTGGACCGCAATCAGGAGTTATCGTGCAGAGGATCAAGGGTTACCACGCCCATGTGTACTACGACGCATCCACTATCGAGCAGGCCCGTGAGCTTTGCGAGGAAGCGGCGCGGCTGTTCCCCGTGACCATGGGGCGCATGCACCAGAAACCGGTCGGACCGCACCCGGACTGGAGCTGTCAGCTGGCTTTCGAGCCGGAGTTCGTGGGGGTGGTGTTGCCTTGGTTGGCGCTGTATCGGAAGGGCTTGGTGGTGTTTCTGCATCCTCTCACCGGGGATGAGCTGGCGGATCACCGGGATCATGCAATCTGGATGGGGGCCGTGAGGCCTCTGAATCTGTCGATCTTTGGTGGGTAGACCGTACTAGCCTGTGCTGGGCTCTTCGCGGGGCAAGCCCGCTCCTACAGGGGTAGCACAGGGCCCGAATGCAGCGCTGTACCTGTAGAAGCGGGCGACGCGGTTTAGCGACGAGCGCCGCGCACGCCTTCAGCCAGTGCCGAGCACAGGCTCAATACATCGCTCACCGCCTGACCGGCATCCTTGGCCTGGGCAATCTTGTCGACCAGCGCCGAACCCACTACCACACCATCGGCCAAGCGGGCGATCGCGGCGGCCTGCTCCGGTGTACGAATACCAAAACCAACACTGATCGGCAGGTCGGTATGCCGACGCAGGCGGGCAATTGCCTCGGTCACGTGTTCGGTAGTCGCGGAACCAGCACCGGTCACGCCCGCAACCGAGACGTAGTAGACGAACCCGGAACTGCGTTCCAGCACGCGTGGCAGGCGCGCATCGTCGGTGGTCGGGGTGGTCAGGCGGATGAAGTCGATGCCCGCGGCCTGGGCCGGGGTGGCCAGCTCGGCGTCGTGCTCTGGCGGCAGGTCGACGATGATCAGGCCATCGACGCCTGCTTGCTTGGCTTCGGCAACGAACTTATCCACACCGAAGCGGTGGATCGGGTTGTAGTAACCCATCAGCACGATTGGCGTGGTGTGGTTATCCACACGGAATTCGCGAACCATCTGCAGGGTCTTGGCCAGGGTCTGGCCGGCTTCCAGGGCGCGCAGGGTGGCGAGCTGGATGGCCACGCCATCGGCCATCGGGTCGGTGAACGGCATGCCCAGTTCGATCACATCGGCGCCAGCTGCCGGCAGGCCCTTGAGGATCTGCAGCGAAGCGTCATAGCCCGGGTCGCCAGCAGTGACGAAGGTGACCAGCGCGGAGCGGCCTTGGGCCTTCAGTTCGGCGAAGCGTTGTTCAAGACGGCTCATGCCTGTTTCTCCTGGGCTGCCATGTGGTTCATCACGGTTTGCATGTCTTTGTCGCCGCGGCCGGACAGGCAGATCACCATCAGGTGGTCCTTGGGCAGGTTCGGTGCGCGCTTGATCGCTTCGGCCAGGGCGTGGGAGCTTTCCAGGGCCGGAATGATGCCTTCCAGACGGCAGGTAGCATGGAACGCATCCAGTGCTTCGTCGTCGGTGATGCTGACGTACTCGACGCGCTTCACTTCATGCAGGTAGGCGTGTTCCGGGCCGATGCCCGGGTAGTCGAGGCCGGCAGAAATCGAGTGGGCGTCGGTAATCTGGCCGTCTTCGTCCTGCAGCAAGTAGGTGCGGTTGCCGTGCAGCACGCCCGGTACGCCGCCGTTCAGGCTGGCGGCGTGCTTGTCGGTGTGCACGCCGTGGCCGCCGGCTTCGACGCCGATGATCTGCACGCTCGGTTCTTCGAGGAACTCATGGAACAGGCCCATGGCATTGGAGCCACCGCCGACGCAGGCGATCAGGCTGTCCGGCAGGCGGCCTTCCTTCTCTTGCAACTGGGCGCGGGTTTCCTTGCCGATGATCGACTGGAAGTCGCGGACCATCGCCGGGTACGGGTGCGGGCCGGCCACGGTGCCGATCAGGTAGAAGGTGTCGTCGACATTGGTGACCCAGTCGCGCAGGGCTTCGTTCATGGCGTCTTTAAGGGTGCCGGTGCCAGCGGTGACCGGGACGATCTCGGCGCCCAGCAGCTTCATGCGGAACACGTTGGCCTGCTGGCGTTCGATGTCGGTGGCGCCCATATAGATCACGCAAGGCAGGCCGAAGCGCGCAGCGACAGTGGCGGTGGCCACGCCGTGCATGCCGGCGCCGGTTTCGGCAATCAGGCGCTTTTTGCCCATGCGCTTGGCCAGCAGCACCTGGCCGATGCAGTTATTCACCTTGTGCGCGCCGGTGTGGTTCAGCTCTTCACGCTTGAAGAAAATCTTCGCGCCGCCGCAGTGTTCGGTCAGGCGCTCGGCGAAGTACAGCGGGTTCGGGCGGCCGATGTAGTCGCGCTGGAAGTAGGCCAGTTCTTCGAGGAACTTGGGGTCGGCCTTGGCCGCTTCGTATTCGCGGGCCAGGTCCAGCACCAGCGGCATCAGGGTTTCGGCCACGTAGCGGCCGCCGAACGAGCCGAACAGGCCGTTGGCGTCGGGGCCGGGACGGTATTGGGACTGGGTCATGGGGCGCTCCAGGGCGTAATCGATGAGTGATGGGCTTTACTCTAACCACGGCAAGGCCGGCTGAAAACCGATAAGATTGCGCAAACTTGTCAGAAAAACTCACAGGTAAAATGGCTCACGACCTCCCTCCCCTCAATGCCCTGCGGGCCTTCGAGGCCACTGCCAGGCTCAACAGCGTCAGCCAGGCCGCCGAAGCGCTGCACGTCACCCATGGCGCCGTCAGCAGGCAGATCAAGGTGCTTGAAGAGCACTTGGGCGTGGCCCTGTTCGTCAAGGACGGGCGTGGCATCAAACTCACAGATGCCGGCATGCGCCTGCGTGACGCCAGCGGCGAGGCGTTCGACCGCCTGCGCAGCGTGTGCGCCGAGTTGAGCCGGGATGTGAGCGAGGCGCCGTTCGTGCTGGGTTGTTCGGGCAGCTTGCTGGCGCGTTGGTTCATCCCCCGGTTAGGGCGCTTGAAGGCTGACCTGCCGGAATTGCGCCTGCACCTGTCGGCGGGTGAAGGCGACCTCGACCCACGCCGGCCCGGGCTGGATGCGTTGCTGGTGTATGCCGAACCGCCATGGCCTGCGGACATGCAGGTCCACGTGCTGGCGCAAGAGCGTATCGGCCCGGTGCTGAGCCCGCATTTCGCCGGCTTCGACCGCTTGCAGGCGGCACCCGCCAAGGCTCTCCTGGAAGAAGCGCTGTTGCACACCACCTCACGCCCGCAGGCTTGGCCAACCTGGGCGACAGAACAAGGGTTGGAGGCAGGCTCATTGCAGTACGGCCAGGCGTTCGAGCATCTGTATTACTTGTTGGAGGCCGCAGTTGCCGGCCTGGGTGTCGCAATCGCGCCACAACCCCTGGTTGCCGACGACTTGCGAGCGGGGCGCCTGAGTGCGCCGTGGGGCTTTTCGCCGACCCCTGCAGCACTGGCGTTATGGGTGCCTCGGCGCGCCGCGGATGGGCGCGCCGAGCAGTTGGCGCAGTGGCTACGCGCCGAATTGGCCAGGCAAACTGCTTAGTTGCGCTTGCACAGCAGGTACGCCGCCAGAAGGCCCAGCGCGCCAATGGCAACGCCTGCGGTGGTATACGGGTGCTCCTGGGCGTAGTCGCGGGTGGCGATGCCGGTCTGGCGGGTGCGCTCTTTGACTTCCTCGTAGGCGTCGCTGATCAGGCTGCGCGAATGGCGCAGCGCGCTTTCGGCGTTGCTGCGCATCGCCTTCACTGACTTCTGGGTTTCCTCGGAGGCATCGTGCTTCAGGTTCTCCAGGCTTTTCAGGAGGCTTTCGATCTCCGCTTCCATGCTTTCCAGGGACGTTTTACGCAGCGAGTTGCGGGGCATGTTGACTCTCCTTTGCAGTATGGACTGTAAGGATTGCGACCCCCGGGCTGCGGGAAAGTGCGATCGAACTTTACCGAAGGGCGGCGGCTCGCAGGTAAACCGGGCTTGCGCTGCTAGGCTCAATCTCACTGTCATCCAAGGAGAGCGCTCATGACCGATCATCACACGTACAAGAAGATCGAGCTGGTGGGTTCGTCCCACACCAGTATCGAAGAGGCGATCAACAATGCCTTGGCCGAAGCCGGCAAGAGCATCAAGCACCTGGAGTGGTTCGAAGTGGTCGATACCCGTGGCCATATTCGCGACAACAAGGCGGCACATTTCCAGGTCACGCTGAAGGTTGGCTTCCGCATCGCCAACAGCTGAAACATTCCCAGGCTGGAATAGCCTGGCGTGATGGCGTTATAACACCGGAGGGCGCCTTGGCGGCGCCCTTCTGGTCTTTTCTCATCTGTACAAGGAATGCGATCGATGAAGAAACTGTTGCTGGCGGTGGGTTTGATGGTGGTGGCCGGTGGGGCGATGGCTGCCGGCAAACCCTGTGAAGAGCTCAAGGCCGAGATTGCCTCGAAGCTCGATGCCAAGGGCGTGAAGGGCTACAAGCTGGAAATCGTCAAGAAAGGCGAGCCAGCTGGCAAGGTGGTTGGCAGCTGTGAGGCGGGTCGCAAGGAGATTGTCTACCGCCGCGGCTAAGGTGCTGGATTCTTCGCGGGCAAGCCCGCGAAGAAGCTCACTCGGCCTTGAGGGCCTGCGCCATCAGCTCATAGGACCGAATCCGGTCCGCATGCTCATACAGGTCACAGGTAAAGATCAGCTCATCCGCCCCGGTCTGCTCCAGCAGCACTTCCACCTTGGCCCGTACCTTCTGCGGGCTGCCGATCATCGCCAAGCCCAGGAAACTCCCCACGGCATCGCGCTCATGGGGCAGCCATAGCCCGTCCATGCTTGGTACAGGCGGTTTCTGCATCAGGCTCTGGCCACGGATCAGCGCCAGAATGCGCTGGTATACCGAGGTCGCCAGGTATTCGGCCTTTTCGTCGGTTTCCGCTACCACCATCGGAATCCCCAGCATCACATAGGGCTTGTCCAGCGTGGTCGACGGCTTGAAATGGTCGCGATAGATGCGGATCGCCTCATGCATGTAGCGCGGGGCGAAGTGCGAGGCAAAGGCGTACGGCATGCCGCGCATGCCGGCCAGCTGAGCGCTGAACAAGCTGGAACCGAGCAGCCACAGGGGCACGTCGGTATCGTGACCGGGCACGGCGATCACTTTTTGATCATCAGTGCGTGGGCCAAGGTAACGCGACAACTCCTCGACATCATCCGGGAAGTCATCGGCGCTGCCAGCACGGTCACGGCGCAGGGCGTAGGCGGTCATCTGGTCGGAGCCTGGCGCACGGCCCAGGCCCAGGTCGATCCGCCCTGGGTAGAGACTGGCCAATGTGCCGAACTGCTCGGCGATCACCAGTGGCGCATGGTTGGGCAGCATGATGCCGCCGGAGCCGACGCGAATGGTCGAAGTGCCGCCGGCCAGGTAGCCGATCAGTACCGAAGTCGCCGAGCTGGCGATGCCGTCCATGTTGTGGTGTTCGGCCACCCAGAAGCGGTTGTAGCCAAACCGCTCGACATGCCGGGCCAGGTCCAGCGAGTTGTGCAGCGATTGCGCCGGGCCTTTGTCGGCGCGCACTGGCACCAGGTCGAGGGTGGATATCTTCAGGTCACGCAGCTGCGTCATCGGAGCCTCCGCAAGGGTGGTTGGCCCGGAGGCCTTTTGAACTTTGTATGGGCAGATTCGAAGGATTCAATGCTCACTGTGCGATTGCTCTGAACTTGCCGCAGAACGCTGACCTCGAAAATGTGAGTAAGTAACCCTACGACCAGGAGGCATCATGAAAAAGACAGCATCGGCGATCTGGCAAGGTGGCCTGAAGGACGGCAAAGGCCTGCTTTCCACCGAAAGCGGCGCACTCAAGCAGAACCCCTACGGTTTCAACACCCGTTTCGAGGGATCGCCCGGGACCAACCCGGAAGAGTTGATCGGGGCGGCCCATGCCGGCTGCTTCTCGATGGCGCTGTCGATGATGCTCGGTGAAGCTGGGTTCACCGCAGACCGTATCGATACCATTGCCGAAGTCACGCTGGACAAACAACCCGACGGCTTTGCCATCACCGCCGTGCACCTGATCCTCAAGGCCAAGGTGCCGGGGGCCAGCGAGGCGCAGTTCCTCGAAATCGCCAACAAGGCCAAGGCCGGTTGCCCGGTGTCGAAGGTGCTCAACGCGAAGATCAGTCTGGACGCCGCATTGGTGGGCTAGGCGGCGCAACGGTGCCGGTTTGCTGTAGTCTAAACAGCGTCGGCAGCACAGCTGCCTTGCCAGGAGCCGCTCCATGATTCGCGTAGCAATCGCCGTGCTGGCTTCGCTTGTGGCCACTTCTGCATTGGCGGCGGTGAAACCGTGCGAAGAACTCAAGGCTGAGATCGAAGCCAAGATCCAAGCCCAGGGTGTGACGTCCTACACCCTGGAAATCGTGCCTAACAGTGAGGTCAAGGATCAGAACATGATCGTCGGCACCTGTGATGGCGGGACTAAGAAGATCATTTACCAGAAGAACGACCGATAAGTGAATGGGGCCGCACTGCGGCCCCATTGCTTTACGGAATGCAGAACACGTCGCTCGGCTCGTTCACCAGCACCTTGCGGCTGGCGTCGTACAGCAGCACCTGCGGGTCCATCACCGGTGCCCGCGCCTCCAGGCGATAGCGCTCGCCGGCCTTGAAGTCGTCGAAGCGCACGGTCAGGTAGCAGGTCCGATCCTTGGGGCTGGTAAGCATGCCGCCGGCATAGATTTCATAGTCGAATCGCACCACCAGTTCATGCTTGCCAGGGGTCAGCTGGAAGTAACGGCCATCGTCCAGACGCTGGCCGTCAAGGCGATCGGCCATGAGCAGGCGGCCAGGGGTAACGGTGTAGAGATCGACCCAGGCCTTGGCGGGGTCGACGGGCGGCAAGGGGCTGGCGCAAGCCCCCAGTGCACTGAGGGCGATCAGCATCATGGGCTGGCGCATGGCAAAACTCCCACTCGCGATACACGAGTTACAAGCATAGCGCCGTTTGTGCGCTTCAGGTGCGCTGGCAACCTGCTGGCAGGCCCTGCCCGACCAGTTTCTGCTGGTGGTCGTACAGCTTGATCCATGGTCGGAAGCCGATACTGCCGGCCTGCAGCTGGTAGCGCTGCCCGGCGTTGAAGTCCTTGAAGGTCAGCTTGACCTGGCAATCGCGCCACAATGGCTCGTCGACCGGGCCGATATTGCTCGGCGTGACCGGGAATTGATAGCGCACGGTCAGCTCATGGCTGCCGGGAGGCACTTCGAAATAGCGCGTGTCAGCCCAGTCGCGCTCATCCACCTGCTTCGCGTCCAGCGACGCTTCGTCATAGGGAGTGAGGTCTACCCAGGCCAGATTCGGGTCCGGGTCGGGCAGGGTTGAACAGGCAGAAACCAGCACCAGTGTGCCGGTGACCAACAGTGCACGCATGGCGAAACTCCCCCTTGGCGAGATAGTCTTGGAGCGCATTGGCCATGAGCGAGTTGGATAGCCCCAGATGGATCTCATTGTTCTTTTCAAGCGCTCAGGCCCTGGGCCACTCGACTGCGTTTTCAGGCGTTTGGTTCCCCTGCTGGCTGTCTTTCTGCTGAACGGTTGCAGCACCGTGGGCTATTACGGCCAGTTGGCCGAGGGGCAATGGCAGCTGTTGCGGGCGCGCCAGCCGGTGGACAAGGTGATCGCCGACCCGGCCAGCAGCCCGCGCTTGCGCGCTCGCCTTGAACATGCCGAAGCGGCGCGGGTGTTTGCCAGCGAACAGCTCAAGCTGCCGGACAACCGAAGCTATCGGCTCTACGCCGATCTGCAGCGCCCCTACGTGGTGTGGAACGTGTTCGCCACACCTGAGCTGTCGTTGCAACCGGTCACGCACTGCTTCCCCATTGCCGGCTGCGTCGCCTACCGTGGGTATTACCGCCAGGGTGCCGCGCGTGGTGAGGCGGCGTTGATGCGTCAGCAAGGCCTGGATGTGTACGTGAGCGGCGTCGAAGCGTACTCGACGCTGGGCTGGTTCGATGATCCGATCCTGTCTTCCATGGTCGCTTGGGGGGATGAGCGGCTGGCCACGCTGATCTTCCATGAGCTGGCTCATCAGCGCTTTTATGTGCAGGACGACACCGAGTTCAACGAGTCGTTTGCCACCTTCGTCGAGCAGGAAGGCACGCGGCAATGGCGCGCCGCCCGTGGGCTTGCGGCGATAGGGGAGGATCAGTCGCAGCAGCGCGACCAGTTCACCCGGTTGGTCCTGGCCAGCCGTGAGCGGTTGCAGGCGATTTATGCGGGGCCCTTGGACGATGCGCACAAGCGGGCGGCGAAGCAGGCAGAGTTCGAGCGCTTGCGCAGTGAATACAAGCAGGTGCGAGACAGCCAGTGGAACGGGGACAAGCGCTATGACGCCTGGATCTATGCGCCGCTGAGCAATGCCAAGTTGTTGCCGTTCGGGCTTTATGACCAGTGGGTTCCGGCGTTTGCGGCTGTATTCCGAGAGGTGGGTGGGGATTGGGCGCGGTTTTATGAACGGGTCGAGCAGCTTGGGCGGTTGCCGGCTGTCGAGAGGAAAGCGGAGTTGCAGCGGTTGATGTGAGCCTGTGAGATTTTGGGGCTGCAAAGCAGCCCCATGGCCCTCAGCCCTGGATAAAGGCCTGATGCAAATCTGCCACACTCGCGAAATGGTAGGCCGGTGCCTCGGCCACCAGCTCTTCATGGCTACCAAACCCATACCCTACCGCCACCGCCTGCAAGCCATTGCTGCGAGCCCCGATCAGGTCATGCTTGCGGTCGCCAATCATCAGCGTCTGCGCTGGATCCAGCCCTTCCTCATCCAGCAGATGACGGATCAGCTCGACCTTGTTGGTCCGCGTTCCATCCAGCTCGCTCCCGTAGATCACCTTGAAGTGGTGATCGAACGCAAAATGCCGGGCAATTTCCCGGGCGAACTCCCACGGCTTGGACGTGGCGATATACAGCGTCCGGCCTTGGCCATTCAGGGCTTCGAGCAGCTCCGGCACGCCTTCGAACACCAGGTTCTCGTACAAGCCTGTGACACGGAAGCGTTCGCGGTAGAAGTTCACCGCTTCCCACGCCTTGGCTTCATCGAAGCTGTAGAACTGCATGAAGGCCTGCAGCAGCGGTGGGCCGATGAAGTGTTCGAGGCGGGTCAGGTCGGGCTCGTCGATGCCCAGCTTGGCCAGGGCATACTGGATCGAGCGGGTGATGCCCAGGCGCGGGTCGGTCAAGGTACCGTCGAGGTCGAAGAGGATGTTCTGCTGGTGCATGTTCGTCTCGGTAGTCGGGTTCATTCCGGTTGGTCGTAGCCTTCGGCCAGGTGCTGGTCCTTGAGCTTGACGTAGTTGCCGGCGCTGTAAGGGAAGAAGGCATGTTCCTGGTCGTTGAGCGGCCTGACCTGTTTCACTGGGCTGCCCATGTACAGGTAGCCACTGACCAGGCGCTTGCCGGGCGGCACCAGGCTGCCGGCACCGATGATCACTTCGTCTTCGACGATGGCGCCGTCCATGATGGTGCTGCCCATGCCGACCAGGATGCGGTTGCCCAGGGTGCAGCCATGCAGCATGACCTTGTGGCCGATGGTCACCTCGTCACCGATGATCAACGGATAACCGTCGGGGTTGAAGGGACCGGCGTGGGTGATGTGCAGCACGCTGGCGTCCTGCACGCTGGTGCGTGCGCCGATGCGGATGCGGTGCATGTCACCGCGGATCACCGTCAGCGGCCAGACAGAGCTGTCCTCGCCGATTTCCACATCGCCCAGGACCACCGCCGAACGGTCGACAAATGCCCTGAGTCCCACTTTCGGAGTGTGTTGCTGGAAGCTGCGGATGGCCATGATAGCGTCTCTCATCTTTGCCGATAGGCAGGCTGCCTGCTGCGGTCGGCGTCGATTGTAATTAAGATGGGGCAGTGTTTCTCCTGCCAAGGTATCCGAACCGTGAGTGCGAACAACCCACTTCTGCAGTCCTACGATCTGCCGCCCTTCTCGCAAATCCGTGCCGAACACGTGTTGCCGGCGATCGAAGCGATCCTGGCCGACAACCGTAAAGCCATTGCCGAGATCCTCGAACAGCAGGGCAAGACCCCAACCTGGGCCGGCCTGGTGCTGGCCATGGACGAACTGAACGACCGCCTGGGTGCTGCCTGGAGCCCGGTCAGCCACCTTAACGCGGTGTGCAACAGCCAGGAACTGCGCGAGGCTTATGAGTCCTGCCTGCCAGCGCTGAGTGCCTACTCTACCGAACTGGGCCAGAACCGCGCGCTGTTCGAAGCCTATGAGGCACTGGCCAACAGCCCGGAAGCCGCGGGCTTCGACGTGGCGCAGAAGACTATCCTCGACCACGCCCTGCGTGACTTCCGCCTGTCGGGCATCGACCTGCCGGCCGACCAGCAGCAGCGTTATGCCGAAGTGCAGAGCAAGCTGAGCGAGCTGGGCAGCCGCTTCTCCAACCAGCTGCTCGACGCCACTCAAGCCTGGACCAAGCACGTTACCGACGAAGCCGCACTGGCCGGCCTGACCGATTCGGCCAAGGCGCAGATGGCCGCTGCTGCACAGGCCAAGGGCCTGGACGGCTGGCTGATCACCCTGGAATTCCCCAGCTACTACGCGGTGATGACTTACGCCAGCGACCGCGCCCTGCGTGAAGAGCTGTATGCCGCCTACTGCACCCGTGCCTCGGACCAGGGCCCGAATGCCGGCCAGTTCGACAACGGCCCGGTGATGCAGCAGATCCTCGACCTGCGCCAGGAACTGGCCGGGCTGCTGGGCTACAAGAATTACGCCGAGCTGAGCCTGGCGACCAAGATGGCCGAGTCCAGCGATCAGGTGCTGAGCTTCCTGCGCGACCTGGCCAAGCGTTCCAAGCCGTTTGCCGCCCAGGACCTGGAGCAGCTCAAGGCCTACGCCGCCGAGCAGGGCTGCCCTGAGCTGGCCAGCTGGGATGCCGGTTACTTCGGCGAGAAGCTGCGCGAGCAGCGTTACAGCGTGTCGCAGGAAACCCTGCGCGCCTACTTCCCGATCGACAAGGTGCTCACCGGCCTGTTCAGCATCGTCCAGCGCCTGTACGGCATCGAGATCGCCGAACTCAAAGGCTTCGACAGCTGGCACCCGGACGTGCGCCTGTTCGAGATCAAGGAAAACGGCCAGCACGTCGGCCGCTTCTTCTTCGACCTCTACGCCCGTGCCAACAAGCGTGGCGGTGCCTGGATGGACGGCGCCCGCGACCGTCGTCGCACGGCTGGCGGCGAACTGCAGAGCCCGGTGGCCAACCTGGTGTGCAACTTCACCCCGGCCGCGCCTGGCAAGCCTGCGCTGCTGACCCACGATGAAGTCACTACCTTGTTCCACGAATTCGGCCACGGCCTGCACCACATGCTGACCCGCATCGAGCATGCCGGTGTGTCCGGCATCAATGGCGTGGCATGGGACGCGGTCGAGCTGCCGAGCCAGTTCATGGAAAACTGGTGCTGGGAGCCGGAAGGCCTGGCCTTGATCTCCAGCCACTACGAAACCGGCGCGGCCCTGCCCCAGGACCTGCTGGACAAGATGCTTGCAGCGAAAAACTTCCAGTCGGGCATGATGATGGTGCGCCAGCTGGAGTTCTCGTTGTTCGACTTCGAGCTGCACGCCAGCCACGGTGATGGCCGCAGCGTGCTGCAGGTACTCGAAGGCGTACGCGATGAGGTTTCGGTGATGCGCCCACCGGCGTACAACCGTTTCCCCAACAGCTTCGCGCACATTTTTGCTGGCGGATATGCGGCGGGCTACTACAGCTACAAGTGGGCTGAAGTGCTGTCGGCCGACGCCTTCTCGCGCTTCGAGGAAGAAGGCGTGCTGAATGCCGAGACCGGTCGCGCGTTCCGTGAAGCGATCCTGGCCCGCGGCGGCTCGCGCGAACCGATGGAGCTGTTCGTGGACTTCCGGGGGCGTGAGCCTTCCATCGATGCATTGCTGCGCCACAGTGGTCTCACCGAGGACGCTGCGGCATGAGCGAGGTTGCAGTGAACAAAACCAAGAAACGCTTTATCGCCGGGGCGGTCTGCCCGGCGTGCAGCGAGCCCGACAAGCTGATGATGTGGAGTGAAGACGACGTCCCGCACCGCGAGTGCGTGGCCTGCGGCTTCACGGACACCCTTAATGAACAGGGCCTGTCGGTGCCCAAGGAGCTCGGTACCCGGGTCAACCAGCTGGCGCCGAAAGCGGCACCGGCCAAGGTGCAGACCGTGCAGTTCTTCCCGAATCCGAAGCTGAAAAAGCCGAGCGAGTAATCCGGGTCGACGGGTGTTAGATAATGCCAGCCGCGGCAGCGGAGGGAGGGCGGATAGTTCTGCTCTTCTTCCGCATCCCGTCAGGTACTGTCATGGCACTGTTGCACGCTGCAAATTTACTGGATTACCGGCAGGTCACTCCCGATCAGGCCCTGCAGGCTATTGAAATCAGCATTGCCAACTATCGTCTGGGCATTGAAGCGGTTGTCGAGCATCAGGCCGCATTACCCACCTGGGACGATCTCGTCCTTGCCGTCGATGCGCTCGACGCCGATCTGCAAGGCACTTTCTATGACTTTGCGCCCATGGCCAACCATAGTGATGAGTGGCGGCAGGTGTTCCAGAAGACCTATCTCGAGGCCGATGGGTGCTTCAAAGAGAAGCTGCGAAATGTCGAGCTGTATCAACTGTATGTTCGTATGGCCAACAGCGCAGTGGGCCAGCATCTGGATTCGCGCAAGCAAGCGACGCTGGCGCTGATCCTTCAGGAATACAAGAACGGCGGCGTACACCTGGGCACGGAAGACAAAGCCCGCCTGCAACAACTGGAAAAGCGAATAGGCGAGCTTACGACACGATTCCTGACCAACGTCGACTCCACCGTTGCATCCCTTGCCGTGCACGTTACGGATGAAAACCGACTTGAAGGGATTGCCGGCCAACAACAGGGGCAGATGCGCTCGGTTGCGCAGGCCGCAAAGCTTTCCGGTTGGGTGATCGCCTGCGACGAAGCAAATTTCACCCACGTCCTCAAATTTGCAAAAGATCGGTCGCTGCGTGAACAGGTTTATCGTGCCTACCATTTACAGGGCGTCAGCGACGACCCTGCGCTCGACAACGGTGAAGTGATTCGGGAACTCGTTGAACTGAGAAATGAAAAGGCACGTTTGCTGGGGTTCGAGGACCATGTGCAGCTGAGTGTGCAGACCAAGAGCATCGGCACTGTTGCCCGGCTGGAGGCGTTTCTGCAAAGTCTGGAAGATCGGATGAAACCGGCCATGTCGGCTGCTAGAGGCACAATAGAGCCGCAAGCGGCAGCACATGGTATTGATACCCTCGAACCTTGGGATATCGAGTATCTGTACGCCAATGCCCTTAGCTCCGAGAGCCTGCTTTCGGAGGCAACCATGCAGGAATACTTCACGTTCGAAGTTGTGGTGGCGGCGCTGCGCGAGATGGCCAGGCGGCTCTTTGGCGTTGAGTTGCAGAAGTTGAATGACTCAAACGCCTGGCATCCCAGCGTAATCGTCTTTGAGGTGGTCAAGGATCATGCAACGATCGGTCATCTTTATCTGGATGCCCTGCAGCACGATGGCAAAGCACCTGACACGGTCAAGACCGTGACCCATTGGCATCGACGGGTAGATGCCGAGGGGCGTTATCACCGTGTCGTGGTTGCCGTGTACAGCGACATACCTCAGGGTATTGATGGTCGCCCTCCGTTGTTGGACCACCTGGCGCTCAGAAAGCTCTACCATGAGTTTGGTCACGCCCTGCACAGTCTGCTGGTCAGCACGAACAATCACCTGCTCTCCGACACGCGTCGGCTGGGTAGCGATGGGGTGGAAGTTCCATCGAAGCTCTTCGAGTGCTGGGTCTGGGATGCCGACTACCTGGCAAGTATCTCTGCTCACTACCAGGACGGTCGAAAGTTGAGCAGCGCTGAACTGAAGCCCGTGCTGGACAAACTGCAAGGCGACAATGCCCGGTCAAGCGCGACGCTCCTGGGCCGGGCGCTTCTCGATCTGGGCTTGCACCGATCGGCCACCAACGGAGTGGACCTTTCCCGTCTCGTGACTGACAGCCATCTGCGCACCGGGCTATGGCCGTTGAAAGGTTTCGAGAAACCGCTGCACGGTTTCACTCATCTGGTGACGGGTTACGATGCCGGCTTTTTCGGTTACCTCTGGGCGGATGTCCATGCGTGGGACCTGTTCAGTCGGTTCGAAGCGGCAGGCTTGCTGGATCAGCCAACCGGTCGAGCATTGCTGGATGAGGTTCTTGCACCGTCCGTATCTCGGCCGTTCTTGCAGGGTATCGAATCGTTCCTGGGCCGACCGGCGGATACGACACGATTCCTGAAGTGGACGGGGCTGGCCTGATGCCGTTGCGGTGACCGGCGGCGCTGGTGTGCGCCGCGCGAAAACTATACTGTATATAAATACAGTTTAGGTGGCGTCCATGATGATTCCCATGTCGCAGAAAGGGCGTGGCACTGTCCTGCAACCACACAACCGTTTCGCTTCGTCCCGCTCTGTGGTCGAGGACGATGGTTGGTATCAGGAAGTGCCACTCACCCAGGGCACCGAGGTGCGCGTCGAGATAGCCAAGTCCGTCATCAGTCGCAATACCTCCCCCGATCTGCCCTTCGACCGCTCGATCAATCCTTATCGTGGCTGCGAGCATGGCTGCATCTACTGTTATGCCCGTCCCTCACATGCATACTGGGACCTTTCCCCAGGGCTGGATTTCGAGACCAAGCTGATCGCCAAGGCTAATGCTGCCGAAGTGCTTGCGCAGCAGTTGAGCAAACCGGGCTATGTCTGCGCGCCGATCAACCTGGGCTCCAACACCGACCCTTACCAGCCAATCGAGCGCGAGCAGCAGCTGACGCGACGGTTGCTGGAAGTCCTTTTGCGCTTTCGCCATCCGGTGACCATCGTCACCAAGGGCGCGCTGGTACTGCGCGACCTGGACCTGCTGGCCGAGATGGCCAGCCAGCGTCTGGCGCGGGTGATGATCAGCCTCACAACCTTGGACAACGACCTCAAGCGGGTGCTCGAGCCTCGCGCGGCTTCACCCAATGCCAGGTTGCGGGCCATTCGTGTGTTGCGCGAAGCCGGGGTACCGGTGGGCGTGTTGTGTTCGCCGATGATTCCGATGATCAACGACAGTGAACTGGAACACCTGCTGGAGGCTGCAAAGGAAGCGGGTGCTCAGAGCGCTGCCTACATGATGCTGCGCCTGCCGTTGGAAGTGGCACCATTGTTCGAGCAGTGGCTTCAGGAACATTACCCGCAGCGGGCGGCCCATGTGCTCAGCCTGATTCGCCAGTGCCGTGGCGGCGAACTTTACGACAGCCGCTTCGGTGCGCGGATGCGTGGTGAGGGGGTGTTTGCCGAGCTTCTGGCGCAGCGCTTTGCCAGGGCGATGAAGCGGCTGAACTTCGAGGGGCGGGAAGCGCAGGCATTGGATTGCTCGGCCTTTTGCCCGCCCGGTGGTCAGATGGCGTTGTTCTGACTGCAAGTGGCGCCTGCCGGCATCCCCAGTGTCACTCATTCAAGCAAATAATCTGAGTAATGGCTCTTGGCAGCTGATGCTTTTTTGCTATTATTCAGCTCCCGCCTTTTCGATCTGGAACGCCTGTTCTAGAGCCTTCGAATTAAGTTTCAGTTAAGTTTTACCCGCTAGCGTAGGAATCCAGTCAGCGACGACTGTGATCTATCGCCTGTGCGCGTCATCTAAATCTGCGCATAGCCAGAATCTTTCACCGGTAAAATGGATTTACCTTCACACCGTCAAGAGGATGAATCATGCCCGTAAAGGACCCATCCAAGGTCGTTCCGCCAGCTCCAGCGGAGAGCGCCGATGCCGCTCTGAAGCACATCGTCGACGGCTTCCTGCGCTTTCACCATGACGTCTTCCCCGAGCAGCAGGAGCTGTTCAAGAAGCTCGCCACTGCGCAAACTCCGCGCGCCATGTTCATCACCTGTGCCGACTCACGCATCGTCCCCGAGCTGATTACCCAGAGCTCGCCGGGCGACCTGTTCGTGACCCGTAACGTCGGTAACGTAGTTCCGCCATATGGCCAGATGAACGGCGGCGTTTCCAGCGCGATCGAGTACGCGGTGCTGGCGCTGAAGGTGCACCACATCATTGTGTGCGGCCACTCCGACTGCGGTGCCATGCGTGCCGTGCTGAACCCGCAATCGCTGACCAAGATGCCGACCGTTTCCGCCTGGTTGCGTCACGCCGAAGTGGCCCGCACCGTGGTCGAGAACAATTGCTCGTGCGGCAGCGAGCACGAAACCATGCAGGTGTTGACCAAGGAAAACGTCATCGCCCAGCTGCATCACCTGCGCACCCACCCGTCGGTGGCTTCGCGCCTGGCAGCGGGTGAGCTGTTCATCCACGGTTGGATCTACGACATCGAGACCAGCAAGATCGAAGCCTACGACGCAGCCAGTGACAGCTTCATGCCACTGACCGCAGGCGAGCCCGTGCCCTGCGCCACTCCGAGAGGCCGCTACTAAGCGACCCGTCCACAGCTGAATCTTGAATAGCCGGCTGCACCCAACGCGGGTGCGGCGCGGCCTTCGGCTGCCTTGAAAATGCCCTGACTACCCTGCCGGCGATTCCCGCTGGCGGCCCGCGCCTGCGCGTTCGTCAGGGACCAAACGTGCCCACGGCCAGGGGAATGGCCGTGCGTCAGAGAAAGGAGAAACACGGTGAACATTACACAGTTGAAAGCGGCCCTGCCGCGTGAGTTGCTGGCGTCGGTG
Source organism: Pseudomonas putida (assembly GCF_002906855.1). Taxonomy (GTDB): domain Bacteria; phylum Pseudomonadota; class Gammaproteobacteria; order Pseudomonadales; family Pseudomonadaceae; genus Aquipseudomonas; species Aquipseudomonas putida_N. The sequence continues at coordinate 66,269 of NZ_MINI01000038.1, read as the reverse complement.
GTGGTCTTCCTGGTCGCCCTGCCGTTGTGCATGGGCATTGCGATCGCCTCGGGCATGCCGCCGGCCAAGGGCCTGATCACCGGTATCATCGGCGGTATCGTGGTCGGCTTCCTGGCGGGCTCGCCGTTGCAGGTGAGCGGCCCGGCGGCGGGCCTGGCGGTGCTGGTATTCGAATTGGTGCGTCAGCACGGCATGGCCATGCTTGGGCCCATCCTGCTGCTGGCGGGGATTCTGCAATTGCTGGCCGGGCGCTTGCGCCTGGGATGCTGGTTCCGTGTCACGGCGCCAGCAGTGGTGTACGGCATGCTCGCTGGCATCGGGGTGCTGATCGTATTGTCGCAGGTGCATGTAATGTTCGACACGGCGCCACAGCCGTCGGGTCTGCAGAACCTGCTGGAGTTTCCCGCTACCGTGAGTGCTGCCCTGCCGTTGGAAAATGCAGGTTCCGGCTGGATGGCCGGTGCGCTAGGGCTGGGTACCATTGCCATCATGTGGGCCTGGGAGCGGTTGCGGCCACAGCGGCTAAGGTTCGTTCCGGGCGCCTTGCTGGGCGTGGCGGCGATGACCGCTATCGCCATGTGGCTGGCGCTGCCGGTGAACCGTGTGCAGGTGCCAGCGGACTTGACCGAAGCCATCGACTGGATTCGCCCCGATGACCTCATGAAACTGGCTGACCCGACATTGCTGGTTGCCGCCTTTGCGCTAGCGTTCATCGCCAGTGCCGAAACCTTGTTGTCGGCCGCTGCGGTCGATCGCATGCACAGTGGCCAGCGCTCGGATTTTGATCGTGAGCTTTCGGCCCAGGGGATCGGCAATATGCTCTGCGGGCTCCTGGGAGCCTTGCCGATGACCGGCGTGATCGTTCGCAGCTCGGCCAATGTCCAGGCCGGGGCACAAACCCGGGCCTCGGCGATCCTGCATGGGTTGTGGTTACTGGCGTTCGTGGTGGTGCTGAGTACGGTACTGCAGCAGATTCCGGTGGCGAGCCTGGCAGGCGTGCTGGTCTACACCGGTATCAAACTGGTCGATTTCAAGGCGCTGCGAAATTTGGGCCGCTACGGTCGGATGCCGATGTTCACCTATGTGGCGACAGCCATGGCGATCATCTTCACTAACCTTTTGACCGGTGTACTGTTGGGTTTCGCGCTGACATTGCTGAAGTTGGCATTCAAGGCAGCGCGCCTGAAGATCTGCCTTGTCCAGCTGGAACCCCGTGGTCATATGGAGCTGCGCCTGAGCGGGGCGGCAACGTTCCTCAAGGTGCCAGCGTTGACTCAGGTGCTCGAAAGCGTACCTGCCGGTACCACCTTGCATGTGCCGCTGGCCAACTTGACCTACATCGACCATTCATGCCTGGAACTGCTGGAGGATTGGAGCAAGACCAGCGGCTCCAGCCTGCGTATCGAACAGCGAGGGCTCAAGCGCAGGGTGGAAGGCCGTTTGCGTAGCGTTGCTGGCGCCTGAGGTCAGTGCTTGAGCTCGGTCATCTCCGGTGCACCCGGCCATGTACCTGTCAGGTTCACGGTGCGGGTGCCGCCCAGCCACTCGCTGGCGGGCGTGTTCCACCGCATCGACTTGCGGGTGTTGGAGCCGATATTGATGAACTCTGCAGTCAACACCATCTCGGTGGCAGTGAGGGGAATTTCGCCGAAGCTGGTTGAGCTTCCACAGATTACGGTCCTGGAATCTTCGACCGGGCCGGCGGGTGTCTGGTAGGTCAGTGTGACCTTGGTGGTGTAGGTGGTGAAGGACGAAGCCTTGCTATCAATCAGCAGGTTCAAAACGCCGATCTTGCCGACCCAACTCGGAATCAGCACCCGGCTGCCTGCAAACGAGGCAAAGGTATAAGCGATTGGCAGGGGGTCAGTTGCCACTTCACCGCTTTTTGCCGGTAGGGTATGCGTCTCCACTTCACTGGAGTTGCTGGTGAATACGTAGCTCGCCTTGCCTTTGCCATTGATGCCTTCTTCACCGAGCAGGCGGTTGAGGCCGCTTGCGCTGCCTGAAACGGTGAAGCTGGCGTTGTTCTTCTTCGATACTGCATTCAGCCCGCTGCTGGCGTAGATGACCGAGGTCACCACGCCAAAACCTTCGGAGATGCCGGCTGCGGTCGCCATGTTCAACTTGTGCGCCTGGGAGAGCAGCCAATCGTACTGGTCGTCCAGCACGGAAAGGTTGCTGATGGCGTGCTCACCGGCGATCGCGAACTCCGAAGTAATGGAGTTCTCCTTGTCGAAAGTCCATTCCAGTGCGGCATCAGGTTTGACTTCGGCACCGGTGTTCGGGTCAAAGATCACCCCTCCGACATTAGCGCTGACGCTCCTGCACGCCACGCCAGTGGATTTGAAATCCCACTTCCGGCTTTGCTGGTTCTTGCTGATCTGGACGCCGGGCAGGCAATCGGCCACAAGCTTGAAGTCGCCGGAGTCGGAATCGATTATGCCGACTGCGCCGGGCTTGATGGAGGGATTGAGGCCCCAGTTGCCCCATATTGTGCGATAGGTACCCCGCAACAGGTCCGTGTAGATCCGGTTTCTTCTGATCGTCATTGTCATCACCTTTAAATGGAAAAGGCCGCCCAGAGGCGGCCGGATGACAGTAATGATCTGAGGTGGGGGGCAGCAGCGGGAGCGCTTTCCCTAGCCGGTTCGTAGAGTCAGGCGTTGGTCTTGCCAAACTCCACGTTCAACTGGCGCGACAGGCACGGCCAGCGCTTCCAGGCTTCACCCGTCTGCGGGCTGCGGAGGGTTTCGCGATAGGCTTCCACCGATTCTGCGGCAAAGCTGTCGTCATCGAGCATTTCTTCCAGCGAGTGGTGCACTACCTCATCCAGCTGATTGGCAAAGGTTTCGCCGATCAGCTGGTGGGCGATCAGGTTGGCCACCGTGGTGTCGACCGGAATCAGTGGTTGCTGAAAGTGGCGGATGTACAGGTCGTTGACCTCCTCCACCAGGCGGTGCGCCAGGTAGGCCTCATCCAGCAGGCAATCGAGCCCCACATGCCCCTGCATCACGCTCGGCGGCCGCAGGAAATAGGCTTCGGCAATCTTCAGTACGGGTTTTATCTGGGATTCGATCCCCGCTTCGCGGGCTACGTGGTAGGCGGCATCCAGCAGCTCCGGGACCTGATCGATGTAAGCGCTGACGAAGCGCGCCAAAGTACCCTGGGCGTCCTGCTCAGGCAGTTTGATCGAGGGGTGCAGGTGAGGCAGTTGCAGCTCGAGACGCTCTTTCAGTTGGCCGGTGCGGCCTTCGTGGTCGTGGGCTTGGCTAATCTGCTCGCGTACAGCAGCGATGTTCATGACAACTCCAGGGACAAGACGTTTCAAACGGAAGACACTAAATTAGCTCGGTATACAGAATACCTAAGACGCATTTGTTATAAACCTCGCAAACGTGTGCGCAGTTCGGCATATCGCATTGCCATTATTTTGCCATAGCCCCTCAAGCTCGGGCTTTTGCACGGCCTTTCGCATTTCTTGAAGTTCATTTCACCAGCGTCGTTGCGTGCCGTTGGTCGCTGTCTATACTCCCGTTGAACGTGATTCGTTGATGAGGCCCGACTGCTTTTGCAGGGGCTCGGTCGTCGAAGCCAGGCAGTCTTGACCGCCGTTCCCTCTTGCCGCAGGCCACGCCTCCGGGACTACAAGAACGAGAAGGGGAACCCGCAATGATGCGACATCCACATGTCTGGATGGGCCTCCTGTTGTGGTCGGTTTTTGGTCAGGCCAACGCTGCCTGGACCGTGAACATGCACCCGGGGGCGACGGAAGTCTCCAACGCTGTGTTCGACCTGCACATGACGATCTTCTGGATCTGCGTGATCATCGGCATCGTGGTTTTCGGTGCGATGTTCTGGTCCATGGTCATTCACCGCCGTTCCACCGGCCAGCAGCCAGCGCATTTTCACGAGCACACCTGGGTGGAAATCCTCTGGACCATCGTGCCCTTCCTGATTCTGGTGGCCATGGCCATTCCGGCCACCAAGACCCTGATCGACATCTACGACGCCAGCGAATCGGACATCGACATCCAGGTCACCGGCTACCAGTGGAAATGGCACTACAAATATCTGGGCCAGGACGTGGAGTTCTTCAGCAACCTGGCCACCCCCGCCGATCAGATCCACAACAAGGCGCCCAAGGACGAGCACTACCTGCTTGAAGTCGACCAGCCGCTGGTGCTGCCGGTCGGTGCCAAGGTGCGCTTCCTGGTGACCGCCGCCGACGTCATCCACTCCTGGTGGGTGCCGGCCTTCGCGGTCAAGCGCGACGCCATCCCAGGCTTCGTCAACGAAGCCTGGACCCGTATCGAGAAGCCCGGCATCTACCGCGGCCAGTGCACCGAGCTGTGCGGCAAGGACCACGGCTTCATGCCGGTGGTGGTCGAGGTCAAGTCCAAGGCCGATTACGACACCTGGCTCGGCGAACGCAAGGCCGAGGCGGCCAAGCTCAAGGAACTGACCAGCAAGGACTGGACGCTCGAAGAACTGGTCGAGCGTGGCGACAAGGTCTACCACACCACCTGTGTGGCCTGTCACCAGGCCGAGGGCCAGGGCCTGCCACCGATGTTCCCTGCGCTCAAGGGTTCGAAAGTGGCCACCGGGCCGAAGGACGAGCACCTGAGCACGGTGTACCACGGCCGCCCGGGCACGGCGATGGCCGCGTTCGGCAAGCAGCTCTCGGAAGTCGACATCGCCGCCGTGGTCACCTACGAGCGCAACGCCTGGGGCAACAACAAGGGCGACATGGTCACGCCGAAGGACGTGCTGGCGCTCAAGCAGGCAGAAGCCAAGTGAACCGGGTTTTGCGCGGCAATCAGCGGATTGCAGGAGACAGGACATGAGTGCAGTGATCGACGACCACGCCCAAGGCCATGACCACGCACACGGCCCGGCCAAGGGCCTGATGCGCTGGGTGCTGACCACCAACCACAAGGACATCGGCACGATGTACCTGTGGTTCGCCTTCATGATGTTCCTGCTTGGCGGCTCGTTCGCCATGGTGATACGCGCCGAGCTGTTCCAGCCCGGTCTGCAGATCGTCGAGCCGGCGTTCTTCAACCAGATGACCACAATGCACGGCCTGATCATGGTGTTCGGTGCGGTGATGCCGGCCTTCGTCGGCCTGGCCAACTGGATGATCCCGCTGATGATTGGCGCACCCGACATGGCCCTGCCGCGGATGAACAACTTCAGCTTCTGGCTGCTGCCAGCGGCGTTCCTGCTGCTGGTCTCGACCCTGTTCAGCCCCGGCGGCGGGCCGAACTTCGGCTGGACCTTCTATGCCCCACTGTCGACCACCTACGCCCCGGCCAGCGTCACCTTCTTCATCTTCGCCATCCACCTGATGGGTATCAGCTCGATCATGGGCGCGATCAACGTGATCGCCACCATCCTCAACCTGCGCGCCCCAGGCATGACCCTGATGAAGATGCCGCTGTTCGTCTGGACCTGGCTGATCACCGCGTTCCTGCTGATCGCGGTGATGCCGGTGCTGGCCGGCGTGGTGACCATGATGCTGATGGACATCCACTTCGGCACCAGCTTCTTCAGCGCCGCCGGTGGCGGTGACCCGGTGCTGTTCCAGCATGTGTTCTGGTTCTTCGGCCACCCCGAGGTGTACATCATGATCCTGCCGGCCTTCGGCGCGGTCAGCTCGATCATCCCGGCGTTCTCGCGCAAGCCGCTGTTCGGCTACACCTCGATGGTCTACGCCACCGGCGCGATTGCCTTCCTGTCGTTCATCGTCTGGGCCCACCACATGTTCGTGGTCGGTATCCCGGTGGTCGGCGAGCTGTTCTTCATGTACGCCACCATGCTCATCGCCGTACCCACCGGGGTGAAGGTGTTCAACTGGGTCAGCACCATGTGGGAAGGCTCGCTCAGCTTCGAGACGCCGATGCTGTTCGCCATCGCCTTCGTCATCCTGTTCACCATCGGTGGTTTCTCCGGGTTGATGCTGGCCATCGCCCCGGCGGACTTCCAGTACCACGACACCTACTTCGTGGTGGCGCACTTCCACTATGTGCTGGTGCCCGGGGCGATCTTTGGCATCTTTGCCTCGGCCTACTACTGGCTGCCGAAATGGACCGGCCACATGTATGACGAAACGCTCGGCAAGCTGCACTTCTGGCTGTCGTTCGTCGGCATGAACATGGCCTTCTTCCCCATGCACTTCGTGGGCCTGGCCGGGATGCCACGGCGTATTCCCGACTACAACCTGCAGTTCGCCGACTTCAACATGGTTTCGTCGATTGGCGCCTTCCTGTTCGGCACCACGCAGCTGTTCTTCCTGTTCATCGTCATCAAGTGCATTCGTGGCGGCGCGCCGGCACCGGCCAAGCCCTGGGATGGCGCCGAGGGCCTGGAATGGTCGATCCCCTCGCCGGCGCCGTATCACACCTTCCAGACTCCGCCGGAAGTGAAATAGGAGCCTCGCCATGAAAGGCTCGTCGCTCAAGCGCCTGGTCACCCGCCTGCTGCTGCTGACGGTGGTGATGTTCGGCTTCGGGTTTGCCCTGGTGCCGATGTATGACGTGATGTGCAAGGCCTTCGGCATCAACGGCAAGACCGGTGGGCAGTACGAGGGCAGCCAGGTCAGTGACCCGACGCGTTCGGTGCGGGTGCAGTTCATGTCGACCAACGCCGCCGACATGGTCTGGGACTTCTATTCCAAGGGCGACGAACTCGAGGTCAACCCGGGGTCTGTGAACCAGATGATCTTCGTCGCGCACAACCCGACCAACCGGCCGATGAGTGCGCAAGCGATACCCAGCATCACCCCGGCCGAGGCCGCGGCGTATTTCCACAAGACCGAGTGCTTTTGCTTTACCCAGCAGGTGCTGCAGCCCGGCGAACGCATCGAGATGCCGGTGCGCTTCATCGTCGACCGCGACCTGCCGGAAAGCGTGAAGCACCTGACACTGGCCTACACCTTGTTCGACATCACTGCACGTCATCCGCCGGTCGCCCATGCCGCGGTACAGGACGTCCAGGGCGCCCGCTGAGGGAAGGAGAACAGCAATGGCAAGTCATGAGCACTACTACGTTCCGGCGCAGAGCAAGTGGCCGATCATCGCCACCATTGGCATGTTCATCACGGTGTTCGGCCTGGGTACCTGGTTCAACGACATGAAGGCCGGCCACCCGTCATCACACGGGCCGCTGATCTTCTTCGTCGGCGCGTTGTTCCTGGCCTACATGCTGTTCGGCTGGTTCGGCTCGGTGGTCCGCGAGAGCCGTGCCGGGCTGTACAGCCCGCAGCTGGACCGATCGTTCCGCTGGGGCATGAGCTGGTTCATCTTCTCGGAAGTGATGTTCTTCATGGCCTTCTTCGGCGCGCTGTTCTACGTGCGTGTGCTGGCCGGGCCGTGGCTGGGCGGTGAAGGGGCCAAAGGTGTTGCGCACATGCTCTGGCCGACGTTCGAATTCACCTGGCCGCTGTTGCACACGCCCGACCCGAAACTGTTCCCGCCGCCCAAGGAAGTGATCGACCCGTGGCACCTGCCGCTGATCAACACCATCTTGCTGGTCAGCTCCAGCGTGACCATCACCATCGCTCACCACGCCCTGCGCCGTGACCATCGAGGCCCGCTGAAATTCTGGATGGCGCTGACCATCCTGCTGGGCATCAGCTTCATCACGCTGCAGGCCTACGAGTACCACGAGGCCTACACCAAGCTGGGGCTGACCCTGGGCTCGGGCATCTATGGCGCGACGTTCTTCATGCTCACGGGTTTCCACGGGGCCCACGTGACCTTGGGCACGATCATCCTGATCGTGATGTTCGTGCGCATCCTGCGCGGGCACTTCAACCCCGAAAAACACTTCGGGTTCGAGGCGGCAAGCTGGTATTGGCACTTCGTCGATGTGGTGTGGGTGGGGCTGTTCATCTTTGTGTATGTGCTGTGATCAGAACGGTGCGTGAGACACCAGCTGGCCACTGATGAAACCCCAGGCGACCAGGCCGATGGTCAGGGTGGCAAGGGCCACCCGCACGGTCAGGGCTTTAAGCAGGCGGGTCGAGTTTTCATCATCCTTGACCAGAAACACCAGGCCACTGAACAGGCTGGCAACCGTGGCCAACAGCATCAGGACAATCGCGGCCTTGAGCATGGCGATACTCCGGGGGGATGCGGTGATGTGGATAAGTATAGCGATTGGCCCGGCGAGGCTGCGATGAGGCGGTTTCGCCCAGGCTGGATACCGACCCTGGTAGTGCTTGCGCTGCTGCCGGGGCTGATTGCACTTGGCTGCTGGCAACTCGGCCGGGCCGAAGAGAAGCGCGTATTGCTGGAGACCTATGCCCAGCGTGAGGTCGAGGCCCCGCTGGCCACCACCCAGTTGCTGCAGACCCAGGACACTGCCTTCCGCCGTGTGCATCTCTATGGCCGCTTCGACGCCGAGCACAGCGTGTTGCTGGACAACCGCATGCGTGACGGCCAGGCCGGTGTCGAGCTGCTGCAAGCCTTCCATGACCAGGCCAGTGGCCTGTGGCTGCTGGTCAACCGCGGCTGGTTACCTTGGCCAGACCGCCGCGTGCCGGTGCATTTCGATACCCCCGACCAGGTACTGACGCTGAACGCGTCGGTGTATGTGGCACCGGGCAGCACCTTCCAGCTGCACCCCGACCCGGTCGGGGGGCAATGGCCGCACCTGCTCACCGCGGTCGACGCTGCGCAAGTGTGGCAGCAGCTCGGTCGTGAAGGCTTCGCCCATGAGTTACGCCTGGAGCCCGGCCCGGCTGTTTATCGGCTGGACTGGCCGGTAGTCGCCATGGGTCCGGAAAAACACCTGGGTTACGCCGTGCAGTGGTTCGCCCTGGCCACTGCGCTGGTGCTGCTCTACCTCTACTTCGGCTGGCACAACAACAAGGAGAAACAGCATGGCCACCGCCACTCGACTGGACGTGCCTGAACGTGGCAAGCCCACAGCCCGCGGGCGTTTGCAGTTGATTCTGATTTTGCTGGTAGTGCTTGGGCCGATGATCCTGGCGACCTGCATGTACAAGCTCCAGTTCTGGGTACCGGACGGCCGCAGCTACCACGGCGTGATGATCGGCAACGGCGAGAGCCGCGTCGATATCGGCATTGCCGGCGAGGACGAACGCTGGCAACTGCTGGTCAGCGCGCCCGAGGCCTGCACCGAGGAGTGCCAGCGCCTGGTGTACCTGGTGCGGCAGATTCAGGTCGGTCTGGGCCGCGACGCCAGCCGTGCCAGCCACGCCTTGGCTGCCGCCCAGCCGTTGGACAGCGACTATCAGGCGCTGCTGGGGCGTGAGTATCCACAGCTGCAACGCTATCCACTGGATGCACAGCGCTACCTGCAGAAGGTTGGCGAGACCGGTCCGCAATTGTGGATAGTCGACCCGCACGGCAACCTGGTGTTGCGCTACGACGGCAAGGTCAACGGCAAGCACGTGCTCGATGACCTGCGTCACCTGCTCAAGCTGTCCAACATCGGCTAGGAGCCTGCCATGGCCAGACCCGGATTCCGCATCGCTGTGTTCGCTACCTTGCTGGCACTGCTGGTCGTCCTGCTCGGTGCCTACACCCGCCTGACCCACGCCGGGCTCGGCTGCCCCGACTGGCCGGGTTGCTATGGTTTCATCAGCGTGCCCAGTAGCGAAGCGCAGCTGGCCCATGCCGGACTGCACTTCCCGGACCATCCGGTGGAAGAGGCCAAGGGCTGGGCCGAGATGGTCCACCGCTACTTTGCCGGTACCCTCGCCGTGGTGATCGCCCTGCTCGCCTTGCAGGCGCTGCGCCGACATGCCAGCGATGGCCAGCCCTATCGCCTGCCCCTGTTGTTGCTGGGCGTGGTGCTGGCGCAGGCAGCGTTCGGCATGTGGACCGTCACGCTCAAGCTGTGGCCGCAAGTGGTCACAGCGCACCTGCTGGGTGGCTTCACCACCTTGAGCCTGCTGTTCCTGCTGTCCCTGCGTCTATCCCGGGCCTTTGCGCCGTTGCCAAAGCTACCGCTCAGTCTACGGCGGATAGCCGCGTTGGCCTTGCTGGTGGTGATCGGCCAGATCGCCCTGGGCGGCTGGGTGAGTGCCAACTATGCGGCGGTCGCCTGCATCGATCTGCCCACCTGCCATGGCCAGTGGTGGCCGGCGGCCGATTTCAGCAACGGCTTCCACCTCAGCCAGCACGTCGGCCCCAACTACTTGGGTGGGCAGCTGGACAGCGATGCACGCACGGCCATCCACATCAGCCACCGTCTGGGCGCGCTTTTGGTGACCTGTGTGCTGCTGATGCTCAGCTGGAAGCTTTACCGCTGTGGCCTCACTGGGCTGTCGCGGCTGGTGCTGCTGGCGCTGGCCGTGCAGGTCGGCCTGGGGATCAGCAACGTGCTGTTCCACCTGCCGCTGGCCGTGGCCGTCGCGCATAACGCGGGCGGAGCGTTGCTGCTGCTGAGCATGGTACTGGTGAACTACCGCATCCGCGTGGTCGACAAGGTCCGCGTCGGCGTCGGGCAGGGCTGGCGCCTGCGGCCTGTGGCCGGAGTGAGCATCAACCATCACATGAGGAACGATTCGTGGCGACGCTTCTGAGCGCACGGCGTGCCGGCTGGCGCGATTACCTGGAGCTGACCAAGCCCAAGGTGGTGGTTTTGATGTTGATCACCTCGCTGGCGGGCATGTTCCTGGCGACCCGCGCTGGGGTCAGCTGGAGTGTGCTGCTGTTCGGCAACCTGGGTATCGCCCTGTGTGCGGGCAGCGCGGCAGTGGTCAACCATGTGGTGGACCGGCGCATCGACGCATTGATGGCGCGTACCCACAAGCGGCCATTGGCTCAAGGCCGGGTCGAACCTGTGCCGGCGTTGCTGTTCGCCCTGGCTCTGGCGCTGCTTGGCATGGCCCTGCTGCTGGTCTTTACCAACGCCCTCACCGCCTGGCTGACCCTGGCTTCCCTGCTCGGCTATGCGGTGCTCTACACCGGCTTTCTCAAGCGTGCCACGCCTCAGAACATCGTCATTGGCGGCCTGGCAGGCGCCGCGCCGCCGCTGCTGGGCTGGGTCGCAGTGAGCGGCCATGTCAGCGCCGAGCCCCTGTTGCTGGTGCTGATCATCTTCGCCTGGACGCCACCGCACTTCTGGGCGCTGGCCATCCACCGCAAGGAGGAATATGCCAAGGCCGATATCCCGATGCTGCCGGTTACCCACGGTGAGCGTTACACCAAACTGCATATCCTGCTGTACAGCCTGATATTGCTGGCAGTCAGCCTGCTGCCGTTTGCCATCCACATGAGCGGCCTGTTGTACCTGGCCTGCGCCCTGGTACTGGGCCTGCGCTTCCTGCAATGGGCATGGGTGTTGTACCGTGGCAGCCGGCCGCACGCGGCGATCGGCACCTTCAAGTACTCTATCGGCTACCTGTTCGCGCTGTTTATCGCGTTGCTCGTTGACCACTACCTGTTGCTGAATCTATGACCCGAACCCAGAAAACCGTCTTCATCCTCGTCGCCCTGGTCGCGCTGATCCTGGGCCTTACCGTCAACAAGGTGCTCAGTGAACGGGGCCAGCTCAACCCGACCGAGCTGATCGATGCCGGCATCATTCTGTTGCCGCAGAGCCGCGCGGTGGCCGACGTGACCATGACCAACCAGGATGGCCAGCCGGTGCAGCTGGACGACCTGAAGGGCAAATGGTCGCTGCTGTTCTTCGGCTACACCTACTGCCCGGACATCTGCCCGACCACCCTGGCCCAGCTGCGTCAGGTGAAGAGCGAGCTGCCCAAGGAGGCCGTGGACCGGCTGCAGGTGGTTTTGGTGAGCGTGGACCCGAACCGCGATACGCCGAACCAACTGAAGCAGTACCTGGGCTATTTCGACAAGGATTTCGTCGGGGTGGCGGGGTCGATCGAAGATACTCAGAAGCTGGCCAATGCCTTGAGCATTCCGTTCATCCCGGCCGATACCAGCAAGCCGGGGTATACCGTGGATCACAGCGGCAACCTGGCAGTCGTTGGGCCCGATGGGCGTCAGCGCGGGTTCATTCGTGCGCCGTTCAACAACCAGAAGCTGGTGGCGCAACTGCCAGGGCTTGTGAAGCGGGATTGACGGGGCTTTAAAAGCTTCGCGGGGCAAGCCCGCTCCTACAGGTACAGCGCTGGCTTATGGCCTTGTGCAGTCTTGTAGGAGCGGGCTTGCCCCGCAAAGAGTCCAGCGCGATTGTTTGGCTTAGAACGCCGGCACCACAGCGCCTTTGTACTTCTCGTTGATGAACTGCTTCACCTCAGGCGAATGCAGTGCAGCAGCCAGCTTCTTCATCGCGTCCGAGTCCTTGTTGTCCGGGCGGGCAACCAGGATGTTCACGTAAGGCGAGTCTTTGCCTTCGATGGCCAGAGCGTCTTTCTCCGGGTTCAGCTTGGCTTCCAGCGCGTAGTTGGTGTTGATCAGGGCGATATCGACCTGGGTCAGCACGCGCGGGATGGTGGCCGCTTCCAGCTCACGGAATTTCACGCTTTTCGGGTTTTCGGCAACGTCCTTCACAGTGGACAGGATGTTGGTGTTGTCCTTCAGCTTGATCACGCCGGCCTTGTCCAGCAGCAGCAGGGCGCGGCCGCCGTTGGTGGCGTCGTTGGGGATGACCACGGTGGCGCCGGAGGACAGTTCGTCGAGCTTCTTGATCTTGGTCGAGTACACGCCCAGCGGCTCGATGTGCACGCCGGCAACGCTGACCAGGTTGGTGCCCTTGGCCTTGTTGAACTCATCCAGGTATGGCTGGTGCTGGAAGAAGTTGGCGTCCAGGCGCTTCTCGGCCACCTGCACGTTCGGCTGGATGTAGTCGGTGAATTCCTTGACCTTCAGGTCTACGCCTTCTTTCGCCAGCTGAGGCTTGACGAAGTTGAGGATCTCGGCGTGCGGCACCGGGGTGGCGGCTACGGTGAGGCTTTGGGATTTGGCTTCGTCGGCGTTGGCCGAGAGGGCCGCCACAGCGGCGACAACAGCAAGCAGCTTCTTCATGAATCACTCCTTGTGAGGGCCGCGACGGCCCCCGAACGGGTCGGCCGGGCCGACCCCATTGGGGTTACTTACGGGAAAAATGCACGACCAGTTTGTCGCCCACGCTCTGCAGGACTTGAACCAGCACCAGCAACAGCACCACGGTCACCACCATCACGTCGGTCTGGAAGCGCTGGTAACCGAAGCGGATGGCCAGGTCGCCCAGGCCGCCAGCGCCGACCACACCGGCCATGGCGGTGTAAGACACCAGGGTGATGGCGGTGACGGTAATCGCCGCGAAGATGCCCGGGCGGGCCTCCGGCAGCAGCGCGCTGGTGATGATCTGGCGGGTGGTGGCGCCCATCGACTGGGTGGCCTCGATGATGCCGCGGTCCACTTCACGCAGGGCGGTTTCCACCAGGCGCGCGAAGAACGGCGTGGCACCCACCACCAGCGGCGGGATGGCACCAGCGACACCCAGCGAGGTGCCGGTGATCAGCACGGTGAACGGAATCATCACGATCAGCAGGATGATGAACGGCAGCGAGCGCAGAATGTTGACGATCAGCGACAGCAGCGCGTACACGCCCTTCTGCTCGAACATCTGCTTCGGCCCGCAGAGGAACAGCAGCACGCCCAGTGGCAGGCCCAGCAGCACGGTGAAGAACAGCGAGCCGAACAGCATGATCATGGTATCGACGGTGGCCAGCCAGATTTCGGCCCAGTCGACGTTGGCGAAGAAATTCAGGGCGTCCATCAACGCAGTACCTCCATATGTACGTCAGCTGCCTTGAAGCGGGCAAACGCCGCTTCCATGTCCCCGCCGATCAGGGCAAGGGTGAGCTGGCCATAGGGGACATCCTTGATGCGGTCGATGCGCCCGGCGAGGATGCTGTAGTCCACGCCGGTTTCGCGGGCCACGGTGCCCAGCAGCGGGGCGTAGGTGGAATCGCCCTGGAAGGTCAGGCGCACGATACGGCCTGGCACGTGGGCGAAGTCATCGCGCTGCTCGCCTTCGTCGACCTGTTCATCCTCCTGGACGAAACGCTTGGTGGTCGGATGTTGCGGGTGCAGGAACACATCGGCCACCGGGCCTTGCTCGACGATCTGACCGGCATCCATCACCGCCACGCGGTCGCAGACCCGGCGGATCACGTCCATTTCATGGGTGATCAGCACGATGGTCAGCTTCAGCTCACGGTTGATCTCGGCCAGCAGCTGCAGCACCGAAGCGGTGGTCTGCGGGTCGAGGGCGCTGGTGGCTTCGTCGCACAGCAGGATCTTCGGGTTGGTCGACAGAGCGCGGGCGATGCCGACGCGCTGCTTTTGGCCGCCGGAAAGCTGCGCCGGGTACTTCCTGGCGTGGTCCTGCAGGCCGACACGGGCCAGCAGCTCGGTGACACGCTTGTCGATCTCATTGCGCGACAGCTCGCCGGCCAGGGTCAGCGGCAGGGCGACGTTGTCGGCGACAGTCTTGGACGCCAGCAGGTTGAAGTGCTGGAAGATCATCCCGACCTGCTGGCGGAAGCCGCGCAGCTGGCTGGCGTTGAACGCGGTAACGTCTTCGCCGTCGACGATGATCGTGCCGCCGGAAGGCTCTTCGAGGCGGTTGATCAGGCGCAGCATGGTGCTCTTGCCGGCGCCGGAATGGCCGATCAGGCCGAACACCTGGCCATTTTCAATGGTCAGGCTGGTCGGATTCAGTGCGGGGATTTCCCTACCGGCAACGCGGTAGGTCTTGTGTACCTGTTGGAACTCGATCACGTAGCGAACCTTGTGGGGCGCATGGAATTTGGGGCAGCGGTTAGCTGGGGTCGCGCATTTTAGCCTTTTCCCATAGCTGTTCTTAGCATTTATTTCGTAATGCACCAATCCTTCGGGCATATCGCGACAACCGGTAATCCTGATTGAACGCTCGACAAAGTCCTCCAGTCACTACTTGCACAAGCCCGAGACGGGCACGCCTGAAGACTGATAAGGAGAGCCGTGATGCCCAGCAAGAAACCGGATTCGCCGAAACAGAGCCAGCTCGCCGGTACCGACACCCCCGACCGGGCCAATACCAACAGCAAACTGCAGGCCCTGGAGGCGGCGCGCAGCGATGCCACCGGCCAGGCCCTGCGGACCAACCAGGGCGTACGCATCGCCGACAACCAGAATACGCTCAAGGCCGGCCCGCGCGGACCGTCGCTGCTCGAAGACTTCATCATGCGCGAGAAGATCACCCATTTTGACCACGAGCGCATCCCTGAACGTATCGTGCATGCCCGTGGCACCGGCGCGCATGGCTTCTTCCAGAGCTACGGCAATCACGCCGAGCTGACCAAGGCGGGCTTCCTGCAAAACCCGGAAAAGATCACCCCGGTGTTCGTGCGTTTTTCCACCGTGCAAGGTCCGCGCGGGTCGGGCGACACGGTGCGCGACGTGCGCGGGTTCGCCGTGAAGTTCTATACCGATGAAGGCAATTTCGACCTGGTGGGTAACAACATGCCGGTCTTCTTCATCCAGGATGCCATCAAGTTCCCAGACTTCGTGCACGCGGTAAAACCGGAACCACACAATGAAATCCCCACCGGTGGATCGGCCCACGACACCTTCTGGGACTTCGTCTCGCTGGTGCCCGAATCCGCCCACATGGTTATCTGGGCCATGTCTGACCGCGCCATTCCGCGCAGCCTGCGGATGATGGAAGGCTTTGGCGTGCATACCTTCCGCCTTATCAATGCCCAAGGCGTGGCGAGTTTCGTCAAGTTCCACTGGAAGCCGCGCCAGGGCGTGCACTCGCTTTTGTGGGACGAGGCCCAAAAACTTGCAGGCAAAGACACCGACTTCCAGCGCCGGGACCTGTGGGAAGCCATCGAAACCGGCGATTATCCGGAATGGGAACTGGGCGTGCAGATCGTGCCGGAGGCGGATGAACACAAGTTCGACTTCGACCTGCTCGACCCGACCAAGATCATTCCCGAAGAGCTGGTGCCGGTTACGCCACTGGGTAAAATGGTGCTCAACCGCAATCCGGACAATTTCTTCGCCGAGGTTGAGCAGGTTGCTTTCTGCCCTGGCCATATCGTGCCGGGGATCGATTTCACCAATGATCCGTTGCTGCAGGGCCGGCTGTTCTCCTACACCGACACGCAGATCAGCCGCCTTGGCGGGCCGAATTTCCACCAGATCCCCATCAACCGGCCCGTTGCGCCAAACCACAACAATCAGCGCGATGCGCTGCACCAGCATGTGGTGCACAAGGGGCGAGCTTCCTATGAACCCAATTCGATCGACAGCGGCTGGCCGAAAGAAACGCCACCGGCTGCTCAGGATGGGGGCTTCGAGAGCTACCAGGAGCGCATCGACGCGCACAAGATCCGCCAGCGCAGCGAGTCGTTCGGTGATCACTTCTCGCAGGCGCGGCTGTTCTTCCAGAGCATGAGCCCGACCGAGCAACAGCACATCATCAAGGCCTACAGCTTTGAGCTGGGGAAGGTGGAGCGGGAGCACATTCGCGCGCGCCAGGTGAATGAGATTCTTGCCAACATCGACCTGAAGCTGGCCGCTGCTGTCGCTGCCAACCTTGGCTTGCCGGCGCCCAAGGCCGGTACGGTGCAGGTCAAGGGTAGCCAGCTGGCAAAATCGCCGGCCTTGAGCCAGATGAACCACCCTGGCGTGGTCGGCATCAAGGGACGCAAGATCGCGGTGCTGTTAGCCGATGGCGTAGACGGCGCAAGCGTCGACAAACTGGTCAAGGCGCTGGAAGCCGAAAGCGCCAGGCCGATGCTGCTGGGGCCGACTTCGGCGCCGGTGAAGGCGGCGGATGGCAAGGCATTGGCGGTGGATGCGTCGATGGAGGGGATGCCGTCGATCATGTTCGACGGGATTGTAGTGCCCAAGGGTGTGGACAAGGCCTTGGCTTCAAGTGGGTTGGCCAAGCACTTCCTGCTGGAGGGCTACAAGCATCTCAAGGCGATGGTGTTGACCAAGGACCTGTTGAATAGCCTTGGGCTCAAGGAAGACAAGGGATTGCTGCTCGGGGATGAGAAAAAGGCTGTGGATGCCTTTGTCAAAGCGGTCGAGGGGCATCGGGTTTGGGAGCGGGAAGCAGCTGCCGAGGCTGTCCCAGCCTAGGGGCTACTTTGTATAGGGGGCTGCAAAGCAGCCCCCGGCTTCTCAGCGCTGATGCGGGACGAGGACCACCTGCACCGGCATCGACCGCTGAATCTCATGCTTCTGATTCAGCTGGAATCCACTGTCGAGCTTGTGCACGCGCTTCTCCAGCAGGGTCTTCAGCCAAGGTGCATCCTGAGTACGCGGCACCTGGAACACCACGTCACACTGGTAATTGACCACGTCCTTGGCAATCTCATCGAGCTGGCGGCGCATCGCCCGGATGTCGGTGGTCTTCAGCGCAATCACCGTGCTCGGCGCCGTCGGATCGATTACCCGCGCCTGCGGCTTGGCCTCAGCCGCCTTCAAGGCCGCTTCGGCCTTCTCCAGCTCGGCCTTGCGCGCCTGGGTCACGGCGTCACCGCCGGTTACGGCCGGTGCTTGCGGCATCAGCGCCCGGGCCCTGGCCAGCGCGGTGGCGGCGGCATTGACGTCGCCCTTCTGCAATACGATCTGGCTGCGTTTCAGGTAGGCCTCGGCCAGCTGGCGCTGGTTTTGCTCCAGGCGTGCGTCATCCGGTGACTGCGCCTGCAGGGCAGCCAGCTGGTCTTCGGCGGTGGCCAGCTCGTTGCTGGCGATACTCTGTTGCAGCTGCTGCCAGGCATCGGCTTGGGCAGGTGCATTGGCCTGCTCGACCGGCGTGCTGGAACACGCAGCCAGAAACAGGGAAAACGCGGCAACAAGCAGATAACGGGATGCGAACGGCTTCATTCCTGCGACTCTCTATTTGCGCAAAAAGCGAGCAAGTCTACACCCAGGTGCGCACGCTCGAAAATAAGTCTTACAGACCCTTTACCGGTGAAAAGGTTGCAGGGTGCAACTCTGTGCACCCCGGTTTTCAGCGTTTTGGCAGGGCCAGGCTCAGCAAGAATAGCACTGCCGCGCAGACCACGATCGATGGCCCGGCCGGGGTGTCCTTGAACCAGGACATGGCCAGGCCGCCGCATACGGCGGTAATGCCCAGCAGGCTGGCGCCCAGTGCCATCTGCTCTGGCGAGCGGGCGTGGCGCTGTGCCGCGGCAGCGGGAATGATCAACAATGAGGTGATCAGCAGCACGCCGACGATCTTCATGGCCACGGCAATGACCACGGCAATCAGCAGCATCAGCGCCATGCGCAGGCCTGCTACCGGCAGGCCTTCGACCATGGCCAGTTCTTCGTGCACGGTGATGGCCAGCAACGGTCGCCACAGGGCGGCGAGCAGCAGTAGGACCAGCGCACTGCCGCCCAGAATCCACGCCAGGTCGGTGGTGCTGATGGCCAGCAGGTCGCCGAACAGGTAGGCCATCAGGTCGATGCGCACGTCATGCATGAAGCTCAGTACCACCAGGCCCAGCGAGAGGGTGCTGGGGGCCAGGATGCCGAGCAGGGTATCGGAGGCCAGCGGCTGGCGTTGCTGCAAGGTTACCAGCAGGATAGCCAGCAGCAGGCAGCCCACGGTTACCGCCAAGGCCGGGCTGACATCCAGCACGAAGCCCAGGGCAACGCCCAGCAGCGCGGCGTGGGACAGGGTGTCGCCGAAGTACGCCATGCGCCGCCACACCACGAACGAGCCGAGCGGGCCCGCTACCACTGCCAGGGAAAGTCCCGCAAGCAAGGCGTAAAGAAGAAAATCAGCCATGCTTGCAGTGCTCTCCGTGAACATGGGCGCCAGGGGCGACGACCGAGCCGTGCAGGTCGTGGCTGTGGTCGTGGTGGTGGTGGTAGACGGCCAGGCTCGGAGCGTTTTGGCCAAACAGCTCGACAAAGGCCGGGTCGTTGCTGACTTGCTCAGGGTGGCCCGAGCAGCACACGTGGCGGTTCAGGCAGACCACCTGGTCGGTGGCGCTCATCACCAGGTGCAGGTCGTGGGAGACCATCAGCACGCCGCAGCCGTGGCGGTCGCGCAGGCGAGTGATCAGGTTGTACAGCTCGGTCTGGCCGACCACGTCGACACCTTGAACCGGCTCGTCGAGCACCAGCAGCTGAGGCTCGCGCAGCAGTGCCCGGGCCAGCAGTACGCGCTGCATCTCACCGCCGGAAATGGTCTGGATCGGGCTGTCGATGACCTGTTCGGCGCCCACTTCCTGCAGTGCCGACAAGGCAGCCGCGCGGTCTACCCCGGGCACCAGGCGCAAGAAACGCAGCACCGACAGCGGCAGCGTGGCGTCCACTTGGATTTTTTGCGGCATGTAGCCGATGCGCAGCTTCGGTTTGCGCCAGACCTTGCCGCGGTGCGGCTTGAGCAGCCCGAGCACGGCGCGCACCAGGGTGGTCTTGCCGGCACCGTTGGGGCCGATCAGGGTAACGATCTGGCCGGGCGCCACCGACAGGTCGATGCTGTCGAGCACCGCTTCGCCACCAAAGCTGACGCCGACCTGCTCGAGGCGGATCAGGGCGTCGCTCATGCTGCGCTCCGGCAGTTGGCGCACAGGCCGACGATTTCCACTGTCTGGGTTTCGACGCTGAAGCCCACGCCCTTGGCGCTGTTGATGATGGCGTCGCTGATGCTGTCCTGCTCCAGCTCGATGGCAACGTGGCACTCGCGGCAGATCAGGAACTGGCCTTGGTGCGCGTGCTTCGGGTGGCTGCAGCCGATGAAGGCGTTGAGCGAGGCGATGCGGTGTACCAGGCCGTTTTCCAGCAGGAAGTCCAGGGCGCGGTACACCGTGGGGGGCGCGGCACGGCGGCCGTCCTGCTCGCTGAGCACGGCGAGAATGTCGTAGGCGCCCAGCGGCTTGTGGCTCTGCCACACCAACTCCAGCACACGTCGGCGCAGTGCAGTCAGGCGCAGGCCCTGGCGCGCGCACAAGGCATCTGCTTCGGACAAGGCGCTGTGCACGCAATGGGAATGATCGTGGGGACGGTGAGCCAGCGGCGTGATGGACATGGGCAGCGACGGTTCTGGATGGAGACGTTATTATGTTACCTGTTTCTGACGAGTCGAGTATTCATCGTGTCCCGATTCCTTGTGCTTTTTGTCGCTTTCATCGCCTGTTCGGCGCAGGCCGACGTGCGCGTGCTGACCAGCATCAAACCCCTGCAGCAGATTGCCGCCGCCGTGCAGGATGGCGTGGGCAAGCCGGACGTGCTGCTGCCGCCGGGCGCTTCGCCGCACCACTACGCCCTGCGCCCGTCCGACGTGCGCAAGGTCGGCGACGCCGACCTGCTGTACTGGATCGGCCCGGACATGGAGAACTTCCTGCCGCGGGTGCTGGGCAGCCGCAGCAAGCCGACAGTGGCCGTGCAGTCGCTTTCAGGCATGAAGCTGCGCCACTTTGGTGAGGACAGCCATTCCCATGAGGAGGCGGACCAGGACGACCATGACCATGATCACCGCCCAGGCAGCCTGGATGCGCACCTGTGGCTGTCGTCGGTCAACGCCCGGGTGATCGCGGCGAAGATGGCGGCTGACCTGGCGGCGGCGGACCCCGCCAATGCGGCGCGCTACCAGAGCAACCTGAAAGCCTTTACCGAGCGCCTGGATGGCATGGATGCGCGGATCAAGGCGCGGGTGGCCGGGATCGCCGGCAAGCCCTACTTCGTGTTCCATGAGGCGTTCGACTACTTCGAGTCGGCCTATGGCCTGGAGCACACAGGCGTGTTCAGTGTGGCGTCCGAGGTGCAGCCGGGCGCGCAGCATGTGGCTGCGATGCGCAAGCGCTTGCAGGAAGTGGGCAAGACCTGTGTGTTCAGCGAGCCACCGCTGCGCCCGCGCCTGGCCGAGACACTGACGGCCGGGCTGCCGGTGCGGTTGGCGGAGCTGGATGCCCTGGGTGGTACCGACCCAGTGGATGCCAAGGGCTATGAGCGCCTGCTTGAAAAGCTTGGTGGTGACCTTGCCGGCTGCCTGGAGCAGTTGTAAGCCTGTACCGGCTTCTTCGCGGGCAAGCCCGCGAAGAAGCAGATGCGGTCTAGAGGGCGAACGGCAGGTGCAAGGCCACCTGCTGGCGCTGCGCCAGACGCACCTCGAACTCGCTCGGGTCATGGATCATCACATCCATCCCGGCAAATGATTCTGCGGCAATCAGGCGCGACAGCCAGAAGCGCACGCAGCCTACCCGCAACATCTCCGGCCACAGCTCGGCTTCGGCAGCGGTGAACGGCCGCAGCGCCGCATAGGCCCCCAGCAGTGCCTGAGCACGCGGAACATCGATCGCGCCGTGGTCATCCAGGCACCAGTCGTTCACGGTGATGGCGATGTCATACAGCATTGGTCCGGAACAGGCATTGTAGAAGTCGATGACGCCGGTCAGGTGTGTGCCTTCGAACATCACGTTGTCGCGGAACAGGTCGGCATGCAGGTTGGCACGCGGCAAGGCCAGGATCTGCGCCTTGTGCGCGGTGATTTCGTCCAGCGCCGGTTGCAGCAGCGCAGCCTGCTCGGGGCTCAGGCGCGGCAGCAGTTCGGCACCCGATGCCAGCATCCAGTCCAGGCCACGGTCGGTACGGCGCTCGATGATGCGTTCGCGGGTGGCCAGGTGAATGTGCGCCAGCAACTCACCCACCTGGGCGCAGTGCTGGGGGTTTGGCGCCTTGATGTGCTTGCCCGACAGCCGCGGCTGCAGCAAGGCCGGCTTGCCGCACAGTTCGCGCAGGGCATTGCCGTCACGGTCGCGCAGGGCGTAGGGCACCGGCATGTCGGCATCGTGCAGCACGTCGAGCAGGTCGATGAAGAACGGCATGTCCTCGACCGGGCCGCGTTCGACCAGCGTCAGGACGAACTCACCCTGTTCGAGGCTGACGAAGAAATTGCTGTTTTCGGTACCGGCGGCAATGCCCTGAAAGTCGAGCAGACGGCCCAGCTCGTACGGCGCCAGAAAGGTTTCCAGCTCAGGCCGGGTCACGGGGGTGAAGACTGACATGATGAAAAAATGCCCATACGGGCACTTCCGCCGGGAAGTGCCGGGTTGATGTGAACGGTGCGCGCGTCAGATTACCACTCGAAGATCTTCCAGGACGGGATCAGCATGTCCGGTTGGTCGGAACGAATGAAATTGGCATCGGTGCCATCGGCGCGGACCAGGAAATACGGCTTGCCGTTTTTCGGCGTGATCTTGATCGCATACAGGAAGCCGTTCTGCCGGTATTCCTGGATGGTTTTATCGCCTTCCGTGCGAATGGTCACCTCGGGATCGGCCGAGGGGGCGTCTTCCGCCGCCAGGGTGACGACCGGCATGGTTGCCAACAGGCCGAGCAGTAACAGGCGATTGAGTGTACGCATGATAACCTAGTCCCTTTGTCGTCATTGATCCGGCTATTCTAGCTCCGGACCCGCCGAAAAGGTTGATTCTGCTCATGAGCCAAGCGCCCCTCGTCCTGGTGGACGGTTCCTCCTACCTCTACCGCGCCTTCCATGCGCTGCCGCCGCTGACCACGTCCAAGGGCATGCCGACCGGCGCGGTCAAGGGGGTGCTGAACATGCTCAAGAGCCTGCGCAAGCAATACCCTGACAGCCTGTTCGCCGTGGTCTTCGACGCCAAGGGCGGGACCTTCCGCGATGCCATGTTCGCCGAGTACAAGGCCAACCGCCCGAGCATGCCTGATGACCTGCGCGTGCAGGTCGAGCCGTTGCACGCCAGTGTCCGGGCCTTGGGCTACCCATTGCTGTGCGTCGAAGGCGTGGAAGCCGATGACGTGATCGGCACCCTCGCCCGTAGCAGTGCCACCCAGGGCCGCCCGGTGATCATCTCGACTGGCGACAAGGACATGGCGCAGCTGGTGGACGGCCACGTGACCCTGGTCAACACCATGACCGGCAGTGTGCTGGACGTGGCTGGCGTGCACGAGAAGTTCGGTGTCGGCCCGGAGCACATCATCGACTTCCTCGCCCTGATGGGTGACAAGGTCGACAACATCCCGGGCGTGCCCGGCGTCGGCGAGAAAACCGCTGTTGGCCTGCTGACCGGAATCGGCGGTGGCCTCAGCGACCTGTACGCCAACCTGGACAAGGTCCCGACCCTGGCCATCCGCGGGGCCAAGACCCTGCCGGCCAAGCTCGAAGAGCACCGCGACTCGGCGTTCCTGTCATACGAACTGGCCACCATCAAGTGCGACGTGCCGCTGGATGTCGAGGTCGAGGCGCTGGTTTGCGGCGAGCCTGACCGCGAGGCGCTGCTGGCGCTGTACACCGAAATGGAATTCAAGAGCTGGGTCGCCGATGTGCAGCGCGATGCGGCCAGGGCCGGCGATGTCGCCCCTGTGGTCGAAGCGCCGGTCGCCAACGTCGAGCCCAAGTACGAAACCATCCTCGACCAGGCCCGCTTCGACGCCTGGTTGGAGAAGCTGCGCCAGGCGCCGCTGTTTGCCTTCGACACCGAGACCACCAGCCTGGATGCCCAACAGGCTCAGCTGGTGGGCCTGTCGTTCGCCGTCGAGCCCCATGAAGCGGCCTATGTACCCCTGGCACATGACTACGAAGGCGCCCCGGCCCAGCTGGACCGCGAGGCCGTGCTGCTGGCGCTGAAGCCGCTGCTGGAAGACTCGGCCAAGGCCAAGGTCGGGCAGAACGCCAAGTACGACATCAACATCCTCGCCAACAACTCGCCAGCCATCGAGATGCGCGGCGTGGCCTACGACACCATGCTCGAGTCGTACGTGCTCAATTCCACCGCCACCCGTCATGATATGGACAGCCTGGCGCTGAAGTATCTCGACCACACCACCATCGCCTTCGAGGACATCGCTGGCAAGGGTGCCAAGCAGCTGACTTTCAACCAGATCAACCTGGACAAGGCAGGCCCTTACGCCGCCGAGGACGCCGACATCACTCTGCGCCTGCACCACGCGCTGCAGGCGCGCCTGGCACAGACGCCGAGCGTGCAGCCAGTACTGATGGACATCGAGATGCCGCTGGTGCCGGTGCTGGCCAAGATCGAACGTCAGGGTGCGCTGGTCGATGCCGCGTTGCTGCAGGTGCAAAGCGGCGAGCTGGGCGTGAAGATGGCCGAACTGGAGCAGCGTGCCTACGCGCTGGCCGGCGAGGAGTTCAACCTCGGTTCGCCCAAGCAGCTGGGGGCGATTCTCTATGACAAACTGGGCATGCCGGTACTCAGCAAGACCGCCAAGGGCCAGCCCTCCACCGCCGAAGCGGTGCTCGACGAACTGGCCGAGCAGGGCTACCCGCTGCCCGAGGTGCTGATGCAGTACCGCAGCCTGAGCAAGCTCAAGAGCACCTACACCGACAAGCTACCCGGGCAGATCAACCCGCGCACCGGGCGTATCCACACGTCCTACCAGCAGGCCGTGGCCGCCACCGGGCGCCTGTCGTCCAGCGACCCGAACCTGCAGAACATCCCGATCCGCACCGCCGAAGGTCGGCGCATTCGCCAGGCCTTCGTCGCCAGCCCCGGCTACAAGCTGCTGGCGGCGGACTATTCGCAGATCGAACTGCGCATCATGGCCCACCTGGCCAAGGACGAAGGCCTGCTGCATGCCTTCCGCAACGACCTGGACGTGCACCGCGCGACGGCGGCGGAGGTGTTCAGCGTGGCGCTGGAAGACGTCACCACCGACCAGCGCCGCAGCGCCAAGGCCATCAACTTCGGCCTGATCTACGGCATGAGTGCGTTCGGCCTGGCCAAGCAGATTGGCGTCGACCGCAAGCAGTCGCAGGATTACATCGACCGCTACTTCGCGCGCTACCCAGGCGTGCTGGCCTACATGGAGCGCACCCGCGCCCAGGCAGCTGAGCAAGGCTTCGTTGAAACCCTGTTCGGCCGCCGCCTGTACCTGCCGGATATCAACGCCAAGAACCCGGCCCTGCGCAAAGGCGCCGAGCGCACGGCGATCAACGCGCCGATGCAAGGCACCGCCGCCGACATCATCAAGCGCGCCATGGTCAACGTTGACAACTGGCTGAGCGAGAGCGGCCTGGATGCACGGGTGATCCTGCAGGTGCACGACGAACTGGTGCTGGAAGTACGTGAAGACCTGGTCGACCAGGTGAAAGATGAAATCCGCACGCACATGAGCAACGCCGCGCAACTGGATGTTCCGCTGGTGGTCGAAGCAGGTGTTGGTTCGAATTGGGACGAAGCTCACTGATTGAGCTGGGAAAGATGTGTAGGATCTGCGGCGTAGTGACGCGGATCCTGGCATGGCTCGATGCCATTGGTTCGGGAGTTTCATGAAACTATCGCAAATAGTTTTGAGGGCTCCGGAACTAAACCGGTGAAGTGGAACTCAGAGTAACTGAATGGCTGGTGAAGCCTTTCGATGCTCCTATGTTGTGTTAAGTGTTGGCAGATACCTGGACCCCGCCCTAGCGGTCCAGACTTGAACCCCGAACTTCCCCCTCCCCATACGAAGTCCGGGGTTTTTTTTGCCCGGAATTTGAGTCCCGGTCCCTGTGGGCACCCACAAGGACCGATACAGGTCAGGCTACTGGCTTGTCTTCCAGCTCCATCCAGTCCGCCAGCACCCGGTAGGCCTCTTCCAGGCCCAGGCGCTTGGGTGCCGAGAACAGCTGGATGGTCGCCGCGTCACCCCACCCCTTGCGAATCTCCGACTGCACCTTGAGCAAGGTGTTCTTGCCCGCGCCGTGGGTCAGCTTGTCGGCCTTGGTCAGCAGGATGTGCATCGGCATGCCGCTGGCCTTGGCCCAGTCGAGCATCATCTTGTCGAAGTCGGTCATCGGGTGACGCACATCCATCATCAAAATGATGCCTTTCAGGCAATCACGGCTTCCCAGATAGGCCTCCAGGTGCTTCTGCCAGTGTTGCTTGAGCGGAATCGGGACTTTTGCATATCCGTAGCCCGGCAGGTCGACCAAACGCCGTTCATCGTCCAGACTGAAGAAATTCAACAGCTGGGTGCGCCCTGGGGTTTTCGAGGTACGCGCCAGGCTGGCATGAGTCAGGGTATTGAGGGCGCTGGATTTGCCGGCGTTGGAACGGCCGGCAAAAGCCACCTCGTAACCCTGGTCGTCCGGGCATTGTTCGACCTTGGCAGCGCTGAGGGCGAATTTGGCTCTCTGGCAGAGGCCGAGGATGGGGTTATTGACTTGCATGGGATATCCGATGTGGGTGTTGCCAAAGCCTAGGCCGGCAAGCGGTGTCGTTTCCGTTTGGATGGCGGAAGTATATAATGCCCCAGTTTTTGTGTGCTCATTCTCCCAGCGAAGGGGAATGTGCATGGGGTGTCGAACAATAGCTCGCGCATCAGAACGCAGCGCGTCCCCCAACCCTGTCAGGTCGTTTCGCATGGCGAAATGGCTGCTAGCTGTCGGTATGTTCCTGCCGTTTTTCAGCGCACAGGCTACACAGGATCCCGAGGCGTTGTACAACCGCACGTGTGCGGCCTGTCACGCCGGGCAGTTGCCACAGGCTCCCAAGAAGGGTGACCCGGCAGCTTGGGAGCCAAGGCTGGCGCAAGGCATGGAGCAACTGGTGGTGCATGTTACCCAGGGTTTCAAGGCTATGCCGCCGCGTGGATTGTGCATGGACTGCAGTGCCGAGGACTACCGTTTGGTCATCCTTTGGATGAGCGGCAGTCCCGATACATAACATTTCACCCTTAGCCGTGTTGGATTAGCTGATGAACAAACTAGTCGTGAGTCTGCTGTTGACCCTGGGTGTCGCAAGTGCGGCCACTGCTGCGCAACCCATCAAAGGCGATGCCGCCGCTGGCCAGGCCAAGACTGCCGTGTGTGGTGCCTGCCACAACCCGGACGGCAACAGCCTGGCGCCGAACTTCCCGAAACTGGCCGGCCAGGGCCAGCGCTATCTGGAAAAGCAACTGCACGACATCAAGTCGGGCAAGCGCACCGTGCTGGAGATGACCGGCATGCTGGCCAACTTCAGTGACCAGGACCTGGCCGATATCGCCGCCTGGTTCTCCAGCCAGAAAGGCAGCGTTGGTGCCGCCGATCCCAAGCTGGTCGAGCGCGGCCGCGCGCTGTTCAATGGCGGCAATCTTGAGAAAGGCATGCCTGCCTGTACCGGTTGCCACTCGCCCAATGGCGCGGGTATCGCCCTCGCCGGCTTCCCGCACCTGGGCGGCCAGCATTCACAGTACGTGACCAAGCAGCTCACCGACTTCCGCGAAGGCAACCGCACCAACGACGGCGATGCGATGACCATGCGCACGATTGCCGGCAAGCTGAGCAACCATGAGATCGAAGCGCTGGCCAGCTACATCCAGGGCCTGCATTAACATTCGGTTAATGCTGTAACGCTAAAGATGAAAGGGCGGCGCAGACCGCCCTTTTTTCTGTCCGCAGCCGTTACACTACAGAACTCGGGCCCTTCGCCACCGGTCACAGCACAGGTCGCGTCGAGGCGACCAATGAATGCTCAGGAGTAAAGCATGCGTAAACTGATTCTCAGCGCCGCGCTGGTCGCTGCCAGCGTCTTCGGTATGACTGCCGTCCAGGCCGCAGAGCCTGCCACTGCCGGCAAGGAATACATCGAGCTGAGCAACCCTGTTCCGGTATCCCAGCCAGGCAAGATCGAAGTGGTCGAGCTGTTCTGGTATGGCTGCCCTCACTGCTACCACTTCGAGCCGACCATCAACCCATGGGTAGACAAGCTGCCCAAGGACGTCAACTTCAAGCGCGTACCGGCCATGTTCGGCGGCCCATGGGACGCCCACGGCCAGATGTTCCTGACCCTTGAAGCCATGGGCGTGGAGCAAAAAGTTCATGCCGCGGTCTTCGACGCCATCCAGAACCAGCGCAAGCGCCTGACCGACCCGAAGGACATGGCCGACTTCCTCGCCACCCAAGGCGTCGACAAGGACAAGTTCCTCGCCACCTTCAACTCGTTCGCCATCAAGGGCCAGGTCAACCAGGCCAAGGAACTGGCGAAGAAGTACGAGATTACCGGCGTACCGAGCATGGTGGTCAACGGCAAGTACCGCTTCGACCTGGGCACCGCTGGCGGGCCGGAAGGCGTGCTGAACGTTGCCGACCAATTGATCGCCAAGGAGCGCGCCGCTAAGTAAGCGGCGTACCCCATGCGCCGCTCCAGACCCGCGCGTGGCATTGGCCTGCACCAGCCGCAGGTCAACGAGCATCACCTGCAGGCCCCTGGCCTGCCAGAGGATGGTCGTCTGCGGCTGCTCAGCTTCAACATCCAGGTCGGTATCAGCACTGAGCGCTACCGGCACTACCTGACCCGCAGCTGGCAGCACCTGCTGCCGCACACCGGGCGGGCCGGCAACCTGCAGAAAATCGGTCAGTTGCTCAACGACTTCGACCTGGTGGCCCTGCAGGAAGCCGATGGCGGCAGTCTGCGCTCAGGCTACATCAACCAGGTGGAGCACCTGGCGCAGCTGGGCTCCTTCCCATACTGGTACCAGCAACTCAACCGCAACCTCGGGCGTTTTGCCCAGCACAGCAATGGCGTGCTCAGCCGTCTGAAGCCGCAACTCCTCGAAGATCACCCGCTGCCCGGCCCGGCCGGCCGTGGTGCGATTCTGGTGCGTTTTGGTGAGGGTGAGGATGCGCTGATCGTGGTCATGATGCACCTGGCCCTGGGCGCCAAGACTCGCGCCCTGCAACTGGGCTACATCCGTGAGCTGATTGGCGGCTACCGCCATCAGGTTCTCATGGGCGACATGAATACCCATGCCACCGACCTGCTCGAGCATTCTCCCCTGCGCGATCTGGGCCTGATCGCACCTCAGGTCGAAGCCACCTTCCCCAGCTGGCGCCCGCAGCGTTGCCTGGACCACATCCTGCTCAGCCCAAGCCTGACCCTGGAGCGGGTCGAGGTGCTGGCGCAGCCGATCTCCGACCATCTTCCCGTTGCGGTGGAGATCCGATTGCCTGATGCACTGACTGTGGATACGCTGCCGGTCTTGAGCTAGATCAGCTAAACCGCGGCAAGCCCTCAAGTGTTCGAGGTGCGCGCCGACAGCGTGTAATTACACAGCCCACAGATGCATTACCCGTCGCGGATCCAGGCATGACCGAAGAAGCCGAGCGCTGGAAAGAAAAATACCTTAAAAGCATCGAACAGCAGGAAAAGCTCGAACGCCGCTGGAACGCGCGCCTTGACCTGCTGCGCCGTGGCCTGGTGCGTAGCACCTTGGCGGCCGAAGGCAGCGACAAGGTCGTCGACCAGTACATGAAGGAAATGCGCGAGGTCATCCGCAGCGACAACATGGACGCCGGCCTGGCCGGGTTGATCCCGCGCCTGGAAAAGGCGGTGCTGGACTCCGAGCAGCGCCGGGAAACCCGCATGAACCAGGTCAGTGATGCCCTGAATGCACTGGTTACCCAGCTGCAAGGCTTGCCGCTGCCCGGTGAAGTTGCCCGGCCACTGAAAAAGCTGGCTAAGAAGCTCGATGGTGGAGTCGCCCAGTCACGTGAGTTGCCGCCGCTGCTGGGTGAACTCAGTGGCCTGCAAGGTCGAGCCCTTTCATCCCTGAACAAGCCGGATGACGAGGCCCGGCCAGGCTTTCTGCAGCGCCTGTTCGGTAACCGCGACAACGAGCCCCAGCCAGAAGCCGCTGAGCCTGCGCAACCTGCGCCTGAAATAGCGCCGGCCGAAGCCCAGCCGCAGCCGGATGGGCCTGTACTGGTGGACTTGCCGCCGCGAGATGCGGACGAGCTGCAACCTCTGGCTGCCGCCGCACCGGCCCCGGAGCCTGAGGAAGCTGCGCAACCGGAGTTGATTTCAGAGCCACATACCGTTGAACAACCGGTAGTGGTCCAGTCTGAAGCTGAGCCGCAGGCAGACGAAGCTCCCGACCTGCAGGAACAGCCTGAGCAGCCGGCAGTCCCGATGCCGGCGACACTCGAAGAAGTGTTCGGTGAGGATGGCCCCTACTCGCTTCCCGATGCGGTGGAGCCGCCGTACAGCCAGGTCGCAGCGCACATCGAACAGACCCTGATCGGCCTGCTGGACGACCTCAGTCTGCCGGAACGCCACAAGGCCCAGGCCCTGGCAATGCGTGAGCGGGTGGCACGCGGGCTGAATTGGTACGAACTGATCCCGGTCCTCGACGACCTGGCCGTGCTCATGCTGGCGATCACCGACAGCGGGCAACACGAATTCGAAACTTACCTGCAGCAGCTCAACGAACGCCTCGACAGCTTCCAGAGCCACCTGCACGAAGCCAGCGCCGGCCATGCCGACAACAGTTCCGCCGCGCGCGAGCTGGACAGCCAGTTGCGTGAACAGGTCGATGGCCTGCAAAGCAGCGTGCAGGGTGCCGTGGATGTGGACAGTCTCAAGCACATCCTGGAAAACCGCCTGGAAACACTGCTTGGCACCATGGACGAGCACCAGCATGAGCGTGACCGCCGCGAGCAGGAGCTTGCCGGGCGTCTGCAGGGCCTGGCCGAACGGGTCGCCAGCATGGAGCAGGAAGCGCTTGGCTATCGTGAACACTTGGAGGAACAGCGGCAGAAGGCGTTGATCGACCCGCTGACGGGCTTGCCCAATCGCGCGGCCTGGACCGAGCAGGTGGAGCGCGAAATGCTCGACTGGCAAGAAAGCGGCGGTCACCTGGCCATGGCCATCCTCGACCTGGACCATTTCAAGCGCATCAATGACAGCTATGGTCACCTGGCCGGCGACAAGGTGCTGAAGATCGTTGCCGACCAGCTGCGCAAGCGCCTGCGCGCACGTGATTTCATCGCCCGGTTCGGCGGCGAAGAGTTCGTGCTGCTGCTGCCGCAGACGTCTCCTGCAACCGCTGCCCAAGTCGCCGAAGCGCTACGCGCGGCGATCGAGGCCTGCCCGTTCCATTTCAAGGGTGAACGCGTGGTCATCACCACATCCATCGGCTTGAGCGCCTTCCGCTCCGGCGAACGTGGCGATCAGGTGCTCAAGCGCGCCGATGCTGCGTTGTACCGCGCGAAGGACCAAGGCCGCAATCGCGTACTGTCGGCGTAAATAGATACCCCATCCAATCCCTGCCTGATTCTGACAATGAGACCCCGCCTACCTGATTTTCAGGCCGGCAAAGTCGATCAGACCGGAGTAGAAAGATGAAGATGAGAAATGGTCTCGTGATGCTCGCCTTGGGCGCGGCTTTCCAGGGTGCCGCCTTCGCCAATGATGACCTGTTGACGGCCCATGTGTCGGCAGATGGCAAGGTGCTCAGGCAGTGGCCGCAGTGGATAACCGAAGTCGATCACCTGCCACAGGATAATTACTTCAGCCTGTACAAGCTGAAGCTGAACACGCGAATCGTGCAAAAGGACCCCGGCTTTTGCAGTGTTTCGCCAATCGATGCCAGCACTTATGAGCGGCAATTGCATGGGCAAGCGAAGGTGATTGGCAAGCCTCTGGCCGAGAAGGTCGATGTGATGACCCAGCTGGTCGACAAGCAGGGGGCGAGCGCTGACAACTCGCTGGAGTTCCTGGTGATGTGCAGCCTCTGACATTTCGCCGGCGGAAGCACGCAAACCGGAGGAGCACGTTATACTGTAGCACTGTCGTCAATGACCCTAACGATGTGCTCCTCTGCCATGAAAACGCTTTTTGCCGGGCTTCTGCTCCTAATTCTTGCCGGATGCTCTACCGGCCTGCGCATCGACCGCAGCCACCCTTCCGCCAATCAGGACAACCGTATCCAATTCGTCGTCCTGCATTACACCAATGCTTCGCTGGAGCGTTCGCTGGCATTGCTGACCCATGGCGAGGTCAGCGCCCACTATCTGATTGGCGACGGCCCGGGCACGGTCTACCAGCTGGTCGACGAGAACCGTCGCGCCTGGCATGCCGGTGACAGCCAGTGGCAGGGGCGGACCTGGCTGAACTCCAGCTCCATCGGCATCGAGATCGTCAACCCAGGGTTCGACGATACCGCCAATGGCCGCGTCTGGTACCCCTACAGCGAGGCGCAGATCCAGTCGTTGATCGCCTTGCTCAAGGACATCGTCAAGCGCAACAACATCGAGCCGCGGCACATCATCGGGCACAGCGACATCGCCCCCGCACGCAAGCTCGACCCTGGCCCGTTGTTCCCCTGGAAGCGTCTGGCGGATGCAGGCCTCGGCGTCTGGCCCGAAGCCAATGCCGTAGCGCGCCAGCAGGCCTATTTCAACCTCAACCCACCGACCATCGGCTGGTACCAGCAGGAACTGGCGCGCTTTGGCTATGCCATCGAGCAGACCGGGCAGCTCGATGTCGCCACGCGCAACGTCATCGCCGCCTTCCAGATGCACTTCCGTCCGCAGCGTTTCGACGGCATGCCGGACGCGCAGACCGCAGCCATGTTATCGGTGCTCAACCGCATGCGTTAAAGAGAGTTGCATTCGGGCGCCAAACGGCAAAGCCGATTCTCATTCCAGTTGCTATACCTTGTTAATCAACTGGATGCTGCCCATGTCTGCCCTGATTTCTGCATTGCGCCAATTTTTTTACCGCCCCTGGATGCTGGCCTCCCTGACAGCGTTGGCCAGCGCCGCAGTATTGCTGACCGCCAGCATCGGTATTGCGCTGCAGCAGATGAAGGAAAGCGAGAGCGCGCAGATGAACGCCCAGGGCGAGCGCTTTCTCGACCGCCTGGAGCAGGTGTTCGGCCAGTTGCGCGAGGGCGTCGACGAACTGCAGGCGCAGTCGCTGCGCGGCTGCAGCCCGGCGATGATCTCGGTGTTGCAGCAGGTCGGCCTGGGTTCGCGCTTCATTTATGAAGCAGCTTATGTGGATGCCAATGTCGCCTGCTCCAACCGGGGTGGGGCCAGGGCTTTCGTGCCAACGCGCGCGCCGGATATCCAGGGCCCGACCTATAGCTACTGGCTCAATACCACCACTGAACCCAACGAAAACCTTGCTGCCTTGATGCTGGCGCGGGGCAACTTCCTGGTTTCCACCTCACGTGGGCACCTGACTGATGTGGTCGATCTGCCACCGGGTGGCAGCTTGTTGGTGGTGCTGGATAATGGCACCCGTGCAATCCCTGTGCTGGGCCCGCCCCAGGCCTGGCCGCCGACCAGTGGCTGGCCACCGCCCAGCCAGAAGGCTTTGTTCGAACTGCGCGATCGGCTGGTTTATCGGATGCCGACCAAGTCGCCGGACTACCAACTGGTGCTGATTGCACCGCGGGCCAGCCTGCCTTTACGCATGAACGGCATGCTCTGGCTGCTGTTCCCGGGCAGTGTGCTGGCGGCCTGCTGCATCGGCTGGCTGGTGCTGCAGCTGATCCTGCAGCGGCGTTCGATGAGTTCGGAACTGCAGAATGCCTTGCGCCGGGGCGAGCTGCAGGTGCTGTATCAACCGATCATCGAGCTTGACAGCCGTCGCTGCGTTGGTGCCGAGGCCCTGGTGCGCTGGCGCCGCCCGGACGGTTCGCTGACCAGCCCGGATCTGTTCATTCCACTGGCGGAAAACACCGGGCAGATCCGCCAGATCACCGATTTCGTGCTGCAACGCGTGCTTGAGCAACTGGGTCAGCTGCTGCGCTCACATCGCAATCTTTACATCTCGGTGAACCTGGCGGCCTGCGATGTGATGGTGCCGCGCATTGGCCGGGTGGCAGCGCGACTGCTGGCATTGCACCGCGTCGCTGCCAGCCAGATTGCCTTTGAAGTCACCGAGCGCGGGCTGATCGACGTGGTGGTGGCGCGGGATAATCTGCAAGCCCTGCGTGCGGTCGGGCATCAAGTGCTGATCGACGACTTCGGCACGGGCTATTGCAGCCTGGCCTACCTGCAGACCTTGCCGGTGGACTGCCTGAAGATCGACAAAGCGTTCATCGATGCCCTGGGCCACGACGCCGCCAGCAGCGGTGTGGCGCCGCATATCATTCGCATGGCCCATGACCTGCACCTGCGGGTGATTGCCGAGGGCATCGAATGCGAGGCGCAGGCGGTGCTGCTCAACAGCGAGGGGGTGAATTACGGGCAGGGCTGGTTGTTTGCCCATCCGCTCAATGCCCGGCAGTTCGCCGAGCTGGTGACCCGCGGCCGGCAACCACGGCGGGCGCGGATCGATGATGAGCCTTGAGCACGGATAAAGTCAGACTGGCAGGGCCATGTAGAACTGCGTGCCCTGTCCTGGCCGGGAAAACACGCCCATGCGCCCGCCATGCAACTGCACGATCTCCTTGCACAGTGCCAGCCCCAACCCGGCGCCGCCTTTCTTGCGCCCCACCTGTACGAACGGTTCGAAGATCCGCCCCTGCTGCCCGTAGGCAATGCCTTCACCATTGTCCTCGACACTGATGATCACCCGCTCCGCGTGCCGCCGCGCATGCAGGCGGATCCGCCCGCCACTGGCGGTATGGCGGATGGCGTTGTGCAGCAGGTTGTCCAGCACCCGGTCGAGTTGCGCCACGTCGGCCTGGATACGCGGCAGTGGTGGTTCCAGGGCCTTGATCAGCTCGATCTGCTTGTTGGCGGCCAGTTCGCTGAAGCGCGTCTGCGCCCTGTCGAGCAGTTCGTCGATGGCGCATGGGGCAAGCTCGAGCTTCTGCAGGCCGCTCTGGTAGCGCGAGAAGTTGAGCAGGTCGTTGATCAGTTGGGTCAGGCGCTGCATTTCTTCGCCGATGGTCTCCAGCAGATCGCTTTCGCGAGCCTCGGGCGGGAATTTCAAGCGCTCGCGTAGCAGGCCGAATGCCATGTGCATGCCTGTGACCGGTGTGCGTAATTCATGGGAAGCACGCAGCACGAACTCACTGCGCACACGTTCGAAGGCGCGTTGCTCGGTGACATCGTGCAAGACCATTACCGCGCCCAGAATCGGCCCTTGCGGGTGACTGACGGGGGTCAGGCTGTAGGTCAGCAGGCGAGATTCTTCATCAACCTCGATGCTCAGGTCTGCCGGTGGCCGATCCAGGCTGCCACCGCGCAGTACCTGGCGCAGCTGTTGCTCCAGCTCCGGGCGCTGCAGGGCCTCGGCCAGGCCACTGCCGACCCGGCTGTCGCTCCAGCCCAGCTGCCGCTGGGCGACCGGGTTGAGGTGCTCCAGCTGCCCTTGGCGGTTGATGATCAGCAAACCATCGTCAATGCTGTCGAGCACAGCCTGCAGACGCTGCTGGCCAGCCAGCAGTTCATCGACATTGGTTGCCTGGTGCTTGCGCAGGGCGTCGGCCATCAGCCCGAAGCGGCGTGTCAGCTGGTTCAGCTCGATGGCCTGGGTGACCGGCAAGGTGATGTCGAAATCACCCTTGCCGAGCTGGTCGGCGGCCTTGGCCAAGGCTTCGATCGGCTGGCCGAAGCGGCGGGCGATGTTGTGCGCAGTGACGAAACCAAGCACCAGCACCACCAGCCCCACCAGGCTGAGTATCCCGCTGACCAGCAGGGCGCGGTCACGGGTGTGCTCTTCGCTGCGGGTCATGAAGTCGAGGGCTTGTTTGTGCGAGTCGATCAGGTCGGTACGCACCTGGTTGAATGCTGCGCCCAGTGGTTGTTCAACGCCCATGCTGCGGGCTGGCGCCGGGCTGTCGCGGTAAGCCTGGATGAAGGCCTGGTAGTTGCTGCTGGCCTTGCTGAAGCCGGTGCGCTCACCGCCTTGCGCCAGCCCCTGGTTGAGCAGCTCCTGGAAATTGTCCTGCAGGGGGCGCAGGTTGTCCCGAGCGGTGTTTTCGTCCAGTAGCAGGGTCAGTTGTTCGCCGAGGTTCTGCCGCAGCTTCAGGCCCACTTCCAGCGCGCTGGTGGTTTCGCGCACTGACTGCTGCTGCACCGTGGCCATCTGCAGCACGCTCACCAACCCCAGCAACAAGCCCAGCAGGGCCACGGTCACCAGGGCCGAGATACTGAGGAACAGCCGCGTGCGCAGCTTCATCGGCAGCCTCACAGGTTGTACTGCTTGCGCTTGCGGTAGAGCGTGGAGGCGTCGATACCGAGGGTCTTGGCAGCCTGATCGAGAGTGTCGCTGGTAGCCAGCACGGCGCCGATGTGCGCGCGTTCCAGCTCATCCAGGCTCAAGGCTGCGCCTACCCGAGGCGCATTGCCTGCCGGTTGTTCGCCCATTCCCAGGTGGCTGATTTCCACGCGCTCCTGGGGGCAGATGATGCTGGCGCGTTCAATCACGTTGCGCAGCTCGCGGATGTTGCCCGGCCAGCGGTAGTTGAGCAGCGCGCTGCGCGCCTCTTCGCTGAAGCCACGGGCCGGGCGTGAGTATTCCTTGACGAAGCGGGCCAGGAAGCGGTCTGCCAGGGTCAGGATGTCCTCGCTGCGCTCGCGCAGCGGCGGCAGGTGCAGGGTGATGACATTCAGGCGGTACAGCAGGTCTTCGCGAAAGCGGTTCTCGCGCACCATGTCGTCAAGGTTGAGGTTGGTCGCGGCGAGAATGCGCACGTCGGCTCGTCGGGTGACCGGGTCGCCTACCCGCTCGTATTCCTTGTCCTGGATGAAGCGCAGCAGCTTGGGCTGCAAGGTCAGGGGGAAATCGCCGATTTCATCGAGGAACAGCGTGCCGCCGTCCGCCTGGTTGACGCGACCCAAGGTGCTTTCGCTGGCGCCGGTGAATGCCCCGCGGGTATGGCCGAACAATTCACTCTCCATCAGTTCGGCGTTCAGCGACGGGCAGTTGATGGTCACGCAGGCCTTGCGGGCCCGCTTGCTCCAGCCGTGGATGGCGCGGGCCAGCTCGCCCTTGCCGGTACCCGACTCGCCGAGAATGAGGATGTTGGCATCGGTGGTGGCCACCTGGCGGGCGGTTTCCAGCACGGCCATCATCGCCGGGCTGTGCGAGTCGAGGCCGTCCTTGGGTTTGCGCACTTCGCCTTCAAGGGCCTCAAGACGCGCAGAGAGCTGACGGACTTCCAACTGCTTGGCGGTGGCCAGGCGAAGCTGGTCGGGGCTGCAGGGTTTGACCAGGTAATCGGCGGCACCGGCCTGGATGGCATCGACGGCAGTGTCGATCGCCGAATGGGCGGTGACGATCACCACGCGCATCCAGGGTGCCTGAATACGCATCTGCGCCAGCACATCGAGACCGTTGTCCTCGCCCAGGCGCAGGTCGAGGAAGCACAGGTCGAACACTTGGCGCTGCAGCAAGGCCTCGGCCTGCGCAGCACTGTTGGCCGTAGCCACGCTGTAGCCTTCGTCTTCAAGGCAGTAGCGGAAGGTGCGCAGGATCGCGGACTCGTCATCCACCAGCAGAATGCGGCCTTGGTTGTCCTGGGCTGATTCCATTTCCTGCGCTCCTTCGGATAGTTCTTCAATTAGTGTGGGAAAAATCGGGCAAGTTGCACGGTCAATTGTGAAGGAATCTGTCCTTTGCATGCTAGCTAATGGCCAAGCCGTACCGTAATGCCGGATATCTCGATGATTTTCTTAGAGCTGCGCGCTGGCACATTGGTTGCGACGATTTTCTGCTTTTGCCATTTAAAGGAGGTACTCCTGTGTCCCCTACCATCCGAATGGTCGTGTTGGCGGTCACCCTACTGTCCGTTTGCACGCCTGCGTCAGCCGACCCTGTTCAGGACGCTCGCCTGGAGGGCTCGCTGCAAACCGCGTTGGCCCTCAACCAGATGCTCAACCCGTTCCGCATCAAGGTCCAGGTCGATGGCCAGCGGGCTCGCCTTTCCGGTGAAGTCGAGAACGGCGTCGAGCGTGAGCTGGCCGAGCAGGTGGCCCTGGCCACACGGGGTATCGAGCAGGTCGATAACCAGTTGCGGGTCAACGCCGAACTGGTCGAGCACCCGCTGGAGCTGCGTGCCTACGCCCAGCGGTTGGAGGATGCGACCTTGGCGGCGGTGATCCGCGCCCGATTGCTGTGGAGCAAGGCCACGCAGAAATCACCTATCGAGGTGCAAAGCGAAAACGGCGTAGTGACATTGCGTGGAAAAGTCGACAGTGCCGAGGCCAAGGAGCTGGCGGGCGTGGTGGCGCGCACCACCGACGGCGTGCACCTGGTCAACAACCTCGTCAGCATGGACTCCGCAGCCATGGCGAAGGCAAGGGAAACCCCCGTTGACGCTTCGAGCGGGCCGCAGCCGAGCGACGGCTGGGTGGTCGACAAGATTCAGACCAGCTTGCGCTTCAGCCGCAATCTGGACGGCCTGAACATCAAGGTGGCCAGCGAACAAGGCATGGTCCGGCTGACCGGTGAGGTGGTCAGCAGCGAGCAGAAGACCATCGCAGTGGATATCGCCAGCCAGATCACCGGGGTGCGGGGCGTCGACGCCGATCTGCTGAAAGTGGCGATCAAGGTCGAGGGTTGAATCGTGCAATTCGCACGACCCCAGCAGGGGCATCGTGCAGGATACGTCCTCAACGGCATTGTGCAATACGGTTAAGTGATTGATTTATAAGCATTTTATTTGAATTGCCGGGCTGGCATGCAGGCTGCAAATACTTGTTCAGGTTTGAACAGAAAAATTACAGCAGGAGAAGCCGGCATGAACCGCCAATCCGTCAACCGCTCGCTGAATGCCGCACTGCCTGTGCGCCAGTTCTTGATCCTTGGCATGGCGTTGCTGCTGACCTTGGCCGCTGGCCTCTTCTATTACAGCTGGCAGACCGCGCGCCTGGCCGATCAGGTGGCAGCGCAAACCGCGCTGCTGACGCAGATTCAGGCAAGCCGCGCCAACACCTTGGTAAAAGCCGCCGAGCCTGTAGGGCAGCGGCCTGCCGCCAATAACTCTCCGGCCACTGTGGATAACGTCGCGCCCCAGCAGCGCTGGGTGTTCTGAGACGCTGGCCTGACCGATTTCAAAAAAGAAAGGAGAAGCATCATGCTTAGCTGGGCTGTCACTTTCCTCATCATCGCCATTGTTGCCGCTGTGCTCGGCTTCGGTGGTATCGCTGGCGCCGCTACGGGTATCGCGAAGATCCTGTTCATTGTCTTCCTGGTCCTGTTCGTAGCTTCCTTCTTCTTTGGACGTGGTCGAGGTTGAAAATGAGCAGGAAGCTATATGCAGCCCTGGCTGCCGCTGCCTTGATGTCGGGCGGTAGTGCAGCGGTGCTGGCGGCCAATGATGGCCAGGTCCGTGTCGAGCAGTTGCTCGGCTCGGACCCCGAATACCGGGAAACTTGGCAAGACACGATCAAGGGCGAGGAACGCTTGCCTGACTGGGTGATCAACCTGAGCGGCAGCGGCCAGGAGCAGATGTCCGCAGTGACCGAAGACGGCGACAAGTATCTGGTCGGCCCGTTGTGCGAGTCACCGCAGAACTGCACTTACAAGCGCCTGATCGTCGCGTTCAGTTGGGACAAGGACGACGCCTACGGGATGCTGGTGGAAGTGCCCGAAGGCTTGCCGAGTGACAAATCGCCAACCCGCCATGCGCAGTACCGCTGGCTGGGTGAGCCGGACGACGGCATGAAGGCGATGTTGCAGGAGCAACTCAAGCGTGACCCGAATTGGTACTGACCAGCGGTCGCGCGCTGTCATGTAATGGAAGCGGAACCTTTTTATCTTTCTCGCTTCTATGATGCGCCGCCCCGAGGAGGGGCAGCGCATGACCAGGGGGCCGGGCTGTTCTGATTGTTGCAGGATCGGAGTGGCCTAGGGGTACAGGGAGTACCTCCAGCATTGGGCCGGGTCAGGAAAAGGCAGAATCGGAAGCTTCAGGTCGGGTGTGTCTGACAAACACCGCAACCGGGCCTGGCTTCCGAGGCGCCATCTCCCCTTTTGCTGATTCCTTTCAGGTGCTCACCTCCAAGACACATTTTGTCTTGACCGTACATCATTTTTTTTTCGCCCGGTATGGCGGTCGCCCAAGTGGCATTTCGGCCATTCGGATTGTCGAACAGGCCGTCTTCATCCTCCCCTGCATACCGCCAAAACTGCCGAAATATGGCGGTTTGGTCTTGTTCGGATTTCCGAACGTTATAAATCAATGACTTACGTGCGGCGTATTTTGACTTGAATGCCTATGCCGAATCGGCATGGGGTATGCGTTTCCGGCATTAGATTTCAGCCTTCCCCATCGCAATAGTTGCCGCCTTTTTCGCTGGCCCGAGCGCCCTGTCGCTCGCTCGCGGTGTCCTTACACGAGGTCCCCGGACGGAAGCCAAAAGCTCCCCGTGACGTTGCCAACGGCTCTGTTACGCGCTTTTCCGGTCGGTACCCGTGACCACTAGAACAAAGGGTAAAGACATGAAGAAGGCAAAATTGAGCCTCGCCTGGCAGATCGTCATCGGTCTGCTCCTGGGCGTTGCAG
Source organism: Pseudomonas putida (assembly GCF_002906855.1). Taxonomy (GTDB): domain Bacteria; phylum Pseudomonadota; class Gammaproteobacteria; order Pseudomonadales; family Pseudomonadaceae; genus Aquipseudomonas; species Aquipseudomonas putida_N. The sequence goes on along the minus strand of NZ_MINI01000038.1, from coordinate 26,172 downwards.
TCGGCGCGCTGCTGAACCACTTCAGCGCGGAAAAGGCCTGGTGGATCAGCAACGTCCTCCAGCCCGCCGGTGACATCTTCATTCGCCTGATCAAGATGATCGTCGTCCCGATCGTGATTTCGTCGCTGATCGTGGGTATCGCCGGGGTTGGCGATGCGAAGAAACTGGGCAGCATCGGCCTGAAGACCATCCTCTACTTCGAGGTGGTGACCACCATCGCCATCGTCGTCGGCCTGGTGTTGGCCAACCTGTTCCACCCGGGCGCCGGCATCGACATGAGTACCCTGGGTACCGTCGACATCTCCAAGTACCAGGCCACCGCAGCCGAAGTGCAGCATGAGCACGCGTTCATCGAGACCCTGCTGAACCTGATCCCGTCGAATATCTTCGCAGCGCTGATGCGTGGCGAAATGCTGCCGATCATCTTCTTCTCGGTGATGTTCGGCCTCGGCCTGTCGAGCCTGCAGGCCGACCTGCGCGAGCCGCTGGTGCGGACCTTCCAGGCCGTGTCGGAAACCATGTTCAAGGTCACCCACATGATCATGAACTACGCCCCGATCGGCGTGTTCGCCCTGATCGCCGTGACCGTTGCCAACTTCGGCTTCAGCTCGCTGCTGCCGCTGGCCAAGCTGGTGCTGCTGGTGTACTTCGCCATCGCCTTCTTCGCCTTCATGGTGCTGGGCCTGGTAGCACGCCTGTTCGGCTTCTCGGTGATCAAGATCATGCGCATCATGAAAGATGAGCTGATCCTCGCCTACTCCACTTCCAGCTCCGAGACCGTGCTGCCGCGCGTAATCGAGAAGATGGAAAAGTACGGTGCGCCGAAGTCGATTTGCTCGTTCGTGGTGCCGACCGGTTACTCGTTCAACCTCGACGGTTCGACCCTGTACCAGAGCATCGCGGCCATCTTCATCGCCCAGCTCTACGGCATCGACCTGTCCTGGAGCCAGCAGCTGCTGCTGGTGCTGACCCTGATGGTCACCTCCAAAGGCATCGCCGGCGTGCCGGGCGTGTCCTTCGTGGTGCTGCTGGCGACCCTGGGCAGTGTGGGCATCCCGCTGGAAGGCCTGGCCTTCATCGCCGGTGTCGACCGCATCATGGACATGGCGCGTACTGCCCTGAACGTGATCGGCAACGCCCTGGCGGCCCTGGTGATCGCGCGTTGGGAAGGCATGTACGACGCCGCCAAGGGCGAGCAGTACTACGCCTCGCTGATGGCGGACAAGCAGGAAGCTGCCTTGGTTGGCGAAGCCGCCAAACGCTGAGCCTGAACGGCTGAACCAGAAAGCCCCGACTTGTCGGGGCTTTTTGTTGTTTGTGGGATGGCCCAGGCTTTTAGCGGCTTCTACAGGGATGTCGGTCGCCAGTGACGGGCCCCGATACGCTATCATTCGGGCATTTCTCAGGGGGAACACGCGGATGCTCAACGGCCTTTGGCTCGGCTTTTTCCTGGTGGCGGCCGTCTCCGCCCTGGCCCAATGGCTGATCGGTGGCAATGCCGGCATCTTCGCCGCGATGGTCGAGAGCATCTTCGCAATGGCCAAGCTGTCGGTGGAGGTCATGGTCCTGCTGTTCGGCACCCTGACCCTGTGGCTGGGGTTCCTCAAGATCGCCGAAAAAGCCGGCATCGTCGAATGGCTGGCCAAGGTGCTCGGGCCGCTGTTCGCCCGCCTGATGCCGGAAGTACCGCCCGGCCACCCGGCGCTGGGCCTGATCACCATGAACTTCGCCGCCAATGGCCTGGGCCTGGACAACGCCGCCACGCCGATCGGCCTCAAGGCCATGCGCGCGCTGCAGGAGCTCAACCCCAGCAGCACCACGGCCAGCAACGCGCAGATCCTGTTCCTGGTGCTCAACGCCTCGTCGCTGACGCTGTTGCCGGTGACCATCTTCATGTACCGCGCCCAGCAGGGCGCCACCGACCCCACCCTGGTGTTCCTGCCGATCCTGCTGGCGACCAGTGCCTCGACCCTGGTCGGCCTGCTGTCGGTGGCAGTGATGCAGCGCCTGCGCCTGTGGGACCCGGTGGTGCTCGCCTATCTGATCCCCGGTGCACTGCTGCTGGGCGGCTTCATGGCTTTCCTGGGCACCTTGTCGGCCGCAGCGTTGGCCAGCCTGTCGTCGATCCTTGGCAACCTGACGTTGTTCGGGGTGATCATCCTGTTTCTGGTGATTGGCGCTTTGAAGCGGGTGCAGGTGTACGAAACCTTCGTCGAAGGTGCCAAGGAAGGTTTCGATGTGGCCAAGAGCCTGCTGCCCTACCTGGTGGCAATGCTGGTCGCGGTGGGCGTGCTGCGCGCTTCTGGCGCACTCGAACTGGCTTTGGACGGAATCCGCCACATGGTCAACTGGATGGGCCTGGACACCCGCTTCGTCGAGGGCCTGCCCACCGCGTTGGTCAAGCCATTCTCTGGCAGCGCGGCGCGGGCCATGTTGATCGAAACCATGCAGACCCACGGCGTCGACAGCTTCCCTGCCTTGGTGGCCGCGACCATTCAGGGCAGCACCGAAACCACCTTCTACGTGGTGGCGGTGTATTTCGGCGCAGTCGGCATCCAGCGGGTGCGCCATGCTGTCGGCTGTGCCTTGCTGGCCGAGCTGTCCGGTGTAATCGCCGCCATCTGCGTCTGCTACTGGTTCTTCGCCTGAGCCTGGCCGCTTTGCGCCACGGTCCAGTTCACCACCTGCCCGACCAGCTGATCGCTGGCCGCGCCAAAGCCGGCGACCACGGCTGACACCTGGGTATCAGCCAGTGGCTGGCGCACTTCGAAGCGCTTGCTGCTGAGGATGCGCTGGCTGCGGCCTTGCACCAGGCGTGCGTCGTAGCGGATCACCACTTCCACCTTGCCCCCCGGCAGATACTCGCTCTGGAACGCCTGCAGCTCGCCGCTCAGTTCGTAGTCGGCCTGCAGGTTGCTGTCGTCAGCGCTCAGCCGCTGCACTCGGCCGTCCCGCTGGAAACCATCGAGCAGACGGTTACGCACCAGCAACGGCACAGGGTCGCTCCAACGGGCGCCCTTGTAGCTGCTGATCACATTGCCTTGGGGAATCACGGCGATACGTGGCCCGCTCAGCACTTCGCTGGCCAGCGGCTTGTTCAGGCGCAACGACCAGTCGATCGGGCTGGCGATATGGCTAGTTTGGTTGACTGGCAGGCGGTAGGTATCCACCGGCTCGCTCTTCGGCAGGATCGAGCAGGCGCTGGCCAGGCTCAGGGTGGCTGCCAGGGCCAGCAGGCGCAGCGATGGGGTCATGGCTGGAACTCCTTGTTGTTGTCACGGCCCAGCAGGTAGCCGCTCGGGTCGGCCTCCAGGCGCCGGGAAATGCCCTTGAGCGAGTTCAGGGTTTCGCGCAGCTCGCGGATGGCCGGGGTCAGCTGGTTGAGCCCCTGGGCGCCATCGTCGATGGACTGGCGGTTGTCCTGCAGCAGGCTGTTGAGGGTCGCGGCGCTTTCGGCCAGCGACTGCATGGCCTGCTCGGCGCTGCCGATGGCCTGTTTGCCCTGGGTGCCGAGCAGGCCGTTGGCGTTGCGTATCAGCGCTTGGGTTTCAGCCAGGGTGGCGTTGGCCTGCTTGCCGACCTGGGCCAGCTGGGCGATCGCCTGGCTGACACCGCCGTTCTGGTTGGCGAATGCGCCAGTGGTCTGGTCTAGGTTGGCCAGGGTATTGCTCAGGTGCTCGATGTTGCTGTCCGAGAACATCTGCGTGGCGTTGTGCAGCAGCAGGTTGATGTTGGTCACCAGATCGCTGCTGTCGTTGAGCAGGCGGGAGATCGGCGACGGCGAGGCGACTATCACTGGCAGCTTGCCGTCCTTGCCCTTGAGCTCCGGGCTCTGCGGCGTGCCGCCGGTGAGCTGGATGAACGAGTTGCCGGTGACCCCGGCCAGGGTCAGCTTGGCCTGGGTGTCTTCCTTGACTGGGGTGTCACCGCTCAGGCGCACACGGGCCAGTACCCGGCGCGGGTCCTTCGGGTCCAGGCGCAGGCTGGTGACATCGCCGACCTTGATGCCGTTGTATTGCACCGGGCTGCCACGGGACAGGCCCGAGACCGCTTCGTTGAAGATCACTTCGTAATCCTTGAACGCGTCGTCGACGCTGGACTTGGTCAGCCACAGGCCGAACAGCATGGCGCCGGTCACAACCAGGACGGTGACCAGGCCAATCAGGACGTGATGAGCTCGGGTTTCCATTGTTCAGCGCTCCTGCCCGGCGCTGGCGGCGGCGTGTTCGGCTGCGCGCCCGCGTGGGCCGTGAAAGTATTCGTGGATCCAGGGGTCGTTGGTCTGCTCGACCTCAGCCAGGGGGCCGGCGACCAGGACCTTCTTCTGTGACAACACGGCGACGCGATCGGTGATGGTGTAGAGGGTGTCGAGATCGTGAGTGATCAGGAACACGCTCAGGCCGAGGGCATCGCGCAGGGTCAGGATCAACTGGTCGAATGCGGCGGCACCGATCGGGTCGAGACCCGCAGTGGGTTCGTCGAGGAACAGGATGTCCGGGTCCAGCGCCAGGGCACGGGCCAGGGCTGCGCGCTTGATCATGCCGCCGGAGAGCGAGGCTGGGTACTTGTCGGCGGCGGAGATGGGCAGGCCGGCCAAGGCCAGCTTGACCCCGGCCAGGTGCTCGGCATCGGCGCGCGACAGGCCGGCATGCTCGATCAGCGGCAGGGCGACGTTTTCAGTGACGGTCAACGACGAGAACAGCGCGCCTTTCTGGAACAGTACGCCAAAGCGGCGCTCGACCAGCGAACGTTGTTCCTCACGCATCCCGGCCAGGTCTTCGCCGAATACCTTGACCTGCCCTTCGTTGGGGCGTCGCAGGCCGATGATGCTACGCAGCAGCACCGACTTGCCGCTCCCCGAGCCACCGACCACCGCGAGGATTTCGCCGCGGTACAAGGCCAGGTCGAGGCCTTGGTGTACCACCTGGCTGCCGAAGCGATTGCAGATACCCCGCGCCTCGATCACTGCTTCCCGGTCACTCACCAGCCCATCTCCATGCAGAACAGTGCCGCCACCGCATCCAGCACGATGACCACGAAAATCGATTGCACCACGCTGGAGGTGGTGTGGGCACCGACCGATTCGGCGCTGCCGCTGACCTTGAAGCCTTCGAGGCAGCCGATGGCTGCGATCAGGAAGGCGAAGACCGGTGCCTTGGCCAGGCCGACCAGGAAGTGCTGCACGCCGATGTCGCTTTGCAGCAGCGACAGGAACATGGCCGGCGAGATACCCAGTGACAGGGCGCAGACCACCGCACCCCCGACGATGCCGCAGATCATCGCGACGAAGGTCAGCAACGGCAGCGAGATCAGCAGCGCCAGTACTCGCGGCACCACCAGCAGTTCGATCGGGTTGAGGCCCAGGGTGCGGATGGCGTCGATCTCTTCATTGGCCTTCATCGAGCCGATCTGTGCGGTGAAGGCACTGGCTGTGCGCCCGGCCATGAGAATGGCGGTCAGCAGCACCGCGAATTCGCGCAGGAACGAGAAGGCTACCAGGTCGACGGTGAACACCGTTGCACCAAAATTGGCCAGCACCGTGGCACCGAGGAAGGCCACCACGGCGCCCACCAGGAAGGTCAGCAAGGCGATGATGGGGGCGGCATCCAGCCCGGTCTGCTCGATGTGCGCGATCACCGGGGTGACGCGCCAGCGGTGTGGCTGCAGCAAGCGGCGCAGCAGGGTCTCGATGATCAGGCCGAGGAAGCCGAGCAGCTGCATGGTGTCCTGCCACAGCGTGCCGACCGCACAACCGATGCGCTCCAGCAGCACCAGCAACACGTTGCGCTCGGGCCCCTTGATCGGGATGCAGTAGTCCTGCACCGAGCAGTAGACATTCTTGAGCAGCGCGCGGCTAGCTTCAGGCAGGCCGTTGGTGCAGTGCGAGAGGCGCTCGGAGCCGAGCAGCTCGGCCAACAGCGAGGCTCCGGCGGTGTCCAGGCGGCCCAGCTGGCTGAGGTCGACGGCGGTATCGGCGCCGTACTGCGTGCGCAGGCGTTCGCTGTCGCGCCTGAGGCTGGCGTAGTGGGCCAGGGTCCAGTCACCGGCAATCCGCAGGCAGGCCGGCTGGCAGCTGGTGTCCAGTGTGGCGCTGGGGGTGGTCATAGGCTCCATGCATCCGGCTGGGCTAGAGGCTGATCATAGCGCAGCGGGCATGGAGCGGTTTGTTGAATATGTGCTGTCCTTCGCCACTGTCACGGCGCGGGCGCGTCGTCCACCACCTTGAAGCGCAGCACACCGATCACTTGGCCATCCTCGGTCAGCACCCGGACTTGCCATTTGCCCACCGGGTTGGGCGGGAAGTTCTGCTTGTGGGTCCAGGCACGATAGCCTTCCTTGCGCCCGCCGTGGATGTCCAGGGCAATGCGATCGACCTCCTGGCCGTCTTTCTGCCACACGTGGTAGATGCGCTCGTCCAGGCCCCGTGGTGCATTGATCGCGGTGTAGGCGTACAGGCCATTGCTGCGAATGCGGCTCGCGGCAATCTCCTCCAGCGATTCGCCGGGCTGGCGATTCAGTACTTCGGTGCTCACCGCCACGTCTGTCATCCACAGCGTTGCCGGCGGCACCCACGAACGCAGCAACCAGCCACTACCGCCCACCGCCAGGGTCACCAGCACCAGTGCCACGCCGCGGCGCCAGGTGGTGACCGGGAAGCTGCTGAGCAGGCTCGGGAACGACAGCACCATGGCGGCAATCAACGCCAGCTTGAAACTTTGTGCGGTGGTCAGGTGCAGGATGATCGGCAGTGCAGTGAGCAGCGCGGCGAACAGGGTCAGGGTGTGCATCGCAAGGAACAGCCAGCGCCGTGGCGCCAGCCATTTGTAGTACAGCGGGTCGATGATCGAGATGAGCCCGGCGGCGCCAAGCAGGCCGGTGAACACCAGCTGACCGCTGTTCCAGGTGGTGGTGATGAAGAAGAACGGCAAGACGAAGAACAGGCTTTCCTGGTGGATCATCTGCGTCGCATAGCGCAGCAGCGGCTGCGGAATTTCGCGCTTGAAGGTGCGCGCGAACAGGCCGGTCAAGGTGTTTTCCAGCATCAGCCAGACCCAGCTGACCAGCATGATGATGGCGATCCAGCTGGCCAGGCTAGCCTGGCGGTCGACCAGGATGAAGCTGCCGATACCGGAGAGGAAACCACCGAGTGCGATGACGCCGGGGTAGCGTTTGAGCAGCTCGATGACGCGCTGGACGAAGTGGGGTATTGGGGGCATGGGTCTACAACGGAAGTATTGGGTGGCTGTGCCGGCCCTTTCGCGGGGCAAGCCCGCAACTACAGGAAATCACGTTTCCCTAGGAGCGGGCTTGCCCCGCGAAAGGGCCGGTACTGGCAAAAGGATACCGCCGATTCACTACTGCCGTGTAGCACCACTCGGTCGTTCCGGTTTGTGCCGTCGCCAGCGCAGCAGCCCCAGCGCCAGTATCAGCCCCAGCAGCAAGGCAACCAGGCCATAAAGCTCGTCAGACCCCAGGAACGGCTTTTCGATGCGCAGGTAACCCTGATCCTTGAGCAATTCCTTCAAGGCCGCGTTGGCCTCTTCCAGCGTCACCTGGCGCAACTTGCGCGCCGGGTCGGCAAAGCGGCCGTGGGTGTAGTCGTTCAGCGCCCCCCAGTAATAATCGGCCAGCGCACTGTTGCCTTGGGTGCTCCAGCTTTCCTTGGCCACGGCGGCATCCTTGATGCGGGCGAAGGTATCCGGGTCGAGGCCGTCCTTGCGCAAATGATCGAACAGTTGCTGCATCAGCTTTACGGCTTGGTCGATATCATCGCGCTCAAGGTCGGCATTGAGGGTGAGCATGCCGCTGTCGCCAAAGCTTTCGCGCTGTACCGATGGTCCATACGACAGGCCGTTGCGCAGGCGCAGCTGGTCGTATACGGCCCAGTCGAGGTAGCGCGACAGCAGGTCCAGGGTCTGCTGATGGTCACTGTCCAGCACCGGCTCGATGAACAGCCAGTGCAACTTGACGCTGTCGCCCAGCAGGCCGCGGGTCAGGTCGCGGCGCTGTTCTGCTTGTTGGCTGATACTTTCGAGGGTGCGCCGCTCTTCTGGCTCGGTAGCAGGCAATTCGCCGAAGGTGCGCTCCAGATAGGCCGGCAAAAGGCGATCCAGGCCGCCCACCACGATCAGGGTCATGTTATTGGCGGCGTACCAGTGATCCCGCAGGGTTTTCACCTGCTCCAGGGTCATGTCCGCGACGTTGGAGCGCTCAGGGCATTTCAGGCCCAGTTCGGTTGCCAGCTGGTCGCTGGCCGGGTGGCCGATGTCCTGGCGGTCGAGCCAGCGCTGCAGGTGGCCATAGTGGCCGCCATCCTCGCGCTCGATGATGCGCTTGGCCGTGGCCAAGGCCTTGGCGTCGATGCGTGTGTCGCGGACGATTGCCAGCAACAGGTCGAGCACCTTGCGCTGGTTGCGTGCCGGCGCCTCGATGACGAAGGTGGTGTCGGCGCTGCTGGTGAAGGCGTTCCACTCGCCCCCGAGGCTCTGCAGGCGTTCTTCCAGGCCGCCTTCGCCGGTCTCGTCGATCCCGGTGAACAGCAGGTGTTCGAGCAGGTGCGGCAACTCCTTCTGCTCGCAGTCGAAGTCATCCAGGCCAACGCCCACCACCAGGCGGATGGCCACATGGTCGCGCTCATAACCGGACTTCAGGATCACCTGCAGCCCGTTGGGCAACAGGTAACCTTCGACCCGCGAGCGATCGAGGGCAAATGAGGGCAGGCTGCAGATCAGCAGGCAAACGAACATCAGGCAACGCATGGGCGAGCGACGGTCTCCAGGTGTGCGAGATCAGGACAGGTGGGCATCTTCCGGGACGCTGTCGAGCAGCAGCCCGCCAGTGTCCGAGCCACCCAGTACCACATAGGCACTGCTGCAGAACAAAGAGTTCAACCGCTTCATGTCGGCGATCAGCTCCAAGTGTAGCGAACTCGTCTCGATACTTTGCACCACCTTACGCTGCAAACGGCTGACATGGGCATGCGCCAGGCGCCGTTCCTGGGCGCGGAAGCGACGCTTTTCGCGCAGCAGCAGGCGCGCGCTTTCCGGATCGGCGCTGAGGAACACCGACAACCCCAGGCGCAGGTTGGCCAGCAGCTGCTCCTGCAGCCCGGTGAGTTCTTCCAGGCCGACCTGGGAAAACTCCCGGCGTTGGCTGGTTTTCTGCTGTTGTACCTTGCGCAGCATGCGTTCGATGAGGTCGCAGGCCAGCTTCAGGTTGATCGCCAGCTCGATGATTTCAGCCCAGCGCCGGTTGTCCTGGTCGCTGAGGTCTTCCCGTGGGATCTGCGCCAGGTACAGCTTGATCGCGCTGTACAACGCTTCGGCATCCTCGCTCAAGGCCCGCACTTGCTGGGGCATGGCGGTGTGGGTACCACGCAGGGCGCCGAGCATGGCCTCCAGCAGGCTGTCGACGATATCGCCCAGGCGCAGGGTTTCGCGGGCGGCATTGGCCAGGGCCAGGCTGGGCGTGGCCAATGCCGAGGCATCGAGATGGCGCGGGCGTATCTGGCCATTGCTGGTCTCGCGTTCGGGCAACAGCGCATTGCACAGGCGGCCCATGGGTTTGACTGTCGGCAACATGATCAGGCAGCGCAGGGTGTTGTAGAGCAGATGGAAGCCGATCACCAGCTCCTGCGGGCTGAAGCTCAGGCTGTCCATCCACTCCACCAGTGGGTGCAGCACAGGGATGATCAGCACCAGGCCGATCAGCTTGTACAGCAGGCTGCCCAGGGCCACGCGGCGACCTGCGGCGTTCTGCATGCTGGTGCTGATGAAGGCCAGCAGGCCGCTACCGATGTTGGCGCCAACCACCAGGCCGATGGCCACCGGCAGGCTGATCACTTCGGCGCCGGCCAGGGTAGCGGTGAGCAGCACGGCTGCCAGGCTGGAATACGAAACCATGGCGAACAGCGCACCGACCAGAGCATCGAGCATGATGTCGCCGGTCAAGGACGCGAACAGCACCTTCACGCCTTGTGCGTGGGTGATTGGCGCTGCCGCCTGCACGATCAGCTGCAGGGCCAGGATGATCAGGCCGAGGCCGATCCCCACGCGGCCCAACTGGCCGGCACGGGTCTGTTTGCGCGAGAGGAAGAAGATAACCCCGAGGAACACCAGCAGTGGCGATAGCCACGACAGGTCGAAGGTCAGCACCCTGGCCATCAGCGCAGTACCCACGTCGGCACCGAGCATGATCGCCAGCGCCGGGGTCATGGCCATCAGGCCCTGGCCGACGAAGGAGGTGACCAGCATGGCGGTGGCGTTGCTGCTTTGCACCACGGCAGTCACTACGATGCCGGCGATGAACGCCAGTGGCCGGCGGTTCATGTTCTGGCTGAGCACGCGGCGCAAGTTGGAACCGAATACCCTGAGGATGCCGGTACGGACAATATGTGTGCCCCACACCAGCAAGGCCACGGCGGAAAGCAGGTCGAGCAGGGTCAGCATGGTCGAGCCCCCCTTTGTTCTAGGGCTCCAGCAGCGGAGCCAAATTGTGTGAAGCCGTAAGCCTGGCCCGGGGGTGGGTATTTTGATCCAGTGCTTACTCAAGCTTTAGTTGTTTTGCGGACCTCGCGCCAGCTTGGCACGCTCTGCAAGCATTTGAAATATTTGTGTCATGAAAACCGGTGCATGAAAAAGGGCCCCGAAGGGCCCTTTTTGCTGCGCGTCCTGATCTTACCGACCTGGAATGTCCTTGCGCAGTTTCACCGGGTCGTGCTCCTTGCCCTGCTTGCGCGCCATGGCGGTGCGCATGCGGATGTTGATTGCCTCCACGGCCAGCGAGAAGGCCATGGCGAAGTACACGTAGCCCTTAGGTACGTGCACGTCGAAAGATTCGGCGATCAGCACGGTACCGACGACGATCAGGAAGGAAAGTGCAAGCATCTTCAGCGATGGATGCTTGTCGATGAAGTCGCTGATGGCACCGGCGCAGGCCATCATCACCAGCACTGCGACGACGATGGCGGCAATCATCACCGGCACGTGCGAGACCATGCCGACGGCAGTGATCACCGAGTCCAGCGAGAACACGATGTCGATGATGGCGATCTGGATGATGGTGTAGAGGAACTTGCCGCCAGCGCCCTTGGGCTCGTCGGCGCTCTCTTCCTCGCCTTCCAGGCCGTGGTAGATCTCTTGCGAGCTTTTCCATAACAGGAACAGGCCGCCGCAGAACAGGATCAGGTCACGACCGGAGATACCCTGGCCGAATACCACGATCAGGTCGGCGGTCAGGCGCATGACCCAGGTGATCGACAGCAGCAGCATGATGCGGGTGACCATGGCCAGGGCCAGACCGAAAATCCGGGTGCGTGGCTGCATGTGCTTGGGCATGCGGCTGACCAGGATCGAGATCATGATGATGTTGTCGATCCCGAGGACGATCTCAAGCGCTGTGAGGGTAAAAAAGGCAACCCAGATTTCCGGGCTGGTCAGCCATTCCATGTGTATTCCTTCAAACGATATAGGCGATGCGTGTTAATTAAAGACTACTGAACAGCGGGAAAATGCCCATCAGCAGCGCGGCGAACATTATGCATAGGCATACCAGCACTGCCCACTTGAGCGTGAAACGCTGGTGATCGCCGAACTCGATACCTGCCAGGGCAACCAGCAGGTAGGTCGAAGGCACCAGTGGGCTGAGCAGGTGTACCGGCTGCCCGACGATCGAGGCGCGGGCCATTTCCACGGGGCTGATGCCGTAATGGCTGGCCGCTTCCGATAGCACCGGTAGCACGCCGTAGTAGAAGGCATCGTTGGACATGAAGAAGGTGAACGGCATGCTCACGATCGCGGTGATCACCGCCAGGTACGGGCCCAATGCTTCAGGGATGACCGCCAGCAAGCTCTTGGACATGGCCTCGACCATGCCGGTACCGGACAGGATGCCGGTGAAGATGCCCGCAGCGAAGATCAGCCCGGTCACGGCCAGCACGCTGCCGGCGTGGGCGGCGATTCGGTCTTTCTGCTGCTGGAGGCAGGGGTAGTTGACGATCATGGCGATGCTGAAGGCAATCATGAACAGTACCGGCAGCGGCAGCACACCGGCAATCAGCGCGACCATCAGGCCGGCGGTCAGGGCACCGTTGAAGTAGATCAGCTTGGGGCGGCGTGCTTCTGGGAACTGCGACACGCTGATTTCGCTGTGGTCGATGTCGTCGGTGGGCAGGTGCAGTTCACCCAGGCGGGCACGTTCGCGCTTGCCGTACAGGTAAGCGATGGCGAGGATCGCCAGCACGCCGAAGGCCATGGCCGGGATCATCGGTACGAAGATGTCCGATGGATCCACGTGCAGGGCGCTGGCGGCGCGGGCGGTCGGGCCACCCCACGGGGTCATGTTCATCACCCCACCGGCGAGGATGATCAGGCCGGCCATGATTCGCGGGCTCATGCCCAGGCGGCTGTACAGCGGCAGCATGGCGGCACAGCAGATCATGTAGGTGGTGGCGCCGTCACCGTCGAGCGAGACCACCAGGGCCAGCACCGCAGTACCGACCGAGACTTTCAGCGGGTCGCCCTTGACCAGCTTGAGGATCTTGCGCACCGCCGGGTCGAACAGGCCGGAATCGATCATCAGGGCGAAGTAGAGGATGGCGAACATCAGCATCACGCCGGTGGGCGCGAGCTTGCTGATGCCTTCGAGCATCATCGGGCCGATCTTGGCGGAAAAACCGCCGAACAGGGCGAACAGGATCGGTACCAGGATCAGCGCTATCAAGGCCGACAGGCGCTTGGTCATGATCAGGTACATGAAGGTGATGACCATGGCAAAGCCGAGGAAGGTCAGCATGGCGATACTCCAGGTGTGGCGCAGCGAAAGGAATGGCTATTCGGGCGGATCAGCGCGCGTGGCGCTGCACGGGGAGCATGGGTCGGGGGGCAACATGAAGGCGGGCGCAGGAATACATCAGAATCACCATTGTTGTTGTTGATGGGCCGGGCGCGGAGATTTCCGGGTGCCCTGGCTTACCGGTCTTGTGCCGGTAGTGGCGGCTATCCTAGGGGGGCAAGCTTTCAGCCAGCTTTCGCCGGAAAAACGGCGACGGGAGGTAGGTAATGCAGGATGTAACCGAGGGTGGCTGCCATTGCGGCGCCTTGCGCTATCGGCTGCAGGGTGACCTGACGGATGTCGCCCATTGCCATTGTTCGATCTGCCGGCGGGTCAGCGGCGGGCTGGTGGTGACCTGGGTCACCCTGCCCCGCTCGGGTTTCCGCTGGATGGCGGGAAGGCCTCAATGCTATGTGGCGCCGGCCAGTTGCAAGCGGTATTTCTGCGGGGAATGTGGGGCGCATGTGGCACTGGTGACCGAACATAGCCCTGGATCCATCGATGTGACGGTGGCGACGCTGGATCACCCGGAGCGAGTGCCGGCCAAGCGACATATCTGGACGACAAGCCGCTTGCCCTGGATGCACCTGGATGAAGGGCTGCCAGAAGAATCTGAGGAAAAACTCTAGGTATTGTGCTGGTCTTGCCGGCCTGTTCGCGGCTAAAGCCGCGAACAGGCCGGTACAGGTTATCAAGGCAACTGCAGGCCGCCAGCCGCCTTGTGCAGCGCCCGCAAATGCTCGCCAATCTGCTTCACATTGGCTTCGACTGCAGCAATCTCCCTGGCCCGCGACGGATCCAGCAGTGCCCTCACCTCCTTGTCCAGGTCGCTACTCAAGCGCAGCAGCTTGGCCTGCCGCTCGCTACTGACCTGCTCCAGCTGCTTGCGCTCTTGCGGCTGCGGCAACCCGTAACCCTTGGCATCCAGCAACTCGGCCGGGCGGCTGAGGAAGCCGCTGTTGGCGAGCATCTGCTTCAGGGTCTGGTCAGCTTTATTGATACTGCCGTCCTTCAGCGCTGCTGCATTCAGGTAACGCTGTTTCACTTCGTCCTGAGCCAGCAGCAACTGCCGGCGCAGGCTGGCCTGCTCGAGCAACAGCAAAGCTGCGCTGGTGCGCAGGTCGGCCTTGTCGAACCAGGGGCGCCTCTGCTCGGCATCCAGCGCCAGCCAGTCTTCGACCTCGGTCTGCTTGATCGGCAGTTGCTTCCTCAGCACATCGAACATGGCCTGGTAACGGTCGCGATAGGAGTCGAAGCGATAACCCAGGCGCAGGGCCTCTCGCGGGTCATCGAGCACACTGGTATCAGCCAGTCCCCTGCCCTTGAGCACGGCCAGCAAGCCATTGGGCATGATGCTGTCGAGGTCATTGAGGCGTGGGTTGGCAGTGCCGCTGCGTAGCAGTTTCAACGATTCCACCGCGCAGTTGTTGGACAGGAACCAATAGTTGCCGTCGTAGCTCCAGTGCATCTCGGCGGCCTGGCGCACCAGGTTTTCAATCTCGTCGCGGTTGAGCTTGAGCGGTACCGAGGCCAGGCTGCGCAGTTCGGTCTTGGTGTATTCATCGATCACCTGGCCCAGCGGCAGTACGAACAACCGTGAGGGGTAGGCGCCGACCAGGCCGTCCCAGCTGGACAGCTGCACGTCGTTGACGAACGCCCGGTAAGACAGCACCAGGCTCTGGTCGAGGTCCAGGCGGCAATCCGGGCCGCGTGGGCGGCCGGGTTTGCAGATCACCAGGCGCAGCATGCTGTGGCCCCAGCGGCTGACCAGGTTCTGGTTGGCTTCAGCCAGCAGGAAGTCGACCTCGTAGACCCGTTCTGGGTCGATCTCGCCCAGGGGCTGGCGGGCGAAGTCGCTGCCGGCATTGATGAACGGCAGGCCTTTGGCGCAGGTGTTCTGCTGTGGCGCCCAGCCGAAGTGGTCACGCAGGTATTGGTTGAGCGCCGGTCGACGGCAGCCGTAGCTCGGGTCTAGGAGGAAATACTCCATGTTGACCGCGATGTATTCCTTGGGGCTGCTCAGCTCGTAACTGTCGGGGCTGCGCATGAACTGGGCGTTGTGCTGCTCACGTTCGCCGCGGCGGCCGACATATTGCGGCCACCCAGCCAGGTCGAGCAGGCGCGGGTCGTCGCTGAGGGTAAAGCGGCGTTCGGCTTGACCGCGGCATTCTTCCGCCTGGCCGATCTTGCCCAGCGTGCCTTGCTGGCGCGCGCAGCGGGCGATCAGCGAACGCTCGGCGCTGGGCCACAGGCGGGCACGATCATAAATATGGGTGAGCTCATGCAGGACGGTGGCCAGCAGCTCTTCACGCACCGTGCCATGGGGGCGGTTGGTACGCTCGGTGGCGGCACTGCCGTCAGTCAGGCTGGGCAGCAGGCGGCGGTTGAGTTCGAGGGTCGAGACCAGCGACGCCTGGCCATAGGCATCGGCCGGCATGCTGTCGCTCCAGCTGACCGTTACGCGCCGGTCCAGCCGTTGCTTGAACAGTGGCGGCAACTTGGCCATGGCCTCATCGAGCAAGGCCTGGCTGGCTTGGGTCTGTTGCGGGTCGAGGCCTGTCTCCTGCAGTTCGAGCTGCAGGTCGGCCAGGGCGGGCGTGCCCAGCAGCGTCAGGGCGCAGCCGAGCAGCCAGGCACGCACGCGATTCACAGCGCGAGGATGGCTTCGGCCAGTACTTGGTCGCTGGCGTCGCGCGCTTCAGGTACGCGCTCGCGCAGGGTGCTGAACGCGGCCTCCAGTTGCGCGCCACGGATATCGCCATTGCTGGCGACGAAGCTGGCAGCGTCGTCATGGGCTTCGCGCACCACTTTGGCGTCGCGGATCGAAGTGGTGGTGTCAGAGGTGAAATCGATCGAGCGACCAAAGGCGCGCACGATGATGTTGCTGGTGGCCACCAGGGTCTGTGCATGGGCCAGGTCGGCCAGCAGCAACATGCCGAGGGAAGCGGCAATCAGCGGTTTACGCATGGAGCATCTCCGAAAAATACAGGGAGTCAGGTGTAGTTATTGGACGAGAATTGCTTCTGCCAGTTCAAGGTCGCCGACGGAGTGCCGAGCGCAGTTGTGGCGCAGCGAATCGAGTGCCGCTTCCAGGCGGGCACCGCGGATCAGGCCATCGCTGGCAACGTATGCCGCAGCATCGTCACGGGCCTGCCTGACCAGTTTGCGGTCGAAAGGGGCGGCGGTGACCTGGCTGGTGACGTAGCCCGTGATGACCAGGCCTTGTGTGGTGGTGTCCATGGCGTGGGCACTGGCCATGGCAGTGGCACTGAAGAGCAATGGCAACAGATAACGCATGAGCATTCTTGACGTCAGGAGAAGTGAACGGCGAAGGCTACCCCAGGTGCGAGGCCGCTAGCCAACGCACCTGCTTTGCATAGCCTTGATCAGATCGCGAGGATGGCCTTGGCCAGCTGTGCATCACTGGCTTGCAGCTGCGGCATGGTCGAACGGATGTGCAGGAAGGCACTTTCCAGCCGCGCACCACGAATGGCGCCTTCGGTACCGACGAAGCTGGCGGCGTCGTCACGGGCGGCCTGCACGATCTTGTCATCGCGGAACGATGAGGTCAGGTCGGAGGTGGCGTCGGTGGAGGCGGCGAAAGCGCGTACCACGGCATCGGTGGTAACAACGAAACTGCTGGCTTGGGCGGTGCTGGCCAGGCCGAGCAGCAGGGCGGCACCAATCAGGTATTTACGGGACATGTTCTTGGACTCCTGGATAGGGTTCTGCTTTATCGGACGCTGGTACAGCTCGTTACGGTACGTGTTTGACAACGGGTTCTACCAGACTGCTGAGCGAAGCGTATCACGCGGTGCTGTTTCTGGATGTTAATGAGAGCGGAAGTGGACAACTGTTATGGTTAATTTCGAATAATTCATAACTGTACAGGTTTCGCGCGGGACTGCTCTGGGACGCGCCTGGCGGGCAATAAAAAACCCGCTGCAGTCGCCTGCAACGGGTTGGGGAATTCGCGGTGCCGGCCGAAGCCGGCGAACCGGAGCTTAGCGCCAGAACGGCTTGCTCAGCTCTTCGTAACGCTGCGACTCGCTGATACCGGCATCGGCCAGCAGGCGGGCATCCAGGCGAGCCAGTTGACGGCGGCTGGCCATACGACGCTGCCACAGCAGCAGAGTGGAGATAGCGCGCAGTGGCAGGGAAGCCTGGGACTGCTGGGCGTTGCTTTCAAAAACCAGACCGGAACTGAGGGTACGTTCCATGATGTTTCATCCTTCCGCTTATGGCGGGATTAGGTAGTGATTTAACTGATGCCAATGATCCTCCTCTGCTGTCCATAACAGTAGATACAGTTCAACAGCAATGCGATGGGCCAGTTAACTGTTTAACCCTACTGTTGCACTCGAAATAGGCGTAACTGTACTGGTCTGCACTGATGTGGTGCGTTTCTGCATGGGTAGGAGGATTTGCAAGCCAGGAAAGCCTGAAGATAGCAGTACAGTAGTACAGTTTTAATCAGGAAAGTGAGCGAAGTGTTCAGGCGGGGTGGTTTGACTGTTGTGGTCCTGTCGTCGGCGTGGCGACGACAGGGCCAAAACAGTTGAGGCAGCTGGATCAGCTGGCGAGCATGCGCCCGGTTTCTTCCAGGTTTTCGTGCCAGCTCAGTGCTTCACGCAGGATGTGCGGGGTGTGGCCACCACGCTGGCAGGCGCGATCGAAGTAATCGTTCAGCGCTGCGCGGTAGTCCGGGTGCACACAGTTGTCGATGATCGCCCGGGCCCGCTCACGCGGTGCCAGGCCACGCAGGTCGGCCAGGCCTTGCTCGGTGACCAGGATGTCGACATCGTGCTCGGTATGGTCAACGTGGCTGACCATCGGTACCACGCTGGAAATCGCCCCGCCCTTGGCGATCGACTTGGTGACGAACACCGCCAGGTGGGCGTTGCGGGCGAAGTCACCCGAACCGCCGATGCCGTTCATCATTCTGGTGCCACAGACGTGGGTCGAGTTGACGTTACCGTAGATGTCGAACTCCAGCGCCGTGTTGATGCCGATGATGCCCAGGCGGCGGACCACTTCAGGGTGGTTGGAGATTTCCTGTGGGCGCAGGACCAACTTGTCTTTGTAGCGCTCCAGGTTTCCGAACACGTCAGCATTACGACGGGTCGACAGGGTGATCGAGCTGCCCGAGGCAAAGCTCAGCTTGCCGGCGTCGATCAGGTCGAAGGTCGAGTCCTGCAGCACTTCGGAGTACATGGTCAGGTCTTCGAACGGCGACTCGATCAGGCCACACATCACCGCGTTGGCGATGCTGCCGATACCTGCCTGCAGCGGGCCGAGCTTGTTGGTCATGCGGCCAGCCTCCACTTCCTGCTTAAGGAAGTTGATCAGGTGGTCGGCGATGCCCTGAGTTTCGTCATCCGGTGGCAGCACGGTGGATGGCGAATCCGGCTGGTCGCTGATGACGATGCCGACGATCTTGGCCGGGTCGATCGGGATTGCAGTGCTGCCAATGCGGTCGTCGACCTTGACCAGCGGGATTGGCGTGCGGGTCGGGCGATAGGTCGGGATATAGATGTCGTGCAGGCCTTCGAGGTTGGCGTTGTGCGACAGGTTGATCTCGACGATCACTTGTTTGGCAAAGATCGCGAAGCTGGCCGAGTTGCCCACCGAGGTGGTTGGCACGATGTGGCCCTGCTCGGTGATGGCCACGGCTTCGATGACCGCGATATCCGGCAGCTTGAGCTGCTGGTTGCGCAGCTGCTCGACGGTTTCCGACAGGTGCTGGTCGATGAACATCACCTGGCCATCATTGATGGCCTTGCGAAGGGTGCTGTCGACCTGGAAAGGCATGCGACGAGCCAGTACACCAGCTTCGGTCAGCTGCTTGTCGAGGTCGTTGCCCAGGCTGGCGCCGGTCATCAGGCTGATTTTCAGTGGCGACTGCTTGGCGCGTTCGGCCAGGGCATGCGGCACAGCCTTGGCTTCGCCGGCGCGGGTGAAGCCGCTCATGCCGACGGTCATGCCGTCCTCGATCAGGCCAGCGGCATCTGCCGCACTCATTACCTTGCTGTGCAGGGAGGACAAGCGGATACGATCACGGTACATGGATTGTTATCTCGGGCTACTGAAACTACTGCAGCGCAGTCTAGAGATTTCGCCCATTGCCGTCCCACGACCATGGTCGTATGAGAAGCATTGAAATAGAGCCGTTGATCTGGATCATCAAAAGAAAAGCCCCGGCAGATTCTGACCGGGGCTTCCTTTATATCAGCGGGTTTGCAGCGACCGTTATCACTCCACCGCTTTTACCATGTCTTCAATGACTTTCTTCGCGTCGCCGAACACCATCATGGTCTTGTCCAGGTAGAACAGTTCGTTGTCCAGGCCGGCGTAGCCGCTGGCCATCGAGCGCTTGTTGACGATGATGGTCTTGGCCTTGAAGGCCTCGAGGATCGGCATGCCGGCGATGGGCGACTTCGGATCGTTCTTCGCCGCCGGGTTGACCACGTCGTTGGCACCCAGCACCAGCACCACGTCGGCCTGGCCGAACTCGGCGTTGATGTCTTCCATCTCGAACACCTGGTCGTATGGCACTTCGGCTTCGGCCAGCAGTACGTTCATGTGCCCAGGCATGCGCCCTGCCACCGGGTGGATCGCGTACTTCACGGTCACGCCGTTATGGCTCAGCTTCTCGGTCAGTTCCTTCAGTGCGTGCTGGGCACGGGCCACCGCCAGGCCGTAACCCGGGACGATGATTACGCTGTCAGCGTTGCTCAGCAGGAAGGTGGCATCGTCGGCAGAGCCGGACTTCACCGGGCGCTGTTCCTTCGAACCTTGCGCCGCGCCGGCATCGGTATCGCCACCAAAGCCGCCGAGGATGACGTTGAAGAATGAACGGTTCATCGCCTTGCACATGATGTACGAGAGGATGGCACCGGACGAACCGACCAGGGAGCCCGCGATGATCAGCATCGAGTTGTTCAGCGAGAAGCCGATACCGGCCGCGGCCCAACCCGAGTAGCTGTTGAGCATCGACACCACTACCGGCATGTCGGCACCCCCGATCGGAATAATGATCAGCACGCCCATGATGAAGGCCAGGACCAGCATCAGGGTGAAGGCACTGTAGTGTCCAGTGAAGGTAAACAGCAGGCCCAGGGCGATGGTGGTCAGGCCGAGGATCAGGTTCAGCTTGTGCTGGCCGGCAAACTGTACCGGTGCGCCCTGAAACAGGCGAAACTTGTACTTGCCCGACAGCTTGCCGAAGGCGATCACCGAACCGGAGAAGGTGATGGCGCCGATGGCTGCACCCAGGAACAGTTCCAGGCGGTTGCCGGTGGGGATCGGGTCGCTGATGGCGGCGACGATGCCCATCGACTGCGGCTCAAGCACGGCCGCAATGGCGATGAATACCGCAGCCAGGCCGATCATGCTGTGCATGAAGGCGACCAGCTCGGGCATCTTGGTCATCTCGACGCGCTTGGCCATGATCGAACCGGCGGTACCGCCGACCAGCAGGCCGACGATGACGTAGCCGATACCGGCGGTCGCAAGCTCGGCCCCGAGTTTATAGATGAGGCCAACCGTGGTGAGGATGGCGATCCCCATGCCGATCATGCCGAACAGGTTGCCGCGCCGCGAAGTGGTCGGGTGCGACAGGCCCTTGAGCGCCTGGATGAAGCACACCGAGGCGACGAGGTAGAGGAGCGTTAC
Organism: Pseudomonas putida; assembly: GCF_002906855.1. Classification (GTDB taxonomy): domain Bacteria; phylum Pseudomonadota; class Gammaproteobacteria; order Pseudomonadales; family Pseudomonadaceae; genus Aquipseudomonas; species Aquipseudomonas putida_N. The sequence goes on along the minus strand of NZ_MINI01000038.1, from coordinate 5,667 downwards.
CAGATTCATGCTCATGCTTACTTCTGCGCCTCGTTCTTGGTTTTCTTCTTGAACATCTCAAGCATGCGGCGGGTGACCAGGAAGCCACCGAACACGTTGACTGCAGCCAGGGCTACCGCCAGGGTGCCCATCAGTTTGCCGGCCGGTGTCACGGTCAGGGCCGCCGCCAGCATGGCGCCAACGATGACGATCGCCGAAATGGCGTTGGTAACCGCCATCAGCGGCGTGTGCAGCGCCGGGGTGACGTTCCACACCACGTGGTAGCCCACATAGATGGCTAGCACGAAGATGATCAGGTTGTAGATGCCATGGGAAATCAGCATGTCTTCCATTGTCGTGCTCCTTAGCCGTTCTTGCGGACGACCTGGCCATCGCGGCACATCAGGCAGGCCGCGACGATGTCGTCTTCGAGGTTGATGACCAGCGCGCCGTCCTTGTCGAACAGCAGCTTCATGAAGTCCAGCAGGTTGCGTGCATAAAGCGCCGAGGCATCGGCGCCCACCTGGGCCGGCAGGTTGGTCGGGCCGACGATGATCACGCCGTTTTCCTGCACCACCTGGTCAGCAACGGTCAGTGGGCAGTTGCCGCCCTGAGCTGCTGCCAGGTCGATCACCACCGAGCCGGGCTTCATTTGCGCGACGGTTTCGGCGCTGAGCAGCGTCGGTGCCTTACGGCCGGGGATCAGTGCGGTGGTGATGACGATATCGGCCTGCTTGGCGCGTTCGTGTACGGCCTGGGCCTGGCGTTGCATCCAGCTGGCCGGCATTGGCCGGGCATAGCCGCCAACACCTTCGGCGCATTCACGCTCTTCGTCAGTCTCGTAGGGCACGTCGATGAACTTGGCGCCCAGCGACTCGATCTGCTCCTTCACCGCCGGCCGTACGTCGGATGCCTCGATCACCGCACCCAGGCGTTTGGCCGTGGCAATGGCCTGCAGGCCGGCAACGCCTGCCCCCAGGATCAGCACGCGGGCGGCCTTAACAGTACCGGCGGCGGTCATCAGCATGGGCATGAAACGAGGGTAATGGTGAGCCGCCAGCAGCACGGCCTTGTAACCGGCGATGTTGGCCTGCGATGACAGCACATCCAGGCTCTGGGCCCGCGAGGTGCGTGGCGCGGCTTCCAGGGCGAAAGCGTTGACACCGCGTTCGGCCATCTTGCCGATCAGCTCGCTGTTGAAGGGGTTGAGCATGCCTACCAGGAGGCTGCCGCTGTTGATCAGGGCCAGCTCCTGGTCGTTGGGAGCGACCACCTTGAGCACCAATTGGGCGCCGTAGGCATCGGCTGCGCTTCCCAGGGAAGCTCCCACGGCCTCATAGGCACTGTCCGGAATGCTGGCGTTGAGCCCTGCCCCCCGTTGGACGGTGACCTGATGGCCTTGGCCAATCAGTTTCTTGATGGTTTCGGGGGTCGCAGCGACCCTTGTCTCACCGGTCTGCGTCTCGAGAGGAACACCAATGTGCACGACTATTTCTCCTGCGGTGACCTTTGTCTTTGTAAAAGCCAGCACACTGCGTATGGCGCGCTGGGGCGGCTGTTGAGCGCCGGACCCGCCGAATCCAGGGCGGGCGAAGCATTTTGCAGACGAACCCAGAGGCCATCAACCGGTTCTGGAGCGAAACGAAGTCAAAACTACAAGTCACCCTGTGACCGTATGTCGCAAGTGATAGGCTACAGCCCGTCAACCATGGGGTATTGGCAGATTAGGGGAAAAATCGAAATTTTTTGCGATGATTTCGCGGATGGGCTCATGGATGTCGTAAAACCCTCTGAAAGCCGCGTGTTTAGAGGCCTAGATGGGGTTTTTCGATTCACCTGAACAGTTTTCGCTGATGCGACAAAAACGTATATCTGTAGGTGTTTAAAATAATTGACTACAAAGGTAGGTCAGGCGCTTTCATCTTTGTGCGAGGCGGTATAGAGCTGTGCCTGTCCCACCAGCCAGTCACGGAAGGCCCGGAGCGATGCCGACTCCACCTTGCGTTCGGGAATCATCAGATAGTAGGCCTTGTCGCTGGACAGCGCGTACCTGTTAGCGACTACCAGCCTGCCCTCCTCCAGCTCGCGCTGGATCAGGAACGGCGGGATCAGTGCGATGCCCATCTCGTGCATGGCCGCCTGGGCCAGCATGGAGAATAGTTCATAGCGCGGGCCTGTCATGTCACCCGCGATATTCAGGCCCAGGCCATTGAACCACTGGCGCCAGGCATAAGGCCGGGTGGTCTGCTGCAGCAATGGCAGGCTGGCGATGTGCTGGGGGTCGAGCATGCCCTGCCCGTCCAGCATGGCCGGACTGCACACCGGCACGGGGTTCTCGCCCATCAAGCGATGGGACTGGGTGCCGGACCAGTCGGCATCGCCAAAGTAGATGGCGGCATCGAACGGGGTGTCGGCGAACAGGAATGGGCGGGTACGGTTGGTCAGGTTGACGGTGACCTCGGGGTGACGTTGCTGGAAGTCCTTGAGCCGTGGCAGCAGCCATTGGGTGCCGAAGGTGGGCACTACGGCCAGTTCGATCACGTTGGCGCCCTGCTGGCGCATCACCGACAGCGTGTCGCGCTCAACCGCATCCAGCTGTGCGGCAACCTGCCGGCTATAGGAAAGCCCGGCTTCGGTGAGTTTCACGCCCCGGCGTGAGCGCCTGAACAGCTCGACATTGAGGAACTCCTCCAATCCGCCGATCTGTCGACAGACGGCGCCCTGAGTCAGGGCCAGTTCCTGGGCCGCCTTGGTAAAGCTCTCGTGGCGTGCGGCCGCTTCGAAGCAGACCAGTGCGGTGGTGCTGGGGATCTTGCGGCGCATGTACGTCAACCTCACTCATGGAGACTTGAATATGGCGTTTTCGAGTATCTCGAAGTGACAAAATATCACTGATGCGTGCGCAATCCTCGTTTGTCGTGGTGCCTGATCAGGCCTAGGATCAATGGCACAAGAAACCGCTCCCCTATTTCGAGGATTTCGCTCATGGCCGGTAAAGCAAGCTTCAACTGGATCGACCCGCTGCTGCTGGATCAGCAGCTCACTGAAGAAGAGCGCATGGTGCGTGACAGCGCTTATCAGTTCGCCCAGGACAAGCTGGCCCCGCGCGTGCTGGAAGCCTTCCGTCACGAACAGACCGACCCGGCGATCTTCCGCGAGATGGGTGAAGTCGGCCTGCTCGGTGCAACCATTCCCGAGCAATACGGCGGCAGCGGCCTGAACTATGTGTGCTACGGCCTGATTGCCCGTGAAGTGGAGCGTATCGACTCCGGCTACCGTTCGATGATGAGCGTGCAGTCTTCGCTGGTGATGGTGCCGATCAACGAATTCGGTAGCGAAGCGCAGAAGCAGAAATATCTGCCCAAGCTGGCCTCTGGTGAGTGGATTGGCTGCTTTGGTCTGACCGAGCCTAACCATGGCTCCGACCCTGGGTCGATGATCACCCGTGCCAGGAAGGTCGATGGCGGCTATCGCCTGAGCGGTAGCAAGATGTGGATCACCAACAGCCCGATCGCCGATGTGTTCGTGGTCTGGGCCAAGGACGATGCCGGCGATATCCGCGGCTTTGTCCTGGAAAAAGGCTGGCAAGGCCTTAGCGCCCCGGCGATACACGGCAAGGTTGGCCTGCGGGCATCTATCACCGGTGAAATCGTCATGGACAACGTGTTCGTCCCGGAAGAGAACATCTTCCCGGATGTGCGTGGCCTGAAGGGGCCGTTCACCTGCCTGAACTCAGCGCGTTATGGCATTTCGTGGGGCGCGCTGGGTGCGGCCGAAGCCTGCTGGCACACAGCTCGCCAGTACACTCTGGATCGTCAGCAGTTCGGTCGCCCACTGGCTGCCAACCAGCTGATCCAGAAGAAACTGGCCGACATGCAGACTGAAATCACCCTGGCCCTGCAAGGCTGCCTGCGCTTGGGTCGCATGAAGGACGAAGGTACTGCGGCGGTAGAAATCACCTCGATCATGAAGCGCAACTCCTGCGGCAAGGCCCTGGACATCGCCCGCATGGCTCGCGACATGCTTGGCGGCAACGGCATCTCCGACGAGTTCGGCGTGGCGCGCCACTTGGTCAACCTTGAGGTGGTCAACACCTATGAGGGTACCCATGACGTGCATGCGCTGATCCTCGGGCGTGCGCAGACCGGCATCCAGGCCTTCTACTGATAAGGAGCCAGTCCATGGGCGCGCTATCTCATCTGCGGGTGCTGGACCTCTCCCGCGTGCTGGCGGGGCCTTGGTCTGGCCAGATCCTGGCGGACCTGGGTGCTGACGTGATCAAGGTCGAACGCCCTGGCAGCGGCGACGACACCCGCTCCTGGGGGCCGCCCTTCCTCAAGGATGCCGTAGGTGAGAACACCAGCGAAGCGGCTTATTACCTGTCGGCAAACCGCAACAAGCGCTCGGTGACCATCGACTTCACCCAGCCGGAAGGCCAGCGCCTGGTGCGCGAGCTGGCGGCCAAGTCGGATATCGTCATTGAGAACTTCAAGGTAGGTGGGCTGGCTGCTTACGGGCTGGATTACCCGAGCCTGAAGGCAATCAACCCCAAGCTTATCTATTGCTCTATCACCGGCTTCGGCCAAACGGGGCCGTACGCCAAGCGTGCGGGGTATGACTTCATGATCCAGGGGTTGGGTGGGCTGATGAGCCTGACCGGCCGCCCGGATGGGGAGGAAGGTGCCGGGCCGGTAAAGGTCGGTGTTGCCCTGACCGACATTCTTACCGGGTTGTACTCGACCGTGGCGATTCTGGCTGCCCTCGCCTACCGCGATCAGCATGGCGTTGGTCAGCACATCGATATGGCACTGCTCGATGTGCAGGTGGCTTGCCTGGCCAACCAGGCGATGAACTACCTGACTACCGGCAATCCACCGCGGCGGCTGGGTAATGCTCACCCCAATATCGTGCCTTACCAGGACTTTCCGACGGCGGATGGCGATTTCATCCTTACCGTGGGTAACGATGGCCAGTTCCGCAAGTTTGCCGAGGTGGCTGGGCAGCCGCAGTGGGCGGATGACCCACGCTTCGCTACTAACAAGCAGCGGGTGGCGAACCGGGCCGAGTTGATTCCATTGATTCGCCAGGCAACGGTATTCAAGACTACTGCCGAATGGGTGAGCCAACTGGAGGCTGCGGGGGTGCCATGTGGGCCGATCAACGATCTGGCGCAGATGTTCCAGGATCCACAGGTACTGGCCCGGGGGTTGGCGGTAACCATGCCCCATGGGCTGGCGGGGAGCGTGCCGCAGGTGGCCAGCCCGATCCGGTTGTCGGAAACGCCTGTGGAGTATCGGCGGGCGCCGCCACTGTTAGGTGAGCATACCGAGGCGGTGCTGGGCGATGTGCTGGGGCTGGATGCCGATGCTATAGTGCGGTTGCGCAGCGCTGGCGTTCTTTGATGCTATATAGAGCAGTTGAAAGCGGGGAGGCCGACAGGCCTCCCCGCTTTGCTTTTCAGCGATATTGAAGTTTCTTGAAATTAAAGGTTGACGCGCTTTCGAATCCCCTTATAATGCGCCCCACTTCCAGCGACATCGGAACAACAAACTCCTTGAGATTCAATGAGTTAGGTAGTTAAGGTGGTGTTGGGGTGCTTCGATCGAAAGATCGATAGCGGTTGAGGTGAAGGTTGACAGCGGTTTTAAACGCTGTATTATTCGCCTCCCGCTAGCGAGTGATCGCAGC
>NZ_MINI01000037.1 GCF_002906855.1 Pseudomonas putida | reverse complement strand
CAGCGCGCTTACCCAGGTAGCGACCAAGGCCGACGCTTCGACGGTGCAGTCCCTGAGCAACACCGTAGACCAGCAGGGCGCGGCGATCACCGCCAATGGCCAGGCGATCACCAACGTCAACGCCTCGCTGAAGCAGGTGGGTGGCGAGAACCTGTTGTACAACCCATCGTTCGACGTGCCTAGCACCACCGGGTCCAATGCCGGGAACATCGCAGACGGGTGGGGATGGCGAAAGACCACTCCCGTGGTCGTGACCCCGACTCTGCGAAACTCCGATCTTGGCGCAGAGGGAAAGTGCCAGCGCCTGGACGTGACTGGCCTGTCAGCGGGCTCCGGAACGGATTACGTCGACTTTGTTCCGACTACTACTAATCCAGACAATCGGCCGCCGATTTATGAAGGAGTGATAGCAACTGCTTCGGTGTATGTGCGCGGTAATACCGGCTTACTCTGCCAAATCTACTTGCTGTACAAGGATGCGGCAGGGGCAACCCTTGCCACTCATGGGCCGGCCAACTTCGACCTTACTCCCAACTATCAGCGAGCTGTGTTCACGGGAGGGGCAGCGCCGGCCGGCTCAGTTCGAGTAGAGGTGCTGTTCAGGGTTCGTTCCTCGGTCGGCGCAGCAGGGATTGCAGCCGGCTTCGTGGACCTCGACAAGGCGCAGTTCGAGCACAGTTCGGTCGTGACTGGGTGGCGTGATAACGGCAAGGCAAACGCGGCGGCTGCAGCTGCAAATGCTTCTGCCACCACGGCCCTCACGGGGCGCGTAGCGTTGACAGAACAGGGCCTGACCAGCGCATCCAACCAGCTGACCCAGCTGGACAACAGCATTGGGGATGTCGGCGGCGAGAACCTGTTCTACAACCCAACTTTCAACAAAGCGGGGACAGGTACCGATATCGCGGATGGCTGGGCTACCGATGGGCCAGCGGCCAGCGTCGAATCTCTCGTTGCTTCCTGGCTGAATGCAGGTGAGAAGGCGGTACGTGTTGAGGTATCCGCCGTTGGCACCGGCACGCCGTACAAATCCATTCGCCCAACTGGTGGCACGAAAGATCGCAGACCAATGGTGGCCGAAGGGCAAACCATTGCAACGTCTATCTATCTTCGCGGCACAGCTGGCTTGGGGTTCAGGTTCTTCATTCAATGGATCAATGCGACCGGCTCCGTGATCAGCGCTCCTAACTCGGGGATGTTTACCATCACCGCAGCAGGCAAGCGTGAGCAGTTCAGTGCCGTCGCGCCTGCAGGGGCGGTCACTTGCTACGTCTACCTGCGTATCTACAGCGCCACTGGCGCAGTAACTGCTGGATACGTGGAGATGGCGCGGCCGCAGTTCGAGTACGGCACTCGTGCGACTGGATGGCGAGACAACGGCCAGGTGAACGCGGCGAACATAGGGGCCACGTCGGCTGCAGTTGATAGCCTGTCGTCGGCTGTCGACCAGCAGGGCAGCACCTTGACCAGCGTCGCCGGCCGAACCACGACGCTGGAAAACGCGGTGAACAGCACCACCAACGGCCTGGCCACCAAGGCCTCGGCTTCGGCGCTGGACGCGGTGACGAACCGGGTATCTGCGGCAGAGGGCGTGAACGCCAGCCAGTCCACCAGCATCACCGACCTGACCAATACCGTCGGAGCGATTCAGAGCGGCCTGGGTGCCTCCGGGCTTGATCCGGCGCCGGGAGCGGCTTGGCAGTTCGATACCACTGTCGAGGGGTGGTCAGGTGTGAACGCGACGCTGGCGGCCAATACGGGCTTCGTCAAGATCACGCCGACTACCGCTGACCCTCAGCTACACAGCCCGACAGCGTCGGCAGCTATCGACGGCAAGACCTACACCAGGGTCAGGGTTGGCCTGACGCGCCGCGGCGGCTCGGCCTGGACCGGTACGCTGTACTACTCGACCAGCTCTCACGGGTTTGCGACGAGTTATCGGGCCAGCGCCGCGAACCCGAACATCGCAATCGGGCAATCCGCCGTTGTGGAATGGAATATGGCCAACCTGGCTGCTGGCGGCACTGACTGGGTGGACAACACGATCCAGCGCCTTCGCTTCAACTTCGCGAATGCGCTGGATGCGGTGTTCGATGTCGACTGGATTGCAGTCGGCAGGGTAGGGCCTGGCGCATCGAGCAAGGCCGTACAGTCGCTGTCTTCAGACGTAACCCAGCAGGGTTCCACGCTCACCAGTCAGGCCCAGGCGCTGCTGGCGCTCACCAACCGCGTCACCGACACCGAGGGCGTGAACAGCGCCCAGGCTTCGGCCATCAGCCAGATCGACACCACAGTCCAGCAGCAGGGCACCGCTCTAACTGCCCAGGCGCAACGCCTGGACGGCATCTATGTCCAGGTGAACCCGGAGATGGAAGGTGATTCGACTGGACTGGCGGGAGCCACTGGTGGACTGGTTGGTGTCTGGACTGTGCAGTCGGCTGTGGTCGAGAACGGCATAGCCACCGGCAAACGCATCGATACCGTCCAGTCGCAGATGGGCGATGTCAGCGCGTCTGTGGAAACGGTGAGCAGGACCGTCGCAGGTGTTGATGGGAAGGTTTCGGCCATGACGACCATCAAGGCCGAGACGATCGCTGGCGGCCGCAGGGTGATGGCCGGGCTGGCGCTGGGAAGCGACGGGCAGACCAGCGAGATCCTCGCGTATGCCCAACGCTTCGCCATCGTTGACGAGTCTTCAGGGCAGATGGTGCTGCCGTTCGTGGTTTCCAACGGCCAGGTCTTCATCAGCCAGGCGGTGATCAACACGGCATTCATCCAGCAGATTGTGGCAGGCATGACCATCCGGTCCCAGGCGGTCAACTCGCAAGGGTTGCCACTGCTGGAGCTGAACTTCGTGACCGGTGCAGTGAGCATACGAGGGCAGGACGCCAACGGCTCGACGCTGCTTAACAACGGTGGTCTGTACGTGTACGACGCCGCTGGCATCGAGAGGACTGCAGTGGGGAGGCTTACCTGATGGCTGATCTGTACGGGCTCCGGACGCGAGATGCGTCCGGGGTCATTACCTTCGACACGACGATCACCCCGGTGAGATCGTTGAAAATGATGCAGGTGGTCGGAAATGGAGCTTTCGACCAGTACATCTCGATACCGGAGATCAAGGCGCAGTCGTTCGTCGTGGTGGATACCCTGGCCGACAATGGCGAATACACCTGGAGCCCTCTGGCGT
>NZ_MINI01000036.1 GCF_002906855.1 Pseudomonas putida | reverse complement strand
CAGCGCGCTTACCCAGGTAGCGACCAAGGCCGACGCTTCGACGGTGCAGTCCTTGAGCAACACCGTAGACCAGCAGGGCGCGGCGATCACCGCCAATGGCCAGGCGATCACCAACGTCAACGCCTCGCTGAATCAGGTGGGTGGCGAGAACCTGTTGTACAACCCATCGTTCGACGTGCCTAGCACCACCGGGTCCAATGCCGGGAACATCGCAGACGGGTGGGGATGGCGAAAGACTACCCCGGTGGTCGTAACTCCGACACTGCGTGACTCCGACTTGGGGGCCGAGGGCAAGTGTCAGCGTCTCGACCTGTCCGGTTTGTCGGTAGGCACGGGCACCGACTACATCGACTTCGTTCCAACGTCGACGAATCCGGACAACCGGCCAGCGATCTATGAAGGGGTAGTTGGGACCGCTTCTGTGCACGTTCGCGGTAACACGGGTTTGCTCTGCCAGATCTACCTGCAATACAAGGATGCGGCAGGGGTAACCATTGCTACTCATGGGCCAGGAAACTTCAACCTCACGCCCGCGTATCAGCGCGCTGTGTTCACTGGCACTGCAGCTCCGGCCGGTTCAGTTCGCGTGGATGTACTCTTCAGGCTTCGTTCCTCGGTCGGCGCAGCAGGGATTGCAGCCGGCTTCGTGGACCTCGACAAGGCGCAGTTCGAGCACAGTTCGGTCGTGACTGGGTGGCGTGATAACGGCAAGGCAAACGCGGCGGCTGCAGCTGCAAATGCTTCTGCCACCACGGCCCTCACGGGGCGCGTAGCGTTGACAGAACAGGGCTTGACCAGCGCATCCAACCAGCTGACCCAGTTGGACAACAGCATTGGGGATGTCGGCGGCGAGAACCTGTTCTACAACCCAACTTTCAACAAAGCGGGGACAGGTACTGATATCGCGGATGGCTGGGCTACCGAGGGGCCTGCGACCAGCGTCGAATCTCTGGTCACTTCCTGGCTGAATGCAGGTGAGAAGGCAGTACGTGTTGAGGTATCCGCCGTTGGCACCGGCACGCCGTACAAATCCATTCGCCCAACTGGTGGCACGAAAGATCGCAGACCAATGGTGGCCGAAGGGCAAACCATTGCAACGTCTATCTATCTTCGCGGCACCGCTGGCTTGGGGTTCAGGTTCTTCATTCAATGGATCAATGCGGCCGGCTCCGTGGTTAGCGCTCCTAACTCGGGGATGTTTACCATCACCGCAGCAGGCAAGCGTGAGCAGTTCAGCGCCGTCGCGCCCGCTGGGGCGGTGACTTGCTACGTCTACCTGCGTATCTACAGCGCCACTGGCGCGGTAACTGCTGGATACGTGGAGATGGCGCGGCCGCAGTTCGAGTACGGTACTCGTGCCACTGGATGGCGAGACAACGGCCAGGTGAACGCGGCCAACATCGGTGCCACGTCGGCAGCAGTAGACAGCCTGTCGTCGGCTGTCGACCAGCAGGGCAGCACCCTGACCAGCGTCGCCGGCCGCACCACGACGCTGGAAAACGCGGTGAACAGCACCACCAATGGCCTGGCCACAAAAGCCTCAGCCTCGGCGCTGGACGCGGTGACGAACCGGGTATCTGCGGCAGAGGGCGTGAACGCCAGTCAGTCCGCCAGCATCACCGACCTGACCAATACCGTCGGCGCGATTCAGAGCGGCCTGGGTGCCTCCGGGCTTGATCCGGCGCCGGGAGCGGCTTGGCAGTTCGATACCACTGTCGAGGGGTGGTCGGGTGTGAACGCGACGCTGGCGGCCAATACGGGCTTCGTCAAGATCACGCCGACTACCGCTGACCCCCAGCTGCACAGCCCGACAGCGTCGGCAGCTATCGACGGCAAGACCTACACCAGGGTCAGGGTTGGCCTGACGCGCCGCGGCGGCTCGGCCTGGACCGGCACGTTGTACTACTCGACCAGCTCTCACGGGTTTGCGACGAGTTATCGGGCCAGCGCAGCGAACCCGAACATCGCAATCGGGCAATCCGCCGTTGTGGAATGGAACATGGCCAACCTGGCTGCGGGCGGCACTGACTGGGTGGACAACACGATCCAGCGCCTTCGCTTCAACTTCGCCAATGCGCTGGATGCGGTGTTCGATGTCGACTGGATTGCAGTCGGTAGGGTAGGGCCTGGCGCATCGAGCAAGGCCGTACAGTCGCTGTCTTCAGACGTAACCCAGCAGGGTTCTACGCTCACCAGTCAGGCCCAGGCACTGCTGGCGCTCACCAACCGCGCAGATGGGCGATGTCAGCGCTTCCGTGCAAACGGTTAGCAAGACAGTCGCAGGTGTGGATGGGAAGGTTTCGGCCATGACGACCATCAAGGCCGAGACGATCGCTGGCGGCCGCAGGGTGATGGCCGGGTTGGCGCTGGGAAGCGACGGACAGACCAGCGAGATCCTGGCCTACGCGCAGCGCTTCGCCATCGTTGACGAGTCGTCAGGGCAGATGGTGCTGCCGTTCGTGGTTTCCAACGGCCAGGTCTTCATCAACCAGGCGGTGATCAACACGGCATTCATCCAGCAGATTGTGGCAGGCATGACCATCCGCTCCCAGGCGGTCAACTCGCAAGGGTTACCGCTCCTGGAGCTGAACTTCGTGACCGGCGCAGTGAGCATCCGCGGGCAGGACGCCAACGGTTCGACCCTGCTCAACAACGGCGGCTTATACGTGTACGACGCCGCTGGCATCGAGAGGACTGCAGTGGGGAGGCTTACCTGATGGCTGATCTGTACGGGCTCCGGACGCGGGATGCGTCCGGGGTCATCACCCTCGATACAACGATCACACCGGTGCGATCGTTGAAAATGATGCAGGTGGTTGGGAATGGAGCCTTCGACCAGTACATCTCGATACCGGAGATCAAGGCGCAGTCGTTCGTTGTGGTGGATACCCTGGCCGACAATGGCGAATACACCTGGAGCCCTCTGGCGT
>NZ_MINI01000035.1 GCF_002906855.1 Pseudomonas putida | reverse complement strand
GCCCGCCCTTCCAGCCCCCCCCCAGGGCCATGCCCCGCTTGCGCAGGCGAATCAGCAGGAGCAGAAACACCGCACCGCTGGCCAGCCGCACCACGGTGAACGACTCGGCATCGATCGCACCATCGCGCAGGGCCAGGCGGCAGAAGATCGAGTTGGCGGCGAAGGCCACCAGGCTGAACAGCGCTGGCCAGAGCCAGAATTTGTTGCCTTGACCGGCGATGGCGGTGCTGCGGACACTCATGGTGTTGACACCTCTGAGATAGAAATTCTTGTTTGTGAGTGTTTTAGAGGCTTTATCGAGATCTCACAACAGCTGATCATAGGTGGGTACCTGTCCCGGCCTTTCAATACCAGGAAAACCGCCATGCTTCCGGACCGCCTGAACGCCGACCTGACCTTGCCCGCCGTCATGCACAGTGCCGACCTGCCCTGGCTGGCCAGCCCGCTGCCCGGCGTCGAGCGGCGCCCGCTGTTTCGCATCGGTGGCGAGAAGGCCCGCGCCACCAGCCTGGTGCGCTATGCACCCGGCAGTCATTTCAACGCTCACCAGCATCCTGGCGGCGAGGAATTTATGGTCCTGGAAGGTGTGTTCGAAGATGAGCGCGGCCAGTACCCCGCGGGCAGCTATGTGCGCAACCCGCCTGGTAGTGCTCACGCGCCACGGTCTGACGAGGGCTGCACGATCTTTGTTCGCCTGCAGCAGTTTCATCCTGAAGATGGCCAACAGCTGGTCGCAACGTTATCGGCGCTGGGCGATCAACTGCTGTTTTCGAACACCCATGAACAGGTGTATCTGAAGCACGTGCAACCCGGCGCCACTGTCCATCTGGACAATCCGCGTGGACTGGAATGTCTGCTTCTGCAAGGCAGCCTGGACGGCGCGAACTTCAGCCTCCAGCCGCTGAGCTGGATGCGCCTGCCGGCAGGCACGCCCTTGCAGGCAAGCGTCGGCGCTCAGGGTGCTCGTTTCTGGATCAAGGACGCAGCACTCACCCTGGGCCTCTGATCTTGCGCTGGTTCAGCTGCTTCAGCCCTGATTCTGAAAGCACATGAACAAATCTTCACGTTGGCCGTTAACGCCCTGATGGTGGGGGGGATGCGCGATCCGGGGCTGTGGGCGGGTCGCGCATGCCTTGAGGCGCGG
>NZ_MINI01000034.1 GCF_002906855.1 Pseudomonas putida | reverse complement strand
GGGGTCGGAACAAGAGCAGTCCGAAATCGTACGCTAAGGTCGAACGAAACCGGAACGATGCCGTAGATCCGATATGCAACATCCGATCTCTGTGGATTGCCACCGACATGCGCCAATTTTGATTTCTCTGTCCGGCCCGACTCGACAACGCTTCGAGCAGATTGCTCATCAATGGAGTCGGGCGATGGCAAAGCGCAAGCTTCTTAAAGATCAAGATCGCCGGAAGCTTGTCGACATACCAGTCGACGAGGATAACCTAATCCGACACTATTCGTTGTCATTGGCGGATCGCCTGGAGATTGAACTGCGGAGACGTAATCACAATCGGCTCGGCTTCGCCATCCAGCTATGTCTAATGCGATACCCGGGTCGAGTGCTTGGAGCAGAAGAAACTCCGCCTCGCGCCATGCTGAAGTATGTTGCTGATCAGATCGGCGCCGCTCCAGACGAATTTGCCCTCTATGCACGT
>NZ_MINI01000033.1 GCF_002906855.1 Pseudomonas putida | reverse complement strand
ATACACACGCGTCGTGTACCCCTACTTTAGTGAGGAACCCGCGTTGTCCGAAGTGGGGGGACGATTGGGCTTGTGGGTGATGCAGCGCGCGCTGATTAATCTCGATGCGGATGATATGCGCATCATCGATCCCCTTCGTAAGACGTTCTTTTCCCCTCGAACAACACCTTTACAGGGCGATGAAGAGATTATTTTTCTTGAAAAATATAGCTCATTGATCGGCGAATGGGAGCGCTTAAAAAGAGAGTAAAACGCGGTTTTGTTTTTTCGCGCTGACTCAGTTACAGTTTTTTGGACCATGGTTTTTTTACTTCCTCTTTATCCCCACCCTGTTTGTATGACTTATACTACTTCCATTCAACGATGAATCGGGAGACGTTCCGGTTTTACGCTGGATCAGCGCCGGTGTGAGAGAAAGACGTAGCTCTCACATTTGGGGTCTGAAGGCGAATG
>NZ_MINI01000032.1 GCF_002906855.1 Pseudomonas putida | reverse complement strand
TCCCTCATCAAGTCAGTCTTGTTTGGATTTTTTCATACTCTTTGAGTCTCGCGTTTGCGATCACGACGATGTGTCGCATGATCGCGCCGAGGGCTGTGAGCTTTGACTTCCCAGCACCGAGCAAGCGTCTGTATGTTGTGGCGAGATGGCTGTTGCTTTGACTTGCGGCCATAGCAGCGGTGAAGAGCAGCGGTCGCAATTGCCGCCGTCCACCTGTGGCAAAGCGGCGGCCTTTGTGTGCGCCGCTGTCGCGCGCATGGGGCGCACATCCAGCCAGACTTGCTGCCTGCTTGCGATCGATGAGGCCGAGTTCCGGCATGATTGCCAGCAGCACGGGTGCGATCACCCTGCCGATGCCAGGCACGGTCTGCAGGATTGCTTTTCGATCTTTCATGCGCTTGTTGTGAGCGACGATCGTCTCGATCTGTTTGTCGATCGCCTCGATACGGCGTTTGATTTCGGCAATGTGGCCGGCAATCTCGCCTGCGATCGGCTTATTGCGCGGTGCCTTCAGGCGGTTTTCCTCCTGCACGCGCATGGAGACGAGATCGCTACGACGCAAGACGAGCAGTTTCATCTTTGCTTCGTGTGGCTGGCTCGGCCGCCAGCGTGGGAGGGAATGTGCTCGCGACAGGCCATATTCGGCGATATGGCGCGCATCGATGGGGTCTGTCTTGGCTTTGGCGCCACAGGCGCGGATGAAGGCTTTGACCCTCGCGGCGTCTGCGCGGTGGGCGGGGATGGCAAGGTCTTCGAGAACCCCAAGCAGGGCGTCCTCGTACCCGCCGGTTGCCTCGCAGATGGCGAGTGTATCGATACGTCTGGCATAAGGCTTCAGGGTGGCCTTGAGTGCAACTGCGGTGTTTTCGACGGTAACGGTCCTTCCGTTGCTGCTGTCGAAGAGTGTGACGGTTGCTTTGGAGACGTCACATCCCAAGGCGAACTGGATGGAGGCAGACTGGATTTGTACAGTGTTCGGGTTCATGATGGGGCTCCATGCTTGGCATTGTCTGCGGGCGCGGCGCAAGCCAGCCCATTCAAGTCAACAAGCGATGCGAAGCTGGTGCGGCTGCAGCCCAGGATGAGGCCGGTCGATAAGACCCATTCCTGTTCGGGCGTACAATCGCATGACCTCCGGGGTGGCCGCCTCGGAGGTCATCCAACTTCCCGAACAATA
>NZ_MINI01000031.1 GCF_002906855.1 Pseudomonas putida | reverse complement strand
GGAGGGTGCCGTCGATTTGAAGAATTCCTCGCGACGCGCCTGCGCAAGATCCTTCTCGGCCTGTTCGGATTGGTACCAGGTCGCCATCATCGTCATCTGTTGGGAGACGAGACCGCGCAGCTTCTGCATCTGCGCAACCTGTTGGGTCGCAATCTGGTGCCCGACCTGCAGCGCCTTCATCTGCCCGTCCGAGGTCTCCGACAGCGTGCGCAGCTGCGACATCGTCGTTTCCTCGGAGGAGAACTGATCGGCGGTGAGCCCCGCTGCCTTAAGTGTGCCGGCGATCGTGTCGCGATTGGTGGTCGACCAGGTCTGGTA
>NZ_MINI01000030.1 GCF_002906855.1 Pseudomonas putida | reverse complement strand
GTGTGCGTCTGGAGTTCCGTGGTGCGCAGATCAGTTCAGACGGTGGCCTGCTGGTGATGCGCGAGCTTGATGACGTGCTCGGCCTGTCCAATCTGGCGTCGGAGGCGCTGCGAGACAGCCGCACCGGGAAGAACACGCTCCATCGGCTTGACGGATTGTTCCGGCAATCGGTGTTCGGACGACTGGCCGGATACGAGGATGTGAACGATGCCGACCGCTTGGCCCTCGATCCCGTGATGCGTCAGGTCGTTGGCGGCAGGGCCGTCGAGGCGCAAGCTGCTTCGGCATCGCAGATGGGACGGTTCGAGACCGAGACGCTGGCTCTGGCCGCGAACCGGGCGGCGCTGGCCGATCTGAACGGCCAATGGATCGACCGGTTTCATGACCGCAA
>NZ_MINI01000029.1 GCF_002906855.1 Pseudomonas putida | reverse complement strand
AATTGCCGACCGAGTCTTTCACCTGATAGGTGAAGGTTTCAGTGACGGTGTTAGGGCCGTCATTGGCGTGGGTCGGCGAATTGGCCGGTGAAGTCAGGGTGTAGGTGTAGGTGCCGTCGGCGTTCAGGTGAAGCTGGCCGTACTGGCCCGTGGCATCGCTTACCAGGCTGTAGGTCAACGCACCGACACCGCCGCTGGCAGAACCGACCAAGGTGCCGCTGGCGGTTTCGCGGGTCGAGTCCGGATCGCTGCCAGTGACGCTGCCGGCGGCGAGGTCGTTGCCGTCCTTGTGCAGGTCCAGAGCGTTTTCGTACACCGTGACATCGCGGTCCGCACAAGCCATCAGTGAGTTGTGGACGTTGATGGTGATCGTCGTGGTGCTCTCGTCACCGTCGGCATCGCGGATGGTGTAGACGAAGGTGTCGACGGCATCTCGCGGCGACACCACGTCCGGGTTGGAGTGGTAGACCGCGTTGCCCTTCTCGTCGATGGTCAGGTAGCCGTATTGGCCGTTCACCTGGGTGTTCAGCTGGCCGATGGCCGAGGTGCTGGTATCGCTGCCGGCGCGCACGCCGACCACGTAGTTGCCATCGCTGCGCACGTCGGCACCGACCACATCGTTGTACAGCACATTGCCGCGCACCTCGTCGCCCTTGTACACACTGGTGTAATCGCTATGGGCTTGCGGTACGTCATCGACGATGGTGATGACGATGGTGCTGGTGGTCGAATTGCCGACCGAGTCTTTCACCTGATAGGTGAAGGTTTCAGTGACGGTGTTGGGGCCGTCATTGGCGTGGGTCGGCGAATTGGCCGGTGAGGTCAAGGTGTAGGTGTAGGTACCATCGGCGTTCAGGTGAAGCTGGCCGTACTGGCCTGTGGCATCGCTTACCAGGCTGTAGGTCAACGCACCGACACCGCCGCTGGCAGAACCGACCAAGGTGCCGCTGGCGGTTTCGCGGGTCGAGTCCGGGTCGCTACCAGTGACGCTGCCAGCGGCCAGGTCGTTGCCGTCCTGATGCGTATCAAGGGCACTCTCGTGGACCGTTACCCCGCCAACGGGGCCGGCAACGAGCGAGCAGTCCTGCACGTTGATCGTGATGGTCGTGGTGCTCTCGTCACCGTCAGTGTCGCGAATGGTGTACACGAAAACATCGCTGGCGCCTTGCGGCAGCACCGCATTCGGATTGGCGTGATAGACCGCATTGCCCGCCGCATCAATGGTCAAGGTGCCGTACTGGCCAACGATCGCGGTGTTGAGATTGCCGATGGCCGATGTCGACGTATCGGAGCCGGCGCGTGCACCGACCACAACATTGCTGGTGCCCGCCTGGTCCGCCCCCAGCTTGTCGTTCCACAGGACGTTGCCCGTGGCTGTCCCGCCTTCCACCACGCTGGTGGTGTCGGCCGCCGCCTGCGGTACGTCATCGACGATGTTCACGTCCAGGCTGCCGGTGGCGGTGCTGCCATCGACATCTTTGGCGACCACGTCGAAGTGCTCGCTGATGCTGTTCGCGCCAGCACCGTCCGGGTGGCTTTCGTTGCCAGTCAGGGTGAAGCTGTAGCTCACCACCCCGGTGCTGGGGTTGTAGCCGGTGATGGTCAGGGT
>NZ_MINI01000028.1 GCF_002906855.1 Pseudomonas putida | reverse complement strand
GGTGGCGCGGACTCTACAGGATTTACTAACGATTCCCACCCCTCAGATCGTTATTGGATAAAACGACGACAGGCCGTCCCCTAAGCTCTGGCCGGAAAAGCACCTCCACCGAGGCAAAGCAGTTATTACAGTCGATAAGCGCAAAGGAGGGGCGGGGTTTACCGGCTACGTCGACCATGACGGTTGAAACTCCAGATGACGATGCCGAAGGTGTCGACCTCTTCGAACTCACCGACAGTGATAGGGGGGTACAGGGGATTCTCCGAAGACAAGACCTTGCAGCCGTTGACCAGATCTAATCGCTTAACGATCGGCTGGTTGTTCACATAAACGACGACGATGTCGCCCACCTCTGCGTCGAGTGACCGGTCGATCACGAGCAATGTGCCGTGGTAGATGCCAATACCGGACATGCTGTCGCCTTCGGTCTCGGCCAACCAGATATGAGGGGCTCGGAGGTTCAGCAGCACGTCGAGCGATATCGGTGGTTCGTAGTAGTCCGCAGCAGGGCTTGGGAAGCCTCCCTGGACCGTTCCGGAAAGGACGCTTACCAGAATGTTTGTTTCGACGTCGGTACACCTTCGGAGACGCATAAACGGCACTTCACTGTAACTGTACGCATATACAGTAACGCGCCCGGCACTCAAATTTCTAGAGCATTCGGTCTCCGGATCCAGGGCTCAGCGCCGTATCGATTGCATAAGCATAAGCATAAGCGGCGTCGGCCAGCTCCTGTCTTTCCCGGCGCTCCGCGTCGTCAATGAGATCAAGGCGATAGAGGGTGTCGAGATGCGCACGGAGCGCGCCATAGCGGAATGCTATGTCGCCGGCCGAGGTCAGCTGCTCAATCTCTACATCCCAAATGGCCAGCTCCTCGATCAATGTCGTCGCCATGGCTTGTCCTGGCGAAGCTTGATTAGAAGCTGCAGAACCAATCCGACGCGGCGTACTCGGCGTCGGCGAAGGTCATCTGCTTCATCGGGAAACTCGGTGGGTGGAATCCGGGTATTTTGCCAAAATCTGGAAGTCTTCTTCAGAGTTTCCCTAGTGTGCGCTCTCTTGCTTGGATGGCATTACGTTCTGGCCCAACGTTACTGTAGCGAATCCGCAGCAGTATCAATCAAAGCCTCCTGTATCCCGCGTGAAGAAAGACGCTACGTTGCGCCCGTTCTTCCACGGCTTCGCTTGCCGCCCCGCTACGGCAGATTCGAAGTATTCATCGAAATGTCATTCTTTAGAAGCAGTGCGGTAACAAGGAATTTCTACCCTTTGCATCGCGAACCGCAATTGTGCGGCCAGCAATATTGCGAAAGGTGAACAAATGACGCCCCATCCGATACAGGACGCCGTGCTGCGGGTCGACCGGTTGAGCGTCGTCTATCCAGGCGGCGTGACAGCCCTACGCGATACCTCGATTGCATTTCGGCGTGGTGAGTTCACCGTGCTGCTTGGTCTCTCGGGCGCAGGCAAGTCGACCTTGCTCCGTAGTCTCAATCGACTCGTCACGCCCACTGGCGGCAGTGTCACCAGCGAACTCGGTGAACTCGGCAGCGGCTCGGCCTTGCGTCAGCATCGTCGGCGTACCGCCATGATCTTTCAGCACCACCAGCTAATCGAACGTCAAAGCGCACTGGCTAATGTGCTGACCGGTCGGCTGGCCTTTCACAACACGCTCCGCTCGCTGTTTCCTCTGCCGCGTGCCGATCAGGAGATTGCGCTCAGTTGCCTCGCTCGGGTCGGTCTGGCAGACAAGGCGCTAAGCCGGGTGGACAAACTGTCCGGTGGCCAGCAGCAGCGGGTAGGCATCGCGCGTGCGCTAGCGCAACAGCCGGCGATCATTCTGGCCGATGAGCCGGTAGCCAGTCTCGACCCGGCCACTTCGGTCCGTGTTCTCGGATTGCTGCGCGACATCTGCAAGGAAGACGGCATCACCGCCATCGTTTCGCTGCATCAACTCGAATATGCCCGCCGCTTCGCCGATCGCGTCGTCGGGCTGGCCGATTCTCAGATCGTTTTCGATGCCGCGCCCTCGGAACTCACCGATGCGCAGCTTGAGCGCATCTATGCAGGCCGCTCTACGACTCAGCCAGCGAATGCTCCGGCTGAACCACCTGTCATGCTCGAACCTTCACAGGAGATGTCCCGATGAAACGCTTATCCGCGCTCTTATTGACTTGCTTGCTGTCCGCTGTTTCAAGTTTGTCCGCCCTAGCGGCCGATGCCGATCCGGATGTGCTAAAGGTTGCCCTGCTGCCGGACGAAAACGCCTCCGAGCTGATCAAGCGTAACCAGCCGCTGAAGGATTATCTGGAAGAGCATCTGGACAAGAAGGTGCAGCTGATCGTAACCACCGACTATTCCTCGATGATTGAGGCGCTGCGCTTTGGCCGTATCGACCTGGCGTATTTCGGTCCGCTGTCCTACGTCATGGCCAAAAGCAAAAGCGACATCGAGCCCTTCGCTGCCATGGTCATCGACGGCAAGCCGACCTATCGCTCGGTGATTATCGCCAATGTGGCGTCAGGCGTGAATGAGTATGCCGACCTTAAGGGCAAGAGAATGGCCTATGGTGACCGGGCATCGACGTCCAGCCATTTGATTCCCAAAACCGTGCTTCTTGAGACGGCCGATTTGACGGGTGGGCAGGACTACGAACAACATTTTGTGGGCACGCATGACGCCGTTGCCGTCAACGTGGCGAACGGCAACGCCGATGCGGGTGGGCTGTCGGAGGTAATTTTCAATCACGCAGCCGAACGTGGCCTGATCGATCCGAGCAAGGTGAAAGTACTTGGTTACAGCGGCGAATACCCCCAGTACCCCTGGGCGATGCGCTCGAACCTGAGCCCCGAGCTGAAAACCAAGGTGCGGGATGTATTCGTCGGTATCGACGATCCCGAAGTGCTGCGCAACTTCAAGGCCGAGGCCTTCGCGCCAATCACCGACGCCGACTACGATGTGATCCGCAACATGGGATCGCTGCTCGGCCTCGACTTCGCCACGATGTGAGCACCGATATGTCTTCTCATTACGACGTGCAGGCGCTGCCTGCAGAGCAACGCGAGCACATCCTTCGAGGCTTTGGCCTCGGTTGGTGGCGCCAGCTGGGGCAGGTGGCGATTGTATTCGGAGTGGTGCTGTTGGCCTGCTGGTACGTGGGGCTGCTCGATGCCACCACGCTGCTGAACGGGCTGCCCTCCATCGCGACCCTGGCAGGCGAGGCCATGCCGCCAGACTTTTCGGGCTATCGAAGCTGGATTCGCCCCTTGATCGACACCTTGGCGATGAGCATCGCCGGTACGGCCATCGCAGTGGTGTTCTCGCTGGTGGTGGCCTTCGTTGCAGCGCGCAATACGGCGCCGCACCCCCTTGTGTTCGGTGTTGCCCGGGTGCTGCTCAATGCCCTGCGGTCGGTGCCGGAGCTGATCATGGGCATCATCTTCGTTGCAGCCGTAGGGTTCGGCGCCTTGCCGGGCGTGCTTGCCCTGGGTCTGCATTCGGTCGGCATGGTCGGCAAGTTCTTCGCCGAGGCCATCGAGCACGTCGACGAAGCGCCGGTGGAAGCCGCTCGGGCGGCGGGGGCTACGCCGATGCAAGTGCTGCTGCACGCGGTTTTGCCACAGGTGACGCCGCAGTTCGCCGACGTGGCGATCTACCGCTGGGAATACAACTTTCGCGCCTCCACCGTGATGGGCATGGTTGGCGCCGGCGGTATCGGCTTCGAACTCATGGGCTCGCTGCGCATCATGCAGTACCAGGAGGTTGCAGCAATCCTGCTGGTCATCCTGGCCATGGTCACGCTAGTAGACGCCTTCAGTGGCGTGCTGCGCAAACATTTCAAATAGGACAAACCATGCTGCCGAAACTCGTTATAACTCACCGAGTACACGATGAGATCCTGCAACTGCTGGCGCCACATTGCGAGCTGATGACCAACCAGACCGACAGCACGCTGACGCGCGAGGAAATTCTGCGCCGCTGCCGCGATGCTCAGGCGATGATGGTGTTCATGCCCGATCGGGTCGATGCAGACTTTCTTCAAGCCTGCCCTGAGCTGCGTGTAGTCGGCTGCGCGCTCAAGGGCTTCGACAATTTCGATGTGGACGCCTGTACTGCCCGCGGGGTCTGGCTGACCTTCGTGCCTGATCTGTTGACCGTCCCGACTGCCGAGCTGGCGATCGGACTGGCGGTGGGGCTGGGGCGGCATCTGCGGGCAGCAGATGCGTTCGTCCGCTCTGGCGAGTTCCAGGGCTGGCAACCACAGTTCTACGGCACGGGGCTGGATAACGCTACGGTCGGCATCCTTGGCATGGGCGCCATCGGACTGGCCATGGCTGATCGCTTGCAGGGATGGGGCGCGACCCTGCAGTACCACGAGGCGAAGGCTCTGGATACACAAACCGAGCAACGGCTCGGCCTGCGCCAGGTGGCGTGCAGCGAACTCTTCGCCAGCTCGGACTTCATCCTGCTGGCGCTTCCCTTGAATGCCGATACCCAGCATCTGGTCAACGCCGAGCTGCTTGCCCTCGTACGGCCGGGCGCTCTGCTTGTAAACCCCTGTCGTGGTTCGGTAGTGGATGAAGCCGCCGTGCTCGCGGCGCTTGAGCGAGGCCAGCTCGGCGGGTATGCGGCGGATGTATTCGAAATGGAAGACTGGGCTCGCGCGGACCGGCCGCGGCTGATCGATCCTGCGCTGCTCGCGCATCCGAATACGCTGTTCACTCCGCACATAGGGTCGGCAGTGCGCGCGGTGCGCCTGGAGATTGAACGTTGTGCAGCGCAGAACATCATCCAGGTATTGGCAGGTGCGCGCCCAATCAACGCTGCGAACCGTCTGCCCAAGGCCGAGCCTGCCGCATGTTGAATCCGGTCTGGCTGAAGAGCCTGGTAGCGATCGTTCAAACAGGCAGTTTTCAGAGCGCGGCGAGGGCGTTGGGGCTGGCCCAGCCGACGGTGTCGCAGCACTTGCAGAAGCTTGAAGAGCAGGTCGGCGTAACGCTGGTGCAGCGCAGTCGTAGCGGCTGCCAGCCTACCACACGGGCGCTGGCCTTCATGCCGCATGCGACCGCCTTGCTCGACATGCACGCCCGGGCGCTAGAAGCCCTGCATGGCAATCGTGAGCGCGTCGGGGCCAGCTCCAACATCGGCACCTACCTTCTCCAGCCATTCGTGCGCAACTATCTGACGACCGCAAATGAGAGGGGCGAGGTGGATCTGCGCATCGCCGCCAACCCGGATGTGGCCGACCAGCTACTGGCGGGCCAGCTCGACGCCGCGATCATGGAATGGTGGCTACCTCACCCCGACTTCGAACACCGCCTCTGGCGGGTCGAGCCGCTGGTGCTTATCGTCAGCCCCGACCATGCGCTGGCTGAAGCAGGGTGCATAGAACGTGATCGTCTGGTGGACCTGCCGATGCTGGGAGGTGAACCGGGTAGCGGTACCGGACGGCTTCTGACCGAATACTTTGGCGAACTGGGCGTGCCTCGCAGCGGTATGCAGCTAGGCAGCACCGAGGCAGTCAAACAAGCAGTGAGGGCGGGACTCGGCGTGTCGTTGGTGATGGCTTCCGCAGTACAAGACGAAGTTCGCAGTGGCGCGCTGGTAGCTCTTCCCATCCCGGGGCTTGAAAAGCGTCTCCAACTGATCTGGCGCAAACCTCCCGGAAATCTGCACCCGCCGGGATTTGTGCGGCACTTATTGGAGGAGGCAGATCTAGCTGGATAAGGTGATGGATGGTTGCGATCCAGCGCTTGGCTTGTCAGCCTAGGGAAACTCTGAAAAAGACTTTCTGATTTGGCAAAATACCGCGACCCCACCCACCGAGTTTCCCGATGAAGCAGATGACCTTCGCCGACGCCGAGTACGCTGGCAAGCGCAAGCAAACCCGCAAGGAGTTGTTCCTGATCGAGATGGATCGGGTGGTGCCGTGGAAGGGCTTGATTGCTTTGATCGAGCCACATTATCCGAAGGGTGAAGGTGGCCGTCCGGCCTACCCGTTGATGGCGATGCTGCGTGTGCATCTGCTGCAGAACTGGTTCGGCTACAGCGATCCAGCGATGGAGGAAGCGCTGTACGAAACCACGATCCTGCGCCAGTTTGCCGGGCTGAACCTGGAGCGCATCCCCGACGAAACCACCATTCGACGACCTGCTGGAGCTGTACTGCGGCAACGGCAACTTCACTCTGCCGCTGGCCACCCGCGTGCGTCGCGTGCTGGCCACCGAGATCAGCAAGACCTCGGTCAACGCGGCGCTGGCCAATATCGCTGACAACGGCATCGACAACATCGAGCTGGTGCGCCTCTCCGCCGAGGAGCTGACCCAGGCGCTGAACGAGGTGCGGCCGTTCCGCCGCCTCGCCGATATCGACCTGAAGCGCTACGATTTCGGCAGCGTCTTCGTCGACCCACCGCGCGCCGGCATGGACCCGGACACCTGCGAACTGACCCGTCGCTTCGAGCGCATCCTCTACATCTCCTGCAACCCGGAAACCCTGGCGCAGAACATCGCCCAGCTGGCCGACACCCACCGCATCGAACGCTGCGCGCTGTTCGACCAGTTCCCCTACACCCACCACATGGAATCCGGGGTGCTGCTGGTCCGCAAGTGACCCGCTGCGATTGAACGCCGGCGGCCAACCGGCGCTCACATCCGTAACCCTCACGGATTACGGAGGCACACGCATGCTGGTATTCGAGTCGATCTACACCGAAGGTCTGGCGCAGATTTCCTATCTGGTGGGCGACAGCAAGGCCGCCGTCGCCGCGGTGATCGATCCGCGGCGCGACGTCGAGGTCTACCTCGACCTGGCGCGCGACAAGGGCCTGCGCATCGCCTATGCCATCGAGACGCACATCCACGCCGACTTCGTTTCCGGCGCCCAGGCGCTGGCCGAACGCTGCGGCGCCGAGATCATCGGCGGACTACGCCTTCGGGCTGCGTCAGGTGGACGACGGCGAGGTGCTGGAACTGGGTCAGGTCAGCCTGGAAGTGCTGCACTCGCCAGGCCACACCCCCGAGCACATCTCGCTGCTGCTACGTGACAGCCAGCAGGGCGAAGCGCCCTTCGCGCTGTTCACCGGCGATACGCTGTTCAACCTCGACGTCGGCCGCCCCGACCTGCTCGGCGAGGACAGCACCAAGCAGCTGGCAGCGCAGCTCTACGCCACGCTGTTCACCCGCTACCTGCCGCTCGGCGAACGCATCGAGATCTACCCCTGCCACGGCGCCGGCTCGGCCTGCGGCAAATCCATCGGTGACCGTCGCCACTCCACCCTCGGCAACGAATTGCTGTTCAACCCGGCGCTGAACCAGCGCCGCACCGAGCAGGAGTTTGTCGACTGGCTGCTCGACGGCATGCCCGAGCCGCCGCGCCACTATGCGCGGCTCAAGCAGCTCAACGCGCGCCCGCTCGAACGCCTGCATGGCCCGGCGCTGCCACCGCCGTTGGCGCCGGAGGAGTTCCGCCAGCGCACCGCCGATCACGATGCCGTGCAGCTGGTGGATGTGCGCTCGATCCTCGCCTTCGGCGGCGGCCATGTGCCGGGTGCGCTGAACATCGCGCTGCGCGACGAGTTCGCCAGCTGGGCCGGCTGGATGCTCGACGACCAGCGACCGATCTACCTGATCGGCGAGGACAGTGTGGAGGTCCACCAGGCGACGCTGCAGCTCTATCGCATCGGCCTCGACCAGGTCGCCGGCTACCTGCGCAACGGCATGACCGACTGGCAGAACGCCGGCCTGCCGCTGGCGTGCGTCATGCAGTGGACGGTGCACGAACTCGACCGCCGGCGCGGCGACCCCGAGGTCCAGGTACTCGACGTGCGCTCCCCCGAGGAGGTTGCGCAGGGCCGCGTGCCCGGCGCGCGGCATGCCTTCGTCGCGCACCTGCCGCAGCATCTCGAGCAGCTGGACCGGGACGGCATCGTCGCGGTCTATTGCGGCAGCGGCTATCGCGCCTCGATTGCCGCGAGCCTGCTCAAGCGCCACGGCTTCAACCGGGTCGCCAACGTGCCCGGTTCCTGGGCCGCCTGGCGCAAGCATGACCTGCCGGTGGCGCAGCGCTGAATTCGCCGCGGCACGATCCGCATCAGCTGAAGAATGGCCAATCGCTTTTTCCACCGGCCAGAGGCACAGGTACTGCCGGATAAGGCTGCGCCGTTATCCACCCTACGCCCCGTCGATCACCCGATGCGCAGGGTGGATAACGGCCAGCGGCCTTTCCCACACGTCAGTATTCGACTTGCAGTTCGGCGCTGCGCGGTTCGGCTTGGCAGGCCAGCGCCCAGCCCTGACGCACCTCGCTTTCGCTCAGCACCTGGTTGCTGCGCATGCTCACGCTGCCCTCCACCACCCGGCACTTGCAGGCGGCGCAGACACCCGAGCGGCACGCGCTCGGCGGTTGCAGGCCAGCCTGTTCCATGGCCTCCAGCAGCACCTCGCCGCGCGGCACGTCCAGCTCGTGACGGCGACCGTCGAGCGCGACCCGCAGGCGGCTGCGGCGCCCGCCCGGTGCGGCCGTCGGCGCTGCGGCGGCAAAGCGTTCCAGATGGATACGCGCCGCATCCACACCCCGCTCGCCCAGCGCGGCACCCGCGGCATCCATGAACGGTTGCGGCCCGCAGATGAAGGCGTCGGCGGCTGACCAGTCAGCGATCTTCGTGGCAATCGCCGGGCCGCTCGGCACACCCTGCTCGGCATCGAGCCAGATGCGCAGCTGCAGGCGATCGGGGTAACGCGCAGACCACTCGGCCAGCTCCTCGGCAAAGATGGGGGGCTCGCAGAATTCGGAAAAAATCGTACGCTAAGGTTTTCCGGGCATCCGTAGGGGCCGAAACTTCCCGTCTTCCAGTCTGCGGCTCTGCCGCCAGACGTAATCGCCGGTGAGGTTGATGTGCTCCCAGCCCAGCGGCGACAGGAATTGCAGCAGCTCGCCGTCCACCGGCTTGCCGGCCTCGACCAACCCCTGGGTGGCGCGCTCCAGGTACACCGTGTTCCACAGCACGATAGCCGCCGTCACCAGGTTGAGGCCGCTGGCCCGGTAGCGCTGCTGCTCGAAGCTCCGATCCCTGATTTCCCCAAGGCGGTTGAAGAACACCGCCCTGGCCAGCGAGTTGCGCGCCTCACCTTTGTTCAGGCCGGCATGCACGCGGCGGCGCAGCTCAACACTTTGCAGCCAGTCTAGGATGAACAGCGTGCGTTCGATCCGGCCCAGCTCGCGCAGGGCCACGGCCAGGCCGTTCTGGCGCGGATAGCTGCCGAGCTTGCGCAGCATCAGCGAGGCAGTGACGGTGCCCTGTTTGATCGAGCTGGCCAGGCGCAGGATGTCGTCCCAATGGGCGCGGACGTGCTTGATGTTCAGGGTGCCGCCGATCAGCGGCCGCAGCGTCGGGTAGGTCTGCACGCCCTGCGGCACGTACAGCTTGGTTTCGCCGAGGTCGCGGATGCGCGGCGCGAAACGGAAGCCCAGCAGGTGCATCAGGGCGAAGACGTGATCGGTGAAGCCGGCCGTGTCGGTGTAGTGCTCCTCGATCCGCAGGTCGGACTCGTGGTACAGCAGGCCGTCGAGCACATAGGTGGAATCGCGCACGCCGACATTCACCACGCGGGTGCTGAACGGCGCGTACTGGTCGGAGATATGGGTGTAGAACAGCCGTCCCGGCTCACTGCCGTACTTCGGGTTGACGTGTCCGGTGCTCTCGCCCCGGCCGCCAGCCCGGAAACGCTGGCCATCGGAGGATGAGGTGGTGCCGTCGCCCCAGTGGGCGGCGAAGGCATGCTGGTACTGGTGGTTGACCAGCTCGGCCAGGGCCGCCGAATAGGTCTCGTCGCGGATGTGCCAGGCTTGCAGCCAGGACAGCTTGGCGTAGGTCAGACCGGGGCTCGACTCGGCCATCTTGGTCAGCCCGAGGTTGATCGCATCACCGAGGATCGCGGACAGCAGCAACGTCCGGTCTTTGGCCTCGGCCCCGTCCTTCAGGTGGGTGAAGTGGCGGCTGAAGCCCGTCCAGTCGTCCACGTCCATCAGCAGTTCGGTGATCTTGATGCGCGGCAGTAACTGACTGGTCTGGTCGATCAGCGCCTGCGCCCGATCCGGCACCGCCGCATCCAGCGGGGTGATCTTCAACCCGGACTCGGTGAGGATGGCATCGGGCAGCTCGTTGTCCTTGGCCAGGCGGGCGACAGTGGCCAACTGCTCGTCCAGCAGCTGCAAGCGCTCTTCCAGATACTGGTCGCTGTTCGGGTTGATCGCCAGCGGCAGGGCCTGTTCCCGCTTGAGCGCGGCGAACTTCTCGGCCGGCAACAGGTAGTCGTCGAAGTCGCGGAACTGCCGCGAGCCCTTGACCCAGATGTCGCCGGAGCGCAGGGCGTTCTTCAGCTCGGACAGGGCGCAGATTTCGTAGAAGCGCCGGTCGAGGCCTTCCGGGGTGATCACCAGTGGCTTCCAGCGCGGCTTGATGAAGGCGGTGGGAGCATCGGCCGGCACCTTGCGCAGGTTGTCGGCGTTCATCTCGCGCAGCGTCTGCACGGCTGCCAGCACGCCCTGCGCGGCCGGGGCGGCGCGCAGCTCCAATACCTCCAGCAGAGCCGGCGTGTAGCGGCGCAGGGTGGCGAAGTTCTCGCCGACCAGGTGCAGGTGGTCGAAGCCCTCCGGCCGGGCCAGCAGCTCGGCTTCGCTGACGCTCTCGGTGAACTCGTCCCAGGGGATCACCGCCTCGATGGCGGCATAGGGGTCGCTGCCGGCTTCCTTGGCCTCCAGCAGCGCCTGGCCGATCTTGGAGTACAGGCGCACCTTGTCGTTGATCGCCTTGCCCTGCTTCTGGAACTGCTGCTGATGCTTGTGCTTCGCGCCGCTGAACAGCTTGACTAGGATGCGGTCGTGCAGATCCACCAGCTCATCAATCACGGTTGCAGTGCTCTCCAGCACCACGGCGGCCAGGGTCGCATAGCGCCGCTGCGGCTCGAACTTGCCGAGGTCTTTGGGCGTCATCTGCCCACCCTCGCGGGCCAGCTTGAGCAGGCGGTTCTGGTGGATGTGCCGGCCCAGGACTTCGGGCAAGTCCACCAGCTGAAATGTCTTCAGCCGCTCGATGTGCTCAAGCATGTGCCGAGAGTTGGGTTTCAGCGGTGCCTGGCGCAGCCAGGTCAACCAGGTGATGCTGCTGCCGGCCTTGAGCTTCAACAGCTCGTCCAGCTTGGCCCGATGCGAGTCCGTGAGCGGTTCAACCAGGGCGCGGTAGACCCGCCGATTGGCCCGTGCAATGGCCTCCGAGCAAGCCCGGTCGATCACGCTCAACGCCGGCAGGATGCGTCGCTTCTGCCGCAGGCTCTCCAGCGCCTGGCCGGCCAGCAGCAAGCCCTTGTCGGTCTGCTGGGCCAGTTCGGTCAGCTCGCGCACCAGGGCGCGGAAGTCGGACAGGCCGAACGGGGCCAGTTGAAGGTAGGTGCGCAGTTCCTGGGCGTGCTCGCGACGGGTCACATCGCGCTCGCCGTACTTCGTCCAACTCGCCGGATCGGTCTGGACTTGCTTGGCCACCCACAGGATGACCGGTTCGGGCAGCTCGCTGTCAGTGCCCAACGCATAGCCGGGGTAGCGCAGCAGGCAGAGTTGCACGGCGAAGCCGAGGCGGTTGGCGTCGCCGCGCCGCTGACGGATCAGCGACAGGTCGGAGTCGTTGAAGGTGTAGTAGCGGATCAGGTCATCCTGGCTTTCTGGCAACGCGAGCAGGGTGCCCCGCTCCGTGGCCGAGAGGATCAAGCGACGCGGCATGTGTCAGTCGTCCGTGCGGAGGTACTGGTAGAGGGTTTCCCGGCTGATGTTGAACTCGCGGGCAAGCTGCGCCTTGGGCTCGCCGGCCGTCGCTCGCTGCCGCAGGGTAGCAGCCTGCTCATCGGACAGGGCTTTCTTGCGGCCCCGGTACGCGCCACGCTGCTTGGCCAAGGTGATGCCCTCACGCTGCCGCTCGCGGATCAGGGCGCGCTCGAACTCAGCGAAGGCCCCCATCACCGACAGCATCAGGTTGGCCATCGGCGAGTCCTCGCCAGTGAACACCAGGCCCTCCTTCAGGAACTCGATGCGCACGCCGCGTTGAGTCAGCTTCTGTACCAAGCGACGCAGGTCATCGAGGTTGCGGGCCAGCCGGTCCATGCTGTGCACCACCACTGTATCGCCTTCGCGGACGAAGCTCAGCAGCGCTTCGAGCTGGGGGCGCTGGGTGTCCTTGCCCGATGCCTTGTCGGTGAACACCTTGCTCACCTGTGTCTGTTCCAGCTGGCGTTCCGGGTTCTGGTCGAAGCTGCTGACCCGGACGTAGCCGATGCGGTGCCCCTGCACGATGTCTCCTTGGTTGAAGGCGGCTTAAGTGCTCCTTCTGTTCCGTTGTGCCTCAAACCCCGTTTCTGTCAGGCTGAAATCTATGACCTTCGCAGGCATGTGTCAAAAATGCGAAAGATGACTCTATTCTGACTAAGCGGCGCGGCCCTGCCTGACATCCAGTTAGGGTATACCTCAAATTGACACTGCGTATTCCAGAGAACGTGATGACGGAAGGTTGAACCTTCCGTCATAGCGCATCTGGTTTGGCCTCCCGTCAGCCAACCACGGGAAACACTGACTCGATCATTGGAGAATGGTCAGCTTGGCCTTGAGATCAATGGCTCTCGCGAAGTTGTGGTAATTCGGCGATGTTCGCTGCACCTGCGCGTGCAATGCTTTCAGCGCCGCCGAATCCGCCGACGACTCCATTTCGACCTCATACTCGACCTGGTCGTACCCTGGATTGATCCCAGGATCGATTCCAAGAAAACCTCTCAGATCGAGGCTTCCCTTCGTGCGGATAGTCAGCGATTGCAACTCGATGTTCATTGCCGCCGCATTTGCCGCGTAGGTTGCAGTCATGCATGCGTTCAACGCAGCCAGGATCAATTCTTGTGGATTAGCGGCCGTGTCGGTACCGAGCAATTCTGCCGGTTCGTCCGCGTCGATGACAAAGCCGCGCGCCAAGGCCGTGTCACCTAGTACGAGCGGCATGGTTCGCGCACGCGTCCGGGTGCCACCCTCCCAGGTTGTCACGACGCCGAACGTCGCGATGCCTGCGGCGGGCTTTGCTGCGACCTGATCTGCAAACTCACGCAATGCGCCGACGTTGATCCCGTTGCCGGGAGTTCCTTTAATGTTTGTGTTCATTTCTCGTTCCCCCATTATGTGTTACGCCCGGCCATCACGCCGCCGTCAACGTCCCAGATTGCGCCCGTCACCCATGCTGCCTTGTCCGACAACAGGAAGAGGATGACCTCGGCGACGTCTTGTGGCGTCCCAACCCTGCCGATTGGGTGGAAGCTGTTGAATCCCTGTAAGGCGCCATGAACCTCGGCCTTGGGTATGAATCCCTCGTAAATCGGCGTTTCGACAACCGCCGGAGAAACGGCATTGACCCTGATTTGTTTGGATGCCAGCTCCATCGCAAGGTGCTGGGTCAGCGAATGCAAACCTGCTTTTGCCATCGAATACGCGGACGACGGCGTAGCCGCAATCGCCTGCTTGCCCCACATCGAGCCGATGTTCACAATGGCGCCGGGACGCTCGCTGGCCACGAGATTGGCCACGACTTTTTGTGTGATGAAGAAGAACGCTTTATTCAACGTCAAATATTGTTCGTAATCACTTTCCGTGTGCTCAAGAAACGCCTTCGGGAAGAACACCCCAGCCGCGTTGACCAGAAGATTGATGTCCTTGTGGTGTTCATCGATGGTATGCAGGAGTCGCTTCACATCTTCGGCTCGCGAGAGATCGGCAGTCAGGGCGGTCACGGTGCCCAACGACGACAGCGCCTTGCGGGCCTCTTCGGCCTTGTCTTCACGGTGACCGACGATGACGACGCTTCCGCCTTGCTCAAGAACCATGCGGGCAGTTTGCAGTCCCATCCCGCTAGTGCCGCCGATGACCAACAACTTCTTGCCATTAAATTCAGTACTCATAATAATCTCCTTAACTACCAACTAAATGGTAGGGTTGTGTTGCAAAAAAAGTGCCGACCTCAGGTCAACACGGTGGAAAGAAAAGTGTTTCCAACTTCGGCCGGTCCGCGTGACGACCGCATGCCACGGCCCACCATCATCGAGCCTTCCAACGCGCACAAGAATGCC
This sequence comes from Pseudomonas putida, assembly GCF_002906855.1. Taxonomy (GTDB): domain Bacteria; phylum Pseudomonadota; class Gammaproteobacteria; order Pseudomonadales; family Pseudomonadaceae; genus Aquipseudomonas; species Aquipseudomonas putida_N. The sequence continues at coordinate 2,541,201 of NZ_MINI01000028.1, read as the reverse complement.
TCTGCGAGAGCCTCTGGGGTGGAATTCGAGGTGATCAGCGCGGCACGCTGACCATCGGCAACGACAAGAGTCAACCAGTCGAGATTGACTTTAAAGAATCGCTCGACCTCGCTCACAACGGCGTCCGGCAGCGAGTCCGACTCGGCACCCAACATGCCGCAGACACAAAGGCGCCGGTCCTTGGCGAAGGTGCGTTCGAAAAGTGCCGCATACGCAGTTAGCCTGTCAGGCGCTTTCGCATGCTGCCCTTCGATGCTCAGCAACTCCTCACGAAACCGGTGCGTGTAGCGCTGTGCGACCACGGCCACGAGTTCACCCTTCTTGGGAAAGTGGTGGTGGATACTTGGTTTTTTGATGCCTACCAACTGGGCCACGTCGTCGTATGAGAAGCCGTTGTAGCCGTGCTGCTGTACCAACCCTTCAGCGGCATCGACCACCCGCTCGGCGGTCGGCGAGATTTCGGAGAAATGCTTCATGCAAGCGCCTCATTTGATTCGGCGACTGGCAGGTGGCCTGTCTTGACCAGGATGGTGCAGCCTGTATTGCTGAAGGGACGGTGAGCACTCAAATGCGGACTGCGCATCCATGTGCCGGTAGGGTAGCTTCCGAACTCATCCTCAAAGACGCCTTCCAACACATAGATTTCTTCACCGCCGTAGTGACGATGCGAATTGAATCGTGTCCCCGGGGCCCAGCGCACCAAAGCCGTATGTTGTGTGTCGAACTCAGAAAGTGGCATCACCGACAGACCCGGCACGAGGCCTGGAAACCAGGGGCCGTTACGGGTGTCGACCACGGTGCGTTGGCTGTCGGCTAGATCAAGATGGCGCAGCTTGACGAACAACGTGCAACCCGTCGCGGAGCTCGGTGCATGCGAAGAACCTGGTGGATTCTTGATGTAAGTCCCAGGCCCGAAGGTCCCGGATTCGTCGCTGAATTCGCCGTCCAGGACCAGAATCTCCTCGCCCAAGTCGTGCTTATGATTTTCAAAAGCGGAGCCCGGCGCGTATCGCACGATCGAGGTGGCACGCGCCACTTCGTCGCCATCACGCTCCAGTAACTGGCGTTGAATCCCGGTCGCTGGCGAATCGACCCACTGTAAGCTTGAAGGCTCGACGACAACACGCTGCGAAAGATCTGAATTGAGTTTCATGGCTTTATTTCATCTACCGACTACTTGGTAGGTAAGTTATAAGATCCCGATTTGTTTGTCAAATAGCTTTCGCCATTTTCTTTCATCCATTGAAAAAACAATGAATTGGTTACAAGAACTCGCGAAGCTTAGCGTACGATTTTTTCCGAATTCTCTATCGTCCCCCATGAAGGCCATGAAACTGGTGCCGGACAGCAGCATCACCGCCTTGATGATCTGCACCCAGGTGGTGGCGAGCATGCCGCCGAAGGTGACATAGGCGACCATCAGCACGCCGACCAGCATCACCGCATACAGGTAGCTGATGCCGAACAGCAGCTCGATCAGCTTGCCGGCGCCGACCATCTGCGCCACTAGGTACATCAGTGCCACCACCAGGGTGCCGAAGGCCGAACTGAGGCGCACCGGGGTCTGTGCCAGGCGGTACGAAACCACGTCGGCGAAGGTGTACTTGCCCAGGTTGCGCAGGCGCTCGGCGATCAGGAACAGGATGATCGGCCAGCCGGCCAGTACGCCCAAGGCATACAGCAGGCCGTCGTAGCCGTTCATGAACATCATCGCGGAAATGCCGAGGAACGACGCCGCGCTGATCATGTCCCCGGCAATCGCCAGGCCGTTCTGCATGCCGGTCAGGTCGCCGCCAGCGGTGTAGAAGTCACTGGCCGAACGGGTGCGCAGGGCTGCCCAGCGGGTCACCAGCAAGGTGAAGCAGACGAACACCATGAACATCGAAATGGCAGTCCAGTTCATTGCGCGCACTCCTGCTTGAGCCTGTCGTTGAGCGGGTCAAGCACGTTGTTGGCACGGTGCACGTAGATGCCGGTGAGGGCGAAGGGCAGCAGTACCATCAGCACGCCGACCAGCATGCCGACGGTGGTCACGCCGCCGCTCAGGGACTGGCCGAGGGTGCTGGGGGAGAACGCCACCAGCAGGACGAAGCCGTAGTAGATCACCAGCATGGCAAGGGTCAGGCTGCCGTTGAGGCGGCGTTTGCGCCGGACCAGGTGCTGGAAATCGGGGTGGTTGCTGATGCTTTCGATGTGTTCCGGGGTCATGGCAAGCGATCTCTTTTGTTTTGTAATTGTTGTAATCAGGTCACTTTGGGGTGTTGCTGATGGCCTCTCGCGGATAAATCTGCTCCTACAGGGCGCAGCTGTGCCTGTATGAGCGGATTGATCCGCGATGAAGGCGACGCGGTGTCAGAGCTGGTCGAAGTCGAGCACCACCTTGTCGCTCACCGGGTAGGTCTGGCACGACAGCACATAGCCGGCCGCCACTTCGTAGTCCTCCAGGGCATGGTTGCTGTCCATCTCCACTTCGCCCTCGATCACCCGGCACTTGCAGGTCGAGCACACGCCGGCCTTGCACGAGTAGGGCAGTTCGGCGCCGATGGCGTTGCCGGCATCCAGCACGTTCTGGCTATTGCGCGGCAGGTCGAAGCTCAGTGCCCGGCCATCGCTGATCACGGTGATATGGCTGAGCGCCGAGTCCACCTGGTGGGCGGTCACGCGGGCTTCACGGCGGGTTTCGTTGCCGGCAGCGGCGAACAGCTCGAAGTGGATACGCTCCTTGGCCAGACCGTTGGCCTGCAGGCTGTCGCGCACGGTCTCGGTCATCGCCTGCGGGCCGCAGATGAACGCGGCATCGAGGCTGGGCACGTCCATCCAGCGCGAGAACAGCTGGCCGCATTTGTCGGCGTCGATGCGGCCGTTGTACAGGTCGACATCCTGCTGCTCACGGCTGAACACGAAAATCAGGTTTAGGCGTTCGAGGTAACGGTTTTTCAGGTCTTCGAGCTGGTCGCGAAACAGCGCCCCGGAACTGGAGCGGTTGCCGTACAGCAGGGTGAAGCTGCTGTGTGGCTCGCTGGCCAGGGTGGTGGCGATGATCGACAAAATCGGTGTGATGCCACTGCCAGCGGCAACGCCTAGGTAGTTGCCCTGGCGCGCCGGGTCCAGCGGCACGAAGAAGCTGCCAGAGGGCGGCATCACTTCCAGCTGCTGGCCGGCCTTGAGCACTTCGTTGGCAAAGGCCGAGAAGCGCCCGCCGGGCACGCGCTTGACCGCTACCCGCAGCTCGCCGTCCTGCACGGCGCTGCAGATGGAATAGGAGCGGCGGACTTCTTCGTTGTCCAGCTGGGTGCGCATCACCAGGTACTGGCCCTGGGTGAAGCGGAAGGCCGCTTGCAGGTGCGCCGGTACGTCGAAGGCGATCGACACCGCATCACGGGTTTCGTTGCGCACTTGCTTGATGGTCAGGCTGTGAAACTGGCTCATGGTGGTCTCCACGGCTCAAATGCATTTGAAATAGTCGAACGGCTCCAGGCACTCACGGCAGCGGTACAGCGCCTTGCAGGCCGTGGAGCCGAACTGGCTGAGCAATTCGGTGTGGTGGCTGCCGCATTGCGGGCAACACACCTCGGGGGCCACGCCGAGCAGGCTGCGCTTGCTGGCGCTGCCGTGCGGCGGGGCGATGCCATAGGCACGCAGGCGTTCACGGCCCAGTTCGCTGATCCAGTCGGTGCTCCAGGCCGGGGTCAGCCTGCGCTCCAGGTCTGGCGCGGCGAACCCGGCCTGTTCCAGCGCCTGGCGAATATCACTTTCGATCACCTCGGTGGCCGGGCAGCCGGAGTAGGTCGGCGTGACCACAAGGTGCAAGTGCCCGGCACGCCAGTCGAGGTCGCGCACAATCCCCAGGTCGACCACACTGACCACGGGCACTTCCGGGTCCATCACCTGGCCCAGTACCTCCCAGGCCCGCGCCAGGTCGTCGCCGCGCGGCGCACGGGCGCCACGGTCGCCGGCAATCAGCTCACCAGGTTGCATCGGGGTAGGCCCTTGGCAGGAACTGCATCTCGGCCAAAAGCAGGCCCAGGTGTTCGGTGTGCAGGCCCTGGCGACCGTTCAGGTAGAAGTGGCTGGCAGCCTTGGGCAGTGGCAGCTCGACCGATTCGAAAGTCGCGCTCACCTGTTTCAGCCAGGCCGCACCAACCGCTGCGGGGGCGGCGGCAATGCCGGCCTGTGCCAGTTGCACCTCGTTGTCGCTGCCGGCGCTGAGCTCGACGGTGAAGCGCCACACGGCAGGGATCGCTTCCAGCATGCGGCGGCGGCTTTCATCGGTGCCGCCACCCAGGCGCTGCACCCATTCGGCGGAGCGGCGCAGGTGATAGGTGACCTCTTTCAAGGCCTTGGCGGCAATGCCGGCGATACGTTCGTCGCTCGACTCGACCAGGCCCTGCAGCACGGCTTGGTGCCAGGCGTCGTAAAGGAACTGCTTGGTCATGGTCACGGCGAAGTCGCCATTGGGTTGCTCGACCAGCAGCAGGTTGCGGAATGCGCGCTCGTCGCGGCGGAACGCCAGGACATCGGCGTCGCGGCCGTCATCCAGCAGCTCGGCGGCGTACTCCAGCCAGTTGCGCGCCTGGCCCACCAGGTCAAGGCCGACGTTCATCAACGCCAGTTCTTCTTCCAGTGCCGGCGCATGGCCGCACCATTCGCACAGGCGCTGGCCCTGGATCAGGGCACTGTCGCCAAGCAGCAGCAAATACGGGATCAGATCGTGCTTGTGCATGGCCAACCTCACATGTGCCCGACTTCGTCGGGCAGTTCGTAGAAGCTGGCATGGCGATAGACCTTGTCGTCCGAAGGGGCGAACAGCGGGTCTTTCTCGTCGGGCGAGGAGGCGGTGATCAGTGCCGACGGCACCACCCACAGGCTCACGCCTTCGCTGCGGCGGGTGTACAGCTCGCGGGCGTTCTCGATGGCCATGGCGGCGTCGGCGGCATGCACGCTGCCGACATGCTTGTGGTTAAGGCCGTGCTTGCTGCGCACGAACACTTCGTAGAGGGTCCAGACAGACATTTTCGATCTCCGCATCAATCGCCGCTCAGGCGGCGTTCTTGTTCTGTTGCTTGCGTGCATAGGCCACGGCCGCTTCGCGTACCCAGGCGCCATCCTCGATGGCCTTGCGCCGGGTGGCGACGCGTTCCTGATTGCACGGGCCGTTGCCCTTGATGACTTCGTAGAACTCATCCCACTGGATTTCGCCGAAGTCGTAGTGGCCGCGCTCGGCGTTCCACTTCAGGTCCGGGTCGGGAGCGGTGCAGCCGAGCAGCTCGAGCTGGGGCACGGTCTGGTCGATGAAACGCTGGCGCAGCTCGTCGTTGGTCTGGCGCTTGATCTTCCAGGCCATCGACTGGGCGCTGTTGGGGGAGTGCTCGTCGCTCGGGCCGAACATCATCAGCGCCGGCCACCAGAGGCGGTTGATGGCGTCCTGGACCATGTCCTTCTGCGCCTGGGTACCCTCGCGCATCATGGTCAGCAGCAGTTCGTAGCCCTGGCGCTGGTGAAAGCTCTCTTCCTTGCAGATGCGGATCATGGCGCGGGAGTAGGGGCCGTAGGAGGTGCGCTGCAGCACCACCTGGTTGACGATGGCAGCGCCATCGACCAGCCAGCCCACGGCGCCCATGTCGGCCCAGCTCAGGGTCGGGTAGTTGAAGATGCTCGAATACTTGGCCTTGCCGCTGTGCAGCTTGGCGACTTCCTCGTCGCGGTCGGCGCCGAGGGTTTCCATGGCGCTGTACAGGTACAGGCCGTGGCCGGCTTCGTCCTGGATCTTGGCCATCAGTTGCAGCTTGCGCTTGAGGCTGGGGGCACGGGTGACCCAGTTGCCTTCAGGCAGCATGCCGACGATTTCCGAGTGGGCGTGCTGGGAGATCTGCCGGATCAGGGTCTGGCGGTAGGCCTCGGGCATCCAGTTCTTGGCTTCGATCTTGATTTCGGCGTCGATCTTTTCCTGGAAGTTGCGCTCTTCGGGCGACATCTCATCCAGCGACTTGACGCGCTTGACTCCGGTTTCCACTAGCTGTGCGTACATGTTCCGACTCCTGCTAAGGCATGAGTCATTTGTAAGCGATACAAAACATAACGTCAAACAGTTTTATGTGTATCAAATAAGATTTGTGTATCGCTTTGAGGGTTCGACGGGGGATTTTCAGCGCCTGGGAGATCGAGCGCCGCCCGCGCGGCGCTTCGCGGGGCAAGCCCGCTCCTACATTTGTTTCGGGCCAGTAAAGCCTGTGCCATTGGCGCGCGTACCCCTTGGTGCATGGCTCGATATCGCGTCGTACGAACAAGGGGCCGCGTGCCAATGGATGCAGGAGATATTGGCCCGAAACAAATGTAGGAGCGGGCTTGCCCCGCGAAGCGCCGCGCGGGCGGCGCTCGATCTCATAGGCGCCACAAAACTCAAGGCGTACAGGCAAAAAAAACCCCGGACAATGCCGGGGCCGAAAAGGCAGCCGATGACTCAGCTGGCCAACCGTTTGTCGAACACATGGCAAGCCTTGCCTTCGGAACGCTTGAGCGTGCCGCAAGGCTGCAGCAGTACTTGGGTACTGATGCCGATGTAGGTCTTGATCTGCTTGCTCAACTCCCCGACCACCAGCTTGCGCTGCGACTCATCGAGGTGCTTGCATTCCGCACGCAACTCCACATGCACCTCGACGCTGTCCAGGTTACCATTGCGATACAGATGAATCTCATAAAGCTCTGAAAGCTGTTTTATTTTAAGCACCTGTTCCTCGATCTGCGTCGGGAACACGTTCACCCCGCGAATGATCAGCATGTCGTCACTGCGCCCGGTGATCTTGCCAATGCGCCGCATCGGTCGCGCCGTGCCTGGCAGCAGACGGGTGAGGTCGCGGGTGCGGTAGCGCACCATCGGCAGCGCCTCCTTGCTCAGCGAGGTGAACACCAGCTCACCCAGTTGACCGTCCGGCAGCACCGCGCCGGTCACCGGGTCGATGATCTCGGGGTAGAAGTGGTCTTCCCAGATGGTCGGGCCATCCTTGGTCTCGATGCACTCCATGGCCACGCCCGGGCCCATGATTTCCGACAGGCCATAAATGTCCAGAGCATCGATACCCAGGCGCTGTTCGATGGAGCGCCGCAGCTCGTCGGTCCACGGCTCGGCGCCAAAGATGCCCAGGCGCAGCTTCAGGTCATGGGGGGCGATGCCCTGGCGCTCGATCTCGTCGGCGAGGTTGAGCATGTAGGACGGCGTGACCATTATGATGTCGGGCTGGAAGTCGCGGATCAGCTGCACCTGCTTCTCGGTCTGTCCGCCGGACATGGGGATCACCGTGCAGCCCAGGCGCTCGGCGCCGTAGTGGGCACCCAGGCCGCCGGTGAACAGCCCATAGCCGTAGGACACATGCACCTTGTCGCCCTTGCGCCCGCCTGCGGCGCGGATTGAGCGGGCAACCACGTTGGCCCAGGTGTCGATGTCGTTCTGGGTGTAACCGACCACGGTCGGCTTGCCGGTGGTGCCGCTGGAGGCGTGCAGGCGCACTACCTCTTCCTGGGGCACGGCAAACATGCCGTAGGGGTAGTTGTCGCGCAGGTCGTTCTTGCCGGTGAAGGGGAACTTCGCCAGGTCGTCGAGGGATTTCAGGTCATCCGGGTGGGCGCCGGACTCGTCGAAGCGCTTGCGGTACAGCGGCACCTTGTCATAGGCGTGCTTCAGGCTCCAGCGCAGCCGTTCCAGCTGGTGCTGGCGCAGGGCGTCGATACTGGCGGTTTCCATCGGGTCCAGCAGGGCACGATCGGCATCATGGTACATGTTCATGGCTTCACTCGAATTGTTCTTGTACGTCGGCCGCTTGCCAGGGCAAGCGGCTTATCGTGAGTGTCATGGACGCAGCATATATGGGCGGCGTCGCGTTCGGTAACAAGCCTTTGGTCAGAGACGCTCGATGACCATGGCAATGCCTTGGCCAACGCCGATGCACATGGTGCACAGGGCATAGCGGCCGCTGGTATGTTCAAGCTGGTGCAAGGCCGTGGTGACCAGCCGCGCACCGCTCATGCCCAGCGGGTGGCCCAGGGCGATGGCGCCGCCATTGGGGTTGACCCGCGGGTCGTCGTCGGCCAGGCCCAGTTCACGCAGCACGGCGAGGCCTTGGGCGGCGAAGGCTTCGTTGAGCTCGATGACGTCCATGTCGGCCAGCGCCAGGCCGGTCAGCTCCAGCACCTTGCAGGTTGCCGGTACCGGGCCGATGCCCATGATGCGTGGCTCGACGCCGGCAACGGCCATGCCGACGATACGCCCTCGGGCCTTGAGGCCGTGGCGGTGGGCAGCCGCGCTGCTGGCCAGCAGCAGGGCGCAGGCGCCGTCATTGACGCCGGAAGCGTTGCCGGCCGTGACGCTGCCGCCCTGGCGAAACGGCGTGCCCAGCTTCGCCAGCTGTTCCAGGGTAGTATCGGCACGCGGGTGCTCGTCCTGCTCGACACGGATGGCCGGGGCTTTGCGCTGGGCGATCTCGACCGGCACGATCTCCTGAGCCAGGCGGCCATTGGCCTGGGCGGCTGCCGCCTTGTGCTGGCTGCGCAAGGCAAAGGCGTCTTGGTCGGCACGGGAGATGCCAAACTGCTCAGCGACGTTCTCTGCGGTTTCAGGCATCGAGTCGATGCCGTACTCGGCCTTCATCAGTTTATTGACGAAACGCCAGCCGATGGTGGTGTCGAACAGCTCGGCGCTGCGGCCGAACGCTTGCTCCGACTTACCTATGACGAACGGCGCGCGCGACATCGACTCGACGCCACCGGCCAGCATCAGCCCGGCCTCGCCACAGCGCAGGGCGCGGGCGGCATTGCCGATGGCGTCCAGGCCCGAGCCGCACAGACGGTTGATGGTGGTGCCCGGCACGCTGATCGGCAGCCCAGCCAGCAGGCCGGCCATGCGCGCAACGTTGCGGTTGTCTTCACCGGCCTGGTTGGCGCAGCCGAGGATCACATCGTCGATGGCCTGCCAGTCCAGCTCCGGGTGGCGTGCGATCAGGGCCTTGATCGGCACAGCAGCCAGGTCGTCGGCACGGACGCTGCTCAATGCGCCGCCGTAACGGCCGATGGGGGTGCGCACGGCATCGATGATCAGGGCATCGAGGGGCTTGGCTTCAATCATCTGGGGTCTCCTGCGCGAGCACGGTGCCGCGCACTTGGTAGGATTTGCCGCGGAACAGGGCGATCAGCTCGCCGCGCTGGTTTTCGATGCGCACGTCATACACGCCGGTACGGCCTTTACGGCTGAGTTCGATGGCCGAAGCGACGAGCAGGTCGCCCGGCAGCGCTGCGGCGATGTAGTCGATACTGCAGCCCTGGGCGACCGTGGCCTTGTCCTGGCTGTTGCAGGCAAAGGCGAAGGCCGAGTCGGCCAGGGCGAACAGGAAGCCGCCATGGCAGGTGCCATGGCCCTGCAGCATGTCGGCGCGCACAGTCATGCTCAGGCGCGCCCGGCCGGGGCCTATGTCGAGCAAGGTGATGCCCAGGCCTTGTGTGGCCTGATCGCGGGAATACAGGGCGTCGGCACAGGCTTGGGCCAGCTCAGTGGGATTACGCTGCAGGTCAGTCATGCAGGTTCGCTCCTTGTTCGGCGCTGCGGCGCAGCAGCAGGGAAGGCCGGTAGCGGCTTTCGCCGTAGCTGGCCTGCAGGTTTTCCAGCACGCGCAAGGTGTAACCGACGCCAAGCTGCTCGGCCCAGGCCAACGGGCCACGGGGGTAATTGACCCCGGCACACATGGCCAGGTCGATGTCTGCGGCGCTGCCGACGCCCTGCAGCACCGCATCGGCTGCTTCGTTGGCGAGCATGACAACCGTGCGCAGCACCACCAGGCCAGGCAGGTCGGCGATGCCGGTCACTTGCAGGCCGGCGTGTTGTAACAGCGCCACTGCCTGCTCGCGCGCCTCGGCCGTGGTGTCGGCCGACCAGCTGATGGCAATGCGTGTGGCGGCCTGGTAATCCAGCGCAAGGTCGACCAGCACCAGGTTGCGCAGGCCCTCTTCACGGGCACGCTGACTGGCCAGGCGGCCGTCGGACAGGGCCAGGGTGGCATCACCGACACGCAGCAGGCCGTTGCCGGCCCGCTCGGTGATGGCCAGGCCGCTGTCACGCAAGCGCGCAACCAGCGGCTGCAGGGCGCCCAGGTTGCCCTCGACCACGCAGCATTCGGCGCTGGCCTGGCTGCGCAGTTGCGCAGCCGGCGGGCGTTCGGCGCCCTCGGCATAGCTGTAGAAACCTTGGCCGCTCTTGCGCCCCAGGCGCCCGGCATCCACCAACTCTTTCTGCACCAGCGAGGGCTGGAAGCGGAAGTCGCCATAAAAGGCATCGAATACCGAGCAGGTAACAGCGTAGTTGACGTCGTGGCCGATCAGGTCGGTCAGTTCGAACGCACCCATGCGAAAGCCGCCGGCATCACGTAGCAGAGCATCCAGCGTCGCGCAGTCGGCAGCGCCTTCCTGCAGCAGGCGCAGGCTTTCGGCATAGAACGGCCGGGCCACGCGGTTGACGATGAAACCGGGGGTGGAACGCGTGTGCACGGGCTTCTTGCCCCAGGCTTTGGCGGTGTCATAGAGCGTGCTGGCGATAGCAGGCGCGGTTGCCAGGCCGGACACGATCTCCACCAGCGCCATCAACGGCGCCGGATTGAAGAAGTGCATGCCGACCACCTGTTGCGGCCGCTGCAGGCCGGCCGCGAGGCTGGTGATCGACAGCGACGAGGTATTGCTGGCGAGGATGCAGTCCTCGGCGCACAGGCCTTCCAGTTGCTGCAGCAACTGCTGTTTTACCTGCAGGTTCTCGATGATGGCCTCGATCACCAGGCGGGCGTCGGTCAGGGTTTCGATCGCCTCGACCGGCTGCAGGCGTGCGCTGATGGTTTCACGTGCTTCTGGCTGCAGTTTGCCTTTTTCCACCAGGCGCCCGAGCTGGCGGTCGATACCGGCGACTGCCTGGGCCGCGGCGCCAGGACGGTTGTCATAGAGCTTTACCGGGTGGCCGGCCTGGGCCGCGACCTGGGCAATACCAGCCCCCATGGCGCCTGCGCCGATAACCGCCACCAGGGCTTTGCTGTTCAGTGCGCTCATGGTCAGCGGCCCTTGAATGCAGGCGTGCGCTTGCTCATGAAGGCGCTCACGCCTTCGCGGTAATCCTCGCTGCGCCCTGCCAGCCGTTGCAGGTCGCGCTCAAGCTCCAGCTGCTGGTCGAAACCATTGTCGAAGCTGGCGTTGAGGCTGCGTTTGATCAGGGCCAGGCCGTAAGTCGGCTGGCTGGCCAGGTGGCGAGCGAGGGCAAGGGCTTCGTCACGCAGCTCGGCATCGTCTACGACACGGTGGATCAAGCCCCAGCGCTCGGCCTGCTCTGCGCTCAGGCGCTCACCAAGCATGGCCAGCGCCTTGGCCCGCGCCATGCCAACCAGCCGTGGCAACAGCCAGGTACCGCCAGAGTCCGGCACCAGGCCGATCTTGCAGAACGCCTGGATGAAGCTGGCTGAGCGGGCGGCCAGCACCAGGTCGCAGGCCAGCGGAATGTTGGCGCCGGCACCGGCGGCCACGCCATTGACGGCGCAGATGACCGGCAGCGGCAGGTCGCGCAGGGTGCGCACCAGCGGGTTGTAGAATTTGTCGATGGACTCGCCCAGGTCCGGCATTTGCGCGCCGGGCGCCACGTTGCGATCGGACAGGTCCTGGCCGGCGCAGAAGCCTCGGCCTTCACCGGTCAGCAGCAATACCCGGGCCTCGCTGCTCTGGCGGACCTGCTTGAGGGCTTCGCGCACTTCCAGGTGCATCTGCGTGTTGAAGCTGTTCAGCTGCTCGGGGCGGTTCAGCGCGAGGAAGGCCACGCCGTCCTCGATGGAAAACACAATGTGCTCGAAAGTCATGACGGACTCGCTCGATCAGTCGATGGGAAGTGGGCGGCTCAGCAGCCTTTGAACTGCGCCGGGCGTTTTTCCTGGAAGGCGAGGATGCCTTCGTCACGGTCGGTGGTGCCGGCCAGCACGGTGAAGGCATGGCGCTCGAAGCGCAGGCCGCTGGCCAGGTCGGTGTCGCCAGCCTTGAGCAGTGCTTCCTTGGCCAGGCGTACGGCCAGCGGTGCCTTGGCGGCGATGCTGCGGGCAACCTGCAGCGCACGCTCGACGGCCAGTTCGGGTTGGGTGATTTCGCTGATCAGGCCGGCCTGCAAGGCATGGCGGGCAGTGATGGCCTCACCGGTCAGGACCATCTGCATGGCCAGTGGCTTGCCCACGGCCCGCAACAGGCGTTGGGTGCCACCCGCGCCCGGCATGATGCCGAGGTTGATCTCGGGCTGACCGAAACGGGCGTCTTCGCCGGCAATCACGATGTCGGCGCACATCACAAGCTCGCAGCCACCGCCGAGGGCGTAGCCGTTTACCGCGGCGATCAAGGGTTTGGAAAACGCCGCGATGCGTTGCCAGTGGGCGACACGGGGATCATTGAGGATGCCGACCAGGTCGCGCTCGGCCATCTCGCGGATGTCGGCGCCAGCGGCAAAGGCCTTGCGGCTGCCGGTGATGACCACGGCACGGGCAGCGGGGTCGGCCTCTGCGTCGGCGAGGGCGCTGGCCAGCTCCTCCAGCAATTCGGTGCACAGGGCGTTGAGCGCTTCCGGGCGCTGCAGGGTGAGCAGGCGAACGCCCTGTTCAGGGGCCTGCACATCGATGAAACGAGGCATGTCGGGGTCCTCAGGCTGCTCGCACGGCACTTCGGGAGGCCGGCATTTATTGGAATTGTTTGCAGGGGTGGCACGGGAGCCTGCCCAGGTGCAATCAGTATAAGCACCATGCGATACATCAACGCAATAGTAATTGTATTTTTGTGTATCTCGTCTTATGTTGACTGCTATGACGCCATGGCTGAGAAGCAGCTTGCATGCGGCTTATGCTTGGTTCTGCAGTGCATCATGTTGTGATACATAAAACTGTATCAATAGCTAAATTAATGGAGCAAAGACATGCCTTGCTATCGCCTCGATGGCCTTACTCCGGTGGTCGACCCCACTGCTTATGTGCACCCGAGTGCCGTGCTGATTGGTGACGTCATCGTCGGCCCGCGCTGCTACGTTGGCCCGCTGGCATCCCTGCGCGGCGACTTCGGGCGGATCGTGCTGGAAGAGGGCGCCAACCTGCAGGACACCTGCGTCATGCATGGCTTCCCGGGCGGTGACACGGTGATCGAGCGCAATGGCCATGTCGGCCACGGCGCGGTGCTGCATGGCTGCCGCGTGGGTGAAGACGCCCTGGTCGGCATGAATGCCGTGGTCATGGACGGCGCGCACATAGCGCCACGCTGCATCGTCGGCGCCACTGCGTTTGTCAAAGCGGGCTTCGAATGCCCCGAACAGAGCCTGGTGATGGGGGCGCCAGCCCAGGTCAAGCGCCCGCTGACCGAGCAGGAACTGAGCTGGAAGCAGCGCGGCACTGCCGAGTACCAGCACTTGAGCCAGCGCTGTATGGCAACGATGGTGGAATGCCCACCGCTGACCGCCCCCGAAGCACAGCGCCCGCGCATGGATGACGGCGGCTTCAGGCCCAAAGGCGAGGCGGGCGCATGAGCATCGCTGCGTCGCGCCATGGTCAGGCGACCTGTCGCACAGGTATAGTCGGTGCTTTCAATGTGCGCAGTTCGTCCATGAGCAACCTCGTTCCGCTGAACAACCTGATCACCCGCTTTCAGGAGCAGACTCCGATCCGCGCCAGCTCGCTGATCATCACCCTCTACGGTGATGCCATCGAGCCCCACGGCGGCACGGTCTGGCTGGGCAGCCTGATCAACTTGCTGGAGCCGATCGGCATCAACGAACGGCTGATTCGTACCTCGATCTTCCGCCTGACCAAGGAAGACTGGCTGACCGCCGAGAAGGTGGGGCGGCGCAGTTACTACAGCCTGACCGGCACCGGGCGGCGGCGTTTCGAAAAGGCCTTCAAGCGCGTGTACAGCCCAAGCCAACCGGCCTGGGACGGTGCCTGGACGCTGGTGCTGTTATCTCAGCTCGACGCCGGCAAGCGCAAGGCCGTGCGCGAAGAGCTGGAGTGGCAGGGCTTTGGTGCCATGGCGCCGAACCTGCTGGGCTGCCCGCGGGCCGATCGCAGTGACCTGGCCGCCACCTTGCGCGAGCTGGCGGCCAGCGACGACAGTATTGTTTTCGAAACCCATACCCAGGAAGTGCTGGCCTCCAAGGCCATGCGCGCCCAGGTGCGTGAAAGTTGGCGTATCGACGAGCTTGGCCAGCAGTACAGCGAGTTCATCCAGCTGTTCCGGCCGTTGTGGCAGAGCCTGAAAGAGCAGGACGAGCTCGATGCCCAGGATTGCTTCCTGGCGCGCACCTTGTTGATCCACGAATACCGCCGCTTGCTGCTGCGCGACCCGCAACTGCCGGACGAGCTGCTGCCCGGCGACTGGGAGGGCCGTGCCGCCCGTCAGCTGTGCCGCAACCTGTATCGGCTGGTCTGCGCCAAGGCGGAAAGCTGGCTTAACAGCGCTCTGGAAACCGCCGATGGGCCGCTGCCCGATGTGAACGATAACTTCTACAAGCGCTTTGGTGGTTTGACTTGAGGAGGTTGATAGTGCAGCTGCTTACCGCAGCCTTCTCCAGGCAGTAAACTACCGAAATCAAATGAAATGAGTCTTTACATTAAACCTTTTAGTGAACGCGTCAACAGCACGATTGCTACCGTTGAGCCAAGTCCATAAGCTTACTTCACTTTCAGCGATTGCAAGGTGCTCAATGTCCTTCCCAAACAGCAGGCGACCGTGAGACTGCCACTCAATGTAAGCCTCTAGTGGGCCATGCGGAATCTGCTCATTGATAATAACCTGCTCATAAAAATTCAGCTGTTCCGGCGTCGCATAGCGAATTAACGGATACATGTTACCCGCTGCGGCCATGTGGTTTTGAAAGCGCTTGGCCTCGCCATGGGTCGTTAGATCCTCAAATAGACGGAAAGAATCTTGCGGCGTATAACTCAGGTATCTCATTGCCTCAGTGTCGTCAGCTAAAAAGAACGCAGAAGGCCCGTAAATCGGCGCCCCGCCTTGGGAGAGCTCCAATGAGTGCATCTGTATTGCCCCATAGGTTGGATGCGCAGGAGCAAGCTCACTACTCACAACCTTAAAATCATCAGAAAAATACAGCTCTTTAAGCGCTGGAATAGCGCCCTCAATATTGACCAGCGCGCTATCCGTATCAAAGCGCATATCGATGTAGTGGCTGCTATTTGACCGTGCCTCGGTGGCAAACATGTTTTTCACATAACCATCCGAGTAGCCACCTACTTTCTCATAGCCTGTGTTTATTGAGCGAGGTGCTTTATGAAAATACTCCATGATCTTCACGGTGCTTTCGCCTAACGCCTGTCCTGTCAGCTTTAAATGACTTTCGAGGATGCCGAGTGCGGCGTCATAATCTAAATCCTTCCGACTGAGAATCATGGGGCGCACGTTGACCAGGAAATTCTCTTGTAGAGTTTCATGAGGATCTCTTCCATCCGGATCATTCAGGGTGACAGGATTATTACGGCAGAACCGGAACAAGTTGGCTCCATCAATCAATCCACCTGGATCGGCGCTTAACCATCGACCCAGCTCAGCTTGATAATAACGCCAGCCGTAATAATACAACCCCGTTGCATCCCGCTCCTTAGCAGCGTAGCGCACTGTGCGATCAGTAATTTCTGTCGACTCTTCATCCGAGCCAGCGCTGTCGCCATAAGCTGAGAACTCTTCACGCGAAGTTATACGTCCCACCTCATCTGCCTCCCCCCCACAACTCCCCAGGCGGTCCGTGAAGGCATAGCGCAGATGAAGTTCGCCAGTGAGTTTGTTCTCGATAAAGCGCACTTCTCCGGCAGTGGTAATAGAAATGTCTTTCTGGAGCGCATTCGCCAGTCGGCGTTGACGGCGCTCACATCCAGCTGCGTAAGTGGTTATCGAGGACTGTAAACCACAAGCAACCTGGACTATTTGGATTTTGCGGGAACGGGTGCCGCCATCTGCGTACAGGTAACGCTCGGTGTCATTCGGTTCTCCGTCGCTTCGTGTCACCAGCGCGACCTGATACAACTGATTATCGGCATACCAGCTTAACGCCTGGCCATTGGACAGTTGCTTTTGCAGCCCACCGGCCCAGAAGCCATTCGTAGCTGCCTGACCAAGCTTATCGACTAACGCTCGATTGCTGTCCTCGGCAACGGCGAGCTTGCGCGTGTAATCGCCAGCGCCTGCGAGGTGACGAATCAGGGCGAGGTTATCCCCATGATCGTAGGAAAAGATTTCGGTATAGGGAACCCAGACCCTGCTTTCTGAGGAGCCAACGCCATAATGTGCAACGGGAACACGCTCCCGCCCGGTAGCAGCGGCCAGTCGATAGAGGGTGTCGTACGCGTAGCTTCGTAAACCAGTAGCCTGCTGGTTGCGGTGCCATTGCGGGTCGGCTCCCTTATCATCAAGTGTCAGGATATTGCCCACTGGGTCGTATACATAATGCAGGTCGCTGATAACCAGTGGGCCATGCCGGTGATGCGAGGGGCGCATGATGGTATGCCGAGTCAGGTAATGTGTGCGCGGGTCGTACGCCAATAACTCCGTCAGCCCATTTCCCATTGACTGCGTAATCACCGCACCGTTCGGCTGACGCACGATGTCCCTCAAGGTAATGAGGTCGACCGGAGCGGTTTGCCGCTTGTATTTGAGCCGGGCAGTGTGCAGTACGCCAGTGATATCGTATGCGGTGGCTGCAGTGACATCTTCCGAGTTGGTACTGGTCAGCACAGCTCCTGTGGCATCGTAAGTTGCCATTTGCGTGAGCGCCGCTTCGGTCTCTGGCGGCTCGATGGCCGCCCAGTCAGGCAACGCTTCCTGCAGTTTCAGCAGACACTGTGCTGAAACGATCGATCGCTTGGTAAGTGCTATCGAGCAGGTCTCCGTATACCCGGCATTGTCGTAACGACGCGTTACTGCTCCTGCCAGGTTGCGCGCCTTGCGGCCAGCCTGGTTGCTTTCCCCGTAAATCAGTTTTTCCCGAGTGCGGGCTTTTTGCCTTCCTGCCGCTGTTTCGGTAACCGACAGCAATCGCCCAGTGGTATCAGCACCTTCATAGATAAAAACATTTACCGTTCCCTGAGCGTTGCGGGCCCATATGGGCTGCCCACCGATACCGCCCAGAGAATATGACTCATCCCCGTCTGCGGTATGAGTCATGAGTGCCTGCCGATTAAGTGCAGCATGGCTAATGGCATCAGGGATCACCAGGCCGTCGGTATTCTGAAGTTGCCGTGCGCCATACAGCCTGACGGTGCGCAACATAGGTTCGTTGACGCTGCGCGAGATCAGGATGGATGCAGGTTCGCTGGTGCTCGCCCGATCTGGGTGACGCAGAAAACGCAACTCGCGTGCCTGAGCGCCTGTACTTTCTTTAACGCTCACCGTCGGCGTGCTCATATGCAGGGCAGGGGAGGAACTGATCATCATTCACCTGGCGGGGAAATGCATAAATCATGGGGGACCGTATCATCGAGCGAGTGGCCAGGCACCTATCAGTTCTGTCAGTTGCCAAGCCATTTCCTGATCAGCCATCGTTGTCTGCAATCGTTGCAATCCCGAACTCCTGCTGCCCTGAACCGAAAGTAAATGGAGATTCGTATGCCGGTCAACACCGTGCCGTCCCTGCACCTCGGTACACCGAATGTCGCTGCTGGTTTCAGGGTTCTGCGTTTCCTGCGGACACATAAGGACGCATCCGCTCGGCTACTGACCACCCGAACGAGGGTGGATCCACTGACACGCACCAGCCGGGCCTACGGCGCACGCCAGTTGGACAATCCTGCTACCGACCATGCCGATGCGCTGACCGTCATTGCGCTTAGCGCTGCCACGCTAAAACTCCATACCGCTGATGGAGACGTGTCACTTTCACTTGGCGATATTGGTGGCCGGCCGTTGTGGTCGCAAAATGCCCAAGGCACTGTCAGTGCAGTGATCTACGAGCCTGCAACCGCTGCTGGGCGCCCGCTCGCCGCGACAGAGCAACCGGCGGCTGGCCTCGCCCGCACTCGGGAGCGGTTTGCGTATGCATTGGCCAGCGATACCCGCTGGCGGGCCAGGAACCTGGCCGGCGCCATGACGGAACTGAGCAACAATGCCGGCATCAGTCGCACCTTGCGCGTCTCCCTCACTGGCCAGGCCTTGTTGACTGAACAGCGACTGCTAAAGCCTGAAGTGGGGCTGCCTGACTGGGAAGTGACCACAGAAAATGACACTGAAGAGGCCTTGGTTGTCTGCGCAACCTATGACGCTACCGGCACGGCGCTGTCCATGACCAATGCAGCAAATGTTTCCACTATCACCGCGTATGACATTAGCGCCAGCGTCATGGAAACCCGACTGCGCTATGCAGGGCAGGGCGCAGCCCCGTTGACAGAGGTAGTCACCCTGCGTGACGTGGTGCGCAGGGCCGACGGCGCGGTACTCTCGCAGACCGCAGGTAGCGGTGTAGTCGAGACGTACGCGTACGATCAACGTACCCAGTACCTGACCCGGCATAGCGTAGCCCGCCCGGCTGGCCATCCATCTGGCGCTTTGCTGATCAGTGACTTGCACTACACCTATGACCCGGTCGGCAATATTCTTACGCTCGAAGACAAAGGCGCCGACCCGCAATGGCACGACAATCAGCAGGCCACTGGCCTACGCCTGTATACCTACGACACCTGCTACCGGCTGACCTCGGCAACCGGGCGTGAGCGAGCTCCGGTCGCACGCCACTCCAGTGATCCCTCAGGGGGCAAAGTCTGGAAGCCCTACAGCGAAGCTTATAGCTACGATGATGGCGACAACCTCACCCTGATCAGTCATATGGGTGGAGCTGCCGACCGGCGCCGCGAGCTCAGCGTTGCTACCGGTAGCAATCGCGCCACGCTCAAAGAGGGCGGTTTGTCACCTGAGACGGGCTTCCTGGCGGGTGGGCTGCAGAAGCAGCTGAGCGATGGTCGGGCGCTGGCCTGGTATGCCGATAACCAGCTGCGCCAGGTGAGCCAAGTGTTGCGTGAGGAGGGGGAAGGGGACGACACCGAGGCCTATCACTACGCCGACGGTGGTACTCGCACGTGTAAAATCCACACGGTAACCGTTTCAGGTGGCATGCAGGCTACCTTCACCACCTACGCCGGTGGCTGTGAAGTACGGCAACGGTTGCTGACTGATCAGGCAGTGACTCAGAAGCACGTTGTTGTCAGCGAGGGGGGCGGCGTTCGCCTGGTTGAAACACCCATGTCAGGCAAGTCACATTTACGCTACAGCTTCAGAGATCACCTGGGCAGCATTGGCGGGGAAATGGACGATTCTGGCAAAGTCACTGCGCGTGAGGAGCACGCCCCTTACGGCGGTACTGTCGGTAGGGATGAAGAGGCCGAGGAGGTTAGTAGCCTGATGCAGCGTACTTATCGCTATTCAGGGCATGAAATCGACGCGACAGGGCTGATTTACTATGGCTGGCGTTATTACCAGCCTGAACTGAGCAGATGGCTCAGTGCAGACCCAGATGGGCTTAACGATGGACTTAATCTTTTTAGGTTCTGCTGGAATAATCCGATTCTTATGACTGATCCAGATGGCAAACATCCCGAGGCGTCACTAAAGAGTTCATTAGAGCATGCGATGGAAAACTTCCGCCACAACCGTCAGCCAGGTGAGAAGCAACAGGACCTCGATATACTGACGATGCGAACCATTGTCGAATCCGAGAATGCGCGCAAGGGGAAAAATGATAGCTCTTCTCCTGGTGCAATTGAGTATTACAGCGACGTAGCGAGATTCGTCTCAAAATTGCTGAAAGATCAAAAAACATCAGGCGCCCTGCACTATCAAGCGATTGTGCAGATGGCGCCTAGGTCCCCCATCACTGGTCACTTTACAGCTTTCGATATTTATAAGCCAGAGGGGGCGACCCGAGCGACACTCATAAACGTGGAGTCAGTGGAAGGAATGACAACCTCGCCTGATGGACGCTATGTTCCGAACTCCGGCGGGATTGGTCTAGGGTTGAGAGACTTGTATAACGAAGTGAAACGTCGTATCCCAAATGTCAATAAGCGACCCCTTGTACTTATCTATGAAACGCGCGCTCAAAAGTCGGCCGTTGACTGTGCGATGTTCAGCATTGTTAACGCGCGAGCCATGAGCCAATTTCCCGGTGAATTCATAGATACACACAATCAATTCTCTGACTTCATATCTGCCGGCGGGACGCGTCACTTTGTTTCTCCAGGCGACCTGAGCGACCTCACAGATATTTCCTTAAAATTTTTTAAATATAGCCATTCGAATACGGTGCTACAGAAACTATCGACCACGGGAGATCAGAAGAAAATTATTGATAGCTATTTGAGAAGGAACAATGATCGCAAGCTTAGGGTTGGTCGCGGTGCAACTTCCATGAATGTCGGTATCGAAGTGAAGAGAATTAACATCGTGAAAGCAGCACTTGACAAGCAGAAAGGAAGTCGGGGTTTTGGACGATTCTTTAGCTGAAAGTAACTGCTGAATTTATTGAAGGCGGCACTGATTACCTTATCACGGAGGTTCGCGTCCTGAAGAAGTATTTCCAGCTTCCTCAACCCCGCCTGACCAGCCTCTGCGCCATAAACTGATGCGCAGGCGAAAACAGCCGGTTGAACGTCATCAGCACGGCACACACCGTGCCCAGCGCCGACGCGGCGGCGATCAGGAACATGATGACGATCTGGTAACGCACGGCGTCCCCTGGTGCCTGTCCTGCCAGTATCTGCCCGGTCATCATGCCCGGCAGGCTGACGATACCCACTACCGACATCTGGTTCAGGGTCGGCATCATGCCGGCCTTTAGCGCTTGGCTGGCTGCGGCGCGTGCCGCCTCCCAACGCGTGCCACCCAGCGACAGAATCATGTCCACGGTTGGCCGTTGGGCGCTCAGCTCGCGGGTCATGCGGTCGATCCCCAAGGCGACGGCGGTCAGGGTATTGCCGAGGATCATGCCAAGAATGGGAATGGCGTATTGCGGCTCGTACCAGGGGCGCACGCGCAGCACCACGAACAGGCCAATGGCCGTGACCAACCAGGCACTCAACCCGACCGACAACACGCTGTCGGCCAACTGCCCCCGATGGCGATGCTGGCCTCTGCCAGCTGCAGAAAACCCGGCAATCAGCGTCATGCTCAGCATCAGCGGCAGCACGATGTACCACTGGGCATGCTGGAACACCCAGCCGAGGATATAGCCGATGGCCAACAGCTGGGTGATGGTGCGCAGCGATGCCCAAAGCAGCTGGCGCTCCAGTTGCAGTTTCAGCAGCAGTGACAGCAGGCCGTTGACCAGGATCAGCGCGGCGGCGATCGCCACGTCGGTGTAGGCAAGGTTGTGGTAGTTCATTTTTGCAAGACGCCGTGGTGCATCGTCAATGTGCGCGTACTGATGCGCTCGGCTTGAGCATGGTCGTGGGTGATCCAGAGGAAAGCTCGGCTGCTGGGGGATTCGTCGAGCCAGTTCATGACCAGCGCTTCTACGGCGGCCACCGATTGTGGGTCGAGCGCGGAGGTCGGTTCGTCGAGCAACAGCACCTGTGGCGCCAGCAACAGGGCCCGCACGAGCGCCACCAGCTGTGCCTCGCCACCGGACAGGTCGGTGCCGGTCTTGTCGAGAAAGCCGCTCGGCTTGCCGGCCAGCGCCAACAGGCGCGTCGCCGTATCTGCATCAAACCGGTACTGGCGGTTGTGCTTGAGCGTGAAGGGCAGCCGCACGTTGTCCATGACACTGCCTTCTACCAGCGCGGCACGTTGCGTCAGGTAGCAGGCGCGCGAGCGAAAATGCGGTATCCGTGGTGCTGTTATCGGTTCGCCAAGCCAAAGGACTTCACCCGAGCTGGGTGCATCCAGCAGCGCCAGGGCGCGCAACAAGACACTTTTGCCCGAACCCGACGCACCGATGAGTGCCAGGCGTTCGCCTGCGTGCAATGAAAAGTCGGTGGGTGCCAGCAAGGCGGCCTGGGTCTGCAGATCGACACGACCCAGTTGCCTGGCCTCGATCAAGACCACGTCGGCGTGAGAGTTCTGCGGGCCTTTCAATGGTGGGGTTCCTTCACGCCGAATCGGAAAACGACATTTTAAGCAGTCCAGTCACGAGGACAGGTTTTTTTGACGGAACTTTCACTTCGAATGCCTTAAACCAGCGCTAACGCCACACGCATACTTGAGCAGGGCTGCCCATCATGCACACTTCGATATTTAGCCATCACTTGATGTTTCTGATGTTGTTCATCGCATCCGTGGTCAGCTGGCTTTACCTGTGGTTGGTGGGTTTTCTGCATTCCTCAGTGGCGAGCAGCGACTGCCCGGTGCTCAAACCGGACGCCTTGACGGTCCTGGGGCTGCTGCTGACCCTGGGCTGCGCCGTACTGGAGTTCTTCAGCCCGTTCGAAGGGGTCACGCTGTTGATCGTGCTGCTGGTGATCGGCCTGATCATGCCCTGGGGAGGGGCATTGGGCGGCCGCTATCACGAGCGCTTGCGCGCTCGCAAGTTGTAGGCAACCCCAGCTGTTCTTCAATGCCCGAGGTACACCAGCACATAGTCGTTGTTGTCGAAGCGTCCACTGATTTGCGGCTGCAGCGTTTGCATCGACGTGCCTTGCAGTGCCTGGAAGTCGTGTCGGTCCATCATCAGCCACGCCGGTCCCTGCACGGCCTGCAGTTGTTTAGGGGTCTCGGTGAACAGCGGTCGCAGATCCTGGTCGAGGTTGACCATGAACTTGATGGCCTTGGCATCCTGGCCCAGTCGATGCAGCACCAGCGGGGCAGGTTGCTGCGAAACCTGTGCGAGCACTGCCAGGGTGAAGCTGCGGGTGTCATACAGCCGACGCTCCACTGGCTCGACCACCGCGACATACACCAGCCACAACGCCATGACCGCACAGCCAGCGGCAACTTCGGCACGCCAATGTGGCTGCACCAGGCGCGACAGCGCCCACAACTGCAACGCCGCCAGCACCACCATCAGCACGGTGACGGAACCGGTTTCTTCGGGGTAACGACGCTGAGCCACCAGCAAGGCAATCATCATCAGCCCCGGCATCAGCAGCCATAGCCCCTGGATGGCACTGCGTAGCCAGGCGAATAACCGCCCCTGGGCCACCTGGAACGGGTAGGCGGCGATGATCGCCACCATCGGCAGCATCGGTAGCAGGTAGCGGGCCTTCTTGGCCTGGGGGATCGACAGCCCGACCATGACCAGCAGCGCGGCAGCCGCGCAGTAACCGACCAGGCGCAACGCCGGCCCCTGCAGCTGCGCACGGCCCAGCCAGGCGGCGACCAGTGCCAGCAGTGCCAATGGATAGGCCAGCGCATAGTTGCCCAGCGCGCTGGAGAAGTAGTACAGCGGGCTGCTGGCGCCCTCGCTGCCATCCATGCGCCCCATGAACTGCATGCGAATCACATCATCCAGAAACGCCTGGCCGCCGCTGGCCTTGGCCAGCCACAGCAGCAGGCCGACACTGGCGAGCAGCAGCAGGCTGGCCAGCACCCCAAACAGCAGCATCCGCCGCCATTGGCCAGTCAGCAGGTAGTAACTGCACAGCATGCCGGTCGGCACTACCAGGCCGATCGGCCCGCGAATGCCAAACCCCAACAGCAACAAGGCGAACACCAGCGGCCAGCGCCGCCCGGCAGCATGCTGGTCGTGGGCGTACCCCAGGTAGAACACGCTGAAGGCGACGGCGGCCAGCATGAGGTCCTGTGACACCGCCCGGACTTCACTGACGAAGGTGACGGTCAGCAACAGCAGGGAAATGCTGCTCCATGCCCAGCGCAGCGAGAACGGCGCCAGCAGCCGGTACATCAGGGTCACGATCACCGCGCCGGCGATGGCACTGGGCAGCCATGCGCTCAGGCCATTGACCTCCCCGAACGGTAATGACAACAGCCAGATGAACAGTGTCGAGAGCGACGTATAGTCGGCATAGGGCTGCCCGTAAGTGGTCGGGAACACCGTCGGCCCATGGCGCAGCATCTCCTGGGCAAACAGCACGAAGCGTGAGTCGAAGCCGATTGGCGCCTGCCCATACACCCCGGCGCAGAACAGCAGCAGCGCCAGCAATCCTGCAAGCAGGGACTGCCGGTGAATGGTGAGAGGCAGTGTCTTCACGCTGCTTTCGTACCCTGGCGTGGCAATTGCGGGGAAACCGGCAACTGGCAGGAGTCGCCACGGCCGATCGGGAAGTACTTGAAACCTTTGCGCGACAGGCGCTCGGCGTCATAGAGGTTGCGCCCGTCGAAGATCACCGGTGCCTTCAGGCGTTGCTGGATCAGCTCGAAATCCGGCGCCTTGAACTGTTGCCATTCGGTGCAGATGATCAACGCGTCGGCGCCGGACAGTACCGATTCCGGGGTACCCATCAGCATCAGTTTTTCTTCATCCGGATACAGGTGCTGGGTTTCCTGCATGGCCTCGGGGTCGAAGGCGCGCACGCTGGCACCGGCCGCCCATAGCGATTCAAGCAGCACACGGCTGGGGGCGTCGCGCATGTCGTCGGTGTTGGGCTTGAACGCCAGGCCCCACACGGCAAAGGTCTTGCCGGCAAGGTCACCGTTGTAGAAGGCGTGGATGCGCTCGAACAGCTTGTGCTTCTGGCGCTCGTTGATCGCCTCGACCGCCTGCAGCAAGTCGCTGGAGCAATGCACCTGCTCGGCACTGTGGATCAGCGCACGCATGTCCTTGGGGAAGCACGAGCCGCCATAGCCGCAGCCTGGGTAGATGAAATGGTAGCCGATGCGGGTGTCGGCACCGATGCCCTGGCGCACCGATTCGATATCGGCACCCAGATGCTCGGCCAGCTCGGCGATCTGGTTGATGAAGCTGATCTTGGTGGCGAGCATACAGTTGGCGGCGTACTTGGTCAGCTCGGCGCTGCGCAGGTCCATGAACATGATGCGGTCATGGTTGCGGTTGAACGGTGAGTAGAGGTCGCGCATGACATCGCGCACGTCTTCACCTTCGCAACCGATGACGATACGGTCCGGCCGGCGGCAATCGGCGACGGCCGAGCCTTCCTTGAGGAACTCCGGGTTGGACACGATATCGATGCGCAGCTCGCGGCCCTTGAGCGCAGTAGTGATGTGCGCACGCAGGGTGTCACCGGTGCCTACCGGCACGGTAGATTTTTCAACCAGGATCAACGGTTGCTGGCGGTGGCGGGCAACCGCGTCGCCGACCGACAGCACATACTTGAGGTCCGCCGAGCCATCCGCGCAGGAGGGGGTGCCGACGGCAATGAAGGCGACGCGGCCATGCTCGACGGCGAGCTTTTCATCGGTGGTGAATTGCAGGCGGCCGCCATCCAGGCCTTCGCGCACCAGGCTCGAAAGGCCCGGCTCAAAGATGCTGACATGGCCTTGGCGCAACAACTCGACTTTCTTCTCATCGACATCCATGCACACGACATCATGGCCGACTTCGGCCAGTACCGCGGCTTGCACCAGGCCGACGTACCCGCTACCAAACACTGTAATTTTCATGGAGCACTCCTTAATGCGGGCGAACGGACCGGACGCGTATTGATAGTAATGACCCCGAGCATGACCAGTGCCACGCCCAGTGATTTGCTCAAACTGAATGTTTCGTCGAACAGCGGCAGGCCGGCCGCCAACAGGTAAACCAAGGCGTAGCTCAGGCTCAGCAGCGAGTAGGCCCGGCCCAACGGCAGATCGCGCAGGGCCAGCAGCCAGCACAACATCGACAGGCCATAGGCAGCGATCGCCGCCAGCACTACGGCCACGGCGAGGGCATCGATGCCCTGACCGGCCAGCACCGATTGCCACTGCCCTGGTTGCGGCAGGCGGGTCATGCTCCAGCGCATGGCCAACTGGGCGCCGCTGACCAGCAGCACGCTACCCAGAGCAAACGCGATGCCAAGGCGCTGATTCATGATTGCTGCCCCAGCAGTGCGACACCGGCGATGACCATGGCTACCCCCAGCCAGTGCCGGCGATCGACCGGTTCATGGAAGCCAAAGCGGGCGATCAGGGTGATCACCACGAAGTTCAGGCTGAGCATCGGATAGGCGATACCCACCTCCATGCGCTGCAGTACCAGCAGCCAGACCAGCAGACCGCTGCCGAGGGCGAGGAGCGCCAGCCACAGCCAGGGCGAACGCAACTTGTCCGTCCACGGCCCCGCTTGCCCACGCCAGCCTTCCACGGCGAACTTCTGTGCCACCTGGCCCAGGCAAGTCAGCAGGCAGGCCGTCAACAGAAGCAACCAGCTCATGGCGATACTCTGGGCAGAATGAGGATCACCATCTTGCCTTGCTGGTAGCGGGTGCCATCCTCAGGCAGCAGAGCAAGCTCACGTTGCTCATCCTCACCCTTGACCCGCATCACCACGGCGACCGTGCCAGTGCGGCGGGCGTCGTCGACCCACTGGCGAACGTTCTTGTCGTTCAACCGGCGACCGTCGCCTTCTGGAGTCGCCAGGCCGTACTTCAGTTCGCCGACGGTGTTGTAGAACGCCACGTTCGGCTGTTTCAGGCGCCAGGCCAGTGCCGATGCCGCGCCGAGGTCGTTGCTCATCAGGTGAGTGGCGCCTGCCAGTTCGTCGAGGTGCTGCAGGATGAACTGGTCGGGCATCTTGTTGCCCTCCACCGACTTGGGCATTGCCGCCGGCAGCAGGGCCATCAGCAACAGGCTGCCGGCCACCGGAGCTGCCCAGCAGCGCAGCGGCGACAGGGCCTGGGCCAGGCTTGCGACGGTCCAACCCGCCATCGCCACGCATATCAGCAGCAAACCGGTCGGTTCGTGGACGTACACCGGTTTCTTCCATTGCAGCCAGGCCAGTGCGATCAGGGCGATCACGCCCATCACCACGTTGAGCCAGCCGTTGATGCCCAGCACGCGGCCTTGATGCAGGCGCAGCCGTTCTTCCACGGCATGGCCGATCAGCAGGGCCAATGGCAGCAGGCACGGGAAGATGTAGGTTGGCAGCTTGCCCTTGCTCAGGCTAAAGAACAGCAACGGCATCAGCAGCCACAGCAGCAGGAACACGACCTTGGCCTGGGTACGGCTCTGCCAGGCCTGTTTCAGGGCCGGCGGCAGCATGGCGATCCAGGGCAGGCTGTAGGCCACCAGCAGCGGCAAGTAGTACCAGAAGGGCGCGCTGTGCTGGGCATCGTCACCGGCAAAGCGGCGAATGTGCTCATGCCAGAAGAAGAACCGCCAGTAGTCCGGTTCCTGGAGATGGACCGCCAGCACCCAGGGCAGGCTGACGACGATCGCCACCAGCACGGCCACCGGGCCGAACACCAACAGTTCACGCCAGCGCTTCTGCCAGAGCATCCACGGCAGGGCGATCAACACCGGCAGCAGCCAGGCGAGAAAACCCTTGGTCATGAAGCCCATGGCACAGCCCAGCCCCAGTACCGCCCAGGCGGCAAGGCGCTGGCCGTTGCTGTGGCTGTCTACGGCGAACCACAAGGCTACCAGGCTGAGGTTGACCCACAGGGTGAACTGCGGATCGAGGTTGGCATAGACAGCCTGGCCGACCATGACGCAGAAGCTCATGTAGATCAGGGTGCAGACCAGGCTCTTGCGCGGGTCGTTCCAGAGCCTGCGTGCCACCAGATAGCACAGGATCAGGCTCAGCCCAACGCTCAGCGCCGAGGCAAAACGCACGCCGAACAGGTTCTGGCCGAACAGCCCCTGGCTGAGGGCGATCATCCAGTAGCCGGCTGCAGGTTTTTCGAAGTAGCGCAGCCCCATGAAGTGGGGCGAGACCCAGTTGCCGGTCAGCAGCATCTCCTGGCTGACCTGGGCGTAGCGGGTTTCGTCGGGGATCCACAAGCCATGGCCGCCCAGTGGCAGCAGGAAGGCCAGTACGAACAGGCCGAGCAGCAGCGCAAGCGTCCAGCGTCTGCTCATGAGCCCTGCACTCCCAGCCAGCCCTCACGGCCTTGCAGGACGCCGCGCTGCACGCTGGCAACGGGCAAGGTGTCGAGCGAGGCGGGGAGCAGCTCGCCCAAGGGTTTGAACGTGATTTCGCGCTGGCGTGCATCGGCCAGCAATTGGCGGAAGTCCTGGGCCATCAGAATCCCTTCTACCTCTGCATGGATGGTGTAGACGTTGAGTGCCTGTGGGCGCAAGCGCCCAAGGATGAATGCGTTGAACTGCGCGGCAGTCACCTGCGGGCCGACGACCTCGTCGAAGGTCGGCAGGTCCACCGGAATCTGCGGCGCCCCTGGCGAGCCGTCGGCCAGGCGAGGGCGGAACAGGCTAGTGCCTCGGCAATCGCTGTTGTAGCGAAAACCGAAGGCCTGCTTGGCCTCGATGATCCGCTCGTCCGCGCGCCAACCGGCGACGGCCGAACAGTCCACCGGTGCGCCGAGAATGTCAGTGAGGGTGTCGACGCCCTGACGGATCTGCTCGGTCAGTTGCGCCATGCTCCAGTGCCCGGCATTCGCCTGCCAGCCGTGGTGGTCCCAGGCGTGCAGGCCGACCTCGTGGCCGGCGTCCCGGGCCTGACGCATCAGGTGCCCGAGGTCGCGGCCAATCGGCTTGCCGGGCCAGGCGGTGCCGGCCAGGAGAATGTCCCAGCCGTACAGCCCGGCGGCATTGGAGCGCAGCATCTTCCACAAGAACTGCGGGCGGATCAGGCGCCACAAGTGGCGCCCCATGTTGTCCGGACCGACACTGAAGAAGAACGTCGCCTTGACCTGCGCCTCGTCGAGCAGCTCCAACAGGCGCGGCACACCTTCACGGGTGCCGCGGTAGGTATCGACGTCGATGCGCAACCCTGCCTGCATCAGCGTGCTTCTTCTGCCGGACGGGTCTCGTTCTCGCGCATGGCTTCACGCAGGAAGAAGTCCAGGGTGTTGCCGATGGTCTCCCGCATCTCCACGGTCGGTTCCCAGTTCAGCAGGCGCTTGGCGTTGGCGATGCTCGGCTTGCGGTGGGACACGTCCTGGTAGCCGCCGCCGTAGAACGCCTTGCTCTCGACGTCGCGGAAACCGGCGAACGGCGGGAAGTGGCTGCGCAGCGGGTGGGCTTCGAACTGGCGCAGCAGCTCTTCGCCCAGCTGGCGGATGCTGGCTTCGTTGTCCGGGTTGCCGATGTTGATGATCTGGCCGTTGCAGGCATCGTTGTCGTTGTCGATGATCCGCGCCAGGGCCTCGACGCCGTCGGCGATGTCGGTGAAGCAACGCTTCTGTGCGCCGCCGTCGAACAGACGGATCGGCGTACCTTCCACCAGGTTCAGGATCAGCTGGGTGATGGCCCGGGAACTGCCAATACGTGCAGAGTCCAGGCGGTCCAGGCGTGGGCCCATCCAGTTGAACGGGCGGAACAGGGTGAAGTTCAGGCCTTTCTGGCCATAGGCCCAGATGACCCGGTCGAGCAACTGCTTGGACACCGAGTAGATCCAGCGCTGCTTGTTGATCGGCCCGACCACCAGGTTGGAGCTGTCTTCGTCGAAGTTTGGGTCCTGGCACATGCCGTAGACTTCAGAGGTCGACGGGAAGATCACGCGTTTGTTGTACTTGACGCAGTAACGCACCAGGCGCAGGTTCTCTTCGAAGTCCAGCTCGAACACGCGCAGCGGGTTGCGGGTGTATTCGATCGGCGTGGCAATGGCCACCAGAGGCAGCACCACGTCGCACTTCTTGATGTGGTACTCGATCCACTCGGAGTGGATGCTGATGTCGCCTTCGACGAAGTGGAAGCGTGGGTGGTTGCGCAGGCGCTCGATGGCGTCGGAGCCGATGTCCAGGCCGTAGACTTCGTAGCGCTCGTCGCTGAGCAGGCGCTCGGACAGGTGGTTGCCGATGAAACCGTTGACCCCGAGGATCAATACCCGGGTGCGGCGAACGTTGCGGCGGGCGTCGGTGCCACGCAGCAGCGAGCCTTCGACCAGGCCCAGCTCGTTGGCCAGTTGCGGGCCGCTCAGGTACAGGCCGGTGTCGTTGCGCTGGCCGGCACTGATCACCAGCGAGTCCTCGCCACAGGCGATGCGCAGCGGGTCGGTGCTGATGACCCGGCCTGGGGCCAGGCCGTCATTGCCCTTGACCACGTCGGCGCTCCAGACGATCAGCTTGTGCTCGCCAACCTGGCAGAAGGCGCCAGGGTAGGGCTGGGTCACCGCGCGCACCAGGTTGAACAGGGTTTCGGCAGGCGCTTGCCAGTCCAGGCGGCCATCGGCCGCAGTACGACGGCCGAACACGGTCGCCTTCGATTCATCCTGTGGAGTTTCGCTGACCTTGCCCTGGCGCAGGTTCGGCAAGGTGTCGCGCAGCAGGTCGGCGGCAGCGGCACGCAGCTTGCCATGCAGGCTCAGCGCGGTGTCGCTACGTTCGATAGCCACCCGCAGCTGGGCGACGATGGCACCGGCATCGGCACGTTTGACCATGCGGTGCAGGGTCACGCCGGTTTCGGTTTCGCCGTTGACCAGCACCCAGTTGGCCGGTGCACGGCCGCGGTAGCGCGGCAGCAGCGAGCCATGCAGGTTGAACGCACCTTTGCGGCCGGTGGCCAGCAGCGGTTCGCTCAGCAGGTTGCGGTAGTAGAACGAGAACAGGTAGTCGGGGTCGAGCTGGCTGATGCGCTCGACCCACAGCGGGTGGTTGACATCCTCCGGTGCATGCACCGGGATGCCTTTGCGGGCGCACAGCTGTGCCACCGAGGCGTAGAAGGCGTTTTCCTTGGGATCGTCGGCATGAGTGAACACCGCTGCGATGTCATAGCCGCTGTCGAGCAGGGCTTCAATGCCGGCGCAGCCGATATCGTGGTACGCGAAGACAACCGTTTTTGCACTCATGAGTGAACCTGACCAGAAGTAGAGGAAGTGAAACCATCAACGGTGACGCTTTGCGCCGGCACAGGCGGAGGACCGCTGCGCAGCACTTTTTCGATGAAGAACCGTGGCCGGGCGCGCACGTCGCTATACATGCGCCCCAGGTACTCGCCGAGCAGGCCCATGCCGATGAACTGGCCACCGGTGAACACGAACAGCACGGCGAACAGCACGAACAGGCCGTTACCGGCCCAGCCCGGGCCAAATGCCAGGCGCAGCACGATCAACGCGAAGGCGAACAGCACCCCAAGCGCAGCCATGCTGAAACCGACGATGCTCAGCAGGCGCAATGGCGTGGTGGTCATGCAGGTGATCAGGTCGAACATCAGGCTGATCAGGCGCATCGGGCTGTATTTCGAATCGCCGTGTTCACGCTCGGCGTGGGTCACCAGGATCTCGGTGGTATGGCGGGCGAAGCTGTTGGCCAGGATCGGGATGAAGGTGCTGCGCTCGCGGCAGGCGAGCATGGCGTCGATCACAGTGCGCCGGTAGGCGCGCAGCATGCAGCCGTAGTCGCTCATGGCAACGCCGGTGGAGCGTTTGACCGCGTAGTTGATCACCTTCGACGGCCAGCGGCGCAGGGCCGAGTCCTGGCGGTTGCTGCGCACCGTGCCGACCACGTCGAAGCCGCGTTCGGCTTCGGCGACCAGGCGCGGGATTTCTTCCGGCGGGTTTTGCAGGTCAGCGTCGAGGGTGATCACCACGTCGCCTTTGCACTGTTCGAAACCGGCCATGATCGCCGCGTGCTGGCCGTAGTTGCGGTTGAGGATGACCGCCACGAACGGGCTGTTCTCGGCCTGGGCGGCGTCTTCGAGGATTTGCGCCGAGTCGTCGCGGCTGCCGTCGTCGACCAGCACGATTTCATAAGGGTGGCGCAGCTGCTGGCAAGCTGCGCCGGTGCGGCGCAGCAGTTCGGGCAGGCTTTCCTGCTCGTTGTAGACCGGAATGACGATGGACACGCAGTTGATTGGGTACGGTCTCACGGGCGTTTCCCCACAACCTGCTCAATGGCGGTAACGACCCGGTCGAGGTCCTGGTCGGTCATGTCGGGGAACAACGGAATGGAGCACAACCGTGCAGAGTTCCATTCGGTGTTCGGCAGCGACAGCTGCGGATCACGCTGGCGGTACCAGGTGTGCAGGTGGGTGGCGATGAAGTGGATGCCGGTGCCGATGCCGCGCTCTTGCAGGCCTTTCATGAAGGCTTCGCGGTCCAGGCCACAGCGTTCGCTGTCGATGCGCAGGATGTACAGGTGCCAGGCGTGCTGCTGCGCATAGGCAGTCGGCACGGTCAGGGGCTGCACTGGCAGGCCTTCGAAGCGTTGCTGGTAGCGGGCGGCCAGTTCGGTTCGGCGGGCGTTGATCGCGTCCAGGCGCTTGAGTTGCACCAGGGCGATGGCGGCGTTGATGTCGGCAAGGTTGTACTTGAAGCCTGGCTCCATGACCTGGGCCTGGGGCTTGCGGCCATGGGTCATGCGATCGTAGGCATCAACACCCAGACCGTGGAACTTGAGCATCCGCACGCGGCTGGCCAGAGCTTCGTCGTCGCTGACGAACATCGCGCCTTCGGCGCAGGTCATGTTCTTGATCGCGTGGAACGAGAAGATCGCTGTACCTTTGGCGCCGACATGGCGGCCTTTGTAGCGAGTGCCAGCGGCATGGGCGGCGTCTTCGATGACGGCGATACCATGCTTGTCGGCCAGTGCGTACAGCGGGTCAAGGTCGAAGGCAGCGCCGGCGTAATGCACTGGGATGATGGCTTTCGTCCGCGAGGTGATGGCGGCCTCGATACGCGACGCATCGGTCATCAGGGTGTCGCGATCGACATCGACGAACACCGGCGTGGCACCGAGCAGCGAAATCATGTTGGCCGTGGACACCCAGGTCTGCGACGGGGTAATGACTTCGTCCCCCGGGCCGATACCCAGTGCCAGCAAGGCGATGTGCATACCGCCGGTGGCCGATGACAGGGCCACCGCATGGCGGCAACCGACGTACTGCGCGAACTGCTCTTCAAGTGCCTGGTTCTGTGGCCCGGTCGTGATCCAGCCCGAACGCAGGACTTTTTCGACAGCCGCAATTTCTTCTTCGCCCATACTAGGACGAGAGAAGGGGAGAAACGCCTCACTCATGAGCACCTCGGTGATACAGGAAAATGACAGAACCCATTGATTTCATTGGTCCAATTGCCAGCGTAGACGCAAAGAAGTTTTTTGCATCCCATGCACAGGCTAAAAGTTGCTGTGTTGCGCTAAGTCAGGTTTTTCTGCGGGGCTCAGTCATCCGTGCCGTCGTGGTTGTCAGGGGCTTATCCGGCCAAGGTTATGCTCGATTTTGTGAAAGAAGTATAAAAAAATGGTCGCCTTCTCATTACATCGCAAATGCAGACAGCTGAGGTTCAGCTTTCTGACAAAGTATGAAGCTACCAATAAATTTCATGTGCATAAACATCCATTCGGATGGTTGTAAAACAATGCTTGTAGTTGGCCGAATAGTCGCTGTTAGTTACAGGCTTGAAGACGGGCAGGGCACGGCCTAGGTTTTGGGAATATAGGCCACGCTTTGATCATCGCGGGCGTGTAGCCACTGCTCGCCACGGCTGGGCTGGGTGGTGATGACCTGATGATCGCTCTCCAGGTAGCCAAAGGGCGGCGCCTCGCCGTGGAGGTAATGCGCGACGATGATCGTGCGCTGCGGGTCCCAGTGCTTGCCGCTGGTACGCTTCAGCCAGGCCATCAAGCTGGCGGTGTCGCCGCTGCGGGGGTAATCCTCGGTCTGCGCCACATAGTAGAAGGGGGCACCACCCGTTTGGAGGTACATCGGCACCTTGTTGTCCACCTCGACCATTACCAGTTGCCATTGTGCAAGGGGTGCCTGACGGCTCGCCTGTTCAAGCACGGCCTCGCCGAAGCTGATCACGCCACCGCCGCCATTGCTCCAGGGCACCAGAATGCCCAGTACTGCCATCAGCAACACTGCGGTGACCGCGAAGCCGGCCTGCAGGCGCCGCCCGGCGGCCTCGCGCAGGGCCATGCGCCGGGTGATCCACCAGGCACCGAGCAGTTGTGCGAACGGCACCAGCGGCAGCACATAGTAGCTGCGCCTGCTGCCGCTGGCGGTGAAGAACAGCATCAGCAGGCCAAGGCCCTGAATCAGCCAGCGGGTATCAGGCTCGATCTGCCGCCAGTGGCGTACGGCAACCCACACGGCAATGATCCAGCAGGGTGCCCAGGGCAGGGTGTAGACCGGCAGGTATACCAGGTAGGTATAGATCGGCCCCAGGTTGTCGAATGGCCGGAAGAACCGCACCACGTTCTCCCGCAGTACCAGCCCAAGGCCGCTTTCGCCGTAGTTGGGTGCGCCGTACAGGTGCGAGAGTAGAAACGGCAGCATGTACAGCGCTCCGGCCAGCAGCAGTGCAGCCAGCAGACGCAGGTTCAGGTGGCGGCGCCAACGGCCTTCGCTCAGCAGGTGCGGCAGCAACACCAGGCCTGGCAGGATGAAGCCGATCAGGCCCTTGAACAGCGAGGTCAGCGCCAATAACCCGAAGAAGCCGACATAGCGCCAGAAACGCGTATCCTCAGGCCCGCGCCAATACCACCAGACTGCGGCCAGCACGCCGCACACCGTAAGGATGTCAGCGGTGGCAACCCGTGCCCAGAACACGAAGTAGAAAGTCGTGGCCAGCATCCAGCCAGCCACTAGTCCGGTGCCTTTGCGGAACAGGCGCTCGCCGAGCAGGTAGATCAGCCAAACGCTGAACCACGCCGCAATGACGGATGAAAGGCGCAGCGACCAAGGGCCCAGGCCCCCGGTCAGCCAGGCGCTGGTAGTAATCAGCCAATAGGACAGCAGGGGTTTGTCGTAATAGGCGCCACCCTTGAGGTACGGGTCAAAGTAGTCGCCGCTTTGCAGCATCTGCAGGGCGATGTTTGCCCAGCGGGTTTCTGCACCCCAAAGTTCGCGGCTCCCCAGGCCTAACATCAATAAAACGGCCGTAGTGGCAAGCAGTAACAGCAACGCGCGTTGATCGGTTCTTCTCTGATGCATGGCTGACTCTGCGGACAGGCAAATTGTCGGCGAATCCTAGGCAGCAAAAAGTGCGAGGGCAGTGAAGAATTGGTGAAAAAGTTGCAAAGCAGTGGCTGGACTACTTATTTCTCATAACAACAATAAATGGGATGTTCACCATTTCTTTGTCCTGCCCGCGCGGCGACCTGTGCGATGGCGCTGAAGGGTGGAGCGAACGGCCTAGGCGCCACACTTTGCGGCGCACATAAGCATGACCCATTCAGCTTGGTTCCATCGCCGTGTTTTTCTTCCAGCCCCGCAGGTTCATGATGCACAGGCAGACCTGCAGAAGGATCAGCGCCCAGGCTTGTGCCTGCCATCCCCACATCCCCCACAGCACGTTGCTGGCGATGAAGCAGCAGAAGCCCAGTTTGCGTCTGCCCGGGCGCCTTGAACCGATGCACCAGGCGGCAAGCACGGTAAGGAGCATGGCGGGCCATTCGAGAAAGTCGATCCAGTCATTCATCACGGGATACCCAAACTGATTGCGTTTCGATGTGGGACTGGCGAGCGCCTACCCGGGTTCACAATGCTTTGCCAACACTCACGGTAGCCAGACTTATGGAGCCTCACGGCCGTACGACCTGCCCACTCTGGTAACTGACATGATCAATCATCGTCACCACAAGGAAGGGCTTCATGCCCAATGCAGCAGCCAAGATCCGCTATGGCGTAGTGGCCGGCGGCTCGATTTCCCAAGCTGCCTTCGTGCCTGGTATCGGCCAGGCTGACAATTCGGTCATGACCGCGCTGGTCACGGGCGACCCGCAGAAGGCGACGGTATGGGTCGATCGGTGCGGGCTCAAAGCCTATGCTTACGAAGATTAAGCGGCGCTGCTCGGCTCGGGCGGGGTGGATGTGGTGTATGTCGCCACGCCAAACTTCATCGAAGCCTGGCAATGCTTTTACCGAGTAAGTCCGGGGTAGCGCGCCCGGATGGGCGCGCTGGCGGTAATCAGGCTGCGCGCTGTTCACCCTTAAGCAGTTTTTTCTGAGCTTCCATGGCCTGGCCCATGTCTTCAAGTGCCTGCTTGCCCAGCAGCTTGCGGGCGGTGGGGAACAGCTCGCTTTCTTCCTCCTCGATATGATGCTCTAGCAGCTCTTTCATCACCTTGACCCGGCCGGCAAACTCCACGGTCCCGGTCTCGGTGTGTAGCAGGTCGGGAATGACCAATGAGTCGACCGTGCGGTGTTCCTCCTTGGCCTCGTAGTACATTTTCGCTTCTTCCTTGCCGCCCGCCTGCTTAATCGCGGGGTACAGGATCTCTTCTTCCAGAGCGGTATGGATGCTCACCTCCTGCTTGATACGTTCGAGCAGTTCGGCGCGTTTCTTCACGGCGCGCTCGGTGGTAGACGACAGTTCCTCGAGCAGTTTCTTCACCAGTTGATGGTCCTGGATCAGCAGTTCGATTGCGTTCATGGGACACCTCTGCAGGGGCTGGGGAAAATCACGGTTGCTCTGGGTGGAGTAGGGTTTTAGCGCAAGGGTTCAATACAGTTGATGTGTGTTCTGCCGCGACAGGGTGGATGCTGCGAAGATGATGTGGGTGTTGAGGCTGCGAGGCTGTCCTACCGCTAACCTTTTGCAAGTGAACCTAGCCGCGAATGGCGAGGCCTGCGACGGCTCGCCGACCGCGGCTTTCTCAAAGCCATAGCCGGCGCGGACCACCACCATGTTCAAGGCCTTTGCGCTGATCTGGAACTTCGCACTGCCCGTAGCAATGAATATTAGCGCCACTGATCCGGCTCATGGCCCAGCAGATTGAACACTCGATGCTCACTGAACACCTGAACAGGGTAGGGCACTTTTCTGTCGCCCCTGACATTAGGGAGTTCAGCATGAAAGCCATTGTGTATAACGGCCCACGCGACGTCGCGGTCAAGGATGTACCGGACGCAAGAATCGAGAAACCCACCGACGTACTGGTGCGGATCACCACGACTAACATCTGCGGCTCCGACCTGCACATGTATGAAGGTCGCACCTCTTTCGAAGCGGGACGCGTGTTCGGGCATGAAAACCTGGGAGAAGTGATCGAGGTGGGCGCCGGGGTCGACCGGGTCAAAGTGGGTGATCGGGTCTGCCTGCCATTCAATATCGGCTGCGGGTTCTGCGAAAACTGCGAAAAAGGGCTAACAGGCTTCTGCCTCACGGCCAACCCAGGAGCTGCCGGTGCCGCATACGGCTTCGCCGAGATGGGGCCCTATCAAGGTGGCCAGGCGGAGTTGCTACGCGTTCCCTATGCGGATTTCAATTGTCTGGTACTGCCGGAGGATGCACAGGAGCGGGAAGATGACTACGTGATGCTTTCAGACATTTTCCCTACCGGTTGGCATGCAACCGAGCTTGCGGGTCTGCAGCCGGGGGAGAGCATTGCCATCTATGGCGCAGGCCCGGTCGGGCTGATGGCGGCGCACTCGGCAATCATCAAAGGGGCTTCCCAGGTGTTTGTCATCGACAACCAGCCAGATCGCCTGCAGTTGGCCGCGCAACTGGGGGCAACGCCCATCAATGCTGTCGAGCAGAAGGCTGTGGAAGAGATCATGAACCTTACCCATGGCAAAGGCACCGACCGCGGATGCGAATGTGTTGGCTACCAATGCTGCGACAAACATGGTCATGAAGCGAACTACCTGACAATGAACAACCTGGTCGCTTCAACCAAGGCGACCGGTGGCATAGGCGTGGTGGGTGTGTTCGTGCCTGAGGATCCGGGTGCGAAAAACGATTTGGCGAAAAAGGGCAAGATGGCCTTCGATTTCGGCGCGTTCTGGTTCAAGGGCCAACAGATTCGCACAGGCCAGGCAAACGTGAAGGCCTACAATCGCCGTCTTGCAGAGCTTATTCATCATGGGCGTGCCAAGCCCTCCCAGATCATCTCTCATCGCCTTAAGCTGGCGGAAGGCCCGGATGCCTACAAGCACTTCGATGCACGGGATGATGGTTGGACCAAGGTGGTACTCAAGCCAGCCGCTTGATCCCTTCATATAGGCTTCCAGGGACGGAAGCACGGGCAACCCTAACGAAGGTTCATCATCGATGTTCGTCTGGGGTAGGGGGGCAGAGAAAATGAAGGGAATTTAGGATTGGCATGGGAATCTCATACAAAGCGAGAGACATGGGATCCACCAGATCCTTTTGACCACCCTCGACTGAACAAGAACAACAGGGGGCTTGTATGAGTTGTTTGATCTGCGCCGGACACGCTGAGTCCGTCGAGTGTACCAGCGGATGGGAAGAGCGAAGCTGCTCTCTATGCGGTTGCTACCGGATGTCCAAGTCGCTCATTCTGCTCATGATGGAAGAGGGTCAGATTTTTGATACCGAGCGGATGCGGGAATGGCTTGTGTCCCGGCGCGATGTGATGCCCGTTCCCAGCATTGATCATGGTCAGGCGATATTGATGCTCTGATCGGCGGGAATGATCGAGACCTTGCCATTGCGCTCGACGATGGCAAATTTGACCTGCTGGATGTTTTCAATACCTTGGCTGTTCCTTGCCGACTCGAGAATGTCGTCTTCCGTGAGGCGCGCTCGGCGCATTCGGTGATGCAGAAATTGCCCGTTCTCCACGACCAAGGTAGCGTGCCCATCCAGAAGCCGCGCCAAGGGCTTGGAGTTGAGCTTTGCCAACGACAGCCCTACGTCGAGGACGATCAGTGTAGCAATCACCAGCATGGCGTTGGTGAACGAAAAATCTTCACCCAGCAGTGCTTGCTGAGTCGCCTCCCCAATGATCAGCAACAAGACAAAGTCGAAGGTGGTCAGGTCAGCCAGTGAGCGGCGTCCGGCTACGCGGAACAGCAGCATGAGGGCCACGTACATCCCGGCTGCGCGGAGTATCGATTCCATGACGTGTTCCTATGGGTAGAGGAATGTGGAAAAGTGAACTGCGCTTTGAGGGCCTGTCCTGACGACACCCTCCAAGGTACCCACGTGATCACTTCGAAGCGTCAGGTACAAGGTGGCCACGCCGTCTTTGCTGGTACCCAGTTGCAGCAACAAGGCAGCGCCATGCGACATCGAAAGTTGCGGTTCCGGCTGCATCGTCTCGATACTGGCTGCGCGCAGTAGAGAGCCCTCAAGCTCTACCTTGACCGGCTGACCGGGCTCTCCTTGAACCGTTATGTAGAGGTTGTCGGTCGTGCCACTGCGACTGAGGCGCTGATACTCGACTTTGACTCGACCATCCTGGCTTAGCACCTCAGCATCACTGAGCGGGCCGTTGCCAAACAGCCCTGCCAAGGCGAGCAGGACGACAACGACCAGCAGATACCAGCCAACGCGCTCGAAGCGCCAGACGCGTTGCTGCATAGACATGTCTTCTTGAACAGGATTGCGCCTGGACGCCCATTCGTCTTCCAGCATGATCACTTGCCCTCAGGCGCGCTCGCCACGAAGCCAGCGTTGGTGGTAGTGGGCAAGCCGAGTTAGCCCGAACAACGCCCCTTGGCGCATGACATCAGCCCGCTCACCGAAGAACCGTTGGGTACGGGTAAAGACGGCTACTGGCTCTCCGGCAAAAGCCCAGGCAAAGCACATTGTGCCTGGCGGTACACCAGACTCGGGGGCGGGCCCAGCTACGCCAGTGGTAGCGATCACGACATTGGCATTACTGTCTCTCAACGCTCCCAGGGCCATTTCCCACGCTACTGCCTCGCT
Organism: Pseudomonas putida; assembly: GCF_002906855.1. GTDB lineage: Bacteria > Pseudomonadota > Gammaproteobacteria > Pseudomonadales > Pseudomonadaceae > Aquipseudomonas > Aquipseudomonas putida_N. The sequence continues at coordinate 2,501,609 of NZ_MINI01000028.1, read as the reverse complement.
GGTCAGGCCGTAACGTTCGATGGTATCGGCGCTGACTCCAAGCAAGCGCTTCTTGGCGCTGGGAGAGTAGACCACATAGCCACTTTCCAGCACCTCTCCGGTACCGGGCACCGTTGCCAAGAGAGCCACCATGCAACCTGCCGTGCATGACTCCGCAGTCGCCAGGATCAACTGGTTGTCTTTGAGATAACTGAGGGCGGCCATTACCGGTTCGCTTGCCATTAGAGCATCGACTCGCTTGTTCTTGTGCGGTGGACGCAATCGAGCGGTGATTGGTTCAGCGCATTTTGTCCATCCGTCCCATGCAGTAAACCTAGCCTGAACTTTGCTCATCACTTTGGCTTCCCTTGTGTACAGGGCCAGGAGTGATCCCGTGGCATCAAGCGCGGCACCGGGCCGATCGAGAGTGAGGGCTGAGGCCCGCCTTATGGGCGAGCCTCTTTTTTGTCAAAGGATCGGTTTACCGCCGGTGACAGCGTACCGTGAACCACTGATGTAACTGGCCTCATCGGAGCCCAGCAACACATAGATTGGAGCGACTTCCACCGGCTGCCCTGGACGTCCCATGGGGTAGCTGGAGCCGAAGTTTTTAACCGCGTCGTCGGGCATGGTGGCCGGGATCAAAGGCGTCCAAATGGGGCCGGGCGCAACGCTATTGACCCTGATTCCCTTCTTTCCTAGTAACTGAGCCAAACCCGCTGTGAAATTGGCAATGGCACCCTTGGTCGCTGCATATGCCAGTAGGCTTGGAGAGGGATCGTCGGAGTTCACCGAGCTCGTATTGATGATCGAGCTGCCCTTTGGCATGGAAGGCAGGGCCGCCTTGCAGATCCTGAAGATGGCCGTAATGTTGGTGTCGAAGGTTTTCACCCATTCATCATCGTCAATTTCTTCCAGAGTCTCATGGGCCATCTGGAAGGCTGCGTTGTTGACCAGGATGTCGATGCGTCCAAACTGTTTTACGGTCTTTTCGACGATGTCGTGGCAGTGTTGTTTCTGCGCCAGGTCACCGGGCAGCAGGAGGCATTGTCGGCCTGCAGCTTCGACCCAGCGCGCGGTTTCCTGCGCGTCTTCATGCTCATTCAAGTACGCGATGGCAACGTCAGCACCCTCGCGGGCATAGGCGATGGCGACGGCTCGCCCGATGCCACTGTCAGCACCGGTGATCAGCGCAATCTTGCCCTGAAGGCGATTGTGGCCGGTATACGACTGCTCACCACAGTCTGGGTAGGGTTCCATCTTGCGTTGTGAACCGGGAACGCTTTGCGGCTGGGACGGAAAGGGCGGAGTAGGGAAATCTCGCATGGTAGAAGCTCCTGCAGTTGAGAACGCTCTTACCGTTTCGAAGCATCGGATGCCTGTGCGTTGGATTGAATATGCACCCGGCACGACGAGCGGTGCCCTACTCGAATGCGAATTGAATTTCAGGTTGCATCGTTTGCTCTACCGAACTGATCTCCTCGCGCCTTTCTCGCTGGGAGCCGTATTGCAGGAGGAACAAGTGCCTCGAATCATTACCCCCGCGACTCCGGAGCATGAAATCAGCGAACACAATGCCAGGATGTTCGGTTCTCCCAAGGAACGCCTGGATTTCTACCGGCGTGAAATTCAGTACGAAACCAGCATTCTGGCCAATCGCACCGACGCCTACCTGGCTGCCCAGTCCTTTCTGGTCATCGCGTTCGTGTCTTCCATGGGCAATCTCAACCAAGGATGGGGAGAAATGTTTACGCTGATCGTGCCAGCTTTCCTCGCCTTGCTGGGTGTGCTGAGCTCGCTCAATGCTTGGCCTGGGATCCGGGCGGCGTACAACATCATTGACCACTGGCAACTAAAGCAACGTCACTTGCTGCAGAGCGAGCCCATGATGGGTTTGGCTTACGACGAATCGCCGCTGTTCTGCGAGGCTGAGACTTCCCGAGCTGGGCATCGAAAGTCGCTGCTGTTTTCGCTGCGCACACCGTGGATCTTTCTGGTGTTTTGGCTGCTGCTGGGGAGCTATTCGGTATACATCCAATTGGCGTGATGACGCCTTACCCGTCGATAGTACGGCCCCCCTGGAAAGGGGGCCGATGTGCAGAGAAAAGGGTCAGCCAGCCAGTGCCTTGATCAACTGCTCATTCGTAGAGATCCAGGTGGGCACTGTCGAACGTCGCATCACGTATAGCGAGGGAGGTTGGATAAATCAGGCCTGTGCCGAAGGGCTGACCAGTGGGCAGTTTGCCAAACACTCGCAAGCGTGCTTGCTGATTTCACGTCGTATTTTGCCGCTTGGCTTTTCAATTGAATTCTTCCCGTCCATCTCCCCTCACAGACGCATGAGTAAAAGGGAGAGACTCACGTGGCTGGACAGCAACTGTACGTAATCGATTACACGCTCCATGGGGAGCGCCGAACATTCATCATTCGTATGGAAAAAATGGACAATTCCGTTGCCTGGCATTGGGCAAGCTGCGACGCAGGGGTCGGGATCATTCCCAGATTCTGTCAGCAGAACATCAAGATGGTCAGCCGGCCCATGGCCGAGCGCTACGGAATCGCGAACGTGAAGTGGCGATTGGCAGGCGATGGCCCGGAGTTCATTGCGCCGCCTATCGCTGTCGAAAAATTTTCCGGGACGGGTGTGGGCGATTAGCAACCTACAACTGACCCAATTGACTGGAGGCTTTGCTATGCAACCAAAAACCGAGGGTCTTGAAGAGCACGGTCCAAGTGGTGTGCCCTTCATCAACGATCCGGAAAAACCTACCTCACCGCCTTTGAATGACGCTGATGCCGCGGATGCTGTAGAGGCTGAGGAAGATTTTGAAGACGATGGCCAATCTCTCTGAGCAGAAGGAGCAAGTGATGGACAACTATCACCTGAGCCCGACTAGATCAGCAAGGCTTGGACACTCCAGGAAAAACTCGGAATCCACTATGGACTGGAGAAGCTCATGAAGCTCGACGTCGTGGGCGTGTCACTGTCAGGATGGTAGTCGTGGTTGTCGAAGAGCTCGCAGAGGCTATCGGTAAGGCCCTTCAGCCCTCGACGCCCTTGAGAGCTTCGCTAGATCAATCTGGCCCTAAGCTGATCTAGCGCTGCTGATTGTCACGGGCCGCATCCTCTCCCAGCTGCTCGACGGGCGTTTCAGGATGGGCTTCGCACTGGTTGCCCATGGCTCGGTATTCCTTGCGTAGCTTATGAATTTGCTGATTATCAAGCGCTTCGAGATCGAGCACCGACTGGTGTGCCGATTTGGTAGCCCTGATCAGCTCGTCCAGCTTCACATGGATGATGTCGTTATCACGATTTTGGGTGTTCTGGATGAGGAACACCATGAGGAACGTGATGATGGTGGTGGACGTGTTGACGATGAGCTGCCAAGTATCGTTGTAGTGGAACCAAGGCCCGGAGGCTGCCCACATGGCGATCAACACCACGGCGATCAGGAAAGTGCTTGGCTTGCCCGCGTGATTGGATAGCCATTGGCAAAATTGTGCGAATTTCATTTTTTGCATCTCCACCGCTGTCTAGAAGCTCTGACCACAGCGAAGCGCTGAAATCATTTTTTACATATCTTCAGCGTGACCGGCGGACGGGATAAGCGCAGCGGAACGACGTGAAGTGACGAAACGTCGAATTTCAGTCGATACCTATTTTGCAGGCCCCTACGCACATGACCTTTATCGTCTGGTTCGCCATGCTGGGCGCAGTCTTGTTGCTACTCGCGCTCTCATCTTCCTATTTGCGTTGGATACCTGTTACGTCCTCGGTGGTATGCCTTGGTCTAGGCATCGCGCTGGGCTCGCCCGGGCTGAGCTTCCTCCAGCTTGATGTCGCCCAGTCGAGCGGCTGGATGGAGCATCTGACCGAAGTCGCCGTGTTGTTTTCGCTGTTCTTCAGCGGCCTGAAGTTGCGGCTGCCCTTGGGTAACCGCAGATGGTGGGGGGCCTTCTACTTGGCTGGGCCGGTCATGGTGATCTGCATCGCTGGCGTAGCACTGGTGGCGCACTACGGCCTGAATTTGGGGTGGGGTATCTCGGTAATGATCGGGGCTATTCTCGCGCCTACTGACCCAGTCCTGGCGACCCTGGTACAGGTGGTCGATGCCCAGGATGACGATGCTGTTCGTTTCAGCTTGTCTGGCGAGGCCGGGCTGAACGATGGGGTGGCTTTTCCATTCGTCATGCTCGGGTTGTTCCTCCAGCAGAACACAGGGGCGCCGTGGCTGGGCGATTGGCTACTCAAAGACATGTTATGGGCCGTGGCTGCTGGTCTGCTTTGCGGCTACTGGATGGGGCGCGGTCTGGGCAAGCTCACGCTGTTCCTGCGCCTGCGTAACGACGACAGTACGGTGTCACCCAACGACTACCTGGCCCTGGCACTGATCGCGCTCGCTTACGTGATCGCCGAGTCGATCCAGGCCTATGGGTTCCTGGCGGTGTTCGCTGCCGGCCTGGGCCTGCGCCAGGCTGAAGTGCAGACCTCTACCAATCCGGATGCCCCGGCTGCGGAGCATTTGGTGCAGCCTGTGGTGGGGCACCAGCACGTGGCGCCAGAGTTGGCCGTAAAAGGGGATGTGGAAGGGCTTGAGGATTCACAGGTGGCTGCCGGGATCATGCTGGGAGACATGCTCGCATTTGGCAGCCTGGTTGAACGGGCGCTGGAGGTCTTTCTGGTCACCTTGCTCGGCGTTGTGCTGGTCGCCCATTGGGATTGGCGGGCTCTGATCATTGCCGGGGCGCTGTTCCTGGTGATTCGGCCTCTGAGCGTCATGCTGATGCCGTTCCGAGGAATGCTGGATGCGAGGCAGCGTGGGCTGCTGGGGTGGTTCGGCATTCGAGGCATTGGTAGCTTCTACTACCTGTTTTATGCCATCAATCACGGCCTGTTGCCGGGCTTTGCAGTGGAAGTCAGCAATCTGGTGCTGTCAGTTGTGGCGTTGAGCATTTTGCTGCACGGGCTCAGCGTGCAGCCGCTGCTTGCGCGTTATGAGGCGTGGAAACGGAGCGCTCGGTGACCTCCAGTTGCCTCGGTGGAGTGCTTGTGAGTAACGCACGCTCATAAAAATGCCAGGGCGATCCTTCGCCCTGGCACATTCATCGTAGGCCAGCGGTCTTAGTGTAACCCGAGCCTGCGCGCGGGCTTCAGCCAACGCTATTTTTTGCCGGGCAGTACTGAGCTGAGGACCTGCTTGGCGGTCTGCACGATGACTCCGGCTTGATTCGGATCGCCCTTGAGCAAGGTGCTGGCGAATTTCTTCGCCTGTTCCAGCTTGATGTGCGGGGGAAGGGGGGGCACGTCCGGGTCGGTCTTGAATTCGATCAACACCGGTCTGTCGGCCGCCAGCGCGCGTTCCCAGGCGCCGGCAATGTCTTCTTCCCGCTCCACATAGATGCCCTGCAAACCGATGGAAATGGCGAACAAGTGATAGGGCACGTCGGGGATCGACTGTGAAGCCTCGAACTTAGGGTCGCCTTCCATCACGCGTTGTTCCCAGGTTACCTGGTTGAGGTCTTCGTTGTTGAAGACCGCACAGATCCACTGCGGGTTGTCCCACTGGCGCCAGTACTTGGCCACGGTGATCAGCTCGGCCAGGTTGTTCATCTGCATCGCGCCGTCGCCCACCAGTGCCACCACGCTGCGCTGCGGGTGAGCGAATTTGGCGGCGATGGCATAGGGCACCGCCGCGCCCATGCTCGCCAGTCCGCCGGACAGCGAGCATTGCATGCCTTGGCGGATCTGCAAATCGCGGGCAAACCAGTTGGCGCACGAACCCGAGTCGCTGGTGACGATGGCCTGGTCGGGCAGGCGAGGGGAGAGCTCATGCACCACGCGCTGCGGGTTGATCGGGTCGGCTTTGACCAGCGCGCGTTTCTCCAGGGTCTTGTCCCAGTGCGCGCGCCAGCTTTCGACCTTGTCGCGCCAGCGGCGCTCGCTTTTGTGCTCAAGCAGCGGCAGCAGGGCGCGCAGGGTTTCGCTGGCATCGCCGACCAGGTTGACTTCCATTGGATAGCGCAGGCTGAGCATGTCCGGTTGCAGGTCGATCTGCACCCCACGGGCCTGGCCTTCCTTGGGCAGGAACTCGGCATAGGGGAAGCCGGAGCCGATCATCAGCAAGGTGTCGCACTCGTTCATCAATTGGTAACTCGGTTCCGTACCGAGCAGGCCGATGGTGCCGGTGACCCAGGGCAAATCGTCAGGCAGCACGGCCTTGCCCAGCAGCGCCTTGGCCACGCCGGCACCGAGTTTTTCGGCCACGGCGATGACCTGCTCGGTCGCCTGCAAGGCGCCGGCACCGACCAGAATCGCCACTTTTTTCCCGGCATTGAGCACCTCGGCCGCCCATTGCAGATCAGCGTCGAACGGCACGACCTTTGGCTTGCTGTAGCCAATGCCCGAATGCACCGTGCCGTGTGCCCTTGCCGGCTCCTGATAGGGCAGGTCCTGTAAGTCATTGGGCAGGATGATGGCGGTAACCCGGCGCTCACCGACGGCAGTACGCACTGCGCGGTCGAGCAGGTGCCGCGCCTGTTCCGGCGTCGAGGCCTGTTGTACGAAGGCACCGGCCACATCCTTGAACATCGACAACAAGTCCAGTTCTTGCTGGTAATGCCCGCCCAGCGCCGCACGCGCTTGCTGGCCGACGATGGCCAGTACCGGTTGGTGATCCATGCGTGCATCGTAGAGGCCGGTCAGCAGGTGGGAAGCGCCGGGGCCGGAAGTGGCGATGCACACGCCAAGCTCGCCGGTGAACTTGGCGTGAGCGCTGGCCATGAACGCGGCCATCTCTTCATGGCGGGCCTGGATGAATTCAATCTTGCCGTTTGCTCGGCCCAATGCACCAAATACGCCATTGATGCCATCCCCCGGGTAACCGAAGATGCGTCGAACGCCCCACTGGTACAAACGCTCGATCAGGAAGTCGCCTACTGTGGTTGTCATCGTCTTTTCCCTGTCTGTGATCGATAGGGTCTGGACTGGGCCGCGAAGGGGAAAGTTTCAACAGGTTGTACGTGGTCAGCCCGCAGGGACCTCACTTCCTCTAACGCGGGTCAGCCGACATCATCCCCCAGATCCACCGCCTCCAGTGCCACCACCGCCCGAACCTCCAGTTCCGCTACCGGAACCCGAACCGCTGCCCGTCCCCGTGCCGCTACTTCCCGAGCCGCCCATCCCGTGGCCACTGCCCGAGCCATTGTTGGTGCCATCCCCACCGGTGTTGTCGGTGCCATTGCTACCGGTGCCGCCCGATCCGGTACCCATGCCATCACCCGGTGTACCAGACCCGCTGGCGCCGCCGTTCATCTGGCCATCGTCTTGCGTGGGTGTGCCAGGGGCCTGCTGATCGTTCATGTTGGTGGCCGCCAGCACGATGGGCGCGCTTGCACCCAGGCACAGCGCAAGTAGCCATGTATGAGGCTTCACTGTCTTCATGATGAATCTCCTTTTTTCGGTGTTTGCCTAGTGTTCGGCCAGAGGGAGGAGCGGTCCGTGCAATACGGGCGACGGACGGGCCGACCGTTCAGGCGCCCCTGATGCCCAGGCCTTCTCGACCTGGTGTCGAGAGCTTGGCCTCTTGCGGCAACGCGGTGACCTTGATCGCCCGCACCGGAACGGCGAACTTGGCGCCCACCTTGGAAAAGCGCTCGAGCAGGTGGAAGTTGATGGCCTGCTGAATATCCATGTACAGGTTGTAGCCAGGGTCCTTGACGATGTACACGCACTCGAACTCCAGCGCCTCCTTGCCAAAACCGCGCAAATGGGCACGGTCGAAACGCACCTGCTGCTGCGCCTTGATAGCCTCTTCAACGATGGCCGGGGCTTTTTTCACCGCCTCGGTTGGCGTGTCGTAGGACAGACCGAATTCAAACACGATGCGTCGTTCCTGCAGGCGTTTGTAGTTCTGGATGGTGCTGCTGATCATGCTGGCATTGGCCATGACAATCTGTTCGCCACCCAGGCTGCGAATGCGCGTGGTTTTCAAACCCACATGTTCGACGCTGCCTGCCAGTGGGCCGATGACGATGAAGTCGCCCACCTCGAACGGTTTATCCACGGCGATCGACAGCGAGGCGAACAGGTCGCCAAGGATGTTCTGCACGGCCAGCGCCACGGCGATACCGCCGACACCCAGACTGGCGACGAAAGCGGTGATATTGACGCCCAGGTTGGACAGCATTGCCAGCACCACCACCGACCACAGCAGTACCCGCGCTCCCCACGCCGCCAGGGTGGCCAGCGCGCTGCCCTGGTTCAGGCCGTCGGTGCGGTGGCGGGCAAAGTAGCGGTTCAGGCCCAGGCCGATGGCGCGGTTGGCCCACAGCCCGATTTGCAGGGCGGCGACCACGAACCACAGGCTACTGACCCGCGTCAGCCAACGCTCCGGCAGGTCGAGCATGCTCAGGCCTACCAGCAAGGAGGCGAGCAATAGCAGGAGATTGCTGGTGCCAGCCAGCACCTTGGCCAGCACGTGGCTGAGCACACCGTCGTGTTCAGACCAGCGACGGACGCGGTGCAGCAGGAAGCTGATGGCGGCGCGAGAGACCAGGAAGGTTCCGATGGCCACAGCCAGGGCTAGCAGCAGATTGAGGATGGAAATGCCCAACAGGGTGGTGTCGGTGAACAGGGTTATGATGCGGTCATTCATGAGCAGCGCGCCTCCCGGGTGCCTGGATTGTTTGAAGGTCCTTTTCATGGGATCTCCCATGGGCGCCATAGGTCGATCCGATTTCACAAACCGAGCATGTTGTAGTGCACGTAGTACATGATGCATAGCGACAAATGGAACGACGACCGGCTCTGGCGACTCCATTGCGGCAACGGCGTGCTATGGAGTGCCATGATGATCCACCTGGGGTGCGCGGGCTGGAGCTTGTCCCGCCAGTACGCCGATGAGTTCGTGCAGGCGGGCAGCCAATTGCAGCGCTATGCCGCGCGGCTTGGTGCCGTGGAGATCAACACCTCGTTCTACCGGCCGCATCTGCCTACCACCTATGCCCGCTGGGCTTGCTCGGTACCGGAGTATTTCCGTTTCGCCGTCAAGCTGCCCAAGATAATCACCCATGAACTGCGCCTGGAAGGCTGTGAGGTTGCGCTAGATGTGTTTCTTGGCCAATGCCAGCAATTGGGTGACCGCCTGGGCTGCCTGCTCGTACAGCTGCCGCCATTGCTAGCCCATGATGCCAGCCGCGACCGGCGTTTTTTTGAACTCCTGCGCCAACGCCATGCCGGGCCGGTGGCGGTCGAGCCCAGGCACGCCAGTTGGCTAGGGGCGCAGTCGATGCTCATCGACTTGCGTATTGCCCAGGTAGCGGCAAGCCCTTCACGCTTCGCTGCCGATGCACAACCCGCTGGCTGGCCTGGATTGGTCTACTGGCGCCTGCACGGCGAGCCGCGGATCTACCATAGCGAGTATTCGCAAGAGTACCTGCAACAGTTGGCTGAGCGGCTGCAGCGCAGCCACGCCGCAGGTGCGGCAACCTGGTGCATCTTCGACAACACCGCCTCCGGTGCAGCACCGGGTAATGCGCTTGCACTCGAGCGATACCTGCGCTGATCTGCCGGCTGCTGCATCGACGTGGAGGACAGAGCATTCCGGGAGAGGGCAGGGTAGACTCGATTCAGTGGCGTGCCGCCCAGGTATACATCGCGTGCGAAGCTGCCGACCTTGTTCGCATAAATGTGGAAGATCCGTTGATCAGGCTATCGCTCATTCATTGCAAATTGGGGCGCGAGGAGCGGCTCAGATCCGCAGAGCGTCCTACGCGGTTCTTTCAGGGAAGGTCGGCTAGGTTGAACGAGATCCTCAGAGAAAGCCGATTCAAGTTTATCGAGGCTGAAGTGCTAATCGTGCAACCGGGCATTTCCGCTTCCAGCCGCAGTGAGGATCAAGACAGGGTTATTGCCGCTGCCATGGTTTACCTGAAGGAAACAATTGGGTGCCATCTTCAGGTGACGCAGTAGCTAAATTGTCAGCCCCAGCACTCAGAGGAATGTAACTCAACTAAATAGTCATTTAGTGTAGTTATATGCAAACAGGAGCAGGCATCAAGCGGCTGCTGATGGTTTGGCAAGAGCAAGGGGCGGGCGCACGCCACTCTGCAACCAGTCGCAATAATGCGAAACGCCTTGCTCGACAGTCAGTGTTTTCGCTGTGTAGCCAGCAGATCGCAAGTGCCCCAGGTCCGCACAAGTGTAACACTGGTACTTTCCCCGTAAATGATCAGGGAAATTGCCATATTCCAGACAACCTTCAAGCAAGGCCATTTCCAGTGATAGGGATGGCTGACCTTGCTGCTCGCGCAGCCGATTGATCACTGTCAGTGCGACATCGTTGAACGTCTGGGCACGGCCACTGCCGACATTGAACAGGCCGCTCAGATGCGGGTGATCGAGGAAGAAAAGATTGACCTTGACCACATCGTCCACCGAGACGAAATCACGCAGGTGACCACCGCTGGGGTAATCGCCATAGCTGCCAAACAGGCTGACTTTGCCGAGGGCCTGATACTGGTTGAAGCAGTGCAAAGCCACTGACGCCATGGCACCTTTGTGCTGTTCGTGGGGCCCGTAGACATTGAAATAACGCAAACCGACGATCTGGCTGCGTGCGACCGGTAGTTGCCGGCGAACCTGTTGATCGAAAAGGAATTTGGAGTAGCCATAAACGTTCAGCGGGCGCTCGCACGTGCGCTGTTCACGAAAGTCCTGGCCCGCACCGTAGACTGCAGCCGACGAGGCATATAGCAGCGGGATCCGTTGTAGCTGCGCAGACTCCAGCAATTGCCGACTGAACCGGTAGTTGTTGTCCATCATGAATCTACCGTCGGTTTCGATGGTACTTGAGCATGCGCCTTGGTGCAGGACTGCACGGACCTTGCCGAACTGGCCACGACTGAAACGCTCGAGGAAGTCGTCCTTGTCCAAGTAGTCGGCGATGTCGCTGTCGGCCAGGTTGCGGAATTTGTCGCCATCGGTGAGATCGTCGACAGCGATGATCTCGGATTCGTTGCGTTGGTTGAGCGCCTGGATGAGGTTGCTACCGATGAATCCTGCGGCGCCGGTTACGATGATGGTCATGTCAGAATCCCCGTGAGGGTACGGAGCTTGTATTTTCGCTCAGGTCATCGGGAGTTTTCTTAACCTGGGTCAAAGGGTGGACGATGGCCTTAGGCTGTCTTTGAATCTGCCTGACCTAGTACCAGATGGCAAATGCGAATGTGCGCATAATGCATATTATGTTAAATGACGTATTAGTTAGGTACACCCGCTCGACTCGCAGTGCAACCTTTCACCATTCGCCGACCTTCCCGTTCACGAATCACCGACCGTCATCGAATCAATCGGTTAGCGCCAGGATCTGCAAGGAATCCTAGCAAGGTGTTCAGCAATGACCGACCTACTGCGGGCGGTATTCTGCAGATTTGACGGCTCTTAAAATCTGACTAACCTTACAGCGTCAACGTGTTTATCCTCTTATTGATTTTATCTAACGGTGGCGGCTATGGAACACCCACCCATCGTGTTTCCTATTTTTCCTCCCTACAAGCATTGGTTTCCTAACAGCGCACAGGCCTTTCCTGCAAACCGGTATGTGAATGTTCACATGGAAGCCATTGATCCGCGTGCGCAACCGTTTATGAGCGCCTGGTACTGCAATGAATACCTTACTTGGCGTGGATTTGTTCATATGGACGAACAAGTTTACTCGGTTATGACACGATCGCTGGAAGCAATGCTGCTCTGGAGCTTCTCTCAAAGGATTTCACTGTTGGACTGGGATGAGCGCCATGTGGATTCATACGCGATGTTTTGCGCTCAACCGCCCGAGTCATGGACGAGCTCTGCGCCACATCAAAAGTATGCTGAGGCACCTCATACTCCGTTTTACGATTGGCCAATTAATCAAGAGTGGCGCCCGTTCAAGCGTAAGGTGTGTGATACCGGAGGCGTGGAAAAAATCGTAGCCACGTCTCACAATCGCAGAATCAACTGCGCAAGGGAGTTCTTTGGTTTTTATCATTCAATGACAATGAGTGCTCGGCCGAATCCCGTCAGTAGAAGAATGCATGCGCCTCCAAAACTGCCTAAAAATCATGGACTACCGACTTTCACAGACCATCAAATGGACTGGCTATTCAAATTTGCACTTGAGGATGGCCGACAGTCCGATAAGGCTCTGGAGATTGGGGTGCTGATGAGCTTCGCTCGGTGGACTGATTTCCCACCTGCAACTGTCATCGGTACATACCAAAGTTCAAGCTCTCTTGCCCAGTTTACTCGAAGCAATAATGGCCAATGGCTATTTTCGCCAGATACAGCGTTGGGCACTGGCAATTCATTTTGCATGCCTATGGCGTTCACCCCAATATTCGATGGGCACTTGAGGTCGATCGGGGTCGATCCTATTTCTGAACTTCCTACGATACCGCTGTTTCCGAAGCCCGAAGGTGGTGATGGATACCACGCGGATACCATCTTGCGTCATCTCTATCGTTTTCGACGTGCTGCATCAAGTGCAGCGCGAGAGTGTTGCGATATAGAGATTCAAAAAATTGCTGCGCAAATTGGTGATCTTAGCTACCGCATGATGCGTCGGTCGGGACTGCAGCCTCCATGTAGGCATCGGTAAAGAGGCATCTGAAGATTGGCATTGGCATCTCCCCTACCCTTGTCGTTAATTCACTCTGTCAAAAACTCAGATACGCCAGGTCTCTACCTCGGCGACACCGTAGATGCTCTGCCAAGTTTTCAGGGTTTTGTGTTTTGCACTAGCCGTCTCCAAAATTTCACCGGTATAAGGGCTCTGATAGCGTTTTGGTTGAAGCTTACGGCTGGTACGCGCAACGTGAACTGGAGCGTCTGCTTTTGCATTCGCGCCCGCGGCTGTCTCAGTCGTGAACTCGTCAGCGTCAAGAAGCATGACAATCTCTTTCACGGTGTAATCGTAGTTAGCCGCAAGGGTGTCTAGCTTATGCAAGAAGCTGATGGATCGAACGACCTCGTCATCATGGATGGGTCGCGTAACCGCCTCACATCCCATGTCAACTCTTTGGTTGGCTTTGAATATCTTTGACAATTTGGTCATCGCTCAATCCTACATTCTTGCCCGTGCTAAATTTAAAATTGTTTAGGTCAATTTAGACGTTTTATTTTTGCATCGTTAAGTCCGCCGAGACGCGTACATCACCAATTGATCCACGGGCGTGAAGCATCTCAATCACCTCTTTTGGCTCGTACCCAAATTCTTTCATAAGTGTGGTCAGCTCCTCGTAGAATCTGAGATCACGCTCATATTCGGGCATAGCTTTCAGTTGTTCGATCTCATTGATGACTTGAGCAAGACGCCGCTCTGCCCTCTTAATTTCGACCATGATGTGGGGTCTAGTCATGGTAATCACCCTGTCCAGCGGCCAACACTCATCTTAGATTGTAGCGCAAAGCCCAGTTCACGAGAGTCTTCATTGATCGCCGATGTCTCTTGGGGTGGGTGCCGGTAAGGTAAGTCTAGTGTGTCTTGTCGACGAAAATCCGCTATTTAGGAGCATATGCTAATGTGGATTGTTGTCGACTTACCAATGAGTCTTTCCTATTGGCGCTGGAAGCCTAGGGCTGATACGGTGAAATTTTGTCAATACAGGTGAAATCTACAAACGAGCAGTTTTGGGGGCGTGAAGAGTTTTTCGGAACCTCTCGGATCGTCAATTTTCGAGAGCATCGGTTCTAAACCCGACCAAAATGCAAGGCGGCAGTTCTTTTTCTGAATACAGCGCCAAACCGCAGGTGTCTCTGAGCATTGTCAATTCTTGCCAATCGATATTCACGCTGCAGGCGAGTTGGGAGCGATTCTTTTGTGTGCCCCGCTCGGGGACGGCTGTCGTGAGCCAAGCCACCAAGTACCCTGGTGGATCGGCCCTTCGGGCTTCCAGCCTCACGCCTTCCGGTCGCAGGCCTGTGCGCTCCGCTTGCGATCAAGTCTGCGCAGGCCGTTTCACCTTGATCAAAATCCTGTCCATTTCCGCTAACCTCAGGCCGCTTTTCACAAAACACCGTTCCTTGTGAAATCAGAACCTTGACGCGTCCTATTCATGTCCTCCTTTAAGCGCTACTGTCAATAAAGTGCGTTTGTACAGCTGACACTCCGTAAGCTGCCAACTTTTCGCATGTCATTACTAGCCGAATATTTTAGCGCGCAGGTTACCTCATCGAGAATCCGTCCTCCATGGAAACGTCCGGGTTTCGGCCCGCTTGAGTGAAGTCAACGAGTCATGTCAGCCGTTCGTTTGCACTTGGTACTCTGCTTGGTCGTGTAGACCCAGATTACGATTTTCGCTGTACCCCCAATTGGAGCGGTACCTGAGGGAAGGACAGTCGTCATGCTCCGACTCAACAAAACGAATTTCATTGATAGCGCTGATGCGATGTGCGTCTGTATTCAGGGCTGTGTGAACCTGCTTTGCCGTGGCATGACGATGGTACGTGTAGTGGAAGCTACCACCATCATTGCGCGCCTCCCCTACTCCGAGACCATCTACAAGATCAGCACTGGTGGCAACACCTACGATCGATAATCATCCTGAATGCCGGTTTGGCCCAACAAGCCAGTCATAGCTAGCCAGCGAACCAAGTACATGGCGGTGGCTCAGCGTACTCACCCAATTTCTATTCCTAAACAAACCTCTAGCACCTGCTTGCAGCATTACAACGTATGTGATCGCATCCTCTCCGTGATCTTCACTAGAGAGGTTTATCCAAGAGAGTGCTGGGCGGGCGATTGGATCGGCAGCCTGGTGATTCCCACCTATCGCCCACCTCTTTTTCAAGTCTGAGTCTGTTTTTTTGAGATGATGAGGTGCTCGAAGTAGTAGATGGACTTGATGAGGTGATGCAAATAATGCATCTCTCGGAATAGCACAAGAATCATCCGCATGAAGGCAAGGAATGAGAGCTCGACACCGTCCTCACGCTTGAGACCTTCCTTTTTGGGATAGCATGTGATGATCTGGGTGGTTTCGTCGTACTCAAACGAGTAATGGGCGATTGCATTGCGTACGCCGGCGTTGAGTACGCTCGAGTCGATCTTGTACCAGCAGTCGTCCAGGTATTTAAGTTTTTCCGAAAGGTTCTTGTCCGTGAATTTGGCAAGACTCGACAAGGCACCACCGTCCTTTGCCAGAAACGCATTATGGCCACCTCGGTGCATCAGGTTGTTGATACCGGCTACCAAGGAAAGCTGCCGAGCGAACACTTCAGCCAAATCCTTGTAGGTGTCCTTGCAGTTCTCGAAGCCCAGGCGCGAGATTTTTGCCGAGGTCTTCAGGTGTTCCTTACCCGTACAGAAGTCCAGAAAAATGGCTGGGCGGATATAAAGCTCAAGCTCAAAGATTTTGCCATACAGGCTCAGGCAATCCTTCTGCAGGCTGTGCAGAAATCCTGAGTCTCGAATTTCGTTGTGGAAGGCGATGTATGCATCCCAATCATTTTGAGCAAGCCCCATGAGGATCTCAGGGTAGCGCTGCACGAGCTCCTCTACTGTCTCCTCTTCCAAAAAGGCTGCCGTGACTCTGGATAGCACTGAGTAGAGCAGCAAGTTGAGGTCTTCCTGCTTAAGAGAAGGATTCTGCGCCCGGTCGAGGAATTCTGATGCCCTACGGCGGAACAGATCCTTGTTTGTCCGCGGATACAATTTCAGCAGCTGTTTTACTTCCTCGAACCGACTCCCGTAGTGGTTAAGCACATCCAGGCGATCCCTGAACACCGCGCCAGCGTGGGTGCCGTGGATCATGAGCTTGTCACGATCTACCATCGTCATGGCAGTCAGGAACGGCGTGTTGCCTAATACGTAGCCCTCGCTCCAGATAGGGAAGTCGAGATGCAAGTCTTGGAAGAGATACTCACCGGCAATGGCTCGCTCGTGATCCACTTCCGCCTCAGACGCGTTCGTCAGTTCTAGTCCTTGATGCCCCCCGATGACGAGACCTATTGCGGTGCCGCATTCAGGACAGAGAAACGAGAGTGGCTGGATGGCTCGGTTGGACATGCCAATGCGGCAGTGAATTTCTGCGGTACAGGTCTCGCAGATCAACAGCTTGTTAATGTTCATTCGTTATCCATTTCGAGAGCGATCAGACGAGGTGCATTGCGAAGCGCAGCGAACAGTAGCCGCTTTTCGCTTGCTGCTCTAGTGACTGAGCTCCAGCCGCAGGAAAACCTTCTAGCGACGGCAGAGCGCTAGGAGCCGATGGGTCAAAGCGTCTCGATCACGGTGATGAGGGAGTATGGATGAAAACGCTTCTTCGATCCGGATGCCGGCCAGGCACCTGTCCGCTGCTACCCGGAAGGAGCTGAGGGCCCATCTCACCCACGGCTTCTTTAAGCGGGACTGTGCCCTTTCGGAGCCGGCTGTCGTGAACCGAGCCTCCGGCGTGTGCCGTGACCTCTGCCTGGCTAGAAGTCCCGCTTAAAGCTGATCGAAGTCTCATGCGCACCCCCACGTCCCTTCGTTGTCAGCGAGTGGAGTCACGTATACCCTGATCACTTGTGAGCGATTGCCACCTACCAAACTCAGGATATGAAGAAACATGGAAAACAATCAGGTCGATGAGTCTGGATCAAGCATACCTCAGGTGGGCGTCGCTGATACTGGTGAGCGTCACTCGTCGCATGCTCCTCAGGACGGAGCAACTCATGAGCTGCCTCTGTGCCCGAATCGCTTGATCATTGCCGTTGAAGCTGTGCGCGGCACAGGATTCGCCCTCGAACTTCTAAGGGAGCAGCTGCGTCTTCGCACTTCAGCTAAGCTCGTTTTCTCATCTTACAGCGGCTGTTATTTTCTGCAGGTAGATGACTTCGACCGTTACCAAAACCGCTGCGTTGGCATGCTTGAGGCTGTTTCCACACTGCCATTCCGCTCGGCGGAGATCTTCAAAAACGAGATAGCCGGTTGGAAAACCTCGGATATCACTCAAGTGGTAGACGCTAACGGACTCAAGGCGCTGGCAGAGCTCGGGCTTGTTCCTCCTTCTGCTGGAAAGCCAGCCCTACCGGCGTAAAAACTTGAACCCGACCGGGCTCATCAGCCCGGTTTCGGCCGAAGCTGTTCATCTTGAATGGCTAATGAGCGGTACCATTCACTACCTGGTGGTGATCAAAGTCTGGACTGGCATCACCCCATCACACGCTGCTCCGCTCTCCTCAGGTCACCTTTGTGTCACGCAACGCCGCGCGAGTAGTCCGCAACCGATCTGCATCGCTGGCTGCCTACGCCTCTTTCACGGCTCGCTGTGCATTCATCAGATTGAGCACTAGATGCTGACGCTCGCTCCGCTAACTACTCACTGAGCGAAATCGTGATACAAGGTCTGCTGCCAACCTCACCAGGACACACCATTCATGAAAGAGCTACGGACAGCCGCTGAAGTCCTTGAACGCCTCAGCCATAACCAGGATGCCTTACGCGCCGCCGTCGAAGAGCTAGCCAAATGGGTTGATGACCGAGGAGCTGCAACGGTTGTGGGCAACGTCAATGGAGCCCTTGCCACCCTGGACGACAACATCGATGCCGTGCGCGAAGGCATAGCGGAACTAGTAGCGGCGAGCGTAAAGCCTTAGGCGGGCTCCCGCCCGAACAATCGATGCAGGGCTGAGACGTAAGGATGCAGCTGCAGCACGCCATTCGAGAATTCGGCTGAACGCCGGCTATGACGCCACCACATTGGATTGCTTCAGTCCCTATCTGATCGGATCACCAGCCAAAAGCAGGAGGGCCGATCAGGAGGCCGGGAAATTATTTGAAATTATGGCTCAGCAATAATTATCTCCTAGCGATAATTTCTCTGAGCAACAGGTTCCGGTTCGCTGCCGGGTAGACCGTCACCAAGAAACGGGTCAACGCCTAGGGCAGACGCAATCGTCTCCGCTGATGGGCACCTTGAACTCGGTGCAGAAAGGAAGATGGTGCTTCGGCAAGCGCCACCTTAGTGCCTGTGTGCCACGACGCCTTAAATCAGCTCCCCGCATACGATCGCTATGGCTCGGGCAAAGAGCGGTACCACTCAGCATAGGGCGTGTTAATTGCCTTGTGGCGGTTGTAATCCGGGCTACCGTCATCCCACCATACCGGGCCCCTCTCCCCTAGCGCCACTTTCGCCACATTCACCGCTGCTCGAGCGGCATGCAGCTTGTCTTCGTCATCCAGTGCTTTGGCTTCCTTCACGGCTCGCCGTGCTTCCATCAGATCATGCACCAGGTGCTGACGCTCCTCATCAGACAGCGCGGAATTGCTGCAGCGCCAGAGCTGACCTTTAACTACGAAGTAGCGACCGTCTGGTGTTGTTGGATGCATGGCGCAAATCTCGTGAGCTGTTACCTTCCTGGCAGCCGATGCGCGCCAGAAGCAGCAAAAGGCTTTCTTCCATGCAGAAAGGCCAGCCGAGGAGCAGCAATGAGTCTGCTGCATCCGCTAAGAGTACATTTGTACTCCGCTGGCATTTCCATCAATCGAACCTGCCAGAGCTACCGTTCGAGCGAGGATGTGATTCCTGAGTCTGTTCCGCAAGAACCAGAAGCCGCTCCCACTGATCGTTGCTCAAAATCCCGCAGTCTAGGGCTGCCGCGATATATCCAGTAGCAAGGCCAAACCTGTACGTGACCTCGTCTACGCCCTTGGCTAAGCCGATGGCTTTGATACGCAGCAGGGCCCTTTCAATGATGCGAGCCTCATCCAAGCTTTCGTCGATTGAAGCCATGACGTCGCCCCTCTATGCAAAGGTATTATCCTCGATCGAATGAGCGAGGAAAGCTGCGTATGACTCTAGACCACTGTGATGCCCACTCCCCCGGCGCAGTGACAGCTCGGGAAGTCTGCCAGGTGTTGCGAGAAGTCGTTCTCGGACGCCGGACAATGACCAAGGTCGGTAGCCAGCTCTGGGAGCAGCTCTACGCCTGTCATTTCGAAGTCGATGTGGGGGAATGGCGGTTCGGCAGTTAGAGCACCTGACCTGGCGAGGTAGCTTGCTTTCGGCGTGCTAAAAAATCGGCGAAAGGCCGCAGATTTCCGTACCATTTGCCAGCCGCGCGATAGCGCCAGCCCTCAGATATGTACACCCATTAGGAAAAAAAGTGGCAGCCCGTAACCGATACGCACGATTTCTGGGAAAACGGCGCTCAAACAGCAATGCACCGCAGCATCCGACCCCAGTTGCTGGCATCTCACGGGTGGATAAAGCCCTATCGTACACAGCGGTCATAGCCAACCTTTCCCAGGTTCTGATGCTGATCGTCGTCGTTGTTGGCTACATTTTTACCGTCAGGCCCGTCTTCCAAAAAGAGGTCGTTTCCGAGGATCTCGCCCGCCTTCAGATCGAGCAGCGGAAGCTTCAGCAACAGATGGATAAGCAGACCGAGTCCTTGGCTGCAGGCGAAGCGCGAAACAAAGAACTGGCTGATCAGCGTTCTGCCATCGAGGGCCAGATCGCGACGCTAAACCAGAAACTAGTCGACGCTGAGAAGTCGGCTCGTGACGCAAAGCTCCGGGCCGGCAAGGCTGTAGCCGAGGCCAAAACGGCTGAGTCTTCCCTGTCCATGCTGCAAAACCAGCATTATGCGTTGAAGCTACAGAGCCTTTTGGGTGATCTGAAACTGCCAGGTAGCATTGTTCAAATCCTGACCAGAACCGACAGCACGTACAGCCTGAATGTGTTTAAAGAAGAAGAAGCAGGCGCTGTAGCTCAAAAGCTAGAATCCTTGGATCTGCAGCCCGTCGACCTTGCGAAGACTACCCTAACCCAACTGCAGACTGAGGCTACCAAACAAGCCCGGGCTCCCGGGGGAGCCTTGGATGCATTGTTGGCGCGGAACTACCAAGATGGCCTAGTCAAGTATGAACAAGACCTGGTATGTCCTGCACCCGTCTATGCCGACTGGCAGTCGGCATTCGAAGCGGCGATAAGGGCCAGCGAAGACAATATCCGGAGCTGCATCAACGACTACTGGACTGAGCGGACGACCAAAGAGGGTTGGACACCCTCGGACGTTACCAGCCTGCAGAAGAAGGACTTCTGGAAAGAACAGGAACGAAGCTATAGAGCGTCATGCAAAGCGGCTTATAGCTACATCATGCAATCGGCCTTCCAGAGCGCATGGGCTAAAGGGGACGAGCCATGCGATGAGCGTCGCATGTACGTTAACCATATCGTCATGGGCGCCCCCATTAAGAACAAGCTCAAACCACTGACAGTCGCTAACCCACCATCCCCACAAGACATTACCCAGCTTTTCCGCGATCGTGATGGCAAAGCGGCTGAAGCTGGATTGTGATTTCACACTGCCCCCTAGCCCAGGCAATCTAGCTTTTTTGCTAGGTGGGGGGGGGCTGGGTGTCCCACCCATCACACATCTGTAGTGTAGTCACAGGGGCATGTGCTCAAAGTCGATTCACCGCTATATCAATCATTTGCATTCCGCTTACCACGTAAGGCGGCGGTCGAGGCCTAAGCCGTACGGCGCCTAGCAGGCATCACTAGTGACTGGCCTCTGCTGGCCCACCGAGCGCGTGCAACTGATAGTCGGTGACAGCTTGAAACCGATGCTCCGCCATCAGACGAAGGCGCTCCAGTTCAGCCCCCGTCACACCATCTGCTTGAGCCTGGTGGTACCGTTTCAAAGCATCCACTGCATCGGTGTACATCGGATGGTCTGGAAGCAAAACCTTGCTGAGATTCTTCTTCATCTTGATTACTCCGATGCCTTGTGTATGGATAGCTCGGTCGCAGACAATGGCTCGAGACTGGTGCGTCGAGCTCAACTGTATCCCAGTTGAGCAACTCGTATCCGATGATCCGCCCCTTGCTCACGACGTCTCCGAGGGATACGACAGAGCCCTCTACCGTCCCATGATCTAGGCATACGCGTCGGTTGTTCGAATTTCCAATCATGGTAGGCTCTGATGGCATGCATAGCTTGCTATCGAAAGCGCCTTCCAGATGACCGCTTCTCCTTGAACGGAGTAAAAGGAAATGTACATCCACGCCCGAGCCGACGAGCCAGCCTGATG
This sequence comes from Pseudomonas putida, assembly GCF_002906855.1. Lineage (GTDB taxonomy): Bacteria > Pseudomonadota > Gammaproteobacteria > Pseudomonadales > Pseudomonadaceae > Aquipseudomonas > Aquipseudomonas putida_N. The sequence continues at coordinate 2,480,571 of NZ_MINI01000028.1, read as the reverse complement.
ACTCTTAAGACCTCTTTCGCCAGTGTACTTCGCTCGCTGCGCAGCAAGCGCAACATCAGTCAGCGTGACTTCGCCGACACAACAAGTCGTACGTACCTCTCGAAACTCGAGCTAGGTAAATCCAGCATCACCCTGGACAAGCTCGAACAGATCAGTAGTCGTCTCCAACTGAGCCCACTGACGCTCCTCACCCTGACACTCAGTGAGGACACAGGTCGAACGCCCGTAGACCTGATGTCAAAGCTAACGGAAGAGCTTGCCGAATTGCAGCGTGATGGTGGGCTGCCAGGCCTTCGTATTAAGGTGGAAGCACCTGAGGCTGCTCGCCGTCCTCGTTTGAATGCTCCAAAGGCGATTCAAGCAGGCGTCTGGGAGTCTAGGCAGGCAGAGCTCACTTTCGCGGACTAAAAGTACGCCCCAGCTCAACTCCTCACGTACCGACACGATTGCTCAGGGAGAAGCCGGAGAACCAACTGGATAATGCTCGGCCTCGTATGCTTCGATCAGCAAGACCATGGCTTCGAAAACCTTAGCCTGTTCGGTACCAAGTTCTGGTTCGTGGTCGAAAAGGGGCGAGACCTTTTTGAGGGCTGCTCGGTAATCATCATCGTTACGGATTGGGCGAATCTCCGCAGTAGGGCCCTCTACCTAATGAATCGGCTCACCAAGGGTGCCGGCCTTGTGCAGTTGATAGTCGATGAGCGTCTGGTACAGGTGGTCAGCCTCAAGGCGTAGGCGTTCAATTTCTGCTGCCGGCCTCGCACTAGCCTGCGCCTCGTTATGAGCTCGAATTGCGTCCAGAGCCTGCCTCAACAGTGGCTCGCCGGCTTCAGCCATACCCAACAGCGTTCTCTTCACTTCTTGAGCCTCAGTGATGTGGCATCCTAGTGTTGGTGCTTAGTGTACTCATGTACCGAGGGATCGTTCACACCAAGCCCAGATGGCGCTGAAGAATATCCGCAAAAAAATCTGCAAATTTTCGGCAGTTTCTTCGCTACAGCCCCGGCAAACCAGGGCCTTCAGAGTTCTGAGAAATCCGCACCGACAGTCGATATGGAGATAGGCATGGCAATCACAGCAGTTATCTTCGACGCCTTCGGCACAACCCTCCGGATCACCTCCCCCTCGCATCCGTATCGCCAGTTATTGCGAGAAGGTGCAAAGCTTGGCCGTCGCCCTACCTCTGGCGATGCCCACAAACTGCTCACCCTCGATGCTGGGATTCGAGAAGCTGCTGACCTCCTCAGCATCCAGATCGCAGCGACGCGCATGGCTGAAATCGAGTCTGAACTTCAACGCGAGATTGAATCGATCGAGGTCTTCCAGGATGCTCTCGATGCAATCACCCTCCTCCGTGAGCACGGGATCGCCACTACCGTCTGCAGCAACCTAGCTGCTCTATGGGCCGGCGGTAAAGAGACTCCTGCCAGATCTCAATGCCTACGCGTTCAGCTACGAGCTCGGAGTCACCAAGCCTGACCCTACAATCTACCGCGCCGTATGCCGTGATCTTGGCGTCGTACCTGGCCACCTATTCGGAGATGCGGCACAAGTAGCAATGATCGGCGATTCGCCGCACTGCGACCGAGATGGCCCTCGCAGTGTTGGCATCAAAGGCTTTCATCTTGATCGATCAGGTACCGGAGCCATCCGAAACCTCGTGCAGTTTGCGGAGCTGGTCGTCGCGCAGTCCACAGAGACCGGTCAGTTGCCAGGCTCATTCAAATGGAACACACCTAGGGAGCTGGGGCGATGAGTCAGCATCCATCTCCAAATACGAGCGGTAACTACGGGGGTATACCTCCCTCGCTGATCATCCCGCCTTCCATCTTGGCCAGTGCTGAGAAGCTGGCAAGAAAGGCCGCGGAATTGAATGGCCTTATTGCGCCCCAAACCGCCAGCTGTCTGGCGAAGCTCATTGACGCGGCAGCTGCGCCGCTGACTCAGGCTTGGGTAAGTACGGAACACTGGGGCGTTGGCTCAAGGGACTCTTCTGCGGATCCCGCTATCGATCCCCGCCGCCGCATCGTTGCGTTAATGGGCCGTCACGATCAGTTGGTAATCAGTCAACCATCGGGGAGCGGCGCCGCTTGGACATTGATGCGCTTCGCACCTCAGTCTTAGACAGGTAAAATGTGGCGTCCAATCCCTACCAAGAGGCAAGCCTTTGTCTACAGATCCACTATGTCTCGTTTTTGTGCCTTCGCTTGTATGCCTGCTTAAGGCGGCCGAGGATTGCAAAGGCGCACCGCTCAGCGAGACCGAGGTGCTTGAGATTCGAGACAATGCAACCGCGACAGCTGTGCCCTTCAGTGCCGCCTATGCGTTGGAAAAGGAGCGGGGTTATGAGGACATCGTCCCGGAAGAGTGCTGGACGGAGTGGCAGCGAGTACGCTCATCACTCTGAGCAACGGGACAGGCCGCTGATCATTAGCAAGTTGGCATGCTCGCTCCTGGCAAAGGGTGGGGCCCTGCCCTCAGTTAAGGATGGCGCACGCCTGAGGTCATAGTCTATGAACACAGATCTGAAGGGTAATCAGCAGCGCGACTAGGTTTTAGGGTTCAGAATGTCTGCAATGTCCCCAAGCAATGCTGCCACCTTTGCGTGATCTTGCTTGAGAAGGATGTGATCAAATGCTCGACCGACCCAGTGTTGGCCTAATCGATAAGCTGAATCTCTGATGGTTTGCGCAGCTTGGACGCGCATGTATTCAGTGGGTGCCCCTTTGCTCGCAAGCGTCTTACTGAAACGGTTTTTCATGCGATCCAGCGCTTCAGGCGTTCCTTCAATGAGCGCCAGCGCCAGAAGCGCTTTAATCGAGCCTGCCACGATATCTTTGCCGCGCTCATGGTTTCCGGCTTTCTTCGCCCAGCCAAGTAACAGATTTTGGCAATCCAGATAGAACTCGATGCAGTCACGTCGGTAGCCTTCCAGCGCAGCGTTGAACAAGCTTTCTGTCAGCGAAAAGGTTTCGACGAATATCAGGGACTCTTCGTCCTCAGGCAACCAAGACAGCGTAGAAACAAGCCACCCGGCATGCTTTCGCAGATCTTCATCTACTCCCTCAGAGCACGCCGGTGCGTTCGACACAGCATTAAGTAAATTCGACACCTCAATGATCCAAGTGATGGCATCGAAGGTGAATTGAGATCGCTTTTCCACTGCAAGCAATAGGAGATCTTTCTGAGTGTCGTAGAGCTGGTCAGCCCAGGTTTCGATATTGTCGATGATCCGATTAGCCAGCTCATCGTTCTCTGGCGCCGCCAGGATCTGGTTCGCCAGGTGTTGGAGTTGCATTAAGAAAGACGGGAGTTGGGTAGCTGAGAAATAAGGGCCCAGAGTGCTGCTATGGACGCCGGCAAGCGGCGAGTCAGCGGTATGCAGAAAAATCTTCGCTGCGGCACGGACACTTGAACGCAACTCACGAACGGGGTAGTCAATGTTGTGTTCGCCTTTAGTCAGAAGTTCGTAGGTAATCAGCGAAAGCTGCTCCATGGCGATACGAGTGACGGGTTGGTGACTGGTTTTGAGCGCCCCCACGTACGACAGCGTGCCTATCTTCTGAACTAAGCTAACAATCTCTGCGGAATCGGTATGGTGGATCGCTACCCTCGCCGCGCGTCCCATCTGGCGAATACCCTCCATCATGACGTCAGGAAACTCCCGTGCTGAGACACTCTCCACTGCGGATGATAGGTACCCGGCAGCAAGCATTGCATGGTGCTTTGTGGGGGCTAAGCCCGGGTACTCAATCTGCAAGTACACGGCGTGCAGTCCGCCCAAGGTGCAAAGAGCGTTTTGCGCCAAGCGCTCATCACTATCAATCAATGCAGCCTGCATCGCCTGGCGCTGATGCTCAAGCGTATGGTTAATAAAAGCGTCGGTGGTTCCAGGAAGCTCGACAAGAGGATTTGTAGCTATGAAGGTGCCAAGCTTGGCCTGGCAGTATGCAGCGTTGATCTCCAAGATCTTGGAGAAGGCGTTCTCGGTTACCTGGTAGTCGCCCTGCACAGCAAAGCGTTTTGTGTAGGACATTGCGTAATTTATAGCCTGCCTAGCGCTGGCGTCCCAGCCGGCGTTGGCCAAAAAGAACATCACTCTAGGCTGATTGAGTTGACCTAAACCGCCTGCATCCGCAAGTGGAGAGCCTGGCTCGGATTTCTCCTCATGCATGATGGCCGAAAGGTCTGCGAACCTGCCCCACTTCTGTAAATCGCGAAGAACGGTACCCGTCATAATCGACAGTTGCTCGATCGGGTTAATAATCTGAAGAGCTCTTCGATAGGCATAGAGAAACAGTACTACGATAGCGCCAACGCCCAGCACTGCTGCGGCGATCAGGGGGACAGCCCAGGTTGGAGTCACAGCAAGGGATGTTCCCGCTATCAGCAGCGCGAGCACAAAAGATCCCAGGAATGCCCCGAGTAATCGTGGATCTGCACTCAATTGCCGGAACAGGCCGTGAGGCATGCGCTCCACATTGATTTGCATTGCAAACACAACTAATGAAAATCCGATGGTTGCAGCTCCGATCAATGCAGCTCCCGTGCCGCTAAGTAAAGATCTGAGTGTTGCGAGATTTTCAGTAACGGTGAAATAGGAGCCGGCCAGCGTTTGCAGGTGGGGCATTGCTATGAATACGCAGATCGTAATTGCCAGCAACACAGTCCCAGTCAGCTTGACTCCATGATCCAACCCCCATTGAGCGAATCTAATCCGCTTTTGGTGGAGACGCAGCAGCGTTGATGCCTGGAGCTTTCGAAGCCGCGCGCGCGCTGCTTGTGAACGCATCCCTAGCTCCTTACGGTATACCGAAATGTCTTTAGATGAATGCCTAGAGCACATTTGTACTCCAGTGGAGGTTGTCTTATCAAGGGACGCGCTTTCCCCTGACCGCTCACCTACGTAGCGTATCTAACCTCCGTTTCGCACCGATTGACGCCGAAGGTTTCTTTACTCACATGCCTTGCGCAGGCGCTCCGCGAATAAAGGTAGGAACAGCTCGGCCTCAGCTTTTTGCCACCCGAGTATCTCGCTTTTCTTGTCTGCCAGCGCCAGCAGGTCATGCGCCAAAAAGACCTCAAAGCCTGCACGTGCGACCTTGTCCTCGTCGCTGAGCTCATACAAACCCTCATGGGCGAGCAGCTTCTTGACGATTAAAGGTAGTAACCAGCTCGCGAAGAGAAGGTGGTTGTGGCGAGGCCACAGACTTCCCTTCTGAGTCGTATTCGAGGCATGCGCCGCAGCGTTGCGCGCTGCACTGAAATCGTGAACCCAAGCATCCAGGGGGCGGCCTATCGGACTATTCCAGTGCTCGCGCCATGTAGCCTCTCCCAGGCTTCCCTTGTGCCATATAGGTGGGTTTGGCACCTCATCAAAATGCGCGGTGACAGCCCTGCGAAATGCTGGTTTGTCATGCGAGGCAGCAAGCAACGTGTCAAATGCGATCCTCATCAAGATGAGTTCTGAGCGCTCGTCCATTGAGGTTGCATCGGTGTTGGCCCTCAGAAAGGCAACAATCGCCTCATCAATTCGTTGCTTTAGTTCACCATCTGGTAACCGCAGCAAAGCCTCCAACAGCGGGACATCTACTGAAATGCGTGCCGAATTGTCGACGTGGTAAGGTCGAATGAATTTCAGCCCCCCGCCCCCCGCCAGCATGTTTTGTGTCCCGCCGTCCCGTCTTCGGGTTGTGATGCAAGAATGTGCGGGCGAGTGGGCATCGAAGCGCTGCGCCACGATCTGGAGAGTGTCCGAGTTGTAATACTCAAACGTTGAGCATAGCCTTCGGCTCGCCATCGCGGAAAATGCGAAATATGATCCTTCAACCAATCGCTGCTGGATCTGGGAGTCGGATACTTCTAACCCCGGTGCGTCATCCCTCCAAAGGAGAAACGCTGCTCGATGAATTGGCTGAGCGGGTTGAGCTCCTCGGCCGCGATCACCGTAATTTCCTAGCACGCTATCCAGCACTTGTTGCGAGATTCCCATCAATTCGCCGGGCAGTCGTCCCCGCGCATACGGTATCAGGCGCATCCCTGCGATCCGCAGCTCCTCAGCCACCGACGTCCAAGGTAAAAAGAATAGAACCGCCATGGTGATCCTCCGTTGATATCGCCAGAGCCCTCTCCTCCTCTGGCCGTCAAGTTCTCCTGAGCAGGTTGTTCACACTCAGCATCAAGGCTTCGAGTGAGAAGGGTTTGGTCAGTACTGCCGTACACGGCTCTAATTTGGCGTTTTCCAGGACATGAGGCTGCGCGAAGCCGGTCATGAATAGCACGGGTAGATCAGGCCTGGTGCTGCGTCCTGTATCGACCATCTGTTTACCGTCGATGCCACCAGGTAGGCCGATGTCTGTTACAAGCAGGTCGATGCGGGTGTCCGATCCAAGCAGCTGAAGTCCCGCCAGGCTGTCAGCAGCCTCTATGACAATGTAGCCACAGCTGCCCAGCAGTTCACTCACGAACAGGCGAACGGAAGACTCGTCGTCGACGACTAGCACCGTCTCCCCAGATGACGAGATTTTCGACTCGGGCTGCTGCTCAACAGGTTGTGGCGCAGGGAATTGAGCCGTATGGCTTGGTAGCTGAAGGAAGACCCGGGTTCCAGTTCCCTCCTCAGACTCAATCCTGACCTGCCCTCCGGATTGCTTGGCGAAACCATAGATCATGGACAGGCCGAGGCCAGTGCCGGCGCCCACGGGCTTGGTGGTAAAAAACGGTTCAAATGCCCGGGTCAGTGTTTCAGCGCTCATGCCGGTTCCATTGTCAGCGACACAAACCGTGAAATAGCTGCCTGGCGCCAGCTCAGGATCCAGCTCTGCCCCTTGCGCCAGCTCCTGGTTGAACGTTCTGATGAAAATGTAGCCGCCACCCTCCAAGGCATCACGGGCATTGATGCACAGGTTCAGGAGCGAGTTCTCTACTTGTGCGGGGTCGACCAGACAAATGCTTGATGCTGCATTCAGCTCCACCTTCAGTTCAACCCCAGGCCCCACTGTGCGGCTAATCAGCTCTTCCATGTCACTGATCAGGGTATTCACATCGGTGTGGACAGGCATCAACGTCTGGCGACGGGAGAACGCTAGAAGTCGATGGGTCAAAGCGGCAGCCCTATGAGCCGCGCCGTGTGCCACTGTCACGTAACGTTCGACGTCCGAAATGCGCTCCTGCTTCAAGCGAAGCCTGATCAAATCCAGGCTGCCTGTAATGCCAGCCAGCAAATTATTGAAGTCATGAGCGATACCTCCGGTCAGTTGTCCTACGGCCTCCATTTTCTGTGACTGGCGAAGCGCTGCTTGAGCTGCTTCACGCTCGGCAATGGCTTGTCCTATGCGTGCTTCCAGCGTGTGATTGAGCTGCAGCAACTCCGACTCCGCTTTCTTCCTTGCCGTTACATCAATGGATGAACCAATCAGGCCGATGATTTCACCTGATTCATTGCGAAGAGGAGATTTCATTGAAAGCCAGTAGGTAGCCGAGCCATCCGGCATGTCCACGCGCTCTTCAATCTGAATGCCCTTCCCGCTCTGCATGATGCGCTGATCGGTTTCCATGATCTGGCGGGCCTGCGCCTTGTCTTCCAGAACCTCTAGGTCGGTTTTGCCAAGGTAAAATTCAGGTGGCTTACCAATCAGCTGCGTTGCTCCATGGTTCGCGACCAGCAGTCTGCCTTCTAGGTCTTTGGCGTAGACAACGCCAGGTACTGCTGCGGCAAATGTGCGGAGTAAGGCTGACATTCTGTCGCGCTCGGCCTCGGCAGAGCGGCGTGACTCGATGTCCATCAGCACCCCCGGAAAGCGCACAGCCAGGCCGTCCGAATTGAGCTCGGCACGGCCGTTAGCCTCGACCCAGCGATAGCCGCCCTCGTGTTGCTTCACCCGGTATTCACACCGATAAGCGCCACCGCGGCGCATGGCGTCCTGGATGTCAGCCAAGACTCGATCACGATCATCAGGGTGTATGGACGAAAACGCTTCTTCGATCGGGATGCCGGCCAGACACCTGTCCGCAGCCAGCCCGAAGGAGCGGGAGAACCGCTCATCAGCGGTAACCCGATTATCCGGAATATCCCATACCCATGTGCCGATGATGGCGCCAGCGTCAAGCGCCAGCTGTAGGCGCTCCGAGGCGGTTGTCGGAAATGCGTGATCCTGATGTGGTGATGCCGGAGCATCAAAGGTGCCTGGAGTGCCAGGGCCTTCGCGATCCATAAATTGCCTCTTCACTTACATCCATGATCGATTAGCCGATGGGAATCATTTTAGAGCGTGATGCGCCGCTTGAGGTAATGGCAACTGAGCCCCCCGCCAGGTGAAAGTGTAAAAAAGCGCGTATGCCTGAAATACGGCTAGAGTACATTTGTACTCCACTGATACGTCTCGGCTCGAGGCTTACTGACTTTCTGACCCTTCTTTGGTTTCAATCGCAGCGCGAAGTGCTTCTAGCTCGGTTTCAGACTGATCGAGCAGTGCCTTCAATTCTTCTGCCTTTTGCTGTGCTGCTGTTCCAGCCAGATGGGCATCGGTAGCCTCTTTACTCTTGGTTTCGAGCTGTTGAGCCAGCAGCTCTTTGGCCCCTTCCGCGCGAGCAGTTGCAGCATTGGCGATCCCTAGGTCGCCTCTCAGATGCTCGATAGCGTCACGATGCTGGCTGGCCTCTTTGGCGTGCTGGCGGTTTTCGGCGATCAATCGCTCGTTATCGCGGATCATCCGGGTGGCGTCTTCCTGTTTAACCATCAGCGTCTGCTGGAGAACTGTCACCTCTTGCTGCATCTGGTAGATCTGAGTTTCGTGACGGTTGAGATCTTGGTCGCGCTGTTCCTTTACCGCTGCTCGGTAGTGCTCGAGTGCTTCTCTGGCATGCGTGTGCTTCTCCTCCAGAGATTCGATCTGGGCGTCCTTCTCTTGCACGCGAATCTCAAGGTCGCTGCAGCTCTGGCTGATCCGGGCGTTTCGAGTGATCTCGGTTTGAAGGCTGGATTGAACGATCTTGAGTTCTTCGTGCTGAGCCTGCAGGGCTGACTGCAGCTTGGCGATCTCCAACTGCGATTGCTCAAGATTACTTTGAAGTGTACTGCTCTCAGCTTTCATTGCTTTGCGTTCAAGCTCAAATGCGGCTCGCTCATGCGCCAGGGCTTCGTTCCCCTCCTCCAGCAAGCGCTCGAGCATCTTGCCCACCAGCTCCGTGAGCTCATCACTTAAGCGCGAGGGCGAAGCTGATGGGCGGGGGTCATGCGTTTCAATCTCCTTCAAAAAGCGCTGAATTGTTGTCTTTGAGCCGGTATTTCCGAGCTCTATGCGTATCGCGTCGATGCTAGGGTTCTGACCTCTCGACAGCAGCGCCTCGCGAGCCTTCCGCACCAGTACCAGGTTAATGCCGCCTCTAGCCATGTCTGCCCCTACGATTTCGTACTGTTTTACGTTTCATGTAATTACGTGCCACTTTAACACCTTCAGACATCAAGAATTCTTTAATTTTTGGCAAGACATAATTGAGGATTATCGCTTGTGATGGCTGAATTCGGGGGTAGAATGCCCCGGAAGGCGGTACAAATGGCAAAACCGAGCCACCGGGGGCTCGAATTGGAGGATTACGTGGTTGAGCGCGCCAGCAAGGCAGATAAGTACTTGGAGGCGAGCGTTCGAGAGAACACGTCGAAGAGCTATGCGGCTGCCCTCACCCACTACGAGGTGACGTGGGGCGGCTTTCTGCCGACTACCACCGAGTCAGTCGTGCGGTACATCGCTGAGTACGCTGATCAGCTGGCGCTCAGCACGCTTAAGCAGCGCCTGGCTGCGCTCGCCAACTGGCATCAAAGCAACGGTTTCCCGGATCCCACCAAGGCACCGAAGGTCAGGCAATTGTTAAAGGGCATCCGGGCGCTTCATCCGGTACAACAGAAGCAGGCGGCCCCTCTTCCTCTGGTACAGCTGGAAAAGGCGGTTGCTCACCTGGAGGATGAAATTTCCCAAGCGAGAGCCAGCGGCAACATGGCAGCCCTGCTGAAATCAACGCGTGATATTGCATTGCTCACTATTGGTTTTTGGAGGGGGTTCCGCGGAGACGAGCTGTCCAGGCTGACAGTCGAGAACACTCATGCCGAGCGTTATGAAGGCATCAGGTTCTATCTGGGATCAAGCAAAGGTGACCGGCAGAACATTGGCCGTGAGTACAAGACGCCATCGTTGAGCAAGCTCTGTCCAGTTGAGGCCTATCTAAATTGGATCGAGGCTGCCGGCATAACTCGCGGTGCGGTGTTTAGGGGAATAGACCGCTGGGGAAACATCAGCGAGCAGCCGATCGCCGCACATAGCTTGATCCCCCTCCTGCGCGGCACCTTAGAGCGCTGCGGTCTACCATCACAAATCTACAGTGCTCACTCGATCCGGCGCGGGTTTGCCACGTGGGCTGCAAGCTCAGGCTGGGATATTAAAACGCTCATGGAATACGTGGGCTGGAGCGACATGAAATCAGCCCTTCGCTATGTGGAGCCGGCTCAGCAGTTTGGCGGCCTAATCAGAAAGCTGGAGGGATGAGACGGACAGGTGCAATGGCGTCACTGTTTCTTGCTCCAGTCCTCCAGGCGCTCACACATGTCGATGACGATCACTCTCTCAGCGGTGCTTGCGTCAGCGCCCTTGGAAAGGACGAAATCATCAAGCTGGTCATACCCGAACACCCGCCCCTGGCAAACCAGGTCTTCGTAGCACGCAACTACGTCCTCAAGTCCCGAATCCGAACGCGTCATCAGCACTTTCATCTCAGGGTCGAACGCTTGTAGCAACTGGATCAACTCACCAACCTTCATGCACTCCCCCACTCCGCGACGATCACAAAACGCAACTGCTCGCTCCCTACCCTACAAGCTCAGGATAGAAGGCTTCGGGATGATGCAGCCGGTCTCTTCGAGCCCGAAACGCCGATGGCTATGACCAAGCAGCTTTCCGCACCGTACAGGCACCAAGCCTTAACAGATGACCGAGCCGTCGATGGCCATGATAGATCTGAATGCCACGCCATGAGCCTCAAAACCAAGCGTGGGCCACTCTGACCTGTAATCCAGGCAATCATGATGATGTCCATGCACGACCATTTTTGCGCCCATTGCCTGGGCGAGTTCATCGATCTCTGAGAAACCGTGAGGATGGCAGCTGGGAGCCTCGTGGCAAACCATAATGTCGGCCCTATCCATCGCGAGCGTGAAGTAGTCATCCGGGTAGATTGCAGAAAGCGCGTGCTGCTTCTTCGTCGCCACGATGTCTTCGTGCTGAGGTCTGAGCGCCAGGCGGTCGTGGTAGTCTGCGTAATTCTGGATGCCGGTATCAGGGCTGCCTGGTAGCCAGACTTGGGATTCGTAGGTGCCACCTAGCCCCGCTATGCGATGGCCCGCAATATCTACTACTCGGCCATGAAGGCTGCGTTCAGCAAGGCCGCAGCCATGGAGGTTATGCCAATAGGCTGGACGATCCGTGTCATGGTTGCCGTGAATGAACCAGATCTCTGTCAGCTCAAGGATCGGGCGTAGGATCATGTCCAAAGGCAGGCTACATTCGAGATCGCCAAGGAAGACTACAGCATCTGGCCGGTGGAGCTTCACAAGCCGAATCACGTGATCAAAGCGCCCATGCACATCGCCTAGAAACCAGATCATTTCTTTAACTCTACTGCAGTTTCCACGCTGATCATCACCTTGCTCAGCGCGAACGGCCTAAGGATTGACGTTCGGTTTGAAGAGGAACTCGTAGAGCAGCCCAAACGCACCGACCCAGGACGCGAGATCAGACCAAAACCCAAGCTCTGTCCACTTCACAGATCCAATCCCGAGACTTGCAAAGAAAAATACTGCGACCCAAAACTGCCATGCATGGCTAAGCAGCTTGAGAAGCCCCCAAAGGTTGGTATTTCTGACTAACTCCTTATCGTAGCGTCGATAGTCGTTAGCAAGAAGAAAGGCGAGAGCTATCACCACAGCAGAAACCGCCATTGCCGTTGGCGCGGTGACTACGAACCCAACAAATTTGCTCGCAGCTACCGCCAATACCAAGCCACCAAGCCTGTTAAGACGCCCCATATATCTTTTTGCAGATTCATAGGCTGCCCAAGGCATCATTGGGTCAACGCTGTACCTCAATATCATAGGTGAAACCCTGACAAACGGTGGTAGAGCCGCAGTTTCACTCGCCATTGTGCTTTCGGCAAGCACATACGTAGTGGCTAAAGCTCTGCCGGCAAGGATCACGGCAGACTTGCCCAACCGCTGGGACTGCAAGAGTGTGCGGACACTGCTCTGAATGCGGTGATGCACTGTATTTCTCGTAAAGCTTCCACGTCACTTGGGATCACTCCGGAAATTCCAGCTAGACCTCCAATCCCATCAGTACGAGCGCCGCGCCTGAAGCTCGAAAGAGAGGGTATCCGAGCGCGAGAAATCGCTGGTTCAGGACAAGAGGCATCAGGGTGAAATCGACTTCACGAATTCAGTGATTTGCCTCCAGTAGCGAAGCAGTAGATACCCACTGATGACAACGGCCTCTGGGAATGCGATGTAAGCCACAACGGGGCTCACAAATCTGTCGTCGATGCCTAGCACGAGCAGCGCCCCGAGACTCAGAATCATGCACGGTAAAAATACGAAAGCGAGGACAGTGACAGCCACGCTTACCACAAAGATCAATTCCATGACCGTCCTGAACACCAGGTGTTGCTCCTTTAATGTCATTTACCGACTACAGATCTGGCCGGCACATCGCTCTACTGATCTTACAGGCTCACGTAGCCCCTGCGGGGATTGGCGAATTCGATTGATTATCAGGCTTGATCGCCCAAGGAGGCGTACCAGTCAGCGTAGGACGTAGTGATGACCCGCTGGCGGTTGTAGTCTGGAGTGCCGTCGTTCCACCAAACAGGGCCCCTTTCTCCCAGAGCCACTTTAGCTGCGTCAACCTTCGCTCGTGCAATACGAAGCTGCTGTGCGTCATCCACAGCCTTCGCCTCTTTCACGGCTCGCCGTGCCTCTATCAGATCGTGCACTAATTGATCATTTTTCAGGCGTGTAGCCTGGCTACCGTCGCCCCCCATACCGCCCCCAAATCACACCATTTCGGCTTCATTGTGATTTGGTTCCGAAAAGCGTCCGGTTGCCAGTTGATCTATACCCTCCTGCGATGCACCAGCCTGCCGATAACCTGAGTTCGTTCAGCTGGCAGGCCATAAAAATGAGCTCGCAACCACTACTAAACCCATCGCAAGAATCTGATAGCCCGAAGAATCTCAATTTACCCTCTCGGGTATCAGCGCTCACGATTGCTTCCGCCCTGGCTACTCTGGTGCTGTTCTCTGCCATCTTGATTGACGCATTCGCAATGCCGTTTGCTGATTACATGATCCTCGCATTGACTGCCACGATGATCATAAATGCCTACGTATTCATAAGTCTCAAGGAGTTGAGGCTGGCGGCACCGCTTATGGGCCTAAAAATCAAGCATGCTGCTCTGGCTTTCAGTTGCAGGCTTGGTGATCTGGTTTTCTCATAAGGACGCTCTGGGTAATGTGAATGAAATATTTAGCGTAGACCCTGCCTTGCTACCACTAACTGTATCAGCGTCGACATTCATGCATGTAATGATAAGATTGAAAAACCCTTGCATTGCCATTACATGTATTTTGTTAATCTTTGCACTCGCATCATACGTCGCAGCTCGCTGGAGGAAGGAATCCCCACACTTCGGACTTTCATTGTTCGCAAACGCTATCGGCTTTATGCTGATCCTATCCATGATCATATATGTCATAGAGCCTGATCGCCGCAGAAACCAAATCTTGTACCACATCGCCCACCAAGGTGACTTCAATTATAAATCCCCATGCTCAAACTACAGCCTGGACGCCGCGATACTCTATCTCGACCCAATGCGCGAAAAGATCCTCATCGCACCTAAGCTTGTAGAGCAAGAGCCAACAATACTCCTCACCCACCCCCTTCTAGCCCGCGTAGCAATTCCTGAGAAATTCAAACATGACATTTGCAAGTATAATTAAGTGACGCCCAACCTTGGAAGCCTTTAAAAAAAACTTAAGCCCATGAATGTGATACAAGTTTATCTCGCATTTCACCCCCTGTTTCGAGTCGCGCTAAGCACTCTAACCCGTAGCGTCAGCCTTCGCAAAAATCAAGGAGCAGTATGAAAACGGAAGCACTCACTCTTGAAAAAATTGAAAAAACAGCAATTAGCTTTAATCTAGCATTTGGGATATCCACGATTGTTTCCGGGCCAAAAACAAAGTCATACAAATTTGCATTTATATGCTTTTCTCTTGCATCTGTGATTTTGGCGCTCTCAACTTTTTATCGGAACTCATCGCTCATTGAAATACTGCTATTGAGCTTCATTGCTCTGGCCTTTTTTGTAGCGGGAGTTTATCTCCTCGCAATCAAATACGATGGTGAGTACCGCGATTTTATGCTGAAAAAGTTTGGAGTTATCGCCTACGAATCCAAGTACTCCAGAGCGAAGCTAGAGGCTTACAAAACTCTTTGGCTTCAAAGTCACTTCATGATCCGCCAGGAGTCTTTTTTGGAGGTTGTTGAAAACCTCGAAAAAGCTGTACGGCTGGGAAAGAAATTCAAGGACGAGTCTACGACCTTGGGCGAAAAAATTCTAAACTACATCTTCATGGGGCGGTTGTACGGAAGCTTTTTCACTCTAGGTTTTTTGAGTATAGCCATGAACGCATTCTATAAGTTTCTAGATTATAGTGAAAGCCTGAAGATGCGAACCAATCCATTTATTAATGATCTGCCTGCTTATACGCTGGCTGGAGCGACAATTACGATATATGCAGCAATCTTATTTGGGCTGATTGCTTTAGCCTGGCGGGCATCTCGAGATCTCTATCTCGAACGGCGGAAAGGCAAATGCTCGAAACACTCCCTAAACCTCTTCGTGCAGACCCTACTTAAAAGGGCAACGCTACCCATTTACGATGCGAGAGCCCTAGCACGCGTCGCTGACTAAGTCACAGAACCACATCAAGGTTACCAGAGGCAAACCGCTACTCAGTGAGTTGATAGCTTCTGCAGACGCGGCTCAAGTCTATGAGCAGCAACAGGAATGGGCGCGTGTCAGCCTCGACAGCCAACCACACCGTGGATCTCATACAAAACCCTCTGCTTCTCAGCACAACCCCCAAATATGGATCATCGTGCCACTGCTCTTCTGGTCGACTCTGTATAGGCCCCAGAGGCGGTCGCTACTGCATCACCTCTGGAGGGAACAAGCGGTACGGCGTGTAGCAGGAGCTTCTAATGGCTGGGCTCTGCAGGCCCACCGAGCGCGCGCAACTGGTAGTCGGTGACTGTTTGAAACTGATGCTCCGCCATGAGACGAAGGCGCTCAAGCTCAGTCCCCGTCACACCGTCGGCTTGAGCCTGGTGGTAGCGTTTCAAAGCATCCACTGCATCGGTGTACATCGGATGGTTGGGAAGCAGCTCCTGCCAGATTTCAACGCCTACGCGTTCAGCTACGAGCTCGGGATCATCAAGCCTGACCCAACAATCTACCGCTCCGTGTGCAACGATCTCGGGGTAGTCCCTGGCCACTTGTTCGAAGGTGCGGCTCAGGTAGCAATGATCGGAGATTCACCAAGGTGCGATCGCGATGGGCCTCGAGCTATTGGCATCAAAGGCTTCTATCTAAATCGATCCGGAACTGAAGCAATCCGAAACCTGATGCAATTCGCGAAACTGGTTGTCGGGCAATCCGAGCAACAGGCACGGCTGGGGAGATCAAACTTAATGTCGGCATGAACAAAATACCGACAGTCATGGGCGCCTAGCACTCAAATACTCACCAGCTTTCGATAAGCGCCAGCACCACCTCTGCATACCCATTGGCAAACAAGGGCTGAGTCATTAGCGATCATCATGCGGTCACGGTGCAAAACGGCTACGCACCGCACGCTCTGCCCGTTAAAATACGCCCGAACCTCAGGATTGCGAACCAGGTATGGCCAAGGCTCCAAGGAAAAAGCCCGCAAGGGTAGCTCTAGCCCCAAGTGATGCGGCTGCAAAAGGCGGTCGAAAAAATGTAGCGAGTCCGGTTTCTACCGGCGATCGTGGCGGGTCATTCGAGCGCCGTGTTCAAGCTGTCCGCCTGCTTGCCATGTGTCTTGGTTCGCAATGCCCAGGTGCTCGGGATGGCTATGTCATCACCCGGCTACTTTTCCAAGGGCGACTTTTCGATCATGACACTGATGATCTGATCATCGATTTGTTTCACCCTTTCACTAGGCAGACCGCAAAGCAGCGTCTGCAGATGAAGCGCTCGCTGAAGCCCACCGACAACAAGATCTTCAACGAGGCGGTTGGACTCGCCTGGTTAGACTTCTGCAAGCCAGGGTTTCAGCGCAACCTGGATGAGCTGCTCATCGTCTATCACGCTTCAAGCAGCTCCTCAATGCAAGGTGCTGTAGAGGTTGTGCGCTACGCGATGGTGTCTGCCTCAGCTGATGACTGGTATGTGCGTGTCCATGCTCAGAAATTTAGTAACGAGAGCAACCGTAAAGCGTACGCTGCGATCCAACGGGCAGTGGAGCTCCAGACTGGCTCTGAGGTAGACAAGTCCGACCTATACCCATTCGTTCTTCATCTCAAATTCATGCCGCATGACTTGGACTCCGACAGCTCAATAGAAGTCGACAACCAAAAGCAGCTCATTAGCCAGCGGATTTTCTCGCGCCAGAGCAGTGATGTGTGGGCCTCGCTTCAGGCTGCATGCGCAGAACTCAATAGTTCTGCAGGCGAAATCTCGGAGGCAACAGCACAGCGTCATCTGGGCGCCCTGGCCCTGGAATTCCAACACACTCGTTCAATTTGGAATGGTTTCCACGCAGACAATTGCCTGAGGCTCACCGGTGGAGGCGGCAAGCTGGCAGCTGCCCTCACCTTGACTCCAGATACTGATGGCCATCTAGGTGAACTGCGTTCCGTGTCTGCAACTGCTCAAGGCTTGATCATGTCAGACGATCTGCCTTCGGCCCTTGCATCATCAGCGGACACATTCATATCGCGACAATTGGATCGGATTACTGAAGGGCAGAGAGAGCACCTATACCAAGACAGCTTGAAGCAATTAGAGCTTTTAGAGAGCGACCTGAAGGACTTCGACGATCACCAGAAGGCCAGATGGTATTTACTGCGTGGACTCTCCCTCTGGCACCTAGGCACTGACGAAGCCGCAGCGACAGATTTCGATACCGCCGCTAGCCTTTGTGGCACAGATGATCGAGTAGCCGCTGCTATGGTTCGCGCACGAATGTTGCGAGAGGAGTATCAAGCAGCGGTAGATATCGGTCGCGTATTGCTAGATCGTTTCCCTGAGTCCTTTCATATCTGGGCTGTGACGACCAACGCTCGGTTACTTGCCGGAGAGCGGTTGACGAGCGAGGACGAAATTCCAAGTATCTTTGCTGACAAGGCATCGGCATGGCAGCTGCTGGCATCGTCTCTCAGTGGTATGGATGACGATGAAGGCGCTGTTCGCTTCATTCGTATAGCGATGGAAAAGAAAGACTGCACGTTTTTCATCCTTGAGTCCTACCTGCGCTTCGCCATCCGCCTCGCAACGCAAGATGAGGCGCGAGTGAACCTGAGGTCGTTATCTGCTCACCATGTAGCAGTCTTGTCGGACGCTATGGCTTGCTTTGATGATCGAGACAATACGATCTGGGCTTCGCAAAGCGCTAAGACAGTGAGCGAGGTTATCGCTAATCTAGCCTACGCGATGGTGTTACTGCAGCGTCCCGCGGAAGCGCTCGAGCTCGTTCAGCAAGCCAAAATAAAGGGCGCCAGCATAACGACCGCTGTGACTCGGGTTGAAGTCGAGGCTATGTGCGACCTCCAACGATGGAGGGAAGTAACCGATCAATTCTCTGCTGTGATCGATACTTTGCCTGATGAGTCACTGCTCCGCTTTGGTCATGCCTGCATGGCCCAGTCCCGTCATGATCTTCTACAGGTAGCGCGTAATGAGGCGGCAAGGCGGACTCCGTCTGACATTGTGACTCGTGTATCGGCCATGCTTCGGCGGCTCAGTTGGGAGATGCTGTTGCAGACAGCAGATGCGGCAACCGTCCGCAAGGAACTTGCCGAGCGTGATTTCTCTCCGGCCAGTACCTCCGTCATTGACCTGTGCTTCGCCAGTCGAGCGTACGAGGACGATGACGCACTCCGGAATCAGTATGTAGATCGAATCGCAGAGCTAGCGCCAGCGTCCACAGAACCTCAAAAGCTAGCAATGGCGGCTCGAGCAATGCTTCGTGCTCACCGATACGAAGATGCAATTTTTCTGTTCGAAAAGCTGCTCCCAGCCGAGTCATTTACGCCGCTGCACGTTGATTTGCTGCACTGCTACATCCTGGTGGGTCGCCATGCGCAGGCGAGGAATCTACTCGACTCTATGCCAACGGCTTGGCGGCAGTCGCCTGAAGCCCGGGAACAGGCTTTGTTTCTGTTCAACAGTGCCGGTGACTGGGCTCGCATGCGCGAGATTGCGGAGCTAACCGTTTCTGAGCACCGCCAAGATGCTAACCCCTGGCTCACGTTGATCCGGGTTGCCGCATGCGAAGGTGTTGTCGACCTGAACGTACTCATTTCAGAAATTCCGCCGGAACTTGCAGGTTCACCGACAGACCTGCTGCTGTTGGCCAGCATCGAGATGCGCCATGGCCAAGCAGAAAAAGGACTGGCTCGTATTGCCCACACCATGCGGAATAACCTTGAAGATGTTGAGTTGGCAGCGACCCACGTCAAGGTGATGCTGACGCTGACTGAAGAAGCGGACTCGATTATGGGCATGGTTAAGCAGACGCTAGCTGTAGTAGAGCCCGGAGCATCTGTAGAGCTGGCTGACGAGCATGGGGAAATCCGGCATGTCAGCATCGATGGTAGAGACACGCACTATCCATCCGTAGGTGAGTTTATCGCACCGGATTCGGAGTTTGCGTTAGGCCTGATCGGCCTTGGTGTATCGGAGAAGGTGACGTTCAGTTACCTGATGGGCACGCAGGTTTTAGAGGTGAGGCGCATCATGACGATTCACCAGCGGCTAATGGAGCTTTCTCATAATCGGGTTCGGGACTCCGTCGTTCCGAGCAAGACCTTGGTTTCGATGAGAATCCCGACCGATGCCAATGGTGAAATGGATTTGAATGTCTTCCTACAGCATCTCGATCAGCATCAATCCCAAGGTGAGAGCATACTCAAGCTCTATGAGCAAAATCCGCTTACCCTAGGTCTGGTTGCGAATCGCTTGGGGCGAGACATCATTGATCTCGTGCGGGGTTGGCCTCTGGATGGCCCGTCCTTGCAAGTCTCTACTGTCGCGGGGACAGGTCACGACGTCCTGCCCTGCTCTCTCAATGGCTCCACCTGGGTAGTTGATCTGTCGATGCTGACCCAGCTGGCGATGCTGGGGCTTTTGGATGTGCTCGGTCACCTGGCGACAGTCTATGTCAGCACCGCAACTAGACGATCGCTCGACATGAAGATCGAAATGTCGTCGGCCTTCCGCAAGCGCGGCACGATGTTCACCCATGAGGGGCAGCTGGGATTCCATGAGGAAACCGAAGATGATCACGCTCGCGAGCAAGCTTTCCTAAGCAGTATCGATATTGCGATTTCCAGTTCTTGCACCGTGGTGCCTTGCTATGGCCCACTCCATACGACGCCTGAGCTAGATCGGCTCCGGGACGTACTTGATGTGGAGGAGCATGCGTCCCTGATGTTGTGCAAAGAGTACAACGCTGGTCTGCTCTCTCTGGATGCACGGATGCTTCAACTGGCCTTGGCACTTGGTGTGCACTCGGCATCGACCCAAATGCTGCTCAAAGGGATGCAGGATATTGGTGTGCTTAGGCGCGTTGAATACTCCTGCGCACTGATCAAGCTGATTGCAGCATGTCGCAGCTTCGTCTCAGTAGACATTCCGAGTCTGATCGCGATGATGGATCAAGGTCTAGCCTTCGCGAATATGGGCATCAGAAGCTTGCGGTTTTACCTCGCGGCACCTGCTGTAGATTTTGACTCTGCAGCATTCATGGTAATCGGATTTATCAGCCAGTTGTTCGTAACCGGCAGGTGTGATTTTCCAATGATGCTTGAGCTGATTTCGCATCTTCTGGAGCCTCTGTTCCGGCATCCACATTGCCCCACGGATTTTCTAGAACGTAGCCTGAAAGGGTTCGCCTATCTTCAGGATTATGGGTTTACACCTACCTATTTCACGCTCATCAAGCGCATGCTGATTAGTACCAAACAGACCGCTCAGCGTCCGGAACAACCTAGGGCGCTGAACGCTCAGATTCTTTTCCTGCGCATCGCTCCTCTTTACACCGTGAATGACCAGAGCGCGCTCCTGGCTCGAGTGTCATCCCCTGACGACCCACAGAGTGAAACGGAGGCTTCTGGGCGGGCACCTGACAAGTTAGAACAGCAGGCTGAGAATGCTATCCGGGAGCAGGCCTCGGTTGATACGCTCGGGCAAGCGGAAGCGCGAGTCAGGACTGGCGATACAGAGGTATGAGAAATCTCACTTGTTGAAGCACGATGCCTAGAATGAGCGCATTTTCGCGTGAGAAAAGGTGCTCGATAAGCTGGTCAAAGAAGAGCTAGAGAAATACCTATGACGATTCATATCCATGCGGGTAGCTGAGCGGAGTAACTGAAGGCCAGCAAGGCTATCGGCCGACGCAGCCACAGTTACCTGGCGCCTCGCTCGCGAATATAGGCTTGCACCCAGTTTTATTGCCACAGTCATTTTTCGAAACAACCTTCAGTCGCACTCATCCCGTATTTTCGGGAGGGCGGAAACACAATGACAGGCACTTACTTTCTTCAACCTTCGTCAAGCATTATGTGTCGTGCGACCCTGTACTCACCGATATGTGTACTCAAAAATACTCCCAGGGTCGCTACGAACAGCTTATCGCTGCTTACGAGGTATGAACTCCTAACGCTTCTCCATGAATTCGCCTAGCAAGGCCGTAGGAAATTTAAGCAGATTAACAACGCTTTTTTTGACTTTATCAATTTCCTCCGTCGAACTTGATTGAATGATAGAAACTAAAGTTGAATGAGCAGCGCCTAGTGAAATGATCCGATATTCAACGTAGAGGCAACTCAACCCGCATTCAGCTAGCAGATTAAATGTGTTCTGTGACTTTTCTTCGTCCTCTTTTGTTGTAAGCCTATCTCGTAACCCAGCCAAGGCGTTTTTGTTTTCATCGGTCAAGACAGGCGATTTATCTTCGCCCTCACTCAGTAGTCTCGCCTGCTTTACGATATCTGCCTCCGATTTCTTCTGAAGCTGCTCGACGGTGCACAAGCCCTTCAGCAATGCGGCAAAATTTGCTAAATGTTCAATAGAAATTCGATGGACGGCAAACGCTTGCACATTAAAATTATGGTTAAGCAGCAGCGCAACGGCTTCACAGTTTTCCAAGATTTTCGTCCAGAACTGTAAGGCAGTCGCAAACTCCGGACTCTTTGAAGTGTTAGTGACTGACAATAGAGCTGATCGCGAGGTATTTATAGCATCAATTAATTCATTCATGAAAGTAGTAGTATTCCTTTATGCTGACTAGCAAATGACTGCATAAGACTGCATGCAGATGGGTTTGATTTAGGTGCGTATCAAATCACGCAAGTTGCTGATGATTTGAATTGCAGTTTGCTCAGATGATTGCCCTCGAATAAGTGCCAACGTCCGTACCGTTTTGGGAATATCAATAGCAGGTCTGGTTGGACGCCCTTCGCTTTGAACGAATGGGCCGTCCGTCTCGGTGAGAATTCGGTTGGACGGGAGCAAGGCGACGAGGCTCCGATGCTTGGCGGAGGCAAGCATCTGCGAATTAATCGAGAAGTAGCATCCAAGCTCGACAGCCCTCCTAGCTTCACTGGGGCTTCCGGTAAACCAGTGGAGTACCACCTTCCCACGGTCGCTCGGGAGCAATTTCTCGATATGGGTTAGCACCTTTCCCACGCAGCGCACGCTGTGAACAGTGAGGATTTTACCGCCTTGCTCCGAGCAAGCCTCAAGCACCCTCCTAAATACCCTCTCTTGGGCTTCAAAGCTCCGATAGAATTGGGGCCCGGCGTCAAGGCCTACCTCGCCTACGTATCGAGTCTCCTCAAGCAGGCGCTCCAGAAGAGGCAGTTCAGACTCACGCTCTGCCACCAATTGAGGATGAAGCCCCAACGCTACGCGGACATGCCGAGACGATGCCGCGATCTCACGATTGCGTCGCCATGCTTTCGGTGTCGTGGTCACAGCTAAGGTGGCAACCTCTGCCTGATCGCACTCCACGATGAGGCGCTCGTGATCGGGATAGAGGTCGAGGTGGCAATGGAAGTCTACCCACTTTGGAATCGATTTATTCTGCGGCTTCATAGTGGTACGGCGGTCACGCCCTCAAGGTAATCGTCGACTTCCAGCAACCCCTCTCGAAAGACCTGTTCAAAGTCATCCAAGTTATCTGGATGGTCGATCAGCGGCCCGGGCTCATGGATGGCGAACTTGGCGCGCTGGGGTGCACGCTTGAGGCGCGCGATGGCCAGCTGAAATGAGCGCACATGTTCGCCATCCGACTTGTTCGTGTCCAGAGCTTGCGCATGCAGATCTGGGATGACATACCGTGTCTGATCCGGCCCACAACCGCGGTGAATTGCTGCCCGCCTTATGATGCAGGGGACGCAGAACCCGCAGTGCTTGGGTGATCGATTCGCGGGGTCGGGATGGTACCTCGCCTTTCCGGGCGATGAGCACGACATTGTGAGATGCACATGATCCGCGAGGAACGCGGGGTCGGTGCACAGCTCTGCCATTTGACCCTTGGTGAGATGGCTGAACATATTAAACAACCTTGTGCTCAACCCTAGGCGTCCAAACAACTCATTTACCCGCGCCATGTAATAAGGATGGGTCGTACGAGTGCTGCATGCTCCCAGGCGGCGCGGATCTAGCGGTACGTTCAGGGAGATCAAGCCATTTTCAGGAACATGGATGGTGATCGACTCACCGATCGCTTCTGCGGCCATGGCCGCCAGTGCAAAGAATAGGAAGGAGCGCGCTCGAAGTGTGTCTTCGCTACCACCACCCTCCACAAGGTCGTGCGGGAACCCAACGCGGGCCTGGACGTGGTTAATCGACGTCTCGGAAAACCTCTCCTGCAGCGCAGCCCGGCAGTCGTTCTGATAGGTGCTGGTGCTGTTGGTGTCCCAGTAATGGCTAACAAGTAGCGGCTTGCCGCCGCCACCTAGTAGATTGATCGCGCCGATAAAGCTGTCCATCCCCCCCGAGAAGAGGCAAACGCTGTCAGATTCGTCTGTTCTCAAGGTTTCCGGAGCGGGAGATAATTCCTCGATCCCTGTCGGGCGCTCGCGAAACACTAGGCGCCAGCGGTCACCGGTGAGGAATTTCAATGTTGAGACCAGCAAATCGGAGGTTGCTGTCCACAATGCGGGATCTGCAACGGGGACGTAGAGGTCGATCTCTCTCGTCCAGGCATTCTCCGATTCAGTGTCCCTCGAGATCCTAGTGTCCGCCGCGGTAAGAGTCGCCGCCAAGAGTGCCAGGTCGACGGCAGTCTCTCCTGGGCCCAGGCCCAGATTAGCCAATTGGTCAATGGCCTGGCCAATCCCGAACTGCAGTCGTCCAAGTCCGTCCAAGAACGGGATGTTGGTGATGACACTGCCTGGCTCCAGAAGATCCAGATCCTGGTCATCCGTTTGGCCAAGTCGGCAAATAATGCTGTGATGCCTCATTCCAGCCCCTCCGCCGCAGTCGCGATTAGATCGAATGCCGCCTCATAGATCGCAGAAGTTACCTGATTGACCTCTTGGTCTGTGGGCGCCGGCCATTGCTCCAAACGGTTGGCGAGCTGGCCTCGTGTACAGCCCGTGATGAATGAACTCAGTTGAGATTGGATGCGCTCAACTGCTTCAACATCATCCGGCATGGTGATGCCCCTGCCACCCAAGTCCGCCATGATCATGCTCTCAATCGAATTCGCTACGAAGTCGAGGAAGAAGTTTTGCCGATCAGCTTGAGTCATATCCTCGAAGCTACCGCTGCCTGCCTCGTCCAGTTCGACGATCGTTTTCAGTGCAGCTTGGCGAGCAACACCTTCGTCAATCGCGCCGCCAGGTGGGCAAATGAATTCAAGCAGAGTGAGGAGCACCTGGGAGGCCGGTTGCCCTGGAGCCACGGTGAGCTGCAACCGCCGCAGTGTCTCTGCTGCCCCGTTGCGCTGAACATCACCGAAGATACTCAGCAGCTTCGCCGCGGTAGCGCGGGATGTCCCCATGCGACGCGCGCCTCTAGATGATCCTCCTACGCCTTTACGCACATAGGAAGACAGGGCATTCCCCAAATCGCTGGGGCTTCCTGTGCGGGCGAATCGGGTGAAGCTACTGCGTGCACCCCGAAGTGAGCCCGTGCCGTCATTATTCACTGGTGCTGACGGAGTTGAGCCTGACTGTGATGGCGCAGAACCGGGCTGAGATGGATTTGATTGGCTTGGCCCGTTCGGTTGAGCTGCTGGTGCGGCTGGCTGCGCGACATCATCAATCCAGGAAGGCACCAAGCCGGAGCTCGGGCCTCCATATCCTTTGGAGGTACCCATATCATCAATCCTTATGATTTGCCGCTGAAGGCCAGTACGCGATTGGCCGCCTCTCGACCGTCGCGTCCCATGGTTTTTTGAGAATGTCTGGCAAAACCGAATGAATGAGCCAGTATTGAACGACTAGGCGTGGGCGTCTGACCATTTGATTGGCGGGCCGCTAGCAACTCCTGGGATTACAGGAGGATTATCACTTGGATAGAGAAGCGTACCGGAGGAATCTCCTGTGGCGGCTTGCTGACGCCGCGTCCAAGTGCGCGCGCAATCGTGTTGAGGGGTTCGAGCTGCTCAGGCAGGCCAGCGCTCACTTACACCGACTGCACCCTGACCATGTAGTGATGACCGCACAAGAGTTGGAAGCCAATTTTCGTCGTCCACTGGAGACCTGGCTGCCAGATGAGATTCGCGGGGAACTCACCGGTGTGCTCCTCGCCCCCTCCAATGCCCCTATCTGCCCACTACAACCGAGTCAGTGGTGCGGTACATCGCTGAGTACGCTGACCAGCTGGCGCTTAGCACCCTCAAGCAGCGCTTGGCTGCGCTCGCCAACTGGCATCAGAGCAACGGCTTCCCAGATCCGACCAAGGCACCAAAGCTCAGGCAGTTGCTCAAAGGCATCAGGGCGCTGCACCCCGTCCAGCAGAAGCAAGCCGCCCCGCTAGCGTTGCTGCATCTTGAGAAGGCAGTCGCGCATCTCGAGGATGAGGCTGCTCAGGCAAGATCCGTCGGCAACATGACCGCTCTTCTCAAGGCGAGTCGCGATATCGCTCTGCTGACGATAGGATTCTGGAGAGGCTTCCGCGGGGACGAGCTTGCCAGGCTCACGATCGAAAACACGCATGCCGAGCGCTACGTCGGGATTAAGTTTTACCTCGGGTCTAGCAAGGGAGATCGGCAGAACATCGGGCGCGAGTACAGAACCCCATCGCTGAGCAAGCTTTGCCCTGTCGAGGCTTACCTGAACTGGATCGAGATTGCTGGCCTTAGCCGCGGAGGTGTGTTCAGAGGTATCGATCGCTGGGGCAACATCAGCGAGAGACCACTTGCAGCCCACAGCCTGATACCTCTGCTTCGCGACACACTTGAGCGCTGTGGCCTACCCTCCCAGATCTATAGTGCTCACTCGATCCGACGCGGGGTTGCTACGTGGGCTGCAAGCTCAGGCTGGGACATCAAAACGCTCATGGAGTACGTGGGGTGGAGCGACATGAAATCAGCCCTTCGCTATGTGGAGCCAGCTCAGCAGTTTGGCGGCCTTATCAGAAAGCTGGAGGGATGAGACGGCAGGTGCAGTGGCATCACCGCTCATTGACCCAGTCTTCAAGGCGTTCACACATGTCGATGACGATCACTCTCTCAGCAGTGCTTGCGTCAGCGCCTTGGGAAACCATCGAGATGGTAATATCCGAACACCCGCTCTTCGCATACCAGATCTTCATAGTAGGCAACTACGTCTTCAAGCCTCTAATCTACATGCGTCATCAGCACTTTCATGTAAGGGTCGAGCGCTGGCAACAACTGTATCAACTCTACGACCTCCATGTACTAATCCCCCTCCGCGACGAGCACCGAGCGCAACTGCTCGTTCACTAGCCTACAAACTCAGGATAGAAGGCCTATAGACGATGCAGCCCCCAAGTTGTTGCCATTAAATTCATTTCCTCCGATGACAAGTGACTACGAATGCTCAGCGTCCGAGGTTGTAAAACAAGGATCGCTTAATTAATTTCAGAGCTTAGGCGCCATAATTTATCTCAACCCCTAAGCCCTGGCCGATCAATCGATCAACTAAAGTAGGTTAACCTGCGTCACTCCGCGTCACTATTAATTTCCTCCTCGTCACTAGCCACATCTGAAAGGTTTAAAAGGGGTTCACAACCTGTAAGATTCATTACTGCATCAGCAATCAAGCCCGCCCGATGCCAGATGAAACCTTCAGAATTCGCCTCGCTGATGTTTTTGAGGCACTCAGCATCCAAATAATGTTCAGCTAGGTTAGGGCCAGCCTCTGTCACAACATTAAAATTCTTTGAAGGCTCAACGACAATCGAGATATTCAAATCCTCAATTCCCTTTGGCGCAATCTTCCCGAAAAGCCTAGCATTTTTTTCTGACAAGATTTCTAAATCTAGATTTTTACCCGTAACGGTATGCTCCGGGCGCCTAGAGATTAATAATAGAGAAAATGCAATACTGCTCGCATTCTTTAAGTTAAACTTATCATATATTAAATTACCAATATTTATCTGGCTTTTCTTATACAGGAACGAGCTCGCCCCTTGGGAAAAGTCTCTTACGCTAACTAGCTCCCGCGAGATATCTCCAGTACTGGCCCCACCAAAATAAAGGGTAGCAGACGTAAACCAGAACCAACTTTTTATCTCTGCTAACTTATCATCAGAAGGACATGGATCGAGCCTGAAAATCTCTACCAAGAAAGTAAAAAATAGTCCATAAGGAAGGTAGTTAGCATCACGAATTAAAAGTTCTGACCTAAGCCATGCAACTGACTTAAGAATCGCAGCACTGCAGCTATCAGAGGCTGATTTTAGCGCCTCAGGCGTTAACGCCCGGAGTTTTTGAATGTCATCTTTGTTGACACCAAATCCAGCAGAGGCTGCAATTGATCGAAGGATCATCTGCCCTGAAAGCCCAGAAAAACCAGTCTCTATACACTTCGACTGTATTGATTTTATCTCATAAGAAAGATCAAAGCCGTTACTCCATGTAGCAGCCATCATCAAGTCGACAATAGTTAACTTACGACCAGTACTATTTATACGCTCAAAGATCGGGGCAACCTGTTCGATAGACATATCCCCGATTTTGACAACTGCTATTTTGTAATCCTTAATGATTCGAAGGAGTCGCTCTGCCCTTTCAGTGTATAGTAAATGCTTTTCATGATGAGCAAACTTCATGCATTGCTTAATAAACTTATGAGTTTCAAGCAATTGATTTAACGGGTACGTTGATATGCTTTCAGCACCTTTAGGATGCACAAACTCTTCAGTCTCTAGGTCAAAATGGATATTCCAGATACTATTTAGACCTGAGCCTTCCCAATACAAAGCACCGCAAATAGTTGTCAACCTTTGCTGACCATCCAGAAGATAGCTCGTTGGATAGACAGTGGACTCTTCATCGACCTTCAGACCTGCAATTTCGCGTTCGCTTTTCAAACGCTGCGAGCTATTCCACAATAGCAAGCTTCCTACCGGATACCCCTTGTAGATACTATCTAGGAGTTGAAGCATGTCACTGCGCCGCCACACGAAAGAGCGCTGGAATTTTGGTAGTTTTATATCGCCAGACTTAACAAGCATTGCAAGCTCTTCGAGCCTGTAAACTTCAGGCCTCGGCTCTCTCTGAGACATTACGCCACCCCTCCATTATTTGCCTTAAAGATAGTCAGGTGCGAAGGGTGCAAAAGGCTCCTCGGCGGCAAGTTCTGCAGTATATCGTAATGGTGCAGCAACTTACCCATTTTAGGATACCCTAACTCCATTTTCTCTCTGCCGGGAAGCTCAATCTTCGTTATGGAATTATAGAACAAACATAACAATTCTGGCTCAGAAAGCTGCGAGCGTACATACTTGGCATACCGCGGACGTTCTGAGTCATCGATAAGTGGTGACTCCCGAACGAATCGCAATGTGTGATAAAGGTTTCTGAAATAGTGGGAATATTTGTCCACATGCAACTCTGCAGCTTTAGTGTAGGCTTGCCGGATTTTATTTTCTTGAAGAGTTATTGAGTCATCCAAATAATTCTCAAGACCAGCAACCCCTCCCTCCAAAACCGTCTGCAGATTGGCAACATCTGCAGCATCCAGCTTGACAGCGGCCCCTTCTAGAATAACTCTGGAATCTTTTATGCGCCGAATTTCTTCCCGATCTAGTTTTTGCAAAGCCGGAAAGCATTGAAAATCCGGATCGGACAATATGATACGAGAGTGGAACGAGCGGAATGCTTCCCGGCCAAGAGACTCAGTATCAGATAGCTTTGAGGTTATATCATTATGTAACGTGAGCAGCTGAAAAAAGGTGCTATCGAAACGCTGCTTATTAGAATCCTTCAACTGCTCTTCCAACATTTTTTTTGTTTGCTTAATCTCACGATTCTGCATAAATATAGTAAAAATAATACCAGCAAAGGCGAATCCTGCGAACAGCGCGTTCACTGCTCCAAATTTATCACCGAATTGACCTCTAGCCTCGACCGACTTCTCTAAATTCTCACCTATTACGTGGGTATCTATCCAATACCAAGCACCCGACCAAATTAAAAGCACCACAAGTAAAATTAGAAGTAATTTTGAAACATCTCCAAAAAATGACGGCTCTTTTGATCGTATTTTAGAGGGGGGCGGAGTCTGGCTCATATTATCCTGTCACATTTGCAGAGCATAAGGATGAGTCGCATCGTACGGGAGAACGTGCGATTAAGCTCATGATACTATTTTGACGTTTCATCGCCACCCTTTTGAGCCGAAACATCGGCATTTTCTCTACACCCACCAAATTCAGGTGAGCTGAGACCAAAGCGGCATCTCGTGACTAGGCAAGCCGAGACGCTCAAAGAGAGAAGAAAAGTAATACCTATGTAAAATTGAAAGCGGATCTTTCAAAGCCCCATACCCAATGCGGGTAATTGAGACTCGGCGCTGGAGAAAACTCCGAGGCTTTGCCATCACTTCGCACGCCGTAGGCCATGTCGCCCTACGCCTGGTCATCAACCACCCAAAGCGCAAACGCGAGCCTGATTGGCAACCCTTGCTCCTGATTGCACCACTCGACTATGGTACCTGCTTTTTTACAGGTCTTGCTGAGTGTGGAAAGCAATTCTCGCATCAAGGCTCACGCTGTTCATCGTTCAGGGACGGATTCCTGCACCGCCAGATGCTGAGCTTTTACGACGAAATAGCAACCATCGGGTGCCTGTGGATACATAAAGAAGGTCTCGTAGGCTCATACGTTTACGGAAAACCAAAACATCAGTGCACTTGCATTACATCAGAGCGAGTGCTGCCCAGCTCACGCCTCCTCTGCCTCGGCTTCGGCCTGGAACACCTCGATGAGTTTTTGGTTGTAGTCGTCGAGGTAAGTCTGTAGACATTCGCGATCGACCAGTCGCACCGCCGCCGTAGCTGCCAATTCCTTGGCTGACTTGGTGAAGTAGGAGTTGGTGACAACCATCGCCTCATCGCAGCCATAGAACGCTTTGGCAGAGATGGCTTGCTGCACTGCAGCGTTGCCTACAGAGCCGCTGTAGTTTTTGGCTTGGATTACCATCGTCTTACCGAATCGGCTTACGAACAGATCCGCGCCCTGATCAGCGGTCTTCTGTGTCTCTCGGACGTCGTAACCGATGGTTTGGAAAATCTCGACCAGGAACGCCTCAAACTGGAATCCATCCATCGCATCGACCAGGTACATGGTGATGAAGCGATTTGGGTTGAAATGCTCAAGCTGGCTTCCCAATCGCTCAACCAGGATGTCGAAGTAGATTTCTTCGCAAAGGCCCAATCCAAACTGGAAAGCCTGAAGCGGGAGCAACGGAACGCCGGTCGTGGTGGCAGCCTGAGGGTTGAATTGCAGACCCGGGAAGGAAGCATCGCTCTCCCACAGGTAGTAGTAAAACAACGCTAGGTCAGCTCGGAAAGTCGTACCAGCTTCTTCGATCCACGACCTCAGCGAGCTGGCCAGGTCGGATCGGATGTGACGAGTGACCTCGCGAGAAAAGCCGGCGTACACAGAATTGAACGCGGTCGTGAGGAGTAGTTTGTCTAGCAAGGTAGGTAGTTGCTCGAGCTCGTCGAACCCCCTCCGAATCAAAACCTCCCTGAAAAGCTCACGTTCGGAGTAAACGCCATTCATCCGCGCGCCTGGCACCGCTGCATCATCTCCACCTCCCCCTACAGGATCGCGGGTGGTGTGAATGAAGTTGGTGAAATACGGCTGTTTCAGCTCTGCGTACTTTCTGAGAACGCTGTTCAGCAGCTCATTGAGCTGAGCCTGTTCCTTCTTCTTGCCCCAGATGTCTTTCAGAAATCCCTTCGACTGGTACTGAAAATCGGGATAGAACGACGGGTCAAGCGGCGTCATACCTTGCTGAACAAGCTGAGCCTGGGAGGCAGGCTCTGAAGCCCCGCATTGGGGGCAGTGGGCCTCAAAGGTCGAGCGATGACAATGATTGCATTGATAGATCACGATAAATCGTCCCTGTGTCTTTAGCCTTGCGCGGCCACCCGCTCTGCTTGCTGAATTGCCGGCTTGGGCAATGCCATGCGAAGGCTTTCACGATACTGCTCCGCCGGCGCCTCATGGGTGACCTCGACGACCGCATCATAATTTTCCCGGATGATCCTCTCGATCTCAGCAATGTCAGCTCGGAAGAATTCTTTGCGCCCGTTGACCTTGTTGAGGCGACCAGAAGCGAAGTGGTCGTGGAGCTTTGCTTCCAACGCGGGCGCATTGTTCGAGAACACCATCGCATGCACGTCGAACCAGAATGGCACCGATGCGTCACCCAGCTCATCGACTCGATCCATTGGCTCAAGGCGGCGTGTCATACCAATCTTGTAAATGCCCTCGCCGAATGCGCCGAGGTAAGAGATCACATACACATACCCGGCTTTGGCATTCTGCTCGCGATAATCTATGAGCTTCTCTTCGCTCTCAAGCTCGGCTCGACCGGCCTCAACCTCGGCCAGCTTCACTAGCAGCGCTGAACGCTCCTCATCAGATTGCACTTGCTCAAGGCGGGCCTGGAGATCACGCATTGCGGTGGTGAAGTGCTTACGCTCCTTGGCGATTTTCTCTCGCGCCGCGCGAATCTCTTGCTCGAGCTTCTGCTGCTCTCGAAGCTTCTCTCGGGCGCGTTTTGCCTCTTCCTTTTCTTCTTGCTTCTTGATCTGGAATTCATGAGCAAGGTGCAGCTCATCGAGCGTGAGATCCAGGTAGATACCAGAAATCTCTACGCTCATAACCTTGCCCAGCCGATTGCAGGCTTCGTACGATTTGAGGATTCGTTTCTCGCCGAGCTCGACGTTGTCAAACTTCACGTTGGCTACGCAGGCATCGGCCTCGTTGTTGAACGAGCGGATCACCAGCTTGATCATATCGTTCACAAGCTTGCGGCCTTGGGCCTGGCTGTTGTTCACCGTCCAGTTCATGTTGCCGGTGGCTGCCTGCCCATTCTTGATCAGGATTTTCTGACGATCACGGACGTTATCCAGTCGAGCCTTGTATTCCTGGCTGCTGGTTAGCTTGAACTTAGGCTCATATAGGGCAAAGCTTTCCAGGAGCAGCGTCTCTTCCCAGACCAGTATCTGTCCCTGCAGATCAGTCGAGCGCTGTGCGAGAGCAGCCAACTCCCTCTGCGCACGTTGGGTCTCCTCGCGTATGCCCGAGAGCCTGGATTGCTCTTGCGCAATCAGCTGCTGGATATTCACTACGTCCATGGCACCGATCTTCGTAACGAGCTCTTGCAGTTGCGAATGCTGCAGCTGAAGCTCCGCAAGCTGTGCTTCAAGAGCTTCAGCGCGCTGTCGGTGAGCTGGGCCTTTCAGATAGTCACTAAACGACATGGGTTCCTTCCTCGGTATGAGTCGAATGCATAGACCGGAGAGCACCAGGTAGATATCTGAACGCTCTACAGCGAATCACCGTGCAAGACCCAAACGGCTCTAGCTCATTGCACCTCTTCCCTGCTGCGAATGAGCGTAACCGGAGTGGAATTAGAAAGCCATCACGAAGGCGGCAAGGGTGAAGGTGTTAACAAGCGTCCGGTGGTGCGGGTATCAAGCTGATGCTTTGCCTGCCGCAACTCTAACTCTGCCTGGCGAAGCTCGTTTTTAATGCCCGTCCACATCAAAACCAATGTCGCGATTTTTTCGCGAGGGGCAGTCAACTCCTCCCCCATCACGACCAGCTCGTTTTCAAGCAAAAGACACTGCTGCTCCAGCAGCTCCTCACGTGAAAAGAAAGCGAAGCGGTCGTCGTCGGTCTCATCTGAGTGATTCATAGCGCTCGCCACCATCAAGAGTACAAATGTTCTCCTATCGAGCTTAGCGAGCTATACTGTACGCATAAACAGTCTTTCGACCGAATGGCGCCCACCCTCCCGCCGCCTAGCCCGGCTGGTATCGAAGCTTACGAGGTGAACAGCGGTTGCGGTGTTAAGGTCACTGAGGAAAGTCATACGGAGGAGCCGTACATGTCACTGAAGTCATCATTCGCCATCGTCCTGCGGGCACTTCGCTGCAAGCGCAACCTCTCGCAGCGCGACTTTGGTGATACGAGTCGGACGTTCCTGTCCAAATTGGAAGGCGCTCGATCAAGTCTGACGCTGGACAAGCTCGAACAGGTGAGCCAGCGTCTTGAGTTGAGCTCCTTGACGTTGCTGACACTCACTTTGAGCCAGGAGTCTGGCAAATCCGCAGTCGAACTCATCGACGACCTCCGCTCGGAGATTGAAGGCCTGGAACGCGATGGGGGTGTACCGGGTTTGGATCACGCCACCCATTGCACACCTGCCCGCAAGCTTCGTAAACACCAAGCCTCCCTTGCCCTCCAAACACAGATCTGCTTTCAAGCTTCCTGAACTACAGACAGCATTCGAGCAGCCGCTCGTTGGAAGTGACATGAACTCAATCGAGCTCGGGCTTCGATGGTGATGAGATCGTTGGCCACGGTTCATCACCGCTCCAAGTTTCTTCCAGAATGGTTCTGAACACACCACTGAGCCCAGGGTGCTTACCCGTTGCTTGGAGCTCTTGAACGAGCGCCTGCAGATCCCTGGCCTCTTGGGCCGTTAGGATCAAGTCGCAATAGTGCAGCCCTTCTGTAGCTTTTGTGAGCTGAGCCTTATGGTCTTCGCGCATGAAAAACCCTCTATGTGCTCAGGCTTCGGCCCGTTTGCCTGCGAAGCTGAAGAGCATGCAAACCGATCTACGACTGCGCAAGCAGCCAGGCGCGGCTCGGGAAGCCTACCTCTGTTCCGGCATAGCCTGTGTAGAGCATTCCACCCGATCTCATCTCAAAAAAAATTGGGGCGGCTCTAAACTTGAGTACAAAACAAAGCTAGCCGGCCTGAAGGCCGGAGAAGGCGACTAATTACCGAGTCTCCCAAACCATAGTCAGTCAATCAAGGCGCGAGGACAAGATTGCTGATCAAGAAGCAGCCAGTAATTATAGGGGATAACTAAAGGCCAGCGATGGAAGTGGTGGAAGCGGTAGGAGCAGCGCCGGATACGGTGAGGGCCCCTAGCACACTGCTTTTTTTGACTACAAAATATATACTCCGTCTCGAAAAAAAAATTTCAAGGGGGTGTTTTGAAATTATTTTTCGTGAGCCCTTTTCTAATCCCCTGTCACCTACACAAAAATGCCTGCTCTGCTGGGCGAACCAGCTCTAGCCGCACACGACGAGGCATCGCTCACATCCCGCCTTGGCGGGCTAAAAGGCTGCAGACCGATGGCGAATTTCGAAACCGGCATCGAGTCAACGCGCCCCTAAGCTTGCGGCGCATGCAGTCACTGATCGTCTTGAGCCTCTGCTACCCGCCCTTCCGAAAGTAGACTCGCGATCCTGCATAGCCAGCGGGGTTACGCATGAGGTGCCGCAAGTGGGCTGGGCTCAGCAGACAAGACCTCGTTCCCAGCCATAAAAAAGCCCCCAACCGGAGGCTCCTTCATCTCATTCCCACTTACTTTGATACCCAGCTCTCCACTTCGTCAGGGCCGTACTCTGACTTCCACTCTTTCAGCTGGCGATGATTCCCGCCCTTAGTTTCGATGACTTCGCCGGAGTGTGGGTTCTTGTACAGCTTGACCTGACGCGCACGACGAGGGGCCTTTTCAGCGGCGGCCGGAGCAGCGGCACGGCGGTTGGCCTGTGGATCCAGGATGTTGATGATGTCACGCAGGCTGTAACCGTATTTGTTCAGCAGATCACGCAGTTTGGTCTCAAATTCGATTTCTGCCTGCAACTCGGAGGAGCCTTTCATAGCTTCCAGTTCGGCCAATTGTGCGGCCAATGTTTGCTCGAGCTTACGGTATTCTGCGAGACGTGACATAGATATTTCCTCAAAAACCGGATGAAATTAGTGGGTTACTGTAAACCATTTTCAGCTCGCTCTACTTAAATTTTGAGTATGCATAGCCGCTCTTGTTCAATCGAATCAGCAATGCGAATAGCCGAGCCTGGCGGGCGATGGAAGAGCTGCTTCGCTCCCGGTGAACATGAATGCCTGTCTCGCCTACACCACCGCATGAACCAAGGTCGAGAGTTGCCGGTCAATCTGTAACAGAAGATTGAAACGGGTGGAATACAGTGAATGGTTTCATTTGATCTGCAAAGGATGCTCATTGGCGAGTTCCCGCTGACCTTCCTCTTGGAGGTCGCCCTCCGCGTTTCAGCGGCGTTTCTAGCCGTGTTCTTCTTTCTGAAATTCAGTGGTCGACGTGGAATCAGGCAGCTGTCCCGGTTCGAGCTCGTGGTAATTCTCACCTTGGGTTCAGCCGCAGGCGATGTGACCTTCTACGAAGATGTACCCCTCCTCCCGGTTGCACTGGTTTTCCTCACGCTATTGCTGCTCTATCGCGGAACCGTCTACATGATGAGGCGCAGCAGAACATGCGAGGCATGGATCGATGGGTTACCGATCACGGTCGTAAAGGACGGAATGTACGAGATCCATTCACTGCGGAACTTGAACATCTCGTCGAACGAGCTGTTCATGGAGCTGCGCCAACAAGGTGTAGAACATCTCGGCCAGGTGCGCCTGGGCTTATTGGAGACGGATGGCGACCTCAGCTTGTATTTTTACAACCCTGAGGACACGCGTCCGGGCCTGTCAGTCCTGCCAGTTGAACACCGTCCAGAGTACCAGGCGCCGCCCAACGCGGGCCTACACTGTTGCGTCAGCTGCGGCTTCCCGAGCTTCCTTGAACCTCTGGACTCGGCCGTCTGTGAACGCTGCGGACACAACGTCTGGTCACCTGCATTGGATACGTTACGCAACCGCTAGACCACCTCCACTTAGGTGCGCGTGGGCTGGGCAGGCCTTCCTAACATCTTGTGGACATTGGCGACCAAGTCATCCATGGCGAATGGCTTGATCAACACTGCTGATGTATCCCGCCATACGTCATCTTCAAACACCGAGGGGCTCGCGTACCCAGTCATGAAAATGACTGGCAGGCCTTCACGGGCTTGTCGTCCAAACGTTGCCATCTGCCGCCCGTCGAACCCACCGGGCAGGCCTATATCGGTCACCAGCAGATCGATGCGTGTATCGGAGGCCAGCAGCTGCAGGCCAGCCTGGCTGTCAGTAGCCTCGATAACCGTGCACCCCAAACCACTGAGAACGTCACTGACGAACAAACGTACTGATGGCTCGTCATCGACTATCAGTACAGTGCGGTCTGACCATTGGGGTGAAAAATCGCAAAGGCTCTCCGCGCTGCCAGTGGGCTCTGGCTTTCCCAGAGAAGTTGGCAGAGAAAGGTGAACCCTCGTACCTACCTTTTCCTCTGAAAAAATCCTGACCTGTCCTCCCGACTGCTTGGCAAATCCGTAAACCATCGACAATCCCAGTCCAGTGCCTTCACCCGTGGACTTGGTAGTGAAGAACGGTTCACAAGCTTTCAACAACGTTTCGGGAGACATGCCCATACCATTGTCGATTACGCTAATCGTCAGGTACGAACCAGCCTTCAGCTCCGAATCCAAATCGGGGCCTTCCTCAAGTGTCACGTTGGCTGTCGTGATTATGATCTTGCCAGCCTTTTTGCCGATGGTATCCCGCGCGTTGATACAAAGGTTCAGCAGTGAGTTCTCGACCTGCACGGGGTCAACCAGGCAGGTGGCAGCATCTGCCGTAAATTCGACCTGTAGGTGAATCGACGGCCCTACGGTACGTTGTATGAGATCCGTCAGGCCACCTATCAAATCATTGATGTCCGTACGGATGGGCTGCAATGGCTGACGGCGTGAAAAAGCCAGCAACCGGTGAGTGAGTGCTGCCGCTTTATGGGCCGCCTGGTGCGCGATTTCTAGGTAGCGTTCGACGTCCGCCGAGCGCCCTTCCCTTCCCCGCAGTTTGGCCAAATCCAGACTGCCTGTGATGCCTGCCAGGAGATTATTGAAGTCGTGAGCGATGCCCCCGGTGAGCTGACCTATCGCTTCCATTTTCTGCGCTTGGCGCAGTGCTTCCTGTGCGGCCTCGCGTTGGGCTACGGCTTCGCTGACGCGATCCTCCAGCGTCCGGTTCAAGTTCAAAAGCGCCGCCTCGGCCTCTTTTCGAGCGGAGACATCGATTGAGGAACCAATAAGCCCTATGACCTCCCCAGCCTCATCAAGGAGAGGGGCTTTTACGGACAGCCACGTAGTCGCAGAGCCGTCTGGCATATCGATCCGCTCTTCGATCTGGACAGCCTTGCCGCCACGCATGACCTCCTGGTCGGTTTGCATCACCTGGCGTGCCTGGGCCTTGTCTTCCAGGAACTCAAGATCAGTTTTCCCCAGATAAAATTCTGGAGGCTTACCGATCAGTTCTGTCGCCCCATGGTTCGCAATGAGGACTCTACCCTCCAGGTCTTTCGCATAGACAACACCCGGTACTGCGGCTGTGAAGGTGCGCAACAGCGCCGACACACGATCCCGCTCGACCTCTGCAGCCCTCCGTGACTCGATGTCCATGAGCACGCCTGGAAAACGTACAGCCTGCCCCTGGGCATCGAGTTCGGCATGTCCGTTGGCTTCGATCCAGTGATAGTGACCGGCATCGTTGCGAACTCGATATTCACAGCGAAACGTGCCGCCACGCGACATCGCACCTTCAATCTCCCGAGAAACGCGCTCACGATCTTCTGGATAGATCGATGTGAAGGCTTCAGCTATTGGGATACCCGCTTCACACTTCTGGGCAGGAATACCAAAAGACCGAGAGAAGCGTTCGTCTGCCGTAACCCGGTCGTTCGGAATATCCCAGACCCAAGTACCGACAACTGAAGCGGCCTCCAGAACGAGGCGCAGCTTCTCTGAAGGGTCGTCCTCAAACGTCTCGCTCACAGACTGACGATCTGCCGCCTGGGGCGTCGGGGATTGCTGAAACCCATCTTTGTCCATCACTCACCTCTGTCACTGCCTCCAGATCATAGCTATGAAGGCTGAGGGTTTCCGTTAAACGCCATCAGACGATGTGATACATCGTCCCGCGATTCACGGACGAGGTTGTAGATCAAGGTGTACAGAGACTTTTACCCGAGCGCAACGACTCATTCCTACCAGAAGCTGAATCAATTCCGTCACAGATGAGTTTGCGGCCTAGTGACTTCGGCACGCTCGAAGTGCGCTGTGGCTTCCCGGATAACATTTCAACGGTTGTCGAGTAAAGGCCATCGAAGGTCAACAGCCATTGGGAAAACGCATCCCTTGCTATTGTCGACCGATAGGAAGGCCGCTTGCTAATGGCCTTTCACTGCGGGCCCGCCAAGGGCGTGCAGCTGGTAGTCGGTGACCGCCTGGAAACGATGTTCAGCCATCAACCGAAGGCGCTCCAGCTCCGCTCCAATTACCCCATCAGCTTGGGCTTGGTGGTACAGCTTGAGTGCTTCCACAGCCTCGGCGTACAGAGGGTGGTCGGGCATGAGCACCATGCTCAGATCTTTTTTCACAATCTCTCCCTTTCGCCATGGCTATCCCTCACGACGCCGTGCCACCAAGGCGTGTATTCGGCCTACCACTGCTGATCCGCTTGGACGGAGTGGGCGTACATCAAAGCTTCGTCCGCAAGCTCCAGCATATCGGCCAAGGTTCCAGAGTCCACGGCATGCGTATCACGTAGCGCATAAGCGTGATGCAGAAGCTCCCTGTGATGTTTCTTCGGCGCGAGGAGCAGTGCCCGGGTGTCGTTGAGCAGCTGCCGCCACTCTTGGATCGACATTACGGGCAGGTTGGTGCCTGTCATGGCGGCATTCTCTATTGCTGTATATGCGTACAGTATTCTGAAAATGCTCGGCTGCATAGGTACTTCGGACGAAATACGCCTGCGATGGGAACAGATCAGTCGCTGGAACGAGGTAGGTTTTCGCTGGCAGTGGCGATGGCTGGCCCAGATGGAGAGCTTGTTCCTGGTGACGTAACTCCACGCCGCAATGAATGTGGGGTCGAGATTTGTCACGCTTCGATGGCACCCGATTTCGACGTGTTATCTTTGGGCTATCACCCAAGGAGCGGAATCATGGATCAGATTACCCAGCTCGACGACAGCATCGAGTGTGTGTCACGTATCGCGGACGAGCTTGAGCAGCAGGTAGCTCCCTGCCCCGCATCCCGGTTGAGGTTGATCACCTGGGTCACCGATTGGGTAAGTAGTCCGTCAAGGTTGGACGAGATTGAGCAGGGTTTGCCAAGCATCCCACAAAACCTAGTTTCGGCTTACACAGCCTGGGTTCACTCAAACCGTGGGTGATAGCCCGTCGCGTCCAATAGTCTTCACGGCTTTTTCACATGCAGTGTGGGAACGTTAGCTATCCCTACGTGTGATAGAAGCTCCCTTGCCCGCCTAGCAGCGGGCTTTCTTTTGTCCGCAATTTGTCACTGCCTTCGCAGCGCCCTTTATCGCGCAATACGTTGCGCTTCACGACCTTTCGCGCCCCCGGTCAGCTAATACAAAAGAAAAGGGAGCCAGCCGATTCCGCACGGCGTCCGAAGTAAACACAGGTTCTCTGTGTGAACCCACGAGGTGCGAGATCATGGCAAACGATCAAGACAAGACCGGTCAGCAAGGCGGCACCGCTCAAAACAATCCCGGTGGCTTCGAGAACGATCCACAACGGCCATCTGAGCCAGGGCAAAGAGGCGGACAGATGCCGGGCGGGCAGTTCGACATGGACAGGCAACGTGAATTCCAAGGTGGTGGCCTGGGCTCAATCGGCAGCCAGCAAGGTGATCAACAGGGAGCAGGTGGTGCAGCCCATCAAGGCGGTACGGGCGGACATACCACTGGGCCTAAGTCCGACAATGACCACAGCGACATTGATGAAGCCTCGCAAGCGGTACAGGACGAGGATAGCGGCATGACTGAAGACAACCGCTAAGTTTGCTCAGGGCCAGGGAAAATGGAAACCCTGGCCTTGCTCAGGTGCTACAGCCCTCTTTACTGTATACAGTCAAGAGCTCATCGACCCGCGTTGTGAAGCTCTGGCTTATCATCTCCCGCCGCATACCCAAGCACGCTTGCCAAACGCATCGTCCCCCTCACCACTTGGTGCTCACAGCATCGAGCACGCTCATAAGTTTCTCACTCACCACCGGCTGTTTTAGGCTTTGCGTGTGCTTGCTAGGTCTGTAGGCTGCAGAAATCCTTTCTGATTACTTCCTACAGGAGGCAAACCTTGTCTAATGATCCGATCTGTGTAGTGTTTATACCGCCTCTGATTGCCGTGCTTAAGGCAGCGGAGGATCGCAAAGGGTCACCGCTCACTGAGGATGAGGTGCTTGGGATTAGAGATGGTGCAACCGCAACCGCAGTGCCCTTCAGTACCGCTTTAGCGTTAGACAGTGAGCGGGGTTATGAAGATATCGTGCCAGAGGAATGCTGGGTAGAATGGCAGCGAGTCCGCTCATCACTCTGGCAACAATCCTAGTCACACCACGACTCAGCCTTGCCTCACGATCAGAGAGTCAGCCTAGCAATTAGGAGCGAGTCCGATTGGTAGACCTCGCCCGACCGGTATGACCAACCTGGAGGGGATTCTTCCTCCTCCCAAACGGACAAGGCAAGGGCATTGACGTAAATCGCATAGCTGCCGGGATCGGTTTTTAAAGCGTTGTGCGGATCGCGGATCGCCTCTAAAAGTGTTTTACAGGCTGTGCTGATTTCGGCTTAATCCCGGTGCTCGTCCAATGGAAGGGACTATGGTCTCGCGCATTCGTACCCACCTGCTGTTGCTCGCCTGCTTTGCAGTGTTGTTCAACCTGCTGATGATGCCGCTCGACCGTAGTTTACGTAACGATCCAGTTGACGAGTCTTTGATCCTCGGAAGTTTCTGCAGCATTCATGGCCTGCAGAGCTTGCCAAAATCCTTCCTGGCACATATCAAAGCCGATCAGACAGATCTCTCCCGTCATGCGCTCGGCAAGGTACAAAGTGGTGACTGCTGTTGCTGTCATGCCGGGCAGGCTGGTGTGCCGGGCGACTACTTCAAGCATCTGTTTCCACGCTTTTGGCCTGATGCTGTACTACTAGGGAATGTACCTCTCCTTCCGCTCCCCCGACATCAGTGGCCCAGCCTCAATCCTCGCGCCTCCCCCCTGGTTTAAACAGTCGCTCCATTCTGATCGTGTTCGCTTCTGCGCGAGCCGGTCGCATTCGACTTTTACCAGGAACACATTTCATGCCTGCGTACCGTAATTCCGCGCGCGCTGTATTGCCCGTGCTCGCCATCACCTGCGCCTCGACCATCAGTCCGCTTTCGAGTGCTAATGCCGAGACCCTACCTCCAGAAAACTCCACGCTGACCCTCGGTGCGGTTAACGTCACAGGATCAAGCACCGGCCCTCTAGCCACCAGCAGCGTGCTCAGTTCAGTCGACATTCTCGGTGGCGACATTCTTGAAAAAATGCCCGTGACCTACAGCTGGGAGCTGTTCAGCCGAGCACCTGGCGTGATGCTCACCGAGTTCAACCAAGGCACCACCTCGGGGAAGATCTCATTCCGGGGATTCAATGGGGAGGGTGAGGTCAACGCGGTCAAGCTGCTGATTGACGGCATCCCGAGCAACACCAACGACGGCAACATGCCGTTCATTGATTCGGTGTTCCCCATGGACATCGACAACATCGAAATCGTCCGAGGAACCAGTGACGCTCGCTACGGGCTGAACAACATCGCTGGCAACGTCAACATCAATACTCGTACAGGCGGTAACTACAACAAGGCTCGCCTGCGCTACGGCAGCTTCGATACCCGAGAAGTCCAACTGGCGAAGGGCATCGAAACCAGTAACTGGACACAGAACTACTTTTTCGCTCGTCAACAGGTCGACGGTTACCGGGATCATGCAGACACCGGACGCTACAGCTTCGGTGGCAAGTGGTTTTATACCCCTGATGACGGCGGCTACCGCCTCGGATTGATCGCTCGGCACTACGAGGCCGAAGCAGATGAGGCTGGTTACCTGACCGAAGACAACGCCCGGCACCACCCGCGTATGAGCAACCCGTACAACGCCACGGACAAGGGTACGCGGCGGATGAATCAGATCAGCGTGCATTTCGACACCGACTTGGCAGAGACACTGTCCTGGTCGGCAAAAACCTATGTGAACACCTTCGATGACCGCCGCTGGACACAATACTGGAGCACAAGCTCTCAGCAGGAGCGTGACGCTTACGAAACCCAATACGGCGCCATCACCTCCTTGACCTGGCGGCCCGAGGTTGATTGGTTGCACGCGTTCGCCCTGGAGGGTGGTAGCGATGTGCAGAAGCAGGAAAACCGCAGCGAGCGCTACAACACCATCAACCGCGTGCGGCAGATCCAGACTCGCGACCAAGATTTCGACTTCAATACAGTTGGGGCTTATGTCCAGGCCGAAATCGAGCCCTTTGAGTCGCTGAAGATTGTCCCGGCCTACCGCGTCGACAAGATCAGCGGCGATTTCACCAACAAGCTCACCGACCAAGATTACGACATCAACGACTACGGCCTTATCAAGCAGCCGAAGCTCAGTGTCGTCTACTCACCCTGGAAGTTTGCGAGTTTTTATGCGAACTGGGGCCGCACTTTCCAGGTAGGCACAGGTGCAGCTGCCTACAAGGTACCGCCGCGTAATGAAGACCTTGATCCATCGATCAACGAAGGCTGGGAGACCGGCATCAAGTTCACGCCGGTCAGCTGGATGGATGGTCGCGTCGCTTACTGGCAACAGGACGCTTCGGGTGAAGTCA
Organism: Pseudomonas putida; assembly: GCF_002906855.1. GTDB lineage: Bacteria > Pseudomonadota > Gammaproteobacteria > Pseudomonadales > Pseudomonadaceae > Aquipseudomonas > Aquipseudomonas putida_N. The sequence goes on along the minus strand of NZ_MINI01000028.1, from coordinate 2,437,926 downwards.
GCCGACGCCTAAACGACCCCAGCGGCGATTCTGACAATGTGGGGGAAACACGACGGTGGGGCTATGACCTGCAGATCAACCTCCACCCGGATGAGCGCACTGAAATGTGGATGTCCTATTCCTGGCAGTATTCGAAAATCCTAGAGCCCAGCAGCACACTGCCGCAAAGCAAGGGCAAGGAGATCGACCATGTGCCGCACCACCTTTGGAATACGGGTATCAGCTACCAAGCCACCCCGGTGCTTCAATTATCAGCATGGGCCAACGGTCAAACCAATTACTACCTGGAGCGAGAGAACACCCAAGGTACCTACGGTGGTTACGTCCTCATGAACATAGGGGCGACCTACAAGCTCAGTGAATCGATGAGCGTGGATCTCCAGCTGAAGAATCTCACCAATCGCTACTACGAGTACGCCTGGTATGACCCGGATGGTGCGAAAGCCTCACTGCACTCGCCAGGCGATGGCCGCGCCCTATACGCCGGGTTGACGCTCGATTTTTAACTGTCGACAACTTTCGGCTTTCACGAATTGGGACTATGTTTGGATCGGTCGGGGGCAGCGTGCGGAAGCCCCGCCGGCACCCTGCCGACTCCACTCAAAGGAACGAGCAATGCAACGACGTGAAATGCTGAAAGCTGTTGCAGGTACTGTTGCGGTAGCCATGACCGCCTCGGTGATGGCAGCCACAGAAACCCATGAACACCACCATGAACATGGTGCAACTGATGCAGAGGACTTCGCTGGCCTCGTAAACACCAGCGCCGATTGCCTGAAAACCGGGGAAGCCTGTTTGGCTCACTGCATCACACTGCTAAGCCAGGGCGACAAGCAGATGGCCGCTTGCGCTCAATCGGTAAGCGAGTTGTTGGCTACCTGCGATGCCTTGATGAAACTCGCCGCTCAGAAGTCGAAATTCACTCCTGCGATGGCCAAGGTCACTGCAGAAGTGTGCACCAGTTGTGAGAAGCAGTGCCGGAAATACGAAGAAAGGCATGCCGAATGCAAGGCGTGCGCTGATTCATGTGCTGCCTGTGTGAAAGAGTGCAACGCTCTCGCCGCGTAAGAAAAAAAGCCCACGCCAAGGCGTGGGCTGCTAGAGCAATGTAGTGGATCAATTATCCACTTGATCTTTGATGATCTTCCCGTCGTGTGGGTCGACCTGGAACTCATACTGCTTTCCATCAGCCTTCATGCCCTCACCTTCCCAATGACCATCATCGGCCTCGATCTTGGTGATCTGTGTATAGCCGGCGCCTTTCAAAGTGGCTTCGGCCTGATCCTTGGTCACCTTCCAATCTGCGCCAGGCTGATCTGCCCATGCAGAAGTGCTTGCCAGTGCACCAATCATGGCGACGCCAGTGAACAGTCGAGTCATCGCTTTCATCTCTAACATCCTTTTTTATGACAGTTAACGATCCGACCCGCTCGCTGATCTCGCCGTTCAGTTTGTGTTAGATGCCAGCGCTTGGGTTTCCGACCTATCACGACGGCAAAGCGGCCAAAGCCTCGGTATTTCGCTCATGGAGCGGAACGATCTGATATCACTTTGATTCAGATAGGTTGCTAACAATAACTACCGTGGATTACCTGCATGAAGCACTTATTTATCGGAGCTCTTCTCACAATGGCAGCCTGTGCTGTCTCCGCAGCCGAGCTATCTGGCTCCTTGGGAGCAACAAGTCAGGGTGGCCTTACAGCCAGGGTCGGCATGGGAATGGAGTGGGACAAAAGCTGGCTTCAATCCGATACCGGCAGGCTGACGGGATACTGGGATGCCGGATACACCTATTGGGAGGCTGGCGATGCGGCAGGCGGCGCTCATTCGCTGTCCTTCTCACCAGTATTCGTTTACGAGTTCGCCGGAGGGAAAATCAAACCCTTCATCGAGGCAGGCATTGGCATAGCGATCTTTTCCAGCACAAAGGTCGGTGACCAGGATCTTGGCTCAGCCTTTACCTTCGAAGACCGAATTGGAGTAGGTTTGAAAATCGGTGATGAGCAGCGTGTAGGGATACGGGCGGTTCATTATTCCAACGCCGGGATCAAGCAGCCGAACGATGGCATCGAATCATTCGCCTTGTTCTACAGCCATCAGATTTAGGATCGCTTGAGTGGTGCGCCTGGCAGTAGGTGCATCAGAAGGCAGGACACTCTGTCGCGACAGTCTGGTCATGGAAGTGGTCGGCAGCATCACAAGCCAACGACCACTTTGATTTAGGCTGAACCTCTAGGCCACTTTTTTCACCGCAGGACGTTCGTCAGTGGCCAGACGCCTTGCACGCCCAACACCCCAAGCCAATGCTCGGGTCATCGACTCGCCTGGACGGGAGTCAAAGGCTTCTTCATGCAACGCCATGCCGCCACCAGCATAAACGCCGATGAACATCTGCGTCTGACCGGTACGTGAGAGCCTGACCTGGACATCAATCGTGGTGCCGTCGTCCAGTTCCTCATCATGAGACCGATGATGAAGCACTGGATCAGCCCAATCCCAAAAAACATCACCACGAATTCGCATGCCGCTCTCCTACGACTTTAGTCTTATAGTCCGTCAACGATAGCGTCGAATGATGACGAATCAACTGCGAACTGGATCAGAAACTCGGATTCAGACAGCCGGCCATGAAACCGATGCAAATCAGCCCCCTTGAGATGGGTTGTGGCCTTTACGCATTGCCGAGAAGGCCGATGGATTACGTCAATGAAGACAGGAAAACCTCAAACGTCGTCCCCTTCTCCGCTGTCGACTCGACCTCGATCCTGCCGCCATGACTGGCAACAATTTCCGCCGCGATGAATAGACCGAGTCCTAACCCTGCAGACGAGCTCCTATCTCCTTCCGCGTAGCTAGAGTACCTACCTTCCGGCTTGAAGAGGTAAGGCTTCACCTCCTCCGGAATCGGCTCTCCCGAGTTGTGAACGCTGGCATATGGAACACCGGCTAGATTCACCAGAGATACATGGATGGGACGCGTAGAATCGCCATGGCGTAGCGCATTGCCAATCAAATTGGAGAAGACTTGGGCCATTCGCTCTGGATCAAACTGCCCGATTATAGGTACGTCCTCTTCCAGTACGATCCTTGCCTGCGGGAAGGCTGAGCGCAGTTCGTCAATGACAGAGCGACAGATCGAATTCAGTTCCACCTGCTGCAGGTGAACCGGAATACCCGTTCCGAGGTTGCAGCGCGCGAGATCCAGTAGGTCGTTTACCATACTGTTGGCCCGACGAGCGCTGTTACAGACCTGGGACGCGAGCAGCTTCACCTTCTCCCCAGATTCGTCCTGACGCAGGATCAGATCGCCAGCCATGAGCACCGCTCCCAACGGTGAGCGCAAATCGTGGCCAAGCACAGCCAGCACCATTTTTCGGGTGGATTCCACTGCAGCACCGTAGGCTGCAATGGACTCGACCAGGGCCTGGTCTATTGCCTCGTTGAACCGGATCATATCCTGAACGTGATGCCCGTCCCTGAACGTCTCTTGTGCCAACCACAGTGAGAGAACACTTGAGCGCAAAGCACGGTATTCCGAGACCATTTGATCCATGGAAAAGCCCGCTATCAAGCGGGTGACCGCGTGAGTCTGAGCCGCCGTCTCACCGGACTTTTGAGGGCCTCTGCCTTGCGCCTTCTCGGACTGTTGGTGTGCGGTCTGAGCGGTACGCATGTCGGAAGCAACGGTACGTAAAATCTTCTCGGAATGATTCCTAAGACCCGCTGCATTCTGCGTGGGTAATTCCGTCTCGACCGAGCGTGCGAAATCTTCCCAAGCCTGGAGAATGCTCTCCATGTCGCTATCAATGAAATCGTACAGTCTCATTGCGCCTCTTCCCATCTCCCCTATCAGACGTCCAATCAGCCTAGCCCAATGAGTGAAGCAGGCGAAGAAACCGCTTGCACGCCTTCCGTCTGCTTTTGGAAACGACTTGTTATAAGCCGCATCTAGACAGTTAGGAAGAGGGGGAATCGATGAAAAGCCATGTACTTGTAGTGGAAGATGACGACGTTCTTCGCTGGTTGATGAGCGAAGCGGTAACGCACTTTGGTCACGCAGTCACCGAGTGCGCCAATGCAGATGAGGCCTTGGAGGCCTTAGAGAAAATTCCGAACCTATCCCTGGTCATTACTGATGTGCGAATGCCTGGGCACATCGATGGTCTCGGGTTAGCCAATGCTATCTGGTCGGAATACCCTCAGCTGCCTGTGATTATCGTCTCAGGTCATACCGTTTTGCCGCCAGGGTTTCTACCAGGTAATGCGCGATTCATTAATAAACCCTGCACCTTGGACAACCTCAGCGACGCAATGAAAGAGTTGCTTCTTGCTCGATGAGGGCAGGACTATCAATCATTCGTGGAGGCCATTGAGCGTCCAAGATTTGCGATGGAATATCAAGCGCTCAACGCCGGCAACTGCATGGCCATGAGCTCAGCGGCAGCCGTGCTGAGCATCGCAGGCCTGATTTCACTTCGAGGCACCCACCTACAAGCCACTATTTCATTATCGGCCACAGCCTTCTCATTATCGTGGAAACGAGTTGTGAAGATGTGATGCACGACTGAGCCAACTCTGATCGAGCATAAAGAAAGCAGTCCATGCCCTTCAATAGACGTTTCTTCACGCAGCTCTCTCGCTGCAGCTGTATGTGGAGACTCGCCAGGCTCAATTGAACCACCTGGGAAATTCCACTTGCCGCCTTTTTTCCGAACAAGCAGTACCTTGCCGCTTCGGAGACAGATTATCGTTGCCCTAAATTTAATTCTGCGTTTTCGCTTGTCCCGCATGCACACACTCGAATCGTCATTACCAAGTTAGTCCCAATCTCGTGATAGTGAGAGTGGGCTTCTTCCCTGAAGACGTATCCATGGGACGACTCGTTCAATCTCATCGACACATTAACCCTTGGTACGCCTCTGATCAGCAGAGTGTGGCTGGGTTCGCTCCTCCTCCCTTAGGCCTTGTGGATAGTCACCGACGCGGTTTCGCTTTCAAAGAAATCTGAGAGTGAGCTCACCAGCTCCTGCTTCGTGGCGCTGCGTTTCGATGCCCGCTCAGCGCCGGCTTTTTTAGCTCCCCCCGAGTGCTGTGAGACTGACGTGGTAGCTGTCCATCTTTCTACTCCTCATATTTCATGCCGATTCGCTGCCTCATCTCCGAGGTGATGAGCTGTTTGGTGCTGGCCATGCCTGCCCATGGATCATCTCCGGCAAGCTCATCCAGGCGCTCCTGAAGATTGCTGATGTTCCACCTTCCTGCTGACTTGAGCTCGACGATTTCCTCTCGGTATATCGGGACAGATACCGGTAGTCCTTCACGAGCTCTGGCCGCATAAACATTGGCCGTCGTAGCGCCTTTAGCGTTGCGTAGATAATCGATGAAGATCTTGCCAATGCGGTTCTTCGGGCCCAGCACAGCCGAAAACCGGTCGGGGATGAGCTGGGCGATGTACTTAACCACGGCCTGGCTGAACGACTTCACTTCCTCCCAAGAGGCCTTTGGCGTCAGCGGCACCATGATGTGGATGCCCTTGCCACCGCTGGTTTTCAGGAACGACTGCAATCCAAGCTCGTCCAGCACCACCAAGGTGAGCTGTGTGGCCTCGACCATCGACTTCCAGGGCAAAGCAGGATCTGGATCGAGATCGAGGACAAAGCGATCCGGCTGATCGATGTGGGCCGTTGTGCCGTTCCAGGAGTGCAGCTCAATGGTGCTCATCTGCACGGCGCCGACCAGAGCTTCGACACTGTTAATCACCATGCCTGCTTTCCCTGCCTCAGCCTTTGGCACGGTCGTGATGTTCGGTATCGCCAGGCGATCAGCATTCTTCTGAAAGAACAGTTCGCCAGTGATGCCCTCTGGTGCTCGCACGAGCGCGATGGGACGATCTTTGAGGTGCGGCAGGAGCCAAGGTGAGACCTGGGCATAGTATTCGGTCAGATCACGCTTTGTGAGGCCGCTGCTGGGGTCGATGACTCGCTCGGGGTGCGTAATCCTAACCTTACTGCTTGTTGGCTTGATCGCCTCCGCCTTGGCAGATATCGCCTTTTTTGGCGCGGGCGCCGGCTTCTCTTCCGTGATGTCTTTGGCGGGTTTGTCAGTGCGGAGGCCATGGAAGACGGCGTGCCGCACCACCCCATCTGAGGTAATCTCAGCGAACATGACCTCAGCCAGGAGCTCCGGCTTCAACCAGTGGATGCCCTTGGCGTCGACACCCTTTGGCGGATTCGCCACCGGCACCTTCTTCTGCTCCAAGGGATGCAGCGTCTTCAAGATGGTGGAGAGGGTCGACTCGGTGAACCCGGTGCCAACCTTGCCGGCGTACCGAAGCTCTCCGCTGTCCTTTTCAGTCAGGGCCAGCACCAGTGCCCCAAAGCCGCTTCGAGCGCCCTTAGGATCGGTGTAGCCAACGATCACGAACTCCTGGCGATGCTTACACTTCAACTTGATCCAAGAGTCGCTGCGCCTCGATACGTAGGGGCTACCGGAGCGCTTCCCAATCAGGCCCTCCATCTTCATCTGGCACGCGCTGTTCATGAGTGCGTCCACGTCCTGGGTGAAGTCGTCGGAGAATCGGAGCAAGGGATTTTCGTTGCTGTCCATGATGCCCTTGAGAGCATCTCGTCGCTGCTCTACAGGCACCAGGCGCAGGTCGGCGCCGTTGAGGTATGGAAGGTCAAACAGGTAGTAGATGATGCCCTGGCTCTTGCCCGCGTCGAACGCGTTCTGCAGCAGCTGGAAATCGGGCACGCCGTCAGCATTCGGTACGATGATCTCGCCATCCAGCCAGGCGCTTTCCAGCCCAAGCTCCTTGATGGCTGCGGCCTGCTTCGGCAGCTTATCAGTCCAGTCATGACCATTGCGGGTGAACAGGCGCACGTCCTCAGCTTCGACTCGGCAGAGCATCCGATAGCCATCGAACTTGATTTCGAAGCGCCATTCACTTCCCTGGGGACTCGACTCGACGAGCGTGGCCAACTGCGGTGCGAGCTTCTCTGGAAGGTCTGCCGGCACGGCATGAGCCGTTCGAAGCGGCTCTGCTTTAGCTGCTGAATCAACGGACGCTGATGACCTCGATTTACCTCGTTTCTTGGGGATGACGGTACGGTCGCTGAGTACGCTGTTCGGCTGTTCCGCTACTACATCGAAGTCAGCCAGCGGTTTAGCCGACTCGTCCTGATGCTTGATGAGGAACCACTGCTCCTGCTTACCCTCGATGTTGGTTCGAACCATGTTCCAAAGGCCGGACAGCTTCTCCCCTTGAAGCTGAAATTTCAGGCGTCCCTTCTTATACGCCTCAGCTGGATCGCCTTGAGGAATCCAGATGCCGCGATCCCAGACGATCACATCACCGGCACCGTAATGGCCTTCGGGAATGGTGCCTTCGAACGAGGCATAGTCCAATGGATGATCCTCCACGTGCACCGACAGCCTCTTCACCTTCGGATCCAGACAAGGCCCTTTGGGGATCGCCCAACTCTTCAAAGTGCCATCGAGCTCCAGGCGGAAGTCGTAATGCAGCCGCGTGGCGTCATGCTTCTGGACGCAAAATTGGAGGGCCTGAACCTTCCGCTTCGACTGCTTACGATTTCCAGAGGGCTCAGGAGACGCGTCGAAATCTCGCATCCGGTTGTATTTTTCAAGGCTGGAGGCATCGGCATTGGTTGGAGCATCGGGCTCGATGACGGCCTTGCCCAAAATCATTTCAACGAGTTTGCCCAAGGTTTTGCGCTGAGCCTTGGCTTCAGCACGGAGGATCTGTACGGCCATGGTTTCACGCAGATCCGGGAGTGCTTCGCCAGCCTCCAATGCCTCCGCTTCTGTAAGCGCTTGCATCTGCTCAAGCACCTCAGGCCGTGAGGCAGCGAACACCATGAATGCCAACATCGTGTCGTCCATCGCCACGCTCCTCGTTTAATCGGCCTGCCCTTCTCGCACGTACTCAGATCGTTCGATACCGGCGTGATCAGGAATGTTCAGCTTGAAAGGGGGCGTTGAGAATTAGTTTTAAGTACCACCGGACTTGTTGGTCTGAACTTTGCCATCTGTCATGGCTTCACCTGCATACCAATCACGGAAATACGCGGCTGCAGGAGCTGACTTTCATGAGAGCACTCACCTACCACGGTGCAAACGACGTCAGAGTCGATAACGTCCCTGATCCCATCATCGAGCAAGAAGACGACATTATCCTCAGGGTCACCGCCACAGCCATTTGCGGCTCCGACTTGCACCTCTACCGAGGCAAAATTCCAGAAACCGAAGCGGGCGATATCTTCGGCCATGAGTTCATGGGCATCGTCGAGGACACCGGGAATGCAGTCACTAATCTCCAGATCGGCGACCGCGTGGTGATTCCCTTTGTGATCGCTTGCGGCAGCTGCTTCTTCTGTCAGCACGAGCTGTTCGCTGCCTGCGAAACCACCAACACGGGGCGGGGCTCGATCATCAACAAGAAAGGCATTCCCCCGGGCGCCGCTTTGTTCGGGTACAGCCATCTCTATGGCGGTATCCCTGGTGGCCAAGCGGATTACGTAAGGGTGCCCAAGGGCAACGTCGGCCCATTCAAAGTGCCCACCGACCTGGCCGATGACAAGGTTCTGTTCCTCTCGGACATTCTGCCCACCGCTTGGCAGGCGGTCATCAATGCCGAAATAGGCCAGGGATCATCGGTGGCGATCTACGGCGCCGGGCCAGTGGGCTTGCTGAGTGCCGCCTGTGCGCGAATGCTCGGGGCACAGACCATCTTCATGGTCGATGACAACGACTACCGCCTGGCCTATGCCCGCGAGGCTTATGGCGTCATACCGATCAATTTCGAGCAGGACGACGATCCTGCCGACAGCATCATTCGCCAGACACCTGGAATGCGTGGCGTGGACGCGGTCATCGACGCCGTGGGATTTGAAGCCAAAGGCAGCACTACGGAAACGGTGATGACGGCCTTGAAGCTGGAAGGCAGCAGTGGCAAAGCATTGCGCCAGAGCATTGCTGCCGTGCGGCGTGGCGGCGTCGTCAGCGTGCCCGGGGTCTATGCGGGGTTCATACACGCCTTCATGTTCGGTGATGCCTTCGACAAAGGCCTGACCTTCAAGATGGGACAAACCCATGTTCAAAAATACCTTCCCGAGTTGCTCGAGCATATCGAAGCAGGACGCCTTCAGCCCGAATTAATTGTCACCCACCGCCTTGCGCTAGAAGAGGCAGCTATGGGCTACAAGATGTTCGATCAGAAGCAGGACAACTGCCGCAAGGTCATCCTCGTGCCAGGCGCGGCAGTGGGCACCTTGGGCCCTGACTACGTGTAGAGGAGGCAATCTCATGAACGATCTCGCCAGCTACTTCTGGATTGCCGTAGCGGTCATTCTTCTGCTCGTCGACCTGTGGGCCATCGTCAGCGTGTTCCGGAGCGACAAGAGCGATGCTGTCAAAGCGGCCTGGGCGCTTCTGATCCTGGCGCTACCCCTGGTTGGCCTGGGTATCTGGGGCGTTGCTGGCCCGCGCGGTATCAAGCGAGGTACTGGGCCCACTTCCGACGAGCACAGCAAAGGCTGACATTTCCGAGCTCCACTTACAGGGGTTTCAACATGATCGATCAATCAACTGGCATGAAATCAGGCGAGCGCTATCGCGTGGAAAACGTGGAGCGCGCTCATCAGTTTCCAGGCTTCTTTCAAGACGGGAAATATTACCTGGGCCCTGAGCTTCTCACCGCCGTGGGCTGGCTCGAAGGTACGCGCTTCATCTACGACAGCCTGGATGCCGAAGGTGAGCCCGTATTTCCAAACCGAGCGGCAGGCACGGTCGAAGGGCTGACGTTGACCCGGGTCGATGGCACCTCCCTTGAGCTCTCGCGGAGCGAGGCCAGCCACCCCCATTGCCCCCTTTGCCCCCAGCGCCTCGGCTGCGAAACGAGAAGCGTCTGACCGTGGCGCTCCGCTCAAAGGGCCTCTGCGCGGCAAGGTCGTGGTCATCACTGGCGCTTCCAGCGGTATAGGTCGAGCCGCCGCCCATGCCTTTGCGTGCAAAGGTGCTCGCCTGGTACTCGCCGCACGCGACGAAGAGGCGTTGTTTGACGCCCTGGATGAATGCACCGATTGCGGTACGGATGCCATAGCGGTCATGACCGACGTCACCCACTGCGACCAGGTTCAAGCGCTGGCGGCGCAGGCCGCCGAATTTGGCCAAGGACGTATCGATATCTGGGTCAACAATGCCGGGGTCGGCGCGGTCGGCAATTTTGAAGAAACGCCGTTGGAGGCGCACGAGCAGGTCATCCAGACCGATCTGATCGGATATCTGCGAGGCGCCTACGTCGCCCTTCCCTTCTTCAAGGCGCAGGGCAGCGGCCTTCTCATCAACACGCTGTCGCTGGGCAGCTGGGTGGCCCAACCCTATGCCGCCGCGTACTCGGCGAGCAAGTTCGGCTTGCGTGGACTGACCGAGGCATTGCGAGGCGAGCTGACTGAGTATCCCAACATCCATGTCTGCGATATCTATCCAGCAGTCATGGACACACCAGGCTTCCGAGACGGCGGCAATTACACCGGGCATGCGCTGACACCGCCAGGCCCCGTATACGATCCCGAAATGGTGGCGAAGGCTATGGTGGCCTGCGCAATATCGCCTCGTGCTCACACCACGGTTGGCGTTGCGGCGCGCCTCGCGCATTTGGCCAGCTACCTGATACCAGGGCTGCCTCTGTTGTCAGGGAAGCTGACGCGCTGGGGGATAAATCGCAGCCCCGTAGCCGAAGCATCATCAGGCAACCTCTTCGAGCCTCCAAGTGGCAGGAGGGGTATCGACGGAGGCTGGAGAAAGCCGAAAGACAAAACGCCGCTGCTCATCGGCGCAGCCGTGCTGGGAATCCTCGTGGGTTTTACATTCACACATTCACGACGCAGGGATAGATAGAGAAGGTCTGCTTACAGAGGAATGAGCGTGGTTTCATTGCGAGATCACGTTCGATCCTACTCTGCTGACGAGCTCGTGGGATTCACCGGACGATAGTCCTCCCCTGCTACCGCTCTCAAGTAGGCAGCGTCAGCCTCCAGACGAAGATCGCGCCATTCCTGCCAGCAGATAATCCCTCGACGATCCATCTCATCGGCCTGGCGAAGCAATTCCTCGTGATAGTCGTCAGGCGAGTCCATGCGCAATGCCCTGTCTTCAAGCACCCGATACCAAACCGCCAAACAATTGAGCTTCAGCAATTGGGCGGCAGACAGGTTTTTCTCAAGCGTTCGCATCAGGAGGCCTCATACGCTGATGGAGGGTTGAGTCACCCTTGCTCCCAGAGGTTCAGCACAGCAGTGTCAGCGGCTCGCAACCAGACTCACATGAGCACGTTAGCCACAGTCGCGCTCTCGGATGAGTAGCGTGACACACCTTTCAAGTGAATTTATTGAAGAGTCGCGATGTCAGACTGATGGCGCGCTGCTACGTCTTGCTGGAGACCAGCGAGAAGACCTGGATGTCCTTCCCTTCAGGCAGGCGGATTTTGAGTATTGTCATGAAAAAGCTGGATCACGCATCTACATCCTCTTCACCCCGTGTCCTCGTCGTTGAGGACGAACCCATGATTCGCGAGCTTCTCACCCTCTATCTCGAAGATTGGGGAGCCTCCGTTACAGCGGTAGCTACCGCTGATGAAGGTCGTGAAAAACTGGATGACGAGGATTGGGCGCTGCTGCTCAGTGACGTTCAGACGCCGGGTTTACTTAATGGCGTGGATCTGGCATGGATAACTAATCAGCAAGCCCCTCGGACTCGTATCATCGTTATGAGTGGCTACTACGAGTTCGCCGGTCGGGTGTTACCGGAGGGCGCAGTGTTCTTGCCCAAGCCCTGGCCCTTGACACGGTTGCATGAAGTCATCACCGCAAGCTTGGCAGACCTGCCATCCACGATCACGTCACCCACTTGAACTCATAGCCTGATTTTCACCAGTGGATAAGGCTTGCTACTTAACCCAGTGCGTGCGCACTATCAAGACACTCTAACCTGCCCGGTTACGAGATAGAAAAAGGCCAGCGTTGTGGATCTTCAGAAAAGGAATAATGTGAAGGTCTCGGGGAGCGGCGGCGCCACGTTGATCTTTTTGCACGGCTTTGGCTGTGATCAATCCATGTGGAATTACATTCTTCCGCATTTCTCAGAGCGTTTTCGCGTCATCCTTCTCGACCACGTCGGTGCTGGAGGTTCGGATCTAGGCGCCTACTGCGTAGAGAAGTACAGCACCCTGAATGGGTACGCCCAGGACTTGAATGAGATCATCGATGAATTTGCCATAGGCCCAGTCATCTTGGTAGGTCACTCAGTGAGCGCAATGATCTGCGCTTTGGCCGATGGAGCCCGCCCTGGCCGCACAGCTGCACACGTCATGATAGGGCCTTCACCTTGTTACATCGACTCCGATGGCTATGCCGGCGGGTTCAATGAAGCCGACATTCATTCCTTGCTCGATACCCTGGACAGTAACTATCTCGGATGGTCGAGCACCATGGCGCCTGTCATCATGGGCGCACCAGGGCAGCCGGAACTGAGCGAAGAGCTGACCAACAGCTTTTGTCGAACAGATCCCGAAATCGCCAAGCAATTTGCCCGCGTAACCTTCCTTTCTGACAATCGAAAGGACGTGGCTGGCCTGCGAACTCCTTCTTTGATCCTTCAATCCACCGAAGACCTCATTGCCCCCATCGCAGTAGGCGAGTATCTGAACAGTGTTCTACCCAATAGCGAGCTCTGCCTGGTGCCTAACATAGGTCACTGTCCACATATGAGTGCGCCCCACGCTTGCATAGAAGCGATGGATGCCTTTCTTTCCCCATGGACATTTACCCCATGACCGAAGATTCGTGGGGCTTCAAAGATGCAGAGGCACTATTAGAGCAGGCACCCTGCGGTCTGGTGGTAACTACCGAGGACGGCACCATTCTCCGCGCCAATCGCACCTTCGCCGCATGGATCGGTTGTAGTCCGTCAGGTCTTTGTGGGCGGCGGTTCCAAGAGCTGCTGACAATGGGTGGGCGCATTTTCCATCAGACCCACTGGGCCCCCTTGATGAGGCTTCAAGGTTCGGTCGCAGAAGTGAAGCTCGATCTTCTGCATGCCAAGGGGCATGTCATCACCATGTTGCTCAATGGTGTGAGAACAGAACACCCTGAGGGTGTTCGCAACGAGCTGGCTCTTTTCGGAACCATAGAGCGTGATCGGTACGAACGCGAACTGCTTGCGGCACGCAAACGTGCGGAGGAACTGCTGTTAGAAAAATCGATGGCTGAGTCCGCCTTGAGAAGCGCGCAGGCTGAGCTTGCTGTGGCCTATGAGAGAGCTGAGCGAAGAGCTTCATTTGCCGAACAGATGATCGCCATTGCCAGCCACGACCTGAAGAATCCCCTCACGGCTATCAAAATGGCCTCAGAGCTTTTGAGTCGTGGGGAGCGACGTGAAAGAGAGCAGAGGTTGTTGAGCAACATAGTCTCGTCTTCTGAACGCGCTCAAAGAATGATCGCAGATCTGCTTGATCTAGCCTCGGTGCGAATCGGTCAAGGGATAGGGATCAAGCGTCAGCTCGTCGATGTTTCCCTACTCGTAGACCAAAGCGTCGGCGAATTGCGAGTAGCCTTCGTTCACGCCAAAATTCGGCACCTGTCAAAATGCCCAGGCTTTGCGGACGTCGATCCAGATAGAACGCAACAGATGATAGGCAACCTAGTCGCGAACAGCGTGGCCTATGGTGACCTCAAACATCCTATAACTATCACGACCGAGATCAGACGTGAGGCGTTATGGATTTCGGTTCACAATCACGGACAAGTCATAACTGAATCTCTGATACCTGACCTCTTCGAGCCCATGACCCGAGCCAGTGATCGCACAGAAAACGTGAGATCCGTCGGCCTTGGACTTTTCATCGTTCGCGAGATCGCCAACGCCCACGGCGGAACGATCACCGTCCATTCCGCACCTGTGACGGGCACAGCCTTCGAAATTCAGATGCCGTTGACTGGGGTCGGGAGTTGAGTCGGTCAACAGCCCGCTGACAACCATCTCCACAGATTGCCCCTGTTGTGGGTAAACGTAAAAAAAGATTTCAGCCCTTCACTGCGGTCAAACCCTATAGATCGCAGTGGAGATTACGTGATGAAATTCGCCAAGTTCTGCCAATGGCTCGCCAACCACGCCGGTAAACCAAGCACCTTTTTGATCGCTGTGGTGTTGATTGCCATGTGGGCTGCATCCGGGCCGTGGTTCCACTACAACGATACCTGGCAACTCATCGTCAACACGTCGACCACCATCATCACATTCCTGATGGTTTTCCTCATCCAGAACACCCAGAACCGGGATAACGACATCATCCACGTGAAGCTCGACGAACTTATTCGCGCTACGAAATCTGCGGAGCAGTCGGTATTGGATCTCGAAGCGCTCGACAATCGACAGATTCATAAGCTTCGCAAGGAGTATCAGGCGATGGGCAGCGAATGTGATCCCCACCATCAGGCGCCTGCTGAGCATCAGACGGACGATGTGGATCGGGATAACCTGCAGCGCTAAGACCTTGTTGGTCGAACGGCAGGAGAGTTGAAGGTTCATCTGCAGGGTGAAGCGCCTGGCCAATAGCTTGAGCGAGCTCGTCTATCGACCACGGTTTGAAGAGGTAGATAACGGGTGGTGTGACCTGAGAAGCATCAAGCTGGTAGCCCGAGGCCAGGATGGCGGGTAGTCCAGGCCACCTTTCGTGTGCCATGGAAATGAACTCCATCCCTTTGATGCTTCCCGGAACCCCGTGGTCGACAACGATCAACGAGCAGTCGCTCTTCAGTCCCATCAAGTGAATCAAGGCATCTTCTGAGTTATCGAACGCATCGCAGGTGGCGCCCAACTCGATGAGGATGTCCACCAGCAGGGTCTGAAGCGTTGGGTCGTCTTCTACCACAATTACCGTCTTACCTGACAACGACAAACCCTCGATGTCGAGCTTCATCACCTTCCCCAGTCCACGGTTAGATTTTCGAGTGTTTCACTCATCGGGACATGCGTCGATGGGGGCTAAAGGCCACCCATGTTCAATGGCCTTCCAACATCGTCAAATGGGCCAAGCCTTCACGCATGAAAATGTCCACGGTCTTCGGGCCTACGCCCTCGAAACTCAGTAGCCAGCGCTTGAATTCCTCAGCATTTGATACTTCCCGCAGTGCATTTAGTTGGGAATCCAGTTCTGCCTCTACCTTCTTGCTCAAGGCGTGCAATCGTCGAGCGGTAGACTCATCGTATCGTGCGTACCCGGCCTGGCCGAGGAGTCTGACCAGTGTCGAATGAGAAGTCTGGGCAAGCTTGAGCGGCGTATCCAGACCCTGCTGATCGACAAGAATACGGTACGCCTCCACTGCTACGGCGGAGCGGATGCGCTTTCCCATGAGAAAACTGGCTAGCAACCATCTGAACACGCCAAGGGCATCCGTGACCTCAATGCCGAGGTCACAGGCAGCTATAGTCTTCAACCTTTACTACGGCGCGGATCAGCAGATCGTGGGTAGGTGCGTTCCTCTTCGATAGTGCCATCCGCTTTATGGATCTTCACCGACGCCGTTTTGCCATCAAAGAAATCCGCAAGGGCGCTGACGAGCTCGTGCTTCGTCGCCGCTCGTCTGGAGGCGCGTTCAGCACCGGCTTTCTTCAATTCCCATCCTTCTGGTGTCGGGCTGACGTGGTAATTGTCCATCGTGTGCTCCTCTTGGTTAAAGGGATTCGCCGTCATCCTGGATGTCTTCCTCTGCCTCGGCAGCCTCCGTTGCATCAGCGTCATTGAGCGGCGGCGACGTGGGCTTTTCAGGGTCGTTAATGAAGGGCACGTCGCTTGGGCCCTTCTCTTCTGAGCCTTCTGTTTTAGGCTGCATGGCAACACCTCCAGGCACGTTGATGGAATACAGATCTTCAGGCCCCTTAGGTAGCACCTGAGAATTTGCCTACATCGATAGGTTGCGGAACGAATTCGGGGCCCTCCCCAGCCAGTCTCCACTTCACCTTGGCAACTCCGTAACGCTCAGCCATCGGGCGACTGACCAGTTTGATGTTCTGCTGACTGAAACGCGGGATGATGCCCACGCCGGCATCACAGCTGGCCCAGTGCCAGGCGACGCCGTTGTCCATTTTCTCCAGACGGATAATGAATGACCGAGGCTCACTGTGAAGCTCGTACTCAATTACATAGAGCTGCTGTCCCACCACCAGAATTCCCTCCCTAGTCATGCGCTATTGAGCAAACCGGGAATGAAATAATTCCATCGAAATGGCAGGCGGTAAGGCATTCTTTGCATGTACGGCGCGTGGGGGCTATTTGTCCTGACTGCCTGTAAGAAATTCGAACAAGGTTTCAGCGCAGGCAGTGATCCCTTCCACATGCACCATCTCGAAGCCATGGGTATTCTCGGTCGGTATCGCAATGCAACCGGCCCGGGCATCGATGCCGGCACTCAATACCGCACTCGCATCCGACGCAAAATCAACGAGCAATGCCGCCTGGGGCTCATAACCGGCCTTTCGTCCAGCGGCGATCAGGCCCTGCACCACGGTGCGGCTGTAGTATCCCTTCTGGTCGCCGGTATTGATGATCGGGTTGACCGAAAGCTCCGTGCCGTACTCCTCTAGTACAGGGCCGACCTCGACGGCGATTGTGGTGTCACCGGGCAGCCGGGAAGCTGCGTACATGGCGCCGGCATTCGACTCTTCCTCCAGCGTCGTAAGCACGAACCAGACGTCCTGCTTCAGTCTTTCTCGCCGTTCACTCAGCAGCTCCGCGCAGAGAATGACAGCGCTCAGCGGAGCTCGGTCGTCGAGGAAGTGAGCCGCAATACAGTCATTTACCTTGAAGGGCTTACGCCAGTGCTGACTGAGCACGACTCGAGTACCAGGCCGAACGCCTAGCTCCTGGAGTTCCGACTTGCTCTTGCGCGTGACGATGTAGACATCTTTCCACTGAACATTACCTGCCAGCACGTCTCTTCCATTCGAAGTCCGACCGCTGTTGTGCATTGAACCGTAGGACAAAACACCCGGCAGGATGCGTTCATCGCCCAGAATATCGACAGGGCAGACGCCAAAGCTTATCGGTTGCGACCCACCTAGAGCGAGCACCTCCAGGGTGCCGTTCTCCAGCACATTTTTGACAATCATCGCGATCTCATCGAGGTGGGCCATAACGCGTATGGCTGGCTCGGGGCTACAAGCGCGGCCCCCACGAATCACCCCCACCACATTGCCAGCAGGGTCAATATGGGCCTCCTCACAGAAACGGCTGAGCTCCCGCAGGCAAATGTCTCGCACCTCATCTTCTTGTCCGCCCGGCCCTCGGGCGTTGAGGAGCTCTGTCAGTAATGCCTCAGTCTTCAAAACGTTACCTCCATGTTTGCACGCAAACGAGTTCAAGCCAGCTGGATGTAAACCGAGTAGCTACCCAATAACACCCAGAACACCAGAAAGATCCAGGGCGTCCGTAGCGAAAACAGCAATGACTTTCTATGCCCTGCACGCGAGGTTTCCGCCTCACAGAACAGCGGTGACTCGTCGTAAGCCAACCCCATCAACGGCTCGCTGCGCAGCAGGTGGCTCTGCTTGAGCTGCCAGTGATCGATGATGTTGTACGCCGCTCGGATGCCAGGCCAGGCGTTGAGCGAGCTCAGTACGCCGAGTAAGGCGAGGAACGCGGGCACGATCAGGGTGAACATCTCGCCCCATCCTTGATTGAGGTTGCCCATGGAAGAGACGAAGGCGATGACCAGGAATGACTGCGCCGCCAGATAGGCATCCGTGCGGTTGGCCAGGATGCTGGTTTCGTACTGGATCTCACGCCGGTAGAAATCCAAACGCTCCTTGGGAGAGCCAAACATCCTGGCATTGTGCTCGCTGATCTCGTGCTCAGGGGTCGCAGGGGTAATGATTCGAGGCACTCGCTACTCCGGGAATTAGGCTCCAAGCGAAGAGATGAGCCTGGAGCTGAGTCCGGTAGAACAGGCGATGGAGCATGGAATTCAATTGGATTGATATCCCGCACCGCTCGTCGTACCAACGGCAGATTGAAACCAACACGCGGAGGCCAGGCCTTTCGAACCGGTATGAACGTTCTCAACTGCAGGAGCTTCTACCATGCGAGACTTCCCTACCCCGCCCTTCCCTTCGCAGCCTCAAAATGTCCCTGGCTCACAGCGCAAGATGGAGCCCTACCCCGACTGTGGTGAGTCGTATACCGGCCACAATCGACTCGAAGGCAAAGTTGCACTCATCACCGGAGCAGACAGCGGCATTGGGCGGGCTGTAGCGATTGCCTATGCCCGTGAAGGTGCCGACGTTGCCATCGCTTATCTGAATGAGCATGAAGACGCGCAAGAAACCGCGCGCTGGGTTGAGTCCGCAGGCCGTCAGTGCCTGTTGTTGCCCGGAGACCTGGCGCAGAAACAGCACTGCTACGACATTGTCGAAAAGACCGTCAGCCAGTTCGGGCGTATCGACATACTGGTCAACAACGCGGCGTTCCAGTTGTCCCACGAGACGCTGGAGGATATCGACGATGACGAATGGGTGAAGACCTTCGATACCAACATCACCGCAATCTTCAGGATTTGCCAGGCAGCACTGCCTTCCATGCCCAAGGGCAGTTCGATCATCAATACGAGCTCGGTCAATTCCGACGATCCATCCCCCAGCCTGTTGGCCTATGCCACGACCAAAGGGGCCATTGCCAACTTCACTGCGGGCCTGGCTCAACTGCTAGGCAAGAAAGGTATTCGGGTCAACAGCGTTGCGCCAGGGCCTATCTGGACGCCTCTAATTCCTTCCACCATGCCGGACGAAGCGGTAACACACTTTGGTTCCAAAACACCATTGGGTCGTCCCGGACAACCGGTGGAGGTCGCTCCTATCTACGTGCTGCTAGGCTCAGATGAGGCCAGTTACATCTCTGGGTCACGTTATGCAGTGACTGGCGGCAAACCAATCCTTTAGCGAAAAGAGGCTCGCCGTCCTGGCGAGCCTCACCCTCTTATTTGCGTGGCAGTTTCAACGTTTGTGCTGATCGTGATCGCGGGCCGTTTTTTGCGCTGTCGAGTCATGGGCTGTACCCGTTGATCCATCCGGACGATGGGCATCGTTGTCTCGCTCCTCTTCTCCATGCGGCCTTGTCAGCGCACCTTCTTTTTGCCTGTCGCTCACTTTCTTCATGTTGCTCTCCTCCCATTGCCTTTGAACAAGGGAAGCCAATCTACGGGGCAAAGTTCAGGTCAGTGACACTCCAGGAGATGGGCGGGCAACAGGGGCGATGAACCAATTACTCCAGGCTCGCGTCCACCGCAAAACAAGCGAGTCGACACTGAAATGGAAAACGACCCTGTACTGGCCGCCCTCGGCTATCTCAAAAACAACAAACTGATTTTGAGCACAGCAGAATCGTGCACTGCAGGCTGCCTTGTAGCTTTGTTGGCGGCGGTACCGGGTACCGGGTACCGGGTACCGGGGAGGTGCTGGAAAGCGGCTATGTCGTCTACTCACCCAGCGCCAAGAAGCGGCTGCTGGGAGTCAGCGCCGAAACCATCGAACGATACGGCCTGACCAGCGAAGCAGTAGCTTGGGAAATGGCCTTGGGCGCCTTGAGAGACAGCGATGCGAATGTGGTGATCGCCACCACCGGGGTAGCCGGGCCGGCGCCCGAATCTGGGATACCGCCAGGAACGATGTGCTTTGCGTGGGCTTTCGCCGGCGAGCCAATTGCCGTTTTCACGCGCACTCAACGTTTCTTCGGCGAGCGGTCTGAAGTCATGCGCCAAGGCGCCCTGTTCGGGTTGACCCGGCTTTCCCACTATCACCAGCGCTGGCTACGCGGCGAGCGCGCCTGAGGGCTGTGATCATGTCGGAAGATGAACTGCTATCCAGGCATCATCCTGTTCAAGAAGATATGCCGATGCAGCAGCGCGTCTGGCGCTTCGAGCGCGTGGGGTGGTATGTACTCGTGGCCATCGTATTGCTTGCCTTGGCAGGCCTATTCGGTAATGGCCCGTTGAGCGATGCCGAGGTGGTGAGCCAGGATGGTCGGGTACGGGTTGAGTACCAGCGCCTCAGCCGAAGCGGCACAACAGACAACCTTTTCATCACCGTTCAGGGTATCCCTGGTCAGCCGGTGGAGGTACAACTCGAGGGATCGTTGCTCCGTGACGCCAGTATCGAGACGTTACAACCGGAGCCGCAACGGTCGATGTCGCATGGCCAGGCCATGCTGTTCCAATTGGGAACTAAGCAAGATGGGATCGCCACCTTGTACCTAACCCTTCGAAGTGAACACGTGGGGACGCTGGAGGGCAGTGTCAGGGCTGGCCCTGAAAGCGCCGTTCACTTCTCCACATTCCTTTACCCCTAGGAGTGCGTCATGGATTCGATCCTCCGCGCAGCCGGGATGTACGTCGCCCTTATGCTGCTGTTTCGCGTAGCCGGGCGGCGCTCACTGGCCGACCTGACGACCTTTGACTTCGTCTTGCTGCTGATAATCGGGGAGGCCACCCAGCAGGCTCTTCTAGGCGAAGACTTTTCGTTCACCAATGCCATGTTGGTAATTGCCACGCTGATCGTTTTGGACGTCGGTCTTTCACTCGCAAAGCTCAACTCCAAGCCCTTAGCCAGACTTCTGGACGGGCACGCTACCCTGGTTGTAGAGAATGGGCGCTTTCTGCATCACCGCAGTAACCGGCCAGCAAACACACCTTTCTGACCCCACCGCCAAAGGCGATGGTGTCCACCTATTTAAGTGGACACCACTTCTAGCCTTTTAAGAGGGTCTTTCAGGATGTGCTGATGCGGCTGCCGACGCAGCGCGCCAGTGAGATCGCCGAGTTGTTGCCGCATAACTGGCTGCCGTTACGCAACCTGTAATGCCCGTTCGCTTACCGATGTTCTGCTGCAATGGATCATGAGGCGCAATCAGAGGCGCGAACAATGCCACCAGAACGATCGCCACCAGCAGGCCAATTCCAATCCAGGAAAGGCGGTTCTGAAACAGTGCTTGCCAAAGTGTCGTGGGCTTGGCTACGAGTGGCGCAGTGAGACTAGTCATTTGATTTTCACCCGAGGATCAACCAACCCGTAAACGATGTCGGTGATGATGTTTACGACGATCACGCACAGTGCGAATACGACCATCAGCCCTTGGAGCAAGGTGTAATCCCGGGTATTCAAAGCCCCCAGAATCAGTTTCCCCAGGCCCGGACGGTTAAACACGATTTCGGTCAACACGGAGTTGCCGATGAGCGTCCCAAAATAGAGGCCCACAACCGTCACAATCGGGATAAGTGCGTTACGCAAGCCATGCCGCAACACCAAGCGCATAGGACGAACTCCTTTAGCTTTGGCTGTGCGGATGTAATCTTCCCCAAGCACGCTGATCATCGAGGAGCGCGTAACGCGCATCACATAGGCCGTCATGATCAACCCCAGGTTCAACGCAGGCAGCGTGAGAGCGTGGAGCTGGGAGAGAAATCCTCCGTCGACCAGGCTTCCGATTACAGGGAACCAACGGAAATGGATGGCGAAAACCAGCAGCATCAGCATGGCAGACACAAACGCGGGGAACGACAACCCAGTCAATGACAGAATGCGGCCAACGTAGTCTGGCCAGGCGTTGCGGCGCAGCGCCGCCCAAACCCCAAGCGGCAACCCGAACACAAGGCCAATCAGTACGGATGCAAACGTCAATTGGAGCGTCCACGGCAGCACCAGGGACACCTCCTGCAGCACTGTTCTGCCGCTGGTCATGGAGGCCCCAAAATTCCCCGAGAGCATGTCACCAAGGAAGTGGATGTACTGCATCGCGATTGGTTGATTTAGGCCCAACTGCTCGCGCATGGCCGCCAATGATTCGGCACTGGCCTGGTCACCGAGCATGACTGCAGCAGGATCACCAGGCACCAGGCGGACGAGTACAAAGACAGCAGTCAGCATGGCCAGCAAGGTTGGAATAGCGAGCATCAGTCGCTTAATCGCAAACTGAATCATGACAGCTCTCCATCGATCGTTAGCTCAGTCGTTGACACTGTCACGGTCGTGCTCAGCCGTTGGGTTACCACTGCACGCGGTAAGCCTCCAAGCGGCGGCCTCATCAGGTGTTTCAAGCTGCGAATCATGGCAATTTCTCCTCCACATCAAGTGAGGCCAGTTCCCCAAGTGTTATTGGTTTAAGGGGTGGTCGGATCCGGTAGAAACCAACATCCTCAACTGCTTTTTGTTGCTCGGCTGCAACGATGTTCGCGATGGTGTAACCGCACTGTCGACCTTGGCAGGGGCCCATTCCGGCGCGGGTAAACGCCTTGAGCTGATTGACCCCTGGCTGGGCTATTGCGCAGGCCTTACGAATGTCGCCCGCCGTCAGCTCCTCACAGCGACAGACCACCGTCTCGTCGGATGGGGAGTAAATGCTTGCGCGCGGTGGATACATCGAATCCAGCATTGGCCGCAGGCGTAACAGTGTCTGTAGACGACGGCTCAACGCTTCCGTCTGTTGTGCAACGGCGTCTGCAGCCATACGACCGGCACGTTTAGCCATACCGATTGCTGCCAGCTCACCCCTGACACACGCTGCCTTGGCGCCGCCGATTCCTGCACCATCACCCGCAACGAAAATGCCCGGTTGATCGGTCTCGCCCCACTCATCCAGGTCTGGAACTAAACACCTTTGCTGTTTACTCCAGCTGTGTTGGCAGCCAAGCGATTGGGTAATGTGAATTGAGGGAATCACTCCTTCGTGGGATAGGAGGACGCTCGCCGGCACTGTGCAGAGTTCCCCGCTTTTAAGCTTGAATTGAAGCTGTTGAAGCTTGCCATCACCCAGGGCTCGCAGCTCTGTAACGCCTTTGATTCGGCGAGCTCCCGAGCGGCGGATCTCATGCAACCACGCAAGGCCCTTGCTGACTTCCTTGAACTCAGCAAGCATCGAGCTTGCCCAAGGAAGCGCGCGGCGCCACCCACCTGGCGGGGTGGTGTCCAGCCAACCGGCGACCTTGCCACCCGCTCGAATGAGCTGCGCCATGTACAGCAGTGGTAACGGCCCGCTACCCACTACCCAGACGGGCTCTGCCGGGATCTGGCGAGACGTTTTAAGGAGGATCTGGGCGGCGCCGACGGTTAGGACACCGGGCAGAGTCCACCCTGGAAATGGGGCTGGACGCTCTTGTGCACCGGTGGCCAGGAGCACCTGCCCGGCACTGACTGCTTCAGCTACACCATCGCGCTTGATGAACACAGTCCAGCCAGGCTCAATCTTCCACACTTGAGTATTAGGCTCGTACGTCGCTCCGCACGCCCGAAAGCGTTGTACCAGCTCCGCGCCGACCTTGTATTCAGCCCCGAGAATTTCTCCCGTAGTGGTATGCGCGACAGTTTCAACAGCACGCCAAATCTGCCCGCCTGGTGCTGGCTGTTCGTCCACCACCAGCACCTGCAGGCCTTGCTCGCCAAGAACAATGGCTGCACTCATGCCGGCAGGGCCAGCACCGACAACAATCACATCAAACTTTCGGCTCACGACACTACACTCCGGCGGCCATACTGCCGCTCAACGCGCATTCCTTCTTTCACTGTCACCAAGCAAGTCTGGGTAGAAGCGTTCCCATCCACTACTGCAAGACAGTCGAAGCAAACGCCCATCATGCAATAGGGCGCGCGCGGGCTTCCTTTCACAGGGGAGGTGCGGTTGACTGCAGTGCTTTGTCTCAGCAACACCGCTGCTACCGTTTCACCTTGCTCAGCCATCACTGGAACGCCATCCACATAAATCGTGATCGTGACGGCGTGCAGTTCAGGAAGTTTTTTGAAGATCGAAACGTCCATAATGGAAAATCTCTAAATCAGCGGGAATTGATTTGGCGTCGAAGACTTTCGCGTACTCATTGGCGTGGAAGGACGCCAAGGTCACGCCTGAGTGACAGGTGGCGATCTCTGCCCCTGGGTGAGTCAATGAGCGCGCATACACAGGATTTCCATCCGGCGTCATGATCCGCAGACAAGACCATTGGCGAACCAACTTGGCTTGTGCAAGCTCAGGCAAAATCTTCAAAGCCTTGCGCGTTATTCGCGCAGCGCCCTCAGTAGTTGTGGCCAGGTCAAAACCAACCTCCTCCTGGGTAACGCCGATCATCACCGTACCTTCCGCCGTTTGGCGCAATCCACTAGCGGGGATCGGGAGTAGCGGTGCAAGGCGCTCAGTGACCAGCAGTTGGCCGCGCTGCGGGCGAATAGGCACGTTCAGGCCCACCATTGGCCCAAGCGCAGCGCACCCCAGTCCAGCCGCCACTACGATTCGCTCGCACTGGGCACGGTAGTCCCCTGCATGAACTTCAAAGCCCCCACCAGAAAGGCGTCGAATCTGGGTGACTGGGCGATTGCTCTGCAGTTGGCCGCCACGTCCCATAAAGGCTTTATGCATGGCGGCAAGCAACCGAAGCGGGTTCGCATGCCCATCGAATTCGCCAAAGCTCGCACCAACAACAGCCTTGCCAAGCTTCATGGTTGGGAATCGACGCAGCAGTTCAGCTCGATCCAGCATATGGGCTGAAGGGGCGAGTTCTGGCGTTTGCCTGTTCCAGGCATCCATTGCCTTAGCTCGAGCCTCAAACTCGTCATCACTCAGACAGAAGTTCAAGCCGCCCTTCTGCTCGTAGTCCAGCGAGATTCCGCTTTCCTCTTCAAGCTGCGATGCAAATGCTGGCCATGTTTTGGCCGCGTTGAGCGACAGCCGCTGGTAGTCAGGGTCTCGCATCCCCTTGCCGTGAGCCCACACCAGACCAAAGTTGGCCTTGGCCGCGCGGTAATCGGTATCAGCTCCATCCAGCATCAAGATACGCCGCTTACCACTTGCGAGGCCGTAGCCGATGGCGGCACCTACCATGCCTCCGCCAACGATGATCACATCAAATTGCGGAGTCATTTACTGGCCACCACGCTTCACAGTAGTGAGTTCGGTCACTGGGGGCTGCAGATTCAATGCGCCTTGCAGAACGTATCCATAATCCACGCTGGCAGCTTTCGCCCAGACCTGCTTAAGACCAAACAAAGGGATTGCGCAAACGTCGTCGTGAATCTGAACCTGCGCTTTCTTCCACAAATCGAGCTGAGTCTGAGGATCCGCCTCTACCCGGGCTTTGCGAATGGCATCATCAGCTACAGTGCAGTGCCCGAAGTTCGACATCGCGGCAGGCGCGCCGATGGCAGACGCCGAATCATAAAACTCCGTGAGCCAGTAGTCCGCGCCTGGGTACCTGGCGGCACCGTAAAACACAATTGCGCTTTGATCCTGACGGCTTTTGGCTTGGTAAGTCGCATGATCCACGACCTCCATCTCCAGGTTAATGCCCGCCTTGGCCAGCTGCGCCTGAATGATTTCCATAATTGGCAGTTGGGGTGCCGCGTTGGAAACCACCGCTTTGAGCTTCAACCCATTGGGATAGCCAGCGCTGGCCAGCAGGGCTTTCGCGTGCGCAGGATCGTAGGCATATGGGCCGGCGCTGCAATCGAGCCCTTGGTAACCATTAGGTACAACGGAGCACCCGCCATCAGCGACATCTTTACCGGCATAGCGAATGATTTCATCGATATTGACCGACGCCGCGATAGCTTGACGAACCTTGATATCATCTAACGGCTTGATATTCCGGTTGAGGAAGAGGGTACGAAATTCCGCAGGCTCGAAAACGTCCACGGTCACACCACGCGCCCTGCTTCGCTCTACCCAGCGCTGCTCACGCTTACCCAGCATCAGATCAAGCTCATCGGATGCAAACGCCAACTCACGAGCACTGTCGGAAGGAATCATCCGATACACGATTGCGCCAAGCTTCGGCTTGCCGCGAAAGTACTGATCGTTTGCCACCAATTTCACATACTGCTGGGTGATATGCTCACCAAAGGCGAACGGGCCAGTTCCGATCGGCGCTTGGCCATAGCGCTCGCCCAGCTTCTCGACCGCCGCCTTACTGACAATCTGGCCGCCGTGGTAGTTTGAAACTCGGCCAAGGAACGCGGTATCCGGGTACTTAAGAGTTACCTTAACCGTGTAGTCGTCCAAAGCCTCGACTTTGTCTATGACAGTGAAGTTCGCTGAAAAACTGGAGCGCTTCGGGTCTGATGCCCTTTCAAGGGAATAAACCACGTCGCTAGCCTTGAGCTCGCCATAACCACCGTGGAACATCACCCCTTTTCGCAGAAAGAACGTCCAAACCTTCTTATCGTCAGAACTTTCCCAGCGCTCGGCAAGGTCGGCCTCCAAGGCAGCAGGATCCGAACTGCCTGGCGGGAAGCGCACCAAAGCATTGAACATCTCGGCGACGATACCCTTATCACCGATCAGCGAGGCGCGATGAGGGTCAAGACTGGTGATATCAGCAATACCTGGGCTGACCGAGATGGTTGCCCGTACGTCATCTTGGGCCAGTGCCAAAGGGCTGACCCCTGACAGCGTTATCAACGCGGCAACAGCGCTCGTTCGGAGGGCCAAACCTAATGATTTCATTTTCACGACTCCGGAAGTAATGATGCTGATTTCAACCAGTCAGATCGGTCAGCGTGGCTAGGTCGGAGAGGCATGGTTCGGCCCCTTCACCTATATGCTTTTTAGCAATGGGTGGGCCAGCCGATCATATCTAGATGATTTTATTAGTTTTTTATTTTTATGAATGCTGACTCTATAGCCACAAAAACATCAAATAATGTCTTTTTCCTATGGCAGATGAGAACTCTTCCATTCAAATGCACCGCGCGTGGACGTAACAGGGCATGAAGCGCTCCAAAATGAAACGTCGTCACTCAAACCGCTACCTTCCGTAACATTTGTGAAGTAGAATCCTATTCGAAGTCAACGCAAATAAGACGCAATAGCATTAATTGACAGCAACGCTCCCGTGACTGCGCACTGACCTGCCCTGTTCGCCCGCCCAATCAGTTCATGGCGGACTCTTTCCGATTCCCACCAAACGATGCGCGCCTCGAAACAAGCTTGCCGAGTGGTAGATGGCAAGGAATGTTTCTTTAGAATAGATGAGATAGCGGCTTAGACCCTCTGCAACTGGCCTCGAAAAGCTTTTGATAAGTCCAAGTCGCTACCGTAAGCTAAAAGCTCATGTCTTTATGCTATCGATTGGTGGTGTGCTATGGAGAACAGGATCACTCTTCGTCACCTTGAGGCGTTTCGGGCGATCATGGTGCGAAAATCGGTTACTGGCGCAGCAGAAATGCTTGAGGTGACCCAGCCGGTGGTCACGAGGTTGATTGCCGATCTAGAAGAGCGGATAGCCCTTACTCTTTTCACAAGAACTAAAGGGCGACTGGTACCGACGCCTGAAGCGGCTCTGCTCGTCAAAGATGTCGAGCAATCATTGCTAAGCATCGAGCGCATCGCTAATGCGGCTACTAACATAAAGTCTTTAAAAATGGGACGGCTGGAAATTGCTGCGGCGCCAAGCATGGCGCTCTCGTTTCTGCCGCGCGCGATTCATAGCTTCACGGTGGCCCACCCCGAAGCGCTCGTCTCAATGCGTATGCACAGCTCTCCCACAGTTCTGGACATGGTGCAAAGGGATCAATGCGACCTGGGGTTCGCCATGTTCCCGGCACGCTCAACTAAATCGGGAAACAGTGAGACGCTGGTATCCGCAAAAATGGTCGCGGCTGTGCCAAAAAATCACAGTCTTGCGACGAAAAGAGTCTTACGACCAGAGCATTTTGAAGGCGAACGATTCATCTCCATGATGCCACTTATGGAATCCCGGATGAGGATCGACTCCTTGATGCTGTCTCATGGCGTGAAACGGCATATAAACTGTGAAACACAGACCTCTGCTGCAGTCCTGCAGCTGGTTGAAGCAGGCGTCGGCATTTCTATTATCGACCCGCTAACGGCCTGTGGTTATACAGGCAATGGCGTAAAATTTGTAAATTTCGAGCCTGCCATCAGGAATGATTACTCCATAGTAATCTCTCAGAGAAACTCATCCACACTAATACTAAAACCGTTCATTGATCATGCAAAAAAAGAGATTCTAAACATGCTTCCCGCTCACTTGCTAATCCGAAGTTAATAAGCTTTGCTAGCGCCTCACTCTCCATTTTTCAAGCGCGTTAGAAAGTCGAACTTCTACGAGATCAATCAAAATAAGCTGCACCAACTAAAAAACTGAGCGGACATTGCTGTCACGCTCAGTCAATATCTCTAAAGAGATGCCATTGAGCCTCGTCGCCCCCCTCCTAACCATGTTGATTGCTCAAAATGCAGGAGTCGAAGATGCTATGTGGCTCAGTAGGATGCTCCTGCCCTAGCGGTGGGCTTAAAACCGCTGATACGGCTGGAGGGCAGCTTCAGAATCACCAGGGCCGACACGACAGCAGCAGGAATGAGCAAGAACGCTGGGGATGCCGCAACTTTTGTTACAGAAATCAACCAGGTCGAGATCATCGGTGCGAAACCGCCAAAGCAACATACTGCCAACGTGTATCCCACGGTCATCCAGGTGTTGCGCAGGCGAGTCGGGAAAATCTCACAGATAGTAGCTGGCCCTGGGCCTGAGTACATTGCAAACAGTGCGCTCAAGCAACATTGCAGCATGACAACCTGATGGAAGCTTGCACCACCAGACATCATGTTCAGAATCGGGTAAGCCAGTGTAGCTGTACCGATGCACCCCAGGAGGAGCAGAGGCTTACGCCCGAATCGGTCGGACAGAGCGCCCGCCACCGGAATCAGCATGATCTGTAGGAGCAGTGCAATGTTGCTCGAGATCAGTGCTTCAGTCCTGGTGAGACCTGCGTGATTCTGCGTGTACGTTACCATGTACGCAGAAACCAGGTAGGACAGGGTCGTCCAGAAAATGGTGAAGCCAAATGCTTGCAAGCCAAGTACATACGGCTTGGTCTCGGTCGGATTTACCACTTCCGTTTTGCTATTGACGTACTCAGGGGTCTCTTCGGCATGAGCCCTCAGGAACAGACTGAAAGCAAAGATCGCCAAACCGCCAGCGATGAATGGAACTCGCCATCCCCAGTCCAAGAGGTCTTCAGCAGGGATCAGCAAGAGGGCCGATGCCACCAGGGATGCAAGCAGCGCCCCTCCAGAAGAACTGACGCTCTGGAAGCTTCCAAAAAACCCTTTTCGACCTGCCGGAGACCATTCGACGATATAAGAGGCAGAGGTACCCCATTCGCCACCAGCGGCGAACCCTTGAAGGCATCTCAACACGACTAACAGAATCGGCGCACCAACACCAATAGTTTCATAGGTCGGAATCAAACCAATACCAATACTGCCGATGGCCATGCAAATAATCGTCAGCAGCATCGCGGGCTTGCGCCCTCTTCTATCCCCAATGCGACCAATCACGTAGCTACCGAGCGGTCTAGCGATGAAACCGGCGCCATAAGCCGCAAACGTCTGCAACAAGGATGTTGTTTCATCTACGTTTGGAAAGAACAACTTAGCAATGGTCGTAGCAAAAAATGCATAGACTGCAAAATCGTAAACTTCCAACAAGTTCCCACTTCCAGAAGTGGCCACGGCGAACCAGGTTTTTCTGGTAGATATTGTTTTAGTCATGATTTTTCTTCTATCAAGTGAGGGCGCCGCACGTAATTTCACCGTACGGAGCACCGATTCGTTTTTATTTTCCATCCCGCATAGCAAGGTTTGAAGCGCGGATCAAATCCGGCTACGCATCTGCTTCTACAATCGCTGTCGCACCCGACAAGTCGCCGAGCTTTTCCCCTTCTCTGATCCGTCGGCAGTTCTCGACACCGCGAACCTGTTTAGCCAATGCCGTTTGCACAACGTCATCAACTTCTGAAGGGCTCAAGACAAGGACTCCGTTCTCATCGCAGATCACGATGTCGCCGGGACATACAGCCACACCACCACAGGAGACAGGCATGTTCAACTTGCCACCCAACCCATAGATACGAGTTGTAATCGGAGACACGCCGCGACTCCAGACCGGGAAATCATGCTCTTGAATCTCATGTGGGTCGGTACACATGCCGTCAATGACTGCGGCGCTTGCACCAGCAGTCACAGCTGCCTGCGTGACCCCTCCTCCCCAGCAAGCATGCTTGCGATCACCCAAACGATCGATCACCACAATGTGACCTGGCTTGAGCAAGCTGGTAGCGTAGTGCAACAACGTAGAATCTTGAGCAGGAAGTGCCAAAGTGACCGCCGTACCCACAACGCGCTTACTATTACCCAGCGCTTGAATTTCTCCATCCATGAATCCCCAGTGACGAAGATGACCGACAGTAGCGGTCTCGACCTCAAGTAGGATTTTTTCCAGCTCAGGGCTGATTGGATCCGGCATATCGCCAATGAGGAACTTTTTCATTTTTAAAGTACCTTGTGGGAGGCGAGTGGAATTTGCTTGCGAACTGCTGCAATTCGCTCAGGTTCGATATTTGCAGTCACATAGCCCACGCCATCGGACGCTTTGGCGATGATATGCCCCCAAGGATCGCAGACAAGTGAGTGGCCGTAGGAGTAGCGAGTCTCACCCGACTGTTCAAATGGGCCCGTTTGACCTGGAGCCAGGAAGTAGCACTGTGTTTCAATTGCCCGTGCGCGACAGAGCACATCCCAGTGGTCTTTGCCCGTTTGAAGCGTGAATGCTGCTGGTAGCACGATGACGTCAGCACCCAATGCAACAAGCTTTTGGAAAAGCTCTGGGAAGCGGATGTCATAGCAAATGGCAAAGCCATACTTCAGACCGTCAATATCGACTACCGTCACCTCGGTACCTGGCGCTACTGCGCTGGACTCGCCATAGCGCATACCGTCCGGGGTTACGATATCGAACAGGTGGATCTTGCGGTAACGACCCAACTCATTACCTTTGGGATCAAAGACGACGGAGGTGTTGTAAACGCGGCTGCCGTCTGGAGTGCTTTCGTAGAAGCTACCGGTGTGAACGTAGACGTTGCAGTCCTGCGCTAGCTTTCTGCACATCTCATATGCCGGCCCACCAGTGTGAGGCTCACCAGCTGCGATCTTTTGCTCAGGCGTACCGCCAGCCCAATCAAAGTGCTCAGGGAAGACAACCAGACGTGAACCGTCGCGATCAATTGCCTCTCGCGCAAGACGATCAGCTTCGGCCAAGTTAAACGCTTTATCCTGTACCGAATTCACCTGAATAAGAGAAACTTTCACAATCAACCCTCACTATTTGCTTAACACTTGAGGCAGGCGCCTCAGGAACACTCACCCGACACACTTTCCGAATATAGTTGCGTCAGATATTGAACTAGCGCATGCGCCGCCCTGTTTGGATGCACAGACGATGAGGTGATAACCCCAATCTTAAGTTCCAGCGACTTTTCCAACTCAAAGGATTGAAGCTGACTGTCAGCCCGCTCCATTAAGCTGAAACTACTTACAAAAGTAACTCCGAGGCCGCCTCTGACCAACTCAATAGCCGTGCCGGCTCCACCGACTTCGATCGTATAATTAGGCGTCACTCCAGCCTCATGGAACCATTGATCGACCATTGGCCGTATGAGTCCATTTGATTTGAGCCCTACCAAGGGGACTCCCGCCAGCTGCGCAGCGGTAACTGTCGAGGCTTGCGAAATTTGAGCAGTGGGTGACGCCACACAAATAATTGGGCTGCTAAACAACGTCGAGCTTTGGTCTTCGAGACCACTCGAGATCGACAGTATGCCGAGATCTGCCTGACCTGAATTGACTCGATGGGTAATGAGCGCTCGATGCTCAACGTCCAAGTCAATTTTTATGCCTGGATGCAACGCTGCAAATTTTCCAATACCGTTCACAATCCGCCCAGCGGACAATGCTTGGGTAATGAGGATACGCAACTCAGCGTTGCCATAATTCGCGATTTTATAGGCTACTGCCTCTACGGACTCGAGCCCTTGATAGAGCCGGTCAACCTCGGCTAGTAACTGGATTGCCTCTGGCGTTGCACTAAGCTTTCCTCCTTGCCTGCTAAAAAGGGGAAAACCAACGGCAGTTTCGAGACCAGAAATCATATAGCTGATCGCAGGCTGGGTCACGGCCATAGCCGCACTTGCACGTACCATGCTGCCCTCCCGCATGACCGTCCTAAACGCTTCGATCTGCCTTAATTTAATAGGCATATGTACTCCCTATCGCAGACGGTTTTGTTTGATATCCGTCGCGCTCAGTAAATACCCTAACCATCTGGCAGATTTAGCCTGGTACAACCAGGCTAGACCTTACAGAGCGCATCCTCAGCGGTTGCCTACGTTGCGTCCTGCAGTGCTGACTCAGCCCCTTGCATCCATTGGTGGGGCAGATCCGATGGGGCTGACTGCCCTTGATGAATGCTGTAGGTTCAGTTTGTGGCACCTAGACCATCATAGATAATCAAAAAATCGCACCACCCTATAATTTTTCCTTATACGCCACTCCAGCGCAGCGCCAGCATCGTCACTGAACACATGAATTCAGCATGCTATTTACTGGCACGGCAACGAACGAAATCACTGATCAAAACAACTAAGATCGATGACTTCGAACGCCACCCAGACATACCTAGCCGGCTTTACCAGAGCGCATAAGTATAGTTAACGAACAGCCGAACTTGATCCTGATCCTTTAATGTCGAGGCCGGTAGCTCTGTCCTAAAGATACCCTTACGGAGGGTAAAGCCAAGGCCCTTGAGTGTTCCAGACTGCACAACATAATCTAGACGGTAGTCACTTTCCCATTCACTGTATCTACCTGTCGTCGTATTACCCGTACCGCGAATATCTTTACCACTTACATATGTCCAACCCGCCTTTAGACCCGGAACACCCAAGGCTGCGAAATCGTAGCTATAAATACCAAAGGTTGAATTTTCGCCCGCACGAATGAAGCTGTTCACCATAACGTCAGTGTAGAGGTACAGCGACTGAACGCCCCCCTCACCCTCTGGTCGACCTCGACCGTCGACCACATTGCTGCTGTTGACAGTTGCAAAGCCAGATTTATCACTGACTTGTTGATGCCCCAAGGTCAGCGCGTGACCTCCATCTTTGTAGGTGAAGGCCAGCGACCAAGTTTTATTGTCGATCTTCCCATTTTCGTTATAGCCGGTGCGCATGGCATAACGGCTATCCGTGCCGTTCTTACCGTCAGAATCGCTCTTAAAGTACCTTAAGTCGGTTGTCAACGATCGACCAACACCAACATCAAGCGAATGAATGAGTCCGAAGAAGTTTTGGTTGTAGTAATCTTCTAGCTGGGCATGGTAGTACTGCAGCTTTAAGTTTTTTCTGACGTTCCAATCACCTCCAGCAAACGTGAAACCATCACTACCCTTGCTCCCTCCGCCAGCGATTCCTGCCCAGTTGCTAGATGCTCGACCAATAGCACGATTCAAGAATCCGCCGGTCAGAGTGATGTTGTCGAACTCATTAGACGTCACTGCAGCCCCTTGGAAGTTTGCAGGCAACAGGCGACCGTCGTTTGAAATGAGCACAGGAAGATTGAAGGCCAGCGCATTACCAGCCTTTACTTCAGTCTTCGAGTATTTGAAGCGAGCGTTTCCTCCGATTCTAGACCAGTTATCGACAGGAGAACCGTCAGTCTTTACTGGGGAAACAGTATTTACCGTGGAGGCATCATGTGGTGAACTGCCACCGCTTAAGTTGAACCCTGCAAGCGCCTGCAAATCTACCCCCAGCCCTACCGCTCCCTGGGTGTACCCAGACTGGAAGTCAAGCCTTAACCCCGTCAATGTTTGCCGTTGATCCACGCCACCGGTACTCCTTTGATCCCCATCGTAGTACAAGGTGCGAGAACTGATGGACGCCTTACTATCGTCAAGGAAACCTACTGCGTAGCCTTGTTGGGCCAGGGTGCCGCATGCAAAAGCAGCCAGTATTCTTTTTACTTTTGTCACCACCGCCACTCCGTCTCTATAAACTCTGCTTATTGTTGATTGGCATTTTTTATATGTTTCGTTTGGCGCACAAATAAACCCCACCCACATACAATGGATTTCAATTTCCCTATTGAGCATCTGATACGCACACAACAAAATAGCAAGAACGGTGCCAGCAAAGTGCTAAGCCCTTTGTTTACGGGCCTATTAAATCTTCATTTACTCCCAACTATTGCCTATACACATAGGCTAATGCTGTAAAGCTATACTTTCATCAAAGGCAACGTAGACATCCGTATCATCACGCACTATCCCGAAGCGTGGTGCGCCATTGTGGTGAGTAGGAGTGTTACCTAGCCGCCTGTACGTAACGACTCAGGATTGATTCAGTGCAGGTATCTTGAGCACATTTGGAAAGGCAAGCCCAAGATGTAAACTCTTAGAGCGCAATCGAGTAAACAGAGTGGCCCACACGAAAAAGGCAGCCCCTAGGACATTCGGCGATGACTCAGGAGTGGGAAGGAAACGGAAATTGACTCGCTGTGCGGGAGCCTTAGGCGAACGACGGTCGAGGTGCACTGTGTGCACCCTGTCATCAGTTGAAGGTTAGTCAGGAAAGAGGTTGGCGCTTTTTAAATGAGGTGAGTTATTAACACCCAGAGCGAAACTTAATTATTGAGGC
Source organism: Pseudomonas putida (assembly GCF_002906855.1). GTDB lineage: Bacteria > Pseudomonadota > Gammaproteobacteria > Pseudomonadales > Pseudomonadaceae > Aquipseudomonas > Aquipseudomonas putida_N. The sequence continues at coordinate 2,403,327 of NZ_MINI01000028.1, read as the reverse complement.
CTGAACACATATAATTGGCTACTCACAAAGTGATTAGCCAATTACAAGTCTTATGATAGAAGGCGAAGCCCCCCCGAAACTTGACCCGGCATAGGTACAACTCGAGAAAAACCAGGCCAAATCAGGGCTAAGGAACTCGCAACCTTAATTCGCCGGTTACACCGGGCGCTCACCTGCAGTGGTAGTGCGGTGCATAATGCGAATGTGCTCGGGGCTGAACGAGTCGCGACGATGCATGGTGCAGCGATTGTCCCACATAACCATGTCACCAAGACGCCACTTCTGCACAAACACCTCACCTTTCAAAGTGTGCTGCCACAACTGGGCAACGAGATCGTTGCTTTCATCCATTGGCAAACCTACGATCCAGGAGTCTTGCTCTCGCACACCCTTTGCCCCCAAGAACAGAGCTTGCCGGCCACTGTCTCCATGCACCCGCACGAGCGGGTGAACAATCCCCGGCCATTCACGGATATCGTCCGATTTGGGCAGCTGTCTGTTCAGACGCAGATCGCCCGCCGAGTCATAGACGCTCTGGAAGAAAATCTGCCGGCCTTTGACTGCATCGAGCAAATAGGAAGGCAGGGTCTCGTAGGCCTGATACATCGATACCCAATAGGTGTCACCGCCAGCAGGCGGAAGTGCAATGGCCCGCAGCAACGCGCCTGCAGGTGGACGCTCGTAAAACCACGTATCGGTGTGCCAGGTCGCTTCGCTGTTACCCAGAGCACCTGAGGGCTTACCATCTTTTGTGGTGTTGGCGATGACCAGAATCTCTTTTTGCGTCGGATGAGCGCCCTCTTGCAGCTGCTTCGGGTGAATAACCGCTTCGCCGAAGTGGTGGGAAAATTTGATGTGCTGCTCATCGGTGATGTCGATATCACGGAAACGGACAATCCCGTACTGGAGCCAGATCTTGCGCACTTCGGCGATATCTTGAGCATCGTAGTCGTTGAAGTCGAACCCTACGATGTCCGCACAAACGCTACTGCCGTTTGGACTAGTCGTGATCTTGTTCTTGGTCAGCATGCTCTTTTTCCTCACGAGCTGAAGGTTAGGATCGAGCCCCTAAGCTATCGTCCCGATCAGACAGGCATCCAATAATAATAATCAACCATTAATCATAAATTTCTATCAATCACCTGCGCGATTGAAACAGCAGGCCCGGTGGGACACAGATCGCTGCCTAGCACCATCACTCATCCAATGAAGTGATCAATCAATTTGACATTCATCCGCTTTGTCTATAAATCAAGAGCAGCCACCTTGGGAGCAGACAATGGATCTACGGCAAATCAAGACCTTCCTGGCCGTCGCGGAAGAATTGCATTTTGGCCGAGCGGCCATCCGGCTGCAGATCGCCCAACCAGCCGTGACGGCTCAAATTCAAGCGCTTGAGAAGCAGCTAGGTGTTCCACTACTCACACGGTCAACCCGACGCGTGCAATTGACAGAAGCCGGGATACTTTTCAATTCACGGTGCATCGACATTTTGCGTGACATCGACCGCACCTGCCTTGCTACCCAAGCAGTCGCAGGTAAGGACATCAGTCAGATCACTATCGGTACCATTTATCCTGCAACGTTCGGTGTGCTCCCCGATTTCATTGCGAGAATCAATCAACGCTTCCCGGATGCTCGAATCCATATTCACAACGGCAACACGGTGGGCATCGTCAGAGAGATAGAGCGTGGCAACATAAATCTCGGGTTCATTCGTCCGGTCGAAAACATTGGTTCTCTACGCTGGCAGTCCATCCATCGTGAAAAATACTTGCTAGCAATCGCACGGAAAAACCCACTGAGCGCTAAGAGCTCCATCACACCGGTCGATTTGCGAAAGCAGAAAATTATCGCGTTCTCAAGGGCGTACAAATCCGAGACCGATGAGAATTTCCCTGAGGAATTCAAGAAGTACGACCTGAATCAACGAGTGATTTACAGCTGTAACGACACCCAAGCGATGCTGGCCATGATTACCGCTGGGATTGGTGTAGGGTTCGTTCCCGAATGGGTTAAATCCATTCCCGGGCAAAACTTTGAGCTGCGCGAGGTTGAGGGGCTCGAGCGATACATTGGGCTGGGCCTGGCGTGGAGCGTCGATGATCCAACCGTCAATAGGGACAGCATTATTGAGCTATGCCGATCGCTTATCGACAGCGAAGCATGAGAATCAAGCCTGAAGGTTTCTTCTTAATACCGTAGGCCTGAAGTTATCGTGTAGCTCGGTTTTTTTCCGACTGGCCCGCTATGTCATGGGCAATGACCGTACTGCAAAGCAGTGAGAGGTCATGAACGCATAGCGTGCAGCCCATATTAGCGCCGCAGCTCCGCTCAAGTCTCGACGTTGACAGCGCAGATCAGTCCCGCCTAACCAGTAACATCGCCGCCATTCTTTTCAACTGCCCTCTGACATACCAGGTTGGATCTGCCGAGGGGTCTGCCTCCAGCTTGATGAAGCAGTCCAGCAGTACCTGTAGTTCTTCACTGAGGCGCCCCAGCCCTTCATCGCTCAGTCCCACCTCACCTGCCGATTGAGACACAAGGCGCTGCAGCTGCACCTGTTGATGCTGACGAATCTCCGAGATCGATGATGCTTGAGCATCACTCAAATGACGTAGCTCCGCCCTCGCCAGCTTGGCCAGATTTCGGCTTTCAGAAACGTATGCAGATACCTTTTCCCAGAGATGAGCATTCATTTGTACTGGGCCGGTGCATTTGCTTAACGCCCTGCTTTTCAAGTAAGCGCTCCATGAACCCCACATTCAAAGCGCTCAGCTGATTGCCGATGCTGTGCTCCCGATTTCATTCTGGAGCCCGCACGCCATGATGCGTCCCGACGCCGTGGCAGATTATGAAGCGCTGTTGCCGTGGAACTGTTCACCGGAAATGCCACGGTAAACGATGGCCTCACCTTGCGGTAGGTGGGGTTCATGGATCGCTTACCGTGCAAGTCACATTTATGCATGCACTAAAACTCATCAATGGTCAGTTGGATACAACTGACCATCTGAGTCATCGATGATAGTTAAAGTCACAATTGAATCACAATCAAAGCTTGAACTTTCCCGCGCAAAACCTTAGTAAAATTATGGGCGTTGGAAGTACGCAAAATTCTTGCGACAAATATCCAGCTGCACAGCATGGTAAAACTCTTCCTGAGTAGACCCCTCGCTTACCATGTAGTCAATGTAACGACTAAATACCGTTTTTGCCGACATCATCATTTCGTCCCTCTTTTTTCCGCACTCATGCAACAAGCCCAACACATTAAATTCTGCAGAATGCCGAGCTGCGCGCATTAAGACCTCGAAGGTCTCGATATCAAAAGAATACATAGCGCTGGACATATCCCTGCCGAACCCGTCCTGAATATTGAGTCTGTACAAAGTCATGGGGTAGTTATTCATGGTGACGCTTACAAAAGCATACTTAGCGTCTTTCGTAAATGCCGGGTGCGCTTCAGCCTTGATGATTTTCTGAACAGCTTCGAAAGCTTGCAAAATGGGATATTCAAAAAGCTTGTACATGCTCTTCTCAATGCTGTCTGGATCACCATCGCGTGACAGGCTAGCATAAAGCGGACGAGCTGACTTCAGTTCAAACACTGCCACAGCCTGTTCAGCAGGAACTGAAATTATAATGTCAGAAGATTTGCCAGGTCTCTTTTTTGAACCGAAACTAAACTCCTCGATCAGTTCATAATTAGGCAGGTCTTTAAGGAATTTAGCAGCATATTGCTGAGCGTATCGTTCAAACTGAACGCCGAATAATATCAAAAATTCATTCTTTTCTCCATTTGCCTTATGAATTCGATACATTAAGTTCTCAAACAGCAGTTCCTCGCATAGCTTACCCTCCACAGGGATAAATAGGCCGCTCTTAATTTCAAAAAGTGGGCGCGCCCTAAAAAACATGAACTCATTAGGCTGATCGATGAACTCCTCTGCAAACTTCCTACCCTCGCTTGTGGTAAACGAGATTTCCTTTAAGATTGCAGACACCTCCTCTACTGAAACATTTAACTCCATGCTCAGAGATTTTGCAGAAACAGCCCATCGCTCAAGACTTGGCAGCGTGTCCTGGCCCTCACGAATTCCGTGCCAGCGCGCCAAGATGTGAAAAATTACGTTCACATAAGTTTCAATCGAGACTCCAATACTCTCCTCGAATACCTTGATGTATGGCGTCAAAGGACTCTCTGTGAAGAATATACTTTGTGTCCGCCCTAGCTTGGAGACGTAGTTGTCCCTCGAATTCCCTGTGATCGACTTTAGAAAGACCTGATGACCATCATCATTATCATGATCAGGCCTATCATTCAGCTTGGCAAACAACTCATGGATAACATCAAAGTCCCGTCTTCGAGTAATATACTTGCTCCCTGGAATCCATTCACTAAACAGCAGCGACCACAAACGCCAGCATTGAAGCCTAGTGAACACCGTGCGCTCCGCTGCTGCAGATTTTTTTGCAGCCGTTTTGCACAACGTTTGAATTCCCCACTGGCGAAAGCTGAGTTCGTCCTTCTGAACAAAGGAAATACGGGACAAAACTGAAGCCAAAGCCTTTCTATCATTACCCGCCAAGATTTTTGTAAAACTACGATCTCTACCGTAAAAATCAGCGTGCGACAAAAAATACCCAGAGTTCGCCATCTTCGTGATATCAATCATTATTTATCCCTAGTAGACCCAACTGGCTGAAAACAATAAATCTGTAGGCATCATGCGCCTGGCTTGACGAGCCCTTGCACGGCTGAATGGCATACTGCTATCATAAGCGATTTTCACCAATGTGAAAAAGAATTTTCCAGAGGCTTGGTTCGCCCAAAGGTAAATCGGGTGTAGGATTTCATAGTCTCATAAGGCCATCGAACCGTAGCCAAAGATCAAAAAAAGCTGATGAAAAATAAATCCCTTTGCCTGCAAGATACATCACAGTCGTTTTACTGGTGATCGTGCTTTGGCCATTCAATGCAGTTTCGGTTAAGGTTGGGATTCAGGATATCCCGACTCTACTCATGACTACCCTCCGCTTCATGGTTGTGGTCGTATTGATCGTGCCTTTCACACGTGTGAGCAGGGCTTAGCTCTCCTCGCGCTGCGACTCTCATTTACCTTCGGCTTTTTGCACTTCCCCCTGTTTTTCCAAGCCTTTGCCAGCGTCGACAGCGGCAACGCAACCCTGCAGAACCTGAAACGAATACAGAGGGGTTTGGTCTTCTGCTAGGTTAGGACTACTGCGTATGGCACAAGGTAGAGCAGTATTTGCAGCCGTTGGATTGGGGAAAAACATTCCGAGCCTGCCGTATAGCGGTGGCACACGTCGTGTGATAGCCGAGGTCGAGGCGGTTGTGAGGAGCAGGCAATAAAGTGCAGGTAATAAATCATAAGGCGGCGACGAATATTTTTCGTCTCAGCGCCAGCGCAGCGCTCTCCATTGTGATCCAGTTTTGGGACATTAACCCATAAAAACGCCCTTAATGTTCCCATTTGGGATCATCACGGGAGACGTGACTGAAGGGGCAGCGCTCCTCGACGTTTGCATTGGATAAGCGGAAAATAGGCGGGCTATCGACCTGCCGGCATCGGCACCGGAGACGTACCCTGCCCCATGAATTCTAAGGTTCTCCAGCTTCCAAAAAATCCCCTCGGTCGCGACTTTGTAGTCGGAGACATCCACTTCAAAATCACAGACCTCCACCGCGGGCTGCACGCATTGGGCTTCGATAAAGCTAAGGATCGGCTGATCGCTGTGGGCGATCTGATTGACCGCGGGCCTGGTGTATTGGATGGGCTGAAGCTGCTCGGCGAGCCCTGGTTCTTCAGCGTCCAAGGCAACCACGAGCGAATGCTGATCGACGCTTATGAGGCTAATCCCAACGCTCGCTATTCTGCGCATGGCGCGGGCTGGTGGATGACGATTGCTGATGAGTCCAAAGCGATGATCATTGGGAAGCTCCGGAGCTTGCCGATCGCCATTGAGGTTCAGTCGGATCGGGGTGTTGTGGGTGTCGTGCATGCTGATGTGCCGACGGGCATGGCCTGGTCGACCTTTCTGGAACAACTCAACAATTCCGCGATGGAGGAGATCGCTCTGTGGGGGCGAGATCGCATCGTTAAGCACCATCGTGAAGGTGTCCCGGGCGTATGGCGGGTCTGTACCGGGCATACGTGGATTCCGCGGCCGTTGAGGTTAGGCAACGTGCTGGCGCTGGATGTCACCGGCGGCGCCGATGGTTCGCTGGCCATCTACAGCATTCAGGAAGACAAAATCTTCATTGATGGTGTTGCCACGTCGATCGACCAGGCTGAGTGCTTGAGTGAGCAGCTCGAGGAGCTTGAGCAGCGCGCAGAAGCTCTCAAGACGACGGTGAACAGTAACAAGCTCATCGAGACACAGGTTCAAGCTGCTGAACTGGAGTCATTGGTGAAGCTGGTCAGTTCGATGTGGCAAGAGGTTCGCGAAGGCCTTGAGGAGCAGCAGCGACTGCTTAACGCGCTGCATGGTTTGAGCCTTACGACTGGTGAGCGTCGGGGCGCCAAGCTCGACGAGCTATGTGCTAAGCATGAGAACACTCAGGTCGAAGCGCTTCTTCGCCGGTTGTTAGGTTGAGAGGTTTGCATGGAGTACGTGATGAGCATAAGCCAGGCGCGTCGGCGTTTTCGTCGTGTGCTCAAGCTCGCAGAGAAAGGCAACACGTTCATTCTGACAAGGTGCGGCAAGCCGGTATGTCGGCTTAAGCTCTACGAATAGGTATCTCGAGCATTTCTGGGCGTGCCCGTTGGGTCGGCTCTCGTGAACCAAGCCGCCCGCTTCGCATTCGTCTTGGCCCGGAAGGCTTCGATCCTCACGCCTCGCGCGCTCCGCTTGCACGTCAGGAAATTCCCAATTTCTAGTGGAGTGCTAGAGCTCTCAGCAGAAGCGCAGACCATTTGATTGAGTCATAAACTAAGGCGTTGATGACTGGTTTGGTACCGTGTACATCGCCCATGTCTGATCTCAGCTTCTGCATGACAAATGCGGCTTGATTCAGCGATCCCTCGAGGTTATTGGCGAGTGGCTTGTAGTCGGCCTCAGACCAGCCGATGTCCACTAACTCTTGAACCAGGCGGCTCTTCACATTGAGCGCATCCACGGATCGCTTCACTCTCTCTTGGAATGACGCCTTGTTAGGATCACCCAAGTTACAGATGGAGTAGATATCTGCAGTCACGGAATCTAAAGCCCCACACGCAGCCGAGAGCGCCCCACTGAGGTCACCATCGCGGAGCCTGCTGGACGCTTTCTGGATGTCCGCCCTCGCCTGCTCAGGGATCGAAGCTAGATCTGCTACGTCAAAAATGTCCACTGGAATGAGGGTTGTTCCAGAAAACTTCCATCCGATTCGGCTGAGAACGCGCTCCAGTTCCTCAACCACATCAGCTTTACGCCGCATCATCTCTTCGCAACAGATGGAGACAAAAGCTCCGAGATCGGCTTCGCCCATTGTTCCAACCGGTCGCGGTAGGGACGGCAGTTACCTGCCGCCCCCCGCACAGATCCGTACGTGCGGAACTACCGCATACGGCTCCTGCCTCGGGTATGTGACGCGAAGCGATCCTCAGGGTAAGGATGTGCATTTCTAGGTCTAGGTATGTAGAGGTCGGCAAGGCGTCCGTAGCGTGACCATTGAAGCCTATTACGCTGGCTGCGCCGTTTGAGGGCTTGCCGCCATAGACGGCAGACCGCTGAACGAAAACCACCAAGACGTATCAGGTTTCCCGGCACCGCGTGGTAATTGAAGTACCCCCTGACCACCCAAGTAAGCCATTGCCCTTGAGCCCGGATGGGCTCATGACGTCGGCGCTTCAGCTCATCCCGAATAGCCAGCAGCGTCGCACGCATTCGCTTCTTGACCGTCAGTCGCAGTATTTGAAAACCACCGCTTCTGTTGGTACTGCAACAGTGCGTGAAGCCCAGGAAGTCAAACGTCTCCGGTTTACCTAACCCTCGCTTCCTACGATTTCTCGCAGCAAAACGACCAAACTCAATCAGCCGTGTCTTCGAGGCGTTGAGGGATAAACCGAACCTGGCCAAGCGCTCCTGCAACTGCACCAGAAATTGCTGAGCCTGCCATTGCGTCCTGAAACCCACCACGCTGTCGTCCGCGTAGCGCACAACAATCACATCGCCACGGGCATGCCGCTGGCGCCACTGCCTTGCCCACAGATCCAGCACGTAGTGAAGATAGATATTCGCCAACAATGGCGATATCACTGCGCCTTGGGGAGTCCCCTTGGTCGCAACCACCCTACGACCATCCTCCATAACACCCGCTTGGAGCCATTTGCAGATAAGCCCGAGCAGGCGCCGATCTGCAATCCGGTGTCCCAGAAACATCAGCATCCATTCATGGTCGATCTCATCAAAGAACGACGTGATATCCGCATCCAATATCCAGTTCACCTTCTGGCCCTTCAGCGCGACCGTCAACGCATCTAGCGCATCATGCTGGCTGCGTCCCGGCCGAAACCCGTACGAGAATCCCAGAAAGTCCTCTTCATAGATCGCATTCAAAACGGTAACGACTGCCTGCTGTACGATCTTGTCCTCCAGAGAGGCAATGCCCAACGGGCGTTGCCTGCCATCGGCTTTGGGAATGTAGACCCGCCGCGATGGCGTTGCCCGATAGGCTCCACTGTGGAGCCTTGCGTGCAAATCGGTTACCCGCTGGAGAAGACCTTCCTCATATTCTCGCCACGACATGCCGTCCACGCCCACCGCTGCATCGCGGCGCAGGGCATAGAAGCTCTGCGCCAATAACTGCGGTGTGACGTGGTGCAGCAATGCCGTGAACTGCGTACCCTTGTTCCTTCGGGCTGCTTCACGTACACCTTCAAGTCCCATCGACGCGCAACTGATCCGGCTCAGTGTCCGGGGCGCGGGGGGCGTGTCGGTGTTTCCCTTGGCTACGTCCCTTTCCTCCACTATCTCCGCCGGGCCAGGCCCTTTGTTCGATGGCTTCTCAGGTACTACGGACGTATCCGACTTCTCGGCGGCGTAGACAGCAGGGTTACAGCTTTTGGCCTTTCCTGCTCCGCCCGGTGCTTGCGCACCGGGCGCCGCTGAGATCTCCCAGTTTCTGTGTGGAGGACTTCCCGACGTGCACAGGGTCTCCGACCGCGCGGGATCAGAGCATGACTGGCGTATAACGCCATGCTCCGTGTTGCCTTCTGCTTCGCTTAACAGCATCGGCATCCCGAATTCCTGATTACGCGGCTCAATGGCTGGCCCATCGGTTTCCCCTGTCAACGCTTCACCCTGCACCTCACGGTGCAACGTGCATGACTCGGGGCCTGGTTGATTCGCCATTTCTTACCAGTATCGAACTTTCATCGACTATCCTCCGCCAGCTTTAACTGGCGCTCTAAGCGTCCGGCGAACTCACCTTCCGAACTCCAGCATTAAGGGCGATGGTGTCCGCGTATTTTTAAGCGGACGCGATCACCCTCATCGCCAGGATTTCCATGCGCCAACGAAGCTCTTATCCGAAACCGTTCAAAGCCCAGGTCGTTCAGGAATGCCTGCAACCTGGCGCAACCGTGTCCAGTGTCGCCATCAACCACGGCATCGATGCCAACGTCATCCGCAAATGGCTGCCGCTCTATCGAGATCAGCCCGCAGCGGCTTCACTACCAGCTTTCGTCCCGCTAAAAGCCGCACCTAAACGGCCAGTCGAAGCGTCAGTGATCATCGAGTTGCCCGTGGCCGGGCAAGTGATCACGGTGAAATGGCCAGCCTCGGATCCCGAGGGTTGTGCGCAATTTATTCGGGCTGTGGCTCAATGATCCGCATCGATGCCATCTGGCTGGCCACCGAGCCGATGGATATGCGCGCCGGCACCGAGACGGCATTAGCCCGGGTGATTGCGGTGTTCGGTGCGGCGAAGCCGCACTGCGCTTATCTGTTCGCCAATCGCCGGGCTACCCGGATGAAAGTGCTGGTGCACGATGGCGTCGGTGTCTGGCTTGCCGCGCGGCGCCTGAACCAAGGCAAGTTCCACTGGCCCGGCATTCGCCACGGCTGCAAGGTCGAACTCGACAGCGAACAACTCCAGGCGTTGGTGCTGGGCCTGCCGTGGCAGCGCGTCGGCTCAGGCGGCGTGATCAGCATGCTGTAACCGCCGGCCATTTGGCCGGTCTACTTGTCGTCGCCCCGCGCCTGCTCTGGCACAATCGGCGGCATGACTTTCTCGCCCAACCTCGACCAGATGACCCCGGAACAGCTTCGTGCTTTGGCGGCACAGGCGTTGCAATTGCAATCCCAGGTCGAGGCGATGAGCAGGAAGATTCAGAACGATGAAATCCTCATCGAACAGTTCAAGTTCGAAATCGCCCTGCTCAAACGGCACAAGTTTGCCAAGCGCAGCGAGCAAATCAGCCCGGCGCAAAGCAGCTTGCTGGATGACCTGCTCGACACAGACCTTGAAGCTATCGAGGCCGAGCTAAAACAGCTTCTCCCAGATGCGCCACAGGCCGAACCACGGCAATCCCCGAAACGTGCGCCTTTGCCGCCGCAGTTTCCACGCACGGTGATTCGTCACGAACCCGAAAACACCCAGTGCGTCTGTGGCTGCCAACTTCAACGCATCGGCGAAGACGTCAGCGAGAAGCTGGATTACACGCCGGGCGTGTTTACCGTCGAGCAACATGTGCGGGGCAAATGGGCCTGTCGCCAGTGCGAAACCCTGATCCAGGCACCGGTGCCAGCCCAGGTTATCGACAAAGGTATCCCGACCGCAGGTTTGTTGGCCCACGTGATGGTGGCCAAGTTTGCCGATCACTTGCCGCTGTACCGGCAGGAGAAAATCTTTGGCCGCGCCGGGCTGGCAATTGCTCGCTCGACCCTGGCCCAGTGGGTCGGACAAACCGGCGTGCGGCTTCAGCCACTGGTCGATGCACTGCGTGAAGCCGTGCTGAACCAGGGCGTGATCCACGCTGATGAAACACCGGTGCAAATGCTTGCGCCAGGCGAGAAGAAAACCCACCGGGCCTATGTCTGGGCCTACAGCACGACGCCGTTTTCAGCGCTCAAAGCGGTGGTTTACGACTTCAGCCCAAGCCGTGCTGGCGAACATGCGCGCAACTTCCTAGGTGACTGGAACGGCAAGCTGGTCTGCGACGACTTCGCTGGCTACAAAGCCGGTTTCGAACAAGGCATCACTGAAATCGGCTGCATGGCCCACGCCCGGCGCAAGTTCTTTGATTTGCACGTGGCGAACAAAAGTCAGCTGGCTGAACAGGCCCTGCACTCGATCAGCGGCTTGTACGAGGTCGAACGTCAGGCGCGGGACATGAGTGATGAAGAGCGCTGGCGAATACGACAAGAATTGGCGGTGCCGATCCTCAAAAAACTGCATGACTGGATGTTGGCTCAGCGCGACCTGGTGCCCAATGGATCAGCCACGGCCAAAGCCCTCGATTACAGCCTGAAACGCTGGGTAGCGCTGACGCGCTACCTGGATGATGGGGCTGTGCCCATCGACAACAACCAGGTCGAAAACCAGATACGGCCATGGGCACTCGGGCGCTCGAACTGGTTATTTGCGGGATCCCTGCGCAGCGGTAAGCGGGCTGCGGCAATCATGAGTTTGATCCAGTCGGCGCGCATGAATGGGCATGATCCGTATGCCTATCTAAAAGATGTGCTGACGCGGCTGCCGACCCAACGGGCCAGTGAGATCGGACAGTTGCTGCCGCATCAGTGGGTGCCGGCCTGACTTACGCAAGGTGAGTTCGCCGGACGCTTACTTCCAACCTGCTTGTCGATCTCACTCAACAGCTGGGATTTTGTAGCGCCATTTTGTTGCCTCTGCTCCAGATGCGCTAATCGGGACATATCGAGATTCCCGTATCCCACGATCTGTTTAATGTCACCGAAACTGAATTTTTCTACGAGCGTGGAGCGAACGGGGCTCCAAGGAATCGAGCTGCTTTTGATCATGAGGAATCTCGATGATTTGCGAGGTTACCAATATGAGAAAGCTAGGTTGTACGAAGGAACCGAAAACTCGATTTCAGCCGCTGAATGATGCCGGAACGGTCAGTATGGTGCTTAGCCTCCAATCGCTGAATGTTCGAGATCATTCTCACGATGCTTTCCCTTGCGCGCTGTGAATCGCCCCTGCTTTCCTAGACACTCTCCAAGCTCAGGAAATAGCGTTTCTCATACTCTACTGGAGACAGCTGCATAGCACTGCTGTGTCGACGCTTAGGGCTTCGATCTTGAATTCTTCGGGGTAACGCTGACGACTCATGGCACCTCCTATTTGGGCCTCATTATGAGGCTTGGAGGTGTCTACGAAACCAGGGGCGATTCATGATGATCAAGCGCGTCACCCCAAAGGGTGTGCCTGAAGCTGTGGAAAACCTGCGCAAGCTGAGCAACTCTATCTATTCCAGGCGTCCTGAGGCAGCGCCTCCACACGGTGCATTCGCTCTGGAAGCTGGTTACTCCACTCTCCCAAATGATCAATTTTTCGAGTCGATCTATATGGGCGCTCAGATTGAAGGACACACTGGAAACTATGTAAGCTTTCTTACACGAAGCATTACCGAGAGAGAACCGAGTCTTCTTGAGCGATTTCATAATAAAAAATATGACTCTATAGTAGGCGAACTATCAAATAACGGCCACCTGCAGACTCTACGCATGAACAAACGAATGGCCGGCGGCCTCGAGGGCGAAGAGATAGCCGTTAGCGCCACAATAGAAGGCAAAACATTTTATGCCTTCCAGTTTGAGCACGGCGGCACATTGGAGTCCAACACACGTCCCTATATCGCCATTGAACTAGGCACTCATGAAAATGGAAGCAACTTCAAATCAAATGATGAGGCATTGGCCTTTTGGGATAAGCTCCTGGACAGTTTCAAACCTCTTCCGGAGTAAGCAGATGACGGTACTGAGAAGCGCCCTTATAGTCACAGTCAACACAGACTCGTGCGAAACGAGAGACACGGCATCGCTTAGCCTGCTTTGCTTTGCTTTGCTTTGCCGATAGGCTGCGGCTTCTTTGTCGGAGTGCTCGCGTCCTCCTTTCTGCGGATGGTTACCTTACTGAAATCAACGCTACTTGGTACTACCCAGGAATACCTTACGGCAATGACAACCCCGAGCTTCGCCTGGACTTCGCACATAAAGCAGTAAAGCGGCCAACACTTTGAAGGGGCTTGAGTGCGCAGTCGATCTTCGCCACTTGCAAAGCGCTCAACCCTCCACGAACAGCAACCCGATCGCCAACAGCATCTGCGCCGCAATGGTCCAACTGAGCCAGGCAGGTCGGCGTCCGCACAGCCACACTGCGGCATTCAGCACCAGAGTGATCACGTTGGTCAGCCAGAAGAACGCCAGGCCCCACATGGCCGGGTCGCTGCCCAGAAACGGCACATAGCCGCCTGAATCGACGGCGACATACAGCGAGAACAGCACACCGACTACCGCAATGGCGAGAGAGGTAAAACCAAGGTAGCGAGACAGGCGAGTTACAAAAGGCTTCATGCGGGGGCGGTGCTCCTTGAAAAGGCGCAGTCTACCCAGAACCACCCGTGCAAGCGCCCCTGCTTTTGGAATTGCTGTTAACTTGAGCGCTCCCCACCCCCAAGGACAGCGCCATGCCACCACGCCCCACCACTCCCACCGGCTTCATCCGCGTCCGTGGCGCCCGCGAGCACAACCTCAAGAATATCGACGTCGATATCCCCCGCGACGCCCTGGTGGTGTTCACCGGGGTGTCCGGCTCGGGCAAGTCCTCGCTGGCCTTCTCCACCCTCTACGCCGAAGCCCAGCGCCGCTACTTCGAATCGGTCGCGCCCTATGCCCGGCGCCTGATCGACCAGGTCGGCGTGCCGGACGTCGACGCCATCGAAGGCCTGCCCCCGGCCGTGGCCCTGCAGCAGCAACGCGGCACGCCCAGCGCGCGCTCGTCGGTGGGCAGCGTCACCACCCTATCCAGCTCGATCCGCATGCTCTACTCCCGCGCCGGCAGCTATCCTACCGGGCAGCCGATGCTGTATGCCGAGGACTTCTCGCCCAACACCCCGCAAGGCGCCTGCCCGGAGTGCCATGGGCTGGGGCGGGTCTATGACGTGACCGAGGCGACCATGGTTCCCGACCCGTCGCTGACCATCCGCGAGCGTGCCGTGGCGGCCTGGCCGATGGCCTGGCAGGGGCAGAATCTGCGCGACATTCTGGTGACGCTGGGCTATGACGTCGACATTCCTTGGCGCGACCTGCCGCAGGAGCAGCGCGACTGGATTCTCTACACCGAAGAAACCCCCACCGTGCCGGTGTACGCCGGCCTGACACCGGCGCAAACCCGCGCCGCACTCAAGCGCAAGCTCGAACCGAGCTACCAGGGCACCTTCAGTGGTGCCCGGCGCTACGTGCTGCATACCTTCATGCACTCGCAGAGCGCACAGATGCGCAAGCGCGTGTCGCAGTACATGCGCCCCAGCCCCTGCCCGGTGTGCCAGGGCAAACGGCTCAAGCGTGCGGCGCTGGACGTGACCTTCGCCGGCCGCGACATCGGCGAGCTGTCGCGGCTGCCGTTGCAGGCGCTGGCCGAGGTGTTTCGCCAGGTGGCTGCGCCGGGCTACCTGGAGCAGCACGACGATAACCTGACCCTGGAAAAGCGCCTGGCCGCACAGCGCATCGCCAATGAGTTGCTGGAGCGCATCGACACCCTGATCGACCTGGGCCTGGGCTACCTGGCGCTGGAGCGCAGCACGCCGACGCTGTCGTTCGGCGAGCTGCAACGCCTGCGCCTGGCAACCCAGCTCAATTCGCAGCTGTTCGGCGTGATCTACGTGCTCGACGAGCCTTCCGCCGGCCTGCATCCGGCCGACAGCGAAGCGCTGTTCGATGCCTTGCAGCGGCTCAAGCAGGCGGGCAACTCGGTGTATGTGGTGGAGCACGACCTGGATACCATGCGCCGCGCCGACTGGCTGGTGGATGTAGGCCCTGCTGCCGGCGAGCATGGCGGGCAGATTCTCTACAGTGGCCCGCCCGCCGGCCTGGCACAGGTCGAGGCCTCGCGCACAGCCGCCTACCTGTTCGCCGTACAGCAGCGTACCTCACGTGCGCCACGCCAGCCACACGACTGGCTGGCACTGGAAGGCATCACCCGCAACAACCTCGACAACCTCAGCGCCCGCTTCCCGCTGGGTTGCTTCACCTCGGTCACCGGCATTTCCGGCTCGGGCAAGTCGAGCCTGGTCAGCCAGGCCTTGCTGGAGCTGGTCGGTGCCCATCTCGGTCAGGCCGGACAGACGGCTGAACCTGACGAGCAAAGCCTTGAAGATGAGCCCGAGCAATTCAGCGCTGGGCGTGTCACTGCCGGGCTCGACAGCATCAAGCGGCTGGTGCAGGTGGACCAGAAGCCGATCGGCCGCACGCCGCGCTCTAATCTCGCCACCTACACCGGACTGTTCGACCATGTCCGCAAGCTGTTTGCCGCTACCGAACAGGCCAAGGCCCGCGGTTTCGATGCGGGTCGTTTCTCGTTCAACGTGGCCAAGGGCCGATGCGAGAACTGCGAGGGCGAAGGCTTCGTCAGTGTCGAACTGCTGTTCATGCCCAGCGTCTATGCGCCCTGCCCGACTTGCCACGGTGCACGTTACAACCCCGAGACACTGGCGGTGAGCTGGCAGGGCATGAACATCGCGCAGGTGCTGCAGCTGACCGTCGAGCAGGCGCTTGAGGTGTTCGCCGAGCAGCCGGCGCCGCGGCGTTGCCTGCAGGTGCTGCAGGACATCGGCCTGGGCTACCTGCGCCTGGGGCAGCCGGCTACCGAGCTGTCCGGTGGCGAGGCGCAACGGATCAAGCTGGCCACCGAGCTGCAACGCGTGGCCCGTGGCGCGACCTTGTATGTGCTGGACGAACCTACCAACGGGCTGCATCCGCAAGATATCGACCGCTTGCTGGTGCAGCTCAATCGCCTGGTCGAGGCCGGGCACAGTGTGGTGGTGGTCGAGCACGACATGCGCGTGGTGGCGCAGAGTGACTGGGTGATCGACATCGGGCCGGGGGCCGGGGATGCTGGCGGTCAGGTGGTGGTCAGTGGTACGCCGCAGGTGGTGGCCGGGTGTGGTGACAGTCGTACTGCCGCGTTTCTGGCTCGCGCCTTGTAGCGCCTGTGCTGGCCTCTTCGCGGGCTTGCCCCGCGAAGAGGCCGGAACAGGTGAAAATTCCTTTCTATACTCCCTCTGGCATCCCTGCATGCCGTCTGCCCAAAAATCGCGATACCTCAATAACAACAAACGAGGTGGCAAATGGTCTGGCAGCAAATCTACGATCCGTTCGCAAGCCCCGTGCTCTCCACGCTCATGGCCGCCGTGCCGGTGGTGGTGATGCTGGCGGCATTGGCCTTCTTCCACATCAAAGCACACATCGCCGCCCTGCTCGCCCTGGGCTCGGCGCTGCTGATCTCGATCTTCGCCTTCGGCATGCCGGCCAACATGGCCGGTTCCGCAGCGTTGTACGGCGCAGCCAACGGCCTGCTGCCGATCGGCTGGATCGTGCTGAACATCATCTTCCTGCACCGGCTCACCACCGAGAACGGCTCGTTCAAGGTGCTTCAGGACTCGCTGGCACGCATCACCGACGACCGCCGCCTGCAGCTGCTGCTGATCGCCTTCTGCTTCGGTGCCTTCTTCGAGGGCGCGGCGGGCTTCGGCACGCCCGTGGCGGTGACCGGGGCGATCCTCATCGGCCTGGGCTTCTCGCCGCTGGCGGCTTCAGGGCTGGCGCTGATCGCCAACACTGCACCGGTGGCGTTCGGCGCACTGGGCACACCGATCATCACCCTGGCCAAGGTCACCGGGCTGGATGAAATGGAACTGTCGGCCATGGTCGGTCGGCAACTGCCGTTCTTCTCGGTGATCGTGCCGTTCTGGCTGATCTGGGCGTTTGCCGGATGGCGCAAGATGCTGGAAGTATGGCCGGCGATCCTGGTGGCCGGGGTCACGTTCGCGGTGCCGCAGTTCGTGGTGTCGAACTTCCACGGGCCGATGCTGGTGGACGTGATCGCCGCGCTGATCTCCATGGCCTGCCTGACTGGCTTCCTGCGGGTGTGGAAGCCGGCCACCGTGCACACCTCGGCGGCGCTCACCGGGCGGGTGGACGACTCCAAGGTCGAGGACGACGGCAAGGCCGGCGCCGCAACCACCTTTACCCAGAGCGACCAGCGCAGCGTGTTCAAGGCCTGGCTGCCGTGGATCATCCTGACCGTGTTCGTGTTCGCCTGGGGCACGGCGGGCTTCAAGAACCTGTTCGACACCCGCCCGGCGCTCGACCCGGCCAGCGGCGCGGCCATGCTCGACCCGCAAGGCAAGCCGCTGCGTGAAGGTAACCCGGTGTTCGCCCCGGTATTCACCTTCGACTCGATCCACCAGCAGATCGAGAAAGTGCCCCCTGTGGTACCCACGCCGAAGAAAGAAGACGCCCAGTACAAGTTCACCTGGTTCACCGCCACCGGTAGCGGCATCTTCCTCGCGGCCATCCTCGGCGGGCTGTTGATGGGTTACTCGCCTCTGGAGCTGGGGCGGCAATATCTGCGCACGCTTTGGGTGGTGCGTTACTCGCTGATCACCATCGTCGCCATGCTCGCGCTGGGCTTCCTCACCCGCTACTCGGGGCTGGACGCGACCATGGGCTTGGCGTTTGCCGCCACGGGCATCTTCTACCCGATGTTCGGCACCCTGCTCGGCTGGCTGGGCGTGGCGCTGACCGGCTCGGACACGGCCTCCAACGTGCTGTTCGGCGGGCTGCAACGGGTGACTGCGGAGCAGCTGGGGCTGAGTCCGGTGCTGATGGCAACGGCCAACAGCTCGGGCGGAGTGATGGGCAAGATGGTCGATGCGCAGTCGATCGTCGTGGCCTCCACTGCCACCCGCTGGTATGGGCATGAGGGCGAGATCCTGCGTTATGTGTTCTTCCAGTCGATCGTGTTGGCGGTGCTGGTGGGTTGCCTGGTGACCTTGCAGGCCTATGTAGCGCCGTTCACCGCCATGGTGGTGGGCCACTAGGGCTTGCAGGAGCGGCCCCTTCGCGACACAAGGCCGCTCCTACAAAAAACGCATGAGGCAGTGTTACAGTCAGTTGCATGGACAAATACACCCCGCGCCAGTGGCTCCCGCACGAGAAGCCCAGCCTCCCCGGCTCCCCTTCCACGCCCCTGCACACGCCGGCCAAGCGCCTGGCGTACGGTGTGGTCGGCCTGCTGGTGGCGATTACCGGTGGCCTGGGTAACGCACTGGTCACCGCTAACTTGGTGTTCCTGCAGGGCGCGCTGGGCGCGACCAGTGCCGAGATGGCCTGGTTGCCGGCGGCGTATGTCATGACCAACGTGTCGATCAACCTGCTGCTGGTCAAGTTCCGTCAGCAGTTCGGCCTGCGCGCCTTCACCGAGGTGTTCCTGGTGCTGTATGCCCTGGTCACCTTCGCCCACCTGCTGGTCAACGACCTCAATTCGGCCATCGCCGTGCGCGCTGCCCACGGCATGGTCGGCGCGGCGCTCAGTTCGCTGGGCCTGTACTACATGATCCAGGCGTTCCCCGAACGCTGGCGGCTCAAGGCCATGGTGCTGGGCCTGGGCGCCTCGCAACTGGCCCTGCCGCTGGCACGGATCTTCTCCGAAGACCTACTGCAGATCGCCGAGTGGCGTGGCCTGTACCTGTTCGAACTGGGCCTGGCACTGGCAGCCCTGGGCTGCGTGCTGCTGCTCAAGCTGCCCCCCGGTGACCGCTTCAAGACCTTCGAGCCGCTGGACTTCCTCACCTTTACCCTGATGGCCAGTGGCGTCGCCCTGCTCTGCGCCGCGCTCTCGCTGGGGCGCATCGACTGGTGGCTGGAGGCACCGTGGATCGGCATCGCCTTGGCCTCGTCGATTGCCTTGATCTTCACCGGCCTTGCCATCGAGCACAACCGCCAGAACCCGCTGCTGATGACGCGCTGGCTGGGCAGTGGCGCAATCATTCGCCTGGGCCTGTGCGTCATTCTGATTCGCATGGTCACCTCGGAGCAGTCCACCGGTGCGGTGGGCTTTTTGCAGATGCTGAACATGGGCAGCGAACAGATGCGCTCGCTGTACTGGATCATGCTGCTTGGCGCCGTGGCGGGCCTGGCCAGCAGTGCGCTGACCATCGACCCCAAGCACCTGGTGATCCCGCTGTTCGTCTCGCTGCTGGCGATGGCCGCCGGGGCATTCATGGACAGCAGCTCGAGCAACCTCACGCGCCCGGCACAGATGTACTTCAGCCAGTTCCTGCTGGCCTTCGGCAGCACCTTCTTCCTTGGCCCGTCGATGGCCTTGGGCATCAGCCATGTACGCGCCAACCCGCGCAACCTGGTGAGCTTTTCGGTGCTGTTCGGCATCTGTAACAACCTCGGCGGCCTGATCGGCGCGGCGCTGCTGGGCACCTTCCAGACCTGGCGCGAGAAGTTCCATTCCAGCCACCTGATGGACCGCCTCAGCTACCTCGAACCGCTGGTCAATGCGCGCGTGCAAAGCGGCGGCGGCGGTTATGCCGGGATCCTCGCCGACCCGGCGCTGCGCAGCGAGGCCGGCATGCGCGTGCTGGCCAATGCCGCCACCCGCGAGGCCAACGTAATGGCCTACAACGACGTGTTCGTGCTGATCGGCTGCATCGCCGTGCTGACCATGATCTGGATTACCATTCGCGGCTCCTGGCTGTGGTATGTCGCCCGCCAGGCTGCTTCATCCGACTCCACCAGCGGTACTGCCAGCCGATGACCGAAGAAACCCGTACCACGACCACCACCGCCATCGCCGAAACCCCGGAAGGCAGCACGCCGCCCAGCGAACCGACCAGCCCGGTGCGCACGCGGCGGGTGCGCATCCTGTCTACGATCAGCTTCGCCAGCGTGGCCCTGGTCGGCATCCTCGTAGTGCTCTACGCCTGGAACCTGCCGCCGTTCAGCAGCAGCATCGAAAGCACCGAAAACGCCCTGGTGCGCGGCCAGGTGACAATCATCGGCCCGCAGCTGAGCGGCTACATCGTCGATGTGCCAGTGCATGACTTCCAGTTCGTCAAGGCTGGCGACCTGCTGGTGCAGCTCGACGACCGCATCTACAAGCAACGCCTGGCCCAGGCCATCGCCCAGTTGCAACAGCAGCAGGCGGCGCTGGCCAACAACCTGCAGCAGCGCAACAGCGCCGAAGCCACCATCGCCCAACGCCAGGCGGCAATCGGAGATGCATCGGCCCAGGCGACCAAGGCCAAGGCCGACCTCAGCCGCAACCAGGCGCTGGTCAGCGATGGTTCGGTGTCGCGCAGCTCGCTGGACCTGGCCCGCGCGAGCGAGGCTGCCGCCGTCGCCAACCTGGCCCAGGCCAAGGCCGCGCTGGAAATCGCCCGCCAGGACCGCGAGACGGTGATCGTCAACCGCGCCTCGCTGGAGGCCTCGGTGGAGAACGCCAAGGCCGCCGTCGAGCTGGCCCGCATCGACCTCGACAACACCCGCGTCACCGCCCCGCGCGACGGCCAGCTGGGGCAGATTGGCACGCGCCTGGGCGCCTACGTCAACTCGGGTGCGCAACTGATGGCGCTGGTGCCCGACACCCTGTGGGTGATCGCCAACATGAAGGAAACCCAGATGGCCGATGTACGCATCGGCCAGCCGGTGACTTTCACCGTGGACGCCTTGAACCACCTCAAGCTCTACGGCCATGTACAGCAGATTTCGCCGGCCACCGGCTCCGAATTCGCCCTGTTGCAGGCCGACAACGCCACCGGCAACTTCGTGAAGATTGCCCAGCGCATCCCGGTGCGCATTACCGTCGACCCCGACCAGCCAGACGCCGCACGCCTGCGCCCGGGCATGTCGGTGGTGGTGGGCATCGATACCCGGGAGCCGCAAGGGCACCATTGACAGCGGCTTTGTGAACCCTGTCCAGATGCCGTACTGCCACGATTGCGCCGCTCTAGACCGTGGGTTTTAATTCCCGCCCACCGGTTTATCTTCGCAATCCAAGGACGTTTCATCATGCACAGGAAGATCGTACCGCTGGCACTGCTGGCCACCCTGGCCGGCTGCTCGGACACCCAGGACGCCAGCGAGGCCAGCGAGGCCAATTTCCATAAAGCAGCCCAGGCTTACCTCGACACGCAGTATCCCCATTGCTTTGTGGTCACCGACTTCCCCACCAAGACCCAGGACTTCGACGTCACCGGCACCAACAAGGCGCTGCATGCCCTGGCCCGGGTGGGCATCGTCAGCGAGCAGGAGATCTCCCGGGTCGAAGTGCCGGAGCGCTTGTGGCAACCGGCCCGTACCGACATCTACTACGCCTACGACCTCACCGATGAGGGGCGCAAGTACTACAAGGCCGATGCCCAGAAGATGCTCAACGGCCAGACCCGCGGCGGGCTGTGCTTCGGCAAGGCCGAGGTAACGTCGATCGAGCAGTTCAGCGAGCCGGGGCAGATGATGGGGCACACCGTTTCCGATGTGACCTATGCCTACAAGATCACCGGGTTGCCGGACTGGGCGGCCAATGACGAGGTCAAGGCCGGCATCCGTGACCTGGGCAAGGCTGTAGCGACCAACGACACGCCTGCCAGGGAAAAGCGCGTGATGGTGCTGACCAACAACGGTTGGGTGCACGAGCGCCTGTTCGACAAATAAGGCCTACATCCACCAGGCCAGCACCACCGGCAGCCAGACGAACGACAGCACGGTCGAACACATCACCAGGTTGGCCACCTGCTCCGGCTGCCGGTTGGCCCTGACCGCCATCAGGTAATTGAACACCGCCACCGGCATCGCCGACTGCACCATCAACACCGCCCGTTCCATTGTCTGCATGCCTAGGGCTGTTCCCACCGCCCACCCCACCGCCGCGCCCAACACGATGCGCAGGCCGCCGAGCACCAAGCCGCCGCCGATATGCTGCGGGCGGATGCTGGCCAGTGACACGCCCAGCGTCAGCAGCATCAGCGGGATCGACATGCCGCCCAGCAGGTCGGCGGTGTTGGCCAGCCAGCGCGGCAGTTCGAAGTCGAGGAAGATGATCGGCATGGCGCCGCCCAGGCTGATGACGATCGGGTTGCGCAACAAGGCCTTGAACGAGGCGACCGTACCGGAAATGGCCATACCCACGGTGAACTGCACGATCGACAAGGTCAGGAAGAACGCCACGGCCAGGGCCAGGCCGTGCTCGCCGAAGGCATACAGGCTGATCGGCAAGCCCATGTTGCCGGTGTTGGGGAACATGAACGCCGGCAGCAGTACGCGCCAGTGCTGGCCTGAAACGCGGCACACCAGCAGCCCGGCCACAGCCATGCCCACGGTGCACAACAGGCAGGCCAGGGCCATGCTGGTGAAGGCCGTGGCGTCCAGCTCGGTGCGGCTCAGGGTCGACAGCACCAGCGATGGCGTGCCGACGGTCATGACCATGCGGGCGATGAATTCGGTGGGGTAATCCAGGCCTTTGCGAGCCCAGGCGAAGCCGATGCCGGCGACGATGAAGACCGGGGCGAGGACGGCGAACAGCGAAGCGAGCATGGGGCGGGCCTTCCTTGTTAAGAATGCCGATTATGCCGCAGGCTAGAGGCGCCTGGGATGTCGGATTGGGGCACAAAGCTGTCGCATCCCGCCCTGCGTCGTCGCGTCGCAGGCCTTAGCCTCTTGGGCAAATCGATCACAACCCGTAGAATCGCGCTTCCTTTTCGCCCGTCGCCTTGAACGGTGGCAACCGGCAGCAACGACAGAGTCCAGGCCTGAACACATGACGCCCATGTGAAATATGGCTCAACCCACCCCGCCCGGCCCGGCTATTCCAGGGTCCAGCGGTTGAGTCTTGCCCAGGTCGCATCCAGCCCAGGCACATCCGTGCACTTCTTCGGCCCTAGATGGGTCCGTTTGGCGTGCGCGTTCGAAGAGGCGCTCCCTGAATCGCCACATCAACTTGAGGTATGTATGTCTCCGCGTTTGCTGGCCATGGCGCTGGCGCCCCTGCTCGGGCTGTTCATCATTGCCCTGGGCAACGGCTTCATGTCTTCCCTTACCACCCTGCGCCTGGACGCTGCCGGCGAATCGGCAACGACCATCGGTATCGTTTCGTCTACCTACTTCATCGGCCTGACCCTCGGCGCCATCTTCAACGACCGGCTGATCCTGCGCATCGGCCATATCCGCGCCTACACCAGCTTCGCCTCGCTGATCGCCGCGACCATCCTGCTGCAAGGGCTGTTCTACGACGCCACCTGGTGGTCGGTGCTGCGCCTGATCAATGGCTGGGCGGCCGTCGGCGTATTCCTGGTGATCGAAAGCTGGCTGCTGCTGGCCGGTGACGCGAAGATCCGCGGACGCCTGCTGGCGCTGTACATGATCGCCTTCTACGGCGCAGGCGTGATCGCCCAGGCCGGTCTCGGCGTGATCACCCACCTGGGCGACAGCGCACCGTTCATGCTGGCCGGCATGCTGGCCGCGCTGTCGGTGCTGCCGATCGTGATCCTGCCGCGGGTATCGCCGCTGCTGGACCAGGTCGAGCCGCTCAAGCCACGGCAACTGCTGGGCGTGGCGCCGTCAGGGCTGGTCGGCTGCTTCGGCTCCGGTGTGGTCATTGCCGGTATCTACGCCCTGCTGCCGCTGTACCTGCAGCGCATCGGCCTGGATGTCGGTGAGGTCGGCAACATGATGGCCTGGGTGATCCTCGGCGCCATGCTGCTGCAATACCCGGTGGGCCGCTGGTCCGACCGCAAGGACCGCCAGGATGTGCTGATCGCCCTGGCTGCGCTGTGCATGGTGCTGTCGCTGATCACGGTGTTCCTGCCGTCGGATTCGGCCCTGCTGCCGGCCATGCTGTTCCTGCTCGGTGGCGGCGTGTTCGCGCTATACCCGGTGGCGGTCAGCCATGCTGCCGACCGCGCTCCGTCCGACGCCCTGGTACCGATGATCCAGGGCCTGCTGCTGATCAACTCGCTGGGCTCGGCCATGGCGCCGCTGGCGATTTCGCCGGCGATGACCGAATTCGGCGAAGTGGGGCTGTTCTGGGCCTTTGCCGTGGTCAACCTGGGGATGGTGTGCTTCTTCCTCTGGCGTCGCGGCAAGCGCCCGGCAGCGGAGCACCCGGCACCGTTCACCGCATCGACCACGTTCTCGCCGACCGGCGCAGAGCTGCGAGTGACCGAGGACCTGATGCATGCAGCACAAGAGCATCCGCCGCTGGAACCGGTGGAAACCGCTGCACCGACAGCGCAGCCAGAAACCAAGTGAACCAAGGGGCCGCCATCGCGGCCCTTTTTTCGACCGCTCGTCGCCCATGGGGCACCCCAGCGCCCTCCGCCAGCCAAACGAATGACAGATCATCCGCCCAGGAGAGTTGCCATGATTCGCATTCACTCGCTGTTGCTCGCCCTCGCCATGGGGATCGCCGCCACCACCAGTTACGCCGCGACAGACGCAACCAACACCGACAGCCATCCGAAAACCGACCAACGCGGCGGCAAGACCGCCGGGGAAGGCAGCAGCGTCAACAGCCCGGGCAGCGCCCAGGACAATGACAGCAGCGACACCAGCGGCAACTCGGATGCCGCCGATGGCGCGGCCGGTGGCTCCAACAGCACCGGTGAAGCCACAGGCTCCGGCGCCGGGCACACCGGCGGCACTGCCGAAGACCAGGACAGCCACTGACCGGCAGCTGGTCTACACTGCGGCGCAAAGGCCTGCCGAGGAACCGTCATGAACCTCAAACCCTGGCTGCTAGCCGCCCTACTGCCAGGCACCGCCGTGGCTGCCGGCGGCGACTCTGCCGCGCTGTCGATCAGTTCGTCTTCGTTCACCGATGGCGGTGTCATCGGCCTGCAGCAGGTCGGGCCGGATCCGGCCTGTGGTGCCGGTGAGGGGCGCACGCCGCAGTTGAGCTGGAAGAACCTGCCCAACGGCACGTTGTCACTGGCCCTGGTGATGTTCGACCCGGACGGCGGCAAGGGCCTGGGCGTGGTGCACTGGCTCGCCTACGACATCGACCCGGCGCTCGACGGGCTGGAGGCAGGCGCCGGCTGGCAGACCAGCCAGGCGCTGATTGTCGGGCGCAATTCGCACGGCACCATGACCTATCGCGGGCCTTGCCCGCCCGCCGGGGACAGGCCACACCACTATGCACTGACCCTGATTGCCACTGACCTGCCGCTGGGCACCTTGCCGCCGGAGCTGGATCGCGGCGGCTTGATGGAACTGCTCAAAGACCATGCGCTAGGTGCGCAGAGCCTGGTCGGCCGTTACGGCCACTGATTCAACGCCAGAACTGCGAGTCGTCGACAATCCGCTCATGGCTGGCAAACATCCCCGGCAGCTGCTCCTTCAGATAGTCGATCCAGGTCCGCACCTTGGCATCGAGGTAATGGCGCGACGGGTAGATCGCATACAGCGCATTCTCACGTAGCCGGTACGGCGCCAGCAACCGCCGCAGGCGCCCTTGCTCGATGGCCTGGCTGGCGGTGTAGAACGGCAACAGGCCAATGCCCATGCCCAGTTCGCTGGCCACCAGCATGGCGTCGGCGACGTTGGTCAGGAAGCTGTCGCGCGGGGCGATCACGCAGTGGTCGACGCCCTGAGGGAATACCCAGTCGCCTTCATGCATCGGATAGGCCATGCGCAGGCAGCGGTGTTCGTGCAGGTCTTGCGGCCGCTCGGGTACACCATGGGTTTCAAGGTAGCTGGGCGCCGCGCAGGGGATGCTGAAGATGGTACCCAAAGGCACGGCAATCAGCTGCGAATCGGGCAAGGCCTCGTCCACGGTGATCACCACGTCGTGGCCCTCGGCCAGGGGGTCGGGGTTGCGCTGTGACAGCGTCAACTCGATGGCCACTTCCGGGCACAGGGCGTTGTAGCCGGCCACCAGCGGCATCAACAACATGCCCAGGCCATGCGGGCAATGCAGGCGCAGGCGGCCCCGCGGGGTGAGGTGCGCGCCGCGGGCTTCGTCCATGGCCTCGTCGGTCAGCGCCATGATCTGCCGCGCCCGTTCCAGAAAACGCTCGCCCGCCTCGCTCATGCGCAAACGACGGGTGGTTCGGTGCAGCAGGCGGGTCTGCAGCTGGTTCTCAAGCTCCGCGACGATCCTCGACACCTGCGCCGCAGAAATGTCGAGGGCATTGGCGGCGGCGGCGAAACTGCCGCACTCCACCACCCGGGCAAAGGTACGCATGGCGTGCAGCATGTCCATGGGGGCTGGGCTCCTTGATCGGTCTTATTCGTACGTTCCAGGCAGGAATCTATCACGACTTAGCCCATTTATTGAGGATCACCAATGAATACATCATTGGTAAAACATTGAAAAAGGAGCCTGCCATGAAACGTTCGATCGCTGTTGTCGCCCTGTCTGCCGCCCTTGCTGCGTTCGGTGCCTTCGCCGATACCCCGGCCAGCCAGCCGACCGCCAGCAACTATGAATACGGCATGCCGCTGGATGTGGCCAAGGTCATCTCGATCACCCCGGCCAGCAACGCCGCCGACTGCCAGGTCGGTACCGCGCACATGGTGTACGTCGATCACCAGGGCCAGAAACGCGAAGTCGACTACCGCGAAATGGGTAACTGCTCGCAGCAGTGAATCAGGCCAGCACCGCGTTGATCCAGCCGATCTGCCGGGCGAAGTCACGCAGCTTTTCTTGCGGAATGGCATCGCGGGCACGCTCGAAGTTGGCCAGGCTCTGCTGCTTCTGGCGCAACATGCGCTGCCACTTGGTCACGAATGCCGGGCTTTTCTCGCGCATCAGCACAGGGCCGAAATACAGCTCTTCGGCACTGTAGGCCACCACCTCGCAAGGTTCGGCGACGATGATCTCGTAGTCGAAACGGTTTTCCCGCAGCAATTCTTCGCTGACGATCCGGTAGCCGTTGTCCATCAGCCAGCCGCGCAATTCGCGCTCATCGCCATTGGGCTGCAGGATCAGGCGCTCGCTGCCGTTCAAGCGCGACTTGCCACGCTCGAGAATCTCGCACATGGTCTTGCCACCCATGCCACACAGGCTGATGGCGGTGATGCGGTCGTCGGGCTCGATTGCCTCCAGGCCATCGGCCAGGCGTACGGTGACGGATTCCGTCAGGCCATTGCGGCGCACGTTGCGCTGGGCTGAGGCATACGGCGTCTGCGCCACCTCGCCGGCCACCCCGGCTTCGATCACACCGCGCAGCGCCAGCGCCACCGGCAGGTAGCCGTGGTCCGAGCCGATATCGGCCAGGCGTGCGCCCTGCGGCACATGCGCCGCCACACGCTCCAGGCGCATCGATAATGTCTGTTCGTTCAACTTCAGCACCTTGCTCAACAATCGGCGGCGATTCTGACCGCCGGGGCGCAGCATTTCAATGCATAAGCGCCCATCGGCTCGACCCTTGCGACAGGCTCGCGTAGGCTTGCCGCTTTCCTTCCGTTGCAAGGCGAATACCCATGGCAGATCTTATCTACACACCGGATTCCGACGCCGAGTCCATTTCCTCCGACGTGGCTGAGTACAACGGCATCCTGGTGACCACGCAGATCCCGGCCGATCTCGATGCCGACATCACCCAGCAGAGCGAGAGCACCCTGCAGGCCCTGAAGGACGCCCTGGAAAAGGCCGGCAGCGGCATGGACCGGGTCATGCACCTGACCATCTACCTGACCGACATGGCCGACCGTGCTGCCTTCAACGAGGTCTACCAGCGCTTCTTCAGCAAGCCATGGCCGGTGCGTGCTGCGGTTGGCGTGGCTGCGCTCGCCTACCCGCAAATGCGCGTCGAAGTGACCGCCATGGCCGCCAAACGCTGATTACCGTTTTACTGGCTCCGCCTGCGGGCGGGGCCTTCTTTTCGAAAGCAGGACGCTGCATGCAATTCCCCCCGTTTCGCCGCAAGGCCCTGATTGCCTTGCTTCCCGGTCTGTGCCCATTGGCCCAGGCCGAACCCGTCACCACCTTCAATCTTCTCGAACCGGTGGTGGTGACCGGCAGCTACGCCCCCAACCCGAGCTTCGACCTGCCCTACTCCATCGACACCGTCGACCGCCAGCAGATCGCCGATGGCCAGTTGGGCGTCAACCTGTCGGAAGCGCTCAACCGCGTGCCTGGCCTGGTGGTGCAGAACCGCCAGAACTACGCCCAGGACCTGCAGATCTCATCGCGTGGCTATGGCGCCCGCTCGGCCTTCGGCATCCGTGGCATCAAGCTGCTCAGCGACGGCATTCCGGCCAGTACCCCCGATGGCCAGGGCCAGGCGGCCTCGTTGAACCTGGACGTGGCTGACCGCATCGAAGTGCTGCGCGGCCCGGCCTCCGCCCTCTACGGCAGCAATGCCGGTGGTGTGATCCAGATGTTCTCCCGTGATGGTTCGGGGCCGCCCAAGGTGGGCGCGCAAACCACCTTCGGCAGCGATGGCTTCAACAAGAACCACGTCTACAGCGAAGGCGGCAGCGAGCAGGCCGGCTTCCTGGTCGATGCCTCGCGCATGGACACCGACGGCTACCGCGACCACAGCGCCGCCCGCCGCGACCAGACCTTCGCCAAGGTGCACGTCAAACCGGACGAGGACAGCCGCCTGGCGCTGATCTTCAGCACCCTGGAACAAAACAGTACCGAAGACCCGCTGGGCCAGACCTGGGATGCCTACAATCACGACCCACGTTCGGTGGCGGCGCGCGCCGAGGAGTACGACACGCGCAAGAGCATCCACCACCAGCAGGTGGGCATGAATTACGAGCGTTACTTCGGCGATGCGACCCTGCAGTTCAACCTGTATGCGGGCAAGCGCAGCGTCATCCAGTACCTGTCGATCCCCAAGGGCACCCCGGCAAACAACCGCGGTGGCGGCGTGGTCGACTTCGACCGCGAATTCCATGGCGGCACTCTGCGCTGGATCCAGCCGGTCAGCGCCGCCCCCGGCAACCTGACCCTGACCTTCGGTGCCGACTACGACCGCAGCCGCGACGACCGCCGTGGCTTCCAGAATTTCAGCGGCGACACCCTGGGCGTGAAAGGCGATCTGCGCCGTGATGAAAAGGACACCGCCACCAGCCTCGACCCGTACGTGCAGGCCCACTGGGAACTGGATCGCTGGACCGTGGATGCCGGCCTGCGCCACAGCAGCATGGAGATGGAGGTGGACGACCACTTCCTGGCCAACGGCGATGCCAGCGGTTCGAAAAAGTACCAGCGCACCACCCCGACCCTGTCGGTGATGTACGCCTTCACCCCCGACCTGCATGGCTACATCAGCGCCGGCCAAGGCTTCGAAACCCCGACCCAGGCCGAGATGGCCTATGCGCCCGGCGCCCTGGAAGGCTTCAACTTCAATCTGGAACCGGCCACCAGCACCCAGTACGAACTGGGCCTGAAGATGCGCCCGGATGAGCGCACGCGGATCAATGCCGCAATCTTCGAGATCCGTACCAAGGACGAGATCGTGGTCGCGGCTTCCACCGATGGCCGCACCAGCTACCGCAACGCCGGCAAGACCCTGCGCCGTGGCTTCGAGCTGAGCGTGCAGCGTGAACTGAGCCCGCAGTGGCAGGCCAACCTGGCCTACACCCTGCTCGATGCCACCTATGACGAAGCCTTCACCCAGGGCACCACGTCCATCGACAAGGGCAACCAACTGCCTGGCGTGCCGCGCACCAGCCTTTTTGGCGAGCTGGTGTGGAAGCCGCGTGATGGCATCAGCATGGGGCTCGAAGGTCAGTACCGGAGCAAGGTGTATGTCGAGGACACCAATGACCAGCATGCGGCGCCGGGTTATACAGTGTTCAACTGGCGCACGCAGTTCCAGCAGCATGTCGGACCGTGGACGTTCCATCAGCTGGTGCGCCTGGACAACCTGCTGGACCGGCAGTATGTCGGGTCGGTGATTGTCGGCGATGGCAATGGCCGTTACTACGAGGCCGCACCGGGCAGGTCCTGGTATGCCGGGGCCGGGCTGGAATATCAGTTCTGACTTTTTGGGCTTGGCTGTACACCTCTCGGCACCCGAAGGTGCCAGCCAGGCATTTCACCGCTACAATGCCGCCCTAAACCGTGACAGCCCGAACCTATAACGACATGTCCCTTCCAAAGAATCACCTGGAACTGCTCAGCCCTGCCCGTGACGTGGCCATCGCCCGCGAGGCGATCCTGCACGGCGCTGATGCCATCTACATCGGCGGCCCGAGCTTCGGCGCGCGCCACAACGCCTGCAACGAAGTCAGCGATATCGCCGAACTGGTCGAGTTCGCCCATCGCTACCATGCACGCGTGTTCACCACCATCAATACCATCCTCCACGACAACGAGCTGGAACCGGCGCGCAAGCTGATTCACCAGCTCTACGACGCCGGCGTCGACGCGCTGATCGTGCAGGACCTGGGGGTGATGGAGCTGGATATCCCGCCCATCGAGCTGCATGCCAGCACCCAGACCGACATCCGCACCCTGGAGCGGGCCAAGTTCCTCGACCAGGCCGGGTTCTCCCAGCTGGTACTGGCCCGCGAGCTGAACCTGCAGCAGATCCGCGCCATCGCCAGCGAAACCGACGCGGCCATCGAGTTCTTCATCCACGGTGCGCTGTGCGTGGCCTTCTCCGGCCAGTGCAATATCTCCCACGCCCAGACCGGGCGC
This sequence comes from Pseudomonas putida, assembly GCF_002906855.1. Classification (GTDB taxonomy): domain Bacteria; phylum Pseudomonadota; class Gammaproteobacteria; order Pseudomonadales; family Pseudomonadaceae; genus Aquipseudomonas; species Aquipseudomonas putida_N. The sequence goes on along the minus strand of NZ_MINI01000028.1, from coordinate 2,372,693 downwards.
AGCGCCAACCGCGGTGACTGCTCCCAGGCCTGCCGCCTGCCGTACACCCTGAAGGACGACCAGGGCCGCGTGGTGGCGTTCGAGAAGCACCTGCTGTCGATGAAGGACAACAACCAGACCGCCAACCTGGCCGACCTGGTCGATGCTGGCGTGCGCTCGTTCAAGATCGAAGGCCGCTACAAGGACATGGGCTATGTGAAGAACATCACCGCCCACTACCGCAAGGAACTCGACGCCATCCTCGAAGGCCGCCCGGAACTGGCCCGCGCCTCCAGCGGCCGTACCGAGCACTTCTTCCTGCCTGACCCGGACAAAACCTTCCACCGCGGCAGCACCGACTACTTCGTCACCGACCGCAAGGTCGACATCGGTGCCTTCGACTCGCCAACCTTCACCGGCCTGGCCGTGGGTGTGGTGGAAAAGGTCGGTAAGCGCGACATGCAGGTCGTCACCGAGGTGCCGCTGACCAACGGCGACGGCCTCAACGTGCTGGTCAAGCGTGAAGTGGTGGGTTTCCGCGCCAACATCGCCGAGCCGCGTGGCGAATTCGAGGAAGACGGCCAGAAGCGCTACCGCTACCGCGTCGAGCCCAACGAAATGCCGGAAGGCCTGCACAAGCTGCGGCCGAACCACCCGCTGTCGCGCAACCTCGACCACAACTGGCAGCAGGCCCTGCAGCGTACTTCATCGGAGCGCCGTGTGGGCGTGGAATGGCACGCGGTGCTGCGCGAACAGCGCCTGATGCTGACCCTCAGCAGTGAGGAAGGCGTCAGCGTGCAGGTGGCACTGGACGGCCCCTTCGGCGCTGCCAACAAGCCACAGCAGGCACTGGACCAGTTGCATGACCTGCTCGGCCAGCTGGGCACCACGATGTACCACGCCAACCGCATCGAGCTGGATGCACCGCAGGCGTTCTTCATCCCCAACTCGCAGCTCAAGGCCCTGCGCCGCGAAGCCATCGAGGCGCTGACCGAAGCCCGCGTGAAGGCGCACCCACGTGGCGGGCGCAAGGCCGAGACCACGCCGCCACCGGTGTATCCGGAGTCGCACCTGTCGTTTCTGGCCAACGTGTACAACCAGAAGGCCCGCGACTTCTACCACCGCCATGGCGTGCAGCTGATCGACGCGGCGTACGAAGCCCACGAGGAACACGGCGAAGTGCCGGTGATGATCACCAAGCACTGCCTGCGCTTCTCGTTCAACCTGTGCCCCAAGCAGGCCAAGGGCGTGACCGGCGTGCGCACCAAGGTGGCACCGATGCAGCTGATCCAGGGCGATGAAGTGCTGACCCTGAAGTTCGACTGCAAGCCGTGCGAAATGCATGTGATCGGCAAGATGAAGAACCACATCATCGACTTGCCGACGCCAGGTAGCGCGGTGGCTCAGGTGGTGGGACACATCAGCCCGGAAGACCTGCTCAAGACCATTCCGCGCGGGCCGCATTGATTTAGAGTCTGTAAGGGCCTCTTCGCGGGACGCGCCCGCGAAAGGTCCGACAAAGACACAAAAATGTCTCAGATGAGACACCAGGGCTTGATCCCCCTCCTGTTTCCTGCACAATGCCAAGCATGCACCCATGCGAGGCCCATCGATGCAACCCACGCCCCACGACGAACGCCTACTCAAGGCCCTGGCCCACGCCATCGTGGTCCACCCCCGCGCAACCCTCAAGGAGCTGGCCGAGACCGCTGGCGTCAGCAAGGCCACCCTGCACCGCTTCTGCGGCACCCGCGACAACCTGGTGGCCATGCTCGAGAACCACGGCGAGCAGGTGCTCAACCAAGTCATCAGCAATGCCGCGCTGACCACCGCCGAACCGCTGGACGCCGTGCGCCACCTGATCGCCGAGCACCTCAAGCACCGTGAAATGCTGGTATTCCTGATGTTCCAGTACCGGCCCGATACCTTGCTGGGGGACAGTGAAGACCTCCGTTGGCTAGCCTATACCAAGGCAATGGATGGCTTCTTCCTGCGGGCGCAGCAGCTGGGAGTGTTGCGTATCGACATCAGTGCGGCGGTGTTTACCGAGATGTTCATCACCCAGATCTACGGCATGGTCGATGCCGAGCGGCGTGGGCGAGCGGCCAGTGCCAATTCGGCGGTGGCGCTGGAGCAGTTGTTCCTGCATGGGGCTTTGGCCAGGGCTTGAGATCGGTGCTGGCCTGACACAAAAAAGGCCCCTGGGCACAAGTCTCAAGGGCCAACGCGGTTGATCATCCAACCAAAGGAGCCTGTGCTCAGCCGCGCGCCGGCCACCCGCCGCCCAGGGCGCGGAACAGGTCGACCAACGCCAGCTGGCGTTGGGTACTGGCCTCGATGTAAGCCGCCTCATTTACGAAATCGCTGCGCTGGGCATCCAGGTAGCGCAGGTGGCTGTCGATCCCGCCTTCATAGCGTGCCTTGGCCAGTGCCAAGGTCGCCCGGCTGGTATCGGCCAACGCCCGCCGCGCCACTTCCTCACGCCGCAACGTGTCGGTTGCAGCCAAGGCATCGGCCACCTCGCGGAACGCCGACTGGATCGTGCCCTCATACGCCGCCACCGCCGAATCCTTGCGCGCCTCGGCCAGGCTCAGCCCGGCCTGGTTGCGCCCGGCATCGAACAGCGGCAACGACAGCTGCGGCATGAAGCTCCAGCTGCGCGAACCGCCGTCGAACAGGCCGGACATCTGCGCGCTCGACGTGCCGAAGCTGCCGGTCAGGCTGATACGCGGGAAGAACGCGGCCCGTGCTGCACCGATGTCGGCATTGCGCGCCCGCAGCTGATGCTCGGCGGCGAGGATATCCGGACGTCGCTCCAGCAGCGCCGACGGCGCGCCAGGCGAGATGTCCTGCAGCACGCTCGGCGCAGCCTGGCGTTCGGCCGGGATGGCCTTGCCCGCATCCGCGCTGCCGACCAGCAACACCAGGGCGTTATACGCCTGGCGTTGCTGTCGCAAATTGCTTTCCAGTTCGGCGCGGGCCTGCTCGACCAGGCCCAGCGCTTCCTGGTGGTCCAGCGCGGTGGCGGCGCCTGCCGCTCGGCGTTGGCCGATCAGCGCCAGCGAATCCTCGCGGCTGGCCAGGGTCTGGCGAGTCAGGGCCAGGCGCCGCTCGGCACCGTCAAGGCTCAGGTAGGCCTGGCTGACTTCGGCGATCAGGGCGATACGTGCGGCGCGACCGGCTGCCTCGGTGGCCAGGTATTGCTCCAGCGCGGCATCGCTGAGGCTCTTCACCCGGCCGAACAGATCGACTTCATATTCCGGCAGCGATACGCCCACCTGATATGTGCTTGTCACGCCCTCCTGTCCATCATTGGACAGGCTGCCCGGCACATGCTGCCGATTGCCCGACGCGCTGGCATTCAGGCCTGGTACGCGATCGGCCCGCTGGATCCGGTATTGCGCCCGGGCCTGTTCGATATCGAGCAGGGTCTGGCGCAGCGAGCGGTTGTTGCCCAGCGCCGTGCCAACCAGCTGGCGCAGGGCCGGGTCGACGATAAACGCCTGCCAGTCCAGTTGGTCCACCTGCCGGCCCGCATGCCCTGCCCCGTCTTGCCACTGTTTGGACACTGGTGCCTCGGGGCGCTCATAGGTCGGTGCCAGGGAGCAGCCGCTGGCCAGCACGGCCAGGGCGAACGGCACCACAAGATTACGCATGACCATCATTCACCTCGGCAGCTTGAGCGTGCGGCGCCGGCTTGCGCTTGAGCAGCGACAGCACCCAGACAAAACAGATCGGCACGAACACCACACCCAGCAAGGTGGCACTGAGCATGCCGCCGATCACTCCGGTGCCGATGGCCCGCTGGCTGGCGGCACCGGCACCACTGGCAATGGCCAGGGGCACTACGCCGAGGATGAACGCCATGGAGGTCATCACGATCGGCCGGAAGCGCAGGCGCGCGGCCTCGATGGCGGCGTCGCGCAGGCTGTAGCCCTTCTCCCACAGTTCCTTGGCGAACTCGACGATGAGGATTGCGTTCTTCGCTGCCAGACCAATGATGGTGATCAGGCCGACCTTGAAGTACACATCGTTGGGTAGGCCGGTGACCATCACCGCCAGCACCGCGCCCAAGGCACCAATGGGTACGATCAGCATTACCGTCAATGGGATCGCCCAGCTTTCATACAACGCCACCAGCAGCAGGAACACCACCAGGATGGCCAAGGCGAACAGGCTGGTGGCCTGACCGCTGGAGACCTTTTCCTGGTAGGACAGGCCGGTCCAGGCATAGCCGATACCCGGTGGCAGATCGCTGACCAGGCGCTCCATCTCGGCCATGGCCTGACCGGTGCTGTAGCCCGGCGCGGCGTCGCCGGCGATGCGGATCGACGGGTAGCCGTTGTAGCGCACGATCTGCACCGGCCCTTCTTCCCAGCGGGTGGTGACGAAACTACTGAACGGCACCTGCTGGCCATCGGCGTTCGGTGCGTACAGGCGCAGCACGCTTTCAGGTGTCATCCGCTCACCCTGTTCGGCCTGCACCACCACGCGCTGCTGGCGGCCGGCGTTGGTGAAGTCGTTGATCACCGCCGAACCGAAGGCGGTGGCGAGGGTGTTGTTGATGGTCTCGAAGCTCACACCCAGGGCGCGGGCCTTCTCGCGGTCGATGGCGACCCGCAGTTGCGGCGCCTCGGCCAGGCCTTCCATCATCGCGTAGAGGATCACCGGGTTGCCGTTGGCCTGGCCCAGCAACTGGTCACGCGCCGCCAACAGGGCTTCACGGCCCAGGCCACCACGGTCGAGCAGGCGCAAGGCAAAGCCGCCGGAACTGCCCAGGCCATCGATGGGCGGTGGGTTGACCGCCATGATCGCGCCGTCGCCATAGCCCGCGAACTGGGTATTGATGGCGACGGTTTCGGCGTCAACTGACTGTTCCTTGCTGCGCACTGACCAGTCCTTGTAGGTGGGGAACGCCAGTGCGGCGTTCTCGCCCATGCCCGAGAAGCTGAAGCCACTGACCATGAACGCCGAGGCCAGCGCCTCGCGCGACATCAGGAACTGCTCCAGCGCCTGGCCGGTGGCATCGGTGCGCACGCGGCTGGCACCTGGTGGCAGCTGCACGTCGACGATGGCATAGCCCTGGTCTTCCACCGGCACGAACGACTCCGGCAGGCGCAGGTAGAAGTAGCCGAGCATCGCCAGGATGCCGGCGTACACCAGCATGTAGCGCCCGGCGCGTTTGACCAGCGCGCTGTTCATGCCCGAGTAGCGCTCGGTAAGGCGGGCGAAGCCACGGTTGAAGACGCCGAAGAAGCCGCGTTTCTCGTGGTGCCCAGGGGCCACTGGCTTGAGTAGCGTGGCGCACAGGGCCGGGGTGAAGGTCAGCGCCAGGAAGCCGGAGAACAGGATCGACACGGCCAGCGACAGCGAGAACTGCTGGTAGATCACCCCCACCGAGCCTGCCATGAACGCCAGCGGCAGGAACACCGCCGAGAGCACCAAGGTGATGCCAATGATGGCGCCCGACACCTGGCCCATGGCCTTGATCGTCGCCTGCCCCGGCGACAGCCCCTCCTCGGCCATGATCCGCTCGACGTTTTCCACCACAACGATGGCGTCGTCGACCAGGATGCCGATGGCCAGCACCATGCCGAACATGGTCATCATGTTCACCGAGAAGCCCAGCAACTTCATCACTATCAGCGTGCCGAGCAGGCACACCGGCACCACGATCGACGGGATCAGGGTGTAACGGATGTTCTGCAGGAACAGGAACATCACCAGGAACACCAGGACCATGGCTTCGATCAAGGTATGGATGACCTTCTCGATGGCCACATCGACAAAGCGCGAGGTGTCGTATGGCACCGAATATTCGACGCCTTCGGGGAAGAACTCACTCAGCTCGGCCAATCGCTCCTTGACCAGCTCGGCGGTTTTCAGCGCGTTGGCACCGGGCGCCAGCTGCACCGCGCCGGCCACCGCCGGCTTGCCGTCCAGGCGCGAGGAGAAATTGTAGCTCTCCAGGCCAATTTCCAGGCGCGCAACATCAGCCAGGCGCACCAGCGAGCCATCGGGGTTGGCGCGCAGCACCACACGGCCAAAGGCCTCTGGGTCGTTCAGGGTGCCTTGCACCGCCAAGGTGGCGGTCAGTTCCTGTTCGCTGCTGCCCGGCGTGCTGCCGAAGCTGCCGGCCGGCACCTGCACGTTCTGCCCGCGGATGGCGTTGCTCACGTCATCGATCGACAGGCCATAGCCGACCAGCTTCTGTGGGTCGACCCACACCCGCATGGCCGCTTCCGAAGAGAAGAACTGCAACTTGCCGACACCGGGCACCCGGCGCAGCTCGTTGTTGATGTTGCGCGCGGCATAGTCACCCAGGGCGGTGGTGTCGGCCTTGCCGGCAACATCCTTGTAGCTCAGGGCGTAGATCAGCAAGAAGCCCGCGCTGGTCTGCTCGACCTGGATGCCCTGGGTGGTCACCGCCTGGGGCATGCGTGCCTCGGCCTTTTTCAGGCGGTTCTGCACGTCCACCTGGGCCAGTTCCGGGTCGGTGCCCGGCTCGAAGGTGACCACCACCTCGGCCATGCCATTGGAGTTGTTGGTGGACTCGAAATACAGCAGGTTCTTGGCGCCGTTGAGCGACTCCTCGATGATGCTGGTCACCGACTCCACCAGCACCTTGGCCGAAGCACCCGGGTAGGTGGCGGTGATGGTGATCTGCGGCGGTGCCACGTTGGGGTACCGGGCGACCGGCAGCAGCGGCATCACCAATAACCCGCCCAGGGAAATGAACAGCGCCATGACCCAGGCAAAGTTCGGCCGCTTGATGAAGAACTTGGACATCTCGCTACCCTCGCCTTACCGCGCCGCGGCCTGTTGTGCCGGGGACGGGGCCACCGGCATGCCGGCAGCCAGGCCCGCCGGGCTGCCGACGATCACCTGGTCGCCCGGGTGCAGGCCTTCGGTGACCTGCCAACGGGCGCCCTGCATGGCACCGGTACGCACGCTGCGGGCCTCGGCGATGCCGCCCTTGCCGACCAGCATCACCCGTGCCTCACCGTCGCTGCCGCGCTGGATGGCGCGTTGCGGGACCAGGATCGCCTGATTGTCAGTGCCCTGGGGTGTCAGCACACGCACATACATGCCCGGCAGCAGGATGCCGTCGGCGTTGTCGAAACGCCCACGCAGGGTCACCTGCCCGGTACCGCTGTCAACCGCAACGTCGGTGAACATCAGCGTGCCCTGGCGTTGGTAGTCGGTACCTTCCACACGAGCGGTCAGGGCCGGGTTTTCACCTGCCGCCAGCACGCCGTCCTTGAGCGCCTGGCGCAGGCGCAGGGCGTCGGCAGCGGACTGGGTGAAATCAATGTAGATCGGGTCGAGTTGCTGGATGCGCGCCATCAGCGTGGCGTCGCCCTGCCCGACCAACGCACCTTCGGTGATCAGTGCACGGCCGATGCGGCCGGAGATCGGTGCCTTGACCGTGGCGTATCCGAGGTTCAACTGCGCCGTCTCGACATCGGCCTGGGCCGAACGCACGGCCGCCTGGCCGCTGCGCAGGTCGGCGCTGGCGCTGTCGAAGTCTTGCTGGCTGACCGCTTCGATTTTCACCAGCGGCTGGTAGCGGCGCACCCGGGCCTGGGCCTCGAGCATCACCGACTGGGCCCGCGCGAGTTCAGCCTCGGCACGCGACAGCGCGGCCTTGAATGGCGCCGGATCGATCTGGAACAGCACGTCACCGGCCTTGACGTCGGCGCCCTCTTCGAAGCGTTTGTGCAGGACGATGCCGGCCACCCGGGCGCGGACTTGCGCCACGCGCATCGGCTCGACCCGGCCAGGCAGGGTCGAGGCCAGGGCCAAGGGTTCGGCGGCGACCGTGACGGTCTGGACGGGAACGGTGGTGTTGGCGGCGGACGGTGGCGTTTCCTGCTCGCCGCAGCCGGCTAAAGCGACGGCAGCGGCCAGGCAACTGGCCATTCCTAGTGCACGCAAGTGCCTCATGATTCACCCGAGCTATAGATAAAAACGGCCCGAATGATATTTCCGCAAGCTTAATGAGTCAATTTTGTCTCATTTGAAACTTTGTGAAGATTTGTGAAGCCTGGGGCTGCTGCGCAGCCCCGCTTTTGAACTTACAGAATGCCCAACCCGCGCGCGGTGCGATCCACCGCAATCCGGGTCTTCTCCACTAACTCATCCAGCTCACTGTGGTTGGCCACCAAGGCCGGCGCCATGATCATCCGCCCCAAAGTCGAACGAATGATCACCCCCTCCTCGAAACCATAAGTACGGCACTGCCAAGCCAGGTCATTCTCATTGGCATAGCGCTTGCGGCTACCCTTGTCCTCGGCGAACTGCAGCGCCGCCACCAGGCCAGCGCCTTGCACCTGGCCAATCAGCGGGTGGTTGGCGAACACTTCGCGCAGGATGCGCTGCAGGTACGGCCCGGTGTCCTCCTTGACCTGGCGCACGATGCCTTCATCACGCAGCGCCTTGAGGTTGGCGATGGCCACTGCCGCTGCCACCGGGTGCCCGGAATAGGTCAGGCCGTGGGCAAACACCCCGCCCCGCTCGACCAGTGCCTCGGCGATGCGCTTGCTCAGCACCAGGCCACCCATCGGCACGTAACCCGAGGTCAGGCCCTTGGCAATCGACAGCGTGTCTGGCTCGAAGCCGAAGTATTCGTGGGCGAACCACTCGCCGGTGCGGCCAAAGCCACCGATCACTTCGTCGGCGCACAGCAGCACGTCGTACTGGCGGCAGATGCGCTGGATTTCCGGCCAGTAGCTTTCCGGCGGGAAGATCATCCCGCCCGCGCCCTGGAACGGCTCGGCGATGAAGCCGGCGACGTTCTCGGCACCCAGTTCGAGGATCTTCTCTTCCAGTTGCAGGGCGCAGCGGCGGCCGAACTCGGCCGGGGTCTGGTCACCACCGGCGGCGTACCAGTACGGCTCGTCGATGTGCGCCACATCCGGGATCATGCCGCCCATTTCGTGCATGAATTTCATGCCGCCCAGCGCGGTGGCCGCCAAGGTCGAGCCGTGGTAGCCGTTCCAGCGGCCGATCATGATCTTCTTGCTCGGCTGGCCAACGACTTGCCAGTAGCGGCGCACGGTGCGGATCAGCACCTCGTTGGCCTCGGAACCGGAGTTGGTGTAGATGGCGTGGCTGTAGTGGCCCGGCAGCAGGCTGAACAGCAGCTCGGACAGCTCGATGACCGCCGGGTGAGTGGTGTGGAAGAACATGTTGTAGTAGGCCAGCTGGTCCATCTGCGCGGTAGCGGCGGCGGTCAGGTCCTTGCGGCCGTAGCCGAGCTGGGTGCACCACAAGCCCGACATGCCGTCCAGGTAGCGCTTGCCGTCGCTGTCCCACAGGTGCAGGCGCTCGCCACCAACCATCACCCGCGGGCCTTCGGCGTTCAGCGCCTTCTGGTCGAGGAAGGCGTGGATGTGGTGGGCGGCATCGCCGGCCTGGTAGTCACGGGTGTCGCGCTGGGCTTGCAGCTTGGCTTGGAACGGTGCGTTCATTGTTGTTCTCCAGGGTAAAACGCGGCGTGCAGTTGGCCCTGCCAGACCGCTGACAGTAGAAATCGGGTGGGGTGAAGCGGCGCGATCAGCGCCTTCGCAGGTAGCTTTCCAGCGGGTCCTTGCTCAGGCCTTCCTGGGCCTGGGCCAGCGAGTCGATGAACAGCGAAAACAGCTCGGACTGCTTGGCGATGTCGAGTTTAGTGTAGAGGTTCTTGCGATGGGTCTTGACCGTGTCCTCGCTGATGCCCAGGCGCTCGGCCAGGGAACGGGTCGAGTGGCCGCGCAGCAGGTACTGGGCGATGCGGCACTCGCGCTCGGTGAGCAAGGAGGAGCCGAAGTTGTTCAGCGCGGCGTTGATCTGCCGGCCCAGGGCGCTCTCGAAACGCCCACCCAGGGCATCGACATCCAGGTGGCTCCACTGCCGCCGCACCGTGGCCACCACCCACGGCGCCACGCACTTGAGGTCATTGACCTGTTGGCGGTCCAGGCGGCGGGTGCTGGCCAGGGCCACGGCGATCGTCAGGTGCTCGTCGAGCGGCACGATGAAGTTGAGTTCGTCTTCCAGGTGAGCGTGCTGATAGAACGCCAGGTAGTACTCGCTACGCTTGAAGTGGTCGGGGGCGACATCGCTGAGGCGGTAGCAACCAGGGGCGATGCCGTCCATGCAGGCCCGGTAGAACGGGCACAGCAGGTAGTAGCCTTCGAGGTACTTCTGGATGTTGCCCTCCGGCAGCCAAGGGCCTTCCTCGTCCTTTTCGAACAGCGCCGACGGCAACCCCTTGCGCGGGTAGAGGAACACGGTGATGGCTTGGCACGGAGCAATCAGCTTGAGCGCGGCGAACAGCGCCTCGACAAAACCTGGCGACCCCTGGGCGTCGACGACACGTGCTATCTGCGCGTACCAGTCGGGCGATTTCAGCCGGTCTTTACTCATTGTCGTGGTCCCGTGCCAGGGTTGTTGTGGCAGGGATTCTTGCATGGGGCCTGGTTCCAGACCATCACCCTTCGGGGTGAGCCCCTGGCCCGGTTCAGGGTAAGGCTGGTCCCAGGAGTGGGCTCAGCTGATGGCCTCGAGAAACACCCAGGACGCTACCGCAGTCAGGACCAGCACAGCAGCCACAACGAAGTTCATGTAGCGGTAAACGTTCTGAGTCATCACAGCGCCTCCCCAAATCCTCGGTTTTCAGGGAGACAGCAATTCCCATTCCACATCGTGCAGCTTGCCTATCTCATGCTTGGCTGCTTGTGGGCCTCCAACCGCTGAACGTCCCTGGCGAACCATATCCCTACCGCAATCACCATCAGGCAGATGAACACGACGTCCCATGCCCTGTGCTCGATGGCGGCCACGATCGCGAAAAACTGCAGGGCACCAGCCCACCATAGAAACGGTCTGATTTTCGAGTAGCGCATAACCCACCTCACCACCCCCAACTATTGAAAGTCTAGTTGCATCTTGAGGGGGGCGATGTGTCCTTTCCGGCACAGAGGCGTCCCATAGGGACTGAACCGGAATGGATTAAAGTGATGCGAAAGGAATTGGCAATACTGGTTGCGCTATGCGTGCTCTTCACAGGCTGCGCGAACATGTCGCCGGGAAGTAGCCGGGACACCCAGGCGCAGGGCATCCCTTGCGATGGCGACCCGCCCAATCAGCCTGGCTGCTACTCCCGCGAGAAGCGGACTGGCTGGTGGAACGAACGCAGTTACTGAGTGAGTTCGCGCGGTAGCGCTTGAGCAACTTGGTGCTCACGATGTGGGCACTTAAACAGTTGCGCTATGATTCGGCCATCACCAAGGGAGCAGCATGATGAAAAAGCTATGGATGGGGGTGGCGCTGGCCATGGTCCTGAGTGGTTGCGGGACTGTGCGCACAGTGTCCGACGAGTCGAAAGCCGTGGACGACCTGGCGAAATGGCAGACCAACTGCCATACGATTACCCGAGCGTACAGTGGCGTCGCTTATCAGTTCTGCAACTTGAATGGGCCACAACGAACCGGGTCGCATTGGGCGCCGTTTCCTATTCTGATGGACATGGCAGCATCGGGCATTGCCGATACAGTCATCCTGCCCTACACCGGCTACCAGCAGTACAAGCGCGGCAATGTGGCTATTCGCAGGCTCGAGTATTGATACAAAGCTAAAGGCCCCGGGTATTTCAGGCTGGCGGAGCTTAAATAGGCGGCGCCGGGCGCTGTAGCAAACTTGGCCGGCATCGCAAAGCAGCCTGATGCTGTCCGTCAACGCCCTGCCCTGCAACTGGTGTGTCATTCCAGCCCCCGCCGGCAATCGCCCCATGCCCACACCCACTTGGACTATCCTTGCCATCTCCAGCCACTCACATGAAGGATGCGCAGATGCCCGACGATGAGAAGCTGAGTTTTGCCGAGGCTATGGAACACTGGGTGAGAACAGTTGATTCGCTGCGGGCTCGAGAGCGCGCAGGGACTATCGCCCGACTGGAAGAGATTGAGAAGGATCGGCTAATGCAAGCCTTCCTCAGTAGTGCGTTAGGCTTGCATAACAGCATGAAATCCGAAAAGTCATAAGTGATAGCGGTATGCGCCCCTCAAAGCAGCTGTTCTGCAGTCTGTCCGAACGAGTATCGGTAGCCCCTACAAAATGCTTCCCACTCCTCATCCGACCATCCTGACCTGCGTTTGACTTGTCTCAAGTCATGGCGGCCGGCCTGCTTCGCGGTGAGGCGCTTCCTGGCCTTCTCCAGGTCAAGCAGTGCGACTTTCACGCACGCTTCGCTGAAGTCAACAAAGACATGTTTCAAGTACAAGCAACCGTGCTGCCAACGGCCAAGGTTCAATCTGGCAAGCTCTCGGCCATACGCTTCTAAAATCTCGTGGTGGCGCCTAAATCCAAGTGATTTGTCGAGGTTACGGGCATAGTAGTCATCCAGCGACAAATAACCATCCAGAGCTGCCGTCACCATTACTGCATGCCAAGCTCCGTCGCGTTTACGGACTTCGGCGTGGAGTAGCGATGGCGTGGCCACGCCCAATGACGCTGCCGCACGAAGAGCCTTCGCTTCGCGGGCAACAGTCGGATACCCAAACGGGTGTAAAAGGCTTCGATAGACATGCCCGACTTGCTGCTTTTTGTAAAAGGTCTGGCCCTCCAGCTCAATCCGAAGGACGCCACTTTCCCCGCCCCTGCGGATATTGGGGGGCTCCACCCAGTCCCCAGGCGCATTCAGGATGTCCTCTACAGGTGGGTGGGAGGTCCTCAGGCTTGTTGAATTATTATTTGTCATTGAGTACTCACTCATTTGCCAGCCTTGGTACAGCGAGATGCAAAATATAACAGTCACTTCGCAAACAAATCGACAACGTGGCTAAAGTCAAGCCCGCTCCAGGCTTTGCTTAAGCCCTATTCAAAACTTGAAAAACTGACCAGACACCCACCCTGTACGAAAGTCCAGTAACCAAACAGAGTGGTGCCGTAGTAGCGTCGAGGCAGGTCCATAACAGGAAACGCTTTATGACCATTCGCAGCTTGGCCCTGAATTCATAGAATAAGCGCAACGCTTGAAACGAGAGGCAGAGAGCCAGCCACCGGTAGAATCCAGGCTCTCACACCGAAGGATTCAAGCGCAGATGACAGTAGCGAGGATCAATCTACGCCCGCGCAAGCGCTTGGGCTGGAAGACGCCGTACGAAGTGCATACAGGGGTGAGCGTTGCACTTATGTGTTGAATTCAGGGGCGAAAAACCTGCCTCCAGATCCTGACAAGGAAGGTTGGGTGCTTGGGTGGGGCGTTCTTCGGGATAGACATCCATGGCATTTTGTCGACGTCTACGCCGACCACAAAACAGCCAAGGCGGAAGCGGAACGCCGCGGCGATGGCTACGTTGTGGAGTACGGCTCTCACCGTCTTGGCTCGAAAGAATTTGTGTGCGGCATCACCCTGCCTGAAGGCTGAGCAGTCAGCGTGGATGAAGTGCCATTACTGCGCCTTAGCCCCAGCAGAGGCTTGAGAGATATTGTGCGGTAAAAAATCGTCTCATCACGCCGGGCATTCCCGACGGCGTCACCCGAGCAACCATTGAATACAGAGAAATTACAAGGTTTCAGAACACAGCAGCAAAAGAGGCCCAAAGCGGCCAGGCCCCTCTATCGCTTCAGTGCGGCTGCTTTTAGTGGACGCCGGGCATCAATAATCGGTATATCCTTTTTCTCCAGGTGTATAAAAGGTCGAACTATCAGGTGCTATTAAGTTCTGCCCCGATGCGAGCTTGGCAACCAGGTCGGGGTTCGATATGAAGGGACGACCGAAAGCCACCAAGTCGCCACGCTGAGCGTCGAGATCTGCATTGGCGTGCGCGACGTTGTAGCCACCGGAGAGTATGTATTGGCCGTTGAACGCGGCGCGGATACTGGTTTTCAAGGCAGGACTGACTTCCGGCGCGCCCATGGCGCTGTGATCGACGATGTGAATATAGAGCAGGCCGAGCGCATTCAATTCCTTGATCAGAAGCAGGTACAGCGCGTCCATATCGGCATCTGGCAGTTGGCCGTTGAAGACCCCATACGGCGAAATGCGCATTCCAACCCGATCCGCGCCAATGGCGTCGACAGTTGCCCTTGCAACTTCGACCGCGAAGCGGATGCGGTTTTCAACGGGGCCTCCCCAGCGATCATCACGCTGGTTGGATGCGGTATTGAGGAATTGGTCAATCAAGTAGCCATTTGCTGCATGCAGTTCAACGCCATCGAAACCAGCCTTTATCGCCAGTTTGGCCGAGGCTGCATATTCGGCGATGCTCTGGGCAATGTCCGCCTCGGTCATGGCGTGGGGGACAGGATGCGGCTGCATGCCTTCGCTGTCGGTCCACATCTCGCCGGGAGCGGTGATCGCCGAAGGTGCCAGAACGCGAGCGCCTGCTGGCAGGTTCGCGGGGTGGCTGACCCGCCCGGTGTGCATCAATTGCACAAAAATCCGGCCGCCGGCCTGATGTACGCCATCGGTCACTCTTCGCCAGCCCTGGACTTGCTCTTCGTTGAACAGGCCAGGGATACGTGGGTAACCCAGGCCATTGGGTGATGGAGAGGTGCCTTCGGTAATAATCAGTCCGGCGTCCGCCCGAAGTCGGTAGTACTCTGCCATCAGTTCATTGGGCAGATTGTCGATCGCCCGACTGCGTGTCAGCGGCGCCATGACGATGCGGTTCTTCAAAGTGAAGTTGCCGAGCTGGGCAGGGGTGAACAAGCGGTTGTTCATAGACGTTTCCCGGGTGTTGGATTGGATTTGTCGTACTACGCGCTCAAGGTTGCGGCTGGTAGCGTTCTGCAGCGTGGGCTTGCCGAATGTCAGTCATCAGCCCTTGACGCGCCCCTTCCAGCGCATTCCAGCGCTCGGCAACATGAAGTGGCGGTATGGTTACCAACTCGCGACGGTCGAAACCGACGAGCGCAGCATCGACCAGCTCACCGACCTCCATCACCTCCGGGAGTGTGTTGACATCAATCCCGGCCCGCTCCCAGATCTCGGTGCGGGTCGCTGCCGGCAGCACCGCTTGCACGTATACGCCCTTGGGTGACAGTTCCAGGCTCAGACCCTGTGACAAAAACAGCACGAAGGCTTTGCTAGCCCCATAGATAGACATGCCGAACTCGGGCGCAAAACCCACCACCGAACCGACGTTGACGATCGCGCCGGTGCCTGACTGCGCAAGGCGCGGTGCGATCGCAGCAGCGAGTCGTGTCAGCGCGGTAATATTGAGGGTGACCAGGCGTTCAATGGATTCGGCGGACTGGTCCAGGAAACCACCCGACTGGGCCATCCCTGCATTGTTAATCAAAATGCCGATACCCGCGTCATCGCGCAGTCGATTTTCAAGTACGGACAGGTCTGCCGAACGAGTCAGGTCTGCTTGCAGAACCTCTACGGCCACTTTGCTATCGTTACGCAGGCGTGATGCAAGTTCGTCCATACGCGATTTGTCGCGCGCCACAAGGATGAGATTGTGGCCGCGACGGGCGAAACGCTCGGCGTAGGTGGCACCAATACCGCTGGAGGCACCGGTAATAAGTACGGTCGGACGCGTGGTCATGCTGGTTACCTTTATGGCTGTGTTTGGGGTTTGGTGAGAATCATGGCGGCAGTTACAGGGTGATCACGACCTTGCCTTTGCAACGCCCTTGAGCAAGGTACTCAAGCGCACCCTTTGCATCCTCGAACGGAAATACTTTGTCGATCACCGGCTGAATTCGCTGAGCTTCCAGAAGCTTGCCGATTTCGGCGAGTTGGGCGCCGTCCGGGCGCACAAAGAGAAACGAGTAACTGACGTTTCGTTTCTTCGCCAGGCGCATGATCTTGCGGCTCATCAGCCCGAATACGAAGGTCAGGAACACGTTCAGCCGTTTGGCTCGGGCAAATGCAGCGTCCAGCGGGCCGATCAGCGAGACGATCCGGCTTCCCGGTCTTAGGATGGATATGGATTTTTCAACCGTGTCCCCCCTCACGGTTCCGAGCGCTGCGTCATAGTCGCGCAGCACGGTCTCAAATCCCTGGGTCTTGTAGTCCACAACCTCGTCCGCACCCAGAGCGCGCACCAGCTCAACGTTGCCAGTGCTGGTGGTGGTTCCCACCTGCGCACCAAGGTATTTCGCCAGCTGAATTGCAAACGTACCGATCCCGCCCGACCCGGCAGGAATGAATATTTTCTGGCCAGCCTGAAGATTGATGCGTTCCTTCAGCGCTTGCCACGAGGTAAGGCCGACCATTGGGATCGACGCAGCCTGCACGAAGCTCAGATTGGCCGGTTTCAGGGCGGCAGCACTCTGCGGCACAACCGCGAACTCAGCTATTGCCCCTGTGCCCTGATCGAAGATGCTGGCGAAGACGGCATCGCCTGGCTTGAAGCGGCTCACGTTGCTACCAACCTCAATAACTATGCCGGCCAGATCACTACCAAGTGTGGCTGGCAGCTGGAAATGCAGCACAGGCTTGAACATTCCCGTCGGAATCATGTTGTCGATCGGGTTCAGGCCGGCAGCGTGGACCTGTACCAATATTTCGTCACCCTTCAACGTAGGGCGGGGAATATCGGCCAATCCGATGTCGGGTGATTTGCCATAGCGCTTGAAGGTGAGTGCTTTCATGGTTGGGCTATTCATCAAGTTTTTACTGTTTGGGACCGTCAGAGAGAAAGTCTCTTACCGCAGATAAAAGGCCTGGTAGTTTTGGAAGACGCCTCCATGGCCTGAACCGGGGTAAATCGTCAGTTGAGCACGGGGTAGTCGGCGTGCCATATCCATTTGGTGATCTGCGGCGGCCGCGCCATTCGAGTGGGGCCAGTGCCCGAAGACGCTGAGGCTGCTTGGGCGAAGGCCGGATTTTTCGTGCTCATCAATCAAGTCTCCCGAACGGGTGGATGGCTCATCATCGGAGTGTTACTATCAATTTGATACAGACAATACTCCCCTTTTGAAGGTAGGTCACTATCAAAATAGTATGGACATGAAAAATAGTTGCGATAACCCATGCCCGATCGCCCGCAGCCTGGCTGTTGCTGGTGACGCCTGGAGCGTACTGATCCTGCGGGATGCCCATGCTGGCCTCTCTCGCTTTGACCAATTCCGGAAAAGCCTGGGCATTGCACCGACAATGCTGACCCGCAGGCTGGCGACACTGACGGAGGAAGGATTATTGGAGAAGCGGCGCTACTCAGAGCACCCGCCTCGGGAGGAGTATCTGCTGACCGCTGCGGGACGCGATTTTCTGCCTGTGCTTTTCATGATTGGTGCATGGGGTCGACAACACCGAGGCGGTGGCAAGCTGACTCGCTTCTTCGACGCGGAAACAGGCACGGAAATCAAAGCTGTCGCCGTGGATGAGGTGACCGGGGCAAAGATCGGCACACGCCCCATGCGCATCGTTACACCTGACGAAAGCTGACACGACCTCTGGCCCCATCGGTAGATGATTAGTCAAGCCACTTCGAGATCTCCAGCGTGAACGTCTGCACTGGGTCGATTGCGGTCAGTCGTGAACGGCTGCAAGCGACCCAAAATCGACGCCCCACGCCGAGCCTATAGCGTGGATGGTTGGGACTGCCTTCTGGTGCGGGGCGGGACGCAGCAGCAGTTTGCCTGCGCATAGTCGCGATAGGGCCGATCGCTGGGCCCTGCTAGTCGATCGAGCAGGACATGATCACCTGTTTTGGCTCTGAACGTACTGTTCAGCCATGACCTTCCCTTCGAGAATGGCTTCAGTTGACGAGGTGAATGAGCGACTCACGCGCAGAGTTCTGGCTGTTGCGCCTGGTTTCCCTACCTCAACCAACATCCCAGTGGGAAACTCAACGCTCGATTCCCACAGCACGTAAATCGATGCCTGGTAACCAAGGTAGGAATGAACATAAAGGTCATGACTGGTGGACTGAAGGCTCATCATTCTCTCCAACTGGGCGCCACAATCGCGCCTCTGATGGAGATACGACTGATACGTTCTGACGAGCGTTCCGTTTTCCCTACCTCGTTATCTTTGAAGACGGGAGCCTCTGCGCGGGAGTGGCTCCGGCCCTGGTGCTTTTGGCGCAGAAAACGTCTCTGCGACCCAGTCGCGAGCACGCTCCAGCGCCCAAGCCATAGCTGCAGACAGTTTCTGCCCGCGGCAGTCTGGGTGTAGCTCCTCAAGCAAGAGCACGCCTTTTTCCCCGTAGATCCCCAAGAAAAGTTGAGTAGCGTTCTCAAGCGAGAGCCGTGCCTGAATGTTGATTAGAGTGCCACAGGTTAGGCGCTCATCGTAGTTGCGAAAGTGCAACTCAGGATTGGCCCAATCCCAATAAATTTCGCCTCGCTTGCGCATTGAACAGACCTTCAACTTAGATTTTTGACTGGTGAGACAGCATACAGAGCTGCTCCACTGAATCCACTGCCGAAGGTGAGCATTACGATTTTTTACAACTGCTGGTCACTTGGCAGCCGTGTCGGAACATTCGCTGCGCCTTCAATCGCCACGCGGCGAGCGCGCCCTACGCCCCATGCCAGCGCCCTTGTCATTGACTCACCAGGCCTGGAGTCGAATGCCTCTTCATGGATAGTCATACCGCTGGGAGCGTACACGCCGATGAACATCTGCGTTTTTCCTGTCCGCGCCAGTCTCACCTGCACATCGATGGAGGTGCCGTCGCTTAGAGTCTCGTCATGAGTGCGATGGTGCAACGTTGGGTCAGCCCAATCCCAAAACACATCACCGCGAATTCTCATGCCGTCCTCCTACGACTTTAGTTGTAGTTAGGTGTTGTATTGCCACCATAGCTAACACCCAGTTTTACGCAAATCCGCCGACCGCGCCTGTGAGCTGAATCAGACAATCGGCAATACCTCTTCCCTCTCCCTTCTATTCACTGCCGCGATATGACGGCGAGCAGGGGCTGACTCGATCTCAATACCGGACCAGAGCCGGGGGTGAAAACAGCTCTACCCTGCAGAAGCTTTGGCTGGGATGGTAGGCGCTCCTCCGGTTGCTAGCCGGCGCGCCGGCCCAACACCCCAGGCCATCGCACGAGTCATCGATTCGCCGGGACGGGAATCGAACGCCTCTTCGTGCTCCCGCCCGGGAAGAATGGGGAGCACGGCAAGCCGACGTCGGACCTGCACCACCAATGGCGGCCGATCCTGAAAGGTTGGCGATCAGGTACCGCCCCCGTATAACTGCCGCCACACCTATGCGACAATATGCTTAATGTCTGGTCTCAACCCCGCATTTATCGCCCAACAGCTCGGGCATAGCGTGCAGAAGCTCTTATCGACTTATGCGCGCTGGATTAACTCGTCCACGACGGGCAGGAGCGGGACATGCTCCAGATTGGTCCGAAATTGGTCCGTAGCTGCGAAGAAGCCACGTAAGTTATTGATAGGTAAGCTCCTTGATCTCCACCGCTAATATCACCATGCAGTTCGGCTCCAAGCCGCTGTTCGAAAACGTTTCGGTCAAATTCAACAACGGCAACCGCTACGGCCTGATCGGTGCCAACGGTTGCGGCAAGTCGACCTTCATGAAGATCCTCGGCGGTGATCTGGAGCCGTCTGGCGGCCAGGTCATGCTCGAGCCGAACACGCGCCTGGGTAAACTGCGCCAGGATCAGTTCGCCTACGAAGAATTCACCGTGATCGACACCGTGATCATGGGCCACGGCCAGCTGTGGAAGGTCAAGGCCGAGCGCGACCGCATCTACTCGCTGCCGGAAATGACCGAGGAAGACGGCATGGCCGTCGCCGAGCTGGAAACCGAGTTTGCCGAAATGGACGGCTACACCGCCGAATCGCGCGCCGGTGAACTGCTGCTGGGCCTGGGTATTCCGCTGGAGCAGCACTTTGGCCCGATGAGCGAAGTGGCGCCGGGCTGGAAGCTGCGTGTACTGCTAGCCCAGGCGCTGTTCTCGGACCCGGACGTGCTGCTGCTCGACGAACCGACCAACCACCTGGATATCAACACCATCCGCTGGCTGGAAACCATCCTCACGGCGCGTAACAGCACCATGATCATCATTTCCCACGACCGGCACTTCCTCAACAGCGTGTGCACGCACATGGCTGACCTGGACTACGGTGAGCTGCGCCTGTTCCCGGGCAACTACGACGAGTACATGACCGCGGCCACCCAGTCGCGCGAGCAACTGCTGTCGGACAACGCCAAGAAAAAAGCCCAGATCGCCGAGCTGCAGACTTTCGTCAGCCGCTTCTCGGCCAACGCCTCCAAGGCCAAGCAGGCCACTTCGCGTGCCAAGCAGATCGACAAGATCCAGCTGGCCGAGGTCAAGCCTTCGAGCCGTGTCAGCCCGTTCATTCGCTTCGAGCAGACAAAGAAGCTGCACCGCCAGGCAGTGGTCGTCGAGAAGATGGCGAAAGCCTTCGACGACAAGGTACTGTTCAAGAACTTCGACATCACCGTCGAAGCCGGCGAACGCGTAGCGATCATTGGCCCCAACGGTATCGGCAAGACCACCCTGCTGCGCACCCTGGTCGGCGAAATGACCCCAGATGCCGGCTCCGTGAAGTGGACCGACAGCGCCGAAGTAGGCTACTACGCCCAGGACCACGCCCACGACTTCGAAGACGACATGACCCTGTTCGACTGGATGGGCCAGTGGACCAGCGGCGAGCAGGTGATCCGCGGCACCCTGGGGCGCATGCTCTTCTCCAACGATGAGATCCTCAAGTCGGTGAAGGTAATTTCCGGTGGTGAGCAAGGCCGCATGCTGTTCGGCAAGCTGATCCTGCAGAAGCCGAACGTGCTGGTGATGGACGAACCGACCAACCACCTGGACATGGAATCGATCGAAGCGCTGAACCTGGCGCTGGAAAACTACCCGGGCACCCTGCTGTTCGTCAGCCATGACCGCGAGTTCGTGTCGTCGCTGGCGACCCGCATCATCGAGCTGAGCGCTGATGGTGTGGTGGACTTCAGCGGGACTTATGACGATTACCTGCGTAGCCAGGGCGTCGTGGTCTGAGGTAGCTGAGTTGGCCTGATCGCCTTTGGGTGGCTGGGCCGGCCTCTTCGCGGGGCAAGCCCGCTCCTACAGGGACACTGTCGCCCTGTAGGAGCAGGCTGGCTCTCGCCGATGAATAATTCGTTAGCCTGCTTTCATTTACTTCGCGCAGCGGCCATGATTAGGGCACGCCCAACCGCCCGCCCGCGAAAGAGCCCATGACCGCGCAACAGTCTGCCCCCGCCAGCAGTACCTTAAGTATTACCCTGCAGATCCTGTCGATCGTCTTCTTCACCTTCATTGCCTTCCTCTGCATCGGCCTGCCGATTGCGGTGCTGCCCAGCTATGTGCACGACCAGCTGGGCTTTGGTGCGGTGATCGCCGGGGTGACCATCGGCCTGCAGTACCTTTCCACCCTGCTCAGCCGCCCTTTCGCCGGGCGCGTGGCCGATACCCTGGGGGGCAAGAAGGCGATTGGCTATGGCCTGCTGGGCATCGCCGGTTGCGGGGTGCTGACGCTGCTCTCGGCCTGGTCGCTGCAGGTGCCGCTGCTGAGCCTGGCCCTGCTGCTCGGCGGCCGTGTGCTGCTGGGCCTGGCGCAGGGGCTGATTGGCGTCGCCACCTTGAGCTGGGGCATCAGCCAGGTCGGCCCGGAACACACGGCGCGGGTGATCTCGTGGAATGGCATCGCCTCGTACGGGGCGATCGCCATCGGTGCGCCGGTCGGTGTGCTGGCAGTCGCCGGCCTGGATTTCAGCGTGCTCGGCCCGGCCTTGCTGGTGCTGGCGTTAGTGGCCTTGCTGGTGCTGCGCAAACGCCCCGACGTCGTGGTGACGCGCGGCGAGCGGCTCCCGTTCTGGTCGGCCTTTGGCCGCGTCGCCCCCTGCGGCCTGGGGCTGACCCTGGCGTCGATCGGCTACGGCACCCTGACCACTTTCGTCACCCTTTATTACCTGGAGCGAGGCTGGGTCGGTGCGGCCTGGTGCCTGAGCGCCTTCGGCCTGTGCTTCATCATTTCGCGGCTGCTGTTCGTCAACGCGGTGAACCGCTTTGGCGGCTACAACGTGGCCATGGCCTGCATGGCCACCGAAGTGCTCGGCCTGAGCCTGCTGTGGTTGGCGCCCTCACCGCCCTGGGCGCTGGTCGGTGCCGGCCTGACGGGCTTCGGCCTGTCGCTGGTGTACCCGGCACTGGGCGTCGAAGCGATCAAGCAGGTGCCGAGCAGCAGCCGTGGCGCGGGGCTTGGGGCTTATGCCGTGTTCTTCGACATGGCACTGGCCATCGCTGGCCCGGTGATGGGCGCAGTGGCGGTGCACCTGGGTTATGCCTCGATTTTCTGCGTCGCGGCCCTGCTGGCCTTGGCCGGGGTTGGCCTGACGCTGCTACTGGCGCGGCGCAGTCGCCGCAGCTGAACGCTCGGCGTGCTCCGGTGCACCCAGGGCCTGGGTGAAAAACGCCGCCGTATCACGCTGCAGCGAATGGTGAATGTGGCGCCGGTCGACACCATCGGCGTCCTTGCACAGCGCCGCCATGCGCGTGCGCTGCTCCTCGTCACAGCGGGCCATGAACACGAAGTGTCCGGCCCCTGCCAGCAAGCGGTAGTCCGGGGTGATCGGCAGCTTGCGCGCCAGTTCCTCGGCATTGCGATCCACCGCCACCAGCTGGTCGCTGTCGCCACTGTAGATCAATGCAGGCACCTTCACGCCGGCCAGGGCATGGCGGCCGAACATCAGGCTCAAGGGGGCCATCAGCATCACCGCGCCAACCCGTGAGTCGGCCTTGGGCGAAAGCTCGCTGCGGTCGGCAATCAACACGCCATGGGTCTTGCAGGCATCGGTATCACCTGGGCGCTCGAGGCAGTAACGGCGCAGGCGATCCAGGTCAGGTTGGGCGCCAGACAGGATCAAGGCGGTTTCACCGCCGGCCGAGTAGCCGATCACACCGACCTTGCCGTCATTCAGGTAAGGGCCAAGCAACGCATCTTCACGGGCGGACGTGATGGCCTCACTGACCTGCAAGGGACGGCCATAAAGGTTGCTCAGCGTGCCCAGGCGGCTGTGGTCCCGGGCATTGTCGCCTGGGTGCACCACCGCCACCACGACGAAGCCCCGGCGGGCCAGGGAAGTGGCCAGGTAATGCAGGGCCAGCGGGCTGCCGGTGTTGCCGTGGGACAGCACCAGCAGCGGAAACTGCCCGAGGGCGACCGTGGCCTCTTCAGCGACGTCGATAGGGTAGCCGTCGATGCGGATATTGCGCGGTGTGCCATGGGATGGGTAGAACGCCAGGGCTTGCATCGGCCTGGCGTCGACCGGGTCGTCGAGGGTCATGTGATGCAGACCGGCCACCCACGGGGAAGCCTCGGCATGGGCCAACAGGCCACCGAGCAGCAATGCCAGCAAACGGCAGGGAGTGTTCATCGGTCAGCTATCGCGCAGCAGGCCCCAGGATAGCGTCAGCATAGATCCGGCCTTACCACCGGCAGATGAAAACTGGATGAAAAAAACGGCTGGTGCTCGGAGCACCAGCCGTTTTTTTTCGCTCGGCGATCAGGCCGCGGCGAACAGCTCGTTGGCAATCTGCGCCTGGGCGGCGTCGATGGCCTGGGTACGGTGTTCCGGGCCATAGGCCAGGCCGTGGGCACGGACCACTTCCAGGTCGGTGATACCGATGAAGCCGAGGAACACCTTGAGGAAGTCCTCATGACCGACACCGGTCGGCTGGCCAGCGTGCAGGCCACCCGCAGTGGAGACCAGCACCACCTTCTTGTTGCCACACAGGCCTTCCGGGCCGGCTTCGGTGTAGCGGAAGGTCTTGCCGGCGACGGCCACGCGGTCGATCCAGGCCTTGAGCTGAGTCGGTACACTGAAGTTGTACATCGGTGCGCCAATCACCACGGCGTCGGCGGCGAGGAACTCTTCCAGGGTTTCGGCGCTCAGCTTGGCTTCGAAGGCCTGGGCGGCGTCACGGGCTTCTTCCGGGGTGCCGGCAGCCACAAGGGTGGCGGACGAGAAATGGGCGATGGCGTCGGCAGCCAGGTCACGGTAGACCACTTCGATGCTCGGGTCTGCAGCTTTCCAGGCTTCGACCACTTCGCGGCTCAGCTGGCGAGAGGCGGAATTGTCGCCCAGGATGCTCGAATCGATATGCAACAGTTTCATGGGACTCTCCTGTGAATGAAGACCGCGGCGGTGGGCGATCACGATGGGGAGAATCCTACCGGGATGGCGAATGGCTGAAAAGTCGGTAAAAATGCGTTAGTTTGTCCCACAGGTAGAACAGTGAGACAGCCCCATGCAAGACCTCAATGACCTCTTCTATTTTGCCCAGGTGGTCGAAGCCGGCGGTTTTGCTGCAGCCGGGCGCCAATTGGGCATTCCCAAGTCGCGCCTGTCGCGGCGGATTGCCGAACTGGAAGAACGCCTTGGCACCCGCCTGCTGCAGCGCACCACGCGCCAGCTCAAACTCACGGCCGTCGGCGAGCGCTACCTGCACCATTGTCAGGCCATGCTGCTGGAGGCCGAGGCTGCCGACGAGGTGGTGGCGAGCATGAGCAGCGAACCGCGCGGGCGCCTGCGCGTGTCGTGCCCGGTAGCCCTGGCCCATGCGTTCCTGCCCGAGGTGATCAGCCGTTTCCTCGAACAGTACCCGCAGGTGCAGCTGGACATGGTCCTGCTCAACCGCCGTGTCGATCTGATTTCCGAAGGCATCGACGTCGCCCTGCGCGTACGCGATCTGGGCGACGAAGACCCGGCACTGGTGACCCGTCGGCTGCGCCAGGCTCAGATGCAACTGGTGGCAGCCCCCGGCTTTGCCGACCATATCCGCGAGCCCTCCGAGTTGGCCACGCTGCCGGTGCTGGGCGCCGCCGAAGCCGACCGGCTGGTGCACTTCCGCTTGCACGGGCCCAATGGCCGGCAGCAGGAGATCGCCCTGGAGCCACGCTTGGCCATTGACGATTTTGTCGTGCGCAACGCCGCCGTGCGCGCCGGGCTGGGCTTCACTGCCCTGCCCAGCATGTTCTGCGAAGAGGAACTGGAGCGCGGCGAGCTGGTGAAGCTGCTGCCGGACTGGTCATTGCCAGGCGGCTACCTGCAGGCGGTCTACCCTCATCGACGTGGATTGTTACCGGCCGTGCGGGCCTGGATCGACCACCTGGCGGCGTCGTTCGAAGCATGTGGAGAGCGTTATGTCTAAGCAGAAAATGACCGAGGAGCAGGTTGCAGCATTCTGCCTGAACCTGCCGGGCGCGCGGGAAGACTACAAATGGGGCGGCATCCGGGTGTTCTCCGTGGCCGGTAACAAGATGTTCGCGGTGCTTGACCTGGCCGGAGCTGGCTTGTCGTTCAAGGTCGCCGACGAGCTGTTTCTGGGTTATTGCGACCGGCCTGGCGTGCGGCCGGCGCCCTATCTGGCACGTGCCAAGTGGATCAGCATGACGCCACCCTACCCCATGGGCCGGGATGAACTGTGCGACCTGCTGCAGCGCTCGCACCAACTGGTGGTGCGACGGTTGCCAAAACGGTTGCAGCCAGGCCTGCTGAGCTGATCAGTTGAACGGCAGAAAGCGGCTACCCAGGAACAGGTAGTCAAGCCAGAACACCTGATGCAGCAGCACGATACCCCAGAACACCAGCTGGTAAGACAGTTTGCGTGTCTTGTGCCGGAACAGCTGCTGGGCAACCAGCGCGCCGGGCCAGCCCCCCAGCAACTCGCTGGCATGCAGCACCTTTTCAGGCGTGCGCCAGGTATTGCCCTGGGCCTGGCGCTTGTCCTGCCAGTACAGCAGCAGGCTGATCAGGCTCACCAGCGGGTACAACGCCAATGGCACCCAGCTCTGCCCGCTCCAGCCCATCTGTACCGCGCCAAGCACCGGCAGCAGGCACAGCCCCCCCAGCAGCAACAGCTTCAGGCGCGCATTGCGCACGCCCGCTGTGCGTTCGGCGCCGCGTGGCGCCGTGTTTTGTGCCCGAGCCATGTCAGCTGTGCGCCGTCGACCAGTCAACCCAGCCGAACTGCCAGGTCGCCAGGATCAGCAGGCCAAAGATGATGCGGTACCAGGCAAAGGCCGCATAGCTGTGGTTGGCGATGAACTTCAGCAGCGCGCGCACGGCAATCATCGCGAAGATGAACGAGGTCACGAAACCGAGGGCGAACACCGGCAGGTCGTTCGGCTCGAACAGGTGGCGGTACTTGTAGCCCGAATAGACCGCCGCACCGACCATGGTCGGCATCGCCAGGAAGAACGAGAACTCGGTGGCCGCCTTGCGCGACAGGCCGAACAGCAGGCCGCCGATGATGGTGGAGCCCGAGCGCGAGGTACCCGGGATCATCGCCAGGCACTGCACGAAGCCGATCTTCAGGGCATGGGTCCAGCGCATGTCGTCGACATGGTCCACCGCCACGGTGTGCTGGCGACGTTCAGCCCAGAGCATGATCACACCACCGATCACCAGCGCCGTCGCCACGGTGATCGGGTTGAACAGGTATTCGTGAATCAGGTCGGCGAACAGCACGCCCAGCACTACCGCCGGCATGAACGCCAGCAGCAGGTTACCGGTGAAACGCCGTGCCTTCGGCTGGCTGGCCAGGCCGAACACCACTTCTAGGATCTTGCTGCGGAACTCCCACACAACCGCCAGGATCGCCGCCAGCTGGATGATGATGTTGAACGCCATGGCCCGTTCGCCACCAAACCCGATGAGGTCGGCGACGATGATCTGGTGGCCGGTACTGGAGATCGGCAGGAACTCCGTGAGCCCTTCGACCACACCTAAGATGATTGCCTGAAAGGCCGTCCAAAAATCCATTGTTCCCCCGGTGGGGCACTGCTGCTTGCAGGCCCCTTATTCTTGATTTGCTTGTGGTTGCCGCACGCGGCGCGGCCTTTTTACAGCGACTTCTGGGACCGGCGCCAGGGGAAAAGTTCAGCCTGACTAAAGGTTTCATCTTGCCCGGCCGAGATCCTATCAAAGCGGTATGACAAAGGCGCGCGCAGCCTGTGGCAGAGTAGCCAATAACTAGCACTTAGCCATTAGTCGAGTGCCTGCCGCCTGCAAAGCGTGCTTGGATGCACCTGAATAAAAAGAACAAGGTAGGAGTGGATTCGATGAAGGGATTGCGGTCGATGTCGATCAGCCGTCGTCTGTGGCTGATTCTGGTGGTAGCGGTGGGCATGCTGGCAGTGCTCGGTTTGCTGATGCTGCGCCAAATCCATGGCGACCTGTACCAGGCCAAGGCGGAAAAGACCCGCCACGTGGTGCAAACCGCCGCTGGCGTGCTGGCCTACTACCAGGGCCTGGAGGCCGCCGGCACGCTCAGCCGCGAGGCAGCCCAGCAGCAGGCCCTGCAAGTAGTGCGGGCGCTGCGCTACGACCAGAACGACTACTTCTGGATCAACGACCTGGGACCGAAGATGATCATGCATCCGGCCAACCCCAAGCTCGACGGTCAGGACCTCTCCGCCATTCGCGACCCGGACGGCTTCGCCGTGTTCAACGAGATGGTCGCCCTCGCCCGCAGCCAGGGCGCCGGCCCGGTCGACTATCGCTGGCCCAAGCCAGGCGCCAGCGAGCCGGTGGCCAAGACCTCCTATATCCAACTGTTCAAACCCTGGGGCTGGATCATCGGTTCCGGCGTCTACGTCGACGATGTGCAGGCCGAATTCGCCCGCCAGTTGCGTGATGCCTCGCTGGTCGGCCTGGCCATCGCCGTGCTGATGGCCCTGGTGGTGATGCTCATCGCCCGCAGCATTGCCCGCCCCCTGCAGGAAGCGGTGCAGGCCATGGGCAACATCGCCAGCGGCGAAAGCGACCTGACCCGCCGCCTGGATACCGACGGCCGCGACGAGATCACCCACCTGGGCCAGCACTTCAACCAGTTCAACGGCAAGCTGCAGGGGGTGGTCGGCCAGCTTCAGGGCGCGGCCCACGCCCTGGCACAGTCGGCCGGGCACGTCGGCGACAATGCTGGCGCCGCCCAGCAGCACAGCGCCCAGCAGTCTCTGCAGATGGACCAGGTGGCGACGGCGGTCAACGAAGTCACCTATGCCGTGCAGGACGTGGCCAAGACGGCCGAACAGGCCGCCGGTGAAATGCGCGCCGCGCAGCAACAGGTTGAACACGGCCAGCAGGCCATCCACGGCAGCCTGCAGCAGATCGACCGCCTCTCGGCGACCATCGAGCAGGCCGTGCAGGTGATCCGTGACCTGGCCGGGCACAGCACCAAGATTGGCGGAGTACTGGAGGTGATCCGCGCCATCGCCGAGCAGACCAACCTGCTCGCCCTCAACGCTGCCATCGAAGCCGCTCGCGCCGGCGAACAGGGCCGCGGCTTCGCTGTGGTGGCCGACGAGGTCCGCCTGTTGGCGCAACGTACCGCGCAGTCGACAGCGGAAATCCACACCATGATCGAGCACCTGCAAGGCCAGTCCGATGCGGCGGTCAAGGCCATCGACACCAGCAGCGAGGCTTCGCGCCAGACCGTGCAACAAGCCCGCGAGGCCGGTTCAAGCCTGGATGCCCTCAGCCAGGCACTGCACAACCTCACCGCCCTCAACGCCTCGATCGCCAGCGCCACCTTGCAGCAGTCGCATGTGGTCGAGGAGATCAACCGCAATGTGCTGGACACCGCCGGCTTGTCGCAGCAGACCGCCGATGCCGCGCGCCAGTCCAGCGACGCCGGCTTGGCCCTGGGGCAGCTGAGCGAGGAGCTGGAACAGCTGCTGCGTCAGTTCCGCGTCTGAACAGGCTGTAAATACCGGCCCCTGAGCGGGCCGGTGCCGGTTGCGCGCTACACCTCCCGCCCTGCACAAGCTACAATCGCCGCCCTTTGCCAACCAAGGATCGCCGATGTCCGGCCTCGAACTCATCGCCGCCGTGCTCGGCGTCACCGCCGTGTGGCTTACCGTCAAGCAGAACGCCTGGTGCTGGCCGATCGGCCTGGTCATGGTGCTGATCTATGGCTGGCTGTTCTACGACGTGAAGCTGTACTCGGGCATGCTGCTGCAGCTGGCCTACGCCGTGCTGCAGTTGTACGGCTGGTGGCAGTGGAAGCGCCCGGACCGGGTCGAGGACGCTCGCCTGGTCTCGCGCCTGCCAACCCCGGCACTGTTCGGCGGGTTGCTCGCTGGGCTGCTGCTGAGCGTGGCACTCGGTGCGGCGATGGCCAACTGGACTGATGCTGCCCTGCCGTGGCTGGATGCCACGTTGACCGGATTCAGCCTGGTCGCGCAACTGTGGATGGCGCAGAAGCGCGTGCAGTGCTGGCCGCTATGGATCGTGGTGGATGTGGTCTATGTCGGCCAGTACCTGCACCAGCAGCTGTACTTCACGGCCGGGTTCTTTGCCGTACTGACGCTGATCGCGGTACGTGGCTGGCTGGAATGGCGCCGTGACCCTGCATTGGTGCAGCCATGAAGGTCCTGGTGCTGTGCGGCCCCGAATCCAGTGGCAAAAGCTGGCTCAGCGGTGAAATCCAGGCGCATTTCGGCGGTATCGTGGTGGGCGAGTACGTACGCCACTTCATCGACCAGGAATGCCGAGACACGTGCTATGCCGACATTCCCACCATCGCCCGCGGCCAGCTGGCCTGGGAAGACCAGGCGCGCCAGCAGGCACCTGAGCTGCTGATCCTAGATACCCACCTGCTCAGCAACATGCTGTGGAGCCGCGCCCTGTTCGACGATTGCCCGCCCTGGCTGGAACAGGCTCTGCTTGCCCGCCGTTATGACCTGCACCTGCTGCTCAGCCCGCACGGGGTAGGATGGGTCGCCGATGGTCAGCGCAGCCAGCCGGAGCTTGCCGACCGCCAGGTGTTCTTCGATGACAGCCGCCGATGGCTGGAACACAATGGGCAAGCGCTACAGATCATCGAGGGAGACTGGCCACAACGCAGCGCAACGGCCCTGCTCGCGGTTCAGCACCTGCTACAGGGAAAAACCCCGCTGTGCCCCACCGAATGTTAACCCCATGACACACACGACTGAGGCCAAGCCCCCGTTTCTGTGGGCTCCCAGCCATTTGTGGGGGAGGTGTCAAGCTGGTGATACATTCGTTGAAAATGCCCTTCGAGTAACGTAAATGCTGGGCCAAAGGCCAAATCACTGAAAATTTGTCTCAGCGCTGATACAGCAACTTGACGGTTTCTTCAGGCAATGCGCTCAAGCTGCTGATTTTCAATAGATATCCAAAACCGGCACGGCTTTCGCTGTCCTCCTTCGCAACGCTGATCAAGACCAGCGCTCTAAGAAGGAGTAGCCGTCATGGGGAAACTGGATAGAGGCGTTTTATGCCTGTTGCTGGTCGGCTGTGCACTCGGCTCGGCGCTGCCTGCGCAGGCCGATAACGGCATCATCGTGATCACCCGCGATGTGCAACCGCGCATGGCCATTCGTGCGCCCCTGGCGCCCGACCCCTACCCCACCACCGCCAATGCCAACCCCTCCGCGCAAGTGCTCAGGCAAACCAACGAACTGAGCGATGGGGACTTCGCCAGCATCACCAGCGGCACGGGGATTTCCTCGCTGATTACCCAACAGACCGACAACCTCGGCGGCCAAATCGGCAACCAGACGCAGCTGTCAAACCAGGCAGCCGGGCGTGGCACCGGTTCGGGCAACGGCATTTCCAACATGGTCAACTCGAGCGTCCAGCGCGGTCTTGCCCCACTGCAGATCCTCACGGGAGGCAAATGACATGAGGCAGACGCTGTTAATCCTGGCCCTGTTGAGCAGTGCCTCGGTACTGGCGCAATCACCCATACCATCACCAGTTCCAGTAATCAACGACGCCAACATCGACAGCTCTGGCGCGCAATACCAAGGCAATTTCAGCGTCAACCAGGCCGCAGGCGATGGCCAGCAACAGGCCAACGCCCGGGCAATCGCCACCGGCCACCAAGCCAATGCGACCACGCAGATCCGCCAACGCCAATTGTCCATCGTCGACCCAAACATGGGCGCCAGTACCAGCATCCAGGGCAATGCCTTCAGCCATGGCAGCGGCGCACTGGGCGTCAACCAGAGTGCGGGGGCCGCAACCCAGCAGGCCAACGCCCTGCGCATCAGCATCAGTACACAGCCGCAAAGCATCGATGACAGCGTCCTGCTGCAACAGAACGTGGCGCTGATCAACAGCTCCGATCCATCTGATACCTCACCCGGCTATCGCCATGTCACCACCGGTGACCAGGCATTCACCGGTAGCCGCGGGGTCATCCAGCTGAATCAGAGCGCCGGGGTGGGCAACCAGACGGCAAACACCCTGAGCGTAAGGGTCGGGAACTGACCCAGATAGCTAGGTACAGGTAAGAACAACACTTAACCTAAAGACGGAGAAACACCATGAAACCCTTGATGGCAATCAAGCCTCTGGTTTTCGCAATTGCTGCGGTCATGGCTGTTGCTGCACAAGCGAATCAAAACGATCGTCGTGGCCACGACAACCACAACAACCACACACCGCCGGCACGTGCGGTACTGACCGATGCCACTGCCAATGCAAATGATGGCCAGAGAAGCACCGGGAACACCATCAACAACCAAGGTACCGTCAACGCCGCCGAGATGAGCAGCTCGGGCGCTGGTGCCAGTGGCAACGTGGGCGTCAACGTGGCGGCCGGTAACGGTAACCAGCAGGCCAACGCCTCGGCTATCGCCAACACCTCGTCCGACAACGCTGCGATCGACAACAGCTTCGTCTTTGGCACCTCCACTGCCACTGCCGAGATCACCCAGCGCAGCAACAACAACAAGGTCAACAACTGGTCGACCCAGAGCTCCGCCGTCATGAGCGGCTCGGCTCAGGGCAGCAGCGGCAACCTTGGCATCAACATCGCTGGCGGCGACCTCAACCAACAGAAAAACAGCATGGCCATCGCCAACAATGCTGCGCCTATCGGTAACTCCACCGCCACTGCATCGGCTAACCAGGATGGCCCTGGCCTGCAGGTGAACAACGCCGCCGACCGCACCTACCGGGTCGATACGCTGACCTTCACCACGTCCTCGAGTGGTTCGGCCTCGCGTAGCGGCGCGTTCGATGCCAGCGTCGACAAGAGCTCCAGCTCCAGCTACAGCGCGTCGGGCAGCCAAAGCGCCAGTGCCAGCGGCAGCAAAAGCAGCAGCTCCAGCGGTTCGAGCAGCATGACCGCCAGCGGCTCCAACAGCAGCAGCTCCAGCGGCAGCAACAGCATGAATGCGAGTGGCTCCAACAACTGGGCTGCAAACGGCTCGTCCAGCCGCGACCACAGCTCGTCGTCCAACACCACGGTTAGCGCATCGCTCGATGCCAACGCCAATGGCAGCGCATCGTCGTCGCAAACCTTCGGCAACTTCACTCGCTCGCGCAGCAGCGACTTCGACGCATCGCTCAGTGCATCGCTGGATGCATCGGTCGACAAGTCGCATCAGTCGAACAGCAACTCGTCGTTCGACAAGTCGCTCAGCTCGTCCTTCGACAAGTCCTATGACTCCTCGTATGACCGTAGCCATGACTCGTCCTATGACAAGGCTCGCGATACTTCCTACGAGAAGGCCAACGCTTCGGCTTGGGAAAAAGCCAGTGCCTCGGCCTACGACAAAGCCGGCGAAAAAGCTTCGCAGTCGTCGGACAGCATCTCGAAGAGCTTCAGCGAGTCTAGCGAGTACGCTCTGAGCAACACCGTGTCGTTCCAAGTGCTGACCCCGACCGGCTGGGCCAACCCTGTGACCAACACCGCCACCCTGAGTGGTTCGGTGAACGGTGGCAGCGGCAACCTGGGCGTGAACGTGGCGGCAGGTGTGGGCAACCAGCAAAGCAACTCGCTGGCCATCTCCAACACGTCGATGTAACCACTGCGGTCTGGAGGCTCCCTTCGGGGAGCCTCTTTCTAACAAGAAAAAGGCAGGGGGCGTCGAGTATGCGCATTATCGCCTTGGCAATTCTGTTGTGCATCGCCAGCGTCGGCGAAGCCTCGCAGATGCCGTTGTCCGTACTGCCTGGTGGTGCGGTGATCTACAAACCGGTCCAGAGCATCCGCGAGCGCAAGTTCGCCGACCTGGTCCAGCAAAAAACCGACTTCAGCTGTGGCGCGGCTTCGCTGGCGACCATCCTGCGCCAGGCCTACTGGCTGGACGTGGATGAAAACCAGGTGATCGAGGGCATGCTGGCCCACGCCAACGAGGATCTGGTCCGTACCCAAGGCTTCTCGATGCTCGACATGAAGCACTATGTGGAAAGCCTGGGCATGCGTGCACGCGGCTACAAGGTCGCCCCCGACACCCTGCACAGCATCCGCATCCCGGTGGTCGTGTTGATGGACATCCGCGGCTACAAGCACTTCGTGGTGATGCAGAAGGTCGACAGAGGCTGGGTGTACATCGGTGATCCGGTCCTGGGCCACAAACGCTTCAAGCTCGACGATTTCGTCAAAGGCTGGAACGGCATCATCTTCGCCGTCATCGGCAAAGGCTATGACAAGAACAACATCCTGCTCGACCCACCGCTGCCGCTGAGCGCGAAGAACCGCGTGAGCAATTTCACACCGGTGCCAGACGCGGAGTTGATGGACTTCGGTTTCATTCAAAGCGACTTCTTCTAATGACCTTCTTTCAATGAAGTAGGGCATGACGCTCTGGGAGCATTCCATGAAGACTTCCCTGTGGCTGGCAGTGATCTGCCTGGCCGCCAGCCTGCCAACCCAGGCAGAAACGTTCAAACCGATCGAACTGAAGGACCAGGAACTGGCCAACCTGCGCGGGCGTTACGTGATGCCTGGGCGGATCGTGAGCTTTGGCGTGGTCATGACCAGCACCTGGCAGAACGCCAACGGTGAAGTGATTGGCGCGACTTCGGCGATGCAGATTCAGCAATCGACCATCAAGCCGCAGTTCTACGTCTCGATGATCGACGAAAAAGGCACTGGTAACTCGCAGAGCAGCAGCACCGGTACCGGCACGGTCAGCGGCGGCAGCGGCCTCAACACGACCCAGGGCGTGACCCAGGTGGTCCGTGCCGCAGGTGACTTCAACGCGGCCAACAACAATGTCGACATCAACGTCACCAAGGGCAATGAAGCGCCAGCCGCTCAGCCACAGGGCCAGGCCCTGGCTGCTGGCTCCACCCTGAGCGGGAGCAATGGCGCAGGCTCGTTGAGCGTGTCGTCCACCAGCAGTGGCGTGCAGATGAACATCGTCGCCAACGGCAACCAGGGTAATTCAACGCAAAGCCTGGGCCAGGGTGGGCTGATGCAGAACACCACCCTGCTGGGCGCCAGCAACCGTGTCAGCAACCTGACATCACTCAATGTCGTGCTGCGCGACAGTCCGCCAATGGCGGGTTCCGTGAGCGCCAATCTTGAGCAGCTCAAAGGCCTTCGCAATCTCGGATACTGAACTACGCTCATGTCTCATCGTATGCAGTCAGAAGGGACGGCTAATCCATGCACCGTTTGTCGACGTTCAGAGCTATCGTTTGTATTTCAACATTGGCCCCGGCCACTCTGCTGCAAGCGGCAACCGACCCTCAGGTCGAAGCACTCAAACAGGAACTGATTGCGCTGAAACAGCGCTACGAGGCACAACAGAACGCATTGATGGTGCTCGAACAGCGGCTCAAGCAGGTCGAGGAGGCCCCCGCACAGCCACAACCGAAGCGCCTGACCAAGTCCCCCGCACAGGGGGTGAAAGGCGGCCAGACCGTGGCCACCGGCACGCCGGGCAGCAGCGGCGCCTCCTATGGGCAGTCACTGCAGGACAACTCGGAGCCGGCTCAGAGCGTGTCCAACCTGTATGACGAGGCCAGCGGCTTCTTCGGTGGCGGCAAGTTCAGCGTCGAAACCGGGCTGACCTACACCCATTACGACACCCGTGCCCTGGTGCTCAACGGGTTCCTGGCGCTGGACTCGATCTTCCTCGGCAACATCAACATCGACCGCATCAAGGCGGACAACTGGACCCTGGACCTGACGGCGCGCTACAACGTTGACCAGCGTTGGCAGTTCGACATCAACGTGCCCATCGTCTACCGCGATTCCACCTACTCGTCCGGTGGTGCCGGCGGGGCTGCGGGGGTCACGTCCGACGCTTCGGTCACTCGCGACCCGACCATCGGCGACGTCAACTTCGGTATCGCCTACAAGTTCCTCGATGAGAACGAGACCTGGCCGGATGCCGTTGCCACCTTGCGCGTGAAGGCACCAACCGGCAAGGACCCGTACGGCATCAAGCTGCAGCAGGTGGCGGGCAACGACAACCTGTCGGTACCTGAGGACCTGCCGACCGGCAACGGTGTGTGGGCCATCACGCCCGGTATCTCGCTGGTCAAGACCTTCGACCCCGCCGTGCTGTTCGGGAGCCTGTCGTACACCTACAACATGCAGGACTCGTTCAGCGACATAAGCCCGCAGGTGAATACCAAAGTGCCGGGTGACGTGAAACTCGGTGATTCCTGGCAGATCGGTGGTGGTATTGCCTTTGCACTCAACGAGAAGATGAGTATGTCGTTCTCGGTCACCGACCAATTCGCCCGCAAGAGCAAGATCAAGCCCGACGGCAGCGATTGGCAATCGATCACCAACAGCGATTACAACGCGGCGAACTTCAACGTCGGCCTGACCTTTGCTGCCTCCAACAACCTGACGATCGTGCCGAACTTGTCGATTGGCCTGACAGACGATGCACCGGACTTTTCCTTCAGCCTGAAGTTCCCGTATTACTTCTGACATCCGGGGCGCAGCGCGCCCCAATTGGTTACCAACCTTGTAGCCAACGGCTTTCCGGGTATCGGCCTGTTATCATCCCGCACAAATGTGTGACGATTTCATGGCAAAAGGAAAGTTTTCGTGAAGAACCTGCAAGGCCCACCACGTACCCAGCTGCTCGCCTTGGCAACACTGGTGCTGGTGATTCCTCTGGTCGTGCGCGCCGTGCTGGGCTGGTCCAGCCCGTATGGCTATCTGTCGGACCTGGCGCTGGGCAGCCTGCTGGTGTTGCTGTTGCATCGCCGCGCGTGGTGGCTGGCGCTTCCGGTTCTGCTGGCCTGGGCCGCGCTTTGGGTGGCTTGCGCCGAACTGGTCAGCGCTGTTGGCAGGCTGCCGATCAGTGCCGACCTGGCCTATCTGTTCGACCCGCAGTTCATGGAAAACTCCACCGGCGGCGGCCTGGCCCATGCCTGGCTGCCCGTATTGCTGGCGGGCGGCCTGCTGGTCTGGCTGGGAAGCGCCTGGCGCAGCCGCCGCCAACCTGGCGAACGGTTCGCGCGCAAGGCCTGGGCCATCCCGGCATTGCTGTTAGCGGCCCACTGGGGCAGCCAGCACCTGGCGCCAAGCGACGCTGACCAGTGGCGCCAGTATAATCTTCCCCACCAGCTGCTGACTGCCGCCACTGGCGACCTGCAGCGTCAGGTCCAGCACTGGGCCGGCCAAACGCCCACGGTCTCGCCGCTACCCAGTGCCGGCCTGACCCAGCATGACCTGAGCGGGCAGAAGCTGCTGGCCGCTCCAGGTCGTGCCCGCAACCTGCTGGTGATCACCCTCGAAGGCATCCCCGGCGCCTATGTGCGCCCCAACCGCCAGGCCCTGCACAGCCGTTTCGACGAAGACCTGATGCCCAAGCTCAGCCACTGGGCAGAACGCGGCATGAACACCCCGGACTACGTATTGCACACGCACCAGACCATCCGCGGCCTGTATGCGATGCTGTGCGGCGACTACGACAAGCTGGCCAACGGTACGCCGAAGGGTGTCGAACTGCTCACCCAGCAACAGCGCAACCAGGCCTGCCTGCCGGCACAGCTGCGCCAGGCCGGCTTCACCACGCACTACCTGCAAGGCGCCGGCCTGCGCTTCATGGCCAAGGACCGGATCATGCCGCATATCGGCTTCGACTCGGTGCACGGCCTGGAGTGGTTCAGCAACAAGAATTACCTGGAGTTCCCGTGGGGCAAGGATGATCGGGCCTTCTTCGAAGGCGCCCTGGATTATGTCGGCCAGTTGCGCCAGCAAGACCGCCCATGGATGCTCACCTTGCTGACGGTGGGCACCCACCAGCCCTACTCCGCCCCCGAGCAATACCTGCAGCGCTACGACACTGCCAAACAAGCAGCGGTTGCCTACCTCGACGATGCGATCGGCGCCTTCCTCGACAACCTCGACCGCCAGGGTGTGCTCAAGGACACCCTGGTGGTGATTACCTCGGACGAATCCCACGGTATCGATGGCGTGCGCCTGGCCTCATCCTGGGGCTTCAACCTGACCCTGGCACCCGAACAGGCAGAACTGCCGCGCATCAAGAACGGGACCTACGGCCACATCGACTTGGCCACCTCCCTGCTCGACTACTTTGCCCTGCCGATCCCGGTCGCCCTTGGCGGGCGCTCGCTGTACCGTGATTACGACAGCGGCCGGGAGATGATTTCCTACACCAACGGCATGCTGCGCTACCACGATGGCAAGGGCGTCTTCACCGAGTGCGACTTCCAACAGCGCTGCCGCCGCTACGACAGCCCGGGTTTCATCGCCGACAAGGCCCGCTATCTCGGCCCCGGCGACGCTACCCTCGGCCCACAGATCGGTGCGCTGGCCGGGGTGCTCGACCAGTCCCTGCTGCAAACGCCGCTTAACCTGCGCTACCAGTTCGGCGGCCCGTCCGCCATCCAGTTGCAGGCACGCATTCGCGACGACTGGGCAGACAACCTGATCGGCGCACAGTACCTGGAAATGCCCGAGGGTTCGCACACCCGGGTGCGAGTCAAGGTCCGTGCGCTGGACCCGCAGCACGCGGCCTATATCCAGCTCAAGGCCAAGGAGCTGGAGCAGGATGTACCGCTGGGGTTGCCTGAGGAGATCCGGGTGACGGCCGACAAACCGCTGGAAATGGAATTCGGCTTCGATAACCCGACCATGCGCAAGGCGTTTTCCTTTCACTTGCTCGGTTATGGCGGCGGCGAGGTCGAGGTCAGTGACTTCAGCGTGATCACCGCGCTACCGGGCGAAGAAGAGCCGCTGGAAGACTTGTCTGACGGGCATATCGCCCAATCCAGCTGATCAGCGGATCTGGTGCTTGTGCAGTAGCCGGTAGAACGTCGGCCGTGATACTCCAAGCACCTTCGCGGCAATGCTCATGTTGTTGCTGTGCCGGCCCAGCACATCGCACAGCGCCTGACGCTCAGCCCGATGCTTGTAGTCTTCCAGAGTGCCCAGAGGCTGCTCTTCCTGCTCCAGCCCCTGCAGGCCAAGGTCCTGGGCCTCGATCTGACGCCCTTCGGCCAGCACCAGCCCGCGCCTTACCCGGTTGGCCAGTTCACGTACATTGCCCGGCCAGTTGTGGCGCCCCATCGCAGCCAGCGCATGATCGCTGAATGAGCGGGGCCTGCGGCCTGTTTCCAGGCTGTAGAAGTGGGAAAAGTGATTGGCCAGCATCGACAGGTCGCCATGCCGGTCACGCAGCGGCGCGGTCACCACTTGCAGCACATTGAGCCGGTAGTAGAGATCTTCACGAAAGCGCCCGTGTTCGATGGCTTTTTCCAGGTCCACATGGGTTGCCGCCAATACCCGCACATCGACCGGTATCGGCTGGCTGCCACCTACCCGCTCGATGTGCTTTTCCTGCAGGAAACGCAGCAAGTTGGCCTGCAACTCCAGCGGCAGGTCGCCAATTTCGTCGAGGAACAAGGTGCCGCCATGCGCTGCCTCGATCCGCCCCACCTTGCGCTGATGGGCGCCGGTAAAGGCCCCTTTCTCATGCCCGAACAACTCGGACTGGATCAGGTTCTCGGGTATCGCACCGCAGTTGATGGCGATGAACGGCATTTCGCTGCGCTGTGATTGCCGGTGCAATGTGCGCGCTACCAGTTCCTTGCCGGTACCGCTCTCGCCGCGGATCAGCACAGGTGACTCGGTAGGCGCCAGCTTGCCGAGCAATTTGCGCAATTCCAGGATCGGCCGGCTGTCTCCGAGCAGCTCGTGTTCCAGCCCATCCACCCTCACAGTGCCCTTGCCGCGTAAGCGGGCCATGCCGAACGCCCGGCCCAGTGTCACCAGTACGCGGGAAAAGTCGAACGGCAAGGTGTGGAAGTCGAAGAACCACTCGCAGACAAAATCACCGACGTTCTGCATGCGCAACTGCTCGGCGTTGAGCACGGCAATCCACTCGGTGTTGCTGCGCTTGATCATGTCCTTGACCGCGTCAGGATGGCGCAGGTGCGACGCCTGCAGGCGCAGCAGGCCAATATCGCAACGATGCTCCAACGCCAGGTCGAGGCTACAGCTGTGAACGTCCCAGCCGGCACTCTCCAGGCTTGGTAACAGACGGTGACAATCGTCGCAGGGGTCGACGATGAGCAAGCGACGCAGGGCGGCAGTCTCGTGCATGACCGTTCCTTGGCGCCAATTGTTGGTTTTTTACATGAAAACAGTAAGTTGCGGCGCCGAATTAACAGTAGCAACGAACTTGACGCCGCCCACGACCGTCTGTCTGCAGGATTCTGCACGGCCAGAACCGTTGGGGAATTTTTCATATTTATTGGCGTCACAGCGGCGCTGGGAAACAAAAAAATTTGTAACTCGCAAAAAATTTACACGCGCTGTGTGACTCCACCCCTAACTTGGAGCATCAGTACGAGTAACCCCGCGCTGCGGATCGCGATAACAC
The DNA here is from genome assembly GCF_002906855.1 of Pseudomonas putida. Taxonomy (GTDB): domain Bacteria; phylum Pseudomonadota; class Gammaproteobacteria; order Pseudomonadales; family Pseudomonadaceae; genus Aquipseudomonas; species Aquipseudomonas putida_N. Next base: position 2,333,162 of record NZ_MINI01000028.1, on the reverse strand, counting down.
CTGAAGCGACGTAGCAGTTACGCGGACCTAATTTCGATGTTTGGGACCATAGAGAGACCGAACCATGAATGCACCGCTGCGTGTCAACGAGGCACTGCTGATTGCCGACCACGCCTTCGAACCCTTCCAGTGCGTTGCCTGGGATGCGCCCAACGGCACCGGCGAGCTGAGCCTGGCGGTGATTGACCGGACCAGCACCCGTATCGGCAGCAAACAAGTATCGTCGCGTATCTATTCGGACCCTGCACAATGGGCCAGCCTGATTGAGGAAGTACGTGCCGAACTGTCCCAGAAAGGTTATGACCTGCAGCCTTGGTCGATGCCGAAGTAATATCGCTGCGTCCCTGCAAGTGCGTGCCCAGCACGCACTTGAACAACTATTCATTGGCCTGCCAGGCAACTTTCTTATTGCGGCATAGTGTCGCACCTATCCCGTTCGCCTAACTCACTCCATTACCTTGAACTGCTCAAGATGCTGATAATCGGCCTGTAGTTCCGTGGCCAATTGTTGTGCCCGGCCCAGGCGAACTGGCGCCAATTCCATGTCCACCACTACGGTGGCGCAAGGCATCGGCTGCACGGCCTGCCAGCGCTGCAGGCGACCATCGGTGAATACCAGGCAGCGCTGCAACTCGTGGGGATGCGCTTTCTGCCGGGCCTGCAGCCAGCGCCGGGCCTGCTCCAGTGCTGCGATCAAAGGCGTGCCGCCGCCAGCCCCCAGGGCCTGCAACCAAGGCTGCAGGCTTGCCGACGCCTTGAGGCCATGGCGCTGCCATTGTGGTGCACCGCCGCTGGCCGTCAGCAGGGCAAGACGGGCACGTTGCCGATAGGCCTGGTCGAACAATTCGGCCAGCAGGCCCTTGCACTGCGCCAGGGCCTGATGACGCCGCGTAGAAGCCGAGGCGTCCACGACCACCAGCCACAGTTCATTGGCCTGGGCCTGGCGCTGCTGCCAGCAAAGATCCTGGCGCAGCTTCGGGCGCCCCTTCAGCAAGGTCGGCAGCCAAGCCACCCGGCCTGAGGATGCCGCGCAGGCGCGGCCACGGCTGGCACCCGCCAGTTTTCCGGCACGGGGCATGGCATCCGCCATCCTCAAACCTGGTTGGCGGATGCTCAGGGCTTTTTTGCCCAGTTCGGCACCTCTCGCCGCGCACCGCTGCTGACAGGCTGCGCAGGCAGGGCGCCCCAATCGCCCTGCCCGCCCTCGCCCTGCCGGTCGCGGCCATCCGCTGCACCGGGTGGCGCGGTGGCTGGCGCATCGGGCGCCGTACGCCGGCGATGGCGCAAGGCGAATTCAGCCACGGCATCGACATCCCCCTCCTCGATCGCCTGGCCACCGCGCCAGGCACAATGGGCCCGGGCCGCGCGCAGCCAGACCAGGTCGGCACGCAGGCCATCGACGCCGGCGGCGAAACAGCGCTCGGTGATCCAGGCCAGGGCCTGATCGTCCAGGGCAATTGCCGCCAGCCCCTGGCGCGCCGCCTGGCAGCGCGCGCGCAGTTGCGCCTGGGCACCGGCCCACTGCTCGCAGAACGCCTGCGGATCGCTGTCGAAGGCCAGCCGCCGGCGGATGATCTGCTGGCGCGCCTCCGGGGCTGGCAGGCCATCGAGCGCCACATTCAGGCCGAAGCGGTCGAGCAGTTGCGGGCGCAGCTCGCCTTCCTCAGGGTTCATGGTGCCGATCAGGACGAAACGGGCACTGTGCCGATGGGAAATGCCGTCACGCTCGATGCGGTTGGTGCCACTGGCGGCCACATCCAGCAACAGGTCGACCAAGGTATCGGGCAGCAGATTGACTTCATCGACATACAGCACGCCGCCATCGGCGTGGGCAAGCACGCCAGGGGAAAACTGCGCCTTGCCTTGGCCGAGCGCGGCATCCAGGTCCAGCGTGCCGATCAGGCGCTCCTCACTTGCTCCCAGCGGCAAGGTGACGAACGGGCCCTCGCCCAGCAGGTCGGCCAGGCCACGAGCAAGGGTGCTCTTGGCCATACCGCGCGGGCCTTCGATAAGCACGCCACCGATCTTAGGGTCGATTGCGGTCAGGCACAGGGCCAGTTTGAGGTCCTCGGCACCGACCACGGCTGCCAGTGGGAATTGTACGGGTTCACTCATTTCAAGCCTGTTCCTCGCCGTCGAGCAACTGCGCCTCAAGCGCCTCGCGGTACTCACCTGGGGCTTCCCAGAGCCCGCGCTGCTGGGCTTCCAACAAGCGTTCGGTGAGGTCGCGCAGGGCCTCGGGGTTGTGCTCGCGCATGAAGTCGCGAGTCGCCGGGTCGAGCACATAGGCATCGGCCAGCGACTGGTAGTGATGGTCGTCGATCAGGTGCGTGGTGGCGTCGAAGGCGAACAGGTTGTCGACGGTCGCGGCCAGCTCGAACGCTCCCTTGTAGCCATGGCGTTTCGCCCCGTCGATCCATTTCGGGTTCAGGGCACGGGCACGGATCACGCGGTTGAGCTCTTCCTTCAAGGTACGGATCCGCGGCCGGTCGACCTGGCTGTGGTCGCCGTGGTAACTGGCCACTGCCCCGCCAGACAAGGTCTCCGACGCCGCCAGCATGCCACCCTGGAACTGATAGTAATCGTTGGAATCGAGCAGGTCGTGCTCGTGGTTGTCCTGGTTCTGCAGCACCGCCTGCACCTGGCCCAGGCGCTGGGCGAACTGGGCGCGCGCCGGGGTGCCTTCATCGCTGGCACCGTAGGCGTAGCCGCCATGGTTGAGGTAAACCTCGGCGAGGTCGTCACGGCTGTGCCACAAGCGGCCATCGATGGCGTTCTGCACGCCGGCACCGTAGGCGCCAGGTTTGGCCCCGAATACCCGCCAACCCGCCTGGCGCGCCGCCTGTTCGGCGTTCACGCCCTGCGCCTGCAGGCTGGCGCGCTCGTTGCGCACCCGCGCGGCCAGGGGGTTGAGGTCGTCCGGCTCGTCCAGCGCTGCCACGGCCTGCACCGCCGCATCGAACAGGCGGATCAGGTTGCCGAAGGCATCGCGGAAGAAGCCCGAAACCCGCAGCATGACGTCCACCCGTGGGCGGTCGAGCAGGCTCAGGGGGAGGATCTCGAAGTCGTCGACCCGCTGGCTGCCGGTGGCCCACACCGGGCGCACGCCCATCAGCGCCATGGCCTGGGCGATGTCGTCGCCACCGGTGCGCATGGTTGCCGTGCCCCACACCGACAGGCCCAGCTGGCGCAGGTGGTCACCATGGTCCTGCAGGTGCCGTTCGAGGATCAGGTTGGCCGAGGCGAACCCCAGACGCCAGGCCGTGGTGGTCGGCAGGTTGCGCACATCCACGGTGTAGAAGTTGCGACCGGTGGGCAATACGTCCAGGCGGCCGCGGCTGGGTGCGCCGCTGGGGCCTGCCGGTACGAAACGCCCTGCCAGCGCGGCAAGCAACCCATTGATTTCTGCCGCGCCGCAGGCATCCAGGTCCGGTGCGACCTGCTCGCGCAGGGCTTTTATCACCTCGTGCACCGGTTGCCAGTCGGGCTGCTCGGGCAGTTGCGCCTGCCCCTCCAGTGCCTGCTCGATGGTGCGCAACGCGAGCAGCTCAAGGCGCTCGCGGGTATCGCCACAAGTGCGCCACGCGCCGTCGCTGACGTCCTGCAGCAGCGCCGGACGTGGCCCTGACCAGGCCTCGCCGAGGTCGCAATCGAGGGGGTCGAAGCCCAGCGCCAATGCCTTGGCCAGCCCCCGCAACAAGCTGGCATTGCCACCGCGTCCATCGCCACGCTCCACCCGCAGCAACGCCAGCAAGGTATCGATGCGCAGACGGGCCTGCGGCGACTGGCCGAATACATGCAGGCCGTCGCGAATCTGCGACTCTTTCAGGTCGCACAGGTAGGTGTCCAGGCGCGGCAACCACACGGCGGCATCGTCCAGCTGGCCTTCCAGCTGCAACTCACGGTCGATATGGTTGGCCTTGACCAGCTCCAGAATGTCGCGCTGCAGCTCACGCGCGCGCCGCGGGTCGAGCAGCTGGGCTTCGTAGAACTCGTCTGCCAGCTGCTCCAGGTGGCGCAAGGGCCCGTAGGTTTCGGCGCGGGTCAAGGGCGGCATCAGGTGATCGATGATCACCGCCTGGGTCCGGCGCTTGGCTTGGGCGCCTTCGCCCGGGTCGTTGACGATGAACGGGTAGATGTTCGGCAGCGGGCCGAGCAGCGCGTCCGGCCAGCATTGTGCGGACAGGCCGACACCCTTGCCGGGCAGCCATTCCAGGTTACCGTGCTTGCCGACGTGGATGACTGCATCGGCGGCAAAGGCATGGCGCAGCCAGAAATGAAACGCCAGGTAACCATGAGGTGGCACCAGATCCGGGTCGTGGTACACCGCGCTGGGGTCGACCTGGTAGCCGCGCGCCGGCTGAATGCCGACGAAGGTCAGGCCATAACGCAAACCAGCCACCATCAGGCGGCCTGCGCGGTACATCGGATCCTGCTCTGGCGGCCCCCACCGTTCCAGCACGGCTAGGCGGTTGGCCTCGGGCAGGCGTTCGAACGCCGCCTGGTAGTCCGCAAGGCTCAGGCTCTGGGCGCAGGGGCGCTGATCGAGGTGTTCGAGGTCGTTGGTGACGCCGCCGAGCAACTGATGAATCAGTTGCGTGCCGCTGCCTGGCAGCTCCGCAAGTGGATAGCCCTCGGCTCGTAACGCCTTGAGGATGTTCAGCGCGGCAGCCGGGGTATCCAGGCCGACGCCATTGCCAATGCGGCCATCGCGGGTCGGGTAGTTGGCCAGCACCAGGGCCACGCGCTTTTGCCCATTGGGCAGGCGCGCCAGTTCGACCCAGCGCCGTGCCAGCTCGGCGACGAAGTCCATGCGCTCGGGGTGCGCGCGGTAGCAGACTACGTCGGACTGGCTGCGCTCGCTGCGCCAGGCCATGTCCTTGAAACTCACCGGGCGGGTGATGATGCGCCCGTCCAGCTCCGGCAAGGCAATGTGCATGGCCAGGTCACGAGCACCGAGGCCCTGCTCGCTAGCCTCCCAGCCGGGTTGGTTGTCTTGCGCGCAGATGGCCTGCAACACCGGGATGTCACGGCGAAACGGGCGCAGGTTGGGGCGTTCCGGGCTGGACAGGGCAAACCCTGTGGTGTTGATCAACACCTGCGCGCCCACTTCGTCCAGCCAGGCCTCAACCTGTTCCAGGCAGGCGCTTTCCTTGAGGCTGGCCACTGCGATGGGCAGCGGGTTGAGGCCGGCGGCCTGCAAGCGCTCGCAGAACACGTCGATGAACGCGGTGTTGGCGGCCTGCAGGTGTGAACGATAGAACAGCAATGGCGCCACCGGGTGTTCGGGGTTCCACTGGCTGTACCAGTCCTCTGGCAGCGCACCAGGTTTGCGCGGGTGATACACAGAAGTCCGCGGCAAAGGCTGCGGTTCGTCCCAACGGTAATCGCGCCCCAGCCACTGGTTGGCCAGGCACTTGAACAGGTTGACGGCGTTGCTCTTGCCGCCTTGGCGCAGGTAGTGCCAGAGGCGCTCGGCCGGCTCGCCGGTGACTGTTCCGAGGCCGGTCAGCTCCGGGTCCGGGCGGTCATCGCCGGGCACCAGAATCACCTGCACGCCCCGTGCCGCCAGCTCGACCAATTGTTCGACGCCATAGCGCCAGTAACCGACACCGCCGTGCAGCGACACCAGGATCACCTTGGCATGGCGCAGGACCTCATCGACATACAAATCGACCGAGGCATGGTTCTGTACCTGCATCGGGTTGGCCAGGCGCAGGCTGGGGAAATCGTCCGGCAGTTGCTCGGCGGTTTCGGCGAGCAATGCCAGGTGCGAATCGCCGCTGCAGAGAATCACCAGATCGGCGGGTGTCTGGCCGAGGTCGGCAATGCTATCGTCCGGCACGAAGCCGCCGGGCTGGGTCCGCAGCAGGTGCATGGGTCAGGCGCCCAAGGCCTGGCGCAGGCGCGCTTCCAAGTGCACGGCATCGAGGTCCTGGCCAATCAGCACCAGACGGGTGATGCGTGGCTCGTCGGCGCGCCAGGCGCGGTCGAAGTGCTTGTCGAAACGGGTACCCACGCCCTGCACCAGCAGGCGCATCGGCTTGCCGGGGATGGCCGCGAAACCTTTGGCGCGCAGGATGCCGAACTCCACCACCAGCTGGGTCAGGGCATCGAGCAGCAGGCTTTCGTCGGCTTCGGGCAGGTCGATGGAGATCGAGTCGAAGGCGTCGTGGTCGTGATCGTCGTGGTCATCGCCGTCATGGTGGGAATCGTGGTGGGTACGACGGCCATCGATGTGCGCCTCGGCCTGCGCGCCCACGCCCAGCAGTACTTCCAGCGGCAGCCGGCCGCTGCTGGCCTCGATCACCTTGACCGCCGGTGGCAGCTCCTCGGCCACTTCGGCACGGACCTTGGCCAGGCCTTCGGCGTCGATCAGGTCGGCCTTGTTCAGCACCACCAGGTCGGCGCTGGCCAGCTGGTCGGCGAACAGTTCGTGCAGCGGCGATTCGTGGTCCAGGTTGGGGTCGAGCTTGCGTTGTGCGTCGACCTGGTCCGGGTAGGCGGCAAAGGTACCCGCGGCCACGGCCGGGCTGTCGACCACGGTGATCACCGCGTCGACGGTGCAGGCGTTGCGGATTTCCGGCCACTGGAAGGCTTGCACCAGGGGCTTGGGCAATGCCAGGCCGCTGGTTTCGATGAGGATGTGATCGAGGTCGCCGCGGCGTGCGACCAGCTCGCGCATCACCGGGAAGAACTCTTCCTGCACAGTGCAGCACAGGCAGCCGTTGGCCAGTTCATAGACGCGGCCGCTGGCTTCTTCCTCGGTGCAGCCGATGCTGCATTGCTTGAGGATTTCGCCGTCGATGCCAAGCTCGCCGAATTCGTTGACGATGACCGCGATGCGGCGGCCCTGGGCGTTGTCGAGCATGTGGCGGAGCAAGGTGGTCTTGCCCGAGCCGAGGAAGCCGGTAACGATGGTGACGGGGAGCTTGGCCAGTGTTTTCATGTCGCGTTGCCCTTGGCAGGTTGGCGCGGGCACACGGGACGAAAGCCGCGGGCCAGGCCGGGCTTGTTCGCCACCGGATCACCCCGCCCGGTTTAAAGTCGAATTCGTCTCGAGGCAGGTCTCCTGGCTTGCACCGTTCCAGCTCTTCGCAGCAAGAAGCTGGCGGGACGACGCCTTCCCGCGCGCGGCGCAGTGGCTGTGTCGATCCGTTGTCGGTGCGTACAGTTGCGGGGGCAGCCGCGGCTTGTACCGCGTTCCCGTCTTAGCTTCGGCAGGGCCGAAGAACCTCGAAGTCGCAAGGCTACGCGGGGGGTGGCGGGGGGTCAACTGGTGTCCGCCGAAAACCTTGCAGCGCTGACAGATCGAGCGCCGCCCGCGCGGCGCATCGCGAGCTTTGCTCGCTCCTACGTTTGTTTCGGGCCAGTTATTCCTGTGGGATTTGCGCGCGAACGCCTTGGCGCATGACGCGATATCGCGTCGTACCAACAAGGCGGTCGCGCGCGCCTGTCACAGGCATTACTGTCCCGAAACAAACGTAGGAGCGAGCAAAGCTCGCGATGCGCCGCACGGGCGGCGCGCGATCTGACAGGCGCTGCAAAACTACCGGCGAACACCTGCCACAAACCAAGCATCCATTGAAAGGAACCGGTGGCACACGCCAATGCCTGATGCTGTGCCAATTTTCAACTTATCTATATGTTGTATCCCTGCTGCCCCATCGAAACGGAGCCGGCATGAAGAAAACCCCGCTAAGCCAACGCAAGGACGATCACCTGGATATCGTGCTGACCGCCAGTACCACCGCGCACGGCGTGGACCCCGGCTGGTCGGCGCTGCGCTTCGAGCACTGCGCATTACCCGAGATGGCCCTGGATGACATTGACCTGAGCACCGAGCTGTTCGGCTGTGCCCTGCGTGCCCCGCTGCTGATCAGCTCCATGACCGGTGGTGCCGAACGCGCACGCTTCATCAACCAGCACCTCGCCGAAGCCGCCCAGGCACTGGGCATCGCCATGGGTGTGGGCTCACAACGGGTAAGCCTGCGTAGCGACCAGGACCAGGGCCTGACCGACGAACTCCGACGCCTGGCACCGGATGTGCCGCTACTGGCCAACCTCGGCGCAGCCCAGCTGCGAGAAGCCGACGGCCTGGACCTGGCGCGCCGCGCAATCGACGCCCTGCAAGCCAATGCCCTGATCATCCACCTGAACCCCCTGCAGGAAGCCGTACAGCCTGAAGGCGACCGTGACTGGCGCGGCGTACTCAAACGCATCGAAACCCTGACCTCCCAACTGCCGACGCCGGTGATCGCCAAGGAAGTCGGCGCGGGCATTTCACCCCGCGTGGCGCGCATGCTCTGCGACGCAGGTGTAGCCATGGTCGATGTAGCCGGTGCCGGCGGCACCAGTTGGGCAGCCGTGGAAGCCGAGCGCGCCAGCACCGCCGCCGAGCGCGAGGTCGCCATAGCGTTTGCCGACTGGGGCAACCCGACCGCGCACTGCCTGCTGGCGGTACGCCGCGCCGTGCCGGAAATCGGCCTGATCGCCTCCGGCGGCGTGGCCAACGGCGTCGATGCCGCCAAGGCCATTCGCATTGGTGCCGACCTGGTTGGCCAGGCAGCCCATGTACTGAGTGCGGCGATGATCTCTACTCAGGCAGTGGTGGAACATTTCGAGATTCTTCTGCGCCAGTTGCGTATCGCCTGCTTCTGCACCGGCTCGCGCAACCTTGCGCAACTGCGCCGGGCGCGCTTGCTGCCGAGCAACCTGACGCCGCCATGACGCTTGCAGCTGTGGCATGATCAGCGGCTCCCTTCCTACGGGCCCCTGTGCATGCTGATCGACGAAGAACTGACCCTGAAAAAGCTCGAGACCTTCCTCGCCTTCATGCGCAGCGGTAACCTCGGCCGCGCCGCTGCCGATCTGTCTACCAGCGCAGTGAGCGTGCACCGCGCCATCCACTCCCTGGAAAGCGCCCTGCGCTGCCCGCTGTTCAAGCACGAAGGCCGCCAGCTGATCCCGCTGGAAAGCGCCTACGTGCTGGAGAAGAAAGCCCGGCAACTGATCCAGGACGCCGAGCAGATGGTGCGCCAGACCCGCGAGGCCGCCGGTTTCTATGCCGAGCGTTTCCGCCTCGGCGCGCTGTATTCGCTGACGGTAAAGACCGTGCCGAAGCTGGTGATGGGCCTGAAGCTGCGGCGCAGCGAACTGAATATCGACCTGACCCTGGGCTCCAACGTTGACCTGCTGCAACGCCTGAAAAACCACGAGCTGGAAGCCATTCTGGTATCTCTGGACGAAAGCGTCGCGGACCCGGCCTGCGAACAGCTGCCGCTGTTCTCCGACGACATTTTCCTCGCCGTGCCGACCGATTCACCGTTCGCCGAACAGCAGGAAGTGGACCTGGCGGACCTGGCCGACTCCACCTTCATCACCTTGACCCAAGGCTTCGCCACCCACCGCGATGGCGCACGGGTATTCCAGCAGGCCGGGTTCGAGCCAAAGGTGGCGATGCAGGTGAACGACATCTTCACCTTGCTGAGCATGGTCAGTTCGGGGGTTGGGTTCGCGCTGCTACCGGGGCGGATCGCGGCGGTATACGAGAACCGCGTGAAGTTGATTGCACTGCAACCGCGCTACCGGCTGCAGCAGCATATCGGTGTGGTCTTTCTGAAGGCCCGGGAACGGGAGCCGAACTTATTGGCCTTGTTGGCCGAATGCCGAATGTACAGCGCCGCCCTGGCTTGAGCCTGAGCGGCGCAGGCCTCATGCCGCAACCGCCCGCATGATGAAGAACAGCAGCGAAGGCCCAAGCAGGCAGCCCAAGGCCGTGTAGAATGCCGCCGTCAGGCAGCCATAAGGCACCAGCTTCGGGTCGGTGGCCGCCAGCCCACCGGCCACACCACTGGAGGTGCCCATCAGACCACCAAAGATCACGGCAGTGCGGGGGTTGTTCAGGCCGATCATCGGCGCTACGAAAGGTGTGACCACCATCACCAGGATTGCTTTGACCAGCCCGGCGGCAATCGACAGCGCCATCACTTCGGAGCTGGCCCCGATGGCAGCACCGGTCACCGGGCCAACGATGTAGGTCACGGCACCGGCACCGATCGTGGTCAGGCTGACCGCATCGGTGTAACCGAATGCCATGGCCACACCGACGCCCGCGACAAACGACACCCCAATGCCAAAGAACAACGAAACGACTCCCGATACTCCGGCACGCTTGAGTTCATCGATGTTTACACCGAAAGCCGTGGCGACAATCGCGAAATCACGCAACATCGCGCCACCCAACAGGCCGATACCGGACAGCAGCGGAATATCCACCAGCCCTTTCTGCCCGCCTGTGAGCACTCCGCCGAAATAGCTCAGGACCAAGCCCAGGAAGATCGCGATGGCCGAGCCGTGCAGGCGGCCTCGGGTAAGCCTGGCGGACAGCCAGTAAGAGAGCCACATGGTCACACCAATGACGGCAAAGCCACTCACCAGCCCATAACCACCGATTACCTTCATCATGGATTCGTACATGGCGATCACCGCTGTGGCGTTGTCAGAGGTTTGTCTGCAACCGGCTCAGGCTTTTTTTGGCCCAGGCGGTCCAGCAGCGGCACCATGGCGAAACTGGCCACCACCGCAACGGTACCTGCAAGAATCGCCATAGGCCCGCCGGACAGCGCGCCAAATACGTTCTGCTGAGCGGCCATGGCCACCACGATGGGGATATAGATGGCGCTCCAGAACTCCACGCCCTGTTCGGACTTGGCCGTGATCAGGCCGCGCTTGTTGAGGTAACTGCCGATGAAGATCAGCAGCAGCATGGCAATGCCCACTCCGCCGACGTTGGCGGGCACGCCCAGAAGCTTGCCCAGCAGCTCGCCGATAAACAGGCCCACAAGGGTACACAAGGCCAGGAAGGCCACACCGTAGATAATCATTATTGTTGTCCTCGCGTTGGGTCGAAGTTGCTTGTTGTTGTCCTTCGAAAAACACGGCGTTTGTCAGTGTTGATTCACCTCCTGGCGCAACAGCGCGTCGACGGTGTCCCAGCGAGTGGCTTCGAGGGCAACCACCCTGCCCTGTTCGAACACCGGGCGGGCCAGGCCGCTGAGCACGCTGCCCGGCGGCATCTCCAGGTGCAGTCGCACGCCGCGTTCATAGGCGTTGCGCAACGTAGCACGCCAGTCGACCAGCCGGGCCATGTTGCCGGCCAAGTCATCGCGCAGGCGCTGAGGATCGAAGATCGGCCGCGCACTGCTGCTGCTCAGGTAGGTGATGCGCGTGCGCCTTAGCTCTACGTCGGCAAAGGCCGTTGCCAGCTCGGCGGCCGGGCCGTCGAGCAATGCGCAGTGGGACGGCACGCTCACCGCCAGGCGCCGGGCCACACCCTGGCCGCGGCAACGCGCCTTGGCAGCGACCTCAGCCATGGCTGTGTCGCTGCCGGCGATGACGATCTGGTTGTTGCTGTTGAGGTTGGCCAGGTACACCTCGCCACCCACTTCCTCCAGCAAGCGTTCGACACTACTCAAGTCGACGCCGCTGAGGGCGGTCATGCCGTAGCCCTGGGGGTAGGCCCGCTGCATCAGCTCGCCACGCAAGGCCACCAGGCGCACCGCATCGACGAACTCCAGTGCCCCGGCCGTCACGGCGGCGGGATAAGCACCGATGGACAGGCCGGCCACATAGTCTGGTGCCGGGCTGCGCTGCAGCAGCCAACGCGCCCAGGCCACCCCGGCCAGCAGCAGGCAGAGCTGCACGGCACGAGTCGACTGCAACGCCTGATGGCTGTCGAGCGCCGCGACCTGTTCGCCCAGCGCCTCACTGGCCTCTTCCAGTAACAGCGTGGCGCCCTCGGGCAGGCGCTGCAGCATGCCAGCCTGTTGCGCGCCCTGGCCAGGGAAGGCGAACAGGCTGCTCACGCTGCACACTCCAGCGCATTCCAGGGGTCGGCGACAAGGCGTGCGCCGTGGGCTGACTTCAGCAACACCCGGCGCGCCAGGCCAGCCCACTCGCGCAGGGCCACGGCACCGGCTGGCGTTTCCAGTTGCACATCGATACGGCACGGGCCGCAATCGAGAATATCCAGCAACTCGCGCGCCTTCGCCCGGTCCATGAGCTGTGGCGCGCGCACCAGCAGGTCGAGGTCACTAGCGTCATGCACGACATTACAGCCGGTGGCCAACTGGTAACCGACGCCTCCCGTCGGCCCCCAAACCAGCCCGCAGGCATCGAGCACCGGTGCCACCGAGACCAGCGCCCGCAAAGCTGGCCAGGGGCTCTGCCCCGCCCCGCGCAACGACTCGGGGGTCAACTGCCGCTGGATATCGCGCACGCGCATCTGCACGCCCAGGCGCTGCTCACGCCCCTGCCCGCGCACGCCCACTGCCACCCAGCCGCTGGCACAGGCGGCACGCCGCACCACCACCGGCTGCCCGGCTGCCAGTGCCCGAACAGCCCAGGCAGGCGCATCGGCAGGCAGGTCGGCCGGGGGCATGCCCCAGAGCAGGTCATGTGGCTGCGGCAGGTTCATCTCAGGCCTCCTGCCACTGGCTGCGCAGGCGGGCGCGCACGTCGCGGGAGGCGCTGCGGTGTTCACCGTTCAGGCGTGACTTGAGGTCAGTCGAATGGCCGATATCACGCACAGCCTCGGCCAGGCAGGCACGTACCTGGGCAATGTCAGCAGCACTCGGTGCATCGGCCCTCTCGACCTGCAGGCGCCGCCAGAGCAGGCCCAAAGAGGCGTAGCTGGCAAGATCATAGGCCATCGGCGGCACCTCCGCGGCCAACGCCTCCAGTTGTTCGACACTGCGCAAGGTGATCCGCGCTGCGGCCGCCTTGCCCATGGCATGCACCATCACCCCACTGTCATCCAGGGCTATCAGCCGTTGCGCCTGATAGCCATGGGCCAGGAAGGCACCGGACATGGCCTTGCCGACCAGCAGGCCAATCACCGGGTGCCCCGCCAGGCGCGCCTGGGCGTAGGCCTGCACGGCGGCGGCCAACGCCTGGTGGATACCCAGGGCTTCTTCACGGCGGCCATAGGCCTGGCTCGGCACATCGATGATCGCAACGATGGCGCGCTTCTCGCCCTCGCGGTCCAGCTCGACCGCATCGCTCACGGCCTTGGCCAGGCCCCAGCCTTCCATCAGGCCCACTTCGCCCTCTCGCGCCCGGGGGAACGGGTTGTGCGCATCCGGTACCACAGCAATGAAGCGCGCCAGGCGGTTGTCCAGTTCGCCATCGATCACCCGCAGTGAAGCGGGATAACCCGACAGCGCTTCACCACCGGCCAGGCCCGGCAGCCAGTTGAGGGCACGGTTCATGGGGCATCTCCTTGGTAGAGGGCGCGCACCGCAGCGGCGTCCAGTTGCGGGCAATCGGCGCCCAGGCTGGCCAGGCGTTCCAGGTACCAGGCGTGGCGGCCGGCACGGTTGGCCGATGGCGTGTCCAGCAGTTGCAGCAAGTGCTGGCGGATACTGTCGACGTCATCTGCCACATAAGCGTCCACCAGACCGCTGGCGTGGCGTTGTTCGCCCCCTGTCAGGCTCCAGATGAACGGGCGGTCCTTGGCGTCGTACTCGGCGATACCGGCCTCCTGCTCGATCACTTGCGGGCCATTGAGGCCCACACGTGCTTCGCGGGTGACCAACAGGTGGCTGCACAGCCCGGCCGCGATGGACATGCCACCGAAGCAGCCGACCGAGCCTGCGACCAGGCCTATCACCGGTTGATGGGCGCGCAATTCGACAATTGCTGCCTGGATCTCGGCAATCGCCGCCAGCCCAAGGTTGGCCTCTTGCAAGCGCACGCCACCGGTCTCCAGCAGCAGCACGGCACAGGTGGGAATGCCGTTGCGGTTGTCTTCGATGGCCAACTCCAAAGCGCCGGCGATCTTGGCACCGCCCACCTCGCCCATGCTGCCGCCCTGAAACGCGCCTTCGATGGCGGCGATTACCGCATTGCGGCCATTGAGCAGGCCCTTGGCAATGACCACGCCGTCGTCGGCCTGGGGCACGATGCCCTGGCGTGGCAGCCACGGTGACATCAACCGGTCGAACGGGCCGAGCAGTTCACGGAAGCTGCCAGCATCGAGCAAGGCACGGGCGCGCTGGCGGGCGCCGAGTTCGACGAAGCTGCGGCTTTGCAGCAGGCGGGCGGTGTCAGTCATGGGCAATCTCCTCGAAACCCTGCTCCAGGCGCAGGCGCACCACGCCAGGGGTGGCGCCGAAGTCGTGGATGTCGATCTTCACCGCCGGCAGCGTGCGGCCATCGAACAGGCGCTGGAACAGCTGCTGCCAGCGTGCGCTGCTGCCATTGACCGAAGTGACCACCTGGATCTCCAGGCGACCGGCGTTGCCGGGCTCGATCAGCACTTCCAGGTCGCCGGAGCTGACGCAGCCGACCAAAGTGCGGCCACGGCCAGGCTCGGCGGCGGGGAATTGAAAGTTCAGGGTTTCCATTTCACAGGCTCCCGGCTTTGTCGAGGAACAGGCAGGCGGCCAACAGATCGGCGGCGCCGCCCGGTGAGGCATTCAGTTGCAGCAGTTGTGTGTCCAGCAGGCGCAGCTGACGGCGGCCAGCGAGGCTGGCGCAGCCACCCGCTTGCAGCACCGCGCGAGCGCCTGCCTGCAGGGTTTGCAGGCCTTGCGGGCCGGCGCGCCAAAGCACACAGGTGTCGCTGAGCGCGGCCATGATCGCCAGCAAGGCATCCAGCCGGGCGTGGCTTTCGCTGGCACCGCCGGCGCGGCTGCGGCGCAGTTGTGGCAGGCCGTGTTCGAGCACGGCGGGAAAACCTTGCTGGGCCTGCTCGCGGGCGCCGCTTGCGCCGTAGCGGTGACGGACGTGGGTGCCGTGGCTTTCCTGAGCGGGGGCTGCCGGATCGTCGATCAGGGCGATGCGGCCGGCACGAGCGGCAACTGCCTGGGGATCGGCTTTAGCATCGAGCGCTTGTGCGGCCACCAGCAGGCCAAGGGCCCAAATCGCGCCGCGGTGCGTGTTGATGCCGCCCGTGGTGGCGAGCATGGATTGCTCGCCTTCGCGGCCGATGCGGCCGAGCTCGGCGCGCAGTGGTGGGCCGATATCACCATGGGCCTGCGCGGCTTCGGCCATCTGCCGCAGGCAAGGCCACAAGGTCAACGCCGAGGCGTGCATCAGGGCCAGGGTCATGTCGTTGTGGGCGCCACTGCTGCGGCGGTCGACCAGGCCGGGTTTGGGGGACAGGTCGGCTTCGTCGATCAGGGCCTCGATGGCCAGATCGGCCAAGCGCTCAGACAGGGAGAGTTCGGTTTGCTGGGCTGGCCTCTTCGCGGCTGAAGCCGCTTCTACAGGGATCGCGTATGCCGTCATTTACCAGCTCCTGAACCGTGCAGGCGGGTTGTAGAGGCCACCGGACCATTCCACCAGGTCGGCAATGCTGCGCGCGGCGAGCAGCTCGCGGCTGGCGTCGGTGCGGCGGATGCCGAGGTCCTCGGGCAAGGCGATCAGGCCTTGCTGGCGCAGGCGCAGGGTGTCCTTGGGGTCATGGCGCAGGCCGATCGCAGTGACCCCGGCCACGGCGGCAATCATCTGCTGGCGCTCTTCCAGGCTGCGCGCCTTGTACAGGTAGGCAATACCTTCTTCGGTGAGCAGGTGGGTGACGTCGTCGCCGTAGATCATCACCGGTGCCAGCGGCATGCCGGCTTTCTTCGCCACCTCCACGGCATCGAGGGTTTCGACGAAAGTGGGTTTGCCGCCTTCCTGATAGGTCTCGACCATCTGCACCACCAGCTTGCGGCCACGCTCAAGCATCGTCTCGGGCACGGTCATGTCGAGCCAGGCCGGGCTGGCGTGGCGCCGGCCGCGGGGGTCGTGGCCCATGTTCGGCGCCCCGCCGAAGCCCGCCAGGCGGCCACGGGTGACGGTCGAGGAATGGCCATCGCCATCGACCTGCAAGGTGGCGCCGATAAACAGGTCGACTGCGTACTGCCCGGCCAGCTGGCACATCATGCGGTTGGAACGCAGCGAGCCATCGCGGCCGGTGAAGAAGACGTCTGGGCGCTGGGCGATGTAGTCCTCCATGCCCAGTTCGGTACCGAAGCAGTGCACGCTCTCGACCCAACCGGTTTCGATAGCCGGGATCAGGGTCGGGTGCGGGTTGAGTGTCCAGTTGCGGCAGATCTTGCCTTTGAGCCCCAGCGATTCACCGTAGGTCGGCAGGATCAGCTCGATGGCGGCGGTGTTGAAACCGATGCCGTGGTTCAACGACTGCACCTGGTGTTTCTCGTAGATGCCACGGATCGCCATCATCGCCATCAGCACGTGCACCGGCTTGATATGGCGTGGGTCGCGGGTGAACAGCGGCTCGATGTAAAACGGCTGGTCGGCGACTACCACGAAGTCGACCCAGGACGCTGGAATGTCCACGCGCGGCAGGTCGTCGACGCGGTCCACCAGCTGGTTGACCTGGGCGATCACCAGGCCGTCGCTGAAAGCGGCAGGCTCGACCAGCGCCGGGGTGTCTTCGGTGCTGGGGCCGGTGTACAGGTTGCCGTCGCGGTCAGCCATGAAGCCGGCGACCAAAGTGACATTGGGGATCAGGTCGACCAGCAGCCGCGAGTACAACTCGATATAGGTGTGGATGGCGCCGACTTCGAGCAGGCCGTCTTCCAGCAGCTGGCCGATACGCAGGCTCTGCGGGCCGGCGAAGGAGAAGTCGAGCTTGCGGGCGATGCCGCGCTCGAACAGGTCCAGGTGTTCGGCGCGGCTGACGCTGGGCATGATCATGTGCAGGTCGTGCAGGCGCTCGGGGTCGGCCTTGGCCAGCGAACGCGAGAGGAAGTCAGCCTGCTTCTGGTTGTTGCCTTCGAGCACCACGCGGTCGCCGGGAGCGATCAGCAGTTCGAGGGCTTCGACGATCCGCTCGGTGGGCAGCACCACACCGTCGGCCAGGTGACGGACGCGGTCCAGGCGGCGCTGCTTCTCGGCGCGTCGCCTGGACCATTGCGGCGGTGGATTCTTCGTTATGGTCATTGGGTGACTCCACGGGTTCGCTGTCGTGGGGGCACAGTAGGGCGAGCGGGATTGGCGGATCAATCAAGCTGGAAGGTTGATCGTTACGGTCAGGGTAATGAATGGGGTTGGAGGTGTATGGCGACGGTTTTGCAGCGGTTGTGGGAGCGAGCGCCGCGCGGGGCGGCGCTCGATCTCCCAGGCGCTGAATGCCCAAAGGCAAAAACGCACGATCCCCCTGCAGATTTGTCCATTGCGTAAGACAAATTCGCATGCCAGGATCCAGCGATCCTCCAGCGCACTCCAGACTTCACTTGGAAAATCAATAACAAAGCAGGGAGAACGCGATGACCGCGCACGCTCATACCTCGGCAACGGCTCATGTACTGGCCGAAGTCCGCAACCAGATTGGCCACCTCACCCTCAACCGCCCTGCCGGCCTCAATGCCCTGACCCTGGACATGGTGCGCAGCCTGCGCCAGCACTTCGACCAATGGGCCGAAGACCCACAGGTGCAAGCCGTGGTACTGCGTGGCGAAGGCCCCAAGGGCTTCTGTGCCGGCGGCGATATCCGCTCGCTGCACGATAGCTACAAGGCTGGCGACACCCTGCACGAAGACTTTTTCGTCGAGGAGTACGCCCTGGACCTGGCCATACACCGATACCGCAAGCCGGTGCTGGTACTGATGGACGGTTTCACCCTCGGTGGCGGCATGGGCCTGGCCCAAGGCTGCGACCTGCGCATCGTCACCGAACGCAGCCGCCTGGGCATGCCCGAGGTTGGCATCGGTTACTTCCCGGATGTGGGTGGCAGCTACTTCCTGTCGCGCATCCCGGGTGAACTGGGCACCTACCTGGGCGTCAGCGGCACTCAGATCCAGGCCGCCGATGCCCTGTACTGCGGGCTGGCCGACTGGTACCTGGCCAGCGACAAGCTTGCCGCGCTGGATGAAGGCCTGGATACGCTGCGTTTCGGCGACCACCCGCTCAAGGACCTGCAGAACCTGCTGGCCAAGCTCGGCAGCCAGGTGCTCGACGATGCGCCGCTGGAAAAGCTGCGCCCGGTCATCGACCACTTCTTCGCCCAGCCCGACCTGGCGGCGATCGTCGAGCAACTGCGCGCGGTGCGCATCGGCGACAGCCACCCATGGGCGTTGGCGACAGCCGAACAGCTGGAAAGCCGCTCGCCGCTGGCCATGGCGGTTACTCTGGAGATGCTGCGCCGCGGGCGCCACCTGGCGCTGGAAGACTGCTTCGCCATGGAGCTGCACATCGACCGCCAGTGGTTCCAGTACGGCGACATCATCGAGGGCGTGCGCGCCCTGATCATCGACAAGGACAAGCAGCCGCGCTGGAACCCGCCGACCCTGGCCGGGCTGTCGCGCCAGCGGGTCGACCAATTCTTCGAAGGCCTGTGAGCCCGGGAGTACACAGATGCAAGACCTGGAACTGAGCGAAGAGCAGATCATGATCCGCGACATGGCTCGGGACTTCGCCCGTGGCGAGATCGCCCCCCATGCCCAAGCCTGGGAAAAGGCCGGCTGGATAGACGATGGCGTGGTGCGCAAGATGGGCGAGCTGGGCCTGCTCGGCATGGTCGTACCCGAGGGCTTCGGCGGCAGCTACACCGACTACGTGGCCTATGCCCTGGCCGTCGAGGAAATCGCCGCCGGCTGCGGCGCCACCGGCGCGATGATGAGCATCCACAACTCGGTTGGCTGCGGCCCCCTGCTGGCCTATGGCACCCCTGAACAGCAGCAGGCCTGGCTGCCGCGCCTGGCCACTGGCGAGGTGATAGGCTGCTTCTGCCTGACCGAACCACAGGCCGGCTCGGAAGCGCACAACCTGCGTACCCGCGCCGAGCTGGTCAATGGCGAATGGGTCATCAACGGGTCCAAACAGTTCGTCAGCAACGCCCGCCGTGCCGGGCTGGCCATCGTCTTCGCCGTCACCGACCCGGAGCTGGGCAAGAAAGGCCTGTCGGCCTTCCTGGTGCCGACCGACAACCCGGGCTTCAAGGTTGACCGCAGCGAGCATAAGATGGGCATCCGCGCCTCCGACACCTGCGCGGTGACCTTCGACAACTGCCGCATCCCGGCGGCCAATATCCTCGGTGAGCGCGGCAAGGGCCTGGCCATCGCCCTGTCCAACCTCGAAGGCGGGCGCATCGGCATCGCCGCCCAAGCCCTGGGCATCGCCCGTGCGGCGTTCGAGGCGGCTCTGGTGTACTCGCGCGACCGCATCCAGTTCGGCAAGCCGATCAATGAGCACCAGAGTATCGCCAACCTGCTGGCCGACATGCAGGTGCAGGTGAATGCTGCGCGGTTGCTGATCCTGCATGCCGCGCGGCTGCGCACGGCAGGCAAGCCGTGCCTGTCGGAGGCTTCGCAGGCCAAGCTGTTCGCCTCGGAAATGGCCGAGCGGGTGTGCTCGATGGCGATCCAGGTGCATGGCGGGTATGGCTATCTCGAGGACTACCCGGTCGAGCGTTACTACCGCGATGCGCGCATTACCCAGATCTACGAGGGGTCGAGCGAGATCCAGCGCATGCTGATCGCACGCGAACTCAAGCACTACCCCTTGTAAGCCCTCTCACTGGCGCTGCCTGAAGGTTTCCGAGGGCAGCTGGCCAAAACGCTGGCGATACACCTCGGAGAACCGCCCGAGGTGCAGAAAGCCATAATCCATGGCCAGTTCGGTGACGCTGCGTACCGCGCAGCTGCCATCGCTCAGGCACGCATGCACCCGCTCAAGCTTGCGCTGGCGCACATACTGCTTGGGCGTGGTGCCCAGCTGGCGATCGAACAGCGCATACAACGAGCGCACGCTCATGCAGGCCTGCTCTGCCAGCGCTTCGGCTGGCAGCTCCAGCTTGATGTTGCGCTCGATGTAATCAAGGATCCGCTCCAGGTTCGCACCCGGCGTACCCAGGCTTTCCCGACGGATATTGGTGCTCATCAGCGTCATCAGCTTGCTGGCGACGATCTGGCTGTAGTGCCCCTGCACCCGCGGTAACGAGTCAATGACCTCGGCTTCGTGGCAGACCATGGCCAGCAGGTTGACGAAGCCATCCAGCTCTTCCAGCCGGTAGTGATTGCGCAGGAAGCGCACGCCGCCATCTGGCCGCTGCCAGCGTTGCTCGTCGCAGATGGTGTCGAGCAGCCGTGTCGGCACCTTGAGGATGAATTTCTCGCAGTCTTCGGAATAAGTCAGGTCGACTGGGTCGTCCGGGTTGATCAGCAGCAGCTCGCCCGGCACCAAGTGGTGCTCGCGCTGGTGCCCGCGCCACAGGCAGTTGCCGTTGAGCAGGACCTGCAGGTGATAGATGGATTCCAGTGCCGGCGAGGTCACCCGCACGCTGCCGCCGTAGCTGATGCGGCACAGGTCGAGTTCGGCGAACTTGCGATGGCTCAGGCTGGCCTGGGGGTGGGTGGTACGCGACAGGCCGATGCAGTGCTGGCCGACGTGCTGGTTGACGTAGTCGGACACCGCATAGGGGTCGGCGTGATGGAACACGCTACTGCGCTCGCTCAGCAGGCGGCTTTCCATAGGCTAGGCACTCGGCATCGTTATTGTTCTGGGCGCCGCTTCCTACTGGCCCTGGGCTCGTGGTCGCGGTCGTTCACGGATATTCTATCGGGCTGGGGTCAGGGTTTGGGGGCAGCTGACCACTGGCGCATAGGTGACACACTAAGCAAAAAGGCGGGGGTTGGGCAATGAGATGTTCGGATTGGATGGGCGAATAGCGGACAGTGGGTCGACCACTATTGCGCGATAATCGAACACCGCTCCTACAAACAACAGCGCAATCTGCAGCGTCAGTGAACCGCCACTTCCTGCCGCCCTGCCCAGCCCTGGTTACGCGCGCGGAACTGGCGCGGGGCAATGGCGCGAGCTGGAAACGCTGAGTTGCCCGCGCTTGGGCGAATGGTTGCTGCAGGAGTGCCAGTCGTTGCTGGAGCAGTTGCGTAGCGCCCGTTAGTGTCCAGAAACAGCTTGCAACCAAGCAAGCTCACCATTCGGTAACTTTTCCGACATCAAGCCCTACGCATCTGATAAAAACCCAGCATGCCTGCCCGCCTCCTCACTCACCTGCGCCGCCGCTGGCTCGCCTGGTCGTGCGTCAGCCTGATGGTCATCGGCCTGCCCGCTGGCTGCGCGATGCTGCAGCACAAGGAACGCGAACTGCTGTTCCGTATTGAGCCCGGCCAGGCCAGCTGGTTCCACGGCCTGCCCAACGACGTGCAGGAACTGGACCTGCGCCCGCGCAGCTTCACCGATAACCAGAGCCTGCATGCCTGGTGGTGGCCCGCCAAACGCGCCGGTGCGCCGGCTATCCTCTACTTGCACGGCGTGCGTTGGAACCTGACCGGCCAGCTTTTCCGCATCGAGCAGCTACATGCCATGGGTTACTCGGTGCTGGCCGTGGACTACCGCGGCTTCGGCCAGAGCCGCGGCGACCTGCCGTCCGAAGCCACGGTATACGAGGATGCGCGTATCGCCTGGGAACGCTTCGTGCAGTTGCAGCCTGATGCCGGCAAGCGCCTGATCTTCGGCCATTCGCTCGGTGGCGCCGTGGCTGTCGAGCTGGCCACCGAGCTGGCTAGGCAGGCGCGGGAGGAAGAAAGTGCAGCACCAGCGCGTGGCCTGATCCTGGAGTCGACCTTCACATCGCTGGGCGATGCTGCAGCGGCTGTTGCCAATACATCACTGCCCGTGCGCTGGTTGATGTCGCAGAAGTTCGATTCGCTGGACAAGATCAAGGATGTCGGCTTGCCCGTGCTGCTGGTGCACGGTATGGATGATCGCTTCGTGCCGCCGCGCTTCAGCCAGGAGCTGTTCGATGCCGCGCAGCAGCCCAAGACCTTGCTGTTGGTACCGGGAGCGACCCATAACAACAGCATGAGCCTCGCTGGGCAACGTTACAGGCGTGCCATTCAAGCATTGCGTTGAAGTCACTGCACCGGCAGGAAATTCATCAGTAACAAGCTCTGCGCGTAATTCAGGCCGATTCGTCGGTAACGCTCATCCAGCAACTCCGCCAGCAGATCCAGCCGTGCCACGATCTTGCCGAACTCCACGGCAGAACTCAGGTTGCTGCCCTCCTCCGAGATCTCGTTGGAGAACAGCAACAGCACCCCGTTGGCATCCTGGCGCTGACTGAGCATCCAGGTCGCCTTCTCGATATTGCGCGCCGCGTTGTTGATGAACAGCGGGTCGAGGGTATCGGTCATGTAGAACTCGGTACGCCCGCCGTGCGCGGTGATCAGCATGCTGCCGATGGCGTAGATGAAGGCCCCGACCCGGTCGCCGCGAAACTCCGGGCTCAGGGCGTAGCTCAGGGCGGCAAGGTCGCGGCGGTTGCCCAGTTGCGCCAGGGGTTGGCGCTGTTGGATGGCGATGCGGATCTGCCGTTCGGCGGTGGCGGCGTCGAGGTAGCCGGACATCTTCCACTGGCTGGGGTTGCGCAGGTACAGCTTGTTCATCAGCAGGTACAGGCTCTGCAAGTTGTCGCGCATGGCCAGGGTGGCCATGCGGTCGACGCTGGTCTGGAACAGCTCGCTGGGCTTGCCGTTGCCAAACTGGCTGACGATGTCGTGGCCTTGCTGCTGGCTGCAGCCGGCCAGGCCTAGCAGGGCGCCTGCCAGCAGCAGGCGCGGGAAAAATCGGGGATTGCTTGCAACCATTGGCACCGGGTCGAAATCGGCGGCCGCGCTGGGGATCGGCGCAGCCTGGCCAAGCATAGAGCCCGAAAAACCGGAAAAGTGCGGTGGATGAGGAGAATGGAGGCCAGTGCTGGTAACCCATCAATTACATGGCGTGGCGCAACATCTCCACTACCTGCGCATGCAGCGTCCGGTCACCACAGGCCACCACACAGCCGCCATCTTGCGCGCTGCTACCATCCCAGGCAGTGATCACCCCGCCGGCCCCTTCGATAATCGGCATCAGCGCCTGCACGTCATAAGGCTGCAGGCTCGCCTCGACGATCACGTCAACGAAGCCCGAAGCCAGCATGCAGTAGGCATAGCAATCACCACCGTAACGCATCAGCCGCGCCTTGCCAGCCACAGCCTCGAACGCCACCTTGCGCTCGGCGGTGTCGAACATGTCCGGGGTGGTGCACATCAGCGTGGCCGAGGCCAAGTCGGCGCAGGCGCGGGTCTTCAGCGGCGTGCCACTGCGCCAGGCGCCGGCAGGCGTGCCGACGAAACGTTCACCGGTGAACGGCTGGTTCATCACCCCCACCACCGGGCGCGTGCCATCGTTCAGAGCAATCAGCGTGCCCCACAGCGGCAGCCCGGTGATGAATGCGCGTGTGCCGTCGATCGGGTCGAGCACCCAGGTCAGCGGGCTGCTGCCCACCGCCACGCCGGCCTCTTCACCGAGAATGCCGTGCGCCGGATAGCGTGCCTGGATCAGCTCACGCATGGCATCCTCGGCCGCCTTGTCGGCCACGGTCACCGGGTCGTACAGGCGCCCGCCCTTGTCCTCGACTTCCAGGCTGGCACGGAAGTACGGCTTGATCGCCAGCGCAGCGGCATCGGCCAGCTGCTCGGCGAAGGCTTGGAATTCGCCGATCTGTTCAGCATTCAGGGACATGGGGCAGGCCTCGTGAAAAATGGTGTGGCGCGCATCATACCCGACAACCCGCAGCGCAGTGGACCGACCGAAGCGCTAGAGCGGTCTAGACTGTACAGACCAGATGACGTGGCATGAACCGGGGGGCTGCCACACGTGGAGGTGTGCGATGAGCCAGTTCAAACGTCTGTTCGTCATGCTCGGCCCGCAAATGCGCCATACCCCGGCGCTGCAGCGCGCGGCGGCACTGGCCGAGTCCAGTGGTGCCCTGCTGGATATCAATGTGTTCGTCGACGATGTCGACACCTTTGGCCTGATGAGCGACGGCCGCGAGCGTGAGCGGCTGCTCGGCGACAACCGCCAGTGGCTGGCCGACGAAGCCGAGCAACTGGGCAACGCCGGGCTCGATGTCTCCACCGAACTGCTGCTGACCCGCGACCCGCTGGGCAGCGTGCTCGAACGCATCGAACGGCTGGGTTGCGACCTGCTGATCAAGGACGTGCAGCACGAACCGGTACTCAAGCGTCTGTTGGTCACGCCGCTGGACTGGCAATTGCTCAGGGAAAGCCCGGTAGCCGTGCACCTGGTCAGCGACATCCGCCTGCCGCTGCCCCGGCAGATTGCGGCGGCGGTGGACCTTAACTGCCTGGGTGCAGGCGAGCATCTGGACGATCAGGTGATCCACAGTGCCCATGCCCTGGCCCTGCAATGCAACGCTGAGCTGCACCTGCTGCATGTCTGCGATGCGGCCAAGACCCATATCGCCGACTTTGGTGCCGGCACTGTCACCATGCCGGGGTTCGATGGCAGTGTGCGCACAGCGCAGCGTGCGGCGTTCAACCGGCTGGGCGACCACCACCAGATTCCGCTGGAGCGACGGCATTTTGTCGAAGGTGCGGCGATCCGGGCGATTGCCCAGTTCGTCAGCCACAGCCGGGTCGATGTGATCGTGATGGGCAGCCATCGGCATGATGCGATGCAGACGTTCCTGGGAGGGACCACGGCGCATGTGCTGGAGCATCCACTTTGCAACGTGCTGGCAATCAAGGGCGATCACTAAGATCCGGCTGCCTGCATTGGCCTCTTCGCGGGGCAAGCCCGCTCCTACAGGTATACCACCAGCCTGAACGGGCTGCGCGGGCGCTGTGGGAGCGGGTCTAGCCGCAACAAGGATGGTCCTGCCAAGCACATGGTATCTGGTACAGCAGTTCTGATTAAAAATAATGCACTTGATAATGATTCGTAGTAGTTTCTCGGCGCTTCCCACACTTCCCCTCAGCGCCCTACTCCAGGATCGTACCGTCGATGCGTCGCACGTTCGTTTCGCTTTGTGTGCTTCAAGCTTTCTCCCCGCTGGCCTTCGCCGAGCCCGAATCGCTCAATGACCCGGCCCAGATCGAACTCCAGGCTCTCAACATCACCAGCAGCGCCGACAGCGAGCGCGCCGATGGCCCGGTGTATGGCTACAAGGCCAACCGCTCGGCCAGCGCCACACGCACCGACACCGCCCTGCACGAAACCCCGCAATCGATCAGCGTGGTGCCCAAGGATGTGCTCGAAGACACCGGTGCCAGCCGCCTGCAGGACGGCCTGGACTATGCCGGTGGCGTTGGCCGGGCCAACAACTTCGGCGGCCAGGGACTGACCACCTTCACCGTGCGCGGCTTCACCACCGGCGAGTTCTACCGCAACGGTTTCCCGATCAACCGCGGCTACCCCAATGCCCCCGATGCCAACACCGTCGAGCGCCTGGAAGTGATCCGCGGCCCGGCCACCAGCCTGTATGGCCGTGGCGACCCCGGCGGCACCTTCAACGTGGTCAGCAAGCAGCCGCTGACCGAGCCCAAGGTAACCCTTGGTAGCCAGTTCGATGACCAAGGCATGCACCGGGCGACCCTGGATGCCAGCGGGCCGCTGAACGCCGATGGCTCGCTGGCTTATCGCCTGAATGTGCTGGGCGAAGGTGGCGACAGCTTCCGCGATGATGTCGAAAGCGAGCGCTATGACGTTGCGCCGGTGATCAGCTGGCAGGTCAACGATGCCACCAAGGTCATCTTCGAAGGTGACTTCATGCGCAACAACCACCCGCTGGATCGCGGCCTGACCCGCCTGCCCGGCCAGATCGGTACGGCCTCGCGCGACACCAACATCTGGGAAAAGGGCAGCGACAACCTGCTGCACAACGACAACAACATGGTCCAGCTGCGCTTTGAGCACCTGCTCAACGACAGCTGGACCCTGGGTGGCGGCATGCAATGGCTCGACGGCTCGCTCAAGGGCAACGCCGTGGAAGCCAACGGCCTGCAGGCCGACGGTCGCACCTTGGGGCGCAATTTCAACTACCGCAAGCTGGAGTGGACCGACCGCGACTACCAGCTCAACCTCACCGGCCACTTCGACACCGGCGGCTTCGCTCATACCCTGCTGACCGGCATCGAATATGAAGACTACGACTACAACTCGATCATCCAGCGTTCGGCCGCAGGTACCGGTGCCTACCCGATCGACATTTTCGATCCGGTACTGGGCCAGCCGCGCCCTGCCCTGACCCGCACCACCACACATGACAAGGAAAACCTCAAGACCTGGGCGGCATTCATCCAGGACCAGGTGGCCCTGACCGAGCGCCTGAAAGCCCTCGCCGGGGTGCGTTTCGAGCGCTTCGAGCATGACTACGACAACAAGCTGGACAATGCCGGTGACTTCAACAAGGGCGAGAACGGCGTCACCCCCCGCTTCGGCCTGATCTACGACCTCACCGACACGGTTGCCGTCTACGCCAACACCGCGCGCTCGTTCAAGCCCAACAGCGGTGCGAGTCTGCAAGGTACTGGCTTCGACCCGGAAAAGGGCAAGTCATACGAGCTGGGCGTGAAATGGGAAGCGCTGAACCGTCAGCTGAGCGTGGACGCGGCGATCTACCACATCGTCAAGGAAAACGTGCTGACCCGCGACGCAAACGACCCGACCGGCACCTACAGCGTCGCTGCCGGCGAAGTGCGCAGCCGCGGCCTGGATATCAACGTGGCCGGCAACCTGACCCCGCAATGGCGGATGATCGGTGGCTACGCCTACGTCGACGCCGAGGTGACCAAGGACAACAGCCTCCCCACCGGCACCCGCCTGGCGAACATCCCGCGCAACAGCTTCAGCCTGCTCAACACCTATGAGTTCCAGGATGGGCTGGCCAAGGGCCTGGGGCTGGGGGTTGGCGTGAAGTACGTGGATGACCGCGCCGGGCAGACGGCGGCCAGTACCTACACCATGGAACGCTACAGCGTGGTCGACCTGCTGAGCTTCTACAAGGTCAACGAGCACGTGCGGTTGAATCTGGACGTGAAGAACGTGTTCAACAAAGGCTATGACGAAGGGGCGTTCAACACCTACGTGTACCCGGGGGCGCCTCGCACGGTGCAGGCTGGGGTTTCCTACACCTTCTGAAAGGCTGGGGCCGCCAGGCGGCCCCAAACATCAGAAGCTCTTGCTGTAGAACAGCGAGTAGGACTCGATACCGTCGTTCGGTTGCTTGATGCCGGCATTGGAGTAGTGAATCAGACGGACCCCGACCTTTTGCGCCCCCGGCAGCTTCAGGCCAAAGCCGATGCGGTCTTCGAAGTTGACGGCCGAACCCAGGTCATGGTCGCCCACCTCGGTCTTGGAGAAGGCCGCCAGGCCAATCCCGGCTTCGACATACGGGGTGTAGGTGAAACCACTGAACTCATAGGTGAACACCGGGCTGAACGACAGCGAGTGGGCGCCGCTGGCATCGCCACCTTCCCAGTAGGTGTAGGCCGCATCCCAATAGCCCGTCACAAAACCGATGTCGCTTTTCATCCACTGCTTGTCCCAGTCGAACGACATGCCGAGACGGTAGGTCATGTCGCCTTGACCGGTGGCCCCCACGGCACCGGAAATCTGCGCGGCCTGGGCCAGATTGCTGCCGGCGAGCGCCAAAAGGGCAGCGGCCAGCGTGCTGGCAAGACGGGTTTTCATCAATGACTTCTCCTGATGGTCACACGGGCAAATGGGGGCTTGGGCCCCTCGATTTCTGCGGTGAACGGTGCATCCAACCGCTCACACGGGGTAACACTTTTCTGATTATTGTCTAGATAATCAGAAAGTTGAAAGTGAATTGCCAGCATTGTTCGAATTTACCCGCAGTGCCCAGGTACCTCAGTCGTATTCAGCCTCCTCATGCTCCCCGAGCAAGCGCCGTTGCCGGGGTGTCGCCTGCTCCAGCACCTGTGGGTTGAAGTGCCAGTTCAGGTAGGGGGAAAACTTCTGCGCCACCATGCGCCGGCCATAGTGCACCTGCAGCATGTCGCGCTGGCGGGTATTGCTGCAGTTGGCGCCGCCGCTGTGCCAGATGTCACTGCGAAACACCAGCACGTCGCCCGCCTGGCACAGTACCGGCTGGGCTTCGCGGCCCTGCCAATGCTGTTCGCCAGGCAGCGGTGGGCGCGCAGCGCGATGGCTGCCGGGCACCACCCAGGTCGGGCCGAGGTCGAGGTCGATATCGCTCAGATATACCTGCGCAGTCAGAATTTGCATGGGCTGGCAAAAGTCGCCGCGCGCCACCAGCCAGGCAGGCAACGCCATGGGCAGATGGTCCAGGTGCAGGCCCATGCCCGGATAGCCGGGGTGGCTGCGCCAGGCGGTCTGGCCGATCACATGGCAGTCTGCGCCGAGGGCCGCTTCGGCAAGGTCGATCAAGGGTGGCAGGTCGAGAAATGGCAACCACAGCGGGTCGCGATTGAACACGCACTTGTAGTGTTCCAACAGCCCCTGATAGTCCCAATGGAGGGGCTGCAGATCATCGATGGCGCAGCGCAGCAACGCCACGCGCACGCCATCGACAACGTCGCGTAGCAAGACGTAGCCCTGCTCCTCCAGTGCTTGCAATTGTGAGTCGAGGCTCATGCCGACAGGCTCCCATGCAGGCGGAGTACAGATGTACTCCACCTGGTTTTACCGATCAGTGCCAGTTCAGGCTGGCAGTGGCAGGCGTCTTGCCGTTCACCGTGACCCGTTGCTGGACGGTAGTGCCTTGCGCCTGACCGACGACCTTGTACTGGCCCGGTGGCAGCTGGACATAGACCAATGGCCCGGCATCCTGAAGGCTCAACACCGACTTGCCTTGTGCATTCTGGATATCGACCGCAGCTCCGCTTTCGAACTGGCCGTGGGCGCCGGTCGACATTTCGACGTGCAGGTCATAGCCCTTGGTGTGGCGCATGGCATTGGCCTCGTCCTGGCCGATACCACCCTCCAGGTAGCGCACGCCGTTCTGCTCCTGCGGCTGCAGTTGCACGGCTTGCATGTCGATGGGGGCGTTGTGGTCGTCCACTTCCGCCGCGGCTGCCAGGGTCCAGGGCAGCGCCAGTGCGATCAGCAACGTGGCGCCAAATGCATAGTGATGGTTACGCATGGTCAGCTCCTCCTCAGGGAGATGGCTTACCTAATGTTGGACCCCATCCACTGCTGATGTTCACGCCGTTCGCCGCTCTTCGAGAAGTTTCACGAACATGCTGAGGCTGCGCGAAACCGTGCCTCGGCGCCACACCAGCCAGGTCTTGAGGTAACGGAACTGCTCTTGCATCGGCCAGGCGCAGACTGTGCTGCAGCCGGGCATGTTGTCGAGCATGCTGCGCGGCAGCATGGCCAGGCCGGCGCCGGCGCTGACGCAGGCAAGCATGCCGTGGTACGACTCCATTTCATGGATCTTGCCGGGCACCGCCTGGTCCTGGACGAACCAGTTCTCGAAGTGGTGGCGGTACGAACAGTTGGCACGGAAGGCGTAGATGCTCGCGCCGTTGACATCCTGGGCGCGGGTGACCGGGGCATGGTTGAGCGGCGAGATGATCACCATCTCCTCCTCGAACACCGGCATGCCTTCGAGCGTGGGGTGCAGCACCGGGCCGTCGACGAACGCCGCCACCAGGCGCCCCGCCAGCACGCCTTCGAGCATGGTCCCCGAGGGCCCGGTGGACAGGTCGAGGTCAACCTTTGGGTAGCGCTGGTTATAAGCGGCCAGCAAGGCCGGAATACGCACCGCTGCCGTACTCTCCAGCGAACCCAGGGCGAAGGTGCCTTGCGGGTCCTCGCCGGCCACGGTCAGCCGCGCCTCGTGCACCAGGTCGAGGATGCGCCGGGTGTACTCAAGGAAATTCCAGCCCGCTGGCGACAGGCGCAGGCGGCTTTTTTCGCGGATGAACAGCTCGACGCCGAGGTCTTCCTCCAGCTGCTTGATGCGCGTGGTCAGGTTCGACGGCACCCGATGGATGTGCTGGGCGGCGGCGCTGATGCTGCCCTGCTCGGCCACGGCCTTGAAGATCTCCAGTTGCACCAGGTCCACAGTCATTCTCCAAACGTGAATGTTTCACTCATTATTATTCAGTTTTCATTAAAGCCATAGCCCACTAGTCTGGCCTCACTGATTAACAACAACGAGAGTGTCCAGCCATGAGTGCGATCAGCAGCCTGACCCACGCCATCTCCGTCGACCCGTTCAGCGGCGAGCAGATCGGCGCCTACCCCTTCGACACCGACGCCGCACTGGAAGCGGCGCTGCAACGTGCCAAGGCTGGCTACGGCCAGTGGCGCCAGGTGTCGCTGGGTCAGCGCAGCGAGTACCTGCTCGCCCTAGCCGGCACCCTCGAAGCCAAGGCCGAAGCCTTCGCGCAGATGATCAGCCGCGAAATCGGCAAGCCGATCGCCCAGGCCCGTGGTGAAGTCGCCAAATGCGTCGGCCTGTGCCGCTGGTATGCCGAGCACGGTCCGGCCATGCTCGCCGCCGAGCCGACCCAGGTCGAGAAAGCCCGCATCGAGTACCGCCCGCTGGGCCCGATCCTGGCGGTGATGCCGTGGAACTTCCCGGTCTGGCAGGTACTGCGCGGCGCGGTGCCGGCGATCCTGGCGGGCAACACCTACGTGCTCAAGCACGCACCGAACGTGATGGGCAGCGCCTACCTGCTGGGTGAGCTGTTCAAGGACGCCGGCCTGCCTGAAGGCGTGTTCGAGGTACTGAACGTCACCCCGGACGGCGTCACCCGCGCCATCAACGACGTGCGCATCGCCGCCGTGACCCTGACCGGTAGCGTGCGTGCCGGCATGGCCATCGGTGCCCAGGCGGGTGCGGCGCTGAAGAAGTGCGTGCTGGAGCTGGGCGGTTCCGACCCGTTCATCGTGCTGGCTGACGCCGATATCGACGCCGCCGTGCAGGCCGCCGTGATCGGTCGCTACCAGAACACCGGCCAGGTCTGCGCCGCCGCCAAGCGCCTGATCATCGAAGAGGATGTCGTCGAGGAATTCACGCGCAAGTTCGTCGAAGCCACGCGCAAGCTGAAAATCGGCAATCCGCTGGAAGACGACACCTACATCGGCCCGATGGCCCGCTACGACCTGCGTGACGAGCTGGATGGCCAGGTCCAGGCGACGCTGGCCGAAGGTGCCACCCTGCTGCTGGGCGGCAACAAGGTCGAAGGCGTGGGCAACTTCTACGCACCGACCGTGTTCGCCAACGTCACCCCGGACATGACCGCCTTCAAGCAAGAGCTGTTCGGGCCGGTGGCGGCGATCATCACTGCCCGTGATGCCGATCATGCCGTCGAGCTGGCCAACGACAGCGAATTCGGCCTGGCGTCGACCATCTACACCGCCGACTATGCGCTGGCCGAGCGCATGACCGCAGCGCTGGATACCGGCGGCGTGTTCATCAACGGCTACTGCGCTTCCGACCCCCGCGTGGCGTTTGGTGGCGTGAAGAAGAGCGGTTTCGGGCGCGAGCTGTCGCACTTTGGTGTGCGCGAGTTCACCAATGCCCAGACCGTGTGGCTGGATCGTAACTGATTCATTGATTGGGGCTGCTTTGCAGCCCTGATTGTTCAATCCCGGACCTGGTCCTTGACCCAGTCCAGCATCCCCCCCGGCACGATCAGTTCATGCCGCGCCCGCGAACAGGCGGTATACAGTCCCGCCAGCATCCGCGCCCGCTCGTTGCGATTGCCCGCCGTGCTCGGCGCCACCATCAGTTCCGGCGACACCATCACCCGGGCGAACTCCATGTTCTTCACATCCCGCACCCGCCCGAGGAACAGCTTCGGCGCCTTGTCCCAGCGGTAACGGCTCTTGGCCTTGGCAAAATGCTCGGCGGTATAGCCTTTGCGCAGCATGCCGGCCACGGCAACAAACGCCTTGTCGTCACCCTTGTCCTGCTCCAGCGCCTGCCAGCTGGGGTAACGGAACAGCATCGGATGGCGCGCCCGGGTGCCGTAACGGTACAGCTCGATGCAATCCTCGACGAACAGCTCGAAGTCCTTGCGCGCACTTTTCAGCAGCACGAACGGTACCCCTTGATGGGTCAGGCGCTGGAACCAGCCGAACAGGCCCCACTCGTCATCGACGATCAGCGCGGTGGGCTGTTCAGGCACCGTCACCGTGTCGAAGAAGCTCACCCGCGTGTAATGCTCGGCACTGCCACTGAAGGCCGCCTGGATCGCCGCCGGGTGCGCCTGGATCAACGGGTTGAGCACGCCATCCATGGCCGGGCCGGCGCGCAGCGAATGGTCGATGTAGCGCTGGCGGATGAAGTTGCCATGGTGCGGGCTGAGGCCATTGAGGTTCTGCAGTTCGTCGCCCAGGGCAATCACTGACTGCGGGCTGCGATCGAGCACGGCCAGCATCGGAGCCGAAAGCTCATGGGCCTCGTCGACGATGACGTGGCTGTAGCGGCTGTCGATCACCTCGGCCGTCAGCGACAGCAGCTTGACCCGGTGGTAGTCGCGTACCGGCAGCTGGATTTCACGGGCGGACGGACGGATCAGTTCGTGCCAGTACAGGCGGGCCTTTTCCAGCAGCACTTCCTGGTCGAGCGGCGTGGTGCCCGGCCCAGCCCAGGGCAAGTGATGCAGCTGCAACTGGCTGTCGCCACTGCGGCAGAAGCTGCGCACGGCCTTGACGCACAGGGCCACCACATCGCGTGCGGCGAGCGGGCCGATGTCAGGGATGTTCAACCAGCGCACCACCTGCGCCTCCTGCGGTCGCCAGGACAGTTTGGTGCGGTACGGGTCGCGCAGGCGCCAGCCGTTGCTGGTGAGGTCACGGTTGAGGATGTCGTCAGCCAGCTGGCCGAAAGTCATCGCAGTGTAGGCTTGGGCATCCTTCACCCGTGCCTGCAATGCCCGCAGCTGGCCTTCGGTGAGGGCCAGCAACAGCGTGCGCTGGGGGTCGAGCAAGCGCGCGAACTGGTGGATCAGGAAGGTCTTGCCGGTACCAGCGAAACCCTGCACGGCAACCGATTCGTCGACGCCGCACAGGAACTCGCGCAGCAGGCGGTTCTGTTGGTCACTGAGCATAAGGTCACTGGCCAGTGACGGCAGGTACACCGGGTGCAGCGGGGTCACACGCTGGCGGTAGCTGTCGGCGAACTGGAAATTCCACTGGCCTTCGGCGTCCTGGAACTCATCGGCCTGGTACTCGGTTTCGGCCGACACCAGGGCGACGCCGTTCTCACCGAGCATGCCCAGCCCCATGGCGAACGCCTCGCGGTCAAAGTGCTGGGCGACCTGCCGCTGGAATCGGCCCGGCGCGGCGGCTTCGACTTCATTGGCGATGCGCACGATCTCGGCGAAGCGGCGCTCTTGTGCGTCCGCCGAAGCGCTGGCCGGTTGGCGTGGCAGGTTCTGCACGAACAGCACGGCGGCAGCTTCCAGCAGGCTGGCGCTCGGGAAGAAGTCGGTGGCGGGGGGCGCGCTGGCCAGGCGGTCGGCCTGGTCGCTGGGCAAAGGCAGGTAGAACATCGGGACCTCGGGTGGAAACTGCCGGGCACGATAGCAATTTTCTGGCTTGAATGCTGGGTTGCCTGTGAGATCGAGCGCCGCGCGGGCGGCGCTCGATCTCACAAACGACCAAACTGCCATGGCGAATAGCCAACGATTCAGCCCCTGCGCCGCTTCAAGGTCTCGCTCGGAAACTCTTTGAACAACTGCCGGTAACTCTCTGAAAACCTTCCCAAATGCCAGAACGACCAGCGCATGGCCACCTCAGCCACGGTCACCTCACCGCCGCGCAACAGATCCCGCCGCGCGCCGTTGAGCCGACGCAACCGCAGCCAGTGCGCTGGCGGCATCCCGGTGAATGCCTTGAACGCCTGCTGCAACTGGCGCAGCGACACACCGGCCACCTCGGCCAGCTCCACCAGGTTAAGGGTTTCTTCCGGGCAGTCTGCGGCCCACTCACTGACCCGCTGCATGATCGCCCGCTCCTCGCCGCGCCGTCCCAGCGCCCCGCCCTGCAAGCGCTGGCAGGCATTGTCGAGAATGAACAGGCAGTCCTCAAGCAGCTGCTCGGCCAGTGCCTGCCCCTGCAGTGGGCAATCAGCCTGGCCAAGGCGGGTCAAGGTGGCGCTCAGCCAACTGCCGAACAAGGCATTCTGGCCACTACCCAACGGCACCATGAACAACCCTTCGAGCCGTTGCGGGTCAAGACCGTGGCGGGCAAGAAACGCCTGGTCGAACACCACTGCGACTTCCTGGTAGTTTTCCGGCGTGATCCAGATATTGCGGCTCTGTTCGTTGAGCAGGTACAGGCTGTTTTCGCTCTGATCGAAACAGAACGCCAGTGAACCGCTTGGCGCACGGAAGAACTGCTCGACCCGGGTATTCAGGCGCTCTTCGTATACCTCCACACCATCGAGCCCCAGGCAGCGCAGCTGACCGCTGAAATGCCCTGGCGACATCTGCCGGTACTGCTGCTGCCACCCGGGGGTGGCGCGTACCTGTTCGGTGACATCGGTGGTGTGGAAAGCCTGAACCTGCAAGGCATTGGGCGTTGTCACGCTTTGTCCTATTTGCACTATTTTGGTGCATCAATTGCCGAAGAAAGTGGATAGATGGCTTTACGGGCCTGCGCTCAAGATAGTCTCCAGCGCGCCACCTGGGAAGTCACCGGCACCTGCCGCGCACACAAGAAACCCAACCAAGAGGTCTGTATGAACGCCCCCTTCGATCAGCTGTCCACCTGGCTGAAAGAACACCGCATCACTGAAGTCGAATGCGTGATCAGCGACCTGACCGGCATCGCCCGCGGCAAGATCGCACCGACCGCCAAATTCCTCCACGAGCGCGGCATGCGCCTGCCCGAAAGCGTGCTGCTGCAGACGGTCACCGGCGACTATGTCGACGACGACATCTACTACAACCTGCTCGATGCGGCCGACATCGACATGATCTGCCGCCCCGACCCGACGGCGGTCTACCAGATTCCGTGGGCCATCGAGCCCACCGCCATCGTCATCCACGACACCTTCGACAAGCATGGCAACCCGATCGAGCTGTCGCCGCGCAACGTGCTGAAGAAAGTGCTCAAGCTGTATGCCGACAAAGGCTGGCAGCCGATTGTCGCGCCGGAAATGGAGTTCTACCTGACCCAGCGCTGCGAAGACCCAGACTTGCCCCTGCAAGTACCGCTGGGCCGTTCGGGCCGTGCCGAAAGCGGGCGTCAGTCGTTCTCGATCGACGCTGCCAACGAATTCGACCCGCTGTTCGAAGACGTCTACGACTGGTGCGAACTGCAGGGCCTGGACCTGGACACGCTGATCCACGAAGACGGCCCGGCGCAGATGGAGATCAACTTCCGCCATGGCGACGCGCTGGACCTGGCCGACCAGATCACCGTATTCAAGCGCACCATGCGTGAAGCTGCGCTCAAGCACAACGTCACCGCCACCTTCATGGCCAAGCCGATCACCGACGAACCGGGCAGCGCCATGCACCTGCACCAGAGCGTGGTCGACATTGCCACCGGCAAGCCGATATTCGCCAATGAAGATGGCAGCATGAGCGAGCTGTTCCTGCACCACATCGGTGGCCTGCAGAAGTACATCCCCAAGCTGCTGCCGATGTTCGCGCCGAACGTCAACTCGTTCCGCCGCTTCCTGCCGGACACTTCGGCACCGGTCAACGTCGAGTGGGGCGAGGAAAACCGCACCGCCGGCCTGCGGGTGCCGACCTCCAGCCCCGATGCCATGCGCGTGGAAAACCGCCTTCCGGGTGCCGACGCCAACCCTTACCTGGCGATCGCCGCCAGCTTGCTGTGCGGTTACCTGGGCATGGTCGAGAGAATCGAGCCGAGCGCGCCGGTCCAGGGCCGTGCCTATGAGCGGCGCAACCTGCGGTTGCCGATCACCATCGAGGATGCCCTGCAGCACATGGAAGATTGCGAAACCGTGCAGCAGTACCTGGGCAAGCAGTTCGTCCAAGGCTATGTGGCGGTCAAGCGCGCCGAGCATGAAAACTTCAAGCGCGTCATCAGTTCCTGGGAGCGCGAGTTCCTGCTGCTGAGCGTGTGATTTTCCGGGGGCGGCAGCCGCCCCCCCTTGCACCGAATTCAAGAACAAGACCAACGAGGTGTCGACATGCGTCATCTGCAAGCCCTGATCCCCGCCACATTCGCCCTGCTGTTCGGCGCCGCCGCACAGGCCACGCCCAGCGTCAGCGTGTACAACTGGACCGACTACATCGGGGACACAACCCTGGCCGACTTCCAGGCCAGCAGCGGGATCAAGGTCGTCTATGACGTGTTCGACTCCAACGAAACCCTGGAAGGCAAGCTGCTCGCCGGCCGCACCGGCTACGACGTGGTGGTGCCTTCCAACCACTTCCTGGCCCGCCAGGCCCAGGCCGGTGCGTTCCTGCCGCTGGACCGCAGCAAGCTGCCGAACTGGCAGCACCTGGACCCGAAGCTGCTCAAGCAGCTTGAGCAGAACGACCCCGGCAACCAGTACGCGGTGCCGTACCTGTGGGGCACCAACGGCATCGGCTACAACGTCGAAAAGGTCAAGGCCGCACTGGGCGTGGACCATATCGACTCCTGGGCAACCCTGTTCGAGCCGGAAAACCTGAAGAAGCTCAAGCAATGCGGCGTGGCCTTCATGGACTCGCCCGACGAGCTGTTCCCGGCGATGCTCAACTACCTGGGCATGGACCCGCGCAGCGAAAAGCCGGGCGACTATGCCAAGGCCGAAGCGCGCCTGCTCGAACTGCGCCCGTACATCACCTACTTCCACTCCTCCAAGTACGTCTCGGACTTGGCCAATGGTGACATCTGCGTGGCCTTCGGCTATTCCGGCGACGTGTTCCAAGCGGCCAACCGGGCCGCGGAAGCGAAAAACGGCGTGAAGATCGCCTACAGCATTCCCAAGGAAGGCAGCAACCTGTGGTTCGACCTGCTGGCCATCCCCAAGGACGCCCAGAACCCCGACCAGGCCCTGGCCTTCATCAACTACCTGCTTGACCCGAAGGTGATCGCCAAGGTCAGCACAACGGTCGGCTACGCCAACGCCAACCCTGATGCCCAGGCCTACATGGACAAGGCGCTGGTCGACAACCCCGAGATCTACCCACCCCAGGCGGTACTGGACAAGCTGTACATCTCCAGCACCCCGAGCCCGAAGATCATGCGCGTCATGACCCGCTCCTGGAGCAAGATCAAGTCCAACCGTTGAACCGAGAACGCGCCATGCCTTTCGATACCCAACATACCGCGTCGTACTACGCCGCCACGGCGCGCAACACGACGCCCTACCCCAGCCTCGACGGCGAACTGACCGCTGACGTGTGCGTGGTCGGCGGTGGCCTGACCGGGGTCAACACCGCGCTGGAACTGGCTGAACGCGGGCTCAGCGTGGTGCTGCTGGAAGGCCGCCGCATCGGCTGGGGCGCCAGCGGGCGCAATGGCGGCCAGCTGATTCGCGGCATCGGCCATGATGTCAGCGGTTTTGCCCGCTACGTCGGCCAGGACGGTGTGCGCTACCTGCAGCAGGCCGGCATCGAGTCGGTGGCCCTGGTAGCTCGCCGCATCGAACAATATGCGATCGCCTGCGACCTGCGCTGGGGCTTCTGCGAACTGGCCAATACCCCGGCACAGTTCGCTGCTTTCAAGGCTGAACAGGAGGACCTGGCCAGCCTTGGCTACCGCCACGAAACCCGCCTGGTCGGGCCCGAGCGCATGCACGAGATCGTCGCGAGCGACCAGTACGCCGGCGGCCTGGTAGACATGGGCTCAGGCCATCTGCACCCGCTCGACCTGGTCCAGGGCGAAGCGCGCGTGGCCCATGGCCTGGGCGTGCGTATTTTCGAACAGAGCCCGGTGCTGCGCATCGAACATGGCCCCACGGTGACCTTGCACACGGCACGGGGCAAGGTGCGGGCACAGAGCCTGGTGCTGGGCTGCAACGCCCACCTCGACGAACTGGAACCACGCCTGAGCGGTAAAGTGCTGCCGGCCGGTAGCTACGTGGTGGCAACCGAACCGCTGCCGGAAGCACTGGCGAGCAAGCTGATTCCACAGAACATGGCCATGTGCGACCAGAAGGTCGGCCTGGACTACTACCGCCTCACTGCCGATCGCCGCTTGCTGTTCGGCGGCGCCTGCCACTATTCCGGGCGCGACCCCAAGGACATCGCGGCCTACATGCGGCCCAAGGTGCTCAAAGTGTTCCCGCAACTGGCCGATGTGCGCATCGACTACCAGTGGGGCGGCATGATCGGCATCACCGCCAACCGCTTCCCGCAAGTGGGGCGGCTGAGCCAACACCCCAACGTCTTCTATGCCCAGGGCTATTCCGGCCATGGGCTGAACGTGACCCACTGGACGGCGAAGTTGCTGGCCGAAGGCATCGCGTTGGGGCAGAGCCAGGGGCTGGATGTGTTCAGCGCAGTGCCACACCTGACGTTCCCGGGCGGCAAGGCGCTGCGCTCGCCGCTGCTGGCGCTGGGGATGTTGTGGTACCGGTTGCGGGAGGCGCTGGGATAACAGGGCGTATGCCTTGAAAGCTGCGCCGTGTTTGAGATCGAGCGCCGCCCGCGCGGCGCATCGCGAGCTGCGCTCGCTCCTACGCTTGTTTCGGGCCAGTAACGCTTGTGGCAGCGGCGCGCGACCGCCTTGTTGCTACGACGCGATATCGCGTCATGCGCCCAAGCGCTCGCGCGCAAATCGCGCAGGAATAATTGGCCCGAAACAAGCGTAGGAGCGAGCGCAGCTCGCGATGCGCCGCGCGGGCGGCGCTCGATCTAAAAGGCACTACGATTTTCAAGACATGCACAACCATGAAAGGGTTTTCAAACGTCCACTGGCCATTCGCCAAGCACCTGCTAGCGTTGTTCTGGCCGACCCATAATGGATGCATGACCATCATGAAATCATTGCCTCGCGTTACCTTGTTGTGTGCCGCTTTGCTCGCTGTAGCCGCGTGCTCCAGCAACCGCGTGGACCCGAAGGATTATTCCGGCTTCCTCAAGGACTACAGTCGCCTGCAGGAAGCCAAAAGCCCAACTGGTGCACCGGTGATGCGCTGGATCGACCCCAAAGTCAATGTCAACCAGTACACGCAGGTCTTCATCGAGCCCAGCCAGTTCTACCCCAAGCCACAAGCCACAGCGGTCATTTCCCAACAGACGCTGGCTGAAATCACTCGCTACTTCAACGATGCCTTGCGCCGTGAAATGGGCAGCGTGCTGACCCTGGCCAAGGCGCCCGGCCCGGGCACCATCGTGGTACGCCCGGCGATCACCGCGGTAGCTACCAGCAATGAAAGCCTCAAACCTTACGAATTCATCCCGATCGCGCTGATTTCGGCGGGCGTCAACACCGCGATGGGCGGCCGCGACCAGGAAGTGGATGTCGGCGTCGAAGCGGCCTTCCTCGATGGCGCCAACCAGAAGGTACTGGCCCAGGTGGTGCGCAAGGGCACCGGCAAAGAGCTGGAGAACGACAAGACCAAGCTGACCCTGAACGATGTCAAACCCGTGCTCGACGGCTGGGCCAAAGACATGCGTGCCAGCTTCCTCACCCTCAAGAACAAGAGCAAGTAACACAAAGCCGCTCCGCTCGTCGGAGATAATGCAAAAACGCCATCACTGCCAGGCAGCCCTGCTTTACTCAAGCGGGCTGCCAGGCAGGCGGCACCGCAGACCAGGGACTGGTTGCACAAGCTGGCCGACAACGGCCGCTCGCTCCGGGCAAGCAACACCGCCGCCCGGCTCCCTCATCTCCCCGCCTTTTCCGCCCACCTTCGCAGCTGTGTAACGGTCATTCATTCATCGAATGCAACGGAGGCAATCATGTCTGATTCACTGCTCGCACCTTCGGTAGGCCTGTTCCCGGTGTCCTACCAGATCGGCAACAACGCCGCCGGCGCCCCGCGCCTGCAACTGGACCTGCTGGTCTATACCCCGGACCGTAGCCTTAACGGCGCGGCCCAGATCACCCAGGCCATCAACCCACCGCTGGACCTGCACCTGGACGTCTGGGGCAGCTACACCTACCTCACCGTACAGCCACCGAGCGAAGGCAGGATCCTGATCACCGCCCAGGGCAACCAGGGTGGGCCGCATGCCAACTCACCGGTGCAGTTCAAATTCAGGGCACTGCTCGACCCAAGCTGGCAGCACGGCGTGGCCGACTACGAGTACTACAATGGCCAGCGCTGGGTGAACGTGGATAACGTCCCGGTCACGCTGGAAGGCCAGCGCATCCAGCAGCTGGCCAACGTCGACCTGCACAGCGAACTGCACAACGCCACCCTTGAGGCCGCCATCGCCAACGGCGATCTCGCGCACCTCAAGCAGCTGGCCACCGGCGGCCTCGATCAGGCCCTCGCAGCGACCAAGTCCCCGGCCACCAAGGCCGCCAAGAAAGCCTGAGTAGACAAGGAGAGACACCATGGCAATCGGACTGTTCCATGTTCGCCTGAACGTCAGCAACGGCTTGGTCGGCGCCCCGACGTTGACCCTCGACCTGCTGGTCAACACCGTGACCAAGAAGGTCTCCGGCAAGGCTCGCGCCAGCCAGGCCACCTACCCGTCGCAGCCATTCCAGGCCAACGTGTGGGGTGACTACAGCGAGCTGCAATTCGCGCCGGCCGGCGCGCCGTCGATCGTCCTGAGCCTGGACGGCAGCCCCAGCGGCCCGCTCAGCCAGATCGCACAGACCTTCCATCTGCACGGTCTGCTGGAAACCGGTTGGAACAATGGCTCGGCCAGCTACCGGTACTTCAGCAACGGCCACTGGGTCGACCAGCACGGGCGAGTGCGCAAGGCGCCGGATGTGACCCACCAGGGCCGTCCGCAATTGACGCAGCGGCTGAAGGCTGCCGTCAGCCAGCTGGAAAGCGTGTAACCCGCAAGCAGCGTTCGCCGGCAAGGCCACTTGCCGGCGCAACGCCGATCAACACTCGACGAACGCTACCGCCAGGCCACCGCGCGACGTCTCCTTGTAGTTGGCATGCATATCGGCGCCGGTATCGCGCATGGTGCGGATGACACGGTCAAGCGAGATGAAGTGCTCGCCATCACCGCGCAACGCCATCTGCACGGCATTGATCGCCTTCACCGCCGCGATCGCATTGCGCTCGATGCACGGCACCTGGACCAGCCCGCCGACCGGGTCACAGGTCAGCCCGAGGTTATGCTCCAGGGCGATTTCGGCGGCGTTTTCCAGTTGTGGCGGTGTGGCGCCCAACACTTCGGCCAAGCCCGCAGCAGCCATCGAGCAGGCCGAGCCAACCTCGCCCTGGCAACCGACCTCAGCCCCCGAGATCGATGCATTCTTCTTGCACAGGATGCCGACTGCGGCAGCGGCCAGCAGAAACGCCACCACATCGTCGTCACAGGCGCTCGGGTTGAACTTCATGTAGTAATGCAACACAGCCGGGATAATGCCCGCGGCGCCATTGGTGGGCGCTGTGACCATGCGCCCGCCGGCGGCATTTTCTTCGTTGACCGCCAGGGCAAACAAGTTGACCCACTCCATGGCGCTCAAGGTCGAACCGATCACGTTGGGCTGCCCGGCCTCCTGCAGGCTGCGGTGCAACCGTGCGGCACGTCGCTTGACGTTGAGCCCGCCGGGCAGGACGCCTTCGTTGCGTAGGCCGTTGTCGACACAGTCGCGCATCGCCGCCCAGATCCGCAACAGGCCTTCGCGCACCTCGGCTTCTGGCCGCCAGGCGCACTCGTTGGCCAGCATCAGTTGGCCAACGCTCAGGTTGCTGGCCTTGCACAGGGCCAGCAGTTCGGCGCCGCTGGAAAACTCGTACGGCAGGTGAACGGTATTGGCCTCGGCCTGCGGTGCATCGATCTCGCTCTGCTCGACGATGAAGCCGCCGCCGATGGAATAGTAGGTCTGCTGCAACAGGCAGCCCTGCCCGCCCAAAGCCTCAAGGGTCATGGCATTGGGGTGATAAGGCAGGCTTTCGTCCAGCAACAGCATGTCGCGGGCGTACTGGAACGTCAGCGGATGGCTGCCATCGAGCATCAGGCACTGCTCCTGCAGCAACTGGTTGATGCGCGGTTCGATGGAGGCCGGGTCGATGCGGTCCGGCCACTGGCCCATCAGGCCGAGCAGGCAGGCGCGATCAGTGGCATGGCCT
This sequence comes from Pseudomonas putida, assembly GCF_002906855.1. Lineage (GTDB taxonomy): Bacteria > Pseudomonadota > Gammaproteobacteria > Pseudomonadales > Pseudomonadaceae > Aquipseudomonas > Aquipseudomonas putida_N. The sequence goes on along the minus strand of NZ_MINI01000028.1, from coordinate 2,291,221 downwards.
ACCCCGGTGGCGGAAAGCGAACCGTACAGCCGCACTTCGATGCGCTGCACCTGCGCCAGCAGGCCTTGCTCGCGCAACGCCTGGGCAAAACTCGCCGCCGCCCGCATCGGGCCTACGGTGTGGGAGCTGGACGGGCCGATGCCAATCTTGAAAAGGTCGAAAACACTGATAGCCATGCTAATGCCTGACCGTGTCGGCGCTGAATGCTGCCGCACGGTTATCTGAGAAAATTGAACGGTATTGCCAATTTGCGCGATACTGCCGCGCTCGCTGGCAGATGACCAACGAAACTTTCTAAGCAAGGCTTTAGCAGGGCTAAACAATGCGACGGCAACTCAATGGCCAGATGTTCGTCTGGCTGCATGTCTTCTCTTGTGCGGCGCGGCACCTGTCGTTCACCCGCTGCGCCGAAGAGCTGCACATCACCCCCGGTGCGGTCAGCCAGCAGATGCGCCAGCTCGAAGAACGCTTGGGCTACAAACTGTTCCTGCGCCGGGCGCGCGGTGTGGAGCTGAGCGCCGAGGGCCAGCGCCTGGCACAGACGGTCACCGAGGCCTATGGCAGCATCGAGGCCGAACTAGTGCGTCTGGATGCCGGGGAAATCCGCGGCACCTTGCGCCTGCGCTCGATCCCTTCGTTTCTGGCCAAGTGGCTCACCCCCCGGCTGCCGCGCTTCCAGCAGCGCTACCCGGACATCGAACTGCGCCTGGTCGCCGAAGACAGCGCCCAGGCCTTGCACCCCGGCGACTTCGACCTGGCCATCGACCTCAACGACGGCAGTTACCCCGGCATGCTGTCGACCCCGTTGCTGGACGAACAGATCTTCCCGGTCTGTTCACCCACGCTGCTGCGCGGCCGCCCACCGCTGCATGGCCCGGCAGACCTGATGCATTACCCGTTGCTGCACGACATCACCGCCTGGCGCGGCAGTTCGGAATACGCGGAATGGGAATTCTACCTGGAAGGTATCGGCGCCAGCGGGCTGGATGTGCGCCGCGGCCATACCTTCAACCGCAACCACCTGACCATCGAAGCGGCGATCGCCGGCATCGGCGTGGCCATTGCGCGGCGCACACTGCTCAATGACGAGCTTGAGCGCGGCGCACTGATCGTGCCGTTCGGCCACCCCATCGCCAACCACAAGCGCTACATGGTGCACTACCCGCCAGGCGGGTTGAATCAGCCAGGCGCCCGTGCGGTGCATGACTGGCTGGTGGAAGAAGCCCAAGGTTTCCGTACTTTGCACTCACTGGTGCTACCCGCCTGATCACTCGGCGGCGATGTGCTTGATGTCGAAGTTGAACGACGGCACATAGCCGGTGCCGAGCAGATGCGGGCATTGCGAGGTCTTGAAGTCATCGCTGAGCAAGTCCTGCGTGCTGTCATAGCCCGGCATCGATATCCCGGTCATGTTCAGCAACGTATGCGGTAGCGAGGCGATGCTGACCTGCTGATCTTCCCTGGCCTTCAACTTCTGCAGTTTGCCCGACTGCGCCGGCGAGAGGTTGCCGCTGGACCAGACAAACGCCGACGTCGCCAGGTCATACTCGTTGCCTATGCCATGGCCCAACAGTTGCCGGCTGTCATCCAGCAGGTTCTCGCCGTGGTCCGACGAGTAGACCAGCAGCGCTTTCTTCTGGCTGACCGTCAGTTGCTGCATGATCGAGGACAGTAGCCAATCGGTATACAGCACCGAGTTGTCGTAATCGGCGGTGATCCGGTCTTTCTGGCTACCGCTGGCAGGCTTGAACTGGGCGAAGTCGCTTGGGAAACGCCGCGCGTATTCGAAGTGGCTGCCCTTGATATGAATGAATATCGCCTGCCGGTGCCCATTGGCCTTGCCCAGCACGCTCTGTAACACCGGTATCAGCGATCCGTCATAGCTGCGTTCCAGGTACTGGCGGTATTGAGCTTCAGCGGCAATCTGCGGAATGATCCCACCAAAGCTGTCGACCTCCTGTGAGGACAGCCAGTAGGTGTCGTAGCCGGCCGCGCGCAAGATCCCTACCAGCGATTTGTTCGACGCAATCAGGTCCCAGTCACGGATCGGTTCCAGGCTGAGCAGCGAAGGCACGGCGACCGAGGTGTAGGGCGCGGTCGTGCACATGCGGTTGAACTTGAACAGCCCAGGTTGCTGATCGAGGTGGGGGGTGGTCCTGTTCTGGTAGCCGTACAACGACCAGTTGTGCGGGCGCGAAGACTCGCCGATCACGAACACCAGGGCATCGATATCGGCCTGGTCGGAGATGCTGGTGATCTTCACCTCTGACGCCAGGCGCTGTTTGATGTACCCCTTGGACTCCACATACAAGGTCGCCGTCAGGCCGATCTGCGAAAGGTAACCGACGGGCGTGCTCTGGTCTTTCGCCACCAGGTCGAGCACTGCCCCTTTACTCAGCGAGTTGGCCTTGACGGTCTTGTAGAAGTAAGCCCCATAGCCCAGCAGCAAGCCGCCTAGCGCCAGCACAAGAATTGCTTTGTTGCGGTACAGCCGACGGCCACGTAATCCGGCCAGCCCCACCCCGTAGCACAATACGAACACAGCCAGAATGCCGGCGATCGAGCGCCAGTAGGTGGCGAAGAAATCCGTCGCTTCCTTGTAATTGGTCAAGGCAATGAACAGGTAGGCCGCCGTCAGGCGCGAACCGAAGTTCAGCACGACGAACAGATCGATGCTCGCCAACAAGTAGAAGGGCAACAGCAGCAAATGCACCTTGAATTGATTGGCGGATGCGAAACGGATTGCCAGCAGCCACAAAAATGAAATGGCAAAGGTGTACAAGACCAGTAAGTCGATCTTCGCGCATTGGCAATCCGCCAACAGCCTGGCCAGCAGCGGCGAAAACAGAAACGCCCATAACACCAGCGAGGGCCACTCGGCTTTCAACAGCCTGGCGGCACCTGCCCCACCCGCTGACAAGAGGCTCATGCCCCCTCCCCCTTACGCCAAGCCGGATTCCGGCGTCAGTAAGCCTGCTTGCCGGTGAAGGCATTGAGCGTTCGCACCAGGATCACGAAGTCGAGCCACAACGACCAGTTGTTGATGTACTCGATGTCCGAATTGACCCGCTGGATCATCTGCTCGATGTCCTTGGTTTCACCCCGATAGCCACGCACTTGCGCAAGGCCGGTCATGCCGGGCTTGATGTTGTGGCGGGCGAAGTAATCGACGATGTCCTGGGAGTACAGGGTGTCGTGCTGCAAGGCATGAGGACGCGGGCCGACCAGCGACATGTCGCCGGTCAGTACGTTGAACAGCTGCGGCAGCTCATCGAGGCTGGTGCGCCGAATGAATGCGCCAACCCGGGTCAGCCGCTTGTCATTACGCTGCGCCTGCTCGACCACGCCGTTTTCCGGCTGATGCACGTGCATGCTGCGGAATTTCCAGATGCGGAACGACTCCCCGGTCCAACCCGTGCGGTCCTGGCGGAAGAACACCGGCCCCGGGCTGTCGAACTTGATGATCAATGCGACCGCCAGCAACACCGGCGATGCGCACAGCAGGATGAGCGCGGCCAGCACGCGGTCCTCAAGGTTCTTCAGGAACAGGCTGGTCCCGGTCAGCGGCGTTTCCGACAGGGTCAGCACCGGAATCCCGGCAATTTCACGCACGCTGTGGTTGATCAGGCGCAACGAGAAGATGTCCGGCACCCAATTGACCGCGATGCACTTGTCGAGCAGCTTGAGGTACACATCCTGAATGACTGCGGAACCGCCAAGGGGCGTTACCAGGTACACCGTGCGAATGCCATGTTGGGCAATGATCTCGTCCAGATCGGCGATGCTGCCCAACACCGGCAGGCGCTGCTTTGCATCTTGTTGCGCCTCACGCTCCGAGTCCTCTTCCTGATCGACCCAGATGCAGCCCATCACCCGCTCACCGAACCACGGGTTGTTGCTGATCTTTTGATACAGGAAGTTGGCCAGGTCGCCATTGCCGATGATTAACGCGTTATCCAGCCGCGCGTGGGCGGTGAAGCGCTTCTGCAACTCGCGCATGGCCACGTGCAGGAACAACTGCACGATATAGCCGATGACAAACAGTTGCACGACCAGCAGGCGGGAATAGGTTTCGCTCTGCTTGGTCAGGAAGGCGATGACCACCAGGAAACAGAATGTCGCCGACCAGGCCTTGAACAGCCGGAAGGCCTTTACCGAAAGCCCTACATTGCTGCGATAGATGGCGTAGTGGTCATAAATGACCGCCAGCGCACCGATCAGCAGAAGGAGCATGATCACGTAGTCCGAGGTGATGTAGCCGAACTGGTCGTATATCAGATACCACGCCACACCGGTGACGGCAATCCCGTCAAGGCCCGCTTGAATGGCGTTGCTGACGCTGCTTCTACGCTGGAGCAATGACCGGCTGCTTCTGGGTTCGAACACCATCGTAAGGCCTCACTGATCTGTGTGTGGCAAATGCCTGACCATCACGACGAAGCGATGGAAACTCACCTCAGCTACCTGAAAAACCTTTGAAATTCTGCAGCACGGCGCCCCGTGTCGATTGATATCACTGTAGCAGCACCCGACGTTTGCTGCGGAGCCGTTCGACCACCCCGACAGGCAGCATTCAGCTTCATCGCTAAGCCCGATGCGCAGGCGCCCTGGCATAGAGCAGCGCACGCAACAGGAACAACGGATTACCAATCACATAGCGCGTAAACAGGCGCTTCGGCTCTTTGAGCAACCTGAAAACCCACTCACCGTTCAACCGCCGTACCCAGAGGGGGGCTCGCGTTACCTTGCCACCCAGAAAGTCGACAATGGCGCCGCCGCACACGATCAGGCAGGGGCCGTCGAGCGCCGCCAGCCGAGCGGCCACCTGCTCCTGTTTGGGCATTCCCATGCCCAGCACGATCAGCGCTGGCTGGTGAGCCTGGGCGAGGCCGAAGTAGGTGTCCACCTCGGCAAAGCCATCGTGCCGTGACACCACGTGCACGCCATACTGCGCTTCGCAGCGCTGAGCGGCCGCGGACAGGAACGGCTCGCACGTCCCCCAGAATGCCACGCGCCTGCCGTTGAAGGCCGCAAGCAGCTTGGGGATGAAGTCCGTGCCGTTCATGTTGAGCCCGGGGGCCAGCCCCAGGCGCCGCAGCAATATCGCCATGCCGGCACCGTCACGCAGCAGCACGTCCGCTGCCGCCAGTGCCTGACAGTAATCGGCCTTGCCCGCGACCAGGTTCATGGCATGGGCGTTGACGAAGCCCAGCACGGTTGCCCGCTGTGGTGAACTCAGCGACGCCAGCAGGCGTTGTTCGTCGGTTGCATCCTGAACCAGACGCAGCTTGCCCATGACCGACTTCCAGCGTTGCAGCCAGGCCCATGCTTCCATCAGCTGTCATCCCGCTTCGAACGCACCCAGTCCACCTGGCGCTTGAGTAGAAACCCCAGGTACAGGGGGATCTTTTTGGCCGCATAGAACGGCGTGTACATCAGTACCGCAAACGGGATCAGCTCCCGTGCAAAGCGCACCCACGCCAGCATGACAGCAGCGCCGAGCAGGCCCAACGCCAGCGTGGCAAGCAGCGCTGGCAACAGCACATCGAATACCCCGAACGCCAGCCAGGTGAGTGCAAAAAGCGCCATCAGCAGCATTGACAACAAGGCCAGCGGCGGCACCAGCAGGTCGGCGGCCATGCCCAACAGCGGCCAGTTGCGTTGCAACAGCGCGCGGCCCAGAAGCCTTGGCCCCTCGGCCAGCACCACCCCCAGGTGACCATGCTCCCAACGCTTGCGCTGGATGCTCAGGCCTTCCTGGCTGGTGGGGAAGTGGCTGTTGACGACAGCCTCCGGGCAAAACAGCGGCGGCTTGCCAAGCGCAGCACACTCCAGGCCCAGCTTCAGGTCTTCGACCAGGTGCCCGGTTGCCAGGTTGACGGCCGACACGTCTTGCCAGGCAAAGGCCATGCCCGCCCCCATCAACTGACAGGGCAAGCCCGCCCGGGCCCAACCACGCGGGCGGACCAGGTTCTTCACTCGCCAGGCAAAGGCGGCGACCTGCACCTTCAACCCGGCGCCGGCAGGCGCATGCATCAGATACAGCGCTTGCGCGGGCCGGGCGTTGTCGCCACAACAGTGCGCCAAGTGCTCGAGCGCACCCGCGCCTACCTGGCAGTCTGCGTCGATGATGATCAGTACCTCAGGGGGCGACTGGCGCAGATGCTGCACCCCGAAGTCCAATGCATAGCCCTTGCCTCGAAGCTGTTGATCCTGGCGCTCGACCACGTGCGCGCCCGCTTCGCGGGCCAGGCTTGCGGTCTGGTCCGTGCAGTTGTCCGCGACCACCAGCAGCTGGTCGCCTTCACGCAATTGCGGCCTGATGCTGGCAAGCGTGGACGCGATCAGCGATGCCTCGTTGTGCGCGGGCACCAGCACGGCAACCCGTGCACGAGGACCTTGCCGGGCGCCTCGCACAGGCGCAGGCAGGCAGGCCAGCACCACCTGGGTAAACAGCACCAGCGTCGGCAACAAGACCAGCAGCGCCGCCAGGCCCAACAACCCGCTCAACAGGGTCAGCATGTCGGCACCTTGAAATGGCCGACCAGCCTGGCGGCTTCAGTATCGATGTCGTGGCGCTTGAGCACGCGCTGGTAGGCAGCCTCGCCCATGCGCTGCAGAACCTCCACCGGTTGCTGCAGGCAGTCGAGCATGGCCTCGGTCAACGCCTCGGCGGAACCTGCCGGGAACAACCAGCCGTTATCACCCGGGTGGACCAGTTCGGGAATACCGGCCACGTAGGTGGTAAGCACTGGCCGGCGCAACGCCATGGCCTCCATGATCACCACCGGCAAGCCCTCGGCAAAACTGGGCAGCACCAGGGCACGCGCGGCGAGGAGTTCGTCCCGCACCTGTGCACTGCTGATCCAGCCGGTGATGCGCACTTGCGCCTGCAAGCCATGGCGGGCGATAAGCGCCTCAATCGGGCCACGCAATTCACCATCGCCGGCCAAGACCAGTTCGAAGGCCACGCCCCGGCTCGCCAGGCTACGCGCCGCCTCGATCAGCAGCAGCTGGCCTTTCTGCTCGCACAGACGTCCCACGCAAACCAGCCGAGGCGCAGCGGGCGGTGCAAGCGCGGTGCCCTCGTGGAAACTGCGCTCCAGGCCACAATGCACGACCTTGACCTTGCCCCAATGCTCATGGGCCACCCAGCGGTACAACTGGCTACGACCGAAAGAGCTGACGGCAGCCACGAAAGCGGCCCGCCGCACCTTCTCACCCAGGTGCAGGATCTGCGCCTTGTCGAATTCTTCCGGCCCATGCACGGTGAAGCTGTAGGCCGGCCCGCCAAGGGCATTGGCCAGCATCACCACCTCGGTCGAGTTGGTGCCGAAGTGCGCGTGCACATGCTCCGCAGCGGAGGCCTGCAGCCATTGCACCACCCGGCACGCTTCGGCCAGGTAGATCAGGTGGTAGGGCCATGGGCGATCAGCGCGCCAGCCCAGGCGAAGCGCCAGGCGCAGGGCACCAAGAAACCGTTTGGGTTGTGCCCGCACGATTTCTGCCAACGGTTTCAGCAAGCCCCTCACCCCCTGCTGCAGCACATAGCGCGTCTTGCCGCGTTCTGCCAGGTCCTGGTCATCGTGCAGCTCGGCATCCCAGCCTCGCAAGGCAATACGTTGCACTTCAATGCCCTGGCGCTCCAGTGCCAGTATTTCACGGCGGATGAAACTGTGACTGACCTTGGGATACTGATTGATGAAATAAGCGATGCGCATAGTGCCCCGAATCTGTGTCCGTTTACTGAATGGCCAGGCTTGCCGTGCCATGCTGCACAGGGCTGCCGGCCAAGGCCGCCTGTATCTGGCCGAACGCGTCATCCAGCAACGCATGGCGCCTGCGGTACATGGCCCGTTTCTTCGCTGCGACTTCCTCTACCGCGCGCTGCGCAGGTGCCAAGGGGATGGTGAAAAAGTCCTCGCGGTCCGAAGGACCGGCGCCGTTTTCCTGCCAGATCACATCGTAGTTGGCCGCCAGATCCTGATGCTTGTCGGTGCCAAAATAGGGATGGCGATGGTGGCGGTAATCGTCCCCCACCGCATAGATACACACGGCCCCCAGCGTTCTTGCTACGCACTTGATCGCTTCGATCAACAGGCTTCTGGGGCGCAAGCCTTCGAAGTCCTTGGTCAGGTCGCGGTAGATCGTCAGCGAGGTCTCGCTGTCCACGCCCTTGTGGATGCCCTGCACTGCGCCGATATACAGGCACAAGCCCTGCGCTTCACGGCATAGGGTAAAGGCGAGCGAGGCCACGCGCAGTTCGCGCTGGAACAGGTTGATCACCAGCTCACCTTCGCGCTTGAACCAGATCGGCCGGTCGAGCACCAGGCTGCAGCCGCTGGAGTACGCCGACAGGTCGCACAGCTGCCGGTGCTCGTCACGCCGCAACAGCAGCAACGGGGCACAGTGTGCAGCGACCACTTCATAGTGCGACGCCACCGCTTCCAGACGCTGCGGGGCGCTCCAGCATTTGCTGATGTAAGGCCACTGAACGACGCCAATGCAATCGACGCCCAGCCGCTCGAAGCGGTCCTGGCCCAGTGCCCGTGACATGCGCTGGGCAAAGGCCTGCAAGCCGGACCACTCCCGGGCCATGGATACCGTCAACTTGTACTTGTTGTTGAGCGCGCGCAGCGAATAACCGGGCTGTAAGGTGAGCACACTCTTGGCCAGCGATCTGAACGTCATCGTCATGTCATTTGTACTCGATCAGCAGCGCCTTGCCGGCCGCATACCTGTTCAGCAGGAACTTCGCCTGGCCGAGCATTTCCGGGAACTTGCCCAGCACCAGAAACACCGCCTGCCACCAGTTTTCCCGCGCCGAACGCTCGCCCCGGCGGGCCAGGCGCACGATCTGCAGCGGATAGATCAGCAACAACAACAGCCCCCAACCGCCCGTCAACAGGCTCATGGCGAGTATCGCCAGCGGCAGGTTCAGGCCCCATAACCAGGCGCGCCGTGACTCACGCAACCAATGGCGCTCCGGCGTCTGGCCATGCAGGTAAGCACCTTCGGCGTAGGCATAGCCGGCACGTAGACTGCGCCGCCACCATTGCCCGAAACGGGTCATGGCGGCATCGTGGAGGGTCATTTCATCGGGCAGGCGCCAGATCTTCCAGCCTCCTGCACGCAAGCGCACGCACAGCTCCGGCTCTTCGCCGGCAATTAGTTCCGGGCGAAAACCGGACACCGCCATGAAGGCGTCGACACGCATCAGCGCATCGCCCCCGCAGGCTTTGGCCTCCCCCACTGGCGTGTCCCATTCCAGGTCGCACAGCAGGTTGTACACCGAGCGTTGCGGGAAGCGTTCACGGCGACGCCCGCACACCACTGCCACGTCCGGGTGCTGGTCGAGAAACGCCTGGGCCTTGCCCAGCCAGTTGGCATCTACTTCACAATCGCCATCGACAAACTGCACATGACGGATACAGGGCACGATGCCTTGCAGGCAGGCAAAGCCTTCGTTGCGCGCTCGTGCAGCGGTAAAGGGCTGGGTCATGTCCAGCGCCACCACTTCGACGCCCAGCCGATGCGCCAGCTGTACCGAGCCGTCGGAGGAGCCGGAGTCCACGTACACCAGTTGGTCCGCACGCCCCATCAGCGACAATAGGCAGCGCTCCAGGCGCTGGCCCTCATTGCGGCCGATCACCACCACTCCAATGCCTGTCGCCATGAGCTCACTCGTCCGCTTTGGGCTAGGTCACGTGTACTGCATCGCATCGCTGTGCTTGCGCGCCTTGATGGTTGCGGGCACTCCCACTGCCAGGCAGTTGTCCGGCACATCGATCAGCACTACCGCGTTAGAGCCTATCGTCACGTTGTTACCGATGCGTATATTGCCCAGTACCTTGGCGCCGGCGCCGATATCCACGTTGTTGCCGAACACCGGGGCGATGGGTTCGTCGACATTCTTCAGGCCCACCACCACGCCGTTACGGATCCGGCAGTCATCGCCAAAACGCGCATAGCCGCTGATGACGATGCCGCCGAAGTGGTCAATGACGAAGTTGCGGCCGATCACCACCTCGCAGGGCAGTTCGACCCCGGTGATGATCTGCACGAACTTGAACAGCACCTTGTAGACGAAGGAGCACACTTTGCGCAGCAAGGCCGGGCGTACGCCATAACGCCAGCGGCCAAAGCGGTAGACCAGCAGCACCCAGAACCCCTGGGCGCCCCAATCACCCCCATGCGCGCGCAAGTCTGCACGGATGTTATCGAACATGTTTTCACCTACCGTGTGGGTTGGCTGGCAAACTGGGTCTTGAACAACAGTGACCAGGTGGCGCGGGCGTGCCGCCAGCACGCCTTGATCGCAGCCAGGCCGCGGCCCTTGAGCAATGCCTTGAGCGCCAGCACCAAGTCGCCCAGGCTCACCAGCAGCATGTGCAGGGCCAGCCCCGCCGCGCCGTGATGCTTGCGGAAATACAACAGTTCGCTCTCGATCTGATAACCGGATATCTGCCGGCTCGCCGCTTCCAGTTCGGCCACCGATTTGGAGCTTTCGCCACCGATGTGCACCACGGTGGTGTCGGGGAAGTACACCACTTTCCAGCCGGCGGCCTTCACCCGCTTGCAGTGGTCCACCTCCTCGTAATAAAGGAAGTAGCGCGGGTCGAACAGGCCCACCTGGTCGAGCACTTCACGGCGCACCAGGTAGAAGCAACCGGGCAGCCAGTCGCACTCACGCACCGAGGCGTGGTCCCAGTCCATTTCATCGACCATCTTCAGCCCCGGGAAGAAACGCCCAAGCCCGGTGCGCCCGACGAATACGTTCAAAGGGGTCGGGAAATAGCGGCAACTCGGCTGCAGGTCGCCATCCCGACCCACCAGGCGCACACCAAGAATGCCGCACTCCGGGTGAGCTTCCATGTAGTCGATGGTTTTCTGCAGGCTGTCGGCAGCCACGAAGGCGTCGGTGTTGAGCAGCAGCGCGTACTTGCCTTGCAGGTGCGCCAGCAGCTGATTGTTGGCGCGGCCAAAACCGACGTTGAGCTTGTTGCTCAGCAGCAGCGCTTCAGGGCAGACCTTGGCCAGGCGCTCCACGGAGTCGTCAACCGAGGCATTGTCCACCACCAGGTAGCTGGCCAACGCCTCACCACCTGCGGCGCGCAGTGCATCGAACATCGGCTGCAGCAACGCCGCGGTGTTGAAGTTGACCACCATCACATCGACAGGCTTCTTATCCATTGCTGCCGTCCCCGAAGAAGAAGCGACGCCGGTGCATCGCCAAGGTTGACTCCAGTGCCGGGTCAAAGGAGCCTTTGCGTTGCTTGATCAGGTCTATCCAGGGGTAGGCATTGCAACGCTCTTCGACCCGCTTGATCAGGTCTTCAGTGGTGCAGATGAACTTGGCCGGGTTACCGCCGACCACCGTCCCTGGGGCCACGTCCTTGGTCACCACGGCACCGGCAGCCACCACCGAATCAGGCCCGATGGTCACCCGCGGCATGACGATCGCGCCATGGCCGACGAAACTGTTGTCCCTGACATCGATGACACCGACCGAGTCCAACTTCTTGCCATAGCAGAGTTCGATCAGCGCGACTACGCCGTCGTGGCCAAGCAGCGTGCAATCGGACAAGCCGACATTGTTGCCGATGCGCACCAGCGCCGGGTCGGTGACGTTGCAGCCGACATTCATGTGAAAATTCTTGCCCACGGAATAGAACTTGCCCCATCGGTACTGGAATTCGCCCCACTGCCTCGGTGTCGGTTTGCAAAGTTTCAGGTAGGCCGTGACGCCTTTCCCGGTCGAGTTGGCATAATTCGCCACTGCATTGCGTATCCATCCAAACATATGGCAAGCCTCGCAAATCAAGCGATCCTGGACTGTCCCTGAGGCACGCAAGGTCTCGTTCTTGTAGGTGCTGACCCTGTTGCACTCAACCCTTTCACACCACTACTTCAGTTCTGCCGGTTCAGGCCGCCGCTCCCTTTATGGTGCTCATCTTCTCGTTGAGGTGGTCGGCCAGCCTCAAGGCGAACTGCAGCAGTGGCATGGTCGGGTTCGAGGCCCCGCCGGTAGCAAAGACACTGCTGCCGGCGACATAGAGGTTTTCGGTGCCGAACACCTTGCAGTTGGTATCTACCACCCCGTCCTTCGCGGCGGCCGCCATCCGCGTGGTGCCCATGTGATGCGCATGCGGCGACAACACCAGCGGCAGGCTGGTGTCGTAGACGTAATCGCTGAGTTTGATGAAACCCAGGCCCATTTCGGCGAACTGCTTGGCCAGTTCGTTGCCGATGCACTTGATGGTGTGCCGGTCATCGGCGCTCAATACCCAGTTGACATTGACCTTGGCCACACCCAGTTCGTCCTTTTCATCCAGCAGCGAGATACGGCTCTGAACGTTGGGGAACTGCTCGATCAGCGTGGTGATCACGCCATCGCCCGGGCAGCTGAACTTGGCCACGAACTCGATCTTGCTGGCAACGCCCATTTCGCAGGCCAGGTTTTCCAGAAAGTGCTTCACTTCCGCCGTACGGCCATAGGTCCTCACATCTTCGAGTACCGACGCCAGTACATTGCCCTTGCCGGCGCGGTATTCGGCGACGAAGGCATCGGTGGTGAAGTATTGACGCGGCTCGGTATCCTCTCCGCTGCGCAGGATGAACTTGCCCATGTCGATATTCAGGTGCTCCATGAAGCACCGGCCGACCAGGCCGTCCTTGCGCACGATGCCCGCGGCCGCCAACGACTGGCTGTTGAGCAGCTGCCTGGCGTTTTCAATGGCGCCCATGGCCAGGACGTAGTTGCGCGCGGTGACCGGCTGACGCTTGCCGTCGTAATCGGACACCTCAATAGCTTTCAAGTGGCCGTTGGCCTGATCGAACAGGAGGTCGACGCAGTTGCAGTTGATGAACACATCCAGCCCCGGCGTGTCGTCAAGCGCCGCAGCGTATTTCTGCGCAAAACGTGTTGGCGGGCTGAGCAGGAAACGGTCGGCATCGAAATCGCCACCTTTCAGGCCCGGGTTCACTGCGCGAAACTCCGCGCCCTCGGGTAGATCGACGATCTCCATGGCGCCCGGCAGATAGCGCTGGATTTCAGCGTAGGGGATCGGCCAACCGGGCATGTCGACGGGCGGTGGCACGGCAAAATCAGATTCGGTGAACGGCCGGCAACGCCCCATCCAGTGATTGGAGGTGCCGCCCAGGTAACGCAGGCGTGCTTCCCCGGGATACAGCTCGAGGCCGGTGGAGGTGCATTTGTACAGCGCCTGCGAGCGCGGCGTGTACTCGCGCGCGCCACCTTCGAGCAACGCCACGCTCCATCCCGCAGCCGCCAGGCGCAAGGCCAGCGTGATCCCCGCAGGGCCTGCACCGATGATGCAGAAGTCGTAAGCGTTACGCAGGGTCTTGTCGGTGTCGTAGTCCTTGATCATGAGCGTCCGTCCTGGAAGTACCCCACCGGCAACACCCAGCCATTGATGATGACGAAGCCGCCCTTCGGCTCTGGTTTGCGCGCCGCATTGGCGTTGGCATTGACGCAGACACCGAACACCGCTGCCCCGGCACTCAACAAGACACAATTACGTAGAAAGCCTCTCCGCCCCAGCAACGGAGTACAAAACTGCAGCTTCCCCATGATCACAGCCCCATACCGTTGATTTTCTTATGCCCCGCTCACTACCGCGGGCCTTGTCGGGCGACCATCAGGGTCAATCGAAAAAGCGCGTCGACAGCGAGGCACTGAGTGCCGCTATCGCAATCATAGGCATAACCTGCGACACGCGCCTGTGCTGGATTTTTCGCATCGCCACAACTTCAATCGACTGCATGACTTCAATCTCTGACCGAATGGCTATAACTCACTATAGTTTCATTTAGCCACGATGCTAGCCTCCATCCAGTCCACCGAGGGATAGGTGCCTACAACCCATGCCTGAACATTTAAGAGCCCTGGTCGTCATTATGCTTGTGGCCAGTGTGGTTTTCTTCATGGCCCGGCGTCCGGCAACGGACCTGATCCCCCTGGCGGACTTCAAGCGACGCCGCAACCTGTGGTTTGTGCTGACCCTGGCGGCTTTTTTCGCCCACAGCTTCTGGCTGTATGCCGGCGCCGCCACGGTGATCTTGCTGGTTGCCCAGCGCCGCGAGCACAACCCGCTGGCGCTGTTTTTCCTGTTGCTGTTCCTGATCCCGCCTGCGATGACCGAAATACCCGGTTTTGGCGTGATCAACTACCTGTTCGACATCAACCACCAACGCGTCCTGACCCTGTGCGTACTGCTGCCGGCGGCGCTGGTGCTGCGCAAGCACAGCGACAGCATTCGCTTCGGCCGCCTGCTGCCCGACAAGCTGCTGCTGGCCAGCCTGGTGCTGACCAGCGCACTGGCGCTGCGCGAAACCACTGTCACCGACACACTGCGCCAGGTGCTTAGCCTGTACATCGATGTGTTCCTGCCCTATTACGTGGCCAGCCGTGGCTTGCGCGAACTCAGTGACTTCAAGGACGCCATGCTCGCGTTCGTCCTGGTGGGCTTTCTCCTGGCGCTGCTCGGGGTTGCCGAGTACGTACGTAACTGGCTGCTGTACAACGCCCTGCTCGATGCCTTGGGCCTGCAATGGGACATGAAAGCCTACCTGAGCCGTGGTGGCTCGTTGCGTGCCAGTGTCACCACCGGGCAGGCGATCGTGCTCGGCTACGTGATGGCCGTGGCCATCGGCTTGTTCCTGTTTGTGCAGCACTTCGTGCAACGGCCTGCGCACCGCTACCTGGGTGCCCTGCTGCTGGCCGCCGGGCTGTTTGCCCCGCTCTCGCGCGGTCCGTGGATCGGCGCCGGGGTGATCGTGGTGGTGTTCATCGCGCTGGGCAGGCGCGCCGTATCGCGCCTGGCGTTGCTGGCCCTGGCCGGGGTGCTGAGCATACCGCTGCTGAGCGTCATGCCCGGTGGCGACAAGATACTCGACCTGCTGCCCTTCATCGGCAAGGTGGACACAGAGAACATCACCTACCGCCAACGCCTGCTCGACAATTCGTGGATCGTCATCCAGCGCAACCCGCTGTTCGGCTCCTTCGACTACCGCAGCACCCCGGAAATGCAATCGATGATCCAGGGCGAAGGCATCATCGACATCGTCAACACCTACGTCGGCCTGGCCTTGCGCATCGGCCTGGTGGGGCTGGGGCTGTTCCTTGGCTTTTTCGCCTGCATCCTGCTGGGTATCCACCGGGCAATGCGCGCGATCAGCGACAACGCTGACCCGTATCGCCTGCTGGGGCGGGTGTTGCTGGCAACCTTGCTGGGGATACTGGTCACCATTTTCACCGTCAGCAGCATCACGGTAATCCCTATCGTGTACTGGTCGATTGCCGGGCTCAGCGTCGCCTACATCCAGATGATGCGCCGACAGGCCGCTGAAGAAACCAGCCAGGTGACCACCATCAGCCTTCAACCGAGGTAGTTCGATGCCCAGCCTTGCCCTGCGTACATGGACTCGCACATCGCTACTGGTCGGCCTGCTGGCATTGCCACTGGGCGCCTGGGCATCCGAGTGGGTCGTGCGTGTCGACGAACAGAACGGCCTGCCCACACTGACCCGCGGCGGTGGGCCGGCCTTCGTGCCCAGCTTCGACTTCTGGGGCGCGGACTGGGGCTGGACCGGGTTCTATCCTGCGCTCAAGGTCGTTGGACCCTACCGTTACACACTGACCGGCAGCAACAAGGAGCTGGACTTCGACCTGAAGGCCGACATCCAGAAATCCCAGGCACAGACCCTCACCTGGGACTTCGATCTGCAGGCGCACAGCAGGCAGAGCAACGTGATGGGGGGCGGTATCGTCTGGCGCTTCGATCCGACTTTGATTGCCGGGGAAATGGGCGACCCGGTGCTGTTGCCAGATAACCGCGGCTGGTCATGGGGCAAGAACCCCCAAGGGCCCCACGTCGAAATGCGCTTCGACCCACCGTTGGCCAAGGTCTATTTCGAACGCGGCAACACCGACCAGGTGCGCACCTTCTTCTACACCGACCCGATCAAGCCTGGGCAACAGCAGATCAAGGCACAGCTGAGCGTGACCGGGGATATCACCATCGGCCAGACCGCCACTGAACGCTTTGGCATGACCGACCCCACGACGTGGCCGGATGACCAGCTCGACTGGCGCACTTCACCGGTTGACCTGTCCTTCCTCAATGCGCCGGAAAAACCGGCCGGCAAACGCGGCTTCGTCAAGTCCGATGGCGAGCAGCTGGTGTTTGCCGACGGCACCCCAGTACGCTTCTGGGGTACCAACCTGTCGGCCTATGCGCTGTTCCGTACTCCCGACGAGGAAATCAAACTACAGGCCAAGCGCCTGTCGGCCCTGGGCTTCAATCTTGTTCGCCTGCACCACCACGACTCCCCGTGGGTGACACCTAACATCTTTGGCGACCTGCAGCAGATCAAGGACACCCAGCAGCTCAGCGCCGAGTCGCTGAAGAAGATCGACCTGTGGATCAAGAGCCTCAAGGACGAAGGTATCTACGTTTGGCTCGACCTGCATGTGTCGCGGCCAGTCACGGCGGCTGACAACATCTATGGCTTCGACGAGCTGCCCAAGGACCATGCTGTCGCCGGCCTCAAGGGCTACCTGTTCGTCAACGACACCATGCAACAGGCCTTGAAGCGCTTTGCCGAGCAGTACCTGACCCACGTCAACAGCTACACCGGGCTCGCCTACAAGGACGACCCGGTGATTGCCGCCGTGCTGATCACCAACGAGAACGATGTCACCCATCACTTCGGCAACGCACTGCTGCCCGACAAGAATGTCCCCAAGCACAGCCGCCTCTACATGGAGCAGGCCAAGGCCTTCGCCCAGCGCCACGACCTGCCGGCGGACAAGACCTGGCGCGCCTGGGAACACGGCCCGTCGAAGCTGTTCCTCAACGACCTGGAGCAGCGTTTCTATGCAGACATGATCGGCTACCTGCGCAGCACGCTAGGGGTCAAGGTGCCGATCGCCACCACCAGCACCTGGGGCCTCAATGGCCTGTCCTCGCTACCCGCATTGACGGCTGGTGATGTGGTCGACGCCCACAGCTACGGCGGCCTCGGCCAGCTGGAGAAGAATCCGCTGAGCAGCGACGGCATGATCAACTGGTTGGGCGCGGCCCAGGTGCTGGGCAAGCCGATGACCGTCACCGAGTGGAACGCCGAACCCTTCCCCCTGCCTGACCGCCACACCTTGCCACTTTACGTGGCCGGCACCGGCAGCCACCAGGGCTGGGACGCGATCATGCAATACGCCTACAGCCAGCAGGCGTTCTTCGAACCATGGCGCCGGGCCGACAACTGGAACGCCTACAACGACCCAGGGCTGATCGCCACCCTACCTGCGGCCGCCCTGCTCTATCGGCGCCAGGACGTGCACCAGGCAAAGACCCGCTATGTTTTCGCACCCACCGCGGCGACCCTGTTCAATCAGGACATCTCACCGGCCAACTCGGTGATGTTGCGCACCGCCATGGAGAAAGGTCGCCTGCAGATCGCCATGCCGCAAACTCCAGAGTTGCCATGGTTACAGGCCAGTGCAATTCCCGCAGATGCACAGGTGCTGAAAGACCCTGGGCAGTCACTGATCGATGCCAATGCCAGCGAAGCCGTAAGCGACAGCGGCGAACTGCGCCACAACTGGCAACAGGGCCTCTACACCATCGATACGCCCATGACGCAGGCCGCGACGGGCTGGCTGGGTGGCCAGTCGCTGAGCGTGGGCGACATCCAGGTCCAGCTGAAAACCGGCTATGCCAGTGTCGTGGTGCAGAGCCTCGACAGCAAGCCACTCGCCCAGTCGCGCAGCTTGCTCATTTCGCTGGGCAGCCGCGCCATCCCCAGGCCCGAGGACGTCACGCCCTTCCACGTCGAACCACTCGAAGGCAGCCTGAGCATCAAGGCACCGGCGGGCCTGAAACTCTTCAGCCGCAACAGCGACGGCAAGGAAAATGCCCTGCCTGCGAGCTACAAGGATGGGCGCTACCTGATCACGTTCGATGGCCAGCACATGGCCAACTGGCTGTTCTTGAAATAGGGCATATCGCCATCTACAGTCATTGAAGCCCTGTATTCCAGGCATTCGACGCTGCGTCTGTTCCAGGAGGATTGGATGAAGTACTTGGTTGTCGGTGGTGCAGGTTATATCGGCTCACACATGGTCAAGCACCTGCTGCGTGCCGGCCATGAGGTGGTGGTTGCGGACCTCCAGGCGCCGGCGCCCGGCATCGAGTGGGACTGCCTGGACATCGCCGACGGCCACGCGCTGGACGCCCTGTTCAGCGACTATCACTTCGATGCCGTGTTCCATTTCGCCTCGTTCATCCAGGTCGGCGAGTCGGTGGCAGACCCCGACAAGTACTACCAGAACAACGTCTGCGCAACCCTGAGCCTGTTGGAGGCAATGGTACGGGCAGGCATCAAGCGGCTGATCTTCTCCTCAAGTGCCGCCGTGTATGGCGACCCTCAGTATGTACCCATCGACGAGCAACACCCCAAGGTGCCGATCAACCCCTACGGGCGCACCAAATGGATGGTGGAACAGATGCTCGAAGATTTCGACCGGGCCTATGGCCTGCGTTCAGTGAGCTTGCGTTACTTCAACGCGGCTGGTGCTGACCCGGACGGTGAGCTGGGCGAGTGCCATGAGCCGGAAACCCACCTGATTCCATTGATCCTGCAGGCGGCCTCCGGGCGTCGCGAGGCCGTGACCGTGTTCGGCCATGACTACGACACTCCGGATGGTACTTGCATCCGAGACTATGTCCACGTTGCCGACCTGGCGTCGGCACACGCGCTGGCCGTGGACTACCTGCTGGCCAACGGCGAGACCACGGCGTTCAACCTGGGTAACGGGCTGGGGTTTTCGGTGCAGGAAGTGATCGATACTGCGCGCGCGGTGACCGGGCGGCAGATCAATGTCATCGAAGCGCCACGCCGCGCTGGCGACCCGCCCCGGCTGGTGGCAGATGCGGCAAAGGCCAGGTCGGTGCTGGGCTGGCAGCCCGCGCACACTTTACTGGATGAGATCGTGAACCATGCGTGGGCGTGGGAGTTGAAGTATCCCTGGAAGTGACAGCCAGCCCCTTGCGCGACGGCTCGACGCGAAGGGGTCACCCCTCAGTAGTACGTCCGCAGTTGCTCATCCGCCTTGTTCAACACTGCCCCCACCAGGTTCGATGAAGCCAGGTGATACAGGCAATCCTCGATGTCCTTCTTGCTGTTCATGCCGTTGGCCACCACCAGCAACACGCAGTCGAACTTCGGCAGCACGGTGATCGCGTCATCCGAACTCAGCAAGGGCGGCAAGTCGAAGATGCAGATGCGCGAGTCATAGCGGTCGCGCAGGTCGGTGATCAGGTTGTTGACCTTGGCTGACGACAGCACTTCGGTAGACATCGGTACCGGCTCTCGCGTCGGCAACACGACAAAGCGTGGCAGCGTCGGGTTGACCAGCGCCTCTTCGAGCCAGGCCTTGCCATCGAGCACGTCGTTGAGCGCCTTATCCATCGGCAAGCCGAGACTGCTGCCAACCCGTGGGCGGCGCAGGTCGAAGTCCACCAACAGGGCCGTCTTGTTGGTGTGGTGGGCGATGCTCATGGCCAGGTTGACGGCCAGCACTGTCTTGCCCGCCTCGGGGGTTGGCGAGGTAATCGCCAGCGTGCGCCAGCCATTGTCTTCCATGGCCTGCAGCACCTGGGTACGCAGCAGGTCGATCGCCCCGCTCAGGTTCGAGTTCTTGTTGAAGGAAACGATCCGGTTACGCTCCAGGTGTTCCGCATTCAGCGGCACTACCTTTGTCTGCACGTAATCGAATTGCCCAAGCTCCCCGGGCTTCTCCATGACCGAAGGCACCTGCGGCGTCTCGGGCGTGACAGGTGATACCTGGTGAATGTTCTTACCAATAGCCGGCGTACTTCTGTCCATCGCTGCGCTCCCTATTCAAACCGAGCCATAGCTTTGAAAAGCAGGAGGTCCAAAGGCATGTAAAAAATATGGACGCCCACCAACAGGATAGCAACCAGCAGCAATCCGGCACCGATCATCATCGACATCAGCCGCTTGCGCCTGGCTTTCTCTGCCTTGGTCGAGATATACGGCACCGCCACCAACACGCGCCGGCCCAGTACGCTCTCCAGGGCACCGACTCCGCGCACACGTTGATTGAGCATTTCCAGCAGCATCACCAGGCCACCGCCAGCCGCCGGTGCCAGCACCAGGCCAAGGGCGACGATTTTCTTGCGGTTGGGTTTGACCGGTTTTTCCGGCATCAGCGGTGGCTCCAGCAGCACGAAGCGCTCGGCCTTGTTTTCCTGTTCGAGGCTTTCGGTAATCTTCGCGCCCATCTGCTTGTTGCGGATTTCTTCGTATTTCTTGCGTGCGTTGTCATGGTCACGCAGCAGCGTCACCAGGCCGCGCTCGACTTGCGGCGCCTCGAGGATATCGGCCTCGTAGCCTTCCATCTTGGTGGTCAGCTGGCGCTTCTGATCGGCCAGCGAGGCAATGCGCGACTGCGCAGCAGCCATCTTGGTGCGTACGCGCGCGGCGTCGAGGTTGCCGCCAGCCACTGCGGCAATGCCCTGGTTACCCGATGCCTTGAGCGCATCGATCTTGCGTTTGATCGCCACCACGTCCGGATGCGCTTCGGTGTATTTGGTCAGCAGTCGGGCGTATTCGGCCTTCAACCCAGGCAGATCCTGAGGGTCTGGGGCAACGGCCCTGCCATTGGCCGCCTGGGTAGGCACGCCGGAGTTGGCCGCCGCAAGTTCCAGTTCCAGATAGCGCAGTTCTTCCTGCGCAGCCTTGTAGTCACGGTCCACCTCACGGAACTCCAGTTCCGAGCGCGACAACATGCTCATGCGCAACTGCTGGTTTTCAGGCAAGGCATTGGAATGCGCCTGCTTGAAGTCCGCCAGCTTGTTTTCCAGGTCGGCCAGCTCGGCGCCAAGCTTGTCAGCTTCCTGGGAGAGGAACTCGGTGGTTTCGGTGGCGCGTTCGGTACGCTGCTTCATGTTCTCGTTGAGGAACAGCGACACCAGTTCGTCAGCCACTTCCTTGGCCACGTCCGCACGTTTGTCCTCATAGGATACGGTGAAGGCTACGGTGGCCTCACCGCGCCCCTTGACGTACGTGCTGAGCGTGGCGACCACGATCGCACTGCGCATCTGCTCGATCTTGTCGGTCTCGCTGAAGCGGCTACCGCGGTCGGCGAACAGGTTGTACTTCTCGATGATCCGCGCCAGGTTCTCGCGGGTCATCACCCGCTGGCGGATGACCTCGATACGCTCATCGGCAAAGGTGTTGTTGCCGGCCGAGACCAGGTCTGGGGAGATCTGCTGCGACTCCACCAGAATGGTCCCGGTCGATTGATAGATTGGCGGCACACTGATCGCCACCCCGATGGTAGCGGCCACCACGACCACTATGACGATCGCCAGCAGCAAGGCACGGTCCTTGATGATGGCGACGTAATCTTTGATAGAAAGCTCGTACTCAGATTTCATAGTGGCCACCAATCCGAAATTCAGATGTCGGGGTATCTATACGTCAGCGTCAAACCAGCAATGGTAGCGTCGGCATTGGGCAGGCCACTTTGCTGGCGCTCCTTGTACAGCAACGAAAAACGCAGGTCCCAGGCCGGCGAAAACGCCCGGCTGGCCCAGACGCTGTAGGTCTGCATAGTGTTGGGGTTCTGCCCTTTGCTGTCCTGCCACCAGGCGTCTGCGCCGACCCGGGTGGTTTCTGTCAGCAGGTAGCTCCAGCTGCCACGCACCATGTCCATTTCGGCAGCACCGCCCTGGGCGTTGGACATCGTGGTGCGGTCGGCACTGAAGCTGGCCTCGTGACGCAAGCCACGGTAGGTCAGCGATGCGCCGCCTTCACCACGGCGCTGAGTACCGGCACCGTTGGTCTGGTTGACGCCGACATGCATGGCGCCGACCAGGCTGTCGGAGAACTGATACTTCAGGCCAATGCTGGGGACATAGCTGTTGGTGGCGATGGCCGTGCTGTTGCTGTCTGGCTCGTAACGCCGGGCTTCGAAGCCAGTGATGATGTCAGTGCGCTCGCTCCAGGCGTACGTCCAGTTGAAGTCGTTGGCGTACTCGTCATAACCGGTCAGCGTACTGATGTCGTAGCTGGCATGGGAGTAGCGAAGTTCGTTGGACAGGGTGCTGCGCTCGGTTACCGCGCTGCTCCAGTTGCCCGTGAGCCTGGACATCTTCTGGGTGCCGTCGGTGGTTACTATCACACCGGTATCCTGCACCGCACCGGACAGCGTCGAGCTCTCGTCGTATTGCGCCAGCAGGCCAAAGCCGCCGCTTTCGGTCTCGCGCTGCCAGCCCAGGCGCAGGTTCGGGTCTTCACGGTCATCCATCACCGAGCGGTCGGATGAACGCAGCACATGCATGCCCACACCCATGCGCAACTGATCGCGATCGAACTGACCTACCAGGGTGTAATCAGGCGCAATGATCGTACGCGTCACACCTTTCTCCTTGGACGTCAGGAGCAATGGGTTGCTGTCGTACTCGACAGTCGTGGGAACCTCGACTGAAGACTGCCAGTTGGCGGCATCAACCACCCCGGAGAACGGCATCATCATGATTGCCGTTACAACACTCGTTGTTTTATTGATAGGCACAAGTCGTTCTTAGTTATTAGGAGAGTCAGGGTACGACCAGCGTATCGCCAGCCTGAAGTTGGAAGTTGGTGGACATGTCACGCCCAGAAACCAGATCCTTGTAACGCACCGGCATGACCTTTTGGCCGCGAATGACCTTGATGGCACTTTCGTCGGCGAATTTGTCCATTCCACCCGACATGCTCAGGGCCTGAAGCACCGCCGTAGGGCCTGCCATCGGCACCGGTCCGGGCTTGATCACTTTGCCTTGAACATACACCAGATTGCCAGCGGTGCTGGTGACGACCACGCTGACATTCGGCTGGGCCAGATATGGCTTCAGTGCGGTCTCGATCTTTTTCGCCACGGCGGTGGCTTCAAGGCCGGCGACATCCACGCGCCCCGCCAGCGGGAAGGTAATACTGCCATCGGGAAGGACCACGGTTTCCTGACGCAGGGTGTCTTCCTGCCAGACCGAGATCATGACTTTGTCACCGGGGCTTAACAGGTAAGTAGAGGAAGTATCGGCGGCAGCGGTGCCAGACCAGACCACCAGAGCGCAGAGAACGGACATCAGCAAACGTACCATGAGGGATCCCTCCGGCCAGTCGGCCCAGGTTAAGAGCACTGAATGAGTACAACGACGAACCTCTCGCTCCGCTCGCAGCGTGCCTGCTGCGACGGCCTCACCCATCCTCGAGGCCCTTTACCGCGATGCCGCCCTGCCTGTCTCTTACTGCTGTGCGCACCTAGGGCGCTGGCTACTGGAATATAGCAACAGCTGTAAAATTGACAAGCACTTGCGCCTCCGAAAACACGTAAAGACCCACCTATTAGCGTCAACGCATTGGCATCGTGATAAAAATGAGAAAACTTAGATCTTCTTCCTATTGGCGACCGCGATGAAACCAATCACTGCGGATGCAAACAACCATCCCGCCGAAGACAGCGGAACTATGGTGTTTTCGGTCAAGTAAGAGTCGGCCGCTCGCGCTGCACCCGTCAATAATACCAACAGGAAGAAAGACTTGATGAACAGAGTCGAGCGCATGTTCGCCCCCTGCAAGAGGTAAGTTGTTATTGATTTGGCGCAAGAGTGGATCGCTGTTGATTTGAGCTTATGGGCACAATGACATTACGTCAATGATCCGACACCATAATAAATCTCAATGGGACATGTCTGGGCTCGTCAAAATGCCGTCAGCATGATTTTGCTGGGATTCACCCTGCCAGGGCTGCGTTTCTACGCGCAGCCTGGCAGTCGACTGCCGACAGATCGAGGATCAATAAGGGAACAGATCCAGGGTTCGCTCCACTTCATCGATATCGATGGTGAAGCCTTCTCCTTGGGGTGTGCCGACCACGAAACCGAAGTGCTGATGGTCGCGATCCGTCAGGTACTTGTAGTAGCTCACGAAGCGGTTCGGCGGCTGTAGCGCCAGTATCGAACCACCGGGCTGCAAGACATTGACGCCATGCACCAGCTGGCTACCTTCAACGCCAATCACCGTTCTCGCCCCCGCACAGGCGGCGACGATACCTGGCACATCGCTCTTCATCGGGTCGATGATGCGAAAACCGCGGTATTTCTGCAGGTGCGAGGCGACTTCCAGCTCATTGCGCATCAGGCGCAGGTCGCCATCGCTGCCACGCAGTATGAACACCCCCGGGTGCGGCGACGGGTCGACATGCGACAGCAACTTGTCACCCATGGCGCGGTAGCGCGAATACCGGTTGCGGTTGTTGCTGAGGTCGTCGAACAGCACCAGCTCATGGAAGAACGCGCCACGCGTGCGCAGTGGCTGCATGCCCAGCCAGCGTTCATACGCGGGCCCTTGGCTGAACAGCGGGTAGCGAGCCGAGGGCGCGGTGGTCACCGGCACGCCTTCTTCGCAGGCCAGGGCGTAGGTCGGGCAGTCTTCCATCAACCAGGTACCAAACCAGGTATTGCCATTCTGTGTGCAGTACACGGCCCCGCGGTCGATTTCGTGATCCACCGTGACGCCAGGGAACCGGCTCGGCTTCAACGACAACCAATGGCTGGCATTGCCCTTGTACAACGCACCGTCGATCAGCCAGACGTCCTTCAGCAGATAGCCGCGTGTCGGCCCTTGCTCCATAGTGATCGCGCCTTCCATGGTCCGCGCAGGATGCACATACGGATAGAAGCGCTTGGCTTCCCAGCCCGTTACCCGCTCCAATTGGTTGGGCAAGTAGAATGCCGGTGGCGATACCGTTGTTTCACCGGGTGCGATATCCCAGACCTTCTCGGCGACACGCTTGATATCGATATCAGCCTTGCGTGCCAGGCGCTTGCGCACAATGTGCTGGTAGGCCGCCAAGGTCCAGGTGTTCTGGCTGGCGACCGAAGAGCCACTGAAGTTCGAAATACCGCTGCCCATGAAACGCCCCCCCCGAAGTGACAGGTGTCTGGTCTGAGGCAAGGCACGCACTCCCGGCATGCCTTGAAGTCGGTTCAGCTGGAAACGACAACCCTTTCCATCATGGGCGGGGACTGTAGCGTGGCGTAACGGCTGCGCAGGGTTTGCAGGAACGACTCACCACTGCTCCCGGCGCCATAGAGGTAGATCTTGTGCAGGCCACCAAACACCATCTCGTGATAACGGCTGGCGACCTCATCATCACTGGGCCCGTCCGGCAGGCCCAGGTGAAGGGTCAATTTGTTGCCCTCGACGGCGAACAACGGAGTGTCCCAAAGAAACTGCGCGGTCCCCGTGCGGGGCAAGCGGACGAACAGGTAGGCATGATTGCCCAATTCGTCGATGTCACCGCCACGCCGGCGCTTCCACTTCAACAGGCCGTCGTCCGGCCGTGCCAGGCACATGCCGATATCGTAGTAGTCGTAACCATTGGCCAACGCCCACTCGAGGGCCATGAACGTGGTGATCGAATTGACCTCGCGCAACTTTTTCGGGTCTGAGAACACCGCTTCGCAATAGCCGAAACGCAGGGTGCTCCAATAGCGTTTGCCGTCCCGCGTGATCTCACAGCCCAGATGGCAGCCGATGACCTCATCGCCGCAGGTGATCAGGTCCAGGCGCCCTACACCTTTTGCCAGACGAAACACTTCGTCGGTTGGAAACTGCGCCGCATGAATACCCTGCCGGGCACTGGCATAGGGCCGCAGCAGCTGTTGATCGGCCATGGCGATCTCGTCATCGGCCAGCGTCTGGCGCATCTGGTAGAGCGGGCGGTTCTTGCGAATGCTGCGACGCAGTTCACTGTCGTAGCGGGCGGTGATGTCATCGAGCGAACGGCCCAGGGGCACCACGGCGCTCAGGTAGTGGGGCACCGTCAGCGCACCGGAAGTCGGCATCTCGCTCACCACCACCACATGCCGGGGCTCACTCGGGGCAGCCTCATCGGCCGCTTCGGCCGGTGGCTGCTGGCCCTTGCCGCCAATCAGCAGCTTGGCCATTTCGCGCTGCTGCTTCCTGCCGATGTAGAGGATTTCGTACGGGCTGGCCTGCTGCAGCCGGAAACGCGAGATTTCCCAGCGCCAGAAGCAGGTACGGGCCAGCAGCTCGCGTAACTTGCTTGAAACGGTCCGGATCTCGTAACGCATGGAAGGCGAGATCACTTTTCGCGCCACAGCCGCCAAGTTCTCTTTCATGTCTTCTTCGACGTCCTTTGATGTTGTCAACGGGGCTGATCGGAAAACAATAGAGTGGAGCTTTAAAGCCTGCATAACGTGTTGATTTATAAACAATCAACTTCGGACACCGCCTTCACATTCAGTAACAATTTAAGATGCAGGTGCGCTGCTTGGCAAGCGGCATTTTGACAGCATTGCAGCTTTATTAATGGCGTCAAATTTATTGGCACAGGCAAAAGCCACGTACTGCTTTTGCTATATATCCTCACTGTTTCAATACGCTGAAAGTTGCATTACCAGGTAAGCGCTGCGCCAGCAGGCCCTTGCTCGCCCAGCTTATGAGCTGTTCAACATCCCGCTGTAGCTAGGCTGTCACTACCGCGGCAAACGCGCCCTGAGCGGGTTGCGTGCCACCCACTTCTGCAACTCGGCGGCCGGCATCGGCCGCCCCAGCAGGTAGCCCTGGCCCTGGTCACACCCGGCATGGCGCAGGAAGTCATACTGCTGCTGGGTCTCGATGCCTTCGGCAGTGATGCGGTAGCCCAGGGCATGCCCCAGGTCAATGATCGCCCGGGCGATGGCCACCGCATCATCGTCATCCGGCAGGTCCTTGATAAACGCCCGGTCGATCTTCAGGTGGTCGATGGGCAAGGCACGCAGGTAGGCCAGCGACGAATAACCGGTGCCGAAGTCGTCCACCGCCGTGGCCACGCCCATTGCTTGCAGCTGGGCCAGCGCCGCACACGCCTGTTGCTGGCTTTCCATCAGCAGGCTCTCGGTGATTTCCACTTCCAGCAGGTTGGGGGCCAGGCCATGGCGTTCCAGGGCAATGGCCAGGCTGGAGACATAATCACTGCGCTCGATCTGCAACGCCGCCACGTTGACTGCCAGGGGCCCTGGCAGGCAATCGGCGGCGCGCCAGGCGGCCAGTTGCGCACAGGCCAGGTCGAGCACGCGCTCGCCCAAGGGGATGATCAGGCCGGTGCGCTCGGCCAGCGGGATGAACTCGCCAGGCGGTATCAGCCCATGCTCAGGATCACGCCAGCGCAGCAAGGCCTCGACCCCTTCCAGCTGGCCGCTGAACAGGTCGACCTTCGGCTGGTACCACAATTCAAACTCGTTATCCTGCAGCGCCCGGCGCAAGTTGCGCTCCAGCTCCAGGCGCTGGTGCAGCCGTGCCGTCATGTCCGGGTGGTAGGGGCGCCAGGCGTTGCGCCCCCCCTCCTTGGCCGCGTACATGGCCGTGTCGGCATGGCGCAGCAGGCTGCCAACGTCTTCGCCATGTTGCGGGCACCAGGCCAGGCCGATGCTGCCCGTTACCAGCGCGGCATTGCCATTGAGGTCGAACGGCCGCTGCAGGCAGCGCAGCAGCTGCCGCAGCTGATGGCTGACCTGGCCCTGGGTGCCCTGGAGCATGAACACGAATTCATCGCCGCCTAGCCGGCATACCCGGTCGCCGGTGTCGAGTTCCTGAAGAAAGCGCGCGGTCGCCTGCTGCAGCAGCAGGTCGCCCATCGCGTGGCCCAGGCTGTCGTTGACCTGTTTGAAACCGTCGATATCCAGCAGCAGCACGGCCAGGCCATGGCCTTCGGCAGTGGCTTCGGCCAACTGCTGCTGGAACAGCACCCGGTTAGGCAAACCGGTGATGGTGTCGTAATGCGCCAAGCGTTCCAGCTGCGCCTGCGAGCGCTGCAGCTCGCGGTTACGCTGTTGCAGCTGGCGCTGCTTGCGGTTGATCTGCGTGATGAACAGGCTGAGCAGGCCACTGCAGGTCAGGGCGAACCAGAACAGCGGCGAGTGGAACAGGCTCACGTCCTGCTGGCTGTGCTGGCGCTGGATGTCCACATGGCCAAGCGCCAGGGAAACGCCGATACCGGCCAGGGAAACGCCGACCGGCAACAAGCGGCGAAGGGCGCGAGGCAGCGTGCCGGTAGTCGGTGTCTGTTCGTGGGTCATCGGGGAATTGGACGGGGTCATAAGCCTGCAGATATGGGCGATTGCCCCTGTATCGGCGCGGTGCGCGCAAAATTGAGCCAGACTGGTGTTTTTCTTGCCCAGGGTGCATGCTCGAAGCTGAAGCGTTTCACCCGCCAAGACACATGAGGTGCAGTACCCATGGAACATCTGCTCGATTCGCTGTTTCCCGCCGCTGGCGACATTCCCGAGAACTGGCGCCTGGGCGCACCACTGGAACAACGCGACTACCTGGTAAACGGTGAACTCAGGCGCTGGGACGGGCCACTGGCCACGGTGCGCAGCCCGGTCTGGCTGAAGGAAGCGGACGGCGAGCGCCAGGTGGTGCTCGGCAGCGCGCCTTTGCTCGATGCCGACACCGCCCTCACCGCCCAGGACGCGGCGGTAAACGCCTATGACAAGGGCCGTGGTACCTGGCCGAACATGCGCGTGGCCGAGCGGATCCAGCACGTGGAAGCCTTCCTCGCACGCATGCGCGAGCAGCGTACCGCCGTGGTCAAGCTGCTGATGTGGGAAATCGGCAAGAACCTCAAAGATTCGGAAAAGGAATTCGACCGCACCTGCGACTACATCGTCGACACCATCAACGCCCTCAAGGACCTCGACCGTCGCTCCAGCCGCTTCGAACTCGAACAAGGCACCCTCGGCCAGATCCGCCGTGCGCCGCTGGGCGTGGCACTGTGCATGGGCCCTTACAACTACCCGCTCAATGAAACCTTCACTACGCTGATCCCGGCTCTGATCATGGGCAACACCGTGGTGTTCAAGCCGGCCAAATTCGGCGTGCTGCTTATCCGCCCACTGCTCGAAGCGTTCCGCGACAGCTTCCCGCCAGGGGTGATCAACGTCATCTACGGCCGTGGCCGTGAAACGGTCAGCGCGCTGATGGCCAGCGGCAAGGTCGATGTGTTCGCTTTCATCGGCACCCACAAGGCGGCCAGCGACCTCAAGAAGCTTCACCCTCGCCCGCACCGGCTGCGTGCGGCACTGGGCCTGGATGCGAAGAACCCGGGCATCGTCCTGCCTCAGGTCGACCTGGACAATGCCGTGGAAGAGGCCGTGACCGGCGCATTGTCGTTCAATGGCCAGCGCTGCACGGCGTTGAAAATCCTGTTCGTGCACGAGGACGTGGTCGACACGTTCCTCGACAAGTTCAAGCGCAAGCTCGCCGCCCTCAAACCAGGCATGCCCTGGGAGCCGGGCGTTGCGCTGACGCCGCTGCCGGAGCCGGGCAAGGTCGACTACCTTGACCAGTTGGTGGCCGACGCCAAGGCCAAGGGTGCGCGGGTACTCAATGAAGGTGGCGGGCAGAGCCGCGGCTCGTTCTTCTACCCCGCCCTGCTCTACCCGGTGACACGCGACATGCGCGTGTACCACGAGGAGCAGTTCGGCCCGCTGGTGCCGGTGGTGCCTTACCGCGACCTGCAGACCGTGATCGACTACGTGCTCGACTCCGACTACGGCCAGCAGCTGAGCCTGTTCGGCAACGACCCGGCCACTGTCGGCCACCTGGTCGACATCTTTGCCAACCAGGTCGGCCGCATCAACCTCAACGCCCAGTGTCAGCGCGGCCCGGACAACTATCCGTTCAACGGCCGCAAAAATAGCGCCGAAGGTACCCTGTCGGTGCACGATGCCTTGCGTGTGTTCTCTATCCGCACCCTGGTCGCGACCCGCTTCCAGGAGGCCAACAAGGAACTGATCAGCGAAATCATCCGCAACCGCCAATCGAGCTTCCTGACCACCGACTACATCTTCTGACACCCGCGCTTATAGAGAATCGATCTAGGGTGATTGTCGATTTTCCATCTGTGCAAACGACTCTAAGCATCAGGGCGCCCATCGGCGCCCATTGCAAAGGAGAGTCGAACATGGCTGTCAAACCCATCCCCGAAGGCCAGCACAGCATCACCCCGTACCTGGCCATCAACGATGCCGCCAAGGCCATTGAATTCTACAAGAAGGCCTTTGGTGCCACGCAAATGTTCCGCCTCGAAGGCCCAGACGGCCGCGTCGGCCACGCCGAACTGCGCATCGGCGACTCCTCGCTGATGCTCGGCGACCCCTGCGACCGCGAAGGCGGCCTCACCGCCAGCCAGAAACTCGCGGGTGCCGGCGTCGGCCTGCACCTGTATGTCGAAGACTGCGACAAGGTCTACGCCCAGGCCCTGGCGGCAGGCGGCACCCAATTGCATCCGGTGACGGACCAATTCTACGGCGACCGCAGCGGCACGCTGAAAGACCCGTTCGGCAATATCTGGTTCGTCTCTACCCACAAGGAAGACCTCAGCCCCGACGAAATCCGCGCGCGCGCTGCCAAGATGTTCGGCAGCAGCTGAGTGACGAGTTGAAAGCGCGGCGCGTTTGCTTGAAGCTTGAGGCTCGTAGCTTGGAGCTGCCTCATGCGAATCATCGACAAAACCGCCGCGCAGGTGCGCAGCCTGACCCTGGCCGAAGAGGAACTGCTGGTCGGTTTCGCCACCGGCAGCCTCGCCGGGCCACGCCTGCTGCAGGCCAACCAGCTGCTGATGAAGGTTCGCAGCGCCAACCAGTGGCTAGCCTGCGATTGCCGCAAGGATGCCTTGCCGGTGCTCAACGTCACCCTCAATGGCAGCACCGGCACGCTGTTTCTGAAGAACAACCCGGGCACCGCCGAGCATGCGCCCGGCTGCCCGTTCACCAAGGACGAACGCGAGGCCAGCGAGCGCGAGGATGAACCCGTCGCGCCTGCCGCCTGGCTGGCACCTGACACCCCGCTGCGCCTTATCGGCGATTACCGCAAGGCCAGTGATGAGGATGGTACGGCGGGCGAAGGCAATGAACGCCGCGAACAGCAGCGCCTGTTGTCGTTACTGCTGACCTGGATCGAGACCAGCGGCCTTAACCTTTACGCCACGCACCTGAAGAAAGACCTCACCGGCCAGTTCGCCGAGCTGCGCAGTGTCGCCAGCCGCTACCCGTTGCTTGAACGGGTGCCGGCCAGCAACTACCTGGAAACCCGCCTGGACATGAAGCACATGATGATGCTCAAGTCCCGCTTGCGCGAAGCCACGGTGTTCGGCAACCACCGTCGCCATGGCCTGCTGCTGGACTGCGTCGACCAGATCAAGGGGCGCAAGCTTTTCAATAACCGCAGCGAAGACGGATTCGACTTCCAGGGGCATCACCTGTACTGGGGTGGCAGCCGGGCGTCGGGCCCGCTGTTGGCGCTGGCCCTGTACTCACCGACCACGGCGGGCAGCCACTTCTATGAATTGATTCACGTGGCCAGCGTGCCGGTGCTGTCGCGCGCGCAGATGTTCCCGGTGTACCGCGACGAAGAACGCGAGCCACTCAAGGCGCTGGTGTCGCTGATCGACTGGATGGCCAGCAAAGGGGTGAAGGTGCAGATGCGCCGCCCGGTGATCGGTGGGCAGGTGATGGATGAGCTGGTGCTGACCTCGGATCAGGACCGAGTGCTGTCGGTGTCGCTGCTGGAGAAGCCGATCGGCCCGGAGCCCGATGCCGAAAACTTCAAGCGCTATGCGGACTTCAAGAGCCTGGAGACCTTCAGCAAGTATGTGGCCGGGTTCTTCATGCGCGAACGCTGAAGACCGAGTTGCCCGCTCCCACAGCAAATACAGCCTGTGGGAGCGTGCTTGCCCGCGAATGGGCCCTGACTATCAGAATGCCGCCCGGAAAATCCCCTCGATCTCGTCCTGGCTGGCCGGCCGCGGGTTGGTCAGCCCGCAGGCATCCTTCAAGGCGTTCTGCGCCAGAATGCCAACATCTTCAAGCTTTGCCCCCAGCTCCGCCAACCCCGCCGGAATGCCCACAGCCGCCGCCAGATGCTCGATGGCTGAAATCGCCGCCCCGGCGCCCTGCTCCGCATCCAGCCCACACACCTTGATGCCCATGGCATTGGCCACATCACGCAGGCGCGCTGCGCTGACCTTGGCATTGAAGCGCTGCACATGCGGCAACAGCACGGCATTGCATACACCGTGGGGCAAGTCGTAGTAACCGCCCAGCTGGTGCGCCATGGCGTGCACGTAGCCCAGCGAGGCATTGTTGAACGCCATGCCCGCAAGAAACTGCGCATACGCCATGTTTTCCCGCGCCTGCAGGTCGTTGCCATCGTTCACTGCCTGGCGCAGGTTCTCGCTGATCAGGCTGACGGCCTTGAGCGCGCAGGCGTCGGTGATCGGCGTGGCCGCCGTCGACACATAGGCCTCGATGGCATGGGTCAACGCATCCATGCCGGTGGCCGCCGTCAGCCCCTTGGGCATGGCAACCATCAGTGCCGGGTCGTTGACCGACAGAATTGGCGTGACGTTACGGTCGACGATGGCCATTTTCACGTGGCGGCTCTCGTCGGTGATGATGCAGAAACGGGTCATTTCACTGGCCGTGCCAGCGGTGGTGTTGATGGCGATCAGCGGCAGCTGCGGCTTGCGTGAGCGGTCGACGCCTTCGTAGTCGCTGATATGCCCACCGTTGGTGGCGCACAAGGCAATGCCCTTGGCGCAGTCATGGGGCGAGCCACCGCCCAGCGACACCACACAGTCGCAGCGCTCACGCAGCAACACGGCAAGGCCCGCCTCGACGTTGGCAATACTGGGGTTGGGCTTGGCGCCGTCGAACACCACCGAGTCGATATCCTGCAAGGCCAGCATGCGCCCGATGCGAGCGGCGACACCGGCCTTGGCCAGGCCCTGGTCGGTGACGATCAGCGCCTTGCGCAAGCCATAACCAGCAATCGCGGCCATGGCCTCGTCAAGGCAGTCAATGCCCATGATGTTGACGGGCGGGATGAAGAAGGTGCTGCTCATGACCGGATCCTCCTGGTGGGTCTGTCTACCCATGAGGATCCGCCCGTTCAATGCAGCGGATGTTGATCCAGAGCAACGTTAGCCAAGGAACAGCCGGTAAGCCGGATTATCGGTTTCGTCCCAGTAGCGGTAGCCCATCTCGTCCAGCGCCTGGGGCAGGCCGGCCTGCTCGTCGGCGGGCACTTCCAGCGCCGCGAACACCCGCGCTTCGGCCGCGCCATGGTTACGGTAATGGAACAGGCTGATGTTCCAGCGCTTGCCCAGCCGCTCCAGGAAGCCCAGCAGTGCCCCTGGCCGCTCGGGGAATTCGAAGCGCAGCACCCGCTCATCGGCCCCCGGCGCTGCATGCCCGCCCACAGTGTGGCGCACATGCAGCTTGGCCAGTTCGTTGTCGGTCAGGTCGAGCACGCTGTAGCCCTGCCCGCGCAGGCTGGCCAGCAGCTGATCGCGCGGGTCGTTCACGGGGTGGGTCTGCACGCCAACGAACAGGCGCGCTTCCTTGCCCGGGTAGTAGCGGTAGTTGAACTCGGTGATCTGCCGCTTGCCCAGCGCCTGGCAGAAGGCCCGGAAGCTGCCGGGCTGTTCGGGGATGGTCACGGCGATGATCGCCTCGCGCTGCTCGCCCAGTTCGGCACGCTCGGCCACGTGGCGCAGGCGGTCGAAGTTGACGTTGGCGCCGGAGTCGATGGCCACCAGGGTTTGCCCCGTGACGCCCTCGCGGGCCACGTACCTCTTGATTCCGGCTACGGCCAGGGCGCCCGAGGGTTCAGTGATCGAGCGGGTATCGTCGTAGATATCCTTGATGGCCGCACACAGCTCATCACTGCTGACGGTCACCACTTCATCGACAAAATGCCGGCACAGCTCGAAGCAATGGGCGCCGATCTGCGCCACCGCCACGCCATCGGCGAAGGTACCGACCTGCGGCAGGATCACCCGCTCGCCCGCCGCCATGGCAGCCTGCAGGCAGTTGGAGTCTTCCGGCTCGACACCGATCACCTTGACCTCGGGGCGCAGGTACTTTACGTAGGCAGCAATGCCCGCGACCAGTCCGCCACCGCCAACCGGCACGAAGATCGCGTCCAGCGCACCTGGTTGTTGGCGTAGGATCTCCATGCCCACGGTGCCTTGGCCGGCGATCACGTCCGGGTCGTCGAACGGCGGCACGAAGGTGGCCCCGTCGCTGTCGGCCAATTGCAGCGCGTGGGCCAGGGCATGGGGGAAGCTCTCGCCGTGCAGCACCACATGGCCACCCCGCGAGCGCACGCCTTCGACCTTGAGCGATGGCGTGGTGGTGGGCATGACGATGGTCGCCTTCATGCCCAGGTGCGCCGCCGCCAGGGCCACGCCTTGGGCATGGTTGCCTGCCGAGGCGGTGATCACGCCACGTTCGCGCTGGGCCGTGGTCAGGCGCGACAGCCGGGTGTAGGCACCGCGGATCTTGAACGAGAAGGTCGGCTGCAGGTCTTCACGCTTGAGCAACACCTGGTTGCCAAGGCTGGCAGACAGCGCGGGGGCCGCTTGCAAGGGCGTCTCGATGGCCAGGTCGTACACCGGCGCGGACAGAATGCGGCGCACCTGTTCCGACAGCAGTTGCTGCGGGGTGGACGGGGTACGAGGGCTGACGTTGAGGCTGGTCATCGATTGCAACTCCTTGGCTTGTTCACGTTGCCCAGGAGTCAGAGAGAAGAAACCCGCCTCCAGGGCGGGTTCGGTGCACGTACGCGCTAGCCCGCCAAACTGATAATGGCGGTAATAATAATGGCGTTCACGTGCGGGAAGGTTTTCATGGGGTAGGACGTTATCCCGCCTGGCTTGGCCAAGTCAACACTTTGCTTGTTGCGCCGACAGCGGCACGTCGAACACCTTGTCGAAGCCCCACTGGAACACGAAGGCATAGACGAAGAAGAACACGAACAAAGCCAGGTTGGTGATCAATGCCGCCCACAGGCTGACATCCAGCCAGTACGCCACCAGCGGCAGCAGGATCAGCACCAGCCCGCCCTCGAAGCCCAGCGCGTGCAGGCCCCGGCGCAGCAACGTGCGCTCGCGCTTGGGCTGGCGTGCCTCCCAGCGCTCGAATGCCCAGTTGTAGGCCATGTTCCAGCTCATGGCGATGCCCGACATCAGCACCGACAGCACTGTCGACTCCGCCATCCCGGCTCCGAACGCCAGCTCCAGTGCCGGAGCCACGCAAGCCACGGCAATGGCTTCGTAGAGAATGGCCTGGACGATCTTGCGCGCCTTGCCTTGCATGTTCTGCTCCCAGAAGAATCGGCCTACAAAACTACAAGATGAGCGACCCAAGCAAAAGCTCGAAATTCAGTTGATAGCTGCACGCCATCACCGATCACGTATTGGACAACCCTGCATGCGACTGCTTGTATCTATCACTTGCAAGCGGCGACATGTCCCACCCCTTCGTCCAGGGAAATGAACGAGGAACAAGACGATGGCGTATAGCGTCATGATGGTGTTCGGCACCCGACCCGAAGCGATCAAGATGGCCCCGCTGGCCCGCGTACTGCGCAGCTGGCCGGAGGTCGACCTGCATATCTGCTCCACCGGCCAGCACCGCGAGATGCTCGAGCAGGTGCTGACCGCCTTTGGCCTGAGTGTCGATCAGGACCTCAAGGTAATGACCCAGAACCAGACCCTGAACGGCCTGGCCCGCGACCTGCTGGACAAACTCGACGAGGCCTACGAGCAGGTAAGGCCCGACATCGTACTGGTCCACGGCGACACCACCACCAGCTTCATCGCCAGCCTCGCGGCCTTCCACCGGCACATTCCCATCGGCCATGTCGAAGCCGGCCTGCGCACCGGCAACCTGCAGCAGCCTTGGCCCGAAGAAGCCAACCGGCGCCTGACCGGGGTGCTTGCCGACCTGCACTTCACCCCGACCCGCGACTCGGACGCCAACCTGATCCGCGAAGGCGTGCCGCCGGAGCACATCGAAGTCACCGGCAACACAGTCATCGATGCCCTGTTGTGGATGCGTGACCACCTGGCCGAACGGCAATGGCAGCCGGCCGCCGACTCACCGCTGAGCGTGCTGCGCCCCGAGCAGCGCATGGTGCTGATCACCGGCCACCGCCGGGAGAACTTCGGCCCCGGCTTCGAGCGCATCTGCCTGGCCCTGGCGCAGCTGGCCGAACGTTACCCCGACGTGCAGTTCGTCTACCCCGTGCACCTCAACCCGCAGGTGCAGAAGGCCGTGTATGGCGTGCTGTCGAACCGCAGCAACATCCACCTGATCGCCCCGCAGGACTACCCGCACTTCGTCTGGCTGATGAACCGCGCCCAGATCATCCTCACCGATTCCGGCGGCGTTCAGGAAGAGGCCCCGGCACTCGGCAAGCCGGTGTTGGTGCTGCGCAAGGTCACTGAGCGCCCCGCCGTGCTCAAGGGCGGCACGGTCAAGCTGGTCGGCACGCTGACCGAACGCATCGTCGAGGAAACCCGCCAGCTGCTCGACGACCCGGTGGCCTACGCACGCATGGCGCGGGTCTATACCCCGTTTGGTGACGGCCACGCCAGCGAGCGCATCGCCGAGCGCCTGACGCGCTGGTTTGCAGAAACGGCCAACCCGCGAGATGACGCATGAGCCTGGCCTTCATCGACTTCCTCACCTATGTGCTGTTCGGCCTCAAAGTCCTGGCGATCATCCTCGCCTCGCTGATGTTCCTGCTCGGCCTCGACGACCTTTTCATCGACCTGTGCTACTGGGGTCGCAAACTGATCCGCCGTTTCCGCATCTATGACAAGTATGAAAAGGCCGACGAGAAACGCCTGTTCGAAGTAGCGGAAAAACCCCTGGCGATCATGGTCCCGGCCTGGAATGAAGTGGGCGTGGTCGGCGAGATGGCACGCCTGGCGGCCTCGACCATCGACTACGAGAACTACCAGATCTTCGTCGGCACCTACCCCAACGACCCGCAGACCCAGGCCGATGTGGACGCCGTGTGCCTGCACTACCCGAACGTGCACAAGGTGGTCTGCGCGCGCCCCGGCCCCACCAGCAAGGCCGACTGCCTGAACAACATCATCGACGCCATCCTGCGCTTCCAGGACGATGCCCGCATCGAGTTCGCCGGCTTTATCCTGCATGACGCCGAAGACGTGATCTCGCCAATGGAACTGCGCCTGTTCAACTACCTGTTGCCGAACAAGGACATGATCCAGATCCCGGTGTACCCCTACGCGCCGGAATGGAAGGGTTTCACCGCCGGGCACTACGTCGACGAGTTCGCCGAAAACCACGGCAAGGACGTGATCGTGCGCGAAGCACTGACCGGCCAGGTACCCAGTGCTGGCGTCGGTACCTGCTTCAGCCGCCGTGCCATCAGCGCCCTGCTCGAAGATGGCGATGGCATCGCCTTCGACGTGCAGAGCCTGACCGAAGACTACGACATCGGCTTTCGCCTGAAGCAGAAAGGCATGAAGTGCATCTTCGCCCGCTACTCCATCACCGACCCGGCGTTGGCCCTCAAGCACGAATGGCGGCCGGGCATGAGCCGCGAGTTCTCCCAGGTGATCTGCGTGCGCGAGCACTTCCCGCGCGATTGGCAGCACGCGATCCGGCAGAAGTCACGGTGGATCGTCGGCATCGTCTTCCAGGGCACCAGCAACCTCGGCTGGAGCCGTACCGGTGCGCTCAACTACTTCCTTTGGCGCGACCGCCGCGGCCTGTTTGCCTACCTGCTGAGCTTCCTGGTCAATCTGTTGCTGCTGGTGCTGCTGGCCATGTGGCTGGTGACCGTGATCGCCCCGGACTCCTGGCGCTTCATGTCGATCCTCAGTGATAGCCAGCTGCTTACCACCCTGCTCTGGCTCAACGGCCTGATGCTGATCAACCGCCTGTTCCAGCGCGGCTGGTTCGTCACCCGCTACTACGGCATTTTCGAAGGCCTGCTGTCGGCGCCACGGATGATGTGGAGCAACTTCGTCAACTTCTTCGCCAACCTGCGCGCCCTGCGCCAAGTCATGGAGATGGGCGATTCGCGGCGGGTGGCGTGGGACAAGACCACCCACGAATTCCCCGCCCTCGCCTCGCCAGCGCGCACACCACTGGGTCATCGCCTGGTGGAAAAAGGCTATATCACCGAAGAACAGCTGGAGCAGGCGATCACCAGCCCGGTGCGCCGGCGTCTGGGCCGCGAACTGCTGCTGCGGGGCTGGCTGACCAGCGAGCAGCTGGTACAGACGCTGGCCGAACAGCTCGACCTGCCCTGGGCACCGCTCAACCCGTTCAAGCTCGACCCGCAACTGATTGCCCAGTTGCCACGCCGGCTGGCCACGCACTATGGCGTGCTGCCGGTCGCCGAAGACGGCAACACCCTGGTGCTGGCCAGCGAAAGCCCGGTCAGCCAAGTGTCGCTGGGGGTGATCAGCCGCCAACTGAAACGCCCGGTCAGTTGCCGCCTGGCACCCCAGGGCCGGGTCACTCTGGGCCTGCGCTATCACTACCCAAGCCCCTGGCAGACGCCCGAAACCCACGACATGCTCGCGGTGCTGGAGCGGCACCAGGATGATGCCGATCTGATCGAGCGGGTCAGTCACCACCAGGTGATGCTGGGCGCCCTCCTGCAGGTACGCGGCATGGTCCCGGTCACCCTGTTCAACCAGGCACTGATCGATTTCGACCCCGAGCAGCAGAGCCTTGGCGAGCACCTGATCGCCCGCGGCATCATTACCGAAGAGGTGCTGCAACAGGCCCTCGCCGAACAGGCCAGCGAACAGCAGGCTGCCTTTGACCTGACCCGGGAGGTGGCATGAAGCCGCGTCTTTCCCTCACCCTTTCCGGGCTGTTGCTGTGTTCCACCGCGCTGGCGACCCAGGCAGCCCCCATGACCGAGTTCCAGCGTTTCACCAGCTACCCCTTCATGGAGCGCAGCTACCGTGAAGCGAAGAAGGACAACTGGGCCGAAGTCGAACGCCTGACTCGCCATGTACTCAGCCGTGTACCGAACAACGATGAAGCCCGTACGCTGTTGGTCGAGGCCCTGGCCCACCAGCGCCGCTACAAGGAAGCTGAAGCCATGGCCGAGCAGTTCGGCGATGGCCCCGAATACGCCAACGCCCTGCTGGAGCTACGCCTGACCTGGATCGAGCAGGACCCGCCAGCTGCCAGCCAGGTGGAAGGCTGGCTGGCCAGCACCGATGGCACCCAGCGGGTACGCCTGTGGCAGGCCTACAGCCTGAGCCTGGCCAAGTTCGGCGGTGCCGGCAAAGCCCTGGACTGGCTCAACCAGCTGCCGCCGCGCGACGATGGCCAGGTGCTGCGCCTGGCCCGGGCCAACTTTGCCGAACAGCTGCGTAACTGGAAGGAAACCATCGAGCAACTGCAACCCTTGGCCGACAAAGGACAACTGCCGCCCAAAGACTGGCAGCGCCTGGCCAACGCCTATGTCCAGCAGGTCGATGAAAAGGGCCTGGAAAAGCTGCTGCAAAGCGCCCCCTCCCCCGAAGTCGCCAACCAGACGCGCCTGGCCATGGCCAATCGGGCCATCGCCGTCGGCCACAACCAACTGGCGCAGCGCTGGTTGGAAAAATTGCCCACCGAGCAGTTGCAGCAACCTGAGCAGCGCCAGCAGTTGTGGGAGCTGGCCCGTGAAGGGGATGACGCGCCGCTGGTACGGCAGCTGAGCAACGAACTGCAACGGCCTTGCCTGGAGACCGTCGACTGGTTATCACGCCGTGACCCGGAAGTTGCCCGCGAACAGTTCAAGGACTGCCCGGCCAGCACAGACCCGCGCGCTTATGCGGTGCTCAAGCAGCGCCTGTATGGCGACCCGGTACAGCCGCCACAACCCCGCACAGCAGCCGAATGGGAAAAACGCTACCGTCAGGACGGTGACCTGGCTGCGCTTGAGCAGGCAACCTATCTGTTGCTGCAACAAGGCCATAGCGAGCGCG
Organism: Pseudomonas putida; assembly: GCF_002906855.1. Taxonomy (GTDB): domain Bacteria; phylum Pseudomonadota; class Gammaproteobacteria; order Pseudomonadales; family Pseudomonadaceae; genus Aquipseudomonas; species Aquipseudomonas putida_N. The sequence goes on along the minus strand of NZ_MINI01000028.1, from coordinate 2,251,296 downwards.
CCCGCACCCTGCTGGAGCAGGCCTATGACCGTCGCCAGGGGCGCCTGACACCTTCCTTGCTGCAGCGCTTGGGTAATATTTATGCGCGCAACGATGGCCCGCTGAACAGCCAGCGCATGCTCGGGCTGATCCCCAGGGTCGACGCCAATACTCGCGCCCAGTTGCTTGGCCGCCTGGCTGAAAACGGCCAGTGCGACGCCGTGCGCCGGGCCATCCCGGCGAACCCGAGCGAGGCCGGCCAGTTCCGCGCCCTGGGCCGCTGCGCCATGCCCGATCAACCCGGTGAAGCGGTGGTCTATTACCAGGCCGCCGAACGTCTGGGCGACAGTGGCAACCGCCTGCCCCTGGCCTACGCCCTGGAAGCTGCGGGTGACTCCGAAGCGGCCATGCCGATCTGGCGCAACCTGCCGGCCAGCGTCTGGAACGACAACGCCCGCCTGACCGCCGCCCGTGGCGCCTTGAATGCCGGCGATGCCGACGCCGCCCGCCGCTACTGGGACGGCGCCGCGCACAACAGCGCCGATGACTGGGCACTGGGTGCCGCCATCGCGCAACGTCAGGGCGACCTGAACGCGGCGCTGGGCTTCCAGCGCCAGGCCCTGGCGCACAACCCGCGTGCCGACCACTACTACGCCGCCGCCAGCACGGCGCAACTGGCCGGCGACAGTGAGCAGAGCACCGCCTGGCTGGCCGAAGCGGTGCGCCTTGAGCCCAACCAGCCGCGCTATCGTGCCGACTACGGCATGCGCCTGGCCGGTTCGCCGGACAAGGCCCAACGTCGCCAGTCCATCCCTTATCTGGAGCGCGCCAGCCACGACTTCCCCGAGGACTATCGCCTGGGCGAGACCCTCGCCCTGCGCTACGACGAAGCCGAGAACAGCGCCGCCGCACGCCGCGAGCTGCGCCGGGTGATCGACGTGGAAGAGAACCTGGTCGATGGCGACGACGAATACGGCAGCCTGGAAGCGCGCAAGTACCGCCAGCGCCGCGCCCACGAAACCCTGTCGCGGCGCGACACCATTACCCTGGCCAGCACCTGGTCGCCCGCCGGCACCTCGACCAACGACAAGTTCCTCGACAACGGCGAGCGCAGCGGCACATCGCGCCGTGCGCAATCGCAGAACGTGCAGTTGGCCATGTGGGACCACGCCCTGGGCGAGGAGCCCAGCCGCAATGGCAGCACCCTGTCGGTCTATGGCCGTGTGCTGTTCGGTGGGCAGAGCCGCACCGACTATGCGCAAAGCATGGGCACTGGCGTCGGCCTGCGCTACAAGCCGCTGGGCCAGGCCAACCTCAACCTGTATGCCGAGCTGTACCACCAACGGCAGATCGACGACGACCACTACAGTGGCCTGAGCCTTGGCGAGCTGCTCAGCCCGGCCAAGGTCGGCGGCAACTGGGGCGACTTGCGCCACCATGCCGAATCGAGCAACGACCTGCTGCTGCGCGCCACCGCCTCGTTCCTCGACCAAGGCGACTGGCGCAACGACTGGCGAGTCGACGAAGACGACTGGAACGAGCGTTTCCTCTACCTCGATGCCGCCTGGTGGACCCGCGCCGGCGACCACGCCTGGCTGTCGCGCTTCCAGCAGGGCCATGCCTGGAAGCTGCCTGGTAACTCGCCACAAACCCTCATGCCTTACGGCTTCTTCGAGTTCTCAAGCCAAGACCCGAGCAACGACTGGCGCCAGGACGCCCGTGCCGGGGTCGGTGTGCGCTGGCAGTGGTGGTTCGACGACGACCGTTACAACGCCTACCGCGGCTCGCTGAAAGTGCGTGCCGAGTACCAGCAGTCGCTGGGTGGCAACCTCTACAAGAGCGCCAATGGCGTGCTGGTTGGCGCGGAGATGACCTTCTGATGCGTACGCTCCTGGCAATCTGCATGCTCGCCCTGTGCCTGCCGGCCCTGGCCGACCAGCGCCTGTTCTACCAGCCGCTCAACCGCGATGCCGCCGTGACCCCGGCGCAGTGGCAGCAATTGTGGCGGGCCACCAAGGCGCAAGGTGGCAAGACCCTGATCGTGCAGTGGAGTGCCTACGGCGACAGTGATTTCGGCGGTGCCCAGGGCTGGCTGGCAAACAGCCTGCGCGAGGCCCACGCGCAAGGCCTGGAGCTGGTGCTCGGGCTGTACCTGGACCCGGCCTATTACCAGCGCATCGAGGAACTCGACGGTGACGGCCTGAACAATTACTGGAAGGCGCAACTGGGCCGTTCGCTGGGCCAGTACCAGCAGGTGCGCAAGGACTGGCAGCTGCCCGTCGCCGGCTGGTACCTGCCCATGGAACTGGACGACCTGCACTTTCGCGACGCCGGTCGCCGCGAGGCCTTGTACAGCCAGTTGCAGGCCTTCAATCGGCGGCTGGACAAGCCGCTGCACATCAGCGCGTTCAGCGCAGGCAAACTGGCACCGCGGGTCAATGGCGCCTGGCTGGATCAACTGGCCAGGTTGGGCTTGACTGTGTGGTGGCAGGACGGTGCCGGGACCGGGCGCTTGCCGCCGCTGGTGCGCCAGAATTACGAACAGGCGCTGCCGTGCCGGGTGGGAGTGGTGCGCGAGGCATTTCGCCAGGTGAGTGCGCCGGGGCAGGCGTTTCGGGCTGAGGCTGCAGAGCCGAAGCTGGGTGCTGGGTGCCATGCCGAAGCGGTATTTGCCTTGCGCTACCGGCCTTGGGCCCGGGGTGTTCTGCCACTGAATTGAGTCGACCTGTACCGGCCTCTTCGCGGGGCAAGCCCGCTCCTACAGGAATAGTGCAAGCCGAGGCAACGCTATTCCTGAACTGCGCCCCTGATGTTGGACAAAAAATCCAACCTCAGGGGCGTTTTACGTGAGCAAGCACACCAAGCAGTTCAAACTTTCAGCCATCCATGCCTTTGATCGAATCAAGATGGGGCTGGGCGGCCTGACTCCCGTGGCATACAGGAGTCAGGCTGCAGCAGCCTAATCACAGACTGTCCAACAAATGGGGCGCAGTTCATTCCTGTAGGAGCGGGCTTGCCCCGCGAAAGGGCCGTAACAGGCAGAGCATTCCTCCCAGGAGCCCACCGATGTTCAAGACCATCGAAGAGCACGTGCGCAAGCAGGTCGCCCCCGCCGCCCTGCGCGCCGAGTTCCGCCAGCACGAATTCGAAGCCATGCGACCATTCTGCATGCTGGTGTTTTGCGTCAGCATCGCCATCTGGCTGGTCTTCGACCTGATCGTCAGCTTCCTCGGCGGCCAGGGCTTCACCTGGTTGTCCTACCTGTTCATCGCCCTGCTCGGCAGCCTCACCGTGATACTGCGCTTCACCCGCCGCAGCCATCACTTCGACGTGCTCAACCTGCTGTTCATCGCCGTCATCACCCTGGGCATGCGCCTGGTGATCGAAGGCATTCCCGAGCCGCTGCGCCCCGTGTGGCTGGTGCTCGGTGTTTCGACCGTGCTGTATGCCGTATCGGTGCTGCCGGTGCGGCGCTGGTCGTTCTTCTGCGCCATGGTCATCACCTGGGTCATGCTCAGCCCCTTCTACCACACCCGCATAGATGTCGATCAGCTCGAAGGTGCCATGCTGCTGAGCTACGCGCTGTTCCTCAGCGGGCTGGTGATCTACAGCTATCTGCAGATACGCCAGGCCAAGCTGCACAACTTCTACCTGTCCAAAGTGTTGCTGGAGCAGGCTTACTTCGACGCCCTGACCGAGATTCCCAACCGCCGCTCGTTCATGACCAACGCTGAGCGCCAATTACGCCTGGGCGCACCCGGGCAATACCTGGCGATGATCGACATCGACAATTTCAAGCGGGTCAACGACCGCTTCGGGCATGACGTGGGCGACGCAGTGCTCAAGCGCGTGGCGCGGCATATCAAGGCAGGGGTGGCTGGGCACGAATTTGCCCGGCTCGGTGGCGAGGAATTCGCCATCTTCTTCGCCGGGCTGGATCAGCAGGCTGCCGAGCGCTGCGTGACGGCACTGTGCAAGCGAGTGCGCGACGATCTTGGTGTGCCACCGGTAACCATCAGCATCGGCCTGGCCAGGGTAGACAGCGGTGACACACTCAGCATGGCGCTGATACACGCCGACCAGGCGCTGTACGAAGCCAAGCACAGCGGCAAGGACCAGTTCGTGCTGTGGACTAGCCAGCTGGCAGCCGAATCCTGAACTGCGCCCCTCCCAGCGCTGACTGCGCCACAGTCAAGGTCCCGCCCTGCCCCTCGATCGCCCGGCGGCTGATCGCCAGGCCCAGGCCAAAGCCGCCGGTGTTGCGATCGCGGCTGCGGTCCAGACGATAGAACGGCTGGAAGATCCGCTCACGCTCCTCGGCCGGGATACCGATCCCGTCGTCTTCCACGGTCAAAAGGCAGGCGCCGTCCGCCTCCAGACGCAACCTCAGCAACAGGCTTTCATCGCAATAGCGCATGGCGTTGCGCACCAGGTTCTGCACGGCCCGTGCGGTCAGCCGCGGGTCCAGCACGAAGCGCGGCAAGTTGTCCTCGGCCTGCACTTCCCACTGGATACCCCGTGTATCGAGCTCCTCGGCAAACCCGCCGAGCACGCTGTCGACCAGCTCCAGCAACGACACTTCGACCCGTTCCCGCGCCTGGTCGGCGTTGTACAAGCGGCTGTACGACAGCAGTTCGAGCACCAGCTCGTCCAACTCGCGCACATGCCCGACCAGCTCCAGCAGGCGCTTGCGGCTGGTCGGTGGCACCTCGTCGAACAGCAGCACCAGGCCGAAATCCAACCGGGTCAGCGGCGTGCGCAGCTCGTGGGAGACCGCATTGAGCAGCTCGCGCTGCTGGTTGACATGGCGTTCGAGGTCGCTGGCCATGGCGTCGAACACCCCTGCCAGCTCGCCGATGTTGGAGTGCGGCGAGATGTGCGTGCGCTCGGCCATCCGCCCCTGGCCCAGGCGCCGGGCGGTTTCCTTCAGCCGCTCCAGGTCACGCCAGTGCGGCCACACCCACAGCAGCAGGCAGCCGAGCATTGCCGCGCCGATCAGCACGGTCACGCCCCAGGACAACACGTTGATGTCCAGTGGGTCTGGCGGCGAGTGCAGGCTGACCAGCCAATCCTTGTCCAGCGGTGCCAGAACGGTCTGGTAATAGCCCCAGTCACCGATGCGCACGGCGTACTGGCCCTGCTCCAGGCGCGCCTGTTCCTCCGGGCTCAGGCCGGCGTTTTCGCTGCGCAGCAGTTTGACCTCCAGGGGCGCGAAGGCCCTGGCCAGGTCTTCCTCCACCGCTGGCCATTGCGCTTCTGGCACCTGGCGAAACTGGCGGACGATCAGCGACTGCACGCCCTTGGCCTGGTCCAGGTTGTAGGCCACGAAGCGGTCGTGGAACAGGCCGACAATGGTGTCGGGGATCAACAACAGCGCCCCGGCGTAGGCGACGATGATCACCAGATACAGACGCACCAGGATCTTCAGCATGGTGCGTCAGCACTCCCACTCGACACGGCTGAACAGGTAACCCTTGCCCCACACGGTCTTGATCTTGCGCGCCTCGCCGGCACTGTCATCGAACTTGCGGCGCAGCTTGGAAATGGCCACGTCCACCGAACGGTCGGTACCGTTGAACTCGATGCCGCGCAGCTGCTGGAGGATGCGATCACGGCTGAGTACCACACCGGCATTGCGGGCCAGCACTACCAGCAGGTTGTATTCGCCGCTGGACAGTTCCACTTCCTCGCCGCGCCAGCTGACCAGCCGCTCGGCGAGGTCGATGCGCAGGCCACCGATAAGGATCTGATGGTTGTCCAGGCGCGGTTCGTTGACGCTGCTGCGGCGCAGCAAGGTGCGCACGCGGGCCAGCAATACCCGTGGCTCGCAAGGTTTGGTCACGTAGTCGTCGGCGCCCATCTCCAGGCCCAGCACTTGGTCGTGGCTGTCATCGCGGGCGGTCAGCATCAGGATCGGCAGGCTTTGTGATTCCTGACGCAGCAGGCGGCACAGTTGCAGGCCATCGATGCCGGGGAGCATCAGGTCGAGAATCACCAGGTCGGGGTGGTCTTGCCGGAAGGCTTCCAGCACGTGGTCGCCACGGGCAATCACCCGGACATGGAAATCGTTGCGTTGCAGGTAGCTGGCGATCAGCTCGGACAGCGCGCTGTCGTCTTCGACCAAAAGAATGTTGGGCATAGAGGGTTTGCTTGTAGGAGCGGATACATCCGCGATGAGGCCGGAACAGGTACCTGCAGAGTATAGAAACCTACAAATCGGTAGGACTGTTCTTAACACTTTTTCACACAGGTCCTACAGGTGTTAACAGCTGCCCACGGAACGGTTGCCTTAGTATACGCAAGGTCATCATCGGAAGATCCGCATGCCTATTACCCTCCCCCCGCAGCTGCGCCCCCTGGCGCTCGTGGCGCTGCTTGCCCTGCCCTTGGCCGGTTGCGACGAAGCGGCCGAGCAGGACGAAAAACAACCCGTGGCCCAGGTCCGGGTCGAGACCCTGCAACTGCAGCCCTTAGCCATCAGCACCGAGCTAAGCGGGCGCATCCTCGCCCCGCGCACGGCAGAAGTGCGTGCGCGCGTCGCGGGCGTTGTGCTCAAGCGGGTATACCGCGAGGGCAGCGACGTCAAACAGGGCGATGTGCTGTTCCTCATCGACCCGGCGCCGTTCAAGGCCGACCACGACAGCGCCCGCGCGACCCTGGCCAAGGCCGAGGCCACGCTGTATCAGGCGCGCCTGCAAGAGCAGCGCTACCGCCAGCTGGTCGACGACAAGGCGGTCAGCCGCCAGGAATACGACAACGCCCGCGCCGCCTTCCTCCAGGCCGACGCGGCGGTTGCCGAAGCCAAGGCGGCACTGGAGCGCGCCCGCCTGAACCTGGGTTATGCCACAGTCACCGCGCCAATCTCCGGGCGCATCGGCCGCGCCCTGGTCACCGAAGGCGCCCTGGTCGGCCAGAACGAGACCACGCCGCTGGCGACCATCCAGCAACTGGACCCGATCCACGCCGACGTCACCCAGTCGACCCGCGAGCTCACCGCCCTGCGCCGGGCCTTGCGCGCCGGTGAACTGCAGCAGGCCGGCGATGGCCAGGCCCGCGCCACGCTGATTCAGGACGATGGCAGCGCTTACCCGTTGCCGGGCAAGCTGCTGTTCTCCGACATCAGTGTCGACCCGAGCACCAACCAGATCACCTTGCGCAGCGAATTCCCCAACCCGGACCTCGACCTGCTGCCGGGCAGCTACGTGCGCGTGCGCCTGGAGCAGGCCGTGCAGCCCAAAGGCCTGAGCGTGCCGCAGCGGGCCATCCTGCGTGACAGCGCCGGGGTGCCGAAGGTGCTGGTGGTCGACGCGCAGTCGCGCATCAGCGAACGCCAGGTAGTGCTGGGGAACGCCCAGGGTGATCGCTGGCCGGTCACCGAGGGCCTGGCGCCCGGTGAGCGGGTGGTGGTCGAAGGCCTGCAGCACGTCAAACCGGGCGACCAGGTTCAGGTCGACCCCGACGCCCAGTCCATCGTCCAGCACACCGGCCAGTGAGGGCCTGATCCATGCCGCAGTTCTTCATCGACCGCCCGATCTTCGCCTGGGTGGTCGCGCTGTTCATCCTGCTTGCCGGCGCCCTGGCCATCCCCCAGCTGCCGGTGGCGCAGTACCCCAACGTGGCGCCCCCGCAGGTGGAAATCTACGCCGTGTACCCGGGCGCCTCGGCGGCCACCCTGGACGAAAGCGTGGTCAGCCTGATCGAGCAGGAGCTCAACGGCGCCGACAACCTGCTGTACTTTTCGTCGCAGAGCAGCCTGGGCAGCGCCACCATCACAGCCACTTTCGAGCCCGGCACCCACCCCGACCTGGCCCAGGTCGATGTGCAGAACCGCCTCAAGGTGGTCGAGTCGCGCCTGCCGCGCCAGGTGACCCAGCAAGGCCTGCAGGTGGAGAAGGTGTCCACCGGTTTCCTGCTGCTCGGCACCCTCACCTCGGAGGACGGCAGCCTCGATGAAACAGCACTGTCCGACATCCTCGCGCGTAACGTGATGAACGAAATCCGCCGCCTCAAGGGCGTCGGCAAGGCGCAGTTGTACGGCTCCGAACGCGCCATGCGCATCTGGATCGACCCGCAGAAGCTGATCGGCTTCAACCTCACCCCCAATGACGTGGCCGAAGCCATTGCCGCGCAGAATGCCCAGGTCGCCCCCGGCAGCATCGGCGACCTGCCTGCCCGCGGCACCCAGGAAATCACGGCCAACGTCGTGGTCAGGGGCCAGCTGAGCACGCCCGAGGAGTTCGCCGCCATTGTCCTGCGGGCCAACCCGGACGGTTCCAGCGTCACCGTCGGCGATGTCGCCCGGGTCGAGATCGGTGCTCAGGAATACCAGTACGGCACCCGCCTGAACGGCAAGCCGGCCACCGCCTTCAGCGTGCAGCTGGCGCCGGGCGCCAACGCCATGGAAACCGCCACCCTGGTGCGGGCGAAGATGAAAGACCTGTCGCGCTACTTCCCCGAGGGGGTCAAGTACGACATACCCTACGACACCTCGCCGTTCGTCAAGGTGTCGATCCAGCAGGTCATCAACACCCTGTTTGAAGCCATGCTGCTGGTGTTCGCGGTGATGTTCCTGTTCCTGCAGAACCTGCGCTATACGCTGATCCCGACCCTGGTGGTGCCGGTGGCGCTGATGGGCACCTTCGCCGTGATGCTGGCCATGGGTTTCTCGGTCAACGTGCTGACCTTGTTCGGCATGGTCCTGGCCATCGGCATCCTGGTCGACGACGCCATCGTGGTGGTGGAGAACGTCGAGCGGATCATGGCCGAGGAAGGCCTGCCGCCCAGGGAGGCCACGCGCAAGGCCATGGGCCAGATCAGCGGCGCCATCGTCGGCATCACCCTGGTGCTGGTGGCGGTGTTCCTGCCGATGGCCTTCATGAAAGGCTCGGTGGGGGTGATCTACCAGCAGTTCTCGCTGTCGATGGCGGTGTCGATCCTGTTCTCGGCCTTCCTCGCCCTGAGCCTGACCCCAGCCCTGTGCGCCACCCTGCTCAAACCGCTGGCTAAGGGCGAACACCATGAGCGCAAAGGCTTCTTCGGCTGGTTCAACCGCCGCTTCGAAAGCATGAGCAACGGTTACCAGCGCTGGGTGCTGCAAGCGCTCAAGCGCAGTGGCCGCTACCTGTTGGTGTATGGCGTGCTGCTGGCCGTGCTGGGTTATGGTTTCAGCCAGCTACCCACGGCGTTCCTGCCCACCGAAGACCAGGGCTACACCATTACCGATATCCAGCTGCCGCCGGGCGCCAGCCGCATGCGCACCGAGCAGGTTGCCGCCCAGATCGAGGCGCACAACACCGACGAGCCGGGCGTGGACAACACCACGCTGATCCTCGGTTTCAGCTTCTCGGGCAGTGGCCAGAATGCCGCGCTGGCCTTCACCACGCTCAAGGACTGGTCCGAACGTGGTGCCGACGACAGTGCTCAATCGATCGCAGACCGGGCAACCCTGGCCTTTACCCAGCTCAAGGACGCCGTGGCCTACTCGGTGCTGCCACCGCCGATCGACGGCCTGGGCGAGTCGACCGGCTTTGAGTTCCGCCTGCAGGACCGCGGCGGCATGGGCCATGAGGCGCTGATGGCCGCCCGTGACGAACTGCTGGCCGGTGCACACAAGAGCAAGGTGCTGGCCAACGTGCGCGAGTCTTCGCTGGCCGAAAGCCCGCAGGTGCAGCTGGAGATCGACCGCCGCCAGGCCAACGCCCTGGGCGTGTCGTTCGCCGACATCGGCTCGGTGCTGGACGTTGCCGTCGGCTCCAGCTACGTCAACGACTTCCCCAACCAGGGCCGCATGCAGCGGGTGGTGGTGCAGGCCGAGGGTGACCAGCGCAGCCAGGTGGAAGACCTGCTGAAGATCCACGTGCGCAACAACAGCGGCAAGATGGTGCCCCTGGGCGCGTTCGTCCAGGCCAGGTGGGTCAGCGGCCCGGTGCAGCTGACCCGCTACAACGGCTACCCGGCGGTGGCGATTTCCGGTGAACCGGCGGCGGGCTACAGCTCGGGTGAAGCCATGGCCGAGATTGAGCGCCTGGTCGCCCAGCTGCCGGCCGGTACCGGCCTGGAATGGACCGGCCTGTCATTACAGGAACGCCTCTCCGGCAGCCAGGCCCCGGTGCTGATGGCGTTGTCATTGCTGGTAGTGTTCCTGTGCCTGGCGGCGCTGTACGAAAGCTGGTCGATCCCCACCGCCGTGCTGCTGGTGGTACCGCTCGGCGTGCTCGGCGCAGTGTTGGCGGTGACCCTGCGCGGCATGCCCAACGACGTGTTCTTCAAGGTCGGCCTGATCACCCTGATCGGCCTATCGGCGAAGAACGCCATCCTGATCATCGAGTTCGCCAAGCACCTGGTCGACCAGGGCGTGGACGCCGCCGACGCCGCCGTACAGGCCGCCCGCCTGCGACTGCGGCCGATCGTCATGACCTCGCTAGCGTTCATCCTTGGCGTGGTGCCCCTGGCCATTGCCACCGGAGCCAGCTCGGCAAGCCAGCAGGCGATCGGCACCGGGGTGATCGGCGGGATGCTCAGCGCCACGTTGGCGGTGGTGTTCGTACCGGTGTTCTTCGTGGTGGTGATGCGCCTGGCCGGGCGCGGCCGCAGCAAGGCCGAACAGCCGCAGACCCGCGAAGCCTGACTGGACAAGCCGGGCGTTGAATGAGAGGGTTCCGGGCATTGACTGCCCGGAACCCTTTTTCATGCCTGATGCCCTGCCCCCCTGCTCCGTCCTGATTCTCGCCGGTGGCCGCGGCCAGCGCATGGGTGGCCGCGACAAAGGCCTGCTGGAATGGCGCGGCGAGCCGTTGATTGCGCATATCCAACGTACCGTGCGGCCGCTCAGTGATGACCTGGTGATTTCCTGCAACCGCAACCAGCAGGCCTATGCCACTTATGCCGATCAATTGGTGGGCGATGCCGACGCGGACTTCCCCGGGCCGCTGGCCGGGGTAATTGCCGGTCTGAGGGTGGCCAGGCATGAGTGGGTGGTGCTGCTGGCCTGTGATGCACCGTTGGTTGACCGGGCATTGATCGACGCGCTGCGGGAAGTCGCAGCGTCCGGTGACAGTGCTGCGATGGTGCGCCAGGGCGGGTATTGGCAGCCGATGTTCAGTGTCCTGCCGCGCCGGTTGTTGCCGGTGCTGGAGCAGGCCTGGGCGGCGGGTGAGCGGAGTTTGCAAAAGGCCTTGCTGCGCGAAGCCGTGCAAGGGGTGGAGTGTGCCGACAATGATCGCAGGTTGAGCAATTTCAACAGCCCGGAATTGTTGCAAGGCTGAAGCCTGCACGGCCTGAGCAGGAGCGGCCATGCCAGGGTGCGGTCCAGTCGGAACGCGCCGCGCAGCTGCATTTCAACCACCGTAATGAATACCTCTGGCAGCGCTGAAGCACCTATCAGAAATGCCAGGTGACACCTCAAAAACGACTGGTTAGGCTCCCTATTGAGAAAGCAATAAACACCCGTTGGGTCAGACTCGACACCGTTGAACCGCCTCGACATTCGGAGAGCCGCCATGAGCACCAAAGACAATGTGAAAAAGCCGCTGCTGACTTTGTACAGCGATGGCGAGGGTAGCAACGGATACCCGATTGACCTCGACAAAACCACCCTGAATGAAAAGCTCCCCGCCCTCCAACCACCCCTGGCCTATACACATTACAAAATCGAGAATGCAAAGTCGGCAAACCTCATCACTTTCAGCAACAGCCTTGAAAGCCAGGTAAATGGCAATGAGCTTCTGATCTTCGCGCCTATTCAATCTACGGGCCACGCTACGGGTACTTTCCAGATAAGGGTGATCGTCCAGAACACCACCACTGCCATATGCCCGCTGTCCGACATCTATCACGTAAAAGCTGACGAGGAAGTCATCACGCGGGGCATACGGGTCATGAAATGTGAGCGCGCCGCAACGGATGACGCCAATCAACCCCGCATGGTTTCAGTCGTCTACTGAAAAATAAATGGACGGTTTGGAGAGGCCGAAAAACCCGATTTTCAGCCGCTGACTCTTGGATAACCAAGGCACAGCCTTGGTTTCCTGCCCTCACGGGCGCACCTCTCCCGCTCCAGGCAATAATTGTCGGCGCACCATCCACAGATTCGACAGGGCAAACAGCGTGGTCAGTTGCGCCGTGTGACGGAGGGCTATTCCAGCACAGGTCAGATGGCCTGTGCTGACTTGATCGGAAAGTCCCTAGCGCTCTGGCAGCGACTCAAGAGTAATCTCACGCATCCTGAATTTCTGCACCTTGCCGGTCACCGTCATCGGGAACTCATCGACGAAGCGGAAATACCGGGGCACCTTGAAGTGCGCGATCCGCGCCTTCGCCCATTCGCGCAGTTCATCCGCGCTGGCGGTATGCCCCGGATGCAAACGCACCCAGGCGACGATCTCTTCGCCATACTTGCTGCACGGCACGCCGATCACCTGCACATCGGCCACCGCCGGGTGGGTGAAGAAGAACTCTTCCAGCTCCCGCGGGTAGATGTTCTCGCCGCCGCGAATGATCATGTCCTTGCTGCGCCCGACAATACGCACATAGCCCTGCTCGTCCATCACCGCCAGGTCGCCGGTGCGCATCCAGCCCTCTTCATCGATGCTTTCGGCAGTGGCCTTGGGGTTGTTCCAGTAACCCAACATCACACTATAACCACGGGTACACAGCTCGCCGATCTCGCCACGGGGCACGGTGGCTCCGTCGGCGTCGATCACCTTGCTCTCCAGCCGTGGCTGGGTGCGGCCGACGCTGGTCACCCGGCGCTCCAGGTCATCGTCGGGGCCGGTCTGCAGCGACACTGGGCTGGTCTCGGTCATGCCGTATGCAATCTGCACCTCGGCCATGTGCATCTCCCCGATCACCCGGCGCATCACTTCGATGGGGCAGGTAGCACCGGCCATGATCCCCGTGCGCAGGCTCGACAGGTCGAAGTCGCCACGCTGCGGGTGGTCCAGTTCGGCGATGAACATGGTCGGCACGCCATACAGTGCCGTGGCCTTTTCCTCGGCCACGGCGCGTAGGGTCGCCAATGGGTCGAAAGCATCATTGGGGGAGATCAGCGTGCTGCCGTGGGTCATGCAACCGAGGTTGGCCATGACCATGCCGAAGCAGTGGTACAACGGCACCGGTACGACCAGCCGATCGTGTTCGGTCAGGCCAAGGCTTTCGCCGACCATGTAGCCGTTGTTGAGGATGTTGCTGTGGCTGAGCGTGGCACCCTTGGGAAAGCCGGTGGTGCCTGAGGTGTACTGAATGTTGATCGGGTCGTCGCAGCGCAGTTGCGCTTGGCGCTCGGCCAAGGCTTCACGGCTGACGGACTCGGCACGGGCCTGCAGGTCGTGCCAGGCAAGGAAGCCAGGTGGCGGAGCAGCGGCCAGGCTGACGACCCCGCGCAGTTCGGGGAAGCACTCGCAGACCAGGGCGCCGGGCTGGCCGGCTGCCAGCCCCGGGATCAGACCCAGCAGCATGGCGTGGTAATCGGAGGTCTTGAAGGCGTCGGCGCAGATCACCCAGCGGCAACCGGACTGGCCGAGGGCGTAGTCCAGCTCGCTGGAGCGATAGGCCGGGTTGATGTTGACCAGGATCGCACCGACCTTGGCGCTGGCGAACTGGGTGATGCACCATTCAGCGCAGTTGGGTGCCCAGATCCCCAAGCGGTCGCCGGGTTGCACGCCCAGGGCCATGAGGGCGCGGGCGTGCTGGTTGACAGCTTCGGCCAGTTGCTGCCAGGTGTAGCGCTGGGCCTGGTGGCGGACCACCAGCGCTTCGCGGTCGGGGAAACGGGCGACTGTGGAGTCGAAGGCGTCGCCGATGCACTGGCTGAGCAGGGATTTGTCCTGATTGCCCTGGGAGTAACTTGGCTGGGGCATGGGCGCTCTCTTGTTGTTTTTGTGTTGTCTGGACTGTCCTCTTCGCGGGACAAGCCCGCTCCTACAGGAGATCGACTACCCCCTGTAGGAGCGGGCTTGTCCCGCGAAGAGGCCAACACCGATCTAGCGGATGAACACCTGCGGCGTGGTGGTGGACATGTCACCGCCCGGCAACTTGATGTTCTTCACCTTCTCCAGGGTCTCGGGGTCGAACACCGCCAGGTCGTTGAAGGTGCCGCCCAGGTACAACTTGTCGCCCTTCTTGTCGAAGGTCACGCAGTAATAGGTGTGCTCCAGATTAGCCGCCTTGATCAGCTTGCGCTGCTTGATGTCGTACTTGGCCAGGCGGTTGAGCACGCCGTAGATCTGGTTCGGATCCTTCGGCGAACGCAGGCCGGTAAAGTACAGCTCGGTCAGGTCGGCAAATTCCTGGGTGTGGGTCTTGCCGGTCTTGAGGTCGACGCTCAGGTAGCCGTACAGCAGCTCGGCCTCGTTCAGGTCCTGCTTGGCATCCTTGAACTTGGCAATGGTGTAGAGCATCGAGAACTCATGGCGCGGGCTCTGGTGCGGCCAGAAGTACAACACATCCGGGGCGCTATAGCCTTTGCGGTGCCAGTTGCGCAGCGGCAAGGCCACCGTGTACTTGCCAGTCTTGACGTCCATCTTGTAGATGTCCGGCCCGGCGACGAACAGGCTGCCATCGTCAGCGGCGCGCATCAGGTAGACCTGGCGCGGCATCGGGAAGGTACGCACCGGCTTGGCCTCCAGGCCGGCAGCGGTGCTGAACACCTCCAGGCGCGGCGGCTTGACCACGTAGTGGTCATTCAGGCGCTGGGTCGGGTTGACCGTGGCGTACACCTCTTTGCCATCGGGGCTCAGGGCGAACGAGTACATCGACTTGCCGACTTCCCCCGGCACGCTGGACAGGTTGGCGTGGAAGGTGGTCTTGCAGGTGTCCAGATCGATGCCGTAGATGTCGGCATAGTGATTGTTGAGCACATAGGCGGTGCGGTTGTCCGGCGCCATCATCGCGGTACCAGGGCCGAACTTGTCGGGCATCTGGCAGCTTTTGTACAGCGTGTCGCTGGCCACGTCGATGACGTGCAGGTTGTTCGGGTAGTTGGTGGTGATCAGGTATTCCTGGCCAGCCTTGAGGGCCGGCCCGGCATCATCGGCCTGTACCGCCCAGGCGCAGGCCGTGGCGGCGATGGTCAGCGCGAGTTGCGCGCAGCGTCCAGCTTTCATGCGGTTTCCCCTTGTCATTCTTGTTGGGCCGGTCACTTGTCTTTCGGGAACACGGTGCCGAGGTTGCGCCAGTCTTCCTGGGAGTTGTTCGCCTGGGCGTTCCAGTCCTGGTAGGTGCTCATCATGTCCGGCACCTGGGCCGGCCACCAGCAAGGGTCGGAACAACCGTACAGGTCGGCCTCCATCGGCTGGCACAGCGAGCTGACGCCGCCAAAGGCGTCCACTTCCCAACCCGGGTCGGTGGTGGCGGTGCAGCCGGCCACCGCGCTCATGGCCATGACTTCTTCGACGCGGTCTTCGGCGGCGGCCTGCTCGAGGATGCGCGCCTTGTTGTTCAGGGGCTTCAAGTGCTTCATGTCAGTGCGCCTTCCGCGGGGTGATGTAACGGTCGATGAAGGCCGGGTTGGCGGCCATGATGCGGCTGTAGACCTCGATGCCGAAGTCGACCCAATCGCGCATCAACTCGCAGTAGTGGTAGGTCGGGTGCTGCGGGTCGCCGTAGCGGGCGTAGCTCTCGTGGTAGCAGCCGCCAGAGCACAGGTTGCGGATGCGGCAGCTCTCGCAGCCGGTGTTGCTGCGGTCCAGGCGCTGCGACAGGAAGTCGTTGAGCTGCGCCTGCTTCACGCCCTGGTGCACGTTGCCGAAGGTCGGCAGGCTGGAGCCGGTAAAGCGGTGGCACAGGTTCAGCTCGCCCTCGTGGTCCACGGCCAGCATCTTCAGCCCGGCACCACACGGCAGGGCCTTCTTGTGGCCTTCATGGATGTCGGTGATCAACTGGTGCAGGTTGGAAAAACCGATATTCCGATGCTCCAGCGCCGCCTCCAGGTATTGGCGGCCCAACGCCTTCATGTTGGCGAACACCTGCACCAACTCTTCACCGGTGAGGTTGAAATCGGCCATGTCGCCGGAGGTGACCGGGGCAAAGCCGACTTCGGCGAAGCCCATTTCGTTGAACAGGTGGTTCCAGATGGTCTCGACGTCGGTGATGCCACGGGTCAGCGTCACCCGCGCGCCCACCGGGCGGCTGGTGTAGCGCGACAGCAGCAGGTCGGCCTTGCGTCGCACCACGTCATAGGTGCCCTGCCCGCCCACGGTGATACGGTTGCGGTCGTGCACAGTCTTCGGGCCATCGATGCTGATCGACAGGCCGAAGCGGTGGGCGTTGAGCCAGTCGATGATCTCTTCGGTGAGCAGGGTCGCGTTGGTGGTCATGATGAATTCCACCTGCTTGCCGGCTTCGGCAAAGCGCCGCTCGCAGTAGGCGACCATGTGCTCGATCAGCGGCCGGTTGGACAGCGGCTCGCCGCCGAAGAACACCACGCTGTAGCGTTCCTCGTTGGGCGATTCCTTGAGCAGCATCTCCACCGAGGCTTCGGCGGTGGCGGTGCTCATCTTCTTGCCGGCGGACGGTTTGTCCAGATCTTCCTTGTAGCAGTAGGTGCAGCTGAGGTTGCAGCCGGTGTTGACGTTGAGCACCACGGTGTTCAGCGCCGTGCGCTCGACCTGCTTGAAGGCGATTTCCGGGGTCAGCGGCGAGCCGTCACTGACCAGCTCCAGCGCGATCAGCTCGCGCAGGGTGTCCTGGATATCATCACCGGCAAATTGCTGGCCAAGGCGCTGCATCAGCTCCTCGGCCGAGCAGCCTTGCTGGCGCAGGGTGTCGATGATGCCGCCGGTCACCGCGTCGGCGGTGAACAGCGAACTGCTGGGGATATGGAACAGCATGCGGTCGGCATCGACCTGCACTTCGTGCAGGTTGCGTTCGACCAGGTTCAGTAGCGCGCCCATGGCGACCTCCCGATAATCGATCCGTTGGAAAAACCGTCTTGCCCTGCCCTTACGGCAGCGGCGGGTTGTTCCAGCGTTGCACCGCGACGATCATGTGGCCTTCGCCCTTCTGGCCGCCATCGGCAAGGGTGGCGATGACCTTCAGGTTACCGGCGTTGTTGGTGCCCATCTTGCGCGCCGGGTTAGGGCCTGCGCCGCCTGGCACGAACACGCCGTCGGCCTGCATCTGCCCGGCGAACTTGACATCCTCGTCCTCGGCGGCGCGCTCGTTGAACGGTTCGACCGCCCAAGTGGCCGGCAGGTAGCCGATACGCAGCGGCTGGCCACTGGCGTCCTTGCCCCAGGCTTCGGCTTCGAAACGGCCCTGGACCTTGGGCACCGAAGCACCGTTCTCGCCGATACGGGCGATGGAGAACGCCGGCACCACCTTCACTTCCTCGACCTTGTCGTAGACCGCCAGGTCGACGCCCTTGAGTTCCCCCACCGCCACTTCGCGCCGGCCAGGCTTGGCGTCGGCCGCAGCGCGGGCCTTCACGCGCACCAGGGTCGGGGTCTGTTCCAGCACCTCGGTCACCTCCACCCCAGCCCCCAGGTCAGGCTTGCCGGCCAGGCCGGTGCCGACCAAGGTGATCTCACTCTCACCACCAGCCTTGATGAACGCTGGCTGCACCGCCAGCAGGCGGGCCTTGCCTTCTTGTGCAGCCGTGAAGTCCAGGCCGCGCTCATCGTGATCGGCCTCGAACATGCGGCCTTTCATTTCGCCGTCCAGCGCAGCAAACACCTGGCGCAGGTTGCTGTCGCCGACCTTGACGTTGCCGCGCCATTCGTAGCCGTTGTAGAGCATCGCCGAACCACTGCCGTTGAACGGCGTGCCGTCGGCGTAGTTGCCTTTTACCTCGACCTTGAAGGTGTCGCCCTGGTCGGCAACCACCGTCATCACCCCACGCACATCGCCCTTGGCCAGCATGTGGCCGCTGAACGCCCACTGCCCTGGCAGCGCATCGGCGGTCGGCTTGGCTTTCTGCCAGGCGGCCCAGGCCGGGCTGTCCAGCGGGAAGCGCTTGGCCAGGTCCGGTACCACTTGCTTGAGGGCGATTTCCAGCCAGTCGCGGTCACGCGCCTGCGCCTGGTATTCGAGGGACGGCCACTGGCCGAGGTGGAAGTTGATCAGGTGTTCCCATTCCTGCGCCGGGCGCCGCTGCAGAGCGACACGGGCACCGGAGTGGCAGCGGCCACAGGTTTCGCTGAGCTGGGTATCGAAGTGTTCGACGGTGTTGAGCCGGCGTTCCATGGCGTAGCGCACGCCATCGGTCTCGCTTGGCGCCAGGCCTTGTTTGTCAGCCAGGTACTTGACCAGGCTGCGACGATCGTCGTCGCTGATCTGCAGGCCATGCATGACCTGCATGCGGGCGATGCTCATCAGCCAGCCTTCCGGGGTCTTGCGCTGGTGGCTGATGCGGCTGTAGGTATCGTTGCCCTCGGGGATATGGCACCCCATGCACTTGTTCTGCAACAGGCTCGGGCCCTGCTCGGCCGCCATGGCCTGGGTGCCCAGCAGTGCGGCGGCGACCAGCGCCAGTTTGCCCGCATGCCGCCGGAGTCGAGTCGTCTTCAAGGTCAGACCTCCACGGTTGTTGTTCTTATCGTTTTCACACGCTTTGGTACAGCAGGTGTGCATGTGACGGTTGTGATACAGAAACTGTGCCAAGTGCTGCAAAGGCGTTGTATTTCAGGCTTTTAGCGCCTCCACCCAGCTATGTGGCCCTGCTGGCCAAGTGGTCGGAGCGTGCCATTTCGCGACAAGGTGTTTCATCGTGAGACAGGGCCTTCTGCGCAGCCCATTCGCGGGACAAGCCCGCTCCTACAGTGACCGAGCCAGTGGGAGCGGCGGTGTTTCATCACCGTCTCAAACCGTCTCAATGTGCAACAGCGCAGCCCTGCAATCCCAACCTTGCACAACGGCAAAACCCAGGCAGTTCAGCACCTTGCGGCCATCGGCCGACCTTGGCACGGCCATTGCGCTTATACCGGTCACATCCAATGACAAGAGGCACAGCCCCATGCTTTCCGACCTGCCCATCCTGCTCGCCACCCGCGCCTTCCTCGAACGCAAGCTGAAGATGCGCATCGGTGCCGACTGGCAGGACGCCGCCAGTGGCCGCACCCTGTCGTTCCGTAACCCGGCCACCGGTGAAGTCCTGGGTGAAGTGCCCGCCGCCGAGCAGGAAGACGTCGACCGCGCTGTGCGCGCCGCGCGCCAAGCCTTCGACGACTCGCCGTGGAGCCGTGTGCGCCCCCGCGAGCGGCAGAACCTGCTGTGGCGCCTGGCCGACCTGATGGAGCGCGACGCGCAGCAGCTGGCCGAGCTGGAATGCCTGAACAACGGCAAGAGCGCCGCCGTGGCCAAGGTCATGGACGTGCAGCTGGCCATCGATTTCCTGCGCTACATGGCCGGCTGGGCTACCAAGATCGAGGGTAGCACCGTCGACGCGTCCATGCCGTTGATGCCCAACGACCAGTTCCATGGCTTCGTGCGCCGCGAAGCCGTGGGTGTGGTCGGCGCCATCGTCGCCTGGAACTTCCCGCTGCTGCTGGCTTGCTGGAAGCTCGGCCCGGCCCTGGCCACCGGCTGCACCGTGGTGCTCAAGCCGGCCGACGAAACCCCGCTGACCGCGCTCAAGCTGGCCGAGCTGGTGGACGAGGCAGGCTACCCGGCCGGGGTATTCAACGTGATCACCGGCACCGGCCTGAACGCCGGTGCCGCGCTGAGCCGCCACCCGGGCGTGGACAAGCTGACCTTCACCGGCTCCACCGAAGTGGGCAAGCTGATCGGCAAGGCGGCCATGGACAACATGACCCGCGTCACCCTGGAACTCGGCGGCAAGTCGCCGACCATCGTCATGCCCGACGCCAACCTGCAGGAAGCCGCCGCCGGCGCCGCCACGGCGATCTTCTTCAACCAGGGCCAGGTGTGCTGCGCAGGCTCGCGCCTGTATGTGCACCGCAAGCACTTCGACAACGTGGTGGCCGACATCGCCGGCATCGCCAACGGCATGAAGCTCGGCAGCGGCCTGGACCCGGCGGTGCAGATGGGCCCATTGATCTCGGCCAAGCAGCAGGACCGGGTGACCGGCTACATCGAACTAGGCCGCGAGCTGGGCGCGACCATCGCCTGTGGCGGTGAAGGGTTCGGTCCGGGTTACTTCGTCAAGCCGACGGTGATCGTCGACGTCGACCAGCGCCATCGCCTGGTGCAGGAGGAGATCTTCGGGCCGGTGCTGGTGGCAATGCCGTTCGACGACATCGACGAAGTGATCGGCATGGCCAACGACAACCCTTACGGCCTGGGCGCGAGCATCTGGTCCAATGACCTGGGCGCAGTGCACCGGATGATTCCCCGGATCAAGTCGGGGTCGGTGTGGGTCAACTGCCACAGCGCGCTGGACCCGGCGCTGCCGTTCGGCGGCTACAAGATGTCCGGTGTCGGCCGTGAGATGGGCGCTGCGGCCATCGAACACTACACCGAGTTGAAGTCAGTGCTGATCAAGCTCTGAGCTGCACCCTGGTCTGCCAGCCAGCGCATCAACATCCTCTGATGCTCTGCTGGCAGGCTGCTCATGGCCGCCAAGGGTGATCGACCAGCCAGCAACTCACGGACTACCGGCGCCAACTCGATCCCCTGCAAATGCCACACCCCCAACGGCTGATCCGCCGTCACCACCACTTCAGCCTCGTCCACTAGCCCATCCCGCAACACCGGCCGCCGCGCCACCTGCACTGCCGCCCAGTCCGCCGCCAAGTGCAGCGGCTGCGCATCCGGCCAGCCTCGACGGCGCTCCCAGAATGGCTGCCCTGCGCGCTCAAGCTCCTGCCCATAGAAGTCCCGCCCGATGCGGGCAAAGCGCAAAAACAGCTGCTCGATCCGCTGCTGATGAAACTGTTTCGCCAGTGCCGCGCGCTCGGGCCGACGGAGCAAGGTGTTGATCACCACCGGCGCCTGCAACGCCGATGACAGCGACTGGAAAATGCCATTCCCCGACAGTGGGTCAACCGCCATCGCCGCATCGCCCACCCGTACCCAGTCATCCCCCACGCAGTCGCCGGCGAGAATCGCCGTGCTGCTGCGGGCGTGCACCTGTGCAGGTTCCAGCGCTCGCGCACCGAACAACTCAGCCACCAGCGCCGACATCCGTCGGCGTGCGGCGCAATATTCTGGCAGCGCCGCCTTGCCCGGCAGCCCCTGGGCGTCCAGCGTAATCTGCCAGTAGCAACGCCCATCGGCCAGCCTGGCCATCCAGGCCCAGCCATCGTCCAGGCTTTCCACGGCCGACGCAGGTGTACCTGGCTCAGCCTGCCAGAGGTTGAGCAGGCTGACCGTCTCCGGCCCACGCAAACGGCCGGCCGCCAACGGCGCCTGGCGCCCGCGCGCTTCGACCAGAAAAGCGCCCTGCAGCACCTGCCCGTCGTCCAGCCGGACCTGGTAGCCCTCGGCACGCGAAACTTCGCGAACGCGCCCTTCCAGCAAGGTTGCCCCTGCCCGCCCCAGGTCATCGCGCAAGGCGCGGTCGAAACGCTGGCGATCTAGCAAAAACTCCTGATTGAGTTGCAGATGCTGGCCATTCCAGCGTACCTGGCGTGCAGCCGGTACCGCTGCCTCGGCCAGGGCGCCGCCCAGGCCGGCATGACGCAGGCCTTCCAGCACCCGTTGCGAAACCCCTTCCACGGCGGCAAAACGCCGCCAGTCGCAGACCACCGTCACCGGGTAGCCCAACCGCCGTAGGCCAAGAGCGGTAGCGGCGCCAGCCGGCCCGGCGCCCAGCACCAGGATGTGTGGTTCAGGCATCTGCTGCACCTCGTCGCTCCGGGCCGCTGAACGCGGCATGGGCCTGCAACCAGGCAAATACCTGCTGGCGGTCCAGGCCGGGCCGTTGCTGCAATAACGCCGCAATCCGCCCGCTAACCGCCGCACAGCCCAGACTCGCACCGGCCCGCCCGCGCTCCCCCACATGGCCACCAAAATCAGCCTGGGCACTGCCGAGCCACGACCACTGCCCTGGCGCGCAACGGGCATCGCCGGTGATGCGGATAACTCCCGGATACGCAGCCGGGTAAACCGCACGGCCCTGCGCCGGGCTGGACGCGCACAGCAGCACGCCGGCCTGCTGCACTTCAGCACAGGCCTGGCGCAGCACCGGCCGGTCCTGCTGCAAGCCAAGGCTGAGATTGATCAGCGTCACGCCCTGCTCCGCCAGCCAGAACAACCCGGCGGCGACCTGCAGGGCACTGGTGCTGCCTTGCTCGGTGAATACCTGGGCCAGTAGCAGCGGTAATTCGCCGGCCTCGGCTTGCAAGCTGGCCAGCACGGCGCTGCCATGGCCGAGCCGGTCCGGTTGCAACTCGCCCTCGCACAGCACCTCCCCGTCCAGCCAGAAGCGCCGGGCAGCGACCAAGGTCTGCGCTGACCCACAACCACTGTCGATCACTCCGACCCTGAATTCAGCGGCCATGCCTGATCACCTCCTGGGGCAATACGCGCAGTTGCCCGCCCTGCAGGTGCAGGTGCAGGTTGGCATCGGCCAGGGTCGAGGCGCGGTGGCTGATGAGGATGCGCGTGCGCCCGGCGAACAGTTCGTCGATGGCGGCAATCACTTCGCGCTCGGTGGCTTCGTCCACTGCCGAAGTGGCCTCGTCGAGCACCAGGATCGAAGGCGCCTGCAGCACCGCCCGGGCAATGGCGATCCGCTGTTTCTGCCCGCCGGAAAGCTGCTGGCCGCGCTCGCCGAGCAGCCCGTCCAAACCCAGCGGCAAGCTTTCGACCAGGCTGTCGAGATGGGCCAGTTGCACCACCCGCTCCAGCTCCGCACGGCTGGCCTGCGGCGCGCCATACGCCAGGTTTTGCGCCAGGGTGCCGCGGAACAGCACGATGTCCTGGCTGACCACGGCGATGCGCTGGCGCACGGCGGCCAGGTCAAGTTCGCGCAGGTCGGCGCCATCGAGCAGGATGCGCCCGGCATCCGGGTCGTAGAAGCGCTGCAGCAGGTCGATCAGGGTCGATTTGCCGACGCCGGAAGCACCGCTGATGGCCACCTTCAGGCCACCGGCAATACAGGCATCGACCTGCGCCAACACCGCGCCCTGGCGCCCGTCATGGGCAAAGCTGACGCCTTCCAGGCGCAGCTCGCCCGGCCCTTCTGGCATCGGCCTGGGCGAGTCGGCCTCGCGCACGGCCACCGCTTCCTGCTTCAACTCCATCACCCGGCTCAGGCTCACCGCCATGCGTTGCACCGCAACGTACAGGCCCAACAGGCTCTGCACCGGGCCGACCGCCATGCCCATGTAGGTGGAAAACGCGATCAGCGCACCGAGCTGCCAGGTGCCCTGGATCACCCACCAGCCACCGACCAGGAACGCGCAGGCGCGGCACCACGAGGTCAGGGTGCCGGGGATTGCCTGGGTGAAGAACTCGGTCACCTGCACTTTGAGCAACTGGCGCATATAGCCCTGCCCCAGCTGGTCCAGGCGCCCGGCCTCGCGGTTCTGCTGGCCGGACGCCTGGATGAACTTCATCGCCGGCAGGGTCTCAACCAGAAACGACGAAACATCAGCCGAGCGCTCGCGCAGGTTGCGCACCTCGCGCTCGACCTTGCGCCGCATCCAGCGCAGCCACAGCACTTCAATCGGGATCAACAGTGCCAGCAGCAGCGACAGTTGCCAGGACAGCATCAGCGGTACGCCGACGCCCGTAGAAAGTCGGCGACAGTTGCTGCAGATGGCGGTACAGGTCATCACGCAGGGCGAACAGAATGCGCCCCGACAGGCGTGTATGCAGGTAGCGATTGACGCCCGCCAGCACCGTGCCCAGCAGCCCGGCGCCAATCATGATCGCTGCCATGTGCCAGAGGGTCTGATAATCCTTGGCCAGCAGGCCTTCGTCGATCAGTGTCTTGACCAGCCAGGGTTGTACCAGGGCCAGCAGCGAAGCGCCGAAGGACAAGCCCAGCAGCACGCCGATGGCCCGTCGATGGGGGCGGACGAAACCATACAGCCAGGTCAGGGCCTGGCGCATGAGTAGTGGGTTGCTGGACTCCACCAGCCTGGCGAATAGGTTGCCCATGTCAGCCGCGCAACTGCTTGAGCTTGCGGTACAGCGTCGCCCGGCTGATGCCCAGCGCTTCAGCGGCGGCCGAGACATTGCCCTGGTGGCGCGCCAGGGCGCCACGGATCAATTCCAGTTCGTTGTCCTTGAGACTGCCGGAGGGCGTCGCGCCGCTGGCCAGTTCTTCCAGCAGGCAATCGGTCAGGTGGTCGAGGGTCAGCACCTGCTCGCCGTCCTCGCGCATGGCCAGGGCGGTGCGCACGACCATTTCCAGCTGGCGGATGTTGCCCGGCCAGTCGAAGCCTTCGAGCAGCGCCGCCAGGGCCGGGTCGAGGCTCACGCCCTTGGCGCCGGACTTGTCCAGCAAGCCCTCGATGATGCTCGCCAGGTCATCACGCTCGCGCAGCGCCGGCAGGCGCAGGGACACGCCGTTGACCCGGTAGTACAGGTCTTCGCGAAAGTGCTGTTCCTGTACCAGGCGCTTGAGGTCGCGGTGGGTGGCGCAGATCAGCGCCACGTCGATGTCCTGCTCGTCGCCCGCGCCCAGCGGCGCCACCCGGCGTTCCTGCAGCACGCGCAACAGCCGCGCCTGCAGGGCCAGCGGCATGTCACCGATTTCGTCGAGGAACAGCGTGCCGCCATGGGCCTGCATCAGCCGCCCGACCATGCCGCCCCGGCGCGAGCCGGTGAAGGCGCCCTCGCGGTAGCCGAACAGTTCGGACTCGATCAGCCCCTCGGGAATCGCCGCGCAGTTGACCGCAACGAACGGCTTGTCGGCCCGCGGGCTGGCCTGGTGCAGGGCACGGGCCACGACTTCCTTGCCGGTACCGGTCTCGCCCAGCAGCAACACCGGCAAACCGTTGCCCAGGCCCTGGCGGGCCATGCGCAGGTTGCGCGCCAGCCGCGCATCAGCGCCGGCCAGGGCATCCAGCGCGGGTGTCTTGTTGGCCGCTGCCGGCCTGGCCTGCGCCGCACTGCCATTGAGCGGGCTGTGCCGCGGCAGCTGCAGCGCCCGGAAGAAGAATTCGCCCTTGGCCGTTTGCACGTTGCTCACACCGCCCTGCCACAGACGGGCGATGAAGGCCGGTGAGCGCTCACCCAGCAGGTCGCTG
Source organism: Pseudomonas putida (assembly GCF_002906855.1). Classification (GTDB taxonomy): domain Bacteria; phylum Pseudomonadota; class Gammaproteobacteria; order Pseudomonadales; family Pseudomonadaceae; genus Aquipseudomonas; species Aquipseudomonas putida_N. The sequence continues at coordinate 2,226,220 of NZ_MINI01000028.1, read as the reverse complement.
CTGCGGCGCCCGATCAGGCCCTGGCGCGGCACCTGGAGCAGTTGGCAAGCGTTGTCGTTGGCGGCCAGCACCTCGCCGTCCAGGCTCAGGGCCAGCAGGCCGTGCCAGGCACTGTTGAGGTATTGCGGGCGGCTGTGAAAGGCCAGCACCAACTGCTCGGGGTGGCACAGGCCGAACATCCGGCTCTCGATATTACCGGCCGCCAGCATCAGCATGCTCAAGCTGTCCTGCGGCTGGGCCATGACCCCTTCACGGGTAATGTCGAGCACGCCGATCACTTCGCCGCGTGGGTCGCGCAGCGGCACCGAGGTACAGGAGAACGGGCTCAGGCGGTCGAGGTAGTGCTCGCCGCAGTTGATCAGCGTCGGCCGGCCTTCGACCACGGCGGTGCCGATGGCGTTGGTGCCGCGCAGCGATTCGCTCCAGCAACTGCCGGGTTGCAGGTCGCGCAGGCCTTCGCGTTGCAGCACATGCTTCTGCCCTTCGATGGCCAGCACGTTGGCCTGGGCATCACCGAGGATGATGATGCCGGCTTTGCCCTGGCGCGAGACCAGGTAGTCCAGCTCGGGGGTGACCGCGTCCACCAGCAGCCGGTTGCGTTCCAGCAGCGTACGCAGGTCATGGCCCTGTTCCAGGCCCAGGCCGACCTGCTCGCCCTGCAGGCAATCCAGGCCATGGCCGAGGCTGCGGCGCCAGGAGGCGTCGATTTCGTCGCGCAGCATGCCCAGCGGCAGCTCGCCTTCGTGGGCCAGGCGCAGGCGGGCCTGGCGGGATTCCTGCAGCGGGTCTTGGGCGTTTGTTATGGGAAATTGTCGCGCCATTTTTTGCTCCAGCTGTGGCCCTTGGGTCAGGGCTACGGGCTTGGGAATTTTTCCGCAGTGTGCGGGAGATTTTGGTGGGCGTCGAGGTGCATGCCTTTAGGGGTGTGTCGCCTGGAAGATCGAGCGCCACACCTCTCAAGACCTGCTCTCCCAGCCCCACCGTTGCCCCCAATCCTGGGGAACACCGCCCATCAAAAACCCTGCCAAAAATTCATCCACCGCTCTGAAACCCATGTCCCACAAGCCCTCCAGCCATTTATGAAAAAATTGGCACGGCTGTTGCGCTAGCCCTCCCAGACGCCCCAAGTCCATGGGCCCGTTAGCAGGAGGAACCGACTCATGCTCCGACCGATACCCAACATGCTGGCAGTGGCGATCGTCGCCGGCCTGTTCCAGCTCCCGGCGCAGGCAGCGCTGTATGCCGTCGACACTGGGCCCTACACACCTGAAAACGGCCACTACGCCGCCTGGTACCAGGACACCCATGGCCGCACCCTCGATCTGTGCCTGTCCAAGGCCGTCAGTTCACGGGTTGCCGGGGCCCCTGGCGCACCGTCGTACATGTGCACCCTGTTGCCGGCGCCCGGCATCTTCGATGACACCAAGCCGTTGGTCTTCCCGACCAACTGGCCAGATGAATCCTTCTGGTTCACCGCCGACGCTGCCATCAACGACGTCGCCCGGGGGGTCAACCTGATCTACGTGAGCGCACTCGAAGCCGCGTTCGGCGGTGGCGATCCGGCAGAAAACGACCAGATCAGCTTCGCCCGCGTGCGGATCCGGGTCGACGTTCCCGTGGCCGGCACCTACGTGATCACCCACCCCTACGGCGTCGAAGTGTTCGATGTACCCGCCGCCGGGCGCCGGGCGATCAACATGACCCGCGACATCGGCATCGGCTCCGCTGGCACTTATACCGGCGCCTTGAAGGGCGATATCGGGCCGTTCCTGCGTAGCATCAACGGCCCCTACACCGAAGGCAGCGAGAAATTCATTGGCGACCCCAACCTCAACGAGCGCGTCACCGGCAGCCCGTTCAACACCAACTTCGTGCGGATCGAAGGCCCCAACGGCATCGACCTGCGGACCGACCTGTTCGCTGTTTCCGGCAAGCTTTCCGAAGTCGTCCGGCCCACCCCGTTGATCCCATTGCGCAGTACCTATTCGCGGCACACCGAGAACGGCGACCTGCGTGCCCAGCAGGACGTGTTCGTGCTGGCCCCGCCACCGCCAGGCAGCGCCACCCTGACCAGCCAGACCCCTAACCTGCCACTGACCGAAGCCAATGGCACCGGTACCTGGTATGCCCAATCGGCGCTCAACCCGGCACTGCCGACCAGCATGCTGGTCAGCGCCGACAACAGCGTGGCGATCCCCACCAGCAGCGTGACCACCGCCGACATGCCGCTCACCGACCTGGTCACCATCACCAAAGCCGAATACAGCCTGGCCAACGCCACCCTGAGCGTGATCGCCACCAGCAGTGACGAAACCAGCCCGCCAGCAATGACTGCCCGCACCGGCAACGGCACCTTCATTGGCAACTTCACAGGCGACGGCGCGCAGAAAAGCCTGACCGCCAACTTGTCACCCGTTCCGCCGGCCAAGGTGCAGGTCTCCAGTGCCAACGGCGGCAGCGACATCGAAGACGTGGTGCTGGTGCCATGAACAGACAAAGGCTCCGCCTTCAAGGAGGTAGCATGAACACTTGGCAACGCCGTGCGCTGTTGGCCGCCGGTTTCTCCCTCACCCTCAGCAGTGCGGCCTGGGCTACCCTGTCCGATGTCGACCCGGGCCCCTATACCTTCGCCACCGGCGGTTTCCCGTTGTGGTACAAGGACACTAACGGCCTGTCACTGGAATTGTGCCGCTCACACGCCGTCAGCACCCTGGTCGCTGGCGCACCCGGTGCACCGGCCTACATGTGCACCCTGCTGCCAGAGCCGGGCGTCTTCGACGATACCCTGCCCTTGGTGTTCCCTGACAACTGGCCATCGGAGATGTTCTGGTTCCTGGCGGAAACCAGTATTCCTGCCGTTGGCAACAGCGGCTATGAGCTCGACGCCTATGTGGCGGGCATAGAAGCGGCATTCGCTGGTGGCAACCCGGTCGATGGTGACCAGCAGAGCTTTGCCCGCATCCGTCTGCGCGTCTCGGTACCCACTGCGGGTACCTACACCATCACCCACCCCTACGGCGTGGAGACGGTCAACGTCACCACACCCGGTCGCCGGGCGATCAACATCACCCGTGACATCGGCATCGGCGCCCCGGGCAACTTCACCGGTGCGCTCAATGGTGCGATCGGCCCGTTCATCCAAGGCTTCGGCGCACCCTATACCGCAGTCAACCCGGAGACCGGCACCACCGACACCTTCATCGGCGACCCCAACCGGCCGGAAGCGATCAAGGGCAGCCCCTTCGGCACCAATTTCATCCGCATCGACGGCCCGCCCGGGCGCATCGAAACCAGCCTGTTCACGGTTTCCGGCAAAGTGCTCGACCAACGTCCGCAGCTGCCAGCCTCGCTGGAGCGGGCCACCTACTCGCGCAATGGCAGTGGCACCCGGGTGGAGGTATTCGCCAAGGCGCCGAACACCGCCAGCGTCTGCTTGCGCAGTGGCCTGGCGCTGGTCGGTACCCCGCCCTCGCCCTGCCAGTTCAGCATGACGTCGGACAACAACGGGCTGTTCTTCAGCCAGCAACTGAGCCAGCTGGCGCCGCCGCCGGTAGTCGTGGTGACCGCCAGCAGCAGCGACATCAACACCCAGCCGACCGCCATTTCGAGCAAGCTTTCCGATGTGGTCAAAGTCAGCACCGCGCGCTACGAGTGGGCCAACAAACGACTGACGATCGAGGCGCGCTCCAGCGATGGAGTGGTGATCCCGGACATGGTCGCCCAGGGCTACGGCCGCCTGTCCAAGTCCGGCACGCTGCAGACCCTCACCATCAATGACCTGACCCAGCCTCCGGCCACCGTCACCATCAAGTCGAGCCATGGCGGTGTCGATGTCGAACCCGTGGTGGTGGTCGGCACCGCACCGGTCGAAGCGGCCAACCAGCCACCGCTGGCCCAGGCCGATGTCGGCAGCACCAGCATCGGGGTGCCGCTGACGATAAACCTGCTGCTCAACGACAGCGACCCGGACGGCAACGTGCCACTAAGCATTACCGACCTCACTCAACCCGGTACCGGCCTGGGTGGCGTGGCGCTCAACGGCAGCACCTCGGTGACCTACACCCCACCACCAGGTGCCACGCAGCCGGTGGTGGCGACCTTCACCTACCGGGCGATGGACGCCAAGGGCCTGAAGTCGGAACCGGCCACCGTGACCGTCAACGTCGCGCCCAACCAGGCACCGACCGCCAACCCGGAAACCGTGACAACCTTGGCCGCCCCGCTGACCATCAATGTATTGGCCAACGACACCGATCCGGAAGGCAACGTGCCGCTGAACGTGGTCAACCTGACCCAGCCAGCAGCCGGTCGCGGCACCGTGAGCACTGATGGCACCACGGTCAGCTACACCCCTCCGGCCACGGTGACGACGGCGTTCACCACTACCTTCACCTACCAGGCGCGTGACTCCCTGGGTGCGGTCTCCGCGCCAGCCACCGTCACGGTCAACGTGCAGCCACGGCCTGCAGCCGGCGAGACCTTCACGGTCACCGCAGCCACCGTCCTGGCCCGCTCGAACAACCGGTACAACTGGGACGTCAGCGGCACCTCGTCGGTGACCACCGGCAACACCATCACCGTGCGGGTCACCACCACCACCGGTGTGCAGACCCTCGGCACCACCACGGTACCGGTGACCGGCCGCTGGCGCCTGACGGTGAGCAACAGCACCACGATCGTCCCGACTGCGGCACCGACCGCCACCGTGACGAGCAGCCAGGGCAGTACCCGCACTGTCAACGTGACTGTGCAGTAAGGCCAGGAGAATACCATGAAGCGCCTGTATCCACTGCTGCTGAGCCTGGCCCTGGCGGGCCAGGCCGGGGCCGATGACCTGATGGACAACGCCGACCTTGCACCCGGCAGCGACCTCGGTGAACCGGTGATCATCCGCCTGCTGCCGGTCGGTGCCGGCCAGGCGGCGGTGATCGAGCAGCAAGGCAACGGCAACCGCGCCGCCCTCGACCAGCACGGCCAGGCCCTGCTGGGCCGCATCGTCCAGGCCGGGGGCGCGCAAGAGGCGTACATCCTGCAGGAAGGCAGTGACCTGATGGCCAACATCAGCCAACAGGGATATGGCAACAGCGCTGCGATCCGTCAGAGCGGCACCAGCAACAGCGCCAGCATCGATCAGATCGGCAACAACAACAGCGCCAGTATCGAGCAGGCCGGCACAGGCCTGAGCAGCTCAGTGACCCAAGCCGGCAATGGCCAGCGTGTTCAGATCACCCAATACCGATAGACCTGGAGGCACCACCATGTTCAAGCTCGCTCCCCTAAGCGCCGCTATCGTCCTGGCCCTGGCCGGCCAGGTCATGGCTGACGACAGCACCTCGAACCAGTCGCAGACCGGCAACCAGAACATCGCCGAGGTGCAGCAGACGGTTGCGCCGTTCGCCGCGGCCACCCAGACGCAGACCGGCAAGGGCCACAACCACCTGGCGGTGCAGGAAAACAGCACCAGCACCATCAACCAGACCGCCAGTGGTTCGTACAACGCCGGCTACGGCGAGCAGCTGTTCGAAAATGGCAGCCAGATCACCCAGCAGGCCGCTGGCTCCTACAACGACGCCTTCGCCAGCCAGTCGGTGGGCGAGAACAACCAGTCGCTGCAGAACCAGCAAGGCAGCGAAAACCGCTCGACCGTGTGGCAGGACACCCAGACCGGCAGCCAGGTCACCACCACCCAGAGCGGCCAGCGCAACGAAGCCTTCGTCGAGCAGCTGTTCGGCGGCAGTAACAACCGCGCCAACATCACCCAGGATGGCCAGGACAACTACGCGACCTCCGAGCACATCCTGCACAACGATGGCTATGTGCAGATCTACCAGCAAGGCAAGCAGAACTTCGCCTACGGCGACCAGCGCGACGGCAACGGTGGCACCATCAACATCGACCAGTACGGCACTGGCCACTCGGTGGAGGTCTGGCAGGACACCCAGACCGGCGCCCGCGCCACGGTCAACCAGACCGGCCAGACCAACGAAGGCTACATCGACCAGAGCTTCGGCAAGGACAACGTCGCCAACCTGTATCAACAGGGCCAGTCCAACGCCAGCTGGTCGGATCAGTTCGAGACCAACAACTCGAACACCACCGTCTCCCAAGGCGGCAAGAGCAACAGCAGCTTCACCTACCAGACCGGTGACAACCAGAGCCTGACCGTCAACAGCAAGGGCACCGGCAACAAGGTCCTGGCCAGCAACTGGAAAGGCGACAAGATGGGCGGCCAGTTCGGCAAGAACCAAACCGCCAACATCAACCAGAACGGCACCAGCAACAGCGCCAACCTGACCCAGAACGGCGAGTACCAACTGGCCACGCTGAGCCAGAAAGGCACCGGCAACACCATGGAGACCAAGCAGGCCGACAGCTACAACGAGCTGTACTTCGAGCAGAACGGAAGCGACAACAGCCTCATCGCCGACCAGCGCGGCACCGACAACTACGCCTTCGGCTCGTCCACCGGCAGTGGCAACAGCATCAACCTGGACCAGTCCGGCTATGCCAACCAGAGCTATACCAACCAACTGTATGGCAGTGGCAACAGCGCCACCATCAAGCAGGCTGACAGCGCCAACGTCGCCTACGTGACCCAGGGCGGCAACAACAACGCGGCCATCGTCAACCAGAGCGGCGCCTACCAGAGCGCCACCATCAGCCAGATGGGCAACGGCAACACAGCCACCGCTACCCAACGCTGACCAGCTCCCCCCTTGAACCGCGGCGTCTCCTCTCCCTGGCGTCGCGGTTCCTTTTTTTCTGCCTCTGTATAGCCCCTCACGCCTGATGCAATCCCTGTGGGGCCGTGTTTGCCTTACAATGCCTGACATCCTCACATCACGCCGTCGCACCATGATCCAGTCCGACCTCGACCTGTTCGGCCCCCAGCCGCAACGCCTGGCCAGCCACACCGTGCTGCTGCCCGGCTTCGCCCTGGCCGTGATCGAGCCGCTGCTCGACGCTCTACGCCCGGTGCTGCGTGCCGCGCCGTTCCGGCACATGCAAACACCGGGCGGCCTGAACATGGCGGTGGCGTTGACCAATTGCGGGTCGCTAGGTTGGGTCAGTGATGCCAAAGGCTACCGCTACAGCCCCATCGACCCCGTCAGCGGCCAGCCCTGGCCCGCCCTGCCCCAGATCCTGCTCGAACTGGCGGGTCGCGCAGCGGCGGCAGCCGGCTTCGAGGGTTTCGTGCCTGATGCCTGTCTGGTCAACCATTACCTGCCCGGCACCCGCCTGAGCCTGCACCAGGACCGCGACGAGCAGGACTTCGGCCAGCCGATCGTGTCGATCTCACTGGGGCTGCCGGCGGTGTTTCTGTTTGGTGGGTTGCAGCGCTCGGACAGAACTCAGCGGATACCTTTGAACCATGGTGATGTGCTGGTGTGGGGCGGCGAAGATCGGCTGCGCTTTCATGGGGTGTTGCCGATAAAGCCGGGGGGGCATCCGCGGATGGGGGAACGGCGGATCAACCTGACCTTGCGCAAGGCAGGTTGACCCAGTACGCAGGGCCGACTGTCAGATACCCGACACCGTCTTCCGCCCGGCCAGCTGCTGCCGCTCAACCCCGTCCAGCAACGCCTCCACCACCGCCTTGGCTGAATCCAGCCCATGGTCATTACTCAACAACAGATCACGACAGGTCCCCTTGGCCAGCTCCAGCGCCTTCAGATTGGTCGCAAACGCTCCTTTCAGCAACGTGGACAGGTGCACCAACGCATCTTCGTAATCCACCCCCGAGCGCACGGCAAACAACGGTGGATGGCTGGATTCACAGGTGGAGAAACTGGAGGCCGCCGTGGTGGCGCGTACGGGAGGATCAGGTAAGCCTTTTGTCATTGTGTCGCTCCTTGATTCACTGGAGCCGCCACACAACGTGACCAAACGAAAGGGTGGCGACTGTACGCGGGTTGGTCAACCGGGAATCAAGGAAACCGGCGCGCACGGAGGCGCCCCACGCACAGCCGCCATAAAACGAAACAGCCGGGCACAAAAAAGCGCCAACTGTATCTCAGAGCGGGCGCTTGTGCGCCTTGATGATTGCGGGTGACCAAACCCGACTGCTGGATTTACAGCAGCGCGCCAAGACTACCGGTGTCGGGGAAGCGTTTCAAGCGAAGGGCATGTGCAGTAACACTTCTCCTGCTGGCCGCCACATCCTCACCTGCTGACGCGGTCGATGCTGGGGAAATGGCTGGTGGTGTATGGCTCTCAAGCTTGGGTGGGGCTGACATCGAGCGCCGCCCGCGCGGCGCATCGCGAGCTGGCGCTCGCTCCTACGTTTGTTTCGGGCCAATTATTTCTGTGGGATTCGCGCGCGTACGCTTTGGCGCATGACGCGATATCGCGCCGTACCAACAAGGCGGTCGCGCGCGCCCGTCACAGGCGTTATTGGCCCGAAACAAACGTAGGAGCGAGCGCCAGCTCGCGATGCGCCGCGCGGGCGGCGCTCGATCTCACAGGCGCCAGATACCTCAAGCCAACCCCCAAGCCATTCACTGCTGCTGGTTCTGGCTAAGGAACTTGTCCACTTCGGCCTTGCCTTCCCCCGGATCCCCCGCCACCTGCCACAAGCGCCGCTCGATCCCCTGGGCCAGCAGATGCCCCACCGCCGCCTCGATCGCCGACAGCACGCACAGCTGCGCCGGTTCGTTGGTGGTGTAGCCGACCTCAGCTTCCAGCAGCTTCTTGAACTCAATGAACTTGAACACCCCGGCATTGCGGCCGATCGAGTAGATGGTCTTGCTGGTCATGACGTTGGCCAGCACCTGCCCGGTGCGCACGTCCACCGCGCGCAGGTTGACCGTGACCTGGTCGACCCGGTATTCGCGGGAGATGTCGACGCCCAGGTAACGGGCGCCCTCGCCGCCACTGCGCACGTTGGTGTCGTAGGCGATGATGCCGCCTTCGAGCATCAGGTTGGCGGCCTGCAACGGTGGCAGTTCGCTCATGATGTTCTCGGGCACGTCGGGCTTCTTCTGCGAAGCACGGATGATCTTGCGTTCGGTCAGCAGGTTCTGCAGGCCTTCGCGTTCCAGCACCACGAACCAGCCGCTGGCATTCAGGGCATCCATCAGCATGCTCGCCGCGCCCTGGGTGACACTGGTGGAGAACGAGCTGGCCGGGGTCGGCTTGTACTGCCCGGTCTGGTCGCGGAAGCCGTACACCACGGCCATCAGGCGGCCTTTCGGGCGCGGCATGTTGATCAGGTCGTAGTAGGTCGAGGCCCGCGGCGTCAGAGTCGGGGTTTCCGTGTCCTGTTCGGCCGGCATCGGTTCGCGCAGGCCGCAACCTTGCAGGCCCGCCAGCGCGGCGACAATCAGTAGAGTGCTCAACAGACGTTTCATGGTGCTCTCTCCCCAGCTAAACGACCAGTCCCTCTCAGGGGTTCAGGCCACTGACCTCAATGAGCGAAGTTTCTCCTGTGGCGCGGTCAGTGACCTTGATGCTCAGCGCACCGGAGTCATCGATGACATCGATCAGGAACGCGTCAGTGGCCATGCTGCCGGTCTTGCCGTTGCTGATGTTGTCCATCAGTTGCGACAGCATTCGGGACTCCAGCTGGTTGCTGAAGCGCTCCAGGGCCGAGGTACCGCCAAAGGCGGATGCGCGGTCCTTGAGGTCCGGGTCGTCGTAATCGTTCTGCGCCTGGGCGTTGTTCAGCAGCCAGGTGCCGTTCAACGGGTTGCCGCCGAACGCCGGGTTGACCGGGGTGTACACCAGCTCGGTGGCGGAGGCGGCGCAGGCACTGAGCAGCAGGCCAGCCGCAAGGCAACGGGGTATGCACGTGTTCATAGCTCATCCCTATCCAGATCAGTGGTGTCCTGCAGCAGCCGTTGCAGCTTACGCTGAATGACTTCCTGCTTGACCAGGTCGGCGGCCGCGACGGCCTCTTCTTTTAATTGCGTGACGTTCGGCGGCAGAAAGCGTCGGTACAGCACGTCACGGTCGAACTCTACGGTCACCAGGCTGCCCCAGCGGGCATCCGGGCGTTCGCGCACCACCAGGTTGAAGTCCAGGCGGCTGGTGGCGCGCAGGCGGTCGGCGAAGTAGTAGTAAAAGTCGTGGCCGATGTGCGAGATGGTGTTGTCGACGATAAAACCCTTCATCTCGTCCTCGGCGTCGGCCATGGCCGTACCCGGCACCCCGGCTGCCAACAGCAGGCACAGGTACAGGGCCTGCAGGCGTTTCATGGCGTGTCTCCCGGGCCGGCGTGGGTCCGAGCACCGCCGGCACTCTCGTTGAAGGCCTGCTCGGCGACAAACTGCCAGTCGCTGTAGTGCTCCAGGCCTTCGAAACCAGAGAACTGTGTTTCGAAGCCACTGCGCTTGAACGGGGTGGCATCGGAGCGGCTATGCACGCCGGTGATACGCCCATCGATTGCGCGCAGCAGGCCCCAGTCGTCACTGTTGGTGATCGGGTCCGGGTACAGACGGCGGATATGCCGCTTGGCCTCCGGGAAGCGGTTGTCTTCGAGCAGGTCGACCAGCTCCTTGGGGTACTGGGCCAGGCCCGGCGAGGCGCGATAGTAGCTGCGCAGGGCCTGAGCATACTGGCCACCGACCCACAGCAGCTCGCGCTCATGCTCGCGCTGCGCAACGCTTGACCACACCGTACCGGTAGCGGCCAGTGCGACGCTGCTGATCGCGATCAACAGCAGCACGCCCAGGTAGGTGAAGCCGGCGCTGGCCTTACCATTGCGCAAAGAGGCTGCCATCACGCGCCCTCCCTGTGGCACCGCTCTTGATGTCGGCCACGCCACCGGCCACGCCTTCTGGTGGTGGCACCAGCTGCCAGGCGTCGCTGCGCTCAGTGATGGGGTCAACCGGGGTATTGCGCAGGTAGCGCTGCTCAACCAATTGCTCCAGTGAGTCCGGGTAATGGCCGGTGTCGCCGTAGTAGTGGTCCAGGGCTTCACGCAGCACCGCCAGGCTCTGGCGCAAGGTGGCCTCGCGGGAGCTGTCCAGGCTGTTGAAGTAGCGCGGCATGGCGATGGTCATCAGCGTGGCGATGATCGCCATCACCACCAGCAGTTCGATCAGGGTGAAGCCTTTGCTGCGTTTCATGGCTGTCACCATTGCCCGTAAGGGATGTTGTTGAGGCCCTTGCCACGGGCCTTGGAATACACGTCGAACACATCTTCGCCTTCGCGTGGGTTGTCCGGGCTGCTGGCGTAGGCGCGCAGGCCCCAACCGCCGTCGTCCTGGTTCTTGGCCGCCACCAGCGGGTCGTGGGGGATGCGCCGCAGGAAATAGAACTTGGCTCCCTTGGCACTGCGCACATCGCGCACGCCTTCGACCAGCACCTGCAGGTTCGGCGGGTAGCCGCTGGCATCCAGGCGCTTTTCGATGAACCCGGCGTCGAAGGCACGCTTGTAGGCGTCGATGGCGTCGCGGATCTGGTAAAGCGCCTCGCGCAGCTGCTGCTCCTTGCCACGGCGCACCACCGTTTCGGTCAGGGGTGCGGCCATGGTCGCGAGCATCCCGAGCAGGGCCAGGGTCAGCACCACTTCGATCAGGCTGAAACCCTGCTGGCGGCGTTTCATGGCCGTGTGCTCACAGTGACCGTGGCTGGGGCAGTGGCCGGGGCACTGGCCACTTGGCTTTGCACGGTCGGCGCGCTGTCGCGGCTATCGCTCGGTACGTCGCCCGGCACGTCACGCGGTGGCAGCGGCATCGTCTGGCGCACCTGCATGCTCGATTCGGTGCCAGTGCCGAACTCCATGTCCGACGGGCTCTGGTACGGCAGGTTGCGCACGATGCGCGGGGTGATCGCCAGCACCAGCTCGGACTTGCTCATGTCGTCCTTGTTGCTGCCGAACAGCCGCCCCAGGCCTGGGATGTCACCCAGGCCGGGGATCTTGTTGCCGCTGGCGTTGTGGTCGTTGCGCACCAGGCCGGCCAGCACCTGGGTTTCGCCATCGTGCAGGCGCAGGCTGGTCTGTGCGTTGCGGGTGTCGACCTGAACCGGGATGGTGCCCTGGCGGGTGGCTTCCAGTGGGGTGGCGTTACTGACTTCCAGCGCCACCTTGATCGCCACTTCGTTGTTCAGGTGCACGGTGGGCTGCACTTCGAGCTTCAGACCGACGTCCAGGTAGGTGACGCTTTCGGTGATCACCGGGCCCTGGGTGGAAGGCACCGAGGTGGCACTGATGATCGGCACCCGCTGGCCGATGTGAATGCGTGCCTGCTCACGGTTGCTGACGCGGATCACTGGGCTGGCCAAGGTGTTGATGTCCTTGTCCTGGGCATTGATCTTGGCCTGCGGAGCCGGCGCGATGCTGATGCGGCTGGAGTTGATGCCGCGCAGCTGGTCCAGCACGCTGACCGGGTTGCCGTCGTCGCTCAGCACACCGAAGGTGTTGGGCCATTGCAGGCCAAGGTCGAGGATGCGCGAGGTGGCAACCTCCATCACCTCCACTTCCAGCACCACTTCGGGGTTGGACTGGTCCTGGGACTGCAGCAGTTTTTCGGCCATGCGCACGGCGTCGGGGGTGTCGCGCATGGTCAGAGTATTGAGGCGCTCGTCGACGAACACGTCACGGGTCTTGAGCATGGTCTTGACCATGTTCAGCGCCGTGTTGGCGTCGATGCTGGTCAGGTAGAAGGTACGCATGACCAGTTCCTGGTAGTCCTTGGTCTTCTGCGGCGAATCGGGGTAGATCAGCAAGGTGTTGTCGTTGACGATCTTCTGCCGCAGCTGGTTCTGCTCCAGCAGCAGCGACACGGCATCTTCGATGCGCACATCACGCACGAAGATGGTGGCCTTCATGTCGGGACGCAGATCCTTGTCGAAGATGAAGTTGATACCGGCAACCTGCGACAGCACCTCGAAGATGGTCTTCAGGCCGGCGTCACGGAACTCCAGGGTCACCGGGCGCTCCAGCTTGCTGCGCAGTTGCGGGAACGGCGTGGCGGTGCGCGCCTGGACATTCTCGATGTCGGTGCGCAGGGCGATGCCCTTCTGGTTCTGCGGGTCCAGGCGCAGTACTTCGCGCATGTAGCGCTCGGCGCCGAACAGGTCGCCCTGGCGCAGCGCGGCCTGGCCCAGAGCTACGCGTTCGTCGAGGGTGCGGATCAGCTCCAGATGGCGGATGCCTTCCTGGGCGCGACGGTTGTTCGGCTCGATGGTCAGCACCCGGCTGTAGCCCATGCGCGCGCTGGTGAAGTCGTGGCGGATGCGGTCGGCATCGGCCTGGCTGATCAGCGCTTCCACCGCGGTCTGGCGACCATGGGCCAGGGCGATGTTCAGCTCGATGTCACGCGGGCTGTCGCGCAAGGCTTCTTCCAGGCGGGCGATACCCGCTTCGTACTGGCCTTCCTTCATCAGCTCGGCGCTGTCCTTGCGCACCCCGCTGGAACCGCAGCCGGCGATGGCCACGCACAGCGCCAGGAGCAGGAACGGAGCAGGCTTGCACAGTTTCGACGACTTCATGGTGCGCTCCCTACAGACAAGGTCTGTGGCTGATGCAAAGGCAGATAAACCAGGTCCAGCTCGTTGGCCGAGACTCTGTCGAGGCGATAGGTGCTGTCGATCACGTCACCCTTGCGCACGACGTACAGCTTTTCCCCGCTCTGCAAGAAGATCTGCAGGTCGTCGCGGTCGCCCATGCGGCCGACGAACTGGAACGGCAGCGCCGGGGCGGTGGGGGCCGCAGCTACGACGGGCGCGGCGGCTACGGGTTGTTCGCTGACGGTGGCCAGGGCTTGTGGCTTGGTCCATTGCTGGGCTGGGAACAGATCTTTGGAGGCCTGTTCCGGCCCCTTCGCCGGCAAGCCCGCGCCCACAGGTTCTGCAGGCGACACCGGCGCTGTGGGAGCGGGCTTCCCTGCGAAGGGGGCGACGCTGTCTTGCTGGCTGAACCAGTGCCCGGGTGCCCATGCCAGTGCTGCCGACACCCCGAGGAACGCGGCCCACATCACTGCGCGTTGTGTGTTCATCACGACCTCGACAGGTAGAGGGTCAGGCGCACCCGGCCGTTGAGTTCGGTATCGCCGATGGTTTTGCGCTTCAGTTCGAGGTCTTCCAGCACCAGAGTCGGCAACTGGCCGATCAGGCCGCGCAGGAAGCCGCGGATCTGCGGGTAGCTGCCGCGTACTGGCAGGATGATCTGGTATCGCGACAGCTGGGTCTTCGGATCGACGCCCAGGGCGTACTCGCCGCGCGCCAGGCTGATGTGCTCGGCACTGGCCAGGTGGTAGAGGCGCTCGATCAGCTCGCTCGCTTCAGGCTGCCCGGGCAGTTGCTGGCGCAGACTGTCCAGCGCCTGCTGCTCGGGTTTGACGGCGATCTTCAGCTCGCCGCGCTTGACCCGTTCGACCTGCACGCTGGCATCCGCTTCGCTGGCACGCAGTTCGCGCACGGCCTGCCACTCGGGGACCACGCCGGCCATGGCGACAGCGACGGCGAGCACGGCGACGGCGGCGGCGCCCAGGCCAACCGGGCCGATGCGGCGCAGGCGCTCCTGGAGGACGAGGCTGTTGACAGCATCAGGGACGTGCATGGCCAATCTCCCAGGTGGCGGTAAGGTTGAAGCGCACCGGGTGCTCAGGCTGCCCGGCCACCACTTCATGGTTGAGCAGCGAGACATCGCTGAGCTCGTCGCTTTGCTCCAGGCGCAGGTGGTACTGCAGCATCGCTTCCAGGTTGCGTGCCTCGGCGGTGATGCGCACCTGGCCCTTGCGCGCATCCGGGGTCAGGGTCAGCAGTGCCACGTCTTCCTGTGGCTGCGCTTCGAGCATGGCGAACAGCTGTTGCCAGGGCCGTTGCAGCTGCTGCGAGACGCTGCGCATCTGGGCCAGGCGTTCGGCCTGTTCGCGGCTGGCGGCGCTGTTTTGCGGGGCGACCGGGGCCGGGCGGCGGCCCAGTTGCAGTTCCAGGCTGTGCACGCGGGTTTCCAGGTCTACCTGCTCGACCTGCAGCCGCTGTTGCACCAGCACCAGCCCAGCGACGACGACGGCGCCCAGGGCCAGTAGCGACCAGGCCAACGGGCCACTGCGACGGGGCTGGAATTCCAGGTCGAGGTGGCGCATGTCAGGCCACCGCCCGCCACATGGCGCACAGCGGGTCGCTGTCGCCGGCCGGCTGGCACAGCTGCACCGCCGCCAATTGCGGCACGTCGCCGCGCCCTGGGGCATGCAGGTAGACCCGGGGCAGATTCTCGCCGTACAGCTCGCAGGTGCGTTCGATCAGCGCCTGCAGGGCCTGGTCACTGTCGGCGCAGCCCTGGGCCAGCACCTGTTGCCAGGCACCGCCGGCGGCCAGCAGCAGCACACTGCGGCGCGGTTCGGCGAGCACGAACAGGAAGTCGCCCTGCTCCAGTTGCGCCGAGCAGCGGTTGTAGGCGGCCATCAGGTAAGGCTGCACCGAACGCAGGTTCAGGCGGCTTTCCCGGCCCAGGCTCTGCAGGCCTTGCAACAGGGCTTCGGGCAGCGCGGTGGCGATGCGTGCGGCACCGGCTGGCTCGGGCGAGAGGACAATGCGCCAGTCATCCAGCGATTGGCCGTAGAGGTTTTCGAAGCAGGCCCGGGCGTAGGCATCCAGCTCGCGTGGGTGGCCGATGGCATCGCTCCAAGGCACCAGGCAGAAGCGGCTGTAGCGGGCCGAGAGCAGCACGCGCAGCTGAGCGCCTTTGACGGCGTGCTCGGCCAGCAGTGCACTCAAGGCTTGCAAGGCGGCTTCCCAGGCCGGTTGCGCGGCATCGCAGGTGAACTCGCGGCTGCCCAGCCACTGCGTTTGATTGCCGTGCGCGCGACCCAGGCCGACACCTTCAGCACCGAGTACGGCACAGAAACGTTCAGATGAATGTGACACGGTTGATCTCCTCGAGTGTGGTGCGGCCATCACGGACCAGGTCCAGGGCCGAGGCACGCAGCAGGCGCAGGCCGCGTTGGCAGGCCAGCTGCTTGATCTGCGAGAGGGGGCGGCGTTCGACGATCATCTGCCGCAGGTCATCGTCCAGATGCAGCAGCTCGGCAATCGCGCTGCGGCCGCGGTAGCCGCTGCCACGGCACTGGCCGCAGCCCTGGGCGCGGACGAACTTCCAAGCGGTTACCGCTTCACGGGTCAGGCCCGAGGCGGTCAGGGTGTCTTCATCGGCCTCGCACGGCGTGCAGCAGTGCGGGCAGGCCAGGCGGATCAGGCGCTGGGCCAGCACGGCATTGAGGGCCGAGACGAAGCTGTAGGGGTCAACCTGCATCTGGCTGAAGCGGCCGATCACATCGAACACGTTGTTGGCGTGGATGGTGGTGAACACCAGGTGGCCGGTCAGCGCCGACTGCACGGCGATCTGTGCGGTGTCGGGGTCGCGGATCTCGCCGACCAGGATCTTGTCCGGGTCGTGGCGCAGGATCGAGCGTAAGCCGCGGGCGAAGGTCAGGCCCTTCTTCTCGTTGACCGGAATCTGCAACACGCCGGGCAGCTGGTACTCGACCGGGTCTTCGATGGTGATGATCTTGTCCACGCCATGGTTGATCTCGCTGATCATCGCGTACAGGGTGGTGGTCTTGCCGCTGCCAGTGGGGCCGGTGACCAGGATCATGCCGTAGGGCTCGGCAGCCAGCCGGCGCAGGGCGCGCAAGGTTTCGTCGGCAAAGCCCAGGGCCTGCAGCTGCACGCCACTGACGCGGTCGGAAAGGTCCTGCTTGTCGAGCACCCGCAACACCGCATCCTCGCCGAAGATGCTCGGCATGATCGACACCCGGAAGTCGATCTGCCGCTCGCCGATGGCGACCTTGAAGCGGCCATCCTGAGGCACGCGCTTTTCACCGATGTCCAGCTCGGCCATGACCTTGATGCGCGAGATCACCTGATCGGCAAAGGCACTGCCGCTGGCCTTGCCGGCGCCATTGAGCACCCCGTCGATGCGGTACTTGATGACCAGGCCCTGGCCGGTCATGCCCAGGTGGATATCGCTGGCGTGCTGCTTGAGGGCGTCGTACAGGGTCGAGTTGACCAGCTTGACCACCTTGCTCTGGTCTTCGCTGATGCTGGTCAGCGACAGGCGTTGTAGCGGGTCGATCTCACCGCTGGATTCGGCGTCATGGTCCAGGGCGTCGACCGCGTGGAAGCTTTCTTCGTGGCGGGCCAGGAAGGTGGCCAGGTCGGCCGCGTGGGCCAGGTACAACGGCGCGCCTGGCAGGTTGTCGTCGATCCAGGCCAGGCGAGCGTGGTCGAAGGGGTCGGCGAAGACGCCGATCAGCTCGCCGTCCTGCTCGATCAGCACGAACTCGCGCTTCAGGCACTGGGCCAGGCTGACCTTGTCGAAGCGCGGGCTGCTGGCCAGCAGGGCCTGGGTTTCCAGCACTGGGTAATGCAGGGTCAGGCCAAGGCGGCAGATGAAGCGGTCGGGGGTTTCGTTGGCCAGGCGCTCCAGGCAGTTGAGCAGGCGCTCGTCACCCGCTTGCAGGCGGGCCTGGGCCAGGAGTTCGCGGGGGTAGGCGCTGTGCTTGCCTGCACCTGTATCGAGTACGTCTGACATGGCCTGCGACTCCGCTCAGGGGCGCGTCGCAGGCTGGCTTGGCCAGGGCAGCGGGCGCCGCTATTCCCCGGTGAGCAGTTGTTCGTCGTCAGGGCCTGGGGGCTTGGCGCCATTACGGCGGCGATCGGCCAACACCCAGCTGCCATCGTACAACTGCAAGGGGAACGATTCGTTCCTGTTCTGGCGTCGTTCGATAAACCCTTCGGCTGGATTGTCAGTGGCCCTGCGCCGGCGCTCGATGCCCAACAGGTCGAAGATCGCGCGGGCCAGTTCCGCCAACGGGAACGGCTTGAACAGGACATGACTCACACCAAGTTCGGCGGCGCGCTCACGGACTTCGACAGTCGGGTGGGCGGTGATCAACACGAAATGGTACTCCCTGTCCTTGCGCACGGTCTCCAGGACCTGAAACCCCTCCATGTCGGGCAAGCGGTAATCCAGCACAATCACTTCCGGTGCCAGGCTTTGAGCCTGCTCGATACCACTGGCACCGTCGTGGGCGACGTGAGCATCCAGGCCTTGTCCCTGCAGGTACGCCTGCAGGTTTTGCGCAAGGGTCTGTTCGTCATCGACTACCAATACTCTGTTCACCAAGGTCGACTCCCAAATGCTGCCCGGTTACCCGGTTTGCGAAGTGCGGCCTCGATAAGGCTTGAGCAGGCTTCGTGCCAGGCGTGAATACTCATTTCGCACCACTGTAAGTCATTGATCCTGCAAGGCTGTGCCAACCCCTGCAACACAGGCGTAGGCCCGGTTCCCCACATCCGGGGGAAGTGATGGCACTTTGCCAAACCGTTATTCCCCAGCTTTGGGGAAATCCTTTCGAAGGCTCAGTCAGCGATTTCCACTGTAGCGGATTCGCGCAAACGTTGGCGCACGGAATCGCGCGCCTGCGCCTGCAGCTGACCGATGAGCGCGGCCCTGGCCAACTGCAGGCCCTGCTCGGGTATGACCGAGTAATTATCACTTTGGTTCTGCGCTCCTTGCAGGTTTTGGCGGTTGGCCTGGTAGAACGCCTCGACGTCGGCCCGGCTGGGCTCGTGTACCGCGCTGAGCCGGGCGTACAGCTGCTGTGCGGCCAGTTCATGGCGCATGTAATCAGCGTAATCTGCCCGATCGAAACCTGCATCCGCCAGGCGCCTTTCGAACAGTGCCGGGCTGCCGAAGGCGGCTTCGATTTCGCCAACTTGCGCTGATACCTGCTCATCACTGATGTGAATACCTGAACGTTGCGCCTCCTGCCAGAGCAGCTCCTTGTCGATCAGCTCGTCCAGGGCCTGGTCGCGCAGGCGCTTGTACAGCGTCGGGTTGCGGATACTGGTCAGTGTCCTGCCCTGGGCTTGCAGGTACTCGGTGAAATAACGCTCCAGGCGCATCACGTCAATCGTCACGCCGTTAACCCGCGCAGCGGGCACGTCGGCCCAGCTCGCCTTGGCAACCACCAGCAACAGGCACAGCAACAGGATATGCATGGCACCTCCGCTCAAGGGCTGGACGGCAGCGGCCGGTACGGGGCAACGGCGGTAAAGCGTGGCCCGGGCAACGCCACTGCGACGACATGGGCACCGGCCATGCCTTGGCGCCTGCCGGGGCCGAAGCCCAGCGCCGGGGTCAGGCCGGTGTCGACATCGTGCAGGCCCTCCAGGGCGGCCACCAGCTGTTCGCGGCTGGCATCGCGGCCAATCTGCTTCAGGGCTTCGGACAACAACTTCAGGGCACACATGGTGTTGACCTGCAGCGACGCCTGGCGTGGGTCGAGGCCTTGGCGTCGTTGCAGCCCGGCCAGGGCCGCCATGCCCTGCTCGCTCCAATCGTCAGGCACGAACGGATAGGCCAGGAACACCCGTTGCGACCACTGCGCTGGCAAGCCGGCCACGGCTCCCGCCACCTGGCTGGAGGCAGCGAACAGGTAAGGCTCACGACCTTCGGCCTGTAGCGCCTGGGCCAGCGCGGCAAAAGCCTGGGCACGGCCGACGAAGACGATGCCCGGCCCTTCCACGGCCTGGCCATCAAATGCTTGGATCGCTGGCGGTGCCCAGCCTTGCTGGCGCAAACGTTCGCGCACCTCTTCAGCCAATGCCGCCTGCTCGTTGCCGGCGTACACCACGCGCAAACTATCGGGCGCCAGGCCCAGGCTGCTCCTGGCATGTTCGGCCAGGCTCAGCAATTGGCTAGCAATACCTGGCATGGGGTCGAAAATCTGAGAACTGGCACCGCTGCGCGGTGTGTTGCCGATCAACGGCACACCCCGTTGTTCGAGCAGTGCCGGCAGTTGTTGATCGAGCATGGGCGCCAACGGCGCGATCAGGGTGAAGACTTGGCCCTGATCGAGCAAGCGTTGCAAGGCGAGTGCGGCACTGGCCTGATCGGTGCCGGTATCGGCTACCACCAGTTCCAGGCGCCGGCCATGAATGCCGCCCTGCTGGTTGATCTGCGCCACACCATCCTCCAGTACGGCACGCACGACATGCCCGGCATCTGCCAACGGGCCATTGGCGGGCAGCAAGGTGCCCAGGCGCAGCACGCCTTCTTCCACGCCGGGGTCGCGTTCCTCGCCCAGGCGTTTGAGATAAGCCGTGAGGTTGCGCTGGTCAGCCAGGGTCAGCTCGAAGCGCGGCATGGCGGGGTCCAGCCGCTGCCCCGCCGGATCGATGCCGTGCTGGATCGCGCGGGCCAGTGTGCCGTCGTTGTAGGCCGGGTAGCTGCGAGCGTTGCTTTGCCGCTCACCCTGCCCCAGTGCCAGGCGCTGCCAGTCGAGGCTGGGTGGGCGCACCCCGCCTTCTGCACGCCCGCGCCCGTCTGCGCCGTGGCAACTGGCGCAGGGCAGCACGCTGGCGGGGACGCTGATGTCGCTGGCGCCGACCCGGGCCATCAGCTGTGCGTCGCTGCTCGATACCCCTTGCCGGTACAGGCGCTTGCCGGCCTGTTCATTCGGGGTAAGGTCGAGCGCCAGCGCCGGGCCACAGAGGGCCAGGCTCAACAGCACTGCCCAGGGTTTCATGGCTCAACGCCCGGCCAGCGGTTGGGCCAGCAGCTGCATGCGCTGGGCGATGGCCGCAGGCGGTGCATCCGGGCGGATCTTGCTCCAGCGCTTGCCAGCCACGTCACCGGCGATCAGCTGGGTCGAATGCTGCTCGGGGCTGGGCAGGAACTGGCCGATGCGCCCCAGCACCAGGTCGACATCGGCCTTGTCGCCGGTGAGGAACAGCCAGTTGGTGCTGTCCACGCCTTGCTTCTCGGCGAAGGCCTTGAGCGCTGCCGGGGAGTCGTTGAGCGGATCGCTACTGATCGACACGAAGGTCACCTGGCGGGCCAGCTGCGGCCCCATGGCATCGCGCACGTCACGCAGCTTGCGGGTGATCAGCGGGCAGGCGTCGGTGCAGTGGGTGAATATCACGTTGAGCATCACCACCTTGTCCTTGAGCACATCGCTGTAGAAGCGCAGTTCGCGACCGTTCTGGTCCTTGAGCATGGTGTCGGTGAACCAGGTTTGCGCATCGCGGGTGCCGCCGCCGCTGGCCATGGTCGGCGGTGCCGGTTGCGGGCTGGGGCCCTGCGGTGCATGGCCCTCGTGGGCGAACGCGACCGAACTAAGGATCCACAGCACGGCCACCAGGGCCAGCCAGTCGGTGCTGCGCATCGTGGTGTGGCGGGCTGTGCTGCTCATGGCTGCACCTCACTGTGTTCGGCGATGGCGGTGCTCTTGGCGTGCACGCGGCGGGCACTCAGGCGGTTGATTTCCTCGACCAGCACGGCCGGGTCGGTAAAGCCGTAGTAGCGGGTCCAGTGGCCCGTGCGGCCATCACCCACCAGGATCAGCGGCGGATGCTGGCTGAGGTCGGCACTGAAGCTGCCGAGGCCCTTGAGGGTTTCAGTGATCGCGTACTGCGAGCCGGTCAGCCAGCTCCAGCCCGGGCCGTGCTGGAAGGCTTTGGCATAATTCTGCAGGCGCTTGGCGTCGTCACGCTGCGGGTCGACGCTGATCGACACCAGCTGGATCTCCTCGCCCACACGCCCGCCCAGCTGTTGCTGGACCTTGCCCATGATCGACGACACCACCGGGCACACCGTGGTGCAGCTGGTGTAGATGAAGCCCATGACCACCAGGTGCTCGCCTACCAGGTCCTTTTCCAGGCGTACCGGCATGCCATTCTGGTTGAGCAGCGAGACATCGGCAAAGCGCACACTGGCCTTCTCCTGGTGTGCCGCCGGCGGCTGCCCGGCGTGGCTGTCGTGTTCATGGCCGGCATGGGCCAGGGCCAGGTTGCTGGCCAATGCCAGGCTCAGGGCAAGCAGCTGGAAAGAATGCTTGGCGTTCATCGCACATTCCTCACTTCGGTCTGGGAAGCAGTAGCCGCAGCGGCGGGCAGCACGCGCAGGCTCGTGTAGTTTTCTTCGGCGAACTTGCGTCCGAGCGACGGCGACTGCACATGCAGGTACCAGGCTCCGGCTTCGGGCAAGGTCAGCGGCGCCTGGTACACGCCATCACCCACCTCAACCAGCGGCAGGTTGCGCGGCAGCGACGAGGGTGCCAGGAAATAGCGCAGGGTCAGGTCGTCCAGACCGACCCGTGGCCGACCGTCGTCGCCGACGATGCGCACCTTGGCGGTGAACACCGTTTGCTGCGGCATGGGCTGGTCAAGGCCGATGAACTCGGCATGCGCACCCCGGCGCTTGCTCGCATCCGGCGCGGCGGCCACCTCGGTGCTGAAGCAGTGGATGATCTGCGGCTGGTTGAGCAGAAAGGCCACATCGAACGTACCTGCCGCCGGCATTTTCACCGTCGAGCCATACACCCCGGGGGCCAGTTCGCGCAGGCTGCGGTCGATAACCAGAGTCGCGCGGGCCTGGTGGCCACGGTTGTTGTAGCCAGACATCGGGGCGTTCATGCCTTCGGCATAGAAGTAGGTGGTGTTGTCCACCGGGTTGACCACGAATACCGAATTGTCGTCCCGCGACACCGACAATCCTTGGGCCACTGGCAGGTCACCGGCCTGGCGTGGCGCCGCAGGGCCGGCTTCGAAGCCCTGCACGATCGGCTGGCGCCCTTCGCCCAGGCTGCTCAGGTTGATCATGCTGACCTTGGGCGAGGCCAGCCCGCGGATGTAGGCATAGCCTTTGGTGAAGGTCAGCTGGTACGGCTCGGCCGCCACCGGTACGCGGTGGATCAGCGTGTCGGTACTGGCGTCGATCACCAGCGCCTGGTTGTCCATGGTGTTGAGCACGATGCCCCAGCGGCCATCGCGGCTGAAGCGCATCGGCCCAAGGCCCTGCTCGGCCTTGACGATGTGGCGCAGCTGGTGGCTGCGGGCATCGATCACCCGCACCGTACCCTCTTCACCGTCGGCCACGTAGACCGCCTGGGACAGCGCCGAGTAGGCCACCGACAGCGGGTGCGGGCCGACCTCCAGGGTTTTCACCAGGCGCATCCCGGGGATGTCGATGATGCTCAGCGTGCCGCCGTCGCGGTTGCTGACAAAGGCGTAGCGCGAGTCGGCGCTGAAGGCGATTTCGTGGTGCCCGGAGCCGGTGGCGAACGACTTCAGGGTGCTGCGCGACGGGACGTCGATCACCGTCACCCCGCCTTTGGCCGGGTTGCGGCTGTTGTTACCAACCCACAGCCGGTGCTGGTCCGGCTGCAAGGCCAAGCGCACCGGTGATTCGCCTGCATCCAGGGTCGCCACACGGGTGAAGGTTTCGGTATCGACGACCGCCACCTGGCCACGCTCGGGGATCGACACGAACACCTGCTTGTCATCCCCGGTTGCCGCCCAGTCCATGGGCCGGCCCGGCAGGTCGATGCGCGCCAGGGTACTGGTGATGCCGCCCACCGACACCGTCGGGTCGATCACGGTCAGGCTGGCGTCCTTGTTCAGCACCAGCAGGAAGTAGCTGTTCAGGTCCAGCAACGGGCGAGCGCCGATGCTGCTCTTGAGGAACAGCGCAACACGAGCCTTGCAGCTCTGATCGCGGTTGCCGCCTTCGAGCGGTGCCGACTGCGCCGGGTCGATCCAGGCCCCCGGCGCCATGCCCGACAGCGGCTGGCCGCTGGCCTGGTCGGTGACCTTGAAGCGGATGTTGGCAAAGGCCCCTTCACGCACATCGCCGCCGGCCAAGGGGCGCGCCTCGAACTCCACCGTCACGCCATCGCGGCTGAGCCGGTGCAGGGCCTGCGGGTCGCCAGGCTCCTGCAGCAGCTCGCGCGGGTCGCACCAGAGCTTTTCATAAGCCACGCCCAAACCGATCAGCACCGCACCCAGCATCACCCCCAGTACTGCAGGCCGAGTCTTCTTGTTCTTGTACATGCTCGCGCTCCCCTACCCTTACTGGCTCGCCGCATTTGCCGGCGGCGCATCATTGGTCACCCGCAAGATGCCCCACAGTCCCGAGAGGTTGCCGTAGGCGGCATAGTCGCGGAACAGGTAGTCACCTGGCACTGCGTTGGCGCCACCGGCACTGGGCAGCATGAAGCTGAAGTGCGCCGCCGGCAGCACGCTCTCCTGGGCGCCGATGTACATGGCCATCGGGTTGTAACCGAAGCGCACCGAGCCGATGCCTGGCAGGTTCGTCGGGTAGCCGTCGAGGTCGTTCTTCTCGGCCTGGTAGTTGTGCAGCGGCCACAGGTGACCGTCGAGCTGGTAGGTGATGCCGCGGCTGCCACCGCTTGGCATCAGCACATGGCTGCGCACCGGCTGGCCAGGCTTGGCATACAGCACCGGGGTTTGCGGGTCGCCGCCGACCAGTGCGTTGCTGTAGGCCATGTGGGCGTTGGGCACGTCGGCAAAACCGAAGCCATCGGCATGGCCGAACGGTGCGTCCGGCGCCAGGCCGAAGCGCAGCCACAGCGGCTCGGTCTTGTAGTTCAGCGCCATGTTGCCGTTGTCCTTCGGATCGCCCGGCACGCCGTTGCCTTCGGTGGCGATGCCCTCCACCGGGCGGCCATCGGCCCAGCGCATGTTCATTGAGCGCTGCCACACTGTGACCAAGTCACGGTAGTCGGGCTGGCCGCTGACCTTCACCGTGGCCTGGGCGCGGCTGGCGCTGTCCTCGGTCCAGGTCGCGGTCTGCGGCAGGACACTCATGCCGGCGACCAAGCCCTTCTGCGGTTGCTTGATGACATCCGCCGGGGTCAGGTTGAGGCCACCGAACTCGATCGCCGTGGTGTTGATGTTGTCCACCGTGCGGCCCAGTTGCAGCAGCGGCTTGCCTTCGCGCTCCAGGTGGCCGGCGTAGTACTGGTACACCCGGCTCGGGTAGGCGCCGCTGTTACCCGCCCGGGGCGGCACGGTCTGCACCGGGTTGGCACCGACGTTGACGCCGTCGGACTTGGTGATGTCGTAGGCCAGCAGCTGCGCATGCAGGCCGACATGGCTGGACGGCCGCATCAGGTTGTTGTTGAAGGCGGTGGCGCCTTCGCTATCGAAGCGGTCGCGCTTGACCACGTTCTGCATCACCGCAGTGCTGGGCAAGTCAGGCATCACCTGCGGCAGGCGGTTTTCCAGGGTGATGCTGATGCAGTCGCCAGCATTGGCGCGCAGCACCAGCGGCTCCACCGGGACGCCAGCCTTGAGCTTGCCGGTGGCCGGGTCGAGGTCCGCCTTGCGCACGTACAGCACGGCAGTCGGGTCATGCAACGGCGCGCTGTGGCCGCCGACGGTGAAGGTGGTGCCGTCCTCCTCGTCGACCACCGTCACCTGCGGGATACGCGTATTGCGGCTGTTGAACACCAGGGTGCCACCGTTGGCCTTGAGCGGGCCACCGACATGCTGGCCGATACCGGCCGGGTCGTTGATGCTGACGCCGTTACGGTTCTCGAGAATGTCGTTGGCCAGTGCGGCGACTATCTCGTAGCTGCGCTTGACCGTCGGGCGGGTGCCGATGCCATTGGGGTTGGCCGTGGTTTTCGGGCAGACGCCGTCGAAGTTGACCGTGTTGCGCATGGCCACCGGCTGCGGGTTGTTCGGCAACGGGAACAGGTCGGCGCGTTGCGCGGTGTAGTTGCGCATCACGCCCCAGATACCGTTCCAGTAGCCTTCCAGGGCCGCATCCATGCTGTACAGGTAATCACCGTTGGTGGCCGCGGAGCTGGAGATCATCGACACCGGTGCCATGAAGCCCATCTGCTCGGAAATGCCGATCATCTGCGAGGCCTTCCAGCCCGAGTTGGAGCTGTTGCCAAAGCCGGAGCCGTTCTGCAGCCACTTCACACCGTGCAGGGTGACGTTGTGCTCCTCTTCATGGCCACCGGCGTGCAGGCGCAGGCGCACGTTGTCGCCGGAATAGGTACGCAGCATGGGCGTGAACGGGTCACCCGGCTCGCTACCGGCCTGGTTGATGTGGGGTGGGAACAACGTGGTGCCGCCGGTTGGCCCGACCGCCGAAGTGATCGCCGAAGGCGCCAGGTTCATGGCCGGGATCGCCCGGTCAGTGCGGCTCTGCAGGGCGTAGCCCAGGTCGCCGCCGAGGCCGTCGGCCTGCATGCCGCGCTTGCCGTCCGGGCCGACCTTGTTCGGGTCGAACACGCGCAGGGCCAGCGGCTCGTTGCGGTAGTTGACGACGAACATGCCGGGGTCATCCACCGAAATGGCCTGCGGGCATGGCCGGCTGGGGCAGCCTGGGCTCAAGCCGCCACGGGACTCGACCACCGACTCGAGCAGGTTGGAAGCCTTCTGCCGCACCGGCGGGTTGATGGCGTAGCGGAAGCTGTCTGCGGTGGCCGGATAGGCCTGGCCGTTGGGCACGCCATCCGGGCCAGCGCCGACGTACACGCCCGCTTCATAGGCATGCTGGAAGTCGCTGTACTCCAGGAAGAACTCGCGGTAGCTGTCGTTCTTGCCGTCGCCGTCATGGTCGCCGGTCTGGATCACCGCCTGCCACGAAGTCGGGCCGCCGTCCTGGCGGGCGCCCGGGTTGTACAGCTTCTCGCCGGTTTCGGCGTGGTACCAGGTGGAACCGGCCGGCTCGGCCAGCACGGTGGCGTAGAGCCCCAGTTGCTGGTGGGTCGATGGGCCAAGGTGGTCATGGGTGAAGATGGTGCCCAGGCCCCGGTCGACGTTATGCACGTTGATTAGCGGGTCAGCGAACCAGCGTTGCATGGCGGTACGCGCGCCCTGCCAGTCAGCCCGGCCGAAGCGCCCGAAGTACGGGTGCTGCCTGGCTTTCGGGCAGGCGGCCGTGCCCTCGCGGGCATCGCCCTCGGTGCAGCCGTTGAAGCTGCGAATGGCCTGCAACCGTTCCACCACGCTGCCGGGCGAAAGAATGCCGTCTTCGTAGTTCCAGCCATTGGCCGAACCGTCGGCGGCGATCAGGTCCCACTTCGGCAGGTGGATGTGCTGGCCGATCACATCGGTCGGCGTGCGCACCTGGTAGTCGTCCATCTCGTAGTACGACGGGATCAGGTTGGTGTGGGTGTACATCGTGCAGTCGAAGGTGTTCATGCGCATCACCAGCGGCTCAGGCGGGCGCTGCTTGGTGATCACCGGCCAGGCATCTTCCCAGAGCGCCAGGATGCGTGCCTGCGGGAAGTGGTAGCCAACCTTGTTGTACACCGCATCGAACTGGATATTGGCGCCCTTGTAGATGCGCGGGCGGTCAGCGGTGAAGGCGGACGCGCCACGGAAGCTCATGCCGGTGAGGCTTTCCCCGCTGAAGAACTCGCCTACGCCCGAGGACTGGGTCAGGCGCTTGCCGCGGTCGTCCATGCAGGGTTCGTAGAAGGGTGCGCCTGCGGTCGGCAGCGCGCCGTTGGTGCGAAATGCCTTGGCCACCGGCTGACTGCCGGGGATCAACGCGTAGCTGGCGTGCTCGGCCTTGGCGTGGAACTGCATGGCAGCCTGTTCGACGTCGGTGCCCTCTTCCGGCAGGTAGATCGGCCTGGCCTTGTGCACCACCTTGGAAAAATCGAGTTTGGTGGTGGTGGTCACCGCCTCACCGCCGGCGGACACCCCATCCAGCGCGTGGCGACCGAGGCCACCGTCCCAACCGTCGACCTGGTTCGGGTCGAGGTTGGCCCACAGGGCCTTGCCGCTCTCCTTCAACTGCTTGGCCAGGGCCGGATCGAGCATGTCCAGCGGCGGGGTTGGCGGGCGGTTGCCGACGCTGCTTTCCATGCCGCCGATCCAGAACGGGTAGCCGGGGTTCTTCAAGCTGCCGTCGGCGTCGCGGTTGGCCTCGCTACGGTCGACCAGGGCCAGCGAACCGACTGCCTTGGGCGCGGCGGGCTCGTGGGCGTGGTCATCGGCGGCCACTTGCTCGGTGGCGAGCTTGGGTATCACCACCACCTTGCCTGGCATCGGTGCCATGGCCTTGCCAGGCAACGGGACGATGGCCGGGATCGGCGTACCGGCCACGATCTCGCCATCGGGCAAAGCCCGCGCGCCGACTGCCGGCTTGCCACTGCGCAGGGCGAAGGGTGTGCTGTGGTAGCCGTTCTGGCCTTGCCCGCTGACTTCCAGGCGAGTGCCTTCCTCGAACACGTCGTGCACCCGCCACATGGCCCACATGCCCTGGGCGAAGTGCGGGTAGAAGTGGCAGTGGTAGATGGCATCGCCGGCCACGCGGTTGCGGTTGCCTGATCCGCCGTTGGCGATTTCATAGGTGTAGCCGATGCCCGGCCCGATGCCTTGGGCATCGATGTAGTCGGAGTTGTCATCGTTGGGGTTGAACAGCCACTGATGCCCATGCAGGTGGAAGATGTGCTGCTCGTGGCCGTTGTGGGTATTGCGGAACTTGGTGAAGTCGCCGATGTAGCTGTGGTGCACGTTGGCCGGCTCCGCCGGGTACAGGGCCATGCTGGCCTTGACCCCGGTAGCGCTGGCCGGCGGCACTTCACCTGGGCGGATGTGCTCCAGGCCGACGTTGGCCGGTACATCGACCAACGTACCGATATCGCCCACGGTATGTGCGCTGAGGAAGAATTCCTCATAGGCGCACGACAGGCAGTCATGCATCGGCCCGACGCCCAGGCGGTTGGCCACCACTTCTGCGCCCATGCCACCCGAGCCGTAGTTGATCATGAACGAATCGCGGGTCGGCTCCAGCACATGGCCCATCACCGGGTCGGCCCAATAACCCGGGAAGGCCTGGGTGGCGGCCACTTCGTCGGCGAACTGCGAGGCGAAATCACGGAACGCTTCGAGGCGGTTGGGCAGTGCCGGGTTGCGCTTGCCGATGCTCTCCAGCGGATAGGTGGTCTTGGGAAAACTGCCATCGGGGTTGGGGCCCATGACGATGGCATCGGTTTCGCTGTTGAGGATCTCATTGCCGTCGAGCATGGCGATGATCGGCTTTCCGGCCTTGCCTTCACTAAGCCATGGCTCGCTTTGCGGGTACCGCGCCTGGTAGTCGATCACGGGTTGGCCGGTTGCCGTGCGCCCGGTGGTTGCCAGGCGCATTTCTTCTTCAGTGAGGGTATTGCGGAAGGTTCGCCCACCTTTGGGGACGACCACCACCTGGCCGAACAGGCCGTTGGCAACATTGCCGGCGCCCCCCTGGCCGCCAAAGGTCGCGCCTTGACTGGTGGCGGCGAACGCACCTTCACGCTCGGCAAACAGGGTATAGCTGCGGGTGTTGCCGGGGGCCACCAGGAAATTGCCGTTGCGGCCAGTGTTGGCGGCGATGTCACCGATGCTGTTGACGGCCTGCATGCCGTTGACCTGGAAGCCGACGTGGCGGTCGGTCACCTGCTCATCGGCAACGAAGTGTTCACCGCCCTCATGTTCGACTTCGGTTTCCGGGCCCTCGCCTTGTTCAGGCTCGATCCCATGCTTGTTGGGGTTGGCCTTGTAGTCGAGCAGGTTGGTCAGGTTGACCGTCAGGCAGTCACCGGCGGCCACCCGCAGCACGATCGGCCGCGGGCGCTTGTCGGGGCGCAAGGTGACCTTGCCCGGTACCGCCGCGCCGCCCTTGCTCAGCGGCACCTGGTGGTCGTCCACCACATCCTCGCGCAGGGCGAACATCATGCCGTTGGCGTTCTGCGCGCCAAGGCGGTTGAACATCAGCGGCTGGTCCAGCGCCACCACGTTGGCCACCAGGGTGCGCTGACACTGCACGGCGGCCTCGGCGGGCGCTTCCAAGCCAAACAGGGCCAGGACGAATGACGTCAGGACGGGGCCTTTGGACGGGGTCGACATGCTGCACCTCCGCGACGCAGGAACACTGCGAAGAGGTCAGCAAGGTGTGTGCCATAAGGGAATGGCGTTTAATTTCAGTTAGTTAGAAAGGGAAGCGGGAACGATTTGGGGATGATTACCCATGGGAATTCCCCGAATTGGGGGATGATAGGCATTGGCGTTTCGGGGAACTGAATGACTGAGCGATTACGTGTCGACAATTCCCACAACGTAATAGGAAGAGTGACGCTCCTCCAAGAATGGCTTCCTCGCTAGTGTTCGGCCTCAGCGTAATTGCAGCTGATCGCCGATTACCAGCTCGAGGAATCACCCGATGAATGACGCTACCGTGAGCCGCGCCGCATCGCCCCCTGCCTGCAGTGCACGGGTACCGATCCTGCCAGTGCGCTACGCCATCGTGCCACGTACCGGCGCTGCCCCGCCCTTTCGCTACAGCGACTCCGGCTTCGTCCTGGAGCAAGGCTTCCCTCCACTGCAGCACTGCGCCTACACCCTGCGCGCCCTCCGTCCGGGTTATGTCTACGTGTTCATGAAAGGCACCCAGGGCGAAAAGCTGGTCATCCACGAGTACGACGGTGAGGGCCAGTACAAGGAGTTGCGCTACCGCTGCCTGGAACACTACCAGCGGCGCGACCGCTATTTGTCCGGCCGGGCGATGGGCTGGGTCTGGGCCGACACCTGCGAGACCAGCGCCAAGGAAGTCTGGATCGCCTACAGCCCGCACCTGTGGAGCAACGCCATGACTGCGCGCATCACCGGTTCGCTGGCCATGCGCAAACGGCACATGCGCCAGCTGAACATGGCCGAGTTGATTGCCGGCAACCAGGCGCCGTCCACCCAGCCCCATGTGCTGCCGGTCAGCGCCCTGCAAACCTGGGTCGAAGACTTCAAGCCGGACGCGCAACGCATGTCGCTGAGCTGGAGCAGCCAGCCACGCACCTCGGCGCTGTTCGCAGGCAGCCTGCACGCCGTTGCACGCCATTACCCCTACACCCAACCGAAGATTCCCGCCGTGGTGGTGCTCAGCGACGCCGAAGGCCTGGCCCTGGACCTGAGCCTGTCGGTGTCGGCCTACCAGCATCAGTTGCGCGACCTGATGCCCGCCGAACAGCTGCCCCATACAAAGCCGGCGCAGGGTACCGAGCAAGCCGACGTGCCGCTGTGCTACCAGCTGGATGCCGAACGCCTCAGCCCGCAGAGCCGCGACTTCCACCACCGCAACCTGGTGGCGACGTTGCTGAACAAGACCCTGGAAAGCATGTACCCGGCCGACAACCCGTCCCTGGGCACAGCGGCCCTGAGGATACGCCCCGACAGCCGACCGAAGCCGCCTTACGAGGAACGCTTCCGGGTGCTCACCCACCCAGACTATTCCGAGCAGGGTCATCGACTGGGACAGCGCATCGATACCGCCAAGTACCTTAAGTTTCTGGAGGAACGCGACGAACTGGAATACCGCATCAGCCAGATGCGTGAGCTGGCCTTGCAAGCCAGCAACGATCACGACGCCTGGCTGGCCACCGCCGAAGCCGGCCATCTGGACGATCCGTACAGCCTGGCGGCCGCGCTGGCCTGCTATGACCGTGACGATCTCAGCTCCGCACGCGGACTGGAAATGTCTCTGGCCCTGCTGATTCACCCGATGGGCCAGCCCGTGCCCGGGACCGAAGAGCAGGACCTGCGCTTCAAGCGCCTGGAGCGCTGGCTGGACCAACACGACAGCCCGCTGTACGACGCCTTGGCACCGTTCAACCCATTCCGCGACAAGGCCGACTCGATCGGCACCTTGCTTGGTGGCAGCGACAATGTCATCGAAGGTCTGGTCGGCCGCTTTCCAGCCATGGCAAATATCACCGACCTCACCGCCCAATCGGTCAGTACCGTCGTGCTCAAGCGCATGCGCGGACAGACGCGCTGGGATGCCAGCAACAGCCTGCGTCAGCAGATGCAGGCCGCAGCGCGCGAGGTCAATGCCGAGAAGGCGCTGGGGTTGCTCGCGGCGCGATACAACATTACCGACAAGCTGATCCTTGAGAATCCGTTCAGCCAGGAAGTGGAGAAATACCTGAAGAGCGGGATGGCGCAAGTTGAGGAAATGAAGCAGTTGCGCATCACGGGCAGTAGGAAAGTGTTACTGGAGATGACCACGACTTCATCGGTAAAACCAACGCCATTCGGGCTGCTCACCTCTGCCGGGGGAACTGTTCTGAATGCGACAATGCTGTGGTTCAACGTGTTTGCGCTGAAAGCGGCCTATAACAGCCTGCAGAAGAGCGATGCGCCGGAATACTCCCTAGGCTTCGCCGCGTCAATTTTTGGGGTGATCGGTGCTACAGCCGCAACGCTGGTGGGTGTAAGAGCCACACAAAAAGCACTTACATTGCGGTACGCCCCGACGACGCCGGGCCTGGCTTTCGGTAATGGCCTTACCAAATTCATAAGCAGCAATTTGTTTGCGAGGATCTCGGGATATCCCGCAATCGTTCTAGGATTCTTTTCGGACTTACAAAAGTCCAGGCGACAGAGTACCAATGGCGATCTAACTGCTTCAGACCTTACATTTTTCGGTGGCAGCTCTGTCGCAATTGGCTCTGCGTTGGTGTTGGAGGGCAGCCTGGCTATCGCAGGGGCCACAACAGTAATTCCATTTGCCGGATGGGCTGCAGCTGCAATTGTATTGCTTGGAACAGCCGCCATAGTGGGCGGCCTGTATTTACATGCCATGGCAAATGAGCGCCTACACAGGCCGATAGAATTATGGGCCTCAAGAAGTATTTTCGGCAATCGACTAAATGACGGCGAAATACGGCCAGGCATCACTCTGAACTTCGAAAAAAAGCTTCCTCATTACAGCGACATCAAGGAAGAGATAAAGAACTGGTATGCAGCCTACTATCTTCCATTATTACTTTCGCCCAAAGAAACAGAAAAACTTGGACTTCAGGGGCTCGAGAGCCGCTGGAAGGGACATGCCGTATTAACCCCAGCAGATTGGTACATGGCCGTTTACAGTACTGGCACTAAAAGATCGCCAACTGTGGAATTTACGATTTTACTGCCAGCATTCATATTATCGCAAAGCGCATGGAGCGCGACGTTAAGCAGTGTAACCAGCAAGCAGGATATGACCATTTTCCCGACAAATCCTGAATGCTACCTAACCAGCAGCGGGCTTGTACTAAACTTCAAAAACGCAATTCGCACCCATACTAATGCCACGCTGACAGTCATCTATCACCCTGCTCATGGACTAGATGATGAGGCACATTCAACTGCTCAGTTTACAATCGAGAATAGCCAATGACGACGACATGGTTATTCCCCTCGCGCACCCGCTCAAAAACCTTACCTAAAATCAACGGCCAGGCAATCAGTATAAGTAGCGTTCAATTGGTATTGCGGAACCCGTGGATAATCGACTCCGTCTTCATGGGAAAGCTGTATACAGCCATAACCTTGATCTCAGCAGCTTACCTCTATCCAGGAGTAATGGATGACGCATACCGCCACACGCTAATATCAAGACCACACTCAATGATTCAATATTTAATCTCGCCTTTGATCTTTACTCCATTTTTAGCTTACAGAATCTACCTAATTAAAAACCTATCGAATTTCCATCTGAACAGGCTAACAAGAAGAGTTTATTACCAACGTAGAAAAACACTCATTGATTTCGACTGGAACACCACGGGGGGTGGCGTTTTCAAACGTACTGAGTTCGGTGGCTCCTCTTTCAGTTCAAGCTATGGCCTAGCATTTGCTCCTCGTAGGGAAGACCACAGTCTTCACCAGGAGGACAGCCTCTGGATCGACAGCAATGAACCCACCGAATCCGACATAAAGTATGTCGAAGAAGTCTGGGAATACCTCCGCCATTTCATGGACCACGGCCCCGACAAGCTTCCTCCACCGGGAGAGCCCAACTGGTGGCACAGGCCCCTACACGCCATCTGTCTCACTCCAGCAGAAGCCTGGCGCCACTATGCCCCATGGCGAACCGGCGAACCCGGTGAAATGCAAGGCAAGAAGAACTGGCAATTGCCGTTCTGGGCCGTGCTGTTTCCCTACAACCTTTCCGTAGCCATATGTTGGTATGTGATATGTCGTCTTCTCAATGTGCGGGCAGCACCCGCACCACCCGAGGCGTTTGAACAGGCGCCGATTCAATCCACCAGGCGCAAACGCAAATAGAGCGAGCGGCGAAGTACAGGGCCGCCATGCGGCCCTTCGTCGGCACACTCCACAAAACCTCTGAAACAAGTTGAACATCTGCCTCCAGTAAGCTTCCAAAGGATGATACGTGCCATCCTTTTGCCAGGAGCCTGTCGCCTATGCCCATCCAGCCTTCCCTGCTGTGCCAACGCGCAGGAACCCAGCGGCCATGAAGATGCCCGGCCGCGCGCCCAACGCCAGCCTGCAGCTCGACTACGTGCGCGACACCCTGTTCGGGCCGGTAGCTCTGAGCGTGGAATGCCAATGCCAGCTGGCCGCCCTCAACCTCCAGGGCCGCCCCGCCCTGCGCCTGCATATCTGCCCGCCACTGCCGGACAAGGTCGAGCGCGCCCACAGCGTTGCGTTCGTCTGGGATGGGCGCAGCTACCGCGGGGTGGTCCGTGATCAAGGCAAATGCGGCGATGGCGGCCTGAACCTGTTGCTGGAGCTGCAGTAACAAGTCGATCAACGGCGACGCACCCGGCTGAACCTGACGCAAACGGCGGATCTCCATAACTACAAGGCCTTGCCTTCTGGAGAACGTCATGAACAGCCCGTTGCTCAAGCTCTTCACCCATCCCTCCGACGCCTGGATCGACATCCGCCGCGCCGAGGAAGACCACCCGCAACAATACCTGCCGCGCCTGTTGGTGCTGGCCCTGATCCCTGCCCTGTGCCTGTTCGTTGGCACCACCACCTTCGGCTGGAGCCTCGCCGCTGAAGACCGCGTGCGCCTGAGCATGGCCAGCGCCGCGCAACTGGCCGGGCTGCTGTATGCCACCACGGTGGTCGGGGTGATGCTGATGGGGGTAATGATCCGCTGGATGTCGCGCGGCTTCGATGCACGACCGACGCTCAATCAGTGCATCGGCTTTGCGGCCTATTGCGCTACGCCGTGGTTCTTTGCCGGCGTGTTCGGCCTGGTGCCGATCCGCTGGTTGGCACTGCTGGCACTGGTCGCCGCCTCAGCCTACGCCACGGTATTGCTGTACGGCGGCTTGCAGACCTTCCTGCGCCTGCGCAAGGAGCAGGCCATGCTGTTTGCCAGCTGCGTCTGGGGTGTGGGGTTGCTGTTGCTGGTGACCATCCTGGTGACAATGATCCTGTTCTGGACCAACGGCCTCATGCCGGCATACGTGCGTCCGGCCAGCCTCGGCTGACCGGAGCGCAGGGTGCTCAGGCGATGGCTCTGAGTGCCGCCGGATGGCTGTCTCGCAGGGTGTGCAACTGGCCAACCAGGTTCACCAGGTCACGACAACTATTCAAGTTTTGCAGCGAGATCCCGGAGAGGGTCACGCCCTGCTCCAGGCTTTGCCCCTGACCCAGGCGGATGGTCAGGGTAGTGCCGTCCGGGCAGCTGACTTCGCAGCGGTCGGGCAGGCAGGCCTGCTCGATAATCTGCCGCATTTCCAGCATCGAAACTCCTATCAACGACATGGTACGACCCTCTCTGTACTGGATGGCCTGTTGTATGTGAGTACGCCTTTGGCAGGCAGGGTGCCAATTGAAATTGCGCATGCCCAAGCGGCCGTCCATGCGCCGGGGCAATGATCGTGCGGAGAATCCTTTAGCACCTTAGTGGAAGAACGATGATCGGCCTCGCCTGTTCGATCGAATGCTGGCACTTCACGACAGGCGGTCGCTGAACGGCCTATTTGTCTTCCAGGGACGCCCATAGATGCTGCGCGGCATAAGCGCGCCAGGGGCGCCAGGCCTGGGCGCGTTCGGCCAGTTGGGCGTCGGGCCCTTCCAGCAGGCGCAAGGCTTTGACCAGCGCTACATCGCCCAGCGGCAACGCATCAGCGGCGCCCGCCTGGCGCAGCGCCAGATACAGGGCGCTCCAGGGGCCGATGCCTTTCAGCCGGCAGAGGTTGGCCAACAGCGGCTCCAGGGCCTGGCCCTTTCGCAGCAGTTCTGGTTCTGCCAGCAGTGCCCGCGCCAACGTACCGAGGGTGGCAGCGCGTGCTCGGGGCATGCCGAGGTTTTCCAGGTCGGCGTTGGCGAGCACCTTCGTTGTCGGGAAGACGTGGGTCAGGCCTGCGGTCGGCAGACATAGCGGCTGGCCATGACGCGCTACCAGGCGTCCGGCCAGGGTCATGGCGCCCGCTACGCTGATCTGCTGGCCGAGTACCGTGCGCACGGCTTGCTCGCAGGCGTCCCACCCTTGAGGGACGCGCAGGCCCGGGCGGGCGGCGATCAGCCGGGCCATCAAGGGGTCGTGGCACAGTTCGGCGGCAATGCGTGCGGGGTTAGCGTCGAGGTCGAAAAAGCGGCGAATGCGGGCGATCAGGCTGGGGACAGCTGAGGCAGGCACGCCGCTGAGCTGGATAATCAAGCGATTGCCGCTGGCGGGCCGGGCTTCTAGTACGCCGTGTTTGCCTGCCACGGGGAAACTGCGGCGATAGGTGCCAGCGCTGAAGGTTTCAATGCCGGGGATGCAGCGGGCAGCCAGGAAGGCCTGGGTCGAAGGCCAATGGTAGGGCAAGGGGTAGCGCAGCCACAAAGTGTGCTGGCCGGAGGCATTGAGTGAGCGGTGGACGGCGTGCAGTCGGGACAGAGCCATTGCTGCATCATGCCAAGGTTTGCAGGGTTTGTACCGGCCTCTTCGCGGGCACGCCCGCGAAGAGGCCGGTACAGGCAATCAATGATCCAAGCCAGCACCCTCGCCCCCCATCTGCCCAAACCGCCCGGCGTGGAAATCATCGAACGACTCGGCAATCTCCGCCTGGCTGTTCATCACGAACGGTCCATAGCCTACGATCGGCTCATCGATCGGCTCACCGCTGAGCAACAGCAGGCTGGTACCTTCAAGCGCCTCGATCACCACATCCGCGCCACCGCGCTCCAGCAGCACCAGGCTGGCCGGGCCAGCTTCGCGCTCGCCGTTGACCCGCACGCTACCGCGCAACACCACCAGTGCAGCATTGTGGCCGTCGGCGATCGGCAATTGCAGGCTGGCACCCGCCTTCAGGCGCATGTCCCACACATCCATCGGGGTAAAGGTCCGCGCCGGGCCTGCATGGCCCTGATAGGCGCCAGCAATTACCCGCAGGCTGCCGCTATCGCCCTCCAGTTGCACCACCGGAATGTCCGTCGCCAGCAGCGTCTGGTACCCCGCCGCTGCACGCTTGTCACGCGCCGGCAGGTTGACCCACAGTTGCACCATCTCCAGTGAACCGCCACTGCGGGCGAAGGCCGGGGAATGGAACTCTTCGTGGATGATGCCATTGGCAGCGGTCATCCACTGCACGTCACCCGGGCCGATCAGGCCACCGGCACCGGTCGAGTCCCGGTGTTCCAGTTCGCCCTGATAGACGATGGTCACGGTTTCGAAGCCGCGGTGCGGATGCTGACCGACTCCGCGTCGATCGCTGGTCGGGCTGAAGTCGTACGGGCCGGCATAGTCCAGCAGCAGGAACGGGCTGATCTTGCTGGCCAGGTTGTCGTAGGTGAACAGGCTGCGCACCGGGAAACCATCACCCACCCAATGGGCGTGGGGGCTGCGGTGGATACCCAGAATCTTTTTCATGAGAAGTCTCCTCTCCAAACTGGGTTAACCTTACCAATCAGCCCAATCAGCCGGTAGTCGGCTTAAACGGCATTGATCGTTCCATAAATGGAACAGCCAATCACGCTTGCAGGTAGACCAGCACCTTCTGCGCAGCCATCGCCGGATCTTCCTGCATGAAGCAGTGCCCACCGCAGACCTGAACGGCGCTAACTACAGGGTTGAGGCTGGCGAGGCGCTGCACCGAGTGCGGCACGAAGGGATAGGTGTGTTCGCCATACAGCACCAGGGTTGGCACCTGGATGGCAGCCAGCTGCGCCCACATGCGCGACGGGAACGAGCTGAAAATTTCCACTTCGCGACTGGGCCGGCACTTGAGCACCACGCCTTCGCCGCAATCACCGATCGCGTGCTCGACATACGCCTGCAACGCCGCGTCGCTCCAGCCCTTGAAGATGCCACGCCCGTGCAGCGATGCCCGCGCTGACTCACGGTCCGGCCAATGGCTGCGCCGGTTGGCGGCCTTGCGCGCCAAGGTATGCCGGCGGTGCAGGCCGACCAGCGCAGCCGCGCCCATCACGCCGATCATGCGCCGGCTGAACAGCACCGGATCGAGCAGTACGGCACGGGCAAACAAGCCCGGCTGGCTGGCCAGCATCAACCCGGTCAGCACCCCGCCGAAACTGTGCCCCACGGCGTACCGGGGAACCTCGCCATATTCCCCACGGCCGGCCTCGAAGGCCTCCACCGCCAGGGCAGCGGTACGGTTCCAGCCGCGGAAGTCACCGCCATGGTCGCTGTCACCATGGCCCTGGACATCGCAGAGCCACAGATCGAAATGTTCACTCAGGCTCAACAGCAGCGGCTGGTAGGCCAGGCAGCAAAAGCCGTTACCGTGCAGGAAATGCAGCAACGGCTTGCCGCTGGCTGGTGAGCGCCAGCCACGCAGGGTGAAGCCTTCGGAGCTGTCGAAGGACCAGGGAATCAACTGCATCGGCTTGCTGTACTCATGGGTTCATGAAAACGCCGATTCTACAAACAGCAGCGGGTAGAGTGAAATCACCAGCAGCAAGGCCATCAGGACATTGAACAGCATCAGCCAGCGCGGGTTCTGCAGCAGGTTGCGCAGGGCGCTGCCGAACATCACCCAGACACCGACGCTGGGCAGGTTGACCAAGGCAAACAGCGCAGCAATCACCACCACATTCATCACATAGCCTTGGGCCGGCGTGTAGGTGGTGATTGCCCCCACCGCCATTACCCAGGCCTTGGGGTTGACCCACTGGAATGCCGCTGCGCCCCAGAACCCAAGCGGCTTGCGCGCGCTCGGCGAATCGCCGCCGAGCGGCCCTGAGGTGGCGATCTTCCAGGCCAGGTACAGCAAGTAGGCCGCACCGGTATAGCGCAACACGGTGTACAGCGCCGGCCAGGCCTTGAATACCTCGCCCAGGCCCAGGCCGACCGCCAACACCATGACCATGAAGCCAACGCTGATGCCCATGGCATGCGGGATCGAACGGCGCACGCCAAAGTTCACGCCCGAGGCCAGCAGCATGGTGTTGTTGGGCCCCGGTGTGATCGAGGAAACGAAGGCAAACAGCACAAAGGCGGTAAGCAGGTCGGCAGAGGCAAGCATGGCAGGCATTCCAGAATCGTTGCAGGTGCTGTCACACTAACGGAGTCGCCCTGCCCTGCGACCGGTACAGTTACATTAAATTATGCAGATACACATCACTGTACTGCTCACCAAAACAAGGAAGCCCCCCATGAGCCTGACCATCCGCCCTGCCGTTCGCGCCGATGCCGCGCAGATTCTTGCCTACATCACCGAGCTGGCCGAGTACGAACGCGCCCGTCACGAAGTGGTCGCCACCCTGGCCGATATCGAGCACAGCCTGTTCGACGAAGGCAGCACCGTGCACAGCCTGATCTGCGAGCGCGACGGCAAGGCCATCGGCTTTGCCGTGTATTTCTACAGCTATTCGACCTGGCAGGGCCGCAACGGCATCTACCTGGAAGACCTGTACATCACCCCTGAGCAGCGTGGCGGTGGCGCGGGTCGGGATGTGCTGCGGCATATCGCACGCGAAGCCGTGGCCAACGGTTGCGCGCGCTTCGAGTGGAGCGTACTGGACTGGAACGAGCCCGCGATCGGTTTCTACAAGTCGTTGGGCGCCGAGCCACAAGATGAGTGGGTGCGCTACCGGCTGGATGGCGACAAGCTTTTGCAATTTGCCCAAGGTTGATCGCATTTACCCGCCTCTCGCCCCCTCTCTGGAGCCCCCCCTTGGAACTCAGGCAACTGCGCTACTTCGTCAAGATCATCGAACACGGCAGCCTTGGCCGCGCCGCGCTCGAACTGGAGGTCGGCGTCTCCGTCCTGAGCCAGCAGATCGCCAAGCTCGAAAGCGAGCTGTGCACCCGCCTGCTCAACCGCAGCAGCACAGGGGTCACGCCAACCAGCGCCGGCATGGCGTTCCTGCACCATGCCCAGCTCAGCCTGCGCCAGGCCGACAACGCCATCCTCGCCGCCCACCGTGGGCGCATGAGCGGCTACGTCACCGTCGGCCTGCCGCCGACCACCGCGACCGTGCTCGCCCTGCCGCTGATCAATGCCATGCGCGAGCGCTACCCCGACATCCAGCTGCACCTGGTGGAAATGCTCTCCGGGCACCTTGCCGCGCAGCTCAACGCCCGGCAGATCGACCTCGCCATCCTGTTCCAGCTCGAAGGAGGCAAACGCTGGAGCGTGACGCCGCTGCTCGATGAACGGCTGTTCGTCATCAGCCCTCCACAGCTACCCCTCGCGCCCGAAGGCAGTGTGCAACTGACCGACCTGGGCCCGCTGCCACTGGTCATGCCCAGCGCCCAGCACGGTCTGCGTTCGACCCTGATGGCTGCATTCGAACGCTCCGGCCTGGTGCCGAACATCATCATGGAAGTCGATGGCCTGGCCGTGCTGATGAATGCGGTGCGCGCCGGCCATGCCGCGACCATCCAACCAGGCGCTGCAGCGGCGCTCAGCGGTGAAAGCGGGCTGCGGGTCGCGCAAATCAGCGACGCCCACGTTGGCCGACGCAACCTGCTGGCAACCCTGGCGGACGATGAGCTGTCACCCGCCGCGCTGGCCGCCCGACGGGTGATCATCGACGTTGCCCGCCAACTTGTCAGCCAGCGGCAATGGCCGGGCGCGACCTGGATCGAAGACGCCAGCCTTTAGAAAAACTGAACACCCCATGCCATAGCCCGCCTTTCGGCGCCCGGCCGACAGCCCTACTGTCTCCTCACTCGCAAGGGGCCCTTCGTTCATGCCTCCTTGCGACCGAGGAGCGACAATGATCGATGTTCTTGTAATCGGCGGCGGTAACGCCGCCCTCTGTGCCGCGCTGATGGCCCGCGAGGCCGGCGCCAGCGTCATGCTGCTGGAGGCCGCGCCCAGGGCCTGGCGTGGCGGTAATTCGCAGCACACCCGCAACCTGCGCTGCATGCACGACGCACCCCAGGATGTGCTGGTCGATGCCTACCCCGAAGAAGAGTACTGGCAGGACCTGCTCAAGGTCACCGGCGGCCTGACCAACGAAAAACTCGCGCGCATAGCCATCCGTGCGTCCTCCAGCTGCCGCGACTGGATGCGCAGCCACGGTGTGCATTTTCAGCCGCCGCTGTCCGGTGCCCTGCATGTGGCACGGACCAACGCGTTCTTTATGGGCGGCGGCAAGGCGTTGGTGAATGCCTATTTCCGCAGCGCCGAACGGCTCGGCGTGCAGGTGCGCTACAACGCCCAGGTCAACGATATCGAACTGCAGGGCGGCAGGTTCGTCGCAGCTCACCTGCCCCCCCGCGAGGTCGAGGGCCGCCAGCTGCCTGCAGAACGCATCCAGGCAAGGGCCTGCGTGTTGGCGGCGGGCGGCTTCGAGTCCAACCGTGAGTGGTTGCGTGAAGCCTGGGGCCAGAATGCCCGTGGCGAATGGCCGTCGGACAACTTCCTGATCCGCGGCACACGCTTCAACACCGGCATCCTGCTCAAGCGCATGGGCGAACTGGGCGCCGACATCATCGGCGACCCGACCCAGGCACACATGGTTGCCATCGACGCCCGCGCGCCGCTGTATGACGGTGGCATCTGCACCCGCATCGACTGCGTGTCACTAGGCGTGGTGGTCAATCGCGACGGCGAGCGTTTCTATGACGAAGGCGAAGACTTCTGGCCCAAGCGTTATGCCATCTGGGGCCGCCTTGTAGCCGGCCAGCCGGGTCAGCAGGCCTATTCGATCATCGACCAGCAGGCCATCGGCCGCTTCATGCCTCCGGTGTTCCCAGGCACCACGGCCAATTCCCTGGCCGAACTGGCGCGCAAGCTGGGCCTGCCAGAAGCACAGTTCTGCCAGACCATCGAAGCGTTCAACAGTGCCTGCCAGGTCGGCACCTTCGACCATACCGCGCTTGACGATTGCCACACCACAGGCGTGACCCCGGCCAAGACCCACTGGGCCCGCCCGCTGAGCAAACCGCCGTTCTACGCCTACCCGCTCAAGCCAGGCGTCACCTTCACCTACCTGGGCCTGGCGACCGACGAAAGCGCCGCCGTGCATTTCGCCGGCAAGCCCAGCCCCAACCTTTTCGTCGCTGGAGAAATGATGGCCGGTAACGTACTGGGCAAGGGTTACACCGCTGGTATCGGCATGGCCATCGGCACGGCGTACGGCCGTATCGCCGGCGTCCAGGCGGCCGCCAGCGCAGGCTTCGTCGACATCCAGGAGGCACGCCATGCAGCTGTTTGATCCGCAGGCACAAAGTGAACTGATCCCGGTGCTTAACGTGCACGAAAGCGAAGTGCAGCGGCAGATGAGCATCTGCAATGCCTGCCGTTATTGCGAAGGTTTCTGCGCCGTGTTTCCGGCGATGACCCGGCGCCTGGAGTTCGCCCAGGCCGACATCCACTACCTGGCCAACCTCTGCCACAACTGCGGCGC
The DNA here is from genome assembly GCF_002906855.1 of Pseudomonas putida. Taxonomy (GTDB): domain Bacteria; phylum Pseudomonadota; class Gammaproteobacteria; order Pseudomonadales; family Pseudomonadaceae; genus Aquipseudomonas; species Aquipseudomonas putida_N. The sequence goes on along the minus strand of NZ_MINI01000028.1, from coordinate 2,183,911 downwards.
CTGCCTGCACGCCTGCCAGTACGCCGCGCCCCACGAATTCCAGGTCAACGTGCCCAAGGCCATGGCAAAGGTGCGCCTCGACACTTACACCGAATATGCCTGGCCGCGCACCCTCGGCCGTCTGTACCAGCGCAACGGCCTGACCCTTGCGCTGGCCAGCGGCTTCGCCCTGGTGCTGTTCCTGTGCCTGAGCCTGCTGGCCATGGGTAACTTGTTCACACCCATGGCCGGCGGCAACTTCTATGGCATCTTTGCCCACAACACACTGGCGCTGATGTTCGGTGGGGTGTTCGGCTTCGCAGTCATCGCCCTGGCGCTGGGCGTGCGCCGGTTCTGGCGCGACATCTCCCCTCCAGCAGCAACGGTCGCGCTAAAAACCGCCGCTGCACTGGAAGCGACTACCAGTGTGGCCCGCCTCAAGTACCTCGACGGAGGACATGGCGAGGGCTGCAACAATGCCGATGACCGTTTCACCCTGTGGCGGCGACGCTTCCACCACCTGACTTTCTACGGTTTCCTGTTGTGCCTGGCCGCCACCGGCAGCGCGACGCTCTACCACTACCTGCTTGGCTTGGAGGCGCCGTACCCGGTGCTGAGCCTGCCGGTCATGCTTGGCATCGCCGGAGGCCTCGGCCTGCTGGCGGGCCCTGCCGGGCTGCTGTACCTCAACCTGCGACGCAACCCCAACCACGGCGACGCCGAACAGAAACCCATGGACCGCGGTTTCATCGCTCTGCTGTTGCTGGTCAGCGCCAGCGGCCTGGCCCTGCTGGCGTTCCGCGAAACCAGCGCCCTTGGCCTGCTGTTGGCCCTGCACCTGGGGCTGGTGATGGCGTTCTTCCTGACCATGCCTTACAGCAAGTTCGCCCACGGCATTTTCCGCAGCGCCGCGTTGCTCAAGCACGCCATCGAGAAACGTCAGCCCAACCCGATCAATGCTGGCAACGACTGAGCGCGGCAACCTCCATCCAATAACAACAAAAGCGAGCCATGATGAAAACGACAACACCGACCCGGGGCGCCACCCTCGGCGCCATCTTGCGGGTCACCAGCGGCAACTTCCTCGAACAGTTCGACTTCTTCCTGTTCGGTTTCTATGCCACCTACATTTCCCAGACGTTCTTCCCGGCCAGCAGCGAGTTCGCCTCGCTGATGATGACCTTCGCGGTGTTCGGCTCGGGCTTCCTGATGCGCCCGCTGGGTGCCATCGTGCTGGGCGCCTACATCGACAAGGTCGGCCGGCGCAAAGGGCTGATCGTGACGCTGTCGATCATGGCTGCTGGCACCGTGCTGATTGCCCTGGTGCCCGGCTATGCCAGCATCGGTATCCTCGCCCCACTGCTGGTATTGCTGGGCCGGCTGTTGCAGGGCTTTTCAGCCGGCGCCGAGCTGGGTGGCGTATCCGTGTACCTTTCGGAGATCGCCAAGCCGGGGCGCACCGGCTTCTACACCAGTTGGCAGTCGGCGAGCCAGCAAGTGGCGATCGTCGTGGCGGCGGCGCTGGGCTATACCCTCAACGCCTGCATGGAAACCAGTGAGGTGGCAGCCTGGGGATGGCGCATTCCGTTCTTCATCGGTTGCGTGATCATCCCGTTCATCTTCATCATCCGCCGCTCGCTGCAGGAGACCGAAGCGTTCAAGGCCCGCGCACATCACCCGGGGACGGCCGAGGTGTTCCGCTCGATGTGCGACAACTGGCGCACGGTGCTGGCCGGTGGTTTGCTGGCGGCGATGACCACCACCACGTTCTACCTGATCACGGTGTACACCCCGACCTTCGGCAAGACCGTGCTGCACCTGAGCACCACCGATAGCCTGGTGGTGACCCTGCTGGTCGGGGTCAGCAACTTCATCTGGCTGCCCCTCGGCGGTGCCCTCTCCGACCGCATCGGCCGGCGCCCGCAGCTGTTGGCAATTTCCCTGCTGTGCGTGCTGACCGCCTACCCGGCCATGCACTGGCTCGCTGAAGCTGCCAGCTTCGAGCGCCTGCTCGCGGTGTTGCTGTACTTCTCGATGTTCTTCGGCCTGTACAACGGTGCCATGGTCGCGGCACTGACCGAGGTGATGCCGGCGAACGTGCGGGTGGTCGGCTTCTCGCTGGCCTTCAGCCTGGCCACCGCGCTGTTCGGCGGCTTTACGCCGGCGGTGTCGACGCTGCTGGTGCAGGCCACCGGGGACAAAGCCTCACCGGCTTACTGGCTGATGTTCGCGGCGGTATGCGGGTTCACCGCGACGACCGTGCTGTACCGTCGGCAAAGGCCGCAAGCGGTAAGCGCCCCTTGACCCTGAGCCCATGGGCACCTGTCATTTTTATCAGGTTACGTACTGACGACTTTGCTGGAAGCTTACCTCGCATCGAGTCACACCCTGATCTTGCGAGGTAGCTGCCCCATGGGTCGTATCGAAAAGGCAGTCAACCACAACACCCCAACCGTAATGGCCCACGAAGGCCGTGGCCTTGTCGTGCGCAAGATTGCCTTTTACCGTCACCCTGACCAACTGGATGAAAGCCAGGTACGCATCACACGTCACCACTTCACTGCATCTGGCTTTCTGAGGCAAAGCGCGGACCCGCGCTTGGCTAACGCCGGTATTGCCAACTCCATCTATCACTACGGCCTGCGCGGCGATGCCCTGCACACCCGCAGCGTGGATGCGGGTACCTCCGTCAAACTGAGCGACACCGCCGGCCGGCCACTGCTCATCGTGAACGGCATCCTCAGCACGGGTGACAGCACGGAGGACCACAGCCAGGCCGTCAGCCACACCTGGCATTACGAGGTGCCAATCCTGCCTGGTCGGCCGCTAGCCGTTTCCGAACAGGTTGCCAGCGAAGTCCCACGAACCACTCAGCGCTTCATTTACGCGGCCAGCACGGCTGCAGACAAAGACCGGAACATCGCCGGGCATTGCATCAGTCACTACGATACGGCCGGACTGATGACCACTGAATGCATGGCCCTCTCTGGCGTGCCACTGTCGATGACACGCCGCTTGCCCCAAGCGGCGACTGACCCCGACATGCAAATGGATTGGCACGGCGTGGACCCGACTGCCTGGAATGCACTGCTTGGGCCAGAAAGGTACACCACCGTCACCTGCACCGATGCCACGGGCAGAGTGCTGAACACGCGGGATGCGGCTGACCATCAGCAGCGTGTGGCGTATGGCGTGAACGGGCAGCTGGCGCGCACTTGGCTGACCGTGAAGAACAGCGCGGAGCAACCTGTCGTGACGGCGCTGGCCCACTCGGCCGAGGGGCGAAAGCTGAGCGAGACACACGGCAACGGCGTGACCTGCACCTACCAATACGAGCCGCGAACGCAGCGACTGGCAATCATTCGAGTAGAACGTCAAACCGGCTTGCTGCAGGACCTGCGTTACCAATACGACCCGGTAGGCAATGTGCTCAATGCCAGGGACGAGTCTCAGCAGACGCGCATTTGGCGCAACCAACGGGTGGGACCAGAAAGCCTCTACGGCTACGACAGCCTGTACCAACTGGTCAGTGCCAACGGGCGGGCACCCCGGGGAGAACTGCAGAAAGTCACCCCCGTGGTGCGCGACGGCGCCCCGGGCGATCACGAACTCTACCGCTACGATGCCCGCTGCCAGCGCGTACTGAAAAGTAGCACGCAACAGCTGAACAGCCAGCAGGTCATCTATCTGGCCAATCTGGAACTGCGAACGACGGGGAAAGAAAACCTTCAGGTTTTGTGCGTGGGTGAAGTCGGGCATGCGCAAGTGCGCGTTTTGCACTGGGTGGCCGGCAAGCCGGCCGAGATTGCCGATAATCAGTGGCGTTACCAGTATGCTGATCTTATCGGCAGCCATGGCCTGGAGCTCGATGCTAGCGGCAACCTGATCAGCCGGGAGGAATATTACCCGTACGGGGAAACGTCGGTATGGGCAGCGCGCAGCGCAGTTGAGGCTGACTACAAGACCGTACGCTTTTCCGGCAAGGAGCGCGATGCGACCGGTTTGTATTACTACGGCTATCGGTATTACCAGCCTTGGGCAGGGCGCTGGTTGAGTGCGGACCCGGCAGGCACGCTGGATCATTTGAATCTCTATTGCATGGTTCGCAACAACCCTGTTAGCTACCTTGACGATCAGGGGCTCATGCTGCAGTCGCCCCAGGCCGATCCGTCTGAGACGAGGGAAGACATCAAAATACTGAAGTACGGACTGGACAACTTTGAAAGCAGTGAAAAAGATCTAGTTGAAGCAACCCTGGAAACATCACTAAATACGTTGATAAGCGTCACGGATCCAGCATTCATTCCTGATGCAACTCTAATGAGGCATTATTTCGGCAGCGAATACCTATCCCAATACACCAACATTAGAAACAGCTGGAACCAAACGCTGGATGTACTTGCCGAATATCCGTCCACCTTCTCAGAATACAGTCAAATCTATCGCGCCCAAACCAACACCCCAAACGTGTTTGCCGCGACAGAACAAAGCAACGGAACTGGGCGCCTGTATATTTTTGATAATTTCTTCACACTCAGCCACTCACCTGAAGCACTAGTGGCAACAATTATCCATGAATTCAGTCATTTTGGATATGTAAACGGCATGAGCGCGAAAGGCCCCAATACCCATGACTTTTTCTACTTGAGCGACGGAGAACCAACCTTTGATTCCTTCAAATTATTGAATAGACCTAAGTTTCAAGCGAGCGACGTCATAACCCCAGAATTATTTCTCGCCGAGACAGCAAACTTCCGATCACTTCATATCGTAGACGCAAACAAAAACACTCTGACTTACAGGCAACACAATGTAGATGCTTACTTAACCCTGAATAATGCAGTTACTTTCTTCAACAACACGCCTCTACTGCGATCCCGCATTGCGGCCAGGAATGCCGACAGCATTGCATATGCAGCAGTCAAACTGGCAGTCAAGATGTGATCCACAGCGCTTCTGTCCATTTACGGATAGTAAGCTGAGTTCTACAACAATTGCGCGGGAACTTGCCAAGTTTTCAGAGACTCAGGACCTTGTCGTCACAGCTGCGAGGGTTCTGACTTTACGCATGACCACCAACCCCTCCGCCGCGACCTGCAGCACCAGTGCCACATCAGCAAGCTCAATATCCCAGTCACTGTCGCACAGCCATCAGCTGAGCCCGTTATACCGCAAACGTTCCCAGCATTATTGCCAGGTTACAACTCATCCTTGATGAGGAATGCTTGCTTCACGCAGGTGCGTTCAGCCGGAGCGAGGCAATATGTCCATAGGGAACATGGCAATCGCAGTCAACCAAAACACCCCAAAGGCAATAGCCCGCGATGGCCGCGGTTCAAGCGTGCGCGAGATCACTTATCACCGCCATCCGGACGCACTGGATGTAACCCGGGCACGCGTCACCCGCCACCACTTCACTGCATCTGGCTTTCTGAAGCAGAGCGCAGACCCACGCTTGGCTAACGCCGGTATTGCCAACTTCATCTATCACTACGACCTGCGCGGCAATGCCTTGCACACCCGCAGCGTGGATGCGGGTACCTCCGTCAAACTGAGCGACACCGCCGGCCGGCCACTGCTCATCGTGAACGGCATCCTCAGCACCGGCGACAGCAGGGAGGACCACAGCCAGGCCGTCAGCCACACCTGGCATTACGAGGTGCCAACCCTGCCTGGTCGGCCGCTAGCCGTTTCCGAGCAGGTTGCCAGCGAAGGCCCACGAACAACACAGCGCTTCATTTACGCGGCCAGCACGGCTGCAGACAAAGACCGGAACATCGCCGGGCATTGCATCAGTCACTACGATACGGCCGGGCTGATGGCCACTGAATGCATGGCCCTCTCTGGCGTGCCACTGTCGATGACACGCCGCTTGCCCCAAGCGGCGACTGACCCCGACCTGCAAGTCGATTGGCATGGTGCGGACCCGACTGCCTGGAATGCACTGCTTGGGCCAGAAAGGTACACTACCGTCACCTGCACCGATGCCACGGGCAATGTGCTGAACACGCGGGATGCGGCTGACCATCAGCAGCGTGTGGCGTATGGCGTGAACGGGCAGCTGGCGCGCACTTGGCTGACCGTGAAGAACAGCGCAGAGCAACCTGTGGTGACGGCGCTGACCCACTCGGCCGAGGGGCGAAAGCTGAACGAGACACACGGCAACGGCGTGACCTGCACCTACCAATACGAGCCGCGAACGCAGCGACTGGCAATCATTCGAGTAAAACGTCAAACCGGCTTGCTGCAGGACCTGCGTTACCAATACGACCCGGTAGGCAATGTGCTCAATGCCAGAGACGAGTCTCAGCAGACGCGCATTTGGCGCAACCAACGGGTGGGACCAGAAAGCCTCTACGGCTACGACAGCCTGTACCAACTGGTCAGTGCCAACGGGCGGGCACCCCGGGGAGAACTGCAGAAAGTCACCCCCGTGGTGCGCGACGGCGCCCCGGGCGATCACGAACTCTACCGCTACGATGCCCGCTGCCAGCGCGTACTGAAGAGCAGCACGCAACAGCTGAACAGCCAGCAGGTCATCTACCTGGCCAATCTGGAACTGCGAACGACGGGGAAAGAAAGCCTTCAGGTTTTGTGCGTGGGTCAAACCGGTCATGCGCAAGTGCGCGTTTTGCACTGGGTGGCTGGCAAGCCGGCTGAGATTGCCGATGACCAGTTGCGTTACCAGTATGGCGACCTTATCGGCAGCCATGGCCTGGAGCTCGATGGTAGCGGCAGCCTGATCAGCCGGGAGGAATATTACCCGTACGGGGAGACGTCGGTATGGGCAGCGCGCAGTGCGATTGAGGCTGACTACAAGACCGTGCGTTTTTCGGGCAAGGAGCGCGATGCGACCGATTTGTATTACTACGGCTACCGGTATTACCTGTCTTGGGCAGGGCGCTGGTTGAGTGCGGACCCGGCTGAGACAGTGGATGGTTTGAACCTTTACTGCATGGTCCAAAACAACCCTGGCACCTATGCAGACTCAAATGGCCTCACGCTGACTATTACAGCATATGGCTTATCACAGTTCCCCGCAGACGAAGCAGAAACAGTAAAACAAGCATTAGATGCAGCACTCCTCGCGCTCAGAAAAGTCGTGAAACCAGGCCAGTCTCTATACGCAAACGAAATGAAAACATTCTTTGGACCGCGATATGCGGATGTATTGCCGAACATAGTAAACAACTGGAAAAAAATAGCGGGCATGCTAACAGAATATGCAACACCCGAAATAGGGCACAAGAAGATAAACCGAGCAACAGAAGGCGCCAGCAACACGTATGCGCAAGTAGCCAAAAGTGATTTCCAAGGCAGCATTCTCATCCTGGACGAATTTTTCTCAACCTCCCTTACAAATGAAACACGCGCAGCAACAATCATCCATGAAATTAGCCACCTTCGAAGGGTGTCAGGAATACAGTCAGTCAGCGTAAGCGCACAGGACTTCTTTTACCTTCTGGATAGCAACGCGTCAGCAGACTCTTACAAAATTGCTTACGAAGGAAGACTCTTGGAAAACCAAGTCGAAGACCGAATTGGTTTATTCAATGAAATCGCCACTGAAAATAATTACAAAATCATCCGAGTTGACGACCAATCCATGCACTATACCGATCAACAACGTCTGGGTTACTTGCCACTGAGCGATGCAGTATCGAGATTCAATGCAAGCAGTTCTCTGCGCGCACGAGTCACCAGCAAAAATTCTGACAGCCTCTCCTACTCAGCAATGAAAATGGCTGCAAGGTTATGAATGTGACTCAATCCATTCACCCTTATTTCGTAGCTGATATGACACCGAAAACTACAGTCTTACTTACTAGCCAATACGAACCTTACGCATCACCATCCCCACCAACCCCAAATTGACCAACGCCAGCAGACACAGCGCCACCAACACCCCCATCGAGCCAAAGTGCTCGAACAGAAAGCCACCTACCACAGGCGTGAGTGCCTGCCCGATCAGCGAAGGCCGCGACATGCGCCCCATCAGCAGCACATATTGCGCCGGTGGCATCATCGCCAGCGGCAGCAGCCCACGCACGATCGCTCGCAGGCCGTTGCCGCAGCCGAACACCAGCAAGCCCACCGCCGTAGCAGCCGGGACAAAGGTCACCATCAGCAACCCGATCAGCACCAGGCTAACCCAGGCGAGCGCGGTCCAGATCGGGTGGCGCTTGCCCGCCAGGATCTGCAGCACCCGCGACGCCACCTGGCTGGGCCCGAGCATCGCCGCCAGGCCGATGGCCACCGGCAGCGAATGCCCCAGCCCCTGCAGCACGGCCACCAGCTGTACGGCGATGGCGGTCATGATGATCGCGCCGATGGCGAACATGCTGGTCAACAGCAGGTACAGCGGGCGGTCCACGCCAAGCGCTTCGCCTTGTGCCTGCGCCCTGGCCGGCACCTCGACCCGCCCGCCCGCTGGCAGCACCCGCCAGTACAACGGTGCCACCACCACGATCAACACCAGCGCATAGCACACGCAGGTCGCTCGCCAGCCGAAGTGTTCGATGGCCAGGGCCACGGTCGGCCATGAAAGGGTCGAGGCGAAGCCGGCAATCAGGGTGATGCCGGTAATCGCCTTGCCCGCGCCTTCGCCATACAACCCGCCGAGGGTGGCGAACAACGTTTCATACAAACCCATTGCCATGCCGATGCCGATCACCGCCCAGGCCAGCAGGAACAGGCCGAGGTTGTGGCTGGCAGCCATGATCAGCAACCCCACCGCCACCACCCCGCCGCTGGCGGCCATTTGCGGGCGGCCGCCGTAGCGGGCGACCAGCCGGCTGGACAACGGGGCCAGCAGCGCCGAGACCATCAGGCTCAGGGACAGCGCACCGTAGACCCATTGGCTAGGCCAGCCGGTGTCGCGGCTGATCGGGTCGGCCATCACCGCCATGAGGAAGAACGAGCCGCCCCAGACCAGAATTTGCAGCACGCCGAGGAGGACGATGCCGAGGGGGCCGGGCAGGCGGTGGTAAGTGTGCACGGTGGGGCCTATTTCAGTCGCTATGCCGGGGGTGGCTGTGCCGGCCTCTTCGCGGGACAAGCCCGCTCCTGCAGGTACAACGCCAACCTTGAATGTCGCGCAATCCCTGTAGGAGCGGGCTTGCCCCGCGAAGAGGCCGGTACTGCTGTTAGAGAGCTTAAGCCCAAGCGCCGTCACATGCCCGCCATCGATGATTGATCCAGACATATCATTGCGCGTGATAATAACCTTCGCTGCGTTCGATTCGTGCGCCACGCGCAAGACACTCACACTCCGCCCACTACTAATACATTGGCGGAGTTCTCCATGGATCACTCACTCAAACCCTTGCGCTTCCCCCTCGCTGCCCTGGCAGTGGTGGTGCTCAGCGCTTGTGGCCGCACCCCCGACGCCGTGCAGGCTCCCGCCGCGCCCAAGGTCAGCGTCGCCAAGGTCATCGAGCAGCCGATCAACGAATGGGACGAGTTCACCGGCCGCCTGGAAGCGCCGGAAACCGTTGAGGTGCGCCCACGGGTCTCCGGCCAGATCGACCTGGTGGCATTCACCGAAGGCGCCCAGGTGAAGAAAGGCGACCTGCTGTTCCAGATCGACCCACGCCCGTTCCAGGCAGAGGTCCGCCGCCTTGAAGCCCAGCTGCAACAGGCCAAGGCCACCGCTATCCGCAGTGCCAACGAAGCCCGCCGTGGCGAGCGCCTGCGAGACAGCAATGCCATTTCCGCCGAGCTTGCCGAGTCGCGCAGCAGCGCCGCCGCCGAAGCCCGCGCCGGGGTCGATGCGATCCAGGCCCAGCTCGACCTGGCCCGCCTGAACCTCAGCTTCACCCGCGTCACCGCGCCGATCAGCGGCCGCGTCAGCCGCGCCGAATTCACCGCCGGCAACATCGTCACCGCCGATGTCACGCCGCTGACCAGCGTGGTGTCCACCGACAAGGTGTACGCCTATTTCGACGCCGACGAGCGCGTGTACCTCAAGTACACCCAGCTGGCGCGTGAAGGTCAGCGCGGCCAGAGCACCCCGGTGTACCTGGGCCTGACCAACGAAACCGGCAACCCGCACCTGGGCCAGATGAACTTCGTCGACAACCAGGTCAACCCGCGCACCGGCACCATCCGTGGTCGCGCCGTGTTCGACAACCGCGACGGCCAGTTCACCCCAGGCCTGTATGCACGGCTGAAGCTGGTCGGCAGCGCCCAGTACGACGCTGTGCTGATCAACGACGAAGCGGTCGGCACTGACCTTGGCAAGAAGTTCGTGCTGGTCATGGACAAGGACAACAAGGCCGCCTACCGCGCCGTGGAACTGGGGCCGAAGCTTGAAGGCCTGCGCATCGTGCGCAGCGGCCTGGCCAAGGACGACCGCATCGTGGTCAAGGGCCTGCAGCGGGTGCGCCCTGGCTCGCCGGTAACCCCGGAAGAAACGCCGATGGCCAGTGAACAGACCCTCACCGCCCTCGCCCAACAGCGCCAGGCACTCGAAGCCAGCAACCCGGCGCAGAAAGTAGCGGGCTCCACCGAAAAAGTCGCCAGCGCCCAGGCGCCACGCGGTTAAGGGACCACACCGATGAACTTTTCGAAATTCTTCATTACCCGGCCGATCTTCGCTGCGGTGCTGTCGCTGGTGCTGCTGATCGCGGGCTCGATCTCGCTGTTCCAGCTGCCGATCAGCGAATACCCCGAAGTGGTACCGCCGACCGTGGTGGTGCGCGCCAACTTCCCCGGTGCCAACCCCAAGGTGATCGGTGAAACCGTCGCCGCGCCGCTGGAGCAGGCCATCACCGGTGTCGAGAACATGCTGTACATGTCCTCGCAGTCCACCGCTGACGGCAAGTTGACCCTGACCATCACCTTCGCCCTGGGCACCGACCTGGACAACGCCCAGGTGCAGGTACAGAACCGCGTCACCCGCACCCAGCCCAAGCTGCCGGAGGAAGTGACCCGGATCGGTATCACCGTCGACAAGGCTTCGCCCGACCTGACCATGGTCGTGCACCTGACCTCGCCGGACAACCGCTACGACATGCTCTACCTGTCCAACTACGCCATTCTCAACATCAAGGATGAGCTGGCGCGCCTGGGCGGCGTCGGTGACGTGCAGCTGTTCGGCATGGGCGACTACTCGCTGCGCGTGTGGCTCGACCCGAACAAGACCGCGTCGCGCAACCTGACCGCCAGCGACGTGGTGGCGGCCATCCGCGAACAGAACCGCCAGGTTGCCGCCGGCCAGCTGGGCGCCCCGCCCGCCCCCGGCTCGACCAGTTTCCAGCTGTCGATCAACACCCAGGGCCGCTTGGTCAACGAGGAAGAGTTCGAGAACATCATCATCCGCGCAGGTGCCGATGGCGAAATCACGCGCCTGAAGGACATCGCCCGGGTCGAGCTGGGTTCCAGCCAGTACGCCCTGCGTTCGCTGCTGAACAACCAGCCGGCGGTCGCCATTCCGATCTTCCAGCGCCCAGGCTCCAACGCCATCGAGATCTCCGACGAAGTGCGGGCGAAGATGGCCGAGCTGAAGAAAGACTTCCCGGAAGGCATGGACTACAGCATCGTCTATGACCCGACCGTGTTCGTCCGCGGCTCCATCGAAGCGGTGGTACACACCCTGTTCGAAGCGCTGATCCTGGTCGTGCTGGTGGTGATCCTGTTCCTGCAGACCTGGCGCGCCTCGATCATCCCATTGATGGCCGTACCGGTCTCGCTGATCGGTACCTTCGCGGTGATGCACCTGTTCGGCTTCTCGCTCAACGCCTTGTCGTTGTTCGGCCTGGTGTTGGCCATCGGTATCGTGGTGGACGACGCCATCGTTGTGGTGGAGAACGTCGAGCGCAACATCGGGCTGGGCCTGAAACCGCTGGAAGCCACCCAAAAAGCCATGAGTGAAGTGACCGGGCCGATCATTGCCACGGCACTGGTGCTGTGCGCGGTGTTCGTACCGGCCGCGTTCATTTCCGGCCTTACCGGGCAGTTCTACAAGCAGTTCGCGCTGACCATCGCCATTTCCACGGTGATCTCGGCATTCAACTCGCTGACCCTGTCGCCGGCACTGGCTGCCGTGCTGCTGAAAGACCACCACGCGCCGAAAGACCGCTTCTCGCGGTTCCTCGAGCGCCTGCTGGGCAGCTGGCTGTTCGCCCCGTTCAACCGCTTCTTCGACCGTGCCAGCCACAGCTACGTTGGCGGCGTACGGCGGGTCATCCGCTCCAGCGGAATTGCCCTGTTCCTCTATGCCGGGCTGATGGGCCTGACTTACCTGGGCTTCTCGTCCACGCCGACCGGTTTCGTGCCGGCCCAGGACAAGCAGTACCTGGTGGCCTTCGCCCAGTTGCCTGACGCCGCCAGCCTCGACCGCACCGAGGCGGTGATCAAGCGCATGAGCGAAATCGCCCTGGAGCAGCCGGGCGTGGCCGATTCGGTGGCCTTCCCGGGCCTGTCGATCAACGGCTTCACCAACAGCCCGAACAGCGGCATCGTGTTCACCCCGCTCAAGCCGTTCGACGAGCGCAAGGACCCGAGCCAGTCGGCAGCGGCCATCGCCGCCGCGCTGAACGCCAAGTTCGCTGACATCCAGGACGCCTACATCGCGATCTTCCCGCCTCCACCGGTGCAAGGCCTGGGCACCATCGGCGGCTTCCGCCTGCAAATCGAGGACCGCGGCAACCTGGGCTACGAAGCGCTGTACAAGGAAACCCAGAACATCATCGCCAAAAGCCACAACGTACCGGAACTGGCGGGCCTGTTCACCAGCTACCAGGTCAACGTGCCGCAGGTCGATGCCGCCATCGACCGGGAAAAGGCCAAGACCCACGGCGTGGCGATCACCGACATCTTCGACACCCTGCAAGTCTACCTGGGCTCGCTGTACACCAACGATTTCAACCGCTTTGGCCGCACTTATCAAGTCAACGTCCAAGCTGAGCAGCAGTTCCGCCTCGATGCCGAGCAGATCGGCCAGCTGAAGGTGCGCAACAACCTCGGCGAGATGATCCCGCTGGCGACCTTCCTCAAGGTCAGCGACACCTCTGGGCCTGACCGGGTGATGCACTACAACGGCTTCATCACCGCCGAGATCAACGGTGCTGCAGCCCCTGGCTACAGCTCCGGCCAGGCCGAGGCGGCGATCGAGAAGCTGCTCAAGCAAGAGCTGCCCAACGGCATGACCTTCGAGTGGACCGACCTGACCTACCAGCAGATCCTCTCAGGCAACACCGCGCTGTTCGTGTTCCCGCTGTGCGTGCTGCTGGCCTTCCTGGTGCTGGCCGCCCAGTACGAGAGCTGGAGCCTGCCGCTGGCGGTGATCCTGATCGTGCCGATGACCCTGCTGTCGGCCATCACCGGGGTAATCGTGTCGGGTGGTGACAACAACATCTTCACCCAGATCGGCCTGATCGTATTGGTAGGCCTGGCGTGCAAGAACGCGATCCTGATCGTCGAGTTCGCCAAGGATGAACAAGCCAAGGGCCTCGACCCGCTGGCGGCGGTACTGGAAGCCTGCCGCCTGCGTCTGCGGCCGATCCTGATGACCTCGATCGCCTTCATCATGGGCGTGGTGCCGCTGGTGTTCAGCTCCGGTGCCGGCTCGGAAATGCGCCATGCCATGGGTGTGGCGGTGTTCTCGGGGATGATCGGCGTGACCGTGTTCGGCCTGTTCCTGACCCCGGTGTTCTTCTTCCTGATCCGCCGCTTCGTCGAGCGTCGCCAGGCCCGCAAGGCCGAGCACGCAGCCGTGCTGGAGAACCACGCATGAACCTGCTCAAACCATTGACCCCGAGCCTGCTGGCTCTGGCCCTGGCGGCCTGCGCGGTCGGCCCGGACTACAAGACCCCGGACACAGAGCCCGCACAATTCGACAGCGCTGATGTGCAGGCCAAGGCCTTCGACCGCAGTCGCTTCGAAAGCGTCTGGTGGAAGCAGTTCGACGACCCGGTGCTGAACCAGCTGGTGCAAGCATCGCTGGACGGCAACCGCGACCTGCGCGTGGCCTTCGCCCGGCTCAAGGCTGCACGGGCGATTCACGATGACGTCGCCAACGACCAGCTCCCGGTGGTCACCAGCCGCGCCAGCAGCGAGATCGGCAAAGGCCAGGTTCCCGGGCAGACCACCCAACGGGTCAACCAGGAGCGCTACGACCTGGGCCTGGACATGGCCTGGGAGCTTGACCTGTTCGGCCGTATCCAGCGCCAGATCGAGGCCAGCGAGGCCCAGGAAGCGGTGGCCCAGGCCGACCTGCAACAGCTGCAGGTCAGCCTGATCGCCGAACTGGTTGATGCTTATGGCCAGCTGCGCGGGGCGCAACTGCGCGAGAAAATCGCCGTGGCCAACCTCAAGACCCAGCAGGAGTCACGCAGCATCACCGTGACCCTGCGCGACGCCGGGGTTGGCAACGACCTCGACGTCGTCCGTGCCGATGCCCGCCTCGCGGGTGTCGAGGCCACTGTGCCGCAACTGCAAGCCGAACAGGCCCGAGCGCGGCACCGCATCGCCACCCTGCTTGGCCAGCGCCCGGACGCGCTGAGCGTCGACCTTTCGCCCAAGGCCTTGCCGGCCATCGCCAAGGCCTTGCCGGTAGGTGACCCGGGCGAGCTGCTGCGCCGCCGCCCGGATATCCGCAGCGCCGAACGCCAGCTGGCCGCCGCCACTGCCAATGTCGGCGTGGCCACCGCCGACCTGTTCCCGCGGGTGAGCCTCAGCGGCTTCCTCGGCTTTACCGCCGCCCGTGGCTCGCAGATCGGTTCCTCCGCCGCCAATGCCTGGGCGCTGGGGCCAAGCATCACCTGGGCCGCTTTCGACCTGGGCAGCGTGCGGGCCCGCCTGCGCGGTGCCAAGGCTGACGCCGAAGGCGCCCTGGCCAACTATGAACAGCAGGTGCTGCTGGCCCTGGAAGAGTCAGCCAACGCCTTCAGCGACTACGACAAGACCCAGCAGCGACTGTTGTCGCTGATGCGCCAGAGCGAGGCCAGCCGCAAGGCGGCCGACCTGGCCTCGGTGCGTTACCGCGAAGGCACGGTGGACTACCTGGTGCTGCTCGATGCCGAACGCGAACGCCTGAGCGCCGAAGACGCCCAGGCCCAGGGCGAAGTCGACCTGTACCGCGGCATTGTCTCGATCTACAAGGCCCTCGGCGGCGGCTGGCAGCCGGAGACCGTTGCCAGCGCACGCTGAATCGCCCCGTTTCCACGACTCCTTTGGTTGGTTCCTCCCCCAACCGTTTGCCCCGCCGGCCTTGGCCCGCGGGGCTTTTTTATGGCCCCTTGGCGCCCCTGCGGCTTGCAGCCCAGGGCATTCTGCCCCAAGCTCTGCCTTCCCACCGCCATGGACCGCAGCGCCCGATGCCCAGACGCCACCGCTACCTGATCGCCGTACTGCTGCTGATCCTGGTGACGCTCGCCATCGTTTTCCTGCGCCGGGACGACAAGCCCGCGCCACCGGTACTGCCACCCCACAGCTACGGCAAGGCGCTGCGCCAGGCACATGACGGTTTGCCGGGTGCCGCCCGGGTGCTGTACCAACAACTGCAGCGTGATGACCTGACACCGATCCGCCGTGCCGCGCTGTATGCCGAATTGCCCAACTACCCGTCGCCGCAGGCACTGAAGCTGGCCCGCCTGGACCTGGAGAACGACGATCCGCTGGTGCGCCGCGCCGCCATTGCCAGCGTCCGCAAGCTGCTGCCACCCTCTCAGCGCAGCCTGGTGCTGGGGCCGCTGCTGGACGATGACGAGCAGAGCGTGCGCTTTGCCGCCGTGGATGCCCTGCTCGGCCTCGACCCTGATGCCATCGGCCTGTATTTCGGCCCGTTGCAGACCGCCCTAGAGCAATACCAGCAGGCTCTGGAAAAACAACTCGACGACGCCGAGGCCCAAGTGCACCTGGCGCGCCTGTACTTGCACGAAAATGATTACGACCAGGCGGCTGCGGCCCTGCAGCGCAGCCTGGCCATGGCGCCGGATGGCCTCGACGCCCTGGCCACCCAGGTGCGTTTGCTGGAACGCCAGGGCCACCATGACCAATCCCGTCAGGTGCTGGCCAACGCCCTGGCACTGCGCCCGGACTCGGCGTTCCTGCAATACGAGCTGGGGCTCTGGCTGATCCGCCATGATCAGCGCGAGTACGCCCTGCTGGCCCTGTCGCGCGCGGTGGAGCTGGAGCCGGAGAATGCCGACTATCGCTACACCCTGGCAGTGACCCTGCACGACCTGGATCAATCCGATGCCGCGCAGAAGCAGCTGGAAACCTTGCTCAGCCGCCAGCCGGCCAATCGCCGGGCACGGGTGCTGCTGATCCAGTACTGGAAGGAAACCGGCCAGTTGCAGAACGTTCAGGTGCTGCTCGCTGAACTGGAACGGCAGAACCCGGACGATCCCTTCCTGCAACAGGGGCTGTAGATTGCGTTGAACCCTGGGGCAGTGCCCGTGGTCCAGTGGGTATCGGACAGTTGACGGCAGCAAGGGCACAGATTGGCCTTGCCGGCCGCTTCAGGAGAATCGCATTGGCCAGTTCGGCGACGATGGACGAACGTGCTCTGATCCTGGCTCCGGCACAGCTTGCCAGTAATACTTCACTGTTGCTGGCGGCCGCCGGTGTGGATTGCCTGTGCATGCATGATATGGCCAAGCTGCAGGCCTGCCTGCTAGAAGGCGCCGGCATGGCCATCATCGCCGAGCAGATCCTGACCGTTGACGCTGCCAAATTGCTGCGCGTCTATATCGACCAGCAACCAGCCTGGTCCGACCTGCCCATCGTGTTGTTGACACAAACCGCTGCGACCACCGCCTCGGCCGATAACTTTGCGCTGGGCAACCTGACCCTGCTGGCCGCACCATTCAACGATGACCGGTTGCTGATCCTGACCCAGTCGGCGCTACGCAGCCGGCGCCGCCAGTACCTGTCACGCGACCACATGCACGACCTGCAACAGCGCCTGGATGAGCGCGACGAAGAACAGGAGAGCGCCAACCTGGCCTTGCAGCAGAACCGCAAGATGGAGGCAGTCGGCCAGCTAGCCGGGGGTATGGCGCATGACTTCAACAACCTGCTGACCAGCATCGGTGGCTGTTTCGAGTTGGTCGACAGGCGCCTGAAACACGGCCGCAGCGAGGGCCTTGAAGCCATCCTGCAGAGGGGCCAGCAAGCCGTTTCCCGTGCAGCCAGGCTGACCCATCGCCTGCTGGCCTTCGCTTCCCGCCAATCGCTGCACAATCAGCGCATCGACCTGCTCGCGCTGCTGCAGCCACAGCGTATCGAGGCCATTCTCGACACCGCGGTATGCCTGCAGCTGAACCTTCCCGCAGACCTCTGGGCCGTGCAAGCGGACAACGAGCAATTGCAGGAAACGCTGAATAACCTGCTGGTCAATGCCTGTGAAGCGATGCCCAACGGGGGCAACTTGCGCATCGAAGCCAGTAATCGTCAGGTCGATGCGCTGCAGTTCGCCGTCGGCGGGCTGATGACGGGTGACTATGCCTGCCTGAGCATCATCGATGATGGCCAAGGCATGTCAGCGAGCACCCTCGAACACGCATTCGAGCCCTTCTTCAGCACCAAGCCAGTGGGCCAGGGGATCGGCCTTGGCCTGTCGATGGTCTACGGTTTCAGCAAGCAGTCCCACGGCCATGTAGCGCTGTTCAGCCAGATTGGCCACGGCACGCAGGTCGACCTTTACCTGCCACGCCATCTTGACCCACAACAGCCCCAGGCCTCCAGGCCGCAACCAGCACCTGCCAGCAAAGGCCGCCATGTGCTGGTAGTCGAGGATGATGCCCATGTCCGTGACCTGCTTTGCCAGTCGTTGCAAGATGAGGGTTATCCCTGCCTGAGTGCCTGCAATGCCAACGAGGCCTTGCAGCTGTTGCGTTCAGCACAGGCGATCGACCTGCTGGTCAGCGACGTTGGCCTGCCGGGCATGAATGGCCGGCAGCTGGCCGAGATCGCCCGCACGCTCCGCCCGTACCTTCCGGTGCTGTTCATCACTGGCTACGCCGAAACAGCGATGGCGCGCGAAGGGTTTCTCGCGCCGGGCATGCAGCTGATCTGCAAGCCATTCGAGCTCAAGCAGTTGCAGGCACAGGTTGCCAATATGCTGGGCAGCCCCTGAGCCCGTTCAATCGCTCAGCATCAGCAGAGCCTGGTTCATCAAGCTGGCCAAGGCGAAAGGCTTGAGCATCAACGCCGTGCCTGGGGTTTCGGACAGCTGCGGGTCCAACGGTTGATCGTTGAACCCGGTGATGAACAGAATCTTCTGATCCGGTTCGAACATGCGCATCGCCCTGGCGACCTGGCGCCCACTGAAACCACCAGGTAGGCCGATGTCGGTGATCACCAGGTCGAAAGGGCCATGGTAACGGAAGCGCTCGAGCGCCGAGTTCGCATCCCTGGCATCGCATACGTCGAAGCCACGTTCCTGCAGGTACTCCTTCATCACCAAACGCAGGTTTTCCTCGTCATCGACCAACAGCACGCGTTGACCTCTTGCTCGAGTTACAGCAGGTACCGGCTGCGGGGCTTCTTGCGCGATGTGTTCAAGGCAACGCGGGAACAACATACAGACCTTGAGACCGTGATCAGGTACTGACTCGAGCCACACGTAGCCACCCGACTGCCCGACGAAGCCATAGACCATCGCCAGCCCCAACCCGGCGCCATGGCCCTTGGGCTTGGTGGTGAAGAACGGTTCAAATGCCCGGGCCATGTCCCCTTCAGGCATGCCATGGCCATCGTCCGTGACATACACGGCGACATAGTCACCAGGGGCTAGGCCTCGCTCATCGGGAAACGGTGCCTCCAGGCGCTTGTTGATCGTGCGCAGTGTCACCACGCCACGCTCAAGGCAGGCCTCACGTGCGTTGGCAAACAGGTTCACCAATGCGTTCTCCAGCTGTGCAACATCCAGGCTGATGGTCCAGGGCTCTACGTCAAGCTCCCAATCCACCCGCATTTCAGCCCCCAGCACCTGGCGCAATAGCGGTTCCATGGAGGTCAGCTGGCGATTGATGTCCAGTGGCTTGGGTGACAGCGGCTGATGGCGGGAGAACGCCAGGAGGCGGTGAGTGAGCGTCATGGCGCGTTGTACCGAATCAGTGGCTAGCGCCACATAGCGTTCGATTTGCTCCAGGCGCCCTTGGTCCATACGCCGCTGCAAGAGCTCCAGGCTGCCGCCGATACCCGACAGCAGGTTGTTCATCTCGTGTGCCATGCCACCTGCCAAATGGCTAACCGACTCCAGGCGCTGGGTTGCCCATAAATGGCTAGTGGACTGTTGCAAGGCATCTTCATGATCCTGAGAAATGTCTCGCCCTACGGCCGTCAGCAGCGTGCCGTCGAAACTCGCCGTCCAGCGGAACAATCGGTAGTGCCCGTCCTTGTGACGCAAGCGTGTTTCCAGCTGCTCGCGCCTACCGTCACTTACGTACTCCATGACCGCAACCTCCACCTCGGCCCTGTCGGCAGGGTGGACCAGCTCCAGAATCGGTTTACCGCTTACCTCGTCTTCAGCCCAGCCCAGGATGCGAAACCAGGTCGGGTTGGCCGCTTGCAGCCGCAGGTCGCGGGTAACGACGATCATGGCATCACGAGAAAGCTGCCAGATGTGGTCACGATCGGCCATGATGCGCTCGATCTCGCGCTCGAACGCGAGCGCCTGCTCGCGCCATTCTTCATGGGCATCGACGCTGGCGTTGGCCGTGTGCAGGAACCCCACCACCTCATGCTGTGCATCACGTAACGGTGTGTAGCTGAAGGCGTAGCGGGCTTGGGCACCCGTCTGCTTGTTCGTTAGCCTTAGTGGCTGGTCTTCGACGAAGTTCGAGCCACCTTCAAGCACCTTGAACACCCAAGGGCCAATGTCTTTCCAGGACTTTGCCCACAGTCTGTCGAACGCCTGCCCCAGGGCGTGGCCCTCACATTCAAGCAACTTCGCGTAGGCATCGTTGTGAATCACGGTCATCTGGGCGCCCCAGACTACTGCGCAGGGAAACGGCGAAAGCACCATCATGTCGACGGCGATGCGCAAAGGTGCCTGCCAATGCGGCAGCGGCCCGAGCGCGCTGTTACGCCAGTCGAACCGCGTGACCTGCTCAGCCATACCCTCCGCCGTTGATGACCGAGTGGCGAGTTCCATGCCTTGTGCCGAAGGTTTGTGCAGCGTGCCTTTTACCAACACTGTCGTGATTCCACCATTGCTCTTGGGTGAAGACTGCGTTTGCGCATCATCTGCCCGACGCTTTGCCACTGCAATAGCTGCACAGTTAACCGCTTCACATTCGGCGCACCGCGCAGACACAGAGTAATAGCATAGAGCCATTAGCGAAATGGCGCCTTGGCAAACCGGAGCTATGCTCAATAGGTTTTCCCCGCGCCAAGCATTGCCCTTCAACGACAGACCAGGAGCGTGGTGATGAGCAATAAGATTCTGGTAGTACTGACCAATACGGCCAAATACCCGACGCTGAAGCGGGCCACCGGCCTATGGCTGGGGGAGGCTGTGCATTTTGTCGAGGCCGTGCAGAAAGCCGGGTATGAAGTCGATTACGTGAGCCCGAATGGCGGCTATGTGCCAATCGACCCGCATAGCTTGCAGATGGCTCCGGAGCTGGACTGGCAATGGTACGACGACAAGTCGTTCATGAGCCGTCTGGGCTCATCCTCAAGCCCAGGCAAGGTCAAGGCAAGTGATTACTGCGCCATCTATTACACCGGTGGGCACGGCGTGATGTACGACTTCCCGGACAACCCGCCGCTGCAGGAACTAGCACGCAAGATCTTCGAAAACAACGGCATTGTTGCCGCCGTCTGTCACGGCGTGGCCGGTCTGTTGAATATCAAGCTCGGCGACAACAGCCTGCTGCTCAAGGGCCGGGAGATTACCGGCTTTTCCAATACCGAAGAAAAACTGGCGGAGCTGGACAAGGTGGTGCCGTTTCTTACCGAAAACGAATTGGTTGCCCGGGGCGGCAACTACAGCAAGGACGATGAGCCTTGGAAGCCGTACGTGGTCTGTGACGACCGGCTGATCACCGGGCAGAACCCCGCCTCGACGGGCCTGCTGGCCGAGAAGGTCATTGCTGCACTTAAGCCGAAATAGGTCCTACATCTTAGCGGCGTAGTTCGCAAAAGATGCATGGCATTGGATTACAGCAGGCGCAGTAATTGATTCATAGGCTCTCCACTGGGCTGCCCACCTCGGTCAGCTCGGTAAAGGGGGCTGAATACTCATGTCAAGAACCAAGACTGCAGGGCAAAGTTTGATAGAACTCTTGCTGACATTGGCAATCAGTTTGCTACCGGTCGGCAGCGGGCTGATGATCATTTTTTATCAGCAGGACAAGAAGCTTGAAGAGACCGCACGCATCTCCGTCAAGGAAGCTATCTATTCAGTGGACTTGGCGCTGAGTCGAATACACGCTTCAGCTTCTGCTGCCATGATGTTGGCAGGGACTCCCTGCGAGAGTGCCCGGGAGCAATTGCGCGATCAGGTTGCCACAGCAGCGCACCTTCGCTCGCTGGCATTGACCGTTGACGGGCGTGTTTATTGCAGCACCTTGAAAACGCCTTTCACACCGGATCAGATGTTTCCAGATCAACGATCGCAATTTCGTCTGGTACTGGACCCGCCTGCAATGCCCAATGCCGTTCTGCTTGCCTATCAGCTTGGAGAAGAGAATCTGGGGGTCATTGCCACCTCCTATGGCATGTTGCTGCGCAATGAACTGCGTGCCTTTCAAACGGGGTTGACCCTATTACTCGAATTCGCAGATCTGTACATCTGGGCCGACGGCGACAGTCGCGACCCGGCACGTCCATCGCAAAAGGAGTTTTTCAGAGAAGGTGTTTCAGCCAAGTATGGCTATACCGTCAAGGCGGGTTATGCAGAAGGCTATTCGGCGCGAGAGACGCGCCAGACGATAAAACAACTTTTCCCGTCCCTGGCGCTGGTTGGGATATTTACTGGCTCGATCACTTACTGGGGTTTGTTCAGGCAACGTAACCGGCGTGTTCGCAGCGCCGCCAGCAAGGAAAACTGACGGCGCTGCGCTTCACTTATTCGGCATTGAGCACGCCACGGCGGACCTGATCACGCTCGATGGACTCGAACAGCGCCTTGAAGTTGCCTTCACCGAAGCCGTCATCCCCTTTACGCTGGATGAATTCGAAGAATACCGGGCCGAGCAGCGTTTCCGAGAAAATCTGCAGCAGCAGGCGCTTGTCACCTGGCTCGGAAGCGCCATCCAACAGGATGCCGCGGGCCTGCAACTGGTCGACTGGCTCGCCATGGCCTGGGAGGCGTTCTTCGAGCATTTCGTAATAGGTCTGCGGCGGTGCGGTCATGAAGCGCATGCCAAAGCCCTTGAGTGCATCCCAGGTCTTGAGCAGGTCGTCGGTGAGGAAAGCCACGTGCTGGATGCCCTCGCCGTTGAATTGCATCAGGAACTCTTCGATCTGCCCGGCGCCCTTGGACGACTCTTCATTGAGCGGAATGCGGATCATGCCGTCAGGCGCGGTCATGGCTTTGGAGGTCAGGCCGGTGTATTCGCCCTTGATGTCGAAGTAGCGAATCTCGCGGAAGTTGAACAGTTTCTCGTAGAAACCGGCCCAGTAAGCCATGCGCCCGCGATAGACGTTGTGGGTCAGGTGATCGATGATCTTCAGGCCGGCCCCTTGCGGGTTACGGTCGACGCCTTCGATGAAATTGAAGTCGATATCGTAAATCGAGCTGCCTTCTTCGAAACGGTCGATCAGGTAGAGCGGTGCTCCACCGATGCCTTTGATGGCCGGCAGGCGCAATTCCATCGGGCCGGTTTCGATCTCGACCGGCTGCGCCCCCAGTTCCAGGGCCCGGGCATAGGCTTCATGGGCATTGCGCACGCGGAACGCCATGCCGCACACCGACGGACCATGCTCGGCCGCGAAGTAGGAGGCAATGCTCTTAGGTTCGTTATTGAGGATCAGGTTGATGCCGCCCTGGCGATAAAGGTGCACGTCCTTGGAGCGGTGGGTGGCCACCTTGGTGAAACCGAGTATCTGGAATACCGGCTCCAGCACGCCCGGCGTCGGCGAGGCCAGCTCGATGAATTCGAAGCCCATCAGGCCCATTGGATTGTCAAAGATATCAGCCATGTTCGTACCCTCATCTGCAGCGAAAATTAATGAATGCGTAGGATGTGGAACGGCAATGGTGGAGAGCACGGGATACCGCGCACACTGCGGGCGAGGAAGTCACCAATGATCAGCTTGAACCCATGGTATGTCATATGGACCCATTCTCGGCGGGGGTTGATCCCTCAGTAACGAAGGACCTTATTGTTGTATTCGTAAATCGATTCTACATTGCGTAAATGGCTTTGTCGCGCATTAGTTCGCCATCGGCGCCGACAAACGGCTATCCTCAGCACGTCAGTCATCAGGAAGATCACCCCAGCATGCCCCTCTCGGTCAAACGCCCTGCTCGCTGGAGCTGGCGCACGCTCATGCCCTGGATCGTCGGCGTGGTGCCGCTTGCCTGCGGCCTGGCGGTGATGAACTGGCAGATCGAGCGCGAATTGCGCGCCTCCAGCCAGGCGACTGCGCGTCAGGTGGTCGAGCATGTCGATCATATTCTAGACAACCTCGCCAATGCCGCGCAGGTGCTGCTGCCGCTGGCTGGCAGCCCCTGCGCCAACGCTCAGCTGACGTTGCGCAGCCAGGTCACGCGTAATGCTTTCGTCCGTTCGACCAACCTGTTCCAGCACCACAACCTGTATTGCAGTTCGCTGTTCGGCGATTTCGACGAACCCGTGGACGCTTATGACTACACCGATGGCCGGCTGTGGCTGATGAATGGCAACTCGGTAACGCCTGGCCATGCCCTGCTGGTGTACCGGGCCAGCGATGGCGATCGCGGTGCGATCACTACCGTGGATGGCGATCACCTGCTCACTGCATTACGCCTGATAGGCCCGGAGGAAGCGCTGCAGATCCGTGTCGGCAACGCCTGGATGGGCAAGGACGGCGCGGTGCATGACGGTGCCCCACCGGTCGCCGCCGCCGCCGATGTGACCCTGGGTTCGACCCGCTACCCGTTCAGCGTGCACGGTGGCTACGAGGCCGGCAAGCAAGGCGAGCTGCTGCGCAGCCACTACCCTGCTCTGCTCAGCCTGCTGCTCGCGCTCGGCGTGGTGGCCGGCGGCGCCTGCCGCTGGCAGATTCGCCGGGCCAGCTCGCCCAGGGCCGAGCTGCAGCGGGCCCTGGAGGCGGACGAGTTCCTGCCGTACTTCCAGCCGGTGGTGCGCAAGGGTGACTACCGCTGGGCCGGGGCTGAAGTATTGATGCGCTGGAACCATCCCCGTGAAGGCCTGGTACGTCCGGACCTGTTCATCCCCTACGCCGAACACAGTGGCCAGATCGTCGCCATGACCCGGGCCATGATGCTGCACACCGCGCAGAACCTGGCGCCCTACACCGCGCTGCTGGAAGACGGCTTCCACATCGGCATCAACATTACCGCCGACCACTGCCGCGACCTGAGCCTGCTCGACGACTGCCAGACCTTCCTCCAGCACTTTCCCCCCGGGCGGGTACGGCTGACCCTGGAACTGACCGAGCGCAAGCTGATCGAAGCCACTCCGGTAGCCCTCGAGCTGTTCGCCAAGCTGCATGACATGGGGGTGATGATCGCCCTGGATGACTTTGGTACCGGCCAGTCGAGCCTCAACTACCTGCGCCAGTTCAAGGTCGATTACCTGAAGATCGACCAGAGCTTCGTGGCCATGATCGGTGGCGACGCCTTGTCCCAGCACATTCTCGACAGCATCATCGAGCTGTCCGCCAAGCTGGGCCTGGGCATCGTTGCCGAAGGGGTGGAAACCGAGGTCCAGCGTGATTACCTGGCGCGCAGCGGGGTGGACTTTCAGCAAGGCTATCTATTTGGCCGGCCGATGCCTGCAAGCGACTTCCTCAAGGCACTCGCCGCACAACCCGGCGACGCGCGGTTGCCGCAAGGCGCGCCCCCTGAGATCATGCGCGGCTGATTCACCTGCTCACTCCCCTATCCGAGGCATTCGTGTCAAAAGGCATTATTTCGTCGGTCATGGCGTCCTGTCTGTTCGCTGTGATGTATTTCTATACCTCCTTGCTGTCGCCGCTCGATGGCGAAGAGATCTTTGGCTGGCGCACCTTGCTCACCCTGCCCTGCCTCACCCTGTTCATGCTGGTCAGCAAGGACTGGAAACGCGTCGGCGAATTGCTCGCCCGCGTGCGTCAGAAGCCGATCCTGCTGCTGGGCATGGTTGGTACGTCGTGGTTGATGGGTGTGCAGCTGTGGCTGTTCCTCTGGGCGCCGCTGCACGGGCGTAGCCTGGAAGTGTCGATGGGCTATTTCCTGCTGCCGCTGGCCATGGTGCTGACCGGGCGCCTGGTGTATGGCGAGCGCCTGTCACGCTTGCAGAAAGTGGCGGTCAGCTGCGCCGCGCTGGGCGTCGGGCACGAGCTGTACCAGAATGGCAGCTTCGCCTGGGAAACCTTGCTGGTGACGATCGGCTACCCGATCTACTTCGTGTTGCGGCGACGCTGCCGCACCGACCACCTCGGTGGCCTGTGGTGCGACATGTGCCTGTTGCTGCCCTGGGCAGTTTATTTCGTCACCCAGGGGCCGTTGTCGACGGCCGAGCTGCACCAACACCCCGGCCTCTACGGGCTGATCCCGCTGCTGGGGGCGATCAGCGCCTGTGCACTGATCGCCTACGTACTGGCCAGCCGCCTGTTGCCGTTCAGCCTGTTCGGCCTGCTCAGCTACGTCGAGCCGGTGTTGCTGGTGGGCGTCGCCCTGCTGCTGGGCGAAACCATCGGCCCGGATCAATGGCTGACCTACCTGCCGATCTGGGCCGCGGTGCTGGTGCTGGTGCTCGAAGGTTTCAAGCACCTGCTGCGCCAGCGTCGGCGCTCGGTGTAAGGCGCACCTGGCGCACCCGGCGCTCCTCCACCGCCACCACGGTCATGCTCCAGCCATTCCAGGCCAGCTGATCACCCACCACCGGCAGGCGGTCCAGCAAGCTCATCACCAGGCCCGCCAGGGTCTGGTAGTCCTCGGTGGCGCGGGCGCTGAAGCCTGTACGCGCCTGGACCTGGCTCAGGTTCAGGGCGCCACTGACGACAAAACTGCCACCTTCCTCGACGATCGCCGGGCCTTCCACCTCACTGGCATCCGGCAACTCACCGGCGATCGACTCGAGGATGTCGGTAATGGTCAGCAAACCGGTGAAATCACCGAACTCGTTGATCACGAAGGCAATGTGCGTCGACTGGCTGCGCATCTGCTCCAGGGCGTTGAGGATGCTGAAACTCTCCAGCAGGTTCAATGGCGCCCGAGCCATGCGCTCAAGGTCCGGCTGGCTGCCGGACAGCAGCTCCTTGAGCAGCTCCTTCTTGTGCACGAAGCCCAGCGGTTCCTCGATATGGCCGTTGCGAATCAGTGGCAGGCGCGAGTACGGCGAATTGGCCAGCGCTTCGGTGATGGCGTGCGCGGGTTGCGCCAGGTCGATCACGTCGACTTCGGCCCGCGCAGTCATTACCGTGCGGATCGGCCGCTCGGCCAGGTTCAGCACGCCGCTGATCATCACCCGCTCACGGCGGTCGAACAGGACCTGCTCCTCGCCACCTTCGACCAGGTCGGCGATTTCTTCGCCCACCTCGTCAGCTTCGACCCGGCGGCCTCCCAGCAGGCGCAGCACGGCATGTGCGGTACGTTCACGCAATGGCCGGTGCTGCTGCAGGCTGCGCTTGCGGCGGGCACGGGCCAGCTGGTTGAACAGCTCGATGAGGATCGAGAAGCCGATGGCCGCGTACAGGTAGCCTTTCGGGATATGGAAGCCCAGGCCTTCGGCGGTCAGGCTGAAACCGATCATCATCAGGAAGCCCAGGCACAGCATGATCACCGTCGGGTGGGCGTTGACGAAGCGGGTCAGCGGTTTGCTGGCGACGATCATGATGCCGATCGAGAAGATCACCGCGATCATCATCACCGACAATTCTTCGACCATGCCTACGGCCGTGATTACCGCGTCCAGCGAGAACACCGCGTCAAGCACGACGATCTGCGCCACGATCGGCCAGAACAAGGCATGACGCACGGCACCCGTCGCCTGGGTGACATGCCCTTCCAGGCGCTCGTGCAACTCCATGGTGGCCTTGAACAGCAGGAACACACCACCGAACAGCATGATCAGGTCACGGCCGGAGAAGCTCTTGCCGAACACCTCGAACAGCGGCGCGGTCAGGGTGACCATCCACGAGATACTGGCCAGCAGGCCCAGGCGCATGATCAGCGCCAGGCTCAGGCCAATGACCCGCGCGCGGTCGCGCTGATGCGGCGGCAACTTGTCGGCGAGGATGGCGATGAACACCAGGTTGTCGATACCGAGCACCAGTTCGAGGACGATAAGCGTCAACAGGCCTAGCCAGGCCGTGGGATCGGCTAGCCATTCCATTAGCGGGTACTCACGAAGGAAGCGTCACGAGGACGGAGGGGGGATGGCCGGGAAGGCCAGGGACTGGGGGGCTCCGCGAAGGTGCTCATATAGACCTTGATTGAAAATAGGGAAGACGATCCTACAAGCACAGCCGGTTTTACTGATAGCGCGAAACTATTACAAAAGCTGTAGCTGGATCGCAGGGGACTATTCTTCAATACCCATGCCGGTCAAGGCCGCAGGATGGCGGCATCGTCCAACACACGGAGTTACGGAACATGAGCCTCTCCCTTTCCATGGCCGCATTCGCCCTTGCTGCATCGATTTCTCCCGGGCCGGTCAATGTAGTCGCCCTCGGCAGTGGTGCCCGTCATGGCCTGCGGGCGAGCCTGTGGCATGTGACGGGTGCGACGCTGGGCTTCTGCCTGCTGCTGGTGCTGGTTGGCCTGGGCTTGCACGAACTGCTGTTACGCTGGCCATTGCTGGGCGTGGCGCTGCATTGGGGCGGCGTGGCGTTTCTGCTGTACATGGCCTGGAAACTGGCCAGCGACGATGGCCAGCTAAATGGCTCAGATCAGCAGCGCGCACCTTCGGCCTGGCAGGGTGCAGCGATGCAATGGCTGAACCCCAAGGCCTGGCTGGCAGCGGTGGCGGGCGTGGGTGCTTACACCGGTGGCGAACAACAACTGCTGTGGTTGTTCACCTGGATCTACGGGCCGATCTGTTTCGTTTCGGTAGCCTGCTGGGCCTGGGCCGGGAGTGTGATCCGGCAATATCTTCGCAAGCCACGGTATATTCGGTTGCTGAATCGCGGGCTGGCTGTATTGCTGGTGGGAAGCGCGGTCTATTTGCTCGTTTGATGTCGCCAGGGCCGGCCTTCTCGCGGCTTTAGCCGAGAAGAAGCCGGCACTGCATCGCGGTAATGCCCAGGTGTCGCCGCCAGGTGCTGCTTGAACGCCCGCTGCAAGTGCGCCTGATCGGCGAACCCCGCCTCCTGCGCCACCTCGGCGATAGCCCTTCCGTTGCGCAATAGCGCCCGCGCATGCTGCACCCGTTGATCCAGCAGATAACCGTGTGGCGTCAGGCCAAAGCGCTGGCGGAAGGCCCGGATCAAATAAGAGCGTGACAAGCTACAGGCCGCGCAGACATCCTCAAGGCTCAGCGGGTCTGTGCGATGGGCCCGGATGAACGCCGCTGCCGCGTCCAGTTGCGGATGGTCCACTCGCGCCTCATCTGCCAATGGCTGCAAATAGCGTGGGAGATCGCAGAAA
Source organism: Pseudomonas putida (assembly GCF_002906855.1). Lineage (GTDB taxonomy): Bacteria > Pseudomonadota > Gammaproteobacteria > Pseudomonadales > Pseudomonadaceae > Aquipseudomonas > Aquipseudomonas putida_N. The sequence goes on along the minus strand of NZ_MINI01000028.1, from coordinate 2,155,233 downwards.
AAACCCGCCAGGCGATCTTCACGATCGTTCAGTTCGTTGTTGAACAGGTCGGCAAACAGCTGCAGCAAGCGGCTGTACAAACACGGCGAAGTACTGACTGTCTGTGCTGGCAATTCGAAGCCCAGAGCCTGCAACCACGGCATGTCGACGAACAGCATCAGGTACGACCAGGGCTGGCCGGCGATCGGGTTGCAGGTGTGCACCACACCTGGGTTCATCAACACCGTGGTACCGGCCATTACCTCGACCTGACTGGCACCGCTCAGGTAGGTACTACAACCACCGGTGATCACGCCGATGGAAAAGCTCTCATGGGAATGGGCGGCATAACAGACCTTACGCCCATCCCCCACGCGCCGGGCTTCGACGAACGGCAATGCAGGGTCCCGCCAGAACCGCGACACCTCGATCATCGCCCTGCCCTCAGTCGCTGCTGTGCTGCACCACCACCAGCAGCTGCGCTGGCTGCTCGCCGACCGAACGCAGGCGGTGCGGTGTCTGGGCATTGAAGTGCAGCGCATCGCCCTGCTCCAGCAACACCCGTTCATTCATGAAATCGACCTCCACCTGGCCTGCGTGGACGAACAGAAACTCCTCACCCTCATGCTCCTTGAAGGTCGGGTCGCTGAACTCGGTCGGCGGCTGGATCAGGAACGGCAACAGGCTGTGCTGCCCGAACTGGCGAGTCAATGCCGCATAGCCCGGCCCATGGCCATCGCCCACCAGCGCCTGGCGCTCGCCCTGGCGTACCAGGCTGTAGCGGCTCTGCCCGGCCTGCTCCTCGGCGAACAGCTCTTCGACATTGACGTTCAACGCGCGTGCCAGCTTGAGCGCAGCAGCGATCGACGGCGTGTTCAGGCCACGCTCCACCTTGGACAGGTAGCTCTTGGTCATGCCGGATTTTTCGGCCAGTGTCTCAAGCGTGACACCAAGTTTTTTTCTCAACAATTTCAATCGGTTAGGCATGCGACGCGATTTTCCAGGATCAACAGGCTTGTCTATGACACTTTGTGTCATATAGGATTATTTGTGTCGCGAGCTGACCCGTTCCCCAACCGACTAAAGCTTTGGAACAGGCCAGCGCTGACATCGCTCATCACGCCACAGAGGAAAACCCATGGCCAAGACCCTGACACACAGCAAGGACCAACTGGTCCAGCAGGCGCTGACGCAGATGCAAGGCTCGCTTGCCGATACTACGTGGAATGTGCGAGAAAAGCTGGCCTTGACCTGCCGAATTCTGTTCGACCATGGCCACGACTCCGGTCTGGCCGGGCAGATCAGTGCCCGCGGCCCGCAACCTGGCACCTTCTACACCCAGCAACTGGGCCTGGGTTTCGATGAAATTTGCGCCAGCAACCTGCTGCTGGTCAACGAGGACCTCGAAGTGCTCGAAGGCCAGGGTATGCCCAACCCGGCCAATCGCTTCCACAGCTGGGTGTACCGCGCCCGCCCGGACGTGAACTGCATCATCCACACCCACCCGACCCACGTCGCCGCGCTGTCGATGCTGGAAGTCCCGCTGCAGATTTCGCACATGGACCTGTGCCCGCTCTACGACGATTGCGCCTTCCTCGAAGCCTGGCCTGGCGTGCCGGTGGGCAACGAGGAAGGGCAAATCATCAGCACCGCGTTGGGGGACAAGCGCGCCATCCTGCTCTCGCACCATGGCCAGCTGTCCACCGGCACCAGCATCGAGCAGGCCTGCGTGTATGCCCAGCTGATCGAGCGCGCCGCGCGTCTGCAATTGCTGGCGATGTCAGCCGGTACCCTCAAGCCCATCGCCCCGGCACTGGGCCGTGAAGCCCACGACTGGATCGACCGGCCCAAGCGCCATGCCGCTGCCTTCAACTACTTTGCCCGGCAGTGCCTGCGCACCCATGTCGACTGCCTGAACTGAACCCTGAATGCCTTGCTTGCGGAGCCTTTTAAAATGACGACTGAAATCCACGGCATCATCGGCTACACCATCACCCCCTTCAGCGCTGGCGGCGAACAACTCGACCTGCCCGCGCTGGGCCAGTCCATCGAACGCCTGATCGACGGCGGCGTGCAGGCCATCGCGCCCTTGGGCAGCACCGGCGAAGGGGCCTATCTCAGCGACAGCGAATGGCAGCAGGTGGCCGAGTACAGCCTTGCGCAGATCGGCAAACGAGTGCCCAGCATCGTCAGCGTGTCCGACCTGACCACCGCCGGTGCCGTGCGCCGCGCCCGCTTTGCCCAGGCCCAGGGCGCCGACGCGGTGATGGTACTGCCGGCCGCCTACTGGAAGCTCAGCGAAGCCGAGATCCTCCAGCACTACCGCGCCATCGGTGAGGCCATTGATATCCCGATCATGCTTTACAACAACCCGGCCACCAGCGGCACGGACATGTCGGTGGAGCTGATCCTGCGTATTGTCCGGGAAGTGGCCAATGTGACCATGGTCAAGGAGAGCACCGGCGACATCCAGCGCATGCACAAGCTGCAGTTGCTGGGGGAAGGCCAGGTGCCGTTCTACAACGGCTGCAATCCACTTGCGCTGGAGGCCTTCGTGGCGGGTGCCAAGGGTTGGTGCACGGCAGCGCCGAACCTGATTCCGGCACTCAACCAAGGTTTGTATCAGGCAGTGCTGAAGGGAGACCTGGCGCAGGCCAGGGCGCTGTTCTACCGGCAGCTGCCGTTGCTGGACTTCATTCTCAAAGGCGGGTTGCCAGCGACCATCAAGGCTGGGTTGGCAATGACCGGTTTGCCGGTGGGTGAACCACGCAAGCCGGTGTTCAGGCTGGACGAGCCAGGTCGAGCGGCGTTGGCGGCATTGTTGGCAAAGCTGACTGACTGAAAACCTGCACCGGCCTCTTCGCGGCGGTATTACGCCTCGAAGAGGCCGGTACAGATAACACAACTATTTCAAGGCATCACCGGGGGAACGTATTGCAACGTGGTGCCCAGTGCCCACAGCAACACCAGCACCAACGGCACATGCACCAGCAACTGCACGAACGAAAAACCGATCAAATCACGCGCCTTGAGCCCTAACACCCCCAGCAATGGCAGCATGTAGAACGGGTTGATCAGGTTCGGCAGCGCCTCTGCGGCGTTGTAGATCTGCACCGCCCAGCCCAGGTGGTATTTCAAGTCGTTGGCCACCAGCATCACGTACGGTGCTTCGATGATCCACTTGCCGCCACCCGACGGGATGAAGAAGCCCAGTACTGCCGAGTAAACGCCCATCAGCAGCGCGTAGGTGTCATGGGTGGCGATCTGGGTGAAGAACAGCGAGATGTGATGGGCCAGGGTCTGCTCATCCACGCCCTTGACCTGGGTGAGGATCGCAGCGATCGAGCCGTACAGCGGGAACTGGATCAGCACCCCAGTGGTGGTCGGCACGGCGCGCGCCACGGCATCGAGGAAGCTGCGCGGGCGCCAGTGGAGCAAGGCCCCGAGCATGATGAACAGCAGGTTGTAGGTGTTCAGCCCGGAAATCGCGGTGATCGCCGGTTTGGTGGCGAACTCCTGGTACAGCCAGCCAGCGGCCAGGGCCACCAGCATCAGGATCAGGATCGGGCTGTGCTCCAGCCATTCGCCCGGGCGGGTGCGCTTGGGCGCCGGCGGTGCAGTGAAGCTGGGGTCGACGCCACAGTCTTCGGCGCTGCGCGCACTGTTCGGGCCGGGGGCCGTGGCGTAGGCGATCACCAGCGAGACGATCACCAGGGCGGCCAGCATCACGCCGGATTGCCAGAGGAAAATGGTCTCGGTGAACGGGATCACGCCGGTGATCGACAGGATCGAAGGCGGCAGGCTGGCCGGGTTGGCCTGCAACTGCGCAGCCGAGGACGACAGGCCCAGCGCCCACACAGCCCCCAGGCCCAGGTAGGCGGCGGCACCGGCGGCGCGGTAGTCCATCTTCAGTTCGGTGCGACGGGCCAGGGCACGGACCAGCAGGCCGCCGAACACCAGCGACAGGCCCCAGTTGAGCAGCGAGGCCAGCATCGAGATCAGCGCGACCCAGCACACCGCCGAGCGGCCGTTCTTGGGGATGCGCGCCAGGCGGTCGATCAGCTTGGCGGCGGGTGGCGAGCTGGCCACCACGTAGCCGCCGATGACCACGAAGGCCATCTGCATGGTGAACGGGATCAGGCTCCAGAAGCCATCGCCGAAGGCCTTGGCGGTGTCGGTCGGCTTGGCGCCCATGGCCAGGGCGCCAATGCACACCAGCAGCACGGCCAGGGCGGCGAATACCCAGGAGTCGGGGAACCAGCGTTCAGCCCAGTTGGAACAGCGCAGGGCAAAGCGGGCGGAGCGGCTGTCTTGGATTTCAGCGGCCACGGTTACTTCCTTTTATTGGTTTTATCGGACTTTTTCTGCAAAAACGCAAAAACCCTGTGGCAGCGGGTTCACCCGCGAAGGTGGCGGTGAATGTACCGACGCCTTCGCGGGTGAACCCGCTGCCACAGGGGACAGTGTGATGCTTTAGAAGGTCATTTCCTTGACATCGTCCGGCACGATCAGCTTGCCGGCAGTTTTCTCGATGATTTCTTCAACGCTCACCCCCGGCGCGGTCTCGCGCAGGATGAAGGCGCCGTTTTCGATCTCCAGATAAGCCAGGTCGGTCAGCACCTTGCGGATGCAACCGGCACCGGTCAGCGGCAGGCTGCAGCGCGACAGCAGCTTGGACTCGCCATCCTTGGAGGCGTGGGTCATGGTGACGATGATGTTGTCGGCACCGGCCACCAGGTCCATGGCGCCGCCCATGCCCTTGACCAGCTTGCCGGGGATCATCCACGAGGCGATGTTGCCTTCCACGTCCACTTCGAAGGCGCCCAGCACGGTAAGGTCGACATGGCCGCCACGGATCATGGCGAACGACTGCGCCGAGTCGAAGATCGATGCGCCGCGGCGGGCGGTGACGGTCTGTTTGCCGGCGTTGATCATGTCGGCATCGATGGTGCTTTCGGTGGGGAATTCGCCCATGCCGAGCAGGCCGTTTTCGGACTGCAGCATCACGTCCATGTCGGCCGGTACATAGTTGGCCACCAGGGTCGGGATGCCGATGCCGAGGTTGACGTAGTAGCCGTCCTTCAGTTCACGGGCGACGCGTTGCGCCATCTGTTCGCGGGTCAGTGCCATGGTCAGGATCTCTTTGTTGTTCTGATGGACGGCGCTCAGGCCTTGACGGTGCGCTTTTCGATGCGTTTTTCGAAAGTGCCGACGATCACCCGGTCGACGAAGATGCCCGGGGTGTGGATTTCGCTGGGCAGCAGCACGCCAGGCTCGACGATTTCTTCCACTTCAACCACAGTGATCTTGCCAGCGGTGGCCGCCAGTGGGTTGAAGTTCTGCGCAGTGTTGCGGTACACCACGTTGCCGTAGTGGTCGGCCTTCCAGCCCTTGACGATGGCGAAGTCGCCGGTAATGGATTCTTCGAGGATGTACTTGCGGCCCTTGAATTCGCGCACTTCCTTGCCGTCGGCAACCGGGGTGCCGTAGCCGGTGGCGGTGTAGAAAGCCGGGATACCGGCGCCGCCGGCGCGCATCTTCTCGGCCAGGGTGCCTTGCGGGGTCAGTTCGACTTCCAGCTCGCCACTGAGCAGCTGACGTTCGAATTCGGCGTTTTCGCCGACGTAGGAGGCGATCATCTTGCGGATCTGCCGATCTTCCAGCAGCACACCCAGGCCAAAGCCATCGACACCGCAGTTGTTGGAGACCACGGTCAGGCCCTTGACGCCTAGGCGCTTGATTTCAGCGATGAGGTTTTCGGGGATGCCGCACAGGCCGAAGCCGCCGGCCAGCACCGTCATATTGTCGGTCAGGCCTGCCAGGGCCTCTTCATAGGTTGCTACGCGCTTGTCCAGTCCGGCCATGCTGATCCGCCTTTTGTAGTTGTTGAACCGACGAGGCTGTCGGTGAGCGTGTGCGACCATCTTCACCGCTGGCGACTTATTTGTTAATTTTGTTTTCATCATCGATTGATAACTTTTCCAAAACAGCGATCGAGGCTGCCATGAACGTCAAGCAACTGCGCGCCTTCGTCGCCGTCGCCAAGTACCAGAGCTTCGCCCAGGCCGGTGAACACCTGCATGTGTCGCAACCGGCCCTGAGCCTGACCATCAAGGCGCTGGAGGAAAAACTCGGCGGCGCCCTGCTCACCCGCACCACCCGCAGCGTCAGCCTGACCGCCGAGGGCGAGGTGCTGCTGCCGCTGGCCCGGCGCCTGCTGGCCGACTGGGACGACACCGAAGAGATGCTGCGCCAGCGCTTCACCCTGCAGCTTGGCCGCGTGTCGGTAGCGGCCATGCCGGCCTTTGCCGGCAACCTGCTGCCGCATTCGCTCAAGGTGTTCCGCCAGCGCTACCCCAAGGTCAATGTCACGGTGCATGACGTGATCAACGAACAGGTGCTGGAACTGGTGCGCCATCGCCGCGTCGAACTGGGCATCGGTTTCGAGCCGGATAACAGCGAAGGCCTGAACTTTCACCCGTTGTACATGGACCGTTTCGTCGCCGTGGTGCCGGCCGATTCACCGCTGGCCTTGCAAACCCAGGTCACCTGGGCGCAGTTGCTGGCGGAAGACTTCATTGCCTTGCAGCGCCCGTCGGCGGTGCGCCTGCTGCTGGAGCAGAACGTCGCGGCACGCCACGGCAAACTGGCGGTGGCATTCGAAAGCCACCAGCTGTCGACCATCGGCCGCATGGTGGCCAGTGGTCTTGGCGTCAGCGCGGTACCGGCGCTGTGCATCAACCAGATGCAGGAACTTGGCGCACGTTGCGTGACGCTGGTCGATCCTGCGGTCGAGCGGCGCATCAGCGTGATCGCCCTCGCCGACCACAAGCTTTCCACTGCAGCCCAGGCGCTGCTCGAGGTGCTGCTTTCCCATACCCAGACTCCGGAGGTGACATGCGTTACGTGAAACTGGCAGGTTGCAGCGTGCCGGCCATAGGCCAGGGCACCTGGTACATGGGCGAAGACCCGGCCCGCAAGGCTGCCGAAGTGGCCGCCCTGCAACAGGGCATCGAACAGGGCATGACCCTGATCGACACCGCCGAGATGTATGCCGAAGGTGGCGCCGAGGAAGTGGTCGGCCAAGCCATTGCCGGGCGTCGTGACCAGGTGTTTCTGGTCAGCAAGGTGTACCCGCACAACGCCAGCCGCCGTGGCGTGCCTGAAGCCTGCGAACGCAGCCTGCAGCGCCTGGGTACCGAGGTGATCGACCTCTATCTGCTGCACTGGCGTGGCCAGTATCCGCTGGAGGAGACAGTCGAGGCGTTCGAGCGCTTGCGCGAGCAGGGCAAGATCCGCCGTTGGGGGGTGTCCAACTTCGATGTCGATGACCTGCGCGAACTGCACAACCCCGATTGCGCCACCAATCAGGTGCTATACAACCCGGCGCAGCGTGGCATCGAGTTTGACCTGTTGCCGTGGAGTCGCCAACGGGGCTTGCCGACCATGGCCTATTGCCCGCTGGCCCAGGCCGGGCGGTTGTTGCAGCATCCTGTGCTGAGCGAGATCGCCGAGCGCCATGGGGCGACGCCGGCGCAGGTCAGCCTGGCCTGGGTGACGCGGGAAAACGATGTGATTGCCATTCCCAAGGCGGTATCTGCAGAGCATGTGCGGTTGAATGCGGCTGCCGGGGCGCTGACCCTGACCCTTGAAGACCTGCGGTTGATGGACCGGGCATTTCCGGCACCGACGCGCAAGCAGCATCTGGCGATGGTCTGATAGACCTAGTGGACTTCTTCGCGGGACAAGCCCGCTCCTACAGGGATCACCACAACCTTCAGTTTGCGCGCAATCCCTGTAGGAGCGGGCTTGTCCCGCGAAGAGGCCAGCAAGATCAATGAAAGTCCCGGCTTTTTACATCCAGCCCCTGTAGCAAGGGGCTGATGTCCTCCAGCCGCCGAGCGATCAGATGCCGCACCCCGTTCTCCTGCTCCAGCCGCCCGTTCACCTTGAGTAGCTGCGACCCCACCAGCGCCCTCCGCTGCCGCTCGGCCAAGTCACGCCAGACCACCACGTTGACCATGCCGAACTCATCCTCCAGCGTAACGAAGGTCACCCCGCTGGCGGTCTGCGGCCGCTGTCGCCCCACCACCAGCCCGGCCACGGCAATCGCATCGCCATGCTCGACCCCAGCCAGTTCGCCAGAACTGCGACAGCCCAAAGCCCGCAACCGTGAACGCAACAGCCTGAGTGGATGCGGGCCCAACGTCGTCCCCAAAGTGTCGTAATCGGCAACCAGGTCCTCGCCAACCGTTGGCACGGGCAACGCCACTGGCGCTTCCGGCACTGCCTGCACCTCGGCAAACAGCGGCAATTGCGCCTGCACCGCCGCCACCTGCCAGCGTGCCTGGTGGCGGTCACCGGCCAAGGCTCGCAGTGCCCCCGCATCGGCCAGCCGGGCGCGGGCGCGGCTATCGAGCCCGGCGCGCAGGCACAGGTCTTCGACATCCCGCCAAGGGCGCTGCGCCCTCGCCTGCTCCAACCGGCGGGCATCCACCTCGCTGAAACCCCGGATCTGTCGCAGCCCAAGGCGGATAGCCAAGACACCGTGGCGATCGGGTTCCAGCGTGCAGTCCCATTCGCTGTGGAACACGTCCACCGGGCGTACCTCGATCCTTTGCCGCCGCGCCTCCTGCAGCAGTTGGTCCGGGCTGTAGAACCCCATCGGCCAGCTGTTGACCAGCGCGCAGGTGAAGATCGCCGGCTCATGGCACTTGAGCCAGCTGCTGGCATAGCACAGCAAGGCGAAGCTGGCCGCGTGCGACTCAGGGAAGCCGTAACTGCCAAAGCCTTTGATCTGCTCGAAGATACGCTCGGCGAACGCCAGGTCGTAACCGTTGCGCAGCATGCCCTCGACCAGCCGCTGGCGATGGGGTTCCAGCCCGCCATGGCGCTTCCAGGCTGCCATGCTGCGGCGCAACTGGTCAGCCTCGCCGGGGCTGTAGTCGGCGGCGACCATGGCCAGTTCCATCACCTGCTCCTGGAACAGCGGCACGCCCAGGGTGCGCTCGAAGACCTCCTTGAGTTTTTCCGAGGGGTAGGTCACCGGTTCCTGCTTGAGGCGCCGACGCAGGTACGGGTGAACCATGTCGCCCTGGATCGGCCCGGGGCGCACGATGGCGACCTCGATCACCAGGTCGTAGAAAGTGGTGGGCCTGAGCCGCGGCAGCATGGCCATCTGTGCCCGCGACTCGATCTGGAACACGCCCATGGTCTCGGCGCGGCTGATCATGGCGTAAGTCGCAGGGTCTTCACTGGGGATGGTCGCCAGGGTCAACTGCCGACCACGGTGGCGCTGCAGCAGGTCGAAGCAACGGCGCAAGGCGCTGAGCATGCCCAGGGCCAGCACATCGACCTTGAGCAGGCCGACCATGTCGAGGTCGTCCTTGTCCCACTGGATCACCGTGCGCTCGGCCATGGCGGCGTTTTCCACCGGCACCAGGTGGTCCAGCGGCTGTTCGGAAATGACGAAGCCACCCGGGTGCTGGGACAGGTGACGGGGGAAACCGATCAGTTCACCGGCCAGGACCAGGATGCGCCGCAGCGACGGACTGCCGGGTTCGAAGCCGGCCTCTGCCAGCCGCTGATCGTCCGGGATACGGTCGCTCCAGCGGCCGCAGCACTTGGCCAGGGCATCCACCTGATCGGCAGGCAAGCCCAGCACCCGGGCCACATCACGAACAGCGCCGGCAGCGTGATAGGTATTGACCACGGCAGTCAGTGCGGCGCGGTGCCGGCCGTAACGGCGGAACACATACTGGATCACCTCTTCGCGCCGGTCATGCTCGAAGTCCACGTCGATATCGGGCGGCTCGTTGCGCTCACGGGACAGGAAGCGCTCGAACAACAGGCGATGCGCCATCGGGTCGAGCTCGGTGATGCCCAGCACGAAACACACCACCGAGTTGGCTGCCGAACCACGGCCCTGGCAAAGAATGTGCTGGCTGCGGGCAAAGGCGACGATGTCATGCACGGTGAGGAAATAGCTCTCGTAGCCCAGCTCCTCGATCAACGCCAGTTCCTTGTCCAGCACCGCTCGTACCTTGCTGCTCGGCCCTGACGGCCAGCGCAGAGGCAAGCCCCGCTCGCACAATGCGCGTAGCCAGCTGGCAGGTGTATGGCCCTCGGGCACGAGCTCGCGTGGGTACTGGTAGCGCAGTTCACTCAGGTCGAACTGGCAACGCTCGGCGATCACCAGGCTCTCGGCCAGCAGGTCTGCCGGGTACAGCTCGGCCAGTTGCTCCAGCGCACGCAGGTGGCGCTCGCCATTGGCGAACAGATGGCGCCCTGCTTCGGCCACGTTGCAGTGCTGGCGGATGGCGGTGATGCAGTCCTGCAGGGCGCGCCGGCCGCGGACATGCATGTGCACGTCACCACAGGCCACGGCACGGATGCCCAACTGCGCCGCCAATTCGCGCATGCGGGACAGGCGCCGGTCATCATCACTGCCGCGGTGCAGGTGCACACCCAGCCACAATCGCTCGGCGAACAGGCCGCGCAGCCAGCGGCCAGTCGCCTGGTCATCGCAACCTTCGGCAATCCAGAGCGCCAGCAAACCCTCATGATATTGCTGCAGGTCGTCAGCGAACAACTGGTAGTCACCCTTCCCGGCCCGCCGACGGCCACGGGTAATCAAGGCGCAGAGGTTCTGGTAGCCCGTGAGGTTCTGCACCAGCAAAACCAGTTTGGGTCCATCCTGCAGGCGCACTTCGCTGCCGACGATCAGGCGCAACTGTTGCGCCTTGGCGGCCTGCCAGGCGCGCACGATACCGGCCAGGGTGCACTCGTCAGTGATCGCCAGGGCCTGGTAGCCCTGCTCGCGGGCGCGGCGGAACAGCTCTTCGGCGCTCGATGCACCGCGCTGGAAGCTGAAATTGGACAGGCAATGGAGCTCGGCATAGCCCGGCGCATAGCCTGGCGCGTTCATGCGAACCAACCCTGCAGCCACAGCGGGCCGGGTTGGGCCAGGTCCTGATAGGCCCAGCCACGCAGGCCATCGCGGGTTTCGATGCAGTAGTAGTCCCGGCGCACGTCGCCACCGTCCCACCAGCCAGACTCGATGCGCTCGGCATGCCCGAGCAGTATGTGATCAGTCGCTTCCAGGGCCTGCGGTGTGGGCAACAACCAGCCTGGGCGACTACCGGGCAAGGCTGGCAGGCTGCCCTGGGCGCCCTGCTCCGCTGGCTGCCAGGCGCACTCCGGGCGATGGTCGGCCTCGGCGCGCAGCCCTTTGACGGCTTCATCACCCAGGCGCGCGCGCAGCCGTTCGCGCAGTTGCTCCCAAGGCTGGGCCTGTTTGGCGCGAGGGTCGAACAGTGCCTGGTGCTGGGGCACGAAGGGCGGCAGGTCATCGGCGACCAGCCGCAGGTTACGCACCGGTGCCGGGATGCGCAGCGGCTCCAGGCGCCCACGGGCCAGCTCGAACAGCATGGCGGCGTCCCGCTCGGCGGCCAGCAGGCCTACCTGCAATTGAGTGTCCGGCCCTTCGACGTGCTCCAGGTACAGGCAAAAACGCTGCACGCCGCAGTCGCGTCCGGCGAGGAAGGCCGCCAGGTCATTGAGCATGCGCCGCAACGGGAACAGCAAGGCCTGGTGCGATTCGACGTCGAAGTTGAGTTCCAGGCGCGTTTCGAAGCGGTCCGGCGGCTGATAGAAGTTGAGCCCCATTGAACGCAGCCCGAGCAACTGGTCCAGGTGCAATTGAACCTGGGCGGAAAAACGCCTGGCCAGCGCATCTCGCGGTAGGGTCAGCACCTGGCCCAACTGATGCAGACCCATGCGGGAAAAGGCTTCGGCAGCTTCCGCTGGCAACCCGACCCGCGCGATCGGCATGCGCGCCAGCGCCGCACGAGTCTGGTCGGCACAGGTCAGTGCCAGGCCATCATGGCCGTTGGCAAGCATGCGGGCCGCCACCGGGTTGGTCGCGAGCACGATGCGCTGGCGCAAGCCCAGTGCAGCCAGCTCCTCGCGCAGGCGGGCCTCGAACAGCGGCCAGGGGCCGAACAGCTGAAGGCTGGAGCCGACTTCAAGCAACAGGGCGCGTGGGTAGTGAAGGCTCACCTGGGCACTGAAGCGGTAGGCCCAGGCCGCCAGCAACTGCTGCAACTGCTCGATGCGGGCCGGGTCGGCCTCGACACAGTGGAACCCGTCGGCCAGGGCCCGCGCGGCCGTCAGTGTCTGCCCCGCCCGCAGGCCAAGCGCCGCCGCGGCGGGATTGACGGCTTGCAGCAAGCGGCGCTGAACGGGGCCGCCGATCAGCACCAGTGGCGCATCGGCGTCGTCACGCTCGCGCAGGATCGAGTCCAGCGCCAGCTGGGGCAGGAGAATGCAGGCCCAGAGCATGATGCATCAGCCCCGCCCTGGGCAGGCGATTGGCATGGCCGGTGGCATGCCGCCACGGCACTTGAGGACGCGCCATTGCGCCGGGCGTGTATCCACGGCAATACGCAGCGCAGCGGGCGACGGGTTGTGTGCAGCCTGTTGCGGCCGACAGGCGAAGGCCAGTGCCTGCCCTGTCTCGGCGGCCACTTGCAGGCGACGCAGGGCGCGGTCATCGGCACGCTCCGGCCAGCACAGCACCGCTGCGCAGCTGCCGGAACGCAAGCACTGTTCAGCCGCCCACAGGGCATCCGCCTGCCCGGCATCGACCTGCACCAGCCAGCGCAGGTCCACGCCAGCGGCCTGCCAGGCCGGTGCATAGGGAATGAACGGCGGCGCCACCAGCACCACCCGCCCGCCTTCAACGGTCAGGCGTGACAGGGATGGCCAGAGCAGTTGCAACTCGCCACAGCCGGGGCTGGCCAACAGCAACTCGCTGAGAGCTGCGGCCGGCCAGCCGCCATCCGGCAGGCGCTGGTCGAGCATGGCATGGCCAGTGGGCTGCAACCCGGCCGGGCGCACCTGGCCCTGTCGTCCACGCCAGACCTGACGCTGGTCGAGCAGCCGATCGAGGTCGACCACCGCGCCCATCAGTCGCGCCTCAACAGGCCACAGAACACGCCTTCGATGAAGAACTCGCGCTCAGGCCCCACGTCGATCGGCGCATACGCCGGGTTGCGCGGCAACAGCCGGTAACCGCCGGGCTGGCGCTGCAGGCGCTTGATGGTGACTTCGCCGTCCAGGCGCGCGACCACGATCTGGCCATCACCTGCCTCGCCCTGCTGGCGGATGCCGACCAGGTCACCGTCGAAGATGCCGTCGTCGATCATCGAATCACCGCGCACCTTGAGCAGGTAATCCGGTGTGCGACGGAACAGGCTGGGGTCGAGCAGCAATTGCTCGTGAATGCCCAGGTCCGGGCCGATCGGCGCACCGGCGGCCACCTGCCCCAGCACGGGAATTTCGAGGATTTCCGGCCGGCGCAGGGGCTCGGCCAGGCGAATGCCCCGCGCCTGATTGGGCGTGACGTCGATGTAGCCGGCCTGGCACAACGCGGTGATGTGCTTGCGCGCGACGCTGCGCGAGGCGAAGCCGAAGCGGCTGGCGATATCGGCCAGGCTTGGCGGCTGACCGTGGTCGGCAATGCGCTCGCGAATGTAGCCGAGGATTGCACGGCGTTTTGGGGTGAGTTTGTCCATGGAGTACATTTGTACTCTTTTCGGCGTACGCTGAACAGCCCCCTTTGTCGTCAGGTTTGGTTATCATCCCCGGGCTTTTGTTTTTTTGAATACCTGGATACCTGATGCTGACTGCCCTGCTGTTCGATCTCGATGGAACCTTGACCGACACCGACACCCTGCACTTGCAGGCCTTCCGTCAACTGCTGCATGACCATGACGGCCGCGAGCTGACCCAGGAACAATTCGATGCCCAGATCAGCGGCCGGGCCAATGGCGAACTGTTTGCCGAATTGTTTCCGCTTGCCGACACAATCGAGCGCCAAGCGCTGGCCGACCGCAAGGAAGCGCTTTTCCGTGTACTGTCACCTGTGCTGCAACCCATGCCTGGCCTGCTGCGCCTGATGGACCATGCGCGAGCCTGGGACATCGGCATGTGCGTGGTGACCAATGCGCCGCGGCTGAATGCAGAGCACATGCTCACGGCCATGGGGCTTGGCGAGCGCTTCGAACATGTGCTGGTGGCCGAAGAGCTGGAGCGGGCGAAGCCTGATCCGCTGCCCTATCTGGCCGGCTTGCAGCGCCTGGAAGCTGTTGCGGGCGAGGCGCTGGCGTTCGAGGATTCGTTGCCGGGGGTGACTGCGGCAAGCGGGGCCGGGATCTTTACCGTGGGCGTTGCCACTACTCAGACACCGGAACGGCTGCTGGCGGCCGGGGCGAAACTGGTGGTGAAGGATTTCAATGATCCACAGCTGTGGGAGTTGATCGAGACCATGCACGGCTGAGGCAGCAATGTGGTCGCCGTGATTTTTTGATCAAGGCGGCAACCGAGCGCCGCCCGCGCGGCGCATCGCGAGCTACGCTCGCTCCTACGCTTGTTTCGGGCCAGTAACGCTTGTGGTAGCGGCGCGCGACCGCCTTGTTGCTACGACGCGATATCGCGTCATGCGCCCAAGCGTTCGCGCGCAAATCGTGCAGGAATAATTGGCCCGAAACAAGCGTAGGAGCGAGCGTAGCTCGCGATGCGCCGCGCGGGCGGCGCTCGATCTCGCAGGCGCCACAACCCTCCCGCCCTACACCCGCAGACCACTCGTCGGCCCTGCTCCAAGCCTGTCGATCCACCCCTCTTCGAATCGACCACTCACTGAATCCCCTCACGGAGTCAGCCCCCATGAGCACCCCCGATCCTAAACACCCGATCGCCTCGCGCGAGCAATGGCTGGCCGCCCGCCGTCAGCTGTGGCTGCACGAAAAAGCCTTCACCCACCAGCGCGATGAACTGGCCGTTGCCCGTCGTGCCCTGCCCTGGGTCAAGGTCGAGCAGCCCTACCGTTTCCAAGGCCCGGACGGCGAACTGAGCCTGGCCGACCTGTTTGCCGGGCGCAGCCAGCTGCTGGTCTATCACTTCATGTTTGCCGAGGGCTGGAGCGAAGGCTGCCCAGGCTGCTCGTTCCTTGCCGATCATTTCGATGGCGCCAACCTGCACCTGGCCCATCACGACGTCTCGCTGGTCGCCGTGTCGCGCGCGCCCTGCGCTGAATTCCAGGCTTTCCGCCAGCGCATGGGCTGGCGGTTCCCCTGGTATTCATCGAATGGCAGCGGATTCAACGAGGACTTCGGCGTCAGCGTCGGCACCGAGGACCAACGCCAGTACAACTACGAGCCGTACACCGGCAACGAGGCCGAACTACCGGGCCTGAGTGCCTTCTACAAAGACCCGGATGGCACGCTCTACCATACCTACTCCACCTACGCCCGTGGCCTGGACATCCTGGTCAACACCTACAACTTCCTCGATATCGCGCCACTGGGGCGCAACGAAGCCGGGACCATGGATTGGGTACGGCACCACGATCGCTACGAGGGCCAGCCCGGCAAACCCCATTGCTGCCATGAGTGATCCGTCGCCGACGTGCCACTTGCAGCACAATGGCACGTGGGCAGCAGCCGGGCAAAAACCGGCCATACTTGAGCCCGTCGCCCTTGCCGGACAGGCCCGCCTTGCCCAAGCGCTTACCCATGCTCGACCTGCGAACCCTGGTAGTCGGCATCGTCGTGCTGGCTTGCCTGGCCACCTTGTGCAACACCTTGTATGTCGCCTACCGGGTGCAACTGGCCACCCTGGTGCAGTTCTCCCTGCAAGCCAACCAGGCCTACGCCAGCAAGGTGGCCTCGAGCATCACCGAGTTCCTGCGCTCGGCCCGCAACCACCTGACCTACAGCGCCTGGCAGCTTGCCGCCGGTCTGGATGACCCGGCGTTACTGCAAGCCGAAGCCAGGCGCCTGCAAACCCAGGACGAGGACTTCAATTCGATCGTCATCGTCAATGCCCAAGGGCAAGTGCTGGTGGCGTACCCGGACATTCGCCAGATCGCCAGCCACCGCCAGCGTGCGTCGGAGATCCAGCAGGCCGTCGATGCCCGCAGGCCCCAGGTCAGCCCTGCCTATACCTCACGGGGTGGCGACCTGGTGGTGTTCATCTCCGAGCCGATCTTCGCCAAGGACGGCCGCTACCTGGGCATCGTCGGTGGCTCGGTGTTTCTCAAGAAAGAAAGCGAACTGCATACGGTGATCGGCCAGCACTACCAACATGACGGCACCTTTGCCTTTGTTGCCGACGCCAACGAACGCCTGCTCTACCACCCCGACCATGAACGCATCGGCGCCCTGGCCACCGGCAGCCCGACCATCGAGGCGGCGCTGCGCGGCGAAACCGGTAACCTGGATACGCCCAACTACATCGGCATCCCCATGCTCGCCGGTTTCGCCCCGGTACCTGGCGCGCACTGGGCCGTGGTCGCCCAGCAACCGCGCGCGCTGGCCCTGGCCCCCTTGCATGAGCTAATGCGCAAGGTGCTGCTGTACATTCTGCCGGCCAGCCTGATCGGCTTTGCGCTGATGCTGTGGACGACCTACCGGCTGATCAAGCCACTGCGCCAGCTGGCATACGGCGCCACGCACCTTTCAGCCAATGAGACCGCCGATGAACTGCGCGCCATCGCCGCCTGGTACGTGGAGGCCGCCGCCATTCGCCGCGCCCTGCTCACCGCCGAGCGCCTGATGCAGGAGAAATTCGGCAAGCTGCGCCAGGAAGCCCAGAGCGATGCGCTCACCGGCCTGGCAAATCGGCGGGCGCTGCAATTGGCACTGGCCGCCTTGATGGAAAGCCAGCAGGCATTCGCCGTGCTGGCCCTGGACATCGACTTCTTCAAACGGGTCAACGACACCTACGGGCATGACGCAGGCGATGACGTGCTAAAGCACCTGGCTGAAGTGCTGCAGCAGAACTCCCGCCTGCATGACCTGCCCTGCCGGGTCGGCGGCGAGGAGTTCACCATGCTGCTGCCGGACACCACCCTGGCCGATGCCCGGCGTATTGCCGAGCGCATCCGTGAGGCGGTCGAGCAGGCTGACACGCCCCACTGCGGCACCCTCACCCTGTCGGTCGGCGTGGCCTGCCGCCAGCCCGACACCGAGCTGGCCGAGACCGTGCTCAAGCAGGCAGACGAGATGCTGTACAAGGCCAAGCAGAATGGCCGCAACCGCGTCGAGATGCTGGACTTCAGCCCCTCACCCCCAGCATCCCCCGCTCCACGATGAAGTCGATCACCGCCTGCAAGCCTTCGCCCTTCTTCAGGTTGCTGAAGGTCCAGGGCCGCTGCGGGCGCATGCGCTGGGTATCACGCTCCATGACCTCCAGCGAGGCGCCGACGTATGGCGCCAGGTCGGTCTTGTTGATCACCAGGAAGTCCGACTTGGTGATGCCGGGCCCACCCTTGCGTGGGATCTTCTCGCCCTCGGCCACGTCGATGACGTAGATGGTCAGGTCGGCCAGCTCCGGGCTGAAGGTAGCGCTGAGGTTGTCGCCACCGCTTTCGACAAAGATCACTTCAAGGTTGCCAAACTTGCGCGCCAGCGCTTCGACGGCGGCCAGGTTCATCGAGGCATCCTCGCGGATGGCGGTGTGCGGGCAGCCACCGGTTTCGACACCGACGATACGCTCTGGCTCCAGCGCACCGGCTTCGGTCAGGATGCGCTGGTCTTCCTTGGTGTAGATGTCATTGGTTACCACGGCGATCTGGTAGTGATCGCGCATGGCCTTGCACAGGCATTCGAGCAGTGCGGTCTTGCCAGAGCCGACCGGGCCGCCGACACCGACGCGCAGGGGTTGCTGATAGCTTTGCATGGAGGCAGTCCTCAGGAACGGAACAAACGGGTGTATTGGGTTTCGTGACGCGAAGAAGCAATTGCCAGCAGCGGCAGGCCACCGCCGAGCTGGTCGTCGGCCAATGCCAGTGCCTGGTCCAGCACGCCGGGCAGTTCGGCGCCAAGGTCGCGCAGCAGGGTCTGCGCCGCCTGTTGGCCGAACGGCACCAGCTTGACCCCCGCCATCACCGCACCCTCAAGCCAGGCGAAGGCATGGCCGAGAGCGAGTTGACGCAGCGGGATGTGCCAGTGCGCGGCGAGCCAGGCCATGCCGCCGAGCTGGCTGAGTTCGAGGCTGGTGCGCCAGGCCGGGTCCTGGCCCAGCTGCCAGCCATCGAGCAGGCGCGCCAGGGCCGAGCCGCGCTGCTGTTCTTCCAGGCGCAGCTCGGCGGTTTCGCGGTTGGCCAGCAGAAAGTGGCTCCAGTGGCTGAACGCTTGTGCGTCGCCCGCCTCGCAGGCGCGGTACAGGCGCGCCAGCACCGGCCAGTCCAGGCAGGCCAGGGTGTCGTGCATCTGCTCGCGCTGCCAGGCGCTGAAGCCGGCAGTACCCTGCACCCAACCCGCCTCGACGGCCCACTCCAAACCTTGCGAGTAAGTGAAACCACCCACCGGCAGGCTGGGGCTGGCCAGCTGCAGCAGGCGCAGCAGTGCCAGGTCGCTGTTCATCAACCGGCCAGTACCAGTGCGGCGCCGGCCAGCATGCCGCCACCGAAGGCCTTCTGCAGGCCGCTGTGGCGGCGCAGCAGGCAGCCAACGCCAAAGCCGACGGCCAGCAGCAGGCCACTGACGGTGACGAAGCCAGCGCTGAACATCCAGAAGGCGCTCGGCGTGGCTTCCACACCGTGGGCCCAGCCATGGAACAGTGCGAACACCGGCATGGCCGTGGCCAACAGCAGCTGACGGCTTGGCAGCAGCACCGCAGTGGCCGCCACCAGCACGGACACGGCGATCAGGGTTTCCATGCCCAGCACATCGCCGAACAGGTGGCCGCACACGGCGCCGGCGAACATCGAGGCCAGGGTGGCCAGCGGCAGGGTCAGGTTGCGTCGGGTCAGTGCGGCCAGCACACCGGTACCCAGCAGCATCAGCAGGTGGTCGAGGCCCGTCAGCGGGTGCAGCAGGCCATCCTGCAACGGATTGCCGTCGTGACCAGGGTGGGCAAAGGCCGGCAGTGCGACCATCAGCAGGGCAACGGCGAAAATCTTTTTCATGGTGGGCTCCTTTGATGAAGGGTTCAGGAATGGGCTGGCAGGCGCACGAACGGATGGTCGTGGCCATGGCTGTGGCTGTGTGGCGCGCTCTGGTAGGCACCGGCTTCCGGCTCGAACGGTGCTTGCTCGGCTTCCACCGTCAGGCCCAGGCCGCGCAGCATGTCGTCGAGGACATGGTCATGCTGATAGCGCAGCAAGCCCGGATCGATTTGCAGGGGGACGTGGCGGTTGCCCAGGTGATAGGCGGCGCGGGCCAGCAAGTGCGGGTCGGCACAACGCACGGTCGATACCGCTTCAGCTGCAGCCAGCACGCGAATCACCTGGCCTGCCGAGGCATCGGCGAGCAGTTCGCCGCCGCGCAGCAGGTGGCCACGTTCGAGCATCAGCCCGGCTTCGCGGCCATCGTCCAGGGTCACGCGCAGGCGGCTTTTGATACGGCTGTCGACGTCCAGGGTCACGGTACCGGTGACGGTCTCGGATGCCTCGATCCGGCGGGTCAGGACAATCATCTTCACTCCTTCAGAACAGGAAATAGCGCTGGGCCAGCGGCAGCTCGCTGGCGGGCTCGCAGACCAGCAACTCGCCGTCGGCGCGTACCTGGTAGGTCTGCGAATCGACTTCGATCACGGGCTGCAAGGTGTTGTGAACCATGTCGGCCTTGCGCACCCGACGGCAGCCGTGGGCGACACCGATCAGGCTCTGCAGGCCCAACTCCTGATGCAGGCCGCGGTCCATTGCGGCCTGGGGCAGGAAGGTCATGCGCGTGGCGTGGCGGGCAGCCCCCATGGCGCCGAACATGGGCCGGTAGTGCACCGGCTGCGGGGTCGGGATCGAACCGTTGATGTCGCCCATCGGCGCAGTGGCGATCATCCCGCCCTTGATCACCAGGGCCGGCTTGACCGCGAAGAACGCCGGCGACCACAGCACCAGGTCGGCCAGCTTGCCGGCCTCGACCGAACCGACTTCATGGGCGATGCCGTGGGTCAGCGCCGGGTTGATCGTGTACTTGGCGATGTAGCGCTTGACCCGGAAGTTATCGCTGTAGCTCGTGTCCGGCGTCAGCGGACCACGGCGCAGCTTCATCTGGTGGGCGACCTGCCAGGTGCGCAGCACCACTTCGCCGACTCGGCCCATGGCCTGGGAATCGGACGAGGTCATGGCGAAGGCGCCCATGTCGTGGAGGATGTCTTCGGCGGCGATGGTCTCGCGGCGGATGCGCGACTCGGCAAAGGCCACGTCCTCGGCAATGCTCGGGTCTAGGTGGTGGCAGACCATGAGCATGTCCAGGTGCTCATCGACGGTGTTGACCGTGTAAGGCAGGGTCGGGTTGGTCGAGGACGGCAGCACATTGGCCTGCCCCGCCGCACGGATGATATCTGGCGCGTGGCCGCCGCCGGCACCTTCGGTATGGAAGGTGTGAATGGTGCGGTCGCCGATGGCGGCCAGGGTGTCTTCGATGCAGCCCGACTCGTTCAAGGTGTCGGTGTGGATCGCCACCTGGATATCCATTTCTTCGGCCACGCCCAGACAGCAGTCGATGGCAGCCGGGGTCGAGCCCCAGTCCTCGTGCAGCTTGAGGCCCACCGCGCCTGCGGCGATCTGCTCGCGCAGCGCTTCGGGGCGCGAGGCGTTGCCCTTGCCCAGCAGGCCGATGTTGATCGGCAGGCAGTCGGCAGCCTGGAGCATGCGCGCCAGGTACCAGGGCCCCGGGGTGCAGGTGGTGGCATTGGTGCCGGTGGCCGGGCCGGTGCCGCCGCCAATGAAGGTGGTGACACCGCTGGTCAGCGCTTCTTCCACCTGCTGCGGGCAGATGAAGTGGATGTGCGAATCGATACCGCCAGCGGTGACGATCTTGCCCTCGGCGGCGATCACTTCGGTGCCCGGGCCGACCGGCACGTTCACGCCAGGTTGCACATCGGGGTTACCGGCCTTGCCGATGACGGCAATGCGCCCGTGCTTGACGCCGATATCGGCCTTGACGATGCCCCAGTGGTCGATGATCAGGGCATTGGTCAGCACCAGGTCCATGGCCTCGGCCGCGAGCATCTGCCCTTGGCCCATGCCGTCGCGAATAACCTTGCCGCCACCGAACTTGACCTCTTCACCGTAGATTGTGAAGTCCTTCTCCACCTCCACCCATAGCGCAGTGTCAGCCAGGCGCACGCGGTCGCCGACGGTGGGGCCGAACATGTCGGCGTAGGCCCGACGAGAAATCCGGCTCATGCCCTGCCCTCCAGCGGGCCATTCACCTTGCCCTGGAAGCCGTACACTTCACGCTTGCCGGCATAGGCCACCAGCTGCACGGTGCGCGACTGGCCAGGCTCGAAGCGCACAGCAGTACCGGCTGGGATATCGAGGCGAAAGCCACGGGTTGGCTCACGCTCGAACACCAGCGCAGCGTTGACCTCGTAGAAGTGGTAGTGCGAACCGACCTGCACCGGCCGGTCACCATGGTTGGCCACGCTGACGCTGACCGTGTCACGGCCGACGTTGAGTTCGATGTCGCCGGCGGCGACCTGAATTTCACCTGGGATCATGCTGGGCTCCTGCTCCAGGTCAGACGATAGGGTCGTGCACGGTCACCAGCTTGGTGCCGTCGGGGAAGGTCGCCTCGACCTGCACGTCATGCAGCATCTCGGCGACGCCTTCCATGACTTGCTCGCGGCCGATCACTTCGCGGCCCAGGCTCATCAGCTCGGCCACCGTGCGGCCATCGCGGGCACCTTCGAGCACTGCGGCGCTGATCAGCGCGACCGCCTCCGGGTAGTTGAGCTTCAGGCCACGGGCCAGGCGCCGTTCGGCCAGCAGCGCGGCGGTGAACAGCAGCAGTTTGTCTTTCTCTCTCGGGGTCAGCTCCATGGCGCTCTCTCAAGTGGCCCAGATGCGCGGCGGGCATGCAGCCAGGCCGAGAACGGCCGGGCGAAGGGCATGCCAGAGGCGCTGCAGGGTGTGTTGCAGGTGTTGGTTGTCGTGGTCGAGCAGGCGGATCACCAGCAGCGAGCCGAGCAAGGTCGCGCCTGCGGGGGTGTCGAGTTCATCGAGTAGCGCGCGCACCTGCTCCAGCACAGCCGGGGTCGCCGGCGCTGCGCAGAAGGTGGCGACCAGCGGGTGGCCGCCGACCTTGGCCAGTTGCCCACCTGAAATGCGCAGCCGCTCGTGCAAACCGGGATCGCCCGGCAGGTCGATACGTAGGCGGCTATCCAGGGCGCCTTGCTCGAAACGCTCGTTCATCACCGGCCGGCCCAGACACAAGGTTTCCCAGGCCAGCAACTTCGCACCCGGCTCCAGCGTGAAGCGGCTGTCGAGGCTGGCGCGGGCGCCGTTGAAAAAGATGCTGTCCTGAGGCAGCCATTCCAGCGTGCTGCCAGCCTGCAGGTGAAAGCGCTGGGCCAGCCGCGCGGTGGGGCCGATGCTGCGGTAGAACTTGCTGGCCCCGGGCATGGTCAGTAACGCATGGCTGCCGGGTTCGAGGTGGATGTCCAGTTCCAGCCGGTCACCGGCAACGATGCCGCCGGGCGGGTGTAGCACATAAACGTGGCACGGAGCACCCTCCGGGTAGAACGGACGCTGCACCAAAAGCGGGCCAAAGTGACGACGCGCACCAAGGCGGGTCACGCCATTACGCTCGACGAAGCGCAATTGCAGGTGCGCACTCCAGCCTGCGTCCTGTTCCGTGGGTTCGATCTGCTCCGCGAGCGACATCCTGCGGCCCCTTGATATCTGTGGCCTGACGGCCGTTTAGAGGGTCATGTGCATCACCTGTGGACGATAGCAGGCTGACCACTCGATCAAATTTCGCTGGCTGGATATAGCAGGTTGCGGGCCAACTACGCAGGTGAATGAAGATGAAACCTTCATGGCGATGGCTCTGGCATGGGGCATACGGGGTTGCAACGCACATTGCAGGGGCGGCACTTGGCCCTGTTTCGGTGCTGCGCTAAAGTCTTCGTTTGCCTTCGGCCAAGGAGTCGCCATGTCACTCGCCCCCGCCATCCCGATCCTGCGCATCTTTTCGGTCGACAAGGCCAAGGAGTTCTACCTCGACTTCATGGGCTTCAAACTCGACTGGGAACACCGCTTCAGTCCGGACCTGCCGCTGTACGCGCAGATTCACCGCGACGGCCTGATCCTGCATCTTAGTGAGCACCACGGCGATGCCTGCCCAGGCTCGACCGTGTTCGCCCGCACCGAAGACCTGCTGGCACTGGAGCGCGAACTGCTGGACAAGCAGTACAGCTATGCCCGGCCCCAGGCCGAACGCGTCGATTGGGGCCTGCAGATGCAGATCCGCGACCCGTTCGGCAATCTGTTGCGCTTCTGCCAGCAGATCGATGATGAGGATGCCCAGTGAAAGCCATGAGCAAGCGCGAGCTGGCGCGACTGGAGCGCGAGCTGGTCAGCTGCCTGACCGAAGCCTGCGAAACCGCAAAAGGCGAGATCGTCGGCTTCACCTGGCTGACCCATCAGCTGGACCCGGATGACTACCCGGCCAGCCTGCGCATTACCTGGGTGTTCGAGCGAGAAGCCGATAAAGCAGCGGCGCTGGCAGGTGAGGCCAAGGCGCGCATGCTGGCGTTGACGGCCCAGGCACTCGATGAAGCCGGTATGAAACTGGACCACGTTGCCTGGCATGTACGATTCGACAGTGAAGAAGCCTGCTCGCGCAGCCATGCAGGTGACTGGAGCAGGCGCTTGCGTTGAGCAGTGGCCTGCCGGGCCTTTACCCGCCCTCGCCGCTCGGTTAGGCTTTCACATCCACTTCCAAGAGGTATTCGTCCAATGCGCCATTGATGCCGCCGTCCTTTCGACGGCCAGTCTTCAGCCTCCGGCCCCCGGAGATGTCGCGGCATATGTGGAGTTGTGCATGACGAATACGTCGATTTTGACGCTGGACAGCGTCTGCCTGGCCTTGCCTGATGGCAGGCCCTTGTTTACCGACCTCAACCTGTCGCTCGACCAACGCTGTACCGGCCTGGTCGGGCGTAACGGCGTGGGCAAGAGCCTGCTCGGGCAGATACTGGCCGGCCGGCGCGAGCCCAGCAGTGGCCGCTGCCTGCGCCATGGGCGGGTCCATTACCTCGACCAGCGGGTGATCGAACACAGCCCGCGGCTGGCCGACCTGGCCCAGGTTGCCGGCGTGATCGCCGCGCTGGAGCGCATAGAGCAAGGCGGAGTCGACCCGGACGATTTCGAGGCCGTGGGCGAGCGCTGGAACATTCGCGAGCAGCTGCACCAGCACCTGCAACAGCTGGGCTTGGGGCACCTCGACCACCAGCACCCGATCACCCGCCTCAGTGGCGGCCAGGCCATGCGGGTCGCCCTGCTGGGTGCATGGCTCAGCGAGGCCGACTACCTGATCCTTGATGAACCCAGCAACCACCTGGACCGCGAGGGCCGCGCCGAACTGCTGCGCATGCTTCAGGCCTGGGACAAAGGATTGCTGGTCATCAGCCATGACCGCGAGCTGCTCAGGCACATGACGCGCATCGTCGAACTGTCTGGCCTGGGCCTGCAATCGTTCGGCGGCGATTACGACTTTTATGAACGGCACAAGGCTGAGCAGCGTGAGCAGGCCTTGCAGGCACTCGACCGCGCCAAACAGGAACGCCAGCACCAAGCCCGTGAAATGCAGCGCCAACGCGACCGCCTGGAACGCCACCAGGCACGCGCCAGCCGCCAGGCCAAGCATGCCAACCAGGCGAAAATTCTCGTCGACCGCCAACAGGAGCGCAGCCAGGCCACCGCCGGCAAGCAACGGCGCGACCATCGCACGGCCCTGCAAGGGCTGCAGACGCAGGTGTGCAAGGCGGCTCGCCAAGTCGAGCAGGACAGCCCGATCGTGGTTCACCCGCCAGCACCTCGACGCCATGCGGGAGGGGAAGTGTTGCGACTGAAAGGGGCGCGACTGCCCAGGGGCAGCGCCCAGGCGATTGACCTGCGCCTGTGCCTGGGCCAGCGGATGGCCTTGACCGGCGCCAATGGCAGCGGCAAGTCAACTTTGTTCAAGGTGCTGCTCGGCAATCTGCCGCTCACGGCGGGCGAGCTGTACCAAAACGGCGAAGTGGCGCTGCTCGACCAGCATTGCAGCGCCTTGCCGAGCCGGCACAGCGCACTTGACCACCTGTCAGCGGCCCATCCGGCGCAGGACCAGGCCACCCTGCGCACTCGCCTGGCCCAACTGGGCCTGGATGCTGCTCGCATCGAGCTCCCCAGCGGCCTGCTAAGCGGTGGCGAACGGCTCAAGGCCGCACTGGCAGCAATCCTGTATGGCGAACGACCGGTCGATCTGTTGCTGCTCGATGAGCCTGGCAATCACCTCGATCTGCCTTCGCTGGATGCCCTGGAGCGCATGCTGGATCAGTTCCAAGGGGCTTTGCTGGTCAGCTCCCATGATGCGGTGTTTCTCGAGCGCCTCAAACTTGACGGTTACCTGCATCTCGTTTGCAAGAGCGCCCCTGTGTCGCAATAGGGCTGCAACGTAGCCCTCCTGCCGGGGGGCTTCGCTGCCTTTCGCGACGCAAGGCCGCTGCCACGGTTCCCGATCCGCAAGGTTTGTATTATCGTGGCGTGGTGCGCATATAACAGCAGCCCGAGCGATCGGGCACTTGCAAGACAATCGAGGGTGTCATGAGTAACGAAAGCATTAACTGGGACAAGCTGGGTTTCGACTACATCAAGACCGACAAGCGCTACCTGTCCGTGTGGCGCAATGGTGAGTGGGACAAAGGCACCCTGACCGAAGACAACGTGCTGCACATCAGTGAAGGCTCCACCGCCCTGCACTATGGCCAGCAGTGCTTCGAAGGCCTCAAGGCCTACCGTTGCAAGGACGGCTCGATCAACCTGTTCCGCCCAGACCAGAACGCCGCCCGTATGCAGCGCAGCTGCGCGCGTTTACTGATGCCGCACGTGCCGACCGATGTGTTCATCGAAGCGTGCAAGCAAGTGGTCAAGGCCAATGAGAAGTTCGTCCCACCACACGGCAAAGGCGCCCTGTACCTGCGCCCATTCGTGATCGGTACCGGCGACAACATCGGCGTGCGCACCGCCCCCGAGTTCATTTTCTCGGTCTTCGCCATCCCGGTTGGCTCGTACTTCAAGGGCGGCATGAAGCCGCACAACTTCCAGATTTCCAGCTTCGACCGTGCCGCCCCTCAGGGCACTGGCGCAGCCAAGGTCGGTGGCAACTACGCCGCGAGCCTGCAACCAGGCGCTGAAGCCAAGAAGGCCAACTTCGCCGACGCCATCTACCTCGATCCGCTGACCCACACCAAGATCGAGGAAGTCGGTTCGGCCAACTTCTTCGGTATCACCGCCAACAACGAATTCGTCACCCCGAAATCGGCCTCGGTACTGCCAGGCATCACCCGCCTGTCGCTGATGGAACTGGCGCAATCGCGCCTGGGCCTGACCGTGATCGAAGGTGACGTCGAGATCAACAAGCTCGACCGCTTCATCGAAGCCGGCGCCTGCGGCACCGCCGCGGTGATCACCCCGATCGGTGGCATCGAGTACAACGGCAAGCTGCACGTGTTCCACGACCTGGAAAAAGTCGGCCCGGTCACCCAGAAGCTCTATAACGAGCTGACCGGCATCCAGAGCGGTGACGTCGAAGCACCGGCAGGCTGGATCGTCAAGGTCGCCTGAGCCGCTGCGCCACGCTGATCGACGGGGCATGCCAGACACTGGCATGCCCCGTTTTGTTTTACCCGGCGTAGATGAATTTTTCTTAAATCGCTGTTTGGCTATTCTTTGGCACAATCAAATCTCCAAATAGACGCCCAGGAACGAGCATGCCACGCGTACTGACCATCGAAGACGACGCCGTCACCGGCCAGGAAATCGTCGCCGAACTCTCCAGCCACGGCCTGGAAGTGGATTGGGCCGACAATGGCCGCGAGGGCTTGGCCAAGGCCATTGCCGGCGGTTACGACCTGATCACCGTAGACCGCATGCTGCCCGAGGTCGATGGCCTGACGATCGTCACCACCCTGCGCAACCTGAAGATCGCGACGCCAATCCTGATGATCAGCGCCCTGTCCGACGTCGACGAGCGCGTGCGCGGCCTGCGTGCCGGCGGCGACGACTACCTGACCAAGCCGTTCGCCTCGGACGAGATGGCGGCGCGGGTCGAAGTGCTGCTGCGGCGCAACAGCGTACCCATGACCCAGACCCGCCTGCAGGTCGCCGACCTGCAGCTGGACCTGATCAGCCACGAGGCCCGCCGCGGCGAACACACCCTCAACCTGCTGCCCACCGAGTACAAGCTGCTGGAATACCTGATGCGCCACAGCGGCCAGGTGATCACGCGGATGATGATCTTCGAGGAAGTCTGGGGCTACCATTTCGATCCGGGCACCAACCTGATCGACGTGCACATCGGCCGCCTGCGCAAGAAGATCGACTCCGCCGGCCAGTCGCCGCTGATCCGTACGGTACGGGGCTCGGGTTATGCCATTGCTGAACCCGTCTAAGGGCTGGAGTTCGTCGACCAGTCGCCTGTTGGCGCTGTACAGTTTCCTGTTCGTGGCTTGGAGCAGCATCCTCATGGGGGTGCTGTATTTCGAGGTCTCCAGCTACCTGAACAAGCTCACCCGCCACTCCATGCTGCAGCGCCAGCACCTGTTCGCGCACATGAGTGGCAAGCAGCTGGACGATGCCCTGATCGCCAGCCAGGCGTTCGAAGAGCGCAGTTTCGATGCCTACGGCCTGTTCGACGCCCAGTTCAACCCGGTGGGCGGGCGCATTCGCGCGATTCCCCCTGACCTTGGGCTGGACGGCAAGGTGCATGAGCTCAAGCGCTGCCTGGACGCTGACGACCCGCACATGCCACGTGACAGCTGTGATGCCGTGGCGATCCAAGTGCAGGATGGCCGCTGGCTGGTGCTGTTCCGCGACAATGGCTCGTTGTTCGTGGTCACCCGCATCATTCTGCATGCCTTGTTGTGGGGTATCTCGCTAACCCTGATTCCGGGGTTTGCCGGTTGGTACCTGCTGCGTCGCCGCCCGCTGAAGCGCATTCGTGCGATACAGGCCCAGGCCGAACTGATCGTCGCCGGCGACCTCACCCACCGTTTGCCGTTGTCGGCGCGCCGCGATGAGCTGGATATGCTCGCCGATATCGTCAACGCCATGCTCGACCGCATCGAACGGCTGATGCATGAAGTCAAAGGCGTTTGCGACAACATTGCCCACGACCTGCGCACCCCCCTCACCCGCCTGCGGGCACAGCTGTACCGTATTCGTCAGCAGAGCGCCCACGACTCGCCACAAGCCGAAGCGCTGGACCAGGCGATCGGCGAGACCGACACGCTGATGGCACGCTTCCGTGGCCTGCTGCGTATCAGCGAGCTGGAAGACCGCCAGCGTCGCGCCGGTTTTGTTCAGCTCGATCCGCACGACTTGCTGGTGGAACTGCACGATTTCTATCTGCCGCTGGCCGAAGATGGCGGCATCCGCCTGAATCTTGAACAGCCTGCCCAGTTGCCGGCGCTGCATGGTGATCGCGAGTTGCTGTTCGAAGCACTGGCCAATCTGGTGGGCAATGCCATCAAGTTCACGCCCGAAGAGGGTCGGGTTGCCATCAAGGCGACTCAGGATGAACTGGGTGTGCACATTGCCATCGAAGACAGCGGGCCGGGGATTCCCGAAGAGGAACGGACTGCGGTGTTGAAGCGGTTTTATCGTAGCGACGAAGGCCACCGCCATTCCGGGTTCGGCCTTGGGTTGTCGATCGTTGCGGCGATCGTCGACCTGCACGGGTTCGGGCTGGAGATTGGCGAGAGCGAGCTGGGTGGGGCGAAATTGGTGTTGCACTGCCCCCTGGCCGGTTTGGCCAAATAAAGTTGGGGCCGCTTTGCGGCCCCAATGACACCGATCAGTCAGCCAGGCGCCAGGTGGTGGCACCCTTGCTGTCTTCCAGCACCACGCCCATGGCAGTGATCTGGTCACGGATACGGTCGGATTCCGCCCAGTTCTTGTCCGCACGTGCCTGCAGGCGCGCCTGGATCAAGGCCTCCACCTCAGCCGCATCGACCTTGCCTTCCGCCCCTGCACGCAGGAAGTCGTCGGCCTCCAGCTGCAGCACGCCCAGCACATCACCCAGCTCACGCAGGCGACCGGCCAGGCCAGCCGCTGCGTCGACATCGCTGTCACGCAGGCGGTTGATCTCGCGCACCAGGTCGAACAGCACGGCGCACGCTTCCGGAGTACCGAAGTCGTCGTTCATCGCCACGCTGAAGCGCTCGACGAACGCTTCGCCACCCTTGGCGGCAACCCGCGGCAGGCCGCGCAGTGCATGGTAGAAGCGTTCCAGGGCGCCCTTGGCATCGCGCAGGCTGTCTTCGGAGTAGTTGATGGCGCTGCGGTAGTGGCTGGCCACCAGCAGGTAGCGCACCACCTCCGGGTGGTACTTGTCGAGCACGTCGCGGATGGTGAAGAAGTTGTTCAACGACTTGGACATCTTCTCGCCATTGATACGGATCATGCCGCAGTGCATCCAGCTGTTGGCGTACTGCTTGCCAGTGGCTGCCTCGCTCTGGGCGATCTCGTTCTCGTGGTGCGGGAACTCCAGGTCGCTGCCGCCACCGTGGATGTCGAAACTCTCGCCCAGGCAGCAGGTGGACATCACCGAGCACTCGATGTGCCAGCCCGGGCGGCCAGGGCCCCACGGCGAATCCCAGTAAGGCTCGCCCGGCTTGACGCCCTTCCACAGGACGAAGTCCAGTGGGTCCTGCTTGGCCTCGTCGACCTCGATGCGCGCACCAATGCGCAGGTCTTCGATCTTCTTGCGCGACAGCTTGCCGTAGCCGACGAACTTGCCGACCCGGTAGTACACGTCGCCGTTGCCCGGTGCGTAGGCATAGCCCTTGTCGATCAGGGTCTGGATCATCGCGTGCATGCCGGCGATATGGTCGGTGGCACGCGGTTCCAGGTCCGGCTTGAGGATGTTCAGACGGCGCTCGTCCTCGTGCATCGCGTCGATCATGCGCGCGGTCAGGGCGTCGAACGCCTCGCCGTTTTCGTTGGCGCGGTTGATGATCTTGTCGTCGATGTCGGTGATGTTGCGCACGTAGGTCAGGTCGTAGCCGCTTTTACGCAGCCAGCGGGTCACCAGGTCAAACGCCACCATGCTGCGGCCGTGGCCAAGGTGGCAGTAGTCGTACACGGTCATGCCGCACACGTACATGCGCACCTTGTTGCCATCGAGCGGCTTGAAGGCTTCCTTGGTCTTGCTCAGCGTGTTGTAGATGGTAAGCACGGCGGTTCCTTAGCTGCCCCAGGAGTCACGCAGGGTGACGGTGCGGTTGAACACCGGACGACCCGGCTGGCTGTCCTTGAGGTCGGCGCAGAAGTAGCCTTCGCGCTCGAACTGGAAGCGGTCCTCAGGCTGCGCCTGGCCCAGCGACGGCTCAGCGCGGCAGCCAGTCAGCACTTGCAGCGAATCCGGGTTGATGTTGTCGAGGAAGCTGCCGCCATCTTCGGTCTTCTCCGGATTGGCGGAGCGGAACAGGCGGTCGTACAGGCGTACTTCGCACTCGACGCTGCCTTCAGCGGGCACCCAGTGGATCACGCCTTTGACCTTGCGGCCTTCCGGGTTCTTGCCCAGAGTGTCCGGGTCGTACGAGCAGCGCAGCTCGACGATGTTGCCGTCAGCGTCCTTGATTGCCTCGTCGGCGCGGATCACGTAGCTGCCGCGCAGGCGCACTTCACCGGCTGGCTCCAGGCGCTTGTAGCCCTTCGGCGGCTCTTCCATGAAGTCGTCGCGGTCGATATACAGCTCGCGGGCAAACGGCAGCACGCGCACGCCCATGTCTTCCTTCGGGTGGCGCGGCAGTTCAAGCTGCTCGACCTGGCCTTCCGGATAGTTGGTGATGACCACCTTCAGCGGGCGCAGCACGCACATGGCGCGTGGTGCAGTGCGGTCGAGATCGTCACGGATGCTGAACTCGAGCATCGACATGTCGACCACGCCGTCGGAACGGTTGGTGCCGATCATTTCGCAGAAGTTGCGGATCGACGCCGGGGTGTAGCCACGACGGCGGAAGCCCGACAGGGTCGACATGCGCGGGTCGTCCCAGGCGCTGACGTGTTTTTCATCGACCAGCTGCTTGAGCTTGCGCTTGGAGGTGATGGTGTAGTTAAGGTTCAGGCGGCTGAACTCGTACTGGCGCGGGTGCGCAGGTACCGGCAGGTTGTCGAGGAACCAGTCGTACAGCGGGCGGTGGCCTTCGAACTCGAGGGTGCAGATCGAGTGGGTGATGCCTTCGATGGCGTCGGACTGCCCGTGGGTGAAGTCGTAGTTAGGGTAGATGCACCACTTGTCACCGGTCTGGTGGTGATGGGCATGGCGGATGCGGTACAGGATCGGGTCGCGCAGGTTCATGTTCGGCGAGGCCATGTCGATCTTGGCGCGCAGCACCCGTTCGCCGTCCTTGAACTCGCCGGCCTTCATGCGCGCGAACAGGTCGAGGTTTTCCTCGACGCCGCGCTCGCGGAACGGGCTGTTCTTGCCGGGTTCGGTCAGGCTGCCGCGGTATTCCTTGGCCTGATCAGGGGTCAGGTCGCAGACATAGGCCTTGCCACGCTTGATCAGTTCAACGGCCCAGTCGTGCAGCTGGTCGAAGTAGTTGGAGGCATAGCGCACTTCGCCGGCCCAGTCGAAGCCCAGCCACTTGACGTCGCTCTGGATGGCGTCGATGTATTCCTGGTCTTCCTTGGCCGGGTTGGTGTCGTCGAAGCGCAGGTGGCAGACACCGCCAAATTCTTTGGCCAGACCGAAGTTGACGCAGATCGACTTGGCGTGGCCGATGTGCAGGTAGCCGTTTGGCTCCGGCGGAAAGCGGGTGACGATGCTGCTGTGCTTGCCCGAGTCCAGGTCGGCCTGGATGATCGGCCGCAGGAAGTTCGCAGGAACAGCGGGGGCGCCTTTGGCAGCGGCGTTGGGCGCGTTGTCGGCAGTGGGCTTGCTCATAGGATCCTTGAATGCACGTGTCCGGCCTGGGTAGGCCGATTGAATCAAAGGGCCTATCATAGCCGAAGCAGTCAAGCTGCTGACAGCCGGGCACCGACAAACTGGCGCGTTTTATCGCGATCCGTGCAAAATGATCGCCGTGCAGCATGTGCCATGAACATGTGTCGCGGTTGCCCGATCCTGCGTCAGGTGACTACACGCGCCCTGCGCAACCTATTCCCGTATGCCTTGAAAGAGCGAATTTCAGCATGTCCAAAGTCAAACTGACCACCAACCACGGCGACATCGTCATTGAACTGAACGCTGAAAAAGCCCCGATTACCGTGGCCAACTTCATCGAATACGTCAAAGCCGGCCACTACAGCAACACCGTGTTCCACCGTGTGATCAACAACTTCATGATCCAGGGCGGCGGTTTCGAGCCAGGCATGAATGAAAAACGTGACAAGCGTGCCAGCATTCAGAACGAAGCCGACAACGGCCTGAAGAACAACAAGTACAGCATCGCCATGGCCCGCACCATGGAGCCGCACTCCGCTTCCGCGCAGTTCTTCATCAACGTCGCCGACAACGACTTCCTCAACCACAGCGGCAAGAACGTGCAGGGTTGGGGCTACGCGGTATTCGGCGAAGTGATCGAAGGTCGTGAAGTGGTCGACGCCATCAAGGGCGTTTCCACCGGCTCCAAGTCTGGCCACCAGGACGTGCCGAAGGAAGACGTGATCATCGAGAAAGCCGAGATCATTGAGTGATCCTGCTGATCTCCGATCTGCATTTGCAAGAAGAACGCCCGGACATCACCCGGGCGTTTCTTGATCTGCTCGACGGCCGCGCCCGTCACGCCAAGGCGTTGTACATCCTCGGTGACTTCTTCGAAGCATGGATCGGTGACGATGCCATGACCCCGTTCCAGCAGTCGATCTGCCAGGCCTTGCGCCAGCTCAGCGACAGCGGCACGGCGATCTACCTGATGCATGGCAACCGCGACTTCCTGATAGGCCAGGATTTCTGCAAGGCCGCCGGCTGCACGCTGCTGGCCGACCCGAGCGTGATCGAGCTGGGCGGTGAACAGGTGCTGCTGATGCATGGCGACACCCTGTGCACCCGCGACCTGGCCTACATGAAGATGCGCCGCTACCTGCGCAACCCGGTGAGCCTGTGGATCCTCCGGCATCTGCCGCTGGCCACCCGACAGAAACTGGCGCGCAAGCTGCGCAGCGAAAGCCGTGCGCAGACACGCATGAAGGCTACCGAGATTGTCGACGTCACGCCGGAAGAAGTGCCGAAAGTAATGGCGGCGCACGGCGTGCGCACGCTGGTGCATGGCCACACCCACCGGCCGGCGATTCACAAGCTGGTGGTGGATGGCGAACCGGCGCGGCGCATTGTGCTGGGGGACTGGGACCGAAGGGGCTGGACCCTGCAGGTCGATGGGCAAGGCTTTGCCTTGGAACCGTTCGAGTTCTCCTGAACGTCCAGGCCAACTTCTTCGCGGATAAACCCGCTCCCACATTAAGTACCGCACCAAAGCTACAGGCGGTGAGATTCCTGTGAGAAGGGGTTTACCCGCGAAGAGGCCGTCGCAGGCTAAAGCTTCAAGGCCGGCTGACCACGGCCCCTTTGTCCCGCTCACTAATCACATACTGACGATACGCCGGGTCCGCCTTGATCTGCGCCTCGGTGAACGGCAGCGCTGCCAGCTGCTTGGCCGAAAATGCCTTGGTCTGGTCGTTGAAGTGCGCTGAGCCGGCTTCGCTGGACTGCGAGAACGCCAGCAGCCCACGCGCCTGTGGCCCATTTTCAGTGAAACTCACCACCTGCAGGTAGCTGGTACCGCTGACCACCAGACGCTTGCCCGGCCCGTGCGGCACGCTGAACATCGCATTGTAGACCCCCAGCTGCTGCGGCCCGCCCGGCACCGGCGTGCCATCGGCGGCCTGCTGGATCTGCCCCCAACGGCTGCCCTCCTCCACGCCCGCCTTGGCCACTTGCTGCAGTGACGCCAAGGCCGCCTCACGCAACAGTTTGCGTACCGCCCCCTGCTCCACCGCCAAGCCACGCGGAGTGTGCTGCGGGTCTGCCGGGTCGAAGGCCACGCGCCAGCTTTGCGGGTGCTTGGCCATCGCATCGACCACGTTCTGGAAATGCACCAGGCCGACACCACTGTTCAGATCGGCCTTGCCATTCCACTCGGCGAGGCTGGCGCACACGGCCTGCAGGTCTGCCTCGGCCCCTTTGCACCACTGCAGCAGATCGGGTAGCACCAGGCTGGCCAGGTACACGTCGTCATCCAGCACCATGCGCTGCAGGTCATCGACGCCCAACTTGGCGTTGCCTTGCAGGCGCTCGAGGGCGAAACGCCCGCGCATGCCCAGCGGCTGGTCGTTACGACTGATCAAGGGCGAGAACCCGGTCAACGGCTGGGCCGGGTTGGCCATCCAGGCCGGGTCGTTGGAATTCTGCACGAAGTCGTTGCGCTCCAGGCTTGGCAGCATCCGCGCCGGGAAGATACCAGGCTGTGCGGCCTGGGCATCGACCTTCCACTGGCAGGCGCTGCGCGACCCGTCAAGCACCACCAGAGAGCCTTGCGCCGCCGGGTTGCTGCATTCGCTCAGCAGTTGCTGATCGACATAAGGCACCACGGACTGGTTCAGGTACAGCACCTTGCCTGCGGCATCGACCGCCAGGGTGTTGACCCATGGGATGCCCTGCAATTGCTCGATGGCCCCCTTGAGGGCATCCAGGCTGTCGGCTTGGTTGATGCGGAACCACTGCTGCAGCACACGCGTGTTGTCCAGGTTGGCATCGCGCAGGCTATAGGCCGCCTGGGTATCCCAATCCAGTCGACCGGGCCACTGCACCACCGGCCCGAAACTGGAGCTGTAGACCTGGCGCTCGACCTGGCTGAGCGAGCCATCGGCGGCCTTGACCGTGACGCTCACGGCCTGCTGTGCCATGGGGATCGACTTGCCATCCTGCAGGTAGTGGGTCGGGTCCTTGGGGTCCAGTTGCAGGCGATACAGGGTAAAGTGCTTCGAGGTGTCCACCGTGTGGGTCCAGGCCAGGTGGCGGTTGAAGCCGATGTTCACCACAGGCAGGCCAGGCAAGGCGGCCCCCATCACATCCAGCTTGCCTGGAATGGTCAGCTGCATCTGGTAGAAACGCATGCCTCCCACCCACGGGAAGTGCGGGTTGGCCAGCAGCAGGCCACGGCCATTGGCCGAGCGCTGCGCCCCCACGGCCACGGCGTTGCTGCCGCGCTCGGAGGCAAAGCGCTGCTGCTGGGCCAATGCCACGTCAAAGGCCGGGGCTGCTTGCTGGGCAGCCAGCTTGGGGGGCTGGGCGCCCGCCAGCGCTTCGGCGAACTGGCCCACACCGCCTTCGGCCAACAGGCGACGGGTCAGTTTGACCAGGTCCTGGCTGGTGATCGGGCGTACCCACTGGCCATCGCCACATTCCGCTGGCAGGCCTTGGCTGCGTCGCTCGGCCAGGGCGCGGTTGAAACCGCTGGCATACCCCTCCAGCAGTTCACGCACCTGCGTTGGCTGGGCCTGCATGAAGCCACTGACTGCCGCCGGCGTGTTGAGCCAGGTAAAGAACAGGTCGCTGGCCAGGTTATCGCGCTGTTCGACAGTCTTGCCCTGGGCGCCGAAATAGCGCGAGCGCTCACCGTTGACCGTCAACACTTCGTTGGCCAGCAGGCACAGGTTGTCCTGGGCATAGGCATAACCAATGCCATAGCCCAGGCCACGCTCGTCCTTGGCGACGATATGCGGCACGCCAAAACTGGTACGGCGGATCTGCGCACTGGCATCAGCGCTGGGTTCCCGCGCCTGCACGGCTACGCTGGAAGCGATCAGGGCAGCCGCCAAGCTGGCACAGGTCAAGGGACGCGAAATTGGCAACACGGGCACTCCTCGGATTCAGGGGGTCATTCCCGATCAGACGAATGGCTGGATGAAAATTTTACGCGCACGCGCGCCGCGAACCGTCTTTAAGGAAAACCGGCAGAAATCTTTTTTCAGGCGCAAGCTGCAGATTTGCCGTTCTCATTCGTCCTAATCAGTGAGGCACCCATATTTCGGGACAGTCCACGAAAAGGAGCATTCACATGTACAACCCGCAACCCTCAGTGCAGACCGGGCGCGCCCCGGGCAAAGCAGCCGACGGAGCGGCCGCTTGCGTGGACGAGCGTGCCGGCAACGTGCAGATTCGCGAACTGCTGCGCGGATACGGCCTGCGCACCAGCCTTATTCGCCTGAAGGTGATCGATGCGCTGTACAGCGCAGACCGCACCGGGCGCAGCATTGGCGTACGCGGCGTACATGCGCAGCTGGAACAACTGGACATACCGCTGTCGTTCCTGAGCGTACGCGAGGTGCTCAAGCGGCTGTGTACGGAGGGTGTGATCAGCCTTGGCAGCGACAAGTGTTACAGCCTCAAGCCAGAAGCACGCGCCGTGCTCGAGCAGCCGTTGCCGCGCTGACTGAAGGCCGCCTGGCGTGGCCGGCCGGCAGGCGTCAGGGCTTGACCTTGCGCCGCAGAATCCCGTTGATCACCACCACGACCACCGCAATGGCAATGGCCAGCATCTGGAAGGTCTGCTCACTGATCGTGCCTTGCTTCTGCAGATGCGACAGGCCCAGCATGAGGCCCAGCACCACCAGGATGATCAGAAGCGAGTATTTGAGGCGCTGCACGTGTGTCATCGAAAATTCCTTCAACATCGGGGGCATTTGGCTCGCAATGAGCAGGCGCAATGATACAACGGCCATGGC
Source organism: Pseudomonas putida (assembly GCF_002906855.1). GTDB lineage: Bacteria > Pseudomonadota > Gammaproteobacteria > Pseudomonadales > Pseudomonadaceae > Aquipseudomonas > Aquipseudomonas putida_N. The sequence continues at coordinate 2,118,530 of NZ_MINI01000028.1, read as the reverse complement.
TTGCAGCGCTGTATTTCCTGCTTAGCGTGGCGAGCCAAGCCTGAAAGCATGGATTTCCCCAATCCATGCTGGAGGCACCATGCGCAATTTCGCGCTGTTCATCATGCTCCTCACACCCTCTTTTCCCATTCATGCCCTGGACACCGGTCAGGCCTCGCCTGAACAATTGCTCAAGCTAGGTAGCCAGCTGGCGACTCACGCAGGCAGCAGCCAATGGCAACAACTTTGGCAAAGAACCCGTGCTGCAGGGCACCTGCAAGTCACATCCGGGAAAGCCCACTTCACGATCCCCCAGCCGCTGCTACCGGACTTGGCTCGTCAGACGCTGGTGCAAGCGGATCAGGTAGAAACCGTGAAGCGCACCTTCGCACGCTATCGGCGGACTTTCCCCGGCAGGATCATCGGCCAGCTCGATGGTCAACCCTTGAACAGCCTTTGCCTGATCATCGACTGGCGCACCTTGCCGCAGGAGCAGGCCGATAAAGCCCATGCCTACCTCGGCAGTGCAAGCCTGATGAACAGCTATCCATGCAAGTAAGGGGGGTGGCACTTACAGACACGGTAGACAATGCAACCCTATGTGACATCGGGCCTGTACGGCAGCGCTGAGGCATCTTCCTACACCGCTATGCATCGTTGCCTGCAAGCCCTGCTCATCAAAACTACAACTGCCAGCCCACTTGGCGCCTAGCGACAGCGTTCGTCGCTCACCGAGAATTCCTCCATGCCAACGACAGGCATCGCGCTCCACCCACCGCGAGGAAGTCTCATATGGAACTGCCAGATCTCACAGCCATCGACATCGGCCAGTTACCGCATTCGTTGCAGGCCCTGATCGAATGCATCGGCCTTGAAAACGCCTACCAGCTGACTTGCGCCTACGGCGGCAGGCCCAAGTACATTCCCAAGCACCGAACGCGCACCAAGCTCGCCGACGTACTCCCAGCCGACGCCCTCGACGCCTTGATCAAGCGCTTCGCCGGTGTCGCTCTGGAAATTCCCAAGGCCGACCATTTCCTGAGGCAATTGCGCAACCTGCAAATCCAGAAAGAAAGCGCCGACGGTTTGTCACGCAGCCTGCTGGCGAACAAGTACGGCCTGAGCCTGCGCCAGATAGGCAACATTCGCCGTCAGGAGCATTGCGCTCGCTGAAGGTGCTCACGCGCGGCCACCCTGAGCGGCCGCCTCCCCTACCTTGCCAAAAGAGATAACCATCATGTCTATCGACAACAGCCTTATCGGTTCGGTCATCAATGCGCTGCCCATGGACCGCATGATCGCCGCACCGCTGCAAGCGATGGTCCAGGCGCAGGTCACTGCCAGCAAATCCTATGCAGACCCTCATGCAGGTCTGCGTGCAGGATGGAAAAGCGGTCGCCATCCAGTTCGACTACGACGAAACCATCGTTGACGAACAAGGCGAGTACAAAGGCATCGTCAGCAAGTCCACGCAAACCCGCAAGACCGATACCCGGGCACGCTATGCGTTCAATACCTCGCTGCGTAGCCAGGACCCGCCGGAAGCCATGATGCGGGTGATCGACTTCCTCACCGAAGCCGCCACCAAGCCGACCGTAATCAAGACTTCAACGCTGGAAAGTCAGGACACCCTCTCACAGGCCGAAACTCTGAAACCCACGCCCGCCGTAGAAAGCGACACTGGCAAGGGTTCCACTGATGCCTGATTGTCAGCGCGATGCTTGATTGCTCGCCCCGCACCTGCCAGCGGGGCCTCTTCCTGCCTCAGAAGCCAGCCCCTTGGACAACCCACCCGCGCCCATGACCGCAATCGACCTGCGGGATATCACTCGCGGCCTTCAGGAGGCCGCTGCTGCCGAATTCGTCGAGGCCGCCACCGTACGCTGACGCCCCCTCAGAAGTCTCGCTTGTAGAAGATATCCAGCGAGCTTGCCAGCCCGCTGGCGGCTTCCAGATACACCTTCTTGCTCAGTTTGTAACGCAGCGCAACGGTATTGGCCGGCTCGAACACCCCGACCCCGTAGCGCAAGCTGAGCTTCTCGGTCAGGTTGCCACTGGCCACCACACTGGTGCTGTTACCGGAGCCTTCGGTGTCCAGCTGGAAGTCATCGATCCCCAGCCCCGATGCCAGGCTGCCGGTAATCCCGGCACTGCCTGCCAGGCCCAGGCCCAATGCCGCTTCGGCAAGCATGTTGCTGTCCTCACCGGAAGTCCCCAGTGGGCGACCGAGCACCAGATAGGACAACGCCTGCTCCTGGCTCATGGCCGGTTCCGAGAATACGCTGGTGGTCGGCTGCTCGGCACTGCCACTCAGGCGGATACCGGCAATCACATCGTCGACCTTACGGATGGCCTCGATATCCAGATAGGGCTGGTCGATCGGCCCGGCGAACAACAGCCGTGCGCGGCGAATGGTCAGGCGCTGGCCATAGGCACGGTAGCGACCATCAGACAGGCTCAATTCGCCACGGGTGTCCATGTTGTCACCGATGTGCACATGGCCAAGCAGGTTGGCGGTCAGGCCAAAGCCGCTGAACGACAGGGTGTCCTGCCCTACGACCACGTCAATATCCATGGCCATTGCCATGGGCGGTTTGCCCTCTTCGGTCTGGTGGCCGACGATGACGGTGTCGTCCGAGACCTTGACTGTAGAGGGTGGCAACTCGCGCACAACGATCTTGCCCTTGGGCACCAGCACTTTACCGGACACCGCCAGCTTGTCATCAATCAGGCGCAGGTTCAGGTCTGGCGCGACTTCTAGCGTGGCGTAGGGCTCGACGGTCACCGGCAACTGCTGGCCCTGCAGGCGCAGGTCCATGCCCAGGGCCTGGCCCCAGGTCAGGTGGCCGTTGAGCTGGCCGCGGCCGGCTGCCCCGCTGCGCCAGCCGCCGTTGAGCTGCACCTGATCGCCGGCGATCAAGGCCTGCAGTGAAAAGTCCTGCAAGCTGACCGGCAACTCGGCACCACTGACCTCACCGCCACTGAGCATCAGGTTGCCGTTGACCTGTGGCGCCAGCAAGCTACCGCTCAAGCGCCCGCTGCCATTCAACTGCCCGGCCAGGCGTTCGACCATCGGCATGAACGGACGGGCGATCGACAGGTCCAGCCCGGCAAGGCGGAAGTCGCCGGACAGCGGCTTGTCCTTGCCCAGTGGATCGATACGCGTGTTCAGGCTCAGTTCGCCCAGGCGTTCACCACGAAAATCCAGACGTGTATCGACCCGGCGTGGCGCCAGGGTGCTGTCAAGGCGCAGGGCCTGGTAAGGGAAGTCGATCCAGCGGCCCTTGTCGCGAACGCGCAACGTACCGCCACTGGCATCGACACGCACGCTGCCTTTCGGGCCGCTGGCCGGGATATCGAGGTTCACGTCGGCATTGAGCATGCCCTGCCAGGCGAAGTCCTTCGGCAGCCATTGCGCCAGGCTCTCCAGCGGGAACTGCTTGAGGTGATAGCGCAGGCGCGGCTCGGGCGCCAGGCGCTGGTCCTCGCCGCACAGGCTGGCCTGGCCGGAGCGCCAGCAGTGGGCGCCGAAATCCATTTGGCCACTGGCCAGTCGCTGCAGCCGGGCGGGTGCCTGCAGTTGCCAGTCTTGGCCACCGGCCTGGATCCTGCCGCTGGCCAGGCGGCCACGCCAGTCACCTTTGCTCAGCTGGCCATCCAGACCCAGGTCGAGCTTGAGTTGAGGGCCGTCCAGCGCCAGGGTCAGCGCCTGTTGGCGGATGTCGCCCTTGCCATTGGCCTGCAAGGTGCCCAGCACCGTGTCGCCCAGGCGGATGCCGTTGGCCTTGAGGTCGATTACACCCCGCTGAGCGCTGTCCAGTCGGGCCTCCAGGTCGAGCCGCTGAAGGCGGTTTTCTTCCTGTGCCAGCTGCTGGCCCTGCAGGGTCAGGTTGCCTTGCGGCGCGTTCAGCGTGCCGCTGACGTCCAGGCGCCCCTTGACCTGCCCTTGCAGCCTCGGCCACAGCTGGCCGAGCCGCGGCAAGTCGAGGTCGACTCGCCCGGCCAGGCGCTGCTGCAGGCTGCCGCTGCCGTTGATACGGTTATCGCCCAGTTGCACGGCCAGCGCACCAAGCGTCCAGCTCTGCCCGGCCCCTTGTGCCTCGACCTTGAGCACCGCCGGCTGCCCGCGCAGGCGCCCCTTGAGGTCGAGCTGGGCATCCAGGCTGAGCTGCTCGCCTTTCATTTCACCTTTGCTGCGCAAGGGCCCGGCCAAGGTACCAGGCAGCTCGGCCAGCCAGTGCGCCGGGTCCAAGGCCGACAACTGCAGGTCGACATCCCAGGCCAGGGTCTCGGCGAAGCGCACCGCGACACTGCCCGCCGCCTTGCCCTGCCCGGCCGTCAGCGCCAGCTGCGGCAGGCGTACCTGGCCCAGGTCACCTTCGAACGGGCTGGCCAGGGTGAAGGCCCCGGCCGGGCCGTCGAGGTCACCGTTAAAGGTACCTTGGTAATTGCCATTCTGGTATTGGACCTGGGCATTGAAACGCTTGAGGGTCACCTGCGGCGGTGTTTCCAGCGGGTACAGGCGCAGCCACGGAAAATCCTGCCACTCCAGCTGGGCATCAGCCTTCAACGCCTGCTGCCAGTCAGCGCTGCCCTGCAGCTTGACGCGCTGGGTGTCGCTGGCCGCCAGGTCCAGGGCATCCAGCCTGGCGCCCTTGGCGTCCACCTTGCCGGTCAGTGCCAGTGCGATCGGTGCCTGTTCGGCCGGCATGCTGGCACTACCCGACAGTTGGTAGCCCTTGAGCAGATCGCCCTGGGCATCCAGCACGAGCTGATTGAGCTGCAACGTGTCGGGCAACGATGCCGTTGGTTTGAAGGCATCGGCGCGAATCTGCAGTTTTGCCGGCAGGTGTTCGGCGAGGGCCTGAACCGTCCCGCTCAGGCGGGCATCAAGGTAGCCGCTGCTGGTGGCGTCGAGCGATAGGGTTTTCTGCAATTCACCCTTTGCGTTCAGCGCCAGCTGCCAAGCTTTGCCCTCCACCGCAGGCAACTGTACCTGGCCTTGAAGTTGTACCGGCCAATCGCCCTCAGGCTGCAAGTCGCCCTGCACTTGCACGTGCACATCGTCACGCTGCAGCTGCAGGCTCTCGATACGCAGCCCGCTAGCGGTCCAATGCGCCGCCAGGTGCAGATCGCCGAGCAGATCGCTACCATCCAGGCGCAACTGGCCCACCTTTACCTCACCGACCTCGATCGCCACCGGCAAGTGCAGCGCGGGTAACTGCAGCGGGCCACTTTCGGCCGGTTGATCGCTTGGCGCGAAGGCCATGTCGACCCGCTGAGCCTGCAACTGGTCGATACACAGCGTGGCGCGCAGGAGGCAAGCAGGCGACCAGCTCAGTAGCGGCGCCTCCACTTGCACATTGTTGCCGCCGTCGATCCAGCTCAAATGGCTGGCTTTCCAGGTACCCGCCAGGCGGCCCTGGAAGTCATCGATAGTCAGCCCTGGCACCCGGCCCAGCGCCCAGCGGCTACCCCCTTCGGTCCCCAGCAACATGCCCAGGGTCAGGACCACCAGCAACACACTGCCGAGCACACCCAGCAGAATGAATTTCAACACACGCATCACAGCTCAGGCCCCATGGAGAAGTGCAGGCGAATACCGCCGTCGTCATCGAGTGCCTTGGCCAGGTCCAGGCGCAGCGGCCCGACCGGCGACACCCAGCGCACACCGATACCGACCCCGGTCTTGAGGCTGGGCAGCTCCAACGTGTTGAAGGCGTTACCTTGGTCGATGAAGGTCGCTACTCGCCATTTTTCGGCCAACGAATACTGGTACTCGACACTGCCCGCAACCAGGTAGCGGCCGCCGATGCGATCGCCGTCGCTGTTCTTCGGCGACAGGGTCTGGTAGTCGTAGCCGCGCACGCTCTGGTCGCCACCGGCGAAGAAGCGCAGCGACGGCGGAATGTTGTTCTTGTATCCATTGGTGGCACTGCCACCGAATTGCACCCGCCCGAGAAAGCGGTGGTTGTGGCCGAGGGTGGTCAGGCCCTTGAGCAGGACATTGCCATGCAACAGATTGGTGTCGGACATCAGCCCTTCCTTGGCCACCTGGGTGTCGAACTGCAAACGGTAGCCGTTGTGCGGGTCGATGCGGTTGTCACTGCGCAGGTAAGAAAAACTCACGCCAGGCATCAGCAGGTGGCTCAGCCCCGAATCATCGCCCAGGCGATACTCTTCGCGCTGGTACTTGAGCGAGATCACCCGCTGCCAACCGCTGGCCAGCTTGCTGTGCCACTCCGGGCCGACGGTCAACAGCTTGCTGAGGGTGTCGGTGCCGGCGATTTCTTCGTTCTGGTAGCCGCCAGCGAAGCGCAGCTTGTCGGTCAAGGGTGGATCGAGGGGCACGTCATACCACAGGCCGACGTTCTGCCGCGGTGCCGAAAGCTCGGTTTCCCAGCCATAACTGTGGCCTTGCGGGTTGACCCAGTGCCGCGTCCAGTTGGCCTTGCCACGCGGGCCCACGTCGGTCGAGAAGCCCAGGCCCAGGCCCATGGTGCGGGGCTTGCGGGTGTCCAGGCGGACGTCCACCGGGATGTCTTCGCCTACCGCCGCAGTGGGTGCGGCATCGACCCGCACGCCTTCGAAATAGCCGCTCGATTGCAGGTCGTTGTTGAGTTGGGCGACCAGTTCGGAATCGTAGGGCGTACCGGGTTTGAACGAAACCATGCGCTGCAGCAGGTCTTGGTCGAGCGGCGTGTCGCCACTGAACTTCACCGCCCCGAGGCGATAACGCGGCCCGCTCTGGTAAACCAGCTCGATATCGGCCACGCCGGCCTGAGGGTCGACCGCCAGGCGCTGGCGCGTGAAGTGGCCACTGAAGAAGCCATAACGCGAAGCCTGGTTCTGGATCAGCCGCTTGGCATCTTCGTACAGGCCGTGGTTGAGCTGTTCGCCCGCACGCAGGGCGCGGCTGTCAGGCACGCGAAAGGCTTTCATCTCGCTGGCCGGCCCTTCGATGCGCACAGTCACGTTGCGCAGGCGCACCGGCTCGCCGGGGTCGATCTTGATGATCAGTTGTGGGTGCTGATCGGCCTTGGCAGGCGGCTTGACCTCGGTGTCGATCTGCGCCTGATAGTAGCCAAGTGCCTGCGCGGCCTTGCGCGCCTGCTCCTGTGCCCCGCGACTGAAACGCAGCAGCGCTTCTTCATCGCGGTCGCCAAGGGTACCGATATAGCCTTCGACATTGGCCTTGAGCTCCTTGTTGGCAGGTTTTACCTTCACCAGCAACTCGCTCTGGCCCCATGCTGCAAAACTGGCGGCCCAGAAAACCAGGCCCCAGGTTAGTCTTCCTGAATACGTCATGCGGCGCATGCTACCAGAGCCATGCGCTCAAGGGAGGCGCCTGGCGGCCTTCATCAAGCAATTGATGACATGGATGACACTGGATTTGGATGAAAGAACACCCTTTCCCGGATTGGCCCTACAGCCACCTCGCCTATCTCTTCATAACCCTGGCGAGCGTAAAAGGCCAGGTAATGCTCGTTGCCAGAGTCCAGCACCACGCCCTGGGTATTGGGGTCTTCCGCGCACCAGTCGTGAACAGCTTGTAACAATTGTTCGCCGTAGTGACAGCCACGAAATTGCGGATGCACCCCCAGCAGCGGCAGCATATGCACCTGCCCGGTCGGCAGGCAGCTGGCCAGCGCCGCCTGGTAATCCATGTAACGCCGGGTGCAATGCTGGCCGGTGCCCAGCAGCATGCGCAAACGCCAGGCCCAGCTGTCGGCCACCCCGAGCCGGCGTTGCGGCGGCACGATCAGGGCCAGGGCGATCAGGCGGTCTTCCAGCAGCAGGCCGATGGCCGGCAATTGCAGATAGAAGTGCTGCCGTACCCACTCGCGCACCATCACCCGCAGCCGGCGTTCGTAGCCTGGGCGCTGGGCCTCGAAGATATAGGCGAAGGTCGGTTCGTGGCGATAGGCGTTGTATAGCAGCGAACGCGCCTCACGGCTGTAGCCGTCATCTAGTGTGCAGATGCGCGCCTGGGCGGCAGTGGCTTCGAGCATGGCGGGTCGTCCTCCTGGAAAGGGCATGTCAGTGCCTTGGAGGTGCTCCTCAGCGCATCGTTCACCTCATTCAGCACGTTAGCAGCGCCTTGGCCAAGCCGCCATGCTGGTGATGAACGCCGATGTCGGCTAGCATCCGGCCTTTTATCAGGATTGTCTTTCCATGAAGATCGTCTGTTTCAACATCAACGGCCTGCGGGCCCGCCCGCACCAGCTGGCGGCGCTGATCGAAAAGCACCAGCCGGACGTGATCGGCCTGCAGGAAACCAAGGTCAGCGACGATCAGTTCCCCCTGGCCGATGTCCAGGCATTGGGCTACCACGTGCACTACCACGGCCAGAAAGGCCATTACGGGGTCGCCCTGCTCTCGCGCCAGGCGCCGCTGAGCCTGTTCAAGGGCTTTGCCACGGATGAAGAGGATGCCCAGCGCCGCTTCATCTGGGGCACCTTCGCCGATGCCGACGGCAACCCTATCACTGTCATGAACGGCTACTTCCCGCAGGGCGAAAGCCGTGACCACCCCACCAAGTTCCCGGCCAAGCAGCGCTTCTACAGCGACCTGCAAGCGTTGCTCGAAGGGCAGTTCAACAACGACCAGCCGGTACTGGTCATGGGCGACATGAACATCTCGCCCCAGGACTGCGACATCGGTATCGGCCCGGACAACGCCAAACGCTGGCTGAAGACCGGCAAGTGCAGCTTCCTGCCGGAAGAGCGCGAGTGGATGGAGCGCCTCAAGGGCTGGGGCCTGGTGGACAGCTTCCGCCACCTGTACCCGGACGTGGCCGACCGCTTCAGCTGGTTCGACTACCGCAGCCGCGGCTTCGAGGACGACCCCAAGCGCGGGCTGCGCATCGACCTGATCATGGCCTCCCAGGGCCTGGTGCCACGGATCAAGGCGGCCGGCGTGGACTATGAGCTGCGCGGGATGGAAAAGCCTTCCGACCATGCGCCGATCTGGCTCGAATTGAGTTGAATTGTCTGGGTGCATGGCGCGAGCGGTGTGTCGCCTTTGAGACCGAGCGCCGCGCGGGCGACGCTCGATCTCAAAGGCTCTGCATGCCTCAAGCCCTGCACTCCCGCTACAACCCCAACCGCAGCGCCTCCCCTACCCCCGCCCCACGCCCGTCGTCCGCCGCACTGACCAGGGCAAAGTTGTACGCCCCATGCGACCAGTACCGCGCCTCCAGCTGCCCGTCGACCCGCTGCCCCTGCGGCATACGCTCATAGCGGTCACCGGGCGAGCGCAGGAACAGGCTGATGCGCTGGCCGTTGCGGTCCTGGAACACCAGCAGCGCCGCCGGCCCCTGCTCGTTACTGAGCAACCGCGCGCCCACCGGCTGAAAGCCGTAACCCGCCAGGTCCGGCAGTTGCCCCACACGGCTGAAATGCCGGCCCAGCCAATCGCGCAGTTGCGCCGGGTCGCTGGCCTGGATATCCAGTGCCTCACTGCTGGCGAACAGCCGATGAGCCTGTACCGCATCGGCCATCGGCAGTTCATTGCTGGCCAAGGTCACCTGTCGTGCCTGCCAGCCACCCAACCCACCGACGCCCATGGCCAGCAACAACACCGCCGCCGAAGCCAGCCGCCGCTGCCGGCGCTGGCGCACCCGCTGCTGCACTTGGCGCAGGTCGAGCGTGGCCGCCCCAGGTTGCTCGGCAAACCCTGCCAAGGCCGCACGCAGGCGCCGGGCATCGTTGCGCCAGGCTTCGACCCGCGCCGCTTCCTGCGGGTTGGCCGTAAGCCAGGCCTGTATCTCAGCGCGCCGCGCCGGCTCCAGGCGGTCGTCGATGTAGGCGTGCAGCTCGTCTTCACCAGGGATCAGGCGTGTCATTTGAGTCTCCGCAAGGCCGGCGGCTGGGGGTTGCCCTCGGTCAGTTCGCGCAAAGCAGCACGGGCGCGCGACAGGCGCGACATCACCGTGCCAATTGGGATTTCCAGGGCTGCGGCCGCTTCCTTGTAACTCAGCCCCTCGATGCTGACCAACAACAGCAGGGCCCGCTGCTCGGTCGACAGCTGGGCGAAGGCCTGCAAATCAGCCTGGGCCAGGACGATGTCCTCGGTATTGTCGCCCACCGCTTCGTGTTCCACGGCGCCGCGGCCGAACCACGACAGCCAGCGAGCATGCAAGCGCTCGCGGCGCTTACCGTCGAGAAACAGTCGATAAAGAATGGTGAACAGCCAGGCGCGCAGGGCCTCGGCTTCGCGTTGCTGGCCACGGCGGCTCAAGGCGCGCTCGACCGTGGCCTGGACCAGGTCATCGGCGCTGCCGGGCTCGCGGGTCAGCCACAAGGCAAAGCGGCGCAGGCGCTGCAGCAGCTCACGCCACTGCTGTTCGTCCAGATCGTGCATGGTCAGGTACCGGGCGCTGGGGTTGTCAGTGTATGGGGCAGACGCCTGGCGAGAAAATCTATTCCCGCCGAGGGAATAAGTTTTTCCCTGCTCCGTCGTACCGGCACCTTCACTGAACCGGAAGACGACCATGAACTCACCCTTGCAAGGCCCCGCCAAGGCACTGCGCCTGGCCGGCATCGGCGCCGTGATGCTGGCGCTGGGCGCCGGGTTCGCCTATGCCGCTGGCTGGGTCGGCGGGCCGCAGCTGACACCGCAACGCATCATCGACACCTTCGAGGCCCAGGCCGGCCACCACCCGGGCTACCGCAAGAACCACGCCAAGGGCCTGTGCATCAGCGGCTACTTCCAGCCCAGTGGCCAGGCCGCGAGCTTGTCGACTGCACGAGCCTTCAGCCAGGCGCGGGTGCCGGTGATCGGCCGCTTCGCCATCGGCGGTGCCAACCCGTTCGCCCCGGACACCGGCGTACCGGTGCGCAGCCTGGCGATCCAGCTCAGTACCGATGACGGCCAGATCTGGCGTACCGGCATGAACAACCCACCAGTGCTGGCGGTCAGCACCCCGCAAGGCTTCTACGATCAGGTACTGGCCGGCGCGCCAGACCCGGCCACCGGCAAGCCGGACCCGGCCAAGCTGCAGGCATTCTTCGCCGCCCATCCGGAAAGCGCGGCATTTCGCCAGTGGGCAGCGGGCTACAAGCCTAGCGACAGCTTCGCCAGCACCCAGTACCACAGCATCAACGCCTTCCGCCTGATCGATGCCAGCGGCACGGCGCACCCGGTGCGCTGGCAGCTCGAACCGCAAACGCCATTCACCGCCCTGCCCGGCCAAGTCGACGACAAGCAGTTCCTCCAGCACGACCTGCAACAGCGCTTGGCCCAAGGGCCGCTGCGCTGGACCCTGCGCCTGGTGCTGGCCGACCAGGGCGATGCGGTGGACGACCCGGCCCGCCCATGGCCAGCCGAGCGCCGCAGCGTCGATGCTGGCACCTTGGTGGTCGAACAGGTCGACGCCCCCGAGCAAGGTGCCTGCCGTGACCTGAACTTCGACCCGTTGATCCTGCCCAGCGGCATCGAGCCGTCCGCCGACCCGATCCTCGCCGCCCGTTCGGCGGCCTATTCGGAATCCTTCAACCGCCGCAGCCGCGAGTCTCTCGGCGCAGGAGCACAGCGATGAAACCTGAAGTCTTCCACCCCTTGGCGCGCCTGGTGCACTGGCTGATGGCGATCCTGATCATCAGCATGCTGTTCATCGGCGTGAGCATGGTCGGCGACCTGTCACCGCGCCACCCGCTGCTGGTCGAACTGCACAAGGCCACGGGCCTGGCATTGCTGGTACTGGTGATCGTGCGCATAGGCCTGCGCCTGACCTTGCCGCACCCGGCACTGCCCGCCGATCTGCCGGCGCTTGAGCGCCTTGCCGCCGGCGCCTCGCATCTGCTGCTCTACGGCCTGATGCTGGCCATGCCGCTGCTGGGCTGGGCGATGCTGTCGGCAGGCGGCTACCCACGCCCCCTGCAACTGCCGGCGATCGCCCCGCACGACCTGCAACTGTATGCCGTACTGCGCCAGGCCCATGGCTGGGCCGGCTACCTGTTGTTCGCCACCGTGCTGGTGCACCTGGGGGCGGCGTTGATGCATGCCCTGGTGCGTCGGGACGGCGTGTTGCGTAGCATGTGGCCAGGCCCCGTGCGGCGCAGCGATTGACAGGCTGATGCCCGGGCGGGCTCGACACACAACAATTATTCTCATTAAGTTCGACAGTTCTCTTGTCGACCTGCCCTGGACTGCCTTATGAACGTCGCAAAGGACCCTGCATTACTGACACCCGCCAACACCCTGGACATGCGCCCGCTGCTGTTGGCCAACATGGCCTGCACCATGTCGATGATGGCTTTCGTCGCACTGATCGGGCCGATCTCGCGCCTACTGGGCATGGCCACCTGGCAAGCCGGGGCGGCGGTGACCGTGGCCGGCGTGGTCTGGGTGCTGCTGGCGCGCCCGTGGGGGCGGTTGTCCGACCGCCTGGGGCGCCGCCGTATCCTGCTGCTGGGCAGCGCCGGCTTCACCCTGGCCTACTGGCTGCTGTGCCTGTTCGTCGAAGGGGCGCTGCGCTGGCTGCCGGGGGCGGGCCTGGCGTTCGTCGGCCTGATGCTGGCACGCGGTTGCATCGGTGCCTTCTACGCCGCCATCCCGGTGGGCTGCAACGCATTGATCGCCGACCATGTCGAGCCTCAGCGCCGGGCGCGGGCCATGGCTTCGCTGGGCGCGGCCAATGCCGTGGGCCTGGTGGTGGGGCCGGCGCTGGCGGCCGTGCTGGCACAGCACAGCCTGAGCCTGCCGTTCCATATCATGTCGCTGTTGCCGGCCAGCGCATTTCTGGTGCTGCTGTTCAAGCTCAAGCCGCAGCCCCTTGCGCAAAGCCATGCGCCCAGCCCCGTCCGACTCAGCGACCCTCGCCTGCGCCGGCCACTGTTGGTGGCGTTCAGCGCCATGCTCAGCGTCACGGTGTCGCAGATCGTCGTCGGTTTCTTCGCCCTCGACCGCTTGCAGCTGACGCCGACCGATGCCGCGCAGGCTGCTGGCATTGCCCTGACCACTGTCGGGGTAGCGCTGATCATGTCGCAGGTGCTGCTGCGCCAGTTGGAGTGGCCGCCGTTGAAGATGATCCGGGTCGGCGCCAGTGTGTCGGCACTGGGCTTCGCCTGTGGCGCGCTGGCCACCACGGCGCCCTGGCTATGGAGTTGCTATTTTGTCGCCGCAGCCGGCATGGGCTTTGTGTTCCCGGCGTTTTCCGCGCTGGCGGCCAATGCCATGCAGGCCTCGGAACAAGGTGCCACCGCTGGCTCGATTGGCGCCGCCCAGGGCATGGGCGCGGTGATCGGCCCGCTGGCCGGAACGCTGGTCTACGCCCTGGACCCACGCCTGCCGTTCCTGGCGGTAGCAGCGCTTTTGCTGCTGGTCGGGCTGTGGCCGCTGCCGCGTGATCAACGCGTCTGAAAGCACAGCGCGCAAGCGTGCAGAGTGTGTTTTAATGCGTCGCTAATTATTTTAAACACCTCTGATTACAAGGCGGCTATGGACACGGGGACGCGACTCAAACTGGTGCGTGAACGCAACAACCTCTCCCAACGGGAACTGGCCCGCCGCAGCGGATTGACCAACTCGACGATCTCGCAGATCGAACAGAACCGTGTCAGCCCATCGGTCAGTTCCCTGAAAAAGCTGCTCGAAGGGATCCCCATGACCCTGGCCGAGTTCTTCAGCTTCGACGAACCGGTGCGCGAAGAGCGCTTCGTGTTCCGCGCCAGCGAGCAGCCGGACCTGGGCCGTAATGGCCTGCGCATGCTGCTGGTCGGCGCCAGCGTTGAGGCCCGGCAGATGCGCATGCTGCGCGAGCTGTATGCCCCGGGTGCCGATTCGGGCGAGCCGATCGTGCATGCCGAAGGCGAAGAATGTGGCCTGGTCACCCGCGGCACCGTGGAGCTGTGGGTCGATGGCCAGGTGAGCATCCTCAACTCGGGCGATGGCTACTACATCCCCACCACCCTGCCGCACAGCTTCAAGAACATTGGCCAGGACGAGGCGGAAATCATCAGCGCCAACACCCCGGCCAATTTCTGAGCCCGGCTTGGCCTCGCCCATGGCGAGGCCATGCAGCCTCAACGGCTCAGCGCTTCTTCGACGAAATCCAGGCGATCCTGGCCGAAGAACATTTCCCCGTCGACAAAGCAGGTCGGCGCACCGAACACACCCCGCGCAACCGCTTCTTCGGTCACCCGCTTGAGTTCGGCCTTTACCTCGCCATCTGCCGCCAGCGCATGAAACGCCGCAGGGTCGAAGCCGGCCTGGCTGAGTGTTTTATCCAATGCCGAGCCATCGCTCAAGTTGCGCCGCTGTTCCCACAGCCCCTTGAACAGCGCGGCCAACAACGCTTCGAACTGGGCTGACGCGCGAAGCTGCATGCCGATGGCTCCGCGCATCAGGGGCAGGGTGTTCACCGGGAACCCCGGCGGTAGGCCGAATGGCACGCCATACCGGCGGGCATAACGGCCAAGGTCGGTGAACATGTAGCGGCCCTTGGCAGGGATCATCGCCGGCGAAGCATTGCCGGTGGCCTGGAATACTCCGCCAAGCAGCATGGGCCGGTAAACCAGGGTCGCGCCATGCCGGGCGCAGATAGCAGGCAGCTGGGTCCAGGCCAGATAGCTGGCCGGGCTGCCCAGGTCGAAGTAAAACTCCACGGTCTTGCTCATGCATCACACTCCTTGGTCAGTCAGGCTTACCAACGCTCCATCCACGGGCGCAGGTCCAGTTCGAAGGTCCAGGCATCACGGGGCTGGGCGTGCAGGAACCAGTAGCTGTCGGCGATGTGTGCCGGGTCGAGAATGCCGTCCTGATCCTTCAGCGCGTAGCGTTCCGGGAAACTGTCGCGGATGAACGCCGTGTCGATGGCACCATCCACCACCACATGGGCAACGTGAATGTTCCGCGGGCCGAGCTCCCGCGCCATGCTCTGGGCCAGGGCGCGCAACCCGTGCTTGGCCCCGGCGAAGGCAGCGAAACCGGCAGCGCCACGCGTGCCTGCGGTGGCGCCGGTGAACAGGAGGGTACCGCGCTCACGGGTGACCATGCGCCGGGCCACGGCCTGGGCGGTGAGGAAGCCGGCGAAGCAGGCCATTTCCCAGATCTTGAAGTACTTGCGTGGTGTCTCCTCGAGGATGCTGCACGGCACATTGGCGCCGATATTGAAGACAAACGCCTCGATCGGGCCGATATCACGCTCGATGGTTTCCACCAGCTCGGCAACCTCCTCCTCCTTGCGCGCATCCGAGCCGAAGCCATGGGCCTGGCCACCTGCAGCGCGGATCTCATCGATCAGCGGCTGCAGCTTTTCAGCCTGGCGGCGGGTAACACACGCCACATAACCCTCACGGGCGAAGCGTTTGGCGATCGCGCCACCCGTGGCGTCCCCAGCCCCGATCACCAGCACCACTTTTTGTTGTTCTGCCATGCCTGCCTCCATTGGTGAATGATCGTTTAGTAAACGAACGCTATGTTATGATCGCCGCCATCGTCAAGCAGCGCGAAGAGGCCGTGCATGCGCTACTCCACCGAACACAAGCAGCAGACCCGCGACAAGCTGCTGGCCAGCAGCGGCGCGCTGGCCAAGCGCGGCGGTTTTTCCAGCACCGGCGTGGCCGGGCTGATGAAGGCCATCGGCCTGACTGGCGGCGCCTTCTACAACCACTTCCCGTCCAAGGACGACCTGTTCACCGAAATAGTCCGCCAGGAACTGTGCAACAGCCCGCTGGCCCGCCTGGCCAACCAGGGTGCCAGCCGCGAACGTTTGGCCCGCTGCCTGCAGCAGTACCTGAGCCTGGCACACCTGCACAATGCCGAGGGCGGCTGCCCGCTGCCGCCCTTGGGGGTGGAAATCGCCCGCGCCGAACAGCCTGTGCGCGAAGAGGCCGAGCACTGGCTGGTGGGGCTGCATGCCGCATGGAGCGAAACCTTGAAAGACCCGGCGCTGGCCTGGGTGCTGATCAGTCAGTGCGTCGGCGCACTGGTGGTCGGGCGCATGCTGGCCAGTGAAGAGGTGCAACAGCAGTTGCTCGATGCCAGCAAGGGCTTTGTCGACAGGGCGTTGAATGAAGCGGATTAACCTGCTGTTGGGGCTGTTGCTGGCAGCGCCTGCCTTGGCCGACCAGGCCTGCCCGCCTGGTCAGTACCAGGTGTGCCTGATGGGCTGTTTCTGCGCACCGATCGACCCCGGCCAGGCCGGGCAGGTGCTCAAGGATGTCGAGACCGTGGCGTCCAGCAGCCTGGCGTTTGCCTTGCAACAGGCTCGCGACGAGGCCACTGCCAGCGGCACTCAACCGATCCCTTTGCACATCCGCGCGCAGCTGGAGCCCTGGTATGACTTCGCCGTGCTCGATGCCGCGCGCTACCGGGTCGGTGACGAGCAGCAGGTCACGGCGGCCAACGCCATGCTGCAGAACCCGGACGTGAACGCGGTGACGCTGATCGACACCATCATCTTCCGCCACGCCAGCGATGCCGAGGACAACGTGGCACTGTGGGCCCATGAGCTCAAGCATGTGCAGCAGTATCAGCAACTGGGGGTGAATGAATTTGCCCGACGCTATACGCGCAACTACGAGGAGCTGGAAGGGCCGGCCTACAAGATCGAGGCCGAGGTGGGGAAGGCATTGCGCGAGCGCAGTTCCGGGCAGGCACGATAGCCTGCACCGGCAACACACATCTTTCAGGAAGAAGCAGTAGCCCCCTCACCCACCTGCTCGCGACTGGCATAGCGCTGCGCCAGCACCGCACACACCATCAACTGGATCTGGTGGAACAGCATCAGCGGCAGGATCATCGCGCCAATGCCGCTCCCCACGAACAGCACCTGAGCCATCGGCACCCCGGTGGCCAGGCTCTTCTTGGAACCGGCAAACAGAATAGTGATGCGGTCTTCCAGGCTGAAGCCCAACACCTTGCCCAGCATGCGTGTACCGAACAGCACCACCGCCAGGAGGATACCGCAGACCGCGAACAGCCCGGCCAGGTGCTGCGGCGACACGGTGTGCCACAGGCCGGTAACCACGGCCTCGCTGAACGCGGTGTACACCACCAGCAGGATCGAGCCTTGGTCCACCATCTTGAGCCAGCGGGCATTTTTCTTGACCCAGGCACCGATCCAACGGCGTGCGACCTGCCCGGCCACGAACGGCACCAGCAACTGCATGGTGATCTTCAATACGGCATCCAGCCCCGAACCGGTGTCACCACTGGCGCCCAGCAGCAGCATCACCAGCAGCGGTGTCAGGAAGATGCCGATCAGGCTGGAAGCCGCCGCGCTGCAGATGGCGGCCGGCACATTACCGCGGGCCAGCGAAGTGAAGGCGATGGCCGACTGCACGGTGGCAGGCAGCGCGCACAAATACAGCACGCCCAGATACAGCTCGTTGCCTACCAGAGGCACGAACAGCGGCTTGAACGCCAGGCCCAGCAGCGGGAACATCACAAAGGTGCAGGAGAACACCAGCAGGTGCAGACGCCAGTGGCCAGCACCGGCGATGATCGCCTCGCGCGACAGCTTGGCGCCGTGCAGGAAGAACAGCAGGCCGATCGCCAGGTTGGTCAGCCAGCCGAAATACACCGCGCCGTCGCCCGAGCAAGGCAGCACGGTGGCGATCAGCACCACCCCGAGCAGGCACAGGGTGAAGTTGTCGAACAACATGCGCAAATACTTCATAACAGTTTCCATCTTGTGGTTGTGCAGGGCCAGACGATAAGGTCCTCGGTTTTTTCCCGCTAACGCCGGAACCCCCATCGGTGTCGCTCAACGGACACTCCCTCGACGGCCACACCCAAAAAAGGAACCTCGCATGCCGCTCGTACGTCTTGCACCACTGCTCATCCTGTTCGGCTTAACCAGTGCGCAAGCTGCCGAACCCTTGCAAGCCCAGGTGGACGAGGTCATCCGGCCCCTGATGAAAGAGCAGGACATCGCCGGCATGGCCGTGGCGGTCTACACCAATGGCCAGGCCTACTATTTCAGTTATGGCGTAGCCAGCAAGGCCGACGGCAGCGCGGTAACCGCCGACACGTTGTTCGAGATCGGCTCGCTGAGCAAGACCTACACCGCTACCCTCGCCGCCCTGGCCAGTGCCGAAGGCAAACTCGACCTCCAGGCACCCGCCCGGCGCTACCAGCCCGCGCTGGCCGGCGCGCCCCTGGGCGAGGCCAGCGTGCTGGAGTTTGGCGCCTACAGCGCCGACTGCCTGCCTTTGCAGTTCCCCGACGAAGTTCAGACGCCGGAGCAGACGCTGGCGTTCTTCCGCAACTGGAAGCCGCACACCGAGCATGGCACCCAGCGCTGCTACTCCAACCCGAGCCTGGGCCTGTTCGGCGACCTCGCGGCGCGTGCGCAACACGCGCCATTCGCCGCCGTCATGACTCAGCACCTGCTTGCGCAGATGGGCCTGCAGCACACCTACCTGCAGGTGCCTCAGGCTGCACAGGCGCTGTACGCACAGGGCTACGACGCGCAGAACCACCCTGTGCGCGTCAGCCCTGGCCCCTACGCCGACGAAGCCTACGGCATCAAGACCAGCGCCAGCGACCTGCTGCGCTACGTGCGCCTGCACATGCAGCCTGACGAATTGCCACCGGCCCTGCGCAAGGCCACCGCCATCACCCAGGCCGGCTACTTCAAGGTGGGCGCCATGACCCAGGGCCTGGGCTGGGAACGCTACCCTTACCCGGTCACGCTGGAGACACTGGTCGATGGCAACAGCCCGCGCATGATTCGTGACCCCCATGCAACCCAGCGCCTCAACCCGGCGCTCCCGGCCCTGCCCGCCGCCTGGTACAACAAGACCGGGGCAACCAGCGGTTTCGGCGCCTACGCCGCCTTCATCCCGTCCGAAGGCAAGGCCATTGTCCTGCTCGCCAACCGCAATTACCCCAACGAAGCCCGGGTGCGCGCGGCCTTCCAGATCCTGTCCAACCTCGACCGCTGAGTCACCGCTGAATGAATTGCCAGACAATATGACAAAAATGTAGTGCCTGAAAATATTCACTACAAAAGCATTGACGCCGTTCATCAGCCTTGTGCATGATGAAGCCGTCTCCCTGATCGGGAGCGGTGGCAAGGGTGTTCCAGACGGCTTGCGCGGTAACGCAGGCCGTCCGTGGAGAGGGAATCTGTCCAAAAGGCAGCGTGAGAAAGCCCCTGTTGCGATGCTGCTGTAGCAGCCTTGGTAGTGCGCTACAACCTGTGGCGCCAACTGTGAGAATCAACAACAAATAGGTGATGGGGGCTTTATGATGAACTTGAACAACAATCCGACTATCGACCAATTGGCCCAGCTGTTCGCGGTACGCAAGGACAGCCTCGACGACCACCTGCTGTGGGTCAGCCAGACCGGCGAGGTGCGCATCGACCGCCTGCCGCCGAACACGGTCGAAGATGAATTCGAAGCGCACCTGCCCAGCATGCGCGCCCGCTTCAAGGTCTACCGCCGTGGCCAGGGCTACGTCGGCAAGAAGGCCGCCGCCGATACCGAGTTCGTCGGCCGCGTGCTGCAGACCCTGCAACAAGAATGGCCCGCCGCCCGTGAGCGGCAGGCAGTCAAGGTGATCGAACCGCTCAACTGAGGGTTCGCCGCCACTTATGAAGCCCGGCCTGCATAGGCCGGGCTTTTTCATGCCCGCCGGCGCTGCCGCGGCATGGGCAATGCCCCCGTGGCCAGCGCCCGGGCCCGGTCGACACCCCACACCAACGCACGGGTCATGGTCTCGCCAGGCCGCGACGCGTAGTACTCCTCCAGCAGTGCCCGCCCGTCCTGCCCATACAACCCAAGAAACAGTTGCGTCGCGCCGAGCCGCGACAGGCGTACCTGAATATCCAGCGAAGTGCCGTCGCTGAGCACTTCCTCATGGCAGCGGCTGTGCAACTGTGTGTCGGCCCACTGCCAATAGGTCTCGTCCCTGACTCGCATGAAAGATCAATCCTCGCTTTCCTGGATGCCGCGCCAGAAGACCACAACTGCGCCGCCATCGCGAGGGCAACCCACCGATACCATGAGCAGGGTCAAGCAACACCCACAAAAAACCCCGCCATCGGGCGGGGTAGTGTGAGCAGGTTCACTTTTTCGA
The DNA here is from genome assembly GCF_002906855.1 of Pseudomonas putida. Classification (GTDB taxonomy): domain Bacteria; phylum Pseudomonadota; class Gammaproteobacteria; order Pseudomonadales; family Pseudomonadaceae; genus Aquipseudomonas; species Aquipseudomonas putida_N. The sequence goes on along the minus strand of NZ_MINI01000028.1, from coordinate 2,098,517 downwards.
GGCCTACTTCCTGGCTGGCACCCGTGGCGTGAAACGGCCCTTCTTGATGCGCTGCAGGTGTGCAGGCTTGAGGTTTTCCGAGTCGTCCAGGGTCATGTGGGCAAAGCCCAGATTGAATGCCGCCTGACCGCAACGTACCTGGCTGTTGATCGGGAATGAATCGTTCGTGTCTTCGAAAAAGGTGTCGCTCATGCCTGTCTCCATTCCGTGGCGCCCGCGTCGGTCAGCAATGGGCTGACCTGAAAAACGCGACCTATGCCAGTGAGACTAGCCGGTCACAAGCGGACTGCCCGGACGAAACCTGCAGACCCGACCAGTGGCATTTGGCTACTTCAGCCGCACGGCGGTACCGGTGGCGAACACCACGACCATGCCGCCTTGCACCGACGGCATGCTGATCTCGAAGTCCACGCCTACCACGGCATCGGCTTGCAACTGCCGTGCCCGCGCAATGAGTTCCTCGGTAGCCTGCTCGCGGGCCTCGCGCAGGGCGCTTTCCAGGGTCTGCGAACGGCCACCGAAGACGTCGCGAACGCGTGTGAAGAAATCGCGCACGAAGTTGATGCCTTGCACCGATTCGGAGCTGACCACGCCAAGGTACTCGGCGATCGGGCGGCCTTCGAGTTGGCTGGTGGTGGAGATGATCATGTTGCGCTCCTTGGCCTTGCGAAAAAGGCCAAGTCTAACAAATGCGCCGGCCGCTTCCGCTACTGCGCACTGGCCGCCCGCAGACGCTGCCCCAGCTTCGGCCCGAACACATTGACCAACAGGCCGAGCATCACCAGCAGCGCGCCCCAGCCCTGCACCGCCGTCAACCGTTCACCCAGCAACCACGCCGACGAACTCAGGCCGATCACCGGCACCAGCAGCGAGAACGGCGCTACCTTGCCCGCCGGGTGGCGCGACAGCAGCTTGCTCCAGAGGCTGTAGCCGATCATGGTGGCGACGAATGCCAGGTACGCCAGCGCCAGCACCGAACTCCAGCTGATATTGGCCAGTGCATGGCCGATGCGCTCCGGCCCTTCCAGCCGCCACGACAAGGCCAGGAACGGCAGCGGCGGAATCAAACCGCCCCAGATCACCAGCGCCACCAGGTCCACCGAGCCAAAGCGGCGGGTGATGATGTTGCCCATGCCCCACATGGCCCCGCCACACAAGGTCAGCAGCAGTGCCACCAGCGGCACATGGCCGCTGTCTTCACTGCCGATCAGCGCCAGGCCGCTGGCAGCCACCGCCAGCCCCAGCACACTGGCCAGGCGCAGCCGCTCACCCAGGAACAGCGCGGCAAAACCGAGGGTGAAGAACGCTTGCGACTGCAGCACCAACGACGCCAGGCCGGGAGGCATGCCGCTGTACATGGCCTGAAAGAGGAAGGCGAACTGGCCCAGGGAAATGGTAGCGCCGTATGCGATCAGCCAGCGCCACGGCAGCTTCGGCCGCTTGACCAGGAGCACGGCCGGAAACGCCACCAGCAGAAAGCGCAATGCCCCCAGCAGCATCGGCGGCAGGCCATCGAGGCCCACCTTGATGACCACGAAATTGACTCCCCAGGCGACAATCACCACCAGGGCGATCAGCAGGTCCTTGAGCGGCATTGCTGCTTCCTTCTTCAGGCTTTCTAGACATATTTGGTAACAGCATAAGGCCATTTTCCGACGATGGACCAGCACAGTTGCAGCCAACCCTTGCGCAACAGATGGTCTGTTACGGCCTGCAAGCTTCACTTGACCCTACTTGTATAGACATGCTGATATCAGGCAGACGCCACCCGCGCAGCGTGCCGGCGATGGCCCTCTCCCTGACACAAAAATAATCAAGTGGAGCACTCAATGTCCCGCAAATCCGTGCTCGAACGGCGCTCTATCGACTACATTCCAGAAGCCGAGCGCCATGGCAAGCTGTACAGCCAGTTCACCCTCTGGCTCGGCGCCAACCTGCAAATCACCGCCATCGTCACCGGTGCCCTGGCCGTGGTGCTCGGCGGCGACGTGTTCTGGTCGCTGATCGGCCTGCTGCTGGGCCAGCTGATCGGTGGCGCGGTCATGGCCCTGCATGCGGCCCAGGGCCCGCGCCTGGGCCTGCCGCAGATGATCTCCAGCCGCGTGCAGTTCGGTGTGTACGGCGCGGCCATCCCGATGGTGCTGGTCTGCCTGATGTACCTGGGCTTCACTGCCACCGGCACGGTGCTGTCCGGGCAAGCCATCGGCCAGTTGCTGAGCGTCAGTGACAGCACCGGCATCCTCATCTTCGCCTCGGTGATCGTGCTCGCCACTCTGGCCGGCTACCGGGTAATCCACTGGATCGGCCGGATCGCCAGCGTGCTGGGCATCATCGCCTTCGTCTACCTGTTCAGCCGCATCCTGATGCTCGCCGACATCGGCCAGCTGCTGGAAAACCGCCACTTCAGCTGGGCCACCTTCCTGCTCTCGGTGTCGCTGGCAGCCTCCTGGCAGATCGCCTTCGGCCCCTACGTGGCCGACTACTCGCGCTACCTGCCGAGCAGCACCTCGCCGGTGAAGACCTTCTTCGCTGCTGGGCTGGGTTCGGTCGTCGGTGCGCAAGCGTCGATGATTCTCGGCGTGTTCGCTGCGGCAATCGCCGGCGGGCAGTTCAGCGGGCGTGAAGTGGCCTACATCGTCGGCCTCGGCGGCGCCGGTACCACCGCAGCGTTGCTGTACTTCAGCATCGCCTTCGGCAAGGTGACCATCTCGACGCTGAACTCCTATGGCAGCTTCATGTGCATCGCCACGATCATCAGCGGCTTCCGTGGGCACCTGGCGATCAGCCGCGTGCAACGCCTGGTGTTCGTGCTGGCCATCGTCGGTGCCGCCACCCTGGTCGCCCTGCTCGGCCAGCACTCGTTCCTCAGTGCGTTCAAGTCGTTCATCCTGTTCCTGCTGACCTTCTTCGTGCCCTGGAGCGCGGTCAACCTGGTGGACTACTACTTCATCACCAAGGAGCGCTACGACATCCCGGCCCTGGCCGACCCGCAGGGCCGCTATGGCCGCTGGAACTGGCCTGGCATCAGTGTCTACACCCTTGGCGTGCTGGTGCAGATGCCGTTCATCGACACCAAGCTGTACACCGGCCCCATGGTCGCGCACCTGGGCGGCGTGGATGTGTCGTGGCTGATCGGGCTGGTAGTGCCGAGCGTGCTGTACTACTGCGTAGCGCACCGACGTGCCGCCGAAGCCCCCGCCAGCATGATTGTGCCGGAGTCGCTCTGACCACTTAACCCTCTGATTCAAAAAGACCTGTGGCGAGGGGCCTGCCCCGTCCCACAGGTCTTTTTTTCGCCTGCAGAAAACTCCCCGTTGACAACATTTCGCGCCCGGACCCAAGCGGAATACATCGCTGCACACATGACAACACTCACTACAGCACACAGCGATCCAGCTTTGCCCTTGTGCCTACAAGAACAAGTTCCAACGGAGAGGTCAAAAATGCGCGTTTCAGTCCCCGCGCCCATCCGCAATACACTGGCCAGCGCTGTCGTCATGGGCCTGGTTATCAGCGCCCAGGCCGCTAAAGCCCTAGTGGCAAGCCATCCAGAAAGCCTGCGTGCTGCGCTGCGGCGCCGCCGTCGCCGCGCCCTACGTAATGCCCGCGAAAAGGCCGGCAAGTCAGTCGCGATAGTCCGACACCTATTTGCTGGCCCAGGCATTGAAGCGCTGTTCCAGCTCTTCACCATGGTCGACCCAGAACTCCACATTCATCGCCAAGGCACCCTGCAGGTTCTCCGGTGAGGTCGGCACCCAACTGGCCAGCGCCGGGTCAAGCTTGGCCGCTGCCTGGGTATTGGTCGGCCCATAAGGGATCTGCTCGACGTAACGCACCTGGGTATCCGGCTGGTTGGCATAGCTGATCAGGCGCTTGGCCTGGTCGACATGTTTCGAACCCTTGATGATCGCCCAGTAATCCATGCCATACAGGCTACCGGGCCACACCACCGCCAGCGGGCTGCCTTGCTGGGCGGCCACGGCGATGCGGCCGCTGTAGGTCGAGGTCATCACCACGTCGCCTGCGGTCAGCCACTGCGCCGGTTGCGCGCCGGCATCCCACCACTGGATATACGGCTTGAGCTCGGTGAGCTTGGCAAAGGCACGCTCGACACCCGCCGGGGTCGACAAGACCTTGTACACGTCCTCGACCTTGACCCCGTCGGCCAGCAAGGCAAACTCCAGGTTGTACACCGCACGCTTGCGCAGGCCGCGCTTGCCTGGGTATTTCTGCACATCCCAGAAATCGGCCCACGAGGTCGGCGCCTGGGCCAGCTTGTCGCGGTCGTAGGCGATTGCCACGCTCCACACCAGCGCCGCCGAGCCACAGTCCTGGGCCGCAGCGGGGATCAGTTCGGCGGCATGCCCCAGGCGCTGCCAGTCGAGGTGCTCGTAGATGCCCTCGTCGCAGCCGCGCATCAGATCCGGCCCCTCGATCTGCACCACGTCCCAGTCGACATTGCCGGTATCGGCCATCACCTGGATGCGCGCCATCTCGCCGTTGTATTCGCTCTGGATCAACTTGCTGCCGTCCTGGGCGCTGAAAGGCTGGAAGATCGCCACATCCTGGGCTTTCTGACCGGCGCCGCCATAGCCGACCACGACCATCTGCGGCGCCGCTTGCGCACTGCCCAGGCCCAAGGCCAGCAGTGCTGCGCAAAGGCCGGTACTGCGAGGAAATGCCTGCATCGAGTTGCCTCCTGTCGGTACCTTCCAGCATCAGCTCGAAGGCCCGTTTCTTGTTGTAGTGAGGTCACGCGCCACTGCCGTGGCTGGGAAAAAGCTAGTCGGGCACTAGTAAAAAAACAAGTTGATTTTTTACTGAGGCTACACTTTCATGAGAAAAACAAGAACGACACTGTACCGGAGCTGCCCGCATGACGACCGCCTTCGCCCACCTGTTCGAGCCCCTGCAGATCCGCGGCAAACGCCTGAAAAACCGCATCATGTCGACCGGCCACGACACCTGCCTGCCCACCGACAACCTGGTCAACGACAAGCTCATCGCCTACCAGCGCGCCCGCGCCGCCGGCGGTGTCGGCCTGATCGTGCTGCAGGTGGCCGGGGTGCATGACAGCGCCCGCTACACCTCGCACGTGCTGATGGCCACCGACGACGCCTGCATCGACGGCTACCGGCGTTTGGCCGAGGCCTGCCACGCCCACGGCACGGTGGTGCTGTCGCAACTGTTTCACCCGGGGCGGGAGATCATGGAGTCGGCGGACGGCCTGCTGGCGGTGGCCTACTCGGCCTCGTCGGTACCCAACGAGCGCTTCCGCGTGATGCCACGGGCGCTGGACCAGGCGATGATCGACGAGATCGTCCAGGGCTATGCCAGCGCCGCCCGGCGCCTGCACCAGGCAGGCCTGGACGGTGTCGAGGTGGTGGCCAGCCATGGTTACCTGCCTGCGCAGTTCCTCAATCCGCGGGTCAACCAGCGCAACGACGGCTACAACGGCGACCTGGAACAGCGCCTGCGCTTTCTGCGCGAGGTGCTGGCAGCGGTCAGGGCGGCCACCGACGAGCAGTTCATCGTCGGCCTGCGCATCAGCGCCGACGAGCGCGACAGCGAGGGCCTGAGCGAAGACGAATCGCTCGCCGCCGCCCAGGCCGTGCAAGACCAGGTCGACTACCTGCACATCGTCGCCGGCACCTCGGCGTCGCTGGGTGGCGCCGTGCACATCGTGCCGCCCATGGCCATCGCCCCGGCCTACTTGGCGCGCGAGGCCGGAACCTTCAAGCAGCACCTGGACATCCCGCTGTTCGTCACCGGGCGCATCAACCAGCCGCAGGAAGCCGAACAAATCCTGGCGCGTGGCCAGGCCGACGTCTGCGGCATGACCCGCGCACTGATCTGCGACCCGCAGATGCCGGCCAAGACCGAGCGCGGCCAGGTCGAAAACGTGCGCGCCTGCATTGCCTGCAACCAGGCCTGCATCGGCCATTTCCACCGGGGGCTGCCGATCTCCTGTATCCAGCACCCGGAAACCGGCCGCGAACTGCAGTACGAAACCCCGGCACCCGCTACCGCGCGCAAGCGCATCCTGGTGGCGGGTGGTGGCCCCGCCGGCATGAAGGCCGCAGCCGTTGCCGCTGCCCGGGGGCATGACGTCACGCTGTACGAAGCCAGTACACAACTCGGCGGCCAGATACAGCTCGCGCAACTGCTGCCCCGACGCAGCGAATTCGGCGGAGCCAGCACCAACCTGCAGCGGGAAATGGAATTGGCCGGTGTACGCGTAGTACGTAATACGCGAGTGGAACGCACCCTGGTCGAACGCGAACGCCCCGACCTGGTGATCGCCGCCACCGGCGCCACGCCCTACTGGCCATCGTTCGAACGTAGCGGCGAGCTGCAGGTAGTGGATGCCTGGCAGGTTCTGCGCAATGAAGCGCCCCTCGGCCGCTCGGTGCTGGTGATCGACTGGCGCTGCGACTGGATCGGCCCCGGCATCGCCGAGCGCCTGGTCCGCGACGGTCACCAGGTGCAACTGGCGGTAAACGGCACCCACTGCGGCGAAACCCTGCCGCTGTACGTACGCGACCAGCTGGCTGGCGAGCTGCACCGCCTGGGCATCCCGATCACCCCTTACGCCCGCCTGTACGGCTGCGACGACAACACCGTCTACCTGCAGCACACCGCCAGCGGCGAACCGATGATCTTCGAAGGCATCGACACCCTGGTGCTGTGCCTTGGCCACCAGCCTCAGGACACCCTGGCCGCCGAACTGGCAGGCCTGGTGGAGGTGCGACGCATCGGCGACTGCCTGGCCCCACGCACGGTCGAGGAGGCGATCCATGAGGGCCTGACAGTTGCCTGGGCACTCTGAGCCTGTCCATACTGCGGCTTTCCCGATGGACCGAAGCGCATGAGCCAGCAACCCCAGTTCCCGCCCGCCGCCGAAGACGGCGGCAGCGCGCCGCAGTTCCTCGGTGGCCGCATCCGCGGCCTGCGCAAGCGCCGCGGCATGACCCTGGCGGAGCTGGCGGCGCACAGCGAGCTGACCGCTGGCTACATCAGCCAGCTGGAACGCAACCTGTCGTACCCATCGATCCCGGCGCTGTTCAACATCGCCCGCAGCCTGGGCGTAACCATCCAGTGGTTCTTCGCCAGCGAAGCCAGCACCGCCCCCGAAGACCAGGGTTATGTGGTGCGGCGCAACAGCCGGCTGAGCGTGCATTACGAGGACGGCATCGTCGACCAGCTGCTCACCCCGCAGCCCAACCGCCAGCTTGAGATGCTGCACTCGCGCTTTCCGCCGGGCACCTACAGCCAGCAGAGCTACAGCCATGAAGGCGACGAAGCGGGTTATGTGCTCTCGGGCAGTTTCGAGGTGTGGGTCGGCGAGCGTCACTTCTTGCTGGGCGAAGGCGACAGCTTCAGCTTCTCCAGCCAGGAGCCGCACCGCTATGGCAACCCTGGCGAGGTGGATGCCGTGATCATCTGGGTGATCACCCCGCCGACATTCTGAATCCGAGGACGCCATCACCACCAGGCGACGCCCGATACAATGACCGAGCCCAACCAGCAACTTGACCCACCACTGCTCCCCGTCGGCCACCCAAGGGTCCTGGTCTTCGTCGCCTATCCGCAGATGGGCTTGCTCGACCTCAGCGGCGCGCAGACCGTGTTCTGGGCCGCGACCAAGGCCATGACCGAGCGCGGCCTGCCAGGCTACCGGCTGCACACCGCCAGCCTTGAAGGTGGCCTGCAGCAAACGGCCGAAGGCCTGGTAGTAGCCAGCGAGCGGCTGGACGATGTCATGAGGCAAACCGTCGACACGCTGATCGTGCCCGGCGCCCCCGACATCATCCGCAGCCTCCCCGATCACGGCGCGCTGATCACCTGGCTTCGCCGTGCCAGCTACCACGCCAGGCGCACCGCTTCGGTCTGCAGCGGTACCTTTCTGCTGGCCAGCGCTGGCCTGCTCGATGGCCGACGCGCCGCCACCCACTGGGCCATGTGCGAGGTATTGCGCCGCGACTTCCCGGCCGTGGAGGTGGACCATGAGTCGATCTTCGTCCAGCAGGGCAGCGTCTGGACCTCTGCCGGCGTGAGCGCGGGTATCGACATGGCGCTGGCCCTGGTCGAATTGGACTGCGGTCGCGACGTCGCGATGCAGGTGGCGCGCGAGCTGGTGGTGTTTCTCAAACGCCCCGGTGGCCAGGCCCAGTTCAGCGAACTGCTCAAGTCCCAGGGCCAGGACACGGGGGCGTTCGAGGCGCTGCACCTATGGCTCAACCAGCATCTGCACGACCCACGGCTCAGCGTCGAACGCCTGGCCGAACAGGCGCACATGAGCCTGCGCAACTTCACCCGGGTGTACAAGCAGAAAACCGGCCGCACCCCGGCCAAGGCCATCGAGGTGTTCCGCCTCGAAGCGGCGCGGCGGCGGCTGGAGAACAGTGACGGCCACATCGAGCAAGTTGCCCGCCAGTGCGGCTTCGGCAGCGAAGAGCGCATGCGCCTGGCCTTCCAGCGCCATCTGGCAGTCACCCCTCGCGACTATCGGGCGCGCTTTGCCCGCACGGTACCCTTGGCCGAAATTCAGGGTTCTCTGGCCTAGGGTGCGGCAGCTGGCCGCTCGTAACATCGTTGACCGCACTGACGGTCTACCTTGTCTACCGGTCTTTCCTCATGGACACCCCAGGAGCATAACGATGAAAAACATCCTGATCATTGGCGCCGGCTTCGCGGGCCTGTGGAGCGCCCTGAGCGCCATCCGCCAACTCGACCTGCACGGCCGCAAGGATGTCCAGGTGACACTGCTCGCCCCCCAGGCCGAACTGCATGTACGCCCGCGCTTCTACGAACCTGAAGTGCATACCATGGCCGCGCCGCTGCAGGAACTGTTCGATGCGGTGAACGTGCGCTTCGTCCACGGCACGGCCTTCCATGTCGATGAAGCCGAGCAGCGCGTACGCTATCGCACGTCATCCGGCACCGAATGCAGCCTGCCCTACGACCGCCTGATCATGGCCTGCGGCAGCGTGCTCAATCGCCCGGACATGGTGGGTATCGAACACGTCTTCGATGTCGACAAGATCGACAGCGCCACGCGTCTCGAAACCCACCTCAAGTCCCTGGCCGACCTGCCCGAGAGCCCCGCACGCAACACCGTGGTAGTGGCCGGCGGCGGTTTCACCGGTATCGAGACCGCCACGGAACTGCCGACGCGCCTGCGCGCCATTCTCGGCGAGGACACCAGGCTGCGGGTGGTTGTGATCGACCGTGGGGCGAAGATCGGCGCCGCGCTAGGCGATGGCATCCGTCCGGCCATCGAACAGGCCTCCGCGGCACTAGGCATCGAGTGGATCTGCGGCGCCACTGTCGCCTCGGTGGACCGCGACGGGGTGCTGCTGGACAACGGCCAGCGCATCGACACCGCCACGGTCATCTGGACCGTGGGCTTCAAGGCCAACCCGCTGACCGAACAAATCAGCGGCGAGCGCGACCGCCTAGGCCGCCTGCATGTCGATGGCAATCTCAAGGTCATCGGCAATGCCGCGGTCTACGCGGCCGGGGACGTGGCCTATGCCGCCTGCGACAACCAGGGCAACTTCGCGGTGATGTCGTGCCAGCATGCCATTGCGCTGGGGCGCTATGCCGGCAACAACGCAGCGGCCGAGCTGATCGGCGTGGCACCGATGACCTACAGCCAGCCCAAGTACGTGACCTGCCTCGACCTTGGCGCCTGGGGCGCGGTGTATACCGAGGGCTGGGAGCGCACCGTGTCACCACCGACCGACAAGGCCGAGGCCAAGCTGCTGAAATCGCAGATCAATTCGATCTGGATCTATCCGCCGACGGCGGACCGTGCGGCTGCCCTGGCGGCGGCGGACCCGACCATTCCCGTGGCCTGACCCAGCGCATTCGCGGGCATGCCCCGCGGATGCACCCCACCCCCTTTCCATGCAGCCCACGCTCGCGCCCGATGCATTTGCGCTTTTCTCCGAACCCGTGGCATAGATGCAGGTCAACGTCTTTGACTGACTGCCTTCGCGCCTTCCCAGGAGAACCCTGCATGAGCAAGCACCCTTACGTACCGCCCAAGGTCTGGCGCAACGACGCGGCCTCCGGCGGCCAGTTCGCCAGCATCAACCGGCCGATCGCCGGGCCAACCCATGACAAGGACCTGCCGGTCGGCAAGCACCCGCTGCAGCTGTATTCCTTGGCCACCCCCAACGGCGTCAAAGTCACCATCCTCCTCGAAGAACTGCTTGCCCTGGGCCACAGCGGCGCCGAATACGACGCCTGGCTGATCCGCATCGGTGACGGCGACCAGTTCTCCAGCGGCTTCGTCGAGGTCAACCCCAACTCGAAGATCCCCGCCCTGCTCGACCGCAGCGTCGAGCCGCCGGTGCGGGTGTTCGAGTCCGGTTCGATCCTGCTGCACCTGGCGGAAAAATTCGGCGCCTTGCTGCCGAACACCCCGGCCGCACGCACCGAGACCCTCAACTGGCTGTTCTGGCAGATGGGCGCCGCGCCCTACCTGGGCGGCGGCTTCGGCCACTTCTATGTGTATGCGCCGGAGAAGTTCGAGTACGCCATCAACCGCTTCACCATGGAAGCCAAGCGCCAGCTCGACGTCCTGGAGCGCCGCCTGGCGGTCAGCCGCTATCTCGGTGGCGACGAATACAGCATCGCCGATATCGCCGTATGGCCCTGGTACGGGCAGCTGGTGCGCGGCAACCTGTATGGTGCGGCCGAATTCCTGTCGGTGGCCGAGTACCCGCATGTGCAGCGCTGGGCCGAGGCCATTGCCCAGCGCCCGGCCGTACAGCGTGGCACCCGGGTCAATCGCACCTGGGGCGATGAAGCCAGCCAGGTGCCCGAACGGCACTCGGCGGCCGACCTGGATTGAGGGCAACGGGGCCGCTGCGCGGCCCCGACAATGCCCCGTTGCAAAAAACCATTTCTCCCGCGCAAACCTCCCAGCCCTGATCCCTTCTTGTACACTCCTCGCACTAGCCCCAACCTGCACAAATTTTGGTGAAAGCATGATCGAGGTAACCGAGGTTTCCATTGCCGAGCTGCGCGACGCACTCGAAACGGGCCGCACGACGGCGGTCGAGCTGGTCAAGGCCTACCTGGCGCGCATCGACGCCTACGATGGCGCCGACACCGCCACCGCCCTGAACGCCGTGGTCGTACGCAACCCTGAAGCGCTCAAGGAAGCCGAGGCCTCCGACGCCCGCCGCGCCAAGGGCCAGGCCCTGAGCCCGCTGGACGGCATTCCCTACACTGCCAAGGACAGCTACCTGGTCAAGGGCCTGACTGCCGCCTCCGGCAGCCCGGCGTTCAAGGACCTGGTCGCCCAGCGCGACGCTTTCACCATCGAGCGTCTGCGCGCCGCCGGTGCCGTGTGCCTGGGCAAGACCAACATGCCGCCGATGGCCAATGGCGGCATGCAGCGTGGCGTCTACGGCCGCGCCGAAAGCCCGTACAACGCGAAGTACCTGACCGCACCGTTCGCCTCTGGCTCGTCGAACGGCGCCGGTACCGCCACCGCCGCCAGCTTCAGCGCTTTTGGCCTGGCCGAGGAAACCTGGTCGAGTGGCCGCGGCCCGGCCTCGAACAACGGCCTGTGCGCCTACACCCCCTCGCGCGGTGTGATCTCGGTACGTGGTAACTGGCCGCTGACCCCGACCATGGACGTGGTAGTGCCTTATGCCCGGACCATGGCCGACCTGCTGGAAATCCTCGACGTGGTGGTTGCCGACGATGCCGACAAGCGCGGCGACCTGTGGCGCCTGCAGCCTTGGGTACCGATCCCGGCCGCCTCCTCGGTGCGCCCTGCGTCCTACCTGGACCTGGCCGTCGACGCCAGCGCGCTCAAGGGCAAGCGTTTTGGCGTACCGCGCATGTACATCAATGCCGACGCCGAAGCCGGCACCTCCGAGAAGCCAGGCATTGGCGGCCCGACCGGCCAGCGCATCTTCACCCGCGACAGCGTCATTGCCCTCTGGCAACAGGCTCGCAAGGCCCTGGAAGCGGCCGGCGCCGAAGTGCTGGAAGTCGACTTCCCGCTGGTGTCCAACTGCGAGGGCGACCGCCCTGGCGCGCCGACCGTCTACAACCGTGGCATCGTCAGCAAGGAATTCCTCCATGACGAACTGTGGGAGCTGTCGGGCTGGGCCTTCGACGACTTCCTGCGCGCCAACGATGACCCCAAGCTCAACCGCCTGGCCGATGTCGATGGCCCGCAGATCTTCCCGCACGACCCGGGCACCCTGCCCAACCGTGAGGACGACCTGGCCGCCGGCATGGATGAATACGTCAAAATGGCCAAGCGCGGCCTGAAGACCTGGGACCAGATCGAGACCCTGCCCGATGGCCTGCGCGGGCTGGAAAAGACCCGCAAGATGGACCTCGAAGACTGGATGGACGCGCAAGGCCTGGACGCCGTGCTTTTCCCGACCGTGGCCGATGTAGGCCCGGCCGATGCCGACGTCAACCCGGCCTCGGCCGACATCGCCTGGAGCAACGGCATCTGGGTGGCCAACGGCAACCTGGCCATCCGCCACCTGGGCGTGCCGACCGTGACCGTGCCGATGGGCGTGATGGCCGATATCGGCATGCCGGTGGGGCTGACCTTTGCCGGCAAGGCCTATAGCGACAATGCGCTGCTGAGCTTTGCTGCGGCCTTCGAGGCGACCGGCTCGCGCCGGATGATTCCGCCGCGTACGCCAGCCTTGAGTTAAGGCATAAAGGGGCCGTTTTGCGGCCCATTCGCGGGACAAGCCCGCTCCTACAGGTACAGCACTGGCCCACGACCTGTGCTGTACCTGTAGGAGCGGGCTTGTCCCGCGAATGGGCCTGGAAAGGCACATCGCATAATTCAACTTAATGTGTAAAAATACACAATAAGTTGAATTTCGTGATGTCCCATGTCCCCAGCCGAAGAACGCCAGCTCACCCTCACCGTCCTCAAGGCCGCCCTCCAGGCCTTGGGCAGCGTTGCCGCGCGCAACATGGAAATCCTCCTGCACGACCTCGACCACCCGGAACACTCCGTGGTGGCAATCGTCAACGGCCACCTCTCCGGCCGCATGGTCGGCAGCCCGATCCTCGCCGCCCCCGAGCAGGACCAGGGCTTCAAGGCCCTGATGCAGGCCAGCGCCGATCAGCAAGGCGCTGCCCCCGTGGTACTGCCCGACTACCCCACCACCCTCAAGGGCCGCACCCTGCGCAGCGCCACAGCGATCTTCCGCGACAGCAACGGCCACCCGTTCGCCAGCCTCTGCGTCAACACCGACATTACCGGCCTCGACGCCGCCATGCATTTCCTCCAGCAGCTGCAGCCACTGGGCGCATCCCCTGCCGAGGCCGGCGAGCCCGCCGACATGGCCATCCTGATGAGTGAGATCATCGAAGACTCGCTGCAGCGCACCGGCCAGGGCCGAATGAACAAACAGGCCAAGGTCGAGGCCGTGCGCGTCATGCAGGAACGTGGCCTGTTCATCGTCAAGGGCGGGGTGGAGAAAGCGGCCGCGGCGCTGGGTGTGACCCGCTACACCATTTACAACTACCTGGAACAATTGCGAGGAGCCAACCCATGACCCTGCACATCGAGACACCGTTGATCGAATCCCGCCCGCTGTCGCTGGCCGCAGGCCGCTCGGTCTGGCTCAAGCTCGACGCCCTGCAGCCCTGCGGCTCGTTCAAGCTGCGCGGGGTTGGCCATGCCTGCGAGGTGCACCACGCCCGTGGCGCGCGCCATTTCGTCTCCTCGTCGGGCGGCAATGCCGGGCTGGCCGTGGCCTATGCCGGGCGCAAGCTGGGGGTGCCGGTGACCGTGGTGGTACCTGAGACCACCACCGAGCGGGCCAGGCAGCTGCTGCGCCTGGAAGACGCCAAGGTGGTGGTGCATGGCAGCTCGTGGCAAGAGGCCAACGAGCTGGCGTTGACCCTTGTCGGTGAAGGCGATGCTTTCATCCACCCTTTCGACGACCCGCTGCTGTGGGCCGGGCATGCCAGCCTGGTCGACGAAGTGGCGGCGACCGGGCTCAAGCCGGATGCGGTGGTGCTGTCGGTGGGCGGCGGCGGCCTGCTCAGCGGTGTGGTCGAAGGCTTGCAGCGCCATGGCTGGGGCGATGTGCCGGTGCTGGCGGTGGAAACCACTGGAGCCGCTTCGCTGCAGGTGGCCATGCAGGCCGGGCACACGGTGGAGCTCCCACGTATCGCTTCGGTGGCCAGTTCGCTCGGCGCAAAACGCGTCGCCGAACAGGCACTGGCCTGTACCCGACAGCATCCCGTGCACAGCCACCTGGTCAGTGACCGGGCAGCGCTGGAGGCTTGCGAGCGGTTCCTGCTGGACCATCGGGTACTGGTGGAGCCGGCGTGCGGGGCGGCGTTGGCAGTGGCTTATGATGCGGATGCGCTAGCCAGCTACCAGAACGTGCTGGTTGTTGTGTGTGGTGGGGCTACTGCGACCCTGGAGCAGATTCGGGCGTGGTTGGAACAGGTCGATTGAGTACAAGGGTGAATTGCATTATGGCTGGCAGGCGTTCGACCCGGCATTGGTCAGCCTGTCATCAGAATGTTCATTTCCCTCTGTATTACTGGCCCCACGCAGACGAAATACACCATCCGCCCTTTCGATCTGCGGCAAGTGAAGGCACAATGCGGGTCTTTTTTTTGGCCGGCCTGGCCGGGGGCCTTTAAATGATCAAGACGCCGTACTACCTCATCGACAAAACCAAGCTCCTGAGCAACATGGAGAAGATCGCCTACGTGCGTGAAAACTCCGGTGCAAAGGCGCTGCTCGCCCTCAAGTGCTTCGCCACCTGGTCGGTATTCGACCTGATGCAGCAGTACATGGATGGCACCACCTCGTCCTCGCTGTTCGAGCTCAAGCTCGGCCGCCAGAAGTTCGCTGGCGAAACCCACGCCTACAGCGTGGCCTGGGCCGATGACGAGATCGAGGAAATGCTCGAGAACTGCGACAAGATCATCTTCAACTCGATCGGCCAGCTGCAGCGCTTCGCCGAACAGTCCGAAGGCAAGGTCCGCGGCCTGCGCGTCAACCCGCAGGTGAGCAGCTCCGACTACCTGCTGGCCGACCCGGCCCGCCCGTTCAGCCGCCTCGGCGAGTGGGACCCGGCGAAGATCGAACAGGTGATCGAACAGATCTCCGGCTTCATGTTCCACAACAACTGCGAGAACGGTGACTTCGGCCTGTTCGACAAGATGCTGTCGCACATCGAAGAGCGCTTCGGCCACCTGCTGCACAAGGTCGAGTGGGTCAGCCTCGGTGGCGGCATCCACTTCACCGGCGAAGGCTATGCGCTGGACGCCTTCTGCGCGCGCCTGAAAGCCTTCTCCGAGAAGTACGGCGTGCAGGTCTACCTGGAGCCGGGCGAAGCCGCCATCACCAACAGCGCCTCGCTGGAAGTGACCGTGCTCGACACCCTGTACAACGGCAAAAACCTGGCCGTGGTCGACAGCTCGATCGAAGCGCACCTGCTCGACCTGCTGATCTACCGCCTCAACGCCAAGATGGCCCCCAATGACGGCGAGCACACCTACATGGTCTGCGGCAAGTCGTGCCTGGCCGGTGACATCTTCGGCGAGTACCAATTCGATCGTCCGCTGGCCATTGGCGACCGCCTGTCGTTCATCGACACCGCAGGCTACACCATGGTCAAGAAAAACTGGTTCAACGGTCTGAAGATGCCATCGATCGTGGTCAAGCAGCTCGACGGCAGCGTCGAGGTGGTTCGCGATTTCGGCTTCGAAGACTACGTTTCCAGCCTGTCGTGAGACCGGCTTTCCGAGTAAGGAGCAAAAGGTAAATTGAAGAAGAACGTTCTTATCATTGGTGCAGGAGGTGTCGCCAAGGTGGTGGCCCACAAGTGCGCGCAGCATAACGACGAACTGGGTCGTATCGCTATCGCGTCACGGAACATCTCCAAATGCCAGGCCATCATCGACAGCGTCAAGGCCAAGGGTAGCCTCAAGGTACCCGCCGACATCCAGGCCTTCTCGCTCAACGCCCTCGATGTCGAGGCGACCAAGGCACTGATCCGCGAGACCGAATCGCAGATCGTGATCAACGTCGGTTCCGCCTTCCTCAACATGTCGGTGCTGCGTGCCTGCATCGATACCGGTGTCGCCTACCTGGACACCGCCATCCACGAAGAGCCGGGCAAGATCTGCGAGACCCCGCCGTGGTACGGCAACTACGAGTGGAAACACCTCGAAGAGTGCCAACAAAAGAACATTACCGCCATTCTCGGCGTCGGTTTCGACCCGGGTGTGGTGAACAGCTACGCGAAACTTGCGCAGCAGCAATACTTCGACAGCATTGATTCGATCGACATTCTCGACGTCAATGCCGGTTCGCACGGCAAGTACTTTGCCACCAACTTCGACCCGGAAATCAACTTCCGCGAGTTTACCGGGCAAGTATGGAGCTGGCAGAACAGCCAGTGGACCAGTAACACCATGTTCGAAGTCAAGCGTACCGACGACCTGCCGGTGGTAGGCTCACAGAACCTGTACCTGACCGGCCACGACGAAGTTCACTCGATCTCGAAGAACCTCAATGTGCCGAACGTGCGGTTCTGGATGAGCTTCGGCGAGCACTACATCAATGTGTTCACCGTACTGAAGAACCTGGGCCTGCTCTCCGAGCAACCGGTGAAGACCGCCGAAGGCCTGGAAGTGGTGCCGCTGAAGGTGGTCAAGGCCGTGCTGCCTGACCCGGCCTCGCTGGCCCCGGGCTACACCGGCAAGACCTGCATCGGTGACCTGGTCAAGGGCACCAAGAACGGCCAGCCGCGTGAAGTGTTCATCTACAACGTGGCCGACCACGAAGAAGCCTACGCCGAGACCGACAGCCAGGGCATTTCCTACACCGCCGGTGTACCGCCAGTGGCTGCGGCCCTGCTGGTCGCCCGTGGCGAGTGGGATGCCAAACGCATGGTCAACGTCGAGGAGCTGCCAGCCGAGCCGTTCCTCAAGGCGCTGGACGTGATGGGCCTGCCGACCCGCGTGAAAGATGAAAATGGCGATCGTCCGTGGGACGCTGAAGTTTAAGCTATGAACCAGAAGGGGCGCCAATCAGGCGCCCCTTCTGCATTTTGCAGGCCCGGCCTCTTCGCGGGACAAGCCCGCTCCAACAGGTTTCGTGTAGGAGCGGGCTTGTCCCGCGAAGAGGCCGACACAGGATTACACCTACTTCCTGGCCTCCAGAATGAGGTTGAACGGTGTCTGCGTGGCTCGCCGGAACCTTGTGAACCCCGCCTCCTCGAACACCGCCCGCAACCGCGCCTCCCCAGCCTGCGCGCCCAACCCCAGCCCCACTTCCTGCGACAGCGAGTTAGGCGTGCAGATGAAGGTCGACGCCGCATAGAACAACCGCCCGACCGGCGTCAGGTTACCCTCCAGCGAGTCTTCGGCGTAGGGCTCCACCAGCATCACCGTGCCATCCGCCTTCAACGCCCGGTAGGCATGCTTCGCCGCGCCCACAGGGTCGCCCATGTCATGCAGGCAATCGAAGAAGCACACCAGGTCGTGGTCGTGCCCCGGATAGTCCTTGGCCGATGCCTGCTGGAAGCTCACACGCTGCGCCAGCCCGGCCTCGCGCGCACGCTCGCTGGCCGTGGCAATGGAGGGTGCGTGGTAGTCATAGCCCGTGAAGCTGGACGCTGGAAACGCCTGCGCCAGGACCAGGGTCGAAGCGCCATGGCCACAACCGACATCCGCCACCTTGGCCCCGGCCTGCAGCTTGGCCACCAGGCCTTCAAGCGCTGGCAGCCAGTCCGCCACAAGAAAGGTGCGATAACCGGGCCTGAAGAAACGTTCGGTGCCACTGAACATGCACGGGTGGTGATCACCCCAGGCTAACCCGCCGTCGCCACGCATGGCCGCCACCAGCTTGTCCTTGTCATGGAACAGTGCCGCGATGACCGCCGCGCCGCCAGCCATGTACACCGGCGAATCTTCCAGGGCCAGGGCCATGGCCTGCTCCTCAGGCAGAACGAACATGCCCTTGTCATGCACCATGTAGCCGGAGGCCGCCTGGGCGTTTAGCCATTCGCGCACCAGCCGCGGGTGGCAGCCGGTCTTTGCCGCCAGTGCCTCGGGGCTGGTCGGCTGGCTGTCGGCCATGGCCCGGTAGAGCCCGAGTTCATCGCCGAGGATCACATTGGCCAGGGTCGCCGCAGCGCCCATGTCACTCACCAGCTTGCCCATGAATTCGTGAAGCCTTGCCTCGTCCATGACCTGCCCTCCTCTGCAAGAAGGCCACCGTCGACGATCAAGTCCGGTTCGAGGGAGCGGTGGTCAGTGGGATGAATGGATGTATATCCGTTATGAGTTTAGCCCCTCGGCACCACCACCACTTGAGGCAACTTACCGGCCTCCACTGTCATACAACTGACATTTCTTAGAGCAATTTCCTCTCAACTTCCAGGCTGCGCCAGGCGCTCTTTTGTGCGCCGGGAAGATGCGTTTGCCTTTTATTTGCAAAGCAAACGTGTGCATGAGCAAGGCGCCTTCATATCCGGGCTTAAGTAACAAGATTTAAACAAAAATGTGACATTTTTTTTCTACTTTTTCGCCAAGGATCTCTGCGGCCAAATGCCAAACACCTGCGTCAGCAGGGGTACTGCCCGTACAGGTTCACACCATGGAGCTTTGAATGAAGGTTACGGTTTTCGGTACCGGCTATGTCGGCCTTACTCAGGCGGTATGCCTGGCCCAGGTGGGGCACTCGGTGTTATGCATGGATATCAACGCCGAGCGGGTGGCGGCGCTCAGCGAGGGGCATTGCCCGATCTTCGAGCCCGGCCTTGCGCCCCTGCTGGAGAAGAACCTGGCCTGCGGTCGCCTGCGTTTCACCACTAGCGCCGCTGAAGCGGTGCACTACGCCAGGTTGCATTTCATCGCCGTCGGCACTCCGCCCCAGGCCGATGGCAGCGCCGACATGCGCTATGTGTTCAGCGTGATCGACAGCATCCTCGAACATGCCGATGGCCCCAAGGTCATCGTCAACAAGTCCACCTCGCCGGTCGGCACGGTAGACCGCATCAAGGCGCGAATCAGCCAGGCGGTCGCCGACGCAGACCGCTACCACGTGATCAGCAACCCCGAATTCCTCAAGGAAGGCTCGGCAGTGGATGACTGCATGCGCCCGGACCGCATCATCATCGGCGGCGCCGCACCGGCCGAGGTCGAACTGCTGCGCGAGCTGTACCAACCGTTCAGCCGCAATCACGAAAAAGTCATGGTCATGGACGCGCGCAGCGCCGAGCTGACCAAATACGCCGCCAACTGCATGCTGGCGACCAAGATTTCCTTCATCAACGAAATGGCCAACCTGGCCGAGCAACTGGGGGCCGACATCGAAATGGTCCGCCGCGGCATCGGCTCGGACCCGCGCATCGGCTACGACTTCATCTACCCCGGCTGCGGCTTCGGCGGCTCGTGCTTCCCCAAGGACCTGCAGGCGCTGCGCAGGACCGCCGAGGCCGAAGGCATCGACCCGCTGCTGCTGGGCGCGGTGGAAGCGGTCAACCAGCGGCAGAAGAGCCGGCTGTTCAGCAAGATCCAGCGCCACTACCCCGGCGGCCTGCACGGCAAGGTCTTCGCCTTGTGGGGCCTGTCGTTCAAAGCCAACACCGATGACATCCGCGAAGCTTCCAGCCTGGTGCTGCTCGAAGCACTGTGGGCCGCCGGCGCCAGCGTCCAGGCCCACGACCCGCAAGCCATGCAGGAGATCCAGCGGCACTACGGCAATCGCCCCGACCTGAAACTGGTGCCGTGCAAGGACGATGCGCTGGAAGGTGCCGATGCCCTGGTGATCGTCACCGAGTGGCAGGACTACCGCGTGCTGAACCTGGACAAGGTCCCGCAGCAACTGGCTGACCGCGTGGTGTTCGACGGCCGCAACCTGTTCGAACCCGAGCACATGGCCGCTGCCGGCCTCACGTACTACGGCATTGGCCGTGGCCAGGTGAATCCACCATGCCCGTACTGATCACTGGCGCGGCCGGATTCATCGGTTTCCACCTGGCACGCCGCCTGTGCGAAGCGGGCATCGAAGTGGTGGGCATCGACAACCTCAACGCCTACTACAGCGTCGAGCTCAAACTGGCGCGCCTGCAACAGTTGCTCGCCTACCCCAGTTTCCGCTTCCAGACGGTCGACATCGCCAACGCCGCCGACATGCAGCAACTGTTCGCCGGGCAGCCGTTCAGCGAAGTGATCCACCTGGCGGCGCAGGCCGGTGTGCGCTACTCGCTGGACAACCCGGCGGTGTATGGGCAGTCCAACCTGACCGGCTTTCTCAACCTCCTCGAAGCCTGCCGCCAGCACCCGCCGCAGCACCTGATCTATGCCTCCAGCAGTTCGGTGTACGGCGCCAATACCAAGCAGCCGTTCAGCATCGATGACCCAGTCGAGCAGCCAATTTCGCTGTATGCCGCGAGCAAGCGGGCCAACGAGCTGATGGCCCACAGCTACGCGCACCTGTACCAGTTGCCGATCACCGGCCTGCGCTTCTTCACCGTCTACGGCCCGTGGGGCCGCCCCGACATGGCGCTGTTCAAGTTCACCCGGGCGATGCTCGAAGGCCAGCCGATCGAGATCTACAACCACGGCCAGATGGCGCGCGACTTCACCTACATCGACGACATCGTCGAAAGCATCCTGCGCCTGCGCCAGAAGCCGCCACGCCCTGAAGACGGGCAACCGCCCTGCCAGCTGTTCAACATCGGCCGCGGCCAGCCGGTGCGCCTGCTGGAATTCGTCGATTGCCTGGAGAACACGCTGGGTATCAAGGCCCGGCGCGAGTACCTGCCCTTGCAGGCAGGTGACGTGCTGGAAACCTGGGCGGATGTGGACTCACTGACGCGCTGGATCGATTTTTCGCCGAGCACCCCGCTGGAGCACGGCGTCGCCGCTTTCGTTGGCTGGTACCGGGATTTCTACCGGGTTTGACCACGCAATCATTACAAGAACACAGGTAGCCTCAATGACTGATCCACTTGACCTCTCGGTACTGATCCCCGCCAAGAATGAGGTCGACAACCTGCCGGCATTGCTGGCGGAAATCCGCACGGCACTGGCCAATGAAAACTACGAAGTGCTGGTGGTCGACGACGGCAGCACCGACCAGACACTCAACATGCTGCGCCAGCTCAAGCAGCAGGGCTTCAACCAGTTGCGCATCCTGCGCCACGACCGCTCGCTGGGCCAGAGCACCTCGATCTGGCATGCCGCCCAGGCTGCCCGTGGCCGCTGGCTGGCCACCCTCGACGGCGACGGGCAGAACGACCCGGCCGACATCCCCGGCATGCTCGCCCTGGTACGCGGCAACGAAGATTTCGCCGGCGGCATCCAGCTGGTCGCCGGCCACCGCGTCAACCGCCGCGATACCGCCAGCAAGCGCTGGGCCTCGCGCTTTGCCAACGGCCTGCGCAGCCGCCTGCTCAAGGACGCCACGCCGGACACCGGCTGCGGCCTGAAACTGATCGACCGCGACGCCTTCCTGCGCCTGCCCTATTTCGACCACATGCACCGCTACATCCCGGCGCTGATCCTGCGCCACAAGGGTCGCATGCTGGTGCACCCGGTGAACCACCGCCCGCGCCATGCCGGGGTATCCAAGTACGGCAACCTGGACCGTGCCCTGGTCGGCATTCTCGACCTGGTCGGGGTCTGGTGGCTGATCCGCCGCACACGCCTCGACACCCAACCCCAGGAGCTCGAAGGATGACCCGCGAAACCCTCTGGCTGATCGTCGGCTTCGCCGGTCAGGTCGTGTTCACCGGCCGCTTCGTCCTGCAGTGGCTGTATAGCGAATTCAAGAAGCGCAGCGTGATCCCGGTGGGCTTCTGGTACCTGAGCATGCTCGGCAGTGCCCTACTGCTGATCTACGCCATCTACCGCGAAGACCCGGTGTTCATCATCGGCCAGTCGTTCGGCCTGGTGGTCTACCTGCGCAACCTGCAATTGATTGCCCGACACAAAGAGCAGAAGGAATAGCCCTTGCCTAGGTTCAAGACGCTCGGGGCCGAACGCCTGGCCTTGGTTGCACTCGCTGTCCTGCTGGTCGGTGCCGGCATCGGCTGGCGCCAGCCGATGAACGTCGATGAGGAGCGCTTCCTCGGCGTAGCCCTGGAGATGCTCCAGAGCGGCAACTGGTTCATCCCCCACCGCGCAGCGGAAATCTACGGCGACAAGCCGCCATTATTCATGTGGACCGTGGCCCTGTTCAGCTACCTGACCGGCTCGCCCAAGGTCGCCCTGTACCTGCCGGGGCTGATGTCCGCGGCGACCATCACCTTGGTGCTGCATGACCTTGGGCGACGCCTGTGGACCCGGCGCATCGGCGTGATTGCCGCGCTGCTGTTCCTGGCGACCTACCAGAGCTACAGCATCCTGCGTACCGGGCAGATCGACAGCTACCTGTGCCTGTGGGTGGCGCTGGGCCTCTACGGCATGGTCCGCCACCTGTTGCTCGGGCCTGCCTGGGGCTGGTTCTACCTGGCCTGCGCGGCCATGGGCCTGGGCATCATCAGCAAGGGCGTGGGGTTTGTCCCGGCGCTGATGCTGCTGCCCTACGCCTGGGCGGTGCGCAAAGGCTGGCGCGGCGTGGTGGCCTATCCCGGCCAGGGTGGGCGCTGGAGCCTGGGCTTCGTCTGGCTGCTGGCAGGCTGCGCGGTGTGGCTGCTGCCGCTGCTGGTCTCGATCGCCCACGGTGGCGGTGCGGCGGAACTGGCCTACCTGAAGGAAATTCTCCTGCGCCAGACCGCCAACCGCTATGCCAATGCCTGGGACCATCGCGAGCCCTTCTGGTACTTCTTCGTCAAGGTCATCCCGCAGTACTGGCTGCCCCTGATCCTGGCCTTGCCGTGGCTGGTTCCGGCCTGGCGCCGGCAGTTGCAGAAACGCGATGGGCGCTTCCTGCTCCTGCTCGGCTGGGTGGCCCTGGTGCTGCTGTTCTTCAGCCTCAGCAGCGGCAAGCGCAAGCTCTACATCTTCCCGGCCCTGCCCGGCCTGGTACTGGCCATCGCGCCGCTGGTGCCATGGATGGTCAAGCGCTGGCTGCAGCGCCGGCCCGGCTGGCGCAAGGCGTTCACCGCCATTGCCGTGGCCTGGTTCTGCCTGTGGTTCGCCCGCGGCTTCGTCGAGCCGCTCAAGGAAGGCCAAAACCCCCACGAAACCTTGATGGCCGACGCCGCACGCGCCACCGGTGGCGCCGAGCTGGTGCTGGTCAACTGGCGTGAAGGGCACTGGCTGTTCGCCCGACAACCCATCGTCCATTTCGGTTTCGCCAACCAGTCCAAGCCTGAAACGGCCGTGTACTGGCTGCGCCATAACCCCTCGGCCTTCGCCCTGATCCCGGAAACCGAACTGGGCCGCTGCTTCAACGCCGACAAGGCCCACCGGCTGGGCGATACCTCGCGCGCCGAGTGGTACGTGGTCGGTGCCGATGCCGACAACGGCCAGTGCCAGCCAGCCGTACCTGCACAGGTCTACCACTTCGCCTGGGCCAACACCCCCGGGAACCTGCAAACCGCAGCACAGAGGCCCGCACCATGACGACCCAGACCCTGCCAGTGCCGCGCCGGCACCTGTGGCGACGCTTGAACCGCTGGGGCCAAGTCGGCGCAGTCGGCGTGCTGGTGGCCATGGCCCTGTTGGGCATCGAAGCCGCCCGCTCGTTCTGGCCCCAACAGCTCTACGCACACCTGAGCAACCGCTGGACCGGCGACACCGCACCTGGCAAGAACATCTGGCTGCCGGACTTCAAGGTCACGATCGACGCCAAGGTGGTGGACCCTGGCCTGGGCAACCTCTCCGGCATCACCTACGACTACGACCGTGACCGGCTGCTGGCAATCACCAATGGTGTACCCATGGAGCTGCTGGAGCTGAGCAAGTCCGGCGACATCGTGGCGCGCTACCCGCTGGTGGACTTCGAGGACACCGAGGGCCTGGCGTACCTGGGCAATGGCCGCCTGGCCATCAGCGACGAGCAGAAGCAACGGCTGGACGTGATCAGCCTGCCCGACCACCCGCAGCCGATCTACGCCAGCGAGGCCCAGTGGATCACCCTCGACATCAACCCGACCTTGCGCAACAAGGGCTTCGAGGGTGTGACCTACGACCGCCAGCACGACCGCCTGTTCGCCATCAAGGAGCGCGACCCACGCCAGCTGTTCACCGTGACCGGCATGCTCACGGCGCTCAGCGGCGGCCCCCTGCAAATTACCGTCAGCGACCGCCGCGACTGGGTCAAGCGCAGCGTGTACGCCACCGATCTGTCCGACGGCTACTACGACCCGCGTACCGGCCACCTGCTGGTACTCAGCGACCAGTCGAAGAACATCACCGAGCTCGCTGGTGATGGCCGCTTCGTCAGCATCCGCTCGCTGCGTTCCTGGCTCGGCGGGCTGCACCGTGATGCGCCGCAGCCCGAAGGCATGACCATGGACAGCGCCGGCAACCTCTATATCGTCAGCGAGCCGAACCTGTTCTACGTCCTCAGCAAGCCCTGAAGCCGATTCAGGCCCTTGCAAATGTACAAGTCTCGAAATACTGTATGAATATTCAGTATTTCGAGACATCCCCATGCAGCTCATCGCCAAACTCGGCATTCTCGCCGATGCCGCCAAGTACGATGCCTCATGCGCCAGCAGCGGCGCGCCGAAACGCAGCTCGCGTGGCAGCGATGGGCTGGGCGCGACCGATGGCATGGGCATCTGCCACAGCTACACCCCTGATGGCCGCTGCGTGTCGCTGCTCAAGGTGCTGCTGACCAATTTCTGCCTGTATGACTGCCAGTACTGCGTCAACCGCCGCTCCAGCAACGTGCCGCGGGCGCGCTTCAGCCCCGAGGAAGTGGTGCGCCTGACCCTGGACTTCTACCGGCGCAACTGCATCAGCGGCCTGTTCCTGAGTTCCGGGATCATCCGCTCGGCCGATTACACCATGGAACAGCTGATCCGCGTGGCACGCCTGCTGCGCGAAGAACACAACTTCCGTGGCTACATTCACCTCAAGACCATCCCCGACGCCGACCCGTTGCTGATCGAAGAAGCCGGGCGCCTGGCCGACCGCCTCAGCGTCAACATCGAGTTGCCCACCGATGCCAGCCTCAAGCGCCTGGCCCCGGAAAAACAGGCGCATACCATCCGCCAGGCCATGGGCGTGATCCATCAGGGCCAGCAGGCCGTGGCCGGTGAGCCGAAAGCACCGCGCTTCACCCCGGCCGGGCAGAGCACCCAGGTGATCGTCGGCGCCGACGCCACCGACGACAGCACCCTGCTGCGCAACGCCGAGTCGCTGTACCAGGGTTATGGCCTCAAGCGCGTGTACTACTCGGCCTTCAGCCCGATCCCCGACAGCCCTGGCAGCGTGCCCCTGGCCGCCCCGCCACTGCTGCGCGAACACCGCCTGTACCAGGCCGACTTCCTGCTGCGTGGCTATGGCTACAAAGCGGGTGAACTGCTCGGCGAGGCCGGCAACCTGGCGCTGGACATCGACCCCAAGCTGGCCTGGGCACTGGCCAACCGCGAGGTGTTTCCGCTGGATGTGAACCGTGCCGAGCCGGCGCTGCTGGCGCGCATTCCCGGCATCGGCCTGCGCAGCGTGCAACGGCTGGTGGCACTGCGCCGCGAGCGGCGCGTACGCTACGACGACCTGATCCAGCTGCGCTGCGTGCTGGACAAGGCACGGCCGTTCATCGTCACCAGCGATTACCGCCCCGCCGATGGCGAGTTGCGCAGCGGCTTGCTCAGGGCGCGCCTGCGCGAACCTCAGGCGCCACAGCAGATGGGGTTGTGGGGGTGATTGCGCTCGATTGCGATGACCAGTTCGGCACTTGGCGCAACCAGGCCCGCACCTTGCTCGGCCACGGTATCGACCCCGCCGACGTGACCTGGGCGCAAGGCCCGACCCAGGACCTGCTGGCCCTGCCCACACCTCTGCCCGAAGGCCCTGGCCCATTCCGCGCCAAGGTCCCCGCCACGCTGCTGACGCAACTGGAGCAAGCAGCACGCTACCGCGGCGAACAACGCTGGAACCTGCTGTATGAAGTGCTCTGGCGCGTGGCCCACGGCGACCGCACGGCCATGCTGGCGGGTGACCGCCTGGGCAGCGAATTGCAGCGGCGTATCAAGCAGGTCAGCCGCGAGGCGCACCACCTGCATGCGTTCGTACGTTTCGTGCCGCTGCCCGAGGCGCTGGCCGAGCAGTTGCAGCTGGACCTGGTGGCCTACCATGAACCCGCTCACGACATCCTGGAGAGCGCCAGCACGCACTTCGCCGACCGCCTCGGGCGCCAGCGCTGGCTGATCGCGACACCACAGGACGGCATCCGCTTCGACGGCCAGGCTTTCGAATATCAGCGCCGTTGCCCGGTCGATTGGCGGCAATGGGCACAAAATGCCGAAGACCCCGGTGCCGAACTGTGGCGTACCTATTACCGGCACACCTTCAACCCGGCCCGGCTCAACCCGGACGCGCTACGCCTGCACATGCCAGGGCGCTTCTGGCGGCACCTGCCGGAAGGGATGCTGATTCCCCAGCTCGAAGGCCTGGCGCGGCAAGGCAAGCAGCGTGACGGGCAGGCGCTGGAGGTGGCCAGCCAGCGTGGCAAGAGGATCACCCGCTCCGGGTGATTTGTGAAAATTTTGTAATGGATCTGGCATACCGCCTTCCCAAGATGCGACACATCCTGACAAACTAATTGCTAATCATTCTCATGCTTATGTGCATTAGCAACCATCAGGAGCCCACCCGTCATGTTGTCGCCCCTCGCGCACACGCGCCCCCTTCCCGCTCGCAACCTGCTCGCCATGGCCATCTGCATGGCTGTTGTCACGCCAGCCGTAGCCGAAGATACCCCCACCACCCTGGAACTGGGCGCCACCGAAATCAGCTCGGACGCGCTGGGCAGCACCACCGAGGGCTCGGGCTCCTACACCACCGGCTCCATGTCCACCGCAACCAAGCTGCCACTGAGCATGCGTGAAACGCCGCAGGCGGTGACCGTGATCACCCGCCAGCGCATGGACGACCAGGCCATGACCAGCATCAATGACGTGGTCAAGGCCACCCCCGGCCTGTTCCTCGACTACTCCAGCGGCCCGGGCCGGCAGAGCTACTCCTCGCGCGGTTTCAACATCGACAACCTGATGTACGACGGCATCCCCAGCGGCTATACCGGTTGGGTGGTCGGCGCCCAGCCGAACCTGGCGATGTTCGACCGAGTCGAGGTGGTGCGCGGCGCCACCGGCCTGGTCACCGGTGCCGGCAACCCGTCGGCAGCCATCAACCTGGTGCGCAAGCGCCCACTGGCCGAGCAGAAGGTCACCCTGACCGGCGCCGCCGGCAGCTGGGACGATTACCGCGGCGAGGTCGATGCCTCCAGCCCGCTAAACGACAGCGGCACCCTGCGCGGACGCGTGGTGGCGTCCTACCGTGACGCCAACAGCTACATCGATGACGTCGAGGAAGACCACGGTCTGTTCTATGCGGTGACCGAGGCGGACCTCTCCGATGACACCAGCCTGATGCTTGGTTTCTCGCACCAGAAGGACAAGACCAACTACTTCTGGGGCGCCATGCCCACCGCCCTCGACGGCCACCACATGGGCTTCTCGCGCTCCTACAACCCGGGCACCGACTGGGAGAACAAGGACCAGGAGATCAACACCGTGTTCGCCGAATTGCGCCATCGCCTGGCCAATGACTGGGCGCTGCAGCTCAACGCCAACTATGCGCAACAGGATGCGACCTTCACCGGGTCCTACCAGTCGCGCTGGGCTGGCCTGCAAGCACCGCTGCAACGCACGGTCTACCAATCCAAGCATCAGGAGAACCAGGCCGGCCTGGACGGCTTCGTCAGCGGCCCGTTCGAGCTGCTCGGGCGCACCCACGAACTGGTGGTAGGTGCCAGTAAGCGCATCTACGACATGGACACCCGCAACTACAGCCCGTACGACATGTTCTGGCCGCTCAATGGCGGTAAACCGAACTTCGTACACACCGACAACCAGCGTGAAGTCACCACCCAGGATGGCGTGTACCTGACCACCCGGCTGAACCTGGCCGACCCGCTCAAGCTCATCCTCGGCGGGCGCCTGGACTGGTACGACTATGACAACCGTGATGGCGACGGCGATTACAAGGTGACCCGCAACGTCACCAAGTATGCCGGCCTGATCTACGACCTGGACGACCACCACTCGGTGTACGTGAGCTACAGCGACATCTTCACCCCGCAAAGTTCCAAGGACACCTCCGGCACCCCGGTGAAACCGATCGTGGGCAAGAACTATGAGGTCGGCATCAAGGGCGAATACTTCGACGGCGCGCTCAATGCCAGCATCGCGCTGTTCCGCATCGACCAGGAAAACCGTGCCACCCAGGTGTTCGTCGCGAACTGCCCGCAGACTTCCTGCTACGAAGCTTCGGGCGAAGTGCGCAGCCAGGGCATCGACATGGAACTGCAAGGCGCGCTGACGCCAAACTGGCAGATCGGTGGCGGCTATACCTATGCCCGCGCGCACACCATCAAGGACGCCGCCAACCCCGCCAATGTCAACCAGCGTTTCGATACCGACACCCCGGAGCACATGTTCAAGCTGAACACCGTGTACCACTTCCAGGGCCCGCTGGAGAAGCTGCGGGTCGGTGGCAACATTTCCTGGCAGAGCCGCATCTACAACGACTTCACCGTGGCCGATGGCAGTGAGTACAGGCTGGTCCAGGGTGCCTATGCGGTCACCGACCTGATGGCCGGCTACCGGGTCAGTCAGCATCTCGACCTGCAACTCAACGCCCACAACGTGTTCGACCGCAAGTACTATTCGGCCGTCGCCAGTTCGGTGGACTACGGTGGCGATACCTGGGGGGCGCCACGTAATCTGATGATGACCGCCAAATACAGCTTCTAGTGCCGCCTCAGTCGGCCTGCTGATGCTCAGCCAGCTTCTCCAGCAACACCTTGGCCAGTGCCTTGTCGGAGAATGGGTTCTGCCCGGTGATCAATTCACGATCCACCAGCACATGAGGCTGCCAGGCCTGGGCGTAGGTCATGTGACCGCCCGCTCCGGCCATGGCCTTGGCCGGATAGAACTGCAGGCGCTGCGGCTTGAGCGAAGCTTCGAACACCTGCTCTTCCGGGTCGGAGAAGATGGTCATCCGATAACCCTGGTAAACCCAGTCATCGGCCGCCGGCTGCTCGCCACGCGTCAGGGCGGCCTGGTAGCTGGCCGGGTCGCGTTGCGCCGACAGCAGCGCAATGGGCCCGTGGCAGATAGCGGCGGTAGGCTTGCCGGCCTGATGGAAGTGTCGCAGCAAAGCCCCGACATCAGGGTTGTTGGCCAGGTCGATCAGCGGCGCATGGCCACCGGGAATGAACAAACCGGCATAGCGTTCAAGGTCGCCGGCCAGCACTTGCTTCACCGACAAGGTGTCGTTGATGCCCGGCAGGCCTTTCACGACCTGCTCGATGCGCCGCATTTCCGTGTCGTCGCCAGCAAAGTACTGGGGATCGATTGAGCGCACGTCCACGCTTGGCGCATTACCCTTGGGCGTGACCAGCACCAGCTTGTATCCAGCCTTGAGCAGCTGGTCGGCGGGCACACCGAATTCATTGAGGTAGTAACCCGTCGGATAGCGCTTGCCATCCTGCAACATCAAACTGTTTTCACTGGACAGCAGTACCAGCACTTCGCCTTTTGGCGTGGCATGGGCAGCACCGGTGAGCAATGCCCCAGTCACCGCCAGCACCAGGGAGGTCGTCTTGTTCATCAGGTTTTACCTATCGAGTCATGAGGGAACTGGGCCCATCCTAATCAGGCAGCTATGATTCGATAATTCGAAAGCTTTTATTTCTGTGATCCATAAAATGAATATCGCTAGCAAGGATCTCAACCTGCTGTACCTGTTCCACGTGCTGTATCAGGAACGCAACGCCACACTGGCGGCCGCGCGCATGGCCCTGAGCCAGCCAGCCCTGAGCCACAAGCTCAACAAGTTGCGGCACCAGTTTGGCGACCCGCTATTTGTGCGCGCCCCACGTGGCCTGGCGGCAACCCCACGTGCCCATGAACTGGCTCCCGAAGTGCAGCGCCTGGTCGAAGGCCTGGCCGCCTTCTATGAACGGTGCGACGGCCAGGAATTTCTCGCCCGCCCTGCCCGCCTGCACGTGTACAGCACCGATTTCATGGAGCAGACCCTGCTGCCCAGGCTCTTGCCAGTCCTGCGCCGCCAAGCGCCCAACCTGGTGTTGATCACCCACAACACCCGTGGCCAGTTGCCGCGCGAAGCCCTGGAAAAGGGGACCTGCGACCTGGCCATCGCAGGCTTCTACACCGACCTGCCAGACACCTTTCATCAGCAACGCCTGCTCAGCGAGGATTTCGTGGTGCTGGCATCGCGCAGCAACCCGCGCCTGACGCAGGGGCTCGACCTTGAGGCCTTCCTGGCCTGCGACCACCTGCTGACCACGCTCACTGGCGACCTCGATGGCCTGGTGGACCGCGCCCTGCGCGCTGCCGGCCACAGTCGACGGATAGTGGCCGGTTTGTCGAGTTTCCTCGCGCCGGCACGGCTCGTTCGCGGCACCGACCTGCTGCTCACCTGCCTGCGCTCGGTCGCCGAAGAAGCCGCCGAACGTGACACAGACTTGTGCATGTACGCCTTGCCCCTGGCCCTGCCCAAGGTCGAAGTGATGCAAATCTGGCATGAGCGGACCCATGCCGATCCGCTGCGGCAATGGTTTCGTCAACAGCTGCAGGCCGCAGCACGGACTGACGCCAACCCCGCAGCTATCACCAGAGCCTGACGGTATAGTCCACATTGACCCGCAGTTCGTTGTCATCGCGGTGGCTCGCCCCCGCCGCGAAGTCATTGCGATACCAGGCATGGCGCAGGCGCAGCGTCACGCCTTTGAACGTGCCCTGCTGTACGGCGTACGACAGCTCCACATCCTTCTCGCTCTCGCTCAGCCCACTGCCACCCAGATGCGCCAGTTCGATGTTGTCGCCGCGCACGTAGCGCAGCATGCCCTTGAGCCCCGGCACGCCGAACGGCGCGAAGTCTTGGTCGAACTTGACCTGCCAACTGCGCTCCCTGGGGTTGATGAACTCCGAGCTGAGCGTACCCTCGGTGATCACCAGCGGCTCGGTGCCGTACAGGTACGGCATGGCAGTATCACCGTCCAGGCGCATGTAGCCAGCCCCGAGGCTGTGGCTGGCCCAGGCGTAGGTCAGCATCAGTGCGGTATTGCGGTTGTCGACCTTGCCGGCCTTGGCAGCGCCGTCCTCACCGGCGACGAACAGGCGAAAATCGCTTTTCAGGCGGCCCGCCCCCACCGCGCGGTCGTCGACGAAGCCGAAGTAGTCCTTGCGGTACATCTGGTCCAGTTCGGCATGGTAGTAGCGCAACGTCAACGCGTCGGACCAGGCGTAGTCGCCCCCGACGAATGTGAAGCGGTCCGAGGTGGCCGCACCATTGAAGCGGCCGTTGGGCGCGGCGACGCTCATCTTCTGGTAGTCGGTGGAATCGCGCAGGTTGATCCGGTCGAGCCAGCCGGCGTGCAGGCTGAACCGGTCGATATCAGTTGAACGCAGGTAGGCACCACGGAAGGTCTGCGGCAACAGCCGGGTCGGGCTGGCGAAGGCGATTGGCAGAAAGGTGCTGATGGTGCCGCCTTGCAGCTCGGTGTGCGAGATGCGCATCTTGCCGGTCAGGCCCAGTTCTGAATAGTCATCGGCGGGTTCACGGGTGGTTCGGTCGAACGGCAGCAGGCCGGTGCCGGCGCGATCGGGCGAGGAGTCCAGCTTCACCCCGAGCATGCCCTTGGCATCCAGGCCGAAGCCGACCGGCCCCTGGCTGAACCCGGAGCTGACATTGAGGATGAAACCCTGGGCCCATTCGCGTGCGGCGGCCTGTGGCGTGGTACCCAGGTAGTTACGGTCGAAGTAGTAGTTGCGCAGCACCAGCTCGGCATGGCTGTCTTCGACGAAGCCAGCGGCATGGGCAGCGCTGCTGCAGAGCAGGCCGACGGCCAGGCAGGTTTTCGGGGCCTTGTGCATGGTCACTTTACTTTTTTGTAGTTGTAGAAAGCCCTGCCGCAGACCCAGCAGGGAGCACGCAAGGTTGAACAGCGCGAAGTCAGGCGGGGCGCCGGCCGATCAGGCGGAACAACGCCAGCGCCGCAATCACCACACCCGGCGCCGAGGCCAGCAGCACGCCGGCAGAGCCTGCCCCGAGGGCCAGCATCTGGCCCGCCACCAGCGGCCCGCTCATCGCCCCCAGGCGGCCGACGGCAACGGCCGCGCCAACGCCTGTAGCGCGCACCCGCACAGGGTAGAAATGCGGGGCCAGGGCATACAGCACGCCCTGCCCACCGGTGGCGAAGAAGCCCGCGCAAAAGCCGGCGGCAAGCATGCCGCGCAACTCGCTGGCCAGCCCCAGGCCAGCCAGCGCAGCGAGAATGCCCAAGTACACCAGCGCCGCCGTGGCCCAGGCCGGCAGACGTTCGAGGACCAGGCCCAGGGCCAGGGTGCCGATGGCGGCGCCGATCTGCAGGGCGAACATCACCCAGCTGGCGTCATGGCTGCTGAAACCCTGGCCGACCAGCAGGCT
Organism: Pseudomonas putida; assembly: GCF_002906855.1. Taxonomy (GTDB): domain Bacteria; phylum Pseudomonadota; class Gammaproteobacteria; order Pseudomonadales; family Pseudomonadaceae; genus Aquipseudomonas; species Aquipseudomonas putida_N. The sequence continues at coordinate 2,065,898 of NZ_MINI01000028.1, read as the reverse complement.
CGGCAGCCAGTTGATCAGGATGTACACCACCATCAAGGTGAAGAAGTAGCTCAGCCACAGCAGCCAGGTCGCCCCCTGGCCGAACAGCTCTCGGCGCAGGTTCGCCGTGGCCTCGGCCTGGGCCGTGGCGCGAAACTGGCCCGACTCGGGCAGGTAGCGCAGCAGCAGAGGCAGGATCAGCAGCGGCCCGGCACCGCCGACATGAAACACCCGCTGCCAGTCACCGCTGTAGCCGGCAATGCCGATGCCCGCTGCCAGCGCCGCGCCCAAGGGCACACCACAGTACATCAGGCTCACTGCGCTGCCGCGCAGGCGCTGGCCAGCGGCTTCCGACGTGAGCGCGATGAGGTTGGGCAGTGCCGCGCCCAGGCCCACGCCAGTCAACAGGCGGGCCGTCAGCAGGCTGGGCAGGTTCCAGGCATGGGCAGTGGCCAGGGAGAACACACCGAACAGCGCGACCGAGCCGATCAGCACACGCTTGCGGCCAACCCGGTCGGCCAGCCAGCCGCCGACCAGGGCGCCGGGCAGCAAGCCGAGGATACCGGCGCTGAACACCCAGCCCATTTGCAGCTTGCCCAGTGCGAAGGCGCTGGCCATGCCTGGGGCGGCGATGCCGGCGGCTTGCAGGTCGAGGCCTTCAAGCAGCGCGACGAGAAAGCACAGGCCGATGGTGATCGATACACGCGACGTGTCGATTGCAGGAGAAGTCATGGGATTACCCGTCTTGTTTTTGTATTGGGGTCGAGAGGGGGCGCTGTGCGCCCCATTCGCGGGACAAGCCCGCTCCTACAGGGGTCAGCGCTTGAGCAGGTCCAGCGCCACATCGACGATCATGTCTTCCTGGCCACCCACCATGCGCCGCTTGCCCAGCTCGACGAGGATGTCCACCGCCTTGATGCCATAGCGGGCAGCGGCCACTTCGGCATGGCGCAGGAAGCTCGAGTAGACCCCGGCGTAACCCAGCGCCAGGGTTTCCCTGTCCACCCGCACCGGCCGGTCCTGCAGCGGCCGCACCAGGTCGTCGGCGGCGTCCATCAGCGCGTACAGGTCGGTGCCGTGGTGCCAGCCCAGCTTGTCGGCGGCGGCGATGAACACTTCCAGTGGTGCGTTGCCGGCACCCGCGCCCATGCCGGCGAGGCTGGCGTCGATGCGGTCGCAGCCCTCCTCCACGGCGGCGATGGAGTTGGCCACGCCGAGGCTGAGGTTGTGGTGGGCGTGGATGCCGGTCTCGGTCGCCGGGTCGAGCACCGCCTTGACCGCCCGGAAGCGCGCACGGATGTCGTCCATGTTCATCGCCCCGCCGGAGTCGACCACGTAGATGCAGGTGGCGCCGTAGCGCTCCATCAGCTTGGCCTGTTGCGCCAGCCCTTCGGGCGTCTGCATGTGGCTCATCATCAGGAAGCCGACGGTGTCCATCCCCAGCTCGCGGGCATACTCGATGTGCTGGCGCGACACGTCCGCCTCGGTGCAGTGGGTGGCCACGCGAACGATGCGAGCACCGGCGTCGTAGGCGTTCTTCAGGTCGTGAATGGTGCCGATCCCTGGCAGCAGCAGCGTGGCGATCTTGGCGTGGTTGACCGCGTCGGCCGCTGCTTCGATCCATTCGAGGTCAGTGTGGGCACCGAAACCGTAGTTGAAGCTGGAACCCTGCAGGCCGTCGCCATGGGCCACTTCGATCGAGTCGACCTTGGCCCGGTCGAGGGCGCTGGCGATGGCGCGCACGTCATCCAGCGAATACTGATGGCGGATGGCGTGCATGCCATCGCGCAGGGTCACGTCACTGATGTAAAGCTTCTTGCCGTTCATGCCGGGGCTCCCATCGCCAGGGCCATGCGCTCGGCGGTGGCCAGCGCGGCAGAGGTCATGATGTCGAGGTTGCCGGCATAGGCCGGCAGGTAGTGGGCGGCGCCTTCGACTTCGAGGAACACCGAGGTCTTGAGGCCGGTGAAGGTCCCCTGCCCCGGCAGCTTCAAGTCGCGCACCTGTTCGAACTGCACCTGCTGCTTGAGCCGGTAGCCCGGCACATAGGCCTGCACCGCAGCGGCCATCTCTTCGATGCTCGCCGCCACCTGCTGCGGGTCGGCGGCTGTGCTGAGCACGTAGACGGTATCGCGCATCATCAGCGGCGGTTCGGCCGGGTTCATGATGATGATCGCCTTGCCCTTGGCCGCACCGCCGATCACTTCGATGGCCTTGCTGGTGGTCTCGGTGAATTCGTCGATGTTGGCGCGGGTGCCGGGGCCGGCGGATTTGCTGGCGATCGAGGCGACGATCTCGGCGTAGTGCACCTTGGCCACCCGCGACACCGCCGCGACCATGGGGATGGTCGCCTGGCCACCGCAGGTGACCATGTTGACGTTGGTCGCCTGCAGGTGCTGCTCAAGGTTCACCACCGGCACGCAGTACGGGCCGATGGCCGCCGGGGTCAGGTCGATGATGCGCAGCTCGGCCTTGTGCTGGCGCAGGAAGGCGTCGTTCTTCACGTGGGCGCCGGCGCTGGTGGCGTCGAAGACGAAATCGATGTCCTTGAACACCGGCAGGCGGGTCAGGCCCTGCACCCCTTCGTGGGTGGTGGCCACGCCCAGGCGGGCGGCGCGGGCCAGGCCGTCGGAGGCCGGGTCGATGCCGACCATCGCGGCCATCTCCAGGTGCTTGGCATTGCGCAGGATCTTGATCATCAGGTCGGTGCCGATGTTGCCGGAACCGATGATGGCGACTTTGCGTTTGTGGCTCATGGGGTTCTCCGTCATTCGCCGCTGAAGGTCACGCCGACGCGGCCCAGGCCGTCGATCTCGGCTTCGAAATGGTCGCCCGGCGCCACCGTTACCATCGGCCCGAGGGCCCCGGTGAGGATGATGTCGCCCGCCCGCAGCGGTTCGCCCAGGCGGGCCATGGTGCGGGCCAGCCACACCGCAGCGTTGAGCGGGTGGCCGAGGCATTCGGCGCCGCTGCCACTGGACACCAGCTCGCCATTGCGGCTCATGCGCATGGCCGCGCCGCGCAGGTCGAGGTCGTGCAGTTGGCGGGCCGGGCCGCCGAGCACGAAGCTGCCGCTGGAGGCGTTGTCGGCCACGGTGTCGGCGAAGCGGATGTTCCAGCCCTGGATGCGGCTGCCGACGATTTCCAGTGCCGGCAAGGCATAGGCCGTGGCGCCGATCACATCGGCGAAGGTGGTCTGGGCACTGGGCAGGTCATGGGCCAGTACCAGGGCGATCTCGGCCTCGATCTTTGGCTGCATCACGCTCGCAAAAGGCACGGTTTCGTTGTCGCCGTAGCACATGTCGGCGAACAGGCTGCCGAAGTCGGGCTGGTCGACACCCAGCTGTGCCTGCACCTTGGGGTTGGTCAAGCCGATCTTGCGCCCGACCAGGCGGCGGCCGGTGGCCAGGGCATGGGCCACGTTCAGGCGCTGGATGGCATAGGCGGCCTCGGCGTTTTCCGCGCCGATGGCGTCGCGCAGCGGGGCAATGGCTTCGCCCTGCTGTTGCGCGCGCCGCAGGCCGGCGGCCAGGCGTTCGAGGGTTGCTGAATCGATGGTCATGGGGTGTACCTCAAATCAGTGCTGGAGGAAGTCCAGTACCAGGCGGTTGAAGGTGTCGGCGTGCTCCCACTGGGCCCAGTGGCCGCAGTTGTTGAACACGTGCAGTTCGGCGTCGGCGATGCCGGCGATCAGGCGCAGGCCGACGTCCATCGGCACGAAGCGGTCGTTGCGGCCCCAGATCACCAGGGTGCGGGCCTTGATCTCGCCCAGGCGTGCGCCGAAGTCGGGGAACTGCTTGGGGTTGGCGGCCAGGCTGGCGACGAAGTTGTCGAGGTGGTCGCGGCGGGCGAGCATGTTGTCCAGGCGGGTCTGGAACAGCGCCTCGGTGAGGTCGCTGGGGTCATAGACGAAGACGTTCATCATCTTCTTCAGGTTGTCGATGGTCGGCTCGCGGTACAGCGCGTTGATCAACTTGATGCCCTCGGTGGGCATCGGCACGAACGGGCTGGCGCCACCGGTGCCACCGCCCATCAGTACCAGTTTGCCGACCCGCTGCGGGTAGCGCAGGGCAAAGGCCACGGCACTGTGGCCGCCCATGGAGTTGCCAAGGATGTGCACGCGCTCAAGGCCGAGCACATCGAGCAGGCCCTTGAGCGCGGTGGCGTTGAGGTCCGCGCGCGAACCACGGCAGACGATCGGGTCGCTCTTGCTCCAGCCGGGGCAGTCCAGCAGCACCACGCGGTAGCCGGCGGCCAGCAGCGGTTCGATGTTGCGGTTGAAGTTGGCCCAACCACTGGCACCCGGGCCGGAGCCGTGCAGCATGACCACGGTCTCGGCGCCTTCGCCGAGGTCGTTGTAGTGCACCTGCAGGTCGAGTTCACCTTCGCGGATATGGGCGAAACGGCTGCTGTCGGCTTCGTTGATGGCGATGCGGGTCATGAAGGGAGTCCTCCGTTGATCAGGTAAGGGAATGGGCGCTGAGCGAGCCGAAACCGGCGATCCATTCGGGGATCGGCCGGTAGTAGCGCGCGCTGGCCTGGTAGTCACCAAACGCGGCCAGCGCGGCAAAGGCGGCTACCCAGGTCTTGACCTCGTGGGTCGACTTGCCGGCCAGTGCCGACAGCTCGGCATTAGCCATGCCATCGAGTTCGGCAAAGCGGCGCTGCTCCAGCAGGTCGAGGAAGTGGTTGTCCCAGGCCGGGTTGAGCGGGTGCAGGCTGTGCTGGTCACGCACGAAACCTTCGGCCGCGCTGATCACCCGTTGCTGGCGGGCCTGGCGCTCGTTGGCCGGCAGGTCGCGGCCACTGCCCATCAGGCGGTCGGCCATGCGCGCATCGACATGGGCCAGCTCCGGTACCGGCGGCTGGTGCGACAAGCCACCGGAGCCGAGGAACAGCACGCGCTTGCCGGTACTGCGGGCGAAACGGCCGATGGCCTCGCCGAGCAGGCGGGCACGGGCAAAGCTCGGCAGCGGTACCGCCACGCTGTTGATGAAGACCGGGATCACCGGCTTCTGCGCCAGGCCACCGAGCAGATACTCCAGCGGCTGGGCAAAACCATGATCGACCTGCATGCGGTAGGACACGGCGGCGTCCACACCCGCCTGCAGTACCGCATCGGCGCAGGCCTCGGCGATATCACGCGGCACCTCCAGCGGGCCGGCGACACTGTTGAAATCACCGATGGCGGTGGCGCCCATGCCGATGCAGAAGGCCGGCATCACGTCGTAGAAAAAGCCGTTGTAGTGGTCCGGGGCGAACAGGAACACCAGCTGCGGGTCGAACGCGGCGATGCGCGCGCGGGCAGCGGAGACCACCTCGTCCACTTCCGCCAGCACGGCTTGCGCCGGATCGACGTACCCCACCAGCGGGGTGTGCGACAAGCAATGCAGGTAGGCGCTCATCTCAGGCCACCTTGGACGCCAACGGCGCCTGCTGGGTGGTTTGAGGGCGAGCGTCCAGCGCCTGCAACAGCGCGTCGCTGGCCTGGCCGACGGTTTGCGGAATGGCCACCGCACCTACGAAACGGTCCGGGCGCAGCAGCACGATAGACACCGGGTGGCGACCGAACCATTCCTTGAGGCGGCCACTGCAGTCGCCCACGCGAATCACCCCATCCGGCACTTCGCGCCCGGCCTTGAGCTGCACCTGGGGCAGTACCTGGATGAAGCAGGCCCCCAGTGCACGCCAGGCCTGCACCTGCTCGGCACTCAGGCCCCACAGTGGGTCGTTGCCCCAGGCGATGAAGGCGAAATTGCTGCCGATCACATCGTCGAGCAGGCGCGTCTCACCCGCTTCGATGACCACCTTGGGCTGGATGAACATGCGCCCGACCGGCGTGGCCTTGTTGTTCGGCTCGGCCACCAATGCGCCTTTGGCGTATTGCGGCATGGGTTTGAAGCGCATTTCCAGGAAGTAGCGCTTGACCGCCGGCAGGTAGTTCAACGCCCACGACACGCCATCACGCAGGATGCCCTGCCAACGCTTGGGCGGCGCCAGCACGTGGCCGGCAAGCACCGACAGGTCGATCATCGCCTTGGCATGGTCGCGCCGTTCCTGCTCGTAGGTGTCGAGCAGCGCCTCGCCGGCCAAGCCCTTGGCCACCAGCGCCAGCTTCCAGCCGAGGTTGCTGGCATCGCGCATGCCGCTGTTGTAACCCTGGCCCTGCCACACCGGCATGATGTGCGCGGCATCGCCGGCCAGCAGCACCCGCTTGACCCGGAACTGGCCGGCCAGGCGGGCATTGTGCGTGTACACGCGCTTGCGGATCAGCTCGACCCGGTCCGGGTCCGGCAGCACCTTGGCCAGCAACTTGCGCAGGTTCTCCGGCTGGCTCAGCTGCGCCTCGGTCTCGCCTGGCATCACCATGAACTCGAAACGCCGCACGCCGTGGGGCAACGCGGCCGATACGTACGGGCGCACCGGGTCGCAGCACAAGTACACGTTTGGCGTGCCCAGCGGGTCGTTGGCGATGTCGATGACGATCCACTGGTTGGGCGCGGTTTTGCCTTCGAAGGCAATATCCAGAGAGCGGCGGATCAGGCTGTTGCCGCCGTCACAGGCCACCAGGTAACGACCACGCACCGTCTCCTGCCGACCTTCGGGGCCGTTCATGCGCAGGCTCACGCCCTGCTCGTCCTGCTGAAACTCGACCACATCGCGGGAGAACAGCGTGCGTACGTTGGCAAAGCGCGCCAGACCCTGGTACAGCACGGCATCGACCTGCGGCTGGATGAAGGCATTGCGCCGCGACCAGCCAAATTCGTCGGTCATCGGCTGGATGTCGGCAAAGCAACGGCCCTTGGGCGTCAGGAAGCGCATGGCGTGCCACGGCGTGGTGTGCGGCAGCACTTGCTCGACCAGGCCGATGGCCTGCACGGTGCGCAGCGACTCGTCGTCGATGCCGATGGCGCGGGGGTAGTCGATCAGCTGGTCGAGCTTCTCGATCTGCAGCACCTGCACGCCGGCCTGGCCCAGGTAATTGGCGATCGCCAGCCCTACCGGGCCGGCACCGATGACCACCACGTCAGCGGTGTAGTCGGCCTGAAGGTGATCTGAATTTGACGTGTTCATTGCGGTAATCCTCGACACGGCCCGACGGCGCTCCCGGTAACTCCAGGCAAGCCGCTACCGCCCTCGCGCAGGCAGGCGCAAGGCAGTTGAATGGGCGTTTTGGCTGGTACGGGTATTAGCGGCGCGGCGCTACGCTTGGATGTGGGCAGGCGCAGGCAACGGGTAAGGACGGCAGGCAGGCATGGCGCATGGTGTATTCCCCTGTCAGGGCATTTGTAGTTGTTGTGGCGAGTATAGGAATGCTGCGGATTGCCCTACAATGAAAAACCGCCCTGCTGTGCACTTGGTGCACATCGTTGTTTTATAAGGCTTTTTATGAACAAAGACCGAGACTCCGAGTACAAGAGCGTGCGCGGGCTGAGCCGCGGCCTGGCCTTGCTCAATGCCCTCAACCGCCTGGACGGCGGCGCCAGCCCGACCCGCCTGGCCGAACTCACCGGCCTGCACCGCACCACCGTGCGGCGCCTGCTTGAGACCCTGCAGGAGGACGGCTACGTGCGTCGCAGCGAGTCCGACGACAGCTTCCGCCTGGCACTCAAGGTGCGCGAATTGAGCGAAGGGTTTCGCGATGAGCAGTGGATCAGCGCCACGGCGGCGCCATTGCTCGCCGAGCTGTTGCAGGAGGTGGTGTGGCCGACCGACATCAGTACCCTGGATGTGGATGCCATGGTGGTGCGTGAAACCACCCACCGCTGCAGCCGGCTGTCATTCCACCGCTCCATGGTCGGGCGCCGCCTGCCGCTACTGGAGACGGCTACCGGGCAGGCCTACCTGGCGTTTTGCGACGACGCCGAGCGCGAACAGATCATCGCTCTGCTGGCAAGCCGTGAAGGGCCCGAATACCGCTTGGCGCGTGACCCTGTGACGCTCGACAATCTGCTGCGCAAGGTGCGCCACCGGGGCTATGCGGAGAATTTCATGGCCTGGAACCAGGAAGAGAAGATCGCCTCGATCGCCGTGCCCTTGCACTCTGGTGGGCGGCTGCTGGGGTGCCTGAACCTGGTGTATGTGGCCAAGGCGATGAGTATCGAACAGGCGGTGGTGAAGTACCTGCCGGCGCTGCAGCGGTTTGCCGGGCGGATTGACCAGCTGTTGAGCGAGGCGCGCAAAGATGATTGATTGCAGGCAACGCTAGCCTCAAGCCGAACGATCCGCTCGCCATGCCGTCATAACCTTGGCCGGTGCCGCCACGCAAAGAGGACGCGAAATGACCCAGCCCGACCCGTCATACCTCAAATGGCTTGAAGACCGCTCGATGCTGAAGGCCTCGCAGGAACGGGCCCGCCTGTACTCCGGCCAGTCACGCCTGTGGCAGAATCCCTACGCCGAAGCGCAGCCACGCCGCGCCACCGAGATCGCCTCGGTGTGGCTGACGGTCTACCCCGACGCGATCATCGCGCCCGAAGGCTGCTCGGTGCTCGCCGCCCTCGGTCACGAAACGCTGTGGAAGCGCCTGTCGGAGATCGGCGTGCAGGGCATCCACACCGGCCCGATCAAGCAGTCTGGCGGCGTGCGCGGGCGTGACTTCACCCCGAGCATCGACGGCAACTTCGACCGCATCAGCTTCGACATCGACCCGCTCTACGGCAACGAGCAGGAACTGGTACAGATGAGCCGCCTGGCCGCCGCGCACAATGCCGTGACCATCGACGACTTGATCCCGTCGCACACCGGCAAGGGCGCCGACTTTCGCCTGGCCGAACTGGCCCACGGTGCCTACCCCGGGCTCTACCACATGGTCGAGATCCGCGAGGAAGACTGGCCGCTGCTGCCTGACGTGCCCGAGGGCCGCGATGCGGTCAACCTGGCGCCGGCACTGTGCGACGAGCTCAAGCTGCGCCACTACATCGTCGGCCAGTTGCAGCGGGTGATCTTCTTCGAGCCCGGGGTCAAGGAAACCGACTGGAGCGCCACCGCGCCGATCACCGGGGTCGACGGCAAGACCCGGCGCTGGGTGTACCTGCACTATTTCAAGGAAGGCCAGCCGTCACTGAACTGGCTCGACCCCAGCTTCGCCGCCCAGCAGATGATCATCGGCGACGCCCTGCACGCGCTGGACTGCTTGGGGGCCCGCGGCCTGCGCCTGGATGCCAACGGCTTTCTCGGCGTGGAATCCCGCGCCAGCGGCAGCGCCTGGTCCGAGAGCCACCCGCTGTCGATCGTCGGCAACCAGCTGATCGGCGGCATGATCCGCAAGGCCGGCGGCTTCAGTTTCCAGGAGCTCAACCTGACCCTCGACGACATCGCGCAAATGTCCAAGGGCGGTGCCGACCTGTCCTACGACTTCATCACCCGCCCCGCCTGCCAGCATGCCCTGCTGACCGGCGACACCGAGTTCCTGCGCCTGATGCTCAAGGAGATGCACACCTTCGGCATCGACCCGGCGTCGCTGATTCACGCCCTGCAGAACCACGACGAACTGACCGTCGAGCTGGTGCACTTCTGGACCCTGCACGCCCATGACATGTACCTGTACAAGGGCCAGACCTTGCCCGGCGGCATTCTGCGCGAGCACATCCGCGAGGAAATCTACGAGCGGCTGTCGGGTGAGCATGCACCGTACAACCTGCGCTTCGTCACCAACGGCATTGCCTGCACCACCGCCAGCCTGATCACCGCGGCGCTGGGCATTCGCGACCTCGAACAGATCAGCCCGGCGGACATCGCGCTGATCCAGAAGATGCATTTGCTGCTGGTGATGTACAACGCCATGCAACCGGGCGTGGTCGCGCTGTCCGGCTGGGACCTGGTCGGCGCCCTGCCGCTGCCGGCCGAGGCGGTAGCCGAGCGCATGGTTGACGGTGATACCCGCTGGATCCACCGGGGCGGCTACGACCTGGCCGGGCTTGCCCCACAGACACAAGCCTCGGTACGCGGGATGCCGCGCGCCCGCTCGCTGTATGGCAGCCTCGACAGCCAGCTGGACAACCCCGAGTCGTTCGCCAGCCAGGTGAAGAAGCTGCTGGCCGTGCGCCAGGCCTATGGCATCGCCACCAGCCGCCAGGTGCTGGTGCCCGATGTCAGCAGCCCGGGCCTGCTGGTGATGGTGCATGAGCTGCCGGCCGGGCGTGGCATCCAGATCAGTGCCTTGAACTTCGGCCATGAGGTGATTGTCGAGGAACTGCAATTGACCGGCTTCACCCCAGGGCCAGTGGTGGACATGATCAACGAGACGGTCGAAGGCGACCTGACCGAGGATGGCCGGCTGACTGTCAACCTGGACCCTTACGAGGCACTGTGCTTGAGGATTGTGAACAGCAGTGGGCATGTCTGAGGCCAGTACGGCAACTTGCATTTGCAGCGCCATGGGCATAGCTTCCTGATGTTTTCCCTCTCTGTGCCCAGGAGCAACTCCATGTACACCGGCATCGTCCAGGCCGTTCGCCCTCTCCTTGATGTGACCACCTACCCGGGCCACAACCAGTTCACCATCGACCTCACCCCGGAGCTGCTCGACGAGCTGAAGATTGGTGCGAGCGTCAGTGTCGAGGGCACCTGCCTGTCGGTTACCGAAATCGACGGCACCCAGGTGAAGTTCGACGCCATGACCGCCACCCTCGAACGCACCAACCTGCGCTGCTTCAAGGCTGGCCAGGGCGTGAACATCGAGCGTTCGGCGAAAATGAACGCCGAAGTCGGCGGCCACCTGATGGCCGGCCACATCGCCACCACTGCCGAGGTCGTCGAACTGTCGATCAAGGAAACCGGCGCCTTCATCACCTTCCGCATGCCCCCGCAATGGGGCAAGTACGTGTTCCCACGCGGTTTCATCGGGGTCAACGGCTGCAGCCTGACCGTCGCTGACGTCGACGACAACGTGGTGACCATCAACCTGATCCCGGAAACCCTGCGCCAGACCACCTTCGCCCGCTACCAGGCCGGCGAGTTGCTGAACATCGAGGTGGACCACCAGACCATGGTGCTGGTGGACGTGGTGGAGCGCACGATCAAGAGCACCCTCGCCCGCGAAATGCCGCGCTGAAGCCCGCCCATGCTACCCAACACCCTCCCCGCGCGCACGGCCAGGCGCCTGCGCCTGCAAGTCCTGCGTGGCCGCGTCGGCCTTGGCCTGGTGGCCGGGCTGTCGGTGCTGGCCGGCATGACCGATGCCATCGGCCTGCTGGCGTTGGGCGATTTCGTCTCGTTCATGAGCGGCAACACCACGCGCCTGGCCGTGGCCATCAGTGAGGCAGACCTGGCCATGGTGCTGCGCCTGAGCGGCGCCGTACTGGGCTTCGTCGCCGGCAATGCGCTGGGCGTGCTGCTGGCCCGCGGTTTCCGGCGCCGGGCCTGGCCGGTGTTGCTGGTGGTCGCGGCACTGCTTGCCTGCGCCGCGTTGTGGCCGTTTGCAGCGACGTTCCCGGCGCTGCTGGCCGCCACCCTGGCCATGGGCATGATCAATGCGGTGGTGGAGCAGGTGAACGGCCTGCCCATCGGCCTGACCTACGTCACCGGCGCCCTGTCGCGCTTCGGCCGCGGCCTGGGCCGCTGGCTGCTGGGCGAGCGGCGCAACGGCTGGCGGGTGCAACTGGTGCCCTGGGCCGGCATGCTGCTGGGCGCCGCCCTCGGCGCCTGGCTGCAACAGCACCTGGGCTTGCAGGCGATGGCGGCCAGTTGCGCCCTGGCCTGCCTGCTGGCGCTGGTGTCGCGGTTCATTCCACGCTCGTGGCAGCGCGGCTACATGCCACGCTGAGCCTCAGTCGATGCGCGGGTGCTGCTGCGCCAGCAGTTGGCGCTTGGCCTCGAGCTCGGCGATCTGCGCGTCGATGTCTTCGATCTTCTGCTCGATGTCGTCGTGGTGCTCTTGCAGCAGTTCGCGCGCTTCTTCGATGTCCGACGCCGCGGGTGCTGCCCCCCGCAGCGGCTTGTTGGCGGTTTCCTTCATGGTCAGGCCGGTGGCCAGGCCGATCAGGGCAATCACCATCAGATAATACGCTGGCATGTACAGGTTGCCGCTGCTTTCCACCAGCCAGGCGGCGAGGGTTGGGGTCAGACCGGCGATCAGCACCGAGATGTTGAAGGCGCTGGCCAGGGCGCTGTAGCGGATGTGCGTGGGGAACATCGCCGGCAAGGTCGAGGCCATCACACCGATGAAGAAGTTCAGCAGCACAGCGATGATCAGCAGGCCAGAGAAGATCAGCCCGAGCGCGCCGCTGTTGATCAGCATGAACGCCGGAATGGCCAGGGCGAACAGCCCGACACTGCCCACCACGATAAATGGGCGGCGGCCGTACTTATCGCTCATCAGGCCGATGATCGGCTGCACAAAGAGCATGCCGACCATGATCGCGATGATGATCAGCACGCCGTGGTCTTCGCTGTAGTGCAGGTTGTGTGACAGGTAGCTGGGCATATAGGTGAGCAGCATGTAGTAGGTGACGTTGGTGGCGATCACCACGCCGATGCAGGTCACCAGGCTGCGCCAGTGCTGGGTGGCAACCTCCTTGAACGACACCTTCGGGCCCGAGGCCAGCCCCTCGCGGTCACCCTGTTCGAGCTTGTCCACGTGCTGCTGGAACGCCGGGGTCTCCTCCAGCGCGTGGCGCAGGTAGAGGCCGATGATGCCCAGCGGCAAGGCCAGGAAGAACGGCAGGCGCCAGCCCCATTCGAGGAACTTCTCTTCGCCGACGACGGTGTTGATCAGCACCACCACACCCGCCCCCAGCACGAAGCCGGCAATCGAGCCGAAGTCCAGCCAGCTACCGAGGAAACCGCGCTTGCGGTCCGGGGCGTACTCGGCGACGAAGATCGATGCCCCGGTGTACTCGCCGCCCACCGAGAAGCCTTGGGCCATCTTCGCCAGCAACAGCAGGATCGGTGCCCAGATGCCGATCGAGGCATAGGACGGTATCAGGCCAATGGCGAAGGTGCTCAGCGACATGATCACGATGGTCGCGGCGAGGATCTTCTGCCGCCCGAAGCGGTCGCCCAGGGCGCCGAAGAACAGCCCACCCAACGGGCGGATGAGGAACGGCACCGAGAACGTGGCCAGTGCCGCGATCATCTGCACGCTGGGGTCGGCATTGGGGAAAAATACTTTGCCCAGTGCATAGGCGACGAAGCCGTACACACCGAAATCGAACCACTCCATGGCGTTGCCCAGTGCGGCGGCGGTGATCGCCTTGCGCATCTTGGCGTCGTCGACGATGGTGATGTCCTTGAGGCCGATTGGCTGGACGCTTTTCTTGCGAGATTTCATGCCCGTTTCCCTGTTGCTGATAGCTCTATGGGATCTGATACAACGGGACACTAAATAATTCAGCGCTTACTGCTTTTTTCCTGCGCCAGCGCTCTGCGAACAGGTGAAGCGCCGCTGAAAAGCGGCGCTTGGGCAACGATCAGATCCCTTCGCGGGCCAGGTCCATGGCGAAATAGGTCAGGATCAGGTCGGCACCGGCACGCTTGATCGCGCCGAGGCTTTCACGCACCACCCGGCCTTCGTCGATGGCACCGGCCAGGCCGCCGAACTTGATCATCGCGTACTCGCCGCTCACCTGATATGCCGCCAGCGGCAGGCGCGAGGCGGCGCGGATGTCAGCGATCACGTCGAGGTAGGCGCCGGCCGGCTTGACCATCAGCACATCGGCCCCTTCCTGCTCGTCGAGCAGCGACTCACGCACCGCTTCGCGGCGGTTCATCGGGTTCATCTGGTAGCTCTTGCGGTCGCCCTTGAGCGCGGTACCGCCCGCTTCACGGAACGGGCCATAGAGCGACGAGGCGAACTTGGTGGAATAGGCCATGATCGCGGTGTCGTGGAAGCCGGCACCGTCCAGGGCGCTACGGATGGCCTGCACCTGGCCGTCCATCGCCGCCGACGGGGCGATGAAGTCGGCACCGGCAGCGGCGGCGATGACCGCCTGCTTGCCCAGGTTGGCCAGGGTGGCGTCGTTGTCCACGCCATGGTCGTGCAGCACGCCGCAGTGGCCGTGGCTGGTGTATTCACAGAAGCAGGTGTCGGACATCACGACCATTTCCGGCACGGTGTCCTTGCAGATCCGCGACATGCGCGCGACCAGGCCGTTCTCGTTCCAGGTGTCGCTGCCGATGGCGTCCAGGTTGTGCGACACGCCAAAGGTCATCACCGACTTGATGCCGGCGCGGGCATAACGCTCGATCTCCTGGGCCAGCAGTTTTTCCGGAATGCGGTTGACACCCGGCATGCTGGTGATCGGCACGAAATCATCGATGCCTTCCTCGACGAAGATCGGCAAGATCAGGTCTTCCAGGCGGAATTCGGTTTCCTGGAAGATCGTGCGCAGGGATTCGTTCTGGCGCAGGCGGCGGGGACGAACGGAAGGAAAACGGTTGGACATGACAGCTCCAGGGCATTTTTAACGGCGTATACCTTATGCCTGTCGGACGTTAGTGAAAAGGCCAGATGACGAGATACTGCCTTGCGTCAAAGGCAATGGCCGGTTTTTGCCGGTGCGCTAGTGCAATTACTGCATCCACGGCGGCGTCGGCTCTTCAGCCTTGGCCGGCCCATGCTCAGCCTCATCCCGCGCCGCTCGGCGGCGGGCTTCATCGCGCAGGGTGGCATCGATCTCACGCATCACCCCGGCTACGTCGGCCGCCTCGTCGTCTTCCTCGAACTGCCCGCTCAGCGGGCTGTCCGGGCGCAGTTCGCCGGCTTCGTACAACGCCCACATCTCATCGGCGTAACGGGTGGCTTTAAGCTCCGGGGCAAAGCGCCCGAAGTAATGCGCCATGTTCGCCACGTCCCGGTGCAGCATGCTGAACGCATGGTTGTTGCCCGCCGCATCCACCGCCTGTGGCAGGTCGATGATCACCGGGCCGTCAGGGCCAAGCAGCACGTTGAATTCGGACAGGTCACCATGCACCAGACCGGTGCAGAGCATCAGCACGATCTGGCGGATGACAAAGGCATGGTATTCACGGGCCTCTTCGGCTTCGAGGTGCACGTCGTTCAGCCGTGGAGCGGCGTCGCCATCGGCGTCGGTCACCAGTTCCATCAGCAGCACACCGTCCTGGAAGTCGTAGGGCTTGGGCACGCGCACACCGGCACCGGCCAGGCGGAACAACGCCGCCACTTCAGCGTTCTGCCAGGCGTCTTCGGCCTCTTTGCGGCCGTACTTGCTGCCCTTGGCCATGGCCCGGGCCTGGCGGCTGTTGCGGACCTTGCGGCCCTCCTGGTATTCGGCGGCCTGGCGGAAGCTGCGCTTGTTGGCCTCCTTGTAGACCTTGGCGCAGCGTACCTGGGCACCGCAGCGCACCACGTAGACGGCCGCTTCCTTGCCGCTCATCAACGGCCGCAGTACTTCGTCGACCAGGCCGTCTTCGATCAGTGGTTCGATTCGTTTTGGTGTCTTCATCAGGCTGCGTTCGGGGTCCTGGCTGGGGTGGTGGACATCCTCTCACAGGCTGCGGCGTCTTGCTCGTTTGTCTGCAAGGGCCGATCGCCGGCAAGCTGGCTCACACAGTCAAAGCGCAAATTTCAGGGCAAGCGCAAATCCTGTGGGAGCGGGCTCGCCCACGAAAGGGCCAGCAGCCTTAAACCAAGGCTTCCCGGCTGTACTCACCATCGACCAGGCGCAATAGCCCCAGCGGATTGGCGCTCCTCAAGGCCTCCGGCAGCAAGGCATCCGGATAGTTCTGGTAGCACACCGGCCTGAGGAACCGATCGATGGCCAAGGTCCCCACCGAGGTCCCCCGCGCATCGGACGTGGCCGGATAGGGTCCGCCATGCACCATCGCATCGCTCACCTCGACGCCGGTCGGGTAACCATTGACCAGCAGGCGGCCCGCCTTGCGCTCAAGCAATGGCACCAGCGCTGCAAACCGCTCCAGGTCCTGAGCCTCGGCAATCAGCGTGGCGGTCAGCTGACCGTGCAAGGCTTCCAGCGCACGGCGCAGCTCGGCTTCGTCGGCCACTTCGACCACCACCGTGGTCGGACCGAAGACTTCTTCCTGCAGCAGTTCATCACCCCCCAGCAGCAAGCTGACATCGGCCTGGAACAGCTGCGCATGGGCCTGGTCACCGCTCTGCTCTGGCCCTGCCAGGTGGCGTACGCCTGGGTGCTGGTGCAGGCGCGCCACTCCGCTGGCATAGCTGCGCAATGTGCCAGCATTGAGCATGGTCTGCCCCGGCTGGTCTGCCATGCGTGCAGCCAGTGCGGCAACGAACGCCGAGAAGGCTGGCCCGGCCATGCCGATGACCAGGCCCGGGTTGGTGCAGAACTGCCCGCAGCCCAGCACCACCGAAGCCGCCAGCTCGGCTGCCACCTGCTCGCCCCTGGTCTGCAACGCTGCTGGCAGTACCAGCACCGGGTTGATGCTGCTCATCTCGGCGAACACCGGAATCGGCTGCGGGCGCGCCGCCGCCAGGTCGCACAAGGCCCGGCCGCCCTTGAGCGAGCCGGTGAAGCCGACCGCCTGGATCGCCGGGTGGCGCACCAGCGCTTCTCCCACGCCAGCGCCATAGACCATGTTGAACACCCCGGCCGGCATGCCGGTGGCCTCGGCAGCGCGCTGGATGGCCTCACCGACGTACTCGGCGGTAGCCATGTGGCCGCTGTGGGCCTTGACCACCACCGGGCAACCGGCAGCCAGCGCGGCAGCGGTATCACCACCTGCCGTGGAGAACGCCAGCGGGAAGTTGCTGGCGCCGAACACCGCCACCGGGCCGACGCCGGTGCGATACTGACGCAGGTCCGGGCGCGGCAGCGGCTGGCGCTGGGGCTGTGCGCGGTCGATGCGTGCGCCCAGATAGTCGCCGCGGCGCAGCACCTGGGCGAACAGGCGCAACTGGTTGCTGGTGCGGCTGCGTTCGCCCTGGATGCGTGCCGCGGGCAATGCGGTTTCGCGACAGACCGTGTCGATGAACGCCTCGCCCAGCGCGTCCAGCTGCCCGGCAATGGCCTCCAGGAACTGCGCGCGACGCTCCGGCGCCAGGCCGTTATACCCGGCAAAGGCCTGCTCGGCGGCGCGGGCGGCGGCATCCACCTCATCAGGCGTGGCCTGGGTGAAGACTACCGGCAGGGCCTCGCCCGTGCGTGCGTCGAAACTCTGCAGGCGCACGCTGCCAGCGGCGCTGCGGGCGCCGCCGATGAAGTTGCTTCCCGACATGATTGACTCCTGTTAATAGGATTGAAGGCTCAGAGGCTTTTCACCAGCCCCGGTCGCACGGCCTGCCCGGCAGCGACGATGCCGTTTAGCAGTGGCTGGCCGAACGCTTCGAGGCTGACTTCGAAGGTGTCGCCAGGCCGGGCCTGGATGCCGTCGCCGAACGACAGCGTGGCGGTGCCGAAGTAATGCACGTGGACATCACCTGGGCGCAGGAACTGGGCGTACTTGAAGTGGTGGAACTCAAGGTTCTCGAAGCTGTGGCACATGTTCTGCTCACCGGACAGGAACGGCTTGCTCCAAAGCTCCTGGCCATCGCGCAGGATGCGGCTGCGGCCTTCCAGGTGTGCCGGCAGCGCACCCAGACGCAGCTCCGGGCCGAAGCTGCAGGCGCGCAGCTTGGAATGTGCCAGGTACAAGTAGTTGCGACGTTCCATCACATGGTCGGAGAACTCGTTGCCCAGGGCATAACCCAGGCGGAACGGCGTCCCGCACTCGCCGATCACATACAGCCCGACCAGCTCCGGCTCCTCGCCGGCATCTTCGGCAAAGGCCGGCAGCGGCAGGTCGGCACCGGGGCGCACGACAATGGCGCCATCGCCCTTGTAGAACCACTCTGGTTGCGCGCCCTCCTCACCTGCTGGCGGTCGCCCACCTTCCAGGCCCCACTGGAACATGCGCATGCTGTCGGTGACGGCACCCTCGGCCTGCTGCTGGTGCATCTTGTCGCGGGTGGCGGCGCTGCCCAGGTGGGTCAGGCCGGTGCCGGTGACCAGGCAGTGCGCTGGGTCTTCGTGGTCCAGCGGTGGCAGCACCCGGCCTTCGGCCAGCAGCGCCAGGTAGTCATGGCCCTCGCCCAGGCCTGCGGCCTGCACCTGGCTGACCATGTCGCGGCCAGCGGCGATGGCCTGCAGGGCCAGTTCACGGGTACTGCTGACGCCGCGGATTTCCAGGGCGCGCTCGCCTTCCACCACGCCGACCCGGCGCTGGCCGGGGGCGGTTTCGAATTGGATCAGTCGCATGCTTGTGCTCGCTTGTCGGTTGCAATGTTCACGGATGCCTGGCGCTGGCGGCGCTCAAGGCGGTTGTAGACGACGCCGGTCAGCACCAGCCCGAACACCATCACTCCGGCCAGGAAGTACAGGCCCGAGGACAGCTGGCCGGTATGTTCCTTGAGCGCGCCGATGCCGAACGGGCCAAGGTAGCCGCCGAGGTTGCCGATCGAGTTGATCAGGGCGATGCCTGCCGCCGCACTGGCACCGGAGAAGAAGCGCCCGGGCAAGGTCCAGAAGATCGCCGTGCAGGAGAACAGCGCGAAGGCCACCAGGCACAACGCGGCCAACTGCAACGCCGGCACCGTCAGCCAGGCGCTGAGGAACAGGCCCAGGGCGCCCAGGGCATACAGCAGACCCAGGTGGCCGTAGCGATCGTTGAGGCGGTCGGAGCTGCGCGGGATGATCAGCAGGCCGATGATGCCGAACAGGTACGGCACCGCCGAGACGAAACCGGTCACCAGGTCGCTGCCACCGAACTGGTGGATCAGCGTCGGCAGCCACAGGCCCAAGCCATAGATGCTCAAGGTTACCGGCAGGTAGAACAGCGCCAACAGCAGCACCCGGCCATCCTTCAGGGCATGCAGCGGGTTGCCGTGGCGAGTCTGGCCGAACTCGCGCTGGTCTTCGGCCAGCTGCTTCTTGAGCCAGCTGCGCTGGGCATCGTCCAGCCAGCGCACCTTGTCCGGGCCGTCCGGCAGCAGGCGCAGGGTGGGCCAGGCCAACAGCACCGCCGGGGTACCGATGCAGATGAACAGCCACTGCCAGCCGTGCAGGCCGAGGTTGCCATCCAGGCCCAGCAAGGCGCCCGACAGCGGCCCGGTGACCAGCATCGCCAGCGGTTGCGACAGGATGAAGAATCCAAGGATCTTGCCGCGATGGCGCACCGGGTACCACTGGGTGATGTAGTACAGCACGCCGGGGAAGAACCCCGCCTCCGCCGCCCCCAGCAGAAAACGCATCACATAGAAGCCGTTTGGCCCGGTGATGAATGCCATGCCGATAGTGATCGCCCCCCAGGTCAGCAGGATGCGGGCGAACCAGCGCCGGGCGCCGAAGCGGTCGAGCAATAGGTTGCTGGGAACTTCGCACAGGAAGTAACCGATGAAGAACAGCCCGGCACCGAGGCCGTAGGCCGCATCTCCGAGGCCGATGTCGGCCCCCATGTGCAGCTTGGCAAAACCCACCGCCGAACGATCGACGTAGGCCACCAGGTAAAGCAGGACCAGAAAGGGGATGAGTTTCAGCGTGATCAGGCGGACGAGCCGCTGCTCCTGGATCATGGCGAGGTCTCCGATTGTTCTTGTAATGGGGACAGCACATGGCCGGGGTTTTGTGGGCAGACCTCCGGCGCGGTGGAAGGATCATATAGTATTACTATTTAAAACAACAACCCTTCACATGGCGCATTTTTAGCGATAGAGTCGATGCATAACGACAAATAGTAATACTAATAAGGTGCCCGTCATGTCTGATAGCAAACGCCCCCTGCGCTCCGCCCAATGGTTCGGCACCGCCGACAAGAACGGCTTCATGTACCGCAGCTGGATGAAGAACCAGGGCATTCCTGACCATGAGTTTCAGGGCAAGCCGATCATCGGCATCTGCAACACCTGGTCTGAGCTGACCCCGTGCAACGCGCACTTTCGCAAGATCGCCGAGCATGTGAAGAAAGGCGTGCTGGAGGCCGGCGGCTTCCCGGTGGAGGTCCCGGTGTTCTCCAGCGGCGAGTCAAACCTGCGCCCCACCGCCATGCTCACCCGCAACCTGGCGAGCATGGACGTGGAAGAAGCCATCCGCGGCAACCCGGTGGACGCCGTGGTGCTGCTCACCGGCTGCGACAAGACCACCCCGGCCCTGTTGATGGGCGCTGCCAGCTGCGACGTGCCGGCGATCGTGGTCACCGGCGGGCCGATGCTCAACGGCAAGCACAAGGGCCGCGACATCGGCGCCGGCACCATCGTCTGGCAGATGCATGAGGCCTACAAAGCCGGGCAGATCGACCTTAACGAGTTCCTTTCGGCCGAAGCCGGCATGTCGCGCTCGGCGGGCACCTGCAACACCATGGGTACCGCCTCGACCATGGCCTGCATGGCCGAAGCCCTGGGCACTTCGCTGCCGCACAACGCGGCGATCCCGGCGGTGGACTCGCGCCGTTATGTGCTCGCTCACCTGTCGGGCATGCGCATCGTCGAGATGGTCAATGAAGACCTGCGCCTGTCGAAGATTCTCACCCGCGAAGCTTTCGAGAATGCCATCCGCGTCAATGCCGCCATCGGTGGCTCGACCAACGCGGTGATCCACCTCAAGGCCATCGCTGGCCGCATCGGCGTCGACCTGCAACTGGAAGACTGGACCCGCGTCGGCCGCGGCACGCCGACCCTGGTCGACCTGCAGCCGTCCGGGCGCTTCCTGATGGAAGAGTTCTACTACGCTGGCGGCCTGCCTGCGGTGATCCGTCGCCTCGGCGAACACAACCTGCTGCCCAACCCCAGCGCGCTGACCGCCAACGGCAAGAGCCTGTGGGACAACTGCCAGAGCGCACCGCTGTATGACGAAGAGGTCATCCGCCCGATCGACAAGCCGCTGGTGGCCGATGGCGGCATCTGCATCCTGCGCGGCAACCTCGCGCCCAAGGGCGCGGTGCTCAAGCCATCGGCGGCGACCCCCGAGTTGATGCGCCACCGTGGCCGCGCAGTGGTGTTCGAGCACTTCGAGGACTACAAGGCGCGCATCAACGACCCGGAGCTGGAGGTCGACGCAAGTTCGGTACTGGTGATGAAGCACTGCGGCCCGAAGGGTTACCCGGGCATGGCCGAAGTGGGCAACATGGGCCTGCCCGCCAAGCTGCTGGCCCAGGGCGTGACCGACATGGTGCGCATCTCCGACGCGCGCATGAGTGGCACGGCGTATGGCACCGTGGTGCTGCACGTGGCCCCGGAGGCTGCGGCGGGCGGGCCATTGGCGGCGGTACGCGAAGGCGACTGGATCGAACTTGACTGCCATGAAGGCCGCCTGCACCTGGATATCACCGATGAGGAACTGGCCGGCCGCCTGGCAGATCTGCAGGCGCCGCAGCAGTTGATCAGCGGGGGCTATGCGAAGTTGTACATCGACCATGTGATGCAGGCCGATGAAGGCTGCGACTTCGATTTCCTGGTCGGCTGCCGGGGTTCTGCGGTGCCTAAGCACTCCCATTGAAGCTGCACAGGCCCCTTCGCGGCTGGAACCCGCGAAGAGGCCGGCACAGGTTCAGTGATGCTATGATCACCACCCCGCTCCGATGGACCGCCAGCACCGCACATGAACTACCGCCAGCCCACCACGCGCAAGAGCATGCATGCCACCCTGGTTCAGGACCTCGGCCTGCAGATCGTATCCGGCCAGCTCCAACCGGGGCAGAAACTGCCCGCCGAAGCCAGCTTGTGCGAGGCCTATGCGATCAGCCGGCCGGTGTTTCGTGAAGCGATGCGCGCCCTCACCGCCAAGGGCCTGATCGAAGCCCGCCCACGTGTCGGCACCCAGGTGCGCCCGCGCCACGACTGGCACATGCTCGACCCCGACGTGCTGCACTGGCTGATGCAGGCCACGCCACAGCAGGAATTCTTCAACACCCTGTCCAGCGTACGCTGGGTCATCGAACCCGCTGCCGCCGCACTGGCCGCCACCAACGCCAGCGCCGACGATGTCGCCTCGATCAGCGAAGCCTACCAGCGCATGGAAGCCGCACGCACGCACGAAGAGCGCCTGCAACCGGACCTGGACTTCCACGCGCGCATCGCCGACGCCACTCACAACGACCTGCTCGCCTACCTGTGCAACATGCTTTCGCTGGCCCTGCGCGAGTCGGTGCGCTATTCCAACCAGCGCCCCAACTTCGACGAGCTGGCGCTGCCGCGGCACAAGGCGATCCTCACTGCCATCCAGAACGGTGACGCCCTCGGTGCCCGGCATGCTTCGCTGGTGCAACTCGAGGATGCACGGGTAGCGTTGAGCAAGGTGCTCGGCCAGGACCCGATCGGCTGAGCCTCACAACCGCTGCAGGTACCCCTGCAGGTAGTCGATGAACGCCAGCACCTTGCCGCTGGCGCGCCGGTGGCTGGGGTAGACCGCCAGGATGTCTTCACCGAACGCATCCGGCTCGATCACGCAGTGCTCCATCACCCGCACCAGCCGCCCCTCCTGCAGGTAGCGGCGCACGCTCCACTCCGGGGTGTGCAGGATACCGTGCCCTGCCAGCGCATTGCGCAGCAGCAAGTCGTAGTTGTCGCTTTCCAGCCGCACCCGCTGCGGGTACGGCAGGCGCATGCGTACGCCTTCGCAGTGCATCCACCAAAACTTGGCATCCAGCGCTGGGTGAATGTACTTGAGCCACTGGTGCTGGCCGATGCTGTGCGCCGTCACCGGCAGCGGGTTGCGTTCGAGGTATTCAGGGCTGGCACAGAGAAAGATACGGTTCTTGCCGATGATCCGGGCAATCAGGCCCGGCAGGTCGCTGTGCCCTTCGCGCAGCGCCAGGTCGTAACCGGCTTCGATCAGGTCGACGAAGGTGTCGGACAACTCTACCCGCAGCTGGATCTGCGGGTAGTCGCGCATGAAGCCAGCGCAGGCGTCGGCCAGGAACGCCCGGCCAAACGCCAGTGGCGCGGTCAGGCGCAAGGTGCCAGACACCCCCTGCAACTGGCTGATCTCTTGACCGGCCTCATGCAGGCTCTTCAGCACCTGCCGGGCGGTTTCCAGGTACAGCCGGCCCGCTTCGGTCAGCACGATGCGCCGCGTACTGCGCTCGAACAACTGGCTGCTAAGCTCGCGCTCCAGGTGCGTGACCGCCTTGGTCAGGGCCGAAGGCGTCTTGCCCAGCGCCTCGGCCGCGCGGCTGAAGCTGCCGTGCTCGGCCGTGGCGACGAACATCGAAATCGCACCCAAGGTGTCCATGCGGTTTTTCCTGAATGGCAAAAGGCTTTTTAGCGTTCTGGCGATTCTATGCCAAGTCTGGGCTGGGTAGGCTCGCCTCACACCAATAAATACAAGAGGCTACACATGTCGAGATGTCTACCTGGTTTGCTGGCGCTGGCCGTGGCTTTTGCCTCGGGGCACGCATTGGCTGCTGCTGACCTGGTGCTGGTCAACGGCAAGATCTTCACCGCCGACCGCAACAACCCGCAGGCCCAGGCCATCGCCATCGAAGGCGGCAAGATTGTCGCCGTGGGCACCGACGCCCAGGCGCGGGCACTCGCTGACCCACAGACCCAAGTCATCGACCTGCAAGGCAAGCGCGTCACTCCGGGCCTGATCGACACCCACTCCCACGCCATCTTCGGCGGCCTGCAACTCAGTGGCGCCGACATGGGCGGCGAGGCGGCGCCGCTGGATGCGTTCGAAGCTCGCCTGCGCGGCTGGCGTGATGACGGGCGAGCGCGCAACGGCGAGGTGTTGCAGGTCCTGGGGGTCAGCTCGGCCTACTGGGCCCAGGCCAAGGCGCTGAACGAGCGCTTCGGCCAAGGCGAGTGGGCCTCCACGCCCATCGTGTTCATCGGCGAGGACTACCACACCGCCTGGGCCAACCCGGCCATGCTCAAGCGCGCCGGTATCGACAAGGCATTGCTGGCCACCCTGAGCAAGCAGGAAAAGGACACCATCGGCACCTTCGAAGACGGCCAGCCCAACGGCTTTCTGGTCGATGCCGGCTGGGACCGGGTCGCCAGCGTCCTGCCCAAGGCCGATGCCGCCACCCTGCTCAAGGGGGCACAGGCCGCCGTGCAGTTCAACAACAGCCTGGGCATCACCGCCTGGATGGACCCTGCCGCCAACAGCATGCCTGGCGAGGCGCTGTTCGATATCAAACCCACCGACCAGACCGTCGGCGTGCTGCCAGCCTACAAGGCCCTTGCCGAACAGGGCGGGCTGAACGCGCATGTCGCGGCGCTGCTGGTGGTCAACCCGAAAAGCACCCCCGCCGACCTGCAGACCATCGACAACGTGCGCAAGCAGTTCGCTGGCGTGCCGAACCTGACCCTGCCCGGCATCAAGGTGTTCGCCGACGGTGTGCTGGAGTACCCCGCGCAGTCGGCCGCCTTGCTCAAGCCGTACCACAACACGCACAAACCTGGCGAACTGCTGATCGACCCGAAGCATTTCGGTGAGCTGGTCAGCGCTGCCGACCAGCGTGGCTGGCTGGTGCACATCCACGCCATCGGCGACCGTGCGGTGCGTGAATCACTCAACGGCATCGAACAGGCACGCAAGGCCGGCAACAGCGGCATCCATCACTCGATCACCCACCTGCAGCTGGTCAACCCCCAGGACTTCGCCCGCTTCAAGCCCCTCGACGTGATTGCCTCGATGCAGCTGCTGTGGGCCGCCGGCGACGACTACACCGTCGACATGGTCAAACCCTACGTCGATGCCTCCGCGTTCCGTTACCAGTACCCGGCCCATTCGCTGCAGAAAAATGGCGTGACCATCGCCGGCGCCAGCGACTGGCCAGTGTCGTCACCCAGCCCTTGGCTGGCCATCGCCCAGGCGGCAACTCGCAAGGGCGCGCAAGGCGTGCTCAATGCCGATGAGCGCCTCGACCGCCAGACCATGCTCTATGCCTACACCGCCAATGCAGCCAAGGCCCTGGGCCTGGAGCAGCAGATCGGCTCGCTGGCCCCGGGCAAGCAGGCCGACTTCGTCATCCTCGACCGTGACGTGCTCGCGGTGAACGACCAGCAACTGGGCGACACCCAGGTGCTGGCCACCTACTTCGGCGGCCAACAGGTCTACGCCCCCCACTAAGCCCCTGCACCTCGGCATGCCTGTACGGCATGCCGCCTTTTCTATCTGCCACAACAACCACAACACAAGATAGGGATGACCATGAAGCACGCTACCCTGGCAGCCGTGTGCGCATTCGGCTGCGCCGCGCTCGCCCCCGCCGCCATCGCCTTGCCCATCAACGATGACTTCGCGCTCGACCTCGACCTGGCCGCAGTCAGTGATTATCGCAGCCGCGGCATCTCGCAAACCCAGGGCGATCCGGCCGCGCAGGCCGAGGTCATGCTCAGCCATGCCAGCGGCCTGTATCTGGGCGCCTGGACCTCGAACGTCGATTTCGGCTTCGACAGCAAGACCCGCCAGGAGGTCGACTACTACGGTGGCTGGGCCTGGCAAATGAGTGAGCACGCCAACCTGGACCTGGGTTACCTGAAGTACACCTACCCCAAGGAAAGCCGGTACAACCAGTCAGAGCTGTACGCCATCGTCGATGTGCATGGCTTCAAGCTGGCGGCCTACTACTCCACGGACGCTACGACGCAGTACGGCAAGGATCAGGACAGCCTCTACACCTGGGTGGGCTACCACACGGTGCTGCCGCTGGAAGTCGGCCTGGAACTGCGCTACGGCCGCGCCGACTTCAAAGACCCGAGCTACTGGTCACAGAGCGGCCAGTCGCGCGATTCCTACCGTGAATGGGAAGCCAGATTCACCCGCGACTTCCTCGGCCTCACCTGGCGCCTGAGCTATATGGATACCAACCTGTCGCAGGCCGAATGCGCCAGCAACTATGGCTTCGATGACGTCTGCAGCGCCACCGTGGTGGCCGGTGTCAGCAAACACTTCTGAGGCCTCAGGCCACGGCCCGGCGCTGCAGGATGAAGTGCCGGGCGCGGTCGAACGCCCAGTTGTACAGCACGGTGTAAGGCAGGATGATCACGAAGAAGCCCAGCTCGACCATGAACGCCTGCAGCAGCGAGATCTCCAGCATCCATGCCGCCACCGGCAGGCACCAGACCACCAGCCCCGCCTCGAAGCCCAGACCATGAACGAAGCGCGCCAGCGCTTTCCACTGGATGCGCGGCGTCGCCACGAAACGGTCGACCAGTGCGTTGTAGACCATGTTCCAGATCATCGCGATCACCGACAGGGTGACCGCCAGGGTACCAGCCGTGGCCAGCGACTTGCCCATGATCCACGAGAGCAAGGGCGCGCACAGCAGCACGGCGAAGATTTCGTAGCCGACGGCATGGACCATGCGTTCGGTGAAAGAGACCTTTTTCATAACAGATTCCATCATGTGGTTACGTCGTGGCTGACATTTTCTTTGATGGAACTGATACTCGCGACATAGCACCTATCGGTTTTATCAATAGGCAATGCCCGGCCCGTTGTCACGAAAAGACAGCTGACTGTCACCTGATGTGAAGCAGCACGCGGCACCTGCGGCCTACAGTCTGTTCCAGCGTGACCCAACGCTTACAACAACAATGCAGACTCTGAGAGCAGGCACATCATGCAAGTGGAACAACTGACCTGCACCATCGGTGCGGAACTGGTAGGCCTGAACCTGGCCGACGTCATCCATGACGATGGGCTATTCGCCGAGGTTCGCCAACAACTGCTCAAGCACCGGGTGCTGTTCCTGCGCAACCAGGACATCAGCCACGCCGAGCATGTGGCGTTCGCCCGGCGCTTCGGCGAACTGGAAGACCACCCGGTGGTCGGCAGCCACCCGGACCACCCTGGCCTGGTGCAGATCCACAAGTCACCAGAAAACCCGCCAGACCGCTACGAGAACGCCTGGCACACCGACACCACCTGGCGCGAGAACCCGTCCATGGGCGCGGTGCTGCGCTGCCTTGAGTGCCCACCCGTGGGCGGCGACACCGTGTGGGCGAACATGGTGGTGGCCTACGATCGCCTGCCGGCGGACGTCAAGGCCAGGATCGAAGGCCTGCGCGCCCGCCACAGCATCGAGGCCAGCTTTGGCGCCGCCATGCCGATCGAAAAGCGCCTGGCCCTCAAGGAACGGTACCCAGATGCCGAACACCCCGTGGTGCGCACGCACCCGGAAACCGGCGAGAAAGTGCTGTTCGTCAACAGCTTCGCCACCCACTTCAGCAACTACCACACGCCCGAACGGGTACGCTTCGGCCAGGACTTCAGCCCGGGTGCCGGCGAGCTGCTGCGCTACCTGATCAGCCAGGCGACGATCCCGGAGTACCAGGTGCGCTGGCGCTGGAAGCCCAACAGCATTGCCATCTGGGACAACCGCAGCACCCAGCACTACGCGGTCATGGATTACCCGCCCTGCCACCGCAAGATGAACCGCGCCGGCATCGTTGGCGACACGCCTTACTGATGGGTCGCACAACCGGTGCATTGGCACCGGTCTGCTTTACGGCAACGCTGCCAGCAGCTTGCCGTTTTTTTTGCGCCAGGCTGTCGGCGGCATGCCGAACTGCCCGATGAACCAGCGGGTAAAGGAAGTGGGTGCGCAAAAGCCCAGCAACTCGGCGATGCGTTGCAGCGGGTAGTTCGCATTGCCCAGGTAACGCAGGGCCAGTTCGCGGCGGGCTTCACCGATCAACGCGCTGAATACCTGCCCTGGTCATCCAGGCGGCGCTGCAGGGTTCGCACGTTCATGCCCTGCTGCTGGGCGATATGCTCGATCGACGCCCTGCCTGCGGGAAGCCACTGGCGGATATCCCTGCGCACCGCCTCGACCAGTGACAGCCCACCGTCCTCCTGCAGCGGGACCAGGTAGCGCCGGGCATTGCCCGCCATCGCCGGGTCCACCTGGCCAG
The DNA here is from genome assembly GCF_002906855.1 of Pseudomonas putida. Taxonomy (GTDB): domain Bacteria; phylum Pseudomonadota; class Gammaproteobacteria; order Pseudomonadales; family Pseudomonadaceae; genus Aquipseudomonas; species Aquipseudomonas putida_N. The sequence goes on along the minus strand of NZ_MINI01000028.1, from coordinate 2,038,141 downwards.
CAGCCCGCGCCAGGTTGCCGTCAGGGCAGACAATGCCGTTGAAGTGGCTGCCAAACACCAGCTCGCAGGTAAACAGGCGCCGATGCAACTGCAGGTCGGCCGGCGCCGGATGGGTGAAATGCACAACGTACGGCCGCCAATGCCTGCCGAGCAAGGTGGCGCACAGCCGAAACAGCACGCCCATGGCCAGTTCGTTGGCCTGGCGGTTGGGCATTGCGCTGCGGGTCAGCACGTCCTGGCGGATGATCGCCCGGCTGCCGTGCTCATCCAGATCGATGGCCACCGACCCGTTCATCAGGTGCCGGTAACGCAGCATCACCTGCAAGACATCACGCAGCGAGCGCTGGTGGCACAACAGCAGGCTGACCGCGCCCAGGTCCGAAAACTGCCGCGCCGCAGCCATGCTCAGGCCCAAGGCCTGGCAGCCGCTGGCGGCTGCGGTGTTTTCCAGCAGGCGCACCGCGGCGTCGCCGCACAGGCGGTGCTCGGCATGTCGTAGCCGGGCCGTGCTCAAGCCCACCTCGGCCAGCAGCGGCACCGGGTCGATCCCGAACTGCTGGCACACCTCAAGGTAGTGGGACAGGGCTCCAGCCCGAATCAGCACGGGCATGCAGCGGGGCTTACGCGCATTCAGCCGTCTTGCGCAGGAAGCCTTGCTGGCCGCCGTTGCGGTTCGGCGCGAAGCCGTTGGCTGCCAGGCTTTCTTCGACGGTGTCGTAGAACACGCCGATCTTGCTGATTTCGCGGGCCTCCTTGGCCGTGGCGATCGGCCGGCCGAACTCGCGCGACATGCGCACCAGTTGCTCGATCTGCTGCACCGTGGACATCTTCTCGGTCTGCGCCTGGTTCCACAGGTTGTCCTCGATGCCGCAGCGCACATGCAGGCCCATGGCGATGCCCATCATGTTGACCGGCAGCACGTTGCGCATCGAGCTTTCCACGGTGAGCACCGCGCCGTCCGGCACGGCCCGCAGGATGTTGGCCAGGCTGTAGATGTTCGGCACGTCCATGCCACCGCCGATGGCCACCCAGTTCATCACCAGCGGGCCTTTGTAGATACCGCGGCGCATCAGGCGCTCGACCGATTCGAAGCTGTTCAGGTTGTAGCACTGGAAGGCGCTCTGGATGCCGGCGGCGCTGAGGCGGCGCACGTGCTCCTCGACCCAGCCCGGCTGGGCTGGCACGGTCATTTCCTTGTAGGCTTCATAGACGGCCGGGTCTTCCATCGAGGTGCCGCGCACGTCCTGGTAGCCCCAGTGCTCGACCACGTTCATCTGCGAGGTATTGACCGTCACCGTGACCTGATCAGGCTTGGGGTCGAGCTCGGCCAGCATGTGGCGGGTGTCGTCGCTCAGCCACTTGGCCGCAGCGCCTTCGGTTTCCGGCGCGAAGCTGATCGAGCCACCCACCTGGATGATCATTTCCGGCACCGCTTCGCGCACGCCGGCGATCAGCTCGTTGAACTTGGAAAGGCGCTTGGAGCCCTTGCCATCCAGCTCGCGAACATGCAGGTGGAGCACCGTGGCACCGGCGTTGTAGCAGTCCACGGCCTTCTGGATCTGCTCGGCCATGGTTACCGGAATGTCTTCGGGGAAGTCGGACGGTACCCACGACGGTGCATAGGGTGCTGCGGTGATGATCAGCGGCTGCTGGTTTTCGGTGAACAGGTGGCCATCGAGGAAGTTCATCGGGTGTTCCTTGTTGTGATTGTCAAAGGGTGTCGGTGCAGACCGACGGCTGTTCGGCCACAGCGCAGAGCCGGGCCAGTGCTTCCAGCAGAATCGCGGTATGCGCTGCATTCACAGGTGCATCTCGCGGATCAGCTTCTTGTTGATCTTGCCGACGCTGGTCTTGGGGATGTCGGCCACGAAGTGCACCTGCCGCGGGATCGCCCACTTGTTGATCTGGCCGCTGTCGACAAACTGCTTCAGGTGCGCTTCGAGCCCCACCTGGTCGAGGCTGTCGCCAGGCATGCAGACCACCAGTGCGACCGGCCGCTCGCCCCAGCGCTCGTCGGGAATGCCAACCACCGCCACCGCATTGACCGCCGTGTGCAGGCTGATCAGGTTTTCCAAGGCCAAGGAGCTGATCCACTCACCGCCGGTCTTGATCACGTCCTTGATCCGGTCCTTGATCTCCAGCACCCCGTGACGGTCGATCGAGCCCATGTCGCCGGTGTGCATCCAGCCGTCCTGCCACAGTTCGGCGCCCATGCCGGGCTCGTGCAGGTAGCCCTGGGTCAGCCATGGCGAGCGCACCACGATCTCGCCCAGCGACGCGCCGTCGTGGGGCACATCGCAGCCATTGGCATCGATGATGCGCAGGTCGACCATGGCCACCGGGGCGCCGGTCTTGATCCGCTGCGCCACCTGTTCGGCCATGGGTAGCGCCAGGTGCTCGTCGCGCAGGCGAGTCAGGGTCAGCAGCGGGCAGGTTTCCGACATGCCGTAACCGCTGAAGATCAGCATGCCGCGCTCGCTGGCCTGACGCGCCAGGCCCTGGGTCAGGGCACTGCCGCCGAGCAGCAGCTTCCAGCGGCTGAAGTCGGTATGCCGGCCCTGCTCGCTGTCGAGCATCATCTGCAGCAAGGTCGGCACGCAGTGAGAGAACGTCACCCCTTCGTCGCGGTACAGGCGCACCAGCTTGTCCGCCTCGTACCGTCCCGGGTACACCTGCTTGATCCCCAGCAGCGTGGCCGTATAGGGCACGCCCCAGGCGTGCACGTGGAACATCGGCGTGATCGGCATGTACACATCGCCGGAGCGCAGCAGCGGCTGGGCATCGTAGGCAGCGAACGTGCCCAGCTGGTTCAGGGTATGCAGCACCAGCTGGCGGTGCGAGAAGTACACGCCCTTGGGGTTGCCGGTGGTACCGGTGGTGTAGAACAGCGTGGCCACCGACTGCTCGTCGAAGTCCTCGAACTCGGCCTCGGGGCTGGCCGCCGCCAGCAGCGCCTCGTACTCGCCCAGCACCGGCAGCGAGGTAGCCACCGCCTCGTCGTCGCTGAGCTGCAGGTAGCTCTTGGCCGTGCCCAGCTGGCCATGGATCTGCTCCAGCAGCGGCAGGAAGTCGTCATGCACCAGCACCAGGTCATCCTCGGCATGGTTCATGGTGTAGGCCACCTGTTCCGGCGACAGGCGAATGTTCACCGTGTGCAGCACCGCACCGAGCATCGGCACGGCGAAGAAGCATTCCAGCGAACGGTGACTGTCCCAGTCCAGCAGCGCCACGGTGTCGCCGGCCTGTACCCCGGCCGCGCGCAGCACGTTGGCCAGCCGCCGCACGCGCTGGTCGAGCTCGCGGTAGGTGTAGCGCAGCTTGTCGGCGTAGACGATCTCCTGGTCCGGCTGTTGCCGTACGCCCGACATCAGCAGGCGCTTGATCAGCAAGGGGTAGGCGTCGGCGCCGGGTGCCGGCGGCATTATTTTTGTCTTGGCCATGACGTTGTGTCCGATTTCCGTTTTCGATTCGACGAGTAGACCTGCCGGCTACGCCTGCACCTGCGCTTGCGCGCGCGGCACCTGGGCGTCGTCACAGGGTTGCGGTTGGGCCTCGCAGGGCGTGGGGGCGGCGGCGACAAAGCGCTGGTCGGGCAGCAGGAAGTGCGACAGCGCCGGGATCAGCAGCAGCGCCCCGAGCATGTTCCAGAGGAACATGAAGGTCAGCAGGATGCCCATGTCGGCCTGGAACTTGATCGGCGACCAGGCCCAGCCGACCACACCGGCGGCAAGGGTGATACCCACCAGGCCGACCACCCGGCCCGTGAAGGCCACGGCGTTCTGGTAAGCCTCGCCCAGGGTGCGGCCCTGGCGCTGGTAGTGCAGCTGCACGCTGAGCAGGTACAGCGCGTAGTCCACGCCAATGCCGACGCCCAGGGCGATGACCGGCAAGGTGGCCACTTTCACGCCAATGCCCATCGCCACCATCAACGCCTCGCACAGCACCGAGGTCAGCACCAGTGGCAGCAGCGCCACCAGGGTCGCGCGCCAGCTGCGGAAGGTCACCAGGCAGAACAGCGTGACCGCCAGGTAGACGAACAGCAGCATGGTGCGGTTGGCGTCGCGCACGACGATATTGGTCGCCGCCTCGATGCCAGCGCTGCCGGCGGCCAGCAGGAACTGGCGGTCGGGGCTGCTGTTGTCGCGGGCGAAGCGGTCGGCGATGGCCACCACGTCGTCCAGGGTCTGGGCCTTGTGGTCCTTGAGGTAGGCGATCACCGGCATCATCGAGCAGTCGTTGTTGAACAGCTCGGGGGCGTTGACCGAGGCCTGCTGGGCGGCGTAGTTGAGCATGTCCTGGTTACGCTGCAGGCTGTTCATCTTCGGGTTGCCCTCGAAGGAACCGGCGGTGATCTGGCGCACGGCGTTGACCAGCGACACCGTGGTCTGCACCCCTGGGTACTGCTGCAGCTCCCACGCCAGGCGGTCGGCGAGAATCAGCGTCTTGTAGCTCAGGCAGCCTTCCGCCGGGGTCTTGATCATCACCGCGAACAGGTCGCTGGACAGCGCATAGTGGCTGGTGATGTAGGCGTTGTCGCGGTTGTAGCGCGAATCGGCGCGCAGCTCCGGCGCACCGCTGTCGAGGTCGCCGATCTTCAGTTGCAGGCTCATCCACAAGCCGCCCACGCCCATCAGCGTGGCGACCAGCACTGCGCCGGTGGCCCACTTGCGCGTGGTGAAGCGGTCGAGCGCGTCCCACAGTTTGCCGAAGCCCCGGTGCTCGGCGGCGCGGCGGTCGATGCGCAGGGCCCGCTCAGCCGCCTTGCGGCCGACGCCGACGTAGGACAGTGCCACCGGAATCAACAGCAACGAGGTGAAGATCAGCACCGCCACGCCGATGCTCGCGGTGATCGCCAGGTCCTTGATCACCGGGATGTCGATCAGCATCAGCACGGCAAAGCCCACGGCGTCCGCCAGCAGCGCGGTGACCCCGGCCACGAACAGGCGGCGGAAGGTGTAGCGCGCCGCCACCAGCTTGTGGGTGCCACGGCCGATGTCCTGCATGATGCCGTTCATCTTCTGCGCCGCGTGGGACACGCCGATGGCGAAGATCAGGAACGGCACCAGGATCGAGTACGGGTCGATGGCATAGCCCAGCCAACCGACGATGCCCAGCTGCCACACCACCGCCGCCAGCGAGCAGAACACCACCAGCAGCGTACTGCGCACGCAACGGGTATACAGGAAGATGATCACCAGCGATGTGACCACGGCCAGGGCAAAGAACATCATCACCTGGATCAGGCCGTCGATCAGGTCGCCCATCAGCTTGGCAAAGCCGATCACCCGCACCTTGTACTTGCCTTCACCTTCCTTGCCGGACGCCCGCGCCTTGCTGTCACCGCCGTACTCGTACTTGTCACGCAACTGCTGCTCGAGCATCTGCGAGAACTGCCGGTAGTCGATGCCGCGCCCGCTGGCCAGGTCGTGGTCGAGCAGCGGCACCACCAGCATGCTCGACTTGAAATCGGTCGACACCAGGCTGCCGACGATGCCGGCACGGTTGATATTCTGGCGCAACTGCTCGATGTCGGCCGGCTTGCCCTGATAGTCATCGGGCATCACCGCGCCGCCCTGAAAGCCCTCCTCGGTAACCTCGGTCCAGCGCACGCCCGGGCTCCACAGCGACTTCATCCAGGCACGGTCGACGCCTTGGGCGAGAAACAGCTCGTCGTTGATCTTCTTCAGCACGTCCAGGTATTCGGGGTCGAAGATATCGCCCTGGGTATTCTCCACCACCACCCGCACCGAGTTGCCCAGGCCGCGCAGCGACTTGCGGTTGTCCAGGTAGTTCTGGATGTAGGGCTGGCTCTGCGGAATCATCTTCTCGAAGCTGGGGCGCAGTTCCAGGCGCGTGACCGCCACATAGCCGAGCACCAGCGTGACCAGCACCATGAACAGCATGAACAGCGGGCGATAGTTGAAGACCATGCGTTCCAGCAGGTTGCCGGAGCGTCGATCGAAATCCCGCAGGTCGCGGATCACCGGCATGGTGTCTTGCTTGATGTTGGCCATCACGGGGGCTCTCTTGGAATTATTGTGGGTCTTGGCGGGCAGGCAGCACGCGCACGCCACGCTCACCCACCAGCACGGTGCCGTTGCCGCGGGCCTGCAACGCACCGGCCACCGGGGCCAGCGGCACCTGCGCTTGCAGGGCGAAGCTCAGCCCGCCGTCGTGGCTGCGCAGCACATGCCCGGCCTGGCTGAACAGCCAGTAGTCGCCGCGGTTGTCGAGGGTGGCGGCGGTAATGCTCTGGCCCAGCCCGGTGTCCACCTCGGTCCAGCTCTGGCCGCCGTCGAGGCTGCGGGCCAGATGGCCGCGCAGGCCATAGGCGAGCACTTCGCCGGGCTTGCCGAGAATGCCGAACCAGCTGCCCTGGTAAGGGCTGGGCAAGGCGACGAAGCGTTGCTGCTGGGTGTTCCACTTAAGCAGCAAGCCTTGCTCGCCGGCCACGTAGAGGTCATCGCCGACCGCACGGATGGCGTTGAGGTGCAGGCCTTGCGGGTTGTCGGTGCGGTCCTGCATCGGCACCCAGCTTGCACCGCCGTCGTCGGTGCGCAGAATCAGGTTGAACACGCCCACCGCATAGCCGTGCCTGGCGTCGACGAAGCACACGCCGAGGAACGGCTTGTCGGCGCCCTCTTCTTCCAGGCGCTGGCCTTCGGCGGCGAACTGCGTCCATCGCTCGTCGTCCGGGTGGGCCTTGGCCAGGGCCTGGTAATGGGCCGCTACCAGGGCGCCGATCTGCCGGCCGTCAAGCTGCACGGCCCAGTTCACGCCGCCGTCAGGGCTGTGCAGGATCACGCCATCGTTGCCCACCGCCCAGCCGTCCTCGGGGGTAGGGAAAGCCAGGGCATTGAGGTCGGCACTCACCGGCACGTTGGCCTGGTGCCAGTCCTGGCCCTGGTTGTCGGAATACACGATATGGCCACGAGCGCCCACCGCCACCAGCCGATCGCCGGCCCACGCCACGTCGCGCAGGGCGCTATGCACGGCCAGCGCGCTGGGCCTGGCCGGCAAGTCGAGCACATCGACATAGGCCGCCCGGGCCACACCGCAGGGGCCGCCCAGGGCGAGCGTGATTGCCAGCGCCCAAGGCGCATACTTGTTCAAAGAAGCCATGCCACATCCTCTGCAAGACCTGACGGCGGCCACGCCTGGGCCACCGTCAGACGGATCGTCGGGGTCAGCGAATACCGGCGCCGGCCAGGGCTTCCGGCGACCACTGCGCCTTGGACAGAGGGGCGATGTACTCGATACCGCCGTGCGGGCCGATCAGGCCATTGACGTTGTAGGTGCTGCCGACCAAGTCGTAGACCACGTGCGGGTTGCTGTTGGGCGTCTGCACGTCGTAGCTCTGGGTGAAGAAGGCGAACGAGCCGCGGTACAGCTGGCCACGCGCGTCGTACTGGTCGGAGGCCAGGGCCACCCAGCTGTCCTCGTCGAGGTAGAAGCGGCGCTTGGCATAGATGTGCCGGGCATTGCCCTTGAGGGTGCCCTCCACCACCCACACGCGGTGCTTCTCCCAGCGCACCTGGTCGGGCGCCAGATGGTTGGGCGTGGTCAGGGTTTTCGGGTCGTGGATGTAGGTCAGCTTGTAGGTGTTGTACGGCACGTACATGTCCTTCTTGCCGACCAGGTGCCAGTCATAGCGGTCCAGCGCACCGTTGAACACATAAATGTCGTCGAACGTGCCCGAGCCTGCGGTGCCAGGGTTTGGCGTGTCGTAGGCCAGGTTCGGCGCCAGCTTGACCCGGCGCTGCCCCGGCAGGTACTGCCAGGCGCGGCGTTCCTGCACCAGCGGGTTGGCGGCGTCCTTGAGCATCATCGACTCACCGGCACGGCGCGCCGGGCCTTCGAAGTACAGCTTGGTCTGGAAGTAGATGTCCTTGGGCTCGATGACCTTGTTCAGGTCTTCGTAGATCGGGTAGGCGTTGTACGCAAGGCCTGTGGTGGCCAGGGCCGCGACGCCGGCGGAGTCGACGTTCCACGAATCGTACTTGGCCTTCTGCGCCACACCCTGGTAGCGCAGCAGGTGGTTCCACATCGCCTCGGCCCCCGACTGCGGGATCGGGAACGGTACGCCCGGCAGCACATTCTCGATGGCCATGCCGTCCTGCAGGGACTTGGCATTGGCGGCATTCTTCAGGGTGTTGTCGAGCAGCGCCTGGGGCAACGCCGCCGTGCGGTGGCTCGGGTACACGTCGATGCGGAAGGTCGGGAAGCGCTTGGCCAGTTCCACGGTGGTCGCGGTCAGCGCATCCTTGTACTGGTCGACGTTCTTGCCATCGATCACCAGCAGCGGCTTCTCCGCTGCGTATGGGTCCGGGCGCAGGGTATCGCCCTGCTTGAACCCGGCAGGCGGCGTATTCAGGCCGCCCTGGTAGGCCGGGATCGAGCCGTCGGCGCTGGCCGCCTTTTCGGCACCGACCAGGGTCAGGTCCTTGCCCAAGCGGGCGACGTCCTGCGCCGGGGCGGCGGCATGGGCATTACCGGCAATCACGACCGCAAGCGAGGCCGACAGCAGGCTGTTGAGATACTTCATCGCGTTTCTCCGCTTGTTTTTGTATGACGTGTTTTTGTTCAGGGAGCTTCAGAAGGTGGTCTTGAACGAGGCGGTGACCATGCCGCGATCCTTCAGCAGCGGCGCCAGGCCGGCCTGCGAAGTGATCTGCCCGGGGATGCACTGGTAGCGCCCGTTGGTGCCCGGGGTGTTGTTGTCGGTACCGGTTGCGCAGGTATCGAACTTGCCGAAGGAGTCGACGTACTTCAGGTCGAACTTGTACTTCTGGTAGACGTCGGCGGCGATGCCGATCGAGTAGCTGCCGGAGTCTTCGTTACCGCCCAACTGCACCGCCGAGTTGCCCTTGAGGCCGACGTTGTAGGACAGCGGCAAGGTGATATCGACCCCCGGCAGCGCCTGGAACCAGGTCGGGGTGAAATTGACCGCCAGGGTGTAGGCGTTGGTGGTGACCTTGTCGACGCCTTCGTAGCTGGAGTCGCCCTTGAAGGTCTGCTCGCCCTTGTCGACGCTGACCAGGTGGGTCATGGTGCCCTCCACGGCCAGCGACGAGGCGTTCCACAGTGGCGTGGCGCCGAACGACACCAAGCCGTTGAGTACCACGTGGAAGGTCTTGCCGCGGGCCAGCCCGGTTTCACCATGGCCTGGCACTTCACCGATCAGGTTGGTACCACCAGCGGTGCCGGCCAGGGCGTCGTACAGCGGCCCGTTGATGGTGGTGAAGTTGCTGATCAGCGGCATATTCTCGCGGTAGTTGACGTCCAGCCCGACGCTGACCGGGCCGATGTTCTTGGCCAGGCTGATGCCGTAGATATCGATGTCGTCGGCGTAGGCGGTCATGTAGCTGGTGCCTTCCAGGCTGCCCTTGTGCAGGTTGGGGGCGTTGATCAGCACTGCCGGGGTCGGGTCGGAGGTGTTGCGGTAGTAGAAGCCCAGAGTGCCGTCGAGCCATTCCGGGCTCCACTTGGCCATCACGCCGAAGTCGCCCGAGTTGCGCGGGCGGATGTCATGCCCGCGGGGGGCACCATAGAAGGCACCGGCACCGCCGACCGCGTTGGGCACTGGCAGCCAGAAGATGTCGGCGCCGTCGCCCAGCATGTCGTAGGCACCCATATAGGTGCCCCCTTCAGGCAGGCGCGAGTTGTCGAATTCAAGGAAGTACTGCGCCGCGAGGGTCAGCTCGGGGTTGACCGTGTAGCTCAGCGACAGCTGCTTGCGCGGCAGGAACAGCTCTTTGGTTTCGGTACCGGGCACGTTGTACAGCTTGGCCAGGTCCAGGGCCGACTGGCCATAGTTGATGCCGTTAGCGGCGTTGAACAACGTCTCGCCCCAGTACACCGAGTGCCAGCCGAGCTTGCCGCTCAACATCGATTCGTCGCCGACTTCGGTGTTGTAGAACACGAAGGCATCGAGGAATTCGCCAGACGGGCCGTTGTAGTAACGGTCGGAATAATTGCTCAGGCCATGATGCCTGGCGGGGCCACCCTGCAGCACGGTACCCGCTGGCAGTGCACCGGCCGGGCGCGCCAGTACCAAGTTGCCGGCATTGCCGGCCTGGCCCGGGAACGGGTTGGAGTTGGAACCCACGTCGTCATAGGCGTGGTCGTACCAGCTGGCGGCACTCACGCGCATGCCCATGTTGCCCTGGTACACCACATCCAGCTCGGTCAGCAGGTCGAGACGCTGGGTCACCGCGCTGCCGACGCTGAAGTTCTTGTCACCGTCGTTGAGGTTGGAGGTACGTGCGATCTTCGCATTTTCGCCTTCGACCCGCTGGCCATAGCTGAGCTTGGCAGTGTTGTCGAAGCGCACGCTCCAGTCTGGGTCGGCGAGATCAAGCTGGAATGCCTGGGCAGCCGGCGCGCCGGCAACCAGCAACAGGGTGGCCATCAGTTTGTGGCGGTGAAGGCAGAAGAGAACGTTCTTATTGTTGTTCATGCGATGTCTCTGCTTGGAATGTGCAAGGTGCCAGCAGCGATCGGGCGCTGGCCTGCCTTGAGGTTCAGCGATCGAGTTGACGGATCAGCGCCTCGGCTTGGGGCCATGGGCCAAAGCCCGAGGCAGGGTTGAGGTGGCCGACGGCGCCGAGTTCGAGCAGTTCGCCGCCCCACTCGTCGGCCATGCGAGCGACCGCTTCGAAGCTCGCCAGATGGTCGTTGCTGCTGGCGGCCACGATGCTCGGGAATGGCAGACGGCCACTCGGCAGCGGCGCCCAGCCATTGGCGCGCAGGCTGTCGGGGGTGGGGTAACTGGCCGGCCATTCGGTTTCCAGGTCCGGTGGCGCGGCCAGCAAGGCGCCCTGGATCGGGCGTTGGTAACGGGCGGCCCAGTGCGCCACCATCAGCACACCGGCGCTGTGCGCCACCAGGATCACCGGGCCTTCGATGCTGGCCAGTTCACGCTCGATCGCTTCGACCCGGGCGCTGCAGCTGAGCTTGTCGGTTTCCAGCGGGGGTACCGAGCGCACCTTGCCCAGGCGCGCTTGCAACAGGGTTTGCCAATGTTCGGCTACATGGTCGCGTAAGCCGGGCACGATCAGCACGGTTGCGGTGGTTTGCAGTTTTTCCACGTCAGGGCCCTTGCTCTGGTCAGCTCGGTCAATTGCCGACTGCTTGGGGCCAGAGTAAAGAGTCGCCCTGCCAGGCGCTTTACATTGCGCGTCACGCACTTTTCAGTTGATGACACGAAAACCGTGGCGCGCAGCAGCAGGCTCCGCCGCTCGGAAATGGCTTTTCATCTGACGACACAACCGCTATAAGAAGCTTCCCGCCAGCGCAGCGGGAGCTCATCAAGATCACGTGGAAAACAATAAAATGACCGTGCTCGCCCGTGCTGCAACCTTGACCAATTACCTCGAAGTTTCACGCCATCTGGGCCTCAACGGCCATGGCTTGCTGGCCCAGGCCGGCCTCAGTGCCTCGCTGCTGGAAACCCCTGACCAACGCATCCCCGTAGCCGCTGCCATCAACGTGCTGGAGGAGTCGGCGCGGCTGAGCGGCTGTGAAGCCTTCGGCCTGCGGATGGCCGAGCTGCGCCAGTTGTCGGACTTCGGCGAGGTCAGCCTGCTGATCAACCATCAGCACTCGCTGCGCGATGCCCTGCAGGTGATCGTGCAGTACCGCCACGTGCTCAACAACGCGCTGGCCATTCACATCGAGGAAATCGGCAAGACCGTGATCATCCGCGAGGAGGTCATCACCGACCAGCCGATGCACAGCCGCCAGGCCATCGAGATGGCCATCGGCGTGATGCACCGCTTCTGCTCGGTGCTGTTGGGGCCGCACTGGCACCCGATCAGCGCCAACTTCACCCACGCCGCCCCCGCCGACCTGTCCACGCACCGGCGCATCTTCGGTTGCAAGCTGGAGTTCAACAGCGACTTCAACGGCATCGTGTGTTCGGCGTCCGACCTCGACACCACCAACCCTCAGGCGAATGCCGGCATGGCGCGCCTGGCGCAGCGTTATGTGGGGGTGCTGCAGGATGAGAACCTGCCGTCGCTGATGCTGGAAGTGCGCAAGGCGATCTTCCTGCTGATGCCCATGGGCCGCGCCACCATCGAACACATCGCCCAGACCCAGGGCATGAACGTGCGCACCTTGCAGCGGCGCCTGGAAGAAGAAGGTGCGACCTTCAGCGAGCTGGTCAACGGCGTGCGCCGCGACCTGGTGGTGCGCTACCTGGCAAGCCCCGGCTATTCGCTGGGGCGCATCGCCGACATGCTCGGCTATTCCATGCACAGCTCGTTCACCCGCTGGTTCATCAGCCAGTTCGGCCAACCACCAGCGGCCTGGCGCGCGCAGCATGAACCGCAGACGCAACCGAAACGCAGTCGCAGCGCTGCCCAGGCTGCCGTCAGCGCCCGCTGACGGCCCTGGGCCTGCGGGTTACAGGCCGACGCGCAGCAACCCCAGCACCAGCAGCACCAGGAACACCGTTTCGCCCACCATCAGCAGGATCGGCTTGATGCCCACGGCGGCCAGTTCCTTGAGCTGGGTCTTCATGCCGAGGGCGGCAATCGACACCACCAGGCACCAGCGCGACAGTTCGTTGATGCTGCCCTGCACCACCAGCGGCACCCAGCCGGTGCTGTTGACACAGGCCAGGACCAGGAAGCCGACCGCGAACCACGGCAACAACGGCGGGCGCTTGCCGCTGCTGTCGATGCCCTGGCGACGGCCGATCATGGCCGCGGCGACGATCACCGGGACCAGCATGGCCACACGCATGAGCTTGACCACCGTGGCGGTGTCGCCGGTTTCGGTGGACATGCTGTAGCCCGCCCCCACCACTTGTGCCACATCATGGATGGTGGCGCCAAGGAACACCCCGGCCGCTTGCGGCGACAGGCCCAGAGCATTGGCGATCATCGGGTAGAGGATCATCGCCAGGGTCGACAGCGCCGACACCCCGATCACGGTGAACAGCGTGGCGCGTTCCTTCTGCGGGTGGCTGGGCAATGCTGCGGCCAGCGCCAGTGCCGCCGAGGCGCCGCAGATCGCCGTGGCGCCGCCGGTGAGCATGCCGAACAGGCGTTGGAAGCCCAAGGCCTTGGCCGCAACCATCGACACACTGATGGTCACCACCACCAGGATCACCACCAGCGCCACGGCTTTCCAGCCCAGGCCGGCCATCTGCTCAAGGGTGATACGCATGCCCAGCAAGGCCACGCCCAGGCGCAGCACGGTGCGCGCGGTGAACTCGATGCCGGCCTTGCACGTGCCGTCTGCGCTGAGGAAGTTCAGTGCCAGCCCCAGCAGCAGGGCGAACAGCATCACCGGTGCGCCGTAATGCTCGGCCAGGAAGCTTGCCGCACCTGCCGCGATCAGGCTGACGATCAGCCCGGGCGCGAGTTCGCGCACGCGGTGGTTGACCTGGGCAAGTGCCAGCGTGCTCATGCCCTCACCTGCGCCATGCGCGAAACCGCCGCGTGCATGGCTTCGAGCAATGCCTCGGCCGGTTGCGCACCGACCACCTGCAGGCGATCGTCGAAGACGAAGCAAGGCACGCCGCGGCTGGCAATGTCGGCGCTGGCACTGACGAATGGCAGGCCATCCCCGCGCAAACTGCCCGCCAGGCTATGTGCAGCAAAGCCGCACTGATCGGCGATGCGTAGCAGCGTAGCGCGATCACCCAGGTCTTCGCCGTGCTTGAAGTACGCGGCCAGCAGCCGCTCCAGCAGCGCCTCGACCTGCGCTTCGCTGCCCAGTTCGCTGGCATGCAACAACAAGCGATGGGCGTCGGCCGTGTTGGGCATGCGCTGGATGCGGCTGAAGTCGATCTGCTCATCCACGGCGCTGGCGGCTTCGCGCACCTGGGCCTGGCGCTGGCGCACGGCCTGGTCGCTGCCCAGGCGCCTGCGGTAGAACTCGGCGAACGGCTGGCCGTCGAACGGCAGCTCCGGCAGCAGCTGCACGCCCTGCCAGGCCAGGTTGACCTCGACCTCCGGCTGCGCCGCCTTGAACTGCGCCAACGCAGCTTGCAACTGCCGGCGGCCGATCAGGCACCAAGGGCAGATGAAATCGAAGTACACATCAATCGACAACGAACGCTTCACGGGCGGGCCTCCAGGGTGTGCTGCACGGGCGCTTGCGCGGTTTCACCGGGCTGCAGGCGCGCCATGTCAAGGTGGTAGTAACGCTTGGCGTAGAAGAACACCGCAGCAGCGCCGATGCTGATCAACGGCACCAGCTGGAAGGCCGACTGCAGGCCGATCAGGTCGGACACCTTGCCGGTGATCAGCGGGCCGGTGGCCAGCCCCAACAGGTTGTTGCTCAAGGTCAGAGTGGCGAACGCGGTGCCGTGCACCGAGTAGTGGGTCAGGTTGGCGACCATGGCACTGGACGGGCCATTGGTGCCGGCGGCAATCATCATGCCCAGGCAGATCAGCACCAGCTGCGCCACCCCTGGCGGTATGGCAAACGCCATCGACAGCAGCAGGCAACTGCCCAGGCAGTAGGCGATGGCGAGGCTGATCTTGCGGTCCGGGCAGTGGCGCCCCATGCGGTCGCAGAGCATGCCGCACAGGACGATGCCGATGCCGCTGCACAGCACGATGATCGCTGCCACGGCACCGGCACGCTCAGTGCCCATGGCGTAGTAGCGGTTCAGGTAACTGGGGAACCAGACGATCACCGTGCCGCCGACGAACAGCTGCAGGCCGCTGCCGACATAGGCGCAGATCACCGAGCGGCTTGAATACAGGGTACGCAGAGGGCGCAGGGCCTTGAGCGCCGCCTTGTCGGGCTTGGCCTCAACGCCGTTGGGCGCAATGCGCGCTTCGCGCACGATCAGCGGGTAAAGTAGCGCCAGCACCAGGCCGAACAAGGCCATGCCGGCGAACGCCCAGCGCCAGCCCAGGTGCTGGGCCATCACCCCACCCAGGGCCATGCCCAGTACCGAGCCGAACATGCCTCCGGCCATGAACGAGCCGGCCAGCGTGGCGCGCATTTCGCGCGGGAACACCGCCACCACCACGGCGATGCCGACGCTGCCGTAGGCCGCCTCGCCGACGCCGACCATGAAGCGTGCGATGAACATTTCCTGGTAGTTGTCCGCCAGGCCGCAGCCCAGGGTCGCCAGGCTCCATATCACGGCCATGGCGGTCAGGCTCTTGATCCGGCCGATGCGGTCGGCGAGCAGCGACAGCGGGAAGGTCAGCAGGCCGACCATCAGCGCGACGATGCCGCTGAGCAGGCCGAGCTGGCTGTCGCTGAGCAGCCACTCCTGTTTCAGCAGCGGGAACACGGCGTTGAGCACCTGGCGTGACATGTAGTCGGAAATCAACAGGCCGAATGTCAGGGCGAAGACGATCCAGGCGTAGCGCCGTGGAATGCCGAGCGAAGTATCAGTGCCAGGTTGTGCCGCACTGGCGTGATAGGTGGCCATGCTGCCTCCTCGGATATCTGGGTTTTTTGTTGTTATTGCGTGCAGGCTATCGGGCGTAGCTGTACAGAAACTTTCGTGTAGAAGGGCAATGTAGGCCGTTGTGCAAGGGGCCGCTTATCATCGGACGACAACGGTTTTTCAGTTCATGACAGCACCCCGGTTTGCCCGCCGGGGTGCCGCTGGCACTGGCTCAGTAATCCGCTCAGGCGTGCAGGCGGCGTGGGTCGATGGAGGCATGCACCTGCGCCATAACGGTCTGGTCGATGGTTGTCTTGCCTGGGTCGTACGCTGAGTAGTTGAGGGTGCGGATGTAGGTGCGCAGCACTTGCGGGCCGGCCATATCGATGTCGACGATGTTCAGGCAGGCCGGGTCCTGCTCGAAGGCCGCCAGGGCGCCGAGCCCGGCGCCGCAGGCCCAGGCCAGGAGAATGCGGTTGACCGCGTCGTGGCTGACCAGCAGCAGCGCGTTCCAGTCCGGTTCTTCGAGCAATTGCTGGAAGCTGCCCAGTACGCGTTGCTGGAACGCCAGCCACGACTCGCCGCGCAAGAAGGTCGCCTCGGGGCGGTCGGCAAGCTGATAGGCCTGGGCCACCTCGCGGTGCAGGCATTCGCGGGGGATTTCCCGCAGGCGGCCGGCGCGGATCTCGCGCAGCGCGGCGCGCTCCTCCACTGCCAGGGCGCGGCCGCTCAGCAACTGGTCGAGGGTCTGCCGGGTACGCGGGTAGCCCGAGCATACAGCGCGGTCGAAGTGCACCGGTGCCAGCACCTGGCTCAACGCTTGGGCCTGGGCCACGCCGTTTACCGACAGCGGCACGTTCCCTCTGCAAAATTTGCCCGCGCGGGTGGCGGGCTCGGCTAGGATGTCTGGCCGAACCGATGGAACCTGCCCGCCATGCATCCTCCTGCGCTCAAACCGAACCAGTTGCGCCCGCCTGCCGAGCCGGCGAAGGGTCTGGTGCGTGCGCGGCTGCTTTAACAACTGGCCGCAGCCCTGGACGAGGGCGGCGTGGTGCTCCTG
This sequence comes from Pseudomonas putida, assembly GCF_002906855.1. Classification (GTDB taxonomy): domain Bacteria; phylum Pseudomonadota; class Gammaproteobacteria; order Pseudomonadales; family Pseudomonadaceae; genus Aquipseudomonas; species Aquipseudomonas putida_N. The sequence goes on along the minus strand of NZ_MINI01000028.1, from coordinate 2,021,714 downwards.
CAAGCACCGCTGGGATATGGCAAGAGCACCCTGCTCGGCCAGTTCACCCGCCAGTTGTCCACGCCCTGGGCCTGGCTACGCCTGACCCGCGCCGAGAACCAGCCACTGGCACTGCTGCTGCACCTGCACGCGGCGTTGCAATTGCCCGCCGAGCAACGCGACACGCTCTCTGCCGAGCAACTGTGGAGCCTGATCCTGGCCGACCTGGAAGCCCGGCAACACCCGTTGACGCTGCTGCTCGACGAATTGCACCTGCTCACCGCCGCATCCGCCTGGCAGTACCTGGACACGCTGTTACACTACCCGCCGCCTGGGCTGCGCCTGGTCGCCGCCAGCGAAGGCCCACCCGCCCTGCCCCTGGCCCACCTGCGCCGCGATGGCCGGCTTAGCGTGCTGGGCGCCCGCGACCTGGCCCTGGACAGCGAAGAAACGCACCAGCTGGCGCGCGCCCGTGAGGTCAACCTGGGCAGCGATGCCCTCTATCAACTGCGCGCTGGCAGCGAAGGCTGGCCCAGTGGCGTGCTGTTCTGGCTTGAGGCTTACCGCAAGGCGCTGCACAGCACCGGCGAGGCGCCCGCCGACCTGCGTCCGATTACCCGCCAGGCCTATGCCCATGCCCGGCAGTTTCTCGAAGAAGAACGCCTGCAGCAGCTGCCCTTGCCATTACGCACGTTCCTCGAACACACCGCCGTGGCCCAGGTGTTCGATGCCGGCCTTGCCAGCGAGCTGGCCGTCAACGCCGATGTCCCTGCCGCGCTGCGCCAGCTGCAACGCCTGGACCTGATCATCGAGGTGCCCCAGGGCAGCCACGCCGAGTACCGCTACCACCCGGCCCTGCGCAACGGCCTCTACCAGCGTCTGGAGCAACGCGCCCCCCAGCAGCTGCGCCAATTGCATCGCCAGGCGGCCCACTGGCTGCTGGCCCAACGCCGCTTCACCGAGGCGATCTACCAGTTCGGTCGCGCCCGCGACCTGGACGCGGTGCTGAGCATCGTCGACCGGCATGGTTTCGAGCTGCTGCGCGAGGGCAAGGTCAACACCCTGGTCGATGTGCTCGACGAGGTCGCCGGCCACGGCGGCAACGACAGCTTCACCCTGGCGGTGACCGAAGCCTCCACCGTGATGGTCACCAACGATATCGCCCAGGCCTGCCAATGCCTGCACCAGCTCTATGCTCTGCAGCGCCGCCAGGGGGTGCCGCGCAACCCCGAGCGGGTGCAGCAGACGGTGATGTTCCTGCGCAGCCGCCTGGCCTACCTGGGCGGCAACCTGGAGCACGCCCTGACCCTGACGGCGCGGGCACTGCAAGGGTTTCCCCAGCACAACGCGGCGCGCTCGGTACTGTATTTCGACCGCGCCAACTGCCTGGCCGCGCTCGGCCAGTTGCAACAGGCTCACGCCGAAGGCAGCCGCGCCCTGTGCGAACTGCAGGGCTTCGGCCTGAATGGCTACACCAACCTGCTGCAACTGCTGCTGGCCCAGATCGAATTGGCCCAGGGCGCAAGCGACGCGGCCTGGGCACGCCTGCAAGGCATGGCCGACCAGCCCGACACCGGCAGCTCGGGGCGTTTCTATGAACTGTTCCGCCACCTGGGCCAGGGTCTCGCGCTGCTGCAGGGCAACCGGCTGGCCCAGGCGCGCCAGGCGCTGGCCCAGGCCGAAGTGCTGGCCCTGGGCTTCCCCCACAGCGCCGCGCTGCCCTGGGTGTTCCACCACCAGGCATGCCTGCACTGGGCGTTGGGTGAAACAGCCCAGGCCAAGGCACGCTGGACCGAGGTGCGCCGGCTGACCCGGCAGTACCGCCTGTTCACCCTCTACCGCACGGCCGGGGCTTGGCTGGCGCGCCTGGCCCTGCGCGACAACGACCAGGACTACCTGCCCGACTGGCTCGATCAGTGGCACTGGTGCCGACGCCAGTATGGCGAACAACGGTTGCCCGAAGAGTGGCTCGCCTATGCCTGGATGCAACGCCACCTTGGCCAGCGCGACAAGGCCCGGCAGATCCAGCAAAACCTGCAAGCCCAGGCCCAGGCGCAAGGCAACCGCCGCCTGCTGCTCGACGCGCTGTTGCTGGATGCCGCGCTGCAGCATGACCATGACCACGCCCTGCGCAGCCTCGACCAGGCGCTGCAACTTGCTTGCGCGCACGGCTTCGGGCAACTGCTGCAGTACGAGGGCGATGCGTGCCTCGAGGCCCTGCGTCAACTGCTGCTACCGAGCGTGCGCGAGCGCCTGGGCCTGAAGGCCCCGACGCCTTCGCGCGAGCAGCTCAATGCTCTGTTCCGGCCCCTGCTGGCCAGCAAGGAGCACGCCGCAAGCGCGCTGATCGTGCCGCTCTCGCGCCGTGAGCTGGAAGTGCTGCAGCGCATGGCCCGCGGGCAGAACAACGGGCAGATCGCCGAGGCTATGTTCATCAGCCTGAGCACGGTCAAGACCCACATCAACAACCTGTTCCGCAAGCTCGACGTAGCCGACCGCGACAGCGCCCTGTGTTCGGCGCACGAACTGCAACTGCTGGGCTGACCTCCACCTGGCCCCGACGACGATTCCACCCGCCATTCCACCCGGGGGGTGGACGCGGCGCCGAAGCCTGCCTGCTACAACATGCCGAGTCCACCCAGACAGGAGTTCGGCATGCCCAGCTACACCGCCCCGTTGCGCGATATCACCTTCGTTGCCCAGGAGCTGCTCGACCTGAGCCGCCACTACCAGCAACTGTCAGGTTGTGAAGCCCCGGACGAGGCCACCTTCGCTGCCATCGTCGAGGAAGGTGCCAAGTTCGCCGAACAGCAACTGGCCCCGCTCAACGCCGTGGGCGACCAGCACGGCTGCCAGTGGCAGGACGGCAAGGTCACCACCCCGCCCGGCTTCAGCGAGGCCTACCAGCGCTTCGCCGACAACGGCTGGCTGGGTCTGGACAAACCTCCGGCCTTCGGCGGCCAGGGCCTGCCGCCGTCGCTGGGTTTCGTCAACTACGAGATGGTGTGCAGCGCCAACCACGCCTGGGGCATGTACGGCAACCTCGCCGGCGGCGCCATCAGCACCCTCAGCGAGCATGCCGAGCAAACCCTGCAGCAGCGCTTCCTGCCGCCGATGATCGCCGGCCGCTGGGGCGGCACCATGTGCCTCACCGAAGCCCACTGCGGCTCGGACCTCGGCCTGCTGCGCACCAGCGCCAAGCCCCAGGCCGACGGCAGCTACCAGATCAGCGGCAGCAAGATGTTCATCTCTGCCGGTGAACACGACATGACCGAGAACATCATCCACCTGGTGCTGGCGCGTATCGAAGGCGCACCGGCCGGGGTCAAGGGCATTTCGCTGTTCGCCGTGCCGAAGATCCAGGTCGATGCCCATGGCCAGCTCGGCGCCGCCAACGGCGTAAGCTGCGGGTCCATCGAGCACAAGATGGGCATCCACGGCAACGCTACCTGTGTGCTCAACTTCGACGGCGCCAGCGGCTACCTGCTGGGCGAGGCCAACCGTGGCCTGAACGCCATGTTCACCTACATCAACGAATCGCGCCTGGCGGTTGCCCAGCAGGCCCAGGCCCACGCCGAAGCGTCCTTCCAGGGCGCCCTGGCCTATGCCCGTGAACGCGTGCAGATGCGCGCCAGTCCGCGCCTGCGCAACGAACAGCCCGCCGACCCGATCATCGGCCACGCCGATGTGCGGCGCATGCTGCTGACCCAGAAGGCCTGCGCCGAAGGCGGCCGCATGCTCGCCTACACCTGCGCCAAGGGCGTCGACCAGTTGCACCACGGCGCCAGCACCGATGTGCGTGAGGCCGCCGCGCGCCGCCTGGCGCTGCTCACGCCGATTGCCAAAGGCTTCCTCAGTGAAACCGGCAACGAAGCCGCGCAACTGGGCATCCAGGTATTCGGCGGCCACGGCTACATCCGCGAGTGGGGCATGGAGCAGATCGCCCGCGACGTGCGTATCACCGCGATCTACGAAGGCACCAACACCATCCAGGGCCTCGACCTGCTGAACCGCAAGGTGCTGGCCGATGGCGGCGAGGCCCTGGCCGAACTGCTAGGCGAAATCGAAGACTTCACCCAGGGTACCAGCGCCCCGGCCCAGTTGGCCCAGGCGCTGCTCAAGCAGGTGAGTGCCTGGCGTGAAGTCAGCGTCTGGCTGCGTGACGCCAGCGCAACCGACGCCAACCTGATCGGCGCCAGCGCTTACGACTACCTGATGCTCAGCGGCTACACCCTGGTGGGCTACCTGTGGCTGCGCGCCGCCTGCGTGGCCGAGCGCGCCCTGGCGGCGGGCAGCGATGACGTGGCGTTCTACCAGGGCAAGCGCGAGACCGCGCGCTTCTACCTGCAGCGCCTGCTGCCCCGCGCCCACCTGCATGAAACGCTGATCCGCACGGGCAGCGACAACCTGATGACCCTCAGCGAAGCCGCGTTCGCCCGCTGATGCACCCGCGCTGGTTACCACGGCCTGCACCCTCCGGGCCGCGGTTTTTCGGGTGGCGGCACGCGCTCCGGGCCGCCACCTGGTTTTTCCATCCGTCCTGGCCAGGGCGAGGTGCACGACGCCTGCCCCGGCCCAATAACAAGAAGGTTCCCGCCCATGCCGCTGATCGACTATCGCCGCGACCACCAACTGGCCTTGATCGGCCTGCACCACGCGCCAGTCAACGCCCTTGGCCACGGCCTGCGCCAGGCGCTGCTGCAGGCCTGCAGCCAGGCCGCCGCCGACCCCGAGGTGCAGGCCATCATCCTGCACGGGCAACAGCTACCGTTCAGCGCCGGCGCCGACATCAACGAGTTCGGCAGCCCGCAGGCCTGGGAGGAACCAGCCCTGCCGCAATTGCTCGAAACCCTGGCTCGCCTCGGCAAGCCTGTGCTGGCCGCCATCGACGGCGTGGCCCTGGGCGGCGGCCTGGAACTGACCCTGGCCTGCAGTCACCGGCTGGCCACCACCGGCGCACGCCTGGGCCTGCCCGAAGTGCGCCTGGGCCTGCTGCCCGGCGCCGGTGGTACCCAGCGCCTGCCACGCCTGATCGGTGTGGCCCCGGCCCTGGAAATGATGCTCAGCGGTGACTCGATCGATGCCCGCCAGGGCCTCGTCCTGGGCCTGATCGACCGCCTCGTCGAACCCGGCCAGGAGCTGCTCGACGCCGCCTGCAGCTTCGCCCGTGAGCTGCTGGCCCAACCTGCCGCGCCGCGTGCCACGGCTGCTGCCTTGATGGACGGGCTGGAAAGCGACTTCTTTGCCAACCGCGAGGCGCAACTGCTGGCCCGCAACCCCGGCCAGCGCGCACCGCTGCGGGTGCTCGCCGCCGTGCGCGCCGCCTGCGAGCTGCCCTTGGCCGAGGGCCTGGCCCGCGAGCAGGCGCTGTTCCGCGAAGCCCTGCAAGACCCCCAGGCGACCGCCCTGCGCCAGCAGTTCTTCGCCGAGCGCGAAGCCCTGCGAGTGCCCGGCATCGACGCCAGCACGGCGCTGCGCCCGATTGCCCAAGTGGCAGTGATCGGCGCGGGGACCATGGGCGCCGGCATCGCCATGAACTTCATCAACGTCGGTATCCCGGTGCGCCTGCTGGAGCTCAAGCCCGAAGCCCTGGACCGGGGCCTGGCGCAGATTCGCAAGCTATACGAGCACAGCATCAAGCGCGGCAAGCTCAGTGCCGAGCAGCTCGAACAACGCATGGCCCTGCTGCAAGGCACCCTCGACTATGCCGACCTCGCCGACGCCGACCTGGTGATCGAGGCGGTGTTCGAGGACCTGTCAATCAAGCAGTCGGTGTTCCGCACCCTCGACCGTGTGTGCAAGCCGGGTGCGATCCTCGCCAGCAACACCTCGACGCTGGACGTCGACCGCATCGCCGCCTGCACGCAACGCCCGCAGGATGTGCTCGGCCTGCACTTCTTCAGCCCGGCCAACGTCATGCGCCTGCTCGAAGTGGTGCGCGGCCGGCTCACCGCCCCCGACGTGCTGGCCACCACGCTGAAGATTGCCAAGCGCATCGGCAAGTTGCCGGTGGTGTCGGGTGTCTGCTTCGGCTTCATCGGCAACCGCATGCTCGAGCCCTATGCCCGCGAAGCCCACCGTCTGGTGCTCGAAGGCGCCTCCCCCGCCCAGGTGGACAAGGTGCTCACCGGCCTAGGCCTGGCCATGGGCGTGTTCGCCATGTACGACCTGGCCGGCATCGACGTCGGCTACCTGGTGCGCCAGGCGCGGCGCAGCGAGATCGCCCACGATCCGAGCTACTTCCGCCTGGCCGACGAGCTCTACAGCCTGGGCCGCCATGGCCAGAAGAGCGGGCGCGGCTTCTACCGCTACGAGGGGCGCCAGCGCATCGAAGACCCGGAAGTGCAACAGATCGCGGCGCAACTGGCGGGCAACCTGGGCATCACCCGGCGCACCATCAGCGACGCGGAAATCCACGACCGCTGCCTGTTCATGCTGATCAACGAAGGCCTGCAGCTGCTCGACGAAGGCATTGCCCTGCGCAGCGGCGACATCGACCTGGTGTGGACCAACGGCTACGGCTTCCCGGCCTGGCGTGGCGGCCCGCTGCACTACGCCCGCGAACTGGGCCTGGACCAGGTGCTGGCCGGCATCGAGCACCAGCGCGAGCAGCTCGGCGCCTATGGCCGCATGTGGCTGCAACCGGCCCCATTGCTGCGCCGCCTGGCCAGCAGCACGAAGCAGCGCGCGCCAGGCAACTGAACGGTTCACCCCAGGGTTTTCAAGGAGCATCGACCATGAAAGAAGCTGTCATTCTGTCCACCGCCCGCACCCCGATCGGCAAGGCTTTTCGCGGCGCGCTGAACAACACCCGCTCGCCGAGCCTGGCCGCGTACGCCATCCAGGCGGCGGTGGCCCGCGCCGGCATCGAGGCGGACGAAATCGAGGACCTGGTGATGGGCACCGCGATGCCCTCCGGCACCGCCGGCTGGAATCTGGGCCGCATGAGTGCACTGGCCGCCGGCCTGCCGGTGTCGGTCAGCGGCCAGACCCTGGACCGTCAGTGCGCCTCCGGGCTGATGGCGATCGCCACGGCTGCCAAGCAGATCATCGTCGATGGCATGCAGGCGACCATCGGCGCCGGCCAGGAAAACATCAGTGCGGTGCAGGCGCGCAATCTGGAATGGGCGCTAGGCGAGCAGGACAGCAACGTGATCCAGCGCGTGCCCCATGCCTACATGCCGATGCTGCAGACCGCCGAGCATGTGGCCAGGCGCTACGGCATCAGCCGTGACGCCCAGGACGCCTACGCCCTGCAGTCGCAGCTGCGCACCGCCCTTGCCCAACGCGACGGGTTGTTCGAGGCCGAGATCGTGCCGGTGACCGCCCAGCAACTGATCAAGGACAAGCAGACCGGCGAGGTCAGCTACCGCGAGGTGATCCTGGCCCAGGACGAAGGCAATCGCCCCCAGACCCGCCTGGAAGACCTGACCGGCTTGAAGCCGGTGCTCGAAGGCGGCTGCATCACTGCGGGCAACGCCAGCCAGCTGTCCGACGGCGCCAGTGCCTGCGTGCTGATGGACGCGCGCCTGGCCGAGCAACGCAACCTGCAGCCCATTGGCCTGTACCGGGGCATCGCGGTGGCCGGCCTGGCCCCGGAGGAAATGGGCATCGGCCCGGTGTACGCCGTGCCGCGCCTGCTCAAGGAGCATGGGTTGAAGGTAGACGACATCGGCCTGTGGGAACTCAACGAAGCCTTCGCCTGCCAGGTGCTGTACTGCCGGGACACGCTGGGCATCGACCCGATGCGGCTGAACGTCAACGGCGGCGCCATCGCCATCGGCCACCCCTACGGCATGAGCGGCGCACGGATGGTCGGGCATGCCTTGCTCGAAGGCAAACGCCGCGGGGTGCGCTACGTGGTGGTGACCATGTGCGTGGGCGGTGGCATGGGCGCCGCCGGCCTGTTCGAAGTGCTCTGAGACGAGAGCCGACTCCATGAGCGCGCCGCTTGTGGTCATAGCAAGTCGGGGAATGCTGAGCCAAGCAGGCCGGGGTCTTTCAACAGCGCTGCACTGCTTTCGATGTCCGGGGCCAGCCAACGGTCCTGGGCATAAGCGGGGACCCGTTCGCGCAACAACCGCCAGGCAACCCCGGTACCGGCGCCGAAGCGCTGCTCCTTGAGGAACTCGAATGCCTGGGCCGCCAACAGGTATTCGATGGCGAGGATCTGCGTGCAATTCTCCAGGGCGCGGTGCAGCTTCAAGCCGGCATTGGTGCCCATGCTCAGGTGATCCTCCTGCAGGCCGGAGGTGACGTAGTTGTCGATAACGGCCGGTTGAGCCAACTGGCGGTTTTCCGCACACAGTGACGCGGCCACGTACTGGACGATCATCATGCCCGAATTCACCCCCGGCTGGCTGACCAGGAACGCCGGCAAGCCGCTGACCAACGGGTTGATCAGGCGATCCAGGCGACGCTCGGCAATCGCCCCGATCTCGGCCACCGCGATGGCCAGCAAGTCGGCCGCCATGGCCACCGACTGGCCGTGGGGATTGGCCTGGGACACCACCCGGTACGACGCGGGTGTACCCAGCAACATCGGGTTGTCGGTCGTCGAGTTGAGCTCGGTTTCGATCTGCCGCGCCGCGTGTGCCAACTGATCACGCGCGGCGCCATGAACCTGCGGAATCGAGCGAATGCTCAAGGCGTCCTGGGTGCGAATGCCATGGCTGCTGGCAATGATTTCACTGCCGTCGAGCAGGCGCCGCAAGTTGCTGCCCACGCGCTGCATGCCGGGGTGCGGTTTCATCGCGATGATTTCAGGGTCGAAGGCATCGAGCTGGCCACGCAGGGCCTCGAAGCTCATGGCGCCGATCACGTCCGCCCACTGGCTCAAGCGCGTGGCGTCGTCCAGGGACAGGCAGCTCAGGCCGGTCATGCACGGGGTGCCGTTGACCAGGCACAGCCCGTCCTTGGCACCCAGCTTGACCGGTGCCAGGCCAACCTCGTCCAGGGCTTGCTGCGCCGGCATGATCTCGCCGCGATAGCTGACTTGGCCGACACCCAGCAAGCTGATGCTGATATGGGCCATGTGGGTCAGGTAGCCCACCGACCCCTGCTTCGGCACCTGCGGCGTGATGTGCCGGTTGAGCAGGGTCAGCAGCGCCTCGACCACCTTGCGCTGAAGGCCGGATCGGCCCTGGCAGAAATTGATGATCGCCGCGCAGATGATCGCCCGGGTCTGTTCGTCCGACAGCGCGGCCCCCACGCCGCAGGCATGACTGAGCAAGGTATTGCGCGACAGCTGGCTGAGTTGTTCGTCCTGCAGCGAGACATTGCACAAGGCGCCCAGCCCGGTGTTGACGCCATAGGCGCGTTCGCCACTGGCAACAATGCGCTGGACGATCGCCTGGGCGTTGTCGATCCGCGCCCAGGCCGATGGCGCCAGCTCAAGCTTTGCCCCGTGCCGCGCTACGGCCACCACGTCCTGCCAGCGAACGGGGGTATCGGCGATGATGATTTTTTCGGCAAACGACATACACGCGGTTCCTTAATGCGAAGCTACGCGGCGCTGCACGAATCGATCGACGTAGTCGTCCGCAGGCTGGTAGAGGATTTCCTTCGGCGTGCCGACCTGGATCAGGCGACCGTCCTTGAGAATGGCGATTCGGTTGCCGATGCGCACCGCTTCGTCCAGGTCGTGGGTGATGAAGACGATGGTCTTGTGCAGGGTCTTTTGCAGTTCCAGCAACTGGTCCTGCATTTCGGCGCGGATCAACGGGTCGAGCGCACTGAAGGCTTCGTCCATCAGGATGATGTCGGTGTCGGCCGCCAGGGCGCGGGCGAGGCCAACGCGCTGGCGCATGCCGCCCGACAACTGGTGCGGGTACGATTTTTCGTAACCCTTGAGGCCCACGGTGGCGATCCAGTGCAGGGCGCGCTCGGTGCAGGTGGCCTTGCTCTCGCCACGGACTTTCAAGCCATAGGCGACGTTGTCCAGCACGGTGCGGTGCGGCAACAGGCCGAAGCTCTGGAACACCATGCTGATCTTGTGCCGGCGGAATTCGCGCAGGGCGTTCATGTCGTACTGCAGGATGTCTTCGCCATCGACCAGGATCTCGCCGCTGGTCGGATCGATCAGGCGGTTGAAGTGACGCACCAAGGTCGACTTGCCCGAGCCCGACAGGCCCATGATCACGAAGATCTCACCGCTGCCGATGGACAACGAAAGGTCGTTGACCCCGACCACGCAGCCGGTTTCGGCCAGCACCTGATCCTTGGGTTTTTTCTCGCGGATCAGCTTCAGGGCATCCTCGGCGCGCGCCCCGAAAATCTTGTAGACGTTCTTGACTTCGATCTTGTTCATCATCTGCTTGGCGCTCATTTGCCCACCCCATGCCGTGGCCGGCCATAGGCCTGGGTAATGCGGTCGATCACAACCGCCAGAATCACGATGGCCAGGCCCGCTTCGAGGCCGCGGCCCACGTTCAGGGTCTGGATGCCGACCAGCACGTCTTCACCCAGGCCACGGGCACCGATCATCGAGGCGATGACCACCATCGACAGGGCCATCATGGTGGTCTGGTTGATACCGGCCATGATGCTCGGCAACGCCAGTGGCAGCTGCACGCCGAACAGTTGTTGCAGGCGATTGGCACCAAAGGCATTGATCGCCTCCATGACCTCGCCGTCCACCTGGCGAATGCCCAGGTCGGTCAGGCGAATCAGCGGCGGCGCAGCATAGATGACGGTGGCAAAGATCGCCGGCACCTTGCCCAGGCCGAACAGCATCAGCACCGGAATCAGGTACACGAAGCTGGGCATGGTCTGCATGATGTCGAGCAGCGGCATCAACACCGCCCGCAGGCGATCGTTGCGCGCCGACAGGATGCCCAGCGGAATCCCGACCAGCACCGATATCAGCGTGGCCACCAGCATCAGTGCCAGGGTCTGCATCAGCTTGTCCCAGAGCCCTACCGCCCCGACCAGGAACAGCAAGCCGACGATCACCGCCGTGGGTACGATCTTGCGGGTGGCGTGCCAGGCAATACCACCGACGACAGCCAGCATCAGCCACCAGGGGGTTGCGCGCAGCAGGCCTTCTAGGTTGACGATGGCCCACAGCAGGGTGTCGGAAATGTGCCGGAACACGTCACCGTAGTTGGTGACCAATGCGTCGACCCAACCATTGACCCAGTCGGCAATGGAAAACGTAAAGTTCTTGGGAAACATGAAGTTCTCTCGAGCAAGTGCTTGAAGCGGACTGCTGTATGGCGTGCCCGGCAGCCGCCGGACCCGCTCACACCCTCAGAGTGCCGCGTCTACCTTTTTGGCTGCGTCTTCGCTGACCCAGCTGTGCCAGACTTCGGGGTGCTCCTTGAGGAACAGCTTGGCCAGCTCTGGCGACTCGATACGCTCCTTGCTCATGCGCCCCAGGTTCTGGTTCAGCAGGTCGATCGGCAGGTTGACCTTTTCCAGCACCGCCACCAGCTCCGGCGCTTGCTCGTGGAAGGTCTTCGATACGCCCACCTTGATGGTCACGGACTTGTCCACGCCGGGTTTCTCGTCCAGCTTGACCAGGTCGGCCTGACCCATCAGCGGGGTTGGCGACCAGTAGTAGAAGAGGATCGGCTCGCCACGCTTGTAGCTCGACAGCACGGCGGCATCCAGTGCCGGGCCGGTGCCCGGGCGGAAGTTGGTGTAGGTGTTTTCCAGGCCGTAGCGCTTGAGCATTTCGCTGTTGTCCAGCTCGCAGGTCCAGCCAGCCGGGCAGTTATAGAAGCGGCCCTTGTCCGGTTCCTCCGGATCCTTGAACACCTGAGCGTATTGGCCCAGGTCGGCGATGTTCTTGAGGTTCGGTGCCTTGGCTTCGAGCTTGCGCTTGGCATCGCCTTCGATCACATAGCGCGGTACGTACCAGCCTTCGACCGCGCCGACCACCGGCGAGCCGACGCCGACGACCTTGCCGGCAGCCGCCGCCTTGTTCCAGACCTCGCTGCGCCCTACCCACTCTTCGGCAAACACCTGAATATCGTTGCTGCTCAGGGCGTTTTCCATGGAAATGGAGTTGCCCGGCAGGCTGTCGGTTTCGCAGCCATAGCCATTTTTCAGTACGAACTGCATCACATCCGTGAGCAGCATCCCGCTTTCCCAGTTCAAACCGGCGAATTTCACCGGCTTGCCAGACTCGCACCAACCGGCCGCCTGGCTGGCGCCAGCGGACGCCAGCAGCCCGAAAGAAAGAGTCGTGGTCAGCAGAGCCTTTGTAATTGTCATTGTGACGCTCCCAAACATGATGATCACTGCGCAGGAGAAATATTTCACAACAAAAAAAAAGGATAAAATAATAAGTCCTGATGCATCACAACGGAAAAACCTATGAAGTTCACCCTGCGACAACTTCGCTATGCACTCGCAGCGGCCAAGCACGGCAATCTGACCACTGCCGCCATGGAGCTTCATGTTTCACAACCATCCATCTCGGCCGCCATCACCGAGCTGGAGGAGGTATTGGGGCAAGCGATTTTCATCCGCCAACGGGGCCTGGGCATATCGCTGACCCCGTTCGGGCGTACCGTCATGGTCCAGGCCCGGCGCGTGCTGGCAGAGGCTCAGACCTTTGCCGAAATCCACGCCAATGCCGGCGAGTGCGTCGGCGAACTGGTGGTCGGCTGCTTTGAGGACCTGGCGCCCTACTGCCTGCCGCAAATCGTGCGGCGGATGCAGGAGTCCTGCCCAAGGGTCACCGTCGACATGCGCGATGGCAGCTTCGATTACGTGGGCAAGCGCCTCAGTGAAGGGGCGATCGAATTGGCAATCACCTACGACCTGGGTTTGCCGCCGAATACGCAAACCACCGAGCTGTGCCAGCTGACCGCTCAGGTACTGCTGGCGGCCGATCACCCGTTGGCCAAGGAGCCGCGTGTCAGCCTCAAGGCGCTGGCCGAATACACCCTGGTGGTCACCGATCAGGCGCAAAGCTGGCAGCATGTGCTGGACCTGTTCAGCTTTTACGACCTTTCACCCGCCGTTGTGCACCGTGTGCGTACCTTCGAATTGCAGCGCAGCCTGGTCGCCAATGGCTTTGGCGTGGCGCTGATCTACACCCGGCCATTTGGTGATCGCAGTTACGATGGACAAGCGCTGGTCTGTCGCCCGACCGAGGAAAAACTGCCAACCCACAGCATCGTCCTGGCCCACGACCAGCGCTATCCGCTGACGCCTTCGGCTGAAGCGTTCAAGGCGTTGGCGGTGGCTTGGTTCGCGGAACGACCGTCGTTTGCATCCGAGTAAACGCCCGTCATCCGGGCCGGTCATAAATCGCACAATTGTTCGGTAATCGCACAAATTCCTCTCCACCCTCTCTACTGTTGCACTGTATTGCGGCACGCTATGGACAAGTCAGCACACAACGCCAACGCGCTGAATGGCCCCACCGCGTCAACACGCGGCCAGGTCGACAATCCATACTCCAGGAAGAACCAGGAGCTCGCTGTGATCAATAAAACGTTTGAGTCCATCGCCAGCGCGGTGGAAGGGATAACCGACGGTTCGACCATCATGGTCGGTGGCTTCGGCACCGCCGGGATGCCGTCCGAACTCATCGATGGCCTGATCGCCACCGGTGCCCGCGACCTGACCATCATCAGCAACAACGCCGGCAACGGCGAGATCGGCCTGGCCGCCCTGCTGATGGCCGGCAGCGTGCGCAAGGTCATCTGTTCCTTCCCGCGCCAGTCTGACTCCTACGTCTTCGACGAACTGTACCGCGCCGGCAAGATCGAGCTGGAAGTGGTACCGCAAGGCAACCTGGCCGAACGTATCCGCGCAGCGGGCTCGGGCATCGGTGCGTTCTTCTCGCCGACCGGCTACGGCACCCTGCTGGCCGAAGGCAAGGAAACCCGTGAGATCGACGGCCGCCAGTACGTGCTGGAAATGCCGCTGCACGCCGACTTCGCGCTGATCAAGGCGCACAAGGGTGACCGTTGGGGCAACCTGGTGTACCGCAAGGCCGCGCGCAACTTCGGCCCGATCATGGCCATGGCGGCCAAGACCGCCATCGCCCAGGTCGACCAGATCGTCGAGCTCGGTGAACTGGACCCGGAACACATCATCACCCCGGGTATTTTCGTCCAGCGTGTGGTCGCCGTTTCGGGCGCTGCCGCTTCTTCGATCGCCAAAGCTGTCTGAGGCCTGCCATGACCATCACCAAAAAGCTCTCCCGCACCGAGATGGCCCAGCGCGTGGCCGCAGACATCCAGGAAGGCGCGTACGTCAACCTGGGCATCGGCGCCCCGACCCTGGTGGCCAACTACCTTGGCGACAAGGAAGTGTTCCTGCACAGCGAGAACGGCCTGCTGGGCATGGGCCCAAGCCCGGCACCGGGCGAGGAAGACGATGACCTGATCAACGCCGGCAAGCAGCACGTGACCCTGCTCACCGGAGGGGCCTTCTTCCACCACGCCGACTCGTTCTCGATGATGCGTGGCGGCCACCTGGACATCGCCGTACTGGGCGCCTTCCAGGTATCGGTCAAGGGCGACCTGGCCAACTGGCACACCGGCGCCGAAGGTTCGATCCCCGCCGTGGGCGGTGCGATGGACCTGGCCACCGGCGCCCGCCAGGTGTTCGTGATGATGGACCACCTGACCAAGTCGGGCGAAAGCAAGCTGGTACCCGAGTGCACCTACCCGCTGACCGGCATCGGTTGCGTCAGCCGCATCTACACCGACCTGGCCGTGCTGGAAGTGACCACCGATGGCCTGAAAGTGGTAGAGATCTGCGCGGACATCGACTTTGAGGAGCTGCAGAAGCTCAGTGGCGTGCCGCTGATCAAGTGAGCCACAACACCTGACCGTATGCGGCCGCAAGGCCGCATACGGTCCCTGCGACAGCCCGCGAGCATATTTACCCCGGCAACATACGCTTGAGGGTGTTGTCCTTGATCCAATAGTGATGCAACAGGCCTGCACAAGCATGCAGCCCGATCAGTGCATAGCCGGCATTGCCAACCAGCTCATGCCAGTCCTTCAGCGTCCTCGCCAGCGCGGGATCCACGGACAACGGCGAAGGCAGGTTGATGCCCCAATAAGGCAGGGGTTTGCCTGCAGCAGCCAGCATCAACCAAGCCAAAAGCGGCGTAGCGATCATCAAGCCATAGAGTGCCAAGTGAGTGACGCTGGCCATCGCCGCCTGCCAGACGGGAGGCTTGGGCACAATGGGTGGTCGAGGAATGAGCCGCCCCAGCAGGCGCACCCAGACCAGCACGAATACAGCAATCCCCAGCATTGCGTGGCCACCCAGCAGGGGAGCTTTGAGCGCGTGCCCCTTGGGTAACGCCCCGCGCAGTTCGACACAGGCATAAACGCCGACGAACAGAATGACCATGCTCCAATGCATGATGATGGACAGGCGACCATAGCGGTCAACTCTTGATGCGCGCTGCATATCCATGACCTCAGATAACTGAAAGAGATATCCGTTGCCATGAGACTTCAATGAGCAGGCCACTGCCGGCAACCGGACAGCGCCAAGTTGCCAACTCAAGCTTAAGGAAGTCTGAAGTGAGACAGACGGTTGCCTCAGGCCAGAGGCAACGACAGGGTGGCTGCCAATCCACCACTGACTCGGTTCTCGAGATGCACCCGCCCGCCAAGACGGTCAATGATGGTAGCCACGATGGACAACCCCAGGCCGGCACCATTAGGGCTGTTACGGCTGTAGAAACGTTCGAATACGCGTGATAGCTCAGCTGCTTCGATACCCGGCCCCTCATCCTCGACAATCAGCTCGAAACGCTTTTCCAGGCGCCTGAGCAGCACCGTGATGCGCCCTCCCGGGGGCGAATGCTCTACCGCGTTGGAAACCAGGTTCTGCAGCGCAATCGTCAACGCACCGGCATCAATGGCCAGATGGTGGTCTCCCTCGCCAATATCCAGCGAAGGCTCAAGGCCACGGTCGAGTATCCACGGAGTCAGTTCGGCCAAGGTGTCGGTGACGACCTGGGCCAGGTCGACCTGGGCAGTAGCGCGTTGCCCTAGCCGAGGCTCGACACGGGCCAGTGTCAGCAGCTGATTGACCACCCGGGTCAGCCGATCGACGCCGCTAATGAGAAAACCCAGTGCCTTGTGGCGCTCGGCCTCGTGACTGGCTTCCAGCGCGTTCTGAGCGTGCAATCGCAGCACTGCCAGCGGTGTGCGCATCTCATGGGCGGCATCGGCAATGAAACGATGCTCACGCCGCAGCAAGTCCTCGATCTGCGCCAACAGGCGGTTGATGGCTGCCTGCATGGGCTCAAGCTCTGAGGGCAGCGGTACCAACTGCAGCGGCTCCAGCGAATCGGCGTGCCGCCCGCGGATGACATTGGCCATGTTCTGCAACGGCCGCAGCCCCCAACCGATGGCCGCCCAGACCAACAGCACCAAGGCCAGGCTACCGAGCAGGAACGGGAACAAGGTGTGGCGAACAATCCGGTCTATCAAGTCGTAACGGACATCGTCACGCTCGCCGACCCAGATCACCCAGTTTTTCTCCGGCACCGGCAAAACGAAGCCACGCCATTGCTTGTCGCCGCTTGAAAAGTCGTAGAAACCTGGGGTACTGGGCAATGGATCAAGCCTGGGTGCACTCGGTGTATGCACCAGTAGCACACCACCCTCCCCCCAGACTTGAAACGCCAGCTTGCTTTCGTAAGGGTGCCCAACCCGGTGACGACCAGCCTGCCCCAGTGCTGCGTCGAATGCACGGTACATGGCATCGCGGGCCCCCTCCTGCACAGGCATGCTCAAGACACCCTGCAGCAAACGCGCGTTCTGGGCGAGGTGCGCGTCATACACCTCGTTAATCTCATGGCGGCTGTCGTGGTAGTTGTAGAGCACCAGCAGGCCAGTGCCAACCAACATCAACAACATGACCCGCCACAGGGTGCGTTGACGCAGCGAGCTCATGCCTTGACCTCGACCAGGTAGCCAATGCCGCGGACCGTGCGAATCAGGCCATTGAAGAGTTTCTTGCGCAAGTGGTAGATGTTCACCTCCAGCGTATTGCTCTCGGGCTCCTCATCCCAGCCATAGAGCAGCTGGGTCAGGCGTTCACGGGTGAATACCTTGCCGGGTTGTGCCAGCAACTCA
The DNA here is from genome assembly GCF_002906855.1 of Pseudomonas putida. GTDB lineage: Bacteria > Pseudomonadota > Gammaproteobacteria > Pseudomonadales > Pseudomonadaceae > Aquipseudomonas > Aquipseudomonas putida_N. The sequence continues at coordinate 2,004,663 of NZ_MINI01000028.1, read as the reverse complement.
TGCAACAGTCGGTATTCCTTGGGGGTCAGAATGACTTCGAGGCCGTTGTAGCGTACTTGCTGGGTGGCAGGATCGAGGCTGACACCGGCATGTTCGATCAGCACCGTCGCACGCCCGGCGCTTCGTCGCAGCAGGGCACGCAATCGGGCCTTCAATTCGTTGAGGTCGAAAGGCTTCACCAGATAATCATCAGCACCGGCATCCAGACCGCTGATGCGATCATCGAGGGCATCCCGCGCGGTGAGGATCAACACCGGCAGGCTGTTGCCCCCGGCCCTCACGCGCCGCAACACTTCGATACCATCCAGGCGGGGCAAGCCGAGATCCAGGATCACCAGGTCGAACGCCTCATGCTGCAACGCATGCAAGCCACTCACGCCATCACGCAGCCAGTCGAGCGTATAGCCCGCCTGACGCAAGCCGTCGCAGATACCTTCACCCAGCGCAATATCGTCCTCAACCAGCAGCAGCCGCATGTTCAGTCCTGTTTGTCCTTGATGGCCTTGAGTAAAGCATCGATATCGGAGCGACGTCCCTGGTCTGCGAGTTCACGCCCGGGCCGTGGCGGCGCCTGCAAGGCTTTCTGCAAGGCGGCGGTGGCTTCAGGGTAGCGCTTTTGCCGATACAGATGATCGGCCCAGAAGTAGTTGCTGTCGATGCCGTTGGGGTTGATCTGCAGGGCTTTGCGCAGCATTTTGTCGGCCATTTCAGTGTCTCCAAAACCGATCGGCCAGCCTGGCACCTGGTCGTAGAGCGTGCCCAAACTGGTGTAGGCCGAACCTTGCAGGGCGTTGGGGTCCAGCTTCATGGCCTGCTCCAGGCTGGCTTTGGCGGCCTTGACCTTGCCCAGCGCGCCAAGGCCACCAACGGCACCCGCCCAGCTGCTGTGGATGATGCCCTCCCAGATCAACGGCTCAGGCGTGCCGGGGTACTGATGAACGAAGGCAGTGGCATCGCTGGCCAGCTTTTCAAATGCGTCGGCGCGTTTTTCCTTGGGCAACTGGTACTGGATCTGCGCCCAGCGCTGTTGCAGATCGCTCAGGTGTTGCGTGCCTGCCGGGTCCAGTGCCCAGCTGAAGGGGGCGAATGCCAGTAAGCTGGCGATCAACAGACGCTTCATTTGCTCGACTCCTTGGAATGGCTACCGATGTAGCGGCGAATAACAGGCAGTTGCTTGCGCAGCGCACGGTCGACCACACCCGGCAACATGCCATTGATGCGCACGAAGAGCTTCTCTGGCCAACCCAGGTAGAGTTCGCTGCGCTCTGACTGCACGGCCTGGAGCACCGCGCGGGCGACGTCGGCGGGATCGTCCATGCCGACTTTCAGCGCCTGATTGAGCGCCGTCGCGGCGCTGCTGTTCATGGCTGTGCGGGTGGCCCGCGGCGCGGCATACAGCACATTCACCGTGGTGTCGGCCAACTCGCGCCGCAGCGCTTCGGAGAACCCCCGCAGGGCGAATTTGCTGGCGCAATAGCTGGCGTAACCAGGGTAACCAATCGAGCCATAGGTGGACCCGACATTGACCACCAGCGCCTTGGGTTGCTCGCGCAACAGCGGCAGGCAGGCGCGGGTCAACTGCAGTGGCGCCTTGAGGTTGATGTCCAGCAACTCGTCCAGGGCGTGCTCGTCCAGCTGATCAAGCAAGGCGAACCGGTTCACGCCAGCGGCGTTGATCAGCACATTGACCCCTCCCATCTCACGGGCCCGACTGATGACCTGCTCACGACCGTGCGGGGTGCGCAGGTCAGCCGTCTGCCAACGCAAGCGATCCGGATAGCGGTTCATCAGGCCCGCCAGCTTGCCCAGGTGCCGGCTCACCGCCAGCACCCTGGCCCCGGCTGCGCAAAGCTGCTCTGCCAGTTCCAGCCCAATACCGCCACTGGCACCGGTCAGCACAACCACCGACTCAGACAAGCGCATGTTGCACCTCCGCGTGGCCCGCACGCGGCAAGCCTTCGAACATGTCGGTGTACAACCGGTACACCACCTTGGCGGCGTGTATCACCGCCTGATGGTCATCGACCTCCTCCAGTCGGTCCATCAGCCGCTTGTAGGTAACCATGTGCTCCTGGTCCAGCGCGCCGTGGGAGCTCAGGTAGCTGAACGCGCTGTCCGGCAGCCCCAGGCTGCTCTGAATGGAACCGGCGGCATGGGTGGCCAGGGCGATGCTGGTGCCCTCGAGGACGTTGACCATGCCGAACAGCCCCACCGGATTTCCCCGGGCGATGAGGTCGTACAGGTAGGCGACCATCAGCTCGATCGGCAATGCCGGCCGGCCGTCACGCACCGCCTCCCAGTCACCGCCGCAGGCCTTGATATCGTTGAGGATCCACTGCTCGTGGCCGTATTCCTCCTCGATGTACTCGCAGACGGCGCCGCGCAACCATTCCAGGCGCGAGGGCAAACGCGCGCCGCAGGCCATCATCAGTGGCACGGTGTGGCGCACATGGTAGTAGGCCTGGGTCAGGAAGGCGATATAGCTATCCCGGCTGACCTGGCCGGCCAAGGCTTCACGAATCACCGGCACCGCGAACAGGACCTGGCGTTCGTGGCTGGTTTGCAACTGCAGGGTGTCGAAAAATGACATGACGAACCTCACAACAAAATGTCGGACAACAGGGTGTGATAACGCTGCAGGATCGCCTCACGTCGCGGGCGGCCATTGGCAGTCAGGGTGTCTTCGCCAGGCGTCAGTGGGCCTGGCAGGCGCCGCCAGGCATGCACTCTGGCGTAGTCGGGCAAGGTGGCATTGCTACGCTGCACGGCCTGCTCGATGGCCTCGTCGGTGGCCGCCGGATCAAGTGGCCAGAGCAATGCCAGGTTGCGCGCAAGCCCTTCGCCGTGCACGAACGCCTGGGCGATCACACCGCTCTGGGTCAGCTCGGCTTCCACCCATTCGGGATTGACGTTGCGACCAAAGCTGGTGATGAACTGGTGTTTCTTGCGCCCGTTCAGATACAGGTAACCGTCGTCGTCGAAGTAACCGAGGTCCCCCGTGGCCCACCAGGCCGACGAGGTGGGTAACTCCCCAAGGTAGCCAAGCAGAACGGAGCCGCTGACGAGCACTTCGCCGTCGTCGGCGATTCGCACCTGAACATGAGGCAACGGCCGGCCGACGCTGCCCCGGCGCATCGCCCCCGGGCGGTTGAGCGCCACTACCGAGGCACACTCCGACAACCCATAGCCTTCGAAAACAGGCAAGCCGATGGTCTCGGCCCGCGCCAGCAGTCCGGGCGATACCCGGGCCCCACCGACCGCGACGAAGCGTAGCGAGCCAACCCGCATCAGGCCCTGCTCGATCGCCGTGACCAGGCCCATCAACAGCTGTGGCACCAGGATCAGGCTCTGTGCGCCGCTCAAGGCGATGGCCCCGAGCAAGCGCTTGAAATCGACCTGGCTGGCGCCGCCCATACCCAGTTGCGCCTGTGGGTAGAGCAACACGCTGGCCCCTGCCATGAGTGCGGCGTAAACACCCAGGTTTTCCAGCAGTACGCCCAGCGGTAAAACTGCCAGGTAGCGCCGGGGTTCGGTAGGCCGGCTGGCCATCTCCAGTTCATGAGCGACGCGCAACATGGCATCGGCGCCCAGGCAAACGCCTTTGGGCGTGCCCGTGCTGCCAGAGGTATAGGTGACCTTGGCAGTGCCCTCAGGCAGCACCACCGGTGTTGCCAGATCGCGCGTCCAGAATGCCTCCTGCTGCACGAAGCCCAACTGGCTGAAAACGCCCTCCCAGGCATGCTGGCAAAGCAACAGGCTTGCGCCGCACTGCTCGATGCAGTGGTGCACCTGCGCCGTACTGAAGAACGTTGGCACGATCACGCAAGCTCGCTCCGAGACCAGTGCCGCGAGGTCCCAGAACAGCAGTTCCGGACCATTATCCAGCGCCAGGATCAACACGCCGGCGCGTTGTTCGCTCAAGGCCTTGGCGCGCAGCCAGACCTCGGTCAGCAATTGCTTGTAGGTGAACCGCTCGTTGGCGCCTTCCACGGCCAGGGCATCACCGCGCTCACGGCCAAGGGCAAGCAGCAGCTGTTTGAAGCGTTCCAGTTCATGCAGCATGGCCGGCCTCCTCGTTCAGCGCAGGCAGCCCCAGGCGCCGGAACACACCTGCCGACTCCAGGCGCTCGAAGCCCTGGCGGATATCGCCGACGAACACTTGCGGATGCTGGTCGTAATAGCCACCCCAATGCTCAGCTGGCTCGTCCAGCCGGCTCGGATCGGCCCGCGCCACCACGGTCGGCACCAGGCCCAGGCGCTGGAAACTGTTGATCAGGGTTGAGGCCCCGGTGAACGCCACCCACCGCAGCTCTCGCGTAGCAAGCAGCCAGGTCACGGCGGTGATCATGACGCGGGCGCTTCCGGCACTGAGCGAGGCAAGATTGCCGACCTCAACCATACATTCGCGTGCCAACGTCACACCTGCTACCCGAGAAATCGCGCTTTCCAGGGGCTCATCCAGATAGCGCTCAAGAAACAACGGACCGCTGCTGGCCGTACGCATCCCTACCGCGGCGATCAGCCGCCCATGGCTGTCCCGCAGGGCCAGCAATTCCGGCAGGTAATGATGGACATCTGCATGGTGGACATTGGCAAAACACTGATGAATGAAATGTTCAAGTTCACCACGACCCTCATCGTCATGAACGTGCAGGGACAAGTGGGCGTGATGGTCAGCATGGGTGCCGATGGGCAATGGGAGCAGGCTGCTCCATAGGGTTTGATTCATAAAGCTCCCCCCGACTGGGTTGGTCAGGGCGAGTATCCGTGGCGAATCTGAAGGGAGTCTGAAGCTGAGTGAAAAGCGCCAGTTCACCTGAAGATGCTGTCGAATTAATGCGGTGATTTGATCAAAATCAAACGCAGGGTCCGCGCAACGCTCAATGTGCCTGTATGGAACCACTGCCTCGGAAAACCCGGCAGCTAATGGCAAGGAGCGGCTCTTCCACATCTGGATTCTTTCTGCGAGGTACGGTCCATGAAAAGCGCACGAAAACTGTTTGCCATGGCTTTGGCGGTGTCACTGGTAGCTCCAGGTTACCTGCTGGCCGCCACCGATACCGGTACCACGACACCACCGGCCGCATCCGCCTCGAAAGCAGGCAAAACCACCGGCCATGAAAGCTATAAGGAACACGAAAAGCATAAAAAACCCACGACGTCTCATGAAAAAAAACACATGACGCCGTCTCAAGGCAAGCCCAGCGACTCGGGCACCATGCCCGCCCAATAGCCTGTCCCCGCCAGCCGAAACCGCCCGCGCGCGCGTAACGCCCCGTGGGCGGCCTGGCACTTCAAAAAAGCGCTCAACTGGCTCGGCCTGGTCGCGGCGCGCTTTACACCTGGCGGCTTTTGCCGAGGACTTCCAGCCCGTTGAAAAGCGCCATGCCAGCCAGCATGGCGGCCACGAACAGCCAGCCTTGCCAATAACCGCCGCCCAACAACACCAGGGCCGGTCCCGGGCACACCCCGGCAAGCCCCCAACCAATGCCGAAGGTCAGGCTGCCACCGACCAGCCGGCGATCAATGTCACGCCGGGCCGGCAACTGCATCGCGCCGCCGAACAAGGCCACAGGGTGCCGACGCGCCCAGGCCATGGGTAGCAAAGCCGCTCCGATGGCGCCCACCATGACCAGTGCCAGCGACGGGTCCCACTGCCCGGCGAGATCAAGAAACCCAAGTACTTTGGCGGGGTTCGCCATACCGGACAGCAACAAACCCATGCCGAACAGCAACCCTGCGATGAACGCGCTGATCCCGGTCATTTCATGCTCCTGAGTAAAGATGGCGAACCACGAATACGGTGGCAAAGCCGGCCGCCATGAAACACAACGTCGCCACCGCCGAGCGCGGGGATAGGCGAGACAGGCCGCACACCCCATGGCCACTGGTGCAGCCGCTGCCGTAGCGGGTACCCACGCCCACCAGAAGCCCCGCGACCACGAGCAACCAGGGGGCCGTACTGAAATGCACCGGGGGCATCGCTGAGAACACCCGCCACAGAAGTGGTGCGGCGATGATACCCAGCAAGAAGAACAGTTTTTCGCCTCGCCCTTCTCCCACGCGCTGCAACAGCGAGCCGAGCAGACCGCTGATACCGGCAATGCGCCCGTTCGCCACCACGAACAGCCCGGCGGCCAAGCCGATCAGTCCCCCACCTGCCAATGCCGACCACGGCGTGAAGGCAAACATATCTACAAACATCTCAGCGCCCCTCTCGAACCGAAGAATTGAACCGCTTCCATCTTAACGCTGTGCTTGGGTGACGGTTTCCGTGCAAAGGAAATAACCCGGCATTCAGCGGTAGGGTGTGGGCTTGATGGTCAGGATGCTGCATGGCGCATGACTGATAAGCCGCTCGGTGGTATCGCCGATCAGCTTGGCCCACCGCCTGGCCTGCACGGCACCGACCACCACCACATCGGCCCCCAACGTAGCGATATGGGACTTGATGACGCGCAACGGCGCACCTTCGCTGAAAAACCGATGGCTGTGGGCGATGCCATGGGCATCGGCCAACGCATCGAACGGCAACTGCAGTGATTCACGCACTTCGTCCGCCCAAGGGCCGGCGAGGTCTGGGTTGGCCAGCATGGCGATTGGCAGGTCGTAAGCCGAAAGTAGCTGCAGCTGGGCCTGGCATTGCTTCGCCAGTTGCTGACCGGCCACGACCAGCGCGTCATTGAGCGGCGAGGGTTGGGAGACATCCACCGCGACCAGCACGTTACCTGGCATGGTCGGGGCATCGGCCGGCACGAACATCAACGGCACCTCGCTCGCATGCAGCAACACCTGATCAAGCGAGGTCCGGGCCAGCTGATCGATCAGGGAACAGCCGGAGCAGCCCTTGATCACCAGGTCAGGCGCGTAGCGGGCAATGCAGGCCGGCACCAGGTCGCGGGGATCGGTGGTTTCCACGGCCTCAAAACCTGGGCGTGCTCCCCTCGTCAGCTGCTCGTCGAGCAACGCCTTGAGCTCTGTGCTGAAGTGCACGAAGGAAACGGAAGGCAGCGGGGTGGCCTGCAACTCGTGGCGCACACGCAGTTCGCCGGGTTCATGGATACCCAGCACGTGCAGGGCAGCACCAGACGCCGCAGCCAAGGCCATGGCCCGGGACAGTGCGGCATTGGCCTGGACCTCGGTCATGATCAGCAAAATCCGGCGATAGGGGTTCATCGGGCACCTCCAGGCGCGGCTGTTGGTTTGCGTATGCTTTTCATTATCGAAGCAGTTGCCGGTTCGTTCTTGATAAAAATCAAGGCCCCCAGGCGCTAGCGCGCCACCCTACGCCTGAGCCCGTGTACCGTCATTGCGGCGGCCATCGCTGCGGAGGTCATCATGAACGCTTTCACGCGACTGCTACTGATCTGCCCCCCGGACCTGCACCCCTCGCCGGCCCTGGCGCGCGCGCAGGCGCTGGCCAAGGCCACAGGCGCCACCTTGCACCTGGTAGTGCTGAGCCAACTACCGTCACGCCTGACCACCCTTGACCAGGTGCTGCGCAGCAGTGCCCGCAAGCAAGACGCCGAGCACCGCGCGGCATGGCTGAACGAGCAGGCAAAGGCGCTTGGCGAGCAGGGCATTACCGCCTATGCCGAAGCGCTGGATGACGATGATCCACTCAAGGACCTGATCCGCCTGGCGCAGTTGCACCGTGTGGAGATGCTGATTAAGGATATCCGCCACGAAACCGTCGTCAGCCGTGCCCTGCTCACACCTCTGGACTGGCAGTTGCTGCGCCGTTGCCCGATTCCGTTGCACCTGGTAGCTCAGGCTGACTCGGCACTGCCTGCGCGAGTGCTGGCGGCGGTGGACCTGGTCGAACACGACGCAGCAGTGAACAAGTGCAACGACCGTATCCTGCAAGCGGCACAGGTGCTGGCGCAGCGCTGCAGGGCACAACTGCATGTGCTCCAGGCCTATGAACCCAGCCCCAGCTTCATCGCCTACGCCGCCGCACCCGTGGCATGGACCCGCGAAGTGATCGAAGACTTGACGGGTAGAGCGCGGGAGCGCCTGACCCGGTTCGCCGGCCACTACGGCATCAAGCCGGACCACTTGCACCTGATACGCGGGGCTGCCCGTAGTGCCATCAGCGAATACGCCAACCAGCATGGCTTCGATGTGGTCGTCATGGGCACCCTTTACCATGAAGGCTTGGCCAAGATCATCGGCAGTACCACCGAGCAAACCCTGCACAAGGTGCATTCGAGCATTCTGGCGATCCACGGTTGATTGGCCGCCGGTGCCATGCCGCCGCTTGCCGCAAAGGCCCGGAAAGGCCTGTTCACCGGGTTTGACCTTTATCAATCGCACTGGCCGGCACAAGGGTAGAAACAAAGGCTCAAGGCACAGGAGAGATGGCCATGAACAAGGATCAGCCCTGGAGGCTCTACTTCCTGGCAGTCGGCCTGGCGGTGCTCGCTGCCGTGCAATTTGGCGTGTTCAACCAGCCGGCCGTGCAAGCCATCCCTTACAGCCAGTTCCTGCAATTGCTCGATCAGCAGAAGGTAAGCGACCTGCATATCGAGCACGACCGTATCCTCGGCAGGCTGCAGGAACCGATCGATGGCCATTCGGTGTTCTCCACCGTGCGCGTCGACCCGGCACTGAGCGAGCAGCTGGGGCGCTCGAGCGTGGCATTCACTGGCGTCGCCGAAGACAGCACCGTGGCGACCGTGGTGGGCGCGTTGATGCCGCTGTTGATGATGCTGGTGCTGTGGTACTTCCTGTTTCATGGCCTGGGGCGTCACACGCGCGGGTCTATGTCGAACATGATACCCAGGTGACCTTCGCCGACGTGGCCGGTATCGACGACGTCAAGGGCGAGCTGACCGAGATCGTGTCCTTCCTGAAAAACAAGGCGTGGTATGCGCGCCTTGGCGCCCATGTGCCCAAGGGCACGTTGCTGGTAGGCCCACCCGGCACCGGCAAGACCTTGGTCGCCAAGGCCATCGCCGGGGAAGCGGCGGTGCCGTTCTTCTCGATCTCCGGCTCGGAGTTCGTGGAGATGTTCGTCGGCGTGGGTGCCGCGCGGGTGCGTGACCTCTTCAACCAGGCACGCCAGGCCGCACCTTGCATCATTTTCATCGACGAACTGGATGCCCTGGGCAAGATGCGCGGCGTCGGCAGCTTTGGCGGCAATGACGAGAAGGAACAAACCCTCAATCAGTTGCTGGCCGAACTCGACGGCTTCGACCCGCGTGAAGGCGTGGTGCTGCTGGCAGCGACCAATCGCCCGGAAGTCCTGGACCCGGCGCTGCTGCGTGCCGGGCGCTTCGACCGGCAGATTCTCATCGACCGGCCCGACCGCAAGGGCCGCCTGGCGATCCTGAAAGTCCACCTGCACAAGATCATTTACAAGAACGACCTGGACTGCGAGCGGATTGCCGAGATTACCCCGGGCCTGACGGGCGCCGACCTGGCCAACCTGGTCAACGAGGCGGCCATCGTCGCTACCCGGCGCTCCAGCCAGTGGGTCGAGTTGCAGGATTTCACCGCTGCGGTCGAGCGCCTGGTGGCGGGTGTCGAGCGCAAAGGCAGCGTGTTGCGCAGCGACGAGCGCCAGGTGGTGGCGTACCACGAAATGGGTCATGCCCTGGCCGCCAGCAGCCTGCCGGCAATGGACCCTGTGCACAAGGTGTCGATCATTCCCCGCGCCGCGGGCTCATTGGGCTACACCCTGCAACGACCAACCGATGACCGCTACCTGATCAGCACGCAGATGCTGCGCGACCGCCTTGTCGTGCTAATGGCCGGGCGCGCCGCCGAACATCTTGTGTTCGGCCAGGTCTCCACGGGTGCCGCCGACGACCTCGGGCGCGCCACCGACATCGCCCGCCAGCTAGTCACCCGCTTCGGCATGAGCCCGGTGCTGGGCCAAGCGGTTCTTGAGCACCAGCAAGCCGGTTATCTGGGCGACTCGGTGTTGCGCCAGGAGCGCAAGGACTACTCCGAGCAAACCGCGCGCGAGATCGACCTCGCTGTCCGTGGCTTGCTCGAAGAGGCCTATGGCCGCGCCGGGGCTTTGCTGGAGCAGCGCCGCAACGACCTGGATGCAGGCGCGCGTCTGTTGCTGGCCAAAGAGACCATCACCCCGGAAGAATTCCCGGCGTTGCAACCACAGGCCAATGAGCCCGCCACCTATGTGTTGCTCGATGCCACGAAGTGAACCGTCAATCCTGGCCAGGGTACCCGCCATGCTCTCTGTGACACTGATCAACATGCAGGTGGTGGTACTGGTGGTGATCATTCATGTATCAGGTCGCCGACATGGGTGGCGACGAGGGGCAGCCCCGTTTGACCTTTATCAACAGCGTGGCGGCCCATTTCGCCAGCCGGTTTGATCCTGATCAAAATGCCGGACTGGCCACGGCCTAGGCTGTTATCAGCAAGACATAGTTACCCTGCGAGGCAGCCATGAACCGGGATGGCAGTGCCAGCGTCCGCTTGCTGCAAACGTTACCGGGCCCGGGCACCCAGCAATTCCTGCGCCTGGCCCTTTGCGGCCAGCCATGCAGCGAGGCAATGGCTGGCCAGTACTGCGTACTCAGCCAGCGTACCGAGTGCTGGCCATGCAGCTACGTGAGCCTGCCTGGCGTGGCCGGGCAATTCATTGTCAGTACCCACCATGCACAGCCCTTGGGCCACGCAGGGGACCGGTTCGACTATTCCGGGCCGCTTGGCAGTGCCTGGCCACTTCCGCTGCAAAGTGCGAAGTTGTTGGCCATCAGTCGCGCCGATGGCCTGCTGCCCTTGCTGGGCGCGCTGGATGAGATTGGCTGCTGGCTACCCTGGGTACAGTTGAAGCTGTCACATGACGGCATTGCGGCCGAACTGCTGCCAGACGATTGTCGAACCTGGCTGTCGGCGCTGCCACCATTGCCGCGTGACTACAGCGGCTGGCTGCAAACCAGGCACTTGCTGACAACTTTCCGCCCGGACACGGTGTACTGTTGCGCACCGCCACAGGTGGCGCGCCAGGTGGCCCGGTTGTGCTGGCAAGCAGGCGTAGCCCCGCAGCGTATCTGGATACGCACGGATCATGTGCCACGCCCGATCGGGGTTGCACCCTCCGAAAGCTGGCCTGTGCAACGCTATGACCGGGTGCTTGCCGCACTCAAGTGGGCTCCTCCAGGCGGGTCAGGTTGATTAGGCCTTGCATGTCGATGAGCCTGACCTCACGCCCGGCGCATTGCAGGAAACCTGAATGGACGAAGCGGCTGAACAGCCGGCTGACCGTTTCCAGCGTGAGGTCCAGGTAGTTGGCGATATCACCACGGGACATGGGCAGGTTGAACACATCTGCCCGCAACCCTCGCGCCTGGTAACGCGCCGACATGCCCAACAGGAAGATCGCCAGCCGCTGCTCGGCACGCCCGTGGCAGCAGCGCAGGTGCTCGTCCTTGCCCTGGATCCCCAGGCTGAGCATGTGCAGCAACTGATAGCGCAACCCCGGAATCTGGCCGGACAGGTCCACCAACTGGTCCAGCCTGATGGAGCAGACCAGCGAGACTTCCAGGGCCATCGCAAAGCTTCGGTAATGACTGGCACCAATAGCGTCCAGCCCCAGCATGTCCCCCGGCAGGATGAAACCGCTCACCCGCTCGTTGCCCTCGGCATCGAGCAGAAAATTCTTGATCGCCCCGGAGCGCAGGGCAAACACGTGCTCCATGGGCTCATTGGCCTTGAACAGGTACTCACCCCTTTTCAACGGACGGTTACGGCGGACGATTTGCTCCAGCTTGTCCACTTCGTCGGCACTGAGGCTGGCGGGCAGGCAAAGCCGGCTCAACGAGCACGCAAGACACTTCACATGGGGCCTTGCCCCCATATCCGCAGAGCCTGACATGGCGATGCCTCCGCTTTTTGCAGGCGGGCATCTATTCAAGTTAGCGGTTCCACTAAAAGTTGGCCGCAAGACCGACCAAGGGTAGGACGCACGAGTGAAGCAATTGACAACGGTCAAGTCAGCGCAGGGCCCGTTGCCGAAACTGGACTTCCTTGTTCATTCGACACAGAGGACATTGCCATGACACCCGCCGAGACTTCCCGAGTACACACAACGCCTTCGTTTCCCAAGCCTTCGGGTGAACACTGGATCGAAGCCCTTGAGAATGGCGTTCACGTATTGATCAGGCCCTTGCAAGCCAAAGACCGACAACGCGAAAAAGCCTTCATCGAACGGCTGTCGCCCGAGTCGCGGCATTTCCGCTTCCTGTGCCAGCTCCGGGAGCCCGGAGAGGCCATGCTCGATCAGTTGATGAAAGTCGACCAGGATCGCCAGGCGGCCTACGTCGCCCTCGCCCACGTGGATGGCGAGTTGCAGGAAGTGGGCATTTCCCGCTACGCCAGCGGTAGCGGCAAGGACGAGTGCGAATGCGCCGTTACCGTCATGGACAGCTGGCAGCACCATGGCCTGGGTCGCCTGCTGCTCAAGCACCTGATCGACCATGCCCGGGCCAAGGGCTTGCGGCAGATGTATTCGATCGACGCAGCAGCCAACCAGGCGATGCGCGACCTGGCCAAGGCGGCGGGGTTCACCACCGTTATTGACCCGGATGATCCCAGCCAGGTCATCCACCGGCTCTCACTGATCTGAGCCTGGGCCGCCGCACCTTGACGCATTTCAGCTTTCGATGGGGGCCGGTGATGGCTTCAAGGTGTGACTGCACGCTCTTACTCGGGCAGCAGGTCAAACTGCGCGAGGCAGCGCTGCTCATCAGCGGGGGTCAACGCCTTCAGGCCACTCACCTCCTGCAGGGGCGTTTCGAACAGGGCCAGGCGGATCACCCCATTACGCTCCAGAAAGGTCTGTGCCAGGCAGGTGCATACGGGTTTGCCGACCAGCGCAGCGAGCTTCTCATCCTCCGGCACGCCCACCTGGACCTGCAGGTTGGCCGTGCAATTTTCCACGATCTGCGCCACGGAGCGCCCCGCCAGCCACACGGTGCCAGCACCGAGCACGAGCAGGAGCAGCAACACGCTCATCAACCTGTTCGATTCGCGGGTAATTGAACGGAGCAACGCCAGCCTGGCCTGCCAACCCGTCTCCTGGCCATTGAAAATGGCCTTGCCGACCGTGCGTTTCACGCCCCGCTGCACTGCCCATCCCAGCGCGACGCTCAACGCCAGCAGGCTCAGGAGCACTGCCGGATCGCGCATGGGCATGCGCCAGCTCGGGCTCAAGACGCGATAGACGGACGCCGCGACGAGTAAGGCGACAATGGCCACGATCAACCCCAGGCTACCCTTGGGCCTGTGCATCCAGGCTCGCAGTTTCGCCCTTGCTTGCGTACTCATGACTCACCTCCCGCGCCCGGTTAGCGCACAGGGTCGATTGCGACGGTTTCCTGATAGTCCGGCACGCAAACCTGCCAGCCGAGCTCGAGGCTGATGCGCCGTCGCAAGGTGTCGGCAGCGTGCGGCTCGCCATGAATGACGTAGGTCTGCCGTGGCGGCCGGGTAAACCCACGCAACCACTCCATGATTTCGTCGGCGTCGGCATGCGCGGAGAGACTCTCCATGGCGTGCACCTGCGCCCTAATAGGCACGTCTTCACCCTGCAAGCGCACGCTGCGGGCACCGGCGACGATATCGGCACCCCGCGTGCCGCCGGCCTGAAAGCCGGAAAACAGGATGCTGTTGCGTGGGTTGGGGGCCAGCGCCTTGAGGTGGTGCAGCACCCGGCCACCCGTGGCCATGCCACTGGCGGCAATGATCACCGCAGGTTCGCGCAGCTGGTCCAGATGCCTGGACTCATCGACCGTTCGTACGATATGCGTGCCTTGGCACATCGCCGCGCACTCGACTTCCGACAGCCGATGTTCGCCGCGGAACTGCTGGTAAAGTGCGGTGGCGTCGGTGGCCATCGGGCTGTTCAGGTAGACCGGGATATCCGGAATCAGCCGGTCGCGCTTGAGCGTATACAGGTAGTACATCAACAGCTGGGCCCGGCCGACGGCGAACGATGGCACCAGGGTGATGCCATGGCGCAGCAGTGTTTCATTGATGACCTTGGCCAAATACTGGGCGGTCGACTCGTCAGGGTGCTGGCGATCACCGTAAGTCGACTCGACCAGCAGTACGTCCGCCGTCCTGACCAGTTCAGGTGCACGCATGATCGGGTCCTGAGGGCGGCCCAGATCACCCGAGAACAGCACGGTCTGACCTTCGGCACTGATCTGCACCGTTGCCGCGCCCAGAATATGCCCGGCGGTACGCATCAGCAGCTCCATGCCTTCGGCAATCGGCAACGGCTGATGCAACTCCACAGGGTGCAACAGTGCCAGGGCCCGTTTCGCATCCTGCTCGGTATAGAGCGGGCGCGCTGGCGTGTGCTTGGAGTAGCCGTGGCGGTTGGCATGCTCGGCCTGTTCCTCCTGCAAACGTGCACTGTCCAACAGCAAGATCTCTGCCAGGGCACAGGTAGCCGGTGTGGCGTAGATCGGCCCGCTGTACCCCTCCCGCGCCAGCACCGGCAGATAACCGCTGTGGTCGAGATGGGCGTGGGTCAGCACCACTGCATCCAGGGCGCGCAGGGCCGGTGGCAGCGGCTCCCAGTTGCGCAGGCGCAGTTGCTTGAAGCCCTGGAACAACCCGCAGTCGACCAGCACCCGGGTGCTGTCGCGGGTCAACAGGAATTTACTGCCGGTCACGGTGCCTGTACCGCCAAGAAAGGTCAGTTGCATGGCTATGGCTCCCAGGTTTCGGCCACGTCAGGGTGCACTGCGAGGACGCTGCAGGGCGGGTGGCTGACAATTCGCTCGGTGGTATCGCCCAGCAGCTTGTCCAGCCCTTTGGGCTGCACGACGCCCATCACCAGCGCATCGATATCCAGTGCGGCCACCTGTTCGCGGATCACCTGTACCGGGCCGCCTTCCATGAAGTGCCGACGCTCGGGCGCGACGCCCTCGGCGTCGGCCAAGGCGTCGAATGGCTCCTGAAGCGCTTCGCGCATCTCGTCGATCCAGGCCTGGGTCACATTCATGTCCGCGGCGAACACGCCAGCCAGGTTGTAAGCCGACAACAGGTGCAACGGCGCATCACACTGCAGGGCCAGTGCCTGGGCGGCGCGGATGAGCCCACGATTGAAGTGCTCCTGCACAGCGGGTGTTTCGCTGAACGCTGTATCCACGGCCACCAGGACGCGCCTGGGCAGCGTGACGGCGGATCTCGGCACAAACTGCGTGATGCCCTTGAACCCCCGCATCAAGGCACAGTCCAGCGGCGTACTGAACAGCCGCGCCAGAGCCGAGGCGGTTTCGCTGTCCTTGATGACCATGTCGGGCTGCAGTTCGCTGATGTAGTCGATGGCCATGCTGCGGATGTCGTCTGCAGCCAGGGTGTCGACTGTCAGCGAGACGCCACTGCCGCGATGCCGCTCGATCAAGGCTATCAGCCCTGCCCGATAGTGTTCGTATTGGCGCTTGATGTCGGCTTCATTGAGCCGCTCCTCGCGCAACAGGTGCTCCTCGCTCGGTTCGAACAGCCCCAGCAAATGCACGCTGGCGCCGCTGACATGCCCCAGGGCCAGGGCCCTGCGCAGCGCCGCTGAATGCGCATCGATCTCGGTGAGCAGCACCAGCAGTTGTCGGTATTGACCCATGATGAACCTCCGGGCTTGCGCTACTGGGGTGTGATGCAGGCGATATTCCGCGCACCGCTTAAATGGCGCTTGATGCAGATCAGAAAAAACGGCCATCCGCCCTGAACTTGACCATTGTCAGAACTGAACGGGTTGGCCGCGTTACAACGGCTGCACCAGGTACAGATCAGGTCACCGGGAGGCACCATGAACGGGCAGCAAATTGAACAGGCGCAAGCTTGTGAGCACTGGGTCGAAACGCTAGACGACGGTTCAGCCGTGCTGATCCGCCCGCTGCGCGAGGAAGACCACGAACGGGACAAGCGCTTTTTGAGCACGATCGCCTACGAGACCAGGCGCTTTCGCTTCATCGCCGGGCTCAGCGGCGCAATGCCCAGCCTCGACCCGCAGTGGATGCCGGTCGATCAGCACCAGCGCATGGCCTATGTCGCGCTGGCCCATGTGGACGGCAAGCTGCAACAGGTCGGTGTCAGCCGCTATGCCAGCATAGCGGGCAGCCTGAGCTGCGAATGTGCGGTGGCGGTGAGCGAGGACTGGCAGCGCAAAGGCCTGGGCAGGCGCCTGCTGCAGCACCTGATCGTGGCAGCACGACGCAATGGCTACCAGTGCATGGTCTCCCGGGACTTGGCGAACAACTACGCCATGCACCGGCTGACCAAGGCACTGGGCTTTACCGCACGCTACCTGGGCGGGGACGTCAGCGAGATCCTGCACGAACTTGACCTGCTGCCTTGAAAGGACAAGACCCTTGCGGGCCTTGTGCCTACCCCTGGGAGTGCTCCGGAGCAATCACCAGCACGCTGTTGGACAAACGATGCAATACCCGCTCCGCCGTGCTGCCGATGAACCAGCCGATGTCGTGGTGGTGATAACTGCCCATGACCAGCACATCGATGTCATTGTTATCCATGAACAATGCCAGAACCTTGGCCGGATCGCCTATACGCATGTGACGGCGCTCCACGGCTATCCCGTTTCGCTCGGCAAGCAGCTGGAAGGCGTCGCTCTGGGCTTCGTGCAGGGTCTGGGCGAGGTTCGAATCGAACAGGAACGAATGTTCCCGGCTACCGCCCGCGTCCAGGTACATGGAACCCAGATCATAGGCATATAACAATTCGATCTGGGCATTGCATTGCAATGCCAGTTTCAGCGCTTCGCTGATGATCCGGTCGTTGAAACCTTCAAATTGATCTTCAGGCCGGGACAGGTCCACGGCCGCAAGGATTCGACGTGGCAACGCATGGCTGGCCTTGTGCACCAGGTGCAAGGGGATTCGCGTTTCGCGCAGCAACTGGATATCGAGCGAAGTAAACATGGCTCGCATCCACCAAGGTTCATGCTCGAATTCCTTGATCAGCATGGCGAACGGCTGCTCGCGCAGGTGCACCAGGATCTCATTCAAGGGCTGCTGCACCCACACCACTTCGGTAGTGACCGTGACGCCATTGCGCCGCATCGGCAGCGCCTGGCTTTCCAGCCATTCACGGTGTTGCTGCACATAACCCTCGCGCATGACCGACAGCGCCTGATCATTCACCAGGCCCGCCGTGGCAAGCCCTTCCAGATAGTCGAAAGCCACGATGTGCAGCGCCATTCCCTTGGCCTTGGCCAGCGCCGCGGCACGGTCATAGACCGGGGTTCGACGCATCAGGGGGGATGCGATCATCAGCAGTCTTTGCACAGTTTCCATGGCACACCTCTGCAATAGCGATACGTTGCCATAGCTTCTGCCACCCATGTCTTGCGAATTTGATGTTTATCAACTGCAGGTCACTGCCGACAAACGGCATCGTCGATGGCGCAGGAACTTGATGCCGATCAATGCCTGCAGACTTTGCCAGCGCACCCTAAGCCCATATCAACAACAATTACGTGCTCTGGAGGCGTGCCATGGCGCCCATGAAAGCAGCGGTATTCGTCGACAAGAATCGTATCGTGCTGGATGCGTTGGTCCGCATTACCACCCCAGTTGTTCACCCACCAACGCGATGGTGTGATGAAAGTGGCGATCACGCCCTGAGCATCACCCCGCTGACGGCAGGGACGCCTTCATCGTGCAATGCTCGCTCTTACATGCTGTGGAGGCTCTGATGAACGTCTTCATTGAGAAAAATAGCGAGCAGGATCGCTGGTGGGTCCGCATGGATGACTGGCGGGTGAGTTTCAATACAGCTGCCGAAGCCGAGCAGTTTGCCGAGCGGCTCACAACCCGCCTGAACGCGCCCCACTCGCTTGACATGCTGGCTGACTGGTCGCCCCGAACTGGCGTCGCCGACGCGCGCAATGCCATCGCCGTCTTACCGGCCCAAACCGATCGCCGATGCGTGAAGGAGGCCTGAAGATGTCCGGCCAATTGAAGGTCACGCTGCTCGACCAGCCTGACTTGTCGCGTACGGCAAAACTTGTGCACCTCAAACCGCTGGCAACCCTCTGCAGTCACTGCCGTGTCAATGGCTTGTGCCTGCCCACCGGCCTGCCCGTCCACGATGAAAGCTGCCTGGGCGCGTTGATAGGCCCACGTATGCGCATTCGCAAGGGCACCGCACTGTTCAATGCCAACGATCCACTGACCACCCTCTATGCCGTGCGTTGTGGCAGTTTCAAGACCAACCTGAACACCGCCGAGGGGCAAGGCGTGGTGATCAATTTCTGGATGCCGGGCGATGTGCTAGGCCTCGATGCCATAGCCACCGAACACCATGTCTGCGACGCCATAGCCTTGGAAGACAGCGAAGTCTGCCCCGTACCGTATCGCCGCCTGCAAGCCCTGGCGCGCGACTTTCCCATCTTGCAACAAAGCCTGAACCGCATGATGAGCCGCGAGATCGTACGTGAACATGAACGCGTGCTGATGCTGTGCAACCTGACCGCCGAACAGCGTCTGGCCAGTTTTCTGGTGGGGCTATCCAGGCGCTTCGTCAGTCGCGGCTACTCTGCTCATGGCTTCCTGTTGCGCATGTCACGCGAAGACATGGCCTCGTACCTGGGGTTGCGCCTGGAAACCGTGTGCCGATCCGTCGCCCGCCTGCGCGCACTGGGTATCCTCAACCTGCATGGCAGACTGGTGGAAATTCTCGACATGCCTGCATTGAAGGCGCTCGAACAGGGCGGCGGTGAAAGTGAACACAAGGCCCCCTGAGGCTACCTCACTATTCTCGGGGCGATGTGGCTGCGATCGATGACATGAAAATGCCAAGCCCGCGTCACGGTATAAGGCCAAACAGCCAGCCCAGGCCGCCAGTGCCCAATACCACCAGCCATGGGGGCAAACTCCAGAACATCGTGCGGTCAGTGCCACTGCTACTACCTTCAATCCGTGCAGCGCACCTGGAGGCATGACATCGCCATGGCTGGAGATGCTCAGCGCGAAGAGTGTCAGGACAATCGCCGAGGGTAACGTGAACCCCATCCAAGCGGCTAGAGCACC
The DNA here is from genome assembly GCF_002906855.1 of Pseudomonas putida. Lineage (GTDB taxonomy): Bacteria > Pseudomonadota > Gammaproteobacteria > Pseudomonadales > Pseudomonadaceae > Aquipseudomonas > Aquipseudomonas putida_N. The sequence goes on along the minus strand of NZ_MINI01000028.1, from coordinate 1,985,629 downwards.
ACTGTAGCCTGAGCGGCAAAGGCCCAGCGCGATGCCAGCCTGACTACTGGCAGGGCCTGCTAAAAACTGGCAAAGCGCAACAAGATCCGCATAACTACGCTCGCTCAACCACTTCCGGCGCACCACGAATTCGTCTCGAAAGTACCCCAGGTGAGCGATTGGACCGCCAAAGGAGGTCAGTCCCCAGAAAGATCAAGAAAACTGCCCAAGGATTTCGGTCAGTTCGAGGGGTATCGGTCACGATCTTCAACTCTGTATTGGCAGATTCCACGAACAATAACTGAATAAAGGGAGAAGGTACGTGACCTGGTCCGCCCCCTAACCACTACCTCCTGAATACCAACTCGATGCCATGGGTGACATGAGTTCACCTGTGCCTTGAGAAGTGATCGTTTGAGTCGATCAAATCGCTGAAATCTAATGGTTGGAAACCAACAAGAAGCTCGCACGGAAGCGATCAGCGACAGAGATAACTACAAGATGACTCCAACGTTCTCGTTAATCGTCCTGGGCACCGCGATACTCCTGATCGTGGTGATGATCAGCAAGCTCAAGGTCCACCCCTTCCTCGCCCTGCTGGCTGCAAGCCTGGTGGTAGGCATCGGCACCGGCATGCCGCCTACGGCCATGGTTGCTGCTTTCGAAAAGGGCATGGGCAGCACACTCGGCTTTCTCGCCGGTATCATCGGCCTGGGCAGCATCCTCGGCAAACTGCTGGAAGAATCGGGCGGGGCGAAACGCATCGCCACCACGCTGCTGAACCTGCTGGGCGAACACAACGCGTCATGGGCAATGATGCTGGTGGGCTTCATCGCCGGCATCCCGGTGTTCTTCGAAGTCGGCTTCGTGTTGCTGATTCCGCTGATCTACGTGGTCGCCCGGCAAACCCGCATCAGCATGCTGTACCTCGGCGTGCCGCTGGCCACCTCGCTGATGGTGGTGCACTGCATCCTGCCACCGCACCCGGCGGCCACGGCAATTACCGGCATGCTCAATGCCGATATCGGCACGGTCATCCTCTACGGCCTGATCGTGGGTCTGCCCACCGCCATCCTCGCCGGCCCGATCTGGGTACGCTTTGCCTGCAAGCGCGGCGCGACGCCAGCACAACAGGCGTTCCTTGCCGCACGCAGCGAGGCCCAGGCCGACGACCAACCGCTGCCGGCCTTTGGCATCACGCTCGCCACGGTGCTGCTGCCGCTGCTGCTCATGGTCGGCAAGACCCTGGCCGTCACCGTGCTGGCCAAAGGCACCTCGCTGTACGAATGGGTGGCCTTTATTGGCAATCCGCTGATCGCCCTGGCGCTGTCGGTGGTGTTCGCCTACTGGGCGCTGGGCCTACGTCGCGGCCTGGACATGGCGCAGTTGCTCAGCCTGACTCAGCGCTGCTTCCCTCCCCTGGCCGGCATTCTGCTGATCATCGGTGCCGGTGGCGCCTTCAACGACATGCTGGTGGGCAGCGGCATCGGCAAGGCACTGGCTGACGTGCTCAACCAGACGCAGCTCAACCCGATCATACTCGCCTGGCTGATCGCCGGGATCATGCACTTTGCGGTCGGTTCGGCCACGGTGGCCATGATCAGCGCGGCCGGCATGGTGCTGCCGATGCTTGGCCAACACCCCGAATACAACCGGGAAATCCTGGTGATCGCCATCGGTGCCGGGGCCATTGGCTGGACGCACATTACCGACTCGGCGTTCTGGGTAGTGAAGGAATACCTCGGCCTGTCGCTGAGCGATGCGCTGAAGAAATTTACCGCAGCGACCGTGCTGGCCTCGGTGATTGCCCTGTGCCTGACCCTGCTGCTTTCGAAAATTGTCTGATCTACTGTGCAAAGACTGCGCTACAGGTGAAATCATGATTCACGGAAAAACCTTGCAAGCCTGGCAACAAAGCCACCCGATCATTGCCGAACTGGTCGCCCTGAAAGAAACCAGCTGGTTCAACCCTGGTATTGCCAAGGCGTCAGAGGCGTTGAACGACGTGGGCCTGACCGCTGCTGATGTGCAAGCCACGAGCGAGCGGCTGCAGAGGTTCGCGCCCTACCTCGCCACTGTGTTCCCCGAAACGGCCGCTACCGGTGGGGTTATCGAGTCGCACATCGCCCCACTGCCGCAGCTTCGCCAGCAGCTGATCGAAGAAGGATCACTGCAGCATGTGGGTAGCCTGTGGCTGAAAGCCGACTGTGACCTGCCCATTTCAGGCTCCATCAAGGCCCGGGGCGGCATTCATGAAGTGCTCAAGCACGCTGAGGACCTGGCCTTGGCCGCCGGCCTGATCACACCCTCCGATGACTATGCCGTATTGGCCAGCGAGCAGGCGCGGGCGTTCTTCAGCCAGTACAAGATCGCCGTGGGGTCGACCGGTAACCTGGGCTTGTCGATCGGCATCATGAGCGCGAAGCTGGGCTTCCAGGTGAGCGTGCACATGTCATCCGACGCCAGGCAGTGGAAAAAAGACAAGCTGCGCGCCAACGGTGTAACGGTCGTTGAACACGCCTCGGACTACAGCGTTGCCGTCGAACAGGGCCGCCAGCAGGCAGCGTCCGATCCCAGCTGCTATTTCGTTGACGACGAAAACTCCCCACAACTCTTTCTGGGCTATGCCGTAGCCGCCGAGCGCCTGGCTCGGCAATTCGACCAGGCCGGCATCAAGGTGGACGCCGATCACCCACTGTTCGTCTACCTGCCCTGCGGTGTTGGCGGCGGCCCTGGCGGCGTCGCCTTCGGCTTGAAGCTGGTATTCGGCGATGCCGTGCACTGCGTTTTCGCCGAGCCCACCCACTCACCCTGCATGCTGCTGGGGGTGTACACCGGCCTGCACGATGAAACCAGCGTGCAAGACTTCGGCATCGACAACATCACCGCCGCCGACGGCCTGGCGGTCGGGCGACCGTCCGGGTTCGTCGGCAAAGCCATGCAGCGGCTGATCGATGGCTACTACACGGTGACCGACGAAGAATTGTACCGTCTGATGGTGATTGCCTTCGAACAGGACAAGGTCAAGCTGGAACCCTCTGCGCTGGCCGGCGTACCCGGCATGGTTCGGGTGCTGCAGGCGAGTGACTATCTGGCTCGCCTGGGCCTCTCCCCGGCCCAGCTGCAGCAGACTACCCACCTTGTCTGGGGAACGGGTGGCAGCATGGTGCCGGACGATGAGTTCAACGCTTACCTGGCGAAAGGACGAAGCCTGCAGGCTACGATGTAACAGCAGTCGATGCACTGCGCGGAAGGATTGGTCAATGAACAGACCTGGCAGCGGTACCACCGTGAAACTCAACGGCTCGCACCTGGGCAGCCTGCATGTTTTCCTGGTGGCCGCACGGCACCTGAGCTTCTCTCGCGCAGCCGATGAGCTGTGCCTGACGGCCAGTGCCGTGAGCCATCGCATCAACCGTCTGGAAGATGAGCTGGGGTTCAAGCTGTTTCACCGCATGCCGCGCAAGGTCAGCCTCACCGAAGACGGCGAGCGCCTGTTCACCGTGATGCAGCGGACCATGGACGAACTCGGCGAGGCCGTGCAGGAGCGCGCCCACGCCGAGGTCGCCGGCCAACTGACCTTGTATGTACGCCCATCCGTAGCACAGTGCTGGCTGGTGCCGCGGCTGGCTCAGTTCACCGCCCGCTACCCTGATATCCAGCTGGATATCAGGGTCGGTAACGAGAGCATCGACTACCGCACACGCAAGATCGACCTGGTCCTCTGCTACTCGGATGGCCACCATCCCGGGTTGCAGAGCATCCACTTGATGAATGAGCGGATCGCCCCGGTGTGCTCTCCCCATTATGCAGAAACCCATGCATTGGCAGGTGACCCGCACCAGGTGGATCAGTGCACCGCATTGCATGACGTTGCGGCCTGGGACAACGCCGCATTCGATGCAGAATGGCAGCTCTGGGCCAGCAGTAAAGGTGCCGGCATTGAACTCCCACGCCGATTCCTCACATTTGATCGTTCAGACCTTTGCACGCTCGCTGCGCTGAATCACGCCGGCATTGCCATTGGCCGGGAACAACTGGTCAGAGAGCGTATTGCGCGAGGTGAGCTGGTTCTGCCGTTCGGCGACTTTGTGGATGCGTCCAGCTACGGTTACTTCCTGGTCTATCCGCATCACGACCCGATGCCGAAAAGGTTACAGGTATTGATTGACTGGCTCATGGAGTGCGCCTCCAACTGCTGAACGAGGCACACAATCTCCCTCATCCAGCGGTCGTGACGTTGCCATCCGCGGCCTTGCAGCCAAGGCTGCGCATCAGATCGCGAGTAGCGTCGAAGAAGATGTCGTTGAAGGCATCGGCACATTCCGGGGTGAGCCTGCTGGAAGGGCCGGAAAGCACCAGCGCACCGACCAACTCGTCGCCAGCGCCGTATACGGGAAAGGCTACTGATGCAGCATGCGGGTCTGTGGCCCCCATGGAGAAAAACGGCCGTTGCATGGCGATACCGTTCGCGAACGGCGTACGCAAAGCCTGGGCGCCAGCAGCGTCGTCCATCGGTCGCATGTCGCCGGGCTGAACGTGCATCCGCAGTCGATGAGGTGAGTTCACTCGATACTGGCACATCCGGTAAGCGCCGTGACGCACGTAGAACGAGGCGGTCTCGCCAGTACGCTCTGCCAACAGATGCAGCCTGGGCATCACGTGACGCTCCAGATCGATGCCTTCCTCATACACCGCATTAAGCCGCATGACCTCGCTGGCCAGCTGGTAGCGCCCATCTGCCATGCGATTGACGAAACCATGATTTTCCAGCGAGACCATCAAACGCATGATGGTACTTTTGATCAGTCCGGTACGCTCGACAAGCTCCACAAGGGTCAAAGACGTGTCTCCCACCTGGAACGCAGAGAGCACTGTCAGCACGCGATCAGCCGAAGCCACGCCATTCACCGCAGGACGCGGCCGAACATTAACCATCAGTAGATCCTCACCTTTGAATTGCCCAAGTCTTTGTCAGGGCCCAGAAAAATCATTATCTGCCAATGCCCTGGCAACCGCCATCATGCCAGCAAGAGCCGATGCGGCACCATCATCGTTGACGGTTAAGTAGCCTGAACAGAAGACCAGCCGGCCGCTCACCGCGCCCACCGGCCAGATGGCCCCACACCTGAACGCCGGGCCATGCTCATTGCCCTCCAATCCTCCTGCTGCTGGCTCAGAACAACGCCACGGTATAGTTGACGATCACGCGATTCTGATCGCCATTGCGGGCCGCTTCGCTGCGGGACATGCCATTGCGCCAAGCCACGCCCAGCCCCTTGAAGGTACCGCTCTGGATGACGTAGTCCAGGGAGAAGTCTCGCTCCCACTCCGACTGCTCGGCACCGCCCGCGGTCTGGATGTGATCACCGTTGAGGTACATCACCGAGGCCTTGAGGCCAGGCACACCCAAAGCCGCGAAATCGTAGCCATACTGCGCAAAGCCGGTGCGCTCGCCAGCACGGGTGAAGCTCAGCAGCATCTTGTCGGTCCACAGGTACAGGCTGCTGCCACCGGCACCCTTGTCGATCGACCCCTGGTTGATCTGCACGAAGTTGCTGTCGTCGGAAACGCTCTGATAGCCCAGCATGAGCGAGTGACCGCCCAGGCGGTAGGTGAACGCCGCGCTCCACAGTTCGCTGTCGATCTCGCCGTCTCCATCGGCGGTATAGCCGCCTACCGTATAACCCTGCGCGCGCCCCGAAGCGCTGCCGTTGGCGCCGTCCGAGCGGGTGCGGAAGTAGCGCAGGTCGGTTGTCAGCGAGCTGTCGTCAGTCAGTGCCAGGGTGTGATTGAGGCCAGCGAAATGCTGCTGGTAATAGTCCTGCAACTGACCGAAGTAGTACTGCAGCAGGAGCGCATCGGTGGCACGGTAATCGGCACCGGCAAAGTAGAAACGGTCACTTTCCTGGGTGCCGCCACTTACGGCCATGCCGGTCAGGTCGGTGGAAGCCCGACCCCGGGCGCGGTCCAGAGCGCCGCCGATCAGCATCAGGTCGTCGAACTCCTTTGATTGCAGCTGCACGCCCTGGAAAGACTGTGGTAGCAGCCGACCATCGGAGGCCACCAATACGGGCATCTTTGGCATCAACTGGCCGGCCCGCAGCTCGCTCTTGCTCGCTTTCAGCTTCAGGGTCGCGCCCGCACTGCCCCACTGATCCACCGCACGCTCGCCATCGGAGGGAATCATCGTGCTGCCCGCGTGCCGGCCACGGCCGCTGTCCAGGGTGACGCCCAGCATGGCGGTGGCATCCACCCCGACACCGATCACTCCGCTGGTGTAACCCGAACGCAGATCGAGCAGGAAGCCCTGCGCCCATTCCTCGGTCTTCGAGGGCTTGGCGGCACCGTCGCGGTTATCACTGCTGAAGTAGAAGTTGCGCATTGCCAGGTTGGCATGGCTGCCGGAAAGAAAATCCGCTTGCGCAGGCAGCACCATGAGGCCGCCACTGGCGGCAAGTGCAAGACCACAGAAGGAAGGTAAGGATTTCAAGACGAAAGCTCCCTGGGCACCCGAACCCGAGCGCCGGTTTTCTTGTTATTGGAATTAACGCCGAATCAGCCCTGCCTAAACTCCAGGCGCTGATATTTTGGAACGCCATTTCCTTTATAGGAACTCACAAAATCCTTACCCTCGTCAACATCCAGAAATAAGGCGACGAAATTGATCGTCTTTCGTCACGCAATGGGCTATTTTGCAATTTCATTTCATTATACAAAACAAACACTAGTGACCTGGACGCTCACGCGCCCCTTGCCGCCAGGAGCCATCATGAGTTTTTTTGCTGCCCCACCCACCGTCGAAACCACCGTCTTCACGCGCCTGCCCGACCGTTTCCGCGACCCGCGCCCAACGGCCTGGGCCAACGCCAATCGGCAGGGCCGGGCAATCGATTCGTTCCTTGAGGGGCCAGCGTTCGATCGCCAGGGGCGCCTGTACGTGACCGACATACCCAACGGGCGGATCTTCCGCATCTCGCCCCAGGGCGAATGGGAACTGGTCTGTCAGTACGATGGCTGGCCCAACGGCCTGAAGATTCACCAGGACGGGCGCATCTTCATTACCGACTACAAGCGCGGGATCTTGCTGCTCGACTCTCAGACCGGCGCCATCGAGGTACTGCTGGACTCGGCCGGTTCCGAAGGTTTCAAAGGCGTCAATGACCTGGTGTTTGCGCCGAACGGTGACCTGTACTTCACCGACCAAGGCCAGACCGGCCTGCAGGACGCTACGGGGCGGGTCTACAAGCTCGACGCCAACGGCAACCTGAGCTGCCTGCTGGGCACCATTCCCAGCCCCAACGGCATCGTCTACGACCCCCACCTCAATCACCTGCTGGTGGCGGTGACGCGCGCCCAGCAGATCTGGCGCATCCCGCTGGGCAACGGCTCGATCATCGGCAAGGTTGGCGTGTTCGCCCAACTGCACGGCGGCCTGGGCGGGCCGGACGGCCTGGCACTGGATGCGCAGAGCAACCTGTACATCGCCCACACCGGCTTCGGCTCGGTGTGGAAGCTGTCGAAGGTCGCCGAGCCGCTGCAACGCATTGTCTCCTGCGCCGGTATCAGCAACACCAACCTGGCCTTTGGTGGCGACGACGGGCAAACCTTGTTCATCACCGAATCCGAGACCGGCAGCATCCTGCAGGTTCGCACCAGCGCGCCGGGGCTAACGATGTTTTCCCACAGCTGAAGCCGCGCCTGTCAGCGCACACAATAAATACAAAAGAGTGACGATATGACCCAAGAAACCCCCGCTGCCCAGGCGCCGCTCAGCGACGCCGAGGGCGAACGCCTGATGCGCCGCGTGCTGTGGCGCCTGGTGCCGTTCATCTTCATCTGCTACGTGATCAGCTACCTCGATCGCACGAACGTCGGCTTCGCCGCCATCAGCATGAACCAGGACCTGGGCCTGACCGCGACGATGTTCGGTTGGGCGGCCGGCCTGTTCTTCTTCGGCTATTTCATGTTCGAGATCCCCAGCAACCTGCTGATGCAGCGCTTCGGTGCTCGGGTGTGGATAGCGCGGATCATGATCACTTGGGGGCTGATCTCCATGGCCACGGCGTTCGCCACCGGCCCCATCAGCTTCAGCATCGCGCGCTTCCTGCTGGGGCTTGCCGAAGCGGGCTTCACACCGGGGGTGTACCTGTATTTCACCTACTGGTTCCCCGGTAAATGGCGAGCCAAAGCTACCGCAACGTTCCTGCTGGGCATCCCGGTGGCCAACATCGTCGGCTCGCCGCTGTCGGGCTGGCTGATGGAACAGCACGGTGTCTGGGGCCTGAAGAACTGGCAACTGCTGCTGGTCACCGAATCGATGCCTGCCGTGTTACTTGGCATCGCCTGCCTGTTCGTGCTGGTCGATAGCCCGGCCAAGGCGAAGTGGCTGAACCCACGGGAAAAGGCCTGGCTGACCCAGCGCCTGTCCCAGGAGCAGCAGGCCATAGGTGCCGCCCACGGCAACACCCTGCGCGCCGCACTGACCAATCCCAAGGTGTTCACCCTGGCGGCGATCAACTTCTGCTGCATCGTCGGCTCCATCGGCATCGGACTGTGGCTGCCGCAGATCATCAAGAGCCTGGGGATTTCCAGTGGCGTGGTCGGCCTGGTAGTGGCGCTGCCTTACCTGCTAGGCGCCTTGGCCATGACCTTATGGGCGCGCCTGGCCAACCGCAGCAGCCACCGTCTGCCCTACGTGGTCAGCGCGCTGGCGTTCGCTGCCCTGGCCCTGGTGAGCGCGGCGCTGATCGACCAGCCACTGCTGAAGATTGCCAGCCTGTGCCTGGCGGTGGCCGGCATCCTGTCGTTCCAGGCCACGTTCTGGGCGATTCCCTCGACCTTCCTCACCGGCCGCGCCGCGGCGGGCGGCCTGGCGATGATCGTCTCGATCGGCAACCTCGGCGGCTTTACCGGGCCGTTCCTGATAGGCCTGATCAAGGATGCCACGCACAGCTTCACCCTGCCGTTCTTCGCCGTAGCGTCGATCCTGCTGATCGGTACCTGGCTGATGCTCTGGCTGGGCGACCCGGCCAAGCAACAAACGCCGCAAGGCCAAGGCCAAGGCCAAGGTCAGGCCGCTTGAGCGATCAGGTGCGGCGACGCAGGCCGTACTGCCCGAGCAACCCCAGCACCAGCACTGCACCGGCGACCCCCAGGGTCGCCGGTGCCCCCCAGCGGGCTGCGACCAGCCCGGCGATCATCCCGCCCAAGGCCTCGAAGCCAAAGCGCATGGCGATGTAGAAAGCGATAACCCGACCACGCAGGTGGCCCGGCGCACCACTCTGCAACTGCATGTTGGTGCTGACATTGCTCAAGGTGATGCCAAAACCCAGCAACGCCAGCGCCAGCAGCGCCAACGGCAGCACGCCGGCCAGCCATAGCCCGACCAGAGCGGCCGCGCACAGCAGCGCCCCGGCATCGGTGAACTGGCGCAGGCGAGGCAATGCACCGCCGAATGCCAGCACCAGGGTCGCCACGAAGGCACCAGCCCCCGCCGCTCCCCACAACCAACCCAGTACCCGCGCATCCCCGGCAAACACCGCCTTGGCCAGGATTGGCAGCAGCGCTGCATAGCAGGAGGCAAACAGGTTGACCATGATCACGTTGACCAGCAGTTGGCGCACTTGGCGGGTCTGCCACATGTATGCCAGCCCCTCGCGAAACACCTGCGCAGTCGAACCACTGGCCTTGGGGCTGGCGTGACCGCGCACCTTCAGCAAGCCGAACAGCAATGCCAGGAAGGCTACGGCCGTCAGCGCGAAGCAGGTTGCCTCACCGGCGAACGCGATCAGTGCCCCAGCCAATGGCGGGCCGACAAAGCGTGCCCCGTTGATCAGCATGGCATTGAGCACCAAGGCGTTGGGCAGGTCGGCCGGGTCATCGACGAAGCTGCCGATCAAGGCTTGACGCAACGGTGTTTCCAGGGCGTTGAGCAAACCCAGCAGCAAGGCCATGCCGGCGATAACCGGGCCATCGACCCAACCCAACCAGGTACAAAGCGCCAATACCGACGACTGCAAGGTCAGGATCACTTGCACGATGATCAGCAATCGACGCTTGTCATGCCGGTCGATCCAGGCGCCGGCCAGCGGGCCGATCAGCAGTTGCGGAGCCAGCGAAAGAAAGGTGATCAGCCCCAGCAGCACGGCCGAACCCGTGAGGTGATAGGCCAGCCAGGCCAACGCCACCTGCTGTACCCACTTGCCCAGGGTGGAAACACCCTGGCCGACGAAATAGATCTGGAAATTACGGTGGGCGAGCGCCCGGATGGCCGACGGCCACTGGTTACGATGTGACGACGCTGAATCGGTCAAGTCTGCGAATCCTCATTAGACCCGCGCCAGCCCAGCGCCCGCTGCGCACCCCATCGCAAGGTGCGCAGCAGGTCAAGGGGTCAACCTGGCAGCAGGCAGCCTTTCTTCTTCAAGGACTCAATGACCCAGGAGCGGTCGTTGGTGCCTTGGGCAATATGCTCCATCTGAGCAGTTTCGGCAGCATGCTTGGCCGTGGCACGGGCATAGACATCGGCAACCTGGTCGTACGGGATGCATAGCAAACCATCCTCATCGCCGATCATCAGGTCGCCCGGCTCGATCACCATACCATCAATGGCAATCGGCACGTTGATCTCGCCCGGGCCGTCCTTGTAGGGGCCACGGTGCGACACACCGGCGGCGAACAACGGAAAGTCACCGGCACCAATATTGGCCGCATCCCGGATGGCGCCATTGATGACGATGCCCGCCACACCGCGCTTGACTGCATAGGCCACCATCATTTCGCCGATCAGGGCGTTGGTCAGGTCGCCGCCGGCATCGACCACGATCACATCGCCCGGCTGAGCGATGTCCAGGGCGTAGTGCAGCATGAGGTTGTCACCTGGACGCGCCTTGACGGTGAGGGCCGGACCACACAGCACGCCTTCGCGATGCATGGGACGCAGACGGGCACCGCCTGCGGTCATGCGGTTCATCGAGTCGCTGACGTTAGCGACCGGAACCTCACGGTAGCGGCCAACCCATTCTTCGCCAATTTTGCGCGTGCGCTCAAGCACTTGGAAGCCAATGCTCATGTGACATACCTCTATTGATTTTATTCGGTGTCATCGGCGGCCGCCGAATCTGTTTTTAGAATGTCATTGCAATAATCATTTATCAATCGGTTTTTTACCGATTATCTCCAGGTATAAGAGCGAGAAAATTTATTTCCTTGCAACGACGTTTCATTATGATAGGGTCACACCATCGCTGGCGCCGAGCTACAGCGACTGCCCTGACAATAAAAAGGTGTTCACGATGCCCCGTACCATTCTGCTTACCGGCCCCGAACTTGCCTCCGAGGCCATGAAACTTGCCGCCGACCAGGGCGTCCGGGTCGTCCCCACCACGCCCTACCTTCCGGAAGAAGAGCTGGTAGCCATCATTCGCGCGGAGCAGCCCGACGCCATCGTGGTTCGCCAAGGCAGCCTGACCCGCGGCATGATCGAGGCCAGCGCGAAGCTGAAGCTGATCGCCAAGCACGGTGTCGGCTTCAACACCATCGATATCCAGGCCGCCGCCGAGCGCGGGGTACCGGTGTCGATCGCGGTAGGTGCCAACGCACAGTCGGTGGCCGAGCATGCCTTTGCCCTGATGTTCAGCGTCGCCCGCCAGACCGCCCTGCTCGATGCGCGTATGCGTGAAGGTCACTGGGACAAGGCTTCGGCCAACGGCATCGAGCTGTCCGGCAAGACCTTGGGCCTGATTGGCCTGGGATCGATCGGCAGCGTTCTGATGGACCTGGTGGCGCCGCTACGCATGAAGGTCAAAGTGTTCGACCCTTACCTCAAGCAGCTGCCAGCGCGCGCCCATGTCGAGCGTGAAGAGGATTTTGATCGCCTGCTGGCCGAAAGCGATATCATCAGCCTGCACTGCCCGCTGACCGAGACCAATCACAGTCTGATCGGTGCTGACCAACTCGCGCGCATGCGCCCGGGCACCATCCTGATCAACACTGCCCGCGGTGAACTGATCGACACGGACGCCTTGGTACAAGCACTGAGCGAGCGCCGCCTTGCCGGTGCTGGCCTGGACACCTTCCACCCAGAGCCACCACCGGCCGACAGCCCGCTGTGGGGCTTGCCGACCCTGGTCGCCACGCCGCACGTCGGCGCCAACACCACCGAAGCCCGAGACCGTGTCGGTCTGGTCTGCGTGAGGCAGGTTCTGGATATCCTGGCGGGCAATGCCCTGGATCCTCGTTGCGTGGTCAACCGCCACCTGATTGACAGCTGATTGCAGCCCTCCCGCGCCGCTTCGTGAGAGGGGGCGCCTTTCACCACGCGTCACTCCAGAAAAAAAACAATTGGAGAGCCTCATGACTTCAGTGACATCCACGCCGGACGAGCTCGAACGCAGCACCATGCGCCGTGTTGCCTGGCGCCTGCTACCTTTTCTGATCGTCTGCTACCTGATCGCGATCATCGATCGCGGCAACATCGGCATGGCTTCGCTGCAGATGAACCACGACCTGGAACTCTCGGCCAAGGTCTTCGGTTTCGCCAGCAGCCTGTTCTTCTTCTCCTACTTCCTGGTTGAAGTGCCCAGCAACCTGGCCATGCAACGGTATGGCGCGCGGATCTGGATCGCCCGCATCATGATCACCTGGGGACTGATTTCAGCTGGCACGGCGTTCGTCCAGGGCGCCAACTCGCTGTACGTGATGCGCTTCCTGCTTGGCGCTGCCGAAGCTGGTTTCTTCCCCGGCGTGCTGCTGTACCTCACCTACTGGTTGCCGTCTGCCTACCGCGCACGCATGGTGGCGCTGTTCATGGTGGCGATCCCGGCCGCCAACTTCATCGGCTCACCACTGTCCGGCCTGCTGCTGAGCCTGGATGGCTGGATGGGCATGCGCGGCTGGCACTGGCTGTTCATCCTCGAAGGCATCCCGGCAGTCCTGCTGGGCATCGCCTGCCTGTTCGTACTGACCGACCGCCCAGAACAGGCCAAGTGGCTGAGCGACGAGCAACGCGGCTGGCTCACCCAACGCCTGGCGACCGAGGCCGCCAAGAAGACCGCCATCGGCCATATTTCGCTGTGGAAGTTGCTGCGCCACAAGGACATCTGGGTACTGGCGCTGATCTACTCCGGGGCTTCCGCCGCCGGTAGCACCATGAGCGTCTGGGCACCGCAACTGCTGAAAACCTTCGGCCTCAGCGCCATGGAGATCGGCCTGGTCAATGCCATCCCGTATGGCGTAGCCTCGGTTGCGATGATCATCTGGGGGCGCAGCTCCGACCGCAGCGGCGAGCGCCGCTGGCACACCGCGATGACCATGCTGCTGATCGCCGCTGGCCTGCTGATGACGCTGTTCACCTCTTCGCTGCCAGCCACGGTGGTGATGCTGACCATGGTGCTGGTGGGTGCCTATTCGATGAAGGGCCCCTTCTGGGCACTGGTCTCCGGCTGGCTGTCCTCGTCCACCGCAGCCGCCGGGCTGGCGGCCGTCGGCGCCATGGCCAACCTGATCGGCGGCGGCCTGATGGTCAACGTCTACGGTGCCATCCACGACGCCACCAACAGCTACGCCCTGGCATTGATGCCCCTGGCGACACTGTGCACCCTGGCCGCCATGGGTGTACTGGTGATCGGCCGCAAGCGCCAGCGCGAGCAGGCTGAAGCCGCTAGCGTGGCAGGCGCAAAGTAAGCCCTGGCCGTAGCGCTGCGATGCCCACCTTCCGCAGGGAACGTGGGCATCTGCCAAGCGCATGCTTGCCTCGCACGTTGACCGGATCGATACTCATGGCCATTCATCCATGGTTTTTATCGATACCCATGCGCTACTCCCCCGAAGCCCTCGTCGCCTTTGTCGAAGCCGCCGCCCTCGGCTCGTTCTCTGCTGCCGCACGCAAACTGCGCAAGAGCCAGTCGACCATCAGCATCGCCATCGCCAACTTCGAGGCCGACATCGGTTGCCCCCTGTTCGACCGCGCCGGTCGTCACCCGACGCTCAATGCCGCCGGCCATCAGGTGCTGAACCACGTCGAGGCGATCCTCGATGCCAGCGCCAAACTGGATGCCTTGGCCGTGCGCCTGGCTGACCAGGTTGAACCGCTGGTGTCAGTGGTGATGTCCGACAGCTACAGCGTGACCTTCCAGGGCGCGGCGATGGGCCGCTTCGCCGAACACTACCCGCACACCGAGCTGCGCTGCGGCCCGTCCGAAGATGCCGACGTGATCGACTTGGTGCAGCAAGGCCTGGCGCACATCGGCATCCTCGCCGCGCAGGACCGTTACCCTGCAGATGTCAGCGTGGCGCGGCTGCCCGAGCAGGCGGAGTTCTGCCTCTATGTCAGCAGCGAACACCCGCTGGCGAAGCTGCCGGCGTTGCAACCGCAGCACCTGGAAAACGAACGCCAGCTGTACATCAAGACCTACGCCCCGAGCCTGCCCCATGGCCACGGCCAGGCCTGGTCGGCGCCGGACTACCTGACCTTGCTGGAGTTCGCCGTGCGCGGCTTCGGCTGGGCCGAACTGCCCAAGGCGCTGGTGGCGCGCTTCGGCAGTGGCCTGGTGGAGTTGCCCATGGCCGGTTACCCGCGGCGGGTGGCCATGGATGTGGCCTGGTCGCGCCAGCGGGCGCTGGGGCCCGCGGGGCAGTGGCTGGTGGGGCAGCTGCTGGGGCGCTAGGCGAGGTCGCCGCATTTTTCCTGATGCGCCTAGAACTCCACCTTGCCCCGGCCCGCCTTGACCGTGCTGCGCCTGGCTTTGCCATCGAGGCGGCGGGTCTTCGAGCCGAGGGTCGGCTTGGTGGGGCGGCGCTTCTTCTCGGTCTTGCCGGCCGTGATGATCAACTCGGCAAGGCGCGCCAGTGCGTCAGCGCGGTTCTGCTCCTGGGTTCGATACTGCTGGGCCTTGATGATCAACACGCCGTCGGCGGTGATGCGACTGTCCCGCAGCGCCAGCAGCCGCTCCTTGTAGAACGCGGGCAGCGACGAAGCGGGAATGTCGAAGCGCAGGTGCACGGCGCTGGACACCTTGTTGACATTCTGCCCACCGGCGCCCTGCGCGCGGATGTAGCTCAGTTCGATTTCGGCATCGGGCAGATGCACGTTATTGGAGATGGTCAGCATGGCGTGGCCCTTGTGATTCCCCTCCATTATCACAGGCTTTGCCGCTCGTGTATTTCACCAATGCGTGCTTGATTGCCGCTCGCGCAAACTGTCAGGCAAAGCGTTCGACCTGCGCTGGCGTGCGGCGCATCAACACCTTGCCGTTGCGCACCGACACCAGCGCATGGCCCTGGCTGCGGACCATCTCGTAGTCATCCGGCGCCGACAGCAGCAGCAGGTTGGCCGGCCGGCCGACCTCGATGCCATATCGCTCGCCAAGGTTGAGGGTGCGGGCACTGTTATCGGTGATCAGGTCCAGGCTGCGTTGCAGGTCTTCGTAGCCGAGCATGTGGCAGATGTGCAGCCCGGCTTCGAGAATGCGCAGGATATTGCCATTGCCCAGCGGGTACCACGGGTCGACGATGGAGTCCTGGCCGAAGCACACGTTCATCCCGGCGCGGTCGATTTCGGCCACGCGGGTCAGCCCGCGGCGCTTGGGGTAGCTGTCGAAGCGACCCTGCAGGTGGATGCTTTCGGTGGGGCACGAGACGAAGTTGATGCCCGACATCTTCAGCAGGCGGAACAGCTTGGAGCAGTAGGCATTGTCGTACGAGCCCATGGCCGTGGTATGGCTGGCGGTCACCCGTGCGCCCATGCCGCGCACCCGTGCCTCTTCGGCCAGCACTTCGAGAAAGCGCGACTGCGGGTCGTCGGTTTCATCGCAATGCACGTCCACCAGGCAGCCGGTACGTTCGGCCAGGTCCATCAGGAACTTGATCGACGACACGCCCTGGTCGCGGGTGTTCTCGAAATGCGGAATGCCGCCGACCACGTCGGCGCCCATGGCCACCGCCTCGGTCATCAACGCCCGGCCATTGGCGTACGACTCGATGCCCTCCTGGGGGAAGGCGACGATCTGCAGGTCGATCAGATGGCGCACTTCCTCGCGCACCTCGACCATGGCCTTGAGCGCGATGAGCTTGGGGTCGGTGACGTCGACATGGGTGCGCACGTGCTGGATGCCATGATCCACCAGCATGCCGATGGTTTTCTTGGCGCGGGTCTTGATGTCGTCGTGGGTGGTGATTGCCTTGCGTTCGGCCCAGCGCTCGATGCCTTCGAACAAGGTGCCGCTCATGTTCCACTTCGGCTCACCGGCAGTGAGGGTGGCGTCGAGGTGGATGTGCGGCTCGACGAAGGGCGCCACCACCAGGTTCTGCTGGGCGTCCAGGTCTTCCGGGCTGGCCGGCGCGGCCAGGTCGGCCTGTGGCGCGATGGCGGCGATGCGCTCGCCGTCCAGTTCGATGCGGAACAGACCGTTCTTGCCACGCAGGCGGGCGTTGATGATGTTCATGGCGTTACTCCTTACCGTGGTCTTCGTTCATGCGCCACACAAGCATGGCGACAGAAGCGTTCATGCGAAACAGCGGGTCGTCGAGGGACTGCCCGCTCAGTTGTTCGATACGTTGAATGCGCTGGTTGATGGTGTTGCGGTGCAGGCCCAGGCGCTGGGCTGCCTTGAGGCCGTTGCCGTTTTCCTTGAGCAGGGCGTCGAGGGTATGCACCAGTACATGCGGCTGCTTGCGCCCAGGGGTGATCAGCGGGCCCAGGGTCTGGGCGACAAAGTCATCGATCAGCGAACGGTCGACGATGCCTTGCAGCAGGCGCAGCACACCCAGCTCGCTGAAATCGCAGAAGCCGTTGGCCGGGTGCAGGTGCTGCGCCACCTCCAGGGCCTGTCGCGCCTCGCTGAGCGCCTGGCGGTAGTGTGCGCAATCGGCAGCCAGGCTCGACAGGCCCATGTACAGCGCCAGCTCGCCCACCACCGCGCTCAGTTGTCGGTGCAGTGTGGCCAAGCACATCGGCAAGTCGGCGGCATCCACCAGCAGCAGCACCTGCAGGTCGCCTGGCAGTTGCGCGGTGACCGTCCCCGGTCGTTCGCGACACCAGGACTCGAGCCGGTCTTCCAGGGCCTGGCGGGTAGCCTGCCAGAGGCGCTCGCCCTCGGCCAGGCCATGGCGCTCGAACAACGGCTCAACGTGCAGCAAACGCAGCGCCACCACGCGACGCGGCTCATCCAGTGCCAGTTCAAGGTGCGCCGCACGCTGGCGGACAATGGCCAGGCTCGGGTAGTCGCCGCTGAGCAACTGGCCGAGGATGTCGTTACGCGACCGGCGCACCTGGCTCATCTGCACCAGGGCCGTGCCGATCAGGTGAGTAACGATCACCATCTTCAGGGCATAGGGCTGCTCGATCAATGGCAGGCCCAATTGTTCGGCACGGGCGATCACTGCCGGCGGGATGGTCTGGATGAAGGTGCCGCCCGTGAGGATCACCATCCCGGCAATGCCCACCGCCTCGCCGTCCTCGACCAGGCTCAGCAGGTTGGCCTCGCCACGCGGGTGGTTGATGCCGGTGACGAACACCAGTTCGCCGCCCATTACCCACTCGGCGATGCCTTCGTTCTCCGCCACGTAAGGCCAGCGCACCCGCCGCTGCAGGTTGCGTGCACCGGCGCGCACGGTCATCTCCTGCAGGCCCGGCAAGTGCAGGATCTCGTCCAGCGCCAGGCTCACGGCTCGACGCCCGCCTGGCCCAGCGCCCGGCGCCGGCCGCTGATTTCAAGCAGGACGATGTAGCACAGGGCCGAGGCGCCAATACCCACCAGTGGCGCGACCCACGGCGAGGCATAGGCCAGCACCGCACCCAGCGCATAGGCCCCAAGGCCCAGGAGGTTGTAGCGCGGCAGCTGCACCGAGGCCAGCGCCGGGTACTTGCCGCGGTGGCGATACCAGAAGTCGGCCATGATCACCCCGCCCACAGGCGGAATGATCGAGCCCAACAGCACCAGAAACGGGATCAGCATTTCATACATGCCGCCGATCGCCAGCACGATACCCACGGCTGCCGCGACCAGCGTGGCGGTGCGTCGGCGCTCGCTGCGCAGCAAGTGGCAGGCAGCTGCCGAGACGTTGTAGATGGTCGGCCCCTGAATGGTCCAGAGGTTCAGGCAGAGCATCACCACCGCCGCGAACGACAGGCCTTGCAGCATCATCACTTCGACGATGTCGGCCTGCTGGTAGACCATCGCGCACCATGCCCCGGCGACGACCATCAGGCCGTTGCCGAGCAAAAAGGCAACGATGCTGGCCACTACCGCCACCCGCCCGCTGCGCGACAGCCGGGTCCAGTTGGTGGCCTGGGTGGCCCCGCTGGCGAAGGTGCCGAAAACCATGGTCACCGCTGCCGAGAAGGTCATGGTTTCGTGGGGTACCACTGCCGCAAGGCCGGCAAAGCCCCCGGCATCGGCGGTGGCGATGTACATCGACACCAGCAGCAGCGCGAACATCAGCGGCACCGACACCCGCGACAGCAAGTCCAGGCCCTTGAAGCCGATGATCGCGGTGATGCTGAAGCCCAGGCCGAAAAGCACCATCAGCGGTACGGTGAACCCGCCCGCCAAGCCCAGCAACTTGACTAACACGATCGCCACGGTCGCGGTGCCCCAGGCGTACCAGCCCAGCTCGGCGAAGCCCAGGATAAAGTCGGAAAGCCGGCTGCCCGCCTCGCCGAAACAAAAGCGCCCCATCAGTACGGTGTTCAAGCCACTGCGCGAGGCGATGAAGGCCAGGGCCGCAGCGTACAACGCCAGCAGCGTGTTGCCGATGGCGGCGACCCACAGCATGTCGACGAAGTTGAAGGCCATGCCCAGCTTGCCGCCAGCGAACATGGTGCCGGTGAAGAAGGTAAAGCTGAACAGCACCATGGCAATGGGCAGCAGCCCCTTGCGCGACGATGGCGGGGCTTCGCATAGCGGAAATTCGGTAGGTGAGCTCATGGCACGGTGCTCCGGGTTGTCGTTGCGACTAGGGGGAGCAATATGCGAGCCGCTTTTGCTAACCGCGAAAAACGGAAAATTTGCGGGCAACCGGCACAACCATCCCTGTTCGCTCTGCACACTTTTTATCGACTTGAAGAATGCAATCTGTGCGTCAAGACCTGTTTTGAGGCGCACGCGCACCAAAGCGGAACAGCACTGGGTAGTTTTCACCCAGCCGGCGGTGCGCGCGCTGGCCGTCATTCGCTGGCGTTGACGTCTACTTCTTTCCAGCTGTCATCCGGGTCAAAGCGCTTCATGGCCTTGGCAATCTTGTCGCCCTGCGGCCCCAGGTCCTTTTCGAACACCTGGCCGTCGTGGCTGATCATGAAGCTCATGACACCACTGTCGTTGTATTTCGCCGGCCAGGCGACCAGGGCGAAGCCACGGCTCATCTGGTTGCCGATCAGGTAGCTATAGGCGCCACCTGGTGCCGACGGGCCCTGGGCATCGAGGATGTGGAAGTGGTAGCCGTACCAGGCATCACCCACCACATCGTTGCCGAACAGCGGCCCCAGCGGGCTGACTTCGCCGCCCTCTTCATCTTCCCAGAACAGCCCGTCATGCTTGCCGGGCGTGCTGAAGATCTGCTGGGCATATTCCAGCGCGCCGTTGCCGTTGCGGTCCTTCGAGGCGTAGTCCATCTGTGCATCGTGATAGGCGAGCACCGACTGCAAGGCGGCCAGTTCGTTGCGGCCGATGCGCCGGGCGCGGATTTCGGCACTGCCGGCCTTGAGGTCGAAGCGCCAGCCGTTGGTCGCCTTGGTGAGCGGAATGGGCAAGGTCCAGTGATCGGGGCCCACGGCGAGGATGGCCTTGTTGTCGCCCTGCTTGTCGATCTGATGCTCGGCCTTGTACTGCGCCAGGAAGGTATCGACATCACTGCGTTGCACACCGCCACGTGGTATGTAGGTGCGCCAGTCATCACCGAGCAACTGCCCCAGGCGCGCTTCGTCGGCATGCTCGACGCCCAGCGCCTGGACGAACGCTTCGACCGCTTTATCGGGGGTCGGGAATGCTTCCTGCGCCGTGACCAAGTTTGCCCAGGCCAGGCCCAGGCCGATCAGCAACGCAGCAATCGTTGTCTTGTTGTTCATCGACGGCCACCTCCACCACCGCGACGCGCCGGCGCACTGGGCCGGGATATCTGATGCCCCGCTGCGCGCGAGGCGTTGGGCCGCTGGGCGAACGACTGGCTGGTACGACCACGGTTGGCCTGGGCCACGGTGCGCGACGGTGAACGTACCCCGTCGAAGGCATTGTTGCGGGCCCTGCCTGTACTGTTGCCCGAGCGGTTCTGCACGGCCTGCCTGGCCTGGCCTTCACCCTGGCGGCGCTGCTCGAGCTGGTTGCGCGCCTGCTGGTTGTCACGGGTATTGCGCGGTTCTGTGCGGCGATCGGCGGGGCGCACGTTGTTCGCGCCGCCTTGCATGCGGTTGCCCACGCCGCCTTCGGCCCGGGCTTCGCGCGCACTGTTGAGGGCTTCGCGGTTACTGGTGGCCGGGCGCTCGATACCTGCACGGTCCATCGAGGCCCTGGCGCGGTCACGCGCCTGGGTGCGCTGGGCATCATCGCCGCGGAACGCGGCGCGCTGGGTTGCTCCGTCGAGCTGGCGACCGTACTGCTGGCGGCTGCGGTTATCGCGGTACGGGACGCCATCACGGTGTGCGGCATTGTGCTGCCACTTGTTCTGGTTGTTGGTGATGCGGTTGTTGGCGTTGATGTTGTTGTAGCGATTGACGTTGATATCGACGTCACCGTGCCCCCAGTCGCAATCGCCCCAGAGCGAGTTGACGATTGCCACACCGGCGCCGAACGCCAACCCGGCCATCAGCGCGGTGCCCGCGTAGTACATCGGCGACGGCGGGTAATACACCGGTGGCGAGGCCGGATAGGCCCAGGTGCCGTAAGTGGTGGTCGGATTGTAGGTGGGTACGTACACCACCTGCGGGTCGGCCGGCTGAATGATGATGGTGCTGGTTGAAGAGCTGCTGGCAGGTGCGGCCTGCGAACCGCCCGAGTTGGCCGGAGCCGGAGCCGCTGCGGGCGCAGCCTGCACCGTGACGTTCTGGTACTGGTTGCTGGTCAGGTTGCCAGCCGCCTGGGCTTGATGGCGCAAGCGCTGTACGCCGGCCATGACGTCATCGGGTTGCGCCAGGAAGGCATCCCCCAACCGCTGGACCCAGACCGGATCCTGGCCGAGCACCACCAGCACCTGCGGGAACGCCACCAGTGCCTGCACGCTCGGGTCCCAGGTCTGCTTGGCCACCTGCTTGACCGCATCATCGCCCTGGGCCTTGGGGTTGGCCTTGGACCAGGCCACCGCCTCGGTCACCTCGCCCGGATAAGTCGAAGCCATCAGCACCTGGGCCAACAGCGCATCGGGATACAGGGCAATCGGTGCGAGCATCTGGTCGAGCTGCTCCTGGTTGAACACCGCCTGCTTGGCTTCGGCAGGTGCCGGGTCAGGTGCTGGCGGGTCGTCGGCCAACGCCAGGCTGGTAACACCGTCAAGGCACAACACCAACGACAGGACGCATAACAATGGCAGGCGCATCGCAGTTCCCCATCTGGTCAAGATACGTGAAATGAAAGACTTGCAACGCGGGCAGTCGACGCCGTGCGATAAGGGTAGCAAAGGGTCAGCTTTCAACCACTGCGCTGCGACTTGCAGAAGCCTCGATAGTCACTATCGACAACACCAATTTCTACCCATCGTCAGCAATCAATAACCTGGCTCCATCGATTTCCACCGCCCGAATCCTGGAGCTTCCCCCGATGAACACCACGGCCCGCCTGCTGCTCGCTACCCTCTGCGCCACCGCGATCGCCGCGCTCACCGGTTGCGCCAGCCACCCTGAACTGCGCCCCTACACCGCCGAAGAAACTCGCCAGCTGCAACTCGAGTCCATCCAGCGCCAGAGCCTGTCACTGGACGAATACGAGCTGCGCAAACGCGTCATCGAGCGCTCCACCAGCCAGCAGGCGGTCACTGATGTCGCCGAGGCTCAGCCTGCGATCAAAGGCTGAGTTGAAAGACCGGATCAGCGCACTATCATGGCCCTGGCCGGACTGATCGCCTTCAGTCCCTGTCACCGAGGCTGGCCAATGATCGATCACCTGGACCATTTGGTCCTCACCACCACCGATGTCGAAGCCTGCACCGATTTCTACACGCGTGTGCTGGGCATGCAGCTGGAAACTTTCGGCAATAACCGCCTGGCGCTGCGTTACGGCAACCAGAAAATCAACATCCATGTGCGCGGCCATGAGTTCGAGCCCAAAGCACATCTACCGGTACCCGGCGCTCTGGATCTGTGCTTCATCAGCCAGGTAAGCCTGGAACAGGTGATCGCTCACCTGCAGAAGGTGCAGTGGCCAATCATCGAAGGCCCTGTTGCACGCACTGGTGCAACCGGCCCGATCCGCTCGGTGTACGTGCGTGACCCTGACCTGAATCTGATCGAAATCGCCGAACCACTCGGGGTATGAACTGCCCTGACCAATGGTCGAGTAATGGCCACCGCCGGTAGCCTCCTGGCGGCCAACACAGGTATCCTCAGCTGCTCAAGCGCAAGCCTTCCAGGACGGTGACCATGACTAGGCCCTTGCTGTTGCTGACGCTGGCCCTCCTCGCGAGCCCGCCATTGCACGCGCAACAGATCCAGCGCCAACTGGGCGCTTTCGACTTCAAGCTCGGCACCACACCCTCGCGCAGCATGGCCCAGGGGCTGATCTCGCCGAGTGCGGTGGGCACCTTCCACGGCGGCATCGACCTCAGCCATCCCAACGGCTGGTACCTCGGCCAGTACGCGCCGAGCATGGGCGTGACGCCCGACTCGACCCTGCGCCTGGACAGCTACACCGGCTACAAGCACCACTTCGACAGCACCCTGGGCTACGAAGTGGGCCTGATCCATTACAGCCAGCCGAATATCGCCGGCGCCGACAGCTTTGCCCTGTACGGCGGCATCTCGGTACTGGGCAGCCGTTTCGGCGGCGCCTGGCGCGACAACCCGGACAACCGCACCGGCACGCTGTTCGCCGACTTTGGCCAATTGCCGTTGTTCGATGTCGACCTGACCGTCAAGCTCGCCCACCACCGCTTGGGCACCCCCTTCACCATCGGTGACGGCAGCCAGATCAACGGGTTTTCCGACTGGTCGCTGGAGCTGTCGCGGCCATGGCTGGGCATCGACCTCAACCTGATATACAGCAACTCTGACCTCAGCGGCAGCGGCTGCGACGCCTATGCCGGCATCAACACCTACTGCGAAAGCATGGTCACCCTCAAGGCCCAGCGCAGCTTCTTCTAACGTGTCCTGACTGGTAGCAGCGCCATTGCCACGCCACCGAGCACCACCAGCGAGGCGAGCAGCAGGCGCAGCGACATCGGCTCGCCGATCAGCACCACCCCGCCCAGCGCGGCGATGACCGGCACACTGAGCTGCATCGTCGCCGCCTGCTGGGCACTGACCTGCTTCACCACCCCGTACCACACCGCATATCCCGCGCCGGAGGCCAGCACCCCAGAGGCCAGGGCATACAACAACCCTGCCGGGCTGACGTGGGTGCGCGCCAGTGCCAGCATGACCACGCCAAGCACCAGTAGCAGGGGCAGACTGCGGACGAAGTTGCCGGCGGTGTCGGCCAGCGGATTGGGCGAACCTTTACCCAGCAGCGAATAGGCGCCCCAGGCCACGCCGGATGCCGCCATCACCAGGGCACTTAGCAGCGGGGGCGCTTCAGCACCGGGCAACAGCAGCAGGACCAGGCCGGCAAACGCGATGAGCATGCCCAGCAAGGTACGTGCGCTGAGGCGTTCGCCCCTGAGCCAGGCGACGGCGAACATGGTGATCTGTACAGCACCGAACAGCACCAGGGCACCGACGCCGGCCCCCAACTGCAGGTAGGCCACGGAAAACAGGTAGGCATAGAGGTACAACGCCAGCCCGCCCTTCCAGCCATCCGGGGCTGTGGGCGGGTCGCGCATGCCTTGAGGCGCGGGGCCGGGTTGCGTAGCATCGCCGGCCCTGGGGCCGCTAGGCGGCCCAATCGCGGGACAAGCCCGCTCCTACACAGAGCCCCCATGCCGCAACCGATCCCCCTCAAGGACCACGAAAAGGAAAAACACCTGGTCAACCGCCGGCTCCTGGCCTGCGCCGCCCTGGTGTTCAGCCTGTGCGCCGTCCTCGTGGGCCGCCTTTACGTGCTGCAGGTGCTGCAGCACGACCAGCAGAGCGCGGTTTCGGAAAACAACCGCGTGCATATCCTGCCCATCGCCCCAGAGCGCGGGCTGATCTACGACCGCAACGGCGTGGTGCTGGCCGACAACAAGCCCAGCTTCGACCTGACCATGACCCGCGAGCGCGCCGGTGACTCGGCCAAGGTGCTCGACAGCCTGGCCGAGATCCTCAGCCTCGGCGAAGACGACCGCAAGCAGTTCGACAAAGACCTGCGCCGCGGCCGCAAACCGTTCGAGCCAGTCACCCTGATGGTCGGCCTGACCGAAGAGCAGATCGCCCTGATCGCGGTCAACCAGTTCCGCCTGCCCGGCCTGGACGTCGAACCGCAGTTCATCCGCGAATACCCGCTGGCCGAACACTTCGCCCACTCGGTCGGCTACGTCGGGCGCATCAACGAAAAAGAAGCCAAGACCCTCGACAGCACCGAATACCGTGGCACCCAGTCCATCGGCAAGACCGGCATCGAGCACTTCTACGAAGCCCAGCTGCACGGCCACGTCGGCTACGAAGAAGTGGAAACCAACGCCCAGGGCCGAGTGATGCGCGTGCTCAACCACAAGGACCCGATCCCCGGCAAGGACATCGTCCTCAGCATTGACTCGCACCTGCAGGTGGCCGCCGAAAAGGCCCTGGGCGACCGCCGTGGCTCGGTGGTGGTGCTCGACCCGGCCAACGGCGACGTGCTGGCGATGGTCAGCAACCCGAGCTTCGACCCCAACCTGTTCGTCAAGGGCATCAGCTTCAAGCAGTACGCCGCACTGCGCGACTCTATCGACCGCCCCCTGTTCAACCGCGTGCTGCGCGGCCTGTATGCACCCGGCTCGACGGTCAAGCCGGAAGTGGCCATTGCCGGCCTCGACAGTGGCGTGATCACCCCGGGCAGCCGGGTGTTCGACCCGGGCTACTACGAGCTGCCCAACTACGACCACAAGTACCGCAACTGGAACCACAGCGGCGATGGCTGGGTGGACATGTACACCGCCATCATGCGTTCCAACGACACCTACTTCTACGACCTGGCGCACAAGCTCGGCATCGACCGCCTGCACGACTACATGGCCGAGTTCGGCCTGGGCCAGAAGGTCTCGCTGGACATGTTCGAGGAAGCGCCCGGGCTGATGCCTTCGCAAGCGTGGAAGCGCGCTACCCGCCGCCAGGCCTGGTTCCCGGGCGAGACGCTGATCCTCGGCATCGGCCAGGGCTACATGCAGGTCACCCCGCTGCAGCTGGCTCAGGCCACCAGCCTGCTGGCCAGCAAGGGCGTATGGCATCGCCCGCACCTGGCCATGACCGTGGGTGGCGAAACCCCGGTCGACCCCAACCCGATGCCCGACATCGTGCTGCGCGACAAGCACGCCTGGGACCAGGTCAACGTCGGCATGCAGATGGTCATGCACGACCCGCGCGGCATCGCCCGCGCCGCTGCGGCCGGCTCACAGTACCGCATCGCCGGCAAGAGCGGCACGGCGCAGGTGGTGGCGATCAAGCAAGGTGAGCGCTACAACCGCAACAAGACCCTCGAGCGACACCGCGACAACGCCCTGTTCGTCGGTTTCGCCCCGGCCGACCACCCGAGCATGGTGGTGGCGGTGATGATCGAGAACGGCGAGGCCGGCGGCCGCGTTGCCGGGCCGGTGGTGCGCGAAGTCATGGATGCCTATCTGCTCGATGAGCAGGGCCATCTGAAGCCTCAGTTTGCCGGCACGCCGGCGGCCAAGGCAGTGCCACACACCTGAGGCGCAGGTGGAAACACTGCGGTCTCAAATTGCTACATTTCGAAGCGCCATCAGGGCGCTTGCCGCATGACGGGTGCGCTCCAAGCGACCAAAACGCACCAATTAATCTATTTTTATCAATGCCTTACCTCGTAGTCAGGATAATCGCGGAGGTCTCCAGGCCTGCTTTTTGCTTGAATATTCAAGTGATTTGTAATGCAAGCCCTAAGACCAAGAGTTCGCCCGAGCGATCCGCGCCAAGTTCTACTGCGTGAGGCATCCATGACCCCTGCAAACCGCATTTCCGACGACCACTTCCAGGCCTGGCTGAGCCAGGTCAATGAAGCCTGCGGCCATTTCAACGGCCGCAAGCTCGACCCCGGTTTCATCGGCCAGCTGGAAAAGTGCCAGGTGGGCCAGATATCCATGAGCATCGTCGACATGACCCAGGTCAACCTGTTCCGTGGCCAGCGGGAAATCCGCGCGAGCAGTGCCGACCACTACTATGCCGTGCTGCAGATGGCCGGCACCTCGCGCATCGAGCACCAGGACGCCTGTATCGAACTGCAGGCCGGCGACCTGACTCTGATCGATGCCAGCACCCCGCTGGACATGCACTTCCACCAGCGCTCGCGCCAGCTGTCGCTGATCCTGCCGCGCAGCCAGGTGCAAAGCGGCACCCGTGGCGTCGGCGTGGCCTGCGCCAGGCGGATCGAGGCCACCACGCCCCTGGCCAGCATCGCCCGGCTGATGATGCTCGAAGCCGGCCGCACCCAGCACATGGCCAACCACGAAAGCCAGGCGGTGCTGGATGCCCTGGTCACCGTGTTGCGCCCCGCCATTGCCCAGGACGCAATACCGGGCAGCCACGAGCGCATGTTCCGCAAGGCCCTGGCACTGATCGACCAGAACATCACTTGCGAAGGCCTCTGCCCCGAGTTCATCGCCCGTGGAGTGGGCATCTCGATGCGCAGCCTGTACCGCATCTTTGCCAAGCACGAGCTGGTCATCGCCCAGTACATCCGCAACCGCCGCCTGGACTTCTGCGCCGAGAGCCTGCGCAACCCGGCCATGGACCAGAAAGTCTCGTCACTGGGCTACGCCTGGGGCTTTTCCGACTCCAGCTACTTCAGCACCGCGTTCAAGGGCCGCTTCGGCATGACTCCCGGCGAGTACCGCAAGCGCCACGCCAACTGACAAACCGAGTAAACACAGCTGGCCCCGCAACGGGGCCTCCTGCATTGGCGCCCTGCTGTCACCTTGGCACAGCACCCAAACCAACTGGCAGCCAGCACAAAAGCCGGCCCCCGGGCTTCCTGCATGATCCTTGGCATGTCTTCGGAACTTCTGCCAAACCCATAACAAAGGAAGCCAGACCATGCACCACCGTCCGTTCCGTCTCACCCTGGCCGCGGTCCTCGCCGCAGTCCTGGCGGGAGCCTCGCTGGAGGCGTCAGCCCAGGAGCTCTACGGCGATGACGAGCGCCACCTCAATGCCAATGTGGAGGCCGTGTTCGGTGTGTTCCACAGTGAAGAAAGCTACGCCATCGCCCGCGACCAGCCCGGCTCCACCTCGTGGCGCGAGGGCTACATCAAATACGGATTGAGCGGCGATCAGCGCCTGGCTGGCAACGGCTCGCTTTATGGCGCCTTCGCCCTGCTCAGCTCCGGCACCTGGGGCGATGGCGACGCCGCCGGCTTCAGTGACGGCAGCGAACGCACCACCAAGATCGAGGATGCCTACCTGGGCTGGAAGTCCGGCAACCTGGTGCCAGCGCTGGGCGAGGACGGCATCGACCTGTCGTTCGGCAAGCAAACGGTCGCGGTCGGTGATGGCTTCCTGATCCAGGGCGACTCGCTCAACGTGGGCCACGGCCTGGCCGATGGCCAGTTCAACCGCGGCGGCGCCTACTACCTGGCGGCGCGCAAGAGCTTCGACAAGACCGCCGTGCTGCGCCTGGGCGGCAAGCAGGGCTGGCGCAGCGACCTGATGTGGCTGCAGTCAGACAACCGCGCCCAGGCCAAGACCGAAATGCACGTTGCCACCCTGGAGCACGTGGCCGATGCCGGCACGGTCGGCCTGACCTACATCGACACCACCCACGTAGATAAAGCGTTTGCCTCGCCGCAGCAGCTGGAACGCGACGGCATGAAGACCTACAGCCTGCGAGGCCAGGGCAATGCCGGGGTAGAGAACCTGTTCCTGTCCGGCGAGTACGCCAAGCAGGACAAACCGCACACCGCCACCGAGGATGCCTGGTACCTGGAAGCCGGCTGGACCTTCGCCGACGTGCCGTGGCAACCGAACCTCAGCTACCGCTACAGCCGCTTTTCCGAAGGCTATGACACCTTGTTCTACGGGCTGGGCCGCGGCCTGGGCACCTGGTTCCAGGGTGAAGTGGCCGGCAACTATGCCGGGCCGTTCAACAGCAATGCGCGCATTCAGAAAGTGGGGCTGACGGTGAGCCCGACCCAGTCGCTCAAGGTCGGGATCCTGGGCTTCGACTTCGACACCATCGACCGCAGCCTGGGCAATGCCGACGGGCATGAAGTGGATCTGTATGCGGAGTGGACAATCAATGATCACCTGATGATCGTGCCGCTGGTGGGCCTGTACCAGCCGGATCACAGTGCCGAGCAAGGTGGCACGCAGCTTGGCAATGACAACCGCAATCTCTACAGCCAGGTGGTGTTCGTCAGTACCTTCTGAGGCTTGTTCGCTTGTGTGCGCTTGAGAGTTGTAGGGCGGCGTAGATCGAGCGCCGCCCGCGCGGCGCATCGCGAGCTGCGCTCGCTCCTACGTTTGTTTCTGGCCAGTAACGCCTGTGGCAGGCGCGCGCGACCGCCTTGTTGGTACGACGCGATATCGAGGCATGCGCCAAGGCGTTCGCGCGCAAAATCCACAGGAGATATTGGCCCGAAACAAACGTAGGAGCGAGCGCAGCTCGCGATGCGCCGCGCGGGCGGCGCTCGATCTATGCCCCCCTACAAAACCCAAGTCATACACCCGGCTGCGTCAACGCACCGACCGCTCAGGCACCGGCAACGGCGCCTCACTGTTCCAGGCCGTCACCGGCCGGCTGAACAGGTTCTCGGTCTGGAAATGCGCCATCCGCCACTGCCCTTCTTCCTGCGCGAAACGCACCGTCAGGCGCGCCGCATTCAAGTGCGAGGTACCATCGGCAAAGGTGCTGGTCTGCAGCATCACCCAGCGCCCCAGCCCCTGCCCGCCGTCCACCTCGATTACCTCACTGGTCAGGAAGTGCACGTTCAAGGCAAAGTGCGCCGGGGTCTTCATGTAGGTGGCGAACATCGCCCGGATCGCCTCACGCCCCCGGTAGCCGCCAAAGCTCGCGGCATACTTGGCGCCCTTGCCTTCCCACAGGGCCTCGCGGGTGAACAGGCCGGCCAGCTCGTCCAGCGGTGTGCTGGCGTCGAGCTGGTCGCACAGTTCCATGTAGCGGTTGATGCACACGCGGATGGCCTGCTGGTCTTCAAAGCGTTGCAGGCGGGCCTGCAGTTCATGGATATCGGTCATCGCCACCTCAGTACAGGTTCAGCAGCAAACGCTCGGCCACGGCCAGCAGCTTCTCGTCGGCGCCCTTGGCCGCCACCAGTTGCAGGCCGACCGGCAGGCCGGCTTCGCTGCCCAGCGGGATGCTCAGGGCCGGGTGCCCCGACAGGTTGAATGGCCGCACCAGCGAGGTCATGCCCAGCACGGCACGGGTATCGGCGGCGTCTTCCAGGCGCAGCGGGAAGTCCGGCATGGTCGGCAACGCCAGCACATCGTATCTGGCCAGGGCCTGGTCGACTTCCGCAGTGAAGCGTCGGCGCACTTCTTCGGCTTCGGCCAGCGCCGTGTCGGTGGTCTGCCCGGCTGCTGCCAGGCGCCCGGCGATATCGGCGCCGACCTTGCCGGTTTCCAGCAGGTGGCCGCAGCCGGCGAAGGTCTCGCGGTTGATCACCACCATGCCAGCCTCGTAGGCCGCACCGAAATGCTTGAGTTCGACATTGCCCAGGGGCAGGCCGCTGGCCGTCAGGGCACCCTGCACCACTTTGTGGATCGCCGCTTCGGCGGTGACCCGCAGCACGCCGATACGGGCCCTGGCCGGGACCTGCGCCGGGGTGAAGGTCGGGTCGATCAGGGTCATCGCCCGCACCAGCATTGGCAGGCTCGCGGCAAACGGGCCGATGCAGTCGAGGCTGGTGTGTGCCGGCATTACGCCTTTGCGGCTGACCCGGCCAAAGGTCGGCTTGAGGCCGAACACGCCGCAGCAGCAGGCCGGTACACGCACTGAGCCACCGGTGTCCGTACCCAGGCTGAAGTCAGCCAGGCCGGCAGCCACCGCTGCTGCCGAGCCACTGGACGAGCCACCCGGAATGCGCCCGGGGAAGCGTGGGTTGGCCGCCGTGCCGGTGTAGTGGTTGATGCCGGTAGTGCCGAACGCCAGTTCATGCAGGCTGACCTTGCCGGTCAGGCGCGCGCCGTTGACCAGCAACTGGCTGACCACTTCGGCATGCCGTTCGGCCAGCGGTGCGTGCTCCAGCGCCTGGCTGCTGGCGCGGGTCGCGGTACCAGCGACGTCGATGGTGTCCTTGACCACGACCCGGGGGCCGCTGCCGCCCAGATCAAGGGTTTCTACTATGATTGTCATTTTCGTGGAGCCCTTTTCAAGAATGGATGCCGGACCGTGGCCCAGCCATGAACATGCGTATCAATTACTGGAAATGTCAACTGAACATTCCCGTAATCCCTGGCACGGTTGCGGTGGTCAAATGCGCGGAAAGGTCTATGATGTCGCGACTATTTCCGCACAAGTAGTGAATCGATGAGCACTTCGAAAAACAAAGGCCACAGCCATCACGACCCGGCCAGCGATGAATTTCGCAAGGAAGATTTCCCCTTCTACTGGCTGGCCCGTGTGCACGGCCGCTATACCCAGAACATGGAACGTCTGCTGAAGAAGGTCGACCTCGACGTGCCGCGCTGGCGCGTGCTGTGGATCCTCAACGAGAACGGTGAATCGAGCATTTCCGAGATCTCCACCCACGCCATCGCCAAGCTGTCGACCATCACCAAGATCGTCTACCGCATGAAGGAAGATGGCCTGGTCGACACCGCGCCCAGCCCTGAAGACGGGCGCGTGACCCAGGTGCGCATCACCGAGGTCGGCCTGCAGAACATCGAGCGCATGCAGGATGTGACCCGCGAGCTGTTCCAGCGCAGCTTCAAGGGGTTGACCGAGGCGCAGGTGCAGCGGTTGAACAAGATGCTGGAAGTGGTGTTCCACAACCTCGAAACCTTGTGATTACCGGGGCCGCCAAGCGGCCCCTGCTTTCAGCAAGCTTTTGAAGACTCGCACACCCGGTGATAGGCCCGGTTGAAATACACCAGTCCGTCATCGGCTCCGCCGTGGCGAATATCCTGGATCTCGCAGTAGAAAATGCTGTGCGAACCCACCTCATGCACCTGGGCAATCCGGCAGTCGAAGTTCACCAGGGCTTCCTGCATCACCGGTGCGCCACTCTCCAGCACTGTCCAGTCGGTAACGGCAAAACGCTCGTCCATGTTCAGGTTGCGGTTGGCAAACGCCCCCGACAGTTCTTGGTGGGTACCCGCCAGCACGTTCACGCACAGCGCGCCATTGGCCTTGAACTGCTCGTTGGAATACGAGGAGCGGTTCATGCACACCAGCAAGGTGGGCGGCGAGTCGGTCACACTGCACACTGCCGAGGCAGTGAAGCCGAAGCGGCCGGCGGGGCCATCGGTGGTGATGACCGATACGGCGCCACCGAGCAGCGCCATTGCGTTGCGAAATTGCGATACGTCTACCATGGTCATGCTCCTCAGATATCCAGCACCAGCTTGTTCGACTTGGCCCGCGAGCAGCACACCAGGATCTGGTCGTTCGCGGCCTTTTCTTCATCGGTCAGGTACACATCGCGGTGGTCCGGCTCGCCTTCGAGCACTTCGCACATGCAGGTGCCACACACGCCCTGCTCGCACGAGATGTCGATCTTGATCCCCACCTGCGCCAGGGCATCGAGAATGCTCTGGCCCTCGGCGACCTGCACGGTCTTGTTGCTGCGTGCGGCTACCACTTCGAAGCTGGCGCCGCTGGCGTCGACCTCGACCTGGAAGTACTCCTTGTGGATGTGCTCTTCGCTGTAGCCTTGCTGCCGCGCGCCGGCGATCACCCAGTCCATGAAGCCCGAAGGGCCGCAGGTGTACATATGGGTGCCGGGCGTGCCGCTGCCGAGCACATCCGCCAGGTTCAGGCGCTGGGCCGCATCCTCGTCGTCGAAGTGGGTGAACACCCGGGCGGCGAACGGTGCGCTGGCCAAGGCATCGAGAAAGGCGCTGCGGCTGCGCGAGCGCCCGCAGTAATGCAATTCGAACTCAGCGCCCTGCTGATGCAGCGCATGGGCCATGGCGATCATCGGCGTGATGCCGATGCCGCCACCCAGCAGGATCGAGCGTTGGGCATCGGCCGCCAGCGGGAACAGGTTGCGCGGGGTGCTGATCTGCACCGCGTGCCCTTCCAGCAGGGTGTCGTGCACGCTCACCGAGCCACCGCGGGAGGCCGGGTCTTTCAATACGCCCAGGCGATACACCGAGGCATCGGCCGGGTCGCTGCACAGCGAATACTGGCGCACCAGGCCCGGGGCGACATGGATGTCCACATGCGCGCCCGCCTCGAAGGCTGGCAGCGCCGCGCCATCGGCCCGGCCCAGGTCGAGCACGACCACGTCGGCCCCTTGGATCTCGCGCTTGCGCACGACTACGTTCAACAGTTGTTCATTCATGGCCGGTGTCCCGCCTAACAGAGGGGCGCGTGGGCGCCCCGGAAAATATCAACGCATGAACAGGCCGCCGTTCACGTCCCAGGTCGCCCCGGTGGTGAAGTAGGCCTCGGGCCGCGCCAGTTGCACGATCAGGTCGCCAAGAAAATCCGCATCGCCCAGGCACTGCACCGGGATGTTCGCCAGCAGGCCCTGCATACGCTCGGCCGGCACTGCGGCGTGTACCGCAGGCGAGTCGATCGGGCCAGGGGCGATGGCATTGACGGTGACGCCACGGGCGGCGAACTCCTTGGCGAAGATCTTGGTCAGGGTGACGATTGCGCCCTTGCTCGCCGCGTAGTGCGCGCCGGTGGCGGTGCCGCCGTTCTGCCCGGCCAGCGAGGCCATGTTGATGATCCGCCCGTAGCCGGCTTCGGCCAGATGCGCGCCGAGCACCTGGCAGCCGAGGAACACGCTGCGCAGGTTGAGGCATACCACGGCGTCGAACTCTTCGGGGCTGATCTGCATCAGCGGTGTGGTCTTGGTCACGGCGGCGTTGTTGACCACAACGTGCAAGGCGCCGAAATGCTCCAGCACCTGGGCCAATGCCTGTTCGAAGTCGGCCTTGCTGCCGACTTCGAGCTTGACTGCCAAGGTACGACCACCCAGCTGTTTGGCGGTGGCTTGGGCCAGCGCCAGGTCACGGTCCGAGACCACCACATCGAAGCCTGCGGCAAGCAGCCGGGAGCAGAAGCGCTGGCCCAGTCCCTGGCCGGCGCCGGTTACCAATGCGACTTGGTTCATGGCGTGCTCCTCAGAGGATGTAGCCGATGCCGGCGAGGGCATCGTCACTGTTGATCAGGCTGATCACCTTGCGGTGGATCTTGAAGCCGCCTTCGCCACGGACCAGGGTGTAGGTCAGGTCAGCGGTGTAGTGCTTGAGGCTTTCCTTGCGGAACTCGCGGATGTTCTGCGCGGCACGCACGGTGACGTTGACGCCGTCGGCGTCGAACAGCGCCGGGTCGGTGTACAGGGAGGTATGGACGCGGTCGGGCTGCACCAGCTCGGCCGGGTCGACCGTCAGGTTGACGGCGGGGATCAGGTTGCTCACGGGGGTCACCTATGCAGGGCGATTTCTTATGGGAGCAACGTAAAGGGCAGGGGGGATGGGCTCAATGACAGCCGCGGGCAATGTCGTTGCGTTATGTGCAACAACTCTAAAAGGCAAGCGCGGCTCCCACAGGGTTTCGCGCCAGCTTCCGGTCAGGTGTTAGCCGCCATGCGCACCGCCCTGGCCATCTCTGTCGCCAGCTCGCGGCTCAACCCATCCAGCGTGCGCCCGCGGCGGGTGACGATCTGGATATCGGTCGCATTCATCGCCGGGCAATCGATCGCCAGTGCCTTGAACGTGCCGTTCTTGAGCTCATCGATGATCGGCAGTTCGGCCAGCAGGGTGGCGCCCATGCCGGAGCGGACGAAGTCGAGAATCACCGCCAGCGAGTTGGACGTGAGCGTGGGCACGATGGCGAATGGCTGGTCCTTGCACGCCGCATCCGCCAGTTCGCGCACGCGGAAGTCGGCGCCCGGCAGCACCAGCGACTCTCGCGCCACTTCCTCCAGGCTGACCGTGGTCCGCGCGGCCAGGCGGCTGTCGCGGTGCACGATCATGCGCAACGGCTGGGCCAGGCTGTACAGGCGGGTCAGGCGGGCGGTGGCGCTGGGGGCGAAGATCACGCCCAGGTGCGCCTCGTCGGCCAGCACCCGGCGCTGCACTTCCAGCGAGGGTGCACTGATGATCTCGGCCTTGTGCGCGCCATGGGCATGCAGAAAACCCTGCAGCGAATTGATCGCCCGGGCACCCAGCAGGCCTTCGCCAATGGCGATCACGGTCGACGCCTGCTGCTGACCGCGCAGCTGATCCAGGCGATTGACCAGCTGGGTGTGCTGGCGGATGCGCTCGACGTAGTAGTCCACGGCCGCCTCGCCGGCAGCCGTCAGGCTGATGCGGTGGGTGCCGGGGCGGACCAGTTCGATGTCCAGTTCTTCTTCCAGCCGGGCGATCTGCCGGCTGACCGACGAGGTGGCGACGCCCAATGCTTCGGCGGCGGCGCGCATGGAGCCCTTGGCGTGGCTCAGGTGCAGATAGCGCAGGCGATGGTCCTGCAAGTCGATGTGGCGGGTGGGCATGGCCTCGACCTCGGGGTAATCACGGCAGGCATTGGCATGTCCCCATCGATCCTGGCGGGGCGCTTGCTGTTGTTTTTATGGGGTCGGCTCTGGTGGCCGGCCTTGTGGCGCTCCTTGCCTGGCCATCCTACACCAGCTTTTTTCTCTCCGGAATCATGTGAAAAGTCGACTAAAAATTTTTCGGTATATCAGCGTGGATGGTTAGTTTTTTTCGTCGGTTTCTCGTGGCCCTCCACGGCTCTAAAAATCGTTATCAATCAATTATTTAAGTGAATTTTTGTTTATTTACAGGATGCTAAACGAGGCAGTTGTGACGATCTTTAGCGTGAAAATTCAATTGACAATTCACGTAATCGACCGCAAATTTTTGTCACCGGCACCCAAAACAAGAGAGACAGAACCATGCCGCCCGACCCAGCCTTTGCCCCCCTGCGTGGCCGCTGCTCGTCTTCGCCGAGCCTGGCCATTTCGCCGCCTGCCAAACAACACAAAAAACGCGCCTGAGACGGAGAATGTCCATGGATTCGCTTTGCCTGCGTGCCGCGCCTGTGTCGGCGCTCGCCTCTGGACCTGCCTTCGAGGCCTTGCTTGACGGGGTGCGTGAGCGTGCCCGCCTGGGCGAGTTCGATCGCCAGCGCCACATTTCCCGCGACGTGATCGATGCCTTCAAGGCCCACGGCGTATACCGCGCCCTGGTACCGAAACGCTTTGGCGGGCTGGAATGCTCGCCGGGTGCCTTCTGCGAAATGATCGAGCGCATTTCCCATGCCGACGGCTCGGCCGGCTGGGTCGCCAGCTTCGGCATGAGCCCGGTGTACCTGGCGGCGCTGCCGCTGGAGACCATCGCCGAGATCTACGCCAACAGCCCCGACACCGTGTTTGCCGGTGGCATCTTCCCGCCACAACCGGCCGAGGTCGTGCCGGGCGGCTTCAAGGTCAATGGCCGTTGGAAGTACTCCAGCGGCTCCATGGGCGCCGACATCGTCGGTGTCGGCATCGCTCCGCGCAACGGCGACAAGCTCGACCTGCCGCGCCTGGCGGTGCTGCCGCGCAGCCAGGCGCGCATCGAGGAAACCTGGGACACCGTCGGCCTGCTCGGCACCGGCAGCCACGACCTGCTGGTCGAGGACGTGGTGGTCGGCGAGCAGTGGACCTTTGTCCGTGGCGGCAAGCCCAACCTCGACGAGCCATTCTTCCGCTACCCGTCGCTGTCGTTTGCCACCCAGGTGCTTTCGGTGGTCGGCCTGGGGATTGCCCGCGCCGCGCTGGACGAGCTGTCGGGCATGGCCAGCGGGCGCATCTCGGTCACCGGGGCCCCGGCGCTGGCCGACCGCCCACTGGCCCAGGTCGACGTGGCCAAGGCCGAGGCGGCGCTGCGTTCGGCGCGGGCGTTCTTCTACGAGTCCATCGAGCAGGCCTGGGAACACGTGCTGGCTGGCGACCCGGTACCGGTCGAGGTCACCAACCTGCTGCGCCTGTCTTCCACCCATGCCGCACGTGTGGCCGCCGAAGTGGCGCGCAGCGCGCAGATGCTCTCGGGCATGACCGGGATCTACAACGAAAGCCCGCTGGCCCGCTGCGTCAACGACGCGCAAGTGGTCACCCAGCACGCCTTCATGGGCGACGTCACCTACCAGAACGCCGGGGCGATGTTCTTCGGCAAACAGCCCCTGCCGGGCTACCTGTAACTTTCGGGATTACTGACATGAGCGATAAGAAAGCCTTGCGCGTGCTGTTCTGCATGGGCATCAACCAGAACTTCTTCGACGCCCCGCGTGAGGAGCAACTGCAGGTGTGGGCCGCGTTCAGCGCGATGTGGAACGGCATCCACGACCTGGCGGGGGTCGACGTGCTGGGCAATATGGATGACGACCAGAGCATGGTCGGCCCGTCCGACGGCTTCCCCTGGACCACCTACCTGCTGGCCGACGTGCCGGACATCGAGACCGTGCACGCCGCCTGCAACCTGTTCCGCACCACCGCCGTGGGCGAGGGGCCGTACAAGCTGTGGCGCTACGCCAAGGTCGAGGCCCGTGTCGGCCGCGAACTGATCATCCAGCGCGCCTGATTCGAGGACCATGCCGTGACCAACCTGATCCCCGCCGTCAACCTGACGGTCGACCCGGCCGAGCTGGTGCAGCCCGACCGCGTCCATACCTCCCTGTACACCGACCCGGCGCTGTTCGACGCCGACGGCGTCAACGTCACCGTGCGTGCCGCGCAGAACATCCGCGAGTTCCGCAAGGAAAGCCTCAAGCACTACACCGCTGACCTGACCTACACCCTGGTCCGTGCCGAAGGCGGCTTCAAGATCCACCGCAAGGTGATCAGCCTGATCAACAGCGACGATGCCCTCGCCGGCATCGGCTACATCCTCTGAGGTCACGCTTTCACCCTGTGCTGTTCCCGGGCGCGTAGCAAGCGCCCGGTACTGGATATCTAAAAACAACAAAAACAATACGTGACAGGCAAGCGGGCCACAGACCTGCAGAGCACCTCTGCCCAGTTGAACGACTGCCCAGACCTTGTACTGATCACATTTCCAGGATTACCCCATGGAACTCAAATGGCCGTTGCGTGCGAAAACGTTGTGCTTGTGTGTGGGCACCGTGTTACCCCTGACCAGCTTCGCCGACGTGGTAGATGACAGCCACCTGTCGCTGAACTTCCGTAACCTCTACCTGAACCGTAATTTCACCAACTCCAGTGCACCGGTGTCCAAGGTCGGCAACTGGTCGCAGGGCTTCGACCTGCAGTTCGAGTCGGGCTATACCGATACTCCGCTGGCCGTCGGCCTTGATCTCAATGGCCAATATGCCTTTCGCCTGGACTCCACCGGCAACGATGGCTCGCTGCCGTTCAGCCAGCACCGCCAGCAGGCCGCCGATGACTACAGCCGTGGCGGCGCGACACTGAAACTCAAATACGCCAAGACCCAGGTGAAGGTCGGCGACCAGAAGCCGTTCTACCCGGTCGCCTCCAACGACCCCAGCCGCCAGCTCGACACCATCTACCAGGGCGCGGTGATCGAATCCCGCGACATCGACAACCTGACCCTGGTCGGCGGGCGCTTCTGGTCGATCGTCACCCGCGAGTCGTCCAACCACGAGCGCCTGTACCGGTATGGCACCAACGACAGCCTGGACAGCGACGGCCTGGACTTCGCCGGTGCCACCTACAACTTCACCCCGGACCTGCAAGGCAGCTACTTCCACGGCGTGCTCAACGACATCTACAAACAGGACTACGGCGGCATCAAGCACACCCTGAAGTTCGCCGACGGCTACCAGCTGAAAACCGACATGGGTTACTTCAACAACCGCGAAGACGGCGCCGCGCGCAGCGGCCCGGTGGACAACCGCGCCTACTTCGGCCTGGTGACCCTGGAAAAGAGCGGCCACATGATCGGGGCCAGCTACCAGCGTATGACCGGCGACACGGTGTTCCCGACCCTGAACGGCTACGTGCCGCAACTGTGGTTGCCGAACTGGGCGAGCATCCCCTTCATCCGCCCGGACGAGCGCAGCTGGTCGGTGCGCTACGGCTACAACTTCGTGGCCATCGGCATCCCCGGCCTCAAGCTATTCACCCGCTACATCAAGGGCACCGACGTCGATCGCGGCCCGGGCCTTGCTCGCGACCAGGAAAGCGAGCGCGACATCATGCTCAGCTACGTGGTCCAGAGCGGCCCGCTCAAGGACCTGTCGTTCGACCTGAAGAACATGCGTACCCAGCAAAAGTACGGCAACGACTACACCGAATACCGTTTCATCACTTCCTACACCTGGAAGTTCTGGTGAGTGGCCCGCATGGAGATGACTCATGACTAACCTCAACACCAGCATCAGCCGTGATACCGACCCACGCACCCTGCGCCGCATCGTCATCGCCTCGGTGCTGGGCAACGCCCTGGAATGGTACGACTTCTTCCTCTATGGCACGGCGGCGGCGCTGATCTTCGCCCCGCTGTTCTTCCCCGCCGGCACCGACCCGGTGCTCGGCACCCTGGCCTCGTTCGCAGGCTTTGCCGTGGGCTTTCTCGCCCGCCCGCTGGGCGGCCTGATCTTCGGCCACATCGGCGACAAGGCCGGGCGCAAGAAGGCCCTGGTGATGACCCTGGCGATCATGGGCGCGGCAACCTTCGCCATGGGCCTGCTGCCCACCTTCGAGCAGGCCGGTTACCTGGCCCCGGCATGCCTGGTGATCCTGCGCGTTCTGCAGGGTGTAGCCTCGGGCGGTGAATGGGGCGGCGGCGTGCTGCTGCTCAGCGAGAACGCCCCCAAGGACCGCGTCGGTTTCTATGCGGCCTGGAGCCAGCTGGGCGTGTCGGGCGGCTTCGTGCTGTCGGCGGCAGCCTTCTACCTGGTGCAGATGCTACCCGATGAAGCCATGATGAGCTGGGGCTGGCGTGTGCCGTTCCTGGCCAGCATCCTGATCTTCGGGGTTGGCGTGTACATCCGCCGGCGCTTGCCGGAGAGCAAGGAATTCGTCGAAGAACAGGCGCAACAGGACAAGCCTGAGCACATGCCGGCCATGGAAGTGCTGCGCAAGCACCCCAAGGCGGTGCTGCAGGCGATGGGCATCCGCATTGCCGAGAACGGCAGCGCCTACCTGTTCCTGGCCTTCACCATCGCCTACGCCAAGTTCACCGGGCTGGACACCCAACTGGTGCTGGCCAGCGTGATGGTGGCGATGATCGTCGAGGCCGGCACCATCGTGTTCTGGGGCTGGCTGTCGGATATCATCGGCCGGCGGGTGGTGTATGCCATCGGCTCGGTCGGTTTGATGGTGCTGGCCTTTCCGTTCTTCTGGATGCTCGATACCCACTCGCCTGTGTGGGTGTACCTGGCGGCGTTGCTGGGCATGGCCTTCTGTCATGGCGCGATGATCGGCACCCAGCCGGCGTTGATGGGTGAGCTGTTCCCGCCCAAGGTGCGCTATTCCGGGTTGGCCATGGGGCACGAGATTGCCTCGATCTTCTCCGGGGGATTGGCGCCATTGGCGGCGACGGCGTTGTTCAGTTTGTACAAGGATGCATGGCCGGTATCGGTGATGCTGGTAGTGATGGGGGCGATTACCACCCTGGCGGTGATCAGTATCAAGCCACAGGCCAAAGGCTAGTTTTGCTCCGGTTTTGCCCGGGCCTTTCCGTGCGGGGAGGGTCCGGGCTTTTTTGCATGCCTTAGGTTTTGTGGCGCCTGTGAGATCGAGCGCCGCCGGACCTGCTGGGGCTGTTCATCACCTTCGAGCCCAACGCGCTGGACGGCAAGGATGCCGACTTCCCCGGCCAGCTGGCGGTTGGTCACCAGCCTGACCCTGCCGCTGGTCGACCAAGGCCGTGTAGTCGCGGTGATCGGCCTGGACATCGACCTGGCGACCCTACGGCGCGACGCCGAGAAAGCCGCCACAGCGTTGTACGACGGCCAGGGCGATATCGCCATCGTCAGCACCGCCGGGCTGCTGGCTTTGCCGTGGTCGCCGACGAAGTACGCTGTCCGGCCAGGCCGAGCGCTCGGCGCTCGGCGATCAGCCAGCAGCTGAACGACCTGGCGTCAGAGCAACAGGGGCTGATCGAGCGCTTCAAGGCCTGAGGCAAAGCGCGGCGCCAGCCCGCCCTGGTGCAGGCGCTGCACCAGGCTCGCCAGGCGCCCATGGCGGTAGGCGTCGATGTCGGTCTCGCGGTAGTCGTAGAACCCCACGCCATCGCGCAGGCCGTTGCGCCCGCTGGCCATGTTGTCCAGCACCGACGCCGGCGCCTGGTAGCGCTCGCCCAAGTGGCGGCTGAGGTAACTTGAGGCGTGGTGCAGGATGTCGCCACCGCCCCAGTCGATGAACTCCAGCAGGCCCAATACCGAGAAGCGCAGGCCAAAGCCGGTACGCACGGCCTGGTCGATCTGCTCGGCGCTGGCGACGCCCTCCTCGACCATGCGTGCCGCCTCATTCATCACCAGCGCCTGCAGGCGCGGCACGATGAAGCCGGGGGTGGCGTTGCACAACACCGGCACCTTGCCGATGGCCTGCAAGGTGGCCAGCAGCTCCGCGACCACCGTTTCGCTGGTTGCGGCGCTGCGCGAGACTTCCACCAGCGGCATCAGGTGTGCAGGGTTGAGCCAGTGGGCGTTGACCATGCGCCCGGACGCGCTGACCATGTCGGCCAGCTCGGTCACCAGGAAAGTCGACGTGGTCGAGGCGATGATCGCGTCGGCCGCAACCTGCCGGTCGATCCAGGCAAACGCCTCGCGCTTGGCCTCGAGCACTTCAGGCACCGCCTCGAACACCAACCGGCAACTTTTCAGCGCCTGGCCGCCCTCCTCCCGTGTCAGCAGTTGAACCCGCGACAACAGCCGCTCGGCCTGCTGCGTACCGATCAGCTCGAGGGCCACCAGGCTTTGCGCCTCGACGCCAAGGTTACGCCTGACCACCTCGAAGTAGCTGGCCTGAGCTTGCGCCTGCCGGGCCTTCAGGTCGATCAGGCTGACCTGGACGCCGGCCTGGGCAAAGGCCAGGGCGATGCCCTCGCCCATCCGCCCGGCACCGACAACAGCGATGTGCCGCAATGGCCCGCTCATGGCGCGATACCGTCACGCAGCACGGCCGCCATCCGCTCGCGGTCGAGCCCCGCCAGGCCGAGGTTTTCCAAGGTGCGGCCTTCGCCATACAGGTCACGCCCGGTCACTGCCGAGGCCAAGGCCAGCAAGCCCTGCGCCACGGGGGTCGGCACGCCGGCCCAGCGCCCGACCGAGACCAGCAGCGACAGACCCAGGCGGGTGTCTTCGAGCATGTAGCGGTGCTGTTGCAGGTCGATCATCTCGCGCCAGTCGCCGCTGTCGGTGAGCTTGCCATGGGCGCCGCGGCCATACATCCACTCATCGCCCTGGTCGGTGTTGTAGTGGTCGGCCAAGGGGAAGTGCGGCGCCGGGTAGCCCAGCGCCTCGCGCACGCGCATGCGTTCGGCATCCAGC
The DNA here is from genome assembly GCF_002906855.1 of Pseudomonas putida. Lineage (GTDB taxonomy): Bacteria > Pseudomonadota > Gammaproteobacteria > Pseudomonadales > Pseudomonadaceae > Aquipseudomonas > Aquipseudomonas putida_N. Next base: position 1,943,789 of record NZ_MINI01000028.1, on the reverse strand, counting down.
GCATTGGTCACCCGGCGGATCGACGGCTGGGTGCCTTCGTTGTGGATGTCCCACGACTCGAAGTGCTCCAGCGGCCCGGCATTCATCAGGATCAGCGGCGGATGAATGACGGGCCCTGCGTTCATCAATGCGCCACTCAGGGCATCTTCGATCGGCTCGACACTGGGGTAGGCCTCGCGCAGCACGCTGAAGGCATGCGCCGACAGGCGGCTGGGCAACACGCCGGTCGGCAGGCGCGTGGCGTAAGCACTGATCACCAGCTGGTCGGCGCCATGCTTGCGCACCAGGTAGGGCAAAGTGCCGGTTTCGGCAAAGGCCACCTCGGCGTGGTTGCCACAGTCGCGCATGGCCTTGGCGAACACATAGCTGCCAAAGGTCCCGGGCGGCAGGAACACCACCTGGCCAGCGCCGAGCAATGGCGCGACTTCGGCGGCAAGCGCCGGGTGACTGGTCGACGGCAAGGGGATGATCACCAGGTCCGCGCCCTGCAGCGCTTCGGCCAGGTCGCCGACCAGGTGCAGGTTGTCGCCGAGGGCCAGTTGGCGGGTGCCGCGATAATCGCGCACGGTAAGGCTGCCAATCGCCTGCAGGGTTTTCAGGGCCGTAGCGTCACGGCGCCACAGGCGAGTGGCATGGCCGCGCTCGGCCATCTCGACAGCCGCTGCATAGCAGCCGTGACCGCCGCCAAGAACAGTGATTTGCATGGGTGGAGCTCCGCGTGTGTAGGGTAGGCCGATGCTAGCCATCACGCGTTTGCCCGGCGCTGCGGATCGCGCAGGCAGGCTACCGATTGCGCAACTTTCAGCCCCTGAGCGTGTCCGAGGGTCGGCACCCGAAGCGCTGCCGGTACTGCTGTGTGAAATGCGCCGGGCTGTTGATGCCGAAGCGCAGCAGTACCTCGGTCACGCTGCCCTCGCCTTGCTGCAACGCCTGGTGCACCGCCTGCAGGCGCCGGTCGCGGATGTACTCGACCGGGGTCTGCCCGAGGAACTGGCGAAAGCCGTTCTGCAGCGTGCGCACCGAAACGCCACTGAGCGCGCACAAGGTGGCCAGCGCCAGCGGCTGGTCGAGGCTGGCCTCGATATGCTCGCGCGCCCGGCGCACATGGCTGGGCAGCGGGGTCCCTGCCGGTTGCAGCAGCGCGGCGGAATAGTTGTGCGGCAACTGGGTCAGGAGCAGTTGCACCAGGTGATCCACCAGGCCCTGGCGCAAGGGCGCCAGGCTCAGTTGCAGGGCGAACAGCCGGCACAGGTAATCCAGGGTCAGGCTCAGCGCATGCACGCCCGGGTGGTCGGCGGCGAGCGGCACATCGAATGCCAGCGGCTGCCCCAGGCTGCGCCCCAGCAGCTGCTGCAAATGCAGCTCCAGCGCCTCGCGGGGTATGCTCAGCACCGCATTGCGGCAGGCGCCGCCGGTCACGATACGGCTGCTGGCGAACGGCGAGCTGACACTCAGCCCGCCCGCCGCCACGGCCGCATGCGTCTGGCCGTGGCTGACTTCGCACTGCCCTTGCAAGGTGGTGCGGAACAGGTACTGCGCACCTGTGCCCTCGAGGCTGACTTCCACAGGCGCGTCGTAGTGCAACTGCAGCAAGCGCACGCCGGCAAACTCGACGCCGTTGACCTGCAGTTGCGGCGCAGCATCGTCCAGCACTCGCAACCGATGCGGGCAGAGATAGCGGGCCAGCTGCACCTGCATTTCTGCCACATCCTGCGAGTGAAACAGCGGAAAACGCTCCAGCAGCTGGATGTCCGCGAGCATCTCAGGCCTCGGCGGGGTGTTCGCGGCGCATGCTGTCACGGAAGCACTTGCAGCCCTTGGCCAGCAGCACGATGGCCAGCAGCGAGGCACCGAAGCTGACGATCGACATCGACGAACCGACCGCGGCCGGGGCGCCGAAGTAGCGGTCGGTGATCAACGCCACCAGCGTGGTGCCCAGGCCCAGCGCGAGCAAGTTGCTGATCAGCAGGAACACCGCCGACACCTGGGCGCGCACCTGGTTGGGCGAGAGGATCTGCATGGCTGCGGTAGAGGCCGGCATCGGGAACGAGGCGAAGAACATCGCCGGCACCAGCAAGGTCACCGACAGCCACAGCTGGTCGACCTGCGAATACAGCACCGCCGGCACGATCATGCCCACCGCGCCGATCACCCCGGTGCGCATGGCCGCATCGCTGCGCCCGCGCTTGGCCAGGTGATCGGTGAGCCAGCCGCCGAACACCACGCCGGTGGTGTTGGCCAGCAGCAGGATGGTGCCGAGCATGAAGCCGGCCTGTTCGGGGCTCATGCCGAACTTGCGGATGTACAGCGCCGGGGTCCAGCTCATCATGCAGAACAGCGCCATGGCGTAGAACGAGAAGCCCAGGTAATGGCAGGCGAAGGTCGCCCGATGGCGGCCGATAAAGCGCAGGCCATCGCTGAGCCGGACCTTGCGCACGTTACCGTCGGCATCCAGCTGCGCGCCCTTGCGCTGCGGGTTGCGCACGGTCAGCCAGACCAGCAGGCCGACGATCACCCCGGGCAGGCCGACGATGAAGAACGCCAGCTGCCAGGCCTTCATCGCACCGAGCAAGGCCACCTCGATGGTCTGCGCATCCTTGAGCAAGGTGATCACGTAGCCGCCGACCAGGAAGGCGATGCCGCCGCCGACAAACGAGCCGATCGAGTAGATGCCCACGGCGCGGCCGAGCTTTTCCTTGGGGAACATATCGCTGAACATCGAGTAGGCCGACGGCGACAGCGCCGCTTCGCCGACACCCACGCCGATGCGCGCCAGGAACATCTGGGTGAAGTTCTTGCTCAGGCCGCAGGCGGCGGTGGCGAAGCTCCAGAAGATCACCCCGACGGCGATGATGCGCGGGCGCGAGAAACGGTCGGCCAGGTAGGCGATGGGCATGCCCATGAAGGCATAGAACAGCGAGAAGGCCAGGCCGTGCAGCAGGCTGAACTGGGTGTCGCTCAGCTGCAGGTCGGCTTTGATCGGCTCGATCATCAGGGCCAGGATCTGCCGGTCAACGAACGAGAAGATGTAGGCCACCATGCACAGGATGACCACGTACCATTCGTAGAAATAGCGCTTGTTATGCTGCTTGAGGTGTTGCTCTTGAGTGAGGGTATTCATGCTCGCGAATTCCTGAAGGGACAGCCTGGAAAGGGATTACAAGGCAGTGACCTGTCAGTAACAGGCGAGCGCACGCAGGGCGGGATTACGCATGACCAAGGACCTTTATTGTTATTGGAATGGTGTATGGCGATTACTTGATTTTCAGCCGGTTCTCTCCCCTTTGTAGGAGCGGGCTTGCCCCGCGAACACCGGCGAAGCCGGTGCCATCCACCTCGGTGCCTGCTTCGCGGGACAAGCCAGCTCCTACAGAGGTCGAGTCAGGGCTCAGATGTTTTGCAGCGCCCGTGGCCGGTGGCTGCGTTCCTCGGCTTCTGGCGCCTTGGCGGCCTGTAGCTGGAAGTCGAACGACAGCTCGGCAAAGCGCTCGCCCTGCACACCGCGGTCACGCGCCGCCGCGGCGTCATCGACAAACCGGAGGTCGCCGATAAGGCCGTCGCGGGTGGCGTAGGCGAAGTCGTCCCACAGGTACTTGTCGCCGGCGAAGTTGATCTGCGTGGTCAGGTGACGGTGGCCCGGCGCCGAGATGAAGAAGTGCACATGGGCCGGGCGCTGGCCGTGGCGGCCGAGCAGGTTCAGGCATTCCTGGGTCGGGCCCTGCGGGTCGCAGCCATAACCGGACGGCACGATGGAGCGGGCACGGTAGCGGCCCTCGGCATCGGTGACGATGCGCCGGCGCAGGTTGTAGTCGGACTGGGTGGAATCGAAGTACGAGTAGGTGCCCTGGGTGTTAGCGTGCCACAGATCGACGGTGGCGCCGGCCAGCGGCTGGCCATCGGCATCGAACACTTGGCCTTGGAGGAACATCACCACGCCGGGGTCGGTGCCATCGTCCATGCGCGCTTCACCCTCCGACAACGGTGCGCCGGCCACGTACAGCGGGCCTTCGATGGTGCGCGGGGTGCCGCCGGTCAAACCGGCTTCGGCATCCTTGGCGTCCTGCAGCAGGTCGAGGAAGTGCTCGATGCCCAGGCCTGCCGCCAGCAGGCCCGCCTCGTTGCGCCCGCCGAGGCGGTTGAGGTAGGCGACGGCATGCCAGAACTCGTCCTCGCTGACCTCCAGGTCTTCGATCAGGCGCGCGGTGTCCTGCAGTACGCGCAGGATGATCTGCTTGAAGCGCGGGTTGCCCTCGGCCTGGCCCAGGCCGGCCACTTGCTCGAAGAAGGCCTGGATATCGGCGGTGTGGGAGATCTTCACGGTCATTTCTGCTTACCTCGAATTGTTCTTGTCAGGTAGTCGCGGTTCAAAGGTGAATCAGCGGTCGTCACTGTGGATCGACGACGGGTGGCGGCACAGGCCGTCGACCTCGATGTCCATGTACGGGAACAGCGGCAGCTGCATCAGCGTGTCGTGCAATGCCTCGACGCTGGGCACGTCGAACACGCTGTAGTTGGCGTAGTGCCCGGCGATGCGCCGCAGGCGTAGCACCACCAGGGTCTGCTGCTGCATCGTGTGCATCGCCAGCTTGTGCGGGCGGATGGTCGGCAGGTCGACGATGATCGCGTCGATGCGCTCGATCAGTGCGTTTGTCATGGTTCGAAGGTCCCGTCAAATCAGGCCACAAGCTTCAGACCCGATACTACATTTACTTGATTATTCAAGCATTGCGCGAGACCCTGAGCGCCGTCCAATATCAAATGAATCTCCCACCATACCCAGGAGGTCTGATGGAGCTGCGCCACCTTCGCTACTTCAAGGTCCTGGCCGAAACCCTGAACTTCACCCGCGCCGCCGAACTGCTGCACATCGCCCAGCCGCCGCTGAGCCGGCAAATCAGCCAGCTGGAAGAGCAGCTCGGGACCGTGCTGGTGCTGCGCGAGCGCCCGCTACGCCTGACCGAGGCCGGGCGCTTCTTCTACGAGCAGTCCTGCACCTTGCTGCAGCAGCTGGAGAACATCAGCGACAACACCCGGCGCATCGGCCAGGGGCAGCGCCAATGGCTGGGCATCGGTTTCGCCCCCTCCACGTTGTACACGGTACTGCCGGAGCTGATCCGCGAATTGCGCAAGGACAGCGAGCTGGAGCTGGGCCTGAGCGAGATGACCACCCTGCAGCAGGTGGAGGCGCTGAAAAGCGGGCGCATCGACATCGCCTTCGGCCGCATCCGCATCGACGACCCGGCGATCCAGCAGCAAGTGCTGCGCGAAGACCCGCTGGTGGCGGTATTGCCCAAGGGCCATGCCCTGGCTGGCGCGCCGCTGACCCTCGAGCAACTGGCCAGGGAAGCGTTCATCCTCTACCCGGCCAACCCCCGGCCGAGCTACGCCGACCACATCCTCGCGCTGTTCGCCCACCACGGCATGAGCCTCAAGGTCAGCCAGTGGGCCAACGAACTGCAGACCGCCATCGGCCTGGTCGCCGTCGGGCTGGGCGTGACCCTGGTGCCGGAGTCGGTGCAACAACAGCACCGTACCGATATCGAGTACGCCAGCTTGCTCGACCGCAGCGCGGTCAGCCCGATCATCCTCAGCCGGCGCAAGGGCGACAGCAGCCCGATCGTACAACGCTGCCTGGCACTGATCGCCCAGCAGGCCGTGAATGAGCCTTTGGCCTAGTCACGTTCGAAGAAGCTGCTGCCCTTTTCCTTGAGCAGCGTCACCAGCGCCCCTGCCGCCGGCGACAGGTAGCCGTCCGTGCGCACCGACACCGCGACAGTGCGGCGCATGGTTGTCTGCTTGAGCGGCACCTCACGCAGCCAGGACATGCCCAAGCCATGTTCGAGGGTTTCCCGGGCAGCGAAGCTGAGCAACTGAGTGCGCGCAATCAGGCGCGGCAGCAGCGAGATGGCATTGGTCTCGATCTGCACCTGCGGCGCTGGCAGCTGGTGGGCGATGAACACGTTGTCGATCCAGCGCCGGGCGGTCACTGTCGGCCCCGCCAGCACCCAGCGGTACTGGCAGAGGCACTGCAGGGTGATGGGGCCGGCGAAGATCGGGTGCTCGGCACTGGCCACCACGATCGCTTCATCTTCGAGGATGGGATAGGTGGTGAACTCGGGGTCCATGGCGATCTGCGGTGAGATGATCACATCCAGCCGCCCGGCGCGCAGGGATTCCTTGAGCACATCGTCCTGGGCGATGGACAGCTTCAAGGTCACTTCCGGTGCCCGTTCCAGCAACGCTGCGGTCAGATGCGGCAGCAGATGATCGGCCATGCTCGCCGCGCAGCCCAGGCGGATGTTGCCGACCAGCCCGCTGGCGAAATCGCGCACCTCGCGCTCGGTCTCGGCGATGTTCAGTTGCAGCTGCTTGCCCCGCGCCAGCAGCAGCTTGCCGACATCGGTGAGCTTGATACGGCGGCCATCGCGCTGGAACAACCGGGTACCCAGGGATTCCTCCAGGCGCTGGATACTCTTGCTCAGCGCCGGCTGGCTGCGGTTGAGCTTCTCCGCCGCCCGGCCCAGGTGGCCCAGCTCGGCGATGGTTTCGAAATAGGTGAGGTCACGCAGGTCCATGATTCATGAATTTCAGTTATGGATTCATCGAAAGTAGAAAATAGACTTGATCGATTGCGCCGTCGATAATTTTCTCCGCTGGCGCTGCCAGCCCCGCGTTATCGCTGCGCAAGGAGTACCCACGTTGCAGACCGCCCTACCCGCTTCTTCCAGAACCCTCTTCCAGTGGCTCGCCCTGCTGATCTGCGCCGGTGCCTTCGGCCAGTTGCTGCATGCCTTGGCCGTACCGGCAGGGTTGTTCCTCGGCCCCATGCTGGTGGCCATCGTCTTCGGCGTATCAGGCGCATACCTGCACCTGCACCGCCAGGTGTTCCGCTTCGGTCAGGGCTGCGTCGGCCTGCTGGTCGCCCACTCGGTGACCTGGGCGGTGCTGGTGTCGATGGCCCAGTCCTGGCACCTGATGCTGGTTGCCACTTTCATCACGGTGGTGCTCAGCGCTTTGGTCGGCCTCGGCACGGTACGCTTCGGCGGCATCCCCGGCAGCACCGCCGCCTGGGGCACCGCGCCGGGGGCGGCGTCGGCAATGGTGTCGATGGCCGAGGATAATGGCGCCGACGGCCGCGTGGTGGCGACCATGCAATATGTGCGGGTAGTGTGCGTGGTGATGATCGGCTCGCTGGTCAGTCACCTGCTCGGTGCCGCGCCAGGCGCAAGTACGGCGGCCCATGCACCCGCGGCGCTGGAAGGCCCGCACCTGATCGACAGCTTGCTCAGCCTGGGCGTGGTGCTGGTGGGCATCACCCTCGGTAACCGCCTGCCTGCCGGTGCCTTGCTGATACCGCTGCTGCTCGGCGGCGCCCTGCAACTCAGTGGGCTGCTGAACATCAGCTTGCCCGAGCCCTTGCTGGCGGTTGCCTACGGTGCCATCGGCTGCTACATCGGCCTGCGTTTCGACCGGCAGACCGTGCGCTACGTGTGGAAACGCCTGCCGACCATGATCGCCGGGGCGGTGGCGTTGATCGTGTTATGCGCCGCGTGTGCCTACGTGCTGGCCCTGGCGATGGGCACGGATTTTCTGTCGATGTACTTGGCGACCAGCCCGGGCGGGCTGGATGCGATGGCGATCATCGCCGTCGAGACCCATGCCGATGTCGGGTTGGTGCTGGCGATGCAGACATTGCGGTTGTTCGGGGTGATTCTGACCGGGGCCTTCTGTGCGCGGCAGATCATACGCCTGACCCGGGGGTAGGTGCTTGGAGGTGCCAGGCTTGAGGGTTTTAGCGCCTGGGACGAAGGTAGGCGGCCCTATCCCTTAAGCGCCGCCTCGATTTTCGCTACGTCGATCTTGCCCATGTTCATCATGGCGTCGAACGCCCGCTTGGCGGCGGCCTTGTCGGGGTTGGCGATGGCTTCGATGAGGATGCGCGGAGTGATCTGCCAGGAGATGCCCCACTTGTCCTTGCACCAGCCGCAAACGCTCTCGCTGCCGCCGTTGCTGACGATAGCGTGCCAGAGCCGGTCGGTTTCGGCCTGGTCCTCGGTGCTGACCTGGAACGAAAAGGCCTCGCAATGCTTGAACGTGTCGCCACCGTTGAGCCCCACGCAGGGAATGCCCATCACGGTGAACTCGACGGTGATCACTTCACCAGCCTTGCCTGAAGGGTAATCGCCAGGGGCCGGGTGCACCGCGATGACCTTGCTGTCGGGGAAGGTCCTGGCATAGAAATTCGCCGCTTCTTCGGCATTCTTGTCGAACCACAGGCAGATCGTGTTCTTGGCAGTCATGGCAAGGCTCCATGGGAGAACAGAAAGCCTTGAGTCTAGCCCTTCAGCCCTGGCTGGCGATGGCCACGGCCAGCGCCTGGTCGCTCACCGTCGATCGTGGGTGGGGCTGACGGTGGTCGCAAAGCGCCTGCTGCAGGCGTGGGCCGCACAAGCGACCGTTGGTCGCGACATTGGGCAGGCCCCGGGGCGACGGACACACGGCCGATTTTCGGTGTGACACCAACAGTCAGAAAAATCCTACCAGCACAAAAGAAGCTTCCCACAACCCACCTGATTCACAGCACTGCATCATTGCCGACAAAACCTCACAAGCGACTATTCGCAGGGAGATACAGGTTTGTCGGACTTCAAATCAAAGTTGCAGCACCTCAGCGCTGAGCAGATCGAGGCGCTGTACAGCGAATACATCGGCGGTGAAAGGATCGCGGTACTGCTCGAACGCTACGCCATCGACATCGCCCCCAGCAGCCTGATCAAGGCCTTTCCCCCGGTACCTTGCGCCGAACTCGAGTGCCCTTACTGCGAAGTCAGCCTGTACGAACGGCGCAAAAGCCGCTCGGCCAACAGCTGGAACGACAACCTGGCCTACTGCCCGAACTGCGCCCACCGCCATTACTTCCCTGGGCGCAACCCATGGAAACGCGATTGCGCCTGCCAGCCCTGCCTGGCGGCGCGAGAACGGGCCAGGCAGGCAAAGGCCGTGGAGCGGCGCCAACGCATCAACGAGCACTGGTCCTTGGCAAAGCGCCTGCCAGTGCCATTGCACACGCTGTCGATCACCCGCCAGTTGCAGTTGCTGGCCGTGCTCGAAATACGCATGGATGCGCAAAAGGGTTGCATCCAGGCTGCGGAAAAGACCCTCGCAGACGCACGCATCAGCCCTTCGCCGAGCATGGATTCGGCGATGTTGCTTGCTCTGCACGAAGACCAGGTCCTGCTGGTCGACCCCGAATCGCCGCTGGATGCTTTCAGCGACGACCCAACGCCGAAGGCCTGGCAGAACAAAGTCCGCTGGATCGCCAATGTCAGCCTGGATGAGCCGCAGCGGGCCGACCTTGGCCCCTTGTATCGCGCGCTGCACAAGGCAGTGTCCAATGGCCCACAGCCGCAATGGCATGACGAGCTCGTCGCGGCCATCAAGCTGCTTTGCAATGAAGAAGTCTGTGCCTACATCGCCACCCGCAGCGCAGAACACGGCCTGCCCTTCGAGGCCAGGAAGAAAGCCTCGGAAGTCGCAGCGCAGCTGCTCGATGCGCACCCCGTACGGCACATCTGGTCTCTGACCAACACTGCCATTCGTGGAGCCCTGTCATTCGTGGCTCGCGCCCAGGTCAACAAACTTCATGCCGCCAACACCATTCCCGGGAGCCTGCTTTCGCTGAGCGAGCGCGCCATCCGTGAGCACTGGCAGTTCACGGTATCGCGCTACGACACTCATGCCCCGCGCTCAGGCTTCAGCCAGGCGCTGTTCGACGTGCTGTTGCAACAGCATGACCATGGCCTGTGCCGCAAGGTCAGCGACTACATCGCAGAACTGCCAGGGAGTGCGAATGCCCATGGCTGCACACTGTTCTGCGCCATGTGCGGGTCGAACCTGGTACACGTGCAGCCAGGGCCTCGGGAAACCGTCGTCAATTGCAAGGACTGCCTGGCCAGGACCTTGGTAGCGACCTAGCCGCCACCGGCAGCAGGCATTGACCCGTGCCTCGTACGCCCGTACGGTTTTGCCGTACATCCGCACGGCGCGCTGGTCGGCATGGCCATGACCCCAGCCGAAGTGGCTCTGGTGGCTGTCGCCTACGTGCTGGCCTTATCGCTGCAGGAACGCAATCGCCTGCAGGGAGAGACTCCAGCCAGTAACCACGTTAGCTAGCGCTGTTTGCTTTTTCTTTTGCTTTTGCTTTTGCTTTTGCTTCTAAGTGCGCGGTAGCTCAGCAAACGCCGAATGCGACTTCAGGAGGCCGAGCGCAGGCGTCTGGAGGGCCAGGGTGCGCAGCACCCCTTCGGCGTAGCCGAAGGCGCGAGATGTAGACTTGCGTAGCAAGTCGTAGGCCGCGCGGGCCCGGAGGACGCCGGAGCGAGGGGACCCCGGAGCGCAGCGCAGGGGCCGGATGATGGGAGCCAGCGTTTTTTGGTTACTTTTTGTCGCGTTTGACAAAAAGTGACCCGCCGTAAGGGCGGAAAGGTGACTGTGCGTCGCCATGGCAAATGAATGTACTCGACTGAGTCAAAACCACCGCAGTCGAGCTTTTGGCTTTTTGGCTTTTTGGCTTTTTGGCTTTTTGGCTTTTTGGAGAAGTGGGCCTTTGAATCGGGTCAACATTCATTTGCCAAGGTGGCGCTGAGTCACCTTTCCGCCCTTACGGCGGGTCACTTTTTGACTGGGCAAAAAGTAACCAAAAACCCCGGCTCCCATCATCCGGCCCCTGCGCTTCGCTCCGGGGTCCCCTCACTCCGGCGTCTTCCGGGCCCGCGCGGCCTACGACTTGCTACGCAAGTCTACATCTCGCGCCTTCGGCTACGCCGAAGGGGTGCTACGCACCCTGGCCCTCCAGACGCCTGCGTTCGGCCTCCTGAAGTCGCACTCTGCGTCGCCTGGACTATCGCGCGCGTAGAAGCAAAAGCAAAAGCAAAAGCAAGAGCAAGAGCAAGAGCAAGAGCAAGAGCAAGAGCGGGAGGTTGAGTGATTGGCTCGGCTGTCGATGGCAGCGCTGCCTTCACGCAATCGCCTCGATCAACGCCAGTATGTCGGCCCGGCTGACCGTGGTCTTGCTCAGGGCATTGTGGATGGTGAAACCTTCGATCAGCGCATCCAGCACCCGCGCGGTCTTCTCGTCGAAGTCAATCAGGTCGGCAACCAGTTCGCGGGCGTGAGCCGTATCACGGGCCTCGCCGAGCTGGCGGAAGTACTGGTCGTCGATGCCATTGCTCAGCTGTCTACGGTGGTGAGGTCGTGCTTCTTCGGTCTTGGCATGCTCGGCTCGCTGCGGTGAGTGCCGACGAGGATAGCAAGGTTGGCATGGGGCAAAAATCAAAAAAGGCGCCCCGACCGGGGCGCCAAACCATCCACCTTGACCAAAGGAGCTTGAACGCTTCCAAAGGTGAATTCACAGCACCGACAGCGGGTACTCGACGATCAGCCGCACTTCGTCCAGGTCCGACTCGAACGCCGTGGCCCGGCTGGTCGCCTGGCGCACCCGCAATGACAGGTCCTTGGCCGCGCCGCTCTGCACCACATACTTGACCTCGATATCCCGCTCCCAGCGCTTCTGTTCCGTCAGCGGGTTACCGTCCGCGTCGCGGCGCATGTAGAAGGCGTTGGCGTTGGAGTAATCTGCATCGGTACCTTTTGCGTATCGCGTCATGAACGACAACCCCGGCACCCCATAGGCCGCCATGTCCAGGTCATAACGCAGCATCCACGAGCGCTCCTTGGGCGAGTTGAAGTCGCTGTACTGGATCGAGTTGTCGAGGAAGATCGAATCAGACTGGCGCAGGTAGTCGAAGTCATCGTCACCGTTGTTGCGCTGGTGGCTCAGCGCCACGGTATGCGCGCCGAAGCGCACCCCGACTTTCGCGCTCCAGATATCGTTGTCGAACACGCCCAGGCGCTGCCGGCCTTCATCGACGGCCTTGTAGTAATTAAGGCCACCGATCAGTGCGACGTCTTCACCGAGCGGCCAGCTGGCACTGGTACCAGCGTAGTATTGGTTCCACACATCCTTGAGCCGGCTGCTGAACAGGCTGACGCTGATGTGCTCGGTGAGGTCGTAGTCGCCACCGCCATAGGCGATCCAGGGCGAGTCCACGGGGCCGCCGTAGAAGGTCACGAAGTTCTCGCGCATGTCGCTGGAGACCGGCTGGCTCATCGCGTGCAGGCGGCCGGCCTGCAGGGTCAGGTCCTTGAGGCTGGTGTTCTCCACGGTCACGCCGCGAAAGCTCTCCGGCAATAGACGTGAATCGCCCGCGGCCACCACCGGGTTGGCCGGGAACACATCGCCCACCTTGAGCACGGTATCGAACAATCGCACCTTGGCGGCACCGCCAAGCTTGGTGTACTCGCCACGCGCCTGGCCGTCGTGGTCCACCGGCAGCACATCGAACGAACTGCGCCCGCCGTTGCGCCCACTGCCGGTGTCCAGCTTGAGCCCGAGCATGGCGAAGGCGTCCAGGCCGAAACCCACCGTGCCCTGGGTGAAGCCAGATTCGTAACGGGCGATGATGGCGTGCGCCCAGGCTTCGGAATAACCATTGCTGGCCGGCTTGGTAGCGTTGTGCACCGGGGCCGGCCCGTCGCGGTTGTCGCGGTTGAAGTAGAAGTTGCGGTTGAGCACGTTGAGCGTGCTGCCCTCGATGAAACCTTCGCCAGCTTCTTGGGCGGCGCTTGCCGATGCAATGACGCCAGACAACGCCAGGCATGCAGCCAGGGACAGGGGTGCGGTTCGGGTCATCCGAAGCTCCTTGGGGAGGTTTTTTATTGTGTTGGCGGAGTCGGAGAGTGGGGCCTGGCGGATAACGCCAAGGTGATCGCAGCATTACAATCGTGTCATGGGCACGCAGCGCCTCTAGCCCGGCACTTGCAACATTCTGTTGGTAATTCCTACATTCAGCAGTGAACCTGCTTACAAAAATGCGGTCTGTCCCTGACGGTCAATTCACCGACCGGTTCGCCGGCTCCGTCGCTGATCTACAGTTACCGGGCCTATTTTTCCTGTTGCAGCGAAGACCCAAAATGCCTGAATCCCGCCCAGCCTCCCTTGCCCTCCCTGCCCTGCGCGGCAGCCTGCTCGCCGCCTTGGTGGCTCTTGCCGTCCCCGCGCATGCCGAAGAGCCGGCCAGCGATGCGCGCTGGGTCAGCGACAGTTTGAGCACCTATGTGCGCAGTGGCCCGACCGATGGCCACCGCATCGTCGGCACGCTCAAGTCCGGGCAGAAACTCACCCTGATCGGCAGCCAGGGCAACTACAGCCAGGTGCGTGGGCAAAATGGCGACCTGGTGTGGATCCTCACCAGCGACCTGCAGTCGGTACCGGGCCAGAACGAGCGCCTGCCGCAGCTCGACGCACAGGTGGCGGAGCTGTCCGGGCAGCTCAAGAACATCGATGACAGCTGGAAGAACCGCGTGCAGGGCATGCAGGAAACCCTCGACTCGCGCAAGAAGCTCATTGATGAACTGGAAGCCCGTAACCAGGCACTCAACGAACAGCTCGACCAGAGCCAATCGAGCCTGCGCGATACACAGGCACGCCTGGGCGACGAGAACAAGCAGGTGATGATGCGCTACATGGTGTACGGCGGCAGCATCGCCGGCGCTGGCCTGCTGGCGGGGCTGATCCTGCCGGCGCTGACCCGCGGCCGGAAGAAGAACGACCGCTGGTTCTGATGCTCGATCCGGTGGGGATTTCGTCTGGCTGAAAGCTGGCAGCCTGGATGGGTATGCCTGTGCCGGCTTCTTCACGTACGTCGCCGCGAAGAAGCCGTACAGCCATGTAACTATTTGCTGCGGGCCTTGTTGTAGATGGTCTTGGCTTGGTCAGCCGAGGCCTGGCATTGGGTATAGTCCCCCTTCGCCTGCGCGTCCTTGGCTGTTTTCAAGTGCTCTTTGTAGTCGTGTGCCATACCACCATGCAGCCCCGGGCCATCGGCTTTATGGATACTTTCCAGCTCACTGATCTTGGCCGCGCAGTTGCTTTTAGCGTCGGCATGGGCGGTAAAGCTCAACACTGAGGCAATCACCAGTAGAGGCACGAATTTCATGGATTTCATGGAGCGTTCTCCTGGGCAATCGGAATGATCATCGAGAGACAATGGCTCGACGCAGAAAAGAGCATAGTCGGCGCAGGCCCAGTGTGTCGGTTCAGATCAGCGGTCGAGCGCCCTCGGCAAACAGGAAGTCAATGAACGCCCGTACCCGCAATGGCATGTGTCGGGCCTGGGGGTAGATCAGCATGAAGGGACGCGAGGTGCCGCCGTATGCGCCCAATACCTCGACCAGCTCGCCACTCGCCAGCGCGTCCTGCACGGTGAAGCGGTAGGCCTGCATCAGGCCACCCCCATGGCGCACCAGTGTCGCGGTTGCCAGGAAGTCGCCCAGGCAGGTGAAGCCACCGTCGGTATCCATTTCAACCTCGCGGCCTTCGATGCGAAAACGCCATGGCGAACGGCGGCCGTTGCTGGCCAGTTCGAACTGAATGCACTCATGCCCGGCCAGGTCCTGCGGCACCTGCGGCGTACCCATGCGGGCCAGGTAGCCCGGGGTCGCCACCACCACCAATTCGGCATCCTCCAGACGCCGCGCCACCAGCCGCGAATCGGCTGGCTCGCGACCACGGATAGCGAGGTCGAAGGGCTCTTCGGCGAAGTCGACGTTGCGATTGCTGACATGCAAGTCTACCTGCACCTGTGGATAGCGCTGACGGAACGCCGGCAACAACGGCAGCAGACGGTGATGCGCATAAGGGGTGGGCGCGCTGATGCGCAGGCGGCCACTGGGCACGGCCTGGCCACCGGTGGCCTGGCGCTCCGCCTCGACCAACTGCCCGAGCGCCTGTCGACATTGCTGGTAATAGGCCTGGCCGGCGTCGGACAGGCGCATCTGCCGGGTGGTCCGTACGAACAGGCGCACGCCCAGGCGTTCCTCCAGACGCGCCACGCTGCGGCTCACCGCTGCCGGGGTGACACCGGCCTCGGCGGCCGCAGCAGTGAAACTGCCGGTATCGGCTGCCAGGCAGAACAACTCCAGGCTGCCCAGTTGCAAGTCGTCGAAGTAGCGGGTCATGGCGGCTCGATTAATTACATGGTGTATCGATTGAAGTGCCATCCGGCTCATTTTTCAAGCAGGCGTTGCGCCCTACAGTGATCTCCACCACGAGCCAACCGGCTCACTTTCGGAGAACGCAACCATGAGCACGCCAAGAACCGTCATCATCACCGGGGCCTCCAGCGGCCTGGGCTTCGCCCTCGCCGAGGCCTTCCTCGAGCGCGGCGACAACGTGGTCGGCAATGCCCGCAGCCAAGCGCGCCTGGAGCAGGCCGCCGCCCGCCTCGGTCACCCGCAGCGCTTCGCCGGCGTGGCC
This sequence comes from Pseudomonas putida, assembly GCF_002906855.1. Lineage (GTDB taxonomy): Bacteria > Pseudomonadota > Gammaproteobacteria > Pseudomonadales > Pseudomonadaceae > Aquipseudomonas > Aquipseudomonas putida_N. The sequence goes on along the minus strand of NZ_MINI01000028.1, from coordinate 1,928,413 downwards.
GGCGACATCGCCGAAGCCAAGACTGCCCAGCACCTGATCGCCACGGCACAGGCGACCTTCGGCGGCGTCGACATCCTGATCAACAACGCGGGGATTTTCATCCCCAAGCCCTTTACCGAGTACAGCGAGGCTGACGTCGACGCGCTGGTGGGCACCAACCTCAAGGGCTTTTTCTATCCGTCGCAGGCAGCGGCAAGGGTCATGGCTGCACAAGGCCACGGGCAGATCATCGCCATCACTGCCTCTATCGCCCTGCAGCCGGATACCCGCGTGCCGGCGCTATTGCCAGTGTTGGTCAAGGGCGGGCTCAACCAGGCGGTCAAAGGCCTGGCTCTGGAACTGGCCGCCAGCGGTGTGCAGGTCAATGCGGTGGCGCCGGGGATCATCGATACACCGCTGCACAGCGGCAACGTCGAAGGGCTTGGCGGGCTGTCACCAAGCGGTCGCACAGGCAAGCCGCAGGATGTGGTGGATGCCGTGCTGTACCTGACCGATGCGCGCTTCGTCAGCGGCGTCATCCTGCCCGTGGACGGTGGCAGCACCGCCGGCACCTGGCACTGAACCGAGGAGCGAACAGCCATGCCTTACGTTCATATCCGGGTGACCGATGAGGGGGTGACCCAGCAACACAAGCGCCAGCTGATCGAGGGCACCACGCAGTTGCTCGAACAGGTACTGGGCAAGCCACCGGCCAGTACCTTCGTGGTGATCGAGGAAGTGCCGACGGACAACTGGGGGGTTGGCGGCGAGACCGTGACGGCAGTTCGCCTGCGAGAGCGGGGCTGAACGCTGGGGCGCTTTGCTCCCCTTTGGCCGGCAAGCGCGGCTCCCACAGGTACCGCGTGGGCTTTGCTGCCCTTATTGCCGCAACCGCTCCAGCGCCTCAAGTACGAACCCGGTGGCCCGCTCCACCTGCCCCTCCCGGCAGGCAATTCCCAGCTGGCGCCACAACCCTGGCCGCAGCGGCCGGCGCGCAATGCGCCGGTCCAGTTCGGCGGCCTCACCTTCCTGCGGCAACAAGGTCGCGCCATAGCCGGCGCCCACCAGGCTCTTGATGGCATCGTTGTAGTTCAGTTCGATGCGCGGCTCGGGATACAAACCCGCCGCCGCGAACCACTCACCCGTCACCCGCGACAGCTGGGTGCTGTTGTCATTGAGGATCAACGCACGCTGCGCCAGCCAGCCGGGGGTGACCTTTGCCGGCGGCTGCCAGTCGGCCGGCACATACGCCAGGATCGGGTCACGCCGCCAGGGCGTGAGCCTGACGCCCTTGCCAGCCACCTGTGGCAGCGCTACCAGGCCGATATCCAGGTTGCCTTCGCGCAAGCGCGCCAGGGAAGCCTGGGAGGTCAGCACCTGAACCTGTACGTCGATGCCCGGGTGCGCCACCCGCAGGTGTTCGAGGGCCCTGGGCAGCAGATGGGCAATAGCCCCCGTCGAGGCGCCCAGGCGCACCCGCCCAGTCAGACCTTCGACCTGGCGACGCACCTCGTCCAGGGCCAGATCGGCATCGGCCAGCAAACGACGAGCGCGTGCCAGCAAGGTCTCGCCGATGCTCGTGGGGCGCACCTGGTTGCGGTTGCGGGTCAGCAGCGGCGCGCCGACCCGCGCTTCCAGCTCGGCCACGTGCAGGCTGATGGTGGGCGGCGCCAGGTTGAGCTGGCGGGCGGCTTCGGCAAAGGAGCCCAGGTCGGCAATCACTACCAGGGTGCGCAGGCGGTCGAGGCTGATTTCGCGCATGGGCGGCGATCCTTGATTCATCAAAACTGAATTTCAGCATCATGATATTCAAATTTTCTTTCTCAAGGCCACAGGCGAGCATAGGCCACCCCCTCCCCTGACCGGACTCCCGACCATGCACAAACCAGTTGTCTTCATCGACGGCGACCAAGGCACCACCGGCCTGCAGATCCACGCCCGCCTGCAAGGTCGCAACGACCTGCGCCTGCTGACCCTGCCCGAAGCCGAGCGCAAGGACCCACAGCGGCGCAGCGACGCCATCAACAGCGCCGACATCGCCTTGCTGTGCCTGCCCGACGACGCCGCCCGCGAGGCTGTTGCGGCCATCGAAAACCCGGCGGTACGGGTCATCGATGCCAGCTCCGCGCACCGCACCACGCCAGGTTGGGTCTACGGCCTGCCAGAACTGGATGGGCAACAAGCCGAGCGTATCGCCCAAGCCAAACGTGTCAGCAACCCTGGCTGCTACCCCACTGGCGCCATTGCCCTGCTGCGCCCGCTGGTCCAGGCCGGCCTGCTACCTGCCGACTACCCGCTGAGCATCCATGCCATCTCCGGCTATTCCGGCGGCGGCCGCGCAGCCGTCGAGCGGCATGAGACCCCGGGTGCTGAACACGCCCCGACCTTGCAGCTGTATGGCCTGGAACTGGCGCACAAGCACGTGCCGGAGATCCAGCTGCACGCTGGCCTGTCGGCACGGCCGATGTTCCTGCCGGGTTACGCGGCCTATCGCCAGGGCATCGTCCTGAGCATCCCGCTGCAACTGCGCCTGTTGCCTGGCCAGCCCGACGCGGAACAGTTGCAAGCTTGCCTGGAACAGCACTATCAGGGCGCCCGCCATGTGCAGGTGATGCCCCTGCACCAGCAAGGTCCGGCCACCCCGCTCGACCCTGAGGCGCTGAACGACAGCAACGACCTGCGCCTGGCGCTGTACGCCAACCCCGAGCACGGCCAGGTGGTGCTGACGGCGGTATTTGACAACCTCGGCAAGGGAGCCTCGGGCGCAGCGGTGCAGAACCTCGACCTGATGCTTGCCGCGATGCGCGGCTAAAAAGGGTTTAGACTGTGCACCCCGCGCCAACCCGGCGCGGTGAGCCAACCGCAGCCGGAGCCCGTCCACCGATGTTCATCCTGAGCCGCCTCGACAGCGTGCCGCCCGAGTCCTTCCAGAACCAGATCCGCGAGCTGGTGATCCACAACGTCGGCGACCTGAGCAGCGTCGCCATTCGTGCCGAAAACCCGCTCTATCCGCTGTACCAGTACGGTGTCGGCATGGAGGTGCACCAGTATCTGCAGGCCATTGACGGCACCCGTGGCCTGGCGGTGCAGTTGACCCTGGCTCTGGATGCCGACGCCCCAGACCAGTTGCTCGGTTTCGCCTTGACCTTGCCGGCCCAGGACAACCCCCAGGCCTGCGCCCTGGCGTTTCTGGCCGTGGCGCCCAGCCACCGCCGCCAAGGCATTGCCCGTGCCCTGCTGGGTGATGCGCAGGCGCGCTATGCCAGCGTCGAGCTGAATGCCTTTGCCCATCAGGTGCCCTGGTTCGAAAGCATGGGCATGCAGGTGGTCGCCGCCAGCGGGCCGCAGGTGCTGATGAGCAGTACCGGCCAGGCCAGTGGTGCGCTGATCGGCCGGCTGGATATTGCGCCGATCTACCAGACTGCCGAGGTGCTGCAGATTCACACTTACCTGCTTAATCAGCAGGGTGAGGATGCCATGCTCGATGCCGAGCAGCAGCGGGATGAATGGCTGGATGATTTGACCGCCCAGGCGAAGGCCTGTGTGCGGGAGCGCAAGTCGGTGCATTGATCGTGCGGCCTCTTCGCGGGGCAAGCCCGCTCCTACAGGAACGCACCGTCCTGTAGGGGCGGGCTTGCCCCGCGAAGAGACAGAACTGGCCGGTCAGGCATGCACCCAACGCCGATGCAGCCCGCGAGCCAGGGCATCGAGCATGAACCCCAACACGCCGATCAGCAGCACCATCGCCATCAGCTCCGAGTACGCCAGGCGATCGCGGGTATCGAGAATGAAATACCCCAGCCCCGCACTCACCCCGAGCATCTCGCACGGCACCAGCACGATCCACAGGATGCCAATGGCCAGGCGCACACCGGTCAGTACATGGCCGATCACCCCAGGGAGGATCACCTTGCACAAGGTTTCCCAACGCGTGGCACTGAGGCTGCGGCTCAGCTGCAGCCAGCGCGGGTCGAGCTGGCGCACGCCAGCGGCGGTGTTGAGCAGGATCGGCCACAGCGCGGCGAAGGCCAGCAGGAAGTAGATCGGCTGGTCGCCTACGCCCATCAGCATTACCACCACCGGCATCCACGACAGTGGCGAGATCATCCGCAGGAACTGGAACGCTGGCGTGGTCGCCGCCTCCAGATGCCGGTAGCTGCCGACCAGCAGCCCCAGCGGCACGCCAATCAGCAGCGCCAGCAGCAGGCCAACCAGAATGCGCTTGAGGCTGACCCAGACATGCCCGTAGACCTCGCCCTGGCCGAGCAGCTCGACCAGGCTGGCCAGGGTCGCCTGGGGCGAGAAGCGCGCCGACAGGCCGTCGGCCTCGCCGAACAACCGCACCCCCAGCCACCACAGCAAGAGCAACCCCAGCAGGCCGGCCAAACCCAGGCCGGCATGGACGACGTGCTTGCGCATCAGACCGCGAACTCCTCGCTACGCTGGAAGTTCTCGGCGATGCCGAACACCGAAGGGCCACCGACTGCCGCAATGGCGTTGCGCACGAAGCGGTCGTCGACCAGGTCGCGGGCCGTTTGCGCTGGGTCCAGGCCGGCGAGGAAGCCGCTTTCGCCCTCGATCAGGGTGTGCTTCAGGCGCTTGACCAGTTCCTCGGTGTAGCTGGGGTATGGGTAGGGCTGGAAGTCGATGCGCTTTTCATCCCACTGTTGATGCTGGATCGCGCCACTGGCAATGTAGCTGGCGCGGTCTTCGGCGGCCGGGGCCAGTACCTTGGTCAGCACTGCCGGTTCATGCGGGGTGTACTTGTTGGGGCCCGCCTTGGACAGCAGCGCCGCTGCTTCGGCACGGTGCTCGCGGGTCCAGTGCTGGGCCTTGACGATGGCGTTGACCACCTTCTGCGACCATTCCGGACGGTTGTTCAGGTCGTGCTCGTGCATGAACACCACGCAGCAGGCGTGGTTGCGCCAGACATCGCCGGTAAAGCGCTGCACGCGGCCGACCTTGAGGTTCTCGGCCAGGGCGTTGAACGGTTCGGCAACGATGTAGCCGGCGATGCGCTTGCTCGCCAGGGCCGGCGGCATGTCCGAGGGCGGCAGCACCAGCAGGTTGACTTCGTTGGCCGCCAGCTGGGCATTGGAGGGCTTCGACACCGGGGTCAGGCCGTTGTCGTTGAGCATCTGCTGCAGCACCACGTTGTGGATCGAGTACCAGAACGGGATGGCCACGGTCTTGCCGCCCAGCTGCTTCATGTCGGTAATGTCCGGCGCCACGGTCAGGCCCGAACCGCCGACATGGTTCCAGGCCACCACCTTCGCCGGCACCTTGCTGCCATAACGTGCCCACACGGTCATCGGCGACAGCAGGTGAATGACGTTGACCTGGCCCGAGATGAACGCCTCGATCACCTGCGCCCAGCTACGCAGCAGCACCGGGCGCTCGGCCTTGATGCCTTCGGCTTCGAACAGGCCATTGTTGTGCGCCACCAGCAGCGGCGTGGCGTCGGTGATCGGCAGGTAGCCGATGCGCACCGGCGCGTCGGGTTCGGCGGCTGCGCGGGCCTGCAGGCTGGACAGCAATGGCATCGCCCCAGCGGCAGTGAGCATGGCGCTGAGCTTGAGGAAATCACGACGCGAAGTGGCGGAACAGCAGTCATCCATGCACATGTGCAGGCTCCGAAGGCAATGAGGTAGGGGAAGGTTCAGCCGTGCGGCTTGCCCGCCGAAGGGTTTTCAGGATCTCGATGCGCAGTGCGCCCAGCTCCTCGACCCGGTGCGTGCGCGGTTGCGCCAGGTCGATGTGCCATTGGCCAAGGATGTGCGCCGGGTGGTTGCCCAGTAGCAGCACTCGGTCGGACAACAACAGGGCTTCGTCGATATCGTGGGTAATCAGCACCGCCGCCGTGTTGTGGGTGGCAATCAGTTGCAGCAGCAATTGCTGCATGTCGGCGCGGGTCACTTCGTCGAGCGCACCGAACGGCTCGTCGAGCAGCAGTACTTCAGGCTGGCGCGCCAGGCAGCGGGCCAGTGCGGTGCGCTGGGCCATGCCACCGGATAACTGCGCCGGATACTGGTTGCGCGCATGGGCCAGGCCCACCGAGCTGATGGCATGGTCGATGCGCGCACGGCGCTCGGCTGCGGTCAGCTTGGGCTGGCGGGCGAAGTCCAGGCCGAAGGCAACGTTCTTTTCCAGGCTCAGCCAGGGCAGCAGGCTCGGGTCCTGGAAGGCCACTGCCAGGCGCGGATGGGGACCCTGCAATGGCTCGCCATGCAGGGTCACGCGGCCGCCACGTGGCTGCTGCAGGCCAGCCAGCACCCGCAGCAGGCTGGACTTGCCGACACCACTGGGGCCGAGGATGGTCACCACCTCGCCTGGCGCCAGTTGCAGGTCGAAGCGCGCCAGCACCTCCTGCCAGCCGCCCGCGCGCGGGTAGCCCAGGCTGATCTCGCGGGCTTCGAGTAACGCTTGGCTCATGCGCTGGCGGCCTGGCGATGCAGCTCGGCGCGCAGTTGCACCAGGCTTGGGGTGACGATCGGCACGAACGCCGACTCGCGCCAGCGGCGGGCGAAGCCGGCACCGAACTCATCCAGGTAGGCCTTGCCGCCGCTGGCCTGCAGCTCCAGCTGCACGGCATCGGCCGCACTTTCGGCAAGGGTGATGCGCAGTTTGAACAGCGCCGCCGGCTGGCCCTGGAAGCGCCCTTCGAGCAGGCCTTGCTTGAGCTCGGCCACGGTGTTTTCCAGGCGTTCCTTGAGCACCTGGCGGTGTTCTTCGAGGAACGACAGGCGCCCGTGCAGATGTTCGTGTACTTCGTGCAGCGAGCGCCGCGCCAGGCCGATGGCCATGCCGCACTGCAGGGCGAGAAACGCCGGGCGCACCTTGGGCAGGAATTCGCGGGCGTTTTCGTGCAGCAGCCAGTCGCGGCTCAATTCCACCTGATGGAACGCCAGCGCTGCCGTGTTGCTCGATTGCAGGCCCATCAGTTCCAGGTCGTCAGAACGCTCCAGGCCCTGGCTGTCGGAGGGAATCGCCATCACGAAAGGCGAGCCGCCGGCATCGTCCTCGATGGCCGCCGCCACGACGAAGCCGCTCTTGCGCAGGTTGGTCACCCAGTGCAGGCGGCCTTCCAGCGTCCAGCCCGCCGCCTCGGGGCGGCCACGCACCTGCAACGCCTCGATCCCGGAAAGGAACTTCATGGCGTTGGACAATCCGGTGGCACCGGCCAGCTCGCCAGTCAGCAGTCTGGGCAGCAAGCGCTCGCGCAAGGCCTGGTTGGGGCTTTGCAGCAGGTACTCGATGAATGCGCGCTGGCCCCAGCAGACAAAGGCTGCGGCCAGCGAGCGGCTGGCGATGGCGGCGATGGCTTCGACCGCATGGGTGACCGCGCCCCCGCTGCCACCCAGTGCCGGGGCGACGCCTACGCGCAGCAGTTGCGATTCGGCGATGTGCGCCAGCACCAGCTGCGGGTCGCATTGGCCCTGGTCGATTGCCTCGGCATTGGCATCCAGCCATTGACGAAATGCAGCATCAAGCATGTCCCTACTCCTTTTGAAATCGCAGGCGCCACCAGCGCCAGGCGTCAATTACGCAGTTGGCTGCCAGCGGTACTTGCTCAGCTCGTCGTTGAGCGGCGTCTGGGCGAACACATTAGCAAAGTTGCACAGGGTTGCGAGACTCACGCCAAGAATCACTTCCAGGGCGTTGCCCTCGGTGAAACCGGCTGCGCGGAAGGCCTGGTAGGTGGCGTCGCTGACATTGCCGCGGGTGGCTATGACTTCACGGGCGAATTCGGCCAGGGTCTCGTAGCGGGCATCCGGCAGTTCGCCACGGGCACGCAGGGCCTCGACCACCTCGGCGGGCAGCTTGGCCTTGTTCAGGGCCACGGCGGTATGGCCGGCGACGCAGAAGTCGCAACCGTGTTTGGTGGCGGCAATCAGTTGTACCACTTCACGCTCGGCCAGGGTCAGCTCGGATTTGCCGTTCAGGGCCGAGACAGTGACGTAGGTTTCCAGCGCTGCCGGGGCGTTGGCCAGCACGCCGAGCAGGTTGGGAATGAAGCCGGAGTTCTTCTGGGCGTTTTCGAGGAATGGGCGGGCCGCTTCCGGGGCGCTCTGCAGAGTGTGTAGAGTAATGCGGGAGGACATGGAGTGGTCTCCTTTTGATGTGTGTCGCTACAGTCTGTTGGTTATAAGAATTACCCTCCATATTCATCAGTCGCCTTTCCTTGCTCCTGAGTCTTTGCATTAGATGATTTCATCCAGCCATCTTGTCGATTGGTTATTAGAAGGCCTCGAACTCGACGCGAGCCTGTTCCATGTCGGCCGCTATTGCGGCGGCTGGCATGCCAGCACCCAAGGCATGGGCCGTGCCAGCTTTCACCTGGTGGTGCAAGGGCATTGCTGGTTGCACCTCGATGGCCACGCCGAGGCCGTGCGCCTGGCGGCCGGCGATGCCGTGTTCCTGCTGCGCGACCTGAGCTATCGGCTATCCAGCGACCAGGACCCGATCACAGCCTGCGACCAGCCACGCCAGCAGATGCAGGCGCTGGATGCGACGGCGAACGATGGGGTGGGCCTGGTATGCGGGTTTTTCGACTTCCGCGCCGGGTTGTCGTCATTGATCGTCGAGGGGCTAGCCGACTGGATCGTGCTGCGCGCCGATGAGCCGGCCGGCCATGCGGCGCGGGCGTTGTTCGGGCTGATTCTGGAGGAGTGCCAGCGCTCGCCCTCGCAAATCATGCTGGAGCGCCTGACCCAACTGCTGTTTCTGTATGTGCTACGCCAGCAGGTGCACGGGGGGCAATCGCTGGGCGGACTGGTCGCCCTCGCCCGCCAGCCGGCATTTGCCGGGTTGCTGGAGCAGTTGATCGAGCAGCCTGGGCAGGCCTGGACGCTGGAGAGCATGGCGGCCTGCACCGGGTTGTCGCGCTCGGCGTTCTTCAAGCGCTTCAATGAGCTGGCCGGGCAGTCGCCGGGGCAAGTGCTGTTGGCGCTGCGCATGCGCCATGCGTGCCGGTTGCTGAAGGCGGGCAATACCGTGGAACAAGTGGCGGTGCAGGTGGGGTACCAGTCGGTGGCGGCCTTTACCCGGGCGTTTGCCAAGGCCATGGGGGTGCAGCCCGGGGCCTATCGGCGGCAACAGGCTGGAACATTCTGACCTGGTAGCGCGGAATCCCCCGCCGCTGCTGGTGATCCTTTGACTGCAAATTCCTGACAGATCCGTCAAAGAATGACGGATATTTCAGAAGATGTTGTTACATTGAATGCCTGGTCAATATTGATGGCAATATGGCATCATCGCAATCAAAAAAACATACAAGAGGGTGAGGCACACACTTAAATCTGCAGCGCATCGAGAGCCTGGCGCCATTCCCTGGTGGCCCGGCCATCCGACCATGCTCTTGACGCCTGCACGCCAACGTCAAGGAGCATTCCATGCAGTTACGGAATATGAAGATCGGCACCCGCGCTACCAGCGTTTTCGCCCTGCTGGGCGCATTGGTTCTGGCCATGGGCCTTATCACACTCTATGAAACCCGGCAGATGGACGCGGCCACGGACGAAATCCGTGTCACCTGGATGCCCGCCGTGGTTGCCCTCAGTGAAATCAGCACCAACCTCGGCCGTGCCCGCGCCCTCACCCTGCGCGCCGCGCTGGATGACAACACAAGCGAGCGTGCGCGCAACATCGACCTGCTCAAGGGCATCAACGAGCAGCTCGCAAATCGCCTCAAGGATTACGAGGACACCATCATCGCCGCTGATGACCGCACTCTGTTCAACACCTTCGAGGGTGCCCACCAGCAATACCTCGACCTGCAGTCACGGGTAGTGCAGGACATCGCTGCCGGTCGCATGGACGAGGCCAAGCAGCAGATCAGCGGCCCGCTCACCCAGTACGCCGATAGCATGATGAAGGCCATGGTCGCGCTCATTGCCTACAACGGCAAAGGTGCCGAGGATGCCTCGCAGCGCAGCAGCGATGTCGCCGACGAGGCTTTCACCGCCATCATCGTCTCGCTGGTGATCATCATGCTCGCCCTGGCTACCATCGCCACCGTACTCACCCGCAGTATCGTAGTACCGCTGGCCGATGCGGTCGCCGTGGCCGAGCGCGTGGCTACCGGCGACCTGACCCAGGACATCCGTGTCGTCGGCCGCGACGAACCGGCCCTGCTGCTGCGCGCCTTGAGCCGCATGCAGAACAGCCTGCGCGAGACCATCCGCAAGATCGCCGCCTCCTCCGACCAACTGGCCTCGGCTTCGGAAGAACTGCACACCGTCACCGAAGACACCAGCCGTGGCCTGCACCAGCAGAGCGCGGAAATCGACCAGGCCGCCACCGCCGTCAACCAGATGACCGCGGCGGTGGAAGAAGTGGCGAACAACGCGGTCAGCACGGCCGATGCCTCGAAAGGCGCCGACCAGAACACCCGCGATGGCCGTGATCAGGTCAACCAGGCCCTGGCCTCGATCCAGCATCTGGTCAATGACGTGACGGGCACCTCGACCGAGATCGAACAACTGGCCAGCAACGCCAACGAGATCAGCCGCGTGCTGGACGTGATCGGCGCGATTGCCGGGCAGACCAACCTGCTGGCGCTCAACGCGGCGATCGAAGCGGCTCGCGCTGGTGAGGCTGGTCGCGGCTTTGCCGTGGTGGCCGATGAGGTGCGCGCCCTCGCCCACCGGACCCAGCAGTCGACGGCAGAGATCGAGCAGATGATCGCCGGGATCCAGAACGGTACTGAACGGGCAGTGTCGGCGATGCACAGCAGCCGCAGCCGGGCCAACGGAACACTGGAAGTGGCGCAGGGTGCAGGTCAGGCGCTTGAGGTGATTGCCGAGGCGATCACTTCGATCAACCAGCGCAACCTGGTGATCGCCAGTGCCTCCGAGGAACAGGCGCAGGTGGCGCGGGAGGTGGATCGCAACCTGGTGAACATTCGTGACCTGGCGATGCAGACGTCGGCGGGGGCGAACCAGACCAGCGCAGCGGCACAGGACCTGTCGCGCCTTGCCGTGGACCTGAATGGCATGGTGGCGCAGTTCAAGGTTTGACCTGAAACAGCTGGGGCCGCTTTGCGGCCCATTCGCGGGACAAGCCCGCTCCTACAGGGTTTGCACAATGCCCAAGGCTTGCGCTGTACCTGTAGGAGCGGGCTTGTCCCGCGAATGGGCTGCAGCGCAGCCCCTGTCACAGCAACATCAATCCATCAGTCGTTGACGCTCAGCACCCGCCCCGCCCGCTCGGCAGCCTTGCCGCGCGTCGCCAGGCAGTAATACAGCGGCACCGTCACCAGCAAACCGAACAGCCAAGACAAGTCAGCCCCTTCGACAATGTTCGAATACGGCCCCACATACAGCGACGTGTTGGCAAACGGCAACTGCACCAGAATCCCGCAGGCATAGGCAATGATCGCGTGGTGATTGAAGCGGCCATAGATGCCGCCGTCAGCACGGAAGATCGACGCGATGTCGTACTGGCCCTTCTTGATCAGGTAGAAGTCGATCAGGTTGATCGATGCCCACGGCACCAGCACCAGCAACAGCGCCAGGATCAGGCCGATGAACTGGCCGATGAAGCCGGCCGACGCATTCAGCGCCACCATCCCGCAGCCCACCAGGATTACCGAGGCCAGGATCACCCGCACCTTGACGCTCGGTGTCCATTCGGCGATGAAGGTCTGGATCGCGGTGACGATCGACAGCACCGCACCATACAGATTGAGTGCGTTGTGGCTGATGATATTGAGCAGGAACAGTACCATCAGGATCGGGCCCAGCCAGCCGGTGGCCTGCTTGACCGCATCCATCGCGTCGGTGCCGTCCGGCACGCACAGCACCGCGATCGTGCCGAAGCTGAAGCACAGGATGGTGCCCAGCGTGGCGCCGAAATAGGTCGCCCAGAACGGCTTGGCAATGCCCACTTCGCGCGGCAGATAGCGCGAGTAGTCGGAGGTGTACGGCGAGAAGCTGATCTGCCAGATGATGCCCAGCGACACCGTGGCGATGAAGCCCGACAGGTTGAACGCGCCGCGGCTCAGGAAGTCGGCCGGCAGCTCCTGGACGAACATCATGATGAAGCCGGCCAGAAGTGCCGAACCCATCACCCAGGTACCGATGCGGTTGAGGATGTGGATGAAACGGTAGCCGATCACGCCGATGGCCGTCGCACTCAGGGCGCCGATCACGATCGCGCCCGGCATAGGCACGCTCGGGGCGATGCCGTGGATGGTCTTGCCCGCCAGGACGATGTTGGAAATGAAGAAGCCGACATAGATCAGCGCGGTGAAGAACACGATCAGCAAGGCGCCGTAGCGGCCGAACTGGCCACGACTCTGGACCATCTGTGGAATGCCCAGCTGCGGTCCCTGCGCAGAGGCCAGGGCGATGAACACGCCCCCGACAAGATGACCCAGCACGATTGCGATCAGCCCCCACAGCAGGTTCAGGTGGAATACCTGGACCACCATGGCACCGGTGACGATAGGCAGTGGCGCGATGTTGGTACTGAACCAGAGGGTGAACAGGTCGCGCGCCTTCCCATGGCGCTCGGCAGGTGGAACGTAATCGACCGTGTGATTCTCGACAAACTGGTGTTGCGATGACGGTTGGGACATAGGATTCAGCTCGAAAGGTCGTTTTTATCTTTGTAAGGAAACCGCATCTAGGCGGCCTCTCAGCTGCGGACCATATTATGGTATTCCAAACTTTTGACAACACTGCTCCGTAGGAAAAAACGCCCGCTGATCTGCTCGCACACCCCCTGCGACAAACCGCCTCACCGCTCAATCCCACGTTTTACGTGGCCTGTAGCCGTTCATCGTGAAAAACCAGGGCTGAAAATTCCGCTTGCAAAATAGGTATTACGGTATACCATCAGACACATCAACGATAAAAACCGCGGACCACCGCAGCCTTTTAGAGGTACACCAGATGATCGACGCAAGCATCTACAAGAACGTCCTGGGCTCGTTCCCGTCCGGCGTTACCGTCATCACCACCCTGGACGACGACGGCTCGGTCGTCGGCCTGACCGCCAGTGCGTTCTCCTCCCTGTCGATGGACCCGCCGCTGGTGCTGTTCTGCCCCAACTATACCTCCGACTCCTACCCTGTCCTGATCAAGAACAAGCGCTTTGCCATTCACCTGCTCTCCGGTGGGCAGCAGGCCGAAGCCTACGCGTTCGCCAAGAAGGGCAAGGACAAGGCCGCCGGCATCGAGTGGACCCTGAGCGAACTGGGCAACCCGATCCTGGCCGGCGCCACTGCCGTCATCGAATGCGAACTGTGGCGCGAATATGAAGGTGGCGACCACGCCATCATGGTCGGCAAGGTACAAAACCTGATCGTCCCTGAAGACGCACCACGACCGATGGTCTACTGCCGCGGCAAGATGGCCAGCCTGCCGGCCTTTGCCTGAAGCCTATTCTGAATCGAGACACCTGGCGCCTGCGCAGCCTGGCGACAGACACTTTCAAGCGTTGAGGAAAGCCCCATGAAATTTTCGTTGTTCGTGCACATGGAACGTTGGGATGAACAGGTCAGCCACCGCCAGCTGTTCGAAGACCTGACCGAACTGACCCTGATGGCCGAGCACGGCGGTTTCAGCACCGTGTGGATCGGCGAACACCACGCCATGGAATACACCATCTCGCCAAGCCCGATGCCGCTGCTGGCCTACCTGGCCGCGCGCACCGAGAAGATCCGCCTGGGTGCCGGCACCATCATCGCGCCGTTCTGGAACCCGATACGCGTTGCCGGCGAATGCGCCCTGCTCGACGTGATCAGCAATGGCCGCATGGAAGTGGGCCTGGCCCGCGGTGCCTACCAGTTCGAATTCGACCGCATGGCGGGTGGCATGCCGGCCACCGACGGTGGCAAGGCCCTGCGCGAAATGGTCCCGGTGGTGCGCAAGCTGTGGGAAGGCGACTACGCCCATGACGGCGAAGTCTACAAGTTCCCGACCTCCACCAGCGTACCGAAGCCGTTCAACGCCACCCCGCCGATGTGGATCGCCGCCCGCGACCCGGACTCGCACAACTTCGCCGTGGCCAACGGCTGCAATGTCATGGTCACCCCGTTGATGAAGGGCGACGAGGAAGTGCTGGACCTGAAGAACAAGTTCCAGGCCGCCCTCGACAACAACCCGGACGTGCCACGCCCGCAACTGATGGTACTGCGCCACACCCACGTGCACAGCCCGTCGGAGCCGGAAGGCTGGAAAATCGGCGCCCAGGCCATCTCGCGCTTCTACCGTACCTTCGATGCCTGGTTCGGCAACAAGACCACTCCGGTCAACGGCTTCCTCGAGCCGAGCCCCGAGTCGAAATTCGCCGAAGTGCCGGCGTTCCAGCTGGAGAACATCCGCAAGAACACCATGATCGGCACCCCGGAAGAGATCATCGCCCGTATCAAGTACTACCAGGAACTCGGCGTGGACGAGTTCAGCTTCTGGTGCGACAACAGCCTGCCCCACGCCGAGAAGAAGAAATCGCTCGAGCTGTTCATCAAGGAAGTGGTGCCGGCCTTCGCCTGAATTCCCATTGCCTGAGACATTGCGGGACGCGCCCGCTCCCGTGGGCCCCCGAAGCCCGCGTGAGCGGGCTTTTTTTAGCCTGTACCGGCCTCTTCGCGGGTAAACCCGCTCCCACAGGTGTGATGTAAACCTTGAAGGTTGAGCAGTCCCTGTAGGAGCGGGCTTGTCCCGCGAAGAGGCCAGTGCAGACACCCCTGAATTCAAGGGATCAGGCCACCTTTCGTCCCCCCGCAAGAGAAATTTCAAGCCACCTCTTGCACAACAAATATTATGGTATACCATCAGACAACAAGAGCTGATAACCCTCACCAGGAGCCACCCATGAGTTTCGAAATCCGCAAGATCGTCACCTACTCCGAAGAGACCCGCATCGAAGGCGGCAAGGCCACCGACAAGCCGGTGACCATGGTCGGCCTGGCCGTCGTGATCAAGAACCCATGGGCCGGTCGCGGTTTCGTTGAAGATCTCAAGCCGGAAATCCGCGCCAACTGCTCGGAGCTGGGTGCCCTGATGGTCGAGCGCCTGACCGCAGCCATCGGCGGTGCCGACAAGATCGAGGCCTACGGTAAGGCTGCAGTGGTCGGCGCCGATGGCGAAATCGAACACGCCTCGGCAGTGATCCACACCCTGCGCTTCGGCAACCACTACCGCGAAGCGGTACAGGCCAAGAGCTACCTGAGCTTCACCAACAAGCGCGGCGGCCCAGGCACCTCGATCCAGATCCCGATGATGCAGAAGGACGACGAAGGTCTGCGTTCGCACTACATCACCCTGGAAATGCAGATCGAAGACGCCCCGCGCGCCGATGAAATCGTCGTGGTCCTGGGCGCTGCCGACGGCGGCCGCCTGCACCCGCGCATCGGCAACCGCTACATCGACCTGGAAGAACTGGCTGCAGAAAAAGCCAACGCTCAATAACAACAACCAAGACGGGCCGGGGCGTGGCGTGCTTACCCGCCGCGCCCGACCTTCAAGGAGCGCCCTCCATGATTCAGCCTGTCGCTGAACGCACACCTGCCGGCACCAGCTACCTGTCCGTCGGCCAGGGCCAACCCGTGGTACTGATCCACGGCGTGGGCCTGAACAAGGAAATGTGGGGCGGGCAGATCGTTGGCCTGGCCAATGACTACCGCGTCATCACCTACGACATGCTCGGCCACGGCCAGAGCGCCTTGCCGGCTGCCGACACCGGGCTGGAAGGCTACGCCGCCCAGCTCGCCGAGCTGCTCGACCACCTGCAGGTTCAACAAGCCACCGTGATCGGCTTCTCCATGGGTGGCCTGGTCGCCCGTGCATTCGCCCTCAATTACCCGCAGCGTCTGGCGGCGCTGGTGGTACTCAACAGCGTGTTCAACCGCACCCCCGAGCAGAGTGCCGGCGTCATCGCCCGCGCCGCCCAGGCTGCGGAGCTCGGCCCCGACGCCAACGTCGACGCCGCCCTCGACCGCTGGTTCAGCCGTGAATACAAGGCTGCCAACCCGGCGCAGGTCGCCGCCATTCGCCAGGTATTGGCGAACAACGACCCGCAGGGCTACCACACTACCTATTCGCTGTTCGCCACCCAGGACATGTACCGCGCCAGTGACCTGGGCACCATCCAGGTGCCGACGCTGATCGCCACCGGCGAACTCGACTCGGGCTCCACCCCGGCCATGACCCGCCAGCTCGCTGCCAGCATTCCTGGTGCGCAAAGCGTGGTCCTCGCCGAGCAACGGCATATGATGCCCGTGGAAGCCCCGCGTGAAGTCAACAAGATGCTGCTGGACTTCCTCGCCCAAGCCCGCACCCTCACCGAATCCGCCAAGGGGATTGTTGCATGACCCTCGTTCGTTTCCAGATGTGCATCGACGGCCAGTGGCTCGATGCCCAGAGCGGCAAGACCTTCGACAGCCTCAACCCGGCCACCGCCCAGGCCTGGGCGCAGCTGCCCGACGCCGACGAAGCCGATGTCGAGCTGGCCGTACAGGCCGCCCAGCGTGCCTTCGACAGCAAGGCATGGCGCAGCATCACCGCCACCGCACGCGGCAAGCTGCTGCGTCGTCTGGGTGACCTGATCGCCGAGAACAAGGAACACCTGGCCCAGCTGGAAAGCCGTGACAACGGCAAGCTGATCCGCGAAACCCGCGGCCAGGTAGGCTACCTGCCGGAGTTCTTCCACTACACCGCGGGCCTGGCCGACAAGCTCGAAGGCGGCACCCTGCCCCTCGACAAGCCAGACCTGTTCGCCTACACCGTGCACGAGCCGATCGGCGTGGTCGCCGCGATCATCCCGTGGAACAGCCCGCTGTACCTGACCGCGATCAAGCTGGCCCCGGCCCTGGCTGCCGGCAACACCATCGTGATCAAGCCCTCCGAGCACGCCTCGGCAACCATCCTCGAGCTGGCCCGCCTGGCCCTGGAAGCCGGCTTCCCGGCGGGCGTGGTCAACGTGGTTACCGGCTACGGCCCAAGCACCGGCGCGGCGCTGACCCGCCACCCGCTGGTGCGCAAGATCGCCTTCACCGGCGGCGCCGCTACTGCCCGCCACGTGGTGCGCAGCAGTGCCGAGAACTTCGCCAAGCTGTCGCTGGAGCTGGGCGGCAAGTCGCCGAACATCATCTTCGCCGACGCCGATCTGGACAGCGCCATCAACGGCGCCGTGGCCGGCATCTATGCCGCCTCCGGGCAGAGCTGCGTGGCCGGCTCGCGCCTGCTGGTGCAGGACGAGATCTTCGACGAATTCGTCCAGCGCCTGATCGCCCGTGCCAAGCGCATCCGCATCGGCAACCCGCAGGACGACGCCAGCGAAATGGGCCCGATGGCCACCGCACAGCAGCTTGCCGTGGTCGAAGGCCTGGTCGCTGCGGCCAAGGCCGAAGGCGCCAAGCTGCACATGGGCGGCAAGCGTGCCGAGGTCGAGGGTGACGGCTGGTTCTACGAGCCGACCCTGTTCGAGTGCGACAGCAACTCGATGACCATCATGCAGGAAGAGGTGTTCGGCCCGGTCGCCGCAGTGATCCGCTTCAAGACCGAGGAAGAGGCCCTGGCCATCGCCAACGACTCGCAGTTCGGCCTTGCCGCCGGCATCTGGACCCGCGACCTGGGCCGTGCCCATCGCCTGGCCCGCGACGTGCGTTCGGGGATCATCTGGGTCAACACCTACCGCGCAGTGTCGGCCATGGCACCGATCGGCGGCTTCAAGAACAGCGGCTACGGCCGCGAGAGCGGCATCGATTCGGTGCTGGCCTATACCGAGCTGAAGACCGTGTGGATCAACCTGTCCACCGCGCCGATGCCCGACCCGTTTGTGATGCGCTAAGAGGTAGCACGAGATGATCGAACCTGGCATCTACAAAGACGTGATGGGCTCGTTCCCGTCCGGCGTCACCGTGGTCACCACCCTGGACGCCGACGGCGGCATCGTCGGCATCACCGCCAGCGCGTTCAGCGCGCTGTCGATCGAGCCGGCGCTGGTGCTGTTCTGCCCCAACTACGCATCGGACACCTACCCGATCCTGCGTGACAGCAAGCAGTTCGCCATTCACCTGCTGTCCGCCGACCAGACCGCCGAGGCCTATGCCTTCGCCGGCAAGGGCAAGGACAAGGCCAAGGGCGTCGAGTGGCAGCTCAGCGAGCTGGGCAACCCGCTGCTGACCAAGGCCACGGCGATCATCGAGTGTGAACTGTGGCGCGAATACGACGGCGGTGACCACGCGATCATCGTCGGCGCGGTGAAGAACCTGGTGCTGCCGGCCGAGCCGGTGACGCCGATGGTCTACCACAAAGGCAAGCTGGGTGCCCTGCCACCCCTGGGCTGACTTTGAAGTCGGTGTTGGCTTGCCCCGCGAAGAAGCCACCACCGATGTCCCTGTTTTCCAGGGGCCGCGCTAATCGTCTCACCCTCGGTTGCGGCCCCTGTTTTATTCCGGAGTACTGCGCATGAGCAACGAAAAGTACGAGAAAGGCCTGCAGATCCGCACCCAGGTACTGGGCGAGGATTACGTCAACCGCTCGATCCAGAACGCCGACGCATTCACCCAGCCGCTGCAGGAGCTGGTCACCGAGTACTGCTGGGGCCACGTCTGGGGCCGCGAAGGCCTCTCGCTGAAAGAGCGCAGCATGATAAACTTGGCCATGATTTCCGCGCTCAACCGGCCCCACGAGCTCAAGCTGCACATTCGCGGCGCATTGCGTAATGGCCTGAGCCGTGAACAGATTCGCGAGATCCTGCTCCAGGTCGGCATTTATTGCGGCGTGCCCGCGGCGGTGGACAGCTTCCGCCTGGCCCGCGAGGCGTTCGCCGAAGCCGATGCGGAGTCAACCCGTTAACAACGGGCTGTTCGAACCACTGCAAGGAGTGCCTCGGTTCAGGGGGCTCCGTGATGTTGGCGCAACAGCCTCATAAAGAGCGCACCTGATGAAACGCCAGCCACTCGACGACAGCTTCAAGGTCAACCGCAACCCCGTTACCCTGCGCGAAATCGTGCTCGACAAGCTGCGCGGCGCGATCATGAACTTCCACCTGCTGCCCGGCGACCGCCTGGTCGAGCGCGACCTCTGCGACCGCCTCGGCGTCAGCCGCACCTCGGTGCGTGAGGCCCTGCGCCACCTGGAGTCCGAAGGCCTGGTGGAGTTCGCCGACGCCAAGGGCCCACGCGTGGCCATCATCACCCTGGAAGACGCCCGCGACATCTACGAGCTGCGTTGCGTGCTCGAAGGCCTGATCGTGCAGCTGTTCACCCTCAATGCCAAGGCCAAGGACATCCGTGCCCTGGAGCGCGCGCTCGAGGTCAACCGCGAAGCCCTCGAAGAGGGCGAACTGCAGCAGGTGCTGGACTCGGTGCAGGGCTTCTACGACGTGCTCCTGGAAGGCTCCGGCAACCAGGTCGCCGCCCAGCAGCTGCGCCAGCTGCAGGCACGCATCAGCTACCTGCGCGCCACCTCGGTGTCGCAGGAAAACCGCCGCGGCGCCAGCAACCGTGAAATGGAAAAGATCGTCGAGGCGATCAAGGGCGGCGACCCACTGGTTGCCCATCAGGCCTCGGTCGACCACGTCCGCGCCGCTGCCAAAGTTGCCCTGGACTACCTGCGCCAGAAGCAGGACGACAACACCAAGGTACGCGACATGGTCGAACCCTTGGCCCTGAAGGATCCACGTATATAAGACCTGTATAGGCCGCTGACATGCCCAACGCCCCGCGCTACTGCCCGCATTGCACCACGGAACTGGCCCGGGGCGTTCCCGCAGGCGACACCCACGAACGCCTGCACTGTACTGGCTGCGGCTATATCCACTACATCAACCCGAAGATCATCGCGGGTTGCATCATCGAGCGTGACGGCAAGTATCTATTGTGCCAGCGCGCCATCCCGCCACGCCCCGGCACCTGGACCTTGCCGGCCGGGTTCATGGAAGCCGGCGAGACCACCGAGCAGGCGGCCCTGCGCGAGGTCTGGGAAGAAAGCGGCGTACGCGCCGACATCGTCTCGCCCTACTCGATCTTCAGCGTGCCGAAAATCAGCGAGGTGTACATCATCTTCCGCGCCATCGCCACCGAAGAGACCGGGCAGTACGGGCCGGAAACGTTGGCGTACAAGTTCTTCGAACCTGACGAGATCCCCTGGGACGAGATCTATTACCCGGCAATCCGGCAGATTCTCGAGCGCTACATCCTCGAACGGCAGGCCGGGGTCTATGGCATCTACATGGGCAATGACGACACCGGCAAGGTGCATTTCATGCGCTGAGGCACCGTCGGCGCCGCAAGCCACTCGCCAACCGTCTATTCTCGGTGCAATCTAGAGATCTCAAACAAACGGACCAGCACTGCACATGGCAAACTGGCTAGACGGCGGCGGGCTGATGGCCGAGCGCATTCGCAACCACGACTGGGCTGCCACCCCCCTGGGGCCGCTCGGCCAATGGCCTGAAACACTCAGGACCAGCGTTGCCCTGTGCCTTGACTCGCGCTTTCCCCAGGCCGTGCTCTGGGGCCCAGAGCTGATCACCCTGCACAACGACGCCTTCGCCCGGATCCTCGGCGACAAACCGCTGGCCCTGGGCAGCCCCTTCAGTGTGGTATGGCAAGAAGCCTGGCACGAGATCGGTGGCATGGCCGCGCGGGCACTCGCTGGCGAGGCGGTGTTCATCGAGGACTTCCCCCTGCTGATCGACCGCTGCGGCAGCCCGGAAAAGGCCTATTTCACCTTCTGCTACAGCCCCATCCGCGGTGAGGATGGCCGTGTGCTGGGGATGCTCGACACGGTCACCGAAACCACCGCCAGCGTGGTCACCAACCAGCGCCTGAATTTTCTCGACAACCTGGGCGGCGCCGTGGCCAATGCCACCGACCCGGACCACATCATGGCGATCACCACGCGCATGCTCGTGGAGCACCTGGAACTGTCGAGTTGCGCCTATGCGGTGATGGAAGCGGACGAAGACGGCTTCACCATCTGCGGCGATTGGGTCGCACCGGGCTCGCCGCGCCTGCTCGGGCAATACCGCCTGGCCGATTTCGGCTGCCTGGCCGTCAGCCGCCTGCGCGCCGGCCTGCCCTTCGTGATCAACGACAACCTCAGGGAACTGGCCGCCGAAGAGGCGGCCACCTTCCAGGCCATCGGCATCACCGCCACCGTCTGCATGCCGCTGATCAAGAATGGGCGGCTGACAGCGCTGATGGCCATCCATGACCGCCAGCCACGGACCTGGACGCTCTACGAGCAGGCACTGATCAGCGAAGTCACCGAACGCTCCTGGGCGCATATTCAGCGCATCCAGGCCCACGCCGAAGTGCGCGAGGCAATGGCCGCCCTGGAAGCGCTCAACGCCACCCTGGAACACCGGGTCGAAGAGCGTACCGCGCAGCTGCTGCACACCGAGGCGGTGCTGCACCAGACGCAAAAGCTCGAAGCCATCGGCCAGCTGACCGGCGGCGTGGCCCACGACTTCAACAACCTGCTGACCATCATCCGCTCGTCGCTGCACTTCCTGCAGCGCCCCAACCTCGACGAACAGCGCCGCGAACGTTACCTCAAGACCATGTCCGACACCGTCGACCGCGGCGCCAAGCTGACCGGCCAGCTGCTCGCCTTCGCCCGTCGCCAGGCGCTGAGCCCGCAAGTGTTCGAGGCCGGGTCACGGCTGGAGGCGATGGCCGACATGCTCGACACGGCCACCGGCGCACGCATCCACGTCGAGCTGCAACTGCCGGCATCGCCCTGCCATATCCGCGCCGACCTCAGCCAGCTGGAAACCGCAGTGATCAACCTGATGCTCAACGGCCGCGACGCCATGGCCGGTGAAGGCACCCTGCGCCTGTGCCTGCAGGCCGATCAGCACATGCCCGGCCACGACGGGCTGTTCGCGGCCATTTCGGTGAGTGACAGTGGCGTCGGCATCGCCCCCGAGTTGCTGGAGCGCATCTTCGATCCGTTCTTCACCACAAAGGCGCCGGGTGAAGGCACCGGGCTGGGCTTGTCCCAGGTATTTGGCTTTGCCAAGCAGTCCGATGGCGACGTCAAGGTCGATAGCGTCCAGGGCCAGGGCACCCGTTTCACCTTGTACCTGCCACAAGAGCCGACACCGGCCAGCGGCGCACCTGTCAGCGACCCGCACAACGGGCCTCAACCCAGGGGCGAGCGGCGGCGCATCCTGGTGGTCGAGGACAATCCCGATGTGGGCAGCTTTACCGCGCAAATCCTTGAAGACCACGGCTACCAGATCCGTTGGGCCAGCTCGGCCGAAGATGCCCTGGTGCAGCTTGCCAACTCGCCCGAAGGCTTCGATGCCGTGTTTTCCGATGTGGTCATGCCAGGCATGGGCGGCTTGGCACTGGCCAGGCAGTTGCGCCGCCAGCGACCGCAATTGCCGGTAATCCTCACCTCTGGCTACAGCGAAGCGATTGCCGAAGGCGGGCACCAAGGGTTTGCCTTCCTGGCCAAACCCTACTCGGCCGAACAGGTGTGTCAGCTGCTTGGCAAAGTGCTAGGCGTGTAAAGCCACAACCGCCACATCTGCGTCGAAGGTAAGCGCTGAAGTCAGTGAATCTGCCCGGCGATCAAACCCAGGGCTACGCTGATCATCGCCACCCCCGACACCCGTCCGACCAGCTTTGCCGCCCCAGGCCGGGTGCTCAGCACAGCCTTGGCGCCGAAGCCGACCAGCGAATAGATCACCAGCGAGCTGCACAGGTGCACCAGGCCCAGCAACAAGATCTGCAACGGCACCGGCCAGCTCGACTGTGGGTCAGTGAATTGCGGCAGCAAGGCCAGGAACAGCAGGAATACCTTGGGGTTCAGCCCACTCACGCAAAAGCCTTTCAATGCCCAGCGCGAGCCTGACTCCCCGGCCCCGCCCTGCCCGGCCGAAGGCAACGACGGGCTCAGCACCAGGTTACCGCCGCGCCCACCCCATGCAGCCCGAACACATCGAGGCTGTCGTCATACCCCAACGCCTGCTTGAGCCGGGTCACGGCAAAGAAGCAGATCGCCCCGGTCAGCAGCCCAATGACCACAGCACCCAACGGCCCGACAAACGCACAGGCCGGGGTGATCCCCACCAATCCGGCCAAAGCCCCTGAGGCGGCACCCAACGCGGTGGGCCGACCATGCATGAGCTTCTCGGTCAGCAACCAGCCGACAATCCCGGCACACGCCGCCACCATGGTCGCCAGCATCACCACCCCAGCCCCTTCGTTGGCCGCAAGCCCGGAGCCGACGTTGAAGCCGAACCAGCCAACCCACAGCAGCCCCGCGCCTACCAGGGTGAAGCCGAGGTTATGCGGCGGCATGGCCGTCTGCGGGTAGCCCTTGCGCTTGCCCAGCATCAACGCCGCCGCCAGCGCTGCCACACCGGAGTTGATATGCACGGCGGTGCCACCGGCAAAGTCCAGCACACCCCAGTTGACCATCAGCGCCCCCGGCCCGCCCCACACCATATGGGCGATCGGCGCGTACACCAGGACGAACCAGGCCGCCATGAACAGCAACGAGGCGCTGAACTTCATGCGCTCGGCAAAACCACCGGCAATCAGAGCCGGGGTGATGATGGCGAAGGTCAGCTGAAACGTCGCGAACACCCCTTCCGGGATGCTGCCCACCAGGCTGTCGTGGCCGATGTTCAGCATCAGCGCCTTGTCCAGCCCGCCGATGAAGCTGTTGAAGGTCAGCTGCCCTTCGACCATGCCGGTGGTGTCCACCACCAGGCTGTAGCCGAACAGCACCCAGAGGATGCCGATCACCCCGGCCACGGCAAACAGCTGGGTGAATACCGAAAGGAAGTTCTTCGCCCGCACCATGCCGCCATAGAACAGCGCCAGGCCCGGGATGCACATCATCAGCACGAACATCGCGGCGCAGATCATCCAGGCGGTGTTGCCGGTGTCCAGGGTCGGTTCGGCGGCTTGGGCCAACGGCGTCAACGCAAACAGCACGACAGCCAGGGCAAGCTTCATGGGGTCACTCCTGTGCGAATGGGGATGCATTCGGGGCCGCAAAGCGGCCCCAGATGTTGGATCAGTACTGGGCCTGGCCCGGTACCCAGGCGGTGCCGGCCAGTGGCACCCTGGCCATGGCGGCGGCCTCGACAGTGAGCGCTACCAGGTCCTCGGGGTCGAGGTTGTGCAGGTGCGACTTGCCGCAGGCACGGGCCATGGTCTGCGCTTCCAGCACCAGCACCCGCAGGTAGTTGGCCAGGCGCCGGCCGGCCTCTTCCGGGTTCAGGCGCTTGGCCAGTTCCGGGTCCTGGGTGGTGATGCCGGCCGGGTCGCGGCCGTTCTGCCAGTCGTCGTAGAAGCCGGCAGACGAGCCGATCTTCTTCAGCTCGCCGTCCAGCCGCGGGTGGTTGTCGCCCAGGGCGATCAGCGCCGCCGTGCCGATGGCCACTGCGTCGGCGCCCAGGGCCATGGCCTTGGCCACGTCGGCACCGTTGCGGATGCCACCGGAGACGATCAGTTGCACCTTGCGGTGCATGCCCATCTCCTGCAGCGCCTGTACCGCCTGTGGAATGGCCGGCAGGATCGGGATACCGACATGCTCGATGAACACTTCCTGGGTGGCTGCGGTGCCGCCCTGCATGCCGTCGAGCACGATCACGTCGGCACCGGCCTTCACCGCCAGCTTGACGTCGTAGTACGGGCGGCTGGCGCCGATCTTCACGTAGATCGGCTTTTCCCAGTCAGTGATCTCGCGGATCTCGGCAATCTTGATCGCCAGGTCGTCCGGGCCGGTCCAGTCCGGGTGGCGGCAGGCGCTGCGCTGGTCGACGCCGATCGGCAAGGTGCGCATGCCGGCGACGCGCTCGGTGACCTTCATGCCCAGCAGCATGCCGCCACCGCCGGGCTTGGCGCCCTGGCCAAGGACGATCTCGATGGCGTCGGCCTTGCGCAGGTCATCGGGGTTCATGCCGTAGCGCGACGGCAGGTACTGGTACACCAGGTGCTGCGACTGGCCGCGCTCTTCCGGGGTCATGCCGCCGTCACCCGTGGTGGTGCTGGTGCCGGCAATGGTCGCGCCACGGCCCAGGGCCTCCTTGGCGTTGGCCGACAGCGCGCCGAAGCTCATGCCGGCAATGGTCACCGGGATCTTCAGGTGGATCGGCTTCTTCGCGAAGCGGTTGCCCAGCACCACGTCGGTACCGCACTTTTCGCGGTAGCCTTCCAGCGGGTAGCGCGAAACGCTGGCGCCCAGCAGCAACAAGTCGTCGAAGTGTGGCACGCGGCGCTTGGTGCCGCCGCCGCGGATGTCATAGATGCCGGTTTCGGCAGCACGCTGGATTTCCTGGATGGTCAGGCGATCGAAGGTGGCCGATTCACGCAGTACCGGGGGGAATTGCTCGCTCATGGGAATGCTCCTGGATCAGTACGCGCTGGCGTTGTCGACTTTGAAGTTGTACAGCTGGCGGGCCGAGCCGTAGCGCTTGAAATCGGCGGCCTTGTGCTCCAGCCCCGCCTTGTTCAGCAAGTCCTGCAGCTCTTGCAGGTGCTCGGCGCGCATCTCTTTCTCGATGCAGTCCGAACCCAGCGACTGCACCGTACCCTTGACGTAGATGCGCACCTCGTACAGCGAATCGCCCAAGGCATCACCGGCATCGCCACACACCACCAGGCGCCCGGCCTGGCCCATGAAGCAGCTCATGTGGCCGATGCTGCCGCCAACCACGATGTCCACGCCCTTCATCGAGATGCCGCAACGCGCTCCAGCATCACCCTCGATCACCAGCAACCCACCATGGGCGGTGGCGCCAGCGGCCTGGGAGGCGCTGCCCTTGACCCGCACCGAGCCGGACATCATGTTCTCGGCCACGCCCACACCGACGTTGCCGTGCACGGTGACGCTGGCCTGCTGGTTCATCCCTGCGCAGTAGTAGCCGGCATGGCCTTCAATATCCACCGACACGGCCGCGTTGATGCCTACGGCCAGGTTGTGCTTGCCGTCGGGGTGGGTCACCCGCCATTCGAGGTCCGGCACGTCATCGTGCAGGGACTGGTTGAGTACGCGCACCGAGGCGCTGGAAAGGTCGATCGTCTTCATGAATGTCTCCAGTGATTCGGTGGGGGTCAGGCGCTTTCGCGTTCCCAGACGTACAAGGTGGCCGGCGCCGGCTCCCAGACCTTGGCCTTGTCGATGCCCGGCAGGCTGGCCAGGGCCTGGTATTCGGAGGCCATGGCCACGTAGTCGTCGGTCTCGGCAAGCACGGCCGGCTTGCAAGCAATCGGGTCGCGGATCACGGCAAAGCCGTTGCGGGTGCCGATGGCGAAGGTGAAGAAACCGTCCAGGTCTTGCAGCGCGCCATCCAGGGCCTGGGCCAGGGTGTCGCCCTGCTGCAGGCGCCAGGTCAGGTAGCCGGCCGCCACCTCGGTGTCGTTGTCGGTCTCGAAGCTGATGCCTTCGCGCTTGAGTACCTGGCGCAGGCGGAAGTGGTTGGACAGCGAGCCGTTGTGCACCAGGCACAGGTCGGCACCGGTGGAAAACGGGTGGCTGCCTTCCATGGTCACGGCGCTTTCGGTGGCCATGCGGGTATGGCCAATGATGTGGCTGCCCTTCATGCCGGCCAGGCCGAAGCGGCTGGAGATTTCCGCCGGAAGGCCCATGCCCTTGAGGATCTCGATGCTCTGCCCGGCGCTCATGATGCGCACCTCAGGGGCCAGTTCGCTCAGGGCTTGGCGGGCTGCCGTCTCGCTGGTGTGCGCCTTGAGTACCGCCGCGCTGGCGTTCTGGAACCAGTCCAGCGAGCAGCCCAGGCACCCTTCCAGCTGGCCCATCAGGGCCGCCCAGGGGTAGTTGATGTCCGTCGCCTGCAGGGTCAGCTTGACCCAGCCATCGGCCACTTCGTCACCGTAGATGGCGAAGCCGGCGCTGTCCGGGCCACGGTCGGTCATGGCTTCGAGCATGGGTTCGAAGAGCTTGCCGAGCTGGGCTTCCAGCTCTGGCTTTTTCAGGTACAGACCTACGATTCCACACATGGTGATACTCCTTCTAGGCAGTGGGTAGCCGCTGCTATTGCCGCCACCCAGGGATAGGGTTGGCGGTCAGAAGAATTCGGTGTAACGCTGGATTTCCCAGTCGGAGACATGGCGGCAGTACTCCACCCATTCCATGCGCTTGAGCTTGATGAACTCGTCGACGATCTCGGCACCGAGCACCTCGCGAAACAGCGGGTCGGCCTCCAGCGCATCGGCGGCTTCCTTGAGCGACTGCGGCAAGGTCTTGATGCCGCGTGCGGCGATCGCTTCCAGGCTCAGGTTGTAGAGGTTCTCGTTGCACATCTCGCCCGGCTCGAGCTGGCGGTCGATGCCATCGAGGCCGGCGGCGATGATCGCGGCGGTGACGAGGTACGGGTTGCAGCCGGCGTCCGGCAGGCGGAACTCCAGGCGGCCATAGGGGATGCGCACCATGGCCGAACGGTTGTTGGCGCCATAGGCGACGAAGGCCGGCGCCCAGGTGGCGCCGGACAGCGAGCGGCCGACCACCAGGCGCTTGTAGGAGTTGACCGTGGGTGCGGCGAAGGCACACAGCGCTGGGCCGTGGGCCAGCAAGCCGGCGGCGAAGTGGTAGGCCAGTTTCGACAGGCCCATGCCGCTGCTGTCGGAGGGGTCGTGGAACAGGTTCTTGTTGCTGCTGCTGGCCAGCGACAGGTGGAAGTGCATGCCGTTGCCGGCACGCTTGGGGTCGGGCTTGGGCATGAACGAGCAGATCATGCCCAAGTCGTTGGCGATCTCGCCGGCGGCCATGCGGAAGAAGGTGAAACGGTCAGCCGACTCCATGGCGTCGCTATAGGTGTAGTTGATCTCGAACTGGCCGTTGGCGTCTTCGTGGTCGATCTGGTAGATGTCGAAGCCGACCGGCTGCAGGGCCTCGGTGAGGCGTTCGAGGAACAGCCGCGAGCGCGACAGGCCCTTGTAGTCGTAGCATGGCTTGTCGAGGTTGTCGGAGGCGTCCACCAGCTGCAGCTTGCCGCTTTCGTCACGGCGGAACAGGCTGAACTCGGGCTCAAGGCCGGTGTTCAGGGTCCAGCCCTTGTCGGCCAGGCGCTGCACCTGCTGCTGCAAGACGTAACGGCTGTCGTAGGGCCAGGGCTGGCCGTTGACATGACCTACGCACACCACCCGCCCATAGCCCGGCTGCCAAGGCACCGGGATCAGCGTGGAGAGGTCGCCACGGGCCATGAAATCCGGGCCATGGGGCTCCATGCCCATGCCGCAGATGGCGAACCCGGCAAAGCCGGCGCCCTCCTCAGCCACCATCTTGAGGCCCGATACCGGCACCGACTTGGTCTTCGCCGAACCGTGGATATCGACGAACTGCGCCAACACGTACTTGATACCGTACTGGTCGAGGGTGCGCTGGGTTTCTGCTGGCAACATGGGTTGATCACTCCTGGGTGAGGGGCACTAATTCCGTATGGGAAACTTACTTTCCTCACAGGAATGCAATGTACTTGCCAACTCTGCTCAAGGGTGATGGCGTTGTGTGGCCAGTGCCGGCCTCTTCGCGGGGCAAGCCCGCTCCTACCAGAGACGCGTACCCCTGTAGGAGCGGGCTTGCCCCGCGAAGAGGCCGGCACAGGCAGCACAAGACTCAGCCGGGTTTTTCTTCTCCATTTATGGGAAACTTGTTTTCACCTGAGGAAAGAAGCAGCCAACGCAGCTGCCTTTCGCACTTTCCCAGTGCGAAATCTTTATTCTTGAACTGAAACCGTGCAGGACATTCGATGCCAACCGAAACCGAACCGCGCCTTCGCCTGGAGCAGTACCTGGGCCTGCAGATCAAGCGCCAGCGCCAGGCCCAGTCGCTCAAGCTCGCCGATGTGGCGCGCATCGCCGGCATCAGCCAGGGCATGCTGAGCAAGATCGAGAACGCTCAGGTGTCAACCAGCCTCGATACCCTCAGCCGCCTGTGCGATGTGCTGGGCATGCCGATGGCCAAGCTGTTCAGCCAGTACGACCAGCCTGATGGCAATGCCTTGCTGGTCAAGGCCGGTGAAGGGCTGGAGGTGGTGCGCCGCGGCACCGAGAAGGGCCATACCTACCATTTGCTCAATCACGCCAGGGGGCCGAAGAAGAACTTCGAGGCGTACATGGTGACCATGGACGACGCCAGCGAGGAATTCCCGACCTTCGCCCACCCAGGCACCGAGTTTCTCCATCTGCTGGAGGGGGAACTGGTCTATCGCCACGGCAACCAGCTCTATCGCATGCAGGCCGGCGACAGCCTGACCTTCGATGGCGAAACCCCGCACGGCCCTGAGCAGCTGGTACAGGTGCCGATCCGCCTGCTGTCGATCATGAATTACGGTGAGGAATAACAAGGCGCTACAAGGCAACAGTCGATGTCGCGATCAGACAAGCACACGTCGCCAGCAATCGGCTTCCAAACCGTGTCTATAAAAATAATACACACATCGACCAGCCCCGCGCCGTGGGCTGATCGGTGTGGTATTCGCGAGTAAAACAGCCTCGCTTCACAATTCCAACGCTGTGGCGCCTTTTTGCACCGGGCAGTTCGTCCGGGCTCATAACGATAAAACCCCCAGTATTAGAGACCTGCGCCGCGCCAATCGGGAGTGTTTGCGCGCGCCACATTGTGAAGACTTGACTGCCATGATCGCGACTTCAATCCCCGTAGCCGGTGCTGCCACCGGCCACCGTAACGCCCTGTGCGTTGCCCACATCGCCGCTGTGCTGTTCGGCCTGACCGGTATCCTCGGTCACCTGATCGACGCCGACGCCAGCATCATCACCTTCGGCCGCGCCACCTTCGCCTTCATCGCCCTGGGCTTCGTCGCCGGGCTCAAGGGCACCCGCCTGCTCGATGCGCTGACCCTGCGCAACCTGCCGGTGCTGGGCCTGACCGGCGCCCTGCTGGCGACCCACTGGGTGACCTTCTTCATCGCCGTCAAAGTTGGCGGCGTGGCCGTGGCCACCCTGGGCTTTGCCAGCTTCCCGGCCTTCATCGCCATGATCGAGCGCGGCGTGTTCGGCCAGCGCATCGGTGCCGTCCAAGGTTTGCTGCTGTTGATGGTGACCGCAGGCCTGGTGCTGGTAGTGCCAACCTTCGATTTGCTCGACAAAGGGACCGTGGGCCTGCTCTGGGGCCTG
Organism: Pseudomonas putida; assembly: GCF_002906855.1. Classification (GTDB taxonomy): domain Bacteria; phylum Pseudomonadota; class Gammaproteobacteria; order Pseudomonadales; family Pseudomonadaceae; genus Aquipseudomonas; species Aquipseudomonas putida_N. Next base: position 1,898,358 of record NZ_MINI01000028.1, on the reverse strand, counting down.
GGTTCAGGCCTGGCGTTCGCCCTGTTGACCGTGACCAACCGCCGCAACCAGTCGAACATGAACGCCATGCAAGTGGCCTTCTGGCAGAACGTGGTGGTTGCCGCGCTGGTGGCGCCGTTCGCCTTCACCCACCTGGGCAACACCAGCCTGGGCAGCAATGACTGGATCAACCTGGCACTGCTGGGGGTGTTCTGCACCGGGCTGTCGCAGTTCCTGTTCGTCAAGAGCCTGGAAGGGCTGGAAGCGCGGACTGCCGGCATGATCATCGCGCTAGAGCCGGTGTACGCGATTATCGGGGCGTGGTGGTTGTTTGGTGACCAGCCAACGCTGCGCATGGCTGCCGGTGCTGCACTGATCGTGCTGGCGACCATTCTGGCAGCGGCGCGCAAGGCACCGGCCGAGCAAGGCGATACCAGCCGCTGCGCGCATTGACCTGATTGAACGCGAGCGACTGTGGGAGCCGCGCCCACAGACAAAACGTCGCTCAAGTGCCTTCGGGGAGAAGGCTCCGGTCGAACATGAATACCCGCTCCCCCTGCGGCGTGTACTGATACAACTGCTGCGGCCGGCCCAGCCTGGGCTGGTTCTTCTCCCCGGTGTCCCTCACCCACCCCAGCTCGCGCAAGCGCTCCAGGCGCTTGCGCAGCGAGGTGTTGTTAACCGACTGCCCCAGGCACGCCTGCACCGCCCCCAGCGCATCGAGCACGGTGAACTTCTGCGCCAGCAGGTACAGCGGCAGGCTGCTGTACACCGTCTTCGAAGCCAACCGCTCGCGCGCACGCTCGACCAGCAGGTTATGGTCAAACGGCAGCAGCACCTTGCGGTCAATCACGCTGTCGAGGTCGAAAAACGCCAGCTGCTCTCCTTCAATCTGCTGCTGCGGGTCGAGCAATGCCAGGTAGAAGGTACTCAACGACCACCCACGCGGGTCGCGGAAGGCGTTGCCTTCGGTACCCACCTGTTCGAGGTAGCGCGGCTGCACCAAGGCTTTCTCGCGCAGGGCGCGTTCGGCAGCGCCCTCCAGGCTGGTATCCGGGGTGCGGCCATTGACGATCACGCCGGGCAAGGCCCACTGGCCGACATGGGGCTCGCGCTCACGACGGTGCAACAACACTTGCAGATGCTGGGCATCAGGGGCCAGGCGCAGGGCGACGATATCGACACTGGCCAGGACTTCGACTGTACTCACCGGAGACTCCTTGTTCATCGACACAATAATCCACCAGAGCCTCTAAGTATGGCAACCCACAAGCCCGTAGAAATTGCCACTTGACGCACTTATTACACCAGGTGAATTATATAGCCATTCCAGCGAGGAGACCCTCCATGAAGATCGCCAGTTTCGATGTCGACGCGCAGAACGGCTTCACCGCCAACGCCCCTCAGGAGCTACCGGTGCCGGAAGGCAACGAGATCGCCCCAGACCTCAACGCCATGGCCCTGCGCGCCGACCTGCGCCTGGGTAGCAAGGACGCCCACCCGGCCAACGCGACCTGGGTGGTGGCCGAACCCGGCCAGATGCTGCAGCCACTGACCCTGGCCAATGCCGACCTGACCTGGGTCAGCCACTGCGTACCCGGTACCCCCGGCTTCGAACTGCTGCCCGGCCTGCCCGCCCCGATCGACTACGACTACTTCGTCTGGAAAGGCGTCGAACCCGACCTGCACCCTTACGGCGCCTGCTACCACGATCTCGCCGAGCGCCGTTCCACCGGGGTCATCGAATTTCTCAAGGTGCAACAGGTCGGCGCCGTGATCGTCGGCGGCTTGGCCCTGGATTACTGCGTCAAGACGACCGCCCGGCAATTGCGCCAGGCCGGCTTCCAGGTACTGCTGTACCTGCCGGCCTGCCGAGCCCTGACCCAGGAAGGTGCCATCAGCGCCTGCGGTGCGCTGGCCGCCGAAGGCGTGATCCTGTGTGGCGATGAATCCGCACTCGACTACCAGCTTTCTCTGATCAAGGAAGACCGCCCATGAGCGAAAGCGTTTTCGGCCCACGGATCATCCAGAACCTGCTGGACACTGACTTCTACAAGATCACCATGATGCAGGCGGTGCTGCACAACTACCCCAACGCCGAGGTGGAGTGGGAATTCCGCTGCCGCAACAATGAAGACCTCTCCCCTTACCTGGCAGAGATCCGCTACCAGATCGAGCAGCTGAGCGAAGTTACCGTCACCCACGACCAGCTGGCCTACCTGGAAAAGATCCCGTTCCTCAAGCCGGACTTCATCCGCTTTCTCAGCCTGTTCCGCTTCAACCTGCGCTATGTGCAGGTCGGCCTGGACGCCGCCGGGCAGCTGGCAATCCGCGTGCGTGGGCCTTGGCTGCATGTGATCCTCTATGAGATCCCGTTGCTGGCGATCATCAGCGAGGTGCGCAACCGCTACCGCTATCGCGACGTGGTGATCGAACAGGTGGGCGAGCGCCTTTACCAGAAAATGGACTGGCTCAAGGCCGAGGCCAGTGCCGACGAGCTGGCCGGTTTCCAGCTGGCCGACTTCGGTACGCGGCGGCGGTTTTCCTACCGGGTGCAGGAAGAAGTGGTGTACCTGCTCAAGCACGACTTCCCAGGCCGCTTCGTCGGCACCAGCAACGTGCACCTGGCACGCGAACTCGAACTCAAGCCGCTCGGCACCATGGCCCACGAATGGTTCATGGCGCACCAGCAACTCGGCCCACGGCTGGTCGACAGCCAGGCCGCCGCGCTGGAAGGCTGGGTGCGCGAGTACCGTGGCTTGCTGGGCATCGCCTTGACCGACTGCATCACCATGGACGCCTTCCTGGGTGATTTCGACCTGTACTTCGCCAAGCTGTTCGACGGCCTGCGCCACGACTCAGGGGACCCACTGGTATGGGCGGAAAAAGCCATCGCCCACTATGAACGGCTGGGGATCGACCCGAAGGGCAAGACGCTGATCTTCTCCGACGGCCTGGATTTCGCCAAGGCACTGGGCCTGTACCGGGCGTTGCACAAGCGGATCAACGTGAGTTTCGGTATTGGTACCCGGCTGACTTGCGACATCCCAGGGGTGGAGCCGATGAACATCGTGATCAAGATGACCGACTGCAATGGCGCGCCCGTGGCAAAAATCTCCGACAGCCCAGGCAAGACCCAATGTCGGGACGAGAACTTCGTGGCCTACATGAAGCATGTATTCAAGGTGAATTGACCCCGCCTGGGCAGGCACATGGACGCGTCGAAAAAGCACCGTTTTGCTTACCCATTGCCTGCATCGAAGCTAAGGCGCTGTTCTGTCTGCTTGTGCTTTTTCGCTCACCATTCGAGAGCGAAAAACACAGCTGATAGCACCTTGCCGTGCGCCTTGGCACTGCTTAAATGAGTTCGCTATCCAAGCCTCTTCGGGCCTCTGCATAGTGGATTGCAGGCGCGCCCGCGCCTGCGAAAGGAAACTGCCTCACACACAACGCCCCGACAATCAGCACCGGTCGATCGGTCACTGTTCAAGGAGAAGTGTCATGGATGCACTGAAGAAACAGTTTTTCCCGTTCACCCTCAACCCCCTGTCGAACGTCGTCAGCATCGCCGCACTCGGCAGCGTCCCCGCGGCACTGCGGGCGTCCAACGACCTGCCTATCGATCAGCAACTGGCAGATGCCTTCAATGCCAACAACGATGTGATGGCCTACGTGCTCGGCATCAGCAACACCCAACTGCCGACCATCACCCCTGCTCCCACCTGGTACAGTACGTTCCAGACTGCATTCAGCAACGCCCAGATCCACGCCAACGCCTGGTACGGGATTTCCGCGAACCTGGTCAGCATCCCTAACGCCATTGCCGGCTATGGCATTGCCTTCAACGTCAGCATGTCGACGATCAACTCGCTGATCGGCGTACTTCAGAACGACCCAGGCAATACCCAGGCCATCAACGCGCTCAAACAGCAGTTCAACGGGCTGATTTCGCAACTTCGCGCGTTCAGCCAAAGCGCCGTGTCGGTGCACCAGTCGATCACCGACTACTCCAACAACCTGATCCAGGACAGCCAGATACTGTCCAAGGCTGTCAGCGACTCCACCCAGCAGCAGCAGGTCAACCGCGATCAGGTCAAGCAGTATCAGGCCAAGATCGAAGAAATGCGCAAGCAGATCAAGACCTGGCAAGTGGTGGAAACGGCTTCGGCCATTGGTGCTGGTGTGGCGTTCTTCGCCGGCGCTGTCATTGCGATCTTCAGCCTCGGGTTCGGCCTGGCCTTCGGCATCGTCGGCGCAGCGGCGGGGATCGCGACCATGGTCGCCGCCGAGATCAAGATCAAGACCCTGCGCAGCGAGATCGAAGCCGATACTTCGCGCATGAACGCAGTGACCCAGCAATCCGCCAGCCTGGCGGCACTGAATGATCAACTGAACAAGCTGATCGAACTGTCCCAGGCTGCGGGTTCGCTGATCGGCCTGCTATTGAAGGTGTGGGAAGAACTTGAAGGTGAACTGAATACGGTTCTGACCGACCTCAACCAGTGCAAGGGCAATGTCGACACCCTCAACCTGCCCGAGCTGCAGCGCAACCTGAACCTGGCCAACCAGGACTGGCAGACACTGGTCGGGCTGTGCAACAGCGTAGCGTCGATCAAGTACAACCAGGCCACACCGGCCAAGGCCAACATCCAGTAGCCCGCTTGCCCGCCCCTGCTGCCGGCAGCAGGGGCGGGTTACGTGGCCTCGGTCACTGGACCCAGGCACAGTTCCAAGAACCGCGCAGCCGCCCGCGACGGCGTGGCGGCATGGGGCAAGAGGATGGAAAACCGCCGCACCAACGGTTCAGGCGCAATTCTCAGTTGCTGCAACACACCATCTTCATGGCGGATCGACATGGCCGACACAAAGCCAATCCCCATCCCGGCCCGCACCGCCTCCTTCACCCCTTCCACCCCGGCGATCTCCAGCGCCACGCGCATGGTCACGCCATGCCGGGCAAATGCCCGCTCGACGATCTGGCGCACCCCCGAGCCCCCCTCACGCAGCACCAACGGGTAAGCCCCCAACGCCTGCAAGCCTTGCTGCTCAGCACCCGCCAATGGATGGCCGCGCGGCACGATGGCCACGATCTCGTCCTCGCGCCACGCCGTCACTTCAGTACCCAGTGGCAGCTCCTGCCCGGGCGGGCCTTCGATCAGGGCGATATCGACGCTGTCCAGCGCTGCGACGATTTCCGCCGTATTGCCGTGGGACGTGCTCACCAGTACCTCCGGATAACGGCCATGGAAATCGGCGATCAGGTACGGCAACAGGTAGCTGGCCGGCGTGGTACTGGCGCCGATGCGCAAGGTGCCGCGCTCCAGGCCGCGCATGGCCTCGCACAAGGCCTGGGCCTGGCGAAACGTGTCCCGCAGGCGCTGGGCATGGGCCAGCAGTTGCTCGCCAGCCGCCGTCAGGCGCACGCCACGGCCGGCACGCTGGTACAGGGGCTCGCCAAAGTCCTCCTGCAGCAACTTGAGCTGGCCGGACACCGCCGGTTGCGACAGATGCAGGGCCAGGGCCGCATGGCTGATGTTGCCGTGCTCGGCTACGGTGGCGAAGGTTATCAGCTGTTCTGGGGTCATCCATTCAAAGTATCAGCTAAACGGATATTTGCCATCCTAAATTACGATTTTTTATAAGCTTATAACCAGATTAACGTAAGCCATGTCGAAACACTTTCCCGGAGGACTCACATGGCCACGGCAACTTCCAACCCTGCGTTGGCGCCTACCCTCTCTACCCGAGGGCGGCTCAACGGCATCCTGTTCGTCGCGCTGTTCGCCCTTGCCGTCACCCAGCTGGCAGCCCTGCCCGCCATCGCCAGCCTGGGCATCAGCCCGCTGATCGTCGGTATCGTCGCCGGTGCCTTGTATGGCAACGCCTTGCGCGATGGCGTGCCGGCTAGCTGGGCGGCCGGTATCAACTTCTCGGCCCGCGGCCTGCTGCGCATCGCCGTGGCCTTCTTCGGCCTGCGCGTAAGCCTGCAGGAGATCGCCGAAGTCGGCTGGTCCGGTTTGACCGTATCGCTGCTGGTGGTGACCAGCACCTTGCTGATCGGCCTGTGGTGTGGCACCAAGCTGTTCAAGCTGGACCGCGACACCGCCCTGCTCACCGCGGCCGGCAGTGCGATCTGTGGCGCCGCCGCCGTGCTGGCCTTCGAATCGGCGCTGCGCAGCGCCCCGCACAAGAGCGCCATGGCGGTGGGCAGCGTGGTGCTGTTCGGCACCCTGTCGATGTTCCTCTACCCGCTGGCGATCAATGCCGGCTGGCTGCCCCTGGACACGATGGGTGCCGGCCTGTTCCTCGGCGGTACCATTCACGAAGTGGCGCAGGTGGTGGGCGCGGCCAGCAACGTCAGCCCCGAAGCCACGCACATTGCCACCATCGTCAAGATGACCCGGGTGATGCTGCTGGTGCCGGTGCTGCTGGTGGTCGGCCTGTGGATCAGCCGTTCGCGCCAGCCGGGCCAGGCCCAAGGCAATGGCCGCATCGCCATGCCCTGGTTCGCCTTCGGCTTCCTCGCCCTGGTGCTGGTGAACTCGCTGCAGGTGCTGCCAGGTAGCGTGACCCAGACGATCAATAGCCTGGACACCTTCGCCCTGACCATGGCCATGACAGCGCTGGGCATGGAAACCCGCTGGGGCCAGATCCGCCAGGCCGGGCCCAAGGCGCTGATCACCGGGGCGATCCTCAACCTGTGGCTGGTGGGTGGCGGCATGGCGATCACTCTGGGTGTGCAACGCCTTTTAGGTTGACGTGCAAGGATCGGTATGGTGTTGTCTTGCAAGGATGTTTTTACCTGCACAGGAACGACTTAGATGCCTCAACGCCATGTCATCAATGCATCCGTCAGCCCCAAAGGCAGCCTGGAGACGCTGTCGCAACGTGAAGTCCAGCAACTGAGTGAAGTCGGTACCGGTAGCCTCTACACCTTGTTCCGCCAGTGCGCCCTGGCCATTCTCAATACCGGCGCCCATGTCGACAACGCCAAGACCATTCTCGAGGCGTACAAGGACTTCGAAGTCCGCATTCACCAGCAAGACCGCGGCGTGCGCCTGGAGCTGCTTAACGCTCCAGCCGACGCCTTCGTCGATGGCGAAATGATCGCCAGCACCCGCGAGATGCTGTTCAGCGCCCTGCGCGACATCGTCTACACCGAAAGCGAGCTGGCCAGCCAGCGCATCGACCTGGAAAGCTCCCAGGGCATCACCGACTATGTCTTCCACCTGCTGCGCAACGCCCGCACCCTGCGCCCTGGCGTGGAGCCGAAGATGGTGGTGTGCTGGGGCGGCCACTCGATCAGCAGCGAGGAGTACCAGTACACCAAGAAGGTCGGCCACGAACTGGGCCTGCGCAAGCTGGACATCTGCACCGGCTGCGGCCCAGGCGTGATGAAGGGCCCGATGAAGGGCGCGACCATTGCCCATGCCAAGCAGCGCATGCACGGCAGCCGCTACCTGGGCCTGACCGAACCGGGCATCATCGCCGCCGAGGCGCCGAACCCGATCGTCAACGAACTGGTGATCCTGCCAGACATCGAGAAGCGTCTGGAGGCCTTCGTCCGTGTCGGCCACGGCATCATCATCTTCCCCGGCGGCGCCGGTACTGCCGAGGAATTCCTCTATCTGCTCGGCATCCTCATGCACCCGGACAACCAGGCCCTGCCCTTCCCGGTGGTGCTCACCGGGCCGCGCAGCGCCGAACCGTTCCTGCAGCAGCTGCATGCGTTCGTCGGCGCTACCCTTGGCGAAGCGGCGCAGCGCCACTACCAGATCATCATCGATGACCCGGCCGAAGTGGCCCGGCACATGGTCGAGGGGCTCAAGGAGGTCAAGCAGTTCCGCCGCGAGCGCAACGACGCCTTCCACTTCAACTGGCTGCTGAAGATCGACGGCGGCTTCCAGCACCCGTTCGACCCGACCCACGCCAACATGGCCGAACTGGCCTTGCGCCGCGATTTGCCAGCACATGAACTGGCAGCCAATTTGCGCCGGGCGTTTTCCGGGATCGTCGCGGGCAACGTGAAGGACAAGGGGATCCGGCTGATCGAGGAGCACGGGCCGTATCAGATCCGCGGTGATGCGGCGGTGCTGGAGCCGCTGGGGCGCCTGTTGCAGGCGTTTGTCGACCAGCACCGGATGAAATTGCCAGGTGGCGCAGCGTATGTGCCTTGCTATCAGGTTGTGACCTGAGATCGCGGGGCCGCTTTGCGGCCCCCTGCTATTTCACCGGACTGACCAAGGTCCGGTCCACCAGGCGAATGCTGTCACGCCCACCCCGCTTGGACTGGTACAACGCCACATCTCCCTGCTCGATCAACGCCGCCAGGCTGGCCGGCGGCTGGTCGAACAGGTTGGCGCCGATACTCAACGTCACCGCCTGCGGGGTCGGCATCGCCTCCCGGGCAAACTGCTGGAACTGATCGCGCAGCTGGCTGCCCATTTCCACCACCTTCTCGCTGCCGGCGTCGCTGAGCAGGATCACGAACTCGTCACCGCCCAGCCGCGCGGCCAACGACCGCTCCGGCAGCACGGCGCGGATCATCTCGCTCAACGCGATAAGCAGGCGGTCACCCGCCGCATGGCCATGCAGGTCGTTGACCAGCTTGAAGTTGTCGATATCGATCAGCAACAGCGCCCCAGGCTGGGCCGGGGTGACCGCCTTGAACAGGTGCGCGGCCCGCACTTCCAGGGCACGGCGGTTGTACAACGCAGTCAGCGGGTCGCGGGCAGCCAGCCGGGCAATCCGCTCTTCACGGCGATAACGCACGGTGCCGGTCATCGACAGTGCGATCAGCATGATCGCCATTGCCCCTTCGACCAGGGAAACCTGAATGATCAGGCCGCCGAAGGTCGCCAGGTCGATCAGCGAGCCCGGCATCACCGCCACGATCGCCTTGGCCACATAGAACAGCCCATGGAGCAGCAGCACGTACCGCAACTGCACCGCCCCTACGCTCAGCGACTTGCCATGGGGGCGCAGCAGGTAGCTGGCCTTGAGCGTGAGCAACGCCACCAGCAGCGAGTTGACCATCAGCATCACTTTCGACCACTGCGGCCCCACGGGCAGCAGCAACAAGCCGAACCATACCAGTACGATCAGCAGCCACGCCCGTGACAGCCGGACCTGGGTGAAACGCACCACACCCAGCAGAAAGAACGCGTGGGCGACCACCAGCAAGCCGTTGGCGAACCAGATGCCGATCAGCAGCAGGCCGATCCCGCGCAGCAAAGCCAGGGTCGAACCGACCGTGATGGTGGCGAACCCGGCGCTCCAGAACAGCAGCGAAGGTTCGCGGACACTGCGCCACTCGATCGCCAGGTACAGGGCCGCCGCAGCGGCCAGGGCGATGGTGATCGTCAGCATCGTGGGTGGATCAAGCGCCATAGACGGATTGGCCTGTCTGGTTAACATGGAAAAGGCGTGATTGTATGCGCTTGAGATGACTTTTCAGAGGGGCGAAGCGTCGCGTTGCACGCAAATGAATGCATCCATTCAACGTTCGACACGCTCCGTGCTCTTCCCTGCCTTTTGAAAAAACGCACTCACGCCTGGCTCTCCACCGGGTTACCAGGAGGATGATAGCCTTTTGCCCAACAACGAGCCGAAGCTCAGAGCACCCGCTTGATCAACGGCTCCAGCCGGCTATAGCGCAGGCGCCGCAAAAACTTGCGCACTTCCTTGGGATGTTCGGCCTTCTCGCCCAGTTCATCCGCCGTGCCGATCTGCGGCGCATGCCGGCGAATGCCCTCCAGTTCCACCGCCCGTGGCACCAGCCACTGCCCGTGCGGGTCATCGATCAGCAGCCCGTTCTCCAGGTCGAGGTTGAACCCGCGCGGGTTGAGGTTGTTGCCGGTCAGCAGCGAATAGCGCTGGTCGACCCACACCCCCTTGGCATGGAAGGTATGGCCGGCATCGTTCCAGATCCGAATCTGCAACTGGCCGCTGGCAATGGCGGCATGCCGCCGCCGGGCGAAGGCGCGCAGGTTGTCCTCGTACAGGTAGGGCAAGGCGCCACTGGCACTGAACGGCTCGCCCGGGGCGATATAGAAGTCGTTGGCGGTGCGATGGCCGACAATCAGCTCGATACGCACACCCCGGTCCAGGGCATGGTCGATCTCGCGCATCACCACCCGTGGCGGGTTGAAATACGGCGTACTGATGATGATCTGCGCACGCGCCGCCGCCAGCAACGCGCACAAGGTGCGGTTGAGCGGGTTGCCACGGCCGACGCCGAGCAGCGGGATCACCCGCAGTCCCTGCCCTGCCATGGCGGCGGGTGCTTCATAGGCCATGCGCCGCAGGCGCGCGCGCAGGCGCCGGATGTCACCGCGCAGGCTGCGAGTAGCGGGTGGCGCGGGCAGGTCCAGGCGCGGCGTTGCAGTGTGGTGCAACAGGCGCCGGACCAGGTCGACCATGGCGTCGGCCAGGGCCGGTGACTGGAACAGGTGGTAACGGTCCAGCCGGTAACGGTCGAAGCGGTGGAGATAGACGTTGTTCAAGCTGGCGCCGGTGTAGATCACGCAATCGTCGATCACGCTGCCCTTCAGGTGCAGCACGCCGAACAGCTCGCGGGTCTGCACCGGCACGCCATGGATCACCACGTCGAGCCCACGCAACTGGCGCTGGGCCTGGTACCAGGCCGCGTTGCCCGGCTGGCGCCCGGCCCCCAGCAGGCCACGGCGGGCACGGAACCAGTCGACCACGATGACGATTTCCAGGCTCGGCCGCTCGGCCTTGGCCTGGTACAGGGCGTCCAGCACCTCTTGGCCGGCCTCGTCCTCCTGCAGGTACAAGGCGACGATGACGATACGCCGGGTCGCGGTGGCGATACGTTCGAGCAGGCAGGTACGGTAGGCCGCGGCATCGGGCAATACCTGGATCGCCTCAGGGGCGATGGCGAAACCTGGCAGCGCCGCCAGCATGGATTCGGGATTCACGTACGATCACCTTCTTATTCTGCGATCAGGTCCATTCCTGGCCGTTGCGCCCTGGGTGTAAGATCAGCCCGGCAACGACCCATAACAACAAGAAACACGCGAGGCCTGTTTTGCCACTGCCCCTGACGAACTAAGCCTCAGCTTGCACAGGAAGATCGCAATGGTCCACCCCGTTTCCATCAGCGTAACGCCTTGCCCAACCAGGACCTTCGGTTTTCTGGTGTTGCCCAACTTCACGACCATCGGCCTGGCATCGGCGGTGGAAACCCTGCGCATGGCCAACCTGGCAGCGCGCCATCCCTTGTACCGTACCGTACTGATTGCCGCCAGCCCGGAGCCGGTGGTAGCCAGCAATGGCATGCGCGTGCTGCCCGACCACAGTATCGCCGACGCCCCGGCGCTGGACGCCCTGTTCGTGGTCGGCGCCAACCCGATCGACCGCAGCCGTGGCAACAACCGGCCACTGATCGACTGGCTGCGCCAACTGGCCCGCCAGCGCCTGCCGCTGGGCGGGATCTGCACCGGCAGCTACCTGCTGGCCAAGGCCGAGCTGCTCGACGGCTACCGCTGCACCATTCACTGGGAAGACCTGCAGACCCTGCAGGAACACTTCCCCGACATTGTCATCTCCAGCCAGCTGTTCGAGCTGGACCGCGACCGTTTCACCTGCTCCGGTGGCGTTGCGGCCATGGATATGATGCTGCAACTGGTCGCCCGCCAGGCCGGCGGCCAGGCCATCGCCGCCAAGGCCGCCGAGCTGTTGCTGTGTGACCGCGTGCGAGGTGAGCGCGAGCGCCAGCGTGTGCCGTTGCGCACATTGCTCGGCACTGCCCAGCCCAAGCTGAGCCAGGTGGTGGCGATCATGGAGGCGAACCTGGAGGAGCCGCTGGGGCTGGAAGAGCTGGCCAGCCTCAATGAAGTGACCGTGCGCCAGCTGGAGCGGTTGTTTCATAAGTACCTGCAGCGCACCCCCAGCCAGTATTACCTGGAGTTGCGCCTGTCACGGGCACGGGAACTGCTGCTGCGCAGTGATGTGCAGGTGCGCGAGGTGGCGCTGGCCTGCGGGTTCAGCTCACCGGCGCACTTTTCCAAGAGTTACAGCCGCTTCTTTGGCCTGTCACCGTTGGGCGAACGGCGCCAGGCCTCGTTGCACTGAGGGCAGCGGCTCAGTCCTGCAGGGCCGCATGCGCCGTTTCCCGGCACATCAACATGGCCAGCAACGCTACCAGCGCGGCGGCCAGCAGGTAGCCCGCCGGGGCCAGCTTGCTGCCCGTGGCCTGTATCAACCAGGTGGCGATGAACGGCGCGGTCCCACCAAACAGCGCATTGGCCAGGTTGAAGCTCAAGGCAAAGCCGCTGAAACGCACCTGGGTCGGGAATATCTCTGCCAGCAGGCACGGCAAGGTACCATCGTTCATCGCCAGCATTGCACCGAAGAGAATCTGGATGGCCAGGATCACCAGCAACGGCTGCCCGTCGAGCAGTTTGAACAAGGGTACGGTCAGGCCGAGAAACAGCAACGAAGCCACCACCAGCATGGGCTTGCGGCCGAACTGGTCGGACAGCCGTCCCATCAGGAAGATCAGGCCAATGTAGGTGGCCAGCGATACCGTAGAGGCAATGAACGAATCGCGCTCGCTCATGCCCATTTCGTTGGACAGGTAGGTCGGCATGTAGCTGAGCAGCAGGTAGAACGCCACGGCGTTGAGGCAGGTGACACCGAGGCCGATGGCCAGGCTGCGCCGATGCCGCGCCAATAGCTCGCGGATCGGCGCCGGGGTCATGCAGGCCTTGTGTTCCAGGCGCTGCTCCATCTCCAGGAACTTCGGCGTGTCTTGCAGGCTCATGCGGATGTAGCGGCCGACCAGGCCGAACGGTGCGGCCAGCAGAAAAGGCAGGCGCCAGCCCCAGCTGTGCAGGTCTTCGCTGCTCAGCAGCTCATGCAATACCGCGACGAATGCCGCCCCAAACAGCAGCCCGGCCGCCGTGCTGGCCGGGACGATGCTGGTGTACAGGCCACGTCGGCCGAGCGGTGCATACTCGGCAAGAAACGCCGCGGCACCGGCGTATTCGCCCGAGGCAGAAAAGCCCTGCACCAGGCGGATCAGCAACAGCAGGCCGGGCGCCCACAGGCCGATCTGCGCATAACCTGGCAGCAAGCCGATGCAGAACGTTGAAGTCGACATGATCAGGATTGACCAGGACAGGGCGTTGCGCCGGCCATGGCGATCGCCAAAATGCCCCCAGACCACGCCACCCAGCGGGCGGACCAGAAATGACAGGGCAAATACCGCGAAGGTTGCCAGCAGGCCGCTGGTCTTGTCGGTCTGTGGAAAGAAGGTGGCGGCGATGATGGTGGCGAGGTAGCCGTAGGCGGCGTAGTCGAACCATTCGACGAAATTGCCCATGAAACTGGCACGCGCGGCCTTGCGCAGGGCCTGGCGTTCGGCGTCTGGTACGGAGCCGTCGAGGGAGGGAGCGTTTAAGGTGGTGCTGGACATGACGGGTACCCTCTGATTCTTCTAATTGGAGGCAGGGTCTGGTGGTCATACAGTTGTTTTTTATTGCCCGGGCCGGCCCCTTCGCGGCCGAAGCCGCCCCCACAGGTATTTCTCTAGCCTCTGTAGGAGCGGCTTCAGCCGCGAAGCAGGCGACGCCGGTGCTTATTTGCGAATGATGTTGTGCTCAGGCCCAAACGGGAATTTGGTAATGTTTTCGGCCCCGTGCTCATTGACGATCAGGATGTCATGCTCACGGTACCCACCCGCCCCCGGTCGCCCTTCGGGCAGCATGATCATCGGCTCGATCGACACCACCATGCCCGGCTCCAGTACCGTGTCGATGTCTTCGCGCAGTTCCAGCCCGGCTTCCCGGCCGTAGTAGTGGCTCAGTGTGCCGAACGAGTGGCCGTAGCCAAACGTGCGGTACTGCAGCAGGTCGTGGCGCAGGAAGATCTCGTTCAGTTCACGGGCGATGTCGCAGCAACGCATGCCAGGGCGCACCAGCTTGAGGCCCGCTTCATGCACCTCGACGTTGGCCTGCCACAGCCGCAGGTGATCGTCCGGGCAATGGTCGAGGAACAAGGTGCGCTCCAGCGCGGTGTAGTAGCCGGCGATCATCGGGAAGCAGTTGAGGCTGAGGATGTCGCCCTTGTTGACCTTACGGCTGGTGACCGGGTTGTGCGCGCCGTCGGTGTTGAGCCCGGACTGGAACCAGGTCCAGGTGTCCATCAGCTCGCTGTCCGGGAAGCTTCTGGCGATTTCGCGGACCATCGCCTGGGTGGCATGCAGCGCCACTTCATATTCTGGCACCTGGTCGCGCAGCGCCTCGACCACCGCCGCCCCACCAATGTCGGCAACCCGCGCGCCATGGCGGATCAGCGCCTGCTCCTCGGCCGACTTGATCATACGCATGCGCATGCACGGTGCGGCGATGTCCAGCAGTTCGGCCTTGGGGTAGCAGGCCGCGAGCTTGGCGTGGTTCTGCAGGTTGAGGTGGTCGTATTCCACGCCGATACGCGAGGCCAGTGGCAGGGCCTGCTGGATGGCGACGAAGTAGTTGTCACGTTGCCAGTCGGTGTAGACGATGTTGTCGGTGCCCACCGTGCGCCGCCAGGGCTGGCCACCGTCGATGTTGGCGCTGATCGACACCACCTTGTCCTGGGTGATCACCAGCGCGTAGGGACGACCGAACGAGCAGTAGAGGAAGTCGCTGTAGTAGTTGACGTTGTGGTACGAGGTGAAGACGGCTGCCTCGATATCCTGGTCGGCCATGTAGGCCCGCAGGCGGGCATGACGGGCGGCGTACTCCTGTGCGGAGAAGGTCGGCTTGACCTTGTCGCCATTGCGGATTTTCAGGGTCTGGGGCATTTGCATGGTCGGTGTTCCTTGTCGTTGTGAGCACGCTGTTCAGGCCGGCCGCCTGAGAAACATTGCAACAGAACCAACGAGGACGCTTTTGTATCTATCCGACCTGGAATTGGCGTTACCGCCACTGGGCAGGGGCTGCTTTGCAGCCCAGCCGCCTCTACAGGTATCGCGCCGTCTGCGAATCTGGCGCTGCACCTGTAGAAGCAGCAAGACGATGTGCCAGCTAGAACGTTTTAAATGCCACGTATGCGCAGCGCCTCCGAGACATCCTGGCGGCGCCAATCCGCTCTCAAATCTTAGGTTTGACCGATTTAGCTTTTTCGTCTGCGAGACTCTGCTTGCGCTCAGCTTCAGCCTTGGCATCGCGAGCGGCCAGCTCACGCGCTGTTGCGCCTGCGGCTGTTTGGCCGCTGGGCCGCTGGGCCGCCACGGCATCGATATCCCGCGCCCAACGCTGGCACGCTGGGTGATTCAGTCGCATCCATGATGCTTAGCGCCGGCAAGAATCCGATGCGGGTCGCCAAGCAGATGGGCGACAAAGACTGGCCCCTGATTGCCAAGGTCCATGGCCGCTGGATGCCCTCCGCTGACGTCGGAGCCGGAGGGCGTGCAGAGGCACTTTTGCTGGTAATGCCAGGGTTATGACAACATCACCGCCAGACCCCGCTTTTTCATTGGGCTAGATCAAAACGATCCAGCTCCATGACTTTTTCCCAAGCGGCGACGAAGTCTTTGACGAATTTGTCATTACCATCGCTGCTGCCGTACACCTCGCTCAACGCCCGCAACTGCGCATGCGAGCCGAACACCAGGTCGACCCGGCTACCCGTCCACTTCACCTGCCCGGTCTTGCGATCGCGGCCTTCGAAGCTTTCGTTGTCCGCCGAAGTCGGCTTCCATTCCACGCCCATGTCCAGCAGGTTGCGGAAGAAGTCGTTGCTCAGGGTGCCGGGCTTGTCGGTAAACACGCCGTCCTTGCTGCCGCCATGGTTGGCACCGAGCACGCGCAGGCCGCCGATCAGCACGGTCAGTTCAGGGGCGGTGAGGGTCAGCAACTGGGCCTTGTCCAGCAACAGCTTCTCGGCCTTGACGCTATAGCGGGCCTTGCTGAAGTTGCGGAAGCCATCGGCCAGCGGTTCCAGCACGGCAAACGACTCGACGTCGGTCTGCGCCTGGGAGGCATCGACCCGGCCCGGGCGGAAGCCCACGCTGACGTTGTGCCCGGCGTCCTTGGCGGCTTTCTCCACGGCAGCTGAGCCGGCCAGGACGATCAGGTCGGCCAGGGAGACCTTCTTGCCACCGGCGTTGAATTCGCCCTGGATCTTCTCCAGAGCCGCCAGCACCTTGCCGGTGCCCTGGTTCGCCGCCCAGTCCTTCTGCGGTGCCAGGCGCAGCCGGCCGCCGTTGGCGCCACCGCGCTTGTCCGAGCCACGGAAGGTCGAGGCCGCCGCCCAGGCGGTGGAAACAAGTTCGGCGACGCTCAGGCCCGAGGCAAGAATCTTGGCCTTGAGCCCGGCAATGTCCTGCTCACCCAGCGCTGGCTGGTCGGGTTTTGGCAACGGGTCTTGCCACAGCAGTTCTTCGTTGGGCATTTCCGGCCCCAGGTAACGCGCCAGCGGGCCCATGTCACGGTGGATCAGCTTGTACCAGGCTCGGGCGAAGGCGTCTGCCAACTGCTCCGGGTTGTCCTTGAAGCGCTTGGCGATCGGCCCGTAGATCGGGTCGAAGCGCAGGGCCAGGTCGGAGGTGAGCATCGAGGGCGCGTGGCGCTTGCCCGCGTCATGGGCATCCGGCACGGTACCTGCGCCCTTGCCATCCTTCGGTCGCCACTGGTGGGCGCCGGCCGGGCTCTTGGTCAGTTCCCACTCGAAGTTGAACAGGTTGTTGAGGTATTCGTTACTCCATTTAGTGGGCGTCGAGGTCCAGATCACTTCCAGGCCACTGGTGATGGTGTCGCCACCCTTGCCAGTGCCGAACTTGTTGGCCCAGCCCAGGCCCTGCAGCTCCAGGCCTGCCGCTTCAGGCTCGGGGCCGACGTTATCGGCCGGGCCGGCACCGTGGGTCTTGCCGAAGGCGTGGCCGCCGGCGATCAGCGCCACGGTTTCTTCGTCGTTCATGGCCATGCGGCCGAAGGTGTCGCGGATGTCCTTGGCCGACGCCACCGGGTCAGGGTTGCCTTCCGGGCCTTCCGGGTTCACGTAGATCAGGCCCATCTGCACGGCAGCCAGCGGGTTCTCCAGGTTGCGTTCGGGAGGTAGATCGCGGCTTTGCTCTTCCGGGCGCTTGGCAGGCTCTGCCACCAGGTCACCTTGGCCTGGTGGCTGGGCTTTGACCTGTTCCTTGCCGTAGCGGGTGTCGCCACCCAGCCAGACCTTTTCCGAGCCCCAGTACACATCTTCGTCCGGTTCCCACACGTCCGCGCGCCCGCCCGAAAAGCCGAAGGTCTTGAAGCCCATGGATTCCAGGGCGACGTTGCCGGTGAGCACGATCAGGTCGGCCCAGGAGATCTTGTTGCCATACTTCTGCTTGATCGGCCACAGCAGGCGCCGGGCCTTGTCCAGGCTGACGTTGTCCGGCCAGCTGTTGAGCGGGGCAAAGCGCTGCTGGCCAGAGCCGGCACCGCCGCGGCCATCACCGATGCGGTAGGTACCGGCGCTGTGCCAGGCCATGCGGATGAACAACGGGCCGTAGTGGCCGAAGTCGGCTGGCCACCAGTCCTGGGAGTCGGTCATCAAGGCGGTCAGGTCTTTTTTCAGGGCCTGGAAGTCGAGGCTCTTGAACGCCTTGGCATAGTCGAAGTCCGGGTCGGGGTTGGACTTGGACGAGTGTTGATGGAGAATCCTGAGGTTGAGCTGGTCAGGCCACCAGTCACGGTTGGTGGTGCCGCCACCTGCGGTTTGATGGAACGGGCATTTCGATTCGTTCGACATCTGCTGTTACCTTTGGGTCGGTTATCCAGATTTCCGGTCTATGCCAGGTGTTCTTTCAGCCGAGCACATGGGCTCATGCCTACCCCTTCATCAGGTCTGGTCGGTCACCTGCCGACACGGGGCTTTCGAAGCTCTCACGCCACGCGCGGCGCGGTCTTGCACACAGGTGCTGACGCGCCGCCCGCGAGCGGATTTCGCAGGGCCAGGGGAAAGACTAGTCGAGCTTGGGCAGAGGTCTAATAGAGTGGCTCTTGCAGGCTGATAGCCCCGGCACATCCATACAAGGCGCAACCGCCAGCGGCGTGCTTCAATACACCGCCAACCCCTCCAGCCCGGTGAGCCAAGCCCCATGAATCGCAACGACCTGCGCCGCGTCGACATGAACCTGCTGGTGCTTTTCGAAGCCCTGATGATCGAACGCAACCTGACCCGCGTCGGCGAAAAGCTGTTCATCACCCAGTCCACCGTCAGCGCCGCCCTCGCCCGCCTGCGCGAGCTGTTCGACGACCCGCTGCTGATCCGCAGCGGCCGGGCCATGGAGCCAACCCCGCGAGCCATGCAGATCTTCGCCGAGCTGGGCCCGGCCATGGATGTGATTTCGTCCGCCATCAGCCGCGCCCGCGACTTCGACCCGGCCAACAGCAGCAGCCAGTTCCGCCTGGGCCTGTCGGACGACGCCGAGTTCGGCCTGTTCCCCGCCTTGCTGCAGGCGCTGCGCGAAGAAGCGCCGGACATCAGCGTGGTGGTACGCCGGGCCAACTTCCTGCTGATGCCGGGCCTGCTGGCCAGTGGCGAGATATCGGTAGGCGTGAGCTACACCACTGACCTGCCGGCCACCGCCAAGCGCCGCAAGCTGCGCGATATCGGCGTGCGGGTGCTGCGCGCTGACAACCGCCCCGGTCCGCTGACCCTCGACGAGTACTGCGCCCGGCCCCATGTGATGGTGTCGTTCTCCGGTGACATGAGCGGCAACATCGACCTCGACCTCGCGCGTATCGGCCGCTGCCGCAAGGTGGTGCTGGCCGTGCCGCAGTTCGGCAGCCTGCGCGCGCTGCTACGCAACACCGAAATGATCGCCACCGTGCCGGACTACGCCGCTTGTGCCTTGGCCGACGATGGCAGCCTGCGCGCCGACCCGGCCCCCTTCGAGATCACCGAGGCCGAGCTGTCGATGGTGTGGAGCGGTGCCCATGACAACGACCCCGCCGAGCGCTGGCTGCGCGAGCGCATCCTGCAGTTCATGGCCCGCCCGAGCTGATCCATCGACCTCATCGATAGCCACCATGAATGCCATCAAGTTCCGTCGCAGCCACTTCGGGCAGAAGATGGCGGCATTCACTGATCGATGAGGCGCTACCCATGAAAACCGGCATTCTCGCTGCCCTGCTCGCCCTGTTCGCTGCCCTTGGCGGTTGTGCCGCGCCGGCTGGCCAGCAGGCTGCCCAGCCCTATGGGCACTTCTACTCGGCCACCGCCCTTTCCAGCGTCGCCCTGGCCCCGGGGCAGCACGTGGCCGTGCTGCTCGGGCGCAATGCCGACAGCACCCTTAGCTACCTGCAGCAGCACCGTGGAAACGCGGTCGCCAAAGCGCAGCCGCGCAGCATTCCGGTGGCCACGCTGCGCGGTGGCAGCCAGGCCTACGAGTGGCTGGCGCACTCACTGGCTCAGCAGTTCGCCGAGGTGACCTTCTATGAAGACCTGGACAGCCTGCTCGCCGACCACCCGGACGTGATCGTGCTGCTGGACAGCGAAAGCCGCCTGGCCACGGCAGACGTGGAAAGCCGAGTAGTGGCGCGCTTCTTCGACAGCCAGTTGACCTACATCGGCCGCGCCGAAGGGCGTGCGCGCAAGGATGTCAGCAATGTGGCGCGGATGCTGGAAGATGAACAAGCCGCCAAGGCCGATGCCCTGCGCGATTTCGACGCCTCGCTGCAGCGCTTGCTGGGCAGCAAGGTGTAAGGCGCAACGACCCTCCGGCAGAAAACAGGGAACTCCCGCCACTCGCCCGCAATCTTAAACAGTGAGTGGTTTTTTCCTTGTACTTCACGCTACTGGAGAACACGACATGCGCCACCTACTCCTCGCCCCTGCGCTGCTGCTCCTGCTGCCTGCCGGTGCGGCCCTGGCCCGCGTCGATGCGGGCGACGTCGCCACCTCGGCCGGTGTTTCCGCCTCGCTGTATTCGACCTTCAAGGATGACAAACGGATCATCCCCGCACGCGACGACCTTTCCGCATTCGTCGCCAGCGGCGGTACCATCCGTGGCGCCTATGTGGAGTCGGCGCTGGAACAGGCCCGCAAGGACAATCCTGGGCTGCAGGCCAGTGACGAAGAGCTGGCCCGGGCAATCCTCTCCCAGGATGACCCGCTCGCCCATCATTGATGTAGCGCCTATACCGGCCTTTCGCGGCGCAAGCCCGCGCAAGGGCCGGTACAGGATGACCTCAGCCCCAGCCATCCATGCGCATGGTGGCCCTGACCAAGCGCTGCTCTTCCTGCTCGATCTCCCGCAAACTGTCACGAATTCCGTTGATATGCTCGCGTGCTGCCCGCTGCGCCTGCTCGGGCAGCTGTTCCATCACTGCGTGATACAACCGCGCATGCTGGCGATCGATCTGGCGCTTCTGCGCCGGACGGCAATAGAGGTTGTTGACCGAGGCGAACACCGTGCTCAGGGTCAGGTCGCTCAATGACTGCAGGGTATGCACCAGCACCGGGTTGTGCGACGCCTCGCTGATCGCCCGATGGAAGGCATGGTCACGCCGGGCATGCTCGCGTGGGTCAAGCACTTCGACAGAAGCATGGGCATCCAGCATGTCTTCGTAGCGCCTGCGGATCAGCAGGCGGTCGATATCGGTGGCGCGCAAGGCCGCCAGGCGCGCCGACTCGGCCTCCAGCAAGGCGCGCACCTCCAGCAGGTCGAACAAGGTGCGCGGCTGCGAGCTGAACAGGTGCATCAACGGCGTGGCACTGGCCTGCCCGGCAAGGTCGGCGACGAACGAGCCGCGCCCTTGCTCGGTATCGATGATGCCGCGCCCCCGCAGGATGCGCAGGCCTTCACGCAGCGCCGAGCGCGAACAGCCAAGTTTCTCCACCAGGCGCCGTTCCGATGGCAAGGCCTGGCCGACCTTGAGCACGCCTTCGACGATCAGCCGCTCGACCCGCTCGGCCACTTGGTCCGCGACCTTGGCCTTGCCTTCAATACCCATGTACAGACTCCAACTGGTAGGACCACTGCTGTAAACGCTTCAAATCTAGCCGTTCAAACCCATAGATGGCCAGTGCTTCTCGGAAAAACTGGTAGGACCAGTGCCCAGCACGCTCGACCACCCCCGCTCAAGCGCGCAGGCTGCAAGGGTGAACGGTTTGCCAACAACAACAAAACTGCCGCCGAGTGAGCCTGATGAACATCCTCTACGACGAACGTGTCGACGGAGCGCTGCCCGCCGTGGACCTGCCCGCGCTGCTGCAGGCGCTGCGCGATGCCCTCCCCGACCTTGAGATCCTGCACCGCGCAGAAGACCTCAAGCCTTACGAGTGCGACGGTCTTTCGGCCTACCGCACCGTGCCGCTGCTGGTAGTGCTGCCCGAACGCCTTGAACAGGTGCAAACCTTGCTCAAGCTCTGCCACTCCCGTGGCGTGCCAGTGGTGGCGCGCGGCGCCGGTACTGGCTTGTCGGGCGGCGCGCTGCCGCTTGCCAAGGGCATCCTGCTGGTAATGGCGCGCTTCAACCGCATTCTTGAGGTCAACCCGCAAGGCCGCTTCGCCCGGGTGCAGCCCGGTGTGCGTAACCTGGCCATCTCCCAGGCCGCCGCTCCCCACGGCCTGTACTACGCACCCGACCCATCTTCGCAGATCGCTTGTTCGATCGGCGGCAACGTCGCCGAAAACGCCGGTGGCGTGCACTGCCTGAAATACGGCCTGACCGTGCACAACCTGCTCAAGGTCGAGATCCTCACCGTCGAGGGCGAACGCCTGACCCTGGGCAGTGACGCCCTCGACAGCCCGGGCTTCGACCTGCTGGCGCTGTTCACCGGCTCAGAGGGCATGCTCGGCATCGTCACCGAGGTGACCGTCAAGCTGCTGCCCAAGCCTCAGGTGGCGCGGGTACTGCTGGCCAGCTTCGACAGCGTCGAGGATGCCGGCCGTGCGGTGGCCGAAATCATCGCCGCCGGCATCATCCCCGGTGGCCTGGAGATGATGGACAACTTGGCGATCCGCGCCGCCGAGGACTTTATCCACGCCGGCTACCCGGTAGACGCGGCCGCCATCCTGCTGTGCGAACTGGATGGCGTCGAAGCCGATGTGCAGGATGACTGCGAGCGGGTAGACGAGGTGCTGAAGCAAGCCGGTGCCCGCGAAGTGCGCCTGGCCTGTGACGAGGCCGAGCGCGTGCGCTTCTGGGCCGGGCGCAAGAACGCCTTCCCGGCGGTGGGGCGCATTTCACCGGATTACTACTGCATGGACGGCACCATCCCGCGCCGCGAATTGCCGCGGGTGCTCAAGGGCATCAGCGAGCTCAGCGAGGAATACGGCCTGCGCGTGGCCAACGTGTTCCATGCCGGCGACGGCAACATGCACCCGTTGATCCTGTTCGATGCCAACCTGCCCGGCGAACTGGAGCGCGCCGAGGCCATTGGCGGGCGCATCCTCGAACTGTGCGTGGCCGTGGGTGGCAGCATCACCGGCGAGCACGGTGTTGGGCGCGAGAAGATCAACCAGATGTGCGCGCAGTTCAACAGCGACGAAATCACCCTGTTCCATGCCGTGAAGGCGGCGTTCGATCCGCAAGGGCTGCTCAACCCAGGCAAGAACATCCCCACCTTGCACCGGTGCGCCGAGTTCGGCGCCCTTCATGTGCATCACGGGCAACTGCCCTTCCCCGAGCTGGAGCGCTTCTGATGAGCATGGACCGCGACATGAGCCAGGACCTGCTCGAACAGGTCAACCAGGCGCTGAACCTGGGCACGCCGCTGCGCATCCAGGGCGGCAACAGCAAGGCCATGCTCGGCCGCCCGGTGGCTGGCGAGACCCTCGATACCCGCAACCACCGGGGCATCGTCAGCTACGACCCTACCGAGCTGGTGCTCACCGCCCGCGCCGGCACACCGCTGCTGGAGATTGAGGCGGCGCTGCACGAGGCAGGGCAGATGCTGCCCTGCGAACCGCCGCACCTGGGCGCCGAGGCGACCCTGGGCGGCATGGTCGCGGCCGGGCTGTCCGGGCCACGCCGGCCCTGGGCCGGGTCGGTACGTGACTACGTGCTCGGCACGCGGGTCATCACCGGGCACGGCAAGCTGCTGCGCTTTGGCGGCGAGGTGATGAAGAACGTCGCCGGCTTCGACGTCTCGCGGCTGATGGCCGGCAGCTTTGGCTGCCTTGGGCTGCTGACCGAGGTGTCGCTGAAGGTGCTGCCACGCCCACGCGAATGCCTCAGCCTGCGCCTGCCGATGGACCGCCACCAGGCCCTGGCCGAACTGGCCGAATGGGGCCAGCAGCCGCTGCCGATCAGTGCCGCCTGCCACGATGGCGAAGCACTGCACCTGCGCCTGGAGGGCGGTTCAGGCTCGGTGCAATCGGCCCGCCAGCGCCTGGGCGGCGACCTGCTCGACAGCCGCTTCTGGAGCGACCTGCGCGAACAACGGCTGGCCTTCTTCAACCACCCGGCACCGCTGTGGCGGCTGTCGGTGCCGACGGCCAGCGGCGAACTCGACGTGCCGGGGCAGCAACTCATCGACTGGGGTGGCGCGCAGCGCTGGCTGAAGTCGACGGCACCAGCGCAGCTGATCCGCGAGCAGGCGGCCAAAGTCGGCGGCCATGCCACCTGCTATGCCCCCGGCGACGATAGCAGCGCGCCGCTCCCGGCGGCGCTGATGCGCTACCACCTCGCGCTCAAGCAGCAACTCGACCCCCAGGGCGTGTTCAACCCTGGCCGCCTATACCCGGACCTGTGAGGCCACGCCCATGCAAACCAACCTGAGCGAGAGCGCCAAGCGCCTGCCCCGTGGCGAAGAAGCCGAAAGCATTCTGCGTTCCTGCGTGCACTGCGGTTTCTGCACGGCCACCTGCCCGACCTACCAACTGCTCGGCGACGAGCTGGACGGGCCCCGTGGCCGCATCTACCTGATCAAGCAAGTGCTCGAAGGCGCGCCGGTCACCGCCAGCACGCAACTGCACCTGGATCGCTGCCTGACCTGCCGCAACTGCGAAACCACCTGCCCGTCGGGGGTGAAGTACCACGACCTGCTGGACATCGGCCGCGCCGTGGTCGAGCAGCAGGTACCGCGCCCACTCGGCCAGCGCCTGCTGCGCCAGGGCTTGCGCGTCGTGGTGCCACGCCCGGCGCTGTTCAAGGCCCTGACCCGCACCGGCCAGGCCCTGCGGCCGGTGCTGCCGGCCAACCTCAAGAGCAAGTTGCCGGCCAAGGTGGCGCCAGCCGGCGAACGGCCCGCCCCCCGCCATGCCCGGCGCATCCTGCTACTCGAAGGTTGCGTGCAGGCCGCCTTGTCGCCCAACACCAACGCCGCCACCGCACGCCTGCTGGACCGCCTGGGGATCAGTGTGGAGCCGGCGTACGAAGCCGGCTGCTGCGGCGCAGTGGATTACCACCTCAATGCCCAGGAACAGGGCCTCGATCGTGCCCGGCGCAACATCGATGCCTGGTGGCCGGCCGTCGAGGCCGGTGCCGAGGCCATCGTGCAGACCGCCAGTGGCTGCGGTGCCTTCGTGCGTGACTACGGCCACCTGCTGGAAAAAGACCCGCACTACGCCGCCAAGGCTGCACGGGTCAGCGCCCTGTCGCGGGACTTGGTCGAAGTGCTGCGCGACGAACCGGTCGAACAGCTCGGCCTGTGCGCCGAACAGCGCCTGGCCTTCCATTGCCCCTGCACCCTGCAGCATGCGCTCAAGCTCGGCGGCCAGGTGGAAAGCCTGCTGACGCGCCTGGGCTTCACCCTCACCCCGGTGCCGGACGGCCACCTGTGCTGCGGCTCGGCCGGCACCTATTCGCTGACCCAGCCTGCGCTGTCGCGGCAACTGCGCGACAACCGCCTGAACGCGCTGGAAAGCGGCAAACCGCAAGTCATCGCCACCGCCAACATCGGCTGCCAGACCCACCTCGACGGAGCCGGACGCACGCCGGTGCGGCACTGGATCGAAATCGTCGAAGCAGCTTTGAACCAGGAGAACAGCCATGCATAGCAAGCACGTGATCGGCCAGGCGGAAGTGACCCGCCTGCTCGCTGCCGCCCGCCAGGAAGCCCAGGCGCAACAGTGGAACGTGACCATCGCCGTGGTCGACGACGGCGGCCATCCGCTGGCCCTGGAGCGCATGGACGGCTGTGCCCCGTCCAGCGCCTACATCGCCATGGAAAAAGCCCGCAGTGCCGCCCTGGGGCGCAAGGAGACCCGTGACTTCGAACAGATGGTCAATGGCGGGCGTACCGCCTTCGTCACCGCGCCGTTGCTGACCAGCCTGGAAGGCGGCGTGCCTGTGCTGGTCGACGGCCAGGTGGTGGGCGCCATCGGCGTGTCCGGAGTCAAACCCGAGCAGGATGCCCAGGTGGCCAAGGCGGGCGTGGCGGCCCTTTGAAAGGCGTGCGCATATTTTCTGAAACCTGAACTCCGAGCGAGAAGACAATGACCCACCCACTCAAGGTCGCCCCGATCCTGCAACGCTTCATCGAGGATGAAGTACTGCCCGGCACCGGCATCGACGTCGCCAGCTTCTGGCAAGGCTTCAGTACCCTGGTCCACGACCTCGCCCCGCGCAACCGCGAACTGCTCGCCGAACGCGACCGACTACAGCACGAACTGGACACCTGGCACCGCCAGCACCCGGGCCCGATCAGCGACATGGCCGCCTACCAGGCGTTCCTGCGCAGCATCGGCTACCTCGTTGAAACCCCTCGGCAAGTGCGCATCAGCTCCACCCAGGTCGACCGCGAAATCGCCGAGCAGGCCGGCCCGCAACTGGTGGTCCCGCTGAGCAATGCCCGCTACGCGCTGAATGCCGCCAATGCCCGCTGGGGCTCGCTGTATGACGCGCTGTATGGCACCGATGCCATCCCCGACAGCGACGGCGCCGAGCGCGGCCAAGGCTACAACCCGGTGCGCGGCGCCCGGGTGATCGCTTTTGGCCGGGATTTTCTCGACCGCTCGGCACCGCTTGCAGGCGCCTCCCACGCACACGCGCAGGCTTACGCGATCAATCAGGGAAAACTGCAGGTGACCTTGAGCGATGGCCGCCAGGTCGGCCTCGCAGCGCCTGCACAACTGCGCGGCTATCAAGATGAACCCGGCCAGCCAACGGCCATCCTGCTGCAACACCATCGCCTGCATTTCGAAATCCAGATCGACCCGGCCAGCACCATTGGCAAGGCCGACCGCGCCGGCGTCAAAGACATCCTCGTCGAAGCCGCGCTGACCACCATCATCGACTGCGAAGACTCGGTCGCCGCCGTGGATGCCGAGGACAAGGTCAACGTCTATCGCAACTGGCTGGGCCTGATGAAAGGCGACCTCAACGAACAGGTGAGCAAGGGCGGCAAGACCTTCACCCGTGCATTGGCCAGGGACCGTGAGTACCACGGCACGGATGGCCAGCCACTGACCCTGCCCGGCCGCTCGCTGCTGTTCATCCGTAACGTTGGCCACCTGATGACCAACCCGGCGATCCACGACCGCGATGGCCGGGAGATCCCCGAAGGCATTCTCGACGCCGTGGTCACCAGCCTGATCGGCCTGCACGACCTCAAACGCCGAGGCAACTCCCGCGAGGGCAGCCTGTACATCGTCAAGCCGAAGATGCATGGCCCGGCCGAAGTGGCCTTCGCCGACCAGCTGTTCGGCCGTGTCGAGGACCTGCTGGGCCTGCCCCGGCACACCTTGAAGATGGGCATCATGGACGAGGAGCGGCGCACCAGTGTCAACCTCGCGGCCTGCATCGCCAACGCGGCAGCACGGGTGGTGTTCATCAACACCGGTTTCCTCGACCGCACCGGCGACGAGATGCACAGCGCCATGGAAGCCGGCGCCATGCTGCGCAAGGGCGACATGAAAGGCAGCGCCTGGATCCAGGCCTATGAGCGCAGCAACGTACTGGTGGGCCTGGCCTGCGGCCTGCGCGGCAAGGCGCAGATCGGCAAAGGCATGTGGGCCATGCCCGACCTGATGGCGGCCATGCTCGAACAGAAAATCGCCCAGCCCCGCGCCGGCGCCAACACCGCCTGGGTACCCTCACCCACCGCCGCGACCTTGCATGCGCTGCATTACCACCAGGTGGACGTGCCGGCCGTGCAGGCACAGCTTGAAAACGTCGACCTGGACGCCGAGCGCGAGCAGCTGCTGCATGACCTGCTGAGCATTCCGGTGAGCCCGGACCGGCCCTGGAGTGCCGACGCTATCCAGGCCGAGCTGGACAACAATTGCCAGGGCATCCTGGGTTACGTGGTGCGCTGGGTGGAGCAAGGGGTGGGTTGCTCGAAAGTGCCGGATATCCATGACGTGGGGCTGATGGAAGACCGCGCCACCTTGCGCATCTCGGCACAGCACATCGCCAACTGGCTGCACCATGGGGTGGTCACCCATGACCAGGTCGAGGCGACCTTGCAGCGCATGGCCACGGTGGTGGACCAGCAGAATGCCGGGGATCCGGCGTACCGGCCGATGGCCGGAAATTTCGCTGGTTCGCATGCATTTCGTGCGGCGCAGGCGCTGGTGTTCAAGGGGCGGGAGCAGCCGAGTGGCTACACCGAACCGTTGCTGCATGGCTGGCGCTTGAAATTCAAACAGGAGGTTCAACAATAACACCGGCCTTTTAGGAGCGGGCAACCTCAACCCTGCAGGTCGACCACCACCGGCTCGCCAATCGCATAGAAATGCCCACCCGCCACGTAGTGCAGGCTGCGCCACTGCGGGTCGGCATTTTCATAAGCCCAGTGCCCCTCGCGGAACACCCGGTCATCCGCCCAGGCCGCCACCACCTCACCGATGAACAGGTCATAGGTGCTCTGGTTGTGCGGCTCGTCGATCACCCGGCACATCAACCAGGCCGAGCAGCCCTGAACCAGCGGCGCTACGTGCCCGTCCACCCGCGCCAGCTCGACACCAATGTTGGCCAGCTTGTCCGGCTGGTCGAACAGGCTGCGGGTCCCAACCTGATGCGTCAGCTGCGCCTGGGCAGCGGTCGGCACCTGGATCACGAACCAACCGCTGCCCTCCACCAGTTGCCGGGTGCGGGCACTCTTGTCCAGCACCACGGTGACCTTGGGTGGGTCGAAGTCCAGCGCACAGGCCCAGGCAGCGGCCATGACGTTGTCCACCCCCTCATGGCTGGCCGACACCAGTACGGTCGGCCCGTGGTTGAGCAGGCGGTAGGCCTTTTGCAGGTTGACGGCTTGGAAGTGGCTGTTCATCGGGGGCCTCGTTCAGCGCAGAAATCAGGCGAAGAATTGTGCCGCATCGCTGCCACACAAGCACCCAACTCGCAGAATTAGAAACTTCCTACAGCACATAGAGAAGCGCCTTACTTGTCGCCTTGGGTCGGTGAAAACAAGATCGAGACCTCGACCCAGAGGAGGCAGCGCATGCACCCAGATTCCCGCACCAACGCCGAACTGCGCAGCACCCTGCGCGAACTGCTGGCCCACGACATCAACAACCCGGACGACGACCCGCACCTGTCGGGCGTGCTGTTCTTCTGCGCCACCGACGAGCACACCCGGCAACTGGTCGAACGCATCGAAATGCTGGCCAGCGAAATCTTCTTCGACCCTTGCGGGCGAGCCATCCCCCACCGGATGCGCGCGATCGGCGTCAAGGGCGTGTCCATCAAGCAGAAGCGCAAGACTTCAGCGGATGAAACGGTGATACGCATTGACCTGAACGACAAGGGCTACATCACGGTGAGCACCGCCCGGCTCTGATCCGCTATTCTCAGCACTTTCATGCTTCGGACAGTGATCATGGAACTGCATATCCGCCTGGACGGCCGCAAAGGCCTGGCCGACCAGCTCTACCAGCAACTGCGCGCCGGCATCGACAGCGGCCACCTGGCCGCCGGCACGCAACTGCCGCCGACCCGGCTGCTGGCCGAGCAACTGGGCGTGTCGCGCAAGACCGTGGCCGAGGCCTACTCGCGGCTGACCTACGACAACTTGCTCAGTGGCGTGGTCGGCCGTGGCACGTTCATCACCCCGCGCCAACCGCTGCACAGCGGTGAAACACAAGCCGTGCCCCTGGCCGCTGCCGCATCACTGCAGCGCTGGCAACAACGCGCCACGGTACTTGCCAAGCGCACCCAGGAAGCCCCTTCGCGCTATGACTTCGTTGGCGGTGCCTCGAGCAAGGCGCAGTTCCCCTTCGACCAGTGGCGCAGCTGCCTGAACTACGCCCTGCGCCGCAGCCAGCGGCACCCCGAGCGGCAGTTTTCCGCCCAGGGCCTGCCCGAACTGCGCGAGGCCATCGCCCACCACATCGCCTACGCCCGCGGCGTGCATTGCAGTGCGGCGGACGTGCTGGTGTGCAACGGCGCCCAGCAGGCCCTGGACCTGATCGCCCGGGTGCTGGTCGAGCCCGGCTGCCAGGTGGCCATGGAAGACCCCGGCTACCCGCCGGCACGCCAGCTGTTCCTGGCCCTGGGGGCAAAGCTGCAGTCAGTACCGGTGGACGATGAGGGGATGTGCGTGGCGCACATCGCCGAGGGCACCCGGCTGATCTACGTGACCCCTTCGCACCAGTTTCCGCTCGGCATGCCGATGAGCGAAGCCCGCCGCCATGCCCTGCTGGCACGGGCCGCCGAGCTCGGCGCCTTGATCATCGAGGACGACTACGACTGCGAATTCCGCTACCAGGGCCCGGCCGCCGATGCCCTGCAGCGCCTCGACCAGCAAGGGCTGGTGGCGTATGTCGGGACGTTCTCCAAGACCTTGCTGCCAGAGCTGCGCCTGGGTTACGCGGTGCTGCCCCCGGCAGTGCTCAGCGCCGCCTGCGTGGCCAAGCACCTGAGCGACTGGCACAGCCCGACCTTGCTGCAATGGGCACTGGCGCGATTCATTGGCGAGGGCCACCTGAACAAGCACATCCGCCGCTGCCATGACATCTACAGCGCCCGCCGCGAGCGCATCCTGGCGCGGCTGGACGACGACCTGGCGCCCTGGTTCAGCGCCGTGCCCGCCAGTGCCGGGTTCCACCTGAGCGCCCTGGCGCGGCCGGGGGTGGATGTCGAGTTGCTGGCCAACCTCGCCCGAAAGGTGGAAGTCGGCCTGTATTCGCTGGCGCCGTTCTTCAGCGAAGCCCCCGTGCGCCAGGGATTGCTGCTGGGCTTCGGCGCCATCGAGCTGCTGGATATCGACCCGGCGCTGGATCGGGTCCGCGATACCCTGCAGCGCCTCAGTTGACCAGCGCCGCCTGGCCACCCCGCTTCGGCCGGGCAATGGCCGCTGCATAGCCGCGCGGGGCGAAACAGGCGGTCACCAACAGCATCGCCAGCACGGTAACGGTCAGCAACATCCAGGATGCCTGGAAGTCGCCGCTGACATCGCGCAACCAACCGGTGATGTACGGGATGATGCCGGTGATGATGAAGCCGATGCCCTGCACGAACGCCGCCAGGCTACCGGCTTCAGCGGGCGTCTTGAGGTGCTCCAGGGTCAAGGTCAGGCTCAGGCTGAAGCAGGCGCCCAGGCCAAAGCCGATCATCGCGACCCACAGGCCCATGGCCAGCGTCGGTGCCAGCAGCAAGCCGAGGAAACCCGCCAGCTGGATCGACAACGCCAGCCACAAGCCCGGGCGACGGTCGGCCAGGCCGCGCAGCAACAGCGGCAGGCCCAGGGCACCGCAGACCTGGAAAATGGTCATCAGGCCGACCAGGTCGCCCCCGCCCTGCGCGGTGCCACCGTGTTCCAGGTGGTAGGCCGGCAACCACGCGACCATGCTGGTATAGCCGCCATTGATCAGGCCGAAGTACAGCGCCAGCAACCAGGCCCGGCGCGTGCCGAACCAGTGGCCGCCCGTGGCACCGGCCAGCTTTGGCGCGCTGTCCCGAGGACGCAGCGCGGCCCAGGCCAGCACTGCCAGCACCGCCGGGATCGCCCACAAGCCAAGCCCGGCCTGCCAGTGGCCGAAGTGCCCGCTGATATGCGGCCCGAGCACCGCCGCCAGGCCACCGCCGCTCATCAGCGCCGCCGAGTACAGGCCCATGGTCCCGGCCAGGCGGCTGGGGAACCAGCGATTGACCAGGCCCGGCATCATGCCCTGCACCACCGCCACACCCAACCCGGCCAGCACCGCGCTGGTGATCAGCGCCCAGGCGCTGTCCAGTTGCAGCCGCCACAGGCAGGCCAGGGCAATGGCGCCGAGGCCGCCGAGCATGCCGCCGTGTTCGCTGACCCAGCGCCGCAGCCAGGGCTGCAGCAACGGCACCAGCCCCATGCACAGCACCGGCAATGCGGTCAGCAGCGCCGCCTGCTGGTAACCCAGCCCGGTGCTCGCGCGCATCGGCTCGAGCAACGGGCCAATGCTGGTCAGGATCGGTCTCAGGTTCAATGCCAGCAAGATCACCAGCAACAGGTTCAACGCCCCTCTCATCACGAATCGATACTCCCAAGCAAGACCCGGCCATTATCCTGTCCAGGCAGTCAGGGTAGAAATGAAGAGATTGGATGCAGGTCAGTGGCCACCTTAATGGCCCGATTGGCCTCCCGGCAAAGCGCAAGATTGGCTATCGGGCCAATGGGCGATGGGCGCTAAGGTAGCGCATGTCCATCACGCATTCCCTGGAGCACAGCATGTACAACCGTATCGAATGGGCCAAACACTCGCCGGAAGCCTACAAGGCCATGGTCGGCCTGGAGCAGGCCCTGGCCAAGAGTGGCCTGGAAAACTCACTGCTCGAGCTGGTGCGCCTGCGGGCTTCGCAGATCAACGGCTGCGCCTATTGCGTGAACATGCATGCCAATGATGCGCGCAAGGCCGGCGAGACCGAGGCGCGCTTGCAGACCCTGTGCGTCTGGCAGGAAACGACTTACTTCACCCCGCGTGAGCGTGCCGCACTGGCCTGGGTGGAATGCCTGACCCGGCTGCCCGAGCGAGGCGCCCCGCAACCGGAATACGAAGCGCTGCAGCAGCACTTCGAGCCGGTCGAGGTGGCCAACCTGACCTTGGCCATCGCCACCATCAATGCCTGGAACCGCTTTGGCGTAGGCTTCGCCATGGTTCCGGCCTGATCGGTGGAATGAGCCAGATCTGAGAGCTTTTGCGCTTGTGAGATCGAGCGCCGCGCGGGCGGCGCTCGATCTCACAAGCGCTGCAAGAACAAAGACGATCCCCCACTCAAACCACAACCCGCCGTCGAGTCAGGCAAGCGTACCCCATGCCCAGCACGCCGAGCAGCAACACCCCCAGCAGCCCCACCAGCTCGCGACTGTAGCGCGCCACCAGCGCCGGGAACCCGGTGAACTCGCTATACACCCGCACATCTGCCTCGCCACCGGCAAAACTGACACCGATGCCGCCCTGGCGAATCAGTGAATAGTCCGCATCGAAGTAGACCCAGACCCTGCACTCCCCACCCTGCTGGATGCCCGGTATCTCCACCTGCGCCGTCGGCGCTTCGTAAAGCGTGTCGTTGCCCGCCGCATCGCGCACCTGCACCAGGCCTTTGGCTGGCAGGCGGATCTTCACCGCGCGCACGTCACTGTCGCCAAGGTTGTGCAGGTCGATGAGCAAGCCGGTGCGGTGATCGACCAGCCCGGCTTCGAACGGCTTGGCGAACAATTGCACATAAGGTGCCTGGACCAGCTCGATCAGCTTGTCGACCTGATACGGGTTCAATGCACCGTCGCCGATGCGGCTGATGCGCGGCTGCAACTGCTCGTACTTGAGCTGCTCGTTGGCCTTGCTGATGCGCTCGCTGAACTGGCTGGGATAGGTGAGGTAGGCGTAGGTCAGGGTCGCCTCGAGCCGTGGATGGTCCTTGAGCAGCCCATACGCCACCAGCAAGACCAGCAGGCCAAGCAGCATGGTGACCAGGCGTTTGCCGACTTTGTCCCAACTCAACGGTGCGCTTCCTTCTGTTACGGCACGGAGGATCGATGCGGCGCAAAGGGTGCCAAGTTAAGCTCCGTCAGGCAAGCGCTCAACGGCTCAACAATACCGGTAACGACGCCATCAGCATGGCCACCCCGGAGGCCGTCAGCAGCCCCAGCACCACCCGGCGAAACGCCAGTTCGCTGATCCCCAGGTACAGCCGCGTACCCAGCAGCGCTGGCAGCGCCATGGCCAGCAGCACCACGCCGAACGCGGGCAGCATTTCGCGGGTCACCACCCCGGTGCCAAGGTAGGTGAGCAGGGTCACCAGCAGCATCGACAGGTTGAAGTTCTGGATCACCGCGCGCTGGGTATCGCGCTCGAAGCCGCGCAAGGTACACCACAGTGTAGGCACTGTGCCGGTAAAGCCACCGATTCCGCCCAACGCCCCACCCACCAGGCCCACCGCGCCATCGGCCAGGCGGTTGCCCGGCAGCCGTGGCAAGCGTGGCGCCAGCAGCATCAACGGGCACCACAGCACCAGCAGCGTGCCGAACACGGCCTTGAACCAGAGCATGTCCAGGTACGGCAGCACCCACACCCCAAGCGGGATGCCGGCCAAGCCGCCGAGCACGAAAGGCCACAGCAGCGCCCAGCTGAAGCCGCGCCGCACACTGAACACTGCAATGAGCTGGCCGGCGAAGCTGCCGAACACGGTCAGCGACGCCGCCAGCCGCGGTTCCAGGCCCCAGGCCCAGAACGACATGGCGACCATACCGAAGGCAAAGCCGGAAAGGCCCTGGACGAAACCGGCGACGATGGCACCGAGGGCGATGAGGTAGAAGGCATCCATGGGGCTATTCGAGCCTGGCGAGATCGGCGTTCCACCTTGCCAGAGCCGGTGGCGAATGTCTGCTTCAAATCTGGCTTGACCCGAAAGACGCCGTCGTCGACGATCAGTGTTCACCCCATCAAGGACGACCGCATGTTACGGATACTCGGCAGGGCCTCTTCGATCAACGTGCGCAAGGTGCTGTGGGCCTGCGCCGAATTCAACACTCCGTTCGAGCGTGAAGACTGGGGCAACGGCTTCCAACCCACCGACGCCCCGCAATTCCTCGCACTGAACCCCAACGCCATGGTCCCGGTGATCCAGGACGGCGACTTCACCCTGTGGGAATCCAACAGCATCATCCGTTACCTGGCCAACCGCTACGGCGACCCGGCCCTGTACCCCGCCGAACCGCAGGCACGGGCCCGTGTCGATCAGTGGATCGACTGGCAAGCCTCGGACCTGAACCGGGCGTGGAGCTACCCGTTCATGTCGCTGGTGCGCCAGTCGCCTGCGCACCAGGATGCCAAGGCCCTGGCCGCCGGCTGTGCCGAATGGGCCCGTTACATGGGTATCCTCGAACAGCAGTTGGCCATCACCGGCGCCTACGTTGCCGGCGAACACTTCACCCTGGCCGACATCCCCATCGGCCTGTCGGTGCAGCGCTGGTTCGCCACACCGCTGAATCACCCTGGCCTGCCTGCCGTGAGCGCGTACTACGAGCGCCTAAGCCAACGCCCGGGCTACCTTGCCCACGGGCGTAACGGCCTGCCTTGAACATGCCTGCGCTGCGAGAACTGGTATTTTTGCCAGGTGCGTGAGCCAGCGCACAGCAATAGACTCATGACCTTGTAGCAGGCACAGCCCCAGCGGAGACTGCCGATGCATAAGGCCGCACTCGCAGTCCTTCATGCGAACACGCCCAGTGTGGCTGTCCGGGGCAGCGCCGACAGCCCGCTGCTGGCCCTGCGCCTGTTGCGCCACCCCGATGTTCCCCAGGCTCGGTTGTTGCGCACACGCTCCGAGGCAGACCTGCTGTCACGCAAAACCTGGGTCTTCGGTGCCCGCCCACTCAGAGCGACCCCGACAGCACCGCTGCTGCCCGACGCCACCACGGTCAGCAGCCTCGACGGCCAGGCGCTCGAACGACATACGGCTGACGGCGATACCACCCTGGCACTGAACGACAGCGCCGGGCGCTTGCTATGGGCGCAGAATGCCCAAGGCACTCGCAACTGGTCACTGTATGAAGCCGCCGCTGAAGGTGGGCGCCTGCTCGCAACGTTCGAACAACCGGCGGGTGGCATGCCGCGCCAGCGCGAACGCATGCTGCATGCAAAAACGACTTCGGCCGAGCGCGACCGCAACCTGGTGGGTAGCATCATCAAACAGTTCGACAATGCCGGGTACCTTCACACCCGCTCGCAATCGTTGACCGATCAGGTAATCGAAACCCGGCGGTACCTGTTACAGCCCGAGGCACAACTGCCGGACTGGGCAGGCGACAGCGAAAGCGAACTGGAACCTTCAGCGCTGCGCATGACCGCTTGCCACGATGCCACCGGTGCAGTGCTGGCTACCACCAATCCTGCGGACGTGACTGTGCTGACAGCCTATGACATCAGCGGTGCGATAAGCGAAACCCGGCTGCACCAAGGCAATGCTCAGGCCGTGGCATTCAACGCCGTGCAGCGCCGGGCCGACGGTGCGCCACTGTTGCAGGCCGCAGCCAACGGAGTGATCGATACCTTTACCTACTCACCCACCACGCAGCGCCTGGTCCGTCACAAGACTTCACGCCCAGCCGGGCACCCACTGGGCGCACTGATGATCTGCGACCTGCATTACCACTACGACCCGGTCGGCAACCTGCAGGCCCTCGATGATCGAAGCGTCGACCCGCAATGGCACCACAACCAGCAGGTCAGCGGCGTGCGGGAATATGCCTATGACACCTTGTACCGCCTGGTGCATGCCACTGGCCGCGAGCGCGCTGTGACCGGCGGTTTTCGGACGGCGGCCTTCAGTGCTGCGGGCCGCCGGGGTGGCGGGGTATGGAGCCGATACCGCGAGCAGTACAGCTACGACGATGGCGACAACCTAACCACCCTTAGCCACAACGGGGGCGCCGGTGTGCGAAGCCGCAAGCTTGTCGTTACCAGCCAGAGCAACCGGGCATTGCCGGACGGCCTTGGCTTACTTCCGGAAAGCGGCTTCCTCGCCGGTGGCCTGCAGAAACTGCTGGCCGCTGGCAGGCCATTGGCGTGGCAGGCAGACAATCAACTGCGTGAGGTATGCCTGGTTGGCCGCTCAGATGGCGAGGCTGACGACAGGGAGCATTACCACTACGCCGACGGCAGCACGCGTACGCGCAAGATCACCTCGCTAAACACAGCAGGCGCCTGGCAGAAGATCATCACGACCTATCTGCAAGGCTTGGAACTTCGCCAACGGCTACTCGCCGGCCAGCCACTGCCGCACAAGGACGTTGTGATCACTGAAATCGCTGGCCTGCGTTGGGTACATGATCGGCTGGGCGATGAAATCCATTTGCGTTATTCGTTCAGCGACCACCTGGGCAGCGTTGGTGGGGAAACCGATCGTTCCGGGAAATTGGTCACGCGCGAAGAATATGCGCCTTTCGGGGAGACCACGGGTCTGGATGAGACCGCTTCTGAGGCAGATGCCCTGATTCATAGAACGTGGCGCTATTCAGGCAAGGAGCGTGATGCGACCGGGCTCTACTACTACGGCTGGCGTTACTATCAACCTGGGCTGGCCCGATGGCTGAGTGCAGATCCGGGCGGGACGGTTGACGGACTCAACCTGTATCGGATGGTAAGAAACAATCCTGTCCGCAATCGCGATGATAGGGGGCTGGTGGGTGAGGACGCATCCGCTGAACCCGACTTCTGGGCCTTTCTTGATCCAAACGAGCATTGGATCCGGTACGCGTTCGCCATAAATCTGATCTATGGCTCACATGCTTTGATCAACACGGCCCTCCCTATACTCGACTCGCTCATACACGCGGGCCGGGCAGCTGACCGTTGGCGTGATGTACCCAGGCGCGTCGTTGCCGACTTACGGCGCCAGGCCAGAACACGTCTGGGTGCAGTAGGTATGATTTCCATCGCGGCCAGGATCACTGCCTTGACCCTGACAACCATCAGTGCGCTCCGCAGGTACCACTCTGAGGACCCAGTCGCGGGGCAGCGGCTTATAACGGCTGCCTCACTCATGCAGTTCGGTACGACCTACTTCCCCGCGTTCAGTGAAAGCTATGGATTTTACATTCACCCCGAATCCCGCCGAACCCGCCGACCGAGCGAATATACGCCCGACCTGAGTGTTGCAGATCCTGAGGTTCTCGAGATGTTCGAAAGGCCGCCCTCCACTGTTAGCTCAGCATCTGCATCCACCGATCTTCAGCTTTTCGAAAGGCAGCATTCCACTGTTGACTCAGCATCTGGAGCCATCGAACTTCAGCAGGTTTCAGTCTCTAGGTCACATTCACCCAGCTCGCCCGATATTTCCCAGCCCGCCCCGCACATTGACTCCGCTCATTCTTCATTAAGCGGGACCGCCATCAGAGGGCATTCTGTAGGTCAGGTTCGTTCAAGGAGCCTTTCTGAAGAACGTGGCCCCCGTCAAAAGCGATATTCCTCTCAGTAGCAGGAAACCATGGAAACTCAGTTATGCCGCCGCCTGCTGCACCGGCACCACTGGCCGCGTCCGCCAGGCGATGGTCAGCACCAGCCCCAGTAGCGCCATCCCTGCCCCGGCATACGAAACCGCCGGATACCCCAGCCCTGCATTGATCACTGCGCCACCCAGCGCCGCGCCAATCGCGTTGCCCAGGTTGAAAGCGCCGATGTTCACCGCCGACGCCAGGTTCGGCGCGTCCTTGGCAGCTTCCATCACGCGCATCTGCAGCGGTGGTACCAGGGCGAAGCTGGCGATTCCCCACACCAGGATCGCCACCGCGGTCGGCAGCGACCAGCCCAAGGTGGCCGGAAACACCAGCAGCACGGCGATCAGCAATGCCAGCGACACCATCAAGGTTCGCTCGATCGAGCGGTCCGCCGCCTTGCCGCCCCACATGTTGCCCAGGGTCAAACCGATGCCGAACAGCACCAGCATGGCCGTGATGAAGGTCGTCGACGCCTGTGCCTGGGCATGCAGGATCGGCGCGATGTAGGTGAACACGGTGAACATCGCACTGGAGCCAACCACGGTCAGCGCCAGCGCCGACAGTACCGGCCCCCGGCCA
Source organism: Pseudomonas putida (assembly GCF_002906855.1). GTDB lineage: Bacteria > Pseudomonadota > Gammaproteobacteria > Pseudomonadales > Pseudomonadaceae > Aquipseudomonas > Aquipseudomonas putida_N. Next base: position 1,860,504 of record NZ_MINI01000028.1, on the reverse strand, counting down.
AGCACACGGATTTCGGCCATTGCACCGCCACTTTTCGGCAGCGGCAGGTTGGGCAGTGCGAACCACAGCGAGACCATCGCGACCAGGCCCAGGCCGGCAATACCCCAGAACGCCGTGCGCCAGCCCAGCAGCTCTCCGAACCAGGTAGCCAGTGGTACGCCGCCGATGGTAGCCAGGGTCAGCCCCATGAACATTGCCGCCACCGCGCCTGCCCGCTTCTCGGGCGGAACCACGCTGGCCGCGACCACCGAGCCGACGCCAAAGAACGCACCATGGTTAAGCGAGGTGACGACGCGTGCGACCATCAGGCTTTGATAATCGGTGGCCATCGCCGACATCACGTTGCCCAGGGTGAAGATCGCCATCAGGCCGATCAGCAGGTAGCGCCGCGGGATCTTGCCGGTGGCCAGGGTCATCAGTGGCGCGCCGAGCAGTACGCCGACCGCGTAGGCGCTGACCAACAGCCCGGCGGCAGGGATGGACACGCCGAGGTCGGCGGCGATGCTGGGCAGCATGCCCATGGGGGCGAACTCGGTGACACCGATGCCGAAGGCACCGATGGCGAGTGCCACGAGAGGGGGATTGATACGCATACAAGGCTCCTTATCTATGACGGGAATGCTACGATCCCGCTTTTGAATGCACTAGACCGGTTTTCCGGCAATCACCTTTGCGCTGGAGGCACAGATGGACTACCACGGGCGTTCCGGGGAGATGGAGGTGTTCGCCAGGGTAGTGGATGAAGGCAGCTTGTCCGCCGCCGCGCGCATGCTGGGCCTGACGCCCTCGGCGGTGAGCCGCATCATTGCCCGCGCCGAGCAGCGCCTGGGCACGCGCCTGCTGCTGCGCACCACCCGGGCGATCACTCTCACCACCGAGGGTGAGGCGTACCTGCGCGGGGCGCGGCGCATCCTCGCGGACCTGCTCGAAGTCGAAGAGGCGATCACTGACCAAGGCGTGCCGCGCGGGCGGTTGCGGGTCAGCGCGGCGCTGGGGCATGGGCGACTGACGGTGGTGCCGTTGCTGACCGCGTTCAGCGCGCGTTACCCGCAGGTGGTGGTGGACCTGACGCTGAGTGACGAAATCGCCGATATCCATGGCGGCCAAGCCGATGTGGCGCTGCGCTTTGGCCCACTGCCGGACAGCTCGCTGAGCGCACGGTGCATCGGCCATACCGGCCAGGTGGTGGTGGCTTCGCCCGAGTACCTGGCACGCTGTGGTACGCCGCAGGTGCCGGAAGACCTGGCGCAGCACAACTGCCTGCGCTTCAACTTCCGGCGGGCAGCACCTGACTGGCCGTTTCGTCGGGCGGGTGAGGAATTTTCACTCAAGATAACGGGAAACATCGAATGCAGCAGTGGCGAGGCGCTGGCGCAATTGGCCAGGCTAGGGGCGGGGATTGCGCGGATCGGGACGTTCACCGTAGTCGATGAGCTGAAAAACGGTAAACTGCTGGCGCTGCTGGAGGACTTTAACCCGGGCGACCGCGAGCCGTTACATGCGGTGTTCGTGGGCGGGCCGGCGATGCCGGCACGGGTGCGGGTGTTTGTGGATTTTCTGGTGGAGCATCATCAGAGCTGGCCGTTGCTGCCGGCCTGATTATCCGATCAGTCGAAATCGACGAAACCGAGCTTCTGAACCACCAAGGGGAACCACCATGCGCATTGCCATTCCCGACGACTATCAGAACGTGATCCGCTCACTCGACTGCTTCAAACGCCTGGCCGGGCATGAAGTGACAGTGTTTCACGAGAAAGAGCCGGCCTCGCTGGACGAACTGGCCACCCGCTTCGCCGACGCCGACGCCCTGGTCCTCACCCGCGAACGCACGCGCATCGATGCCGCGCTGCTCGACCGGCTGCCGAACCTCAAGCTGATCAGCCAGACCGGCAAGGTCGCTGGCCACCTCGACCTTGAGGCCTGCACCACCCGCGGCATCGTCGTGAGCGAAGGCCGTGGCTCGCCAGTGGCTCCGGCGGAGCTTGCCTGGACGCTGATCCTCAACGCCCGGCGCCAGCTGGTACCGGCGATCGAAGCGTTCAAGCTGGGCCAGTGGCAGGTCAACCTGGGCCAGGCGGTAGCCGGCCAGGTGCTCGGGATCTGGGGCTACGGCAAGATCGGCCAGCGCCTGGCGCGCTATGCCCAGGCGTTCGACATGCCCGTGCTGGTGTGGGGCAGCGAAGGCAGCCGGGCGGCGGCCGAGGCGGATGGGCATCGGGCGGCGACATCACGCGAGGCATTCTTTGCCGAGGCGGATATCGTCAGCCTGAACCTGCGGCTGTCAGAGACAACGCGCCATAGGGTGACCTTCAACGACCTGTCGCGGATGAAGCCCGATAGCCTGCTGGTGAATGTCAGCCGAGCCGAGCTGATTGCACCCGGGGCCCTGCTGCAGGCGCTCGACGCCGGCAGACCGGGCTTCGCCGCCGTGGACGTATTCGAACAGGAGCCGGTACTCGAGCCGAACCACCCCCTGCTCTCACACCCGCGGGTGCTGAGCACGCCGCACTTGGGCTATGTGGAAAAGAACGGCTACGAGCTGTACTTCGGCGATGCCTTCGACAACGTGGTGGCGTTTGCCCAAGGCATCGCGAAGAACGTTGTCAACCCTCAGGCGCTGACAGTGCGGCGCTGATCTGGAGGATTGAGCGTTATTGCTTACGCCTTGTCAGGCAAAGCCATATGCAACAAAGGGAAAGGCCGGCCTTCGCCGTCCAGCGGCGAACGCCCGGTCTGCACGAAGCCGTAGTGGAGGTAAAAACCCACTGCCTGCGGATTCTGCTCGTTCACATCGACACTGAGGGTATCGCGTGAGCGGCGGCAGAAATCCAACAGTTCACGGCCAATACCCTGGCCACGCAGGTCAGGATCGATAAACAGCATTTCCACGTGGTTCTCGTTGAGCCCGATAAAGCCCAGCGGCTTGTCTTCAGTGTCAACAGCCACCCATAGCTCGACGGCATGCAGGTAGACATCGCGCAGTTGGGGCAGCAGCGCGTCGATGTCGGACGCCTGCAGAAATTGATGCGTTGCGCGCACGGCGCGCAGCCAGATGTCGAGCAGCCGAGGGTGATCGGCAGCGAGCGCTTGGCGAATGATCATGGAATCATCCTGATAATTTTTGATGACGGATTTTCGGTGCGCCTTGGCAAGGCGACCGTACTCATGTCGGCATCATGTATGCCCGCTTCGCGAATCAACGCCTGGGCGGTGCACGGCAGAACAGCCGGAAAGGAAGGAGGCGCCAATGCTACCCCTCCTTCCCGGCGAAATAAAGGCGCTTACGGCGCCGCTACCTGCTCCTGGGGCGCAGCGCCGAACGACACGTAGTATGCCAGGCCGACGAAGATCGCCCCGCCTACTGCATTGCCGAGGAACACCGCCACCAGGTTCTCGACCAGCGCACCCCAGCTCAGGTAACCGGCAAAGATCGCGGCCGGGATCAGGAACATGTTGGCCACCACGTGCTGGAAGCCGATGGCGACGAAGGCCATGATCGGGAACCAGATGCCGAGGATCTTGCCGCTCATCTCACGGCTGGCAAAGGCCAGCCACACCGCCAGGCACACCAGCCAGTTGCAGCCGATACCGGAGACGAAGGCATGCACGAAGTCGGCGCTGGCCTTGCTGGTTGCGGCGGCCACGGTCTTGTCCAGGTAGGCGCCCTCGGTCAGGCCGAGCAGGTGGCCGAAGAAGTACGCCACAAACAGCGCACCCAGCAGGTTGGCCAACGTCACCAGCAGCCAGTTGCGCGCCACTGCGGCCAGGCGAATGCGCCCGGCGAACATGGCCAGCGGCAGGCTCATCATGTTGCCAGTGAGCAGCTCGCCCCCGGCCAGGATTACCAGGATCAGGCCAATCGGAAACACTGCGGCGCCCAGCAGGTTGCCCAGCGAAGCCCATTGCCCGGGGATCATCGCGCTGACATGGATGGCAAGGATGAAGCCCATCGAGATGAAGCCGCCGGCGAGGAAGCCGAGGATGAGCAACGCGCGGGTAGGCAATTGGGCTTTCTTGGCACCGGCTTCGATGACGAGCTCGGTGATCCGGGAGGGGGCATTGACAGACATTTCAGAAACTCGAACGCAGGGACGACAGCCATGCCCAGGGGCATGCCGGAAGTCAGGAATTTACGGGTTGCGGGAGAATGCGGAGGTGGTTCAGGGGGAAGGCAAAACGGGTGGTCTCTGGGGCTACAACGAACAGCCGCGCACGTTACTGAGGCAGAATGTCGCAGTCAAATTGATAGAGTGGATGGGTTGATAGATGGGGTCGATGATGAAGATCTTGAGCACCAAGCCAATGATTGCATATTGATGCTAATCGCTTTCCGTTTCGATTTCGCCAACAGCTTTTGAGGCCGGCAGAATTGACGGTCAAGGTGATGTAGCCCGCTCGTAGGCGGCCAGCAGATCATCCAGCTGCGGGAAGATCGCCTGCTCACCCAGCAGTTGCTTGATGTAGTAACGGGAGTGGTCTGCAACATCCGACATGACATTGACCAGCACCAGGCGCACCCCTTGGGCCTTCAACGTGGCTGCCAGGCTGCGGATGGTTTCCGCAGCTGAATAATCGACATCATCGATCGCCGAACAGTCGATACAGAACCAGCGCAAACCGGGCGTTGCCTGCTGTACCAATAGCGTGACTTCTTCACTCAACTGGCGGGTATTGGCGTAGTAGATGCTGTGGGTGAAGCGATAGATGAGCAACCCCGGCCTGGCCTGGGCGCCACTGGACAGCACGACCGGCTGCAGCTTCCCGGACTCGGCAGTGGCCAGCAGCACGTTCTTCGGGTGATAGCCCCGGCGCAGGTGGTCAATGATGGACAGCAGCATGGCCAGGATGATGCCCTCCTTCACCCCCGCCAGCACCACGGTAACGAGGGTTATCAGGGCGACCCAGAACTCATTGCGGCGCTCCCTGTAGATGTTCTTCAGGTGCTTGAAGTCGGTCAGTTCGATGCCGATCATGAACACCACCGCAGCCAGCACGGGCTCCGGCAGATAGGCAAGCGGTGCGGTGAGGAACAGCAGCACCAACAGCACGACCAGTGCAGTCACCAGCAACGACAGTTGGCTGCGCCCACCGGCGCTATCGACCATCTGCGTCTTGGTGGGGCTGCCGTTGACCACGAAGGTGCCCGACAGCGCGGCACCGACATTGGCAATCGACAAGCCGACCAGGTCGGTGTTTTCACTGAACGTCTCGTTGTAGCGGCAGGCGTAGGCCCGCGAGGTCGCCGCGCTCTGGGCCAGTATCACCACGAACATGGCAAACGCCGTCGGCAGCAATTGGCCGAGCAGGTCCAGGCTCCACTGCAACTTGGGCAAGCCGATGTGCGGAAGCCCGCTGGGCACGGGGCCAAGCACCTGCATGTAAGCGCCGAAGTCGAACATCCAGCTGAGCGCAATGGCACCCACCACGGCGATCAACGCCCCGGGTATCTTGCGCGAGCGTTTGCGGCTTCCGAGGATCACGATCAACACCAGCGCTGCCACGGCGACGGCATGCCAATTGAGCTGGTCCAGCCGCTGCAGCGTCGACCAGAGTTTGCCAGGCACGCCATGACCTGCTGCTGGCAGGCCCAGCATGCCATCCAGCTGGCCGAGGGCGACCTGGAGCCCGACGCCGGTGAGAAATCCGACGAGCACGGTGCGTGACAGAAAGTCTGCCATGAAGCCCAGGCGCACCAGCCGGGCCAGCAGCAACAGGCCGGCAGCCATCAGGGCAAGCAGTTGGGCAAGCGCCAGGTATTCATCCGACCCGGTTGCAGCGACCCCGACCAATGCTGCCGACAGAATGGCAGCGGTCGCCGAGTCGGCGCCCACCACCAGGTGGCGCGATGAACCAAAGAGGGCGAACAGCACCATAGGCACCAACATGGTGTAGAGCCCGGTGACGACGGGGGTGCCGGAAATCTTGGTGTACCCCATCACCTCTGGAATGGCGAGTGCGGCCAGGGTGAGGCCTGCGACCACCTCCGCGGGAATCTGCTTCGCGTTCAACGGCAGCAGGCCCTGCAGAATGGGGAGGCGAAAGCGTTTGAACTTGTTGGTATTGGCCATCTTACGTTCCCGTTGCGGATATACCCTTCATGCGCCCTCGATCAATGCTTTCATCGCCAACAGCGGCGCCGGTTGGCATCCAGCATGGCGCCTGGCGGTCTCCTGAGGTTTGGCCTGCCTGGCTATTTACCGTACATTGATCGACACCGGCTCAGGAATCCAGCCATGCCCTACCCCATCGAGCAGAAACTCGTCGTCGGCGTCGCCTCCAGCGCCCTGTTCGACCTGACCGTCTCCGACAACATCTACCAGAGCGAAGGTGTCGAAGCCTATCGCCTGCATCAGGAAGAAAACCTCGATGTGCCTTTCCCCAAAGGCGTGGCCTTCCCGTTCATCCGCCGCTTCCTGAGCATCAACAAGGCTTTCCCCGAGCAACTGCCGGTAGAAGTGGTGCTGCTCTCGCGCAACTCGCCGGAAACCGGGCTGCGGGTGTTCCGCTCGATCAATCACTACGACCTGGATATCACCCGCGCCGCGTTCATGTCCGGCCGTTCGCCGTACGAATACATCCCTGCTTTCAATGCCTCGCTGTTCCTCAGCGCCCATGAAGGCGATGTGCAGCGGGCCATCGATGCCGACTACCCGGCAGGCCTGGTGCTGCCGACGAAAATCTACGATGACGAGATCGACACCGAGTTGCGGGTGGCCTTCGACTTCGATGGTGTGATTGCCGATGACGAGGCGGAAAGCGTGTACAAGCAGCGCCTGAATCTGGATGAGTTCCAGGCCCATGAACGGGACCGCAAGGCGATCCCGCACCAGCCGGGGCCGCTGGCGGACCTGTATCGCAAGCTGTCGCTGATTCGCAAGCTGGAAGACCGCAAGTTGGCGCAAGACCCGGCGTACAAGCGCATCCTGCGCATCGCGATCGTCACGGCGCGCAACGCGCCGGCCCATGAGCGGGTGGTGACGACGCTGAAGAACTGGGGGGTTTCGCCGGATGAGTCGTTCTTCCTTGGCGGGATGGAGAAGGACCGGGTGTTGCAGATTCTCAAGCCGCACATGTTCTTCGATGACCAGCGCAGTCACTTGTTCTCGGCGGCGGGGGACCTGCCGATGGTCCATGTGCCGTTTGGAATAGCGAACAAAGTGCGCACACCGCAACCGGCAAAGCCGGCAATAGTGAACGCAGGTAACACCTGAAGACCGAATATCCGGAGAGGCATGAGCATTTGTAGGCCTGAGAGCACATCGATAGAATCGCCGGTTTGATGATCAGGCCGAGGCTGGTTGTGAAGCAGGCGCCGATGGCTGTGACGAACAACTCGACCTTGAGCCGGTGTTGCATTTGCGCGGGAAACGGGAAGTCAGGGCATTTCTCGAAGGGTTACCCACAGCCAATGGCAGCCCTTTATCAATGCTGAAAGGCGCTTGAGCATCTTGAGGGTATTGGGGCCGCTTTGCGGTCTCATTGGGATTGTCGAGGCATGCATTTTTCGACCAGCGTGTCCCGGTTGGGATTGTTGGGGAGCGTCTTCAGACGATCGGGCTGGCAGTGTTCATCGGACACCGCGTAGTGGGAGGAGTCATCGCCACAGGCCTCCAGAAGGACAACGCTGACAATCACAAGTAGGGCTTTGCGAATCATCTGCTCACTCCATTGACGGGCGGAGATCTGGCAAAAGAAAAGATTCCTGCACAAAGCGTAGCGCGTCACAGGACGAGTTCAATGCCAGACTGTCACTGAGTCCACCTACAGCCCCAGGAGGCACTGCATGAGCCTGATACCCGGCCTGAATGGCAAGGCCAAAGTCCTGATAGGCGGCGCAAGCCGGGGCATCGGCCTGGCATTGTGTACGGCATTGCTCGCTCGCGATGATGTGGCCATGGTCTGGGGCGTTGCACGCAACGCCAGCGGCAATGACGACCTCGCGCTACTCGCCAGGCATCACGCTGAGCGCCTGGTACTGATGGATTGCGACGCGCGTGATGAGCAAGCGCTCGCAGCATTGGCGGCAGAGCTTGCACAAACCTGCGATCACCTTCACCTGGTCATCAGCACCTTGGGCATCCTCCATCAGGACGGCGCCAAGGCAGAGAAATCACTGGCACAGCTGGACCTGGCCGGCCTGCAGGCAAGCTTCGCGACCAATGCCTTCGGGCCAATACTGCTGCTCAAGCATCTGTTGCCGTTGTTGCGCAAGGAGCCCGCCACCTTTGCGGCGCTGTCAGCCAGAGTGGGATCGATCGGCGACAACCGCCTGGGGGGTTGGTACAGCTATCGGGCCAGCAAGGCGGCGCTCAATCAGTTGCTGCGCACCGCCAGTATCGAGCTGAGGCGCCTGAACCCGGCAGCCACCGTGATGGCGCTACATCCCGGGACCACTGACACGCAGCTGTCGCGGCCGTTTCAAGGGAATGTGCCAGCGGGGAAGCTGTTTGACCCGGCCTTCGCGGCGCAGTGTGTCATCGAGCAGGTGGGGCGTTTGGGGCCCACGGATAGTGGAGGGTTCTGGGCGTGGGATGGGCGAACGATCGAATGGTGAACGCATCACCCAATCACGGTGGTGATGTGGTATCCAGGGCGAAGGCTCAACCCGTTCAAGGGGTGGGCGTTATAACAAAAAAACGACGGGGGCCCAAAGCGTTGCGCGCCAACGCAGGGCTCTATCGCCTAGCTCGCGCCAACCTCATCCATGAAATCTGCAAGAAATGCCTCAAGCCGCGCATGGCGCTCAGTAGCCAGCCGAGCCCCTTCGCTAGTTTGGAAGCCTGAGGCAAGTTTCAGCAGCTTGGTGTGAAAATGCTCGATCGCATACGCCGTATCCCGGTAGTCCCTGCCCTGCGCAACGGGGTTCTCGAAGTCGTAAAGCGCCGCCCCCATTCGCCCTGCCGTGTAAAAGCACCTGGCAATGCCCACCGCACCTAAAGCGTCCAGCCGATCACTGTCCTGAAGGATCCTGGCCTCAAGCGTCTGAGGTTCGAAACCGGCCGAGTAACTGTGGGTCTTGACGGCATGTGCCGCTTGCTCAATACGCTCAGAGGGCCAGCCCAGGCCAGCCAGGATCGACGCGGCCTTGTCTGCGGACAGCGTCGACGCCTGCCCACGCAGTGGCGAGTTCTTTTCTATCGCGACACAGTCATGCAGCACAGTCGCGGCGAGCAGCACTTGCAGATCACCGCCTTCCACCCGCTGGATCCGCTGTACATTGACCCACACGCGATGGATGTGAGACTGGTCGTGGGAGCCATCTTGCTGGCTCGCCGGCAGGCATTTCAGCAGTTCGGCGGCAAGCATCTGGAAAGGGGCAAACGCCTCGCTGGTCATCTCAGTTTCTCCATCGACTGCTAGTCGACCAGCTCGACATAACTGGATTCCCCGCCACCCTCTGCACCGGACAACCAGCCCCAGACAAAGCGCAGCGTTGTACGCCCGCTCGGGTCCCGGCCCACCTCGCCGCGCGACCAGCCGGCAAGCAGCTCGCCCTCAGTGGTGATGCACTGGAAAAGCAGTTCGAAGGTGTTACCGCCCGTCACCCGCCCCACTTGATTGCCCACGCGGATGCGGCCGCCCTGATAGGTACTGGTAATGGCCTCGCCGTCGACAAAATAACGGAACACCGTGCCGCTACCCGATAAGCCCTGGCTGTTGCTGGCGACGGTGAATCGACGGTTGTGCAAGCGCGCGTACATATCAAAAGAGTTATCCATGACCCTGGTGCCTTCTGGTGACGTTCCATTTCAGACGCCAAACCTTATCCGAACAGCGTGGGTACTGCCATAAGATCGCAACGCTTACCAGCACCCTGCTCCGCCCGCTGCTGGCCTGCTTCTTCATCTTCACGCCACCGCACCGTTTCTATAATCAGCCGATCGCCCGCCCTATCAGGAGCCAGCCACATGCCTCCCGTCCATGACGCCGCCCAGACCGGCTACTCCCGCCAGGCCCACACCTACACCCAAGGCCGGCCAACCTACCCCGAGGCCCTGTCCAGCTGGCTGCAGCAGAGGCTGATGATCAACGGGCAGACGCGTGTGGTCGATCTTGGCGCTGGCACCGGCAAGTTCACCCGTTTGCTGCTGCCGCTGACGGACCGCCTGACGGCCGTCGAGCCCGTCGATGCGATGCGCCAGCAGTTCGCCAAATGTGTACCCGGCGTCGAGGTGCTTGCCGGAACAGCCCAGGCCATACCGTTGCCCGCTGCCAGCGCCGACGTGGTGCTGTGTGCCCAGGCGTTCCACTGGTTCGCGGACGCCCAGGCACTGGCGGAGATCCATCGGGTGCTCACACCTGGCGGGCGCCTGGGGCTTGTGTGGAACGTACGGGACGAATCGGTCGATTGGGTGGCGGCGATTACCCGGATCATCACCCCTTACGAGGGTGATACACCGCGCTTTCATACCGGCCAATGGCGAGCTGCGTTCGACGGCTCAGGCTTCTCGGCGCCTGAACTGACCTGCTTCGCACACACTCACCTCGGCAATGCCGAAACGGTGATCATGGACCGTATTCTGTCTGTCAGTTTCATCGCCAGCCTGCCGCCTGCGGACAAGGCCGAGGTAACCCGGCAACTGCGCGAGCTGATCCAGACGCACCCTGCGCTGCGCAGCCAGGAAAGCATCGCGTTTCCCTATCAGACCCAGGCGTACCTCTGCCAGCGACTTGGCTGAGGCCCAAGCGGGAAATCACGCCGCCCAGGTTTCATGGAGATGGCGCCACAGAACGCGATCTCCCTGAAGGCTGAACAGTGCCGTCGAGAGCCGTGTCTTAGTGTCCTGGTCGGGCTGCCGATGTGTCTCCTGATAGCGGACCACTGCGCCGTCCGGCCCTTGCGCCAAGGTTTCCAACCCGGTGAGCTCGATGGTCAACCCTGGCTGGCTACCGGCACGCTTGGCGAACAGGGCGGATACATCTTGCAGGCATACCTGCAGGCCAGTCGGCGTGATCATGGAGAAGTCTGGCGTGAAGCGCTCGATCATGGCTTCAACTTGGCCCTCCCCTCTGGCGAAGAGCGCCTCGATCAGTACGTGCAGGTCGATGACTTCTTGTAGGTAAGGATTCATGGCGTTTCAGTCCTGATTCAATAGCCGATTATGACTGATTGTCTGGAACAACGAATACGCCTTCAGGCGCCCGGTGTGTGATGCGCCGGCAAGGTGCTGGTAGCTGTAGAACCGGAGGCGCCAGTGAACCTTCGTGGCTGTCAGGGCTCAGTTGTCCAGAGCGCGTTTGCGACGTCGACAAAGGATTGCCATGGGACATTCTCCCTCCACCGCCCTCCCCCAGGTTCGCGTCGAACGTGAACTGAGCCTGCGCGCGGTGTTCACCGGCACGGTGCTGGGCATCTTGCTCCCGCCCTCGAATGTGTACGCAGGGCTGAAGATCGGTTGGTCATTCAACATGTCGATCATCGCCTTGCTGGTCGGTTTCGCCCTGTGGCAGGGCCTGGCGGGGCGCCGCAAGCACCGCCCCGCGTGGACCTTGCACGAAAGCAACATCAACCAGACCGTGGCATCGGCCGCGGCCTCCATCGTGTCGGGCGGGTTGGTCGCGCCGATCCCCGCCTATACCCTGCTCACCGGTCACCAACTGGACCCGGTGCCGATGATGGCCTGGGTGTTCTCGGTGAGCTTCCTGGGCATCTGGATCGCCTGGTACCTGCGCCCCGCCCTGCTCAACGACCATGGCCTGAAGTTTCCCGAAGGCATGGCGACCCTGGAAACGCTGCAGCAGATCTATAACCATGGGCGCGAAGCCATGGCACGGATCAGGGTGCTGTGCAGCGCCGCGTTGTTGTCAGCACTGGTGAAGTGGATCGACGGGTTCGTCTGGACGATACCGCGCTGGGCACCCACGCCGGCGCTCGAACGCCTGACCTTCACGGTCGACCCTTCGCTGATGCTGATCGGTTTCGGCAGCATCATCGGCATTCGCGTTGGGCTGACGTTGCTGATCGGCGCTGCGCTGGCATGGGGTGGATTGGCGCCGTGGCTGATCGAGCATGCCCTGGTGGTGCTGGCCCCGAACGCCAGCGGGCCACAGTTCGCCGCGCTGGTGGAATGGCTGTTGTGGCCGGGCGTGAGCCTGATGGTCTGCGCGACCCTGACTTCGTTGGCGGTTCGTCTGTTTCAGGTACCCCGGCGATCGGCTGCTGAGCAGCGCACGCCACGCGCCAGGATGCGCTTTACCCCATGGCCTGCGTCGGGGCTGCTGCTGTCCATGGCGCTGGTCGTGACCCTGCAGGTGTTGTTGTTCGGGATCGACGGGTGGATGGCGCTGCTGAGCATTCCGTTGGCGGTGTGCCTTGCCGTAGTCGCGGCGCGCGTGGTCGGCGCCACTGGCATCGCACCGATTGGCGCCATTGGCAAGCTGTCGCAGCTGAGCTTCGGTGTTATCGCCCCAGGCCAGGTGGCGATCAACCTGATGAGCGCCAACACGGCGGGTGGCGCGGCCGGGCAATCCACCGACCTGATGAACGACTTCAAGGTTGGCCTGGCGATTGGCGCTACGCCGCACAAGCAGCTGGTTGCTCAGTGCATCGGGATTTTGATCGGTAGTGTGGTCGGCGTGCTGGTGTATAGGGTGCTGATTCCCGATCCGCAGGCCTTGTTGATCACCGAGCAGTGGCCGGCACCGGCCGTGGCGACCTGGAAAGCGGTGGCGCAGACGCTTACGCAGGGGCTGGGAGCTCTGCCGCTTGAGCTGCGCTGGGCGATCGTGGCGGGTTGCAGTGTCGGGGTACTGCTGGGCGTGCTGGACAGCCTGCTGCCGCAACGGGCGGCCCGCTGGCTGCCGAGTACGGCGGCGTTGGGGCTGGCGTTCATCTTGCCGGCATCGATCAGCCTGATGATGGGGCTTGGGGCAGTGATTACCTGGCTGGTCAGTTGCCGCTGGCCCAGCGTTACCGAGCGGTTTGCGATTACCGCGGCGGCGGGGTTGATTGCCGGTGAGAGCATCATGGGGGTGGGCGCGTCGTTCTGGGAGATGTTGCGAGGGTTGTAGGGAGTGGCATAGGCTGCATCGTCATGAGTGGATGCTACTGGCGCTGGAGAAACGATGATGGAGGTATCAGGATGTGCAGGATTTCAGGGGCTCGCGTGTCGGCCAGTTGAGCCCTCTGACACAGAAATGATCTGCTCGCATCGCGAGCAAATGTTCCTTGAGGCGGGCGGGAATCCTGAAGAACTGCGCGTCATGACTGAGCACTTTCGCCCATGGCTGGAGCAGCGGCTTGGTGACGGCCGGTATTACGGATTCAAACTCCTGGATGGCGAGCAAGCGGTCGCCGCCATTGGCCTGATGAGCATTGATTGGCCGCCCCATCCCTCGCACCCGACCCTGGACAAGCGTGGGTACGTGTTGAACGTGTACGTCCAGCCGGCCTACCGCCGCCGCGGCCTGGCTTCGGCCTTGATGCAAGCGGCTGACGCCGAGTTCGCTCGCCGGGGCATCACGTTCGCGGTCCTGCACGCCACCGAGACGGGCAAACCGGTCTATGCGCAAGGCGGTTGGGCTGGAACGGCGGAAATGGCCAAATCCATTGCTGCGAAACCCTGATTCACCATGGCTGCGAGAGCAACCCCACATTACTGCGGCATTAGCGCAGCACTGTGGGGTTGGTATGACAGCGCTTACCGACCAGGAACAGGTCGGGGTGGTCCCAGCTGCGCTGGTCTTTGTCCACCACCGACTTGTTGCGGTCCGAGCCCATACGGTAGGTGCCCATCAGGTGACCAGCGCCGAAGAACGGGTAGTTCTGGCCGTCGTACTCGAACACCGTTTGCGAGCCGGGCTCAAGCCTAGTGTTCAGGTCAGTCAGCTCGGTGGCGCCCATCAGCTCGGTGATGATATGCGTGGCGGCCAGGCGCGCCTGCTTGAAGCTCTCCTGGGTGTAATCCGACAGTTCGTAGGTGATTTGAGGCCGAGGCAGGCCCAAGCCGTCGGTGAGTTCTGTGGTCCTCTCCACCCGGCACAGCGCATTGTCGGGGTCTTTCTCCACCTGCTCGATCAGGAAGCCCAGACGGAACTGGAGGGTCAGCACACTATTGAGCTGCTGCACCAGCGCTTGGCAACAGGACGAAGCCTGGGGCGTCGTGCCCTGGTTGTAGGTTTCCAGCGTGGCGTTGGCCAGGAAGTTCGGCGCAGGCGTGCCCAGCGGGTTGGTCGGCGACGGTATCTCGCAGTTGTCGGCAGGGTCGGTCGGCCACTGGGTGCTGATCAACTGGTAGTTTGCCCACACCGTGCCCTTGAGCGCGCCTTGCCACTGTGCGTTGAGCTGGTGGGTTGCGGCGGTGAGCGGAATTTCCCGCACGATCTGCGAAGGCGTGGCCTTCTTCGACGGATCCCACGGTTGCGCGGGTGGCTCGTTCACCGGGCGGTCGCTGGCCTGGGCGTCGTAGAACAGGTAGGGGCCTTTGCGCTCGTTGATCGGCGTGGAAGTCTTCCGGCTTGTCGCTGCCATCGAGCACTTTCCAGGACGACTTGACCATGATCGCGTTGCGCGTGTAGGTGCCGCTCTGGTCCACCAGTGGGCCGGCAACCTTGCCCATCTGCTGCAGCACAGGCAGGTCACCCTTGCCGTGGCAGGCGGCGGGCAGCGGCGCCTTCTGATTCCAACCGACTGGCTTCCCGCTCTCTGGCCAATAGCGCCTCGTTGCCGGCGACGTCAACCTAGATCCAGACGTCATTCACCGCAGTGCGCGCCCCACCTTCATGGCCGGTGTTCAAAACGCCTCGCGGCTCGATCATCATCAGTTTCGTTTCCGCCTGTGCCGCTGTTCTGTGCTCTACCCCACGTGGCACGACATACAGTTCACCCGGCTGCACATACACGCAGCCCTCTGGCAGGTCGATACGCAAGGTGCCTTCAAGCACCAGAAACGCTTCGTCGGTTTCCGGGTGCGAGTGCCAGATGAATTCCCCTTCGATGCGCACCACCTTGAACTGGTAGTCGTTCATTTCCGCGACCACCCTTGGGCTCCACTGCTGCTCGATCAGTGCAGCCTTTTGAGCCAGGTTCACAGGTTGCGATGCGCGTTGCTCGTGTAAGTCGGCCATGACAGATCCTCTGTAGTTAGAGCGATCAGCCTATCGAACGCAAAGCACGCTGCTCTTGTACGATCCTGCAAGTCAGCGAGCAGGCCGCAGGCGTTCCAGCCAGCGCAGGGGCGGCACGCCGTAGCTGCGCGTGAAGTGTCGGGTCATGTGGCTCTGGTCGTGAAAGCCTGCAGCGAGGGCGGCATCGACCAGGGTGAAACCGTCCAGGATCAGCCTGCGAAAACAGTCCAGGCGCCGCAGCGTGACAAACCGGTATGGGCTGGTGCCGTAAAGCGCCCGGAAATCCCGTGACAAGCTCCACTGCTCACGCCCGCTGGCCTGTTCGAGCATCTCCAGCGTGATACCGTGGTGAAGGTGCTCCATGATGAATTCCCTGGCGCGCTCGGCCGAACGGTAGTCCAGGCGTTTGCGGCCACGTGGCTTGCCGCCGACTGCACGCAGCGCCATGGCCAGGTCATAGACGGCATCCTGCTCCTCCAGTGTTTCCAGGGGATGATCCAATGCCTGCACGAAGGCCTCGCTGGCACGATAGAGGCGCGGGTCGCTGGACAGCCCGCCGGCAATGAAAGGCAACGGTTCGCCGCCGAGCACGTGCTGGATCAGCGCCGGGTCGATGTAGGCCATCCGGTAGCGAAAGCCGATATCCGTGCCGGCCATGCCGTCATGGACTTCGTCCGGGTGCAGCACCAAGGTGTTGCCCGGCACGCCGTGGCACAACACCCCCTTGTAGTGAAAGCTCTGCACACCGGCAAGGGTGCGGCCTATCGAGTAGGTATCGTGCCGATGTGGGTCGTAGCCGTGGCCGCCAAACCACGCTTCGATGCGCTCTACGCTGCCAGGCGTGGCGCTGCGTATTACCCAGTCAGACGCGGATGACAGGTTTGCTTTTCGTTCCATGGATAGGGCTTGCTGCCATCGCACAATGTTGGCTGAGGAGGGTCCATCCTATTGCAGATTTGCGCGGGCACCCAATCCATTTCCGCTTGACCTCCGCCAGGGGTCGTCAGCCAGACGGTCATGGCGCATCGCCTTCAGAGGACTATCGTTGCTTGTCTGGGCAACGACTACCGATCGAGGTTAGCGCCATGAACACCAGTGACTTACTCGAACAGCTACTTCGGGCCGGGCAGAATTCGCAAGTGCAACAAAGCAGCGGCGGCATGTCTTCGCAAGACGGTTTGGGTGGTTTGCTGGGCGGCCTGCTTGGCGGCGGTAGCGCCACGGGCGGCGGCAATGGCCTTGGTGGTCTGCTAGGCGGCTTGTTGGGTGGCAGTAGTGGCAGCAGCGCTGGCGGCTCTTCCCAGGGGCGCGCCGCAGGTGGCATCAATTACGCAGCCCTGGCGTCGTTGGGCATGATGGCGTTCCAGGCCTACCAAAGTTGGCAGCGCAACCAGGCGGCAGCCCCGCAACAGGCGGTGCGTACGGTCGATCAACTGTCCGGCCCCGAGGCCGAGGATCACAGCCATGCAATCTTGCGTGCACTGATCGCTGCTGCCAAAGCTGACGGGCGCATCGATGAGCAGGAAGAACAGTTGATCTACGCGGAAATCAAACGTCAGACCAGCGACCCGCAACTGCAGCAATGGCTGGATGAAGAAGTCAGCAAGCCACTCGACGCGGCCGAGGTGGCGCGGTCGGCGAAAGACCCGGCCATGGCCGCAGAAATGTACCTGGCCAGCGTGATGCTGGTGGACGACCAGCAGGACGCTGAGCGGGCTTACCTTGATGAGCTTGCCAGCGCGCTACAGCTTGACCCGGCGTTGCAGGTGCACCTGGAGCAGCAGGCCAAGGGGGCAGCCTGACGGGCTGAGATTGCGTCCGTTGCTCAGTGCGCGAAGTGGTCGCCAACCAGCAGACGCCCAGGCCCCAACGCCATCAAACTCAATGGCGCAGGGCCGAGCGCGACTGGGCTCAGTCCGCAGGCTGTTCCACTGCGGTTTCGGCGACCGGGGCCGGGGCAGCCGCTTTTGCCTTCGCGCGGTCCTTGCGGCCTTTACCACGCTGCCGCGAAGCTTGCTGCTTGGCGTATAGCGCCTGGCCGGCGGTCACAACGCCCGCGGGCTGGCCATTCAAGTCCAGGCGCGGCGCACCTTCCACCATGCTTGCCCAATAGCGGTTGCCCCGGCACCAGGTCGAAATGCCCAGCTTCAGCTGTTCAACGGTGATACCCAGCAGCTCCAGGTGTTGCTCGGCATCCTTGAAGATGCCCTCTTTGAGCGGCACCTTGGGGGCCGGGTTGACCGGGAAGGCCAACGGGAAATGCTTCTGCAGTGGCCAGATGGCTTCCACCGCCGGGTCCTGCTCACGCGCCTTGGCCTGCGGGGCGGGCTTGCGCTTGGCAGGGCGCGGGTTTTCGGCCTTTGCCTGCTGCTCTTTTTCAGACCGCAGGCGGTCACGTAACTCAGCTAGTTGTTCAAAACCCATCGTTAATTCACTGCTTCTACGTTGATTGCGTGGCGCAAGGATAAGCCATGCAGCGCTTGGTAGCAGCAGAAAGAGGATGAATCGCTGCTGATTTAGTTATCAAGCACGGCCACACGCCCCTTCAAGCGCCCCCGCGAAAGCAGCTGACGCCCCAGGCGGTGAGCTTGAACGGCAAGTGATAGTGCGCCTGCGCATCGCCGATACCGAAGCGGTACACCAGTTCATCCAGAAAAGGTATTTCAGGCAACTGCGTACCTATCTCACGATAAAACCGGGCCACCTGCAAACGCACTTCATAGACGCCCACCCCGAATAGCGCGTTCAATTCAGCCAGCCCCGCCCACTGGCCGCGCGCATCGATGATGCCCTGCGCGATCGGCGCGCCGCCCGCTAACCCGATGCTCAGGCGCAGCCCTTGCGCGGCACGCCCGCTGGCAATGTCGACAACATGCACCGAGACGCCACCGTTCATGCCCAGAAGCCCTGGTGAGCAACCGCGGCCTCTTCCTCAAGCACCGGGCCATGCACCTGCACGGTGCGTTGACCGCGGGCAAACACCTCGCGGCACGGCAGCGAAAAGGTGGGGTTCTCCGGGTGCGCACCGGTCAGCCCGAGCAGGGCGTGCTCCGACAACGCATAGACCACCCGGCCAATGCCGGTCCAGTACACCGCGCCAGCACACATGCAGCAGGGCTCGGCGCTGGTGTACAGGGTGCAGCCTGCAAGTTGTTCCGGTGTCAGGAGCCTGGCCGCGCGAGCCGCTGCGGCCAGCTCGGCATGCTGGGTCGGGTCGCCCTCCGGAGGCATGGAGTTGTTGCCGGCGCTGGCGATGATCTGGCCTTGCGCATCGGCCACGAGGGCAGCGAATGGGTGGCGGCCGTCCTTGCGCGATTGCTCGGACAGGCGGATCGACTCGCGCAGCAGGGCCAGGTCCATCTCGGACAGGTCGGCGCCGGAGCGGGTGAAAGTCATGGCTGTTACTCCTTGAACGGCAGTTGAAAGCGCGCCTGCTGGCGCGCGTGAAAATGCAGGCTCACTTGGCCATGCTGGTATCGATGGCGTCCTGGCTGCTGGGTTCGGCTTCACGGTTGAGCAGCAGGTTGAGCAGGATGGCGCTGACTGCGGCAAGGAAGATCCCGCTTTCCAGCACCAGCTTCAGCGGGCCGCTGACGTGCTCGAACAGCGCCGGCATAGACATCGGCAACACGCCGATGCTGACCGACACCGCCACCACCAGGCCGTTGCGGGTGCCCTCGAAACGTACCCGGGCCAGCTCCTGGATGCCCGCCACCGTGGTCATGCCGAACATCACGATTGCGCAGCCACCGAGCACTGGCGTCGGCACACTGGCGATCAGCGCGCCCAGTTTGGGGAACAGGCCCATCAACACCATGATGGCGCCCGAGGCGGCGACCACGAAGCGGCTCTTGACGCCGGAAAGCGCGATCAGGCCGGTATTTTGCGTGAAGGCGTTGTAAGGAAAGCTGTTGAATACGCCCCCAAGCATTGTCGACAGGCCATCGGCGCGGAAGGCGTTGCCCAACGTGCGCTGGTCGGTCGGCTTGCCGGTCAGCTTGCCAATGGCCAGGCAGTTGCCAGTGGTCTCGGCCATGATCACCAGCATCGCCAACAGCATGATCAGCACCGGGGTGAAGGCGAACTGCGGCACGCCGAACGCCATCGGCGCGCTGAGCTCGAACCACGCGGCATCGGCTACCCGGCTGAAGTCGGTCATGCCAAAGGCCGCGGCCACCACGCTGCCGGCAATCAGCCCCAGAAGCACGCTGAGGTTGCCGATAAAGCCACGAAAACGTGCGTGGATCACCAGCGTCAGCGCCACCGTGGCCACGCCCAGCATCAGGTTGGCCGGCTTGCCGAAGTCTGCAGTGCCAGGCTGCCCTCCCCCCAGCCAGATGGCGGCGGCCGGCATCAGCGAAATGCCGATGACGGTGATCAGGCTGCCGATCACCACTGGCGGGAAAAACCGCAGCAGACGGCTGAACAGCGGCGCGATGGCAATGGTGAGCGCACCGGCCGCGATCACCGCCCCGAACACGTGAGGTAGGCCGAATTCCTTGCCGATCATGATCATCGGCGCCAGGGCAATGAACGAGCAGCCCTGGATCAGCGGCAAGCGCGCGCCGAAGCGCCACAGCCCGAGGGTTTGCAGCAAGGTGGCAACACCCGAGGTCAGCAGGTTGGCATTGATCAACGTCACCACCTGGGCCTGGCTCAGCCCCAGAGCGCTTCCCAGAATCAGTGGCACGGCGACGGCACCGGCATACATCACCAGCACATGCTGCAGACCAAAGCTGAACAGCTGCCGTGCAGGCAGTATTTCGTCTACGGGATGGATAACAGGTTGGCTCATGTCGTGAATCTCCTGAAGTGCGGCTCTTTTTATTGTTGAAGGCGCCCGGAGTGACATGCAGCGCAGGGAAGCGTGGCAGCTGTCGCCGATGTCGAAGTGGAGAATCCTGTGAAATCACCGATGGAGCAAATGATTAACCATCGCTACCATCGATGGATCGACCCGTGGACAGGAGCAGGTAATGCGTTTTTCTCTGGACCAGTTGCAGGTGTTTGTCAGCGCCGTGCAGGCCGGCTCGTTCTCTGCCGCTGCGCGGCGGCTGGGGCGTACGCAGTCGACGGTCAGTGCTGCCATCAGCAACCTGGAAACCGACCTGGGCGTGCAGCTGTTCGATCGCTCCAGCCGCATCCCGGCCTTGACCGCGGCGGGCCATAAACTGCTGCTGCGCGCCGAGGGAATCCTTGAGCGCTGCTACGCCCTGGAAGGCAGCGCAGACAGCCTGGCAGGCCAGGTGGAAGCCGCGCTGACCCTGGCGATCGAGGTGCCATATGGCCCGCTGATAGCGCCCTTCAAAGGCTTTGACGAAGCGTTTCCTTTCGTGGACTTGCTGATCCGCCACCCGCTGCACGGTGATGTCAGCGAGATGATCCTGACCGGCGAGGCGGACCTCGGGGTGAGCTTCGCCCAGCCCCACTACCCGCCGGAGCTGGCCTTCCAGCAGCTGGGCAAGCTGATCATGACCCACGTCTGCCACCCGGAGTTCGCCCTGGCGCGGCAGTGCCCGGTCAGCTTTGCCGACCTCAACGCCCATCGCCGGCTGGCCTTTTTCGCCCATGCCGACAAACTGCCCAGCAGCGAATACCTGCGTGCCGGCCAGCTGTGGCGGGCGGAGAGTTACCTGGCGTTGGTGGAGATGGTGCGCGGTGGGCTTGGCTGGGCAACCCTGCCGCGCCAACTTGTGCAGCAAGAGCTGGAAAGCGGGCAGTTGGTGGAGTTGCAACTGGAGGCCTACCCCCACACCGACTGGCTGGTGGGGGTGGACCTGTTGTGGCATCGCAAGCGCCAGCCTGGCCCGGCGGCGCGCTACCTGCGCGAGTGCCTGCAACGCAGCAAGGTGTTCGAGATCAACCGGATGGGCCAGTCTACGACCTTGTGAGCGGCCCCTTGGCTGGCACCCGATTCAGCACTGCTCAGGCCGCCTTCAGTTCCAGTTGCCCGTGCGTCTCGGCGCCCGAACGCTTGAGCATCGCGGCGGGTATCGCCAGGATCAGCAGGCCGCTGACGAAAAGGCACACGCCCAATACGTAGGTACCGTCGTTGATGTCACCGGTCAGGCTCTCTGCGGTGGCCGTGATCATCGAGCCGGTGAAGCCCGACAGGTTGCCGATGGCGTTGATCATGCCGATGCCCGCCGCCGCCGCGACACCGGACAACACCGTACCTGGCAGAGTCCAGAAAATCGGCATCAGGCTCAGCACACCCGAGGCTGCCACCGTCAGGAACAGGATCGACAGCACGACGTCATGGGCGAACACGGCGCTGAGGATGAGGCCGCAGCCACCGATGAATGCAGGAATTGCAGCATGCCAGCGGCGCTCGCCGGTGCGGTTGGAGTGGCGCGCATTCAGGAACATGGCAACCACGGCCACACTGTAAGGAATGGCGGTCAGCAAGCCGATCTCCAGGGTGCTGGTCACGCCCGCGCTCTTGATGATCGATGGCATCCAGAAGGCCAGGCCATAGAAGCCAGTGTTGAAGGTCAGCAGGATCAGCACCAGCAGCCACACCCGCGGGTTGAAGAACACATCGCCCAGGCGCGAGACCTTGCCGTGCGCCTCCTGTTGCAGGTTGGCCTTGAGCAGTTGCTTCTGCGCCTCCGACAGCCAGCCAGCCTTGTCGATGTTGTCGCACAGGCAGGTGAATACCACCACCGCCATGATCACCGAAGGCACGCCTTCGATCAGCAGCATCCACTGCCAGCCTGCCAATTCATGCCAGCCATCCAGGCGGGTCATCAGCCAGCCCGACAGCACGCCGCCCAAGGTGAGGCTGACCGGCATCGCCATCAGAAAACCCGACATCACCCGGCTCTGTCGATGGGTCGGGAACCAGTAGTTGAGGTAGAGGATCACGCCGGGGAAGAACCCGGCCTCGCAGATGCCCAGCAAGAAGCGCAGCACGTAGAACATGGTGCTGGACTCGATGTGGAAGAACCCGGCCAACGGCTGGGTGAACGCCACCGCCATCGAGATGATCGCCCAGCTCAGCATGATCCGTGCGATCCAGAAGCGTGCGCCATAGCGATGCAGCAGCAGGTTGCTGGGCACCTCGAACAGGAAGTAGCCCCAGAAGAACACGCTGGCGCCGAGGGCATAGACGGTGTTACTGAACTGCAGGTCGTCGAGCATGCTCAGCTTGGCAAAGCCGATATTGACCCGGTCAAGGTAGGCGGCGATGTAGCACAGCAGCAGGATCGGCAGGATACGCAGGATGACCTTGCGGTAGGTGCGGTCTTCGAACGCCTGATCGTGGGTGGGGGCGACAGTTTGATGAGCCATGGCCAAGCCTCTTGGCATGTCGTGCATGCCTGATTGTTGTTATTGGAAGCCCACCGGGTGCATGCGCAGCCGGCGGGTGACTATCAGCAGCGGTAATCAGCGAATCGGGTCACGGCTGTACTGGCCATCGATCAGGCGCAGCAGCCCCAGCGGGTTGGCATCGCGCAGCGCCTCGGGCAGCAACGCATCAGGGAAATTCTGGTAGCACACCGGGCGCAGGAAACGGTCGATCGCCAAGGTGCCGACCGAGGTGCCACGGCTGTCGGAGGTGGCCGGGAACGGGCCGCCATGGACCATGGCGTCGCACACTTCGACACCGGTCGGGTAGCCGTTGACCAGCACGCGGCCGGCCTTCTGTTCCAGCAACGCCACCAGTGGCGCAGCGTGCGCAAAGTCGCCTGGCTCGCCGATCAGCGTGGCGGTCAGCTGCCCGCCCAGCGCCTGCAGCGCAGCCAGCAACTGGGCCTGGTCGGCAAGCTCGACCACCACGCTGGCCGGGCCGAAGATTTCCTCCTGCAGCAGCGCTTCGCCAGCCAGCAACAACTGCGCATCAGCCTGGAACAGCTGCGGCCAGGCCTGGTTGCCCTGTTGCTCGGCACCGGCCAGCAGTCGCACGCCGGCATGCGCCTTGAGCGTGGCCACGCCGTGTGCATAGCTTGCCAGGGTGCCGGCATTGAGCATGGTCTGGGGCGGCTGCTCTGCCATCTGCGCAGCCAACTGCTCGACAAAGGCGCTGAACGCGGGTGAACGTACCCCCAGCACCAGGCCAGGGTTGGTGCAAAACTGCCCACAGCCCAGCACCACCGATGCCGCCAGTTCGCGGGCCACGGCCTCACCGCGCGCGGCCAGCGCCCCGGGTAGCACCAGCACCGGGTTGATGCTGCTCATTTCGGCGAACACCGGAATCGGCTGCGGCCGCGCCGCCGCCATGTCGCACAGGGCACGGCCGCCCTTGAGCGAGCCGGTGAAGCCCACGGCCTGGATGGCCGGGTGCTTGACCAGCGCCTCGCCGACCCGGCCACCGTAGATCATGTTGAAGACCCCCGCCGGCATCGCACAACGCTCGGCGGCGGCGACGATAGCCTCGGCCACCCACTGCGCCGTGGCCATGTGGCCGCTGTGGGCCTTGAACACCACCGGGCAGCCGGCGGCCAGCGCCGCGGCGGTGTCGCCACCGGCCGTGGAAAACGCCAAGGGGAAGTTGCTGGCACCGAACACCGCGACCGGCCCCAGCCCCATGCGGCACTGGCGGATGTCCAGGCGCGGCAGCGGGGTGCGCTGAGGCTGCGCACGGTCGATGCGCGCGCCGGCAAAATCACCGCGGCGCAACACCGTGGCGAACAGCCTCAACTGGCCGCTGGTACGCGCCCGTTCGCCGTGGATACGGGCTGGCGGCAAGGCTGTTTCGCGGCATACGGTATCAATGAAGTCTTCACCCAAGGCATCGAGTGCCTCGGCGATTGCGTCGAGAAACTCGGCACGGCGAGCGGAGGGCAAGGCCCGGTACACGGGATAGGCCGCAGCAGCGGCCTGGGCGGCGGCATCGACCTCCTCGTCGCTGGCTTGGTGGAACGCGCCTGGCAGTGGCTGCCCGCTGTGCGCATCGACACTGTACAAGGCCGCCTGACCGGTGGCGCGGCGAACCCCGCCGATGAATTGCTGGCCTGCGTGGGACGTCATGGATGATTCCTCGGCATTGCGAAAGACATGGGGGGCTAATCTAGGCGGCCCTGCGATGCTTTCCCAATGGCATTTATCGATCATCCGATAACGCCGCGTTATCGCTCCCCTTCCCCTCGGCCCGCATGGGCCAGGAGGATTTCAGCGAACTCCAGCGCCGCCCCGTTCAACGGCTCGCCCTTGCGGGTAAGGATGCCGTAGTCCTGGGGCGCCAGGTGCAGCGGCGTGTCGAGGTTGACCAGTACCCCGCTGGCCAGGTGCGGTTCGACCATCGCCTGGGGCAGCATGCCGATCATCGGCCCGCCCAGCAGCACCTTGAGGAAGGTCTGCATGGAAATGGTATCGATGGTATTGCGCGGCACAGCTACGCCTGCCTCGGCGAACGCGCGCTCCATGCGCCCACGGATGGGTGTGCCTTTGGGGTAGAGAATCCAAGGCCACTCCAGCAGTTGCGGCAGGGTCACCGGGCCAGCACCGCTCAACGGGTGCTGATCGTTGACCACGAAGCAGAACGGTTCCGGCGCCAGCGGCTGGAAGTCGAAGCGCTGCTGCTGGGACACGTCGGTAAAGCGCGCCACGGCCAAGTGCAAGTGTTTGTCTTCAAGCATGGCCATCAGGTGATCGCTGGTCTGCTCCACCACCTCGATCGACAGCAATGGCTTGCGCTGCTTGATCTCGACGATGGCATCCGGCAGCGCCACGGCTGTGGCGGCAAAGATGCCGCCCACCTTCAGGTGCCCGTGCCCACCCTGGCGCAAGCTGTCGATCTGGTCGACGAAATTGCGCGCATCGTTCAAGGCCACCTGGGCATAGCGCAGCACCTGCTCGCCGAGCGCGGTGGGCGGCATGCTGCGCGGCAAGCGCTCGAACAGGGCAAAACCGAGCAGGTGCTCGATTTCCTTGAGCATCTTGCTGATTGCCGGCTGGGTCAGGTTCATCTGCTGCGCCGCGACGTGCATGTTGTGCGTGCGCCCGAGGGTCTCGATCAGCAACAGATGGCGGAACTTGAGCCAGTTGCAAACGTGGGAAAAGGAAAGGTCCGACATGCAAGCCCCTGTCGCTGCGATAACCGCTTGTTATTGAATAGTGAGATTAAGCCATTGGAGTTTATCGCGCCGCTTGCCTAGCGTGCAGCTCTCACGTTCCGAGAGATTGCGATGCCATGCCGATGACCCTCACCCCCGCCAACACCCTGCCTGCGGACGGCCTGACCGGCACCCTGATCGGCCGCGCCTGGACCCCGGGCGAACCTGGCGGCCCCTCCCCGATCACCTTGCGCCCCGACGGTGTTTTCGACCTGTCCGAACGCTTCGCCACCCTCAGCCAGCTGCTGGAAAGCGAAGACCCATTGCAGGCCGTGCGCAGCACCCCGGGCCGCTTCCTGGGCAGCCTGGAAGCGTTGCTGGCCAATAGCGGCGAGGCGTTCGACGCCAACCAGCCTTACCTACTTGCACCGGTCGACCTGCAAGTGATCAAGGCGGCCGGCGTGACCTTCGCCGCCAGCATGATCGAGCGGGTGATCGAAGAGCAGGCCGCCGGTGACGCCAGCAAGGCCGAAGCAGTACGCGCCACCGTGCATTCGGTGATCGGCGACAACCTGCGCGCGGTGCGCCCTGGCTCACAACAGGCCATGGCCTTGAAGGCGCTGCTGATCGAACAAGGCATGTGGTCGCAGTACCTGGAAGTGGGCATCGGCCCGGATGCCGAAGTGTTCACCAAGGCCCCGGTGCTGGCGGCGGTTGGCAGCGGCAGCGCGATCGGCGTGCACCCCGGCTCGGCATGGAACAACCCCGAACCCGAGGTGGTGCTGGCGGTCGACAGCCGCGGGCGCATCCACGGCGCAACGCTGGGCAACGATGTCAACCTGCGTGATTTCGAAGGCCGCAGCGCGCTGTTGCTGAGCAAGGCCAAGGACAACAACGCCTCGTGCGCCGTCGGCCCGTTCATCCGCCTGTTCGACGACACCTTCGACCTGGACGCTGTGCGCCGCTGCGTGGTTGACCTGGAAGTCCAAGGTAACGACGGTTACCGCCTGGTCGGCAGCAGCTCGATGGACCAGATCAGCCGCGACCCTGAAGACCTGGTGCGCCAGACCCTCAACGCCAACCATCAATACCCCGACGGCTTCCTGCTGTTCCTTGGTACGCTGTTCGCCCCTATTGAAGATCGCGATCAGCCGGGCGCGGGGTTCACCCACAAACTGGGTGACCGGGTACGCATCGCCAGCCCCCTGCTCGGCCAGTTGCACAACCGGGTCACGACCAGCGACCAGGCAGCGCCGTGGACCTTCGGCCTTGGCGCCCTGATGCACAACCTGGCCGCACGCGGCCTGCTGCATCGCTAAAATAAAAAAGAGAGCCTGAAATGACCGATACCCCGAAACGCCCGCTGCGCAGCCAGCAATGGTTCGACGACCCGAGCCACGCCGACATGACCGCGCTGTACGTCGAGCGTTACATGAACTACGGCCTGACCCGCGACGAACTGCAGTCGGGCCGGCCGATCATCGGCATCGCCCAGACCGGCAGTGACCTTACCCCCTGCAACCGCCACCACATCGAACTGGCCCAGCGGGTCAAGGCCGGCATACGTGATGCCGGGGGCATTCCGATGGAGTTCCCGGTGCACCCGATCGCCGAGCAGAGCCGCCGGCCAACGGCGGCCCTGGACCGCAACCTGGCTTACCTGGGCCTGGTGGAAATCCTCCACGGTTACCCACTGGACGGCGTAGTGCTGACCACCGGCTGCGACAAGACCACCCCGGCCTGCCTGATGGCCGCAGCCACCACCGACCTGCCGGCCATCGTACTGTCGGGTGGGCCCATGCTCGACGGCCATCACAAAGGCCAGCTGATTGGCTCGGGCACGGTGCTGTGGCACGCCCGCAACCTGATGGCCGCGGGTGAAATCGACTACGAAGGCTTCATGGAAATGACCACCGCCGCCTCGCCGTCGGTGGGCCATTGCAACACCATGGGCACGGCACTGTCGATGAACGCCCTGGCCGAAGCCCTGGGCATGTCGCTGCCAGGCTGCGCCAGCATCCCCGCGCCCTACCGCGAACGTGGGCAGATGGCCTATGCGACCGGCAGGCGCATCTGCGAACTGGTGCTGCAGGACGTGCGCCCGTCCTCGATCATGACCCGCGAGGCCTTCGAAAACGCCATTGCCGTGGCCTCGGCACTGGGCGCCTCGAGCAACTGCCCGCCGCACCTGATCGCCATCGCCCGGCACATGGGCATCGAGCTGTCGCTGGACGACTGGCAGCGCATCGGCGAAGACATACCACTGCTGGTCAACTGCATGCCGGCAGGCAAATACCTGGGCGAAGGCTTCCACCGCGCCGGTGGCGTGCCAGCGGTGATGCACGAACTGCGCAAGGCCGGCCGCCTGCACGAGGCCTGTGCCACGGTCAGCGGCAAGACCATCGGCGAGGTGGTCAGCGATACGGTCACCAGCAACCGCGAGGTGATCCTGCCTTACGACGCACCGCTCAAGCACAGCGCAGGGTTCATCGTGCTCAGCGGCAACTTCTTCGACAGCGCGATCATGAAGATGTCGGTGGTCGGCGAGGCCTTCCGCAAGACCTACCTGGCCGAGCCCGGCAAGGAAAACAGCTTCGAGGCCAGGGCCATCGTGTTCGAAGGGCCGGAGGACTACCACGCGCGCATCGACGACCCGTCGCTGGACATCGACGAGCGTTGCATCCTGGTGATCCGCGGCGCCGGTACCGTGGGTTACCCGGGCAGTGCCGAAGTGGTCAACATGGCGCCCCCGGCCGCGCTGATCAAGCAAGGCATCGACTCGCTGCCCTGCCTGGGCGACGGTCGCCAGAGCGGCACCTCGGCCAGCCCGTCGATCCTCAACATGTCGCCGGAAGCGGCGGTCGGTGGCGGCCTGGCCTTGCTGCAGACCAACGACTGGCTGCGTGTGGACCTCAACCAGCGCCGCGTCGACCTGCTGGTGGACGATGACGAAGTGGCGCGCCGTCGCGCCGCCTGGAAGCCGAACATCCCGGCCTCGCAGACACCGTGGCAGGAGCTCTACCGCCAGCTCGTGGGGCAGTTGTCCACCGGTGGCTGCCTGGAGCCGGCGACGCTGCACATGCGCGTGATCGCCCGAGAAGGCGGGATGCCGCGGCATTCGCACTGAAAATGACGGGCGGCGCGTCAGGGTAGCTTGGCGATCACCTTGATCTCGAAGTCGAAGCCTGCCAGCCAGGTCACGCCCACCGCGGTGACCGTCGGGTAAGGGGCTTCGCCCCAGAACTCGGCGGCCACCTCCCAGATGGTCGCGAAGGTGGCGTCGGGGTCGATCATGAACAGGGTGGTATCGATCACGTCGGCGAAGCTGCTGCCCGCCTCGGCCAGGATGGCGTTGAGGTTGGCGAAGGCCAGGCGCACCTGCGCTGCCAGGTCGGGCTCGGCCGAGCCATCCTTGCGGCTGCCCACCTGGCCGGACACGAACAGAAAGCCATTGGAGCGAATCGCCGGCGAGTAACGGTGCAGGTCATACAAAGCATGACGGTCAGGGGGGAAGACGACATCGCGTTGGCGGGTCATGGCAAAGCTCCGGGCTGTTTACGGTGTAGCCACTGTAGAAAGGCCGCCCGCCCCGATAAACGGGCAATGCTGGTCATGACTGTTTGTATAATCCAAACAATCTCGAGCTGATCGAGCCTTGAAATGGACCGTATCAATGCGATGCAGGCCTTCGCCCGCGTGGTCGAAACCGGCAGCTTCACCAAAGCCGCAGACACCCTGGGCATGAGCAAAACCAGCGTGACCCAGCTGGTCCAGCAATTGGAGGCCAGGCTGCGTGTGCGCCTGCTCAACCGCACCACCCGCAAGGTCAACGTCACCGCCGACGGCGCTGCCTACTATGAACGCGTCGTCCGGCTGCTGGCGGATATCGACGATGCCGAGACCAGCCTGTCCAGCGCCTCGGCGGCCCCACGCGGGCGGCTGCGGGTCGATGTACCCAGCCCGCTGGCGCGCCTGCTGCTGATACCCGCCCTGCCCGCTTTTTATGCCCGCTACCCGGACATTCAGCTGACGTTGGGTGCGAGCGATCGCATCGTCGACATCATCGAAGAAAACGTCGACTGCGTGGTGCGCGGCGGCGAGATCACCGACCAGTCCCTGGTGGCGCGGCATGTCGCCGACCTGCAGCTGGGCGTCTACGCGACCCCGGGTTACCTGCAGGACGCTGGCAGGCCCGTGCACCCAGGGCAGCTGGAAGAGGGCCGCCACCGCACGGTCAGTTACCTCTGGTTCCGCACTGGCAAGGCGTTGCCGCTGGTGATGCAGCGCGGCGAAGAACGTGTCGAGGTGCAAGGCCGTTCGGTGCTGACGGTCGACGACGGCAACGCCTACCTCGCCGCCGGCCTCGCAGGCCTGGGCGCGCTGTGGCTACCGCATTACATGGCCAGGCCGCACCTGGCCAGCGGCGAACTGCTGCCGCTGTTCGAGGACTGGCGGATGGCGCCGATGCCGCTGTACCTGGCCTTCCCGCCCAACCGCCATGTCAGCGCCAAGCTGCGGGTGTTCATCAACTGGGTCGTGGAGCTGATGGCCGAGCACGCCGGGCCATGATCACCTGCACCATTTGTTCATCAGCGTGTGATTTCTGCCGTGCAGTCTGCGTCACAAGCGCAACCCCCTCGCTGTCGTCCGGGGACTGATAACAAGGCCTTCCATGCAAACGCTGTTGAACGAGATTCTCGACGAAGTGCGCCCCTTGATCGGCAAGGGCAAAGTGGCTGACTACATCCCTGCGCTGGCCGATGTGCCAGCCAATCAGCTGGGTATCGCCGTCTATGGCAACGACGGCAGCCACTACTGCGCAGGCGATGCCCTGGTACCCTTTTCGGTGCAGAGTATTTCCAAGGTGTTCAGCCTGGTCCAGGCGATTGGCCACTCCGGTGAAGCCATCTGGGAGCGCCTGGGCCATGAGCCCTCCGGCCAGCCGTTCAACTCGCTGGTGCAGCTGGAGTTCGAGCGTGGGCGGCCGCGCAATCCGTTCATCAACGCTGGCGCGCTGGTGATCTGCGACATCAACCAGTCGCGCTTCGCCGCGCCCACCTTGTCGATGCGCGATTTTGTCCGCAGGTTGTCGGCCAATCCCCACATTGCGATCGATGCCCGCGTCGCCGATTCGGAATACCAGTTCCGCGCGCGCAACGCCGCCATGGCTTACCTGATGCAATCGTTCGGCAACTTCCATAACGAAGTCGAGACGGTGCTGCGCAGCTACTTCAGTTATTGCGCACTGCAAATGAGCTGCCTGGACCTGGCGCGAGCCTTCTGCTTCCTGGCCAACGATGGGTTCTGCAAGCACAGCGGTGAGCAGATCCTCAGCCGGCGCCAGACCCAGCAGGTGAACTCGATCATGGCCACCAGCGGGCTGTACGACGAGGCCGGCAACTTCGCCTACCGGGTCGGGTTGCCCGGCAAGAGCGGCGTGGGTGGCGGGATCGTGGCCATCGTGCCGGGGCAATTTACCGTGTGCGTGTGGTCGCCGGAGCTGAATGCGGCGGGCAATTCCCTGGCGGGGATGGCAGCGCTGGAGCTGCTCAGTTCGCGGATCGGCTGGTCGGTGTTCTGATCAAGGCAGATGGGCCGTTAAACAGTAGACAGGATGACCTCGAATGTCGTCCCCTGCTCCGCTGTTGACGCGACCTCAAGAACACGTGAAACCCCGGCTTCATGGGCCAGGGAGACACGGATTGGAAGCCTCGAATCGCCATCAAACCAGGCTGCGCTTGATCTCGGCGATGTGCTCCGGGCCGATGCCACAGCAGCCGCCGATCAGGCTCGCCCCTCGCGCACGCCAGTCGCGGGCCCACACCAGATAACCCGGCGGGTCGAGGTCTTCACGCAGCTCATCCAGGCCATCGTTGGCAGTGGCTTCCTTGGGTTGCGGCGGGAAGGCATTGGCGTAGGCGCCGATGGCGATATCCGCCTGGCGTGCTTCGATCACCGAACGCGCCACATCCAGCGCTGCACCGATGACTTCAGGCTGGCTGCAGTTGAACAGCACCGCCGCAACACCCAGGCCTGCCACCGCCTCGATGGCATCGGCCACCGGCTCGCCGGAACGCAGGCGCGGCACGGCGTCGACGTCTTCGTCCTGCAAGGTGAACGACACCCAGAACGGCTTGCCGTCCGCTGGCAGATGGCTGTGAATGGCCTGCACCTCGGCAATCGCGCTCTGGGTCTCAGCCAGCCACAGGTCCACATGCGGTGCCAGCCCCTGCAACAGCGGCGTCAGCACCTCAGCCACCCGCTCCGGCTGGAACAGGTCTGGCCGGTAGGAACCGAACAGCGGCGGCAACGACCCCGCCACCTGCACCGGCTGCGCACTGGCATCCGCCGCCCGACGTGCCAGCTGGCCCGCCACCGTGGCCAGTTGCAGGCCCTCCTTGGCAAAGCGCTCCTCGCCGATATGGAAGGGCACCACCGCATAGCTGTTGCTGGTGATCACCTGCGCACCGGCGGCAATGAACGCCGCATGCACCCCCACCACCGCTTCGGGGGCCTCGCTCAGGGCCAGCGCAGACCACTCCGGCTGGCGGAACGGCGCACCGCTGCGCTGCAATTCCCGCCCCATGCCACCGTCCAGTACTAACATCGCTCGCTGTTTCATATAACTACTCTGAAGGTTCTTATGAATAAAATTCATTATGTAGGAATGATTTATAACTATTTAATACACTAATCCAGTTTTGGCCAACTTTTCAGGTATTTACATGCGCGTCCCTGCCCTGCTTGGCGCGAGCCTCCTGTTGCTCGCTTCCACTACTCAAGCCTTTGCCGGCACGACCCTTGAGCGTGTCGAGACGAACAAAGAACTGGTAAACGTGCTGATGGAAAGCTACCCGCCGTTCTCGTTCCTCAACGCGCAGAACCAGCTCGACGGCTTCGATGTGGACGTGGCCAAGGCAGTGGCGCAGAAGCTCGGCGTCAAGCTGCGCCTGGAAACCCCGTCGTGGGACGTGATCGCTGCTGGCCGCTGGAGCGGGCGCTATGACATCTGCATCTGCTCGATGACCCCGAGCAAGGCCCGCGCCGAAGTGTTCGCCTTCCCGGTGGAGTACTACGCCTCGCCCGCCGTCATCGTGGTCAACGCCAAGGATGAGCGCATCCACAGCGCCAAGGACCTGGACGGGCGCAAGGTCGGCCTGACCGCCGCCTCCAGCTACGAGAGCTACCTGAACAAGAACCTGGTGATAGAAGGCGCCGAAGACCGCCACATCGACTACCCGTTCGAGGCCGTGCAGATCGCCCCTTACGACACCGACAACGTCGCCTTCCAGGACCTGGGCCTGGGTGCTGGCGTGCGCCTGGACGCCATCCTCACCAACCTGGTGACCGCCAAGCCGCGCCTGGACCAGGACAACCGCTTCAAGCTGGCCGGCGCCCCGCTGTATGAAGAGCCGAATTCGGTGGCCATCGAGAAAGGCGACCCGGAGTGGGATGCCAAGGTGCGCCAGGTGTTCGCCGAGCTGAAGGCTGACGGCACGCTGGCGCAGATTTCGCAGAAATGGATCGGCGCCGACATCAGCAAATGAGCACTTTCCCCCCTGCCCCCAAACCCGCGGCCCGCGCCACGGTCGCCGGCTTGTTCGGCTTTCGTACCCGGCTGTACCTGACCTGGCTGGCGCTGTTCGCCCTGTTTGTGGCGTTTTTCCTCAGCTTTGACCTGAAGTTCGCGATCATTCTGGAGAAGTTCCCTAACCTCGCCGGCTTCAAGCTCGGGCCCAACGGCTTTTTGCAGGGCGCGGCACTGACCCTGTTCCTGTGCCTGTGCTCGATGGTGGTGTCGGTGGCGTTCGGCTTTGCCGCGGCGCTTGCGCGGCTGTCGAACAGTGCGGTGCTGGTGGGCATCGCCAGCTTCTACACCTCGTTCTTCCGCGGCACCCCGCTGCTGATCCAGATTCTGCTCATCTACCTCGGGCTACCGCAGCTAGGCCTGGTACCCGGCGCCATCAGCGCCGGCATCATCGCGTTGTCGTTGAACTACGGTGCGTACCTGAGCGAGATCTTCCGCGCCGGCATCCTCGGCGTGGCCCGCGGCCAGCGTGAAGCGGCGCTGGCGCTGGGCATGCGGCCGGTGCAGATCTTCTGCAGCATCGTGCTGCCCCAAGCGATGCGGGTGATCATTCCGCCTACGGCCAACCAGTTCATCTCGATGCTCAAGGACTCGTCGCTGATCTCGGTGATGGGGGTTTGGGAGGTGATGTTCCTGGCGCAGTCGTATGGGCGCTCAAGCTACCGGTACCTGGAAATGCTGACCACGGCGGCGGTGATCTACTGGGTGTTGTCGATCTTGCTGGAGCTGGTGCAGGCACGGCTTGAGCGGCATTTCGGCAAGGCCTACCAGCGCTGACCTACCCGCATTGCGCACTGCTGTAGGAGCGGATTTATCCGCGATGGGCCGCAAAGCGGCCCCAGCTCACCCACTGGGCTGCGTCTCTTCCTGCTTGAAAATACGGAATCCACGCGCCTGATAGTTACCCAGCGCGGCAGGATGGTCGAATGTGCAGGTATGTACCCAAACCCGCTCTGTACCGTGCCACGCCCAAGCCGACTGGATAGCGTGACTCAACAGCGCTCCACCGAAGCCAC
The DNA here is from genome assembly GCF_002906855.1 of Pseudomonas putida. Classification (GTDB taxonomy): domain Bacteria; phylum Pseudomonadota; class Gammaproteobacteria; order Pseudomonadales; family Pseudomonadaceae; genus Aquipseudomonas; species Aquipseudomonas putida_N. The sequence continues at coordinate 1,826,836 of NZ_MINI01000028.1, read as the reverse complement.
ACCCCAGGAACTGAGGTGCCAGCCCGAAGTAGCGAATTTCGCTGTTACGCCCATCCGGGCGATAAAGCTCGTAATAGCCCGCTATCGCACCACGGTGATAGGCAACCCAGGTACGGTGGCAATCCTGCTCGACGAGTGCCTGCCAGTCAGACAGCGTCCAGACATCAAGATCGCCCCACTCCCAAGGCGTGCCAACCAACTGGTAGAGAAACCGATTAAGTTCCGGCTGAGGCACTTCACATTCGATGATCTGGAAGTCGTGAGGCTGGGGCTTTGCCTTCAGCTCGGATGCCGAGGTCATTTCCAGGTAATAGGTGGTGCAAGACTGTTCCATTTGACGATCCTTACTGCTTCCCGATAACCATTAACCGCTTATGAAGACGAAGCTACTTGGGCAGCTGGCCAAGTCACAGCCTGCGCTACGATCACGTCCTTTCCATTGAAGGTGAGTGCAGGCCCGCCATGGAGTTGATACCCCAGCTTCAAGGCATCACTGACCCTGTGGCAAAAGGAGGCATCGTCGGGGCCGGTCAGCACCCGGTAAATCGGTAATCCATCCGGTGGTTGAGTCACTTGTTCCGTCCTTGCAGTAGTAGGTGTGTGTTTCGAGAGTACTGTTAACTATCGGGGCATGGCTACGCGCCTGAACATTTTTGAGACAGTCTTCGATACATGCTGATACGTCTAACGGCTAGGAAAATCGGATTTAGCCCCTTTCTTGTAGGACGCCTCCCAAAGATACTGTCGAAGCCCATTTTTCGTTGCACAGGGTCAACGTGGATTCTAGTCTCGGCCGGTCGCTGCAAATTCAGCGATCGGTTTTGACAGACCGTAGACGTTGTTCTCATGTGCACATTTTTATGGTGGCTGTACGTGCGGGCACCCTCTGGTGCGCCGAGTGCCAACGTCTCGGTCTGTCAACCCGCGTACAGCTGCCACCTCATTGTTTGACAGCAAGGCTGTGGTAGCTCCACTTATCTACGTTGGAGTTCCCCCATGCTCAAGATCGTCCCCGATCCACCCCACAATCTCCATTCCCTCGAGGACACACTGATGATGGCCGCCGACTACGCACTCTGCGCGGAAGTCGTAGCCCAGCAGGCAATGCTGATGCAGCCCAAGTCTCCTGTGTCGCTGTTGATCATGACGTCAATGCACGAGCTCGAAACCCTACGCAAATTGCTCGAATCGGCGCTGGTTCAAATCCAGAAACCAGCCGATCCGCAGACGCTGCATTAATCCGCATCATGATCCTGCCTGGTCTGACGCTTTCGTCTGCGGGTCCCCAGCTTGCGAGCGATTGGGCCAGCCCACGCAGCTACAACTTCAGGGAGATCAACCAATGGCCACAGAAGAAACCAAATTCACAGTCGGCAAAACCACCTTCTACCAAGGTGAAAACCAGACCCATTCCCTCTTCCGCATCGAACCCGGCATCCCTTGCCAAAGCGCCCGCGAGCAGGCCTCTGAACTGATGGGCTACGTCCGCGACCTGACCATCGACGGCCTGATGGAAGACAAACCCCAGCTGCTCTGGGCCTCGCACTACCTCAGCGCCCTGGCCAAGGCTCTGCTCGACGATGCCGAACTGGGCATGATGAAAGATTGAAAGAGATTCACCACCGGCACCGCCGCTTTCATTTATGTGGGAGCCGCGCTTGCCGGCGATGGGCCGCAAAGCGGCCCCAACAATGCAAGCCCCTGCTCCAACCTCCAGGAGAATTAACCAATGCTCCAAATCAACACCCCGAGCAGTTCAAGCGACAATAGCTCCAGACCATCCCAGCGATTGCTAACCGCCATCCCCGGGATACCCACCACCCAAGCCAAAGAACAAACCTCGAAATTGCTGGACTGCGCCCGCTACCTCCACACCGGCGTCATGCTAGGTGACCACCGAAGTGTCGCTGCCTCCCACTACCTAAACATGATGGTTCGCGCCCTGTTTGATGAACTCGAACACAGCCGCCCCCACTCCCGAAGCCAAGCTGACCGGTAGTAACCCCAACCCAGTTCGGCCACAATCGGTCAGTCAGTTCAAGCTGGGACGCACTGGATGCTCACCACCCTCGCCATCGGCAACTACCGCTCAATCAATCACCTTGTGTTGCCACTAGGCCAACTCAATCTGGTGACGGGTGCCAATGGCAGCGGCAAATCCAATCTCTACAAGGCCCTGCGCCTGCTTGCCGAAACCGCCCAGGGCGGCGTGATCGAAGCGCTTGCGCGTGAAGGCGGATTGGATTCGACTTGGTGGGCCGGGCCTGAGATGAGTGCGCGCATGAAGCGCGGTGAAGTGCCCATCCAAGGCCAGCATCCGAGCGACGTCAAACGCCTGCGCTTGGGCTTTGCCACCGAGGATCTCGGCTTTGCCATCTCGCTCGGCCTGCCGATTCCCCTGCCCTATCCCACTGCATTCATGCTCGACCCCGAGATCAAATCTGAAGCCATTTGGGGTGCTGGAGCCTACCGCCCCTCTTCCTTGTTGGTAGAGCGCAAGAACGCCATGGTGCGCGCCCGGGAGGGCAACAGCTGGACGGTGCTCGATCAGCATGCCGATAGTTGTGAGAGCTTCTTCAACATTGTCGGACGCCCCCGCCAAGCGCCAGAGATCGGCGAGCTGCGGGCGTTCATCAACAGCTGGCGGTTCTACGACCACTTCCGCATCGACCGCGATGCGCCCTGCCGCCAGCCCCAGCTGGGCACCCGCTCACCAGTACTGCACCATGATGGCCGCAACCTCGCTTCGGCGCTGCAGACCATCATCGAGATCGGAGAGGTGGAAGACCTCGTGGCCGCGCTGGAGGATGCATTCCCCGGCAGCCGCCTGGAGATCGACGCGCCACCGGGTGGCCTGTTCAGCGTGCGGCTGTACCAGCATGGGCTGCTGCGTCCGCTAGGTGGTGCCGAGTTGTCGGATGGGACCCTGCGCTACCTGTTGCTGGTGGCCGCGCTGCTGACGCCACGGCCGCCGTCGCTGATGGTGCTGAACGAACCGGAGACCAGTTTGCATGCCGACCTGCTCCCGGCCCTGGCGCGGCTGATCATTCGTGCTTCGCGACGTAGCCAGGTGTGGGTGGTGTCGCATAGCAGGCCGCTGATCGAGGCGTTGACGGCGTGTGAGGGGTGCAATGTGCTGGAGCTGGAGAAGCACCAGGGGCAGACGCAATTGCGCGGGGTTGGGTTGCTGGATGAGCCGTTGTGGCGGTGGGCGGACTAAGGGGGACAACCCTCGGCCTATCCCGTTTCAGTTGCCGGTGCAAACGGCGTGCGGCATCCGCTCCGTCAGTTAGACGTGTGCAAATGTAAAAATTGTGATGGCACTATGCCTCGTTAACCGGCAAAATCCACACGTTCCCAACGGACTTGAAGGACCGGTTCCGATGACATGGCCAGTCACGCTGCAAATCGACAGCGCCGCCTACCCGCTGGGCGTGGTGCAACGCGCTGCTTACGCTTTGGCTGACACCGTAGCGATCCAGATCGGCATTGAAGCCAGCAAGGTCTGCCTCACGGCTTTCCCCACTGCAGTAGAACTGGCACTTTCTCCGCAGCAGGCGCATTCACTGATACTCCAGCATCTGAATGACTTCGCCCTACGCGACCACATTAACCGCGAAACGTCGAGGTTACGCGAAGTTCTAGCTCGAGCCGCACTCGCTGGATGTGGGATTTCGCAGTGACACTCATCGCAACCGACGCCAAGCACTACCGCTTGCTGCCCATCCGATTTATGCGGATGAACACTGGAAATGACCGTGACATTCTGCTCACCGCCGATACCGGAGAGTACTTGCATTTGAACGACGCGCAGTTACAGGCCCTCTGTAACTTCGGGGTAGAAGCGGGCACGCCGTTTTACAAAGACCTGCTGGCCCGTCACTTCATCTACGAACCAGGCCACCACGATCCGTTTCCGGAAATGGCCGCGCAGTATCGCAGCCGCAAGGACTTTCTATTCCAAGGCCCGGCACTGCACTTGTTCGTGGTCACATTGCGCTGCAACCATACCTGTCAGTACTGCCAAGTGTCGCGGGCCCCTCTGGGCGGCTCGGGTCACGACCTCTCGGAGGCAGATGCCAGAGCTGCGGTTGATCGACTTTTCGAATCGAACGCCCCCACCCTGACTGTGGAGTTTCAGGGTGGCGAGCCGCTTCTGGCCTTCGAGCGCGTACGCCAGATTGTCGAATGGATAGTTGAACGAAACGTGCTCGAGCAGCGGGACATCCAGTTCGTCATCACTACGACGCTGCATCACCTGACTGAAGAAATCCTCAACTTCGCACAGCAACATCGCATCCAGTTTTCGACGTCGCTCGATGGGCCGGCGCCTTTGCACAATGCCAACCGCCCAACACCATCGCGGGATTCCTACGAGCGCACTGTAAAAGGCATCCAATGGGTCCGTGAACGCCTAGGGCATGAGGCGGTTTCGGCATTGACCACACTGACTTCAAGAAGTCTCGAACAGCCTGAAGCGATCATCGACGAGTATGTGAACCAAGGTTTCTCCAGCATCTCGCTCCGGCCACTGAGCCCTTATGGGTTCGCCACCAAGAGTGCCCATCGCCTTGACTACCCGATCGAGCGATATCTGGCCTTCTACCAGAAAGCACTGGCCTATTTGCTGGACATCAACCAGCAAGGCGTATATCTGTCGGAGAGTTACACGAGCCTATTGCTCAAGAACATCCTCACGCCCTTCTCCTCCGGCTACGTAGACCTCCGCTCTCCGGCCGGCGCGGGTACTGCTGCGCTGGTATACAACTACGACGGTTACGTCTATCCGTCGGACGAAGCCCGCATGTTGCTGGAGATGGGCGAAGATGGCTTGAGGCTTGGTCGGGTCCAGCAACCTTTACCGGAACTGCTGGCATCGCCCGTCATGGAGGCGTTGCTTAGCAGTGGTGTTGCAGAAGCATTACCCGGCTGCTCGGATTGTGCGCTGGTTCCTTACTGCGGCGCAGACCCCGTCGAGCACTTCGCACGCCAAGGTGACCCGCTCGGACACCGAGTTTTCAGCAGCTTCTGCAAAAAGAACATGGGGCTGCTGAAGCATTTGTTCGGCCTGCTTCGCGATGGCGACGACAACGTACAGCGGGTGCTGCTGTCTTGGTTGAACAGGCGCGCCTACAGCGATGTTCGCCTTCCGGGTTACAGGGGCTGATGGCGATGCTGCGCAAAGATACCCACTTTGTAATCCAACACCTGCATGAACCCAGACTACTCAAGGTCATCACTCTGGACGAGTTCATCGAACAGGGCTTGGCAGTGTGTGCCGGCAGTGCCGACTTCAGTGACCTGCTACTTTGGCTGCCGAACGAAGAACGCCTAAGGAACCCGCACCTGCTTTCATTGCCAGTGGGTGGATTTCTGACACCGAAGCCGCTGGTTGGCGACTTCGAAAGCGAGAGGCTGCACCTTCACAGCCCCAAAGATGCAGAGGTCGTGCAGCCGGGCGATGTCATCGCCATCACACCAGGCAACACAATGGCGCGCGTGCTCTATCGACGAGGTTCGGACAGCAATCTGCTGTTCATGACCGATCGCTGCAACAGCCTCTGCTTGATGTGCTCGCAGCCGCCCAAGGATATCGATGACCGCTGGCACATCGAGGAAAACCTTCGGTTGATCGACCTGATGGACCCGATTGAGGAGAACCTGGGCATCAGCGGCGGTGAACCAACGCTTTATCGCGACGGCCTGCTCGAAATCCTTGCCAAGTGCAAAGCCGTTTTGCCGCGGAAGTCCGTTCATGTGCTCAGCAATGGGCGCCTGTTCAAGGACCCGAGCTGGATCGAAGCACTCGCTGCCATCGGCCACCCGCAGTTGAGCTGGGGCATCCCGCTGTATTCCGACAATGCCGAAGACCATGACCATGTGGTGCAGGCGCCAGGCGCGTTCAGCGAAACCCTGCAAGGCCTTTACAACCTCGCCCGCGCCAAGCAGATCATCGAGATACGCGTGGTGCTGAACCGCCTGACCACACCACGCTTACCTGAGCTGGCCCACTACGTGTTCAGGAACCTGCCCTTCGTGCGGCATGTTGCGCTGATGGGTATCGAAAGTACGGGCCTTGCCAGAAAGCACTATGAAGCGCTGTGGATCGACCCACTGGACTATCAGGAATCGTTGAGCCAGGCCACGTTCTTCCTGTTCAACCGCGGTGTGCCGGTCTCGATCTACAACCTGCCCCTGTGCCTGATCCCGGCCCACCTATCGCGCTTCGCCCGCCAGAGTATCTCTGACTGGAAGAACCTGTTCATCGATGCCTGCCAGCAATGCGCCGCCGTGAAACATTGCTCCGGCTTCTTCAAATCCCACACCGACCGCTGGCAAAGCCGCGGCGTACAACAACTATCGCCCGAGGCCTTTAGCGCCTACGCAAGGAGTGCACAGTGAAACTGCTCGACCGCTGGAAAATCCTGATCAGTGGGTTCAGCCTGCTGCCAATGGCAGGCGCCACCTTGGCACAGGCAGGCCACATGCCGCTCGCCGATGCGAACTGGAAGCCTGCTGACAAACTGCAGCCCCCGGTATTTACCAACACGCTCAACGCTCCAGACGCCGTGAACATTTATGCGGCACATCGCTCGCACAGCTCACATAGCTCCCATAGTTCACACAGTTCTCACTACAGCAGCTCTGGGGGCTACAGCTCGCCTCGTTATTACAGCCCACCTGCTACCACTACCCGCAGTTACACCGCGCCGAGTACCTCAAGCAGCAATAGCCTATATCAATCGTCTGGCACTACCAGCGGTACAAGTGCAAGCAAGTCCACCGCACGTGCGACCAATGAGCAGAAAAGTAATCTGGTCACGCGTGTGCAGACTGCGCTGATGGTGCGCCAGTATTATCAGGGCGCGGTCGATGGGGTAATGGGCAAAGCGACACGTGGGGCGTTGATGGCCTTCCAGATGGACAGCGCACTGACCGTGAATGGCCGGATGGATACGCCAACGCTGAATGCGTTGGGGATCAAAATTCCATAAGCTGCCTTCGGTTGACCAGCAGATGACAGCACCTCAGCATCCCGTTCGATTCGCACCCTGGGTGGGAGCCCGATACACCGAAGGCATTCACGGATTGCGCGTGCTGTTGGTATGCGAATCGCACTATGGAAACAAAGAACATGAGCGCCCGACCGTTACCCCGGAAATCATAAAGGCGCTTGCACTGAGGCAGGTGCATCCCCAGGCGACTCGCAAGCTGCGCAAGCATGCGCACTTTGCGAAGATCAGGACCGCGGTCACCAAAGCCAAGACTGGTGTTGCCAGCCTGGACAGGCAGGCATTTTGGGAAAGCGTCGCCTACTACAACTACTTGCAGGAATTCGTCAGTGCCAATCGTCAGGCTCCGCAAGACGGCGCATGGGAGCGGAGTAGCTCTGCCTTCTCGCAGGTAGTGAGGGTTTTGGCACCTCAGTTGATTGTCTGTTTCAGCATCCGCAACGGCAAACGGATCACCTCGCTTTCGACAGGGATCCCGCTAGCAGTGGTAAATCATCCCTCGTCACGGTTTGCCTACAGCACTGTAAAGCCAGCTATTGCCAAACAGATCGAGGAAGCACTTTTACGAGGTCAGCACGAATCTGGCTTCGTCAACAACCCTGTTTATGACGCTTGGCGCAACGCCACGGTGTCTGCCATTCCAACCCCTGGCACCCATCTTCCCGAGCCCCATGCCAGCGAGCTTCACCAGTCACGGAAAGCCGCTATGGCGGCCCTCGACGAACTCCAGTCGCTCTCCCTTCGCTACGACTGATAGCAGTCCGCCCGATCTCGGCATACAGCTACTCTTTGATCTAGATCTACTTACAGGTTACTCCGAATTCTCCTACACACTTTCTCATTTCGTCTGTAGGACGTATGGTGTCGAGCATCTGCAATGAAGGCTAAACGGTGACTCCCATCAGCCCAGTTCGCCCGCTAACACAGGACGCTCTCGTGACAACCCCCACCGCTTCACCCCAGCTCGTCGACACCACCCGCCTGGCCCAGGCTCTCGAGCAATTTGCCGCCGACCGCAACTGGGCCCAGTTCCACTCGCCCAAGAACCTGGTCATGGCCCTGAGCGGTGAAGTCGGTGAACTCAACGAGATCTTCCAATGGCTCAGCGAGGACGCCTCCAAGTCCGCCGCCCATAACCCGGATACAGCACAGGCCGTCGAGGAAGAACTCGCCGACGTGCTCATGTACCTGGTACGCCTAGCCTCGGTCCTGGGCGTGGACCTGGACGCAGCGGCTCAACGCAAATTGCGCCTTAACGGCGAAAAGTACCCGGTCGAAAAAGCCCGCAATACCGCCAAGAAGTACGACCAACTCTGATTGCCAGCTTGAGTAAGGAAGAAGGACCTTGATCGTTTACCAAGCGACCAAATCGCAGTTTCTGCACGACTGCATCAATGACGATATCGAAGACGTAATTCTGGACACTTACCAGTCCACGACCGGAAAACGGGTCGGCGCCTCAGAGATCAATTCGTGGAAGAACTCCCTCGGCAAAATGGCCAATGTGCTGCAAGCCCCCGGGCTGCCCGACACAATGGGCGTGGCGATCGAGCTGCACATTCCCCAGACCTCGAAACGAATCGATATTACCCTCACCGGCTTCAACGCCGAGGGTCAGCGCAGCGTTCTTTTGGTTGAACTCAAACAATGGAGCCAAGCGAAAGCCACCAGCAAAGATGCGATTGTGCGCACTGTGCTGGGTGGCAAAGAACGCGATACCGTTCATCCATCGTATCAAGCGTGGTCTTACGCCAGCCTGCTGCACGGTTTCAACGAGGCCGTGCATACCGGTGGCATCCAGGTGCAGGCATGCGCCTATCTGCATAACTACGTAGCTGATGGCGTACTCGACGCAAAGCATTATCAGGATTACACCAGCAAGGCTCCGCTGTTCATGCGAGGCAAGGAGCAGCTGGAACAGCTGCGCACGTTCATCAAGCAACACATCGCCAGCGGCGATGAGAACAGCACGCTGCATGAACTTGTAAACAGCCCCATCCGTCCGTCCAAAGCGCTGGCAGATTCTCTGAAAGGCCTGCTCAAAGCGCGACCTGAATTCATTCTGATCGACGATCAGAAAGAGATCTTCGAAGCAGCGATGGCCGCAGGCACTGCCGCATCTACTGAAAAGCCGAGGGTAGTGATCATTCAAGGTGGCCCTGGCACCGGGAAGACAGTGGTCGCACTCAACCTGCTGGTGAAGCTCATCGGCCAAGGCCTGTACGGCCGGTACGTCTCCAAGAACGCCGCACCTCGCAAAGTCTACGAAAGCAAACTGGCAGGCTCGATCACCCGCAGCCACTTCTCCAACCTGTTCGTTGGGTCGGGCGCCTTTGTCGATACCGCCGCGAATATCAATGACTTCCTGGTCGTCGACGAAGCTCATCGCCTCAACGAGAAAAGTGGCCTCTACGGCAATCTGGGCGAGAACCAGATCAAAGAGCTGATCAATGCTTCGGCCTGCACCATTTTCTTCATCGACGAAGATCAGCGCGTCACCCTGAGCGACATCGGCAGCCGAGAAGCAATCCGCGCCTTTGCCGAAGCCAAAGGCGCGCAGGTCGAGGAGTACACCCTCGCCTCCCAGTTTCGCTGCAACGGCTCGGACGGTTACCTCGCTTGGCTGGACGACGTGCTACAAGTGCGCCCGACCGCCAACCGGCACCTGGACAGCAATCTCTACGAGTTCAAGGTATTCGACACGCCCGAAGCCCTTCATGCGGCCATTGAACAGAAAAACAACCACAACAAGGCCCGCGTCGTTGCCGGCTATTGCTGGCCCTGGACCAGCAAGAAAGAACCTGCAGCCCATGACATCGTCATTGGCGACAACTACCGCCGCAAATGGAATCTCGACCAGGACGGCAGCCTGTGGATCATCGCGCAGAACTCGATCGAGCAGGTCGGCTGCATTCACACCTGCCAAGGGCTGGAAGTCGACTACATCGGCGTGATCATCGGCCCGGACCTGGTGATTCGCGATGGACAGGTGTTGACCGACCCAAGCAAACGGGACAAGCAGGATCGATCTATTCGGGGCTACAAAACTCGGATGAAAACGGCTCCCGAAGAGACTCGTGAGCTGGTCGACCTCATCATCAAGAACACCTACAGAACCTTGATGACTCGTGGGATGAAGGGTTGCTACATCTACTGCAGCGACGAACAGACTGCGCAGTATTTCCGCAGCCGGGCGAGCCTGATCGACCTGAGTGTGCCGAAGGCGAAAACGGAGTTGCTAGCCTCCGTATCTTGAGTGGCGGGAATACGGGCAGGCTTGGCAGCAACCAATCTGCTCGGACCCGATGCTAGATGAAAGCAGAAGGCCGGAGCGTGCTTTCAAGACGAAGCTTCCTACGCATCCGACCAGATAACAGCCTGCGCCTGGGTTTTGCCACCGAGGATTTCGGCTTTGCCATCTCGCTCGGCCTGCCGATTCCCCTGCCCTATCCCACTGCGCTCATGCTCGACCCCGAGATCAAATCTGAAGCCATCTGGGGTGCTGGAGCCTACCGCCCCTCTTCCTTGTTGGTAGAGCGCAAGAACGCCATGGTGCGCGCCCGCGAGGGCAACAGCTGGACGGTGCTCGATCAGCATGCCGATAGTTGTGAGAGCTTCTTCAACATCGTCGGTCGCCCCCGCAAAGCGCCAGAGATCGGCGAACTGCGCGCGTTCATCAACAGCTGGCGGTTCTACGATCACTTCCGCATCGACCGCGATGCGCCCTGCCGCCAGCCCCAGCTGGGCACCCGCTCGCCAGTGCTGCACCACGATGGCCGCAACCTTGCTTCGGCGCTGCAGACCATCATCGAGATTGGAGAGGTGGAAGACCTCGTGGCCGCGCTGGAGGATGCATTCCCCGGCAGCCGCCTGGAGATCGACGCACCACCGGGTGGCTTGTTCAGCGTGAGGTTGCACCAGCATGGGCTGCTGCGTCCGTTGGGCGGTGCCGAGTTGTCGGACGGGACCCTGCGTTACCTGTTGCTGATGGCTGCGCTGCTGACGCCACGGCCGCCGTCGCTGATGGTGCTCAATGAACCGGAGACCAGCTTGCATGCGGACCTGCTACCGGCGCTGGCGCGGCTGATCATCCGCGCTTCGCTGCGTAGCCAGGTGTGGGTGGTGTCGCACAGCAGGCCGCTGATTGACGCGTTGACGGCGTGTGAGGGGTGCAATGTGCTGGAGCTGGAGAAGCACCAGGGGCAGACGCAGTTGCGCGGGGTTGGGGTGCTGGATGAGCCCTTGTGGCGGTGGGTCGACTGATCAGCGAAACGGTGGCGGGCTGGGCTCGATGTCCCAAGCGTTCCCCGGCGCGACGGCTGTTACCTGAAGCAGGGAAATGCGCTCAAGACTCGAAGACCCATCGCCCGCGCACCATTCCTTTCAATTCATCAATGCTGAGAGTCATATCCCGCTTGCGGTGGACGACTGCGTGACAGTTGGCGCACAGCGTTACGAGATCAGTCTCGGGATCTACAGCTTTCTCGCCACCGAATTCCGAAATCGGTACTACATGGTGAACGTGAATGAAACCCTTCGCGTGTTCACCATAGGCCTGTTCGAAATCAAATCCGCATCCTTTGCAGTCAAGACCGTGGATAGCGATGGCCTTGATCCTCAGATCTTTTCGGCGCTCGTAGCGAGTTCCGAAGTAGCTAGATTTGCTGCCTTCATTGGCCGATTCGAAGGTAAATGGGTCGCCTTCTACATTCGGCACATCTGCTTCTGCTTGCGGAGGCTGGAGCTTCGCATGGCTTGAAATGGCATCGAAGTCGGCTTGGGATATGGGCCGGACCCCGTCGCGCCAATAGTTTTTTACGCGGGTGGCAGGGATAGTCTCCAGGTACACCCCATCAATTTTGGAAGGGACAGCACCATCAAACTGCGCGAAGTTTTCGATCAGCGCGTAAAGGTCGCCCTTAGCACTACCAGGATCCGCGTAGACCTTACCGATGCGCGCCGTACCAAAATAATGCGGATCAGCGCTCAGGCGGGTGGAGGCAAACGCTTTGTCCTTTATGCGCCCTTTGTAGTAGATCACTTCAGTGCCCGGAACGAGGAAGGATTGGTAGCGTTTGGGGAAGTGGTAGACAGCGCCGGTTTCGTCTTCCCACTGTGAAGTGTCATTTTCCACTATGACGACGGGCATTACATTTTCCCTCACGATTGATGGCAAAAGCCTATCAAAAAGAGGAAATTTCCTACAGGACTTTTAGAAAATGGACCGCCACATTGGGACTCATAGCTCAGAAGGCGGCCGAACGCATGAAAGACAGAGAGGACAATGCCCCCTTTTGTATACATGACACTGCGGAGAGTAGGCTTATAATGCGTCGCCAATCTCTATCACCTATGGAGCGCTTACGCAGAGCACCCTCGTTGCACGCCGGTGCGACACCTCGTTTACAAATCCTTCCCTCTGCAAACAATCATTGACGACCGTCATTGCGCAATACCAAAATCTTATAGCTATGTATACACCATACAGCACCGATTGATACGAAATTAGTGCCCTCCTCGCCCATAAAACGCGAGGCGCTTTCTCAAAATAAACTCACAAAATCAGATTTCCTCTCACTACGACGCGAGCCATCAGGCCTAAATTTCATGAATAATTCCATATAAAATCAGCTGGACTAACAATAGTCCAACCTGCCATTACAGGAGCATCGACAACACTGATGGCAACATGCCTTTGCTTCCAGGCTACTTCTACTTCAAAAGTAGTGACTCGGTCCTGACTCACTAGCCCGTAGCCGATTTCCGGAACCTCAAACCCTCTGTGTTTCGCATGCATCAAGGCGCCATGCACAGAAAGGTCCGCCAGCTCGAGCACTTGTGTCCAATCACCCGCGAGAATTTTTTGTTCACGACGAAGGCGTGTCAGCAACTGCATATCGGTTATAGATATGAACATATGATCATGTAACGGCTGCTTGCGATGGCAATCAGCACACAATGGTCGGAGGTTGACACTGCTATTGTCCTGCTTCAACCCATTGACATGGTGTACATGCAACAGATGCCGATATTCATTCAGACTTAAACCACAGTCATCGCATTCGAAACCACAGCGCCGCCGCACATTGGTTGAAATCTCAGGCCAATCCTTAGTGTAATCATTGCCAATGGCGCGTTGCGTAAGATTACGAGGCAGATAGGCAAAGCTAGTGCTATATGTTTCAAAGAAGCGCGCAATTTGAAAACCCTGCCAAATATGTGCGCGAGTGGAGTCGTGGCAGTAATCTTGATAGTTGAGTTTATCTAGGCAGTTCCTGCAGACCATCAAGCGAGAATCCAACTCTTCCGAAATACCACGACTATTTTTGCCGCTGATCGGAAATATACCCGTCAGGTTATTGGTAACCACATACCGTTCGAATCGCCCTTTTGCACGCATGTCCGCTAGAGTCTTGCAGTCCGCCACATGGAACCTTTTGCCTTTATCGGGAGAAGCTTGCACCACATCAACCGGAGAAAACTGGTCAGGAATATAGAGGAGCACCTGGCGACCATCGACACTCAACAACCCGTTGATGACATCCAGATCTTCAAGACGAACTTCACGCCCTTCCAGCAGCTCAATATCGATGGGATCAAGCTGCGCCGCTGCAACCCAGTCGAACTCAACTGGGGCAGAGCAAAGCCGTTTCACTTGGTTCCACAGTTCGGTAAAATCAGCCCTGATTTCCATCGAGCCTCTCAATTATGTTGCGAATCTGCAGTTCAGAATTGGTGATCACTCGAAAATTCACACGCCTCGACCGGGCGCTGCTCTCTTGCTGGGTATCGCTATCAACAATGCGCCGAGACGAGGAGTAGCCCACTGCAGCAAAGCTTGAACGTACCCACTCCCTATCAGATCCTGCCGTCAGCAGCGACAACACATGCTGCAGCACAGACCGCGTACGGTCCTGTGAAAGCGCCATATTGGGGAAGTATGCCTGTTCACCGTGAAGGTTTCCCCAGTCGCTGCTGGTATGACCTTCGATACGAATCTCTTCAATGGCTGTACGGTAACGAGACAACACAGTCACATAACGCGGAAAAAAGTCGGCTAGGATCAACTTGAACTGCGGATTTAGCTCGGGTGACCCGGAACGGAACAGGACCTCTGGATTGTTGAAGGTTACTTCAAGGGTGTCACGCTCAATGGCTGCATTCCAACGAGACAGATCCGCTTCGAACTCGCTGACCAAGTCATTGTAGATCGCTACCTGAGTGTCCTTGTAAGTAACTGCGATCTCCTTGATGTTGTTTCTCTCGACCTGCACGTAGTACATATAGGCCACGGCAATGAACAGGAACATCATCATCAACCCGGACATCAAGTCAGAGATGCCAATCCAGTGTTCGGCATCATCATTCTTCGAGCCACTGCTGCGAAAAAGGTTATCCGAACTCCCCATCAGGCACGTACCCTTTGCGTGAACTCAGCATGATCATCGGCAATCCGTCGTGAGATGGTGGCCAGTGCCGAGCCCATTTCTTTGAAGACTTTCTCCAGCTCGCGACCAATGGCCTGATCCATTGCGTTGAGTTGGATTTGCAGCGAGGCACCGGCTCGCTCAGTGGCTTCACGCACCTGTGCTTCTACGGCACCCATGGTGCGATTGGCCGAACCCTGAATCTGCGCCTCGGTGTGGCTTAGACTGCCTTCTACACTGGAGCGCAAAGTATTCATGGTGGCCTCTACCGACCCGGTCAGACCCTCCTGAATCTTGCCGGTTGCCTGGCGGAATGCCTCTGCCATGGCGCTAGCGGTTTTCTCGACTACTAGACCCATCTGTTGCTCCAGCGTTTTGGAAGTATCCAGCATATTGTCGAGTGTCCCGCGCACCGATGAGCCGAACTCCTGAGCGGCATCCTGCATGTTCTCGGCGATTTGCTCAGACTTGCTACTCACAACATGGGCTGACTCTGTCAATGCGGCATTAGTGAGGTCAACCGAACGACCGAACTCCTGCGCGCCTTCATGCATGGTAGTCATGACGCTCTTCACGCCTTCGGCAAGCTGGCCTGAGAGTGTTTCCATATGCTGCTGCAGCTGCGGTACCGCGCTAATGGCCCGGTCGCGCATCGTGACAAATGTACCGAGATGCTCCTCAAGCACTCCAACCTGTCTTTGGTTGGCTTGCAATACTGGCTCCAATTGGCCGATGGCCATAGGAATGCTCTGGCAATGACCCTCAATGGTGCCGATAGACTGCTCTGAAGTGGATAGGGAACGACTAATGGCCTCATTTGCTGTCGCGGTGCGCTCCAGCTCGTTAATCGCCAGCTCGATGCGCGCCTCCAGCGATTCGACGTGCTGTTTGTAGAGCTCCTGCCACTCATTCATCTTAACGACTGATTCATTCAGCGCCTTGAAGTTATCGCCAAACTGCTCCACCAAGTGCCTGTTGAAATCCTGAATCACCTGACGAAGCGCTTCGATCACCGTCTCTGTGGCTGATTTGGCCAGCATTTCGCCAAATTGCTTGAGCTGCACGAAAAGCTTGTCCTGGAACTCACGATGGGTGCGATCTAGGGCGCTGCGAAAATCGCCAACGTCGCTACGCATCAGCTTAAGTTGGCCCGCCACCGAACCTTCCTCATTACCGGCAAGCGACTGGTTGAGTCCTTCCAGCAGTTTGACCTGCTGAGTCAGCACGCTGTGGATATGCTCTGGAGTGATACTGTCCGGCAGCTCAGAGCGGCTCCGTGCCGGAGCAAACCAATAGGCATCCAGTGCCTTGAGGGCGATGGAAAGGGTCATACCAACAAGACTGGTGATGAAGGCCGTGCGCAGTCCATCCAGCAAACCCTCAATACTGCCTTTGATGTCATGAGCATCAAAGTCCAGCAAACCGATCACAATACCGACGAAAGTCCCCAGAATTCCCAGTGAGACAAGCACTGCCGGTGCATGCTCCAGAAAGAGCCCTTGCCTTCCACTCTTTCCTTCGCGCACGGCGATCATAACAATAACGAGCATTAGCCAGATAAAGATCTCAGTCACAGAGCTTGCCGAAGCAGAAGTCAGCATACTCTCGAGAAAACTCCCAATCATTCAGTTACTCCAATGTCGAACGCTGGATCTTTACGGAACACTTCAACTACCCCTATCGGATTAAGTAACTCAACCGTGGCAACACGGCGACAGCCATCTTCCGGCGCTGCAGCCAGCTACGCTTGGACCAATTCACTCATGCGCAGCTTTCCCAGCGGCGCTCACTGCCAGGTGGGCCAGCGAATGCTAAAACGAGTGGCAAACAATCGAAGGAAATCCAGACGGGGCATGAAACGCCGGAGCTTTGAAGCATCATCCCTGGAACACCGTGAAGTGCCATCATTTTGCAATGCCCGTCACCTTATCCCCTAGCAAGGTATGGGTAAAGCCACGCCCTTCACCTTTTATCGCTAATTTCAGGGCGTCAGCTGGCGGTCACCCGTAATGGGGATAACCATGCTCGGGGATTGGCATAGAAAGGCGATAAACGGCATGCCCTCCATTCGCTACCACTCAGGGCTACCACTTTCCATCATCGAAATTTAGCGCAATGAGCGGTGGGTAATTCGGTTGACCGCCCCACCACACCAGCGCTAGAAAGAAGCCTCGAAGCGCTGCCGATGGCAGCACCTAGGTGGCCCGAACCTTCAAGGTCATGCCGCATCAAGCGGTGGTTCTCTCAAGGGCGATTAGCATCCGGCAGCTCGCCCGGTCACCTTCCCGGTGATGAGTGCTCTTTAACCTCATGGCCCTCGTGCGCCAGCTACACCGTACTGCGCTTTCCTGCAGCAACCTATTCGCTTGGCCGAATCTTGCGCCTACTTGCGGCCGTCTCTTTTTCCAGAAAAGAGACGGGCGCTTCTGACACTGCTGCAGCCCTGATCGCACATGGCTTTGCGGCAATCCCCCTCGTGACAATCGGCGTGACAAACGCCGATGCCACCAGCAACAGCGCTGTAGATGATGGTGCCGCAGACCAGGGAATGGACTGCACCTGACTGACAGTCAGGCATGCCCCGGTCATCGCATTGCTGCTTGAACCTGGCTCAGGATCTCGCGGCAATGGTCTCGTCAGCCAATGCAACCTCCACCCGCCCACCGGTAACGGTGCTCAGGAAGCCAGATCATGAGATGTCCTTGCTCCCGGTCGTAAGGAGCCGCCAGTCCCGCGTAGAGGACATTCCCCACAGGTCGCAGGGGCCTTGATCCCTGATAACACTCAACATTCTTGGCGGGATGACGTGGGGCGAGGATCGAAGAGCGGACGATGAGGTGACCGACATGGCATTGGTGGGTAAACGCGATGGCCGTAATTTCGGCTACGGCAGGCAATTGAACTACGCAGGTCCGCAAGCGCTGAAAGACATGTTCGGCGGCGGTCACTACGGCACGGTGAAGGCACACTGTGATCGGTGGCAGGCATTCGTGAAGTGGTGCCGATCAGAACAGGGGCCGGGTATCAATGATGCGCGGCAGATTGATCGGAAGGTGTTGGCGGACTATGCGGCGTATCTGCGCGACGTGGTTAGGCGCGGTGATCTTGCTGTCAGCACCGCACAAAACCGCCTATCCAGTGTTAACAGGACCATGGCGGCGCTACGCGGTGATCAATGTGTGAAATTGCCCAGCCCGAACAAGGCGGTGGGTATGCAACGCACTGGGGTTCGACATTCGGTACCTCAGGGCCAAGACCGCGAACAGGTTAAGCAGATCGTCGATGCGCTTTGCAGTCGTGACCAGAGACGGGCCGCCCCGATCGTCCTGTTGGCGAGAGCCACCGGCATGCGCTTGCGTGAGGCTATCTTGGCTGACCTATCACGGCTAAGCCGTGAGGCTAAAGACCTTGGCAAGATTAACATTCAGGATGGCACCAAAGGCGGCCGTGCCGGCGCCTCGGCGCCGCGTTGGATTACAGTGGACGACGATGTTCGCGAGGCGCTTGGGTTTTCACGGCAGGTATCGCCTGCGGGTAGCCACAACCTGGTTGCGCCGCACGAAAGCTACCGGAATCTTCTGCAAGAAATTATCCGCCCTGCGCGGGACATCCTGCATGCACACAACCTCAAAGGCTTCCATGAGCTAAGAGCGGCGTACGCATGTGAGCGCTATGAGCAGATCACCCAGCATCGCGCACCTATCTACGGTGGCCAATGCTCCTTGGCAGATAGAAACCTTGATCGTGAAGCCCGACGGCAAATCAGCTATGAGCTGGGGCACGGTCGGATCGACGTTGTCGCTGCCTATGTAGGAGATCGCAGATGAATAAGGTACTCGATATGGAGCTGTTCTTGGCTGCGGTGCTGACCGGATCGCACTCCACACAATAACGCCATTTGCGGCAGGCGAGAGTCATCCAAGCAGAAATCTCAGAGCGTTGGCAGCGACAGACGCCTTGGGCTTGGCAGAAAAAGAATGTGGATTGGTTTCTTGAGCATCGCCTAAATCGACGCAGCGAGGCGACACGCTATTACTATCTGCTGCCGTGCGGCTGCTCGCTCGTCGCTTACAAAAAACATGGGTTTTCAATCTATGAGTAAGACCGGCTGCTATCGACTCACAGCCACCGTTCGGCGCTGGCAGCAGCCGGCCATTAGCTGCCCTTACTGAACGGCAACTTTGACTTGGTAGCAAACGCTCGGAGCATTCAAAGGCTTGTGCTCCCGGCTCTACGGGAATTTTACCAGCGGTGGCAGGGATGGCAGGGATGGCTTGATGTGAACCGTACGAGGGAATATCGTCTGGCTGCGCTATCAGCTGCGAGGTACACCATTTCCAACAATCGAGGCAGGGATTTCTCGCTATGAACCACTCCCAAACAACGCTGTTGAAACTAGCCCGTGATCGACAACTTCCCCATCCAGCTATGCTAGAGAAGTTTAATATTTCCAGCTGGCTTCAAGCCTATGAGTGGACTAGGGGCGAGCGAACCGAGGAGCGCGGTTTTCTCAATGGTGTTAGCTGGCTCAATGAGCATTTCCAGCGCGTACAAAATACTCGTCAGCAATTCACTTTCAGCCGAGAAGCTCCGCTAAGCGCGAACGAACTTATCCAAGCACACTTGGGTGCCGCCAATCACGCATTCTACCGGATTTCCGAGGAACAGATGGCGCTCATGACGGGACAGCCCGACGCGGCGATGGAACAGTATCTTGACCTTAAGTCCACCCTTACTAATGGCGGCGTTGAGGTTGATCCTAATACCTTGAACGCGTTTCGGCTCGATAGCTTATGTGGTCCTTTCTGGGAGCTATTAATAAAGTATAGAGATGACATAGACCGGGTCTTTCCTGAAGCTCGTCCTCATCAACTGGACAAGTTTATATTCTTTGAGAACGAAACCTCAATGGCCCAGATTTTTCATAGCTTCTCGCGAATCTGGCAGGATTTGCTCTACGGCGAGGTCAGATTTTTCCCGCATCCAAATGGAGTGGTACTAGCCTCCACCACACCTGACCCACATTTGATCAAGGCCGTCTCCAAATATCGTCGGGATCACCATAACGCCACCAATGCAATGCATATCGTCCGTGATTGGAAACGCCGGCGCTTGATTGCTGAGTCTTTGTTATACGAAGGTCAATACCTGCATTACCAAAGTTCGGGTAACGTATTATCCTGCATTCGATGGCAGGATCTATCGGATGAGGCGCAGATGTCGGCTTTATACCATCGTGCCGCACCGCACTACATGGTCGACGAGCACTTGCATCCTTTGCTGGACTCAGCATCCGGCAATACCAAGGATCAGGCAATCCGCAATGTTTTGAAGGTGTGGATTCACTTAGCGGTTCTTTCAACCCAGATTAAAGAGACGGCTTTATCCAAGCCATCGCCAAGACAGTGGGACGATCTGCTGGACTTTGCCCCAAGGATCCGACTGGATGATTTGATCGATAACCTAGTGCGTTGCACAAAGATGACTGCAGAAGACGTAACGATCGTTATCGAGATGCTTTCCTACGACGCCCGCAGCATCCAAAACGACCTTTGGAGCCAACCCTTGCTGGTTCTGGATGAGCATGTATGTTTCCCAGTGAGCGCCCTGCTGACTGCTAGTATTGGGCGAAATTTCGACACTTGGCTGCAGCGGATAGACCCCAATTCTAAACGACGTGGCAAGTTGTTCGAGCTAGACACATTAAAAGTTATGCAAGAGTGCCGATCAAACAACCCAATACTGGCTAAGCACTTCTACTGGACCGCGGCATTGAAATTCAAGTACGCGCCCAAAAAATTTGAAGAAATTGATCTAACATTTTCTCTCGGCAATTTGATAGTAATCGCTGAACTCAGAAGCCGGCGCACACCTATCACTCCGCTGGATTATCACAACGAGATCTTCGACAACAATGGCATAGAATACAAAACTATTCAAGCCAGCCGAAAAGCAGAGCGAGTCCGCGAAAATCTACAAGAATTCTGCGCAGTGCATTACCCGTCACTCATCGGCCGCAATGACATTACGGTTCTGCCCTTAGTGATCATAAACGGCCAGTTTCATGCAGGGTATCCCCGCAACGGTGTGCCTGTGCTGGACCCCCACCTGCTCAAACACTTCCTCAAAGACGCGCAAGCGAGATTCTACGGGAACATAGATGAAACCACGGGCCACAAGTACAGCATCCCCCTGTATAACTCTCTGGACGAGGCGGTCCGAGTGTTTCCTCAATATGCTAGCTGCCCAACATTGATCGTAAGCGCTCCATGAACCCCACATTCAAAGCGCTCAGCTGATTGCCGATGCTGTGCTCCCGATTTCATTCTGGAGCCCGCACGCCATGATGCGTCCCGACGCCGTGGCAGATTATGAAGCGCTGTTGCCGTGGAACTGTTCACCGGAAATGCCACGGTAAACGATGGCCTCACCTTGCGGTAGGTGGGGTTCATGGATCGCTTACCATTGATCAGTCTCTACAACGCACTGACCACGCAGGTTTCCGCAAAACACGAGGTTCCCGGCAAAGATTTCCCACCCATTTTCACCAACGCCTTGGAAATCTCTAAAGTAACATCTGAGCGCTACATGCAGATCTTGGAGCAAATCGCCAAAGGCAATCTTCGCAAAAACTTTTGACCCCTACTTATAGACCATTACCAAAGGGAGCCTAGGAGGTGCGGATCAAAGCATGACATCAGCGGAATCAGCTGCAATTCCGCTGGTGCAAGTCAATCAAGGGCTAACAATGACCTTGATGTCCGAGCCCGAGATGCTCTTGATGTATGAGTAGCTCGTTCCCAAGACGGCCAGTTGCTCCTTCGATACCTTATTCGCTGATATCGCAGGCTGCACGATCACAAACTTGAAGATCAGCTCATGGTCGTGGCATTTGTTGCGCAGGATCTCCAGCTGCTGAGGCGTGCCTTTCAGGATTCTGTCGAAGTCCTTCAGCAGTCCTTGCTGGTAGCGATCCATTAGCCGGTTGAAGAACTTATCGCCGGTGTAAAGCCATTTCACCGACCTGGATGCCTGACCGCATACTTCATAGACATCGGCGACGCGCGCCCCAGGTACAGCCACGCCATCCGTCATAGGACAGAATTTGCAGTGGTACAGGTCGACGTAGATGGCATCCTGGTTTTCCCGAATTGCCACCAGGTCAGCGATTTCGCCTTTGCCGTCATCGTTGAACACGATTGAGTAATCGTCAGCGATTTTGTCGAAAGTGAACCCTTGTACTGAATCCTTGCGTCGCTCCGCACGCATGGACTCCTGATGGATTTTCGTTGTTCCCCAATCCCAGGCTTCGAGCAAACCGGCTGGCAGTTTTACATCCATGCTGTTGAGCGAGTATTGACGGTAGTTCCCCTGCACCATGGATCCGTCGACCTTGAGAAGTACCAGCGGCTCTCCATCCAGATAAGAATCCAGTGGCATTTCGTGGGGGTAAAGGATCTTCACACCTGGGCAAGAGGTCTTGTACCCATCCTCCAACAATTTGATGGCGATGGTGGTCAGCCGGCGCTCCTCGCCCTCGTTACCCACAACAATGACGGGGATCTCCAGTGTCCGTGCATCAATGTACTCAGGCTTACCAAGCTCGACATCGAGCAGGTTGAAAGTCTCTCCCTGAAAATACAGTGAGATCCTTTGCTCGTTTTCGATCGCGATCGACACAGGCCAGTCGGCGTAGAACAGCCCCTCTGGCCATTTGTCCTTGATTTGGTCGGCACGCATGACATTTTTGAGGACGTCACCAGGGTCAATGGTGTTGTCGTTGAGTTTGACCGCCATCCGCTTGCACCACTCGACCCAATAGTTTATCGGAGAGGAGTTCATCTCCCAGATCTTGCCCTTGTGCGAGCAGCCTACGGTGGTTCGTTCTCCATCCTCAAAACCAGTGGCGAAGATGTTCGACTTTGTCGCATTGCCTTTCTCGATATCGCTGATCACCTGGTTGATGTCTCGCCCCACATGCATCGTAAACCGCAGGTCTTTCCGGGCGCGGGACAGGCCAACGTTCTGAAGCTTCATCAGCTTGATGTCGTGGAGCGTCCGGAACGCCGGCTCACCATTGATGCGACGGGAGTCTTTGGCCACCAGGTTCAGGAAGCGAGTTGCCTGAGTGTCGTCACCCGAGGTGTGAATGAAGAGGGTTTTCTGCGCTTTGTCATAGAACGCGATGTAAAGATTCCAGTTGGTATCGACGATTTCTTCGGTCTGAGCCCATCCAACCAGCGTCTCTCGCCGAGTCACGGCAATGACGGTATCGGCCTGATCATTGATCGAAAAGTACTGCAGTGTCTCCTTCCGGCCATCCAGGCTCTGCGCCCGCTGCGGTGTCCAGTCTTTGACAGAGAGGTGATACGCCACGGCGCTAATTTTGGGGTTCGGGTTGAGCCCAAAGATTACCTTGGCATCGTCACCGTCAGCGAATTGCTCGGTGAAATTCGCCTTCTGAATTTCCCGGCTGACCTTTTTCTCACTCACATTGCGAATGACTGCCCCCCAGTCAGCACTCTCCTTATAGAGGTCAGCCATCTGGTGGTCGGTCTTCTGATTAGCGATGTTCGCCACGAACTTGGCATCACCAAGGGCCGCGTCCACACGTGTCAGCCGGCCGATGAACTGGAGCGTCACGGCAGGACTTTGGTGTTGGTCATGAATGGCAGCAATTTTGAGCTCAGGTAGGTCGAAGCCCTCGCCAAGCATGTCAACGCAGACGATGATCCGGTGCTTCTTCTTGATAATCTCAGCCATCACCCTCGCCTGATTCGGTACATTGCTGTGAATCAGTACCGGCGTGAGGTCGGGATGCTGCTTGTAAATCTCAAACAGATCTGATGCCCGCTTGTGTGACCTGGCCCGCACCATCATCAGATGGTTATACCCGGCCTTGAGGTCAGCCCTGAGCAGCTCAACAGCCTTGTCTGCGATGGCCTGGTCGGACAGCTTGAGGTTGTATTCTCGTACCGGATGGAACTCGATACCTTTGAAATAGCCGTCAAGCTGCGCATCCCGGAGCGGGTAGTTGTAAATGATCTTACCGGCCAGGGCCAGACCATCTTCCCTGAATGGCGTCGCTGTGAACTGAATACACGGTTTGCCGATGAAGGCGGTTTTGATTCGATTCCAGCTGGCCGCGGCGACGTGATGAGCCTCGTCGATCATCAGGTGGCTGCACATATTAACCAGCGCGCCCAAGGCGGCGTCTTCGAATAGCAGCAGCGCCTGGGGAGTAGCCACAATAATGTTGGCGCTAGCCAAATCAGCAACCTGCTCCTCTGAAAACTTCGAATCGATGGACGCCACAATAGGATTGCGCGCCGTGTCCGATACCGCCCCCACGGTGCGGAGCGTCTTCATCTCCGTGCACTTACCCACCAACTGCGTTCTGAGGGCGTCCGAGGGAACCAGGATCAAGGTTCTTGCCATCCTCGCAGCGATGATCAGCGCGAGCATGGTGTCAGTCTTCCCTGTACCGGTCGGCATGACGACTGTGGCGGTCGAAGAAGGATCAACCACCAGGTGCCCCAGGGTGGCATAAAGCGCAGCCAGTTGAGGCTTGCGCAGCCCAGGTGCATTGGTCTTTGGATCGTCGAGACTGAAATTGAAGTGATGGCTTTGCCAGCTTTGGTACACATCCAAATGCGTTTTGACTACATCGTCCATGGTGATTACCTGGAGGCAGAAAAGACTTCTGGGGAATGGGTGGCGATATGATAGCACGCATACTATTCCTCACATGATCTTAACCACTGCTGGACGAAGTCAGCATTCCATCGAGCCAAGGTGGCCGCCCGCGCAAGCGCTGCAAATGGTTTCTCGCCGACAGGTGCTACGACGTCGAAGCGCTACACCGCTACTGAGACCAGTACCGAATGCAACCCGTGATCCCGTTGCGCTCAATGAAGCGCAAACCCAAGCCTGGCTTACCCAGACTGTTTGACCGGCCGAAGTACCGACAGCGCAACATTATCGAGCGCATGTTTGGCTGGCTGGAAGAGAACCGCCGCATCGTGACACGCTTCGACAAGCTTGCGAAAAGTCATGCAGCAATGGTCGCACTAGCTTGTTCCATGCAGTGTTTGCAACATCTCTTTTCGTACAGAGCCTAGGTATATCCAGCGAGCCTTGATTGATAACGTGCTCTTCAATTTTAATAGAGATAGGACTACGCCCACTAATGTGGCAAGGGCTGCCTCAATAAAATCTTTTTTACCTTGGTATTATCGAGTCCTTCTGGCTCTATGTTGCCCCCTAATTCAATTGGGCCTAACGATTAATCCAACGAGCAGGCAAAAGCGTAGCTTTTGGCTCTCCAACGAACGGAGTGAGCGATAGTTGAGCACATTATTAACTTTTGCTGAGAATGTATTGGCATTGATCGATAATTACATCGAGTTTTATGACCCAAGGGCGTAGCTCTGCTCTTTTACATTCGCGGGGGTCTGCCCAGCCTAGAGCCTTTAGTCGAGCTGAACTATAAAGCTGATAATCATATTCGCTGATAGCCATTGATGCATGGTTCCATTTCCGCGCTAGCTCTCTTTCCTGGTCGCGAGATGGCTCGACTCCTTGCTCTAGATCGTATAAATAGGCCTTTGTTGCGATTACGGCATCCATTACCAGTTGTAGAGCCTCACGCTTGTTTCTGAGCTCTTCAGATGTCTCATTATTTTTTTCCTTCCAGAATCTAGCGGCATCAATAATGGCAGATAATGCTTCGATAACCATGTTCGGATCTCTAATATGCCAACGACAGAATTAAGCCGCGCCACGAAGTGGCGTCGGCTTGAATGAATTGTTACGCCTTCGCCTCGGGACCCTCGATGTGCTGCTTTTCGCTCTCGTAGGTGATGAAGCGGTGCACGGTCTCGACGCGCGTGGTTCGGCCTGAAAGAACGACAAAATCAATCTCCCCTCCGATGCCTAATTGATGCTGGAGTGGTTGGGATCGATCGTGTTGCTGTTGGCGCACGACAATATCGATCATGAAATCCGGAAATTGGATATTGTCAGTGGTCAAGACCGGAACCTGCGGCTTTAATCCAAGCGCGTAAGGAAGACGCTCCGGTTGGAAGTTGGCGATTGATCTGTAGGCATATCCAACGTACTGCCCCTCTGCTCGTGAGTAGCCAAAGTGATAGATCGTTGTGGTAATGGAGCCGAGCCCGCCAGCTGCATCTGCTGATGCTTTGAGCACACTTGGGGCGATGGATCCGACGTTATCAACATCTCCTAAACACGTCAGGGCTTGCAGGTAACCAAACCAGCCAGTTACGAACCCGGCGTGGCCGGTTCCTGCGACCAACAGATCAGAGTCTGGAACGGACAGGAACTTACGTTGGAAGGCCAGCGGCATGCGGTCATCAGCTCCGACCACCAAAGTGCCCATTGCGACGCAAACTTGATCGGGTTGAAGTGCGAATACGAGTGCGGTCATGTAAAGGAGGCCTAACGTTTGGTTAAGGGACGGGTTTAGTCCATCCCAGTGAGCGAAGCGACGATTTGAGCCAATTATGATACGAAATCAAGGAGCTGAATAAGTGCTTGTAGAAATATTGAAATAGCAGCAAATATAGCGCCGATCGAATTCCATCGAGATTGTGCAGAAAAAGTTGCAGACATATCCCACCCATCCAAGCTTACGGAGGCATAATTTGGTTTCTCGCCTTTCCTTTCAGCTTTTTTCCGACGGCGCTCCATCTCTTTTTCATGGCCGACTTTCACAATGCTTGCGTACAACCAACTTCCCGCAGAAATAAATCCGCTAGCGATTGACAAGATTAACATAATTGCAACGTATATAGTCATGCCATCTCACCGAGTCCGTTTGATTAGTATAGGGCTTTACTCACCGAAAATTATGAGCGTAACGAGTAATTTTTCGCGCGCAGCAACTTGTTAGCTATTTCACATGCCCATGCTAGGGCCTGAATAGCTTTGCTCCTGCTTTTGTTGAAGTTTCTGCTGTAAAGCATTTTCAAGGTGCAAGGCCTCCGCAAACTCGGATACCTTCATGCATTTTGTTACAGTCCCATCATGACTGACACCAGCAACGAACGAATAGCCACTCGCACCAGCTTTTGACGTCTTTTTAAACTCCACAAATCTTCTAAGATAGTTAATAAAGCTATCTTTTGTTGCTCCTGAAACAAGAGCTTGCTCAATCGCTAAGTCCTTTCCAGAAAAATACTGTCTACACCTCAAAAGGAAATCATCGTTTTCGGCAACACCATAAATTATTAAATGATGACTTCCAATTGACTCCAACGCACTCTTAGCTGACTCGTAATTTGTAAATTTACCGATTTCATCAGCTATTGCGCTTTTGTCACGCTTAAACTCTATCAACACCCATTTATTTACGTTAGAGAAGATAGCATCACCAGCTTTTTCGTGATCCCCGTCCAATGGCGCAATAAACATGTTGAGATCCACATACTTTTGAACGAAAAAGTACTCAACTGTCTTCTCCCACCATAAGATATCCATCAATGCTCCTTACCTGCAATGAATAGGTAACTATTAATAAACACCAATTGGTACATAACTTTCTAGGCGGGCGTGGTGTATAACATTCCTTGTTCCTTTGGCTATCCATGTCTAGGCTGAGGCTTTCAGCGTGCAGATGAGCTGCCAGTGTTGCTCGACCGAACGCGGGAGCAAATTCGCCTGCGACTCTACTCGATTCTCACAGAACGTGTCTATTGCAGGAGGGTTATGCCGTCCGGCAGGAATAGGTTCGCTGAGGTCGAGGCAGCTCATGCGAGTTTCGCAGTGTGTGACTGAGTCTTTACCAGCACTCAGCACTAGGCAGCATTTTCTCTGATCCTGGCCGTCAGCTCCTTGTGGTACAGCATTTGAGACTCAAAGCTTCAGAGTGAACTCTAACCATCACAGCCTTATATGAGCCCGCACCTCGTGAAATCTGGCTTTCGGCATTCCAATTGGTATTCCAGAACTACTCTTTGAACAATACTTTTTCAGCCAAAAGAGAGGCTTAGCCAACCAATTCAAATTACCCCGGCTCGCGACAGAGGCCCACAGAGCTACATTCCTAGTCGACTTTAGACTGCAGGCTAGGGATAAGCACTGAGTATCCCGATGATGAGCGAAAATGTCTTAAGCACTCTTACCGACCCGCATTTTCCATCGCACAAACAAAAAAGCCACCCGAGGGTGGCTTAATCGTTTAAATAATGGTCGGGACGGAGTGATTCGAACACTCGACCCCTTGCACCCCATGCAAGTGCGCTACCGGGCTGCGCTACGCCCCGACTGGGCTTGAAGCATGTTCTCAATCTTGCCGAGAACGTTGAAGAATGTACCCTAACCTCCTGATAAATGAAACCTTTTTCTCAAAAAAAATCCACTCATCAGAAAAACCGCAAAGGTCACTTCTTCAACACCACCAACACATCCTCCAACTCGACAATCATCTGCCGAATCAGCTGCTTGTACTGGCTCGATTCATCCTTCACCTCATCACTGGAGAGCCGCAACCGCGCCCCGCCAATGGTGAACCCCTGGTCATACAGCAGGGCCCGGATCTGGCGGATCATCAGCACATCCTGCCGCTGATAATACCGCCGGTTCCCCCGCCGCTTCACAGGGTTGAGCTGAGGAAACTCCTGCTCCCAATACCGCAGCACGTGTGGCTTCACGGCACACAACTCGCTCACTTCACCGATGGTGAAGTAGCGTTTGCCCGGTATGGGGGGCAGTTCGTCGTTATGGCTTGGTTCCAGCATAGGCCTCAACCCGGGCCTTCAACTTCTGCCCTGGACGAAAGGTGACGACGCGCCGTGCAGTGATCGGGATCTCTTCCCCAGTCTTGGGGTTGCGGCCCGGCCGCTGGCGTTTGTCGCGAAGGTCGAAGTTGCCGAAACCGGACAATTTGACCTGCTCGTTCTCTTCAAGTGCGTGCCGAATTTCTTCAAAAAACAGCTCGACCAGCTCCTTGGCCTCACGCTTGTTAAGCCCCAGCTCCTCGTACAGCCTTTCGGCCATCTCAGCTTTCGTCAGAGCACCCATGCCGTTATTTCCTTAACGTGGTGTTCAACCTTTGTTCGAGCGAGGTGAGGATGTTTTGCAGGGTAGTGTTCACCTCATCGTCGTTAAGAGTGCGCGATGGATGCTGCCAGGTCAAGCCGACGGCGAGGCTTTTTCTATCAGGATCAATGCCTTTACCTTGGTAGACATCAAACAGCCTGAGGTCTGTGAGCCATTCGCCTGCATTGTCACGAATTACTTCAAGCACGTCTTGAGAAGCTACATCACGTCCTGCGATCAAAGCCAGGTCGCGACGGGTTTCCGGGAACTTGGAGAGTTCGCTGAATTTCGGCAGGCGGCCTTCGACCACATCGCCCAGTACCAGCTCGAAGACGAACACCGGGCGGTCCAGGTCCAGGGCTTTGGCAAGCTCTGGGTGGATGGCGCCGAGGTAGCCGACGTCCTTGCCGTCGCGCTGGATCACAGCGGTCTGGCCAGGGTGCAGGGCTGGGTGCTTGCCGGCGGCGAAGGTGAAGTCGCTCAGGGCGCCGCTGTAACCCAGCAGGGCTTCCACGTCGGCCTTGACGTCGAAGAAGTCGATGGTGTCGCGACCGTTCGCCCAGCCTTCTGGCAGGCGGCTGCCGGTGACGACGCCGGCGATCATTGGCTGCTGCTGCAGGTTACCGAGTTGGCCGACGAAGCGCAGGCCGCTTTCGAACAGGCGCACGCGGTCTTGCTGGCGGTTGAGGTTGTGCTGCAGTGCCTTGACCAGGCCCGGCCACAACGAGGCGCGCATGGCGGCCATGTCGTTGGAGATCGGGTTGGCCAGCAGCAGTGGCTCGACGCCTGGGCTGAACAGCTCGAACAGCTTCGGGTCGATGAAGCTGTAGGTGATGGCTTCCTGGTAGCCGCGAGCAACCAGCAGGCGGCGCAGGTTTGGCAGCTCGCCGCGGGTTTCCGGGCGGGCTTGCGGCGCGAGGCGGGCTTGCGGGTAGCGCACTGGCAGGTTGTTGTAACCGTACAGGCGGGCCAGCTCTTCGATCAGGTCGACTTCCAGGCTGATGTCGAAGCGGTGGCTTGGGACGTTGACGGTCCACTGCCCTGCCCCGTCCGCCTTGGTGGCCAAACCGAGGTTGTTGAGCAACTGCTCGACCTGGGCCGGGTCCATCTCCATGCCGAGCATCTGGGTGATGCGCTCGGCGCGCAGGGTGACCGGGGCGACGTTTGGCAGGTGCTGTTCGCTGACGGCTTCGACGATCGGGCCGGCTTCGCCGCCGACGATGTCGAGGATCAGCTGGGTGGCGCGCTCCATGGCTTCGCGGGCCAGCTGCGAGTCGACGCCGCGCTCGTAGCGGTGCGAGGCATCGGTGTGCAGGCCGTAGGAACGGGCTTTACCGGCGACGGAGATCGGCTCGAAGAAGGCGCTTTCGAGGAACAGGTCACGGGTTTTCTCGGTGTTCACACCGCTGTGCTCGCCCCCCATGACGCCGGCGATGGCCAGAGCGCGGGTGTGGTCGGCGATCACCAGGGTGTCGGCACGCAGGGCCACTTCCTGGCCGTCGAGCAGGACGAGCTTCTCGCCCTCTTCGGCCATGCGCACACGGATGCCACCGTTGATTTCGGCGAGGTCGAAGGCGTGCATCGGCTGGCCGAGTTCGAGCATCACGTAGTTGGTGATGTCGACGGCGGCGTCGATGCTGCGCACGTCGCTGCGGCGCAGGCGCTCGACCATCCACAGCGGGGTCGGCTTGCTCAGGTCGACGTTGCGGATGACGCGGCCGAGATAACGTGGGCAGGCAGCCGGAGCGCTGACTTCGACCGGGCGCACTTCGTCATGGGCCGGGGCAACGGCTGGCACGACCGGGCGGGTGACCGGGGTGTCGTACAGGGCGCTGACATCGCGGGCGAGGCCGGCGATGGACAGGCAGTCACCGCGGTTCGGCGTCAGGCCGATCTCGATGCTGGCGTCGTCCAGGCTCAGGTACTGGCGGATGTCTTCACCGACTGGGGCGTCGGCAGCCAGTTCCAGCAGGCCGTCGTTTTCTTCGCTGATCTGCAGCTCGGCGGCCGAGCAGAGCATGCCGAACGACTCGACGCCGCGCAGCTTGGCCTTCTTGATCTTGAAGTCGCCTGGCAGTTCGGCGCCGATCATGGCGAACGGGATTTTAATGCCTGGGCGGGCGTTAGGCGCGCCGCACACGACCTGGAAGGTTTCCTGGCCGTTGCTCACCTGGCACACGCGCAGTTTGTCGGCGTCCGGGTGTTGTTCGGTGGCGAGGATCTCGCCCACGACGATGCCGCTGAACTGGCCGGCAGCGGGGGTAACGCTGTCGACTTCGAGGCCGGCCATGGACAGGCGGGCGACCAGTTCGTCACGGGAGACTTGCGGGTTTACCCAACCGCGCAGCCACTGTTCACTGAATTTCATGCTGTTCTCCTAGAAAGTGCGTCGATTGGGCCTAGCGGAATTGGGCGAGGAACCGCAGGTCGTTATCGAAGAACAGACGCAAATCGTTGACGCCATAGCGCAGCATGGCCAGGCGCTCGGCGCCCATGCCGAAGGCGAAGCCCTGGAATTCTTCAGGGTCGATGCCAGACATGCGCAGCACGTTCGGGTGCACCATGCCGCAGCCCATGACTTCCAGCCAGCCGGTCTGCTTGCACACGCGGCAGCCATTGCCGGAACACATCACGCACTGGATGTCGACTTCGGCGGACGGCTCGGTGAACGGGAAGAACGACGGGCGGAAGCGCACGGCCAGTTCTTTTTCGAAGAACACGCGCAGGAATTCTTCGATGGTGCCCTTGAGGTCGGCGAAGTTGATGCCGCGGTCGATCAGCAGGCCTTCGACCTGGTGGAACATCGGCGAGTGGGTGATATCCGAGTCGCAGCGGTAGACGCGGCCTGGGCAGACAATGCGGATCGGCGGCTGGCTGGACTCCATGGTCCGCACCTGCACCGGCGAGGTGTGGGTGCGCAGCAGCATGTTGGCATTGAAGTAGAAGGTGTCGTGCATCGCCCGGGCCGGGTGGTGGCCAGGGATGTTGAGCGCTTCGAAGTTGTGGTAGTCGTCTTCGACCTCAGGGCCTTCGGCGATGCCGTAGCCGATGTGGGTGAAGAACTGCTCGATGCGCTCGAGAGTACGGGTGATCGGGTGCAGCCCGCCGGTGGTCTGGCCACGGCCTGGCAGGGTCACGTCGATGCATTCGGCGGCCAGGCGAGCGCTGAGTTCAGCCTCTTCGAAGGCGGCCTTGCGTGCGTTGAGCACGACGGTGACGCGCTCTTTGGCGTCGTTGATCAGCGCGCCGACTTTCGGGCGCTCGTCGGCTGGCAGGTTGCCCAGGGTCTTCATCACCTGGGTCAGTTCGCCCTTCTTGCCGAGGTACTGAACCCGGATCTGTTCCAGGGTATTGATGTCTTCAGCGCGCTCGACGGCCTCCAGGGCTTGTGAGACCAGCGCATCCAGGTTTTCCATGTACAAACTCCAGATACGAAAATAGGGGAAGAGCTTTGAAGGCTCTTCCCCTATCGATGACGTTCAATGCCCGGCGCCGCAAGCGCCGCCGGGTGATTGTCGCGGGTACTTAAGCCAGAACGGCTTTAGCTTTCTCGACAATCGCAGCAAACGCCGCTTTTTCGTTCACTGCCAGATCGGCCAGAACCTTACGGTCGATTTCGATCGAAGCCTTTTTCAGGCCAGCAATCAGACGGCTGTAGGACAGACCGTTGGTGCGGGCACCGGCGTTGATACGAGCGATCCACAGTGCGCGGAACTGACGCTTCTTCTGGCGACGGTCGCGGTAGGCGTATTGGCCTGCCTTGATGACCGCTTGCTTGGCTACACGGAATACGCGCGAACGTGCACCGTAGTAACCTTTAGCCAGTTTCAGAATTTTCTTGTGACGCTTACGAGCGATGACGCCACGCTTAACACGAGCCATGAGTAACTTCCTCTATCTAAACCAGAATTAACGTACGCGCAGCATGCGCTCGACTTTTGCCACGTCAGACGGGTGCAGCAAGCTGGCACCGCGCAGTTGACGCTTACGCTTGGTCGACATTTTGGTCAGGATGTGGCTCTTGAAAGCGTGCTTGTGCTTGAAGCCCGAAGCTGTCTTCAGGAAGCGCTTCGCAGCACCGCTCTTGGTTTTCATTTTTGGCATGTTGAACTCCGCATTCGAAAAAAATTACACAATAATCATCAGGCCTGCCGTGCCCGGGAGATTACTTCTTCTTTTTGGGGGCGATGACCATCATAAGCTGGCGTCCTTCCATCTTCGGATGCTGCTCAACGGTGCCGTATTCGGCGAGGTCAGCTTCGACCCGCTTCAACAGCTCCATGCCCAGCTCCTGGTGGGCCATCTCACGGCCGCGGAATCTCAGAGAGATCTTGGCCTTGTCCCCATCGGTAAGGAAACGTACCAGGTTGCGTAGTTTTACCTGGTAATCCCCATCCTCCGTCCCTGGACGAAACTTGATTTCTTTAATCTGAATCTGCTTCTGGTTTTTCTTGGCTTCGTTAGCCTGCTTCTTCTTCTCGAAGAGGTGCTTGCCGTAGTCCATGACCTTGCAGACAGGTGGTACCGCGTCTGCAGAAATTTCTACCAGATCCAGCTTCGCTTCATCAGCGATACGAAGCGCTTCATCAATCGAGACGATGCCAACCTGCTCGCCATCAGCGCCAATTAACCGAACCTCGCGGGCCGAGATATTCTCGTTGATCGGGGCCTTCGGTACAGCACGCTTATCGTTTCTCATTTCACGCTTAATAGTCATTACTCCGATTCTTGGCGACCACGCCGGGAAACCGCTTGTGTCAGGAGCTCAGCGAACTGGGCGACGGGCATGGAGCCCAGGTCTGCGCCTTCGCGAGTACGCACAGCAACGGTTCGTGTTTCGACTTCGCGATCCCCTATAACCAAAAGGTACGGGACCTTGAGCAAAGTATGCTCGCGGATTTTAAAGCCGATCTTCTCATTTCTCAAGTCCGACTTGGCACGGAAACCGCTACCGTTCAGAGCATTTTCCACTTCGAGGGCGAAATCGGCCTGTTTGTCGGTGATGTTCATGATCACCGCCTGGGTCGGTGCCAGCCACGCCGGGAACACGCCGGCGTAGTGCTCGATCAGCATGCCGATGAAGCGTTCGAACGAACCGAGGATCGCGCGGTGCAGCATGACGGGGCGAACCCGGCTGTTATCTTCGGCGATATAGCTGGCATCCAGACGCTCTGGCAGGTTCGGATCGTACTGCAGGGTACCACACTGCCAGTTACGGCCGAGGCAGTCGCGCAGGGTGAACTCGATCTTCGGGCCGTAGAACGCGCCCTCGCCCGGCTGGTATTCCCACTCCAGACCCGACTCGTTCAGGGCGTCGGCCAGTGCGCCTTCGGCACGGTCCCACAGCTCTTCGGAGCCGACACGCTTGGCCGGACGAGTGGACAGCTTCATGGCGATATCGGTGAAGCCGAAGTCCTTGTACACGTCCAGGGTCAGCTTGATGAAGTCGGCGGCTTCTTTCTTCACCTGTTCTTCGGTGCAGAAGATGTGCGCGTCGTCCTGCACGAAGCCACGCACGCGCATGATGCCGTGCAGGGCGCCGGATGGCTCGTTACGGTGGCAGGCACCGAACTCGGCCAGGCGCAGTGGCAGGTCACGGTAACTCTTAAGGCCCTGGTTGAACACCTGCACGTGGCACGGGCAGTTCATCGGCTTGACCGCGTAATCACGGCTTTCCGACGAAGTGGTGAACATGTTTTCGGCGTAGTTCGACCAGTGACCGGAACGCTCCCAGAGGATGCGGTCGACGACCTGGGGGGTCTTGATTTCCTGGTAGCCGTTGACGCGCTGAACCTGGCGCATGTACTGCTCGAGCACCTGGTATACGGTCCAGCCGTTGGCGTGCCAGAACACCATGCCCGGGGCTTCTTCCTGCAGGTGGAAGAGGTCGAGCTGCTTGCCGATCTTGCGGTGGTCGCGTTTTTCGGCTTCTTCGATGCGCTGGATGTAGGCGGCCAGCTGCTTCTTGTCGGCCCAGGCGGTGCCGTACACGCGTTGCAGCTGCTCGTTCTTGGCATCGCCGCGCCAGTAGGCGCCGGACAGCTTGGTCAGCTTGAATGCCTTGAGGAAACGAGTGTTCGGCACGTGCGGGCCACGGCACATGTCGACGTATTCTTCGTGGTAGTACAGGCCCATGGCCTGCTCGTCCGGCATGTCTTCGACCAGGCGCAGCTTGTAGTCTTCGCCACGGGCCTTGAACACTTCGATGACTTCGGCGCGCGGGGTGACCTTCTTGACCACGTCGTAGTCTTTTTCGATCAGCTCCATCATGCGCTTTTCGATGGCGGCCATGTCTTCAGGGGTGAAGGGGCGCTCGTAGGCGATGTCGTAATAGAAGCCTTCGTCGATCACCGGGCCGATCACCATCTTGGCGGTCGGGTACAGCTGTTTCACCGCGTGGCCTACCAGGTGGGCACACGAGTGACGAATGATCTCCAGTCCCTCTGCATCTTTAGGAGTGATGATCTGCAGGGTGGCGTCGTTGTGGATCAGGTCGCAAGCATCGACCAGTTTGCCGTCGACCTTGCCGGCCACGGTGGCCTTGGCCAGGCCTGCGCCGATGGAAGCGGCGACGTCGGCGACGGATACGGCGTGATCAAACGAACGTTGACTGCCATCGGGAAGAGTAATAATGGGCATGGCGCCTCCTCTCCTAGTGGTGACCCCTACCAAAGGTCACGTGGGTTGGGATGAGCCAGTACAAGATCCGACCTGCCTTCCCTGCGGGGAAGCCTGCCTCACAGTGGCAGAAGCCTTTCGGCTTGCCAGGGACGAACCAGAGTGACTGGAAAGAAAAAAGCTCGCAGCAAGGGCGTTGCTGCGAGCCAGGCATGCTAGCACGCGGGTTGCGTGACTCGTAGAAATATTTGGAAATTACGCCGCTGCGGTGAACTATCGCGGAAAAATTCCTATCAGACCTTGGGAAGCAACCTACTCTTGTTGAGACCTTAACCCAAGGAGTAACTGGTTATGCGAGTACCGTCTCTTCTGGCCCTGGCGGCCGCTGGCGCCCTGCTGCTGCCCGTGGCTGCCAATGCTGGCAACTTCCCTGCCGGGAAGGAGGGCCACTACATGACCCAGTGCCAACAGGTGGCAAGCGGCCAGGGCGTCGACGCCGCGACCGCGAAAAAGCACTGCGACTGTGGTGCCCAGGCCATCAAAAAGAATTTCACCGATAAGGAGATCGCAGATCTGGACAGCACCGACGGCGTGGACGCCAAGCTGATGCAGAAAGCACAGACGGTTGTGCAGGCTGCCTGCAAGCCGAAATGAGCCGTGCGCAGGGTGTGATCGACGCATCATTTGCCATGGATCAACATCCTGCGAAGGTAAAAGGCGCTAGATGCGCAGAATTAGACTATGATGTTGCCCGTGCTCCGTAGCCTCGGCCACATTGCACCACTGAAAAATCTAAATGTTCTGGAGATTCACCTCATGTCCAATCGCCAACAAGGCACCGTCAAATGGTTCAATGATGAGAAAGGCTACGGCTTCATCACCCCAGCAGGCGGCGGCGACGACCTGTTCGTACACTTCAAAGCCATCGAATCCGACGGCTTCAAGAGCCTGAAAGAAGGCCAGACTGTTTCCTTCGTCGCCGAGCGCGGCCAGAAGGGCATGCAGGCTGCGCAGGTTCGTCCGGAGTAATTCGGGCAGCTGTAAAAAAACCCGCCCTCGTGGCGGGTTTTTTTATGCCTGCTTGCCGGGCCCCTGTGGGAGCGGGCCTCAAGCGCGCATTAACCGCAATTGACGCGGGTCACTACACCCTGCTCGTCCACATTCAGGTTCAGGCGCTCGGAGCGGTATTCCAGGGTCACTACGTCGTGCGGCTTGAGTATGCGCGCCATCTGCGAACCACTGGCCTTGCGCGCCTGCTCCAGCAGGTCGGCGCTGCCCGGCTTGCCGATGGCGAAGTCGGCACCACTGGCCTCGCAGCGGCCATCGTTGCCGGCCGACGCCTCAGGCGCCTTGCCACCCCCGGCGTTACCGCCAGTGCTGCAGCCAGCCAGGACAGCAGCCACCGCCAGGGTTGCCAGGAAAGCGCGGGTACGGAACATGAATCCTCCTAAAATCTATCTGGGAACTGCCTGATCCGACAGCTCCACCCGGAATTTGTTGCAAAACCGCGCAAGTCTGCCTGAACACGGCACCTTGGGGCCAAAGGCAATCGTGACCGAATTTTACCATTCAACCGACGAGCCGCTTGGTTTGCGCCGCAAAGTCATGATTTACTTTAGGAAGTGAAGGCACAGTGCCTCCTTCGAACACCAGGATCCGGTGTTCGCCCCTCCGCCCCGGGCCCGCAGCGAGAGCCTTCCATGAGCAGCCACAGCATCGACGCCGATATCAAGGTCAAATGGGCCGAAGGCCAGAGCGCCTACAGCCCCAGCACGCCCGAAGAGTTGCTGTTGATCGCCATCGACCTGCTGGTGCGCGACCGCGGGGGCGAGGCGGCACGCAGCTTCATCGACCAGGTGTTCGAGCGCTACGCACCGCACACGGCTATTGCAATCGAGCCAGGCGCGCGCTGAGCAGGTCGAAAAAGCCCTGGGCGTCACCCTCGTTCACCCACAGCACATTTGCAGGCTGCTTGAGTACGCCGTACCAGTCGGCGATAGTCTGGCCAAAGGTCGGGCCTTCGCGGCTGTCGACGCTCATGTGGATGCGCCGGCCGCTGAACAGCTCGGGTTTCAGCAGGTAGGCGATGACGCTTGCGTCATGCACCGGGCCACCGGGCATGCCGTACACGTCCATGTCGTGCTTGACGTAGGTTTCGAGGATATCGAGCACTTTCTTACTGGCCTGGTTGTTCACGGCCGCCAGCTGCCTGAAGCGGGCGTCGCTGGTGA
This sequence comes from Pseudomonas putida, assembly GCF_002906855.1. Lineage (GTDB taxonomy): Bacteria > Pseudomonadota > Gammaproteobacteria > Pseudomonadales > Pseudomonadaceae > Aquipseudomonas > Aquipseudomonas putida_N. Next base: position 1,789,486 of record NZ_MINI01000028.1, on the reverse strand, counting down.
TGATCTTGTGGGTGACATCCAGCGGCAGGTAAGTCAGCTGCACGCCGCTGGCCAGCACCACCTCGGCGGCATGCGGATCGGCATAGAGGTTGAACTCGGCAACCGGGGTCATGTTGCCGCCATTGAAGTGGGCACCGCCCATGACCACCACTTCCTTGATGCCCTTGACGATGTCTGGGCGCTGGATCAGCGCCAGGGCCAGGTTGGTCTGCGGGCCGAGCATGGCAATGGTGATGCTTTGGGGCTTGGCGTGGCCCAGGGTGTCGACCAGGTATTGCACCGCATTGCCTTCGGCCAGGGGCTTTTTCGGCTCATGCACGGGCACGCCGGTCAGGCCTTCTTCGCCGTGGACATCGGCGGCGTAGATGGGCGCCCGCACCATTGGGCGCCCTGCCCCGGCGTATATCGGGATGTCTTCGCGGTTGGCCCATTCGCGGGCCAGGCGGGCGTTGCGCGAGGTCTTTTCCAGGCGCACATTGCCGGCGACGGTGGTGATGGCGCGGATGTTGAGTTCTTCAGGGGAAGCCATGGCCAGGAACAGCGCGACCACGTCGTCGGCGCCAGGGTCGGTGTCGATGATCAGGTCACGCGGGGCGGCCTGAAGGGTGGTGGTGGCGGCTGCAGCCATGAGGGTGAGTCCTTGTAGCAGAGGTTTGAGCATGAGGGCACTCCTGTTGCCGTGAACAATGCTCCTGGGACACCACAGAAGCAGTATCTCGCCTTGCGTTAAAAGGTGACGCCGGAAATCAGGGCGATGTTGCTGTAGGGCTGGCATTCGCCGGTGCGGACAATGGCCCGCGCATTGCGCGACATTTCCTTGAAGGCTTCATGGCTCAGCCATTCGCGCTTGCCCAGCTTGCCCTTCAAGCGCTCGATCTCGACCAGCGCCGGTGGCACCACCTTCTGCATCTCTTCGGCCAGCACGTGCCGCTCCACCTGCAGCTCGCTCAACACCGCGCGCAGCACGCTGGCGAAATCCGGTATCCCCGCCGTCAACGCCAGGTCGATCAGTTCGACACCCGGCGGCACCGGCAACCCGGCATCACCGATCACCAGAATGTCGCCATGGCCCATCCCGGCGATGGTCCGCGACAGCGCGACGTTGAGCAGCGTGGTCTTTTTCATGGGGTCAGCTCCGCCAGATAAGGAATCGACGGCTGGGCACCGGCGCGGGTGACGGACAAGGCCGCGGCGCGCTGGCCGAAAACGATGGCCTCGCCCTCCCCCTTGCCCTGCACCAATGCAGCGGCAAAACCGCCGATGAAGGTGTCGCCTGCCGCCGTGGTGTCCAGCGGCTGCACCTGGGGCGCCGGAAAATGCTGGCTGCCGTCGCGGCTGACGAACAATGCCCCCTGCGCGCCGAGGGTGACGATCACCTTGCGTGCGCCCAGCTGCAGCAAACGCTCACCTGCGCGGCGGGCGCTCTCCAGGTCATTGACCGGCTCGCCGGTCAACGCCTCGGCCTCGCTTTCATTGGGGGTGAGGTAGTCGATATGAGCGAACCAGTCGGCCGGCAGCGGGCCGGTGGCCGGCGCCGGGTTGAGGATCACGTGCTTGCCCAGCTCGCGACCTCTGGCCAGGGTCCAGGCCACAGTCTCGGCCGGGACCTCGAGTTGACAGATGATCACTTCGGCCGCCTGCAGCAAGGCATCGAAACGCTGCACCGATTCGGGCGTCAGCAGCCCGTTGCCGCCCGGGATGATGACGATGCAGTTCTGGCTGGCAGCGTCCACGGTAATCAGCGCCACGCCACTGGACACGCCAGGACACACGCTGACTGCCTGGCAATCGATGCCTTCCTCTTCCAGCGCCTGGCGCAACTGCTGGCCGTAGGCGTCATCGCCGACATTGCCCACCATCGCCACACTGCCCCCCAGGCGCGCCACCGCCACCGCCTGGTTGGCGCCCTTGCCGCCGGGCACGGTGAAAAAACTTTCCCCGGCCAGCGTTTCGCCGGCGCGCGGCAGCCGCTGAGCGCGGGCCACCAGATCCATGTTGAGGCTCCCGACCACCACTACCTTGGCATGCATGGCAATTCCTTAGCGGTAATCATTGAACAGGTCCTGGCGCGGCCCGGTAGATTCGCGCAGCACGATGCGCGGGGCGACGATGCGTTGCTCGGCTGCATCGCGACGTGGTGTGGCGATCCGCGACAGCAGCAAGGCGGCAGCATTCTCGCCCAGCTCGCGAATCGACTGGCCGACCGTGGTCAGCGGCGGGTACACATAGCGGCTCAATTCGATGTCGTCGAAGCCGATCACCGACAGCTCGCCCGGCACGTTGATGTTGCGCTCGGCAGCGGCGCGCAGCACGCCGAAACCGATCATGTCGTTGCCGGCGAAGATCGCCGTCGGCCGCTTGCCATCGAGCAGCTGTGCGGCGGCGGCATGGCCACCCGGGCTGGTGAAGTCGCAATGCAGCACACGGCCGGCCAGCACCTCGGCCTCGGCTTCGGCCATCGCCCGGCGGAAGCCGCTCAGGCGCAATTGAGTGACGCCGGTTTCGGCCGGGCCACCGATGTAGGCAATGTCGCGATGGCCCAGCTCCAGCAGATGGCGGGTCGCCAGGTAGGCACCGTGTTCGTGGTCGATGCGCACCAGGTCGGCGTCGACGCCCTCCAGCTCACGGTCGACGATGACCATCGGCGTGCGCACGTTGGTCAGGCTCTGCAGCAGGTCGGCATCCTCGCCCACCGACGCCACCACCAGGCCGTCGATGCGCTTTTCCAGCAGCACGCGCAGGTAGCTGCGCTGCTTCTGCGGGTTGTCGTCGGAGTTGCACAGGATCACGCAATAGCCGTTGCGCTCGCAGGCATCCTCGATGCCCCGGGCCAGCTCGGCGAAGTACGGGTTGACGCTGTTGGGCACCAACAGGCCGATGGTGGCCGTGCTGCGCGCCTTGAGTGAGCGCGCCACGGCGCTGGGCACGTAGTCGAGCTCCAGAATGGCCGCTTCGACCTTGAGCCGTACCTGCTCGCTGACCGGGCGGGTCTTGTTCAGTACATGGGACACCGTGGTGTAGGAAATACCCGCGAGGGCTGCGACGTCTTTTATGGTTGCCATGTTGTCAGTTCCGCCGGCCTGCTCGCCGGCTGCGATAAGTGTCGAGCACCACGGCGATGACGATCACCGCCCCGGTGATGATGCGTTTGGTCGGTTCCGAAGCGCCGATCTGCGCCAGGCCTGCGGCCAGCACGGAAATGATCAGCACGCCGAAGAAGGTACTGATGACCGAGCCGCGCCCGCCCATCAGGCTGGTGCCGCCGATCACCACGGCGGCGATCACCTGCAGCTCCAGGCCGGACCCGGCATTGGGGTCGGCGGCTTCCAGGCGCGAAATCTGGAACAGCGCGGCCAGGCCGGCGAGCAGCCCCATCAGGGCGAATACCAGTACCTTGTACGGGCGCGGGTCGATGCCGGCCAGGCGCACGGCCTCTTCGTTGGTGCCGATGCCGATCAGGTAACGGCCGAACACCGTGCGGGTCAGCACCAGCTGGGCCAATACGATCACCAGCAAGGCGATGATGAAGGCCGGCGAGATGCCGAAGGCGACCGGGTCGGAGAACCAGGCGTAGGAATCGCCGATATAGGCAGTGCGCGAGTCGGTGAACTGGTAGGCCAGGCCGCGGGCCATTTCCAGCACGCCGAGCGAGACGATGAACGACGGGATGCGCCAGGCCACCGTGACGCCCCCGGTGATACTGCCTGCCAGGGCGGCCACGGCCATGCCGAGCAAGGCGGCGGGCAGCACGCCCCAGCCCCAGCCGAGGATCGCCACGCTGACCGTGGAGGCCGCCAGGGCCAACACCGAGCCGACCGACAGGTCGATGCCGCCGATGATCAGCACGAAGGTCATGCCCACGGCCAGCACCATCAGGTCGGGGATCTGGTTGGCCAAGGTGCTGAAAGTAGCGTACGACCAGAAATGGCTGCTCAGGAACGAGAACAGCACGATCATCGCCAGCAAGGCGCCGGCCAGGCCCAGGTAGGTGCCCAGGCCGAAATAAGTGCCGCTGTGGCGCGCGGGGGTGCCGCTCGGGGTGTCGAGGGGTGTGGTCTTCATGCATCCATCCTGGGCGCTGCGTCATGTAGCAGGGCATCACGTTTCTGGTAGCCGGCGAAGGCAGCGGCTAGAAGCTGGTCCTGGCTCCAGTGCTCGCGGTCGAAGGTATCGATCAGGCGGCCGGCGGAAAGCACGGCGATGCGGTCGCAGATCAGCATCAGTTCGCGCAGGTCGCTGGACACCACCACCAGGGCCTTGCCCTGGCGCGCCAGCTCGGCCAGCAGGCCATAGATGTCGAACTTGGCGCCGACGTCGATGCCGCGGGTGGGCTCGTCGAACAGCAGCACCTGGCAGTCGCGCTCCAGCCAGCGGCCGATCACCACCTTCTGCTGGTTGCCGCCGGACAGCTCGCCGACCGCCTGCGCCGGGCTGGCGCTGCGAATGCGCATGGCGCTGATCTGGCGCTTGGCCAGGGCCTGCTCCGCCTCGCCGTCGAGCACCCCGGCGCGGGACACGGCGGGCAGGTTGCCCAGGGCGATGTTGGCGCTGATCGATTGGGTCAGCAGCAGGCCTTCGCCCTTGCGGTCCTCGGTAATCAGGGCGATACCGGCTTTTACCGCCGCCTTGGGCGAATCGATGGTGACCGCCTTGAGCGGCTGGCCGATTTCGATGCTGCCGCTGTCGGCGCGGTCGGCACCGTAGATCAGCCGCAGCAGCTCGGTGCGCCCGGCACCGATCAGCCCGGAGATGCCAAAGATCTCCCCTGCCCTGACCTGCAGCGACACGTCACGCACCTTGTCGCCGCGGCGCAGCTTGTTGACCTTGAGCAGCGGCGCGCCGATGGTGCGGCGGCCCAGGTCGATATGCTCGCCCAGTTCGCGGCCGACCATCAGGTTGACCAGTTCGGCGCTGCTGTAGCGCTGGATCGGCTCGTCGCACACCAGCTGGCCGTCGCGCAGCACGGCGATGCGCTGCGCCACACGCTGCAGCTCTTCAAGGCGGTGGGAGATGTAGACGATGGCCACGCCGCGCTGGCGCAGGCGCTCGATCTGGGTGAACAGCAGCTCCACTTCGCGGGCAGTGAGCATCGCTGTGGGTTCGTCGAAGATCAGTACATGGCAGTCGCCGATAAGGTTGCGGGCGATCTCGACCATCTGCTGATGGCCGATGCCCAGCTCGCCGACCGGGGTGTCAGGGTCGATGGCATCAAGGCCGACCTGGGCCATGGCGGCCGCGGCCAGCTGGCGCAGGCGCTTGTGGCTGATCCAGCCGAAGCGGCTGGGCAGATTGTCGAGAAACAGGTTTTCCGCCACGGTCAGGGTCGGCAGCAGGTTGAGTTCCTGCATGACCATGCGCACGCCGAGGCGCTCGGCCTCGCTGCGGCTGGCCGGTGCGTAGGCCTGGCCACGGTAGGTCAGGTGCCCGGTGGTAGGGGTTTCCAGGCCGCAGATGAGCTTGGACAGCGTGCTCTTGCCCGCCCCGTTCTCGCCGGTCAGCGCCAGCACTTCGCCGGCGCGCAGGGCCAGGCTGACCTCCGCCAGCACCGGCTGGGCGTAGCTCTTGCCCAGGCCACTGGCGGCAAGCACCACTTCATTGGCCGATGCTGGCATGGCCATCTCTCCTGCTAGGGGTCAGGGCTTGGTGATCAGTTCGACCGGGGTCTGGATGACGTTGTCGGCATCCACGTCCGGCTTCTCGCCCTTGAGTATTTTCAGCGCTGCCTGGATGCCGTAGACGGCCTGCTGGCTGGCGGCCTGGTCGAGTGTGGCGAGCACGCGCCCATCCTTGAGCATCGGCTTGATGGCGTTGATGTTGTCGTAGCCCACCACCTGCACCTGGCCGGTCTTGCCGGCAGCCCGCACGGCCGAGACGGCGCCCAATGCCATGCTGTCGTTACCGGCCAGCAGCGCCTTGAGGTCGGGGTATTCGTTGAGCATGGAAGCGGCAACGGCGTTGCCCTTGTCGATCTCCCAGTTGCCGGACTGCACCGAGACGATCTTCATCTTCGCGGCTTCCATCGCATCCTTGAAGCCAGCGGTACGCTGCTGGGCATTGGTGGTGGTCGGCACGCCTTCGATGATGCCGACCTGGTCACCGGCCTTGAGTTTCTGCTGGGCCAGGTAGTCGCCGACCAGGCGGGCGCCCTTGCGGTTGTCAGGGCCGACGAAGGGCACGCTGATGCCTTTGCTCTTGAGCAGTTCCGGGTCCAGGCGGTTGTCGATGTTGATGACGATGACGCCCTGGTCCATGGCCTTCTTCACGGCCGAGACCAGTGCCTTGGAGTCGGCCGGCGCGATCACCAGGGCCTTGGCGCCGGAGTTGACCATCTGCTCGACGATGCGGATCTGTTCACCGGTATCGGTTTCGTTCTTGATGCCGTTGGCAACCAGATCGAAATCGCCAGGGTGGGCTTTCTGGTAGTCCTTGGCGCCGTCTTCCATGGTGCGGAAGAATTCGTTGGCCAGCGACTTCATGACCAGCGCGACCTTGGGTTTTTCCTCTGCATGGGCAGCGGACAGCGGCATGGCGAGGGACAGCGAGGACATGACGGCGAGCGCCAGCAGACGACCGGGGAACGGCAGTTTCATGGGAGATGACTCCGAATCTTGTGATTTTTATCGGATCGCAAACGTTTGCGCTGAGTAACTATGGAAACAAGACCTGGTTTTGTCAAATCCGTTTCGCTGGCGGGGGCAAGACGCGGCTGGTGCTGATTATCCGTAATTTCTCCGAAAAACCGAACATCTTTTCCTATGCTTGTTCGGGGTTCCGAATGGAATACGCCCCGTAAGGCCCGCGAGCCGGCTTTGAGCGCTGCTGGTACGAAACCTGCCTTGCTTACCGAGCGACACAGCAACCATCTCATTAGGAAGAGAGAATAATAATCATGAATGCTGCACTGAAGTCCTTCGCCCCAAGCGCCCTGGCGCTGCTACTGATCCTGCCCGCCACTGCCTCGGCAAAGGAAGCCGAAACCCAGCAGAAACTGGCCAATGTGGTCATCCTCGCCACCGGCGGCACCATTGCCGGCGCCGGCGCCAGCGCTGCCAACAGCGCCACCTACCAGGCCGCCAAGCTCGGCGTCGACAAGCTGATTGCCGGCGTGCCGGAACTGGCCGACTTGGCCAATGTGCGCGGTGAGCAGGTGATGCAGATCGCCTCGGAAAGCATCACCAACGACGACCTGCTGAAACTGGCCAAGCGCGTCGCCGAGCTTGCCGATAGCAAGGACGTCGATGGCATCGTCATCACCCACGGCACCGACACCCTGGAAGAAACCGCCTACTTCCTCAACCTGGTCGAGAAGACTGACAAGCCGATCGTGGTGGTCGGCTCCATGCGCCCGGGCACGGCGATGTCTGCCGACGGCATGCTCAACCTGTACAACGCCGTGGCGGTGGCCAGCGACAAGCAGTCGCGCGGCAAGGGCGTGCTGGTGACCATGAACGACGAGATCCAGTCCGGCCGCGACGTGAGCAAGTCGGTGAATATCAAGACCGAAGCGTTCAAGAGCGCCTGGGGCCCGATGGGCATGGTGGTGGAAGGCAAGTCGTACTGGTTCCGCCTGCCGGCCAAGCGCCATACCACCCAGTCGGAGTTCGACATCAAGCAGATCAGCAGCCTGCCGCAGGTGGACATCGCCTACAGCTACGGCAACGTGACCGACACCGCATACAAGGCGCTGGCGCAGAGCGGCGCGAAAGCGATCATCCATGCCGGCACCGGCAATGGCTCGGTGTCGTCGCGGGTGGTGCCGGCGCTGCAGGAACTGCACAAGAACGGCGTGCAGATCATTCGCTCGTCCCACGTCAACCAGGGTGGTTTCGTGCTGCGCAATGCCGAGCAGCCGGATGACAAGTATGACTGGGTGGTGGCCCATGACCTGAACCCGCAGAAGGCGCGGATCCTGGCGATGGTGGCGATGACCAAGACCCAGGACAGCAAGGAGCTGCAGCGGATCTTCTGGGAGTACTGATAGCGGCATGACCTGGGGCTGGTGCGCTGACTGCACCGCCCCTTGCCCGCGAAAAATCCAGCAGCGATGCAGTTGCGAAATATTTTGCCTTGAAATACTGTACACGCATACAGCACAACAAGGAATCGCCTCCGTGGCCAACACCGCCGAAGCAACCGCAAGCAGCTACCAGCAACTGGGCCTGCGCATCCAGAAGATCATCAACAATCCCCTCGCCCAGCGCAGCCGCGCCGCGCTGATCTTCCGCCTGGAACACGAGTCGCCCGATGACTGGGCAACCCTGCTCGAGGAAATCGCCGAGAACGACAACGTTACCCTCGCCCACCGCGACGACGGCGGCGTGCAGATTTTCTGGACAGTGCCGAAGGAAGACTGAGGCTCAGGGCAGCGCCTGCAGATAGGCACTGGCCTCGCGGTAGCGAGCCAGCCGCGCCAGGTCGGCGGGGCCTGGGACGGCTATACGCGAGAGGTCGCTATTGTCGGCCAGGTCGGCCAGCTTGACGGTGCGCGCCAGCGGGTCACTGCCCAGGCGCACCACGAAGTCCTGATAGCTCTCGCCCTTGTTCCGGCTCAAGGCCAGCAAGGCGGCGAGAATTTTCAGGGGGAAGCCCTCACGGGCCAGGTCGGAAAGGGTCAGCGACGTGTCTTCGATCACGTCATGCAGCACCGCGACAATGCGCTGCTCCGGTGTGCTGACCCGCATCATCACTCGCAATGGGTGGAGGATATAAGCCGCTCCACCCTTGTCGCATTGCCCTTCATGTGCCCTGGCGGCCACGGCAATGGCCCGCTCCAGCGTAGACATGAGGCCCTCCCCGTTTGGCTAGTCTCAAGCCAAGCATAGCCGGGGAAGGCTACAGATTACAGTTAACGCTGCGCACCATGCTGGATGACGATCGAATCGGTACCCAGCTTGGCCATCACCTCGGCCTTGCGCGCATCGGCTTCGGCCTTGCTCGGGAACGGCCCCATCAGCACCACGGGTTTGCCGTCGCGGTATTCGACCGAGGACGGGATGCCCTTCTCGATCAGGCGTGCGGTCATGTCGGTCAGCGCACCCATGTTGGCACCCTGGATCACTTCGACATCCCACCCCTCAGGGGCCGGCTGATCGGCCAGGGCCTCGGCGCGACGTTGCAGTTCGGCACCTCCGCAGTATTCGCGAATACGCAGATTGTTGCCGCCGTCATCGACGATGATTTCATACTGGCCATCGGCACCCTTGATTGCCACGTAGCTGCGATAGGCCTCGTACTGACCAGCATCGTCCTTGCCACGCACCTGGCCGCAGATGGTGCCCTTGGTGTCGATCCGCACGTTGCCGAACTTGGCAGTCTTGGGGTTGTTCAGGTGCTCGGCAACTTGCTTGTGCACACCCTCGACCTCGTTCTCACAGCCCGCCAGGGCCAGCACTGCCAATACCACTGCCAGTTTGCGCACGCGTGTACCTCCAGATTCGAAGAGGCGGATTCTACCATGGCCGCACGGGGTACCGCCCGCGACCAAAGGTTACACGCTGCGTCGAGGGGGTTTGTTCGAGAGGGGCATGGAATGCAAAAAGGGCGACCCTTGCGGATCGCCCTTTCTGATGCCCGGATACCGGGACTTTGTTTGGTAGGCACAATTGGACTCGAACCAACGACCCCCACCATGTCAAGGTGGTGCTCTAACCAACTGAGCTATGTGCCTGTCGTGTGGTGCGCATATTAGTGATCGAATGCGTACCTGTAAAGCGTTTTTTTCAAAAAAATCAAAAACTTTCAGAAACCTGCGGGCGCCGGTACCCACGACTTCGAAAGCGCCCATAATGCAAAAAGGGCGACCCTTGCGGATCGCCCTTTTCGATGCCCGGAGACCGGGACTTTGTTTGGTAGGCACAATTGGACTCGAACCAACGACCCCCACCATGTCAAGGTGGTGCTCTAACCAACTGAGCTATGTGCCTGTCGTGTGGTGCGCATTCTACGCAATCCAAAAACCCTGTCAACACTTTTTTTCGCGCTAACTCACTGAATCTTAAACTGTTTATAGAGAAGGGCCCGCTGCAGGCCAGTAAAGGATTTTCAACAGACGACTAGCGGGTGTTTATTATTATTGATAGCATCGGTACATTCGTTAAAAATATAAAACACAGAGGTTTCTGCAGCATGGCTAACACCCCCTACCCCCAGTCCTACTACGCCGCCTCGGCCAACCCGGTGCCGCCACGTCCGGCGCTGCAGGGTGAGGTGGAAACCGATATCTGCATCATCGGTGCCGGCTACACCGGCCTGTCCAGCGCGCTGTTCCTGCTGGAAAACGGCTTCAAGGTGAGCATCGTCGAAGCGGCCAAGGTCGGCTTCGGCGCATCGGGCCGCAACGGTGGCCAGATCGTCAACAGCTACAGCCGCGACATCGACGTCATCGAGCGCACCGTCGGCCCTAAAGAAGCACAGCTGCTAGGCCAGATGGCCTTCGAAGGCGGCCGCATCATCCGTGAGCGCGTGGCCAAGTACAACATCCAGTGCGACCTGAAGGACGGCGGCGTGTTCGCTGCGCTGACCGCCAAGCAGATGGGCCACCTGGAATCGCAAAAGCGCCTGTGGGAACGCTTTGGCCATAATCAGCTGGAGCTGATGGACCAGAAGCGCATCCGTGAAGTGGTCGCCTGCGACAACTACCTGGGCGGCATGCTGGACATGAGCGGCGGCCACATCCACCCGCTGAACCTGGCCCTGGGCGAAGCCGCCGCGGTCGAGTCGCTGGGCGGCATCATCTATGAGCAGACTCCGGCCATCCGCATCGAGCGTGGTGCCAACCCGGTGGTGCACACTCCGCAAGGTAAGATCCGCGCCAAGTTCATCATCGTTGCCGGCAACGCCTACCTGGGTAACCTGGTACCGGAACTGGCTGCCAAGTCGATGCCATGCGGCACCCAGGTGATCACCACCGAGCCGCTGGGCGAAGAACTGGCCCGCACCCTGCTGCCGCAGGACTACTGCGTGGAAGACTGCAACTACCTGCTCGACTACTACCGCCTGACCAGCGACAAGCGCCTGATCTTCGGCGGTGGTGTGGTGTACGGTGCGCGCGACCCGGCCAACATCGAAGCGATCATTCGCCCGAAGATGCTCAAGGCCTTCCCGCAACTGAAGAACGTCAAGATCGACTACGCCTGGACCGGCAACTTCCTGCTGACCCTGTCGCGTCTGCCACAGGTCGGCCGTATCGGCGACAACATCTACTACTCGCAGGGTTGCTCGGGCCACGGCGTGACCTACACCCACCTCGCAGGCAAGGTGCTGGCCGAGGCCCTGCGTGGCCAGGCCGAGCGCTTCGACGCCTTTGCCGGCCTGCCGCACTACCCGTTCCCGGGTGGCCAGATGCTGCGTGTGCCGTTCAGCGCCATTGGTGCCTGGTACTACAGCCTGCGTGATCGTCTGGGCTTCTGATGATGTAAGCAGGCCTGGCCTCTTCGCGGGGCAAGCCCGCTCCTACAGGAGCGGGCTTGCCCCGGCGAAACGCTATTTATTCAGACTACGCACAGCCTGTTTAGCCGCAACCTCCTGGCCCGCCCGGGCCAGTTCGTCGGCAGCCTGCAGCCAACGCTGGCGGTCCACCTGGGCCGGTAGCTGGCGCGGGGGCTGCACCAGCACCGCCCAACTCCCCTCCTTCGCCCACGCCGAGGCAAAGTCGTCGAACGCCATCAGCTGGCGCCGATGCATCCCTGAACGCAGCAGCACGCGCTTCTTGAAGCTGTCATAGCCGATCAGCACCGCGTAACGCGGCTCGCTCCACCACGCCGAACCTTCCTCGTAACGCAGCAGCACCGGGTTGCCAGCGGCCACCTGAGTCAGCAAGGCATCCAGTTGCTTGTCCAGCGGGTACACGACCATGCCGTACTCGCGAGCCACACGCGGGATGCTGGTTTCCAGCGCATCGGCTGCCTTCGGCAGATTCAGCGGTTTGTCCAGCAGCCCCGGGGTGATTGGCGCACCTTGCTGCGAGAGCAGCGCGGCCAGGGCCATCGCCCCGCTGTGGTTGGCATTGCCGCGGTAGAACGGCACGCTGCTGATCTCGACCCGCTGGGGCATGCCCTTGAGGCTTGCAGGGGGTGCGCTGGCGCAGCCGCCCAGGGTCGCCGCCACCAGGCAGGCGGCCAACAGCTGACGTGGGACGATCGCCCAGCGCTTGCAGGAATATTGCTCCATGGACACTCGCTTGTTCCGATGCCAGGCAGGCAGCGCCCGGCTCTGGCCACCGATCATAGGGCGCCGCGTTGCGCGGGTATAGTCCGACAAGAAATTGCAACCAATCGGCTTAAGCAATCGACCTTTGGTCAATGGAACGTCACGGGCGGGCAGCTAGACTAAAGCTGTGTCTGGAGGGCAAACCGCAGGTTGGCCCAAGAGAAGGAGGCACACATGAGCCTGACCATGGCAATCCTTATGCTGGTGGGTATGTGGCTGAGCGTCGCGGCCGCCATGCTGTGGGGTGTTCTGCGTATCGTGCGGCGTCATTCCCAGCATCACCACCTGCCACCGCAGGCCCCGGCCAAGGCGCAGCCTGTGCGCAGGGCGCGGCGGCATGCCGGGGTGCACTGAGGTTTCTTCAGCTGAATGCAAACGGGGCGCCAAGCGCCCCGTTGTTTTTTTCACCAGCCTTAATCAGCCTTCAGCAGCTTCACGCTTGAGCCGCGCTCGGCGGGCCAGGATGTTGAGGATCTCGATCACCGTCGAGAAGGCCATCGCCGCATACACATACCCTTTCGGTACATGGGCGCCAAAACCTTCGGCGATCAGCGTCATGCCAATCATGATCAGGAAGCCCAGGGCCAACATCACCACTGTCGGGTTGTCATTGATGAAGTTGGCCAGCGGGTCGGCGGCCACCATCATGACGATGACGGCGGTGATCACGGCAATGATCATGATCGGCAGGTGCTCGGTCATGCCCACGGCAGTGATGATGCTGTCGACCGAGAAGACGATGTCCAGCAACAGGATCTGGAAGATCGCCGCCGCAAAGCCCAGGGTGACCGTATTAGAGACCTTGGCTTCTTCCTTGGCGCCATGCGGGTCGACGTTTTCGTGAATCTCCTTGGTGGCCTTCCACAGCAGGAACAGGCCGCCGGCAATCAGGATCACGTCCTTCCAGGAGAAGGCGTTACCGAACACTTCGAACACCGGGTCGGTCAACTGCACGATCCAGGCCACGGTGCTGAGCAGTGCCAGGCGCATGACCAGCGCCATGCTGATACCGATACGACGCGCCTTGGAACGGTACTCCACAGGCAGTTTGTTGGTCAGGATCGAGATGAAGATCAGGTTGTCGATACCCAGTACCACTTCCATGGCCACCAGCGTTGCCAGGGCGACCCAGGCGGTAGGGCTAGCGGCGAGTTCCAGCAAGTATTCCATTGTTCAAATCCTGAAGCGGCGGTTGTAGGGTCAGATTTCCTGGGTGTGTTCTTTCTTCTCGGCGTCCTTGGGCTTCTGGCCCTCGTGACCGATGGCATCGCTCAACGCCTGCTGGGCGGCCTTGTTGGTGTCGTCGATGGCCTGCTTGGCCGACTTGGCGGCCTGGTCGAGCATCTGCTGGGCAGACTTCTCGGCCTGGTCGCAACCAGCCAGGCTGAACAGCGCCAGGGCCAGCACCAGCGGAGTGCCAATGGATTTGAGATACAGCATGGTGTCCTCGCTTGAAAAATCCCGGCGGCGCGAAGCGCCTGATGGGGTCGCATTCTAAAGACGCCAATACTTCAGGAAAATTCGTATTTCCAGTGTGTATACTTCGGTTTTTTCGAATCGGGACCCGCGTGCGTGCTCAACTATCGCCAGCTCCACTACTTCTGGGCCGTGGCCAAGACCGGAAGCATCGCTCGCGCCAGCGAACAGCTGAACCTGACGCCACAGACCATCAGCGGGCAGATCAGCCTGTTCGAGCAAACCTACGGGCTGGAGCTGTTTCAGCGCGTCGGCCGGCAACTGGAGCTGACCGAAACCGGCCGTCAAACGCTGGTCTACGCCGAGCAGATGTTCCAGATCGGCGGCGAGCTGGAGGCCCTGCTCAGGGCCGGCCCGCAGGAGCAGATCCTGTTTCGCGTGGGGGTGGCCGACGTGGTGCCGAAGTCGATCGTCTATCGCCTGCTGGCGCCGACCATGGAGCTGGACGAGGTGCTGCGCATCAATTGCCGCGAAGACAAGCTCGAACGGCTGCTGGCAGACCTGGCGATCCAGCGCCTGGACCTGGTGATTTCCGACAGCCCGATGCCCAGCCACCTGGACATCAAGGGCTACAGCCAGAAGCTCGGCGAATGCGGCCTGAGCTTCTTCGCCACCCCGGCCCTGGCCCGGCAGCATGCCGGCCTCTTCCCTGCCTGCCTGCAGGATGCGCCGCTGCTGATTCCCGGCCCGGAAACCGTGGTGAGCAGCCGCCTGTTGCGTTGGCTGAGCGAACAGCAAGTGCAGCCACGCATCGTTGGAGAGTTCGATGACAGTGCGTTGATGCAGGCGTTCGGCCAGTCAGGCAGCGGGATTTTCGTCGCACCAAGCGTGATTGCCGAGGAAGTCTGCCGCCAGTATGGCGTCGAGCTGATCGGCCAGACCGAAGCAGTGCATGAATCGTTCTATGCCATTTCAGTGGAGCGCAAGGTCAAGCACCCGGGGATCGTGGCGATTACCGAGGGCGCGCGGCGGGAGCTGTTTCACTGGTAGTGGCTGCCGGCGATAGGGCCGGGCCTGATTGTGCTAAAGTCGCGCCCTTTGAAGATTCCGAGACTTCGCTGCACATGACGCCTGTTTACCACCTCCTCAACCGCACCAGCCTGGTGACCCAGATCGTCATCGGCCTGGTCGCCGGCATCGCCCTGGCCCTGCTGGCACCCGCCCTCGCCCGTGACCTGGGCTTCCTCGGCAAAGTGTTCGTCAGCGCCCTCAAGGCCGTCGCGCCGGTGCTGGTGTTCATTCTGGTCATGGCGTCGATTGCCAACCACCGCCACGGCCAGGAAACCCACATCCGCCCGATCCTCTGGCTGTACCTGCTGGGCACCTTTGCCGCCGCCGTGGTGGCCGTGGTCGCCAGCATGCTGTTCCCTTCGCAGCTGGCCCTGAGTACCAGCGAGGCGACCCTGAGCGCGCCGGGCGGCATCGGTGAGGTGATGCAGAACCTGCTGCTGAGCGCGGTCGACAACCCGGTCAATGCCTTGCTCAACGCCAACTTCATCGGTGTGCTGACCTGGGCCGTCGGCCTGGGCGTGGCCCTGCGCCATGCCGGCCAGACTACCCGTACCGTGGTCGAGGATCTGTCCAATGGCGTGACCTTGATCGTGCGCGTGGTGATCCGTTTCGCCCCGCTGGGCATCTTCGGGCTGGTCAGCTCGACCCTGGCCCAGTCTGGCCTCAGCGCCCTGCTTGGCTACCTGCACCTGCTGGGTGTGCTGATCGGCTGCATGCTGTTCGTGGCGCTGGTGATGAACCCGCTGATCGTGTTCTGGAAGATCCGCCGCAACCCTTACCCGCTGACCTTGCTGTGCCTGCGCGAAAGCGGCATTACCGCCTTCTTCACCCGCAGCTCGGCGGCCAACATCCCGGTCAACCTGGCGCTGTCGGAGCGCCTGGGGCTGCATGAGGACACTTATTCGGTGTCGATCCCGCTGGGGGCGACCATCAACATGGCCGGCGCGGCGATCACCATCACCGTGCTGACCCTGGCGGCGGTGCATACCCTGGGCATTCCAGTCGACTTGCCGACGGCGGTGCTGCTGAGCCTGGTGGCGGCAATCTGCGCCTGCGGTGCCTCTGGAGTCGCGGGTGGTTCACTGCTGCTGATTCCGCTGGCGTGTAGCCTGTTCGGCATCCCCAGCGAGATTGCCATGCAGGTGGTGGCAGTGGGCTTCATCATTGGCGTGCTGCAGGATTCGGCGGAGACGGCGCTGAATTCTTCGACCGATGTGTTGTTCACGGCGGCGGCTTGCCAGGCAGAAGAGCGGCGTAGCGTTTGAGATTGCCGGGGCCGCTTTGCGGCCCATTCGCGGGGGGCAAGCCCGCTCCTACACAGCCCGCAAGAGCGGTGATTGCTTAAGCCTGGCGCTTTACCTACGCTAGTGGCCTTTCCCCAGCAATGAGACAGGGCCATGTCAGAACACGAAACCGCAGGCGAAGGCCGCTTCAGCAGTATCGAGATCCGCATTCTCGGCGCGCTGATCGAGAAGCAGGCCACCAGCCCGGAAAGCTACCCGCTGACCCTCAACGCCCTGGTCCTGGCCTGTAACCAGAAGACCAGCCGGGAACCGGTCATGAACCTCACCCAAGGCCAAGTCGGCCAGGCCCTGCGCGCCCTCGAGGGCCAGGACATGACCCGCCTGCAGATGGGCAGCCGCGCCGATCGCTGGGAACATCGAGTGGACAAGGCCCTGGAACTGGTCCCCGCTCAGCTGGTGCTGATGGGCCTGATGTTCCTGCGGGGGCCGCAGACCCTCAACGAGCTACTGACCCGCAGCAACCGCCTGCACGACTTCGACGACACCGAGCAGATCCAGCATCAGCTGGAGCGCCTGATTTCGCGCGGCCTGGCCCTGCACCTGCCACGCCAGGCCGGGCAGCGGGAAGACCGCTATACCCACGCCCTCGGTGACCCGGCGGAAATCGAAGCCATTCTGGTCGCACGCCAGCAGGAGGGAGGCGTTCGCGGCAGTGGCGGCACTGTTTCGGAAGAGCGCATTGAAGCCCTGGAAGCGCGGATCGCGGCGCTGGAAGCACGCCTGGCCGAGTTCGAAGGCTGAACCGCCTACGGTTCAGGGTCGGGGAAGTTGCGACAGCTTTTGCGCTCGGCCAGCTCCCGGTCACTGGGGCGCTGGTCGACGAACACGGTGCGGCCGTCGGCATAGATCTCGAGGTAGCCCCAATGCAGGTCCTGCTCTTTCTGCCCGGGCTTGGGGGGGACTAGCCACCAGGGTTCGCGGCTGATCAGGGTCATGGTGAAGTTCCTGAGGGTGTCTGCGCTAAGCATAGACACCTTCAGGTTTTGCTTCGTCAGTGACCGCGAAGGGGCCGGCGCAGGCTTACGCCGGTGCCGAAGTGCGGATCAAGTGATCGAATGCCGCCAACGAAGCCTTGGCGCCCTCGCCCACCGCAATGACGATCTGCTTGTACGGCACGGTGGTCACGTCACCTGCGGCAAACACACCCGGCACATTGGTCTGGCCCTTGGCATCAACGATGATCTCGCCACGCGGCGACAGCTCGACCGAGCCTTTGAGCCAATCAGTGTTCGGCAGCAGGCCGATCTGCACGAAGATGCCTTCCAGCGCCAGGTCATGCACCTCATCGGTGGTGCGGTCCTTGTAACGCAAGCCCGTCACTTTCTCGCCATTACCGACCACTTCGGTGGTCAGCGCGCTGGTGATCACCTTGACGTTCGGCAGGCTGTGCAGCTTGCGCTGCAGCACCGCATCGGCACGCAGCTGGCTGTCGAACTCGATCAGCGTCACCTGGGCGACGATACCGGCCAGGTCGATGGCCGCTTCCACGCCAGAGTTGCCACCGCCGATCACCGCCACGCGCTTGCCCTTGAACAGCGGGCCGTCGCAGTGCGGGCAGTAGGCCACGCCGCGGGCGCGGTATTCCTGCTCGCCCGGCACGTTCATTTCGCGCCAGCGGGCACCGGTGGCGAGGATCACGGTCTTGGCCTTGAGCGAGGCGCCGCCCGCCAGGCGCACTTCATGCAGGCCGCCGTCGGTGGCCGGGATCAGCGCTTCACCGCGCTGCAGGTTCATGATGTCGACGTCGTACTGCTTGACGTGCTCTTCCAGCGCCGTGGCCAGCTTCGGCCCTTCGGTCTCTTGCACCGAGATGAAGTTCTCGATGGCCAGGGTGTCGAGCACCTGGCCGCCGAAACGCTCGGCAGCGACACCGGTACGGATGCCTTTACGTGCGGCATAGATGGCCGCCGCAGCGCCGGCAGGCCCACCACCGACCACCAGCACGTCAAAGGCCTCCTTGGCGTTGATCTTTTCGGCCTGGCGGCTGCCTGCGTTGGTGTCGATCTTGCCGAGGATTTCTTCCAGGCCCATGCGGCCCTGGCCGAACACTTCGCCGTTCAGGTAGATGCTCGGCACCGCCATGATCTTGCGCGACTCGACTTCTTCCTGGAACAGCGCACCGTCGATGGCCACGTGGCGCACATTGGGGTTGAGCACCGCCATCAGGTTCAATGCCTGGACCACGTCCGGGCAATTCTGGCACGACAGCGAGAAGTAGGTTTCAAAGGTGAACTCGCCTTCCAGTGCCTGGATCTGCTCGATCACTTCGGCGCTGGCCTTGGACGGATGGCCGCCGACTTGCAGCAGCGCCAGCACCAGGGAGGTGAATTCGTGGCCCATGGGGATGCCGGCGAAGCGCAGGCTTATGTTTTTGCCATCAAGGGCAGCACCCGGGCGGCTCAGCGAGAACGAAGGGCGACGAGCATCGCTGCCATCCGCGCTGAAAGTAATCAGGTTCGACAGGCCGGCGATTTCCACCAGCAGGTCGTGCAATTCGCGGGACTTCGCGCCGTCGTCGAGGGAGGCAACGATCTCGATCGGCTGGGTGACCCGCTCCAGGTAGGTTTTCAGTTGCGATTTAAGCGTGGCGTCCAACATACGGGCGATTCCTTTTTCAAAACTCGGATACAAAAACGCCCAGGCGAGGTCGCCCGGGCGTTTTTACGGGGCGGTAGGTACTTCAGCTTTGGCGGCTGTCTACCGCCCGCGACGTGCACATCGGCTTAGATCTTGCCGACCAGGTCCAGCGATGGTGCCAGGGTGGCTTCGCCTTCTTTCCATTTGGCCGGGCAGACTTCGCCTGGGTGAGCGGCAACGTACTGGGCAGCCTTCACTTTGCGCAGCAGCTCGGCTGCGTCGCGGCCAACACCACCGTCGTTCAGTTCGACGATCTTGATCTGGCCTTCCGGGTTGATCACGAAGGTACCGCGATCGGCCAGGCCGGCTTCTTCGATCAGCACGTCGAAGTTGCGCGAGATGACGTGGGTCGGGTCACCGATCAGCGGGTACTGGATCTTGCCGATGGTATCCGAAGTGTCGTGCCAGGCTTTGTGGGTGAAGTGGGTGTCGGTCGACACGCCATAGATTTCCACGCCCAGCTTCTGGAACTCGGCGTAGTTGTCGGCGAGGTCACCCAGTTCGGTCGGGCAGACGAAGGTGAAGTCGGCCGGGTAGAAGAACACGACGGACCACTTGCCTTTCAGGTCGGCTTCGCTGACCTGAACGAACTCGCCCTTGTGGTAGGCGGTGGCGTTGAACGGTTTGACCTGGCTGTTGATGATTGGCATGAGAGACGCTCCTTCATGGGGTTGGAATCAGTTGATGGAAAGAATCCTAACCGCTGGTCCCGATAAAGGCTCATTGGCAAAGCTCATGCTCGTGATTGGTTTTGGCTATAACCAGGGATAGTTAATAGAAGGGAATGGGCTGAGCAAAGGATTGCGGGGTATTCAAGACCCCATCGCCGGCTTGCCGGCGATGGGGCCAGTTGCATCAGCGCGTGACTGTGCGCATGGTGACGAACTCTTCAGCGGCAGTCGGGTGCACGCCAATGGTCTCGTCGAACTGTTGCTTGGTCGCACCGGCCTTGAGGGCGATACCCAAGCCCTGGATGATCTCGCCGGCATCCGGGCCGACCATGTGGCAGCCCAGCACCCTGTCGGTCTCGGCATCCACCACCAGCTTCATCAGGGTCTTTTCCTGGATGTCGGTGAGGGTCAGCTTCATGGCGCGGAAGCGGCTCTCGAAGATCTGCACCTTGTGCCCGGCTTCCAGCGCTTGCTCCTCGGTAAGGCCGACGGTACCGATCGGAGGCTGACTGAACACCGCAGTCGGGATGTTCTGGTAATCCACCGGGCGGTATTGCTCAGGCTTGAACAGCCGCCGTGCCACGGCGATGCCTTCGGCCAGGGCCACCGGGGTGAGCTGCACGCGGCCGATCACGTCGCCAATGGCTAGGATCGACGGTGCGGTGGTCTGGTACTGCTCGTCGACGCGGATGTAGCCGCGGGCATCCAACTCAACGCCGGTGTTTTCCAAGCCCAGGTTGTCGAGCATCGGGCGACGGCCGGTGGCGTAGAACACGCAATCGGCGACCAGCTCGCGGCCGTCCTTGAGGGTGGCTTTCAGGCTGCCGTCGTCAAGCTTGTCGATGCGCTGGATGTCGGCGTTGAACTGCAGGTTCAGGCCGCGCTTTTCCAGCTCTTCCTTGAGGTGGGTGCGCACCGAGCCGTCGAAGCCGCGCAGGAACAGGTCACCGCGATACAGCAAAGTGGTATCGGCGCCCAGGCCCTGGAAGATGCCGGCGAACTCGACGGCAATGTAACCACCACCGACCACCAGCACACGGCGTGGCAGGTCCTTGAGGTAGAACGCCTCGTTGGAGGTGATGGCCAGTTCCTTGCCCGGAATGTCCGGCACCTGTGGCCAGCCGCCGGTGGCAATCAGGATATGCTCGGCGCTGAAGCGCTGGCCGTCCACTTCCACTTGGTTGGCGCCGGTGATGCGGGCATGGCCCTGCAGCAAGGTCACGCCGCTGTTTACCAGCAGGTTGCGGTAGATGCCGTTGAGGCGCTCGATCTCGCGGTTCTTGTTAGCGATCAGCGTGCCCCAGTCGAAGTGGCCCTCTTCCAGGGTCCAGCCGAAGCCGGCTGCCTGTTCCAGCTCATCGGCGACGTGGGCGCCGTACACCAGCAGTTTTTTCGGCACGCAGCCGACGTTGACGCAGGTGCCACCCAGGTAACGGCTCTCGGCCACTGCCACTTTTGCACCGAAGCCCGCAGCGAAGCGCGCCGCACGCACACCGCCGGAACCCGCGCCAATCACAAACAGATCAAAATCGTAGGCCATGTATTCACTCTCCTAGGCAGGCGCCCAGCATACCGCCGTTGGCCGCCGCAAACAAAAAAGCCACCCCGAAGGGTGGCTCCTTGAACCTGCATTGCGTATCAGTAGGCCTTGCCGGCCTTGTAGAAGTTCTCGAAGCAGAAGTTGGTCGCCTCGATGTAGCCTTCGGCACCACCGCAGTCGAAACGCTTGCCCTTGAACTTGTAGGCGATCACGTTGCCTTCGGCAGCCTGTTTCATCAGTGCGTCGGTGATCTGGATCTCGCCGCCCTTGCCTGGCTCGGTCTGTTCGATCTTCTCGAAGATGTCCGGGGTCAGGATGTAGCGACCGATGATCGCCAGGTTGGACGGTGCATCCTCCGGCTTCGGCTTCTCGACCATGGCGTGCACGCGGAAGATGCCGTCCTTGATCTCTTCACCGGCGATGACACCGTACTTGTTGGTTTCCTGCGGATCGACTTCCTGGATGGCGACGATCGAGCAACGGTACTGTTTGTGCAGCTTGACCATCTGCGCGAGCACGCCGTCGCCGTCGAGGTTGACGCACAGGTCATCCGCCAACACCACGGCGAACGGTTCGTCACCGATCAGCGGGCGGCCGGTCAGGATGGCGTGGCCCAGGCCTTTCATTTCGGTCTGGCGAGTGTAGGAGAACGAGCACTCGTCGAGCAGGCGACGGATACCGACCAGGTATTTTTCCTTGTCGGTGCCCTTGATCTGGTTTTCCAGCTCGTAGCTGATGTCGAAGTGGTCTTCCAGGGCGCGCTTGCCGCGGCCGGTGACGATGGAAATCTCGTTCAGACCAGCATCCAATGCTTCTTCAACGCCATACTGGATCAGTGGCTTGTTGACCACCGGCAGCATTTCCTTGGGCATGGCTTTGGTAGCAGGCAGGAAGCGAGTGCCGTAGCCGGCTGCCGGGAACAAGCATTTCTTGATCATAAACATCCTTAAACATAGGCGAGGCCTGTGGAATTCGGCGCAGTCTAATCAGGCGGCATGCAGCTTACAATGCCCTGCCTGTGATGACCGCTGCCATGATAGAGATAACCCAGTGTAGATAGTTCCAAAAAGTTCGTGAAAATCCCGTCATCCGGCCCTTGCGCGGCCCTGTGGAAAGCACCGCGCAAGGGCTCGCATAGCGCCGCCGCAACGCCCGCTCAGCTACCCGTGCCCTGCCCGATCATCACCCCGTCGACCTGCTGGCCATACAGGTTGACGCCGTCGTTGGCATGGAATTTCAGCCGTGTTTTTTCGATGGAGCCCTCGATCAGGCGTGGGTCCTGGGGGCGCTCGTGGCGGTTGACCCAGGCGGCCACGTCCCAGGCCTGCTGATCGCTCAGGCTGCCCGGTTTGCCCAAGGGCATGTTGTACTTGATGAACGATGCTGCGGTATTGATCCGGTGCATGCCCGCGCCCCAGTTGTAGGAGTCCTTGCCCCAGAGTGGCGGCATTACGTATTCACCGGCCACCTTCTGCCCCTCACCGTTGTCGCCGTGGCAGATGGCGCATTGTTCACGGTAGACCTGCTGGCCACGCTTGAAGTCATAGCCCCCCTTTGGCTGCGCCACCTCGGGGTATCCGCGCCCGGCAATTTCCACGCCGGTGGGGGCCTTGGTCGAAAGCCAGTAGGCATATACGGCGAGCGCGGTCATCTGCGGGCTGTCGGCGGCCGGCGGCTTGCCGTTCATGCTGAACTGGAAACAGCCCTGGATACGCTCGGCGAAGGTGTTCACCTTGTCGTTCTTCTTGCGGTAAGCCGGGTACATCGGATAGGCACCCCACAGCGGCGCGGAATGCGCCAGGCGGCCCTGGTCGAGGTGGCAGTTGCTGCAGTTCATGCCATTGCCCACCGCCTCAGGCATCAACCGACGGGTATCGACAAACAACGCGTGGCCCTCGCGGACCATCTTGCCGAAGGCATTGTCCGGCAGCTCGCTTTCGGCAGGTGGGGCGAATTGTGGTGCGGCCTGGGCAGCGGGGACCTTCAGTTGCGACTGGTCTTCCATGGCGATGGGCGCCTGATTGGCAAAGGCAGTTGTCGTGGCCAGCAGCAGTAACGTTGGCAGCAAGGTTTTCATGGCTTGACCTCCGGGCTGGCGGGATGGGCGAAGTACTCGGCAATCGCCTTGACTTCGGCGTCGGTCATGGCCTTGGCCACGCCTGCCATCAGCTGGTTGGGGTCATTGCTGCGGCTGCCGTCGCGCCAGCCGTTGAGCTGCGCCACAAGGTAGGCGGCGGGCTGCCCGGCCAGCGGCGGGAAGTGCTCGCCGACACCGCTGCCGCCTGGGCCATGGCACTGCACGCATCCGGGGATCTGCCGGCTCCAGTCGCCATATAGGGCCAGGCGTTCGGTGGGGTTGCTCGCGATCTGCTGGCGATGCAGGTCTGGCGCAGGATCACCCGGCAGACCAGCCAGGTAATGGCTGACGGCCTCGATCTCATCTTCGCTCAGGGCTTTGGCCAGTGGTGCCATGACCGGCTGCTGGCGGCTGCCAGTGCGCCAGTCATGCAGCTGCTTACTCAGGTAACCGGCCGGCAGGCCAGCCAGGCGGGGGAACCCTGCGGCGGCAATACCCTTGCCGTCCGGGCCATGGCAGCCCAGGCAGGCCATGGCGGCGGGCTTGGCCCCGCCCTGGGTGAAGACTTTCTGGCCATCGGCGGCATGCGCCGCAGGCCAGGCCAGGATCAGCAGGCTGCCGATCACGACGCGACTCAACGGTGTCATCACGAATCTCCATTTCTTTTGTTATAAGCTTAGGCTTAAAAAACATAAGCAAATGGATACTAGCCCTGTCAGGGAATTCGCAACAACGCCCAAGCCGACCACCGGCTGGCAATTGGCCTGCTAACCACCGATCCGTTGAGCCAGATCAACTGCCAGAGATGCACTCCGTCGTTGCCTCGCGTACATCACCCGGGCGCAACGGGAAGTTGTTCAGCCGCTCATGCAGCTTGATGCTGCTGCCGCTGCCGCGCTTGTGGATATCGAGCAAGGCTGCCGGCCCGGCACCTGCCGTGAGCTTTTGCGGCACGATCAGGCGCAAGCCGTCATTGCGTTGCTCTTCCACCAACGGGTCACGGCTTTTGGCCAGGTGCGCCTTGACGCAATCGGCGTATTCACGCGGCGTCTTGCCAGACATGACGTCCATGGTTTCATGGGATTGCTCAAGTTCCGAAACACTGACACAACCACCCAACGCCAGGAACAACGCCGCCACCATCCACTTCATTTCCCGCACCTCGACTGACAAGAGAGCGTAGGACAACGGCCAGGCGGTTTTGCTCCCCGCTTTGGCCGTTTTATCTGCCAGGTGCCATCAGGCGCGGCAGTACAAGCCGACATCGTGGTATCGTTCGCGTTTGCAGAACCAATCTTTGCGGAGCACCCCATGAAATTCGTACACCAGCGCGAGCACCTCAACGAGGACGATATCGTCGTCATCGAGTGCTCCCAGCGCTGCAACATCCGCCTGATGAACGACGCCAACTTCCGCAGCTTCAAGAACGGCGGCCGGCACACCTACCACGGTGGCCACTTCGAGCGCTTCCCGGCCAAGATCACCGTGCCGAGCACCGGTTTCTGGAACATCACCATCGATACCGTGACCACCCGCCCGATCTCGGTAACGCGCAAGCCGACCCTGACCCACAAGATCAAGATCATCCGCCGCTCGTCGTCGAAACTCGGATAAGGCCTACCATGACCCAGAACATCAAGTACGTCATCAAGTACAAGCTCGACGGCCAGCGCCGCTGGGACTTCGCCGTGATGGCCGGCGCCTCGCACGAACAGGCCATGGAAGCCCTGCGCAAGATCCACGGCGAAGACGCCGAAAAGATCAGCGACATTCAGGTGAGCAAAGCACTGTAAGGCAGCAGCGACAAGGAGAAGCGCATGAGCAACTGGCCCGACCGTCGTATCCTCGATCTGCTGGGCATCGAGTTGCCCATTCTGCAGGCGCCGATGGCCGGTGCCAGCGGTTCGGCCATGGCCATTGCCGTAGCCATGGCGGGTGGCCTGGGTGCCCTGCCCTGCGCCATGCTCACCGGCGACCAGCTACGGGGCGAGATCAAAGCCTTCCGCACGGCCTGCCCTGGCCAGCCGCTGAACCTGAACTTCTTCTGCCACCAGCCTCCAGCACCCGACCCCGAGCGCGACGCCCGCTGGAAGCAGGCACTTAAAGCCTACTACGCCGAAGTCGGCGCCGACTTCGATGCACCTACGCCTGTTTCCAACCGCGCGCCCTTCGATGAGCAGAGCTGCCTGCTGGTCGAGCAGTTGCGCCCGGAGGTGGTGAGTTTCCACTTCGGCTTGCCGCAAACTGCACTGCTGCAGCGGGTCAAGGCCACGGGCGCCAAGGTGCTGTCCAGTGCCACTACGGTGGAAGAAGCGCTGTGGCTCGAAGCCAATGGCTGCGATGCGATCATCGCCATGGGCTATGAAGCCGGCGGTCATCGCGGCATGTTCCTCAGCGACGACATCACCAGCCAGATCGGCACCTTCGCGCTGGTGCCGCAAATTGCCGATGCCGTGCGCTTGCCGGTGATCGCTGCTGGCGGCATCGGCGACCATCGTGGCCTGGTGGCGGCCCTGGCCCTGGGTGCCAGCGCAGTACAGATCGGTACAGCCTACCTGTTCTGCCCGGAGGCCAAGGTCTCCCCTGCCCACCGCCGTGCACTGGACACCGCACCAGCCAGCGACACCGCGTTGACCAACCTGTTCACCGGGCGCCCTGCACGCGGCATCAACAACCGCATCATGCGTGAGCTGGGGCCGATGAGCGAACTGGCGCCGCGCTTCCCCCTGGCTGGTGGCGCGCTGATGCCGCTGCGCGCGATTACCGATGCGCAGGGCAACAGTGATTTCAGCAACCTGTGGTCAGGACAGGCACTGCGCCTGGGCCGACCTATGCCGGCTGAGCAACTGACCAGGGAGATAGCCTCCAAGGCATTGGCGCAGATTGCTCGATAAGGCTTTGAAACCGCGCTGCCTCTTCGCTGGTATACCCGCGAAGAGTCCGGCACTGACAGAACATCACTTCCAGGTTACCCCCCTCCAGCCCCTTCCCGACAAATGGCCTATCGCTATATAGTCCGCACCATAACGATAACCACCTCAAGGAGCTGTCTTCATGCGCATCCGTCTGTACCACTTGAGCGCCATCACCCTGGCCAGCCTGTTCTCCCTCAACAGCGCCTGGGCCGACGAAGTGCAGGTTGCGGTCGCCGCGAACTTCACCGCGCCGATCCAGGCCATCGCCAAGGACTTCGAGAAAGATACCGGCCACAAGCTGGTCGCTGCCTACGGCGCCACCGGGCAGTTCTACGCGCAGATCAAGAACGGCGCGCCGTTCGAAGTGTTCCTCGCCGCCGACGACAGCACCCCAAAGAAGCTGGAAGAGGAAAAGGAAATCGTCCCGGGCTCGCGCTTTACCTACGCCACCGGCACCCTGGCCCTGTGGTCGGCCAAGCCTGGCTATGTGGATGACAAGGGTGAGGTACTGAAGAAGAACCAGTTCCAGCATCTGTCCATCGCCAACCCGAAAGCCGCCCCTTACGGCTTGGCCGCCACCCAGGTGCTGGACAAGCTGAAGCTGACCGAGGCCACCAAGGCCAAGATCGTCGAAGGCCAGAACATCACCCAGGCCTACCAGTTCGTCTCCACCGGCAACGCCGAGCTGGGCTTCGTCGCACTGTCGCAGATCTACAAGGACGGCAAGGTTGAAAGCGGTTCGGCCTGGATCGTCCCGGCCAACCTGCACGAGCCGATCCTGCAGGATGCGGTCATTCTCAGCAAAGGCAAGGACAACCCGGCTGCCAAGGCCCTGGTCGACTACCTGAAAGGCCCGAAAGCCGCAGCGGTGATCAAGTCCTACGGTTATGAAATCTGATGCCACTGGACGCCAGTGACTTCGGCGCGGTCTGGCTGACCATCAAACTGGCCAGCCTGACCACGCTGATCCTGCTGATCGTCGGCACGCCCATCGCCTGGTGGCTGGCGCGCACGCGCTCGTGGCTGCGCGGGCCGGTGGGCGCGGTGGTGGCACTGCCACTGGTGCTGCCGCCGACGGTGATTGGTTTCTACCTGCTGATCGCCCTCGGCCCGCACGGCTGGCTCGGCCAGGCTACCCAGGCCATGGGCCTGGGTACCGTGGTGTTCAGCTTCACGGGCCTGGTAATCGGCTCGACGGTGTACTCCATGCCCTTCGTGGTGCAGCCGCTGCAAAACGCCTTCGCCGCCATCGGCCAGCGCCCGCTGGAAGTGGCCGCGACCCTGCGTGCCAGCCCCTGGGACACGTTCGTGCATGTGGTGCTGCCGCTGGCCCGGCCTGGCTTCGTCACCGCCAGCATCCTCGGCTTTGCCCATACCGTGGGCGAGTTCGGCGTGGTGCTGATGATCGGTGGCAACATCCCCGACAAAACCCGCGTGGTCTCGGTGCAAATCTTCGATCACGTCGAGGCCATGGAATATTCGCAAGCCCACTGGCTGGCCGGTGCCATGCTGGTGTTCTCGTTCCTGATACTGCTCCTGCTCTACGCCGGGCGCCGTAGCAAAGCTGGCTGGAGCTGAAATGAGCGGATCGATTGTGGCGCGCCTGAAGCTGGCGCGCGACGACTTCACCCTGGACGTTGACCTGAACCTGCCGGGCCGCGGCATCAGCGCGCTGTTTGGCCATTCCGGTTCGGGCAAGACCTCGTGCCTGCGCTGCCTGGCCGGGCTGGAACGGGCGGCCAGTGCCTATATCGAGGTCAACGGCGAGGTCTGGGAGGACAGCGCCCACGCTCACTTCCTGGCACCGCACCTGCGGCCGGTGGGCTACGTGTTCCAGGAGGCCAGCTTGTTTGCGCACCTGTCGGTGCGCGGCAACCTGGAATTCGGCTGGCGGCGCATCGCCCCGACCGAGCGCAAGGTCAGCCTTGAGCAGGCCTGCCAACTGCTGGGCATCGGCCACCTGCTCGAACGCAAGCCGGCCACCTTGTCGGGCGGCGAAGCCCAGCGGGTCGGCATTGCCCGCGCATTGCTCAGCAGCCCGCGCCTGTTGCTGATGGACGAACCGCTGGCCGCACTCGATGGGCCACGCAAGCGCGAGATCCTGCCGTACCTCGAACGCCTGCACGACGAACTGGACATCCCTCTTATCTATGTCAGCCATGCCCAGGACGAAGTGGCACGGCTGGCCGACCACCTGGTACTGCTGGAGCAAGGCCGGGCCATGGCCAGTGGGCCGATCGGCGAGACCCTGGCCCGCCTCGACCTGTCGCTGGCCCAAGGCGAGGACGCCGGGGTGGTCTTCGAGGGCATGGTCGTCGGTCACGACCCGCACTACGACCTGCTCGACCTGCGCCTGCCCGGCAGTGACGCACTTTTGCTGCGCATCGCCCACCCCGCGCACAGCATGGGCAGCACCTTGCGGGTCAAGGTCCAGGCCCGGGATGTGAGCCTGGCACTGCGCGCCGACAGCACCTCGAGCATTCTCAACCGCCTGCCGGTGCGAGTGCGCGAAGCGCGCCCGGCGGACAACCCGGCGCATGTACTGGTAAGCCTGGATGCCGGCGGCAACGCCTTGCTGGCGCGCATCACCCGGTTCTCGGCGGACCAGCTCGGCCTGCACTCGGGCCAGGCGCTGTTCGCCCAGATCAAGTCGGTGGCACTGCTGGGCTGAGCATCATCGCCGTGGCCGTTGTCCACTGATCAGTGACCTGATCGAGGCCTGCCACCGATGCTCGACTGCCCTCTTCCACCCAGCCTGCACTATGTCGACGACAGCCAGCCGGGGCTGACCCGGCGTCGCTGGCGCGACCGTTTCATCTACCTCGATGACCAGGGGCGACGCATCCGCGACCAGGAGACCCTGGCGCGAATCGCCGCGCTGGTCATCCCGCCGGCCTACACCGATGTCTGGATCTGCAGCGACCCGCGGGGCCACCTGCAAGCCACCGGCCGCGATGCCCGAGGCCGCAAGCAATACCGCTACCACGCGCAATGGCGCGAACTGCGCGACCAGCACAAGTATGGGCGCATGCTGGCCTTTGCCCAGGCCCTGCCCAAGCTGCGGGCACAACTGGAAGCGCATCTCGCCCGCCCGGGTCTTGACCGGGAAAAGGTCATGGCGCTGGTGGTGAGCCTGCTCGACCACACACTCATCCGCATCGGCAACCAGCGCTATCTGCGCGACAACCAGTCCTACGGCCTGACCACGCTGCGCAATCGCCACGTCGAGGTGAAAGGCAGCACCGTACGCTTCCAGTTCCGTGGCAAGCGCGGTGTCGAGCACAACGTCACGCTGCGTGACCGGCGCCTGGCCAACCTGCTCAAGCGCTGTATGGAATTGCCCGGGCAGGCCCTGTTCCAGTACCTGGATGAAGACGGCCAGCGGCACAGCATCGGCTCCAGCGAGGTCAACCAGTTCCTGCAGCAACTGACCGGCGCCGACTTCACCGCCAAGGACTACCGCACCTGGGCAGGAAGCAGCCTGGCCCTGAGCCTGCTCAGGCCTCTGGCCTGGGAGCCGGAAAGCGAGGCCAAGCGCCAGATCGCGACCATCGTCAAGCAGGTCGCCGCTCGCCTGGGCAATACCCCGGCGGTGTGCAGGCGCTGTTATATCCATCCGGCCGTGCTCGAACATTACGCCCTCGGGCGCCTGGCCGAATTGCCTGGGCGCCGCGTGCGCAAGGGGCTGGATGCCGAAGAGGTGGCCTTGCTGCTGTTCCTCCAGGCCCTGGAAACAACAGACGATGATTGAGCCGAACTATTCGACCTATCATGCAGAGAAATTTCCCATTAAGGCCGAAGCCCCCTATTCTTGCCACCGAGCACCTTCGCCGACACGCTTAGCAGCATTTACCTCGGCACCTGCAACTAAAGACACGCAACAGAATTTGTCTTTCGGGGAATTACTATCCGCCGAAAGCGTCTTTAATGAGAAGGAAGAGGGACAAGCTCCCACCGTTGCAGCCCAATGGCCCGACGGATTTCGACATCACCAAGGAGAACTACATGCTGATACTCACCCGTAAGGTTGGCGAAAGTATCGTCATCAACGATGACATCAAAGTCACCATTCTGGGCGTAAAAGGGATGCAGGTGAGGATTGGCATCGATGCACCAAAGGATGTTCAGGTGCACCGTGAAGAAATCTTCAAGCGCATCCAGGCCGGCAGCCCGGCTCCGGAAAAGCACGACGACCAACACTGACCCGAGCCTCGCTTCAAGCCGCACGGACGCGCTTGATCGAATGGCCGGCGCAAGCCGCAACCTGAACCTCAGGTGCCGAGCAGCTCGCGCACCTTGGCGATCATCCTGTCCATGTCGAACGGCTTGTCGAAGACCGCAGCGAACAGTCTCGGGTCGGCCTTGTTGGCCTGTGCGCCGCTCATGAGAATCACTGGCAAGTCATTCAGCCCCAGTTCGTCGCGGATAGCCCGCGCCAGCTCTCCGCCGTCGAGCACTGGCATCATGTAGTCGGTGATCACCAGCTCCACTCGCTTTTCCTGCAACGCCTCCAGGGCCTTGCGCCCGTTGCTCGCCTTTTCCACCAGAAACCCTTCGTCCTCCAGGGCAAAGCCGAGGATATCGGCGATCAGGTATTCGTCATCGACGATCAGGATGGTGTTCATCGGCAGGCCCCGTCAGCCACCCCCTTGCGGCACCGGCGTGCCCGAAAGAACGCCACAGGCACCCTCGAACGCCTTGCGCAGGCTTATACCC
Source organism: Pseudomonas putida (assembly GCF_002906855.1). Taxonomy (GTDB): domain Bacteria; phylum Pseudomonadota; class Gammaproteobacteria; order Pseudomonadales; family Pseudomonadaceae; genus Aquipseudomonas; species Aquipseudomonas putida_N. The sequence goes on along the minus strand of NZ_MINI01000028.1, from coordinate 1,758,932 downwards.
TGTGGCCCGATGTGCAGCTCGTGCAGCGCAGGGTCGTGATGGCTGTCGCGCACCTTAAGGATCGACAGCATGCGCCGCAGTTGCGAGTCCAGCTCGACGAAGCGCATCAGCATGAGGTTGTCGACGATGCTCGACAAGTCCGGCGCCGGGGCGGTGATTTCCGAACCGAAAATATCACGCATCTCCCAGGTGAGCATGACGCTGACATCCCGGGCCCGCAGCTCACCCGCCAAGGCACGGAAGAACGCATTGAGCCGCGCCGGGTCGGTCGCCAGGCGGCTGAACGCGCCCAGGCTGTCGATCAGCACGCGCTTGCTGCCCTGCTGCTCGACCTGCTCGAGCAGGCGCGCGCCCACCTGGTCCAGCAGGCCTTCGGTGGTCGGTTGCCAGCAAAGCTGCAAGGCACCTGTGCGCTCCTGTGCGGCGAAGTCGTAACCCAGCGATGCAGCTTTCAGCCGCAGCCTCGCGGGGGTCTCGTAGAAGCCAAAATGCAAGGCCGGCTGCTCGGCGCTGGCCGCCGCCAGAAATGCCAGGCCCAGGGAGGTCTTGCCAATCCCTGAAGGCCCCATCAGCAGGCTGACCGAGCCCAATGTCAGCCCCCCGCCCAGCATTTCATCCAATGCCTCGACACCCGTGGATACCCGGCTCAGGGAGGCACTACCAAACTGGCTGGGGTGACTGTAAAGCGATTCCAGACGCGGATAGACGTGCATCCCCGCCTCATCGATCAGGCACTCGTGGCGACCGGACAATGCCCCGCTGCCCCGAGTCTTGCGCAGCTGCACATGGCGTACCGCTCGGCTACCGACCAGTTGCTCGCCCAACTCGATCACACCATCGACCATGGTGTGCTCCGGGCTGTTGTCATCCAGGCGCGCGCTGGTCAGCAGCAGCACGGTACAACCGGCGAACGCCGCATGGCCCTGCAATTCCGAGACGAACTTCTTGGTGTCCAGCGCGGTTTCCGCACGCACTCGGGCATTGAGCACGCCATCGACGATGAGCAGGCTCGCCTGTTGCTTGCTGATTTCCTGGCGCAGCAGTTTGACCACTGCATCCAGCCCTTCCTGTTCAAGGGTATCGAAGGCGCTGACGAACTGGATCTGATCACCGACCATGCCAGGGTCGAAGAACTCCATGGTCGCCAGGTACTGGAACAAGCGTTCGTGGGACTCGCTGAGCAAGGTCGCCACCAGCACCTTGCCACCTTCACGCACATGGCCGCAAGCCAACTGGTTGGCCAGGATGGTCTTGCCCGCACCGGGCGGCCCCTGAACGATGTAGGAGGCGCCCGCGACCAAGCCGCCCTTGAGCAATGCATCGAGCCCTTCGATCCCCGTGACCAGCCGTTTGAGTGCCTGCACCATGGTGGCTACCTGTCGTCTTGTGCCCCAGCATCGGGCTGATAGGCCGGAAGATACAGGCGCATGCACGTGCCCCGGCCGAGCGTGCTGTCGACACGGATGGCGCCATTGCTCTGCTTGGCAAAACCGTAGACCTGGCTGAGGCCAAGCCCGGTGCCCTTGCCAAAAGGCTTGGTGGTGAAGAACGGCTCGAAGATGCGCGGCAGCACCAGCGGGCCGATACCGTCACCACTGTCATTCACTTCGAAGCACACGAACCTGCCGTGCAGCCCCTCGACTTCGCCTGCCAGATCGACCGTGAGCACCGCCAGGTCGATCGTGCCCCGCTCACCGATCGCATCGCGCGCGTTGAACAGCAGGTTGAGCAGCACCATCTGCAGCTGCCCGATATCCACCTCGATCAGCGGCAGATCCGACTGCAAGTACTCCTGCAAGACGATTTCACGCGGCAACGCATGCTCCAGCAGGCCGCGCGTGGACTCCAGCAGCTTGGCCGGGGCGACCAGCGAGACATCGAGTTCTCGGTGACGGGCAAAGCTGAGCAGTTGTTGGGTCAGCTCGGTGCCGCGCTGCCCGGCATCGAGAATGTGCCCAAGCATGCGCTGCACCCGCTCCGGGTCCTGGCTGGCTTGCGCCAGGCGCGCCGAGCTGATGATGATGGTCAGCAGGTTGTTGAAGTCGTGCGCCAGGCCGCCGGTAAGCTGGCCCAGCGCCTCGAGCTTCTGCGCCTGGAACAGCTGGGCACGCACGGCATCGAGCTGCAGCGCGGATTCGCGCCGGTCGGTGATATCACGGGTGACCTTGGCCAGGCCGACGATCTGCCCCTGTTCGTCACGGATGACATCGAGCGCGGCCAGGGCCCAGAACTGCGTGCCGTCCTTGCGCACGCGCCAGCCTTCGTCCTGCGCCACGCCCTGCTCCAGGGCCTGCTTGAGCAGGCACTCCGGGCGCCCTTCGGCGCAATCTTGAGGAGTGAAGAACAGCGAGAAATGCCGGCCTATGACTTCTTCGGCGCGGTAGCCCTTGATCCGCTGCGCGCCTGCGTTCCAGGACACCACATGGCCGGAGGGATCAAGCATGTAGATGGCGTAATCCACAACCGATTGCACCAACTGCTCATAGCGGCTAGCGGGCATGACCGGGTGATCGATACAGTCGGCTGAAACCATGCAAACTCCACAGGCACAGCAGGAGGGATTTGGATAGCTTAGCCAAGCGTACGCTTCTTCAACAGCACACGCTGCAACAGATTATCAATGCTCGGGTTCGACCATGACCGGGCTGATTCGCCGCGGCATCGCCACTATCAGCAACCACAGGCCCACCAGCAGTATCAGGCCGCCACCCGCCAGCGCCATCAAGCGCTGCGGTTGCGGGTGCTCGGCATCGAAACCGAGCAGCAGCAGGTAACCACCGAGGGTGATCAGACTAAGGTAAAGAAAAGCGCCCAGCAGCAACACCTGCGCGAACAGCAGGCGCCAGAACAACCGGGGGCGAACAGTACGCCCGGGAAGTGCCGAGGGAGTGGAATGGGACATGGAGTCTCACTCATTGGATCCAAAGAAGTGGGCAACAGTGGCTTAATGACAGCAAGGTGTCAATTGCCCAATCGATCGACTCCCTCATCCCTTTGATCATAGGTGCTGCGATTGACTCAACTATAACAATGGGTTATAAAGCGCACTTGATTGTCAGGCCCTTCTGCCTAGAAGCGCGCCGGTCACTACGACCCTGTCAAGCGTGCGAGTGTGGTGGAATTGGTATACACAGCAGACTTAAAATCTGTCGGCGTGAGCCTTGCGGGTTCGAGTCCCGCCACTCGCACCAAACTCCTTTGAAAAGGCGCCCTTGCGGCGCCTTTTTGCTGCCCGACAGCAATCCCCCGCGCAACTGCTAGAGTGGAGCTTGTCTCCATCTACCGGTATGCCGCCATGCGCTACTCCCTGTTCGATGGTCAACGCGACATCATCCTCCTGATCGCCCGCGTTCTGCTCATGATCCTCTTCGTCCTTTCTGGCTGGGCCAAGATCACTGGCTTCGAAGGCACGGTCGGCTACATGACCTCACTGGGCGCCCCTGCCCCGATGCTGGCGGCAGCGATTGCGGTGATCATGGAGTTCGTTGTCGGCATCCTGCTGATCCTGGGCTTCTACACCCGCCCGCTGGCCTTCCTGTTTGCCCTGTTCGTGCTGGGGACCGGGCTGCTTGGCCATCCGTTCTGGAACATGGTCGACCCGGAGCGCGCTGCCAACATGACCCAGTTCCTGAAAAACCTCAGCATCTGCGGCGGCCTGCTGGTGCTGGCGGTCAGCGGCCCTGGGCGCTTCTCGGTCGACGGGCGCTGATTCAGTCGTCCAGGTCGTCGTGCCAGGCTGGGTGATCGCGCTCTTCGTCATCGAGGTCATCCAGCAGCTCTTCGTCCTCCTCGACTTCGTCTTCGGCGCCTTGGGCATCCGCTTCAGGGTCGTAGTCTTCATAGAGGAATTCATGATCGAGCAGGTGATCGTGCTCGGGTTCGTGCAGGTCGTCTTCGTCGCGCATGGTGGCTCCTGGAAATCTGGCACGCCTGTATAGGCGCATCGTTGGCCGTGGTCAATGGATTGCGGTTAATGCTGACTTAACCAGCGGGCCTCAGGCTGAAATCTCTCCCTTCAAAACGTCTGTTGCCCGCCTTCATGGCGGGCTTTTTTGCTCATGAAGAGTGTCGACACGCTATCAACGTGAACTTCACGAGTTCATGACAAGCGCTTTGGCATTCTGATCCTGCTCCGTACGTTCTTTAGGACCCGCCCCTGGTTGGCGGGTTTTTCTTTTTCCGGGTATTGGAAATGTGTACGGAAGGTTGTCGCATCCTATGCCCGAGCGCACGCAGGCGAGCCCCTCATCGCCAGAAAAACCTGAGCAAAGCCCGACCCTGAGCCGGGCTTTTCTTTGGCTTCCCCCGCAGAGCTGGGCCACTTTCTTACCTGTCATCACGCCTTACCTGTTTGCGGGGCTTGCAAAAAGATCATTCGAATGTACTGTATATACATACAGGTGTCGCGCATTCCAGATCATCCGCCTGCGCATTCACGAGTGCCCAGCCGGATGCGGAGGAACGCATCACGGTTGGAAGGCAATCGTGCCAGGCCAATGATTTTATCGTCAGGAGTATTTATGACCGTAAACATCAGCAATCTAACGATCGCTACCCCGGTGGCAGTCTCTTCAACGAACCCTGTCGCACTTGAACTCAATGGCGCCGAGGCCATCGCCGAGTTCCCCAGCGTGGTGAAGGTGCTCAGCGACGGGTCGGTTCAGTTCACGGCACCGACCAAAGGGGCTTCGAGCAAGAGCACCCACAGAACCCGTTGCGAGTGGTCGGAGACTCAGAACTGGACGCTGGGCAGCGCCCCGGATCACTGGAACCGCCAGGCCATGACCCTGACCAAGGTCAACTCGGCGCAAAAAGTCGTCGTCAGCCAGATGCACGTCAGGGGGGACGACAGCCCGCCGGTGAAGGTGTTCTGGAACAAGGGCAACATCACCCTGGGTTTCCGGACGTCCTACAACCAGACCACCCCGGTGAACAGCACGCTCCTGCAGGGCGTGCCGCTCGGTACGAAATTCGACGTGATCATTCATGCCACCTCGGCGGGTGTGGTCAAGGTGACCGCCCGGTGCAACGGCGTCTCCAGAACATCGAGTGAACTGCAGCTGGATGACAGCTGGGACACTCGCCTGTTCGAGTTCCATGGCGGGATCTACAACCAGGTCGATTACACCGATGCGACGCCGGCTGATGACGGTTCGGTGTGCATCATCAGTGAGCTTTCGCTCAGTCATGGCTGAATGCCGGGCAAAATGAAAAACCCCGCAGATTTTCATCTGCGGGGTTTCTCGAATGGGGGAGGCCGAGGTCGGAATCGAACCGGCGTAGACGGATTTACAATCCGCAATTCATTTTCTTTCTTTTCAAAAACTTACAATCTTTTCGCTTCCGCACCGATTAAGGACATCGTCGGTGGGGCCTGGACATAAATTTGCGGGTTGGGGAACAATGGATTTACCCATGCAGTTGACTGCCGCAAAGTATTTACGGCCGCTTGAATGGGACAACCTTGCGTGACATTCGCAACAATACTCGTCGTGGTATTGGCCATCAGATTTGAAAAATAGTTTGGCCTCGTTGAGGTCGGTTATTAAAAATCCCTCAGATTTCAAAATTTGTTCAAAACGATCACGTAATGAAGAGAGGGCGGTGGGAAGGTGGGGATGACTGCGAAGCTCCTTCGGGTATGGGGTCGCACTCAGTAGATCCACCGTCGCGAAAGGCTCCCCGGTTACTTTGAGCGCTTGCAACAGATGTGGGTGTACGTACGACAGACCGCTGGCAGCGTGATGCGCAATACTTTGACAGACACTACTGAGGCGGCGACGGGAAGGCATTCATTCTTCCAGATTTGGTTTGCGAGCTGCGTCGAGCTGCTGGATTCCTAGAGACCATATGGTGCCTCAAAACCTGGACAAATACCCCATGGCCGAATCGTTATAAAAATGTGTTTTCACACAGCCTGGACCCATGGCGGCCCTTGGCGCAACGCCCCTAACGGCCATTGAAGTCATTAGTGAACAGCAGCCTGGGAGTTAGGCGTCCCTTCAAATGGTCAACCGCTTCTCCATCGGTTGGTAGAACAGCCCGGCAAACTCACCCACTTCCCCTGCCAACGCAAAACCGTAACGTTCATAAGCGGCGACTGAAGATAGCGACGCTCTAACTGTTACTACATTGGCCCTGGCCTGCCCCAGAGCCGCATTCACCAAACGCCTGCCGACGCCGTGGCGCTGCCAGGCCGGCGCAACGAACAGCATTGCTACATGGCGCCCTTCCTTTAGCTCGATCAGCCCGACCAGGATTCCCTCCGCGATACAAACCAGCATTAGGTTGTCACTTGCCATTCGTTCGGCAAACGCCTTCTGAGCAGCCAGCTTTGAGAAGGTTTCCACCCCCTGGGCCGACAGCGATGGCGCAACGGCTAACATGAACGCCTCCAGGCACAGGGCATTGGCGCTTGGCAGGTCTTCCTGAGTCATCTTGCGTATCAGCATCGTCGTCGTCCGTGACTTGGGTAGGGGTATTTTTATACCCGAACATCCGCCTTTGAGATACGCAGCAATGCCTCTCTAACAGTCACTGCCATGCGCGACAGGTAACGTTATGGACTGGCAGCTTCGGGTTGGATGTTGCCCTTTGCCCCAGTCAGCGACCGGCCAGACGAGGGCATTGATTGATGGCCGCTTCTAACCGTTAGATGCCCTCAGCGAAAGGCAGTTGTGAGTCGATAGCGGTCGATGACCAACTCGCTATCAAATTGCCACCTTTCGCAAACAGCGCACAAGAAGCCGAACATCTGCCGGTACCGCTCCAAGCATGCCCGATCAGCGCCAAAACTCGCCCCGAAGATGATCGGCATCGTGCACACGCCGCAGGCCGAGTACGACGAACCCTGAAGGAGTACATCCGTACTCCATCGCTGCAACCCCTCTCCCCTCTATCCCGAGGCGGTGAGACGATCAACAGAAGACACGCCCTCCACAGCAATGCGGCGCGCACGGACGACACCCCAGGCTAGCGCCCTGGCCATCGACTCTCTGGGTCTGGAGGCAAATGCCTCCTCATGCAATGCCATACCCGATCGCGCGTAAACGCCCAGAAAAAGCTGCGTCCCTCCGGTGCGGGAAAGTCGGACCTGAACATTTATGTGGGTGCCGTCGTGCAGCGTCTCTTCATGACTTCTATGGTGAAGCGTAGGGTCCGCCCAAGCCCAGTAAACGTTGCCTCGCATGCGCATGCAGCTCTCCTCCATCGCCGGAGATGAATGGTGCAACTAGAACAGGAAGGCCCCTCATTTGTGATTAGGCCTATCCAACTAGCTTGACCACCGGCTGCGAACAAAAGCTCCATTTTTTAACCCCTCCCCCTCTGTTCACTGCCGCGATATGGCGGCCAAGGACGAAGCCATGCCTGAAAAAAAGCAACTGATTCAGCCAGTAGCCATTGAGCGTGATGAGCACGGCTTCTGGATGCGCGGCCATCCACAGACGAGGAGTTGATTTCCTACGCCTGGTTCTACGATCACCGGCTGGAAGTGGTCGGCCCGACCAAGTAGAGGGCTGATGCGGAAACGATGCATCAGGATGCGGAAACGATCTGGTTTTGTATCGCCCAAAGAAAAACCCCGCAGACGTTAATCTGCGGGGCTTTCGAATGGTGGAGGCCGAGGTCGGAATCGAACCGGCGTAGACGGATTTGCAATCCGGAGCATAACCACTTTGCTACTCGGCCTCAAAGTTCGGAGCTAGCAGCTTGCGCCTTGCTATCTCCTTGAAACACCGCACCTTTTCAAGGTTTGCTGCGTTTCGATGGGCGCCATTATGTCCGCATTCCTTTCACCTTGCAACCCCCTGAACGAAAAAAAATTTCAACGGGTTCAAGGTGTTAGCGCAAGCGCCCGAGTTTACTCCACAAACCTACCACGGTGTTCTCGACAGTGCCGCTGGCCGCCATGCCGATACGCTCCTGCAAACTCTTGCGCTCGGCATAGTGCAGGTGGAACAGGTTGGCCGTGCGGGCACGGTCGCTGAGGTATTCGTCACTGGTCTGCAGTGCATCGACCAGCTTGCGGTTCAGGGCGGCAACGCCGAGCCAGACCTCACCGGTGGCCACTTCATCGATGTGCAGCTGCGGGCGGTAGCGGGCCACGAAGTCCTTGAACAGCTGGTGAGTGATGTCCAGGTCTTCCTGGAACTTTTCCCGGCCCTTCTCGGTGTTTTCGCCAAATACGGTCAGGGTGCGCTTGTACTCGCCGGCGGTCAGAACTTCGAAATCGATGTCGTGCTTCTTCAACAGGCGGTTGACGTTGGGCAGCTGCGCCACCACACCGATCGAACCCAACACGGCGAATGGCGCGCTGACGATCTTCTCACCGATACAAGCCATCATGTACCCGCCGCTGGCCGCGACCTTGTCGATGCACACGGTGAGCGGGATGCCGGCCTGGCGGATGCGTGCCAGTTGCGAGGCGGCCAGGCCATAGCTGTGTACCAGGCCACCGCCGCTTTCCAGGCGCAGCACCACTTCATCGCGTGGGGTGGCCAGGGTCAGCAGTGCGGTGATCTCGTTTCGCAGGCTTTCGGTGGCGGAAGCCTTGATATCACCGTCGAAGTCGAGCACGAACACTCGGTCCTTCTGTTCGGCCTTGCCCTTCTTCTGCTGTTTTTCCGCCTTGGCCTGCTGCTTGCGCAGGGCCTTGAGCTGGGCCTTGTCGAGCAGGCCGCTTTCCAGACGCTCACGCAGCTCTTTATAGAATTCGTTGAGCCGGGTGACCTGCAATTGCCCACCGGCCTTGCGCCGCCCCTTGCCGCGCAAACCGGCGATGGCGGACAACACCACCAGGATGGCAATAACCAGGGTGGCGGTTTTGGCGAGAAAGCTTGCGTATTCGGCAAGAAACTCCACGTTGACTCCTTATGAACCTGCGCCAGATCGGCGCGAAACTGTAGCAAGCATACCGTTGCGCCCGTGCCCTCGCCAGCCGAGGTAAACGCTGGCAACACAGTTCAAACAACCTTTTCAAACGCTTGTATGTTTTTTCGTTGACAGCCTGTGTGGCGCATCCTAACCTCGCAGCAACCTTCAACGCCGGATACCGCAGTGGGCAATCTCTACCTGATCCGACATGGCCAAGCCTCCTTCGGTGCAGACGACTACGATGTCCTCTCGCCCATAGGTGAGCGCCAGAGCCAGGCCCTGGGTGAACACCTCGCCCAGCTCGGCCTGCGCCTGGACCGCTGCGTGGCCGGTAATCTGCGCCGCCAGCAGGACACTGCACGGCACGCACTGCAGGCGATGAACGCCGGCGGTTGCGCGGTGCCGGCCATTGAGACCGACCCGGCGTTCAATGAGTTCGATGCCGATGGCGTGATTCGTGCCCTGCTGCCTGGCCTGCTGGATACGGAACCGCATGCCCGTGAGGTGCTGCGCAACGGTGCACAGAACCGCAGCGAGTTCCAGCGCTTGTTCGCCCTGATGGTGCAACGCTGGCACGCCGGCGACCACGCCGATGACGGACTGGAAACCTGGCAGGCGTTCACCGCACGGGTCGAAGCCGGCCTGCAGCGCGTGCTGGGCACTGCTGAGAGTGGCGACAACATCGCCGTGTTCACCTCCGGAGGCACCATCGCCGCCCTGCTCCACCTCATTACCCGAATCACCCCCAGCCAGGCCTTTGCGCTGAACTGGCAGATCATCAACACGTCGCTCAGCCAGCTGAAGTTCCGCGGCCGCGACGTGGCACTGGCCTCCTTCAACAGCCAAGCCCATGTGCAGCTGTTGAGGGCGCCGGAGCTCATCACCTACCGTTGAGCCCGGCCCGTTGTGTCCTTGCGGACGCGAATATCACTTAACAAGGAAAACACCATGAGCGATGTAGCTAAAGCCGTCGAGGCGATGAAAGCAAAATTCAACCCAGCTGCTGCGGCTGGCCTGGACCTGGTGTTCGGCTTCAACATCACCGACGAAGACAAGCACTATGCGCTGCTGGTCAAGGACGGTACCTGCGAAATTCAGGAAGGCGAGAACCCGGATGCCAACTGCACCCTGGTGCTGGACAGCGAAACCCTGAAGGGCATCGTCAGCGGTGAAACCGACGGCATGCAGGCCTTCATGGGCGGCAAGCTGCGCGTCGAAGGCGACATGATGCTGTCGATGAAACTCAGCGAGCTGTTCCCTTCCTGAGTGATGGGCACAACGCACGATGAGAAAACCGAAGCCTGACCGGCTTCGGTTTTTTTTTGCCCGGCATTCGGTGCAGTGATCGACCAGCAACACCCTCGCCAATATGGCACCTGGCACGCTTGTTCCACGGCCGCCAGGCCATTAGATTAGCCAATAGTCCTTGCGCCAGATAATAAGGAAAACGCATGACGCTCACCGACCAGTCCACCCAGGTACGCCCCGGCGAAGAACTCGACGCGGCCGTTATCGATCCTTACCTGAAGGACCACATTGCCGGCCTAGAGGGCACACCGAGCATCAGCCAGTTCCCGGGCGGCGCGTCCAACCTCACCTACCTGGTCAGCTACCCAGACCGTGAATTCGTGTTGCGCCGCCCACCGTTCGGCCAGAAGGCCAAGTCGGCCCATGACATGGGCCGCGAGTTCCGCATCCTCAACCAGCTCAACAGCGGCTTCCCTTATTGCCCCAAGGCCTACGCCCACTGCACCGACGAATCGCTGATCGGTGGCGAGTTCTACGTGATGGAGAGGGTCAAGGGCGTAATTCTGCGCTCCGACATCCCCACCGAGCTGGGCCTGGACGCCAGCCGCACCGAGGCCTTGTGCAAAAGCTTCATTGACCGCTTGGTCGAGCTGCACCAGGTGGACTACCACGCCTGTGGCCTGGCTGACCTGGGCAAGCCCGAAGGTTATGTGCAACGTCAGATCGAGGGCTGGACCAGCCGCTACCAAAAAGCCCTGACCCCCGATGCACCACGCTGGGAAAACGTGATCGCCTGGCTGCGCGAGAAGATGCCTGCCGACCACCCGCGTCCAGGCATCGTGCACAACGACTACCGCTTCGACAACGTGATCCTCGACGCCGACAACCCGATGCGCATCATCGGTGTGCTCGACTGGGAGATGGCCACCATCGGCGACCCGCTGATGGACCTGGGCAACAGCCTGGCCTACTGGATCGAGGCCAGCGACCCGGCACCGTTGCAACTGATGCGCCGCCAGCCGAGCAATGCCCCTGGCATGCGCACCCGCCGCCAGTTCGTCGACTACTACGCCGAGCGCGCCGGCATCCGCCTGGACAACTTCGATTACTACTATTGCTACGGCCTGTTCCGCCTGGCCGGCATCGTCCAGCAGATCTACTACCGCTATTACCACGGCCAGACCCAGGACAAACGCTTCGCCCAGTTCATTCACATGAACCGGCTGCTGGAGCAGATGAGCCTGCAGGTCATCGGCAAGTCCACGCTCTGACGCCAGACAACAAGGAAAACAGCATGCCCAAGACCCAACTGTTCGACCTCGACGGCAAGATCGCTTTCGTCTCCGGCGCCAGCCGTGGCATCGGCGAAGCCATTGCCCATCTGCTGGCCCAGCAGGGCGCCCACGTGATCGTCTCCAGCCGCAAGCTGGAGGGCTGCCAGAAGGTGGCCGACGCCATCATCGCCGCGGGCGGCAAGGCCACGCCGGTCGCCTGCCATATTGGCGAACTGGAGCAGATCCAGCAGGTGTTCGCCGGCATCCGTGAACAGTTCGGGCGCCTGGATATCCTGGTCAACAACGCGGCCACCAACCCACAGTTCTGCAACGTGCTCGACACCGACCCGAATGCCTTCCAGAAGACCGTCGATGTGAATATCCGCGGCTACTTCTTCATGTCGGTGGAGGCCGGCAAGCTGATGCGCGAGAACGGTGGCGGCAGCATCATCAACGTGGCCTCGATCAACGGTGTTTCTCCGGGCCTGTTCCAAGGCATCTATTCGGTGACCAAAGCTGCAGTGATCAACATGACCAAGGTGTTCGCCAAGGAATGCGCGCAGTTCGGCATTCGCTGCAACGCCCTGCTGCCAGGCCTGACCGACACCAAGTTTGCCTCGGCCCTGGTAAAGAATGACGCCATCCTCAATGCCGCGCTGCAGCAGATCCCGCTCAAGCGCGTGGCCGACCCCAAGGAAATGGCCGGCGCCGTGCTGTACCTGGCCAGCGATGCGTCCAGCTACACCACTGGCACCGCGCTGAATGTCGATGGTGGTTTCTTGTCCTGATCATCGGGGCGGGGTGGCGCTGAGCGCAGGGCTTGGGTGTTGTGTTGACGCGGATACCGAGCGCCGCCCGCGCGGCGCTCGGTATCTGCCCCACCAGAAGACTCAAGCCTTACAAACAGGTGGCCGCCGCCGCCCGGCGCTGCAGGGCCATGCCGTCATTCTTCTGCGCGTAGTAATCCACTCGCGTCCCGCCCGCCTGTGGATACACATCCACGAACGACTCCGCCTCGCGGGTATAAACAGTCAACCCGCCCTGCTTGCGTGGCTCCAGGTAGCCACTGGCGTCGTCGCCGAACACATCCTCTTTCTGCCAGCTGAACTGGATGCACTGGGCCACCAGCTCCGGCGCCTTGCGTGAATCAAGCTGGGCCGTCGGCTTGCCGCCCCGCGCCGTATCCATGGTCGCGCTTGCGCAACCGACCAACACCAGCGCCGCAGCCATCGGCAGAATTGCTCGCATGTTCCATCCTCGGGGCAAAAAAGAAAGCGACTCTAGCACTGCCAATGAATTGGCCCAAGTACGCCATTCATCGCCCTCACGGCAAAATTTTGCAGGGCATGGAAACCAAATGGATCGATCCCAGTCTCAGTAAGTGTCCCGTAAACCTATGCGGATCAAGGACCTATATCGAGATGACCCGCTTTGCAAGCTTTTCGCTGATCGCCGCCTTCCTGCTGTTGTCGGGATGCTATCACGACCACTACCGTGATGACGGCGGCTGGCGCGATGACGACCGCGGCCACCGGCACCACCACCGACACGATCGCGACGACGACGACCGCCAATGGCGCGGTGACCGATACGACCGCTGAAGCGTCTCCCCTACCCTGACCCGCCGCCCAACCGTGCGGCGCCTTAACCTGATGATTCCTTCGAGGTTCCAATCATGCGTCTGACTCTACCTTCCCTCGCTCTTGGCCTGCTGCTGTGCCAGGGCGCTTTCGCCGGTGACGGTACTGCCGCCATTGGCGGTGGCCTGGGTGGTGTCCTGGGCAACGTTGTCGGCCAGCAAATGGGCGGCCGCACTGGCGCAGCTATCGGCGCCGGTGTCGGCGGTGCAGCCGGTAGTGCGGTAGCGGCGAAGAAAGGCAACCGTACCGAAGCCGCCATCGGCGGTGGCCTGGGTTCGGCCGGCGGCTCGCTGCTGGGCGGCGCGGTAGGCGGCAAGAATGGCTCCACCATCGGTGCCGGCCTGGGCGGCGCAGCCGGTGGTGCCCTGGGCAACCACCTGGGCGACAACGGTGGCAGCAAGAAGCACCATCACCGCCGTCACTAAGTGATGACAATGAAAAGGGCCGCATCTTGCGGCCCTTTTCATTTGTGCCAAGGCTGCAAACCTTGCAGCACATCAACACCACCTTCACCGCAAGCTGCCACACTGACTGCTACTGTCTTTCGTGCCCCCTTGAGTGAAGGAACACCCCCGCCCCATGAACCAGGAACTGCTCTGGGTCCTCGGCCTGCTGGCTGTCGTCGTCATGCTCTTCGTCATCAACCGCCCACGCATGGACGTGGTCGCCCTGTTGGTGATCCTTGCCCTGCCGCTGTCGGGAATCCTCACCGTGGAACAGGCCCTGGCCGGTTTCAGCGACCCCAACGTGGTGCTGATCGCCGCCCTGTTCGTGATCGGCGAAGGGCTGGTACGCACCGGCATCGCCTACCGCATCGGTGAGTGGATGAGCGAACGGGCCGGTAACAGCGAGGCCCGCCTGCTGGTCTTGCTGATGGTGTCGGTGGCCGGGCTGGGCTCGGTGATGAGCTCGACCGGTGTGGTGGCGATCTTCATCCCGGTGGTGCTGAGCATTGCCGCACGCCTGAAGCTGTCACCCAGCCGGCTGATGATGCCGCTGAGCTTCGCCGGCCTGATCAGTGGCATGCTCAGCCTGGTGGCCACCCCTCCCAACGTGGTGGTGCACAGCGAGCTGGTACGCCATGGCGAGCCCGGCTTCAGCTTCTTCAGTTTCACCCCGTTCGGCCTGGTGGTGCTGGTGCTGGGCATCGGTTACATGCTGCTGACGCGCCACTGGCTCAATGGCGAAGTGCGCAAGGACGGTCGCGTCGAGAGCCGGCGCACGCTGCTCGACCTGGTGCTCGACTACAAGCTCAGCGGCCGCGAACGGCGCCTGCGCATCCGCCCGCAGTCGCCACTGATCGGCCATACCCTGGGTGAACTGGAGCTGCGTACAAAGCACGGCGCCAACGTGATCGGCATCGAACGCCAGCACAAGTTCACCACCCGGGTGATCGCCGCCGACTCGGGCACCGTCCTGCACGAGGGCGATGTGCTGCTGCTCGACCTGTTCGCCAATCGTGACGACCTGCGTAACCTGTGCCAGACCATGCAACTGGAACCGCTGCACTTCAAGGCGGCCTACTTCATCGACCAGTCCCAGGACCTGGGCATGGCGGAAGTGTCACTGCCGCCAGGCTCGCAGCTGATCGGCAAGAGCATTCTGGAGCTGGCCTTCCGCAGCCGCTACGACCTCAACGTGGTCGGTCTGCGCCGCGAACAGGCGGCCATCGAAGAGCAACTGGTGGAAGAAAAACTGCGCCTCGCAGATACCCTGCTGGTGGTCGGCCCATGGAAGGCCGTGCGCCAGCTGCAGAGCCAGCCAAAGGACTTCCTGGTCTTGAGCCTGCCGGCCGAAATCGATCAGGTCGCGCCCGCCCGCACCCGTGCACCGCACGCGCTGGTCAGCCTGGTGGTGATGGTCGGGTTGATGGTCAGCGGTGCGGTACCCAATGTCATCGCCGCGCTGATCGGCTGCCTGCTGATGGGCGCCGGGCGCTGCATCGACATGAACAGCGCCTACCGGGCCATTCACTGGCAGAGCCTGGTGCTGATCGTCGGCATGCTGCCGTTCGCCCAGGCGCTGCAGAAAACCGGCGGCATCGACCTGGCGGTGGGCGGCCTGGTCAGCCTGCTGGGCGGCGCCGGGCCTCTGGCCATGCTGGCCTGCCTGTTCACGGTAACGGCCGTCATCGGCCTGTTCATTTCCAACACCGCCACCGCGGTGCTGATGGCACCGGTGGCGATCAGCACAGCAACGCAACTGGGGATGTCGCCCTACCCGTTCGCCATGACCGTGGCCCTGGCGGCATCGGCGGCGTTCATGACGCCAGTGTCTTCACCCGTCAACACCCTGGTGCTCGGCCCAGGTCAGTACCGCTTTGGCGACTTCGTCAAAATCGGCGTGCCCTTTACCGTGCTGGTGATGCTGGTGACCGTGCTGATGGTGCCCTGGTTCTTCGGCCTTTAGGCAATCTGGCAAGGAATGGAGGCTATTTGACATCAACTTGCACGATTACGGCAGATTGACATCAAGCACCCGGTGCCAACACACTGACACGTCAACGCCCCAGGTGCTTATTGCCGTTGTCCTGGATTTCGTTCCCGCTTGTCGGTCGAGCCTATGGTTTTTCCAGCACAATCGCGCCTGTTGCCCTTTATCGCCCTGTTCGGGCTGACCTTTGCCCTGACCCTCGGCGGGATCCTGGCCCGACCGATCGAATCGTTATCACTGTTCTGGCCAGTCAACGCGGTGCTGGCCGGCGTGCTCTTGCGCTACCCGCGCCAGGCCAGTCTCGTGGGCTTTATCCTGGTGTGGCTGGCGATGGTCGCGGCCGACTTGGCCTGTGGCAGTGCCTGGGCGCCAGCCCTGTGGTTCAACCTGTGCAACCTCGGCGTGGTGGTGACGGTGTGGTGGCTGCTGTCGCGCCTGCCCCGCCCGCACCGGCGCATGCGCACGCCGTATGGCGTGCTCAGTGTGTTCGGTGCCTGCGCGGCGGGTGCCGTGGTGGCGGCCAGCATGGCCTGCGTAATGGCCGCACCGTGGTTCGAAAAGTCGCTGCAGGCCACCTGGCAGGCCTGGTTCAGCGAACAGTTCTCGACCAGCGTGCTGGTGTTGCCGGTGCTGCTCACCGCCCCTTCGGCGCGCGTACTGATGCGCAGCGGCGCCCAGGCAATCCGCCTGGCGCCCTTGCTGGTGCTGCTGGCCTCAATAGCCTTCAGCATTGCCTTTGGTGGGCCAGGCGCCATCGCCTTTCCGATTGCCGCGCTGTTGTGGTGTGCCTGGACGTACTCACCCTTCCTGGTGTCGTTGCTGGCACTCATCGCCGGCAGCACGCTGATCGTCGCAGTGGCGCAGAACCTCATGCATTTCAGCGTGCCGCAGAGCGAACCCGGGGTCACCACACTGATGTCGGCACGCCTGGGTATCGCCATGCTGGTCCTCGGCCCGCTGGTGGTCGCCTGTGTCAGCCAGGCCAATCGCAGCCTGCTGGCGCGCCTGGCACGCCAGGCCACCATCGACCACCTCACCGGCCTGCTCAGCCGCAGTGCCTTTACCCGCCAAGCCAATGCCCTGCTTGACAGCCGCCAGCAGCATGCACTGCCGCTGACCTTGATGATGCTCGACATCGATCACTTCAAATCGATCAACGACCACCATGGCCATGCAGTGGGCGACCAGGTCCTGCGCCAGTTCGCCCGCACCCTGCAGGACCAGTTGCATGACGAAGAACTGCTGGCTCGCCTGGGCGGCGAAGAGTTCGTGGTGGTGCTCCCGGGCTTGCCGCCGGAGCAGGCCAAGTTCACCGCCGAACGCCTTCGCCGCGCTGTGCAGGACCTGCATACGGCCCAGGGCGATGCGCGCCTGCAGATCACGGTCAGCATTGGCCTGGCCGGCTGCGCCGCGGACGAAACCGCGCCCAGCCTGGACGAACTGCTGGCACGCGCCGATCAGGCGCTGTACCGGGCCAAGGCCCATGGCCGCAACCGCGTCGAACAGGCCGAGGCACAGCGCCAGGTGATCTGAATCAGGTCAGCAGGTCCCAGGACAGCTTGGCGATCAGCACGCACAGCAAGATCAGGAACAGCCCGCGCACGAAGCCTGCGCCCTTGCGCACCGCCAGCCAGGTCCCGGTCAGTGCGCCGAGGATATTGCACGCGGCCATCGGCAGGGCAATGGCGTAAAGCACATTGCCCGACGGCACGAAGAACACCAGGGCTGCCAGGTTGGTGGCGATGTTGACCACCTTCGCCGACGCCGAGGCATGCAGGAAGTCGAGGGCGAAGAAGCGGATGAACAGGAAGATCAGGAAGCTGCCGGTGCCTGGGCCGAACAAGCCGTCATAGAAGCCGATCGCCCCCCCGATCAGCACCGCCAGGCACTGCTCCCGACGGCCGATCTTCGCCGGCTTGTGCAAGGTGCCGAAGTCCTTCTTGCAGAAGGTGTAGATCGCCATCAGCACGATCAGCACCAGCACCGCCGGGCGCATCACGCTGGGCGGCACCAGCGAAACCGTGGCTGCCCCGGCGAACGACATGACAAAGGCGCTGAGCGCCGCCGGCACGATCAAGCCCCAGTCCAGGGTCACCTTGCGAATGAACGAGCGAGCGGCAAAGGCCGTGCCGCACACTGAAGCCAGCTTGTTGCTGCCCAGCAACGCTGCCGGCTGCGCAGTGGGCAACACGTTGAACAGCGCCGGGATCTGAATCAGGCCGCCTCCGCCGACAGCGGCATCGATCAGGCCAGCAGCAAAAGCAAACACGGAGAGTACGGCGATATCCATCATGGCGCGGTTCCAGGCAGTGAAAACGGACTGCAAGGCTAATCAAAGCGGCGCGCTTGTGTTGAAATGCCATATTGCGAAAACTGCAACAAGGAGCCTTCCATGGCATTGGACATGCTGCGCGAAATCCAGGCGTTCGTCAGTGTTGCGCACAAGCGCAGCTTCGTCGCCGCCGCACGCGCGCTGGGTCGCTCGCCCAGCGCGGTGACACGGGCGGTGCAAACCCTGGAAGACAACAGCGGCTGCAAGCTACTCAACCGTAACGCCAACGCTGTGTCCCTCACCGAAGCCGGTGAGCGCCTGCTGCCTCACGCCGAACGCTTGCTGGATGTGCAACGCGACGCGGTCGATGAACTGGCCGCGCTTACCGGCAGCGCGCAAGGCTGGGTGCGCTTTGCTGCGCCGCAACTGCTCGGCGAGCATGTTTTACCGGGTGTGCTGGCCAACTTCGGCCAGCGCCACCCGCAAGTAACCCTCGACGTGCAATACAGCGACGCAGCCCTCGACCCATTGCACGGCAAGTTCGATTTCGTGGTCCGTGGCGCCTTTGCGCAGTCGAGCGAACTGATTGGTTACCCGCTGTGGCGCTACCACCGACACTTGTATGCCAGCCCGGCCTATGTCGCCCGCGCCGGCATGCCCGAGCGGCCCGAGCAGTTGGACAAGCACGCCCTCATCTTGCATACCGCCCCGCGCATCCTCAAGGCCTGGCACTTCTGCTGCGACGGCCAGATCACCAGCCTACGCCCGCACCCACGCTTGCGCCTGGGTTCTGGCGATGCGGTTTATCACAGCACCCTCGCCGGTGCCGGTATCGCACGCCTAGCCGATTGGGTGGCAGAAGCACAGGTGAAGGCGGGACGCCTTGTGAGGGTGTGCGCGGATTACCGGCTGACCTCAAGCACTGGCCAGGACCCGCAGATGCACGCGGTGTACCCCTCCGGCGAGCTGCCCGCCCGGGTGCGCGAGTTGCTGCTGGCCTTGCGCCAGGCGGGTGAAGCCGCCTCTGAAAGGGCCGGCTGAAGGCTGTTCAAATTCTGCTCAATTTAACAGAACCCGCAATTTGCCTGGCTTACAGAATCTTATCCACAGACCTACCCACGTTTTTTGTGGACAGATTTCCCCGAGCAATGAAGGACTTATCGCACGCTCAGCAGCGCGATATTCGCCGCCTTGACCAGCTCGATCCACTCCTGCGCGCTGATCTCCCCGGACTGTTCCAGGGACTCGGCACAGCGCAGCGCCTGATCGTATTGATCCTCTTCGAGGATGCCTTCGCTGAGAAAACGGCTACGCCACTCCAGCATGGCTGAAGTGCCCTTCTTGCATTCCATCTATGTACTGACTCCCAAGGCAAAAGACTGGGTGCGCTATATACGACCCATTATGACGCAGCGGGAGACTACACGAGGCTTTTACACTTGAGAACGACTTGCACCTACCACTGGTCCAGCGGTACGGCCGAGGGAGACTGCCAGGATCTGGCAGCAATCTGGCCCATCTCGCGAGGTAGACGGGCCGGAGGGCGTGGGGAGAATCAGCTTGGCGGAATGGTGCCCAACAGGCCAATCAGAATGGTCAACAGCAGAAAGCCACCCAGAAACAGCGCGAGCTTGCCCATCGGAACCTCTTCAGTGTGATAGCAGGGATGAAGAGCATTGTCGGCATCAGGCTGATACGGTTACAGATTCAGGTTCGAAGAAAAAAAGCGGATCAGATGATGCGGCCCGGAGCAAAACCTGGCACCTGTGCTAGCTTACAACGCTCCCAGACAAGGACCCCTCCATGACCGCGCTCGCCGCCAACGCTGCCCTGCTGCTGATCGACCTGCAAGTCGGCATCCACCACCCTCGCCTGGGCCGGCGCAACAATCCCGAGGCCGAATTGCGCATGGGCGAACTGCTGGCGGCATGGCGCCTGGGCGGGCGACCGGTCGTGCACGTACGGCACGTATCCCGCTCGCCCACTTCGGTGTTCTGGCCAGGCCAGGCGGGCTGCGAATTCCAGCCGGCCTTCACGCCGCTGGCCAGCGAAACCGTGTTCGACAAGCATGTGCCGGATGCCTTCGCCAACTCGGGGCTGGAGCGCTGGCTGCACAATCGCGGTATCAGCGAGCTGGTGATCGCGGGTGTGATCACCAACAATTCGGTGGAATCCACGGCGCGCTCGGCAGGCAATCTCGGTTTCACCGTGGTAGTAGCGGCAGACGCCTGCTTCACCTTCGACCAGCATGACCTGCAAGGTCGGCTCTGGCTTGCCGAGGATGTGCATGCAATGTCGTTGAGCAACCTGGCACTCGATTACGCACAGATTCTGGACAGCGCCGACCTATGCGCCTGTATCTCAATGTGTACAAACTGAGACCGGATACACAAGAACGCTCACCGCAGCTGCAATCGACACATCCTCGATACAGCGATCGTCTTGAATGACTTGCATCCCGCAGCGCCGATGGCCAAGCCAAGGAGACGCCCCAATGCAAGCTCGCCACATACCCGTCGCATCGACCGCCCCCCGTCGTTTCAGCCGTTCCATCCTGTTTGCCTGCGCCCTGCTGCCACTGGCCGTATCGGCAGCCGCCACCACGCAGGCGGTGCAAGCGCAACCTGCCGTCGAGGCAAGCGACACTTTCGGCCCGCTGAAACACATAAAGGCTGGCGTCCTCGACGTCGCCTACGTTGAGCAAGGCCCGGCCGACGGGCCGGTGGTGATCCTGCTGCACGGCTGGCCCTACGACATCCACAGCTTCCAGGACGTCGCCCCAGCCCTCGCCGCCAAGGGCTATCGGGTACTGGTGCCTTACTTGCGCGGCTACGGCGAAACGCGCTTCCTCTCGCCTGACACGCCACGCAACGGCCAACCCTCGGCGTTGGCCAGCGACGTGATCGCCTTCATGGATGCACTGCAGGTCAAGCACACGGTGCTGGCCGGCTTCGACTGGGGCGCGCGCACTGCCGATATCGTGGCGGCGCTGTGGCCCGAGCGGGTCAAGGCACTGGTCTCGGTCAGCGGTTATCTGATCAGCAGCCAGGAAGCTGCCAAGGCGCCGTTGCCGCCGAGCGCGGAGCTGCAGTGGTGGTACCAGTACTACTTCGCTACAGAGCGCGGCCAGGCCGGCTACGAGAAGAACCGCCATGATTTCGCCAAACTGATCTGGCAGACCGCATCACCCAAGTGGGGCTTCGACAACGCCACCTTCGAGCGCAGCGCCAAGGCGCTGGACAACCCGGACCAGGTCGCCATCACCGTGCACAACTACCGCTGGCGCCTGGGCCTGGCCCAGGGCGAAACCCAGTACGACCCACTGGAAGCCAGGCTGGCCAAGCTGCCCAGCATCGGTGTGCCAACCATCACCCTCGAAGGTGACGCCAATGGCGCGCCGCACCCGCCAGCCGAGGCCTACGCACAGCGTTTCACTGGCAAGTACGAGTACCGACTGATCACTGGCGGTGTTGGCCACAACCTGCCACAAGAGGCCCCGCAGGCATTCGCCAAGGCAGTTGTGGATGCCGATCACCTCTGACCGGCCCACAGAGACGAAAAACGCACGCAGCAGACAGAACGCGCAGCCATTTGCGTTGCGCGGAAACTTGTAACATCCAGTTTCATCTTGCCCACGGACAGTAGCCAGCCCAACGCACCTGATCGAGGCTACTTCCGTGTTGCAACGTCTATTCTGCTCCGTGTCCCTGCTGGCCCTGGCCATTTCCACCGCCCATGCCGCCGACGCGCTCGACGCCCCGCGCCTGGCCGGCATGGATAACTTCCGCGACATCGCCGGCACCACCAGCGCCTACACCACCAGCCACGATGGGGTGATGCGTGGCGGGGTGTTCTACCGCTCCAACGCCCTGACGCCGACGGCGGCCGACCTCGCCATCCTCAACAGCCTGGGCATCAGCGATGTCTACGACCTGCGCACCCCCAGCGAAATCGCCAGCACCCCCGACACCCTGCCAGCCGGCGCCAGCTACACCAACATCGACATCATCGGCAGCACCACGTCGGGTTCGAACATCACCAGCATGTCGTTCAGCAGCGCCGCCCAGGCGCGGGCGATGATGCAGGACACCAACCGCGCCTTCGTCAGCGATGCCGGCATGCGTGGGCAGTTCAGCGTACTGTTCAACGAACTGGCCAGCGCCGACGGTGCCGCGCTGTTCCACTGCACCGCCGGCAAGGACCGCACCGGCTGGACCGCCGCCGTGCTGCTGAGCATCGCCGGGGTCGACGACGCCACTATCATGAGCAACTACCTGGCCACCAACGACTATACCGCCGCCCGTGTGGCCGCGACGCTGGCCGCCATGCCAGCGAGCATGGCCGCGATCTACGCGCCGCTGCTCGGGGTCGAAGCCAGCTATCTGCAGGCTGGCCTGGATGAGCTCACCGCCGAATACGGGACCATGGACAATTACCTGAAACAGGGCCTGGGCTGTCGCAGGAAACCATCTACGTGCTGCGCGGCAAGATGGTGCGCTACGGCACGCTGCCCGGCGAAGCCGGCCTGCTGGGCAACGACGCGGCGGGGGCGCAGTTGCTACGCCAACTGCAGGACACCTCGCTCTCGGGCAGCTACACCGCCTACAACTACTACCTGCAGTCGGCCATCGACGCCGGCACGCTGGGTGGCGTCGAGTCGACCGTGGGTGGCCAGGTGCATGCCGACGCCGCCAGCTTCCTGCTGCGCCAGGGGGCGATGATCGACCGTGCGGCCGCGCCCTTTGCCGATGGCAGCGACCTCAAGGTCGGCCAGTCGCGCCTGTGGAGCACCGCCCTGGCCGGCTACCTGGGTACCGATGGTTCTTCCCACGCCGCCAGCAGCAACGAGCACAGCCAGGGCCTGATGGTCGGCATGACTCAGCGCTTCTCCGAGCAGCTCAGCGCCCATGCAGGGTTCGGCTACAGCAATGGCAATGTAGGCGGCGCCGGTGGCGAGGCGGACACCGACCTGACCTTCCTCAGCCTGGGGGCGCGCTTCGCGCCGAATGGCCTGGAGCAAGGTCTGTTCATCAACGCCGATGCCAGCGCCGGCTTGCTCGACTATTCGAGCAAGCGCGAACTCGGCGGCGGCCTGGGTACGGCCAAGGGCGACAGCCACGGCACCCTGGCCGGCAGCAGCCTGGCGCTGGGCTACCGCTTTCCCACCGGCGCCATGGTGCTGGAGCCGAGCCTCGGGCTGCGGGTCAGCCGCGTTGACGTAAATGGCTTCACCGAGAAAGGCAGCGAGTTGGCCCTGCAGGTTGATGACCTGAAAGAAACCCGTCGCGCTGCTGTGGCCAACCTCAAGGCCTCCTTCGCGCCGGTCGCCATGGGCAACTGGCAGCTGGTGCCAGGTGTCGAGGTGGGTTACGAGCATGTGCTGGGCGATCATGAGGTCGACAGCGAAGGCCATCTGCTGGGGCTGGATATCGAGCAGCAGGCGGCCTTTGATAATCGTGACCAGTTCATGGGTGGCGTGAACCTGATGGCCAACCTCGGGGCGCTGAGTGTCGGTGCCGAAGTGGCAGCCATGGGTGGCGGGGACAGCCATGGGGTCAGTGGCAGCCTCAAGGCCAGTTATGCCTTCTGATGCCTGAAGGGGGGCCACTTTGTGGCCCCCGACTACCGGCGCCGAATCAAAGCCGGGCTGACACCAAAGGCTTGCTGAAAGTACTGGGCAAACCGCCCGGCATTGCTGAAACCATGGTGCAAGGCAACCTCCGCCACCGACCCGCCCTCCCCGCGCGCCAGCACCTCTCGCGCCTGCTCCAGCCGCACCTGCCGCTGATAGCCAACAATCGATGTCCCGGCAAAACGCCGAAAGCCATCCTGCAAGGCCCGCAGGCTGACATTGGCCAACCCCGCCAGCTCGCTGCCACTGACTTGCCTGGCCGGATGCTCGCGCAAATAGGCCATGGCCAGCTTCACGTGCCGCGGTGCAATCGCCGGGGCCGGCTTGCGCAATGCCTCGCTGTAGTTGTGCGGCCAGGTTTCGAGGAGCGCGTCGACCAGCATCTCCTGCAAGCGCACAGGCATCAGCAGGCCGGTGTTGATCAACTGGTCGAACTCGGTCCCGGTTGCCAGTTCGAGCAAGGCCCGGATCCCCTGAAACGCCGGGTTGCCCAGGTCGACCTGCGGCGCGAAGCGAATCGGCGCAGGCAAGGGTTGTTCGAGCAGGGTCGAAAGCCGCTCGGCGAACGCGCTGCGGCGGATCGACATACCGCACTGGGCATGCCCATCGGTGATCCTCACCGAACGGATGTCGAGCTTGTCCACTGCCAGGCCGACCTGGGCACCGCCGATCGACTCGCTGCGGTGGTCGAAGATGATCTTGCCCGCAGTAGGCAGCACAAAGGTAATTTCGTCCTGCGGCGCCGGCAGGACGATGGTGAAGTCGCCCCGATACTGCATGTGCCGCACGCTCATGCCGCCGAAACGGCCGTAGACGCCACCGATGGCGATACCTTCGCCCAGTGGCGGCATGTCGGCATACAAGTTGCCGTACAGTTGCGTGAACAAGGCGGCGAACTCGTCGCTGCGCATGTCGCTGGAACGGAGCATGAACTGCTTGCGGGTCGTGCCGGGATACACCGCTGCACACCTTGTGCCACGAAATGGGACCGGCACACTATCAGCCGCGCATGACAGGCATGTGACGCCCTAAATGCGTGGTCGCCCAGAAGTGGTTCCAGCGGGTCCATGTTCAGCCGGCTGGCCTTGGCACACCTCAGCACTTCGCTGTCCTTGAGCAACTTTTGGGAAGGCCTGATTGCGACATCGGGCACTATCAGCCCAATACTGAAATTGAATGCGCTGAAGGCTATCGGGTTCTCCTGAGTTTTTCCGCCTTCAAGCGCCGATACAAGGCCATCACCGGCCGCAGCATGGCCAGCCGGTCGAATATCGACAAGGCATGCAGGTCGGTGCGCGAAGGCCTTTGGTAACCGAGGCTCCAGGTGAAGTAGTAGGCCTGGATGTTCTTGTCGGTGTGGATCAGCGTGTTGAGGGCCGCGTCATAGTGCATCGGCCCGCCGTCGGGGTGCCCTGGCGGGCGCTGCAGGATCTGCGCGAGAAAGTCCCGCAGCTTGCCCACGCTCTTGCCGTTCACCGCATAGAAGTGCGACAGGTGGATGGGGCGATCGACCGGTGCCCAGCCCGGGGTATCGGAATTGCCCTCGCAGGAATGGCCCAGGTATGCAATGTCCCAGTCCATGCCTTGCAGGGACTCGATGGCCTTCTTGCCAAACGGTCCAATGTGCCGGGAAAACTGGATGTCGTCTTCCATGATGAGGATGTTGTCGACATTCAGGCGCACGGCTTCTTCCAGTATCTGCATGTGGCTCATGAAGCAGCCCCGGGCGCCGATGCTGGGGAAGCCCTCTTGGCCGGTAGGCGTCACTGCCGGGAAAAAGCCGATCTTTTGGTCATCGATGTGGAAGCCGTTGCGGGCGAACTCGGCTTCGGTTTCTTCGCGGCGGTCCGTTCTGGACGGGATATTGATGATTCGGGTCCGATCAAAAAAGTCGATCACATTCATCGTTCAGGTCCTTGGTACAGCCGATCAGAAGGCGAACAGGTGGCTGATGAACTGGCCACACAGGGCGCCAAACACCATGACGGGCAAGACCACCAGTTCACGCTTGATACTCAGCATGCCCAGCTGGTGGCTGACCTTGAAGATCAGGAACAGCGTGAAGAAGGTATGCAGGGCCACCCCCCACAGTGCGTAGGTCACCCCGCCGATGGCCAGCAGCAACGGCATCAGGGTGAACAGCGCCACCACCCGGATGATGTTGTCCATGGCCATGTACTTGGTCAGCCCCAAGGCCATCCAGATCTGTTGCGTCAGGCCGTAGCGCAAGGTGAACAGCGACAGCGACAGAATCGCCATCATGTGCCCGGCGTCCTGGTACCGGGCGTCATACAGCCAATGGATGATCAGCGGGCTGGCGGTGAACAGGAAGCCGCAGGTGAACAGGGTCAGCACATCGAAGATCAGCCTGAAGCGGAAATACAGATTGCGCAGGCGCTCCATGTCGCCGGTCCTGGCCGCCTCGCTGAAGGCCGGCAAGGCGACCGCCCCGGCCAGCCGCTGCAGGCTGAGCTGGAAGGCCGCCAGAATGCCCACGGCAATCGAATACACCCCCAGCTGCGCCACGGTCATGCTGCCGCCGAACCAGATCCGGTCGCCCTGCATGGCCAGCACGCCGACGGCGGACGACAGAAACACCCAACGGCCGTAATTGACGATCTCGCGCAGGGCTGCCGGGTCCCACTGCGGGCGGTCTTTGTGCCCCGGGAAAATCATATGGCTGAGCACTGTGGTCACCAGAGTGGAGATCAGGCCTGCTGCCACCAGCGCCCAGATGGAACGGAAGAGATAACCGATCACCAGCATCACCACCAGGCCGGCGATTTGCGAAACCAGTTCGACCAGCACCACTTTCTTCTGCTGGAAGGTGCGGATGGCCACATCGATCTTGGTTGACTGGAAGGCGAAGATGATCGCGAAAAAGCCGGTGACAGCCAGTATCCCGGGCAGCTGAGGGTCAGCGTAGGTGGAATGCATCGGCCACATTTCGAAGTGCTGGGAAATCCACGACGCCAGCGCCACCAGCTGCATCACCACAAACAGCCCCAGGCCGCGAATGATCTGCAGTGACCAGATGGTATTGAGGAACAGCGGCTCGTCGCCGCGCGGGCTTTGAATGATGTTTTGCCGCAGCCCTACATCGGACAGCAACAGCAGCAACACCGAAACCGTGGTGGCAATGGCCATGAGGCCGAACATTTCCGGCAGCAGCAA
Organism: Pseudomonas putida; assembly: GCF_002906855.1. Lineage (GTDB taxonomy): Bacteria > Pseudomonadota > Gammaproteobacteria > Pseudomonadales > Pseudomonadaceae > Aquipseudomonas > Aquipseudomonas putida_N. Next base: position 1,732,385 of record NZ_MINI01000028.1, on the reverse strand, counting down.
ACGGGTGATAATCAGGTTGCCACCCAATCGGATGACCTGGGAGGCGACGATGGAGCCGATATTCAGTGCCCCAGCCAACAACACGCGTTTGCGAAGACTTTGCGAGGACGACAGATCGATCGTAGACATGGCACCCACAGTCCCTGTTTTTATGACGTTACTATAGTCTCAATCTGCCATGTTGCTATGGCGCCAATGATCATCCCCACGGATGGCCGCACCCTGCCCGGCATGGCCCGGCGTTACGGTAGTTACTGCGCTTTCAGGTAGCGCCTTGTATGCTTGCCTGCAGCCAGGAATGGCTATATGCCATGGCTTTCAACGATTGATCGCCAGCGTCGGAATTCGGATTTCCATCAGGTACTACCGTGAAGCGTGACATTCAACTCGTCGTTCTGCTGCTATCAGTCATTGGTTGCTCCCTCGCTTCGCTGACGCTCTGGAAAGTCATGGCTTCCCGCGAACGCGCCCTTGCAGAAGTCGACATCCATGGCCTGAACCTGACCCAAGCCCTGTCCACCTACTCCGAGGGGATTGTCCGGCAAAGCTCCATGATCCTGCTCGGGCTGGTCGAACGCCTTGAAACCGAAGGCAGCGGGCCACGGCAGATCGAACGCCTCAGCCAGCTTGTCAGCAGGCAGCAACCGCTGATGCCGCAGTTGAGCGGGATCACCGTATACGACAGGGACGGGCGCTGGCTGATGTCCTCCAACCGCCCCATCCCGGCCGGTGCCAACAGCAGCGACCGGGCGTACTTCATCCACCACCGTGACGACCCTTCCCGCGAGCCCTTCATAGGGCTGCCCATACGCAGCCGCGCTACTCAGGAATGGGTCATCACCATCAGCCGCCGCTTCGACGACGTCACCGGGCAATTCGCCGGTGTGGTGGCCGTGACCTTGGGCGTGGAGAATTTCCTGCGCCTGTTCGGCCAGATCGACCTCGGCCACGACGGGGCCATCGGGCTGTCCTACACCGATGGCTCGCTGCTGGTGCGTTACCCGTTTCGCGAGCAGGACATGGGGCGCAATTTTTCCAGCTCGCCCATTTATGCCAAGTACCTGATCGACAAGTCGGTGGGTACCGCTTCGTTCACGTCAAGCCTGGATGGCGTCGAACGCCTGTATGCGTTTCGCAAGAGCGACCAGCTTCCTCTGGTGACCACTGTCGCCCTGGGCAAGCGTGAGGCACTGGCGGCCTGGCAGCTGGAAGCGCAACTGTCGGCGCTGGTGGTGAGCGGCCTGCTACTGCTGATCGGCAGTATCGGCTGGCTGTTGATCGGCGCCATGCGTCGTCGCAGCCTGGCAGAAGGTGAACTGCGGGTGACCCAGCAGCAACTGCTCGACAGCAACCAGCAACTGGAGCGCCTGGCGATGCACGATGCGCTGACCGGACTTGCCAACCGGCGCCGCTTCAACGAGACCCTGGCCCAGGAGGTCGGCAGGGCCAGGCGTAGTGGCAGGCCCCTAGCGCTGCTGATGATCGACATCGATCACTTCAAGCGTTACAACGACAGCCACGGCCACCTGGCCGGTGACGCCTGCCTGCAGCAAGTGGCCCAGCGCCTTGCGGGCTGCACGCGCCGGCCACCCGACTTGCTGGCGCGCTACGGCGGCGAGGAGCTGGCAGCGATCCTGCCGGATACCGACTGCGCAGGCGCGGCCAGGGTAGCCCAGGCGATGCTCGACTGCCTGGCCCTGGAACCGCTTGCCCACGCTGACAGTCCTTTTGAAAAGGTGACCGTAAGCATCGGCGTCGCCAGTGCCCGTGGCTGCGACCTGGACAACAGCGAGGCGCTGCTGGCACGCGCCGACCAAGCACTGTACGTCGCCAAGGAAGCGGGTCGCAACCGCCTGCATATCGGCTGAGAACGACGCGCGCGGCAACTGCTTAAACCGCGGACGCCCCCGGCGACACAGGCTCTTCTGTACCACCGCTCGCCTGCGGATCAGCGCCAGGCTCCAGCGCAGCCAAGGTCAACTCCTCCATCAATTGACGCTGTGCAGCCTGGCGCGCATCCCGCACCCGGTTCATCTCCGTCAGCCGTTCACCGTCCGGAACAGCCTGCTCGTCCATCAGCACATTCAACTGCTCATGAAAAGGCGCATCGACGGCTTCAAATCGCGCCCCATAGGTTCGCTGCAAATGGTCCTGCCAAAAACCACGTTCGACAAGGGATGCAGCAACTGTGGCGGAAGTTTCAGCCTCCCGAACACGCGCCAGTGCATCGGCCACACCCGCCTCGTCTACCCGAGCAGACTCTCTGAACAGCATGCCGCCGGGCTGCGCAGGCAAGTCGAGCGCATCACGCAGGGACACTCGATAGGCCAGCCCGACCTCGACCTCATCAGGATCTGCCCCATCCTTTCGCCGGGCCTGTATCTCCTCAAGTGCAATGCGGTTTACCTCATCCAGCCGCCACAACTGTCGCCCCAGGTGCAACAAACCCTCTTCTCGATCTTCAGCACCGCGCTGCGTTTGCCACACCAACATGCGCAGCTCCAAGTTGCTGAAGGTAAGCGCTGCACCATCCTGGCAATTGGTTTCGTCTACCTCGTTGAATAACTCCTCCCGCAAGCTGGAGTACTCCGACATAGCCACAATCATCGAGTACACGCGATCTGCCAACGCCTGAGGACTCTGATGAAAATCGGCCGAACGCAGCAGGAGTGTGAGCATGGAGAAAAACTCGCCTGACCGAGGGGCGCTCTGGAGATTGTCCCAATGCAAAGAGAACTCTCCTCTATGTGTACTCTGGCAGGCATCCAACCAACGCCGACGGGAGTGCCCTACGGCATCGACAACCACCTCTTCACGCAACGTTCCCACGCCTTCCAAGGATGCTCGCAAGCGCGAGATCTCCATCTCGGTCAGTGGATTACCGCGTACCAGAATGCTACGGCGGATCCACCCGGGCGCTCGATAGAAATGCTCAGGCAAGCGATCAATCTGGTTGTCACGCAAATCAGCCAAAAGCAAATCCGGTCGATCCGTCAGAGCATTAGGCAGTTGGTTGATCCCCGTACTGCGCATATGTAATCGTCGTAGCCGGCCAAGCCCGGCCAGCGAGAACACCCGCCCAAGGGGATTGAACGAAAGGTTGATGTACTCCAGTGATTCACAACAGGCCAGTATGGTTGCCTGAGCAGGCGTCATCACAATCTGGTTACCAAAGAGGTCCAGACTCTGCAATAATCTGATTTGCATCAGCTGCAATGGCAATTGTGTGAGTCGATTCCCTGGAAGCTCTAATGTTCTCAGGTTCGGAAACGCCCGTATGAACTGCTCCGGCAGCGCTGTGAGCCCCACTTCAAAAACCGCCATCTCGGTGACATGGCCAAAGCTGACCTGTGAGGGCAGTTCAGGCAGCGCCGGGAGTGATAGATTGAAGATGGCCCAACGATAACTGTGGGTCTGCCCAGTGGCTGGTCCTGGGTAAGTGAGTCGTCGCCGCCAGCAATTGACCAACGACTCACGAAACTCTCGCCGCACGCTGCGCTCCCCTCCCATCGGAGCACGCATCTGCCATTGATGAAGACTGGTTCCGAGTGCCTCCAGTTCCTGCCCCAACCTTTGCAGCTCCGATTCCAGGTTCAGCCCTGCTGCCTGTACATCGCTAATCCAAGTAAGGGACTGCTCATCAGAGAATGATGGATAGAGAGAACGAATAATGGCGAACAGTGCTTGCGGTCGTCTTCTAACTGGCGCGCCCCCCTCGCCCCGCCCACTCAACGGGTAACCAATACGCCCGTCTTGTATACGTTGGGGCGGCGTAAACCATACTCCGTCGCCTTGGCGCCGCCCAAACAGCGCCTGGACTTCCGCACGTCGAACGTTAGCAAGCCGAGCCAGTAGCACCCGCAGGTTATGAGCAATCGGATCGCTTACTCCCAAAGATTGCCGCAGCCCTTCGTCGTAGGCTGAGGCCATGATGTCAAACAGTTCCCCTGGAGCCCCCACGGCAGTGCCTTGATCATCAAGCAACTGAAAGCGCCCATCCCGATGCAAGAGCCCGCGTTGTCGAGTGCCAGACTCGCTATCCAGCAACTTAATGTTTGCGTCACTCCCAGCCTCAAGTAGCCGCCAACGAATGCCGGTGGAGGCATTCGGTAGATACTTGCTCATTGCCACTGCAGCTCTTGCAGTGTCCGCATTCTGCGGGGAATCGATCACCACCGATTCATAGGCCCTCGCCGTGCGAATCCGCTGCACACAGTTGCGGACAGCCTCTGACAAACTCAATGAAATGCGTTTGTCGACTTCCAGTAGACGACGATCCGTCACACTGGCAGCGCTTATCAAGCCTCTCGCCGCTGGCCCATGCAAACTGGTGAATACCCGGCGAAGCTGCGCCACACCGGATGAGTCGGTTTCCTGCATGCTTTCGTACAGTCGCTGGAACAGCTCACGCCTTCGAGGCGAGATTTGATTGGCCAAGTCGGCACTGACGCTTGTACTGTTCCCCAGCAGGCTGCGGGCATGCTCAAGCACAAGCTGATCCGTTACAGCTTTGCCTGAACGAAGATCGCCAATGACATTGCGAATACGTTGATCAAGCTTGACGCGTAGCACCGTGTCCATCACTTCGGGATCAAGTGCCCGACCGTACACATGAAGTCCACGCAGATGCTCTGCATCCAACGCATGAGCCGCCAGAACCTGGTCGATCTGCTCTTCATCCAACCCTTGGGCATCCTCGCCAAAACGGCGGAACAAGGTGTGAAGGTCATCCCATTGGGCAGGCTGTTCGCTCCACAAACGCCAGGCACCTGCGCCGTTGTGGCATAGCAACGGTGCGTGACCCTCCCGAGCCAACAGCCGCCACGCCCCCGTTGTCACTCGTTGCTCTACTGCGTAGTAGCCTCCGTCAATCTCCACCCACGCGAACGTACCCAGGCGATGAATGCCCTGGGCGTCCCGAACGGCCCCTGGCGCTGGCCCGGCCAATCTATAAGGCAAGAGGTCCTGGTTCCACAGTTTGACCGTGCCATCTTCAAGGTGAGCAGGCACCAGCTCATCGACCACTGTGGCGCCATGCCATAAACGTCGGGTCAAAAGCAAACCCGCCGATGTCACTGTCATCGCCGCGACATCGCCCCCCACATTGAGCAAGTGACCGAGTGCTTCATTGTCGTCACCCTCACGCCAGGCATCGATGCCATGGTAAACCTCGCCCAATAGCCTCCATGCCGTGATGGCAAGCAAGCCGAGGCCAATGGCAGGTACAAACAGGCCTGCCAGGTTCAGCAGCGTCCATCCCTCGGCCGCCAGTCGCCGGTTATGCGCGACTTCGACCGCCCGGTCCAGCTTGGCCACCGGCACGGCGATCATGGCTGCATCATCTTTGATCTGTGCTATACGCGCTGTCGCCAGTGTATTGAACAGCGGCAACCCATACGGCTCGACCTCTTCATTGAGTTCGTAATTGGCGGTCGAGACCAGATCGGCATAGGCTGGAATGATTTCACCGAAGAAGGCCTGGCTATCGCGCCGTCGTACAAAGCGAGTGAAGAACTTTTGGTAACTCGGCTCGCGCAAGCGCCGGCCCAGCGCATTTGCGAATTTGCGCAGACTCTCGAATGCACACCAAGCGCCATGTTCATCACCCGGAATGTGCACGAGTACCCGCTTGATGGTGTTGCGAATGATGCCTTCGTCCATGACCGCGAGCACGACGATCTGCTGCATCGTATGGCCCAACAGTTGAAGACGGTTAGCGACTACAGGATCGCCATTCAACCTACCCAAGGCATTGTCGTTGCAAAGTCCCGCGATCAATTGCAGTTCCGCCTGAGTCAGCACACCTGTGAGCTTGGCCTCATAGGCATCCACCAGCAGCGCATCACGATGGGCATCAGCCAACAGGCGAGGCGTGCCCGATGCCTGATCGAAACCGGACGTGGGCTGCAATGCTTCGTCCAGATGCTGTTGATACTGCGCGCCTAGGTCCAACTCTCGACAGAACCGCGCAAACTGGTCCGCACTGGGTGGCGTCACGCTGCCCTGCCGAGGATTCAACAAACGGTTTCCCCTGGGTTGCGCGCCGTCCAGGGTTCTGTCCGAAGCAGTCTCTGCCTCAGTGAAATTGCGCAAGGCCGCCTCCAGCAGCGGCATCGGCTCGTACTTCACTTCGGTGAGGTGCGCGCCCACGGGTAGCGCATTGATCACGACCTCCCGATTGCCAACCAGCATCTGCCAACGTCGAACGTTGTACGCATGGCCGAACTTCGCCTGCATTTGCGAGGCCAGGATCGGCGTTGCGAATGCGTCGATGCCCTCAATCTGCGCCAGGACCCTCGACAGGTGGCGGCGAGTGTCCAGGCTTCGGCGCATTGCTGCGCGAAGCTGTTGCAGTTCTTCCGTGGTAGCAGCTTTCAGCCAGGCGGGGAGGCGCTTGGCAATGATGCTGTCCTGATAGGCTTGCGCCAATGCGAGCGCGTCGGGAACGGTGGATGCTCGATCTGTCTGCATGACAATACCCAATGGGATGATTGAGCAATCAACCTATCGGAGCACGCTGTCGAGGGGGTGTATACAGTTAACACCCGCGCTTGAGCCCCTGCTCGGGGGAGAAATGGTGTCTGCCTTTGGCCTGTGTCCTCATTTCTACCTATTGCCAGAAAGCCAGGCACTCGTGCAAAAGGCAGTGGAATCCCACCGACCTCGTCTGCACGAGACAAACATACCGCTGATCTGGGACGCAAGGTCTTTGCCAAGGCATCGGAGACATGGCCCTAGGCTCTTGCGCTGGGCCTTGGTCACGGGTGGGTTCAACCCATGCACCACGAGGCATCCAATAGCAGCCTGACGCTGCTGCGCCCGCACGTCAGCGTGTCCATCAACGAGTTGTATCAGTGGCCGCCAATGTCATGTGGCTGGCCGAACGTCCGCATCTTGCCGCACTACGCGAGGCCAGCGTCAATGACACTCACGTGCCTTGTGGACCTTCGTGCTGTACTTAAATTTCGTGGCTGCTGATGGGTTCAGGCAGACTGCGCTGAAACGAAAAAAGACGCCGAAGCGTCTATTTTCAAGTATCTACAGACTTCCATGGAACTCTGTAGATCTATATTTGGAGCGGGAAACGAGACTCGAACTCGCGACCCCGACCTTGGCAAGGTCGTGCTCTACCAACTGAGCTATTCCCGCGTCGTGATGGGTGCCATTCTAGCGATATCTGAAACGGCGTCAACCCCTTGATTCAAAAAACTTTTATTTTTGCTCGGAGCCTTCGCGCAGATGCGGCCAGGCGGCTACCAGGTAGTGCACCATCGACCACAGGGTCAGGGCAGCTGCCACCAGCAGCAGGCCATAGCCCAGTACCACCCAGAAGCTCACCACCGGCGGGTTGGCCAGCAGGATCACCAGCGCCAGCATCTGCGCCGCAGTCTTCCACTTGCCGAGGTTGGACACCGCCACATGCGCACGTGCCCCCAGTTCGGCCATCCACTCGCGCAGCGCCGAAACGACGATTTCGCGACCGATGATCACCGCCGCTGGCAGGGTCAGCCAGAAGTTGGCGTGCACCTGCACCAGCAGCACCAAGGCCACGGCCACCATCAGCTTGTCGGCCACAGGGTCGAGGAAGGCGCCGAATGGGGTGCTTTGCTGCAGGCGACGCGCCAGGTAGCCGTCCAGCCAGTCGGTGGCGGCGGCGATGGCAAACACCGTGCTGGCAGCCATGTAGCTCCAGTGATAGGGCATATAGAACAGCAGGATGAAGATCGGGATGAGCAGGACGCGTAGAACGGTGAGCAGGTTTGGAATATTCATCGGTACGACTGGCTGCGGGTTGAACCCGGCATTCTACTCGCTATGCAGGCTGGCATAAATCGACTCGGCAAGCTTTTTACTGATGCCGGGGGCTTTGGCGATCTCATCGATACTGGCGCGGTTGAGCTCCTGCAGGCCGCCAAAGTGTTTCAGCAGGTCGCGGCGGCGCTTGGGCCCTACCCCGGCGACGTCTTCCAGGCTCGAGGTACGGCGGGCCTTGCCGCGCCGGGCACGATGGCCGGTGATGGCAAACCGGTGGGCTTCGTCGCGGATCTGCTGGATCAGGTGCAGCGCCGGGTTGTCGCCTTTGAGGGTGAACTCGTGGGCCACGTCGTTAAGGTACAGGGTCTCGAAGCCAGCCTTGCGGGTCACGCCCTTGGCCACGCCGAGCAGGGTCAGGTCGGTGAAAGCCAGCTCCTGCATCACTTCGCGGGCCATGTTCAGCTGGCCCTTGCCGCCGTCCACCAGCAGCACGTCGGGCAACTTGCCCTCGCCGTCCTTGATCCGCCCATAACGGCGGGTCAGGGCTTGGTGCATGGCGGCATAGTCGTCGCCACCGGTAACGCCTTCGATGTTGAAGCGACGGTAATCCGACTTGATCGGGCCCTCCGGGCCAAACACCACGCAGCTGGCCACCGTGGCCTCGCCGCTGGAGTGGCTGATGTCATAGCATTCCAGGCGCTGCGGAACTTCATCCAGCCCGAGCACTTCGGCCAGGGCCTCGAAGCGTGCGGCCATGTGCTGGCGGTTGGCCAGGCGGGCATTGAGCGCCTGCTCGGCGTTGGTCACCGCCAGTTGCTGCCAGCGCGCACGGGTGCCGCGCACGCGGTGGCTGATGGCCAGCTCGCGACCGCGCAGGCTCTGCACGGCTTCGGTGATGGCCTCGAAGTCTTCGTGCACCACGTTGACGATCAACTCGCCAGGCAGCTCGCGCTCGGCATTGCCCAGGTAGTACTGCGACAGGAACGCGGCCATGACTTCGGCCACCTCCTCCTCGATGCCCACCTGCGGGAAAAAGTTCTTGCTGCCCAGCACCCGGCCACCGCGCACGCTGATCAGGTGCACACAGGCACCACCCGGGTTGACGAAGGCGGCCACCACATCGACATCGCCGGAGCCGCCTTCGATGTACTGCTGGTCCTGGACCCGGCGTAACAAGGCAATCTGGTCGCGCAGTTCGGCGGCCTTCTCGAAGTTGAGGGCCATGGCCGCCTTTTCCATGGCCTCGTTGAGCTCGTTGCCCAACTGCTGGCTGCGCCCTTCAAGGAACATCACCGAGTGACGCACGTCCTCGGCATATTCCTCGGGTGTGACCAGGTTGGTGCACGGCCCTTTGCAACGCTTGATCTGGTATTGCAGGCACGGGCGAGTGCGGTTGGCGAAGTAGCTGTCTTCGCACTGGCGCACGGAAAAGGCTTTCTGCAGCAGGCTGAGGCTCTCGCGAATGGCGCCCGCACTGGGGTACGGCCCGAAATAACGCCCCTTGGCTTTCTTCGCCCCGCGATGAATGCCCAGGCGCGGGAACTCACCGTCCGAAAGGAACACGTACGGATAAGACTTATCGTCGCGCAACAGGATGTTGTACGGCGGGCGCCACTGCTTGATCAGGTTCTGCTCGAGCAGCAGCGCCTCGGTCTCGTTGGCGGTGATGGTGGTTTCGACCTGGGCGATGCGCCCCACCAGCGCGGCGGTTTTCGGCGCCAGGCCGGTCTTGCGGAAATAGCTGGCCAGGCGCTTCTTGAGGTTCTTGGCCTTGCCCACATAGAGCAACCGCGCCTCGGCGTCGAACATCCGGTAAACGCCCGGGCGACCACTGCAGGTCGCCAGGAATGCGCTGGAATCAAAGACTTGTGACATGAAGGTTTACAGGCTTGCGTCAACCATACCGTGGCGAACGGCCAGCAAGGTCAGTTCGACGTCGCTGGTGACCGAGAGTTTTTCGAAGATCCGATAACGGTAAGTATTGACGGTCTTGGGCGACAGGCACAACTTGTCGGAGATGATCTGCACTTTCTGGCAGCCGACGATCATCAGTGCAATCTGGATTTCCCGTTCCGACAGCGCATCGAACGGTGACGCCTGCGGCTGGAACGACTTGAGCGCCAGCTGCTGGGCGATCTGAGGGCTGATATAGCGCTGGCCGGCAAACGCCAGGCGAATCGCCTGGACCATTTCGTCCAGCCCTGCGCCCTTGGTCAGGTAACCGGCGGCACCGGCCTGCATCAGGCGGGTCGGGAACGGGTCTTCTTCACACACGGTAACCGCCACCACCTTGATGTCGGGGTGGCTGCGCAACAGCTTGCGGGTGGCTTCCAGGCCGCCGATCCCAGGCATCTTGACGTCCATCAGCACGACGTCAGGCTTCAGTTCCCGGGCGAGCTTCAGCGCCGACTCGCCCGAATCCGCCTCACCCACCACCTGCAGGCCATCGATATCAGCCAGCATACGGGTAATACCGGTTCGAACCAGATCGTGATCGTCGACCACTAGGACCCTAATCAAGCAGACACCTCGTCAACAGGGCGATTGGATCCCGCCACCTTAACAAAATTTTTCATGGCGGACCTAGCGTAAAACTTCCTTCAGAAACGTCCGACGCTCATGACGCGGTTGCCGTGCCTGCTCACTGCTGCTGCTCTCACCTACCAGACGTCCCAACAAGTGCCACAAAGCCGCCTTGTCGGCCGCTGGCAAACGCCGAAACGCGCTCAGCAGACCACTTTCATCCGCCGTCAGGCTCTCCAGCGGTGCCGGCGTACGCTCACCGCTGAGCACATACAGCGCATCCACACCCTGGTTCGCCAGTGCCGCCAGGTAGTCCGCCCGCGGCGTGCGTTCACCACTTTCGTACTTGCCCTGGGCATTGGGCTCGACGCCACCGATATCACCGAATACCCGCTGGGTCATGCCCAGCCGTTCACGCTCTTCCCGCAGGCGTGGACCGAGTCCTTTCATATGACGTTTCTCCTGGTTCCTTTGCCGTCATGGGTGCTGCTCACAATCCTGTAAGCAGTTGCAGACTGTGCAGTCACTATGCCCATCGCCGGCCAGCGTCGCAAGCCAGTATTGCGCCACCAGTCAGCCCTGCGAGGCCCTGATTTAGAGGGATTTGATACGTCCGGCGGTGCATGCCAAGCCGCACAACGCGAGGGAGAAACCGCAAAGGCGCCACGCCTTTGGCGTCACTTTATTGCCGCTTGCGGCATTATCATTTTTTTGACGCCCAACTAACAGCAACTTTAAATGATTGATTTATAAGGGTTTTTAAACTTTCACATGGAGCTTGTAAGTTATTTTCAAACAAATAGACATCAAGGCTTGCAATAAAAATAAAAACGCCTTTAGGCTGTAAGAAGACAACTAAGAAACAGCCTGCAACGCCACTTCTGAGCGCGGCTTACTTCTGCGCGTCTGCCATTACGACAACTTCATGAACGATGTATCTCGGCCGGCTTTGCCGTGCCCCAGGGAGAGGGATCTATGAACATCAGCATCTTTGGACTTGGCTATGTTGGCGCTGTCTGCGCGGGGTGCCTGTCGGCCCGCGGCCACAATGTGCTGGGGGTGGACATTTCCCCGGCGAAAATCGAACTGATCAACCAGGGCAAGTCGCCCATCGTCGAGCCGGGCCTGGAGCAGCTGCTCCAGGAAGGCGTCAGCAAGGGCCGCCTGCGCGGCACCACCGATGTGCAGGCGGCGATCCTCGCCACTGACCTGTCGCTGCTGTGCGTCGGCACCCCGAGCAAGAAGAACGGCGACCTGGACCTGGTGTACATGGAAGCGGTCTGCCGGGAAATCGGCACCGCCCTGCGCGACAAGGGCAGCCGCCACACCGTGGTGGTGCGCAGTACCGTGCTGCCAGGCACGGTGAAGAACGTGGTAGTGCCGGTCCTCGAGCAGTACTCGGGCAAACAGGCCGGCGTCGACTTCGGCGTGGCGGTCAACCCGGAATTCCTGCGCGAAAGCACCGCGATCCAGGACTACGACTACCCGGCCATGACCGTGATCGGTGAACTGGACAGCCAGTCGGGCGACCTGCTCGCGTCGCTGTACAGCGAGCTCGACGCGCCGATCATCCGCAAGCCGATCGAAGTTGCCGAGATGATCAAGTACACCTGCAACGTGTGGCACGCGGCCAAGGTGACCTTCGCCAACGAGATCGGCAACATCGCCAAGGCTGCCGGTGTCGATGGCCGTGAGGTGATGGATGTGGTCTGCCAGGACCACAAGCTCAACCTGTCGCGCTACTACCTGCGCCCGGGCTTTGCCTTCGGCGGCTCGTGCCTGCCCAAGGACGTGCGCGCCCTCACCTACCGCGCCGCCAGCCTGGACGTGAAGGCACCGCTGCTCGACTCGCTGATGGCCAGCAACGTCTCGCAGGTGCAGAACGCCTTCGACCTCATCGAGCGCCAGGACAAACGCAAGATCGCCCTGCTCGGCCTTGCCTTCAAGGCCGGCACCGACGACCTGCGCGAAAGCCCCCTGGTGGAACTTGCCGAGCGCTTGATCGGCAAGGGCTACCAGCTGCACATCTTCGACGAGAACGTCGAATACGCCCGCGTGCACGGGGCCAACAAGGAGTTCATCGAAGCGAAGATCCCGCATGTTTCGTCGCTGCTGCACAGCGACCTGCAGCAGGTGATCGATGACGCCGAGGTGATCGTCCTGGGCAACAACGACCCGCGCTTCGCCAGCGCCCTGCAAGCCGACAACGGCAAGCAGGTGATCGACCTGGTCGGCTTCATGCCCGGCCTGAGCGACAGCCGCACCCAAGGCATCTGCTGGTAACCGAGCCGGCACCCACCGCGCTCCACCTGCCACAGGCTCACGCCTGGGCGGGGTGGCGCGCGGGCACCGCAAAAACAGGAGTCAAGGCGACATGGATCGACAGCAACCACCCTTCGTGGCACCCGGCTACCTGCGCGCAGCCGCCAGCTTCTTCGGCTGGGCGTGCCTCGCCGGGCTGATCGCGCTGGCCTCGGAGATGGTCGCGCCGCAGTACCTGGACCCGAACCACCACCTGTTCATCTTCATCATCGGCACGCTGGGTATGTGGCGCTACGGCAACGCCATCGTCCACTACCTGCGCGGCATGTATTTCCTGCACTGGAAGTTCCCGCGCCTGCGCCGGCAGGTCGAGCGCCTGGGCGATGCCGCACTGCCCTCGCACATGTTCATGGTGGTGACCAGCTTCCGCATCCCCACCACGACCACCTTCAAGGTCTACCAGTCGGTATTCCAGGAAGTGCAACGGCTGAACGTGCCATGCACGGTGATCGCCTCGATCGTCGAGAAAGGCGACGAGACCTTCATCAAGGAGATCATGCGCAACGAGGTCAAGGACCGCGACGACATCAAGCTGGTTATCGTTCGCGCCCGTGGCACCGGCAAGCGTGACGGCCTGGCCCATGCCTTCCGTGCGCTGTCGCGGCAGATGCCGCTCAATGACGCGGTGGTCGGGGTGGTCGACGGCGACACCATGATGCTGCCCGGTTGCGTCGAACGTGCGGTCAAGCTGTTTGCCGTGCTGCCGGACGTGGGCGGCCTGACCACCAACGAATTCTGCGAAGTCGAAGGCAGCCGCTGGATGCGCCAGTGGCACTCGATGCGCTTCGTCCAGCGCCACATCAACATGTGCTCGATGGCCCTGTCGCACCGGGTACTGACCCTGACCGGGCGGCTGTCGTTCTTCCGCGCCGAAGTGATGACCGACCCCGAGTTCATCCGCGACGTCGAAGCCGACTTCCTCGAACACTGGCGCCTGGGCCGCTTCCAGTTCCTCACCGGTGACGACAAGTCGAGCTGGCTGAGCCTGATGCGCGCCGGCTGGAACACCTACTACGTGCCCGACAGCCACACCTTGACCGTCGAGCACCCGCCCAGTGACAGCTTCCTGGTTGCCACCCGCCAGCTGATGTTCCGCTGGTACGGCAACTCGCTGCGACAGAACTTCCGCGCCACCGCCCTGCTTGGTCGCGCCCGCCTGGGGCTGTTCACCCTGTATGTGCTGCTCGACCAGCGCGTGTCGATGTGGACCTGCCTGATGGGCCTGACCGCCTCGGTGGTGGCCGGCCTGGTGTTCGGCATCCAGTACTTGCTGGTGTACCTGTTCTGGGTGCTGATCTCGCGCAGCCTGGTGACGGTGTTGTTCGTCTTCGCCGGCCACCCGGTCAGCCCGATGTACCCCTTCGTTCTTTATTACAACCAGATCGTCGGTTCGCTGATGAAGGTCTACGCGATGTTCCACATGGACCAGCAAAGCTGGACGCGGCAGAAGACCACCCTGGCCACTGGCAGCGTCGACTTCGACGCCCGCCTCAACCGCTGGTCCTCGAAGGCGATGCTGTGCTCGTCGATCGCGATCTTCTTCGGGGTCATCACCGTTCTTTTACAACTCTCGCAACGTTAAGGAAAGGCGCCTGCACATGAGTACCACGAACATTCCCGCGGCCCCGGGCAAGACAGCGGCCAATATCGTCCACGAAGCAGTCGACGAGCGCCAGTACGTGCGCACCCGCATGAACGCGCGGGTGCGCCTGGCCACTGCCGGGCAGACCCCGTTCGAAGTGGCCCTGCAGGACATCTCCTTGGGTGGCCTGGGCCTGACCCACGACGCACCGCTGAAAGTCGGCACGCTGTTCGACGCTTCGATTCGCCTGCGCCTGAACCAGGTGGACCTGAACATCGACAGCAAGATCCGCATCGTCTCCCAGCGTGGCAGCGAAGTGGGCGCGCAGTTCGTCGAGCTCGATGCGCAGAAACGCGACATCCTGCGCTACCTGATCAGCGCCTACATGTCCGGCGAAATCGCTGACATCAATGGCCTGTTCAATGTCATGCAGCGCGAGAACTACATCAAGGAACGCAAGCAGAAGTACGCCAGCGCACGCACCCCAGGCGCCCGCCTCAAGGCCTTGACCGGCACCTTGCTGTACACCGCTGCTGGCGTCGCCGCGCTGGCCTTCGTTGGCTACAAGGGCTACCTGCTGTTCTTCCGTATCCCGGCGCTGCAGGCCCAGGTGGCGACCAACGCCCAGGTCATCAGCATGCCCGACAACGGCTATGTGAAGTACCTGCTGCCCGCCGGCGCCACCGAAGTGCAGGCCGGCCAGCCGCTGGCCAGCATCTCCACGCAGCTGGCCACCAGCTTCACCAGCCCGGCCGACATGAAGGCGGTCGCCGACCTGTCGCCTGGCGACCTGCAGACCCTGCTCGGCCGCGCCACCATCGAAACGGTAATTAACAGCCCGTGCGACTGCACGGTCTACTACCCGAGCCAGCGCCTGGACGGCTACGGCTACAAGGAAGCCCCGCTGATGCACCTGCTGCCCAAAGACCAGGGCCTGTTCGTGCGCGCTAACGTGCCGTTCGACAAGCTCGCCGATGTCGACCGGGTGAAGTCGGTGGACATGCAGGTGTTTGGCCTCGACCAGCACTACAGCGGCAAAGTGGTCGACGCGCGCGTCGACGAGGTCAACCGCAACCTGGCGCTGACCATCCAGCCTGACAGCCCGCTGCCGGCCGCGGCCTACCAGAAAGCAGTGGCGGTCGACCTGTTCATGGGCCTGCCGTTCGGCGCAGCGCGCTAAACGGCCGAGGACGACGACGCCATGACCGCCAATATGCCTCCCCGCCTGCTGCTGGCCGGCCTGGCCCTGGCCTGCGCCACTACAGCCAGTGCCGGGCAGAGCCTGGAACAGATCCGCTACGCGCTGTACAAGGACCCGTCGGCCGAGGTCACCACCGACCTGCGCGAATTGGCCGCCCGTGGCGACCTGGCCAGTACCCTGCTGCTTGGCGATGTGCTGGCCGGCCGCGAAGACGCCAGCCGCGCGGAAGTGGTAGCGCTGTACCAGAAGGCCTTTGCCGACGGCCATGGCATGGTCCCGGCACTGGCTTCGCTGGCCCGCCTGATCGACCGCACCCCGAGCCTGCGCGAGGTGCAGCGGCCGTGGATGGCGCAGGCACTGACGCGCTACCCGGCCAACCTCGACCCGCGCAACACCAGCACCACGCTGGAAGTGTTCCTGACCTACCCGGAGCTGGTCGACAGCGCCCAGGCGAGCCAACTGCTGGCGCTGTACGAGCAGGCCTGCCTGCTCAATTGCCGCCCCGAGCTGTACCACGCCGTGCTCGCCGAGCGCCAGGGCGACCGCGCCAGTGCCGAGCGCTGGTATCGCCAGGCGGTGCGCGTGGACGTGCGCGCCCTGGACCGCTACTACGCCTTCCTCGGCGAGCAGCAGGACCGCCTGTTCCCGCCGTTCGCCGACCAGCTTGAACCTGAGCGCGAGCAGTTGCCGGTGGAGATCATCCACCGCGTCGCCGCGCTGCTCGACAGCATCACCAGTGTGCAGCGCGCCGAACAGGAAGCCGACCGCTACGAAAACCAGGCCAGCACGCCCGGTGCCGAGAAGCTGCCACCCACCCCGGAACAACTGGCCCGCGAAAAAGCCCAGAGCGATGCGCTGAACCTCGCCACCGCCCGGGTCCAGCGCTGGCGCGATGTGGCCGTGGCCCGTGGCTTCGTGCCGGCCATGGTGTCCAAGGCCAACTACATGATCTCCAACCCGACCGAGCACAACGCCGAGGAAACCCAGGCGCTGATCGACCAGGTGCGCGAGCGCGAACCGACCCGGGCCAAGGCCCTGCAGGCACAGTTCTACATGGTCAACAACTGGCTGACCCTGGACCCGGACAAGGCCCGCGCACTGATCGACGAGCTGCGTGCCAGCGGCTACCCCGGTGCCGGCCTGCTGCTGGGCGAGTACTACAGCAAGGGCGTCGAGGACCAGCCCGACCAGGAGAAGGCCCTGGCGCTGTTCCAGGCCGAAGCCGACAAGGGCAACACTGCCGCCTGGTACCGCATGGCCACCCTGCACGCCTACGGCCGTGCCCTGTGCCACGACCCGGTCAAAGCCTATACCTACGCCCGCGTCGCTCTCGACCTGGGTGAACGCAGCGCGCGCAGCCTGATCAAGCGCCTGGAAAAGACCCTGCCAAAGGATGATATCGAGCGCGCCCTGGCCGCTCGCAACGGGCTGTTCAAGGAGACCACCCTGTGAAAGCGCATCACCCCCTGTTCGGCGCCCTGCTGGCCCTGGCGCCGTTGCCAGCGGCCATCGCCGCAGAAGAAATCACCGGCCCCGAAGCCGACCGCAACGAACCGGTGCGCATCGCCGCGCTGGATGGCAGCGAGCCGGTCATCACCTCGGAAGTGTTCAACAAGCTCACCGTGCAGACCGGCTACGGCCCGGAAGACTCCCAGGTTGGCAGCGACCGCGAGATGTTCTACAGCCTGCGTTACGAGCCATCGTTCGCCTGGTACTCGCCGGAAAAGCGCTGGGCCAAATGGATGGTCTACGGCCGCCTGTGGTTGAACTATGACTCCAGCCAGTCGAGCAACCTGACCAACGAAGCGTCCAACGCCAACGAGCGCGAGCAGCCCGAAGGCTGGTACGCCGAACTGCGTGAGCTGTACGTCAAGCGCAACCTGATCGGCGACGACCCGCGCTTCTCCGCCTCGTTCGGCCGCCAGCGTTTCTATGACGATTACGGCATCTGGTGGGACGACAGCCTCGAGTCGCTGCGTTTCAATTACCAGGACACCTTCAGCGAGGCGTTCTTCGCCGTCGGCCAGAAGTTCCACAACTACAACACCGACGTCAACCGCCTGGCTGACAGCGAAGAGCGCACCACCTACCTGATGGGCCAGTACGCCTACCGCTGGAGCCAGAACAACCAGGTCGGTCTGCGCCTGATGCACGAGAACGACCACAGCGGCCACGACGCCGACGACCGCTATGACTTCAAGGGCATGCGTTACGGGCTGTTCTTCAAGGGCGACAACCTGGCCTACCCGGTGCTCAGCGACTATCACCTGGAACTGGCGGCGCTGGACGGCAAGATGGACAACACCGACGGCAACGGCGTCACCACCACTGGCCACAGCAGCAAGGGCTGGGCGGTGCTGGGCGAAGTCGGCAAGCGCTTCGACAACCTGGCGTGGACCCCGCGCGTGGCGCTGCGCGGCGGCCTGACCGACAAGCCCAGCGATGAGAACGACGGCTTCCGCCTGAACGCCATCCAGTCCGACCGCATCACCCGCACCGGCTCGTACAGCACTCGCCTGACCAGCTCGTTCGTCGCCCTCGACCTGCGCAACCTGAGCTACTACGGCTTCGCCGTGGAGACCCGCCCCACCCCGCGCAGCGCGCTGGACCTGCGGGTGACCCAGCTCGACCTGCGCGATGCCGACGGCACCCTGCCGATCCGCATGAATGGCGACCAACGCGCGGAACGCAACCGCGCCATCACCCAGGGCACCAACGGCAACGGGCGCAATGTCGGGCAGATGATCGACCTCAACTACTACTGGAAGATGTTTCCGGTGGCTATCGATGGCAAGCACCTGGACGTCAACGCGCTGGTCAGCGCCAGTTATCTCAATGCCGGCAGCGCATTGGAAACCGGCGATGACTACCAGCTGAGCGTCGGCGTGGTGATCAGTTACTAAGGAAGGGCCGTGCCATGATCTTCGCCTCCAATGTGTTCCTGTTCCTCTACCTGCCCCTGTTCCTGGCCGTGTACTTCCTGGCCAAGGCGCAGTGGCGCTCCACGGTGATCGTGGCTGCCAGCTATATCTTCTATGCCTGGTGGCGCCCGGACTTCCTGCTGCTGTTCGTTGGCATCACCTACTGGAACTACTGGTTCGGCCTGCGCATCAAGGCACGCCTGGACGCCGGCGACAAAGTCATGGCCCTGCGCCTGTTGTGGATCGGCATCGCCGGCAACCTGTCGACCCTGGGCTACTTCAAGTACGCCAACTTCGGCGCCGAGGTGCTGGCCCTGTTGCTGGCACCGCTGGGCATCAACACCTGGACGCTAGAGAACATCTTCCTGCCGCTGGGCATTTCGTTCTACGTGTTCCATGCCCTGAGCTACATCGTCGACATCTACCGCAAGGACGCCACGCCGACGCGCAACTTCATCGACTTCGCCGCCTTCGTCGCGCTGTTCCCGCACCTGGTGGCCGGGCCGATCCTGCGTTACAGCCAGCTGGCACCCCAGCTGCGCGAACGTACCCATTCGCTGGAGCTGTTCTCGCTGGGCGTGTGCCGCTTCATGCTCGGTTTCATCATGAAGGTGCTGATCGCCGACCGCCTGGCGCCGATCAACCTGCTGTTCGTCAGCGAAGGCACGCTGCAGTTCGCCGATGCCTGGTTCGGCCTGGTGATCTCGACCCTGCAGCTGTACTTCGACTTTGCCGGCTACAGCCACATGGCCCTGGGCCTGGCGCTGATGATGGGCTTCCGCTTCCCGGAAAACTTCAACCAGCCCTATGTCTCGCAGAGCATCACCGAGTTCTGGGCACGCTGGCACATGACCCTGGCGCACTTCCTGCGCGACTACGTGTACATGCCACTGGTGCGCAAGCGCGTGGCCGGTGCCCTGCCGGCGCTGATCTGGACCATGCTGCTGTCGGGCCTGTGGCACGGGGCGAGCTTCGCCTTCATCTGCTGGGGCCTGTTCTTTGGCGTCGGCATGGTGATCGAGCGCAAGTTCAACCTGGCGACCAAGGTCAGCACGCCCTACCACCTGGGCCGCAACCTGCGCACCGCGGCGCTGATCCTGCTGAGCATGCCGCTGTTCTTCACCATGGACCTGCGCCACAGCCTCGACATCTACCAGGCGCTGTTCGGCCTCAACGGTTTCGGCTCGCTGGAACTGTACGTGCTCGGCGCCTCGAAGATGGCCATGGCCTTCGCCCTGGTGGCGCTGGCCTGGCTGGTACTGGCCGGGATCAACAACGTGCGTTTCTACGCCGGCAACAAGGACGGCTACTTCATGCGCCATGTCGGCGCGCTGCACAGCGTGCTGCTGTGGGGCGGCTTCCTGCTGGCGCTGAGCAGTCTGGCGGCCAACTCGTTTTCGCCCTTCCTGTATTTCCAGTTCTAGGAGACGGCCATGTACCCGGTGATGAATTCGGCCAGCAAGGCCAATGGCATTCTGTTCGTGGTGGTGTTGGCGGCGATGTTCGTCTATTCGCTGCCACCGGTGTTCAGCTTTGCCCGCACCTCGACCGATACCTGGAACCTGTTCGTCGACGGCAAGCTGCTGCGCAAGTTCGAGCAGGCCTACGACAAGCGTTTCTTCCTGCGTGACCCGTCGGTGGAGCTGTGGGCCGATGCCCAGTTCCACCTGTTCGGCGAAGGCACCAAGGGCGTGGTGCTGGGCAAGGATGGCTGGCTCTATACCAATCAGGAATACCGTGTACCCAACGACCTCGAGGCCAACGTGGCAAGCCAGCTGGAGCAGATCGACAAGGTCCGCACGCAGCTGGCCGAGCACGGCAAGCAGCTGGTGATCCTGCCGCTGCCGATGAAGCTGGACGTGTACGCGGCCCATGCCCAGCATGCCTTCGACCCACGGGTGACCAGCCTCTACGACCACTTCGTTGGCGAGTTGCAAAACCGCCAGCAGGACGTGGTGCCGCTGCGCGGGGCCTTCCTCGCCAACCTCGACGGCCCGCAGCTGTTCCTCAAGTCCGATACCCACTGGAGCCCGGAAGGCGCGCGGCTGTCGGCCTACGAACTAGCGCGCCAGCGCCCGCAACTATTGGGTGACCAGGTGTACGTGTCGCGCAAGGCCGGCGAGAAGAGCGTCAAGGGCGACCTGATGAACTACATCCAGTTTGACCATGCGCGCCTGGCGCCGCAGTTCGGCCCCAACCCGATCGCCCTGTACGAAACCCTGAAGGCCGCGCAAGGCGCCGACGACCTGTTCGCCGAGGAAAACCAGAGCCTGCTGCTGGTCGGCACCAGCTACAGCAAGATCGACGACTGGAACTTCGTCGGCTTCCTCAAGGAGGCACTTAACCGCGACCTGCTGAGCATCGCCGTGGAAGCCCGCGGCCCGTTCGAGGCGATGAACCAGTTCCTGGCCAGCGACCAACTGGCCAACCCGCAGATCGACACCGTGGTCTGGGAATTCCCACTGCGCACCCTGCTCGCCCACCGCCCCGGCTCACTCAGCCGCAGCGCTGCGCCCCAGCATTTCTGACGATTCAAGGAGAGCCTGATGAAACTTACCCAACTGTTCACCGCCATCGCCCTGGCCGCTGCCAGCCATGCCACCCTGGCCGCCGAAGGCAACGCCGACCTGTACGATGCCGTGGCCCCGGCCGACTCGGCGTTCGTCCGCGTGCTCAACCTGTCCGACAGCAACATCGACGTGACCCTCAGCGGCAAGGTCAACCCGCAGCGGGTTGCCGCCGGCCAGCTCAGCGGTTACCGCTTCACCCCTGCCGGCCCGCACAAGATCGCCGTCGGCGGCAAGTCGATCGAGCCGCAGCTCAAGGCCAATGCCGCCAGCACCGTGGTCTACGACGGCAAGCAGCTGAAGCTGATCAGCGACAAGTACGTCAACGAGCCAAAGAAGGCGCAAATCGCCTTCTACAACCTGACCGCCAACAAGGCCACGCTGAAAACCTCCGATGGCAAGCATGACGTGGTCGAGGCCATTGGCAATGGCGAGACCGGCACGCGCATGGTCAACGAGATCAAGATCGACTTCGCCGCCTACCAGCAGGACACCAAGGTCGCCAGCTTCGACGAGCAGTTCCTCAAGAAGGGCCGCTCGTACAGCTATGTGCTGCTGCCCGGCAACCGCAGCATGACCCTGGCCAACAGCATCGACCCTACCGAGTGATGAATGCCCTGCAAGGATGAATGGCACATGAAGACCCTTGTACCTTTTGCCCTGAGCGCTGCCCTGGCCTTGCTCAGCCTGCCCGGCCAGGCCGCACAGGCTGCCCAGGTGGCCGGGGCCGGCTGCGAGAACCTGCAGTGCATGGTTTGCCCGGCCTTGAGCGACCCGCAACGCTACGCCGAAGGGCGCATGAAACTGATGCGCGAGATCGTGCCTGGCAAGGACCGCTGGCTGTTCCGCTCGGCCGTAGACCTGACCAATGACTTCGGCATCCCCGCGCCAATGCGCCCGGAGTTCGCCCGCCTGATGCAGGCGTTCGAACGCCAGGGCATCCATGTGGCCATGGCGATCCAGCCGACCCGCGGACTGATGCACCACGACAAGCTGTTCGCCGACCAGTTGCACGGTTTCGACTATGCCCGCGCCAGCAACAGCCTTGCCACCTACCTCGGCCAGCTGCGCCAGGGCGGCGCGGTGGTGGCGCCAATGATGCAGCTGGTGCAGCAACCGCCGAAGGGCGAGTACTTCTTCCGTCGCGACCACCACTGGACACCCACCGGCGCCGAGGCCACGGCGAAACTGATGGCCGAGGAAATCCGCCGCCAGCCGTTCTATGCCGGGCTGACCAAGAAGGCGTACCGCACCGAGCCGGGCGTGATGGTGCCCAAGGACGGCACCATGAACCTGGCGATGAGCAGCATCTGCGGCAACAACTACGGTTTCCAGTATGTGCGTGGCTACCAGACCATCCCGGTGGCTACGGGCGCTGATGCGTTGTTCGACGAAGCACCGGACCCGGAAGTGATCCTGGTCGGCGACAGTAACGCCGCAGCCCGTGAGGACGAGAGCAAGCAGTTCAACTTCGACGGCTACCTGAAACAGTACCTGAATGTCGACATCCTCAACTACGCCCTGCCCGGGGTGGGTGAAGATGGCTCGCTGCTGGAATACCTGTTGTCCAGCGACTACAAGCCCAAGGCACCGCCCAAGCTGATCGTCTGGGAGCTGCCGGCCAACTACCGGCTCGATTCGCCGCTGATGTATCGCCAGCTGGTGCCGGCGGTCCAGGGTGGGTGCTCGGCAAACAGGGAAGTACTTGGCTCGAAACTGCAGCGTCCGGCGTTGCAGGTGGGCGAGCGCATCGAATTGCTGAGCAATGCCGGCAGTGGCCGCCAGGCGCTGTCCAAAGGGTTCCTCGACATTCGCCTGAGCGACAAGAACGTCAAGGACTTCTACATCATCGTCTATTACGACAACGGTGCGCGGGACAAGGTGTGGTTCCGCCGCGAGGCGGCGGTGACCGGCGGGCAGTATTACCTGGAGCTGAGCAAGGCACCGGAGTTTGCCGGGGCCAACCTGTTGTCGGTGTTCATGGAGCCGACCAAGGCCGGGACTGTGGCGACCGATGTGGAGACCCGGCTATGCCTGTAATGCCGCTGTTCAGGGCTGATGCGGTCGCTGTGGGAGCTGGCTTGCCGGCGATGGGCCGCAAAGCGGCCCCAATCCTGCTAACCCTGTTTTTGATAAGCCCACTGACCCAGGCGGCACAGTCTATCTGGCCCGCCCACAGCACTCCGCAATCGG
This sequence comes from Pseudomonas putida, assembly GCF_002906855.1. Taxonomy (GTDB): domain Bacteria; phylum Pseudomonadota; class Gammaproteobacteria; order Pseudomonadales; family Pseudomonadaceae; genus Aquipseudomonas; species Aquipseudomonas putida_N. The sequence continues at coordinate 1,709,321 of NZ_MINI01000028.1, read as the reverse complement.
CCATGATCGCCGACTACCGCACCCTGTCCTGCACCAAGGAACCGCCCGCGCCCTACACCGGCAGCCTGCACCTGGAAAGCAAGTACGACCAACGCGACGCCAGCAAGTCGACCCTGCGCAGCAGCCCCGACGCCAACAGCGAGCAGATCGCCAAGCAGGTCAAGCAGTTCGTCGGTGGCCTGATCTACGCCAGCAAACGCTTCCAGGCCGCCAAGAAACCCCAGGACGCCAACATGGCCCTGGCCTGCCAGGACCAGTGGCTGCAACACTGGGCCGAAGCCGGCGCCCTGCTCAACCCGGATGCCAGCGGCACCGGCATGGCCGTGCGCAAATGGGCGCTGGCGGCCATGGCCGGTGCCGTGCTGCTGACCCAGTCGGCCGCCGACGGCAAGCTGCAACTGAACGATACGCAGCGCAGCTGGTTCACCCGCCTCGGCGAGCTGGTAATCCGCGAGTACGACCCCCGCCGCAGCGCCAGCGGTGTGTATTTCAACAACCACGACTACTGGGCAGCCTGGGCCGTGGCCGCCACCGGCATGCTGGTCGGCCGCGACGACTTCATCCACTGGGCCGACGGCAACCTGCGCCGTGCCCTGGCCCAGGCCGTGCGCGCCAACAACGGTAACTACGCCTATCTGCCGCTGGAAGTGGCGCGCAGCAAGCTGGCGGCCAACTACAGCCAGTACGCCCTGGTGCCGCTGGTGCTGCTGGCCGAGTCGGCACGTGCCAATAACCTGCCGTGGAGCAACGACGACCAGCAGACCCTCGACCAGCTGGCCAGCTTCGCTGCCCGCACAGTGCTCGCCCCGGGTGAGCTGCCCGAACTCAAGGGCCAACCCCAGGCGGACGTGGCACCCTACAAATTGGCCTGGCTGATCCCGTTCCTGCAACGCAACCCCGGCCATGCGCTGGCGCGCCAGCTTTACGACAGCGAAGACGGCGAGGTGGACAACTACAGCCAGCTCGGCGGCCCGATCAAAGCGTTCTACCCCCCATTGCCCGGATCAAGGAGCTGACCCATGGCTGCCCTCGCCCGCTTTTCCCTTACCTGCCTGGCCGCCCTGTGCCTGGCAGGCGCCGCCCAGGCTGCCAACCAATCACTGCCGGTCAACCAGACCGTGGACACCCTGCCCCGGGAGCAAGGCCAGCTCAAGGTCGAGCAACTGCGCCAACAGGTGCGCCAAGCCGTGGCCTTCCAGCAGGCCGAACGGCAACGCCCGGCCGGGCGCGCCAGCGTCAGCCTGCAGCCAATGTTCTCATCCCAGGCCGGCAGCTGGCCGTTCGAGCCGTTCGTCAACAACGGCCTGTTCCGCGCCATCGCCGGTTACCAGGCACACCACCCGCAGGTGGTGATGCTGCGCAGTGGCAGCATCACCCTGGCGCAGTTGCATGACGCCCTGAACAACCCGCGCATCCTCAAGCGCTACAAGGATGGCTACCTGCTCAGCTACCCGCTGATGATCGGCAGCGATGCCGGGCTGGTGCTCGAAGGCACCAGCCTGTACCTGTCGAGTTTCTCCGGCACGGCGCTGATCAACCAGGGCTGGCTCGGGCTCAACCAGTCCAGCCTGGAGAGCATGGCCGGCGACAAGCCCGGTAGCACCGACCGCGCCTGGCGGCCTTTCGTGGTGGCCTGGGCCGGCAGCCATACCCAGGTGCTCGGCTCGACGCTCAAGCGCCTGGGCTACAACGCCAACCTTTCCCGTGGTCTGACCACGGCCTTGAGCACCCAGCAGGCGGCCAGTACCCGTCCAGCCACGGTAATCGTCCGTGACAGCCAGTTCAGCGAAATGTCCAGCGCGGTCGAACTGCAGCACAGCCAGGCAACCATTACCGGCAGCCAGTTCGAACAGTCACAGCAGTACGCCATCGATGTGCAGAACAGCCAGGTCAAGCTGCAGGGCAACCAGCTGCGCGGTATCGACAACAACAGTGGCGTGCGCCTGCGTGGCCAGACTCGCGCCTTGGTCGAAGGCAACCTGATCCTCGGGGCGAGCAAGGCCGCCATCGAAATCAGCGAGCAACAGGGCGCGGTGCTGCTGGCCGGCAACCGCATCGGCGACAGCCGTGGCAACGGCATCCAGCTGCGCAACCTGGCCCCCACTGCAGCGGCACCGCTGGTGATCGACGATAACCTGCTGGCCAGCAGCCAGGGCAGCGCGGTGGATGCCAGCGAAGTGGGCGCCGTGGCGCTGCTCGACAACCGCATCGGCAACACGGCGGAATATGCCATCAGCCTGCGCAACGCCACGCCACTGGCCGGGCCGCTGGTGCTCAGCGGCAACCGCCTGGGCCGGGTTGGCAAGGCACTGGTGCGGGTCGAAGGTGTGCGGGATGTGGTGCTGGGCGGTAACAGCTTCGATGGCAAGCCGTTGTTGCAGAACCTGTTGATCGGGGATTTGTTGCCCTTGCAGGGGCAGCTGCTTGAGGCCACGGTTCGCCAGGGTGAGACTGTGCGGGTGAGGCAGGAGTGATCCATTCCTTGCATTGACTTCACCGGCCTCTTCGCGGGGCAAGCCCGCTCCTACAGGCCTGCGCAGGGTCTGTAGGAGCGGGCTTGCCCCGCGAAGAGGCCAGTGCAGGTCACCCAATGACCCGCTGCATCCTCACAAAGCAATCATCCTCCCCCATCTCGACAAACCCATGACGCAGGTACAGTTGCCGCGCCGGGTTGCTCTTGAACACCATCAACCTCAACAGCGGCAGCCGCCGCTGCGCTGCCCATTCGGCCAGCGTCTCCAGCACCTGACTGCCCACCCCGCGCCCACGCTGCTCTGGCAACAGGTGCAACTCACGAATGAACAACGCCTGCCGGTCCTGGCTGAGGCTGCAGAAACCCAGCACGGTCTCCCCTTCCATCACCAGCCACTGCTCGCGCCAGTCCCAGGCTTGGTCAAATGCCTCCTCGATCCACAACAGGTCGAACTCGCGGTAATAGGGCAACATGGCTCGTCGCGTCAGGTCCCGGGCAAAGGTGCACCAGGCATCGCTCGCGGCGATCAGCTCAACGGGCATAGCACACCGGCGAGCTGCCCGGGCCACGTCGCTCCAGTTCGCCTTCCAGCCAGGTTGCCAGCACCTGGGCGTTGTTGTGCTCGGTGTCCTTGCCGGCATACAGCAAGGTCAGGTTGCCTTTGGCCGCAAGGTCCAACAGCGGATACCAGTGCTCCGGGTGCGCCGCCAGTTCCTGCTGATAGCGCTGGGTGAACCCGGCGAAATCCACCTCGCCCTGGTGGAACGCCTTGCGCAAATCAGTGGATGGCGCCACTTCGCGCAGCCACTCGCCATGCAGCTGGTCCTTGCGTTTATTGCGCGGCCACAGGCGGTCGACCAGCACCCGCTGGCCATCTTCCTTCTCAGGCGCGTCGTAGACGCGCTTGCAGCGAATCATGGGGTTCTCCTGCCTTTACCGTCTGTCTTGAGCCTAGGTAATTCATTGACCGAGGTCACGTCCAGCCGAGGAATTGTTTCTATGCTCAGAGCCACCCTCGCCGACGCCAATCGGAGTCCCCATGCTAACCCCGCCCCTGGCCAGCCAGCCGCCACTGGCCCGTAGCGATTCACGCCCACAGCTTTCGCACAAACCCGGGCGCGCCACCCTCGTGCTGTTCTTCGGCCTGCTGCTGGCCGGTATCGCCTACACCGCCTGGAACCTCAAGCAGGACGTGGCCGCCAGCGGCACGGTGATTACCACCGTCACGCCCTTCCTGCTGCTGGGCCTGGCGCTGCTGATCGCCCTGGGCTTCGAATTCGTCAACGGCTTCCATGACACCGCCAACGCAGTGGCCACGGTGATCTATACCCACTCATTGCCGGCACCGGTGGCGGTGGTCTGGTCCGGGTTGTGCAACTTCCTGGGTGTGCTGCTTTCCAGTGGCGCGGTGGCGTTCGGCATCATTGCCCTGCTGCCGGCCGAGCTGATTCTACAGGTCGGTTCTTCGGCTGGCTTCGCCATGGTCTTCGCCTTGCTGCTGGCGGCGATCATCTGGAACCTCGGCACTTGGTGGCTGGGGTTGCCAGCGTCCTCTTCACACACCCTGATCGGCTCGATCATCGGTGTCGGCGTGGCCAACGCGCTGATGCACGGGCGCGACGGCACCAGCGGGGTCGACTGGGGCCAGGCCAGCAAGGTCGGCTATGCCCTGCTGTTCTCGCCGCTGATCGGCTTTGCCTGCGCCGCCTTGTTGCTGCTTGCGCTGCGCGCGCTGGTCAAGCGCAAGGAGCTGTACCAGGCGCCGGAAGGCCGCACGCCACCACCGTGGTGGATCCGCGGCATTCTGATCCTGACCTGCACCGGCGTATCGTTTGCCCATGGCTCCAATGACGGGCAGAAAGGCATGGGCCTGATCATGCTGATCCTGGTCGGCACCCTGCCGATGGCATACGCCCTGAACAAGACCATGCCCAGCGAGCAGGCGCTGCAGTTCTCCGCCGTTGCCGAAGTGACCCGCCAGGCACTGCTAAACACGGCGCCCGGGCCGGCCCCCGCCGACCCGCGCCAGGCGCTGACCGCGTTCATCGCCGAGCCCAAGGCCAACCCGCATCTGGTACCGGCACTCGCCGCGCTGACCAGCATGATCGGTGACCAGGTCAAGGGCTATGGTTCACTGAAGCGCGTGCCAGCCGAAGCCATGGCCAACGTGCGTAACGACATGTACCTGGCCAGCGAAACCATCCGCCTGATCGAGAAGAAACAGCTGGTGGCGTTCGACGCCGACACCCGCAGCCATGTGCTGCTGTTCAAGACGCAGTTGGACGATGCCACCCGCTACATCCCGCTGTGGGTCAAGGTGGCCGTGGCCATCGCCTTGGGCCTGGGCACCATGGTCGGCTGGAAGCGTATCGTGGTGACAGTGGGCGAGAAGATCGGCAAGACCCACCTGAGCTACGCCCAGGGGGCTTCGGCGGAAGTGGTCGCCATGTGCACCATCGGTGCGGCGGACATGTTCGGGCTGCCGGTGTCGACCACCCACGTGCTGAGCTCGGGGGTGGCCGGTGCCATGGTCGCCAACGGTTCGGGGATCCAGAAACGCACGCTGATCAACCTGCTGATGGCCTGGGTGCTGACCCTGCCGGCGGCGATGCTGTTGGCCGGGAGCCTGTACTGGCTGCTGAGCCAGATTTTCTGATCAGGCGGGGATTTTCAGGCCACGCTGCACCGCTGGCCGCTCAAGGAATTTCGCCAGCACCCGCTGCACTTCCTTGAACTCATCGAAGCCCACAAGCTCGCGGGCGTTATAGCGCTCCACCAGGTTGCGCACCCAGGGGAAGATGGCTATGTCGGCGATGCTGTATTCATCGACCATCCATTCACGCCCTTTCAGGTGCCGGTCCAGCACGCCCAGCAGGCGCTTCGATTCGTTGACGTAACGGTCGCGCGGGCGCTTGTCTTCGTATTCCTTGCCAGCAAAGAAATGGAAGAAGCCGACCTGGCCGAACATCGGCCCGATGCCGCCCATCTGGAACATCAGCCACTGCAGGGTCTGGTAACGCTGGGCCGGGTCCTGGCTCAGCAACTGCCCGCTCTTTTCCGCCAGGTACTGCAGGATCGCCCCCGACTCGAACAGCGGCAGCGGCTGACCGCCCGGGCCGTTGGGGTCGAGGATCGCCGGGATCTTGTTGTTGGCACTCAGCGAGATGAACTCCTGGCTCAGCTGGTCATCGTTGTCGAAGCTGACCTTGTGCGGCTCGTAGGCCAGGCCGATCTCCTCCAGCATGATCGACACCTTGACGCCGTTGGGCGTGGGCAGCGAGTACAGCTGCAGGCGCTCGGGATGCATCGCGGGCCATTTACGGGTGATGGGGAAAGCGCTCAGATCGGTCATGGTCAACCTTGGGCTTGAATAGGAACCTGTCACTCTAGAGACATCCCGGCTGACTGACCATCACCCGCCGTTGATCAGCTGGCCTGACCGTGGGCCTTGAGCTTGAGCTTTTCGGTGTCCACCCGCACGAACACCGAGTCGGCGCTGACCGTCAGCACATCGCCAGCCCAGACCTCGCAGATGACTCGGGTCTTGCGCCCGACCTCACCTTCCACGCGTGCCTTGAGCAGCAGCTCCACGCCCATCGGGGTAGGCTTGAGGTAGTTCAACCCGAGGCTGCCGGTCACACAATCGATGCGCGGCAGGCTGCCCGCTTCGCGGCCTTCGGCGCGGTAGTGGTAAGCCATGGCGGTCCAGTTGGAATGGCAGTCGACCAGCATGGCCAGCAGGCCGCCATAGACCAGGCCGGGCCAGCCGATGTAAGCGCTGTCGGGTGAGTGCCGGCACAACAGGTGGATGCCGTCGGCATCCCAGTGGCTTTGCAGGTGCAGGCCAGAGGGGTGGGAACAGCCGCAGCCGAAGCAGGTGCCTTCGGGGGCGGCAAGGGCCTGGAGGGAGAGAATCGGGTCGTTCATACGCTGCCTGTGCTTGTTGGAATGGGGGCGCGAAACGCCCCTCATTAAAGCAGAAACCTCAAGCCGGCTGGGCAACAGCCTTGCCGCCCTTCTGGGTCAGCGACACCAACAGGATGAACAGGGTCACGCCCGCAGTCATCAGCGTCTCGTAGCGGTAGGCATCGCTGAACAGCATGTAACCCAGGACCATGACGATGGTGCCGATCACCAGCCAGGTCAGCCACGGGAACAGCCACATCTTCAGCTCCAGCGGCCGCCCTTCACGCTCGGCACGGGCCCGCATGCGCAGTTGCGACACGGCGATCACCAGGTACACCAGCAAGGCGATGGCTCCAGTGGTGGACAGCAGGAAACCGAAGACCTTGCCCGGCAGTACATAGTTGACGAAGCAACCGACGAAGCCTGCCAGGGTCGAGAGGATCACCGCCACGGTCGGCACGCCAGCACCGGAAATGCGCTTGGTCATGCTCAGCGCCTGGCCACGGGCACCCAGCGAATAGAGCATCCGCGAAGCGGTGTACAGGCCGGAGTTCATGCAGCTGGTCACGGCCACCAGCACCACCAGGTCGACCAGCAACTTGGCACCCGGCACGTTGAGCACTTCCAGCACGCGCTGGAACGAGCCTACCGCTTTCAGGCTTGGGTCATTCCAGGCCACCAGCGACACCACCAGGAAGATCGACGCCAGGTAGAAGATCGCGATGCGGTACACCACAAGGTTGGTGGCACGGCGGATCTTGTCTTTCGGGTTGGCGGTCTCGTCGGCGGCGATGGTGACGATCTCCGCGCCGAAGAACGAGAAGATGGTGATCAGCACGCCACCGAGCACGGTGCCGAAACCGTTGGGCATGAACCCGCCGTTGTCCCACAGGCGGCTGATGCCGGACACCTCAGCCAGCGGCCAGAAGCCGAACACGGCCAGGCTGCAGACGCCGATGAAGGCGATGATCGCGACCACCTTGACCAGCGCGAACCAGTATTCGAACGCACCGAAGTTCTTCACGCTGACCAGGTTGCTGCCCGACAGCACGACCATGATCAGGAAGGCGAACAGCCAGGATGGCACGCCCGGGAAGTAGGCATGCAGGATGTCCGCGCCGGCGATGGCCTCGACGGGAATGATCAGCACCCAGAACCACCAGTACAGCCAGCCGATGGTGAAGCCTGCCCAGGGGCCGATGGCCTCCGAGGCGTAGGTGGAGAACGAGCCGCTGTTGGGGTTGGCGATGGCCATTTCGCCCAGCATGCGCATCACCAGCAGCACCAGCAGGCCGGTCATGGCGTAGGAGATGAGGATGGCCGGGCCCGCCGTCGCGATGGCGTTGGAAGAACCGATGAACAGGCCGGCACCGATGATGCCGGCAATGGAAATCATGGACACCTGACGCGAGGTCAGGCCGTGCTGCAAGGAACGCTGTTTGTTGTTGTGTAGCGAAGCCATGAAGAACCCTCGAATGGGTCGGCCGGCGTGCGGCTTGAGTGCTGTCGTCGGCTGAAAAGTTGGAGCAGAAGTCGGGTAGGTCGTATTGCTCGTTGTTGTTGTTTTATGTCTCCGGTCGCGCCCTTACCTCCTCTTCGCCGTACCGGTTGTAATCGTTGATCGAGGTCAGTATTAATCTATAGGGCGAGGTCAACAAACGACCTTTTCGAAGCACATGATTCCAATACGGAATGAACTTCATCCTTTTTTGCTCGGTACGCGCCTGCCATGTCCAAACGCCTGATGCCCTCGACCACCGCCCTGCAGTGCTTCGAAGCCGCCGCCCGGCACCTGAGCTTCACCCGTGCGGCACAGGAGCTGCACCTGACCCAGAGCGCCGTCAGCAAGCAGGTCGCGCAGCTCGAGGACATGCTGTCGCACTCGCTGTTCCAGCGCATCCGCCGGCGCCTGCACCTGACCCCGGCCGGCGCGCTGTACCTCACCGAAGTGAACAAGATCCTCACCCAGATCGACATCTCCAGCCGCTACATCCTGAGCTACGGTGACGAGACCGAGGTGCTGCGCATCGCCACCCAGCCAACCTTCGGCGCGCGCTGGCTGATGCCCAGGCTCAAGGGCTTCGGCGACCGCCACCCGCGCATCCACCTGGACATCCGCAACGAGCTGGAGCCGTTCGACCTGGTGCAGGCCAAGGCCGATATTGCCTTCTTCTTCGGCCAGGGCACCTGGCCGGGGGCCACCTGCATCGAGCTGTTCAGCGAGGAGGTGGTGCCGGTGTGCGCACCCGAGCTGCTGGCCCGGCACCGCTTCGACAGCGCCGAAGCGCTCACCGAACACCGGCTGCTGCAATGCGCATCACGGCCGGAGGCCTGGCATGAGTGGTTTTTGGGGTTGGGCTTGCACAGCCAGAACAGCTACCACGGGCCGCGCTTCGACACGTTCTACCTGTGCATCCGCGCAGCCATCGCCGGCTGCGGCATTGCCCTGATTCCGCGGTACCTGGTGGCTGAAGAACTGAGCGAAGGCAAGCTGGTTGTGGCCTGGGACCACCCGGTGGCGAGCAATGGCCGGCATTTCATCGCCCACGCCGAACACGCCGCCGAAGTGCCCAAGGTCAAGGCCTTCGTGCAGTGGATTCGTGAGCGGGTGGCTGAGGGTGATCGGTGAAGTTTGCGAATCCAAGGAATGACCGCAATCGAATAATTCGTTTGCGGAATAATACTGCGGCGCGCTTGGATATTAAGAAACTCGAACAAGGTCCGCGCGCCCATGAATCTGGAAAGTATCAGCCAATCCATTGCCATCGTTCATCCGATCACACTTTCCCATGGCCGTAATGCCGAAGTCTGGGATACCGACGGCAAACGTTACATCGACTTTGTCGGCGGTATCGGCGTGCTCAACCTGGGCCACTGCAATCCGGCCGTGGTCGAGGCGATCCAGGCCCAGGCCAGCCGCCTGACCCACTATGCATTCAACGCTGCGCCCCATGGCCCGTACCTGGAATTGATGGAGCGCCTGCGCCAATTTGTCCCGGTCAGCTACCCGCTGGCCGGCATGCTCACCAACAGTGGCGCAGAAGCGGCGGAAAACGCCCTGAAAGTTGCCCGCGCCGCCACTGGCAAACGCGCCATCATCGCCTTCGACGGCGGCTTCCACGGCCGCACCCTGGCCACCCTGAACCTCAACGGCAAGGTCGCGCCCTACAAGCAGCGGGTCGGCGAACTGCCGGGGCCGGTGTACCACCTGCCCTACCCTAGCGCCGATACCGGCGTGACTTGCGAGCAGGCGCTCATGGCCATGGACCGCCTGTTCAGCGTCGAGTTGGCGGTGGAGGACGTGGCGGCGTTCATCTTCGAGCCGGTACAAGGCGAAGGCGGCTTCCTCGCCCTTGACCCAGAGTTTGCCCAGGCGCTGCGGCGCTTTTGCGACGAGCGCGGGATCCTGATCATCATCGACGAGATCCAGTCCGGCTTCGGCCGTACCGGCCAGCGCTTCGCCTTCCCGCGCTTAGGGCTTGAACCGGACCTGCTGCTGCTGGCCAAGAGCATCGCCGGCGGCATGCCGCTGGGCGCAGTGGTCGGGCGTCAGGACCTGATGGCGGCACTGCCCAAGGGCGGTCTGGGGGGCACCTATTCGGGCAACCCGATCGCCTGCGCGGCGGCGCTGGCGAGCCTGGCACAGATGACCGACGAGAACGTCGCTACCTGGGGTGAGCGCCAGGAACAGGCGATCGTTGGCCGCCACGCCCGCTGGAAGGCCTCGAAGCTGAGCCCTTACATCGGCCGCCTGACCGGTACCGGCGCCATGCGCGGCATCGAGTTCGTCAATGCCGACGGCAGCCCAGCGCCAGCCCAGCTGGCCAAGGTGATGGAAACGGCGCGGGCCAAGGGACTGCTGCTGATGCCCAGCGGCAAGGCGCGGCACATCATTCGCCTGCTGGCACCCCTGACCATCGAGGCCGAGGTGCTCGAGGAAGGGCTGGATATCCTCGAGCAGTGCCTGGCTGAACTGAGCTGAGCCTTACAGGCCCAGTTCTTCAGGGGTGAGCATGTCGGACTCAAAGGCGATCCAGCCGCCTTCGAGTTCGGCGTGGCCGTTGACGATCGGGCCGTAGTAGGTCAGGCCGTTCTCCAAGGTCACGCAGATGTGCGTGGCGGTTTTCTCGGGGGCCGCGAGGGTACCGACAAAATGCACCTTCTTCAGGGTTTCGGTCACCGCTTCCAGACCGACGCGCATGCCCGGGTTTTCCGAGGCTTCTGTGTCACCGCCGCGGTCTTCGGCGCTGATGGTGACGGTGGCGGTGTATGGGTACTTGGTGCTCAAGCGGGGTTACCTCAAAAGGGTGTCTGGGTAGATGGGCGCGTAGAGTACGCGGAAGCGGCCAGGCCTGCAAAAGCTGCCCCGATCTGTTAGGGTGCCCGCCGATGCACGCCACACCACACGAGGACACCTGAGTGAGCGCCGAAGAACCCCTGATCGCCGACCTGTTCGAGGTCGACAAACGCCTGACCCTCAAGCCCGTCGTGGATTTCAACAACTACCTGCGCAACGCCTTTGGCGAAGGCCCGTGCCGCTGCCACCGCTGCGCTGAAGGCAGCGACGAAAGCACCTACAGCCACGCACACAACTTCACCTTCGAAGGCCGCCCGTGGCACCGCCGCTTCGCCAGCACCGCCGGCAGCGACGTCGCCCAGGTGCTGAAAAAGGCCTGGCTGTCGTACACCAAGGCCGACCTCAGCCTGATCGGTGCCCTGGACCTCACCACCCTCAAGACCTTCACCGAAGGCGCCCTGCACCAACGCCTGCTGGCCCTGCTGCCAGCCAGCGGCCTGGCCCGCGAAATCGATGGCCAATGGATGCTGCAAGCCCAGGCCGACTGACGGCCCGGCGGTCAGGCAGGATTCCTCCGCTCTGCTACCGTGGGGGAATCCGCCCATCCGCAGGTAGTCCGCCATGGCCCGTACAACGCCCATCGAGCTGTACCGCAATATCGGCATCGTCGCCCACGTGGACGCTGGCAAGACCACGACCACCGAGCGAATCCTGTTCTACACCGGGGTCAACCACAAGATGGGCGAGGTGCACGATGGCGCCGCGACCATGGACTGGATGGCCCAGGAGCAGGAACGCGGCATCACCATCACTTCGGCGGCGACCACGGCCTTCTGGCAAGGCTCGACCAAACAGTTCGAGCACAAGTACCGCTTCAACATCATCGACACCCCCGGCCACGTCGATTTCACCATCGAGGTGGAGCGCTCGCTGCGCGTGCTCGATGGCGCGGTGGTGGTGTTCAGCGGCGCCGACGGCGTCGAGCCGCAATCGGAGACGGTCTGGCGCCAGGCCAACAAGTACCATGTGCCGCGCCTGGCCTACATCAACAAGATGGACCGCCAGGGCGCCGACTTCCTGAGGGTGGTCAAACAGATCGACCAGCGCCTGGGCCACCACCCGGTGCCGATCCAGCTGGCCATCGGCAGCGAGGAGAACTTCATCGGCCAGATCGATTTGGTGAAGATGAAGGCGATCTACTGGAACGACAACGACCAGGGCACCAGCTACCGCGAAGAAGCCATTCCCGCCGAGCTGCAGGCGCTGGCCGACGAATGGCGAGCACATATGATCGAGGCTGCCGCCGAAGCCAATGATGAGCTGACCATGAAGTTTCTCGAAGGCGAGGAGCTGAGCGTCGATGAAATCAAGGCTGCCTTGCGCCAGCGCACCATCGCCAATGAAATTGTCCCGACCATTCTCGGCTCGTCATTCAAGAACAAGGGCGTGCCGCTGATGCTCGACGCGGTGATCGACTACCTGCCCGCGCCTTCGGAAATCCCGGCCATCAAGGGTACCGACCCGGACGACGAAGAAAAGCACCTGGAGCGTCACGCCGACGATAAAGAGCCCTTCTCTGCCCTGGCCTTCAAGATCGCCACCGACCCCTTCGTCGGCACCCTGACCTTTGCCCGGGTGTATTCCGGCGTGCTCAGTTCAGGCAACGCCGTGCTCAATTCGGTAAAAGGCAAGAAGGAACGCATCGGCCGCATGGTGCAGATGCACGCCAACCAGCGCGCCGAGATCAAGGACGTGTGTGCCGGTGACATTGCCGCGCTGATCGGCATGAAGGACGTCACCACCGGCGACACCCTGTGCGACATGGACAAGCCGATCATCCTCGAACGCATGGACTTCCCCGACCCGGTGATCTCGGTGGCGGTGGAACCGAAGACCAAGGGCGACCAGGAGAAGATGGGTATCGCTCTGGGCAAGCTGGCCCAGGAAGACCCGTCGTTCCGCGTGCGCACCGATGAAGAAACCGGCCAGACCATCATCTCCGGCATGGGCGAACTGCACCTGGACATCATCGTCGACCGCATGAAACGCGAGTTCAACGTCGACGCCAACATCGGCAAGCCGCAGGTGGCCTACCGCGAAAAGATCCGCAATACCTGCGAAATCGAAGGCCGCTTCGTTCGCCAGTCCGGCGGGCGCGGCCAGTATGGCCACTGCTGGATCCGTTTCGCCCCCGGCGATGAAGGCAAGGAAGGCCTTGAGTTCATCAACGAGATCGTCGGCGGCGTGGTGCCACGCGAGTACATCCCGGCGATCCAGAAAGGCATCGAAGAGCAGATGAAGAACGGCGTACTGGCCGGTTACCCGCTGATCAACCTGAAGGCGGCGGTGTTCGACGGCTCGTACCACGACGTCGACTCCAACGAGATGGCTTACAAGATCGCAGCCTCCATGGCCACCAAGCAGCTGTCGCAGAAAGGCGGCGCAGTGTTGCTGGAGCCGGTGATGAAGGTCGAGGTGGTGACGCCGGAGGAGTATCAGGGCGATATCCTCGGCGACTTGAGCCGGCGTCGGGGGATGATTCAGGATGGCGACGAGACTCCGGCGGGCAAGGTGATTCGCGCCGAGGTACCGTTGGGCGAGATGTTCGGCTATGCCACTTCGATGCGCTCGATGACCCAGGGGCGGGCGAGTTTTTCGATGGAGTTCACCCGCTATGCCGAGGCACCGGCGAGCATTGCCGATACCATCGTCAAGAAGAACCGCGGGGAGTAAGCATTTTTCCTGTACCGGCCTCTTCACGGGACAAGCCCGCTCCTACAGGTATTGCGTCGCCTTATAGGAGCGGGCTTGTCCCGCGAAGAGGCCGGTACAGGCAGCAACCACCTTCAGTGCTGCTCGCCAGCCCGCTTCAGCAGCTTCTTGCAGCGCTCCGACAGATGCACCACCCGCAGGTGCTTGCCGGCCTTGGCATAACGCTCACGCAGAGTCTTCAACGCCGCAATCGCCGAATAATCGACAAAGCTCAGGTGCTGGCAATCGAGGGTGACCTTGGCCGGGTCATTGGCGGGGTCGAACTGGTTGAGAAACGGCGTGGTAGAGGCAAAGAACAGCGTGCCATGCACCTGGTAATGCTTGCCCCCTTCCCCGTCCTCGTGGCTGTCGGCATACAGCTCGCGGGCGTGCTGCCAGGCAAAGTTCACTGCCGCGATGACGATGCCGAACAGCACCGCCATAGCCAGGTCAGTGAACACCGTCACCACGGTCACCGCGATGATCGCCAGCACATCGCTCACCGGCACCTTGTGCAGCACCCGCAGCGAGGCCCAGGCAAAGGTCTGCTGGGCCACCACAAACATCACCCCGACCAGCGCCGCCAGTGGAATGCGCTCGATCAGCGGCGACAGGAACAGCACGAACAGCAGGATCATCACCCCGGCCACCACGCCCGACAACCGACCACGGCCGTTGGAGCTGAGGTTGATCACGGTCTGGCCGATCATCGCGCAGCCACCCATGCCACCGCACAGGCCGGAGACCATGTTGGCCGCACCCAAGGCCACGCATTCGCGGTCCGGGTAGCCACGGCTCTCGGTGATTTCATCGGTCAGGTTGAGGGTCAGCAGGGTCTCCAGCAGGCCGACCATGGCCATCAGCACCGCGTAAGGGGCGATGATCTTCAGGGTTTCCAGGTTCCACGGCACCTGCGGCAGGGCCAGCTGCGGCAGGCCACCGGCGATGTGCGCCAAGTCGCCGAGGGTGCGCGTCGGCAGGTCAAGCAGGTACACCGCCACGCCAACCCCGAGGATCGCCACCAGTGCCGGCGGCACCGCACGGGTCAGCTTCGGCAGCACGTAGACCACCAGCATGGTCAGCGCCACCAGGCCGATCATCAGGTACAGCGGTGCGCCGCTGAGCCAGTGCTCACCGTCCTTGAAGTGCTCGAGCTGGGCCATGGCGATGACGATCGCCAGCCCGTTGACGAAGCCGAGCATCACCGGGTACGGCACCAGCCGCACCAGCTTGCCCAGGCGCAGCAGGCCGAACAGGATCATCACCACCCCGCCCAGCAGCACCGTGGCCAGCAGGTATTGCACACCGTGCTGCACCACCAGCGCGACGATCACCACCGCCATGGAGCCTGCGGCACCGGAGATCATCCCCGGACGGCCGCCGAACAACGCCGTCAGGGTGCAGATGATGAAGGCGCCATACAGGCCCATCAAAGGGTTGAGGTGGGCTACCAGGGCGAAGGCGATGCACTCGGGCACCAGGGCGAACGAAGTGGTCAGGCCGGCGAGCAGGTCGGCGCGTAGTCGGGCGGGTTTCATGGGCATCCTGTGGTGCGGTCCGGGCGGACGGTACGGAAAAACAAGGGGCGCGATGTTACGGAATTTGTCTGACAGCGGCCACCGCGAGCCCCGGCTTTTATCCTCAAATATCCGTCGGACTATAATTTATAGTTCGCCGGATAATTGAGGATAAAGGCCGTAGCACGACAAACTCCTGACAAATTTGCCATCATGTTGATTCCACCTGCGGAGATCATGGACATGCCGCTACGCCCCCTCATCACTGCCCTGTTGCTGGCCGCCAGCCTCACCGCCCAGGCCGCCACCGAGGTGGTGCCCCTGCAGCATCGCAGCAGCGCCGAACTGCTGCCTGCCGCCCAGGCCTTGATCGGCCGCGACGGCACGGTCAGCGCCTTCGAGAACAAGCTGATCGTCAATGCCAGCCCCGAACGCATCGACGACCTGCGCGCCCTGCTGCAACAGCTGGACACCGCCCCCAAACGCCTGCTGATCAGCGTCGACAACAATGACAGCAACTATCAGGACAACCGCGGCAATGGCCAGGTCATCCGCTACGGCACCAGCAACCGCAACGGCGGTTTGCAGCAAATCCAGGCCAGCGAAGGCCAACCCGCGCTGATCCAGATTGGCCAGAGCATCCCGATCACCAGCACCAGCACCGACGGCTACGGGCGCATCCAGAGCAACACCGAATACCGTAATGTGACCCAGGGTTTCTACGTCACGCCGAGCCTGAGCGGCGATACGGTTCGTCTGCAAATAAGCACCAATGATGACCGAATGAGCCAGGAACGTGCCGATGTAGTGAAAGTGCAAAGTACCGACACGACAATCAGCGGGAGGCTCGGCGAGTGGATCACTCTGGCCGGCTACAACCAGCAGAGCCAAGCCGATCGCAACCCGTCAAGCCGCACTTACAGCACGCAACGGGGTGAAAACATGACTTTGCGCGTCAAAGTCGACCTTCTGGACTGAACCCAGGCAATTCAAGGCCTCGACCAAAGGCCTTGAAACTGACCGCCAGGTCGCACTAGACCAAAGATGTAGTAAGTAGAAAAAAGCACTACAAAACCGTTGACAGGGTCTTTTTCCCAAAGGCATGATGGCCTCGCTCCCGCTAATCAGGGGCCCTGGCAAGGGCCTTCGAGGCGTACTCCTGCCACCCCTGGAGGCACCTCGTGTCTATACGGCCCACAAGGCGGTTCGACGGGATTGCGACTGCAACGAAGAAGTTGTCCCGAGGGACGGAAGCGAATCACCGCAGTAATGGCAATCGCGTAGCACCGCAGCAAGGCAACCACGAGCCGACCTGCCGGAGCACACCTGCGCCTGACCTGCACCTCCTTCCCCTTCGAGCCTTCGCGTTCGCCGCCGCACTCCTCCGGACAGGACAGCCGCCAGGTCCCTGATCAGCCCCGAGCATCAGCACAATTAACCCAAGATCGATGCGACGAGGTTTATTTCCATGGCACTGACACGCGAACAGCAAATTGCAGCCCTCGAGAAAGACTGGGCCGAGAACCCGCGCTGGAAAGGCGTGACCCGTACCTACACCGCCGCCGATGTCGTTCGCCTGCGTGGCTCCGTGCAACCTGAGCACACCTTTGCCCGCCAGGGTGCAGAAAAACTGTGGAAGCTGGTCACCGAAGGTGCCCACCCATCCTTCCGCCCAGAAAAAGATTTCGTCAACTGCATGGGCGCCCTGACCGGCGGCCAGGCAGTGCAGCAGGTCAAGGCCGGCATCCAGGCCATCTACCTGTCTGGCTGGCAGGTTGCCGCCGACAACAACTCGGCCGAGTCCATGTACCCTGACCAGTCGCTGTACCCGGTCGACTCGGTACCGACCGTGGTCAAGCGCATCAACAACGCGTTCCGCCGCGCCGACCAGATCCAGTGGAAAGCCGGCAAGAACCCCGGTGACGACGGCTACATCGACTACTTCGCGCCGATCGTGGCCGACGCCGAAGCCGGTTTCGGCGGCGTGCTGAACGCCTACGAACTGATGAAGAACATGATCGAAGCGGGCGCCGCCGGCGTGCACTTCGAAGACCAGCTGGCCTCGGTGAAAAAATGCGGCCACATGGGTGGCAAGGTATTGGTACCGACCCAGGAAGCCGTACAGAAGCTGGTGGCTGCGCGCCTGGCTGCCGACGTATCGGGCGTGCCGACCATCATCCTGGCCCGTACCGACGCCAACGCCGCCGACCTGCTGACCAGCGACTGCGACCCGTACGACCAGCCATTCGTGATCGGCGAGCGTACCCGTGAAGGCTTCTACAAGGTGCGTGCCGGCCTCGACCAGGCAATCGCCCGTGGCCTGGCCTACGCCCCATACGCCGACCTGATCTGGTGCGAGACCGCCAAGCCGGACCTGGACGAAGCCCGTCGCTTCGCCGAAGCCATCAAGAAGGAATATCCGGACCAGATCCTGTCCTACAACTGCTCGCCTTCCTTCAACTGGAAGAAGAACCTGGACGACGCGACCATCGCCAAATTCCAGCGCGAGCTGTCGGCCATGGGCTACAAGCACCAGTTCATCACCCTGGCAGGTATCCACAACATGTGGCACGGCATGTTCAACCTGGCGCACGACTACGCCCGCAACGACATGACTGCCTACGTGAAGCTGCAGGAGCAGGAATTCGCCGACGCCAGCAAGGGCTACACCTTCGTGGCGCACCAGCAGGAAGTCGGCACCGGCTACTTCGACGACATGACCACCGTGATCCAGGGTGGCGCTTCGTCGGTGACTGCACTGACCGGTTCGACCGAGGAAGAGCAGTTCCACTGATAGTGGGTTGCTGACAGAGGCCCGGGGCTTGCGAAAGCCCCGGGCCTTTCTTTTATCTGTACCGGCCTCTTCGCAGGGCAAATACAGGCCGACGCAAAACCCAGGATCAGAGCTATGCTTGTGGCAGCCCAGCAGCAAGGCCCGCCCATGCCCCGTCCAAGCCACCTGATGATGCTCGCCCTGGCCGCCGCCGCCCTCTATCTATATGCAGTGGCCAGCGACAACGCGCTGCTCGGCCTGTTGGCCAAGCCCATCCCAGTCATGACATTGATTGCCTGGCTATACACCGCCCCCGTGACACCCTATCGCCGCTGGATCACCATCGGCCTGGCGTTCTCGGTACTGGGCGACATCCTCCTGGCCATCCCAGCCGACCTCTTCGTGTTCGGCCTGGCCGCGTTCCTTTGCGCCCACCTGGCCTACCTGCGTGCCTATTGCGGCAAGACCATCCGCCCCGCCCTGCCCGCACTGCTATTGAGCGCCATCACCGGCATCACCCTGTTCAGCGTGCTGGCCAACCACGGCCTTGGCCCGCTGCTGGCCCCGGTCGCGCTTTACGCACTGGCCATCAGCGCCATGCTCTGGCGCTCGCTGGCCTGCGGCGGTGTTGCCGCATTGGGCGCCTGCCTGTTCGTTTTCTCCGACAGCCTGATCGGCATCGACCGTTTCGTCAGCCCGTTCGCTGCCGCGCCGTACCTGATCATCCTCGCCTACTGGCTTGGCCAGTGGGCCATCGCTTCGTCAGTCCGTCATGCCCCAACCGATAAAGTATTGACCCAGAGCGGTGCGCGCGGCATCGGAAGCTGCTAGAACACGAGTCTTTCGCATTTACAAGTAGGCGGATCTGCAGATGAACTTTACAAGGTGCAGAACAGCCCAATTAGATGGGACCAGGTCAAATGCTATTAATTATCATTACTAAAATTGTAATTCGTTACCACTGGCAAGAAACATAATTAACAAAACCGCATGCAATGCCCGAATCTCAAGGCTTTCAGCCAGTTAGGCGCGGGTTTTGTTCTAAATCCTACGAATAAATTTGCAACGGAAATTTTACTTGCATCGGGTTTACCCATAAAATCAGCCCGATTGATTCAGCTGCGACATTTGGTCACTGCACCTGCGACACCACGTCGCCGCTCTACTTATTTCAGACTGCAGAGCTGGGTCTCTGTATAAGGATCTCTAGCATGTCCGATTCGGCAGGACTCATCGCCCACAACTGGGGCTTTGCCATCTTCCTTTTGGGTGTCGTCGGCCTGTGTGCCTTCATGCTCGGTCTCTCCAGCCTGCTCGGTAGCAAGGCCTGGGGCCGCGCCAAGAACGAACCCTTCGAATCCGGCATGCTGCCCGTCGGCAGCGCCCGCCTGCGCCTGTCCGCCAAATTCTATCTGGTCGCGATGCTGTTCGTGATCTTCGATATCGAAGCCCTCTTCCTGTATGCATGGTCTGTGTCCGTCCGCGAAAGCGGCTGGACCGGATTCGTCGAAGCACTCGTTTTCATAGCAATTCTGTTGGCTGGTCTTGTCTACCTATGGCGCGTCGGAGCTCTTGACTGGGCACCCGAAGGTCGCCGCAAGCGGCAAGCGAAGCTGAAACAATGAGGCTTTGGCAATGCAATACAATCTCACCAGAATCGATCCGGATGCGCCCAACGAGCAATACCCGGTAGGTGATCGGGAAACCGTCACCGACCAGCTGCTCGAGGACCAGGTCCACAAGAACATCTACATGGGGAAACTCGAAGATGTACTGCGTGGCGCGGTCAACTGGGGTCGCAAGAACTCCCTCTGGCCGTATAACTTCGGCCTGTCCTGCTGCTACGTGGAAATGACCACGGCCTTCACGGCGCCCCACGACATCGCCCGCTTCGGCGCCGAAGTCATCCGGGCATCGCCGCGTCAGGCCGACTTCATGGTCATCGCCGGTACCTGCTTCGTCAAAATGGCGCCGATCATCCAGCGCCTGTACGAGCAGATGCTCGAGCCGAAGTGGGTCATCTCCATGGGTTCGTGCGCCAACTCCGGTGGCATGTACGACATCTACTCGGTCGTTCAGGGGGTCGACAAGTTCCTCCCCGTGGACGTCTACGTGCCTGGCTGCCCGCCACGCCCTGAGGCTTTCCTGCAAGGCTTGATGCTGCTGCAGGAGTCGATCGGCCAAGAACGACGCCCGCTTTCCTGGGTGGTTGGTGATCAAGGCATCTACCGTGCCGAGATGCCAGCCCAGAAAGACCTGCGTCGCGAACAGCGCATTGCGGTAACCAACCTGCGCAGCCCCGACGAAGTCTGATCCAGCGACCTGCCGCCAGCTCCCAATGGAGCCGGCGGCCTGGCTTCATTCTTAACGCTGACCCAAAGCGACCGAGACCATGACAGCGGACAACGCTATTTTCATTCCGCCCTACAAGGCTGACGACCAGGATGTGGTCGTCGAACTGCACAACCGTTTTGGCGCCGACGCATTCGTCGCCCAGGAAACCCGCACCGGCATGCCCGTGCTGTGGGTCAAGCGCGCCCAGCTCAAGGAAGTGCTCAGCTTCCTGCGCGGCGTGGCCAAACCGTACAGCATGCTGTACGACCTGCACGGCGTCGACGAGCGCCTGCGCACCCAGCGCCGCGGCCTGCCAGCTGCCGATTTCAGCGTCTTCTACCACTTGCTGTCGGTCGAACGTAACAGCGATGTGATGATCAAGGTGTCGCTCAGCGAAGGCGACCTGAACCTGCCGACCGTGACCGGCATCTGGCCAAACGCCAACTGGTACGAGCGGGAAGTCTGGGACATGTTCGGCATCGACTTTGCCGGCCACCCGCACCTGAGCCGCATCATGATGCCGCCGACCTGGGAAGGTCACCCGCTGCGCAAGGACTACCCGGCCCGTGCCACCGAGTTCGATCCCTACAGCCTGACCCTGGCCAAGCAGCAGCTTGAAGAGGAGTCGGCGCGCTTCAACCCGGAAGCCTGGGGCATGAAGCGTCAGGGCGCCAACGAGGACTACATGTTCCTCAACCTCGGCCCGAACCACCCTTCGGCCCACGGTGCCTTCCGTATCGTCCTGCAGCTGGACGGTGAAGAGATCGTCGACTGCGTACCGGACATCGGCTACCACCACCGTGGTGCCGAAAAAATGGCCGAGCGCCAGTCCTGGCACAGCTTCATCCCCTACACCGACCGTATCGACTACCTCGGCGGGGTGATGAACAACCTGCCGTACGTGCTCGCGGTCGAGAAGCTGGCTGGCATCCAGGTGCCGCAGAAGGTCGACGTGATTCGCATCATGCTGGCCGAGTTCTTCCGTATCACCAGCCACCTGCTGTTCCTGGGCACCTACATCCAGGACGTCGGCGCCATGACCCCGGTATTTTTCACCTTCACCGACCGCCAGCGCGCCTACACCGTGATTGAAGCGATCACCGGTTTCCGCCTGCACCCGGCCTGGTACCGCATCGGTGGCGTCGCCCACGACCTGCCGCGCGGTTGGGACAAGCTGGTCAAGGACTTCGTCGAATGGCTGCCCAAGCGCCTCGACGAATACACCAAGGCCGCCCTGCAGAACAGCATCCTCAAGGGCCGTACCATTGGCGTTGCCGCGTACAACACCAAGGAAGCCCTGGAGTGGGGTACCACCGGTGCCGGCCTGCGTGCCACCGGTTGCGACTTCGACCTGCGTAAAGCGCGCCCCTATTCCGGCTACGAGAACTTCGAGTTCGAAGTGCCGCTGGCCCACAACGGCGATGCCTACGATCGCTGCATGGTCCGTGTCGAGGAGATGCGCCAGAGTATCCGCATCATCGACCAGTGCCTGCGCAACATGCCGGAAGGCCCGTACAAGGCGGACCACCCGCTGACCACGCCGCCGCCGAAAGAGCGCACCCTGCAGCACATCGAGACCCTGATCACGCACTTCCTGCAAGTCTCGTGGGGCCCGGTCATGCCGGCCAACGAGTCATTCCAGATGATCGAGGCGACCAAGGGCATCAACAGTTACTACCTGACGAGCGATGGCGGCACCATGAGCTACCGCACCCGGATCCGTACCCCGAGCTACCCGCACCTGCAGCAGATCCCTTCGGTGATCAAAGGCAGCATGGTCGCCGACCTCATTGCGTACCTGGGCAGTATCGACTTCGTTATGGCTGACGTGGACCGCTAAGCATGAACAGCACGCTTATCCAGACAGACCGTTTCGCCCTGAGCGAAACCGAGCGCTCGGCCATCGAGCACGAAATGCATCACTACGAGGACCCGCGCGCGGCGTCCATCGAAGCCCTGAAGATCGTCCAGAAAGAACGTGGCTGGGTGCCGGACGGCGCCATCCACGCCATCGGCGAAGTGCTGGGCATCCCGGCCAGCGACGTCGAGGGTGTCGCCACCTTCTACAGCCAGATCTTCCGCCAGCCTGTTGGCCGCCACATCATCCGCGTGTGCGACAGCATGGTCTGCTACATCGGCGGCCACGAATCGGTGGTCAGCCAGATCCAGAGCGAGCTGGGCATCGGCCTCGGTCAAACCACTGCCGACGGCCGCTTCACTCTGCTGCCGGTGTGCTGCCTGGGCAACTGCGACAAGGCCCCGGCGCTGATGATCGACGACGACACCTTCGGTGACGTGCAGCCGGCTGGCGTTTCCAAACTGCTGGAGGGTTACGTATGACCATTACTTCCTTCGGCCCGGCCAACCGCATCGCGCGCACGGCCGAAACCCACCCGCTGACCTGGCGCCTGCGTGATGACGGCGAGCCGGTCTGGCTGGCCGAGTACGAGTCGAAGAACGGCTACGCCGCTGCCCGCAAGGCACTGGCGCAGATGTCCGCCGACGACATCGTGCAGAGCGTCAAGGACTCCGGCCTCAAGGGCCGTGGCGGCGCGGGCTTCCCCACTGGCGTGAAGTGGGGCCTGATGCCCAAAGACGAATCCATGAACATCCGCTACCTGCTGTGCAACGCGGACGAAATGGAGCCGAACACCTGGAAGGACCGCATGCTGATGGAGCAACAGCCCCATCTGCTGGTCGAGGGCATGCTGATCAGCGCCCGCGCCCTGAAGGCCTACCGTGGCTACATCTTCCTGCGTGGCGAATACACCACCGCGGCGAAGAACCTCAACCGCGCCATCGACGAAGCCAAGGCCGCCGGCCTGCTGGGCAAGAACATCCTCGGCAGCGGTTTTGATTTCGAGCTGTTCGTGCACACCGGTGCCGGCCGCTACATCTGCGGTGAAGAAACCGCACTGATCAACTCGCTGGAAGGCCGCCGCGCCAACCCGCGCTCCAAGCCGCCCTTCCCTGCCGCCGTTGGCGTCTGGGGCAAGCCGACTTGCGTGAACAACGTCGAAACCCTGTGCAACGTCCCGGCCATCGTCGCCAACGGCAACGACTGGTACAAGTCGCTGGCCCGTGAAGGCAGCGAAGACCACGGCACCAAGCTGATGGGCTTCTCCGGCAAGGTGAAGAACCCGGGCCTGTGGGAACTGCCGTTTGGCGTCACCGCTCGCGAGCTGTTCGAAGACTACGCCGGTGGCATGCGCGACGGCTTCAAGCTCAAGTGCTGGCAGCCAGGCGGCGCCGGTACCGGCTTCCTGCTGCCCGAGCACCTCGACGCACAGATGTACGCCGGTGGCATCGCCAAGGTCGGCACACGTATGGGTACCGGCCTGGCCATGGCGGTCGACGACAGCGTCAACATGGTCTCGCTGCTGCGCAACATGGAAGAGTTCTTTGCCCGCGAGTCGTGCGGCTGGTGCACCCCATGCCGTGACGGCCTGCCTTGGAGCGTGAAGATGCTGCGCGCACTGGAGAACGGCCAGGGCCGCGCCGAAGACATCGAGACGCTGCTGGGGCTGGTCAACTTCCTTGGCCCAGGCCGTACCTTCTGTGCTCACGCACCGGGTGCCGTCGAGCCATTGGGCAGTGCCATCAAGTACTTCCGGTCCGAGTTCGAGGCCGGTGTCGCGCCAGCGTCTGCTGGAGACACCCTGCGCCCCAATTTGGCCAAGCCGATCGTGGTCGGCGCATAACAAGACGATTAGGCGGGTGGTCCGTGCCACTCGCCAGCTTGCCGGCAGGCCCGAGTCGATCGTGGCGTGTCGCAAGCTCACCGATTTCCATTAGCCACGCCCGCTCACGCGGGCCAACGAAGAACTTTGAACAATGGCCACTATCCACGTAGACGGCAAAGCGCTCGAAGTCAACGGTGCGGACAACCTGTTACAGGCGTGTCTGTCACTCGGCCTCGACATCCCTTATTTCTGCTGGCACCCGGCGCTCGGTAGCGTCGGCGCCTGCCGGCAGTGTGCGGTCAAGCAGTACACCGACGAGAACGACACCCGTGGTCGTATCGTCATGTCCTGCATGACCCCTGCCTCCGACGGCACCTGGATTTCCATCGACGATGACGAGTCCAAGGCGTTCCGCGCCAGCGTCGTCGAATGGCTGATGACCAACCACCCGCACGACTGCCCTGTGTGCGAGGAAGGCGGTCACTGCCACCTGCAGGACATGACGGTAATGACCGGCCACAACGAGCGCCGCTACCGTTTCACCAAGCGTACCCACCAGAACCAGGACCTCGGCCCGTTCATCGCCCATGAGATGAACCGCTGCATCGCCTGCTACCGCTGCGTGCGCTACTACAAGGACTATGCCGGTGGTACCGACCTGGGCGTGTACGGCGCCCACGACAACGTGTACTTCGGCCGCGTCGAAGACGGCGTGCTGGAAAGCGAGTTCTCCGGCAACCTGACCGAGGTCTGCCCGACCGGCGTGTTCACCGACAAGACCCACTCCGAGCGCTACAACCGCAAGTGGGACATGCAGTTCGCCCCGAGCATCTGCCACGGTTGCTCCAGCGGCTGCAACATCAGCCCGGGCGAGCGCTACGGCGAGCTGCGTCGCATCGAGAACCGCTTCAACGGTTCGGTCAACCAGTACTTCCTGTGCGACCGCGGCCGCTTCGGCTACGGCTACGTCAACCGCAAGGACCGCCCACGCCAGCCACACCTGGCCGACGGTACCAAGCTGGGCCTGGACGCTGCCCTGGACAAGGCCGCCGACCTGCTGCGCGGCCGCACCATCGTCGGTATCGGCTCGCCACGCGCCAGCCTCGAAAGCAACTACGGCCTGCGTGAGCTGGTCGGCGCCGACTACTTCTACTCCGGTATGGAAGCTGGCGAACTGGCCCGCGTGCGCCTGGCCCTGGACGTGCTGAACAACAGCCCGCTGCCAGTGCCGACCCTACGCGACATCGAAGACCACGACGCCGTGTTCGTGCTCGGTGAAGACCTGACCCAGACCGCTGCCCGCGTTGCCCTGGCCGTGCGCCAGTCCACCAAGGGCAAGGCCGAGGCCATGGCCGAAGCCATGAAGGTTCAGCCGTGGCTCGACGCCGCCGTGAAGAACATCGGCCAGCACGCGCTGTACCCGCTGTTCATCGCCTCGCTGGCTGAAACCAAGCTGGACGACGTTGCCGAGGAATGCGTGCACGCCGCCCCGGCGGACCTCGCCCGCATCGGTTTCGCCGTGGCCCACGCCATCGACCCGAGCGCACCGGCAGTCGCCGGCCTGGACGACGAAGCCAAGGCCCTGGCCCAGCGCATCGCCGATGCTCTGGTCGCTGCCAAGCGCCCACTGGTGATTGCCGGTACCTCGCTGGCTGACCCGGCGCTGATCGAAGCCGCCGCCAACATCGCCAAGGCCCTGAAGCTGCGCGAGAAGAACGGTTCGCTGAGCCTGGTGGTGCCTGAGGCCAACAGCCTCGGCATGGCCATGATGGGTGGCGAGTCGGTGGATGCCGCACTGGACGCCGTCATCAGCGGCAAGGCCGACGCCATCGTCGTGCTGGAGAACGACCTGTACGCCCGCGTACCGGCCGCCAAGGTCGATGCTGCCTTGGCCGCGGCCAAGGTGGTGATCGTCGCCGACCACTCCAAGACCGCCACTGTCGACCGCGCCCACCTGGTGCTGCCGGCCGCCTCCTTCGCCGAAGGCGACGGCACCCTGGTCAGCCAGGAAGGCCGCGCCCAGCGCTTCTTCCAGGTGTTCGACCCGCAGTACCTGGACAGCAGCATCCTGGTTCACGAAGGCTGGCGCTGGATGCACGCCCTGCGTGCCACCCTGCTCAACAAGCCGGTCGACTGGACCCAGCTGGACCACGTCACCAGCGCCTGCGCCGAAGCCGCCCCGCAACTGGCCGGCATCGTCAATGCCGCACCAAGCGCCGCGTTCCGCATCAAGGGCATGAAGCTGGCCCGTGAGCCGCTGCGCTACTCCGGCCGTACCGCCATGCGCGCCAACATCAGCGTGCACGAGCCGCGTACCCCGCAGGACAAGGACACCGCGTTCGCCTTCTCCATGGAAGGCTACTCGGGGTCGGCCGAACCGCGCCAGCAGGTGCCGTTCGCCTGGTCGCCGGGCTGGAACTCGCCGCAGGCCTGGAACAAGTTTCAGGACGAGGTCGGTGGCCACCTGCGTGCCGGTGACCCGGGCGTGCGCCTGATCGAACCGCAAGGCGATCGCCTGAACTGGTTCAACGCCATCCCGGGCGCCTTCAACCCGGCCCGTGGCACCTGGACTGCGGTACCGTTCTTCCACCTGTTCGGCAGCGAAGAGAGCTCCTCGCGCGCCGCCCCGGTGCAGGAGCGCATCCCGGCCGCCTACGTGGCCCTGGCCAAGTCCGAAGCCGACCGCCTGGGTGTCAACGACGGCGCCCTGCTGAGCCTGAACGTTGCCGGTGTGGCCCTGCGCCTGCCGCTGCGCATCAATGAAGAACTGGGCGCTGGCCTGGTTGCCCTGCCCAAAGGCCTGGCCGGCATCCCGCCTGCCATCTTCGGTGCATCCGTCGAAGGTCTGCAGGAGGCAGCACAATGAGCTGGTTCACCCCCGAAGTGATCGATGTGATCCTCACCGTGGTCCGGGCCGTCGTAGTCCTGCTCGCGGTGGTGGTCTGCGGCGCGCTGCTCAGCTTCGTCGAGCGGCGCCTGCTGGGCTGGTGGCAGGACCGTTACGGTCCTAACCGCGTCGGCCCGTTCGGCATGTTCCAGATCGCTGCCGACATGCTGAAGATGTTCTTCAAGGAAGACTGGAACCCGCCCTTCGTCGATCGCATGATCTTCACCTTGGCACCAGTCGTGGCCATGAGTGCCCTGCTGATCGCCTTCTGCGTGATCCCGATCACCCCGCTGTGGGGCGTCGCCGACCTGAACATCGGCCTGCTGTTCTTCTTCGCCATGGCCGGCCTGTCGGTCTACGCGGTGCTGTTCGCCGGCTGGTCGTCGAACAACAAGTACGCCCTGCTGGGCAGCTTGCGTGCCTCGGCACAGACCGTGTCGTACGAAGTGTTCCTGGGCCTGGCGCTGATGGGCGTGGTGGTGCAGGTGGGTTCGTTCAACATGCGCGACATCGTTGAATACCAGGCACAGAACCTGTGGTTCATCATTCCGCAGTTCTTCGGCTTCTGCACCTTCTTCATCGCTGGCGTCGCCGTGACTCACCGTCACCCGTTCGACCAGCCGGAAGCGGAACAGGAACTGGCCGACGGCTACCACATCGAGTATGCCGGCATGAAATGGGGCATGTTCTTCGTCGGTGAGTACATCGGCATCATCCTCATCTCGGCGCTGCTGGTGACCCTGTTCTTCGGCGGCTGGCACGGCCCGTTCGGCATCCTGCCGCAACTGTCGTTCCTGTGGTTCGCCCTGAAGACCGCGTTCTTCATCATGCTGTTCATCCTGCTGCGCGCCTCGATCCCGCGCCCACGCTATGACCAGGTGATGGACTTCAGCTGGAAGTTCTGCCTGCCGCTGACCCTGATCAATTTGCTGGTGACCGCTGCGATCGTGCTCTACAACACGCCAGCCGTCGCGGCCCAGTGAGGATTTGACCCATGTTCAAGTATATCGGCGACATCGTTAAGGGCACCGGCACCCAGCTGCGCAGCCTGGCAATGGTGTTCTCCCACGGGTTCCGCAAGCGCGACACCCTGCAGTACCCCGAAGAACCCGTGTACCTGCCGCCGCGCTACCGCGGCCGCATCGTCCTCACCCGCGACCCCGATGGCGAGGAGCGCTGCGTAGCGTGCAACCTCTGCGCGGTGGCCTGCCCGGTCGGCTGCATCTCGCTGCAGAAGGCCGAGACCGAGGACGGCCGCTGGTACCCGGAGTTCTTCCGCATCAACTTCTCGCGCTGCATCTTCTGTGGCCTGTGTGAAGAAGCGTGCCCGACCACCGCGATCCAGCTGACTCCGGATTTCGAAATGGCCGAGTTCAAGCGTCAGGACCTGGTGTACGAGAAAGAAGATCTGCTGATCTCCGGCCCCGGCAAGAACCCTGACTACAACTTCTACCGTGTTGCGGGTATGGCGATCGCTGGCAAGCCGAAGGGCTCTGCACAGAACGAAGCCGAGCCGATCAACGTGAAGAGCTTGCTCCCATAAGGACAGAAAGATGGAATTCGCTTTCTACTTCGCATCCGGGATCGCCGTGGTCTCCACCCTTCGGGTGGTGACCGGCACCAACCCCGTGCACGCCTTGCTGTACTTGATCATCTCGCTGATTTCCGTCGCGATGATCTTCTTCGCCCTGGGTGCGCCGTTCGCCGGCGCCCTGGAAGTGATCGCCTACGCCGGCGCCATCATGGTGCTGTTCGTGTTCGTGGTGATGATGCTCAACCTCGGGCCGGCCTCGGTCGCCCAGGAGCGGGGCTGGCTCAAGCCCGGCATCTGGGCGGGGCCGGTGATCCTGGCCGCCCTGCTGCTGCTGGAGCTGCTGTACGTGCTGTTCGTCTCGCCGAGCGGCGCGGCCATCAGCGGTACCACTGTCAGCCCTAAGGAAGTGGGTATCAGCCTGTTCGGCCCGTACCTGCTGGTGGTCGAACTGGCGTCGATGCTGCTGCTGGCTGCAGCCGTCACCGCCTTCCACCTGGGCCGCAACGAGGCGAAGGAGTAAATCATGGGTGCTATCCCTCTCGAGCATGGTCTGGCAGTCGCCGGCATCCTGTTCTGCTTAGGTCTGGTTGGCCTGATGGTCCGCCGCAACATCCTCTTCGTGCTCATGAGCCTGGAAGTCATGATGAACGCCTCTGCCCTGGCGTTCATCGTCGCCGGTGCCCGTTGGGTCCAGCCCGACGGCCAGGTGATGTTCATTCTGGTGATCAGCCTGGCAGCCGCCGAGGCCAGCATTGGCCTGGCGATCCTGCTGCAGCTGTATCGCCGCTTCCACACTCTCGACATCGATGCTGCCAGTGAGATGCGCGGATGAACCTTCTCTTCCTGACTTTCGTCTTCCCCCTCGTCGGCTTCCTGCTGCTGTCGTTCTCGCGCGGGCGGTTCTCGGAGAACCTGTCCGCCCTGATCGGCGTCGGCTCGGTGGGCCTGTCGGCCGCCACCGCCGCGTACGTCATCTGGCAGTTCAACGTCGCCCCGCCTGAGGGCGGTGCGTACAGCCAGCTGCTGTGGCAGTGGATGTCGGTGGACGGCTTCGCGCCGAACTTCACTCTGTACCTGGACGGCCTGTCGGTCACCATGCTCGGCGTGGTCACCGGTGTCGGCTTCCTGATCCACCTGTTCGCCTCCTGGTACATGCGTGGCGAAGCCGGTTACTCGCGTTTCTTCTCGTACACCAACCTGTTCATCGCCAGCATGCTGTTCCTGATCCTCGGCGATAACCTGCTGTTCATCTACTTCGGCTGGGAAGGTGTGGGCCTGTGCTCGTACCTGTTGATCGGTTTCTACTACAGCAACCGCAACAACGGTAACGCGGCACTCAAGGCATTCATCGTCACCCGCATCGGCGACGTGTTCATGGCCATCGGCCTGTTCATCCTGTTCGCTCAGCTGGGTACCCTGAACGTGCAGGAACTGCTGGTGCTGGCACCGCAGAAGTTCCAGGCTGGCGACACCTGGATGGTACTGGCAACCCTGATGCTGCTCGGTGGCGCGGTCGGCAAGTCGGCTCAGCTGCCGCTGCAGACCTGGCTGGCCGATGCGATGGCAGGCCCGACCCCGGTTTCGGCACTGATCCACGCGGCAACCATGGTGACCGCGGGCGTGTACCTGATCGCCCGTACCAACGGCCTGTTCCTGCTGGCGCCGGACATCCTGCACCTGGTGGGTGTGGTGGGTGGCGTGACCCTGGTACTGGCCGGCTTCGCCGCGCTGGTACAGACCGACATCAAGCGTATCCTCGCCTACTCGACCATGAGCCAGATCGGCTACATGTTCCTGGCCCTGGGCGTTGGCGCCTGGGACGCGGCGATCTTCCACCTGATGACCCACGCCTTCTTCAAGGCCCTGCTGTTCCTTGCCTCCGGTGCGGTGATCGTTGCCTGCCACCACGAGCAGAACATCTTCAAGATGGGCGGCCTGTGGAAGAAACTGCCACTGGCCTACGCCAGCTTCGTGGTCGGTGGCGCTGCCTTGGCAGCCCTGCCGATCGTGACCGTGGGCTTCTACTCCAAGGACGAGATCCTCTGGGAAGCCTTCGCCAGCGGCAACACCGGCCTGCTGTACGCCGGCCTGGTCGGCGCGTTCATGACCTCGCTGTACACCTTCCGCCTGATCTTCATCGCCTTCCATGGCGAAGCCAAGACCGAAGCCCACGCTGGCCACGGCATCAGCCACTGGCTGCCGCTGGGCGTGCTGATCGTGCTGTCGACCTTCGTCGGCGCCTGGATCACCCCGCCACTGGCCGGTGTGCTGCCGGAAAGCGCCGGCCATGCCGGTGGTGAAGCCAAGCACGCGTTGGAGATCACCTCCGGTGCCATCGCCATCGCTGGCATCCTGCTGTCGGCCCTGCTGTTCCTCGGCAAGCGCCGCTTCGTCAGCGCCGTGGCCAACAGCGGCATCGGTCGCGTGCTGTCGGCCTGGTGGTTCGCCGCCTGGGGCTTCGACTGGATCTACGACAAGCTGTTCGTCAAACCTTACCTGCTGATCAGCCACGTCCTGCGCAAGGATCCGGTTGACCGCAGCATTGGCCTGATTCCTCGCCTGGCTCGCGGCGGCAACGTCGCCATGAGCAAGACCGAGACCGGCCAGCTGCGCTGGTACACCGCTTCGATTGCCGTTGGCGCAGTGCTGGTACTCGGCGCTGTGGTAGTGGCAGCGGTATGACCATGAACTTTGCGAACCTTGCGACTCTGCGAAAGGAAACCAACCCGTCATGATTTTGCCTTGGCTGATCCTGATCCCCTTCATCGGCGGCCTGCTGTGCTGGCTGGGTGAGCGCTTCGGCGCCACCCTGCCGCGCTGGATCGCGCTGCTGACCATGTCCCTGCTGCTCGGCATCGGCCTCTGGCTGTGGGCCCACGGCGACTACACCCTGGCCCCTGCCCCGGGCGCCGAACCCCACTGGGCGGTGGAATACAAAGTCCAGTGGATCCAGCGCTTCGGCATCAGCATCCACCTGGCCCTCGACGGCCTGTCGCTGCTGATGATCCTGCTCACCGGCCTGCTCGGCGTGCTGTCGGTCCTGTGCTCCTGGAAAGAGATCCAGCGCCACGTCGGCTTCTTCCACCTCAACCTGATGTGGATCCTCGGCGGCGTGGTCGGTGTGTTCCTGGCCCTGGACCTGTTCCTGTTCTTCTTCTTCTGGGAAATGATGCTGGTGCCGATGTACTTCCTCATCGCGCTCTGGGGTCACAGCTCGGCAGACGGCAAGAAGACCCGGATCTACGCGGCGACCAAGTTCTTCATCTTCACCCAGGCCAGCGGCCTGATCATGCTGGTGGCGATCCTGGGCCTGGTGCTGGTCAACTACAGCAACACTGGCGTGATCACCTTCAACTACAGCGACCTGCTCAAGGCACAGCTGCCAGCCGGTACCGAGTACCTGCTGATGCTGGGCTTCTTCATCGCCTTCGCGGTGAAGTTGCCGGTGGTACCGTTCCACTCCTGGCTGCCTGACGCTCACGCCCAGGCACCGACCGCAGGCTCCGTGGACCTGGCCGGTATCTTGCTGAAGACCGCGGCCTACGGCCTGCTGCGCTTCGCCCTGCCGCTGTTCCCGAACGCCTCGGCCGAGTTTGCGCCGATCGCCATGACCCTGGGCCTGATCGGCATCTTCTACGGTGCCTTCCTGGCCTTCGCGCAGACCGACATCAAGCGCCTGATCGCCTTCTCCAGCGTCTCGCACATGGGCTTCGTGCTGATCGGTATCTACTCCGGCAGCCAGCAAGCCCTGCAAGGCGCGGTGATCCAGATGCTGGCCCACGGCCTGTCGGCTGCCGCGCTGTTCATCCTGTCCGGCCAGCTGTACGAGCGCCTGCACACCCGTGACATGCGCCAGATGGGCGGCCTGTGGCACCGCATCGCCTACCTGCCGGCCATCAGCCTGTTCTTCGCCGCGGCGTCGCTGGGCCTGCCAGGCACCGGCAACTTCGTCGGCGAGTTCCTGATCCTGATCGGCAGCTTCGTGCATGTACCGTGGATCACCGTGATCGCCACCACCGGCCTGGTGTTCGGCTCGGTGTACTCGCTGATCATGATCCACCGCGCCTACTTCGGCCCGGCCAAGGCCGACACCGTGCTGGCCGGCATGGACGGTCGCGAGCTGATCATGGTCCTCGGCCTTGCCGGGCTGCTGATCCTGCTGGGCGTGTATCCACAGCCGTTCCTCGACACCTCTGCCGCCACCATGAGTGGTGTGCAGCAGTGGCTCGGTTCCGCTTTCACTCAACTCGCTTCGGCCCGGTAAGAGCGCTATGGAATTCACCACTCAACACTTCATCGCATTGGCGCCGATGCTGATCACTACCATCACCACGGTGGTGGTGATGCTGGCGATCGCCTGGAAGCGCAACCACTCGCAGACCTTCCTGCTGTCCACCGTGGGCCTGAACCTGGCCCTGCTGTCGATCCTGCCGGCGCTGAAGGTTGCGCCATTGGCGGTGACCTCGCTGGTCACCATCGACAAGTTCGCCTGCCTTTACATGGCGATCATCCTGGTCGCCACGCTGGCTTGCGTCACCCTCGCCCACGCCTACCTCGGCGAAGGCTCCAAGGGCTTCCCGGGCAACCGTGAAGAGCTGTACCTGCTGCTGCTGATGTCCGCCCTTGGTGGCCTGGTGCTGGTCAGCGCCAATCACCTGGCCGGCCTGTTCATCGGCCTGGAGCTGCTGTCGGTACCGGTCTATGGCCTGGTGGCATATGCCTTCTTCAACAAGCGTTCGCTGGAAGCCGGCATCAAGTACATGGTGCTGTCGGCCGCAGGTTCCGCCTTCCTGCTGTTCGGCATGGCCCTGCTCTACGCCGACGCTGGCAGCCTGACCTTCGACCAGTTGGGCAAGGCCTTGGCCGCCACCAGCATGCCAAGCCTGCTGGCCCAGCTGGGCCTGGGCATGATGCTGGTCGGCCTGGCCTTCAAGCTGTCGCTGGTACCGTTCCACCTGTGGACCCCGGACGTGTACGAAGGCGCCCCGGCGCCGGTCGCAGCGTTCCTGGCCACCGCCAGCAAGGTTGCCGTGTTCGCCGTGGTCGTGCGCCTGTTCATGCTCTCCCCTGCCGCCAGCAGCGGCGTGCTGAGCACTGTCCTGGCCGTGATCGCCGTGGCATCGATCCTGATCGGTAACCTGCTGGCGCTGACCCAGAGCAACCTCAAGCGCCTGCTCGGTTACTCGTCCATCGCCCACTTCGGCTATCTTGTCATCGCCCTGGTCGCCAGCAAGGGCCTGGCCCTGGAAGCCATGGGCGTGTACCTGGTCACCTACGTGATCACCAGCCTTGGCGCCTTCGGTGTCATCACCCTGATGTCCTCGCCTTACGGCGGCCGTGACGCCGACGCGCTGTACGAGTACCGCGGCCTGTTCTGGCGCCGCCCGTACCTGACCGCAGTACTGACCGTGATGATGCTGTCGTTGGCGGGCATCCCGCTGACCGCCGGCTTCATCGGCAAGTTCTACATCATCGCCACCGGCGTCGAGTCGCAGCTGTGGTGGTTGGTCGGTGCCCTGGTGATCGGTAGCGCCATCGGTGTCTACTACTACCTGCGCGTCATGGTCACCCTGTACCTGGTCGAGCCAAACCTGCGTCGCCACGACGCCCCGTTGAAGTGGGAACAGCGCACCGGCGGCGTGATGCTGCTGGCCATCGCCATTCTCGCCTTCGTCCTGGGCGTGTACCCGCAGCCACTGCTGGAAATGGTCCAGCACGCTGGCCTGCAACTGCTTGGCTGATCACAGCTGAAAAACAAACACCCCGCACATGCGGGGTGTTTTTTTATCTGCGTTTGGTGGCCGCTTCGATGGGTTTTCCCAGCCCTGGGCCATCCGGCGAGCCTTCATTGCGCGCCAGCACAGCAGATTTGCGCAGTTCCTTGCTAGCCGAAGGCAAATGCACTTCCGGGTTGGGCATGCCACTGGGCGAAAGTTCGTGGGTCATTTCAAATTCCGCCCTCACCGACCAGCCACAGGCCTCATTGATACATTGCAAGTAGGCAACGCGCAGGAATATATGCCGACCTTCACTGGTGCGAATGCGCATCCGGCTGTTGCAGTGGGGGCAGACAAGCTTGTAGGTACTCACGCAAGGCACCTGCGCGTGTTGCTTGACCCACCAGGCTGTAAGAAAAGCCCGCAACTGGCTTGAGCTTCGGCTACGGTGTTAGAAAGGTTTTTCATCATATTACTTCTCATGCCAAGATATCTCCTCAAATCAAATGGCAAATATTCATATAGAGTATTTTAAGCCCAGGGAATGTTGCTAAACCAGTCATGGATATTTGTTATGAGTAGCCACTTGTTCGCATCGGTGCTGGCACGCCTCAAGCTACTGACCGGCTCAGATACGGACGTTCAGCTGGCAAGGGCGCTGAAAGTCAGCCCGCAGACCTTGAGCAGCTGGAAGGTACGCGACAGCATTCCATACTCACTTTGCGTAGATCTCGCCCGACAGCACGGCTGTTCGCTGGATTGGTTGTTACTAGGTGAGCGCAATGACAGCCGTGCGGTGGGAAGCCAGGACAGCTGGCAGAACGACCTGCTCGGACGGTTGTGCGAGCTTTCCCATTCAGACCGCCAGTCGGTGCTGCTCTACATCGAAGACAAGCAACGTATCCGTCAGCTCGAGCGGCAATTGCAGGAGCTGACCAAACACGCCTCTGCGGCACACTAAAATCAGCCCCCCCGGCGGCGCCAGCGCTGGATGAGCTCGCGCAGGTCCACCGAGTCCAGCCAGACCAGTACCTTCAGGGTAATCGGGATAACCACTACCGCAGCTGCGAACGCGGCCATGCCGCGGGACAGCATTGGCGCCAACGCGTGCAGCAGCGGCTCGAACAGATAACCGACCCCCAGGGTCAGGAACACCAGCAGCACCTGCTTGCGGCCAGACAGGCGCCTGCGCGAAACGATGATGAAGCGGTCCCGGGCGGCGCTTACCAGCAACGCCCCCAATAGCGCACCGAACAACGCCCGGCCCTCGGTATCGAGCAATTCGTAGAAGGCGGCAATGGCTGCCTCCATCAGGTAGGGCTCATTCATGTGCAGTGCCTCCGCCAGCAGCCGGCCCGGCATGCAGGCCTCGCCTTACCGCAGCCGCGATGAAGTACCGATAACAGATTGACAGCGCCCTGCCGTTGGCATGCCCGGCCACCTCTTCAAGCCGCCGGTGACCACGGCGACGCAATGCGATACGCCAGCTTGCGAATTCCCTGGCGGCATCGATGGCGGCGCAGCGCACGGCCAATGCAAGGCGTGCCTCACTGACCTCTTCGCCAAGCTGCAGGCGTTCACGTAGCACGCTCAGTTCGATGCGCGGCCAGAAGGGGTCGTGACAATCAGGAAACCGTGAGGCATTGAACGAAGACTCGGTCCGTGATTGCGGGGTTATGATTTCTGCACGCATGTCGCTCCTCTTTACTCGGCCAGCATGCCGTAGCGGATGGCTTTGATGACGGCTGCGACGCGGGTGGGAACATCGAACTTGCGCAGCAGGTTGGAAATGTGAAAGTTCACCGTCGACTCTTTGCACTGCAGAATCTGACCAATTTCCCATGAGGTCTTGCCGTAGGCGCACCACAACAGCACTTGCTGTTCACGTGGTGTCAGGTGAATCGGCGCATCGGTATGGCTTTCAGGTGTCCGTCGCAGGTTGGTTTCCATCACTGAGTTCCCCAAGTAGTCGCCAGATTGGGCAGCGCGGAGTGCTGCCGCCTATGGAGCCACCTTACGGACGCCAGCCGTGCCTGCTCCAGCGATGCAACTTGTAAAGAACCGTCTTACACATCCGTCCAACACGAACTACACAGGAAAATTTCTTATCGCCGTGCTTCGATCGGCTTTTCGCGCGTCACAACGCCGTTGCCCGTCCGCCTATCGCCTGGAGTTGTACGATGCGTCCCGTTTTACCCCTCTCGTCTTACCTTGGTCTGCTGGCCCTCTTCACCGTCAGCCAGCAAGCCACGGCAGCGCCCGCCGTCGAACTGGGCCAGGTACTGATCAACGACGAGGAGCAAAGCGAACTGGACGACGCCCGCGAACGCCTGCGAGCAGTGCCGGGTGCCACCAACCTGGTGGACATGCAACGTGTCGGGCAAGGCCGGGTCGCCAGCAACCAGGATGTGCTGGCCTACCAGCCCGGCGTGTTCGCGCAGTCGGCGGGTAATGATGGCATCAAGCTGTCGATTCGCGGCTCGGGCATCAACCGTGCGCCGGGTGCCCATGGTTCCGGGGTCTACACGATGTTCGACGGCCTGCCTCTGACCGGCCCGGGTGGTACGCCTTACGAACTGTTCGAACCCCTGTGGCTGAGCCGTGCCGAAGTGCTGCGCGGGGCCAACGGTTTCGATCAGGGCTCGCTGGCCCTGGGCGGGGCCATCAACTACGTGACCCACACCGGCTACGATGCCGCGCCGCTGCAGGTGCGCTATGAGGCCGGCAGCCGCGGCTACCAGCACCGGCAGATCAGCTCCGGGCAGGTGCTGGGCAACCTCGACTACTACGTGGCCCTTACCGACTCGGAGTACGACGGCTATCAGGAGCACAGCAGCGGCAGCTCGAAAGGCATTGCCGCCAATGTCGGCTACCGCTTCAACCCGAAACTGGAAACGCGCTTCTACCTGCGTTATCGGGAAACCGAAAACGAGCTGGCCGGGCGTTTGACCAAGGAGCAGATCAAGCACGATCCACGCGCCGCCAACCCAAGCTACCTGTCGCGCAATGACAGCCGCCCGCAACCCGGCAGCACCTGGGTGGGCAACAAGACCACCTTCTTCCTCGATGACGATTCGCGGCTGGAGGCCGGGCTGGTCTATCACGACTACCCGATGGACCTGCGCGAAGGCCCGATGCGCCTCAAGGTGGCCTACACCGATGTCAGCGGCACGCTGAACTACTTCCGGCGTGACACCCTGTTCGGCCATGAGAGCAAGACCACCCTGGGCTGGCGCACCACCAAACACCTGCCCAACAGTGGCGCCTCGCAGTTCTCGCGGATCAACGATATGGTCGGCGCACGTACGCGCGACTTCAGTTACCAGGGTTCGGACACGGTATTGCATGCCGGTAATGACCTGGAACTGATCCCGAACCTGTGGCTGACCACGGGTCTGGCAATGATCTACACCCGTCGGGAAAGCGATGTCACTTACCCGGCCAGTGGTGGCAAGGTCAGCCAGCATGATTGGGACTATGCACCACGTCTGGGTCTGCGCTACGACATTCGCCCGGACCTTCAGGTCTACGGCAATCTCAGCCGCTCGGTGGAGCCACCGCACCCGTGGTCGTTGGTCTGGAGTGCGCCGGTAAACAACCAGCCCATGAAGATGCAGAATCAGACCGCCACCACGCTGGAACTGGGCGCCCGCGGCGACTCGGCGCTGGGGCACTGGGACTTGGCCTGGTACTACTCGCAGGTACGTCACGAACTGCTCAACGTGGAAGTCGTGCAAGGCTTGCCATTCAAGGAGTTCAATGCCAGCCCTACCGTGCACCAAGGCGTCGAGGCCGGGCTGGACAGCATCCTCTGGGCGCAACCCGGCACTGGCAAGCTGAGCCTGCGCCAGGCCTACACCTTCAGCGACTTCCACTACCGCGACGACGATAAATTCGGCGACAACCGCCTGCCCGGTATCCCCATGCACTACTACCAGGCGGAGTTGCGCTACGACTGGCCGAGCGGGTTCTACGCCGGGGTCAACACGCAGATGGCGTCGAAGGTCCAGGTCGACTACGCCAACAGCTACCACGCCAACGAATATGCCCTGCTTGGCGCGCGCCTGGGCTGGGATTCGCCGAAGCAGGACTGGCAGACTTGGCTGGACCTGCGCAACCTGACCAACAAGCGCTACGCGGCGACCGTGACCCCGGGGTACAACGATGCCGGGCAGGACGTTGCCCGCTCGACACCGGGCGAAGGCTTTGGCGTCTATGCCGGGGTTTCGTACAGCTTCCGTTGACCGAACGCCTCAGGACGGTAACTGCACCTGAGGTTTGGTCGCGGCGAAAATTGCCCAGCTGGAAACGAACAACGCCGCGATCAACGGCCCGATCACGAAGCCGTTGAGCCCGAATACCGCCAGCCCGCCCAGGGTGGACACCAGGATCAGGTAATCGGGCATCCGCGTGTCCTTGCCCACCAGGATCGGTCGCAACAGGTTGTCCACCAAGCCGATCACCAGTATGCCGAATGCCGTCAGGATCACCCCCGGCAGAATCGCCCCAGTCAGCAGGAAATACGCCGCCACCGGCGCCCAGACGATCCCCGCCCCCACCGCCGGCAGCAGCGACAGGAACGCCATCAGCACCGCCCAGACCAGCGCACTGGGGATATCCAGCACCCAGAAGATGAAACCTCCCAGCGCACCCTGGGTGATGGCCACCAGCACATTGCCCTTGACCGTGGCCCGCACCACCCGGTTGAACTTCAATTGCAGGCGGCGCTTCTGGTGTTCCGGCAGCGGCACGGCAAGGCGTACCCGGCGCGCCACGTCGGCCCCCTCGCGCAGGAAGAAGAACAGCAGGTACATCATGATGCCGAAGCTCACCAGGAACTCGAAGGTACCCTGGCCAAAGTTGAACGCCTGGCTGGCCAGCACCTGGCTGCCCTGGGTAGCCCACTTGGTGATCTTGTCGCGCAGCCCATCCAGGTTGCCCATGCCCATGCGGTCCAGGCCGTGCTGGGCAAAGGCCGGGAGCATGTCCTTGCCGTGCTCGACGTAGCTGG
Source organism: Pseudomonas putida (assembly GCF_002906855.1). Lineage (GTDB taxonomy): Bacteria > Pseudomonadota > Gammaproteobacteria > Pseudomonadales > Pseudomonadaceae > Aquipseudomonas > Aquipseudomonas putida_N. The sequence goes on along the minus strand of NZ_MINI01000028.1, from coordinate 1,670,438 downwards.
CGATGTCCAGCTGCCCGCTCTCGATGCGCTGGTACAGCGCGGCGCCTTCCTGCACCAGCAAGGCACTGGTGATGATCACCGGCAGCACCGCCACCAGCAGGCATACCAGCACGGTGCAGAACGCCGCCAGGTTGCGGCGGCGGCCAAAGCGCATCAGCAAGTGACGCTGCAACGGCGCAAACAGGATGCCGAGGATTACCGCCCAGAAGATCGCGCCGTAATACGGCAGCAGGATCCACACGAAGGCAAGGGTGACCAGTGCCAAGAGTACTGCCAGGGCTTTGTTCTGCAGAGCATCGTGGTTCATGGCGACTCCTCGGGTGTCATGGTTATTAGTGCACACCACCTGCGCAAAAGTGCCACCCTGGTGTTGATTCAAATCAATACCTCGGCCTCGGTCAGCATTTAGCATCCGCGCCTTTGCCCCGGTGCGCCTATGACCCTACTTGCCAAGCCCGAACTGCTTGCCCCCGCCGGCAGTCTCAAGACCATGCGCTATGCCTTCGCCTACGGTGCCGACGCGGTCTATGCCGGCCAGCCGCGCTATAGCCTGCGGGTACGCAACAATGAGTTCGACCACGCCAACCTGGCGCTGGGCATCAGCGAGGCACATGCCCAGGGCAAGCGCTTCTATGTGGTGGTCAACATCGCGCCGCACAACGCCAAGCTGAAGACCTTCCTCAAGGACCTGGCACCGGTGATCGCGATGGCGCCCGATGCGCTGATCATGTCCGACCCTGGATTGATCATGCTGGTGCGCCAGCATTTTCCGCAGATGCCGGTACACTTGTCGGTGCAGGCCAATACGGTGAACTGGGCCAGCGTGCAGTTCTGGCAGCAACTGGGCCTGAGCCGGGTGATTCTGTCGCGCGAGCTGTCGCTGGAGGAGATCGAGGAAATCCGCCAGCACGTGCCGGACATGGAGCTGGAAGTGTTCGTCCACGGCGCACTGTGCATGGCCTACTCCGGGCGCTGCCTGCTGTCCGGCTACCTCAACAAACGCGATGCCAACCAGGGCACCTGTACCAATGCCTGCCGCTGGAAATACGAGGCCACGCCGGCCACGGAAGACGCCACCGGAGACATCGTTCGCGAGGTCGAGCCGACCCTGGGCCCTGGCGCCCCCACCGAGCAGGTGTTCCTGCTGCAGGAAAGCAATCGCCCAGGCAGCGAGATGCCGGCCTTCGAGGACGAGCATGGCACCTACATCATGAACGCCAAGGACCTGCGCGCCATCCAGCACGTCGAGCGCCTGGCCGCCATGGGCGTGCACTCGCTGAAGATCGAAGGCCGTACCAAGTCGCATTTCTACTGCGCCCGGGCGGTCCAGTCATACCGCAAGGCCATCGACGACGCTGCGGCCGGGAGGCCGTTCGACCTGGCCCTGATGGACAACCTCGAATCGCTGGCGCAACGGGGATACACCGAAGGTTTCCTGCGCCGCCATGTACACGATGAGTACCAGAACTACCTGCGCGGCAACTCGTTGTCCGAGCGCCAGCAGTTCGTCGGCGAACTGACAGGGGTGCGCGTCGACGGTCTGGCCGAGGTCAAGGTGAAAAACCGCTTCGCCTTGGGTGACCACCTGGAATTGATGACCCCGCGTGGCAACTACCACTTCGACCTGCACCGTCTGTTCGACCGCCAACAGCACGCCATCGAGGTGGCGCCCGGCGACGGCCACGTGGTGTACCTGCCGATTCCCGAGCAGGTTGCGCTGGAGTACGGCCTGCTGATGCGTGACCTGGGCAACGCTGAACAGGCTGCCTGACACCGCTGTAATCTGCGCCTCAGCCAGCTGACAGGTGCAACAGGTGAGGATCGTGGCTCCCCCGCATGAGGCCACGCCATGTTGCGCAACCCTACCCGCCGCACCTTCGTCAAAGGCCTGGGCGCCGCCACCACACTGGCCGGTCTGGGCCTGTGGCGACCGCAGGCCCAGGCCAGCGATGGCCGCGAACTGGCCGGCCAGCACTTCGAGCTGTTCATTGGCCAGATGCCGGTCAACATCACTGGCCGGCCACGTACCGCGCTGACCATCAATGGCAGCCTGCCCGGCCCGCTACTGCGTTGGCGCGAAGGTGACACGGTGACCCTGCGCGTGCGCAACCGCCTTGACCAGGACACCTCGATCCACTGGCACGGCATCCTCCTGCCGGCCAACATGGACGGCGTACCGGGCCTGAGCTTCGCCGGCATCGCGCCGGGCGGCGATTACCTCTACCAATTTACCCTGCGCCAGAGCGGCACCTACTGGTACCACAGCCATTCCGGTCTGCAGGAGCAGGCCGGGGTATATGGCGCGATCGTCATCGAGCCGCGCGAGCCCGAACCGCATAGCTACCAGCGCGACCATGTACTGCTGTTCAGCGACTGGTCCGACCAGGCACCCGAAGCGTTGCTCGCGACCCTGAAGAAGCAGTCTGACGCCTTCAACTACCACAAGCGCACGCTCGGCGATTTTGTCACCGACGTCGCCGACAAGGGTTGGGGCAGTACCGTCGATGAGCGCCTGGCCTGGGCACGCATGCGCATGAGCCCGACCGACCTCGCCGACATCAGCGCCGCCAGCTACACCTACCTGCTCAACGGCCAGCCGCCTGACGGCAATTTCACCTGCCTGTTCCAACCCGGCGAAACCGTGCGCCTGCGCCTGATCAACGCGTCGGCCATGACCTACTTCGATTTCCGCATTCCGGGCCTCACGCTGACCGTGATCGCCGCCGACGGCCTGCCAGTGACGCCGGTAACCGTGGATGAACTGCGTATCGCGGTGGCCGAAACTTACGACGTGCTGGTGACCGTTGGCGACCAGCCCGCCTATACCCTGTTTGCCCAGAGCATGGATCGCAGCGGCTATGCCCGCGGCACCCTGGCCCGTGCCATGGGCCTGCAGGCCGTGGTGCCAGCGCCTGACCCGCGTCCCGTGCTGAGCATGGCCGACATGGGCCACGGCAACATGGCCGCGATGGACCACAGCGCCATGGGCGACATGGACCACGGCAGCATGAGCAGCATGCAGGACCACCCCGACAGCGAAACCGGCAACCCGCTGGTCGACATGCAGACCATGGTACCCCGCGCCAACCTGGACGACCCTGGCATCGGCCTGCGCGGCAATGGCCGCCGGGTGCTGACCTATGCCGACCTGCGCAGCCCCTATCCCGACCCGGATGGCCGCGAGCCTTCGCGGGATATCGAACTGCACCTGACCGGGCATATGGAGCGCTTCGCCTGGTCGTTCGACGGGGTCAAGTTCAGCGATGCCGCGCCGTTGCGCCTGACCTACGGCGAGCGGGTGCGCATCACCCTGGTCAACGACACCATGATGACCCACCCCATCCACCTGCACGGCATGTGGAGCGACCTGGAGGACGAACACGGGCGCTTTCAGGTGCGCAAGCACACGGTCGACATGCCGCCCGGCAGCCGCCGCAGTTACCGGGTCACGGTCGACGCCCTGGGCCGCTGGGCCTACCACTGCCACCTGCTCTACCACATGGAGACCGGCATGTTCCGCGAGGTACGGGTCGATGAATGAGAACAGCAACCGGCGCCTGGTCACGGGTGTCGCCCTGGCCGCGCTGCTGGCAAGCGAACGGGCCATGGCCGCCAGCGCGGAGCACATGGACCATGGCGCCATGCCGATGGAGCACGGTCAGATGAGCCATGGCCAGATACAACATGCCAGCATACCGGGCCAACCGCTCACACCGCTCCCCGTGCTGACCGACGCCGACCGCCAGGCCGCCTTCCCGCCCCTGCCAGGCCATCAGGTACATGATCGCGCACTCAACTGGGCGGTGATCGTCGACCAACTGGAATACCAGGATTTCGAAAGCAGCAGCGCCCTCAAGTGGAATGCCACGGCGTGGGTCGGTGGCGACATTGATCGCCTGTGGCTACGCACCGAGGGCGAACGGCAACAAGGCAAGACCCACAAGGCAGAGTTGCAGGCGCTGTGGGGCCACGCGCTCAGCCCATGGTGGGAGCTGGTAGGCGGCCTGCGTCAGGACTTCAAGCCGGCCAGCGGGCAGGTCTGGGCCGCCTTCGGCATCCAGGGTACACCGCTGTATGGACTGGAACTGGAAGCCACCGCCTATGCCGGCGAGCGACAACAGAGCGCACTGCGCCTGGAGGCCGCTTACGCTATCCTGCTGACCAACCGCTGGATCCTCGAGCCGAACCTGGAAGCCAACTTCTACGGCCGCAACGATGCCGGCCACGAACAGGGCACCGGGCTTGCCGACAGCGAAGTCGGCCTGCGCCTGCGCTACGAAATCAGCCGGGGCTTCGCGCCCTATGTCGGGGTAAGCTTCGAGCGCCTGCACGGCAACCGCGCCGACCAGGCCCGTGAAGACGGCGATGACCTCGGTCAGACCCGTCTGGTGGCAGGCATACGCCTGCGTTTCTAAGGAGTTGTTCGACCATGCTGCGTAAACACCTGATCACCTTCGGCCTGCTGGCCATTACCGGCCTGGCTCAGGCTGGCGAAACCATCGATGTCTATCGCGACCCCAACTGTGGCTGCTGCAAGGCCTGGATCAGCCACCTGCGCGACAACGGTTTCAGCGTCAACGACCACGTCGAGCCGAACATGAGCGCCGTTAAGCAGCGCCTGGGCGTGGCGCCGCGCCTGGCGTCGTGCCACACCGGGATGATCGACGGCAAGTTCGTCGAAGGCCATGTGCCTGCCGAACAGGTGCGATTGCTAGCCAAGCGCAGCGACCTCAAGGGCCTGGCCGTCCCGGGCATGCCCATGGGGTCGCCCGGCATGGAAATGGGTGAGCACAAGGATGCCTATCAGGTCGTCGGCGTGACCCAGGATGGCCAGGACACCGTGATCGCCAGCTACTGATGTTGAGCCTCTGGGCGCTGTTTTTCAGCGCTTTCGGTGCCGCCACCCTGCTGCCGCTGCAATCGGAAGCGGTGCTAGTCGGCCTGCTGCTGCGCGAGCCCGAAGCCTGGCTGACCTTGCTGCTGGTGGCCACCCTGGGCAATGTGCTCGGGTCGGTGGTCAACTGGCTGCTCGGCCGGGCCATCGAGCACCTGCGCGACAAGCGCTGGTTCCCCTTCAGCGCCAGCCAGCTGGAACGCGCGCAACAGCGCTACCAGCGGTGGGGGCAATGGTCGCTCCTGCTGAGCTGGATGCCGGTGATCGGCGATCCACTGACCCTGATTGCCGGCATCATGCGGGAACCGTTCTGGCGCTTTCTGCTGCTGGTGACCCTGGCCAAGGGCGGGCGCTATATCGTCGTAGCGATGATTACCCTGGGCTGGTTTCATGCTTGGTAACACCTTTAGCGTTTAAGGTGGTCCACTGACTGCTACAGTCGCCAATTCCTACATGGTCCTACACGGAGTGCCCCCATGCTGCGCGCAACCGCCCTGGCCCTGGCCTGCCTCGTCGGCCCCCCCGCCATCGCTGCCGAGTCGCCCACCTACGGCAAACAGCTCGAAGGCTTCACCTACCCTCACCCACTCAAGCATTTCGACTTCCAGTCCCAGGGCCAGCACCTGCAGATGGGCTACATGGATGTGCCGGCCCAGGGCCAGGCCAATGGCCGCAGCGTGGTGCTGATGCACGGCAAGAACTTCTGCGCCGCCACCTGGGAGACCACCATCGACGCTTTGAGCCAGGCGGGCTACCGGGTGATTGCCGCGGACCAGATCGGCTTCTGCACCTCGAGCAAGCCGGCCCAGTACCAGTACAGCTTCCAGCAACTGGCGGTGAATACCCACGCCCTGCTCGAACAGCTGGGCGTCAAGCAGGCCATCGTGCTCGGCCACTCTACCGGCGGCATGCTCGCGACCCGCTACGCGCTGATGTACCCGCAGCAGGTCGAGCGCCTGGCGATGGTCAACCCGATCGGCCTGGAAGACTGGAAAGCCCTGGGAGTGCCCTACCGCACGGTGGACCAGTGGTATGCCCGTGAGCTCAAGCTCGATGCCGAAGGCGTGCGCGAATATGAACGCAAGACCTACTACGCGGGGCGCTGGAAGCCTGATTACGAGCGTTGGGTGCAGATGCTGGTAGGCCTGAACAAGGGGCCGGGGCATGAGGCGGTGGCGTGGAACTCGGCGCTGATCTACGACATGATCTTCACCCAGCCGGTGTATCACGAGTTCAAGGACCTGAAGATGCCGACCCTGCTGCTGATCGGCGATCAGGACACAACGGCGATCGGCAGCGACATCGCCCCGCCTGAAGTGAAGGCCAAACTGGGCAAGTACAAGGAACTCGGGCCACAGGTGGCCAAGCTGATTCCACAGGGCAAACTGGTGACCTTCGAGGGCATGGGGCATGCGCCGCAGATCGAGGAACCACGGCGCTTCAACCGCACGCTGGTGGAGTGGCTCGGCCGCTAACCCTTCCAGACCTGCGATTCGCTCCAGCCGAGTTCGGCAAAGTCCAGCGCCCGCAGGTCGGCTTCCTCCTCACAGAAAAACTCATCCAGTTGCGGCGGCCTTACCGCCGTATCACTGAGCATCGCATGGACCTGCCCACGGTGATGGATCTGGTGCTCGAACAGGTGCGCCAGCAAGCGCAGTCGCTGTTCGCGCTGGATCCGTTCGGGCCGCACGATACTCACGTAGCGCCCCAGTTGGTCGTCCTGCAACAGGCTGCAATAGGCGATCAGCCGGTGGTCGGCCTGGGCCTGCTCGGCATGCAGGTCGGTGCAGGTGGCGAACGGTTGCTCCGGCTCGAAGAAGCGCTCGCCATCCGGGTTCGGCGCTTCACCGCGCTGTTCGCACTCGAGCATGTCCAGATAGAACCAGTCCACCGTCAGCAGGTGATTGAGGGTGGCCTTGATCGAGGGGAAGAAGCTGCAACGGGGGGCGACGAACTCGTCGTGGGTCAGTTGCAGGCAGGCCTTGTACAAGCGGTGGTTGGCCCAGCCATTGTTGTAGGCCTGGGTCAGCAGATGATGCGACAGCGGCTCCATGGTTTGGCTCCTTCAGGCGAAGCGTTGCAGCTGCATCTCCCGTAGCCGGCTCAGGGTCCGTTGGTACGGGAACGCCAGATACCCTTGAGTGTAGAGCGCATCGAGCGGAACCTGCGCCTCCAGGTACAGGGCCACCCGGCGGTCGTAGCATTCGTCCACCAGGGCGATGAAGCGGCGCACGGCGTCATCCTTGGGTGACAACATAGGCAGTTCGCGATCACCTGCCGCGACACGCGCTGCGCCATCTTCGGTGCCACGGGCGATGCGCCCGGCCCGCTGTTCACCGCCCAGGGCCGGGATACCCTCGACCAGGATTGCCGGGAATTGATCGCACAAGGCCATGAACTCCATGGCGGCCAACGGCCGTTCGCAGAGCTCGGTAAAGTGGCACCAGACGGCCTGGGTGCTGCTGCGGATCACCTGGATCTGCCGCGTACCGATGAGCAGGGGTGCGTTGCTGCCGGGGTCATCCGGGCTGAGCTGCTGGAAGACGGCTTCAAGCGCCCCGCTCTTGCTCCCCGCTTCGGCCACCCAGTAACGCTGGCGCTGTACGCCCGGGTGCAGGCGATGATCCTGCTCGCCGGCCACCGCAAGCACCTGCATGTGCCGTTCGATGGCACTGATGGCCGGCAGAAAACGCTCGCGATTGAAGCCATCGCGGTACAGCTGTTGCGGTGGCTGGTTGGAGGTGGCGACCACCACGACGCCGTGATCGAACAGCACCTGGAACAGGCGACCGAGGATGATCGCATCGCCAATGTCGCTGACGAACAGTTCGTCGAAGCACAGCACGCGGATCTGCCCGGCCAGTTCCCGTGCCAGCGCCTTCAAAGGGTCGGCAGTGCCGTTGAGCTGGAACAGGCGCTGGTGGACCCAGGCCATGAAATGGTGAAAGTGCTGGCGCTGGGACGGGACGTTCAGGCAGCGGTGGAACAGGTCCATGAGCCAGGTCTTGCCGCGACCGACCGGGCCCCAGAGGTACAGGCCCTGAGGGGTATGGCCATGCTCCAGGGCTTCGAAACAGGTTTGCAGGGCCATCACGGCCTGGGCCTGAGCCGGGTCCTGGGCGAAGCCTTGTTCAGTGAGAGCCTGATGATAGAGGGACTGCGGATCGAGGGGCATGGTAGCTGGCTTGGCCTGTTAGAGCTCCATTGTCTGCACTGGCCCTTTCGCGGGCAAGTGCAGGCAAAAAGCTTTTTCAGCCCTCGCTCAACCCCACCTTCAGTAACTCCCCATCCTTGGCATCGGTCAGCACATACAGGTAGCCATCCGGCCCAACCCGCACATCACGGATGCGCGCCTTCAAGTCACCCAGCAAGCGCTCTTCATGGACGATCTTGTCGCCTTCGAGTTGCAGACGGATCAGCTCCTGGGTCGCCAGCGCGCCAACGAACAGGTTGTGATCCCAGGCCTTGAAGGTCGGGCTGTCATAGAAGGCCATGCCGCTGATGCCGGGCGACTTCTCCCAGACATGGTGCGGGTCGACCATGCCGTCGACATGCTTGCCCTTGGCCTCGGGGATGGGCATCAGCGAATAGTTGATACCGTGGGTTGCGATTGGCCAGCCATAGTTCTTGCCAGGCTCCGGGATGTTGATCTCGTCGCCGCCGCGCGGGCCGTGTTCATGGGTCCAGAGCTTGCCAGTCCAGGGGTTGAGCGCCGCGCCCTGTTGGTTGCGGTGGCCGAACGACCAGATTTCCGGGCGCACATCCTGCTTGCCAACGAAGGGGTTGTCCTTCGGTATTACACCGTCGGGCAAGATTCGTACGACCTTGCCCTGCAGCTTGTCCAGATCCTGGGCGGTTGAGCGCTGGTTGTTCTCGCCCAGGGCGATGAACAGGAAACCGTCGCGGTCGAACACCAGCCGCGAGCCGAAGTGATTGCCTTCGGAAAGCTTGGGTTGCTGGCGGAAGATCACATTGAAGTTTTCCAGCCGGGCGCGGTCCTCGGACAGCTGGCCACGGCCCACCGCTGTGCCGGCCTTGCCATCACTGCCCTCCTCGGCGTACGACAGGTACACCGTGCGATCCTCGGCGAACCCAGGGGACAACACCACATCGAGCAGGCCGCCCTGGCCTTCGGCCCAGACCTTGGGCACGCCGCTGATGGGCGGGCCGACCTTGCCCTCGGCGCTCACCACGCGCAGGTTGCCGGGGCGCTCGGTGACCAGCATGTCCTTGCCACCCGGCAGGAAAGCCAGCGCCCAAGGGTTGCGCAGGCCATCCGCCACGGTGCTGACCGTGAGTTGCCCCTCCTCGCTGGGAAATTGCTGCTCGGGGGCGGCATGGGCCAGCAGCGGCAACAGTGCAGCGGCGGTCAGAGTTGTCAGCCAGTGGGTTCGGGTCATGCAGGATTCCTTTCTATGGGGTCGCGCTATGGGCTATTGGGTCAGGGCACACGCTGGCTATCACGCGAAGGCCGCGTCGGCTCCAGGTTGGGCGCCTGCTGCTGGCGGCGCAGGTTGTCGCCATTGCCGATACCGCGGTTGTCCAGGCTTGGCGTGCGGTAGATGGGCTGGGTGGACGGGCCGCGAACAGGCGCAGTGGCCGGCATGCTGCCCTGGCGACTGTTGGGGTTGGCACGCTGGATCGGGCTGTTGTAGGGGTTGTTGTCACTGGCGGCGAGCTGCAAGGGCTGTGCAGGCGCTGCCTGCAGCGGCAAGCCCAGCGTCAAGCCGATGATCAAGGTTGGCAATGTGAGTTTCATGCTTCACCTCCTGTACGAAAAAGCGCGCCTTGGGCACTTGGATAGCCTAAGGCGCGAAGGGTTCGCGGCAAAAGTGTGAATGCGATTCCTGATGTTTCAGTATGGGCCTGATGGCGCAGTGCATCAGGCCCGCCTGATCACCGGGCGGCATCGACCTTGTGCCGTGCCGCGTACAGGCACAACATCTCCATGGCCAGGGTGGCGCCGGCTAGCGCGGTGATATCGGCGTGGTCATAGGCCGGCGCCACTTCCACCAGGTCCATGCCCACCAGGTTGATGCCGCGCAGGCCACCGAGGATCTCCAGCGCCTGCACCGTGCTCAAGCCGCCACATACCGGGGTACCGGTGCCGGGTGCATAGGCTGGGTCGAGGCAGTCGATGTCGAACGTCAGGTACACCGGCCGGTCGCCGACCCGCTGGCGGATCGCGGCGATGATCGCTTCGGTGCCCTGGCGGTGCACCTGCCGGGCATCGAGAATGGCGAAGCCCTGGCTGTCGTCATTGGTGGTGCGCAGGCCGACCTGCACCGAGCAGGACGGATCGACCAGGCCCTCGCGGGCGGCATGCCAGAACATGGTGCCATGGTCGATACGGCCCTCTTCGTCTGGCCAGGTGTCGCTGTGCGCATCGAAATGGATCAGCGCCAGCGGGCCATGGCGCCGGGCATGGGCCTTGAGCAGCGGGTAGCTGATGAAATGGTCCCCGCCCAGTGTGAGCATGGCGCAGCCGGCTTCAAGAATGTGCTCGGCGTGGGCCTCGATGCTGTCGGGTACCGACTGCGGAGTGCCGCTGTCGAAGGCGCAGTCGCCATAGTCGATCACTGCCAGGTGGTCGAACGGATCGAATGCCCACGGCCAGTGGCGTGCCCAGGCCTGCTGTACCGAGGCGGCACGGATCGCACGCGGCCCGAAACGCGCGCCGGGGCGGTTGCTGGTGGCGGTGTCGAACGGCACGCCGCTGACCACCACATCCACCCCGCGCAAATCGCGGCTATAGCGGCGACGGGAGAAACTGGTGATACCGGCGTAGGTACTTTCCGCTGCGGTACCGTACAGGCTGTCGCGAGTCATGGCCTGGTCGTTGTTCTGGGCTTGTTCCACGGTTGGGCTCCTTTATGGTTATCGGTTACTGGCGGCTGCGGAAGGCCGTCCACAGCCGGTTGCGCTGGCGCAGGTCGGACAGCGCCATGCTGCGGTCGGCATACAGGCGCTCACGCACCTCGGCAGGGGGGTAGATGTCCGGGTCGTTGCGCACGGCGTCATCCACCAACGGTGTGGCCGCCTGGTTGGCATTGGCGAAGAACAGCGTATTGGTGAGCGCTGCCACCGACTCCGGTTTCAACATGAACGCGATGAACGTACGGGCAGCTTCCGGGTGCGGGGCGTCCTTGGGAATGACCAGGTTGTCCTGCCACACCAGGGTGCCTTCACGGGGGATGCGGTAGATCAGCTCGAACGGCTTGCCGGCGCGGCGCGCCTGATCGGCGGCCATGGCCGCATCACCGTTGTAGGTCAGCGCCAGGCACACGCTGCCGTTGGCCAGGTCGCTGATCTGTCGGCCATTGGCGACGTAGCTGATCGACGGTTGCAGCTGGTTCAGCAGGTTCTGCGCTGCCGCGAGGTCGGCCTTGTCCTGGCTGTAAGGGTCCTTGCCGAGGTAGTTGAGGGCAACGCCGATCACTTCCTGCGGCGAGTCTGGCATGGCGATGCCGCACTCCTTGAGGCGGCTGGCGTACTCGGGTTTGAACAGCAGGTCTAGGCTGTCCAGCGGCACATCGCCCAGGCGCTGGCGCACCGCCTCGACATTCACACCAAGGCCCAGGGTGCCCCAGGTATAGGGCACCGCGTAACGGTTGCCTGGGTCAGCCTCGGCCAGCTTGGCCAGCAGGTCCTTGTCGAGGTTGGAGTAGCCGGGCATGCCTTGCGCATCGATCGGTTGCAGAGCATTCGCCTTCAGTGCCCGGGCCAGTACGGTGGCGGACGGCACGACCACGTCGTAGCCGCTGCGGCCGGTGAGCAGCTTGGTTTCGAGGACTTCGGTGGTGTCGAAGGTGTCGTAGCGCACCTTGTAGCCGGTTTCCTTTTCGAAGCGCTGGAGGGTTTCCGGGGCGACATAGTCGGCCCAGCTGTAGAGATTGACGACCTTTTCTTCGGCCTGCAGCGGCAGGGCCAGGATCAGGGACAACAGGCACAGCGATCGACGCATGACGGGCACCTCGGCAAATGGGTGGATGCCGCCAGCATGCCAGCCGGGTAACATTGCAAGAATGGCAAGTTTGCAAAGCTGACATTCATCGGGAGCAATGTGATGCTCGGACAACTGCACGACCCCGACCTGCACCTGCTGCGGCTGTTCGTCACTGTAGTAGAGGCCGGCGGCTTCAGTGCCGCCCAAGGTGTACTGGGCCTGAGCCAACCCACCATCAGCCAGCGCATGGCGCAGCTGGAAACGCGCCTCGGCTACCGCCTGTGCAGCCGCGGCAACGGCGGCTTTCGCCTGACCGACAAGGGTGAGTTGCTGCTGGAGGCGGCCCGAGGCCTGTTGCTGAACATCGAGTTGTTCCGCCAACAGGCCAACGGCGTGGCCGGGAGACTGCTGGGGACGGTGCGGGTGGGCATGGCTGAGAACCAGGATGCTGCCGTGAGCCTGCGCCTGGCGTCGGCCATTTCACGCTTTCGTGGCCGCGAGGAAGCGGTGCAGCTGGAGCTGATCAGCGCACCACCGGCGGAGCTGGAGCGGCTGCTGCTGGAGCAACGGCTGGACTTCGCCATCAGCTACTTTCCGGCAACCAGGCGGCGTTTGACTACCAGCCTTTGTTCGAGGAGCGCCAGCGGTTGTACTGCGGCAAGGGGCATGCGCTGTTCGATGCGGCCGAGGTGACCCATGAGCAGTTGCTGGAGGCGGATCAGGTCCGGCATCCCTATCGCTTCCTCAAGGGCGGCGAGCCGTTCCAAAGCCGACGTAGCATGGCGGTGGCGGAGCAGATCGAGAGCGTGCTGACGTTCATTCTGTCAGGGCGGCATATTGGCTATCTGCCGTATCACTGTGCGGCGAGTTGGGAGGCACAGGGGGAGTTGCGGGCGCTGGATCCGGGGCTGGATTTCGTGGTGCCCTTCACCTTGGCCCGGCATCGGGTACAGGTGCCTGGGGAGGCGCAGGCGGCATTTGTAGAGGATTTGCTGACAGCGTTCTCCTGACACGGCCTCTTCGCGGGACAAGCCCGCTCCTACAGATATCTCATGTTTCTGTAGGGGCGGGCTTGTCCCACGAAGAGGCCGTGTCAGGCAGCGACAATCAGTAAGCCATGCTCCAGGTCAGGGTGTAGGTACGGCCGCGCCCCTGGTAGTCATACAGATAGGCCGGCCCGTAGGTCGGCGAGTAGAACAGCGTCGCCCGCTGCCCCCACACGGTGCTGTACTGCTTGTCCAGCAGGTTCTGGATACCCGCGCTGAAGGTACCGAAACCGGTGTCCTGACTGCCCAGAAGGTCGAAGGTGGTGTAGCCGTCGATCTCATGATCGGCATCGTCCTTCAGGCTGAAAGCATGGTTGGCCTGCAGCCGCGCGCTGCGGCCATCGCCCTTCCAGCCAACGAACCCGGTGGCCTTGGACAGCGAGGCATAGCGGGCATCGCGTTTGATCCAGCCGCCTTCGGTGTCTTCTTCCTCGGAACGGGTCAGGTGAACGGTACCGCCCGCCTCCCAGCCCGTCTGGAAGTGCCGGGTCAGCGCGCCTTCGAAACCGAAGTCGCGGCTCTTCTGGTCTTCAACGTTGATGGTCAGCGTTTGTGAGTCGACGTTGATGATCTTGTCCGACCAGATGTAGTAAAGCGCTGCCTGCGCGTCCCAATCAAGGTCGGCATAGCGCCACCCTAGTTCGACCTGGCGGCTCTTGATGCCGGCCAGCGGGTTGTCCGCGACGCTCAAGCCAGGCTTGCCGTAGTATTTGGCCGGGTCCGGCAGGTCGAAGCCTTCGCCATAGTTGGTCCACACCTGGTGGCCGTTCTTGAAGTCGTAGATGGCGCCGACGTTGTACAGGTTGACCTCATAGTCGTTACTGCCACCGGGCACGCCCTTGAAGTCGCTGACATCCACATCCATCTGCTGGCGCCGGGCGCCGCCGGACAAGGTCAGGTTGTCGGTGGCATGCCAGTCGAGCTGGGCGTAGACCGAAACGCCATCGACCCGATAGCTGGGATAGCGCTCCGCCTTGCTCTGCTTGTTCAGGTCAAGGCCGCCGCTTTCGGATGAAGTCTGAGCATCGAAGGTGGTCTGGTCGGCATTGAAGCGCTCGCGGTCCAGGTCGACGCCATAGGTCAGCTTGAGGGTATCCCACTGCTTGGCGAACAGGCCCTTGAGGCTGGTGACCTCGAAGTTCTGTTGCGAGGCGGCGAAGTACACGCCGCGCGCACCGGTCGGCGTGGCGCGGTTGTAGTACGGGAACGGATAGAAGTTGTCGTTTTCCTTGCGGTACGAGGCCTGCAGGTAGAAGTCCTGGCCCAGCACGTCGGTGTGGTGGTAGTTGGCATTGAGCAGCAGGCGCCGGGTGCGTGGCTCCAGGTCCGAGGAATAGCCGCTGCGCAGTTCGGCGTCCTCCAGGTCAGAGGGGGCGTTGTAGTTGAGGTTGGGGAAATAGATACCGGTACTGCCGTGGTTGCCGGAATCGTAGTACTGGGCCAGCAGGTCGAGGCTTTGCTCATCATTGAGTTTCAGGCCGAGGGTGCCCAGCACGTCTATGGTACGGTTGTACTGCAGGTCGGTCTGGGTGTTGTCGATGAAGATCTGATCGCCCGCGCCATCGTAGAACGCTTCGTTCTGCTCTCCGGAGATCCCCAGGCGCCCGCTGACTCGCTCGTTGCCGCCACTGACCGACTGGGCGAAGCGCGTAGCCAGGTCGTCGCTGTTGTTGAAGCCACTGCTGGCACCCAGCTGGGTTTCGAAGCGTGCCGGGCCTGGCTCGCCCTTCTTGGTGACGATGTTGATGATCCCGCCGGTGGCACCGCCGCCGTAGATGGCGCTGGCGCCGGACAGGACCTCGACACGTTCGACGTTGAACGGTGAAATGCTGTCGAACTGGCGCGACAGGCCGCGCGAGCTGTTCTGGCTGACACCATCGATCATCACCAGCACATTGCGCCCACGCATGTTCTGGCCGTAGTTGGTACGCCCTTCGGGGGCCAAGTCGAGGCCTGGCACCAGTTTGCCGATGGCCTCCTTGAGGCTGACGCCGCTGTCGATCTGTTCGCGCAGCTGCTGTTGGTCCACTACCCATACCGTGCCGGGGATTTCGCTGATGGCGGTGCTGGTGCGCGAGGCAACACTGACTTCGATGGGTTTCAGGTTGACCGCCTGCGGCGCAGGCGCAGCCTTGCGCAGGGTGACCGTGCGTGAGTCGTTGAACTGCCAGGCCATGTCGCTGCCAGCCAGCATTAGCTGCAGCGCCTGTTCGATGCTGTAGCTGCCCTGCAGCGCCGGGCTGTTCAGGCCTGCCACATCCCCCGTGGTGTACAGCAGGTGCAGGCCGGCCTGGTCGGCGAATGCGGTCAGGGCCTGATCCAGAGGTTGTGTCGGCAGGTCCAGTTGAACCTGGCGCGCCTGAACCTGAGCTGGCACGTCTGTGGCGGCCCAAGCCTGCAGGGGGCCGGCGAACATGGCCAGGGCACTGCAGGACATCAAGGCATGGTGAAGGCGACCGCCGCGACGGTGTGAGGGCATGGGCAAAAGAGGCACGAATGAGCTTCCAGACAAGTCGTAAATGAGAATGGGTTGCTGATCAGTCCCACTACGACGTTCTGGCTTGCACGAACTTGCAGCGCCAAATGAAAAAAGTTTCGATTATTTTTTACAGGCTCAATGCACCACGGCCAGCCACGGCAGGTAGGTGACTTTGAGGCCGTAACGCTGCTCCAGCGTGCGCAGCAGGGCCTGTGGTTCGTTCAAGTCGAATACGCCACTGACTTCGAGTGCCGAGAGCGTGTGGTCGGAGAGCAGAATGCGGCCGTGCTGGTAGCGTTCGAGCTCGGCCAGCACCTGCCCCAACGGTTTGCCATTGAAGATCAGCTTGCCCCGCTGCCAGGCTGTCTGCGCGCTGGCGTCGGCTGCAATGGCCAGGCTGTGATCACCGAGCCGGGCTTCGCCTTTGGCCAGCACCACATGGCCGTCACCGCGCACACTGAAGGTTGCCGCACTGCCCTGCACGGCCTCACCGGCGGTTTCTACCACGAAGGGACGTGGGTCATCGGTGGTTTCGAACAGGGCCTCGCCGGCCTCGAGCGTCACCCTGCGCTCGTCGGCGCTAAACGCCACGTTGAGCGCGCTGCCGCTGTTGAGCAATACCCGCGAACCGTCCGCGAGGGTTATGCGCTGTTGCTCGCCGATACCCGTGTGATAGTCCGCCAGCCACACCGGCACCTGTTGCCAGCCGCCGTAACCTGCCACCAGAAGCATCAGGGAGGCGGCGATGCCTGTTGCCCAGTGGCGCTTGCTACGGCGCGCGGGCGCTGCTTCGAACACCTGGGCAGTCGGCGTGTGGCCCAGATCCTGCCACAGTGCTTCGGCCTCATGCGCCGCCTCGGCATGTGCCGGGCTCAGCTGACACCAGCGCTGGTAGCGTGCCTGATCGGTAGCACTGGAATGGCCCGAGTGCAGCAGTACCTGCCAGTCGAGGGCATCGTCGGACAAGTCACTGATCGGCTGCGGAGCGTGCATGGTCGAGGTATCAGTCATGTTTGTGCTTGAGCCAGTCACGGCAATGGCGCAGGGCCTGGCCGATGTATTTTGCCACCATGCTCTCGGAAACGCCCAGCTGTTGTGCGATCTGCGCCTGGGTCAGGCCCTCGACCCGATTGAGCAGCAACGCCTGGCGAGCATTACTGGACAATTGCAGCAGTGCTTCGTCGAGGATCTGCAGGCGCTCATGGGCCAGCAGTGTCGCCTCTGGTGCCGGCGCCGGGCAGGCCACCTCCCCCGCGCCATCGCTGTCCTCATGGCTGGCTGCGATGCGCTGCTCACGGCGCAGCGCGTCAATGGCCAGGTTGCCGGCCACACGGAAGATGAAGCTGCGCGCATGCAGCACTGGCACCGCCTGCTCGTCGATCTTCACCAGCTTCAGGTACGTCTCCTGCGCCACGTCGGCGGCACGCTGCCGGTCGCTCATGCGCCGGGTTAGAAACTGCAGCAGGTCGTCGTAGTGCTCCTGGAAACTTGCCAGCAGACCGGACACGGGAGACGTCAGCATGGGGTAGAAGCACTGCCAGTAGGAGGAATTGTCGGGCGTTAATGAGAAACAGTATCTTTCATAAAGCCCAACACTTTCAACGCCGCCGTGCATTTGCCACACTGCAGGCACTACTTTGTCGGCAAGGTCCTTACCCATGGCTGCCCGTTTACGCCACTCCCTTCGTCTGCTGCTGGTCCTGATGCTGGCCACTGTGCTCAACGCCTGCGCGCTATTCCAGGACCGCGACCCGCTGAACATCAGCGTGATCGGCATCGAGCCTCTGCCGGGGCAGGAGCTGGAAATGCGCATGGCGGTGAAGATGAGGGTGCAGAACCCCAACGAGTCGGCCATCGACTACAACGGCATTGCGTTGAACCTGGAGGTCAACGGTCAGCCGCTGGCGGCCGGCGTAAGCGACCAGCAAGGGCACATCGGCCGCTACGACGAGGCCGTGATCGTGGTACCGGTGAGCATCACGGCGTTCGCCTTCCTGCGCCAGGCCTATGGCCTGGGCAAGCTCGATTCGCTGCAAGGGATGCCTTACAAGCTGCGTGGCAAGCTCGCCGGCGGGCCGTTGGGCACCGTGCGCTTCACCGACGAAGGCAAGCTGGACCTGCCCAAGGAGGGCAGCCTGTATTGGTAGGAGGATGAATCAGCGATTGGCGCTGGCGGCAGCCATCATCTTGTTGACCTCGCTGCGCACCATGCTGGCGTATTCCGGCGGCGACAGGCTGTCCAGTTCGGCACGCACCCATTCCGCCCACTTGCCTTTGCGGCGTGGTTTTTCGGCGATCAGTCGGGCAGCTTCACCCTTGGCCTTGCCCAGGTTGCTCTGCCACATTTCGAACAGCCGGGCCTTTTCTGCCTCGATCTGCGCCCGTTCCTCGAAGCTCATGTTGGCTAGATTGAAACTCATGAAGGTACCTGCCTGTTGAAAATGGCCGCTATCTTACACCTTGGCGTCGCATCATCAGCAAAGCCGTCGCAACTTTCCCGGCGCGCTGGCATCCATTATTCAAACCACCCGATCGACGAGGACGTGTTCATGGCCCGAAAAACCGCCGCACTGGCCGACAGTGATCAGATCAAGGACCAGGTGTTCAGTGAACTGCAGGCATTGATCGAAGAATCGGAAAAACTGCTCAACGAAAGCGCCGCGCTGGTTGGCGAAGAAGCCGAGACCCTGCGTGCGCAGGTCAGCCTGAAACTGCGCCAGGCACGCGAGGCCGCCGGCCAGGTGCGGGCCAAGGCGCAACCTGTGGTGGAGGCCACCCAAGACTATATCGGTGGCCATCCATGGCAGACCGTGGCCGTGTCCGCAGGCTTCGGCCTGGTGATCGGCCTGCTGCTGGGGCGCCGCTACTAGGCGTCAGGCAGCTTGCGCCATCGGGATACCGCTGTGGAAGCGTAGCTCCTGATCGGGAGACTGGATCAGCTCCGCTTCTGCTAGGCGTACCAGTTCGACGCGGCGGGCGATGTCCGCCTCTTCCCCATACTGGTGGGCCAGCTTCAGGTAGCCCTGATAATGGCGGGCTTCGCTTTTGAGCAGGCCGTGATAGAAGGTGCCGAGCTCCTCATCGAGGTGTGGCACCAAGGCCGCAAAACGCTCGCAACTACGGGCCTCGATGAATGCCCCGACCACCAGGGTATCCACCAGCTTCACCGGCTCGTGGGCGCGCACCAGGCGGCGCAGGCCAGACGCATAACGCCCCGCAGAAACCGGCCGCAGCGGCACGCCGCGACGCTTCATCAACCGCAGCACCTGCTCGTGATGCACCAACTCTTCACGGGCCAGGCGCGACATCATGTTGATCAGGTCCAGGTGGGTGTTGTACTTGGCGATCAGGCTCAGGGCGGTGCTGGCCGCCTTGAACTCGCAGTTCTTGTGATCGATCAGCAGGGTTTCCTGGTCGGCGAGCGCCGCTTCGATCCAGGCATCTGGGGTCGGGCAGCCGAGGAAGGCATCGATTTCGGGGATCAGCGACATAAACGAACAACCACACTGGACAGGCAAGACCGGCGATTATACCGAGGGCGACGGGCAGCACCAGTGACTATGCTTGATGTACATCAAGCGGCGACGCGGGAGGCGCCGACTATAGTCAGGCATTGGTCGCCACCTTTGACGGAGTTCACGCCCATGCAAGCTGTCCGTAGCATCCTCGTCGTCCTAGACCCCGAACATGCCCATAGTCGAGCGCTGACTCGTGCCAAGCTGATTGCCGGCGTGACCGGTGCTCGCCTGCATCTGCTGATGTGTGACAGGAAGCATGACCACAGTGCACTGCTCAGCCTGCTCGGCAGCCAGTTGCATGATGATGGCTATGACAATGTCACCCATGAACAGACCTGGCATGAGACCTTGCATGAGTCGATCATCGCCGTGCAACAGGCCGAAGGGTGTGACCTGGTCATCAAGGAACATCGGCCGGATAACCCGCTGAAGAAGGCATTGCTGACCCCGACCGACTGGAAGCTGTTGCGTCAGTGCCCCTGTGCGGTGCTTATGGTCAAGAGCGAACGCGCCTGGACCGGTGGCGTGATCCTGGCAGCGGTGGATGTCGGCAATCAGGATGAAGACCATCGTCGCCTGCATGCCAGTATCATTGACCATGGCTATGCCATTGCCGGGTTGGCCAAGGGTCAACTGCATGTCGTCAGCGCGCACCCCTCACCCATGCTGTCGGCATCAGACCCGGTTTATCAGCTGAGTGAAACCATCGAAAAGCGCTATCGGGAAGCCTGCAGTGCATTCCAGGCAGAGTTCGATATCAGTGAAGAGCACCTGCATGTCGCGGAAGGGCCTGCAGATGTGCTGATTCCCCATTTCGAGGAGCGGCTCGATGCCGTTGTCACGGTGATTGGCACCGTTGCGCGCAGCGGGATTTCCGGGGCACTGATCGGCAATACCTCGGAAGTGGTGCTCGATTCGCTGGAAGGCGATGTGCTGGTACTCAAGAGCGAAGAAGCAACGGCGCACCTCGCCGAAGTTGCCCGAGGCTGAAGGTTTCCTTCGTCCGAAAAGACAAAACCCCTACCTGCATGCGCAGATAGGGGTTTTGCGAAATGAATCTTGACGATGACCTACTCTCACATGGGGAAACCCCACACTACCATCGGCGAACATCACCTCAACTACTTAACTCATTGAATTCCAAGGAGTTTGTCGTTCCGATGTCGCTGGAAGTGGGGCGCATTATAAGGGGATTCGAAAGCGCGTCAACCCTTAACTTCATGAAATTGAAACATTCGATGAAAAGCCTATTAAAGGAGCCTTGCACCTCGCACCACCAATTGCGCACTATATTGCACAACCCGCACACCTCCCAAGGATAGCCGCGCATAAATGAACACCCAGCCCCGCAGCCTGGCCGCCACTCTCTTCCCGATCGGCCTGCTGCTCATCGCCATGGCCTCGATCCAGTCCGGCGCTTCATTGGCAAAAAGCATGTTCCCCATCATTGGCGCTCAAGGCACCACCACCCTGCGCCTGATCTTCGCCAGCATCATCATGCTGCTGATCCTGCGACCATGGCGCGTGCGCATGACCGCCAATACCCTGCGTAACGTCGTCGTCTACGGCATGTCCCTGGGCGGCATGAACTTCCTCTTCTATATGTCGCTGCAAACCACGCCGCTAGGCATCGCCGTCGCCCTGGAGTTCACCGGCCCGCTGGCCGTGGCATTGTTCGCCTCGCGCCGTGCGCTGGACTTCGTGTGGATTGCCCTGGCGGTTGCCGGCCTGTTGTTGTTGCTACCGGTCGGGCACGGCGGCCAGCCGCTCGATATGATGGGTGCGGCCTATGCGCTTGGCGCAGGCGTTTGCTGGGCTCTGTACATTCTGTTCGGCCAGCGCGCCGGCGCCGAGCACGGCATCCAGAGCGCGGCCCTCGGCGTGGTGGTCGCGGCCTTGTTTGTCGCGCCCATCGGCATCGTGCATGCCGGCAGTGCATTGCTCACCCCTGCCGTCATCCCGCTGGCACTGGGTGTCGCCGTGCTTTCGACCGCCCTGCCCTATAGCCTGGAAATGGTCGCCCTGACCCGCATGCCAGCCCGTACCTTCGGTACGCTGATGAGCATCGAACCGGCGATTGGCGCACTCTCAGGCCTGCTGTTCCTCGGCGAAGTACTGAACACCACCCAGTGGCTGGCCATTCTTGCCATCATCGCAGCCTCGGTCGGCGCTACACTGTCCATGCGCCGCGAGGCAAACCCTGCACTCGCCGCAGACTGACTTGAGAAATATTTTCATTTGAGACGAGATTAATCATTGTCCCCACTCGCCTCGCTGATTAAGCTGTCACAAAATCATAATCTTTACGCTATCTACTTGTGCGGACACGGAAGCCGAGGAAGATTCAGGAAGAACCGAAGCGATAACGACCGGGCCAGACAACTGATCAGCCCTGCAATTAAGGACAGGAATGAAACGTATTTTGCTCATCCTGGCCGTCTTGGCCATTGCCGGATGTGCCGCAACGGCCAAGACTGAGGTCAAAAGAGGGAAAAAAGGCCTGCATATCAATTGCTCCGGCCTCTCTTCGTCGTGGGACAAGTGCTACAGCAAAGCGGCCACGTCCTGCAGCTCTCGCGGATACAAGGTGATCGCCCGCTCCGGAGACACCGACGAAGAGCCCGGTGATTACCTGTTCGGCATCAACCCTGCTGGCTACACCAGCCGCAGCATGATCGTCATCTGCAAATAAGAAAGGGCAGCCCGCGAGCTGCCCTTCTTTTATCTACCGACGTGCCCGCAACCAGGTCAAAGCGGCGCTGTGCGCGCCTTCAGCCAATCCAGCGAAGCCCCTTGCAACAAGGGCGCCAGACGCTCAAGTACCGTTGCATGGTATTGGTTCAGCCATTCCCGCTCTTCCTTGGCCAGCATTTCGGGAAGCAGGCAACGCGTATCGATAGGGCACAGTGTCAAGGTTTCGAAGCGCAGGAACTCACCAAAGGCACTCTTGCCCGCTTCACGGTTCGCCACCAGGTTCTCTATACGCACCCCCCAGGCGCCAGGCCGGTAGGTACCTGGCTCGATCGAGCTGATCATGCCCACCTGCATTGCCGTCTGTGGCGTGGCTCCCGCCTGGTAGGCAATCACCTGGGGACCTTCGTGCACGTTCATGAAGTAGCCAACGCCATGCCCGGTGCCATGACCGTAGTCGACCTGGTCTGCCCAGATTGGCGCCCGTGCAATGGCATCGAGCAAAGGTGACAGGATGCCGCGCGGGAAGCTGGCACGCGACAAGGCGATCATGCCCTTGAGAACGCGGGTGCAGTCCTGCCTCTGCTCCAGGGTCGGATTACCCACCGGGACCATCCGCGTGATGTCGGTGGTTCCGCCCAGATACTGGCCTCCGGAGTCGATCAACAGCAGGCCATCACCCTCTATGACTGCATGGGACTCTTCCGTGGCGCGGTAATGCGGCATCGCGCCATTGCCGTTGAACGCGGCAATGGTCGAAAAACTCAGCGAGACGAAGCCCGGTCGGCGGGCACGCGCAGCGCTCAACTGCTCATCCACAGTCAATTCGGTGATGGTCTCCAGACCCTGATGCGCCTCAAACCAGGCGAAGAATTCGCACAAGGCCGCGCCATCCTGCTCCATGACCTGGCGTATGTGCACCAGTTCCTCTTCACCCTTGCGTGATTTGCTCAGCGTGGTCGGGTTCAGCCCTTCGACCAGTTGCACCTGAGCATCCAGGTGCTTCAGCAAGCCGCAGGTCACGCGAGCCGGGTCTACCAGCAGGCGAGTATCCGGGGCCAGCTCCGCCAACACCTGCTGAACCGCGGTGTAATCGCGCACTTCGATGCCATCGACCGCAAGCACATGGCGCAAGTGCTCATCGAGTTTCCCGGCACCGACGAACAGGATCGCCTGGTCCTTGCCGATCAGTGCAAAGGCAACGAAAACCGGGTTGTAAGACACATCACTGCCACGCAGGTTAAACAGCCAGGCGATGTCGTCGAGGGTCGCGATAAAGTGCCAATCGGCCCCCTTGTCCTGCAGCGTGGCCCGCAGCTGGCCAAGCTTCTCGGCCCGGCTGACCGTGGCGTAGGGCGGCAGGTGCTGATAGATCGGGTTGCCTGGCAGTGCCGGGCGGCCCTCCCATACCTCGGCGAGCACGTCCCGATCGGTTACCAGACGCGCCTCGCGGGCCTTGAGCCGCTCTTCGAGCTGACGCGCCGAAGCCAGTGCCATGACCGCGCCATCCACGGCCACGGCGCCTTTCAGCGGAACATTGTCACCCAGCCATTCCAGCGCTCCCGGCTTGCCTGGTAGCAGCTTCATCAAGACGATGCCGCTACCGGCCAGCTCCTTCTCGGCTTGCTCCCAGTAACGGCTGTCGACCCAGACACCGGCAAAGTCCGCGGTAACCACCAGGGTGCCTACAGAACCATCAAAGCCAGACAGCCACCGACGCCCCTGCCAGTAGCCCGGCAGGTACTCGGAAAGATGCGGGTCGGCCGAAGGCACCAGCAGGGCATCGACCCTTTCTCGGGCCATGACCTCGCGCACGCGCGCCAGGCGCTCCGGCACACTTTGCTGAATCGTGGTCTGAACGTTCATGCGCACTCCTGCGGACACATCGTGGTTATTCCAGGATGAGGATAATGGAACAGCTGCCACGGTGCCGCAATCATGGCGACCGACTCGCGGGATGCTATGCCCATGACGTCACCTGCAAATAAGACGCTTCCTACACTTGTGCCGGGACCATCAGTCACTTCTAGCTGAACTTACCGCTGACACGAGCTTCACAACCTATACATTCATTGCACACAGGCAGATGCCCATGCCCAGTGCCAACGACCGGAAAACCGCCGTGGTATTGCTCGATACCCGTGAGCACACCCCGGAACATGAACATGCCGTGCACTTGAAACTGGCGGACCGACTGGCCCGATTACTCGGCTGCCATGCCGTGCTGACCGATGTGCCAGCCATGGAAGACCCACACTTCTATTACTTGCCGACCGAAACCCTGGTTGGCCCTGAGCGTTATGCCGCCATGGGCATTCACAGCGAGCACGACCTGTTCGGTGGACTGGTCAGCCACCCTTACATGGCCACCAAGGCCATTTCCCACCCGTTGCCAGCAGATGCCGAGTTCCCACCGGGCTGGACCGATGCCTTCGCCCTCCAGGCCAGTGATGCCCTGCTCTGCGGCTACACCGTGTTCAGCAAGGCCGATGCCCGGCGCGCTGCCCAATTGCTGCTGCTTGAAGGCCCCTTGCGGGTGAAGCCCGTGCTGGCCTGCGCCGGCCGCGGCCAGCAAGTCATCAGCCATGCGGATGAACTGGAGCCGCTGCTGGCCAACATCGATGAACGGGACCTGGCCCTTTGGGGCCTGGTGCTGGAAGAAGACCTCAGCGACGTAGAGACCTTCAGCGTTGGCCAAGTTCGCGTCGCCGGCCTGACCTGCAGCTATCACGGCACCCAGCAGCTGACGCGAGACCACCAGGGCTGTGAAGTCTACGGCGGCTCCGAGCTCGTTGTGGTTCGTGGCGACTATCAGTCCCTGCTACAGCTGCCCTTGGAGGATCACCTGCGCCTTGCTATCAACCAGGCCATGACCTACGAACAAGCCGCCGAGCAGCACTTCCCGGGCTTCATCGCATCGCGGCGCAACTACGACATCGCCCGCGGCACTACAGCCCAAGGCCATCTGCGTAGCGGCGTGCTCGAACAATCCTGGCGTCTGGGGGGAGCCAGTAGCGCAGAGCTCCTGGCACTGCAGGCATTCGCCGACGACCCGGCACTGCGGCAGGTCTGCGCCTCTACCCATGAAGTATTCGGCGCCCCCGACCTGCCCGCTGACGCCACCCTCTTCTATCAAGGAAACGACAGTGAACTCGGACAACTCAGCAAATACGCGCGGATTCGCCAGCATGAGCATTCAGAGTGAAACCGTGGAGCTGCAGGTCGAAGATGACAGCATCGCCGGCACCCTGGTCAGCCCAGGCAGCAAGATGCCCGGCATTCTCTTCGTCCACGGCTGGGGCGGCAGCCAGCAGCGCGACCTGGCGCGCGCCCGGCACATTACCGGGCTGGGCTGCGTGTGCATGACCTTCGACCTGCGCGGCCACGAGAAAACCGAAAGCCAGCGCCTGACCGTTACCCGCGAACAGAACCTCAAGGACCTGCTGGCCGCCTACGACCGACTGGTCAGCCACCCGGCGGTGGACAGCAGCGCTATCGCCCTCATCGGCAGCAGCTACGGTGGCTACCTGGCTACCCTGCTGACGTTGCAGCGGCCGGTAAGATGGTTGGCCTTGCGCGTGCCTGCAATGTATTGGGACGACGAATGGAACATGCCCAAGCAAGCCCTTGATCGCCAGCGCCTGAACGACTATCGGCTGCGCCTGCTCGGCCCTTCCGACAACCGTGCACTGGCCGCCTGTGCCGAGTTTACCGGCGATGTGTTGCTGGTCGAATCGGAGCAGGATGACTATGTGCCGCACGCCACGCTGATGAGTTACCGCTCGGCATTCGTCAGCGCTCATTCGCTGACCCATCGCATTGTCGATGGTGCCGATCACGCGCTCTCCAGCGAGGAAAGCCAGAAGGCCTACAGCTCGATCCTTGCCGCCTGGATCAGCGAGATGGTGGTCGGCGCACGCCTGGACCGTTACCCGCACTACGCCCCCTGGTATGCCTGAGGGCCACCGACCTGGCAATGCAGACCACCATCAGACCCACGTACCAGGCTGTGCAACGTCTGGTACGCGGCAAAGTTGACACCACGCGCCTGATGGCGGCTGAGCAGGTCGAAGAAAGGCTCTTCGGCAAAACAGTCCGCCGCCTCCACCCAGGCCAGGCGTGACTGCCATAGCAGGTACTGCAAGACCCGGCTGCCATCGTCGCTGACCTGGATGCTGACACTCTGCAGACCTTGGCAACGCACAGCCAATTCTTCACTGCGCGTGACCAAGGCCTCTGCCAGCGCTGCCTGGCGCGAAGCGGGTACTTCATATTCGATCATCTGGGTGAACCACAGGGAATGCGGGCTGGCCGTCATGGCGAGTCTCCTTGCTGCGAACGCTTGCTTCGGAATGGACTGCAGGGTAAAACCTCCAGTTAACTCAAGGTCAAGCGTTTTTCCCATGCCCGATACAGCACCTGCCACGACGGAAAAGCTGCTCAGTGTCGGCCAGCTGGCTGCTCGCAGCGGCGTGGCAGTGACCGCGCTGCATTTCTATGAAACCAAGGGCCTGATCCAGAGCACCCGCAATGCGGGGAACCAGAGGCGCTATCCGAGGGCAATGCTGCGTCGGGTCGCGGTAATCAAGATGGCCCAGCGCCTGGGCATTCCGCTGGCCGAGATTGCCTCTGCCCTGGCCGCCCTGCCCAACGACCACACCCCCACGGCCGAAGATTGGCAGCGTCTCTCTGCGCGCTGGCGGGAGGACCTGAACCACAGAATCGACGAAATGGTCAGGCTGCGCGACCAGCTCGATGGCTGCATTGGCTGCGGTTGCATGTCGCTGAAGGAATGCCCGCTGCGCAACCACCAGGATCATCTGGCTAATGAGGGGCCGGGGCCGCACCTACCCTGAGCAGGGCAAGGCGAAGCGTTGCCGGTACTCGCTGGGTGTCAGACCGGTGATGCGTTGAAACACCTTGCGAAACGCCCCCGGGTCCTGATACCCCACTCCCCAGGCAATCTGCTCGACCGTGCGCCGGGTGAATTCCAACATCCGGCAGGCACGCCCCACCCTTACCTGCTGGCAGTACTCGGTGGGTTTCAGGCCGGTGGCCGCACGGAAGCGCCTGAGGAAGGTGCGCGCCTCCAGCCCGGCGCAGGCTGCCATGCCGGCGAGGTCGGCATCTTGCGCACCGTTCGCCTGCAACCAGTGCTGAACCTTCAGCACCGCTTCGTCACCGTGATCCAGGCGCGGATTGAACAACGCCCCCGGCAAGGGCCTGGCAACTGGCTCGACGGACATGTAGCGCGCCGTCTCCCAGGCCACCGAGCCGCCGAGATAGCGCTCCAACAGGCGCAGCCCCAGTTCGGTCCAGGCCATTAACCCGGCGGATGTCATGATGTCACCGTCATCCAGCAGCGGCTGGTTGGCCTCCACATGGACCATGGGGTAACGCTCGGCAAGGCTCTGCGCGTAATTCCAATGAGTGCTGGCTGCCCGGCCATCCAGCAGGCCACTGGCGGCGATAAAGAATACGCCGATGCACACCGACGCCAGCACCGTGCCCTGGCCATGCTGCTGGCATAAGGGCAGCTTGTGCCGCTCTAGCAAGTCTGGCGGCGGGGTCGACTCCAGGCTCGGTGGAATGATCAACACACGCAACGGCTGGCTCGGAGGGCCAAGGCTATCCTCAATGAACTGCAACTGACCCGCCTCATCGACCTGCCAGTGGCTCACCCTGATCTGCGGCAGCCCGGCAGCGCCCAGCTCGGCGGCCACGCGATTGGCCACGCTGAACAGGTCGCTCAGACCATGCAACGCCGCGCGTTGCGCGCCCGGGTAGTGCAGCAGGCCGATTTCCAGGCTGCCGTGGCTGTCAGTTTTTGCCGTCATTGTGTCGATCGCGCCAATCCTCAAGTCGATGCCCACAGCCTATAACTATCGTCATCCAACGACTACTGCCACAGGAGGCAGCATGAGCAAGCAGGCCCTGATCATTATCGATATTCAGAACGACTACTTCCCCGGCGGCAAATGGACCCTCGACGGTGCCGACAAGGCGGCTGACAACGCCGCACGCCTGCTCGCCGCGGCACGTGAGAAAGGCGACCTGGTGGTTCACGTGCGGCATGAGTTCGACAGCGCCGATGCGCCATTCTTCGCCCCGGGCACACAAGGCTCGGCCATTCATTCGAAGGTTGCGCCAACAGCAGGCGAACCCGTGGTACTCAAGCACAAGGTAAACGCGTTTCTCGGCACTGACCTGAAGCAGACGTTGGACCAGCATCAAGTCAAGGCCGTGACCATCGTCGGCAGCATGAGCCACATGTGCATCGACGCCGCCTCCCGCGCGGCCGCCGACTTCGGCTTTGACGTCACCGTGGCACACGATGCCTGCGCCACCTTGCCGCTGGAGTTCGATGGCAAGCAGGTACCGGCCGCCCATGTGCACAACTCGGCCATGGCCGCGCTGGCGTTTGCCTATGCCAAGGTGGTGAAGACCGACGAGCTGCTCAAGGGCTGATCCGCAGCCGGTCAGATCACCACATTACGCACGAAGCGCACGGGCACTGCTCCATCATTGCGGTAGGCATAGCGGCAGTTGCTGGGGAACACATGGAACTGCCCGACCTGCAGGCAGTGCTCGGCGCCTTCGATGATCAGCGTCAATTGGCCTTGGGCCACGTAGATCTGCTCACTCCAGCCCTCGGCATCGGCTTCGCTGGTGTAGCACTCGCCAGGCGCGAGGGTCCACTCCCAGATTTCCACTTCGCGCCGGGCCGTGCTGCTGGCCAACAGCACGGCCTTGCTTTGCGGGTGCTCGCCGGTCCAGGCAAGCTCGTCGATACGACTGGGGTCGCGCTGGTCCGGGGCCTGGATAAGGGTGCTGAACACCACCCCGAGGGCTTCGGCAATCAGATCGAGGGTGGTCAGGCTGACATTCTTCTCGCCCGCCTCGATCGCCACCAACATCCGACGGCTGACCCCGGAGCGTTCGGCCAGGGCGCTCTGGCTCATCCCGGCCGCGTTGCGCAGGCTGCGGACATTGAGGCTGACATGCTGCAGCACCGATGCACGGTGCGCGGGATCTTTGTGCACTATATTGCTCACTTCTACGGATTGCGCAGTATACTGCCCACTTTGCGGCGATTGTGCGCCGCCCCCTCCGAGTGCGCAAGACCATGAGCCAACCGACCAGCAGCCCACAGACCGCGGTATCTTTTCGCCTGAGCAAGGCGGAAATGGTGCTGGTGTTCATCACCATGCTGTGGGGCGGAACCTTCCTGCTGGTGCACAACGTCATGACCGTGAGCGGCCCGATGTTCTTCGTCGGCCTGCGCTTCGCCGCAGCGGCGCTGTTCGTCAGCCTGGCCTCGGCGCGCGCGTTGTCCGGGCTGACCTTCACCGAACTGAAGGCCGGCGTGCTGATCGGCGTGTCCATCATGCTGGGCTACGGCCTGCAGACCATGGGCCTGCAGACCATCAGCAGCAGCCAGTCGGCATTCATCACCGCGCTCTATGTCCCGTTCGTGCCACTGCTGCAATGGCTGGTGCTGGGCCGCCGCCCAGGGCTGATGCCGAGCATCGGCATCTGCCTGGCGTTCGTCGGCCTGATGCTGCTGGCCGGCCCCGAAGGCGGCGCGCTGCATTTCAGCGAGGGTGAAGTGGTGACCTTGGTGAGCGCGGTAGCCATCGCCGCCGAGATCATCCTGATCAGCCGCTTCGCCGGCCAGGTCGATGTGCGCCGGGTCACCGTGGTGCAGTTGGCGACCGCTTCGCTGCTGGCGTTCCTGATGATCGTGCCGACCCAGGAGCGTCTCCCTGACTTTTCCTGGTTGCTGTTGCTCAGCGCGCTGGGGCTGGGCGCCATGAGCGCGGTGATCCAGGTGGCGATGAACTGGGCACAGAAGTCGGTTTCGCCCACCCGTGCCACGCTGATCTACGCGGGCGAGCCGGTATGGGCCGGCATCGTCGGGCGCATTGCCGGCGAGCGCCTGCCAGGCATCGCGTTGATCGGCGGGTTGCTGATCGTCGTCGCCGTGGTGGTCAGCGAGCTGAAGATCCGCCGCAACCGCGAAACCAGCGACACCCTCGAAGCGCCAGCCCCCCGCGAAACCGAAGCCGGGCTGTGAAGTGCCCGGCAGCGTCTATGCTCTGTAAAAAACTGTTATAAAAAAACAGCTTGTCACAGCGCTTTTGTAGGATTCTGCGACAGCTTGCGTGTTGGTGATCAACGGTCCGGCACGTATGATCCTTGCAAACCTTTCCAGAATAGAACCTATGTCATTGATAGTGCTACTGCTTCTGCCGTTCGTGGGCAGTTGCCTGGCAGCTGCGCTGCCGCACAACGCACGTAACGCCGAGTCCATCCTTGCCGGGCTCGTAGCCCTGGCCGGCACCGTCCAGGTAGCACTGCTGTACCCTCAAATTGCCGATGGCGGCGTAATCCGCGAAGAACTGCTGTGGCTGCCCAGCCTGGGCATGAACCTGGTCCTGCGCATGGACGGTTTCGCCTGGCTGTTCTCATTGCTGGTACTGGGCATCGGCACTCTGGTGTCGCTGTATGCCCGCTACTACATGTCGCCGCAAGACCCGGTGCCGCGCTTCTTTTCCTTCTTCCTGGCATTCATGGGCGCCATGCTCGGCCTGGTGATCTCCGGCAACCTGATTCAGTTGGTGTTCTTCTGGGAACTGACCAGCCTGTTCTCCTTCCTGCTGATCGGTTACTGGCATCACCGCGCCGACGCCCGCCGCGGCGCCTACATGGCCTTGATGGTCACGGGGGCTGGCGGCCTATGCCTGCTGGTCGGGGCCCTGCTGCTCGGCCATGTGGTCGGCAGCTACGACCTGGACAAGGTCCTGGCTGCCGGCGAAACCATCCGCCAGCACGCACTGTACCCGGTGCTGCTGCCGCTTATCCTGATCGGCGCACTGAGCAAGAGTGCGCAATTCCCCTTCCAGTTCTGGCTGCCCCATGCCATGGCAGCACCCACTCCAGTTTCCGCTTATCTGCACTCAGCAACCATGGTCAAGGCCGGGGTGTTCCTGCTGGCGCGTCTCTGGCCAGTGCTGTCAGGCAGTGAAGAATGGTTCTGGATCGTTGGCGGCGCGGGTGCCATAACCCTTTTGCTGGGCGCCTTTGCCGCGATGTTCCAGAACGACCTCAAGGGGCTGCTGGCCTATTCGACCATCAGCCACCTGGGCCTGATCACCCTGCTGCTGGGCCTCAACAGCCCGCTGGCCGCAGTCGCCGCGGTGTTCCACATCCTCAACCACGCCACCTTCAAGGCCTCGCTGTTCATGGCCGCCGGCATCATCGACCATGAAAGCGGCACCCGTGACATCCGCCGCCTGAGCG
The DNA here is from genome assembly GCF_002906855.1 of Pseudomonas putida. GTDB lineage: Bacteria > Pseudomonadota > Gammaproteobacteria > Pseudomonadales > Pseudomonadaceae > Aquipseudomonas > Aquipseudomonas putida_N. Next base: position 1,639,561 of record NZ_MINI01000028.1, on the reverse strand, counting down.
GCCTGATCCGCCTGGTGCCCTACACCGCGACCCTGGCAATGGTGGCCAGCGCCTCGATGGCCGGCGTGCCGTTGATGAACGGTTTCCTCTCCAAGGAAATGTTCTTTGCCGAAACCGTGTTCATCAACTCCACTGCCTGGGTCGAAGCGACCCTGCCGGTGATCGCCACCCTTGCCGGTACCTTCAGCGTCGCCTATGCCCTGCGCTTCACCGTCGACGTGTTCTTCGGGCCGACTGCAAAGGACCTGCCGCACAAACCGCACGAGCCACCGCGCTGGATGCGTGCACCGGTCGAACTGCTGGTGCTCACCTGCCTGGTAGTGGGTATCTTCCCGGCCCAGTCGGTCGGCCCGCTGCTGGCCGCCGCCGCACTGCCGGTGGTGGGTGGCACGCTGCCAGAATACAGCCTGGCCATCTGGCACGGGTGGAACGCCCCGCTGATCATGAGCCTGGTGGCCATGAGCGGCGGTATCGTCCTCTACCTGCTGCTGCGCAACCAGTTGCGCCTTGGTCGCTTCACGTATCCGCCGCTGATCGAACGCTTCAATGGCAAGCGCCTGTTCGAACACGGTCAGGTCAGGCTGATGCTGCTGGCGCGACGCATGGAGCGGTTGATGACCAGCCGCCGCCTGCAATCGCAATTGTTCATGCTGGTGCTGGCAGCCTTCCTCGCCGGCCTCACGCCGATGCTGTACAGCGGCCTGAGCTGGGGCGACCGGCCGAAGATTCCGGGCTCTGGCGTGTTCGTCGCGCTGTGGCTGATCGCCATCGCCTGCGCCATCGGCGCCGCCTACCAGGCCAAGTACCACCGCCTGGCGGCGTTGATCATGGTCGGCGTTTGCGGCCTGATGACCTGCATCACCTTCGTCTGGTTCTCTGCCCCGGACCTGGCCCTTACCCAGCTGGTGGTCGAGGTGGTCACCACGGTACTGATCCTACTCGGCTTGCGCTGGCTGCCACGGCGTATCGAAGGCGTCTCGCCGCTGCCCGGCAGCCTGGACCGCGCCCGCGCCCGACGCCTGCGCGACCTGCTGCTGGCGGTGCTGGTCGGCGGTGGCATGGCGGCGCTGTCGTACGCCATGCTGACCCGGCCAACGCCCAACGACATCTCGTCCTTCTACCTCAGCCGTGCCCTGCCGCAAGGCGGCGGCACCAACGTGGTCAACGTGATGCTGGTGGACTTCCGTGGCTTCGATACCCTCGGCGAGATCACCGTGCTGGTGGCCGTAGCGCTCACCGTGTTCGCCCTGCTGCGGCGCTTCCGCCCACCGAAAGAGAGCATGCAGTTGCCGGCCCAGCAGCGCCAGCTGGCCCCCGATGTGGTCACCGACCTGATCAACCCACGGCATGCCACCGACACCGCACTTGGCTTCATGATGGTGCCAGCGGTACTGGTTCGGCTGCTGCTGCCAATCGCCCTGCTGGTGTCGATGTACCTGTTCATGCGTGGCCACAACCAACCGGGCGGCGGTTTCGTTGCCGGCCTGGTGATGTCGGTGGCGTTCATCCTTCAGTACATGGTGGCCGGCACCCAGTGGGTTGAAGCACAGATGAGCCTGCGCCCGCTTCGCTGGATGGGCACAGGGCTGCTTTGCGCGACCTTGACCGGGGTCGGCGCCATGCTGCTCGGCTACCCTTTCCTCACCACCCATACCGCCCACCTGCACCTGCCGGTGCTTGGCGACGTGCACGTGGCCAGCGCGCTGTTCTTCGACATCGGCGTGTATACCGTGGTGGTCGGCTCGACCCTGCTGATCCTCACCGCCCTGGCGCACCAGTCGGTGCGTGCCTACCGCCCGGGTAGCCCGTCGAAATCCAGCCAAGCAGGAGCCGCCTGATGGAAGAAGTCATTGCAGTCGCCATCGGTGTGCTGGCCGCCTCCGGGGTGTGGTTGATCCTGCGCCCGCGCACCTACCAGGTGATCATGGGCCTGTGCCTGCTGTCGTATGGGGTCAACCTGTTCATCTTCAGCATGGGCAGCCTGTTTATCGGCAAGGAGCCGATCATCAAGGACGGCGTGACCCAGGACCTGCTGCACTACACCGACCCGCTGCCACAGGCGCTGGTGCTCACCGCCATTGTCATCAGCTTTGCCATGACAGCGCTGTTCCTGGTGGTATTGCTGGCATCGCGCGGCCTGACCGGCACCGACCACGTGGACGGCCGGGAGCGTGACGAATGAGTGGCATGAGTCAACTGATCGTCACCCCAATCCTGCTGCCGCTGCTAACGGCGGCGGTGATGCTGCTGCTGGGCGAGAAGCATCGCCAGATCAAGGCACGCCTGAACCTGCTGTCCACCTTCACCGGGCTTGCCATCGCGGTCTGTTTGCTGCTGTGGGTGCGCACCCAGGGGCAGGCGGAATCGATCGGCGTCTACCTGCCCGGCAACTGGCCCGCGCCCTTTGGCATCGTGCTGGTGGTGGATCACCTTTCAGCCCTGCTGCTGACCCTGACCGGCGTGATCGGCATCAGCGCCCTGCTGTTCGCCCGCGCTCGCTGGGATGGTGCCGGCGCCAGCTTCCATGCGTTGTTCCAGATCCAGCTGATGGGCCTGTATGGCGCCTTCCTCACCGCTGACCTGTTCAACCTGTTCGTGTTCTTCGAGGTGTTGCTGGCCGCCTCCTACGGCTTGCTGCTGCATGGCTCGGGCCGTGCGCGGGTGCGTGCAGGGCTGCATTACATCGCGATCAACCTGTTCGCCTCATCGCTGTTCCTGGTTGGCGCGGCGATGCTGTATGGCGTGACCGGCACCCTCAACATGGCCGACCTGGCCCTGAAGGTCCCACTGGTGCCAGAAGCCGATCGTGGCCTGCTGCATGCGGGCGCGGCGATCCTGGCCATCGCGTTCCTGGCCAAGGCCGGCATCTGGCCGCTGAATTTCTGGCTGGTGCCCGCCTACGCCTCGGCCAGTGCACCCGTCGCCGCGCTGTTCGCCATCATGACCAAGGTCGGCCTGTATGCCGTACTGCGCCTGTGGACCTTGCTGTTCTCCGGACAAGCCGGTGCTTCCGCGCATTTTGGCGGTCAATGGCTGGTTTACGGCGGCTTGGTCACCCTGGCAGTGGCGGCGGTGTCGATACTGGCCGCACAGCGCCTGGAGCGGATGGCAGCGCTGAGCATCCTGGTTTCTGCTGGCACCCTGCTTGGCGCGGTCGGTTTCGCCCAGTCGGCACTCACTGGCGCAGCGCTGTTCTACCTGGTCAACTCGACCCTTGCGCTGTGCGCGCTGTTCCTGCTCGCCGAACTGGTCGAGCGCTCGCGCTCGGCCAACGAAGCGCCGCTGGATGAAGAAGAAGACGCCATGCCTTCACCGCTCGAGTCCCTGCACCCACCCAAGGGCATCAACCTCGACGACGATCAGAAGGCTGTCATCGGCCAGATCATTCCCTGGACCATGGCGTTCCTCGGTTTGAGCTTCATCGCCTGCGCCCTGCTGATCATCGGCATGCCACCGCTATCCGGGTTCGTCAGCAAGGTCAACCTGATCAACGCACTGTTCAATCCGCAGGGCCTGGGCATGCCAGCCGATCAACCCCTGTCGACGGCGGGCTGGGTGCTGGTGGCCTTGCTCATTCTCTCGGGCATGGCCTCGCTGATCGCCTTTGGCCGGGTCGGCATCCAGCGTTTCTGGAAGCCCGAGGAACGTCCCTCACCCGTGCTGCGTCGCTACGAATGCCTGCCGATCGTGATCCTGCTCGGCCTGTGCATCATTCTCAGTTTCAGGGCTGAACCGCTGCTGCGCTACACCCAGGACACGGCGGCCAGCCTGCAGGCTCCGGACGCCTACATCGAAGCGGTGATGGCCGCCCGCCCTGCCCCCGGCCCGACCACTCTCGACGTACAGGTGCAGCCATGAGCCGACTGTTACCCGCGCCGCTGCTGTCCGCTGCACTGTTCGTGCTCTGGCTGCTGTTGAACCTGTCGGTCAGCCCCGGCAACCTGTTGCTGGGCGCAGCACTTGGCGTGCTGGCCCCACTGCTGATGGCACCGTTGCGCCCACAATACGCGCATGTGCGCAAACCTTGGGTGGTGGCAAGGCTGATTGGCCGGGTCGGCATCGATGTCATCCGTTCCAATCTGTCGGTAGCCATTGGCGTGCTGTGCGCCGGGCAACGTCCGCCACGTTCGGCCTTCGTGCACATCCCGCTGGACCTGCGCGACGCCCACGGCCTCGCGGCACTATCGATGATCACCACAGTGGTGCCCGGCACCGTATGGTCGGAACTGGCCCTGGACCGCAGCGTACTGCTGCTGCATGTATTCGATCTGGATGACGAAGCGGCCTTTATCGAGCACTTCAAGCTCACCTACGAACGCCCGTTGATGGAGATCTTCGAATGACAGGTCTGCTCGCCAATGCAGTCCTCGCCAGCCTGTTCATCTTCGCCCTGGCCATGGGCCTGGCATTGATCCGGCTGTTTCGCGGCCCCTCCGCTCAGGACCGAGTGCTGGCGCTGGACTACCTGTACATCCTGGGCATGCTGACGATGCTGGTACTGGGGATCCGCTATGCCAGTGACACTTACTTCGAGGGGGCATTGCTGATTGCCCTGTTCGGCTTTGTCGGCTCGTTCGCCCTGGCCAAATTCCTGTTGCGTGGTGAGGTGATCGAATGACCGAATCCCTTGAACTGCCGTTCTGGCTGGAGCTGGTCACTGCCGCCCTGCTGCTGATCGGTAGCCTCTTCGCGCTGATCGGCGCCATTGGCCTGCTGCGGCTGAAAGACTACTTCCAACGCATGCACCCACCGGCATTGGCATCGACCATCGGCGCCTGGTGCGTAGCGCTGGCGTCGATCATCTACTTCTCCTGGCTCAAGGATGGCCCGGTGCTGCACGCCTGGCTGATTCCGATCCTGCTGTCGATCACGGTGCCGGTCACCACCTTGCTGCTGGCCAGGGCCGCGCTGTTCCGCAAGCGCATGGCGAAAGAAGACGTACCTGAGGAAGTGAGCAGCGGCCGCGATCACGGCAACTGAAACGGCTGGGCTCAGCCCTGGGCAAGGCGCTGCAGCTCACGCCGCACCATGGCGGCATAAGGTGGAGGGCTCAACTGATAGAGCTGGGCCGCTACCCAACTCAACCAGCCCGGGCCCATCGCCTCACGTTGCGCCAGCAGGCGCTGGGCCTCGGCCATGGCTTGCGCCTGGTGCTGCCGATGAAACGCGGCACGCGTGCCAGGCGCTTCGTCAACTTCGCTCATTCACTGGCCTTGAAGGTGGTCAGCTCACCCTTGCGCCACTTGGCGACCTTGCCGGTCACCGCCTTGAGCAACTTACCCAGGCCTTCCTGAACCTGCTGCTGCGCAGCGAACACTAACATCACGCCCTGCCCTTCGCGGAACACGATGCCCTCGCCTTCCGGCACCGAGACAAATGCGTAGTCGCCCACACCGTAGACGTTCAGCTTGATCTCGCGAAAGCGCATTTCCAGTTTGCCGCCTTCACGGCTGGGCAAGACGGCGGCGCGGAAATGATCGCCGACCTTCAGTTCCAGGCGCTGTTTGTCATCGACCACCAAGGCGCTTTCGGTGTCGATCTCGGCCATGTACAGGCCTTCGGTGCTCTGCTCGGTGACATAGATGAAACGACTTTGAAACAGCTTGGCCAACTTGCCGCGCAAATCGCCCAGGGCAAACAAGGCGTGGGTATCCAGTGTACTGACTGCCAATGAAGTAATCCTCAAACCGGTGACATCCGCTCTCACTCGAAGTCGGTGAGGCACGGCCATTTCATTTCGATAGGCGAAAAGAATAATAAAGTGATACACGAAAAATCTGTGCCCGCTGGCGATGCAGCACGCAAGAAACTTTACTCTGGCTTGCCAGATATAGCCTCAGCACAGGCTTTCGGCATATTCCCTGTCAGGGAAGCGTAATGTCTGACAACAAACCCGCCAGAAAAGATGCGATAGATAACTAGAGGCCCCTCGGCAGAACGGGCTCAGGCATCCATCAACGCATTACCGGGGAATGAATATGCACGAAAACACTGAAATCCGTCGAGAGGTAAAGAACATTTCTTACCTCGCATGCGCCAACGACAAGCCACGCTACGTCGTGATACCCGCAGGCATCGAGTTCTTCCACGTTACCGAAAGCACGACGGGTAGAGTCAAGGGCTTTCGCCGTTTACACCGCGACGCCTGCGCATTGGCCCGCAGCCTGGAAGCCTGAAACCGTTCAGGCGGCGTGGCCATCTTGCATAAGCTGCAACCAGGCCGCCTGACATTCCTTGGCCTCGCCACGGGTGGCGAACGCGGTACCACGGCGCTCGCCATTGACCAGGACCACCCATACAGACCCGCTTGCCCAGTGCCTGCAAGCTCGCTGGCACACCTGAACCGATCATTACCGCTACATCGACCCGGCTGTTCATCATTCCCTCCGGCACTTTAGATAGCACCCTAACGATAAGGTCATGATACGCCCAGCGACTGCCGTGTAACAGCTCATCCTGGTACAGCAGTCTTACGCCTTGAGCAACAAATAGCGCGAGGCCTTTCCCACAGGAAACGCAAAAAGCCCCAGGGATCGCTCCATGGGGCTTGGCGCACTGCGTCCGGTCAAACTTGACGCTGGTGGCGGTCGAGCTGCTCGTGACGCTCCTGGGCTTCGATGCAGTACTTCGTGGTCGGGCTGATCAGCAGACGCTTCAGGCCGATTGGCTCACCACTGTCGTCGCACCAACCGAAGCTCTCGTCGGAGATACGGTCCAGGGCCATTTCCAGCTGCGGCAGCAAGCGCTGGTCGCGGTCGATGGCATTCACCAGCCAGCTGCGCTCTTCCTCGACCGACGCCACGTCGGCAGGATCCGACGGGGTGTCCAGGCCTTCGATGGTGGCGCGGCTCAGCTCGATGCGTTCATGGGTTTCGACTTTCATCGCCTGCAGCAGGCCAGCAAAGAAAGCCAGCTGGTCAGCGTTCATGTAGTCATCGGCCGACATGGCCAGCAACTGTTCCTTGGTCATCGATTTCTCTATGAAAAAATGTGCATTTGGGCGATTCAGGTGCCGCCGACGCCTTGGCATCGGCAGCGGAATTCTTCAAGCGCCAACCGGCACTCTTTTACAGGGGGCGGCAGTCTAAGGCGCCACGTCGCCTTGAGCAACAGCAATCATGGGAGAAATTGCCCGAAAGGGGCTGGAATCCGCCCGCTGGCACCCTTGCCGGCTCCGCAAAGAAAGCGCCACGGTATACCAAGGTATACCGTGGCGTCGACCTGCCCGCTTCATCCACCCAGGCAAAACACTGAGTATGGTACTGCCTTAACAGTACCTTGCTCGCTTCAACGATCCTTGAATTGTGCTTCGCGCTTGGCAATGAAAGCCGCCATGCCTTCTTTCTGATCCTCGGTGGCGAACGCGGCGTGGAACACTCGGCGCTCGAAGCGTACACCTTCGCTGAGGGTTACCTCGAACGCACGGTTGACGCTTTCCTTGACCATCATGCTGACCGGGATCGACTTGCTGGCAATGGTGGTGGCAACCTTCAGCGCTTCTTCCAGCAGCTCTGCCTGCGGCACGATACGCGCCACCAGGCCAGCACGCTCGGCTTCCTCGGCGCCCATCAGGCGGCCGGTCAGGCACAGTTCCATGGCCTTGGCCTTGCCAACCGCACGGGTCAGGCGCTGGGTACCGCCCATGCCCGGCAGCACGCCGAGGTTGATTTCCGGCTGGCCGAACTTGGCATTGTCGGCAGCAAGAATGAAGTCGCACATCATCGCTAGCTCGCAGCCACCGCCCAAGGCGAAACCGGAGACTGCGGCGATGATCGGTTTGCGTCGGTTGGCGATGCGGTCGGAATCGCTGAACAAGTCTTCAACGTAGATCTGCGGGTATTGCAGCTCGGCCATCTCCTTGATGTCGGCACCGGCGGCAAACGCCTTGGCAGAGCCGGTGAGCACCACGCAGCCGATGTTCGGGTCACGCTCGAGCTGGTCCAGAGCCTGGTTGATCTCGCCGACGATCTGCGCATTCAGCGCGTTCAGCGCCTGGGGGCGATTGAGGGTGATCAGGCCGACCTTGCCGTGGATATCCAACAGGATGGTTTCGAATGCCATGCAGTCTGCTCCTTCAAAGATTGCGCGCAATGACCATGCGCTGAATGTCGCTGGTGCCTTCGTAGATCTGGCAGACCCGAACGTCGCGGTAGATCCGCTCCAGCGGGAAGTCGCTCAGATAGCCATAACCGCCCAAGGTCTGCAAGGCATCCGAACAGACCTTTTCGGCCATTTCCGAGGCAAACAGCTTGGCCATCGACGCTTCCACCAGCGCCGGGCGCCCGGCGTCGCGCAGCGCGGCCGCGTGCAGCACCATCTGCCGGGCCACGGCAATCTTCGTAGCCATGTCGGCCAGGCGAAAGGCCACGGCCTGGTGTTCGATCAGCGGTTTGCCGAAGCTCTGCCGCTCCTTGGCATAGTCGCGGGCCACTTCGAAGGCCGCGCGGGCCATGCCCACCGCCTGCGAGGCAATGCCAATGCGACCGCCTTCGAGGTTGGCCAGGGCGATCTTGTAGCCCTCGCCTTCCGCGCCCAGGCGGTTGGCCACCGGCACGCGCACATTGTCGAAGACAATCTGGCAGGTATCTGAAGCATGCTGACCCAGTTTGTCCTCGACCCTCGCCACCTGGTAGCCTGGGGAGTCGGTGGGCACGATGAAAGCGCTGATGCCACGCTTGCCGGCATCCGGATCGGTCACGGCAAAAACGATCACCACGCCGGCATTCTGCCCGGACGTGATGAACTGCTTGCTGCCGTTGAGCACGTAGTGGTCACCCTCCAGCCGTGCACGGGCCTTCAGGCTGCTGGCGTCGGAACCGGCCTGCGGCTCGGTCAGGGCGAAGGCACCCAGCATCTCGCCCATGGCCAACGGGGTCAGGAACTGCGCCTTCTGCTGCTCGTTGCCGAACCGCAGAATCGGTACGCAACCCACCGAGTTGTGCACGCTCATTATGGTCGAACAGGCACCGTCACCGGCAGCGATCTCCTCCAGCGCCATGGCGTAGGCCACGTACCCAGTGTCACTGCCGCCCCACTGCTCCGGCACCAGCATGCCGAACAGGCCAAGCTCGGCCATTTCCTCGATGGCCTCCTTGGGGAACTGGTGCGCCTTGTCCCATTGTTCGGCGAAGGGTCTGAGGCGCTCCTGGGCAAAGGCGCGCACCGCATCGGCAATCTGTTGTTGCTCGTCAGTAACCAGCATGGCTCACCTCAATACAGGCATTCGACTGCAATGGCCGTGGCCTCGCCACCGCCGATGCAGATGGCGGCCACGCCGCGACGCAGGTTGTTCTGGCGCAGGGCCGACAGCAGGGTCACCAGGATACGTGCGCCCGAGGCGCCGATCGGGTGGCCCAAGGCGCAGGCGCCACCGTGGATATTGACCTTGTCGTGCGGCAGGTCGAGGTGTTTCATGGCCGCCAGGGTGACCACGGCAAACGCTTCGTTGATCTCGAACAGGTCGACGTCGCCCAGATTCCAGCCGGTTCGCTTCATCAGCTTGTCGATGGCACCGATCGGCGCGGTCGGGAACAGTGCCGGGGTGTCGGCGAAGGCGGCATGGCCGTGGATCACCGCCAGCGGCTTGAGGCCACGCTTGTCGGCTTCGGAGCGGCGCATCAGCACCAGCGCTGCAGCACCGTCGGAGATCGAACTGGAGTTGGCGGCAGTTACCGTGCCCCCTTCGCGGAACGCCGGCTTGAGCTGCGGGATCTTGTCCAGGCGCGCCTTGGGCGGTTGCTCATCGTCCTTGACGACGCGCGTCTCCTTGCCCTCGGTGACCTCTACCGGCACGATCTCGGCGGCAAAGCGGCCATTCTTGATAGCGTCCTGGGCGCGGGTCAGCGAGGCGATGGCGAACTGGTCCTGGGCTTCGCGGCTGAAGGCATTGGCCTGGGCGCAGTCTTCGGCAAAGGTGCCCATCAGGCGACCCTTGTCATAGGCATCTTCCAGGCCGTCCATGAACATGTGGTCGATGATCCTGCCGTGGCCCATGCGGTAGCCACCGCGGGCCTTGTCCAGCAGGTATGGCGCGTTGGTCATGCTCTCCATGCCGCCGGCCACCACCACATCGGCGGTACCGGCCAGCAGCAGGTCATGGGCCATGATCGCCGCCTGCATGCCCGAGCCACACATCTTGTTCAGGGTGGTGCAGGTGGTGTGCTTGCCCAGCCCGGCACCGAGCGCAGCCTGTCGTGCGGGGGCCTGGCCCTGGCCGGCGGGCAGCACGCAGCCGAACAGCACTTGCTCGACGCTGGTGGCGTCGATGCCGGCGCGCTCCACGGCACCGCGGATGGCTGCGCTGCCCAGTTGCGGCGCGGTCAGGCTCTTGAGGTCGCCCTGCAGGCCGCCCATGGGCGTGCGCACGGCGCTGACGATAACGATCGGGTCAGTGGCGAGTGTCATGTGCATTCTCCTTACTTGGCAGCCATGCGCAGTGCGCCGTCGAGGCGGATCACCTCGCCGTTGAGCATGCTGTTCTCGATGATGTGGCGGGCCAGCGCGGCGTATTCCTGAGGACGGCCCAAGCGCGGCGGGAACGGCACGCCAGCCGCCAGCGAGGCACGTACTTCATCGCTCATGCCGGCCATCATCGGGGTTTCGAAGATGCCCGGGGCGATGGTCATCACGCGGATACCGAAGCGCGCCAGTTCGCGGGCGGTCGGCAGGGTGAGGCTGGCGATAGCGCCCTTGGAGGCCGCATAGGCGGCCTGGCCGATCTGGCCATCATAGGCGGCGATGGAGGCGGTGTTGATGATCACCCCGCGCTCGCCGTTTTCGTCCGCCTGGCCTTCGGCCATGGCCGCTGCCGCCAGGCGCAGCAGGTTAAAGCTGCCAATCAGATTGACGTTGATGACCTTGGCGAAGCTGGCCAGACCGTGTGGGCCTTGCTTGCCCAACACCTTTTCGGCACCAACGATACCAGCGCAGTTGATCAGCCCGTGGAGGCTGCCGAAGGCGCTTACCGCCGCCTCGACCGCCGCCTGCGCAGCATGCTCGTCGCTGATGTCGGCCACCGCGAAGCGGGCCTTGTCACCCAGCTCGCGGGCCTTGGCCTCGACTGCCTGGGCATTGAGGTCGACCAGCATGACCTTGGCGCCGGCCTCTGCCAGCATTTGCGCGGTAGCCGCGCCCAGCCCGGACGCGGCGCCGCTGACGATGAAGTGTCTGTTGGCTATCTGCATGATCTGTTTCCTTTTCAGGCGCTGGCAGGGGTGGCCTGTTGCGCTTGTTGTTTGGCGACTTCCTGGTTACGCAGGATGAAACGTTGCAGCTTGCCGCTTGGGGTCTTGGGCAACTCGCTGACAAATTCGATTTCCCTGGGGTAAGCGTGAGCGTAAAGCCGCTGACGCACGTGCTGGCGTAGGGTTTCCTCCAGCTCGTTAGTGCCTTGATAACCGCTGGCCAGCACCACGAAAGCCTTGATCAGCTCGGTACGCTCGGGGTCCGGCTTGCCGATCACCGCCGCTTCGATCACCGCAGGGTGCTCGATCAGCGCGCTTTCCACGTCAAACGGGCCGACCCGGTAGCCGGAGGTGGTGATGACGTCGTCACTGCGACCGACAAAGCTGATGCTGCCATCCTGGTTAAGCTCGACGGTATCGCCGCTGAGGTAGTAGTTGCCGACAAAGGCCTTGGTTGACAGGCCATGGTAGCCAGCGAACCAGCACAGCGGTGACTGCTCGCGGTCCACGGCAAGAATGCCTGGCTGACCGGCCGGCAGTTCGTTGCCCTGCTCGTCCAACACCACGATGCGGTGGCCCGGGATGGCGAAGCCAGCCGAACCCAGATGCACCGGATGCGCCAGGCCATGGTGGTTGCACAAGACCATGCCCAGTTCGGTCTGGCCATAGTGGTCGTGGATGGTCACGCCCAGCTCGTCGGCGAACCAGCGGATCACTTCCGGGTTCAGTGGCTCGCCAGCACTGCTGACCACCCGCAGGCGGCCCTTGATCGGGGCCGAAAAGTCATTGCCGGCAGCAATGAGCAACCGATACGCCGTGGGCGAACCGGCCAGGTTGGTGATGCCCAGCTTGGCGATCACCCGGGCGCAGCTGTCGACACTGAACGGTCCATCGTAGAAGGTGGTGGCATGGCCAAGCGACAGCGGGCCAGTGACGGCGTAATACAAGCCATAGGCCCAGCCTGGGTCGGCCAGATTCCAGAAGTTGTCTTCGGGACGCAGGTCGATGGCGTCGCGCATGTAGCCCTGGAAGGCGACGATGGCGCGCAGCGGCACTTCGAGCGGTTTGGCCGGGCCAGTGGTACCCGAGGTGAACATGAGCAGGAACGGGTCGTTGCCCGCCCGCATCACCGGCTCGCAGACGTCCGCTGCACTGTCCAGGCATTGCTGGAAGTCCAGTTCGCCGTCGCGGGAATTGACCGTGATGATCGCCGGGCAAGCGTGCACATCATCCAACTTGACGCGGTTGTGGCTATCGGTGACCACGACACGGGCGTGCGACTGTTCCAGTCGATGCTCGATCGCCTTGGGGCCGAACGCGGTAAACAGTGGCTGGTACACCGCCCCGAGGCGCCAGGTGGCAAGGATAGTGATCAGCAGCTCGGGCGTACGCGGCATCAGCCCGGCAACCCGGGTTCCGGGCTCTACGCCCTGTGCCTTGAGGACATTGGCAAAACGGGCGGCTTGAGCCTGAAGGTGATCGAAGCTGTACCGCACGCCATTGCCATCGCGGTCCTCGTAGATCAGCGCCAGCTTGCCGTCGCCAGCATGGCGGTCACAGCATTCGACACAGGCATTGAGGGCAGTGAGGTCGCCATGCAACGCCGCTGCAGCGGCTTGGGCATGGTCGAACGCACGAGCTGCCTCGGCGTAATCGCGCATCGTCGGACTCCTGGTTTCTTGTTTTTGGAGTTGAACCATCGGTCCGACGATGTTCGCGCTGCCTGCCAAACGCGGCAATGGCCAAAGCTGTCAATCTGGATGACCGGTTTGGCAGCCTCTGTTCAACCTTCTGCGCGTTCGCCAGCGCGCAAGTAGGACTCGGTGAGGCTGCTGACCAGGCGCTCGACATCGTCGACCTCCTGGCGTCGCAGCTGGCTGAGCCGCTCATCGTATTGTTCTGCAGACAAGCCGGGCCGCTCGGTCTGCAACTGGATCGAGCGCTGGTTGTAGTCCGTACTGATCGCTTCGAACATCAGGACGTGTTGTTGACGCAAGTAGCGGCGCCAGAACTCTCGCTGGCTCAGGTTATCGGTGAGGGTTTCCAGCGTTTGCGCTTGCTCGACCCGCCGCAAAGCCGCCTCAGCCTGCGTCGCAGTCAGCTCGGCGGTGTCGGGATAGCGCATGGCATGAGGCTGGAAGGGCAAATTCAAGCGACTACGAAGCTGCACCCTGTAGGCCAATCCCAGTGCGAACTGATCGAAATGCTCACCGGCGACCTGGCGCTGCCGACCATCCCGATAGGCGACCCCTTCGAGCTGCTCCAGGCGGAAAAGCTGGCGGCCGAGTTCCAACAGCACGCTCCTGTTTTCAGGGTTGAGGGCTTCGGTTTCGGCTTGGGCCTGCCTTACCAGGACCTGAAGTGCGCTGAAGCGGCTGGCGACGGCATCCAGGCAAGACGACGGCAGGCTGGCGCGCACCAGGACCCGCTGACAGAGCACCGGATCTTCATCGAGCGCCTCCAGCAACGTCCACACACCTTCGGCCAGCGCAGTTCGCCCTTCCCCCGCCTGCTCGTAGTCCGCAGTAAACTCCAGGCGGGCCAGAAGCCTGAACAGTCCCGAACTCCCGGGTTGATCCAGCAGCCGCTGCCACAACGCCTCGCGCCCTGCCTGAACGGCTGCATCCACATGCGCCACCCAGAGCGTGCGGGCCCGGGCCAGATCTACCGGCCCGGAAGCCTCAGGCAAGTGCCCATGCTCTTCAACGACCTCAAGCGCATACAACTGACGCAGTTGCATGGCCGACAACGGATTGCCTTGCACCAGCATTACGCGCCGGAATGCGTAGGGCATTTGCTGGATCTCCTGCGGCACTGTGCGGATACTGTTGTCACGTAGATCGGCACGTTCGAGCAGACCGCAAAGCTCCAGGCGCTCAGGCCATCCCCCCAGCCGGCAATGGCGAAGGTTGAGCGTAGTCAGCTGGGAAAGGTGGTGGAGTCGCAGGTCCAGCCCTTCCAGCCGGTTGTGACTCAGGTCAAGATGAACCAGGTTGGGCAGGCCGTGAAGTATCTCGACTGCCTGTGCGTTAAGCCGGATCTGATTGTGTGCCAGGCGCAGCACCCGGATTTGCGGGAGATGAGCGATGCCCGTTGGCATGAGCAGCAAATGGTTGCTGCTGAGGTTCAAGTCGGTCACGGCGGTGAACGGACGCAGGAAGTCAACCGGAACATCGCTGACCTGCGTATCGCTCACGCTCAGCATGGTGATGCGATGAAAGTCGATCTGCGGCGGTAGCTGCGGAAGCGTCCGCAGATGACTACCCCTGAGCGACAAGCGTTGCCCCTGTGCTTGCCCCGCACTTGCCGGAACGATTTCACCCTGCAGCCGCCATGCCCGCAGGATACTGTCCGCTGTCAACCGGCGCGCGTTCTGACGACCTTCCTGCAGCTCGGCGCTCACCCAGCGGTTAAGGTGTTGCACGAGCTGATCATGATCGTCCTGCAACTCCACCAGACGCTCGAGTACCGGTCGCTCGCCTTGCTGCAGGCGTGCCAGTTCATCCTCGATCGCTTGCTCATTCAGGCCGGGATAAAGGGCGCGCAGCTGATCGCGAATGATCGCCTGCTCACTCCTGGGGCCAGCGGAAGGATGGCCACTGAGCGGGTACCCTACCCGCCCATCATCCAGGCGACGACCCGGGTTGAACCAGGGGCGTTGCTCCGGCCTGCGCAGCATGCGGCTGATGCCCCAGTGCGAAGCGGGTAAAAGTGCCAGCAGCTGCTCGCGCAACTGGCCAGTTGAGACGTTGGCGGCCTGCTGCTCGGGTGAAAGCGCTGCATAGATTGCCTCGAAGATGCAGCCAGGGTCAGCTGGCTTGAACACTTGCTCCTCGCCCAGCCCGTTGTAAATTTGAAAGCGGCCGTTACTGCGCACCAGCAGCCTGTCCTGCTCACCTTGCCCGCCATTGCCTACACGCTTGATCGAGCGTCCATCCACCGTCCCTTCGCGCAAGTCGATGCTGACGCCTTCAAGCTCCAGGCCATCCAGTAAGGCAAGCACCAGCTCCCCCGTATCATCGCAGTAGCCCGTACTCAGGTAGAGGCCTGCCAGCGCCCGGTTCAGCCGTGCCAGGCGCAGCAGCGAATGGGCATTGTCAGCACACGAAATTGGCAAGCGGCCCTCGACCTTTGCCATGTCACGCTCAAGGTCAGTAGCCTGGCGTAGCACTTCGCTCATGTACGACGAAGGCAGACCCGGAAAGTCCCGAGCGACCAACACGCTGAGTGGGTCTTGTGCAAATGGTTGTTGCGTCAAGTGAGCGAACAACTGCGGGCGCAATTCAACTTCATGGGCCAATACTTGCTCCAACCCGCTACCGCCCCCCGCGCGGCCCTCACTCCAGGCCAGAAGTTCACTGTCGGCTGGCATCAGCGCCTTCAGGCGAATTCGCTTGAAGAATGTTTCAATGCGCGCATGTGCCTGGAAAGCACGTAGGGCGTACCTGAGATTAACCGGGGCTGGCCGGTTTTCCACCAGAACACCGCGTAATTCGTCCTCATCGACGCCTGCCACCTGCAGGATGTGCTCTGACTGTAATTGGTCAATTGGCGGATGCTGCGGCCAAAGCGCATCGAGCATGCGCACAGGCTCCTCCCATGCCAGCGGGTGCTCGCGTAACAGGCGCCATCCGCGCTCGCCGTTGTAGAGCACTACGGGTCCGTAACTGCCATCGCCTGCAACATGACGTAATCGATAGGGGCCGTCAGGAACAGGCTGATGCACTTCCTGATAACGTCCATCGACCTGAATCCAACCACGTCCACCGGCGCCATAACGCCCGTCTTCGAGCAAATCGATATCGCTTGGGGATGACCGATAATTCTCGGCATCAAAACACCACAGCCGCCCGCCCCCCTTCCCCAGGCTTACAGGTTCCAGACTAGCGACAAAGGCGCTACGCACGTAACTGACACCCACCACAGTGGCTGCAGTGGCCGCCAAGGTCTCGGCAACCCCGAGCAGATGCCCCAGCGCTTCATGCTGACGGCCCCTCGACCAGTCTCTCACCCCCTCGAATACTTCCAAGCACGTCTGAGCAACCAACTGACCCAGCAAAAGCCCGCCCACCACCGGAATGAAGAACCCTGCCAAGTTCACCAGGTCCAGGCCTGCCGCTTCCCATTTCGCATGCCTGGCTCGTACTGCCGCGCTATCGGCATCGGCGCTGGTTACCAGCAACACTCGCGCGTCATCCTTGACCCGCTGAATTTGCAGGGCAGCCAGTTGCGAGAAGATGTTATCGGGCTGTTTGCGACCCTCGACCTCCAAGTCAGGCTGGGCGTCCTTGAGGCGAGTGTCCAGCAGCGTGACAAAATCTGCACGGTGCTCGAGGCTGACCAACTGCGTGAAGTACTGACGGTAATCGGCCTTTTGCAGCAGGTTCGCCAAGGCACTTTCAAGGGACACACGATTGTCGAAATGTCGCAGCGCCTGCTGCGGGTCACTGGGAAGGTAGAGCACGATGCCCCTGTCAGCCTTCGCGCTGTCGCGCAATGGAATCAACAAGCCATCGGCCACCGGCTGCCCCAGTGCCGCCAGGAGACAGGGATCAGCTGTCAGCCCCTCCTGCCGATGCGCCTGCCCATCATCTGCGATCTCACGCAAGGCAATTTGCACATCGGCACTGATCTGCCCCTTCAACGCAGCCAACTCGATCGCAAGCTTGAGCCCTGCACGTTTATCCTCGACCAGTATTGCCTGCGTTCTGGGATTAAAGATCTGCTCCAGTTTCTCTTGATAACGCGTGCCGATATCCAGCTCGCGGCATTCCTTGATGAATGCGTCAAGTGGTCCATTCAAAGGTTGATCGCGCCCCGGCGACACCAGCCCGGTACCATCGTAGTAAGTGGTACCTGCGGCAAAATTGCGCATGAGCCGTAACAACCCGTTCTCACGTTTCTGGCTGTATTCGTAAGTCTGCTGCAAGGAGCCTGGCAACCTGCCGAAGCGTGGCGCCACCAGGAGCCACTCAAGTTGACCGAAAGGCTGGCCGTCGGGCAAAGGCTTATCGAGCAGCGCCACCAGGTGCTGCTCGGCGAACTGAGGAATTGGTAGTAGCTCGAGCGTGAGGCCACGCAACCGCGCCTGGCTGGCGTGATGTGCGTCAAGGCTGGTCCGCAGGGCCTTGATTTGCCCTCTTGATGCTCGCTTGAGCCAGTCAGGCAATTTGGCCTCGATGAATTGATCGATTTTGGTTACTGGGTTCGACATGATTGGCTCTTTGGCATTCGGATGAATGCCAATCATGTTGTCCAATACTCAGATCAGGATGCAGGAGGAAGCGGTTCGTTGCCACCCGACGTGCGGGAACTGCCTGACGAGGTCATGTTCAATTCATCCTGGGTGAGCTTCAAGGCAAGTGCATCCAAAGCTTGCTCTCGATCATCCCGAAGCTTTTCGCAACGCTGCACATATGCACTACTGCCAAGCGCTTCTTTCTCATCGTCCAGCGCATCCATCTTTGTGTCGAAACGTTCGGCGATCTGCGCAAAAGCCTCGGGATATCTGTCGCGGAGGTAGGGTGTCCAGAAGTCGCGTTGGCTGATGTAGCGAATCCGCTCACTGCCCGTTTCGGCAGCCAGAACTGCTCGGTATGCCCGATCAAGATGAACCTGCGTCACCTCGGCAAGCCGTTGGTACTCCATGGTCCGCGGCTGTCCCAGAAGATTGAGGCGCTCCGCCAGGCCCGCCCTGTAAGCCAGGCTGACCTCGACCTCATCCACACGACGCCCCTTGGCAAGCCGGCCCTGAAAATCGCTGCGGGCGAACATCTCCACCTGGTCAAGACGGAACATGCGTTGAGCCAATAGCAAGCGGGCATCCCTCGAAGCCAGTGGCTCCTGCCCGAACGTCACCTGTAGCACCCGCATGCGCACTTCCAGCTGGCTGAAGCAGTGCGCCACACTGTCGACGCAGGTACGAGGGTCAGCCGCTCGTTCGAACAACTCCGTTCTTATGCGCGAATCGTCATGTGCGAGCTGGATCATGGTCCAGGCCCTTTGCGAAAGGTCGTCGCGTGCCAGACGGAAGTCAGACGTGTCAGTCAACTCTGTCAACAACTCGAAGAATTGAGTGCTGCCTGCTTCCCCCTGCAAGGCGTCCCACTGCTCAGCCCTGGACACTTGCTCGGGTGCGGCCAGTGTGTCGAGCCAGGCGTTCCTGGCATCGAGGATCGCTTGCACCTGCAAGTTGTCCTCGAGCGGGGGCAGATTCGCAGGTGCCGGAATGGGTGCATACAACCGCTCAAGGTCCGCCACCGACAGCGGGTTATGCGCCACACGGACCACTTGCCGCAGGGCCAACGGAGCATCGAGCAGTACCTCAGGCAAGCTGGAAATCTGGTTGTGGCTCAAGTCGGCATACTCCAGCAGACCACACCACTCAAGGCCGCTCGGCACTGCCAGCAATCCAGCTCGATACAAATGGAGTTCCCGTAAGCGGGATAACTGGTTGAAGCGCAGGCTGATCGAGCCCAGTCTATTCTCGTTGAGGTTCAGCGTGCGCAGGCGGCCCAGAGCGGCCAGCGCATTCACCTGTCCCTCGCTCATGCGAATCTGATTGCGGGCCAGGCGCAGATGACGCAGCGCAGTCAACCAATGAAGATCATCCGGGATCGTACTCAAGGCATTGTCGCTCAGATCCAGTCGTCGCAGTTCAGGAAAGTGCCTCAGGAACCCGGCTGGCAGAGCCTCCAGCCGCATCCCCACGAGGGCCATGTCGGTGATGTGGCCGAAGTCCGTACCGACAGGAATCGGCGGCAGGCTACGTGCCGGTATGCCCAGCACGCTGATCCGTAAGCCAGCAGGTTGGCCGTTGCGGTAGAAAGCCTCTTCACCCTCCAGCCGCCACGCCCGCAGGAATATATCTGCAACTGCGCCTCTGCGTCCCCGTTCAGGAGCGCTGACTGCGTTTCGCCAGTGCTGCAGGCTTTCTTCAAGCGCTCGATATTCCTGCTCCTGGCGCAGCAGGATGGCATAGGCCGACCCTGACTGATTGAGCAGCAATTGCAGGTATCGATCGACTGCTGCCTCATCGAACGACGGGTACAGACCACGAATCCGTTGCCGCAGAATCCGCCCCTCAGTCCCCGCCGGGGCGCCCCGGCCGCTGAGCAGATAACCCAAGCGGCCATCGCGCAATCGGTGCAGGGAAGATCCAACAGGCCTGGCTTCGAGCCAGCCAAGCAGTCTGATCAACGCCCGTCGATCCCCTGGCAACGCACGCTGCATGGCTGAACGGATGCGCTCTGCAGCGTCCTCGCCGGCCCACCCTCGACGCTGCATGAATGCGGGTGGCAGACAGGCAGCCAGCACCTCGAACAATCCCTGTGGCTCTGCGACTTCGATCTCGCTGGCACGTCCCGCCTCGTCGAAGAGCGCAAATGCGCCATTGGCCCTGACCATGACCGTCAGCGGCTGCGCACCGCCCATTTCAGGGAACAGCCGCTCCAGTACCGCCCCGCCACTGGAGCGCTCGCGCAACACCAGGTTGATCTCTCCGGGCAGCAGGCTCTGGCGCCGCAGCAAGGAGAACACCAGGGTGACGACATCGGCATGGTAACTGCTGCGCAGGTAGAGTGCTTCGCGCGCCCGGGTCAAGCGAGCCTCCTGGAGCATACCGCGCACCTGTTCCGCCAGCGCCAGCGGCACACGGGATTCGCTGGTCAGTCGTTGCCGTACCTCGACACTGGCGTTCTTCAGCAAATCCAGGGCGTAGGCATCCGCAAGCCCTGGGAAGGCCGCTTTCAATGTGGCTAGCAGCGGCTCATCGGCCAGGTAAGCCTTGGCGAAATGTTCCAGCATTGGACTGCGTAGCGCTTCGCTGGATGCCTGGATCGACTCAATCTGCCCTGCCAGGCTTTGGTCTTGCAAACCCAGCCTGTCGATACACCATTGCAAGGCCTCGGTATCGTTGCCTCCTGCCCCGATTTGAGCGAAAAAATCATGGATTCTTGCGTCGACGGCAAAGCGCTCCAGGGTATCGCGGAGCCTGACCGGCAGAGGCCGTCGCTCAACCAACAGACCACGCAGATGAGCTTCATCGACATCCGCGACGGCCAAGATCTGGCTGATCCGTTCAGTGCTCAATTTGGTTGCATCCGGCCACAGGCGCTTGAGCAGCAGGCTCGTCCCCTGCCACTCCAATGGCCGCTCGTAGACCATCCGCCAGGCGCGCTCTCCATTATTTTCCAAGACAGGGCCAAACACGCCCGCCCCTTCACGATGCAACAATCGCCAGGTACCTGCGCCATTGCGCCTTACCCGGTAAAGCACACCGTTACAGCGCCACCAATGGGCTTTGCCGTCACTGAGCAGGCCGTTGTCCAACTCCTTCAAAGGGGGCAATGACGCCCGCTCCTCGTAGGGCTGCAGATCGTGCTGCCACAGGCGTTTCCCGCCTGCCTCGGTCACTACTGGCTCCAGCCGGTCGACGAAGGCGCTGCGCAACGCCTGCGTACCACCTGCAATGGCTGCCCCTGCCGCCACTGTCGAGGCAACCTGAAGCAGGTGCTCCAGTGCTTCGTGCTGGTGATCCTGCGCCCAGTCGCTGACGCCTTCGTACACTTGGCTCAATACCTGGCGGGCCAGGTCAGCCAACAGCAGTACAGCGACACCCGGAACGAACAAACCCGCCAGATTCACCAGCACCAGTCCAACCGCC
The DNA here is from genome assembly GCF_002906855.1 of Pseudomonas putida. Classification (GTDB taxonomy): domain Bacteria; phylum Pseudomonadota; class Gammaproteobacteria; order Pseudomonadales; family Pseudomonadaceae; genus Aquipseudomonas; species Aquipseudomonas putida_N. The sequence goes on along the minus strand of NZ_MINI01000028.1, from coordinate 1,618,714 downwards.
TTCAGCTGGCGCAAACGCTCGGCAGCGGCGCTGGCATCGGCCTGCGCCGTCGGTACGGCCAGCAATGCAGCGTCGTCCTTGATGCGTTGTACATGCCCTGCCGCCAGCGCTGCAAAACCCTCACCGTTCTCGGCTACTCGCCTGGGCTCCAGATCCGGCTTGGGATCCCGCAGACGCTTGCCCAGGGTTATCAAGAACTCGGGCTGCCCGGCCAGCGCGATACGACGGGCAATGGCCTTACGAAACCGGTCATCGCGCATCGCCGCGACCAAGGCAAGGTTCGCCGTGGCCCAGTCATCGAAACGGCGCAATGGCCGCTCTGCGTCGTCTGGCAAATACAGCAGTACCCCCAGCAGTTTCCTGGGGTTGAAGACCAGCCCTGGCAGACCTGCTGGTGTCCCCACCAATTCGAACGCCACTGCCCCGTCCACGCGTTGTCCCAGCAACTGCAGGTCGCCCATGGACAATTCGAAGCCCAAAGGCAGCTGTGCAGGTCGTCCCTGAGCGACCTGGCGCAACATGTTCTGGTCGCTATACGTCAACTGCCCTTTGATGGCGGCGATTTCGACTGCCACAGCCAGTTCCTGGCGTTTGTCCGTAGCCAACTGACGCTCTAAAGCGCTCGTCAAGACCTGCTTCAGGTGCTCCTGATAGGACTTGCCAACATCAACGCTGCGACAAAGCCTGACGATATCGTCGATACGCCGCGAGACCACCCGCTCCGGCTCACCGGGCGCTGCCGTTGCATCGGTCAGCGCTGTCTGCGCGTAGAACGTTTCACCCTCATGGAAGTTCTGCAACAGCTTCTGCAAGGCAGGCATCGTCACAAAGTAGTCGTCGTCCTCAGGCAGGCGGCCCGGCGCAACCGAGAAGCGTCGGCGCTGTTCATGCCAGTTGACCTTGAACAGGTCAATGTCCAGCGCCAGCTGTTGCCTGATGGCCAGCTCAAGCTTTTGCGCAGCAAACCGGTCAAGCGGCAGCAGTTGCTGCGAAGCCGCAGCCATGTGTTTCTGACTTTTCAAATGCGCACTCATGCAGGCGCGCAATGATCCGAGCTGTGCTTGAGTGGCGTTCTTCAGCCAGCCGGGCAATTGCTCAGCGATAAAATCCTGCGCGAGGTGCTGCAGCTTCGAGTGCACCTTCGTTTTGGCCATGGTCGAATCCTCAGGGTTGTTCGACCTGCCAGCCTGCTTCCATACGCTGGCGCCAGGAACACGGAATTAATCGCCCATCATCCCCCCGGACCACGTGACTGGATCAGCGCGCGATAGTGCCCTGGATTGCAACCGAACCATTTACGGAACGCCTTGTAGAACGAACTACTGTCGGCAAAGCCCAGGCGCACAGCGATATCGCCCAGCGCCGCGTCATGCTGGCTCAGCCAGGCGATCGCCAGCTCACGCCGCACACTGTCCTTCAACCCTTGGTAATTCTGCCCCTCTTCAGCCAGACGCCGGCGCAGGGTGGAGGGCGACAGGCACAACTGCCGCGCCAGGCTGTCGCCATCGGGCCAGTGGCTGGGGTCCTGGCGCAGCAGGTCGGTGCGAATACGCCGCCCGAGGCTGGCCGGGTCTCGGTACTTGACCAGGATGTTGCCCGGCGCCTCCGCCAGAAAGCGCTGCAGTTCCTCCTCGCTGCGTCGCAGCGGCAGCTCGAGGCAGTCGGCGGCGATGATCATGCGCGTTCGCGGGCGCTCAAATTGCAGGTTCTGCGAAAACATCACCCGGTAGTCGTCGCAGAACGGTGGCTCGCCACAGCGTAGATCGATGGCCAGGATCGGGATGCGCCGCCCGGCAAGCCAGCAGGCCACGCCATGCACGATCATCCAGAAGGTGAAATAGGTAAATGCGCGACGCGGCCGGTCGCGTGGCTCGTTGATGACGATTTCGGCCAGGCTCGCTTGGCGTACCAGGCTTGGCTGCAAGTCTTCGAGCATCAGCGAAAGAAACGCCAGCACGGTTTCCAGGCCGGCGCCCAAGGTCGGCTGCCCCATGCCAGCACGGCACATGAACGCCAGGCTGCCGCTGCGCAGACCGCGCGGGTCCATGGCGAAGAACTCATCGTTGCAGCGCCGCGCAAGCAAGCGCCAGAGCCGGGCATAGGAATCGGCACTGACCCGCGCCTCGGGCAGATGCAGGTGTTCGACAGCGATGCCTGCCCGCGCCAGCAAGCCGGTGTCTGGCTCGCCGGCGGGGCAGGTCTGCAGCAGTGCCTCACGTACCAGCTGCATGGAAATGGTGTCTTTTTCGCTCATAGGCATTCCATTTGCTGATGCAGGCATCTTAGGCTGGCTCAAAGGTTGGCCGCCAGGCCCAGGAACGCCTGGATCAGGCGCAGTTCGCGGCGCCGCTCCAGGCAGCCAACCATGTGCTGGTTGAGCAGGCCCTGGCCGTTCAGAGGCCGCGCCACCACCCGCGGATCATTGGCCACCTCGGTCGATGACACCACACCGATGCCCAACTCCGACGCCACCGCCTCGGTCACCGCCTCGCGGCTATCCAGCTCCAGCTGCACCCGCGGCTGCACGCCGGCAGCGTTGCAGGCCTTGTCGAAGGTGCGACGCGTCGTTGAACTGGGCTCACGCAGCACCATGATCTGCTGGTGCAGTTCTGCCAACGGCAGGTCGCTGTCCACCTGTGCCCAGGCGTGGCCGGCCGGCAGCAAGGCGCACAGGCGCGATTCGCAGAGGTTCTGCAGGTACAAGCCCTTGCGTGGCTCGATCTCGGTCAGCACCGCGACGTCGGCATGCTCGCTGAGCAATGCCGCCAAGGTCTCCTGGGCATTGCCCAGGCGCAGGTTGACGGTAATGCCCGGGTAGCGCTCACGCAGCAGCGCCAGCATCGGCATGACCCGGTGCGGGCCATCGGCCGCCACCTCCAGGCGCCCCGTCAGCAGCTGCCGGTTGGCTTCAAGCATGGCCTGGGCCTCTTCGGCCAAGCCGAACATGGCCCGGGTGATGGCTGCCAGGCGGGTGCCCTCCTCGGTCAGCTCGACCCGCCGCGCAGTACGCCGCAGCAGGGTGATCTGGTAGTGCTCCTCGAGTGCCTTGACGTGCCCGGTCACCGCCGGCTGGCTGATGAACAGGCGCGCGGCGGCGCGGGTAAAGCTGCCTTCACGGGCGACGGCATCGAAGGCGCGCAGCTGGAACAGATTCATATCTATCGGCCTGACTTATAGCTCGGATAACAACAAACAATTTGATTGATGAGAGCGGGAATTGCAACCTAGACCCCGTAGTTTCAGCCCACTGCTTGTGAGGAAAAAACGGAATGAGCAACGCCCCGATTCTGCTGACCCCCGGTCCCCTGACCACATCAATCCGCACCCGCCAAGCCATGCTCGTGGACTGGGGCTCCTGGGACCGCGATTTCAACCAACTGACCGCCAGCGTCTGCGAACAACTGCTGGCGATCATCGACGGCATCGCCAGCCACCACTGCGTGCCCCTGCAAGGCAGCGGCACCTTCGCCGTGGAAGCGGCCATCGGCACCCTGGTGCCACGTGACGGCAAGGTCCTGGTCCTGATCAACGGTGCCTACGGCCAGCGCCTGGCGAAGATCTGCAAAGTGCTGGGCCGCACCTACAGCACCTTTGAAACCGCCGAAGACCAGCCGACCACCGCCGCCGACGTCGACCGCCTGCTCGCCGCCGACCCGGCCATCACCCACGTGGCGCTGATCCACTGCGAAACCAGCACCGGCATCCTCAACCCGCTGCCGGAGATCGCCCAGGTGATCAAACGCCACGGCAAGCGCCTGATCATCGACGCCATGAGCTCGTTCGGTGCGCTGCCGATCGATGCCCGCCAAATCCCCTTCGAGGCGCTGATCGCCGCTTCCGGCAAATGCCTGGAAGGCGTGCCAGGCATGGGCTTCGTCTTCGCCGAGAAAACCGCCCTGGCCGCGGCTGAAGGCAATGCCCACTCGCTGGCCATGGACCTGCACGATCAGCACGCCTACATGGCCAAGACCGGCCAATGGCGCTTTACCCCACCGACCCACGTGGTCGCGGCCCTGCACGAAGCCCTGCAACAGTACAACGAGGAAGGCGGCCTGCCAGCACGCCATCAGCGTTACGCCAACAACTGCAAGACCCTGCTCGACGGCATGGCCGCCATTGGCCTGCGCAGCTTCCTGCCGGCCGAGATTCAGGCACCGATCATCGTCACCTTCCACGCGCCGAACGATGCCCGCTACCAGTTCAAGGACTTCTACGAGCGGGTCAAGGCCAAGGGCTTCATCCTTTACCCGGGCAAGCTGACCCAGGTCGAGACCTTCCGCGTCGGCTGCATCGGCGTGGTCGGAGCCGATGGCATGCAGGCCGCCGTCAATGCCGTGGCCGACGTGCTGCGGGAAATGGAAGTGCTGGACATCTAACCCTTTGCCCACCCGATTTCAGGAATCAGCGCACATGAACTACAGCAATCCTACCCAGCTGCAAGCCGCCATCCTCGATTGGGCTGGCACCGTGGTCGATTTCGGCTCCTTCGCCCCGACCCAGATCTTCGTCGAAGCCTTCGCCGAGTTCGACGTACAGGTGTCCATCGAAGAAGCCCGCGGCCCGATGGGCATGGGCAAATGGGACCACATCCGAACCCTGTGCGACGTGCCGGAGATCGCCGAGCGCTACCGCAAGGTGTTCGGCCGCACCCCGAGCGACGATGACGTCACCGCCATCTACAATCGCTTCATGCCACTGCAGATCGAGAAGATCGCCGTGCACTCGGCACTGATCCCCGGCGCCCTGGACACCCTCACCGGCTTGCGCCAGGACGGCCTGAAAATCGGCTCGTGCTCGGGCTACCCGAAGGTGGTGATGGACAAGGTGGTGGAGCTGGCAGCACAAAACGGCTACGTCGCCGACCACGTGGTGGCCACCGACGAAACCCCGAATGGCCGCCCATGGCCAGCCCAGGCCCTGGCCAACGTGATTGCCCTTGGGATCGATGATGTGGCGGCGTGCGTAAAGGTCGACGACACCGTTCCGGGCATCCTCGAAGGCCGCCGCGCCGGGATGTGGACCGTGGCCCTGGTGTGCTCGGGCAATGCCCTGGGGCTGACCTGGGAAGGTTACCAGGCGCTGAGTGCGGAGAAACTGGAAAGCGAGCGCAAGCGCATTCACCAACTGTTTGCTGGCTCGCGACCGCACTACCTGATCGACACCATCAACGACTTGCCAGAGGTAATTGCCGATATCAATCGCCGCCTGGCCAAGGGCGAGATGCCGCAGTCCTTCTGATAGATCGGTGCGTGGGCATTCGCGGGTTTACCCGCGAATGCGTCAGCTCAAGAAACAACGATGGCTCAGACCGCCCTGTTCAATTTCACCCAGGAAGCAAACTTGTCGATGAACCCCTGCAGGAACGGCCGGGTCTTGTCACTGAGCTTGCCACCTTCATCGAACAGACTGGCCGCCCCACCGATATACGCTTCGGGCATCTGCATGCAGGGCATGTCGAGGAACACCAGCGACTGGCGCAACGCATGATTGGCACCAAAGCCGCCAATGGCGCCCGGGGACACGCTCGCCACCGCCGCCGGCTTGCCACTCCAGGCACTCTGCCCGTAGGGCCGCGAACCCACGTCGATGGCGTTCTTCAGGCCGCCCGGTACCGAACGGTTGTACTCCGGGGTGACGAACAGCACCGCGTCGCTGCGGCGGATCTCATCACGAAAGCGCCTCCACGCCTCTGGCACGCCCTCGGCCTCGACATCCTCGTTGTACAGCGGCAGGTCACCGATCTCGACGATCTTCAGGGCAAGGCTGGACGGCGCCAGCTCCGAAAGTGCGCGGGCCACCTTGCGGTTGTAGGAGTCCTTGCGCAAGCTGCCGACGACAACCGCTACCGAATACACTTGGCTCATGGCGTGATCCATCCTTTGCTGGGAAAAGGGACGTCAGTAGTTATAGATGACCGTTCCTCGGCGGTCTGGATTTTTTTCCACCACACGAAAACTTCCAGGTATCTTTTACGGTCTATGTCTGCAGACATTTCCTACGTAATTCAGAGGTTTCTCCCCAAATGGCAGCAGTAATGGTCGGCCAATTCCACGCCCGTGACGCCGAAGGCCGTATCTACCCCGTCCACGAATTCCAGGAGTCCACCCTGCAGGCGGACGGCAGCGCACTGGGTGCCCCGATCACCACCTACCGCCTGGCCATCGGCGACCGCGTCAACCACCTGGGCGAAAACCGCTTCGAACTGGCGCAGTCCGGCGTCGAGATCATTCGCATTCCTTGATGCAGTCGACTGTATATTGGCCGCTTTCATTCTGCAGGCCATGCACATCGGCGACGAAGCCCGGGAAGCCAAGGTTGAAGGCCCGCGCGAACGCCAGGTAATCGAGGATAGAGCGGGTCGCTTCGGTGAACCGCTCGCCCGGCATAATCAGCGGAATACCCGGCGGGTACGGCACCAGCATCACCGCAGCAATCCTTCCCAGCAATGCTTCGATCGGCACAGCTTCCACTTCTGCGCGCACCATCTGGTCATAGGCCCGCGCTGGGCTCACGGCCACTTCCGGTAGTCGTGTGAACAAGCGCTTGAGCTGCTTGGCCGTGGCATTGGCACGGTAACAGTCATGCAACTGATCGCACAGGTCGCGCAGGCCCAGGCCTTGGTAACGCGCGGCATCGACTGCGACGACGCTCGGCAGGCAGGCACTGAGCGCCGTGTTGCCATCGTAATGGCGCTTGAACTCCAGCAGCTCGGTGAGCAGCGTGCTCCACTTACCCTTGGTGATGCCCATCGAGAACAGCACCAGGAAGCTGTATAGCCCGGTCTTCTCCACCACCAGCCCGCGCTCCCAGAGAAACTTGCTGACCACCGCCGCCGGTATGCCGTGTTCACCCAGTACGCCATCGGCGCTGAGCCCAGGCATCACCAAGGTCACCTTCAGCGGGTCGAGCAGGACGTAGTCGTCCGCCACTTCGCCAAAGCCATGCCATTCGGCCCCCGGCTGTAGCAACCAGTCCTGCGCCGCCAGGCGATGGATGCCCTCCGCCGCTGGCGGCTGCCAGATGCTGAACCACCAGTCCTCGGCGGCGATGTGCTCACGCAGGTTGGCCAGGGCGCGGCGGAAACTCAGGGCTTCGTCGAACATCTCTTGCAGCAGCGAGCGTCCGGCCGGGCCTTCCATCATGGCCGAAGCCACATCCAGCGAGGCGAGGATGCTGTATTGCGGCGAGGTGGAAATATGCATCATGAACGCTTCGTTGAAGCGGTCGCGATCCAGCTGGCGCTGGGCGCCGTTCTGCACGTGGATCATCGAAGCCTGGCTGAAGGCGGCCAGCAGCTTGTGAGTGGAATGGGTACTGAACACCAGCGGGCTGCTCTCGCTGCACGCGGTGCCCATGGCGTAGCGGCCCTCGAAGAATTCGTGGAACGCCGCATAGGCGAACCAGGCCTCGTCGAAGTGCAGCACCTCGACGCTGGCACCCAGCGCGTGCTTGATCAGCCCGGCGTTGTAACACAGCCCGTCGTAGGTTGAATTGGTCACCACCGCCAGCTTGATGCGCGGCTCCCGCCCTGCGGCCAACGGGTTGGCCCGGATCTTGGTTTGGATCGACTCAGGGCTGAACTCGCTGAGCGGAATCGGCCCGATGATGCCTAGCTCGTTGCGCTCCGGGCACAGGTAGATGGGGATCGCGCCGGTCATGATGATGGCGTGGACCACCGACTTGTGGCAGTTGCGGTCAACCAGTACCAGGTCATCGCGACCCACCATGGCATGCCAGACGATCTTGTTGGCAGTGGAGGTGCCATTGATCACGAAAAAGGTGTGATCAGCGCCGAAGTTGCGCGCTGCACGGGCCTCGGCCTGGGCCAGGGGGCCGGTGTGATCGAGCAGCGAGCCCAGCTCCGGCACTGAGACCGACAAGTCCGAACGCAGGGTGTTTTCGCCAAAGAACTGGTGGAATGCCTGGCCCACCGGGCTCTTGCGGTAGGCCACGCCGCCGCCGTGTCCGGGTGTGTGCCATGAGTAGTTGGACTGGGCGGTGTGCTGCACCAGGGCCTTGAAGAACGGCGGCAGCAACCCGTCGAGGTAGTTGTGCGCGGCGCGCGCCACCTGGCGGGCGAGGAATGGCACGGTGTCTTCGAACAGGTAGAGGATGCCACGCAGCTGGTTGAGCTCGCTCATGGCCTCGGCAGGGGCGTTTTCCAGGGTGACCTGTTCGCCCAGGGCGAAGATCGGCAGGTCCGGTGCACGCAGGCGGGCCAGGCGGATCAGCTCGGCCATATTCTGCAGCAAGTGAATGTTGTCACCGACGCCTTCGGCGGCGATCAGCATGCAGGCCAGGCCGTGGTGGGTGGTGGCGACCAGGCGCGCCTCGGTGTGATCGGCAGCCTTGATGATGGCGAAGCCGTCCTGGCTCAACTCCTCGGCAATGCCGCGGATGCGCTCGCCGGCAACGCTGTCGGCCTTGATCGCACGGTGGACGATGAGGATGGGGAACTTGAGGTCCTTGTACATCCGGCTACTACCCTCGCAGGACTTGTTGTCCTGTTAAGGGTAGTTGGCCTTGTGCTGCCTGTACCGGCCTCTTCGCGGGGCAAGCCCGCTCCTACAGAATTATCAGTGAACCTGAGAGAGATGACATTTCTCTAGGAGCGGGCTTGCCCCGCGAAAGGGCCGTAACAGGCTCATCGATCAGCCAGCAGGCGTCTCGGTCAGGGCTTGCCACATTGATGGCCCACCCGCCGACTTGGCCACCGCCGCCAGCCGCTCGGCATGCGCCTCCAGCTCTTCGGCAGACGCCATGATCACTCGCCCAGGCGCACGCCCGACGATGCGGCGGATTTCGCTACCACCAGCGCCCTGCCCGTCACCATCAGCGTCGGCCCCGTGCCCAGCCAGCGACAGGCTGGTCTGGCCACCGGTCATCGCCAGGTAGACGTCCGCCAGCAATTCGGAGTCGAGCAACGCGCCGTGCAGTTCACGGCCAGAGTTGTCGATGTCGTAGCGTTTGCACAGCGCATCGAGGCTGTTGCGCTGCCCCGGGTGACGGGCACGGGCCAGCAGCAGGGTATCGAGGATGGTGCAGTGGTTGGCGATGTCGGCGCGGTCGTCCTGCCCCAGCAAGGCGAATTCGTTGTTGATGAAGCCGACGTCGAACGCCGCGTTGTGGATGACCAGGGTGGCGCCCTGGATGAATTCGAAGAACTCTTCGGCCACATCGGCGAAGCGCGGCTTGCCGACCAGGAACGCATCAGTAATGCCGTGCACGTTGATGGCGCCCTCGTCACTTTCGCGGTCGGGCTGCAGGTAGACGTGGAAGTGCCGCCCGGTCAGGCGCCGGCCCATGACCTCGACACAGCCGATCTCGATGATCCGGTGGCCTTCGCTGACCGGCATACCGGTGGTTTCGGTATCGAGAATGACCAGGCGTTTATCTTGCTGCTGCTCCACGCGGGGCGCTCCAACTTGCATCAGTTACAAAGGCGGCGATTGTACCGCAGCTCAACGCTTGGCGCGCACTTCCTCGACGCCGCGGTTGGCCAGCTGGTCGGCGCGTTCGTTGCCGGGGTGGCCGATGTGCCCCCGCACCCACTTCCAGGTGACCTTGTGGCGATTGACCTGCTCGTCGAGCAGTTGCCACAGGTCAGCGTTCTTCACTGGCTCCTTGGCCGCAGTCTTCCAGCCACGCTTCTTCCAGTTGGTCATCCACTCGTTGATGCCCTTCATCACGTACTGCGAGTCGGTGGTCAGCACCACGTCGCATTCACGCTTGAGCGCCATCAGCCCTTGAATCGCGGCCATCAGTTCCATGCGGTTGTTGGTGGTTTCGCGCTCGCCGCCCCACAGTTCCTTCTCGACGCCCTTGAAGACCAGCAGGACGCCCCAGCCGCCTGGGCCGGGGTTGCCCTTGCAGGCGCCATCGGTATACATCTCGACGCTATCGCTCATGTACCACTCATGTTCAGTGCTTTTCGGTATCCGGGTTGGCGGTGGTACGGTTGACCTTGGCCAGCGGCAGCGGCAGCAGCTTGCCCATCGGCTCGCGGCGCACCTGGCGCAACGGCCGCAGGCCGACCACCATCTTGCGCGCCACCAGCAGGTAGACCCCGCCGCCAGCACACTGCCAGCCCCCCGCCATCCGTTCCCAGCCTGCCAGGCGTTGCTGCCAGGCCGGCGAAGTGAGCGGCGGACGATAGCACCCGAAGCGGCGTTTCTCCAGCGCGAAGCCCAGCAGATTGAGCCAGTCACCGACCCGTGACGGCGAGATGCAGCGCGCCTTGCGCAGGGCACCATGGCTGAAGAAATGGCGCACGCCCCAGCCGCTCCAGGGGTTGATGCCGACGATCAGCAGGTGCCCGCCAGGGCGCACCGCGCTGGCTGCCTCGCGCAGCAGGCCATGGGGCGACAGGCTGAAGTCCAGGCCATGCTGCAGCACCACCACGTCGGCGGCGTGCTCGCTCAAGGGCCAGGCCTGTTCCTCGCAGACGATCTCCACCCCCGGCAGCGGTGCGCCAAGGCGCACGTTGCGCTGCACCTGAGGCGCGCTGGGCGGCGCCTCGGCACAGGGGCCATAGTGCACGAGGTAGCCACCGAAGAAGCGCCCGAGCTCCTCTTCCAGCAGTTTTTCCTCTTCCTTCAACATCAGTTGGCCGAGTGGGCCGTTGAACCACTCACGGGCCAGTCTGATCAGCTCGACCCACTCCGGGTCGGCCTGAGCAAAGGCTTGGTCGGTCATTGCGCTCTCCCTCGAAGGTTCTCGCACCGCGCCATCGCGGCTAAGATGCCCTCATGTGCCACGCCAGGCGATACGGATCCGCACCATGATACAGATCGACGCTCTACCCGCTTTCTCCGACAACTACATCTGGTTGTTACAGGATACTGCCAAACGCCGTTGCGCGGTGGTCGACCCCGGTGAAGCCGGCCCGGTGGAGGCCTGGCTGGCCGCCCACCCCGGCTGGGTGCTGGACACCATCATGGTGACCCACCACCACCATGACCATGTCGGCGGTGTCGAACGCCTCAAGCAGCAGACCGGTGCCAGCGTCTGCGGCCCGGCCCAAGAACAGATTCCGGGCCGCGACCTGGCGCTGGACGAGGGCGACCAGGTCAACGTGCTGGGCGTGGTCTTCCAGGTACTGGCCGTACCGGGACACACCCTGGGACATATCGCCTACTTCAGCGACCAGCCGACAACACCGCTGCTGTTCTGTGGCGACACCTTGTTCGCCGCCGGCTGCGGTCGCATGTTCGAAGGCACGCCGGAACAGATGCAGCCCGCCCTCGCCCGGCTGGCGGCGCTGCCGGAGCAGACCGAAGTCTATTGCACCCACGAATACACCTTGAGCAACCTGCGCTTTGCCAAGGCCGTGGAGCCCACCAACCCGCACGTTCTGCAGCGGTTCGAAAACGTTACCCGGTTGCGCGCCGAAAATCGCATCACCTTGCCATCAACGATCGGTCTCGAGCGCCTGACCAACCCCTTCCTGCGTACCGCTGAAACATTAGTTAAACAAAAAGCAGACGAATGGAAGGGACATTCAAACGACTCGCAGGTCACTGTTTTTGCTGCTTTGAGGTCTTGGAAGGACACCTTCTGATAACCTCAAGATATATCGCAGAGGGTTCACAACGGTTGACCCAGGAGGGTGCGGTTTCTAGAATCGCCGAAATTTTTCGCCCGGAAACCTGTCTCAGCCGATGTCTTCCCGTAGCCGCAGAAACGCTCATTCAGTCGCCCTGACGCGCCTGGCCCAAATCAGTGCGCTGGCGCTGGCCGCCACCCTGGTGGGCTGCCAGAGCACCCGTCAGCTCGACGAAGCCGACAGCGTTCGCGCGCACACCTACCAGGCACGGATCAAGCACAAGCCCTCGCCGCTGGCGGTCAAACCGGCCGAACCGCCGCAGGACGTGTGGGAGCGCATGCGCCAGGGCTTTGCCCTGCAGGACAACATCGACGTCAACCCGCGCATCGAGCAGCAGCGCCTGTGGTTCGCCAGCAACCCGACGTTCCTCGAGAGCGCCGGCGAGCGCGGCAGCCTCTACCTGCACTACATTGTCGAGCGCCTCGAAGAACGCGACATGCCGCTGGAGCTCGCGCTACTGCCGGCAATCGAGAGCGCCTACAACCCAATGGCCTACTCGCGCGCCAGCGCGGCGGGCATGTGGCAGTTCATGCCGGCCACCGGTCGCCATTTCAACCTGCGCCAGACCAACTTCTACGATGGCCGTCGTGACATCACTGCGTCGACCAACGCCGCACTGGACTACCTGACCCGCCTGCACGACATGTTCAACGGCGACTGGCTGCTGGCCCTGGCGGCCTACAATGCAGGGGAAGGCACCGTCAGCCGTGCCATCGAGCGCAACGAAAAGCTCGGCCTGCCCACCGATTACTGGAACCTGCCACTGCCACAGGAAACCCGTGACTACGTACCCAAGCTGCTGGCACTGTCGCAGGTGGTCTCCACGCCTGAAGCCTATGGTGTGAACCTTACCCCCATCGCCAACGAACCCTACTTCGAAGCGGTGGCCATCAATGATCGCCTCGACCTGTCGCGGGTCGCCGCCTTCGCCAACATCGACGAAGACGAACTGATCCAGCTCAACCCGGCCTTCAAGAAACGCATGACCGTGGATGGCCCCAAGCAGCTGCTGGTGCCGACCGCCAAGGCTCAACTGCTCAGCGACAGCCTGTCCAACCTCAAGCCCGAGCAGCTGGTCAGCCTGCAGCCGAACAAGGCCGTGTTCGCTGCCGCCGTGGCCGAAGCCACGGCGCCTGCCGCGCGCAGCTACCGGGTCAAGCGAGGCGACAGCCTGAGCAGCATCGCCAAGGCCAACCGCGTTGCGGTCAAGGACATCCAGCGCTGGAACAAACTGCCGGGCAACCGCCTGAAAGCCGGTCAGGTCCTGGCCCTGCGCGGCGGCAACGCGCCGAGCGCCGCAGGCAACCGCGTGGCTGCCTCGGGGCAGCGCTCCACCCAGTACAAGGTACGCAAGGGTGATTCGCTGTACCTGGTTGCCAAACGTTTCAATGTCGAGATGAAGCACCTCAAACGCTGGAACCCACGCAGCGGTCATGCGCTGAAACCGGGCCAAACCCTGACGGTTTATCTATCTCGCTAAGTCACCCTGTTGCCTCTTCCAAGACGCAGGCTCATCTGTCGCCAAGACTGTAATCGGGCCCGCTGTCATATCTATGTACCTCACGACTTGGTGACGCGCGGTGATCATGCAACCTCACATCACAAGCGAGGATCACCTGATGAGCACGCCGCGTGAACTGTTCGACAAAAACATCTTTCAAGCTTTCACGTTTGACCGCATAGACTATGCCAGCCAGGGAAGAGTGGGAGTCAACCCTTCGATCGATCTTGATCTGTACGCACTGAAGTTTAATGATCCCGCATTCCGGATCGAACAGTCGACCGAACACCTGGAATCCAATGGTGGCCTCTACACGGGGCCAGTCACTGATTCGTTTTTCTACCACAACCGATACTCCCGCGGTGTCGTTCTGGACGATATCGAACCCGAGAATCACAGCTACCTGCACTACGCTTTACCGGTCGGGCCGGCAGTAACCCATGAATGGTTCGGGCAGTCCGTGACGTTCAACGATATTCCTGGGCAAATGAATGTACTGCGTATCAGCCGACGTAATCGTAAAGCCCCAACACGCGCCTCACGCGACACATATTGGAAACTATTCGATCAGAACGGCGCCGAATACAGGGTCAAATTCACCGCCGCTGATAATGGCAATGTAATCGGCGTCGCACGCTACAGCGGCTGAGACCCACCTCGAAACAGAGCGCCTCAGCAGCGCTCTTTTTCCAACCCCGCCAAGCTGTTACTGTACCCCGACCAAAGCCCAACGCCTCTGGATCGGATGCCGACTTGATACGTCCCCTCCTGCTGTCATTCAGCCTGGCCTTGAGCTTCCCCGCCGTCGCGATGGTGAGCGAAAGCCACGGATACGCGCAGTTCGGCACGCTCAAGTACCCAGCCACATTCACCCACTTCGACTGGGTCAACCCGCAAGCGCCCAAGGGCGGTACCTTGCGGGCCATGGCATTCGGCACCTTCGACACGCTCAACCCCTACACCTTCAAGGGCACCAGCCCGGTCACCACGCCGAACTTCCTGCAGTATGGCATCAGCGAGCTGAACGAAACGCTGATGGTCGGCACCGGCCAGTACGACCCGTCCGGTGACGAGCCCACCTCCAGCTATGGCCTGATCGCCCGTTCGGTGGAGTACAGCGAAGACCGCAGCTGGGTGGTGTTCAACCTGCGCCCGGAAGCCCGCTGGCATGACGGCGCGCCGATCACCGCCGCCGACGTGGCATTCTCGTACCGTACCCTGCTCAAGCAAGGGCACCCGATCTACCGCACCAATCTGCAGGAGGTGCAGCGCGTCGACATCCTCGGCCCGCTGCGCGTCCGTTTCGTCTTCAAGCGCGCCGGCAACCCACTGCTGATCCTGCGCCTGGGCGAAATGCCGGTATTGCCCAAGCACTACTGGCAAAAGCGTGACTTCGAGGCCACCACCTTCGAACCACCGCTGGGCAGCGGGCCGTATCGCATCACCCAGGTGGAACCTGGCCGACGCCTGGTGTTCGAGCGGGTGAAGAACTACTGGGGCAAGGACCTGGCGGTGAACCGCGGCAAGTACAATTTCAACCGCGTCGAGTACGAGTTCTACCGCGATGCCACCGTGGCCTTCGAAGCGTTCAAGGCCGGTGAGTTCGACATCTATATCGAGCACCAGGCGAAAAACTGGGCCAATGGCTACAACTTCCCGGCCGTGCGCCGTGGCGAGGTGATCAAGGCGCAGATCCCGCACCGCATCCCCACCCAGACCCAGGGCCTGTTCATGAACAGCCGCCGGGCCACCTTCAGCGACCCCAGGGTGCGCCAGGCGCTGGGCCTGATGCTCGATTTCGAGTGGACCAACCGGGCGCTGTTCAGCAGCGCGTACCGCCGTGCCACCAGCTACTACCCCAACAGCGAGCTCGCCGCCAGCGGCGTGCCCACCGGTAAGGAATGGCTGCTGCTGGCACCGTTCCGTGACCAGCTGCCCGACAAGCTGTTCACCCAGCCCTACCAGGTCAGCCACACCGACGGGCGCGGCATTGGCCGCCAGACCCTGCGCCAAGCGCTGGGCCTGCTCAATCAGGCTGGCTGGAAGCTCGACGGCCAGCGCCTGGTCAACGCCAAGGGCCAACCGTTCAGCATGGAGCTGCTGCTGGTGAACCCAAGCCTCGAACGCATCCTGCAACCTTATGTCGAAAACCTGGCCAGCATCGGTATCGATGCGCGCTTGCGCACGGTGGACCGTGCCCAGTACAAACAACGCCTGGACCAGTTCGACTTCGACATGATCCTGATGACCTTGAACCAGACCTTGAGCCCGGGCCTCGAACAGTGGCTGTACTTTCATTCCAGCCAGGCCTCGACCAAAGGCAGCAAGAACTATGCAGGGGTCAAGGACCCGGTGGTCGACCACCTGCTCAACACTTTGCTGGCCGCACGCACCCGCGACGATCAGGTCGCCGCCGCCCGCGCCCTGGACCGCGTGCTCTCATGGCAGTACTACATGATCCCCAACTGGTACCTCGACAATCACCGCCTGGCCTACCGCAACCGGTTCGCCTTCATCACCACGCCGCCCTACACCCTCGGGCTGAATACCTGGTGGATAAAGCCTTCGGAGAAAGCCCAATGAAGCCGACGCTACGCCTGGCCTGCAGCCTGCTGTTCGCCTGCCTGAGCCTGCCCGCGCTGGCTGCGCCGCAACACGCGCTGACTTTGTACGACGAGCCGCCGAAATACCCGGCCGACTTCAAGCACTTCGACTACGTCAACCCCGACGCGCCCAAGGGCGGCACCTTCCGTCAGTCCAGCTTCGGTGGCTTCGACAGCCTCAACCCGTTCATCAACAAAGGCATCTCGGCTGACAACGTCAGCATCATCTACGACACCCTGATGCGTCAGAGCCAGGATGAGCCGTTCACCGAATACGGCCTGGTCGCCGGCAAGATCGAGAAGGCCCCGGACAACAGCTGGGTGCGCTTCTACCTGCGCCCCGAGGCACGCTTCCACGATGGCCACCCGATGCGTGCCGAAGACGTGGTATTCACCTTCAACACCCTGATCAAGGACGGCGCCCCGCTGTACCGCCAGTACTACGGGGATGTGGCTGAAGTGGTCGCAGAAGACCCACTTAAGGTGCTGTTCAAGTTCAAGCACAACAATAACCGCGAGCTGCCGCTGATTCTCGGCCAGCTGCCGGTGCTGCCCAAGCATTGGTACGAAGCCCGCGAATTCACCCGTGGCAACCTCGAACCGCCGCTTGGCAGCGGCCCGTACAAGGTCGCCGAGGTCAAGGCCGGGCGCTCGATCCGCTACGAGCGGGTCAAGGATTACTGGGCCAAGGACCTGCCGATCAACCGCGGGTTCTACAACTTCGACGCCATGACCTTCGATGTCTACCGTGACAACAACGTGGCGCTGGAGGCACTCAAGGCCGGGGCCTTCGACTACGAACTGGAGATGAGCGCGAAGAACTGGGCGACCGCGTACGACGTTCCCGCCGTACGCGATGGCCGCCTGATAAAGGAAGAAATACCCAACGGCAACCCGGTGGGCATGCAAGGCTTCGTCTTCAACCTGCGCAAGCCGGTGTTCCAGGACGTGCGTGTACGCAAGGCACTCAGCCTGTTGTTCGACTTCGAATGGACCAACAAGCAGCTGTTCAACGGCGCCTACATTCGCACCGACAGTTACTTCGAGAACTCCGAAATGGCCGCCAGTGGCCTGCCCTCGCCGGCCGAGCTGAAAATCCTCGAACCGCTGCGCGGCAAGGTCCCCGAGCAGGTGTTCACCGAGGCCTTCGCCAACCCGACCAGCGACGGCAGCGGGATGATCCGCGAGCAACAGCGCCAGGCCTACAAGCTCCTTCAGGAAGCCGGCTGGAAGATCGTCGACGACAAGATGGTCGACAAGGATGGCAAACCGGTCAGCATCGAGTTCCTGCTGGCACAGACCCAGTTCGAACGCGTGCTGCTGCCGTTCAAGCGCAACCTCGCCGACTTAGGGATAGGCTTCGAGATCCGCCGCGTGGACGTCTCGCAATACATCAACCGCCTGCGCTCGCGTGACTTCGACATGATCGTTGGCGGCTTTGCGCAATCCAATTCGCCCGGCAACGAACAGCGCGAGTTCTGGTCCAGCTCTGCCGCCGACAACCCCGGCAGCCGCAACTTCATCGGCCTGCGCGACCCGGCCATCGATCAACTGGTGGAGGAACTGATCAATGCCGACTCGCGCCAGAGCCTGATCGACCACTGCCGCGCCCTCGACCGCGTGCTGCAATGGGGTTACTACGTGGTGCCCAACTGGCATATCAAGACCAATCGGGTGGCCTACTGGAACCACATCGGCCACCCCAAGGTATCGCCCAAGTATGACGTCGGCATCGACACCTGGTGGGTCAAACCAGACGTGACACCAGCGGTCACCGAAGCCCCTGCGGACGAGGCCAACTGACATGCTGGCCTATATCCTGCGCCGCCTGCTGCTGATCATCCCGACCCTGTTCGGCATCCTGATCATCAACTTCATCATCGTCCAGGCCGCCCCCGGCGGCCCGGTGGAGCAGATGATCGCCAAGCTCGAAGGCTTCGAGGGCGCCACCAGCCGCATCGCTGGCGGCGGCGCCGAAGTTTCGGTGGCCGGTTCCAACTACCGCGGCGCCCAGGGCCTGGACCCGGCGCTGATCGCCGAGATCGAGCATATGTACGGCTTCGACAAGTCAGCGCCCGAACGCCTGTGGATCATGGTCAAGAACTACGCCACCCTGGACTTCGGCAACAGCTTCTTCCGTGACGCCAAGGTCATCGACCTGATCGCCGAGAAGATGCCGGTGTCGATCTCGCTGGGGCTGTGGAGCACGCTGATCATGTACCTGGTGTCGATCCCGCTGGGCATCGCCAAGGCCGTGCGCCACGGCAGCCACTTCGACGTCTGGACCAGCTCGGCGATCATCGTCGGCTACGCCATCCCGGCGTTCCTGTTCGCCATCCTGCTGATCGTGCTGTTCGCCGGTGGCAGTTACTTCGACTGGTTCCCGCTGCGCGGCCTGACCTCGAACAACTTCGAGGAGCTGTCCACCACGGGCAAGGTGCTCGATTACTTCTGGCACCTGGTGCTGCCGATCACCGCCCTGGTGATCGGCAACTTCGCCACCATGACCCTGCTGACCAAGAACAGCTTCCTCGACGAGATCAACAAGCAGTACGTGGTTACCGCCAAGGCCAAGGGCCTGAGCCGGCCGCGCGTGCTGTATGGGCATGTGTTCCGCAATGCCATGCTGCTGGTGATCGCCGGCTTCCCGTCGGCGTTCATCGGCATCTTCTTCACCGGCTCCCTGCTGATCGAGGTGATCTTCAGCCTCGATGGCCTGGGCCTGATGAGTTTCGAAGCGGCCATCAACCGCGACTACCCGGTGGTCTTCGGCACCCTGTTCATCTTCACCCTGCTCGGGCTGGTGGTGAAGCTGATCGGCGACCTGACCTACACCCTGGTCGATCCACGCATCGACTTTGCCAGCCGGGAGCACTGACATGGCCCTGTCCCCCCTCAACCGCCGGCGCTTCGAGCGTTTCAAGGCCAACCGCCGAGGCTGGTGGTCACTGTGGCTGTTCCTGATCCTGTTCGGCCTGAGCCTGGGCGCCGAGCTGATCGCCAACGACAAACCGATTGCCGTGCGCTACGACGGCTCGTGGTACTTCCCGGCATTCAAGCGCTACCCGGAAACCACCTTCGGCGGTGAATTCCCGCTGGAAGCCAACTACAAGAGCCCGTACATCCGCGACCTGCTGGAGAAGAAAGACAGCTTCGTGGTCTGGGCGCCGATCCCGTTCAGCTACCAGAGCATCAATTACGACCTGCGCGTACCGGCTCCGGCGCCGCCCTCGGCGGACAACTGGCTGGGTACCGACGACCAGGGCCGCGACGTGCTGGCGCGAGTGATCTACGGCTTCCGCGTGTCGGTGCTGTTCGCACTCACCCTGACCGTGCTCAGTTCCATCGTCGGCGTCATTGCTGGCGCCCTGCAGGGTTTCTACGGCGGCTGGGTGGACCTGGCCGGGCAGCGCTTCCTGGAAATCTGGTCCGGCCTGCCGGTGCTGTACCTGCTGATCATCCTCGCCAGCTTCGTGCAGCCCAACTTCTGGTGGCTGCTGGGTATCATGCTGCTGTTCTCGTGGATGAGCCTGGTGGACGTGGTACGCGCGGAGTTCCTGCGCGGGCGCAACCTTGAATACGTGCGCGCGGCCCGAGCCCTGGGCATGCGCAACGGCGCGATCATGTACCGGCACATCCTGCCCAATGCCATGATCTCGACCATGACCTTCATGCCGTTCATCCTCACCGGTGCCATCGGCACCCTTACCGCGCTGGACTTCCTCGGCTTCGGCCTGCCCCCCGGCGCACCGTCGCTGGGCGAGTTGGTGGCGCAAGGCAAGTCCAACCTGCAAGCCCCGTGGCTGGGCATCAGCGCCTTCGCCGTGCTGGCGATCATGCTGAGCCTGCTGGTGTTCATCGGCGAATCCGCCCGCGATGCCTTCGACCCGAGGAAGTGAAATGAGCGAACAGAACCTGATCGAAGTGCGCGACCTGGCGGTGGAGTTTGTCACCGGCGAGCAGGTCAACCGGGTGGTCGACGGCATCAGCTTCGACATCCGCAAGGGCGAGACCCTGGCCCTGGTCGGCGAAAGCGGCTCGGGCAAATCCGTCACCGCGCACTCGATCCTGCGCCTGCTGCCCTACCCCCTGGCCCGCCACCCCAGGGGCAGCATCCGCTATGAAGGCAAGGACCTGCTGCAGCAGAACGAGAAGACCCTGCAACGTATTCGCGGCAATCGCATCGCGATGATCTTCCAGGAACCGATGACCTCGCTGAACCCACTGCACTGCATCGAGAAGCAGATCAACGAAATCCTCCTGCTGCACAAGGGCCTGACCGGCAAGGAAGCCACAGCGCGCACGCTTGAGCTGTTGGAAATGGTCGGCATCCCTGAACCGCGCAAGCGCCTGAAGGCCCTGCCTCACGAACTGTCCGGCGGCCAGCGTCAGCGGGTAATGATCGCCATGGCCCTGGCCAACGAGCCGGAGCTGCTGATTGCCGACGAGCCGACCACGGCGCTGGATGTGACTGTGCAGTTGAAGATCCTCGACCTGTTGAAAAAGCTGCAGGCAAAGTTAGGGATGGCCTTGCTGCTGATCAGCCACGACCTCAACCTGGTACGGCGCATCGCCCACCGCGTGTGCGTGATGCAACACGGGCAGATCGTCGAACAGGCCGAGTGCGCCACGCTGTTCAGTGCCCCGCAGCATCACTACACGCAGATGCTGATCAATGCCGAGCCCAGCGGGTTGCCGGCGCATAACCCGGTAGGGGCGCCGCTGCTGGAGGTGAATGACCTGAAAGTCTGGTTCCCGATCAAGAAGGGGCTGCTGCGCAAGACGGTTGACCACGTGAAGGCGGTGGACGGGATCAACTTCAGCCTGCCCCAGGGGCAGACGCTGGGGATTGTTGGCGAATCCGGGTCAGGCAAGTCGACTCTGGGGCTGGCGATTCTGCGGTTGATCTCCAGCCAAGGCGGTATCCGCTTTCATGGCCAACAGCTCGAAGGGATGAACCAGAAGGCAGTGCGGCCGCTGCGGCGGGAAATGCAGGTGGTGTTCCAGGACCCCTTTGGCAGCCTGAGCCCGCGCATGTGTGTGGCGGATATCGTCGGCGAAGGGCTGCGGATTCACAAGATCGGCACGCCGGAGGAACAGGAAGCCGCAATCGTTGCGGCGCTGGAGGAAGTGGGGCTGGACCCGCGCACTCGCCATCGCTACCCCCATGAGTTTTCCGGTGGTCAGCGCCAGCGGATCGCCATTGCCCGCGCGTTGGTGTTGAAGCCGGCGCTGATCCTGCTGGATGAGCCGACCTCAGCGCTGGACCGCACGGTGCAGCGTCAGGTGGTGGAATTGCTGCGCAATCTGCAGGCCAAGTACAACCTGACATACCTGTTCATCAGCCATGACCTGGCGGTGGTGAAGGCGCTAAGCCACCAGTTGATGGTGATCAAGCATGGGCATGTGGTGGAGCAAGGCGATGCGCGGGAGATCTTCCATGCGCCGCAACACGTTTATACGAAACAATTGTTGCAAGCGGCATTTTTGGGGGAGTGATACGGGGGCCTGCCTGCAGAATGCATGAAGCTCTATTAGATCGAGCGCCTCGCGGACGGCGCTCGATCTCAGCTACTCTGCAAAAACCAAGGCATGCACCTGTCAGCCCTACTGCAATCCCTTGGCAGGCCCACTCACCGGCAAGCGAACACCGGAACTCAGACGGTTTCAGTCATCAGAAATTCTGATCACGATCGTCTTTCATCATCAGCCAGATCGGGAATAGATTCTCCACCGTCAACCCCAGCAGCAACGGTAGAGCCCATGCCCAGCCCACAACAAAAACCCGCCTCCCCTGCCCTCGACACGCTGATCCAGCGTTCTGGCCTGCCCAGCCCCACTCTCAGCGAAGCCCAGGCGCATACACTGCTGCAAGCGCACTACGGCCTGGATGGCGACCTGACAGCTCTGGGCAGCCAGCAGGACCTGAACTTCCGCGTGGACACAGCGCAAGGGCGCTTCGTGCTCAAGGCCTGCCATGGCAGCTATGCCGAGGTCGATCTGCAGGCGCAGCATGCCGCCCTGACCTACCTGCGCGAGCGGGGCTTGCCAGTACCCGCCGTGCAAGCTGCGCAGGATGGCGAAACCTTGCTGGCAATGGACATCGACGGGCAACCCCTGCGGGTGCGCCTGCTCGACTACATCGACGGCCAGCCACTGACCCGCCTCAAGCACATGCCGCCACGCCTGATGGCTGAACTGGGCAGGCTGTGCGCACGGCTCGACCAGGCCTTGGTCGGTTTCGACCACCCTGGCCTGGAGCGCACCCTGCAATGGGACCCGCAACATGCCCAGGCGCTGATCGAACACCTGCTGCCAGTGCTGCAGGATGCCAGCCAACGCACCCGTATCGAGCAGGCCACGCGCCTGGCCAGCAAGCGCCTGGCACCCTTGGCGCAGCGGCTGCCGACCCAGGCCGTGCACCTGGATATCACCGACGACAACACCGTGTGGGCCCGCGACGAGCAGCGCCAGTGGCAACTGCAGGGCGTGATCGACTTCGGCGACCTGTCGCGCACCTGGCGCATCGCCGACCTGTCAGTGACCTGCGCAGCCTTGCTGCACCATGCCGAAGGCGACCCGCTGCGTATCCTGCCGGCGGTCAGCGCCTACCAGGCCCTCAACCCACTGACCGAGGCTGAACTGCGTGCCTTGTGGCCGTTGGTACTCAACCGTGCAGCGGTGCTGGTGCTGAGCAGCGCGCAGCAACTGGCCGTGGACCCGGACAACCAGTACATCCGCGACAACGTCGCCCATGAGTGGGAAATCTTCGATACCGCCACCGCCGTGCCATTCGCCTTGATGGAGGCGGCCATTCTCCAGGCGGCCGGTCTGCAGGCCGATGCCGCCGACCTGACGGGCTGTGCGCCGCTGCTCCCCGAGTTGGCCGGGCAAGCGGTCAGGCGAATCGACCTGGGCGTGCTCAGCGCGCACTGCGAAGCCGGCAACTGGGAACAGGCGGGCTTCGACCAGCAGCTGCTGAGCTCGCAACCTGCACCGGCCTGCAGCCTGCACGGCCAGTATCGCCTGTCACAAACCCGTGTCGATCGCCCCGAAGAGCCTGCCACCTGCGCGCTGGGCGTGGAACTGCATGTGTCCAATGGCAGCCCGGTTCAGGCGCCGGAAGCAGGCATCTGGCAACGTCACGGCGACGGTCGCGGCTGCCTGCGCACGCCACAATGGGCCTTGTGGTTACAAGGCCTGGAAGAGGCCCCGGCGGATGGCCAGACCGTGACGAAAGGGCAATCGCTGGGCAGCAGTTGCGGCTTTCTCAGTGTCCAGCTGTGCCTTGACACCCACATCCAGCCGCCGTTCTTCGCTACTCCGTCGCAAGCTGACGCCTGGCTGGCCCTGTGCCCGTCGCCTAGCGCGCTGCTGGGCTTCGATTGCGACGCCGAACCATTGCCCGACCCACAGGCCCTGCTGGCCCGTCGCGATGCCAGCTTCGCCCGCTCGCAGAAGCACTACTACACGCAGCCGCCGCAGATCGAACGCGGCTGGCGCAATTACCTGATCGACCTGCAAGGTCGCTCGTACCTGGACATGCTCAACAACGTCGCCGTGCTCGGCCATGGCCACCCACGCATGGTCGCCGAGTCGGCACGCCAGTGGTCGCTGCTCAACACCAACTCGCGCTTCCATTACGCCGCCATCACCGAGTTCTCCGAGCGCCTGCTCGACCTCGCACCCGAGGGCTTCGACCGGGTGTTCATGGTCAACAGCGGCACCGAGGCCAACGACCTGGCGATCCGCCTGGCCTGGGCCTACAGCGGCGGCCGCGACCTGCTCAGCGTGCTGGAGGCCTACCACGGCTGGTCGGTGGCCACCGATGCCATTTCCACCTCCATCGCCGACAACCCCCAGGCCCTGGAAACCCGCCCCGACTGGGTGCACCCGGTGGAGGCACCGAACACCTTCCGCGGCCGCTTCCGCGGTGCCGACACGGCGACCGACTACCTGCGCGATGTCGACGCCAAGCTGGCCGACCTCGATGCCCGTGGCCGCCAGCTGGCCGGCATCATCTGCGAACCGGTGTACGGCAATGCCGGGGGCATTTCGCTGCCGGCCGGTTACCTGCGCCAAGCCTATGCCAAGGTCCGCGCCCGCGGTGGCGTGTGCATCGCCGACGAAGTGCAGGTCGGTTATGGCCGCCTGGGCGAGTACTTCTGGGGCTTCGAGGAACAGGGCGTGGTGCCCGACATCATCACCATGGCCAAGGGCATGGGCAACGGCCAGCCGCTGGGTGTGGTGATCACCCGCCGCGAGATCGCCGAGGCACTGGAGGCCGAGGGTTACTTCTTTTCCTCGGCCGGCGGCAGCCCGGTGAGCTGCCGCATCGGCATGGCGGTACTGGACGTGATGCAGGAGGAAGGCCTGTGGGACAACGCCCGCGACACCGGGCGCTATTTCAAGGCGCGCCTGCAGGCGCTGGTCGACAAGCACCCGCTGGCTGGCGCGGCGCATGGTTCGGGCTTCTACCTGGGGCTGGAGCTGGTGCGCAACCGTGAAACCCTGGAGCCGGCGACCGAGGAAACCATGCTGCTGTGCGACCGCCTGCGCGAACTGGGGATCTTCATGCAGCCGACCGGCGACTACCTGAACATCCTCAAGATCAAGCCGCCGATGTGCACCACCCGGGCGAGCGTCGACTACTTCGTCGACAGCATTGACCGGGTGCTTGGCGAAGGCCTGTAAGGGGGCTGTCAAGCGGGCCGGCGAGTGTTCATACTTTCCGGCCTCCTTCTCAGGTTTGCGGACATGGCCTTCAGCAGCGACTCCCTGGCAATTTTCCTCGCAGTGCTGGAAGCGGGCTCATTCTCTGCCGCCGCGCGCAAGCTGGGGCGGGTGCCGTCGGCCGTGAGCATGGCCATCGCACAACTGGAGGCAGAGCTGGACCTGGCTCTGTTCGACCGCGCTACACGTAAAGCCTTGCCCACCAGCGCCGCCCTGGCGCTGGAGCCGCAAGCCAGGCAGGTGATCTGCCAGCTCAACCTGCTCGACGCCCAGGCCCTGCAACTGCATCAGGGGCTGGAAAAACGCCTGACCATCGCCATGGCCCCGGAGCTGCAGACCGGCCGCTGGAGCCAGCCGCTGGAAACCCTGGCGAAGGAGTTCCCCAGCCTGGAGATCGAAGTGCGCTCGGCGACCCAGACCGAGGCGGTGCGCTTGCTGCATGAGGGCAGCGTGCAACTGGCGCTGGTGTTCGAACGCCCGGGGATCGATGAGCGCGAGTCCTTTCTCGAAGCGGGCAGCCAGTTGCTGGTGGCTGTCGCTTCACCGCGTCATCCTGCAGGCAGCAACAGTGGCACGCCGCTGCCTGAAGAAGCGTTTGCCGAACAGCGGCAGATCATCGTGGCTTCGGGCAAGGCCACCGGCTCGGACCCGCGCATGGTGCTGTCGCGGCGGATATGGTTGACCGACAGCTATCTGGCGACGCTCGACCTGGTGCAGTCCGGCCTGGGCTGGGCCTACTTGCCGCAGCCGCTGGTGGAGCCGTTGATCGCTTCGGGGGCACTGGCCGAGGTGCGGTTTGACAACATGGCCAGCCGGTTGCGGCTGTGGGTGGACATCATCTGGCTGAAGCCGCGGCCGTTGGGGCTGGGTGCCAGGCGCTATCTGGAAGTCATGCGCCAGCTGTTCGAGAAAGAACCCCCCAGGGCTTGATATCACGCATATCTCCTGTAGGAGCGGGCTTGCCCCGCGAACACCGGCGGAGCCGGTGCCATGCATATCACGGGATGGCACCGGCTCCGCCGGTGTTCGCGGGACAAGCCCGCTCCTACAGGGTGCTGCTTCATTCATGAAAGCGGGGCCACCAGGCGGTAGCCCACCCCGGCCTCGGTAATGATGAAGCGTGGCGCCGTCGGGTCATCGCCAAGCTTCTGCCGCAAATGCCCCACCACGATCCTCAGGTAGTGGGTGTCGTCGACATGGGTCGGTCCCCAGATGTCCTTGAGCAATTGCTGCTGGGTAATCACCCGCCCTGGATGCCCCGCCAGCTGCGCCAGCAGTGCGTACTCCTTGCGCGTCAGCGCGATCTCCACACCCTCCAGGGTCACTTTGCGGAAGGCGAAATCCACCACCAGCGGCCCGAAGCTCGCCGTCACTTCGCTGCCGCCCGACTGCGGCACCTGACGTAGCAGCGCACGCACCCGGGCCAGAAACTCCTGGATGCCGAAAGGCTTGGTCACATAGTCATTGGCGCCGCCATCCAGCGCATCGACCTTCTGCACCTCGCTGGCCCGCACCGACAACACCAGCACCGGCACCGCGCTCCACTCGCGCAACTCGCGCAGCACCTGCTGGCCGTCCATGTCGGGCAGGCCGAGGTCGAGCACCACCAGGTCGGGCTTGGCCAGCGCGGCCTGGGCCAAGCCTTCGCTGCCGGTGGCGGCTTCGATCACCTTGTAGCCCTGGGAGCTGAGGCTGATGCGCAGGAACTTGCGGATCTGTGGTTCGTCGTCGATGACCAACAGGGTGGCGGACTGGCTCATGGTGTTTCGCTTTCGGCTTCGGGTTGCTGGGGCAGCGGCAAGCATAGAGTGATGCAGGTGCCGTGGCCATCGATGCCTTCGCCTACCAGGATCTGCCCGCCGTGGGCACCGATCATGCCCTGGCAGATCGCCAGGCCCAGGCCGGTGCCCTGCCCACCACGGTCGCCACGGGCAGCGGTGTAGAACATGTCGAAGATCTTCTCGCGTTCGGCCACCGGGATACCGGGGCCCTGGTCGCTGACGGCGAAGTGCAGCTGCTCGTCGTGCACCGAAACCTGCAGGTCCAGGCGACCTTGCGCGGGCGAGAAGCGTGCGGCGTTTTCCAGCACATTGATCAGCGCCTGCTCGATCAGCGCGGCGTGCACGAACAGCAACGGCAGCTCGCCGGGCACCTCGGTGTGTACGTGCAACGGCGCCAGCACCGCGCGCAGCCGGTTGAGGGCACTGCCGACAATATCAGCCGGGGCCACCCAGTCGCGGGCAAGCTTGAGGCCGCCGTGGCCGAGGCGGGTCATGTCGAGCAGGTTCTGGATGTAGCGGTCCAGGCGTTCGGCTTCGTTGCGCGTGCCTTCGAGCAGCTCGCGGCGATCTTCAACGGGGATCGCCTCGCCAAGCGCCAGCAGGCTGTCGATACTGCCGCGCATGGCTGTCAGTGGGGTGCGCAGGTCGTGGGACACGGAGGCGAGCAAGGCACTGCGCAGCTGCTCGGTTTCGCCGTGCAGGCGGGCGGCTTCGAGCTGTTCGGCCAGCCTGGCACGAGCCAGGGCCTGTGCCAGGGGTTGGCCAAGGGCCATCAGCAAGCGCCGACGCTGGGCAGTCAACGGCTCGCCAGAGCGTGGGCGCACCCCGAGCAGGGCCAGGGGCTGATCGTCAACTGCCAGCGGCCACCACCACCAGCGCCCGTTGGGCAAGGTATCACTGCCGTGGCCTGCAGCCTGGCCATGCTGCCAGGCCCACTCGGCGGCGGCACGTTCGTTATCGCTCAAGACCTGGGTTTCACCGCTCGCCAGGTGCAGCAGCCCTTCGCTGTTGCGCTCCAGCAGGCACACCTGCACGTCTTTCCAGCCATTGAGGTGGCGACCGGCGGCGTTGAACACAGCCTGGCGGTCAGTGGCCACGGTCAGGCGACGCGACAGGTCGAGCAGCTGGTTGGTCTGCGCCTGGGTTTCGCGCAGGGCCTGCAACTGGCTGCGCTGGCGGGCCGCGAGGTTGCCGGTGAGGGCCGCCATGAGCAGGAAGAACACCAGCGTCAGCACGTCTTCCTCGCGCTGGATGCTGAACGAGAAGTTCGGCGGAATGAACAGGAAGTCGTAGGTCAGGAACGACAGCGCCGCACAGGCCAGCGCCGGGCCCAGGCTGCTGCGCACGGCCACCAGCAGCACGGCGGCGAGGAACACCAGCGAGATGTTGGGCAGCGCCAACACGCTCGACACGCCCCAGGCCAGGCCGGCGGCCAGCACCGTGGCCACCAGCGCCAGCAAGTAATGACGCCAGACCCACACCCGGCTGACCGCCGCACGCGCCGGCCGTGCCTGGCTGTCGCGGTCGAGCACATTGATCTCCAGGCCATGGCTTTCGCGCAGCAGCCGGGTGGCGACGCCGGCGCCGAACAGGCGACGGCGCAGCCGGTCACGGGATTGCCCGACCAGCACCAGGCTGGCGCGACGCTCGGCGGCGTGCTGGATCAAGGTCCGCGCCACCTCGCCGGCACGCAGCAACACCACCTCGCCCCCCAGGCGCTCGGCCAGTTGCTGAGCCGCCTGCAGGCGCTGGCGGGCGGCTTCGTCACGCAAGCGGCCGTTGTCGACGTGCACCAGGCTCCACGGCAGATGACGGCGCTGGGCAACACGGCTGGCGTGGCGCACCAGGCGCTCGGCCTGCTCATCGCCATCGACGCCCACCAACAGGCGCCCACGCAAGGTAGGCGCCGCTTCGCCACGCAAACGGTAACCGTGGGCCAGGTCGGCATCGACCTGGGCGGCGGCGGTCTGCATGGCCAGCTCGCGCAGGGCGGTAAGGTTGGTTTGCGAGAAGTACGCATCGATGGCGGCCCGCGCCTGTTCCGGCACATACACCTTGCCTTCGCGCAGGCGTTCGAGCAGTTCGCGCGGCGGCAGGTCGATCAACACCAGCTCGAAGGCTTCCTGCAGCACCCAGTCCGGCAGCGTTTCGCGCACATGCACGCCGGTAATGCCACGGACCTTGTCGTTGAGGCTTTCCAGGTGCTGGACGTTGACCGTGGTGTACACGTCGATGCCGGCGGCGAGCAGCTCTTGCACGTCCTGCCAGCGCTTGGCGTGACGGCTGCCGGGGGCGTTGGTGTGGGCCAGTTCGTCGACCAGGACCAAGGTCGGCGCGGCCTTGAGCAGGCCGTCGAGGTCCATTTCCTCGAGGGTGACACCGCGGTATTCGCTGCGCAGCAAGGGCTGCTGGAGCAGGCCGCCAAGCAGCGCTTCGGTTTCGCTGCGGCCATGGGTTTCGACTACCCCGGCCAGCACTTGCACGCCTTGGCGTTGCTGGGCGTGGGCGGCCTGGAGCATGGCAAAGGTCTTGCCCACGCCTGGGGCGGCACCGAGGAAGACCTTGAGCCGACCGCGACCGCTGCGTGGGAGGGTGGCCAACAGCGCGTCTGCGCGGGTGGAGTCACTCATGTTTCATCCTTTGTTCTGCACTTACGTCTCGGACCTCATCGCGAGCTTTGCTCGCTCCTACGGGCGAACGCATTCCCCCGTAGGAGCGAGCAAAGCTCGCGATGAGGCCCGCAACCTAGCCCATTAGAGGCGATCAAGCGCCTGGTTCAAGGCCAGCACATTGACCACCGGTGGCCCGATCAATGGGTGGAGGGTGGCCTCTTCCAGCAAGGCTTGCAAGCGCTCCACCGGTATCTGCCGCGCCGCCGCTACCCGAGGAATCTGGTA
This sequence comes from Pseudomonas putida, assembly GCF_002906855.1. Classification (GTDB taxonomy): domain Bacteria; phylum Pseudomonadota; class Gammaproteobacteria; order Pseudomonadales; family Pseudomonadaceae; genus Aquipseudomonas; species Aquipseudomonas putida_N. The sequence goes on along the minus strand of NZ_MINI01000028.1, from coordinate 1,589,594 downwards.
GGCCACCGCTTGCGGTGGCAAGTGCGGGTCGAGGCCGCTGCCGGAGGTGGTCAGCAAGGCCTGCGGCACCGGCCCCAACTGTGCCTGGTATAGCGCTGCAGCATCGCCCTTGACCCGTTCGGCCAGAGCCGGATTGCTCGGTGCCAGGTTGCTGGCGCTGCTGGCCACGGTGGCAAAAGCACCCGCCGAAGGCCGTGAATGGAACCAGCCATCGCCCTGGAAATCCTGGGCGATCAAGGCCGAACCCCGCACCTGCCCGCGCTCATCGCGCACCAGGCTGCCATTGGCCTGCTCGGGGAATGCCAGCTGGGCAACCCCGGTCACCGCCAGCGGGTACAGCGCGCCAGTGACGACCGTCATCAGCAGGATCAGGCTCATCGCCGGGCGTACGTAACTGTTCATGGTGGCCTCCTCAGACCAGGTGCAAGGCATTGAGCAGCAGGTCGATCAGCTTGATCCCGGCAAACGGCACGATGATGCCGCCCAGCCCGTAGATCAGCAGGTTGCGCCGCAGCAGGTGCGCCGCGCTCGCCGCCTGCACACGCACACCGCGCAGTGCCAGCGGGATCAGCACGATGATGATCAACGCGTTGAACACGATGGCCGAGAGGATCGCGCTCTGCGGGCTGGCCAGGTGCATCAGGTTGAGCACGCCGAGTTGCGGGTAGATGGCAGCGAACAGCGCCGGCAGGATGGCGAAGTACTTGGCCACGTCATTGGCGATGGAGAAGGTAGTCAGCGCTCCGCGGGTCACCAGCAGCTCCTTGCCCACCTGCACCACGTCCAGCAGCTTGGTCGGGTCGCTGTCCAGGTCGACCATGTTGGCCGCCTCGCGCGCCGCTTGGGTTCCATCGTTCATGGCCATGCCGACGTCTGCCTGGGCCAGCGCCGGGGCGTCGTTGGCGCCGTCGCCGCACATCGCCACCAGGCGGCCGTCGTTCTGCTCCTGGCGGATGCGTGCCAGTTTCTTCTCCGGCGTGGCTTCGGCGAGCACATCGTCCACGCCGGCCTCGGCCGCGATGGCTGCGGCGGTCAGCGGGTTGTCACCGGTCACCATCACAGTGCGGATGCCCAGCTTGCGCAGCTCGGCAAAACGCTCGCGGATGCCCGGCTTGACCACGTCCTTGAGGTGGATCACGCCGAGCAGGCGTTTATCCAGGCACACCAGCAACGGGGTGCCGCCGCTCTGTGCGATCCTCTCAACTTCACGGGCCAATGCGGTGGGCAGGTCCAGGCGCTGCATACCGACGAAGGCCAGCACGGCATCGACGGCGCCCTTGCGATAGCGGTGCTGCTGGAAGTCGATGCCCGACAGGCGCGTCTCGGCGCTGAAGGCGATGGCCTGGTACTGCCCAGCTGACGGTTCGATGAAGTCGTGCAACTGGCGCAGGTACTCGACGATCGACTTGCCCTCGGCAGTGTCGTCGGCCAGCGAAGCGAGCAAGGCACCCTCCCCCAGCTCCTTGGCGGTCACGCCCTGGGCCGCGTGCAGGGCGCTGCAGCGGCGGTTGCCGAAGGTGATGGTGCCGGTCTTGTCGAGCATCAACGTATGCACGTCGCCGGCCGCCTCCACTGCGCGGCCGGAGCGGGCGATCACGTTCAGGCGCACCAGGCGGTCCATGCCGGCGATGCCGATGGCCGAGAGCAGGCCGCCAATGGTGGTGGGGATCAGCGTCACCAGCAGCGCGGCGAGGAAGATCAGCGGCAGGCTGCCGCCGGCGAAATGGGCGAATGGTTGCAGGGTCACCACCACGATCAGGAAGATCAGGGTCAGACCGATCAGCAGGATGTCGAGGGCGATTTCGTTGGGGGTCTTCTGCCGCTTGGCGCCTTCGACCAGGGCGATCATGCGGTCCAGGGTCGACTCGCCGGGGTTGCTGGTGATGCGGATCAGCAGCCAGTCGGAGACCAGCCGGGTGTTGCCGGTAACGGCTGAGCGGTCACCGCCGGATTCACGGATGACCGGCGCGGACTCGCCGGTGATGGCCGCTTCGTTGACCGCCGCGATACCTTCGAGCACCTCACCGTCGCCGGGGATCATCTCGCCAGCCACCACACGCACCACATCGTCTTTGCGCAGCGCCGTGGCCGCGACGCTCTCGAAACTCCCATCGCGTTTGCGGCGCTGTGCCGTCAGCCCCTGGCTACCGGCCTTGAGGCTATCGGCGCGAGCCTTGCCACGGCCCTCGGCGAGGGCCTCGGCAAAGTTGGCGAACAGCACGGTGAACCACAGCCACAGGGCAATCTGCACGGCAACACCGGTGCTGACGCCATTGCCAGGCGCGAAGCACAGCGCGGTGGTGAGGATGGCCGTCAGGGCGACCACCAGCATCACCGGCGCCCGTTTTAGCTGGCGCGGATCGAGCTTGACGAAGGCCTGCACCAGCGCCGGCCGCCACAGGGCCGCAAAGCGGGTCTGGTCCTTGGCACTGTGTGAGGCTTTCACTTCAGGAATGGGCATGTTCATGGATGATTCCTCAGAAACCCAGGCTCAGTTGTTCGGCGATTGGCCCGAGGGCCAGGGTCGGCAGGAAGGTCAGGCCACCGACCAGCAGGATTGTCACCAGCAACAGGCAAGCGAACAGCGGGCCATGGGTGGGGAAGCTGTTGCTGCCCTGGGGCACGCTCTTCTTCGCCGCCAGGCTGCCGGCCAGGGCCAGGATCGGCAGGATGTAGCCGAAGCGGCCGATCAGCATGGCCAGGCCGATCATCACGTTGTGATACACCGTGTTGGCGCCAAACCCGGCGAACGCCGAGCCATTGTTGGCGGTGCCTGAGGTGTAGGCGTACAGCAACTGACTGAAGCCGTGGGCGCCCGGGTTGCTCACTGCACCTGCCGGGCCTGGCAGGCTGGCGGCGATGGCGCCAAGCACCAGCACGCCCACCGGCATCACCAGCAAGGTCGCCACCAGCAGCTGCACCTCCCGCGCTTGCAGCTTCTTGCCCAGGTATTCTGGCGTGCGGCCAATCATCAATCCGGCCAGGAACACGGCGATCAGCACGAACAGCAGCATGCCGTAGAGCCCGGCGCCGACGCCGCCGAAGATCACTTCACCCACCATCATGTTGACCATCGCGACCATGCCGGTCAGCGGGTTGAGGCTGTCGTGCATGGCATTGACCGAGCCATTGGAGGCCGCTGTGGTGGTCACGGTCCACAGCACCGAGCCGGTGGTGCCGAAGCGGCTCTCCTTGCCTTCCATCGGCGCGCTCTGCTGCACCTGGGCGCTTTCCAGCGCCGTATTCGGCTGGTATTCCGACCACAGCGCCGTACCGCCACCCAGCAGGAACAGCGCGAGCATACAGGCGATGATGGCGCGGCTCTGGCGCAGGTCCTTGACGTAGTGCCCGAAGGTGAACACCAGCGCCACCGGGATCAGGATGATCGAGGCCACCTCGAACAGGTTGCTCCAGGCCGTGGGGTTTTCGAACGGGTGAGCCGAGTTGACGCCGAAGAAGCCGCCACCGTTGGTGCCCAGCTGCTTGATGGCGATCTGGCTCGCGGCCGGGCCCAGTGGGATGGTCTGGTCGGCGCCTTGCAGGGTCACGGCATGGGCGTAGTCGGCGAAGGTCTGCGGCACGCCCTGCCATACCAGCAGCAGCGCCAGCAGCAAGCACAGCGGCAGCAGGCCGTAGAGGGTAGCGCGGGTCATGTCGACCCAGAAGTTGCCCAAGCTGGTGGTAGAACGGCGGGCGATGCCGCGGCACAGCGCAACCAGCACGGCCAGGCCAGTGGCAGCGCTGACGAAGTTCTGCACGGTCAGTCCGAGCATCTGGCTCAGGTAGCTGACCGACGCTTCACCGCTGTAGGCCTGCCAGTTGGTGTTGGTGACGAAGCTCACCGCTGTGTTGAAGGCCAGCGACCACTCTTGGCCAGGCAGGTGCTGCGGGTTGAGTGGAAGGTAGCCTTGCAGCAGGAGCACGCTGAACAGCAGCAGGAAGCCGGCCAGGTTGAAGGCCAGCAGGGCCAGCATGTACTGCTTCCAGTTCTGCTCCTGGTCGGCGCGCACGCCAGCCAGGCGGTAGCAGCCCTGCTCAACCGGGCCAAGCACGGGCGTCAGCCAGGTGCGCTGCCCTTCCATGACCTTGTAATAAAAGCGCCCAAGCCAGGGTGCTGGCAGCAGCACAATGGCGAAGAAGGCCAGCAGCAAAAGGTAATCGTAACTGTGCATGGCCGCTCCCTAGCTGCGATCGGCGCGCAGCAGCGCTACCAGCAGGTAAACCGCCAAGGCCACTGCCAACAGCAGTGACAACCCGTCGAGCATGTACATGAGTGGAACTCCCCCGTGGTGCGGCCAGGGCCGCTTTGGGGGAATTGTCTGAGGGATGGGCGTAAAGGGACGAGACCAGAGGGTGGGACTGGCTATAAAGAATGCGTAAAAACAGCCTTACTGTGGGGTTTGCGCCGAGTTACGGCTCCAGTCCAGCAGCAGGCTGTAACCGACTGCCAACAAGGTCGGCCCGATGAACAGGCCGATAAAGCCAAAGGCAAGCAAACCACCAAACACACCCAGCAGCACGATGACCAGCGGCAGGTTGCCGCCGCGGCTGATCAGGTACGGTTTGAGCACGTTGTCCACGCCGCTGATGACGAAGGTGCCCCAGATACCGAGGAATACCGCCATGCCGTATTCGCCCTTCCACACCAGCCAGCCCGTCGCCGGGATCCAGGCCAATGGCGGCCCCATCGGGATCAGGCTGAGCATGAAGGTCACCAGGCCCAGCACGATTGCCCCAGGCACTCCGGCAATCAGGAAACCAATCAGTGCCAGCAGCGCCTGGGCTGCCGCCGTGCCAATCACACCGTTTACTACCCGCTGGACGGTCCCGGCCACCAGCTCCAGGTAGTAATCGGCCCGCTCGCCCACCAACCGGTGCAGCAGCCGCAGCACGAAAGCCGACAACCGCGGCCCGTCACGGTAGAAGAAGAACACGAACACCAGGCTCAGGGTCAGCTCCAGCACTCCGCTGCCGATCTGCGCACTGCGCGCCAGCAGCCAATTGCCGACCTGCCCCAGGTACGGCTTTATCGACTGCAGCAAAGCCGCGCCTTGCTGATCGAGGGATTGCCACCAACTGACCAGGCGCTCGCCCACGAAGGGAATGCCGCCCAGCCAGTCAGGTGCATCGGGCAGGCCATCGACCTGCACGTCACGCACAAAGGCGGTGGCGTCGCGGATGTGGTCGGCCAGGTTGAAGCCCAGCCACACCAGCGGCAAGGCAACGATCAGGATCCAGGCCGTGGTCAGCAGGCTGGCGGCCAGGGTTTCACGCCCCCCCAGCACACGCGTCAGCAGGCGCATCAGCGGCCAGCTGGCGAACGCCAGGATAGCCCCCCACAGCAGCGCGGAGATGAACGGTGCCATGACCCACAGGGCGGCACCCAGCAGCGCCAGCAGCAGAATCTGGATCAGCAGGCGGTCATTATTGGCCATGGCGGCGCTCACTCAACGAATCAGTTCCAGGTGCAGGCCATCGGTGGGTGCATTGCCGACTTCGAGGCGGCCATCACGCACACCTGCCTTCACCAGTTGCTCGCGCCAGGCCTCGGCCTGGACGCCACTCAGGCTCGCGCGCATGGTGCTGTCGAGGTTCAGGCTGCGCGCCAGCAAGGTCACCCAGCTGTCCTGCGGCGCAGCCAGGTCAGGGTAGTCGAGCTTGCCGGTGTCACGCATTTCGCGCAGCACCGTGGCGGCGGTGGGCAGTATCTCACCCAGCGGGCTGCTGGCGACGAACTCTTCCACATGCAGATAGGCGCGACGGTTGCCACGGGTGACGCTGTACAGTGCAACCAGGGTGTCGGCCTCCTCGGCCGAGCGGCGCAGCAGGATGAACGCCTGCTGCTCGTCACCGCCGTTCAGCCGGGCATTGGCAAACACGTCGTTGGCCCACAGGCTGCCTTCGCCGCAATCGCGGCCCTGGCACCAGAACAACGGATAGCCACCGTCATGCTGCAGCGCCTCGCGGGCGCTGGTGAAGGCTTCGCGGGCGCTGCGCTCGACCGGCAGCTCGTAGGTGACCGAACTGACCTGGCCACGGCTTTCGATCTTGTCTTCGACACGCAGGCGGCCACTGATCTTGCGCAGCGGGCCCATGGGGTAGACACGTTCCTGCTCCACGGCCGGGCGCTGGTCGACCACCTTGGCGTCCACAGGCACGGGCAGGCTGCCGGCCCACAGCAAGGGGCTGGCCAGTGCGAGGCAGGTGGCGATGGCAGTACGCATGGAAACGGGGGCGCTCATCGGCGACCCAAGCGGCGCGGCGCGCCGGGTTGAAGCTCCAGGATGTCTGGCAGTTGCATGGTTGTCTCCCTGTTCAACCCGCCAAGCCTCGACACTTGTCCGGTGCAAGTCAAGCAAAGCCAAAGAAGCGATTGAAACAGTCTGCGACAAGGGCCGCGCCCTCTTCGTCGTTCAGGTGCAGGTGATGCCCACCGGGCAGCACGGTCTGCTCAAAGGGTAGCTGCTCCAGCAGTTCGGTGTGGCGCACCAGCATGCCGTCGGCCGCCACCACCAGGCTGGCAGGGCAGCTCACTCGCCGCACGTAGGCCATGGCCTGGCCCTGGCTCAGGCGTACCGGCGATGGAAGGGTCAGACGGCTGTCGCTGCGCCAGCTGTAACCACCGGGCACCGGCATCAGGCCGCGCTGGGCCAGGCGCTCGGCGGCTTCGCGGCTGACCGCGACCATGCCCTTCATGCGCGCCTGCACGCCCTCTTCCAGGGTCGGGTAAACGGACTTGCGCTTGCCATCGAGGCGCAATTGGGCCTGCAGGGCCATGCCCAGGCGCTCACCGGCATCCTGCTCGGCGCCGGTCGGGGGGATGACACCATCGATCAGGGCAAGGTGGCTGACCCGGTCTGGCAAGGCGCCGGCCAGTTGCACCGAAATGATCGCGCCCAACGAATGCCCGAGCAGGGCAAAACGCTGCCAGCCCAGTTGCTCGGCCACCCGCAGCACATCGTGGGCGTAATCGGCCAAGGCATAACCCGCGCCCAATGGGCGATGCTCGGAGTATCCGTGCCCGGCCAGATCGAGGGCGACGATGCGCAGGCCCTTCAACTGCGGGGCCAGGCGGGAGAAGCTGTTGGCGTTGTCCAGCCAGCCGTGCTGGGCGATCACCGGCAGGCCATCCTCCGGGCCGAACAGGTGCGCGGCCAGCTCGATGTGGCCCAGGCTCAGGCGCACTTCCTCGACCTGCGTGCTCATGCCTGGCTCCAGCGATCGAACAGGCCCTTGATCAGGCTGGCCGTGTCGGTCGGCCGTTCCAGCGGGAACATGTGCCCGCCCGGCACACTATGGTATTCGCCCCGCGGCATGCCGCGCACCGCCAGTGCGTGGTGGCGGCGGATGACGTTGCTGCGCTCGCCACGTACCATCGCCAAGGGCACCTGCAACTGGCGTGCAGGCGCCGGGCTGGCGTGCGGGATATTGCGGTAGATGCTGATCTCCGTGGCCGGGTCGAAGCGCAGGCGCAAGCCTCCTACATCCGCTTGCAGACCATGTTCGAGGTAGGCTTCCAGGCAATCCGGGTCAAAGTGGCGGAACAGCGACTTGCTGGCAAAGTAGGCGCGCGCGCTGTCACGGTCGGCAAAGGCTTCACGCCGCCCCAGGGTACGGCCGGCCGGTGTGATACGGTCGATGAAGCCAAAGCGCTTGGCGGTGCGCAGCAGCCACTGGTCTGCGCGGGTCAATACCGGTGAGTCGAGCATCACCACGCCGCGGTACAACTCGGGCCGGCGCAAGGCGGCGTGCAGGTGCAGCACGCCGCCCAGCGAATGGCCGACGCCCCACACCGGCGCCGCCGCCTGCTGCACCAGGTGATGCAGCAGTTCGTCGACCAGCTGCTGCCAGTTGTCGTCCACCGGAAAGCGCGGGTCATGGGCGTGCTGGGCCAGATGACTGACCTGATAATCCGGCGCCAAGGCGGCGAACAGTTTGCCGTAGGTGGCCGAGGGAAAACCGTTGGCATGAGCGAAGAAGATCTGCTGCGACATGGCGCCTGGTCCGGACGGGGATGATGGCTCATTGTCGGCATCGCGCCGGCACTCGGCAACGTCTGTAAATGTCATCGCCAAGGGCAATCAGGTCATGCCGACTGGTCGAAACTGGCCAGCGAGCGGCGCAGGCAGGCTTGCATGTAGGCAATCTGCCCTTCCAGTGCCTCACGGGCCAGGCGTTGGTCCCGGACATCGAGTTGCAGCCGGCGCAGGGCCAGGCAGCTGGTCTGCAGCAGGTGGGACATGCGTACGCAGGACTGCTGCAGTTCGTGCAGGTCCTGCTCGACCAGCAGGTTGTCCATGGGGCGCTGCTCGACTGTGTTACGCACTCTGCCCATCAGGTGATGGAACTTGGCGTCGGCGGCCTCGCGCAACAGGGCGTACCGGGCGAAATCGAGACGGTTGTCACGCTGTACGGCTTCGATAGTGGGCTGCAGATCCAGAGAGCGCAACAGCTCGTGCATCAACCCGCTCATTCAACGCTCCCTGCCCTGTCATCTACTGATCAAATTGGCGCCAAGCATCCGTTTGATCCAAATGGCTGGCAACTGGCAAAAATGCCAGTTGCTCCCGATCACTCTGGCGAACTAAGCACGCGCAACGTCATCAGCCCAGCCAGGGGCCAGTCGCCTTCCAGCTCCGCCAGACTGGCAGTGCTCATGGGCGCCGGTTGCTGAACATGGCCATGCTCGAGCATGCCGACCAGCGAGCCCACCAGTGGCTGGTGGCTGACCAGCAACACATGCTCCAGGCCCAGGCGTTCGACCTCGCCGATCACCTGCCGCACGTCGCTTTCAGGTGTCAGCCATGGCACGGTGCGAACGGGCTCGGCGAAGCCCAGGGTGTCATGCACCAGCGCCGCCGTCTGCTGTGCCCGCACATACGGGCTGGCGATGATCGCCTGCAACGGCTGGCCAAGCAGCCGGGCCGCGCTGTGCAGCACCTGCTCGCGGCCATGGCCGGTCAGGCGCCGCTCAGCGTCGGTGTTGGCGCGCGGCTCCGCCTCGCCGTGGCGCAACACCCACAGCTTCACAGCTTGGGCTCCTCGTCACGTACCGGGTGCGGTGCCGGGGCCACGGCGTGGGGCGCCTCGCCTTCCGGGGCACGGGCTGCCGGCCAGTCGGCGAACGGCCAGGGTTTCTGATCCGTGTGGAAGGTACCAAAACGGCCAATCTGCGCCAGGTACTGGCTCAGGCTGTCACCGAAGTTCATCAGGCTGGCGCTCGGTGCGCCATACACCAGGCGGTAGATCAGCTGCACCAGTACCAGGCCGCCGAGCAGCAGCTCGGCCAGTTGCCAGACCACCAGGAACACCAGCATCCACAGCACCCGCAGGATGATCGACTCGCGCTGGGCGCGCTCGGGGGTATCGTTCATGTGCTGCTCCTTCGCTTAGTTGAAACCACTGATGGAAATGAAATCGACGTCGGTCTTGGGCTCGGCGCGCATCAGTTGCTCGATCACCTGGTTCAGCGTGCAGCCTTCGAACAGGATGGCGTGCAGGCCGGCCACCAGCGGCATGTAGACCTGCACTTGCTGGGCCTTGGCCTTGAGCACCTTGAGCGTATTGACCCCTTCGGCCACTTCGCCCAGGCGACTGACGGCCTGCTCCAGGCTCAGGCCCTGACCCAGGGCGTGGCCGACCTGGTAGTTGCGGCTCTTGGGCGACGAGCAGGTGACGATCAGGTCACCGACACCCGCCAGGCCCAGGAACGTCATGGGGTTGGCACCCTGGCTGACGGCAAAGCGGGTCATCTCGGCCAGCGCACGGGTGATCAGCATGCTCTTGGTGTTTTCGCCCATGCCCAGGGCCACAGCCATGCCGGCAATGATGGCGTAGACGTTCTTCAGCGCACCGCCCAGCTCGACGCCGAAACGGTCGCTGCTGGCGTAGACCCGGAACGTGCGCCCGTGCAGCACGGCCTGCACGCGCTGGCACAGCTCATCGTCTTCACTGGCGACCACGGTGGCGGTCAGTGCATGCTCGGCAATCTCGCGAGCCAGGTTGGGGCCGGAGAGCACACCGATGCGGGCTTCGGGGGCGATTTCCTCGAGGATCTGGCTCATCAGCTTGAAGCTCTGCGCTTCGATGCCCTTGGTCAGGCTGACCAGGTATTTGCCACGCAGCAGCTCGGCATGGGGCGCCAGCACGCTGCGCAAGGCACTCGAAGGCAGCGCGACGAAAATCAGGTCGCTGGCTTGCAAGGTGGCCAGCAGGTCGTTGACCGGCTCGACCCCGTCCTGCAGGCGGATACCCTTGAGGTAGCGCGGGTTCTCGCGATTGACCCGCATCGCCTCGGCCTGCTCGGGGTCGCGCATCCATTGGCGTACCGGCACGCCATTCTCGGCCAGCAGGTTCGCCACGGCGGTGCCGAAGCTGCCGCCTCCCAGAACTGCAACAGGTTGCTGTTCAGTCATATTCAATCCGTTAAAGCCATTAAGTTAAGTGGCGACCCACTCATTATACGGGTCGCCTGCTACAGAACCAGTGGTGGGTTCTTGGGTTGGGCGGGGGATTTTCAGCGCCTGTGAGATCGAGCGCCGCCCGCGCGGCGCATCGCGAGCTACGCTCGCTCCTACGTTTGTTTTTGGCCAGTAACGCCTGTGGCAGGCGCGCGCGTCGGCCTTGTTGGTACGACGTGATAGCGCGCCATGCGCCAAGGCGTCCGCGCGCAAATCCCACTGGAGGCATTGGCCTGAAATAAACGTAGGAGCGAGCGCAGCTCGCGATGCGCCGCGCGGGCGGCGCTCGATTTGTGCCCCACTGCAAATCCCAAGGCAGGCACCTCCCAATCCAAACACCATCACCAGCCCGCAAATCCAACGCAGCCCACTGGCAAAACCCCCAAGGTCAGTTACCATGCCTGTTTCAATCCTGAGACAAGGCTGTCCTGTGTTCCCTGGCCCGCCCCCTTACCCTCACCTGCTGCTGCTGACAGCCCTGATCGGCGGCTCGGCCATGGCCGACGATTTGTTCATCGACAACACCGACCTGCCGCAGGTTCTGACCGCCACGCGCCTGAAACAATCCCCGGCGGCGGTACCAGGTAGCATGACCGTACTCGACAACGAGCTGATTCGCGCCAGCGGTGCCCGCGACATCCCCGAACTGCTGCGCCTGGTACCGGGCATGATGATCGGCTACGGCGCCGGCAACCAGCCGACCGTCAACTACCACGGCAGCAACGTCAACGATGCACGGCGCATGCAGGTGCTGATCGACGGCCGCTCGGTGTACCGCGCAGGCCTGGCCACGGTGGACTGGAGCGACATCCCGGTCGCCATCGAGGACATCGAACGAATCGAGGTGTTCCGCGGCCCCAATACCGTCAGTTACGGCGCCAACGCACTGATGGCAGTGGTCAACATCCTCACCCGCAACCCGGCCGACAGCCACGGCACGCGCATGAAACTGACCCGCGGCCAGGATGGCATCAACGACTATTACCTCAGCCACGGCTTCGGCTGGGACGGTGGCGACATGCGCCTGTCGGTGTCCGGCCAGCAGGACGATGGCTTCGACAAGAACCAGTTCGGCCAGGACTACCGTGACAGCCGCCGCCTGAACCGTTTCAACCTCAGTGTCAGCCACGTCCTGGCACCAGACCAGACCCTGGAATGGCAACTGGCGGCCAAGGAAGGCAGCAACCAGCGGCCGTATACCTACCAGCCGGTGTTCCCCTACGTCACCCAGGCCGGCGACAACGCCGACGTCAATGCCAAGGACTATGCCGGTTCGGTACGCTGGAACATCGACTTCAACCCCGAGCACAGCCTGTATGTGCAGGGTTCGGCCCAGCTTTTCGATCGCCAGCAGGTCTGGCGTGCCTGCGATGCGGCGCTGTCGTTCAGCCCCGAGTTGACCCGCCTGTGGCAGATGAATCCCGACTTCGCCGAAAAGGTCGCCCGCGGGGCGAACAACCCGCCAAGCAGCAGCAACCCCGAAGAACAGGCGCTGGTCGATGCGATCAAGGACCAGTGGAACAATCAGGGTGGCAAGAATGTAGTCTGCGGCGATGTCGACCAGAGCACCCGCGAGACCCGCTATGACCTGGAAGTACAGGACACCCTGAGCCTGACAGACAGCCTGCGCCTGCTCAGCGGCATGAATTACCGCTATGACCGCGCCGATTCGCAGACCTACTTCGACGGCAGCATCGACGACCAGACCTGGCGCCTGTTCGGCCAGCTGGAATGGCGCGCCGACGAGCACTGGATTCTCCAGGGCGGCGCGATGTTCGAAGACTCGCGCCTGTCCGGCAGCTCGCTGACCCCGCGCATGGCGGTCAACTACCTGATCACGCCGCGCCACGGCCTGCGTGCAGTGTACTCCGAAGCCGTGCGCTCGCCGGACATGTTCGAGAACAACGTCAACTGGAGCTACACGGTCAAGAACCTGAGCCCCGCTGCATTCGGCCAGCGCAATGCCGAATACTTCGTCAAGACCCGCGGCCCTGGCGACCTCGAACAGGAACGCATGCGCTCGCGCGAGCTGGGCTATAACGGCTACTTCAGTGACTTCGACCTGAGCATGGATGTGAAGCTGTTCTACGACGAGATCACCGGAATGATCAGCGAGCCCCTGAAGAACAACCAGTACATCGCCAGCAATGCCAACAAGGCCCGCTTCAGCGGCAGCGAGGCGCAACTCGACTGGCGCCTGGCGCCACGCGACCGCCTGCGCCTGACCTATGCCTATGTCGATGCCTGGGCCAGCAACCCCGCCGACCGTCGCCTCAGCGCCCGCAACAGTGGCTCGGCCGGCTGGATGCGCGAATGGGGCGAGGGTTGGTCGAGCGCGCTGTTCTATTACGGTGATGACGCCCTCAACACGTACCGCTACGAACGCGTTGACCTGCGCGTGGCCAAGCGCTTCCGTATACAGGACAGCACCCTGGAGCTGGCCGCGCTGTGGCAGCAACGCCTGGACGACCAGCCCACCACGGTGGAGCAGAACCGTTATGACAGCCGCCACCGCCTGAGCGTCAGCGCGGAGCTGGAGTTCTGATGGCCCGGCTGCTACGCCTGCTGCTGTTCTGCCTGTGGCCACTGGGTACGCTGTCTGCCAGCGAAATCCTGCTGGTCGGCGGCGACGACCAGCCTGGCTTTCGCAGCTTTGTCGAAGCCCTGCAAGCCCGCCGCAGCCATGACCAAGTGCGTTTCAAGAGCATTGCCGCACTGCCCCGCCCCGCTCAGCTCAAGGCCGACGTGCGCCTGGTGCTGCTCGACAACAGCGCGCTGGAGTGGCGCCTGAGCGACAACAACGGGCCACCTGCGCTGGCCATGCGCGTCAGCCGGGTACAGGCTGAACAACGCCTGGGAAAGTCGCGCCCTGCTTACCTGACCCTGCTGTGGAGCGACGCGCCGCTGGCACGGCAACTGCGCCTGGCCCACTACCTGTTGCCACAGGCCCAGCGCATTGGCGTGTTATACGGTAAGCACAGTCAGTTTCTGCTCGACGAACTGCGCCAGGCGGCACGCCCGCTGGGCCTGGAGATCGTCGCCCAGGACTGGCCGGACCAACGCGACAGCCGCCCCCTGCAACACCTGCTGGCCAGCAGCGACGTGCTGTTGGGCCTCGATGACCCCGACCTGTACAACTCCAAGACCGCGAAGAACCTGCTGCTTAGCAGCTACGGCCGACAGATGGCGCTGATCGGCCCGAATGCCGGCTTCGTGCGCGCTGGCGCACTGGCCAGCACCTACAGCGACCAGGACGACTGGCTGGCAGTGCTCGACCGGTTGCTCGACCAGCCTCCGGCCCACTGGCCGCGCAGCCTTTACCCGGCGCTCTATGCCGTCAGCGGCAACCAGCAGGTAGCGCGCGCCCTGGGCCTTGAACCGATCGATCCGAACGCCACCGCCAAGGCCTTGGCCGAAGGAGAACCCACCCCATGAGCAAACGCCTGAGCTGGGACATCCATACCCGCACCCAGATCATCAGCCTGGGCCCGGCATTGTTGCTGACCTTGCTGTTGATCAGCTTTTTCACCTTCGTACGGATCCAGGATTTGCGCCAGGAGCTGAACCACACCGGTCAGCTGATTGCCAACCAGCTGGCACCGGCATCCGAGTACGGTGTGATCTCCGGTAACAATGAAGTCCTCGAAGGCCTGATGCGCGCCACCCTGAGCATCCCTCACGTACGCTTCCTCGAAGTACAGGACAGCCGCAACCACATCCTGGTGTACGTCGAGCAGCAGGACGAGAGCAACAACCGGGCGCAGCAGGTGGAAGTGTTCCAGGCGCCGATCCGCCTGCAGCAGATCCGCCTGGACAGCGACTTCCTGCAACAAGGCAAAGCGCCGACACCGGCCATTGGAGACGACTACCTGGGCCGGGTGATCGTCGGCATGTCGGACGATGCCTTCAGCCAGCGCCAGCAGGAAATCGTGATCAAGGCGGCCATCCTGGCGCTGTTCGCCCTGCTGTTCACCTTCCTTCTTGCCCGCCGCCTGGCCATGAGCCTGGCCAAGCCGATCAGCGACATGAGCCATGCGGTCAAGGCCATCCAGCAGGGCGAATACAACGCACCGCTGCCGGTGGTCGACGACAGCGAACTCGGCCACCTGGCGCGGCATATCAACAACCTCGCCAATGCCCTGGACCAGGCCAGCGCCGAACAGAAGCAGGCCATCGCCCAGCTGATCCAGGCGCGCGAGGAAGCCGAACAGGCCAACGGCGCCAAGTCGGAGTTCCTGGCCATGATGAGCCACGAATTGCGCACCCCCATGAACGGCGTGCTGGGCATGCTGCAATTGCTGGAGACCACCCAGCTGACCAGTGAACAGGCGGATTACACCGCGGTGGCCAGCGAGTCCACCGGGCATTTGCTGAAGGTCATCAATGACATCCTCGACTTCTCGCGTATCGAACGCACGACGCTGCAGCTTGAGCACATCGACTTCAACCTGGTTGAGCTGATCGCCAGCAGCGTGCAGTCGTTCCAGCACAGCGCCCAGCAGCGCGGCCTGGAACTGCACCTGCAGTTGCCGGCAGAGGGCACACAGCCGCAGGTGGTCGGCGACCCGACGCGCATCCGCCAGATCCTCCTCAACCTGATCGGCAATGCCCTGAAGTTCACCGAGCGCGGCCAGGTGCAGGTCGAGGCGCACTGGCAACTGCTCGACCGGCAATTGCTGTGGATCACCTGCAGCGTACGTGACACCGGTATCGGCATCGACAGCGAGCGCCTGGAAATGATGTTCGTCGCCTTCCAGCAGGCCGACAGCTCGATTTCGCGGCGCTATGGCGGCACCGGCCTGGGCCTGTCGATCGCCCGTACCCTGGCTGAACGCATGGGCGGCAAGCTGCGCGGTGAAAGCCGCGAAGGGCTGGGCTCGACCTTTACCCTGGAAATGCCACTGCCGCTGGCCAGTACCACATCGGCAACGCTACCCGGCAGTTCGGCGGCCAATGCACCGCTTGAGGTCGGCAAACGCATCCTGCTGGTGGAGGACAATCCGGTCAATCAGAGCGTCATCGAAGCCATGTTGCGCAGCCTGGGGATGGAGGTCAGCGTGGCCCACGACGGGCTTCAGGCGGTGGAGCAGGTCAGCCAGCAGCCGTTCGCCGCGGTGCTGATGGATTGCCGCCTGCCCCATATGGATGGCTATGAAGCGACCCGGCGTATCCGCCTGTTGCCGGCCTGCGCCCAACTGCCGATCATCGCCTTGACCGCCAATGCCCTGCAGGGCGACCGCGAACGTTGCATGGCCGTCGGCATGAATGATTACCTGAGCAAACCGTTCCGCCGCACCGAGTTGCAGCGGGTATTGCAACGCTGGTTGCCTGGACGGACAGCAGCGACTGGCGATAAATGCTAAAGTGCGGCAGTCTTAAGTACTGGACAGGACCTTGTTCGGACCTGAAAATAGACGTTTCAGTGCACACCTGTACTTCTTTCGCCAGGTGCACTGTGACTTTCACCACAACGCAATAGTCTACCTGTAGGCTGCCGTCCCAGAAGCAAGAAGGGTCGGCCGGGAAGATTCATCCCCTGCCACAGGGGGTTATTGAGGAGCTCGCATGACCAAACAACACGCCTTTACTCGGGAAGACCTGCTGCGCTGCAGTCGCGGTGAGCTGTTCGGCCCAGGTAATGCGCAACTGCCCGCGCCGAACATGCTGATGGTCGATCGCATCACCCATATCAGTGAAGAAGGCGGCAAGTACGGCAAAGGTGAATTGGTCGCCGAGCTGGATATCACCCCGGACCTGTGGTTCTTCGCCTGCCACTTCGAAGGCGACCCGGTAATGCCGGGCTGCCTGGGCCTCGACGCCATGTGGCAGCTGGTCGGCTTCTTCCTCGGCTGGCAAGGCCTGCCGGGCCGTGGCCGCGCGCTGGGTTCGGGCGAAGTGAAATTCTTCGGCCAGGTACTGCCGACCGCCAAGAAAGTCACCTACAACATTCACATCAAGCGCGTCCTGAAGGGCAAGCTGAACATGGCCATCGCCGATGGCTCGGTCAGCGTTGATGGCCGCGAGATCTACACTGCCGAAGCCCTGCGGGTCGGCGTGTTCACCTCCACTGACAATTTCTAAGGGTTATTCGCATGCGCCGCGTCGTTATCACTGGTCTGGGCATCGTATCGTGCCTGGGCAATGACAAAGCTACCGTCACCGAAAACCTGCGCAACAGCCGTCCGGGTATCCGTTACAACCCGGAATACAAGGAACAGGGGCTGCGTAGCCAGGTTTCCGGCTCCATCGACCTCAACCTCGAAGAACTGATCGACCGCAAGGTCTACCGCTTCGTCGGCCACGCCGCTGCCTACGCCTACCTGGCAATGCAGGATGCGATCAAGGACTCGGGCCTGACCGAAGAGCAGGTTTCCAACCCGCGTACCGGCCTGGTTGCCGGCTCCGGCGGCGCCTCGACCCTGAACCAGATGGAAGCGCTGGATACCCTGCGCGAGAAAGGCGTCAAGCGCGTCGGCCCGTACCGCGTCACCCGCACCATGGGCAGCACCGTTTCGGCGTGCCTGGCCACCCCGTTCAAGATCAAGGGTATCAACTACTCGATCTCGTCGGCCTGTGCCACTTCCGCACACTGCATCGGCACCGCCCTGGAGCAGATCCAGTGGGGCAAGCAGGACATCGTCTTCGCCGGTGGCGGTGAAGAAGAGCACTGGAGCCAGTCGTTCCTGTTCGATGCCATGGGCGCACTGTCGACCAAGCGCAACGAAACCCCGGAAAAGGCTTCGCGCGCCTACGACGCCGACCGTGACGGCTTCGTCATCGCTGGCGGCGGCGGCATGGTCGTGGTCGAAGAGCTGGAACATGCCCTCGCCCGCGGCGCCAAGATCTACGCCGAAATCGTCGGCTACGGGGCCACTTCCGACGGCTACGACATGGTCGCACCGAGCGGCGAAGGCGCCATCCGCTGCATGCAGCAGGCGCTGTCCACCGTCGACACCCCGATCGACTACCTGAACACCCACGGCACCTCCACCCCGGTCGGCGACGTCGCCGAGATGAAAGGCGTGCGTGAAGTGTTCGGCGACAAGGCACCGAAAATCAGCTCGACCAAGAGCCTGTCGGGCCACTCGCTGGGCGCCGCCGGTGTGCACGAGGCGATCTACTGCCTGCTGATGATGGAAAACAACTTCATCGCCGGCTCCGCCAACATCGACGAGCTGGACCCTGAAGTTGCCGACCTGCCGGTACTGCGCAAGACCGAAGAAAACGCCAAGATCGACACGGTCATGAGCAACAGCTTCGGCTTCGGCGGCACCAACGCCACTCTCGTGCTCAAGCGCTGGACTGGCAAATAAGACGCTGCTGCGGTAACTGAAAACGCCCCGACTGGTTCGGGGCGTTTTCATTTGTATAGCCTGTACTACTTGTTCCTGGGCAACACCGCCAGAAAGTTATCCCGGGCCACTTTGTTGGCCACCTCTTCGGGCAAAGCATCCAGAAACGGCACAAACCCGTGCATCTGCTCCCCCAGGCTGCCAAACCGGCCCACCACATCCGAGCCCAGCATGAACCGGTCCGGATACCGTTCGACCAGTGCCAACCACTCTTTGCGCGGCACGCCCTGCTCGTCCAGCAGATACGGCTGCAGCACACTCCACGACAGATCCACATACAGGTTCGGATAGTCCGCCAGCAACCGCGTCAGCACCGGCAGAAGAAACTCCATGCAGATCTGGTGTCGATGAATCTCCGCGCTGCTCCCCGCATGCGCCCAGATGAAGCGGGTATGCGGATGATTGCGCAGCGGCTCTTCGATCTCCGCCAGGTACAGCGGATTGCGCTCTCGCTTGGAGGTGATGTTCGAGTGCAGCAACACCGGCATGTCGCGCTCCGCCGCCAGGTGGTAAATGCGGGTCATCGCTTCGTTGTTGGCCCGCGGTGTATCGCCACTTGTGAGCGCGGTCAGGTCGTCATGGCGCGTGAAAACCTCACCGATCCCCTGCCACAGCCCAGGGTTGAGTTCGAGCATGCGCTCGATATGGCTGACGGCATTCTTGTCTACCGGATTGAAACCGGTCAGAAACGGATGGAAACGCTTTCGCTGCTCGGCCGGTAATTTTTCCAACGCGGCAGCTACGTAGGTATCGGTCGCGCTGTACCAATAGGCCTCGGCATCGTCGCCAGCGTAGTAGCGCGGGCGCTTGGGTTCGTCTTCATGCCATTTCTTGGCCACCGGAATACCGGAAATCATCGAATGCTCGACACCAGCATCATCCATGGCCTTGATCAGCGCCGGCATGCCTTCGGTTTCCTGAAAGAAATCCACGTAGTGCAGATGAGCATCGCTGAAGCGATAGTCACGGGCCTGCGCCGCCTGGCATAGCCAGCCAGACAACAGCATGCAGGCCAGCGTTCTGGCAATCATGGGCAACCTCCTTTTGCGGGCATCAGCAGGGTAGACCGGGCCGCCAGCGCAACGGTTCAGCATTGCCCGGCAAACCGCTATGCTTGGGGCATTTCCACCTCGCCTGGAGCCCGCCATGAGCAGCCCCCTGATCATCCGCCCACGCGCCGAATCGGTCGAGGGCCAGCCGATCCTGCGCCCGCTACCCTCGGCCCAGTGCCGCAGCGTCGGCCCGTTCGTGTTCTTCGACCATATGCTTGAGACCGACTATGCACCGGGCCATGGCATGGATATCCGCCAGCATCCGCATATCGGCCTCTCCACCCTCACCTACCTGTTCGAAGGCGCGATCCTGCACAAGGACAGCCTCGGCTCGGAGCAGCGCGTGCTGCCGGGTGATGTGAGCTGGATGACCGCCGGCAAAGGTGTGGCGCATGTCGAGCGCACGCCTGAGGACGCCTTGGCCCATGGCTCACGCTTGCACGGGCTGCAGGTGTGGCTGGCCTCGCCACAGCCGCTCGAACAGGGCGAGCCGAGCTACAGCCATCATCCGGCGGCAAGCCTGCCGGTCAGTGATAACCTGGGCGTGCGCATCTGCATGATTGCTGGCAGCGGGTTCTGCCTGGAATCACCGGTGCCGGTGCTCTCTCCTACGCTCTATGCACATGTGCTGATGCAGCCGGCTACCACGCTGGTGGTGCCTGAAGAACATGTGCAACGGGCGCTGTACCTGCTCGACGGTGAGCTGTTCATGGGCGGTGAATCGGTCGAGACCTGTAGCCTGGTCGTACTGCCAGAGGGGGAAGCGGTCACGCTGTATGCCGAGGAAGAATGCCAGTTGGTGCTGATAGGCGGGGACCCGCTGGATGGGCCGCGGCGTATGAACTGGAATTTTGTGGCCAGTGATGGGGAGCTGATCGAGCGGGCCCGGGCCAGGTGGGCTGCGGGGGATTGGCCAGTCGTGCCCGGGGAGACTTCGAGAATCGAGTTGCCTCGCTAGACTGGGGCCGCGCTGCGGCCCCAAAGAGCGATCAGCGCTGGAACACTTCGCTGAGCAGGTTGTGCATCGAGCGGAACGCCCGCTCCGAAGTACGGCGGTCGTACTGCATCTTGCCCGGCACATTGGCACTCGGATCAGTGAACGAGTGCACCGCGCCACCGTAGCTCAACAGCTGCCAGTCCACCTTGGCCGCGTTCATTTCGACTTCGAACGCCGGCAATTGCTCCTTCGGCACCAACGGGTCGGAAGCACCGTGCAGTACCAGCACCGAGCCCTTGATACGCTTGGCATCTTCCGGGTTCGGAGTGTCCAGCGTGCCGTGGAATGACACCGCCGCTTTCAGGTCGGCCCCGGTACGGGCCAGCTCCAGGGCACAGCAGCCACCGAAGCAGAAGCCGAATGTGGCCACCTTGCCCGGCTCCAGCAGCGCCTTGGACTGCCCCAGCAACTGGTCCAGCGCTTCCTTCATGCGCTTGCGCAGTTCTCCGCGGTCGTCCTTCAGCGGCATCATCGCCGCCCCTGCCTCCTCGGCATTAGAGGGACGCACCGACTGCCCATACAGGTCGGCAATCAGTACCACATAGCCCTTCTCGGCCACTTCCTTGGCGATACGCTCGGCACCTTCGCCGATGCCCATCCAGTTCGGCGCCATCACCAGGCCTGGGCGGCCCAGAGCACCTGGCTCGTAGACCAGGCGGCTTTCATAGGCCTTGCCGGACAGGTGATAGACCAGCGATTCGACGATTACCTTGCTCATCAAGCACTCCTTAGGCACTCACTAAAAAAAAGCCCGCCGAAGCGGGCTTTCCTGTGCATCAACTCAAGCAGACAGCTCGACCAGCAGCTTGTTCAGGCGACGAACGTAAGCCGCCGGGTCCTTCAGGCTGTCACCTGCCGCCAGCGCGGCCTGATCGAAGAGGATGTGCGACAGTTCGGCGAAGCGGTCTTCGCTCTGCTCGTTGTCCAGCTTCTCGATCAGCGGGTGAGTCGGGTTGAACTCGAAGATCGGCTTCGAATCCGGCACCTTCTGGCCGCTGGCTTCAAGGATCTGACGCATCTGAAGGCCCAGGTCCTGTTCGCCGATGGCGAGGATCGCCGGCGAGTCGGTCAGGCGGTGCGACACGCGCACTTCGGCGACGCTGTCACCCAAGGCACCTTTCAGGCGCTCGACCAGGCCTTCCTTGCCCTTGGCCACTTCTTCCTGGGCTTTCTTGTCCTCTTCCGAGTCCAGCTTGCCGAGGTCCAGGTCGCCACGGGCAACGTCGACGAAGGCCTTGCCATCGAACTCGTTGAGGTAGCTCATCAGCCACTCGTCGATGCGGTCGGTCAGCAGCAGGACCTCGATGCCTTTCTTGCGGAAGACTTCCAGGTGCGGGCTGTTCTTGACCTGCGCGTAGGACTCGCCGGTGAGGTAGTAGATCTTGTCCTGACCTTCCTTGGCGCGCGCCAGGTAGTCAGCCAGGGCAACGCTCTGCTCGCCGCTGTCGTCCTGGGTGGAGGCAAAGCGCAGCAGGCCGGCGATCTTTTCCTTGTTGGCGAAGTCTTCAGCCGGGCCTTCCTTCAGCACCTGGCCGAAGTTTTTCCAGAAGCCCTTGTACTGCTCAGGCTCGTTTTTCGCCAGCTTCTCCAGCATATCCAGCACACGCTTGGTCAGCGCGGTCTTCATCGAGTCGATGATCGGGTCTTTCTGCAGGATCTCGCGGGAGACGTTCAGCGACAGGTCATTGGAGTCGACCACACCCTTGATGAAACGCAGGTACAGCGGCAGGAACGACTCGGCCTGGTCCATGATGAACACGCGCTGAACATACAGCTTCAGACCGCGCGGCGCTTCGCGCTGGTACAGGTCGAACGGTGCACGGGCCGGCACGTACAGCAGCGAGTTGTATTCGAGCTTGCCTTCGACCTTGTTGTGGCTCCAGGCCAGCGGGTTCTCGAAATCATGGCCGATGTGCTTGTAGAACTCCTGGTATTCCTCGTCCTTTACCTCGGAGCGCGAACGGGTCCACAGGGCGCTGGCGCGGTTGACGGTTTCCCATTCCTGCGCTGGCTTTTCTTCACCTTCGGCGGCTGCAGCCTGCTCTTTGGGCAGCTCGATCGGCAGGGCAATGTGGTCGGAGTACTTCTTGACCACGTTGCGCAGGCGCCAGCCATCGGCGAACTCCTGCTCGTCCTTCTTCAGGTGCAGGACGATGCGGGTGCCACGCTGCGGCTTGTCGATGGTGGCGACTTCAAATTCACCCTCGCCCTTCGACGACCAGTGCACGCCTTCGGTAGCTGGCAGGCCGGCACGGCGGCTGTACACATCGACCTTGTCGGCAACGATGAAGGCCGAGTAGAAGCCAACACCGAACTGACCGATCAGGTGCGAGTCCTTCTTCTGGTCACCGGTGAGGTTCTTCATGAAGTCGGCGGTGCCGGACTTGGCAATGGTGCCCAGGTGGGCAATGACATCTTCACGGCTCATGCCGATGCCGTTGTCCTCGAGGGTGACGGTACCGGCGTCCTTGTCGAAGCTCAGGCGGATCTTCAGGTCGGCGTCGGTCTCAAGCAGCTCTGGCTTGGCCAGGGCCTCGAAACGCAGCTTGTCGGCGGCGTCGGAGGCGTTGGAGATCAGTTCACGCAGGAAGATTTCCTTGTTCGAGTACAAGGAGTGAATCATGAGGTGC
The DNA here is from genome assembly GCF_002906855.1 of Pseudomonas putida. Lineage (GTDB taxonomy): Bacteria > Pseudomonadota > Gammaproteobacteria > Pseudomonadales > Pseudomonadaceae > Aquipseudomonas > Aquipseudomonas putida_N. Next base: position 1,567,103 of record NZ_MINI01000028.1, on the reverse strand, counting down.
AGCAGCTGCTTTACCTCGGTCTGGAAGCCTAGTGTTTCCTTTTGAGCCTCAACACTCATGGTCTTCAAAACTCCGATCTGATGGCAGTGACGCCTAGCGGCCGACATGGCCTGCTTTAACGGCGGATGTCATGCAGATGGGGGCTGCCCGGACGATTTCAAGGGCTTTTCCGGCTCGATCTTGAAATGCGCGCGGGCGGTGGCGATCGGCGACTGTCGATCTGCCTGCCAGGCGGTGATGGCAACGTTGGTCACCCGCCGCCCCTGACGCCACAGCTGGCACTGGGCGTAGGTGTCACGAAAATGCCCGGCGCGCAGGTAGTCGATGGAGAAATCAATGATCTTCGGAATGCTCGCGCTCTCGCTATAGATCAGCAGATACAGGGCTGCGGAAAGCTCCATGAAGCCAGCAATGACACCACCATGGATGGCCGGCAGCAACGGGTTGCCGATGTTGTCCTGGCTGGCCGGCAAGCGGAACAGCAGGTCGTCGCCCTCGCGCTGGCACTCGATGCCGATCAGCCCGGCGTAAGGGATCAAGGCCAGCAAGGGGCCATAGTCGCCGACCGCGTGGGCTGCGTTCAATTGCTGACGAACGTGTTCAGGGATCATGCCCCACCCTCCTTCAGGCTGTTGCCGAAACGGATGCCACCCTTGATCTCCTGGCCCAGGCGCATGAAGGTGCCGACCACCTGGCAGATCGGCTGCTCGGGGTCGTCCTGGTAGGCGGTGCCGCGGGTGAAAATGACGTCACGGGTCACGCGATAGCAATGTGCATGGCCGTAGATCGGCTTGCCGGGGGCGGACGGGTGCATGTAATCGATGCGCAGATCGAGCGTCGGGCACACCTCGAAGCGCGGCAATACGCACAACGTGGCCATGCCGCAGGTGGTATCCATCAACGTGGTCAGAGCACCACCGTGCACCGCGCCGGTCTGCGGGTTGCCGACGATCGCTGGCGACCAGGGCATGACCAACGTCATACCTTCACTGTCAGCATGGGCAACGCGCATCTGCAACCGTTGGCAATGTTTCAATGCCGAGAGAAAACGCTCAGCCATGGCCAACAAGCTTTGATCGTTCATAGGCGAGGTCCATAAGCACTGCCGCAGCGGCATAAAATCAATAAAAAGTCTATATACAACGGGGTGTTATATATCTGTAACCTCTGCGGAACTTATTCCGCATGGCTGAACTCGAAGGAACAAGTCAATTATTCCACCAAGGAGAAACACCCCCATGCGTAAACCTTTTGCTTTTGCTCTGATGCTGGCTGCTGCCATGGGCCTGGCTGCTTGCGATAAAGCGAGCGAAGACAAAGCCCAAGACGCACAGCAACACGCCGAGCAAGCCCAGGAAAAGATGGGCGAAGCTCAGGATAAAATGAACGACGCAGCCAAGGAAAACGCCGAAGCCGCCAAAGATCAGGCTGAAGCCGAGAAGAAGGCCGCCGAAGAGGCCGCCCCGGCTACTCCGGCGCCGGAAACCGCGCCTGCCGAACCTGCCAAGCAGTAATCGAGCGAATAAAAAAACCCGACATTGTCGGGTTTTTTTGTGCTTGCCTTTAGTAGATTAAACGTTTCAGTTAATACTACTGGAACTTTCCCTGGGCATGTCTGTCAGTGCACTTTCGGTTGGCGTGAACACCATGACGTCCAATACATCGGAATGGAACTCACGGCGATACAGAATCAGCACTACACCGACACTCACGACCATGAACAGCCAGGGGCTGATGAACCAGGTCAGCATGGCCATGCCGAAGTAATAAGAGCGCAGGCCAAAGTTGAACTGGTTGGCTGCCAGCGACAGCACCCGTGCGGCACGCGAGGCAAAGGCCTTGCGCTCCTGCTCGTTGACCTGGCGCTCGCCGATCATCGGCGCGGACCCCACCAGCACGGCAGCAAAGTTGTATTGACGCATGCACCAGCTGAAGGTGAAGAAGGCGTAGACGAACACCATGGCCAGGCACAGCAGCTTGATCTCCGACATGCCCTGGGACGCCTGCTGCACCAGCGGCAGGTCGGCGAGCAACGACAGCGCGCGATCCGAAGCGCCCAGTACGGTGAGGATGCCGGCGAGGATGATCAGGGTACTGGAGGCAAAGAACGACGCATTGCGCTCCAGGTTGCCGATCACGCTGGCGTCGGCGATACGGTTGTCGCGCAGCAGCATGCGGCGCATCCAGTCTTCCCGGTACAGGTGCAGCACGCTGGCCAGGCACGCGGTGTCGCGGCCTTTCCAGATGGCATAGCGGGTGTAGCCGCCCCAGCAGAGGGCGAACCAGCAGACGGCCAGGAGGTTGTGGAGGTTGCTTTGGATGAAATTCATGCAGGATTCCCGAGGGCCAGGTGCATAAAGAATAGTGACCGGGTTTCGACGCCCACAAGCGGCAAAAGGCACACACTGAAACGAAAAAGCCCCGCATCCTGTCAGATGCGGGGCTTTCGAGTCTCCACCCTTGGCGAGCACCCTACGGCTTGTGGCCGGTGCCGACCTCAGGCTTCAACGTCTCAGGCCAACGCTTCGCGCGGCTTGCCGAGCATGCGGTCGCAGGCCACGGCGCCAACCAGCGTCACCACCGATGGCACCAGCCAGGCAAGGCCCTGATCGCTAAGCGGCAGGTGCGCCAGAACGTCCGGCAACACATGGGCAATATCGCTCCCTTTGATCGCGTCGACCATGCCGAACACCAGCGACACCAGCATCACCGGGGCCAGGATGCGGGTCGGCGAATTCCACAGGTCCTTCACGAAGCTCAGGCCCACCACCACGATGCATGGCGGATAGATGGCGGTCAACACCGGGATCGAGAACATGATCAGCTTGGTCAGGCCCAGGTTGGAGATCAGCAGCGAGAAGCCTGCCAGGATCACCACCAGAGCACGGTACGACAGCGGCAAAATCTGGCTGAAGTACTCGGCGCAAGCGCAGGTCAGGCCCACCGCCGTCACCAGGCACGCCAAGGCGATCAGCACCGCGAGGAAGCCGCTGCCCAAGGAGCCGAACGTGTGCTGCACGTAGGCGTGCAGAACGGCTGCACCGTTGGTGGCATCAGCGGCGATGTCGTGGCTAGTGGCGCCCAGGCGGAACAGGCTGACGTACACCAGCGCCAGGCCGACACCGGCAATCAGGCCGGCGATGATGGCGTAGCGGGTGATCAGCTTCGGCGACTCAACACCGCGCGAGCGGATGGCGTTGACAATGACGATACCGAACACCAGGGCACCGAGGGTGTCCATGGTCAGGTAGCCATCGGAGAAGCCCTTGGAGAACGCAGCGGCGGCATAGGCCGGCTGCGCTTCACCAATGGTCCCGGCCGGCAGGGCGAAGGCCGCGATGCCCAGCACCGCCAGGGCGATGATCTTCAGCGGCGCGAGGAAGCGGCCAACGGTGTCGAGCAACTTGCCCGGGTACATGGACACGGCCAGTACCACGGCGAAGTACACCAGGCTGTAGATGAACAGCGCCGTCGGGCTTTCACCCGTCAGCGGTGCCACGCCCACTTCGAACGATACGGTCGCAGTACGCGGTGTCGCGAACAGCGGGCCGACCGACAGGTAGCACACGGCCGCCAGCAGGCCACCGAAGAACTTGCCGATCGGGCTGCTCAAGGCGTCCATGCCACCACCGACCTTGGCCAGGGCGACCACGGTGATGACCGGCAGGCCGACGGCAGTGACCAGGAAGCCCAGGGCCGCCATCCACACGTGCGGGCCAGACTGCAGACCGACGATAGGCGGGAAGATGATGTTGCCAGCGCCTACGAAAAGCGCAAACGTCATAAAGCCAAGCGCCAGGATATCCTGGCCTTTGAGAACTTTCATTTAAGGTAGTACCACACTGCTGAAATCGGGATTCGAGAGGGGATTTCCCTTTGGATGAGGGAAATGCTGCCCGGCTTGATAGGCCAGACCCGTTTAGCGTGTCGTTCCCTTTTGGGGTACGGGCACAGAGTGAACGCGTAGATTAACCGTTTTACCCGGTAAACGCACTGATACAGTGCTGCTTGTCCGATGTGCGTATATGTTTGTCGTCTGTGTGACCGGAGACAGTAGGAATTATCACCATATTGAAACTTTCGTCTGCGCGAAAATTCCTATCAAACCCATCGAAAAACCTAACTGCCTGTTCGACCTGCAGAAACGACAAAGGCCACCCGAAGGTGGCCTCTGTGCGCGTGGGGGGTGTAGCAGGTATTACTTCTTGGCTTCCCAGCCGGTCAGCTCGGCCAGGGCCTTGCCGATGTCAGCCAGGGAACGCACGGTCTTCACACCAGCGTCCTGCAGCGCGGCGAACTTCTCGTCCGCAGTGCCTTTGCCACCGGAGATGATGGCGCCAGCGTGGCCCATGCGCTTGCCCGCAGGTGCAGTAACACCGGCGATATAGGAAACGACTGGCTTGGTGACGTTAGCCTTGATGTAGGCCGCCGCTTCTTCTTCAGCCGAACCGCCGATCTCACCGATCATGACGATCGCTTCGGTCTTCGGGTCTTCCTGGAACAGCTTCAGGATGTCGATGAAGTTGGAGCCTGGGATCGGGTCGCCGCCGATGCCCACGCAGGTCGACTGGCCGAAGCCGGCGTCGGTGGTCTGCTTGACCGCTTCATAGGTCAGGGTGCCGGAACGCGAAACGATACCGACCTTGCCCGGCAGGTGGATGTGGCCTGGCATGATGCCGATCTTGCACTCGCCCGGAGTGATGACGCCTGGGCAGTTAGGGCCGATCAGGGTCACGCCCAGCTCGTCGCACTTGACCTTGGCATCCAGCATGTCCAGGGTAGGAATGCCTTCGGTGATGCAGACGATCAGCTTGATGCCGCCGAAGGCAGCTTCCAGGATCGAGTCCTTGCAGAAAGGAGCCGGAACGTAGATGACCGAAGCATCAGCGCCGGTAGCTTCCACGGCTTCCTTGACGGTGTTGAACACCGGCAGGCCCAGGTGGGTGGTGCCACCCTTGCCTGGAGTAACGCCGCCGACCATCTTGGTGCCGTAGGCGATGGCTTGTTCGGAGTGGAAAGTACCCTGCGAGCCGGTGAAGCCCTGGCAGATGACTTTGGTATCTTTATTGATCAGGACGCTCATTACTTGCCCTCCGCAGCTTTGACAACTTGTTGAGCAGCGTCGGTCAGGCTGGTGGCCGCAATGATGTTCAAACCGCTTTCTGCCAGTACTTTAGCGCCCAGTTCGGCATTGTTGCCTTCAAGGCGAACGACAACCGGAACCTTGACGCCGACTTCTTTCACTGCGCCGATGATACCTTCGGCAATCATGTCGCAGCGAACGATGCCGCCGAAGATGTTGACCAGAACGGCCGCGACATTGCTGTCGGACAGAATGATCTTGAACGCTTCGGTAACGCGCTCTTTGGTAGCACCGCCGCCCACGTCGAGGAAGTTGGCTGGCTTGCCGCCGTGCAGGTTGACGATGTCCATGGTACCCATGGCCAGGCCGGCACCGTTGACCATGCAGCCGATGTTGCCTTCGAGGGCAACGTAGTTCAGTTCGAACTTGGCAGCGTGGGCTTCACGGGCATCGTCCTGCGACGGGTCGTGGAAGGTCTTCAGCTTAGGCTGACGGTACATGGCGTTGGCGTCGATGTTGATCTTGGCATCGAGGCAGTGCAGGTCGCCGTCGGCCTTGATCACCAGCGGGTTCACTTCCAGCAGGGCCAGATCGTGATCCTTGAACAGCTTGGCCAGGCCAACGAAGATCTTGGCGAACTGTTGAACTTGCTTGCCTTCCAGACCCAGCTGGAACGCCAGTTCACGACCCTGGAACGGCTGAGCGCCAACCAGTGGGTCGATGGTAGCCTTGAGGATCTTCTCAGGAGTTTCGTGAGCAACTTTCTCGATGTCCACGCCACCTTCGGTGGAAGCCATGAACACGATACGGCGGCTCGAACGATCCACTACAGCGCCCAGGTACAGCTCTTTGGCGATGTCAGTGCAGGATTCGACCAGAATCTTGGAGACGGGTTGACCGTTGGCATCGGTCTGGTAGGTAACCAGATTCTTGCCCAACCACTGTGCAGCGAACGCCTTGGCGTCTTCCTTGCTGCGAACCAGCTTGACGCCGCCCGCTTTACCGCGACCACCCGCGTGAACCTGGGCTTTTACTACCCACTCGTTCCCGCCGATCTTGTCGCAGGCTTCTGCAGCTTGCTCAGGGGTATCGACAGCGAAACCCTTGGAAACTGGCAGGCCGTATTCAGCGAACAGCTGCTTACCCTGATACTCGTGAAGATTCATGCTTTTTACCGTCTTCGTTAGGTACTGCGCTTCGGCGCTGCGCCATTGCTGGCGCCGCACCACCTGTGACCATTGACCCCGGGTTTTCCCGTGTAGTCCGGTCCGGCGGACGTTCCGCGGTGAGTCATGCGCGCAAGACTCACGACGGGCAGCCCGCCGTGGTTTCTTATAATTAACGCTTCTTACGGTTGGCCACGTGAATGGCGCCGCCATTCACTGCCAGCGCTGCTTCATGCAACGCTTCGGACAGGGTTGGATGGCTGAAGACCATCATGCCCAGATCCTCGGCACTGGTGCCGAATTCCATTGCGATTGCGCCCTGCTGTACCAGTTCGGCAGCCGATGGGCCAATCACGTGAACACCCAGGACGCGGTCGGTCTTGGCGTCGGCGATGACCTTGACGAAACCACCGGTATCGTTGGCTGCCATCGCACGGCCGCTGGCCGCGAACGGGAAGGTGCCTACGTTAACCTCAACACCCTCGGCCTTCAAGGCTTGTTCGGTCTTGCCGACCCACGCGATTTCCGGGTGGGTGTAGATGACCGACGGGATCAGGTCGTAGTTCATCTGAGCCTTGTGGCCCTTGATGCGCTCGACGACCATGATGCCCTCTTCCGAGGCCTTGTGCGCCAGCATCATGCCACGCACCACGTCACCGATGGCGTATACGCCCGGAACGCTGGTAGCGCAGTAGTCATCGACGAAGATGTAGCCACGCTCGTCGATGGTCACGCCGCTGTCGGAAGCCAGCAGATCGGTGGTCACCGGACGACGGCCGACCGCGACGATCAGCTTGTCGAAGGTGATCTTCTGCTCGCCTTCGGCGTTGGTGTAGGTCACTTCGACTTCGTTGCCGTTGACTTTCGAGCCAGTGACGCGAGCGCCCAGCTTGATGTCCAGGCCTTGCTTGGTCAGGGTCTTCTGGGCTTCTTTCGACACGGCGGTGTCGGCAGCCATCAGGAAGGTGTCCAGGGCTTCCAGGACGGTGACTTCAGCACCCAGGCGGGCCCATACCGAGCCCAGCTCCAGGCCGATCACGCCTGCACCGATCACGCCCAGGCGCTTCGGTACGGCCTGGAACTCCAGGGCGCCGGTGGAGTCGACGATGACGTTCTGGTCGACCGGAGCCGGCGGAATGTCGATCGGACGCGAGCCGGAAGCGAGGATCACGTTCTCGGCTTCGATGACTTCGGTGGTGCCGTCAGCCTTGGTGACTTCGACCTTCTTGCCAGCCAGCAGCTTGCCGTGGCCCTGGATCGAGGTAACGCCGTTGGCCTTGAACAGAGTGGCAACGCCACCGGTCAGGTTCTTCACGATGCCAGCCTTGCGGCCGACCATCGCGGCGACGTCCATCTTCACTTCGCCAGTGGAGATACCGTGGACGTTGAAGCTCTCTTTGGCTTCCTTGTACTTCCAGGAGCTGTCCAGCAGCGCCTTGGACGGGATGCAACCTACGTTCAGGCAGGTGCCGCCCAGGGCCAGCTTGCCCTCGGCGTCGGTGTACTTCTCGATACAGGCAGTCTTCAGACCAAGTTGTGCGGCCTTGATGGCAGCAACATAGCCGCCAGGACCAGCACCGATTACCACTACGTCGAATTTCTGGGTCATAAAAGATTCCTTATCAGCTACAAGCTACAGGCCGCGAACCGCGCGGCATGGCTTCTCGCGAAGCCAGGGCCGGCACGGTACGCAGCCAGAGGGTTAGATGTCCAGCAGCAGGCGAGACGGATCTTCCAGCAGGTTCTTGATGGTGACCAGGAAGGTTACCGCTTCCTTGCCATCGATCAGGCGGTGATCGTAGGACAGTGCCAGGTACATCATCGGGCGGATAACCACTTGGCCGTTGATGGCCATCGGACGCTGGATGATGTTGTGCATGCCGAGAATCGCGGCCTGCGGCGGGTTGACGATCGGAGTCGACATCATCGAACCGAAGGTACCGCCGTTGGTGATGGTGAAGGTGCCGCCGGTCATTTCTTCGATGGCCAGCTTGCCGTCACGAGCCTTCTTGCCGAAAGTGGCGATGCCGTTTTCGATTTCAGCCAGGCTCATCGATTCGGCGTTACGCAGTACCGGCACCACCAGGCCACGGTCGCTCGACACGGCAACGCCGACGTCGGCAAAGCCGTGGTAGACGATGTCGTTGCCGTCGATCGAGGCGTTGACTGCCGGGAAGCGCTTCAGGGCTTCGGTGGCGGCCTTGACGAAGAACGACATGAAGCCCAGGCGTACGCCGTTGTGGGTCTTCTCGAACAGGTCCTTGTACTTCGAACGCAGGGCCATGACTTCGGTCATGTCGACTTCGTTGAAGGTGGTCAGCATGGCCATGTTCGACTGGGCTTCGACCAGACGCTCGGCGATCTTGGCGCGCAGGCGGGTCATCGGCACGCGCTTCTCGGTGCGGTCGCCAGCGGCAACGACAACCGGGGCAGCAGCGGCAGCAGCAGGCTTGGCCGCAGGAGCCGGAGCCGACTTCTTGTTGGCGACGGCGGCGACGACGTCTTCCTTGGTGATGCGACCACCTTTGCCGGTGCCGGCGACGGTAGCCAGGTCGATACCGCTCTCTTCAGCCAGCTTGCGAGCGGCTGGAGCAGCGATCGGGTCGTCTTCGCCAGCGTCGGCGGCAGCAGCGGCAGCCGGGGCAGCAGCGGCCGGAGCAGCAGCTGGAGCAGCGGCGGCAGCACCACCTTCAACGATCGAACCCAGCACTTCGTCGGACAGGACGGTGTCGCCCTCACCCTTGACGATCGCGCCCAGCACGCCGTCGGCGGTGGCCAGCACTTCCAGGACGACCTTGTCGGTCTCGATGTCGACGATCAGCTCGTCACGCTTGACGGCATCGCCCGGCTGCTTGTGCCAGGTGGCAACGGTGCCATCGGCAACCGATTCCGGGAAGGTTGGGGCTTTGATCTCGATAGCCATTATCTGTGTTTCCTTAAATTCGGTTTCAGGTGCGCGAAGGCATTAAACAGTGAAGGCGTCTTGCAGCAGTTTTTCCTGCTGTTCGGCGTGCTTCGATGCGTAACCACAGGCTGGCGCGGCGGAAGCGTCGCGGCCGGCGTATTCCAGGACCAGCGCCTTGTTGTGGCGGCCCAGAATACGGCGCATGTGGTGCTGACTGCTGTACCAGGCGCCCTGGTTCATCGGTTCTTCCTGGCACCAGACCGCATGCTTGAGGTTGGTGTATTGCGCCAGGATTTCGACCAGGTCGTCTTCCGGGAACGGATACAGCTGCTCCAGACGCAGGATCGCGATGTCTTCACGGCCTTCGGCACGGCGTTTTTCCAGCAGGTCGTAGTAGACCTTGCCGCTGCACAGGACCAGGCGTTCGACCTTGGCCGGATCGAGGCTGTCGATTTCCGGGATCACGGTCTGGAACGAGCCTTCTGCCAGGTCTTCCAGGGTCGAGATGGCCAGCTTGTGGCGCAGCAGCGACTTCGGCGTTAGGACCACCAGCGGCTTGCGCAGCGGGCGAATGACCTGGCGACGCAGCAGGTGGTAGATCTGTGCCGGGGTGGTTGGTACGCAGACCTGGATGTTGTGCTCGGCGCACAGCTGCAGGTAACGCTCCAGACGCGCGGAGGAGTGCTCCGGGCCCTGCCCTTCATAACCGTGTGGCAGCAGCATGGTCAGACCGCACAGGCGGCCCCACTTGTGCTCACCGCTGGTGATGAACTGGTCGATCACTACCTGGGCACCGTTGGCGAAGTCGCCGAACTGGGCTTCCCAGATCACCAGCGCGTTCGGCGTGGTGGTCGAGTAGCCGTATTCGAAGGCCAGTACTGCCTCTTCCGACAGGAAGGAGTCGTACAGGTCGAAACGTGGCTGGCCCGGGAACAGGTTCTTCAGCGGTACGTAGGTGCTGGCGTCCTTCTGGTTGTGCAGCACCGCGTGACGGTGCGAGAAGGTGCCACGGCCGATGTCCTGGCCGGTCATGCGGATCGGGTGACCTTCGAACTGCAGGGTGGCGTAAGCCATGGTCTCTGCATAACCCCAGTTGATCGGCAAGCCACCGGCCTGCATCTTCTGGCGATCTTCGTAGATCTTCGCGACCTGACGCTGGACGACGAAGCCTTCCGGCAGTTCCAGCAGCTTGGCCGACAGGTCCTGCAGGGTCTTGAGGTCGAAGCGGGTGTCGTGACGCGCGGTCCAGGCATGGCCCAGGTACGGGCGCCAGTCAACGAACAGCTCGCGGTTCGGCTCCTTGACCAGGCTCTTCACCACGTGCAGGCCGTTGTCCAGGGCGTTGCGATATTCGTCGATCTTGGCCTGAGCACGCTCGGCGTCGATGCGACCGGCCTGGATCAGCGCCTCAGCGTACAACTCACGAGTCGTGCGCTGCTTGGTGATCTGCTGATACATCAGCGGCTGGGTGCCGTTCGGCTCATCGGCCTCGTTGTGGCCGCGACGACGGTAGCAGACCAGGTCGATGACCACGTCACGCTTGAACTGCATGCGGTAATCGATGGCCAGCTGGGTCACGAACAGTACCGCTTCCGGATCGTCACCGTTGACGTGCAGGATCGGCGCCTGAATCATCTTGGCGACGTCGGTGGCGTACTCGGTGGAACGTGCGTCCAGCGGGTTGCTGATGGTGAAACCAACCTGGTTGTTGATCACGATGTGCACGGTTCCGCCGGTCTTGAAACCGCGGGTCTGCGACATCTGGAAGGTTTCCATGACCACGCCCTGGCCGGCGAATGCAGCGTCGCCGTGGATCGAGATCGGCAGAACCTTGTCACCCACGGTGTCGTTGCGACGGTCCTGACGGGCGCGCACCGAACCTTCCACCACTGGCGAGACGATTTCCAGGTGGGACGGGTTGAACGCCATGGCCAGGTGAACTTCGCCACCCGGGGTCATCACGTTCGAAGAGAAGCCCTGGTGATACTTCACGTCACCGGAGCCCAGCTCGTTCATCTTCTTGCCTTCGAACTCGTCGAACAGCTCGCGCGGGTTCTTGCCGAAGGTGTTGACCAGCACGTTCAGACGGCCGCGGTGGGCCATGCCGATCACGACTTCCTTGGTGCCATAGGAGCCGGAGCGCTGGATCATCTCGTCCAGCATCGGGATCAGGCTTTCGCCGCCCTCGAGGCCGAAACGCTTGGTGCCTGGGTACTTGGTGCCCAGGTATTTCTCAAGGCCTTCACCGGCAGTCACGCGCTCGAGCAGGTGCGTCTGCACGTCGACCGAGAATTCCGGACGGCCACGCACGCTTTCCAGGCGCTGCTGGAACCAGCTGCGCTGCTCGGAATCGACGATATGGGTGAACTCGGCGCCAATGGTGCGACAATATGTCTTCTGGAGTGCCTCGAAGATGTCGCGTAGGCTCGCCTCCTCTTTGCCGATGAACAGGTCGCCGGCACGGAAGGTCGTATCAAGATCGGCATTGGTCAAGCCGTAGTGATTGATCGACAGGTCTACAGGCGCAGGTCGCTGCCACAACCCCAACGGGTCGAGCTTGGCAGCCTGATGGCCGCGCATACGATAGGCCTGGATCAGTCGCAGAACTTCAACCTGCTTCTTCTCGTGTTCTGTGCTCACGCTCCCGGCGGAAACCGGTTGGGCGCGGCGCTGGTTCTTTGCCAGCAGTACGAAATGGTCGCGGATCGTCGAGTGCGATACATCGGTAGCGGTGCTGCCGTCGGCTGGCAACTTCTGGAAGTAAGTGCGCCACTCTTCTGGCACAGCGTTAGGGTCGTGCAGGTAGAGCTCGTAGAGCTCTTCCACATATGCAGCGTTACCACCTGAAAGGTGGGCGCTATCCCACATGCGCTGCATCACGCTTTCTTGCATGCTTGGTCACCCTCGGTTAGGGGACTGATCGGCGAGAGCCACAGCAAACCTGGAAAAGTCCGAATAAAGCGACTGAGCCACGCCACTTGGATCCTGCTGATTTTCCGGGTACCAGCCCGGAAAGCCCCTGCTGGTCTCATATCTTCATAGGTATCGAGCGCGGGCTTTGTGGGCCCTTGCTCAGGTTTTACCTCAGTGCGGGCTCACCACCCGCACCTCGGCTTACTGCAGTTACAACGCTTTGTATCAGGTGCCGCTTTGCAGCAGCATGTTACGTACGTGACCGATTGCCTTGGTAGGGTTCAGACCCTTCGGGCAAACGTTGACGCAGTTCATGATCCCGCGGCAGCGGAATACGCTGAACGGGTCATCCAGGGACGCCAGGCGCTCCTGGGTCTTGGTGTCACGGCTGTCGGCCAGGAAGCGATAGGCCTGCAGCAGGGCGGCCGGGCCCAGGAACTTGTCTGGGTTCCACCAGAACGACGGGCAGGAGGTCGAGCAGCAAGCGCACAGGATGCACTCGTACAGACCGTCCAGCTTGTCGCGGTCTTCCGGCGACTGCAGACGCTCGATGGCCGGAGCCGGGGTGTCGTTCTGCAGGAACGGCTTCACCTTCTCGTACTGCTTGTAGAAGATGCTCATATCGACCACCAGGTCACGAATGACCGGCAGGCCTGGCAGCGGACGCAGAACCAGCTTGTTGCCCTTGACCACGCCCGACAGCGGGGTGATGCAGGCCAGGCCGTTCTTGCCGTTCATGTTCATACCATCGGAACCGCAAACGCCTTCACGGCAGGAGCGACGGTACGAGAATCCCTCGTCCTTCTCCTTGATCAGCGCCAGCACGTCCAGCACCATCAGGTCCTTGCCGCCGGTATCGACGTCGAACGACTCCATCTTGGGCGCCGAGTCGGTATCCGGGTTGTAACGATAAACTTCGACTTTCAACATAGCAGCCACCCTTAGTAAGTCCGGACTTTTGGTTCGAAGGCTGGAACAGTCTTCGGCGCAAAGTTGACGCCACGCTTGGCGACGCGCTTCTCACCCGGGTAGTACAGGGTGTGGCACAGCCAGTTTTCGTCGTCACGGTCTTCGAAGTCTTCACGGGCGTGAGCGCCGCGGGACTCTTTACGGGCTTCGGCCGCAATGGCGGTAGCTTCGGCGACTTCCAGCAGGTTCTGCAGCTCCAGCGCTTCGATACGCGCGGTGTTGAAGGCCTGGGACTTGTCGTTGATCTTGACGTTGGCGATGCGCTCGCGCAGGCCGGCCAGCTGCTCGATACCCTTCTGCATGTATTCGCCAGTGCGGAATACACCGAAGTAGTTCTGCATGCAGCTCTGCAGCTCGCGCTTCAGGCTGGCAACGTCTTCGCCGGATGTACGCTCGTTGAGCTTGTTCAGGCGGTTCAGCGCAACATCGATGTCGGTGTCGCTGGCGTCGAGGTGTTCGATGCCATCGCTCAGCGCCTTCTCCAGGTGCAGGCCGGCAGCACGGCCGAACACCACCAGGTCGAGCAGCGAGTTGCCGCCCAGGCGGTTGGCGCCGTGTACCGATACGCACGCCACTTCACCTACGGCGAACAGGCCAGGAATGATGTGATCCTTGCCTTCTTCGTCCATGGTGATGGCCTGGCCATGAATGTTGGTGGCTACACCACCCATCATGTAGTGGCAGGTTGGAACGACCGGCACCGGCGCGACGACTGGGTCGACGTGGGCGAAGGTCTTGGACAGTTCGCAGATACCTGGCAGGCGGCTGTGCAGCACTTCCTCGCCAAGGTGGTCCAGCTTCAGCAGTACGTGGTCCTTGTTCGGGCCCACGCCATTGCCGGCGATGATTTCCTTGACCATGGAACGGGCAACCACGTCGCGGCCGGCCAGGTCTTTGGCGTTCGGCGCGTAACGCTCCATGAAGCGCTCGCCGTGGGCGTTGATCAGGTAGCCACCCTCACCGCGGCAGCCTTCGGTGACCAGTACACCGGCGCCGGCGATGCCGGTCGGGTGGAACTGCCACATCTCGATGTCCTGTACCGGTACGCCTGCACGCAGGGCCATGCCGATACCGTCACCGGTGTTGATCAGGGCATTGGTGGTGGAGGCGTAGATACGGCCTGCACCGCCAGTGGCCAATACGGTGGCCTTGGACTTGATGTACATGGTTTCGCCGGTTTCGATGCAGATCGCGATCACACCGACAAAGGCGCCTTCCTGGTTCTTCACCAGGTCAACGGCGTAGTACTCGTTGAGGAAAGTGGTACCGGCTTTCAGGTTGCCCTGGTACAGGGTGTGCAGCAGCGCGTGACCGGTACGGTCGGAAGCGGCGCAGGTACGGGCGGCCTGGCCACCTTTACCGAAGTCCTTGGACTGGCCACCGAACGGACGCTGGTAGATACGGCCGGTTTCGGTACGCGAGAACGGCAGGCCCATGTGGTCCAGCTCGAAGACCGCAGCCGGGCCTTCCTGACACATGTATTCGATAGCGTCCTGGTCACCGATGTAGTCGGAACCCTTGACGGTATCGTACATGTGCCAGCGCCAGTCGTCGTTCGGGTCAGCCGAAGCGATGGCGCAGGTGATGCCGCCCTGGGCGGATACAGTGTGCGAACGGGTCGGGAAGACCTTGGTGACTACGGCAGTCTTGTGACCGCCCTGGGCCAGCTGCAGCGCTGCGCGCATGCCGGCGCCGCCGCCACCGATGATGATGGCGTCGAAGGAAATGGTTGGAATGCTAGCCATGGATCAGATACCCCAGAGAATCTGCACACCCCAGACGAAGTAAGCGAACATCGCAACGCCGCATACCGCCTGGAACAGGAAACGAATCGCAGTCGCCGACTTGCCGAACGACATCGGCGTCAGGTAGTCGGTGGCGATGGTCCACATGCCGACCCAGGCGTGGGCGCCCAGGGCAACGAGGGCCAGCAGACTGAAAATGCGCATCGCGTTGTTGGAGAACAGACCATGCCACTGGGTGTAGTCGATGCCTGGGTGGCAGACCACGTAGCCGATCAGGAAGATGAAGTAAGCCGCGAGAACGACCGCCGATACGCGCTGCGCCATCCAGTCATAGAGGCCCGAACGCGACAGGTTCGTGACATTGGTTACCATACCCAAACTCCCACCAGAACGATCAGCACCACGGAGATGACGATCACGATTTTCGAGCCCAGCTTGCCGCCTTCCAGCGTCTCACCGATACCCATGTCCATGATCAGGTGGCGTACACCTGCCACGAGGTGATAAAGCAGGGCGGACAGCAGACCCCAGGTCACGAACTTGGCCAGCGGACTGGTCAGACACGCCTTCACCTCACCGAAGCCTTCCTCGGAACCCAGCGACTTGCCCAGTGCATAAAGCATGATGGCAAGGCCGAGGAACAGGATGACGCCGGAGATACGGTGCAGAATGGACGTGTACGCAGTGACAGGAAGCTTGATGGTCCTTAGGTCTAGGTTTACAGGTCGTTGGCTTTTCACGGCTTTTTTCACACTGAAGAGCCCCTAGCGAATCAGGGCAAAGTTGTTGGTAAGTGTACTGGTCAGGTACCCACCACCCAGGGAACGGCGACCCCCAGCAGTTCGGGCTTGCAAGCCCCTGGGAGTCGGGTGCCGAGTATAGACAGTTAGGCTGCTTATGACAACGTGACGGGGTAGCCCAAATAGCGGATTGCCTTTAGCGAGCAAAAGGCGTAAACGGGCGAGAAATTCTAGAAAAAACAGGCTTCAGAGGGGCTTTCAACCAGCCTTTAGGCAAATTGACATTCGAATTTACTTCTCTATAGTGGTGCGGGCCCTGCGTGGGGGGCTGTCTGATGATTTCAAGCATTAATAGGAGGCCACATGGCTGACAAAAAAGCGCAGTTGGTCATCGAGGGCGCTGCCCCCGTCGAGCTGCCCATTTTAACCGGCACCGTTGGTCCTGATGTAATCGACGTCCGCGGGTTGGGGGCCACTGGTCACTTCACCTTCGACCCTGGTTTCATGGCGACCGCCTCGTGCGAGTCGAAGATCACCTACATCGACGGCGACAAGGGCGTGCTGCTGCACCGCGGCTACCCGATCGAACAGCTCGCCGAGAAATCGGACTACCTGGAAACCTGCTACCTGCTGCTCAACGGCGAACTGCCGAATGCCGAGCAGAAGGCCCAGTTCGTCAGCACCGTCAAGAACCACACCATGGTTCACGAGCAGCTGAAGTCCTTCTTCAACGGTTTCCGCCGCGACGCTCACCCGATGGCGGTGATGTGCGGTGTGGTCGGCGCCCTGTCGGCGTTCTACCACGACTCCCTGGACATCAATAACCCGCAACACCGCGAAATCTCCGCGGTGCGCCTGGTCGCCAAGATGCCGACCCTGGCCGCGATGGTTTACAAGTACTCCATGGGCCAGCCGATGATGTACCCGCGCAACGACCTGTCGTACGCGGAAAACTTCCTGCACATGATGTTCAACACCCCGTGCGAGATCAAACCGATCAGCCCGGTGCTGGCCAAGGCAATGGACCGGATCTTCATCCTCCACGCCGACCACGAGCAGAACGCCTCCACCTCCACCGTGCGCCTGGCAGGCTCCTCGGGCGCCAACCCGTTCGCCTGTATCGCTGCTGGTATCGCCGCACTGTGGGGCCCGGCCCACGGCGGTGCGAACGAAGCGGTCCTGACCATGCTCGATGAAATCGGCGATGTCTCGAACATCGACAAGTACATCGCCAAGGCCAAGGACAAGAACGACCCGTTCAAGCTGATGGGCTTCGGTCATCGCGTCTACAAGAACCGTGACCCGCGCGCCACCGTGATGAAGAAGACCTGCGACGAAGTCCTGGGTGAACTGGGCATCAAGAACGATCCGCAGCTGGAACTGGCCATGCGCCTGGAAGAGATCGCCCTGACCGATCCGTACTTCATCGAGCGCTCGCTGTACCCGAACGTCGACTTCTACTCGGGCATCATCCTGAAAGCGATCGGCATTCCGACCAGCATGTTCACCGTGATCTTCGCCCTGGCACGTACTGTCGGCTGGATCTCGCACTGGAAAGAAATGCTCTCCAGCCCGTACAAGATCGGCCGCCCTCGCCAGCTGTACACCGGCGAACTGCAGCGCGACATCGTCGAGCTGAAGGACCGCAAGTAAGCCTTACCCGCCGAACGCAAAAAAGGCTGCCCCATGGCAGCCTTTTTTATTGCCTTGCCGGGCCGAGCTCAGTTCTTCTCGGCCAGTTCACGCAAGCCTTTGAGGGTATTGAACGGCGAATCGACCACGAACTTGTTGGCGATCATCGATGGCACGCTACCGCCCGGTTCGGTGTGCACCTGGTAAGTCACTTCAGTGCTGTCACCCTTGGGTACCAGCTTCCAGAAGCCCTGCACCTTGGCCACCCGTACGAAGCCTTTCTCTTCCGGGATGTAGGTCGGTTCTTCGACCAGATTTCGGGTCAGGCTGCCGTCAGCCCCCTTGATGGTGGTGACACGCAACACGGAGTCACGCGGCGTCACCGGCCACGGCGTATTGAACTGGGTGTAGGTCCAGCTCTGGTCGCCTTCGTGCTTGAGCAACTTCTGCGACTTGCACTCGTGAATCCACTTGCAAGCCCCAGCCACGTCTTCCTGTAGCGCCTGGACCTTGGCCAGCGGCGCCTTGATCAGGGTCACGCCCTGGTAGGCCTTGTACTTGGAGCCCGGCACCTCACTGAGCGAGACCTTGATGCCCTCCTCGTCCTTGGCCACCTGCCAGTTTTCGGCCCAGGCAGCCGGCGCCAGCAGGACACCCATGCCACACAGCAGTGCAATACGCTTGAACGATCTCATCATGTTTATCCTTGTTGTCGAAGATCCAGCCTCTCACGCCGCCGTTATCTGCTCCCACCAACCAAGAATCCTGATTGCCTCGTCGCGGTCATTGCCGCACACCTCGATATCCGCCTTGAAACCGCCACACACCGCCGGCCGCTCGGGCTTACCGAACAGGTCGCAGAGGTTTTCCGCTGTCAGGTGCAGGCAGCGCTCGCCCGCCGGCTTGCCCTGGGGCATGCGCGGCAGCGCCGAGCTGATGGACGGGGCAATGCAGCAGGCACCACAACCCTCACGACACTTCATGGCTGAATCAGGACTCCCTGGAGCAAAACGGGACGATCGTCCCTGGATAGTAACCGCTCAAACATGCGTTTTAAATTGGCAACCCGATGAAAACGGCCGTGACCCGGCAGTCAGTTGAGCAAGCTCAGTTGCGGAACTGGAAATCGATCGCCGCGCCTTCCACATCGTGCCGGCTTTCGTTGCGCAGCTGCAGCTGCATCTCATTGCTTATCAACCGGCCGTTGAGCTGAAACGGGCTGTCGTTGGTTTCCGGCTTTTCCGTGAACATGGCGGGCAGCAAAGGTTTGCGGCGGGTCGAAGGATCGCCCACTTCAGGCTCGAGATTGTTCACCATCTCGGTCGGCAGACTCAGGTCCAGCTTGGCTTTGGGCAATGGTTGCGTGACCGACTTGCTGACCGGTTTCTTGGGCTTGGGCTTGGGCTTGGGCTTGGGCTTGGCCTTGGCGACCGCTGGCTTGGCTTTGGCTACAGGCTTTGCCGCCTTGTCATGCCCTGCTTGCGCCTGGGCAGCAGCCTGCGCAGCCTGGACTACAGGCAGGCACAACGGCGCAATACAGATCATCAGGGCGACACTACGCAACAGATTCATGGACATCAACAGGCAGGCGGAATTGTAAAAGTGCGTATGCTCCCTGTTCCGCCCGCTACTGGCAAGCCTACAAAAGTGAGGGCTGCGATTCTCTGCACAATTGCTGGGCCAAAAGCCCGAGCGTGATGACCGCCCGCTCGGCCTCCTTGTTCCATGGAATGCCACAGTTGAGCCGGATGCAGTGGTTGAACTGCTCGGTGTTACTGAAGATCAGCCCAGGCGCGATACTGATGCCCTGCTCCAGTGCACGCACATGCAGTTCCTGCGTGTTCACCCGCCCCGGCAGGCTGACCCAAAGGATGAAACCGCCGGTTGGCCGGGTCATCTGGGTACCTTCCGGGAAGTGCTGCTGAACCGCCAGCTGGTAGGCACTGAGGTTCTTGCGATACTCCTGGCGGATATATCGCAAATGCCGGTCGTAGCCACCGTTCTCCAGGTACGCCGCCACACCCATTTGCGTCACGCTGCACGCCGAGTGGGTAGTGAACGTCTGCAGGCGCTGGATTTCATCCTGATAACGCCCCGCCACCATCCAGCCGACCCGCACCCCGGGCGAAAGGGTCTTGGAAAAGCTCGAGCAGTAGATGACCCGGTCCAGCCGATCGAAGGCCTTGAGCGCCTTGGTCTTGCCCTGCTCGAACATCAGTTCGCCGTAGATGTCATCTTCGACGATCTGGATATCGAAGTCCGATGCCAGGCGCAGCAACTGCTTCTGCCGCTCCTCTGGCACAGTGCCGCCCAATGGATTGCTCAGGCGCGTGGTCAACACCAAGGCCTTGATCGACCACTGATTGGCGGCCAGTTGCAAAGCTTCAAGGCTGATGCCGGTGGACGGGTCACTGGGGATCTCGATCACCTTCAACCCCAACAGGTCCGCCAACTGCAGGAGCCCGTAATAGGTTGGCGACTCGGCCGCGATCAGATCACCCGGGCGGGTCAGCACCCGCAGCGACATCTGCAACGCATCGACACAGCCATGGGTGACGATCACCTCACGCGGGTCGACCAGCACGCCGGCATCACGCATGCGAATCGCGATCTGCCGGCGCAGTGGCTCGAAGCCGGGGCTGAACATGTAGCTGAAGGCACGCGGGCTGTGGAAGCGGGTGACCTTGGCGATCTGCTGGTGCAAGGCGCGCACCGGCAGGTAATCGACGTGCGGCACCGCAGCGCCGAATGGGAACACGCCATCGCGGCGCGCCTCGGTCAACACCTGCTGGATGATGCTGGCACGCGTGACCAGGCCAGGGCGCTCGACCCGGGCGATGTCCGGCGTCTGCGCGGTCAGGGCGGGCGTCTGATGCACGTAGTAGCCCGACTGCGGCCGGGCACGGATCAGCCCCTGATCCTCGAGATTGGCGTAGGCCTGCAACACCGTGGCATGGCTGACGTTGAGCTGGGCGCTCATCTTGCGCACGGACGGTACGCGCTCGCCTGGCTGGTAGACACCGCGACGGATGTCGTCGGCCAGTTGCTGGGCGATACGCTGGTACAGCAGCAGGTTGGTCATGGCGGTATCTCGACGCGCAGGCGGCTCGTTATTCTTGTACGACTCACTGACGGTAGAGCATACCGTAACAGTTGCAAAGTGTACTGGGACAGATGGCTAAGTAGTCAACAATACCGTTGCGTGACACCTGTCGAAACGATTAATCCGCGCCATGCCGATGGAAGCCGGGGCCGCTTTGCGGCCCCTTTTCAAGGTGTTCAGCGCGCTGGCGCGAGTCTACCCTTATCGTCAGAGAAGACGATTTCCACCCGGCGATTCTGCGCCCTGCCCCGCTCCGAAGCATTGGCCTCGATCGGGTACTGGTCGCCATAGCCTTCGACCTGCAGGCGTTTCTCGTCGATCCCCAGGTCGACCAGCATGTCTGCCACCGACTGGGCACGATCACGCGACAGCTTGAGGTTATCTTCTGGCGTACCGGTGCTGTCGGTATAGCCCTCGATCCGCACCACGCGACGCGGATTGAGCTGGAGGAACTGCACCAGCTTGAGCACGGTGCGGCTGGCAGAATTTTTCAGGTCGGCACTGCCGGTGTCGAACAGCACGTCACTCAGGGTCATCACCAAGCCTCGGTCAGCCTGCTCCGAGGCCAACGCGGCAATCTGGTTCTCCACCCATTTGCCCTGCTGCTGCACACTGGCCAGCTTGGCCTCGCGCAAGGCCAACTGCAGGCGCTGGCGTTCGAGGTCGAGCTTGGCCCGACGCTCCTCGCTCAGCGCCAGCTTGGCGTGCTCGCTGGCAATCTCGCTGTAGCGCTGGCTCAGGTAGGCATAATGGCGCACATCGCTGCCCGTACCGATGTAGCCGGAAAGGCGCTCGGCGCGGGACAGCGACTCACCGGCACGGATCACGTCACGCGGGGCGCTGCGCAGCACGTCGGCATCGTCCTTGACCTTCTGGAAGGCCACGGTCGCGTCATCCAGTGCCGCCGAACTGCGCTGGCTGGCGCAACCCTGCAAGCCGGCCGTCAGCACCAGCAGTGCAAGCGCGGTTTTCGCATTCAGACGCATCATGGCTGCACCTCCAGTTGCTTGCGCAGGCGCTTGACCCGCGTTTGCAGCAGCTGAAGCTGCTCTTCGCTCTTCTGGTTCAGCACCTGCGCCTCGGCCAGACGGGCATCCAGCTCGGCCTGTTCGGCACGCAGGCGTGCGTCACGGTAGTCCTCGGTCAGCATGTTGGTCTGGGCCCGGGCGAACTTGTCTTCGGCCAGCTTCAGCGCTTCGACCTGGTCGGTGGCACCGACTGCCTTGGCCTGCTCCAGCGCCTGCTCGGAAATTCGCATCTGCTCATTGGGCGCCGGGTCATTGGCGCAGCCGGCCAGGCCGAGCATGGCCACGGCTAGGATCAGGGATTGGGTTCTCACGCACTCTTCCTAATGTTTTGGGGCGTCCGCCTGCACTTGCATCTGCGCTTTCCAACGCTCGACATTACGTTGCAGCACGGCTTCGGACGCACCGGAGATCGGCAATTCTGTCAGCTTTTTCGCCAATTGCCCACGCAACCACGCGTCATTGCAGGCCGAATTGTGCGACAAGGCCAGGTACAGGCCCGGGCGGTCCACTGGCAAGCCACGCGCGATGAGGTTGTTGCTCATGCCCAGGCTTTGGGTCATGGCCATGCCCGAGTAGCGCCCGGCCAATACATAATCGACCTGGCCCAGCACCAGTTTCTGGAAGGCCTGGGTGAGGTTCTGCGCCGACACCAGCTTCAGCTGGGCCTTGGCGAAGGCAGTGAACGCCGGGGTCAGGCGCGCACGCTCGGACAGGCTGCCCTGATACTTGGCCAGGTCGGCCGGACCTTCGAACGCCAGCGTGGCGTCGTGGCGCGTCCAGACCAGGTATTCATTGAGCTGCAAGGGCGGGTGGATGTAGTCCAGCGCCGTCAGCTGCTCCACTTGCATGGGGGTATCGAGCAGCAGATCCATGCGCCCACTGCGCACCTCTTCCAGCGCCTGGTCGCGCCGGCCGGCACTGAGCACCTCGACTTTCACCCCCAGCTCGCCAAGTACCTGGCGCAGCAGGTCGACATTGGCGCCGATCAGGTGCTTCGGGTCGCTCGGGTCTTGCCAGGCATACGGCGGTGCGTCCGGGCTGCCGGTTGCCACCAGTCGCTCGCACTTGCCTGCCGCCATCACCACCGGCGACAGCAGCGTCACCATGCATGCCAGCACCCTGCCCGCTTCGCGCAACACCATCCTTCACTCCTTGCCCGGCAACAAAAAAGCCCGGCCCTCAGTGCGAGGGCCGGGCTTCTTTATAAGTGAAGCAGGCGGATCAGACCAGCTTTTCCAGCTCCGGAACGGCTTCGAACAGGTCGGCGACCAGGCCGTAGTCGGCTACCTGGAAGATCGGCGCTTCTTCATCCTTGTTGATCGCGACGATCACCTTGGAGTCCTTCATGCCGGCCAGGTGCTGGATCGCGCCGGAGATACCGACGGCGATGTACAGCTGTGGCGCAACGATCTTGCCAGTCTGGCCGACCTGCATGTCGTTCGGCACGAAGCCTGCGTCCACCGCGGCGCGCGAGGCACCGACGGCAGCGCCAAGCTTGTCGGCCAGGCTGTACAGGTGCTTGAAGTTGTCACCGTTGCCCATGCCACGGCCGCCGGAAACGACGATCTTGGCAGCGGTCAGCTCTGGGCGGTCGGACTTGGCCAGTTCTTCGCCAACGAAGGCCGAGATGCCGGCGTTGTGCGCAGCAGCCACCGCTTCAACGGCAGCCGAGCCACCTTCGGCGGCCACGGCGTCGAAGCCGGTGGTACGCACGGTGATGACCTTGACCGAAGCGCTCGATTGCACGGTGGCAATGGCGTTGCCGGCGTAGATCGGGCGCTTGAAGGTGTCGGCCGATTCAACCGAGATGATCTCGGAGATCTGGTCAACGTCCAGCAGCGCGGCAACGCGTGGCAGGATGTTCTTGCCGTTGGTGGTGGCCGGGGCCAGCACGTGGCTGTAGCCTTTCGCCAGCTCGACGATCAGCGGCGCGACGTTTTCTGGCAGGGCGTGGGCGTAGGCGGCGTTATCGGCAACCAGCACCTTGGCCACGCCAGCGATCTTGGCAGCGGATTCGGCGACGCCGCCGACGTTTGCGCCTGCGACCAGCACGTGGATATCACCACCGATCTTGGCGGCAGCGGCGACGGTGTTCAGGGTGGCCGGGGCTACGGCACCGTTCTCGTGTTCAGCGACAACCAGGATAGTCATTTAGATTACCTTCGCTTCGTTCTTCAGCTTCTCGACCAGTTCGGCCACCGATTTGACCTTGATGCCAGCGCTGCGGGCAGCCGGCGCTTCGACTTTCAGGGTCTTGTTGGTGGAGGCGAGGGACACGCCCAGCGCGTCTGGAGTCACGGTCTCCAGCGGCTTTTTCTTGGCCTTCATGATGTTCGGCAGCGACGCGTAGCGTGGCTCGTTCAGGCGCAGGTCGGTGGTGACGATGGCCGGGAGGTTCAGCGAAACGGTCTGCAGGCCGCCGTCGATTTCACGGGTGACGTTCAGCTTGTCGCCAGCGACTTCGACCTTGGAGGCGAAGGTGCCCTGGGCAAAGCCGGTCAGCGCGGCCAGCATCTGGCCGGTCTGGTTGTTGTCACTGTCGATGGCCTGCTTGCCGAGGATCACCAGTTGCGGCTGCTCCTTGTCGACAACGGCTTTCAGAGCCTTGGCCACGGCCAGGGAATTCAGCTCGTCAGCGACTTCGACCAGGATCGCGCGGTCGGCACCCAGGGCCAGGGCAGTACGCAGCTGCTCCTGAGCGGTGGTCGGGCCGACGGAGACGACGACAATCTCGGTCGCGACGCCCTTTTCCTTCAGGCGTACGGCTTCTTCCACGGCGATTTCGCAGAAGGGGTTCATGGACATCTTGACGTTAGCAAGGTCGACGCCGGAGTTGTCCGCCTTGACGCGAACCTTGACGTTGTAGTCGACCACTCGTTTGACAGCTACAAGAACCTTCATGGATTCCTCGTTACTCTCCGGTGAATAGATAGTCGCCTGGGGCAGAGCCCGGCGATGCGCGTGGGTACAAGGGCACCTCTGAAAACGTACCGGGAGGAGCAAACTTCATGGTGACCGAACAGTCTTGTCGCGACTGTTGCGGCAAATACCCACGGGTCATTTTCTGTGGTGGCGTGTAAACTCCACTACAAACCGGCCAAAGGCCGCAAAACCCTGCTCCACACCTGGTCTTTAGAGGTGTACCTGCGCCAGGCTGCAAGCCTACGGCGAACGTAAAACCGCTCGTATCTTGACCGCAACACCCAATCCGGTCAATACGGCAAATCGGTCACCTTCCAGCCGCGTTCCAGTGATTTTACTGGGCTCCGGCAAATTCAAACAAACGTTTGTATTGGACCCGCCAAGTGGTGTAGATATAATGCGCGCCAAGACAAAACGGTGTAGTCCGCCCTTTGCGTAGCTACAGTTTCGCGCCAGTGAAGCGCCGCTGCACGCAAGCACCCATAAGACAAAGCAACAGCACGAGCCTTGATGAGTAGGAGAGAACCTGTGGAACGCGAATACATGGAATTCGACGTGGTCATCGTCGGCGCAGGCCCTGCGGGCTTGTCCGCCGCCTGCCGCCTGAAGCAGAAGGCCGCCGAAGCCGGTAGCGAGATCAGCGTCTGCGTGGTGGAAAAAGGCTCCGAAGTAGGTGCTCATATTCTTTCCGGCGCGGTGTTCGAACCCCGCGCCCTGAACGAGCTGTTCCCCGACTGGAAGGAACTCGGCGCGCCGCTCAACACCGAAGTGAAGCGCGACGATATCTATGTGCTCAAGGACGCCGGCAGCTCGACCAAGGTCCCAGACCTGTTCGTGCCCAAGACCATGCACAACCACGGTAACTACATCATCTCCCTGGGCAACCTGTGCCGCTGGCTGGCCCAGCAGGCCGAAAACCTTGGCGTAGAAATCTACCCGGGCTTCGCCGCCCAAGAAGCGCTGTTCGACGAAAACGGCGTAGTCCGCGGTATCGTCACCGGTGACCTGGGTGTCGACCGTGAAGGCAATCCGAAGGACGGCCTGTATACCCCAGGCATGGAACTGCGCGCCAAGTACACCCTGTTCGCCGAAGGCTGCCGCGGCCATATCGGCAAGCAACTGATCAAGCGCTTCAACCTCGACAACGAAGCCGACGTCCAGCACTACGGCATCGGCCTGAAGGAAATCTGGGAAATCGACCCGGCCAAGCACGAGCAGGGCCTGGTGGTGCACACCGCTGGCTGGCCGCTGGACGTGACCAGCAAGGACAACACCGGCGGCTCGTTCCTCTATCACCTGGAGAACAACCAGGTGGTGGTCGGCCTGATCGTCGACCTCTCCTACGCCAACCCTTACCTTTCCCCGTTCGACGAGTTCCAGCGCCTCAAGCACCACCCGGTGATGAGCCAGTACCTCGAAGGCGGCAAGCGCATCAGCTACGGTGCCCGCGCCATCTGCAAAGGCGGCCTGAACTCGCTGCCGAAAATGGTCTTCAACGGCGGCGCGCTGATCGGTTGCGACCTCGGCACCCTGAACTTCTCCAAGATCAAGGGCAGCCACACCGCGATGAAATCCGGCATGCTCGCCGCCGAGGCAGTAGCTGATGCACTGGCTGCCGGCCGCGAAGGTGGCGACCTGCTCGACGGCTACGTCAGCGCCTTCAAGGCCAGCTGGCTGTACGAAGAACTGTTCGCCAGCCGCAACTTCGGCCCGGCACTGCACAAGTTCGGCCCGCTGCTCGGTGGCGCCTTCAACTATGTCGACCAGAACTGGTTCAACGGCAAGCTGCCGTTCACCCTGCACGACACCAAGCCAGACTATGCCTGCCTCAAACTCGCTGCCGAGTCGAAGAAGATCGACTACCCGAAACCGGACGGCAAGCTCAGCTTCGACAAGCTCAGCTCGGTATTCCTCTCCAGCACCAACCACGAAGAGGAACAACCCTGCCACCTGAAGCTGACCGACCCGAACGTGCCGATCGCCAGCAACCTGCCGCTGTACGACGAACCGGCCCAGCGTTACTGCCCGGCGGGCGTGTACGAAGTGGTCAGCCAGGAAGACGGCAGCAAGCGCTTCCAGATCAACGCGCAGAACTGCGTGCACTGCAAGACCTGCGACATCAAGGACCCGGCCCAGAACATCACCTGGGTCACCCCTGAAGGCGCTGGCGGGCCGAACTACCCGAACATGTAAGGCCACTGCCCTTGCAGCAACAAAAAGCCCCCGGCTCGAGAGAACCGGGGGCTTTTTCGTATCGGCTGCTGCTACTTGTCAGCACATATGATCGGCATCGGCTCGGCGGCAAATGCCAATGGTTCACGACGGCCGAAATACGAGGCCGTCAGCAGCCCCACCGAGCCCATGATCAGGCAGAAGCCGACACACACCCACGGGCTCCACGGCATCAGTGCAATCAACGCCAGCGGCGTGGTACTGGCCCACAGGGCGTAAGCCACGTTGTACGTGAAGGAAATCCCCGAAACGCGGATCTCGGCAGGGAACAGCCCGACCATCACCGACGGCACCACGCCCACCACACCGCAGGCCAGCCCAGCCAGCGCGTAGGCCAGCCAGGTCATGCCCCACTGCCCCACCAGGCTGGCGTACAGCGCAGC
Organism: Pseudomonas putida; assembly: GCF_002906855.1. Classification (GTDB taxonomy): domain Bacteria; phylum Pseudomonadota; class Gammaproteobacteria; order Pseudomonadales; family Pseudomonadaceae; genus Aquipseudomonas; species Aquipseudomonas putida_N. The sequence goes on along the minus strand of NZ_MINI01000028.1, from coordinate 1,540,282 downwards.
GATGCCCAACGGCAGCATCACGCTGTAGATCATCAGTGCGCGCCAGGCGCCCAGGCGGTCGACCAGCAACCCGGCCAGCACACAGCCGATATTGAGGAAGACGATGCCCACGCTGCTCAGGGCGAAGGTATGCCCCGCCGTCATGCCAAAGCGTTGCTGCATCACAGTCGGGGTAATCACCACCAGCACCACGACTGCGGAAGTCAATACGCAGGTCAGCAGCGCCGCCGGGATCAACGCCGAGCGGTGCTCGCCCAGCACCCGTCGTAGCGGAAACTTGACTGGTTGCTCCTGACGTTCGCGCAAGGCCAGGAACACCGGGGTCTCGCTGAGCCAGCGGCGCAGCCACACACCGATCACGCCAAACACCCCACCGAGCAGGAACGGATAACGCCAGGCGTAATCGAGAATCTCCTGCGGCGTGAACACGTGAGCCAACAGTGTGGCCGTCAGCGCACCCAGCAGGTAACCGAAAGTCAGCCCTGCCTGCAGGAAGCCCAGGGCATAGCCACGACGACCGTTTGGCGCATGCTCGGCGACGAAGGTCCACGCGCTCGGCACTTCACCACCTACAGCGGCGCCTTGCAGGATGCGCAGGGCCAGCAGGATCAGCGGGGCCGCATAGCCGATGTCGGTATACGTCGGCATCACCCCGATCAGCAGGCACGGCAAGGCCATCATCAGGATGCTCAGGCTGAACACCCGCTTGCGCCCGAGGTGGTCAGCGAAATGCGCCATCAGGATGCCGCCCAGCGGTCGCGCCAGGTAACCGGTGACGAAGATGCCAAAGCTCTGCAGTAGGCGCAGCCACTCGGGCATTTCCGGCGGGAAGAACAGCTGGCTGAGGGTCAGGGCAAAGAACACGAAGATGATGAAATCGTAGATTTCCAGCGCGCCGCCCAGTGCCGCCAGGCCCAGGGTCCGGTGGTCGCCGCGGCTGAACCGGGGCGGGCGAGCGGTATCGATGGCAGTCATGGCAGGGGTCCGCAGATCGGCAAAGGGCAAGAGGATAGCAAATGCCCGCAGCCTTGCCCCAGCCACGCCACTAACGGCTGAAGACGGTGTGGCCGAAGTTCCTGGGCTTGCGCGTATAGGCCGCGCCACCCGCCAGCCCGGAAGGCAGGGCAATCTTGCCGACCAGCACCGGGCTGTCGATGATCGCCATGAACGATTGCAGCGCGTCGTTATCCGGCACCTGTGGCAGGCTCACGCTGACAGCCTGGCGCTCGGTCTGTGGCACGACAGGCACTTTCAGGTGTTGCGAATGGTAAAGCAGGGCATGCTGGATCTGCGTGCTGACCCGGCAGAAGCGTGCCAGGTCGACGCCAGCATGGCTGGCCAGCTCGATGTTGCCCAGCAGCAGGTTGAACGGTTGCAAGGCGCACTGCACCAGGCGCTGCAACTCTTCAAACGACTCGACCGGGGCAATCCGGTAATAGCCGAGGCCATTGAGCAGTTTTTCCAGCTGCAGGCGCTGCTGCGGGTGCTCATCGGCAATCAGGATGCGCAGGGTCTTGTTTGTCATTGTCGGACCTGGGCCGTCAGGTGAAAAGGGACAGCTCCCTGACCAAACTGCGCCAGAAACAGGCAACCACCAAGGCTGTACCTGGAGGGGTCAATTTAGATACTTGTCGGGAAAGCGAGAGAAATCAAGTGGCCATCACACAGAATTTTCACTTGCCCTTCACCCCACGTTCAGGACTCCCACTGCCGCATGCGCACACGGCAGTGCTTCATGGCGTTGACGATGTGCTTTTCCACCAGGCTGCGCGAGATGCCCAACCGCTCTGCAATCTGCTGGTGTGACAGACCATCGAGCTTGCGCAACAGAAAGCAGTCGCGGCACACCTTGCTCAGCTCATCCAGGGCCTTTTGCATCATGGCCAGGCGCTGGTCGAGTTGCATGTCCTGCTGCAGTTCTGCGCTGAGAAAGCGCCCATCGGCCTCCAGCGCATCCAGTGATTCGGCCTGGCGCACCTGATGGCGCCGGTGCCGGTCGACCACCAGGTTAAGTGCCGTACGGTAGAGAAACGCCCGCGGATGCTCGATCTGCCCGCTGTCGGTCCGCTCAAGTACCCGCAGATAGGCATCGTGGGCAACGTCCTCCGCAGCTTGGCGGTTGCCCAGGCGGGCACAAAGGAAGCTCACCAGTTCGCGATAATAATGTTCCACAACAGCACCTGAAATCGTCCTTGCAACCCACGTGCGGGACTGAGTGATACCGGGCTGTGATAGTACAAATTATAACTATTCTCAGCAACACGCCCTCCACCCCCTCATTCAGGCTAAATCCGCCTGCTCAGCCTTCGTTTATCTGGGACTTCGGTGCGCACCTCGATTGGCAGCGCGTGACCACTACCCAGGCTGGAAGTCCGCATGAGCCGTTTAACCTCCCCCCGCCGCCAGCTCATCCTCGCTGGCGTGGGCCTGCTGAGCCTGGGCTGCCTGCTAGCCTGGCAAGCCCTGCCCGTCGGCGCACAACCGCTCGGTACCGTCACGGTCACGCGGGCAGACATCGAAAGCAGCGTGACCGCCCTGGGCACCTTGCAGCCCCGGCGCTACGTGGATGTGGGCGCCCAAGCTTCGGGGCAAATCCGCACACTGCACGTGGAAGCGGGCGACCCGGTGCGCAAGGGCCAACTGCTGGTCGAGATCGACCCCTCCACCCAGCAGGCTCGGCTGGATGCCGGGCGCTTTTCGATCGACAACCTCAAGGCCCAGCTCGCCGAGCAGCGTGCGCAGTTCGAGCTGGCCAACCAGCAGCTCAAGCGCCAGCGCAAGCTTGCCGCCGCAGGCGCCACCCGCGATGAGGACGTCCAGGCCGCTGCTGCCCAGCTCAAGGTCACCCAGGCGCGCATCGACATGTTCCAGGCGCAGATCCGCCAGGCCCAGGCCAGCCTGCGCAGCGACGAGGCGGAACTGGGCTACACGCGCATCTATGCGCCGATGGACGGCACCGTGGTAGCCGTCGACGCCCGCGAAGGCCAGACCCTCAACGCCCAGCAACGCACGCCGCTGATCCTGCGCATCGCCAAGCTGTCACCCATGACCGTCTGGGCCCAGGTCTCCGAAGCCGACATCGGCAAGGTCAAGCCAGGGATGACCGCCTACTTCACTACCCTGTCCGGCGGCAAGCGCCGCTGGAGCAGCACGGTGCGGCAGATTCTGCCGATCCCGCCCAAGCCACTCGAACAAGCCAGCCAGGGCGGTGGCAGCCCGGCCAGTGCTGGCAGCACCGGCAACCAGGTGGTGCAGTACACCGTGCTGCTGGATGTCGACAACCCGGATGGTGCGCTGATGGCCGACATGACCACCCAGGTGTTCTTCGTCGCCGGCCAGGCCAGCCAGGTCCTTACCGTGCCACTGGCCGCGCTGGACGAACACGGCGGCCTGTTCATGGCACGGGTGCTCGACCGGCACGGCAAGGTGGTGCAGCGCCAGGTGCGCACCGGCCTCAGCGACCGCCTGCGCGTTCAGGTGCTGGACGGGCTCAGCGAAGGCGAGCAACTGCTGATGGGCGCCCCCAGCGCCAGCGGAGGCTGAATGACTGCGCCGCTGATCGAACTGGTCGATATCCGCAAGTCCTACGGTGGCCAGGACAGCCCCAAGGTCGATGTGCTGCGCGGCATCAGCCTGTGCATCCACCCCGGCGAGTTCGTCGCCATCGTCGGTGCATCCGGCTCGGGCAAGTCGACCTTGATGAACATACTCGGCTGCCTCGACCGCCCGACGTCCGGCAGCTACCGCTTCGCCGGCAAAAACGTGGCCAAGCTGGGTAGCGATGAACTGGCCTGGCTGCGCCGCGAGGCGTTCGGCTTTGTGTTCCAGGGCTACCACCTGATCCCTTCGGGCTCGGCCCAGGAGAACGTCGAGATGCCGGCCATTTATGCCGGCACACCCGCCAGCGAGCGGCATGCCCGCGCCGCCGCCCTGCTCGCCCGCCTGGGCCTGGCCAGCCGCAGCGCCAACCGCCCGCACCAGCTCTCGGGTGGCCAGCAGCAACGGGTGTCGATCGCCCGGGCGCTGATGAACGGCGGTCATATCATCCTTGCCGACGAGCCCACGGGTGCGCTCGACAGCCACAGCGGCACCGAAGTCATGGCGCTGCTCGACGAACTGGCCAGCCAGGGCCATGTAATCATCCTGATCACCCACGACCACAAAGTGGCGGCGCGGGCACAGCGGGTGATCGAGATCCGCGACGGCCAGATGATCAGCGACACCGCGACCGACCAGGCGCCCAGCGCTCCGCGCCAAGCCTTGCAAGCCGTCGACCTGCGCCAGCGCCTGGACCGTGGCGCGACCCAGCGCGGGGCCTGGAAAGGTGAGTTGGTCGAAGCCCTGCAAGCCGCCTGGCGGGTCATGTGGGTAAACCGCTTTCGCACCGCCCTGACCCTGCTCGGCATCGTCATCGGGGTCGCCTCGGTGGTGGTCATGCTGGCCGTCGGCGAAGGCAGCAAGCGCCAGGTGATGGCGCAAATGGCCGCCTTCGGTTCGAACATCCTCTACCTCAACGGCAAGCCCGCCACCCTGGGCGAACCCGCTGGCACCATTACCCTCGACGACGTCGCCGCCATCGGCCAGCTGCCGCAGGTCCGGCAGATCATGCCGGTGCTGGGCGAAAAGGTGATGGTGCGCCACGGCAACAACAGCCAGCGCTTCTACGTGGGCGGCAACAACAACCAGTTCCCGCTGATCTTCAACTGGCCGGCGGTCGAAGGGGCGTTCTTCACCGATGCCGACGAAGCCAGTGGCGCGGCAGTGGCCGTGATCGGCCAGAAAGTCCGGGAAAAGATGCTCGCAGCTGACCGCGACCCACTTGGCCAGTACCTGCTGATCGGCAATGTGCCGTTCCAGGTCATCGGCATTCTCGCCGGCAAAGGTGCCAGCTCCGGCGACCAGGATGCCGACGGGCGCATCGTGGTGCCTTACTCGGCAGCGGCAATCCGCCTGTTCGGCCAGCGCGACCCCGATTACATCACCGTCGCCGCCGTCGACGCGGCACGGGTCGATGAAACCGAAGCTGCCGTCGACCGCCTTCTACGCCGGCGCCACCAGGGCCGTCACGATTTCGAGCTGACCAACTCGGCCGCGCTGATCCAGGCCGAGGCGCGCACCCAGAACAACCTGTCGCTGATGCTCGGTGCGATTGCCGCGATCTCGCTGCTGGTCGGTGGCATCGGGGTGATGAACATCATGCTCATGACCGTGCGCGAGCGCACCCGCGAAATCGGCATCCGCATGGCCACCGGCGCACGCCAGCACGACATCCTGCGCCAGTTCCTCAGCGAAGCGGTGATGCTGTCGATGGTCGGCGGCATGGCCGGCATCGGCTTGGCCCTGCTGACCGGTGGTGCATTGATGATGGGCAAGGTTGCCGTGGCCTTCACCCTGCCCGCCATGCTCGGTGCGTTCTCCTGCGCCGTTCTCACCGGCATCGTGTTCGGCTTCATGCCGGCCCGCAAAGCCGCCCGACTCGACCCGGTCAAAGCCCTTACCAGCGAATAGTCCATGACCCTGCCAAGCCGCATCAGCCTGTTGTCCCTGTGCCTAGGCCTCGCCGCCTGCAGCCTGACGCCCGCGCCATCCAGCGGCATCGCTGCACCCACCGCCTGGCAAGGCGAAACCCTCCAGCCCTCTGCCAGCCTGCCTTCGGCGCAGTGGTGGCAGGCCTTTGACAGCACCGAACTGGACCACCTCATCGAACGCGCCCGGTCGAATGCCCACGACCTTGCCGCCGCCGCTGCGCGCGTGCGCCAGGCCCAAGCCAAGGCGGTGATCGCCGGAGCGCCGCTGCTGCCGGAGCTCAGGTTCGAGCTCGACGGCAGCCGCCAGCGCCTGCTGCATGGCGAGGGCTATGACCAACTCGATGTCAGCAAGTACGAGCGAACCAGCACGTCGTTCGGCATGCAGCTGGTCGCCAGCTACGAGATCGACTTCTGGGGAGGCCTGCGCGCTGCGCGCTCGAGCGCCCTGTACAGCCTCGACGCCAGCCGCTTCGATCGCCAGACGGTCGAACTGACGCTGGTCAGCAGCGTGGCCAACAGTTACCTGCAGGGCCTGGCCCTGGAAGAACAGCTGCGCATTGCCCGCCTCAACCTGCGTAACGCCCGTGATGTCCTGGCGCTGGTCGAGACACGTCAGCGCGCCGGCTCCGCGACGCGCCTGGAACTGGCCCAGCAGCGCAGCCTGGTGGCCGCTCAGGAGCGGCAAGTGCCGCTGCTCGAACAGCAGTGGCAGGACAACCGCGTTACCCTGGCCACACTGCTAGGCGACCCGGTCCAGGCCCTGCCCACCACGGCTGAAGCGCTGGCAACCGTGAACTGGCCGCGCATTGGCAGCGGCATACCCAGCGAACTGCTCGCCCGCCGTCCGGACATCGCCGCTGCCGAAGCACGCCTGGCCGCCGCCCACGCCAATGTGCAGGTGGCCAGGGCCGCCCTGCTGCCGAAAGTGACCCTAGGCGCCAACATTGGCACCGGCGCACGCACCCTGCCCGAGGTCTTCGACAGCTCTTATTACACCCTGACCGCCGGCCTGGTCGCGCCGATCTTCAATAATGGCCGGCTGCGAGCGGCGCAACAATTGGCCCAAGCCCAGCAGGACGAGCTGCTGGAAAGCTACCGCAGCAGTATCCTGGCCGGCTTCGCCGATGTCGAGAAGGCCCTCAATGCCATCCACGGTGTTGAGCAGCAGCGCCACTGGCAGGACCAGGAGGTCGAACAGGCACGCCTGGCCTTCGACCTGGCCCAACGGCGCTACGCGGCCGGGGCCGAGACCCTGCTGAGCGTGCTCGAAACCCAGCGCACGCTCTATCTCGCACAGGACCAGCAGGCACAGTTACGCCTGGCTCGCCTGCAGGTCAGCGTGGCGCTGTACAAGGCGCTGGGGGGTGGCTGGCAGGTAGCGAACGCGGACAACGGTTGATTCGCCGTACGAGAGGGCCGCGGCGCGGCCCTCCCGGACTCAAATGGAGGCGGCCACTGCTTCGGCAAAGCGCTGCGCCACCTCGTCTACCTGTTGCGCACTGATGATCAGTGGCGGCAGGAAGCGCACCACGGCGCCATGGCGCCCGCCCAGTTCGAGGATCAGCCCACGCTTGAGGCATTCGCGCTGGACCTTCGGTGCCAGCACCCGATTGGCAGGCGGGTGGCCAAGAGTATCCGGCTGACCTTGTGGGTCGACCAACTCCACCCCAAGCATCAGGCCACGGCCACGGATATCACCCAGTTGTGGATAATCCCGTTGCAGCCGCTGCAGATGCTCACGCAAGCGCAGGCCCATGGCCTCGGCATGTTCGGCCAGGCGGTGCTCGACCAGGTAGTTGATCACCGCCGAACCGGCGGCCATGGCCATCTGATTGCCGCGGAAGGTGCCGGCATGGGCGCCTGGCTTCCAGGTATCCAGCCAGTCGCGGTACACCACCACCGCCAGCGGCAGGCTGCCACCAATGGCCTTGGACAGCGTGACCACATCCGGCACGATGCCGGCATGCTCGAAAGCAAACATCCGCCCGGTCCGGGCGAAGCCGCTCTGGATCTCGTCGACGATCAATGCCACGCCAGCCTGTTCGGTGATGCGCCGCACAGCCTTGAGCCACTCGATGTCGGCCGGGATCACCCCGCCCTCACCTTGCACAACTTCAAGGATCACCGCCGCCGGCAGCGGCACGCCGCTCTCCGGGTCCAGCAACAGGTTTTCCAGGTAATGCAGGTTGGCCTTGACCCCGGCTTCACCGCCCAGGCCGAACGGGCAACGGAAGTCGTAGGGGTACGGCATGAACTGCACGCCATTGCTCAGCAGCGCGCCCAGTGGCTGCTTGGGACCGTGGCTACCCATCAGGCTCAGCGCACCTTGGCTCATGCCGTGATAGGCGCCCTGGAAGGCCAGCACGGTACTGCGCCCGGTGGCACCGCGCACCAGCTTGAGCGCCGCTTCCACCGCGTCGGTGCCGGTCGGCCCGCAGAACTGCACCTTGGCCTCGCGGCGCAAGGCCTCGGGCAGGATACCGAACAGGTCCTGGACAAAACGGTCCTTGACCGGCGTGGTCAGGTCCAGGGTGTGCAGCGGCAGTTCGTCAGCCAGCACGCGCTGAATAGCCTCGATCACTACCGGGTGGTTGTGGCCCAGGGCCAGGGTGCCGGCGCCGGCCAGGCAGTCGATGAACTGGCGGCCTTCGACGTCCTCGACGTGGATGCCACGGGCGCGCTTGAGCGCCAGCGGGATGCGCCGAGGGTAGCTGCGGGCGTTGGATTCCTGTTGCTGCTGGCGCAGCAGCAGGGGCGATTCCCTGAATTCGTACAAAGGATGCGGCGCTCTGGCCGGCGGGACCTGGGCAAGGCTGGTAGCGGTGGACATGGGTGAATCCTCGCAAGCAAGCGAATGGGCAGTTATCGCTTGGGAAACGCTTGAGTGCGGGGAGGATTTAGCGGTTGTTGCGGGAATTTCCTCAGCCTGTCCCGCGAAGGGGCCGGCACAGGCATTGAAGATCAGCTGGCCGAACGCGCAGGCACCTGCAGCAGAACCCGCAACCCATCTTGGCGACTGTCGAACCTGAGGCTGCCGGCACAGCGCTGCACGATCGCCTGAACGATCGCCAACCCCAGCCCACACCCCCCACTCTGCCCGTTGCGCCAGAAACGTTCGGTCAGGTGCTGCAGATCGCCATCCGCAATGCCCGGCCCATGGTCACGCACCATGAATCCCACCTGCCCATCGGCCATCTGCACTTCCAGCTCCACCTCGGTATCACCCCCATGGCGCAGGGCGTTGTCCAGCAGGTTGCGCAAGGCCGCTACCGCCAGCGGCGCAGGCATGCCCAGGTAGATCTGCGTGGCCTCCTGCGGCAGGTGCAGGACGATGCGCCGATTGTCACCGCCGCCAGCATCCTGCACCGCCTGGCGGGCAACCTGCTCGGCGCTGCACTGCACACCGTCTTCGAACGACAGGCTGCCCTCGACCCGCGCCAGCATCAGCAGCTGTTCCAGGGTCCGGTGCATGCGGTCGGTGCCTTGCTCGGCATGTTCCAGCGCCTGCTCGCGCACCGCGCCATCGGTCATTCGCGCCACCTGCAGGTGGGTCTTGATCGCGGTCAGCGGGCTGCGCAGTTCGTGGGCGGCATCGTCGGTCAGGCGCCGTTCGCGCTCGATGGTCTGGGCGATGCGCAGGAACAACTGGTTCTGGGTGTCGAGCAAGGGTTGCAGCTCGCTGGGCAAGCCGGCCACCTGCAACGGCTCGACACTGTCGGCACGCCGACGTCGCAGAGAGTCGCGCATGCGATTGAGCGGTTCCAGGCCTTTGCCCAGGCCGATCCACAGCAGCCCGAGGCTGCCGAGCAAGGCCATCAGCACCGGCGCCGAGGCGGCCAGCAGAATCGACTGGTTCAGTGCCTCGCGCTCCATGTGCCGGTCGGCGGTGGTGATGCGCACGTCACCGTGGTTGTAGGTGAAGGTGCGCCACAACGCACCATCGATGGTCTGGTCACGGAAGCCGCTGCGCTGGTCGTCCATGGCGCCGTCATGCTTGTGGTTGCTGGCGAGGATCTCGCCGCGCAGGGAACTCACCTGGCAGGCCATGCCGTCGGGCACGCTCAACTGGTCGGCGGAAAAGTGCGCGTCCTCGCCCTTGGCCGCCAGCGGTTGCGGCAGCTGGTCGATCAGCCCGGCGACCATGCGCGCCGACGCCACCAGGCGCTGATCGAGGGAGAACATCATCTGCTGGCGCAGGTCGCGCAACATCCACGCCGCTGCCAAGGCCCAGATGATGATGAAGGCGCTACCGAGGATCAGGCTGAGGCGTACCCGCAGGCTCATGATGCGCTTCTCTTGGAGGTTTGCTCTGGCGCCTGTGCCGGCCCCAGGCGATAACCCAGGCCACGCACGGTCTCGACGATGCTGTTGCCAAGCTTTCGCCGCAGGTGATGGATATGCACATTAAGCGCGTTGCTCTCGACTTCGTCGCTGAAGCCGTACACGCAGTCCTTCAGCTGTTCACTGGACAGCACTCGGCCGGGGTTCTGCAGCAATGCCTGGAGCAGCGCCTGTTCACGTCGCGACAGGTCGACCGGCTGGCCGGCCAGGGTCGCCTCGCAGCTGCTCGGGTCGTAGCGCAGCGGGCCATGCTCGATCACGTTGACCGCCCGCCCCGCCACCCGGCGTAACAAAGTGTGCAGGCGCGCCGCCAGTTCGCGCAGGTCGAAGGGTTTGAGCAGGTAGTCGTCGGCGCCGGCCTGCAGGCCATCGACCCGGTCGGTGACCGCATCGCGTGCGGTGAGCACCAGCACGGGCAGGTCCACACCTTGCTGGCGCAGGCGGCGCAGCAGTTTCAGCCCGTCTTCGTCGGGCAGGCCGAGGTCGAGGATCATCACGTCGAACTGCGCCGCTTGCAGCAGGGCCCGGGCGCTAGCGGCATTGGCCACACGGTCGACGGTGAGGCCCTGGGCGGTGAGGCCGGCGCAGATGCCGCTGGCGATCAGGTCGTCGTCCTCGCAGAGCAGAACGTGCATGGTGGGGCTCCCGGAGTGGTGTGGCTGGGATTGCACTATGGAGGGATTAAGAGGGGATTATGGACCCTTGCAGGTTGATTGGGGATGGGCCAAGAGCTGGCCCAACCCTCTAAATAGACTTTTCCTAGAACTGACTCAGGAACTTCCGAGCCCGCTTCATGATGTGAATATCACTGCACAAAACTGGCATCACCGAGCAGATGGCAATGCTCGTCGCCGGCAACGCCCTCAGATGAGTAGAACCGACGCTCATTGGCGCAGTGCATCGGGCGTATCGACATCCCGCAGCACACCAGCATCCTCGACCGCCAGCCTGACGCAACGGTCCGGATGGGCCCTCACGACCGACCGCGCCCCTTCATCGCCCGTCAGCCGCGCAAGCGCTGGCCAAAAATCACGCCCGAACAGCACCGGATGGCCCTGCTGCCCGTCATGACACGGCAGAACAATCGTCGACCCACCGGCCTCGCGTGCAAGCAAGCCCAGGGTCGCGGGCTCCACCCAGGGCATGTCACCCAACAGGATTGCCACCGCCTGTGCCTCGCTGTCGACCAGCGAAGCGGCGCCAGCCGCCAGGCTATGGCCCAAGCCCTGCGTGAAATCGGCACTGCCGATGACCCGGCAAGCCGACGGCAACCCCAGCTCCTCTCCCCGCTCGCCGTCACGCAACACTACCCGCACGTCATCGAACACCGTGCAGGCACGTTCGACACTGTGCACCAGCAAGCTGCGACCATCCGCCATCAGCGCGCGGCGCTTGTCAGCACCGAAACGCACGCTGCTGCCAGCCGCCAGCACCAGCGCCACCACACTCACAGCGCCGCCCGCCCGATGCCGTTGCGCAGGCGCAGGATATCGGCGAGCACCGCCAGGGCAATCTCGGCCGGAGTCTTGCTGCCCAGGTTGAGGCCGATTGGCGCGTGAATCCGCGCCAGTTCATCGTCGCCCAGGCCGCCGATGCGCTGCAAACGTTCGCGACGCTTGTCGGAGGTGGCCTTCGAGCCCATCACGCCAATGTAGAACGCTTCGGTCCGCACCGCTTCAAGCATGGCCAGGTCATCGATTTTCGGATCATGGGTCAATGCAACCACCGCCGTGTCGGCATGGCAACCGCCATTGGCGATGAACTCCGACGGCAGCTCACGGCGCACCTCGACGCCGTCCAGCACCACGCCTTCAAGCACCTCATCACGCGGGTCACAGAGGATGACTTCAAAGCCCATGCCTTTACCGAACTCGGCACAGAAATGCGCGACGCTGGAATACCCAGCCAGCAGCAGGCGCTGGGCGGCACCGACACGCAAACGCACGCGGCCGCTTTCACGCTCCACGCGCGGGCCCTGGCGGTGGTCGTCGCTGAGCTGGCGATCACCTTGCGGCAGGCTCACCTCGCGCAGCAACCGGCGCTGCCCGCGCAGTGCACCTTCCAGCTCACGCAGGTGGGCCTGCACGTCACAGTCAGCCGGCAGGTTCTCCACCAGCACCTCGAGCACGCCGCCACAGGGCAGGCGAATGCTCGAACGCGGGTCGCTACCATCGCCATAGCGCACGATGGCAATCGGCTCGGGAAACTCACCCCGCCCCACACGTTCGAGGAAATCATCCTCGACGCAACCGCCCGACAGCGAACCCAGCCACTGGCCGCTGGCGTTGACCGCCAGCAGCGAGCCCGGCGCACGCGGCGCCGAGCCGTACGTAGCGAGCACCGTGCACAACCACACCCGCTGGCCATTGCACGACCACTGCAGCGCCTGGCTGATCACCTGGAGATCGAGATGCTGCACGGTTTACTCCGCCTTCAGCTCGGCGAGCTGCTGTACGGTCAGGTCACCGGGCAATCCACCCCAGGCCTGGCGCAGGTAGTTGACCATGTCCGTCACTTGCTGATCGTCAAGCTTGTCGGCAAAGCCCGGCATCGGCTGCATGCGCTCGAAGCCGGTGAACTGCTGCTCACGGATGCCGTCGCGGATGGCCTTGACCAGGTTGCGCGAGTCGCTCTGGCGCAGCACCGTGTTGCCGTCCATGGCCACCGCAATGTGTGGCTTGCCCTTGCCGTCGACACCATGGCAGCCGGCGCAGACATTGAGGTACTGCTGATGGCCGCGCTTGGCGCTGTCACTCATCTGCTCCAGGGCAACGGCCTTGATCTGCTTGGCCGGCGGCGGCTGGTCGCCGAGCAGGTAGGTGGCCATGGCCGCCAGGTCGGCGTCTTGCAGATGCTGGGTGCTGTGGTGCACCACCGGGAACATTTCGTTGAACATGCTGCCCTGGGCACTGATACCGTGCTTGAGGAAGGTAGTCAGGTCCGGCTGGGTCCAGCCGCGGTCGGCCAGGTCCTGGGCCAGCAGGCTCGGCGCCAGGTAGCCACCGAGCAAGCCACCGCTCAGGCGCTGGTCCTGCTGCAGCGCACCGATAGGGTTGCGCGGCGTGTGGCACTCGCCGCAGTGGCCCATGACCTCGACCATGTACTGCCCGCGCTGCCAGGCCGGGCTTTTGCCCTCGGTCGGCTGCAGTTGCACGCTCTTGCCATAGAGCATGTTCCAGCCGGTCAGCCCCAGGCGCACGTTGAACGGGAAGCTCAACGCCGTCTGCGGCGCCGGGCGATTGATCGGCGGTACGGTCATCAGGTAGGCGAGGATCGCATCGGAATCCTCGCGCTTGATCAGGTGGTACGAGGTGTACGGCATCGCCGGGTAGAGGTTGGCGCCATCCTTGCGCTTGCCCTCGGTGACTGCGGCGAAGAATTCGTCGGCCGTATAGTTGCCGATACCGTACTGCTTGTCCGGGGTGATGTTGCTGCCATAGATGGTGCCGAACGGCGAATGGATCGGCAGGCCACCGGCGAACGGGGCACCGCCTTCGGCCGTATGGCAGGCCATGCAGTCGGCGGCACGGGCCAGGTATTCACCGCGCTTGACCTGCGCCACATCGGCCGCCTGGGCCAGTGAAGCGACGGCAAGGCCCAGGGCCAGCGCGAGCGTGCTACGAACGATGCCCATGCTCAACCCTCCTTGACCAGGCCAAGGTCATTGAGCACCGTGCGGGTAGCGTCGTAGTAACGCACGTACCCGGTGCAGCGGCAGATGTGGTGGCCGAGGCTGGCTTCAATACGGTCTTCCACTTCGCTCTTCTTCAGCGGCTGGCGCTGGGCGGTTTCCACCAGCACCGTGGCGGCGTTGACGAAGCCCGGCGCGCAATAGCTGCACTGGAAGGCGAACAGGTCGACGAACTTCTGCTGGATCGGGTTCAGCGTCAGGTCACCGGCCTCGTCCTGCTTGGCATGGCCTTCGATGGTGCGGACCTTCTTGCCCTCGAAGTAATGCGCGCCGGTGATGCAGGTGCGCACTTCCTCACTGGTGCCGTCGGGGTTGTCGACGATCACCACGCAGGCATGGCAGATGCCCTGGCCGCAGCCCAGGCGCGAACCTGTAAGGTTCTGGTGTTCGTGCAGGTAGTCGATCATCGCCAGGTCATCAGGGACCTCGACCGGGCCGACCGGTTGACCGTTGAGGGTCAGTTGCAGTGGACGGTTAGCCATTGAGGGCCTCCTTGATACGGGCTGGGGTGATGGGAAGATCGCGCACGCGCTTGCCAATGGCATGCGCCACGGCGTTGCCGATGGCACCGACGACCGGGATCATCACCACTTCGGCGATGCCCTTGGACGGGTCGGTCGGTGACAGCGGCGGGAGGATTTCGCTGGTCTGTTTCCACACCGCCACATCCCGTGCGTGCGGCAGGCGGTAGCGGTTGAAGTTCCAGTCGCCCTCCCCGGGCCCGCCCTCGTACAACGGCATTTCTTCGGTCAGTGCATGGCCGATACCCATGGCGATACCGCCTTCGAGCTGGCCCTTGACCAGTTCCGGCACCAGTACACGGCCACACTCGACCCAGCTGTGGTGGTTGAGCACCTCAACCTCGTGGGTGCCCTTGTTGACCTTGACCTCGACGATGGTCGCCACCGGGCTGTAGTAAGTGACCATGGCATTGTTCAGCTGAGTATCCGGGTAGGCGGCGTTCTGCCGGTCGAGCAGGTGGTAGCCATGGCTGCTCATCTGCGCCTTCTTGGCATTGACCGCGCCGTCGCCGTACTTCACCGCCACGGCATCGAGCGGGAAGCGCTCGCGCACGCCGTCGATGACGAAGTCGGCCTCGGCCCAGCTCCAGCGGTTGAAACCGTGCACGCTGACGCCAGTGACCAGCCCCATCTCATGGGCCTTCTGTGCCAACTGGGCGAACGGGATCGGCGACAGGCCATTGCCTGTAAGCTCGCCGTTGACCCACACCGCGTTCTCGCGACGCACCACCAGCGGGTTGGCTTGGCCGCCGTACGGGCCCTGGCTCCAGATGGCCATCGCCGCCGGCCACAGGCCATGGTTGAACAGCACGCGGGCCGCTTCACGGGTGGCGTGGCTGAAGTAGAACGCCGAGTTGGTCGCCGACGATGGCGAAGCCAGCTTGCCGACCCAGCGCGGGTTGCGCAGCGCGCTGTCCTGCTCGGGCTGGCTGATCAGATAAGGGTTGCCGCTGGTGGTCAGCTGCAACTCCGGCCATTCGGTGACTGCCGTCTTCACCTCGTCGGCCGAGCGGCCGAGGAAGTCGCTGACCACCAGCGCCTGGGAGGTGGACATGCCAGTGCCCAGTTCGGTGCCGATGTGGCGCAGGCTGATGCGCCCATCAGCGGTGAACTCGACGCTGGCCATCGGCGCCTCGGAGCCGGTACCGAAATCCTTCTGGCAGATGGCGAAGCCGACGCCGTACCAGTGGTCCGGATCCTTGGCGTCCATCTGCTGCTTGCGGGCATCGCGGTTGCGCCACCAGTCGTGCACGGCGGCCTTGTCGAGGATCTCGTACAAACGCAGGGCACCGGCCGGGACCGCTCCCTGGGTGTTCTTCATGCCCGACTTCAGTGCGTTGGCACGGCGCAGGTCGATGGCATCGACGCCCAGGCGACCGGCGATTTCATCCACCATCATCTCGGTGGCGGCCATGCTCTGCAGGGTGCCGTAACCGCGCATGGAGCCTGCCTCGACGCCGCGCGAGTAGTAGGCAGTCACCGACAGGTCGTTCTGCGGCATGTAGTAGATCGACTGCGCCGCAGTGGCGCCCACCGCAGCCACCGACGGGCTGTAGTTGATGCGCCCGCCGCCGTCGCAGCTCATGTCGGCGCGGAAGATCTTGAAGCGGTTGTCCTTCTTGTCCACGGCCAGCTGATAGCGGATGTCGAAGGCATGGCGCTTGATGCCGCTCTGGAACTGCTCGTAGCGGTCGTTGGCCAGGCGGATCGGCACACCGGCGCCATACAGTGCGGCCACGGCGGCGTAGAAGACGAAGATGTTGTTGTCTTTTGAGCCGTAGCCCACGGTGTAGCCAGGGTGCATGTTGAGCGTGTTCAGGGCGAAGCGCGACGGTTTGATCATGTGCACGCATTCCTGCGCCACTTCGAACGGGCACTGGGTCGCGACCACGAAGTGCAGCGTGCCGGTCGCCGGGTCGTACCAGCCGTTGCCGTTGTCTGGCTCCAGCGCGGCAGGCTCGATCGACGGCGTCTTGTAGCGCTCGTCGAACACCAGCCAGTCCTCGGGCGGGTTGTCCAGTTGCTCGCCCATGCGCTTGGCGTAGAACAGGCCCTGCTCGGTCAGGTCGCCATGCTGGTTGGGTTGCTTGGACCACACCGGTTTGCGATTGAGGATGGTCGGGAACAGCATGGAATTCTTCAGGCTGGAGAATTCATCGTCGTCGAACGGCGTGGCGCCGCCCACACGCACGAAGCGGAAGCTGCCATAGGGGTCACGCTGGTACAGCGGAGCCTGGGCGCCGTACTGGATCGCCTTGTCATTGAACTGCAGCTTGCGCTTGGCCTGCCGGAAGCGCTCGAAGTCGTGCCAGATCAGGATCGCCACCGGGTGGCCGATGAACATCGGCACCTGGCCGGGCGGCAGCAGCGGGTCGGGCGAATGGGCCTCGGGCCAGGCGATGCCATCCTTGGCCAGGTCGGCGGCGGTGACGACACGGTCTGGCTGCAGGTCAGCGCCGAGCAGGCTGAGGTCATGGCCGGCATAGATGCGGTCGACCTTGGTTGCCTTGAGCAGCAGCGCATGGCCTTGCTGGGTCGGCCAGCCGGGCATGTCCTTGGCGCGGATGTCGCGGGCGAAGACCTTGTTGCCACAGACCTTGGACAGCGCGTCGTTACGGAAACGCGCCTTGCCGTCATGGTTCATCCACTTTTGCGGCGAGGTGGTGACGCGCTCCTCCATCAGGGCGGCGAACGCCTGGCTGCCGAGTGGCGCCATGGTCACGCCGACACCAGCGATCAGGCCGCCTTGCAAGAAGGCGCGCCGGGAAATATCACGGTTGGACATGCTTGATCCTCTGGGCAGAAGAGTTTCTGCCCATGCTTTTTTTGATTCTTGTGCGGGGGACTCGGAAGGGTGAGAACCTTGTCACGCGGGCCAGGAAAAAACTGACTTGTGCGTCAACTTTACAACAAGAATATGGGCATAAGCAAAGTCAAGCCGACAATATGTCGCGGCGTGTCGAGGAGCGACATGCGGCACCGTCGCAACAGCGTCGGCAGGAACGGTTAACCTTGGGTTAATCAATCGCAGCCAGCATGGCCACCATTCCGTATTGCCAAGGCGAAGACATGCGCATCCTTTTGCTCTTCCTGACGTTTCTCCTGGCTGGCCCGTTGCAGGCCAACCCGTTCGACGCCAAACCCGACTTCCTGCCGGTCAACCAGGCGTTCGTGCTCACTCACGACCGCCAGGCCGATGGCCAGATGCGCCTGTATTTCCAGATCAAGCAGGGTTACTACCTGTACCAGAAGCGCTTGAAATTCGACGGCTTGACTGCTGAGCAGCAGCCGCAACTCCCCCCCGCCCTTAATCACCATGACGAGTTCTTTGGTGACAGCGCGGTCTACCGCGACCAGCTCGAACTGCTGATACCAGCCAATGCCCAGGGCCAGTTGCGCCTGGGCTGGCAGGGCTGTGCCGATGCCGGCCTGTGCTACCCGCCGCAGACCACCGCCATTGACCTGGGCGGCAGCGCGACCCCGGCCGCCGAACAAGCCAGCGACCAGGCACTGGCCAGCGGCCTGCAAAGCGCCAGCCTGGCCTGGAGCCTGCTGGCGTTCTTCGGCCTCGGCCTGCTGCTGGCCTTCACCCCTTGCTCGCTGCCGATGCTGCCGATCCTCGCTGGGCTGGTCCTGGGCAACGGCGCCAGTGCCCGGCGTGGCTGGCTGCTGGCAGGGGTGTATGTGCTGAGCATGGCGCTGGTGTATGCGGCCCTGGGTGTGGTCGCGGCACTGCTGGGGGCCAGCCTGCAGGCATGGCTGCAGCAACCCTGGCTGCTGGGCAGCCTGGCCGGCTTGTTCATCGTCCTCGCCCTGCCGATGTTCGGTGCTTTCGAACTGCAACTGCCGGCCGCCCTGCGCGATCGCCTCGACCGCGCAGGCCAAGGCACCCGTGGTGGCAACCTGTACGGCGCAGCGCTACTGGGCGCCCTTTCCGGCCTGCTGCTCGGCCCCTGCATGACCGCGCCACTGGCCGGTGCGCTGCTGTTCATCGCGCAAAGCGGCGATGTGCTGCAAGGTGCGCTGGTGCTGTTCAGCCTCGGCATGGGCATGGGCGTGCCGCTGCTGTTGCTGGTGACCCTCGGAAATCGCTACCTGCCGCGCCCGGGCGCATGGATGAACCGAGTCAAGGGCGTGTTCGGCTTCGTGTTCCTGGCCATGGCCCTGTACACCGTGCGCAGCCTGCTCGCCGCCCCCGTGTTGCTGGCACTGAGCGGTGCCTGGCTGATCGCCCTGGGCTGGGCCATGTGGCCGGCGTTGCAGCGCTTGCCGGCGCTACGTGCCGTCCCGCTGCTGGGCGCCTTGTGGGGTGGCCTGCTGCTGGTCGGCGCTGCTGCGGGGGGCGACGATCTGTGGCAACCGTTGCGACCGTTCGCCGGTGGCACCGCAGTCGCTACCGTGCAGAAGGCCGACGAGCACTTCGTCACGGTCAGCAGCCCCGAAGCCCTGCAACGCGAACTGGATGCCGCCAAGGCACGCGGCCAGTGGGTGATGGTCGACTACTACGCCGACTGGTGCGTGTCGTGCAAGGTCATGGAAAAGCAGGTGTTCACCCGCCCCGACGTGCAAACCAGCCTGGCCGGCGTGCACCTGCTGCGCCTGGACGTGACCGCCGACTCCGCCGCCAGTCGCGCCCTGCTGCAGCGCTACCAGGTACCCGGCCCGCCGAGCATCATCTGGCTCGGCCCGGAAGGCGAAGAGCGCCGCGCACGGCGCATCACTGGTGAGGTGGATGCCGCCGCGTTCCTGCAACACTGGACCCAGACCCGGAGCCAAGGCTGATGCTGACGGTAACCCTCGGGCCGCTGACAATGGCCCTCAACCACCTGCTGATGCTCGCCGCCCTCGGCGTGGCCTGCCTGGTCGGCTGGTGGGTCGCGCGGCGGGGCGGCGAAAGCCCGGAATCTGCGCTGTTCAACCTGTTTCTGGTCGGATTGCTGTGCGCCCGCCTGGGGTTCGTGCTGGCCTACTGGCCGATGTACCGCGACGACCTGGTGCAAGTCATCGACATCCGTGACGGCGGCTTCCTGCTCTGGTCGGGCCTGGTCGGCATCGTCCTCGCCACCCTCTGGCAGGGCTGGCGCCAGCCTGGCCTGCGGCGCCCGCTGGGCTGGGCACTGTTCAGCGGTGCGCTGTTCTGGGGCCTGACCAGCCTGGGCAGCCACCTGTACAGCAAGGGCACCGCACTGCCCGAATTGAGCCTGCGCAATGCCACTGGCCAGTCGGTGGCCCTGCACAGCTACCGTGGCAAGCCGCTGGTGATCAATATCTGGGCCACCTGGTGCCCGCCCTGCCGCCGGGAAATGCCGGTGCTGCAACAGGCCCAGGGGGAATACCCCCACGTGACCTTCATCTTCGTCAATCAGGGCGAAACACCGGAAAACGTCACGACCTTCCTCGCTACCACCGGGCTGAGCCTGACCCATGTGCTGTTCGACGGCACCGGCGCGCTGGCCCAGCGGGTCGGCTCGATGGCCCTGCCCACCACCTTGTTCTACGACGCCGACGGCCGCCTGATCGGCAGCCACCTCGGCGAGCTGTCGCGGGCCAGCCTGCGTCATGCCCTGGAACCTTTCGAGCGGGCCAAGCTGCCCGCCCCTGCCGCACAAGGAAACTGACATGCGATTGACTGCCCTGCTGCCCCTGTCCCTGGCCCTGCTGGCCGCCCCGCTGGTGCAGGCCGAAGACCTGCCCAAGGCGATCCAGCAACTGCAAGCCAAAGGCGCCGAGATCAAGGGCAGCTTCGATGCGCCCAACGGCCTGACCGGCTATGCCGCCGAGTACCAGAACAGTGCCCTGGCGCTGTACCTGACGCCAGACGGCAAGCACGTGCTGGTCGGCAGCCTGTTCGACGAACAGGGCAAGGACCTCAGCGCCGAGCCGCTGCAGAAGCTGGTGTATGCGCCGATGAGCAAGGCAATCTGGGCGAAGATGGAGAAAACCGCCTGGATCGCCGACGGCAAGGACAGTGCGCCGCGCAAGGTATACCTGTTCAGCGACCCCAACTGCCCGTACTGCAACATGTTCTGGGAGCAGGCGCGGCCCTGGGTAGAGTCGGGCAAGGTGCAGTTGCGCCATATCATGGTCGGCATCATCCGCGAGGACAGCCCGGGCAAGTCGGCAGCCCTGCTGGCCGCCAAGGACCCGGCCAAGGCGCTGCATGAGCATGAAAAAGCGGGCAAGGCGAGTGCCTTGAAGCCGCTGGACAAGGTGCCAGATGCCGTGCAGCAGAAGCTGGCGGCGAACATGGCGTTGATGGATGAGATGGGGCTACAGGCAACCCCGGCGATCTTCTATCAGGATGAGCAAGGCAATCTGCAGAGCCAGCAAGGCGCACCTCGGCCCGAATTGCTCGGGAAGATTCTCGGCAAGCGCTGACACCTCGATTGCCTGAGCCGGCCCTTTCGCGGGACAAGCCCGCTCCTACAGAAACCCCACAAAATTCAAGCCTTGCGGAGTACCTGTAGGAGCGGGCTTGCCCCGCCAATGGGGCGCAAAGCGCCCCCCCGATCTACAGCCCTTCCAGCTCGGCCATCAGGTCACTGAGCCGATCAGCCTTCGCCTCATCCACCACGCTACCCTGCAACCCGCGCACATACTCGGCCAACTCCTCCACCGTGCTGCACTCGAACATCGCCCGCAACGGCACGTTCAGCTGCAACTGCTTCTGCACCCGCGAGGCGATTTGCGTGGCCAACAGCGAATGCCCGCCCAGCTCGAAGAAGTTGTCATGCACCCCGACCCGCTCGGCCTTGAGCACGTCGGCCCAGATACCGGCCAGCACTATCTCCAGTTCATCCCGCGGCGCCTGGTAAGCCTGGCTGTGCTGCCCACCGATCTCGATGGCCGGCAACGCCTTGCGATCAAGCTTGCCGTTGGCGTTGTGCGGCAGGCTGGCGAACCAGCCCCAGTGCAACGGCACCATGTACTCCGGAAGCTCCCCGCGCAGGCGCTGCTTGACCAGTTCCAGCAACGCGGCATCGGCGACCACACCCTGGTGCGCCACCAGATAGCCAACCAGATGCTTGCCATTGGCACCTTCCTGTACCCCCACCGCCGCATCACGAATCTCGGCCTGCTCGTGCAGGCGCGCCTCGATCTCGCCCAGCTCGATACGGTAACCGCGGATCTTTACCTGGTGGTCGATGCGCCCGACATACTCCAGCACCCCGTCCGGGCGCTGCCGCGCCAGGTCACCGGTACGGTACAAGCGTTCACCCGGCGCCCCGTGCGGGTGCGGGATGAACACCAGTGCCGTGCGCACCGGGTCGCCAACATAGCCACGGCCGACGCCAGTGCCGGCCACGCACAACTCGCCCACCGCCCCCAGCGGGACCAGGGTCTGGTCCTCGCCGTACAGGTACAGCCGGTTGTTGTCGGTCGGCGTGCCAATCGGCAGGTAGCTGCCGCGGGTCGAAGCCATGTCGACGCGGAAGTAGGCCACGTCATCCGAGCACTCCGCCGGGCCATAGGCATTGACCAGGCCGATCTGCGGATAACGCTGCAGCCATTGCGCAGCGAGTTCCGGCGGCATCGCCTCGCCAGTCGGCAACATCCAGCGCAGGCCATCGAGCGCCTGATGATCGCTGGCCAGCATGCCCTGGATCAGCGATGGCACGCTTTCCAGCACCGTGATGCCGGTGGCCTGCACATGCGCGAGCAAGCCTTGCGGGTCATGGGCGATGGCGTTCGGCACGATCTCCACCCGGGCGCCGAACAACGGCGCGGCGAGGAATTGCCAGACCGAAATGTCGAAGCTCTGCGAGGCGGTCTGGGCGATCACGTCATGCTCGCTCAAGGCCAGGTACGGCACCTTGCTCAGCTGGTTGTTGAGCATACCGCGCTGCTCGACCATCACGCCCTTGGGCAGCCCGGTGGAACCGGAGGTGTAGATGACGTAGGCCAGGTTGTCCGGCCCACTGTGGATGCCCGGGTTGTGGCTGGCGATGCTGCTGCCCTGTACCTCTTCCCATACCAACAACTGCGGCCGCGTCCCCCCCTCAAGTTGTCCCAGCAACTGGCGCGCTTGCTCGGCACAGGCCGCGCTGCACACCAGCACCGGCGTGCGGCTCAGCTCGACGATACGTTGCAGGCGCGCCGATGGCAGGCCCGGATCCAGCGGCAGGTAGCCGGCGCCGGCCTTGAAGCTGCCGATAATCATGCCCAGCAGCGGCAAGCCACGTTCGGCCAGCAGGGCAACCGGCTGGTCGATGGCCACGCCCGCGGCAACCAGGGCATGGCCCAGGCGGTTGGCCGCGAGGTTCAGCCCGGCATAGTCATAAGACGCTTCGAGGCATCGAGCGACGGTTCGCTCAGGGTGGGCAGCCACTTGCGCTTCGAAAAGTGCCACGTAGCTCTGTTCCAGCGGATAAGCGTGCCCGGTGCGGTTGCAGTCGTCGAGCAGGAAGCGCTGTTCGTCCTCGCCCAGCAACGGCAGCTCACTCACCTCCCCTTCAAAGCCTTGCACCAGCGCCAGCAGCAGGCGCTTGAACTCGGCCAGCAGGCGCTCGACGGTCGGGTAGTCGAAGTAGCGCTGGTCGAATGACAGGTGCAGGCCCAGGTCATCGCCCGGGTAGCACACCGCCGTCAACGGGAAGTTGGTGTGGGTGCGGCCGGAGTCGGAGCTGGCGTTGAGGTGCTGGGCGTGGTCGAGCACCGCCGTTTCCACCGGGGCGTTCTCGAACACGAACAAGCTGTTGAACAGCGGCTGGCCCTTGGGCAGTTCACTGCAGTCCTGGATCGCCACCAGCGGCAGGTACTCGTACTCGCGCAGCTCCATGTTGCGCTCCAGCACGCCCTGCAGCCACTGGCGCACGGTGCGGCGCTGGCCTGGTTCGGGCAGTTGCACGCGCAGGGCGATACTGTTGATGAACAGACCGACCGTGCGCTGCATCTGCGGCAGGCTCACCGGGCGCCCGGCCACGGTCACGCCGAAGGCCACGTCGCGATCACCGCTGTAGCGCGCCAACACCAGCGCCCAGGCCGCCTGGGCGAAGGTGTTGATGGTCAGCTGATGGGCCTGGGCCAGTTCGCGCAGGCGCACGCCATCACTCACCTCCAGGCGGGTGTAGCAGTCACCCACCAGCATGCCGTCACCGGCGTGGTCATTGCGCAGCGGGCGGTCGCTGGGGAGTGCCGTGGCGCGCTCGAAACCGGCCAGGTTCGCCTGCCACCAGCTGCGCGCTTCGTCCATGTCCTGGCGTTGCAGCCAGCCGATGTAGTCGCGGTAGCGCGGCGGCACCGGCAACGAGGCCTGACGGCCTTCGCCGAGGGCCTGGTAGAGCACGAAAAAATCGTTCATCAACAACGAACGGCACCAGGCATCGATGAGAATGTGGTGGTTGCTCATTATGAACCAGTAGCGCTCGTCATCCACCCGCACCAGGCGCAGGTGGAACGGCGCCTCCTGCAGCAGGGCAAAGCCCGCTTCCCGTTCCTGTTTGTGCAGGGCCTGCAGGCGCGCCTCCTGGGCCGCCTCATCAAGGCCGCGCCAGTCCTGATAGTCCACCGGCGTGTTGCCCGGCTTGTGGATGATCTGCAGCATGGTCTCGCCAGCATTCCAGCTGAACGAGGCGCGCAGGGCTTCGTGACGCGCCACCACGGCTTGCCAGGCCTGGGCGAAACGTTGCGGGTCGAGGGCGCTGTTGATGCGGTAGCGGTCCTGCATGTAGTACAGGCCGGTGCCTGGTTCCAGCAGGGTATGCAAGAGCATGCCCTCCTGCATCGGCGTCAGCGGGTAGACGTCTTCGATCTGCGCGGCGGGAACCGGCAGCGCGTCGATCTGCTGCTGGCTCAGGTGCGCCAACGGGAAGTCCGAGGGCGTGAAACTGCCGTTGCCATCGGCCAGGCAGTGGCTGACCAGCGCCAGCAGCTCCTGGCGATAGGCTTCGGCCAACTGCGCGATGGTGCGCTCGTCATAGCGCTCGCGGCTGTAAGTCCAGCGCAGTTGCAGGGCACCGCCATAGACCTGGCCGTCGATGCTGAGCCAGTTCGGCAGCGGCGCATCCAGATCATGAGCCAGGCCGGCCGGCGCATCCAGCGGCAGGAACAAGGCGGCCTCGTCGAACTGCTGGTCGAACTGGCCCAGGTAGTTGAAGGTGATGCGCGCTTGCGGCAACGCCGCCATGCTTTCGCGGCTGACAGCATCGCCCAGATAGCGCAGCACGCCGTAGCCCAGCCCCTTGTGCGGCACCTGACGCAGCTGTTCCTTGATGTGCTTGATCGAGGTGGCACGCGCGGCATCGTCGTCGCCGGCCTGCGGGTTCAGGCGCAGCGGGTAGGCGTTGGTGAACCAGCCGACGCTGCGGGTCAGGTCCATGTCCTCAAACAGGCCATCACGGCCGTGGCCTTCGAGTAGCACCAGCACTTCCTGGTCACCGCTCCAGCGGCACAGGGTGCGGGCCAGCGCGGTCAGCAGCAGGTCGTTGACCTGGGTGTGGTAGGCCGCCGGCGCCTGTTGCAGCAACTGCCGGGTCTGCCCCGCGTCCAGGGCGATTGCCAAGGTGTCGGCATGCCGGTGCAGGTTGCCACCCTGCGGGTGATCGCACGGCAGCTCATGGCGCACGCCGCCAAGCTGGCCTTGCCACCAGTCCAGCTCGTCGCGCAGCGAATCGCTGACGGCGTAGCTGGCCAGGCGCGCGGCCCAGTCGGCCATGGCGTGGGTCTTGGCCGCCAGTGGCTGGCCGCGATACAGCGCCTGCAGGTCTTCGAGCAGCACGCGCCAGGACACACCGTCGACCACCAGGTGGTGGATCGCCAGCAGCAGGCGCTGGGTGCCCTGCCCGTCACTGACCAGCAAGGCGCGCAACAGCGGGCCCCGTTCCAGGTCGAGGCTGCGTTGCACGTCGGTATACAGCGCCTGGCAGTCGGCGAAGTCGGCGACCGTGGCGGTCCACAACAGTTGCTCGGCAGACACCGCAGCGAAGGCCGCCTGCCCCTGGGTGAAGCGCAGGCGCAGGCTGTCGTGGTGCGCTACCAACGCCGCCAGGGCCTGCTCCAGGGTGGCGCGGTCCAAGGGTTGGCGTGCCTCCAGCAGCACCGCTTGGTTCCAGTGCTGCAGCTGGGCCACAGCACTGTCGAAGAACCACTGCTGAATCGGCGTGAGGCCGCTGCGCCCTTCGCGCGGGCGCTGTTCGATGCTGCTCGGCGCGGCGCTGCGGCTGACCACGGCCGCCAGGGTCTGGATGGTCTGGTGCTGGAACAGGTCACGCGGGGTGAACTGCAAGCCCAGTTGGCGCGCGCGGCTGACCACCTGAATGGACAGGATCGAGTCGCCACCGAGTTCGAAGAAGTTGTCCTGCACACCCACACGGGACAGGTTGAGCACTTCGCGCCAGACGTGCGCCAACTGCTCCTCCAGCTCATTGGCCGGGGCCTGGTAATGCTGGCGGGCCTGCTCCAGGTCCGGTGCCGGCAGTGCGCGGCGATCGAGCTTGCCGTTGCCCATCAGCGGCAGGCGCTCCAGCAGCACCAGGTGCGCGGGCACCATGTAGTCCGGCAGATGCTGACGGGCATCGGCCTTGACCGCTTCGCGCAGTGCGGACTGAGCCTCGCTGTCGGCAGTGGCCTGCTGGCACACCAGGTAACCGACCAGTTGTTTGCCACCTGGCAGGTCGAGGGCCAGGACCACGGCCTCGTCGACATCGGCATGGTCCTGCAGGCGGCTTTCGATTTCGCCCAGCTCGATACGGAAGCCGCGGATCTTCACCTGCAGGTCGGCACGGCCGACGTATTCCACCAGACCATCGGCACGCAGGCGCACCAGGTCGCCGGTGCGGTACAGGCGCCCGCCATCGCGGCTGAACGGATCGGCGACAAAGCGCTCGGCGCTGAGGCCCGGGCGGTCGTGGTACCCCTGGGCCAGGCCCGCACCGCCGACGTAAAGTTCGCCGATTCCCCCTTGCGGCAGCAAGGCCAGGTCCTCGTCGAGGATGTACGCCGTGCGGGCACCGATCACCCGGCCGATTGGCACGCTGCCAGCCTCGGCGGGCATCACCTCCGGCGCCAGGCAGGCCAGCGGCATGACCACGGTTTCGGTGGGGCCGTAGGCGTTGAAGAACTGCTGCGGGGCAAAGGCCTGACGAATGCGCTGCAGGTGCTCGCCAGTCAGCGCTTCGCCGCCAGTGATCACTAGCCGCACTGGCAACTGCTCGCCCTGGCCGGCCAGGTACTGGGCCAGCTGGCTGCCGTAGCTCGGGGTGAAACCGAGCACGCTCACCTGCTGCTCGCGCACCAGCTGGCAAATATCTTCGGCACCCCACTGGCCCTGAGCGCGCAGCACCACGCGGGCGCCGCACAGCAGCGGTACCAGCAAGCGTTCGCTGGCCGCATCGAAGTTGATCGAGTAGAAGTGCAGCTCGCAGTCATCGCTGCGCATGCCGAAGGCGTCGATCACCGCCTGGCAGTGCATGGCGATTTCACCGTGGCTGACCACCACGCCCTTGGGCTTGCCGGTGGAGCCGGAGGTGTAGATCAGGTAGGCCTGATGCTGCGGCAGGTTGAGGTTGTCCAGCGGCGCATCGCTATAGGCACACAGGCTCGCGGCGTCGTCTTCCAGGCTCCAGCGCGCCACGCCGTCAGGCAGTTCAGCAAGGGTTTCGAGCAGCGCGCGCTGGCTCAGCAGCAGGCCGATGCGACTATCCTCGATCATGTAGCGCAGGCGGTCGAGCGGGTACTCTGGGTCGAGCGGCACATAGGCGCCACCGGCCTTGAGAATGGCCAGCAGGCCGACCACCATCTCCAGCGAACGCTCCAACGCCAGGCCCACCCGCACCTGCGGGCCAACCCCACGTTCACGCAGGGCACGGGCCAGGCGGTTGGCCTGCTGGTCGAGCTCGGCGTAGGTCATGTGCTGGCCGGCGAAGGTCAGTGCACCCGCTTTCGGCGTACGCGCAGCCTGGGCGGCAAACAGGCCGTGCAGCGTCTGGTCGAGGGCGAAGCCCTGTTCGCCCTGCAACTGGCCGACCAGCACTTGCTGCTCGGCATCGGCCAGCATCGGCAGTTCGCACAGGCGCTGCTGCGGGTTGTCGAGCAGGCCGACCAGCAGCTGCTGCCAGTGCTCGGCCATGCGCGCGATGCGCGGCTCGTCGAACAGGTCGCGGCTGTAGGTCAGGCAGCAGCCCAGGCGGCCGTCGAGGTCGGTGACCTCCAGG
The DNA here is from genome assembly GCF_002906855.1 of Pseudomonas putida. GTDB lineage: Bacteria > Pseudomonadota > Gammaproteobacteria > Pseudomonadales > Pseudomonadaceae > Aquipseudomonas > Aquipseudomonas putida_N. Next base: position 1,513,050 of record NZ_MINI01000028.1, on the reverse strand, counting down.
TACAGGTCGAACTTGGTGGCGCTGGCATCGTTGACCAGGTAATCCACCTGCATGCCGGCCAGCTCACGGCTCTGCTGGAAGGCCCAGCGCTGCACGTTGCACATCACTTGGAACAGCGGGTTGTAGGCGCTGCTGCGCGGCGGCTGCAAAGCCTCGACCAGCTGGTCGAATGGCAGGTCCTGGTGCGACTGGCCTTCGATGGCGGCCTGGCGCACCTGGTCGAGCAGGGCGGTGGCGGTCATTTGCCCGTCCAGTTCGCAGCGCAGCACCTGAGTGTTGAGGAAGGCGCCGATCAGGCCTTCGCTTTCCGGGCGGATACGGTTGGCCACCGGTGCGCCGATGCGCAGGTCGCGCTGGCCGCTGTAGCGGTGCAACAAGGCAGCCAGCGTGGCAGTCATGGTCATGAACAGGGTCAGGCCGCGCTGATTGTTGAACGCATGCACGCGGGCGACCAGTGCCGGGTCGAGGTCGAAGCGGTACAGCTCGCCACGGTGGCTCTGCACGGCCGGGCGTGGGCGGTCGGCGGGTAGCGCCAGCACCGGGTGCTCATCGCCGAGGCGGGCTTTCCAGTAGGCCAGCTGACGTGCGCCCTCGCCGCTTTCCAGCCATTGCCGCTGCCACACGCTGTAGTCCAGGTATTGCACTGGCAGCGGCGTCAGTGGCGACTCGCGGTCATCGACGAAGGCTTCGTATAGCTCGCCCAGTTCGCGGGCGAAGATGTCCATGGCCCAGCCCTCGGTGACGATGTGGTGCAGGGTCAGCACGAAGTAGTGTTCACGGTCCTCAGTCTTGGCCAGGCAGGCGCGTAGCAGCGGGCCGCGCTCCAGGTCGAATGGCTGGTGGGCCTGGTCGTCAGCCAGTTGCTGCAAGCGCCGCTGACGGCTATCGGCCGGCAGGGCCGTGAAGTCATGCCAGTCCAGTTGCAGCCCGCTGTCGTCGGCCACGCACTGGTACGGCACGCCATCGATGCTGGGGAAGGTGGTACGCAGGGTCTCATGGCGCACGATCAGCGCCTGCAGGGCGCGTTCGAAGGCATCCACATGCAGCGTTCCACGTAAACGCGCCATGCCGCCAACGTTGTAGGCGGGGCTGTCCGGCTCCATCTGCCAGAGGAACCACATACGCTGCTGCGAGTACGACAGCGGCACGGCCTGGCGGCGGTCGACCCGGACGATTTCACCTTGCTGGTTGCGCTCACCGGTAGCGCGGATGCGGGCGATCTCCTCACAGAACGCGGCCAGTTCGCTGGCCTCGAACAGCGCCTTGAGCGGCAGCTCGACATCACAAGCCAGGCGGGTGCGCGAGACGATCTGGGTGGCCAGCAGCGAGTGACCACCGAGGGCAAAGAAGTCGTCATGCAGGCCGACCTGCTGCAGATTCAGCACTTCGCGCCAGATGGCCGCCACCTGCTGCTGCAGTGCAGTCTGCGGTTCGACATGTTGGCGTTGCTGCCAGACGGGTGCAGGCAGCGCTTTGCGCTCGACCTTGCCACTCGGGCCCAGCGGCATGTGCTCCAGGCCGATCAGTTGGGCCGGCACCATGTACGCCGGTAACTGCTTGGCCAAGGCGGCCAGCAAGACCTCGGACGGTGCGCTGCCGCTGTAGTAACCGACCAGCTGTGCACCGATCGCGTCCTGGTGAATCAGCACCAGTGCCTGTTCGACACCCGGCTGAGCCAGCAGGCATGCCTGCACTTCTTCCGGCTCGACGCGGAAACCCCGCACTTTGACCTGCTGATCGAGACGCCCGAGGTATTCCAGGGCTTCACTCTGCGCCTGCCAGCGGGCGCGGTCGCCACTGCGGTACAGGCGCGCGCCGTTACCATCGGCCTGGGGCACGAAACGTTCGGCAGTCAGGCCCGGGCGGCCCAGGTAACCCCGGGCCAGACCGGCACCGCCCAGGTACAGCTCACCCGGCACGCCAGGCGCAGCCAGCTCAAGCTCATCGTCCAGCACCCGGCAGAGCACGTTAGCCAGCGGGCGACCGATCGGCGAGCGCTCGCCATCTTCAGCCTGGCAATGCCAGTGGGTGACGTTGATGGCGGTTTCGGTCGGCCCGTAGCGGTTGTGCAACTGCACCTGTGGCAGCAACTGCAGCACACGGTCACGCAGCTTCGAAGGCAGCGCCTCGCCACCGGAGAACAGCCGGCGCAGGCTGCTGCAGCCAGCGGCCAGCGGCTCCTGCACGAACACCTGCAGCAGCGGCGGCACGAAGTGCAGCGTGGTCACGCAATGCTGCTGCACCAAGGTGGCGATGCGCTGCGGGTCGCGGTGCTCGCCGGGGCCGGCCAGCACCAGTTTGCAGCCGGTGATCAGTGGCCAGAAGCATTCCCACACCGACACGTCGAAGCTGATCGGTGCCTTCTGCATCAGCACATCACTGGCATCCAGCGCATAGCGGCCCTGCATCCACTGCAGGCGCTCGGCCAGGGCAGCATGGGTGTTGCCCACGCCCTTCGGCTGGCCGGTGGAGCCGGACGTGTAGATCACATAGGCCAGGTTGTCGCCGTGCAAGTGCAGGCCCGGCGCCTGGCTTGGCCAGCTGTCCAGGTGCAGTTGGTCGAGGGCGATGGCGCTGACGCCGTCGACCTGCGGCAGCGTGCCAAGCAGGCTGCTATGGCTGAGCAACAGGCTGGCCTGGCAGTCGCCGAGCATGTAGGCCAGGCGCTCGGCCGGGTAGTCGACATCCAGCGGCACGTAAGCGCCGCCCGCCTTGAGGATGGCCAGCAGGCCGACCAGCAGCTGCGGCGAACGCTCGACCGCGATGGCCACGCAGGTGTCGGGGCCGACGCCTTTGTCGCGCAGGTAGTGCGCCAGGCGGTTGGCCTGCTGGTGCAGCTCGGCGTAGTCGAGGCTGCCGCCTTCCCAGACCAGCGCGGTGCGCCCCGGGGTCAGGCGGGCCTGTTCGTTGAGCTGCTCGACCAGCAGCCGTTGCGGGGCAGGCGCGGGTGCCGCACCCCATGCCAGCAGTTGCTGGCGGCCCTGCTCGTCCAGCAGCTGTACGTCACCCAACGGCAGTTGCGGTTGCGCGCAGACTTGCTCGAGCAGCGCCAGCAGGTGCTGGGCCAGGCGCTTGACGGTGCTGGCTTCGAACAACTCGGCGGCGTAGTCGAAGGCCAGGCTCAGGCGACCCTGATGGTCTTCCTCACTGTGCAGCTGCAGGTCGAACTTGGCTTCGCGGCTGTGCCACGGCAGCTCTTCGGCGAGCAGGCCTGGAAGACGGCGTAATGCTGAAAGGTCACGCTGCTGGTGGTTGAACATGACCTGGAACAGGCCCTGCTCGCGGGCTTCGGGCAGGGCTTCGAGCAGTTGCTCGAACGGCAGATCCTGGTTGGCCTGGGCGTCGAGGGTCACCCCGCGCACCTGGGCCAGCAGCTGGGCGAACGGCAGGCGGCCATCCAGCTGCGCACGCAGCACCTGGGTGTTGATGAAGAAGCCGACCATGCCCTGGGTTTCCTGGCGCGGGCGGTTGGCATTGGGCACGCCGACGCGGATATCACCCTGGCCGGTGTAGCGGTGCAGCAGGCCTTGCCAGGCGGCCAGCAGGACCATGAACAGGCTGGCCTGCTGTTCGCGGGCCAGGCCCTTGAGGGCGTCGGCCAGCCTGGCCGGCACTTTCACGCTCAAGCGCGCGGCGCGGTTTTCATGCTGGCTGGAGCGCAGCTGGTCCGGGTACAGGTCGAGCACTGGCGAGTCATCGCCCAATGCGGCTTTCCAGTACGACAGCTGGCGTGCGCTTTCGCCCTCGGCCAGCCACTGGCGCTGCCAGCTGCCGTAGTCGGCGTAACCCAGTGTCAGCGCTGGCAGCTTGGCGTCCAGGCCCTGGCGACGGGCGGCATACAGCTTGGCGAACTCGTCGAGCAGAATGTTCAGCGACCAGCCGTCGGCGACGATGTGATGCAAGGTCACCCACAGTTGGTGGTCTTCGTCGTCCAGGCGCACCAGGGTCACACGCAGCAGCGGGCCCTGGGTCAGGTCGAAGGGCTGTTGCGCCTCTTGCTCGCGGCGCGAGATCACCTGTTCAGGCGCCAGCCCTTCCAGATCCAGGCGCTGAAGGGTGAAAGGCTGCTCCGCCAGGACGCGCTGCAACGCCTGCCCATCCTCCTCGCTGAATACCGTACGTAGCGATTCGTGGCGTGCTACCAGCGACTGGAATGCTGCTTCAAGTGCGGCTTGATCCAGCTCGCCGCGCAGGTGCAGCCCGGCGGGAATGTTGTAGGCCGCAGACTGCGGCTCAAGCTGCCAGGTCAGCCACAGGCGGTTCTGTGCCAGCGACTGCGGCAAGGCCTGGCCACGGTGCAGCGCCGTGATAGCGATGGACTCACCAGCACCTTCAGCAAGGATGGCGGCCACCGCAGCGCTGTACTCGGCCAGTGTCGGCGCCTCGAACAGGGTCCGCAGGCTCAGCGCGATACCCAGCTCGTCCGCCAGGCGGGCAGTGACCTGGGTGGCCGCAATGGAGTTGCCACCCAGCAGCAGGAAGTGATCGTCCGCGGCAACCGCCTCGACCTTGAGGAACTCGCGCCAGATACCGGCAATGCGCGCTTGCAGGTCATCGCCGGTTGCTGTCTCTGCAACAGACCCGGCAGCCGCGGGGAAGCGCGCATAGCAATCCAGGCTGCCATCATTCATGCGCAGGCGGCAGGCCGAACGCTGCAGCTTGCCGCTGGAGGTCTTCGGCAATGCACCCGGGTTGAGCAGCAGGACTACGGACGGTGCCTGACGACAGGCCTCGGCGGTCACCTGGCGCAGGGTCTTGATCAGGTTTTCGGGCTTTACCGCCTTTTGCACGTTGCGGCTGATTTCCACCGCCACGCCGATGCCCTCCTCGCCCTGGTCGTCGACAGCGAACACGGCCACCCGCCCCTTGCGCAGGACTTCGACCTCACGCTCCAGGGTCTTTTCCAGGTCCTGCGGGTAAAGGTTTTGACCGCGAACGATCAGCATGTCCTTCAGGCGCCCGGTGACGAACACTTCGCCGTCGCGCATGAAGCCCAGGTCACCGGAACGCAACCAGGTCTGGCCGTCCATTTCGACGAAGGTGCGGGCCGTGGCCTCAGGGTTGCGCCAGTAACCCAAGGCGATGCTCGGGCCGCCGGCCCAGATCTCGCCGACCTGGTTGTCGCCCAGCACTTCAAGTTGCTGCGGCTCGACGATGCGCACCGCGTGGCCAGGCTGCGGGTAGCCGCAGCTCATCAGCACATTGCCCTTGCCGGCTTCGGCACGGTTGGCGGCCAACGCATGGCTGTCCAGTTCCAGCGCGCCGATGCCCTGGCCACGGCGGCTGCCGCTGACGAACAAGGTGGCTTCGGCCAGGCCATAGCTGGCGAAGAAGCTGCTCGTCTGGAAGCCGCAGGCGGCGAACTTCTCGGCGAAGGTGGCGAGGCTGTCCTGGCGGATCGGCTCGGAGCCGGAATAGGCCACACGCCAGCGGCTCAGGTCGAGGCCGGCCAGGGCCGCCTCGCTGACCCGTTCGCTGCACAGCCGGTAGGCGAAGTCCGGCCCTCCGCTAATGGTGCCGCCGTATTCGCTGATGGCCTGTAACCAGCGCAGTGGCCTGGCGAGGAAGTAGCCCGGCGACATCAGCACGCACGGCACGCCACTGAAGATCGGCTGCAGCAAGCCGCCGATCAGCCCCATGTCGTGGTACAGCGGCAACCAGCTGACGATCACATCGTCCGGGTTGAGGTCGATGCCGAAGCCGGTGCGGATCAGTTGCTCGTTGGCCACCAGGTTGCCGTGGCTGACCTGCACGCCCTTGGGCAGTGCGGTGGAGCCGGAGGTGTACTGCAGGAAGGCGATGTCGTGCCCATTCAACACCGGCTCGCGCCAGCACTCGGCCAATGCCGGATCAAGCGCATCCACTGCCAGCAGTTCGGGCGCGTTGTCGCCGGCCAGGGCTTCGAGACCCTGCAGGCTGTCGTGCAGCGCACCGACGGTCAGCAGCAGACGCGGTTCGGCGTCGTCGATGATCGACAGCAGGCGCTCCTGATGATGGCGGCGTGACGACTCCGGTGGATAGGCCGGCACGGCAATGATCCCGGCGTACAGGCAACCGAAGAACGCCGCCACGTAGTCCGGGCCGCTGGGGAACAGCAGCACGGCCCGCTCGCCGAAGCTGGCGCGGGCCTGCAATGCCGCGGCGATGGTGCGCGCATGCGCATCCAGGTCGCGGTAGCTGAGCACGGCCTGCTCGCCGGGGGCATCGGCCAGAAAGCGCAGGGCGATGCGGTCCGGGGTCTGTGCGGCGCGTTGCGCCAAGGCCTGGACCAGCGAGAGCGGGAGTTCGAAGGCGTCCGTCATGGGGAGTTCCTGCCAGTGTCTGGTTGAGTCGGGCTGGCTGCCCCGCACAAGGTCGGCGGGCAGCGGCAGCGGCCGGATATACACAGGGGAACGGATGGGCGCGGCGGGAAATTAGCGGTGTGAGCGGGGGCGCAAGTTGAAATGCGTCGCGCCATTCTGCTTAGAACTTAAACTAATAGAAACTCATTAACTTTCGTATTTGACAATCATTATCATTCTGAATAGTTTGTCGCACGTCGTAGGAAGCTTCCCCAAATGGGGTGCTCCCTTCCCCCTCCGAGACAAGGTGATTTCCATGGCGGAACAACTATCCACAAGTAAGTGCGATTCACCATTACTCCAGGCATTCGTCAACAATCGCAGTATTTTGGTCAAGATCGCAGCCCGCATCACCGGCTGCCGCTCGCGCGCCGAGGACGTGGTGCAGGATGCCTTCTTCCGGCTCAGCGCCGCCCCGCAGATCACCTCGTCGTTCAAGGCGCAGCTCAGCTACCTGTTCCAGATCGTGCGCAACCTGGCCATCGACCATTACCGCAAGCAGGCGATGGAGCTGAAGTATTCCGGCAGCGAAGAGGAAGGCCTGAACGTGGTCATCCCGAACGCTTCGCCCGAGGCCACGCACATCAACCTGGCTGCGCTCGAGCACATCGCCGAGGCGCTCAACGAACTGCCGCAACGCACCCGCTATGCCTTCGAGATGTACCGCCTGCACGGTGTGCCGCAGAAGGACATCGCCAAGGAACTGGGCGTGTCGCCGACCCTGGTCAACTTCATGATTCGCGATGCGCTGGTGCACTGCCGCAAGACCGCCAACCGACAAGCCTGATACATCCGCGTCGCCTGCTTCGCGGGCTTACCCCGCGAAGCAGGCGATGCGGACTCAGACCAATTTGCAGCGATCGAAGAACCGCTCCCGCCCCAGGATCATCAGTGCCGCGCGCTTGTGCGGGAAGTCGAATTCCTTGTCGCAATGGAAGCACTGATCGTGCATGTAGCCGATCATCTTGCCGTTGTCGGCACGGGGCTCAGCCACCACCCGCTGGGTGCGCGGGTCATCCAGGAACAAGTAGTGCACCAGTGCCGAAAGCCAGCTGGCGACCTTGTGCGGGCCACGGTGCGTCTCCTCCCCCACCAGCATGTGGATGCCACGGTCGTAATCATCGGCCGGGTAGAACGGCGCAATGCGATCCTCCTTGGCCCAGTACGCTTCGAAGTAGGCAAATGGCTGATCATCAAAACAGCCGATCAGGGTCAGGGTATGCGGGTCGGCCTCCAGCTTGGCCAGGTACTCGCGGTGCTGCTCCAGTGAACCCGCTTCCTGCCAGAACTTCTCCACCCGCGGGTTGTTCTGCCAGCGGTTGAAACGCTCGAGGTCCTGGTCGATTTCCAGGGTGCGCAACGACACCCAGGCACCCAGCCGCGCATCGAAGCGGCGATACACCTCGCCACGCGGCTTGGGAGCCCGGCGCGGATGGCGCTTGCCGTCACTGAACTGCATCTGCTGCGGGTAGACACCGCCACTCGAACTGCCCAGCCACGGCTGCGGCAACTGCCAGAACAATGCGCGCTCGCACAGGTAGACGCTGGCGACTTCGCCGGCCAGCAACAAACCGCTGGCCAAAGCTTGCGGCACACTGGAAGGCAGATGCACGGCAAGGCGCTGGCGAGCAGGATCGCGGGACAGCAGCCAATAGCAGGCAGCCCACAACGCCTGCTGCGCTCGCTCCGAGCAGAGGCTTTGGACATACACTTGCAGCGTTTCGCCTGGCTCCAGACGCAGCTGGATCAATGGCCGCCCGTCAAGGGTCAGGCTCAACCGACTGTCATCCTCCTCGGCATCGAGGCTGCGCCAGCGGGGTAAAGACAGAGGCTGCGAAGCGGCATCGAACGGCATGGTCTTGGCTCACGAAAGAATGAAAGAAAGGCTCACCTCTGATGACGCGCCCATACCCGGGGAATTTAGTCGTTCGGCGCGGCGACGGTGATCCGGTAGGGCTGGAAGATGCGCGTCAATTCGCCCGTGTCGCGCAGGTAGCGCAGCAGCTCGGCGAACTTCTGATCGGTGATCGGGGCACCGGGACGCAGCAAGGCATAGTGGTGGTAGACCTGATCGATGCGCTGCGAGGCGATCAGCTGATTGAGGCTGTCGGGGTTGCGGGCCAGGAAGTCGCTCAGGTACGAGCGCGTTACCAGGGCAATGTCGGCACGGCCAGCCTGAACCATGAGCAGGTTGCTGTCATGGGAATAAGTGAGCGTCGCGTTGTAGGCCTTGCGCAGGTAGTTGGGGTCAGGGTTGAAGTTGGCGAAGGCGTAGTGATAGCCGTTGAACAGCGCCAGGCGCTTGCCACCCAGGCTGTCGAAGTAATGCTGGTCACGGCCATTGAGCTTTCTGGCGACGAACACTTCGGCATCCTCCAGGCCCATGTCCACCGTCTGGTGCGGAATCTGCTGCCAGCCCCATTCGGGGTTCTCGAAGATCGCCATGTCGGTGCGGCCTTGCTGGAAATCACCAAAGCGCCGCTGAATGGAGGTGGGCACCAGGACGAAGTGGTAGTCGGGCTGCAAGCGGTTCAGCGCCTCGACCAGCTGGGGCAGCAAACCGGTGTCGGCACCCTGCTCCGGGCGCACGGTATAAGGCGGGAAATGCGCGGCGCCGATCTTCACGTCGATGGCGTCGGCAGCCCACGCCGGCACCGCCAGCCAGGCTGCAGCAAGCATCATCAGGGTGGAGATTACCTTCAGGCCGGGCGCTGGAGTCAAAGCGGACGCTCATCACGGTTCATACCTGGATGCGCTTAAGCTAGGCGTTTTCCTGGCATGGCACAACTGCTGGTTATGCCAAAGTGAGGGCATTTTGCCAGGGGATGCCGTGTGGCCAGACATTGGCTACGCTGCTTTGGCATGTATGGCGAGGGAGCCTGGTATGGGCCACTGGTTGGTGATCGACCTGGAAGCCACCACCGATGACGGTGGCTGGCCGGTCACGGAGATGGAAATCATTGAAATTGGCGCCAGCCTGGTAACCCGCGAAGGCCGTGAAGTGGACCACTTCCAGCGCTTCGTGCGGCCTCGGCGACGGCCGCAGCTGACGCCGTTCTGCCGCGAGCTGACGCACATAAGCCAGGCCAGCGTCGACAGCGCTGCGGCCTTCCCCGAAGTGTGGGCGCGTTTCGAACGTTGGCTGGGGCACCACCGCGGGCAGTTGCAGGCCTGGGTCAGCTGGGGCGACTACGACCGCCAGCAGCTGTTGCAGGAATGGCGCCAGCATGAGGTCGACAGCCTGCTGCGCGAGCTGCCGCACATCAACCTCAAGCAGCGCTTCGCCAAGGCTCGCCACCTGCAGCGCCCGACCGGGCTCAATGGCGCGCTGCAGCTGGCGGGCATGCACTTCTGCGGGCAGCAGCACCGAGCCCTGGAGGATGCGCGCAACACCGCACGCCTGCTGCCCTTGAGCCTGCCCGCGAACGACACTTGAAAGCAGATGACGGAGCGAATGGGCTTGGGCATACTGGCCAGCCCTTTTTCACCCCCCTTCTTTCAGGAGTCGCCCATGTTCCAGGTCAACGAGTACTTCAACGGCACCGTCAAGTCGATCGCCTTTACTGGCGCAGAAGGCCCTGCCACCGTGGGCGTGATGGCCCCGGGCGAATACGAGTTCGGCACCGCCAAGCGTGAAATCATGCATGTGGTTTCCGGTGCCCTGACCGTGAAGCTGCCGGGCAGCGACAACTGGGAAACCTTCAACGCTGGCGACAAGTTCAACGTGCCGGCCGACAGCAAGTTCCAGCTGCAGGTGAAAGTGGATACCGCCTACCTGTGCGAGTACCGCGACTAAGCGCCAGCCTGTACCGGCCCCTTCGCGGGGCGGCGATCCGACTTGCCCCGCGAAGAAGCCAACATCACTCCTTCAGGAAACCCGCCACCTTTTCAGCCGCCGCCTGCAAGTGCTGCTCATGGCTGAACCCCGAAGCCTTCAGCGGCTTCAGGTCATGATCCCCCGCCACCAGCCAGCTCACCTCGATCGCCGGTGACAGCGCATACCTCTCCACCGCCTCCCGATTGCCCAGCGCATCGCGCTCTCCCTGCACGATCAACGTGCGCGTCTTCAGCTCGGCCAGGTGCTCGACCCGAGGCTTCTCCGGCTTGCCCACCGCATAGAACGGATACCCCAGGCACACCAGCGCATCAGCCCCCAATTCATCGGCCAGCAGGCTGGCCATGCGCCCCCCCATCGACTTGCCGCCAATGGCCAGCCTGCCCGTGACCAAAGGTCGCACCTGCCTATACATCTCGCGCCAGCATTCCAGCAGCACCTTCTGCGGATTGGGCGGCCGTTTGCCGCCGCCGTTGCGCCGCTCGGCCATATAGGGAAACTCGAAGCGAACCACCCCAACCCCAAGCGCCGCCAGCCTTTGCGCCATCTCAATCATGAACTCGCTGTCCATCGGCGCACCTGCGCCGTGGGCCAGGATCAGGCACGCGGACGCACGCCCTTCCCCTCCATTTCGCGGAGGATCGCAGCGCAAGCCTGGGACATTTCCGACTTGCGCCCATTGATCCCCGTCAATACCGGCACTTTGCCCATTACTCATGCTTGCCTCGCTGTAAAGCCTGCCAAAATAACCGTGGATGGGAACCCATACATGAACACAACCAGCAGTACCGCCTATAACTACAAGGTGGTCCGCCAATTCGCCATCATGACGGTGGTGTGGGGAATCGTCGGGATGGGGCTCGGCGTCTTCATCGCCGCCCAGCTCGCCTGGCCTTCCCTCAACTTCGACCTCCCCTGGACCAGCTTCGGCCGCCTGCGACCCCTGCATACCAATGCGGTGATCTTTGCCTTCGGCGGCTGCGCCTTGTTCGCCACCTCCTATTATTCGGTGCAACGCACCTGCCAGACCACCCTGTTCGCACCAGGCCTGGCCGCGTTCACCTTCTGGGGCTGGCAACTGGTGATCCTGCTGGCGGCCATCACCCTGCCGCTGGGCTACACCAGTTCCAAGGAATACGCCGAGCTGGAGTGGCCGATCGACATCCTGATCACCATCGTCTGGGTCTGCTACGCCATCGTGTTCTTCGGCACGCTGATGAAACGCACCACCAAGCATATCTACGTGGGCAACTGGTTCTTCGGCGCCTTCATACTCACCGTGGCACTGCTGCACATCGTCAACAACCTGGAGCTGCCGGTCAGCCTGACCAAGTCGTACTCGGTCTATGCCGGCGCCACCGACGCCATGGTGCAGTGGTGGTACGGCCACAACGCGGTGGGCTTCTTCCTCACCGCCGGCTTCCTCGGGATGATGTACTACTACGTGCCTAAGCAGGCCGAACGCCCGGTGTATTCCTATCGCCTGTCGATCGTGCACTTCTGGGCGCTGATCACCCTCTACATCTGGGCCGGCCCGCACCACTTGCACTACACCGCCCTGCCGGACTGGGCGCAGTCGCTGGGCATGGTGATGTCGCTGATCCTGCTGGCACCGAGCTGGGGCGGCATGATCAACGGCATGATGACCCTCTCGGGCGCCTGGCACAAACTGCGCAGCGACCCGATTCTGCGCTTCCTGGTGGTGTCGCTGGCGTTCTACGGCATGTCCACCTTCGAAGGCCCGATGATGGCCATCAAGACGGTCAACGCCCTGTCCCACTACACCGACTGGACCATCGGCCACGTACACGCCGGCGCCCTCGGCTGGGTGGCAATGATCTCGATCGGCGCGCTCTACCACACCATCCCGAAAGTGTTCGGCAAGCAGCAGATGCACAGCCTGGGCCTGATCAACGCGCACTTCTGGCTGGCGACCATCGGCACCGTGCTGTACATCGCCTCGATGTGGGTCAACGGCATCGCCCAGGGCCTGATGTGGCGCGCGGTCAACAGCGACGGCACGCTCACCTACTCGTTCGTGGAAACCCTGGTGGCCAGCCACCCAGGCTTCATCGTGCGCTTCGTCGGCGGCGCGATCTTCCTCAGTGGCATGTTCCTGATGGCCTGGAACACCTGGCGCACCGTGCGTTCGCCGGCGCTCGACGCCGCCCCTGCGAACGCCCAGCTGGCTTGAGGAGACCTGCCTGATGAAACATGAAGTCATCGAGAAAAACGTCGGCCTGCTGGCCCTGCTGATGGTGTTTGCCGTGAGCATCGGCGGCCTGACCCAGATCGTCCCGTTGTTCTTCCAGGACGTCACCAACAAGCCGGTCGAAGGCATGAAGCCCTACACCGCGCTGCAACTGGAAGGCCGCGATATTTACATCCGCGAAGGCTGCGTTGGCTGCCACTCGCAGATGATCCGCCCGTTCCGCGCCGAAACCGAACGCTACGGCCACTACTCGGTCGCCGGCGAAAGTGTCTGGGACCACCCGTTCCTGTGGGGCTCCAAGCGCACCGGGCCGGACCTGGCCCGCGTCGGCGGCCGCTACTCGGACGACTGGCACCGCGCGCACCTGTACAACCCGCGCAACGTGGTACCGGAATCGAAGATGCCGTCGTACCCGTGGCTGGTCGCCGAAAAGGTCGACAACAGCCACACCGACACCAAGATGCGCACCCTGCGCACCCTGGGCGTGCCGTACACCGACGAAGACATTGCCGGCGCCCGTGACGCCGTCAAGGGCAAGACCGAAATGGACGCCCTGGTCGCCTACCTGCAGGTGCTTGGCACCGCGATCAAGAACAAGAGGTAACCACCATGGAAATGGACATCGGCATGATCCGTGGCCTGGGCACCCTGGTAGTGATGATCGCCTTCATCGGCCTCTCACTGTGGGTATTCAACCGTCGCCGCGACCATGATTTCGCCGAAGCGCGCCTGCTGCCCTTCGTCGACGACCGCCTGCCCCCCGCCGGGCAGGAACCTGCTGCCATGACTGCGGCTGTGAGGAGCAAAGCGCAATGACCACCTTCTGGAGTACCTACGTCAGCGTACTGACCATCGGCAGCCTGATCGGCCTGGCCTGGCTGTTGCTGTCGACCCGCAAGGGCCAGAGCAACAGCACCACCGACCAGACCATGGGGCACAGCTTCGATGGCATCGAGGAGTACGACAACCCGCTGCCCAAGTGGTGGTTCTGGCTGTTTGTCGGCACCTTGGTGTTCGGTGCCGGTTACCTGGTGCTGTACCCGGGCCTGGGCAACTGGAAAGGCATCCTGCCGGGCTACGAGAATGGCTGGACCGGTACCAACGAGTGGCAGAAGGAGATGGAAAAGGCCGACGCCAAGTTCGGCCCGATCTTCGCCAAGTACGCCGCCATGCCGGTCGAGGAAGTGGCCAAGGACCCACAGGCGCTGAAAATGGGCAGCCGCCTGTTCGCCTCCAACTGCTCGGTGTGCCACGGCTCGGATGCCAAGGGCGCCTACGGCTTCCCCAACCTGACCGACAAGGACTGGCGTTGGGGCGGCGAGCCGGAGACCATCAAGGCCTCGATCATGAATGGCCGCCACGGCGTGATGCCAGCGTGGGTCGAGGTGATCGGCGACCAAGGCGTGGCGGATGTCGCCGCGTTCGTGCTGACCAACCTCGACGGCCGCAGCCTGCCGCAAGGGGTCAAGGCCGACCCGGTCAAGGGCAAGGAACTCTTCGCCAGCAACTGCGTGGCCTGCCACGGGCCTGAAGGCAAAGGCACTCCGGCAATGGGCGCGCCGAACCTGACCCACCCGCAGGCGTTCATCTATGGTTCGAGCTTCGCCCAGTTGCAGCAGACCATTCGCTACGGCCGCCAGGGGCAGATGCCGGCCCAGGCGGAGATCCAGGGCAATGACAAGGTGCACCTGCTGGCAGCCTATGTGTACAGCCTGTCGCAGAACGGCGCCGCTGAAGCGGTGAAGGCCAAGTGAGTTCGCCGAGAGAGAATCGGCGCCTGTGAGATCGAGCGCCGCCCGCGCGGCGCATCGCGAGCTTTGCTCGCTCCTACGTTTGTTTCGGGACAATTGTTCCTGGGGGATTTGCGCGCGGACGCCTTGGCGCCTGGCTCGATATCGCGTCGTACCAACAAGGCGGTCGCGCGCGCCTGTCACAGGCGTTACTGGCCAAAAACAAACGTAGGAGCGAGCAGAGCTCGCGATGCGCCGCGCGGGCGGCGCTCGATCTGCGCCCCACCACAACACACCAGCCTTACCTCCGCACTCCCCCCTCCCTTGCACCCCCTCCGAACAGAACTAAGCTTGTTGCCACAGTGGGCTTCGCTCCGAAAGGTCCGAAGCAGACGCGGCGCACAGCCTGATGCCGCCCCCGGAAAAAGCTTGACCGATCGATCAGAAAAAGATGAAAAACGGTACACATTACAAATATTTATTTGTGTACAATCGTCCCGACCCTCTCGCCGCGGGACACCGGCGAGAGGGCCCGGACACGGGTCGGCGCAAGGATCCTTGCGTTGCCATAACCCAAGTGGTTATCGATACTGGCGCCGATTTTTCGACCAACAAGAACACCAAAACCGTGGAACCTTAGAATGAGCACAGCAATCAGTCCGACTGCTTATAACTATAAGGTCGTCCGCCAGTTCGCCATCATGACGGTGGTCTGGGGGATCCTTGGCATGGGCCTGGGCGTCTTCATCGCCTCGCAACTGGTGTGGCCGCAACTGAACCTGGACCTGCCCTGGACCAGCTTCGGCCGCCTGCGCCCGCTGCACACCAACCTGGTCATCTTCGCCTTCGGTGGCTGTGCGCTGTTCGGCACCAGCTACTACGTGGTGCAGCGGACCTGCCAGACCCGGCTGATCTCCGACAGCATGGCCGCCTTCACCTTCTGGGGTTGGCAGGCGGTGATCGTCGGCGCGCTGATCACCCTGCCGATGGGCTTCACCACCACCAAGGAATACGCCGAGCTCGAGTGGCCGCTGGCGATCCTCCTGGCCATCGTCTGGGTCACCTACGGGCTGGTTTTCTTCGGCACCATCGTCAAGCGCAAGACCAAGCACATCTATGTCGGCAACTGGTTCTACGGCGCCTTCATCGTGGTTACCGCGATGCTGCACATCGTCAACCACATCTCGCTGCCGGTGAGCCTGTTCAAGTCGTACTCGGCCTACGCCGGCGCCACCGACGCGATGATCCAGTGGTGGTACGGCCACAATGCGGTGGGCTTCTTCCTCACCACCGGCTTCCTCGGGATGATGTACTACTTCGTGCCCAAGCAGGCCGAGCGGCCGATCTACTCCTATCGCCTGTCGATCGTGCACTTCTGGGCGCTGATCACCCTGTACATCTGGGCCGGCCCGCACCACCTGCACTACACCGCGCTGCCAGACTGGGCGCAGTCGCTGGGCATGGTGATGTCGATCATCCTCCTGGCGCCGAGCTGGGGCGGCATGATCAACGGCATGATGACCCTCTCGGGCGCCTGGCACAAACTGCGCACCGACCCGATCCTGCGCTTCCTGGTGGTGTCGCTGGCGTTCTACGGCATGTCCACCTTCGAAGGCCCGATGATGGCCATCAAGACTGTGAACTCGCTGTCGCACTACACCGACTGGACCATCGGCCACGTGCACGCCGGTGCCCTTGGCTGGGTGGCGATGATCTCGATCGGCGCGGTCTACCACATGATCCCGAAACTCTACGGCCGCGAGCAGATGCACAGCGTCGGCCTGATCAACGCGCACTTCTGGCTGGCGACCATCGGTACCGTGCTGTACATCGCCTCGATGTGGGTCAACGGCATTACCCAGGGCCTGATGTGGCGCGCCATCAACGATGACGGCACGCTCACCTACTCCTTCGTCGAAGCCCTCCAGGCCAGCCACCCTGGCTACATCGTCCGCGCCCTGGGCGGTGCGTTCTTCGCCACCGGCATGCTGCTGATGGCCTACAACGTGTTCCGTACCGTACGTGCCGCCAACCCGGCACAGGCCGAGGAAGCCGCCAAGATCGTCGTCGTGGGAGCGCACTGATGAAGCATGAAGCCGTCGAGAAGAACATAGGCCTGCTGGCCTTCTTCATGGTCATCGCCGTGAGCGTCGGTGGCCTGACCCAGATCGTCCCGCTGTTTTTCCAGGACGTCACCAACAAGCCGGTCGAAGGCATGAAGCCGCGCACCGCGCTGGAAGTCGAAGGCCGCGACATCTACATCCGCGAAGGCTGCGTTGGCTGCCACTCGCAGATGATCCGCCCGTTCCGCGCCGAAACCGAACGCTACGGCCACTATTCGGTCGCTGGCGAAAGCGTCTGGGACCACCCGTTCCTGTGGGGCTCCAAGCGCACCGGCCCGGACCTGGCCCGCGTCGGTGGCCGCTACTCCGATGACTGGCACCGCGCGCACCTGTACAACCCGCGCAACGTGGTGCCGGAGTCGAAGATGCCGGCCTACCCGTGGCTGGTCGAGAACAAGCTCGACGGCAAGGACACCGCGAAGAAGCTGGAAGTATTGCGCACCCTCGGCACGCCCTACAGCGACGCCGACATTGCCGGCGCCCGCGACGCGGTCAAGGGCAAGACCGAAATGGACGCACTGGTCGCGTACCTGCAGGGTCTTGGCACCATCATCAAAAGCAAACGGTGACGCTGATGGATATCGGGATGATTCGCGGCCTGGGCACCGTCGTGGTGATGGTGGCCTTCGTGGGCCTGGCACTGTGGGTGTTCAACCCACGGCGCAAGAAGGACTTCGACGAAGCGACCCAACTGCCCTTCGCGGATGATCCCGGGGCCAGCAAGCACGTCGAGCAAGCAAAAGCTTCTGGGAGCAAACAACAATGACAACCTTCTGGAGTCTGTACGTTACCGTCCTGACCCTGGGCACCATCTTCTCGCTGACCTGGCTGCTGCTGTCGACCCGCAAGGGTCAGCGCGAAGAGGTCACCGACGAAACCGTCGGGCATGCCTTCGATGGCATCGAGGAATACGACAACCCGCTGCCAAAATGGTGGTTCTGGCTGTTCGTCGGCACCATCATCTTCGCCCTCGGCTACCTGGTGCTGTACCCAGGCCTGGGCAACTGGAAAGGCATCCTGCCGGGCTATTCGTACCTGGAGACCGACAAGCAGACCGAGTTTTCCAACGGCCAGCCGGGCTGGACCGGCGTACACGAGTGGGAAAAGGAAATGGCCAAGGCCAACGCACGCTTCGGGCCCATCTTCGCCAAGTTCGCAGCGATGCCGATCGAAGAAGTCGCCAAGGACCCGCAGGCGCTGAAAATGGGCGCACGGCTGTTCGCCTCGAACTGCTCGGTGTGCCACGGTTCCGACGCCAAGGGCGCCTACGGCTTCCCCAACCTGACCGATCAGGACTGGCGTTGGGGCGGCGAGCCGGAAACCATCAAGACCACCATCATGGGCGGCCGCCACGGGGTAATGCCGGCCTGGGGTGAAGTGCTGGGCGAACAGGGCGTGGCCGATGTCGCCGCGTTCGTCACCAGCAAGCTCGATGGCCGCACGTTGCCGGAAGGCGCCAAGGCCGATGCCGAAAACGGCCAGAAGCTGTTCGCCGCCAACTGCGTGGCCTGCCACGGGCCTGAGGGCAAGGGTACCCCAGCCATGGGTGCGCCAAACCTGACCCACCCGCAGGCGTTCATCTACGGCTCGAGCTTTGCCCAGCTGCAACAAACCATTCGCTATGGTCGCCAGGGGCAGATGCCGGCGCAGGAACAGCTGCAGGGTAATGACAAGGTGCACTTGCTGGCAGCTTATGTGTACAGCCTGTCGCACCAGCCGGAGGCCGCTCAACAGGCCGAGTGAGGAGGCCAGGCCTTTTCGCGGAACAAGCCCGCTCCTACACAGGAATTCCACACACCTGTAGGAGCGGCGGTGCGGCGATCCGACTTGCCCCGCGAAGAGGCCGGCAAAAGCAGCACTAGATGACCTGGATCAATTGACACCCGCCATAACACGATTCACACCACGAACCCAACGCGACTAAAGGTCGCAGCGCGATCCCATATCGCCACCAGCGGCGTATCATGGATCGCAGAGCGCTAGCAGAATGCGCGAGACTGCGGCCGGCACGCACTGGCCGCAGCGTTTCTCCACTGCCGTGGGACTTGATGATGAGCAAGCAAATTCCGGTACATGACGTCACCCCGCCTGCCAACAAAGGGAAGGATTCCGTCGACCTCTACGCCTCTCGCGAGAAAATCTACACCCGCGCCTTTACCGGCATCTTCCGCAGGCTGCGGATGGTCGGCGGCGCCGTGTTGTTCCTGCTCTACTTCGGCACCGTTTGGCTGAACTGGGGCGGCCACCAGGCCGTGTGGTGGAACCTGCCGGAGCGCAAATTCTACATCTTTGGCGCCACCATCTGGCCCCAGGACTTCATCCTGCTCTCGGGCATCCTCATCGTCGCCGCCTTCGGCCTGTTCTTCATCACCGTGTTCGCCGGCCGCGTATGGTGCGGCTACACCTGCCCGCAAAGCGTGTGGACGTGGATCTTCATGTGGTGCGAAAAAGTCACCGAGGGTGACCGCAACCAGCGCATGAAGCTCGACCGCTCGCCCATGAGCGGCAACAAGTTTCTGCGCAAGTTCGCCAAGCACAGCCTGTGGCTGCTGATCGGCTTCGTCACCGGCATGACCTTCGTCGGCTACTTCTCGCCGATCCGCGAACTGCTTACCGAATTTTTCACTGGCCAGGCCGATGGCTGGGCCTACTTCTGGGTCGGCTTCTTCACCCTGGCTACCTACGGCAACGCTGGCTGGCTGCGCGAGCAGGTGTGCGTGTACATGTGCCCCTACGCGCGTTTCCAGAGCGTGATGTTCGACAAGGATACCCTGATCGTCTCCTACGACCCGCGCCGCGGCGAAACCCGCGGCCCGCGCAAGAAGGACATCGACTACAAGGCCAAGGGCCTGGGCGACTGCATCGACTGCACCATGTGCGTGCAGGTTTGCCCGACCGGCATCGACATCCGCGACGGCCTGCAGATCGAGTGCATCGGCTGCGCGGCGTGCATCGACGCCTGCGACAGCATCATGGACAAGATGAATTACCCCAAGGGGCTGATCAGCTACACCACCGAGCACAACCTTTCGGGGCAGAAGACCCACATGCTGCGCCCACGCCTGATCGGCTATGCGGTGGTGCTGCTGGTGATGATCATCGCCCTGGGCACCGCCTTCGCCACCCGCTCGCTGGTGGGCTTCGACGTCAGCAAGGACCGCGTGCTGTACCGCGAGAACGCCCAGGGCCGGATCGAGAACGTGTACAGCCTCAAGGTGATGAACAAGGACCAGCGCGACCACGTCTACGTGCTGGACGCCGCCGGCCTGCCCGACCTGCGCCTGGAGGGCCAGCGCGAAATCCGCGTGGCCGCCGGCGATATCGTCAACCTGCCGGTACAGCTGTCGATCGCGCCAGAGAAGCTGCCCTCGACCACCAACGAAATCACCTTCATCCTCAAGAGCGCCGACGACAGCGCCGCCAAGGTTGAAGCCAAGAGCCGCTTCATCGGCCCACAGATCCGCTGACTAAGAGAACCCTGACAATGCCTGCCGCCACCGCCGCCAGCCCTTGGTACAAGCACCTCTGGCCCTGGATCATCATCGGCATCCTGACCACCTCGGTGTGCCTGAGCCTGACCATGGTCAGCATTGCCGTGCACAACCCGGACAACCTGGTCAACGACAACTACTACGAGGCCGGCAAAGGCATCAACCGCTCGCTGGACCGTGAGTTGCTGGCCCAGACCCTCAACCTCAAGGCCAGCGTGCACCTGGATGAGCTGACCGGCGAGGTGGACGTGCGCCTCAAAGGCAACAGCGACCCGCAGAACCTGGAGCTGAACCTGATCTCCCCAACCCAGCCGGACAAGGACCGCAAGGTGCTGCTCAGCCGGGTGGAGTCCGGGCGCTATGTCGGGCAGCTGGATGACAAGGTCGACGGGCGCCGGTTCGTGGAACTGCTGGGTAGCCAGGACGATCATGTATGGCGGTTGTTCGAGGAAGAGAAGGTCGAACATGGCGTGACCTTGCAGCTGGGCGATGAAGCGCTCCAGGGCGCCGAACACCAACAGTAGCCACATCATCATTCTCTGAGGGGGGCAGGCAAGCCCGCCCCCACAGGGATTGCCATCTGCCCCACCAGCCGTGCCTGCCTTATGACCCAACCCACCCCTTGCTACCACTGCGCCCTGCCCGTCCCCGCCGGCAGTCGCTTCACCGCCGTGGTCCTCGGCGAGCCCCGGCAGTTCTGCTGCCCCGGCTGCCAGGCGGTGGCCGAGTCCATCGTCGCCGGCGGCCTGGAGCACTACTACCAGCACCGCAGCGACAGCAGCGCCAACCCCGAGGCACTGCCGAAACAACTGCAGGACGAACTGGCCCTATACGACCGCAGCGATGTGCAGCAGCGTTTCGTCCGCCATGCCGGCGACCTTTCCGAGGCGACCTTGCTGGTCGAGGGCATCAGCTGCGCCGCCTGCGGCTGGTTGATCGAAAAGCACCTGCGCAACCTGCCCGGCGTCGCCGAAGCCCGCCTGAACCTGTCCAACCACCGCCTGCTGCTCAACTGGTACGACCAGCAGCTGCCGCTGTCCCGGCTGCTCGCCGAACTGCGCCAGATCGGCTACGCCGCTCACCCGTACCAGCCCGACCAGGCCGCCGAGCAGCTCGCCAGGGAGAACCGCAGCGCCCTGCGCCGCCTAGGCGTGGCCGGGCTGCTGTGGTTCCAGGCGATGATGGCGACCATGGCCACCTGGCCGGAATTCAACATCGACCTGTCGCCAGAGATGCATACGATCCTGCGCTGGGTCGCGCTGTTTCTGACCATCCCCATCGTGTTCTACAGCTGCGCACCGTTCTTCAAGGGCGCCGCGCGCGACCTGCGCACCCGCCACCTGACCATGGACGTGTCAGTGTCGCTGGCCATCGGCCTGGCCTTCGGCGCCGGCATCTGGACGGCCGTGACCGGTAGCGGCGAGTTGTATTTCGATACCGTCGGCATGTTCGCCCTGTTCCTGCTCACGGGCCGCTACCTCGAGCGCCGCGCCCGCGAACGCACGGCCGCTGCCACCGCGCAGCTGGTCAACCTGCTACCGGCCTCATGCCTGCGCCTGGACAGCTACGGGCGGGCCGAACGCATCCTGCTCGGTGAACTGCAGAGTGGCGACACCGTGCAGGTGCTGCCTGGCGCGGTGATCCCGGCCGACGGGCGCATCGTCGAAGGGCGCTCCAGCGTCGACGAATCGCTGCTGACCGGCGAGTACCTGCCACAACCACGGCGGGCCGGCGAGCGCGTCACCGGCGGCACGCTGAACGTCGAGAGCACACTGAGCGTGGAAGTCGAAGCCCTCGGCCATGACTCGCGCCTGTCCGCCATTGTCCGCCTGCTTGAACGCGCGCAGACAGAGAAACCCCGGTTGGCGGAAATCGCCGACCGCGCCTCGCAGTTCTTCCTGCTGTTCTCGCTGCTGGCCGCCGTGGCCATCGGCGCGTGGTGGTGGTACCTGGACCCGACACGGGCCTTCTGGATCGTTCTGGCCATGCTGGTGGCGACCTGCCCGTGCGCCCTCTCGCTGGCCACCCCGACCGCGCTCACGGCCGCCACCGGCACCCTGCACAAGCTTGGCCTGCTGGTGACCCGCGGCCATGTGCTTGAGGGCCTGAACCAGATCGACACGGTGATTTTCGACAAGACCGGCACCCTCACCGAAGGCCGCCTGACCCTGCGCAGCATCCGCCCACTGGCGGCCCTGCCGGCCGACCGCTGCCTGGCCCTCGCCGCCGCCCTCGAGAACCGCTCCGAGCACCCGATTGCACGCGCCTTTGGCCGCACCGCCGCCCCCGCCGACGACGTGCAGACCGTCCCCGGGCTCGGCCTTGAAGGCAGAGTCGACGGCCAGCCGCTACGCATCGGCCAGGCCACGTTCGTCTGCGCCTTGAGTGGCGCCGAAATCCCCACCGTGCCGGAACCTCGCGGCCAGTGGCTGCTGCTGGGCGACCGCCAGGGCCCGCTGGCCTGGTTCGGCCTCGATGATCGCCTGCGCGAAGACGCCCCGGCCCTGCTCGCGGCCTGCCAGGCACGCGGCTGGCGCACTTTGTTGCTATCTGGCGACAGTTCGCCGATGGTCGCCGAGGTGGCCGCGCAATTGGGCATCGACCAGGCCATCGGCGGCCTGCGCCCGGATGACAAGCTGGACCGCCTCAAGGCTCTGCAGGCCTCCGGGCGCAAGGTGCTGATGCTCGGCGACGGGGTCAACGATGTGCCAGTGCTGGCCGCTGCCGACATCAGCATCGCTATGGGCTGCGCCACGGACCTTGCCAAGACCAGCGCCGACGCGGTACTGCTGTCCAACCGCCTGCAGGCACTGGTACAAGCCTTCGACCTGGCCCGCCGCACCCGCCGCAACATCCTCGAGAACCTGCTCTGGGCGACCCTGTATAATGGCCTCATGTTGCCGTTTGCCGCGCTTGGCTGGATCACCCCGGTATGGGCGGCCATCGGCATGTCGGTCAGCTCGCTGATCGTGGTGCTCAATGCCCTGCGTCTAACCCGCTTGCCTGCATCTGCTGGCTTGCCCGCGAACGACACAGCCGCTTACGGAAGGAAGTCGCCATGCCCGCCCTCTATGTGATGATTCCTGCCGCCCTGCTGTTGGTTGGCGTGGCGGTATACATCTTCTTCTGGGCAGTGGACAGCGGCCAGTACGACGACCTTGAAGGCCCGGCCCACAGCATTCTCTTCGATGATCAGGACCCGCGCCACCAGGCGGCCGTCAAACCCGAAGAAAGCGCAACGCCAGACGACAAGGAAACACCACCCCGTGCCTGACCTGCTTCCCCTGCTCGGCTCGGCACTGGTGCTTGGCCTGCTCGGCGGCGGGCATTGCCTGGGCATGTGCGGCGGCCTGATGGGCGCACTGACCCTGGCCATTCCCCCCGAGCAACGCGGCAGGCGCCTGCGCCTGCTGATGGCCTACAACCTGGGGCGCATCCTCAGCTATGCCTGCGCTGGCCTGCTGCTGGGCCTGGCGGGCTGGGCCCTGGCCAGCAGCCCGGCGGCCATGGCCTTGCGCGTGGTGGCTGCGTTGCTGCTGATCGCCATGGGCTTGTACCTGGCCGGCTGGTGGAGCGGGCTGACCCGCATCGAAGCGCTGGGCCGAGGGCTGTGGCGGCATATCCAGCCGGCCGCCTCGCGCCTGATGCCAGTGTCCAGCGTACCCCGCGCACTGCTGCTGGGGGCGCTGTGGGGCTGGCTGCCATGTGGCCTGGTGTACAGCACCTTGCTGTGGGCGGCCAGCCAAGGCAATGCGGGCTACAGCGCGGCGCTGATGCTGGCATTCGGGTTGGGTACCTGGCCGATCCTGCTGGCCACGGGGCTGGCGGCAGAGCGGGTAAACGCCTTGTTGAGACGGCGCAGTGTGCGCATGGCTGGCGGGGTACTGGTGATCCTGTTCGGTATCTGGACCTTGCCCGGCCCGCACCAGCATTGGCTCATGGACCACTGACGGGGTCTGCTCTGCTGCCCCTGTATGCCTTGATACAAATCAACACAGTTTCCTACAGACAGCCATAGACTCCGGACACTGCTGCATCATCCGGGGACCGCCCACATGCTCGCCGACCTACGTTGGGATGCCGACCTGATCCGTCGCTACGATCTCGCCGGCCCACGCTACACCTCCTACCCGACCGCGGTGCAACTGCACAGCGAGGTAGGTTCGTTCGACCTGCTCCACGCCCTGCGCGAGAGCCGCCGGGCCGTGCGCCCGCTGTCGCTGTACGTGCACGTGCCGTTCTGCGCCAACATCTGCTACTACTGCGCCTGCAACAAGGTCATCACCAAGGACCGTGGCCGCGCCGCGCCCTACCTGCAGCGCCTGGAGCAGGAGATCCAGCTGATCGCCTGCCACCTGGACCCTAAACAGCGCGTTGAGCAGCTGCATTTCGGCGGCGGCACACCGACCTTCCTCAGCCATGTGGAACTGCGCCAGCTGATGGCCACCCTGCGCCAGCACTTCAACCTGCTGGATGACGATTCCGGCGACTACGGCATCGAGATCGACCCGCGCGAAGCCGACTGGTCGACCATGGGCCTGCTCCGCGAACTGGGCTTCAACCGCGTCAGCCTCGGCGTGCAGGACCTCGACCCAGCCGTGCAGCGTGCGGTCAACCGCCTGCAGAGCCTGGAGCAGACCCGCACCCTGATCGAGGCAGCCCGCACCCTGCAGTTCCGCTCGATCAACCTCGACCTGATCTACGGCTTGCCCAAACAAACCGTGGAAGGCTTCGCCCGCACCGTCGACGAAGTGATCCGCCTGCAACCCGATCGCCTCTCGGTGTTCAACTACGCCCACCTGCCCGAGCGCTTCATGCCGCAGCGGCGCATCGACAGCAACGACCTGCCGGCCCCGGCAGAGAAGCTCGAGATGCTGCACAACACCATCGAACAGCTAACCGCCGCTGGCTACCGCTACATCGGCATGGACCACTTTGCCCTGCCCGACGACGAACTGGCGATCGCCCAGGAAGAAGGTACCCTGCAGCGTAACTTCCAGGGCTATACCACCCACGGCCATTGCGACTTGATCGGCCTGGGGGTATCGGCAATCAGCCAGATAGGCGACCTGTACTGCCAGAACAGCAGCGACCTCAACACCTACCAGGACAGCCTGTCCAACGCCCAGCTGGCGACCCAGCGCGGGCTGGTCTGCAACCACGACGACCGCCTGCGGCGGACCGTGATCCAGCAGCTGATCTGCCATTTCGAACTGGACTTCGAGCCGATCGAAGCGGCCTTCACCGTCGATTTTCGCGGCTATTTCAACGATCTTTGGCCCGAACTGCAGACCATGCAGCGCGATGGCCTGATCAGCCTGGACGACAAGGGCATCCGCATCCTCCCTGCTGGGCGCCTGCTGGCGCGCTCGGTGTGCATGGTGTTCGATGCCTACCTGGCGATGCAAAACCGCCAGCGCTTCTCGCGGGTAATCTGATTACGGAGTCAATCGACCACATGGACATGCCCCCTGGGGCTGGCACACTATGGGCTGACAAGGACTCCCGGCATTTTCCCGCCGGGGTTTCGCCAGTTCGCTTCAAAGTAGCGCAGACTGGCCTACACCCTCGTCGTGAGTTACCCTTACGACTTATGTGTGCTTTCCCACAAGGATCGATTCAAATGTCCGAGCCAGTCAAACTGCGCGCCCACAACCAGGCCCATTGCAAGGACTGCAGCCTGGCCCCCCTGTGCCTGCCTCTTTCGCTCAACCTGGAAGACATGGATGCACTGGATGAAATCGTCAAACGCGGGCGCCCGCTGAAAAAAGGCGAGTTCCTGTTCCGCCAGGGTGACAATTTCGGCTCGGTTTATGCCGTACGTTCCGGCGCCCTCAAGACCTTCAGCCTGAGCGACAGCGGCGAAGAACAGATCACCGGCTTCCACCTGCCCAGCGAGCTGGTGGGCCTGTCCGGCATGGACACCGAGGCCTACCCGGTGTCGGCCCAGGCCCAGGAAACCACCTCGGTCTGTGAAATCCCCTTCGAGCGCCTCGATGAGCTCTCCGTTCAGCTGCCACAGCTGCGCCGCCAGCTGATGCGGGTGATGAGCCGTGAAATTCGCGACGACCAGCAGATGATGCTGCTGTTGTCGAAGAAGACCGCCGACGAGCGCATCGCCACCTTCCTGGTCAACCTGTCCGCCCGCTTCCGCGCCCGTGGTTACTCGGCCAACCAGTTCCGCCTGAGCATGTCGCGCAACGAGATCGGCAATTACCTGGGCCTGGCGGTAGAAACCGTGTCGCGGGTGTTCACCCGCTTCCAGCAGAACGGCCTGATCCGCGCCGAAGGCAAGGAAGTGCACATCCTCGACCCGATCCAGCTGTGCGCGCTGGCCGGTGGTGCAATCGAGGCCTGAGGCCGGCGTTTAGCGGGTATACTTGGGCATTCGTTTTCCCAGGATACCCGCAACAATGCACAGCGACGCCTTCGACCTCAAAGCCCTGATCCGCCCGGTAGTGGACTTCCCCAAGCCCGGCGTGATCTTCCGCGACATCACCCCGCTGTTCCAGTCGCCGCGCGGGCTGCGCTACGTGGCCGACCAGTTCATCGAGCGTTACGTCGAGGCTGAGTTCAGCCACATCGGCGCCATGGATGCGCGTGGCTTCCTGATCGGCTCGATCATCGCCCACCAGCTGAACAAGCCGCTGATCCTGTTCCGCAAGCAGGGCAAGCTGCCGGCTGACGTCTTGAGCGAGGGTTACCAGACCGAGTACGGCGAAGCGTTCCTGGAAGTGCATGCCGACAGCCTGTGCGAAGGCGACTCGGTGCTGATCTTCGATGACCTGATTGCTACCGGTGGCACCCTGCTGGCGGCCGCCAACCTGGTGCGTCGCACCGGGGCGCAGGTATTCGAGGCGGCGGCGATCATCGATCTGCCGGAACTGGATGGCTCGCGCCGGCTGCAGGCGGCCGGGGTGCCGACCTTCTGCCTGACCGAGTTTTCCCTGAGCGAGTACTGAGTTTCTGATTGGGGCCGCTTTGCGGCCCCTGTGACTCAAAGCGAGATTGGCTTGCGCCCGGCAAAAGCGTGGGCCAGGGTGCCGCCATCCACCAGCTCCAACTCCCCGCCCAACGGCACGCCATGGGCAATACGCGACGCCACCAGCCCTTTCTCGTTCAGCAACTGGGCGATGTAATGTGCCGTCGCCTCACCCTCCACGGTCGGGTTGGTCGCCAAGATCACCTCGGTAAAGCTGCCCTGCTCTTCGATCCGCGCCATCAACTGCGGCACTCCGATCGCCTCAGGCCCCAGGCCATCGAGCGGCGACAGGTGCCCCTTGAGCACGAAGTAACGCCCGCGATAGCCAGTCTGCTCCACCGCATACACATCCATCGGCCCTTCCACCACGCACAGCTGCGTGTCGTCACGGCGCGGGTCGCTGCACTGCGGGCACAGCTCCTGCTCGGTCAGGGTCCGGCACTGGCGGCAGTGCCCTACCCCTTCCATGGCCTGGCTCAACGCCTGGGCCAGGCGCAGGCCGCCGCTGCGGTCACGCTCGAGCAGCTGCAGGGCCATGCGCTGGGCGGTTTTCTGGCCGACGCCCGGGAGGGTGCGCAGGGCGTCGATCAGTTGGCGGATCAGGGGGCTGAAGCTCATGGGAAATGCCTGATAAATCAATGAGAGGCGGTTTATACCCAGCGCAGGCATGGGCGTCAAATCAGTAGACCCTGTGAGCGAGCCATTTGCACAGGCAAAAAAAAGCCGCCGCGGTTACCCAGCGGCGGCTCTGTGCAACGCGATGCCTTAGAACGGCATCTTGAAGCCCGGCGGCAATTGCATGCCAGCGGTCATGTTGCCCATCTTGTCCTGGCTGTTCTGCTCGATCTTGCGCACAGCGTCGTTCAGCGCAGCGGCGATCAGGTCTTCCAGCACTTCCTTGTCGTCCTCGTCGGTCGACATCAGGCTCTGGTCGATGCTGACACGCTTGACGTCGTGACGACCGGTCATCACCACGCTCACCAGGCCGCCACCGGATTGGCCGGTGACTTCGGCGTTGGCCAGCTCTTCCTGCATCTTCTGCATCTTTTCTTGCATCTGCTGGGCCTGCTTCATCAGGCCGGCCATGCCACCTTTCATCATGGGGGTATACCTCGATTGGGTCATGTGATGCGGCCCGGCGAGGGGCCGGCCGCATGGTTATCGATTACTGGGCCTGGCTGACCAGGGCGTCTACAGGCTCAATAGTATCCTGTCGCACCGTGGCACCGAACTGCTTGATCATCTGCTGGATCAACGGATCCTGCTCGATCGACAGCACCGCGTCCTGCTGGCGCTCGGCACGCTTGCGTGAGGCTGCCTGGGCCGGGGTCTCCTGCTCGGGGCGAATCAGCTCGATCCGCAGGTTCAGGGTGCGCCCCAGGTGCTGGTTGAGCGCCTCGTTCAGCCGGCGTTGCTGGGTGGTATTGAACAGCGCGCCCTGGCCTGGGTCCAGGTGCAGCAGCCAGTCGTCGCCGTCGGCGGCCATCAGCGTACAGTTTGCAGCGATGTTGCCTGTCATACCGGACACAGGCAACTGTGGGAATAATTCCAGCCATTGCAGGGCCAGGCCGGTCGCGGGCTGAGCAGCCGGCAGTGGCTCGGGGGCGGCGGCAGGTGCTTCCTCCTGAACGTGTTCGGCCAGCTCGTCGAGGTAGCTGAAGCCTACCGGGTCGCTTTCGCCACCGTAGTAGTCCTCATCCATGGGCGGCTCGTCGTCGCGGTCCATGCCAGCCGAAGCGTAGGCGGACGGGTCGAAGGGCGGCTCGTCGTAGGCCGGCTGGGCGTTCTGCGAGGCTGCAACCGGAGCGGGTGCTGGCTCGGGCGCAGGCGCAGCAGCAGGCTCCTCCCAGGGCAGGTCGATGACCTCCTCCACCACCGGCTCAGGCGCGGCAACTTCTGGCTCTGGTTCAGGCTCTGGCTCCACAACCGCTGCGGCCTCAGCCTGCGGGGCCGGCGCCACGGGCGCAGGCTGCGGCGGCTCAACGGCGGGCGCCTCGACAGCAACGGCTGGCGCTGCCACCGGGGTTGCCGGATCAGCTGTGGCCTGGCTGATCCCCACTGGCTTTAGCACCGGTTTCGGCGCATCGTCGGTATCTGCCGGGCGGAACGCCAGCATGCGCAACAGGACCATTTCGAAACCGCCCCGCGGGTCCGGCGCCAACGGCAGGTCGCGGCGCCCGATCAGGCCCATCTGGTAGTAGAACTGCACATCTTCGGCCGGTAATGCCGAGGCCAGCGCCAACACCCGGTCGCGATCGCCCTGGCCGTTGTCGACCGCCTCGGGCAGCGCCTGGGCAATGGCCACGCGGTGCAGCACATTGAGCATTTCGGCCAGCACGCCGCTCCAGTCCGGCCCCTGCTCGGCCAGGTTGCGCACGGCTTCGAGCAGCGCCCGCGCATCACCTTCGAGCAGCGCCTGCAGCACGCCATAGACCTGGCCATGATCGAGGCTGCCGAGCATGGCGCGCACATCGGCGGCCAATACCTTGCCCTCGCCGAAGGCGATGGCCTGATCGGTCAGGCTCATGGCGTCCCGCATCGAACCATCAGCCGCACGGCCGAGCAGCCACAGGGCATCCGGCTCGAACGGCACGTTCTCGGCCTGCAGCACGTGGCTCAGATGCTCGACCACCCGCTCCGGGCTCATGTTCTTCAGCGAGAACTGCAAGCAGCGCGACAGGATGGTCGCCGGCAGCTTCTGCGGGTCGGTGGTGGCAAGGATGAACTTGACGTAGGGCGGCGGCTCTTCCAGCGTCTTGAGCAAGGCGTTGAACGAGTGGGTGGAGAGCATGTGCACTTCGTCGATCAGGTAGACCTTGAAGCGCCCACGGCTTGGCGCGTACTGCACGTTATCGAGCAGTTCGCGGGTGTCCTCGACCTTGGTGCGGCTCGCGGCGTCGATCTCGATCAGGTCGACGAAGCGGCCCTCGTCGATCTCCCGGCATACCGAACAGGTGCCACAGGGCGTGGAGGTGATGCCGGTCTCGCAGTTGAGGCATTTGGCGATGATTCGCGCAATGGTGGTCTTGCCCACACCCCGCGTACCGGTGAACAGGTAGGCGTGGTGCAGGCGCTGGTTGTCCAAGGCATTGATCAAGGCCTTGAGCACATGGGTCTGGCCGACCATTTCGCGGAACGAGCGCGGACGCCATTTACGTGCAAGAACCTGATAACTCATCGAAAAACCATCGCAGCCTGATCGAGCGGAAGATCGCTAATGCTAGCGGAGCGGGGGCAAAATTGCACCCTGCACGGCTCGTCTAAGCTAAGCAACTGGCGCGCTGTTCAAGGAGGATGTGCATTGCGACGTTTGCTGGCCCTGCTATTGCTCTGGACCACCCACAGCCTGGCGGACCTCCCGGTGCTGCGCTTTTCCGTGGCCGAGAGCTGGAGCATGCCACTGGTGCGGGTCGAAGGCGACCAGCCGGTGGAGGGCCTGGTATTCGACCTGATCCAGGCACTGGCCCGGGAGGCCGGCGTGCGCCCGGAGTACCACGTGATGGCCCGCCTGCGCCTGCAACAGGCAATGGATGCGGGTGACATCGATGTGCGCTGCTATGTGAGCAGCCAGTGGTTCAATGATCGGCCGGGGAATTTCGTCTGGAGCATTCCGTTGATTCTGCAGCGCGACGTGCTGGTCGGGCGGCCTGGCGACGCCACCCCTGCTCGCCCTGAACAACTGCCACCGCAGGCGATCGGCACGGTGCTGGGGTATGCCTACGGCACCTTGGAGCCGCTGTTTGCCCAGGGGCGCCTGCTGCGGGAGGACAGCCGCAGCCAGCAACTGGCGCTGCAGAAGTTGCAGGTCGGGCGGTATCAGCATGCGGTGAGCAATGAGCTGTCATTGCAGTGGTTCAACCAGGGTTTGCCGGCCGGGCAGCGGCTGCAGGTGCAGGCCGTGCTGGAGGAACAGGCGCTGGGGTGCATGGTGAGGAATGATCCGGCGATACCGACCCAGGGGGTTTTGCGCGCCCTGGTGCGGATGAAGCAGTTGGGGGAAATCGACAGGATTGTTCAGAGGTATGGGGCAGTGGGGTATTCAGAGGAGATTTCGGTGGTTCAGCCTTGAGCCGGATGGAAATCCAACCTTCAGCACATATTCCATCGGGACAATGCCCTCGCTGATGGCCTGTGACAGGACTTTGCCTGGTTTAAAGTCAAGGTTATGGGGTGGGTCTGGAACAATCTTTTCCATAACAGCTCCGTGTTGATTGTGCTGCGCTCCTTTTGCTTCCACGCAGAAGGGTGGCAGCTGTACACGGGGTGGAAGACCAGGTACACGGCAAACCCGGCAGGTACGAATACCTCCCGCGCGCAGCTGCCATAACGACAACCGCCAGTGTACTTGCTGGGCTTCCACACCCGATCGCCGAACCGACAGCGACCACAAAATGCTAAAGGGCGGGCTTCTCAGGGACAATCAGACGGGTGGCGACAAGTTGCGTTGGATAATTCTTCAGGAGATGAATGCTTGTAGGAGATTTCTCTTTTTGTCCCAAGAAAACTTCCCGTGAGCACTGCAGCCCTTGAGTTACCGAGGTTTTAAGTCCACAGAGACTACAGCGACATCTGAAACGAACGATTTCCCTAGGCAAGGAAACAGAACAAAATAGCCGCACACGCTTTTCGCTATTGCAAAAGGAAGCCTCATGCGTCAGGACGACCGTGACAATCTGGAACTCGACAAATTACTGATCGAAAAACAGAGGCTCAGCGCTGAAGCCCGAAAATTTACCGCCGAAGTGAACAAGCTCAACCGTGAGACCTTCTGTTATCCCTTCATCGTCGGTTCCACCACATTGGCAGCCCTGAGCGGAATCATCAGCCTTCTGATCAAATAATCACGCAGAGGAACAACCATGCGACGCTCCATTCAGGAAATACGCGAGGAAATGTACCTTGAGATCGAGGCACTGCAAGAAGACATGCGCAAAGCCAGAAACGCCTCCCCTTGGGAAGTGCTGATACCTTTTGGCATGGGAGCAGGGTTTTCGTTGATCGTGATCGTTGTCGGCACCTGGATCATGCGACAGCTGTAAGCAGCGATCAAAAGATGGAAGAGGTGATGCGCAGGGCCGAATGATTTTTTTCAAACCCCGAAAATGGAGGCGGCCCCACCAGCCACACCCCGGCACTCGATGTTCCCGCTATGGCTGCTCCCTTCCGGGCCTGACCAGGTTAACGGGTAATCAATGCGGGGGGACCGATGGGGCCACCACTACACAGCTCGCCAAGCAGCGAGCCGCGCCATTGTACCGGTCTGGGGCGAAGATACAACCTCTAGGGTGAGAAAAAGTCATCATTTCTCAATGACTTGTCAGAGTTGCGCATGGCAGGGCCTGCCTCTTCGCGGGTAAACCCACCCCCACAGGCACCTCATATGCCTGTAGGAGCGGCCGCAAAAGGTCAGACAGTGATGCCCTGCTCCGCCAGGAAGGCTACGAAAGCCTCTTCATCCAGCACCTTCACCCCAAGCTCACTGGCCTTGGCCAGCTTGGAACCCGCACCAGGGCCAGCCACCACACAGTGGGTCTTGCCAGAGACGGAGCCGGCCACCTTGGCGCCTAGCCCCTCCAGCTTCTCCTTGGCGATGTCGCGGCTGAAGCGCTCCAGGGACCCCGTCAGTACCCACGTCTGGCCAGCAAGTGGCAGGCCTTCGGCCACCTTCTTCTCGCTGCTCCAGTGCATACCGAAGGCCAACAGCTGGGCTTCGATATCTCGGGCCAGCTTTTGGTTGGCCTCATCCTTGAAGAACTCGCGCACCGCATCGGCCTGCTTCGCCGCCAGGGCCTGGCGCAGGTCGATGCCGTCCGCAGCGATGATCTTGTCCAGGCTGTCGAGCTTGGCGACCAGCTTCTCGGCACCGGTCGGGCCGACCGAGGCGATGTCCAGCTTGGCGATCATGCCGGCAAGGGTCGTGCTGGCGGCGAACTCGGCAGCCAACTCGCCTTCATCCTGCAGCTGCATGCCACAGGCCAGCAACTGCTCGATGACCTTGCGGTTGTGCTCGTCCTCAAAGAAGTTGTGGATCTCGTAGGCAACTTCCAGGCCGATGTCCGGCAGGTAGGTCAGCACCTGCGGCAGCGCCTGCTGCACGCGGGCCAGGCTGCCCAGCGAGCGGGCCAGGACCTTGGCGGTCTCCTCGCCGACATCCGGTATGCCCAAGGCGTAGATGAAGCGCGCCAGGCTCGGGCGCTTGCTGGCTTCGATGGCGTCCAGCAGCTTCTTGCTGGAAACCTCGGCAAAGCCCTCCAGGCCGACGATCTGATCGAATTCCAGCCTGTACAGGTCGGCCGGCGAGCTGATCAGGCCTTCATCCACCAGTTGCTCGACGCTTTTCTCGCCCAGGCCATCGATGTCCATGGCGCGGCGCGAGACGTAATGAATGATCGCCTGCTTGAGCTGGGCAGCGCAGGCCAAGCGGCCGACGCAGCGGTACACGGCACCTTCACTGGTGGTTTCCTTGCCCTTGCTGCGCTTGACCAGCTGGGTTCGCTCGACCTGCGAGCCACAGACCGGGCATTCGCTCGGCACCAGTACCGGGCGCGCATCTTCGGGACGGCGCTCAAGTACCACCTGCATGACCTGCGGGATCACGTCACCGGCACGGCGGATGATCACCGTGTCACCGATGCGCAGCCCCAGCCGGGCGATTTCGTCCATGTTGTGCAGGGTGGCATTGGACACCGTCACACCTGCCACTTTGACCGGCTTCAGGCGCGCCACGGGCGTGACCGCGCCGGTACGGCCGACCTGGAATTCCACGTCCAGCACTTCGGTGAGCTCTTCCATGGCGGGGAACTTGTGGGCAATGGCCCAGCGAGGCTCGCGCGCGCGGAAACCCAGCTCGCGCTGGGCAGCCAGGCTGTTGACCTTGAACACCACGCCGTCGATTTCATACGGCAGGCTGTTGCGCCGCTCGCCAATGTCTCGGTAGTAGGCCAGGCACTCTTCAATACCGGCCGCATGCCTGAGCTCGCGACTGATCGGCAGCCCCCACTGCTTGAGTTGCTCAAGGATGCCGATGTGGCTTTCGCCGATGCTCTCGGAAACCTGCCCGACGCCGTAGCAGCAGAATTCCAGCGGGCGGCTGGCGGTGATCTTCGAATCCAGCTGGCGCAGGCTGCCGGCAGCGGCGTTGCGCGGGTTGGCGAAGGTCTTGCCGCCCGCTTCAGCCTGGGCAGCATTGAGGCGGTCGAAACCGGCCTTGCTCATGTACACCTCACCGCGCACTTCAAGCACGGCGGGCCAGCCTTCGCCCTGCAGCTTCAGCGGGATGTTGCGCACGGTGCGCACGTTGGCGCTGATGTCCTCGCCGGTGGTGCCGTCGCCACGGGTGGCACCCTGCACCAACTGGCCGTCACGGTACAGCAGGCTCACCGCCAGGCCATCGAGTTTCGGCTCGCAGCTGAAGTCCACCGCGCCAGGCTGGTCGAGCCCCTCGACCACCCGGCGGCCGAACTCGCGCAGGTCGCCTTCCTCGAAGGCGTTACCCAGGCTGAGCATCGGCACTTCATGACGTACCTGACTGAAGGCTGCCAAGGCAGTGCCGCCGACACGCTGGGTGGGCGAGTCGGGGGTCACCAGGTGCGGGTGCTCGGCTTCGAGCGCCTTGAGTTCGTTGAACAGGCGGTCGTATTCGGCATCGGGCACGCTCGGCTCGTCGAGCACGTAGTAGCGGTAGTTGTGCTGGTCGAGTTCGGCGCGCAGTGCGTGGATTCGGGTTTCGGCGGTCATTTTTCAGGTTCTCTTGCAAAGCAAAAGAGCAGCCCAGGGCTGCTCTTGCGCTTGAAACAGGGTGGGCGAGACCGAGGCCAGGTCCGCCCACTTGGGCACATCAGCGTTTCTGGGTCAGCGCACGGCGCTCGAACTCGACGATGCGCTGGCGGTAGTGCTCGATGGTCTGGGCGGTCAGCACGCTGCGCTGGTCGTCCTTCAGTTCGCCATTCAGCTCGTGGGCCAGCTTGCGCGCAGCCGCCACCATCACATCGAAGGCCTGTTTCGGATGACGTGGGCCTGGCAGGCCGAGGAAGAAGCTCACGGCACGGGTGCTGAAGTGGTCGATGTCGTCCAGGTCGAAGATGCCCGGCTTGACCGCGTTGGCCATGGAGAACAGCACTTCACCGTGACCGGCCATGCTTTCGTGGCGGTGGAAGATGTCCATCTCGCCGAAACGCAGGCCGCTTTCAAGGATGTTCTGCAGCAGGGCCGGTCCCTTGAAGCCGCCTTCGTCGCGGGAAATCACGCTGATCACCAGCACTTCCTCGACCGGTGGCAACTCCTTGGTTGCATTGCCGGTGGCAGCAAAGCCGCTGCTGCGGGTATTGTCGGCGGCGAAATCTTCGTCGGCATCGGCGAACAGGTCGGGTTCACGCGGCTCGGCAGCCAGGTTCAGGTCGCCCTGCTGCTGCGCTTCTGCCGGGCGCTTACCGCGCTTGCTGGCCTTGGCCGGCTTCGGCTCGCGCTCACGTTCGCGCTCACGCGCCGGTGCACTGAGCGACGGCAGGTCGGCCTCGTCCAGTTCAGGCTCCTTCTGGGCATCCAGCACCCGCGACGGGCCGAGCACTTCAGCGTTGCCCTCCTCGTCCGGCAGGTTGGAATAACTGCGATCCAGACGGAATTTCAGCTTGCCTTTTCCGCCGCGCATGCGGCGCCAGCCGTCGAAAAGAATACCGGCGATGACAATGACGCCGATGACGATCAGCCACTCGCGCAGACCGATTTCCATGTAATCCCGTGCCTCTATAAAAATATGCTTGAAAACAAAGGGTTCAAAGCCCTTTAACACGTGGCGCCAACTCTATGTTCTGACAGGCGTTTTACCCACGCAAAAAACGAGTGACATTAAGCTAGCACGACCAAAGACAACTTTACACCGTCTGTCGCACATGACAGGGGCATTTGCCTACAGTTTTCGCCCTATCTTCGCTCATCAGGCGTCTACCATGGCCAGGGCCTCCTCCACATCAACTGCAACAAGACGTGAGCAACCGGGCTCGTGCATGGTCACCCCCATCAATTGATCCGCCATCTCCATGGCAATCTTGTTATGGGTGATGTAGATGAACTGCACGCTCTCACTCATTTCCTTGACCAGCCGGGCGTACCGCCCGACGTTGGCATCGTCCAGCGGCGCATCGACCTCGTCGAGCATGCAGAACGGTGCGGGGTTCAACTTGAAGATGGCAAACACCAGCGCCAATGCGGTCAGTGCCTTCTCGCCGCCGGACAGCAGATGGATGGTGCTGTTCTTCTTGCCCGGCGGACGCGCCATGATCGTCACCCCTGTATCGAGTAGATCTTCGCCCGTCAGTTCCAGATAAGCGCTGCCACCACCGAAAACTTTTGGAAAAAGTGCCTGTAATCCGGCATTTATCTGATCAAAGGTATCCTTGAAGCGGTTGCGGGTCTCCTTGTCGATCTTGCGGATTACGTTTTCCAGGGTCTCCAGAGCCTCGACCAGGTCGGCATCCTGGGCGTCCAGGTAACGCTTGCGCTCGGACTGTTGTTCGTACTCCTCGATGGCGGCCAGGTTGATCGCACTCAGGCGCTGGATGCGGCCTTCGACCTGCTCCAGTTCCTGCTCGGTGCCCTGCTCGCTGGCATCGGCCTCGACGGTGGCGAGCACGCCCTGCAAATCGTAGCCGTCGGCCAGCAATTGTTCCTGCAGCGTTTTGCGGCGGATATCCAATCCCTGGCTCTCCAAGCGCATCTGTTCCAGTTGACCGCGCAACAACTGGGCTTGCTGTTCGGCTTGGGTGCGGCGCTTTTCGGCATCGCGCAGTGCGCGATCGGCCTCATCCATGTGCAGGCGTGCCAGGCGCATTTCTTCGTCGACGCTCATGCGCCGCTCCAGCAACTCTTCGAGCTTCAGGCGCAGCTCTTCGAGCGGCGCCTCACCTTCTTCGAGGTTCAGGCTCAGCTGCTCCTGGCGCTCGC
This sequence comes from Pseudomonas putida, assembly GCF_002906855.1. GTDB lineage: Bacteria > Pseudomonadota > Gammaproteobacteria > Pseudomonadales > Pseudomonadaceae > Aquipseudomonas > Aquipseudomonas putida_N. The sequence goes on along the minus strand of NZ_MINI01000028.1, from coordinate 1,476,397 downwards.
TCAGGCGTGCCGCCTGCTGCTCCAGGCGCTCCAGGGCCTGACGGGTGGAGTCGTGCTGCGCACGCAGCGAACCCAGGCGTACGGCCAGCTGGTGGGCGTGGTCCTTGTGCTGACGGGCCTCCTGGCGGATACGATCGAGGCCTTCGCGCAGGGTGTCGCGGCGCGCCATCAGCTGTTCGCGCTGCTCGGTGTCCTGGGCCATCAGGTCCAGAGCCTCCTGCAGCACCAAGCGCGCCTCGCCCAGCTGCTCCTGCTCCAGGGCTCGCTGCTCCTGAAGCTCGATCAGTTCTTCCTGCAAGCGACGGCGACGTAGCTCCACCTGCTCGGCGCGGGCGCGGCCAGCGGAGAGGCTGGCCTTGAGCTCGCCATGCTGGCGGCTTTCATCCTGAGTGCGGCGGCGCAGCTGTTCACGCTGCTCCTCCAGCTCGAGCTGCTGCTCGCGGGTTGCCTGAAGCTGCTGGTCCAGCTGCTCCAGCGCTGCTTCAAGCTCAAGCTGTTCCTGACCCAGGCGCTCGATTTCCTGGCCACGGGCAAGCACGCCACCTTGGGCCTCACCACCCCGGCTGACGCGCAGGAAATGGCGGCCAACCCAGTAGCCATCCCGGCTGACCAGGCTCTGCCCTTCAGCCAATGCGGCGCGCCGTGCCAGGGCCTCGGCAAGGTCTTCGACCGGCTGTACCCGGCCCAGCCACGGAGCCAGGTCGATGTGCCCTTCGACCTTGTCGAGCAGGCTGCCGGGCAGACGCTCACTGTCACCAGCTGCCAGCAACAGACGTAGCTCGCCCTGCTCCAGGCCGCTGAAGTCCAGCCCGGCAAAATCATCCAGCAGCACGGCCTGCAGATCGGCACCGAGCACGGTTTCCACCGCCAGCTCCCAACCCGGCTCCACGCGCAGGCCCTCCGCCAGGCGCGGGCGCTGCTCCAGGCCTTGCTCGCGCAGCCAGTCGGCGGCGCCGACGCCCGGCTCCAGCGCAGCCTGCTGCAGCGCCTCCAGCGAAGCCAGGCGGCCGCCGAGGCGTTGCAGGTCACCCTGTTGCTGTTGTTGGGCATGGGTGGCTTGCTGCAGTTGCTCGCGCACGCTTTCCAGGCGCTCGACTACCTGTTCCTCCGACAACTGCAACTCTTCGAGCAGCATCTCGCTGCTGGCCAGTTGCTCGGAGAGATCGATCAGAGTGGCATCCTGTGGCTCCACACCCAGTTGCTCGCCTTCCTCGACCAGCTTGCGCTGTCGATCGGCCAGGCGCTCCAGGCTGGTTTCCAGCTGCTGCAGGCGCGCCTGCTGTACTTCGGCCTGACGCCGTGGCTCGGCAGAGCGGGTATTGAAGCCGTCCCACTGCTCCTGCCAGCCGTGCATGCCCAATTCGGCCTCTTCGAGGGTAGCGGCGGACTCTTCGGCGGCGGCCAGGGTCTGTTCCTGCTCCGGCTCGAGCACGGCCAGCTCTTCACCCAGGGTGGCCAGCAGGGTGCGGTCATGGCCCAGGTGGGATTCGGTTTCCTGACGGGTGCGCTCGGCTTCCTTGAAGTCGTCCTGCAACTGGCGCAGGCGCTGCTGGCCGTGCTGGATGCTCTGCTCTACCCGGGCGATATCACCGGCCACCGAATAGAAGCGGCCCTGTACCTGGTTGAAACGTTCAGATAACTCATGGTGGCCGTCACGCAGGCGCTCGATGCTGGCATCGGCATTGCGCTGCTCGGCAACCAGCGCCTCATGGGCAATGTCCTGATCGCCGATGGCAGTCTCGCGCTGGCGCACACGCTCGTCCAGGTCGCGCCAGCGCAATGCCGACAGGCGCGCCTTGAGCTGGCGTTCCTGGGCCTTGTATTCGCGATACTTCTCGGCGGCCTGGGCCTGACGGTGCAGGCGTTCGAGCTGGCGTTCCAGCTCTTCGCGCAGGTCGGTCAGCCGCGCCAGGTTCTCCTGGGTGCGACGGATGCGACTCTCGGTCTCGCGGCGGCGCTCCTTGTACTTGGAGATGCCGGCCGCCTCTTCGATGAAGTTGCGCAACTCTTCGGGCTTGGCTTCGATCAGCTTGGAGATCATGCCCTGCTCGATGATCGAGTAGCTGCGCGGGCCCAGGCCGGTGCCGAGGAAGATGTCGGTGATGTCCCGACGGCGGCATTTGGTGCCGTTCAGGTAATAGCTGTTCTGCCCGTCGCGGGTGACCTTGCGGCGAATGGAAATCTCCGCATACGCGGCATATTCACCCAGCAAGGTGGTTTCGCTGTTGTCGAACACCAGTTCGATACTGGCCTGGCTCACCGGCTTACGGCTGGTGGAGCCATTGAAGATGACGTCGGTCATCGACTCGCCGCGCAGGTTCTTCGCCGAACTCTCGCCCATCACCCAGCGCACCGCGTCGATGATGTTGGACTTGCCGCAGCCGTTGGGCCCGACCACGGCCGCCATGTTGCTGGGGAAGTTGACCGTGGTCGGGTCGACAAACGACTTGAACCCGGCCAGGCGAATGCACTTCAGGCGCATCGGTCAGCCTCGGGCCAGCGCCGCCAGCACCAGTTCGCAGCTGCGCTGGCCATAGGCGGTGAGCACCTCGCGGATGCGCGACAGGTCACGGGCAACCACGGCTTCGAGCAGGCGGGCGAACAGGTCGAGGTAGTCGTCCATGTTGGCCTGGCGCTGATCCAGGGCCAGGTAGTAGGCACGACTCATGGCCGGCTGCAGGTTTTCCACGGTTTCCTGCAGATAAGGGTTGTCGGCGAAGGGGTAAGCAGCGCGCATCACCGCGAAGCTCTCGGCGACGAACACCTTGATGTCCTGATGATCGCGTGCCTGCTGCAGGCGCTGCTGGATGTCCAGAAACGGGCGCAGGTCGGCTTCCAGGCGCCATTTCTGGGCAACGGCGTTGCCCAGCAGGATGTAGAACTCGCCCATCAGGGTGCACAGGCTGCGCACGCTACGCTCGTCCAGTTCGGTGACATGGGCGCCACGTCGCGGCAAGATCGCGACCAGATGGCGACGTTCGAGGATCAATAACGCTTCGCGCACCGAGCCGCGGCTGACGCTGAGGGCCTGGGTGACCTTCTGCTCCTGGATCCGCTCACCGGGCGCAAGCTCGCCGCGAATGATGCGTTCGGCCAGGTAATCGGCAATCTGCTCGGAGAGGCTGTCCGGCGCCTTGAACGTCATGGTTTTCCTTCAAAATCATTGAACTGGGCACAAGGGAGCGATTGTAGCGCACTTGCCCAGCGCACGCGCAGAGGGGCATGGCGCTTTATTTGGCCCGCCAGGCAGCCGGCCACACGGCGCGATCTATGCTTGTGATAGGGGCACTGAATTCGGCTGGGCATCGACATACGCAATTTCCTGACCTTTGAGTCAGAAAAATATTGACCACTGCGACAGGTCTGCTTATTGTCCGCCCAACAACAATAAAACCATTGCGAGGCCATCCCCGTGATCCAGTTTCTCGTCAACCAGGAGTTGCGTAGTGAGCATGCCCTGGACCCGAACATGACGGTGCTGCAGTACCTGCGTGAGCACCTGGGCAAACCCGGCACCAAGGAAGGCTGCGCCAGTGGCGACTGCGGCGCTTGCACCGTGGTGGTCGGCGAGCTTGTCCAGGATGAACAGGGCGAGGACAGCCTGCGCTACCGCAGCCTGAACTCCTGCCTGACCTTCGTTTCCTCCTTGCACGGCAAGCAACTGATCAGCGTCGAAGGCCTCAAGCACAACGGCCAACTGCACAGCGTGCAGCAGGCTATGGCCGATTGCCATGGCTCGCAATGCGGCTTCTGCACCCCCGGTTTCGTCATGTCGCTGTTCGCCCTGCAGAAGAACAGCCAGGGCGCCGACCTGCACCAGGCCCAGGAAGCTCTGGCCGGCAACCTGTGCCGTTGCACCGGTTACCGCCCGATCCTCGACGCCGCCGAGCAAAGCTGCCGCCTGCCCTGCCGCGACCAGTTCGACGCCCAGCAGGGGCAGACCATCGCCCGCCTCAAGGCTATCGCCCCGACCCAGACCGGCGAGCTCAACAGTGGTGACAAGCGCTGCCTGGTGCCACTGACCGTGGCCGACCTGGCCGACCTGTACAGCTCGCACCCTGAAGCCCGCCTGCTGGCCGGTGGCACCGACCTGGCGCTGGAAGTCACCCAGTTCCACAAGACCCTGCCAGTGATGATCTACGTCGGCCACGTCGCCGAACTCAAGCGCATCGACAAGACCGCCAGCCATCTGGAAATCGGCGCCGCCACCCCGCTCACCGACTGCTACGGCGCACTCAACCAGGAATACCCCGACTTCGGCGACCTGCTACACCGCTTCGCCTCGCTGCAGATTCGCAACCAGGGCACCCTCGGCGGCAACATCGGCAACGCCTCGCCGATCGGTGACTCGCCGCCCCTGCTGATTGCCCTGGATGCGCAGGTGGTGCTGCGCCAGGGCGAGCGTCAGCGGGTCATGCCGCTGGAAGACTACTTCATCGACTACCGCATCACGGCCCGCCAGGACAGCGAGTTCATCGAGAAGATCATCGTGCCACGCGCCAGCAACGACTGGGCCTTCCGTGCCTATAAAGTGTCCAAACGCCTGGACGACGATATCTCCGCCGTGTGCGGCGCCTTCAACCTGAGCATCGAAGACGGTGTGGTCAGCGGCGTGCGCATCGCGTTTGGCGGCATGGCGGCCATTCCGAAACGCGCCCGCGCCTGCGAAGCCGCCTTGCGCGGCAAACCGTGGAACCAGGCCAACGTCGAACGCGCCTGCCAGGCCCTAGCCGAAGACTTCACCCCGCTCAGCGACTTCCGCGCCAGCAAGGAATACCGCCTGCTGACCGCGCAGAACCTGCTGCGCAAGTACTTCATCGAACAGCAAACGCCCTACATCGAGACCCGGGTGACCGACTATGTCTAACCATCACGTAGCCAAGAGCCAGGCCGAGATGGCCGAACTGTTCAGCCAGGACCTGACCACCGGGGTCGGCCGCAGCGTCAAGCACGACAGCGCCGACAAGCATGTATCGGGCGAAGCGCTGTACATCGATGACCGCCTGGAATTCCCCAACCAGTTGCATGTCTATGCGCGCACCGCAGACCGTGCCCATGCGCGCATCGTGCGCATTGACACCACGCCCTGTTACGCCTTCGAAGGCGTGCGCATCGCTATCACCCACGAAGACATCCCGGGCCTGAAGGACATCGGCCCGGTGGTCGCTGGCGACCCGTTGCTGGCCATCGACAAGGTCGAGTTCTTCGGCCAGCCGGTGCTCGCCGTGGCGGCCCGCGACCTGGATACCGCGCGGCGTGCGGCCATGGCCGCCATCGTCGAGTACGAAGACCTGGAGCCGGTGCTGGACGTGGTCGATGCCCTGCGCAAGAAGCACTTCGTGCTCGACAGCCACACCCACCAGCGCGGCGATTCGGCCGCCGCCCTGGCCAGCGCCCCGCACCGCCTGCAAGGCACCTTGCACATCGGCGGCCAAGAGCACTTCTACCTGGAAACCCAGATTTCTTCGGTGATGCCCACCGAGGACGGCGGCATGATCGTCTACTGCTCCACGCAAAACCCCACCGAAGTGCAGAAGCTGGTCGCCGAAGTGCTCGACGTGCCGATGAACAAGGTGGTACTGGACATGCGCCGCATGGGCGGCGGCTTCGGCGGCAAGGAAACCCAGGCGGCAAGCCCGGCCTGCCTGTGCGCGGTGGTCGCGCGCCTGACCGGCCAGCCAACCAAGATGCGCCTGCCGCGGGTCGAAGACATGACCATGACCGGCAAGCGCCACCCGTTCTATGTGGAGTACGACGTCGGCTTCGACGATGACGGCCGCCTGCACGGCATCAACCTCGACCTGGCCGGCAACTGCGGCTACTCGCCCGACCTGTCTGGTTCGATTGTCGACCGCGCCATGTTCCACTCCGACAACGCCTATTACCTGGGCGATGCCACCGTGCACGGTCACCGCTGCAAGACCAACACCGCCTCCAACACCGCCTACCGCGGCTTCGGCGGCCCGCAGGGGATGGTCGCCATCGAACAGGTGATGGATCACATCGCCCGCCACCTGGGCCGCGACCCGCTGGCCGTGCGCAAGGCCAACTATTACGGCAAGAACGAGCGCAACGTCACCCACTACTACCAGACCGTCGAGCACAACATGCTCGAAGAGATGACCGCCGAACTGGAAGCCAGCAGCGACTATGCCGAGCGCCGCGAGTCGATCCGCCGTTTCAACGCCAACAGCCCAGTGCTGAAGAAAGGCCTGGCGCTGACCCCGGTCAAGTTCGGTATCTCGTTCACCGCCACCTTCCTCAACCAGGCCGGTGCGCTGATCCACATCTACACCGACGGCAGCATTCACCTGAACCATGGCGGCACCGAGATGGGCCAGGGCCTGAACACCAAGGTGGCACAGGTGGTGGCGCAGGTGTTCCAGGTCGACTTCAGCCGCATCCAGATCACCGCCACCAACACCGACAAGGTGCCCAATACCTCGCCGACCGCCGCTTCGAGTGGCGCCGACTTGAACGGCAAGGCCGCCCAGAACGCCGCCGAGATCCTCAAGAAGCGCCTCACCGAGTTTGCCGCACGGCACTACCAGGTGACCGAGGAAGACGTCGAGTTCCGCAACGGCCACGTGCGCGTGCGTGACCAGATCGTCAGCTTCGAGCAATTGGTGCAGCAGGCCTACTTCGCCCAGGTGTCGCTGTCGACCACCGGCTTCTACCGCACGCCGAAGATCTACTACGACCGCAGCCAGGCGCGCGGCCGGCCGTTCTACTACTTCGCCTTCGGAGCCGCCTGCGTGGAAGTGATCGTCGACACCCTGACCGGTGAGTACAAGATGCTGCGCGCCGACATCCTGCATGACGTGGGCGACTCGCTGAACCCGGCCATCGACATCGGCCAGGTCGAAGGCGGCTTCATCCAGGGCATGGGCTGGCTGACCACCGAAGAGCTGGTGTGGAACGCCAAGGGCAAGCTGATGACCAACGGCCCGGCCAGCTACAAGATACCGGCGGTGGCCGACATGCCGCTGGACCTGCGGGTGAAGCTGGTGGAAAACCGCAAGAACCCGGAAGACACCGTGTTCCACTCCAAAGCCGTGGGCGAGCCGCCGTTCATGCTTGGCATCGCTGCCTGGTGTGCGCTCAAGGACGCCGTGGCCAGCATTGCCGACTACCGCGTGCAGCCACAGGTGGATGCGCCGGCGACGCCGGAGCGGGTTTTGTGGGGTTGCGAGCAGATGCGCAAGGCGGTGGCCGACGCCCAACCCGCCGAAGCCGAACTCGAAACCGTGACTCACTGACAACGCAGGCCCGTGTGGGAGCGGGTTTACCCGCTCCCACAGCGACCGCGTCGATCTCTAGAGAGGTTGAATCATGCACCAATGGATCAACGCCCTCGCCGACCACCAGTCCCGCGGCGAAGCCTGCGTGCTGGTGACCATCATCGAGGAGCGCGGTTCGACCCCACGCAACGCCGGCTCGAAGATGGTCGTCAGCGCCACCGGCCTGTTCGACACCATCGGCGGCGGCCACCTGGAATACAAGGCCCTGCACATCGCCCGGCAGATGCTCGCGGAGCACCGCAACACCCCGCACCTGGAGCGCTTCAGCCTCGGTGCCAGCCTCGGCCAGTGCTGCGGCGGCGCCACCGTGCTGCTGTTCGAGCCGATGGCTGCGGTGCAGGCGCACATCGCCGTGTTCGGCGCGGGCCATGTCGGCCGTGCTCTGGTACCCTTGCTCGCCGCGCTACCCTGCCGGGTGCGCTGGATCGACTCGCGTGAACAGGAATTCCCCGAACTCATCCCCAACGGGGTGAGCAAGGTCGTCAGTGAAGAACCGGTCGACGAAGTCGCGGATTTGCCGCCAGGCAGCTACTGCATCGTCATGACCCACAATCACCAGCTCGACCTGGAACTGACCGCCGCCATTCTCAAGCGCAACGATTTCACCTGGTTCGGCCTGATCGGCTCGAAGACCAAGCGGGTCAAGTTCGAGCACCGCCTGCGCGAGCGCGGTTACGACGATGCCGTGCTGGCGCGCATGCGCTGCCCGATGGGCCTGCCCGAGGTCAAGGGCAAGCTGCCGATCGAGATTGCCGTGTCCATCGCCGGTGAAATCATTGCCACCTACAACGCCTGCTTCGGCCAGCACGACGCTGCCGCCAACGCCGGCCCTATTGCCCAGTTGCTGCCGCCCTCCCGGCGCAGCCAAGCCATTTGACGAGTGTGTTATGACCGTTACCCGCAAAGCCTACCGTGCCGCCATCCTGCACAGCATCGCCGACCCGGCCGAGGTAGGCCTGGACGCTTCCCATGAGTACTTCGAGGACGGCCTGCTGGTGATCGACGATGGCCGCATCAGCGCCGTCGGCCCTGCCAGCGAGCTGCTGCCGAACCTCGCAGCCGACATCGAGGTGGTGCATTACCAGGACGCGCTGATCACCCCGGGCTTCATCGATACCCACATCCACTTCCCGCAGACCGGCATGATCGGTTCCTACGGCGAACAGCTGCTGGACTGGCTGAATACCTACACCTTCCCTTGCGAGAAGCAGTTCGCCGACAAGGACCACGCCGACAAGGTGGCGAAGATCTTCCTCAAGGAACTGCTGCGCAACGGCACCACCACCGCCCTGGTGTTCGGCAGTGTGCACCCGCAGTCGGTCAATGCCCTGTTCGAAGAAGCTGAGCGCCTGGACCTGCGGATGATTGCCGGCAAGGTGATGATGGACCGCAACGCCCCAGACTACTTGACCGACACCGCCGAGTCCGGTTACACCGAAAGCAAGCAGTTGATCGAGCGCTGGCACGGAAAGGGTCGCCTGCACTATGCCGTGACCCCACGCTTCGCGCCGACCAGCACGCCGGAACAACTGGCCTTGGCCGGTCAGCTGCTGAAGGAATACCCGGGCCTGTACATGCACACCCACCTGTCCGAGAACCTCAAGGAAATCGACTGGGTGAAGGAGCTGTTCCCCGAGCAGAAAGGCTACCTGGACGTCTACGACCACTTCCAGCTGCTCAGCGAGCGCTCGGTGTTCGCCCACGGCGTGCACCTGTGCGACAGCGAATGCCAGCGCCTGGCGGAAACCGGCTCGGCCGTGGCCTTCTGCCCGACCTCCAACCTGTTCCTCGGCAGCGGCCTGTTCAACCTGCCCCAGGCCGAGCGCTTCAAGGTCAACGTAGGCCTCGGTACCGACGTCGGCGCCGGCACCAGCTTCTCGCTGCTCAACACCCTGAACGAGGCGTACAAGGTGATGCAGCTGCAAGGCGCGCGGCTGCACCCGTACAAGTCGCTGTACCTGGCCACCCTCGGTGGCGCGCGTGCACTGCGCCTGGACGACCGTATCGGCAGCCTGCGCCCGGGCAACGATGCAGACTTCGTGGTGCTCGACTACAAAGCCACGCCGCTGCTGGACTACCGCATCCAGCAGTCCAGCAGCATCGAGGAAACCCTGTTCGTGCTAACCACCCTGGGTGACGACCGCACCGTGCGCGAAACTTACGCCGCCGGGCGTTGCGTGCACCAGCGCTAAGGTTCTTTCGCCAGGCCCCGGTACAGCGCGCCGCCGATCGCAGCTCCGATCAGCGGCGCCACCCAGAACAGCCACAGCTGCTGCAATGCCCAGCCGCCGACGAACAGTGCCGGCCCAGTGCTGCGCGCGGGGTTGACCGAGGTATTGGTCACCGGGATCGAGATCAGATGGATCAGGGTCAGGGCCAGGCCGATGGCAATCGGCGCGAAGCCTGCCGGGGCACGCGCGTCGGTGGCGCCCATGATCACCACCAGGAACATCGCGGTCATCACCACTTCACTGACAAAGCCCGCGCCCAGCGTGTAGCCGCCAGGCGAATGGTCGGCGTAGCCGTTGGACGCAAGGCCCGAGGACAGCTCGAAGCCGGCCTTGCCGCTGGCGATGAGATAGATCACGCCAGCGGCCAGGATGGCGCCGATCACCTGGGCGATCACATAGGGCAGCAGCTCTTTGGCCGGGAAGCGCCCACCGACCACCAGCCCGAACGACACGGCGGGGTTGAGATGACAACCGGAGATATGACCGATGGCAAAGGCCATGGTCAGCACGGTGAGACCGAAGGCGAAGGCGACACCCAGCACACCGATACCGACGGGAGAACTGGCTGCGATTACGGCACTGCCACAACCACCAAGAACCAACCAGAAGGTGCCGACCATCTCGGCCCCCATCCGTGTACCCAGAGACATGGTCATCGACCTTTCCTCAAGTAGTGGAACGCAATGGACGCGCAAGCCCAACTGCTTGATGAAGGTTTGCTCACAAAAATTTAGCAGAGGTTTAGCTATTTTGTAGGATCGCCGCACCGCCGCTCCTACAAAGACCGCAGCCCTGCCGCCCAGGCAAACGATCAACCCTTGGCGGATGCCTTGGGCTTTTTCAGCAGGTGGGAGAACACCGCATGCAGATCGTCCGAGGCGCTTTCCTCGTCCAGGTTCAGCTTGCTGTCGATATGGTCCATGTGGTGCATCATCAGGCTCACCGCCTGTTCGGCATCACGCGCCTCAATCGCATCGATCAGTTGCATGTGCTCGTCGTATGAGCAGTGTGAGCGCGTGCCGGTCTCATACTGGGCAATGATCAGCGAAGTCTGCGACACCAGGCTGCGCTGGAAGCTGACCAGCGGGGCGTTGCCTGCGGCTTCGGCCAACTTGAGGTGGAACTCGCCGGAAAGGCGGATACCGGCGCCACGGTCGCCACGGGAGAAGCTGTCGCGCTCCTCGCGGACCATCTGGCGCAGTTCGTTGAGCTGCTCCAGCGTCGCGTGCTGCACGGCCAGTTCGGTAATGGCACGTTCGACCATGCGCCGCGAGAAAAACACCTGACGCGCCTCTTCCACCGTCGGGCTGGCCACCACGGCACCGCGGTTCGGCCGCAGCAGCACCACGCTTTCGTGGGCCAGGCGCGACAGGGCGCGGCGGATGATGGTGCGGCTGACGCCAAAGATCTCGCCCAGCGCTTCCTCGCTCAACTTGGTGCCCGGCGCCAATCGCTGCTCGAGGATCGCCTCGAAGATGTGCGCGTAGACGATGTCGTCCTGGGTACCACTGCGGCCGGCCTTGCCAGTGCGCGCAGGTTTTTTCAGAGGTTGCAGCTGTTCGTTCATGGGCTCTCGAGGCACGAAGAGAAAGTATGGCGCCATTGTACACAGGCTGAGGCGATTCCGCAGGGGGCGTTTTACCTATATAGCCGTTATACGACGCATTGCGCACACAAAAGATAAAACATTATTTGCATTCTTTGTACACAAAAGCATAATCCACCAAGCAACTTCTTGACCCGTAAGTCAACAAACGCGTCAGTCGTCTGCCTTCCCTCGCGGAGCCACCAAGTGCGTTGCTCAGGACCCTGGCTCCAACAACAACAAGAAAGACTTGAGGAGTACTCGCTGTGGAAAGCCGCAAATCCGAAGCCCCTGCGCTGGATCTCGCGCCACCGCTCGAAACGAGTTGGCTGGAACGGATTTTCAAACTCAAGCAACACGGCAGCACTGTCAGAACCGAACTGATCGCCGGTGTGACCACCTTCATCACCATGGCCTACATCATCTTCGTCAACCCCAACATCATGGCCGACGCCGGCATCGACCATGGTGCAGCTTTCGTCGCCACCTGTATCGCCGCCGCGCTGGGCTGCCTGCTGATGGGCCTGTACGCCAACTGGCCGGTGGGCCTGGCGCCAGGCATGGGGTTGAATGCCTTTTTTACCTACACCGTGGTTGGCACCATGGGCTACAACTGGGAAACGGCGCTGGGAGCGGTGTTCGTCTCGGGCGTGCTGTTCATGTTCCTGACCTTGTCACGCGTGCGCGAATGGCTGCTCAACAGCATCCCGGTGAGCCTGCGCCATGCGATGGGGGCCGGCGTCGGATTGTTCCTCGGGCTGATCGGCCTGAAGACCGCCGGCATCATTGTCGACAGCCCGGCCACCCTGATCAAGCTGGGTTCCCTGCATGAGCCGGGGCCGCTGCTGGCGGCGCTGTGCTTCCTGTTGATCGCCATCCTCAGCTACAAGCGCGTGTTCGGCGCGATCCTGATCAGCATCATCGGCGTCACCCTGGCTGGCTGGGGCCTGGGCCTGGTCAAGTTCGGCGGGGTGATGTCGATGCCTCCGAGCCTGGCACCGACCTGGATGGCCATGGACGTGGCCGGCGTGTTCAACGTCAGCATGATCAGCGTGGTGCTGGCGTTCCTGTTCGTGCATATGTTCGACACCGCCGGCACCCTGATGGGTGTGGCGCAGCGTGCCAATCTGGTGGCGCCGGATGGCCGTATCGAGAACCTGTCGCGGGCGTTGAAGGCTGATAGTGCTTCGAGCGTATTTGGCGCCGTGGTCGGTGTACCGCCGGTGACCAGCTATGTGGAAAGTGCTGCGGGTGTGGCCGCTGGTGGCCGCACAGGCCTGACGGCTGTGGTAGTAGGCATTCTGTTCGTTGCCGCGATGTTCTTCGCACCACTGGCCGGAATGATTCCTGCTTACGCGACTGCCGGCGCGCTGATCTATGTGGCGATGCTGATGATGGGCAGCATGGCACACATTCATTGGGATGAAGCGACTGACAGCATTCCGGCGATCGTCACGGTGATCATGATGCCGCTGACCTTCTCGGTTGCCGACGGTATCGCCCTGGGCTTCATCAGCTATGTTGCGTTGAAGGCGGGGACCGGCAAATACAAGGAGATCTCCGCCAGCCTCTGGGTGCTGTGCGCGATCTTCATTGCCAAGTTCGTGTTCCTCTGACCCTCACCGCACCAACCAAGGGCGCTTCGGCGCCCTTTCTTTATTTCTATAGCCTGTACCGGCCCTTTCGCGGGACAAGCCCCCTCCTACAGTGATTGCGTATTCCTGTAGGAGCGGCGGTGCGGCGATCCGACTTGCCCCGCGAAGAGGCCGGCACAGGCATTACAAAAACAGCAGACGAAAAAAAGCCCGCCAGTGTGGGAGCGGGCCAAAGGACCTACGAAGATTCTTCTAGCGACCAACTAGCTTCCGCGATAGGTCGAATAGCTGTACGGCGAGATCAGCAGCGGCACGTGGTAGTGCTCCTGCTTTTCATCGATGCCGAAACGCAGCACGACAACATCCAAAAACGCAGTGTCCGGCAGCTGCACGCCGCGGGCACGGTAGTAGGCGCCAGCGCTGAACTGCAGCTGGTAGACGCCGGTACGGTAATCGTCACCTTGCAGCAGCGGTGCGTCGACGCGGCCATCGCTGTTGGTCAGGGCAGTGTTCACCAGCTCCAGCTGCTGGCCTTCGACGCGGTACAGCTCGACCTTGATCGAGCTGCCTGGGCAGCCATGCGCGGCATCCAGTACGTGTGTGGTCAAACGTCCCATCTGCTTGTCGCCTCTTGTTCAATCTATGGGCAAAAAATACACAGCCAACGCCCCAACTTAGGGCCTGCGATGTGCGGGAATGACGCCATTAAGACATTTCATCACCGGATTGTACACAATTTTTTGATCCCTCCCGTCGCAACCCCGCCAATCAGCCCTTCAGTCGCAAATACAGGCGGCGCACGGACGTAAATGTCATTAACTGACCATTCAGGCAGGTTTCTTGCAACACGTTCTCAAGCGACAAAAGGGAAGAAATGCGGAAAAACAGGCTTACAAAAGATTTCAGAAGTTGTATACAATCAGCCCATCCGGTGGTGCGACATCCCGACGCGGCCCGCCCACCCCGCACCAACACACAAGAAGGAAGACTGCAGTGAGCGCTGACTACCCTCGCGACCTGATCGGTTACGGCAACAACCCTCCTCACCCGCAATGGCCGGGCAACGCTCGCATTGCGCTGTCTTTCGTCCTCAACTACGAAGAAGGCGGCGAACGCAACATCCTGCACGGTGACAAAGAGTCCGAAGCCTTCCTGTCCGAGATGGTAGCCGCCCAGCCCCTGCAGGGTGCGCGCAACATGAGCATGGAATCGCTCTACGAGTACGGCAGCCGCGCCGGCGTGTGGCGCCTGCTCAAGCTGTTCAAGGACAGCGGCGTTCCACTGACTATCTTCGCCGTGGCCATGGCCGCCCAGCGCCACCCCGATGTGATCCGCGCCATGGCCGAAGCCGGCCACGAGATCTGCAGCCACGGCTACCGCTGGATCGACTACCAGAACATGGACGAGGCCCAGGAGCGCGAGCACATGCTCGAAGCCATCCGCATCCTCACCGAACTCACCGGCGAACGCCCAGTGGGCTGGTACACCGGCCGCACCGGCCCGAACACCCGCCGCCTGGTGATGGAGGAAGGTGGCTTCCTCTATGACAGCGACACCTACGACGACGACCTGCCCTACTGGGAGCCGAACAACCCGACCGGCAAGCCGCATCTGGTGATCCCGTACACCCTGGACACAAACGACATGCGCTTCACCCAGGTGCAGGGCTTCAACTGCGGCGAGCAGTTCTTCCAGTACCTGAAAGACGCCTTCGACGTGCTCTACGCCGAAGGTGCCGAAGCGCCGAAGATGCTGTCCATCGGCCTGCACTGCCGCCTGGTCGGCCGCCCGGCACGCCTGGCCGCGCTCAAGCGCTTCGTCGATTACGCCAAGAGCCACGACCAGGTCTGGTTCGCCCGTCGCGTGGACATCGCCCGCCACTGGCACGCCACCCACCCGTACAAGAAAGAGAACGCCTGATGACCGCCTTCAAGACCCTCAAGCCATCCGCCCTGGACCGTGACGCCTTCGTCAAGGTATTCGCCGATATCTACGAGCACTCGCCGTGGGTCGCCGAAAAAGCCTACGACCTGGGCCAGCTGGGCGAACTGGACGAGATCGAGGCGCTGCACCAGCGCATGAGCGACATCCTGCTCAGCGCCAACCATGCCGACCAGCTGGCGCTGATCAACGCTCACCCGGACCTGGCCGGCAAGGCCGCCATCCAGGGCGAGCTGACCGAATCGAGCACCAACGAACAGGCCGGCGCCGGCATCCACGAGTGCACCGCCGAAGAGTTCGCCCGCTTTACCGAACTGAACGATGCCTACAAGGCCAAGTTCCAGTTCCCGTTCATCATGGCGGTCAAAGGCAGCAACCGGCACCAGATCCTCGCTGCCTTCGAAAAACGCATCCACAACGATACCGATGCCGAATTCAAGGAAGCCTTGGCACAGATCAACCTGATCGCCCTGTTCCGCCTGCTGCAGCTGTAAGCAACAGCCGAACCCTTATTTTAGAAAAACGAACAATAGAAGAGATAACCGCATGCGCACCCTTATGATCGAGCCCCTGACCAAAGAAGCCTTCGCCGAATTCGGAGACGTGATCGAAACCGATGGCAGCGACCACTTCATGATCAACAACGGCTCGACCATGCGCTTTCACAAGCTCGCCACGGTCGAGACCGCCGAGCCTGAAGACAAGGCGATCATCAGCATCTTCCGCGCCGACGCGCAGGACATGCCGCTGACCGTACGCATGCTGGAGCGCCATCCGCTGGGCAGCCAGGCTTTCATCCCGCTGCTCGGCAACCCTTTTCTGATCGTGGTCGCGCCGGTTGGCGATGCACCTGTATCAGGCTTGGTCCGTGCCTTCCGTAGTAACGGCAGGCAGGGCGTTAATTACCATCGCGGCGTCTGGCACCACCCGGTGCTGACGATCGAAAAGCGGGATGACTTCCTGGTGGTTGATCGCAGTGGTTCTGGCAACAACTGCGATGAGCATTACTTCACCGAGGAACAGATGCTGATCCTCAATCCCCACCAATAAGAAAAGGTCGGTCATCGTTCACGGTGATCGGCAGAGGTACATACTGTGGAAGCACACCTTCACGAATGGTTGAACCTGAGCATTCGCTGGGTTCACATGATCACCGGCGTGGCCTGGATCGGTGCATCGTTCTACTTCGTCTGGCTGGAGAACCACCTGAACCGAAGCAACCCGCGCGATGGGTTGTCGGGTGATCTCTGGGCGATTCACGGCGGTGGTATCTACCACCTGGAGAAATACAAGCTCGCCCCCCCGAAAATGCCCGAGAACCTGCACTGGTTCAAATGGGAAGCCTACTTCACCTGGATGTCCGGTATCGCCCTGCTGTGCGTGGTGTTCTACTGGAACCCGAGCCTGTACCTGCTGGCACCCGGCAGCACCTTGAGCGGTGCCGAAGGCGTGGCCATCGGTATCGGTTCGCTGGTTGCCGGCTGGTTCATCTACGACTTCCTGTGCGACTCGCCGCTGGGCAAGCACCCTGCCCTGCTCGGCGCCGTACTGTTCGTCCTGATCATCGCCGCCTGCTTCGGCTTCAGCCTGGTGTTCAGCGGCCGTGGTGCGTACCTGCACACCGGTGCGATCATCGGCACCATCATGGTCGGTAACGTGTTCCGCATCATCATGCCAGCCCAGCGCCAGCTGGTGGCGGCGATCGAGAACAACCAGACCCCGGACCCGGTACTGCCAGCCAAGGGCCTGCTGCGTTCGCGTCACAACAACTACTTCACCCTGCCGGTGCTGTTCATCATGATCAGCAACCACTTCCCGAGCACCTACGGTAGCCAGTACAACTGGCTGATCCTGGCTGGCATCGCAGTAGCCGCGGTACTGATCCGCCACTACTTCAACACCCGCCACGACAGCAACAAGTACGCCTGGACCCTGCCGGTCGGCGCCCTGGCGATGATCTGCCTGGCCTACGTCACCGGCCCCAAGCCGATCGCCGTCAGCCCTGAGCAGGCCGCAGCGAAGGTCGAGTACCAGCCGCTGCCAGCCACCGCCGTCGGCGGCAAGACCGCTGCCGAGTTGCGCGCCGAGGAAGCCGCCAAGGCCGCCGAAGCCCCTGCCGCGCCAGCCGAGGCTCCGGCCCAGGCGACCGCACAGGCCGCCGGTGGCGACTTCGACAAGATCCACAAAGTCATCCAGGAACGCTGCAGCGTGTGCCACTCGTCGAAACCGACCAGCCCACTGTTCAGCGCAGCACCTGCCGGCGTGATGTTCGACACCCCGCAGCAGATCCAGGCCCAGGCCGCGCGCATTCAGGCGCAAGCGGTTGCCAGCCAGATCATGCCGCTGGGCAACATCACCCAGATGACCGCCGAAGAGCGCAAGCTCGTCGGTGACTGGATCGCCAAAGGCGCTCAGGTCAACTGATCCACCCTCTCCTGCCTGGGCGTCCGCGCGCCCAGGCGGGGGCGGCCTTGCGCCGCGAAGAGGCCGGCAACCCCGGCCTCGCCCTTATAGATTCATGCAACAAGCAAGCATCGAGCGTTCGACTGCGTGCGGGACCCCCAGGCTGCCTCCATCGGGCCTGCCGTATGCGACTGGCGCTTGGATCCGAGAATAAAAACAAAACTCGAGGTGCTGCATGTCCGAGTCACGCAAGGCGTACATTCCAGTTGCGCCGCCGCGACAGCCTCTGCCCCTGTTCCAACTGTTCCTGGTTGGCCTGCAACATGTGCTGCTGATGTACGGGGGTGCGATTGCCGTCCCTCTGATCATCGGCCAGGCCGCTGGTTTGTCTCGTGAAGAAGTCGCTTTCCTGATCAACGCCGACCTGCTGGTCGCCGGTGTCGCCACCATCATCCAGTCGTTCGGTATCGGCCCGGTCGGGATCCGCATGCCGGTGATGATGGGTGCCAGCTTCGCTGCCGTCGGCAGCATGGTGGCCATGGCCGGCATGCCGGGCGTAGGCCTGCAGGGGATCTTTGGCGCGACCATCGCTGCCGGGTTCTTCGGCATGCTGATCGCGCCGTTCATGTCCAAGGTCGTACGGTTCTTCCCGCCGCTGGTCACCGGTACGGTGATCACCTCGATTGGCCTGTCGCTGTTCCCGGTGGCAGTCAACTGGGCCGGTGGCGGCCAGAACGCCGCGACCTTCGGTTCGCCGATCTACCTGCTGGTGGCTGGCCTGGTGCTGGCCGTCATCCTGTTGATCAACCGCTTCATGCGCGGCTTCTGGGTCAACGTGTCGGTGCTGGTGGGCATGGGCCTGGGCTACATCCTGGCCGGCTCCATCGGCATGGTCGACCTGTCGGGCCTGAGCGACACGCCGTGGCTGCAAGTGGTGACGCCACTGCACTTTGGCATGCCGACCTTCAGCCTGGCGCCGATCCTGTCGATGTGCCTGGTGGTGGTGATCATCTTCGTCGAGTCCACCGGCATGTTCCTCGCCCTGGGCAAGGTGACAGACCGTGAAGTGACACCAGGGATGCTGCGTCGCGGCCTGTTGTGCGATGCCGGTGCGTCGTTCATCGCCGGCTTCTTCAACACCTTCACCCACTCCTCGTTCGCCCAGAACATCGGCCTGGTGCAGATGACTGGCGTGCGTTGCCGCTACGTCACGATCACGGCAGGTGCACTGCTGATCGCGCTCAGCCTGCTGCCCAAGGCGGCCTACCTGATCGCCTCGATCCCGCCTGCAGTACTGGGCGGCGCGTCCATCGCCATGTTCGGCATGGTCACCGCCACCGGGATCAAGATCCTCCAGGAAGCCGACATCGGCGACCGCCGCAACCAGCTGCTGGTGGCGGTGAGCGTCGGCTTCGGCCTGATCCCCGTGGTCAAGCCGGAGTTTTTCGCGCAGATGCCGCAGTGGATGGAACCCATCACCCATAGCGGGATCGCCATGGCCACGGTCAGTGCCCTGGTGCTCAACGTGCTGTTCAACATCCTCGGTGGTGCCGAGCGCGCCGTGCACAACGACGCCTGCCACGAGCATTGAGCCCTGAGCGGGGCGGCGCAGTTTGCCGCCCCTGCTCATTTTCCGCAGTAACCGCTTCACCGTCGGCCCGCCGGAATGGGCCGCTCGGGGCGCCTGCGCGCCGAAAAAACCGCCAACAAAAACAATAAGTCCGGGAATCACAACATGAAGCGCACCACCTCGTCCCTGCTGCTGGGCAGCAGCCTGCTGGCCACCCTCCCCGCCCATGCAGGCGATTGGCTGCTGTGGCACGGCGAAAGCCTGACGTACTTGTACGGCAAGGACTTCAAGATCAACCCCGATATCCAGCAGACCATCACCTTCGAACACGCCAACAAATGGAAGTACGGCGACACGTTCTTCTTCGTCGACAAGATCTTCTACAACGGCAAGGCCGACCCCGGCAAAGGCGAAGACACCTACTACGGCGAGTTCAGCCCACGCCTGTCGTTCGGCAAGATCTTCGACCAGAAGCTCGCCTTCGGCCCGATCAAGGACGTGCTGCTGGCGATGACCTACGAACGTGGCGAAGGCGACAACGAGGCCTACCTGATCGGCCCCGGCTTCGACCTGGACATTCCCGGCTTCAACTATTTCACCCTGAACTTCTATGTGCGTAACACCGAGGGTGACCGCCCCGGTGACAACGTCTGGCAGATCACCCCCGGCTGGTCCTACACCATCCCTGTGGGCAGGTCCGATATTCTGATCGACGGCTACATGGACTGGGTCACCGACAACGACCAGAACCACCGTGGCACCTACCACGCCAACCTGCACTTCAACCCGCAGATCAAGTACGACCTGGGCAAGACCCTGAACATCGGTGCCAAGCAGCTCTACGTCGGCTTCGAGTACAGCTACTGGAAGGACAAGTACGGCATCGACAGCCGCGGCAACCTGGACAGCAATCAGAGTGTCGCCAGCGCGCTGATCAAGGTACATTTCTGAAAACCTGATCAATCGCCCAGGTTTGAATCACTGTGCTCCAGGACGGAGCACTTGAGGCGCGGCGCGCAAGCCAGTAATCTGCGCGCCCCCTCGATCAAGGCAGGATGGATTCTGCCTGCGTTTACTGACCGCTCAGTCAATGAATTCGGGCGGTTGGCCAACGTGTTGCCAGCCTGAAAGACCCTTTTCATCCGTTCAGAACGAAGTCGAGCAGGAAGGTTTCGCCAACCCAGGAAAGTTGGCTCGACCCTTGCCAAACAGCTGTGGCCTATCGAAAAAAGCTGACTCAAAAGACAAAAAAGCGCCAACAACGAGCGCTGACAATAGATCAATCAAGGGAGCGACACTCGCAATGCGTACCATCAATAGCCTGATTCTCGCGGGCGGCCTGCTGGCCTGCGGCACCACCTTCGCCGGCGACCTGCTGCAGTGGCAGAACAACAGCCTGACCTACCTGTGGGGCAAGAACTTCAAGGTCAACCCCGATACCCAGCAGACCTTCACCTTCGAGCACGCCGATGGCTGGAAGTACGGCGACAACTTCTTCTTCGTCGACAAGATCTTCTACCAGGGCAAGAAGGACGCCAACAACGGTCCCAACAGCTACTATGGCGAGTTCAGCCCGCGCCTGTCGTTCGGCAAGATCTTCGACCAGAAGCTCGAGTTCGGCCCGGTCAAGGACGTGCTGCTGGCCGCGACCTACGAGTTTGGCGAGGGTGACGTCGAGTCGTACCTGATCGGCCCAGGCTTCGACCTGAACATCCCCGGTTTCGACTACTTCCAGCTGAACTTCTACAACCGCATGCCTGAAGGCAGCCGCGCGGGCAACAATGTCTGGCAGATCACCCCGGTCTGGTCCTACACCATTCCGGTCGGTGATTCTGACGTACTGATCGACGGCTTCATGGACTGGGTCGTCGACAACGACGAGAACCGTCACGGCACCTACCACGCCAACCTGCACTTCAACCCACAGATCAAGTACGACCTGGGCAAGGCCCTGCACCTGGGCGAGAAGCAGTTGTATGTGGGTGTCGAGTACGACTACTGGAAGGACAAGTACGGCATCAAGGACAGCGATGGCTTCACTACCGACCAGAACACCATGAGTTTGCTGGTGAAAGTGCACTTCTGATTCGGCTTGAACGTGAAAGCGCCGCCCTCTGGCGGCGCTTTCACAATCACGATTTGTAAGTTAAAGCTTACAACTTTTTAAGACTTATCTTGCTTAAAACCAAAACTGCCTTATAAGTCAAAAACAGGGCCGACGGCAATGCCATGCCAAAACCCAGCAATATCAACTCCACTTCGTGGTGCGGGATGACCCGAAAGATATCCAACACCAGCACTGCTGCATTGATCGCCAATGCCAGGCCGAACATCGCACAGCACTTGTAAAGGGCCTGAGCGTCGGCGCTTCGCAGCAGGAAGCCAAAGCCCAGAGCCCCCCACGCCAGCGCCGTGAGCAGGTAGAGCGCCAGGTGATAGGCGTCGTATGTCAGTACACCGAACATGTGATGTGCCCTCCCGAGCAAATCTGAAATGGCAAGTTACGACTATAAAGCCATCGCCTTCGCCTGCACTGCAAATTTTTGACATTATTTTTGCAATTTTTAGACTAAACTCGTTGCCCTCGCCCAACCAAGAAAGAAAACAGGCCAACTTGATGCGTACTCCCCTCGCCGCGCCATGGCGCTATCTGCTGCTACTCTGCTCAACCTGGTTCGGCATCTTCCTGCTGACACGTTTCATATTGCTGGCCACACATCTGGATGAGGTCAGCGGTAATTATTTCTCGATCTTCTTCGACGGTGCCCTCTACGACCTGAGCTTCCTCATTTACACCGCCCTGCCACTGGGCGTGTACCTGGTCCTGTGCCCGAATGCCTTGTGGCGCTCGCGTGCTCACCGCTGGCTGCTCGCCGGCTTGTGGGTGGTCAGCCTGTTCGTGATGCTGTTCGTCGCCGTGGCCGAGTGGCTGTTCTGGGACGAGTTCGGCGTACGCTTCAACTTCATCGCGGTCGACTACCTGGTCTATTCCAAGGAAGTGCTGGACAACATCCGCGAGTCCTACCCTCTGCCCACGCTGCTCAGCAGTATCGCGGTGGCCGCGGTCCTGCTCGCCCTGGTGCTGCGCAAGCCGCTGGCCCGGGCCCTCGCAGCCCCCGCCACCACCTCACGCCAGCGCTGGTCCGGGCTGGGCGTGCTGGCGGTGCTGGTCGGCCTGAACATCGTGGTGATCGATCAGCAGTTCCCGCGCGGCCAGGGCGGCAACGCCTACCAACGCGAACTGGCCAGCAACGGCCCGTACCAGTTCTTCGCCGCCTTCCGTAACAACGAACTGGACTACACCCAGTTCTACGCCAGCCTCGGCGCCAGCGAAGTCGGTGCGCAGATGCACCAGGAACTGGCCGAACCCAACGCCCGCTTCCAGGGCCAGGAACCTCAGGACATTCGCCGCCACGTCAGTGCCAGCGGTGAACAGCGCACCCCGAACATCATCCTGGTGACCATCGAGAGCTTCAGCGCCAAGTACATGGGCAGCAACGGCGATGCGCGCAACCTCACGCCAAACCTCGACGCCCTGCGCCGCGAGAGCCTGTATTTCAACAACTTCTACGCCACCGGCACCCGTACCGACCGCGGCCTGGAAGCCATCACCCTGTCGATCCCGCCCACCCCGGGCCGCTCGATCGTCAAGCGCATCGGCCGCGAAAGCGGCTACGCCAGCCTTGGCCAGCAACTCACCGCCAAAGGCTACGATGCCGTCTTCGTCTATGGCGGGCGCGGTTACTTCGACAACATGAACGCGTTCTTCAGCGGCAATGGCTACCGCATCGTCGACCAAAGCAGCGTCGATGAAAGCGAAATCAGCTTCAAGAACGCCTGGGGCATGGCTGACGAGGACCTGTACCGGCAGACCCTCAAGCTGGCCGATGCCGATTACGCCCAGCAGAAGCCGTTCTTCCTGCAACTGATGACCACCTCGAACCACCGCCCCTACACCTACCCGGACGGCCGCATCGACATCCCGTCAGGCGACGGCCGCGAAGGCGCGGTGAAGTACACCGACCATGCCATCGCCCAATTCCTCAAGGAAGCCAAGGGCAAGCCATGGTTCGACAACACCCTGTTCGTCTTCGTTGCCGACCACACGGCCGGCAGCGCCGGAGTCGAGGACCTGCCGGTGAACAACTACCAGATCCCGCTGTGGATCTACGCGCCGAAAATGATCGAGCCCCGCGAAGACAACAAGCTGGCCAGCCAGATCGACCTGGCGCCTACTCTGCTGGGCCTGCTCAACTTCGACTACACCTCGACCTTCTTCGGCCGCGACCTGCTCAAGCAAGACGACCTGCCGCCACGCGTGCTGATCGGCAACTACCAGCACCTGGGGCTGTTCGACGGCAACAACCTGGCCATTCTCAGCCCACGTGGCGGCATGCGTGTGCATGAGGATGCCCTGGGCAAGAGCCACGAAACCACGGTCGCCAGCGACAACCCGTTGATCCGCCGGGCGATCGCCTACTACCAGAGCGCGGCCTACGGCTTCAGCCAGGGCCTGCTGGCCTGGAACCCTGAGGAGCAAGGCGTCGCAGCCGACAAGTGAGCCCTCATGTGGCGGGCCGCAGCGCCCGCCACAGTTTCCCCGCAACAGCTACCACTGCCAGTACAACGGCCCCGGCCAGCACACCGGCCATGCCATTGAGCAGGCCGCTGGTCAGCGCCCCTCCGCGCCCTTCGCTGAACGCCTCTATCGCGTGATGCAGCGGCGCCACCCCGTGTACCAGGATCCCGCCACCGACCAGGAACATCGCGGCGGTGCCGATCACCGACAGGCTTTTCATCATGTAGGGCGCGGCCCGCAGGATGCCGTTGCCGATCGAACGGGCCAGCGCTGAAGACTTCTGGGTCATCCACAGCCCCAGGTCGTCTAGCTTGACGATACCGCCCACCAGCCCATACACACCGATGGTCATGACCACTGCGATGCCCGACAGCACGATGATCTGCTGCGTCAGCGGCGAATCGGCGACGATACCCAAGGTAATGGCGATGATTTCCGCAGACAGGATGAAATCGGTACGCACCGCACCCTTGATCTTGGCTTTCTCGAACGCCACCAGATCGACAGTGGCATCGGCCACGGCCTCCTTGCGCGCCTCGTGCTGCAACTCGTCTTCTTCCTTGCTGTGCAGGAACTTGTGCGCCAGCTTCTCGAAACCCTCGAAGCACAGGTAGGCGCCGCCAAGCATCAGCAGCGGCGTCACCGCCCAGGGGATGAACGCGCTGATCAGCAGCGCCGCTGGCACCAGGATCGCCTTGTTCACCAGCGACCCCTTGGCCACCGCCCACACTACCGGGAGCTCGCGCTCGGCGCGCACGCCGGTGACCTGCTGGGCATTGAGCGCCAGGTCGTCACCCAGCACGCCTGCGGTCTTCTTTGCCGCGACCTTGGTCATCACCGAAACATCGTCGAGCACCGTGGCGATGTCGTCGATCAGTACCAGCAGACTGCTTGCGGCCATGGAAAACGCTTCCTTACGGTTTAAAGCCGCAGCATACCCCGCGCCGTTCAAGGTTCCCAGTCACCGCCCAAGCTCTGTTCGCTCCGCAACAGCAGCAACTGCCGGGTCGCACCGCTTGCTGGCTGGCCACCCCGGCGTGCAGCCTGCCCCGCCATTGCCCGGTTGGCGGCTACCCGCGAACGCACTACAGATCAAAACGAACAGGACCACACCTCAAGACAATTACGCCTAATCAATCCCTTGGCCAGCAACCGCAGAATCACTCGAACAAGCGTTGTCCCAACCTCAATCAAGCGGAACAAAACAGTGAATATAAGCATTATCGGTTGCGGCCATGGCGGCCAGGCACTGGCCGCGCACCTCACCTTGCTCGGCCACTCGATCACACTCTATGCAGATGAACAACATCCCGGCGACCTGCATGGCATCCATGCCCATACCATCACGCTCACGGGCAGGATCAAAGCGACAACCACGCTTACCGCCATGACCACCGATATCGAAATGGCCGTGCGAAATGCAGACATCATCTATTTGTCCCTGCCAACCCATGCGCACTTGCCGCAGTTTCGCAAGATGTTGCCATTTCTGGTCGACAATCAGATCATCGTCTCGCTAGCCGGCAACTTCAGCGCTCTTTATTTGTACAGGGAACTCAGGCGGCAGCCGCACGCACCGGCCATCCATATAGCAGATACCGCTTCACTGCCATATGCCTGCCGAGCGCATCGCCCCGGCCATGTCGAAATCATCGAAATCAAGCGGTCGATGCAACTGGCGGCAATGCCGGCCAAGAGCACACCCTTCATCATGACCAAGCTGTCGGCAAGCTTCCCGTGCAAGCTAAGCGCCAGCACCTCTGTCCTGGAACTTGGCCTGAATATCACCAGTGCAATCAGCCACCCCACGGTAATGATCACCAACGCCGGGCGGATTGGCGAAGGCCAGGCAGAGTTCTACTTTTACAAAGAGGGTATCGGCGCCAGTACGGCAAGGCTGATCCAGGCCCTGGACAACGACAGAATCAACATAGGCCAACGCTACGGTCTGCAACTACCGAGCTACCTGGACAACATGAACAGCTTTTACGGGTATGACTTCAGCACCATCCACGGCTTCTTCACGCAATCCCCGGCACACAATGCACTGAAACTCTGCCCTGCCTCGGTGAACAACAGATACCTCACTCAGGATATCCCCTACGTAATGCTGCCGTGGTACAGCCTGGGTCTGCATGCCCACTACGACTCTGCCGTAATGAAATCACTCATCACCCTGTCGTCTTTACTCAACGACACCTGCTATTTCTCCCAGGGCAGGGCAATCGCCAAAGACCTTTTCAACGGCATGAGCATGGATGATATCCAGCAGTACATGCAGTATGGGGCCTGACTTCCATTATGAATGATTTCCGCAAGGCAACCCTGTACATGCTGGCGGCCTATGCCAGCATCGTGATCATGAGCGGCATGGTCAAAGAGGCGTCGAACCATGATGTTCCGCCCACCCAGACACTGTTCTTTCGCTTTTTTCTCGGCCTTCTGTTCACGGTGCCACTGATCATCAGGGAGCGGGCATTCAGTTGGCGAATCCTTGACTTCAGGTCCAGCATGGTGCGAAACGGAGCCGGTCTGTTGAGCATGCTTTTCATGTTCTACAGCCTCAAGTACCTGCCGCTCTCGACCGCCATAATCCTGTCAAATACATCAGCATTTTTTGCGCCGCTGTTCATCTTGATCATCTACAAGAAGAAAACCTCACTGGCCACACTGGCCTGTACCGCCGGTGGGTTCGTCGGCGTCTGCATGCTGCTTTATGAACCTGGCCTGGGCGAAAGCCGCTTGCCCTACCTGCTGACTGCGCTGCTGGGTGCGATTTTCGCCGCTCTCGCCTACATGGGCGTCAAATCCCTGAGTCGTCAGCACTCAGCGCTGAACATCATTTTCTATTTCTTCCTTAGCGGAACGGTGATTCTGCCGTTTACCTACACCTCGGACTGGGTTGTGCCTTCAGCGCACGAAGCACTGCTTCTTGGCCTCGTCGGTGTGTTCGGCCTCGGCTTCCAACTGTTCGCGACCAAAGCCTTCGCCTTGGCAGAAGTCAGTGAAATCACCCCATTTATCTTCATCAGTGTCATCCTGTCGGCGATATCGGATTGGGTACTCTGGGGTACGGTTCCCGATACCAGGTTCTGGATCGGAACTGCCGTGATTCTGATCAGCCTGCACACGCTGAGCGTATTCAACAGGCAGCAGACGCGCGCTGCCCGCAAATCTGCCTGACTTTCATCAACGCAAGCGGTTCCTCGCATGGGTGCTCTGTCCAGCGGTTCTTGATAACATCCTCGCTCGCAGCGTCAAAGGACCGTCCCACCATGAGCACCATCCGCGAGCGCAACAAGGAACTGATCCTGCGCGCAGCCAGTGAAGAATTCGCTGACAAAGGTTTCGCCGCCACCAAGACCAGCGATATCGCCGCCAAGGCCGGCCTGCCCAAGCCAAATGTCTATTACTACTTCAAATCCAAGGACAACCTCTATCGCGAGGTCCTGGAGAGCATCATCGCGCCGATCATGCAGGCCTCGACGCCGTTCAATGCCGACGGGGATCCGAAAGAGGTGTTGAGTGCGTACATCCGCTCGAAGATCCGCATTTCGCGTGACCTGCCCCATGCCTCGAAGGTGTTCGCCAGCGAAATCATGCATGGCGCACCACACCTGTCGCCGAACCAGGTGGAGCAGTTGAACGAGCAGGCCCGGCACAACATCGAGTGCATCCAGCGCTGGATCGACCGCGGACAGATCGCCCATGTCGATGCCCACCACCTGATGTTCAGCATCTGGGCCGCGACCCAGACCTATGCCGATTTCGATTGGCAGATTTCCGCAGTGACCGGCAAGGCCAAACTGGCCGACAGTGACTACGATGCTGCGGCTGACACCATCATTCGCATGGTGCTCAAGGGCTGTGAGCCCGAGGTGGCCTGAAGCTCAGTGGTGGCTTCTTCGCGGGACAAGCCCGCTCCTACATAAGATCGCGTTCCCCTGTAGGAGCGGGCTTGTCCCGAGAATAGGCCGGTACAAGAGATAGAGACTTAAGCCGCTACACCCGCGTCAGCCTTCAACCCCACCTCTTCGATCGCACTGATCGCGCACTGCTCGTCGATATCCGACGTATCGCCGCTGATCCCCACCGCTCCCAGCACCTTGCCGTCCTGATCACGAATCAGCACACCGCCCGGTGCCGGCACCACTGGCCGCTCGCCCAGGCCGTTCAACGCCGCGAAAAACGCCGGCCGCTGCTGCGCATCCAGCGCCAGCAGGCGCGAGCCCTTGCCCAGGGCAATCGCACCCCAGGCCTTGCCGGTAGCCACTTCCGGCCGAATCAGGCTGGCGCCGTCCTCGCGCTGCAAGGCCAGCAGATGCCCGCCGGCATCGAGCACGGCCACGGTCAGTGGCGCTGCATTGATCTTGCGGCCCGCCGCCAGCGCGGCGTTCACCAGGCTGACAGCGACTTTCAGGTTCAAAGCGTTCATGGAAAGGTCCTCTTCTTGTTGTGAGAAGCCCTGAGGGCAGGTGAAAAACCGATGAGCCAATAGAACACAACTGAATCTATTTTTGTATACAATAAATTGAAACGATCGTATGCGAGATCGCAAACCGCCGTTTTCACGGGCGCTCGAACGAAAGCCAGCTTGTCCGACGAAAACCCGTTGACCTGAGCGGCCAGCCATGAATACACTCTGGCACAAAGCAAGTTGTATACAATTACAAAATCGATGAGGCACAAACCATGAGCAAAATGAGAGCAATCGATGCAGCCGTTCTGGTCATGCGCCGTGAAGGTGTAGATACCGCGTTCGGCATCCCGGGGGCTGCCATCAACCCGTTGTACTCGGCCCTGAAGAAAGTCGGTGGCATCGATCACGTCCTCGCTCGTCACGTCGAAGGCGCCTCGCACATGGCCGAGGGCTACACCCGTGCCAACCCAGGCAACATCGGCGTGTGCATCGGCACCTCCGGCCCTGCCGGCACCGACATGGTCACCGGCCTGTACAGCGCCTCGGCCGACTCCATCCCGATCCTCTGCATCACCGGCCAGGCACCCCGTGCCCGCCTGCACAAGGAAGACTTCCAGGCCGTCGACATCACCAACATCGTCAAGCCGGTCACCAAGTGGGCCACCACCGTTCTGGAGCCAGGCCAGGTGCCTTACGCCTTCCAGAAGGCCTTCTATGAAATGCGCACCGGCCGCCCGGGCCCTGTGCTGATCGACCTGCCGTTCGACGTGCAGATGGCCGAAATCGAATTCGACATCGACGCCTACGAGCCATTGGCAATCAACAAGCCGTCCGCTACCCGCGTACAGGCCGAGAAAGCCTTGGCCCTGCTCAATGACGCCGAGCGCCCACTGCTGGTAGCCGGTGGCGGCATCATCAACGCCGACGCCAGCGACAAGCTGGTCGAGTTCGCCGAACTGACCGGCGTACCGGTGATCCCTACCCTGATGGGCTGGGGCACAATCCCGGACGACCACGCACAGATGGTCGGCATGGTCGGCCTGCAGACTTCGCACCGCTACGGCAACGCCACCCTGCTGAAGTCCGACCTGGTGTTCGGTATCGGTAACCGTTGGGCCAACCGCCACACCGGTTCCGTCGACGTCTACACCGAAGGCCGCAAGTTCGTGCACGTGGACATCGAACCGACCCAGATCGGCCGCGTGTTCACCCCGGACCTGGGTATCGTTTCCGACGCCGGCAAGGCGCTGGACGTGTTCCTCGAAGTGGCCCGCGAGTGGAAAGCCGCTGGCAAGCTGAAGTGCCGCAAGGCCTGGCTGGAAGACTGCCAGCAGCGCAAGTCGAGCCTGCAACGCAAGACCCACTTCGACAACGTGCCGGTCAAGCCGCAGCGCGTGTACGAAGAGATGAACCAGGTGTTTGGCAAGGACACCTGCTACGTCAGCACCATCGGCCTGTCGCAGATCGCTGGCGCGCAGTTCCTGCACGTGTACAAGCCACGCCACTGGATCAACTGCGGCCAGGCCGGCCCGCTGGGCTGGACCATCCCTGCCGCGCTGGGCGTGGTCAAAGCCGATCCGAAGCGCAAGGTCGTCGCGCTGTCGGGTGACTACGACTTCCAGTTCATGATCGAAGAACTGGCCGTCGGTGCGCAGTTCAACCTGCCGTACGTCCACGTCCTGGTGAACAACGCCTACCTGGGCCTGATCCGTCAGGCACAGCGTGGCTTCGACATGGATTACTGTGTACAACTGGCGTTCGAGAACATCAACTCGACCGACGCTGCCACCTACGGTGTCGACCACGTTGCGGTGGTCGAAGGCCTGGGCTGCAAGGCCATCCGTGTGTTCGAGCCGGCCGAGATCGCCCCTGCCCTGCTCAAGGCACAGAAGATGGCCGAAGAGTTCCGCGTGCCGGTCGTGGTCGAAGTGATCCTCGAGCGTGTGACCAACATTTCCATGGGCACCGAGATCAACGCGGTCAACGAGTTCGAAGACCTGGCCCTGGTCGGCAACGACGCGCCAACCGCCATCTCGATGCTCGACTGATCGCCTGACGCCCCCAGGCTTGCCCTGGGGGCCTTCATCGCAAGGAGACAACCCATGCCTCGCTTCGCTGCCAACCTGTCCATGCTGTTCACCGAACAGGACTTCCTGGCCCGCTTCAAGGCTGCCGCCGACGCTGGCTTCAGCGGCGTCGAATACCTGTTCCCATACGACTTCAGCGCTGCCGAAATCAAGCAGCAGCTGGACGCCCACGGCCTGACCCAGGTGCTGTTCAACCTGCCGGCGGGCGATTGGTCGAAAGGTGAGCGCGGTATCACCTGCCACCCTGACCGCGTCGAAGAATTCCGCGCTGGCGTAGACAAGGCCATCGAGTACGCCAAGGTCCTGGGCAACACCCAGGTCAACGCCCTGGCCGGTATCCGTCCACAAGGCCTGCAGTGCGCCGACGTGCGCAAGACCTTCGTGGAAAACCTGCGCTACGCCGCCGACAAGTTGAAAGCTGCCGGGATCCGTCTGGTCATGGAAATGATCAACACCCGCGACATCCCCGGCTTCTACCTGAACACCACAAAACAGGCGCTGGAAATCCAGGCCGAAGTCGGCAGTGACAACCTGTTCCTGCAGTACGACATCTACCACATGCAGATCATGGAAGGTGACCTGGCTCGCACCATGGAAGCCAACCTGAAACTGATCAACCACATCCAGCTGGCCGACAACCCGGGCCGCAACGAACCAGGCACTGGCGAGATCAACTACCGCTTCCTGTTCGAACACCTGGACCGCATCGGCTACCAGGGCTGGGTGGGCGCGGAATACAAGCCGCTGACCACCACCGAAGCGGGCCTGGGCTGGCTGAAAACGCACAACGCGATCTGAATCACTGCTCCCACTGGGAATGCGAACAAATATAAAGAGGTAATTTCTCATGGCTAAAATCGGTTTCCTCGGCACCGGCATCATGGGCAAGCCCATGGCGCAGAACCTGCAAAAAGCAGGTCACAGCATCTTCGTTTCCACCCACCACGACGCTGCCCCGGCCGACCTGATCGCCGCTGGCGCAGTGGCCCTGGCCAACCCGAAAGAAGTGGCCCAGGAAGCTGAATTCATCATCGTCATGGTCCCGGACACCCCGCAGGTCGAAAGCGTCCTGTTCGGTGAAAACGGCGTCGCCGAAGGCGTGGGCCCGAACAAGGTGGTGATCGACATGAGCTCGATCTCCCCTACCGCCACCAAAGCCTTCGCCGAGAAGATCAAGGCCACCGGCGCCGCCTACCTGGACGCCCCGGTGTCCGGCGGTGAAGTCGGTGCCAAGGCCGCGACCCTGAGCATCATGGTCGGTGGCTGCCCGAAAGCCTTCGAGCGCGCCCAGCCGCTGTTCGAAGCCATGGGCAAGAACATCACCCGCGTCGGTGGCAACGGCGACGGTCAGACCGCCAAGGTGGCCAACCAGATCATCGTCGCCCTGAACATCCAGGCCGTGGCCGAAGCCCTGCTGTTCGCCGCCAAGAACGGCGCCGACCCAGCCAAGGTGCGTGAGGCCCTGATGGGTGGCTTCGCTTCGTCGAAGATCCTCGAAGTGCATGCCGAGCGCATGATCAAAGGCACCTTCGACCCAGGCTTCCGCATCAACCTGCACCAGAAAGACCTCAACCTGGCCCTGCAAGGCGCCAAGGAACTGGGCATCAACCTGCCCAACACCTCCAATGCCCAGCAAGTGTTCAACACCTGCCAGGCCCTGGGCGGCGGCAACTGGGACCACTCGGCGCTGATCAAAGGCCTGGAGCACATGGCCAACTTCTCGATCCGCGACGACAAGTAAGACGTTCACACCCTTGAGCCTGCGACCACAGGCTCAAGGGTGACCCCGAGCAACACCCGCCCCTGGTTCGGCCTGCACGGAGGCAGTTCCAGGGGCGTTTTCGATTCTGCAGAACAACAATAAATGGGAGCCTGCCATGTCGGTCGATCCGCAAAAACTTCTCCGCGACCTGTTCGACACAGCCATCGCCGCCGCCCACCCACGCCAAGTCCTCGAACCCTACCTGCCCGCCGACCGTAGCGGCCGGGTCATCGTCATCGGCGCCGGCAAGGCCGCTGCCGCCATGGCCGAAGTGGTCGAAAAGAGCTGGCAGGGCGAGGTCTCCGGGCTGGTCGTGACCCGCTACGGTCACGGCGCCAACTGCCAGAAGATCGAAGTGGTCGAAGCCGCCCACCCGGTCCCCGACGCCGCCGGCCTGGCCGTGGCCAAGCGCGTGCTGGAGCTGGTCAGCAACCTCAACGAAGAAGACCGCGTCATCTTCCTGCTGTCTGGCGGTGGGTCCGCCCTGCTGGCACTGCCTGCCGAAGGCCTGACCCTGGCGGACAAGCAACAGATCAACAAGGCGCTGCTCAAATCCGGCGCCACCATCGGCGAGATGAACTGCGTGCGCAAGCACCTCTCGGCGATCAAGGGCGGCCGCCTGGCCAAGGCCTGCTGGCCAGCCACCGTCTACACCTATGCGATTTCCGACGTGCCTGGCGACCTGGCCACCGTCATCGCCTCCGGCCCGACCGTGGCCGACCCGAGCACCTCGGCCGATGCCCTGGCGATCCTCAAGCGCTACAACATCGAAGCGCCGAAAGCCGTCATCGACTGGCTCAACAACCCCGCCTCGGAAACCGTCAAGGCCGATGACCCGGCCCTGGCCCGCAGCCACTTCCAACTGATCGCCAAGCCCCAGCAATCGCTCGAAGCCGCCGCAGTGAAAGCCCGCCAGGCCGGTTTCAGCCCGCTGATCCTCGGTGACCTGGAAGGTGAATCGCGCGAAGTCGCCAAGGTACACGCGGGCATCGCCCGGCAGATCGTGCTGCACGGCCAGCCGCTGAAGGCGCCCTGCGTGATCCTCTCCGGCGGTGAAACCACCGTCACCGTGCGCGGCAACGGCCGTGGCGGGCGCAACGCCGAGTTCCTGCTCAGCCTCACCGAAAGCCTCAAGGGCCTGCCGGGCGTGTATGCCTTGGCCGGTGACACCGACGGCATCGACGGTTCGGAAGAAAACGCCGGCGCCTTAATGACCCCGGGCAGCTATGCCCGCGCCGAAGCCCTGGGCCTGTCGGCAAGCGACGAGCTGGACAACAACAACGGCTATGGCTACTTCGCCGCGCTCGATGCACTGATCGTCACCGAGCCGACCCGTACCAACGTCAACGACTTCCGCGCCATCCTGATCCTCGAGACTGCCCAATCATGACGCCTGATAAAAAAGTAAAGATCCTCGCCACCCTCGGCCCTGCGATCAAAGGCATCGACGACATCCGCCAGCTGGTCGAAGCCGGGGTGAACATCTTCCGCCTCAACTTCAGTCACGGTGAGCACGCCGACCACGCCCTGCGCTACCAGTGGATCCGCGAAGTCGAGCAGCAGCTGAACTACCCACTGGGCATCCTCATGGACCTGCAAGGGCCGAAGCTGCGCGTCGGCCGCTTCGCCGAGGGCAAGGTCCAGCTGCAACGCGGCCAGGCCCTGCGCCTGGACCTGGACAAG
The DNA here is from genome assembly GCF_002906855.1 of Pseudomonas putida. GTDB lineage: Bacteria > Pseudomonadota > Gammaproteobacteria > Pseudomonadales > Pseudomonadaceae > Aquipseudomonas > Aquipseudomonas putida_N. Next base: position 1,443,240 of record NZ_MINI01000028.1, on the reverse strand, counting down.
ACCCCAGGCGACAGCCGCCGGGTCAACCTGCCCCACCCGGAAATCATCGCGGCGCTGGAGCCAGGCATGGACCTGCTGCTCGACGACGGCAAGCTGCGCCTGCGGGTGACCGCCAAGCACAATGACGCCATCGACACCGAAGTGCTGAACGGCGGCGAGCTGTCTGACCGCAAGGGCGTCAACGTGCCGCAAGCGGTGCTCGACCTCTCCCCGCTCACCGAAAAAGACCGCCGCGACCTGGCCTTCGGCCTGGAACTGGGCGTGGACTGGGTAGCCCTGTCGTTCGTGCAGCGCCCGGAAGACATCGTCGAAGCGCGCCAGCTGATCGGCGACCGCGCCTATCTGATGGCCAAGATCGAGAAGCCCTCGGCGGTCGAGCAACTGCAAGCCATCGCTGAACTGGCGGATGCGATCATGGTTGCCCGTGGCGACTTGGGCGTGGAAGTGCCGGCCGAAAGCGTGCCGCAGATCCAGAAGCGCATCATCGGCACCTGCCGCCAGCTGGGCAAGCCGGTCGTTGTAGCCACCCAGATGCTCGAATCGATGCGTTTCTCGCCAGCACCGACCCGCGCCGAAGTCACCGACGTGGCCAACGCCGTGGCCGAAGGCGCCGACGCGGTGATGCTGTCGGCCGAGACCGCCTCGGGTGACTACCCGCTGGAAGCCGTGCAGATGATGAGCAAGATCATCCGCCAGGTGGAGAACGGCCCGGACTACCAGGCCCAGCTCGACGTCGGCCGGCCGAAGGCCGAGGCCACCGTATCGGACGCCATCAGCTGCGCGATCCGCCGTATCAGCGGCATCCTGCCGGTGGCGGTGCTGGTCAACTACAGCGAGTCGGGGGCGTCGACCCTGCGTGCCGCCCGCGAACGGCCACGGGCGCCGATCCTCAACCTGACGCCGAACCTGGCCACCGCCCGCCGCCTGAGCGTGGCCTGGGGTGTGCACTCGGTGGTCAACGACCGCCTGCGCCAGGTCGACGAGGTGGTTTCCACCGCGCTGGAGATTGCTCAGGCTCAGGGTATGGCCAGCCGTGGTGACACGCTGCTGATCACTGCCGGCGTGCCTTTCGGCAAGCCGGGTTCGACTAATACCTTGCGGATCGAGACCCTGGCCTGAGATCGCCGGGGGCGCTCTGCGCCCCTTTCGCGGGTCAAGCCCGCTCCTACAGAAGAATGCGATTCCCTGTAGGAGCGGGCTTGACCGCGATGGAGGGCAAAGCCCTCCCAACACACCAAACCTGCGGAAAACCGAGGCCCAAAGAGGCCCACCGCTCCCCATCAACCCTTGCTGACTGCCCATGTACACCAAGAATTTCGTCAACCCGTGCCCCGACTGGGCCACGGCGCTGCTCAACGGCTTCAGCCAAGTGCTGCTGCTGCGCAACCCCCTGTGCGGCCTGTGCTGCCTGCTGGCCATCCTGCTGACCGCCCCCGACCTGGTCGGCGGTGCCCTGCTCGGCGCCCTGTCAGGCCTGCTCACCGCCCAACGCCGCGGCTACGACCGCGCCGACCGCCAGGCCGGGCTGTACAGCTACAACGGCGTGCTGATCGGCATCCTGATCAGCGCCGTGCTGCCCTGGTCGGTGATCCTGCCGGCGCTGATCATCGCCGCCGGCGGCCTGTCGAGCATCATCACCCACCAATGGCGCAAGCGCGGCGGCAAGCTGCTGGTCGCCTATACCGCACCGTTCGTGCTGCTCGGCTGGGTTGCCCTGCTGTTCGCAAGCCCCGCGCCCAGCGGCTTCGTCGAGGCAGAACCTGCCTATGCCCTGGCGCGTGGCGTGGGGCAGATCTTCCTGCTCGACCAACCGCTGGCCGGGTTGCTGATCATTATCGGGATGTTCATTGCCAACCCCTATGCGGCGATGTGGGCCGTGCTCGGTTCGGCCATTGGCGGCGGCGTGGCACTGCTCGCCGAGCAGGCGCAAGCCGCGTGGCTGGGCTTGTTCGGCTTCAATGCCGCGCTGGCAGCGCTGGCCTTCAGCCGCCAGGGTGAAAGGCCTTGGGTAACGTTGCTGGCCATTGCCCTGGCCCTGCTGCTGCAACCGTTGTTCAAGCTATTGCCTGTCTCCGGTTTGACTGCGCCCTTCGTCGCTGCTTGCTGGCTGATGCATCTGGGCAGCCACCTGGCCCAGCCCCGACAGCGCAACCCCAGCCGCTTGCACAGCTGAAACGCAGCCCCTAGGCTCTGCCCATCGCAATTGTGGAACGAGCCAATGAACAACCCTGCGAGCCTGCGCGAGCAGCTCTACGTCATCGTCTTCCAGACCGACACCGTGGCTGGAAGACGCTTCGACAAAATCCTCCTGCTGATCATCCTGGCCAGCCTGGTCACGGTAATCCTCGACAGCATCGACGATGTGCACCAGGGCTACGCCGGCCTGCTGGCCGCCATCGAATGGGGCTTCACCGCGATCTTTCTGGCCGAGTACCTCACCCGCCTGTACTGCTCGCCCAAGCCCTTGCGCTATGCCTTCAGCTTCTACGGCCTGGTCGATTTGCTGGCGATCGTGCCGGGGATCATCGCCCTGTACTACAGCGACGCCCAGTACCTGCTGATCATCCGGGTGATACGGATGCTGCGGATCTTCCGCGTGCTCAAGCTCAGCCCCTACCTCAAGCAGGCGCATTACCTGCTGGAGGCGCTGCGCGGCAGCAAGCAGAAGATCATCGTATTCCTGGTCACCGTTTCGACGCTGGTGACCGTGTTCGGCACCTTGATGTATGTGATCGAAGGGCCGGAACATGGCTTTACCAGCATCCCCAAAGGGATCTACTGGGCCATCGTCACGCTCACCACGGTGGGATTTGGCGACATCGTGCCAAAGACACCGCTGGGGCAAGTGCTGTCGTCGTTGGTGATGATCACCGGTTACTCGATCATTGCCGTGCCGACCGGGATCTTTACCGCCGAGCTGGCCAATGCCATGCGCGGCGAGCAGCTGCAACATGACTGCCCGACCTGCAGCAAGAAGACCCATGAGCATGGCGCGGCGTTCTGCTCGCGCTGCGGTAATGTGCTGTTTCCAAAAACCGAATAAGCAAAGAGCCATTCGGTCTTTAATCGTTCAAGAACCAAACGTTATAGTTGCTGGCAAATTGCCAAACATTTGAACCAGAACAAGGAAGCAACGTGAAAAGACTCTTCACCGCCTCGCTGCTCGCCGCCGGCCTGGCCTTGGGCAACCTCGCCCAGGCTGCCCCGACCCTGCTGAACGTTTCCTATGACGTGATGCGCGATTTCTACAAGGACTACAACCCGGCCTTCCAGAAGCACTGGGAAGCCGAGCACAACGAGAAGGTCAATGTGCAAATGTCCTTCGGCGGCTCGAGCAAGCAGGCGCGTGCAGTGATCGATGGCCTGCCGGCCGATGTCATCACCATGAACATGGCCACCGACATCAACGCCTTGGCCGACAACGGCAAGCTGGTGCCGGACAACTGGGTGACCCGCCTGCCGAACAACAGCGCGCCGTTCACCTCGGCCACTGTGTTCATCGTGCGCAAGGGCAACCCCAAGGCCTTGAAGGACTGGCCTGACCTGCTCAAGGACGGCGTGCAGGTGATCGTGCCCAATCCCAAGACCTCGGGTAACGGCCGCTACACCTACCTGTCGGCGTGGGGCTATGTGCTCAAGCAAGGTGGCGATGAAACCAAGGCCCGCGAATTCGTCGGCAAGCTGTTCAAGCAGGCGCCAGTGCTCGACACCGGTGGCCGTGCCGCCACCACCACCTTCATGACCAACCAGATCGGCGACGTACTGGTTACCTTCGAGAACGAAGCCGAGATGATCGCCCGCGAGTTCGGCCGCGATCAGTTCGAAGTGGTCTACCCGAGCGTGTCGGCCGAGGCCGAACCGCCGGTGAGCGTGGTCGACAAGGTGGTGGCCAAGAAAGGCACCCAGGCCGTGGCCGAAGAATACCTGAAATACCTGTGGTCGCCGGCGGCCCAGGAAATCGCCGCGCAGAACTACCTGCGTCCGCGTGATGCGACCGTGCTGGCCAAGTACAACGACCGCTTCCCGAAAGTCGACTTCCTGTCAGTAGAGAAGACCTTTGGTGACTGGCGTACCGTGCAGAAAACCCACTTCAACGACGGTGGCGTGTTCGACCAGATCTATACCAACCAGCAGTAATTTATGTATGCAGGACCGGCCTATTCGCGGCTTTAGCCGCGGAGGCCGGTAAAGGCAACATCAAACCTGGCGGAATACCAGAGCCTTCAGCCCTCCCGCCGGGTCCACATCTGGAAACTCCGGCGGATTTTCCAGCCGCTCGACGAAGGCCAGCGAAGGCGCCTGCTCGGCCATCCCCTCGATCAGAAACTCCGGCCCGATCCCCGGGTCGTTGACGCATGCCAGCACCGTCCCACCTTCACTCAGCAATTCCGGCAGTCGCCGCAGGATCTTGGCGTAATCCTGGGTCAGCACGAAGCTGCCGCGCTGGAAGGTCGGCGGGTCGATGATGATCAGGTCGTAAGGCCCGTACTTGCGCACCTTGCCCCACGACTTGAACAGCTCATGCCCCAGGTAGGCGACCCGCGACGCATCGTGCCCGTTCAGGCGATGATTATCGCGCCCCCGCGACAGCGCCGACTTGGCCATGTCCAGGTTCACCACCTGCTCGGCACCGCCAGCAATCGCCGCCACCGAAAAGCCGCAGGTATAGGCGAACAGGTTGAGCACGCGCTTGCCCGCCGCCTGCTCACGCACCCAGCGCCGGCCATAGCGCATGTCGAGGAACAGGCCGTTGTTCTGCCGCACGCCCAGGTCAAGCAGATAGTTCAGGCCATCCTCGACCACCTCGCGCTGCTGGCAAGGCTCGCCCAGCAGCCACTGGCCCGGGCTGTCGGGCAGGTAACGGTGCTGGATGAGGATCGCTTGGCCGGCCCACTGCGGGTGTACGGCCAGGTTGCGCAGCATGGCTTCGAGCTCACCCAGCTGGCCCTCGGGCGGTTCACGGAACAGTGCCACCGACAGCACACCCTGCAGCCAGTCCACCGTGACCTGCTCCAGACCCTCCCAGCAACGGCCACGGCCATGGAACAGCCGGCGGGTTTCCGTGGGGGCGGGGTCAAGGGCAGCGAGCAGGTGCTGTTCGAGGGTGTGGATCGGCGAAGTCATGGCGGGTCGCAAGCAAGTGAAAAGGCCGCCATTCTACCCCTTGGCCGGCACTTGTGCAGAACGGAACCACCAGCCTTGCTGCATGCCCGCTGCCGCCAGCAGAATCAACGCCACCCCCAGCCACTGCAGCGGTGCCAGACGGTGCCCGAAAGCCACCCAGTCGACCAGGATCGCGGCAATCGGGTAAATAAACGACAGCGCACCGGTCAATGCCGTGGGCAAGCGTTGGATCGCGCTGTAGAGCAGCACATACATCAACCCGGTGTGGACCATGCCCAAGGTCACCAGACTGGCCAAGGCAGGTGGCTCGCCAGGTAGCCCGCCCAGCTTCACCCACGGCGCCAGCAGCAATACCCCGGTGGCAACCTGGATCAACGCGATCAGGTGAGGTGGCGTGCCTTTCAGCCGTTTGATGATCAACGCGGCAATCGCATAGAGGAACGCCGCGCCCAGCGCCAGGCCAATACCTTGCAAGTAGTCCTCACCACTGGCCTGCCCCGCGCCATGGGCACTGACGATCGCCAGCATGCCAAGGAATGCCACGCTCAGCCAGGTAACCTTGGCGGCGGTGATCTTCTCGCCCAGGAACAGCGCCGCCAGCCCCACCAGCATGAACGGCTGGACGTTGTATACCGCCGTGCCGATGGCAATCGACGCCCGCGAGTAGGAGGCAAACAGCAGCACCCAGTTACCAACGATGGCCACCCCACTGGCGATGGCCAACAGGAATGCCGTCCGGGTTATCACACCAGGCTTGAGAAAACCGTAAGCCGCGCAGATTGCCATCAAGGTGCCAGTACCGAACACGCAGCGCCAGAACACCACCTCCAGTACGGGCTGCCCCGACACCAGCACGAACCAGCCGATGGTCCCGGAAATCAGCATGGCGGCGACCATTTCCAGCGAGCCACGGCGCAATGAACTGTCCATCTCACACCTCCCTTGGATGATGGCCATAGTATGCGGAGGGTCGCCGTACGCCTTCCAGCTGAAATCCAAGGCAGATCAGCCGGTTTACCTTTACTATCAAGGCAACTTTCCCGATTTGCCTGATGAGACAAACATGACCGACGCCATCGACCAACTGCTGATCAATGCCTTGATGGAAGATTCGCGCCGCTCGCTCAAGGCCCTGGCGCAGATCAGCGGCCTCTCGGCCCCAAGCGTCAGCGAGCGCCTGCGCCGCCTCGAAGAACGCGGCGTACTGCGTGGCTACACCGTGGAAGTCGACCCGCGCAGCTTCGGCTACCAACTGCAGGCGATCGTGCGCATTCGCCCGCTGCCGGGGCAGTTGCAGGAAGTGGAGCGGCAGATTATCGCCATCCCCGAGTTCACCGAGTGTGACAAGGTCACCGGCGAGGACTGCTTCATCGCACGGCTGCATGTGCGTTCGATGGAGCAGCTAGACACCCTGCTCGACCGCATCAATGTGCTGGCCGAAACCAACACCGCGATCATCAAGAAGAGCCCGGTGAAGCGGCGCTTGCCGCCGATGGACTGAGTGTATCCATTATAAAGGGATACTGACTATTTTTTGTACACAAGAATGTCACCATAGGTGCCATTTTTGTGTGCACTTTCTCAGGTAACGCCCCAATACGTTACACATCACGCGCAACTAAATTTGACCAAATGATCAACTAATCAGCCAACTAAAATTTAAAGCTGTTCATTTGGTCAACTTATATTTCCTTTATTTCATCAACTTAATTTTCAACTGCTTAGATTCAAATTAGTGGCTACCCGAGACTCGCTTAGTCCCTGGCATGGAACTCGCTTTTGTGTGTTCGTGTTTTGTATACAAATCCTACAAAACATAAATACACAAAAACTCGCGACGCCGGTCCAACACCGGCCGCCGCGCCCAGAACCCAGTGATGCCAAGCTGCACCGACGAGACGGCGAGCCCGTGCGCATGCCCGCTCATCGCAGTCCACGTGCATCAGGAGCCTGCCGGAATGAGTACCAGCCTCGACCTTGCCCCTGAACGATCCGTCGCCAGCACCAGCCCCTCTTCCACCCTTGCCGGCGACATGCCGCCTCTGGGCCTGAGCCCACGCCTGCATAACCGCGACCTCGCGCCCACCCGTATCGAAGGCCGCCGCTGGGGCCGCTACAGCATCTTTGCGCTGTGGACCAACGATGTGCACAACATTGCCAACTACTCCTTCGCCATGGGCTTGTTCGCCCTTGGCCTGGGTGGCTGGCAGATCCTGCTGTCGCTGGCGATCGGCGCAGCCCTCGTGTACTTCTTCATGAACCTGTCCGGCTACATGGGGCAGAAGACCGGGGTACCATTCCCGGTGATCAGCCGTATCGCCTTTGGCATCCACGGCGCACAGATCCCGGCGCTGATCCGTGCGGTGATCGCCATCGCCTGGTTCGGCATCCAGACCTACCTGGCCTCGGTGGTGCTGCGCGTGCTGCTCAGCGCCGTGTGGCCGCAGGTCGCCGCCTATGACCACGACAGCATCCTCGGCCTGTCGAGCCTGGGCTGGGTATGCTTCGTGGCGATCTGGCTGGTGCAGCTGGTGATCCTCGCCTACGGCATGGAGATGGTGCGCCGCTACGAGGCCTTCGCCGGCCCGGTGATCCTGCTGACCGTGGCCAGCCTGGCGGTGTTCATGTACTTCAGGGCCGATGCGCGCATCGCCTGGTCGGTGGCCGAGCCGCTGACCGGCTATGAGATGTGGCGCAACATTTTCGCCGGTGGCGCCCTGTGGCTGGCGATCTACGGCACCCTGGTGCTGAACTTCTGCGACTTCGCCCGCTCCTCGCCGTGCCGCAAGACCATCCGCGTCGGCAACTTCTGGGGCCTGCCGGTGAACATCCTGGTGTTCGCCATGATCACCGTGGTGCTGTGCGGCGCGCAGTTCCAGATCAACGGCCAGATCATCGACAGCCCGACCCAGATCGTCGCCAGCATCCCCAGCACCCCGTTCCTGGTGCTCGGCTGCCTGGCCTTCCTGATCGTCACCGTAGCGGTGAACATCATGGCCAACTTCGTCGCGCCGGCGTTCGTGCTGAGCAATCTGGCGCCCCGCCACCTCAACTTCCGCCGCGCCGGGCTGATCAGCGCGACCCTGGCTGTGCTGATCCTGCCCTGGAACCTCTACAACAGCCCACTGGTGATCGTGTACTTCCTGTCCGGCCTGGGCGCCCTGCTCGGCCCACTGTACGGGGTGATCATGGCCGACTACTGGTTGCTGCGCAAAGGCCGCATCAACGTGCCGGAGCTCTACACCGAGCACCCAACCGGTGCCTACCACTACAGCAAGGGCATCAACCTGCGTGCCGTGGTCGCCTTCGTGCCCGCTGCACTGCTGGCCATCATCCTGGCGCTGGTGCCGAACTTCCATGGCATCGCGCCGTTCTCCTGGCTGATCGGCGCTGGTATCGCCGCTGCGGTGTACCTGTTGATCGCCCCGCGCAGCCGCCAATACCACGATGTCAGCGGCGAGTGCATTGCCGTCGACCACAGCAGCCATTGATCAAGGAGGACTGCCCATGCGTATTCTGATCGCCAACGTCAACACCACCGAAGCCATCACTGAGGCCATTGCCGAGCAGGCGCGCAGCGTCGCCGCGCCCGGCACGGAAATCATCGGCCTGACCCCCTGGTTCGGCGCCGAATCGGTGGAAGGCAATTTCGAGAGCTACCTGGCTGCCATCGCCGTTATGGACCGGGTGCTGGCCTACGACGGCCCCTACGATGCCGTGATCCAGGCCGGCTACGGTGAGCATGGCCGCGAGGGCCTGCAGGAATTGCTCGACGTACCGGTGGTGGACATCACCGATGCCGCCGCCAGCACCGCCATGTACCTGGGCCACGCCTATTCGGTGGTGACCACCCTGGACCGCACCGTGCCACTGATCGAAGACCGCCTGAAGCTTTCCGGGCTGTATGACCGTTGTGCCTCGGTACGGGCCAGTGGCCTGGCGGTGCTGGAACTGGAAGCAGACCCGCTACGCGCGGTGGAGGCCATCGTCGAGCAGGCCGAACGTGCTGTGCGTGACGACAAGGCCGAGGTGATCTGCCTGGGCTGCGGCGGCATGGCCGGACTGGACGAGCAGATTCGCCAGCGTACCGGGGTGCCGGTGGTCGATGGCGTGAGCGCGGCGGTGACCATTGCCGAGTCGCTGGTGCGGATGGGGCTCAGCACCTCCAAGGTGCGCACCTATGCCACACCGCGGACGAAGAAGGTGGTGGGCTGGCCGATGAAGTTCGGGCGGTAATACCGCTTCGTCTGTGCCGGCCTCGTCGCGGGGCAAGCCCGCTCCTACAGGTCCGGCGCGATCCTGTATGCGCGGGCTTGTCCCGCGAAGAGGCCAGTACAGTCAACACAGTAATCGAGCCAACCGCTCGCCACTGCCACAGGCCAAGGTAAACCCCAAGGCCCCATGCCCCAGGTTCAGCCACAGGTTGCGATAGGCGCAAGCCCCGACGATAGGCACTCCGGTCGGCGTCGCCGGTCGCATCCCCGCCCATTCCACCGCCCCCGCGTAATCCGCCGCCCGCGGCAATGTCTCCAGCGCCTGTCGACGCATGCTGTCGAGCCTGCGCGCATCCACCGTTTCGTCGTAGCCGACGATATCCACCATCGCCGCTACTCGCAGTTGCTGGTCGAGCCGCGCGTAAACGATCTTGCGTTCGTAGTCAGTAATGCTTAGCTCAGGCGCCCGATGCTCCGCTGTGATCGCTGCCGTCAGGCTGTAACCCTTGAGCGGATAGACCGGCAGCCGCAACCCCGGTAGCGCCAGCCCAGCACTTCGATGGCCGGCGCATAGTACCAGTCGCTCGACATCCATCTGTTCACGCCCTAGCTGCAGTGCCACCACCCGATCATCACGGCTGATCAGCCGCGTGACCGGCCTACCCAGTAGGAATTGGCACTGCCCGGATGCACGCAATCGCTCCGCAAGCCGCTCGCAGAATCGATGGCAATCGGCGACTTCCTCATCCGGGGTCAGCACGGCGCCGATAAAGGGCGCATCCGCCAACGCCGGCTCCAGCGCCCTGACTTCGCTGGCACCGAGCACTCGTTGACGATCCGGATCGAGCAGATGCTCGCGCCCATGGGCGAACGCCCGCTCACTGCGAAAGGCCACCAGCTTGCCGTTCTGCCGCCAGGCGAAATCACTCAGGCCATCATCTTCACGCCAGCATTTCAGGGTGGCCTGGCTGTGCAAGGCCAACTCCAGCAGCTGTGCGGCGTTACGGCGATTGACGCTGCTGCGGCAAGCCATCACGAACGCCAACAACCAGCGCCATTGGGCAACGTCCAGGCGCAAGCGCAGGCGCAGTGGCGAGTCACCCCGCAATAACCAGCCAAGCGCCTGCCACGGCACACCGGCATCGGCCAACGGCGCCACATAGCGATAGGAAAGCTGCCCGCCATTGGCGAAGCTGGTCGCCGAGGCCAACTGGTCTCGCGCCTCGACCAGCACCACCGACAGGCCTTCGCGCACCAGCGCATAGGCCGTCGCCAGGCCGACCACGCCACCACCGATTACCGTCACCCGTTGCGTCATTGCCCTTCCCTGTCCTGACTCCTTGCCAGGACAGTAACAGCGGATCAGGTCGGGCAGCTATGGGCACCGCCATTCAGGCCCTGGCGAACGTTGCGGCTGAGCAGGCTGGCCTTGCCGTCGTGCCAGGTCAGGGTGAGGACGTAGAGGGTATCGAAATCGTCGCCGCTCCAGTCCTTGGTGATCACCCGCTCATCGCCCAACGCCTTGCCGGCCACGGCGTTGATCAGCTCCGGCAGGTAGCCATGAGACCAGGCGGTATAGACGGTGGCATTACGGTACTTCTCGCTGAGCAATTCGTCGGCGAGTTCGTCGGTGTCGTTGGCGCCGAAGTCGATATTGACCGGCAACCCCAGGCGTATGGCGCTGGGCGTGATGGTCATCAGCGGGCGGATGTAGCTGTAGCTCTGGTCCTGGCTGCCTTCCTCGACATGCCGCGAGGGGTTGGCCGCAAACACATAATCCGCCTTGCCGAAACGCTCCGGCAACAAGGTGGCCAGGTCCAGCGCGCGATTGAGGCCCTGGCAGTTCAGTTGCCCCAGGCCTTCACCGGGCTTTTCGGCATGGCGCAGGAATACCAGCGTCTGGGTGCCGTCGACCGGTTGAGCACGGCTCTCGACCACTTCCAGTGTCAGCGGCACAGCCGCAGCGACGAGCGCCAGGCTGAGCAACAGGCGGCGGCGACGTCGAAAGAAAGATGGCAACTTCATGCAAGCAGGCTCTTGTGGCAAAAGGTATCTGGATACCCGCCACATTGCCCCGTGGCCTATGCCGCGAGGCATCCGTGTTAGTGATTGCCATCCTTGGCAACGAGCAGGACTCAGAGTGTCCGCAACCCGTTTGGTTCCTCCTTGAGTGTGGATGCCGTTCCCTAGGCAAGGATTACGTTAGAGCAGAAGTGTTGCACAAATATGTTCGCCTTGAGTTTTGAGGCGCCCGATCTCACAGGCGCTGCAAAACCCAAGGCATGCACCTCCCAGCCCCACTGCAATCAATCACCCCGCGTCAAAACTTCCAGCAACTCGATCTCGAAGGTCAGGTCCGAATTCGGCGGAATCGCCCCCACGCTACGTTCGCCATACCCCAGGTGCGCTGGCACCTGCAGCTTGCGCTTGCCGCCCACGCGCATGGCCATCAGCCCTTGGTCCCAACCTTTGATGACACGGCCGGTGCCAATCACGCACTGGAACGGCTTGCCGCGCGACCACGACGAGTCAAACTCGCTGCCGTCGGCCAGCCAGCCGGTGTACTGGGTGGTGATCAGGGCGCCTTTGACGGCGGCTTTGCCGTCGCCTTCGACGAGGTCGGTGATCTGCAGTTCTGTGCTCATGGGCATGCTCCAACGCTGAAATTCAAGGGCGCCCTTTTCTCAGGAATGCACTGGTTTGGCAAGCTCGCGTGGTGATCCATGCTGACGCAGCGCGCAGGCTAATGCTGTGCAGCGCTGGCGGCAAAGGATCTTTGCGCATGCAGGCATTCCCGCGGGGAATGGCTCAGCCGAACTGCTCGAACGCTTGCTCGCCGGTCAGTTCCGTGGTCTGGTTGGCGAAGCAATACCAGGCGGGTTTCTGCTCGACGAAGATCTGCAGGTCGAACTCCCAGGCCTCATCCCCGTCCAGCAGGCCCACAGGCACCGCATAGTGGTCCTTGTCCTTGAGCCGGTAATACAGGTGCGTGCCGCAACGGCTGCAAAAGCCACGCTGGGCCCACTCGGAGGAATCGTAGACCGCCGGCGCCCGCCCCTCGAAGACCGGCGCTTGGCTGCAGTCCACGACCAGCAGCGGGCCGCCGGTCCATTTGCGGCACATGCTGCAATGGCATGCGCTGATATGGGTGTTGTCGACAGTGACGCGCAGACGGGTTTCACCGCAGAGGCAGCTACCGCTTTTTTCCAGGGTCATGGTGGGGCTCCTTGCAGGTTGGGCCAGCAAGTATAGATCGGGCCCCACACCACAGCGCCCGCAGCCCACCCATGCGGTCAGATGAACACGTTGCCGCGCAAGTACAGCGCCGCACGCCCGCTGATGATCACCCGGCCAGTGCCGGGCACTTCACAGTGCAGCTGCCCTTTGCGTGCCCCGCCCTGCTCGCAGCTCAGCGACGACTTGCCCAGCCGCTCGGCCCACACCGGCGCCAGCGAGGTATGCGCAGAGCCGGTAACCGGGTCTTCATTGACGCCGACTCGCGGGCCGAACCAGCGGGTGACGAAGTCGAAACCACGGCCAGCGGCAGTGACCGCGATGCCACGCACTTCGAATGCCGACAAGGCGACGAAATCGGGCTTCAGCGGGTCGAGCAGCGCGGCGTCATCGACCACCACCACATAGTCGTCAGAACGGTAGACGGCCTTGGCCGCGCTCAGGCCCAGCGCCTCCAGCAAGCCGGCTGGCACCTCCACGGCTTGCGGCTGCTTGGCCGGGAAGTCCATGGCCAGCAGGCCGTCGGCGCCACGGCTGACCCGCAACTCGCCACTGCGGGTGTTGAAGCACAGCACTTCGGTTTTCTCGCCCAGTTGTTCGAACAGCACGTAAGCCGAGGCCAGTGTGGCGTGGCCGCACAAGTCGACCTCAACGGTGGGGGTAAACCAGCGCAGGTCGAAGCTCTCACCATTGCGCACGAAGTAGGCCGTTTCCGACAGGTTGTTCTCTTCGGCGATGCGTTGCAGCACATCGTCCGGCAGCCAGCTTTGCAGCGGGATCACCGCCGCTGGGTTGCCACCAAAAGGCTCGGCGCAGAAGGCATCGACCTGGAAAATTTCGAGTTGCATCAAACGCTCCTTGTGATCCGGGCAATACCGGGTGGGTATTGAAAAGGTTACGCGCGGACCGGCGTGAGCACCGGTTCGCCGGCAAAGAAGGCCTGCAGGTTGCGCAGCACCAAGGCCACGGTATCACGTGCGGCCTCGGGCGACTGACCAGCCACATGGGGCGTGAGCACCGTGTTGCCAAGGGCCTTCAGGGCATCAGGCACGGAGGGTTCGTCATCGAACACATCGAGCGCGGCGCCGGCAAGCCGGCCTTGTTCAAGGGCTGATACCAGCGCCCGGGTGTCGACCACGCTGGCCCGGGCGATATTCACCAGGTAACCCTCCGCGCCCAGCGCCTCGAGCACCTGGGCATCGACCAGGTGGCGGGTATTGGCGCCACCGGGGGTGGCGATGACCAGAATGTCGACAGCCTCGGCCAGGTGCAACGGGCTGTCGTACCAGGTGTACGGCACGTCCGTTCGCGGGGTGCGGCTGTGGTAGCTGATGCTCATGTCGAAGCCCAGGCTGGCGCGCTTGGCGATGGCCTGGCCGACCGCGCCGAGGCCCAGCAGGCCCAGGCGCTTGCCGCTGACTGAAGGGCTGATCACCCGGTTCCACTCGCCACGACGCGTACTGGCGTCGGCATGAGGAATGTCGCGCAACAGCGCCAGCAGCATGGCCAGGGTGTGGTCGGCGACGGCCGCGGCATTGGCGCCGGCGCCATTGGTGACAGTGATTCCACGGGCGGCAGCGGCGGCCAGGTCGACCTGCTCGTAACCAGCACCGATCACGCAGATGATCTGCAGCTTGGGCAAGGCAGCGATCTCAGCAGCGGTCAGGCCCAACGGGCCTCGGGTCAGCACGGCGTCGATCTCGCCGGCATGGCGCTGGATGGCGTCGGTACGCATTTGCGGGGATGGGGCACGAATCAGTCGGTAGCCGGCCTGTTCGAGTAGTGGCAGATAATCGTCGACGGTTTCTACCAGTACTAGGATTGTCTTGCGCATGCCACCCTTCCTTTGAGTTTCAGAGGGGCATTATGCGGAGTAACTGGCCGGTACAGTCAATTGGGAAAACAGCGGGAAACTGTACTGTAGGGGTTGGGTGGGTTTGAGAGCGTGTCAGGGCTTCCAGGTGTTCGCCGGGAGAGTTGCAGCGGCTGTGAGATCGAGCGCCGCCCGCGCGGCGCTCGATCTCTCAGGAGCTAAACCTCTAAAGGCGAACACCTGCAAGCCTCAAAATTTACTGCCCGTAAGCGCGCCCCAACCCACCCGGCACACCGCTGCTGTCGGTTTCTTGCCATGGGCCATCCGGGTTCAACGACCAGCTCCAGCCATTGTCATAGCGGTAGTAGGTACGCTGCCGGTAAAAGACATTGGTCTTGTTCTCCAGCACATACACCCCAAGCTTCGGATCCCAGTGGCTGGCGCCACCCGGCGGCGGCGCGAAGCTGGCCGAAGTGCGTGGCATCGGCTTGGGAATCGCCGCTGGCTTGCTCGGCTGGGTCGACGGCTGGCCGCCTGGCAACGGTTTCACTGCGGGCCCCTGGTGCGGTGGCGCTGTCTCGATCGGCGGCGACGGCTGCTCATACGGTTGATGCGCCGTACACGCGGACAACCCCAGGGCCAGGGTAATCAGGGTCAAGCGGACGGTGCTGTGCATGGCGTTGTTCTCTTACTGGTCTGGGCTGTCAATGGTCAGGTGCTGGGTGGCCTGGGTGGTATTGGCCAGAGGCGCACCCTGGCCGATCCATTCGCCGCGGGTCGGCTGGCCGGCGCGCGATACTCGTGCAACCAGTTGGACTTCGGCGAATTGGGACAGTTTCATCTGCGGCAGCATAGCGTCAGCATCGGACAATTCCACCTCCAGCGGCAATTGCGCCACGGTCACCCGCTTGGCCGCCAGCGGCATGGGCGGGCCATTGCTGGCACGGGCGAAGATGAACACGGTGTCGTCAGGCTTGACCTTGTCCTTGAGCGCCGCCGCCAGTTCCACCCGCACCTTCAGGCGGGCTGTCGTAGTGGCCTGGGCTTTGCTGCCGGTGCTGCCCAGCCGCTCCGCGGCGCGGTCGATGCCACCTTGCAGTGCCGCCCGCGAGGCATCGCCTTCGGGCAATTGCGCCAGCAGTCGGTTCCAGTAGTCGATGGCTTCCTGGTAGCGCTCACCCTCGAAGGCGGCGATGCCCCGCAAGCCAAGGCTGGTGACCTCGTTCGGGTCGGCCTTGAGCGCTTCGTCGGTCAGCGCCTGCACCTGCGCGCTCCATTTCTTGTCGGCGGCGAAGTACAGCGCCTGGGCCCACTGGCCGAGCAGTTCTGGCTGGCGACCGGCCAGGGCGACGGCGCGCTCGTAGGCCCGTGCCGCGTCGGCCGGGCGTTGCTGGGCCATGTAGGCACGGCCAAGGAAGTACAGGCCTTCGGCCGAGTCCGGCTGGGCCTGCACGGCACGCTCGAGACGCGTGGTCATTTCGTCCATGGTCTTCGGTGCAGCGGCGAATTCCTGGGTCAGCTCGACCTTGTCCGCCGCGCCAAAGTGCAGGTACAGTCCCAGTGCCAGTACTGGCACCAGTACGGCCGCCAGCAATGGCAGGGCCTTGCCCAGGTGCCCCTGGCGTGCAGGTTCTGCGCCTTCGGTATCGGCCAGCAGCTCACGGGCCGCCTCATCGCGGCCCTTGGCCATTTGCGCCTGGTCGAGCACGCCGGCGGCCTGCTGGGCGGCCAGTTCGGCTACGCGCTCCTGGTACAGGGCGACGTTCAAAGCGGTGCGGTCTTCTTCCTGCTGCTGGCGACGGCCACGCAGGATCGGGATCAGCAGAAAGCCGAGGGCGGCGAGCAGCAGCAGGCCCGCGCTAAGCCAGAATTCAGTCATGGGTCTGTTCTTTTTCCAGCAGTTTGGCGAGACGCTCGCGTTCTTCGACGGACAGTTCCTGTGCGGCCTGGCTTGCCGGGCCACGGCGACGGCGGACGATCACCGCCAGCACCACGAAACCACCGGCCAGCAGGATGCCCGGGCCGAACCAGAGCAGCCAGGTGCGGCCGCTGAGCGCCGGCTTGTAGCGCACGAAATCGCCATAGCGATCGACCATGAAGTCGACGATCTGCTGGTTGCTCTTGCCTTCGCCGAGCATGCGGAAGATCTCGCGGCGCAGGTCGGCGGCGATCGGTGCGTTGGAGTCGGCGATGTCCTGGTTCTGGCACTTGGGGCAGCGCAGTTCCTTGGTCAGTTGCTGGTAACGCTCGCGCTCGGCGTCATCGCGGAACTGGTAGGTATCGATGGCCGCCTTGGCCACGCCGGCCAGGCTCATGCCCAGCACGGCGGCTGCCAGCCAGCGCCTCATGGCTTGGCCTCGTCGACCAGGCCCTGGTATAGCGGCGCCAGCTGCTCGCGCCACACGTCGGCGTCGACGATACCGACGTGCTTGTAGCGGATGATGCCCTTGGCGTCGATGAGGAAGGTTTCCGGTGCGCCATACACGCCCAGGTCCAGCCCCAGGCTGCCCTGCTCGTCGCGGATATCCAGCTGGTACGGGTTGTGGAACTCGGCCAGCCATTTCTGCGCGGCTGCGTTGTCGTCCTTGTAGTTGATACCGTGGATCACCACGCCCTGCTGGGCCAGCTGGTTCAGGTACGGGTGCTCGACCTTGCACGACGGGCACCAGGTGGCCCACACGTTGACCAACGCTGGTCGGCCATGCAGGTCGGCCTGGGTCAGGTTGCGCTCACCCTGGGTCGACGCCAGGGCAAACGCCGGGAACGGTTTGCCGATCATCGCCGACGGCAACTCGTCGGGCTTGAGGAACAGCCCTTTGTAGAGGAAAACCGCCATCAGCAGGAATACCGCCAGTGGCACGACCATGATCCAACGCTTCATGCAGCAGCTCCAGACACGCCCAGGGCTTCGCGCACCCGGGTCTTGACCTTGACGCGATAGCGTCGGTCGAAGGCCGCCAGCAACCCGCCCAGGCCGGTCAGCAGACCGCCCAGCCAGATCCAGCGGACATAAGGCTTGATATGCACGCGCACCGCCCAGGCGCCGTTCTCCAGTGGCTCGCCCAGGGCAACGTACAGGTCACGGGTGAACCCGGCATCGATGCCGGCCTCGGTCATCATCGACTGCTGCACGGTGTACAGGCGCTTTTCCGGGTGCAGGGTGGTCACTTCACGGCCGTCGCGGGTGACCACGATGGTGCCCTTGTCGGAGATGAAGTTCGGCCCCTCGAAGTGCTTGGCGCCCTCGAACAGGAAGTGGTAACCGCCCAGCTCGACGCTCTCGCCCGGCGCCATGCGCAGGTCGCGCTCGGCGCTGTTGTTGCTCGACAGCACCACGCCCAGGGCACACACTGCCAGGCCCAGGTGCGCCAGCTGCATGCCCCAGTAGCTGCGGGAAAGGCCCTGCACGCCCTTGGCCAGGCCCTTGTGGCGGGTCTTGTCGACGATGTCACGCAGCCCGCCGAGCACCACCCAGGCCGCCAAGGCGAAGGCGCTGAGGACCGGCCAGTCGAGATCGTCGACGATGAAGCCCGCGACCGGCGCCAGCACCGCGCTGCCAATCAGCACCGGGGTCATCATTTTCGCCAGCCACTTGCCGGGGGTGTCCTTCCAGCGCACCACCACCCCCACACTCAGCACCACCATCAGCAGCGCCATCAGCGGCAGGAACAGGGCATCGAAGTAAGGTGGGCCGACCGACAGCTTGGCCCCGGTCAGGGCATCGAGCACCAGTGGGTACAACGTGCCCAGCAGGATCATCGAAGCCGCCACCACCAGGATCAGGTTGTTGGCCAGCAGCAGGGTTTCACGCGACCACAGGGCGAAGCCGACCTGGCTCTTGACCACCGGGGCGCGCAGGGCGAACAGGGTCAGCGAGCCACCTACCACGAACAGCAGGAAGATCAGGATGAACACGCCACGCGCCGGGTCGGCAGCGAACGCGTGCACCGAGGTCAGCACGCCGGAACGCACCAGGAAGGTCCCCAGCAAGCTCAGCGAGAACGCGGCAATCGCTAGCAGCACGGTCCAGCTCTTGAATACCCCGCGCTTTTCCGTCACCGCCAGCGAGTGGATCAGCGCAGTGCCCACCAGCCACGGCATGAACGAGGCGTTTTCCACCGGGTCCCAGAACCACCAGCCGCCCCAGCCCAGTTCGTAGTAGGCCCACCACGAGCCCAGGGTGATGCCGACGCCGAGGAAGGCCCAGGCGACGATGGTCCATGGCCGCGACCAGCGCGCCCAGGCCGCGTCCAGGCGCCCGCCGAGCAGCGCGGCGATGGCGAAGGCGAAGGCCACCGAGAAGCCCACATAACCCATGTACAGCATCGGCGGGTGGACGATAAGGCCGAAGTCCTGCAGCAGTGGGTTGAGGTCACGGCCGTCGGTCGGCACCTGCGGCAGCAGGCGCTGGAACGGGTTGGAGGTGATGATCAGGAAGCTCAGGAAGCCGACGCTGATCATGCCCATGACCGCCAGCACACGTGCCAGCATGACCTGCGGCAGTTGCCGCGAGAAAATCGACACCGCAAAGGTCCAGCCACCGAGGATCAGCGCCCACAGCAGCAACGAGCCCTCGTGGGCGCCCCAGACGGCACTGAACTTGTAGTACCACGGCAAGGCACTGTTGGAGTTGCTGGCCACGTAGGCGACCGAGAAGTTGTCGGTCATGAAGGCGTGGGTCAGGCAGGCAAAGGCAAACACCAGGAAGGTGAACTGGCCCCAGGCGGCCGGGCGCGCCAGGCTCATCCACAGGCTGTCGCCCCGCCAGGCACCGAGCAGCGGCACCGTGGCCTGCACGGCGGCGAAACAGATCGCCAGGATCATCGCCAGCTGGCCGAGTTCGGGGATCACCAGCGCCGCGTTCATGGCTTGGCCCCCGCACCGTTGGCCGCCTGGCCGCTTTCCTTAAGGGCCTTGGTGACCTCGGGTGGCATGTACTTCTCGTCGTGCTTGGCCAGCACTTCGTCAGCCACTACCACGCCGTCGCCATTGAGCTTGCCGAGGGCGACGATGCCCTGCCCTTCACGGAACAGGTCCGGCAGGATGCCGCGGTAGGTGATCGGTACCGACTTGTTGAAGTCGGTGACCACAAAACGCACGTCGAGGGAATCGGAGGAACGCTGCACCGAGCCCTTCTCGACCATGCCGCCGGCACGAATGCGCGTGTCCAGCGGCGCTTCGCCGTTGGCGATCTGGGTCGGGGTGTAGAACAGGTTGATGTTCTGCTGCAGGGCGCTCAAGGCAAAGCCGACGGCAACCGCAACCCCGACCAGCAGGCCGAGGATAATGAACAGGCGTTTCTTGCGCTGCGGATTCACTGGTGGTTCTCCCGGCGCAGACGGCGCGCCTCATCTTGCAGGTAGCGACGGCGGGCCAGCAGCGGTGCAGCGACATTCAGCGCCAGCACCGCCAGGCAGATGCCATAGGCCGACCAGACATACAGGGCATGGTGGCCCATGGCGAGAAAATCGCCGAAGGAAGCGAAACTCATCGCGCGGCCCTCCGCCCCAGGCTGTTCAACACTTCATCCTTGACCCAACTGGCGCGTGCCTCACGCTTGAGCACTTCGAGGCGCATGCGCAGCAGCAGCACGGTACCGAAGAAGCAATAGAAACCCAGCGCCGTGCACAGCAGCGGCAGCCACATTTCGGCCGGCATCGCCGGTTTTTCGGTGAGGGTGAAGGTCGCGCCCTGGTGCAGGGTGTTCCACCACTCCACCGAGTACTTGATGATCGGAATGTTGATGACACCGACGATGGCCAGCACCGCGCAGGCCTTGGCCGCGCTGTCGCGGTTGCTGATAGCCTGGCCCAAGGCAATGATGCCGAAGTACAGGAACAGCAGGATCAGCATCGACGTCAACCGTGCGTCCCAGACCCACCAGCTGCCCCAGGTCGGCTTGCCCCAGATGGCCCCGGTGACCAGCGCCACGGCGGTCATCCAGGCACCGATTGGGGCTGCGCATTGCAGGGCGACATCGGCCAGTTTCATCTTCCAAACCAGCCCCACCACTCCCGCCACTGCCAGCAGTACATAGCAGGACTGCGCCAGCATCGCCGCCGGCACGTGGATATAGATGATGCGGAAGCTATTGCCCTGCTGGTAGTCCTCAGGGGCGAAGGCCAGGCCCCAGACCACGCCGGTGACCAGCAGCAGCACGGCGGAAACGGCCAGCCATGGCAGCATGCGGCCGCTGATGGCGTAGAACCATTTCGGCGAACCCAGTTTGTGGAACCACGTCCAGCTCATTTTCATCAGGTACATCCAGGGTATTAGCCGGGCTTGAGAGCCCGGGACTCGTTATTCGCCGACGCTGATCTTCAGGCCGGCCGCTATCGCAAAGGGCGCCAGGGTAACCGCCAGGGCTGTCAGGCTGGCGAGCCAGAGCAGGTGGCCAGTGGCTGGCATATTTTGCAATGCCGCCTGCAGTGCACCACTGCCCAGGATCAATACAGGGATATACAACGGCAGAATCAGCAATGCCAGTAACAAACCACCGCGCTTGAGACCGACCGTCAGCGCCGCGCCAACAGCGCCCAGCAGGCTCAATACCGGCGTGCCCAGCAGCAGCGAGCCGAGCAGCACCGGCAGGCAGTGGCTGGGCAAGCCCAGCATCAGCGCCAGCAATGGCGCCAACAATACCAGCGCCAGCCCGGAAAAGATCCAGTGCGCCAGCACCTTGGCCAGCACCAGCATGGCCAGCGGGTGCGGCGACAGCACCCACTGCTCCAGCGAACCGTCCTCGAAGTCGCTGCGGAACAGGCCGTCGAGCGACAACAACACGGCCAGCAAGGCCGCGACCCAGACCAGTCCAGGCGACAAGGTTTGCAACAATTGGCTTTCAGGCCCCACCGCCAGCGGGAACAGCGCCACGACGATGGCGAAGAACACCAGCGGGTTGGCCAGCTCTGCCGGGCGGCGGAACAGCAGGCGCGCTTCACGGCGCAGCAACAGGATGAATACGCTCATGCCGCCCATTGCCCCAGATTGAGTTCCCGGTAGCCGGTCGGCTTGCGTTCCAGCGTGTGGTGCGTCGTCAGCACCACCGTGCCGCCCTGTTCACAGTGGGCGGCCAGGTGCGCTTCAAGCTGGGCCACGCCCTGCTTGTCGAGGGCGGTAAAGGGTTCGTCGAGGATCCACAGCGGCGGGCTGTCCAGGTGCAGCCGGGCCAGGGCCACGCGGCGCTGCTGGCCGGCAGACAGGGTATGGCAGGGAACGTCTTCGAAACCACGCAGCCCGACCGCTTCGAGTGCCGACCAGATGGCTTCAGGGGTGGCCGGTTGGTGCAGCGCACAGAGCCAGGTGAGGTTCTCCTCCGCCGTGAGCAGGTCCTTGATACCGGCGGCGTGGCCGATCCACAGCAGGATGCTGGCCAGGGCGTCGCGCTGTTCGCCGAGCGGCTGGCCACCCAGCAGGATCTGCCCGGCAGTCGGCTGCATCAGCCCGGCCAACAGGCGCAGCAGGCTGGTCTTGCCGCTGCCGTTGGGGCCGCTGATCTGCAGCATGTCGCCGGGGCGCAGCTCGAAATCGAGATGCTCGAACAACAGGCGCCAGTCGCGCTCGCAGGCCAGGCCCACGGCTTGGAGGTGAAGGGTCACGGATTCGCCTTATCTATATGCTTCTCAAGTCGCCCAGCTCGCTGCCGTTATACTGGCAGTGACAGGCGGCAGGCATTATTACATGTGCTGCCACGCTGCCAAGAGGGCGGGCTCCACAGGTTGTATACAATCATGACTGAAATCAATAGTCTCGGCGCACAAACCGCCATCAATCCGCAGGCGATCAAGGCCCAGCTGACCGGTGAGCTGCTCAACCTGACCCAGGCCCAACCCGGCCTGCTCAAGCCCGGCGAAACCGCTCAGGCCGAAGTGCTGGCGATGCGTCAGAGCGGCAGTACCTTCCAGCTGGTGCTGCAAGTGATTCAGGCCAGCGGCAGCCAGACCCAGCTCCAGGCCACTGCCAGCCAGCCGTTCGCGCAAGGCAGCCAGTTCACCATCAGCCAGCCAGAGAGCAACCGCCTGGCCGTCATGGTGCAGCAAGCCAGTGCCAGCAACGTTGCCACCCTCACCCAGCTCGATACCAGCAAGGTGCCGGTCGGTACCCTGCTGCAGGGCAAGGTCCTGACCAACCAGCCACTGCCGCAAAGGGCGGGCGAAGTGGCCAGCTTCCGCTCGCTGGTGAGCCTGCTCAACACTGCCCAGGCCGGTGCCACGCTGACCATCGACAGCCCGCGCCCGCTGCCGATCGGTAGCCTGCTCAGTGCCCTGGTACAAGGTGACCAGTCGCTGCGTTTCATGCCACTAAGCGGTCGCCAGGAGCAATTGAACATCGCCCAGCAGCTGCTGACTCAGCAGGGTCGCCAGGCTTCCCTGCCCGGCCTGCTCAGCGCGCTGCAGCAGATTGCCAACAGCCCGGGTAGTGACAGTGAACTGCGCAGCACCGCCAGCAACCTTCTGGCCAGCTTGCCGGATGCCCGCCAGCTCAGTGACGGCAAGGCGCTCGCCCAAGCCTTGAGCAACAGCGGCGCCTTTCTCGAGGCCAAGTTGCTCGGCGGCCTCAGCGCCAGCGTGGCCACCGATCTCAAGGCACAACTGGTGCGGCTGGTGGCGCAGGCCTCGGTCAGCGCGCTGGCCAATCCGGTGACCGCCGCCAGCACCCTGGCCCAGGCGCTGCCGGCCATGGCCCGCAGCGCACTGGGCATGCTCGACCGGGTCAGCCCAAGGACACCGCCAGGCGCATTCCCGCTGCCCTCACGGTTGCTGCAGGCCATGGAAAACGAAGGCGACCTGCAGCAACTGCTGCGCCTGGCCGCCGCTGCCATCTCGCGCCTGCAAAGCCACGCTTTGAGCAGCCTGCAGCAATCCGGCACGCTGGATAACGGCAACCTCCAGACCACCTGGCAAACCGAAGTACCCGTCCGCCACGGACAGGAGTTCATCCCTCTGCAAGTGAAACTGCAGCGCGAAGAAACCCCGGAACAACAGGCCGAGCGTCAGCAGCGTGACCAGCAAGACCCACTGCAGGCGCTATGGCGGATCGACCTGGCCTTTGATCTTGCTCCATTGGGCCCGCTGCAAGTCCAGGCACAACTGGTTCAAGGGCGCCTGTCCGGTCAGTTGTGGGCCGAGCGCGAGCAGACCGCGCGGCTGATCGAGAGCCAGCTCGGTGCACTGCGCGAACGCCTGCTGGCCCGCGGCCTGGAGGTCGGTGACCTGGAATGCCACCCCGGCATTCCACCACAGGGCCCGCGCACGCGGGTGGAGCAACGCTGGGTGGATGAAACCGCATGACCCACAAGCAACCGCGCCAGGCCATCGCCCTCAGTTACGATGGCCAGCAAGCCCCCACGCTGACCGCCAAGGGCGATGACGAGCTGGCCGAAGCCATCCTGGCCCTTGCTCGCGAGCACGAAGTGCCGATCTACGAAAACGCCGAGCTGGTGCGCCTGCTGGCCCGCCTGGAACTGGGCGAACAGATCCCCGAAGCGCTGTACCTGACCATCGCCGAAATCATTGCCTTCGCCTGGCAATTGCGTGGCCGGGTTCCGGTCGGCTTCAGCGAAGAGCCCGCCGCCGAGCGCGACATCACGCCCGACCCATTGCGCCTGCCACCAGGCCGATCCCTGTAGATATCTACCGCAGCCAGCGAGCCTCGTCGTCGCAGCCTTGCCCGTTCTTCCAACCGAGCAAGGTAAACCCCATGTCTGCCAGCAGAATCAACGCCAGCGGTGTGCAGTACGTCCGCGACCACTTGAGCAACATGCCACGCCCCGATCGCGAGGCCAATCGGCGGATCCGCCAGTGGCTGGCCCAGCGTGGCCTCGACCTCGACCCCGAACAGATCGATGTCGTCACCCTGCATTACCGCGCTGATGGCCCGCGCACCTACCTGGCGGCAGTGACCCAGCGCCAGAACCTGGCACAGGCGCTGCTGGGCAACTGGCAAGGTGAATCCAACAATGATCTCCTCGATGCCCTGATCAAGCCCTCTTGGGCCGGTACCCTGCCCGACGGCCCGTTGCGCATGGTCGAAACCTTGCCAGCGCCAACCCTCAACCACTCTGGCGCGGCATACGAAGTGTTCAATGGCCTGTTCCGGCGAACCGAGCCCGCCCGTTACGACGCCTCGACGCACCTTCCGATAGCCGCCGAGGCCTTTCAACAGTTCATCACCGCGCTGGACTTCCACACGCCATTCAAAGCCATGCTGGATGATTACTGGCGCAACCATCTGCACAGCTACCGATTGTCCAGCAAGCTCAATTTCGTCGCCGCCTGCAATCTTCAGGTCGCACAAGGCAGCCTGAGCAATGCCGGACGCCACCTGGCCTGGCGTGCCGCCGACCTATTGCCGCGAGGCCAAGGCCTGCGCCTGAGCACCCTGAACATCTATGGCTACGCGGCAACCGACCTGTTGTACATCAACGACGCCAGTAGCGATCTGACCCTACTCTATGCCCCAGGCAACAGCGCTCCGTTGCTGGAGTTCGCCAGTGAAACGCTACTCAAGGACTGGGTTGGCCAACAATGCAAGGTCCCCGCCAGCCGCCAAGCACTCAGGCAGCACTTCAGACTGGCCGACGGCCCCCAGGGCCTGGACTTCAGTGGTCTCGATACCGCCCTGGAAGGCTTGGGCGAATATCCCCGCAGGCATCGTTTGCCGCCGGAGCACGGTTTTTTCAACGACGATGGCACCTGGTCGCCCCGCGACTATGTGAACTATCGGCCTGGCAAATACAGCCCCAGAATCACTGGCGACCTGTTCCAGGCCCTGGCTGAGCGGCAGCGCCAGCGCAGCTACGACGATGCCGACTTCATCATCACCACCGACAGTGACGTCACCAAGGCACGTTGGCGCACCTACCTGAACACCACGCTCAACCTGCTGGCGCCGCTGAGCCTTGTGGTACCTGGCCTGGCACCGCTGCTGGCGGTCGGTGGTATCGCCCAGCTCGGCCTTGGGCTGGACCAGGCCATCAATGGCAAGGGCCTGCAAGACAGGCACGACGGCGTGGCCGAAATCGCCTGGGGCCTGCTCAATGCCATGCCGCTGATCGTGCACGGGGTTGCCCGCAGCAAGGTGCTGTTCGAAAGCAAGAGCGACCGTTTCGTAGTGCCAAGCCGCATCAACGATCAGCTCGGTTACCCGCTCAGCCCGCTTTCGCCGCCGCACCTGCCAAACGTCGATATCGCGCCGTACTTCCACATCCCTGACCCCATCCCGCCATTGCCGGAAGGCGATCAGGCCGTGGCTGACTCGGTGATACGGGTCCCTCGCTACGATGGCACACCGGATAACCTCGACACGCGTATCAATACCTACAACGCACGCGTCATCTACGACATGGAGCGAGACGCGTTCATTCAGGACAACGCGCTCAATGAAGTCGACCCGGTTGCCTACATAGCCCGCCCTGGCAGCCACGATCTGGTCCCGGCAGCTGCCGGTCGAGAAGTCAGCAACGCTACACGCATGCGCACCCTTCGGGCACTGGGCGTCGACTTGCCACTGCCGGTGGATTTTCCTCTAGTACCGGACGAGAGTAGCCAGGCCATCCCGAAAACGATCTCCTGCCTTTGGGTTGGCGACAAGGTGCTCAGCCCGTCGCTCATCGCCAACCTGGCAAGCAACGCCGCACGCGCCAACGACAGCGCCTACGCTATCCGTTTGTTCCTTTCCGCTGAGTCGCCATCGGCCTACGCCGAAAACCTGCGCCTCCTCGCCGAACACGCCCCGGGCCTGCAGGTGCTGCCGCTGGAAGAGCAAAGCTTCTTCCGCACCTTCCAGCAAAGCCGATACTACGCCCAGTACCAGGCTGCGCTGGACGGCAACGGCGGAGTGGCGTGCAACTTCGCCTCAGCTTCCGACGTCCTGCGCTACCCCATGCTGCACCATGAAGGTGGGCTGTACATGGATGTGGACGACTACCTGCTGGCAGCGGGCGAACCGCCCCTGGTCGTCGACGGGCACCCCGTCGGCAACCCTGGCGAACCGCTTGAGCAGGTTGCACTGCTCACCGCCCCGGATGGCCTGCTGCTGCCGCCCCCCATGTCCAACGAGAAAATGAGCATGAACTGCCTCTACAACACCAGCGTGATCGGCAGCCATGCAGGCAACCCCACGCTCGAGGCAATTTCCGAGGAGATGCTCGCTCGTTACCAGGCCAATCGGGATTTCTACGACAGTAAGCCAAGCCTGGCCGAAGACCCTGCTGGCTTCTATCGCTACGCCAAGCGCCTGAGCTACCTGACAGGGCCTGACCTGCTCACCCATGTTGTCGATCAACGCCTGCCGGTTCTGCGCACCCTGCGCCAGATCATGAACTTGTACAACATGCCGCGTATCCATTCATGGCAGTTCATTGAACTTGATCAATACCAACAAGCATTGCGCAACTTGCTACCACTGAACCGCTCGGTCAAGGTCGGCGGCAACCACTCCTGGGCCACGACCTGAGTACATACATACCCCTTGCGGCGCCGGGCCTGCGTCCATCATGCAGGCCCCACCACAATGGCAGGTCAGCACATGACGACTCAATTGCACCCTTCCGGGATCCGGCACGCACTCGACCACCTCACCCACATCCCGCGCCCCGATCGGCTCAGCATCGAACGAATACGGGAGTGGGCCAAGGCACAGGGTCCGGACTTCGATCCCGATACCGCCTTGGCGGTGACCCTGCATTACAAGCCCAACCCTGAAGGAGGATGGCTTGCCAAGGTCGTCGAGCAGCTCCCCCTCGGCCAGGCGGTGTTGTCAAAGTGGCAAGAGCAGCCCGACAACCTGCAGTACATCGCGCTCAGCACCTATGGCGTGCTCGACTTTCTCGGGCTCCTGCGCGACTGGAGCCTGCCTCGGGAGAGCTGGGCCAGGGCGTTTGCCCAAGGGCACGTGCAGATCGTCGATGAGCTCCCGGAGGGCGGTCTGTTCGGCGCGCTGGATGATTACGCGGTCTATCAAGGCCTGTTCCGCAAGACGCAGCCCATGCGGTATACCCAGCAAACTCAGATCGCCACCGATACACATGCATTTCAAACGTTCATCTGGGAACTGGACCTGCACGATGAGTACATCGCCAGCCTCGACGACTACTGGCAACACAAGTTCGATGATTATGCGACGCTGTCCCAGGTGAATTTTCTCGCGGCCTGCAACAAGCAGGTAGAGGAAGGCAGCCTGAGCGAAGCAGGTTGCGACCTGGCCTGGCGGGCGATTGGCATCGTACCCGATGGGGAAGCCTCGACAGAGCATGCAGGCACCGTAGAAACACGCATGCTTAACATCTATGGCTATGTCGCCACCGATATCCCGTGCGTTACGGATCGGAACTCGGGGCTGACCTTGCTCTACGTACCCGGCAATTCATCGCCTTTGCACGAGTTCGAGAACACCAGTGCGATGAAAGCCTGGCTGGTGCAACAGTGCAAGGACAGCGAAACGCGCAGGTCATTGCTGACGCACTTTCGCCTCCAGGACTTTCCAACCGGGCTCGGCTACACAGGGCTGGAAGATACCCTCAAAGGGCTGGCCAGTTACCAAGGGCCGCGCTTCCTGTATGTCAACAACCTGGTCATCCCGGCCAGCGGCTGGTCAACGCAGTACATCAACCACAAGGTCGACGAGTACAGCCCGCTGGTAACCGACGGCCTGTTCAGCCACATCACTTCGCGGCTACGGCAGCGAAGCTACGAAGATGCCCGATTCCTGATCACGACCAACAGCGATGTCATCAAGGCCAGATGGCGAGGCTACCTGAATCAGACGATGACCCTGCTAGCCCCATTGACCTTGGTGGTACCAGGCTTGGGATGGGTGGTTGCCATTGGCGGAATCACCCAGCTCGGCCTGGGCCTGGATGAAGTCATCAATGGCAAGAATCTTGAAGAAAAAACCGATGGCGCCCTGAACGTCGCGTTTGGAGCACTGTGCGCCCTGCCGTTGGCGGACAAGCTATGGTCCGCCAGCAAGAAGGTTTTCCAGACACAATTCGATGGATTCGTCGCCCCTGGCAGAATCAATGGACAGATCGGCTACCCGCTCAGCCCGACAAGGGCACCCAGGCCGCGCTGGACCGGTGACAACTTCAAGGCATTCTTCGAGCAGCCGGTCCCCGTCGAGCCACTTCCCGAACCCCAGCGGCAAATGCTGATCAACCGCCAGACCACCCACGTCGGCATGGACACGCTCGTGGATGTACGCGACCCGGCAACGCATTGGCTGTATGAACTGGAAACGGACGCTTTTGTGAAGACAAGCGATATCGGACACCCCTCGCCCACACGCTATGTCGCGGAGCACACGCAATTGCGTGCCTACCAGGCAGATATCGATGGCCCGCGTTTCGTCACCAATGCCATGCGTGAAAGCACGCTGCGCAATCTTGGCATAGAAATAAACCTGCCCATCGAAGTACCCAGGGTTCCAGAGGTCAACCAGGCACACATTCCCAAGCGAGTGGTGCACCTGTGGATCGGCGACAAGCCCCTGACAGCCGGCATGCTCACACGCATCGGGCGCAATTCCAGTTTGCTCAAGGATGCCGGTTACGGTCACTACCTCTATCTGTCCGAGCAAAACGCCGCCGCCTTCAACCAGAATGCCCGTGCACTGGCCGTCGCCGCACCCGACCTGCAAGTGCTTCCCCTTGAGCGACAAGGGTTCTACACCAACATGGGATACACCAGGCAATTCTACGATGCCGCCATGGAGGGCCCTGCCCGAGGTTCCTCCCATGTGACGGCCGCCAACGACATGCTCAAGTATCATGCGCTGTACCAGGATGGCGGCCTGTACATGGACATCGACAATGACCTGCTGGCCCCCCCCTCCCATCCTTTGGCGGCAGGCATCATCAACGACGCTTCAGCCAACGACTGGATCGGCAATGTACCGCTGCGAACCACCGCCGACGGGCTATTGCTGGAACAGCCGACATCGAACCCGTTCAGGGGCGCTCATCAGCAATACAACACCAGCGTGATCGGTAGCCATCCGCGCAACCCGACCCTGATGGAGGTCATTAACACGATGAACCTCAAGCTCGATTCCAGGCCCGGATTCTTCACTCAGAATAAGCACTGGCCGGCCAAGGGCGCCCATGCACCCAGATTCGCTACCTATGCCAAAGCCCTGAGCGAGCTCACCGGCATTGGTATGTTCAATGAGGCTGTGGACCATAGCCTGCCTGCACTGCGGCAGATGAAAAAGATCTACAAGCTGCTCAGTTGTCCCTTGCTGAACCCGCCCACCTTGCTGGGGGCCGACCTTCACCCTGTTTCGACCGAAGAGCTGCAGAACACGCTGCAGTCACTGTTCCGTGTTTCACGGGTAGTACGCGTCAACAACGGGTTTGGTTGGCGTAATCTGAATCACTGACGTAGCGCGTCGCGCACCGAGCCAGAAAACCAAAGGGCGCCTTCCGGCGCCCTTCGTGTTTCACTCGCCGCGGTGCAGCTTGCTCATCAACTCCGCCTCGGCCTGGGTCAGGCCGCAGGTCTCGGTGAGTTCCGCCACGCTCGCCCCCATGCCCACCAGCTTGGCGGCCTGGGTAAAGGTCACGCTGTTGGGGTCGCGCTGCTCCAGCTGCTGCAGCTTCTCTGGCAGCGGTGCCACGGTCGCGCGCAGTTCATGGATGGCCTCACCCATGCGCACGGTGCCGTTCTGGTAGTCGTCCAGGCGCTTGGCCAGGTCCTTGATGCGCTGGTCTCGCAGGGCATCGCCCACGGCCTGCTGCGCCGCCAGTTCGCGCTGGCGCTTGCTGTAGTTGAGGAAGAACCACAGGCTCAAGGCCCACAGCAGCGCCAGCAAGATTACCGCCACCTCGAAGATCAACTCAGATGTTCTCCAGCTCGGACCACTCTTCCTCGGTCATCATCTTGTCCAGCTCGACCAGGATCAGCAATTCGCCGTTCTTGTTGCACACGCCCTGGATGAACTTGGCCGACTCTTCATTACCCACGTTCGGCGCGGTTTCGATTTCCGACTGACGCAGGTACACCACCTCGGCCACGCTGTCGACCAGGATGCCGACCACTTGCTTGTCAGCCTCGATGATGACGATGCGGGTGTTGTCGGTCACGTCCGACGGCATCAGGCCGAAGCGCTGGCGAGTGTCGATCACCGTCACCACGTTGCCGCGCAGGTTGATGATGCCCAACACATAGCTTGGCGCGCCCGGCACCGGAGCGATCTCGGTGTAGCGCAGTACTTCCTGCACCTGCATGACGTTGATGCCGTAGGACTCGTTGTCCAGACGGAAGGTTACCCACTGCAGGATCGGATCTTCAGAACCTTGCGCAGACGACTTTTTCATTCCCCTAGCCCTCTAAATCCGCTGTTGGCGGTTGTGTTCGGTGTCATTTCTGTTTGGCATGCAACTGCTTGACCGCGCCGCTGGCGATCAGCTCGGCCAGTGCGGCGACGTCGAGCAGTGCACACATGTGTTCGATGACCGTGCCGGCCAACCAGGGACGCTGGCCACGCTGGCTGCGCCACTTGATCTCGGCGGGGTCCAGGCGCAGCGAGCGGCTGACCTGATGCACCGCCAAGCCCCATTCGTAGCCCTGCACGGAAATCACATAATTCAGGCCCTGGCGGAAGTCGTCGCGGTAGCGGTCGGGCATGACCCAGCGCGCGGTGTCCAGCACCTTGAGGTTGCCGGCCTGGCAGGTCAGGATACCCAGGAACCAGTCCGGCTGGCCGAACAGCGGTGTCAGCTCCTGGCCTTCCAGGCTGTAGATCGAACCCAGGCAAACCAGCGGCACCGCCAGGGTCAGCCCGGCAACGTCGAACAGCAGGCACTCGAACGGCTCGGCAGCCCAGGCCGGGCGACCATCGACGCTGGCCGGTGGGGCTGGCGTGTCGGCCATGCCTGCCGCTGGCAGATGCACGTCCACCAGGGGGGCAACCGGCTCTGGCGCTGGCACCTCGGTCAGCACCGGGATGCTGGCCTCAGCCACCACTTCAGTTTCGACCACGGCCACCACCGGCTGCTCTACCGGCAGCACGGCTGGCAGCACCTTCACCTGCGGCTCGGCAAAAGGCCTGGCTGCGGGAGTTGGATGGCGAGCGTCCCGCGCCTGCTCTTCGCGCACGGCGGCGGCGAATTCGTCGTTGGCCATGGGCGCCTGGGCAGGCGTTGCCAGGTCGATGATATCCTCGGCCTCGGTGGCCTCCTGCAACAACCCATCGAGGTAGGACTGCAGGGCCAGTTGCGGCTTGGTACCCACAGGCCGGTTCATGAAGCCACCTGCGCGGCCGGCTTGTAGGTGAGCATGTGCTTGAGCAGTGCCCGGTAGGCGATCACGCCACGGCTCTTGCCATCGAACTGCGACGGCGTGACGCCATTGCGGCTGGCATCGCGCAGGCGCGTATCGACCGGGATGTAGCCCTGCCACACCTGGTGTTCATAGGTATCGCGCAAAACCTTGAGGGTGCCCAGCGAAGCCTGGGTACGGCGGTCGAACAGGGTCGGCACGATCTGGTAAGGCAGCGCTTGCTTGCGCGAGCGGTTGATCATGGCCAAGGTGCCGATCATGCGTTCCAGGCCCTTCACCGCCAGAAACTCGGTCTGCACCGGGATCACCAGCTGCTGGCTGGCTGCCAGGGCGTTGACCATCAGCACGCCGAGCAAGGGCGGGCTGTCGATCAGCGCAAAGTCGAAATCCTGCCATAACTGCGCCAGACTCTTGGCGATCACCAGGCCCAGGCCACTCTGCCCGGGCGACTGACGCTCCAGCACGGCCAATGCGGTACTCGACGGCAGCAGCGAGATACGCTCATCGCTGGTGGGCAGCAACAGCTGCCCCGGCAGACCTTCGGGCACGCTGCCCTTGTGCAGGAACAGGTCGTAGCAGCTGTGCTCCAGGGCATCCGGGTTGTGCCCGAAATAGCTGGTCATCGAGCCATGCGGGTCGAGGTCGACGACGACCACGCGCTTGCCCGCCTCGGCCAGCAGGCCGGCCAGGGCGATGGTGGTCGTGGTCTTGCCCACGCCGCCTTTTTGATTGGCTACTGCCCAGACTCTCATAGGACAACTCTTGACTCATTGATTGTTCCCCCTCCCTGTAGGAGAGGGCTTGTCCCGCGAACACGGGCGCAGCCCGTGCCATTCACCGCGTCGCCTCATTCGCGGGACAAGCCCGCTCCTACAAAGACCGCGCCGCGTAACCACGACAACCCGGTGCCGGAGAATTGGCGAATTACTGCCGTGCGGCTGGCGGTGCACTTTGTGTGCCAGCCCGGCGCAAGGCTGAGTCCGGGGTGGCATTGGCACTGCCTGTGCCGGTCAGGCTGCGGCGCACTTCGAGGTTACGGGAAATCACCAGCACGACCCGGCGATTGCGCGCACGCCCTTCGGCGGTGTCGTTGCTGGCCACCGGTTGGTACTCGCCATAGCCCACCGAGGCCATGCGCGCCGGGTTGACCCCTTCCATGGCCAGCAGGCGCACGATGCTCGCCGCCCGCGCCGCCGACAGCTCCCAGTTGGTCGGGTACTGCGCCGTGCGGATCGGCAGGTTGTCGGTGAAGCCCTCGACGTGCACCGGGTTGGCGAACGGCTTGAGGATGTTGCCGACTTTCTCGATGATGGTGAATGCCTTGTCACTGGGCATGGCATCGCCACTGCCAAACAGCAAGGACGAGTTGAGCTCGATCTCCACCCACAGCTCGTTGCCGCGCACGGTCATCTGGTCGGACTTGATCAGGTCGCCGAAGGCATCGCGCACGTCGTCGCTGATGGCCTTCAGCGGGTCAATGCTGGTCTGGGCCAGGCCCGCATCGGTCTGCTCGCTGTCCTTGATCAAGGGTTCTGCCGGTTTCACGCTGAGCGGCTGCTCATCGCCAATCGGGATCGGCTTCATGCTCCGCTCAGGGTCGTTGAACACCCCGAGCAGCGCTTGCGAGATGACCTTGTACTTGCCCTCGTTGATCGAGGAGATCGAATACATGACCACGAAGAAGGCGAACAGCAAGGTGATGAAGTCGGCGTACGACACCAGCCAGCGTTCGTGATTCTCGTGCTCCTCGGTATGACGGCGACGGCGCATGGCTTACTCCATGAAGCCTTGCAGCTTCAATTCGATCGAGCGCGGGTTCTCGCCCTCGGCGATCGACAGCAGGCCTTCGAGCAGCATCTCGCGGTAGCGCGACTGGCGCATGACGATGGCCTTGAGCTTGTTGGCGATCGGCAGCAGGATCAGGTTGGCACTGGCCACGCCGTAGATGGTGGCGACGAAAGCTACGGCAATGCCGTTGCCCAGCTGCGACGGGTCGGCCAGGTTGCCCATGACGTGGATCAGGCCCATGACCGCACCGATGATACCGATGGTCGGGGCGTAGCCGCCCATGCTCTCGAACACCTTGGCGGCCTGGATATCACGGCTTTCCTGGGTCAGGAAGTCGACTTCGAGGATGCTGCGGATCGATTCAGGCTCGGCACCATCGACCAGCAGTTGCAGGCCCTTGCGGGCGTACGGGTCGGGTTCGGCATCGGCCACGCCTTCCAGGCCGAGCAGGCCTTCCTTGCGCGCCGTCAGGCTCCAGTTGACCACCCGGTCGATCCCACCGGCCAGGTCGACCCGCGGCGGGAAGAAGATCCAGCGCAGGATCTGCAATGCGCGCTTGAACGCCGACAGCGGCGACTGCAGCAGTGCCGCCGCCAGGGTGCCACCGAGCACGATCAGGCCTGCCGGGCCATTGAGCAAGGCACCGACGTGGCCACCTTCAAGGAAGTTGCCACCGACGATGGCGACGAACGCCAGGATCAGGCCAATCAGGCTGAGCACATCCATCAGACACAAGCCTCGACCAGGTGTTTGCCGATTTCATCCAGGCTGTACACCGCGTCCGCCAGGTTGGCTTTGACGATGGCCATGGGCATGCCGTAGATCACACAGCTGGCCTCATCCTGGGCCCACACGGTACTGCCGCCCTGCTTGAGCAGGCGCGCGCCTTCGCGACCATCGGCGCCCATGCCGGTGAGCACCACTGACAGCACCTTGTCGCCGTAGGACTTGGCCGCCGAGCCGAAGGTGATGTCCACGCACGGCTTGTAGTTCAGGCGCTCGTCGCCCGGCAGGATCTTCACCGTGCCACGGCCGTCGATCATCATCTGCTTGCCGCCTGGGGCCAGCAGCGCCAGGCCCGGGCGCAGCATGTCGCCGTCCTCGGCTTCCTTGACGCTGATCTTGCACAGCTTGTCGAGGCGTTCGGCAAATGCCTTGGTGAAGGCGGCGGGCATGTGCTGGATCAGCACGATCGGCGCCGGGAAGCTCGCCGGCAGCTGGGTCAGCACCCGCTGCAGGGCCACCGGGCCGCCGGTCGAGGTACCGATCGCCACCAGCTTGTAAGGCTTGCGCTTGGGGGCCGGGGCATGCGCCGCGGCCGCTGCCGGTACCGCCGCACGGGCTGGCGCGGCAGGACGGACCGGCGCGGCGCTGGCCAGGCTGCTGGCGGGTGCATGGCTGGCGGCCGGCGCAGCTGCGCTGACCGGTGCATGGCTGGTGTAGCCGCCGAAACGGCGGTTGCTGCGCGAGATGGTATGCACCTTCTCGCACAGCAACTGCTTGACCTTCTCCGGGTTGCGCGAGATGTCTTCGAAGTTCTTCGGCAGGTAATCCACCGCACCGGCATCCAGCGCGTCGAGGGTGACGCGGGCGCCTTCATGGGTCAGCGAGGAGAACATCAACACCGGCGTCGGGCAGCGCTGCATGATGTGCCGCACGGCGGTGATGCCATCCATCATGGGCATTTCGTAGTCCATGGTGATGACATCGGGTTTGAGCGCCAGTGCCTGGTCGATCGCTTCCCTGCCGTTGGTCGCGGTACCGACCACCTGGATCGTCGGGTCCGCCGAGAGGATTTCCGAAACGCGGCGGCGGAAGAAACCGGAATCATCCACCACCAGGACCTTGACTGCCATAAACACTCCATTAGGCGGCGCCACCCGCCAGGGTGCGCCGCCGAAAATCAGATACGCCGTGCCGCGTAACGCTTGAGCATGCTCGGCACGTCGAGAATCAGCGCGATACGGCCGTCACCGGTGATGGTGGCGCCAGACATGCCCGGGGTGCCCTGCAGCATCTTGCCCAGCGGCTTGATCACCACCTCTTCCTGGCCCACCAGCTGGTCGACCACGAAGCCGATACGCTGGGTACCGACCGAGAGGATCACCACATGGCCCTCGCGCTGCTCCTCATGCACCTGGCCCTGAACCAGCCAGCGCTTGAGGTAGAACAGCGGCAGTGCCTTGTCGCGCACGATCACCACTTCCTGGCCGTCGACCACGTTGGTGCGCGACAGGTCGAGGTGGAAGATCTCGTTGACGTTGACCAGCGGGAAGGCGAACGCCTGGTTGCCCAGCATCACCATCAGGGTCGGCATGATCGCCAGGGTCAGCGGCACCTTGATGACGATCTTCGAGCCCTGGCCCTTGGCCGAGAAGATGTTGATCGAGCCGTTGAGCTGGGAAATCTTGGTCTTCACCACGTCCATGCCGACACCGCGGCCGGACACGTCGGAGATCTCGGTCTTGGTCGAGAAGCCCGGGGCGAAGATCAGGTTGTAGCAGTCCGACTCGCTCAGGCGATCGGCCGCGTCCTTGTCCATCAGGCCTTTTTCCACGGCCTTGGCGCGCAGGATGCTCGGGTCCATGCCCTTGCCGTCGTCGGAGATCGACAGCAGGATGTGGTCGCCTTCCTGCTCGGCCGACAGTACCACGTGGCCGGTCCGGGCCTTGCCAGAGGCTTCACGCTCATCCGGCATCTCGACACCGTGGTCGACCGCGTTGCGCACCAGGTGCACCAGCGGGTCGGCCAGGGCCTCGACGAGGTTCTTGTCGAGGTCGGTCTCTTCACCGACCAGCTCCAGGTTGATCTCTTTCTTCAGTTGCCGAGCCAGGTCGCGGACCAGGCGCGGGAAGCGGCCGAAGACCTTCTTGATCGGCTGCATGCGGGTCTTCATCACCGCGGTCTGCAAGTCGGCGGTGACCACGTCGAGGTTGGACACGGCCTTGGACATGGCCTCGTCGCCGCTGTTCAGGCCCAGGCGCACCAGGCGGTTACGCACCAGCACCAGTTCGCCGACCATGTTCATGATCTCGTCCAGGCGCGCAGTGTCGACACGCACGGTGGTTTCCGCTTCGCTGGCAGGCTTTTCCGCGGCCGGAGCCGGACTGCGGGCTGGCGCGGCCGGCTTGGCGGCGGCGGCAGGTACAGCGGCAGCCGGGGCTGCAGCAGGCCTGGCGCCCGGTTGGCTTTGCGCCACGGCCGCAACCGGTGCTGCCACGGTGACAGGCGCTTCGGCAGCAACGGTTTCACCGGTGAACTTGCCCTTGCCGTGCAACTGGTCCAGCAGCGCTTCGAACTCGTGCTCGGTGATCTCGTCACTGCTGGCGGTCGCGACAACGCTTTCCACTGCCGCAGTGGCAGCCGGCAAGGCATCGGCCTGGAAGGTGCCCTTGCCGTGCAACTGGTCCAGCAACGACTCGAATTCTTCGTCGGTGATTTCGTCGCTCACCGGCGCACTGGCATCGACCACCGCTTCGGCAGCGGCCACTTCCGGCGAGAACTGGCCCTTGCCATGCAACTGGTCGAGCAGCGATTCGAACTCGGCGTCGGTGATGTCGTCACCTGCGCCGCCCAGGGTCTCGCCCTGCATCTGCGCTTCGGCAGCGGCCGCTTCGGCCTTGACCGCGTCGAGCGAGTCGAGCAGCTGCTCGAACTCGGTGTCGGTGATGTCCGCCTCGGCGGCCACCGGCTCCGCTGCAGCCTCGACCACTGCTGCCGGGGCATCGGCGCTGGCAGGTTCCGCCAGGCGCGACAGGGCCGCCAGCAGCTCCGGGGTGGCCGGGGTCACTTCGCTGCGCTCACGCACCTGGCCGAACATGCTGTTGACCGTGTCCAGTGCCTCGAGCACCACGTCCATCAGTTCCGCGTCGACCCGGCGCTCACCTTTGCGCAGGATGTCGAACACGTTCTCGGCGATGTGGCAGCACTCCACCAGCTCGTTCAGCTGAAGGAAGCCGGCGCCCCCTTTTACAGTGTGGAAACCGCGAAAGATTGCATTGAGCAGGTCGGCATCGTCGGGCCGGCTTTCCAGCTCGACCAGTTGCTCGGACAGTTGCTCAAGAATTTCGCCGGCTTCTACCAGGAAATCCTGAAGGATTTCTTCATCGGCGCCGAAGCTCATTAAACGTGCTCCTTAAAAACCCAGGCTGGACAGCAGATCGTCGACGTCGTCCTGACCGGACACAACGTCTTCACGCTTATCGGCATGAATCTGCGGACCTTCACCCCGAGTCGGATGTTTTTCTTCATCTTTTTCAGCGCGCAGCTGCTGGTGGTCGTGTTCGATACCGGCAAACCGGTCGACCTGGCTGGCCATCAGCACGAGCTTGAGCAGATTGCTTTCCACTTCGGTCACCAGCGCAGTCACGCGCTTGATCACCTGGCCAGTCAGGTCTTGATAGTCCTGGGCCAGCAGAATGTCGTTGAGGTGGCCGGCGACCTTGCGGTTGCCCTCGGCGCTGTGCGTCAGGAAACTGTCGACGCGCTTGACCAGCTCGCGGAACTCCGGCGCTGCGACTTCGCGGCGCATGAAGCGCTGCCAGTCGACGCTCAGGCCTTGCGCCTCGGCAGCCAGGTCGTTGAGCACCGGCGTGCTCTCCTCCACCAGATCCATGGTGCGGTTGGCGGCACCCTCGGTGAGCTTGACCACGTAGGACAGGCGCTCGGTGGCATCGGTAATCTGTGAGACTTCCTCGGCCTGCGGCATACGCGGGTCGATCTGGAAGCTGACGATCGCGCTGTGCAGCTCACGGGTGAGCTTGCCGACTTCCTGATACAGGCAACGGTCGCGGGTCTGGTTGAGCTGATGAATCAGCTGCACCGCCTCGCCGAAACGCCCCCGTTCCAGGCTCTCGACCAGCTCCTGAGCATGTTTCTTCAGGGTCGATTCGAACTCCCCCAAAGACGTCTGTGTTGTTTCCATGGCGCCCCCTGACGTAACTCAGCCGTTGACGCGTTCGAAGATCTTCTCGATCTTTTCTTTGAGCACCTGGGCGGTAAATGGCTTGACCACGTAACCGTTTACGCCGGCCTGGGCCGCTTCGATGATCTGGTCGCGCTTGGCTTCGGCAGTCACCATCAGCACCGGCATGGTCTTCAGCCGATCGTGGGCACGGACCTTGCGCAGCAGATCGATACCGGACATGCCCGGCATGTTCCAGTCGGTCACCAGGAAGTCGTAATGGCCGCTTTCGAGCATCGGCAGCGCGGTGGTGCCGTCATCGGCTTCATCGGTGTTGGTGAAGCCCAGGTCACGCAACAGGTTCTTGATGATCCGCCGCATCGTCGAAAAGTCGTCAACGATGAGGATTTTCATGTCTTTGTTCAAGTAGACCTCCAAGCAGTCTCAAACGCGCTCGGCCCCGAGCACGCGTATTCATATTCGGTACAACGTGGAAAACGACTGCAACGACCCCGGGCTCAACGCGCCCGCCATTCCCCCAGGCGGCTGCGCAGGCGCGCGGCACACTGGCTGTGCAACTGGCTGACTCGCGATTCGCTGACCCCCAGCACCTCACCGATTTCCTTGAGGTTCAGCTCTTCGTCGTAGTACAGCGCCAGCACCAGGCGCTCACGCTCCGGCAGGTTGGCGATCGCATCAGTCAGGGCAGCCTGGAAGCGCTCGTCTTCCAGATCGCGCGACGGCTCGACCTGGCCACTGGCGCCGTCCTCGTGCAGCCCTTCGTGCTCGCCGTCCTGCAACAGGTCGTCGAAACTGAACAGGCGGCTCCCCAAGGTATCGTTCAAAATCCCGTAGTAATCATCGAGACTCAATTGGAGTTCGGCAGCAACTTCATGATCTTTAGCGTCGCGGCCAGTTCTTGCTTCCACGGCGCGCATCGCGTCACTGACCATGCGCGTATTGCGGTGCACCGAACGCGGTGCCCAATCGCCCTTGCGGACCTCGTCGAGCATCGCCCCGCGGATGCGGATGCCGGCGTAGGTTTCGAAGCTGGCGCCCTTGCTGGCGTCATACTTGTTGGCCACTTCCAGCAGGCCGATCATGCCGGCCTGGATCAGGTCCTCGACCTGGACGTTGGCCGGCAGGCGTGCCAGCAAGTGGTAGGCGATGCGCTTGACCAGCGGCGCATAGCGTTCCACCAGCTCGAACTGGGCGTCTTTCGACGCCTTGCTGTACATCTTGAAGCCGCTCGCGTTCATAGCACGGGTCCTGCGCTGGTGGGTTGCACCAGGCGCTCGACAAAGAACTCAAGGTGCCCGCGCGGATTGGCTGGCAGCGGCCAGCTGTCGACCTTCTGTGCGATGGCCTTGAAGGCCAGGGCACACTTGGAGCGAGGGAAGGCCTCATACACCGCACGCTGCTTCTGCACCGCCTTGCGCACGCTCTCGTCGTACGGCACGGCGCCGACATATTGTAGGGCGACGTCAAGGAAGCGGTCGGTGACCTTGGTCAACTTGGCGAACAGGTTGCGCCCTTCCTGCGGGCTCTGCGCCATGTTGGCCAGCACGCGGAAACGGTTCATGCCGTAGTCGCGGTTGAGCAGCTTGATCAGCGCGTAGGCATCGGTGATCGAGGTCGGCTCGTCGCACACCACCAGCAGCACTTCCTGGGCCGCGCGCACGAAGCTGACTACCGAGTCACCGATACCCGCAGCGGTGTCGATCACCAGCACGTCGAGGTTGTCGCCGAGCTCGCTGAAGGCCTGGATCAGCCCGGCATGCTGGGCCGGGGCCAGGTGCACCATGCTCTGGGTGCCGGAGGCGGCCGGCACGATGCGCACACCGCCAGGCCCCTGCAACAGCACATCGCGCAGCTCGCAGCGCCCCTCGATGACATCGGCCAGGGTGTGTTTTGGGGTGAGACCCAGCAATACGTCAACATTGGCCAGGCCAAGGTCGGCGTCCAACAACATCACCCGGCGGCCGAGTTCGGCCAGTGCCAGGGACAGGTTCACTGAAACGTTAGTCTTGCCGACGCCACCTTTGCCACCGGTGACGGC
This sequence comes from Pseudomonas putida, assembly GCF_002906855.1. Taxonomy (GTDB): domain Bacteria; phylum Pseudomonadota; class Gammaproteobacteria; order Pseudomonadales; family Pseudomonadaceae; genus Aquipseudomonas; species Aquipseudomonas putida_N. The sequence continues at coordinate 1,402,826 of NZ_MINI01000028.1, read as the reverse complement.
GATCACCTGGACGGGATGCATGCTACCCATGTTCGTTGTTTACCTTGTCTCGCTTGGACCCAAGCCACACGCGGGGTAGTACTGCCAACCCCGGAATGTAGGTACTTTGCATACGCTTCATCCTCAACCTGCGCGCCGCGGGTTGTGGTAGAGATCAGCGAACATGTCGGCCATCGCCTCTTCGCTGGGCTCGTCCTGCAACTGCACGTTGACCGCGCGGGTCACCAGCTGGTGCGGGCGCGGCAGGTGAAGGTCGTCAGGAATGCGCGGGCCGTCAGTGAGGTAGGCCACGGGCAGTTCATGACTGATGGCCAGGCTCAGCACGTCGCCGAGGCTCGCCGTTTCATCGAGTTTGGTCAGGATACAGCCAGCCAGGCCGCAGCGCTTGTAGCTGTGGTAGGCAGCGGTCAGCACCTGCTTCTGGCTGGTGGTAGCCAGCACCAGGTAATTCTTCGCGGCAATGCCACGCCCGGCCAGCGTTTCCAGTTGCATGCGCAGGGCCGGGTCGCTGGCCTGCAGGCCAGCGGTATCGATCAACACCACGCGCTTGCGCAGCAATGGCTCCAACGCGGCTGCCAGCGACTGGCCCGGATCGACGTAGGTCACTGGCACATTGAGGATGCGCCCCAGGGTCTTGAGCTGCTCCTGGGCACCGATGCGGAAGCTGTCCATGCTCACCAAGGCCAGGTTCTGCGGGCCGTACTTGAGCACGTAACGCGCCGCCAGCTTGGCCAGGGTGGTGGTCTTGCCCATGCCGGCCGGGCCGACCATGGCGATCACCCCGCCCTCTTCGATCGGTTCGACCTGGGGCACTTCGATCATCCGCGCCAGGTGCGCGAGCAGCATGCGCCATGCTTGGCGCGGCTCTTCGATCTCATGGGTGAGGTCGAGCAGCTCGCGGGCGATCGGGCCGGACAGGCCAATGCGCTGCAGGCGACGCCAGAGATTGGCCTGGGCCGGTTTGCTGCCCTGCAGCTGGTTCCAGGCCAGCGAGCCGAGCTGCACTTCGAGCAGCTCACGCAGCCCCGACAGCTCCGAACGCATGGCGTCGAACAGGCGCGGGTCGACCGGGGCCGGGGCAGGCGCGGCAGCCGCTGCCGGGGCATCGACATGTGGTTCGATCAAGGGCTCGGCAGCGGTGAGCGACTGGCCGGCGAACAATTGGCGGCTGCCTTCGGTGGCCTCGGCGCGGTTGTCCAGCTCGGCCTGGGCAGTGGCAATGCGCGACTGGGTCTTGCGCAGCTCTTCTTCCAACTCGACGTTGGGCACGCGCGGCGCCAGCGCGGATAGTTTGTAGTCCAGCGCGGCGGTCAGCTCGACACCACCGGCGATGCGGCGGTTGCCGATGATGGCGGCATCGGAGCCCAGCTCATCACGGACCAGCTTCATGGCCTGACGCATATCGGCGGCGAAAAAACGCTTGACTTGCATAACCCACTACCTCAGCCGTTGGGGCCCACTGTGGCAACGATGGTGACTTGCTTGTTATCCGGTATTTCCTGATACGCCAGAACATGCAAATTCGGTACAGCCAGGCGACCGAAACGCGACAACATGGCACGGATCGGGCCAGCTACCAGAAGAATGGCCGGTTGGCCTTGCATTTCCTGGCGCTGGCAGGCGTCGATCAGCGAACGCTGCAGCTTTTCGGCCATGCTCGGCTCAAGAAGAACACCGTCTTCCTGACCTTGCCCGGCCCTTTGCAAACTATTGAGCAAGATCTGTTCCAACCTTGGCTCAAGGGTGATCACAGGCAGCTCGGACTCAACGCCGACAATGCTTTGGACGATGGCACGACACAATCCGACGCGCACTGCCGCCACCAGCGCGGCGGTATCTTGACTCTTGCCGGCATTGTTGGCGATGGCCTCGGCAATACTGCGGATGTCACGCACCGGCACTTGTTCGGACAACAACGCTTGCAGGACCTTGAGCAGCCCCGACAAGGAAATGACACCGGGCACCAGCTCTTCAGCAAGTTTAGGCGATGCTTTCGACAATACCTGCAACAGCTGCTGGACCTCTTCATGGCCGATCAGCTCGTGGCAGTGCTTCTGCAGGATCTGGTTGAGGTGGGTGGCAACCACGGTACTGGCATCGACCACGGTGTAGCCCAACGACTGCGCCTGGGCGCGCTGGCCGATGTCGATCCACACCGCCTCCAGGCCGAATGCCGGGTCGCGCGCGGCGATACCGTTGAGGGTGCCGAATACCTGGCCGGGGTTGATCGCAAGCTCGCGGTCCGGGTAAATCTCGGCCTCGGCCAAGATCACACCCATCAGCGTCAGGCGATAGGCACTGGGCTGCAGGTCGAGGTTGTCGCGGATGTGCACGGTCGGCATGAGGAAGCCCAGGTCCTGGGAAAGCTTCTTGCGTACGCCCTTGATCCGCGCCAGCAGCTGGCCACCCTGATTGCGGTCGACCAGCGGAATCAGGCGGTAGCCGACTTCCAGGCCGATCATGTCGATCGGCGTCACGTCGTCCCAGCCCAGCTCCTTGGTATCCAGTGCGCGCTGCGGCGACGGCAGCAAGTCCTGCTGACGCTGCGCTTCCTTCTGCGCTTCGAGCTTGACCTTCTGCTGCTTCTTCCACACCAGGTAGGCGCCGCCACCGGCCAGCAGGCCGAGGCTGAGGAAGGCGATGTGCGGCATGCCCGGCACCAGGCCCATGATGATCATCAGTCCCGCAGACACACCCAGCGCCTTGGGCGAGTCGAACATCTGGCGGTTGATCAGCTTGCCCATGTCCTCGGAGCCCGAGGCACGGGTAACCATGATCGCGGCAGCAGTGGACAACAGCAGTGATGGCAATTGCGCCACCAAACCGTCACCGATGGTCAGCAACGCATAGACCTTGCCGGCATCGCTGAAAGACATGTTGTGTTGCAGCATACCGATCAGCATGCCGCCGATCAGGTTGATGAAGAGGATCAGCAGGCCGGCGATGGCGTCACCGCGAACGAACTTGCTGGCACCGTCCATCGAACCGTAGAACTCGGCCTCCTGGGCCACCTCGGCGCGGCGCATCTTGGCCTGGGCCTGGTCGATCAGGCCGGCGTTGAGGTCGGCGTCGATCGCCATCTGTTTGCCGGGCATGGCGTCGAGGGTGAAGCGCGCGCTCACCTCGGAAATACGCCCGGCACCTTTGGTCACCACCACGAAGTTGATGATCATGAGGATGGCGAACACCACCGCACCCACGACGTAATTGCCACCGATCACCACCTCACCGAAGGCCTGGATCACTTTACCGGCAGCGCCGTGGCCTTCCTGGCCATGGAGCATGACCACCCGCGTGGAGGCCACGTTCAGCGCCAGGCGCAGCAAGGTCGCCACCAGCAGGATGGTCGGGAACGCCGCGAAGTCCAGCGGGCGCAAGGCATACACGCACACCAGCAGGACCACGATCGACAAGGCGATATTGAAGGTGAAGAACACGTCGAGCAGGAACGGCGGTATCGGCAACATCATCATTGCCAACATCACCAGCAGCAGCAACGGCACGCCCAGGTTGCCCCGGCCGAGCCCGGCCAGGTTGTTGCGGGCGTTGCTGATTAACTGAGTGCGATCCACCGCGAGTCCTCTTGATGCAAAACTTTGACGCCCAAGGGGCGCTTGGGCGTGGCTTTGCAAGAAGCTTTCCAACTTTGCTCGACTATGGATTTATGTTGCCTGTACCGGCCTCTTCGCGGGGCAAGCCCGCTCCTACAGGATTTGCGCCACATCCGGGATTTGCACTGAACCTGCAGGAGCGGGCTTGCCCCGCGAAGAGGCCGGTACAGGCTGGAATCAGTTGTCGCGACGCAGATCAGGCGGAATCGGCAGGTCTTCTTTAAGCGGCTCAGGCTGCTTGCCCTTGCCAGCGCGGTACTGGCGAATCTGGAACACATAGGCCAGCACCTGCGCCACCGCCAGGTACAGCCCCGCCGGGATTTCCCCCTCGACCTCGGTGGAGTAGTAGATCGCCCGCGCCAGGGCCGGCGATTCGAGAATCTGGATCTTGTGCTCGACGCCGATCTCGCGAATCTTCAAGGCGATGAAATCGGTGCCCTTGGCCACCAGCAACGGCGCCACCCCACCCTTCTCCGGGTCGTATTGCAGGGCCACGGCATAATGCGTCGGGTTGGTGATAATCACGTCAGCCTCAGGCACGGCGGCCATCATGCGCCGCTGCGACACCTCTCGCTGCAGCTGGCGGATGCGCTGCTTGACCTCGGGCTTGCCTTCGCTGTCCTTGTACTCGTCCTTGATCTCCTGCTTGGTCATCTTCAGCTTCTTGTGGGTCTGCCACAGCTGGAACGGCACGTCCGCGGCGGCAATCAGCAGCAACCCGGCCGCCATCCACAAAGCACTCCAACCGACCACCTGGACACTGTGGATGATCGCCTGCTCCAGTGGCTCGTTCGCGATTGCCAGCAGTGCCTGGCGATCATTGCCCAACACCACCAGCGCAACGATCAGGATCACGAAGAACTTGGCCATCGCCTTGAGCAGTTCGGTCAGCGAGTTCAGCGAGAACATGCGCTTGATGCCCGACAACGGGTTCATCCGGCTGAACTTTGGCTGCAACAGGCTCCCGGAAAAGATGAACCCGCCGAGGACAATGGGTGACACGAATGCGATCACAAACAGCAGCATGAGAATCGGCTGCACCGCCCAGATGGCCATCTTGCCCGACGCCAGCAGAAACATCCCCATCGACCGCTCATCGGTAATCACCTCGCGTGTCAGCGAGAAATTCAGCTGCATCAACGTCATCAGCGTTTCTGCCAGATTGCCGCCAAACGCCAACAGAGCGCCCGCGCCAGCAAGCGTCGAAGCGACCGTATTGAGCTCCTTGGAACGGGCGATTTCACCTTTTTCACGCGCATCCCGCTTGCGCTTGTCGGTAGGTTCTTCCGTCTTGTCCTGACCGCTCTCGCTTTCAGCCATGCTCAGCGCGCCCTTGCCATTTCACGCAGCCACTGCAGCGCTTCACTGGCCAACGCCTGGTAGTGAGAAAGAATATCGGCCAAGCCCACCCAGAAGATGCCCATACCCAGCACCAGCGTCAGCGGGAAGCCGATGGAGAAGATGTTCAACTGCGGCGCGGCACGGGTCATCACACCAAACGCGATGTTTACCACCAGCAGCGCGGTGATCGCTGGCAGGATCAGCAACAGGCCAGCACCGAATACCCAGCTCAAACGCCCGACCATTTCCCAGAACTGACCGACTACCAGCGCGTGCCCCACCGGCAAGGTGGTGAAGCTTTCGGTCAAGACCTCGAACACCACCAGATGACCATTCATCAGCAGGAACAACACACTCACCAGCATGGTCATGAACTGGCTGATCACGGCCACGTTGACCCCGTTGGCCGGGTCGACCATGGAGGCGAAAGCCATGCCCATCTGCACGGCGACGATCTGCCCAGCAATGACGAAGGCCTGGAACAGCAACTGCAGGGAGAAACCGAACAACGCGCCAACAATGACCTGCTCGCCACACAACAGCAGGCCGCGCAGACTCAGCGGGTCGAATTCGGGCAACGGCGGCAGAGCCGGCACAATCACCACAGTGATGGCCACCGCCACGTAAAGGCGGATGCGCGCCGGCAGCATGCGCGTACCGAAGATCGGCATGGTCATCAGCACCGCAGTCACCCGGAACAGCGGCAGGATGAAGGTGGCAACCCATGTGCCAATCTGCGCGTCGGTCAGCTCCAGCATGGCAGGTTCAACCGATCAGCTGCGGGATGCTGGTGTACAGGCCGGTGATGTACTCCATGAACTTCTGCACCAGCCAGGGCCCGGCGACGATCAGTGTGACCAGCATCACCAGCAGGCGCGGCAGGAAGCTCAAGGTCTGCTCGTTGATCTGCGTGGCCGCCTGGAACATCGCCACGATCAGGCCGATCAGCAGGCTCGGTATCACCAGGATGGCAACCATCAGGGTGGTCAGCCACAGCGCGTCACGGAACAGGTCGACAGCAACTTCAGGTGTCATGCAGGGCTCTCCTTGGCGGCGTCAGACGCCGCCGAAACTGCCGGCCAAGGTACCCATGATCAGCGCCCAGCCATCGACCAGGACGAACAGCATGATCTTGAATGGCAGCGAGATGATCAGCGGCGACAGCATCATCATACCCATGGCCATCAGCACACTGGCCACCACCATGTCGATAATCAGGAACGGGATGAAGATCATGAAGCCGATCTGGAACGCGGTTTTCAACTCCGAAGTGACGAACGCCGGCACCAGGATCGTCAGCGGGACTTGGTCGGGGCCGGCGATGTCGGTGCGCTTGGACAGGCGCATGAACAGGTCGAGGTCGCTCTGCCGGGTCTGCGCCAGCATGAAGTCCTTGAGCGGGCCCTGGGCCTTCTCGATGGCCTGCTGGGCCGTCATCTTCTCGCTCAGGTACGGCTGCAAAGCATCCTGATTCACTCGGTCGAACACCGGCGCCATGATGAACATGGTCAGGAACAGCGCCATGCCGGTCAGCACCTGGTTCGAGGGCGTCTGCTGCAGGCCCAGGGCCTGACGCAGGATCGAGAACACGATGATGATGCGGGTGAAGCTGGTCATCAGGATGACGAACGCAGGAATGAAGCTCAGCGCCGTCATGATCAGCAGGATCTGCAGGCTGACCGAATACTCCTGCTGCCCGTCCGCAGTGTTGGACAGGGTGATGGCCGGGATCGACAGCGGGTCGGCGGCCAGGGCCAGCGGCGCGGCCAGCAGCAGCGCCAGGGTCACTACAATGCGCAGCGCGCTGCTCATCACTTCTTGTCCTTCTGATCCTTGCCCATCAGCTCCATCAGCCGCTGGGCAAATTCCGGCGTCGCCTGGCGGGCGCTGGCGGGCACTTCGACGGGCTCGGCCAGCACATGCAAGGCCTCGATGCTGCCGGGGGTATGGCCGATGAGGATCTGCTCCTTGCCGACCTGCACCAGCAACAGCCGGTCACGCGGGCCGATGACGCGACTGCCGACGACCTCGATCACCTGGCCGCCCTTGGGCGTGGCGCCCTGCATGCGGCGCAGCGCCCAGGCCAGGAAGAAGATCAGCCCCACCACCAGCAACAGGCCAAACACCATCTGCGCCAGCTGCCCACCCAGGCTGCCAGGCGCAGCGGCCGGCGCCGCAGCCGGGCTGGCTGCAGGCGTGGCGGCGGCGATGGCCAGGTCGCTGACCAGTAGCGTGGCCAGGGCCATCACGGCCCGCATCGTGCCCTTCACTCAGCGCAGCTTCTTGATACGTTCGCTGGGGCTGATCACGTCGGTCAGGCGGATGCCAAACTTCTCGTTGACCACGACCACTTCGCCATGGGCGATCAGCGTGCCATTGACCAGCACATCGAGCGGCTCACCGGCCAGGCGATCGAGCTCGATCACCGAACCCTGGTTGAGCTGCAGCAGGTTGCGGATGTTGATTTCGGTACTGCCCACTTCCATGGAAATGCTTACCGGAATGTCCAGGATGACATCCAGGTTCGGGCCTTCGAGGCTGACGTTCTCGTTCGGCCGCGGCGAGCTTGCAAACTCTTCCATCGGCAGGCGACCGGCACCGGGCTTGCCGCCGTCACCGGCGAGCAGCGCGTCAATATCGGACTGGCCGGCATCACCGGTTTCTTCCAGGGCCGCAGCCCATTCATCGGCCAAGGCCTGGTCTTCCGGGGAAGTGATCTCGTTTTCGTTAGCCATGATGTCCTCGACAGGCATTCAATTCTTTAAGAGCGACCGGCACGCGTTCAGCGGCGCTCGATCGGGTCGATGATCTGCAGGGCCAGGTTGCCCTTGTGCGAGCCCAGGCGCGCCTTGAACGACGGCACGCCATTGGCGCGCAGTACCAAGTGCTCGGGCAGCTCCACCGGGATCACGTCGCCGGCCTGCATGTGCAGGATGTCGCGCAGCTTCAGCTGGCGGCGGGCAACCGTGGCGGTCAGCGGCACGGAGACGTCCAGCACGTCCTCGCGCAGGGCCTTGACCCAGCGCTCGTCCTGGTCGTCGAGGTCGGACTGGAAGCCGGCATCGAGCATTTCCCGCACCGGCTCGATCATCGAATAGGGCATGGTCACATGCAGGTCGCCGCCACCACCGTCCAGTTCGATATGGAAGGTCGACACCACCACCGCCTCGCTCGGGCCGACGATGTTGGCCATGGCCGGGTTGACCTCGGAGTTCATGTACTCGAAGTTGACCGGCATGATCGCCTGCCAGGCTTCCTTGAGGTCGACGAAGCACTGGTCCAGCACCATGCGCACCACGCGCAGTTCGGTGGGGGTGAATTCGCGACCCTCGATCTTGGCGTGACGGCCGTCACCACCAAAGAAGTTGTCCACCAGCTTGAACACCAGCTTGGCGTCGAGAATGAACAGCGCGGTGCCACGCAGTGGCTTGATCTTGACCAGGTTGAGGCTGGTCGGCACGTACAGCGAATGCACGTACTCGCCGAACTTCATCACCTGCACGCCGCCTACCGCCACATCCGCAGAGCGGCGCAGCAGGTTGAACATGCTGATGCGGGTGTAGCGGGCGAAACGCTCGTTGATCATTTCCAGGGTCGGCATGCGACCCCGCACGATCCGATCCTGGCTGGTCAGGTCGTAGCTTTTGATGCTGCCAGGCTCGGCAACGCTCTCGGTCTGTACCAGACCATCGTCGACGCCATGCAACAGGGCATCGATCTCATCCTGGGACAGCAGGTCCTGTACGGCCATTGCGGACTCCTACTGCAATACGAAATTGGTGAACAGCAGCTGGTCGACCACCGGCTTGCCGACTTCCTTCTGCGCCACTTCCTGGACCACCGCGGTGGCTTTCTGACGCAGCATCTCCTGCCCAACCGAACTGGCCGCCAGGGTGTCGAAGCCCTGCCCGGAGAACATCATCACCAAGTTGTTGCGGATCACCGGCATGTGCACCGAGAGTGCATCCAGGTCGGCCTGACTACGGCCTTGCATGGTGATGCTCAGCTGCATGTAGCGCTGACGGCCGTTCTGGTTGAAGTTGACCACGAAGGCAGGCGCCAGCGGCACGTAGATCGCAGGGGCCTTGACGGTGGTGGCGGCCGCTTCAGGGGCCGGTGCCGATTCACTCTTGTGCATGATGAACCAGGTGGCACCCACCGACAGGCCGACTGCCAGCAGCAGGGCCAGCACCAGCAGCAGGATCAGCTTGAGTTTGCCTTTTGCGGCGGGGTCTTTCACTGCGTCGCTCTTCGCCATGCCAATAATCCGTCGTCCATCGGGGTTTCAAAGGAGGATGACGTGGCTTGAGCAAGTGTTATGCCATGTTTGGTTCGAGAGGTGTGTCGCCTTTGCGATCGAGCGCAGCTCGCGACGCGCCGCGCGGGCGGCGCTCAATCTCACCGGCGCTGCAGATCCCAAGTCAGCTCCATCAGGCGTAGTAATCGACCGCACTGTCGCCAATGACTACCTGCTGCTCGACAGCCCGGGAGGCCTCGCCCAGCCCACTCTGCTCGCCCTCACCACCCTGCGCCCGGCGCGCGGCCACCCCGGACAGCTGCGAGCCATCCTGTTGCGCCTGCTGCTGTTGCTGGCGCGACTGGTCGGCGACATTCACGTCCGGCTGTGCCAGCCCCTGCTGGGCAAACAGCTCGCGCAGGCGATAAACCTGGCTGTCCAGCGCATCACGCACACCCGCATGGCCACTGACGAAGGTGATCTGGGTAGACTGGTCGGTCGCGACATTGACCCGGATATCGAGGCGCCCGAGCTCAGCGGGCTCCAGCTGGATGTCCGCCGACTTCAGGTTCTGGCTGGACAGGTACATGACCCGATTGACCAAGCCCTCGGCCCACGCGCCCTGGTTCATCTGCAATGGCTGATGGAGCGGGTTGGCGCTGACCGGCACGGCATTGGCGGTCTTGGCGGTAACGGCCTGGGTCAGGCTGGCCAGGCGGTTGGCGAAGTCATCGACACGGGTATCGCTACTGGCGCTCTTGGTGTCCTTGAGCCCGTCTTCAAGCAACGCGCCAAAAGCCTTGTCGCCGGTCTCGGACTTTCCTGCCTCGCCCTCGACCTTCTCGATCAGGGTCGCCAACGGATTGACGGCCGCCTGCCCATCATCGGACCGGGTTTTGCCAGGTTCGGCAGCGTGCGCCGACGTCGTGCCTTTGGCCTGGGCGTTCTGCTCCAGGGCCAGGCGCAACGTTGGCAGGTTGGCCAAGGGGTCGGCATCCGGATCGAAGGCTTCGCCCTCGGGCTGCTCGGGCAATGGCTCGGCAACCGCTGCCGCCGGAGGCTGCTGGATAGCCGCCTGCAACACCGGCGCCACTGCTTCGGCCTGGGCCTGCAGCAACTGCGCACCGGGCTGCGCATCGGTCACCTGCCCCGCCACCAGATTGGCATCGAGCGAGCCTGAGTCGCTGGTGGCTGCAGCATCGGTGGCCTGCGACGCATCGTCTGCTGGCAATTTGTTGCCGCCATCGGCAACCGTCGGTTTGTCGTCGGCCTGCTTCTTGCCGCCCTGGGCAACGTCGGGTTTGTCCTTTGGATTGGGCTGAGCAACCTTGTCATTGCGAGCGGGTGTCTTGTCACGCGCCTGCCCCGCCATGACCTGATCGAAGCCGCCGCCTAGTCCGCCCGCCACCTGCAGCGGCTTGTCCACCCGCGAGGAGCCCGCGTTCGACGGCTTGCTCAGGGAGCTGGCTTGCAACAAAGGGTTAGGTGCGACAGGCATTGAGCGGTCTCCGCGCCAGAAACTGAAATATCATCTGGCCATGGAGAGGCAAAACTCGCGCCAACTTTCCATCAATTAGCCGAAACGCGCTCACGCTCGCTGCGATAGAAGCACTGCACCTCCAGGTATTCCTCGTCGATCCGGTGGATCAGGTCTTCGATGCCATACAGCGGCCGCACCTTCACGCGCTCTTCAAGCTGCTGGCACAACCGGGCAAGGCCGACAGCCCCCATGTTGCTGCTGCTGCCCTTGAAGCTGTGCGCGGCCATGCCGAGCTCATCGGCGCTCTTGGCCTCATGCAGCTGGCTCAAACGCTGCTCGGAATCTTCCAGAAAGGTTTCCAGCAGCTGCAGGTAGCCATCTTCCATGACCTCCTGTAGCTCGCTGAGTACCTTGTGATCGATATGCATGTCAGTCACTTGTTCACTCCTTGATCAAGCCGGATTATGCCTGAGCCGCCCCGCGGCCCTCCATACGCATCACCAATCGAACTGAACGCGCGCACAGCGGCCGCCTTCACTCCACTCGGCACGGCTGCCAAGCCGCTGCACCAGGTTCAGCCCGCGCCCGCTCAATTGCTGTTCATGGGACGGACGCGACAATACGCGCTGCACGTCGAACCCCGCACCACTGTCGCGGACCTCGATGGTGAGACGCCCACCCGCCCCCGAGGGTTCCACCTTCAGGTCGATGCGCACGAAGCCCTCAGCCAACACCACCAGGCGCCGGGCCCGCTCCTGATAGTAGTTGGCAAACCCCTGTACATCACGCTTGAGCCGTGAGTCCAGGCCCAGCACACCATGCTCCAGGGCATTGGAATACAACTCGCTGAGCACACTGTGCAAGGCGCCGGTACGCGGTCGCAGTCCGTGTATTTCCTGCAACAACTGCACCAGGTAAGGCACCGGGTTGAATCGCTTGAGGCTTTCGCCACGCAACTCGAACCCCAGCACCCAGTCCAGCGGGCTGGAGCGCCCGCTGTCGGAATACAGAGTCGGCGCAGGCACCCGGTCTTCGCTACTGAACATGCGAATGTCACACAGACTGATGTCATCCCGAGGCCGCCCGCCGAAATGTTCCAGGGCATGCATCACTTCATCGAACAACTGCGCCGGGTCACGATTGGCGGCCAGCACCTCGCGCAGGCGCTCGACTCCGAACAGGCGTTCCTGCTCATCTGCGGTATCAACCACGCCATCGGACAGCAGCAGCAGCCGCTCTCCCGCCGCCAACGGCAGCACTTCGGTGCTGTCATCGAAGCGCTCCGGTGCCAGGATGCCCAGCGGCAGATGACGCGAACCCAGGCAGCCGAGCACTTCGCCGTCGGCCGACAGCCGGTAGCCGTCCGGCATGCCGCCATTCCACACCTCCACCGCACCGCGCTGCACACTCAGGTTGAGCAGCAGCGCGCAGCAGAACATGTCCACGGGCAGGATGCGCTTGAGCTTGGCATTCATCTCGCGGAGCATCTGCGCCAGGCCGTAGCCTTTCGCAGTCATGCCGTAGAACACTTCCGCCAGCGGCATCGCGCCAACTGCGGCCGGCAGGCCATGGCCGGTGAAATCCCCCAGCAGCACATGCATGTCACCGGACGGGGTGAACGCGGCCAGCAGCAAGTCGCCATTGAACAGCGCATAAGGTGACTGAAGGTAACGGATGTTCGGCGCCGTGATACAGCCGGAATGCGCGACCTTGTCGAACACCGCCTTGGCCACCCGCTGCTCATTGAGCAAGTGGTGATGGTGACGGGTGATCTGATCCCGCTGCTCGAGCACGGTCGCCTGCAAGCGGCGCAGGCGGTCCATGGCGCGGATCTTCGCAGCGAGGATCACCGCACTGTAGGGCTTGGCCATGAAGTCGTCGCCCCCGGCCTCCAGGCAACGCACCAGTGCATCCTCCTCGTTCAGCGAAGTCAGGAAGATGATCGGCACCAGCGCCTCGCCGGCCAGCGCCTTGATCTGCCGCGCCGCCTCGAAACCATCCATCACCGGCATCAAGGCGTCGAGCAACACCAGCTGCGGGCGCTTCTCGGCAAACAGCGCCACGGCCTGCTCGCCATTTTCCGCCGTGTACACATGATGGCCCTGGCGACGGACGATCTGCGCCAGCAGCAGGCGGTCGACCGCCCCGTCCTCGGCCACCAGCACGGTCAATGCCTGTTCGGCCGGCATCTGGGCACTCAACTGATGTCGAACAGTTTTTCGAAATTGGAAATGGCCAGGATCTTGCGCACGTCGGAGCTGGCATGCACCACGCGCACGTCCGAGTCGTCACCGCCGGCATGATCACGCAGCAACAGCAGCATGCCCAGCGCAGAGCTGTCCAGATAGGTGGCGTCCTTCAGGTCGACCACCACTGAGTCGGGCCTGTCAGGCTGGCGTTCGTAGGCATCACGGAATTCCTGATGCTTGCCGAAATCGAAACGCCCCTTGACCTTGATCGTGAGCTTTTTCCCGTCCTGCGAAAAATCAGTCTCGACTGCCATGCTAGCGATTCCTTCGATGATGGCGAATGCAACTCTTCAAGGTTTAGCAGCCCGTGGCAGGACTGGCAAGGCAAGCCTGTACCGGCCTCTTCGCGGGGCAAGCCCGCTCCTACAGGGGATCACGCGTTCCTGTAGGAGCGGGCTTGCCCCGCGAAGAGGCCGGTACAGCTTACATATGTCCCTGCCTGGGCAAACGCTGCGACAGTTCGTCCAGCAAGCGCTGCTCGCGCTTGTCTTCAGCCCGCCGCGCCTCGTCCATGTAGCGCTGCACCAGCTTGCGCAACCCTTCCACCCGGGCATAGGCCTGCTGCCAGGTGCCACGGGCATTCTTCAGGTTGTTCTCATGCCAGGCCAGGCTTTGCCGCTGCTGGGTCATGGCTGTTTCCAGCTGGGCCAGGAAGCGCTGGTAGTTGAGCAGCCAACTACCATTCACCCCTTGCCCGCCACGATTGATCCACTGCGCCTGGTAACCTTCGCGGAACGATTCCAGCTCGGTCAGCTTGGCCTGAGCCTGAACCACCTGCTGCTGGAAGTGCCCCACGCGCTGGGCAGCCTTGCGCTCCGCCTCTTCGGCCATGTTGACCACAGGGGCCAGGCGCGTGGCACGACCGGGCAGGCTCATGGCCTATCAGCCCTTTGCTGGAGGCGTGAAGATCGCCCCCAGTTCGTCGCGGCTCTGGCCCATGCCGACATTCTCGTCCAGGCCCTGGCGCAGGAAGTCCACCAGCCTGGGCTGCAAGGCAATGGCCAGGTCGGTTTCCGGATCGCCGCCGGCGACATAGGCGCCCACGCTGATCAGGTCGCGGCTCTGGGACAGGCGCGACCACAGTTGCTTGAATTTCTGCGCCTGGCGCAAGTGGTCGGCATCCACCACCTGCGGCATGACCCGGCTGATCGAGGCCTCGATGTCGATGGCCGGATAATGACCTTCCTCGGCCAGGCGCCGCGACAGCACGAAGTGGCCGTCGAGCACGCCCCGCGCCGAGTCGGCGATCGGATCTTGCTGGTCATCGCCCTCGGACAACACGGTATAGAAGGCGGTGATCGAACCACCGCCGGGTTCGCCGTTACCGGCGCGCTCCACCAGTTTGGGCAGCTTGGCGAACACCGACGGCGGGTAGCCACGCGTGGCCGGCGGCTCGCCGATGGCCAGGGCAATTTCGCGCTGGGCCTGGGCAAAACGGGTCAGCGAGTCCATCAGCAGCAGGACGTTCTTGCCCTTGTCGCGGAAGTACTCGGCAATGCGCGTGCAGTACATGGCGGCGCGCAAGCGCATCAGTGGCGCATCGTCAGCAGGCGATGCCACCACCACCGAGCGCTTGAGCCCCTCCTCGCCGAGGATGTGCTCGATGAATTCCTTGACTTCGCGACCCCGCTCGCCGATCAGGCCAACCACGATGATGTCCGCCTCGGTGAAGCGGGTCATCATGCCCAGCAACACCGATTTACCCACACCGGTACCTGCGAAAAGCCCCAGGCGCTGGCCGCGACCGACGGTGAGCAGGCCGTTGATGCTGCGAATGCCCACGTCCAGCGGCGTGCTGATCGGGTCACGGTTGAGCGGGTTGATGATCGGACCGTCCATCGGCACCCAGTCTTCGGCACGCATGCCGCCCTTGCCGTCGAGGGCGCGCCCGGCACCGTCGAGCACCCGGCCGAGCATGCTCATGCCCATGGGCAGACGACCACTGTCGTCCAGCGGCACCACGCGCGCACCTGGCGCGATGCCGGCAATGCTGCCCACCGGCATCAGGAATACTTTGTTGCCGGCAAAGCCCATCACCTCGGCTTCGACCTGCACCGGGTGGTAGCTGTCGTCGTTGATCACCAGGCAACGCCCGCCCACCGCGGCGCGCAAACCTTCGGCTTCGAGGGTGAGGCCGACCATGCGCAACAGGCGACCTTCGACCACCGGCTGCACCGGTAGCTCGATCGCCTCGGCGTAGCCCCCCAGGCGCTTGCCAAAGCTGGTGCGGTCAAGGCGCATCGCGGGTGTCCAGTTCGACCGACATGTCCGCCGCCGCCGGGTGCAGGGCCTGGTCGTGCAGCTGGTCGAACAGTTGCGCCACGGCTTTTTCGATGCGGGTTTCCATGGTCGCGTCGATGCGGCTGTGCAGCGTCTCGATGCGGCAGCCGCCTGGCAGCAGGGCTTCGTCTTCGAGCAGCTTCCAGCTCTCCTCATGGCGTTCGCGCAAGGCCTTGGCAAGCTCGAAATCCTGCGGATTGAGGTGGATGCGAATGTTGTCGGCCCCCATCGGCAGCAGCTTCAGCGCTTCGCGCAGCACCTGGGTAATCTGCCTGGAGTCGCTGCGCAGCTCCCGGCCGACGACCTGGCGCGCCATGTGAGCAACCAGATGCACCATGCTGCGCTCGATCTGCGTGTCCTGCTCGGCGATCGGCTCCAGCAGATGCCCCATCAGCTGCTCCAGGCTGGCCAGCTTGACGGCGAGCGCCTCCTCGGCCTCCTGGCGCACCTTCAGTTGCGTGCTGTGAAAGCCCTCACGCTCGCCGGTGGCGAAGCCTTCGTTGTAGGCCTCCTGGCGGATCGCTTCGAGTTCTTCGAGGGTCAGCGGCTGGACTTCTTCCAGCGGCACCTCTTCGACTTCTTCGACGACTTCCGGCTCGGGCTCGGGTTCCGGCTCAGGCTCCGGGTCGAAGCTGGGCAGCGCCCAGACATCGACGCCCTCGAGGTCGCGGGCACGGATCAGGTCGCTGGGATGGGATTCTTTGGTGGGCATGTTTTCAGCTACTCAAAACCAACAAGGCCCCTGCACATATCAGGGGCCTGTGGATCAGATCATTTCCTCGGCACCCTTGCCGCCGAGCACAATCTCGCCGGCCTCGGCCATGCGTCGGGCGATGGTGAGGATCTCCTTCTGCGCCGTTTCCACGTCGCTGACGCGCACCGGGCCCTTGGCCTCGAGGTCGTCGCGCAGCAGCTCGGAAGCACGCTTGGACATGTTCTTGAAGATCTTGTCCTTGACCCGCTCGTCGGCACCCTTGAGCGACACCACCAGCACATCGGACGACACTTCGCGCAGCAGCGCCTGGATGCCGCGATCGTCGACATCGGCCAGGTTGTTGAAGACAAACATCAGGTCTTCGATCTGCTCCGACAGGTCGCTGTCGATCTCGCGGATCGCGTCCATCAGTGCACCTTCCACCGAGCTGTCGAGGAAGTTCATGATGTCGGCAGCGCGTTTGATACCGCCCAGGGTGGTGCGCGCCGCATTGGAGTTGCCCGAGAACTGCTTCTCGAGGATCTGGTTCAGCTCCTTGAGCGCCGCCGGTTGCACGGTATTGAGCGACGACACGCGCAGCACGATGTCCAGGCGCACCTTGTGGTCGAAGTTGCTCAGCACTTCACCGGCCTGGTCGGGGTCGAGGTAGGCGACCACGATGGCCTGGATCTGCGGGTGCTCGTAGCGGATCACATCGGCCACGGCACGTGGCTCCATCCACTTGAGGCTGTCCAGGCCGCTGGTGTTGCCACCGAGCAGGATGCGATCGACCAGGCCGTTGGCCTTGTCCTCGCCCAGGGCCTGGTTGAGCATCTTGCGAATGTAGGCATCAGAGCCGACGCCCAGGCTGGTCTGGTCGCCGACGATCTCGACGAACTCGCTCATCACCTGCTCGACCTGATCACGATGCACGGTGCCCATCTGCGCCATCGCCACACCGACCCGCTGCACTTCCTTAGGGCCCATGTGCCGCAGCACTTGTGCAGCATCGGTCTCACCGAGCGACAGCAGCAGGATCGCGGCCTTGTCGACACGGCTCAGCTTGGCGGTAATGGCTCGATTGTCACTCATCGGCGTTGATCCACTCTTTGACGACCTGGGCTACGCGGCCCGGGTCTTCGGCCACCAGGCCTTTGATTGCGTTGAGCTGTGCTTCGTAACCCTCGGTCGGGCTCGGCAACAGAATGCTTGACGGGCCACCGAGGCTGACACGGTCGTTGGCCAGTTCGCCATCCAGACCGATCATCCCGCCCAGTTCCATGTCGCTGTCCGCAGCAGCCTGCTTGCCGCCACCGGTGATGTTGTTGAGGACCGGACGCAGCACACCGAACACCAGCACCAGGATGAACAGCACGCCCAGCACCTGCTTGACGATGTCCCAGAACCACGGTTGCTGGTAGAACGCGATATCGGCGATCTCTTCGCCACGGTCGGCGGCGAACGGCACGTTGATCACGGTCACGCTGTCGCCACGGCTGGCATCGAAGCCCACCGCGTCCTGTACCAGGCGCGTGAAGCGCGCCAGGTCTTCGGCACCCCATGGGGCACGGGTGGTTTCGCCTTTGGCATCGACCTTGACCTGGTCGTCGACCACCACCGCCACCGACAGGCGGGTCAGGCGACCTTGCTGCTGGCGGGTGTGGCTGATGGAACGGTCCAGTTCGAAGTTCTTGGTGGTCTGCTCACGTTTGTCCGACGGGTACGGGGCCAGCATCGGCTGGCCGGTAGCCGGGTCCATGATCTGCTGGCCATTGGCATCCACCAGTGGCTGACCTGGCTGGATGGCACCGGCCGGCGCCGCAGCGCCACCGGTGGTTTGCGGCGCCGACGCCGGGCCTGGCGGCTGGTTGCTCAGCGCGCCCGGCACGCCCTGCGGGCCCTGGCTGCTGGCGCGTTGTTCGTTGACCGCCTGTTCGCTGCGCAGCGCCGGCTGGTCCGGGTTGAACTGCTCGGAGGTCGACTCGACCGCACTGAAATCCAGGTCGGCGGACACTTCTGCCTTGTAGCGGTCATTGCCAAGCACCGGCTGCAGGATGTTGTGCACACGCTGAGTCAGCATGCCTTCCATGCGGCGGCTGTAGTCGAACTGCTTGCCGGCCATGGTCAGCGCGGTGTCCTGCAGCTGCTCGGAAAGCAAATTGCCGCGCTGGTCAACCACGGTGACTTGCGACTTGTCCAGCTCGGGCACACTGGTGGCGACCAGGTTGACGATGGCCATCACCTGACCGGCTTCCAGCGAACGGCCCGGATACAGCTCAACCAGTACCGAGGCGCTTGGCTTGCGCTCGTCACGCACGAACACCGAGCTTTTCGGGATCGCCAGGTGCACGCGAGCGGCCTTGACGTTGTTCAGGCTGGAAACGGTACGCGCCAGCTCACCTTCCAGGCTGCGGCGATAACGGGTGGCTTCCATGAACTGGCTGGTGCCAAGCCCCTGCTCTTTGTCGAGCAGCTCGAAGCCGACATTGCCATCGCTCGGCGCCACGCCGGCCGCTGCCAGTTTCAGGCGCGCACGGGAGAGGTCGTCGGCCTTGACCAGCAGAGCGCCGGAGTTGGGCTCGACGTGATAGGGGATGTCTGCGGAGGCCAAGGTATCCATGACCTGCTTGGTGTCCATGCCGGCCAAGCTGCCGTACAGCGGCCGGTAATCCGGCTGCTGCGACCACAGCACCACGGCGAAGCCGATCGCCACGCTCGCCGCCAATCCGACCAGCAGGCCGACCTGACGCAGCATGGGCATCTGCGAGATGTTTTCCAGGAACGCCATGTTGAACCGCGCTGGCTTGGAACCTGGCGCACCGCTCTTGGCGGGGGCGTTATCGACGACTGCTTCAGCCATGACTTACTTCCGTCCTCAAACCGGCATCTGCATGATGTCCTGGTACGCCTGGACCAGCTTGTTGCGCACCTGAGTCAACGCCTGCATGGACACGCTGGCTTTCTGCGAGGCGATCATCACGTCAGTCAGGTCGACACCGCTCTTGCCGATCTCGAAGGCATTGGCGAGCTGGGTTGACGCCTGCTGGGTCTCGCTGACCTTGCCGATGGCCTGGCCGAGCATGTCGGCAAAGGTGCTTTGGCCAGGCGCCAGCTCGGGGGCAACGGTGGCTTTGGGCAGCGACATGGCATCGGCCTGCATGGCCCGCATGTCCAACATCAGACGATTGAATTCAACACCTTGGCTCATGACCTTCTCTCTCCGGCGGCCGCATTTTTTTGACACTCATGCGGCGGATAGCCCTGAACTAGCAACTCATGTGCCAGCCCGAACCGCAAACATATAAATGACTGTCTTCAACCGAACAGACTGGCTTCCACGTCGAGCCCGGCATCACGCATCTGCGCCAGTTTGTAGCGCAATGTACGCGGGCTGATGCCCAGCTTTTCGGCAGCTTCCTTGCGCCGCCCACGCTCGGCACGCAGGGTGTCGATGATCATCTGGAATTCATGACGACGCATATCGTCGCCCAGGCCACCCGAATCAACCACCACCTCAGCAGATGATGGCGATATAGTGGCAACTACCCCAGCCGACAATGGAATGGCGCCTGCCAGACAAAAATCCGCCGCCTCGATCACCCCGCCCTGCTGCAAGATCAACGCCCGCTGCAAGGCGTTGTCCAGCTCGCGTACGTTGCCCGGCCAGGCATGCGCCTGCAGGCAGGCGCGCGCCTCGGCAGACAACCGCACCGGCGCGTGCTTCATCTTCGCCACGTGGCGCGCCAGCAGGCGTTCGGCCAGCGGCAGGATATCGCCACTGCGCTCGCGCAGCGGTTGCCAGGCCAGCGGGAAAACCGAAAGGCGGTAGTACAGGTCTTCGCGAAAGCGCCCTGCCGCCACTTCACCTGCCATGTCGCGGTTGCTGGTGGCCAGCACCCGGATGTCCAGGGCGATCGGCTTGCGCCCGCCAACCCGTTCCACCTCGCGCTCCTGCAACACGCGCAGCAGCTTGGCCTGCAGCCCAAGGGGCATCTCGGAAATCTCGTCGAGCAGCAAGGTGCCACCCTCGGCCTGCTCGAACTTGCCGGCCTGGGCGGCAATGGCGCCAGTGAAGGCCCCCTTCTCGTGGCCGAACAGCGTGGCCTCGAGCATGTTGTCCGGGATCGCCGCGCAGTTGATCGCCACGAACGGCTGCGCCGCCCGCGGCGACTGCTGGTGGATATAGCGCGCCAGCACTTCCTTGCCAGTACCCGACTCACCGGAAATGAGCACGGTCGAGTCGCTGCGCGCCACCCGCGCAGCCAGCTCCAGCAACTGTCGACTGGCGGGCTCGCAGGCCACCGGCCCCTCATTGTCGGTCGCCGCCAGGCGCCCGGCAGCATGGCGCTCGACCAAGCTCAGCAAAGCCTTGGGCTCGAATGGCTTGACCAGATAATCCGCCGCCCCTTGGCGCATGGCCTCCACGGCACGCTCGACGGCCGCGTGGGCGGTCATCAGCAACACCGGCAACTGGGGTTGATGACGGCGCAGCTGCGCCAGCAACTGATGCCCATCCATGCCCGGCATGTTCACGTCACTGACCACCAGGCTGTAAGACTCGCCCTCCACTGCCTGCAGCGCCTCTTCGGCGCTACCGACCGCATCAAAGGCGAAGCCACCGATCTCCAGGGTATCGCTCAGCGCCTGGCGCAATACGCGGTCATCCTCGACCAGCAGCACCTTGATTGCCATCACACGACCTCCGTTGCCTGCCCGTCGATCAACGGCAGCTCAACCTTTACACAGGTGCCACGCCCGACCTTCGAGCGCAGCTGCAACTTGCCCTGGTGCGCACGCACCACGGCCTTGACCACCGCCAGCCCAAGCCCGGTGCCGGTGGCCTTGGTGGTCAGGAACGGTTCGCCCAGGCGCCCCAGCAGCTCGGCATCGATGCCACTGCCGGCATCGCTGATATTCAGGTGCAAGGTGCGCTCGCGGCGGAACAGGTGCACCTTGAGCCGGGCCGGGCTGTCACTGGCCTGCAGGGCGTTCTCGATCAGGTTGAGCAAGGCGCCGACCAGGGTGTCGCGATTGCACAGCAACTCGCCCAGGTGGCTGTCGCACTGCCAGCGCACGGCATGCCCTTGCACATGGGGCTGAGCCGCTTGCTGCAGGGCCTGGAACAAAGCCTTGGGGGTCAACCGATCACCCAGCGGCAGCTCGCCACGGGCAAACACCAGCATGTCGCGCACCTGGTGCTCCAGCTCGTGCAGGCGCTCCTTGAGGCTGCCAGCAAAGCGCTGGCGGGTTTCTGGCGCGAGCTCACGCTCGCTATCGGCCAGGTGGCTGGCATAGAGCATCGCCGCCGACAACGGCGTCCGAATCTGGTGCGCCAGCGAGGCGACCATACGCCCCAGTGAAGACAGGCGCTCATGCCGGGCCAACTGGTCCTGCAGGCGGCGGGTTTCAGTCAGGTCGTTGAGCAACACCAGCTGGCCAGGCTCGGCGTCCAGCGAGCGGGTGGCGATCGACAGGCGGCGGCCATCGCGCAGCGAGACCTCATGGCCATCGTCCTTGCGCGGGGCGAAGCTGCGCGCAATCACCTGGCGCCACAACTGGCCGACCACAGGCTCGCCGAGCATTTCGCAGGCCGCGGGATTGGCTTCACGCACCAAGCCTTGGTCATCGATCACGATCACCCCGCCTGGCAGCAGGTCGAGCAGGTTCTGCAGGCGGTTGGCCAGGCGTTCCTTTTCGTTCAGCTCGGCCATGCGCTGCGCGCCGACCACCGCCAGCTCACCCTTGAGCTCGCTGACGCGGGCTTCGAGCATGCTGTAGGACTGGTTGAGCTGGCTGGAAACCTGATTGAACAGGGCAAACGCCTGCTCCAGCCCCTGTCGACTCTCCTGTTCGACCGGGGTACGCCCCTGCAGATCGGGGACTCGGGAAAAGTGGGCGGCCTGGGGCATCGTGCTCTCTCGCGTGGCTGACCGTCATAAAAACGGTATGTTGCCAGCGGTGTAGCAATAGCCGTGCCGGGGATGGGGATTAGCGCTTACAGGCCCAACCTCTTCGCGGGCAAGCTCGCGAAGAGGCCGGCACAAGCGGAATCAGTCTTCCGCCTGGTCCTCGCCGCCCTGGCGGCTCATGCCGTACTTGCGCATCTTCTCGACCAGGGTGGTACGGCGAATGCGCAAACGTTCAGCCGCGCGTGCAACGATCCCGTTGGCATCGTCCAGCGCCTGCTGGATCAGACCCTGCTCGAGGCTGCCAAGGTAATCCTTCAGGTCCAGCCCCTCCGGTGGCAACATCGCATGGTTGCTGAAGTTCGGTGTGTGCCCGTTGATCGCCACGCGCTCTTCGAGATCACTGCGCAGGCTGTCGACCAGCTGCTCGTCTTCATCGTCGATATAGCGGAACTTCTTCGGCAGCTCCGACACCCCGATCACCCCGTACGGATGCATGATCGCCATGCGCTCGACCAGGTTGGCCAGCTCGCGGACGTTGCCCGGCCAGCCGTGGCGGCACAGCGACATGATCGCGGCCGAGTTGAAGCGGATCGAACCGCGCTTCTCGTGCTCCATGCGCGAGATCAGCTCGTTCATCAGCAACGGGATGTCTTCCACGCGCTCGCGCAGTGGCGCCATCTCGATCGGGAACACATTGAGGCGGTAGTAAAGGTCTTCGCGGAAGGTCCCGTCCTCGATCATGGTTTCGAGGTTCTTGTGGGTCGCCGCAATGATGCGCACATCGATGCTCTGGGTCTTGTTGCTGCCCACGCGCTCAAAGGTGCGCTCCTGCAGCACACGCAACAGCTTGACCTGCATCGGCAGCGGCATGTCGCCAATTTCGTCAAGGAACAGAGTACCGCCGTTGGCCAGCTCGAATCGCCCGGCACGGCTGGTGATCGCACCGGTAAAGGCGCCCTTCTCATGGCCGAACAGTTCGCTTTCCAGCAACTCGGCCGGGATCGCTCCGCAGTTGACCGGCACGAACGGCGCTTCGCGGCGCTTGGAGTGGTAGTGCAGGTTGCGCGCCACCACTTCCTTGCCAGTGCCTGACTCACCGAGGATCAGCACGCTGGCATCGGTATCGGCCACCTGCTGCATCATCTGCCGCACATGCTGGATGGCACGGCTGGTGCCGACCAGGCTGCGGAACAGGTTAGGCTCGCGCTGACGACCGCGCTCACGGGCCTGGTCGTACATCTCGCGGTAGACCTGGGCACGGTGCAGCGAATCGAGCAGCTGGCTGTAGCTCGGCGGCATCTCGAGGTTGGACAGAACCCGACGGCGCAACTCTTCCGGGTAGTCGGCAGAAGAAATTTCACCAATCAGCAGAACCGGAAGGAACTCATCCCAACCAGCCACTGTCTTAAGCTGCCCGAGGACACTGCCCGGGGCATTGACGGTACCGATGAGCACGCAGAGCACTTCACGACTCGAAGACAGGCTCCCTACGACCTGCTGCCAATCCTGGCTGGAGCATGGGAGGTTATCTTCGCCGAGAAAGTTCAGGACCACCGCCAGATCGCGGCGGCGGGCGCTGTCGTCATCGATCAGGAGAATCTTGGTTTCACGCCACATGCAATAGCAACTTCCCTAGTCATATCGGCGCCCTTATCAGGGCATGCTCGACATCTCCGACTGAATGGTCAGTGTTCGGACGTCTGAAATTCGAAAACAGCCACTAGTAAAGTCAAAAAAACCCGTGCAGTCAAATTAATGGCGCACGGCTTTCTGTTCATCTGTGGTCAACTGAACAGATGGTATACCTTGGCGGCGTTTTTCGCCTGACGGATTTGCGTCATCTCGTCGACTATTGATTGACGCTCGCCACTTGCAACGTCGATTAATTGCCGGTAAACGTCGAGCAGCTGTTCCAGGCTGTCGCGAACATCCGCTTCCTGGCCCTGGGCCTCACCCAGCACATCGCTGATGCGCAGGCGGCATTCCAGGTCCAGCTCGCCCACGGCATCCCAATCGCGCTTTTCCAGCGCCGTCAGCAGCAACTGACGGGTCTGTTCGATACGGGTGATCACATCGTTCATGTCATCCTCCTTGCTCAGGAAGCCGACGACTGGTCGCCGATTGCGTCCCAACCTTCCTTGACGGTAATGAGCAGACGCGCGACTTCGTCGATGATGGCGGGGTCGCTCTTGGCATTGGCCTCGATCAGGCGGCGGCTCATGTAGGTGTACAGGCTGTCCAGTTCTGCGAGGGTTTCCGCCTGGTTTTCCAGATCCAGACCTTCGCGCAGACCACCGATGATATCGATGGCCTTGCCGATCAGGATGCCCTTCTGGGCAATATCATTGCGCGCGATTGCACCCTTGGCCTGGGCCATACGGTCAAGCCCGCCTTGCATGAGCATTTGCACCAGGCGGTGAGGGCTGGCTTCGGATGTCTGGGCCACGCCGTTGACTTTCTGGTATTGCCGAAGGGCCAACATCGGGTTCATGGATCTACCTCGTTGCTGCGAAAAAGGTTGCTTGTACCCTGTGTATCGCCGGGACGTCAAAAAACTTTAGGGAAAAAGCCAAAAGCCCGGGGCATCCTGGGGACGCCGCCGGGCTTTTGGCAGAACTCGGAAAATCAGGACTTCTTAGCTTGTGCGTTGATCGCCTCGAAAATCGAGGTGATCTGATCGGCTTGGGCCTTCATCTTGCCCAAAGCCGTATCCAGCGCCACGTACTTCTTGGTCAACGACTCGGTCAGCGAGTCGGTACGGCGATCAAGAGCGGCCTGCTGGTCGCTGAGGTTCTTGGCAACCTTGTCCAGGCTCGCCTTGCGCGTTGCCAAACTGCCGTCAACGGCGTTATACGGGTCGATGGCCTTGTTCATGCGCTCGAACAGGCCATTAGTGCCAGTGAACAGGTTTTGCACTTCGCCGCCCAGTTTCTTGTCGTTCATCGCAGCGGTGAACTTGCTGCTGTTGAACTCGAGCGTGCCATCTTTCTGGGTATTGATACCCAGCTGACTCAGCGTGGTCAATTGGTCACCCGCACCTACCTCCGACAACACACTGCGAACATCGCGCAACAACGAGCGCGTGGTCGGGTCGTTGGTCAGAGAACCCAGCACCGTATTGCCATCATCATCGGTACTGGTGCTGGTCAGCGAAGTGATGGCCTTCTGCAGCGTGTTGTACGCATCGACAAAGCTTTGAATCGAAGTCTTGAGACCATCGTTATTCGCAGCGACCGTCACCTTGGTCGTCACGCCGGTCGCGCTGGCCCCGGTCAGATCAAGCTTGATACCACTGATGGCATCGCTGATGGTGTTCGTGGCGCTTTTCACCTCGAGCCCATCAATCATGACAACGGCGTCCTTGGCGACAGCAGTGATGAAGCCCGCACCGTTATCCGCCATGGACTTCGTTCCGTCGATCGCCAGCTCGGTAATACCGCTCACCGAAATGTCAGTTTCAGCGCCGGTGGTCGTGGAGCCAAGCACCAATCGCGCGCCGTCGGCGCCGGTGATAATGTTGGCGGAGAGCCCGTTGGCACCCAGTTCCTTGTTGATCTGGTCGCGCACGCTCTGCAGCGTAGCGCCCGCCCCCACCTTGACGGTGTAATCCTTATCACCCTGACTGATTATCAGGTCACCTTCAGGGATGGCAGTCGCTGCCCCGCCGGTAAAGGCCTGGCTCGCCACCTTGGAGCCGGTGGCAAGGTTTTTCACTTCGATATTGTAAGTACCAGCAACAGCTGTGTTGCTGGCGGTAGCCTTGACGATGGAGTCGCTCGCGGAAGTCGCGGCAAAAGCGTTGAATGACGGCGCGGTACTGTCATTCAGCTTGGACATGGCCGTGGTGAAAGCCGTAAGCGCACTACGCAGCGCGCCAACTCCTGAAATGTACGCGGTATTGTTGCTGGTCTGCCGAGTGATCTGCGCCTGTTTGGCCGCGGTATCGGATTTGACCAGAGCAGTCACGATCTCGGTGATATTGAGACCGGAACCCAGACCGGTACTGGGAATAATCGAGCTTGCCATGCTGTTGTCCCTCTCATCAGCGCGTCAGCCCCAATCCTGCGGACCGACATACACCACTTCATTGATGTTCGCCGCCAATCATACCTTGGCGTCGAACAGAACACTGTTGACATCGCTCAGACTGTGGGCGATCCGCAAGGCCTCTTCCGAGGGCAACTGACGAATCAGCTCACCGCTGTCGCTGGCGATGACTCTGACAACTATCTTGCCGGATTCTTCATCCGTGGAAAATTCCAGATTGCGCTGAGACGCCTTCAGGAACTTTTCGATCTCCGAGACAGCACTTTTGACCTTGGCGGCATCGTGCACCGTTTGCGTGTCTTTATGTGCATCATCGGTTTTACTCGCTTCCGTCGACCGTGCAACCGGTTTTTCGGCAACCTGCTCGGCCTTTTGTGTGGCCGGGTAAGACAGGTTCAGCTTGACGCTCATGTCCATGTCCACCACCTCGCAATGAAAAGGCGGGGAAGCGCCTCAATGTGCACTCCCCCGCCAATCACCATCACCGATTACTGAAGCAGCTTCAGTACAGCGGATGGCAGCTGGTTGGCCTGGGCCAGAACAGCGGTCGAAGCTTGCTGCAGAGTCTGCTGCTTGGTCATTTGAGCAGTTTCAGCGGCGAAGTCGGTGTCCTGCACACGGCCACGAGCGGCTTCGGCGTTTTCGTTGATGTTCTGCAGGTTGTTGATGGTGCTGGTCAGACGGTTCTGAGCGGCACCCAGGTCAGCACGGGTGCTGTTGATGGTCTGCAGAGCGGAGTCGATGGCGTTGACTGCGGCGCTGAAGGCAGCAGCGATGTCGCTGTCGGCACCGGAAATGGCGATCGAACCACTGTCTACGGACAGGGTAGCAGCAGTCAGGTCAGCCAGGGTGATGCTGATCTGGTTCTCGGAGCCGGTGTTGGAACCCACCTGGAAGCTCATGGTGACGCCACTGTTCAGCAGGTTCTTGCCGTTCAGCTGGGTGCTGTTGGCGATACGGGTCAGCTCGTCCGACATCGAAGCGAACTCTTTGTTCAGAGCGGCACGGTCGTCGGTGCTGTTGGACGAGTTGTTAGCCTGAACAGCCAGTTCACGCATACGCTGCAGAATGTTGGTCTGCTCTTGCATCGCGCCTTCAGCGGTCTGGGCGATGGAGATACCGTCGTTGGCGTTTTTGATTGCCATGGTCTGACCACGGATCTGCGAGGTCATGCGGGTAGCGATCTGCAGGCCGGCGGCGTCGTCTTTGGCGCTGTTGATTTTCAGGCCGGAGGACAGACGGGTCATCGAGGTGCTCAGTGCATCGGAAGCACGGTTCAGGTTTTTCTGAACGCCCAGAGAGGTGGTGTTGGTGTTGACGGTCAAAGCCATGACGAATTCCTCGTTGGATTGGGTACTACGGCTTCCGGCCTTGGCAATTCGCCGGGTGTGGCACAGAGAACCTTCGTAATAGTTATCTTCGTCAGGGCGGGTTTCTTTAGGGGATTTTCAAAAAAAAATTACTGGCATCCTGCCAGCCCAATGAAATCAAGGAGTTGACGCCAGATAACAGGCGCCTCCAACGTGCAGCGCAGAAAAGAAAACGCCGCCTGAAAGCGGCGGCGTCAATCACTGCGATGAGCGTTCAGTCACGGCGTTCAATGATTGCCGAGCCCCAGGACAGCCCCACACCAAAGCCACTGAGCGCCACTCGCTGGTGCTGCGAGCCCATCACGTGCTTTTCCAGCAACAGTGGAATGCTCGACGACACCGTGTTGCCGGTCTCGATCATGTCCTTGACGAACTTATGCCTGTGCTCGCCCTCAGCGAAACGCGCCGATACGGCATCGACGATGGCTGCGCTGCCCTGATGCAGGCAATACAGGTCGATATCGTCAGACTTCAACTCACTGGCATCGAGCAACTGCTGCAGGTGCGCCGGCACCTTGACCAGGGCGAAGTTGTAGACCTGGCGGCCGTTCATGAAGAACTTGCCATCGGTAGTACGCAAATGCTCGGCGCCCGCACCGTCGCTGCCGAACAGAGACTTGCCAAGCTGCCAGGTAGCCCCCTCACCCATCCAGGTAGCAGTGGCCGCATCACCAAACAGCATGGTGGTGTTGCGATCTTCGGGGTCGACGATCTTCGAGTAGGGGTCGGCGGTGATCAGCAGGCCGTTCTTCAGACCGGCGGCCTCCATGAAGCCTTTCATGGCGTACAAGCCGTATACGTAGCCCGAGCAACCCAGAGAGATGTCGAAGGCTGCGACAGCAGTGGTCAAGCCCAACTTGTGCTGTACGATCGCAGCAGTGTGAGGCAAGCCTTCGGCATCACCATTCTGAGTGACAACGATCACAGCATCAATGGATGCCGGGTCCAGCGTGGCATTGGCAGCGAACAGATTTTTGGCGGCCTCGACGCACAAATCGGAGGTTTCCTGGGTTACATCCTTGCGCGGCAAGAAGGTCGAACCGATCTTGCCGAAGATGAAATCCTGCTCCTTGCCGAATTTCGCACCCTGAGCGTAGTTGTCCAGGCCCTCAGCAGGCACGTAACTCGCAATGCTTTTGATGCCAATCATTGTGGCTTCCCAGTGAATATGGCGGAATTTCAGGGTTGCTGTGGCTTCGACAACCGGTCGCTAGCCGCGCCATCCCAGCACCCTCTTAATCTCAATAGATTAGAGATGCACGTTTCGACTGCCAAGTCACGACTGCACGCTCAATGGCAAAATCAGCTATTAAGTATCGCGCCAATGCCGCTTGAAGCCAGAAACCAGTGGCATTCTTCTTGCTTCAGCCGAGTTTCGCGTCAATACAGGGTGGCTTTCAATCTCACCCCCGGGAATTCTCGAACCACCGTCTCAGCGACTGCGCTAGCAGACGCCCACCTTGGAAGCGTCACCATGCGTACTGCTAACTTAATCATCGACTGGCCTTGGGCATTCACATGAGCGACCTGATGCAGCTATCCACATCCTGCGACGACTCGGCAGCGAGCCGATGTGACTCGACACCACTGTTTTCAGTGATTATCACCACCTTCAACAGGCCCAACCTGCTAGCCGACGCGCTCAACAGCCTTTCCCGGCAGACATTTGCTGACTTCGAAGCGCTTCTGGTGAATGACAAGGGCTGCCCGGTCGAATCGTCGCTGGTCGAGCTGCCATTCCCCATCATGTATATACGCCAGGCGCATAATCGCGGGCCTGCAGCGGCTCGAAACACAGCCCATCGCCTGGCCCAAGGTCAATACATTGTTTATCTGGATGATGACGACCTGTTCCTACCAAACCATCTCGAAACGCTTGCGCAGGCCATTGAACAACATCCCGACGAGATCATTTACAGCGATGCCATCTTCATCATCGAAGAGCTTGTCGACGGCAAACGAGTCGAGCGGCATCGGGAGCAGCGCTACACGCATGGTGAGTATTCCAGAGACCGGCTGCTTACCAACAACTACATACCGGTAAATACCTTCGCATTTCCTCGTCGACTGCTGGCACTGTTCGACGGGTTTGACGAAAACCTCAAGGGCCTGGAAGACTGGGACTTCCTGATGCACCTCACTCGGCACGCCAACTTTCGCCATATCCCTCGGGAAACGGTCGAAGTTCGGATGCGAAGCGCCAAGATTGATGCCACGCGCCGATCCGAGTCAGTGAAAAACTTCTACCCCGCGCTCTATCGACAGCTTTATGACCGCCACCCGGTCCAGGACAATGACACCGTCCACCGAGGCAGAGCGGCCATGCTCCGCCATCTCGATACAACCTTCACCCCTGGCCAGCACCTGGCAGGCTGGCTGGAACGCCGCACATTTACGCCTGCACAGCGTGAACTGGCCAGTGCTCACCTGGCTGCCCACCCGCCAGCACCTAGCTTCGCGATTGCCGTGATCGACCTGGAGGGCGACCTGATCAAGCTGGCAGTGACACTGGAGTCGCTGCAACTCGCCAAGGCCCAATATCCTCACGTAATCGCTCTGGTCATGTCGACATCGAGTGCCGTAGCCGAGCGCTATCACGACATCGCCGTGCAGGTAACCCGCGAAAACTGGCTTGAGACACTCAACCAATCAATCGCCGAGGCGGATTTCGACTGGCTGGGCCTGATCCACGCTGGCGATGAGATCATCGCTAGCGGACTACTGCTCAGCGGCCTGGAATTGTTGAATGCCCCGGACTGCCGCGCACTGTACTTCGACCTCATCTATCGCCAGGCGGATGGCAGCCAGGGCCCCGGCCTCAGACCCGACTTCAACCTGGACTACCTGCTGAGCCTCCCGTCGGTAATGGGCCGCCACTGGCTCTTCAGGCGAGGCGCGCTGATAGAAACGGGTGGCTTCGATTCCCAGTGCAGTGAAAACCCTGAGTTCGAGCTGGTATTACGGTTGATTACTGCCGCAGGACTCCAGGGACTAGGCCATATCCCCGAAGTACTTCTGAAAACGGACTCGCCACCCATTCGAGAGCTGGCCGGTGAAAAACACGCCATTCTTCAGCACTTGTCCTCACGCGGGTATGAACACGCTAACGCCAGGTTCGAGCACAATGGCCAGTACCGCATAAGCTATGGCCATACCTCGCAACCGCTAGTGTCGATCCTGGTGCTTGCGGGTGACGACCTCGGCCATTTGCAACGCTGTATAGACAGCGTCCTGGAAAAGACCCGATACAGTCACTTCGAGCTTCTGCTGATCCGCGATAACCCGGAGGCAAGGGATATCAGCGCATGGCTGCGCGCACTTGAAGACCTCGCAGAAGCCAGGCTCCTGGTCATCAATCCACCGTCCACGATGACGGCGCCCGCCGCGCTCGATTACGCCGCAGGTCACGCCAACGGTAGCTACCTGTTGCTGCTTTCCCCTGAAACAGTGGTCATAAAGGAAGACTGGCTTGACGAACTGTTGAATCATGCCCAACGCCCGGAAGTCGGTGCCGTAGGCCCCAAGTTGGTATCGCCTGAAGGCGCTGTGGTGCAGGCTGGCCTGATTCTTGGTCTAAATGGTGTGGCCGGACCTGCATTCGCAGGTGAGTTCATGGACTCGCCGGGATACTTGCAACGCTTGCAGGTGGATCAAAACTATAG
This sequence comes from Pseudomonas putida, assembly GCF_002906855.1. Lineage (GTDB taxonomy): Bacteria > Pseudomonadota > Gammaproteobacteria > Pseudomonadales > Pseudomonadaceae > Aquipseudomonas > Aquipseudomonas putida_N. Next base: position 1,371,946 of record NZ_MINI01000028.1, on the reverse strand, counting down.
TGCGCTCAGCAAAGACTGCCTGATGATCGCCCGCGAAACACTCGACCAGATCAATGGCATCGACCCGGGACAATCAACTCGCTACTTTGATGTCGATCTGTGCTTGAGGATTAGGGATGCCGGCTATCTTAATGTGTGGGCCTCCAATGCATTACTGCTTTCGACGGCGAATCGGAAAGCGCCGCCTGACGCTGATGATGACATTGCCATGTACCAGAAATGGCTACCTACTCTCGCCCGCGACCCTGCCTACAATCCAAACCTATCACTCGCAAGTGCCGGGGGCTTCGGCCTGGCCGACAACGCGCTGTCCTGGCGCCCGCTATCATCATGGAAGCCTCTTCCAACCGTTCTCGCATACCCCCTGGACAACACTGAAAATCGTCATTTGCGCGTGACCGAGCCAATGCTGGCCATGACGTCAAGCGGCCTCATCGAAGGTGTTACATCCCAAGTGTTCCTGCAACCTTGCGAGCTGGAAAGGCTTCGCCCGGACAGCATTATCGTCCAATACGGTCCCGCCAATGCGTCGCTGGACGCACTGCAGCAAATCAATCATCTTTCATATTCATATAAAATCCTGGACCTTGGAGACCATCCTGCGCTCGGCCTTACTCACGCCGAAAGTGACTTGCAAACCTTCATTCGCTACGTCCACCGCGCACTACCCTTCGCCGACCGAATACTGGTAGCCACCGAAAGTTTCGCTGACGCGATAGGGAGCACCGATACCGAGCTCATCATTGTGCCCAGTCGTTTGCCTGGCGACTTATGGGGTGCATTGGCAAGCACCCGTGATGCAGGCCAACGCCCTCGTATCGGATGGGCAGGCGACGCACGCTCAGCGACCGATCTACGCATCGTGTCGGATGTGATCAAGGCGCTTGCGCAGGAAGTGGAGTGGGTCATCATGGGCGCGTGCCCTGCCGAGTTGCGCCGCTATGTACATGAGATTCACGATGAACCGAACTTGCAGCAGCGCCCCCAGAAGCTTGCGCAATTAAACCTGGATTTGGCACTTGCGCCGCGGGCGGACAATCCGGCCAACCTTTGCAGAAGTAATCTGCAAGTATTGGAATATGGTGCCTGCGGCTACCCAGTGATCCGCAGCAAGCTGGATACATTGAGCGACAACCTTCCCACAACCCCTGCCGTCAATAACAGCGAGGCATGGATCAATGCCATACGAATGCACTTGAACGACAAAGTTGCATCCGCACAGCTGGGCCAATACCTGCAAGCTATCGTTCGGAGCGAATGGCTATTGAAGGGGCACATTTTAGAAGCGTGGAAGAAGGCCTGGTTGCCTGCGTAAAAAACCTATCCCCTGCGGCACTCTCATCAAACTGCTGCAGGGGCCTTCAATTCGACCGCCCCCTGTTCGACGCGGGTCAATCCGCCAGCCAGCCCCACTCCCAGCGCTTCAGGTTTTCACCACGCAAGACATAGTCACGCATCACGGCAGCGTGCAACTCATCACCCATACGGTAGCTCGCTGCTGGATCGGCCAAGTGCGACCGAATGGCTTCGACCCATTCTTCAGTGCTATTGCTGTAAACGCGAGTGCAAGGCAGTGATCCCCGGTAAGCCTCGGTATCAGTGCAGATCACCGGGTAACCACACGCGCCATACTCCAGCAGACGCAGGTTGCTCTTGCAGTCGTTGAAAATATGGAATTCCAGCGGCGCCAAGGCTAGGTCGAGGTTCAAGCTCGCAAGCTTCGCCGGGTAGTCGGCCAAATTAACCAGCGGATGGAATTCATGTATGTACGGCCGTAACTCATCAGGGCACATGCCGAAGAACACCCAATGAACTTCATTCGCGAGCTGCCGAACAGTTTCGGCTATGATTTCCAGATCACCACTGTGGCTGGTGCCACCCCCCCACCCTACCCTTGGTTTCGGCCCAATCGCCCTTTTGCTCTGAAGGCCGCTCCAGACCTGCGCGTTGAGCATGTTTGGCACAACCCGGAAATCACTATGCATCGATGCCAAGGCATCGGCCAGCGCCTGGGTGGTAACCACGACCCGATCGCAGAGGCCGATGGCCCGGCGCAGATGCTTCTCTATGTCCGCCGGCTTGTTGCGGGCATGCTTGTTTTTTTTCGGTGCTTTCAGCACATAGTCGTCGATTTCATAGATGCGCCGCGCATCGGAATACTTGGCTAGGCGCTCGATGTCCCGAACGCCTTCTTCGTTATGCCGCAGTTGCACCACAATGATATCGGGGTTCATGCGTTCGAGCTGGATGGTCCCTGGCACCTCATAGGAAACGCGTCCGACAACACGCCCGGCAGCCTCAAGGTTATAGAAAGGCTCAATCACTCTGTATCCGCCTACAGCCGAAGCATTGACCGGCAAGGCAAGAACCGACGGAAGCGTCCGTGCACAGAAGGGATCCCAGCTGCCTTGCGAGCTAGGGTCGAGGCTGAAGTTTATGCGCCCAAGCCCGAGGTTGGGATTGTAGGCAGGATCGCGGACAATCAGTGATCGCCAACGCTCGAAGAATTCCGACTGCTGCGCAAGCGGCGCATTGGCATGCGGCTCAGCGCCGACAGCCCCGATAGCCCGCAGGCACGCGTGCGGCGTCCAGACGACCAGATACCCTTGAGTTCTGGAGCGTAAACACAGATCAACTTCGCCCAGGCCGCTGGAGAATTGCGCAACATCCAAACCGCCCAGAGATTCGAAAACAGACTTGCGCACCATCAGGCAATCACCCGCCACCGCCGTCCAGTTCTGAACAACCTGCAGCCGTTGCAGGTAGCCACGACTCTGGCCATCGTCGCCCGCACAAACCAGCCCCACTCCACCGCTGCCACCCAATACCAATCCAGCGTGCACAACTCGCTCATGAACGTCCAATACCTTGGCACCCACGATTGCCACTTCCGGACGCTGAGCATGATTGAGCATTTCACCCAACCACTGACCCTCGCAGACTTGCAGGCCTGCCGACAGCATCAGCAGGTATTCGCCCCGCGCGACAGCGAATGCCTCGTTGACCATAGACGCGACACCAGGATCGCCGGCAAGACGTAGCACTCGAAGCATCGCCCCACCGACCTCCTCCATCGCCTGAAGCCAGCTTTCCAAGTCTGGCTCCAGATCGCCAGACGCGACCAGAAGCAACTCGTAGCGAGGATAGGCTGTGAGCTCCATCACAGACATGACGCAGCGCTGAAGCACATCCAGGCACTGATTGCAGGGCACCACAAGCGTGACCAGAGGCTGATCGGCATGCTGGTAATCGATTCGGTTGAGCAGGGCCAACTCATCGTGGCGCACCCGATGATTGATACCCAGGCGATGAAGGTGCTCGCTGGCAACGCGTTCACTCTGCGCGATGACCGCATCCTTCGATAGCCACTGAGCAAACCCGAAACTGGAGTGCACCTGAATTTCCGCAACATGCTCCACGACCTGCGGGCCCTTGTTTTCAACCAGGCGCCAAAGCAGATCATGTGGGGCAAGATCGGCGAAACGGGCGTCCAGACCACCAGCCGCGATCATTTCGGCACGATCGAAGGCCAACGTGCGCCCCGTGTAGGGATAGCTGCGCATCAGATCGATGTTGAAGTCGGGTTTGAATATCGGCTCAATCGGCTCGCCATCGACCCATGAGTCTTCATCGCTGTATATACAGGCAAGTCCTGGCAACACGGCGATACGCTCTGCCAAAAGCAACAAGTTCGAATCTACAAGCCTGTCACCTGCCTGCAGAAGATAAACCCAGTCGCAATCGTCCAACGCCAAAACGACCTGATTGAGTTGTGTGACCCAGTCAACTGCCAGCTCATACCGAGTTACACCCGGCCATTCGGAGCACTCGGCACTGGACAGGACTACACAATGCTGCGCGCAGTAGTGCTGCACCTGAATGCTGCGCAAGGTATGGCCCAGTTCATCCACATTGCCATCGGGATCCAGCACCAGAACGCCGATCCTGGGCACGCTCGCACACGTCTCCAACGTGCGAGGAAGCAGCTGTATCTGGGCTGCACTAAGCTGACGCTCGGCGATCCATTCCCGATAGAGGTCCGCATAACTTTCACTGGCGCTTCCAATGCGACGTTCCATGGTGTTCTGCCAGTTGCCCACCACCAACACCAGATTGATTTCCTTCCACTCACTCGACCCTTCGGATACGCCAGCCAATTGCCTGTAGCGCACCCAGCCTTGTGCTGGCGCTGCCTCGCCCCCGCGTACCTTCAGCATTTGCCGCAGCCAACCCCATTCCAGACCGACCGTGGCCTGCACGGCTGGCTGCTTACTCAGGCGCTCGGCGTGCAAGCGCTCGATGAGCAATACATCACTGATCAGGACCAGATGCCCAGCCCGCATCAGACAGCAGAAAAGGGCCAGGTCCAGTATTGCCACAAATCCCAGATCACCCTGAGCCAACACGCCGAGCAAACTGAGTGCCTGGTCTCGTCGCATCAAAGCTGAAGACAAGTTGCCTAAAAAATTGGCTGGATGATCGTTGAGCACCGACAACACATCGCTGCCGTTGAATATGCAATCAGAATTGACGAAGCGCGCGTTAGCCAGACGCATGGGAAGCACATAGTTATTTTCGTCGGCAAACATGCGCTGAGCGAGCACCAAGCTGACATCCGAATGCTCTGCCAATATCTGAGCCTGACGTGCCACGCACAGCGGCATAAGTCGATCATCGTCGCAAAGGACCTTCACCCATTCGCCATCTGCTGCCTGCACGGCCTTTAGCACGTTACTAACAAAACCCAGGCAATGCGGGTTGCGAATATAACGCACCGACCTTCCGCTCTGCTCCTGCACCGACTGAACGATCCCTTCGATCTCGTCACCTTCGCTGTCGTCGCACACGATCACTTCGAGATTCTCGTAGGTTTGCCCCACTGCACTTTGCAGCGCCATGGCGAAGAAGCGAGGATTGAAAGCAGGTATGACAATACTGACGAGAGGTTGTGCGTTCACATTTGGGCCTTGGGGGGAGGTACCACGCCAGATCGGGCGCTCTGGCGTGGTAAGGCAGAAGAAGAGGTTGAAGCAGAAGGGAAGCTCAGATGTAGTTGACCAGCGACAACCCGGCAACCTTGGCGTATGCCTGCAACGAAGCTTGCAACATGTTGGTCTGCATCTGCAGACGCAGCATCACTTCAGCCGGGTCGCTTTCACGAATCGAGCTCTGTGTCTTGGCGTTCTCGGTACTCAGCGCCTCGTTGGTCTCCGACTGAACGTCCAACGCCTGGCCGCGACCACCAATGGCACTGACCGACGACGATACCTGATTGATCGCGCTGATGATGTTCCCCCCGGCCGAATCCAGCGCAGCCAGGAAGTTCTGCCGGGCGACCGGATCGTTGTCCTGCGGCGTGCTCAACGCTGTACGAAGCTTGCTGATGGTGTCCAGCGGGTTTTGGGTCTGATGGGTATCGACCTTGACCGCAAACGAATCACCCGCACTGGGCGCCCCCGACAGCTCGAAACTAACACCGGCCGCAGTCGCGGTAGTGCCATTCGCCCCGCCGAGTGCGCCAGACGCCACAGGACGGCTATTGGCAGTGACCGGCGTTGCGTACAGCTCGAACGTGCTGGCGCTGGTGAACTTGAGCACAGCACCACCTGAAGGGAATGCCGCCTGGTAGGCCGCCTGGTCGGTGATCGTCGCGCCTGTGACCTGCTCCGACGAGGTGTTGCCAGGGCTGCGGGTGCCCGACACTTCATCCGCCCTGGAGCTCAAGGTAAACGTATGCCCGGCAATCACAGCATCTTCATTGCCCTTGTCGCCATCCTTGAAGGTGATGTCCAGACGCAGCTCGACACCCCGGAAGCTGATCGTGCTGTTGTCAGAATTGGGATCGAACTTGCCACCCTGGCTGGCCTCGAGCGTCACATCATTGCCGCTGGCATCCAGGATCTTGTACTCGGTGCTGCTGGTGAATTCGATGCTGTACGGCTCCCCGCTGCGGAAGCGGTCGTTGTAGGTCGAACTGCCCGATACCTGGCCATTGGACAGGCTGACGCGACCATCGTCGACAGGGGGTGCCGTCATACTGGTCTGACTGCGGCTGGTATTAAGCGCCTGCTCGAACGCATCGTAGCCGGTTTCATTCGCGGCCAGGCTCAGCATGTCACCCACCTGCAGGTTCAACTTGCCCTGGTCGCCCTGATAACTGTATGTGCCATCGGCGTTACGCACATAGGGCTGAGTATCGCCCTTGGAGCCCGAGAACAGGTACTTGCCGTTCTCGTCCTTGCTGTTCATCAGCGAGAACAGCTGGTCTTCGAGCGACGCCAGCTCATCGGCGTTGGCCTTGCGATCGGAGTCGGTGAATGCACCGTTGCCAGAACTCACCGCCAGCTCATTGACCCGCTGCAAAATATTGCCGATAGAGTTCAAGGTGCTTTCGGCAGTGCCCAGCGCATTACGCACATTCACAGTATTGGTGCTGTACTGCCTCAGCATGTTCTGCTGCTGCTCCAGCTGCAACAACCGCGCCGCCCCTACCGGGTCATCCTTGGCCGAGCGCACACGAATGCCATCACTGGCCTCCTGCTGTGTCTGCACGGTCTTGGCAAAGTTGCTCTGATAGTTGGCGCTGTTGGTGTTATAGAACTGCGAAGTAGAGATGCGTACGCTCACGATCTACGGCTCCTTAAAGACTGTTGATCAGGGTGGCGAAGGTTTCCTGGGCCGCCTTGATGATCTGCGACGACGCGGTGTAGTACTGCTGGAACTTGATCAGGTTGCCGGTCTCTTCGTCGATCGAGACACCTGACACGCCGTTACGCGCATCCAGCGCCGAGGTGTGCAGGGCGGTGGTGGCGTCGCTGTCCATCTGCGCCTGGCCGGCCTTGCCGCCGACGTTGGACACAAGCTTGGCGTAGGCGTCGGTGAAGCTGATGCCCTTGCCGTCAGCACCCACCTCGACCGTGGACTTGGTCTGCAGGTCGATCACCGACTGGCTGTTGCGGTTGTCTGCCGAGCCCGCGCCGGTCAGCGCGACGGTGTAGCTGTCGCCATTCTTCGGCGCGCCTGAGACGCTCATCTCGAAGGTGAAACTGCTGCCCAGCGAGTTGCCGCTGCCATCGACCATCGGCACCGACAGTTGCAGCTTGTTCTCCTGGCCGGGGATGATCGTGCCACTGCCGATGTTGTTGCCCTTGGCGTCGTACATGGTGTACGCCTGTGGCGAGCTGCCGTCGTCACCGAACACCAGCTTGACCGGGGTCGAGTACTTCAGGCCGGTCTGCAGCTGCGAGCGCTGGGTGGCATCGTAGATGTCCATCTCGGAGGTCAGCGTCGGCTGGGTGATCACGCCAGTGCCTTTGTTGCCCGAACCGCTGGTGGCGGTCAGCGGCGCGGCCAGCGCCAGGCGCTTGGGGTCGGTCAGCACGGTGTCGATATTCGCTGCGGCATTGCGTGTCGGGGTGATCTTGAAGCTGTCACCGGCGCTCAGGGCACCACCGTTGAGCGACAGGGTGAAACCGTCGATCACTGGCGCAGGGTCGTCGTCGAGGCTGTAGGTACCCATGTCGGTGCCATCAGGCAGCTTGCGCACGGTGTACTGCTTGTCGCTGTTGAAGGTCACCTGGTAATCGCTGGTGGTCAGCTTGCCGGTGTCCTTGATAGTCACATCGAGGTTGCCGGAGCCTGCACTGTTGCCAGTCTTGGCGACACTGCGCTGGGCGATGGCCGCGGCGCTGTTGATATCGCCGAACAGGGTGGCACCGAAGTCACCGTTCTTGTCGATACCCTGGGCCAGCTGGCTGTTGATGGCATCGGCCACCACCAGGGCCACGCGGCCAAGCTCGTTGAGCGCCGGGTCGAGGGTTTCCTTGCGGTAGCGGATCAAGCCGCCCAGTTCACCACCGGTGGTGCTGTTGGTGATGTCCATCTTGGTCGAGCCGCGATTGAGGACCAGGCTCATGCGGGTCGGGTCGGTGGCGCTCGGCTCCACGCCGATGGTCTGGGTAGTGTTGCCCAGCACCAGGGCCTGGCCGTTCTTCAGGTAGATGTCGTAGTTGCCGTTCTTCTGCTCGACCACGTCGGCACCGATCAGCGACGACAACTCGCGCACCGCGCCATCGCGCTGGTCGAGCAGGTCGTTGGGCTGGCCGTTGACAGCGGTCATCTTGGAGATCTGGCCGTTGAGGTCGGCAATCGACTTGGTCAGCGCGTTGACCTTGTCGGCAATCGACGCCATGTTGGCGTTGATATCACTGTTCTGCTGGTTGAGCTGCGCCGACAGGGTATTGAAACGCTTGGCCAGGGACTGGGCGCTGGTCAGCAGCAGCTGGCGCGAGGCGTCCTCGGTCGGCTTGGCGGCAGCATCCTGCATGGCACTGAAGAAGCTCTGCAGCGCGGCAGTGATGCCGGTGTCGCTGCTCGACAGGGCAGTGTCCAGCGGGGTGATCTGATTCAGGTACGAGGTGGCGTCGCTATTCAGCGAGGTGGTGGTACGCAACTGGTTCTCGAGGAACGCGTTGTACACCCGGCGCACGTCAGCCAGGGTGGTACCGGAGCCGATGAACACCTGGCCGACCTGCTGGCCGCCCTTGGTCTTCTGCACGTTCTGCTGGCGCGAGTAGCTCTCGACATCGGCGTTGGCGATGTTGTTACCGAGGGTGTACATCCCCGACTGCGCGGCGCCAAGCCCCGACATGCCAATATTGATCAGACTCGCCATGGTTCCATACCCTTAAAGTTTCGTTGTGGTACCGAGCATTGCGTAGCTCTCGTACGACTTCATCTGTCTTGCGATCTGCGAGATCTTGCTGGCGTAGTTCGGGTCGGTGGCGTACCCGGCCTTTTGCAGTTCCCGCACGAATTGTTCTGGGTTATCGGCCGACTTCACCGCATCTTGATAGCGCGAATTGCTCTGCAGCAGGCTTACCAGGTCGTGGAAACTGTCCTGGTACGAATCGTAGGAACGGAACGCCGCCGTCTCCTTGACGAACTGGCCGTCGCGGAATTCGCTGGTGATCGCCCGCGCCGAATCGCCTTCCCAATTACTGCTGGCCTTGATGCCGAACAGGTTGTGGCTGCTGCTGCCGTCACTGTTGCGCATGACCGATTTGCCCCAGCCGGTTTCCAGGGCGGCCTGGGCCACCAGGTAACGCGGATCGACACCAATGCGCTTGGCGGCCTGCTCGGCCATCGGCAGCATGGTGGCGACGAATTCGTCGCTGTCGGCAAAGGCCTTCTTCGGCGCCAGCGGCGGCTGCGCCACCGCGCGGCCAGTGATGCGCAGGCCGTTGTCCGGGATGGCGATGGCCTTGGCCAGCTGTTGCCCGTCACGGGCCGGCACGGCGGCGGTATTGGTGGCCGCAGCCGGGCTGGTGGCCGAAGGCACGATGCCGGCCAGCAGGCGGTCAGTGAGCTTGCCCGGCAGCGCCAGGCGCCGCGAGTTGAGCGCGGCGACGTCGTTGCGCGTGGCCGTGGTTTGCGTCGCCTGCACCGGGTCGGCCACCTTGTTGCCCCACAGCGTCGGCGCGCTGCCATCGACACGCGGAAACGGGCTGGTGTTGACCGGGGTGCTCTTGTTCTTTGAGAGCTGGCGCACCAGCACGTCCTGCAGGCCGATACCGCCACCCTCGCGGGACATGCTCACGGCCAGCTGCTGGTCGTACATGTCGCGGTACTGCTTGACCGTCTCGCTGTTCATCGGGTTGTCATCGGCCAGCACGTCGCTGGCCTTGCGCGAGGCCTTGAGCATCTCGCTGATGAACAGCGACTCGAACTCCTGAGCCACCTTGCGCACGTTGGCGTCGCTGTCGCGGTCACCGTGCTTGAGCGAGCTCAGGCGGTTGAGGTCGGTATAGGCACCGCTGTCAGCGTGACTGGAGACCAGGCTTTTCGAATTCATCCGCTGCGTCCTCAGATCACGATCAGGTCGGCCTGCAAGGCGCCGGCCTGTTTCAGTGCTTCGAGGATGGCCATCAGGTCGCCGGGCGCCGCGCCCACCTGGTTCACCGCGCGGACGATCTCATCCAGCGTGGTGCCCGGGCCGAACTTGAACATCGGCTTGGCTTCCTGCTCGGCGTTGACCCGCGACCGCGGAACCACCGCCGTCTGGCCATTGGAGAACGGCCCCGGCTGGCTGACGATGGGGTCTTCGGTAATGGTCACGGTCAAGCTGCCGTGGGTCACCGCCGCTGGCGAGACCTTGACGTTCTGACCGATGACGATGGTACCGGTACGCGAGTTGATGATGACCTTGGCGACGGCCTGGCCCGGGTCGATCTCGAGGTTCTCGAGAATCGACAGGTAGTCGACCCGCTGGCTCGGGTCCATCGGCGCGGTGACCCGCACCGAGCCACCGTCCACGGCCTGGGCCACGCCAGGGCCGAGTAGATCATTGACCTTGTCGACGATGCGCTTGGCGGTGGTGAAGTCCGGGCGATTGAGGTTCAGTGTCAGGCTGTTGCCCTGGTTGAAGCCGCTCGGCACGGCACGCTCGACCGAGGCGCCGCCAGGAATACGGCCGGCCGACGGAACGTTGACGGTGATCTTCGAGCCGTCACGGCCTTCGGCATCGAAGCCGCCGACCACCAGGTTGCCCTGGGCGATGGCGTAGACGTTGCCGTCGATACCCTTGAGCGGGGTCATCAGCAGGCTGCCGCCGCGCAGGCTTTTCGAGTTGCCGATCGATGAAACGGTGATGTCCACCACCTGGCCCGGCTTGGCGAACGCCGGCAGGTCGGCATGCACCGAGACCGCGGCGACGTTCTTCAACTGCACGTTGCCGGAGCCTGGCGGCACCTTGATGCCGAACTGCGACAGCATGTTGTTGAAGGTCTGCAGGGTGAATGGCGTCTGGGTGGTCTGGTCACCCGTACCATTGAGCCCGACCACCAGGCCATAGCCGATCAACTGGTTGGAACGCACGCCGGAGATGCTGGCAATGTCCTTGAGGCGCTCGGCGTGGGCACCGAACGCGCAGGACAGGAGCAGGGTCGCGGCTATCAGCTGCCTAAGGTTGAACATGTTCATCCGTACTCAGAAGGGCCAAAGCGGGCTCATGAAGAAGCGGTCCAGCCAACCCGGCTGGCTGGCGTCGGCGAACGAGCCGGTGCCCGAATAGGTGATGCGCGCATCGGCCACGCGGGTGGACGGCACGGTGTTGTCGGTGGCGATGTCGTCAGCACGGATCAGGCCGGCGATACGCACCAGCTCTTCACCGGTGTTCAGGGTCATCCACTTTTCGCCGCGCACGGCGATGATGCCGTTGGGCAGCACTTCGGCCACGGTGACGGTGATAGAGCCGGTCAGGGTGTTGCCCTGGGTGGCCTTGCTGTCGCCCTTGGTGGTGCGGTCACCGCTGTAACCCGCTTCCAGCGACAGGTCGCCGCTGCCGAACGGGTTGTTGGTGTTGGGGGTGGAGCCGAACAGCGAGGTCAGGCCGATGTCGGCCTTGCTGTTCTTCTGGATCTGGGAACCTGCGTTCTTGCTTGCCGACGTGCGTTCGTTGAGGGTGATGGTGATGATGTCACCCACGCGGAACGCTTTGCGGTCGGTGTACAGGCCCTGCTCGAAACCAGCCTGGTAGATCGAACCGTTGTTGGCTGCCGCCGGAAGCGGGGTGCGCGGCAGAACCGGCGCGTAATACGGGTCGTTCGGCTTGGGCGTCGGCGCGACGCAACCTGCCAACACAACCGCCCCCCCCAGGGCGAACACAGACAACAGACGCTTCATGACACTTACCTCACGGTGTAACGGGAGTAGAACCTGCACTAGGGCTTTAGAGCTGTTGAGTCACGAACGACAGCATCTGGTCGGCGGTGGAGATGACCTTGGAGTTCATCTCATAGGCGCGCTGGGTGGTGATCATGTTCACCAGCTCTTCCACGGTGCTGACGTTGGAGTTTTCCAGGGTCTGCTGCAGGGTGGTGCCGAAGCCGTTCAGGCCTGGGGTACCGACCTGTGGCGCGCCACTGGCGGCGGTTTCCAGGAACAGGTTGTCACCGATCGCCTGCAGGCCGGCCGGGTTGATGAAGTCAGCGGTCTGCAGGTTGCCGATAACCTGTGCTGCCGGGTTGCCGGCGGTGGTGATCGACACGGTGCCGTCCTGGCCGACGGTGAAGGTCTGGGCGTCGTTCGGCACCACGATCGCCGGCTCCAGGGCAAAGCCTTGGGCGGTGACGATCTGGCCATCGGAGTTCAGGTGGAAGGTACCGTCACGGGTGTACGAGACCGTGCCGTCCGGCTGCAGCACCTGGAAGAAGCCACGGCCGTTGACCGCCATGTCCAGCGGGTTTTCGGTGGTCTGCAGGCTGCCGGTCTGGAAGTTCTTCTGGGTGCCGACAATACGCACACCGGTACCGACCTGCAGGCCCGACGGCAGCTCGCTGTCCTGGGTCGACTGCGCGCCTGGCTGACGCTTGATCTGGTACAGCAGATCGGCGAACTCGGCACGATCACGCTTGAAGCCGGTGGTCGAGACGTTGGCCAGGTTGTTGGAAATGACGGTCAGGTTGGTGTCCTGGGCGGACAGGCCGGTTTTAGCGACCCAAAGAGCCGGAAGCATCAGTATTCTCCTCGTGCGCCTGTTTTACGGCACCCGTTCAAAGTTGGTTAGCCGATTTGCAAAACACGCGCCATGGCTTCATCGCCTTCCTTGGCCGCGTTCATCATTTTCACGTGCAGCTCGAACTGGCGGGACAGCGCCAGCACCGAAGTCATTTCTTCCACGGCGTTGACGTTGCTGCCTTCGAGGAAGCCCGACACCACCCGCACATTGACGTCAGCGGGAGCCGGCTGGCCGTTCTGGGTGTGGATCAGCCCGTCCAGGCCCTTGGTCATGCTCTTGATGTCCGGGTTGACCAGCTTGATGCGGTCGACCTCGGCCATCACTCGCGGGTCTTCACCCATCGAGCGAATGCTGATGGTGCCGTCGGCACCGACTTCGACTTTCTGCTCTGGCGGAATGGCGATCGGGCCACCGTTGCCGATCACCGGCATGCCATTGCCGGCGCGCAGCACGCCGAGGGCGTCGATGTTCAGGCTGCCGGTGCGCACGTAGGCTTCGCTGCCATCCGGCGCCTGCACGGCGATGAAGCCCTGCCCGCTCACGGCCACGTCCAGCTCACGCCCGGTCTCGACCATCGGCCCTTCGCTGAAGTCGGTGGCCGGGCGTTCGGTCATGGCAAACGCCCGTGACGGAAAGCTGTCACCAAACACCGGCATCGAGCGCGCCTGTTCCAGGTCGCGCTGGAACCCGTTGGTGGAAACGTTCGCCAGGTTGTTGGCGTGGGCCTTCTGCGCCAGCGCGTTCTGGCTGGCGCCGGTCATGGCCACGTAAAGCATCTTGTCCACAGTCATCCTCCGCTGCACTGACGATCGTTTGCCGCTCGCCGTTGCTGTGCAGGCTCTAAAGCAAGTTCCGAACCAACTTTTCGAATTCATGAAAAAGCCCGTGAATACGGGCTTTTTCGGGGTTTCGCGATTGGGATGCCGCCGGTTATCCGGCGCCGGGTTGCCGATGGCGGCAATCCTGTACCGGCCTCATCAAGGCTCGCGGCAACCGCCATTGGTGAATGGACCAGCGAATTTCTTCCAGCCCTCACCCGGAGGCCATTGCGAGCACACCAGGCGGCCATCCACCTGGCTCTCCCAGCGCCACCAGGGCGCGGTGCCGGCGTGGGCCTGGTACAGGCAGAAAGCGGCAATCAACGTGACAACCAGCCTTTTCATCAACCCTCCTGCAAATGCGACTGACCCCTTTACAGGAAAGGGGTCAGTCCACGCATGCTCAGCCAGCAACCATCAGGTCATCTGAATGATGGTCTGCATGATGGTGCTTTCGGTAGAGATGGTCTTGGCGTTCGCCTGGTAGTTGCTCTGCGCCTTGATCAGCTCGACCAGCTCTTGCGTCAGGTTGACGTTGGAGTTTTCCAGCGAGTTGGACTCGACGCTGCCCAGGGTACCGGTCTTCGGCGTATCGATACCCGGAATGCCCGAGGAGTAGGTCTCGGTCCAGCGGGTGCCACCGATCTGCTGCAGGCCTTGATCGTTGGCGAAGCTGGCCAGGGCTACCTGGCCAATGGCACGCGACTGCTGGTTGCTGAAGCTGGCGAACATCACGCCAGTGGAGTCGATGCTCAGGCTCGACAGGATGCCGGTGGCATAACCGTCCTGGGACTGCGACATGCGCGCGGTCTCAGTGTTGTACGAGGTGGTGCTGTTCATCGACAGCTTCATGCCGTCGGTGTTCTCCGCCGAACCGTTGGAGGCCCAGTTGCCTGCAGCGTCCTTGGCGGCCGGGACCCAGCCCTTGAGGGTGAAGGTATTGTTGGTCACCGCCCATTCGGCGTTGGCCGGAGCACCCGGCGGAATGCTGGCCGGGTCGGTAGCCATGGACGCCACGCTACCGTCGGTATTGAAGGTCATGGTCGCTTGCAGCGGCGCCGTGGAAGTCGGGTCCATCGGGTTGCGACCATCTACCAGGGTGTACATCGTCCACTGGTTGGTGTCGGTCTTGCGGTAGAACTGCTCCATGGTGTGCTCGTTACCCTGACTGTCGTAGACCTTGGTCGGGAACGACTTGGTATACGTGGTATCGTCTGTCGGGTCGAACACGATGTCACCGGCAACCGGCGGCGTCGACGGCAGCGGGATCGACGCGGCCGAGGAGTTCAGGTTGATGCCCTGGTCGATCAGGCTGGTGGCCTTTGGCTGCAGCGCCGAGGTGTCGATCTGCAGATCGGTCAGCACACCTTTCTTGATGTTGCCGCTGCTGTCGGCAGCATAGCCCTGCAGGCGCAGGCCATCGGAGGTGACGACATAGTTGTCCTTGCTGGTCTGGAAGGCACCGGCACGGGTGTAGACCATCGAGCCGTTGTCGGACAGCACGAAGTAACCCTGACCCTGGATCCCCATGTCCAGCACGTTGCCGGTGTTGTTCACGTCACCCTGGGTGAACTGCTGGGAAACTGCGGCCAGGCGCACACCGTTGCCGACCTGGTTCTTGCCCACGCCCAGGCGGTTGGCGCCGGCGTAGACGTCGGCGAACTCGGCGCGCGACGACTTGAAACCGGTGGTGTTGACGTTGGCAATGTTGTTGCCGGTAACGTCCAGCTGCTTGTTGGCTGCGTACAGACCGCTAAGGCCGATATTGAAAGACATGCTGTTGCTCCTTGTGCCGTTCTGGCCTTAGATACCGATGGTTTGTACGTCGGACAGGGAAACCTTGCCGACCCCGGCGAGGTTGAGCACCATCTCGCCCGTGGTGTTGAAGCTGACGCTGGTGACCTTGGCCGGCAGCAGGGTGTTCATCTGCACCGACTTGCCATCCACGGTGGTGCTGGCAGTGAAGGTGTAGGTGCCTGGGTCGACCTTGGCACCGCTCGAGTTGGTGCCATCCCAGATGAAGTCGGCATAGCCGGCTTTCTGCTCGCCCACCTCGATGGTCTTGACGGTGTTGCCGTCCTTGTCCTTGACGGAGATCTTCGCCCCGTCGATGGCCTGCGGCACGACGAACTGGCCATTGAAGCTGTCGGCGGTGTCGACCACAGCCTTGTCGTTCTGCACGATCACCGAGCGGCCGACCAGCGACGACGCCTGCAGCGCCTGGGACGAGGCCATGGCACTGGTAATGTTGGTGACCGACTCATTCAGCGAGGTGATGCCCTCAAGGCTGCTGAACTGCGCCAACTGGGCCACGAACTCGCCGTTGTCCTGCGGGTCGAGTGGGTTCTGGTGCTGCATCTGGGTAACCAGCAGCTGCAGGAACGCATCTTTGCCCAGCGAGCTGTTGCCGGTCTGGGACGCGGTATCGGTGGTGGTCTTCTTGGTAGTGCCAGTGCTGACACCGGACGCCGCGAGGACGTCGTTGAGATTGACACCGGTAGTGGAGGTATCGATGGCCATGGTCCGGCTTCCTTATCACTGACCCAGGGTCAGAACTTTCTGCATCATGTTCTTGGCGGTGTTCATCAGCTCGGCGTTGGTCTGGAACGCACGGCTGGCGGAGATCATGTCAGCCATCTCCTCGACCACGTTGACGTTCGGGTAGTAGACGTAGCCGTCCTTGTTCGCCGCCGGGTGATTCGGCTCGTAGCGCGCCTCCAGATTGCTCTGGTCTTCGACGATGCCCTTGACCTGCACGCCCTGCCCCGCCTCGCCCTGGTCCTCGAACAGCGACTGGCTGACACCGCTCTGCGCGTTCTGAAAGGTGGTGGCGAACACCGGGTGGCGCGCACGGTAGGTCTGGTCGATGCTCGACGACACGGTTTCGGCGTTGGCGATGTTCGAGGCAACGGTGTTGAGGCGGGTGTTCTGCGCGCTCATGCCGCTGCCGGCAATGTTGAAAACACTGGAAAGGGACATGAATTACTCTCCGCGCAGGGCCGAAACCAGCCCTTTGAATTTACTGTTGAGCAAGGTGAAGCTGGCCTGGAAGCCGATGGCGTTTTCCGTGTAGTTCGATTGCTCGATCTGGGCGTCCACGGTGTTCTGGTCGATCGACGGCTGGGTGGGCACGCGGTACTGCAGCGAGTCGTCAGCCATCGCCAGGCCTTCGGCCTCGATGTGGCGGCTATTGGTACGGTCCATGGCGAAGCGGCCGCTTTGCTGCTTCTGGCTCTCGGCGGCGAGCACCGAAGAGAAGTCCATGTCACGCGCCTTGTAGTTGGGCGTGTCGGCGTTGGCGATGTTGTTGGCCAGCACTTCGGCGCGCTGGGCGCGGAAGCCCAGTGCCTTTTCGTGAATGCCAAGCGCCTTGTCGAAACTGATGCTCATGTCGGGAAAACCTTCGAAGGTTGGCCGGAATATCGTTGAGCAAGGTATAGCAAGGGCTGTGCCACATTCTCGAAACCCCGGAAATGCTGGGGCGTAGCACCGAAGGCTGATGGCGCGATGCCAGAAAAGCGGCAAAGTGCTTCCGCCTGGCGAAGCGAAAGCGGCAATTGCAGGGTGGCAGAAGCGGCAAAACAAAAAATTGACGTCAGTATTTTCCTGACCTTGCCCTTTCTTGCCGGGAGATTGGGTGAGGGCTGCCAGGTGCTTGTCTCGTGTTCTGAGTTGATGCACAGATCGAGCGCCGCCCGCGCGGCGCATCGCGAGCTTTGCTCGCTCCTACGTTTGTTTCGGGACAGTAATGCCTGTGACGGGCGCGCGCGACCGCCTTGTTGGTACGACGCGATATCGCGTCATGCGCCAAGGCTACGCGCGCAAATCCCACAGAAATAATTGGCCCGAAACAAACGTAGGAGCGAGCAAAGCTCGCGATGCGCTGCGCGGGCGGCGCTCGATCTCACCGACGTTAAAAAATGCTGTGGCGAGCGCTCAAAAAAAGGCCGGCAACTTTCGCTGCCGGCCCTATTCGGTCACTTGGCCTGGTAGATGATCCCCGGGCTGCACTGGACCATCTGATAGTGGTCCGGCAACCCGTTCAACGCCTCCGAGGCACCGAGGAACAGGTAGCCCCCGGGCTTCAGGGTGCTGTGGATACGCAGCAGGATGTCCTTCTTCACCTGTGCCGAGAAGTAGATCAGCACATTGCGGCAGAACACGATGTCGAACTTGCCCAGGCTCGCATAGCTGTCGAGCAGGTTGAACGACCGGAACTCGACACGGCTGCGGATGGCCGGCTTGACCGCCCAGCGCCCCGGCGCCTTGGTGTCGAAATAACGCTGCAGGCGCTCCTGGGACAGGCCACGGGCAATCGCCAGGCTGTCGTACTCACCGGTCTTGCAATTGGTCAGCATCGAGCCGGACAGGTCGGTGGCAACGATCTGCGCGCCCATCTTCAACTGGCCCAGGTTGCTGCGCTCGAACTCATCGATGGCCATCGAGATCGAGTACGGCTCCTGGCCCGACGAACAGGCTGCCGACCACATGCGCAGGCGCTGCCCGGGGTTGTTCCTGATGAATTCGGGAATAACCTTGTTCTTCAGCACTTCGAACGGATAGGTATCGCGAAACCACAGGGTCTCGTTGGTGGTCATCGCATCCACCACCTGTTCGCGCAGGCCGCCCCGCGGCTGGGTCTGGATGCGCTGCACCAGCTCGCCCAGGCTCTTGATGCCCTGCTGTTCCATCAGCTTGTTGAGACGGCTGGAAACCAGGTACTGCTTATTCTCGCCCAGCAGGATGCCACAGGCTTTTTCCAGGAAGACCCTGAACTGTTCGAACTCCAAATTACCCGTAGACACTACTGCCGCCTCTTTTCAATCACTGGTGCCGGGAGCATGCCCCCGGCTGCTTCAATGCGCTGCCTTGATCCGGTCGACCACGCGCTGGGCCAGGTCGTCCGGCTTGAACTTGGCCAGGAAGTCATCGGCCCCGACCTTCTTGACCATCGCCTGGTTGAACACTCCGGACAACGAAGTATGCAGGCAGATGTGCAATTTTTGCATACGCGGGTCGCTGCGGATCTCTGCGGTAAGCGTATAGCCGTCCATTTCCGGCATTTCAATGTCGGAAATCATCATCAGGAACTCTTCCTCCGGCTTCTTGCCCTCGTCGACCAGCTTGCGCAGGTAGTCCAGGGCCTGTCGGCCATCGTTGAGCGCCACAACGTCCACACCTACCGTCTGCAGGCAGCGGCTGACCTGCTTGCGCGCTACCGACGAATCGTCGACAGTCAGCACCCGCAGCAGCGTGGCCTTGTCCTGCACCTCGGCATCGACCACGCCGGCAGACACCGACTCGGACGACGGCGCCACTTCGGCCAGCACCTTCTCCACGTCGATGATCTCGACCATACGGTTGTCGACCCGGGTGACGGCGGTCAGGTAGTGGTCGCGACCCGTGCCCTTGGGTGGCGGATGAATCTCTTCCCAGTTCATGTTGACGATGCGCTCGACCGAGTGCACCAGAAAGCCCTGAGTCTTGGTGTTGTACTCGGTGATGATCACGAAACTGTTACGCGTTTCTTCCTGCAACCCCGGCAGCCCGGTCGCCATCGACAGGTCGAGGATCGGGATGGTCGCCCCGCGAATGTTGGCCACGCCTCGCACCACCGGGTGCGACTTGGGCAGCACGGTCAGCTCCGGGCACTGCAGCACTTCGCGAACCTTGAACACGTTGATGCCGTAAAGCTGCGCCCCGTTGAGACGGAACAGCAGCAACTCCAGGCGATTCTGCCCAACCAGCTGCGTGCGCTGGTTGACTGAATCCATTACCCCCGCCATGCCTGACTCCTTATGCGATCTGCCTTTTTGGTGCCACGTAGTCACCAAGTCGGCACGGGCTTTGCTTTTTTGAGCGCCATGTACACGAAAACGACAAATTTCCGACGACTGACGCACCTGCTGAGCGGCACGCTCGCCGTGCTGTGCCTGCTGGCACCCGGCGTTCGCACGCTGGCGGACGCGGTTACCTTGCCTGAACAGCTTATCGGTGTCACCCAAGGGTTTCTTGAATTCAGTGTCGAGGACTACCTGGCCACCACCCAGACCCCTGGGCGCTACGAAATCCAGGTCAACCCGCTCGACCCACGCCTGCGCATGCCGCTGTGCAGCCAGCAGCTGGACGCCTCGCTGGAGAGCCCGGCGCAGCCGCTGGGCCGGGTGACCGTACGGGTGCGCTGTGACGGTAGCGCACCGTGGACCATCTTCGTGCCGGCAACGGTGAAGCTGTTCCGCGACGTGGTGGTGGTGACCCGCCCGCTCAAGCGCGACAACGTCGTTGGCGAAAATGACGTGGCCCTGCGCGAGCGCGACGTCGGTACGCTGACCCAGGGCTTCCTTACCGACCTCGACCAGGCGGTGGGCATGAAGATGGTGCGACCGACGGTGCTGGACCAGGTGCTCACGGCACAGCACCTGGAGCAAGCCGAGGTGGTGCGCAAGGGCGACCATGTGGTGATCACCGCACGCAGCGGCCCCTTGAGCGTGCGCATGCCGGGCGAAGCCTTGACCAAGGGCGGCCAAGGCGAGCAGATCCGCGTGCGCAACCTCAATTCGCAGCGAGTGGTCAAGGCCCGGGTCACTGGCCCCGGTCAGGTTGAGGTCGCCATGTAGATTGCGCTGGCGGTGTGCAACTGCTTTTCCTAAACTGTGCCAGAAACGGGTTCGCGAGCTTGCTGACAGGCGGCTAAGCATTTGTGCCTAAAGTTTCTTTCGGGTTGGCCGAAAACAAGGCAAGCGTCCAAATACCCAGAGGTTTCTGATCATGGTCATCGACTTCAGTCGTTTGAATAACTCTCCGTCCATCACGGGCGGCGTTCGTGGCAACGCCACGTCCGGCAACGCCGAAAAAACCGGCGAAACCCAAGAAGTGCCAAAAAGCGCCAGCGCCAGCGGAGAAGCGGTACACCTCAGCCAAGAGGCCCAGCAGTTGCAAAAGGTCAGCGACAAGCTGCGCGACCAGCCCGTCGTCAACAGTGCCCGCGTGGCGCAGTTGAAACAGGCGATCGCAGACGGCAGCTACCAGGTCGATGCCGGCCGTGTCGCCAGCAAACTGCTCGATTTCGAAGCCCAGCGCTGACCGTTCGTCGCGCTGACTTCACGGACGCTATGTAAAGCCAAGAGTTAGCCATGCACGACATCACTTTGCTGCAACTGATCGAAGACGACATCGCACCGACCCAGGAACTGCTCGACCTGCTCCAGCAGGAGTCAGTAGCCCTGCACGGTCGCGACATGGCGCCGCTGGAGGGTATTCTGGCCCGCAAGCAGTCGCTGATCGTCCTGCTCGAGCAGCAAGGCATGCGCCGCAACAACCTGCTCACCAGCCTTGGCCTGAGCGCCAACCGCGCCGGGGTGCAGGCATTGGCGGCTCAGTCGGACAACGGCGAGCTGATCCTGCAGCAGCTCGATGTGCTGACCCAGTTGATGGATGCCTGCCAGAAGGTCAACGAGACCAATGGCCGGATCATCCAGGTGCAGCAACACGTCACGGCCAACCAGATCAGAATCCTTCAGGGTGGCGAAGCACCGTCGCTCTACGACAGCCGTGGCGCCACTTCACCACTTGCCAAGCCCCGGGCGCTCAGCCAAGTGTGATTACTTCTATCAAGGCACAGAACATACTGGCAAAATGCCGTTACTTGCGTGTGTCGTTTTTGCCTGGAGATTGAAAACCCGTGTTCAATGAAGCCGATGCCCCGCAACCGCCGAAGGTGCTGAACACGCCCTTGGAGATCGCGGCCAACCTGCGCCAGCTACAAGAGAGCCATGATCCGCTGATCATCACCTTCCATGAGCGCAGCCAGCGGTTCCAGAGCTACGTGGTACACGTGGACCGTGACAGCAATACCCTGGCGCTGGACGAAATGATCCCGCGCGATGGCGAAAAATTCATCGAGAACGGCGAACCGTTCCGCGTCGAAGGCTTCCACGACGGCGTGCGCATCGCCTGGGAATGCAATCAGGAACTGAAGATCAGCGAAGTCGACGGCCACCGCTGCTACCGTGGCGCGATGCCGGAAGAGATGACCTACCACCAGCGTCGCAACGCCTTCCGCGCCGCGCTGAAGCTTTCGCAACTGGTCGACATCATTCTCGACGGCAGCTTCCTCAAGGGTAACGGTGCCCTGCGCGGAAAATTGCTGGACATCTCTGCCACCGGCTGCAAGCTGCGCTTCGAAGGTAACGTCGAGGACTGCCTGCAACTGGGCCAGGTGTACGAGCGCTTCAAGGCCAGCAACCCGCTGGGCCTGGTGGACACCATGGTCGAGCTGCGCCACCTGCATTATGAAGAGCGGATCAACACCACCTTCGCTGGTGTGCGCTTCCATAACCTCAATGGCCAGGCACAACGCAAGATCGAAAGTTTTGTCTACCAGCTGCAGCGTGAAGCACGGCGGTTCGACAAGGACGACTACTGAGTCGCCTGCCAATACAAGAACGCCACCCATCGGGTGGCGTTTTTGATTGCGTTTCTCCTGCCCCGGCCTCTTCGCGGGACAAGCCCGATCCTACAGAGTCCGCGATACCCTGTAAGAGCGGGCTTGTCCCGCGAAAAGGCCGGCACAGGCTCAAACCGACTTACTGACCTCATCCTCGGGCCGAGCCTCGGCAACCGGCTCAGCCTTCTGATCATCCTCGGTATCCTCAGCAGCCACCGGTGCCTGCATCACCTCCTGCACGGTCTGCTCATCAACCCGCGGGTCAAGCGCCGCCGACAGTGGCGAACCGGCCGCCGGCATGGCCACGTGACCCAGCGGCGCATCCTGCACCTGGTGCAGCCCAGTAACCGCCTTCGGCCGGATGCGCCACACCAGCACCAGGGCAAAGAACGCGAAGAACGCATACAGCATCTGCGCTCCCAGCACCTTCATCAGCACCCCTGCCGCCAGTGGCCCGATACAGGCACCCACGCCATAAGTGACCAGCAGCATGGCGGTCAGCGATACCCGCCGCTCGCTCTCGACGTGGTCATTGGAAAACGCCACAGCCAAGGGATAGAGGCAGAACTGCAGCAGCGAAATCACGAAGCCGATGCCGAACAGCACCTCCAGCGGCACGCTCGGCAGGAACGCCAGCGGTGCCGAAGCCAGTGCCAGGCCCACCGCAACGCTGCGGATCAGCACCGCACGGTCGTAGCGGTCGGACAACCAGCCCAGCGGCCACTGCACCAGCAGCCCGGCAAAAATGCAGCAGCCCATGAACAGACCGATCTGCTCGGTCGTCATGCCCTGGCTGGAGGCGTACAGCGGCGCCAAGCCGTAGAACGAACCGACGATCAAGCCTGAACCCAGCACCGTGCTGAGCGACTGCGGCACCCGCTTGATGAAGAATTTCGGCTCCATCGGCGCCGGGCGCAGGGGCGCCGGGTGGATGCGCCGGGTCATCGCCACCGGCACCAGGCAAAGGGCAAAGCACATGGCCACCAGCATCAGCAGTTCCGGGCCGAGCTGCGGGTGCACCACCAGGATCAGCTGGCCGAGCACCAGGCCAAGGTAGGACGCGATCATGTAGCCACTGAACACCGCACCGCGGTGCTTGGCCTCGGCCTGTTCGTTGAGCCAGCTCTCGATGACCATGTATTGGCACATCATGCCGAGGCCGACGATCATCCGCAGCCCGACCCACACCGGCAACCAGCTGGTCATGCCATGCCCGAGCACCGCCGCACAGACGATACCGGCGCATGTCGCATAGGCCCGAATGTGCCCGACCCGGCCGATCAGCCGGTGGCCGACCTTGCCGCCCACGGCCAGGCCGAAATAGTTGGCTGCCATCAAGGCACCGACCCACAGGCTGTCGACATGATCGGCCGCCAGGCGCAGCGCCAGATAGGTACTGAGCAGGCCTGAGCCGATCAACATCATCAAGGCGGCGAAATACAACGACTGAAAGGGCTTCCAGATGTTTCGCATACGTCCCGTCGAACTCCCTGGTCAGGTGGCGTTGGCTTGCTGGCAAGCATAAAAGCAAAATGGCCACGGCGCAGTCCCCTGCCAGACAAATAGCCAGACAAGGGCGCGTCCAGTAGCGGTTGTGTCGCGATCAGGCCTGCGCAGCCAGCACACGCCTCTCCCACGGGGTGATCTCATTGAAGAAATCCGTCAGCTCCAGGGTCTTGCTGGCGAGGTAGCCTTCAATGAACTCGTTACCAAACAGTTCCCGCGCCAGGACGCTGCGCTTGAGGCGTTCGAGGGCCGCATGCAGGGTGCACGGCAGGCTCAGGTGCTCCGGCACCTCGAACTCGCCCTGGATCGCCGGGGCGGGCTGCAGGCGTTGCTCGATGCCGTGCAGGCCGGCGGCCAGGCTGGCAGCGATGGCCAGGTAGGGGTTGGCGTCGGCACCCGGAAGGCGGTTCTCGACCCGCCGCGCCACCGGGGCACTGGCCGGAATGCGCAGGCCGGCAGCGCGGTTGTCCTCGGACCAGCAGGCATTGTTCGGCGAGGCGTAGGGGTGGCACAGCCGTTGGTAGGAGTTCACGTTGGGCGCGAACAGCGCCGTGAAGTCGGCCATGCACGCCTGCTGGCCGCCGATGAAGTGGTAGAAGGTGTCGGTCGGCTGCCCTTGTTCATCGCTGAACACGTTGCGCCCGCTGGCGGTCTCCACCACGCTCTGGTGAATGTGCATGGAGCTGCCCGGAGTGTGCGCCAACGGCTTGGCCATGCATACCACGCTCAGGCCATGCTTGAGTGCCACTTCCTTGAGCAGGTGCTTGAACAGGAAGGTCTGGTCGGCCAGCAGCAGCGGATCGCCGTGCAACAGATTGATCTCGAACTGGCTCACGCCCATTTCGTGCATGAAAGTGTCGCGTGGCAGGCCCAGGGCCGCCATGCACTGGTAGACCTCCTGGAAGAACGGGCGCAGGCCATTGTTGGAATTGACGCTGAACGCCGAATGGCCAAGCTCGCGGCGACCATCCTTGCCAACGGGTGGCAGGAAGGGTTGCTGCGGGTCGGTGTTGGGGGCGAAGACAAAGAACTCCAGCTCAGTCGCCACCACCGGCGCCAGGCCAAGGGCGGCGTAGCGGGCGATCACCGCCTTGAGCTGCCCCCGCGTGGACAGCCCGGAAGGCCGGCCATCGAGCTCGTTGGCGTCACAGATGGCCAGCGCCAGGCCCTCCTCGCTCCACGGCAGGCGGTGAATCTGCGCAGGCTCCGCCACCAGCGCCAGGTCGCCGTCGTCACTGCCGTAGAAACGCGCCGGCGGGTAGCCGCCCATGATGCATTGCAGCAGCACTCCCCGGGCCATCTGCAGGCGGCGGCCTTCGAGGAAGCCCTCGGCGGTCATCACCTTGCCGCGGGGAACGCCGTTGAGGTCGGGGGTGACGCATTCGATCTGGTCGATGCCCTGGAGGAGCTCGGCGTGCGAGCGGTGGGCGGCGGTGGTCATGACGCTTGTCCTTGTTGTTATAGGCTGACAACAACATAGGCTTGGGGTGTTTAAAATATCAAGCACCCTTGCTGGCCATCGCTATTCCCGCAAGGTCATGCCATTGGAAGGCAACGGCAGAGCCGTCTTGTAGCGCACCTGCTTGAGGGCAAAGCTCGAACGGATGTTGGCCACCCCCGGGAGCCGCGTCAAATAATCGAGAAACCGTTCCAGCGCCTGAATGCTCGGCAAGAGCACCCGCAACAGGTAGTCCGGATCACCGGTCATCAGGTAGCACTCCATCACCTCGGGCCGTTCGGCGATCTCTTCCTCAAAACGGTGCAACGCCTGCTCGACCTGCTTTTCCAGGCTGACATGGATGAATACGTTCACGTCCAGCCCCAGCACCTCTGGCGACAGCAAGGTCACCTGCTGGCGGATCACACCCAGCTCCTCCATGGCCTTGACCCGGTTGAAACAGGGCGTCGGCGACAAGTTCACCGACCGCGCCAGTTCCGCATTGGTGATGCGGGCGTTGTCCTGAAGGCTGTTGAGAATGCCGATATCGGTACGATCGAGCTTGCGCATGAGACAAATTCACCGGTTTTTTATGTTTATCCGGAATGTTTATCTCCCCAGCCAGACAAAGGCAATCAACTTGAGAGAAAAATTCTCCTGCCCTCCCACTAAGATGTAACAGACGCTGACCTACCAGTCACAAGCCGGTACTCAGCGGCGGCCGCTTCAGAGCTCACAAAAACAACATCCGAGCGAGCGTAAAAAGCATGAACGAGTACGCCCCCCTGCGTTTGCATGTGCCCGAGCCCACCGGCCGGCCAGGCTGCCAGACCGATTTCTCCTACCTGCGCCTGAACGACGCAGGGCAAGTCCGTAAACCGCCGATCGATGTCGATGCTGCCGACACCGCCGACCTGTCCAAAAGCCTGGTCCGCGTGCTCGACGAGCAAGGCAACGCCCAAGGCCCGTGGGCCGAGGACATAGACCCGCAGATCCTGCGCCAAGGCATGCGCGCGATGCTCAAGACGCGCATCTTCGACAGCCGCATGGTGGTTGCCCAGCGCCAGAAGAAGATGTCCTTCTACATGCAGAGCCTGGGCGAGGAAGCCATCGGCAGCGCCCAGGCGCTGGCGCTCAACCGCACCGACATGTGCTTCCCTACCTATCGCCAGCAGAGCATCCTCATGGCCCGCGACGTGTCGCTGGTGGAGATGATCTGCCAGTTGCTGTCCAACGAGCGCGACCCGCTCAAGGGCCGCCAGTTGCCGATCATGTATTCGGTACGCGAAGCCGGCTTCTTCACCATCAGCGGCAACTTGGCGACCCAGTTCGTGCAGGCAGTCGGCTGGGCCATGGCCTCGGCGATCAAGGGCGATACCAAGATCGCCTCGGCCTGGATCGGTGACGGTGCCACCGCCGAGTCGGACTTCCACACCGCCCTCACCTTCGCCCACGTCTATCGCGCCCCGGTGATCCTCAACGTGGTCAACAACCAGTGGGCGATCTCCACCTTCCAGGCCATCGCCGGTGGCGAGCAGACCACCTTCGCCGGCCGTGGCGTGGGTTGCGGCATCGCCTCGCTGCGGGTCGACGGCAACGACTTCGTCGCCGTCTACGCCGCCTCGCGCTGGGCTGCCGAACGTGCCCGCCGCGGCCTGGGCCCCTCGCTGATCGAGTGGGTCACCTACCGCGCCGGCCCGCACTCGACCTCGGATGACCCGTCCAAGTACCGCCCGGCCGATGACTGGAGCCACTTCCCGCTGGGCGACCCGATCGCTCGCCTGAAGCAGCACCTGATCAAGATCGGCCATTGGTCCGAGGAAGAACACCAGGCCACCACCGCCGAGTTCGAAGCTGCGGTCATCGCCGCGCAGAAGGAAGCAGAACAGTACGGCACCCTGGCCAACGGCCACATCCCGAGCGCGGCCTCGATGTTCGAGGATGTGTACAAGGAAATGCCTGACCACCTGCGCCGTCAGCGCCAGGAACTGGGGGTCTGAGATGAACGATCACAACAACAGCATCAACCCGGAAACCGCCATGGCCACCAGCACACTGACCATGATCCAGGCCCTGCGCTCGGCCATGGATGTCATGCTCGAGCGCGACGACAATGTGGTGATCTACGGCCAGGACGTCGGGTACTTCGGCGGCGTGTTCCGTTGCACCGAGGGCCTGCAGGCCAAGTACGGCAAGTCGCGGGTGTTCGACGCCCCGATCTCGGAAAGCGGCATCGTCGGCACTGCCGTGGGCATGGGTGCCTACGGCCTGCGCCCGGTGGTGGAAATCCAGTTCGCCGACTATTTCTACCCGGCGTCCGACCAGATCGTCTCGGAAATGGCCCGCCTGCGCTACCGCTCGGCCGGCGAGTTCATCGCCCCGCTGACCCTGCGCATGCCCTGCGGCGGCGGCATCTACGGCGGCCAGACCCACAGCCAGAGCCCGGAGGCGATGTTCACCCAGGTCTGCGGCCTGCGCACGGTGATGCCGTCCAACCCGTATGACGCCAAAGGCCTGCTGATCGCCTCGATCGAATGCGACGACCCGGTGATTTTCCTTGAGCCCAAGCGCCTGTACAACGGCCCGTTCGACGGCCACCACGACCGCCCTGTCACCCCGTGGTCGAAGCACCCGCAAAGCGCCGTACCAGATGGCTACTACACCGTGCCGCTGGACAAGGCGGCGATCACCCGCCCGGGTAACGATGTCACCGTGCTGACCTACGGCACCACGGTCTACGTGGCCCAGGTGGCCGCCGAAGAGAGTGGTGTAGACGCGGAGGTGATCGACCTGCGCAGCCTCTGGCCGCTGGACCTGGAGACCATCGTCGAGTCGGTGAAGAAGACCGGCCGCTGCGTGGTCGTGCATGAAGCGACCCGCACCTGCGGCTTCGGCGCCGAACTGGTGTCGCTGGTGCAGGAGCATTGCTTCCACCACCTCGAGGCACCGATCGAGCGCGTCACCGGCTGGGACACCCCCTACCCCCACGCACAGGAATGGGCTTACTTCCCAGGCCCTTCGCGGGTAGGCGCGGCATTGAAACGGGTCATGGAGGTCTGAATGGGCACGCACGTCATCAAGATGCCGGACATTGGCGAAGGCATCGCGCAGGTCGAGTTGGTGGAATGGTTCGTCAAGGTCGGCGACGTGATCGCCGAGGACCAGGTGGTGGCCGATGTCATGACCGACAAGGCTACCGTGGAAATCCCGTCGCCGGTCAGCGGCAAGGTGCTGGCCCTGGGCGGCAAGCCCGGTGAAGTGATGGCGGTCGGCAGCGAGCTGATCCGCATCGAAGTGGAAGGCAGCGGCAACCATGTGGATGTGCCGCAGGCCAATCCTGTGGAAGCCCACAGCGCGGCCGAACCCCAGGCGCCAGCGCCGGCGAAAGCGCCGCAGCCGGCAGCCTTGCAGGCACCCGAGCATCACGTCGAAGCAGCGATCGTGCCGCGCCAGCCGGGGGACAAGCCGCTGGCTTCGCCGGCGGTGCGCAAGCGCGCCCTGGATGCCGGCATCGAGCTGCGCTACGTGCATGGCAGCGGCCCGGCCGGGCGCATCCTGCACGAAGACCTCGACGCCTTCATGAGCAAGCCGCACAGCGCTGCCGGCCAGGCGCCGAGTGGCTATGCCAAGCGCACCGACAGCGAGCAGGTGCAGGTGATCGGCCTGCGCCGCAAGATCGCCCAGCGCATGCAGGACGCCAAGCGCCGTGTCGCGCACTTCAGCTACGTGGAAGAGATCGACGTCACCGCCGTAGAGGCCCTGCGCCAGCAGCTCAATGCCAAGCACGGCAACACGCGTGGCAAGCTGACCCTGCTGCCCTTCCTGGTCCGTGCCCTGGTCGTGGCCTTGCGCGACTTCCCGCAGATCAACGCCACCTACGACGACGAAGCACAGGTCATCACCCGCCACGGCGCGGTGCATGTGGGCATCGCCACCCAGGGTGACAACGGCCTGATGGTGCCGGTGCTGCGCCATGCCGAAGCCGCCAGCCTGTGGGCCAATGCCAGCGAGATTTCGCGCCTGGCCAACGCCGCCCGCAGCAACAAGGCCAGCCGTGAAGAACTGAGCGGCTCGACCATTACCCTGACCAGCCTCGGAGCCCTAGGCGGCATCGTCAGCACCCCGGTGGTCAACACCCCGGAAGTGGCGATCGTCGGCGTCAACCGCATCGTCGAGCGCCCGGTGGTGATCGACGGCCAGATCGTCGTACGCAAGATGATGAACCTGTCCAGCTCGTTCGACCACCGGGTGGTCGATGGCATGGATGCCGCGCAGTTCATCCAGGCCGTGCGCGGCCTGCTCGAACAACCTGCCTGTTTGTTCCTGGAGTGAGCATGTCCCAGATCATCGACACCACCCTGCTGATCATCGGCGGCGGCCCCGGCGGCTACGTGGCCGCCATCCGCGCCGGGCAACTGGGCATCCCTACCGTGCTGGTCGAAGGCCAGGCCTTGGGCGGCACCTGCCTGAACATCGGCTGCATCCCATCCAAGGCGCTGATCCATGTGGCCGAGCAGTTCCACCAGACCGCTCGCTTCGCCGGGCAGTCGCCATTGGGCATCAGCGTCGACAGCCCTCGCCTGGACATCAACCAGAGCGTGGCCTGGAAGGACGGCATCGTCGACCGCCTGACCACCGGCGTAGCCGCCTTGCTGAAAAAGCATGGGGTCAAGGTGATTCACGGCTGGGCAAAGGTCCTCGACGGCAAGCAGGTCGAGGTCGACGGCCAGCGCATCCGCTGCGAGCACCTGCTGCTGGCCACCGGTTCGCACAGCGTCGAACTGCCGATGCTGCCACTCGGCGGGCCGATCATTTCCTCTACCGAAGCCCTGGCGCCCAAGGCCCTGCCCAAACACCTGGTGGTGGTGGGCGGCGGATACATCGGCCTGGAGCTGGGCATTGCCTATCGCAAGCTGGGTGCGCAGGTCAGCGTGGTGGAAGCACGCGAGCGCATTCTGCCAACCTACGACAGCGAACTGACCGCGCCCGTGGCCGAATCGCTGAAGAAGCTGGGCATCGCCCTGCACCTGGGCCACAGCGTCGAAGGCTACGAGAACGGCTGCCTGCTGGCCAGCGATGGCCAGGGCGGGCAACTGCGCCTGGAGGCCGACCGGGTGCTGGTGGCCGTGGGCCGCCGGCCGCGGACCAAAGGCTTCGACCTTGAATGCCTGGACCTGAAGATGAACGGCGCCGCCATTGCCATAGACGAACGCTGCCAGACCAGCATGCGCAACGTCTGGGCCATCGGTGACGTAGCCGGCGAACCGATGCTCGCCCACCGCGCCATGGCGCAGGGCGAGATGGTTGCCGAAATCATAGCCGGCAAGACCCGACGTTTCGAACCCGCAGCAATTGCTGCGGTGTGTTTCACCGACCCGGAGGTCGTGGTGGCGGGCAAGACGCCGGAGCAAGCCAGCCAGCAAGGGTTGGACTGCATCGTCGCGCAGTTCCCGTTCGCCGCCAATGGCCGGGCCATGAGCCTGGAATCGAAAAGCGGTTTCGTGCGCGTGGTGGCGCGGCGTGACAACCACCTGATCGTGGGCTGGCAGGCGGTTGGCGTGGCAGTATCGGAACTGTCCACGGCGTTTGCCCAGTCGCTGGAGATGGGCGCCCGGCTGGAAGATGTGGCCGGCACCATCCATGCTCACCCGACGCTGGGAGAAGCGGTACAGGAAGCGGCACTGCGCGCGCTGGGCCACGCGCTGCATATCTGACACTGAAGCGGCCCAGGCCGATTTGGCCCGCTGCGCCCCAGGCGTCGCGGGTCTTTTTTCATCCTCTATCGGCTCACTCGGAAATCGTGTTCTTGCCCGCTTCCTTGGCCCGATACAAGGCCTTGTCAGCCCGGGCCAGCAGCGCTTCCTGGCCTTCCCCTTCCTGCCATTGCACCACGCCATAACTCATGGTCAGCCGGTAATCACCCACCGGTTCAAGCCGCTCCATCACCCGGCGCAACTGCCCCGCCAGCTCCAGTGCCTCGCCCAGCGTGGTCTGCGGCAGCACCATGACGAACTCGTCGCCGCCCCACCGCGCCAGCAGGTCCAGTTCACGCAGGCTGGTGCTCAGGTTTTCGACCACCCGGATCAACGCCGCATCGCCACGGGCGTGGCCATAGCAGTCATTGATCGGCTTGAAATCATCCAGGTCCATGGCAACCAGCGCCAGCGGCTGGCGGAAGCGCTTGGCTCGTTCGCACTCCTGCTGCAAGGTCTTCTCCAACCGGTAGCGATTGGCTATCCGCGTCAGCGCGTCGCGCTCGGCCAGGATGCGGTTCTCGTCGAGCTGGCGCTGCAACTGCTGGTTGACCCACGACAGCTCGCGGGTGCGCTCGGCCACCTGAGCTTCCAGCGAGTGATTCTTCTGCTCCAGCTGCGCCACCAGGCGCTTGCCCGCATCGATATTGCGGTGTGCGCCGAGCATGCGCGCCACCGAGCCATCTTCGTTGCGGTTGATGATATGGCCGCTGTCCTCGACCCACAGGTAACTGCCATCGTGGCAGCGGCAGCGGTACTCGATGAGATAGCGCTCGTTGCGCTGGTTGATATAGGCCTCGAAATGCGCCATCACCCGTGGGTAGTCCTCGGGGTGGATCACGCTTTCCCAGGTCAGTACGGTGTTGGCCATGGAATGGCTTTCGTAGCCGAGCATGGCGTACCAGCCGGGGTTGCGGTAGACGTAGCCGGTATTGGCATTCCAGTCCCAGATCCCATCGCTGATCAACGCGAACAGCGTGGCCAACTGCTGTTCACTGAAGCCGGCAAGTGCCGGCATTGTTTCCTGACTCATGGACGCTCTCCCTGGTGTCCAGCAACTGCGCCCCGATTCAGGTGCTGCCGACAGTGCTTGTGTTTGCCGCAGGCGGCAACTTGCTTCCTCTGACAGGCAAGCATATGCCTGGCGGCCGACGACGGAAATAGCCCGGACGTCCTATTTTCGCTGCTTGCATGGCTGCCATGGGACTGGGTGTGGCCAGCGCAAAGTTGGCCACACCTCAAGCCAGCCGTTTCAAGGCCTCTTCCACTGCTGCCACGCGTGGGTTGCCCGTGGCACCCGGCAAGCGCCATGCCGCGATGGTCAACCCCAACGGCACCGAGCGGGCCAGGGGCGCGACCAGTTCGCCGCTGTCGAGGTATGGCTGAATCAGGCTCCTGCGCCCGATCAGTACACCGGCGCCCAGCAAGGCTTGCTGCACCGCGATCGAATAAAGGGAAAAACCGGGGCCTCGGGCCACGAAGTGCTGTTCAGGCATGATCGCCGCCGACCAGACATCCCAGTCCTGCCAACCGACATCCTTGATGCAGCGCGCACTGGCCAGGTCTGCCGGCGCGGTAATCTTTGCGGCCAGCGCGGGGCTGCACACCGGCAGGATGTCTTCATCGGCCAGCTTGCGCTGGCCGCGCACGACCTGCTCGACGTAGAACAGGCAAAGGTCGAACGGGCTGCGCTTGAGGTTGGGCGGTTCATCGACCGCCGTCACGGAGACCTCGATGGGGGCGAGCATTTCGGTCAGGCGCGGCAGCCGCGGCCCGATCCACAACTGGGCCAATGCCGGCGAGGTGACGATATGCACCCGCTGCGGCGCGGCCAGCCGGCGCAAGGTTCGGGCAGCCTCCTCCACCGCATCGAAGGCCTCGGTGAACTGTGTCTTCACGCTTTCGCCCAGCGGGGTCAAGCGCACGCCCTTGGCATGGCGCTCGAACAGGGCGGCGCCGTACTGGGTTTCCAGGGTCTTGATCAGCGCAGCAATTGCCCCTGGAGTGACCTTAAGTTCGTGGGCAGCCCGGGCAAAACCACCGAGCCGCGCCGACGCCTCGAACGCGCGCAGGGCATTGAGCTGCAGGGTGTGCCGGGTAGGTGAATCGAGTGGCATGCTTCAAGGCCTATTTTTTTTAGGCCTAATATTCCAGAAATCTGCGTTGTTACCAAGTCGGGCGGGTTTTACCTTGAGCGAGCCTGATGAATGTTCAAGGAACCCACATGCACTACAAAAGCGCGATGCACGCATTCACCGAGGGTGTCCGCGCGGTTCTGCCACTGATGACCGGCATGGTTCCCTTCGGCCTGATCACCGGGGTGACGGCCATCGGTATTGGCATGTCGCCGCTCGACGCCATGGGCATGACCCTGCTGTTCTATTCCGGCTCCGCGCAGATGGTGGTGCTGCAACTGATGCAGAGCGGCGCGCTGCCACTGACCATGGCGGTCACCGCGCTGGTGATCAACCTGCGCTTCCTGATGTACAGCGCCGCGCTGGCCCCGCACCTGAGCGATCTGCCACGCCGCAAGCGCTGGTCGTTGTCCTACCTGCTGTCCGACCAGTCGTTCGCCCTGTGCAGCCTGAAATTCGGCACCGACGGCCTCGGTCGATTTGCCTTCCCCTACTACCTGGGCACCGCCTTGCCGATGTGGTTCGGCTGGAACCTGGCGGTGCTGGCCGGCGTGTACCTGGGTACCGGCATTCCGGAGTCCTGGTCGCTAGGCTTTGCCATTCCACTGTCGTTCCTGGCACTGCTGGTGCCGGGCATCCGTAACCCGGCGCTGCTGGGCGCAGCGGTGGTGGGCGGCGCGCTGGCGGTGTTGGTACACGACCTGCCCTACAACCTCGGCTTGCTGGTCGCCTCGCTGGGTGGTGTGATCAGCGGGCTGGGCATCGAACAACTGCGCAAGGGCGCACCCGTGGCAGCGGAGGCGCCATGAACGACATGACCCCATGGATCACCTTCGCCCTGATCGGGCTGGGCACCTTTGCGATACGCCTGTCGTTCATCGAGTTCTACGGCGCGTTGCGCATTCCGCCGATGTTGCGCCGCGCCCTGGTGTATGTGCCGGCCAGTGTGTTGGCTGCGCTGGTGCTGCCGGCCGTGGTGTTCAAGGCAGGGCAGCCGGGTATCGACTGGAGCAACCCACAGATACCGGCAGCTGTGGTGGCGGGGCTGGTTGCCTGGCGCACGCGCAGTACGCTGCTGACCCTGGCGGTGGGTATGGGGGTGTTGTGGGGGTTGCGGTATTTGGGGGGCGTGATTGGCTGAGGATGGCGTTGAGGCGGACGGGTGTTCGCCACAACACATTCAGCGCCTGTGAAATCGAGCGCCGTGCGGGCGGCGCTCAATCTCACAGGCGCTGCAACTGTTGTGGCAGGCAGATGGAGACCCTGATGCCATATCCTGGCGATCCCCCTCAATCCCCCACCAGACTATACCTGTTCCGCCCCCCTCGCTTGGCTTCATACATCGCCTTGTCCGCCAACGCCAAAGCCTCCTCGGCACTCTGCGGGTCATGCCCGGACAAGTTCAGATAAACCCCGATACTAGCCCCCACAGCAACTTCAACCCCCTCCACCGCAACCGGCGCCGACAGCACATCGCACAGCTTGCGCGCGATATCCCGGGCTGATGCCTGGTTGGCCACGGCCTGGGCGATGACCACGAACTCATCACCGGCCAGCCTGGCCACCGTGTCGTCCGCACGCATGATCGCTAGCATGCGCCCCGCAGCAGCCTGCAACACGGCATCACCCGCCTCGTGGCCATGCTGGTCGTTGACTTGCTTGAAGCCATCCAGGTCGATGAAGAACAAGGCAAACGCCCCCCGCTGCTGCAGGGCGAAATCCAGCTCCTCATGCAACGCCGCGCGGTTGGGCAACCCGGTCAGCGGGTCGAGCGTGGCCTGGTCGAGCAGGCTTTTTTCCTTGCGCTTGCGTTCGGTCACGTCCAACGACATGACGAAAAAGCCCTCCACCTTGCCGTTGCGAATATCGGGCACATAAGACGCGTGCCAGATCCGCGTGTCGTCAGGGCTGTAACGCACATTGTCAGCCTCCACCCGCTCGCCGGCCAATGCCTTGTGGAAGCAAGGCAGCAGCTGCTGGTACACGTCCGCCGGCAGCACATCCTGCACCTTGCGGCCTTTGAGCTGGGTCGGCTCGACGCCGAAGACCTGCCGGTACACGGCATTGTTGAAGCGGTATTCGAGGTTGGTGCCGATCTGCGCGATCAGCACCGGGATATTGTCAGCGATGGCCTGCAGGGTTTCCTGGCTGCGTGCCAGCTCTTCGGTGCGCTGCGCCACCTGCTGCTCCAGGGTCGCCTGGTAGCGCTGCAGTTGCTGCTGGCGGCGCTTGCGTTCGCTGACGTCACGCACGAACACCACCAACTGCTCGGTAACGCCGCGCGCATCGCGCAGCGCCGATACGCTCAGCTCGCTCCACAGTGCACCACTGCCGGCGGTGACCAGCCGCATCTCGATGACCAGCGAATCTTGCTCGCCAGCAACGATCTGCTGCCAAGGCTCGTCCAGCTTGGCCAGGTCCTGTGGGTCGATCAGTTCGCCCAACTTAGTCAGCACCAGCCACTCCTTGGCCCTGCCCAGCAACTGGCAGAACTCCCGGTTGGGCTCGAGGATGCGCCCGTCAAGATCGACCAGGGCCTTGCTCGTCGGGCTGTTGTCGAACACCCGGTGAAAACGCGCCCCGGAAGACATCAGTGCCCCCTGCTCCGCCTGCTGCACCGCACTGCCCGAGTCGATGGCCAGGCTGCGGTGGAGCATCTCGCGTTCGACGATCCGCGCCAGGTCGCGCAGGTGCGCCAACTCGGTTTCTGACACCTGGCGGGGCCGGGTGTCCAGCACACACAGCGTGCCCACAGTCAGCTCACCGGCAAAACGCAGCGGCACGCCGGCATAGAAGCGGATGCGCGGTCCACCGGTTACCAGCGGGTTGTCCTCGAAACGCGGATCGGCGCAGGCATCCGGGATCACCAGGATGTCTTCAACATGCAGGGCATGGGCACAAAACGCCACATCGCGCGTGGTCTCGGCAATGTCCACACCCTGGCGCGACTTGAACCATTGGCGATTCATGTCGACCAGCGACACCAATGCCATGGGTACTTCGAGCAGCACACTGGCCAACCGGGTGATGCGGTCAAAGGTTTCCTCGGCCGGCGTATCGAGGATGTTCAGGCTCTCGAGGAAACACAGGCGGGCTGCCTCGTTGAGAGGCGATGGGGCGATTTGCATGACGATTCGCTCGACAAGATCCTGACCCGCAAACGATAGCGGCGCAGCGCTCAAGCGCAAGCCTTTGCTCTCTTCTTTCAACGCGCTCAAGCCGTATAATCGCGTTTTTTTGTAAGCCTAAGACGTATTTCATGAAGAAACTGCTTTGCGCCGTCGCCCTCGCCTTCGCCGCCATCCCCGCTGCCTTTGCCACCCCACCCGCTACCTTCACCGAAGCCAAAGTGGTCGCCAAACAGAAGATCTACCTCGACCAGGGCAACAGCGCCATGGGCGAGTTGTACTGTGGCTGCAAGTGGACCTGGGTCGGCAAGTCCGGTGGCCGGGTCGACCTGAAATCCTGTGGTTATGAAACCCGCAAGCTGCAGACCCGCGCCGAGCGTACCGAGTGGGAGCACATCGTCCCGGCCTGGACCATCGGCCACCAGCGCCAGTGCTGGCAGAACGGCGGGCGCGAACAGTGCGTCGACAGCGATCCGACCTTCCGTGCCATGGAGGCCGACCTGTTCAACCTCTACCCGTCCGTGGGCGAAGTGAACGGTGACCGCAGCAACTTCAACTACGGCATGGTCTCTGGCGTTGCGCCGCAGTACGGCCAGTGCACCACCAAGATCGACTTCCAGCAGAAAACCGCCGAGCCACGCGACGAGGTGAAGGGGCTGGTGGCGCGCACCACGTTCTACATGTTCGATCGCTACAAGCTGAGCATGTCGCGCCAGCAGCAACAGGTGCTGATGGCCTGGGACAAGCAGCACCCGGTGACGGCCTGGGAGAAGCAGCGTGATCAGCGCATTGCCGCGATCATGGGGCACAACAACCCGTTCGTGACCGGTGAGCGCAAATGGGCGCTGGGGTATACGCCGCAGGGTGCGGCTGTGGTGCCGACCACGGCAGTGAAAGAGGCGGCCAAGCCGACGCTGGCCAGCACCGCGGCAAGTGGTGCGGTGGTCGGTAACCGCAATAGCCATGTGTATCACCTGGCCAGCGGCTGCCCGGGGTATAGCCAGGTTTCGCAGAAGAACCAGGTGGCGTTTGGCAGTGAGGCCGAGGCGTTGGCGGCGGGGTATCGTAAGGCGGGGAATTGTAAGTAACGGGTCAGGCTGATAGGTGTTCGCCACGACAGTTGCATCGACTGGCAGACCGAGCGCCGCCCGCGCGGCGCATCGCGAGCTTTGCTCGCTCCTACGTTTGTTTCGGGCCAATTATTCCTGTGGGATTTGCGCGAGAACTCCTTGGCGTATGGCGCGATTTTGCGTCGTACCAACAAGGCGGTCGCGCGCGTCTGCCCCAGGCGTTACTGGCCCGAAACAAACGTAGGAGCGAGCAAAGCTCGCGATCCGCCGCGCGGGCGGCGCTCAATCCCACAGGCGCTGAACCTGTCTTGGCGAGCACCTGCAAGCCGTTACACAACCCTCCCGCCCAAAATCCCGCCCCCTCCCGCAACTTCATATGCCGCGCATACCAAGGCCTGCGCGGCGTACGCCGCAGCAGGTCGCCAACATCGCGCTCGCCACTGAAGGCAATGCGCAACGCCAGCTTCATCGCCTCCACCTCCATCTCCCCGGCCCCGGCATCGGAAATCCCCCCACACCCATGGGTCATCGGCCCGAGCCAAGGGTCGCCAACCTGTACCCAACGCCCCGGCGCAAACCACGACACACCATTGACCTCACGCCGCTGCACTTCCCCCGGGTGGGCACGCTCATGGGCCCGGAACCAGTCCTCGATGCGGTCGTCGATCCAACCATGGAAACGCCAGAACACCGGATTGACGTGTGACGAGAACGGGTCGCCGAGGAAGTCGTTTTCCTCCCTGAACCAACGCGCCGCGTAGTCCGTCTGGTTGCGATCACCCATCACCGGCGCGCCGTTGGACGGGTCGCGAGTGACGGTCGCCCAGCGCATGTGCAGCCAGTCGTGGATGTTCAGTTCCACTTCCGAACCGAACTGCCCCAGGGTCAGGCGGCTGAGGTAGTCCGGGTCCTGGTACTGCGACTCCCAGACCTGGAAATTGCTGAAGAAGGTTTCCGCCGCCTTGATGCCATGCAGCCATTGGCTCAGCTCTTCATCATTGGCCGCGACCCAGGCCGGCGGCACCGAGTTGCCGTCATGGTTTTCCTGATAGCGGATGAATCCCTGTCGGTCGTACTCAAGCTGCGGTGACGGCAGTGGCAGTTGCGCCCAGTTCGGCAAGTCGGGCTGCAGGCCGCGAGCATGCCCCAGCATGTGCCGGTGCATGAAGAAGAAGTCCTCGCCAGACCCATTGAGGTGCTTGCGCCGCCCACGCGCGCCACGCTCGGCGTCACGCGGGCCGGGTTGCCAGCCGGCACCGCGCAGGGCATCGCGCTTGTCGTCGTCCAGGCGGTGCCACTTGTCCCGGGTGGCATGCCACACCTGGTGGAACAGGCGGTGCTCGGGGGAATTCAGCCAGGCCATCAGCGCTGGCGCCAGCGGCGTGACCTGGCGTGCCTCGGGGAAGAGGCGCTTGCTGGCGACGAAATGGTTGTCCGGCTCAGGGCTCAGCAGGGGCCGGTCAATGCGGCGGATGCGCCCGGTCAGGGTGCCGGCGCCAGCATTGCCCCAGCCAGCCCAAACCTCATCGAGGGTCGCCTCCAGCTCATGGCTCGGCGCTGATGCCCCGGCCGGTACAAGGCGCCAGCGGACCTTGCCGGCATCGACGGCGACCAGCTCGCCGAGCACCCGGTAGCGCGGCTGGTCACTGCCGCGCAGGCGTTCAGCCACGTCGATGAAGCCACGCAGTGCGCGACCAGACGGGCCAACATCGAGCAGCATCTGCACGTCCTCCAGGGGCAGGCCGTCCACGCCCGCCTCGGCGCCGCTGAAGCGCAGGTCCCAGATACCGCGCAGCTTGTCGCCGATGCGCACGCCGGCACCGACGGCGGCCTCGACAGTGGCCTCGCCGGGGGTCTGCACTTCATCTTTGCCGAGCTTCTCGTCGTGGTCGCGCGGCAAGCGCGCATACCACGCTGCCGAACCCGCTGCGCCGGCGACCGCCAGCCCCACCATGAACTCACGCCTGGAAAACCTCATCGCCACATCCGTATCCGTGTCAGCCACGCCTATCGAGCTAGAACGAGATGCCGCGCGGCAAATTTACCGGCAGCACGCGGCTAAATTTCCCGCTGTCGCGCTCGTCCCTCGGTGACAGGCAAGCCCCGTGATCGCGGCTGCCGCAACCGCATCGACCCTGCAATCAACGGGATGGCAATGAACACGACACACTTGCGCAAAGCCCC
This sequence comes from Pseudomonas putida, assembly GCF_002906855.1. Lineage (GTDB taxonomy): Bacteria > Pseudomonadota > Gammaproteobacteria > Pseudomonadales > Pseudomonadaceae > Aquipseudomonas > Aquipseudomonas putida_N. Next base: position 1,332,951 of record NZ_MINI01000028.1, on the reverse strand, counting down.
CTACCTCGCTGCCCTGGCGCTGATCATCGCGCTCGCGGGCGCCGCGGCCTGGTACTTCTTCATCTACCTGCCGGCCGGTTACCCGCGTGAGGTAATGAAACATGCAGAGGAACTTCAGGAGCGCATCATCTCCTTCGACAGCCACATCACCGTGCCGCTGAACTTCGGCACCGAAGGCAAGGAGGCCGACAAGGATGGCAGTGGCCAGTTCGACCTGGTCAAGGCCGGCCGCGGCCGGCTCTCCGGTGCGGCGCTGACGATCTTCGGCTGGCCGGAAATCTGGAACGGCGACAACGCGCCCCATCGCCCGACCGCCGCCTTCGTCGACGAAGCGCGCCAGCAGCAGGAGATGCGTTACAAGATCCTCACTGGCATGGTGCGCGACTACCCCAACCAGGTCGCCATCGCCTACACCCCAGCAGATTTCCGCCGCCTGCACGGCGAAGGCAAGTTCGCGATCTTCCTCAGCATGCTCAATGCCTACCCGCTGGGCCACGACCTCAATGCCCTGGACACCTGGGCCGCCCGCGGCATGCGCATGTTCGGCTTCAGCTACGTGGGCAACAACGCCTGGGCCGACTCCTCGCGCCCGCTGCCGTTCCTCAACGACACCCCCGACGCCTTCGGTGGCCTGTCGCCGCTGGGTGAGCAGGCTGTGGGCCGGCTCAACGACCTTGGCGTGATCATCGACGTGTCGCAGATGTCCACCCTGGCCCTGGAAGACGTTGCCCGCCTGAGCCGCGCGCCGATGGTCGCCTCCCACTCCGCACCGCGTGCGCTGGTGGACATCCCGCGCAACCTCAGCGACCACGAGCTGCAAGCGATCAAGCACAGCGGCGGCGTGGTGCAGGTGGTGGGCTTCCCGGCTTACCTCAAGCCCCTGAGCCAGGGCACCCTGGACAAGCTCAATGCCCTGCGCAAGCGCTTCGACCTGCAGCCGCTGAACGGCCTGGCCAACGCCTTGATGCCGGGTGACGCGATCATCTCCATCTGGCCCGAGAAGAAGTTCGGCGAGTACGCCAGCGCGCTCTACGCCATCCTCGATGAAGAGCCCCGCGCCACGGTCAAGGACATGGTCGACGCCATCGACTACACGGTGCGCAAGATCGGCATCGACCATGTTGGCATCGCCTCCGACTTCAACGACGGTGGCGGCGTCACCGGCTGGATGAATGTCGGCGAGTCACGCAATGTCACCGCCGAACTGATCCAGCGCGGCTACTCCGACGCCGACATCGCCAAGCTATGGGGTGGCAACTTCCTGCGTGTGTGGGAAGAGGTGCAGCGCCTGGCCAAGCCGGCTACTAACACTCAAGCGGAGCGTGGTTGATGAACGACCGTCGCCGCTTTCTCAAGCAGGCCGGCCTGCTCGCTGCCGCCCTGCCCCTGACTGGCAGCTTCGCCCAGACCGCACTGGCAGCCACGCCTGCGGCAAAAACCGGCCAGGGCAAATGGCAGGCCCTGCGCCAGCAGTTCGACCTGGACCCGGCCTACCTGCACTTCTGCAACTTCCTGCTGGCGTCCCACCCCCGCGTGGTCAGCGAGGCCATCGCCCGCTTCCGTGCGCGGCTGGACCAGAACCCGGGCGAGATGGTCGACTGGGACCGCGAAGAGCTCTGGGGCTATGAAAATGACGTGCGCGCCTGGGCCGGTCGCTACTTCGGCGTGCAACCAGGTCAAGTGGCCCTGACCGGCAGCACCACCGAAGGTTTGTCGATGATCTACGGCGGCCTGCAGGTGGCGCCGGGCAAAGAGATCCTGGTCAGCGCCCACGAGCACTATTCCACCAACACCCGCCTGGCCTACCGCGAGCAGCTGATGGGCACCCAGGTACGCCGCGTGACGCTGTTCAAGGAGCCACAGCTGGCTTCGGTGGACGAAATGCTCGGCAATATTCGCCAAGCCATCCGCCCGGAAACCCGCGTGCTGGGCATGACCTGGGTGCAGTCCGGCAGCGGCGTCAAGCTGCCGATCCGCGAAGTCGGCGAACTGGTGAAAACCTTCAACCAAAGCCGCGACGAGCAGGACCGGATCATCTACGTGGTCGACGGCGTGCACGGCTTCGGCATCGAAGACGTAACCTTCGCCGACTTCAACTGCGACTACTTCATCGCCGGCACCCACAAGTGGCTGTTCGGTCCACGCGGCACCGGCGTGATCATCGCCCGCGAAGAAAAGCCGCAACCGTACCTGGTGCCCAGCCTGCCGACCTTCACCAAGGGCGAGAACTTCGGCACCTTGATGACCCCCGGTGGCTACCACGCCTTCGACCATCGCCTGGCCCTGGGCAAGGCGTTCGAACTGCACCTGCAACTGGGCAAGGCCGATGTCCAGGCGCGCGTGCACCAGCTCAACGACTACCTCAAGCAGCGCCTCGCCGAGCACCCCAAGGTGCAGTTGGTGACGCCGCGCAGCAGCCAGCTGTCCGCAGGCTTCACCTTCTTGCGCGTCGAGGGCCGCGAGTGTGACGCCGTCGCCCGCCACCTGATGGCCAACAAGGTGATCAGCGACGCCGTGGACCGTGACGTCGGCCCGGTGGTGCGTCTGGCCCCGAGCCTGCTCAACGACGAAGCCGAGATCGACCGGGTGATGGCCATCCTCGCCCCACAACTCGCCTGACCTTTTGCCTTTCAAGAGAACCGCCATGCACATGTTCCAGCCCCTGGCCCTGGTGGCCGCCCTGCTCGCCAGCGCCCCAGCCTTCGCCGCCGACGCGCACGCACCCGGCAAGACGTTCAAGGACTGCAAGGATTGCCCCAAGATGGTCGTGCTGCCGGCCGGCAGTTTCACCATGGGCGTACCCGACGACGAAGTCGGCCGCCAGCCGGACGAAGGCCCGATGCACACCGTGACCTTCGCCAAGCCCTTCGCCATCAGCCAGTTCCAGGTGCAGGCCAAACAGATGCAGGCCTGGCAGCACGAGGCCAAGGTCACCCTCCCCGACGGCGACGACCGCCCCGGCCGCCGTTGCACCAACGGCAAGCCCAGCTACCCGCAAGGCCCCGACCAGCCGGCGGTGTGCATCAGCTATGACGAGGTGAAGGCCTACGTCGCCTGGCTGTCGAAGAAGACTGGCAAGCACTACCGCATGCTCAGCGAAGCCGAGCGCGAATACGGTGCTCGGGCAGGTACCAGCGGCCCGTTCCCGTTCCCCTTCGATGAAGGCAAGGAATACAGCATCGCCAAACATGCCAACACCTATGGCGCCGCCGACGGCTACAACTACACCTCGCCCGCCGGCAGCTTCCCGGCCAACTCCTTCGGCCTGTACGACATGCACGGCAACGTCTACGAATGGGTCGCCGACTGTCGGCACGACAACTATGTCGGTGCCCCGGTCGATGGCAGTGCCTGGATGGAGGCGAGCTGCGAGTACAACCACATACGCGGCAACGACTACAGCGAAGCGCCGGTGTTCTCCCGCTCTGGCAACCGCAACTATCGCGAACCCTATGTGCGCGGCGACTGGCTGGGTTTCCGGGTAGCGCGCGAACTCTGAGCGAAACCCTGCTGCTCAGTACCTGACTGGCCCGGGCGCACGGCCCGGGCCGGCTAAATAACAGCCCCCCTCACACGTCTTCTCACTGGGCAACCCGCCCACACGGTGCTCGCCGCGCGCAGCGCCAAAACCGCATCCGCGTACCCACCAGGAATTCACCATGAACCGATCGACCCCTGGCGCACTCCGCGAACTCCTCGGCCTGCTCAAGCCTTACCGACTGATCGTCGCCCTGGCCGTCGTGCTGGGGATCGTCGGCGGCCTGTGCATCACCTTGCTGCTCGCCAACATCAACAACCTGCTGCATGCCCCCGGCGCCATCACCTGGGGCGTGGTGCTGGCGTTCGCCGGCATCTGCCTGCTCGCCCTGTGCGCCTCGATCGCCTCGGACATCGGCACCAACTATGTCGGCCAGCATGTGATCGCCCGGCTGCGCCGCGACCTTGGCGAAAAGGTGCTCAGCGCCCCCATCGAGCAGATCGAGCGCTACCGTAGCCACCGCCTGATTCCGGTGCTGACCCACGACGTCGACACCATCAGCGACTTCGCCTTTGCCTTTGCGCCGCTGGCCATTTCCCTGTCGGTGACCCTGGGGTGCCTGTGCTACCTGGCCCAGTTGTCCTGGCCGATGTTCCTGATCACTGCCTGCGCCATCCTGATCGGCACCGCCGTGCAATACATCGCCCGCGTGCGCGGCATCCGCGGCTTCCACGCCGCCCGCGAGGCGGAAGACGAAATGCAGCGGCACTATAGCGGCGTCGCCTCTGGGGCCAAGGAGCTGCGCATCAGCCGCCCGCGTCGTCAGCGCATGTTCGACGGGCGCATCAGCCGCACCGCCAACTTCATTCGCGATACCCATATCCGCTCGATCAACATCTTCGTGGTTGCCAAGAGCCTCGGCTCGATGCTGTTCTTCGTGGTCATCGGCCTGGTGCTGGCCCTGCAACAGGCCGAACTGATCACCGACCCCAAGGTCACCAGCGGGTTCGTGCTGGTGCTGCTGTTCATGAAAGGGCCACTGGAGCACCTGGTCTCGACCCTGCCCATCGTCAGCCGCGCACAAATCGCCTTCCGCCGCATTGCCGAGCTGTCGACCCAGTTCTCGTCGCCCGAGCCGCACCTGTTGCTCGACGCCCCTGAAGTCCCTGACCGGCAGATTCGCACCCTCGAACTGCGCAATGTGCGCTTCGCCTTCCCGCCGGTGAACGGCGCCGCGCCGTTTGCCCTGGGGCCGATCAACCTGCGGGTCGAACAGGGTGACATCCTGTTCATCGTCGGCGAGAACGGTTGCGGCAAGACCACGCTGATCAAGTTGCTGCTGGGCCTGTACGCCCCCCATGAAGGCGAGATCGTGCTCGACGGCGAACCTGTCACCGCCAGCAACCGCGACGACTACCGCCAGCTGTTCACCACGGTGTTCGCCGATTACTACCTGTTCGATGACCTGCTGCAGGACGGCCAGGCCCTGCCCGAGGACGCCGGCAAGTACCTGCAACGCCTGGAGATCGCCCACAAGGTGCAGATCCGCGATGGCGCCTTCACCACCACCGACCTGTCCACCGGCCAGCGCAAGCGCCTGGCGCTGGTCAACGCCTGGCTGGAGAAGCGCCCGGTACTGGTGTTCGACGAATGGGCCGCCGACCAGGACCCGACCTTCCGGCGCATTTTCTACACCGAACTGCTGCCGGAACTGAAGCGCCTGGGCAAGACCATCATCGTCATCAGCCACGACGACCGCTATTTCGACGTGGCCGACCACCTGCTGCGTCTGCGCGACGGCAAACGGGTGGAAGAACAAATCACTGAATTTTCACATTGATTTTTCCGGTTATGGGGAGCCGGCACGTTACATAAATGCAAATAAAACTCATAAGTAATCTATCTGCTAACACTGAGTATCCGCATGACCATTACCACGCTTTCGCCGCTCGCCCGGGCGGTTCGCAGGAAAACCCTGGCCATTCTCCCACCGTCGCTGCTGGCCTGCGCGCTGGTAGCGTCCATGGCAGCGCAAGCCGAGCCGGTCGCGCTGGATATCCCTTCGCAAGGGCTGGTGGGGGCACTCAACACCCTGGCCAAGCAGGCCAATCTGCAGCTGCTGTATAGCCCGGACGCGGTGCACAACACCCCGGCGCCTGCGGTCAAGGGCAACATGGAGCCCGAACAGGCCCTGCGCCTGCTGCTGCGCGACAGCGGCCTGACCTACCAGCTCGATGGCCACACCATCACCCTGAGCGGGCCGGCTGACGCTTCCGCCCTGAACCTGGACCCGGTGAACATCTCCGGGCGTCAGTTCGATGCCACCACCGAGGACTCGGGGAGCTACACGTCCAACGCGGTGACCATCGGCAAGGGCACCCACCGCCTCAAGGACATCCCGCAGTCGGTCAGCGTGGTCACCCGCAAGGCGATGGACGACCAGCGCCTCGACACCCTCGACCAGGTGCTGGAAAAGACCACCGGCATCACCACTTACCAGAGCCCGTCCGGCGGCAAGTACATCTACTCGCGCGGCTTCGAGGTGGAGACCATCCAGTACGACGGCGTGCCGCTGGACCGCCGCTACTACGGCATCGGCAGCAGCTTCACCTCCGACACCCTGCTGTACGACCGCGTCGAGATCCTGCGCGGTGCCAACGGCCTGCTGCAAGGCAGCGGCAACCCTGGCGCCGCCATCAACCTGGTGCGCAAACGCCCCAAGGCCGTACCCTCGCTGTCGGTCACGGCCAGTGCCGGCTCCTGGGATACTTATCGCCAGACCATCGACGCCAGCGGCCCGCTGACATCCGACGGCAGGCTGCGCGGGCGCCTGGTCGCCGGTCATGAGGACCGCGACTACTTCTACGACACGGCAGAAAGCCGCAAGAACGTGTTGTACGGGATTCTCGAATACGACCTCACCGATTCCACCACGATCGCCGCCGGCGCCAGCGTCGAAGACCTGCACTCCACGCCCTACTTCGGCGGCCTGCCGCGCAACAAGGACGGCAGCGCGGTGAACGTCGGCCGCTCCACCTTCACCGGTGCCGACTGGAACAAGTGGAACAACAAGCAGACCACCTACTTCGCCGACATCACCCACGACTTCAACGAAGACTGGCGCCTGAAGGCCTCCGGCAGCTACATCCGCGAAACCAACGACATTTTCTACAGCTTCGGCCGTGGCGCCGTCGACCCGGCAACCGGCAACGGCATGCAGTCGCGCGCCTACCTGTACGACTTCGAGAACATCAACCAGGGCGCCGACATCAACCTCACCGGCAAGTGGCGCGCCTTCGGCCTGGAGCACGAGGTGGTGGTGGGTGCCAACGCCAGCGACCTGCGCACCGACGACCTGCAAGGCGGCCTGCTCAACCTCGGCCCGATGAACATCTACGACCCGGTCTCGCCTCGCGAACCCACTCTGGATGAAATGCTCAGCACCACCTATGCCGGTGTTTCCAAGGCCAAGATTCGCCAGAACGGCGTGTACGGCGTGATGCGCTACAAGCTGATCGACCCGCTGACCCTGGTGCTCGGCGCACGGGTCAGCAACTACAAGTACGACTATGAACTGACGCGCTTCACCACCACATCGCCAGACCCTTCGCACGCCAAGGAAACCGGTGAAGTCACCCCGTACGGTGGCTTCATCTACGCGTTGAACGATCAGTGGTCGGCCTACGTCAGCTACGCCGACATCTTCAAGCCGCAGACCGAACTGACCTCAGACCTCGCCCCTCTCAAGCCGATCGAAGGCTCCAACTATGAGCTCGGCCTGAAGGGCGAACTGCTGGATGGCCGGGTCAACACCAGCTTCGCGGTGTTCCGCGTCGACCAGGAAAACCGCGCCCAGTACGATTACGCCTCGCAGTGCGGACAGGACGGTGAAACCAACTGCTACGTAGCCGGCGGCAAGGTGCGCGCCGAGGGCTTCGATGCGGAAATCAGCGGCGAAGTGCTGGCCGGCCTGCAGCTGTTTGCCGGTTATACCTACACCTCGACCAAGTTTCTCAACGACCCGGGTGATGGCAGCACGGCTTCCGGCGCAACCTTCAACAGCTACACCCCGCGCCACCTGCTGCGCTTCTGGGGCGACTACAACCTGCCTGGCGAGCTGAACCAGTGGACCGTCGGTGCCGGCGCCAGCATCCAGAGCAAGAACCACAACACCAACCAGGGTGGCACCAACGGCATCGACAAGATCGAGCAGGCCGGGTATGCCATCTGGAACGCCCGCGTGGCGTACCAGATCAACCAGAACTTCAGCGTCGCCCTCAACGGCAACAACCTGTTCGACAAGAAGTACTACTCCTCCATCGGCTGGCTGAACGCGAGCAACGTGTATGGCGAACCTCGCAACTACACCGTGACGCTCAAAGCCGATTTCTGAAGCTGACGGTATGAAAAAGCCCCCTGGCGTGATGCGCCAGGGGGCTTTTTTTCGTGCTGGGCGTTGAATGTCAAACCTCGAATGCCGCCTCCTGGCGCTCGACCTCGATACCCTGCAGTTGCCCGGCCACCGCCTCGATCAGTTGCCCATCCTGCGGCAGGTCGAAATGGCCACGGTCGCTATTCAGATGCCGCAGTGCAGTGCCGTAGTGAGCATCGAGGCTCGACCGCGCCGCCTCTTCGCGCCCTGCCGCCCACCAGCAGGTAGGTTTCACCCGAGTGCCTGGCAGATCCTTCATGGCCATCGCCACGCGGTCCAGCTGCAGCGTGGTACGCACGAAGGCCACTCGTTCGCCGATGGCGAGGGTGGCCAGCACCGGCGCCGACAGGTTGCCCAGTACGCTTTCCATTGGCTCACCGAGCAGCAGTTGCTGGTCCTTTTCGGGCCCCTGCCAACCACTGCACAGCGCCCGGCTGGCGCTCTCATCAGCGCCCAGCGCCAGCAGCAGGTTCAGCAAGCGCTCATCCCACGGCTGTTGCTGATCGGCCTGGGGCAAATAGCTGTCCAGCAGCCCGACGAAGGCCACAACCTGCCCCTGCGCCTCCAGCTCACGCGCCACCTGGAGCGCCAGGGCACCGCCCAGCGACCAGCCAAGCAGGCAGTACGGCCCCAGCGGCTGCACAGCGCGGATGTAATCGCAGTAGTCGACCGCCATGGACTCGACATCCGCGTCGACCCAGTCTGCATTGAACAGCATCCGGCACTGGATGCCGTGCACCGCCCACTGCGGCTGCAGGCGCCTGGCCAACGGCAGGTAGTCGAATACCGAGCCATGCACGCCATGCAGGCAGAACAGCGGTGTGGCGCCTGGCACCGGGGTGTTCAGCAATAACATCGGGGTCTGGCTGGCAGTGCTTTGCAGGCGCCCGACCAACTCGCCGATACGCGGCGTGGTCATCAGGTCACGCAGGCTCATGCTGAAGCCGTCCAGCGCTGCCACCCGCACCCGGCGCACCAGTTCCATGGCCAGCAGGGAGTTGCCGCCCAGCTCGAAGAAGCTGTCATCGAGCCCGACCTCTTCCACCTCCAGCAGCTCGCCCCAGAGCTTCGCCAGGCTCACCTCCAACGGGGTGACCGGCGCCCGATAATGCTCGGAGCGGTCCAGCGCGGGGGCTGGCAAGGCATGGCGGTCGAGCTTGCCGTTGGGGTTCAGTGGCATGGCCGGCAACACCAGCAGGTGGGCAGGCACCATGTACTCCGGCAAGGCTTGGCGAAGTCGAGCGAGCACCTGGCCGCGCAACGCGGCATCCCACTGCAACCCCGGCGCCAGCACCAGGTAGGCCACCAGGCGCGAACCACGCCCTTCGCCCGCCACGGCGACCACCGCTTCGCGCACTTGCTCCATGCCCATCAGGCACGATTCCACCTCGCCCAGCTCGATGCGGAAACCACGCACCTTGACCTGATGATCCACCCGACCAAGGTACTCGACCACGCCGTCCTGGCGTAGACGCACCAGGTCGCCTGTCCGGTAAAGGCGGCCGCCTGGCGGGCCGAACGGGTCGGCGACGAAGCGCTCGGCGGTCAGGCCAGGGCGCTGGTGATAACCGCGCGCCAACCCTTCCCCGCCGATATACAGTTCGCCAGGTACGCCTGCAGGCAGCAGCTGCAGGTCGCTGCCCAACACATAGGCTGAACGCGCGCCGACGGGCGTGCCCACCGGCATGTACTGCGCATCGAATCCGCTGCCCAGGTGGACCGCCCACAGCAACGGTGTGATCACAGTCTCGGTCGGGCCATAGCCATTGATGATGCGCGGTGTGCGCAGCACCTGCTGGATCTGCTCGAAGGTGGCGCGGCTGGTGCCTTCGCCGCCCACGGTGTAGGAGCGGATGGGCAGGTCTGCCCCCGCCTCGCCCAGGTGCTCGGCCAATTGCTGCAGGTAGCTTGGTGTGAAGCAGGTGATGGTGATGCCATGCTCGGCAATCTCACGTGCGCTGCGCTCGACATCCCAGGCTTCGTTGTCGCGCAGCATCAGCATCGAACCGGAAACCAGCGGCACCAGCCAGCGCTCGTGGGCGCCGTCGAAGTTGATCGAGGCAAACTGCAGCTCGCGATCCTCTGGGGTCATGCCGTAGCGTTCGGCAATGGCCAGGCAGTGCATGGCCAGCGGGCCATGGGTGACCGCCACGCCCTTCGGCCGGCCGGTAGAGCCGGAGGTGTAGATCAGATAGGCCAGGTTGTCCGCCGCCACCGGATAATCGACATCGTGCGCCGAGTAACCTTGCAGCTCGGCGCCATCAGCGCTGACCGGCAACACCTCGACGCTAGCCGGTAGCGGTAGTTCGGCCAGCAGATGCGGCTGGGCCAGCACCAGGGCAACGCCGCTGTCCTCGATCATGTAGCGCAACCGCTCACGCGGGTGGGTCGGGTCCAGCGGCACATAGGCACCGCCAGCCTTGAGCACGGCCAGCAATGCGACCAGCATTTCGACCGAGCGTTCCAGTGCGATCCCCACGCGTACCTCAGGGCCTACGCCCGCCTCGTGCAGGCGCGCAGCCAGCCGGTTGGCCCACTGGTTGAGTTGCTGGTAATCGAGCTGCCTGCCCGCCACGACCAGGGCCGGGGCAGTCGGGCGCAGCTGGGCCTGTTGCTGGATCAGGCCATGCACGGTGCGCATTTCGGCCGGCTGGCCGAGGCCGGGGTTCAAATCCACAAGCTGCCAGTTGCGCTCGTCTTCGCTGAGCATGCACAACTCGGCGATCGGTTTGCCAGGCTCGGCGGTCATGCGCCGCAAGAGGTTCTGCCAGTGCGCGAACATCTTCGCGGCGGTAGCCGTATCGAACAGGTCAGTGGCGTAAGTCAGGCTGGCACTGAGCTGGCCGCCATGCTCCTGCGTGTCCAGCGCCAGGTCGAACTTGGCTCGCGATGTCGGCGCTGGCAACAGGCTCAGCGACAAGCCGGCAAGCGCCGTGGTGCCCAGGCCATCGCCCAGCACCTGGTGGTTGAACATGACCTGGAACAGCGGGTTGTGGCTGAGGTCGCGGTGCGCCACCAGGCTATCGACCAGCGCTTCGAAAGGCAGGTCCTGGTTGGCCTGGGCGGCGAGCAGGGTGGCGCGTGTGTGGGGCAGCAGCTGCGCGGTGCTCAGGCCATCTTCAAGCCGGCCGCGCAACACCAGGGTGTTGACGAAGAAGCCCGTCAGTGGCTCCACTTCCTGCCGGTTGCGCCCCGCCGACGGCATGCCCACGCAAACATCGCTCTGGCCGCTGTAGCGACGCAGCAGCAGCTGGAACGACGCCAGCAGCACCATCGACAACGTGCAGCCGTGCGCCTGTGCCAGGGCAACCAGGCGTTGGCGTAACGGCTCGTCCAGCGTGCCGGTCACTGCCTGGCCACGATGGCTGGGGACGGCCGGGCGTGGCCGGTCGGTGGGCAGTTCCAGCACCGCAGGGGCATTGCTCAATTGCTCGGTCCAGTAGGCCAGCTGCCGCGGCCCCTCGCCCGCTTCGAGCAGCTGACGCTGCCAGGCAGCGAAGTCGGCGTACTGGATGGCCAACGCCGGGAGCTTGGCCTCGCGACCTTCACAGGTAGCCTGATAGAGCTGGATCAACTCGGCGATCATGACCTGCATCGACCAGCCATCGGAGACGATGTGGTGCTGGGTCATGACCAGCACCCGGTCCGCCGCGCCGATTTCCAGCAGCAGCACCCGCAGCAACGGGCCACGCTGCAAGTCGAAGGGGCGCCCCCCTTCACGGCTCACTGCTTCGGCAATGGCCTGGTCGTCGGCACCCGGCAAGGCCACGCGTTCGATCGCCACCGGTCCTGCAGCGTGGATACGCTGCAGTGGCTCACCCTCGCTTGCCTCGAAGGTAGTGCGCAGTGGCGTGTGCCGCGCCACCAGCGCATCGAAGCTGCTCTGCAGGGCGGCAAGGTCCAGCGTGCCTTCAAGGCGCAGCGCTGCCGGCATGTTGTACGCGGCACTCTGTGGGTCCAGCTGCCAGAGGAACCACTGGCGTTGCTGGGCATGGGAAAGGCGTGGCACGTCGCCTTCAGCCAGCGCCACGATAGGCAGCCGGCCCGGGTCGATGCCTTTCTCCAGCAGGCGCTTGAACAGGGCCACACGCTTGTCGTGGCCCAGCCCGCTGATCCGCTGGACCAGCTCATTGCCCTGTTGGGTCCCTTGCTTAAACATCCAGTGCCTCCAGTTCGTCGAGGGCGTCGAAGATCGCGTCGTAGTCGTGTTGTGCCGGGCTGGCGTTGCTTGCAACCAGGGTGGCCAGGGCGCCGAGGTTGTCGGCCAGGTAGGCGTCCTGCATCGCAAGCTCGATGGCGAACTCGGTCTTGATCCGCGAAACCAGGCGCACCAGCAGCAGCGAATGCCCGCCCAGTTCGAAGAAGTTGTCGTTGAGGCCGACCCGCTCGACCTGCAGCACGTCCTGCCAGAGGGCCGCCAGGCGTTGCTCCAGTTCGCTTTGCGGCGCCAGGTACTGGTGCCGGGACTGACCCAGCTCAGGCTTCGGTAGCGCCTTGCGATCGAGCTTGCCGTTGGGCGACAGCGGCATGCGTTCGAGCAGCACCCACTGACTTGGCACCATGTACTCCGGCAGTACCGTCGCCAGGTGTGCCTTGATGGCCGCCAGGCTGTCGGCCCGCTCGGCTACCAGGTACGCCACCAGTTGCTTGCCGCTCGGGCCATCGGCGGCCACTACCACCGCTTCACGCACCGCGTCCTGCTCTTTCAGGCGCGCTTCGATCTCGCCCAGTTCGATGCGCAGGCCGCGGATCTTCACCTGGTGGTCGATACGCCCGACGTACTCGATCACGCCGTCCTCGCGCTGGCGCGCCAGGTCGCCGGTGCGGTACAGCCGCTGCCCAGTGCCGTACGGGCTGGTGACGAAGCGCTCGGCGGTCAGCGATGGGCGACGGTGATAACCCCGGGCCAGGCCGACGCCGCCCAGGTACAACTCGCCGGTCACGCCCGGGCTGACCGGATTCAGTTCGCCGTCCAGCACGTAGGTTTGCAGGTTGGCGATCGGCTGGCCGATCGGCACCGCATCCTTGCCCTCCTCGACGCAGGTCCAGTGGGTGACGTCGATGGCCGCTTCGGTCGGGCCGTACAGGTTGTACAGGCCGCTCTGCGGCAGCAGCGCCAGGGTCTGGCGTTGCAGTTCCACGGGCAGTGCTTCGCCGGAGCAGATGATGCGTTGCAGCGAGGTGCAGCGGGCGGCGTTTTCGTCGCCGACGAAGGCTTGCAGCATCGACGGCACGAAGTGCAGCGTGCTGATCCGTTCGCGGGTGATCAGCTCGGCCAGGCGCGCTGGGTCGCGGTGGTCACCAGGCAGCGCCATGACCAGGCGTGCGCCTTCCATCAGCGGCCAGAAGAACTCCCACACCGACACGTCGAAGCTGAATGGCGTTTTCTGCAGCACGCTGTCATTGGTAGTGAGCAGATACGCCTCCTGCATCCAGGCCAGGCGGTTATGCAAGGCGACATGGCGGTTGCCTGCGCCCTTCGGCTTGCCGGTGGAGCCGGAGGTGTAGATGACATAGGCGAGGTTTTCCGGGTGCAGTTCTACGGCCGGGTTGTGCGCCTCCAGAGTATTCCAGGCCTCGGCCCGATCCAGATCGAGCACCGCCAGCCCGCCCGGGATCGGCAGGCTGTCGCGCAGGTGCGACTGGGTCAGCAGCAAGGCTATGCCGCTGTCTTCGAACATGTAGGCCAGGCGGTCTTGCGGGTATTCCGGGTCCAGCGGCACATAGGCGCCACCGGCCTTGAGGATCGCCAGCAAGCCGACGACCATTTCCACCGAGCGCTCGGCGGCGATGCCCACCAGCACGTCCGGGCCGACGCCCATGCCGCGCAGATACTGAGCCAGGCGGTTGGCCTCGGCATTCAGGTCGGCGTAGCTCAAGGTGTGGTCGGCGAAGGTCAGTGCCGGCGCTTGCGGCTGGCGGGCGGCTTGCTGTTCGAACAGCTGGTGCACGTACGGCGAACCTGGGTAGTCCCGTGCCGTTGCATTCCAACCCTTCACAATTCGCGAATGAGCCTCTGCGTCGATCAGCTCGAAACTGCCCAGCAAGGCGTACGGCGCACTGGCGAAACCTTGCAGTAGATGGCGCAGCTCGGCCGCCATTTGCTGTACCTGTGCATGGCCGAAAACCTGGCGCTGGTAGGCGAAGGTCAGTTGCATCCGATCCCGCGCTTCAGCAATCAGGGTCAGCGGGTAGCCGCTGTATTCCTGATAGTCCAGGCCAGACAGACGCAACCCGGCACTGCTGTCCGACAGGCTCTGGGCCAGTGGATAGTTCTCGAACACCAGCAGGCTGTCGAACAACGCCTCGCCATGGCGCCCGGCCGCCGCCTGGATGGCATACAGCGGCAGGTACTCGTACTCGCGCAGGCGCAGGTTGAGTGCCTGCACTTCACGCACCCAGTCGGCGACCGGCATCGGCCCTTGCGGCTCGGCGGCCACCGGCAGGGTATTGATGAACAGGCCAAGCTGCTGCTCTATCCCCGGCAACTCCGCCGGGCGCCCGGACACGGTGGCGCCGAAGCAGGGCCGACGCTGGCCGGTACGGCGCTGCAACAGTAGCGCCCAGGCGGCCTGCAGCACGCTGTTGAGGGTGACTTGCTGGGCCTGCGCAAAGTGCTTCAGGGCCTGGCTCAATGGCTCGCCCAGCTCCAGCACTACGGCGCCCTGCCCGGCTTCATTGGCATCACGTGTGCCGCCGAGCAGTGTCGGGCCGTCCAGGTCGAGCAGTTGGGCCTTCCAGAAGGCCTCGGCAGCGGCGCGGTCCTGCTGCTGCAACCAGCCGAGGTAGTCGCTGCGGGTGGCCTGCGCCAGCGCGGCAGGCTGCCCCGAATAGGCCTGCATCACGGCGGCAAAGAGCAACGAATTGCTCCAGCCGTCCATCAGGATGTGGTGGCTGGTGTAGATCAGGTGATGGCGCTGCGGCCCGGTGCGCACCAGTACCAGGCGCAGCAGCGGCGCCTGGCCAAGGTCGAAGACACGTGCCTGCTCGGCCTGCGCCAGCGCTTCGAGGCGTGCGTCGATATCGGCCTCGCCAGCCCAGTCGAAGCGTTCGACCGGCAGCTGAACGTGGCGCAGTACCACTTGGCGTGGCGCTTCCAGGCCCTGCTCCCAGGCAAACCCGGCACGCAGCGATTCGTGCTGGTCCAGCGCCTGCTGCCAGGCCTGGATGAAGCGCTCGGGGTCGAGGTCGTCGAGATCCAGGCGCAGGCGGTTGACGTAGCTGCTGGCCTGGCCGTCGTACAGGCTGTGGAACAGCATGCCTTCCTGCATCGGTGCCAGCGGGTAGATGTTCTCGACCTGGCGCAGGTCGACCGGCAGCGCATCCAGCTGCGCCTGGGTCAGGCCGGCCAGCGGGAAGTCAGCCGGGGTGGCGCCGCCGGCCTGGCTGTCGAGACAGTGGGCGACCAGCGCGGCCAGCTCACGGGCATAGTCGTCGGCCAGGCCAGCGATCATCGGCTCGTCGAACATCGCCTGGCTGAAGGTAAAGCCGAGCTCTAGTTCACCGCCCAGTACCTGGCCGTTGACGCTCAGCCAGTTGCCCAGTGGCGCATCGGCCGCCTGGGTGGCGCCAACACTTTCCAGGGCAGGTGCGAACAGCCGGTCTTCGCCGAAGCCCTGGTCGAACTGGCCAAGGTAGTTGAAGGTCACCCGCGCTGGCGGCAGCGCTTGCAACGCCGCCTGCTGCGCCGGGCTGCCGAGGTAACGCAGCACACCATGGCCGATGCCGCGCCCTGGCACGCCACGCAACTGCTCCTTGATGGCCTTGAGCGAGCCGGCCAGGTCGTCGGCGGGGGTCAGCGCCACCGGGAACAGGCTGGTGAACCAGCCCACGGTTCGGCTCAGGTCCACGCCGTCGAACAGGTCCTCACGGCCGTGGCCTTCCAGCTGGACCAGCGCACTGCCCTGCCCGGTCCAGCGGCACAGCACCCGCGCCAGGGCGGTCAGCAGCAGGTCGTTGACTTGCGTGCGGTAGGCCGCTGGCGCCTGTTGCAGCAGGCTTTGCGTGGTGTCGGCATCCAGCCGGCAGCGCACGGTGCGGGCGTGGCGCACCTGCAGCCCGGCGTCGCGGCGTGCCGCCGGCAGGTCGCCGGTCTGCCCCGCGAGGGTCGCTTGCCAGTAGGCCAGCTCTGCATCACGGGCAGGCGCCTGGGCCCAGCCTACCAGGCGCTCGGCCCAAGCCTTGAATGCCGTGCCCTTCTCCGCCAACGCGGGTGTGCGCCCGGCCAACAGGGCGACGCAGGCCTGCTCCAGGTCTTCCAGCAGCACCCGCCAGGACACACCGTCGACCACCAGGTGATGAATCATCAGCAGCAGGCGCTGCCCACCGTCGGCGAGGTCGCACAGCACGGCGCGCAGCAGCGGCCCTTGCGCGAGATCGAGGCTGCCCTGTGCTTCTTCGGCGATGGCCTGCAGTTGCGCGGCATCGGCCGCCTGGCGATGCCAGAGCATTGCGCCTGGTATGCCCGCACGGTATTCGGCATGCCAGCTGCCGTGCGCCTTGTTGAAGGCCAGGCGCAGTGCGTCGTGCTGGTTGACCAATAGCGCCAGGGCCTGTTCGACGATGTTTGCCGTCAGCGCCTGGCGTGGCTGCAGCATGACCGCCTGGTTGTAGTGCCCAGGCTGGTTCAGGGCCAGCTCGAAGAAGCGCGCCTGCACCGGCAGCAGCGGCATGGCACCGCTGACCTGCGCAACCGCAGCTGGCTTGGCCGGCACGGGGGCCACCTTGGCGACCTGGGCCAGCTGGGCGATGGTCTGCTTCTCGAACAGCTGGCGCGGGCTCAGCTTGATGCCCTGACGCTTGGCCCGGGCGATGATCTGCAGGCTGAGGATGGAGTCGCCACCCAGCTCGAAGAAGTTGTCTTCGACGCCGATGTCGTCACGCTTGAGCACCGCTTGCCAGATGGCCAGCAGTTGCTCCTCCAGCGGTGTGCTGGCGGCGACATGGCGCTTGAGTTGCACCTGCGGTAGCGGCAGTGCACGACGGTCCAGCTTGCCGTTGGCGGTCAGCGGCAGGCGCTCCAGCAACAGCAGATGAGCGGGTACCAGGTAGTCCGGCAGCAGCGCCTGCAACTGCTCGCGCAGGGCCTCGACGCTCAGCTGGGGTGTGCCCGGCACGCACCAGCCGACCAGTTGCAGCTGCGCTGCGTCATCCCCTTGCGGGACGGCCAGCACCACCGCGTCATGCACGCCCGCCAAGCCGCGCAGCACGCGGCCGACCTCCCCTGGCTCGACACGATAGCCACGGATCTTCACCTGGTCGTCGGCACGTCCGAGGAAGTGCAGCAAGCCTGCGTTGTCGCGCTGCACGCGGTCACCGCTGCGGTACAGGCGGGTGCCCGGTGCGCCAAACGGGTCGGGCACAAAACGCTCGGCGGTCAGGGCCGCCTGGTCCAGATAGCCTTGCGCCAGGCTGTCACCGCCAATGTAAAGTTCGCCAGCGACGCGCGCGGGCAGCACGTTGAGCACATCGTCCAGCACCCGCACGCTGGCCCCCGGCAGCGCCGCGCCCAATGGCATTGCTTGCGTCACTGCACCTTGCAGTTCGTGAGTCAGCACGCCGACCGTGGTTTCGCTGGGGCCGTAGTGGTTGATGAAGCGGCAGCCGGGCTTGAGTTGGCGCACTTTCTGGTACAGCGCGGGCGAGCAGGCCTCGCCACCGACGATCAGGGCATGCTCGGGCAGCACGTCGGCGGCATTGGCCGCCTGCAGCAGGCCATTGAGGTGGCTGGGGACGATCTTCAGCACGCCAATGCGCTGCTCGGCCATGTAGGCGGCAAACGCATCCGGGTCGAAGCCCAGCGCCTCGGGCAACACATGCAGGGTGCGCCCGGAGCACAGGGCGCCGAACAGTACCGTGTGGCCGAGGTCGGCGGCGATGGTGGAGACCAGCGCCATGCTCGCGTCCGCGGCCAGATCCAGGCGTTGCAGCAGGCCATCGACATAGCTGGCCAGCGCGCCATGGCTGACCACCACACCCTTCGGTTGGCCGGCGGAGCCGGAGGTGTGGATCACGTAGGCCGGTGCACCTGCCAGTGTCCCGGCTGCTGGCGCATCACCCGGCAACGAGGCCCAGCGCTCTGGTGCATAGGGCTGTACCTGGCAACCAGACGCTGCCAACGCCTGCTGGCGCAGTTCAGCAGCCTCGCACAGCAAAACCTGCGCGCCGCTGCGCTGCAGCATGCCTTGCAGGCGCTCGGTCGGCGCCTTGATGTCCAGCGGCATGTACGCGCCACCGGCCTTGAGAACGCCCAACAGGCACACCAGCCAATCCAGCGAGCGCTCCATCAGCACCGCGACCGGTGCCCCCGTGGCGACACCCAGGTCGCGCAGGTGATGGGCCAGGCGATTGGCCTGGCTGTCCAGTTCGGCATGGCTGAGCTGCTGCCCCGCACACGCGGCCGCGATGCCTTCGGGCTGGCGGCGCACCTGCTCGTGCCAACGCTGCAGAACCAGGGCCGGCTGCTCACGGTGGCTGGCAACCTCTGCGGCAGGCGCCTTGACCAGGGTATGCAGCGGCGCGTCTGGCGCAGTCAGCAACGTGTCGAACAGCTCACGCAACGCAGCGATGAACCCTTCGATGGTGGAACGCTGGTAGAGATCGCTGGCATAGGTCATCTCGCCGTGCACCAGGCTACCGTCGTCGGTGATGTCCAGGGCGAGGTCGAAGTGGGTGCCTTCCTTGCGCAGCGGATACTCGCTGACCGCTAGCCCCGGCAATTGCAACGCGGTCTGCTTCTGCACGCCGACGTTCTGGTTGAACTTGGCCTGGAACAACGGGTTGTGGCCAAGGCTGCGTTCGGGCGCGAGCACTTCCACCAGTTGCTCGAAAGGCAGCTCCTGATTGGCCTGGGCGGCGAAGGTCGCCTCGCGCACCCGCACCAGCATTTCACTCAGCGACAGGCGCTCGTCGACCACGCAGCGCAGCACCTGGGTGTTGACGAAGAAGCCGATCAGCCCTTCCACCTCTTCGCGCCCACGGTTGGCGTTGGGCACGCCGATGCGAATGTCGCGCTGGCCGGAATTGCGCGAGAGGAACAGTGCGTAGACGGTCAGCATCAGCATGAACAGCGTCACGCCCTGGCCCCGGGCCGCATCGCGCAGGCGCTGCGACAGCGGCCCGCCGAAGTCGAACTTGAGGGTCTCGCCCTGCAGGCTCTGCACCGGCGGGCGCTGGAAATCGGTTGCCACGTCGAGCAGCTGATGTTCGTCACCCAGCTGCTCGCGCCAGTGCTGCAACTGCCGCTCGCCCTCGCCCGCTTCCAGCCAGCGACGCTGCCACACGGCATAATCGGCATACTGCAACGGCAGCGCTGGCAGGCCCTGGGCGCCGCCCTGGTAGCACTGGACGAATTCGCGGACCATCACGTCCATCGACCAACCGTCGCAGACGATGTGGTGCATGCACACCACCAGCACGTGTTCCTCCTGGCCCAGGCGGAACAGGCTGGCCCGCAGCAGCGGGCCATTGAGCAGGTCGAAAGGGCGACCGACTTCGTCTTCCACCTGGCGGGCCAGCTCGGCCTCGTCGGCCGTGCCGATGTCGACATGCCGCAGGGCCAGGGGCTCGGCCGAGAGCACCCGTTGCAATGGTTGTTCGCCGTCGACCTGGAACACGGTGCGCAGCGCTTCGTGGCGCTCGATCAAAGCGTCGAATGCGCCTTGCAAACGGCACTGGTCCAGCTCGCCCTGCAGGCGCAGGCCGGCCGCCATGTTGTAGGCCGCGCTCTGCGGGTCGAGCTGCCAGAGGAATAGCAGGCGCTGCTGGGCGTAGGACAGTGGAATGGCCTCGAGGCCATGGCGGCTGACCGGGATCGGCAGCAGGCCGAAGTCCTTGCCATCCTGGCGCAGCTTGGCGAGGAACTGACGGCGTTGTTCGAGCGGCAACCCGATGAACTTCTCGGCGATGCGCAGCGTAGTGTTGCGGGTCATGCTCAAACCTCCTCCAGTGAATTCATGAACGCTTCCATGTCGGCCCAGTCTTCGTCGGCGGTGCCGCCCAGGGCTTGCAGCTCCTCAGCCAGGGCAGCCAGGTGCGGGCGTTCGAACAGGCTTCGCATGGGCAGCGCGACGCCCAGTTCGGACTTGATCCGGGCAATGACCTGGGCCGCCAGCAACGAGTGCCCGCCCAGGTCGAAGAAGCTGTCGTCGAGGCCGACGCGGGGCACCTGCAACACCTCCATCCAGATCGCCGCCAGCTGCTGTTCCTGCTCGCTGACCGGCGCGCGGAAGCTGGCCTGCAGCTGGCTCGGCTCGGGCGCGGGCAAGGCCTTGCGGTCGAGCTTGCCGCTGGGGGTCAGCGGCAGCTTTTCCAGCAGCACCAGGTGCGCAGGCACCATGTAATCCGGCAGTGTCGCGCGCAGGCCCTCGCGGATCGCCTGGCGCTGCACCTCGGCACTGGCGCCGTCGGCTTCGGTGACCACATAGGCCACCAATTGCCGCCCGCCGGCCATGTCCAGGGCCAGCACCGCCGCCTCCCGTACGCCAGGGCATTGCTGCAGGCGCATCTCGATTTCGCCAAGCTCGATGCGGAAGCCGCGCACCTTCACCTGATGGTCGACGCGGCCGATGTATTCAATGGCGCCACTGACGTCGAAGCGGGCGCGGTCACCGGTGCGGTACAGGCGCTCGCCGGGGACTTCGGGGTCGGGCAGGAAGCGTTCGGCGCTGAGCGCGGGCTGGCCGTGATAACCGCGCGCCAAGCCGGGCCCACCGATGTACAGCTCACCGATGGCACCGGCCGGCACTGCCTGCATCTCGCCGTCGAGAATGCACAGGCGGCGCCCGGCGAGGCCTTGGCCAATGGGGATGCCGCGCCACGACACATCCTGCGACGCCAACGCCGTGCAGTCGTGGATGCTGGACACTACCGTGGCCTCGGTCGGGCCATAGGTGTTGAGCAGGCGCACGCCGCCCAGGCCGGCGCGGCGCCACAAATCGAGGCCGTCCAACGCCATGGCTTCGCCGCCGACATGCACCTGGCGCAGTGCGGCAAACGCCCGTGGCGTTTCGCGTGCGTAATCCTGCACCAGCATGTGCCAGTAGGCGGCCGGCAGGTCGGCGAGCGTGATGCCATGCTGCTCCAATGCCTGCAGGAAACTGGCGCTGTCCCACAGGCGACTGTCGCGCAGCACCACGCGGGCACCGACGCACAGCGGTGGGTAGAACTGTTCGACGAAGCCGTCGAAGCTGCAGGTAGCAAACTGCAGCACGCGATCATCCGTGGTCAGGCGCGAATAGTCGGTTGCCAGTTGGCAGAACTCGTCCAGCGCGCCATGGCTGATGGCGACGCCTTTGGGGCGGCCGGTGGAGCCGGAGGTGTAGATCACGTAGGCCAGGTTGCCGGGCTGCAGTGATACCTGCGGCGCATGCTCAGGTTGCTCGCCCTGCGCCTGGTCCAGGCACAGGACCTCGATACCATCGGCCACTGGCAGCTGGCTCAGCTGGTTTGATTGGGTCAGCAGCAGGCGCAGGCCGCTGTCGGCGAACACCTGGGCGATGCGTTCGCTGGGCGCTTGCGGGTCCAGCGGCACATAGGCTCCGCCGGCCTTGAGCACCGCCAGCAAGGCAACCCCCATGTCCAGCGAGCGCTCCAGTGCCACACCGACCAGCACCTCGGGGCCGACACCCGACTGCGCCAGGCGCTGGGCCAGGCCGTTGCTGCGGCGCTCCAACTCGGCGTAGCTCAGGCTGGCGCCCTGCCCTTCGCCGGCCAGCACCAGCGCGACCGCCTCGGGCGTGCGTGCTGCCTGGGCCTGGAAACGCTGATGGGCCACCGCCGAGGCCTGCGGGGCGGGTGCGCGCAGTGCCCAACGCTGCAACTGGCGGGTTTCTGCGGCATCGAGCAATGGCAGCTCGCCGATTCGGCGTTGCGGGTCGGCCAGCACGCTGCGCAGCAGGTTGCGCCAGTGGCCGGCCATGCGCTCGACGGTGGCGGCGTCGAACAGATCGGTGGCGTAGGTGAAGGCGGCCAGCAGGCGCTCGCCTTCTTCGCGGGTTTCCAGCATCAGGTCACTGGCCGCGGCATGGCTGCGGGCGCCGGCCACGCTCTGTTCGGCGTCCAGATGCGCCAGCTGCAGGCCGCAACCCAGGCGCATGCCCTGAATGTCGGTGACCAGCGGCTGGTGGTTGTACATGACCTGGAACAGCGCGTTGTGGCTCTGGCTGCGGCTGGGCTGCAGCGCCTCCAGCAGCGCATCGAACGGCAGTTCCTGGTGGGCCTGGGCGCCGAGGACGGTCTGGCGCAGCGCTGCCAGCAACTGCTCGAAGGTCTGGCGCCCATCCAGCTGGCTGCGCAGCACCTGGGTATTGACGAAGAAACCGATCAGGCCCTCGACCTCACTGCGGTTGCGATTGGCAATCAGGCCGCCGACGCGGATATCGCCCTGCCCGCTGTAGCGGTACAACAGGGTTTTGAAGGCCGCCAGCAGCACCACGAACAAGGTCGTACCCTGACGCTGGGCCAGCGCCTTCAGGCCGCTGCGCAGCTCGGCGTCGATGGCGAACTCCAGGCGCGCACCGGCATGGCTCGGCTGGGCCGGGCGTGGGCGGTCGGTGGGCAATTCCAGTGGTTCATGCTCCTCACCCAGCTGGGCGCGCCAGTAGCCGAGCTGGCGGGCCTGCTCGCCGGCTTCCATCCAGCTGCGCTGCCACAGGGCGTAGTCGCGATAGTGCACGGCCAGCGCCGGCAATTGGGCCTGGTTGCCAGCGCTGCGGGCGTCCAGGCAGCGCATGAATTCTTCGATGAGGATGTTCATCGACCAGCCATCGGCAATGATGTGGTGCATGGTCAGCAGCAGCACATGCTCATCCGCCGTCAGTTGCAGCAGCGCCACCCGCAGCAGCGGGCCCTGTTGCAGGTCGAATGGCTGGCCGGCTTCGCGGGCGACTTCTTCACGGGTTCGCTGCAGGCGCTGATCTGCATCCAGGGCGGACAGGTCGACATGGCGAACCTGCACCTGCGCACCGTCACCGATACGCTGCAACGCCTGGCCTTCGACGTCGTCGAAGGTGGTGCGCAGGCACTCGTGGCGCTGCACCAGATCGGCAAAGGCCAGGTCCAGCGCCTGGTGATCCAGCCTGCCGAGCAGGCGCACGGCCCCTGGCAGGTTGTAGGCAGCACTGGCCGGCTCCAGCTGCCAGAGGAACCACATGCGCTGCTGGGCATAGGAGAGCTGGTCGCGGCCGGCGATGCCGCTGCAGTCGGGGATGGGGTAGCTGGTGAAATCGACTTGTTCGTCGCGCAGGGCGGCGAAGAATACACGGCGTTTTTCCAGCGGCAGTTCAATGAAGCGGCGCGCCAGCTTCAGGGATTGATCGAGGGTGCTCATAGGTCGTCCGAACCGGTGATGGGAGCCGCCCTGGGCTCCGCGATACCTGTTGAACGAATGATTACGGCTCGCATTTAGGTGCTATATGCAAAACCCGCCGGTGCGCCCGAAGGTATGCCGGCGGCCCCTGCGCTGCCACCTGATTCAGCCCGCAGCGTGGCCTTCAGCCATGGCCACGATCACCTTGCGCTTGCCGGTGAAGGTGCTGCGGGCGTGGGCAGCGAGCATGTTGTCGAGCATCAGCACATCGCCTTCCTGCCACGGGAAAGCGATAGTGCACTCATCCAGCACACCGCGCACCTCATCGAGTATCGAGTCTTCGATGGGCGAACCGTCGCCGTAGTAGACGTTGCGTGGCAGGTCTTCCTCGTCGACGACCTCCAGCAGGCTCTCGCGCACCTCGGGCGGCAGGTTGGACACATGGAACAGGTGCGCCTGGTTGAACCATACATCCTCGCCGGTTCGCGGGTGGCGGGCCACTGCCTGACAGATCTGGCGGGTGCGCAACTCGCCGTCGTCCTTCCAGTCGCAGGTGATCGCATGGCGCTGACAGTAGGCTTCCACCACTGCCGGGTCGTCACTGTTGAACACCTGTTCCCACGGCACATCCAGGCCATTGCCGAAGTTGCGCACATACATCAGCCCATGGCGGTTGAAACGCTCGTGGATTCGCGGGTCGATCCGGCGGAACACCTCGCGGCTGTCGGCGATAGGTGTTTCCCCTCCGCTCTCGGCGGCGATCATGCTGTAGAACCAGATCTTCATCGGCCATTCACGGGTGTAGGCCTGTTCGTTGTGCAGCGGGATCTTCTGGTGCGGCGGGTACTCGGTTGAGGTGTACACACCCTGGGTAACGTTGCTGCGCGGGGTAGAGCCGAACTCGTAATTCAGCAGCGGATGGCCGAAGCCGCCGGCGAAGCTGCGAAAGGCCTCGGCGCCGCCTACATCGAAGCCGCGAAAAAGAATGCCGCCGGCGTCGAGCAAGTGGCGGTCGACCAGCTCGCGGATCGGCTCCAGCGCCTCGTTGAGGTCCAGGCCGGCGTGGGGCGCCTCGACCAGCAAGGGCAGGCTGCGCTGGCCAGGCAGCAAGGGCCGGGCCAGCAGTTCCAGTATGGTGCTCATGATCTCCCCCTTACGGCAGCTGGCCGCAGCGGGTTGAGCAGCAATTGATTGGCAACAGGCAGCGCCTGGCTGGCCTTGAAGCAGGTGGCGGCAAGCATCCTTCGACCCTCGATGAAATGACAGCAAGCTCCGGTTCGGGCGCGCGCAGCGCACGTCGGCCTTGTGCAAAGGAAACGAGGGGCAGAGGGAGGGATTTAGCGTGGATGGCGTCCCCGGCAGGAATCGAACCTGCACCAGAGTCTTAGGAGGACCCCGTTCTATCCATTAAACTACAGGGACTGAAACCCGCAAGCCATGCGTGCTGACTGAATGCAGCAACAGCGGGACGGCGAGCATGTTAACCAGCCCGCCACCGTTTGTCATGCCTGAATCGGGCTTTTTGCACGTAGGGGTTTTCTGAGAGCCGCTCAGGCAATCAACTTTTCCTGACGCAACAGATCGAGCAAGGCCGCAACTGCAGTTGCCAGATCACCTGAATTGTCGAGGGGGTAGACCGACGGCGCAGTTTCCAATTGCAGCCGAGCATTGCGCGCCAGGCGCTGCTCGACTTGCTCCGGAGTTTCCCGCCCGCGGGCGAGCAAGCGTTGACGCAGCACCTCGGGTTGCACTTCCAGGCAAACGGCCAACATATCTGGGTAGCGCGCCTGTGCTTCAGGCAGATAAGCCCGCGAACCATTCACCAGCACCGAGTGCCCTTGCGCAAGCCAGTGATCCACCTGGGCCGGGATCCCGTACTCCAGGCCATTAGCTCGCCAGTGCATGGCGAACGCGCCCTCCTCGCACATCTGCGCGAACCGCTCCGCGCTGACGCCATGGGCTGCCTCACCCTTGGCCTCGGCGGAACGCGTGATCACACGACGGGCAATTTCCACCCCTGCGGCAGACAATTGCGCGCGAGAAGCATCGATCAGGGAATCTTTTCCCGAACCTGAGGGTCCTATCAGGAATATCAGGCGGCCTGAGGTTCCATCTCGGGCGCTTGCGTCATGTTGCATAGCCACTATGCTCTATGGAAGGAAACCCGCGCATTCTAGGTGTTTTCTGGGGCCTTTGCTGCGTTTTACAGGTTTTTGACGGCAAAACGCTGACGGTACGGCGGGCTGGATAATGCAAAACTTTTCAAACCAGTGCTCATTTCTGATAATTGGTACTGGCAAAAAGCCTTTATCCAGCTCACTATTTGTCACAGAATTGACGCCAAGGAATCGGCGGCCATGAGGCAAGATGACCATCCAAATTTTTATGACGGTTGAACATTTTGTCGTCGCCACGGTCGTACTTCCACCCCGTGCGGCCAATTTGAGAACCGCTTCCCCTGAACCAGTAAAATCCGGTCAATTTATATGCGCCCAATGAAACAGGCTATTTATTCGAGCCGCACCGCTGACAAGTTCGTCGTCCGCCTGCCCGACGGGATGCGTGAGCGCATTGCCGAGGTAGCGCGCAACCATCACCGCAGCATGAACTCCGAGATCATCGCGCGCCTGGAGCAGAGCCTTATCCAGGAAGGTGCGCTGGGCGACGAGCTGAGCATGCGCCTGGACAGCCCGGAGCTGTCGCTGCATGAGCGCGAGCTCCTGCAACGTTTCCGCCAGCTGTCGCACCGCCAGCAGAATGCGCTGGTGGCCCTCATCGCTCACGATGTGGAAATGGCCGCCGACGCCTCCTGAGGCCGGCATCAAGCAGACACGAAAAAGCCAGCGTAAGCTGGCTTTTTTAGTTGTGTCCGCAAAATGACCAAGGGCGCGCAAGGCACCCCAATCGCATTACAGCAAGAACAGTGTAGCCAGGCCCAGGAAGATAAAGAAGCCGCCACTGTCGGTTACAGCCGTGATCATCACGCTGGCACCCATCGCCGGGTCACGCCCCAGGCGGGCCAGGGTCATTGGAATCAGCACCCCCATCAACGCCGCCAGCAACAGGTTCAAAGTCATCGCTGCTGTCATCACCACACCCAGCGACCAACTGCCATACAGCCAGAACGCCACTGCACCAATCACGCCGCCCCACACCAGGCCGTTGATCAGCGATACCGCCAACTCCTTGCGCATCAAGCGGCTGGTATTGCCCGGCGATACCTGGTCCAGCGCCATGGCACGGACGATCATGGTGATAGTCTGGTTACCCGAGTTGCCACCAATACCGGCAACGATCGGCATCAGCGCAGCCAACGCTACCAGTTTTTCAATCGAGCCCTCGAACAGGCCGATCACGCGAGAAGCAACGAAGGCGGTAATGAGGTTGATTGCCAGCCATGCCCAACGGTTGCGGAACGAGCGCCAGACCGAGGCGAAAATGTCCTCCTCCTCGCGCAGACCCGCCATGTTGAGCACTTCGCTCTCGCTCTCCTCACGGATCAGGTCGACCATCTCGTCGATGGTCAGACGGCCAATCAGGCGCTCGGCCTTATCGACTACCGGCGCCGATACCAAGTCATAACGCTCGAAGGCTTGCGCCGCATCGTAGGCATCTTCCTCGGGCTGGAAGGATACCGGGTCGGTCGCCATGACCTCCGCTACCTTCTTCTCCGGGTCGTTGACCAGCAGGCGCTTGATCGGCAGCACGCCCTTGAGGATGCCTTCATAGTCGACCACGAATAGCTTGTCGGTATGGTTGGGCAGCTCCTTCAGGCGCCGCAGGTAACGCAGTACCACTTCCAGGCTGACGTCTTCGCGGATGGTGACCATCTCGAAGTCCATCAGCGCACCGACCTGCTCCTCGTCGTAGCTCAGCGCCGAGCGCACACGCTCGCGCTGCTGGGCATCGAGGCTTTCCATCAGCTCGTGGACGACATCGCGTGGCAGCTCTGGCGCCAGGTCGGCCAGTTCGTCAGCGTCCATTTCCTTGGCGGCAGCCAGGATCTCGTGATCGTCCATGTCGGCGATCAGCGATTGACGAACAGAGTCGGAAACTTCGAGGAGGATGTCGCCGTCACGATCCGAGCGCACCAGCTGCCAGACCGTCAGGCGGTCTTGCAGGGGCAGGGCTTCGAGGATATAGGCGACGTCGGCAGGGTGCAGGTCGTCCAGCTTGCGCTGCAGGTCAACCAGGTTCTGGCGGTGGACAAGATTCTCCACCAGGTCATTGTGCTGACCTTCCTGACGGTGGGTCAGGTCTTCTACCACACGTTGGCGCTGCAGCAGTTCGACCACCTGGGCCAGGCGATCCTGCAGGCTTTCTTGCGCTTTCTTTACTTCTACTTCAGTCATAGGCGAACTCCACTCCCAGCAGCGGAGCACGCCGGGAGAATCAATCAGTCAGATCTAGCTGTATGAATCTTGTTAAGGAGTAACTACTGGGTAAGTCCATGGTGGTTTTCCACAAGCCCCGGCGGGGCTGACGGGCGCAATCATACACTGCCTAAGCTGTCAGATCGCTTAAAATTTTGGCCAGAACAATCGTTTGCGCGATAAAGCTGGGACAATGCTCGAAGCCATCAGTGCGACGGCGGGCGAGCAATAAAAAACACATCCGCCGCGCAAAAGTCTGTCGAGCGGGTTACTGTGCAGTCTAGTCAGGCATCACTGACAAAGCAGTGAAATAGAAAACAAAAAGCCCGCTCAATTGAGCGGGCTTCTTGATTGTATGGTGGACTCAGCAGGATTCGAACCTGCGACCGCTCGGTTCGTAGCCGAGTACTCTATCCAGCTGAGCTATGAGTCCGTGGTGGTAGTTTTAGACCAGATTACCACTGGTGGGTGAAGCGTCTTTGCAAGCAGAGCCACTTCAAAAGTGGTGGACTCAGCAGGATTCGAACCTGCGACCGCTCGGTTCGTAGCCGAGTACTCTATCCAGCTGAGCTATGAGTCCGTGGTTGGCAGTTTCAAACCAGATACCGCTGGCGGGTGAAGCGACTTTGCAAGCAGAGCCACTTCAAAAAGTGGCGGACTCAGCAGGATTCGAACCTGCGACCGCTCGGTTCGTAGCCGAGTACTCTATCCAGCTGAGCTATGAGTCCGCGATTGGTATTTTTAGACCAGATTACCACTGGTTGATTTGAAGCAGCCTTGCAAACAAAGCCACTTCAAAAGTGGTGGACTCAGCAGGATTCGAACCTGCGACCGCTCGGTTCGTAGCCGAGTACTCTATCCAGCTGAGCTATGAGTCCAGTATTGCCGCGCATGATAGTTCGCTGAAACATATTTGCAAGAACTTTTTCGTTTAACTTCAACGACTTAGTGTTCCTACTGCTTACAGCGCCCTACGCAAATAATGGCGGTGAAGGGGGGATTCGAACCCCCGATACCCTTATGAGGTATACTCCCTTAGCAGGGGAGCGCCTTCGGCCACTCGGCCACCTCACCGCAACACGAGGCGAATATTAAAGAACCTCTTTCACCTTTGCAACCCTTTTTTTGAAAAAAACTTCAAAAAAATTAAAGGCTTGGCTCTTCATCCTTCTCCTTCTTGATCCGCAGGTAGATTTCCTCGCGGTGAACAGCCACTTCTTTAGGGGCGCTGACACCAATACGCACCTGGTTGCCTTTGACGCCGAGCACCGTCACGGTGATCTCGCCGTCTCCAATGATCAGGCTCTCGGCGCACCGACGAGTCAGAATCAACATAGCTTTCTCCTTACGCAAAACATTCAGGGATTTCAGTCTTGGGATGTCAGGCCAGTCGTGGACGACGACACACAGCCTGGATGATCGCCTCGCCGGCAGGACAGGGCCTGCGTGGCGACCAGAAACGCGAAGGGCGCGGCCAAGCCGCGCCCTCCGAGCAAGGCGTTACTCGCCCTGTCGGGCAGGAGCGTCGAGTTCGAACGCGGTGTGCAGCGCGCGTACGGCCAGCTCCAGGTACTTCTCTTCAATGACCACCGAGACCTTGATTTCGGAGGTGGAGATCATCTGGATATTGATGCTCTCCTTGGCCAAGGCTTCGAACATGCGGCTGGCAACCCCCGCGTGGGAGCGCATGCCGACACCGACGATCGACACCTTGGCGATCTTGGTGTCGCCGATCACTTCACGGGCACCGATTTCACGTGCGGTGTTTTCCAGCACGCTGTGGGCCTTCTCGTACTCGTTGCGGTGTACGGTGAAGGTGAAGTCGGTGGTGTTATCGTGCGAAACGTTCTGCACGATCATGTCCACTTCGATGTTCGAAGCGCTGATCGGGCCGAGGATCTTGAAGGCAACGCCCGGGGTATCCGGTACGCCACGAATGGTCAGCTTGGCTTCATCACGGTTGAAGGCGATACCGGAAATGATCGGCTGTTCCATGGATTCCTCTTCATCAATGGTAATGAGGGTACCTGGACCCTCCTTGAAGCTGTGCAGCACGCGCAGCGGAACGTTGTACTTGCCGGCGAACTCCACCGAACGGATCTGCAGCACCTTGGAACCGAGGCTGGCCATTTCCAGCATCTCTTCGAAAGTGATCTTCTCCAGGCGGCGGGCCTGTGGCACGACACGCGGGTCGGTGGTGTAGACGCCATCGACGTCGGTGTAGATCTGGCACTCGTCAGCTTTCAGCGCAGCCGCCAGGGCCACGCCGGTGGTGTCGGAGCCACCACGGCCGAGGGTGGTGATACTGCCGTGCTCGTCGACACCCTGGAAACCGGCTACCACGACCACGCGACCTTCCTTGAGGTCGGCACGGATCTTCTGGTCGTCGATCTGCAGGATGCGCGCCTTGTTGTGCGCGCTGTCGGTGAGGATGCGTACCTGGTTGCCGGTGTAGGACACCGCTGGCACACCACGCTTGATCAAGGCCATGGTCAGCAGGGCAATGGTGACCTGCTCACCGGTCGACACGATCACATCCAGTTCACGCGGAACCGGCTGATCGGTGATCTGCTTGGCCAGATCGATCAGGCGATTGGTTTCACCGCTCATGGCCGACAGCACAACCACCAGGTCGTCGCCCGCTTCACGGTGTTTCTTGACCTTTTCGGCTACCTGCTCGATCCGCTCGATGGAACCGACAGAGGTGCCGCCAAATTTCTGTACGATCAACGCCATTTCAATGGTGCCTCAGCCCGTACCGGGCCTCAAAAAAACCATCCAACATGAAGGGGCCGGCGACTAGACCGCCGGCCCCTTCATCTCAAAGTCCCTGCTCTGCGAACGGCACGGCCAGCGCCAGGGCCTGGTCCAGTGCAGCGACATCGACGCCACCACCCTGGGCCATGTCCGGACGGCCACCGCCCTTGCCACCCACTGCCGCAGCGGCTTGTTTCATCAGGTCACCAGCCTTGAGTTGGCTGGAGAGGTCTTTGGTCACGCCGGCCACCAGCACGACCTTGCCCTCATGCTCGCTGCCCAGCAGGATCACTGCGTGGCCGAGCTTGTTCTTCAGCTGATCGACCAGCGCCAGCAGTGCCTTGCCATCCTGCCCATCCAGGCGGGCGGCAAGCACCTTGGCACCCTTGACCTCAACGGCCGCATTGGAGAGATCGTCCCCGGCGGCGCTGGCGGCCTTGGCCTGCAGCTGCTCTAGCTGCTTTTCCAGCTGGCGGTTGCGCTCGAGCACAGCCGACAGCTTGTCGATCAGGTTGTCACGGTTGCCCTTGACCAGCTGAGCGGCTTCCTTGACCTGCTCTTCGGCAGCGTTCAGGTAGGCCAGTGCAGCGGCACCGGTAACCGCTTCGATCCGGCGTACGCCCGAAGCCACGCCGCCTTCGCTGATGATCTTGAACAGGCTGATATCGCCGGTGCGCTTGGCGTGGATACCGCCGCACAGCTCGACGGAGAAATCGCCGCCCATGCTCAGTACGCGCACGGTATCACCGTACTTCTCACCGAACAGGGCCATGGCACCCTTGGCCTTGGCGGTTTCGATATCGGTCAGCTCGGTTTCAACCGGGGTGTTCTTGCGCACTTCACGGTTGACGATGTCTTCCAGCTGCTTGATCTGCTCCGGCTTCACCGCTTCAAAGTGGCTGAAGTCGAAACGCAGGCGCTGGCTGTCGACCAGCGAGCCCTTCTGCTGTACGTGCTCGCCCAGTACCTGACGCAGCGCTTCGTGCAGCAGGTGAGTGGCCGAGTGGTTCAGCGAGGTGGCGTGCTGCACGTCGGCATCGACCTTGGCCTCGACCGGCGAGCCAATGACCAGCGCGCCGCGGGCGACCACGCCGTGGTGCAGGAAGGCACCGCCAGTCTTGGTGGTGTCACGCACGTCGAAGCGTGCAGCGCCGGCCTGCAGGAAGCCGGTGTCACCGATCTGGCCACCGGATTCGGCGTAGAACGGAGTGCGATCGAGGACCACGACGCCCTGCTCGCCTTCGCCCAGCTGGTCGACGGCCTGGCCGTCCTTGTACAGAGCGATGATCTTACCCTGGCCTTCGGTGGCGTCATAACCGAGGAACTCGGTGGCGCTGTCGACCTTGACCAGGCTGTTGTAGTCCATGCCGAAGCTGCTGGCGGAGCGGGCACGTTCGCGCTGGGCTTCCATTTCACGCTCGAAGCCGGCTTCGTCGATGGTCAGCTCGCGCTCGCGGGCGATGTCGGCGGTCAGGTCCATCGGGAAGCCGTAGGTGTCGTACAGCTTGAACACCACGTCGCCCGGGACCACGTCGCCCTTGAGCTGGGCCAGGTCCTGCTCGAGGATGCGCAGGCCTTGCTCCAGGGTCTTGGCGAACTGCTCTTCTTCAGCCTTGAGCACGCGCTCGATGTGCGCCTGCTGGCTCTGCAGCTCTGGGAAGGCCTCGCCCATCTCGGCGGCCAGGGCGGCGACGATCTGGTAGAAGAAGCTGCCCTTGGCGCCCAGCTTGTTGCCGTGACGGCAAGCGCGGCGAATGATACGACGCAGCACATAGCCACGGCCTTCGTTGGACGGCAGTACGCCGTCGGCAATCAGGAAGCCGCAGGAACGGATGTGGTCGGCCACCACTTTCAGCGAAGCCTGGCCGTCGTTGCTGCAACCGATGGCCTTGGCCGCGGCGCACAGCAGGTTCTGGAACAGGTCGATCTCGTAGTTCGAGTGCACGTGCTGCATGACCGCACTGATGCGCTCCAGGCCCATGCCGGTGTCCACCGACGGCGCTGGCAGCGGGTGCAGCACGCCGTCGGCGGTGCGGTTGAACTGCATGAAGACGTTGTTCCAGATCTCGATGTAGCGGTCGCCGTCTTCTTCCGGCGAGCCGGGTGGGCCGCCCCAGATTTCGGCGCCGTGATCGTAGAAGATCTCGGTGCATGGGCCGCACGGGCCGGTGTCGCCCATGGTCCAGAAGTTGTCGGAGGCGTACGGGGCGCCTTTGTTGTCACCGATGCGCACCATGCGCTCGGCCGGCACGCCGACTTCCTTGGTCCAGATGTCGTAGGCTTCGTCGTCAGAGGCGTAGACGGTGACCCAGAGCTTTTCCTTGGGCAGGTTCAGCCACTTGTCCGAGGTCAGGAAGGTCCAGGCGAAGGTGATCGCGTCGCGCTTGAAATAGTCACCGAAGCTGAAGTTGCCCAGCATTTCGAAGAAGGTGTGGTGACGCGCGGTGTAGCCGACGTTTTCCAGGTCGTTGTGCTTGCCACCGGCACGCACACACTTCTGGCTGCTGACAGCGCGGGTGTAGGCACGCTTCTCGGCACCGAGGAAGCAGTCCTTGAACTGGTTCATGCCAGCGTTGGTGAACAGCAGGGTCGGGTCGTTGTTCGGGATCAGCGAACTGGAGGCGACTCGGGTATGGCCCTGCTCTTCGAAGAAGCGAAGGAAGGCTTCACGGATTTCTGCGCTTTTCATAGGTTCTTCCACGGAAACGGCGGCCCTTGGGGGCAAACACGTCGACGAAACGACGGCAAAGGGCCGCATTATATCGGTCCTGCAATCTCGGTGCAGTGTGTTTATGCGATAGAAAGCGTCGATTGGACGGCTTTTAAGGCGCTTGCAAACGAAAATGACATGACCGGATGCTAAATGCAGCCTTTCGCCACTGGCAAGCCAATTACCGCCCAAGGGAAGGGAAAATGGAACAGGCGGTGAATTAAAAGGTTTTCATCCGGGATCGGATCCGAAAAACGCGTCGCCGGCCTCGCGGGCGACGCCAATTTCAGCCCAGGCGCTGCCCCGAGTCAGGCACGATCAGGATGCCGGCGCGCAGGCCATTCTTGACCCTGGGATTGGGGAAGATGATCCGCGCCCCCTCCTCCTCGACCACCCAGCGCATCTCGGCCAGGTCCTCGGCCAGCAGGTAACCCTTGCTCAGCTCGGAGAAGTTCTCGATGTCCGCCGGCAGGTGCAGGTGGAAGCTGTCGCTGTGCTTGATGATCTCGCGAGCGACGCTGAACAGCTTGAGGCCATCCAGCGAGCCGTCGATCTCGGGTTCGGTATCTTCGATGATGTGGATCAGGCGCTCTTCAAGCTTGTCGAGGTTGACCTGCTCGTTCTGCCCGAACGGCCGTGCCTTGCCCAGCTCCAGGGTGAATGCCTCGGCATCCAGCTGTTCGTAGGTGAAGGCACTGAAGGTGATCGACGACTTGCTCTGCAACAGCACCGCCTCCATGCCGGCAGCAGCCAGGCGGGCCAGCTCGCGGCGGGAATGCTTGCGCCCCTCTTTGTAGGGGTACAGGGCGAACTGCTCGATTTTGGAGCCACGAATGGCGGTATGCAGGTCGTAATGCAGGCGGGTGCGCTCAGGCTTGCTGAAGAACACCCGGGCGAACTGCTCCAGCTCGGCCGCACGCAATGCCTCGAAGCCACTGGAAAGCTCGTGACGACCGTTGAACAACCGGTTGATGTCCTGCTCCACGAAACGCTCACCCTTGCGAATGGCGACCGGGTTGCCGAACAGGAACAGAATCCGCGCACGTGGCTTGATCTTGCCGTTGGCCACGCCATGAAGCAGCCTTTCGAGCAGTTCGATCGGTGCTGTCTCGTTGCCGTGGATACCGGCCGAAAGCAGCAGGTCAAGCCCACAATCCTCGCTTTCGGGCGGACGCACTTCCAGTGCGCCCTCCCCCAGCCAGCGCAACCGCACGCCCTTGGGTGTCACTTGAGTCTTCTCGGCCGGCTCGTGATCGGTCAGGGTCAGCTCGAGCAATTTGCCAAGGGCGAGCATAGGCGCTTCCTTAGTGATGGTGGCCGCAGTCGGGGCCATGGACATGATCGTCATCGTCGCCGACTTCCGCCGGTTCCATTTCCAGCTGCAGGCTGACCAGGTTGGTGGCCATCGGGCGCAGCAGCAGGTTGGCGTATTCGGCATCGCCCTCCTCGACATCCACCCCGATCAGCAGCTGGCCACGGCCGTCCTGCTGAACCCACACTTCCTTGCCTTGCCAGACAATGGCAAAACGGGTGCAGGAGGTTTCCAGCTGGGTGCCGTCTACATCTTCGAGGATCAGGCGCAGGGCGTCGGTCATTACAAATTCTCTCTTCAAGGTTGGCGTTGGAACGGGTACACCGAGCCCAACTTCAGTATCTGGGTCAATTCATCCAGTGCGGTACGGCACTCCAGCAGCAGCTGCGGGTCGGCAAGGTCGGCTTCGCCAAGGCGATCGCGGTAGTGCTTGTCGACCCACTGCACCAAGGTCTCGTACAGCGGGGCGGTCATGATAACGCCTGGATTGACCGCCGCCAGTTCCGACTCCTTCAATGCCACGCGCAAACGCAGGCACGCCGGGCCACCGCCGTTCTGCATGCTCTGCTTGAGGTCGAACACCTTGACCTCTTTCACCGCGCCGCCCTGGGCGGTCAGCTGGCTCAGGTAAGCCCAGACCCGCTCGTTGTTGCGGCACTCTTCCGGCACTACCAGCAGCATCGAGCCATCGTCACGGCTGAGCAGCTGGCTGTTGAACAGGTAGGAGCGCACTGCATCCTCTACCGTCACCGCCGCACGTGGCACACGGATGGCCTGGAAGTTGCCACCCTTGCTGGCCAGTTTAGCCTGCAGTTGGCCAAGCACCGCGTCGGTCTCGAGGAAAGCGTCCTCGTGGTAGAACAGCACTTCACCGTTACCGACCGAAATCACGTCGTTGTGGAACACACCCTGGTCAATCACTGCCGGGTTCTGTTGAGCGTAGACCACTCCGTCATCGCTCAGGCCGTGCAGCCTGGCCACGGCCTGGGAGGCCTCCAGGGTCTGTCGCGCCGGGTACTTCTGCGGTGCGGGGTAGCGGCTGTCGAAGGCACTGCGGCCATAGACGAAGAACTCCACCCCGGCCTCGCCGTATTCGCGGCAGAAGCGCGTGTGGTTGGCCGCGCCCTCGTCGCCGAACTGTGCCACGGCAGGCAGGGCTTCATGGTGGGCAAAGTGCTTCTCGTTGTTGAACATCGCCGCCAGCACGCGGCTGGTGGTCGGGTGCTCAATGCTGCGGTGGTACTTGCAGTTGAGGTTGGCGGCGGTGAAGTGCACACGGCCATCGGCGGTGTCGGCGCTCGGGCTGACGGTGGCGGCGTTGGCCACCCACATGCTCGAGGCCGAGCAGCTGGCGACCAGCAGTGGCATGGCCTCCTTGGCGGCACGCTGGATCACCTCGGCATCGCTGCCGCCGAACCCCAGGCGGCGCAGGGCGGCCACGTCTGGGCGCTCCTGCGGTGCCAGCACGCCCTGCTTGAAGCCCATGTCGGCCAGCGCTTTCATCTTGGCCAGGCCCTGGCGTGCCGCTTCCCGCGGGTTGGACCCTTGCTGGCTGTTGCTCTGTGAAGCCACGTTACCGTAGGACAGGCCGCCGTAATTGTGGGTAGGCCCCACCAGGCCATCAAAATTCACTTCATAGGATTTCATCGGCTAGGCTCCGTGACCTGTTGTTATAGGGTGACGCCCGGCGTCAGGGTCGCCGGCAAGGCAAGGCTGGCGGTCTCCAGCGAAGCCACGGGGTAAGCGCAGTAATCGGCTGCGTAATAGGCACTGGCGCGGTGGTTGCCACTGGCACCCACGCCACCGAACGGCGCGCTGCTGGCGGCGCCGGTCAGCTGCTTGTTCCAGTTGACGATACCGGCACGGCTGCGCAGCCAGAAGTACTGGTAGCGCGCACGGGAATCGGACAACAGGCCGGCGGCCAGGCCGTACTGGGTGTTGTTGGCCTCGTCGATGGCGGCATCGAAGTCGGCGTAGCGGATCACCTGCAGCAGCGGGCCAAAGAACTCTTCGTCCGGGCGATCGGCCACGGCGGTGACATCGAGAATGCCGGGCGTCAGCAGCGCGGCGTCGGCCTGGGGCTGGGTCATTTCCAGCAGCTTCACGGCGCCCTTGGCCAGCAGCTCGGCCTGGGCCGCGATCAGTGCCTGCGCGGCCTGCAGCGAGATCACCGAGCCCATGAACGGCGGCGGCTGCTGGTCGAAGGCCCCGACTGTAATGCTCCGGCACACCTCGACCAGCCGCGCCACCAGTGTATCGCCCCAGGCACCCTGCGGCACCAGCAGACGGCGGGCACAGGTGCAGCGCTGACCGGCAGAAATGAACGCCGACTGGATGATGGTGTACACCGCGGCGTCGAGGTCTTTGACCTCATCCACCAGCAGCGGGTTGTTGCCGCCCATTTCCAGGGCGAGGATCTTGTCCGGGCGGCCGGCGAACTGCTGGTGCAGCAGGTTGCCCGTGCGACTGGAACCGGTGAAGAACAGGCCGTCGATCCCCGGATTGGCAGCCAGCGCCACACCGGTTTCCCGGGCACCCTGCACCAGGTTGAGGACACCGGCCGGCAAGCCGGCGGCAATCCAGCAGTTGACCGTCAGCTCGGCGACCTTGGGGGTCAGCTCGCTGGGCTTGAACACCACACAGTTGCCCGCCAGCAGTGCCGGCACGATATGGCCATTGGGCAAATGGCCGGGGAAGTTGTAAGGGCCGAACACCGCCACCACGCCATGGGGCTTGTGCCGCAGCACGGCCGTGGCATCGGCCAGCGGGCCGCTCTTCTCGCCGGTACGCTCGCGGTAGCTCTGCACCGAGATCGCCACCTTGTTGACCATGCTGGTGACTTCCGTGGCCGATTCCCATAGCGGCTTGCCGGTTTCCTCACCGATGCAGTGAGCCAGCGCCTCGGCATGCTGCTTCAACTGCTCGGCAAACTTCTCCAGCACGTCGATGCGCGCTTCCAGGCTCAGTTGCGCCCAGGCCGGGAACGCCTGGCGGGCCGCCTTGACGGCTGCGTCAACCTGGCCGGCGTCGGCGCCCTGCCCTTGCCAGACGACAGCCTGGGTTACCGGGTTGAGCGACTGCAGGGCTTCGCCCTGGCCAGCGAGCCAGTTGCCTGCGATGTAATGCGTGGTCATTTACTGGGCCTCCCGGCTTGCCGACAGCGGCACGGCGCGTACGTTGTCACCGGCGCCCATGCGCAGGCGCTTGGCGGTCTGCTGGTCGACCACCAGAGTACCGGCGGCCAGGCG
Organism: Pseudomonas putida; assembly: GCF_002906855.1. Classification (GTDB taxonomy): domain Bacteria; phylum Pseudomonadota; class Gammaproteobacteria; order Pseudomonadales; family Pseudomonadaceae; genus Aquipseudomonas; species Aquipseudomonas putida_N. The sequence goes on along the minus strand of NZ_MINI01000028.1, from coordinate 1,295,334 downwards.
CGCCGGCGCTGCCGTGATGCGGCAGTCGTCGCGCTTGCGGTTGTGGATGATGTAAGGGGTCGCGTCATCACCTGGCGTGCCCACGGCCAGCACCAGGGTCTCGCTCTCGCGCACGGCGCGGATCTTCGAGGTCTCGCATTCGATGGCCGGGCCGGCGTCGAAGATGTCGACGTAGCCCTGATAGCTGAAGCCTTCCTGCTTGAGCATCGCCAGCGCAGGCTCGGTGTCGGTGTGCACACGGCCGATGACATTGCGTGCAGCCTCGGACAGGAAGCAGGTGTACAGCGGGAATTTGGGCATCAGCTCGGCGATGAAGGACTTGTTGCCGACGCCAGTAAGGTAGTCGGCCTGGCTGAACTCCATCTTGAAGAAGTGCCGGCCCAGGCTCTCCCAGAACGGTGAACGGCCTTGCTCATCGGACATGCCGCGCATTTCAGCGATGATTTTGTTGCCGAACAGTTCAGGGAACTCGGCAATGAACAGCATGCGTGCACGCGACAGCAGGCGGCCGTTGAGCCCGGAGCGGTAATCGCTGCGCAGGAACAGCGAGCACAGCTCGGAGTTGCCGGTCAGGTCGTTGGCCAGGAACAGCGTGGGGATTTCGCGGTAGATCTTCAGCTCCTGGGAGGCGCTGACGGTCAGGCCGACCCGGTAGTTGTACCAGGGTTCACGCAGGCCCACTGCCCCGGCGATGGCGCTGATGCCGACCACCAGGCCTTCATCGTTCTCCAGCACGAACAGGTAATCAGTGTCGCCGCGCTCGGCTTCGCCGCGGAAGCTCTTTTCCGCCCAGCCGACGCGGTGGCCAAGGCGCTCCTCGTTGGCCGGCAGGGTGGTCAACCCGGTGGTGCCGGTGCTGCGGGCCAATTCGATCAGCGCGGGTAAATCGCTGCTGCGTACAGGACGAACGATCATGCTATCTCCTTGTGCGGTGGCCAGTGCCTGCCGCGAAACTCATTGTTCCGGCTTGCGCGCCGCGGCTCAGGCGGCGACCAGGCGCACGCTGGCACCTTCGCCGACCCCCAGGGCCTCGGCCGCCTGGCTGCTCAGGCTGACCGGCTTGCCCGGCACCCAGTCCAGCTCCAGCAGCACTGCGCGGTAATCCTGCAACTGGCCGTTACACACCAGGTACGGGCGCCCGCCCTTGACCGGGGTGTCGTCCACCTTGACCGGCACCACGCGGCTCTGGGCAATCGAACGGATGCCCGAGGTACGCGCATGCAGGGTCGGGCCACCGTCGAAGATGTCGATGTAATGCTCGGTCTCGAAGCCTTCGCGCATGAGGATGTCGAAGGTGATCTGCGCCCGCGGGTGCACCTGGCCCATGGCTTCCTGCGCTTCATCAGGCAGCAGTGGCACGTAGATCGGGTAATGCGGCATCAGCTCGGCGAGGAAGGTGCGGCTCTTCAGGCCGCACAGGCGCTCGGCGTGGGCGTAGTTGAGGTCGAAGAAGTTACGGCCGATGGCATCCCAGAACGGCGATTCGCCCTGCTCGTCGCTGTAGCCGACGATTTCGGTGACCACCGAATCGGCGAAGCGCTCCGGGTGCGAGGCCATGAACAGCAGACGGCCACGGGAGTTGAGCTCGGCCCAGCCGCTGTTCACCAGTTCCGGCAGCACATAGAAGCTGGTCAGCAAGCTGTTGCCGGTGAGGTCGTGGCACAGCGACAGGACATGAATCTTGTTGTGGATCTTCAGCTCGCGCGAGGCATGCACGAAGGTCTCGTTGCGGAAGCTGTAGAACGGCTCGGAGTAGCCGGCCGAGGCAACGATGGCCGAGCAGCCAGCAAGCTGGCCGGTCTCGCTGTCCTCAAGCACGAAGAAGTAGCTCTCTTCACCGTTGAAACTGACTTCGGCCGCGAAAGAGGTTTCCGAGGCGGCAATCTTGTCGCCCAGGCGGGCGGCATCGTCCGGCAGCGAGGTGACACCAACGGGGCTGTCGGCAGCCATGCGCTGCACTTCGTTCAGATCAGCCATTTGCGCGGGGCGCATCACCAGCATGGTGTCACTCCTTTGAAAAAAAGGGGCCATTCAGGACGGCACGGAAAAACGGCGGGCACATCAGCACCCGCACTGGAATTCGGGGTTCACCGCCCCGGCGCCGCGAAGCGCCCGGGGCGGTGAACGGACCGCAGGCCGATCAGCCCTTGGTCAGTTGCGCCACAGCGCGTTCGAAGCGGTCCAGGCCTTCGTCGATGTCGGCATCTTCGACCACCAGGCTTGGGGCGAAGCGGACCACATCAGGGCCCGCCTGCAACACCATCACGCCTTGTTTTTCAGCGGCGTTGAGCACGTCCTTGGCCTTGCCCTGCCAGGCTTCGGTCAGCACGCAACCGATCAGCAGGCCGACGCCACGCACCTGGCTGAACAGGCCGTACTGTTGGCCGATCTTCTCCAGGCGGGACTTGAAACGCTCGTGCTTGGCCTTGATGCCAGCCAGGGTTTCCGGGGTGTTGACCACATCCAGTACGGCACAGGCGACGGCGCAGCCCAGCGGGTTGCCGCCGTAGGTGGTGCCGTGGGTGCCAACGGCCAAGTGCTTGGCGATGTCGGTGGTAGTCAGCATGGCGCCGATCGGGAAACCGCCGCCCAGGCTCTTGGCGCTGGTCAGGATGTCCGGGGTCACACCGTAGTGCTGGTAAGCATACAACGAGCCGGTGCGGCCGACGCCGGTCTGCACTTCGTCGAAGATCAGCAGGGCGTTGTGCTCGTCGCACAGCTTGCGCGCGCCTTCCAGGTAGGCCTTGTCGGCAGGCACCACACCGCTCTCGCCCTGGATCGGCTCGATCACCACGGCGCAGGTCTTGTCGGAAATCTGTGCCTTCAGCGCTTCCAGGTCGTTGTACGGCACGTGGCTGATGCCGGTGATCTTCGGGCCGAAGCCGTCCGAGTACTTCGGCTGGCCACCGACGCTGACGGTGAACAGGGTGCGGCCATGGAAGCTGTTCACGGTCGCGATGATCTCGTGCTTCTCAGGGCCGAAGCGGTCGTGGGCAACGCGGCGGGCCAGCTTGAAGGCGGCCTCGTTGGACTCGGCGCCGGAGTTGCAGAAGAACGCACGGTCGGCAAAGGTGGCATCGACCAGCTTGTGCGCCAGGCGCAGGGCCGGCTCATTGGTGAAGACGTTGGAGACGTGCCAGAGGGTGTTGGCCTGTTCGGTCAGGGCCTTGACCAGTGCCGGGTGGCAGTGGCCCAGGGCGTTCACCGCAATGCCGCCGGCAAAGTCGATGAGCTCGCGACCCGACTGGTCCCAGACGCGGGAACCCTCGCCTCGCACAGGAATGAAGGCCGCCGGAGAATAGTTGGGAACCATGACCTGGTCGAAATCGGCACGTTGCACCGGGGCTTGCTCAACGGACATCTGAGTCTCCTGAAGAGGAACGCTGGCCTGGAAGTGGCGAGCGATGGGGGGATTGTAAGGACTGATCCGCGCCTGTCCTTGCGGCCAAGCGACAACTTGTTACAGCGCAAAACCCAGTTTTACCAAGGCTTTCGGCAATGCGACAAACACTGTCGCAATCGCGCAGTGTACGGGAGAGAGGGGGCTGGGTGAACGGGTGTGCACAGGCAATTCGGGGCGGAGCAGCAGGTGCACGTCGCTGTTGTTGTGTTGTGGCTGAAATCGAGCGCCGCGCGGGCGGCGCTCGATTTCAGCGCCACTGCCAGACCCAAGGCATACACCCCAGCCCCCACAAAAACCTCAGCCTTTTTCGGCGGGCGCCGAGCTCAGTTCGAACGGGCTGCTGCTGCGCCGCTGGTTGCGGTCTTCCCGCGGCGTGGCGCCGAAGAAGTTGCGATAGGCGCTGGAGAAATGCGGCCCCGAGGAGAAGCCACAGGACAAGCCGATCTGGATGATCGACTTGCTGGTCTGCATCAGCATCTGCCGCGCCTTGTTCAGCCGCAGCTCCAGGTAATACTGGCTCGGCACGCGGTTAAGGTACTGCTTGAAGATCCGCTCCAGCTGGCGGCGCGATACGCAGACATGCTGGGCGATTTCGTCGGTGGTCAGCGGCTCTTCGATGTTGGCTTCCATCAACAGCACAGCCTGGGTCAGCTTCGGATGACTTGAGCCAAGGCGGTTCTGCAACGGAATGCGCTGGCGCTCGCCTCCTTCGCGGATGCGCTCGACCACCAGCTCCTCGGACACCGCCCCGGCAAGCTCCGCCCCATGATCGCGGGCCAGCACCGCCAGCAGCAGGTCGGTAACGGCCATGCCACCACAGGCGGTCAGGCGGTCACGATCCCAGTCGAACAAGTGGCTGGTGGCAATCACCTTGGGGAAGCGCTCGGCAAAGTCGTCCTGCCAGCGCCAATGCACCGCAGCTCGATAACCGTCGAGCAGCCCGAGCATGGCCAGCGGGTACACCCCGGCGGACAGGCCACCGATCATGCAACCACTGCGCGCCAGTTGCTTGAGCGCCGTCGAAAGCGCCGAGCCCACCGCCTGGGGCAGATCGTCAGCCAGCAGGAAAAGCTTGTGGCAACCTTCCAGGCGCCCGTTCCACGGCTCGCCCGGCAGGCGCCAGGCGCCCTCCTCGGCAGGCTCTACCTGGAGGAAGACGATCTCGTAGACCACTTCCGGATGCACCCGCTGGGCCACCCGCAACACTTCCTCCGCCAGCGCCAGGGTCAAAGGCTTGGTGCTTGGCCAGATGAGAAAACCGATTCGCTGGGTGGTCATAGGGTACGGTCCGAAACCTGGGTTCGTTCGAGTCTGTGGCGCCGGGTCAGGCTGCGCTCGCTGCGCAGCATGCCCTATTCTGGTGCAAAGGTGCAGCGTTTTACTTCAAGCTGCCGGAGAGGAACTGCTTGAGCCGCTCCGATTGCGGATTGGCCAGCACTTCACGCGGGCAGCCGGTTTCTTCGACCAGGCCTTTGTGCAGGAACACCAGCTGGTTCGACACTTCGCGGGCAAAGCCCATTTCGTGAGTCACCACCACCATGGTGCGGCCTTCCTGGGCCAGGGCCTGCATGACCTTGAGCACATCCCCTACCAGCTCGGGGTCGAGCGCCGAAGTCGGTTCGTCGAAGAGCATAACCTCTGGCTCCATGGCCAGGGCCCGGGCAATTGCCACACGTTGTTGCTCGCCACCGGACATGTGGCCTGGGAAAGCATCCTTGCGGTGCGCCACACCAACCTTGGCCAGGTAGTGCTCGGCCTTCTCCAGGGCTTCCTTCTTGTTCATCCCCAGCACATGCACCGGAGCTTCGATGATGTTCTCCAGCGCAGTCATGTGCGACCACAGGTTGAAATGCTGGAACACCATCGACAGGCGCGAGCGCATGCGCTGCAGCTGACGCGGGTCGGAGGCCTTGAGTGCGCCATCCTTGCCCGGTACCAGCTTGAGCTCTTCGTTGTTGAGCAGGATCTTGCCTGCATGGGGTTGCTCGAGCAGGTTGATGCAGCGCAGGAAGGTCGACTTGCCCGAACCGCTTGAGCCGATGATGCTGATCACGTCGCCTGCCTTGGCCGCCAGGGACACGCCCTTGAGCACTTCATGGCTGCCATAGCGCTTGTGCAGGTCTTGGACTTCGAGTTTGTACATGCTGTCGGTTCTCACAGAGCGTTCAGTGCTTGCGCGGCGCCAGGTAGCCGAGCCAGCGGCGTTCGGCCATCTTGAACAGGCGCACGAGGATGAAGGTCAGGCACAGGTAGAACACGCCCGCCGTGATGTAGGCCTCGAAAGGCAGGTAATACTGGGCATTGACCGTGCGTGCGGCACCGGTGATGTCGATCAGGGTGACGATCGACGCCAGGCTGGTGGTCTGCAGCATCATGATGACTTCGTTGCTGTACTGCGGCAGCGCCCGGCGCAGGGCCGATGGCAGCAGGATGCGTCGGTACATCTTCATGCGCGACATGCCCATGGCCTTGGCCGCCTCGATCTCGCCATGGGGCGTGGCCTTGAGGCTGCCGGCGATGATTTCTGCGGTGTAGGCGCTGGTGTTGATGGCGAAGGCCAGGCAGGCGCAGAAGGTCGCGCTGGACAGCCACGGCCAGAAGATGCTCTCGCGTACCGCCTCGAACTGGGCCAGGCCGTAGTAGATCAGGAACAACTGCACCAGCATCGGCGTGCCGCGGATCACGTAGGTGTACAGCCAGGCGCCCATGTTCACCAGCGGCTGCTTGGAGACGCGCATCAGGCCCAGCGGAATCGCCGCCAGCAGGCCGAACAGCAGCGACAGCGCCAGCAGCTTGAGGGTGGTCAGCAGGCCGCCGAGGTACAGCGGCATGGCTTCCCAGACGACGTTGTAGTCGAAAATCATAGTTCAGCCACCTTGACGCCTACCGAGTAGCGGCGCTCCAGATACTTCAGCGCCAGCAGCGAAATACTGGTGATCACCAGGTACAGCGCGGCCACGGCCAGGAAGAAGGTGAAAGGCTCGCGGGTGGCGTCGGCCGCCTGCTTGGCCTTGAACATCATGTCCTGCAGGCCGACCACCGAAATCAGCGCCGTGGCCTTGGTCAACACCAGCCAGTTGTTGGTGAAGCCCGGGATGGCAAGGCGGATCATCTGCGGCACCTGGATGCGGAAGAACACCTGGCGCGCGCTCATGCCATAGGCCACGCCGGCTTCGGCCTGGCCCTTGGGGATACCGAGGAACGCACCACGGAAGGTTTCCGACAGGTACGCACCGAAAATGAAGCCCAGCGTGCCGATACCGGCTACCAGCGGATTCAGGTCGATGTAGTCGTCATAGCCGAGCAGCGGCGCCACCCGGTTGATGATGTCCTGGCCGCCGTAGAAGATCAGCAGGATCAGGACCAGGTCGGGGATGCCACGGATCACCGTGGAATACAGATCCCCCAGCCAGGCCAGCCAGCGCACCGGCGACAAACGCAGCGCCACGCCGATCAGGCCTAGGACGATGGCCAGGGCCATCGACGACAGGGCGAGCTGTAGCGTCAGCCACGCCCCGTCGAGGATGACTGCCCCATAGCCTTTCAACATGATTGGGATTCCTCAGGGCTTGGGAATGAAAAATGGTGCAAACCTCAGAGCCTCTGCTGTTTGCACCATTACACAGGTGAAACCCGACGTCTTAGTTCGAGTCTGGACCGTAGATGTCGAAGTTGAAGTACTTCTTCTCGATTTCTTTGTACTTGCCGTTGGCGCGGATGGCATCGATGGCCTTGTTTATGCGCTCGCGGTTGGCGTCGTCGCCCTTGCGCACGGCGATACCGACGCCGTCACCGAAGTACTTCACGTCGGTGAACGATGGGCCGACGAAAGCAAAGCCCTTGCCGGCGTCGGTTTTCAGGAAGCCGTCTTCGAGCAGGGTGGCATCGGCCACGGTACCGTCCAGGCGGCCGGCGGCAACGTCGAGGTAGATTTCGTTCTGGGTGCCGTATGGAACGACGGTAGCGCCCTTCGGAGCCAGCACTTCCTTGGCGAAGCGGTCGTGGATCGAGCCGCGCTGCACGCCGATCTTCTTGCCCTTGAGTTCGTCGAGGCTGTCGCTGACGGTGGTGCCGTCCTTCATGACCAGGCGCGCTGGGGTCAGGTAGTAGCGCTTGGTGAAGTCGACCGACTTCTTGCGATCATCGGTGATCGACATGGACGAAAGGATGGCGTCGATCTTGCGCACTTTGAGCGCCGGGATCAGGCCGTCGAACTCTTGCTCGACCCAGGTGCACTTGGCCTTCATCTCTTCACACAGGGCGTTGCCGATGTCGTAGTCGAAACCGGCGATGCTGCCGTCCGGCTGCTTGAAGGCGAACGGTGGGTAGGCGGCCTCGATGCCGATCTTCAACGGTTTTTCATCGGCCTGCGATACCAGGGAAAACACGGAAAGCGCCAGGGCGCCAAGCAGTGCGAGCTTCTTCATCAGGTAACTCCATCGGTACGGGGCAATACGAGGCAGGGGGTAACAACTGCCCGATATGCGAATGGGTACAACGCGAGCCGCGCAGGGTTCGACCAAGGTCGCAGACCACGAGCGAGTGAGTGGCATTTTAACGACAGCCCGGTAGTCGATATTTCTTCAAAGCGACAACTACTTACAGAAGCGCTTGAAATCGCGGCGGGCGATGTTGACAGCTTTTGCAAAACATGCAAGAGCTCGAGAGAAATAACCTGTAAGCCAAGCAATTACCGGGCCTATTATTGGCAAACCCTTGCAATACGGCAAGTGCAGCGTTTCACCTTGTTGAGAACGGTCACGCAACCGCACCGAAATGGCACGGATCTGTTTCCGTGCGCCCCGATCCTGTGCGAAATCGGTGACAGAAGAGTTACCGATGATTGTCGGGTAACAGTAAAGCAAAAACCCCGCCGGTTGCCCTGGCGGGGTTTGCGTTATCGTCAAATCGGGCTTATCAGGCCGAAGCCAGGTTCATCGCCTTGTGGGTATCGATCAGGTGTTGCACCACGCCCGGGTCGGCCAGGGTCGAGATGTCACCCAGGGCATCGTATTCGGCGGTGGCGATCTTGCGCAGGATACGCCGCATGATCTTGCCCGAACGGGTCTTAGGCAGCCCCGGCGCCCACTGGATCACATCCGGCGAGGCAATCGGGCCGATCTCCTTGCGCACCCAGTTCTTCAGCTCCAGGCGCAGCTGCTCGCTCGGCTCGATACCGGCATTGAGGGTGACATAGACATAGATGCCTTGCCCCTTGATGTCGTGCGGCACGCCGACCACCGCCGCCTCCGCCACCTTGGCGTGGGCAACCATGGCGCTTTCGATCTCGGCGGTACCCATGCGGTGGCCGGAGACATTGAGCACGTCGTCCACGCGGCCGGTGATCCAGTAGTAGCCATCCTCGTCACGGCGCGCGCCGTCGCCGGTGAAGTACATGCCGCGGAAGGTCTTGAAGTAGGTGTCGACGAAGCGGTCGTGGTCGCCGTACAGCGAACGCGACTGGCCCGGCCAGGAATCGAGGATCACCAGGTTGCCTTCGGCAGCCCCTTCAATCAGGTTGCCCAGATTATCCACCAGTGCCGGCACCACGCCGAAGAACGGGCGGGTCGCCGAACCCGGCTTGAGCGCCGTGGCACCCGGCAGTGGGCTGATCAGCACGCCACCGGTCTCGGTCTGCCACCAGGTGTCGACGATCGGGCAACGCTCCTTGCCCACGGTCTTGTAGTACCAGTTCCAGGCCTCGGGATTGATCGGCTCGCCCACCGAACCCAGCAGGCGCAGGCTGGAACCGTCGGCGCCGGCAACCGCGGCCTGCCCTTCGGCCATCATGGCGCGAATGGCGGTCGGGGCGGTGTAGAGGATGTTGACCTTGTGCTTGTCGACGATCTTCGACACGCGGGTGATGTCCGGGTAGTTCGGCACGCCTTCGAACAGCAGCGTGGTGGCGCCGTTGGCCAGCGGGCCGTAGACGATGTAGCTGTGGCCGGTGACCCAGCCGACGTCGGCGGTGCACCAGTAGACTTCGCCAGGGCGGTAGTCGAACACGCGCTCATGGGTCAGCGCGGCATACACCAGGTAACCCCCGGTGGTGTGCAGCACACCCTTCGGCTTGCCGGTGGAGCCGGAGGTATAAAGGATGAACAGCGGCTCCTCGGCGCCCATTTCCTTGGGTGCGCAGTGGCTGGAGGCCACTTTCATCAGGTCTTCGAACCAGATGTCGCGGTGCTGGTGCCAGGCGATGTCGCCACCGGTGCGCTTGCACACGATGATCTTCTGCACGCTGCTGGTTTCCGGGTTGGTCAGTGCCAGGTCGACGTTGGCCTTGAGCGGGGTACGACGGCCGCCACGCAAGCCTTCGTCGGCGGTGATCACCACCTTGGACTTGCAGTCGATGATCCGGCCGGCCAGCGCTTCCGGCGAGAAGCCGCCGAACACCACCGAGTGGATGGCGCCGATGCGGGCGCAGGCCAGCATGGCCACCACGGCTTCGGGGATCATCGGCATGTAGATGGTCACCACATCGCCACGGTGCACGTCCTGGCCGCGCAGGGCGTTGGCGAACTTGCAGACCTGCTCGTGCAGCTCGCGGTAGGTGATGTTGCGGTGTTCGGAAGGGTCGTCGCCTTCCCAGATGATTGCCAGCTGGTCGCCGCGCTCTTCGAGGTGGCGGTCCAGGCAGTTGGAGGAAACGTTCAGAGTGCCGTCGGCGAACCACTTGATATCGACATGGTGGTCGTCGAACGAGGTCTGCTTGACCTTGGTGAACGGCTTGATCCAGTCCAGACGCTGGGCCTGCTCACGCCAGAAGCCGTCCGGGTTGATCACCGATTGCTGGTACATGGCCTTGTAGGTGGCCTCGTCGGTCAGGGTAGTGGCCGCAACCTCGGGACGAACGGGATACAGTGGAGCCGCACTCATCTGTGTTACCTCGGTGTAATAGTTGTTTTTGTATGGAATCGTTTGTAACTGTACCAGAGCGGGAAAAACCATACGACGATGGTAGTAGCGCGACGGGAAAATCTTCATGCGAATAGCGCGGAAGGCTCTAGCCCGCAGCCGCCGGCCCGGCCAGGGAAAAATGAGATAGCGCCTGCCGGGGGATTGTTACAGATTCTGGAAAAAGGCAAAAAAACTTTATCAAAACGCCATCTGTTTCCCTTAGTTGCCCAGGCATAAGATTCACCTCGCCAGCAACGGCAAGGCGATTAACTACTGGAAACAGCCCCCACGAAGGCAATCAGTTAATCCCCCTCTCATTCTGATAGTTGAACTTTGGCAGTACTCGCGGCGCCACAAGCGCCGCGTGCCCCCTCACGACCTTAGACAGGTAAAATGAAAATGAAAGCTTTACTGGTATTGGTACTTGGCGGTCTTTGCGGCGCGGCGATGGCCGGCGAAGCAAACAATGTCGAGCAGATCCCGGTTGAACAGTACAGTTACTCGCAGCACCTGGACATTGCCCGCGTCATCTCCATGAGCGAAGTGCCCAACGTGTGTGAAGTCGTGCCCGCCCGCATGACCTACGAGGACTCCAAGGGCCAGAAGCACATTCTCGAATACCGCGTGATGGGGAACGGCTGCTCCAACGGCTGATACCTTGAATCGGGGCCCTTGTGGGCCCCGTTCGCGTTTTGCCCGCACGTAACTTCCGCTCCGCTGTGAAAGTTAACGGGCCATTAAATAACCGTTATTTAATCTGCCGACTTGCCCAGGGAATAATCCCGCAACTTGTTGGCAATCGTCGTATGGGAAACCCCCAGGCGTTTACCCAATGCCCGGCTACTTGGAAACTCACCCATCAGACTTTCCAGTACGGCCTTTTCAAATCGTCCGACAATCTGCGCAAGATCCCCATCCAGCGAAAACTCGCCCAATGGTTGCCGCACGCCGTAATCCGGCAAACGAATATGCTCCCCTTTCACCACCCCGCCCTCGCATAGCGAAACCGCCTGGAACAACACGTTCTCCAGCTGCCGCACGTTACCCGGCCAGTGATACTGGCTGAGCTTGTCCATGGCCGCCGGCGCCAGGCGCGGCATGGCACAGCCGATCTGCCGGCTGGCCTGGTCGAGAAAGTGCTGTACCAGGCCTTCCAGCCCGTCCATGCACTCGCGTAGCGGCGGAATGTGCAGCGACAGCACGTTGAGCCGGTGATAAAGGTCCTGGCGGAACTCGCCACGGGCGCACAGCTCGGAAAGGTCAACCTGGGTGGCACAGATCACCCGCACATCCAGGTACACCTCTTCGTCGCTGCCCACACGGCGGAAGCAACCATCCTGCAGGAAGCGCAGCAGCTTGACCTGCAAGCGCGGACTCATCTCCCCCACGCCATCGAGGAACAAGGTACCGCCGGCGGTCAACTCCAGCAGTCCCAGCTTGCCCTCGGCACGCGCCCCTTCGAATGCCCCGGGGCCATAACCGAACAACTCGGTTTCGGCCATCGACTCTGGCAGGCCGGCACAGTTGAGCGCCATCAATGGCGCCTGGCCACGCGGGCTGGCCAGGTGGCAAGCACGGGCCAGCAATTCCTTGCCGGTGCCGGTCTCGCCTTCGATCAGCAACGGCGCATCCAGCGGCGCCATGCGCCGCGCCTCACGCACCACTGCCGCCATCACCCGCGAACTCTGGAAGATGCTGTCGAAACCGCGCAACTCCTGCTTGCGCACGTTATAGATGCGTTCACCGATGCGGTCGGCCCGATGCAGGGTCAACACGGCACCGGCCAGGGCCTCGCTATCATCGTGCTCGGACTGCAACGGCGCAATATCGGCCAGGAACACATCGCCCTTGACCTTGATGCGCAGCCCATTGATGCGCGACTTGTTGGCACGCACCAGCTCAGGCAGGTCGAAATCCTCGACATAACGCGCCAGCGGCATACCCGGCACTTCGTCGACGCGCACCCCGAGCAACTGCGCCGCCGTGCGGTTGGCGGCGACGATGCTGCCCCCCATGTCTATAGACAGCACCGGGAAGTCCAGCGCACCGAGCAACGCATTAAGCTCCATGTGCCGGCGCTCACTGGGCATCAGGCCAACGCGCTTGACCCCGAATACGCCAGCAATCGACTCGAACTTGGGCCGCAAGGCCTGAAACTGCAGATTGATCAGGTTCGGGCAGTGCAGGTAGATGGCGTTGCCATGGTCTCCCCCCACCTCGCCGCGCAGCACGTTGATGCCGTACTCCACCAGCAGGTTGAGGATGTCGCGAAGGATGCCGATGCGGTTCTGGCAATGCACTTTGATACGCATGAATGCTCTCGAAGCGGCGAAGTTTTTCAACCTCGCACGGGAAATTCGTAAAGATAAGCTGACAAAAAACCCATAAAAGGCAGCTTGATAACCCGGATTTTCCGGCATGTCGTGTATTTTGTAAAATTATCGTTACGCAAGACAGATCAAAGGGCGCCCGCCAGCAGGGCCAGCCCCCGTGCAAATCATCCGGTGAAGGGATATTCCTAAGTCATGTCGTGGACATAACAAGAAAGCCCTCACCAGGAGAGCCACATGAAACAGACGCAATACGTGGCACGCGAGCCCGATGCGCACGGTTTTATCGATTACCCGCAGCAAGAGCATGCGGTATGGAACACCCTGATCACCCGCCAGCTGAAAGTCATCGAAGGCCGCGCGTGCCAGGAGTACCTGGACGGCATCGACCAGCTCAAGCTGCCCCATGACCGCATTCCGCAGCTGGGCGAGATCAACAAGGTGCTGGGCGCCACCACCGGCTGGCAGGTTGCCCGCGTGCCGGCGCTGATTCCCTTCCAGACCTTCTTCGAGCTGCTGGCGAGCAAGCGCTTCCCGGTCGCCACCTTCATCCGCACCCCGGAAGAACTGGACTACCTGCAGGAACCGGACATCTTCCACGAGATCTTCGGCCACTGCCCGCTGCTGACCAACCCGTTCTTCGCCGAATTCACCCACACCTACGGCAAGCTCGGCCTGGCCGCAACCAAGGAACAACGCGTGTACCTGGCGCGCCTGTACTGGATGACCATCGAGTTCGGCCTGATGGAGACCGCGAAGGGCCGCAAGATCTATGGCGGCGGCATCCTCTCCTCACCGAAAGAGACCGTCTACAGTCTTTCTGGCGAGCCTGAACACCAGGCCTTCGACCCGATCGAGTGCATGCGCACGCCGTACCGTATCGACATCCTGCAGCCGCTGTACTTCGTGCTGCCGAACATGAAGCGCCTGTTCGACCTGGCCCACGAAGACATCATGGCGATGGTCCAGCAAGCCATGCAGCTGGGGCTGCACGCACCGAAATTTCCACCCAAGGTCGCTGCCTGAGCGCCTTGCCGATAACAACTCGAAGCGGAAAACACACCCATGAATGCCTTGAACCAAGCCCACTGCGAAGCCTGCCGCGCTGACGCACCCAAGGTCACCGACGAGGAACTGGCGGAACTGATCCGCGAGATCCCGGACTGGAACATCGAAGTCCGCGACGGCCACATGGAACTGGAGCGCGTGTTCCTGTTCAAGAACTTCAAGCAGGCCCTGGCCTTCACCAATGCCGTGGGCGAGATCGCCGAAGCCGAAGGCCACCACCCTGGCCTGATGACCGAATGGGGAAAGGTCACCGTAACTTGGTGGAGCCACTCGATCAAAGGCCTGCACCGCAATGACTTCATCATGTGCGCGCGCACCGACAAGGTCGCCGAGACGGCTGAAGGCCGTAAGTAAACACCACGAACAGGGCCTCAGGGCCCTGTTTTTTTACCCGCAATTTAGTCGAAATCTGTCCGGTATCCGCCCGCAAAACCGACAAGCGTCCGGGAAAAATTACAAACTGTCATCCAGACTTGTGTATCCTGCCCCAGCTTTACGAAGCTCCGAACGCGCCTGGCGCAGACTTTTCACTCACACTTGCGAGGAACGACGAGATGCATGAAATCCCGAATCTTCCCTTCCCAAGCCTGAACCCAGAAGAGCCATCCGTTACCGTCCACGCCGAACCGACGCCTGCCGTCGATCAGGATGGTGACGACCAATCCAGCGCTGACCAGGAATAAACTGCGCATCCCTGCGACTGTGTGAAAACGGCTGACCTGCGGGCTCCCCCGTCATCACGTTTTCACACCGTCACGAACCTCTGCCACGAAGACCCCCATGCCTGACTCACCGCGCCCTCTTGCGGTCACCCTGCAAGTCGTATCCATCGTCCTCTTCACCTTCATCGGCTACCTAAACATCGGCATCCCCCTTGCCGTGCTGCCAGGCTACGTACATAACGAACTCGGCTTCAGTGCCGTGATCGCCGGCCTTGTGATCAGCGTGCAGTACCTCGCCACCCTGCTCAGCCGCCCCACCGCCAGCCGCATAATCGATAACCACGGCAGCAAGAAAGCGGTCATGATCGGCCTCGCCGGTTGCGGCCTGAGCGGTGTATTCATGCTCGCCTGCGCCTTCCTTACCGAGCTGCCCTGGGTCAGCCTGGCGTGCCTGCTGTTCGGCCGCCTGGTGCTGGGCAGCGCAGAAAGCCTGGTGGGCTCTGGCTCGATCGGCTGGGGTATCGGCCGGGTCGGTGCCGAGCACACGGCCAAGGTCATTTCCTGGAACGGCATCGCCAGCTATGGCGCGCTGGCCATCGGTGCGCCATTGGGCGTGCTGATGGTCAAGGGCCTGGGGCTATGGAGCATGGGGGTGAGCATCCTCCTGCTGTGCGCCCTGGGCCTGCTGCTGGCCTGGCCGAAGCGCGCAGCGCCTGTGGTCAGTGGCAAGCGCCTGCCGTTCATGCAGGTGCTGGGCAAGGTGTTCCCGCACGGTTCAGGGCTGGCTCTGGGCTCGATCGGCTTCGGCACCATCGCCACCTTCATCACCTTGTATTACGCCAGCCGCGGCTGGGCCAATGCGGCGCTGACCCTGAGCCTGTTCGGTGCCAGCTTCATCTGCGCGCGGCTGCTGTTCGGCAACCTGATCAACCGGATCGGTGGGTTCAGGGTGGCAATCGTTTGCCTTTCGGTGGAAACACTTGGGCTGTTGATGCTGTGGATGGCGCCCAATGCCGAGATGGCACTGGCAGGGGCAGCGCTGAGTGGCTTCGGATTCTCGCTGGTGTTCCCGGCGCTGGGCGTGGAAGCGGTGAATCAGGTGTCGGCAGCCAACCGCGGGGCGGCAGTGGGGGCGTATTCGCTGTTCATCGATCTTTCGCTGGGGATTACCGGGCCGCTGGTGGGTGCGGTGGCATCGGGATTCGGGTTTGCCTCGATGTTTCTGTTTGCAGCGGCGGCAGCGTGCTGTGGGCTGGTGTTGAGCCTTTATCTGTATCGCCAGGCTCGGCTGGAGCGCGGCCAATAAAGCTGGGGCTGCGAAGCAGCCCCAGGTCCCTGAAACTCAGCGCTTGGCGTACTGCAACACCACTTCCAGCGGGTGGCGCATCTGCCGCTCGGTCATGCGCTTGACCTGGCTGCGGCACGAATAGCCGGTGGCCAGTGCTTCACCTTCCTTGTCCAGCTTGGTCGCCCACGACTGCTCGAAGATGGTCCGCGAAGTCTCCTGATTGCGCGCCTCATGCCCGTAGGTACCGGACATGCCGCAGCAGCCGGTCGCCTCGGTCACCAGCTTCAGACCCAAACGGGCAAACACCTGTTCCCACTGCTTGGTGCTGGCCGGCACATTGGTCTTCTCGGTGCAGTGCGCCATCAGGCGGAAGTTGCCCGGCGCGGTCGGTGCCTGCTCCGGCAGCACATCCATCAGCCACTCCTGCGGCAGCTGCACCTGCGGGCAGGCTTCGAGGCCCGGGACCTTCTGGTACTCCTGGCGGTAGACCAGGGTCATCGCCGGGTCCAGGCCCACCAGCGGCACGCCGCAATCAGCCAGGGCCTTGAGCTGGGTCGCATTGCGGATAGCCGCCTTGGCGAAGGCACCGAGGAAGCCCTGCACGTGCAGCGGCTTGCCGTTGGCGCTGTAGGGCGCCAGGAACACCCGGTGGCCAAGGCGATGGGCCAGCTCGATGAACGCGGCCAGCAGCGGCGTCTCGAAGTAGCGGGTGAAGGCATCCTGTACCAGCACGATGCTGCGCTCACGCTGGGCCGGGGTCAGTTCGCGCAGGGCTGGCACACTGGCCACGCCGACACGGCAGCGGGTCAGGGTCGACTGGAAGTTGAAGCGGCTGATCAGCGGGCTGTCGACCATACCGACCTTGTCCGCCAGCAGCTTGCTTACCCACTTCGAGCCCATCACTGCGTTGTACAGGCCTGATGCATGGGCCAGGTACGGGATGGTGAATTCCAGCGAGCCGATCAGGTAGTCACGCAGCGGGCGCTGGTAGCGGCCGTGGTACAGCTCGAGAAAGCGCGAGCGGAAGTCTGGCACGTTGACCTTGATCGGGCACTGCCCAGCGCACGATTTGCACGCCAGGCAACCGGCCATGGCGTCGTACACTTCATGGGAAAAGTCTTCCTGGCCCTGGTTGCGGGCGCGGTTGTTGCGCAGCCTCGCCGGCAGGCCCTTGAGCCACGACACCTTGTTGCGCGCCGCCGCCAGTACGTCGATGTTGGCCTCGCCCTGCAGGCGCAGCCATTCACGCATCAGCGAGGCACGGCCCTTGGGAGAATGCTGGCGTTCGCGGGTGGCCTTCCACGACGGGCACATGGCGTCGTTGCGGTCGTAGTTGTAGCAGGCGCCGTTGCCGTTGCAGTGCACGGCGCTGGGGAAGTCCTGCCACACGCGCTCGTCGATGGTGCGGTCAAGGTCGCCACGCAGGGTCACGCCGTCGACCTTGGTCAGGCCCTCGGCGCTGCCCGGTGGCGTGCAGATCTTGCCCGGATTGAGCTGGTTGTGCGGGTCGAAGGCGCCCTTCAGACGCTGCAGCGCCGGGTACAGTTCGCCGAAGTACTCCGGCACGTATTCCGAACGCAGGCCCTTGCCGTGCTCGCCCCACAGCAGGCCGCCATAGCTTTTGGTCAGCGCCGCCACGGCGTCGGAGATTGGCTTGACCAGGGCGGCCTGGGCCGGGTCTTTCATGTCCAGGGCCGGGCGCACGTGCAGCACGCCGGCATCGACGTGGCCGAACATGCCGTAGGCCAGGCCGTAGCCATCGAGCAGCGCGCGGAAGTCGGCGATGTAGTCGGCCAGCTGCTCCGGCGGCACGGCCGTGTCTTCCACGAACGGCTGCGGGCGCACTTCGCCCTCGACGTTGCCGAGCAGGCCCACCGAGCGCTTGCGCATGGTGTAGACGCGGGTCACCGCCTCGGCGCCCTCGGCCAACGTGTGGCCCAGGCGCTCGACGCTGGTGTCGCTCTGCAGGTGGTCGATGAACGCCTGGACCCGAGCATTGACCTCGGCCGGCTCGTCGCCACAGAACTCCACCAGGTTGATGCCCAGGGTCGGGCGCTCGGGGTCGGCCGGGAAGTATTCGGCGACGCTGTGCCAGACGATGTCCTTCATCGCCAGCATCAGCACCTTGGAGTCGACCGTTTCGATCGACAGCGGCTTGAGCGCCATCAGTGCATTGGCGTCGCGCAGGGCGTCCATGAAGCTGGTGTAGCGCACGTTGACCAGCACGGCATATTTCGGGATCGGCAGCACATTGAGCTTGGCTTCGACCACATAACCGAGCGAACCCTCGGCGCCGCACAGCACGCTGTTGAGGTTGAAACGGCCCTGCTCGTCACGCAGGTGCGCGAGGTCATAGCCGGTCAGGCAGCGGTTGAGCTTGGGGAAGGTGCTTTCGATCAGATCGGCCTGGGTTTCGTGGATCTCCCGGGCCATGCGGTACACCTCGCCGACACGGCCGGGCGCGGCACAGGCCTGCGCCAGCGCAGCGTCGTCGATCGGCAGGCTGTGCAGGCGCTCGCCGCCCAGCAGCACGCTGTGCAGTTCGAGCACGTGGTCGCGGGTCTTGCCGTAGGTGCAGCTGCCCTGCCCGCTGGCGTCGGTGTTGATCATGCCGCCGACGGTGGCGCGGTTGGAAGTGGACAGCTCAGGGGCGAAGAATAGACCGTGCGGCTTGAGCGCAGCATTGAGCTGGTCCTTGACGGTACCGGCCTGGACCCGCACCCAGCGCTCCTCGACATTGATTTCAAGAATCTGGTTCATGTGCCGCGAAAGATCGACGACGATGCCGTCGGTCAAAGACTGGCCGTTGGTGCCCGTACCGCCGCCACGCGGGGTCAGCTTGACGTCCTGGAAGCGCGCTTCTCCCATCAGTGCAGCAACCCGCGCCACGTCGTCGGTGTCCAGCGGGAACACCGCCGCCTGGGGCAGGCGCTGGTAGATCGAGTTGTCGGTGGCCAGCACCGTACGGGTGCCGTAGTCGGCGCTGATCTGGCCACGGAAACCACTGTTGCGCAGGGCTTCGAGGAATTCGGGGTAGTTGGCGCCGGGAGCAACGGTCGAAAGCGGGGCGATCATCGAAGGATGGCCTCTTGATATGGGCTGATTCACGGGATTCCTGTCGTTCCGGCATGGGTGACCGCATGCAGGGATGACGTATAGCCCAATGTTCCTGTAGTTTGGCTTCAGGGGCAAACGGATAATCCTGCCGCTATCAATGACTTTTATGAATGAATTACCGCCACCTGACACCGTCCATGTCACTCCTGCTGGCTTTCGAGGCCGCCGCCCGGCATGAAAGCTACACCCGCGCCGCCGCCGAACTGTCGCTGACCCAGAGCGCAGTCAGCCGCCAGGTACAGGCACTGGAGCAACAACTGGGCCTGACCCTGTTCCGCCGTGAAGGGCGCCAAGTGCAGCTGACCGATGTCGGCCGTCTGTACCAGCGCGAGCTCAGCGAGGCGCTGGGGCGCATCCGCAGCGCCACATTGCAGGCGCTGGCGTATCAGTCGGGCGTGGGCACCTTGCGCCTGGCCACCCTGCCGACCTTCGGCTCGAAGTGGTTGTTGCCGAGGCTGCATGCGTTCTACAGCGCACACCCAGGGATGCTGGTGCATATTCATTCACGGATCGAAGCCATCAACTTCGACACCAGCGAGATCGATGCGGCTATCGGCGTAGCCAGCCATGACTTGCCAGGGCTGATCTGCCATCGCCTTCACGCCGAGGAACTGGTGGTTATCCTGCCACCGGAAGCAGGCACAGATACCCAAGGCTGGTGCCCGGCGCGCATCAGCCAGGAAGTGCTGCTCAACGTGGCCAACAACCCGCATGCCTGGGGCGAATGGTTCTCGCACCATGGCCTGCCGCACCGGGCGATGCGGTTGGGGCCAAGTTTCGAATTGACCTCGCACCTGATCCAGGCGGTACGGGCCGGGATCGGGATCGGCCTGGTGCCGAGAATCCTGGTTGACGAGGAATTGGGCAAAGGCGAGTTATTTAGCCCAGGCAGCGCCATTGCCAGCCAGCGTAGCTATTACCTTGTCTATCCTTCGCGAAATGAAGCGCTGCCGTCGCTGAAAGCTTTTCGTGGCTGGCTGCTGGGGCAGATATAGGGAGTAAGCATTCCTGGAATTGCGCCTGCCCCCTATCATTCATTCGGGGATGTTAACATTCCACATATATGCCGCGCGCTGCATGGCCGCCTCGGTCAACGCCATACGCTGATCACGCAACCAGTCCGCCTCCCATTGGTTAAATGCCTCCATGCCCTCTGCATCATCTGCCTCATGTAACCGATTCTTTTCTATGATTCGCTGTGCTGGTAACTTGAAGCGTGCAGGCCACGTCCGCTCAAGGTATTTTCGCCAGTACGCTTGCTCACAAAACCATGGAGCCATTTCGGCAACCACTTGATGTTCCCGGATGTCCCTCAACACCCCAGGACGGTCTACAGCTCTTCGGTCAAACTCACCGGTAAAACGCATAACAGGACGGCGAATGGGAAGTTGCAGGTCATCGTACAGCTCGATTCGATACATCAACTGCACATCGACCGACTTCGCAGCCATTCCCAAATCAAAAGCATGCATCGAAGAAAACTCATCCAGCTTTTGCATCCGCCAAAATTGACCACCGACCCTCAACAACTCTGCCTCCGAGTGAGCTTCAGGATTTCGGATAAGCCCCCACGTCTGGATCTTCATCTCAAGATCGATAAAATGAGAGAGCGCATCATCACCACAGGCATTGACCTCCGACTCCCTAAAGAAATCAGCCCTGAAGCTGTAATGCTCCCGGGTGTCGGCCATCAGTTTTTCCCTGCCTGCATTCGCCCCAGCTTCCTGCGCCAGCTTGTCCTCAACGATCGTGGCAAGTTCATCCTCTGTGATCACAAGCGAATCACCGGCTTCTTTGATCGCCTCCATCATCTCCTGTACCCGATAAGCAAGCTCATTCGCACCGTTATCAGAGGCGAACTCTGCAGATGTACTCAAGCGTTTGAGGAGGTCGAAAAAATTATGCGAGCCGGGCAGCTCTTCAATACTCTGCCACAACGATGCTAGCTCGTCCCTGAACTCCGGATCCATAGCGTCCTCCCACTGATAACGCTGAGGCACAGGATTCAGAATATTCTCTGGGTCATACCACCGCCTCTCTGTTTCACCGCGCATTCCTACCCGAAACCTTCCCCTGCGCACGATGGGTGACGCCCAAAAATCCGGATCGAATGAAGTGATCGTACTGTCCGTCAGTTCAAACCTTGACAATTTCTGGTGTCTCAACACTCCCCGCGGCATGCTCGGGAGCCGGGTAGAACAAAGCAACAATGATCTCAACTCCGGCATCCCGCTGATTGAAAAGCCTACGTTCAGCGGGTTATTCGACAAGTTTAGGTACAACAGCGCCGTGCAACTCTCCAGTATCTCCACCTGCCGGGCGTCCAGTTTTATTCTGTTCCCTGACAAATCCAACGACGTCAACTGGCCACGAAGAAAGGGGGGCAAGGAAATTTTGCGAATCTCACCATTGGTCAGGTCTAGCTCCTGCAAGTTCGGGAACGCACGAAGAAAGTTTTCAGAAATTTCCGTCAATTCGGAGTCTCTCAGCGCGAACTGGGTAACGTGTGGGAAGACGATGGACTCCGGGAGCTCAGGAAGTTGCTGAAACCCCATCCCGATATCCCATAGCGCGTTTGGCACCTTGACATCCAGAAATTTTCCGAGTATCGCAACACGCCACCGCGCAATCAGTGTTTTGCGAAAACCATAACGCGCCAACCATTCAAGCTTGAACGCACCGAGCCGCTGCCAACGCGTCAAGCTGGTTTTCAATATTTTAAGCTGGCTCTCAAATTCACGTATTGCCGTCTCGGCATTCTCAGGCCCCGCGGCACTGAGCCACGCCTCGATCTGCGCGTCACTGGCGCCGGCACACAACATTCGTAGCCGGGCTGGTAGCGCGGCGGGCGGGCGACTGCCGAACAACCGGCCACCGCCTGAAAGTGGATAACCTATCCTGCCATCATCCAGACGTCTGGGCAGCAAGAAGGGCGCCGAAGGGTGATCACCTCCGAACAGGCTCTCGATGTCCTGCCGGCCTGTCATCCACTGCCTTGCCACTGCTTGCCGAAGGTTGACGGCAAAGGGCTCTGCAATCCCCATGGCAGCACGCTCTGCTGTGCTGAATGCATCGGCCAGGGTTTCAAACAATTCTCCGGGTGTACTTTCATCGTTGCCCTGCGCATCTCGCAACCAGAATGCGCCGTCCTGGTAAAGCAAGCTTGATGCAGTGGACTGGCTACTTGGCGCGGGGAATGCCAAGCGGCCTTGCGCATCTATCAAGTGCCAGCTTTTGTCAGCCGGCACGCCAGGCAGCCCCTGCACAAGCTTGAGGATAGCCCTGGCAAAATCGAACGTCTGCGGCACGTCGATCCACAAGCCTTCCCCCACTCGCGTCACCCTTATGCGCAAAACCCGCTCCCGCGCAGCCAGCGCCATGGCCAGCGGCACACGCCCCGATTCGGCCATCTGGGTGCGCTGGGCCTCACTCGCTTCGGCCAGCATCTGCTGCGCAGCCAGCTGGTGCAGGCTGGCAAAAGCCCGCCGCAAAGGGCGAGTGGTTTCATCCATGACGTCCAAAGGCTCATAGAGCATCTGGAACAGCTGCCGTCGATGATCGGCAACGACTTGCGCCAAGCCTTCATCCGCCAACCCGGCGGCACCGGGGAGCTCATGCGCTTTGAGCAATAAAGGCTGGTCCGCGATCTGCTCACCGGAACGCAAGCATCGCTGCAGATCAGCCACGCGCTCGGCAATCAGAAACCGGTTTACCGTATCAATCAGCTCAACCTCGGGCGCCTTGCCAAAAACGTGCAAAGCCCTCAGGTGCAGGTCGCTGAGGCCATGCACGGCAATCACATGGTCAACCAAGCTGCGCGGAAGCCGAGCGCATTGGCCGCCCAGTCGGCTGAACATCCTTTGAGTATCATTCCACTGCTCTGGCCGGTCGCTCCAGAGCCGCCATGCCCCGGCGCCATTGTGCTCCAATTGAGGCGAATGATTCGCGTGCGGACGAAGGTAACATTCCCCGTCAACGCGCTCAGTTACCTGGTAGTAAGCCCCATCCATCTCAATCCAGCTTTGCGCGTCCTGACGGTAGATCCCCTGCGCATCAACCACCGCAGTCACCGGTGGTGGCTGACTTACATAAGGCGCAAGATCCTGGTTCCACAGCTTTTCACTGCCGTCCTCCAATACAGCAGGCACCATGTCATCGACCATTACCGCTCGTTGCCACGCATGTCGCACGGCAACACCTCCAACACCCGCCGCTGCCACGATCGCCAGGGTCTTGCCCACGTTGAGCAGGTGGTCCAGCGCTGCAGCGTCGTCGCCCTCGCGCCACCCCGCCGCAGCTTGAAATGTCTCGTCCAGCAGGTCCCAGGCCATCACCGCCAGCAAGATCACGCCCAATTGCGGCACAAACAGGCTCGCAAGCGTCAATCCCGCCCATCCCTCGGCGACCATGCGCCGGTCATGCTCCGCCTGCACAGCAGTGTCGATCTGAGCCACAGGCACCGCAATCATCGCAGCGTCATCCTTGATCTGGTTGATCCGCCCAATCGCCAGCCCTTGGAATAGCGAATCCAGATCACGCGTCATGTGTTGATCCAGGTCTCGGGTAGCAAAGTCTGCGATATCGCCCAATCGTTTCTGCACTTCAGTAAAAAAATGCTGGCTGTCGCGCCTGCGCACAAAGCGACTGAAAAACTTACGATACTGGTCATCGCGCAAGCGACGTCCCAGCACACTGCGGGCAAACGCCTCGAGATCGTTGCTCACGCTCCAGGGGCCATGTGGATCTGCAGGTATGTAAACCAGCACCGCTTTGCTGGTATTACGGAAAAACCCTTCATCGATCACATCGAACACAACAATCTGCTGAAGCTCGCAACCCAGTATCTGCAGCTTTCTGGCAACCACGGGCGCGCCCGCCAGTCGGCCAGGGCGGCCTTGACGATAAACGTCGATCACCCACTCCAGTTGCACCTCACTGAGTACGCCATCCGAGTGCGCCTTGAGTGCATCGACCAGCATCATCGAACGAATCTGACTTTGCAGCAATTCAGCAAAGCCCTGCCCGTTAGCGCCGCTCACCACTGGCGACTGCAGTACAGATTGCAAGTGCTTCTGGTATTGACCGCCAATATCAAGACTGCGGCATGCCTGGACAAATGCCGTGGCTGAAAGCTGCGCAACTTTGTTGCCGACCATGTCGACCACGCAATCCCCTTTCATCGTGATGTGGTCATTGCTGAAGTTCTGTAAAGCCGCCCATAACAACGAAATGTCGTACCAGTCGCGGTCCTGTATCGGTAGCCGACTGGTAGCCCAATGCACGGTTGGCGATGCATAGGTGTACCACTGCCGCAGAAACAGCTTATCGGGTGCCCTACTCAGCCCAAACCGATCGACAATTCGTTGCTTGGCGAACTCATCGATGTTTTGCACTCTGGAAAAAATTGCAGAGAGTTGCCGACGCGTTGCAAGCCCGGCGTGCAACGCCTCGCTCAACAAGGCAAACCGCGCAGGGTCGAGTTTTTTCAACCAGCCAGGTAGGCGTCTGGCGATAAAGCCATCCTGAAAGCTGCGCAGTTGCGCACTTCCATCAAACGGTGTGGAGTGAGGATTGTCGGTAGTCATGTGTGCCTGAGACCCTGCTTGTAAGTACCTGCAGCATTGGCTAAGGGAGGCAGCGCCAGGCACTATTCGGCTACTACCCGGCATCCTCTGCAGGGCTTTGGGACAAGGCAAAAAAAAACCCGAAGCCAGTCACCTGGCTTCGGGTTTTACGAGTAGCTCTAGCGGCTTACTTGGCCGCGTGACCAGCAGCCCGACCCGCCTGCGCCTGACGACGCGGCTTGACCATGTACACCACGAACATGGCAAACAGCCAGACAGGGATTGCATACACCGAAACCTGGATACCCGGAATCATCAGCATGATGCCGAGGATCAGTACCACGAAGGCCAGCACCACATAGTTGCCGTACGGGTACCACAGCGCCTTGAACAGCGGCTTCTGGCCAGTACGGTCGAGGTGCTGGCGGAACTTCAGGTGCGAGTAGCTGATCATCGCCCAGTTGATCACCAGGGTGGCCACCACCAGCGACATCAGCAGTTCCAGGGCGTTTTGCGGCATCAGGTAGTTGAGCAGCACGGCAACAAAGGTAACCGCAGCCGACACCAGGATCGAACGCACCGGCACGCCGCGCTTGTCAACCTTGGCCAACGATGCCGGGGCATCGCCCTGCTCGGCCATGCCCAACAGCATGCGGGCATTGCAGTAGGTGCCACTGTTGTACACCGACAACGCCGCAGTCAGTACCACGAAGTTGAGCAGATTGGCGGCCACATCACTGCCCAGCAGCGAGAACACCTGCACGAACGGGCTGCTGCCATAGCTTCCACCCGAAGCGTCGATACTGGCAACCAGGTTGTCCCACGGCGTCAGCGACAACAGCACCACCAAGGCGCCTACATAGAAGATCAGAATGCGGTAGATGACCTGGTTGATGGCCTTGGGGATTACGGTCCTCGGCTTGTCGGCCTCGGCTGCCGTGAACCCGAGCATTTCCAGGCCACCAAAGGAGAACATGATGAAGGCCAGGGCCATGACCAGGCCGCTGACGCCATTCGGGAAGAAGCCTCCGTGCGACCACAGATTGGTGATGGAGGCGTCAGGGCCGCCGCTGCCACTGGTAAGCAGGTAGGCACCCAGGCCGATCATGCTGACAATGGCCACAACCTTGATGATGGCGAACCAGAATTCGGCCTCACCGAAGAACTTCACGTTCATCAGGTTGATGGCGTTGATCAGCAGGAAGAACGCCGCTGCCGTAACCCAGGTGGGGATCTCCGGCCACCAGTAGTGAACATACTTGCCGACCGCCGACAGCTCCGACATGCCCACCAGGATGTACAACACCCAACAGTTCCAGCCCGACAGGAAGCCGGCGAAACCGCCCCAGTAGGAGTGGGCGAAGTGGCTGAACGAGCCGGCCACCGGCTCTTCGACGATCATTTCGCCAAGTTGGCGCATGATCATGAAGGCGATGAAGCCGCAGATGGCGTAGCCAAGGATCATCGACGGGCCAGCGGATTTCATCACGCCTGCCGAGCCGAGGAACAGGCCGGTACCAATTGCTCCGCCGAGCGCGATCAACTGGATGTGGCGGTTCTTCAGGCCCCGCTTGAGCTCGCCTGAATGCATGTTTTGTCCACTCATGAACGAAGTCACCTGCATTGTTTTTATCTGTGACGGAATCGGACCCACCGCGCTCGTGGCGCAGCGGAATGGGCAAGGTGGTTACCTTGGGTTTCTTGCCAACGGATGCCGCCGGGGCGGATCAGCCAGGTGTGGGCAAGAGTGCGCGGTACGCAAGAGGGTCACAGGTAAAACGCGGCGCACTGTATACCTCTGCAAACGCGCAGGCGTCAACGCGTTGCATTGTTTCCTCGGGAAAAAACGCAGCGATCCTGTGGTAGGGGCCTGAAAAGGCGAAGTGATCGGCGTACATGGCGCCTCCATTTGTTGTTCTGTTGGCCCGGCTCTGCGGCCGGGCTTTTGCACTCGGCAATGAGCGCTATATCACCGTGGTACGGGGGTTTGGGCAAGACTGGGTGGGGTGGAGGTGATCGAATCAAGATGGGGCTGGGCGGCCTGACTCCCGTGGCATACAGGAGTCAGGCTGCAGCAGCCTAATCACAGACTGTCCAACAAATGGGGCGCAGTTCAGGAGATCTCCATCCGCCGGGAAAGCTCAAAACCTGTAGGAGCGGGCTTGTCCCGCGAAGAGGCCGGAACAGGCAGCAGAAGAGTCAGGGTTCGGACTTGCCCTCTTCCTCCACCGAAGCCTCGGGCTCTTCCTCGCGCAGGTCATCGAAATCGGTCTTCAGGCCTTCTTCCATTTGGTCCAGCTCAACCAGCAAGCTGCGGAAGCTGGTCTCTTCCTTCGGCTCGCCGACGGCTTCCTCTTCGCCCAGGCTGGCATCGGCCAAGGCCTGTATGTGCGCCGGGACCGGCGCATCATCCGGGTCGAGCAGCGGCTCCGGCTCCAACTCGCGCAGTTCGGCCAGCGCTGGCAGTTCGTCCAGGCTTTTGAGGTTGAAGTGATCGAGAAACGCCTTGGTGGTAGCAAACATCGCCGGGCGCCCGGGCACCTCGCGATAGCCGACCACGCGAATCCACTCGCGCTCCATCAACGTCTTGATGATGTTGCTGTTGACCGCCACGCCGCGCACGTCCTCGATCTCGCCACGGGTAATGGGCTGGCGGTAGGCGATCAGCGCCATGGTTTCGAGCAAGGCCCGGGAATAACGCTGCGGGCGCTCCTCCCACAGCCGGCCAACCCAGGGCGCGAAATCTTCACGAATCTGCAAGCGGTAACCGGAGGCCACTTCCTTGAGCTCGAAAGCCCGCCCCGTGCAGGACTTGGCGAGCACTTCCAGGGCTTTCTTGAAGACTTTCGGCTCGGGGCGCTCGGCCTCTTCGAACAGCTCGTAGAGGCGTTCGAGGGACTGCGGCTTGCCCGAGGCGAGCAGGAACGCTTCGATCAGCGACGCCAGGTCGCGGGGTTCATTCAGATTCATCAGGTTCTTCGACAGACTCGGGGCGCAGCCGCACATGGATCGGCGCAAACGGCTCATTCTGCACCAGTTCGACCAGCGATTCCTTCACCAGCTCGAGGATCGCCATGAAGGTCACCACCACGCCGAGCTTACCCTCCTCGGGCGTGAACAGCTCGACGAACGGCACGAAGGCGCCGCCCTTGAGGCGCTCCAGCACGTCGCTCATGCGCTCGCGGGTAGACAGCGTCTCGCGGGTGATCTGGTGGCTCTCGAACAGGTCGTTACGGCGCATGACCTCGGCCATGGACACCAGCAGCTCCTCCAGGCTGACCTGCGGCAGCAGCTTGCGCACCTTGGCCTGTGGCGCCTCAAGACGCGGCACGACGATCTCGCGGCCCACCCGCGGCAGCTCGTCGATGCCCTCGGCGGCGGCCTTGAAGCGCTCGTACTCCTGCAGACGGCGGATCAGCTCGGCGCGCGGGTCGCCCTCCTCTTCCTCGACCTCGGCCGAACGCGGCAGCAGCATGCGCGACTTGATCTCGGCGAGCATGGCGGCCATCACCAGGTACTCGGCGGCCAGTTCCAGGCGCACGCTCTTCATCAATTCGACGTAGCCCATGTACTGGCGGGTGATTTCCGCCACCGGGATGTCGAGGATGTCGATGTTCTGCTTGCGGATCAGGTACAGCAGCAGGTCCAGCGGGCCCTCGAAGGCTTCGAGGATGACTTCCAGGGCGTCCGGCGGAATGTACAGGTCCACCGGCATTTCGGTCAGCGCTTCGCCGTAGACCAGCGCCAGCTGCAACTGCTGTGGCGGCGGCTCGATCTGTTCGGCCGGCGCCTCGGGTACTTCCACCTGACTCACGCGTTGACCATGAACGGCGTAGGGTCGCCGCAGCCTTCGCGGATCAGTTCAGGCTCGTCGCCGGACAGGTCGATGATGGTCGAAGCCTTGAGGTCGCCGAAGCCACCGTCGATGACCAGGTCGACATGGTGCTCCAGGCGCTCGCGAATCTCGTAGGGGTCGGTCATCGGCTCGGTGTCGCCCGGCAGGATCAGGCTCACGCTCATCAGCGGCTCGCCCAGTTCGGCCAGCAGCGCCAAGGTAATAGCGTGGTCCGGCACGCGCAGGCCGATGGTGCGGCGCTTTTCATGCAGCAGCAGGCGCGGCACTTCGCGGGTACCGTTGAGGATGAAGGTATAGGGCCCGGGTACATGGGCCTTGAGCAGACGGAAGATACCGGTGTCGACCTTGGCGTACAGCCCCAGTTGCGACATGTCGCAGCACATCAGGGTGAAGTTGTGGGTCTTGTCCAGGCCGCGCAGGCGGCGCACCCGCTCGATCGCCGCCTTGTCGCCGATCTGGCAACCCAGGGCATAGGCCGAGTCGGTCGGGTAGACCACCACGCCGCCCTTGCGGATGATCTCCACCGCCTGGCGGATCAGGCGCGGCTGAGGGTTCTCCGGATGAATCTGGAAAAATTGGCTCACGAAGTCTTCCTGTTCATAGCGCCATAGGCTGTTCATGGCTGAATCGACGCCACAGAGGTGGCAAGTCCTCAGGCAATGGCCGGTAGGCACCGATCTCGCCCCAGGTGCCGGGGCCGTGGAAATCGCTGCCAGCGCTTGCCAGCAGGCCAAACTCACGGGTGAGGATGGACATCGTGCCCACCTGTTCGGCCGGCATCATCCCGTTGACCACTTCAAGTGCCTGCCCGCCTGCCTGAATATAGTCGGCAATCAGCCGCCTGCGCTTGCTGCGGGTCAGATCGTAGTGCATGGGATGCGCAAGGCTCACCCAAGCGTTTGACTCGCGCAGGGTCGCGACAGTTTCCTCGAGCGTCGGCCAGTGCTGCTTGACGTCGCCCAGTTTGCCGGCCCCCAGCCACTTGCGGAAGGCCTCGCCGCGGTCCTTGACATGGCCGGCGCGGACCATGAATTCGGCAAAGTGCGGCCGCGCCGGGGCGTTGCCGCTGTCCCCCAGTTCCTGTTGTACGGCCCGCGCACCGTCGAGGGCGCCCGGCATACCCTTGGCCGCCAACCGTTTGTCGATTTCCTCGGCGCGCAACCAGCGGCCACGGTGCAGGGCCTCGATGGCCCGGAGCAAGGGCGGTGCATCGAGCGGGAAGTTGTAGCCCAGCACGTGGATGGTCGCGCCGCCCCAGGTGCACGACAGCTCTACCCCGCTGACCCAGCGCATGCCACGCGTGTGGCAGGCCTGGCGAGCTTCGGGTAGCCCTTCGAGGGTGTCGTGGTCGGTCAGTGCCAGCGTTTGCACCCCGTGCTCATGGGCCCGGGCGACCAGGTCCGTGGGCGACAGGGCGCCGTCGGAGGCCGTGCTGTGACAGTGCAGATCAACATTCATGGAGGAGCGCTTTCGCTGGAATCGATGTTTGTTATTATGCCGTCACATCCCGATTCTGGCTGCCATTGTGAAACAATTCATCGATTTCATCCCGCTGCTGCTGTTCTTCATCGTCTACAAGCTCGACCCACGACCCATGGAAGTCGCTGGCCACAGCTTCGAGTTCGGCGGCATCTACAGTGCCACGGCGATGCTGATCATCAGCTCGCTGGTGGTGTACGGCGCGCTGTTCCTGCGCCAGCGCAAGCTGGAAAAGGGCCAGTGGCTGACCTTGGTCGCCTGCCTGGTGTTCGGTGGACTGACCCTGACCTTCCACAGCGAGACCTTCCTCAAGTGGAAGGCGCCGGTGGTCAACTGGCTGTTCGCCCTGGGCTTCGCCGGTAGCCACTTCATCGGCGACCGGGTGCTGATCAAGCGCATCATGGGCCACGCGCTAACCCTGCCCGATGCCATCTGGTCGCGCCTGAACGTGGCCTGGATCGCCTTCTTCGTGTTCTGCGGCGCCGCCAACCTGTTCGTGGCCTTCACCTTCCAGGACTTCTGGGTCGACTTCAAGGTGTTCGGCAGCCTGGGCATGACCGTGATCTTCCTGGTGGCGCAGGGTGTGTACCTGTCGCGTCACCTGCACGACGACCCTTCCACCTCCAAACCCAAGGATTGACATGCTCTACGCCATCATCGCCAGCGACGTCGCGAACTCCCTGGAAAAACGCCTGGCCGCACGCCCGGCGCACATCGAGCGCCTGCAACAGCTCAAGGCCGAAGGCCGCGTGGTGCTGGCCGGCCCGCACCCGGCCATCGACAGCAACGACCCAGGTGAAGCCGGCTTCAGCGGCAGCCTGATCGTCGCCGAGTTCGACTCCCTGGCCGCCGCCCAGGCCTGGGCCGATGCCGACCCGTACATCGCCGCGGGCGTGTACGACAAGGTCATCGTCAAGCCGTTCAAGCAAGTCTTGCCCTGACCGCCCACCGCGTCGCCGATCACGCAGGCGACGCGGCCTGCCCCGTTCTAATTGCACGCTCAAATTGCACAGTCGCCCCCAGTCTGCGGTATCTTTGCCACTGGCGAGCGCGTCAGACGCCGTCGATTTGAATTGAGTGAGTCATGAGCGAGCTGTTACTGATTGATGATGACCAGGAACTCTGCGAGCTGCTCGGCAGCTGGCTGACCCAGGAAGGGTTTGCGGTACGCGCCTGCCACGATGGCCAGAGCGCGCGACAGGCGTTGGCCGAGCAGGCCCCGGCGGCCGTGGTGCTGGATGTGATGCTGCCCGACGGCAGCGGCCTGGAGCTGCTCAAGCAGCTGCGCAACGAACACGCCGAGCTGCCGGTGCTGATGCTGTCGGCGCGCGGCGAACCCCTGGACCGCATCCTCGGCCTGGAACTGGGCGCCGACGATTACCTGGCCAAGCCCTGCGACCCTCGTGAGCTCACCGCCCGCCTGCGCGCCGTGCTGCGCCGCAGCCACCCCACCGCCACCACCACCCAGCTGGAGATCGGCGACCTGGCGTTCAGCCCGGTGCGTGGCGTGGTCAGCATCGATGGCCGCGACATGAGCCTGACGCTGTCCGAAAGCCGCATCCTCGAAGCGCTGCTGCGCCAGCCGGGCGAGCCGCTGGACAAACAGGAACTGGCGCAGATCGCCTTGGGGCGCAAGCTGACCCTGTATGACCGCAGCCTGGACATGCACGTCAGCAACCTGCGCAAGAAAGTCGGCCCACACCCCGATGGGCGGCCGCGGATCGTGGCACTGCGTAGCCGCGGTTACTACTACAGCCTGTAAACCTGCATGGGGCCGCCTGCGCCCCATCTTTACCCTGCCTTTACCGTCCGCTGACTGCGCTTGACCTTGATCTCCCTAGACTGAGCTCATCCGGTAAACACCGGCCCATGACAGGAGAAACACCATGCGCAAGACCCTTATCGCCCTGATGTTCGCCGCCGCCCTGCCAACCGTCGCCATGGCCATGCCTGAAGGCGGCCCGCGTCACGACGGCCCGCATCATCGCGGTGATGCGCCTTTCGCCCAACTGGACCTGAGCCGCGACCAGCGCCAGCAGATCGGCAAGCTGATGGGCGAGCAAATGCAGCACCGCCGCGAAATCACCGAGCGCTACCTGAACAAGCTGCCAGCAGCTGACCAGAAGGCCATGAAAGACGAGCTCAAGGCCAGCCACGACAAGACCGACAGCCAGGTCCGCGCGCTGCTCAAGCCTGACCAGCAGAAGAAGTTCGACGAACTGCAGAAGGAACGCGAAGCTCGCAAGGCTGAATGGAAGGAGTTCCAGGCCTGGAAAGCTGAAAAAGCTGGCAAGGCCCAGTAAGCTGTCACCCCAATGCCCGGCCCGCCCTCAAGCGGGCCGGGCTTTTCCCGTTTTCAGGAGGTGCTCTTGCGTTCTCTGTTCTGGCGCATCCTGGCCAGTTTCTGGCTGGCTATCACCCTGGTCGCGGGCCTGTCGATCCTGCTGGGCCACATGCTCAACCAGGACGCCTGGATCCTCAGCCGCCACCCGGGCCTCAAGACCATGGCCAGCCACTGGGCCAAGCATTACGAGCAGGAGGGCCTGGAGTCTGCCCAAGCCTTCCTGGAGCGACGCAAGGAGCGCTACAAGATCGATGTGCAGGTGCTCGACGACAGCGGCGATGCCGTGGTGCCTGGTACTTTCCCGCGCCGCGCGGCGGCGTTCGAGGCGCGCCAGCACAATGACGAGCGCCGCCTGCCGTGGCGCCGCCTGACCGAGGAATACACCAGCCCCGACAGCGGCAACACCTACCTGTTGATCTACCGCATCCCGCACCCGGAGCTGGACGCCTGGCACCGCGAGAGCCTGCTCTGGCCGTTGAGTGCCCTGGGTATCGCGCTGGTGGTGCTGACCTTGTTCAGCCTGCTGGTGACCCTGTCGATCACCCGCCCGCTCAGCCGCCTGCGCGGCGCGGTGCACGACCTTGGCCAGGCCAGCTACCAACAGAACAGCCTGGCCCGCCTGGCGGCCCGGCGTGACGAGTTCGGCGTGCTGGCCAAGGACTTCAACAAGATGGGGGCACGCCTGCAGAGCCTGATCGGCAGCCAGCGCCAGCTGCTGCGCGATGTGTCCCACGAGCTGCGCTCGCCACTGGCTCGCCTGCGCATTGCCCTGGCCCTGGCAGAGCGCGCCGAAACCGAACAGCGCCAGGCCCTGTGGCCACGCCTGACCCGGGAATGCGACCGCCTGGAAGACCTGATCAGCGAAATCCTGACGTTGGCCCGGGTCGATGCCGAGCAGGCCCACGCCGAGCCTGTCGATCTCAACGCGCTGCTCGGCAGCGTGCGCAAGGACGCCCAGCTCAGTGCGCCGGAGCAGGAAGTGAAGCTGGAAGCGCAGCCGGGGCTGACGCTACAAGGCTGGCCGACGCTGATCGAGCGTGCCGTGGACAACCTGGTGCGCAATGCCCTGCGCTTCAACCCGGAGGGGCAACCGATCGAGATCAGTGCGCAGCGCGAGCAGGACAAGATCGTCCTGAGCGTGCGCGATCATGGGCCAGGTGCGGCGCCGGAGCATCTGGCGCAGTTGGGTGAGCCATTCTTCCGCGCGCCGGGGCAGGAAGCGGCGGGGCATGGGCTGGGGCTGGCGATTGCGCGCAAGGCGGCCGAGCGGCATGGCGGGAGTCTGGTGCTGGAGAATCACCCGCAGGGTGGGTTCGTGGCTCGGTTGGAGTTGCCGCTGGCTGTGGCAACAGGCAGTTGAAGTGATGTAGGGCCCACTGGCCCTTTCGCGGGGCAAGCCCGCTCCTACAGATACTGCACAGCCCTCGGCCCTTGCGTAATTTCTGTAGGAGCGGGCTTGCCCCGCGAAGAATCCAGCGCGCTATTCGCCCCAGACGCTGACGTAATCGGCAGTTTCCAGAATCGGCGCCGTACGCGGTTCGGCCATCGGCGTACCGACATACAGGTAGCCAATCAACTCCTCATTCTCGGCCAGGCCCAGCCCTTTGTGCACATGGGCATCGAACGCCATCTCACCGGTGCGCCACACCGCGCCTATCCCTTGTGCATGCGCTGCAATCAGGATGCCATGGGCCGCGCAACCCGCCGCCAGGCGCTGCTCGGACTTGGGCACCTTGAAGTGGTCCTGCAGCTTGGCGATCACCACGATCAGCAACGGCGCACGCAGCGGCATCGCGCGTGCCTTGTCCAACGCAGCCTGGCTGGCGTCGCCCTTGTGCTGCACCGCTTCGGCAAACAGCTGACCGAGCTTGTCGCGGCCCTGCCCCTCGATGGTCAGGAAGCGCCATGGCCGCAGCTGGCCGTGGTCCGGTGCGCGCAAGGCGGCCTGGAACAGCGCCTCGCGCTGGGCCTCGTTGGGCGCAGGTTCGGTCAGGCGCGGCACGGATACACGGTTGAGCAATGCGTCGAGAGCCTCCATCGGCTACCCTCCTGGCAGGTGAATGTGCGGCCATTCTAGCGTTTACATCACCAGACCCATAGGTAGAATGGCGCCCTTCCGTTTCGAGTCAGAGCAGATCACATGGCGTTGCCGACCTTAAGGATCATTGGTTTCATCATCGGCATCTTCCTGATCACCCTGGCGGTCAGCATGGTCGTGCCCATGGCCACCCTGGTGATCTTCGAGCGCACCGGCGACCTGCCGTCGTTCCTCTGGTCCAGCCTGATCACCTTCATCGCCGGCCTGGCCATGGTCCTGCAGGGCCGCCCCGAGCACGTACACTTGCGCCCGCGCGACATGTACCTGCTGACCGTCAGCAGCTGGGTGGTGGTGTGCATATTCGCCGCCCTGCCCTTCCTGCTGACCCAGCACATCAGCTACACCGACGCCTTCTTCGAAAGCATGTCTGGCATCACCGCCACCGGCGCCACGGTGCTCAGCGGGCTCGACACGATGTCGCCGGGCATCCTGATGTGGCGCTCGATGCTGCACTGGCTCGGCGGCATCGGCTTCATCGCCATGGCGGTAGCAATCCTGCCGCTGCTGCGCATCGGTGGCATGCGCCTGTTCCAGACCGAGTCGTCGGACCGCTCGGAAAAGGTCATGCCGCGCTCGCACATGGTCGCCAAGTCGATCGTCGGCGTATACGTCGGCTTCTCGATCTTTGGCGCACTGGCCTTCTGGTGGGCGGGCATGAGCCCGTTCGATGCCATCAACCACGCCATGTCGGCGATCTCCACCGGCGGTTTCTCCACCTCTGACCAGTCACTGGCCAAATGGGACATCCCTGCCGTGCACTGGGTCGCGGTGGTGGTGATGATCATGGGCAGCCTGCCCTTCACGCTGTACGTGGCGACCTTGCGCGGCAACCGCAAAGCCCTTATCCGCGACCAGCAGGTTCAAGGTTTGCTGGGCATGCTGGTAGTGACCTGGATCGTGCTCGGCACCTGGTACTGGTACACCACCAACCTGCACTGGCTCGACGCCCTGCGCCACGTGGCGCTGAACGTGACCTCGGTGGTCACCACCACCGGCTTCGCCCTGGGCGACTACAGCCTGTGGGGCAACTTCTCGCTGATGCTGTTCTTCTACCTGGGCTTTGTCGGCGGCTGCTCCGGCTCCACCGCCGGCGGTATCAAGATCTTCCGCTTCCAGGTGGCCTACATCCTGCTCAAGGCCAGCCTCAACCAGCTGATCCACCCGCGCGCGGTGATCAAGCAGAAGTACAACGGCCATCGACTGGACGAAGAAATCGTCCGCTCGATCCTGACCTTCTCGTTCTTCTTCGCCATCACCATCTGCGTGATGGCCCTGCTGCTGTCACTGCTGGGCGTTGACTGGATGACCGCACTGACTGGTGCTGCCGGCACCGTGTCGGGCGTGGGCCCGGGCCTGGGTGAAGTGGTCGGCCCTTCGGGCAACTACTCGACGCTGCCGGATGCCGCCAAATGGGTGCTGTCGACCGGCATGCTGCTCGGCCGCCTGGAGATCATCACGGTGCTGGTGTTGTGTATGCCGGCGTTCTGGCGTCACTGACTTCGGCAGGCTCCGCCCCCAGCCGGGCACGGTACTCGCTGGGGGTCACATCGAACCAGCGGCGAAACGCCCGATAGAAGTTGCTCGGGTCGGCAAAGCCCAGCAGATAGGCGGTTTCCAGCAGGGTCATGCCTGGTTGGGCCAGATACTGCTCGGCCAGCTCGCGGCGGGTGTCGTCGAGCAACGTCTGGAAGCTGGTGCCCTCTTCCTGCAAGCGGCGCTGCAAGGTGCGCTGGGACAGGTGCAGGGCCTGGGCCAGGGTTTCGCGCTTGGGCTCCCCTTGCGGCAGAATGCGGCACAGCACCTGGCGCACCCGGTGAGTCACGCGGCTTTCCGAAAAACGCGCGAGGTATTCGCCGGCAAAGCGGTCATGCAGGATGGCCATGGCTTCGTTGGCAGTGGGCAATGGCGCTTCCATGTCGGCCCGCTCGAACACCAGTGCATCGTGCGGAGCACCGAATATCAGCGGGGAATGGAACGCCACCTTGTATGGCTCGATATCCTTCGGCTGCGGCCCTTGCACCAGCACCCGCCGCGGCTGCACCGGCCGGCCACTGAGCCATTTGCACAAGGCCAGCGCGCAGGCCAACGACGCTTCGGCGCTGTGCCGGGTGGGTGGCAGGTGATCGCCATGCACGGTCAGAATCAGCGAATAGCCTTCAGGGCCGAGGATGAAGCTCAGGTCCGAGCTTTCGGCAATGATGCGCTGGTAGCGCACCAACCGCTCGAAACCTTCGGCCAGGGTGCGGCTGGACATCAACGCATAGCCCACCACATGGAATGAAGCCGGGCGCACCACCCGCGCCATGTTCAGGCCGATGGCCTCGTTGCCCGAGAGTTCGACCGCCAGCTGCCAGAGGCGGGTCATGGCGTCCTGCGGGAAGCGTGCATCCGGGTCGTCGAGTGCAGCGAAATCCAGCCCCAGCTGCTTGAACATGGCCGGGCAGTCGAGCCCTTCCAGCTCCAGCGCCTTGACAATCCCTGATGCCCAGCTGGCTGACGTGGTTCTTTCACTCATGGCAGGCTTCTTATACTGACCGCTTCATGCGGTGAACCCCAAGGATACTCATTTGGCACCTATTGTCACTGGCCGGCACCGCCAATGACTCTAGACTCGATTCAGGCTCCACGCCGTGTATCCTGTCCAAAAGTGATAATCCCGGAGCACTGCCCATGACCAGCACCGCGCAGTTTCGCAGTTTCGCCGAGTTCTATCCGTATTACCTGGGGGAACACAGCAACCCGACCTGCCGACGCCTGCACTTCGTCGGCACCAGCCTTGTGATTGCCTTGCTTGCCTATACCGTCGGCAGTGGCAAGTGGTGGCTACTACTGGCCGTACCGTTTTGCGGGTACGGCTTCGCTTGGGTCGGGCATTTCTTCTATGAGCGAAACAAGCCAGCGACGTTCAAGCACCCGTGGTACAGCCTGATCGGCGACTTCGCCATGTTCCGCGACATCCTGCTCGGCAGGATCAGCCTCTAGGCCGGCTCGCGCAGGGCCGTCGCGGCTTCGGCCTGGCGGGCCTGCGCGTCGGCCAGCCGATACAGCTCGATGCTGCCATCCCAGTGCTCGATCAGCGCCGTACACGACTCCACCCAATCGCCGCAATTGAGGTATTCCACCTCCCCCACCTGGCGAATCTCGGCATGGTGGATGTGCCCGCAGACCACGCCATGAAAGCCGCGACGGGTGCATTCATGGGCAATCGCATCCTCGAAATCGCTGATGAAGTTCACCGCACCTTTGACCTTGTGCTTGAGGTACGCCGACAGCGACCAGTAGCCATACCCGTAGCGCGCACGCCAATGGTTGAGCCAGCGGTTGAGCACCAGGGTGAACTCGTAGGCACGGTCGCCGAGGAAGGCCAGCCAGCGGTGATAGCGGGTAATCACGTCGAACTGGTCGCCATGGATCACCAGCAGGCGACGGCCATCGGCGGTCAGGTGCTCGGCCTCGTCCACCAGCTGGATGTTTCCCAGTATCAGCTTCGAGTATCGCCGCAGGAATTCGTCATGATTGCCGGTGACGTAGATCACCTCGGTGCCGCGCTTGCTCATGGTCAGCAAGCGGCGGATCACATTGGTGTGGGCCTGCGGCC
Source organism: Pseudomonas putida (assembly GCF_002906855.1). Lineage (GTDB taxonomy): Bacteria > Pseudomonadota > Gammaproteobacteria > Pseudomonadales > Pseudomonadaceae > Aquipseudomonas > Aquipseudomonas putida_N. The sequence goes on along the minus strand of NZ_MINI01000028.1, from coordinate 1,257,627 downwards.
AGTAGATGCCGCTGCGCAGCTTCCAGCCATCGATGATATCGCCGACCAGGTAGACGCGGTCGGCCTGGTAGCCCTTGAGGAACTGCGACAGGTGTTCGGCCTGGCAGTCACGTGTGCCCAGATGCACGTCAGATATCCACAATGTGCGCACACGCTGCTTGCGTGACGGGCGAGAGAGTTCGACATGGGTCATGGGCAGGCTCCGGCGCTGTTTGCTGGAGACTGGCAGGCACAGATGACAGGTTGGTGGCAGGGATGTGACGAGTGATGGTCTGCCACGAATGCGGCACAATGGCTGACAGCCCCACGAGGATGCCCCATGGCCGGCCCGATACTTTCCTTGCGCCACTACCGCGATGAGCTCATCGCTCACAGTCACGAGCACCCGCAATTGGTGTTCGGCCTGCACGGCCGCCTGGATTTCGAGGTGCAGGGCCATGGCGCCAGGATTGCTCGCCAGGGGCTGATGGTGGTGCCCGCTGGCGCCCATCACACATGCGCCAGCGACGTCGGCAGCGATTGCCTGGTGCTGGATGTGCCCGGTGAGCACTGGTTGCACGAGCAACTGGGGGCGCATGCCGATACCAGCCGGCACCTGCTCGACCAGCCTGGCGCCCTGGGGCTGGATGATCGCCAGCAGCAACTGGTGGACTGGCTGGCGACGAGCCCCATGGACGACCCGCTGATCGCCCGGCAAGGCGCGGTGCTATTGCTGGCCAGCCTCAACCCCAGTGCCTCGGCCAGGGTCACGCCCAGCCACCGCCTGCCCTATGCCGCGTTCGATGCGCATATCGAACAGCATGCAGCATACCCCTTGCAGGTGGCAGACCTGGCGCGCATCGCGGGTTTGTCCAGTGCCCGGCTGCATGCACGATTTACCGCCGAGTGCGGCATGACACCAATGGACTATATCCGCCAGCGGCGCCTGCTCAAGGCAAAGCGGCTGGTCACGCAGACCTTTCTACCCATGGGGGAGATTGCGGTGCAAGTGGGGTACAGCTCACAGAGTGCGTTTTCGGCGGCGATGCTACGGGCGTTTGGTTGCTCGCCGCTGGCCATGCGGCGAGAGTCTGTCGACAACTGATGCCAGGATGGCGACAGAACGTATCGGCCAGTGGCTTTACACTTTGCCTGTGCTGGCCCTTTCGCGGGGCAAGCCCGCTCCCACAGGTATTACATAGCCCTTGAGAACTGTACGATCCCTGTAGGAGCGGGCTTGCCCCGCGAAAAGGCCGGTCCTGCCATATAAAGATTCAAAGGACCCACCATGAACCACCGAACTGCCCTCGGCGCCCTGCACATTGGCGCGTTGTTCTTCGGCCTGACCGGCGTCTTCGGCAAACTGGCCGCCAGCGCCAGCCCGGCAATCATCGTCTTCGGCCGTGCCGCCTTCGCCGTGCTGGCCCTGGCACTGTTCGCCAGCCTCACCGGCCCCGGCTGGCGGCGCCTGAGCGGCCAGGACATTCGCCGCCTGCTGCTCGGCGGCGTGCTGCTGGCCGGCCATTGGGTCAGTTTCTTCATCGCCGTGAAGGTTGGCGGCGTAGCCATCGCCACCCTGGGCTTTGCCAGCTTCCCGGCCTTCACGGTGATCCTCGAAGGCCTGCTGTTCCGCGAGCGCATTCGTCGCAACGAAGGCGTGCTGGTGGTGCTAGTCAGCATCGGCCTGATCCTGGTCACCCCGGCATTCGACCTGGCCAGCCAGGCCACCGGTGGCCTGCTCTGGGCCTTGCTCTCCGGTTTGCTGTTCTCGTTGCTGTCGCTGACCAACCGTGCCGGCTCGGGGCGCTTGCCCGCCGTGCAGGCGGCGTTGTGGCAGAACCTGGTGGTCGGCTTGTGCTTGCTGCCCTTCGCCGGCCCGGGACTGACCCAGGTCGCCCGCATCGACTGGTTGTGGATCGCCTTGCTCGGGGTCTTCTGCACTGGCGTCGCCCACAGCCTGTTCGTGGCCAGCCTGGCGGTGATCAAGGCGCGCACCGCCGCCGTGGTGTTTGCCATGGAACCGGTCTACGGCATCGCCGTGGCCTGGGCGGTGTTTGCCGAAACGCCAACCCTGCGCATGCTGCTGGGCGGCGTGCTGATCATCTTCGCCATCGTGCTGTCGAGCCGCATGGCCGCCGAACAGCCACCCCGGCACAAGGCCGTGGCCGAGGGCGCCTGATCAGCGATCGTTGTGGCCCAGGTCGCGCTGCGGGTCGATCTGGTCGCGCACGCGCTGCTTGAGCACCTTGGCTTCGGGGAAGCCACCGTCGGCCTTGCGCTCCCAGATCTGCACGCCATCGCAGGTGACGCGGAAGATGCCGCCGGAGCCCGGCTCCAACGCCACCCGGGCAAGGTCGTCGGTGAACGTGCTGAGCAGCTCCTGGGCCAGCCAAGCGGCGCGCAGCAGCCATTGGCACTGCGTGCAATATGTGATGACGATTTCCGGCTTGTTGTCGGCCATGCTGAGGCATCTCCAGGTGAGGGGCCGCTTATACTAGCGGTCTTTATCCTTCGGTTTGAGACTCACGATGCGCCGCCTGCTGTTATGCCTTTTGCTGACGCTCACTGCCCTCACCGTATTCGCCGCCGAGCCTGCCCGCCCCAAGGTCGGCCTGGTGTTGTCTGGCGGTGCCGCCCGTGGCCTGGCCCATATCGGTGTGCTCAAGGCTCTGGAAGAACAAGGCGTGCACATCGATGCCATCGCCGGCACCAGCATGGGCGCCGTGGTGGGCGGGTTGTATGCCTCCGGCTACAGTATCGAGGAGCTGGAAAAACTCGCCACCACACTGGACTGGCAGCAGGCGCTGTCCGATGCACCGCCACGGGAGGACGTGCCATTCCGGCGCAAGCAGGATGATCGCGACTTCCTGGTCAAACAGAAGCTGAGCTTCCGCGACGACGGCAGCCTCGGCCTGCCACTGGGGGTGATCCAGGGCCAGAACCTGGCGCTACTGCTGGAAAGCAAGCTGGCCCACACCGCTGACATCCGCGACTTCGACAAACTGCCGATCCCCTTCCGCGCCGTCGCCACCGACATCGCCAGCGGCGAGAAGGTGGTGTTCAGCCGTGGCCACCTGCCGCAGGTGATTCGCGCCAGCATGTCGATCCCGGCGGTGTTCGCCCCGGTCGAGCTGGATGGCCGCCTGCTGGTAGACGGCGGGATGACCGACAACATCCCGCTCGACGTCGCCCGGGAGATGGGCGTCGACCTGGCCATCGTGGTCGACATCGGCACTCCGCTGCGCGACCGCAAGCAACTGGCCACGGTAGTCGACGTGCTCAACCAGTCAATCACCCTGATGACCCGACGCAACTCCGAGGAGCAGCTGGCCAGCCTGCACCGCGACGACATCCTGATCCAGCCACAGTTGGCCGCCTTCGGCGTCACCGACTTCGGCCGTGCCCAGGACATGATCGACGCCGGCTATCGCGCCACCCGCCTGCTCGACACGCGCCTAGCCGCGCTGCGCCAACCAGAGAGCGACGCCAGCCTCGCAGTGGCGCGCTCGCCAGGCCAGCGTACGCCGGTGATTACCGCGATCAGGATAGAGAACGATTCCAAGGTCAGCGACGACGTGATCCGCTACTACATTCGCCAGCCGATTGGCGAACCACTGGCGCTCGACCGCCTGCAGACCGACATGGGCACCCTGTATGGCCTGGACTACTTCGACCGGGTTCAGTACCGCGTGGTGCATAAGGGCGACGACAACATCCTGGTGATCAATGCCCGCGGCAAACGCGGCGGTACCGACTACCTGCGCCTGGGCCTGAACCTGTCGGACGACCTGCGCGGCGACAGCGCCTTCAACCTGGGCGCCAGCTACCGCATAAACGGCATCAACCGACTGGGCGCGGAATGGCTGACCCGTGCCCAGATTGGTGACCAGCAGGAGTTGTACAGCGAGTTTTACCAGCCGCTGGATGTGGGTTCGCGCTACTTCGTCGCGCCCTATCTGGACTTCGGTTCGCAGAACATCGAAGCGACCCTGGACAACGACCCGATCGCCGAGTACAGGCTGGAGCGTTATGGCTTTGGCCTCAACGTCGGCCGCCAGATCGGCACTTCCGGCGAGGTGCGCCTGGGCGTAGGCAAGGCCTGGGGCGAGGCTGACGTGCGTATTGGCGATCAGGACCTGCCCAGCGTCAGCTTCAACGAAGGCTTTTACGAGCTGAAGTACTCGTTCGACACCCTCGACAACGTGTACTTCCCGCACCGTGGCGAGGACATCGGCCTGACCTTCCGCAAGTACGACAAGTCGCTGGATTCGGACGAAGACTACCGGCAGTGGCTGCTGAACCTGGACAAGGCATTCAGCGTCGGCTCGAACACCTTTGTGCTGGGTGGGCGCTATGGACGCACGCTAGACCCAACGGAGGTGGTGACGTCGAGCTTCGTGCTGGGTGGCGCGAGGGAGCTGTCGGGCTTCCGTCAGGACTCGGTGTCAGGGCAGAACGTCAGCCTGCTGCGGATGGTGTACTACCGGCGCCTGACGCCGCGGGCCTATCTGCCGTTGGACTTCCCGCTGTACTTCGGTGGGTCGCTGGAGCGGGGGCGGGCGTGGAACAACGACAACGCGTTTGACAGTGGCTACATCAATGCGGCGAGCATCTTTTTGGGGCTGGAGACGCCGTTGGGGCCATTGAACCTGAGTTATGGCGCCAACACTGCGAATGAGCAGGCGGTGTACCTGAACCTGGGACATACCTTCTAGATGGCCGGGGCCGCTTTGCGGCCCCAGAAGATTCAGGATTTTTCGAGGTTGGCGAGGATCTTGGCATGCACCCGCATGCACACTTCCAGATCGGCCTCGTCCACGCCGGTGAACAGTTCCAGGCGCAGAGCATTGGCGATGGTCTCGATCTGCTCGATCAGCGGCTTGGCCGGTGGGCACAGCTGGATCTTCTTCGCCCGCCGGTCTTCCATCACCGCCTGGCGACGCACCAGCCCCTGGCCTTCCAGGCTGTCGAGCAGCCGCGCCAGGGTCGGGCCTTCAACGCCCACGCTCTGCGCCAGCTCGCGCTGGGTGGGCGCTTCTTCGAAGCGGGCCAGGTGCAACAACACCAACCAGCGCGCCTGGGACAGATTGAGCCCGGCCAGGCGGCGATCCAGCTCGGCACGCCAGCCACGGGACATCTGCGCCAGCTGCATGCCGAAGCGGTGTTGGTTGTCGGTCAGGGGCATAAGCAACTCATAGACTAGAACTAATTATTAGTCAGCTAACCATGCTCCGGGGCATCAGGCAAGGCTACCCGCCCCGGAAACGTCCGATAATCGTCAAAAAGGATGACAAACATCAGCAGTTGACGGAAATGCCGCCCATCAGAGCTGGAACTCCGCCGCCAGCGCCGCACGCACGCAGTACAACACGCCTTCCGGCACCCGTGCGCCGAACAACGGGGCAATCGCCGACACCGGCGGCAACTCGCCCTCGCCGTCGAGGAAGGCATCCTGCACTTCCATCATCAGGTCTTCCGGCAGGTCCAGCGCCTGCTCCAGGCTCAGTTCCTGGCGGCCAAGGGCTTCTGCCAGCAGGCTGTAGACGTTCTTCTCGCTGCAGTTGAGCTGCCCGGCGATCTGCGCCGGGGTCATGCCGGCGCGGGCCAGGCTGACCAGCTCGTGGCGCAGGTCGAGCACCACCTTCGGCGCCTCCTCGGTGCCACCGGCGCCATTGAGCACTTCGAGGAAGGCTTGGCCATAGCGTTCCAGCTTGCGCGCACCCACGCCGCTGACCAGGGCCATGTCGCTGAGGCTGGTTGGCTGGCTGCGGAGCATTTCCAGCAGGGTAGAATCGGGGAAGATGACGTAGGGCGGCACGCTGTGCTCTTCGGCCAGCTTGCGTCGCAAGGTGCGCAGCGCCTCCCAAAGCTCGCGCTCCTCGGCCCGTACCAACTGGCTGGCCGGGCTGCCGCCGCTGGAGGACGTCTTGGCCACGGTCTGTGGCTTGAGGTCACGGCGCAGCTGCAGGTTCACCTCACCGCGCAGCAGCGGCCGGCAGCTGTCGGACAGGCGCAGGCCGCCATAACCTTCCAGGTCGATATCGACCAGGCCGCGCGCCACCAGCTGGCGGAACAGCGAACGCCACTCGGCCTCGGCCAGGCCCTTGCCGACGCCGAACACCGAAAGTTTCTCGTGGCCGAAGTTGCGCACCTTCTCGGTGTCCTTGCCCAGCAGCACGTCGACCAGGTGGCCGACGCCGTAGCGCTGGCCGGTGCGGAACACAGCCGACAAGGCCTGGCGGGCCGGCTCGGTGGCGTCCCAGGTCTGGATCTGGTCGACGCAGTTGTCGCAGTGGCCGCAGGGTTGTTCGAGGATTTCGTCGAAATAGGCCAGCAGCGACTGACGGCGGCAGCGGGTTTCTTCGCACAGGGCCAGCATGGCATCAAGCTTGTGCTGCTCGATACGCTTGTGGCGCTCGTCACCTTCGGAGTTCTGCAGCATCTGCTTGAGCATCACCATGTCCTGCAGGCCGTAGGCCATCCAGGCATCCGACGGCAGGCCGTCACGGCCGGCACGGCCGGTTTCCTGGTAATAGGCCTCGAGCGACTTGGGCAGGTCGAGGTGGGCAACGAAGCGCACGTTGGGCTTGTCGATGCCCATGCCGAAGGCAATGGTGGCGACCATGATCAGCCCTTCCTCGTTGAGGAAGCGGTGCTGGTTGGCGGCGCGCGTCTCGGCGGCCAGGCCGGCGTGGTAGGGCAAGGCCGGGAAACCTTGCTCGCAGAGGAACGCAGCGGTTTCATCGACCTTCTTGCGCGACAGGCAGTAGACGATGCCGGCATTGCCGCGGCGCTCGCCAAGAAAGGCCATCAGCTGCTTGCGTGGTGCCTCCTTGGGCACGATGCGGTAGAAGATGTTCGGCCGGTCAAAACTCGACAGGAAGCGCTCGGCCCCCTGCAAGTGCAGGCGCTGGACGATCTCCTCGCGAGTTCGCATGTCGGCGGTGGCAGTCAGGGCGATCCGCGGCACATGGGGAAACAGCTCGGCCAGTTGCCCCAGCTGCAGGTACTCGGGGCGGAAGTCATGGCCCCATTGCGAGACACAGTGGGCTTCGTCGATGGCGAACAGCGAGATGTCGAGGTCACGCAGGAAGTCCAGCATGCGCGGTTGCACCAGGCGCTCAGGCGCCAGGTAGAGCATCTTCACCTCGCCCCGGCGCAGGCGCCCGGCCAGGTCACGCTGCTGCTCCGGGCTCAGGGTGGAATTCAGCGCCGCTGCGGCGACGCCGAGCTCGTCGAGGGTGGCGACCTGATCGTCCATCAGCGCGATCAGCGGCGACACCACCACCGTCAGGCCCGGGCGCAACAAGCCAGGCACCTGGAAGCACAGGGACTTGCCGCCACCGGTAGGCATCAGCACCAAGGCATCGCCGCCATTGGCCACGCATTCGATGATCGCTGCCTGGCGCCCACGGAAACTGTCGTAACCGAAGATATCCTTGAGAACGCGCTGAGCCTGTTCGAGCATGTGCAACTCCACAAATCGCCGTACCATCCTGGACACAGGCTGGACGAAAAACCCGCCCCGCACACGCCAAAAGCGTAAGCGGCTTTTGCCAGAGGGTCGGGAAAACCCGCCCCTGGATGAAAAACGGCGGAGTATACCGTAGTGACGGCCCGCACAGGATGCCCGGTGACAGACGTTCCCTTTGCCCCGCTGCCGCCGCAAGGTGCTAGAATTCACTATCGTTTATTCCCCAAGGTAGCCCTGTAATGTCCTTCGCCGAGCAACTGACCCGCCTGCAAGCCTTCCTCGACGCCGACGAGCTGCACGAAGAAGCGCTGGACTACGTCGCCGCACATGGCTACCTGACCGCGCTGTCGATCTGCTCCGAGGACGTCCCCGAGCGTGAATGGATCGACGCGCTGTTCGCCGAAGAACCCCATTACGCCAGCGATGCCCAGCGCACCGAGATCGAAGCGACGCTGGTGGCCCTCAAAGGCCACATCGCCCGCCAGCTGGCCAGCGACGAGGAATTCGACCTGCCATGCGACTTGGACCTGACCGACGAGCCGGACGATTCCGACCTGCGCGGCTGGTGCATCGGCTTCATGGAAGGCGTGTTCCTGCGTGAAGAGGCGTGGTTCGAGAACGCCGAGGAAGAAGTCAGCGAGATGCTGCTGCCGATCATGGTCGGCTCCGGCCTGTTCGACGAACAGCCCGAGTTCGCCGACATCGCCAGCAACGCCAACCTGCAGGACGACATGATCGTGCAGATCCCGGAAGCGCTGAGCGCGCTGTTCCTGCTGCTGCACGCTCCAGACGAGAAGCCGGCACTGCTCAAGCCACGCCACCACTGAGTCGGTCGTGCGCTACCTGCTGCTGGCCATCGGCTGGCTCAGTGTTGCGCTGGGGGTGCTGGGGATCTTCCTGCCGGTGTTGCCCACCACCCCGTTTCTGCTGCTGGCGGCAGCCTGCTTCGCCCGCAGCTCTCCGCGCTTTCACGATTGGCTGGTCAACCATCCCAAGCTTGGGCCGTGGGTCCGTGACTACCTGAGTGGCGAGGGCATTCCGCTCAAGGGCAAGGTCTATGCCATCGGGCTGATGTGGGCGAGCATCGGCTTGTCCTGCTACCTGGTGCCGTTGTTCTGGGCCAGGGCCTTCATGCTCACCAGTGCGGTACTGGTCAGCCTGTACATCCTCAGGCAGAAGACCTTGCGCCGGTCCGGTTGAATGCTGCTGTCTCCTGTTCAGGCCTCTTCGCGGGCTTGCCCCGCGAAGAGGAACAGGCAAATCAGACGGTATCCACCTTCAACGAATGGTCATTGATCATCCCGTTGATGATGGTCGCCGTATCATGCCCCGCCGAAATCACCCCCCCGTAATGCTGGGCCAGATCGACCCCCGCCAGGTCGATGGTCTGGGTCGGCGCCGCCCCCGCCACGCTGCTGACTTCGATGGTCGAGACCACATTGCTGCCGCTGCCGCTGACCTTGAAGTGCAGGTAGTCATCCAGCGAAGCCGCCGTGGCATTCTCGCCCTGCAGCAGCTGCGACAGGTCCAGGTGATCGCTGCCCGGGGAGAAGTCGGTGACCGTGTCATGCCCGGTGTCGCCCTTCTGCCAGACGAAGGTGTCGTTGCCATTGCCGCCGGTCATGATGTCATCGCCCGGCCCGCCGATGAGGGTGTCGTTGCCGTCACCACCCTTCAGCACGTCGTTGCCCAGGCCGCCATCGAGCACGTTGTCACCGGCATTGCCGATCAAGGTGTCGTTGTAGTCGGAGCCGATCAGGTTCTCGATACTGACCAGGGTGTCGATGCCGGCGCCGTGGGTGTTCTGCGGGCCGCCCAGGCTGAGGTCTACCGTGACCGCGCTGGTGGCCGAGGCATAGCTGGCGATGTCGTTGCCGGCCCCGCCGTCGAGCAGATCGTTGCCGGCGCCTCCGATCAGCAGATCATCGCCATTGCCGCCGTACAGTTGATCGTTCCCTGCCCCCCCCACCAGCACATCATGGCCGTCACCACCATTGAGAATGGTGTCGGCGTTGCTTGCCATCAACACATCATTGCCGGCCGTGCCGTTCAGGGTAGTGCCGGCCTGGTAGGTGATATCCACCGCACCGGTAGCACCGCCGCCATGACCATCGGTGACCGTGTAGCTCGCCTGATGCACTTCGTTCACGGCGTTGCTGTAATCCACCAGCAGGCTCAGCTTGTAGCTCTCGGCAGCATTGCTGTGGTCCGACGGGTTGATCTGGTTGACCACATGGATGCTGTACACACCGTCGTGGCTGGCGGTGAAGCTGCCGCCATCGGCAATGGGCTGGTAGCTGCCGTTGGCATCCTTCCACTCCAGGCTCACATTGCCGTCTGGGCGATCATGGTCCAGTTGCAGGGTCTCGCCCTTGCGCAGGCTGACGGTGATCACATCCTCGCTGTTGGCATTGCTGTTGGTGATGCTGCCAAGGTAGCCGAGTACCACCAGCGCCGCGGTCATGCTGCCGGCCGCTGTGGTGAAGGCGCTGCGTTCCAGGGCTTTGAACTGGTTGTCGAGCGTATTGCAATGACCATCGAAGGAGATGCTCGCAACACTGTTGCCGAGGGTGAAGCCTGCCCCCTTGCTGGCAAAGTTCGTGTCAACGGTGATCGGCGCCGCACTCAGACGGTCGTGGTCGGCGTCGCTGTCGTTGGCCAGCAGCGCTTCGGACGGCACGGTGATACTGGCACCGGTAATATTGGTAATCACATGGTCCGCGCCTGCCACCGGCGCATGATTGCCATTGATCAGCACCAGCAAGTCGGCGCTGCTGGTATCGCCGTCATTGTCACTGACCATGAAACCAAAGCGTTCGAACTGCAAGTAGTCAGCGCCCTTGGGCGGCGTATAGGTGAACTCGCCGCTGTCCATGTTCACCAGCAGGCTGCCACCCAGGCTGGTCTTGATGGTGAGCGTATTGCCGGTGGTATCGAAGCTGGCGTTGTCCGCGCCACCGCTGGCCAGGTATCCGCCCTGCCCGGCGTTGGCTTTCGGGTCGTACGTGTAGGTAGTGCCGTCCACCAGCAGTGCCTTGATGAAGCCGCCATCGGCACCAAAGGTGCCATCGTTGAGCAGGCTGCCGGTGATCGGCGAGCCCTGCACGGTACCTGACAGCACGCCATGGAGCTGGTTGAAGTCGGTGACGATGACCGAGTTGGTATCGGTATGGCTGCTGCCGTCGTAGGCCAACGGGTTCAGGTTGCCCGCATTGATATCTTTGCCCAGGCCAATGGCGTACGACTTGATGCCATTGTTGTCGAGGAATGTTTCCCAGGTGGTTTCGCCCGAAGCGGTGATGGCATGCCCGGAGCTGGGTTCGCCATCGGAGAAGAAGTAGCTGACGTTCTGCGCGTCGGCCAGCTTGCCATTTTGGGAGAAGGCCGTCTGGGCAGCTGTGGCCGCGCTGTCGTAATAGGTCGAACCACCCGCGTGCAGGCCGTTGACGATCGACTTGGCGGCGTCAATGCTGACCCACTCGGCCGACTGGATCTGCGCGCCACCGCTGAAGGTGACGATCTGCACCTTGATGTCACCCATGTCGTCGTACTTGTCGAGCAGCGCAGCGATGGCCTGCTTGGCCGCCTCCAGGCGGGTCAGGCCGGGTATGCCTGAAGCAAAGTCCATGCTGCCCGACACATCAATCACCAGCAGGATGTTGGAGTCCACCTGGCCTGGCGTGATGCTGCGCTCGGCGCAGACCGCATTGGGTACATCGTCGACGATGGTGATGGCAATGTTGCTGGTGATGCTGTGGCCCAGCGAATCGGTGGCCTTGTAAGAGAAATTCTCGACCGTAGAATCGGCACCCGGTGTATTGGCGGGCGAGGTCAGCGTGTAGGTATAGCTGCCGTCAGGGTTGATGCTGATCTGCCCATACTGGCCGACCGCGTTGCCCACCAGGCTGTAGGTAATTGCCCCTACACCACCGGACACCGAACCCACCAACGAGCCGGACGCCGTTTCGCCGGTCGAGCTTGGATCACTGCCAATGGCACTGCCTGCCGCCAGGTCGTTGCCATCCTTGTGCAGGTCCAGGGCTTTCTCGAACACCGTGATATCGCGGTCCTCGCAGGCCATGAGCCTTGCGTCGTGCACGTTGACGGTAAGGGTCGTGGTGCTTTCGTCGCCATCGGCATCGCGGATGGTGTAGACGAAGCGGTCGACGGCATCCCGCGGCGACTCCACGTCGGGGTTGGAGTGGTAGACCGCGTTGCCCTTCTCGTCGATGGTCAGGTAGCCATACTGGCCGTCCACCTGGCTGTTCAGCTGGCCGATGGCCGAAGTGGATGTGTCGCTGCCGGCACGCACGCCGACCACGTAGTTGCCATCGCTGCGCACGTCGGCACCGACCACATCGTTGTACAGCACATTGCCGCGCACCTCGTCGCCCTTGTAGACGCTGACGAAATCGCAATGGGCCTGGGGCACGTCGTCGACAATGCTGATGACGATGGTGCTGGTGGCCGAATGGCCGTAGGCGTCCTGAACTTGATAGGTGAAGGATTCAGTGACGGTGTTGGCGCCATCGTTGGCATGGGTCGGTGAGCTTGCCGGTGAGGTCAGGGTATAGGTGTAGCTGCCGTCGGCATTCAGGTGAATCTGGCCGTATTGGCCAACGGCATTGCTGACCAGGCTGTAGGACAAGGCGCCGATGCCACCACTGGCCAAGCCGGCCAGGCTGCCAGAGGCGGTTTCGAGGGGCGATGTCGGATCACTGCCGGTGACCGTTCCGGCGGCCAGATCGCTGCCATCCTTGCTCAAATCCAGGGCTTTCTCGAACACCGTTGCTTCGCCGTCCATGCACACTTCGATGCGCGGGTCATGCACGTTGATGGTGATCGTCGTGGTGCTCTCGTCACCGTCGGCATCGCGGATGGTGTAGACGAAGGTGTCAACGGCATCTCGCGGCGACACCACGTCCGGGTTGGAGTGGTAGACCGCGTTGCCCTTCTCGTCGATGGTCAGGTAGCCGTATTGACCGTTCACCTGGGTGTTCAGTTGGCCGATGGCCGAGGTGCTGGTATCGCTGCCGGCGCGCACGCCGACCACGTAGTTGCCATCGCTGCGCACGTCGGCACCGACCACATCGTTGTACAGCACATGTCATCTGCGCTTGAATCCTTCGGTGTGAGAGCCTGGATTCTACCGGTGGCTGGCTCTCTGCCTCTCGTTTCAAGCGTTGCGCTTATTCTATGAATTCAGGGCAGGCAGGTGTGGGCATGGAGTCCGAAAAATCTCAACGGCGAGAATCGTTCTCTCAGGCACTACTTTGGCGATAGTAATAATGTAAGTTGGCCATCATTTCATGCCAATTTTTTGTCGCCAAATACTTCTTTCACCTATCCGTTCCGCGTCCTTAGCTGGAAAAAACCTGAAACTTGCTGAAGTGCTTGTAAGTCGCGCCTTGCAACGGTTCGCGAATTCACTTGGATGAAACAATGTCTTGCTTTGCATAGACCGCATAAGTTTTTTTTCGCATAGGTGTTATGAAAAAATCTTCTTAGCTCGCGCGTTAAATGTTCTTAGCTCTGTTGTTACAAACATGAAACGGTTTGAACTATAAAAATCGTCATTTTATTGGCGAAAAGCGGGATCTTTTTTGTGACCAGGGAGAAGTAGCCCATGCGCGTTCTAACCCCCCTCGCCAGCGCAATGCTGGTGGCCATGGCATGCACGAACGTCGAAGCGATGTCCCTCAACGAAGCCATCCAGAGTGCCGTGGATTACCACCCGCAGATCAGCTCGAACCGCAACAGCAAGCTTTCGGCCGATGAGGATGTCAAATTTGCCCGTGGCGGCTACTACCCAACCGTAGATCTGGTGGCAGGTTATGGGCGCCAGCGCTCTGACAACCTCAACACCCGCGGTCTCAACCCGAACGGCACGACCAACCACAACAAGGAAACCCTGAACTACACACAGTCGGAACTGCGCCTGCGGCAGATGATCTTCGACGGTTTCAACACCGCCAACGAAGTGGGCCGCACCGAGGCAGTTGCGACTTCTCGGGCCTACTACACCCAGGCCATTGCCCAGGACGTGGCCTTGCGTACCGTCGAGGTGTATCTGGAGGTACTCAAGCGTCGAGAGTTGGTGGACTTGGCCAAGAACAACCTGCAGGCGCACTTGCGCGTCAACGACCAGATCGGCCTGCGCAGCGAGCGCGGCGTTGGCAGCACTGCCGACCTCGACCAGTCCCGCGCCCGTCGCGCCCTGGCAGAAAACAACCTGGACACCGCCGAAGTCGACCTCGCCGATGCCGAAGCCAACTTCTACAGCGTGGTCGGCCGCGTGCCTGACGAACTGGAAGGCACACGGTCGATCAAGGTGGAAATACCCGCCACGCTCGACCAGGCGCGCGAAGGCATGCGCCAGAACAACCCGTACCTCAAGTCGGCCCAGGCCGACGTCAATGCCGCCGAACAGCAATACGAAGTGGCCAAGTCGCCGTTCTACCCACGCCTGGACGCGGTGCTGGCCACCGGTGCCAACAACAACATCGGCGGCGAGCAGGGCCATGCCAACAATGACTGGCAGGCGGGCGTCGAGCTCAGTTACAACCTGTTCCGTGGCGGCAGCGACAAAGCCCGGCTGCAATCCGACGCGCACAAGATCAACCAGGCCCTGGACATCCGCAACAATGCCCTGCGCGAGCTGACCGAAAACCTCAGCCTGTCCTGGAATGCCATGAACAACGCCCGCAAGCAGACCCCGACCGCACGTGAATACGCCGAGACCACCCAGCGCGTGCGCGCCGCCTATCAGGACCAGTTCGGCCTGGGCCAGCGCACCCTGCTCGACGTGCTCGATAGCGAAAACGAGCTGTACAACGCCAACCGTCGCTACACCGAAGTGCGTTACACCGAAGAGTTTTCGATGTACCGGGTACTGGCGACCATGGGTGAACTGCTGAGCAAGCAACGCATTTCACTGCCACCTGAGGCTATCGCCAACAACGAGGTCCGGACCGAAGCCAGATTGCCCGACATGCGCTGAGCGTCGCACGCACTGGCACGGATCGCCTGCACAGCAACCCATCCACCCTGGCGGGAGTAGGCCATCGTGACCAGTATGCAAAGCGCGCAACCGCGTCCGGATGTCGATGACCCACTGCTCGATGGCCTGCTGATCCTGTGCCGGCTGCACGGTCGCCCGGCCAGCCGTGCCAGCCTGTGCAGCGGCCTGCCCCTGGCCCAGCAGCGCCTGGGCGTAGACTTGCTGCCGCGGGCTGCGGCGCGTGCCGGCCTGCAAGCGCGGGTGCTGGAACGAGCGCTTGATGACATCTCAGCTCTCAACCTGCCCCTGCTGCTATTGCTCGACAATGGCCGCAGCGCGGTGTTGCAGCGCTGGGGCGATGACGGCCGCGCGCTGATCCTGCCCTGCGAAGCTGAAGGCGGCGAGCAATGGGTCGAACGTGAAGCACTGCAGCAGGCCTACAGCGGCCACGCCCTGTTCGCCCGCCCACGCCATACCCTGGAAGACGTGCGTTCACCGCTGCTGCCGCGGGTCAACGCCTGGTTCCGCGACACCCTGCGCCATTCCCGCTGGCTGTACAGCGACGCCCTGCTGGCCAGCCTGCTGATCAACCTGCTCGGCCTGATGGTGCCGCTGTTCGTCATGCAGACCTACGACCGCGTGGTGCCCAACCAGGCGCTGTCGACCTTGTGGGTGCTGGTTGCCGGCCTGTTCATCGGCACCGCCTTCGAGCTGGTATTGCGCATGGTCCGCGCCCACCTGCTGGACCAGGCCGGCAAGAAGACCGACCTGATCCTCTCCGCCACCCTGTTCGAGCGCATCACCGGCATGGCCATGAAGGCCAAGCCCGCCACCATCGGTGGTTTCGCCCAGAGCATCCATGACTTCCAGGGCCTGCGTGAATTTCTCACCGCGGTCACCCTGACCAGCATCATCGACCTGCCCTTCGTGGCCCTGATGCTGCTGGTAATCGGCCTGCTCGGTGGCTGGCTGGTACTGATCCCGCTGATCGCCTTCCCGC
This sequence comes from Pseudomonas putida, assembly GCF_002906855.1. Lineage (GTDB taxonomy): Bacteria > Pseudomonadota > Gammaproteobacteria > Pseudomonadales > Pseudomonadaceae > Aquipseudomonas > Aquipseudomonas putida_N. Next base: position 1,242,174 of record NZ_MINI01000028.1, on the reverse strand, counting down.
TGGCAGTGGGCTTTGCCCTGATCATCCAGGCCCGCCTGCGCGATACCGTGCAGAAAAGCCTGAGCCTCGGCGCCGTGCGCCAGGCCCTGCTGATCGAAACCCTGGGCGGCCTGGAAACCCTCAAAGCCTGCGGCGCCGAAAGCGAACGCCAGTACCAGTGGGAGCACACCAACGCCGCCATCGCCCGCCTCGACGCTCATGCGCGCAACCTGTCGTCGCTGGCCAGCAACGGCACGCTGTTCATCCAGCAGTTCTGCGGCATGGCGACCATCGTTGCCGGGGTGTACAGCATCATTGCCGGCAACCTCAGCGTCGGCGCCCTGGTCGCCAGCTACATGCTCGGCAGCCGGGTGCTCGCCCCGCTCGGCCAGATCGCCGGGCTGATCACCCGCTACCAGCAGGCGCAGTTGACCATGCGCAGCACCGATGCGTTGATGGCCCTGCCCCAGGAACGTCAGCTCGACCAGCAGGCCCTGGAGCACACCACGCTCAAGGGTGGCCTGGCGCTGAGCCACATCACCTTCCGTTATCCAGGGCAAGTGAGCCCGGCACTGCACGACGTGAACCTGACCATCACCCCCGGCGAGCGCATCGGCATCATCGGCCGCAGCGGTTCGGGCAAGAGCACCCTCGGGCGCCAGCTGATGGGCTTCCATCACCCCGACGAAGGCCAGGTGCTGCTGGACAACCTCGACCTGCGCCAGCTGGACATCGCCGACCTGCGCAGCCAGATCGGCTACGTGGCCCACGACCTGCCGCTGCTGGCCGGCAGCCTGCGCGACAACCTGACCCTCGGGGCGCGCCACATCAGCGATGCGCGCATGCTCGAAGTGGCCGAATTGACCGGCGTCAGCGAGCTGGCCCGGCAACACCCGAACGGCTTCGACCGCCCGGTGGGCGAGCGCGGCCAGCTGCTCTCCGGTGGCCAGCGCCAGGCGGTGCTGCTGGCCCGTGCACTGCTACTGGAGCCGCCGATCCTGATCCTTGACGAACCCACCAGCCACATGGACAACAGCAGCGAGGAGCAACTGCGCCAGCGCCTGCTGAGCTGGGTGCCGGGCAAGACCGTGCTGCTGGTCACCCACCGCACCTCGATGCTCAGCCTGGTCGATCGGCTGGTGGTGCTCGACAACGGCAAGATCGTCGCCGACGGCCCGAAGGATTCGGTCGTCGACGCCCTGCGCAAGGGCCGTATCGGCTCGGCCCTGTAGGAGCTCACCATGCCTCTCATGCAAAGCGTACGCAGTAGCCATGGCGCCGACAAACGGGCCGAACGCGACTACATGCCGGAACTGGCCGGCGCCACTCTGCAGGACTCGCCACGCCTATCGCGCCTGACCGTGTTGCTGGCCGCAGCGCTGTTGCTGGTAGCGCTGGTCTGGGCCAGCCTGGCAGTGCTCGACGAAGTAACGGTCGGCGAAGGCAAGGCGATCCCGTCGAGCAAGGTACAGGTGGTGCAGAACCTCGAAGGCGGTATCGTCACCGAGATCTTCGTGCGCGAAGGGCAGATGGTCGAGAAAGGCGCCACCCTGCTACGCCTGGACGACACCCGGTTCAAGTCCAACAAAGGCGAAAGCGAGGCTGACCGTTATGCCCTGACCGCCCAGGTCGAGCGCCTGTCGGCGGAAGCCGAAGGCCGCCCGTTCACGCTCTCGGACGAAGTGCGCGCCAAGGCGCCCCAGGTCGCCGAAGACGAAATAGCCCTGTACACCTCCCGCCAACGCCGCCTGGCCAGCGAAAAACAGACCCTCAACGAACAGCTGCGGCAGAAGAACCAGGAGCTGGCCGAGTTCCGCTCCAAGGTCGATCAGTACCGCTCGGCCGTGGCGTTGTTGCAACAGGAGACAGACATGTCGGCGCCGCTGGTGAGCAAGGGCGCCATTTCCCCGGTGGAGATCCTGCGCCTCAAGCAACGCACCGTTGAAGCCCGCGGCCAGCTCAATGCCACCAGCCTGGCCATCCCCCGCGCCGAGGCGGCGATCGCCGAGATCAAGAGCAAGATCGAAGAGTCCGACGCCAGCTTCCGCTCGGACGCGGCCAAGGAGCTGAATGACAAGCGCACCGAGCTGTCCAAGATCACCGCCACCAGCATCGCCATTGATGACCGGGTCAACCGCACCACCGTGGTCTCGCCAGTGCGCGGCATCGTCAAGCTGCTGAAGGTCAACACCATCGGCGGCGTGGTACAGCCAGGCAGCGACCTGGTGGAGATCGTGCCGATCGAGGACAACCTGCTGATCGAGGCCAAGGTGCGCCCGCAGGATGTGGCCTTCCTGCACCCGGGGCAACCGGCGATGGTCAAGTTCAGTGCCTATGACTACACCATCTACGGCGGGCTCAAGGCCAAGCTGGAACTGATCAGCGCCGACACCGTCACCGACGACAAGGGCAATGCGTTCTACCTGATCCAGGTGCGAACCGAGAAGAACCACCTGGGTGGGGACAACAAGCCACTGCTGATCATCCCCGGGATGGTGGCCACGGTGGATATCATCACCGGGCAGAAGAGTGTGCTGGATTATCTGCTCAAGCCGGTGCTCAAGGCCCGGACCGAGGCGCTGCGGGAAAGGTGAGTCCTGTGCTGGCCTCAGCCTTTACCATGATTTCGGTTGAAGGTCTCGGCGCCCATGGCCTTGATCTGCCCTTCGATCAATACCTCGAACGGCTTCAGCAAATCATCGAAGTTCGATGGCTGCTCCATCACGTTCAACGCTTGCACCACTGCCTCGATGGTCGACACCGCTCCCGGCTCCGGCGCCTTGCGCAGGCGGTAACGTGAAGGCGTCACTTGCGCCAGTGTCACCTTGGGCAGCGCCTCCAGCAGCGGGTTCAGGTACAGCAGCTTGCGTGCCTTGCGCCAGGTGCCGTCGGGGACGATCAACATGTATGGCTTGTCGTCCGTTTCGCCGTAGCCTGTCAGCGCTTGCGCCTGCTCGCCGGGGAACAGCAGCACGGGCCGGTAGCCTGGGGTCGCCAACAATTCGGCAAGATCAGCGAAGACTTCGCCGACCCGCAATTCGGCATTGACCAGGCCCAGGGCGGCCAGGCGGGCGGTGTTCAGCGCGTGGCTGGTTTCACTGGGGTGCTGCAGCAGGACCACCCGGGTGCGGCTGTCGAGGCTGGGAATCAGCGGGCAAAGGCAATGGTCGAGCGGGCGCTGGCAGCGTTCGCAGCGGGGTCTGGGCATGGGGGTCTCCGTTGGCGGAGGGATTTTGCCACAGGCTGAAATTTTGGGCCCGCTTTGCGGGCCATTCGCGGGTCAAGCCCGCTCCTACAGGGGTTGCACATTATCCAAGCCATGTGAGGTGCCTGTAGAAGCGGGCTTGCCCCGCGAATGGGCCTGCAAACGTGAATCTATCGGTTAAACCGTTCCGCCAGGCTATGCAGGTACTCGGCCATGCGTTCTAGGTCCTGGCTGATCTCGGCCCCCTGCTTGGCCTGCCCTGCGCTCTGGTCGCACAGCTGGGCAATCCGCACGATCTGCTGGTTGATGTCCTCGGCCACATGGCTCTGTTGCTCCGACGCCGTGGCCATCTGCTGGCTCATGCCAGTAATGCGGCTGACCGCCTGGGCGATCCCGGCCAACGCCGCCTGCACCGCCTCGACACTATGCACGCTGTCCCGCGAAATCTGCTCGCCGCGGCTGGCGGTGCTCACCGCCCGCTCGGCGCCGGCACGCAGCGAGGCGATGATCTGGTGGATCTCGTCGGTGGAAGAGCGTGTGCGCTGAGCCAGCGACCGCACCTCGTCGGCGACCACGGCAAAGCCCCTGCCCTGTTCGCCGGCCCGGGCCGCCTCGATAGCGGCGTTGAGCGCCAGCAGGTTGGTCTGCTCGGCAATCGAAGTGATCACATCGACCACACTGCCGATCGACTGGGTCTGCTCGGCCAGGGCATTCACCGCCTGGCCGATGTCGCTGACCGCCTCGCTCATGCTGCCCATGGCCTTCAGGCTCTGCTGTGCCAGCTCGCTGCCGTGCTGGGCCAGTTGGTCGGCGTCACCCGCAGCATGGGCGGTGCTTTGTACGTTATGAGTGACCTCCTGGATGGTCGCGGCCATCTGCGCGATGGCCGTGGCCGACTGGTCGGTCTCGCTGCGCTGACGGTCGAGCATCTGTGCCTGGGCATCGGACAGGTCCGCCGATTGCGCGGCGCGAGACTTTACTCCAACGCCAGCATCCACCAGGCGGGTAAGCGCGGTTTGCAGGCGCGCTTCTTCACTGATGATGGCGAGGTCGAGCTGGCCCATCAGGCCAGGGTTATCACTGTAGGTCAGAGCCACCAGGGGGCTGGTGAACGCCTTCGGGTGTTCAGCAAGCGTGCGACGAATCGGTTGGTCTTGCTGACGTTCGATCAGGTACCAGGCCACCAGCAAGCTGGTCATCAGCACACCCAGCGCCAGATAAGGTGGCAACCAGAGGTAGCCGGCCGCCGACAGCAGGCCAGCGCCGATCAGTGGCCCGCCGCCGGCCAGGCCGTGCCCGAACCGGGCTGCCCAGGGCGTCGGCGACTTGCCTGCGCGCAGCCGTGCGTACAGGGCTTCGGCACGGCGGATCTGCTCGCGGGTCGGTACCGAACGCACCGACTCGTAGCCACTGATGCGGCCGTTCTCGTAGATCGCCGTGACATAGGCGCTCACCCAATAGTGATCGCCGTTCTTGGCGCGGTTCTTGACCACTCCCATCCAGGGTTTGCCTTGCTTGATGGTCTCCCACATATGGCCGAATACGGCGGGGGGCATGTCTGGGTGACGCACCAGGTTGTGCGTCTGGCCGACCAGTTCGTCGTAGGTAAAACCGCTGATCGCGACGAAAGCGTCGTTGCAGTAGGTGATGCGGCTATCGAGGTCCGTGGTGGAGATCAGGCGCTGCTCGCGGGTAAAAGTTCTTTCGTGCTCAGTGACGGGCAAGTTCATGCGCATCTTGAACGGTCCTTCGAAGAGGGATATGAGGGGGCAGCGCAACTAAATATCTAGCAGAGCGTGGGGAAGTTAGCGGCTATTTTGAAAATTTATTTAGGACATTCAGTCGGATTGTCCTACGAAATTTTACCCTTCAACCGACATTCAACTGGCTCTTGAGCAGGTCTCGGAATGTTTGAATCAGCGGCTCACGACTACGCCCCCTGCGGATGATCAGCGAGAAGGGCGCCTGATAACCGAAGGTGGCCGGCGATAGCACCCTGAGGTCACCCTTGTCGACCCAAGCCTGGGCGTAGTGCTCGGGCAGGTAGCCAATGTAGGCGCCCGAGAGAATCAGGATCAGTTGCGCCTCCATGCTTTCCACCGTGGCCGCACTGTGCTTGAAGCCATGCCTGGCCAATTCGGCCTGGCTCCAGTAGCCCCGCCCCACCATGCGTTGCTGGGTCACAACCTGCTCGGGGATGCGCCGCTCGGCGAACAATGGGTGGCGGCTACTGCAATACAACCAATGCTGCTCGCGGTACAGCGGCTGATAAAGCAAGCCACTCATGCGCGAGGAAAACGCACCAATGGCCAGGTCCAGACGGTTGTCCTGCACACCAAGCTGCAGCTCGTAGGGGCTGGACACCGACAGATGCAGGTGCACTGCCGGGTGCTCCTGGCTATAGGCCCCAATGGCCTCGGCCAAAGGCAGCGCCTGATCACCAACGGTGGAGTCGATCACACCGAGGTTGAGGGTGCCGCGCAATTCACCCTTGAGCGCTGCGGCATACTGTTCAAAGCCATCCAGCTCGGCCAGCAGGCGCAGCGTCTCCTGGTGAAACAGCTCGCCCTTGCTGGTCAGGCTGAAGCCACCGCGACCGCGATGGCACAAGACGATACCCAAGGCGCCTTCGAGCTGGCTCATGTAGGTACTGATTGCCGAGGTCGACAGGTTGAGCTCGCGCTGGGCATTGGCGAACCCCTGGTGGCGCACCACGCTGACGAAGATGCGCAGCAGTTTCAGGTCGGGCAAGGTCGAGGCCATCGTGCAACGAGTCCGCAGGGGTATTTGCGCGCAGTCTAACCGCTCCTGCGGCCTTTAGTTCAGAAATTCCTGAAGTAAGTATTTGCCGGTAGCGATTCTTCCCACGCACTACCTTGCGCAGACTTGGCCGAAATGTCCCTGCCCGCCAGCGATCCAGACTTTAAAGGCGTGCGGCGGCACAGGTTCGAACAAACAAAACAATCGACCGACTGATGAGGCCCACCGTGGACAAAGTTCTCCACCAACCACTGGGCGGCAACGAAATGCCGCGTTTCGGCGGCATCGCCACCATGCTCCGTCTCCCCCACCTGCAAAGCGCCCAAGGCCTGGACGCCGCGTTCATCGGCGTACCGCTGGACATCGGCACCTCGCTGCGCTCCGGCACCCGTTTCGGCCCGCGCCAGATCCGCGCCGAATCGGTGATGATCCGCCCGTACAACATGGCCACCGGCGCCGCCCCGTTTGACTCGCTGTCGGTGGCCGACATCGGTGACGTGGCGATCAACACCTTCAACCTGCTCGACGCCGTGCGCATCATCGAAGAAGCCTACGACGAGATCGTCGAGCACAATGTCATCCCGATGACTCTGGGTGGCGACCACACCATCACCCTGCCGATCCTGCGTGCCCTGCACAAGAAGCACGGCAAGATCGGCCTGGTGCACATCGATGCCCACGCCGACGTCAACGACCACATGTTCGGCGAAAAGATCGCCCACGGCACCACTTTCCGCCGCGCCGTGGAAGAAGGCCTGCTCGATTGCGACCGCGTGGTGCAGATCGGCCTGCGCGCCCAGGGTTATACCGCCGACGACTTCAACTGGAGCCGCCGCCAGGGCTTTCGCGTGGTGCAGGCCGAAGAGTGCTGGCACAAGTCGCTGGAACCGCTGATGGCAGAAGTGCGCGAAAAAGTCGGTGGTGGCCCAGTGTACCTGTCGTTCGACATCGACGGCATCGACCCGGCCTGGGCCCCAGGCACCGGCACCCCGGAAATTGGCGGCTTGACCACCATCCAGGCGATGGAGATCATTCGCGGCTGCCACGGCCTGGACCTGATCGGCTGTGACCTGGTTGAAGTCTCCCCGCCTTACGACACCACCGGCAACACCTCGCTGCTAGGCGCCAACCTGCTGTTCGAGATGCTCTGCGTGCTACCGGGCGTCGTGCGTCGCTGATCAGCATTGCCTGAAGTACCCCGGCAGGAGCCATGAGGGAGGGCCATAGAGGCCCGCCAACACAAGACAAGACCGCCGGGCGCCGTGAACACGCCTGCGCGGTCGATCTCGCCATAATAAAGATAATCGGGAGACCCCCAATGGCCTTGGACATCATTGTTGTAATGATCTATACCGTCGGCATGCTAGGGCTGGGCTGGTATGGCATGCGGCGCGCGAAAACTCAGGAAGACTACCTGGTGGCCGGGCGCAACCTCGGCCCGACCCTGTACATGGGCACCATGGCCACCACCGTGCTCGGCGGCGCCTCCACCGTCGGCACCGTACGCCTGGGCTACGTCCACGGCATCTCCGGTTTCTGGCTCTGTGCCGCCCTGGGCCTGGGCATCATCGCCCTCAACCTGTTCCTCGCCAAACCGCTGCTGCGCCTGAAGATCTTCACCGTCACCCAGGTGCTGGAACGTCGTTACAACCCGATGGCCCGCCAGGCCAGCGCGGCCATCATGCTGGCCTATGCGCTGATGATCGGCGTGACATCGACCCTGGCCATGGCCACCGTCCTGCAAGTGCTGCTCGACCTGCCGTTCTGGGCGTCGCTGCTGCTCGGCGGCGGTGTGGTGGTGGTTTACTCGACCATCGGCGGCATGTGGTCGCTGACCCTCACCGACATTGTCCAGTTCGTCATCAAGACCGTTGGCCTGATGTTCATCCTGCTGCCGGTGTGCCTGTACAAGGCCGGTGGCTGGGACACCTTGGTAGCCAAGCTGCCGGCGGCCAGCTTCAGCTGGACCACCATCGGCTGGGACACCATCATCACCTACTTCCTGATCTACTTCTTCGGCATCCTGATCGGTCAGGACATCTGGCAGCGGGTATTCACCGCCCGTGACGAAAAAGTCTGCCAGCGCGCCGGCACCACCGCAGGTGTGTACTGCGTCCTGTACGGCCTGGCGTGCGCCCTGATCGGCATGTCCGCCCATGTACTGATGCCGGACCTGGCCAACCCGAACAATGCCTTTGCCGAGATGATCAAAGGCCAGCTGCCGGAAGGCATTCGTGGCCTGCTGATGGCGGCAGCCCTGGCGGCCATGATGTCGACTGCCAGTGCCGGCCTGCTGGCGGCCTCGACCACCCTGACCGAAGACCTGCTGCCCAAGCTGCGTGGCGGCAAGCAGTCGAGCCTGGGCGTCAGCCGCCTGTTCACCCTGATCACCGGCCTGGCGGTACTGGGCATCGCCTTGGCGGTGAACGATGTGATCAGTGCCCTGACCCTGGCCTACAACCTGCTGGTTGGCGGCATGCTGATCCCGCTGATCGGTGCGATCTTCTGGAAGCGCGCCACCACCGCAGGCGCCATTGCCAGCATGTCGCTGGGCTTTGCCACCGCACTGTTCTTCATGTTCAAGGACGGGCTGGATGCCAACACGCCGATCTACTACAGCCTGGCGGTTGGCCTGGTGAGCTTCGTGCTGGTGAGCGTGCTGTCGCGCAAGCCGGTGGGTGAAGTGAAGCTGGCCTGATCAGGCCACAATAGCAGAAACAAAAAGGCCGCAGCATCTGACAGATGCTGCGGCCTTTTGCGTTTCAGCGACGACGCGGCTGGCGCTGGCGCTGCTCTTCATCAGTCGGGATCGGCACCGGCTGCAAGGGTGGTGGAATCAGCCCCAAAGCGACGGCCAGGTCGTGGAGCCAGTTGAACATTTGGTTTTTCATAATGCCCCCTTGACGGGTCAGCCTCACGGCAATTCAATCCTGCGATGTTTCATACAGATCATAGTCCGATGTCCTGTACTACGCATGCTCTTGTTCCTACAGATATGGGCTAGTTTGACGCGGATCAAGCGGAAACGGCGCATTCCGACGACTGGTTAATCGTTTCGCTTTGTTGCAAGTCGATCCAGGCCTGCAAATTCGCCCCGTGCATGCCCTGGCGCCACATCAACCAGGTTTGCGCGTGATCGAAGGGCGACTGCAGGCGATGGGCGCGAACCCGATCACGCCCGGGCAGGCTGTCGAGCATGGATTGCGCCATCAAGGCCACCCCCGCCCCAGCGATCACACAGGCCAGCATGCTCTGGTACGACTCGATTTCCATCACCCGCCCCATCGGCGTGTGGTCATGGGCATACCAGGCCTCCAGCCGCATCCGGTAGGAACAGCCCTGGCGGAAAGTGAACACTGCCTTGCCCGCCACGTCCTTGGCACTGCGCACCCTCGGGTGTTCCGGGCTGGTAATCAGTACCAGCACTTCATCGCACAGCGGCACACCATCCAGCCCGGCCAGGCTTGGCGGGCCGTCCACCAGTGCCGCATCCAGACGATGGCTGAGCAGGCCTTCAAGCAGGTCGCCGCTTGGAGCGGCCTGTACCTGCAGGTTCACCGCCGGGTATTGCTGGTGGTAGCGCGCCAACAGCCCCGGCAAGTGGATGGCGGCAGTGCTGTACATGGTGCCCAGCACGAAATCGCCGGCCGGCTGACCGCCTTGCACCGCCGCAACGGCTTCATCACGCAGCGCCGCCAGGCGATTGGCGTAATCCAGCAGCACCTTGCCGGCGGGCGACAGTTGCAGGCGCTGGCGTTCACGCAGGAACAGTTCCACCCCCAGTTGCTCTTCGAGCTGGCGCAGGCGCGTCGACAGGTTCGACGGCACCCGGTGCAGGCGCTCGGCGGCGCGGGTTACCGAACCTTCCTCGGCCACGGCCTGGAAGATGCGCAGTTGGCTGAACTCCATGACATTCTCCAAAACAGAACAACTTGATCATCATTATTCAATTTTATTGAAAGTCAACTCGACCTAACCTGCCATCCATCGCATTGATTCGCGCAGGAGAGTCCTCATGTCGCCGTTCGCACAACTGCTGGCCAGCGCCGTGGCCCTGATGATGGCCATGGGCATTGGCCGCTTCGCCCTCACCCCACAACTGCCGCAACTCATCGCCGAAGGCCAGTTCGACCTGACCGCCGCCGGGCTGGTGGCGGCAGCCAACTACCTGGGCTACTTCCTCGGCGCCTTGGACGCCATGTACGCCCGTCGGCCGAACCAGGTGAAACTGCGCCTGCACGGTGGCCTGTGGTTGTGCGTGCTGCTGACCTTGGCCTCCTGGGTTGCGGACGGCTTCTGGAGCCATTTGCTGCTGCGCTTCGGGACCGGCGTGGCCAGTGCCTGGGTGCTGGTGATGATCACCAGCCTCAGCCAGCAAGTGGCCAATGCCGACAACCGCCAGCGCCTTGGGGCGCTGGTGTTCGCCGGGCCTGGGCTGGGTATCGCGCTGACGGGTTTGCTGGCGTTAGCTGCGCATCTGTTGGGGCTTGGCTCGGCGGCACTCTGGCTGGTCTATGCCGTTGCAGCGCTGGTCATGCTGCTGGCCGTGCGCCCTTGGCTGCCTCGCGCCCAACCTGCCGTGGCGCCCGCCACCTCGCAGCAGGGCCCGAGCCGTAGCGTCGGCATTGGTCGCCTGGGCCTGGTCTATGCCCTGTACGGTGTGGGCTACATCCTGCCGGCTACCTTCCTGTCGCAGATGGCCAACCAGCAGTTTCGCGGCAACTGGATGGCCGACCTGTTCTGGCCAGCGTTCGGCCTCGCGGCGGCGCTGGGTGTGGTACTGGTGAGCCTGCGCCGGGCAGGCCGTACTTCGGCCTGGCTGACGGTCACCCTGTGGTTGCAAGGGTTGGGGGTGCTGGCCTGCCTGATGGGTGGTGGCGTTGGCCTGGCCCTGGGCGTGGTGCTGTGCGGCGGGCCCTTCCTGGCGTGCATGCAGCTGGTGATGCAGCGCTCGCGGGAACTGGCGCCGCATGCCACGCAGCGTAATGCCGGGCTGCTGACCGCATGCTTTGCCCTGGGGCAGTTGAGCGGCCCACTGCTGGCGGCGCTGAGCAACCACTACAGCGGGAGTTTGCAGCCGGCGCTGGTGCTGGCTGCAGCGGGCCTGGGGGTGGCGGGCGTGCTGGTGCTGAGCCGTGGACGCAGCCTGCACGGTTGCCGGGCTGAGCCGCAGAGCGCCGCTTAACCCACAAACTTGCGCAGTTGCTGTTTCACCCAAGGCTCGGCACTCACCAGGATTACCCCCAGCAGCACCATCAACGCCCCCAATACGAAGTTCGCACTCAACGGCTCGCCCAGCAGGACTACGCCAAAGGTCACGCCAAACAACGGTGTGATGAACGAAAACACCGCCAGGTTGGAGGCCAGGTACTTGCGCAACAACCAGAACCAGGTCAGGTAGCTGACGAACGACACCACGATCCCCTGGAACAGCACGCTGCCCACCGCCAGCGGCGTCAAGGTCACATCGCCGATCTGCCCACTGACCAGGGCAATCAGCAGCAAGCCGCCAAAGCCCACCGCCAACTGGTAGAACAAGGTCAAGGTGGCGGGTGCCTCCGAAAGGCGCGAGCCACGTACCACCACCGTGGTCGCGCCCCAGGCCAGCCCGGCGAGCACGCCGAAGGCATCGCCCAGCAGCATGCGCCCATCCATCTCGGCGAACGACATGCCCCCCGCGAATGCCATCGCGATCCCGGCAAAGGCCAGCAAGATCCCCAGCCACTGCAGCAACCGCAGCCGCTCGCTGGGGAGCATGAAGTGCAAGCCAAGTGCAGTGAACACCGGTGCCGTGTAGAGGAACACCGACATGTGCGCCGCCGAGGTCAGCTTCAGGCCCTCGGCAATGAACAGGAACTCCAGCCCGAACAACCCGCCGGCCACGAGCCCAGCCCGCCAGGTGTTGCCCACCTGTTCCCAGCCGCCGCGCCAGCAGATCATCAACCCCACCAGCACAGCGGCGATGCAATTGCGCAGGGCGGCCTGCATCACCGGCGCAATATCCACCGCCGCCGTCTTGATCAGCACTTGCTGGCAGCCCCAGATCAGGCACAGGCCCAGCATCACCTGGAAGGCAAAGGCGTCGGGGTTCTTGCGGGCCGCGCTCATGGGCGGGCCTTTTGGGTGGTCGAGGGCATCGGCAAGGGCTCGGCAGTGGTCAAGGAATACCGATTATCGGGTTTCCTGGCCTGCCCTTGCCAGCCTCAAAACGACCTCAAGCGATCTGTGCCTTGGCCGAAACCTGCTCGAAGGTGGTTTCGTCCAGCCCATCCTCCTGCTCATCGAGCACCTGACGCGGGTGTTCGAAGCCAGGGATACTGCTGTCGATCAGGCTGAGCAAACGCGAACCGCGCTCGGTGAGCACGAAGTTCTCGCCGTTGCCGCCCTCCTCCTGCTCACGGCTCTCGATAAAGCCGCGCTCGAACAGCAGCTTTTCGTACTCGCAGGCACGGGTTTTCAGGTGGTCCAGATCACCCACCGGTTGGCCCTTGGCGGCCAGCGCCGCAGCGTGCTGCTCGGCATAGGGGCGTGGCGTGAAGCTGTGACCGGCGCCGTTCTGCACCTCGTGCAGCAAACGCTCGATCAGGTCCCAGTCGTAGGTGCTGCTCATGGAGAGGGTCTCCTGCTGTGGACGAAGGGGTACACAGGTTGGGACCGGTTGGCAGGCGGGAGTGTTCCAAAAGTTATCTAGATACAAACCTTGCCCAATTGGGCTACGGCAGAATCCGCAACTGGAACGGGTTGAAACAAGCTCGCTCACATCGTGTATCAGTTGGCAAAAGGTAGAAACTATTTGCTGTATCCCACGAATGTATTTTATAAACTACATTCGCCCGATGAAAAAATTCGAATCCAGCAGTTTCAGAAAATGGGTGGTCGGGCTTCGAGATGCCAACGCAAGGTTCAGGATCATCTCCCGCATCAACCGGCTCGTGGAAGGCATGCCAGGCGATGTCTCGCCCGTTGGCCATGGCATCAGTGAACTGAGGATTCATTATGGTCCGGGTTACCCCGTGTATTTTCACCAATCGGGCGATACGTGGGTGATTCTGCTTTGTGGCGGCGACAAGAGTAGCCAACCAAGAGACATCAGGGCTGCCCACCAGATTCTGCGTTCGTGGAGGATGCAAAATGACTGAGAAATTCTTCGAATTCGATCCAGCGGATTACCTCACTACACCTGAGGCAATAGCGCATTTCATGACAGATGCGCTGGAGACAGGCGATGCTGGCTATGTTGCAAAAGCCGTCGGAGTCGTGGCACGGGCCAAGGGAATGAGCGAGCTGGCAAAAGAGACTGGCCTTTCACGAGAACAGCTTTATCGCTCGTTTAGCGAGCACGGCAACCCTACACTGAAATCTTTTCTGGCAGTGATGAAGGCTCTGGGTATCGACATGGCTGCAAAACCGCATCTGGCCCATTGATGCTTCAACAAAAGCTCAATCCTCTGTTTGAGGGCGAGACTAGAGGGCACCCAGTTGTATAGCCGTCGGTCGTTGGTGCTGAACCAACCATCGAAGGCAGGCCTCCACCGGGCAACACCACCGCCGGAGGTAGAAAGGATGAAACAGCTGCTGCGCATCGCCTGTGCCACAGCCCTGTGCTGCGCCCTGCCCGCCTGGGCCTGCACGCCGGAAGAGGCGACTCAGAAACGTGAAGAGCTGGCCGGGCTGGTCAGTCAACTGACCGAACAGAACCCGCAGAAGGCCAAGGAGATCAATGCTGAGCTCCAGGGAATGGAGCTGGGGACGGCAAGCAAGGACTTGCCCGACAAGTGTCAGCTGATCGACAAAAGGATCAAGGAACTGAAGGAAGCAGAGAAAAAATCTGAGTGAGCCATGAAGGCTGATGGGCCTATCGCCGGCAAGCCGGCGATAGGCCCTTGACGTGACTTACTCAGCCGCCGGCTTGCGCTTCTTCAGCGGCGCCAGGCCATCGGCGCTGGCCAGTGGCGCATTCGGCCGTGGCTTGGCGGTCGGCTTGCGCTTGGCAGCGGCCTTCTTCTCGCCAGTCTTCTTGTCGACCTTCTTCTTCTTGGCACCCACCGCCTTGCCCGAGGCCTTGACCTTCTTCGGACCGCTGTAGGTGCCCTTCACTTCCTTGATCACCCGGCGCTCGAACTGCTGCTTGAGGTAGCGCTCGATGCTGGACATCAGGTTCCAGTCATTGTGGGTGATCAGCGAGATCGCCAGGCCTTCGCCACCCGCACGGCCGGTACGGCCCACACGGTGCACGTACTCGTCACCGCTGCGTGGCATGTCGAAGTTGATCACCAGGTCCAGGCCGTCGATGTCCAGGCCACGGGCCGCCACGTCGGTGGCCACCAGCACCTTGGAGCTACCCTGCTTGAAGCGCTCGATGGCCAGCTTGCGGTCCTTCTGGTCTTTCTCGCCGTGCAACACGAAGGCCTTTACGTCCTTGGCCACCAGGTGGCCATAGATACGGTCGGCCAGGACGCGGGTGTTGGTGAAGATGATCGCCTTGTCGAAGGTCTCGTTGGCCAGCAGCCACTGCACGATCTGCTCTTTGTGCTGGTCGTGGTCGGCGGTGATGACCTGCTGGCGGGTGCCTTCGGCCAGCTGCGAGACGCTGTTGAGCATCAAGTGCTCAGGGTCTTTCAGGACCTTGCCGATGATGTCGCGCAGGGCCGCACCGCCCGTGGTGGCGGAGAACAGCAGGGTCTGCTCGCGGTTCTCGCACTCCTTGCACAGGCGCTCCATGTCTTCGGCGAAGCCCATGTCGAGCATGCGGTCAGCTTCGTCGAGGATCAGCACCTGCACGTGGGACAGGTCGAGGTTGCCGGCGTTGAGCTGCTCGAGCAGGCGGCCCGGGGTGCCGATCAGCACATCCGGCACCTTGCGCAGCATGGCGGCCTGTTCCTTGAAGTCTTCACCGCCGGTGACCAGGCCCGCCTTGATGTAGGTGAACTGCGAGAACAGCTGCACTTGCTTGAGGGTCTGCTGGGCCAGCTCGCGGGTCGGCAGCAGGATCAGCGAGCGGATCTCGACGCGCCCGCCTTTCAGGTCGACCAGGCGATTGAGCAGCGGCAGGACGAACGCGGCGGTCTTGCCGCTGCCGGTCTGCGCGGTCACACGCAGGTCGCGCCCTTGCAGGGCCAGGGGGATGGCCGCGGCCTGCACCGGGGTTGGCTCGACAAATTTAAGCTCGGCCACGGCTTTAAGCAGGCGTTCGTGCAGGGCGAATTGGGAGAACACGGAGGTAACCTCAGGCAAGTGCGGGAAATTCAGTTGCATAGGGTAACGTTTTCTGCAGCCTTAGCCGAATTTCTTTTGGCAACTTTGTCGGCTTCCGCGCTCTAATGGCGCTTCGTTTCGCTGTAAAAGACCGGTTACAAGCTTATGGACATCCAACGCATCTGGCGTGACAGCCTCGACTTGTGGGGCACCCTCGACCAACATCCACTGCTCCACGCCGCGATCGGCCTGGCCGTGCTGCTGCTGATTTCACTGGTGCTCGGGCGCCTGGCGCGCTTCCTGGTGCTGCACGGCACCCGCCTGCTGGCCCGCCAAACGGCGCTGAGATGGCTCGACGACCTGCGCCACAACAAAGTCTTCCATCGCCTGGCCCAGACCATCCCGTCGCTGGTGATCCAGTTCGGCCTGAAGCTGGTGCCGGAGCTGTCCGACACCGCCCAGCACTTCCTCGGCAATCTCGCCCTGGCCTTCACCCTGCTGTTCATGACCATGGCCCTGTCGTGCCTGCTCGATGCCCTGCTGGACATCTACGCCCGCACCGAACACGCCCGCACCCGCTCGATCAAGGGCTACGTGCAGCTGGCCAAGATGATGCTGTGGATCTTCGCCTCGATCGTCATCGTCGCCACCCTGATCGACCGCTCGCCACTGTTGCTGCTGTCGGGCCTGGGTGCGATGTCGGCGGTGCTGCTGTTGGTGTACAAGGACACCCTGCTGTCGTTCGTCGCCAGTGTGCAGCTGACCAGCAACGACATGCTGCATGTGGGCGACTGGATCGAGATGCCGCAGGTCGGCGCCGATGGCGATGTGGTGGATATCACCCTGCATACCGTCAAGGTGCAGAACTTCGATAAAACCATCGTCTCGATCCCGACCTGGCGCCTGATGAGCGAGTCGTTCCGCAACTACCGCGGCATGCAGCAGTCGGGCGGGCGGCGGATCAAGCGCAGCCTGTTCATCGATGCCGCAGGCGTACGCTTCCTGACCCCGGACGAGGAACAGCGCCTGAGCCAGGTGAGCCTGCTGGGCGACTACCTGGCCGGCAAGCGCCAGGAGCTGCTGGCCTGGAACGAGGCGCTGGGGCCAGTGCCAGAACTTTCAGCCAACCGCCGCAAGCTGACCAATATCGGCACCTTCCGCGCGTTTGCCCTCGCCTACCTGAAGAACCACCCGAACGTGCATCCGAACATGACCTGCATGGTCCGGCAGATGCAGACCACCGCCGAAGGCGTGCCGCTGGAGATCTACTGCTTCACCACCACCACGGTGTGGGCCGATTACGAGCGGATCCAGGGGGATATCTTCGATTACCTGCTGGCGGTGTTGCCGGAGTTTGGTCTGAGCTTGTATCAGCAGCCGAGTGGCAATGACATGCGGGTCGGTTTGGCTGGGCGGATTGTGGAGCCGGTATCGCGGCGGCTTGAAGAGGTGAGTGAGGCTTGAGATGCCGGGGCTGCGTTGCAGCCCCTTCCCCTCTCAAAGCCGCTTCATCTGCCTAGCTTGCCAAAAGCGGTTTGCTTTCGCGGGCGTTGACCATGCAGTACAGCGCACCAGCCAGGATCAAGCCCATCGCCCAGCTGATATCCGCCCCCAGCCACTCGGCCACGAAGCCCGTGTAGAACGACAGCTTCATGAACGGGATGGTACCGATGATCGATACGGCATACACCGCCAGGCTTCGACGATTGAAGCAACCGTAACGCCCCTTGGCGTCGTACAGCGCACCCACGTCATACTGGCCCCGGCACACCCAGTAGTAATCCACCAGGTTGATCGCGCTCCAGGGGATCAACAGGTACAGCTGGCCGATCAGGATGTCGGCGAAGAACGTATCGAAATTGTATTGGGTAGCGATGGCAATCAGCGTTGCCGCGGCGGTAAGGCCCACCATCACCAGCGCCTTGGCAGTCGCGGTCACGCGCCTGATGGTCTTGAAGGCCCCGAAGATCGTGACCGACGACATGTAGGCGCTGTACAGGCACAGGACGTTGTACTGGATCACCCCCAGCGCAATCACTGCCAGTGCCAACGGCGCCCACGGGCCAAACAACCCGGCAATCGCCGTCGCAGGGTCATGCCCCAGTGCCGAGGGTAGTTCCACGGCCACCAGCGCACCCAACGCCATCATGGCGAAGGAGCCTAGCGCACAACCGCAATAGGTGGCCCAGAATGTGGCGCGCGGGTTGACGTTGGCCGGCAGGTAGCGCGAATAATCTGCCACATAGGGGCCATAGCCCAACGTCCAGGAGGCGGCCTGGGCCACGATCAGGTTGAAGGCGGTGAACGAAAAGCCCGTCGTCACTGCCGTCGTGCCTGCCATGTCGCCGGGGTGCAGCAGGATCAGCACCAGGGCGCCGGCAAACACCAGCGTGGACAGCAGGCTCATCCACGCCCCCAGGCGGTGGATCAGTTCGTAACCGACAAAACCGATGATGAAGGTCAGCACGCCGACCACCACGATGGCCTGGTCGTCGCTCATGGGCACCAGTGCCTGAACGGCATTGCGCATCAGCACGCCACTGGCGGCGAGAAACAGTACAGCGGCCGTGACCATCACCAGCAACGGCAGCGCCGCGCCATGGACACCGAACTGGGCGCGGCTCTGGATCATCTGTGGCACGCCCAGGTGCGGTCCCTGGGCAGAGTGCGCGGCCATGAACACGGTGCCGATCAGGTTGCCGACCAACAGGCCCAGCAAGGTCCAGGCAAAACTCAGCCCCGAGGCAACGCCCAGGGTGCCGACCATCAGTGCGGTTATCTGGAAGTTGGAGCTGAACCAGATGGTGAACAATCGTTTAGGCGTGCCATAACGCTCAGCGTGTGGGACGAATTCGATACTTCGCGTTTCTAGCTTCACGCCGGTCTCCCGATTTTATTTTCATGATTATCGGGTAGGCACCGGCCGGGTTTGGGTTCATTAACGAACGCGCCTTAGCTAGCTGCGCCATGCCTTGCTTGATAACGTCAGGCTACCCATGCGGCTCATCCACACCGACGCCAGGATCACCGCCCCGCCGATGAGCAGCCTCCCCAGCGGCTCGTGCTGGTTCCAGATCAGCAAATTGAGCAGCAACCCGACCGGTACGTGCAAGTTGTTCATCACCGCCAGCGTAGCGCCCGAAACCAGGCAGGCGCCTTTGTTCCACCAGTACAACCCCAGCGCCGTCGGGCACAGGCCGAGGAACAGCAGCACCAGCCATTGCACGTTGGTGCTCGGCAGGTGCTGGGCGTTGCCGAACAGCAGGAACGCCGGCAGTACCACGATCAGCGCGCCCAGGTAGAAGTAGCCGAAACGCTTGTAGTGCGGCAGGTCGCTGGGGTGGCGGGCAACCAGGTGGCGGTACAGCACCTGGCCGGCGGCGTAGGTGAAGTTGGCCAGTTGCAGCAGCAGGAAGCCGATGAAGAAGTCGCCGCTGATGCTGTCGAAGCGGATCACCCCGGCCCCCGTCACGGCCACCAGGGCGGCGACCAGCGCCCAGGGGTTGAAGCGCCGGTTCAGGGCGTCTTCGATCAAGGTCACGTGCAACGGCGTGAGAATGGTGAACAGCAGTACCTCGGGCACGGTCAGCACGCGGAAGCTCAGGTACAGGCAGACGTAGGTGATGCCGTATTGCAGCGCGCCGATCAGCAGCATCGAGCGCAGGAACCGCGGCTCGACCTGGCGCCAGCGGGTCAGCGGCAGGAACACCAGGCCCGCCAGCACCACGCGCGCGAGCACGGCGAAGTAGCTGCCGACGTGCCCGGCCAGGTACTCGCCGATCAGGCTGAAGGAAAACGCCTGGATCAGCGCGACGATTATCAGGTAGCCCATGGTTGCCTCTCGTAATCAAGGGCGCGACCTTAGCGGGTTGCGCCGAATCAGTTCAACCATGAGGAATGTGGGGCCGAAATAAAAAAGCCCGGCCATCAGGCCGGGCAGGTACACCCAAAGGAGCAAAAGCAGGTGTCAGGGATGGGAATTCGTTGAACCTCAGGCCACCGCGGCCAGCTTGGCCTTGGCCTGGTTCAGGCCCTTTTCGTGGAACTCGCCACTCATGTTCAGGCCTTCGGCATGGATGAAGTCGACATCGTGAATACCGATGAAGGCCATCACCTGGCGCAGGTACGGTTCCTGATGGTCGCTGGTGGCACCGGCATGGATCCCGCCACGGGCAGTCAGGACAATGGCGCGCTTGCCGGTGAGCAGGCCTTGCGGGCCGGTCGGGGTGTATTTGAAGGTGATGCCGGCACGCAGCACGTGGTCCAGCCAGGCCTTGAGGGTGCTGGGGATGGTGAAGTTGTACATCGGCGCGGCCATCACCAGCACGTCGGCTGCCAGCACTTCATCGGTCAGCTCGTTGGAGCGGGCCAGGGCCTCCAGTTCGGCGGCGCTGCGCTGTTCTTCAGGCTTCATCCAGCCACCGAGCAGGTTGGCATCCAGGTGTGGCACCGGGTTCACCGCCAGGTCACGCACGTTGATCTCGTCAGCCGGGTGCGCGGCCTGCCACTGCTGGATGAAGTCACGGGTCAGTTGACGGGAAACGGAATCCTGCTGGCGGGCGCTGCTTTCGATGATCAGTACGCGGGACATGGGGTGCCTCCATCGGCAAAAGGGGTTGCGATTCGATGGAGGTGAGATTAAGGCTTGACCTATCGATAAAAAAGCGTAAAAAGTGGGTTCAATCTATCGATTAATCCGTTTTATTGCGCTTTGCAGTCCAGCGCGATGCGCAGCTTGATGATCTGCCGATTGAAATTGGCCGTCACATCGACACTCTTTCCAACCGGTACGTTGACCCGGCGCACCCGGGGTGCCTCGGGCCCGTTGCGGAAGGTCACCTTGCAGGCTGCCGGCACTTGCCCATAGTTGTTCAGGGTAATGGACCCGATGTCGTAGGCCGTGTCGTAGGTGGTGTAGTCCAGCTTGACCCCGGTCAGTTCCTTCTCCACGTCGATGGGGTAAGCCATGGCCCCAAGGGGCAGGCACATCAAAATTGCCGCACAACATTTCTTCATGGGGCGCTCTCCTTGAAAGAGCGCAGCTTAGGACAACAGGAGCCAAACATGAAAGCGCCGCGCGTGACCCTGGATCAATGGCGGACCCTGCAAGCAGTGGTCGACCATGGCGGGTTTGCCCAGGCCGCCGAAGTCTTGCACCGTTCGCAGTCTTCGGTCAGCTATACCGTGGCACGCATGCAGGAACAGCTGGGTGTGCCGTTGCTGCGCATCGATGGCCGCAAGGCCGTGCTGACCGAGGCCGGCAATGTGCTGCTGCGCCGTTCGCGGCACCTGGTCAAGCAAGCAAGCCAGCTGGAAGACTTGGCGCACCACATGGAGCAAGGCTGGGAGGCCGAGGTGCGCCTGGTGGTCGATGCTGCCTACCCCAGTGCCCGCCTGGTGCGCGCCCTGGCTGCGTTCATGCCACAGAGCCGCGGTTGCCGGGTGCGCCTGCGTGAAGAGGTGCTGTCGGGCGTCGAGGAAGTGATGCACGAAGGCATCGCCGACCTTGCCATCAGCAGCTACAGCATCGGTGGCTACCTGGGTACCGAGCTCAGTTCGGTGGAGTTCGTCGCTGTCGCCCACCCGGAACACAGCCTGCATCGTCTGGGCCGGGAGATCACCTTCCAGGACCTGGAAAGCCAACTGCAGGTGGTGATCCGCGACTCCGGCCGCGCCCAGCCACGCGACGTCGGCTGGCTCGGCGCCGAACAGCGCTGGACGGTCGGCAGCCTGGGCACTGCCGCCACCTTCGTCGGCAGCGGCCTGGGCTTTGCCTGGTTGCCACGGCACATGATCGAACGTGAGCTGCTCGACGGCGTGCTCAAGCCATTGCCGCTCGATCAGGGTGGCAGCCGCCACCCACTGTTCTACCTTTATTCGAGCAAAGAGAAGACCCTGGGCCCGGCCACGCAGATTCTCATCGACCTGCTGCGCAATTTCGACACCGCGCCACTGGACGTGCCCTTCGCAGCCCCCCCACAAGCCTGAGAGGACCGCGCCCATGGCCTATTTCGAACATGAAGGATGCTCGCTGCATTATCAGGAATATGGCCAGGGCGAACCCTTGGTGCTGCTGCACGGCCTGGGCTCCAGCAGCCAGGACTGGGAGCTGCAGGTACCCGAGCTGAGCCGCTACTACCGGGTGATCCTCATGGACATCCGCGGCCACGGCCGCTCCGACAAGCCCCGCGACGGTTACCAGATCGCCACCTTCAGCGAAGACCTGCTGGCGCTGCTCGAACACCTGCAGACCGGCCCCGTGCACTTTGTCGGCCTGTCCATGGGCGGCATGGTCGGTTTCCAGTTCGCCGTGGACCACCCGCAATGGCTGCGCAGCCTGTGCATCGTCAACAGCGCCCCCGAGGTCAAGCGCCGCACCCGCAGCGACTGGCTATGGTGGCTCAAGCGCTGGGGCCTGGCGCGCATCCTCAGTGTCGAGACGGTCGGCCAGGGCCTGGCCGCGCGGTTGTTCCCCAAGCCGGGGCAGGCCGAGCTGCGCAAGAAGATGGCCGAACGCTGGGCACGCAACGACAAACGCGCCTACCTCAAGAGCTTCGACGCCATCGTAGACTGGGGCGTGCAGGAACGCATCGGGCAGATCCGCTGTCCCACGCTGGTGATTGCCGCCGACCACGATTACACCCCGATACACCTTAAAGAGCGCTACGTGGCCCTGATGCCCCACGCCAGGCTGGTGGTCATCGACGATTCCCGGCACGCTACACCCCTCGATCAACCCGAGGTCTTCAACCAGACCCTGCTGCAGTTCCTCGCAGCCGCTTCCACCTCTCAAGGATCATTGAGCCCATGCTGAAAAAACTCCTGCTCACCGCCTGCTCGGTCGCCTTCGCCACCAGCGTCATGGCTTCCGACAAGACCCCGCACGTTCAGCTGGACACCAGCTTCGGCCAGGTCACCATCGAGCTCAATGCAGAAAAAGCGCCGATCAGTACCAAGAACTTCTTGGCCTACGTCGACAGCGGTTTCTACAACAACACCATCTTCCACCGCGTGATCCCGGGCTTCATGGTCCAGGGCGGCGGTTTCACTGACCAGATGGTGCAGAAAGACACCAAGGAGCCGATCAAGAACGAGGCCAGCAACGGCCTGCAGAACACCCGTGGCACCCTGTCGATGGCACGCACCTCCAACCCCAACTCGGCCACCAGCCAGTTCTTCATCAACGTCGCCGACAACGACTTCCTCAACCCAGGCCGCGACGCCGGTTACGCCGTGTTCGGCAAAGTGACCCAGGGTATGGAAGTGGTCGACCAGATCGTCAACTCGCCAACCACGGTGAAAAAAGGCATGCGCGATGTCCCGGCCGACCCGGTGTACATCAAGTCCGCCAAACGCATCGACTGACCGCCGGTTTCACAGGGACGTGAAACCTTCCAGGGTCGGGTAGCACAGGAGTCTTGTCACCCATGCTGTACCGCCGTTTCGAGCAACTGATCGACATCTTCCGCGACGCGCCCAGCGAGTCGCCGCCCGGCCAGGTCTGGCCGTTCTACCTGTACTACCTGCGCCAGGTCTGGCCGAGCTTTCTCGCCCTGCTGGTGGTGGGCCTGTTCGCCTCGCTGATCGAGGTGGCGATGTTCAGCTACCTGAGCCGCATCATCGACCTGGCCCAGGGCACGCCCAACGTCAACTTTTTCAGCGAACACAGCGGCGAGCTGATCTGGATGCTGGTGGTGATCCTGCTGCTGCGGCCGGTATTCTTCGGCCTGCACGACCTGCTGGTGCACCAGACCATCAACCCCGGCATGACCAGCCTGATCCGCTGGCAGAACCACACCTATGTGCTCAAGCAAAGCTTGAATTTCTTCCAGAGCGACTTCGCCGGGCGCATCGCCCAGCGCATCATGCAGACCGGCAACTCGCTGCGCGACTCTGCGGTGCAGGCGGTGGATGCACTGTGGCATGTGCTGATCTACGCCATCACCTCGCTGGTGCTGTTCGCCGAGGCTGACTGGCGCCTGATGCTGCCGTTGCTGGTGTGGATCGTCGGCTACATCGCCGCGTTGTACTATTTCGTGCCGCGGGTGAAGGAGCGCTCGGTGATTTCCTCCGACGCCCGCTCCAAGCTGATGGGGCGGATCGTCGATGGCTACACCAACATCGCCACCCTCAAGCTATTCGCCCACACCGATTATGAACAGCAGTACGCCCGCGAAGCGATCCGCGAACAGACCGAGAAAACCCAGCTGGCCTCGCGCGTGGTCACCAGCATGGACGTGGTCATCACTACCCTCAACGGTCTGCTGGTGGTCACCACCACGGGCCTTGCGCTGTGGCTGTGGAGCCAGTCGCTGATCACCGTCGGTGCCATCGCCCTGGCCACCGGCCTGGTCATCCGCATCGTCAACATGTCGGGCTGGATCATGTGGGTGGTCAACGGCATCTTCGAGAACATCGGCATGGTCCAGGACGGGCTGCAGACCATTGCCCAGCCGGTCACCGTCACCGACAAACCCCAGGCGCCGCCCCTCAAGGTCAGCCGCGGCGCCGTGCGTTTTGACGACGTGGACTTCCACTATGGCAAGGCCGCCAACGTGATCGAAGGGCTGAACCTGGACATCCGCCCGGGCGAGAAGATCGGCCTGATCGGCCCGTCCGGCGCCGGTAAGTCAACCCTGGTCAACCTGCTGCTGCGCCTGTACGACGTACAGGGCGGGCGCATCCTGATCGACGGCCAGGACATCGCCGAGGTCAGCCAGGCCAGCCTGCGCGCGCAGATCGGCATGATCACCCAGGACACCTCGCTGCTGCACCGTTCGATCCGCGACAACCTGTTGTATGGCCGCCCCGATGCCAGTGACGCGGCGCTGCACGAAGCCGTGCGCCGGGCGCGGGCCGACGAGTTCATTGCGCAGTTGTCGGATGCCCAGGGCCGTACCGGCTTCGATGCCCATGTCGGCGAGCGTGGCGTGAAGCTGTCGGGCGGCCAGCGCCAGCGCATCGCGATTGCCCGGGTGCTGCTGAAGAATGCGCCGATCCTGATCATGGACGAAGCCACTTCGGCGCTGGACTCGGAGGTCGAGGCAGCCATTCAGGAAAGCCTGGAGACTTTGATGCAGGGCAAGACGGTGATCGCCATCGCCCACCGGCTGTCCACCATCGCCCGGATGGACCGGCTGGTGGTGCTGGACAAGGGGCGGATCGTCGAGAGTGGCAGCCACAGCGAGCTGCTGGAACAGCGGGGGTTGTATGCCCGCTTGTGGCATCACCAGACTGGGGGTTTTGTCGGGGTCGACTGAGTCCTGTTCCGGCCTCTTCGCGATCCGACTTGTCCCGCGAAGAGGCCGGCACAGGAAACATCTCAATCTTTGCGGTAAGGCAGCATCCCCTTGGCCTCCTCGGCATACCCCCGCACCCCTTCCCGCTCCTGCTGCAGAAAATCCGCCACCGCCCGCCTCAACCCCGGATGCAGCAGGTAATGCCACGAACGCGTCAGCACCGGCTCGAACCCGCGAATCAGCTTGTGTTCGCCCTGCGCCCCGGCATCGAAACGCTGCAGCCCTTCGGCAATCGCAAAGTCCATGCCCTGGTAGAAGCAGGTCTCGAAATGCAGCCGGTCGAACTCATCGAGGCAGCCCCAGTAGCGGCCAAACAGGCTGTCGCCACCGACCAGGCTCAAGGCCATGGCCACATCGCGCCCGCCTTGGCGCGCCATCACCACCCGTACCGCCTCGGGCATGCGCTCGGCCAACAGGCTGAAGAACTCTCGGGTCAGATAGGGGGAGCGTCTGCGCACCGCATAGGTGTTGGCATAACAGAGGAAAACAAAATCCCACTGCGCCTCGTCCAGCTCATCGCCGCGATACCAGCGAAAATCGATGCCCTGCCCGGCCACCTGCTCACGCTCCTTGCGCATCTGCTTGCGCTTGCGTGAACTGAGGCTGTCGAGAAAGTCCTGGAAGTCGCGATAACCGTGATTGCGCCAGTGGAACTGACATCCCAGCCGCTCCATCCACCCCGGCAAACCCGCCATCTGCGCATCCAGCTGTGGATCGGTGAAATTGATGTGCGCCCCGGAAAGCCCGGCTTTGCCCAGATACTCGGGCAACGCCTGCAGCACCAGCAGGCCATCGGCAGGGTCGGCCGCCAGCAGGCGCGGCCCGCTGACCGGGCTGAACGGCACGGCACCGAGCAGCTTGGGGTAGTAGGCGATGCCGGCGCGCTCGCAGGCATCGGCCCAACCGTGGTCGAACACGTACTCGCCATACGAATGCCATTTGCGATACGCCGGCAGCAGCGCACGCACCTGCCCGTCGCGCTCCAGCACCAGGTGTTCGGCTGCCCAGCCGGTGTTGCGGGCAACACTGCCGCTGTCTTCCATGGCACTGAGGAAAGCATGGCGCAGGAACGGTTGGCCTGGGGGGACCAGGGCATCCCAGGTCGCCGCTGGCAGGTCACGCAGATGGGCAAGGCTGTAGAGACTGGTCACGTTTTCGACTCGCTGTTCAAGGCCATCAGTATCGGCGAACAGAGGCCCGTCGCTCAAATGAGGATCGGCCCGTTTCGCCTTTCATTCCCAATTACTTAACAGCAGTGCCACTAATTAGACATTAATCTGTCATTGGCCCCCGCAATACTTGCGCCTGTTTTCCGGAACCCTAGAACCTGTCTAGTCAGGCCCTTTCCGAAGACATGCCAACATGGGGGCGGGCGCTGAGCCTCCCCAAATCTTTTAAGTAGGGAGAACCTTATGCGTCTTGTTTCTACACTTACCGGAGTGAGCCTCACCGGCATGATGCTGGCTCTGAGTACTCCGGCCAGTGCTGCCGTCGACGCCAAGCTGCTCGAAATGCTCCGCGCCAATGGTTCGATCAACCAGGCGCAGTACAACGAACTGCAGGGCGACCTGGCTCAGGAAACCAAGGAAAAGGCCGCTCAGAAAGCTCAGTCCGACCGGATGAGCTCCTTCGAACAAAAAGTGGCATGGGCCGCCAAGACCCAGATCAAGGGTGATGTACGCCTGCGTTACGAAGACGTCAACGTCGATAACCCGATCTCCCGCAGCCCTAACCAGGACCGTGAGCGCGTGCGTGCCCGCGTCGGCTTCTACAGCGAGATCAACCCGCAGGTTGATGCTGGCGTGCGCGTGGCCACCGGCAGCAGCGCTGATGCTCGCTCGACCAACCAGAGCCTGGACAACTACTTCGATAAGAAATCCCTGTGGGTCGACCTGGCCTACCTGGACTGGCACCCGACTGCCGTCCCGAACCTGCACCTGATCGGCGGCAAAATGCTGCAGCCATGGGTGAGCATGGGCGACATCATCTGGGATAGCGACATCAACCCGGAAGGTGTGGCCGTCACCTACAAAACCAACGCCGGCCCGGCCGAAGTGTTCGGCAGCATCGGCCACTACAACCTGAAGGACAACGTCGACGGCGACGGCGTGCAGTACAAGCACGACGCACAGCTGTACGCGGCCCAGCTGGGTACCAAGTTCAACGCAGCTGACACCGTCAAGGTCACCGTCGGTGCCAGCCTCTACGGCTACGACAACGACAAGGCCTCGGCACTGCTGCGTTCGCTGGGTAACACCACCGACGAGTTCAACCTGGTTGAAGGTTTCGGCCAAGTCGACTTCACCGGCTTCGCCATCCCACTGTCGGCTTACGGCCAGTACGTCAAGAACACCGAAAGCACCGACGGCATGGACACTGCCTGGCTGGCAGGCCTGAAGTCCAAGATCGGCGCCTGGAGCCTGGACTACAACTACCGCGACGTGCAGCGTAACGGCGTAGTCAGCCTGTTCACAGACTCCGACTTCGGTAACGGCTTCACCGGTTCCCGTGGTCACAAGTTCAAGGTCGGTTACGAAATCGACAAGAACTTCACCCTCGGCGCGGCCTACATGATGGCCAAGACCGACTACTCCAACCTGCCGGACAGCAACGCCAGCGTAGACACCCTGCAGGTGGACCTGGAAGCCAAGTTCTAAGCGACACACTCCCCTGCTTCACTCTGAGGCGGGAAATGCCGACCCCATCCGGCATTTCCCGCCTTTTTTTGCCTGCAAAAAAGAGGGGACCGCAAAGCGGCCCCCTCGATCTGGCATCTAACGCGACAATCAACGCTTGCGCAGGATCACGCTACCAATCGAATAGCCTGCACCGAACGAACTCAGCACGCCAAGCGACCCTTGGGCCAGATCGTCCTGGTACAGGTGGAAGGCAATCACCGACCCTGCCGAACTGGTGTTGGCATAACGATCGAGAATCACCGGTGCCTCCTCCTCGCTCACCTCGCGCCCCATCAGCTTCTTGACGATCAGGTGGTTCATGCTCAGGTTGGCCTGGTGCAGCCAGAAGCGCTTGACGTCGGACGGCTGCAGGTTGTTTTCGCCCAAGTGCTTGCCGATCAGCTCGGCGACCATCGGGCAAACTTCGCGGAACACTTTGCGCCCTTCCTGCACGAACAGTTTGTCCGGCGCGCCGATCCCCTCTTCCGCCGCGCGGTTGAGGAAGCCGAAATTGTTGCGGATGTTGTTGGAGAACGCAGTCTGCAACTTGGTGCCCACGATGTCGAACTGGTGCGCCGAAGTGGCTTTGTCGGCACGCTCGACCAGTACCGCCGTGGCGGCATCACCAAAGATGAAGTGGCTGTCGCGATCGCGGAAGTTCAGATGACCGGTGCAGATCTCCGGGCTGACCACCAGCAGTGCACGAGCCTGGCCCAGTTGCACGCTGTTGGCAGCGGTCTGGATGCCGAAGGTGGCCGACGAACAGGCCACGTTCATGTCGAAGGCGAAGCCGTCGATGCCCAGCGCCTGCTGCACTTCGATGGCGATGGCCGGGTAAGGGCGTTGCAGGTTGGAGCAGGCGACGATCACCCCGTCGACATCTGCCGGGGTACGACCGGCGCGTTCCAGCGCCTGGCGGGCAGCGGCCACGCCCATTTCACAAAGGATCGACTGCTCGTCGTTGGAACGCTCGGGCAGGCGCGGCTTCATCCGCTGCGGGTCGAGGATGCCGGCCTTGTCCATGACGAAGCGGCTCTTGATGCCCGAGGCCTTTTCGATGAAGGCGGCGTCGGACACGGGGGCTGCTTCGATTTCACCACGCTCGATGGCGGCGGCGTTGTCCTGGTTGTACTGCTGCGACCAGGCGTTGAAGGAGGCCACCAGTTCTTCGTTGGAAATGCTCTGGGCCGGGGTATACAGGCCGGTGCCGCTGATCACGACGTTATGCACGATCGATCCTCTGCTCAAAGGCCATCGCCACGGGGCGCTGGCTGGGAATATGACAGAATAATGGCACTTTAGTACCAATTTCACGGCGAGGGCTGTGCCCTCGATGGCGGATAAATCCGCTCCTGCAGGTGTGTGCAATACCTGTAGAGGCAGGTTTACTCGCGATGGGCCGCAAAGCGGCCCAAATTGCATCAATATTGCCACATCTGCGGAAGTTTATCCCTCCACCTGGCTCCACTGCTTGCTCAATCTCTTGTCGGAAATCGGCATCTTGGTGCCCAACTGCTGGGCAAACAGCGACACCCGATACTCCTCCAGCAACCAGCGGTACAAGGTCAGCTGCTCATCGCGCTTGCCTTCCTGGGCATGCTTGTCGGCCCGCGCCTTGTACTGCGCCCACAGGTTGCCCAGCTCGCCGCTCCACACACGGTCCTTCTGTACCTGGGCGCCCAGCTTCTCCAGGCGCAGTTCTACCGCCTTGAGGTAGCGCGGCAACTCCTTGAACCACACGGCAGGGGTTTCGCGCACGAAGCCCGGATAGACCAGGTTGGCCAGCTGCTGCTTGATATCGTTCAGCGCCACCGCCTGGCTCAGGTCGATCTTGCCCTTGAAGCGCTTCTGCAAACCGTGCCACAGCTTCAGCACTTCCAGTGTCTGGCGGGCCAGGCGTTCGGCATGCTCGGCCCAGCTGCCACGCTTGCGCTCGGCCAGCCCGGCCAAGGCTGCGCCGTCACGCGGCAACGTGGCTTCACCGTCGAGGATGCAGCTGTCCAGGCTGGCCAGCAGGATGTCCTCGACCAGTGCCTCGATCCGGCCCAGCTCGCGGTACAGCAGGCCCAGCTCGGTCAAGCCCGGCAGCTTGCCACGCAGGAACTTGGCGGGCTCCGCCAACTGCTGCAGCAACAGGCGCTGCAAGGCGCGACGGTGCTGGAACTCGGCTTCGGCCTGAGTCGAGAAACGCCCTTCGCGCACGGTGCCGTTTTCTTCCACCAGCGCCGGGTACACGGTCATCGACAGGCCGGCGATCTTCTGCTGGGCGGTCTGCTTGACCTCGCTGAAGGCCTTGGCCTGCACCGGCTGCTCGCTCTTCTCGGTACGCGGCACGGCCAACGCTGCCTGGCTGGCGGCAGCAAAGCGGGCGGTCAGCTCGGCCAGGTCGCGGCCTTCGCCGAGGAACTTGCCCTGGCCATCGACCACTTCAATGTTCATGCGCAGGTGGCCTTCGACCAGGTTGACCGACTCGGCCCAGGCCTCATCGGAAACCCGCGCGCCGGTCATGCGCAGCAACTCCTGGCCCAAGGCCTGGGGCAACGCGCCCTGGCCGAAGGTCATGCGCGCCAGCGAGGCCTTGACGAAGTCCGGCACCGGCACGAAGTTCTTGCGCAGTGCCTTCGGCAGGTTGCGCACCAGGGCTACGCACTTGGCCTCCAGCAGGCCCGGCACCAGCCATTCCAGGCGCTCGCCAGGCAGGTTCGGCAACAGCGGCGCCGGCACCCGCACGGTCACGCCGTCACGCGGGTGGCCGGGCTCGAAGTGGTAGGTCAGCGGCAGGCGCAGCTCACCCACCTGCATGCTGTCCGGGTACTGCGCGGCGGTGACTTCGCTGGCCTCGCGGGCCAGCACGTCTTCCTCGCGCATGATCAGCAGGTTCGGGTCCTTCTGGCTGGTCATGCGGTACCAGGCATCGAAGGTCGCGGTCTGATGGATCTCCGCTGGCAAGCGTGCTTCGTAGAAGGCGTACAGGGTTTCTTCATCGGCGAGAATGTCGCGCCGACGGGCCTTGGCCTCCAGTTCGTCGAGCTCTTCGAGCAGGCGCTTGTTCGCGGCCAGGCACTTGGCCCGCGACTGGATTTCACCGCCGACCAAGCCTTCGCGAATGAACAGTTCACGCGAGGTGACCGGGTCGATCGGGCCAAAGTGCACTGGGCGGCGGCCGACCAGAATCAAGCCGTACAGGGTGATCTGCTCATAAGCCACTACTTGCCCGCGCTTCTTCTCCCAGTGCGGCTCGAAGTGGTTCTTCTTGATCAGGTGGGTCGCCAGCGGCTCGATCCAGTCAGGCTCGATCTTGGCGACCATACGCGCATACAGCTTTGTAGTTTCCACCAGTTCAGCGGCCATCACCCACTGCGGGCGCTTGCGGCCGATGCCCGAAGACGGATGCACCCAGAAGCGCCGCTGGCGGGCGCCCTGGTAATCGCCTTCCTCGGTCTTCTGGCCGATCTGGCTGAGCAGGCCGCTGAGGATCGCCTTGTGCACCTTCTGATAATCGGACGGCTCTTTGTTGACCGTCAGTTGCAGCTCGCGGCAGATCAGCGACAACTGGCGATGGGCATCGCGCCATTCGCGCAGGCGAAGATAGTTCAGGAAGTTCTTGCGGCACCAGTTGCGCAGCGGGCTGGCCGTCAGCGCCTGGCGCTGCTCTTCGAAGCCACGCCAAAGATTGACCAGCGCGGCGAAGTCGGTATCGGCGTCCTTCCACTGCGCATGGGCCTGGTCGGCAGCCTGCTGGCGCTCCGGCGGGCGCTCGCGGGGGTCCTGCACCGACAGCGCACTGGTGACGATCAGCACCTCCTGCAGGCTGCCCTGGCGGGCGCCCTCAAGCAGCATGCGGCCCAGCCGCGGGTCGATCGGCAGGCGCGCCAGCTGGCGGCCAATCGGCGTCAGCTGGTTCTCGCGGTTGACCGCCGAAAGTTCCTGCAACAGGTTGAAGCCGTCGCTGATGGCCTTGCCATCCGGCGGCTCGATGAACGGGAAGGCGTCGATCGAGCCCAGGCGCAAGTGCAGCATCTGCAGGATCACCGCTGCCAGGTTGGTGCGCAGGATCTCCGGGTCGGTAAAGGCCGGGCGACCGTTGAAGTCTTCTTCGCTGTACAGCCGAATGCAGATACCCGGCTCTACCCGGCCGCAGCGGCCCTTGCGCTGGTTGGCACTGGCCTGGGAAACGGCTTCGATCGGCAGGCGCTGGACCTTGGCACGGTAGCTGTAGCGGCTGATGCGCGCGGTACCGGTGTCGATCACATAACGGATGCCCGGTACGGTCAGCGAGGTTTCCGCGACGTTGGTGGCGAGCACCACGCGGCGCCCGGTGTGCGACTGGAAGATGCGCTGCTGCTCGGCCGGCGACAGGCGCGCATACAGCGGCAGGATCTCGGTGTGACGCAGTTGCGCCTTGCGCAGGATCTCCGCGGCATCGCGGATTTCCCGCTCACCCGGGAGGAACACCAGCACATCGCCGGGGCCTTTGCCCACGCTGCGTTCATGCTGGGCGATCTCGTCGAGGGAGGCGAGGATCGCCTGGTCGACGGTCAGGTCATCCTCGACCTGGTTACCCTCCTCGTCCTGCTCGCTGGTCAGCGGGCGGTACCAGGTTTCCACCGGGAAGGTACGGCCGGACACCTCGATGATCGGCGCATTGTCGAAGTGCTTGGAAAAGCGCTCCAGGTCGATGGTCGCCGAGGTGATGATCAGCTTCAGATCCGGGCGGCGGTGCAGCAAGGTCTTCAGGTAGCCGAGCAGGAAATCGATGTTCAGGCTGCGCTCGTGGGCTTCGTCGACGATGATCGTGTCGTAGCGTTCGAGAAAACGGTCGTGCTGGGTTTCGGCAAGCAGGATGCCGTCGGTCATCAGCTTGACCAGGGTGTTGGCATCGCTCTGGTCCTCGAAACGCACTTGATAGCCAACCAGCCCGCCCAGCGGCGTGCCGAGCTCTTCGGCAACCCGGGCGGCGACGCTGCGTGCGGCGATTCGCCGTGGCTGGGTATGGGCGATCAGGCCATGGCTGCCGCGGCCCAGCTCCAGGCAGATCTTCGGCAACTGGGTGGTCTTGCCCGAACCGGTTTCGCCGGCGATCACCAGTACCTGGTTCTCCGCCAGGGCTTTCTTGATCTCGTCGCGCTTGGCGGCGATCGGCAGGCTGTCGTCGTAGCGGATCTGCGGCACGCTGTTCTGGCGTGCGGTGACCTGGGCACAGGATGCCTGGACCTTTTCTACCCACTGCGCCAGCTTGGCCTCGTCGGGGCGCTTGCGCAGCTCATGCAGTTGCCGGCGCAGGCGGTGGCGCTCGGCGATCATGGCGTGGTCGAGGTTTTGCAGCAGTTTGTCGATGGCTTGGTCAGTCATGGGGCTTTTTAGTGATGCAGGTGGGCCTGCTTTTTCATGATCGGCATTCGAAGGATGCGCGATTGTCGCAGATTTGCCGGCGCTCTGCTGGCTGGACGAATGTTTAGCCAGTACCGATGTGAACGTTGCCATTCACTGCTTTAATCAACCTTACCCCGCATGTGAGTATCAAAGGCATGACTCCCGTCCAGACCATCGCCCCACCGTCGTCCCGCCCTTCGCTAGCGAAGGCCCGGTCCCGCGCCGGTGAAAATCCGCTGGTCCACATCATTCTCGCCTTCTGGGCCCTGTGGCATTGCCGCCATGCACGCCCACCGGATGCTTCGCTCACGCCTTTGTGACCCAACTCGGCCGCAGCCCGGCCGTTTGACTCAAGTGGACCGCGCCTGCGCGCAGGTCCCGTGCGCCTGTGAGCGAATCGATCATGCACTTTGCACCTGTAGAGCACGCCAGCCGTTTCCTGGCCGAAAACCCTGATATCGAACTGTTCGAGCTGTTCATCCTGGACGCCAACGGTGTACCACGCGGCAAGCTGCTGCACCGCGAGGAACTGCTGGCGGTGTATCAGAGCGGCCGGCCACTGCCCAGCACCATCCTCGGCCTGACGCTCAATGGCGATGACGTGGAAAACTCCGGCCTGGTCTGGGATGTCGGCGATATCGACTGCCGCGCCTACCCGCTGGAAGGCAGCCTGGTGCGCCTGCCCTGGCGCCGTGTGCCGACTGCCGCCGTGCAGGTCAGCATGCACCCGAGCGAAGGCCTGCCAGCCAGTGTCGCCGACCCGCGCCATGTATTGCTGCGCACCATCGAAGCGCTCAAGGCTGACGGTTATCACCCGGTAATGGCCTGCGAGCTGGAGTTCTACCTGCTCGACCAGCAGCGCGATGCCCAGGGCCGCCCACAACCGGCACTGGACAACGACGGTGGCCGGCCGCGCACGACCCAGGTCTACGGCCTGCGCGAACTGGAACAGATCGAACCTTTCCTCGCCGACCTGTATGCCGCATGCAAGGCCCAAGGCATTCCGGCGCGTACGGCGATCTCGGAATATGCTCCGGGCCAGGTGGAAATCACCCTGGAGCATGGCGATGCCCTGGAAGCAATGGACCAGGCCGTGCGCTACAAACGCCTGGTCAAGGGCGTGGCCCATGCCCACGGCATGCAGGCTTGTTTCATGGCCAAGCCGTTCGCGCAACTGGCCGGCACCGGTATGCACATGCACCTGAGCCTGGCCGACAGCGCCGGCAACAACCTGTTCGCCAGCGAAGACAAAGCCGGCACCCCGCTGCTGCGCCAGGCGGTGGCCGGCATGCTCCGCCACCTGCGTGACTCGCTGTTGCTGTTCTGCCCCAACGCCAACTCGTTCCGCCGCTTCCAGGCCAACAGCTATGCCCCGCTGGCGCCGACCTGGGGCGTCGACAACCGTACCGTCAGCCTGCGCGTGCCCGGCGGCCCGGCCAATAGCCGGCATGTCGAGCACCGCATCTGTGGCGCCGATGCCAACCCGTACCTGGCGGCCGCCGCCATTCTGGCCGCGAGCCATCGTGGCATCCGCGAGCAGCTGGACCCCGGTGCGCCGGTGGAAGGCAACGGCTATGCCCAGGCCACCGAGCACCTGCCCACCGACTGGCTGACTGCACTCGACGCACTGGAGCGCTCGCACTGGGCGCGGGAAGCGTTTGGCGAGGCGTTCCTCGGCGTCTACCTGAAGGTCAAGCGCGCCGAGTACCGCCAGTTCATGGCAGAAGTCAGTGAACAGGACTGGCGCTGGTACCTGCACCAGGCCTGAGCCTTACCCTATTCAGAACAAGGAACACCCATGAACGCAGCATTGAACAACGGCCCGGCCCAGCGCGCGCCGTCCTATTACAGCGCCTCGCTGAACGACCACACCGAGTACCCGCAGCTCAAGGGCACGGTGCAGGTCGACGTGGCGATCATCGGCGGTGGTTTCACCGGCGTGGCCACTGCGGTGGAGCTGGCCGAGCGCGGCCTGAAGGTGGCGATTATCGAGACCAACCGGATCGGCTGGGGTGCCAGCGGACGCAATGGCGGCCAGGTCACCGGCAGCCTGTCGGGTGACGAGGCCATGCGCACGCAGATGCGCAAACACCTGGGCGCCGAGGTCGATGATTTCATCTGGCACCTGCGCTGGCGTGGGCATCAGGTGATCGAGCAACGGGTCGAGCGTTACGGCATCGACTGCGACCTCAAGCGCGGCCACCTGCACGCGGCGATGAAGCCTTCGCACATGGAGGAGTTGCGCAGCTTCCAGGCCGAAGCCGAACGCCGTGGCATGAGCGACCAGGTACAGTTGCTCGACCGCAAGGGTGTCGCCGAGCACCTGCAGAGCCCGCTATACCTGGGCGCGCTGAAAAACCTGCGCAACCTGCACCTGCACCCGCTCAACCTGTGCCTGGGCGAAGCCCGCGCCGCCCACAGCCTGGGCGCGTTGATCTTCGAGAACTCCGAAGTACTGGACATCGTCCATGGCCCGCGCCCGGCGGTCGTCACCGCCCACGGTCGGGTCGAAGCACGCCAGGTGATGCTCGCCGGTGACGTCTACCACAAGCTGGAAAAGCGCCAGCTCAAGGGCAAGATCTTCCCGGCCATGGGCGGCATCGTCACCACCGCTCCGCTGGGTGAACTGGCGGAGCAGATCAACCCACAGGACTTGGCGGTGTACGACTGCCGCTTCGTCCTCGACTACTACCGCCTCACGGCTGACAAGCGTCTGCTGTTCGGCGGCGGCGCCAACTACTCGGGCAAAGACTCGCGTAACATCGAAGGCGAGCTGCGCCCGTGCATCGAGCGCACCTTCCCGGCGCTCAAGGGCGTGCCGATCGAGTTTCAGTGGAGCTGTGCAATGGGCATCGTGGTCAACCGCATCCCACAACTGGGCAAGCTGTCGGACAACGTGTGGTACTGCCAGGGCTATTCCGGGCACGGCATCGCCACCAGCCACATCATGGGCGAGATCATGGCCGAGGCACTGACCGGAACGCTGGAGAAGTTCGACACCTTCGCGCAGTGCAAGCACGTGCGAGTGCCGATGGGGGACTTGCTGGGCAATCCGCTGCTGGCGGCGGGGATGTGGTACTACCAGATGCTTGAGAAAATGCGCTGAATTCACCGGCCTCTTCGCGGGACAAGCCCGTGAAGAGGCCAATGAAATAGATCAGGCAATCTTCTTCAAGCCCTGCTTCTTCAGTTCTTCATCACGCAGTTCACGACGCAGAATCTTGCCGACGTTGGTGGTCGGCAGCGCATCGCGGAACTCGATGTAGCGCGGCACCTTGTAGCCAGTGACATTGGCGCGCATGTGCTCCATCACCTGCTCCTTGGTCACGGTCATGCCCGGCTTGACCACGATGAACACCTTGATCACTTCACCCGACTTCTCGTCCGGCACACCGATGGCCGCGCACTGCAGCACGCCCGGCAAGGCGGCGAGCACGTCTTCCAGCTCGTTGGGGTACACGTTGAAGCCCGAGACCAGGATCATGTCCTTCTTGCGGTCGACGATGCGCATGTAGCCATCCGGCTGGATCAGCGCGATGTCGCCAGTCTTCAGCCAGCCTTCGCTGTCGAGGATCTCGGTGGTGGCGTCTTCACGCTGCCAGTAGCCCTTCATGACCTGCGGGCCCTTGACGCACAGCTCGCCGGTTTCGCCCAGTGGCAGTTCGTTGCCGGCGTCGTCGATAACCTTGCACAGGGTCGATGGCACCGGGATGCCGATGGTGCCCACCTGGTTGGCCTCGGCCGGGTTCACCGCCGCCACCGGGCTGGTCTCGGTCATGCCGTAGCCTTCGCAGATGGCGCAACCGGTGACGCTCTTCCAGCGCTCGGCCACGCTCAGCTGCAGGGCCATGCCCCCGGACAAGGTGATCTTCAGCGCCGAGAAGTCCAGGGCGCGGAATGCCTCGTTGTTGCACAGCGCCACGAACAGCGTGTTGAGGCCGACAAAACCGCTGAACTTCCACTTGCCCAGCTCTTTGACCATTGCCGGCAGGTCGCGCGGGTTGCTGATCAGCACGTTGTGGTTGCCGATCAGCATCATCGCCATGCAATGGAAGGTAAAGGCATAGATGTGGTACAGCGGCAGCGGGGTGATGAGGATCTCGCAGCCTTCCTGCAGGTTGGAGCCCATCAGCGCCCGGCACTGCAACATGTTGGCCACCAGGTTGCGGTGGGTCAGCATCGCGCCCTTGGCCACGCCAGTGGTACCACCGGTATACTGCAGCACCGCCACGTCGTTGGCTTGCGGGTTGGCTTCGGTGACCGGCTGGCCCTTGCCCAGCGCCAGGGTATCGTTGAAGCGCACGGCACCCGGCAGGTTGTAGGCCGGCACCATCTTCTTCACGTACTTGATCACGCTGTTGATCAGCAGGCGCTTGAGCGGAGGCAGCAGGTCGGCCACTTCGGTGACGATGACGTGCTTGACCTGGGTCTTGGGCACCACCTTCTCGGCCAGGTGCGCCATGTTGGCCAGGCACACCAGGGCCTTGGCACCGGAGTCGTTGAACTGGTGCTCCATTTCCCGCACTGTGTACAGCGGGTTGGTGTTGACCACGATCAGGCCGGCGCGCATGGCACCGAATACCGCTACCGGGTATTGCAGGACATTGGGCAGCTGGACGGCAATGCGGTCACCCGGCTTGAGGTCGGTGTGCTGCTGCAGCCAGGCCGCAAAAGCGCCTGACAGCGCGTAGAGCTCGCCGTAGGTGATGGTCTTGCCCAGGTTGCTAAAGGCCGGTTTATTGGCAAAGCGTTGGCAGGATTGCTTGAGTACCGCCTGGATATTGGGGAATTCGTCAGGATTGATTTCCGCCGTAATCCCGGCTGGGTATTTATCCTTCCAAAAATTTTCGATCATGGAAGCCCACTCCTTCAGCAACAGCGAAGTTCGATTCGCGCGTCGATGCGCTTATTATTGATATGCGATGGCGGTTCGTTGCAAACCGAATCATCTGAAAGCGCGCCGAGAGTAACAGCTTTGATTGGGGTCGCCTAGGGGCCAAGATCGGCCCCGCAGTCACAAAAGTGACTAAATGAACGATACAAGTCATTTTTAGAGTAATTGACCAAAATGTCGCAAATCGGGCTGTAAGGTACATGCCAGAGCACCTTACAAACGCCGGTATCAAGCGATGTCGCGCAACTCCCTGCGCAAGATCTTGCCCACCGGGGTCATCGGCAGCGACTCGCGCACCACGATGTGCTTGGGCACCTTGTAGCCGGTGAAGTTGGCCTTGCAGTAAGCCTTCAGGTCTTCGACGCTCACCCCACCCTCACGCGCCACCACGAACAGCTTCACCGCCTCCCCGGTACGCGCGTCCGGCACGCCGATGGCCGCGCAGTTGGCCACCTGCGGATGGCCCATCACCACATCCTCGATCTCGTTGGGGTAAACATTGAAGCCGGAGACGATGATCATGTCCTTCTTGCGGTCGACGATGCGGGTGAAGCCGTCCGGGTCGATCACCGCGATATCGCCGGTCTTGAACCAGCCCTCGGCATCCAGCGCCTGCGCCGTGGCCTCCGGCTGCTGCCAGTAGCCCTTCATCACTTGCGGGCCCTTGATGCACAGTTCGCCGCGCTCACCCAGTGGCTGTTCGTTGCCGTCATCATCGATGACCTTGAACACCGTGCCCGGTACCGGCATGCCCACCGTGCCCAGCCGCGCCAGCTGGCCGTATGGGTTGGTACTTGCCACCGGCGAAGTTTCGGTCAGGCCGTAGCCCTCGACGATACGGCAGCCGGTGAGTGTTTCCCAACGCTCGGCAGTGGCCTTGACCAGTGCCGTGCCACCGGAGTTGGTGACTTTCAGTGCCGAAAAGTCCAGCTGGCGGAAGCCTGGATGGTCCATCAGCGCAACAAACAAGGTGTTCAACCCCAGGAGCGCCGAAAAACGCCACTTGCCCAGTTCCTTGATGAAACCGGGGATATCACGCGGGTTGGTGATCAGCACGTTGTGGTTACCGGTGACCATCATGCACATGCAGTTCGCGGTGAAGGCATAGATGTGGTACAGCGGCAGCGGTGCAATCATCACCTCCTGGCCTTCCTTGATCAGCCGCTGCCCGTCCGGGCCATGCTGGGAGAAACAGGCCAGCACCTGCAGCATGTTGGCCACCAGGTTGCCGTGC
This sequence comes from Pseudomonas putida, assembly GCF_002906855.1. Taxonomy (GTDB): domain Bacteria; phylum Pseudomonadota; class Gammaproteobacteria; order Pseudomonadales; family Pseudomonadaceae; genus Aquipseudomonas; species Aquipseudomonas putida_N. The sequence continues at coordinate 1,203,557 of NZ_MINI01000028.1, read as the reverse complement.
GTGAGCATGGCCCCCTTGGCCAGGCCCGTGGTACCGCCGGTGTACTGCAGCACGGCGATGTCATCGAGCGACAGCGGCACCGGCTTGTGCACCAGGCTGCGGCCTTCGCGCAGTACCTGCTTGAACGGGATGGCCTGGGGCAGATGATAGGCCGGGACCATCTTCTTCACCTTGTCGACCACGGTATTGACCAGCCAGCCCTTGGCTGCGGGCAGCAGGTCGCCCATCTTCGCCTCGATCAGGTACTCGATGCCGGTATCGGGCAGCACCTCCTGCACGCGCTTGCCGAACATGTTCAGGTACACCAGCGCCCGGGCCCCGGCATCCTTGAACTGGTGACGCATTTCGCGCTCGGTGTACAGCGGGTTGGTGTTGACCACGATCAGCCCCGCGCGCAGGGCGCCGAACACGGCGATGGGGTACTGCAGGACGTTGGGCATCTGCACCGCGATGCGGTCACCCGGCTTGAGGTCGGTGTGCTGCTGCAGCCAGGCGGCGAACGCTGCCGAATGGCGTTCGAGCTCGGCGTAACTCAGGGTCAAGCCCAGGTTGCTGAACGCCGGGCGCTCGGCAAAGCGCTTGCAGGAGCGTTCGAACACCTCAACGACCGAAGCGTACGCGTGAAGGTCGATGGTGGAAGGCACGCCCTCGGGGCGTTTGTCATTCCAGAAGTCGGCTTGCATTTATTATTGTTCCTCTGCCTGAGCCCGTACGGATTCCTTGCCCCGTTTGCCTGATGGCAAAAAGGCGTTGAACCGACGTTAGCAGGTATGCCCGAGGTGGCATATACGCCAAGTGCCGCCATTAACATTGTGAATCTTATTTGTGCCCTTCCTGCAATTCGGCCGGTTGTGCATACACTGTCCGGGTCACCATCGCGCAAAGGATTCGCCATGCCCCATGACGCCTTCTGGCTGCCTGCCAGCGAGCATTGCAAGCTGTACGTGCACCAATGGCTGCCGGCCACACCGGTCAAGGCTGTGGTGCTGCTGGCGCATGGCATGGCCGAGCATGGCGGGCGCTACCAGCGCCTGGGCCAGGCCCTCTGCGATGCCGGCTACGCCCTGCTGGCACCGGACCTGCGCGGCCACGGGCGCACCGCCGAGCAGGGCAGCCTCGGCCTGTTCGCCCGGCAACATGGCTGGAATGCCGTGGTCAACGACCTTGGCCTGCTGGCCCAGCATATTGGCCAGCAGTTCCCTTGCACACCGCTGTTCCTGTTCGGCCACAGCATGGGCAGCTATATTGTCCAGGCCTACCTCACCCACCACAGCGGCAGCCTGCAAGGGGCAATCCTCAGCGGCTCCAACTTCCAGCCCGCTGCACTGTATCGGGCGGCGCGCCTGATTGCGCGGCTGGAAGCCTGGCGCCAGGGGCCACTGGGCAAGAGCGCACTGATCGAATGGCTGTCGTTCGGCTCGTTCAACAACGCCTTCAAGCCCACCCGCACGGCGTTCGACTGGCTCAGCCGTGACCCGGCGGAAGTGGACAAGTACGTCAACGATCCGCTGTGCGGCTTTCGCTGCAGCAACCAGCTGTGGCTCGACCTGCTGCATGGGCTGGCGCAGATCAGCCAGGCGCGCAACCTCGCGCAGATCGACCCGAACCTGCCCATGCTGGTGATTGGCGGTGAATGTGATCCGGTGAGTGCCGGCAAGCGTCTCACCCATCTGGCCGACGCCCTGCGCGCGACCGGCAATCGACATATACAGCTGCTCCTCTATCCTGAGGCGCGGCACGAAGTACTCAACGAACTCAACCGCGACGAGGTCACCGCTGATATCCTCGCTTGGTTAGCGCAAGCGCTGGCCCTTGGCCGCCCTGCCCGCAGTGAATGATAGGCGCCCTCGCCCGCCCTTTAAGGAAACCCAATGACCCAGGTCACCAACACGCCTTACGAAGCCCTTGAAGTCGGCCAGAAGGCCACCTATGAGAAGTCCGTCGAAGAACGTGACATCCAGCTGTTTGCCGCCATGTCCGGTGACCACAACCCGGTGCACCTGGATGCCGAGTTCGCCGCCAAGAGCATGTTCAAGGAGCGCATCGCCCACGGCATGTTCAGCGGTGCCCTGATAAGCGCCGCAGTGGCCTGCACCCTGCCTGGCCCTGGCACCATCTACCTGGGCCAGCAGATGAGCTTCCAGAAGCCGGTGAAGATCGGCGACACCCTGACCGTGCGCCTGGAAATCCTTGAGAAACTGCCGAAGTTCAAAGTGCGTATCGCCACCAACGTGTACAACCAGAACGATGAACTGGTGGTCGAAGGCGTGGCCGAGATCCTGGCACCGCGCAAGCAACAGACCGTCGAGCTGGTGTCGCCGCCGAACTTCGTCGCCAGCTGACATCGGTGATGGATTTTTCGCGGGGCAAGCCCGCTCCTACATCGACCGCGCGGATGCTTTACCTGTAGGAGCGGCGGTGCGGCGATCCGACTTGTCCCGCGAAGAGGCCAGAAAGGCACTCACATCAGTTCGCCTAAACGCCGCTCGATATGCCGCCGCTCCGGCTCCTGCCTGGTCAACTCCAGCGCCTGCTGCCAAGCTGCCCGCGCCTCTTCGACATTCCCCAATTGCTGGTGCAGCTCAGCCCGCGCCGCATGAGCCAGGTGATAGTCGCGCAACTCCCCCGCTGCCAGAATCGCCTCCACCGCGTCCAGACCCGCCTGCGCACCGTCGCGCTTGGCCAGTGCCACTGCCCGATTGAGCGCCACCACGGCTGACGGCCAGTGCCGTTGCAGTACATCGTACAGCCCGACAATTTCCGCCCAATCAGTCTCTTCAGCCGTCACCGCCTCGGCATGTACGGCCGCGATCGCCGCCTGCACGGTGTAGGCACCAAAGGCCCGGGTGGCCAAGGCCAGGCGCACCAGCTGGCAACCTTCGGCAATCAGCTCACGGTCCCACAGGCTGCGGTCCTGCTGGTCCAGCAGCACCAGGTTGCCCTCGGCATCGCTGCGCGCGCGTTGCCGCGATGCCTGCAGCAGCATCAGCGCCAGCAAACCCACCGCTTCGGCGTCTGGCAGCAGTTGCACCAGCAGGCGCCCGAGGCGGATCGCCTCGTCACTGAGTTCCTGCTGCAGCAACGCCTCGCCCGAGGACGCCGAATAGCCTTCGTTGAACACCAGGTAGATCACCCGCAGCACGCTCTCGAGGCGCTCGGGTAGCTCATTCAGCTCCGGGACCTGATAAGGAATGCCGGCATCACGAATCTTGGCCTTGGCGCGGACGATGCGCTGGGCGATGGTCGCGGGGCTTTGCAGGAAGGCCCGGGCGATCTGCTCGGTGGTCAGGTCGCAGACTTCGCGCAGGGTCAGTGGCACCTGGGCATCGGCCGCCAGGGCCGGGTGGCAGCAAGTGAAGATCAGCCGCAGCCGGTCATCGGCCAGCAGCTCATCATCGCTGGGGTCTTGCCCCTGGCCTTCGATCAGCATGATCAGGTCGGCCTGGGAGCGGTCGAAGCGAGCACGCCGGCGCAATGCGTCGATGGCCTTGAAACGCCCGGTCGACACCAGCCAGGCCCGCGGATTGTCCGGGATGCCATCACGCTGCCAGCGCTCGACAGCGATGAAGAAAGCATCGTGCAGGGCCTCCTCTGCCAGGTCGAAATCCCCCAGCAGGCGGATCAGCGTCGCCAGGATGCGCCGCGAATCCCGCCGGTACACCGCTTCGACCTCGGCCCGGACCTGGGCCAGCTCGGCCATCAGTCAGGCATCCGCTGGGTCACGACCTCCACCAGGCGGTCCAGGCTCTCTCCCCAGCCCTGATGGAAACCCATTTCTTCATGGGCGCGGCTGTCGGCTGCATTCCAGTGCCAGGCACGGGCGGTGTAGCGGGTCTTGCCCTGCTCTTCGTCAAAGCTGATCACCGCCGTCATGAAGGCCTTGTCCGACGGCACCCAACCTGGCCCGAAGGCATCGGTGAACACCAGCCGGCGTGGGGCGGCAATTTCCAGGAACACGCCCTGGGTCGGGTACTCGGAGCCATCTGGGGCACGCATGAGGGTGCGCAAAAGGCCGCCGACCCACAGCTGCATCTCGCATTCCGGGGTGGTCATGCCGTGTGGCCCCCACCACTGCATCAGCCACTCGGGCTCGGTCCAGGCGCGGAACACCTTGGCAGGCGGGGCATCGATCAAGCGGCTGATGGACAGCTCGTGCTGCGCGGGCGCAGGTTGGGCAAGGATCATTGTTGTTGTTCTCCTTCGCTGTCAGGGTTGCAGTTCGCGCACCGGCCGCACTTCGACGCTGCCGACTCGCGCCGCTGGTATGCCCTTGGCGATGTTCAGCGCCTCGTTGAGGTCACGGGCATCGACCAGGTAAAAGCCGGCGAGCTGCTCTTTGGTTTCGGCGAACGGGCCATCGGTGATGCTCATTCGCCCGGCGCGCATGCGCACGGTGGTGGCGGCCTGCACGGTTTTCAGCGCCTCGGCCGCGATGATGCGCCCGGAGCTCTGCAGCGATTCGGCGTAGGCCATGCACTCGGCATCTTCCGGGCTGTCGGGCAGGCTATGCAGCAGCCCTTCGTCACAATAGACCAGGCACAGGTATTTCATGGTCGTCTCCAGGCGTTGGCAACGTGCATTTGGCGATAGCCGATCAAGGCTTGAGATCGAACAGTGCTTTCTGGGTCTGCATGTCGAAGGGTGCCGACCAGTGTTCGTGGATCACCTGCCACTGGCCGCCAACCTTGCGGTAACCGACGGTGGCACGCATGAAGCCGCACTGACTCTCGTCATCCCCTGGGCCGCAGCGATTCAGCCAGTGAGCCAAACCCAGGTCACCGTCAGCGTGCACGGAGAGTTGAGCAAGCTCGAATACCATGGGCCCAGGACACATGCTCATGCACATTTCCCAATGGGCCTGGTAGGCGGCCTTGCCCTTGAACTGCAGTGACTGGATGGCATCGAAGGCGACGATGTCATCGGCGTAGGGCGCGGTGATGGCGGGGATGTCACGGTCACGCACGGCCTGCATCCAGCGTTCGATAAGCTGACGGATTTCATTTTCGGCTGCCGTGTTCATCGGGTGTTCCTCCAATCGTTCATGAGCGTTCGACACAGGGGTACCTGTGTCTTCAGCTTTTGGTCGAACGGTAGCCGGAGAAATCGACAGGGCTCAGGAAAATTTTGCCTCAGAGGTGCATCCCTTGAGTGCTGTGGGCGCCTATGAGATCGAGCGCCGCCCTAGAGGCTAACGCTTATGAATTCCCGATAACCGGAAACAATCACATACACCGCGAAATAGCAGAAAATCGCCGCCGACAGCAGGTACGACCAGGTCAGCAGGCGGTCCCCCAGCAAACGCCCGCCATGGCTGGCGATGCCACAAATGCCCATGCACCAGACCATTCCGGCAGCGAAGAAGCCCCCAAGAAACAGCCCTGCGTCCAGCAGGCTGCCAGCGCCGGAGCGGGCGATCAGCACGCCGCCGACCGCTGCGAACCAAAGGATGGCGCTGGGCGACGACATGGCCAGGAAGATGCCCCGCAGGAACTCGCGCCAGCCCGACTCCACCACCACCGTCGCGCTGGCCTCCATATGCCCGCCACGCCAGGCAGCCAGCAGCATCTTGATGGCGAACCACACCAGCAACGCCGAACCGCCAATCCACAAGGTCCAGCGCACGCTGTCGAACTGCAGCAGCACGGTCATGCCGGCAAGCGCCGCAATGGCGTAGATCAAGTCGCCCACGCAGGTCCCCAGGCCCAGCCAGAACCCCTGGAAGAAACCACGCTGCATGGCCAGGGTGATCATGGCGATGTTGGCCACGCCGATATCGAGGCACAACGACAGGCTGAGGAGGAAACCGTTGGAAAATGGCATGGGCTACTCATGGCAGGCTAACTGGCGCCGTAGAGCCTGCCACGAGTAATCCAGGGATTGGAAGGGCAACGCCTCAAGTCAGTTGCTGTTTGCCAGCACCTGCGCATAGCGCTCGCGATCCACGTTGGCCCCGCTCAGCACCACGGCCACGCGCTTGCCGGCCTGGCGTTCGCGCTCCTGCAGCAACGCGGCCAGCGCCGCAGCACCGGCACCTTCAGCGGTGTTGTGGGTGGTTTCGTGATAGATGCGCATGGCCGCTGCCACTTCGCTGTCGGTGACCCGCACGATACGTGCAGCATGCTCGCGAACCAGAGCAAACGCATCCGGGTGTGGTACCCGGCAGGCCATGCCATCGGCAAAGGTATCGGCCGTGGCTGTGGTGACGATGCGGCCCTGCTCGAAACTCTGCGCATAAGCATCGGCAGCACTGGACACAACGCCGACGATTTCGGTCTTCAGCCCCAGCAGGTTGCGCGCTTGGATCAGCCCGCAGATGCCCGAGCCCATGCCGATCGGCACGTACACGCAATCCAGGTCGGCCACGGCTTCGAAAAGCTCCAGAGCATAGGTGGCCACACCGCGCACCAGCTCAGGGTGGAATGACGGCACCATGTCGTAGCCCAACTCGTCCGCCAGGCGGGCCGCCTCTTCTCGGGCCACGTCGAAGTCGACACCGTGCTCCACCAGCTCGGCGCCCAGCGCGCGCATGGCGGCGTTCTTCTCTTTCGAGTTACCCTCGGGCACCACGATCACCAGCGGCACGCCGGCCTGGCTCGCGGCCAGCGCCATGCTCTGGCCGTGGTTGCCGCGGGTGGCGGTGACCAGGCCCCGCGGTGGCTTGCCGGCGGCCAGCAGCGACCGCACATACACCAACCCGCCGCGTACCTTGAAGGCGCCGGTGGGGGCGTGGTTTTCGTGCTTGACCCACAGTTTGCAACCCACCCGCTCGGCCAGCAGCGGCCAGGCGCGCTGAGGTGTCGGCGGAACGTGCTGGTGTACGAAATCGGCGGCTTCGCGCAGGGCAACAAGGTCGAACATGGCGATCATCCCTCTTCGATAGGTGGTTGATCCGATCCTAAGCGCCGGGCATTGTATGGGTACAACCTTATATTGCATGGGTAGCAATTTCGTGTGGATTCCGCAGCTGGTCGACGATGACCAACCCCGATATCTCGCCTTGGTCGATGCCATTGCCCACGCCATCGAAAGCGGCACCCTCAAGGTAGGTGACCGCCTGCCCCCGCAACGCCGGCTGGCCTGGAAACTGGGCCTCAACCCGAGTACCACCCAGCAGGCCTACCGCGAAGCTGCCGCGCGCCATCTGGTGGCTGGCGAAGTGGGCCGCGGTACCTACGTGCTGGCAGGCAGCAAGGAAGCGACCTTGTTCCGCATCAAGCATCACGACGGGCAACGCCCGCTGATCGACCTGTCGACCAACGTTCCGGTAGCCGATCCGCACAACCAAGACTTGCAAGACTGCTTGCGCAGCCTGCTGAAACGCCCCGACAGCAACTTGCTCGATCATTACCTGGGCCCCGAGCAATTGCTGCTAGGGCGCATTCGCGGCGCCCAGTGGATGGCAAACCGCGGCCTGGCCCTTTCAGCGGACGAGATGTTGCTGTGTGGCGCAGCCCAGCAAGCGCTGACACTGGTGCTGCAGTCGTTCTGCCAGGCTGGCGAGCCGGTCATGCTCGAGGCCCTGACCGCACCGGGCATCAAGGCGGCCTGTCGGCAACTGCGCCTGCCCGTGCATGGTGTGGCACTGGACGACCAGGGCCTGCGGCCCGATGACCTGGACCGTGTGGCGCGCGCCAGCGGTGCCCGCGTGCTGGTGACCACACCGACCCTGCACAACCCCACGGGCGCCTGCATGACGGATACTCGCCGAGCGGCAATTGCCGAGGTAGTCAAACGCCTGGGGCTGTTGCTGATCGAGGATGATGTGTATGGCGCATTCAGTGACCAAGCGCCGCTCTATCCACTACTGGGCGATCAAGGGATCTACATCAACAGCCTGTCCAAGACGGTGGCCGCTGGCCTGCGATTGGGATGGATTGCGGCCAGCCCGAAGCTGCTGGCACAGGTTGACCCGCATGCCCAGGCCAGCCACTGGTCGGTGTCGCCATTGAGCCTGGTTATCGCTTGCCAATGGATCGAAGACGGCACCGCTGCGCAGCGGCTAGCCTGGCAGAAAACGGAAATTACCGAACGATGGCGCCTGGCACGCAGACTGCTGGGTGATGGACTGCACAATACCGGGCAACCTTCGCCCCACGCGTGGCTGGCCACGCCGCAGGGCGCCGAGACGGTGGTCAGGCAATGTCGCGAGCACGCCGTGGAAATCGTCCCGGCCAGTGTGTTTGCCATTGGCGCGATCGAAGTGCAGGCAGTGCGCATCAGTTTGTCGGCGGCAAGTAGCCGAGCTGAACTGAAACAAGGCCTGGAGGTGGTACACAAGGTACTGTCGGGCCGATGAACCGGGGCACGCAAGCAGCTTCTTCGCTACGGCTCAACGCGAAGAGGCCGCCGCGGTAGGACGATCAACCCTGCTGGCAACCTTCGCCCATCGCCCGGTACTGAATGGTATGCACCTGGCCATGATGGTCTTCATAGGTCATGGTCGCAGGTACCACTTCGCAGACATTGGGGATGGTCGACAGGTTGATCACCCGTTTGATGTCAAGGTTCATGGAATAGTCGTACTGCTGAGCCACAGGCTCGCTGGAGACCGGCTTGGCCTCATCGGCGAGGGCGAACGAGGACATACCGACCAGTGCAAGAATCAGTAATGGTTTCATGGGGTTTGGCCTTTAAAGCAATCCAGCTGATCGCGTGACTTCTGATGCCGTCATGGCGCGGAGAAGTTGTCATCGACTGCGAAGATGACACGAAGTACCGTTCCCGCTTCGTCTACTGCCAGGGGGAATAGTTGAAATTCTACTCCTGGCCGGGAATAGTTGAACCCTGAACTCGGACATTCACCCTTGCAGGATTTGCAACAATCTGCGACAAAGCGCAACGGCTCGATGGCCTGAAATCACCGGGCTAGAGCCAACCGTTTCAGGTATACCCCATGACTGCCCTGCACTGCGCCCTGCTCATCGGGCCCGAGCGTCGATTGCTCGAACATTTCTACAAACAGCATGGTTCACGCATGCGCGCAGCCAATGATGGTGAATCGTGGGTAGCGCGCGGCGACGGGATCGTTGCCGGCCTTTGCCTCAGTGCCGTCGCCGACGGCCACTGGCTCACCGGGCTGTTCGTTGCCCCGCAGCAGCGCAAGCGTGGCGTGGCAACGCAGTTGGTCGAGGCGGCCCTGGCCGGGCACAGTGGCCCGACCTGGCTGTTCTGCCACCCCGACCTCGTGGCTTACTACCAGCGCCTGGGTTTCAACATCACCGCACACCTGCCCGAAGCCCTGGCCTCGCGCCTGCAACGCTACCAGCGCAGCAAAACCCTGCTGGCCATGGTGCGGGCTCAGTCGTCGCTGTCATCCAGCCCGGGGAACAGCACATCGGTATAGCCGAACTTGGCAAAGTCCTGAATACGCGAGGGGTACAAGCGGCCGATCAGGTGGTCGCACTCGTGCTGCACCACCCGCGCATGAAAGCCATCGGCAAAACGGTTGATCGGGTTACCCTGCGGGTCGATGCCTTCGTAGCTGATGTGCTTGAAGCGCGGCACCACACCACGCAGGCCGGGCACCGACAGGCAGCCCTCCCAACCGTCCTCGACTTCTGTGGTCAGTGGGGTGATCACCGGGTTGAGCAGGATGGTCTGCGGCACTGGTTCGGCATCCGGGTAACGCTCGCTGCGCTCGAAGCCAAAGATCACCAGCTGCAGGTCGATGCCGATCTGCGGCGCGGCCAGGCCAACGCCACCCACGTGCTGCATGGTTTCGAACATGTCGTCGATCAACTGCTGCAGTTCGCTGCTGCCGATCAGATGCTCAGGCACCGGGGGCGCGATGCGCAGCAGGCGCTCGTCGCCCATCTTGAGAATGTCACGGATCATCGCGGGTTCGGCTCGGTCGGTTGATGCTCGACCGGGTGTTCATGGCCGAGCACGGTGATGGTTTCCTGAGGTTTGGCGCCCTCGAAATCCTTCTCGCCCGGGTTCTTGCCCTCGCTCGACATGTGCTCGATCACCGCATTCATTTCCGCCCCCAGCAACAGCACGGCGGCAGAGATGTAGAAGTACAGCAACAGCACGATGATCGCACCGATGCTGCCATACATGGCGTTGTAGTCGGCAAAGGTCTTGACGTAGTAGGCAAAGCCCAGGGAGGCGATAATCCATACTACTACTGCCAGCACCGAACCGGGGGTGATGAAGCGAAACTTCTGCTTCACGTCCGGCATCACGTAATAGATCAATGCCACCGCGACCATCATCAGGATGATGATTGCGGGCCAGCGCAGCACGGTCCATACCGTGACGATCACTTCCTGCAGGCCGACCTGTGAGGCAATCCACTCCATCACCTGCGGCCCCAGCACCATCAGCGCGGCTGCCGCCAGCAGCATGCCGGCAATGCCGACGGTGTAGACGATCGACAGCGGAATGCGCTTCCACACCGGGCGGCCCTCGGGCACGTCATAGGCAGCGTTCATGGCGCTCATCATCAAGCGCACGCCGGCCGAGGCAGTCCACAGGGCGATGACGATACCCACCGACAGCAGCCCGCCCTTGGACTGCTGCAACTGGTCGATGACCGGGTTCACCTGCTCCAGCGCCTGGGGCGGCAACACCAGTTCCGATTGCAGGCGCAACCAGGAAAAAAAGTCCGGCAGGTGCAGGAAGCCGATCAGGGCGATCAGGAACAGCAGGAACGGGAACAGCGAAAACAGCATCTGGTAGGCCATCGCGGACGCGTAGGTCGACATCTCGTCATCGAGGAATTCCTTGACGGTGCGTACCAGCACGCGGTGCAGGGGCAGGCCGCGCAGGTCGGGGAAAATCATAGCGTCTCCTTTCGCCGCTTGATTCTTGAGTACAACGGGTGAGTCTAATAGACCACGCCGATGATGTACTGCTCCCAGCCATGCCAGAAGAAAATGCCTACACCTGTTTCTGCCTCTCACAGAGGCAGAAACAGGCCATCTCAGATCAAGGCTTCTTCACTGCATCCTTCACATTGCCCTTGATTTGCTGCGCTTCGCCTTTCAGTTCCTGGGCCTTGCCCTCGGCCCGCAGCTTGTCGTTGTCGGTCACCTTGCCGACGCCTTGTTTGACGTTACCGACCGCTTCGTTGGCCAGGCCTTTCGCTTTGTCCTTGGTGCCGCTCATGGCAAATCTCCTGCAAATGGAGACACGTGAACCGTGTCGACAGTCGGTGGACTGGGGACCTTGCGAAAGAGTTTCAACAATTTGCCTGGCCCAAGCCGAACGGCGAATCTGCGGGCGAATACCGCACCGAATAGGGCCAACTGCACTGCTCAATGCCCGGCGGCTCGCCTAGAATCGCTGCCAACCTGCGTATAAAAACAACAGTTTCCGGATATTTGTACCATGCGTCTGATGCCTCTGTTCGCGGCCCTGCTGCCGCTGTTGCCCTTACCTGCCCTGGCCGCCGCACCGGCCAGCGAAACCCTGAAAGTCGAGCGTTATGCCGACGATGGCCAACCCGGCACCCTGCGCTGGGCCATCGAAACCAGCAACCAGAACCCTGGCCACTACCGCATCGAGATCGCTGCCGTAGGCAAGCCGCCCTATGTGATTCGCCCGGCCCGCGCCCTGCCGGAAATCAAGGGCCCGGTGCAGATCACCGGCCTGCCCTTCACCCGTGACGGCCAGTACATCGCCATCGACGGTGCGGGATACATCAAGGACCAAGGCGTGCGCACCTGCCCCGGTGCCCTGCCCGGCCAGTTCGGCACCAACGTGCGCACCACCACCCACCCGGGGCTGGTGCTGCGCGACACCCAGGGCGTGCACCTGAGTGGCCTGGAGGTACGTAACTTCTGCATCGGCATCCTGGTCAACCGCGCCAGTGGCAACGTCATCGAAGACAACCGCATTGTCGCCAACAAAGGCGGCGCCGGCATCATGCTCACGGGCGACGACGGTGCCGGCAATCCGACCGCCACCACCACGGTCAACAACAAGGTGCTGCGCAACCAGCTGATCGACAACGGCGATGGCCTGGAACTGACCCGTGGCGCGGCCTTCAACCTGGTGGCCGACAACCTGTTCCGCTCCACCCCGGCCAACCCCGAGCCGTCCCAGGGCATCGAGATCCTGCTGGGCAATGACAACAGCGTGGTGCGCAACCGCTTCGAGAACTATTCCGACGGCCTGCAGATCAACTGGGGCAAGCGTAACTACCTCGCCGCCAACACCTTCAGCGGCAACTCGATCGGCGTCAGCATCACCGGCGAAGGCAACATCCTCGACAGCAACCTGATCCACGGCAACCGCATCGGCGTGGCCCTGCGCCCGGAGCCGGACGTCACCGCCACGCGCCTGAGCGGCAACCGCATCTGGGGCAACAACCAGGACATCCGCCGCTGCGAGGCCGGTGGTTCGTGCGTGCCGAACCAGCGGACCGGCGCCATCGTGTTCGGCGTGCCGGCCCAGGCCCATGCCTTGTATGTAGGCTCGCGTGGCGTCGGCGCGGATTTGCCGCAGAAGGACCAGGCGATCATCTGTGATGCCACGGGTGAACCCAAGCCATGCCAGCCACTGCCCAACCACAACCAGCAGCCGCCACGGCTGATCGCGCTGGACGGCAATGTGCTGCGGGGCGAGGTGCAGGGGCCGGTGTCGAGCCTGTTGCGCATCGAGGTGTTTGGCAATGCCCAGGCAGATGGGACCGAGGCAGAACAATATCTGGGGGATGTACTGGTGAACAGTGATGACAAAGGGCAGGCGCGGTTTGCCCAGGTGCTGGAGAATATCGGCGGGCTGAAGAGCTTTACGGCGACGGTGACCACTGCGGATGGGGCTACTTCAGAGTTGAGCAGGCCGCTCAGTCGTTGAGGCAACTGGCCCTTTCGCGGGACAAGCCCGCGCCTACAGGGATTGCGTATAGCCCGAGGCATGCGCTGTACCTGTAGGAGCGGGCTTGTCCCGCGAAAGGGCCGTCAAACCTTGCCGCGCCCTCTGCCACCCCTCACAATGCAGCCCTAATCAAGCGTCAACCCGCAGGAACCTGCATGAAACTCGACAAACCAGCCGCCATCGCCCGCCGCAACCAGGCCTTGGCCAACCCGGTGCTGACCAGCGCCAACACCTTGTTCGCCATCCTCGACCGCAAGCGCAACCTGTGGTGGTTCGAGGTGCCGGTGGCATTGCTGCGCAAGGGCCAGCCCGACTGGGTCAACCTGTTGCTGCACACGCCGGAAAGCGACGAGCTGCAGCACCTTAAGGTGCCGGTCAACTTCCTCCGTGCTCACCAGGAGCAGATGGAAGTGCGCAACCCCGGCAAGCGCCGCTCGACCATCAGCCTGGCCCTGAGCGCCGACCGTGACTCACTGCTGCGCGACACCCGTCCGGGTGGCGAGCAGCTGGACTTCCGGACCTTCGTGCAGGCCTGATCAGGCCTTTTCGATGCGCTCGTCATGGATGACGATGCGGCCCTGCTTGAACAACCCGCCAATGGCCTTCTTGAAGTTGCCCTTGCTGACGTTGAACATCTGGCTGATCACTTCCGGGGCGCTCTTGTCGCTCACCGCCAGCACCCCGCCTTCGGCCTCCAGGCGCGCCATGATGCGCTCCTGCAGGTCGTCGCCAAGCGCCTTGCCGACCGGCTGCAGGCTCAGGGCGATCTTGCCGTCATGGCGCACTTCCTTGATGAAACCTTCCACGTGCATGCCCGAACGCAGGAATTTGAACACCTCGTTCTTGTGGATCAGGCCCCAGTGGCGGTTGTTGATGATGGCCTTGAAGCCCATCGGCGTTTCGCCGGCCACCAACAATTCGACCGGCTGGCCAATCTGGTATTGAGCCGGGGTAACGTCCAGGTAGCGGTCCAGACGTGAAGTGGCGGTGATGCGGCGGGTGCGTTTGTCCAGGTAGACATGCACGACGCAGTAATCGCCGATTTTCAGTTGCCGGGCTTCTTCGGAATACGGCATCAGCAAGTCCTTGGGCAGCCCCCAATCGAGGAAGATACCGGCCCCGTTGATGTCCTTGACCTTGAGGCTGGCGAACTCGCCAACCTGCACCTTGGGCTTCTCGGTGGTGGCAATGAGCTTGTCATCGCTATCCAGATAGAGGAACACGTTCAGCCAGTCGTCTATCTCGGTTTCGGCGTTCTTCGGGATGTAACGCCCTGGCAGCAGGATCTCACCGTCGGAGCCGCCATCCAGGTACAGGCCGAATTCCACGTGTTTCACGATTTGCAAACTGTTGTAACGCCCAAGCAGAGCCATTTCCGATGTTCCTCAAGACAAGGCGGCTATTCTACACCTGAAGCCACTGCGCTGCCTGATCGCTGATGCGGCGGAACCGCGCCGCCCCCCCTTGCGTCTACCGATCAGCCAGCCACAGCCAGGACCTGCACATGCCTGTACGCCTGTCCAAAGCCCTGCTCATCGCCACCGCCTGCGCCGTTGCCTTGGCGGCCTGTAGCCGCATCGACCTCGCGTACCGCAACCTCGACCGCCTGGTGCCCTGGTCGCTGGGCGAGTACCTGGCGATGAACCGCGAACAGAAGGCAATGCTCGACGAACGGCTCAAGGAGCACCTGGCCTGGCACTGCAAGACCCAGCTGCCAGGCTACCTCGACTGGCTCGACCGGGTGCGCGACATGGTCGCCGAGGACCAGGTGACCGACCAGGCCCTGCAGCAGCGCACGGTCGAAGCGCGCCAGGCGATTGGCCGGGTAGCGGAAGAAATCACCCCCTCCGCCACCGAACTGCTGCGCGGCATGAGCGATGCGCAAGTCGCGGAAATGCGTGATGCCTTCCGCGACGATATCAACCAGCGGCAAAAGGAATATGTCGACACCCCCGTGGCCAAACAGATTGCACGCCGCACCGAGCGCATGGAAAAGCGCCTGATCAACTGGTTCGACGAGCTCAATCCTGCCCAGCGCCAGCGTGTGCAGGCCTGGTCGCAGGCGCTGGGTGACCAGAACCGCCAGTGGATCGCCAACCGCCAGCACTGGCAGCAACAGCTGATGCTGGCCATGAACCAGCGCAACGACGCCAGCTTCGAGCCGCGCCTGGCGACCTTGCTGCAACGCAAGGAAAGCCTGTGGACGCCCGAGTACCGGGCGGCCTATCAGAATACCGAGCAGCAGGCGCGCAGTTTGATTGTGGACCTGGTGCACTTGAGCACACCGGCGCAGCGGCAGTTCCTTCAGGAGCGGCTGGCCAAGGTGAGGACGGACTTCAGTGAGATGAAGTGTTTGAAAAGCTGAATGTTGGTAGCAGGCCGGGCCTGGAAACCCGCGATCACCGCCCCTTGCGCCGATAGGGAAACACATCGATCACCTTGCCTTCACGGATCGCCGCCTGCAGTCCCTTCCAGTAGTCCGCGTCATACAACTCGCCATGCAAGCTGCTGAACAACCGGCGCTGGCCAATATCGGCAAACAGGAACGGCGGGAACTCTTCGGGGAACACATCGTGCGGCCCGATCGAATACCACGGCTCGCCGGACATCTCATCCTCCGGGTAGCGCGGCGGCGGGATGTGCCGGAAGTTCACCTCGGTCAGGAAGCTGATCTCGTCATAGTCGTAGAACACCACCCGCCCGTGCCGGGTAACGCCGAAGTTCTTCAGCAGCATGTCACCCGGGAAGATGTTCGCCGCCGCCAGTTGCTTGATGGCCAGCCCGTAGTCGTCCAGCGCTTCGAGGACCTGCCCTTCGCTGGCGTGCTCCAGGTACAGGTTGAGCGGGGTCATGCGCCGCTCGGTCCAGCAGTGGCGGACCAGCACTGTGTCGCCTTCCAGCGCCACGGTCGAGGGCGCCACTTCCAGTAGCTCGGCCAGGCATTCGGGCTCGAACTTGCCACGCGGGAAGCGGAAATCGGCGAACTCCTGGGTATCGGCCATGCGCCCCACCCGATCGACACTTTTCACCAGACGGTACTTGTCGATCACCGTGGCGCGGTCGACGGTCTTGGACGGCGAGAAGCGATCCTTGATGATTTTGAACACGGTATTGAAGCCCGGCAGGGTAAACACGCTCATGACCATGCCGCGCACCCCGGGGGCCATGACGAAGCGGTCGTCACTGCTGGCCAGGTGGTTGATCAGGGCGCGATAGAACTCCGACTTGCCTTGCTTGTAGAAACCGATCGAGGTGTACAACTCGGCGATGTGCTTGCCCGGCAGGATGCGTTTCAAGAAGTTGACGAACTCCGCCGGTACCGGCACGTCGGCCATGAAGTACGAGCGGGTGAACGAGAAGATGATCGACACCTCGGCCTCGTCGGTGATCAGCGCATCGGCCTCGATGCCATGGCCTTCCCGGTGCAGCAGTGCGATTGCCAGCGGCCACTGCTCGTCAACGTTGTACAAGCGGCCGACCAGGTAGGCACCCTTGTTGCGGTACAACACCGGCACGAACAGCTCCACGGCCAGGGCCGGGTCCTTGCACACCCAGTCTGGCAGGCAGTCCTTCAGTTGTTCTTCAAGGCGTGCCACATCGCCTTCGAGATCGCCATAGGCGAAGGCATAGTCAGCGAAAATGGCCCGCAACAACCCCTTGAGGCTACCGCCGGGCGTGTAGGTACGGGTCTGCGCAGCGCGCTCATGGGTGCGGATCGAAGGCCGGGTGGTGTGGATGAACATGCAGCCGTCGCTGATCTGATCATGGCTGAACAAGCTGCAGAACAGCGAGTTGTACCAGGTCTCCGCCAGCTCGTCGTCCAGCCGTGGATCGATCAGGCGGATGTAGGCGTTTTTCACCAGCGGCCACTGTTCCACATCCAGCAGCACCTCTTCGTCGAAACCATCGCGCAGCCATGCGTTGACCTCGCCGACTTTCTGTTCGTACAGGTTGATCCGCACTGCCGACGCCCGCTGGATGTCCTGCCAGCGCGCCTGCTCGAAGCGCTCACGGGCGCCGAGGGTGATACGGCGAAAGTGCTCTCGGTAGTCGTCGAAGCCGTCGAGGATCATCCGCGCGATCTCGCCGGCGGGCCAATGCTGGGTCATGCGCAACACCTCGGGGCTGGGTGAGCTATGAGCTTAGCCCGCGAAGAGGCCGGTACAGGTTTACAGCGCAAGAAAGCACAAGAATCGCCCAGGCGAGTCACGTACACTCGCGCCCTGCCCTGTACCCGGAGACCGTTGTGAGCCCCATCGCCCTAGCCCGCCTGCTGACCCTTGCCGCTGTCTGGGGGGCGAGTTTCCTGTTCATGCGCATCATCGCCCCCGAGCTGGGTACCGTTCCTACGGCGTTCTTCCGTGTATCCATCGCCTGCCTGGGCCTGATCGCCATCCTCGCCGCCACCCGGGTGCGCTGGGATTTCGACGGCAAGCTCGGCGCCTGCCTGGTGCTGGGCATGATCAACTCGGGCATCCCGGCCACCTTCTACTCCGTGGCCGCACAAGTACTACCCGCCGGCTATTCGGCCATTTTCAACGCCACCACGCCACTGATGGGCGTGTTGATCGGCGCGCTGTTCTTCCGCGAGGCAATGACCCTGCCCAAGCTCGGCGGCATTTTCCTCGGCCTGTTCGGTGTCGGCATCCTCAGCGGCGCCGGCCCGGTAGCTTTGGACATGGCCCTGGTGCAAGGTGCTCTGGCCTGCCTGGCGGCCACCACCTGCTACGGCTTCGCCGGCTTCCTCGCACGGCGCTGGATCAGCGGCCTGGACAGCCGCCTGTCGGCCCTGGGCAGCATGCTCGGCGCCACCTTGATGCTGAGCCCGCTGTTCGCCTGGAGCGCCCTGACCCAGCCACCGGCAAGCTGGGGCGGCTGGCAGGTATGGCTGTCGCTGCTGGGCCTGGGCCTGCTGTGCACCGCCTTCGCCTACATCCTGTACTTCCGCCTGCTGGCCGAGATCGGCCCGGTCAAGGCCAGCACCGTAACCTTCCTGATCCCGGTGTTCGGTGTATTGTGGGGAGCGTGGCTGCTCGACGAGCCCTTGTCGATGGCCCATATGTATGGCGGTGTGCTGATTGCCCTGGCGCTGTGGCTGGTACTGCGCCCGGCGCGCACGTGAGGCGATGCGGACCATGAGCGACACATTCAAGAAGGTGCTGTTCCGCCTGGAACAGGACGCGAGCGGCTACCCGCCAGCCTCGGTGGAAGGCTTGTGGACACAGGCGGTCGCTGGAGGCTATCGGGTCGATAGCATCCCCTTCCACGTCTACGGTATCGCCCCCGGCGACATCATCAGCATTCGCCACGAGGGTGACCAGGCCTGGTTCGACGCCTTGCAGCAGAGCGCCGGAGGGTCGGTGTTCCGGGTTGTCGTCAGGCCACCGGAAACCCTGGAGCAGGTGCACGCAGCCCTGGCCGAATTCGGCTGCGCCTGCGAGGTGGAAAAAGCAGTCAGGATGCTGGCAGTCGAAGTGCCGGCCAGGCAATCGGCCGACACCCTGCTCTACTACCTGCTGACCCAGCGCGAAGCCGGCACCCTGGACTTCGAGGAAGGCGTATTGCGCCACGCCATCCCCGAAGAGTTTCGCTAGGCCTTACGCCTCAGCCAGCCGCGCCGCCGGCTTGCGGAACACGAACAGCAGGCCGACCACGATCAGCCCCATGCCCAGCAGGCTCAACGGCGCCAGGCGGTTGCCGAAGATCAGCAAGTCCATCACCGCGGTTACGGCCGGCACCAGGTAGAACAGGCTGGTGACATTGACCAGGTTACCCTTGGCGATCAGCCGGTACAGCAGCAGGGTAGCCAGCAGTGACACCACCAGCCCCATCCACAGCAGCGCGCCGACGAAGCCGCCGGTCCATTCCACGTGCAGCGGTTGCAGCGGCGCGAACACGGCGCACATGGCAAAGCCGGCGATGTACTGCAACGGCAGTGTGCCCATCGGGTTGTCGGTAATGCGCTTCTGCAGGATCGAGCCGAAGGTCATGCTGGCCAGCGCCAGCAGGGCGAACAGCATGCCAAGCAACGAAACCCCGCCGAGGTTGATGCCCTGATAGACCACCATCACCAGCCCGCCAAGCCCCAGGCCCAGGCCGAACAAGCGGCTCCAGGAACGCTGGCGCTCCATCAGCACCACGGTAAGGATCGGTTGCACCCCCATCACCGTGGCCATCACGCCAGGGGTAACGTGGGTGTTGAGCGCCAGCAGGTAGAAGATCTGATAGGCGCCAAGCAGCACGCAGCCGGTGCCCAGGGCACGCAGGATCGCCCCGCGTGTACGCGGCCAGCGCAGGCCCAGCAACGGGCCGATCAGCAGCAGGCCGGACAGGGCCAGCGCCGAGCGCAGCAGCAGGAAGGCGAAGGGGCTGGCATGGGCCAGGCCAAGCTTGGAAACGATCGCGCCACTGCTCCAGAGCAGGACGAACAGGCTGGTGGTGGCCGCCGAGGCCACGGATGCTTTGTTGAAGACAGACATGTATTGCCACCTGATATAAGGCGAATAAGCCAGACGGCGGGCGTGAACTTCAGCGAGGGAAGGTGCCGACCGTGTTCAGTAGGTTGCGGGTGCGAAGGGATGCGGCCAAAAGCCGATCAGCCCAGCACGACCACGCAAGGAGGCGGAGCTACGCCGCCTACGACGCCACTGACAGGTGGTGGTGGGTAGTGACTGATCATGACCGGCTGCTGGCTGCCACACACGACCATGCCCGCGACTGGCGCGATGGCAAAGCTTGCGGTGGAAGGGATGGCTGGCATGATCGGGTCTTCAGGGAAGAGAAGTGTTTCGGAATATAGCGGTGAATTCGGGGTTGGGCAATAGCCTGTTCCGGCCTCTTCGCGGGACAAGCCCGCTCCTACAGGGATAGCGTAGTCTGTGTAGGCGCGGGCTTGTCCCGCGAAGAGGCCGGCCCTGCAATCAGAACAACCAGCGGTACAGCAAGTAAGCCACCACCACCGCCAGCACCGGCCGCAGAATGCGGTAGGCCTTGGGGTTGGCACGCTTGAACTGCTTCATGCGGGTGCTGATCTTGTTGCTGAAGCGCTTGCTCCAGGCGTACGCCTGGTTGATCCCGCCCACACGTTCGTCATCGGTGTTCTGCGGCGCGGTGGCGCGGCCGAGGAAGGCGCTGACCTTGCGGTTGACGCGGGTCATCAGCGGGCTGCTCAGCGGGCGCTCGATGTCGCAGAACAGAATCACCCGGGTCACGTCGGTTTCGTTCTTGACCCAGTGCACGTAAGTCTCGTCGAACATCACGTCCTCGCCGTCACGCCAGGCGTATTCCTCGCCATCGACGTAGATGCGGCAGGCGTCGGAGTTGGGGGTCGACAAGCCCAGGTGGTAGCGCAGGGAGCCGGCAAACGGGTCGCGATGCGGGTTCAGGTGGCTGCCACCGGGCAGCAGGGCGAACATAGCCCCTTTCACGTTGGGAATGCTGCTGACCAGCTCGACGGTTTTCGGGCACAGGGCTTCTGCAGACGGCAGCGGCTTGTCGTACCACTTCAGGTAAAAGCGCTTCCAGCCTTTCTTGAAGAACGAACCGAAGCCAGCGTCGTTGTCCTTCTCGGCAGCACGGATGTAACCCTCGTCGAACAGGCGCATGGCCTCCTCGCGGATTACCTGCCAGTTGTCCTTGAGCACGTCCAGTTCGGGGAAACGCTGGCGGTCCAGGTAGGGCTTGGACGGCACACCGGAAAACAGGTACATCAGGCTGTTATAAGGTGCAAACAGCGCCGAATGGTTAACGAACTGGCGCAGTACCGGCAGGCGTGCCTTGCCGCGCAGGTGCACGTACAGCACGCTGCCGAAGAACACCAGCAGCACACCTGCCTTGGCGAGGAAGGAAAAGGTCATGCATCACTCCTTGGAGTGGAAGCAGGCCAGCGCTGCCTGCTTCCAGAAAAATCATCCGGCCATCATAAACCCATCCCGCCCCGGTAAAAACAACCAGGGCGGGATCTCACTCATGAAGATTTTGCAATAAACCAGGCCGCCGAATGTTGCGCCGGATCAGCGACCGGGCTGATTACTGCTGGTTTTCCTGCTCGCTGAACAGGTCGCTGAACAGCATGCTGGACAGATAACGCTCGCCCGAGTCGGGCAGAATTACGACGATGGTCTTACCCTGCATCTCCGGTTTCTCGGCCAGGCGCACGGCTGCGGCCATGGCTGCACCACAGGAAATACCGCAGAGTATGCCTTCTTCCTGCATCAGGCGAATGGCCATGGCCTTGGACTCTTCATCGGTCACGGTCTCGACCTTGTCGACGATCGACAGGTCGAGGTTTTTCGGAACGAAACCGGCGCCGATGCCCTGGATCTTGTGCGGACTGGGCTTGAGTTCTTCGCCGGCCAGGGTCTGGCTGATCAGCGGCGAAGCCACCGGTTCGACCGCCACCGACAGGATCGATTTGCCCTGGGTGTGCTTGATGTAGCGCGACACGCCGGTAATGGTGCCGCCGGTGCCAACACCTGCAACCAGCACGTCGACTGCGCCGTCGGTGTCGTTCCAGATTTCAGGCCCGGTGGTCTTCTCATGGATCGCCGGGTTGGCCGGGTTCTCGAACTGGCCCGGCAGGAAGTACTGGGCCGGGTCGGAGGCAACGATTTCGTTGGCTTTCTCGATGGCGCCCTTCATGCCCTTGGCCGGCTCGGTCAGCACCAGCTCTGCGCCCAGCGCCTTGAGCACCTTGCGGCGCTCCAGGCTCATGGACGCCGGCATGGTCAGGATCAGCTTGTAGCCACGGGCGGCGGCAACGAACGCCAGACCGATACCGGTGTTGCCCGAGGTCGGCTCGACGATGGTCATGCCCGGCTTGAGTTTGCCGCTGCTCTCGGCGTCCCAGACCATGTTCGCGCCAATCCGGCACTTGACCGAGTAGCCCGGGTTGCGCCCTTCGATCTTGGCCAGGATGGTCACCCCGCGCGGGGCGATGCGGTTGATCTGCACCAGCGGCGTGTTGCCGATGGAGTGGGCGTTGTCTGCAAAGATACGGCTCATGGCAGGGTCCTTGAACATGAGAAACAGCAGGAGAGACTTAAAGGGTAAGCCCGCCCCGGTGGCCAGTAAAGCCTGTTCGAACTCCCAGGCTTTGCCTGCGGTCAACCGTGCAACCCGCTGCGGAGAGCCTTGCGATGAAAGCTCGCTACCGCTGGCCGCTGATTGGCCTGGCCAGCCTGATCGTGCTGCTGGTAGCCCTGCAGGTGGCCCTGCCCTACCTGGTGCGCGACTACCTGAACGACAAGCTTGCCCATATGGGCGAGTACCGCGGCCAGGTGGCCGACGTCGACCTGGCCTGGTGGCGCG
Source organism: Pseudomonas putida (assembly GCF_002906855.1). Classification (GTDB taxonomy): domain Bacteria; phylum Pseudomonadota; class Gammaproteobacteria; order Pseudomonadales; family Pseudomonadaceae; genus Aquipseudomonas; species Aquipseudomonas putida_N. Next base: position 1,181,426 of record NZ_MINI01000028.1, on the reverse strand, counting down.
GCGCCTACCAGATCAACGGGCTGAAGATCGTCAAGACCAGCGGCAAGGTACCGGTGCCGTTACTGAATGCGCCGCTGATCGACCTGTCGGTGAGCTGGCATTCGCTGATCTACGACAAGGCTGTGGTTGCCAAGGTGACCTTCAGGCGCCCCGAACTCAACTTCGTCGATGGCGGCAGCAAGCAGGCCTCGCAGACAGGCCGGGGGACCGACTGGCGCCAGCAGCTGGAAAAACTGTTGCCGATCACCCTCAACGAAGTGCAGATCGAAAATGGCACGCTGACCTTTCGCAACTTCAACTCCAAGCCACCGGTCGACCTCAAGGCCACGCAACTCGATGCCAACATCCGCAACCTGACCAATGTGCGCGACGAAAAAGGCCGGCGCGATGCCAGCTTCGACGCCAACGCCCTACTGCTGGGCGATGCCAAGGTCGAGAGCCGAGCCACCTTCGACCCGTTCAGCGATTTTGACGATTTCGAATTCCGCCTGCGTGCCACCGGCATCGAGCTGCGCAAGCTCAATGATTTCTCCAGCGCCTACGGCAAGTTCGATTTCAATGCCGGGCACGGCGACCTGGTGATCGAGGCCCAGGCCGAAGACGGCCGGCTGCACGGTTACATCAAGCCGTTATTGCGCGACGTCGATGTGTTCGACTGGCAGCAGGACGTGGAGAACAAGAACAAGAACATCTTCCGCTCGGTCTGGGAGGCGCTGGTGGGAGCCAGCGAGACAGTCCTGAAGAACCAGCCGAAAAACCAGTTCGCCACCCGCGTCGAGCTCAGTGGCAGCGTGCACAAGCAGGACATCAGTGCCTTAGAGGCGTTTCTGCAGATCCTGCGCAACGGCTTCATCCAGGCGTTCAATGCACGCTATGAACAGCCTCCACCCAAGCCTGACTGAATCTTTGTGACGAGCCATTCAGGGACTGAATACCCGGTCTGCGTTTCCAGCTGCCTGGGCCCGCGTTATAGTCGTTGGCAAACTATAGGCACCCCGCAGAGGACAGACTCATGAAGTTCGAAGGCACCCGCGACTACGTCGCCACAGACGACCTGAAACTGGCGGTCAACGCGGCCATCACCCTCGAACGCCCGCTGCTGGTCAAGGGCGAGCCCGGCACCGGCAAGACCATGCTCGCCGAGCAGCTCGCGGCCTCGTTCGGCGCACGCCTGATCACCTGGCACATCAAGTCCACGACCAAGGCCCACCAGGGCCTCTACGAGTACGACGCGGTCAGCCGCCTGCGCGACTCGCAGCTGGGCGTGGACAAGGTCCACGACGTGCGCAATTACCTGAAGAAAGGCAAGCTGTGGGAAGCCTTCGAAGCCAATGAGCGGGTGATTCTGCTGATCGATGAAATCGACAAGGCCGACATCGAGTTCCCCAACGACCTGCTGCAGGAACTCGACAAGATGGAGTTCTACGTCTACGAAATCGACGAGACCATCAAGGCCAAGCAGCGCCCGATCATCATCATCACCTCCAACAACGAAAAAGAGCTGCCCGACGCCTTCCTGCGCCGCTGCTTCTTCCACTACATCGCCTTCCCCGACCGCGGCACCCTGCAGCAGATCGTCGACGTGCACTACCCGAACATCAGCCAGTCGCTGGTCAGCGAGGCGCTGGACGTGTTCTTCGACGTGCGCAAGGTACCGGGCCTGAAGAAAAAGCCATCCACCTCCGAGCTGGTCGACTGGCTCAAGCTGCTGATGGCCGACAACATCGGCGAAGCCGTGCTGCGCGAACGCGACCCGACCAAAGCCATCCCGCCGCTGGCAGGTGCCCTGGTGAAGAACGAGCAGGACGTGCAACTGCTCGAGCGCCTGGCCTTCATGAGCCGGCGCGGCAACCGCTGACAGGAGCCGGGCCATGCTGCTCAACCTGTTCAATGAAATGCGCGCGGCCAAGGTGCCGGTTTCGGTGCGCGAGCTGCTCGACCTGCACCACGCCCTGCAAAAAGGCGTGGTGTTCGCCGACATGGACGCCTTCTACTACCTCGCCCGCGCCATCCTGGTGAAGGACGAGCGCCACTTCGACAAGTTCGACCGCGCCTTCGCCGCCTACTTCAAGGGCCTGGAAAACCTCGACCGGCACATCGAGGCGCTGATCCCCGATGAATGGCTGCGCAAGGAATTCGAACGTTCGCTCACCGACGAGGAACGCGCGCAGATCCAGTCGCTGGGCGGCCTGGACAAACTCATCGAGGAATTCAAGAAGCGCCTCGAAGAGCAGAAGGAACGCCACGCCGGTGGCAACAAGTGGATCGGCACCGGCGGCACCAGCCCGTTCGGCTCGGGCGGCTTCAACCCTGAAGGCATCCGCGTCGGCGAGGCCGGCAAGCGCCAGGGCAAGGCGGTAAAAGTCTGGGACCAGCGCGAATACAAGAACCTCGACGACCAGGTCGAACTGGGCACGCGCAACATCAAGCTGGCTCTGCGCCGGCTGCGCAAGTTCGCCCGCGAAGGCGCTGCCGAAGAACTCGACATCGACGGCACCATCGACCACACCGCGCGTGACGCCGGCCTGCTGAACATCCAGATGCGCCCGGAACGGCGCAACACGGTGAAACTGCTGTTGCTGTTCGACATCGGCGGTTCGATGGACGCCCACGTCAAGGTCTGCGAAGAGCTGTTCTCGGCCTGCAAGACCGAGTTCAAGCACCTGGAGTACTACTACTTCCACAACTTCGTGTACGAATCGGTGTGGAAGAACAACCTGCGCCGCACCTCGGAGCGCTTCTCCACCTTCGACCTGCTGCATAAGTACGGCGACGACTACAAGGTGGTGTTCGTCGGCGATGCAGCCATGGCGCCGTACGAGATCACCCAGCCGGGGGGTAGCGTCGAGCACTGGAACGAAGAGGCCGGGTATGTGTGGATGCAGCGTTTCAAGGAGAAATTCAGGAAGATCATCTGGATCAACCCGTATCCCAAGCAGGCCTGGGACTACACGGCTTCGACCCATTTGGTGCGGGATCTGATCGAGGACAAGATGTATCCGCTGACCTTGCAAGGGCTGGAAGAAGGGATGCGTTACCTGTCCAAGTGATTTCTCCTGTGCCGGCCCTTTCGCGGGACAAGCCCGCTCCTACAGAAACCGCGCAATTCCTGACATTGCGCAATTTCTGTAGGAGCGGGCTTGTCCCGCGAAAGGGCCCGTGGCCTTACAACCAACGGCCCAGATAAACCTGCTGCTCGCGCCAAGCCTGGTCCTGCACCACCGCCCTGAACCGTACCACCGCCCCCGGCATGCACTGCGCCAGCTGCGCCAACGCCAACGGCGTCACTGCTCCCAGTCGCGGATACCCGCCAATGGTCTGCCGATCATTGAGCAGCACGATCGGTTGCCCGTCTGGTGGCACCTGCACCGCCCCCAGCGGGATCCCTTCGGAAATCATTGGCGCCCCCTGGTAGACCAGCTCTGGCCCCAATAAGCGAATGCCCATGCGGTCGGCGCGGCTGTCCAGCGTCCAGTCACGGTTGAACGCTTCAAACAGACTGGTCCCGCTGAAATCACCGATCTGCGCGCCCATCACCAGGTCGAGCACAGGCTTGGCCACATAGCTCGGGCGCATGGCCGCCGGTACTTCGCGCAAGGCCGGCGAACCACCGGCAAAAGTGAGAACCTGCCCTTTCCCCAGCGCTGACCCTCGCCCATCAATCCCCCCCAGCTCCTCGCGCACGACCGTGGCACAGCTGCCCAGCACATCCTCACCGACAAACCCGCCCGGAGCTGCCAGATACGCCCGCACACCTTGCTTTGGCTGCTTCAGGGCCAAGCGTTGCCCTTTAGCCAGAACGAAGCTGCGCCACGGTAGCAGTGGCTGATCATCCACCTGTGCCTCCAGGTCAGCCCCGGCCAGCGCCAGCACGCAATCCTGCTCGGCCACCAGCGCAAAACCACCCAGCGCAACTTCGACCACCGGCGCTGCCAGCGGGTTACCCAGCAGCCAGTTGGCCCAGTGCATTGCCACCCAATCCAGCGCCCCACCCTGGGTCACGCCCAAGTGCCGCACGCCAAAGCGCCCGGCATCCTGCAACTGGCACAGGGCAGTACTGGCCTCGATCTTCAACTGCTTCATCCTTGCGCCTCCACATCACCGCCCAGGGCCAGGAATTCGTCACGCGACACCGCCACGAAACGCACCCGGTCGCCCGGCTGCAGCAGGCTGTAGCCTTCACGTTCGCGGTCGAACAGGCGTACCGGGGTGCGCCCGATCAGGTTCCAGCCTCCCGGCGACACTGCGGGATAAGCCGCCGTTTGGCGTTCGGCGATACCCACGCTGCCGGCCGCCACACGCTTGCGCGGGGTGCTCAGACGCGGGCTGGCCAGGCGTTCGTCGACCAGCCCCATGAAGCCGAAACCGGGGGCGAAACCCAGGGCAAACACCGGGTACTCGCGCTCGCTGTGCAGGTGGATCACCTCCGCTTCGCTCAGCCCGCTGCGCGCTGCGAGCACAGGCAGTTCCGGGCCGACGCTAGCGTCGTACCACACCGGGATTTCATGGCGCCGCCCCGCGCTGCCGGTGTCCGGCTTCAAGCCCTCCAGCGCCTGGGTGATCAGCGCCCGCGCCTCACCCGGTGGCAGATCGAACTGCACCATCAGCGTGGTGTAGGACGGCACCAGATCTACCAAGTGCTCGCCGAACGCCGCGCTCAGACGCTGGCTGGCGGCGAGCATCCAGGGCATGTTGGCTTCGTCGATACGGTCGAACAGGCGCACCATCAGGCTGTCGATGGCCACGACTTCGATACGCAGCTTCATCGCACCTCCAGCGCATCGAGGGCGTGGCGGATCTGCCGCACGGCCGCTACCGAGCTGTCGTTGTCGCCATGGACGCAGAGGGTGCTGGCGGCCAGTTGCAGCGCGCTGCCATCATCCGCCACCAGCGTTTCACCACGGGCCAGGCGCAGGGCCTGTTCGACCACCAGCGCCGAGTCATGGTGCACCGCGCCCGGCAGACGCCGCGAGACCAGGTGGCCGCTGGCGGTGTAGGCGCGGTCGGCGAAGGCTTCGAACCATAGCGGCACGCCGACTTCATCGCCCAGGGCCTGGGCCGCGCTGTTGTCAGCTGTGGCCATGAGCATCAGCGGCAAGCCACTGCCATAGGCCGCCACGGCTTCCAGCACGGTGCGCAGCTTGAGCGGGTCGGCCATCATGTCGTTGTACAGCGCGCCGTGGGGCTTCACATAGGCCACGCGGCCGCCGAGCACCTTGCAGATGCCATCCAGGGCACCGATCTGGTAATGCAGCAGGTCGCGGATTTCTTCAGGGCTGCAGGCCATGGAGCGGCGGCCGAAGCCGACCAGGTCCGGATAGGCCGGGTGCGCGCCGATGGTCACACCGTGCTCCAGCGCCATGGCCACGGTGCGGCGCATGATGCTCGGGTCGCCGGCGTGGTAGCCGCAGGCGATGTTGGCGCAGTCGATGTAGGGCATCACCTCGGCATCCAGGCCCATGCGCCAGCTGCCGTAACTTTCACCCATGTCGCAATTGAGTAGCAGGGGTTTCACCTGACGTGCTCCCGTGTCGATGGTCATAGGCCTACCTTAGCGCGCCTGAAGTTGTTTGCCGCGTGTTTCCGGCAGGCTCAGCGCTGCCACAATCACCACGCCATAGGACACTGCAGAGAACACGCCGATGCCCAGGCCCAGGGGGATCTTCTCGCCAAGCAGGCCGATCAGCAGCGGGAACAAGGCTGCGATGACCTTGCCGATGTTGTAGCAGAAGCCCTGCCCCGAGCCACGCACCCGGGTCGGGAACAGCTCGGTCAGGAACGCGCCCATGCCGCTGAAGATGCCCGAGGCGAAGAAGCCCAGCGGGAAGCCCAGCCACAGCATCACGCCGTCGCTGACTGGCATCTGCGTATACAGCAGCACGATGATGAACGAACCCACGGCGAACAGGATGAAGTTCTTCTTGCGCCCCAGCAGGTCGGACAGGTACGCGCTGACCACATAACCGATGTAGGAGCCGACGATCACCATGGCCAGATAGCCGCCGGTGCCCAGCACGCTCAGGCCGCGCTCGTTCTTGAGGAAGGTCGGCAACCACGAGGTGATGGCGTAGTAGCCACCCAGCGCGCCGGTGGTCAGCAGCGAGGCGCGTATGGTGGTCCAGAGCATGCCGGGGGCGAAGATTTCGTAGAAATGCGACGGCGCTTCGGCGGTTTCCCCGGCCTTGGCCTGGCGATACACCTCCGGGTCCTTGACCAGGCGGCGGACGAAGATCACGAAGATCGCCGGCACCAGGCCCAGCAGGAACAGCGCGCGCCAGGCCTGTTCCGCTGGCAGCCAGGAGAACAGCAGCGCATACAGGATCGCCGTCAGCCCCCAGCCAATGGCCCAGCCCGACTGCACCATGCCCACTGCCTTGCCGCGATCCTGAGCCCGAATCACCTCGCCGATCAGCACGGCGCCAGCGGTCCACTCGCCACCGAAACCGAAGCCCATCAAGGTGCGGGCGATCAGCAGCTGCTCATAGTTCTGGGCGAAACCGCAGAGGAAGGTGAAGAAAGCGAACCACAGCACCGTCAGCTGCAGGGTGCGCACGCGGCCAATGCGGTCGGAGAGGATGCCGGCGACCCAGCCACCGACGGCCGAGGCGATCAACGTGCTGGTGTGGATCAGCCCGGCTTCTGCGGTGCTGATGCCCCACAGCATGATAAGCGTCGGGATGACGAAACTGAGCATCTGCGTGTCCATGCCGTCCAGGCCATAGCCGATCTTGCAGCTCCAGAATGTGCGCCGTTGCTGTTGGTCGATGTCACGGTACCAGGCGAACGGCCCAGTCGAAGGGGGGGATTGCACCTGCTGCTGCACGCCGCTTGGGTTCATGCTTGCCTCGGCTTGTTGGTATTGTTTTATGGGCGACGTCGAGCGTCGCGGCCTGGGTGTCATGTTCAGAGGCCGTGCTGCCTGAGTCCAACGAGAAAAACCGCCGGTCTGGAACAAGAAAAACTGATCATGAACCTTCGCTTCCTCGAAACCTTTGTCTGGGTCGCCCGCCTCAAGAGCTTTCGCCTTACCGCCGAGAAGCTGTTCACCACCCAAGCCTCGGTGTCCAGCCGCATTGCTGCACTGGAGGCCGACCTTGGGGTGAAACTGCTGCTGCGCGACTCCCGGGGTGTCAGCCTGACGCCGGAAGGCAGCAAGGTGCTGGAGTACGCCGAGCGCATGCTCGACACGGCCAAGGCCATGAAGCAGTCGCTGGACAGCGACCGGGCCAAGGTCGGGCGCATTCGCGTCGGGGTGATGGACACGGTGATTCACACCTGGATGAGCGCGCTGGTGGCGGAACTGACCGAGCGCTACCCGCAGGTGGAGATCGAACTGGTCGCCGACACCGCACTGAACCTGCGCGAGCAGCTGCAGAAGGGCTTTCTCGACGTGATCCTGCAGACCGACCTGCTGCGCGAGCAATCGATCCGCAGCCAGGACCTGGCGCGCTACCCGATGGGTTGGGTGGTGGCGGCAGGCTCGGTGTACCAGCGCGACTTCGCCTCGCTGGCCGAGCTGGGCCGTGAGCGGATTGTCACCTTCTCGAAAAACTCTCGGCCGCACCAGGAGGTACTCAGCCTACTGCAGAGTGCCGGGGCCGAGACACCGCGGTTGAACTGCGTGAATTCGGTGGCGGCGATTACCCGGTTGCTGCGTGATGGTTTCGGGATTGGCGCCTTGCCACCGGCGTTGGTGGATGCGGAGTTGAGCCGGGGTGAGCTGGTGCTGCTGGAAGGCTTGCAGCCACCGCCGAGCCTGGAGCTGGTGGTGGCCTGGCAGACCGGGGTGGCATTGGTCGATGAGGTGGTCGGCGTGTGTCGGCAGGTGCTGGCGCGCTATGCGCGTGATGTGGGTGGGCAGCGGATTGTGCTGGTCTGAAAAATCAGCGCCAGCTCTCTTTCACCGCCCCGCGCCGCCCGCCAAGAATCACCCAGCCAATCCCCAGCAGCAGGCTCTCGACCACGAAAGCCAGCACAAACCCGGCCCCGACGCCCCAGCCAATCGCCTCGGGCACCAGCAGAATCTGGTAGCTGTAGCCCTTGAGCGTCTCTTCGCGCAGCTGCGGCTCCGGCTGCACCAGCACATGCCAGGTCCGGCTCACCCACGAGCCTTGCAGCGCCTGCCATTCGTCTTCCAGCAGCTGATTACGAATCAGCAGGCTTTCGATGCTATTGGCATCACTGAGGAACACCGGGTCGTCACTGGTCCGGTAATGCCGCACCAAGGCCTGCAGATCACCGTTGAAGAAGCGCTCGGCAGTCTGCTTGAAGCCATCCAGCGCCTGGCGCGATTCGAACAGGTGCGCCTCGGCCCGCTGGCTGTAGTCCTTGACCAGCCCAGGCACCTGGATACCGGCCAGCAGGCCGAAGGTGAACAGCAGCAACCGCAGGTAACTTCTGAACATGCAGCGTCCTTAGCTCTGGCCTTGCACAACGCACTCGCCGTGCCGCCACAGGCCCCATTGGCCGGGTTCGTAGCGCCGCCAGGTCTCGTTCTCGGTCAAGGCCTCGGTGGCGATCACTGTGACCACGTCATTGGGGGTGGTCTCGGTGTGAAAATCGACGATCAGGTCGACATCCTTCAAGCGGGCGGCACCAAACGGCGCACGCCGGGTAATGTGTACCAGCTTGGTCGAGCAGAAGCAGAACAGCCAGTCACCGTCGCTGAGCAGGCAGTTGAACACGCCCTTGCCGCGATACTCGGCACAGGCTTCGACCAGCACCGGCAGCAGCTGTTCCACCTCGACCGGCTCGGGGAAGGCCGCGCGGATGCGGTTGAGCAGGTCGCAGAAGGCGGCCTCGCTGTCCGTGTCGCCCACCGGGCGATAGAAAGTCGCTTCGCCCTTGAAGTCGCCAAGCTGGCCGTTGTGCGCGAAGCACCAGTTGCGGCCCCACATTTCGCGGACGAACGGGTGCGTGTTGGACAGGCACACCCGGCCGACGTTGGCCTGGCGGATATGGCCGATCACCACTTCGCTCTTGATCGGATAGCGCTGCACCAGGTTGGCGACTTCCGATTCACTGCTCGCGGCCGGGTCCTGGAACAGGCGCAGGCCGCGCCCTTCGTAGAAACCGATGCCCCAGCCGTCGCGGTGCGGGCCAGTACGCCCACCGCGCTGCATCAGGCCGGTGAAGCTGAAGACGATGTCGGTGGGGACGTTGGCACTCATGCCCAGCAGTTCGCACATGGGGTGTCTCCGCTTACAGGCGTGGCTCGACCCGGCCGCGGCCACCGCTCGGTGCGGCAGGTGGCGGGTCGTCGCGGTAACGGTCATGGCGCTCGGCTGCCATTGGCGCGCCAGCCGTGACTGCAGTGTCCTCGACGGCACGGCGCTGGGCGGCGGCTTCGGCCTGCGCGCGGCGCTCGCGGGCGCGCTTTTCCAACGGCCAGCGGATCAGCACGAAGACAATGTACAAGGCGAAGGCGATCATGCCGTACATGGCGAAATCGGAGATCGCCCGCCAGGCGTTGTTGCCGACCTTGAACGCAAGGTCCAGGGCGGTGATGGCGATCGCCGGGGCGAAGCTGTCCTTGACCGGGTCGACGATGGTCGGGGTCAGCAGCAGCACTGCCAGGATCACCCGCAGCGGTTCACGCAGCCAGCGCCACATCCAGCCGGTGAGTTTGAAGCCCACCAGCAGGCAGCCCAGGGCGGCGACAGCATAGAGGCCCCAGGCGAAGGTGTAGTCGTTCTCGATCATGGTGTTCGTGCAAGCCAGGCAAAGAGATGCCTATGATAAACACTTTTCAGGGCGCAGACAGCGTCTCCCTGTCCCGGTCAAGAGATCCCCGATGCCAACCAAGCCCCAGCCCCCCATTGCCCGCCAGGACCAGGCCGCCGATCCCTATGCCTGGCTGCAGCAGCGCGACAGCCCGCAAGTGCTCGATTACCTGCAGGCGGAAAACGCCTATCAGGAGGCCTGCCTGGCCGATCAGGCCGCCCTGCGCGAGCAGTTGTTCGAAGAGATCAAGGGCCGCATCCTCGAAACCGACCTGTCGCTGCCCTCGCCCTGGGGCCCGTACCTCTACTACACCCGCACCACCGCGGGCGACGAGTACCCGCGCCACTACCGCTGCCCGCGCCCGGCGGACGATTCCAACACGGTCGATGAAAGCCAGGAGCAACTGCTGCTCGACCCCAACGCCCTGGCCAACGGCGGCTTCCTGTCGCTGGGCGCGTTCAGTGTCAGCCCCGACCACCGCCTGCTGGCCTACAGCCTCGATACCAGCGGCGACGAAATCTACAGCCTGTACGTCAAGGACCTGACCAGCGGCAACCTGGCCGCCCTGCCCTTCGACGACTGCGACGGCAGCATGACCTGGGCCAACGACAGCCAGACGCTGTTCTTCGCCGAGCTGGACGATACCCATCGCCCCTGCCGCCTGCGCCGCCACACCCTTGGCGAGGCCGACGCGACCACGGTGTTCGAAGAGGCCGACGGGCGCTTCTTCCTGCACTGCTACCGCACCAGTTCCGAGCGCCAGCTGGTACTGCTGCTCAACAGCAAGACCACCAGCGAGGCCTGGGTGCTCGACGCCGCAACGCCGCAGGCGGCATTCACCTGCCTGGCGCCAAGGGTCGAGGGCCATGAGTACTTCCCTGACCACGGCCAGCTCGACGGCCAGTGGCGCTGGTTCATCCGCACCAATCAGGACGGTATCAACTTCGCCCTCTGCCATGCCCCGGCCACCCCGGTCCCCAGCCGCGACCAGTGGCAGGTGCTGGTGCCGCACCACGACGACATCATGCTCGAGGGCCTGAGCCTGAATGCCGACGCGCTGACCCTGAGCCTGCGTGAAGGCGGCCTGCCGATCATCGAAGTACGCCCGCAGGGCCTGGCACCCTACCGGGTCGAATTGCCCGACGCAGCCTACAGCCTGTACGTGCAGGACAGCCTGGAGTTCGCCAGCCGCCGCGTGCGCCTGCGCTATGAAGCGCTCAACCGCCCGGCCCAGGTGCGCCAGCTGGAGCTGGCCACGGGAGCCCAGGAAGTCCTCAAGCAGACGCCGGTGCTCGGCCAGTTCGACGCCGACGACTACGTCAGCCAGCGCCTGTGGGCCACGGCGCCAGACGGCACCCAGGTGCCGATCAGCCTGGTGCGCCGTCGCGAAGATCAGGGCAAGACCGTGCCGCTCTACCTGTATGGCTATGGCGCCTACGGCGAAAGCCTTGACCCGTGGTTCTCCCACGCCCGCCTGAGCCTGCTGCAACGCGGCGTGGCCTTTGCCATCGCTCACGTGCGCGGCGGCGGCGAGCTGGGTGAAGCCTGGTACCGCGCTGGCAAGCAGGAACACAAGCACAACACCTTCAGCGATTTCATCGCCTGCGCCGAACACCTGATCGCCGAGGGTGTGACCGCGCCAGAGCGCCTGGCCATCAGCGGCGGCAGCGCCGGCGGCCTGCTGATGGGTGCGGTGCTCAACCTGCGCCCGGAACTGTTCCGCTGCGCCATCGCCGAGGTACCGTTCGTCGACGTGCTCAATACCATGCTCGACCCCGAACTGCCGTTGACCGTCACCGAGTACGACGAATGGGGCAACCCCGAGGAGCCCGAGGTGTACGCGCGCATCAAGGCCTATGCGCCCTATGAGAATGTCAGCGCCCAGGCCTACCCGGCAATGCTGGTGGTGGCCGGCTACAACGACAGCCGCGTGCAGTACTGGGAAGCCGCCAAGTGGGTCGCCCGTTTGCGTACGCGCAAGACCGACGACAACCTGCTGTTGCTCAAGACCGAGATGGGCGCCGGGCATGGCGGGATGAGCGGGCGGTACCAGGGGCTGCGCGATGTGGCGCTGGAATATGCGTTCGTGTTTGGGGAGTTGGGGGTGGAGTGAGTCTTCCTGGGTTCGCCGTTAGGGTTTCTGCGCTGGAGGTTTCGGTGGATCCTGGTGCAGGCCGGGCAAGTCCTGGTCCTTCGGCGGCCCCGGTACCGGCATCGGCGGCAGCAGCGGCGCACCCGGTGTGCTGTCGTAGGCCTTGGGTGGCATGCTCGGGGTGATCTGCGGGTAAGGCGTGGGCGTCGGCGTGCCCGGCGCACCGGGTACCGGGGTGTTCAGCCGTGGTGGCGTGCCTGCAGCTTCGGCCAGGGGCATGGCGGCGACAAGCAGCGCGGCGAGGATCGCGTGGAACATCAGCAACCTCCTGTCGGGAACCTCTCTACAGGCTACGCCGATATTCGAGTTTTCGCCTGTCCGCCTGGCCTGCAAGCGCGCTAGACTCAATGGCATAACCGTCATCTGCCTGATCAGAACAAAGGAAACACCATGAGTTCGGCTTCCACCTCCGCCGCCACCGCCCGCCTCGATCGCATCCTCGCCGACGCCAAGCGCGACAAGGAGATGGGCTACCGCGACAAGGCCCTGAAAATGTACCCGCACGTGTGCGGCCGCTGTGCCCGCGAGTTCGCCGGTAAGCGCCTGAGCGAGCTGACCGTGCACCACCGTGACCACAACCACGACAACAACCCGCAGGACGGCTCCAACTGGGAGCTGCTGTGCCTGTACTGCCACGACAACGAGCACTCGCGCTACACCGACCAGCAGTACTTCAGCGAAGGCTCGACCAGCACCCCGAGCATCGCCAAGGCCACCCACAACCCGTTCGCCGGGCTGGCAGGCATGCTCAAGAAAGACTGATCGTCGCGACTGCTGTCTGCAAATCCCCGCCGCTGCCGGCAAGCCCGTATAATCGCGCTCTTTTTTTCGCGAAGGGCCCCGGCACGTGGCAAACAAACGGTACAGCTGCATCGGCCTGTTCAACCCCAAGTCTGCGGAGAACGTCGGTTCGGTAATGCGCGCAGCGGGTTGCTACGGCGTCAACTCGGTGTTCTACACCGGCAAGCGCTATGAGCGCGCGCGTGACTTCGTCACCGACACCAAGCGGGTGCACTACGACATTCCGCTGATCGGCATCGACGACCTGCAACGCATCATTCCCCTGGGGTGCACGCCAGTGGCGGTGGAGCTGGTGGACGGCGCACGGCCGCTGCCTGAATACACCCACCCGGACCGGGCGATCTATATCTTCGGGCCTGAGGATGGCTCGTTGAGCGAGGAAGTGCGGGGCTGGTGTGAAGAGACCATCTACATCCCCACCGAAGGCTGCATGAACCTGGCGGCGACGGTGAATGTGGTGCTGTATGACCGCATGGCCAAAGGGCTGAATACCCGTTCGGGTCCCAAATTCAAATAAAAGACAAATAAGAAACCGCCCTTGCAGTAAAACTGCAAGGGCGGTCAGGTGCTGAGCTCCGTCAGAACAGCACCGGTCTTGCTCAGATCACGAAGCGTTGATCCAGATGGTCTTCAGCTCCGTGTACTGGTCATGGGCCCAGATGGACTTGTCGCGCCCACCAAAGCCAGACTCCTTGTAGCCACCAAACGGCGTGGTGACATCACCCTCACCGAAGCAGTTGACCGTCACCACGCCCGCGCGGATTTCACGCGACAGGCGCAGCGCATTGCGCAGGCTGCCGGTGTAGGCCGAGGCGGCCAGGCCGTAGACGGTGTCGTTGGCCAGCTCGATCGCCTCGTCAAGGGTCTCGAAGCTGGTCACGCTCAGCACCGGGCCAAAGATTTCCTCGACGAACAGCTTGTTGTCGCGGCCAACGTTGTCGACGATGGTCGGCTGCACGAACACGCCTTCCTCGGTCTCGCCACCCTGAACGATGCTGAGTTTCTGCTCGGCAGCGTATTCCAGATACGACTTCACCTTTTCGAAGTGCGACTTGCTGACCATCGCGCCCAGGCGGTTGTCCGGGTCGAGCGGGTCGCCCAGTTTCCAGTCCTTCAGGTGCTTGGCGATCAGGCCCAGCAGCTCGTCCTTGACGTCCTTGTGGACGATCAGGCGCGAGGACGCCGAGCAGTTCTCACCCATGTTCCAGAACGCACCGGCGGTGACGAACTGGGCCACTTCGTCGAGGTCTTCGCAGTCGTTCATGACCACGGCTGGGTTCTTGCCACCCAGCTCCAGGACAATGCGCTTGAGGTTGGACTCGGCGGCGTATTTCAGGAACAGGCGGCCGGTGTCGGTCGAACCGGTGAAGCTGACCATCGGGATGTCCATGTGGCGGCCAATGGCTTCGCCCACTTCACGGCCACCGCCAGGCACCAGGTTGAACACGCCTGCAGGAATGCCAGCTTCATGGGCCAGCTCGGCCACGCGCAGGGCGCTGAGGGTGGTTTCCTTGGCCGGCTTGACCACGATCGAGCAACCGGCGGCCAGCGACGGGGCGATTTTCCACGCCAGCATCAGCAGCGGGAAGTTCCACGGCAGCACCAGGCCGACCACGCCAATGGCTTCACGCACCACCAGGGTCACGGCGGCATTGCCGGTCGGGGCCGTGGCGTCGTAGATCTTGTCGATCAGCTCGGCGTGCCAGCGGATGGTGTGAATGGTTTCCGGCACGTCCACGGTCTGGCACTCGCTGACCGGCTTGCCGCTGTCCAGCGCTTCCAGTACCGCCAGTTCGTGGGCGTTGTCTTCCAGCAGCTGGGCGAACTTCTGCAGCACGTGCTTGCGGTCGTTCGGCTGCATCTTCGACCAGGTGCCCTGTTCGAACACGCGCTTGGCCGCAGCCACCGCAACGTTGACGTCGTTGACGTCGCATGCAGCGACCTCAGCCAGCTGCTTGCCGGTGGCCGGGTTGGTGGTGACGAAGGTGCGACCGCAGATGGCATCACGGAATTTACCGTCGATGAACGCCTGGGTGCGCAGTTGCAGGTCGGCGGCGATGGCCGCGTATTGTTCCTTGCTCAGCAAATCGGCCATTTTTCCAGCCTCCTTATTTGATCTGGGCGATGGTGGCCTTCAGTTCGCTGACCACGCGCTTGAGTTCGGCCTTCTCGGCGTCATCCAGGTCGTACAGTGGCTTGCGCACGCCGCCAGTCTTCAGGCCGTTCAGGGCAACGCCGTTCTTGATCGCCTGGACGAACTTGCCACCTTCGAGGACGTCCATCAGCGGCATCATGGCGGCCATGATCTTGCGGCCCTTGTCGAAGTTCTTCTCGATCACGCAGGCCTCGTACAGAGCCACGTGCTCGCGCGGGATGAAGTTGGAGCCGGCGCAGACCCAGCTCTTGGCGCCCCAGGCGAAGAATTCCAGGGCTTGGTCGTCCCAGCCGCACGACAGCTGGATGTTCGGGCGTTTGATGGCCAGGCGGTGCAGCTGGGCCATGTCACCGGAGCTTTCCTTGATGGCGACGATGTTCTTCACGTCGGCCACGGCGTCGAAGAACTCTTCACCCATGTTCACGCTCATGCGGCCTGGGTAGTTGTAGAGCATGATCGGCAGACCGGCGGCGGCGTCGACCGCTTTGACGTGCAGGGCGATTTCCTGCTGGGTCGGCAGCGCATAAGGCGGGGTGCCGACCAGCAGCGCGTCAGCCTTGATTTCCTTGGCGTGCTGGGCGAAGGCCACGGCGTCTTCGGTGCGGATACCACCGGTGCCGACGATCAGTGGCAGGCGGCCGTTGAGCACGTCCTTGGCCTGGGCGGCCAGCTCGATGCGCTCCTGGGCGGTGTGGGCGTAGTACTCGCCGGTGGAGCCGCCGATGATGACGCCATGGATCTTCGACTCGACCAGGTATTCGAGCACTTCGGCGAACGCCGCCTTGTTGATCGAGCCGTCCGCAGCCAGCGGAGTGATTGCCGGGGTGTAGATGCCTTCGAATTTCACGGTAGGTTCTCCAGTGCGTTGATCAGTGCTGTAAAGGCCACGACGGATCGACGCCGTGGCGGGTTGTCAGTCAACTCAGCCCAGCGAAGCGGCCTGTTGCAGGTTCAGCGAACGGGTTTCCGGGGCCAGGGCAACCGAGAAGGCCAGACCGACGAACGTCACGGCGGCAGCGGCATACATGGTTGCGCCGATGCCGTAGCTATCCAGAGCGATAGGCACCAGCCAGGTGCCGACGGCGGCACCGATCCGCGACATCGAGGTGCCTACGCCCACGGCGCCAGCGCGAATCTCGGTGGGGAACAGTTCGTTCGGGTAGACCAGTTGCAGCACCTGGGCACCGCCAATGAACAAGGCGTAGGCGCCGAACAGCACGAGGATGAGCATCTCGTTGCCGTTGCTGAAGGCCCCCAGGCCGAGCAGTGCCAGCCCCGACCAGAAGAAGCTGTGCAGCAGCGTGGTGCGCCGGCCGAGGGTGTTCAGCAGGCGAGTGCCGATGATGCAGCCGACCACGAACAGGCAGGTGATGGCCACCGAGCCGATCGCCGCCCAGTCCCCTTTCAGGTTCAGCGCACCCAGGACTTTCGGAGCGAAAGCGTAGACAGCGAACACCGGGATCACCGAGCAGGTCCAGAACATGGTGACGAACAACATGCGTTTGCCGTAGCCGGAGTGCAGCAGGCTGAGGAACGACAGCTTGCGGGTCTTGGGTTCCTCGGGCAGGTTCTTCAGGCCGAAACCGTTGCCGTAGACTTGCTTGATCACCTGCTCGGCCTCAGCCGAACGGCCCTTGCTGATCAGCCAGCGCGGCGATTCCGGGGTGCCCAGGCGGATGGCGAACAGCAGTGCGCCAATCACTGCGGCACTGGCCAGCACCAGGCGCCAGGCGTCGTCGCCACCGTGACGCAGGATCGCTTCACCGGCCATGTAGGCCGTGGCGGCGCCGGCGAACCAGAGTACGGTCAGGGTGGCCAGGCGTGGGCCGCGGTTCTTCTTGGGCAGGAACTCCACCAACAGCGAAGTCGCCACCGGGTATTCGATGCCCACCGCGATGCCGATCACGAAGCGCAACAGGAACAAGGCCAGCGCCGACTCCACCCAGAACTGCGCGACCGAAGCCAGCATGAACAGGACCGGGCCGACGAAGAACACCCGTTTGCGGCCCAGGCGGTCGGTCAGCCAGCCGCCAAAGAAGCCACCAAAGAAGATGCCGATCAATGCCGAGGCGGCGATCATGCCCTGCCAAAAGCTGGTCAGGTTGAGGCCGGCGGACATCTGCACCATGGCCACACCGATGATGCTCAGCACGTAGCCATCGACGAACGAACCGCCACCGGAACGCAAAGTCAGCAACTGGTGGAAGTTGTTGATCGGTACTTCTTCAATCGAAAGATTCGGACTTGTCATTGTTAGTTCCTACCTCTTCTTGCTTGCACATATTCAAGGCGAGCGCATCCGCGAAACTGAAAACCACATTCAGCCCCGGGTGACCGGACTACGCATGTCGATCATCAAATTCGGGCAAAGGGCGCCCGTGCCGGCAAATAACCACCGGCATCAAGTTGCTTCCTGTCTACTTCAAAGAACGGTCAGCTTTCCTTGCCAGCGCGGAACTGCCCCCACATCAGGTTGGCGTTCAAGCCCAGAGAAACCAGGGGCTGCGGCGGGTTCGCACAAGGCCCGGGGGCATTGAGCAGAAACTCGATCAGTTCGTGCTTGTCACCCGCCAGCCAGTCGGCCAGCAACTTGCCGGTGACGGTGCCACGGGTAACGCCCAAGCCGTTGCAGCACAATGCGCCCACCACATTCGGCGCCAACTTGCCGAAGAAGCCCATGTGATTACGCGACAAGGCCAGTGCACCGCCCCAGGTATATTCGAAGTTCACGCCGGGCAACATCGGGAAGCGCCGGGCGAAGGATTCGCGGTGGCGCTCGACGAAGCGTTCCAGGTATTTGCGGTTGCTGCGCCCGTCCGGGTTGTAGCTGAAGCTGTTGCGGATCAGCAGGCGGTTGTCGACGGTACGGCGCATGGTGGTGCCGAATGGGTCGGCCGGGATTACACCCCAGAAGGGCTTGCCGCCCAGGCGCGCCCGTTCGTCCTCGGTCAGCGGGCGGGTGATGCTACCGTAGGTGAACACCGGCAGCATGCGGCCCTTGAGGAAGCCGAAGCTCATGCCGAAGGTATTGGTGGTAAGCACCAGCTTGTCGGCGGTGATCGAGCCATTGGCATGGCGCAGCACGACCTTGTCGCCGTATTCGACGTCGCTGATCGGTGTGTGTTCGTAGAGGGAAACGTTGCTTGGCAGGCTGTCGGCCAGGCCTTTGACCAGTGCCGAAGGCTGCAGCAGTGCCGTGCCCGGGGTGAACAGGCCCTTGCGGTAGAAGTGGGTGCCGATGTGCTCGGGCAGGTCCCGCCCTTCGATCACTTCATAGGGCTGGCCGAGCTTGTCCAGGCCACGGCGGTAGGCATCCAGCACGGCGATGCCACGGTCTTCAATAGCGGCCTGGTACTTGCCGCAATGGCGGAACTGGCACTCGATATCGTAGCGCTTGATCAGTTCCTTGAGGTACGACTGGCCACCCAGGTTGAGCTTGAGGATGGTCTTGGCGGTGCCGATGTCGCCGATGTAGTCCTCGGCGCCAATGTCGTGTGGCAGGTCGATGGCAAAACCGGCATTGCGCCCGGAGGTGCCGAAACCGACCTCCTGGGCCTCGATCAGTACGATCTCGTCACCCGGGAAGTTCGTTGCCAGCTGCCGCGCAGCGGCCAGGCCGGTAAAGCCGGCGCCGACCACCACCCAGCGCGCCTGGCTGTGGCCACTGTGGGCCGGCCTTGGCGTGCGGGGTTTGCTCAGGTGATACCAACCACAGGTGGCATCATCGGCAGGTAACGAACTTATTCTTGTCATGTCACTAACCTGGTTCTTGTTTCGACGGGTGGTCAGCGCTGGTGGCGACGACCGGGTAATTCATATCTGAATCGGTACATCCAGCCCTTGCGGTGCGGCGTATTCGGCCATGCGCCGACGCGACAGCTCCATATGCTCGCGGGCCAGCTGGCCGGCGGTCTGCGCATCACGGCGCTCGATGGCCTCGATCATCTGTTCGTGCTGCTCACAGGCGATCTCGAGGTCCCGCTGCATGTCGTCGGTAGTCGGATGGCGGTAGAAAATCTTGCCCAGGCGGGTATGGTCGATGAGCAGGCGGCGCAGGCTTGGCATCAGGTAATCGTTGTGCGCCATCTTGCCGATTTCCAGGTGGAAGGCGTCGTTGTAGAGCACGCGGTTTTCCACATCGCGCTGTTCGATGGCCTGGCGGAACTTGGCCTGGATGGCCTTGAGCACTTCGATTTCGTCGGCACTGGCGTAAGTGGCGGCCAGCTGGGTGGTGGCAACGTAGATAAGCGGCGCGGCAACGTAGAAGCTGTGCAGCGATTCGTGGTTCATGGCGGCGACGCGAGGTGCGCGGTTGGCTTCCAGCTCGATGTAGCCTTCGGCGGCGATCTGGCGCAGCAGCTCACGGACCGGGGGGCGCGACAGGCCGAACTCGTCGCACAACGCCAGTTCGTCCACCACCGCGCCCGGAGCCAGTTCCATGCTGAGGATCCGGCGGCGCAGCGCTTCGGCAAGGACGGCTTTGCGGTCCTGCGGCACTTCTGCAGCGAGTGGTTGGACGGTGGCTTTCATGGCGGCCTTCTTTGTTGTCATAGCGCTATGTCTACTATTTGTATAACGACTATAGGTCACTGTTAGACAATGTGTCTACAGCATTTTCGATGGACGGTGAAATCTCTAAGGGCCCTTGTTTCAAGGGGTTTGAGGGCTTTTCAGAGGTGAGATTAAACACCCTGGAGACTGCATTGCCAAACCGGACAGGTAATTATCCAAACCAGACAAATGTGCCCCGCAAAGAACCCGAAACAAACAAAATAGCCACCTGCAGGCAGATGGCTTTCTTCGCCCCAGCCCGAACACGATGACGAGGTACGCCCACCTTGGAGGTGCACTGGATGTAGCCCAGGGCGTCACCGCGGTACCCAATGGGAATGACCAGTCCCCAGCGCCAGCACAACCATCCGACGACACAGCGAATGAACGCCAGCCGCCTCAGGCGGGTCAGCTACTTACATTCCACAAGGAGGGCTTGCCATGCTCGATATCCATTCCGCCCCCGGGTCACGGGAGCACAATGTTCATGGCCTGGAACGCGCCGGGTCACTTGCTGGCGGTGCGCTGATGTTCAGCAAAGGGCTGCGCCACGGAGGGCTGATCGGGCTGCTGCAGATGGTGGTAGGCGGCCTGGCGGTGGCCCGTGGGGTCAGCGGGCATTGCTCGACCAAGGCCTGGTGGCAGAGGCATCGGCGGGAATACAACCGCTTGCGTTCGGATATCGAGCGCAGTGCAGCGGAGCTGGAGGTGCTCAGGGCCAATGCCGAGGCGGCTACCCGAGGGGTGAGCGTGACCGGCAAGGATCCTTTGACTGGCAGTTGAATCTGCTCTGCCAGTTCCGGCCTTTTCGCGTGTCAAACCGCGAAGAGGCCGGTGCAGGCTAGCGCAGGGCCTTGCTCTGCAGCACGTCGGACCGGCGCCCCAGCACATTCTCGCTGATTTGCACGAACTCTTCGGTGCTCACGCTGGGCAGGCGCATCAGCGCCCGGGTCACATCATCCAGCGAACGCTTGGCCTGGGTATGGATGCGGATTTCCTTGTCCAGCGCCTGTAACACCATCACCCCGCGGGCCACCTGCGCCGGGCTGGCATGCTCGGCACGCAGCTGGGTGACCTTGCCACCCAGCTTCTGCAGACGTGCCTGCCACACCTCGTAGCGGTCATCGCTGATGCCGCCAGCACGGCGCAACAGCTCGGTTGCGTAGTACTCGGTCAGGCCTTGCCCCAGCCAGTCGCTGTTGTCGCGCACTCGAATCTGCGCAAACAGCTGCACCAGCTCGCGCAGCAACGGGCTGCTGCCATTCTCGCTGACCATCGGCCTGCTGCTGTGCAGGTAGATCGAACCGTCGGCAGCCATCGCCCCACGCCACATGCCATCACGGGCCCCCACCAGCAGCAGCTTGGCCGGGTTGCGCGGGAACACCGCCTGCAATTGCGGCCAGACGAAGGTCAGCAAGGTCAGGCTGTCCATCCGCCGCATGCCCTGCCCTACCGGCGCGGCCACGGTCACGTCGGTCTCACCCAGGCGGGCGCGGCGGCTGCCAAGGTCGCCCGCGAGCATCCAGCCGGTCGGGCGGTCGAACAGGCGGGACACGTTGTCGATGCGGAACTTGTCCTTGCCGATGCGTGGCCAGGACGTTTCGATGCTCTTCCAGCCTTCAGGCAAATCGACCGTCAGGCGTGCCACCAGCTCGGTGCCGTCCTGCTGGTCGAGGCGCGCAGGCGGTACCAGCTGATCGCCGAGGAACAGCGCCCAATGCGGGGTGATGCGTGAGGAGTAGGCGCCGCTGCGCATTTTCTGGTCCAGCTTCACCCGGTAGCTGAGGCTGGTCTTGCCCGTCGCCGGGTGCCATACGCCGCGCTCGCCCTGTTGCTGCCACTGGCCATCGGCCTGGAAGCCACTATAGGTGTCGGCCTTGCCCAGGTCGAAGTCCAGGCTGCGCACGGCACTGCCTTCGGCCAGGGTCAGGCGCACTTCGGCCTGGCCATTGGCAGGCAGCAGGCGCACCTGATAATCGAGGTCGACTTTTTTCGCCCAAGCCGGCGAACAGGCCACAAGCCCGAGGAGCAACAACCACTGGCAACGCATACCGAAACTCCTTGTTCCTCAGAGGCGACGGGGGCGCCGTTCAGCTGGCGCGGAAAATCAGGTGGTCTTCCCAGTCGTCTTCGTCCACATCATGTTCACTGAGCATACGCCCCGATTGCGATATGCGCTGTTCATGCACCTGTTTGCGGTCACCGCACACCAGGTGATGCCACTCGGGCAGGTCCTTGCCCTCGCTGACCAGGCGGTAACCACAGGTGCTCGGAAGCCATTTGAACTGGTCGGCCTTGCCCGGGGTGAGCTGGATGCAATCGGGCACATGGGCGAAGCGGTTGGGGTAGTCGCTGCACTGGCAGGTATCGAGGTCGAGCAACTTGCAGGCGATGCGCGTGTAATAGACGCTGTTGTCGTCTTCATCCTCAAGCTTTTGCAGGCAGCACAGGCCGCAGCCATCACACAGCGACTCCCACTCTTGCGGGCTGAGTTGTTCGAGGGTCTTGCGCCGCCAGAACGGCGCGCTGTCAGCGATCATCACACGGGTTTCCTGCAGTCATCTTGGTGGCCGCGGTGCGCGGCGGCGCCAGTCTAGAGCCTGGCCTTCGGCAACGCCAGACCGCTTGTCAGTGCCAGGCGGACGCAGTAGCGTGCGTGCTTTGCCATCCAATTGCAGGAGCAGCCATGAGCGCCACCCCCCGCATTGCCGATTACGCCATCAACGAGCAGTTCATCAACCGCTGGTCGCCACGCGCCTTCACCGCCGAACCGATCAGCGAAGAGACCCTGCTGAGCTTCCTCGAAGCGGCACGATGGGCGCCGTCGGCCTACAACTCTCAGCCGTGGCGCTTCCTCTATGCACGCCGCGATACGTCGAGTTGGGAGCGTTATCTTAGCCTGCTGGTGCCTTTCAACCGCAGCTGGGCGCAGCAGGCGTCGGCGCTGGTACTGATCATTTCCAAGACCACTTTCGCGGCGCCGGGCGCGACCGAAGAAAAGCCGGCGCTGTGGCACACCTTCGACACCGGTTCCGCCTGGGGCCACTTGGCCCTGCAGGCCAGCATCAGCGGCTGGCACACCCACGGCATGGCCGGGTTCGACCAGGCACTGGCACGCCAGGAGCTGAAGATTCCGGAAGGTTATGAGCTGCATGCCATGGTGGCGATCGGCAAGCTGGGCGACAAGGCCAGCCTGGACGAGGCGCTGCAGGCGCGTGAAGTGCCGAGCCCGCGTCGGCCGCTGAGCGAGCTGGCGGCTGAGGGCGATTTCAGCCTGTAAGGCTTGTACAGCCTGTACTGGCCTCTTCGCGGGACAAGCCCGCTCCTACAGGGGGTAGCGTACCTCTGCAGGAGCGGGCTTGTCCCGCGAAGAGGCCGGTACAGGCCAAAGAGATCAGTAACCCCGGGCGAAGTCGACTTCGCCGCGCAACCCCTGCCCCTCTGCGTACGCCCGCACATTCCCGGCAAACAACCGCACCATCGCCGCCGGCGAGGTCGGCGCCGAGCTGTGCCCGGTCAGCAACAAGCCCCAGGCGGTCCAGAACGGATGCCGTTGCGGCAGCGGCTCCTGTCGGCACACGTCGATAACCGCCCCGGCCAGGTGCCCCTCCTTCAACGCTTCGACCAAGTCGGCATCGACCACCGCCGCGCCGCGCCCGGCGTTGATGAACAGCGCCGTGGGCTGGAAGCACTGGAACAGCGCCGCGTCATACAAGTCGTGGGTGGCCGGCGTGTCCGGCAGCAGGTTGAGCACGTAATCCACCTGCCCGACCATGCGCGGCAAATCCACCAGCCCCGCGACCTCGACGAACGGCGCCTGTTCACGGGCGCTGCTGGCGATGCCATAAAGGCTCACGCCGAACGGCACGAGGAACTCTGCCACCCGCTGACCTATATCGCCGGTACCGACGATCAGCACCTTGCGCCCTTCCAGAGTGCGCCCCGGGCGGTCATCCCAGCGTCGCTCGACCTGGCTGACCAGGCGCGACAGCACCTCGCGCTCGTGGCCGAGCATGTAGGTGAGCATGTACTCGGCCATCACCTGGCCGAATATGCCCACTGCGCGAGTCAGGCGGTAATCTCGTGGCAGGCCCTCGGCCAGCAACGGCGTGATGCCCGCCCAGGTCGACTGCATCCATTGCGGCTTGTGCCCCTGGCGCAGCAGGCTCGCCAGCAAATCCGGCTGGCCCAGCCATACCGGGCACTGCGGTGCCTGGCGAGCCAGTTCGGCGGAATCGCTGCTGGTCAGGATTTCCAGCTGCGGCGCTGCCTCGCGCAATAGCTCGGCGTATCGAGCATGATCATGCTCAGCGATCAGTACACGCATGATCAGACCGGGTCGTTACGGCGCAGCAGCTCTTCGGGCAAGTGCTCGATGTACTCGTCCTCGGCCGGTGGCATCTGCAAGTGATAACCCTGGGTCTCGAGGTTTTCCAGCACCTTGGCGATGTCTTCGCGGGCCAGTTGGCGCTCCGGGGTCAACACCAGGTCGAAGGCATGCACCGGCTTGCCAAAAAACGGCAGCAGCGCCTCTGGCACCCGCTCCAGGCCTTCGGCCTTGAGCACGTAGAGGTACATTTCGTTCTTGCGTGGGCTCTTGTAGATCGAGCAGATACGTTTCATTGCTTGTCTCCGGCGCCTGCGAGGTCGTCGAGCAGGGCCTGGCCCATCCGCTCACGGCGCCAGCCGCGCAGCGAATCGGGCAGTTGGTAGGGGCCGTTGGGGTAGCCGCTCTTGAGCAGGGCTTCCAGGGCCTTCTTGCGCAGCATCAGCTCCGGGGCGATCCCCAGGCGCTCGCCTTCGGCCTGGCCGATGGCGCGCAGGCGCTTGAGGATGCCGGCGGCTTCGATCGGCAGCGGCTCAGGCAGCGGCTCAGGCCACTGTTCGGGCGGCAGGCTGCCGGCGCGCTTGATCAGCTCGAGCAGGAAGGCGCCGTCCTGACGGATGGTGCGCGGGTGCATTTCTTCAATCTTGGCCAAGGCCGAAAGGTTGTCCGGCTGGCCCTTGGCCATGGGCCACAGCGAGTGTTCCTTGAGGATGCGGTTGCGTGGCACGTCGCGGCTGCGTGCTTCGCGCTCGCGCCAGGCGCACAGTTCGCGCAGCACCGCCAACTGCTGGCGGCCCAGCTTCCAGGCGAGCTTGACGTCGCGATAGAGGATCTCGGGTTCGACCTCACGGCGCAGGGCGGCCACCAGCTCGGCGCCGTCGTCCAGCACCCAGGCGTACTTGTCGTCGGACAGGCGCGGCTGCAGGGCAGTGAACAGTTCGGCCAGGTGCACGGCATCTTCGGCGGCGTAGCTGACCTGGGTTTCCGACAGCGGGCGCTGCAGCCAGTCAGAGCGGGTTTCGCCCTTGGGCAGCTCGATGCCCAGCACTTCCTGCACCAGGCGCGAATAGCCCATGGAGAAGCCCAGGTTCAGGTAACCGGCCGCCAGCTGAGTGTCGAACAACGGTTGCGGCAGCTTGCCAGTCAGGCGCAGCAGCACTTCGAGGTCTTCGCTACAGGCGTGCAGCACCTTGACCACGTTGCTGTCGTCGAGCAGTTCGCCCAGCGGCTGCCAGTTGCCGATCAGCAGCGGGTCGATGAGGAAAGCCCGCTGCCCGTCACCGACCTGCACCAGGCCGGCTTTCGGGTAGAAGGTGTCGACCCGCATGAACTCGGTGTCGAGCGCCACGAAGGGCAGTTCACGCCACTTGCGGCAGTGTTCGGCCAGGGTCTGGTCGTCACGGATCCAGTGAATTTCGATGGCCACAAGGCTCTCCCACAAACATTGGCGCGCAGTATATACGGCGCGGGCCCTGGTGGTGAAACCTGCGCCATCCCTGGACTAGATGAACGGCCTCAGCGCTGGGCGGCCAACCACGGCCGGCAGCTGGCAAACATGTCCAGCGACTGCTGGTAGACCTCGGTGTGCACCTGCAGCAGGCCCAGCATCGAGTGGAACAGGTTGTCCTGCGACAGCGGTGCATCGCTGAGCTTGGCCAGGCAGTCGGTGTCGATACCGAAGTCCTCTTTGTAGCTGTCGGAGAACCAGGTCAGCAATGGCACGTGCTTTTGTTGTTCGGGGGCAATGGCATACGGGGTGCCGTGCAGGAACAGGTTGTACTCACCCAGCGACTCGCCATGGTCGGACAGGTAGATCATTGCCGTGTCGACCTTGTCCTGCTTGCTGCGCAGGGTGTCGATCAGCGAGGAGAGCACCTTGTCAGTGTAGGCCAGGGTGTTGTCGTAGCCGTTGATGATTTCCTGCTCGCTGCACTGGTCCAGCGCATTGCTCTGGCAAACCGGGGTGAAGCGCTCGTCGCCCTTGGGGTAGCGCTTGAAGTACTCGGGGCCGTGGCTGCCCATCTGGTGCAGCACCAGCACGGTGTCCTTGTCGAGGTTGTCGATCAGCTCGCCCAGGCCCTGCAACAGGACTTCGTCATGGCATTCGCCGCTGGCGCACAGCTGCGGGTCCTTGAGGTTGCTGACGTCGATGAACTGCACGCGGTCGCAGGTGCCTTTGCACCCCGACTGGTTGTCGCGCCACTGCACGGCCAGGCCGGCACGCTGGAGGATGTCCAGCAGCCCTTCGCGGTTCTTCGCCACGCGCGCATCATATTCCTTGCGCTTCATGCCAGAGAACATGCATGGCACCGAAACGGCGGTTTCGGTACCGCAGGAATGCACATCGGAGAAACTCACCAAGCCCTGTTCCTTGGCCAGGTTCGGGGTGGTATCGCGCTCATAGCCCAGCACGCCGAAGTGATCGGCCCGCGCACTTTCACCGACCACCAGCACGGTCAGCGATTTGCGCTCGTGTTTCTGCCAGGCGGCATCGCGTTTGGCATCTTCGCCATAATTCTGGAACGGACGCGCAGCGGTACCGACGCGCTCGTTGACATAACCGATGGTCGCGCCGACGACATTGCTCGGGGTAAGCATCAGGCGCAGTTCGTGGTGGTTGCGAAACAGCGACGACAGCCCTTGATAGTTGACCAGGGCCACCGAGCCCAGTGCCACCACGCAGGCCCCGCTGACCACCAGCTTGCCCAGCAGCTCGCGGGGCCACGGGCGGTAGGCGATCTGCGCTTTCCACAGCAGTACCGACGGCAATACGCCGAGCAAAAGAATATAGGCAGCGAACTTCAACGACATCAGGTCGCGCACTTCCGTAACATTGGTCTCGGCCATGTTGCGGAACATGCCGGCATCAATAAGCACGCCATACTGGTTCATGAAGTAAGCGGCACCCGCCCCACTCACGAACAGCACGATCAATAGCGGCTTCAATACATAACGGAAGGCGAACAGCGTCAATACCAGGTTGAACGCGAAGAGCATCAGCACGGCGAACGCCAGGCTCAGCCAAAGCCCCGATACCCCGGCGGGTACCACCTCTTGCAGGTGCTTCCAGAGGAACATGTTGAGACCGACCAGCAGGTAAACGCTGGCCAACAGCGTGACCCATTCAGTCCGCAGGGATTTGAAGTTGAGCATCGGCATTCGCAATCAAGAGTGGTTATCAACCCCCCAGGCCGGAAGGCACCGTGGGAAAGTCGGGCGAACTCTAGAAAGCGCACCATCAATTTTTCGTGAAAAAGACGGTAACAAATTCGTAAGCCGATGCATTTTTTTACATTAAATTAACTTCATTCAGCATTTGTTCAGCCGTGCAGACGTGCCTTGGCATAGGGTTCGCGATCGATGTCGAGCACTTCGACGCACAGCTGGATGTCCATACCGGCCTGGGCCGGGATGGATTCGCGCAACACCTCGAGCAGGCCGTTCGACAACTGCTGCTTCACCTCGGGTGACCGCCCGCTGAGGATGGCCAGGCGCACATGGGCGAAGGCCCGCTCACCCGGTGCGGTGCCGACCCGGTACTGCCTGAAGGCCTCGGCACGGCTCTTGATGTCGGCCTCGTCGGCGAACTGGCCACTGCCGACCAGGGCATGGTTCAGGCGCAGCAACAGCACATCGACGTTGAGTTCGCGCAGGTTGTCGCTGTATTCCAGGTTCAAGTGAGGCATGGCGCAGGTTCCAGGCACGGGAAAGGATGCGACAGCCTACCCCAGTCCCCCACCTGCGCAAAGGCGGCTATCCTCAAAGGTCAGGACCTTACCGACAACCCTGACAGAGGTGAAGAAATGCCAGTTCCGCACGATCTGCTCGCTGACCTGCACGTTACCGCTGACGCATTCCAGGCGCTCATAGACAAGGACCAGGACCTTCACAAGCTGCACAAGGAATACAACACCAAGGACAAGGAGGTGCTGGCCGCCGAGGCCAATGGCACCAACGACGAGGCGGTCAACCGCCTGCGCAAGGAAAGGCTGCTGCTCAAGGACAAGATCGAACGGATCATCCATCCGCCGAAATCCTGATAGTCATGTTTTGAAGTCACCGGCCTCATCGCGAGCTGCGCTCGTTCCTACAGGATTACACATTCCCCGTAGGAGCGAGCGCAGCTCGCGATAGGGCCAGCAGCCCTTACACCGCAGCTGAAGCCTTCAAGGCTCCATCCAGGTCTTCGATCAGGTCGCGGTAATCCTCGATCCCCACCGACAACCGCAACAGGTTCTCGCTGATCCCCATCTCGCCCTTCTGCGCCGGGCTCAACGAGTTGTGCGACATGCTCCAGGAGTGGTTGATCATGCTCTCCACACCGCCCAGCGAGTCGGCCAGCACGAAGATCTGCAGGGACTCGACCAGCCGGTTGAGCGCCGCCCGATCAGCGCCCTTGACCTTCATCGCCACCACCGCTCCGCCAGCGCGCATCTGCCGCTTGCACAGGTCGTGCTGCGGGTGGCTTTCCAGCCCCGGGTAGAACACTTGCTCGACCTGCGGGTGGCCTTCGAGGAAGCGCGCCACCTGCAGCGCATTGGCGCACTGGCGCTCCATGCGCACATCCAGGGTCTTCAGCCCACGCAGGGCCAGGTAGCAGTCGAACGGCCCCTGGATCGCGCCTACCGCCATGCTGATCTTGCGCAACCGCGCCAGCAGTTGGTCATTGGCAGCGACCACCACGCCCCCGGTGAGGTCTGAATGGCCGCCGATGTACTTGCTCGCCGAGTGCATCACCAGGTCCACGCCAAGGGTGATCGGGCGCTGGTTCCACGGTGAGCAGAAGGTGTTGTCGATGCAGGTGAGGATGCCGCGGGCACGGGCCAGGTCGCACACCGCCTTGATGTCCACCAGGTGCAGCAACGGGTTGGTCGGTGACTCGATCCAGATCAGCTGGGTCTCTGGCTTGATCGAGGCCGCCAACGCCTCGACATCATTGAGGTCGACATAGGTAGTGGTCAGGCCCGAAGTACGCCCGCGGTAGTCTTCGAGGATGCGAAAGGTGCCGCCATATACGCCATTCATCACCACCACGTGAGCGTCCTTGGGCAGCAGTTCCAGGACCGTGGCGGTGGCATTCACACCCGATGCACAGGCCACCGCACCGACACCCTCCTCCAGCGCGGCAACACAGCTTTCATAGGCATGCCGGGTCGGGTTGCCGACACGGCTGTAAGCGTATTCGGGGTGATCGTCGAGGCTGCGCTTGATGTAGGAACTGGCGGTATAGATGGGCGGGAAGATGGCGTTGTCGGCAACGCTGAACTGCTCGCCGGCGTGAATGGTACGGGTGGCGAAATTACGCGGCTTATCGGACATGGTCGGGCCCATTGGCAGGATTCAAGCCTGCAACTATGGCAACAACCTGGCGTGCCGGCAATGCCGGCGCAATTCAGGAAAATTTCCTAGGCCTGAGGTAATCTGGGGAAAATTTTTCTCGATGGTTTTGCCCTGCCATGGACAGTTTCGACCAACACATCCTCACCCTCTTGCAGCGCGACGCCTCGATCTCGCTCAAGGACCTGGCCGAAGCGGTCAACCTATCGACCACGCCGTGCTGGAAGCGGGTCAAGCGCCTGGAAGAAGAAGGCTACATCCTCGGCCGTGTCGCCCTGCTCGACCCCGAGCGCTTGGGGCTGGGGCTGACTGTATTCGTCCAGCTCAAGACCCAGCGCCACGACAGCGCCTGGCTGGAACAGTTCGCGACGACGGTGAAGGGGTTCGAGGAAGTGATGGAGTTCTACCGCATGTCCGGGGACTGGGACTACATGCTGCGGGTAGTGGTGGGCGACATCGCAGCGTATGACCGTTTCTACAAGAAGCTGATCACCAGCACCGATGGGCTGTCGAACATCACCTCCAGTTTTGCCATGGAGCAGATGAAATACACCACGGCCTTTCCGGTGCATCGACCCTGAATCGGAGCCGGCCCTTTTACGGCTAAAGCCGCGAAGAGGCCGGCCCAGGCAGCCCATCAATCCGAAGCGAGCACCGCCCCGATCCGATTTCCGGCCTTGGCTTTCTCCAGCTTGATCGCAATGAACTTGGACGTCGGCGTGTAAGTCCCCTCGCCATAACTCTCCAGCGGCACCAGCGGGTTGGTCTCGGGGTAATAAGCCGCTGCCTGGCCATCCGGAATGTCATAGGGCACCAGGCGGAAGCCCGACACCCGCCGCTCCACGCCATCCTCCCACAGCGACACCAGGTCCACCTGCTCGCCCGGCTCGAAGCCCAGGCGGCGGATGTCCGCTTCGCTGACGAACACCACCTCGCGCAGGCCGAACACCCCGCGATAACGGTCATCGAGCCCGTACAACGTGGTGTTGTACTGGTCGTGCGAACGCATGGTCTGCAGGATCAGGTCCGGCTTGTCACCGCGTGCCAGCACCTTGGCGTTGACCAGTTCCTCCGGTAGCGCGTGGGGCATGAAGCGAGCCTTGCGTGTGGCCGTGCGGAAGTTTCGGTCCGCCGCGTTGTTGCCGAGGTGGAAGCCACCCGGGTGCTGCAGGCGCTGGTTGAAATTGGCGAAGCCCGGGATAACGTCGGCGATCATGCTGCGAATGCGGTTGTAGTCGGCAACCGCGTACTCCCAGTCGATCGGCTGGTTGCCCAAGGTGGCCTTGGCCATGCCGGCGATGATCCAAGGCTCCGAACGCATGTGCGGCGAACGCGGGCGCAGCTGGCCGTTGGAGATATGCACCATGCTGAAGGTGTCTTCCACCGTCACGCCTTGCGGCCCCTCGGCCTGCATATCGATCTCGGTACGGCCCAGGCACGGCAGGATCAGGGCATCGCGCCCGGTGACCAGGTGCGAGCGGTTGAGCTTGGTGGAGATCTGCACGGTCAGCGCGCAGTTGCGCAGCGCCGCGTGGGTGCGCGGGGTATCCGGCGTGGCTTGGGCGAAGTTGCCGCCCAGGGCGACGAACACCTTGGCCTTCCCTTCTTCCATGGCCTTGATCGCCAGCACCGCGTTGTGCCCGTGGCCGCGCGGCACACGGAACTTGAAGCGTTTTTCGATGGCATCGAGCAGCGCCGCATTGGGCTTCTCGTCAATGCCCATGGTGCGGTCACCCTGTACGTTGCTATGGCCGCGCACCGGCGACAGGCCGGCACCGGGCTTGCCAACGTTGCCGCGCAGCAACTGCAGGTTGACGATTTCCTGCACGGTCGCCACCGAATGGCGATGCTGGGTGACGCCCATGGCCCAGCACATGATGACCCGCTCGGCCTTGCGGTACATGCGCGCGGCCAGCTCGATCTCGGCCAGGGTCAGGCCCGACTGCTTGACGATGTGCGCCCAGGAGGTGGCATCCACCGCCGCCAGGTAGTCATCGACGCCGCTGGTGTGCTCGGCGATGAAGGCATGGTCGAACACCGCCGGCTCGCCCTTGGACTGGGCTTCGCGTTCCCACTGCAAGAGGAACTTGGCGATACCGCGCATGGCTGCCATGTCGCCGCCCAGGGCCGGGCGGAAGTAAGCGCTAGTGGTCGGCTCGGAGCCGTTGCTGAGCATTTCGAACGGATGCTGCGGGTGCTGGAAGCGTTCCAGGCCACGCTCCTTGAGCGGGTTGAAGCACACCACCTGGGCACCGCGCTTGACCGCCTCGCGCAGCGGTTCGAGCATGCGCGGGTGGTTGGTGCCGGGGTTCTGGCCGATGACGAAGATCGCGTCAGCCAGTTCCAGGTCATGGAACACCACGGTGCCCTTGCCCACCCCGAGGGTTTCCGACATGCCGGCGCCGCTGGCTTCGTGGCACATGTTCGAGCAGTCAGGGAAGTTGTTGGTGCCGTAGGCGCGGACGAACAGCTGGTAAAGGAACGCCGCCTCGTTGCTGGCCCGGCCTGAGGTATAGAACTCGGCCTGGTCGGCCGAGTCGAGCGCGTGCAAGTGCTGGGCGATGAGCTCGAAAGCCTCTTGCCAACTGGTTTCGACGTAGTGGTCGGTGGCCGCGTCGTAGCGCATCGGGTGGGTCAGGCGGCCTTGGTATTCGAGCCAGTAGTCGGTCTGGTCGAGCAACGCGCTGACGCTGTACTTGGCAAAGAATGCCGGGTCGACCGAGCGGCCGGTGGCCTCCCAGTTAACCGCCTTGGCGCCGTTTTCGCAGAACTTGACCATGTCGCCTTCCGGCGACTCGCCCCAGGCGCAGCCCGGGCAGTCGAAGCCACCGTTCTGGTTGGTCTTGAGCATGGCCCGCAGGTTCTTGAAGGCGTTCTCGCTGCCCAGCCAGCTCTTGGTCACGCTCTTCAGCGCGCCCCAGCCGGCGGCGGGGCCCTTGTAGTCCCTGATGTGTTGGTCCTGGCTCATGCGGTCAATCCTCACGCGGCATGGAAATGTTCACCGATTCGATCTGCCCGGTGTTTTTTCCAGCCTATGGAGCCCGGCCCAGAGCCGTCCAATCGAAATACCTTACGGCACGATAAGCGCCCTCGATCATGCCCTGTAGCCCTTGCCGCACCTGGCCTGCAGCCGTGATAGAGGACATTGATCAAGCAGTCAGGGAAAGCGATTTGACGGGGCTGGCCACAGGCTATAGCTTGGATCCTGTAGCCCCCACTTCCTTTCGAGCGCCAACGTGGAACAGAACAGCAGGGCCCTGATCGACGGCTTCAACCGGAAAATCGACTACCTGCGGATGTCGGTCACAGACCGCTGCGACTTCCGTTGCGTGTACTGCATGGCCGAAGACATGCAATTCCTGCCGCGCCAGCAGATCCTCAGCCTGGAAGAACTGTTCCAGGTGGCCGAGCGCTTTGTCGCCCTCGGCACCCGCAAGATCCGCCTCACCGGTGGCGAGCCGCTGGTACGCCAGGGCATTGTCGACCTGTGCGGGCGCATTGCCGCCCTGCCCGGCCTGCGTGAATTGTGCATGACCAGCAACGGCTCGCAGCTCGGGCGCCTGGCCCAGCCGCTGTTCGACGCCGGCGTCACCCGCCTGAACATCAGCCTCGACAGCCTCGACGCCGAGCGTTTCAAGCAACTGACCCGCACGGGTGACCTGCATCAGGTGATTGCCGGCATCGACGCCGCACGCCAGGCCGGCTTCCAGCGCACCAAACTCAACTGCGTGGTGCTCAAGGGCCGTAACGACCACGAGCTGGTCGACCTAGTGCGCTTCGCCATCGACCGCGAGCTGGACATCACCTTTATCGAAGAGATGCCGTTGGGGGTGATCAACGAACATGAGCGCGGCGAGTCGTTCTGCTCCAGCGATGAGGTGCGCGAGCGCCTGGCCGAGCACTTCACCCTGATCGAATCCACAGAATCCTCCCAAGGTCCGGCGCGCTACTGGCGCCTGGCCGAAGCCGCCAGCACCCGGGTCGGTTTCATTTCGCCGCACAGCCACAATTTCTGCGCCACCTGCAACCGCGTGCGCCTGACCGTCGAAGGCCGCCTGCTGCTGTGCCTGGGCAACGAACACTCGATGGACCTCAAGCAGGTGCTGCGCGCCCACCCCGGCGATGCGGCACGGCTGGACAAAGCCATCCGTGACTCACTGCACCTCAAGCCCTACCGCCATCATTTCGAAGTCGGTGGCGAGGTGCAGATCCTGCGTTTCATGAACATGACCGGCGGCTGATCGGCTGCCTCTGGATCTCCATGATCGTCCATCCCCGCCCCGATGTGCTGCGCGTGCTGTTCACCCTCAAGGGCTCGATCGTCAAGCGCATTGCCCTGCGCTGCCTGATGGTGACCTTGCTCGCCGCGCTGATCGTGCTGGTCGAGCGGCACTTTCCGGCTTTCTTCTACCCGGTCAGCGCCACACCGTTCACCTTGCTTGGCCTGTCGCTGTCGATCTTCATGAGCTTTCGCAACAACGCCTGCTACGACCGTTGGTGGGAGGGGCGCAAGGCCTGGGGCAAGCTGATCATTGAAACCCGTTCGTTCGTGCGCGAGAGCGTGGTGATCGCCGACGAGAAACTGCGCGCCGAGCTGTTGCGCAGCCTGTGCGGGTTTGCCCATGGGCTGAATGCACGGCTGCGCAACGAGGACGAAGTGAACGCCACACGCTCATGGCTGAACGCGGCTGCTCCGGTGGCCGCGCACAACGTGTGCGATGGCATCCTGCGCGACATTGGCAGCCACTGCTCGCGGCTGGCAGAGCAAGGGCAGATCAGCGAATGGCGCTACACCCTGCTGGAGCAGCGTCTGGCCGGGCTGACCGAGGTGCAGGCCACCTGCGAGCGGATCAAGGGCTCGCCACTGCCGTTCCCCTATACCCTGCTGCTGCACCGCACCATCTACATCTTCTGCCTGTTGCTGCCGTTTGCGCTGGCCGAGCCGCTGGGTTGGCTGGCACCACTGTTCACCACCATTGTCGGCTACACCTTCTTCGGGCTGGATGCGATTGGCAACGAACTGGAGGACCCGTTCGGGCGGGATGAAAACGACCTGCCGATGGATGCCATGGTGCGCACGGTGGAGCGGGATGTGCTGGGGGCCCTGGGGGTCGAGCCGCTGCCACCGGTGTTGCTGCCGGTGGATCATGTATTGAGCTGATGGCCTCTTCGCGGGACAAGCCCGCTCCTACAGGCAAGCACATCCCTCAGAAGGAGCGGGCTTGTCCCGCGAAGAGGCCGGTATGGGCTAACCGCGGCTTTCGCAGGCTTCGATAGGCTTCAGATGCTTCACGAAATTACAGGGCCGATGCCGCGCATCCAGCTGCTCCACCAGAATGCCTTCCCAGGCCGTACGGCAAGCACCGGTCGAGCCGGGCAGGCAGCACACCAGGGTGCCGTTGGAAATCCCCGCCAGCGCCCTGCTCTGCACCGTCGAGCTGCCGATATCGAGAATGGACAAGGCGCGGAACAGTTCGCCAAAGCCATCGACGCTCCGATCCAGCAGGCACTGCACTGCCTCCGGCGTGCTGTCACGCCCGGTAAAACCGGTGCCGCCGGTAATCAGTACCACCTGCACGTCGTCATCGGCGATCCAGGTCGCCACCTGGGCGCGGATCTTGTACAGGTCGTCCTTGAGCAGCGCCCGCGCCGCCAGGCGATGGCCGACCTCCACCGAGCGGCTGGCCAGCAGATCGCCAGAGGTGTCGTTGTCGTAGGTACGGGTGTCGCTGACGGTCAGCACGGCGATATTCAGCGGTACGAAAACCGCATCAGGTTGGACGCGCACGGTGAAGCTCCTTGAATGGCATTGTCGTCACGCTAGAGGCAAGCCTGATCAGCGTCCAATCGAAATGGCGAACCGGCCGATCAATGACATCTATCGCAGACGTGGGTTAAGGTCTGCACAAACAGACCCCAGGCACTTCCATGGACATCAAGCAGCTCAAGTTCCTCATCGCCCTCGACCAGACCCGCCACTTCGGCCAGGCGGCGGCGCTGTGCCATATCACCCAGCCGACCCTGTCCATGCGCCTGCGCAACCTGGAAGACGAACTGGACCTGGTGCTGGTCAAGCGCGGCCAGCGCTTCGAGGGTTTCACCGAGGCAGGCGAGCGCATCCTGGCCTGGGCCCGCACCCTGCTCGCCGCCCATGACGGCCTGCAGGCCGAGGCCGCCAGTTGCCGTGGCCAAGTGGTCGGTAGCCTGCGCCTGGGCACCGTGCCGCTGGCCAGCTTCAACCCCATGCACCTGCTGCTGCCGCTGCGCGAGAAGTACCCCGAACTGCAGTTCCAGCTCAGTTCGCACAGCACCGAGCAGATCATGGACGGCCTCAGCCGCAACCAGCTCGACCTGGGCATCTGCTACCTCGACCAGGTCAACGCCAACTTCTTCGAAGTGATCGAACTGGGCACCACCACCATGGGCCTGCTGTTCGACACCCAGCACTTCCAGTTCGACACCGATTGCCTGCGCTGGGACGAACTCGCCGACATTCCCCTGGGCCTGCTGAGCAAGGGCATGCACTACCGTCAGTCACTGGACCTGAGCTTCCGCAGCCGCGGCCTCGAGCCCAATGCCGTGCTGGAAAGCGACTCGACCTTCCAGCTGGTGCAGGCCATCAACACCGGCGTGTGCTGCGCAATCATGCCGCTCGCTTGCGGCCTGGAAGACCTCAGTGAACACATGCGCATCCTCCCGATCACCGACGCCAGCATTCACAGCCCGGTCGGCCTGCTGCTGCGCCGCAGCGAGCCACGCTCGGCGATTGCCGAGCAGTGCTTCGACGAAGCCAAACGGCTGTTTCAATCCGCCTGATTCGCCGTTGCCTGGCGGTACTGACGCGGAGTGAAACCGGTCAATTGCTTGAACTGGCGGCTAAACGCGCTGTGGTCGGTGTAGCCGCAGCGCAGCGCCACTTCGGTGATCGGCAATTCCGAATGCAACAGCCGATGGGCGTGCTCCAGGCGTGCCTTGTGGATCATCTGCCGCGGGGTGAGGTGGAACACCCGCTTGCAGTAGCGCTCCAGCTGCGCCACGGAAATCCCGGCGATGCGGGTCAACTCACTCATGCTGATCGGCTGGTGGAAATGCCGGCGGATGTGCTCGTCCACGGCCGCCAGGCGCTGGTAGGCGGGGTGGGTGTCGGCGGCGGACTGCAGGTCGACGGAGATGCCCACCAGGCCGATGATCTCGCCCGCCGGATTGCGCAGCGGGCGCTTGTGGGTCAGGCACCAGCCCGGTTCACGGCTGCCGTACAGGTGCAGTTCGAGCTGATCTTCCAGCACCAGCCCATCCTTGAGTACCCGGCGATCCTGCTCGGTGTAGCCGGGGCCCAGTTGCGCCGGGAACACCTCGGCGCTGGTCTTGCCCAGTAGCGGCTGCAGACGCTTGAGGCCACAACGCTGGACCAGGGTGGTGTTGGCAAGCACATAGCGGGCGGCCGGGTCCTTGATGAAGATCGCGGCGTTGGGGATCGCGTCGAGGATCGGTAGCAGCAGCGAAACACCGGCCAGCAGGGCTTCGAGTGTGGCCGGACGGTGCTGGTCTAGGGACTGGTACAGGGTTGCCAGGGAGTCTTGTGTCATCTGCATGCTCTTGGTTGATGCTACTGGCCCTTTCGCGGGACAAGCCCGCTCCTACAGGTACACCACTGCCCTTTGGTCTTGTGCATTTCCTGTAGGAGCGGGCTTGCCCCGCGAAAGGGCCATCAATGCAAAAAAACTTCTAAACCCCTTATACAGCAAGGCCTGCAGCCTAATCATTCAACCGGCTTCTGCGCCAGTATTTATTACAACTGTGCCGATTTCGTCATCCCGCCTGCAGAAAACCATCAAGAACCCCCGCCCCGTTCAGGTCCACTCTATGCCCCACGCAAGCCGCCCAAGACCTACAAGAGCGCGGCCGTAAAAAGCCGCATCACGTGACATCAGACCTGCCTATCCAAAACCTACAAAAAGGCGCACCCATGTCAGGCAAATTCAAGAAACAGCTGTCATTGCTCGACCTCACCTTCATCGGCCTCGGCGCCATCTTCGGCTCCGGCTGGCTGTTCGCCGCCAGCCACGTCTCGGCCATCGCCGGGCCGGCCGGTATTCTCTCCTGGTTCCTCGGCGGCTTCGCCGTGTTGCTGCTGGGCATCGTCTATTGCGAACTTGGTGCCGCCCTGCCGCGGGCCGGTGGCGTGGTGCGCTACCCGGTTTACTCGCACGGCCCGCTGCTCGGCTACCTGATGGGCTTCATCACCCTGATCGCCTTCTCCAGCCTGATCGCCATCGAAGTGGTCGCCTCGCGCCAGTACGCCGCAGCCTGGTTCCCCGAGCTGACCAAGGCCGGCTCCAGCGACCCGACGGTGCTCGGCTGGCTGGTGCAGTTCGCCTTGCTGGGGCTGTTCTTCTTTCTCAACTACCGCAGCGTGAAGACCTTCGCCAAGGCCAACAACCTGGTCAGCGTGTTCAAGTTCATCGTCCCGCTGCTGGTGATCGGCGTGCTGTTCACCTTCTTCAAGCCAGAAAACTTCGAGGTCCAGGGCTTCGCCCCGTTCGGCCTGTCTGGCGTGGAAATGGCGGTGTCGGCGGGTGGCATCATCTTCGCCTACCTGGGGCTGACGCCGATCATCTCGGTGGCCAGCGAAGTGAAGAACCCGCAGCGCACCATCCCGATCGCACTGATCCTCTCGGTGCTGTTGTCCACCGCAATCTACGCCCTGCTGCAACTGGCTTTCCTCGGCAGCGTGCC
Organism: Pseudomonas putida; assembly: GCF_002906855.1. Classification (GTDB taxonomy): domain Bacteria; phylum Pseudomonadota; class Gammaproteobacteria; order Pseudomonadales; family Pseudomonadaceae; genus Aquipseudomonas; species Aquipseudomonas putida_N. The sequence continues at coordinate 1,143,644 of NZ_MINI01000028.1, read as the reverse complement.
GACCGAAATGCTCACCAACGGCTGGGCCGCGGTGACCAAGGAACTGGCCCTGCCCTACCGTGACATCGCCCTGGCCCTTGGCGTGGGCTGGCTGGCCTACCTGGTGGTTGCCGATGCGGTGATCTCCCCCAGCGGCTGCGGCAACATCTACATGAACGCCACCCCGCGCGTGGTCTATGGCTGGGCGCAGACCGGCACCTTCTTCAAGTACTTCACCCGCATCGACGCCGAGTCGGGCATCCCGCGCCCGGCGCTGTGGCTGACCTTCGCCCTGTCGGTGTTCTGGACCCTGCCATTCCCTTCCTGGGAAGCGCTGATCAACGTGGTGTCCGCCGCTTTGGTCCTGAGCTACGCCGTGGCGCCGGTCACCGTCGCCGCCCTGCGCCGCAATGCGCCAGACATGCCACGCCCATTCCGGGTCAAGGGCATGAGCGTGCTCGGCCCGCTGTCGTTCATCATCGCCGCACTGATCGTCTACTGGTCGGGCTGGAGCACCGTGTCCTGGCTGCTGGCCCTGCAGATCGTGATGTTCGTGCTGTACCTGCTGTGCGGCCGCTTCGTCCCGACCCAGCACCTGTCGCTGGCCCAGCAAGTGCGTTCGGCGGCCTGGCTGATCGGCTTCTACGCCGTGACCATCCTTCTGTCGTGGCTGGGCAGCTTCGGCGGCCTGGGCGTGCTCGGCCACCCGTTCGACACCCTGGCCGTGGCCGTCTGCGCCCTGGGCATCTACTACTGGGGCGCAGCCACCGGCGTGCCGGCTCACCTGGTGCACCTGGAAGGCGAGGATGAAAGCGAAGCCTCGGCTGAAACCTACAGCGGCCGCCCTGCCGTCGCCTCCTGATCCCATCAGCAATGGACAAGCCCATGAAACAGATTCACGTCATCGACTCGCATACCGGCGGCGAACCAACCCGCCTGGTAATGAAAGGCTTCCCGCCGCTGCAGGGGCGCAGCATGGTCGAGCAGCGCGACGAATTGCGCGAGCTGCACGACCAATGGCGCCGTGCCTGCCTGCTGGAACCGCGCGGCAACGATGTGCTGGTCGGCGCGCTGTATTGCCCACCGGTATCGGCCGACGCCACTTGCGGGGTGATCTTCTTCAACAACGCCGGCTACCTGAACATGTGCGGCCACGGCACCATCGGCCTGGTGGCCTCGCTGCAGCACCTGGGCCTGATCGAACCCGGCGTGCACAAGATTGACACCCCGGTCGGCCAAGTTAGCGCCACCCTGCATGAAGACGGCGCCATCACCGTCGGCAACGTGCCGTCCTACCGCTATCGCCAGCAAGTGGCGGTGGAGGTGCCCGGCCATGGTGTGGTGCGCGGCGACATCGCCTGGGGCGGCAACTGGTTCTTCTTGGTCTCCGAGCACGGCCAGCGCATCGAACTGGACAACCGCGAAGCCCTCACCGAGTACACCTGGGCCATGCTAAAGGCCCTCGACGCCCAAGGCATCACCGGCGAGCACGGTGCGCCGATCGACCATGTCGAACTGTTCGCCGACGACGCCCATGCCGACAGCCGCAACTTCGTCATGTGCCCGGGCAAGGCCTACGACCGCTCGCCCTGTGGCACCGGCACCAGCGCCAAGCTGGCGTGCCTGGCCGCCGACGGCAAGCTTGAGGAAGGCCAGACCTGGGTCCAGGCCAGCATCACCGGCAGCCAGTTCCACGGCCGCTACGAGCGCGACGGCGAGCGCATTCGCCCGTTCATCACCGGCCGCGCCTACATGACCGCCGACAGCACCCTGCTGATCGACGAACAGGATCCATTCGCCTGGGGCATTTGAACCCGGCTTTTTAAACCACTGAATATCGCCAGGAGTGACAACAATGACTGACAACATCTTCACCGGCACCATGCCTGCCCTGATGACCCCATGCACCGCCGCGCGCAAGCCGGACTTCGACGCCCTGGTGCGCAAGGGCCGCGAGCTGATCGAAGCCGGCATGAGCGCCGTGGTCTACTGCGGTTCGATGGGCGACTGGCCGCTGCTGACCGAAGCCGAACGCCAGGAAGGCGTGGCCCGCCTGGTGGCCGCCGGCATCCCGACCATCGTCGGCACTGGTGCGGTGAACACCCGCGAAGCCGTCGCCCACGCGGCCCACGCCGCCAAGGTGGGTGCCGCCGGCCTGATGGTCATCCCCCGTGTGCTCAGCCGCGGTGCTTCGCTGATCGCCCAGAAACACCACTTCTCGGCCATTCTCGCCGCCGCGCCGAAGCTGCCGGCGGTGATCTACAACAGCCCCTACTACGGCTTCGCCACCCGCGCCGACCTGTTCTTCGAACTGCGTCGCGAATTCCCCAACCTGATCGGTTTCAAGGAGTTCGGCGGCGGTGCCGACCTGCGCTACGCCGCCGAGCACATCACCTCGAAGGATGACGACGTGACCCTGATGGTCGGCGTCGACACCCAGGTGGTGCATGGCTTCGTCAACTGCGCCGCCACCGGTGCCATCACCGGTATCGGCAACGCCCTGCCGCGTGAAGTGCTGCAGCTGGTGAGCCTGAGCAAGCAGGCCGCCAAGGGCGACGCCAAGGCCCGCCGCCTGGCACGCGAACTGGAAGCAGCGTTGGCGGTGTTGTCGTCGTTCGATGAAGGCTGCGACCTGGTGCTGTACTACAAGCACCTGATGGTGCTCAACGGCGACACCGAGTACAGCCTGCACTTCAACGAAACCGACGTGCTCACCGATGCCCAGCGCAACTATGCCGAGCAGCAGTACGCGCTGTTCCGCAAGTGGTACGCCAACTGGTCGGCTGAGCAGAACTTGGCATAAGAAACAACGCACGCCCTGTGTAGAGGCGAGCTTGCCCCGCGAACACCGGCAAAGCCGGTGCGATGCTCCGCGTCGCCTTCTTCGCGGGGCAAGTCGGATCGCCGCACCGCCGCTCCTACAGGGATCACCTCAGTTTCAAGATCTTCTCCTGAAAGAAGGACGCCCCATGACCCTGACAGGCAACCTGCTGATCGGCCAGCGCGCCGTACCCGGCAGCCGCGACGCGATCCGCGCCATCGACCCGGCCACCAACCAGGCCCTCGAACCCGCCTATGCCGGCGGCACCGGCGAACACGTGGCCCAGGCCTGCGCACTGGCCTGGGCGGCGTTCGACGCCTACCGCGAAACCGCGCTGGAACAGCGCGCCAGTTTCCTCGAAACCATCGCCAGCGAAATCGAAGCGCTGGGCGATGCACTGATCGACCGCGCCGTGGCCGAAAGCGGCCTGCCCAAAGCGCGCATCCAGGGCGAACGTGGTCGCACCTGCACGCAACTGCGCACCTTTGCCCGGGTGGTCCGCAGCGGCGAATGGCTCGATGTGCGGGTCGACAATGCCCTGCCCGAACGCCAGCCGCTGCCGCGCGCCGACCTGCGCCAGCGCCAGGTGGCCCTGGGCCCGGTGGCGGTGTTCGGCGCCAGCAACTTCCCGCTGGCATTCTCGGTGGCAGGCGGCGACACCGCCTCGGCACTGGCCGCCGGTTGCCCGGTGGTGGTCAAGGCCCACGCCGCGCACCCTGGCACCAGCGAACTGGTCGGCCAGGCCGTGGCCCGCGCGGTCAAACACTGTGGCCTGCCTGAGGGCGTGTTCTCGTTGCTGTATGGTGCCGGCCGCGAGGTCGGCATCGCTCTGGTCAGCGACCCACGCATCAAAGCGGTCGGTTTCACCGGCTCGCGCAGCGGCGGTATTGCTCTGTGCCAGGCGGCCCAGGCACGTCCGGAGCCAATTCCGGTGTATGCCGAGATGAGCTCGATCAACCCGGTGTTTCTCTTCGACGCCGCGCTGCAGGCCCGTGGCGCAGCACTGGCACAAGGCTTCGTCGCCTCGCTGACCCAGGGCGCCGGGCAATTCTGCACCAATCCAGGCCTGGTGATCGCCCGCCAGGGGCCGGCGCTACAGCGCTTCATCGAGGCGGCCAGCGAACATGTGCGCCAGGCTGCCGCGCAGACCATGCTCACCCCGGGCATTGCCAGCGCCTATGCCGCTGGCGTCGGCGCCTTGGTCAACAACGCCAACGCTACGGTAGCCGCCAGCGGCCAGGCGCAGCAAGGGCCGAACCAATGCCAGGCGCAGCTGTTCGTGACTCAGGCCGAAGCGTTTCTCAGCGACCCAGCGTTGCAGGCCGAGGTGTTTGGCGCCGCTTCGCTGGTGGTGGCCTGCGCCAGCGACGAGCAGGTCCGCCAGGTGGCCGAGCACCTTGAGGGCCAGCTGACCGCCACGCTGCAACTGGACGATGCCGACATCGACAGCGCCCAAGCCCTGCTGCCGACCCTGGAACGCAAGGCCGGGCGCATCCTGGTCAACGGCTGGCCGACCGGTGTCGAGGTGTGTGATGCGATGGTCCACGGCGGGCCGTTCCCGGCCACCTCCGATGCCCGCACCACCTCGGTCGGCACGGCGGCGATCCTGCGCTTCCTGCGCCCGGTGTGCTACCAGGACTTCCCCGATGCCCTGCTGCCGCAGGCACTCAAGCACGGCAACCCGCTGCAGCTGCGGCGCTTGCTCGACGGTCAGCGGGAAGCCTGAGCATGGTCGACACCCCTGAAACCGATATCGCTGTGGTCGGCGCCGGCATCGTCGGCGTGGCCTGCGCCCTGCAACTGGCCCGCCAGGGCCGTCGGGTGCTGCTGCTCGATCAGCAGGCGCCCGGCCAGGGTGCCTCGTACGGCAACGCCGGGCACCTGGCCACCGAGCAGGTGTTTCCGATCGCCGACCTGTCGATCCTCAAGCGCCTGCCGCGCATGCTGCTCGACCCGATGGGCCCGCTGCGCCTGGACTGGAAGTACCTGCCCAAGGCCATGCCGTGGTTCACCCGGCTGCTGCTCAACCTGCGCCCGGCGCCATTCCGGCGCAGCGTGGCCGGTATCCGGGCATTGAACGAAGGCAGCCTGGGGGCCTGGCAGCGCTTGCTGGGCTCGATCGGGCGCAGCGAGCTGTTCAAGGCAGATGGCTCGTTGCTGGTGTTCGAGCGGCCCGAGTCGCGTCAGGCGTTGCAAGCCTTGCAGGCGCGCATGCAGCAACAGGACGTGGCGGTGGATTTCTGGTCGGCCGAGCACGTGCGCGAGGCAGCGCCGCAACTGAACCCTGCGCTGTTGGGCGGTTTGTTCTTCCCGCGTACCGGGCACTTCATCGACCCGTACCAGGTGGTCTGCGCGCTGTTCGAGGCGGCCAAAGCCAGCGGTGTGCGTTTTGTCCAGGCGCGGGTTTCGGGTGGGCAAGTGCAGGGCGACGGGGTCAGACTGGCCAGTGACCAGGGGACGTTCAAGGCGCGCCAGGTGCTGCTCAGTTGCGGCGCACATTCTGCACAGCTGACGGCAGCGCTGACCGGCAAGCGCGTACCGCTGGACACCGAGCGCGGCTATCACCTGATGCTGCCGCAGGAGCAGCAGCGCCTGCCGTTCGCGGTCACCTCGCTGGAGCGCAAGTTCATCATGACGCCCATGGCTGGCGGGTTGCGCCTGGCCGGCACGGTAGAGTTCGCCGGCCTCGATGCACCGCCCAGCATGCAGCGGGCGTGGCAGTTGCACCGGTTGAGCAAGGGCTTGTTCCACCAGGACCTGAGCGTTGAAGGCGCGACGCCATGGATGGGTTTCAGGCCATCGTTGCCGGACTCGTTGCCGGTGATCGACCGGGTGTGTGATGGGCGGGTGCTGCTGGCGTTCGGGCATCAGCATCTGGGCTTGACCCAGGCAGCGGTGACCGCGGAATGGGTGGGGCATCTGGCTGCGCAGGCCAGCGCCCCCGACCTGGGGGCCTACCGGCTGGATCGCTTCTGATGCGCAGGGGTACGCTCGGCACTCAAGGGTGCTGCGGGTCGTGCCCCAACGATTGCAGGAACAATGAAAACAGCTCTGGCTGTGAAGAGATATCCAGCTTGGCATACAGGTGGCGACGATGAACCTTGATCGTCTCGGGTGAAATCGCCAGGCGCTCGGCCATGGCCTTCGAGGAAAACCCGCGCAAGATCAGCCGGGCAATCTCCAGCTCGCGCTCGGACAACACCCCAGCGCCGAACTGGCTGAGGGCATCACGCACCTGCACCGCCACCGGCTCATCCTGCGCCAGCACGCGCTTGCTACCGGCCTGCCAATGTTGCTGCATCAGCGCCAGCACCCACGGGCAGAGCATCGCCAGCAAGCCGCACTGCTCGTCATCAAAGGCCTCCCCCCGCCCCAGCGACAAGCTCAGCGCGCCCTGGCCTGGGAGCTGCAGGATGAACTGCACCTCATCCGCCAGCACATGGGCCTGGAACCAGCTGATGTAGTACTCGCTCTGGTGGAACTGGTCCGGCGCCACCTCGTCGAGCCGATACAGGCCACTGCCCACACCGTCCTGGCACGCCAGGTAGAACGGGTCGAGCTGATACAGCCCGCTCAGGTACAAGGACATTGCCACCGGCCCTGCCTGCGGCGTTGCATCGTGCTCTTCCAGCACCACGGGGGTACCGCTGCCGGGGTAGTACGCCGCCAGGGCGTTATCGAACGGCAACCAGCGATGCAGCAACAGGATCAGTTGCTTCCAGAAGCGTGGCTGACCGATCTGTTCGATGGTACGGCCAAGATTGGCATGCATGCCGACTTCATGAAAAACGTTGTGCACCGTGCCGGCTCCCCTGAAAAGGTGATGCGATTTCCCTCCTTTGCAGCGCCCGCGTCAAGGGGCGTAACCCCAAATGGTAATTGGCCGGCCACAGCACCAGGCCTAGATTGCAGCCCATGCAGCACCCCATCCGCGGGTGTTCGCGCCTTTCGTCACTGCCTCAACCCCCAATAACAATTCGAGGAAAACGACATGCACGACAGTGCGCTAAAGCCCAGCCTGGGCATGCTCGATGTGGTCGCGATCACCGTTTCGGCGGTGACTCCGGCCAGTTCCGTGTTCGTGATTGCACCCTTCGCCATTGCCCAGGCCGGCAGCGGTGCCGTGCTGGCCTTCGTATTGGCAGCAGCGCTGGCACTGATGTTCGCCTGGTGCTATGCCGAGCTGGGCCGGGCCCACAGTTCTGCTGGCGGCGAGTATGTGTATGCCAAGCGCGTGTTCGGCGGCATAGCCGGCTACGCCACCTTCCTCACGGTGCTGGTCTCGCTGCTGTTCACTCCACCGGTGCTGGCCACCGGGGCCGCGACCTACCTGAACAACGCCCTGGGCACGGCCTTCGATACCCAGACCGTGGCCCTGGCGATCGTCACCGGCAGCTATGCCCTCGGCATCCTCAATATCCGCCTCAACGCCTGGGTCACGGGCGTGTTCCTGTTATGCGAAATGGCCGCGGTGCTGGTCATCGTGGCGCTGGGCTTGGGTAACGTGAGCCTGCCGCTGAGCGTGTTGATCACGCCCCAGCACATCGACCACGGCCTGCTCAGCGCTACCCCCTGGGCGCTGGTGTTCGCCTCGATCGGCACGGCCCTGTTCGCCTACAACGGCTTCGGCGCCGCCGTGGTACTGGCCGAAGACATGAAGGACGGTGGCCGCAGCACCCATCGGGCAGTGCTCTGGTCCCTGGCGCTGGTGGTGGCCATCGAGCTGATACCCATCTGCGCGTTGTTGCTGGGCGCGCCATCGCTGGAGGCGATGCTGGCCAGCAGCGACCCGATCGGCTACCTGCTCAACGCCCACGGCAACCCGACGCTGTCACGGCTAGTGAGCGCGGGCATTTTCCTTTCGGTTTTCAATGCCATCATCGCCATCGTCATCCAGTCTGGCCGGGTGATCTTCAGCAGTGGCCGCGATCAGCTGTGGACGCCTACCCTGAACCGCCTGTTCACCCGCATCCACCCACGCTGGGATTCGCCCTGGCTGGCCACCCTGCTGCTGGCCATACCGTCCGCTGCCCTGAGCTTCAGCTCCAATCTGGAAGAGATGACCTCGTTCACCGTGCTGCTGCTCCTGATGGTGTACCTGGCGGTCGCGCTGTGCGCTCTGTTCAGCCGTGTGCTGCGCAGCGACCGCGAACACCCCTATCGCATGCCCTTGTGGCCGGCGCCAGCGCTGCTGGCGGTGGTCGGCGCGGGTTACCTGCTGCTCAGCGGCCTGCTTGGCGCCCCCCTTCGTGACATTCTCATCATTCTTGTACTGCTGGCCGTCTCGGTGATGCTCTACAGCACCTACGGCAAGTTCAGCCCAGCCTTCCAGAAGCTCTGACTCACAACGCTCTGACCCACAGGAGTCCTTATGCGCGCTCGTCAACTTGGTATCACCCTGGGCCATGGCGTGCCCGGTCAATTCAACGCCATCACCGATGTACCCGGCATCCGAGTCGGCCACAGCACCTTGATGGCCGACAGTGCCGACAAACAGGTCCGCACCGGCGTGACGGTGATCCAGCCACGCCCGGCAGCGGCCCGCCTGGCGCCTTGCTTTGCCGGGGTCCACGTACTCAACGGCAACGGCGACGCCACAGGCCTTGAGTGGATCCGCGAAGCCGGCCTGCTGACTACCCCGATTGCCATCACCAACACCCACAGTGTCGGGGTGGTGCGCGACGCACTGATCACCGCAGAACGCGACACCCTGGCCGACCCTTCAGTGTACTGGTGCATGCCCGTGGTGCTGGAGACCTACGACGGCCTGCTCAACGATATCTGGGGCCAGCACGTAGGGCCCGACCAGGTGAACGAAGCGCTGGCCCGCGCCGAGTCCGGGCCAGTTGCCGAAGGTGCGGTGGGCGGTGGCACCGGCATGATCTGCCATGAGTTCAAGGGTGGTATCGGCACGGCTTCACGGCGCCTGCCACCTGACCAGGGGGGCTGGACGGTGGGCGTGCTGTTGCAGGCCAACCACGGCCAGCGGCGGGAGCTGCGGGTCGATGGCTACCCGGTCGGCCGGGTGCTCGACGAGATCCCCTCACCCTTCGCCGAACGGGGCGAGCCGGGCATGGGCTCGATCGTGGTGATCATCGCCACCGATGCCCCGTTGCTACCCCACCAGTGCCAGCGTCTGGCGCAGCGGGCTTCGATCGGCATCGCCCGGACCGGGGGCGGTACCGAAGATGCCAGCGGCGATCTGTTCGTGGCGTTTTCCACTGCCGACCAGCAACTTCCCCCTGCGGCCTATGGACGCAAAGGGGTGCCATTCAGTCAGCCGGTACAGATGCTCGCCAATGACCATATCACGCCGCTTTTCATGGCGGCGGCTGAGGCGGTGGAGGAGGCGATCGTCAACGCACTGGTTGCAGGCGAAGACATGCTTACAGCGGATGGGGTGCTGGTGCCGGGGTTGGGTGGGCAACGCTTGCTGAGCGCGATGCGCCAGGTTGGCTGGCGCATCGGCGAATAACCTGCGCCCCACAAGCGCGGTAGTGCCTGTGGGGCTGGTTCAAGGCTCAGCGATAACGCTCGAGCCAGTGCGCATACGGTGCTGGCAAGGTCCAGGAGGCCTTGTCCACGCCCAGCTCCTTGGCTGCGAAGTACGCCCAGTGCGGGTCGGCCAGGTGCGCACGGCCAACCGATACCAGGTCCAGCTGACGTGACTGCAGCGCTTCCTCGGCGAGCTGCGGCGTGCCAAAGCCCCACGCCGAGGTCACCGGCAGCCCTGCCTCACGACGAACGCGCTCGGCAATCGGGCCCATGAATGCAGGGCCCCAAGGAATGTTGGTTTCAGGAATGGTGAAACCGACACTGACGCTCAGCAGGTCCAACCCGCCCGCCTTGAAGCGGCGCGCCAGTTCAATCGACTCTTCCAGGGTCTGCTCATCGCGACCGTCATACTCCAGCACACCAAAGCGCGCGGTCAGCGGCAGGTTCTCCGGCCAGACCTCACGCACAGCGGCCAGGGTTTCCAGCAGGAAACGGCTGCGGTTGTCGAAGCTGCCACCGTAGGCATCGGTGCGCTGGTTGGAGTGCTCGGAGAAGAAGCTCTGCCCCAGGTAGCCGTGGGCGAAATGCAGCTCGATCCACTCGAAACCGGCATCACGCGCACGGCGCGCGGCGTCGACGAAATCCTGTTTGACCCGGGCGATGTCGTCCAGGGTCATCGCGCGCGGTACTTTCGGCAGGTGCGCGCCAAAGGCGATGGCCGACGGCGCAATGGTGTCCCAGCCGCGGGTATCGTCGCCGGCGATGTGGTCATCCCCTTCCCATGGGCGGTTGGCGCTGGCCTTGCGCCCGGCGTGGGCAATCTGGATACCCGGCACCGAGCCTGCGGCCTTGATCGCCTGCACCACCGGCACGAAGGCCTGGGCATGGGCGTCGCTCCAGATCCCGGCGCAACCGGGGGTAATGCGCCCTTCCGGCGCCACGGCGGTGGCCTCGACCACCAGCAGGCCGGCACCGCCACGGGCCAGGCCAGCCAAGTGCACATGGTGCCAGTCGTTGATCATGCCGTCCTCGGCCATGTACTGGCACATCGGCGGGATGGCGATGCGGTTGCGCAAAGTGACATCTTTGAGGGTGTAGGGTTGGAACAGGGCAGACATGGGCAGCTCCGGATCATCTGGATACGATTGTTCGATCATAATCGAACTATGGCAATTAATGAAACCCCCGTTATCATGTCGGCCATGCGAGCCTACCAACACCCCAACCCTGAAGACCTGATTCTCGAGCGCGTACTCTACGCCCTGAGCGACCCGGTGCGCCTGGGCATCGTCCGCCACCTGGCCGGCGTGGCCGAGGCCAGCTGCGGCGAGCTCGATGGCGGGCGGCCGAAGTCGAGCATGTCGCACCATTTCCGCGTGTTGCGTGATGCGGGGTTGGTGCATACCCGCAATGTCGGCACCACCCACATGAATTCGCTGCGCAGCGAAATGCTGGGCGAGCGGTTTCCTGGGTTGCTTGACTGCATTCTACGGCAGAACTGATTTTTCCTGTGCCGGCCCTTTCGCGGGGCAAGCCTGCTCCTACAAGGGATCACATAAGAGCGGGCTTGCCCCGCGAAGAGGCCGGTACAGGCAACCTCAATGCTGATCCTTGCGCAGAGCAAAGCGACACACCTGCCCGCCCCTGAGCATGCATTCCTCATGACTTGCCTCGGCGCCGCCAAGCGTGCCGATCAAGGCCAGGTCCAGCTCACACACCACCGGATGCGCCTTGGCCAGATGATGAAACACGCAGTTGTGCGCCACAATCTGCGGCTCGCCTGAAGAACGGAAGAACACTTCGGCCTCATACCCCGGCGCATTCATGTGCTCGCCTAGTCACCGTCGGCCAGCTGGTCGATCTGCGCCACGAGAGGCTTCCCGTGGCTTATGCGCCCGGCGCAGCAAGGTCAGGCGCTGATGGCGTCCAGGCTACGGATGGGTGTGGGGACCGCGCAGAACAGCGGGAACTCCTCTTCGATGATCCACGGTTCTTTCATGACCAGGTAAACATCGAGAAAGTCGGAGAAACCCGGCCAGATGAACAGGTCATTGGCCTCGGCAACCGCCCGCGACAGCACGCCCACGCCGCCAAAACTCTTGATCATCGATACGCTGACGATCTCGCTGCCGGAATGGAACACGGTTGCCCCGTCCAGCATGCCTGGCCGGCGCTCGGCGAAGCGGGTAAAGATCGAATGATACGGGCATTCCGGCAAAGGCTTGATCACCGCGCACGGCGCTGAGCGGTCATTGCTGGTTGACGAGGCAACGACTTCGATGCGCAAGCCCTTCAGCGGTACCGAATGGTAGTTTTCACCCATGCTGTCGCCCAGCACCACCACCATGTCTGCTTCGTCCTTGGCCAGCTTGACCAGGTTGTCGGGCGACTCCGAGCAACTGAAGATCGGATTGTAGCCAGACAACTTGCTGACCACGGCGCCCATTATCTGCTGGTTGATTTCCATCGACAGCGTGCTGTTCAAGGCAACCCGCAACGGCAGGCGCTGGTTGCGGCTCTGGCGCAGCTGATTGATCTTCAACTGCATGCGCTCGGATGAACGCACGATTTCCAGGACATGCGGCAGGATGCCCATGCCCTCCTGGGTCAGCGATACCCCTTTGTTGGTCCGGTCGAACAATTTGAAGCCGCAATGATCTTCGAGCTTTTTCAACTGAGCAGCCAAGGCCTGGACCGTGACGTGTACCTGTTCGGCCGCATCGGTGATAGAGCCCGTGCGGGCTACGGTCACGATGTTTTTAAGCACCTTGATGTCCATTCACTCTCCCTCCCGTTCCGTTGACGCAGGCCGTCAACGAAAGGCATGAGGATATCGCACAACCGCCAGCACTGTCTGCCCGATAACGGTGCACGCCGTCTGGGTAGCAAGCAACGGTTGAGGCACGTCAAAAAAAAGTGAAGTTTCGGCGGGCGATTCAACTGTTAGATTTTTGGCAGCTTTTACATAAAAAGAGATTTGCCATGCTGACACTGAATAGAAACATCGATACGGCCCTGCGACAAAACAAGACCGTTAACGTCCTGGGCAGCGATTATGTGTTGAACGGGGGCTTCAACGAGTTTGTCGAGTTTTCCAAAAGTTGGGAAACCATGGGCGTCGACCGTTATTACGGCCAGGCCGAAAAAGGCACCCGCTATCGCCGTTACAGCGACTTCGACTTCAACCCGGTCACCGGCGAACTGTGCCAACTCAATCACCGCGCCTACGAACAATCCGAAGCGCACAACAACTATGTCGGTGGCATGGCACGTCATTTCGATGACATCAGTGCCGATGTGTTCAACTCACCGATTCTGCGCGCGTTGATTCGCCTGGATTTCGACGTGTACAAGGCGGTATTGCCTGAAGAACTGCACACGGTCACCTGGCAGTGCCAAGTGCACCAGATCCGTATCGAAATCAAACCGGGGGCGCAGATCGAAATTACCCCTGAAGGTATTCACTGCGACGGTTATCCGTTCAGCGGCGTGCACTTCTGGGGCCGTCACAACGTCGAGGGCGCTACCAGCAACATCTATGACAAACAGTCGAATGTGATCGACTCCGGCACCTACCTGAACATTCTCGACACCACTTACTTCCTCGACCGCGAACTGCAACACTATGTCACTCCGGCGATCAACCCGAGCCCTTCGGAAATGGGCTATCGGCAGATCATTGCAATTTCCTTCTCTCGACCGGGCAGCGAGCATGACATTATCGACTAGTTACATCGGCCCGGTGCCGAAGTTGTTTCCGAGTGAACACATCAATGGCCTGAGCATCAAGAAAGCCACGCCTTTCCATGCCCGCAAGATCGTCGACTTCTTCCGTCGCTTCGAGGAGACCTCATTCTGCGACTGGCAGGATGAGGGGCTGCTCAAAGGCTTGCTCGGCTCGGAGCATACCTACTGCTACATGGCTGAAAACCACACTGGCACCATCGTCGGTGCGGTCGCAGGGGGCTTGATGGGCACACGGGGCACCATCAATCACATGGCGGTGGCGCCGGACTATCGCCAGAGCAGGATCGGCACCTCATTGGCCAACTCGATACTCAGCGATTTCCGCCAGCACGGCATTCGTCGGGTGTTTCTGTTCGTCGAGAATGACAACACCAACGCACTGAGCTTCTGGCAGAAGCAAGGTTTCCTGCAAACCCGTGGTGAAATCACCTGCGAGGTCGACCTGTGACCTCGTCGGTGCTGCTAACCACCTCGCGCAAGGAAAGCCTGGTCGACGCCCTGCCGATCGTTACCGGCTATTTCGTCGTCAGTTTCGTGTTTGGTGTCATGTGCATCAACGCCGGCCTGCCCTTGTGGCTGCCGGCCGCCATGTGCCTGTTCGTCTACGCCGGTGCGGCGCAGTTCGCCGCACTGGCACTGATGACCACCAGCGCACCGCTGATCACCATCGCCTTGTCGACTTTGCTGATCAATTCGCGGCACATGCTGATGGCGATGTACATGTCCAAACGCAGCGCGCAACTGCCGATCAGCAAGCCGCAGAAGCTGCTGTACGCATTCGGCCTGACCGATGAGTCCTTTGCCTTTCACAGCCAACGCCTGGAGAACGGCAAGCCGACCTCACCGGGTTATTTGCTGCAGTTCAATACCTATTGCCATGCCAGCTGGATCGCCGGCGCGGTGTTTGGCGCGGTGGCATCGGATGCCTTGAACCGGTTTTCCCAGTTCAAGCTGGACTATGCCCTGACGGCCATGATGATCTTCGTGCTGATATCGCTGTGCAGCACCTTCACCAAAGCCGTCATCGCCCTGGTGGTGATCGTGACCACCTGCCTGCTGAACATGTTTGCGCCCTCGCCCTTGAACGTATTCATCGCAACCGCCGTTGGCTGTGGAGCAGGGCTATGCCTGAAAAGAACTACCTGATCGCAGCGGTGATGCTGATGGCCGCCATCACCTACCTCACCCGCGCGACACCGTTTCTGCTGAAGATGGAGAACTCCCCCAAGTGGTTCAATGACGTCATTGAATACCTGCCGGTGGCAATCATCGCCAGCATCACCGTACCCGCCTTGCTGGTGGCCAAGGACGGCTCGCTGCTGGGCCTGAATGCCGACCTGCTGGCAGCGATTCCGGTGGTCATTGTCGCGTACTGGTCGCGCAGCCTGATCTACAGCGTGTGTGCCGGTGTCGCCGGGCATGTGGCGATCACGTTGCTGGCTTGAGGCCCGGATCTGAGAAGGAAACCGCTATGAGCCTTGCCCGCCGGAAAGTCACGCTGACCAATCTGAGTGAATTTTCCCGCCTGATGCCCCAGGTTCCACGCGACCGGGTGATCGATGAAATGGCTGACCTGTCACTGGAATGCTCGCTGGCCTATGCCTTGAGCAAGACGTTCCTGCGCGATGGCTGGATTGCCGAGTATCGCCACCTGCGTGCGGCTGCACACTTGAGCCCGGGCAACGATCTGCTGCTCTTCGCCACCTCGGGCAGCTTGAAGCTGGAAATGCCCGATGGCTCGGAACTGCACATCATGCACGGCGATCAGGTGGTGCTCAGGGCTGCCACCGAAGCGAAGGTATTCCCCGTCAGCGATGCAGGTGACGTAAGTTTCCTGGCGCTGGCCGTGGACCTCGATCTGACCGAGGTGCTGCAGGAGCTCGCCATCGACAGTCCCCTGCCGAAACCGCAATAAAAAAGCCACGGGGATCACCCGTGGCTCTTTGTGATCCACATCGCCTGATTACAGCGCCATGTCGTTCTCTGGCTTGCTTTCAACCGGCTTGCTCGGCGCCACGGCGGTGCCGACGCTGTCGTCGATCACCGGTGGCTTCTCCAGCTGCAGCACTTCAGCGGTGTAGTTCCACTCTTTCTGGGTGGCCGCCGCCGAGTCGTTCAGCTTGGTACCGTAGCTCGGTACGATTTCCTTGATCTTGGCCTGCCACTCAGGGGTAGCGACCTTTTCCTTGAACACGGTTTCCAGCACGTTCAGCATGATCGGCGCGGCGGTCGAAGCACCTGGCGAGGCGCCCAGCAGGCCGGCGATAGTGCGGTCCTGGGAAGCCACCACTTCGGTGCCCAACTTCAGCACGCCGCCCTTCTCTTCGTCACGCTTGATGATCTGCACACGCTGGCCAGCCTGCCACAGTTTCCAGTCTTCCTTCTTGGCGTTCGGGAAGTAGGTACGCAGGGCTTCGAAGCGATCGTCATCCGACAGCATCAGCTGGCCGGCGAGGTATTCGACCAGCGGGTACTGGTCGATACCGACCTTGGTCATCGGCCACACGTTGTGGGTGGTGGTGCTGCTCAGCAGGTCCAGGTACGAACCGTTCTTCAGGAACTTGGTCGAGAAGGTGGCGAATGGGCCGAACAGGATCACGCGCTTGCCGTCCAGCACGCGGGTGTCCAGGTGCGGTACCGACATGGGTGGCGCGCCGGTCGAGGCGATGCCGTAGGCCTTGGCCATGTGCTGCATGGCAATGGTCGGGTTTTCGGTTACCAGGAACGAACCGCCCACCGGGAAACCAGCATATTCCTTGGCTTCAGGAATGCCCGACTTCTGCAGCAGCTTCAGCGCGCCGCCGCCGGCACCGATGAACAGGAACTTGGCGTCGGTGGCCGATTCGGTACCGTCCTTGAGGTTCTTGTACTCGACGTGCCAGGAGCCGTCTTTGTTGCGGGTGATGTCCTGCACTTCGCTGGACAGCTTCAGGTCGAAGCCTTTCTGGGTCTGCAGGTGGCCAACGAACTGGCGGGTGATTTCGCCGAAGTTGACGTCGGTGCCGATGGGCGTCCAGGTGACCGCCAGCTTCTGGTTCGGGTCACGGCCTTCCATCATCAGCGGGACCCACTTGGCGATCTGCGCGTGGTCCTCGGAGTACTGCATCGGGCGGAACAGCGGGCTGGCCTGCAGCGCATCGTAACGCTTCTTGAGGAACTTGATGTTGTCATCGCCCCACACGAAGCTCATGTGCGGAGTGGTGTTGATGAACGAGTGCGGGTTCTTCAGCACGCCCTGGCGAACTTGCCACGACCAGAACTGGCGGGAAATCTGGAAGGCTTCGTTGATTTCGATGGCCTTGGAGATGTTGACCTTGCCGTCTTTGTCTTCCGGGGTGTAGTTCAGCTCGGCCAGCGCGGAGTGGCCGGTACCGGCGTTGTTCCAGCCGTTGGAGCTTTCTTCGGCGACGCCGTCCAGGCGCTCGACCATTTCCATCGACCAGCTTGGCTCCAGCTCGTGCAACCACACGGCCAGGGTGGAGCTCATGATGCCGCCGCCAACCAGCAGCACATCGACTTTCTTGGTTTCTGCGGCGTGCGCTTGCATGAAGCTCGCAGCGACAGCCAGACCCAGCAAGGTCTTGCCAGCTTTCTTGAACATTGATCAATTCCAGTCAGTAGAACGGAGGGTGGGCCTGTGGCTGGCCCAAAGTGTTCCATGTCCTTCAGCGCAGGTTTGTTATTGATGATTGTTCAGCAGCCAGAGAACCAGAAAACGACTCAGGCTTTTGTCGAATTGACCGACAAGGCTGAATCGTTTCGCCGATTGTAACCGAAATGCCAGCACAAACAAATTGGCGGCCAGGGGTCAACGCGGCGGGTTGTCTCAGCGGGGTCAGGCTTTTCGCAAACCCTTCAGCCAACAAAAACCCCCGGCCATCTGCATGACCGGGGGCTTCGGATCAGGCCGCTAGCGGCGAGATCTGGGGATCACCAGGCTTACTGCTGCTGAGGCAGTTTATCGATCGGGCCGCAACCACCGATGACCTTGGAGATGGAAACCGAAGGGTGGAACAGGTAGTCGTACGAGCAGTTTTTCTGCTGGTTGTAGACTTGGCCAGTGCAGCCCGACAGCAGGGCAACGCCGGATACTACAGCAACGGCGACAGTGGCCTTGAACAGCTTTTTCATACTAAGTCCTTTAAATGCATATCTTCGGCCATCTTTCTGATGGCGGCGGGATGATACAGAACTCAGGCATTGGATCCAAGTAGCCGCAAGCCATCGAACCTATGGGTCGCGCCCGTCCACGCCCCCACCACCCAATTCTGGCGTTGCACCCCCACAACTGGGCTGCCCAATTGTTAAAAAGATGGGTTGTGAATAAATTTTTTACAATTGGTAACAGTTTTTCCGGGGTTCGCCATTTCAACCTGGCACTGGCACAACCCGTGCTTTGACCGTTATGGCTCAAGGAACTTCCTCTCGCGACCATGTCCGGAACCGGCCAGTACATCGCCGCTCGAGATCGATGGAAATCCCTAGTTCGGAAATCCAGGCGAGCCGTTTATTCGATATCCGTCTCGCTCCGTAGTTATTGCACAGGCGTTCGTGCAACACGAGCCCTCTAACGGTAGATCGAATGCTTGCAAAGAGGCTGGCAGCATTTCGGAGACCATTATGAGCACACCTGCAGGATTAAAAACTTCAGCAGCAGTCCCCGCTCTAACGCGGCTCAGCACGCTTGTCGCTCGTCCGGCAGTGCTTGCCGGGGCCGTAGTCGCCGCCCTGGCATTGAGTATTGCCGGGCCTGGCGACGCCTGGGCCAAGGGTGGGACTGACAAGCCTGTCAAGGGGACGCCATCCCCCTTCACTACGCCCACGTTACCTGACCCGATTTTCGTCGACCCCTTGGCTATCCATGGCTTCGACATTACCGGCTTCATTCAGGACATGACTGTCGACAGCAGCAATAGCAACTGCCCGAATACCAGCAACCCGAACCGTTTGGGCGGTACGGTAGTGGTCAACGGCACAACCATTACCGTGCCCTGCAACTCGGTCATCCAGATGCCCGCCAATACACTCACTTGGGCCGAGTTCGTACAGGGCGGCCCGCTGGGTCTTAAACAACTACCGGCTACTTATCCTTCATTTGAAGTGCATGTTGTCGGCAACTCCGTCGCCGGCAAACAAATTGCCGGGCTGATCTTTGTCTCCCAGCAATCGGCCCAGGTCGGCAGTGGCTATATCAGCAGGATTGATCAGACCACTGGGAACATAGAAGTAACGAGTACCAACTCGCCGCAACCGACCGTCTTGCAGATCAACGACCCCAACGGGCGTTTCGGTCGGGCCCAGAGCCCCGACGCGCGCTTCTCGGTAGATGACGCCAACCCGACCATTCACGCGGCAACGGGTTACCCAATGTGCGTACCTCGTACCGGTGACGACCCGCTCTGCCCACAGAAAAACCGGCCTAAAGTGGTGACACCGACCACCACCAACAACTGCCGCAACTTTGCCCAGGCTGGCGTGGCGTTGCCTGCCTCAGGTGAATTGACACCCCCGAAGGCAGGCCAGTTGTATTGCAGCCAGTTCGTCATGAAGCGCTTCAGTGACCCGACCCGGACCGCAACCGACCCGGACCCGACGCAACAGGTACCGTTTGAAGTCGGCGACTTCATCACCTACTCCGGCACACTGTTCAAATCGAACACGGCCGGTGTGCCGGACTTCATTTCCGCCCACACCATCGAGGCCAACCTCGGCATCTACACCCAGCCGGGCTCTCAGCCCAGCTATCTGGCCATTGGCGAATTCGGCGTCGGCACTGCTGACCCGGCCGCGGTCGCAGTCAACGGTGCAGCTCAGGAAACCCAGGACCGGATCTTCCTCGAAGCCGAGACGACCGACGTCAAGACCCCGGTGGACATCTACCTGATCGATGTCGACCCTGCCACCGGCGTACAACGCAACCGCTGGATCACGCCGTTTGAAATGACGGGGGAATGCGACCCTGCCAGCGTGCTGGCGGCTACCTGTGCCGGCGCTTCCGGCGGGATCACCACGCAAAACGTTGGCCCCCAGCCACAGCGCGCACGGTTGCGTGCCTCCAAGGCACCGACCGGCCTGCTCAGCCAGCCAAGCCGTACCTTGCGGGTGGTCGCTCGCTCACTGTGCGTGCCCACCAATACCCTGCCGCAACCTGGGGTCGATAGCTGCCTGCAGAACGCCGGCCGCCTGACCGTCGCCAACGGCCTGACTGCCGGGCAGTACGTGGCACCGGTGTTCGAGTTCATCTTCCCGGAAAACGTCAAGCCAGGTGACGAGATTGTACCCAACGACTTCTGGCACCTGGCATTCCTGCGCAATGGCGAAGGCAGCACCACCCCTACCGGTGTCGGCGCGCTGGAACCAACGCCTTGGTAACTTGAAACGCAGCTAAAGCGCTGGAAACGAAAAAGCCCCGCAGACGTTAATCTGCGGGGCTTCATCTTGTATGGCGGAGAGATAGGGATTTGAACCCTAGGTACTGTTGCCAGTACAACGGATTTCGAATCCGTTTTCGAGACTATATTTTTTTGGGATCATTTTTCCCAACCCAGTAAAATCAAGGACTTCAACGCATGTTAACGTAGCAGAACTCCACACCGTTCGGGGGAGCGATTCCCCCAAAATTCCCCCAGGGAAATTGGTAGGATCTCACCCGTTAAAAAGCTGGCTGTCTGCCCATTCTCGGCGAGGCCACCAACGATGGAGCGGTGTGAGGCATGGGTTCTGAGGTAGCGCGGGTCAAACAACGAGCAGCGAACCGGAAGCTGGTTGAGGATCTATACGATAATTCGCAGCAGGTGTACGTGGTGCACTACTCGTGCGAGTCCTTCTACGAGAACTCCACGGGCGGCTCCACCAGGGTAACCTCGATCGCGGTCCGTAATCTGCAGTCGGCTCAGACCAGATCGTGGTCCATTCACAAGGCAGCCGAGCTTCAGAATTGCCTTGACAAGATCAACGAAAACTTCCCCGAGCTGGAAAAGGCGATGCTCGCAGGATATTTCGATTTCCTTCGGCAGCACAGCAGCTGCAGGTTCCTGCACTGGAATATGCGGGATGAGAACTACGGTTTTTTCGCCCTGGAACACAGGTTCCGGACTCTCGGAGGCCAGCCCTTCGAACTCCAAGACGACCGGAAAGTCGACCTCGCTCGCGTATTGGTGGCGATTTACGGCCGTCAGTATGCCTCTCACGAATCGAAGTCAGGTCGGAAAGGCCGAATTTTCAGCATCGTCGAGCTCAACCAGATCGCTGACAAGGATGGCCTCACCGGAGCACAAGAGGCCGAAGCGTTCGTCAACGGCGAGTACCTAAAGCTTCATCAGTCCACGCATCGAAAGCTCGACATGTTCTGCAATATCTTCGAGCGGATGCATGCGAAAAATTTGAAAACCCTCGGCAGTTGGTTCGACGTGAACGGCATCCACCCCGTTTACATCCTCGAACAGGTAAAGACTCATTGGATCACGACTTTGATCGTACTTTTGGCTTCCCTTCTCGGAGCCGGCTACAAGTACTGGGACGTGATTTCCAAGCTCTGGGGCGGCTCAGGCGGAGCGGCATAGAGCTCCTGATCACCTACAAGCACTGGTGGCCGCTACCAGCTGACGCTCGTATCCGATTCGCTGCCGACGTTCAGCCAGCAGCGCCCGCACCTTTACCTCCAGGCTGTCGGCCTTTCGAAGGCCGTCAGCCGCCCAGGCCGGTATCGCTACCTCTGGCACCCGGCACGGCACCTGCACTGGAACCTCAACGCGCACGTATTTCACTTGCGGCTCCACCTCCCCTGCGCACCCGGCCAGCGCCAGCAACAGCACCAGCCCGCTCCCACAGGTGAGCGGTTTCAGGACCAGCTTCATAGTCCAAGCTCCTTGTCGATGATCGAGGTGGCCGCTGCGCATTGATCGCCGCCGGTACGCTCCTGCTGCAGCCGGTTCGCTGCGGCGTAGTCAGCCTGAGCGATGGCCTTGGCTTCGGTCACAGCCTGCTCTGCCCTGGCCTGGCGCTCGTTCGTGGCCAAGGCCAAGTCGCCCAGGGCCTTGCCCTGCTCCGCGGCTAGGCCGGCCAGGTTGTCGCGCGCAGCCTTGCAGGTGGCCACCTGGCCCTGCTCGGCGTCGAGCAGCGGGCGGAAGTGGCGGGTGGTGGCCCAGGCGCCCACCACCATGCCGAGCAGGATCAGCAGGCCGGCGCCAGCGGCTCGCAGCAACCAGGCATTCACGCCAGCGCCCTCCGCACGCCCTCATCAATGACTGCCGGCGTATACGGGTTGCCGCCGTTCTCGTGGATGATGATGCCGAGCACCATGCCGCGCAGCGTGGCCGCGTCCTTGATGTTGATCGGGTCGGTGGTGCGCACGCCCAGGCGCTTCGCCACGGCGCCGGCGTAGGCCTGGGTGTCGTTCTCGTTGCTCGGCGCCCAGCGGTTGATGGTTTCGAGCACGGTGTCGATGCCCTTCCCGCCCACACCGGGCATACCGTCCTTGCCCCGGTAGTTGATCAGCAGCTTGCCCAGGGCGCGAATGCCGTTCTCGGGCGTGTCGAAGATGGCGAAGCGGCCACCAGGTTCCTTGCCGATCTGACCCTGCCAGTCGTTGCGGGGATTGAAATCGATGTTGCCTGGATTGCGGTTGCGGACGCCGCGCGGAGTGCTCATTGGCCAGCCTCCTCTGCCGGCGCCTCAGGCGCGATGTCTGCCGCTTCCTGCTCGGTAACTTCGACCTTCGCGGAGTAGCGCTTGAGCAGCTTGGCGGTCAGCACTTCGGACCCGGGCTGGCTGCTCAGCAGATTGCGGGCAGCCGCGTCAGCTTCAGCTTCGGTGGCGTACTCCACGGTGCGGATCGGGTCGAGAGCGTTGGTACGGTTGATGACGATGAAAGGCATGGGTTTTCTCCAGGCAAAAAAATACCGCCAGGCGGCGGTCTCGGGGTTGTTGCGGGATCGGGTCAGGCCGGTGGCGCGGGCCAGTCGATTTCGGTTGGGTAGCCTTCCTGCTCGTGCAGACGGCTCAGCGCCACGCGGTAGCGCTTCCATAACTTGAGCTGGTCGGTCTCGGCCTCGGTGGCCTCCTCCAGGTCGACAGCATCCTGCAGGGGCGCGATGGCCTGGTCAGCTGCAGCGCGGCGCTGGGCGACCTCAGCAGTGACGCCGGCCAGCAGCAGCTCCTGCTGAGCCTGGGCTTTGGCCTCGGCGGTGATGACCTGCGACCAGTCGATTACACCGGCCGCCTGACCGACGTCGATCCAGTAGGTGGTGTTCGGCGGCGGGTTGCCGGCCGGCACAGCGCCCTTGGCCTGGTACAGCTTTCCATCGGCACCCAGCACACCCTGGCCAGCGGTGTAGGCCTGGTCTGGCTTGTACGGCATCGAGTCGGCCAGGTCGGCAATTGTGTCGATCTGCCGCTGCAGCTCGCTCTGCACGTCGTTGACGTGGTTGCTCACCTCGGTGATCTGCTCGCCCAGGTCGGCGCGCACGCCCTCCACGCGCTGGTTGACCGAGCCAGGCACGGTCGGCGGTGCGGTGATCAGCGCGATGTCTTCGCGCAGTTCAGGGTACAAGGCGCCGTTGCCGATCTTGTCCTTGAAATACTCCTCATACTCGGACTCGTCGCTGCTCGTCGCACCGCTCACACCGACTCCAGTCGGGTACCAGGGACCGATGTTGCCGGTACGGTCGACCAGGCGCGCCCAGAAAAAGTACTGCACGCCGGCCGCGCCAAGCTGCAGGGTATGATCCTTCTGCGGGTAGGCGAAGTCGCTCAACTTGATGGCGTCCTCGCGGGAGCTGGAGGTGCTGTACCAAATCTCCGTGCGTTCGGTGTCCTCCGCGCCAGCAGGGAAACCCCACGCCAGACCGATGGCGTACACCAACGGCTTGGTCGTCAGGTGGGTGACCGCCGGCGGTGGCGTGGTCTTGCCGGCGACGTTGGTCAGTATGGAGGTGGTCGGGATTGACGAAACATCCATAGCGCTGACCGCGCGCACGCGGGCCAGGTACTGGCCGGCATATGCGCCACGCACATCGGCGGCAAGCTCGCCGGTTCTTGGCACCTTCACCCAGTCCCGCGAACCCCAGCGCCACTCGACGTCGTAAGCCACAGCACCAGGTGCCGCATCCCACGAGATCGTCATGGTGGTGACGGCAATACCCTGGTCCACAGCGGAATGACTGCTGATCAGCACCCGCGCCGGGGCGTCCTGCACGCCTGGCGGCAGCACGCTGATTGGCCTGTCATCGATAACCGTGCCGTAGTCGATGGCGTCAAACTTGCTCGGCTCGTACTGGATGCATTCCAGCTGAAACTGGTGCCATTCCGGGCGCGTGACGTTGCGCACGTAGAACTGCATCAGCTTCAGATCATCGAAGTCCAGCACCCAGCCGGATTCAGGCTGCGGCACCTCGCTGAAGTCCGCCATGACAGTGATCTGGCGGCCGGCCACAGAGCGCACCTGGCGCGCCTCGGACTTGCCGCTGGGCAGGTTGACCAGCAGGCGGGCACCAGTCGGCACCTCGATGTCACGGTCGACCGTCACGACGCGCCCGACCACGGCGGCGATACGCCCACCATTGGCGCGGCCTGCCAGCATCGGGTCGGACAGGGTGACCACCTTGCCCGGCTTCGGGATGTAGCCATCCAGGCCGACGCGGAAGCTGGCACCGCGCAGCTGCAGCTGCTCGGTCATGAGCGCCCACTGGCCGGCGCGCTGGGCCTGGCCGCGTGACGTGCACCCTACCGCCTCCACGGAGATCTCGCGCACGCCGTACTCGGCGATGGCATCTTCATCGAATACCGGCTCTTTGTCGGTGTCGTAGCCACGATCCGGGTCATCGAACGACACCATGGCCTGGCTGTGCCGCTCGCGCAGCTTGCTGCCGGTGTACTTGACCGCGCCGTCGTCGAGGATCTGCGACAGGGTGTAGTTGTACACGGGGTCCTGTGGCATGTCGGCGTTGACGGTGATCTGGCTGCCGTCCCAGAAGGCCAGGCCGTGGAAGATGGCGGCCAGGTCTTGGAGCACCGCCCAGGCCTCGGCCTGCTTCTGCAGGTACAGGTTGCAGGTGAAGCGCGGCTCCTCGCCACCCTTCCCATCCGGCACCAGCTGGTCGCAGTACTGCCCGATGCGGTACAGCGACCAGCGGTTGATCATGGTCGCGTCGATGCGGTCGCCCAGGCCGTAGTACGGGTGCAGGGCCAGGTCGTAGAACACCCAGGCCGGATTGTTGGTGTAGGCCTCCTTGTAGGTACCATCCCAGACACCGTTGGTGGTGCCGGCGCCGCTGGTGGCGTAGGTGCGGGTCACCGGGTCGTAGTTCATCGGGACGCGCACGATCCTCCCGCGCATCAGCACGGCGATCTTGGCGATGTCACCGCCGAACTGCTCGGCGTCGTACTCCACGCAACTGACAGCGGTCAGCGGGTATTCCTGATCGCTGTCGACCACCTCGGCGATGGCCTCGACGTACATCCCGTCTTGCACCAGCGAGCTGTTTGCCTCCGGCGTGATCCGGCGCGCACGGATCGCCCAGCGGGAGCCGGCGGGCAGCTCGATGCGGTGCGAGCGCTCGTACTTGGTGACGTTCTTGCGATTGACCTCGGAGACCAGCACCTGCTGATAAGGGCCGTTGTCGGTGGACACGTCGACCGCATACTCGATGCGCACGCCATCGATGTTGCCGCCGGAGTCCTGGGACTGCAGCTGCGGCCACGAAAAGCGCAGGCGCACTGCGTCCAGCATCGAGTTGGTGATGGTGTAGATGTAGGGCGTGGTGCTGAGCAGCTGCTGGCCGACCGCGATCTCGTTGCTCGACTCGCTGATGCCGGTCATGCGCTCCTGGTTCAGCTCACCGGAGCGGAACTGCCATTTGACGCCCGGATAGTTGAGGGTGCCGTCTTCCGCCATGACTGGCGTACCGTCCAGCTTCACCGAGCGCAGGTCGTTCACCGGGCCGACGATTGGCCCCCAGCTCCACAGGTAGAGCATCCGCACCGTGGCGATTGACGGAACGCTGTTGGACGCGATGCTGGGCTGCTTCTGCTTGGCGGAACCGCCCTTGCTGCCGGCCACCTGCCGCTTGCTGGTTGCAGTGGCGCGCCGCGGCGCGCGCTTCAGTGCTTGACCCATTCCACTCTCCAAAAACGAAAAAACCCGCCGAAGCGGGTCAGGTGTTGCCGCCGGTCAAAGCCGGTCTTGCGTGTAAATCCCCCCGGACTCGACGGCCCCGCCGATCTCCCGCTCGCCGTACAACAGCGGATAGGGGTTGCCCTGAGCAATCGTCGTTACCGCGCCACCGAAGCCATAGCTGGGATTGTTGCCATCCTCGTTGCGGTCGAGGCTGCCGGTCTTCGGGGTGGGTGAAAGCATTTGCACGACGCCCGCCGCAGCCATGGCAGCGCCGCCGACCATCATGCCAACGCCGATCGCAGAGGTTGTCCCGAATGTGAAGGCGCCAGCGACAATCAGCACCGCGCCGAGAATGGTCGTGAATAGCCCTGCCTGCTTGCTGCCCTGGATGATCGGCGCGATGCGGATGTCGCCAGCATCGTCGCCTTTCAGATCCAGATCGTCGGCCGACAGGTTCCGGTTGCCGGAGAATACGGTGAACACCAAGCCCCGCTCCTCGCCGTTGGACAGGAATTTTTCGAAGCCCGGGACCATGTTGCACAGGGCCTGGATGGCGTCGCGGGTGCTGTTAACATCCAGAAAGTACTCGCGCCCGAAGTGCTTGCGCAGCACACCGTACAGTTTCACCGTGCGCTTCATGGCTGGTAGTCCTTGTGCCGCAGGATCAGCCGGCAGCGGCTGGCCATCGACCAACCGTACACCTCGCGGGTCGAGGCTCGGCCGGCCATGTGGTGGTAGATGAATGGCCCGCTACCGCCGAGCGATGCCGCCGGCTCACTGGTAAGGTCCGGTTGACTACCCAGGTAGATGGCCGCGTGGTTCGGGTGGAAGCACGGCCGGCCAGGCGATGGCACCATGAACACCAGCATGTCGCCACGCTGCGGCACGTCCACCTGGTAGAAGCCGGCGCCAGCGAAGTTCGCCTCGTACAGGCTCGGGCCATCCTCCTGCTCCCACCACAGGTCATCCCGTTCGAAGTTGGGCAGCACCAGGCCGGCCTCGCGGGCGTACCAGTCGCGGCAGGCGCCCCAGCAGTCGAGCAAGCCGTGGGCGAACTCACGGCCCAGCAGCGGGGCCTGGTAGCCGGACGGCTTGAACCACTGCATATCGCCGCCGGGCCAGCCGACGATACCCCAAGGCACCTCGTGCAATTCACAGCTGACCAGGTCGGCCATGCTCGGCATGGGTGCAGCGTCGGGGTGGCTGTGCACGATCGCCAGCAGCTCGCCCTGGTCTTCGGCGTTGGCCAGGTCCTCGTGGTGCAGGCGGAAGTTCTCCCGCGGCGTCTTCGCCAGGTTGCGACAAGGCACGTAGCTACGCCCCTGGTCGGTCTTGATCAGCACCCCGCAGGCTTCGGCCGGGTACTCGCGTTCGGCATGCTCGCGGATCGCGGCCTGCAATGTCTGGTTGATGCGCATCGATTACCTCGAACTGGCGATCAGGCTCGCGCCCATGGAGCCGCCGAAACGGCGGGTGTTGCCGCGGAGCTTGCAGCTCTTCCAGCGCCCCGGGCAGCGGTCGAGCGCCGGGTTGTCGGTGGGCTCGTCCTGCTTGGTGTACATGGCCGCGCCGGTGTAGGCGCAAGCCTCGCCCCGGTACTGACCCCGGCAGGCCCAGCGGCACAACTTGGTGATCTGCTGGCTCGGCAGCATGATGCCGCCCATATCCAGCGGGCTGGACAGCTGAAACGTCACCTGCTGGCGGTCTTCATCGGTCTTTTGCTCGATGTACCAGAGGTTTTCCCGCGCCTGGTTGGACGCCTCCGGGTTCCCGTCGGGGAAGTTGGCCGCATCGAGGAAGTGCCGGAAGGTTTCGATGACCTTCACCTTGGAGCCGACCAGGTCCTTCAGGGCCAGGCACAGCGCGGTGACCGCGCCCCTCACCCCGTTGATTTCGTTGACCAGCTGCAGCGTCGGCGTGGCGGGCCGGCCGTCGCCACGGATGTCGAAGCCCTTGGCTTCCAGCTGCATCGCCGAGTACAGCTGGCCCTGCCAGATGATGTCGGCCTCTTGGGCGTGGCCGTGGAAGCGCATGATGTTGCCGCCCAGGCGCGTCGCGTCCACTTCGAACAGCCGGATCTGGTTGCCCGGCTCGAGCTTCTGGATATCGGATTCGAATGTCATGGGGCCTCAGAAAGAAAAACCCCGCAGTGCGGGGTCAGTAGGGGGTGAATGTCTGCTTCATGGTGAAGCTGATCTCGAAGAGCCCGGCGCCCTTCGGGTCGAGCTTGTAGCCGTTGGCCTTGTACCGGCCCTGCGTGCCGCCCGGCGGCGTCCAGAGGAAGGACTTGTAGCCTTCGTGCCGGTCGAGGAAGTCGCGCATCAGGCGCAGTTCTTCGCCGGCGTCGAGGCTGCCCACGGCCTTGTGCGACCACTCCTGGGTCTTGGTGTTGATCCCGGTACCGCCGGCCTGGGTGTAACCGTCACCGAAGTCGTTCTCCCACACCCGCTGCTTGATCTCACCAGCCGCACCCACCCGGGTGCAGAAGCTGAACGTTTCCGCCATCACCGTCTCCAGAGAATGCCGCCCTGCTGGGTGGCCTTGTAGATCGCCTGCTCCATCTGCTCCTCCAGCCCCTTGGCCATCATTTCACCCTGCCGGCGCGCGGCGTCGTCACTCATGCCGGGCTGCGCCTGGACAGTGACAGGGGCGTTGATGGTGACACCGCCGCCCCCTCCGCTGCCGGCGTCAGAGTTGTTCGCATTACGCAAGTACTGGGTCAGGTCCTGGTTCTGGTTCGGGTTAAGCACGCGCTCGCCGCCATCGAGCAGCCAGGTACCTTCTCGGGGGATGTTGTCGATACCGTCGTGCGCCATGCCCATCAAAGCGCTAGACGCTACGCCGGCCACCAAAGGTGCTGCAGTAGCAGCGGCAGCCGCTGCGGCTGCGGGAGCCATTGCCGGGCCAACGATCGGTATTGCTGCAGTAGACGCGAACGCAGCCAGGCTCGCCTGAAACGCGGTAGCCTGCGCATTGGCAACCATCGCCAGCCCTGCTGACACTTGAGTCGTCTTGCCGACCGTTAACTGCACGGCCTGGTAAACAAGCCATTGCGCCGCCATGTCTGACAGAGCCTGAACGAATGACTTGGCGAAGCCTGTCACCATGTCGATCAATCCGTCGCCGGCATCCTTCGAACCAGTGGCCACATCCGACATGAACGAACTGAGCTCGCTTCTGGCACTCCCGAGAACAGAGCTCGTGGCATCGGAAGCCATGGCGGAGTAGTTTTTCGCTTCATCAGCAAAGTTCTGCCACGCATCTCGCACGCCATTGAGCCAATTGCCCTGCATCTCGTCCTGCTGCTCGTAGAAGTTACGCTGATGCTCAAGGCGAATCGCCAGGGCATTGTCGAGAGCATCGGTCTCTTTCTTGTAATTCGCCTCTGCGTCCGGATCTTCAGCAAGTACCGCCTCTTTGTACTCCTTGTACATCTCGCGACGCTGCTTGTTGAAATCCTGCTCAATGGACAGAATCTCTCGGAAGCGTTCGCGGTACTTGTCGCCCTGGCCAGCGCCAGCAAGCTCCATGTCCAGGCCTTCCTTGGCAGTTCGGTTATCCTCACCGAGGTTGAACTGGAGCGCAGCGAGCTTTTTGGCATCCTGATCTGCTTTGAGCAGAGCCTTCTTGGCGTCCAACTCTGCCGCCAGTCCTTCCAGTCGCTTACGCTGCTGTGCGTTAACGCCCTCCAACTTCCCCGCCGAGATCTCGAAGGCCAACTTATCTACTTCGGTGGCGTTCTTGCGCTTGTCGGTCGTTGTGTTGATCAGCTCGATCTGTCGCTGATATCCCTCTTCCATGTCTTCAAAGCGGCGGCCTAGAGCTTTGCTATCCTTGTCGCCCGCCTTCGACTCCTTCAAAGCCTTGTTCGCCTTGTCGATTGCGGCGGCGGCATTCAGGGCCTTTTTCTCGTCGTCCGGCGAAAACTTCACTGCGCCGGCGGCGATCTGCGCCCGCAGCTTCTCGACCTCGGTCAGCTTGCCCGCGACAACTGCCTGTTTTTCTAGATTCTTGAGGTAGGTGCTGCCCTCCTTGTCAGACGCCAGGCGGGAGCTGTTCAGCTCCTTCTGCACCGACTGGATGGCCAGCTTGAGCGCGTCAGCTTTCTCCTTCGAGGCATCGAGCGACGTTTCGAACGGTACATCGCTCTTGTCGTCGACCCCTTTCTGGAAGCGCTCCTGCAGCTTTTCGGTTTCCTTGAGCTCGGCCTGCAGACCTTTCAGCCGATCCTGCAGCTGGTCGTAGGACTGGGTGCTCAGGTTCTCTGGCAGCATCGACCTGGAGGCCTGCCGAATGCGCGTCGAGGCATCCTCGAAGGCGTTCGCCGCCTTGCCAGCGCCCTCCTCGGCTTTATCGCCAAAGTCGATGAAGGACAGCGCCAGCGCGCCGACGGTTAGAATCAGGCCTGGCCATCCGGCGGCCATGCGCAATACAGCTGCGCCAGCTGTCCGCAGCGTCACGAGAGCAGCGCCCATTGTGGTGGCGGCCGAGAACCATGCTCCCATTGCTACAGTCGATGCCGTCTGGGCAACGGTAACCTGTGTGGTCGCCACGGCCAGGGCTTCCTTGGCCACCGTTTGCTGATTGATCGCCGCAGTCATCTGAGCAGATGTTGCAAGCGTCGTGGCTGCCAGTTTTGCCTCTGCCGCTGCAAGCTGATTGGTAATCGC
The DNA here is from genome assembly GCF_002906855.1 of Pseudomonas putida. Taxonomy (GTDB): domain Bacteria; phylum Pseudomonadota; class Gammaproteobacteria; order Pseudomonadales; family Pseudomonadaceae; genus Aquipseudomonas; species Aquipseudomonas putida_N. Next base: position 1,113,817 of record NZ_MINI01000028.1, on the reverse strand, counting down.
AACCTCAGCCAGCCGCAACTCGGCCATTCTTGCCACCGCCTGTTGACGGCCAACATCGGTGATCTGCGCTTGGAGCCTTTGGGCTTCCAGCACTTTCTCAGCAGCCAATGCTGCCTGAACTGATTGCAGCCTAGAAACGTCCGAGGCCAAGACCTGGCGATCGGCGCTTACCCTAGCTTTAGCGCTCGCCACAGCCCGTGCCGCGGCTTCCACATCAGCAGCAGCCCCAGCACGAACCGCCTCCGCCCTGCGCAGCTCTCCGGCAGCGGCGACCGAGGTCATGTAAGTCTGCTGTTTAGTGGCCTGGAAGTCCGCCCATTTTGCAGCGCTGGCATTTACAAAACCGGTAGCCACACGCGCCAGAGCCACATAGAGCCCGGTTTTCAGCAACTGGGTATAGGTTTGAACGCCATTGGTGTCCCATGCCTTGGATAGCTCAAGGACTGAGCTTACGAAGGTTTTCGTCACCCCAAGCGACTCGTCAAGCGTGCCAATCACCCTCATTGCGCTGTTCTCCATCACCTGGAAGGCTCCGGAGATGGTGGTTTGCGATCGCGCAAACGAATCATCAATCGCCCTGGTCTGGTTGAGGATCGCGGCGAACACCTCCTTGGAGGTCAGCTTTCCTGCCTCGCCCATAGAGCGAAGAGACTCGCGCGCGACACCAAGACCATCTGCAATCGCCTGTGCCAGGCCTGGTGCCTGCTCAAGGACAGAGTTCAATTCTTCCCCGCGAAGCACGCCGGAGGCAAATGCTTGGCCCAATTGCACCAAGGCGCCCTGGGCCGCTTCCGCAGAAATACCGCTCGCGGACATTGCTTTACTGATGTTCTGCGTTACCTGGGCGATTTTCTCTTGGCTTGCGCCAAGCTGGCCGGAGGACGCTGCGATGCGTTGGTAGAGCTCCGCAGTTGCGTCCAGCGACGACTGAGAGTTCTGCGCGATCGAGAAGACTGCTTGGGACTGTCTGGAAAAATCTTCGAAGGTTTCCGAAACTTGCTTGATTCGGTTTTGGACGCCAACCCACGCCTGCGAATAGTGGACGATCTGCTGGGCGCCAAGATATGCAGCAGCGGCACCGGCGATGGCTTTGAAAGAGGACATGACGGCCGCTGAAGCACTGTCCGCGTGACGCTCAACATGAGCCATGCTCCTCTGAGTTGATCTGGCGGCTTGATCCATGCCCTGCTGGAAACCGCCAATCCTGGCGATCAGGTCGAGCGTCAGTGTGCCCAGGGAGCGACTCGCCATGCTTTCCTCCAGGCGAAAAAAAACCCGCCGAAGCGGGCTTTGTTAATTCATTACTGATATGGGTTCGCCATATCGGTTGTTGTGTAGCTGACTACCTTGCCGGATGAGTCGAGTATCACGCTCAGCCCCTGGCTCTTGTAGTTGCTCCCAGCGAAGCCAACATACGAGTAACCCCAAGACATGATCTGGGTGCCGTCAGAGTTCTTTGTCACAGCCAGTGGCTTGCCGAAGCTGGCAACCAGATCGTCGCGGGTCGTCGTTCCCTGCTGAATAGCATCCAGCTGTGCCTGGGTAACCGGTTTCCCGTAGCTCGCGCAAGCGGACAAAGCGAGCACAGCGGCTGCCGTAAATACCTTCCTCATGATTGCCTCCTGGCAAAATGAAGGAATCTACCACGTCAGTTCCATTCCGCCATTGCCTGTTCCAGTGAAGTCCCCGGCCGAGGGTGATGTGGCATGAAATCGTACAGCTCCGATTTTCCACCAGCGCCGCGGTTGATCTGCAGCGCTATTAGGGCTCCGGTGAGCTCGGCTCGGCGCGCAACGTTTAGCGATCCGTGCTTGTCTCGGTAAGCGACCCAGGCCAGCACTTCCGCATAGGAAAGCGTGGCCTTTGCCTCGGCGATCGTATTCCCACCCACTCCATTCAGAACCAATTCATGCCACAGTTCGTCGGCCAGGGTTAGCTCTTTGCCGGCGGGTTGTTCACCTCGTTGACGGCATTGAGCAGGACGATGCCCAGGGCCGAGTCGAGGTTGACGGCATCATCGAACGGCAGCTCCTCGGTGCCGTCCTTGCCCAGCATGATCGAGGCGGCCAGGTAGCGGGCGTTCTTGAAGCGCTCGGCCTCGCCGCCGGCGAACATGGCCTCCATGACGCCGAAGGCGTGCCGGCGCACGTGCACGGTGAACTTGTCGGTGATGGGCTTGCCGTTCTTGTCGGCGTGCTTCCACTCGACTTCCTTCGGCACCAGGGCGTCGGCGATGACGCCCCCTTTCTTCTTCAGTTGCGCGAGATCCATGGTTACCCCTTAAGCGGTTTTCGGTACCCAGGCGGAGCCGCCCGAGCGCTGGATGGAAACCGCGGTGCTGACCACGGTGTTGGCGGCGAAGTCGAAGGGGAAGTCAGCGACATAGCCCTGGAACAAGAACCAGGTTCGACTCGCTGGCAACTCGAAGTCATCGCCGTCTGCGTTTACTGTCGGCAGCGCGGTCGGCTTACCTTCAGCATCCCGCGGGCCGTCGGACCAACCCACTGCCCATTTCAAGGTGGTGTCACCATTTGCCTCGGACAGCTGATGCAGCCGGACATGGCTCGGGCTTTTCGGATCAGCGTTGATGGTCAACGAAGCCTGGCCCGGAGTACGAAGCCCCGGCTTGTAGGTGCGTTCGTCGGAGCTGAGGCAGGTATCCTCGATCTGCTCTTTGGGGGAGCCGCCGGGGTTGAAGGCGGTGGCGCACTCCACCTCCATCACGGTCATCGGGCCGGTACCGGTGGCAGGCGGTACCAGGGCAAAGACCTGGGTGCCTTGGGTCAAAATCGACATGGTGGTCTCCTGTCGGGTAAAAGAAAGCCCGCACTGGGCGGGCTCGGTTGGTTCATCGGGGGACTATCCAGTCCACGTCGAAACTTCGGTGGAAGTCCTTGGTATCCGGGTCGCGGTCAGTGGCTCCCCAGCGGACGACATAGGCGCGCGGCTCGATCGCTGCACACAGCGCCTTGGTGACGGCCAGCACCGGCGCGCCGGTTGCGGCATACACGTCCAGCTGCAGGGTGAAGCCGTCGGTGTCTGGCCTGCCGGCCAGGTAGTTCTCAGGACTACCGGAAATCACGCTCCAGACGACATATGGCTTCAGCGGTTTTTCCGGCCCTTCCCCGAAGGAATACAGGCGGCAATCGATGCCTGAGCCGATGAGCGCGGCCACCCCGGGGTCTGCCGAGCAAACGGCGAAAATTGGCGCTTCCATGGATTCCTCACAGTGCTGCGTCGATTTCCTGAGCGAACACCTGCACGAAGCGCTCAGTCACGGCGTTGACGTTCGTGGAGAACGCCGGCCGCATGAATGGGGCGGGCGGGTTGTGCTGGGTGCCGAACTCCAGGTAGCGCCAGTGTCGGGTGTCGCCGCCGGGATTGCCGCTGGCGTCCTGGCTGTGTTGGTTGGAACTGGCGCCACCGCGAACACCGACCTTCATCACCACGCCGCCTTCGCGCCGCCCCTGGCGGGCAGATTCCTGGGTGACGATGTTCTTCCAGACCTTCTCGGCGGTTTCTGGATCGTCGAGCGTCCGCGCCCGCGCCTTGGCGTCGTCCCTGACGATGTTCATGGCCTGCCGGGCAGCCTTACGCAGGCCACTGCGGCGCAGCTTGGGAGCCAGGCCAACCATCTTGTCGGTGGCAGCCTTCAACCCCTGCAGGCTGGCACTGATACCGTCAGCCATCTTTCACCCCCTTCGATACCAGGATCGTCAGGTACTCCAGCCCCGAGTTGGGATCCGCCAAGGGCGGCCCCTCCATGCTGTAAACCTCATCGCGGTAAACGATGCGCATAGTGGGCAGCAGGCCGGGCCGGTATCGGATCACCATTCTCGCCGTGGCTTCGGACTGGGCTGCCTGAGCCGCCACCAGATCGCGGGCCGATAGCGGCTCGACACGCGCCGGACACTTCGTCCAGCGCGCCAACCACTGGGGTTCGCCGTATTCACCGGTAACCGGATCCCGGGGAATGGTCATTTCCTCGATGTCGATGCGGTGCCGGAGCTTACCGGCCTGCATCACACACCCATCCGGATGCGGTACGGCATCAGCAGGTGCTGGGACGCCAGCGGCAACTCGACTGCGGTCGTCCCGGTTACCACTTCCTCACGGTTGGCGAACAGGTGACCCAGCTTCAGCAGACAAGCAGCCTGGATCGCAGGGTTGATTACCATGCCGTAGGCGACGGCGTCGGCTTGATCGTAGGCGTCGGCCAGCGCCTGGCGGGCATGCTCAAGCAGGCGGCAGCGCAGTGTATGATCCTGCTCGCCATCAGCAGCAGCAACCGCCGCCGCGTTTGCCTCCCTGGCTTGCTGCATCGAAGCCGATACGCCGGCGCGGGCCTGGTCGAGAGCCACCTGATCCAGGTAGAAACGACGATTGAGGAAATTCATCGCCGCATCCTCCGCCGCGCCAAGTTGCGCCTCGACCAGCACCTGGTCTTCCGGCTCGGCCAGCAGGTGATGCATGGCCAGATCGATGGCGATTACTGGCATGGGTCAGTCCTCGGCCTGCACCGGCTCGCCGCCGGCGCTCAGCCGCTCAGCTTCCGCGTGGGCTTCTTCCTGATTTCCGGAGAACTCGCCAACCTGATTGCCTTCGGCGTCCACGACGATGTACTTGCCTGCGCCCTTGTGCTTCGCCTTGAAGGCGGCGACTGGCTGCGCGATCGGCAGAGTAGCGGCGCCCAGGCTGTCGGTGGTCAGTACGCCAGCGCCAGCAGCATCTTCATGCGAAATGGTCACCACCACCTCGCCTTCGGAGTCGTCCAGCTCGGCATAGCCCTTCTGGATCAACTGGCGCCCGTGCTGCTCGATGGTTTCGAAGGACGTTCCCGCAACCAGCGTCTGGCCGCCCAGGTACAGAGGTTTCAGGGTCTTCAGTTTCATGAATGCCTCCAGGGGCCGCCGATGGGGCGGCCCTCGTTCAGGGTTACGGGGCGACCGGCGCGGCGAAGTCACCGAAGATGAACGCTTCCGGACGTTTCACCGCCAAGGCGGCACGCTCTTCGCAACGGATCGAGATCAGGTTCTTCTCGAAGTCGTCGGCGTTCTCGGTCGAGATGACCACGTTGGCGTCTTCGCGGTCGAACAACTGAGCGCCGGTCTGGAATGCGCCAGTCAGGAACTTGCCCATGAAAGCAGCGACCTCGGTAGCCACAACAGGCAGCCCCCACAGCACAGGGCCAGCCAGGCCCAGCGGGTTGGCGAGGATGTAGCGGCCCAGCGTATCTTTGGTCAGCTCGATCTTGGCCCAGTCCATGAAGTGCAGGACATGGCCGGAAGCCGGCAAGCGCGCCAGCTGGGCTTGCAACATCGCCAGGCGGAGATCATCGATGCCCGAACGATCCTCCACCTCGAAGGCCGGGACATATTTCGAGGCCTGAGGGACGATGCCGTGCAGGTGCACGCCAGTGCCGTCACCGAACAGGATCTCCTGCTCTTCGACGTACTTGAGGCCGTAGCGCATTTCTACGTCGATGGTCGAACCCAGCTGGGCGAAGTCGTCCAAGATCTGCTTGGAGGCCTTGAACATGTGGGCGATGGTCGATACCGCGGTGAGCTTCGACGCGAATTCGATGCTCGAGTACGGCTTGGCAGTGCCCTCGGCCACGACTTTGGCGGCGTTGGTGAAACCGGTCTGCTGCACCCAGAAGATCGCCGGGGCGGTAGTTCGACCCGGGGCGATCAGGTCGCGGATGAACAGCCGCTGCTTCGGCGCGGTGTCGATCCCAGGCAGGCGCTGAGGCTCGACGATGCCGGCGGGAACATCGGTGGACAGCAGCGCGGCGCTGACCGGGATGTTGACGCGCTTGCCGCCCTCGATGCTGGCCGCGAACTGTTTGAGAGCTTCGCTCTTGATCACCACGCCGCCGAGGCTGTCCTGGGTTTGCGGGGTGCCTGGCGAAGGCAGGCGTGCGAACTCCTGTTCGAGCTCGCCAAGCTGGGCTTTCAGCTGCTTCTCGGCCTCGGTCAGGCTGTTGAACTTGGTGGCCATCTCATCGACGGCGGCCTTGGTCTCTTCGGACAGGCTGCCGGCCTTCTTGGCCTCGGCCAGGGCGTTTTCGGCCTGTTTACTGAAATCGCTGGTGGCCTGTTTGAGCTCGGCGGAAACCTGCTTGAGCAGGTCAGCGGTATTGTCTGCCATGGGATTGTCTCCGGTTACTTGAGGGCTGCTGCCGAGAACCGCGACATGGCGGCCTGTAGTTCGGCAAAGTGGGTGGCCAGATCGGCCTGGTTTTCGGCAGCGCTGCGCGTACCGGAGGGGGCAGCGCCTGGCGTACCACCCTTGAGTTCTTGAATGAGGGACCGCCGCTCGGAGCGGGGCATGCCCTGTTTGGCCAGAATCGCGTCCAATCGGCGAGCTGCGATCTGGTGCGGCGCCCTGGCTTGCGGGTCTTCCTGCGCGGCATCCGATGGGAGAAGCCCGTCAGCGAAGCCGGCGTCGACAGCCGCGCTGCCGCCCATCCACGTCTCGACGTCCATAAGGGCGCGCATCGCTGCGGCCTCATCGCCGGTCCTGACCGAGTAGATGTCTGCCAGGGTGCCGTCGATCTGGTCGAGGAAGTCAGCGACTTCGGTGAAGTCGTTTCGGTCCCCTGCAGCAATGGTCCAAGCGTTGTGGATCATCATGAAGCCGGCTCGGGCGATCTGGATTTCATCGCCAGCCATGGCAATGAACGATGCCGCCGAGGCTGCCAGGCCAAGCACCTGTACGGTCACCTTGCCCTTGTGCTCGCGCAGCAGGTTGTAGATCGCCAAGCCTTCGAAAACATCGCCACCGGGACTGTTGATCTTCACGGTGATGTCTTTGTCGCCGATGCTGCGAAGTGCAGCACTGACACGCTTGGCGGTGACGCCCTCGCCCGTCCACCAGTCCATGCCGATCGGGTCGTACATGGTGATGGTGGTGGAGTCGTCACCGGCCGCCGCCTTGATCGCTGGATTCCAGCGCTCCATGGCCTTCGGCAGTAGGTCGGACTCGACGCGCGCGTGCGGTCGCACCGCCGGCGCCGCCGGTAGTGTCTTGAGAGTCATGGGTTACTCCAGGTCAGGCCGCTTTGAGCAGCGGCATCGATATCAGCGCGTGGGCCATCATGGGTCCGTCTGGGTTCCCGGCTTCCAGAGCCTGGGATGCAAGCTCGACCGCCTTGTCGATGGCCTCTCGGTCATCGTTATTGCGCGCCGAGACCAACCGCAGCATGAATGCCGAGGCCGCTGGCGAGACGCCTGCACTCGGCTTCCCGAGCTGATCTAGGGGCACCAGTGCAGACTGGACCGTGTAGGTGTCGCCACCCGGTATAGGCGGCAGGTTCTCCAGTCGGCGCACCTCGTTGCGGGACATCCAGCCATTTTGCAGGGCCGTGTTGTACCAGGCGCCGCGGCCGGCGCTGTCCGCGCGCAGTAGGCCTTCCACCGCAAACTCAGCGAAGTAGTCTTCAGCATCGGCTTCACCGATCAGGCAGCGAGTGATCTCCTGCTCGATGTTGACCAGCAACGGACGTAGGCTGTTGGTGAGGAAGTGCAGGTTCTGCGCCTCAACTGAGGCAGCCCAGCTCGACTGCTTGTCCATATGCCCAACCATGAACGGTGGCACGCGGAACCAGCGGCACATTTCCTCGATTCCGAATGACCTGGACTCCAGCATCTGGGCCGCCTCAGGGTTCATCGTAATGCCCTGATACTTGAAGCCCGCTTCCGCCACCATGATCTTGCCGGCGTTCTTCGATCCCATGAACGCCTGCATGCTGGCCCGCAGCTGCTCGCGCTGTTGGGGCGTGATCTTGGCGTCGCTACTCAGGATGCCGGACGCCTGCATGCCCTGTGCGAACACCTTCGCCGCGGCTTCCTCGATCGCCATCGCCGAGCCGAAGATCTCGCGCCCGGTGGTGACCGGAAGCATCCCGCACACCCCGTCCAGGCCAAAGCCACGGATGTGCATCAGGTTCTTCTCGGGAATGTCGCGGTCCACGCCATTCTCGTTGTAGGTGTACTTCAGGCGCCCGTTATCCTGCCGCTTCACCCTCATGGACTGGGGCAGAAGCGGCACCAGGGCGATGATCCGGCTGCCGATCATCTTCTTCTCGACGAACGCATTGCCTCGAAGGCAGATGCTCGCTACCACCAGCAGCATGAAGCGCTGCGGGGTCATCTCGGCGTTCGGGATGCGACAAAGCACGCGGAACAGCGGATGGTCTTTGGCGACCTCGCGTGATCCATCGGGAAGGCGCCGGTAAAGCTTGAGCGGCAGGGTAGAGACGGACTCTGACAGCAGCCTTACGCACGCCCATACCGTGGACAGCTGCATGGCCTTGTCGACCGATACGTGCTTACCAGATGCAGAGCTGCCGAACCATTCTTGCCAAAATGCGCCGTCCTTCAGGCCGATGGGCACCCCGAGCCAGTTTTGCAGCGCAGCCTTCACCCGGCCCGGTTTCTTGTCGGCCATCAGATTCCTACCATGATCGGGTTATCAAAGAAGCCCTGGAGATCACCAGAGCCTTCCGGATTCAGCGCCATCAGCGAAACAGCATCGAATGTCGACATCAACGGGTCGATCTTCGCCGAGCCGCTGGCCTGCTTGGTGATCGTGATGGCATTGCCTTGCGGAACGACACGGGCATTACCGACGCACCAGTTCATCAGCGCGCTGCCGCAGTGGACCAGCTCGCCCCCGGCCACTTTGCGCTCGGTCGTCTTGATCGCGCCGTTGAGCTTCCAGCCCTGCGAGATGGCCACGATCTGTTCCATGGTGATCCCGCGCTCTTGGGTGGTGAGCTCGTCGACGATGTCGCCGATACCGGCCGAGTCCACGCCGATTGCCAGCTTCTCCGGCAGCAGGCCGCGGTCCCTGATGTCGCAGATGATGTCGGCTACCTGCTGGACATCATCACCTGGTAGATCAACGACGGTCAGATCGCCCGCCTTCTCGAAGTCCCTCAGCGCACTGGCGATATCCTTCCGCCGCTCGAACACGATGTTGTGCGCCCAGGCGTGCGCCCAGTGGAGCCATTGGCGAGTGAAGGGCTCGCGACCGAGCACAGTCAGGCCGAGCAAGTCGTCAAGGCCGCCTCCGTCGATCCCCACCGTGACCACTTCAGAGCGCTGCAGCAGGCTCTCCAGAGTCAGGCCAGCCTCGGCTCCAGCTTCCCAATGATCAGCGCCCGCCCAGCGGTCAGATCGCAGGTCAAGCCCGATTTCGACGTTGAGGTGTTTCGCCAAGAAACCGCGAATTGCCCCCTCGCCCTCTGCCTGCGCCTCCTGATACTTCTGCTCGATCACCTCCTGATCGACAGAAAGCCCCCAGTTGGGGTTGGTCACATGGGCGTTTGCCAGGTCACGATGCTCGTTCCGCTCGATCATCTCTTTCGGGAACTCGTAGATCACCGGCAGGAAGCGCCGGTCCTCTATCTCCCCGTCACGCACTTTGCGCGCGTAGTCCAGCTTGGCCTTGAAGGCGCCGGCCGGCGGCTCATCGGACTGGGTGGTGCAGTAGAAAACGAACCCCTCTGGGCGTGACGCCAGGCCGCCGGTGGCCTCGACCAGCATCTTCGCCGACTTGGCCTGCTTACCGAACTCCCAGAGCTCGTCGATGAACACACCAGTCGCTTTCTTGCCAGTGACAGTGGCCGAGTCGGCCGCCACCACCTTCAGGTTTGCCTTGTTCAGGTTGTCGGTGACGATCCGGTTGTATTCCTGCACATGGAACCTGGCCTGCAGGTCTTCGTCCGCATCGATCATGTCTCGGATCGGTTTGAAGGCGTTGTCAGCCGCTTCCTTCGTCGGCGCCAGGATCAGGAACTCGCCAGAGGGTCGGGTGTTCAGGATCAGGGCCGTGAGCATGATGCCCGCGGCGATCGTCGACTTGCCGTTCTTCTTGCTGACCATCAGGAAGTAGTTGGTGATCAGCCTGCGGCCGGCGTCGGCGTCATACGCGCCGAAGAGCGCGGCCACAACGTCGAGCACCCAGCTGCGGCAGGTATCCCCCATCAGGGGGCTGCCGTCGGCATCAACCATTCGAAGGTTGCAGAACACGTCGAGAGCATCTTCTGCCTGCTCGGGGAAGATGGGCTCCACCGGCACAAGTGCCTGGCCACGGACGATCCTGCTCTCCCAATCGGGGCACGCGGTAGTCCACTTCTTCATTTGACGGCCTTCAGGTGGCGCTCACGCAGCCCGAAGCGGTTGCCGCTGGCTCCCACCTTCGCCGCTTCTTCGAGCTTCTGTTCCTTTTTGCCCATGCCGGACTTCTTGCCGTGAAAGTACGGGAGCGCCGACTGGGCAGCATTGCGCCGATCAAAGATCTTGGCCTGGGGATCGTTCATCAGCGCCAGCAGCCAAACGAGCGGATCGTCGGTGTTGGGCAGGTCGACCAGGTCGCCCGACTCGTCACCCGCTGGGTCGGACTCGAACGCCTCTCGCTCTGGCTCCGGCTTAACATTTCGGGGCGCCTTTAACTTTTCCAGGGCGGCAACAACGTCAGGGTCTTTGGCGAGTCGAGAACCTGCTGCCGAAGCGCTGCCCGCCGCATAGCCTGCGGCTTCCGCCGCTTCGCGATTCGAGGCACCAGCAGCCTTTGACTCGACAAAACGGCGCTTTTTCGATGTTAACGCCATTAACAAAAACCTCTGAAACGGGAAAAAAATTCACGCGTGCGGGGACGGGTGGTCTGGAAGCGAAAAGCCATGAACTCTCCACCCACCCCTCCCCTTAAAATCGGGGAAGTGACGTGCTTCAAACAGATGAAGCACGCCATTGACGTGCATCAACCGATCTGGCCGGCGGCCTCCTCGGCTGCCTTCACCACATCGTGACAATGCCGGCACAGGGTCTGCCAGTTGCTTCGGCTCCAGAACAGCTTCATGTCGCCCCTGTGCGGGACGATGTGGTCGACGACAGTACCTGCGGTCACCCGCCCCTCACGCTGGCAGTACACGCACAGCGGGTTGGCCTGGAGCCATTCGGCCCGCGCCACTTGCCACTTGTACCCATAGCCACGCTGGGCAGCTGTACCCTTCGCCGTTCGCCATGACTCCGGGTTGACCGTCGCCAGCCTTGATGGCTGCGCCTGCATCGGTGGCTTGAGGGACGTGAGCCTGGCCATCAGCGGCCACCGTGAACGGGCGTGCCATCCAGGTAGGCCAATGGCACGGCGTCAGGATCTACATCGTCACCGTCAGCCAGCGCTTCGATCAGCGCCAGGTTCTGGGTGGCGATCTGCTCCAGTAGCGCAGTCTGCTTCCGCTGCTCGGCCAGCAAGTCGCTCACGCTTGGTTGCAGCTGAGCAGTGATGCCCGCCTCAAGCACGATCAGCTCACACTTGAGTCGATCAGCCGTCCCCGCCAGGTGTTGAGTCAGTCGCTCGCGCACCTCCGCCTTGATCGGGAATGGAACGCTGATCACCAGCAGGTCGCCCTTCTTCGGGCTCAGCTGCTCGATCTGGTGTGAAAAGGTTTCTTGCTCGCTCATACGCTACCTTTGTCCACTTCAACGCCCACTCTCGATGCTTCATACAAGTGGCGCATGTCATTAAGCGGCCTCCGCAGAAAAAGGGTGATGGCGCCGCTTCGCTTCGAGGTAAGCGGCCTCTGCCATCTCTTTATCCTTGAATCGGCCTATGTTGATTCGCTTTCCTTGGGTGCTCAGCTGAGCCCTCCAGGTTTGCGTCTGCTTATCCCATGTAATCCCTCGGACGCCGCTTGCGCCAGGTCGACGCTTGCGCATGTTCTGCAAGTTTTCGTGGCGCCTAAGCACCCGCAGGTTCGAGAGCCGATTGTCATCTCTCTCACCATTGATGTGATCAATGTCATGGCTGGGCCAGGCGCCATGGACGAGAGCCCAAGCTACCCGGTGGACGTAGAGATTCACACCATCCAGGCGAAGCTTCAGATAACCGTTGGAGCTCTTCGCTCCTTCAATCCTGCCCGCGTTCGGCCCTACAACCCTTCTAAGCACGCCGGAAGCAGGGTCGTAGGTTAACTGTTGCCTCAATCTATCGATGGGAATCACTGCTCAGTCCCTCCACTCGCGCCGGGCGGCGCATCCACTGCAGGCCATCACTCACCGTCCAGCCGAACATGAGTACCGTCACAGTTGAACTCAACGACCAGCCGCGTCACCTGTCCAGCTTCTTGAATCAGCTGGACCTTGGTCTGCCCTGCCAACACCTCGCCGCTGAACGCGTCATGCAGGCAAACGTGCATGCCGTCGCGCTTGACGACCAAAGGCCGCGAGGAGAGCAGGTACTTGATACGGGATTGCTCTGCCGTCCTCATTGATCACCCCTGAGCCTTGCGAGAAAGGAAAAGGTCGGAGTAGCCGCGAAGCTTCTCCACACCCATGAACCCGACAGCGCCGCCGGCGAATGTGGCCATACCCTGTGGCAAGCCCATCCATTCGAGCAGCGGCACCAGGGCTAGGGTGATCAGGCCGCACAGCGCACCTTCCAGCAACATCTGCCGACGGTTGCCTCCGCCATACATCACGCGGAATACAGCGATGGCGACCGACAGGCCGGCGGCGTAGAGCTGCGGCTGGTGGGCGATCACCCAAGCGATGAGTGCGGCCCAGAGGCCAGGGTCTTTCTCGGGCATCGGGGCCATCTCGATTCCTCCCTTTGCGGGGAGCGGAAAAAGAAAAGGCCCGCCGTTGTGGCGAGCCTAGGAGTGGGTGCGGAAGGCTGGGGCGACCAACCACCCAGCGAGAACAGTAGAGGAGCCTTATGCCCAGCGAGGTGGCTGCGCCTGGGCCGAGGTCGGTCGGGCCATTGCTTGCTCCGTAAATGAAAATTCGTGCACCGACGTAAAACCGGTCGGATGCTTGCCCAGGAGCCCCCTAGAGGCTAAAAGGAATGTTGCCCGATCTGGCCTCACTAGAGGGAACTAATAAATGCCGATCAGTGACATTTTTTTAATCGCTTACAAGCTCCACGGGGAGGCTCGCGAATTCATCGTCCGCGCCGAGCGAATGAATAACGCTGAGGCTTGGCACTGGGCGGCCTGCGAAGCTGGCGTAGGAGTCATTCCTAAATTCACTGCTTCAGATATCAGGAAGGTCTCTCGACCTGTTGCTGAGCGCTTCGGCATAACCGACGTCCAATGGCGGAGGTCAGCCACCCTATGAAGTACCGCATTGACTACAACCTCAGAGGCCATACCAGGTTTTGGATCTGCGATTGGTCTACTAGGCCGAGCGAAGACAATGTACTCACCGCTCTCCTCCGCCTGCATGCCTCCACTGACGCCCTGTCCGAGATGCGCGCACCGCGCCGCTTATCACATGATGATCTGCGCATTGCGGTCGCCGATTTGGGTATCTCGGATGTACGCATTGAGGGGGATAAATAGCTATATCGGGATACCCAGGCCGACGCTGGGAAGTACGCCGGTCACTGCAAGGGCGCCGGTACTCGGCTCGGCCATAGGTGATGCTCCAGAAACGAAAAGCCCCGGTAAATGCCGAGGCTTGAAATAGTTCGCTCGATCTTCACGCCCAAACCCTAAAGTAGTTTCGCATGTCCTTGCGCTTCGGAAACATCGAACAACTGCCTGATAAATTCAAACTCATCAGCAGTCAGACCTCGTTTCGGGGAATGCTCCGCGAGCACTGATGATTTATGTTCTAGTGCGGCTTGCCATGCCTGCTGCCAGATAGTCCATTCGAGGTTGGTAGACACATCCAAATAGCCTTCATTCAACCGGGCAAGCAAATGTTCAGGCCTGGAAGCCTCAAACTGGTCACGCATTGTCTCTTTTTCACGCCTAACGGTTATTCGAACCTAGGGTATCGGCATGGCCACTCACAATTTTAGGCTTATCGCAAAAAATGGAGAATGGATAACTGGCATCGGGAGATCGTCAGAAATTAAAGGCGCCCGCGAAATGGCGAGGCCTTGGAATAAGTTGCGGAGGGCCGGCGCGTATCCGGCTTGTTGGTCTGGATCGCTGGGTCACGTACCCCAGACTCTCATCGCGTAGTCGATCAGGGAGCGCACGGCTTTGATCGACGCCACTACCGACTTAGCCCGGCTGCCCGAGCGTGTCATCCGCATAAGAAAAAGCCCAGCGGGAAAGCTGGGCTTCTTGAAATAGTTTCGCTTTAGGCTCGGCGCTCACACCCCGGCCTAGAGGTGTCAATGATCAGGTCGCCCTCGACACGGAAACCGATCATACCGAACAGGAAGGAGTGGTTCAGCTGGCTCATCACGACATCGGTAAGGCCCACAGCACATTCGTCCTTCTGAATCGCATGATCCATAGCGGTCTTCATGTTAGGGATGCCGGTGGGGAAGATGATGACAGGATAGTTATCCTCACCAATCACTCGCGGTCCCTTCACAAACTTCGAGGAGTTGATGTTGTAATTCTTGGTGCTGGCCACCGTCATGTCTGCAACACGAACAGTGCAGCCAGATACGATTGCGGCTGCGGCGATGACTGCGAGTACGGCTTTCTTCATGGTTCCCTCCGGTTTGAGGGCGCGAAATATATCAAAAAGCCATCACTATAAAAACCCCGACGCAATGGCCGGGGTTCGTTGGTGTCGCGTTGCTTGCAAGCTGGACACGCTGCTATGAAAGCAGGTGTTTATCCGCCCGCATAGAGATTTTTAAGCCGCCTCTCGAATTTCTTCGAGCGCGCAGTCAATCCATGCCACGCCGGCCTTGATGATCTCCCGGGCCTTGCGCTCGGACATGCCTGCTTCCCTTCCGACTCGCATGGCTGGGTGCTTTGAGCCGTAGTAGGCCCAGACGAAGTCACCCATTTGCTGGTTGCGCTTCGTCAGCCTGGCCACCGCTCCGTCGATGATCAGGGCCAGGTCGTCTGTGATGACATGCTGCCGAGCACCGCCCTCGCTGGGTACGTTGTCGCGCATGAGCGCATAGAGTGGTGACACGTAGCGTGGCACCCCCATCTCACTCATTCGCCACCAGCCCCACTGCTCGAGCATGTATTCGGTGTCGCCCAGCGCCTTGTCCACGTAGGTTCGTTTCTTCATGCAGCCCTCCGGGGCGTTGGGTCGGTGTCCAGGCCGAACAGCTCGCGCAGCAGCTTGTCAGCGTGTTTGTTCTTGGCGTTGCCTTCGGTGATCCAGCCCTTGGCGAACTGCTCGAAGCCAACATTGGCGCGCGCGGCGTGCCAGTCAGCCACGATGTCCATCAGGGCCGCTGATGCGATGCGGCCGTTGTTCTGCTCCAGCAACATGCGGTTGCCCACCTTGAGGAACTTGCACTCCACGGCGGTCAGGCTTTTGCGCGGCAATGCCACAGTTACGTTGCTCATCGAGAACCCCCTTGGGCCGCACGGGCCTCGGCAATTCGCACATACCCCAGAAACTGGTCAGCCGCCATCGACTCTTTGATCACGTCAAGGATCATCCGGTCCAGGCCCTGCTGGGATTGCTGCTTGGCCTCCTTACGTAACTGTCCACAGCGGTACAGGGCGCGGGTACGGTCATGGTTGATGTGCTTGAGCGCTGCCTTCGCCCGGTTGTACCAGGCTCGGTCGTATGGCGTGCCCTGGATGGCACGCTCGACGGCCTGCGCCAGCGACAGCTCCAGGCAGATAGCGTCAGCCACCAGCTGCTCATGCAGGGTCTCGCAGGCCTCCAGGGTGTCGGGCAGCTCGCGGGGCCCAACTAGGCGCGGGTGCGGTTCTGCAAGCTTAGGGGTATTGCCAGTGGCAACTGGCTGTTCCGCGCCGGCACGCCTCGTCACGCTCACCGACACGACCGGGGTTGCAGATTTGCCAGCGCCAGCGCGTGGCCAGAAATTAGAAAGATTCATGCTTAGCTCCTTTGGTGCGGTGGCGGCCGGCAAATGTCCTGCCCATTTCGACTTCTTCGTTGCTCGGCTGATACCCGACCAGCTCGGCAAACCTGTGATAGGCGCCCTGATGCTGCACTCGGCAGAATCCGGTCTCGCCGTGGCGGTTTTTGTCCACGATCAGCTCGGTGACGCCCGATTGCCCCTCTTCGGACTCGCTGTCTCGGTGGACCAGCACCACCACGTCGGCGTCGGCTTCGATCTGGCCAGAGTCGCGAAGGTCGCTCTTCGTGGGGCGCTTGTTGGCGCGGTTGCTTGGGCCGCGGTTCAACTGCGCCAGCACCATCACCGGGACGCCAAGCTCCTTCGCCAAGCGCTTGATCGACTTGCTGATGTCGGTCACCTGCTCGTATCTGCTGGCCGACTTGCTCTCGCCATTGACCAGGCCGATGTAGTCCAGCGTGACGGAGCCCAGGCCGTGCTCGCGCTTGACGGTCCGGCAGATCTGCCTGATATCCCGCATCGTCAACGAGGCGTCATCGCAGAAGATCAGCGGTGCACCATCGAGCTTGCTCACAGCCGCCGTCAGGCCTGGCCAATCGTTGTCGGCCATCGAATGACCTTCGGTGATGTGCTTCAGCTGCACGCTACCCACCGAGGCCAGCGACCGGTTTGTCAGCTCCACATCTGTCATCTCAAGGCTGAACACCAGCGACGTGGACTTGGCCACCAGCGCCACTCGCTCAGCGATGCCCAGGCCCAAGGTGGTTTTGCCGCTGCCTGGGGCGCCGGCAATAACCACCATGTGCCCGGCGCAGATGCCGGGAATGAACTTGTCGAGCGATGGCAGGCCGGTGTCGAAGCCCAGCACCACCTCACGATTGAACCGGCGATCAATCCCGTCGATTGCCTCGGGCAGGATCTCTCTCACGAAGCGGTACCGCTTGCGGGCATCCAGACCTTCCGCCTCAAGGGCGATCCAGGCCTGCTGCCCCTGCGCCAGCACTTCGTCCAGCGAGTCGCCATCTTTCAGGCGCTCCGACATGATGTGCGCAGCGGCGATCACCCGGCGGGCCACCGACCGCTGCTTCACGATCCGGGCGTACTCCGCGAAGTTTGCCGCGCTCGGCGTGTTGTGAGCGATGTGAGCAGCCACCGCCAGCGTGCCACGGCCGTCTGCCAAGGTCGGCCTGGCATCTGACAGGGTTACCACGTCTATCTGCCGCCCCTTCGCCTTGAGCGCCAGCAGCAGCTCAAACAGCTCAGCACAGTCGGACTGGTAGAAATCACCGACCTCAAGCTTCACGTCGTCAATGAGCGCTGGCTGGTGGATCATGGCGCCGATCAGGGCGTGTTCTGACTCAGGGCTGTGCAACCGTGACACATCCTTTGTGCAAGCCGCGTAATCTTGGCTGATCATGCCGCCCCTCCTACACGCGCTGACGACCAGGTGAAGGGCGCCAGCAGGCCGCCGTTCTCGCGCAGGCGGTCCATGGCTCGCGGCCCGATGTAGGCCGGTAGCTGCTCACGGTCCTGGTTGCTGATCAGGATCGTTGGGCGAACAAGCTGGTAGCGCCGGTCGATCACCTCGTGCAGCAGGCTCGGCATGAAGTCCTTGCCTGGGCGGGGCGTGTGCATGCCGACCTCGTCGATCACCAGCAAGTCGACAGCGGCCAACTCAGCCAGCAGGTCGGACTTCGAAGGCCCTGCGTTGCTACGGAAGCTGTCCGTCACGGCCTGCATGATTGCCTCGGCAGTCACATTCAGGCCTTTGGCGCCGTATTCCCGAACAACGTGCTGCAGGATGGCGCAGGCCAGGTGAGTTTTCCCGTTCCCGACCTCGCCCAGTAGCATCAGTGCGCGGCCAGCCCGGTAGTGGCCTTCGAACTCCTCGGCGTAGCGCCGGCAAATAGACTGGGCGCGGACCTTGGCCGATTCAGCGTTGGTGATGAAGCTGTCGAACGTGCAGCCCCGGAAGCGCGGCGTGATGCCGGTGGCGAAAAGGTCACGGTTGAGCTCTTCGGCTTCCTTCTCAGCGTACGCAGCGTCACGCACGCTGCCCTCGCACTGGAGGTTCAGAGCCTCCCAGCGGCAGCGCGGGCACTCAGTCGCCTTCCACCCTCCACCAAACTGCTCGACCTGCTTCGTTTCGTACTGGCCATGACCAGGTGCTTCACATTTGGCAATGCCGGTGGCGCGCTCGCCTGGGGCTGGACTGAATTTAGATGAGGTCATCAGGGTACATCTCCTGGTGATGGGAGGGCACTTGCAGTACTGCGCTACGCGATCCGGTAGCTGGAGCGCTCCAAGCGTCCTGTTTGAGTCGATTCACAAGCCATTCCGTCTTGAACCCCTGCCAGCCAGCCGTCATTGCTTCAGCCAGTGCCTTGTCGGAGCTGATGCCAGCTTGGCGGCACGACTCCAGCTCCTTCAGCACGGTGTTCCAGATCGTCGTATTGAGCGGGCCTTTCTTCTTCCGGAACTGGAAGTAGTCACGGGCGGTCTGTTCGGTCAGATCAGGCGGTGCCAACTCAAGCATTTGCTCGACCGTGAAACCGTCATTTCCCCTCTTACGGTTCGTAGGTCGACCGCCCTGCGCGCTCTTTTGCCACCAGCAAGCCGACACTTTCCAGCCACCGGATCGCGTTGCGCACAGCCCGCTCCTTCAGGCATGTGCGCTCGCAGATCCTGGCAATGGACGGCCAGCAGACGCCATCGTCATTGGCGTTATCCGCAAGCGAGATCAGGACCGACTTTTGAGCGGCGCTCATTTCGAGCGGCCAGCAGGCGGTCATTAGGATGGTGCTCACAGGTCAAGCTCCTCCGTAACTCGGCGCACAAAGGCGTCGTAGCTCTCGGTCATCTCGAAGCCCTTGTCTTCCATGGCCTGCCGACCAGCCTTGGCCAGCTCGTAGATAGTCCAGCGCTCGCGCTCGGGCAAGCCCTTGAACTGGGTGTAGGTTGGCCAAGGTCCATTGATGATCTTTGCTCCTGCGCGCTGCGGGAGCTCCTGGGCTGGGTTCGTGGTAATGGTCATTGGAGAGTCTCCGATGAGAGACCCGTAATACCGCTCACCACCTGCGCCATATCCGTCAGCGTGCCACCGGAGAGTCGGCGGACCAGGATGCCAAGGGCGGTGGTGGCGTTGATTGCCTCCACGGCCACGGTCGCCTTGATTTGCGCGTTGTCAGCGGACAGGGTTGCGTTGGTGCCAAGCCTGACCTTATCGCTGGCGTTGTACGCGGCGCAGGCCAGCTCCAGGTTGCCAAGGTGGGAGTAGCCATCTGGAGGGGTTGGGCTGATGAACGCGCCCGCGATCGGGATCAGCTGGTCCGGGTAAGGGGCGCCCTCCAGCAAGTGCCGGCCCATGGCCTCCCAGTGGTCTTGAGCCACGACAGCTGCGTCATGACCTGTCTTGCGCGCGAACAGCACCTTGAGCGCGTAGAAGGCCCGGATTAGGTCGATGTGAGTGTCGTCCTCCTTCTCGATTGAGTACTCGGGCTCGTTGATCACGTCGAGCGTGTCCTTGATGACCTCGAAGCACTTCAGCAGCAGGGCCGCGTCGGTGTACTTCCGGAAGGCTTCTTCGCTGATCACCTCAACATCCGCAGGCGCAGGGAAATTCAGAACGTTGCTCATCATTGGGCCTTCTGGACCAGGCGGAACCGGCCCTCAAAATATGGGTGGGTCGCCTGGGTGGCGGTTACCATCGTGGATTCGGACACGAAGCGGTGGAAGGCGGCGGTGACGTGGCTTTTCGACCAGACCAGGTACTGCGAGCCGAGGGCTTCTTCGTGGCCATTGCGGACCATGCCGGCCGGGTTTGGCTGGTTGGGCCAGACCTTCAGCACATAGTCCACGACGGCGCCCGACAGGCCGTGACGCTTGAGCATGGTTTCCTTGATGCGGGTCAGCGACTGGCAGTTTTGCGGGCAGTGATCCCACACCGTGGTCTGGCTGAGGTCGTCCACTCGCCTCTCGATTCGCTCCAGGGCGATCTGCTGCTCGCGCTGCTGGCGTTCGACGGCCACCAGGTGATTGGCGTTGGCGGCGGTGATCTCGGCCTGGGTCATGGGGCGGGCTTGCTGGCCCTCCAGTTCGTTCAGACGGGCAAGCACACGGCGGCGAACGCCCTTCGACTCGCGCATGGCGACCAGCTTGCACTGATCGGCGGTGAGGCGAAGCCCTTCGGACTGGGTATTGTTCAAATTTTGCACTACGAAAGTTTCGTAGTGCTCCCCGTCGAGCTCATCCTTGCAGCGAGCAACGAAATCGTTATGACGAACCGCCCCTTCGCCGAACGCAGCGCGGGCTTCGTTGACGAGCGCCAGCAGCTCAAGGGTGTCCATGGTGGTGAAGGCGGCAGAAGGCAGGCTCATGCCGCGCCTCCCGCGCCACGATTTCGAGTGGTGGCTTTCTGTGGCGCGGAGTTCTCCTCGTAAGTCTTTCGGAAATGCTTGATCTGATGCTCGACGTCACCGAAATTGGTGTCCTCAAGGTACTTGGCCAAGTTGGCCAGCGCGTCTGCGGTACGACCCCCGTCTTGCGTATGGCTTAGGTGGATGGCGCCTGCCAGAGCCGCCATCCACTCGAGATTTTCCTTGCAAACCATGAGCTGGAATTCAGCTTCTGCAGCCACATCTGCAACTGTCGGGGCGGCCGTCATACATCACCCCCGTTTCCAGCAGCTGCAGCCACGCTTTTCTCAACGGAGAAAATCAAGGCGCTCACGGTCTCTCCGAGGAAGCACAGGGCGGCCATGCCATCGCAGTAAGCCATTTCCCCCATGTTCAGGCTGTCGTGCATGTGCTGACAGAGCTGGCTCAACCCGGAGGACAGAGTTCGGGCCGCGCGCAGCGCGTCTTCTGCTCCCATGCCTGCCTCCACACTGAGCAGTTGATCACTGGTGTTCGTGATTGGCGTGTTGAGCAAGCCGATCTTGCGAGTGAGGATTTGTTGCGCTGGTGATGGCTCGGTGGTATTTTTTGGGTGCACGATATCGTCCTCCACAGACGAAGATTCACAAAAGGCTCCCTGCAAGGAGCTGGTTAAGAAGCCCGGCCTGCGAAGCCGGGTTTTTTGTGCCCGGGATTTGGGTAAGCCCCATCATCCACAGAGCACAAAATCTGCAACCCCCTCATCTGAGAGGGTCTGGGCCTACCCTGGGCGGGGCTGGCGAATAGTTGTTCGTGCGCACATATCACATCTCCAAAAACTGCAAGTCACACCTTAGAAGTGGGCGGCGACAGCCCCTTCTCGGGACAGAAAATCTGACAAAAACTTGATATGGCTGATATGCCATTGGATTGGGCATCTATGCCATACGATCGAATGCATTCCTGATCCGCGCATGCGCGGGAATAGGTTTTCGCATGCAGAATTTTCTTCATGCGCTTGCCACCTGAATCTCACTGGACGGACATACAGAGCCATCAGGCCCAGGTGCGCCAGCGGCAGCTTTGGTAGATGATTCACCTACCTTGTGGCGAGCTTCGACTTGAGCAATCAGAGGGCACAGGGATGCGGCGCTCACAGCGCCTCCGGTGGCGAGTTCGGCAAGAAATGCTTTTTCAGCGCTGATCTTCACGGCCCCAGACCGCCAATACGAAACGGTGGCCTGGGACACGCCCAGCGCCTTCGCAGTCAACGCCTGGGTGCCGAAATGGTTTATCAGCTTGCTGATTGAACGAGCCATCGAAGGGGTCTCTGATAAGTCAATTTATATGCTGCACAGAAGCACACTTCTTTGCAAGCAGATAAGTATCTTTATAGGATCAGCGGATGAATCTCTCACTACGAATCAAGGCTGCAAGAAGCCACGCGAACCTCACCCAGAGCCAGCTCGCCGAGAAGGTGGGGATAGCTCAGACCGCGATCAGCCAGCTGGAATCCGGTAAGACCCAGCGCTCCACCTACCTCTTCCAAATCGCAGAAGCGTGCGGCGTGTCGGCCACCTGGCTGGTGACTGGCATGGGAGGGATGCTGATTTCTGATGCGCAGCCCCACGACGCCGATCTGGAGCGTCAGTTCAAAGAGGGCTACGAGGAGGGATTCAACGAGGTGAATTCCGCGGGCGTTGCCGCAGGTCTGGACCCGATTAGCTTGTGGGATGATGA
Organism: Pseudomonas putida; assembly: GCF_002906855.1. Classification (GTDB taxonomy): domain Bacteria; phylum Pseudomonadota; class Gammaproteobacteria; order Pseudomonadales; family Pseudomonadaceae; genus Aquipseudomonas; species Aquipseudomonas putida_N. The sequence goes on along the minus strand of NZ_MINI01000028.1, from coordinate 1,091,936 downwards.
CACTCCTCTCGACGATGACGAGGTAGAGATCCCATTTCTTCGAGAAGTCGAATTGTCTGCAGGAAGCGGTCGCACAGTGATTGAAAGAAGCTCCACTGCAAAGCTCAGATTCGGGAAGCGATCGCTACGCGCGCATAACGTCCAATTCGACCAGGCCGTATGCGTGGTGGTGTCGGGAAACTCCATGGAGCCCGTTCTTCCAGATGGGAGCACGGTTGGTGTGAACATCGGCCAAACCCAGATTGTCGATGGGAAAATGTACGCCATCAAGCATGATGGCCAGCTGCGGGTGAAGGTTTTGTATCGCGTGCCAGGAGGCGGCGTACGCTTCCGAAGCTTCAACCAAGGCGAGCACCCTGACGAGACATACACCGCAGAGGAAATGGCCGAAAAATCCATCGAGATTATCGGGCGCGTTTTCTGGGGCGCTTCCTTCTACTAGCTGAATACCTCACTCAAGAGCCCGGTGATCCCGGGCTTTTTTGTGCCCGCCGATCAGAAAATAAACGTCTTGATAAAAAATATAAGCAAGACGCTTGCGCTTGAATATCAATCTGCTTATATTTTGATTCATCAGCTTACACACGGAGGTGCCCAATGCAGAACGTAATCAGCTTCAGAGGCATGGAAGGAAGTGTCGGAATTCTTGCTGCTCAAGAACTGAAAGCAGCACTCGGCATCTGCTGTGGCCTTGGCAACAAAGAGATCGCCAGAGAGCTCGACTGCTCGCCCGCAACCATCAAAAAATCGATTGAACGGGTCTTCTACAAGCTCGGCATCAGCAGTCGCTCCGCTGTACCAACCGAGCTGTTCTATCGCGGCATAGCTCGCAAGCTTTCCATGTTCATGTGCGTTGCGCTAGTCGGCCAAGCAGCGATCGATGAAGAACACCTTCTGCGTGTTCGCCGCAGCGGAAACACCGGAGAGCGGAAAGTTGAAGTCCGAGTGGCGACCAGGCGCGCCGAGTGCTCCCTTGCGGCGGCGTGATGCCAGCCACCTGACCTGATCCACCCCTGATTTTTGCGAAAGCCAACAAACGCGGCGGGCCTTTGCTCGCCCTGAGAAATCTCAACAACCAGAGGAAACACCATGTTCGGTATCGGAAAGAAACTGTTCGGCGCCAAGCGCGCTGTCAAGAAACTGGAAAACCGCGACCTCATGCAGGCCATCGTCGGCGGTTGCCTGCTCGTCGCTGCGGCGGACGGCGAGATCAGCAAGAACGAGGCGGCTCAGATCGACATCCAGATCCGCGCCAACAAGAACCTGGAGCACTTCGGCCAGGAAATCACCGCCACCGTGAATCTGTTCACAGAGCAACTGCAAGCCGGCTTCCGCCTCGGCCGCATGAACATCATGCGCGAGATCGCGGACATCAAGAACAACCCTCTCGATGCTGAAGAGGTGTTCGTGAACATGATCACCGTCGCCGAGGGTGACGGGAACATCAGCCCGGAAGAACTGAAAGTCCTAGCGGACGTAGGCGTGCAGCTTGGCCTTCGCCCGAAAGACTTTGGGATCGATGTGTGAAGCGGAAGCACATAGGCCTGGGAGCGGTTGCAGGGCTCTCCCTGTCCGCGCTCGCTATCACCGCCGCAGTGAGCTGGGGGTCGTGCCAGTGGTACGGCTATCAGACCGAGCGGCTGACCAAGTTCGCCCCCTACGTCGGCTGCATGGTGAAAACCGCCGGCGGCTGGGTGCCACGTAACGAACTGCGCACCACGCAGTGAATGGAAGGGCGGCAAACGCCGCCCTCCCCCACAAGGAGTTTGCCCATGTTGATCCTGTCCCGTCGCGTAAACGAAACCCTCCGCATCAACGCGGACATCACCGTAACTCTGCTGGGCGTGCAAGGCATGCAGGCGCGCATCGGCATCGAAGCACCTTCCGGCGTTTCTGTTCACCGCCAGGAAATCTTCGACAAGATCCAGGCCGAAGGTGGTCAGCTGCCAGTCACCACACCAGGCGTCATCACCGACCCGGTTGACCTTTTCATCAAACTGAACCCTTCCGGCCTAGCCGAGGAGCACCTGGTGAAAAGCGGCTCCAGCTTCGAGGACGCCTGCACCCGCGCCCACTACAAGGTGTTTCTCGCCGGCTTCAACGCCGCGCAGGGTGGCCAGCATGCAAGCGCCTGATCGCATCACACTGGTGCTGCGCGCCTGCGAGGCTGCGCCCTTGTCGAACATCCTTCCCTTTGCCAAGCCTGGTCAGTTGGCATCAGCCGGGCGCGGCCTGGCGAGGATCGTCAGCGTCAGCGAAGGCGATCTGCAGGGTAAGCTGGCAGAAGCGCACACGCTCTTGCGCGATGCTCAGGCAAGCCATGGCTCGCTGCTGATGACTGACCCTCCCCAAGACCCCTGGAAGACCCGCCGAATTTCTGAGCGTATCGCTGCGGCCCTTTCCGGCAGCTCGGAACCAGGCGGCGTGCCAACTGAGCAGGATGAGCGAGCACGCTTCGAGGCAGCGATGCAGCTCATCAACCCGAATGAGGACTTCGAGCAAAAAGATGCTGGCCAGTACGTCGGCTTCTACCTGGAGTGCGCCTGGATCGGATGGCGCGCGCGAGCCGCATTGGAGCGCCAGCCATGAGCCAGGCCGGCCTACTCCTGCTGCTATGGGACGCCCTGCAGCAGCGCGACACCACCTTCGGGCAGGTGCTCGACCTGTCTGCCGCTTGTGGCCTGGATGGGCGCCGGGTGCTGGCCGACCACTTTCGGGTGGCCCCATGAACATCCTCGCATCGATGGCGCTTCGGCGAGCGCGTGGGCAGTTGAACTCTGTTCAATCCCGAGCAGCGGGAAGCCAGTCAACTCCAGCTGTGGCCACCACCATTGCGCCAGCGACCAAGGATGTGGTCATCACCGGACCAATCAACCGGTACATGTTCCTTCAGGGGCGCGAGTGGGCGATCGACATGGTCGCCTCTCTCCGGGCCGCGCCTGTCGAGCTGGTAGTCGAGCGGCTCACCGGAGCAACTGAGGGCAGACCTGGTAGCTATGCGGCAGGCATCCAGTCTGTGGTGGATGAACTGAAAAACGCTGACGCGACAGGTCAGGCTGAAGAAGAGAACCTGACGAGTCAGGTCGGGAGGAAGGAATGAGCGAGGAAACCGAGGTGCTGACGGTTGAGGGCCTGGCCAAGCTGCTGGGTCGCACCGAGGCGTCGATTAGGGAAGGGATTCGCCGCGGCGTGCCGTGGCTACCCAAGAGCTTCAAGATGGGTAACCGGCACTGCTGGCTGAAAGAGGACGTGCGCAGATTTCTGCGTGAATTTAGGGATGGCGCCCACAAACAACAAACGGCTGGCCGCAAGCGGAGAGCGCCACCAACTCTAAAAATGGTGTAACAAGTTATCGAATTTGATCTATCGCTTTGACAAGGTCGTTTAGCCAGTTAATGTCTTTAATTGTCTGGTCCATGCCGATATCGTTCAGCAAAACATTACGAGGTCTTGACTTCCTCATGACATCGCCCTCATGAACGATCTGATTTCTTCTGTGAACAATATGGTTAAGGCGCTTCTTGATCTCGGGGCTGGTCTCGCCAATCTCAGCCGAAACCTTCTTCCATCCTTCAGTAATACCTGCCATCGACATAGCAGTACCCACTTGTTCAAAAGACTGGAACGTCTCGGTCAACAGTTTCTTCTGCAAAGTATTTTTGACTTTAACCCAAGGGCGAATTTTTTCCCTATCGGCCAAGACAGCATCGGCTAATTCAGCTATGTCCACAAAAGAAACTGCCACTTTACGAAGCGAACCTGGAATATCTTTACCCTTCCTAATATCAGATAATTTGTCATATATAAGCCAGTGCATATAAGAATCCAATGCACTAACAGCTATGATTAATGCAGCCCTGCAGGTGTCATTGTGGACAAACTCCATATCCGGCTCGTCAATAACAGCCATCAACAAAAGCCTGGCGCGGGCAAAGCAGGACTCGGAAACATCTGTTGGTCTGAATGGCAAAATTAAGTCTTCCCTGAAATAGTAATTCAACCGAGTTTTTCGGCGAGGTCCTGCGGGCTGAGGTGCGTGTATCGCTTGAGCATCGCCAGGGTTTTGTGGCCCGTGATACTCGCGACTTCCATCATCGTGAAGCCGCGTTCGAAGAAGCGACTGGTCGCCTCATGGCGTAAGTCGTGAAGGCGCAGACCTTCAATGCCGGCCGCGACGCAGGCCCGGGGAAAGTAGTTGCTGATCGTGTTGAGCGCTAGGTTGAAGTACCGGCCTCCACCGATCGGCGTGGGCAACCCCTCCAACAGGGCAATCGCCCGCGAGGACAATGGCACGGCGCGGCGCTCGCCATTCTTGGTGTCCTCCAGATAGGCAACCTTGCCTCGCACTTGGTCGCGGCGCAGCATCAGCAGCTCAGACCGGCGCATAGCCGTCTCCACGGCCAGCTCAATGAACACCGGAAGTTGGGCATTCATCTGGCCAGCTGCCTTGTAAAGCGCGGTGAGCTCCGCCGGCGTTGGGCGCCGATCCCTCTCTTTGCTGCCCTTTGGCATCCGGATCGCCCGGCAAGGGTTGGTCAGTCCTTCGATACCCCATTCCTTGGTGGCCACCGTGTAGAGATGGCTGATCACCGCCAGGTTGAGGCGCACTGTCGCCGTCGACTTCCCTTCCTTCAGTTCGGCATCGCGGTAGGCGGCCATGTCGCTCGAGCGGATAGCCGCCAGGCCCTTGCCGGCCAGCTTGTGCTCCTTCCACTTCTTGATGCGGACCTGCTCCTGCTTGGCGCCCTTCTTGGTAGAAGTCACCTCGGACAGGTATCGGTCCAGGGCCTCGGCCAGTGTGGTGCTCTCGGCCTCGCGCATGTCCACAAAGCGTGCACGCGACATGTCACCCTCGATCTCGGCGGCCCATCGCTGGGCTTCTGCCTTGGTGTCAAAGGTGGCGGAAAGGGTTGGATATCCTTTGCGGCGGATCTGGGCGCGCCAGGCGTCCCCGCGCTTCTCGTAGTAGGCCATGGGGGAAATGATAGCGAACGCTTGGGGGAAATACACGCTCCCCCATTCCCCCAAAATTCCCCCAAATGAAAAAGGCCCCGAGGGCTATACAGCGCTCGGGGCCTTTAATATGGCGGAGAGATAGGGATTTGAACCCTAGGTACTGTTGCCAGTACAACGGATTTCGAATCCGTCCCGTTCGACCACTCCGGCATCTCTCCAATGCCGCGCATCATACCAGCGTTTTATTGAAACGCAAATCTTTTTTCAAAAAAAATCGCGTGGTATCAGACGCTTGCGTGAACGCGCGCCTTACAGCGGCACGCCCAGGCGCTTGGCAACTTCTTCGTAGGCTTCGATCACGTCGCCCAGACCCTGACGGAAGCGGTCCTTGTCCATTTTCTTGCGGGTTTCCTTGTCCCACAGGCGGCAGCCGTCCGGGCTGAATTCATCACCCAGGACGATCTGGCCGTGGAACACACCGAATTCCAGCTTGAAGTCGACCAGCAGCAGGCCGGCGTCATCGAACAGCTTGCTCAGCACTTCGTTGACCTTCAGCGACAGCTTCTTCATCTCGACCAGTTGCTCGGCGGTACCCCAGCCGAACGCGACCACGTGGGATTCGTTGATGAACGGGTCACCCTTCTCGTCGTTCTTAAGGAACAGCTCGAAGGTGGACGGCTCCAGCTTGATGCCCTCCTCCACGCCCAGACGCTTGACCAGGCTGCCGGCGGCATAGTTGCGCACCACGCACTCGACCGGGATCATGTCCAGCTTCTTCACCAGGCACTCGTTGTCGCCCAGCAACTTGTCGAACTGGGTCGGCACGCCGGCTTCTTCGAGCTTCTGCATGATGAAGGCGTTGAACTTGTTGTTCACCATGCCTTTACGGTCGAGCTGTTCGATGCGCTTGCCGTCGAACGCCGAAGTGTCGTTACGGAACAGCAGGATCAAGCGGTCGGCGTCGTCGGTCTTGTAAACCGATTTGGCCTTGCCGCGGTAGAGTTCGTCGCGTTTTTCCATGATTGGGCTCCGCTTGCTGAGGTGTTGGGCTAGGCGATTTCGCGCCAGTCGAGCCCGTGTTCTTGATTCGCCACCTGGAGCCAGTCCGGGTCGCACCCAAGGGTGTCGACGAAGCACTGGCGGGCCAAGTGTGGCAGGTTGTTCTTGCTGCTGAGGTGGGCCAGCACCAGGTGCTGCAGGTTGTTCCAGCCCAACTCTTGCACCAGGCGCGCGGCCTGGTGATTGTTCAAATGTCCTTGCATGCCACCCACCCGCTGCTTGAGGAAAGCCGGGTAATGACCGCGTGCGAGCAAGTCGCGGCAGTGGTTGGCTTCGATCAGCAGTGCGTCCAGACCCTGGTAGCGCTCGAGCAGCAGCGCATCGTACGAACCCAGGTCGGTGAGCATGCCGAACCGCCGCTTGCCGTCGCTGAACACGTACTGCAGCGGCTCGTAGGCATCGTGCTCGACCCGCGCCGCGCTCACTTCCAGGCCACCGATCTGCAGCCGCTCGCCACAAGCGAGAAAACCGGCCACCTCCACCGGCTTGCGCATGCCGCGCAATGTGCCTTGGCTGAGGTAGACCGGTACATTGTAGCGCCGCGACAGCAACCCCACCCCATGCACGTGGTCGGCATGTTCGTGGGTGACCAGCACGGCGCTCAGTTGTGCCGCCGACACCCCGAGCAGCGCCAGGCGCCGCTCGGTTTCACGCAGGGAAAAGCCGCAATCGACCAGGATGAACGTGTCACCACTGGCGATCAGCGTGCCATTTCCCTGGCTGCCGCTTCCGAGTACCGCGAAGCGCACTTAGCCCAGGTGGTCCTGAATGGCGCTCAGCACGCGGCGGGCGACATCGGCCGGGGCCACGGTGTTGATGTTCTTCTCCACGGTAACCTGCACGCTCTCGCCGACCTTGCTCAGGCGCACCTGATAACGCTCGGCACGGGCTTCACGCTCTTCCTTGGTCGGTGCGCTGCCGAACATGCGGCTGAAGAAGCCAGGCTCGTTGTGCTTGTCTTCAGGCTTTTCCGACAGGTTGATGTAGTACAGGCCCAGGCTGCGGTTGATGTCCTCGACACGCCACTGGCCGCTCTGCTCCAGTGCACGGCCCACGCCGGACCAGGCACGGTCCAGGTCCGAGCCGAGGAACAGCACCGGGTTGCCGCTGCCGTCTTCGCTCAGGCTGACACGGCTAGGGGCGTCGAAATCACGGGCAGCCAACAGCGATACCGAACCGCCCTTCTCGGCGCTGCGGCTCATGCTGGCCAGCATTTCGTCGACCAGCAGCGCGTCGGCGCCAGTGTTGGCCGAAGTGGACGGGAACGCAGTATCGGCGGTGCTGCCGGCCGGGCGCTCGACGCTGACGATGTACACCTCGGAGGTGTTGCGTTGCACGCCAGGCTCGATGCGCACACGGACGCGCACTTCGCTGTCGCCACTGCTGGCCGTGCTCGACAGACGCTGGCCGAGCGCTGCCGAAAGTTCATCGAAGCGCTGCCAGGTGGTGCTGAATTCACCAGTCTGCGGGCGTTCTTCAGCGATGCGGAAGCCATTGTCCTCGAAGAACTGGTGCGCCACCGGCCACACTTCGGCTGGCGAGTGCTGGGCCAGGACCCAGCGGCTGCTGCCGCTGCGCTGCAAGGTGTAGTCGCTGGCTTCGGCGCCAGCGGTCAGCGGTTGCGGACGCGGCACTTCGAACTCGCCAGTGGCGCGATCGTCGGCGACGTTACGCGGGATCGGCAGCAACGGGTCAAGGCGCTTGACGTTGCCGGCGTCCGGCGGCAACTGCATCGGCGCAGTCGGGTGCGCCTGCAGGTAATCGCTGCCGCGGTCGCGGAAATAGCCATCCTCGCCCCACAGCCAGCCACACCCACTGGTGCTGGAAATGATCAGGGCGAGCGCGGAAAGACCAGCCAGTCGCTTCATGCGGTGTACTTCCTCTTAAACCAGTACGCCGGACTGGCGCAAGGCAGTACGGACTTTTTCGTGGCAACCTTCGCTCAGCCAGGTCAGTGGCAGGCGAATGCCTTTGTGCATCAGGCCCATTTCCACCAGCGCCCACTTCACAGGGATCGGGTTGGCTTCGCAGAACAGGTCTTTGTGCAGCGGCATCAGTTTTTCGTTGATTGCGCGGGCCTTCTCGGCATTGCCCTCAAGGGCAGCCTCGCACAGGTCGGCCATTTCGCGCGGGGCGACGTTGGCGGTGACGGAGATGTTGCCCTTGCCGCCCATCAGGATCAGCTCGACAGCAGTCGGGTCATCGCCGGACATGACGATGAAGTCCTTGTCGACGCCATCGAGGATGGCCTTGGCACGGGCCAGGTCGCCGGTGGCTTCCTTGATGCCGATGATGTTCTTGACCTTCGACAGGCGGATCACGGTCTCGGCCTGCATGTCGCAGGCAGTGCGGCCAGGCACGTTGTAGAGGATCTGCGGGATGTCGACGGCTTCGGCGATGTGCTTGAAGTGCTGGTACAGGCCTTCCTGGGTCGGCTTGTTGTAGTACGGCACCACCAGCAGGCAGGCGTCGGCGCCAGCATTCTTGGCGTTCTGGGTCAGGTGCACGGCTTCGGCGGTGGAGTTCGCACCGGTGCCGGCGATGACCGGGATCGGTTTGTTGCTGCGCTTGACGCGCTCGACCACATGCTTGATGACCAGGATGTGTTCTTCGACATCCAGCGTGGCCGACTCACCGGTGGTGCCGACAGCGACGATCGCGTGGGTGCCGTTTTCCAGGTGGAAGTCTACAAGTTTGTCGAGGCTTACCCAGTCCAGACGCCCTTGTGCATCCATGGGTGTGACCAACGCCACCATACTGCCCGCAATCATGTAACTGCTCCTGCCGGAAAAAGAGAGCGGTAATGGTACTGGGGGCATCGGCCTTGCACAAGCGAAGCAGGCGGGCGGAGCATTCCCCTCAGCGCCTTATTTCGCTACCCTTGATCCTTTGATCGGTGCAGCGCGGCCCGCCGGGCCGTCGACCTTGCTCCCCGGCCAGCGTCCACGTCCTCGCATGCGAGCCCCGGGCCCTGCCGACAGGAGGCTTTCGCCCGTCCTGCACCGACCGCTCATCGCTTTAGGAATGCTGCATGTCCACCCCCACCGTCCGCGAACAATTCCTTGTCATCAGCGCCCTGGGCCCCAACCCCATGGAGCTGGCCAACGTCCTCAGCCGCGCTGCCTTCGAAAACCGCTGCGCGGTGGTCACCTCGCGCCTGAGCCGCCACGGCGAGACCAGCGCCCTGGTGCTGCAAGTAGGCGGCAGCTGGGATGCCCTGGCGCGCCTCGAAGCCATGCTGCCGGGCCTGGGCAAGAAACACGGCCTGACCCTCGATGTGGTGCGCAGCGCCGACCAGGAAGTGCGCCCGCAGGCCCTGCCCTACGTGGCCTACGTCAGCGCCGCCTATCGCCCGGACATCATCAACGAACTGTGCCAGTTCTTCCTCGACCACCGCGTCGAGCTCGAAGCCATGACCTGCGACACCTACCTGGCGCCGCAGACCGGCAGCAGCATGCTCAACGCCCAGTTCACCGTGATTTTGCCGGCCGGCACGCAGATCAGCTGGCTGCGCGACCAGTTCCTGGACTTCGCCGATGCCCTGAACCTCGATGCACTGATCGAGCCGTGGCGTCCACAGAACCCCATGTAAGGAAACCGACCATGGCAGTAGCACTCGATCAACCCGTTGCCGACTTCCAGGCCCAGGCCACCAGCGGCCAGACCGTCAGCCTGGCCGAGCTCAAGGGCCAGCAAGTGGTGGTGTACTTCTACCCGAAGGACAGCACCCCGGGCTGCACCACCGAAGGCCAGGGTTTCCGCGACCAGCATGACGCCTTTGCCGCCGCCAACACCGCGGTGTTCGGCGTGTCGCGCGACGGCATCAAGTCGCACGAGAACTTCAAGGCCAAGCAAGGCTTCCCGTTCGAGCTGATCAGCGACAAGGACGAGGCCCTGTGCCAGCTGTTCGACGTGATCAAGCTGAAGAAGCTGTATGGCAAGGAATACATGGGCGTCGACCGCAGCACCTTCCTGATCGACAAGGACGGTGTGCTGCGCCAGGAATGGCGTGGCGTGAAGGTGCCTGGGCATGTGGATGCCGTGTTGGCGGCTGCGCAGGCCTTGAATAAAGGCTGAGATTTATAGGGGCTGCTTTGCAGCCCCAATTGCATCAGAGCATTGGTGAGACGCTGGCTTCCTGCCTGGGCCAGGCATCCAGCACGGCCTTGATCAAGGTCGCCAGCGGGATCGCAAAGAAGATCCCCCAGAATCCCCAAAGCCCGCCAAACAGCAGCACCGCACAGATGATCGCCACCGGGTGCAGGCTCACCGCCTCGGAGAACAGCAACGGCACCAGCACGTTGCCATCCAGCCCCTGGATGATCGCGTATACCGTCATCAGGTAGATGAACTGGTCGCCCCAGCCCCACTGGAACAGCGCGATCAGCGTTACCGGCACGGTCACCACCACCGCGCCCACATAGGGCACCACTACCGACAACCCCACCAGCAGCGCCAGCAACGCGGCGTAATTGAGCCCCAGGCTGATGAAGGCAATGTAGGTGGCAACCCCGCAGATCAGGATTTCGATGCCCTTGCCGCGAATGTAGTTGGCGATCTGCCGGTTCATCTCGCTGCCCACGCGGTTCAGCAAGGTGCGCTGACGCGGCAGGTAACTGCTGACCCAGCTCCCGATCAGCACTCGGTCCTTGAGGAAGAAGAACACCAGGATCGGCACCAGCACCAGGTAGATCATCGCGTTCACCAGCAGCGGCAGGCTCGACAGCGAGAAGGTCAGCGCCCATTGGCCGAACTTGCCGATTTCGCCACGTACCGATTCGATCGCATGCAGCACCTGCTCGTCCGAGACCAGGTGCGGATAACGTTCAGGCAGCAGCAGCAGCAGCGACTGCCACTTGCCGAGCATCCCCGGCAGCTCGTTGAACAGGGTAATCAGCTGGTGCCAGAGCAGCGGCACCAGCACCAGCAGGAACACCGCCAGCGCCCCCATGAACAGGGCGAACACCAGCGTCACCGCAACACCGGTCGGCACCCGCAGGCGCTCCAGGGCATTGACCAGGCCCTGCATCAGGAACGCCAGGACCATGCCCGCCAGCACCGGCGCGAGCATGCCTCCGAGGGTGAGCACCGCGGTGAAGGCGAGGAACAGCAGGACCGCCAGCACCACTGCTTCCTCATCGGAGAAGTAGCGCTCTATCCAGTCGCGAAGCACTTTGAACATTGACGATCCTTGGGTTGGCTCAGGCCTTGCGGAGCCAGTAGGTGTAGGTACCGGCCTCGGCCGTTTCTTGCAGCAGGGTATGACCGGCAAGCTGGGCGAAAGTGCGGAAGTCGCGCTGCGAACCTGCATCGGTGGCGATGACTTTCAGTACCGCCCCGCTGGCCAGGCGGTTGAGCTCCATCTTCGCCTTGAGCAGCGGCAGCGGGCAGTTCAACCCGCTGGCGTCGAGCTCAGCGTCGCAAGTCAGGGTGTTACTCATCGGGCGCGTCTCCAGGGCGGGGCGGATAGTCTTGGGTAAAGCTCGGTAGCATACCGCCACTGGTCTGCTCCGCGCGACCCGGCTACAGTAAGGCTTTTTCATCGACGCGAGCTTCTGCATGAATCTACTGCGCCCCACCCTGCTTGCGCTGGCCTGCCTGATGGCCCTTCCCGGCCACGCCGACGACCTGCCGTCACTGGGCGACGCCAGTTCCGCGATCGTTTCACCCAAGCAGGAGCACGACCTCGGCCGCGCCTGGCTGAGCTTGCTGCGTGGCCAGGTCAACCAGCTCAATGATCCGCAGTTAAAGGACTACGTCGAAACCACCGTGTATCGGCTGGCCGAAACCAGCCAGCTGCAGGACCGCCGCCTGGAATTCATCCTCATCGACAGCCGCGAGCTCAACGCCTTTGCTGCGCCTGGCGGCATCGTCGGGGTCAACGGCGGCCTGTTCCTCAACGCCCAGACCGAAGGCGAGTACGCCTCGGTACTGGCGCACGAACTGGCTCACTTGTCGCAACGCCACTTCGCCCGTGGCGTCGAGGCCCAGCAGCGTATGCAGCTGCCGATGATGGCGGCACTGCTGGCCGGCATCGTGCTGGCGGCAGGCGGCGCTGGCGATGCCGGCATCGGCATGATCGCCGGCACCCAGGCGGCAGCGATCCAGGAACAACGGCGCTTCTCGCGGCAGAATGAGCAGGAAGCCGACCGCGTCGGTATCCAGAATCTGGAAAGGGCCGGCTACGACCCGCGCAACATGCCGACCATGTTCGAACGCCTGGCGCGTCAGTACCGCTACGATGCCAAGCCGCCTGAATTCCTGCTGACTCACCCGGTGACCGAATCGCGTATCGCCGACACCCGCAACCGCGCCGAACAAGCGCCCAAGGGCGGCGTCGAGGACAGCCAGCGCTACCAGCTGATCCGCGCCCGTGTGGCCCTCACTTACGAGGGCACGCCAGGCCTGGCAGCCAAGCGCTTCCGCGCGCAGCTCGACGAAGACCCGAAACTGGACGCTGCGCGCTATGGCCTGGCCCTGGCGCAGATCAAGGGCGGCCAGCTCAACGAAGCGCGGGAAAACCTCAAGCCGCTGCTGGCCAAGGCGCCTAACGACATCACCTACAACCTGGCGCAGATTGACCTGGACATCACCAACAACCGCCTGGCCGACGCGCAGCAACGCGCCGAGCGCATGCAGGGGTTGTACCCGGGCAACTACCCGCTGAAACAGGTGCGTGCCGACCTGCTGGTCAAGCAGAACAAGCCGGCCGAGGCGGAGAAGGTGCTGGACGACCTGCTCAAGAGCCGGCCGGATGACCCGGACGTCTGGTACGACATGGCTGAAGTGCGCGGGTTATCGGGCAACACCATCGGCCTGCACCGGGCACGGGCGGAGTACTTCACTCTGGTGGGGGATTTCGACCAGGCGGTACAGCAGCTGGATTACGCCAAGCGCCGTGCGGGCAGCAACTTCCCGCTGGCTTCGCAGATCGACCAGCGCCAGCGCGAGATCATGGAACAGAAGCGCATGGTTCAGGAAATGATGGGCCGCTGATAATTTGGGGGCGCTTTGCGCCCCAGCTGACTCAGGCGTTACCGGAGAGCTTCAGGCGAGCCGCCTGGGTAAAGTCGAGCATGCGGTTCAGCGGCTTGATCGCCTTCGGCACAAGCGCCGGGTCGACGAAAATCTCATCCCCGCCGTTGCGCAAGCAATGCAGCACCCGCTCCAGGGTATTCATCGCCATCCACGGGCAGTGCGCGCAGCTGCGGCACGCCGCGCCGTTACCGGCTGTCGGCGCTTCGACGAACTCCTTGTCCGGGCACAGCTGCTGCATCTTGTAGAAGATGCCGCGGTCGGTGGCGACGATGAAAGTCTTGTTCGGCAGGGTCTGCGCCGCCTTGATCAGCTGGCTGGTGGAGCCCACCGCGTCGGCCAGCTCGATCACCGCTTCCGGCGACTCCGGGTGCACCAGGATGGCGGCATCCGGATACAGCGCCTTCATGTCGGCCAGCTGGCGCGACTTGAACTCTTCGTGAACGATGCAGGCACCGTCCCACAACAGCATGTCGGCACCGGTCTGCTTCTGGATATAGCGGCCCAGGTGCTGGTCCGGGCCCCAGATGATGGTCTCGCCGTTGTCCATCAGGCTTTCGACGATTTCCAGCGCGCAGCTCGACGTCACCACCCAGTCGGCCCGCGCCTTCACCGCCGCGGAGGTGTTGGCATATACCACCACGGTACGCTCGGGGTGCTGGTCGCAGAAGGCCGAGAACTCTTCGACCGGGCAGCCCAGGTCGAGCGAGCAGGTGGCCTCCAGGGTGGGCATCAGCACGCGCTTTTCCGGGGTGAGGATCTTGGCGGTTTCGCCCATGAAGCGCACACCGGCGACGATCACCGTCTCGGCCGGATGGTTCTTGCCGAAACGGGCCATTTCCAGCGAATCGGACACGCAGCCGCCGGTTTCTTCGGCCAGCGCCTGGATGACCGGGTCGCAGTAATAGTGGGCTACCAGCACGGCATTCTGCGCTTTCAGCTCGGCAGCGATGGCCGCACGGTATTCGGCCTCCTGCTCGGCGGTCAGCGGGTTGGGCTGCTTGGCGTCAAGGTGGGCCTGAACCAACAGGCGTTCGGAAATCTGGGTCATGATCGCTGGACCTGCAGGCGCGTGTGCGCGTCAAATCGAGTGTATCACCCGGCCCTGGCAGATCGGCTAGGGGTGCCGGACGGCAGGCGTGCCGCCACGGCCCTCTGCGGGCGCGGATTATTATCGGACGCCGAAGGCTACAGACAATCAGGGGAATTCAAAAGCGGTTTTTGTGATGCCTGTGCTGGCCGCGAAGAGGCCAGCACAGGCATCACATCAGCCCTGCGGCTGCATGGCGGCAAAATGTGCCGCCAGCAGCATGGCGAACTCTTCGACGGTCATCTTCTTGCCGTTGAAGTCGACCATGCCATCGGCATAGTGCAGGCTCGACACCACATCGTTGCCCTGCACGGTGGCCATGCCGCTCTGCACCGCCATCATGCCGACCATCTCCCCAGCCTGGCTCGATTGCGAAGCAATCGCCTGGGCATCGGTCTGCCCTTCCAGCAGCGCCTGCAAGGTCGCCAGGTCGCCGATCATCGGCTTGGACAACGACAGCTTGCTTTTCACCTCGGTGATCAGTTGCTTGCTCAACTGGTCAGGCGGCAGGTCGAACGAGGCCGGGCTGGCGAAATCCATCGACAGGTCGAAACGGCTCTCGCCGTTGGCAGTGCGGAACGCCAGGTTCTCGATGGCCAGCTTGGGCTTGGAGGCCAGCAACTGTTGCAGGTCGCCGTGGAACCTGGCTTTTTCCGCCTCATCCATCTGGATTTCCGGCACCGGCTGCCCGGCCGCCTGAGCCGCTTCGAACTCCGGCAGGTGGGCCTGGTACCACTTCGACAGCGACTGCAAGGCCGGGGCATTGAGCGACTTGATGCTCACACCCATCTGCGCGTTACCGACTGCGCGGCCATCCCAGGTGATGTCCGCTACCCGGTAATCCACGCGGCCGCCAACGGTGTCCGGGCCATCCAGGGTTTGCAGGAGGTTCTGCTCAAGGCCCTTGAGCACCAGCACCTGCTGCTTGCCACCCAAGGTCGCCTTGGCCTCGGCCAGCAGCAGGTCGACATTGCCGACGTACACGGCGTCATGCTTGCTGGCCGCCAGATTGCCACCCACCTTCAACCCGGAGAGCTCGAGGGTGGCCGGCGGATGGTCCTCGCCGACCAGCTTCATCACGAAGCGATCCGCGCTGCCATGGAACTTCGACGCCTTGCCTTCCTGATCACCGCTGACCTCCAGCGACATCCCCGAAAAGTCCAGGCTGCTGCCATCGGCCTCGGTACGCTTGAGCGGTGCCAAGGTGATGTTGCTGTCGACATTGCCCGAGAAGCCCAGGCTGGTATACGCAATGATCGGCGACTGCTCGCCTGCGGCAGCGAACCACGGCGCAGTGAGATCATCCTTCTGCAGGCTGCTGCTGCTCGCAGCCAGCACCGGCATCAGTTTCAGTGCCTTGACCCGCGACCACGGGAACGGGCCATGCTCGATCTGGTCGGTCATGCCGAGGTCGAAACTGACTACTTCGCCGTGGCCAAGGTTGATGTCCTTGGCCTTGAGCCGGTACTGCGCAGTACTGCTGAAGAAATGCTGATCGAGCGAGACCAACTCGACGGTCATGCTGCCGCCATAGTTGGTCAGGGCCTTCTTGAGCTGTTCGTTGCTGCGGCTGACGGCGTTGTCCAGCTCGCCAGGCAGCTGTTTGCCGGTGTACCAGGCGCCAACTGTGCTCACGACGGCGATGGCGATGGCCAGGCCGGAAAGGATGCCTAATGATTTCTTCATGAATAGAACCGATCGATGTCCATATGGGCGGGATGCAAAAGGATATCACTGCGGTGGCAGGCGGGTGACGCCCCCTGAGCAGATATGGCGATTTGGGAAATGTCCGACAATCCAGCTGATCGTTAATTTTTACGAACATTCAAGTCGATCGAAATCGCAAAAAAACGAGCAAAAACCGAACATTCAGGCCGTTTAACCGATAAATATTTCAATTTCGCAACATCTTGTCATGTTTAACTTGACGCCTACCTATCAATCGTTTTTTATTTTCACCACCTCGCCCAGCGCCCGATCCACGAAGAAGAAAAAGTCGCGCCGTCATGATGCTCGGATGCCCCTGCCCGCACGCTTCAACCTCCTCGCCAAGGCACTGCCAGCCTGACGCCGGCGCCTAGCACGCGCCTATCTCTGCTCCAAACAAAAAAGGTGAACAACATGGAGCCACACCAGCATGCAGCATGACCACAACGCCACCGGCAACGGCCAATTCCGTAAATCCCTGCGCCTCTGGCACGTGGTCATCATCGGTTTGGCGTACCTTACGCCCATGACCGTCTTCGACACTTTCGGCATCGTGTCCGGCGTTACCAACGGCCACGTCCCCAGCGCCTACCTGCTGGCCCTGGCCGGCGTTCTGTTCACCGCGGTGAGCTACGGCACACTGGTCCGCCGCTTCCCGCAGTCCGGCTCCGCCTATACCTACACCCAACGCGCAATCAACCCGCACGTGGGCTTCCTGGTCGGCTGGTCTTCGCTGCTGGATTACCTCTTGCTGCCCATGGTCAACGCGCTGCTGGCCAAACTCTACCTTTCGGCCATGTTCCCTGAAGTGCCGGCGTGGATGTGGGTGGCCGGCTTCGTCACCCTGATCAGCCTGATCAACATGCGCAGTATCAACCTGGTCGCGCATTTCAACTTGCTGTTCGTGGTCGTGCAGTTGATGATCATGTCTGTGTTCATCTACCTCTGCGTTCGTGGCCTGGACCAGGGCGAGGGGCTGGGAACCACCTGGAGCCTGCTGCCGTTCGCCGACTCGCAGACGCACCTCAGCGCCCTGGCTGCCGGTGCAACCATTCTGTGCTTCTCGTTCTTGGGCTTCGACGCGGTCACCTGCCTGTCCGAAGAAACCAAGGACCCGGGCAAGATCATCCCGCGGGCAATCTTCCTCACTGCCTTGATCGGTGGCGTGGTGTTCATCGCTGTGTCGTATTTCATGCAGGCGTACTTCCCTACCAACGCACGCTTCCAGGACCCGGAAGCGGCTTTGCCTGAAATTGCCCTGTATGTCGGTGGCAAGCTGTTCCAGTCGATCTTCATTGCCTGCACGGTGATCAATACCATCGCCTCGGGCCTGGCTTCGCAGACCAGCGTGTCGCGCCTGCTGTACGTCATGGGCCGTGACAATGTGATCCCGAGCAGCGTGTTCGCCCGCCTGCACCCACGCTACAAGACCCCGATCGTGAACATTGCAGTGGTCGGTGTTATCGCCCTTTCGGCAATTTTCTTCGACTTGGTAACCGCCACCTCGATCATCAACTTCGGCGCGCTGGTTGCCTTCAGCTTTGTCAACCTGTCGGTGATCAACCACTGCTACCTGCGCGAGGGCAATCGCCATGGGCTGGCCAACAAGATGAAGTACCTGGTGCTGCCGACCATCGGCTTCTGCATCATCGCCAAGCTCTGGCTCGACCTCAACGAGAACTCGTTGATCTTCGGCGGCCTCTGGGCACTGGCAGGGCTGCTGCACCTGGCCTGGCTGACCAAGGCTTTCCGGGTCTCGCCACCGAACTACGTCGCTGATTGACTCCAGCCACCGACAACGCCCGCGCCTGAACGCGGGCGTTGTTGTTGAACGATAAGGAAAGTCCTCATGCTGCTGCGTCGCCTGTCCATCCAGTGGAAGATCACCCTGCTCACCGGCCTCTGCCTGCTGGTCATCGTCGCCTTGCTGGTCGCCAGCTCGCTGACCCAGTCGCGGCGTAGCGCAGCGCTGGTAAACCAGGCCAGTACCGAAATGCTCGAACACAGCGCACGCCTGCGCCTGCAGGCCCACGCCGAGACCCAAGCGTTGCGCATCCAGCGCTACTTCATGGACGCCTACCAGTACGGCAACGGCTTCGCCCGCCTGGTACAGGTGCTCAAGGCCAAGGGCGGCACCGACCTGCGCGCCGAATTGACCCGCCAGGCCCACGCCAGCCTGGCCGGCAACCCGGACGTGATCGGCCTGTACCTGGTGTTCCAGCCCAATGCGCTCGACCACCTGGATAACCAGTTCATCGGCCAGGAGTCCAGCGGCAGCAACGAAAGCGGGCGCTTCTCGCTGTATTGGTCGCAGCCTCGCCCAGGCACCCTGGACCTTGAGGCGATGCCCGAATCGATGCTGAACGACAACAGCCCTGGCACCAATGGCCTGGCCAAGAACCGCTGGCTGACTTGCCCGCAGGAAACCGCAAGGGCCTGCGTGCTCGAACCTTACCTCGACGACGTCAATGGCCATCAGGTACTGATGACCAGCATCGCCCTGCCCCTGCTGGAAAACGGCAAGGTGGTCGGTGTGGTCGGCCTGGACATCGGCCTGGACAACCTCCAGCAACTGAGCCTGGATGGCCGCCAGGAACTGTTCGACGGCCAAGGCCAGGTCAGCATCGTCAGCGCTGCCGGCCTGCTCGCCGGGAACAGCCGTGACGCCAGCAAGCTGGGCCAGCTGCTGGACAAGCAGGTGGACCAAGGCCTGCTGCGCGTGGCCCGGCCGTTCACGCCGATTCCTGACGCCACCCCCTGGCAGGTGCAACTGGAACTGCCCGAGGCGGTACTGCAAGCGCCGGCCTTGGCCCTCAACCAGCGCCTGGACAGCCATAACCAGAGCGCCAACCTGACCAGCCTGCTGATCGGCCTGGGCGCCGCCATCATTGGCCTGCTGCTGGTCTGGCTGACTGCGCGTGGCGTTACCCGGCCGATTCTGGCCGTAGCCGCCCGCCTGGAAGACATCGCCAGCGGCGAAGGTGACCTCACCCGCCGCCTGGACTACGCCCGCCAGGACGAACTGGGCCAGCTGACAGGCTGGTTCAACCGTTTCCTCGACAAGCTGCAACCGGTGATTGCTCAAGTCAAAGGTTCGCTGCTCGAAGCCCGCGGCACCGCCGACCAGTCCGCCGCTATCGCCAGCCAGACCAGCAATGGCATGCAGCAGCAACAACGGGAAATCGAACAGGTCGCCACCGCCGCCAACGAAATGAGTGCCACCGCCCAGGATGTCGCCCACAACGCCGCCCAGGCGGCCCAGGCTGCACGCGGTGCCGATCAGGCCAGCCGCGAAGGCTTGCAGCTGATTGCCAGCACCCGCCAGACCATCGACCAGCTGGCCAGCGGCATGGACACCGCCATGGACGAGGCCCGTGCGCTGGAGCAGCGCAGCGAGCAGATAGGCTCGGTGCTCGAGGTGATCCGCGCGATTGCCGAGCAGACCAACCTGCTGGCCCTCAACGCCGCCATCGAAGCCGCACGCGCAGGCGAGGCCGGGCGTGGTTTTGCCGTGGTCGCCGACGAAGTGCGCAGCCTGGCCCAACGCACCCAAGTGTCGGTGGAAGAGATTCGCCAGGTGATCGAAGGGCTGCAGCAAGGCACCCAAGACGTGGTTGGCGCCATGCATGAAGGCCAGCGCCAGGCCCAGGCCAGCGCCACGCGCATGGAACAGGCACTGCCCGCGCTGGAGCGCATTGGCGAGGCCGTGGCGGTGATCAGCGACATGAACCTGCAGATTGCCTCGGCGGCCGAGGAACAGAGTGCGGTGGCCGAGGAAGTGAACCGCAACGTGGCCGGGATTCGCGACGTGACCGAGTCGCTGTCGGGCCAGGCCGACGAATCGGCACGCATCAGCCAGGCGCTGAATCGACTGGCCAACCAGCAGCAGGCGCTGATGGAGCAGTTTCGTGTCTAGCCTGTAAGGGCCAATGTGTCTGCGTCGCGTAGCGGCCAGCACAGTCAACACAGCAACATCGTTATTTACCGAGCAAAATACATGCAAATCGCAACTCGTTCTTCTTTCTTCGATATCACCAGCGAACAGGGCCTGTTACGCACCTCGATCGCCGTCACCCTGTTCATCGCCACCATCGGCATCGGCTTCGGCCTGGCCTCTGGCTCGTTCTCGATCGTCTTCGACGGCGTCTATTCGCTGGTCGACGCCAGCATGAGCGGGCTGTCGCTGGTCGTGGTCAAACTGATTACTTCCCACGCCACCAGCCTGCAACTCTCGCGCAAGCTGCGCGAGCGCTTCACCATGGGCTTCTGGCACCTGGAGCCGATGGTCCTGGCACTCAATGGCATCCTGCTCAGCGGCGTCGCCATCTACGCGCTGATCAACGCGGTGAGCAGCCTGCTGCAAGGCGGTCGCCACCTGGAGTTCGGCATCGCGATGGTCTATGCGCTGCTCACCGTGGTCGCCTGCGCGACCATCGCCGTGGTCGAGAACCGCGCCAACCGCAAGCTGAAGTCCGACTTTGTGCGCATGGACGTCAAAGGCTGGGTGATGTCGGCCAGCATCACCGCCGCATTGCTGATCGCCTTCTGCTTCGGCTACGCGGTGCAGGGCACGCAGTGGGAATGGGTATCGCCCTATATCGACCCTGCGGTCCTGGCACTGGTCTGCCTGGTGATCATTCCGCTGCCACTGTCGGTGGTGCGCCAGGCACTGTCGGAGATCTTCCTGGTGACCCCCGGGGACCTCAAGCTGCACGTCGACACCGTCGCCCGAGAATTCGTTGCCAGGTACGGCCTGAAGTCCTACAAGGCCTACGTGGCCAAGGTCGGTCGCTCACGCGAGATCGAACTCTACTTCATCGTGCCCGCGGACATGCCGGCACGCTCGATCGCCGAGTGGGATGCCTTGCGCGACGAGGTCGGCGAGGCCGTTGGTGGCGAAGGCCCGGATCGCTGGATCACCGTGGTGTTTACCGGCGATCCGGCCTGGGCGGAATAAACCGCGCTCGCTAGTACTCGCGGCCGTCCAGCTGGCCGAGGTCAGCGGCCAGTTGCAAGCGCGCGGTGTACCAGTCGACCATCGACGCGACCCGCCGTTGCTGCGCGTTGGCCAGATCGTTCTGGGCATTCAGCAGCTCGATGATGCTGCCGACCCCGGCCTTGTACCGCCCCAGCGCCACCCGGTGCGACTGACTGGCACTGGCGACCAGCCGGCGGCTGATGACCAGCGCCTGGGTACGCGCCTCCAGGGACTGGCGGCTACGCCAGACACTCAGGGCGATGGCTCGCTGCGCACCATAAAGGTCCTGCTCCCGCGCCGCCGCTTCCGCCTCGGCCGCCCGCGCCCGGCGACGGGCGAGAAAGCCATCGAAGATCGGCACGCTGACTTGCACGCCCACGGTCCAGGTTTCGATCTGCTGCCGCGAGGCCACCTGTTCGACCGGTGTATCGTCATGCCGGTAGTCGCTGTACAACGAGAACGTCGGCCTCCCCTGGGCCCGCTCCGCCTCGGCCTTGGCCAGGCTGGAGGCCCATTGGGCGCGGGCGCTGTCCACTGAAGGGTGGACCTGCCGGGCCTGCTCCATCAATGCATCGACGCTTTGCATGAAGCGTGCTTCCTGGCCCTGCGGCTCGTCCAGCGCCTCCAGGCGCAGCGGCGCGGAAGGTGACAAGTTCAAGGCGCTGGCCAGCGCACCGTTGGCAATGGCCAGGTCGCCCTCGGCCAACACTCTCTCCAACTGCGCCTGCTCGAAGGTGGTCTGCGCCTGCAGACGATCGGCGCGCTCCCCCGCCCCGGCCTGGTGCTTGGCAGTGGTCACCCGCAAGCTGTCGGCCGCCAGCGCCTCGATGCTGCGCCGGGCCTCGAGCAAGGCGCTGCTGGCCTGCACCTGGTAGAACGCCTTGCTGGTGGCGAGCACCACCTGTTGGATCTTTTCCACTCGACTGCTGCTGGCCGCGTTGAGCAACTGGCGGGCGCTTTCCACCCTGGCCTCGCGCAAGCCGAAGTCGTACAGCACCCAGTTGAGGCTCAGCCCATAGCCGCTGGTCCGGGCATTGAGGCTGGAGTTGGCTTCGGGAAAACCGTCATAGCGCGTCCTGCGGTTGGCCCGGCCGATGTTCGCCTGCCCCTGCAGGGTCGGCCAGTAGGCCGAGCGTTCGGCCTCCATGCTGGCCTGGCTGCTTAGCTGGGTTCGCCAAGCGGCCTGCAGCTCGGGGTCGGCGCACAAGGCCATGGCCACGGCGCGGGACAAGGCCAGCGGCTGGTCGGCGGGCAATGGCCCGGGGCAGGCCTGCAAGGACTGCGCGGCCTGGCCTTGCAAGCTGCACAGGCAAATCACCATGGCCAGCATTGCACGGCGCTTCATGATGCGTTCGTCACTCGCCCGTCGAGCAGCGCCACCACCCGCCGGGCCGAGCGGATGGTATCCGGCCGATGGGCGACGATCACGCGGGTGATGTGCAGCGCTTCCAGGGCCTGGTTGACTGCTGCCTCGCGCTGGATGTCCAGATGGCTGGTCGCTTCGTCGAGGAACAGCAGCTTCGGCCGCCGGTACAGCGCCCGGGCCAGCAGGATGCGCTGCTTCTGCCCACCGGAGAGCACCGCGCCCATATCGCCGACCAGCGTGCTGTAGGCCATCGGCATGCGCACGATGTCGTCATGCACGGCAGCCAGGCGGGCACACTGCTCGATCCAGGCCGGGTCGGCGTCATTGGCGAAGAAGCTGATATTGTCGGCGATCGAGCCGGCGAACAGCACGTCGTCCTGCAGCACCGTGGCGCTGATCCGGCGCAGGCGGCCTATCGAGCGGGCGTCGATGGGCTCGCCATCGAGCAGTACCTGCCCTTCCACCGGAGTCAGGATGCCCAGCATCACGTTCAGCAGCGTACTTTTGCCGCAACCTGAAGGGCCGACGATGGCCAGCGACTCACCCGGTTCGATCACCAGCGAAACACCGTCCAGCACCCAAGGCTCGTAGGCACAATAGCGGAACCTCAGCTGACGCACTTCCAGGCGCGGCACGGGCCCTTCGTCTGCCTCCGGCAACGGCGGCGACTGCGGTTCGGCGGCTTCCAGCACGATATCGGCCAGACGCTCACCATGCAGGCGCAACATCACGACATCCACCAGTTTGTCGATCAATCCGGACACGCGGCTGTTGAACTGGTCCTTGTAGGCACTGAAGGCGATCAGCATGCCGGCACTGAATGCACCGTCCATCACCTGCCGGGCGCCTAGCCAGATCACCAGCAGGGTCACCATGCCGAACAGCAGACCATTGAATGCCCGGTACAGCAGTTGCAGCTTCTGCGGCCGCAACCCGGCATTGACCTCGTCGACCAGCAGGCCGCTCCAGGTGGTCGCGCGTTGTTCCTGATGAGCGAACAGTTTCAGCGTGCGCACACCGCGCATGGTTTCGAGAAAATGGCTCTGCTGCCTGGCCGCATGGACCAGTTCATCCTCGCTGGCCCGTCGCAGCGGTCCGAACCACGCCCAGCGCGCCATTCCGTACAGCACCATGGCAAACACCGCAATCAGCGCCAGTGGCGGGCTATAGAGAAACATCAGAACTAGCGTGACCACGGTCATCAGGCCATCGAGCATGGCTTCGATGAACGAGGTGGTGAGGGTGCGCTGGATCGCCTTGAGCGAACCGAAGCGAGAAACGATATCGCCCAGATGGCGCCGCTCGAAGAACGCCACCGGCAGGCGCACCAGGTGGTTGAAGACATTGATCTGCCACTGGCTGCCGAGCAGCGTACCCAGGTACATCAACGCCCACGAACGGCCCAGCGCCAGCACCTGCTGGGCCAGCAACATCAGGCCGAAGCCGATGGCCAGCACCGCTAGCAGGTCGCGGTCGGCACTGACCAGCACTTTGTCGATCACCGTCTGCATGAAGAACGGCGCCAACACCGTGCACAGCTCCAGCGCCAGGCCCAGCACCAATACCTGGGTAAACACGCCGCCAAAGCCCTCGACCCTGCCCAGCAAGCGCCGCAGGGACAGCGGCGTCTTCGCCTCGCCCGGCTGGAAATCGCTGTGCGGCCACAGCTCCAGGGCGATGCCCGTGAAGGCCCTGGAGACCTCCTCAAGACCCAGCTTGCACACCCCGCGCGCCGGATCATGGATGACCACCCCACGCGGGCCGACTTCCTTGAGCACCACGAAGTGGTTGAACTCCCAGTGCAGTATGCACGGCAGACGCAATTGCGGCAGTGCCTCCAGGTCCAGGCGCAGCGGTCGCGTGGCCAGGCCCAAGTTGCCGGCCATGGCCATCAGTTGCTTGAGCGTGGCGCCCTTCATGGAGGGCGAGAGCTTCTGGCGCAAGCCGTGCATGTCGTGCACCTGGCCATGGTAGGCGGCAATCATCGCCAAGCAGGCCTGGCCGCATTCGGCAGCCTCGACCTGCAGCATCACGGGCAGCTTGCGGCCGATGCCGAAACTCAGGGACTGGTAAAGGCTCACAGGCGTTTTCCTATGCCGCGCAAGGGCTCGAGCAGCCATTCATACAGCGGCAGCTTCTCCAGCATGATGTCCGCGTCCAACTGCATGCCGGAACGCAGGCGCTCCTCACCGCCGCGGGCGAACAGGCTTTGTCGCTCCAGCGTGACCTTGACCCGATACAGGGGCCCTTGTTCGCGCAATGCCTCGGAGGGCACACCCACGGTCATGACCTCGTCAGCCGGCAAGGCACTGCGGGAAACCGAAGCCACGGTACCGCGGGCCAGGCCAAAATGCTGGTAGGGGAACGCCTGGTAGCGCAGCAGCACACTATTGCCCGGCCGCACGAAGCCGGCCGAGCGGCTTGGCACATAGAGTTCCGCGTACAGGCTGCTGTGCTGCGGTACCAGGCTGAGCAGTGGCCGGCTGGTATCGGCGCGCGCCCCGTTGACCACGCCCAGCGCCGCCACCTCCCCTGCCACCGGGGCGGTTATCATCACCTGGCGCTTGCCCTCGCTTTCCAGCAAGCTGCTCTGGCTCTCCAGCAAGCGCCGCTGCAGCTCCGACATCTGCTTGGTCTGCTTGTAGGGCAGTTCAGCCAGCTCGGCACGCAACGCGGCGCTTTCGCTGCGCAGGGCGAGCAGCGAGCGGTTCAGCTCCTCGGTGCGCAGGCGCATTTCCAGCACGGCATCCTGGCGGGCCTGGAGCAGGTCACGGGAAACGAAGTCCTGGCGCTGCAACTCGGCGTAGCGTTCGGCGATTCCCTGGGCCAGGGCTAGGCGCTGGCGGGTCAGGGCAATCTGAGCGGCGACTTTCTCCTGTTCGCCTTCCAGCATGCCGAGGCGACGAGACTTGCCTTCACGTTCTTGTTGATGAAGCACCCGGGTTTCATCTATTTCATCGGCCAGACTACTGTTTCGCCGGGCAAGCAGCCGGCTGATGGCATCCTGGTTGGCGGCAGCCTCGCCATTGCGCGTGTCGCTGGCCAGGGTCAACAGGGCCTGGCCCGCCTTCACCTGCTCGCCATCGCTGACCTGCAGCCCCTCCACCACCCCGACCTGAGGGGCGAAGACCTTGACCACCCCAGCCTCGGGAACCAGCACACCACTTACGGCCTCGCGCCGTGTGTAACTGGCAAAGGTGATGAACAGGCCAACGGCGATACAGAACAGCACTGCGCAGGCGCTGGCGATGCGCAAGGACGGTGGCGAGAGCAAAATCACGCTTCCCAGGTCGTTGCGTGCCCCTGAAAGCAGTGCTTCCTTACGAAATAGCATTCCCTGGCCTACTACTGGCAGTTACGAAGTCGCCCCGCAGCAAGTCCGGCTCCGGGCTAGGCCAGACTAAACAAGCCAGTCACACCGGGCACTAGTACAGATGCACTAGTGGTGTGCTCCGCGAGAACGGCATCACAGTATGGCAATAGGACATTAGGTCACCCGTCCTATTGCCCCAAGTGGCGGCCACTTCACATGATTTGCCAGGCCCGGTAAATGCCTTGCCGGTGACGGAACAACTCAATTGGAAGAGGACTAATCCATGAATACCGAGCACGAAACCCTGCGCACACTCGACGATGACGAACTGGAACAGGTCAGTGGCGGCATCTCCGCTTTCGGCTATCACGCCGGTGCCAGCGTCGTTAACTATGGCCAAGGCCCAACCCTGCATGTGAGCTGGGGCAGCAACAACGGCAAGTACAACTTCTTCGAACTGAAGTTGTGCTGATTGGCCAGGCCCGCAGCCGTCGAGGTTGCGGCCTTTGTCGTTCATGAAGGCCGGGAACGACAAAGCCCGCGACCGTTGCCGGTTGCGGGCTCTGACTTATTGCATATGGTGGGTCGTGTAGGATTCGAACCTACGACCAATTGGTTAAAAGACAATTGGGATCTAGGCCGATAATTCCACCTAGGGAGGGGTTTTCAGCACCATTCCGCGCCTAGGCACGCAGCCTCTAATGAAATCCACATTAGAGGCATGGCAATGACACATCCGAAGAAAGCAAAACGAGCAGGTAAGGTTTCAACCAAAGGCGGCACCGGTAAATCCACCGGCTCCACCAATCTGGGGGCATTCACAGCAGACGCTGGGTTGCGCACCCTCCTCATCGATCTGGACCCCGTCCAGCCTTCCGCATCCTCCTATTTCCCCCTGGAGTACACTGCCCCGGGCGGCATTTTCGAGCTGCTGTCGTACAACGAGACCGACCCGGCCAAGATCATCTCCCGCACGTCGATCAAGAATCTCGACGTCATCATTTCGAACGATGCCAACAACCAGCTCAACAACCTCATACTGCAGGCGCCTGATGGCAGACTGCGACTAGCCAACCTGATGTCGGCTTTCGATGCCGATTACGATCTCATCCTCTTTGACACCCAGGGCGCCCGCTCTGCGATGCTGGAGATGGTCGTTCTTGCATCTGATATCATCCTCTCCCCCCTCCCCCCGAACATGTTGGCCGCGCGCGAATTCAGCCGTGGAACCATCCATATGATGGATGGCCTGCGCAGTTACGCTCGTCTCGGCCTCACCATTCCCCACATCAACATCATCATCAACGGCCTGGATGAAACTGCTGACGCGCGCGAGATCCACCGCACCGTCCGTGAAATCTTCGACGGGAACCCAGACTACACCGTCCTGCAATCGATCATTCCAGATGCCGTCATCTTCAAGAAAGCCGCGAGCCAAGGCGTGCCGGCGCATCGGCTTGAATATCGTCAACCTTCGAACCGTAAGTCGCCGGCGGCGCTGAACATCATCCGCAGCTTGGCGATCGAGGCCTTCCCTGAGTGGACGGACCGCTTCGAGGCAATGACCGAAGAGCGTGTAGCCCAAATCGTCAAAGAAGGGCGCTGAGATGGCCAAGAGACCCATCGTCATCACCGATGCCAGCGACATCACTACCGAACTGGTTCTGCAACTCGGGAGAACGCACTCCGCCAAGGACCTTCGCAGCGTCCAAACCCGGCTCACCTCCATCGCAGGTGATCTGCGCAAGTTCGGGTATCACTGGAATAAAGAGTCTGGGCTACTCGGAAAACTCGGAGAGCACCTGACCGATGCTCAACGGCAGCTTCTGCTCGACGCATCGCGCCTGGTTGAATCCATCGGCAACAACGTTACTCATGCCAAGGAAAAACTTGTTCGGACCGAGAAGGACACGAAACGCCGGCAAGATGCCCGTGATGCACTGGCGAAGCAGCTCGTTGCGCGTACATTCCCCTTGCCCACCGAAACCCATGAAGAACGGCTCGAGACGATCAAGGCTGCACTCATCCTGAATCGTGCACGACAGTTCCATACCTCCTACAACCCATCTGAATTCAACCTCTACGTCAGGAGCGATCTGAAGACGCCTGATCGACTCTACGGGGCCTCACCTGAGCAACACCGGGTCGGGAATATCCAAACACTCCGTTACTTCATGATCAGCGACCTGACCAGCCACCTTGCTTATGACGATGGTTCGTCGGTTGAGGAACGTCTGCGACTCCTGCAGGAGAAAGTGGCCGAAGCTGTTGGCCTGGCTGCCTTGACAGCAGACGAACGCGAGACCCTGCGCCTGTGGAAAGAGGCTCTCTCCCCCGATGGGGCGAAGCAGGAGGGCCAAGCATGAACAACGTCAGCCAACAGCAGCTCGACCTTCTCTGGCACACCTTGGGTCTGTCCGCCGAAAACAGACACCGGCGCACAGTTAGCCGCAATTACTTTCTCACAAGCCCAGGTTGCAGCGATGCACGACAGCTCGACGTGCTCGTCGCAGCAGGGCTCATGTCGTGCGGAAAGCCTCCAGCTTTTTGTCCCCAGGATGAAGTTGTTTATCGCGCTACGAGTCAGGGCCAGCACTTCGCAGAGACCAGCCTCCCTCCGCTACCAAAACTCACTCGGTATGACGAGTTTCTGGATGCAGACAGCGGGCTTGAGTTTCACGAATGGCTCGGGATCGAAAAACCCACGATTGAGCATCGTTGTAAGTCATTCGGCTACAGCGAAGTGGGCAGCCTGATCTCTATAGAGTCCGGCTGTCGCATGAGCTCAAGCCGTGCTACGGGCGAGTGGTGCAAGACCAAGAAAGACGCCAAGGCCAGTTACAAAGCGGCCTTAGCGGCTTCGAAGGCTCATCGCGCGGAGGCTGCATGATGAATCCTGCCTCTATTTCCCAGTTCGCTGGCACGCTTTGCCTGTACCTCATGAACTGCTCTGTGGCACTGGCGACCGCCTATGGCTTGGGTTCGATCTTCAAAGCCCCGCTCGCCGAAATCGCTCTGCAGGGTTCGGTCTACTCGGCCTATGCGCTCGGCACGGTCGGGACGCTGAATCTCCTGGTGCTGATCGCATCAGCTATGCGTGGACAACCTCGCCAACTTGGGGAGGGCTCCTGATGGACAAGCAGAAGATCCTCGACAAAGTCACCAAGCTGATGGCCTTGGCCAACAGCCCAGGGGCAAACACGAACGAGGCAGCAATCGCATTGCGCCAGGCCCGCTCGCTCATGGCCCAGTACAACATCGACGCAGACGAACTGCGGGCCAGCCAAGTTCTTGAAGCAAGTATCCCCACGGGCACACGTCGATCCCCAGCGGATTGGTTGCATGCCCTCGCCGGAACATGTGCAGCCGCATTCGACTGCAGCCACCTCTCTTACTACCACCCATTGAAGGGTTACTGCTTCAAGTTCCTGGGCAAGGGTATCGGTCCGGATCTGGCTGCCTATGCCTACAGCAGCCTCGTCCTGCAGTTACAGAAAGCACGTCGCGAGCATGTCTCGCAGCAGAAACGGTGCCAGCTGAAGACCAAACGACGCCGCGGCCAACTGTTTGCGGAGGGTTGGATTGGAGCAGTGGCCTACAAAGTTCGAGAGTTCGCGGGTGACCTGGCTCCGGAGATCAAGGCTGAGATCACGGCCTACTTGACCGTGCATCACCCTGACTTGAAGCAAAGCGACATCACGCCAAGCGAAGCCAAAGGCCACGATCGTAGCTCTCTGTACGCAGGTATTCGGCAAGGCCGGCATGCTCAGCTCCACCACGGAGTTGGCCGCACCGAACAGCCTGGCATTTCCCACGGGGGTGCCAGATGACCGACCTGAGCTATTCACCTCCTCACTCCATGGAGGCGGAACAGGGCGTCCTGGGCGGGCTGATGCTGGACAACGAAGCCTGGGATCTCGTCGGTGACCTACTGCAGGCAGATGACTTCTTTCGGGGCGAACACAGGCTGATTTTCACCGCTATCCAAGAACTGTCAGAGAAAAACAGCCCTTTCGACGTGGTCACGATTTTCGAGCAGATGGCCGTCCCCGAGGAGGTTGGAGGACTTTCCTACCTGGCAGAGCTGGCCAAGAACACCCCGTCTGTAGCGAATATCCAATCGTATGCGGAGATCGTGCGTAATCGCGCACACCTTCGTCGCATCATGTCCCTGTGTTTCCAGGGGACACGGGATGCAGCTGAACTTGCTGCTGACGCGGCGGAGGTTCAGGACACGCTCGAGCAGAAGCTGTTCGCGCTGGGCGAAGGTCGCGTTGTACGTGAATTCGCCAACATGAACGAGGCACTGCTCTCTGTCGTCGACAAGATCGACGCGAATTTCAACGGTCATGTGACCGTAACGGGGGTGCCAACAGGCATCACCGATCTCGATGAAATGACGCGCGGCCTGCAGCCAGCAGACCTGATCATCGTCGGCGCGCGCCCATCCATGGGCAAGACCTCGTTCTGCTTGAGCATCGTAGATGCCGCGCTGAACAGTAAGCCTGACGAGATCGTGCTGGTTTTCAGCATGGAGATGCCTACCGAGGCCCTCATCTACCGAATGCTGGCAATTTTGGGCCACATCGACCTGAGCAGGCTCCTGTCCGGTCAGTTGCAGGACGAGGACTGGCCCAAACTCTCCGCCGCCGTGCATCGCATGAGCGCATACGGCAACCGTCTGGTCATCGATGACAGTGCAAACCTCACTCCTGCTGCGATGCGCGCCAAGGTTCGACGCGCTAGCCGGCGCTTTGGGAGGCCCTGCTTGATCATGGCGGATTACCTGCAACTCATGCGCTGCCCTGGGCAAGAGAACCGGGCCAATGAGATCAGCGAGATATCTCGTTCCCTCAAGGGAATCGCGAAGGAATTCAACTGCCCCTTCGTAGCTCTTTCTCAGCTCAACCGGGCTCTGGAGCAACGTCAGAACAAACGACCAGTCAACGCCGATCTGCGCGACAGCGGAGCGATCGAGCAAGACGCCGACATCATCCTCTTCGTGTACCGAGACGAGGTGTACAACGAAAACACCGAGTTCAAGGGGATTGCCGAGCTGATTATCGGCAAACAACGCCAAGGGCCTACGGGCTATGTACGCGCAGCCTTTATCGCCAACCAAACTCGCTTCGCAAACCTCACTGCTGACCATTGGCAAGGAGCTGCCGCATGACGCTCACAGAATCCCATCTGATTACGCATGGCTGCCTTAACTGTGGCCGGCACTTCGCGCTTCATCAGGTACGGCAGGTGCATCCTGCTGAGCATACCCCTGAAGGTGAGGCAGAGGTTCTGGTATGCCCGGTCTGCGGCAGCTATGACCCCGTTCCTCTCTCGGAGGTGCCCAATGCAGGCTGAGCAGATCTACCCTTCGATCCCTGCAATCGCAAACACCGACCAATCGGCCTTGGCATTCGCGCACCAGTCTGGCGTAAACGCGGTTTGGCTGGATGCTCTCAGCCAGGTTGTCTCACGGCTCACCCAGTTCGGTGAAACCACGGTGCCTGTTGAGCTGAATGAGGCTCTGCAAGAGCTTGCACAGCTGCAGTACGTCGAGCTGGAAAGCCATGATGCTGGAACGCTGGCAGCGACCCTCCTTGGCCAACCAGCCCTGCTGACCAATTACTTCTGGTCAGTATGGGTACCAAGGCACCTCCTGAGCTGCGGTCTGAAGGTTGCAGTAACCCCCCATCTGACCAGCTCCGTGGACGAGGCTCATCACTGCACCGTGGTCTTCCGGATTCCTGGATCGCGCGAGACTGCACGTGAGTTCCTCACCGACCTGGCCACCCAATATCCGGGCTGCACCCCGGAAATCGTGGCCATCCAAGCGGGTGATGCACTTTGCCCGAAGGAGGCCGGATCCAATGCGTAACCTTCTTCGCGGCGCCCACGACAGTGTCCGCCGGCTTGCTGAGTTTGCCCTCTCCGAGGGCTGGACTCTCTCCAGGTCCAATAGCGGCCACCTGAAGTTCAGCAAGTCCGGCTTCGCACCGATTTTCACTTCCTGCACACCTAGCGACCACCGTTCCGAGCGCAACACCCGGGCGTTGCTTCGACGTGCGGAAGTCCAAAACAGCTCCTCGCGGGGGATTCAATAATGCCGATCCGACACGTAATTATTCACCAGCTCGACAAGCAGCCCGACGGCAGCCCCGCCGTCCTTCATGCCCGTGACACTGAGCTCCCACCGTCCGATGCTATCGTGAGTCTCCAGGGCGACCTGAACGACAGCTACAACGCCAAGCAAGGCAAAGCGTGGGGCTTCTTCCATGGGGAGTCGGGTGCGTACCCATTCAGCGGTTGGCTGAAACAGTACCTGGAGGAGCAGCAAGACTTCACCAGCTTCAGCCGTGTGTCTGTCGAACACCTGCAGAAACTGCTTGAAGAGGTCAACCTGTCCACCGGTGGCCACGTGTTCTTCAGCCATTACCAACAAGGCTTGACTGAGTACTTGATGATCGCTGTCCTCCAGCAGGTCGAAACCGTCAGCCTGGACGGTGATCTTAATGTTGTAGCCTCTCGCTACCTGGACACCAGCAACTTCTCCTGCGCGGCCCGGATCAACCTGAGCGAGTGGCGCAACAACCCTAACTCGAAGCAGTACATTTCCTTCGTTAAAGGCAAAAACGGCAGGAAGAGTTCGGACTACTTCCGCGACTTCATCGGGTGCCAAGAAGGCGTCGACGGGCCAGGTGAAACCCGCACGCTTCTCAAGGCATTCACCGACTACGTCGAGAAAGAGGATCTCCCAGAAGAAAGCGCCCGGGAGAAAACCCACGCGCTGCTCGACTATGCCACCACCCAAACGAAGCTGGGGCAGCCCCTCTCTCTTCAAGAGCTGTCCCAGACTCTCGATGAAGACCGCCCTCAGGCGTTTTACGACCACATCCGCAATAGCGACTACGGCCTATCCCCTGAGATCCCGGCCGATAAGCGCACACTCAACCAGTTCCGCCGTTTCACCGGCCGCGCCGAAGGTCTGTCGATCAGCTTTGAGGCGCACCTGCTCGGTTCCAACGTCACCTACGACGCCGACACCGGCTCGCTGACGATCAAGAACCTGCCCACTCAGCTCACCGACCAACTCAAACGCCGCCAGTAAGGAGAACCACCATGAACGCAACCAATTCCCGTACCGCTGACAAGTTCGTGGTTCGCCTGCCGAATGGCATGCGTGAACAAGTGGCAGAAGTCGCCCGCAAGAACCATCGTTCCATGAACAGCGAAATCATCGATCGCCTCGAGCAATCGCTACTCAACGGTCAATTTGAGCCGGCGCAGAAAGCCCAGGGCGACGGCGCCAACGCAGAGGAGTTGAGATCCGAGCTGACCCGCGCATACCGGATCATCGATCGCCTGTTGCAAAATGCTGTTCCAACTCAAGACGACATTCAGGAAGTGCTGCACCTGGTTCGCCACTCTCCTCTGGCTCACCCGCACGTTGCTGCGGTAGGAGCTTGAGATGGCCGCTACAGACCTCAAAGCCAAGCTTCTCGCTCCAGGCTTCACCCCTACAGGCACCACCGCGGCCATGAGTGACCCTATCGCGGACACCCCATTGGTGCTGACTGTCGAGCAGGTCCTCCCTTGGGAGGATAACCCTCGTACCACTCGCAACCCACGATACGATGAACTCAAGGAGTCGATCCGCCACCGTGGCCTCGACACCCCTCCGCCTGTAACACGCAGACCTGGAGAGGAAAAATACCGGATCCGCAACGGTGGGAACACGCGAATCACAATTCTGAAGGAGCTGTTCCAGGAAACTGGCGACGAAAGGTTTCAGAGGATTAATGTTCTGTTCCGCCCATGGGATCAGATCCGAGGCGAGATCGTGATGCTCACCGGTCACCTGGCCGAGGATCTCAAAGGTGAGCTCAAATTCATCGAGAGAGCTGTCGCGGTGGGTCGAGCGAAGGCGCTTTATGAGGAGGAAAGCGGCGAGACCATTTCCCAGCGCGAGCTCGCTCGACGCCTATCTAAAGATGGGTACCCTATTTCTCAGTCCCATATCAGCAGGATGCTGGATACCCTGCAATTTTTGCTGCCTGCAGTGCCTGGTTTGCTCTACTCCGGTCTCGGTATCGACCGGATCACGAAAATAATCGCGCTGAGAAAATCTGCATTGGCTTGCTGGGACAAGCATTACAGCAATGAAGGCGTTGACTTCGAAATGCTGTTCCAGGACGTCCTTGCCCAGTTCGAGGGAGAAGCGGAAGAATTCCTGTTCCAGCGCTTCCAGGACGAGCTCATCGGCACGATGAAAAAATCGCTGCAGCTCGGCTACGAGGACATTCTGCTGGAGATTACCCAGCAGCAGGATAAGCTCCGTCGCTCAACGCCAGTGGTAGAAGTGCCGAGTACCGGCAAGTCCAGTAATCATCCCGCCAGTCTTTTGGGTACTGGTACAGCTTCACCGGTACCGGTACCGGCATCGCAACAGCTACCTGAAGCTACTGGGAGTTCGCCGAAGCCTTCTCAGCCTCCCCACCAGCCAGCTGCTCCAATGCCGGGAGCTTCGCTCACACCAGAGCAAGAGCAGGAACGGATTGCAGGGCATATCGCGTCCCCAACGAACCTCAGCCAGCGGGTGATCGAGACAAAAGCGAAGGTTGCCGCCCTCAGCGGGGAAACGCTGCCCGATTTCAACTCGAACTGCCTGGTCGCCATCCCCGTGCAAGCCGGCGGACTGCACCCCATTACCGACCTCTGGTACATCGAGCGTCAGATTGACCAACCTGGCGAGTTGCGCAACCAGGTAGCCCAACTGGCCGTGGAGATCCTCGAATCTGTCAACGGCCCTGGCGATATCCAGGTAATCGATGGAGGGATCGGGTTCAAGTACAAACAGCCGGAGACCGAAGTTGAAGTCACTGCAACAGCTCAACATACGCTGACACTGCTTCAGTCATTGAGCGGTGCGATGGCTATCGCACTCAAGATGCTGAACGAGCAACCAAACCCTGCCAGTGCATTGGGCGAATTTGAGTTTGCTGCCGGCCTGGGCCAACTGCTGCTGGGCCAACCTCTGGGTGCTGAGCAGGCACCAGGTGACGAAGGTCGTTTGAGTGACGGTGCGCTGGTCAAGTTATTCCGCATCATTCGGCTGGCTCGACGCCTGATCGACTTGGAAATCGAAGAGTTCAAACGGTCCTCGCCAGTCCAGGACAACTGAACACTCGATGAGATGAATGGGAGGGAGTCTCAATGTCCAAGTCAACACTTAACGAAGCGGTTCTCTCACAGCTGCTTGACCTCATGCGTAACGGTCAACTTCAGCGCTGTGTAGAGATGGGAGTTGAACCAGAGGTGCTGGGCCAGATCCAGCACCCAACAGTCCTCAGTTTGCTCCGCAATACCCCTGTTTCATGGGTCAACGTGTCAATCAACAGCTCAATGATCCTCAAGCTGCTGACCGGCGCCGCGCGTACAGAAGAGGAAACTCGGCTTATCGAGCGCGCGATCCGGCTGGGGGCCACGACCAGCTTGCTCGGCAAGTTCTTCGGGCTCACACCTCAAGAGATAGCCTTGCAGCGTACCGTCATTGGGGTGCGTGCCCCACGCGGTCGATGGCCAGAGCTCTCTGAAGATCAGGATCACCATATTTGGCATCGCTGGACCAAGTTGATGGATGAGCACCGCGTCGAGCTCGAGGACAGCTTGGCCATGCTCGACGTGGCCATGCTGGTTGCCGAGGAGCTGAGCACGGACGGTCTCACGCTTGCGCAGATCTGGTCACGGATCACTCAGTGGGTCGAACAAGGCTTGTATCCAGGCAGCACTGAACGCTCCCGAGTCACTGAGCGACGACAGCTCACCCTTTTGGATGAGGGCGGCCTACGTCATGTCGATGAAAGCGGCACCGCCTCTATCCATCCTGGAGAAGGCGATCAGAGAAGATGAAGCTCACACGGTTCCCGATTTCCACGCTCCTAGATTCGGCCTCGGGGCAACTCGAGGCCCATGTGCAGAAGAAGAGAGCTGAGGACACCGCCCCTACTGCAGCGCCTGCTACACCCTACTCCGGGATAATTTTCAGCGGAAATCCGCATGAAACGGTCCCGCGTAAACTCCTACTCGACAATCGGTTGACCCCCTTGGAACGCAATTGCTGGCAAGTCTTTCGACTGCTGGTCAATGAAGATGGAATCACGGCTTTCCCCACCTATGACCAACTGCGGCCCTACCTCGGCATGAATCCAGGTAAACACGCCTCTAGAGAAACCGTGGCAAAAGCCTTGACGGTGCTCCGTCTGACCCGCTGGTTAAGCCTGGGCCGGACGGTGCGGAATGAGATCAACGGCCAGGTTCAGGGGAACGTCTACCTCCTACACGACGAGCCTGTCACGCCGGCGGAGGCCCTGGAGTTCGACAAGGACTATATGACCTTGCTGATGCAATCCATGGAGCATCAGAACAAAGCGATCAAGGACATCGCGGCAATTACCTGGAGAGAATTCACCAGCGATCCAGACGTTGGGCGACGACTTCCCTCGCGCATTGACACGATTAGCGATCGACTGAACGCCCAGACCTGGGCAGTTGAAACCAAACAAAATGCACTGCCTGCGCCTGAGTTCGGAATCCGAACTCAGCAAGACTTAGCCGTGGATGGACTGAGTTCGGAATCCGAACTCAGTACGAACTCAGCGAAACAGGGGGCCCTCCCCCTCAGTTCGGATTCCGAACTCAGCCTGAAACCACTGAGTTCACCCTCAGTTCGGATTCCGAACTCAGCTAGTACGTATACAAATACAGACAAGTCTGTATCTAAAAGCTCTGTACAACCGCGCGAGAGTGCAGGTGTGAACTGGTTACTTGCCCTAGATCTCCTCAAGCCAGAGGACCGTGTGAAGGCACGTGAGATCATGGGGCCGGTACCGGAGAATCTCCGAGAGGCGGTGATCAACCAGTGGAAGCATCGCTGTACTAGCGGGAGTGTCGCCAAGCCCCTCGCGTACCTGACGAGCCTTGCAGGCAAGGCCATACGGGGTGACTTCAACGCAGAGTGGAGCCCTACAGCGCCTGCTGCAACTCCGACGTCATCGCCAGCGGCCAGCGTGGTAGCACGGCCCACTCAGCCCGCCGTTCCCAAGCCGGCACCGACAGCGACTGCGATGCAGACAGCAAATTCCGCGCTGACCTCGCTGCAGGCCCTGCTTGACCCTCGACGCCGCGTGGAGCCCACCGATGAGTGATTGGATGGGTTCTACGATCACCCTGGGATTTGCCTCTGTTGTGATTGGTATGCTGGCGGGCCGCGTTTGTACCTGGGGCGCTTGCTGCCTACCTGCACTCCTCAAGCGCCAATGGCAGCGGGATGCACGGGAACTGCTGGGGCTGGATTCAGAGAAACATTCCGACCTTCAACCGGCCAGAACCCCTTCGCGAGTAATCTGGACCGCGCAGATTAGCTGCGCTGCGTTGTCACTCGTGGTGACAATGCATTTTGGGCCAACTATGCAGGCCTTCTGTGCCCTGCTGTTTACCTGGATGCTTCTGGCTTTGAGCTTGATCGACAGTGAGCACCACCTACTGCCGGATTCGCTGGTAATACCAGGACTCTGGGCCGGCTTAGTCCTCAACTCCTTCGGACTGTTCACGGTACTGCAGGACGCTCTTTGGGGGTGTGTCGTTGGCTTTGGCTTCTTCTGGTCTGTGAGTCAACTAACCGGACTAATCACTGGCCGAGAAAGCATCGGTAGAGGCGACATTAAGCTGTTGGCATTGATGGGTGCGTGGGGTGGCCTACAGGTACTTGGCTGGACTGTAGTTTGCTCTCTGCTAGGTGCAGGTCTAGCCGCAATGCTTCTCATACTCCTGGGAAAGCGATCTACCGACGCAAGAATTCCATTTGGTCCGTTCATCTCCGCCGCAGGCTGGAGCGCATTTGTGATTCTAACTCATTGATTAATAACCCATGGACCATTAGTCGAGTGATGCGGCCCGCATCATTCACCGGCATCGACACCGGCGCGAGCCAGGTCGAGTGGTTCCACCGGAATCCCCTGATAGTGAGGCCCGCATCATTCACTGGCACCGACACCGGCGCGAGCCAGGTCGAGTGGTTCCACTGGAACCACCTGACAGTGATGCGGCCCGCATCATTCACCGGCACCGGCACCGCCGTGAGCCAGGTCGAGTGATTCCACTGGAATCGCCTGATAGTGATGCGGCCCGCATCACTCACCTGATTCGACACCGGCGCCGAGGCCGGGTCGAGTGGTTCCACCAGAATCCCCTGATAGTGATGCGGCCCGCATCATTCACTGGCACCGGCACCGGCGCGAGCCGGGTCGAGTGGTTCCACCAGAATCCCCTGATAGTGATGCGGCCCGCATCATTCACTGGCACCGGCACCGGCGCGAGCCAGGTCGAGTGGTTCCACTGGAACCACCTGACAGTGATGCGGCCCGCATCATTCACCGGCACCGGCACCGCCGTGAGCCCGATCGAGTGTTGTCACCGGCACCACCTGGGAGTGTTGCGGCCCGCAACACCAGGATGGTGTGCGCCGACTATGACAAATCCAGCACCCCGGGTTCTTCATTTATTACTGCGCGCCCAACAGCCTAAAAGCAGCATGGACATCGTTCACCCACCTTATATAAGGAAACCATGTCCATGGCTGACAACTATCAGCTCAACATCGGCTCCCTCAGGAGCCAGGTCCAGCTGACTCTCCACACCCACCATGCTGCCCGAATCTGGCTGGGCCGCCAGAAGACCGATGACAAACACAGCATCCTCGGGCTGGCGGGCTTCTGCCTCAAGATCAACCAGATCGACCGTGGAGCGGCCCAGGACGACCCATACTCGGACTGGTGGATGATCAGGATCGAAGAGAAGATTCAGGAAGTGGACGATGCCCTGAAGGCCATCGACAGCCGCCTGGATGAAGTGATGGCCCAGTTGCCCAAGGCGCTCGAAATCGGTGAGAACCTCTCCATTCAACCGCTGAAGCTGCCACTCTTCATTTCCAACCCGCTGGGCTTCAAGGGCGTCCATCTACTGACTCAATACGACGAAGTCGTCCGCCGCATCCTGCTGGCTCAGCACGTCGCCATGATCGGCCGCCGCGATGGCGAGATCTGGATAGACGAGGGTGCTCACCTGCTGCGCAGTCTTTTTGGACTGGCCCAGCTCCATCGATTCTCCGGTGCATCGCGTGACGACTTCGCCGCCAACAATGCACGGGCTGAAAACGCGCGCGAGATGTACAAGCGCTACGGCGACATCCCCCAGGACATCCTGGAAGGCACCCGCAGGTCGAACTTTGCCCCGCCCATCCGCCGTGGTTCCGCAGACCCGGTCGAGGATCTGGATGACGATCTCGAAGGCGAGGCCTGATCCTGATGCGTTTGGACCCCCAACCCATGGAGGCCCTGCAACAGGGTGCCTTCAAACCGCTGCAACAGGGTGCCTATCAGGCGCTGCAACAGAGTGCCTCACTAAAAGGCCTTTTAAAGCCCTTTAAAGGTAAGGGGGAGCTGATCCAGTTGGCGGAGCATTGCGCATCGCTGGAGGCAGGGTTGCGCGCCATTACCCAGGAAGTGCTGGCCCAGGTCCGTCAACATCCATTCGCCCTGCTGCCCGTCAGGCTCATCGAGCAAAACACAGCGGCTGGCACAACCTTTCTTCGCTGGCAAAGCGTGCAAGGTCGGCGCATGGGTGTCGGCGTATGGGCCCAGATGATCCACGCCCCCAAAACACCAACCCACTTGCTGCAGGACCTGTTTGCCCTGGAGCAACACCGAATCACCCTGAACATGCAGATCAGCCTCATCCACTCAATCGGCAAACAGGCCGCCGAGTGCGCAGAAAAAATGGGGCAGGCCGAGGCCGAATATCAGGCTCGACTGCAGCAGGTCATGAACCCACCTCAACACTGAACGGAGATACACCATGGGTACACCAGTAGTTTGGGAAGGCAACGTCGGCAACGCTGCCGAGCACCGGTCGTTCGCCAACGGCAACAAAGATCCGCGGCACATGCTGCGACTCAATGTGATGTTCGACAACTCGATCCCTGATGGCCAGGGTGGCTACAAGGATCGTGGTGGCTTCTGGGCCAACGTCGAATGGTGGCACCAGGATGCCGAGCGGTTCGCAGCGCTGTTCCAGAAGGGCATGCGCGTTGTGGTGATTGGCCGCGCGATCATGGACAGCTGGACGGATAAACAAAGTGGCCAGGAGGTGTCTGCGCTCAAGGTCGAAGCCAGCCGGATCGCGATTCTTCCACATCGCATCGAGCACGTATCTCTGTCTGGCGGCGGCGGCGGTCAGCGTCCGACCAACCAACCGCAGGGTCAGGCGCGCAGTCAGACCAGCGGTGGCCAGGCTCAAAACGTGCCTCAGCCGAGCCCCGAGGACATGCGCCACTACGGCGAAGGCTTTGACGACGACATCCCTCTGTAGCCCCCCCTTAATTTGGCGCGCCACATCGCGAAGCTCCTGGTGACAAGGATGTCACTACGAGCTACCCCTCCCTTCGATGAAGCTTCGCCGTAGAAACCCAACTACATCTTGGCAGGCATTTTTCAGGCGCCGTTCGTGAAGTTGCCGATGACAAGGACAGCGCCTCGCCACCTATTTCCGCTTCGAGGTAACGTCCCGTGCACCACGACTACCCGGAATATCCATCCGTCAAAGCGACGGTAGACTCCTCGCGCTACATGGAAGCCGTACATGCTCTCGAAGGCGTTCCCCAGGTCTTTTGCGACGGCGAAACCATCCTCCTGCCCGAGGCTGAGGTGAAGGCCATCGAAATGCTTCGCTCCCAGTTCAAGGCCACCTTTGAGTATGGGCAGGCCGAGGAGTATCAGTTTGCGACCAAGGCCCGGGATGCAGGAGTGACGGCTGAGCTCCTGCGACTTGGGCAGGCAGTTTGCGACATCACAGGCCAACACGCTGAGGTGATGGTTCGTGCCGCATTGGAGGACCCCAGCGCGACGCTGCTGGCTTGGTCGGCACTCTACCG
Organism: Pseudomonas putida; assembly: GCF_002906855.1. GTDB lineage: Bacteria > Pseudomonadota > Gammaproteobacteria > Pseudomonadales > Pseudomonadaceae > Aquipseudomonas > Aquipseudomonas putida_N. The sequence continues at coordinate 1,051,449 of NZ_MINI01000028.1, read as the reverse complement.
CTCAAGCATGATTCCCCACTAGGTCTGGCACACGGGCATTGGTGTGGGGCCTAATTTTTCCGCCGCCATTCGTGAAGTTTCTGGGAGCCAGAACAGATCGACGCGACCGCCCACTCGACACTTGGCGTCAGATGCCACACAACTCCTGGCGGCCAGAACCTACTGCCCAGGGTCGCGCGCCTCGGGAAGCTCCCGCAACCAGGACGGCAAGTCGTGGCCGAAGGGGCGCTGCAAGCAGCGCTTGCCCAGGTCAGGAGGCGGTTGAAATCGTCGCATTGGCAAATTACCATTTCCTGAAGGCATCTCCACCCTACAGCTGCTAACGTGTTTAAAAATTAGCTACTGGAGTCGAAAAAAGCGCCTTGTCGCGAGGCTTCCGGTATCAAGAATGTTTGAGGCGTGATCTGCCCGGCAGGTGCAGGGGCACTGATGAGGAGCATTCGATGCAGCATGTAGTGGCCCAGGAGCGAAAAGCGGATAGGCGCCAGTTCAACAACCCCCATCCTGCGGTGGAGGCTGCCGGAGTGGAAGCCGCCGAGAAAGGGCTGCCCGTGTATGCTTGTCCCTACAAGCACCCCGCCATGTTGGCCTCTTGGCTTAAAGGGTACAATCGAGCCCAGCAGCTCATCCTCAGCCTCTGACCTCTTGCTCTTACAGCCTCCAGCTTGCGGTGGCCTTCACAGCCAACCTGCTGATTTTGTCTTGACACCCCTCCGCCTTCTCCCTAGAATCACCGCCCAATCGCGCCTGAACCTCTGGTGCTGGCTTTGTCCAGTATTATGTTTGGGCCTTCTTTTATCTGGAACATGGATGTTGCAGCAGCTAGCCCCTCCTAAGCCATTCAAAAATTATTCCGAACTGGTTGAGCTACTGATTACCAGAGGCATGCTCGTACCTGACCCCAACCGAGCAGAACGGAAGATTTCACAGATCGGCTATTATCGGCTCAGTGGTTACTGGCAGCCCGCGCGCGACTTTGATAGGGACGAGCAACAGAATGTCCTTATCTGCCAAGTAACACGCAAACCGCGTAGAAAAAGCAATTTTCTACCTGACACAACCTTCAATGACGCCGTCGATCTTTATCTTTTTGATAAGAAACTTAGACAACTCATGCTTGACGCGATTGAACGGATTGAGATCCAGGTCAGGACTGTAATTGCTCACGAGGTTGGCTACCACTCACCAATGGCGTATACGGACTCGCAGTTCATTCGCCCCTGAATTCATAGAATAAGCGCAACGCTTGAAACGAGAGGCAGAGAGCCAGCCACCGGTAGAATCCAGGCTCTCACACCGAAGGATTCAAGCGCAGATGACCAGTAGCGAGGATCAATCTACGCCCGCGCAAGCGCTTGGGCTGGAAGACGCCGTACGAAGTGCATACAGGGGTGAGCGTTGCACTTATGTGTTGAATTCAGGGCCCTAAACAGACCGAAGACTGGAATGACCGCAAAACTAACCAAAAACGAAATACTTGGTTAGAGTGGCAAAAACGCCAAAAAAATCTGTTGGATCGTAGCCAAGAAGACTCCATTGAATGGCATAGACGCGCGCACAAAGCTATTCCGTTCTGGGTAGCTGTGGAGGCATGGGATTTTGGTACACTATCGAAATACTTCGAAATCCTCAAAGGCAACCATCAAAATCGCATTGCGGCTCGACTAGGTATTAGTGATACCCACGTGCTAACTCAGTGGCTACGAGAGATAAATACCTTGCGCAACAGGTGCGCACATCATACTCGTATTTGGAACCAAGTAGCGGCCAACCCGCTCTCCGTTCTTGACAACCCTTATTTTCAAAACCTGGCGCTTGACCAAAATGCCCGATCTCGAATATTCGGGCTAATCAGCGTCATCTGGCTGCTTGTTCAACGCTTGGGGCCAAGTTCAAGCTGGATAAAACAGGTCGCAGATCTACTCGACTCTAAGCCCTCCTTGCCTGGTTGCCAATTCTCCTCACTTGGGCTTCCAGAAGCTGGATTCCCCAGGAAGCTCTTTGGAATCTGATCAAGGAGACTAAATTGCACCACTCCTCATCACGCAATTCATAAAAGCAATCCCAACGAATTCCCGCCCTTTCAGTTGACCATTTCGCGTTGTGCCGCCTCCGGCCGGCGGCAAGAGTGCGCTCTGTTCGAACTGTTCAGGGTCACCTTATGAAACTCATGATCATCGAGGCACCGGGCAAGCTGAAGAAGCTAGGGCCCATGATGAAGAAGATCCGGCCTGGCGAGCAATGGACGGTTGTAGCCACTGGTGGCCACATCCGAGACCTCCCTGAAAAGGGGATGGACGAGACGATGATCACCACTGGGGTGCTCAAGAACCTCCGGCCGGTGTACGAGATGCTGCCCAAGAGTGCCCGCAACGTCAGCACGATCCGCAAGGCGCTAAAGGACGCCACCGAGGTTTATATTGCCACTGACCCGGATCGCGAAGGTGAAAGCATCGCCTGGCACATTCAGCAGGCGCTGCGCATCAGCGAGTACAAGCGCGTCACCTTCAATGAAATCACACAGAATCGTGTGCGGGAGGGTTTGGCTAACCCCCGCAAGATCGACGGCCAGCTCGTTGCTTCACAACAGTGCCGTAGGGTGCTCGACCGCTTGGTGGGCTACCCCGTCACTCAGGAGCTGCGCCGAGTCATGGGGCAACCCACGTCTGCGGGCCGTGTACAGTCACCTGCGCTCTACCTGGTTGTACTGCGCGAACGGGAGATCCGCAACTTCAAGGTCATCCACCACTTCGGCGCAGAACTGACCTTCAGGGACGAAGCTTCCAGCTTGGCCTGGACTGCCGCATGGCAGCCGGTGCCGGATTTTGCCAGCAAAGAACACCCTTACGTCCAGGACGGCACGCTCGCCGCCCGGGTCGCCGCCACCCGTGCAGTTATCGTGGAATCGTGCGAAGACGGCAAGAAGCGGCGTCCGCCGCCCGCACCGTTCATTTCGTCCACTTTGCAGCAAGCCGCCAGCGTGGCGTTGAAGTGGGACCCCGACAAGACGATGCAGATTGCGCAACGCCTGTACGAGCAGGGTGTCATCACATACCACCGGACGGACAACCCCAACCTGGCCGATGAGGCCATGCCTGACATCCAGGCTGTCGCACGACGCCAGGGGCTCGACGTTGTAGACGAACGCCGGACGTTCAAGGCAGCAGACAGCGCACAGGAAGGTCACCCTGCGATCGCGCCAACCGCTTGGGATGATGAGGTTGCGGGAGAGTCTTCCGATGAACAGGCGCTGTACAAGCTCATTCGGATCCGCGCACTGGCCAGCCAGCTCGCCGATGCCATCTACGACGTGCGTACCGCAAAGTTGCTGGCCAAGGGGCCGGATCAAAGGCCGCTGCGCTTCGCTGCGACGGGTAGCTCGGTAGCCTATCTCGGCTGGATGAAGCTCCTGCAGCAAGACGACACGGATGAGGAGTCGACCGACCTGCCCAAAAATCCAGTGCCGGCGCTGCAACCTAAGCAGATCCTCAACGTACTCCAGGGCGAGGTGTTGAACCAGAAGACCAAACCGCCAGGGCGCTTTACTAAGGCCAGCTTGATCAAGGAACTGGAGCGTCGTGGGATTGGCAGGCCCAGCACCTTCTCCGCGATCGTTAAAAACATCACCAGCAAGGGCCTGGTCGTCGAGGAAAAGCGCAAGCTGGTACCAGGACCGCTGGGAGAGGCTACCGTCGCCCAGCTGGAAGGCCGATTCAGCTTCCTCGAGCTGGCTTTCACGAGCACGCTGGAGAAGGACTTGGATCGAATCGCCCGCGGTGAGGATAGGTACGGCCCTGTGGTCGCCAAGTTCTACGAGCACCTCCAGAGTGAGCTGGAAAGCCTCCGACAGGCGCCCACAGTGGCGATGAAGGCGCGGTCGCCTGAATCCTCATCGGGCGCCCAGGACGGCTACTCCTGCGGCAAGTGCGGGATGCCTCTCGCGCGCCGACAGAAGCGCGGCGATGGCGGTTACGACTTCTGGGGATGCACCGGGTTCAAAGCGAACAACTGCCGCGTGAGCTACCCCACAGTGGGCGACAAACCTGATATGACCAAGCCCAGGGGCATGTAGGCGAAATGTTTCGAAGGCGGTAATCCATTTCTCCTGTAGCAGGTTTCCCCCAACTGCCAATCTGCTCGCTCTTACGGGTGCGGGTAGGCGCACCTTGAATGATGACGAGTTGACTACTCATCCTCCCGGAGGTGCTTGTGGCCCGTTCCAAGAAAGTCATTGACCGGTTGAAGGCCGAGCAGGCGGACAATCCGAAGGTCCCTCATTATGAATCCCGGCCAGGCGAGTCGTGCTGGCCGTTACAACCTGACGACATCAAAACCGCTGGGTACTGGAAGCAGGAACGCAGACGTGTGCCGAAGGGCTCAGAGCCTGCGGCGTACGTAATCAGTGGCCAGGGAGGGTCGCTTCATGGCTCAGTACTCTTAACCCGATGGGTGCCTGCCTACCACCTGGACCAGACTGTGCCGATGAAGTCCAAGAGCGCGGACGCCAATTGAAACGGCCACGCCTCCTCAATAGCCAACCAGTGTTGCTCGAAGCCGCCGTATTCGACGGCTACGACATGGGCATCCTCATGCCTTACATTGAAGGCGCAAACAAGGTCATGTTCGCACGGAGCGGGTTCTTCATTCGCCGCAGTGATCACCCGCTCTGCCGCTACTGGCGCGTGCCCAAGGCCAAGCTCATCGACGAGCTGGACCTGGTGTACCACCAGCTGATCGAGCTGGCCGGTGGCAAGGTCACTGAGTCATGGCAGGCCTTCCGCCAGAAGATCGAGAGCGCGCTGGCCAACCCACGCCGGGACGCGTTCATCTCGGGAATGCTACTGCGAATTGCCCCGCTCGCCGACGGCGGTGTGCTGCTGTCCGGAGATTATCATCCTGGAGTAGTTGCAGTGGCCCGCCGGATGCGGGGAGTGTTCCTGGGCAAATCCAGCTCGTGGCGAGTCAACGCCACCGCCGAAATCCTGCGCAGCAACCTGGTCCTGGAGCTCGGTCTTGTGGAGGAGCAGTTCGAGATCCTGGACGTGGTACAGGAGCTCCTGGGCGATGGCTCTGTGGTTCCAGCAGCAGACATTCCACGCATCAGCCTGGGCGGTGCTCCTCAGGAACCCTCGACAGCCGCCAGCGGTGAGGAGAGCTCCAACGACATCTACCTCGCTGCCGTCTCGCCGATTGAACGCACCGAGTTCTCAGATGCCACGATCGCCCAGGCCCTGGTCGGCTATTCCCTGCTCGATCACCAGCCTGCTGGCATCGCTCACCTGCTCCAGCGCACCAGCGCACTGCTGGCTGATGATATGGGCCTCGGCAAGACGCGCCAGGCCATTATCGCGGCGCATATCAGTGCAGCCGGTCGCCCGATCCTGGTGGTGACCCTTTCCTCGTTGCTGATCAACTGGCAGCGCGAAATCCTGGCGGTCTACCCCGACGCGACAGTCGCTGTGCAGAAGCACGACCCGCTGGTCCAATGGATGCTGATCAATTACGAGCGTCTCGGCGACTACGTGCTGCTGGCTGAGCATTACCACGTTCTAGTGGTCGACGAGGCGCACCAGTTGAAGGAGCCGACTGCCGAGCGTACACGCCATGGCTTCGATATCGCAGCCAAGGTGCCGAATCGCTATCTGCTGACAGGCACGCCTGTCCTCAATCGCGAGACAGAGCTGCACACCCTGCTACGTCTATCGGGGCACCCGGTCGGCCAGTTGCCCCTCAGCGATTTCTGCGAACGCTTCGCCGGCAGCCCAGAGTTCCGGCAAAACCTCCGGGCAGAACTGGGCGACTGGATGCTTCGCCGGCGCAAAGACGTTCTGCCCGGGCTCAAGGGTAAGCACCGGCAGTTGCTGCCCGTGGCGATGGGGGTGGAGGAGCGGAAGAAGTACGACAGCATTCGCCTCGAGGACAGGCCCATCTTTGCCAGGCTCGGCGCGCTTCGCCATTACCTGGAACAGGTGAAGGTCAGAGTCGCTATGGACCTGCTGGGCGAGCTGGACCCCGAAGACAAGGTCATCCTGTTCTGCGAGTTCAAACCCACCGTCGCGCGCCTCAAGGAGCTGTGCGATGCAGCCGGTATCGGGAACGTCACCCTGGTCGGCAGTGACACACTCACCAAACGCCAGAAGGCGATCGACAAGTTCCAGGGCGACCCCGACTGCAGGGCTTTCATCTGCACCACCCAAGCCGCCGGTACCGGCAACAACCTCACGGCCGCCAACTACGTCTTCTTCCTGGGCCTGCCCTGGACACCCGGACAACAGGATCAGGCCGAGGACCGGGCGTACCGGAATGGTCAGCTCAGGACGGTGATCGTGAAGATCCCCCTCGTGGAGAACAGCATCGATCAGCAGCTCTGGCAGATGCTCTTAGCGAAGCGCCAAGTCAGCTTGGAGCTCATTGAGCCGGAAGAGCAGCAGGACGCGCTGGCCAAGGCAATGCTTGCAGCGACTATCCAATAAGTAGGATCGCTTGGGAATCACAGTTTGAGCTCATGAATGATATAGCTCCGAAACTTAACCCTTTCAACGTGAACCCAATGACTACTACCAACCTAAATCCTTGGAAAACAGGCCGATGCATTGCTGCCAAACATGGGCCATCAGATTATACCGGCGTCTCTCTGTAACTTGGCGATATAGGAGTTCAACGCCTTAGCAAATACTGGCAGGGTCTCATTCACAAAAACCCAATCAAAAGTCAGTAAGGCGCTGGTCCATCCTACGCTGTAGATAACCCCATCCTCACCGATTTCTTTGTCCCCATGAGTCATGTTGAAGCTTTCGTGATCAAAGTGGGCACCATGCTTGTCTCTGTATCCCTTCGCGGCCTCTAGAAACTCATAAAACTTGACTTTAACGTCACCTGAGAAGGCCTCAGAAATCACCTCAGCGACAATCGGCTCCCAAAACGATTTCTTATTTCCCGCAATAACCCCGGGTTTACCCCAACCAGAATTAAAAATAGTGCACAACTTTATAATGATTTCTTCTGTGATTAATTCATCAATAAGGTGAACATCGTGAACATCAGGAAACAAGGAGCCATGCTCTGATTCAAAACTATCTAATGCCTCGCCCTCAAGTCGCAGACCAGTTTTTAATCTGCGACGTTCCTGATCATACAGCTCAGTAATATTTTTTGGCCTTCCAGTTCTGCAGAAGCGGTCTACTCGTTGCATAAGCGCCAGGAGATCCAAAACCCTAGCCAGTGCTATTTGCCACAAATACAACCTACCTAGTGTTTCTTTCATGGTTATCTTTTTTAATTTGGTATTGAAGCGGACATGATCGCCGACCTGGGCGGTGATGAAATGCACTTTAGGCCAAGAGATACTCTCAGCGATAGGCCGATCAGCCTTACGCCAAGAAAATCATGCCCCCCTGGCCGCTGCCGAGGGCACCCAAGACAACCCGTTGCACGAACTCATCAGCCCACCGGAAAAATCTGGTCCTGCGAGATATTGATTTCCAGCTGCGCGGAAAGCTATCGGCTGTCACCGTTGCCTTCAATGACTACAGGGGGCCTCATGATCAGGCAGTTGACCACTCTCTCGCTCGCCGCACTCGTTGCGGGTTGTGCGATTCAGAAGGCTGAGCAGCCGCCGAAGCCGGCGTTCGATAGCAGCCGCAATCCCGAATGGCTGTCTCCGGACATCTACCCGAACGGAGCAAGTCCGGAGAAGGAACCCGTCGTTCGGTATGGCCGCTACACCTTGGTGAGCACCCAACCCGACGCGAGCCAGCGCGACCTGATGGCACAGATCATCGACGTGACCATCCCATCGAGCATGAACCCCAGCGTTCGGGACGCCATGCTCTACGTGGTCGACCGGTCAGGTTACGCCCTCTGCCCGCCCAGCTCGCAACACGTCAACATCCTGTACACCCGACCTCTGCCAGCAGCCCAGTACAAGCTCGGCCCAATGACTCTGCGAAACACCCTGCAGGTCCTCGCGGGCCCGGCCTGGCAGGTGAAAGTCGATGAGGTGAACCGTCAGGTGTGCTTCGTGCTTCGCCCCGGTTACCAATTGCCAACCCCGTCGACGCCGGCAGGCCAACTCTACGCCGACAAAGCGCGGGCTCCTGGAACCAGCCCCGCCACACCAGCCTCGACGCCAGGCGTAGTCGTCGCCGCAGTGCCTACTCCCGCCCCCATCTCCACGACTACACCCGCTGTCGCAGCCCCAGCGGCAGTGGCTCCCGCGCTCCCCCCAATGGCACCCGCCAAGGATGGCTCTATCCCGGCTGCGATGGTAACCACCGCGGCTAAACCTTCGACACCTGCGTCCCCAGCACCGAATGCGCCCAACCAACTTGCAGCATCCAAGCCAGCGGCTGCCGTGACCACTACAGCAGTGGTGGCCCCGGCCATCGAGGTCAAGCCCGCCACACCACCCCGGCCGCTGCCCCAAGTATGGACGGCCGAAGTTGGATCAACCCTGCGCGATACCGTTGAAGAATGGGCCAAAAAAGCCCGGTGGCGGGTGATCTGGGCCCAGGAAGACCTCAACTATCCGATCGAGGCACCGCTGCACTTCGAAGGCCCGTTCCAGGAAGCCATTAAGCAGCTGTTCCCGCTCTACGACAATGCCCCGCGATCCTTCGTCGTCGACGGTAGCGAAGGCTCCCAGAGCGTCTTGTACGTCGCTGAGAGGAAGAAGAAATGAACAAGTTTTCTTGGGTCCGCTGGGCATTGACCCCGATCGCCTTGGCCCTGCTGAGCAGCTGTGCCGTGCAACGGGTTAATGAGTCGTTCGACCGAGCAGAGTTCCAGGGCCGCACGGCTGGCCAGTACACCAAGTTCCTGCAGAACCAGCAGCCACAACAAAACCGCGACACGGTCGTTTTCAGCAACAAGCCCTGGGTTTCCACTGAGCCGCTGGTGACCAGGCGCGGGCTCCCGTTCAGCCTGGACCGTGACATTGCCTATCGGCCTGCAGGCCCAGTGTCGATCACCGACGTGGCTCAGCTGATCACCAAGGAAACCGGGCTGCAGGTCATTGTAGCGCCTGACGCATTGAACCCCGGGATCCTCTCCTCGAAGTCTGCCGGCACTACCGCTCGCGGCGCCGCTCAGGCTGTACCTGATCCAGACAGCCTAGCGGGTCTTCTGCCAAATGGCATGGCGGGGGCAATGCCTGGCAGCGCAAGCTCATTCGACTTGGGCCTCGGCAGCGGAGGACTGATCTCCGGCCTGAACTACAACGGCAAAACCTCCGGGCTGCTTAACCAGGCCACCTCACGCCTGGGGCTGTCGTGGCACTTCGACCCTGAGCTGCAGGGCGTGCGCATTACCTACTTCGACACCCGCACCTTCGACGTCTGGACATTCGGCGACGAGTTGGAGATCGAGAGTACCGTCAAGTCGGGCCTGCTGACCTCCACCGGCAACGGCGACTCGGGCTCTTCGACATCTTCGGGGGGAGCCACGGGTGAATCCGGCAGCAACCAGAGCACCAAGTCGACGTACAAAACCTCACTGATGAGCGACATCGAGAGCAACGTCAAGGCCATGCTCAGCATGCAGCCTCCAGGGCGGCTGTATCTCTCTCGCTCTACCGGCACGCTCACCGTCAGCGACCGGCCGGAGGTGCTGAATCGAATTTCGGCCTACCTGAAAGATACCAACCGCAGCATCACTCGACAGGTGCTGTTCAACGTCAAGGTCTACGAGGTTAACTTCAGCGACAGCGACCAGACGGCTGTCAACTGGAGCGCTGTCTACAAGTCCATCTCCGGGAAATGGGGTTTCGGCCTGAGCAACACCGTCGCCGGCATCAGTTCCGAGGCGATCTCTGCCAGCGGCAGCATTCTGGATACGTCCAGCTCTCCGTGGGCAGGCTCCAAGGCCGTCGTGCAAGCCCTGTCAGAACAGGGGCGCGTCTCCGAAGTGCGCTCGCCATCGGTGACCACGCTGAACCTGCAGCCGGCACCGATCCAGATCGGCAACGTCCAAAGCTATGTCGCCTCCAGCTCGACCACCACCACCGCTTCCGTCGGTTCCAGCACCGCACTGACACCGGCGACGATCACCAGTGGCTTCAACATGATGCTGCTGCCCAAGCTCCTGGACAAAGAAAACATGCTGCTGATGATCACCCTCAGCATCAGCAGCAAGCCAATCTTCAAGGACTTCGAGAGCAACGACTCCAAGGTCCAGACCACGGACTACGACACCAAGAACGTGGCGCCCAAGGTCCGTCTGCGCAGCGGTGAGACACTGATTCTGACTGGGTTCGACGAGAACGGGGATGACGCCCGTAAATCCGGCGTTGGCAGTCCTAGCTTCTTTGGCTTGGGCGGTGGGCGAACCCGCTCGACGTCCCACAGCGCCCTGGTGGTACTGGTGACACCAATCGTCCTCCCGGACAACCTGTAAGTGGCGGCGCTCATGAACACCGATACACACAAACCTTCGAGCCGGGTGCAGACCATCCAGCACCGGGGGCGTGTCTTCGTCACTGGCATGCTCTGGACGCCCCTGGGCAACATGACCAGCTACATGAAGGAAGCCCGTCAGTATGGCCATGAGCACGGCCTGGACATCGTGGCTATCCGAAGAACGTCGCTCATGATCCAGGCGGGCTTTGTTTCCCGCTCCGCTGACGTTCACAAAGGCATGTACTCGCTGGCTGCGACCTTGGCTGGCCAGCTCGGTGATTCATGGATTGCTGCCTGGGCCGTCGACGCCGATCAAGATCGCTATGCCATCGTCGCTGTCCATGAGGGCAGGATCATCCCGGGTTGCGACCTGATTGCCACGGCATCGGAAGTCCGTAAACGGGTGTTGCAGCAACGCAGTCGCGGCATCCAGTTTGAGCGAGAGTTCTTACCAACCGAGTTTGGCATGGGCGGCGACCTCATCGACATCGATGAGCTGCTCCAGCCGTCCCGGCTCAAGCGTGAATACCGGCTGCGTCCACTCGTGTTCGGTATGTCCAAGCCTGAGCTGGCTCAGTTGCTCCTGGTGGCCCTCTTGATCGGTGGAGGGCTACTGGCCTGGTCACAATGGAAATCCCATCAGGCAGAGATCGCGCGTCAAGCTGCCATCGAGGCGGAGAAGAAACGCCTCGAGGAGCTGGCCGAGCTGCAGAGGCAAACAGGCACGGAACAACCCATCCAGGCGCTGGAGCACCCCTGGGCGAAACAGCCCTCGGTCACCGATTTCGTTGAGGCCTGCAGCAGGTTCATGAACCGATTGCCGCTGAGTATCCGCGGCTGGCCCTTCATGGAGGCAAAGTGCAACAGTTCACAGGTTATTGCGACCTACGAACGCGCAGGTAACAGCACCGCTCACGAGTTCACGATGGCTGTCGCAGAACTCTTCTCTATCCGCCCGGAGTTCATCAATCAGGGTAAGACCGGGCTGCTGAAATTCGACATTTCCCTTGATGCTGCCGGTGACGACGCCCTCATTGAGGCCAGAGATGCTCTGGAGAATTTGACCAGTTGGTTCCATGGTTTCTCTCAGGAACCGCAGTTGCAACCGATCCCCGTTGTTACGCCTCAGGAACCTGCTCTGCCAGGTCAACCCACGCCACCTCCGCCGCCGCCTCCCCAGTGGCAGCAGTACCAGCTGTCGTACACCTCTGGCGTGCTGCCCTACGACTCCTTCAATGGCGCTCCAACCCAAGGGCTGCGCCTGCAGGAGATCAAGACCGAATACAAGGCCGACCACCTGATCTGGTCAGTCACAGGAGTCCTGTATGCGAAATAACTTCAGCCTGATCCTGCTCACGCTCTGGATGCCAATTGCCGGAGCACAGACAGCGACAGATCTCTCAGCCATCAGCGTCGGCGAGCTCGGCAAGGTGCAGAGCGAAACCATCTTGTTCAAGGCAAAAGCCGAACGCGCGAAGGCAGAGCTCGAGGCAAACGGCACACTACCTAGCCCCCCCCAGCCAGTGACGCAGTTTCCTACTGTCGGGCTCACTCCCGCCATGACGGCTACATCCTCAGGGCCGCGCCAATCGGCATTGCCGGTGGTGAAAGAAATCAGCGGCTCCGGACAGAAATTACGGGCAAGCCTGATCTACAGCGACGGCAGCGAGCTTGACGCCAAGCCTGGCAGCGAGCTGCCGAACGGTTTCCGGGTCCAACAGATCACGCTCGATGGGGTCGTGCTGACCAAGGAGGGAAAGCGATACCCACTTGGATTCGGTAACCGGGTGGTATCTCAGCCACAACAGAGCCTCCCCGGCCTCCTGCCCGGCCAACCCTGAGGAGTATTGACCATGACCGAGCTATCCGCAGAGCCCGTCGATCTTGAGCCTGCCGAACTGACTTTGGCGCCGTTGCCAGTGGCGGTACTGACCGCCCCAGGCGGCCCTCATGCGATTAAGGAAGACTTGCGCCAGGTCCTGGCCATGACCGCCGATGGGAAGCTGTACATCTCTCCCCAACACGTCAGTGACCCCTACGTGATGGCATTCATGGACCAGCTTGAGCACAAAGGCATTGACTACGAAGTGGTCTTAGCCTCGATGACTGAGATCAAGACGCTGTATCAAGCCTCGGCGTCGAGGGGCATGAAGGCACTTGTCGAAACCCAGCGCCAAGCCCAGGTGGTGGAGTTCATGGGGGACGCCCACCGGCGCGGCGCCAGTGATGTTCACATCGTCGTTTCGCACGATGTCACCCGGATCAAGTATCGGCTGTATGGGGTCCTTCAGGAGGTACGCCAGGAAAAGAGCGACGTAGGGCGTGAATTCTGCGCTGCTCTGTACAACAGCATGTGCGATGTTTCTGGCGATTACTACCAGCCCCACATCGCTCAGGATGCCCGCGTCAGCCGTAAGTTTGTCGACCAACTGGGCTTGTACGGCGCTCGGGTTGCAACCCGGCCGCTGGTGGATGGCCCGCTGATGGTGATGCGTCTGCTGTACGACGATACCTCCAAGCAGAGCTTCGAAGAGCTCGGCTTCCTGCCTCAGCAGATCGAGCACTTCAGAAGACTGCGGAGCCTGCCTTACGGACTTAACCTGATTACTGGCCCAACAGGATCCGGAAAATCCAAGACCCTGCAGGTCAATCTCAACGCGCTGTATGACGAGACTGGTGGCTCCAGGCACATCCTCACGCTCGAGCATCCCCCTGAGTATCCGCTCAAGGCTAACCAGTCACCGATTTACGCCGGCGAGACTTGGGGTGACGGTATTACCAATGCCGTACGGCTTGACCCAGATGTCCTCATGTACGGTGAGTTGCGCGACCTGGCGTCAGCCCAGGCGGCGTACACCGGCGCCATGACTGGTCACCAGAGCTGGTCAACCCTGCACACGAACAACGTGATCGCCACCATCCAGCGCCTGATTGACATGGGCGTGGCTGATTACCTGGTCACCGATCCACTGCTGACCACTGGGATCGCTAACCAGTCATTAGTGCCGGTGCTCTGCCCTGCTTGCCGCATCCCGCTGCGTGAGCATAACCACGGCATCAGCAAGGATCTCTTCGCCCGGCTGAAGCAGCTGCAGATCGTCGACCAAGTCAATCTGGTCGGTGAAGGTTGTAGCAAGTGCAGGAACCTTGGGGTCGTCGATCGCACCGTTATCGCCGAAACCTTGCTGACCAACGTCAAGCTCATGGATACGTTCACCAAGCGCGGTGCAAGCGCTGCGCGCAGGTACTGGGTCAACGAGATGGGTGGCATCACCAAGATCGCCCACGGGATCATGAAAGTCACCAGCGGGATAGTAGACCCACGCGATGCCGAGCTCTTCGCTGGGCCGCTCGACTTCGACAGGCAGCTGATGGAGCAATCCGATGTTTGAATTGCTTCAGGACTTCTGGACAGGTGTACGGGAGGCCGCCCAGGGCTGGGCGGTCACCTTCTATGCAAAGCAGTTTGGGAAGAACGAGCGAATCCAGTTCTACGAGAGCCTGATGGGCGTCCTGGAGGACGGTATCCCGATCGAAGAAGCACTGGAGACCGTTGCCAAGGCGTTCAGCAATGACGGTAAAACGATGCATCCCGTGTCAGTCATTTGTGGTCAGGTGGCGATGCTAGTGCGGGGAGGAAAATCTCTCGCCGACGCCTGCAGGAGCCATTTGCCATATGACGAGGCTTCCCTGGTCGATACCGGGGAGAAAACCGGCAACCTTGTGGAGGCTTTCCGGGACTGCGTTCGGCTCATCGAGGCCCGCCAACGCATTTCTCGCCTGGTTGTCTCCGTCGTAGCGCTTCCATCGATTACCTGGAGCCTCATGGGGGCGCTGCTGTATGTCATCGCCACCTGGATGGTGCCGTCGATGGCTCAGCGGCAAGATCCAGAGCTGTGGACCGGCATCCCAAGTCTGCTCTATGTAATTTCCAAGGTAGTCACGAACTACGGACTTCTGATCGTTGCAGTCGTGCTGACCCTGGTCGTCGTCTCGTTCGTGACCCTCCCATACTTCTGCGGCCTGCAGGTTCGACCGAACAGCCCGGTTTGGAAAACGCAGCTCAGCTTGCTACTGCAGACCACCAGGCTGCGGCTCGAAGGCATTCCCCCCTGGTCAATCTACAAAGTCCTGCACGGCTCAATCTTCCTGCTGAACATGTCAGTGATGCTCCGCGCCGGGGTGGGCCAACTGAGTGCGCTCAGCATTCTCAGCCGGAGCGCCTCTCCCTGGCTGCGAGAAAGGATCGACGCCATCAACTACGGCGTCAGTTCGGGTAAAGACTTCGGTACAGCACTCAAATTAGCCGGGCACCAGTTCCCGGATCCGATGGCCATCCATTTCCTGCAGGTCTTGGCCACACGCCAAAGTTTCGCCGCATCGATGGAGAGGTTCGCCAATCGCTGGCTCGAGCAAATGCTCAAGCGGGTGGAAACGGTCTCGAAGTCCCTTACAGCCCTATCCGCAGTAATCATGGGCCTGCTCATGATCTTCGTGATGGTCGGCATCTTCCAGCTGGCCATAGGCCTGATGGACTCAATCCAACACTAAGCACACAGCCCAGAGGCAACCAATGACACTCTCTACCCCAAAAAACCAACGTGGCTTCCTGTCCATCGACGGCGTGATGTGGATCATGCTCATTACCATCGCCTTAGGTTTCATCGCCTGGATCGGCTACAAGATGCTGGGGAGTTCCGATGCCGCTGTAGAGCAAAGCAACATCACCACCATCATCACCAACGCCAAAAAGCTGAAGGGATCTTCTGGATATGGCACATCGGGGACTAATCTCGTGCCTTCGCTGATCGCTATCGACGGAACCGGCTCAATGGGCGTTTCGGGCACCACCCTGACCAACCAGTGGAACGGCGCCGTCACGCTTGTGAGCAATGGCATGACCTTCACCCTCTCCGAGAGCAACGTCCCCAAAGCGGCTTGCATCACGCTGACCACCAAGATCGCCAAGGACAAGCAGACCACCACCGCCATCAATGGTGGCTCGGCAACCAGTGGCGAGGTCCTTCCCGCCGCCGCTACAACAAGCTGCTCCAACGAAATGAACTCGATCTCCTGGACTACTTACTGAAGGCTGCCAGCGTGAGCTTGATTGCAGATGCTGAGTTCGTGGACCTCTATCTTGGCCATGATTTTGCCGATGTGAAGGGGCTGGCAGGTCAGCCCCGCAAGGCCGCCGCTCCTCCGGAGTGGTTGACCGAGATCCAGGAACTGAGGGCGCGGTGTCTGCATCAGTACGAGACAACACGTGAGCCTGAATTCGCCCTCGTGTTAGAGGATCGCGTGCTCTTGCGAGTGACGTACAACCTGGACGTCTTCACTAAGCCGTTTTTTGTGCTGAATCGGTCAAGAGCAACCATCATCCCTCTCGAGGATCTTGGGTTACCGGACCATATTTACGAGTGCCTGCTCGCCGAAGAAACCCGGGGCCTGGTGTACTTCGCTGGTGAGATGGGCACCGGCAAGACCAGCAGTGCTGCCTCGGCGGTGAAGGCCCGCCTGACATCACGCGGCGGCCTGGGCCTGACTGTAGAAGACCCGCCGGAAACGCTCCTCCAAGGCGAACATGGCTCTGGCCGCTGCATCCAGTTGCCGGTTTCCCGTATGCAAGGCGGCTATTCAGAAACGCTGATACGCGCTCTTCGAACTCGCGCTGACCTCATCCTGGTCGGTGAAGTTCGAGACACGGCCACTGCCGCTGAAGTCATCAAAGCATCCATCAATGGCCATCTCATTTTCTCCACTGGGCACGGCGGCAGCATCGGGAGCTCCATCCAGCGCCTGGCTGTACTTGCCGAGCCCATCATGCCGAATGCCCTGGAGGTGCTCTCACAGGGGCTGACTGTGGTCATTCACCAAACCCTCCTCCGTCCAGACCACGGACAGCCGCGACTCACACTCCAAACGCTGTCACTGACCCTGGATGACGCGCCGTCCATCCGCGAGAAGATCCGCAGCGGACATCTTCAGATGATCGAGCAAGACATCGTCACCCAATCGAACAGGAGTCTCTGGCATGGCCAGTAAACGCGGGCAGGCTGGATTTTTTACCATTGATGGCCTGTTCGGCCT
This sequence comes from Pseudomonas putida, assembly GCF_002906855.1. Taxonomy (GTDB): domain Bacteria; phylum Pseudomonadota; class Gammaproteobacteria; order Pseudomonadales; family Pseudomonadaceae; genus Aquipseudomonas; species Aquipseudomonas putida_N. The sequence continues at coordinate 1,034,965 of NZ_MINI01000028.1, read as the reverse complement.
GATAGTGATGAGCATCATGCTGTCTCTCGCGGGTTGGTGGATGCTCAATTACGGCAACCAGCAGGACTACCGGATCGCCGCGGAACACCAGCGGACTGTCGCTGACGCTTTTGCCAAGTACCTCAAGGACAACTACTCCGTGGTGCTCAGCAATGCTGGCCCGACTACGCCTGTCCAGGTCACCGTAGACATGATGCAAAACACCAAATATCTGCCGGCGGGCTTCAGCTCGACCAATAGCTTCGGCCAGACCATCGTCGGCCTGGCCAGGCGCCTCAACGCTAACCAGCTCGAGGCCATTGTGGTGACCACCGGTGGCCAGGTCATCCCGGAACTCGGCATTCGGACCATCGCTGAGCATCTTGGCGGGCCGGGCGGATTCATATCGTCACTCAAGCCCGGAGTCATCCAGGGTGTGCGAGGTGGATGGGAAGTGGCGCTCAGCAACTACGGCATCAACCCTGGGCAGGGACATACCGCGAGCGCGCTCTTCTTGATGGACGGCGAGCTGGCCAACGACTACCTCTACCGCAACGCTGTCCCAGGCCACCCTGAATACAACCGGATGAACACCGCGATCGATATGGGTGGCAACGACATCAACAATGCCCGCGCGGTCACCGCGACGAGCGACATCACCAGTAAGGACGGCTGGTTCAGAAGCCAGAACGACACTGGGTGGGTGAACGAGAAGTGGGGGGGCGGCATCTACCAAGCTGATGCAGACTGGGTCAGGGTTCTTAACGACAAGGGCCTGTTGACAGGCGGAAAAATCCGCGGCGGGACACTGCAGGCGGACGGACGTGTGACAGTTGGGGAGTATCTGGATATCGAGAGCACCGCTGTTGAAGGACAGGCGTGCCCGAAGATCGGCATCCAGTCGAAAAACAACCTGGGCGCGCCCCTTACCTGCCAGTGCCTCACACCTTCTTGCCAATCCGGGGTGTGGCGTTCAGCTGGCGGTGGAAAGGTTCTTACTGGATTTATCACCCACGGCCAGCAAATCCCTCTTCCAAGCGGCAGTACCCAAGATAGCTGTACTTGGTCGGCTTCCGATGCGTCAAACCCTCACCCTGCCCCGAGACCCGATTATGCTGGCGGTAATTACGCTTACGCTGATAGCAATCGGATCGTAACCTGTGGCTTCTATGACAAAGGTGCATTCAACCCAGGCGGTGCATGTAGCTATGTGATCGCATGTAACTAGACGCCTGAAGCTGCTACTAGGATCGTAAGTGCTCCATGAACCCCACATTCAAAGCGCTTACCTGATGCCCGATGCTGTGCTCCCGATTTCCTTCTGGAGCCAGCCCTGCATGATGCGCCCCGACAGCTCTCAGACTACGAAGCCTTGCTGCCATGGAACTGCTCGCCAGAGATACCACGGTAAGCTGAGGCCCTATCTTTTAGAAGGTGGGGTTCATGGATCGCACTCCTAGGATCGCACGCATCGCGCGTACATACTTTGCCCTCTTGGGTATGAGCTATCAGCAGTTGATAGATACCAGAAACCATCAGCCCCTATGTAAATCTTCCCCCAATAACTATCGTAGTTATTCAAAGAAGCCATGCTGATCAGGGTGGGAAAGCAGAATCCTTCAGTGCTCGCAATCATGCGGACTGTTTGTTGGTAGCCGGCAATGTATTCGGCGGTCAGCTCAAATTTTGCTGCAGCCTGCCGCCACGCACCGGATTGGCAAACCTATTGGACACAAAAGAATGGAACTGCTGCTCCACCTGAAGCTATATCTAAGGCTGCGTCACTGAGGCGGAAAGTGAAGGCCGCTGCCGAGCCCCATTCACTAGTCCAGTAATAGACTCCATTATTGAGCCCCATTGATCTCAAAATGTGCATTTCCGACAGGCTTGCCAAATGCCATTTCTCACCCTTGGAACCGCAAACTTGGTTGGCGGCATACCAGGTGTTTGCTGGACTAACTTCATGTTTAAGTTTTCTATCACCACTGCCAGCCCACACCCCGGATTGGCAAGATGGTTACTTTTGGCAAACGTGATACCAATAGTATGGAGTTGCACCTGCGTAACTGAAACCTGTGAGGTTTGAGGAAAATCCCAACGGACAACTACATGCACCTGTTTGGGGGTTGGCAATACCACATCCTGATTCGGTCATTGACCCAACTCCTGTATATGCTCCCCCAAACCTTGCCGACACTGCTTTCCAAGCACCGGATTGGCAAGATGGTTATGCGTTACGTCGAACTGAATCGCCCCTGGTTTTCTAGACACTCTCCAAGCTCAGGAAATAGCGTTTCTCATACTCTACTGGAGACAGCTGCATAGCACTGCTGTGTCGGCGTTTAGGGTTATAGAACATCTCGATGTAATCGAAAATATCACTTCGGGCTTCTTCACGGGTTGTGTAGATCTTTCGTCGGATTCGCTCTCGCTTCAAAAGCTGGAAAAAGCTCTCGGCTACAGCATTGTCGTGGCAGTTTCCCCGCCGGCTCATGCTGCTGATTACATTGTTGGCCTTCAAAAAGCTTTTCCAATCCGAGCTACTGAACTGACTGCCTTGATCTGAGTGAATCATAACTTGCTGCTGAGGCTTGCGTCGCCAAACAGCCATCAACATCGCGTCGATAGCCAGGTCGCTGCACATCCTTGGCTTCATTGACCAACCAATTACTTGGCGTGAGAACAGATCCAGCACTACCGCGAGGTAGAGCCACCCTTCATAGGTGCGGATGTAAGTGATATCTGTCACCCAGACCTTGTTCGGCTCACTTACCTTGAACTGCCGCGCGAGGTGGTTGGGCGAGGCCACTGTTGGTTTTCCACCATAGAACCCTGGACGCCGCCGATAGCCCGTTTGAGAACGCAGCCCCTCCGCCTGCATCAAGCGCCTGACTCGATTTCGGCCGCATTCCTCTCCCAGCTCACGCAGGTCATCGTGAATTTTGCGGTAGCCGTATACACCTCCGCTTTCCAGCCAAGCGTGTTTGATCAAGCCAAGCAGACGTTGATCTTCTTTTGCTCGGGCAGATTGAGGCTCGGCCAGCCAGGCGTAATAGCCGCTGGGGTGCACCTTGAGGGTTTGGCAAAGGCGCCGCACCGGGTAATCAGTCGAGTGCTTCTTGATGAAGGCGTACTTCAGCCGCACTCCTTGGCAAAGTACGCGGCGGCCTTTTTTAAGATGTCTCGCTCTTCCGTCACGCGCTTGAGTTCAGCGCGTAGCTTGCGCAGTTCGGCCTGCTGATCGTCGTCTTGCTGACGCTGCTCTTGGGGCTTGCTGTAGACCTTGATCCAGGCGTAAAGACTGTGCACGGACATGCCCAGGCGCTGGGCGACATCGGCGACAGGTTTGCCTTTCTCGGTCACTTGCTTGACCGCTTCGATCTTGAATTCTTCGGGGTAACGCTGACGACTCATGGCACCTCCTATTTGGGCCTCATTATGAGGCTTGGAGGTGTCTACGAAACCAGGGGCGATTCAAACTGCTTGCCTGGCCTTGTAGTTTTAATAAGTTGTTCAAGTGTTGGTCTAGTGACGAAATTTGGTCGGAATCGGCCAAGCCTCGAGAAATCTGTCGCAAAGTCTCTAAGGATGCTCCGATCAACTTGTCGTGCAGCCGCGGCAAGTTGCAATTTTCCAGGCACCTACAGCGTCATTGGACGAAAAGTGACCGAAAAATCATGTACGGAGAGCTTTTTCGACCGGTTCTCCGTGTTAAACGCGAACCTCACCCATACCCATGAGCTGTTTTCGAACCCTCCACAGGTTTGCCAGGGCGAACAGCGTGGTCAACTGAGCCGTGTTTTTCATCAGCCCACGAAAACGTACTTTCACGTAACCAAACTGCCGCTTGATCACGCGAAACGGATGCTCGACCTTGGCCCGTGTCTGAGCCTTGCAGAACTCGATCTTGCGCTTGGCTTTGTACAGTACGCTGCGCTGGTTCAGCTTGGAATAGGTGCTGCGACGCGCTGCAATCTGCCAGATCACCCCCCGATTTTCATGCTCTTCGCGCCTTTCGACACCGGTGTAACCGGCATCTGCATACACGGCGTTTTCTTCGCCATGCAGCAGTTCAGCCACCTGCGTGACATCGGCCACATTGGCAGCGGTGCCATGGACGTGATGCACCAGGCCGGACTCGACATCGGCACCGATGTGCGCCTTCATCCCGAAGAAATACTGACCGCCTTTCTTGGTCTGGTGCATCTCGGGATCACGCTTGCCTTCTTTATTTTTGGTCGAGCTGGGGGCATGAATAATGGTGGCATCGACGATGGTGCCTTGGCGCAGCGACAGGCCTTTTTCCTGCAGATAACCATTGATGACCGCAAGGATTGCCGGTGCGAGCTGATGCTTCTCCAGCAAGTGCCGGAAGTTCATGATCGTGGTGTCTTCGGGGATTGGCGCGCTCAGCGTCAGGAGTGCGAACTGGCGCATGGGCGTGATTTCGTAGAGCGCTTCTTCCATGGCCGGGTCGCTCAGGGAGAACCAGTTCTGCAACAGATGGATGCGCAGCATGGTTTCCAGAGGATAGGGTTTTCTACCGCCGCCGGCCTTGGGGTAGAACGGTTCGATCAGCTCCAGCAGGCCTGCCCAGGGCACCACCTGATCCATTTCGGCGAGGAAGCGCTCTCGGCGGGTCTGCTTGCGCTTGCCGGCGTACTCAAAGTCGGAAAAGCTCATCTGGCTCATGGGCGGCTCGGATCAGGTGTTGCGGGGATTCTCGCATAACTGAAGGCTTGTTCGGAGATTCCCTAATGCTTTAGCAGACTCTGCAACAGCCTCAGAGTGTTCTTTGGTCGCCAACTGCTCAAGAAGAGCATGCTGTGAGCTCAAGCTGGAAATAGTGGCCTTGATGAAAACGAGAAAATCCAAACTATTCATCTCACCACTCCCTTATCGATGAGGTTATTGGTAGGTCTTTAACCCCAACCGTGTACCCATAGAAATTGTAATGGGTAAGGACCCCTGCATTCGCCACAGCACAGCTGACGCTACTGCCACAGAACACGTATCCGAAACCACCGCATACATTGGACCGACACTTGATGGTTCCAGAAAACAGACTACCCGTTACGCTACCGGTGCCGCTGTACCCAGTATTGCCGTTAATGCCGATTTGCCATCCGCCAAGCTCGCCCGAGCCGGCGGCTGTCCACACCCCGGATTGGCAAACCTGTTAAGGCTTGCTGCAAGAGTAAGTTAGGCATGGATTACAGCCACCTATCTGGACACCTCCGATCAGGTTTGGAACCAGTCCCGTCGGGCAGCTATATCCACCGGTAAATCTATTCACGTACTGCCCGGTTATCCCAGTCATAAAGCCAGAACCTACACCATCTGCAGAACCGCCCGATTTCCACACCCCGGATTGGCAATAGGATTGCCCCAAGATGCCCAATCCACAAGGCCTGGGCAATCTCAAGACATCACCTAATCACCGCAAAAAAGTGTGAGCCCCATCTGAGGGGCAATTCTGGCTCAACGGGTCGAGCATGATTATTTCGCCCTCGTTAACCTGCTCCAGATACTGATCAGGAGCTGGAATAGGCTCCTTGTCCCTTAACGACACCATCAGATGACGTAGCAGCGCATCTTCCGCCACTCGCTTTGCCAACTCTGCAGTACCCCCAGCGCCTTGTACACCATCGAAGTCGAGCACCCGCACGGTGACGCCGCTGGGTGTTTCCGAAACGACAGCAGGATACGGCACCAGGTGATTGATGATCACCTGCTGGCCACGGTGCTTGTTCCCCTCAAGCTTTTTCACCAATCGGGACGCTTTCAAGTGGGTGTACCTCTTCAACATCGCCAGGCTCTTGTGACCACTGATCGCAGCAATTTCCATAATGTCGAGTGTGCCGAGCTCGAAGAGGCGCGAGCAGGCTTCATGCCGGAGGTCGTGGAAATGAAGGTCCTTGATGTCCAGCCGTTGCAGCATGATGCGCCAGGCCGACTTCAACCCATTAGCGGTATAGCCAAACACCTTGCCCTTCGTCCGTGCCCCGAGCTGGATCAACGCATCACGAGCTTTGAGGCTCAGGGGCACATCCCTCTTCGATCCGTTCTTGGTATCGGGGAGGTGCGCAATTCGCCGCTGTAGGCTGATGTGCTCCCACTCAAGCTTCAACAGTTCCCCCTGGCGCATAGCTGTCTCGATCGCCAGCACAACCAGGACATAGAGGTCTGGTGTGGGATGCGCATGGCAATAACGCATGATCTGGCGCTCCTCGCGGGCAGTTAGTCGCCGATCTCGGCCAGGTGCTGCTTTCGGTTTGCGTACGTTCGAGACCGGGTTCGACTCGCACACCCCCCACTCGATCCGGCCAATGTCGAACACGTTCGACAGCAGCGACATTTCCAGGCGCACCGTAGATGGTGATATGGGTAAACCCGTTTTAGGGTTGGTCTGCAAGAGACGCTCGTCGCGGAGACTAGCGATATCAGGGCTTCGAAAATCACGCATGTTCTTGTCGGCATACTTCGACTTAAGCAGACTTGAGATACGGTAACTCTCTTGTACAAAGCCTTTCTTTAGTACGGAGACTTTCTGTCGATAAAGGGTCAGGCCTTCAGCGAGCGTCATGTCCTGGGTCATTCAACTCTTCCAGTTTGGCCTGCAGCAGCCTGGCCAGCTGGTCGAATTGGATTTCCAATGCGCAGCAAAGGTTGAAAACGGTATCCAGGGTTGGAGATTTGTGGCCACGCTCAAGCAGACTGATGTACGACCTATCTACACCAGCTTCGAAGCTCAGCTTTTCTTGCGAGATGCCCCGAGCAGTGCGCAGCTCGGCCAGCACCATGCCGAATGCATGATTGTGCTTTTTCGAAGAGTCTGGTTGTAATTCCAAAAGTCCAACCCGAGATCACGAGATCAAAGGTCAGAATTTTCGGGTTGTTGACTATAATCGTCAGCGGACTATAGTCCACAACGCTCATCCCCCAGGATTTCCTCATGTACATCTACTGGATCGCTATGACCCTGCTGATCGTGGCAGGAGGCATCTTCACTCAGGTGCAGCACACCGATGAGGCCGTGACTGAGCAGGCCACGATCGATGCCCTCAGCCGGAGTATGTTGATCTACCGCTCGGCCGCAGCAGAGTATGCCCGGACCAACCCTGGGTTCACTGGAGCACCGACGGACTCATCCCTGAACCTTCCAAGCTGGTACACCAAGCAAAGCGGGATCGCCACATACATCGTGAGTGGTGTGTCCTACACCTACATCGCGGGAACGGTTCCTGCCGGCCTGCCGGCTGCACTGACCGAGCGCACTGAGTCCGCCACCGTTGGTGTGAAGAGGTCTGGCCAGTTGTTCTCACCGAAGGTGGGTAACATGGCCATAGCCGTTCCAGCGCCCGTCCCAGAGGGGGCAGTCGTTGCGGTCTATTGACAGTTGACGCCTCGCGAAAAAGCCTACGAGCCTTGCATCCCGGCCATGGTACAACCCATAATGACATCAGTTTTGGTTCAACCCCGCTGGCTACTGACGGTCATCAGTAGCGCCCAGGTGTTGTGGTTCGCCTCAACACCAAACCGTAAGCACGCTATAGCTCCGGGAAGGGCGTGCGGATCTGGTTGAAAGCTCTCCCTGTGTCTCCCTGCTCTCTCTAGTCGCGCAGCCGTCTAACTCGTGATGATCGAGTTCACAGGCACATAGAGTTTCAAGAGGTTCGGTGCTTCTTTGATCCAAGGGCCACATTGGTAATGTGGCCCCTCCTCTTTCCTTCCCCTTGGGTAGCCTGATGGACTTGTCGAAGGTCCATGAGGCTACCCAATGGGTACTCTCTCCTTTGCCGGTGGCCCGCCGGCGATAAGCCGGGCTCCTTTTGTGCGCGGATGCGTGCCTCATGTTTGCTGGCCAAAGCCACGAGAATGGCCAGGTGATGAGAGTCGAAACGATCAATGCCCAGGGATCGACGATTCCGACACAGGTGGCTCCTTCAACTTTTTTTTTCAACCACGGCTGGGTCACCTTTCAAGGGCTGATCCAGCCGGACTTCTCCCTCCATCTCTCCCCCCTTTCCCCCTCCGCTTGACACAACCCTTCCCCGCTCCGATTATTAAGCCGTGATCTGCTGACGTCGTCAGCAACATGCCCCATGCAGCTCGGATCCGTAATGCTGCAGCACGAAGTCTGTGTGATCCACCAGCCCAAGGTCGTTTAGCTTCTGGTAGCACGACCGGTCGACCTCCGTCGATAGAAGCTCCTTCCGCAAACCCAGCGGGGAATACATTTCCCCGTTAGGGACAGTGTTTTCTCCGCATTTTTTAACCGCAGGAGAAACACCATGACCGCAATGTCCGCACCCTCCATCGGCTTCCGTTTTGGCTACGCGCTCGGCACCCTCACCCGTGAGTTCCTGCGCGCCATGAAACGTCCAGCCCCAGTAGTCCCAGCACATGTTCGGCCTGTTGTACAACTCGCGAACATAGCACCCACCCGCAGCGACTGGGATGAGCTTTGCCGCATTCCAACCCTCGCACGCCGCGGTGTTGATCTGAACCAGTGGTTCGAAAACAACACCAAAGCGGTACCACCGACCAAGCGCCGTACCCGTCAGCGCAAGCCGAGCAAACCCAAAGCATCAGAGCTGCGTATGGGCCCGCTGAACGACCTCATAGCTCCAGTTGCGATCTAACTCCCTCCAACCTCACCCAGTGCCAGGCACCCCACCTGGCAAGGTGAGGGCCTGGCGATCAAAGGAACGCCATGGTTTCAAAAAAACGTGCCGCTGTGGCAGACGACCTTCGCAAGATCGGAACGACGGCCGTTGCCGCCGCCCTCGTAGGTATCTTCCTCAGCACTAGCCGTCTCCTGACCGCTTTCGCCCTCGTGGTAGGTGTTGTAATCTGGATCACAGGCATTTACCTCACCCCGGAGGAATGACATGAGCCAAACCACATTCGGCATCCTCATGTTCACCGCCCTGCTCGTCATCTGCGTCGGCATGGCAGTTTGGGCCGATTGGCCTAATATCAAACGCCGGTGCCAGAAGATTCTTCGAGCACATTGATCATCGATTTTCCCTACTTAACCCTCCACCTGGAGGGTTTTTTTCTTTCAGGGCTTGACAATGTGTTTCTCCGTTTCCATCCTTGTGACCGTGAGCTGCTGACGTCGTCAGTAACCCAAGCCCGAGCAGTCATGATCTGAAAGACTGCTACACCCACTGCGGTGTTGATCTCCCCAAAATCGCCAAGCTTCCGGAAGCGCGATTGATCAATCGAGAGATTGATGGAAGCCCACCCAACTTGCTACATCCCAACCCACGCGGGGAATACTTTCCCCCATGGGCGAAGTGTTTCTCCGCTTTCGCTATTGAAACTGGAGAATCACCATGAGCAACCAATCCAACGAAGCCAAATTCTTCGACCTGCACACCACTGGCATCGGCTACCTCAACCGTATCCGTGAAGTAAGCCCCCGCAAGGGCAAGCCCTTCACCTGTGTCACCGTTGCAGCTTTGCACGGCGCGACTGATAAAGCCGAGTATTCCTACATCGACTGCAACGTTGTCGGTGCTGAGGCAGAATCGCTGGTTAAACGCTGCCAGCAGGCCGTTGAAGCCAAAAAGAAGGTGCTCGTCTCCTTCCGAATCGGCGACATCTGGGCTGACGCTTTCACCTATGATAAAGGCGACAAGAAGGGCCAGGCCGGCGCAAGCCTCAAAGGCCGTCTGCTCTTCATCGGCTGGATCAAAGTTGACGGCAAGCTGGTTTACGAAGCGAAGCCGAAAAATGCCACCCCGCCCACTGACAATCAGGGACAACCTGGTGTTGATCAAACGTTGAATCAGGAACAACCTGAGCAACCCGTGAATCAGGGACAGCCAGTCGCCGACCAATTCGGTGAGCAACTCGACCCTGTCCTCGGTAATGATCTTCCCAAGGAAGCCAACCAGGCTGCATAACCCCTATCAAGGCGCTGATTTCAGCGCCTTCATATTCTGCCAAGGAGGCAGTCATGAAAATCCTGTTCGCGTTGAACCTTCTAATCCTGGTCGCCGCTGTAATCCTCGGCGACATTGTTTTCGGTGCCTGCGCTTTCATTGGGCTGAGCGGTTTCGCGATTAACGTGCTCAACCGCAAAGCCAGCACAGTCCCGACTGCGCTCCCCCACTGATCACTAACCTGATTCCTACCCAATAGGGGACGACGATCCCCTTCGGGAGGCGTTTTCCTCACAAAGGACTTCGCCATGCCCTACTGCATCACTGTCGCTGGAGATATTCAGCAGTGCTTCCCTGACTTCGCTACCGCGCGCTCAGATATTCAGGAGCTGCGTAACCAGGGTCAGAAACCTAGGCTGTACTACTCGACCTCATTCGCGCATCTGGGCTGTGAGATCGATGATAACGGGGTGCGAATCCCAGACTACACGAACATGCAGTGGTGCGATTACGCCAAGCTGCTTCCTCACTTCGCCTCATCCTGGTCAATCACGGATGATGAACTGTCAAATGACAGATATCGTCTTGTTGATGTCTATGCGCAACTCAGCGGCCGTGAATACCATCTAGCTGACATGGCCTATGCCCGAGGCGAGATAACTCCCAAGGATCTTCGGGTTAATACATGCCTTATCAGGGTCATACAGGGTCTTATGGATCCGAATGATCTGTAGCATTTCACTTAACCGTATCGGGAACATCACCCGATCTGGCTGATGATCCTCAATGGAGAGACATCATGCCTCCGCTGAACTTCGAGCGAAATTTCGAACTCCTCTACGTACCAATCGATGCGACGTATGCCATCGTGCTGTAACAACCAGACATCCTTCGGCTGCGCTCTTATAAACCTTATCGGGTACATCACCCGAGCGGGTTGGTGACCCCCTCATCGGAGAATCACCATGTCTGAAGCCACCCAAGTCTTCAATGGCGTCATGTTCATCACCAATCCCTTCGAGAAACGAGTTGCCGGGGCCTTCATCCGCGTAGACGTGCTTGAGCGGCGGTTCGCGGACTCAATCAAAGCTAGCTCGAACCTCGCCCTGGATCGCTGTGGCCAACACTTCGAACTGTACGAGATGAGCCTGCTCACTACGCTGCGCGATCAGTATGCAGCTCTCACCTTTCCTCACGACCAGTTGTTCAAACGTGAGGCAGAACGGCAAGGCTTCCAGCTCGATGATGAGCACTACCGCGCTGTACAGGAAGCTAGTTCCAACCTCTGGGAAGAGATCTACGAAGACATGATCTGACCCACCCTGTATCACCAGTCCTCCACCCCGAAGGGTATCCCTTCGGGGGGACTTTCAAAGCAGACACCTGGCAACTGTGAGGCCTCAGCCTACAGTCCGGGAAACGAATTCCGTATTGGTTCACTGTCGTTGACAGTGCCTCCCGGAGCCAGGGTTTAAGGCTCCAGCGCGTTGCGCCAACCCACCCAAGATCGCCGAGCACTCGGCAGCGCGATCGCATCACCCAGTGATGGAGTGCCTTCTACATTACCTACCTGCGGGGATCTCATCCTCGCGGACGAGGCCTCGCTTTATTTGGAGACCTCATATGTCGTTTTCCCCCGCCTCATCCGAGGCATACCTCACCCTTCCTGTAGTCTTGGACAACCCGGCTTGGATGCGGGCGGTCTATCTCGAAAACCCCATGCGGGTGGCCGAGATGAGCCAACGCCTCGCCACTGTCGTCCAGGCGGCGTGGCAAGAGCTCAAGCAGCAGCCTCAGGCCAGTGCTCTGTCCTTCGGTGTGTACACGAAGCGCCACACCGGCCGCGACCGTGACTGGGTCGCCCTCATGTTGCAAATCGTGACCCCCGAGGACGAGCCATCCTACATCCAGATCCAGCTGCAGCACACTGCAGACCCCGCCTGACACAGCCATTTTTACTCACCCAGAGGGGTCACCCTCTGGGGTGGCTTCTCTCAACCAGGAGCACGCCACATGGCACAATCACCCAACCCATTCCACATCGCTACCGGCGATCACCCTGTACCTCATCCTTGCTACAGCCAAGCGTTCGAGATCGCCTCGGCACACTTGCCCGAGGAGGACTGGGAGGAGCTGCAGGCACTCGTAGAAACTGCTGATACAGCTCTGCTTCATTTCGAGTGCTTCACCCTGCCCGACAGTGACGCCATCGGCTTCAAACTTCTCAGTACGCCCTGGACCGACCAACATCTGGGACAGCACTGGGGGTACGACCTGTCGACACTTCAAGCTCTGCAAGCCGCCGAGGGTTTCAGCGAGGAGACCATCCAAGTGCTCACCCTTGCCGCTCAGGCTGAAGTGAGGTTCCTGGTCATCGACCCCAACAGCAACGTTCTCTACGGTCTGCCTCTGTTCGACTACTGATCACCTTCCACCTCGCGGGGAGCACCCGCTGGTGTTCCCCATGCCTTACGGGGAGCGCACATGATCTCCATCACCGGCCAGTTGGCCATCCGCACCATCTCCGGTCGACTCGGGCTCTTCAACGTCGGCCGCCTCAGTACCTCGATCGGTGAGTTCACCATCAAGGATGCTCTCCTGGATCAGTACCAGGAGGGTAAATACCGAGGTGACTTCGCAATCAAGCAGATTCGACCTTCGTACTACTCGCACGGCGGTCGACTCGTTGTTGAGATCAGGGCTGAACTTGAGGGCATGACCCTGGAGGATGTCACAGGTCTCAGTCGCGAGGACGAAGAACACCTGCCAACAAACGTCCCTGACCCTCTTGAAGAGGACGGGCCACCATCCACACCGATACCGCCACGTCGGACTCCAAATACACCGGCGCGACGGCCCCAAACTGATGCCTTCGCCTCGGATGAGCCCTTCGGGATGAGTCCAACGGCACCACCAAGCACGAACGACATCGATGCCGAGCTGTTTGGCACGGTGTGGCCACTGGGCGAAACCGTGAGGCTCGACACTACCGTTGACCGACAACGGCTTCGCGCCCAATGCACCCGACTGGACCAGCTCGGTTTCACCATGGACTTCAAAACTCAAACCTGGACCAGGGCCTCGCTTTAAAGCGCCCTGCCACACCACTGCCGTGGTCAACCTGAACCACGCACCCTGAGGGGCCTCCTCGGGGGGCTCCATTCTCTACCTGGAGCACCACCATGAACGCCATCTTCAGCAACTTGAGCAAACAAACCCTCGCGAACATCGAGGACCAGCTGTCCAACAACGAGGTGTCGACTGACGAGGAGCTCGTCGACCTGTTCATCGAGGAGTTGGAGCTCACACTGGACCAGGCGGAGGCCGCTATCCGCCTGCGTGACCAGTATCGCATCCAGATTTTCCTTGCTGGTCACGGGCCACTGCACAATGAGAAACCCGTGGTGTTCGATCCAGACACCAGGACCTTCAACTAACCACCAGACCACCCCGGGGGGCTTCCGCCCTCTGGGACGGACGCCTCCACTACGGAGGCCATCATGCACCCATCCCCCTTGTTCCAGATCGAAGAATGCCCGGACCTGTACGTCGACGCCTGTGTGTGCGACGAGCAACGCAACCTGGTGTTCATGTCGGCCTGGGGTCGTGACACCGCACTGCAGGAGTTTCTGGCCAGGCTCACACTTGGCCGAGAAGAGAATGGCATCGAGCAGTTCCACATTCTCGTCGACGGGCGGAGCATTCCCGTTTTCCCTAACCATGACCTACTGGAAAAGCGCACCACACGGCAATTCCGCGGCACCCTATTCGGCAGCATGTTGCACCTCTGGCTGTTCGATCGGCGCGCTTCGGTGCCCGACCAAGCCAATCACTTCGCTTTTGCCCTCCTGGAGCGCAATGAAGCCCCTCACCAACGGCTTTGGCCACTGGTGATCGAGACCTGCCCGCTTCCCCTTCTCCCCCACTGGCACGAGCCCGTGATGGAAGTCCTCACCCAGCACCGCATGCTGACTGCCCTACCCGGGGCGATCGGCAACGTCTGCGCCTGGCGGCTCGCTCTTCAGCTCGACGTGCTCGAGCCCTCCCTCGGAGAGCTGATCCGTCGCGGCGAACTCACTATCGAAGCTCAGGCGTAGGCCTGGGCTCACCTATGACTCAAGGAACGCTTATGGCCCTTATGTTTCCGCGCCTGGCGCGCAACTTTGCCCGCAACGGCTACTACCCCACCGATGAGATCACGCTCGAACGCACGCTGCAGGCGCTCACTCCCGCCACCTCGGGCAGGATGAGGATCTGCGACCCCTGCGCCGGCGAGGGTGTTGCCCTTGCTGAAGCAGCTCACCTCCTGGGCCGCGACCAGGTCCAAGCATTCGCCGTCGAGTACGATCGCGAACGCGCGGATCACGCGCGTGGCCTGCTCGATCGGGTGCTGCACAGCGACCTCTTCGACACCTTGATCAGCCGCCAGTCGTTCGGCTTGCTCTGGCTCAACCCACCCTACGGTGACCTCGTCGCGGATCACTCCGGTGCATCCCAGTACCAAGGCAGCGGCCGCCGGCGCTTGGAGAAAGCTTTTTATCAACGCTGCCTCCCGCTTCTGCAGTACGGCGGCGTCATGGTGCTCATCGTTCCTCACTACGTGCTGGACGACGAGTTCACTGGATGGCTGAGCAACCACTTCACCGAAATGCGTGTATACGGTGCTGCAGACCCCACCTTCAAACAGGTGGTGATCTTCGGCATCCGTGTACGTCGGCAGGACCTGGCCCGGGTTTCCACCAACCAGGTGAGGTCTCGCCTGCAGGCGATCGGCGCCGGCCAGGAGCAAGCTGAGGAGATCCCAGCCAACTGGACATGGGAGCCGTACCTCGTCCCGTCAGCTGCTAGCGAGCTGGAGCACTTCTACCGCATTACCCTGGAGCCGGAGCAATTCGCCTCCGAGATCCTGCGGTTGCGGGGCCTCTGGCCAGACTTCAACTTGCACTTCGGGAAAACCGGGCTTCAACCCCGAGCCCCTGTCCGCGAGCTTTCACGCTGGCACCTCGCACTGGCCCTGGCCGCCGGCGCAATCTCCGGTGTTGTACGTTCGAAGTCGGGGCGGACCTTGGTCGTGAAGGGTGATACCTACAAGGACAAGGTGCGCAAGACCGAATTCACTGAGGACGAGAAGGGTAACGTCTCAGAAGTCAGGATCCTCACCGACCGGTTCATTCCGATCATCCGCGCCTGGGAAATGACACCTTCCTCGGTGAACCACGGCCAGGTGCTGATCATCAGTTCCTCACCGGCGAGCAACGACGAAACGCCTGCAACCGACCAGTCAGTTGCAACGCCGCTGTTCAACCCGGGGCAGATCATGATGACCGCTGCTGTCAGCCATCTGGTCGAAACCGGGCAGCTCAACCCTACTCCCGCGCTGAAACGCCATCTTGCTGGCGACTGGGGTGAGCTATGCGATGACGATCGATCCTCCAATCAGCTCGCGCTTACCCATGGAGACCGTTTGTTCTCAAGCTACGACATCGACGCCGGCGACGAGTCCAGGCTCTGGATCATCACCGAAGCCGACCGCAGCTCCACTACCCTGCTACTTCCCAGCGACTACTGACCAGCGCCACAACAGCTCCCCACCCCACACCAACCCACAGGGTATGTCCATACCCGTCTGGGTTTGTGCATGCCCTGTTTTCCCTGCAGGAGATGCACATGAACGCACTGACCCAGGCGGCCGCCTCGGCCAACTCCCCCCTGAATATCAACCTGACCGATTTCATCGACGAGTTCGGCGACGAGCTCTTGGAATCTCTCAACCGCTCCAACCCTCCGGTCTACACCGGCAGCATTAACGAACAGCGGCAGGCCGTGATGGCGAACCTCAAGCGAACGCCATTCGTGGCGCAAGCTGAGGTTGTCCAAGCTATTGCGGCGCTACTGCTCGATCGCAACGAGCAAGCCGCGATCATCAACGCCGAGATGGGTACCGGGAAGACGATGATGGCCATCGCTGTCGCTGCAGTGATGCATGCATCAGGCTACCGTCGGACACTCGTCATCTCACCGCCCCACCTGGTCTACAAGTGGCGACGTGAGATCCTGGAAACCACGCCAGACGCCCGCGTCTGGGTACTCAACGGCCCGGACACGCTGGTCAAGCTGCTCAAGCTGCGTGACCAGTCGGGGCAAACCTACGACGGCCGGCCGGAGTTCTTCATTCTCGGCCGAGTCAGGATGCGGATGGGTTTCCACTGGCGACTCGCCTGCTGGAAACGGCGTACTGCAGGTGGCCAGCTGCTGGCAGCATGTCCAGATTGTGGCCAGGTCCTCGAGGACCTGGAGGGCAACCTGGTCACCGTGGACGAATTCGAGCGCGGTGATCGCCGTCGCAACTGCACGGCCTGCAACGCTGCCCTCTGGACGCTTATGCGCCCAGGCAAAGCCGATGGTGGGGACCGACGCTCGACGATCCTGAAGTCGATGTGCCGGATACCGACGATCGGCCCGGTCCGGGCGGACCGGCTGCTGAACGACTTCGGCGAGGACTTTCTGGCCTCGATGCTGGTGGACAACGTCTCAGAGTTCATCAACTTGATGGACGCGAAAGGCAACTTCGTCTTCAGCGACCGCCAGGCCAAACGCATGGAGCGGGCGATGGCCAACATCGAGTTCGGATTCGGCGAAGGCGGCTACCAGCCGACAGAGTTCATCAAGCGCTACTTACCCGATGGCTTCTTCGACCTGCTGGTTGTCGACGAGGGGCATGAGTACAAGAACAGCGGCTCGGCCCAAGGCCAGGCCATGGGAGTGTTGGCCGCGAAGGCGCGTAAAACCTTGCTCCTCACCGGGACCTTGATGGGGGGCTACGCCGACGACCTGTTCTACCTCCTGTTCCGCATCCTCACCCAGCGCATGATCGAGGACGGCTACCGACCCAACGCACGCGGCAGCATGGCGCCTGCAGCCATGTCGTTCATGCGCGATCACGGCGTGCTCAAGGACATCTACACCGAGCGCGATGGCGATTCGCACAAGACCGCCAAGGGCAAGAAGCTGTCGGTACGCACCGTGAAGGCCCCAGGCTTCGGCCCTAAAGGCATCCACCGGTTCGTGCTGCCATTCACCGTGTTCCTGAAACTCAAGGATATCGGCGGCAATGTGCTGCCCAGCTACCAGGAGGAATTCATCGACGTGCCCATGGCGCCGGAGCAGGCCTCGGCCTACCTGCGCTTGGCGGCCACGTTGACAGCTGAACTCCGCCAGGCTCTGGCCCGGAGAGACACCACCCTTCTGGGAGTGGTGCTCAATGTGCTGTTGGCCTGGCCGGATTGCTGCTTCCGATCGGAGATGGTCAAACATCCTCGCACCCGAGACACGCTAGCCTTTGTGCCGGCGCTCTTCGGCGACGATGAACTGATGCCCAAGGAGCAGGCGCTGCTGAACCTATGCCTCGAGGAGAAAGCGAAAGGCCGCAAGGTCCTTGCATACACCGTCTACAGCGGGACGCGCGATACCACGTCCAGGCTGAAGAAGGTCCTCGAGCAGGCCGGTCTGCGCGTTGCGGTACTGCGGGCCACGGTTGAAACGGCTCGGCGCGAGGACTGGATCCTCGACCAGGTCGACCGCGGTATCGACGTGCTGCTCACCAACCCGGAGCTGGTCAAGACCGGGCTGGACCTGCTGGACTTCCCAACCATCGCGTTCCTGCAGACGGGGTACAACGTGTACACCCTACAGCAAGCCGCGCGGCGGTCGTGGAGGATTGGGCAGAAACATCCGGTCCGCGTGATTTTCTTCGGCTACGCCGGCAGCTCGCAGATTACCTGCCTGCAACTGATGGCCAAGAAGATCGCGGTGGCGCAGAGCACTTCGGGCGATGTACCGGAATCCGGGCTCGACTCACTGAACCAGGATGGGGACTCTGTTGAAATGGCTCTTGCTAGACAGCTTATAGCTACATGAAAAAAGGGCCACCAATCGGTGGCCTTTTTCCCTGAATGCTATTACTCCGATTCGTAACCGAAGCCACGACAAATCTCCCACACTGCGAGAAACGGAGTTAACATCTGATAACCAAACATCACTTCTTGTTGGCCAGTTTCATATAGATAACAAACATATTCAGTATACACTTCCCTCAAGAGCCCAGTAGTATGCGCCTCCAAATTGTGTGTAAATACCGCATCCACCATACTCGTCTTGAACCCATACCAATCCGGCAGTCCAGTTTCGACATGTATTGATCGCGAATCATTCAGAAGGCAGAACTCCAGCTGATCGCGGACGGCTCGAATCAAACGACCGGTAAAGTCACTTTCCATCGTCTCAAGCCAGTTAAAGCGCTGACCGTCTTTGGTTAGCTGGTTATAAATTAACTGAACTTCAGTCAGCCTCCCGGGTGCAGATCTTCCCCCTATCTCATCATCCTCAGCATACGTTCTCACCGAAGAAAATGGATTCATTGCCGCCACAACAATCATATTAGGATAGGGGAATAGACCCGCGATCTCGCTCCACTTCTGAGAGGCATAAACTATAGAATGGAACCCTTTGGACTCTAAAACCTGCGCAATAGAGTTGCTTATTTGATTCAGCGCATCTTTTGCGTACTGCGGAGGCTCGCTATATTCAGAGTCTATCCAGCCTTTAATCAGCGGAAACGACATGGTCACACAGGTCATGGAGTGATCATTGAATACGTTATTCTCGAACCATTTGTAGTAATTCTCATCAGGGTAAAATACATTAAGACAATAGCGCCCATCCTGACAAGAAGGAATAAGAGATACAATGTTCTTCTTATTCAGCAATAGCTCTTGAACGTATGCATCCTTTACCGTTCTGGTCTCCATCGGCGCAACCAACACAGTGGTGATTGCCGTCTCGTTAACTCCAGGAAATATCGAGCAGAAGTGATTTGCATAGGCTAAGAGTTCAGTAAAAGCTTGGCGTTCGGTTTGCTGCGACTTTTTCAACTCGATGATAGTGATGCCCGTAGACTCTGAGCACCCAAAAAGATCCACGCGAGTCGGATGAGGACCATTTTTTTCAAGCCGTAGCTCCTTAGCCGTTAAGACCAATTCTTCCAGCTGATCCAGAATTTCATTTATGGCACGTTCAACCTTTCGGCGTAGCAAGAAATGAAGCGGTGGAAATTCTTCGCCGTACCACTCCACCGGCTCCCTCCGCCCTGCAATCAAAGAGGAAAAATCTTCTCTATGGTTATTGAATATATAATCCCTGAATGCATTCTCACTTATATTCAGCATAGCAACCTCTTCGATGTAGTCAAAGCGGCGGGCTAACGGAAGAATAGACTGGCGTACTGCGATCGCAAGCTTCACCAGTTAGCTCCTCAACCATCCGATTTTTGGCATCTACCCAGCCTTGGAATACTGTACTACGCTCGTGAATCAAAGGGTGATTTGCGATTGAGGCCGCTATTAAATACGCGATGGCCTGCCCTGCCTCAACGCAGACAAACAAGGCGTGGTTGACTTGCCAGCTATTTTCTCCGTACACGCTAGTAAGCTCAAACCCATGCAAACCTTCTCCAACCGACCCGGAGTCAGACAGATGACCAATCACAGACTTGGTGTTAGGGTGCGCACCAAAATCTATTGAGGCCTCGTAATACCCCCAGACATAATCGGCCATCACCGGATCACTGCACTTTAAAATATCCACAGCTTTTTTAGCAGTAAATACATTCCGACACCTCTTTACAGCATTATCCGACGAATGTCTTTCAAGCCAAACATCAGCCTTGGTAGCGTCATTTGCTATGAGATAAGCGTAACAGGCAGACTCTAACGCAGCTCTAACTATTGGAAAAACGCAAACAACATGCCCAGACAAGGCCTCTCTAATCCCAGCCAGAAGCATGGTATATGCATTTATCATAAGCAAGTTTGCTGTCGGCTCTTGTGAGAGCGGAATAGAGAAAATCTCATCGTGAAAAATATCATCCATCTCAGCAATCAAATGCATGAGCTCAGGGGCTTCATTTGCGTGAGCCTGGGTATTTTCCAGTGTGGCAACCAAGTAATCGCGGACCCTACCAACCTTTATTTTCAATCGATCACCTTGCATATTTACAGATATGTGTATTTTGTCCGACTTTACCCAAAACGGTTAAACCGGTTTTATCAGCTCCGGCCCCTGATTGCGAACATTCCCGACCTGTTTGCTCACTGGGAACCATTGAAAGTCGGTACTATGCCGGCAGCCTGTTTGGACTATTTCTGCCAGCCGTTCAGTTGTTATGCCTGGATCAATCCATTCTCGGGCAAGCTCAGGAGTAAGCACTAACGGCTTACGATCATGGATATCCACCAAACCTTCATCAGCCGCAGCAGTCACGATAACGAAGCCACTGCGTTCATCTGGTTCCAGCCCTGGATGAACCTCGGCCAACGCCGCGAAAAACAATGACCTACCGTCCGCCGCTTGGATGTAGTAAGGCTGCTTGCGCTTCGGATCTGCAACATCGGGTATCCACTCGAACCACCCATTGGCCGGCGCCAAGGCTCGGCCATTCGGCCAAAGCGACTTGAAGAACTTCCCTGTCATCACCGTCTCGGCCCGCGCATTGATCGGGTCGACCCTCTTCCCCTTCGCCCAGAAAGGCGACCATCCCCACTTCACCCGATCGACGTTCAGTCCTCCCGGGGCGGGCCTTATCACCTCCACGCGAGTAGAAGGCGCCACGTTGTAACGGTTGATCCGCTCATGGTCATATCCGTTGATGACCACCAGATCGAGGGCCAACTGCCGCAGGTAGTCGTCCATGCTCTCGTAGATCGAGTACCTCCCACACATACCCACCTCGCTCGTTTGTCGGCTGCCAGGCATCCGCGCATTGACGTAGGAACGCTCTGACAGTTTACTGTATAAATATACAGATATCCTTTTGAGTTGATCTGCCATGACCATCACCTTCCTGGGCGCGCCGACGGGCGGCCTTATGCTGCTGCCGGTGTACTCCTTCCGTGTGCCGGCCGGGTTCCCTTCGCCAGCGGCGGATCACCTGGAGCGTCACATCTCCCTCGACGAGCTGTTCGACCTGCGTGCACCTCACGTGTATCTGGTGCAGGTGGAGGGCGACAGCATGCAGGGCGCCGGGATCTTCTCGGGCGATCTTCTCATCGTAGACCGCAGTAGGGAGGCCGAGCACGGCGATATCGTGATCGCCGCGATCAACACCGAGCCCGTCTGCAAACGCCTTTATGGGGACGATAGAGAATTCGGAAAAAATCGTACGCTAAGCTTCGCGAGTTCTTGTAACCAATTCATTGTTTTTTCAATGGATGAAAGAAAATGGCGAAAGCTATTTGACAAACAAATCGGGATCTTATAACTTACCTACCAAGTAGTCGGTAGATGAAATAAAGCCATGAAACTCAATTCAGATCTTTCGCAGCGTGTTGTCGTCGAGCCTTCAAGCTTACAGTGGGTCGATTCGCCAGCGACCGGGATTCAACGCCAGTTACTGGAGCGTGATGGCGACGAAGTGGCGCGTGCCACCTCGATCGTGCGATACGCGCCGGGCTCCGCTTTTGAAAATCATAAGCACGACTTGGGCGAGGAGATTCTGGTCCTGGACGGCGAATTCAGCGACGAATCCGGGACCTTCGGGCCTGGGACTTACATCAAGAATCCACCAGGTTCTTCGCATGCACCGAGCTCCGCGACGGGTTGCACGTTGTTCGTCAAGCTGCGCCATCTTGATCTAGCCGACAGCCAACGCACCGTGGTCGACACCCGTAACGGCCCCTGGTTTCCAGGCCTCGTGCCGGGTCTGTCGGTGATGCCACTTTCTGAGTTCGACACACAACATACGGCTTTGGTGCGCTGGGCCCCGGGGACACGATTCAATTCGCATCGTCACTACGGCGGTGAAGAAATCTATGTGTTGGAAGGCGTCTTTGAGGATGAGTTCGGAAGCTACCCTACCGGCACATGGATGCGCAGTCCGCATTTGAGTGCTCACCGTCCCTTCAGCAATACAGGCTGCACCATCCTGGTCAAGACAGGCCACCTGCCAGTCGCCGAATCAAATGAGGCGCTTGCATGAAGCATTTCTCCGAAATCTCGCCGACCGCCGAGCGGGTGGTCGATGCCGCTGAAGGGTTGGTACAGCAGCACGGCTACAACGGCTTCTCATACGACGACGTGGCCCAGTTGGTAGGCATCAAAAAACCAAGTATCCACCACCACTTTCCCAAGAAGGGTGAACTCGTGGCCGTGGTCGCACAGCGCTACACGCACCGGTTTCGTGAGGAGTTGCTGAGCATCGAAGGGCAGCATGCGAAAGCGCCTGACAGGCTAACTGCGTATGCGGCACTTTTCGAACGCACCTTCGCCAAGGACCGGCGCCTTTGTGTCTGCGGCATGTTGGGTGCCGAGTCGGACTCGCTGCCGGACGCCGTTGTGAGCGAGGTCGAGCGATTCTTTAAAGTCAATCTCGACTGGTTGACTCTTGTCGTTGCCGATGGTCAGCGTGCCGCGCTGATCACCTCGAATTCCACCCCAGAGGCTCTCGCAGAGGCATTCTTGTGCGCGTTGGAAGGCTCGATGATGGTGGGCCGTGGCATGCGGTCGTCACGCGGACCGGCCGAAGTTGGAAACACTTTTCTTTCCACCGTGTTGACCTGAGGTCGGCACTTTTTTTGCAACACAACCCTACCATTTAGTTGGTAGTTAAGGAGATTATTATGAGTACTGAATTTAATGGCAAGAAGTTGTTGGTCATCGGCGGCACTAGCGGGATGGGACTGCAAACTGCCCGCATGGTTCTTGAGCAAGGCGGAAGCGTCGTCATCGTCGGTCACCGTGAAGACAAGGCCGAAGAGGCCCGCAAGGCGCTGTCGTCGTTGGGCACCGTGACCGCCCTGACTGCCGATCTCTCGCGAGCCGAAGATGTGAAGCGACTCCTGCATACCATCGATGAACACCACAAGGACATCAATCTTCTGGTCAACGCGGCTGGGGTGTTCTTCCCGAAGGCGTTTCTTGAGCACACGGAAAGTGATTACGAACAATATTTGACGTTGAATAAAGCGTTCTTCTTCATCACACAAAAAGTCGTGGCCAATCTCGTGGCCAGCGAGCGTCCCGGCGCCATTGTGAACATCGGCTCGATGTGGGGCAAGCAGGCGATTGCGGCTACGCCGTCGTCCGCGTATTCGATGGCAAAAGCAGGTTTGCATTCGCTGACCCAGCACCTTGCGATGGAGCTGGCATCCAAACAAATCAGGGTCAATGCCGTTTCTCCGGCGGTTGTCGAAACGCCGATTTACGAGGGATTCATACCCAAGGCCGAGGTTCATGGCGCCTTACAGGGATTCAACAGCTTCCACCCAATCGGCAGGGTTGGGACGCCACAAGACGTCGCCGAGGTCATCCTCTTCCTGTTGTCGGACAAGGCAGCATGGGTGACGGGCGCAATCTGGGACGTTGACGGCGGCGTGATGGCCGGGCGTAACACATAATGGGGGAACGAGAAATGAACACAAACATTAAAGGAACTCCCGGCAACGGGATCAACGTCGGCGCATTGCGTGAGTTTGCAGATCAGGTCGCAGCAAAGCCCGCCGCAGGCATCGCGACGTTCGGCGTCGTGACAACCTGGGAGGGTGGCACCCGGACGCGTGCGCGAACCATGCCGCTCGTACTAGGTGACACGGCCTTGGCGCGCGGCTTTGTCATCGACGCGGACGAACCGGCAGAATTGCTCGGTACCGACACGGCCGCTAATCCACAAGAATTGATCCTGGCTGCGTTGAACGCATGCATGACTGCAACCTACGCGGCAAATGCGGCGGCAATGAACATCGAGTTGCAATCGCTGACTATCCGCACGAAGGGAAGCCTCGATCTGAGAGGTTTTCTTGGAATCGATCCTGGGATCAATCCAGGGTACGACCAGGTCGAGTATGAGGTCGAAATGGAGTCGTCGGCGGATTCGGCGGCGCTGAAAGCATTGCACGCGCAGGTGCAGCGAACATCGCCGAATTACCACAACTTCGCGAGAGCCATTGATCTCAAGGCCAAGCTGACCATTCTCCAATGATCGAGTCAGTGTTTCCCGTGGTTGGCTGACGGGAGGCCAAACCAGATGCGCTATGACGGAAGGTTCAACCTTCCGTCATCACGTTCTCTGGAATACGCAGTGTCAATTTGAGGTATACCCTAACTGGATGTCAGGCAGGGCCGCGCCGCTTAGTCAGAATAGAGTCATCTTTCGCATTTTTGACACATGCCTGCGAAGGTCATAGATTTCAGCCTGACAGAAACGGGGTTTGAGGCACAACGGAACAGAAGGAGCACTTAAGCCGCCTTCAACCAAGGAGACATCGTGCAGGGGCACCGCATCGGCTACGTCCGGGTCAGCAGCTTCGACCAGAACCCGGAACGCCAGCTGGAACAGACACAGGTGAGCAAGGTGTTCACCGACAAGGCATCGGGCAAGGACACCCAGCGCCCCCAGCTCGAAGCGCTGCTGAGCTTCGTCCGCGAAGGCGATACAGTGGTGGTGCACAGCATGGACCGGCTGGCCCGCAACCTCGATGACCTGCGTCGCTTGGTACAGAAGCTGACTCAACGCGGCGTGCGCATCGAGTTCCTGAAGGAGGGCCTGGTGTTCACTGGCGAGGACTCGCCGATGGCCAACCTGATGCTGTCGGTGATGGGGGCCTTCGCTGAGTTCGAGCGCGCCCTGATCCGCGAGCGGCAGCGTGAGGGCATCACCTTGGCCAAGCAGCGTGGCGCGTACCGGGGCCGCAAGAAAGCCCTGTCCGATGAGCAGGCTGCTACCCTGCGGCAGCGAGCGACGGCCGGCGAGCCCAAGGCGCAGCTTGCCCGCGAGTTCAACATCAGCCGGGAAACCCTCTACCAGTACCTCCGCACGGACGACTGACACATGCCGCGTCGCTTGATCCTCTCGGCCACGGAGCGGGGCACCCTGCTCGCGTTGCCAGAAAGCCAGGATGACCTGATCCGCTACTACACCTTCAACGACTCCGACCTGTCGCTGATCCGTCAGCGGCGCGGCGACGCCAACCGCCTCGGCTTCGCCGTGCAACTCTGCCTGCTGCGCTACCCCGGCTATGCGTTGGGCACTGACAGCGAGCTGCCCGAACCGGTCATCCTGTGGGTGGCCAAGCAAGTCCAGACCGATCCGGCGAGTTGGACGAAGTACGGCGAGCGCGATGTGACCCGTCGCGAGCACGCCCAGGAACTGCGCACCTACCTTCAACTGGCCCCGTTCGGCCTGTCCGACTTCCGCGCCCTGGTGCGCGAGCTGACCGAACTGGCCCAGCAGACCGACAAGGGCTTGCTGCTGGCCGGCCAGGCGCTGGAGAGCCTGCGGCAGAAGCGACGCATCCTGCCGGCGTTGAGCGTGATCGACCGGGCTTGCTCGGAGGCCATTGCACGGGCCAATCGGCGGGTCTACCGCGCCCTGGTTGAACCGCTCACGGACTCGCATCGGGCCAAGCTGGACGAGCTGTTGAAGCTCAAGGCCGGCAGCAGCATCACCTGGTTGACCTGGCTGCGCCAGGCACCGCTGAAACCCAACTCTCGGCACATGCTTGAGCACATCGAGCGGCTGAAGACATTTCAGCTGGTGGACTTGCCCGAAGTCCTGGGCCGGCACATCCACCAGAACCGCCTGCTCAAGCTGGCCCGCGAGGGTGGGCAGATGACGCCCAAAGACCTCGGCAAGTTCGAGCCGCAGCGGCGCTATGCGACCCTGGCCGCCGTGGTGCTGGAGAGCACTGCAACCGTGATTGATGAGCTGGTGGATCTGCACGACCGCATCCTAGTCAAGCTGTTCAGCGGCGCGAAGCACAAGCATCAGCAGCAGTTCCAGAAGCAGGGCAAGGCGATCAACGACAAGGTGCGCCTGTACTCCAAGATCGGCCAGGCGCTGCTGGAGGCCAAGGAAGCCGGCAGCGACCCCTATGCCGCCATCGAGGCGGTGATCCCCTGGGACGAGTTCACCGAGAGCGTCAGCGAAGCCGAGCTGCTGGCCCGGCCGGAGGGCTTCGACCACCTGCACCTGGTCGGCGAGAACTTCGCCACCCTGCGCCGCTACACGCCGGCTCTGCTGGAGGTATTGGAGCTGCGCGCCGCCCCGGCCGCGCAGGGCGTGCTGGCAGCCGTGCAGACGCTGCGCGAGATGAACGCCGACAACCTGCGCAAGGTGCCGGCCGATGCTCCCACCGCCTTCATCAAGCCGCGCTGGAAGCCACTGGTGATCACCCCGGAAGGCCTCGACCGGCGCTTCTACGAAATCTGCGCCCTGTCCGAGCTGAAGAACGCCCTGCGCTCCGGCGACATCTGGGTCAAGGGCTCGCGGCAGTTCCGCGACTTCGACGACTACCTGTTGCCGGCCGAGAAGTTCGCCGCGCTCAAGCGGGAACAGGCCCTGCCGCTGGCGATCAACCCGAACAGCGACCAGTATCTGGAAGAGCGCTTGCAGCTGCTGGACGAGCAGTTGGCCACTGTCGCCCGCCTGGCCAAGGACAACGAGCTGCCCGATGCCATCCTCACCGAGTCCGGGTTGAAGATCACCCCGCTGGATGCGGCGGTGCCGGATCGGGCGCAGGCGCTGATCGACCAGACCAGTCAGTTACTGCCGCGCATCAAGATCACCGAACTGCTGATGGACGTGGACGACTGGACGGGCTTCAGCCGCCACTTCACCCACCTGAAGGACGGGGCCGAGGCCAAAGACCGGACGTTGCTGCTGTCCGCGATCCTCGGTGATGCGATCAACCTCGGGCTGACCAAGATGGCCGAGTCGAGCCCCGGTCTGACCTACGCCAAGCTGTCCTGGCTGCAAGCCTGGCACATCCGCGACGAGACCTATTCGGCGGCCCTGGCCGAGCTGGTCAACCACCAGTACCAGCATGCCTTCGCCGCCCACTGGGGCGACGGCACCACCTCATCCTCCGATGGCCAGCGTTTCCGGGCTGGCGGCCGGGGCGAGAGCACCGGACACGTCAACCCGAAGTACGGCAGTGAGCCGGGACGGCTGTTCTACACCCATATCTCCGACCAGTACGCGCCGTTCAGCACCCGCGTGGTGAATGTCGGCGTGCGCGATTCCACCTATGTGCTCGACGGCCTGCTGTACCACGAGTCCGACCTGCGGATCGAGGAGCACTACACCGACACGGCCGGCTTCACCGATCACGTCTTCGCCCTGATGCACCTGCTGGGCTTCCGTTTCGCGCCGCGCATCCGCGACCTCGGCGAAACCAAGCTGTACGTGCCGCAGGGCGTGCAGACCTACCCGACGCTGCGGCCGCTGATCGGCGGCACCCTGAACATCAAGCACGTCCGCGCCCATTGGGACGACATCCTGCGCCTGGCCAGCTCGATCAAACAGGGCACCGTCACTGCCTCGCTGATGCTGCGCAAGCTCGGCAGCTATCCGCGCCAGAACGGCCTGGCCGTGGCCCTGCGCGAGCTGGGCCGGATCGAACGCACGCTGTTCATCCTAGACTGGCTGCAAAGTGTTGAGCTGCGCCGCCGCGTGCATGCCGGCCTGAACAAAGGTGAGGCGCGCAACTCGCTGGCCAGGGCGGTGTTCTTCAACCGCCTTGGGGAAATCAGGGATCGGAGCTTCGAGCAGCAGCGCTACCGGGCCAGCGGCCTCAACCTGGTGACGGCGGCTATCGTGCTGTGGAACACGGTGTACCTGGAGCGCGCCACCCAGGGGTTGGTCGAGGCCGGCAAGCCGGTGGACGGCGAGCTGCTGCAATTCCTGTCGCCGCTGGGCTGGGAGCACATCAACCTCACCGGCGATTACGTCTGGCGGCAGAGCCGCAGACTGGAAGACGGGAAGTTTCGGCCCCTACGGATGCCCGGAAAACCTTAGCGTACGATTTTTTCCGAATTCTGCGAGCCCCCCTTCATGGTGCTCAAGCACTTTGGCTTCAGCACCGAAGCGATGTTCGCCAGCGCCGTGGCGGTGCATGCCAAGGGCCAGGCGATCATGGCCCCGGGCGGCCTGCTGTCGAATCCGGTGGATGCAATTTCGCTGGGCCTGGGCATGATGTTCGGTACCGCCGGCCTGCCCCATATCCTGATGCGCTTCTTCACCGTCAGCGACGCCAAGGAAGCGCGCAAGAGCGTGTTCTACGCCACCGGCTTCATCGGCTACTTCTACCTGCTGCTGATCGTCATCGGTTTCGGCGCCATCGTCATGGTCGGTACCGAGCCTGCGTATCGCGACGCGGCGGGCGCGATCATCGGTGGCGGCAACATGGTCGCCGTGCACCTGGCCCAGGCTGTGGGCGGCAACCTGTTCCTCGGCTTCATCTCCGCCGTGGCCTTCGCCACCATCCTGGCTGTGGTCGCAGGCCTGGCGCTGTCCGGTGCTTCTGCGGTTTCCCATGACCTGTATGCCTGCGTGGTACGCAAGGGCCAGGCCACCGAGCAGGAAGAAATGCGCGTGTCGCGGATCGCCACCTTGGTGATCGGCCTGCTCGCGGTGGTGCTGGGCCTGGTGTTCGAGTCGCAGAACATCGCCTTCCTGTCTGGCCTGGTGCTGGCCGTGGCGGCCTCGGTCAACTTCCCGGTGCTGCTGCTTTCGATGTTCTGGAAGGGCCTGACCACCCGTGGCGCGGTGTGCGGCAGCATGGCCGGGCTGGTGTCGGCCGTGCTGCTGGTGGTGCTCGGCCCTGCGGTGTGGGTCAACGTGCTGCACAACGAAACGGCATTGTTCCCCTACAGCAACCCGGCGCTGTTTTCGATGAGCCTGGCATTCCTCAGCGCCTGGGCGTTCTCGGTCACTGACAGCTCGGAGCGGGCCAAGGAAGAACGCGGCCGCTACCTGGCGCAGTTCATCCGCTCCATGACCGGTATCGGCGCCGCCGGCGCCAGCAAGCACTGATCTTTGACTCTGTCGGGTATAACAACAATGAACCGCACGCACCTGAAATCGGCCGCCTGGTTGGCCACCTTAGCCCTGCCGCTCCCGGCCCTGGCTGACTTCATCGACGACAGCCACGCACGGCTGGAACTGCGTAACCACTACATCAACCGCGACTTCCGCCAGAGCAACGCGCCCCAGGCCAAGGCCGAGGAATGGGCCCAGGGCTTTACTGCAAAAGTGGAATCGGGCTTCACCGAGGGCATGGTCGGCTTCGGCCTCGATGCCATGGGCCAGCTGGGCGTCAAGCTCGACTCCAGCCCTGACCGGCGCAACACTGGCCTGCTGCCGTTCGGCCCGAAAAGCCATGAGCCGGTCGATGACTACAGCGAGCTGGGCCTGACCGGCAAAGTGCGCGTGTCCAAGAGCACCCTGCGCCTCGGCACGCTACAGCCGATCCTGCCGGTGGTGGTGTACAACGACACCCGCCTGCTGGCCTCGACCTTCCAGGGCGGCCAGCTTACCAGCCAGGACATCGACCGCCTGACCGTCAACGCCGGGCGCCTGAGCAAGGCCAACCTGCGCGATTCGTCCGGCCGCGACGACATGGGCTATGGCGCTGTGACCAGCGACCACCTCGACTTCGGTGGTGGCAGCTACGCGCTGACCCCGCAGACCAGCGTCAGCTATTACTACGCCAAGCTTGAAGACATCTACCGCCAGCAGTTCGTCGGCCTGATCGACACCCGCCCGCTGGGCGAAGGCCTGAGCCTGCGCAGCGACCTGCGCTACTTCGACAGCCGCAACGACGGCGCCGAGCGCGCCGGCAACATCGACAACCGCAACTTCAACGCCATGTTCACCCTCGGCGTGCGGGCCCACAAGTTCAACGCCACCTGGCAGCAGATGTCCGGCGACAGTGCGTTCCCGTTCGTCAACGGCGGTGACCCGTTCACCGTCAACCTGGTGACCTACAACACCTTCACCCGCGCCGGGCTGGACTCATGGCAGCTGCGCTACGACTACGACTTCGTCGCCCTGGGCATCCCCGGCCTGAGCTTCATGACCCGCTACACCGACGGCCACCATGCCGAAACCGCCACGGTCAGCAACGGCCGTGAGCGCGAACGCGACACCGACCTCACCTACGTCATCCAGAGCGGCCCGTTCAAGGACGTCAGCCTACGCTGGCGCAACGTCACCTTCCGTTCCGGCAATGGCCTGACCAATGCCGTGGACGAAAACCGCCTGATCATCGGCTACACCCTGGCGCTGTGGTAACAGCGCCCACAAGAGGAAAACAGCATGTCTGACGCCCCAACCCTGCAGAGCTTCATTGCTGGCCGCTGGATCGGCCAGCACGGCGCCCAGGCCCTGCGCAGCGCCCTGGACGGCCACGTCCTGGCCTACAGCCACGAAGAACGCCCGGATTTCGCCGAAGCCGTGAACTTTGCCCGCGCGCGTGGCCTGGCCGAGCTGATGGCCATGGACTTCCAGCAACGCGCCCAGCGCCTCAAGGCCCTGGCTCTGTACCTGGCCGAGCGCAAAGAACAGCTCTACGCCTTGTCCCACCACAGCGGTGCAACCCGCGCCGACAGCTGGATCGACATCGAGGGCGGCAATGCCACGCTGTTCAGCTACGCCGGCATCGGCAGCCGCGAACTGCCGTCGGGCAATCTGGTGCATGAAGGGCCGGCGATCCCGCTGGGCAAGCAGGGACACTTCGCCGGTAGCCATATCCTGGTGCCGCGCGCCGGCGTGGCTGTGCACATCAACGCCTTCAACTTCCCGATCTGGGGCATGCTGGAGAAATTCGCGCCGACCTTCCTGGCCGGCATGCCGTGCATCGTCAAGCCGGCCACCTCGACCAGCTACCTGACCGAGGCCGTGGTGCGCCTGATGAACGACTCCGGGCTGCTGCCAGCAGGTAGCCTGCAGCTGGTGATCGGCAGCACCGGCGACCTGCTCGACCGTCTGCAGGGCCAGGATGTGGTGACCTTCACCGGCTCCGCCGACACTGCCGCGAAACTGCGCGTCACGCCCAATCTGATCCGCAACTCGGTACCGTTCACCGCCGAGGCCGATTCGCTCAACTGCGCCATCCTCGGCCCGGATGTCAGCCCGGACAGCCAAGAGTTCGAGCTGTACATCAAGGAAGTGGTGCGGGAAATGACCACTAAGGCCGGTCAGAAGTGCACCGCCATCCGCCGCGCCATCGTCCCGGCCAAGCACGTCGATGCGGTGGCTAGCCGCCTGCGCGAGCGCCTGAGCAAGGTCGTGGTCGGTGACCCATCGGTGGAAGGCGTGCGCATGGGGGCTTTGGCCTCCCATGACCAGCAACGCGACGTCGGCGAGCGTGTGCGCAGCCTGCTGCAGAGCTGTGACCAGCTGTTCGGTGCCAGCGATGGCTTTGCCCCGCGAGGTGAGGGCGTTGGCGAAGGCGCGTTCTTCGCCCCGACCCTGCTCCAGGCCCGCGACCCGCATGCCGAGGGCGGCGCCCATGACATCGAGGCGTTCGGCCCGGTCAGCACGTTGATGGCCTATGACGACCTGGATGAAGCGTTGGCCCTGGCTGCACGCGGCAAAGGCAGCCTGGTGGCGACCCTGGTCACCGCCGACCGCGCCGTCGCCGCCAAGGCCATCCCGGTAGCCGCCGCCTGGCACGGGCGCCTGCTGGTGCTCGACAGTGAAGCAGCCAAGGAATCCACCGGCCACGGCTCGCCGCTGCCGCAGCTCAAGCACGGCGGCCCGGGCCGCGCCGGGGGTGGCGAGGAGCTCGGCGGCCTGCGGGCGGTCAAGCACTACCTGCAACGCGCCGCAGTGCAGGGTTCGCCCAGCATGCTGACCGCCGTTACCGGCGAGTACGTGCGCGGCGCCGAAGTGATCGAAACCGAAGTGCATCCGTTCCGCCGCTACTTCGACGACCTGCGTATCGGTGAATCGCTGCTGACCCACCGTCGCACCGTGACCGAAGCCGACCTGGTCAACTTCGGTTGCCTGTCCGGCGACCATTTCTACATGCACTTCGACGAGATCGCGGCCAAGGAATCGCAGTTTGGCAAGCGCATCGCCCATGGCTACTTCGTGCTCTCCGCTGCGGCCGGGCTGTTCGTCTCGCCAGGCGCCGGGCCGGTACTGGCCAACTACGGGCTGGACACCCTGCGCTTCATCAACCCGGTCGGGATTGGCGACACCATCCAGGCGAGGCTGACCTGCAAGCGCAAGATCGACCAGGGCAAGACCAGCCCGCTGGGGCAGCCGCAAGGCGTTGTCGCGTGGGATGTGGAGGTGACCAACCAGCTGGGTGAGCTAGTAGCCAGTTACGACATCCTGACGCTGGTGCTGAAGAAGGCCTGATAGATGGGTTGCCTGTGCGGGCCTCTTCGCGGGACAAGCCCGCTCCTACAACGATTGTGATCTCCTGTAGGAGCGGGCTTGTCCCGCGAAGAGGCCCGCACAGGCGCCACATAAAGGCACATAGCCACCTCGTACATCCGCCCTAATGCCCTGCCCGCTCCTCGGCGCTATAGTCCGGCCATCCGCCACACCCCACGCCAAGGAAGCCTCCACCATGAAATCCGCCAAGCTCCTGCTGAGCGCTGCCGTCCTGTTCACCGTCGCCGGCTGTCAGACCATCAAACCCTCCGACCAAACCCTCAAGGAGCGCGCCGAGTTCGCGCTCAACACCCCGGTTACCAAGGTCGCCAACGTGCGCAACGACAGCACCCTCACCTACTACACCGTTACCACCGCCAAGGGCGAATACAACTGCCAGATGCCCAGCGGAGCCATCGTTGCGGTCGGTAGCATGGGCCTGTATGAGCCCACCCCGTCCTGCCTGAAGGAAGGCCAGGCGATCATCTTGCAGTGATGCTGCCGCCGCCCCCGGCGCCGCGCTCCAGCTCCGGAGCCGCCGGCACCTCGCGCAAGGCCCGCAGGGCCGCGCGCAATTCCGCCGGGCGCACCGGCTTGGACAGGATTGCGATATTGCGCCCCTGCACAATTGCCTGGATCTTCTCCAGGTCATGCCCGGTCATGATCAAGGCCGGCAGTTCCCAGCCCCGCTGCGCCCGCAAGCTGTCGATGCAATCGACCCCGGTGGCCTCCTGGCCAAGATCGTAGTCGGCGACGATCACGTCACAATGGCTGACCAATCCCATGGGTGAACCATGCGCTTCAACTTCGCAGCCCCAACGCTGCAGCAGTGCCGAGGTCGCACGCAATACGTTGTGATCATCCTCCACCAGGCACACCTTCAGGCCGCCGAGCATGGCATCCGGCAACACGCGCTGTTCGCTACGTTGGGGCACTGGCTGTGCGGCCAGCCGCGGCAAGCCCTGCAGGCTAACGGCCGTACCATGGCCTACGCGAGAACGCAGTTGCACCTGCAAACCCATCAAATGCCCCAGGCGCTTGACGATCGACAGGCCCAGGCCAACCCCTTCGACGTCCTTGTCACGCACCTGGCGCACCCGGTAAAACTCTTCGAAGACCAAGCCCTGATGCACCTCCTCGATTCCGCGCCCCTGGTCATAGACCACGATGGCCAGCGCTTCACCCTGACGCCGCACGCCGATCAGCAGCGGCCGCTGGGCGGCGTACTTGAAGCTGTTGGACAGCACGTTCTGCACCATGGTGGCAAGCATGCCGCGGTCAGCGTGGGTCCAGTGCGCACAAGGGCGCAAGCGCATCTCGACGCCCGCCCAGCGCGCCGCCTCGGCGTTCTGGCGCAGCAGTTCGGCAAGAAACTCATGCAACGCAAAGGCCTCGCACTTCGGTTGCACCCGGCCATTGTCCAGCGTGTACAGGTCGAGGATCGAGCGGAACAGCTGCGACACGTTGAGCAGCGAGCGGTCGATGCTGTCCACCAGGCGCCGTTCCTGCTCGGCCAGCGGCGCTTCGCGCAGGCAGGCGGTGAACAGGCCGATGGAGTGGATCGGTTGGCGCAGGTCGTGGCTGGCCTGGGCCAGGAAGCGCGATTTCTCCCGGGTGGCGGCCATCGCCAGCTCCGAGGCCTTGCGCGTGCGCTCCAGCAGCATATGGGCGTAGAGCGGGATGACCGTACTGGTGGTGAGCAGCATCAGCACCATGAACGGGTTGGCCTGCCAGTAAGGGTTGAGCTGGTACACCGCCACCAGCGCGGTCAGCGCCAGCACCGTGGCGATGGCCAGGTAGCGGGTACCGAAGCGCATGCCGTTGCCCAGGTTGACCCAGACCATCACTGCATACAGCGGCAGCGCCGCTTCGCCGCCAAGCACCAGGCCGAAGCAGGTGCCGGTGTAGTCGTGCACGATGCCCAGCACCCGCCGCCACGGGTAATGCCCCGGCCAGCGGGCGATGGCTTGGCGCAGGCCGATCGACAGCACGATGAAGCTGATGATGTAGTAGATCACCGGCAGGTAGCTGTCGATCGATTCACCCGGCAGGAAACCCAGCACGGTGATGTAGACCAGCGCGCAACTGGCGACGATGACGCGCAGGTTGGCCTGGTCGAGTTCGTTGTTCTTGTTGTAGTCCATGGTCGACGTCCTTGTGCACGGGGTCGCATAAACGCCCGCTTGGCGCAGCGCTTGCCGTTGTCGAGTGCTAACTTAGCATGGTCGGAAGAACCGCCGTTCACAGGGAGTGTCAGGACGTGACGTGCCGCATCATCGTAGCGGACGACCATCCATTGTTCAGGGAAGCGATGGTCCGCACCGTGCAAAGGGTTTTGCCGCAGGCGCAGATCGAAGAGGCTGGCGACCTGCAACAGGTGTTGGCGCTGGCCCGCCAGGGCGAAGCACCGGACACACTGATTCTCGACCTGCGCTTCCCGGGGCTCGACTGCATCGAGCGGCTGGCCGAACTGCGCCAGCTGTTGCGTCGTACCACCCTGATCATCGTGTCGATGGTCGACGACCCGGCGCTGATCGAGCATGTCATGGCCAGTGGGGTCGATGGCTTCATTGGCAAGAGCGTCGCCCCTGACGAGCTCGGCGCGGCGATCCTGGCCATCCGTGACGGCGAACTACTGGTCAGGTACAGCCCTTCAGGGTTGTTGCCGAGCCTTGGCAGCGCCAGCGAGGTGGAACAGCTTACCCACCGCCAACACGAGGTGCTGCGCCTGATCGCCCAGGGCAAGACCAACAAGGAAATCGCCCGCGCCTTGGACATCTCGCCGTTTACCGTGCGCATTCACGTGTCGTCGTTGCTCAAGGCGCTCAATGTCACCACCCGCACCGCAGCGGCGGTCAAGTACAGCGGTACCTGATACCGTTGGTCAGTGTCGCCTGCGTCTGGACTGATCAGGCCAGTGTGGCCGCCACTCTCAATCAATGAGGGGTGGCCAATGGCTTTGCCTCTCACTCCTGTGCCAGGCCCACCCCCGGTGGGCCCTTTTCCATGAACGAGGGCGCCAAAATGAACATACGACTGCACATGGGCGGAGGCAGCGCCCAGGACGACTGGCCAGAGCTGGCCCCTGACCAACGTGATGACCGGGCAGATGACCCGGATACCGACCCGAACCTGACCGATGACGATCA
The DNA here is from genome assembly GCF_002906855.1 of Pseudomonas putida. Taxonomy (GTDB): domain Bacteria; phylum Pseudomonadota; class Gammaproteobacteria; order Pseudomonadales; family Pseudomonadaceae; genus Aquipseudomonas; species Aquipseudomonas putida_N. The sequence goes on along the minus strand of NZ_MINI01000028.1, from coordinate 999,725 downwards.
GAACCGCCCAGGGGTGCCTGCCAGCGACCCCGAGTCCGGTGCATGAGGCACTAGCTGGTCACACTGGAGTCGCTGACTGCCCGGCTGGGCTTGCCACCTGATTCGCGCCAACTCACCGCGGTTATCCCGTAGCGCTCAGCCATCGGTCGGCTCACCTTCCTGATCTTCTCTCGCCCGAATTTGGGGATGATACCGATCCCTGCATCACAACTTGCCCAGTGCCACGCCTCGGCGTTATCGATCTTCTCGAGCCGGATGATGAAGCTGCGCGGCTCGCCGTGCAGCAGGTAATCGATAATGTAAAGCTGCGGACTCGGCATCACGCCGCCCTCCTTTCTCCATGGATGACTTCTTCATTGAGTGATGCCGCCCGGGAAAGATTCAAAAAGATTGTCGAACCCTTCAGCAGAGCAGATGGCGGTGGCGATCACTCTCAAGAGGATATCGTCATCGTCCCCCGGTCCGACTGTGGTAGGTAGCCCGCCAGGCGCGCTGGCGGGCCTCAGCGAACGCCGCTATTGCTGATGCGGGCGCCCCCCGCCGTGGCTGTTCTGCCCGCCCTTGCGGCCAGCCTCCGATGCCCGTTGCCGATCATTGGCGAAGTTGCCGCCAGATGCCTGGCCGCCTTTGTGGCCGGCACGGGAGGCGCGTTCACGATCGTTGGCGAAATTGCCTGGGTTGGTTTCCTTGGTGCCGCCACGTTGTCCGGTCCGTTGTTGATCACCAGCCATGTCGTTTCTCCTTGCGATACGGATAGGTTGGGCGCATGAAACGGTGCCATGCCTTAGTTCCGAACCGGCGATGGGCGGGTCTGCTCAATCGGAATGTATGCGGCTGACCGGTGGCGCGAAAGGTTCTTGCTGCAAATGCTTGTGCGGCATGTATTGGCAAGGCAATTTTTTTGCAGTGCAGCGGTCACAACTTCAAGCGGCCCCGTCCCTGCAATGCCTCGCAGCAGAGCCGACGAGCGGCCTATAATGCTCGTTCAGCTGCCCGGCGATGCGTCGAAGGGCCAACATTCAGGTCTGCACAAGGCAACTCCATGACGTCGTCCCCTGAGCAACCCGCATCGCCGCAAAACCCAGCGCTGAGCCCGAGCCATCTGGATTTCCCGGTGGTCGGCATCGGCGCCTCGGCCGGCGGGCTGGAGGCCATCCGCACCTTCTTCCAGCAGATGCCTGGTGATTGCGGCATGGCCTTCGTGGTGGTGCTGCACCTGTCGCCCGATCACCAGAGCGTGGCCGACCGGATCATCCAGGAGGCCACCTCGATGCCGGTGCGCCAGGTCACCGAGCCCGTACCGATCGAACGCAACCACGTCTACGTGATCTCCCCGGCCAACCGCCTCTCCACCAATGACGGCTACTTGAGGGTCACCCCGGCCAATCGCCGGCGTGGCGACCACGTGGCCATCGACCTGTTCTTCCGCGACCTCGCCGACGTGCACAAGGACCACGCCTTCTGCGTGGTGCTCTCGGGTACTGGCGCCGATGGCGCGGTGGGCCTGTCGCGGATCAAGGAACAAGGTGGCGTGACTCTGGTGCAGACCCCGGACGACGCGCAGTACGACAGCATGCCACGCGCCGCAATCGAAACCGGCATGGTCGACCTGGTGCTGCCGGCTGCAGAAATGCCGCAAAAGCTCATGGAGCTGTGGCGTACCGCACGCCAGGTGAAGCTGCCGGAAATCGAGGACGATACCCTGCCACCGCCGCTGGGCACCCGGGCCGGCGATGCCCAGGCCGCAGAGCCTTTGCTCGAAGAGATCTTGCTGCAACTGCGCAGCGCCACCGGCCACGACTTCCAGCATTACAAGCGCGCCACCGTACTTCGGCGGATCGAGCGGCGCCTGCACGTGACCGGGCAGACCGACCTGGGCGGTTACCTGCGCCACCTGGAGCAGCACAGCAGCGAAGCCACGGCCTTGCTGGGCGACATGCTGATCGGCGTCACCAACTTCTTCCGCGACCGTGAGGCGTTCGAATCGCTGGAGCGTCATGTACTGCCGCAACTGGTCAGCGAAGGCGAGGACAATCGCGAGATCCGCGTCTGGTCGGCCGGCTGTTCCACGGGCGAAGAGGCCTACAGCCTGGCCATGCTGGTCAGCGAGCAATTGGCGCTGGAACAACGTGCCAGCAAGGTGCAGGTGTTCGCCACCGATCTGGACGAGCGCGCCATCGGCATTGCCCGCACGGGTTCTTATCCAGAAGCAATCGTCACCGACGTGCCGCCCACCCGCCTGCGCCAGTTCTTCATGAAGGAGGATCAGCATTACCGGGTGCGCAAGGAAGTTCGGGAAAAGGTTCTGTTCGCCCGTCACAACCTGCTGTCCGACCCGCCGTTTTCGCAGATCGACCTGATTGTTTGCCGCAACCTGCTGATCTACCTGGACCGCGAGGTGCAGGAGGATATCCTGCGGATGTTCCATTTCGCCCTGCGAAGCGGCGGCTACCTGTTCCTTGGCACCTCGGAATCAGCCGACGTGGCCAATGAGCTGTTCACGCCCGTGGACAAGCGCAACCGGATTTTCCGCGCCCGCGACGTCAGCCCCGCTGGCCGCAGTTCAGGCCGGCAGCTGCCAGCCGCTGGCATGGCCAACCTCGCCCAGGGCACCCAGGCCAAGGCCAAACCAGGTCGCAAGCCGTCCTATGCCGAAGTGCACCACCGCGCCCTGGCCCGGCGTACGCCGCCCAGCCTGATCGTCGACAGCGAAGGCAACATCCTGCACATGAGCGAAGGTTTCGGGCGTTACCTGCAACTGGCCGGCGGCGAGCCGAGCCGCAACCTGCTCAATCTGGTGCTGCCAACCTTGCGCCTGACCTTGCGCAGTACGCTGTTCCAGGCCCGTCAGGGCATCGAGGCCGTGACCTCGCGCCCGGTCGACCTTGGCGAAGGTGAGCACAGGCAGCAAGTGGAAATCACCGTGCAACCCTATAAGGACGAGCTCAGCGACAACGAATGCCTGCTGGTGGTGTTCGAAGAGCGCGCGCCCGACCCGTCGTTGCCTCTGCCCGGTGTCATCCGCCAGACCGACAGCATGGTGCTGCACAACCTGGAACGCGAACTGCAGCGAACGCGCGTGCAACTGCAGGAAACCATCGAGCAATCGGAAATTTCCAGCGAAGAACTGACCGCCTCCAACGAAGAAATGCAGGCGATCAACGAAGAACTGCGTTCGGCCAGCGAAGAGCTGGAAACCAGCAAGGAAGAACTGCAGTCGATCAACGAGGAGCTGCTCACCGTCAACTACGAGCTCAAGAACAAGGTCGAGGAGACCGACAAGGTCAACGACTACCTGAGCAACCTGATCGCCTCGACCGACATCGCCACGGTGTTCGTCGACCGCAACCTGCACATTCGCTGGTTCACCCCGCGCGCCACCGACCTGTTCAATATGCTGCCGCTGGACACCGGCCGATCGCTGCTGGACATCACCCACCACCTCGACTACCCGGCCCTGGCCGATGACGCCCGTGCCGTGGCCAAGGGCGAAACCATCATCGAACGCGAGATAGGCGGCCACGGCGATCACTGGTACCTGGCACGCCTGTTGCCCTACCGCTCCAGCGAGCAGAAGATCGACGGCACGGTGCTGACTTTCATCGACATCAGCAAGAACCACGCCGCCGAAGAGCGCGTGCGCCTGGGTGAAGAGCGGCTGAGCAAGCAGCTGGCAGAATCGCAGAGCTCCAGTCACATGAAGGACGAGTTCTTCGCGGTGATGTCCCATGAGCTGAAGCACCCGCTCAACCTGATTCAGCTCAATGCCGAGATCCTCCGCCGGTTGCCTACGATCAAGGGCATCGGCGCCGCCAGCAAGGCCGTGACGACCATTCGCGAAGCGGTGTCCAGCCAGGCGCGGATCATCGATGACCTGCTGGATGTGGCCCGCATTCGCACCGGCAAGCTCAAGCTCAAGACCGAGCCGGTCGACCTCGGCAGTATTGTCCAGGGCATCCATGCCGTGGTACTGAGCGAGCAGCACCCTTGCCAGGTGCGCCTGGAGTTGCCTGCCGACGACCTGCCATTGATGATCGAGGGCGATGTCACGCGCCTGGAGCAGATCATCTGGAACCTGCTGAACAATGCGCTGAAGTTCAGCCCGCCTGGCAGCGAGATTCGCCTGGTGCTGAGCCACGACGAGGTGCAGGCGCGGCTGCAGGTGATCGACCAGGGCGTGGGGCTGAACCCCGACAGCCTGGAGCACATCTTCGACCTGTTCAGCCAGGCGGCGCCTCAGTTGGCCAACCATGGCCGGGAAGGTCTGGGCATCGGCCTGTCACTGGTGCGCCAGCTCACCGAAGCCCATGGCGGCAGTGTCGAGGCCCGCTCGGCAGGGCTGGGCAAGGGCTGCACCTTCACCGTGCGCCTGCCGCTGTGCGACACCGGTTTGCAACCGCGTGGCGGTGGCCCCGAACCGTTCAGCGAGGGACGGCTGCAAGGCACCACCATCTTGCTGGTCGACGACTCACCCGAAGTCCTCGAGGTCATGCAGGAACTGCTTGAGATGGAGAGCGCCGAAGTCATGGCCTACAGCGACCCGCTGAAGGCCCTGGCGGCCGCTGCCGACGGCCACTATGACGTGATCATCTCAGACATCGGCATGCCGGGCATGGACGGTCACGCGCTGATCAGGGCCCTGCGTGGCCATGCTCATCTGCGCAACATCCCGGCGATCGCCCTGACCGGTTACGGTGCTAGCGCCGACCAGTACAAGTCGCGCCAGTACGGCTTCGATCGACACCTGAGCAAGCCAGTAGGATATGACGAACTGGTCGAGGCGATCGAGGTCCTGAGCGGTTCAGTGCCTTACTGAAAGGCTGGGGCCGCCTTGCGGCCCATCGCTGGCAATTCAGGCGTGCACACTCCACTGGGTGCTTTCGGCTTCGATCGGCAGCTCATCGATGGCATGTATCATCCCGCTTTCCAGCGCCTCGCTGGGGCCGAGGATCCGCGGGTAAGCCATCAGGTAACGCGGAACATCCAGCACTTCGCGGCTGCCTTCAGTACGTTCGGCAACAATTTGCGCATACAGGCGCAAGTCGTAGTCCAGGCTCATGGCATATTCCGCCATGCGCGCATGGTCCACCGAACCGTGCAGCGTCCAGTGGAACGGATGGAACAGGAACTTGCTGTAGCTGCATGCCGTGCGGTGCTCGCCCGCCAGAAACAGGATATTGCCCATGGACTCGACGGTGCCGAGGTTATGGGTGTGCACGCTGATCGGCAGCGCCCTCAGGAAGTTGTACAAGGTGAAACCATAGCTGCACTCGCCGCCCATGGTGGCGATGTTCAGCTGCAGCACGTCGGCGCCTTGCTGCATGGCGCGCGAGCAGGTGTTGATGAGGTTGCCGCAGGTGGATGAATTGATCGGCCCGGTGAAGTGGATGATATGTCTGGCCATGCTTGCCTCCTGTCTCTGGCAGGTCATTCCTTCGGTTTCTGCCTGTCGTCGCCGCGCTCGGCCATCTGCTGGTACTGCTTGCGCAAGGCATGCAGCTCGGCCGGGTCCATGTCCTCCAGGTCTAGCAGTGCCTTATGCGCCTTTTGAGTGGTGCGCAGCAACTCGTCAATCTTGATATGCAGTTCATCGTTATCGCGGTTCTGGGTGTTCTGGATCAGAAACACCATCAGGAAGGTGATGATGGTGGTCGAGGTGTTGATCACCAGTTGCCAGGTGTCGTTGAAATCGAACAACGGCCCGGTGATGCCCCATACCACAATCAACAGGAAGGCGACGCCGAACGCCATCGGCCGTCCGCTCCAGTTCGCCAGCCACTGACAGAAGCGATCGAATTTCATTCCGACGATCTCCTGCGTTGCATATCCGCTATGCGGTGGAATCGCTGGCGCCGGCAAAGTTCAACTCCGGCTTGCAGCATGGCCTTCGATCAACTGCGCTGAACCCTCACCGCTTTGCCCCGGTCGCAACTTCACAGTGACGTTCTACGGAGCAGGCTATGAGGACAGCAGCATGAGCGATATCCGCATCGGCATTTCCGGATGGCGCTACGGCCCCTGGCGCAAGGACTTCTACCCAAAGGGGCTGCGCCAGGACAGCGAGCTGGCGTTTGCCTCGCGAGCGGTGAACAGCATCGAGATCAATGGCTCGTTCTATAGCCTGCAGACGCCCGAACGCTATGTGAAATGGCGCGACGAAACCCCGGACGACTTCATTTTCGCGGTCAAGGGCCCGCGTTACATCACCCATGTGCGCCGGCTGAAGGAAATCGAAGAGCCAATCGCCAACTTCTTCGCCTCCGGGCCACTGCTGCTCGGCGACAAGCTTGGGCCGTTCCTGTGGCAGTTTCCGCCGAACATGAAGTTCGACGAAGCGCGATTCAGCCACTTTTTCCAGTTGCTGCCCAAGGACCGCAAGGCCGCACGCGCCTGCGCCCAGCGTTGCGCGCAGGCACTCAAGGATAACGGCGGCAGCGCCATCAAAGGCAATGTGCGGCTGCGCCACGCCGTAGAGATCCGCAACGAGAGTTTTCTCTGCCAAGCCTTCGTCAAACTGCTGCGCAAGTACGGTGTGGCCCTGGTCGTGACAGACAGCGCGGGCAAGTGGCCCTATGTCGAGGATGTCACCGCCGATTTTGTCTACATACGCCTGCACGGTGACGTCGAGCTCTATAGCAGCGGCTACACGTCACGTGCCTTGCGCCGCTGGAAGCAGCGTATTCAAGCCTGGGCCGAAGGAGGCCAGGCCGATGACGCGCAGCTGATCGTGACCGGGGCGCCGCCGCGACGGGCGTCACGGGATATCTACTGCTACTTCGACAACGATCAGAAGGTGCATGCCCCCTATGATGCGAGGCGCCTGCTGGAAAAGCTCAAGCTGGATTACCACCTGCTCACCGAACCGGGCGTGACACCGCAGGTGCAGCTATGAACAAGACCTTGCCCGCCCCCCACTGCATCATCGACAAAGTGACGGCGGTGCACCGCCTGAATGTGCTGACGATCAACGTGCACAAGGGCTTCACCCTGTTCAACCGGCGCTTCATTCTGCCCGAACTGCGCGACGCGGTGCGCGCCACCAATGCCGACCTGGTGTTTCTGCAGGAAGTGCACGGCAGCCACCAGCAGCATGCCGTGCGCCACCCTGCGTGGCCTGAGACGCCACAGTACGAGTTCCTTGCCGACAGCATGTGGCCGCAGTTTGCCTATGGCCGCAACGCGGTGTATCCCAACGGTGACCACGGTAATGCCCTGCTGTCGAAATTCCCGATCGTGCAGTACGAGAATCTCGACGTGTCGATCCAGGGCAACGAACAGCGCGGCCTGTTGCATTGCCGCCTGGAGGTGCCAGGCCATGCGCAGGTGCATGCCGTCTGTGTGCACCTGGGGCTGCGCGAGGCGCACCGGCAAAGCCAGGTACAACTGCTGCTGAAGCTACTCGACAGCCTGCCGACGCAGGCTCCGGTGATTATTGCTGGCGACTTCAATGACTGGCGCCTCAAGGCCGATGCGGTGCTCTCCCGGCGCCTGGTCGAAGCCTTCGGCGAGCATTTTGGCAGCCCGGCACGCAGCTTCCCGGCACGCCTGCCACTGCTGCGCCTGGACCGCATCTATTTGCGCAATGCCATGCCGACCAAGGCCCAGGTGCTTTCGATGTATCCCTGGTCGCACCTGTCTGACCATGCGCCACTGGCTGCGGAGATCAACCTGTGAACAGACCTTGGGTAGAGGGCAACAGTGTCCAGCTGCTGATCAATGGCGAGGCCTATTACCCACGGGTATTCGAGGCGATGGCCCGGGCGCGGGAAGAGATTTTGCTGGAAACCTTCATCATCTACGACGACAAGGTCGGCCAGCAGTTGCAGCAGGTGCTGATCGATGCCGCTGGGCGCGGGGTGCGGGTGGAAGTCGCGGTGGATGGCTACGGCACCGCCGACCTGCCCGACAGCTTCGTTGCAGCGCTGACCGATGCCGGAGTCAGCTTTCATGCCTTCGACCCGCAACCCCGGCTGGCCGGTATGCGCACCAACCTGTTCCGCCGCCTGCACCGCAAGATCGTGGTGATCGATGGTGAGCAGGCTTTCATCGGCGGAATCAACTACAGTGCCGACCACCTGGGCGATTTCGGTCCGATGGCCAAGCAGGACTATGCCGTGGAGGTGACCGGCCCGGTGGTCGCGCAGGTGCATGCCGCCAGCCGCAGGCTCATGGCCCCGGTGCTGGAGCCGCCCAGTGAGGTACGCCCGGTGACACAGCCGACCGGCCACAGCACGGCGGTGCTGATCGAACGCGACAATCGGCTGCGCAGCACTGACATCGAAGCCCACTACCTCCAGGCCTTGCGTGCGGCGCAGCGGCGGATAGTGGTAGCCAATGCCTACTTCTTCCCCGGTTACCGCCTGCTGCGCGAGCTGCGCAATGCGGCGCGACGCGGCGTCGAGGTCACGCTGATTCTCCAGGGCCAGCCTGACATGCGCTGGGTGCGCGCCCTGTCGCGCCTGCTCTACAACTACCTGCTGCGCGACGGCGTACGCATCCTCGAGTATTGTCAGCGGCCGTTGCACGGCAAGGTGGCGCTGGTTGATGACCAGTGGGCCACGGTCGGTTCCAGCAACCTCGACCCCCTGAGCCTGTCGTTCAACCTGGAAGCCAACCTGTTCATCCGTGACCCGGCCTTCAATCAGCACCTGTTCGAGCACCTGCAGCAACTGGCCGTCGAACAGTGCAAACCGGTGACGCTGGAACGGATGGTTCGCGGCTACTGGTGGCGAGCACCGCTGATTTTCGTCTGCTTCCACGTCATCCGGCATTTCCCACGGATCGCCGGCTGGTTTCCCGCCCACCGCCAGCGCCTGCGTTCGGTGCAGCCGGAGGTCGAGGCCCAAGGTGATCTGCATGAGGGCAATACCTGATGGCACAGAAAGTTTGGCAAATCTGGGGCAAGCGGTTGTTCACCGTGGCGTTTCTGATTCTCATCCCGGCATTGCTTTATGTACTGGCCCGCAACCTGGACTGGAACGAAGTACGCCAGTCGCTGCTGGCCTACAAGCCGGGCACGCTGGCCATAGGCCTGGTGCTGGCGCTGTGCAGCTACCTGATCTTCGCCAGCTACGACCTGCTGGCCCGCGCTTATACCGGGCACCGCCTGCCGGCCCGGCAGGTGCTACCGGTGGCATTCGTGTGCTACGCCTTCAACCTCAACTTCACCACCTGGGTGGGTGGCGTTGCCTTGCGCTATCGCCTGTACAGTCGCCTGGGCCTGGACACACCGACCATTACCCGCATCCTTACCCTTGGCCTGCTGACCAACTGGATGGGTTACATGCTGCTGGCCGGCAGCGTGTTTGCCCTGGGGCTGGTCGAGTTGCCGGCGAACTGGGCGGTCGGCGCTGGAGGGCTGCGCTTGATCGGTGTGCTGTTGCTGGTCATCGCTGTCGGCTACCTGCTGGCTTGCGGCTTTGCGAAAAAGCGGACCTGGCGCTGGCGTGAACACGAAGTTACCCTGCCCTCGCTGCGCCTGGCGCTGTGCCAGGTGGCGCTGGGTGCCAGCAACTGGGCCATGATGGCCTTGCTGATCTTCTGGCTGTTGCCTGGCGAAGCGTTCTACCCCTCGATCCTCGGCATCCTGCTGATCAGCTGTGTCGCGGGGGTGGTCGCCCATATACCTGCCGGCCTTGGCGTGCTCGAGACGGTATTCCTCTCCCTGCTCCACGGGCAGATCGGCCAAGGCCCCCTGGTGGCGGCACTGCTCGGTTACCGGACGTTGTATTACCTGATTCCGCTGCTGGTCGCCCTATTCACCTACCTGATCCTGGAAAAGCGCGCCAAGGCCATGCGCCAGCGCGACACACCGGCCTGATGGCCCGCGAGGTAACATGCGCATTCACCTGATGATATTGCTCGCCAGCCTGGCCAGCGGCGAAGTGCTGGCCGAAGCCTGCGATGTGCAGACGCGTTCCTCCAGCGAAGCGGTAAAGCCGGTCGAGGGTCATACCTGCTACAGCTTCAGCAACATGCCCGCTGAAGCGATCAGCTGGTCTTGCAGCAACGAGAGCAAGGACATGCTCAGCACCGAAAAACACAAGGTGGCGCGCTGCGCCGATGGCAGTGTGGGCAGCTGCATCGCACCGCTGACCCAGGAAACCCTGGCCAATCCCAAGGCCGGCGGGCGGGACCAGCCTTCGACGAAGCCGGCCCTGCCCAAGGATGCCAGGGTCATCACTTACTACTACGACACGCCTAGCCTCGGCCAGGCTCGCGCAGACTGCGAGCGCAACGAGGGCATCTGGCAGACCCATTGATCCAGAAGATGCGCATCAGGGCGAGATAGGGTCACTGGCCGGGAAGGTCTCTTCCAGCGCATTGTCCACGCTGCTTTCCTTGGGCTGCACGGTTTCGCCACACTTGCAGTCGGCCATGCGGCAAGGTTCGCCATTGCGGTGCCCGCTGGCGCAGGCCTCGCAGCAGTAGGCCTGGCCACCCTGCTGCACGGCGTTGGCATCGACGGTACAGCTGCAGTGGTTACAGGCACAACGTTGCTCGTTCATGGTGTGTTCCCCTCGTCGTCTTCGATCACATCATCTGTCCACGGCTCGCCGTCCAGTGGTGCAGAGCGCGCAAGCTCGGCTTCGTCCAGGCCGATGCCGCCGCCGATCTCGTCGGCATCCACGTGGCGCAGGGCCTGGTCCGCTGGCCCTCCGCCACCAGGTTCATACGGGTCGCGGGCGCCGGTTTCATCCAGCAGCGTATCGGGGCTGAGGTCGTCGTAGGTCACATTGTCTTCATGCAGGCTGTCGCTCAGGGCCTCGCCGCCGGTCATGCCGCTTTCGGCAACGCGCCGCGCGGGGAACTCCTGGGCCACCTCGGCGGCTGGCCGCTCATCACCGGCCCGGCCTTCGTGCTCATCATTCCGGTCGCTGAAGTCCAGTTCACGGATGCTGCCCATGCGGTCTTCGGTGTCATCGATTTCGGTGGGTGTGTACGGCTTCGGGTCATTGGATCGGTTCATCGGGGTTCTCCATCAGTGCGGTACACACGGTCGACTCCGCCAAGCTGTGGATGATTCAGAGTTTTTTTGAACTAGCACGCAGGTGGCCACCTCCCAATCTACAGACAGGGAATCACCCCGGAGCCCGCCATGGCCAAGCCCCTTGCAGAGTACGAACGCAAGCGCGATTTCACCGCCACGCCCGAGCCCAGCGGCAAACGTGGCCGGGGCAAGCACGCTCACGCCCTGCAGTTTTGCATCCAGAAGCACGACGCCAGCCACCTGCACTACGACTTTCGACTGGAACTAGACGGCACGCTGAAGAGCTGGGCCATTCCCAAAGGCCCATCACTGGACCCGAAAGTGCGGCGCCTGGCGGTGCATGTCGAAGACCACCCGTTGGACTACGCCGATTTCGAAGGGCATATCCCCGAGGGCCATTACGGGGCCGGCGACGTGATCGTCTGGGACCGGGGTATCTGGGAGCCCGAAGGCGATGCCCGCCAAGCCTATGCCAAGGGCAAGCTGCGCTTTCGTTTGCAGGGCGAAAAGCTCAACGGTGTGTGGAACCTGTTCCGCACCCACCTGGCCGGCAAGAAAGAGCAATGGATGCTGGTAAAGTCGCACGACGAACAAGCGCGTAGCGAAGACGAATACAGCATCGTCGAGGCCCAGCCGCACAGTGTGCTCAGTGACCGCACCCTGCTGCCCCGGCGTACGGCCAAAACCAAGTCCTCGGCAACCCGGACCAACCGTAAGCGAACCGGCAGCGCGGTCAAGGCTGCACTGCCCGGGCACTTTCAACCGCAGCTCGCCACCTTGGTCGATTCGCCGCCCGACGGCGACTGGCGTTACGAGGTGAAATTTGACGGCTATCGCATGCTCGCCCGAATTGACGGCGACGACATCCGCCTGTTCACCCGTAATGGCCATGACTGGAGCACCAGGATGCCAGGCCAGGTTGCCGCGCTGCGGGCGCTTGGCGTCGATTCGGCGTGGCTCGATGGCGAGATGGTAGTCAACGACGAGCACGGCAAGGCCGACTTCCAGGCCCTGCAGAATGCCTTCGACACCGATCACGACGAACAGATCAGCTACTACCTCTTTGACCTGCCATACCTGGGCGGCCGCGACCTGCGCCAACTGCCGCTGCAGCAACGTCGCGAAGCCTTGCGTCAGCTGCTCGAACACAACCAGTCGGACAGGCTCAGGTATTCCGAAGACTTCGACCAGCCTGTCGACTCGCTGCTGGACAGCGCCTGCCGCCTTGAGCTCGAAGGCCTGATTGGCAAGCGCGCAGACAGCCTCTATGTCGGCCGGCGCAGCGCAGACTGGGTCAAGCTCAAGTGCAAGCAACGCCAGGAGTTCGTGATCGTCGGCTTCACCGACCCCAGAGGCAGCCGCAGCGGCTTTGGGGCCCTGCTGCTGGCCCTGCACGACAACGACAGCGGCGAACTGCGTTACGCCGGCAAGGTTGGCACCGGCTTCAGCGCCACCACGCTGGACAGCATCCATGCTCGCCTCAAACCACTGGAAATCGCCAGGCCCGCTCTGCCCAGGCCGCCGACCGGCGTTGAAGCACGTGGCGTGCACTGGCTCAAACCGCAGCTGCTGGCCGAGGTTGCCTATGCCCAGATGACCCGCGACGGCGTGGTGCGCCACGCGGTGTTCCATGGGCTGCGCGATGACAAGCCTGCCACCGCCATCGACCTGGAGCGCGCCATGCCCGGCAAGACCCTGCCCAAACGCCAGCAAGCCGACCTTTCGGACGACCTCGGCGAGCTGCGCCTGACCCATCCCGACCGGGTGATCGACGCTACCATTGGTGCGACCAAGCGGCAGATTGCCGAGTACTACGCCGAAGTCAGCCAGTGGCTATTGCCACAACTCAAGGATCGCCCCGTGGCGCTGGTGCGGGCCCCGGACGGCCTGGCTGGGGAGCTGTTCTTCCAGAAGAACGCCGGCCAGTTGCACATCCCCCATGTGCTCACCTACGACAAGGCCGAAGCCGGTCAGGCGGCCATGGTCATCAACCGCGCCGATACCCTGCTGGGCGCGGTGCAGATGAACATGCTCGAACTGCACACCTGGAACGCCACCGACAAGGATTTCGACAAGCCCGACCGCTTCGTGCTTGACCTCGACCCGGACCCGGCGCTGCCGTGGAAAGCCATGCTCGAGGCCACGCAACTGGCCCTCACCCTGCTCGACGAACTGGGCCTGAAGGTGTTCCTCAAGACCAGCGGCGGCAAGGGCATGCACCTTGTGGTCCCGCTCACCCGCCGTGCCGGTTGGGACGAGGTGAAGGATTTCAGCCACGCCATCGTCGACTACCTCGCCAAGCTTTTTCCAGATCGGCTGAGCGCTGTTTCAGGGCCGAAGAACCGAGTGGGCAAGATCTTCATCGACTATCTGCGCAACGGCAAGGGCGCCACCACGGTGTGCGCGTATTCCCTGCGAGCCCGAGAAGGCCTGCCGGTATCGGTGCCGATCTGGCGCGAGGAACTGGCCCAGCTCAAGGGCGCCAACCAGTGGCATATCGGCAACCTGCGCGAGCGCCTCGCCGAAATCGACGACCCGTGGGCCGACATGGCCAAGACCCGCCAATCGATCACCGCGCGCATGCGCAAGCAAATGGGGGTGGCATGAGCATTGTCCAGGATTTCGACCTCACCAACCTCGACCGGCTGTTGCGCAACTTTGGCGAACGGCCGCAGCCGCTGAACCTCGACACCCAGCTGCCGCAACTGATCCAGGCCCTGCAGGCCGACCACCTGGACCTGCTGCCCCTGCCCGGGCAAGGCAACACCTTGCGGCGCTGGCAGACCCTGGCGCGAGTGGCCGGTTGCGACCTGGCATTGGCCAAGCTTTACGAGGGCCATACCGATGCCTTGGCCATCCTCGCGGAATGTGGCGCAGCGCACCACGTCGATGAAGGCATCTGGGGCGTCTGGGCCGCCGAGCCGCCAGATGCCCGCGCACGCATCGTCGCCCGTGACGGCGACCAGGTGCGCCTGGCCGGGCGCAAGGCCTGGTGCTCCGGCGCACTGCAAATCGACCGGGCGCTGATTACCGCCTGGGCCGAAGACGACCAGCCACAGCTGGTGGCGATCGAACTGGCGCACCCAAGCCAGGGCTTGAGCATCGATCGCTGGCAGGCCGTGGGCATGGCCAACACGGCGAGCGTCGAGGTGACGTTCGACAACACCCCCGGCACCGCCATCGGCAGGCCCGGGCAGTATCTGTCGCGCCCAGGCTTCTGGCACGGCGGTGCCGGCATTGCCGCCTGCTGGTACGGCGCCGCCGAAGCCTTGGCAGATTATCTGCGGGCGCATTGCCACAACCCCCACCGCGACGCCCATGCCGATGCCCACCTGGGCGCCGTCGATGCCGCCTTGTTCGGCGCCCGCGCAGCGCTAAGGGAATGCGCAGCGTGGATCGACCGCCACCCCGATACCGACGCCAGCTACGAAGTGCGCCGCACCCGCGCCCAGGTCGAGCACGCCGTCGAGCAGGTCATTGGCCACGTCGGCCGTGCACTGGGGGCGACGCCGTTCTGCTGTAACAGCCACTTTGCCCGTCTCAGCGCCGACCTGCCGGTGTTCATTCGCCAGAGCCATGCTGAACGCGACCTAGCGGCATTGGGTGCGCAAGTGACACAAGTACCAGCCGGAGCGTGGAAGCTATGAACACCAACCTGATCCAGTCCAGCGACGGTACACCCTGGGCCGAGTGGCAGCAGGCCGCCCACCTGGCGCGTGCCACCTGGATAACGCCACAGCAATTGTGCCCGCCCGGGCGCCGCCTGGTGCTGATTGCACCGCACCCGGACGACGAAGTGCTGATGGCCGGCGGCTTGCTGACGCATTTTCACGGTCGCGAAAACGAACTGCTGCTGATTTCCGCCACCGACGGTGAGGCTAGCCACTGTGGCTCTGAACACTGGACCGAGCATCGCCTGCGCAGGCAACGCCCGCTTGAGAGCCGGCAGGCCTTGCAGCAACTCGATCTGGACCTCAACCGCCTGGACTGGCGCCGACTGAACCTCAAGGACGGCGCCTTGCCTCGCGAAGAGGCCTTTCTGGTCAACCACCTGACCCAGGTGCTGCGGCCCGATGACGTGCTGATGGCGACCTGGCGCCACGATGGGCATGGCGATCACGAGGCGGTCGGCAGAGCCGCGGCGCAGGCTGCGCAAGCGCGCAAGGCGCAATTGATCGAAGTGCCGGTGTGGGCCTGGTACTGGGCACAGCCGGACGACCCGCGCCTGCCCTGGCCACGGGCCCACCGCATTGAGCTGGACGACACCGCCCTGGCGCGCAAACGCAAGGCCCTGGCCGCCCATGTCAGCCAGCTGGAGCCGGACGGCCCGCGCCCACCCGTGCTGCCGGCCCGGCTGCTGGATTGTCTGTTGCAACCGTTCGAACTGGTGTTTCTTTAAACGGAGTGGTCATGAGCCTCGATGCGCAATATTTCGCCGACCTGTATGCCCGCAACGAAGACCCGTGGGCGTTCCGCACCCGCTGGTATGAAAAACGCAAACGCGAGCTGGTCGCGGCCAGCCTGCCGCGCCAGTGCTACCAGCGGATCTTCGAGCCGGCCTGTGCCAATGGTGAACTGAGCGTGCTGCTGGCCGAGCGCTGCGCCGACCTGCTCTGCCAGGACCTCGACCCAACGGCGGTGGGCCTGGCCCGTGAACGCCTGGTCGATGTGCCGAATGCTTCGATCGAGCAGGCCAGGCTGCCCGGTGACTGGCCTGGGGGGCACTTCGACCTGATCGTCCTCAGTGAGATCGGTTACTACCTCGACCCAACCGATTGGCTGCAGGTCATCGAGCAGTCGGTCGCCAGCCTGACGTACGACGGAGGCCTGCTTGCCTGCCACTGGAAACATCCGATCGCGGGCTGCCCGCAGGATGGCCGTGAGGTACACCAGTTGCTGGCCAGGCACCTGCCGCTGTTCGCCGTCTACCGGCACGAGGAAGCCGACTTCCTGCTGGAGTACTGGTCGTGCCAGCCCAGCCTGGTCGACCTGGACGAGACTTGCCCATGATTGGCGTGGTGATTCCTGCACACAACGAAGCCAGGCGCCTGGGGCGCTGCCTGAAGGCCATGGCTGCCGCCGTGGCCAGTGCTGAACGGGCAGGCCATCGAGTGCGCGTGCTGGTGGTACTTGATCGCTGTGTCGATGGCAGCGCCCAGGTAGCCGCCCGGCATGCTGTCGATGTACTTGCGGTCGAGGCCGGCAACGTCGGCATGGCACGCCGCCTGGGAGCCGAATGGATGCTTCAGCGCGGCGCCAGCTGGCTGGCCTGCACCGATGCCGATAGCCAGGTGCCTGCGCACTGGTTGCTATCGCAGCTGGCCTGCACGGCCGAGGTGGTGTGCGGCACGGTGCATATTGCCCATTGGCAGCCTTGGCAACGGGCAGCGCTGCGCAAGCTCTACCTCAGCCGCTATGAAGCGCGGGAGGGCCATCGGCATGTCCATGGGGCCAACCTTGGCGTGTGTGCCCGGGCCTATGAGCGGGTGGGCGGGTTTCAGCCGCTGGCGGCCCATGAAGATGTGCAACTGGTGCGTGACCTTGAGGCCGATGGTGCGCAGATCGTGTGGACGGCCAGGCACAGTGTGGCGACCAGCAGCCGCATCGACAGCCGGGCTCGGGAAGGGTTTGGGGATTATCTGGCGAGTCTGTAGTGACCTGTTCCGGCCTCTTCGCGGGTACCACACATGCCTCAAGGGCGATGATATACCTGTGCGAGCGGGTTCACCCGCGAAGAGACCGGACCAGGGTTCAGGAGGCCTTGCGGCTACGCTTGGCCGTTTTTTTCGCGGCGGCGGGCTTCTTGCCACCGAGGCTGCGCTTGAGCAGTTCGGTAAGGTCGATAATATCGGCACTCTTCTCGCTGCCAGCTGCCTCGCCCTTGTCCACCACGCTGATCTTGCCTTTGCTGGCCTTTTCCTCAACCAGGTCCATGATGGTCTGGCGGAACGCGTCGTGGTACTCATCCGGCGCCCACGGCCCGCTCATGTCTTCGACCAGCCGCTTGGCCATCTCCAGCTCGCGCTTGTCGGGCTTGCTGTCGGTCACGCTGTTGTCCAGCTCCAGCGTTTCCAGGCCCCGCACTTCTTCCGGCCAGCGCAGGGTGATCATCACCAGCGCTGATTCCAGCGGGCGCAGCAGCGCCAGATGCTGGCGGGTATGCAGTACCACGGTGGCCAGCGCCACCTTGCCGGTCGCCTCCAGGGTTTCGCGCAGCAAGGCATAAACCTTGCCACCGCGCTTGTCGGGGCTCAGATAATAGGGGGTATCGAACTGCTGCAGGGGGATGTCCTGCGCTTCGACGAACGAGAAGATATCGATGGTCTGGGTGGCTTCGGGGCGGGCCTTGCGGATCTCCTCCTCGCTGATCACCACGTAGCGGCCCTTCTCGTACTCCACACCCTTGACGATGTTGTCCTTGTCGATGTCCTTGCCGGTAACCTTGTTCACCCGCTTGTAGCCCACCGGCTCCATGCTGCGCTTGTCGAGCCAGTCGAAATCGACCCGCTCGGTGCGCACCGCGGTATTGAGCGACACCGGGATATGGACCAGACCGAAACTGATCGCGCCTTTCCAGATAGCCCTGGCCATTGCCTGCACCTCCCAGGCCCGACGATGGGCCTCCTACCAGAAGTGACTGCGTGGCGCCGCGAAGGTTTACTCGATTCGCCCTGCGGGTGGGTCAGCCCACCTGGGTGAACAGCACCCGCTTGAACGCCTCGGCCGCCAGGTGCACCTGCACTGCCCAGTCCCCCGCCGCATCGCTGCCAGCATCATCGGAGATGTACTTCAGGCACACGAACGGAATGCCCTCTTCGCGGGCAATCAGCGCAAACACGTAGGCCTCCATGTCGACCACATCGTAAGGGGCATCGCCATGGTTGACCTCGAAGCTGTCACCGCTGCCGCAGATTTCCACAGGCAAGCCGGGGATCGCCTGGCCATGCTCCAGCAGGACCGGGATGTTCGACAGCGGCGTTTCATAGCGGGCGAAGCCCAGCGGGGTCACGTCCATGTCGCGCTGCACGAAGCGCGTGCAGCACACCACCTCGCCCTTGCCGTGGCGCTGGCTGCCGGCCGAGCCGAGGTTGACGATCAGCTTGGGGCGCTGCTGCTGTATGGCCCGGGTCAGGGCGATGGCGGCGTTGACCTTGCCGATACCCGTGAACACGGTCCTCACCTCGCTGAAGACCTCGCCGGCTTCTGCCTCCAGGGCGAAGACGAACAAGGTATCGGCGAGGGAAATGTCGGGGAATTGCTTGATCAGCATCATGGCGCAGGGGGTCCGAATGGCTTGGGCGCCGCCATTGTCGGCCATCGCTACCTGATTGCAAGCCCTGCCGACGTCTGCGCCGTTACGGGCTCGCCACGGCCTTGGGCCAGCACCTGCGCAGCCACCGCCTGCAACGCGCGGGCAGCGGTTGCGCCATCGGCAAGTGCCCGTGCCCGCACCTGGCGCTGGTGGTCGGCACTGGTGCCAGCCTGCAGGATGAGCTGAGCCTGCTGGCAGGCCCGTTCAGCGTCCACCGTGTCGACGGCATGACGCGCCTGCAGCTGGCTCAGCCAGCCCTGTGCGGTGACCGGTTGCTGGTCATGCAGCCCGATGAACTCGGCAAAACGACCATGGCGCATGGCTCGCCAGTAGTTTTCCTGGGTAATCCAGCGCAGTTCACGGCCAAGCGGCATGGGGTCGTATCGGGGCTGCAGGTTGTGTTCCACCAAATAGCGGAACAAACCGGCCACGCACAGTGCATCTTCCAGATCAGGGCAGGCGTCGCAGATGCGCAATTCCACGGTGGGGAAGCGCCGCGACGGCCTGATTGCCCACCAGAAATCGCCGTCCTTTGCCAGCGCCCCGGTACGTTGCAGCAACGCCCGGTAACGCTCGTAGGCAGCCCAGTCCGGCAATGCCTCCGGCAGCCCCATATGCGGCCACTCACCACAGATCACCCGCCGGTAGCTCATGTAGCCGGTATCCTCCCCGCCCCAGAAGGGCGACGAAGTGCTCAGCACCAACAGCAGGGGTAACCAGTACAACAGGCGGTTGATCAGTTGCATGCGATCACAGCCAGGCGGCACGCCGACGTGGACGTGCAGGCCATTGAGCAGGCTGCGCCTGGCAACCAGCTGGTAGTCGTCGAAGACTTGGCGATAGTGCGGCGAAGGCCTGGCCTTCTGGCGCAGCCACGGCGCATTGGGGTGACTGGACGCACAGTAGAGGCCAACGCCCTCCTCGGCCAGACTCGCATTGAGGCGATGGCGGTATTCTTGAAAGAATTCGCAAGCCTCGTGCAGGTTACCGAATATCGGCGAGGCAATTTCGATCTGGCTGCGAAACATCTCTTCGACAAAATACTGGCCCGCTGCATCACGGCAGCGTCGGGCCACTGCGGGCGAAGGTGAGGTCAACAGCCGACCACTGGCCAGAACCGCCAGCAGGTACTCTTCTTCGATGCCAAACGTACAGGGGCGGTACATGCGGCATCAGGCGCAGCGGTTGACGGTCAGTGCCACCGCCGCAATGCGATCGACCCGCTCGTAGCCTGGCTCCAGCAGTTGCTCGCCGAATACATCGGGGTCGATTTCGCGGTACACCCATGCCCATTCTGGCCCGGCCAGGCGCAGGCGAATGGCTTCGAGCAATGCGTCACGGCCTTCGACGATGGCGACCCCGGTGTACAGCAGCAACGAGCCACCCGGGCTCAGGCGCTCCCGGGCCTGCTCGACGATACGCAGCGACAGTTCCGCGCCCAGCGCCCCGCCACCATGGCGGTAGGTGCGTTGCCCGGCATCGAGCATGTACGGCGGGTTGGCCACGATCAGGTCGAAATTGCCGCTGATGTCGTCCAGCAGGTCACTCGGTTCGACCGACACATTGCTGACACCGGCCAATGCCGCATTGATGGCCGTGTAACGCAGGGCCAGCGGGTTGATATCGACGGCGCTGACCTGAGCATGGTGGGCCGCACGGGCGATCACCAGTGCACCGACACCACTGCCGCAACCGATATCGACGGCGTGCTGGACAGGGATCGGGCTGCGCTGCAGGTGGTCGTGGATGACCTGGGCAAAGCGGTAGCTATCGGGGCCAAAGAACACCGCATCACTGGCCTCGGTCGGGTAGGCCGAATGCACCAGTAGCAGGTCGTCCAGGCTCGACCAGCGTACTCGGCTGCGCAACCACTCGCCCTCTTCGGCCACCACATCGGCGGCGCGCAGCTGTTGCAGTTCGTCGCTGGCGATCAGTGAAGGCGAGAACGGTCGGCTCCAGCCAAACACATCGCGCAGGTTGCTGGCATGCTCGGCGCCCGGCCGGGCGTTGTGGCGTGCCTGGGTAGCCGGTGTCACGCAGGTGAAGCGGTAACCATCTGCACGCAGGCGCCGGCCAAGCTGGAGCAGCGCCTCGTCGGCCCGGGCCTGTTGTGGATTGAGCATCATCAGTGCGGGCCCTCCTGGGCCAGGCCGGTAATGCGAAGGTAGGCACGGGTGGCGCACAGGCCCCGGGGCAGGGCATGACGATTGCCGGCCATGTCGGCGATGAGGCTGTCGATGTCTTGTGCGTGGGAGGTGTTTTCGGTCGCCGCTGGCACGTCTGGCAACCAGCTGCCGGGCGCAACGCGGCACAGGGGCGGCTGCCAGTCGGCGGCGATCCAGTCGTGCCACAGCTGCTTATCGTAGGCGTTGAACACCCCGAACATGGGCGCGCGCGGGCCTTCGATCAGCGACCACCAGCGGCTGTCTGCCGGGTTCTGCCCGCGCTTGATCCAGCCTTGAGTCTGCAATGCCTGCAGAAATGCCGGCAGCGTGCCAGCTTCGGCTAGCCACTGATTCACCGTACGCTGCTGCAAGCGACAACGGTCGGCATGCATGAACTGGCCAAAAGCGCGTTTGCGCTCGAGGGCTGCCAGCAGTTCGGCCTCAAGGTCGAAACGGCTGATCAAGGTCGGTGCCGGGGTGCCCAGATCATTGAGCCGGTAGCCGTGGCGAACCCGGCGGTAGAACGTCTCGGTATCCTGCTCGGGGCACAGCTGCTGCACCGCACGGATGGATTTGCAAGCATGGCCGCTGGCGGCATTATCGATGGTCACATGCAGCTGAAAGTAATAACCGTCTATACCCAGTTCAGCCAGTTCGTGGGTGGTGATCAGCAAGTGCAGGGGCGGCTGTTCGTAGCCCAGGTTGTAGCCGATCACCTCCGGCAGGAAGCTGTCCCCGTACCGGCCCAAGGCGAGCTGCAAGGCCCCTTGCAGATAGCGCTCATCGTCTAGCGCAAGTGGCTCGAGGCAACCTAGTCGACTCAACAGGCGCTGGTAGATCAGCACGTGATTGCTGCGCGGGTCGCCATCACCCAATTCTTCAAGATAGGTGCGGATCAGACCGTGGTACCGCGGGTCGTGCCAATGCCGCAGGGTGGCGTGCAGCCAGGCACCGTCGACGGCCTTGGTCGGTGCCACTTGTTGCAGGAACCAGAGAGCCTGGGCGCGATTGACAAAATAGCGCCGGGGGGCGCCGTGACGACGTTGCTCCAAGTAGTGGGCATGCTCATGGGCGACCTGCGCGGCATGACGTGTGCTCCAGGCATCGAGCTGCCCAGGCGTATCCGGCAGGTCATCGGCCAAGGCGCTGGCCTCGGCCAGCCTGGCCGCCAGCCATTGGCAACTGTCGTGGTCTTCGCCCGACAACAGCGCATGGTAACGGCTGGCAAGGCTGCTGCCAGTGGCCAAGGTCCCTGGAGCTACAGGGCTGTTGAGAGTTATGACCGTCATGCCTTGCTCCTGATCCGGCAGACCGCAGCGCCAGGTTGCCCCGGCACTGCGTTGCCTCACTTACGAACGGCCGCCCTTGCGGCCCGACTCGCTGCTGGTCCGGCCGCTGCCGGATTGCTGGCCGCCTTTGCGACCGGCCTCGGAGGCCTTCTCGCGATCATTGGCGAAGTTGCCTGGGTTCTTGTTGCCGCCCTGGCTGCCGCTGCGGCTGTTTTCTTTGTTGGCCATGGTCTCTAACCTCTTGTGGCTTTCGAAGTGCACGGCGCTGCGCCGTACATAAGGTCGGAGTTCGGAAATATCGGGGGGATTCGTTTTATTGCGAAGGGTTCGGACCGGTGGCGTTAAATATGCGGCGGTGGTTTATTTGGCGCGACAGCCGATTCTGCCTGGCGCTGACGTCTGCCCAACCAACCACCCGTCAACGCCCAGCCTATGGAAAGCCCAGCGCCGATCAGCATCGCCAGCTGGGGGTGATCGGCCAGCAGGTCCAACCCGCGCTTGAGCCAGCCGCTCAGGGCGTCGCCACCGCGGTACACCACAGTGTCGATGAAGTTTTTTGCCTTGTACTTGTCCTCGGCCGGCAAGACCGTGAACAACATCTCGCGGCCTGGCCGTACCAGCGCATATTCACCCGCCCGGCGCACCACCATGACTACCACGAAGAGGGCAAATACCGGTGCAAGCGCCAGCCAGAGGAAACCCGCTGCCATCACCAGCGGAACCGCCACCAGCAGCACGCCTACGCCCATGCGCCTGGCCAGGCGGCCGGTGAGGAACACTTGCGTGAGGATGGCCAGCGCCTGCACCACGGTGTCGATCAGGCCGAAAACCTGGGTCTGGCGCGTACGATCAATGAAGGTTTCGCTGACGATGCGGGCCTGCTCGAAATACAGGAAGGTACTGACACTGGCGAGTAGCACCACGAACAAGGCAATCGCCAGCAGATAAGGTGAGCGCAACACGGCGGTCGCGCCGGCGAAGGGATTTCCGCCCAGGGCGCGCGATGTGGGCTGTTCATTCGTATCAGGCAATGGGTTGCGATCGCGCCAGTGTTGCAGCCAGGCGCAGGCGACCACGCTGCCCACCAGCAACAACCCGGCCAGCAGCACCAGCCCGGCGTGCCCCAATGGCGCCACCAGCAGCGTACCCAGGATCGGCCCGCTCAGGCCACCCAAGCTGGCCCCGGCAGCCAGCAGGCCGAACAGGCGCTTGCCCTGCTCGGTGGAGAACAGGTCGGTGAGCACACTCCAGGCCAGCGAAATGCTCAGCAGGTTGAACACAGACAGCCAGATGTAGAAAGCCCGGGCGTTCCACAGGTCGTCTGGATCAACCGCAAACAGCACAGCGAAGAGCACCAGGTTGCTGGCGAAGAAACCATAGGTCCAGGGCAGGATGTGCCGGCGAGGTACTTTCGAGGCCAGCCAGCCAAACAGCGGCAGGCTGGCCACGGTGGCGATGAAGGTGCCGGTGAATAGCCATTGCAGGTTATCTACACCGCCCGCCACGCCCATGGTTTCGCGCACCGGCCGCAGCATGAAGTAGCCGGTGAACAGCAGGTAGAACAGCGATAGCCCGGCGATCACCGCAGGCCCCTCCCCGGGCTGGACGAGGCGCCTGCCCCAGCTGTTCATGGGCTCAGGCGAACTGCTTGATCAGCGCTTGTTGTTGCGCCTGGGTGAGCAGCGGCTCATGCCCTGCCTTGAGCTGGTCAACCTGACGCTCCGGTCGCCCGGTCGCCGGTATCACCGTGGTCACTGCCGGGTGGCTGATGGCGAACTTGAGAAACAGCTGTGCCCAGCTGCCGACACCGGCCTCGGCGGCCCACGCCGGCAGGGCCTGGTCCTTCACCCTGGCAAACAACCGGCCGTCGTCGAAAGCGCGGTTGATCAGCACGGCGACGCCCTTGTCCTGGCACAACGGCAGCAGTTCGCGTGCCGCTTGTGGGGCATTCACCGAATAGTTGATCTGGATGAAGTCCAGCGGCTCGCTGCGCACGATGCGCGCCACGTCTTCGTGGCCGCTGTTCAGGTAATGGGTGATACCGACGTAACGGGCCTTGCCCTGCTGCTTGAGTTCGCGGGCATAGGGCAGTTGCGTCTGCCAGTCGCGCAGGTTGTGGATCTGCAGCAGGTCGACCTTGTCAGTGCGCAGGCTCCGGAGCGTGCCGGCCCATTGCGCTTCGGCATCGGCCCGGCTGTCGGCAGCGATCTTGGTGGCAATGAAGCACTGCCGGTGCCAGCCGCCCTCCTCCAGCAACTGCCCGAGAACGCTGTCGGCGCCGCCATAGTTGGGCGAAGTGTCGATCACCTTGCCGCCACCGTCGAAGAATGCCTTGAGCACCACCTTGAGCTGCTGGAACTCGGTGGAGCCGGCCTCGACCTCGAAACTGCCGGAAGTGCCAGCACCAATCACCGGCAAGGCCTCGCCCGTGGAGGGGACCTTGCGCGTCAGCAACCCAGCGGAGCTGGCGGCATGCAGCCAAGGGCTGGCGGCTACCAACCCCAACGCCGCACCAGCGCGTAGGACATCGCGACGCTTGAACATGGCAAGGCTCCCGCCAATAAGTCGGAAACTTTCAAGGCTAGCCGCTCTCCCCTGCGCTGGCAGGTGATTGTGTATCTGGATATTTTGTGATCAGGCCTGCAGCAATGCGCTCAGGTCCAGACCCGCCTCGGTCATCGGTGGGCACCAGTAGTAGCCACCGGTCAGCGGCCGGCTGAAGCGGTACAGGCCGTCGATGATGCCATCTTCCAGGCCGCTCATGCGCCGCAGCTGCACTTCGAAGGCATCGAAGCTGTGGCCCAGTGCGACGAACGCCAGGCCTGCGCCACGGCTGTCGGCCCAGGCGACCGAACGGCGCACCATGAACGCTTCCGGCTCGAAGCTTTCCTGGGCGGTGCGCTTGACGTGAGCTGACGCGGGCGCGTCATCGAGTTCTTCGTTATCGCTCAGGCGGCGGCCGATGATGTTGTCCTGGTCAGCCTGAGGCAGCGACTTGAAGTACTCCAGATCATGCTTCCACAACTGGAAAGCGGCGAAGCTGGAACCGGCCAGGCCTGGCTGCCCGCCGGCTAGAAGGGCGGCATCCACCGCATCCTGGTCCACCGGGTTCTCGGTGCCGTCTTCGTAACCGGTCAGGTCGTGGCCACCGCGGTGCACGAAGCCATCGACGCTGTCAGCCAGGTGCAATGCCGGGGCCAGCACCTGTTCCAGTGCCTGGGCCTGAAGCAGCAGGTCGCCACGTTCGTTGCCGCGCAGCCACAACCACAGGGCGTGCTGAGTGCTCGGGTTTTCCACCGCGGCATCAAGCTGCGGGAAGGCGCGCAGGCCAGGGATGTCGCGGCCAAGGGCTTTTACCAACGGCGCACCGATACCGAGGATCAGGTTCTGGCCATCCACCTGCGGCAGCAATACATCCAGTATGGCAGGCAGCGCCTCGGGCGACTGCAGGGCGAAGAACAGGTGACGGGCGTGGGCCGGCACGGGGGTGGCAAGCAGACCTTGCTGGAACGGCATGACAGACTAATCCTCGGCAAAAGCGGAATGCTACTGCGCTGGGGCGCCTATCGCAACGCGGCAGGGAGACGCTGTGCGTCAAGGTCTGCCAGTAATCCGGTAACAAACGGTTACCAAGTACTGGCGCATTGCGATCAGCCGGCCCGCAAGGCCGGCCTAGACTGCCTGCATCCCTTGCCCGAGTGCCTGCCCATGACCGCCTCACCCTTGTTGACTGCGTTCCTCCCCCTGGCACTGGGCATCATCATGCTCGGTCTCGGCTTGTCCCTGACACTGGCCGACTTCGCCCGCGTGGTGAAATACCCGAAACCGGTGGTGGTTGGCCTGTGCTGCCAGCTCCTGCTGCTGCCACTGGTATGTTTCCTGATTGCCAATGGCTTTGGCCTGGAATCGGCGCTGGCGGTCGGCCTGATGCTGCTGGCCGCGTCCCCGGGCGGCACCACGGCCAACTTGTTCAGCCACCTGGCCCATGGTGATGTGGCGCTGAACATCACCTTGACGGCGGTCAATTCGTTGATTGCGATCCTGACCATGCCGCTGCTGGTAAACCTGTCGCTGGCCTGGTTCATGACATCGGATCAGGCAATTCCGCTGCAATTCGCCAAGGTCATGCAGGTGTTCGCCATCGTCCTGCTGCCGGTGGCCCTGGGCATGATGATCCGCCATTGGGCACCGCGATTTGCTGCACGCATGGAAAAACCGATGAAGCTGGTGGCAGCGCTGTTCCTGGCATTCACCATCGTGCTGGCGCTGGCCAAGGACTGGCAGACCGTTGTCGAATATGCCCCGGTGGTGGGCCTGGCAGCCTTAGTGTTCAACCTGATCAGTCTCACTCTCGGCTACTGGGTGCCGCGCCTGCTGAGCATTCCCAAGCGCCAGGCCATCGCCATCGGCATGGAGATCGGCATCCATAACGGTACCTTGGCCATCGCCCTGGCGCTGAGCCCCTCGCTGCTGAACAACGCCACCATGGCCGTGCCAGCCGCGCTGTACAGCCTGATCATGTTCTTCACCGCCGCAGGGTTTGGCTGGTGGGTCAGCCGCGGTCGCGTGGCACCCGCGCCTGCAGCTGGCGCTTGAGCACTTTCAGCGGCGGCGCATAGAAAAAGCCGAACGACACGCTGCCCGTACGCCCCTTCACGGCGTGGTGCAACTGATGGGCGCGGTGCAGGCGCTTGAGGTAGCGGTTGACCGGCCGCGGCTTGCGCGGCCAGTGCCGGTGAAAGAAGCCGTCGTGGGCCAGCACGTACAGCACGCCATACCCGGCCACGCCAGCGCCCACCCACTGCAAGGGCGCATGGCCGGCCTTGCCCAGGGCGATCAACGCCGTGGCGATCAGCCCCAGGGCCACCAGGTACAGGTCGTTGGTTTCCAGCATGCCCAGCTGCGGCTCGTGGTGCGAACGGTGCAGCCACCAGCCCCAGCCATGCATGATGTACTTGTGAGCCAGCGTGCCGACACCTTCCATGGCCACCAGGGTGCCGAGCAGCACGGCGAGATTGAACAGCATGTAACGGTCCGGGGTATGGCGGAGAATGGCGCAAGGGTACCGATTACCCAGGTTTATTTCTATGCAGGCGTGACCTGCTGTAGGGCATTTCCTGATGAATCCCTTGTCATGTTTCTGCCCTTGACCCGGCGTGGACGGCGGCGTAAGGTCCGCGACGCAATTTCGCATCCCTGAACAGGAGTCCTGCTTTGGACAGTAGCCCCAGTCGCTTGCGACAGGCCCACACGGCGAGCTAGTCCGGCAGCTTCCTGCCACTGTCTCGCCATTGGCCAGGCGGTGGAATTCTTCAGCCTTTGAAGGCTTTCCCCCTCTTCCCTTTCGTGGTCCTGCGCATTTTCTGGTTATTCAACCGTGCGGGCGTGTGCCCGTGGAAGAGGTTTGCTATGGATTGGAAAGTCTTTCTGCTGCGCGTCGGCATTGCCCTGCTGCTCGGCGCTCTGATCGGTGCCGAGCGCCAACTGCGCCAGCGCCTGACCGGGCTGCGCACCAACGCGCTGGTCAGCACCGGTGCCTGCCTGTTCGTGCTGATGACCCAGGCAGTGCCTGGCATGGCACCCAACGATGCCTCGCGGGTGGCCGCTTACGTGGTGTCGGGTATCGGGTTTCTCGGTGGCGGGGTCATCATGCGCGATGGCTTCAATGTGCGTGGCCTGAACACCGCCGCCACACTCTGGTGCACCGCGGCGGTCGGTGTGTTGTGCAGCCTCGGGCTGTTGCTAGAGGCAACGCTGGGCAGCCTGATGGTGCTGTGTGCCAACATCCTGCTGCGCGACATCGCCCAGCGTCTCGACCGCCAGGAGGTGCTGCCCGCCAGCGAGGTCGAACAACGGTTCGAGGTGCGCATCGTCTGCCGCGCCGAAGATGAGATCCAGGTGCGCAGCCTGATGCTGCACAGCCTGGGCGACCCACAGCTGCGCCTGCAATCGCTGCACAGTGAAGACCTGGCCAACCCGGCGCGCCTGGAAGTGCGCGCAGAACTGCTCGGCAACCCGCAGGCGCCGGCGCAACTGGAGCGGCTGGTGGGTCGGGTGAGCCTGGAGAAAGGCGTCAGCTCGGTGCGCTGGCAGTTGCAGGCCCAGGCGCTGGCAGCGGACTAACGCACTTCGCGCAGGTGCCGCTCCTTCTGCTCCTGGCGCTCCTTGGCTTCGATGCACAGCGTTGCCGTAGGGCGCAGCAGCAGGCGGTGCAGGCCGATCGGCTCGCCGGTTTCCTCGCACCAGCCATATTCACCCCGGGCCAGGCGCTCCAACGCCTGGTCGATCTTGTCCAGCAGTTTCTTTTCCCGCTCCAGCGAGCGCAGCCGCCACCGCCGTTCCTCTTCGGCACTGCCGATGTCAGCCGGGTCGCTGTGCACTTCCTGCTCGCGCAGTGCCTGGAACTCCTCGTCGATACGCGCTTGCAGGTCGAAGCGCTGGCCAAGCAGCAACTTGCGGAAAAATTGCTGTTGGACTTCGTTCATGTAGGCTGCAGGAGCCTGGCGCAGCAGTTCCTCTTCAGTCATCAAGGCAGTCTCACGTGGCTGGGAAACTGCAAATGTTACGTTATAACCCATTCATTGCAAGTCCCGCCCAGCTCACCGCAGACTGTTGCCCGTCCACGGAGGAACATCCAATGCACATACGCCCCGCCCTGCCCGCTGACATCGCCCAGTTGATTGCAGTCGAGCAATCCGCCGCACACGCATTCTTGCGGCTGCCTGAACTGGCCTGGCTGGCCAATGCCGAGGGGCTGGACGAAATGGCGCACAAGGCCTTCATTGACGATCATGGCAGCTGGTTGGCCGAGGATGACCATGGGCAGGTCCTGGGCTTTGTGTGCATGAGCCTGGAACGCCAAGCGCTGCATGTTCACGAGCTTTCGGTACGGTTGCAGCTGCAGGGGCAAGGTATCGGCAGGCAGTTGCTCGACCAGGCATGTGCCGTGGCGCGAGATCGGGGTGTCCTGACGCTGACTTTGACTACCTTTGCGCAAGTAGCCTGGAATGGCCCCTTCTATGCCCGATACGGGTTCGAAGTGCTCAATGATCAGCAGCTTGACGCAAGACTGCAGGGCATTCTGGCAACAGAGCGTGCGCATGGTTTGAGTGGGCGGTGTGCAATGCGCTTGGCTCTGGCTTGAGCAGTCATTCGGTACTTTCTGCCAACGCGGCTGCCACCGTATAACCATCACGCCCCTGCCGTTTGGCCTGGTACAACGCAGCGTCAGCCGCCGCCATGAGGCTTTCTGGCGTGCTGGCATCCAGTGTCGGATAGCCAACGGCGATCCCGGCACTGGCCGATACCACTCCCAACGGGCTACCGGCGTGGGTGATCGCGTGGCGGCGCAGCAACTGCATGATCTCTTCGACAACCAGTTCGGCGCCTGCTACATCGGTGTCAGGCAGCAACACGGTGAATTCTTCACCGCCATAGCGCACTGCCAGGTCCGCAGGCCGCTTCAACGCTTGCTGTAAGAGCTCGGCAAAGCGCCGCAGGCATTGATCGCCGGCTGGGTGGCCATAGCGGTCGTTATAGAGCTTGAAGTAATCCAGATCGAGCATGACCAGCGCCACCGGACGCCCCTGGCGCCGAGCCCGCTTGAGTTCGGCCTCGAACACTGCATCCAGCCGCCGGCGATTGCCGAGCCCGGTCAAGCTATCGGTCAGGGCCAGTGACTTGAGGGTCTGGTGCGCCTGGTGCAGCGCCCGCTCGATGGCGATACGCTCGCGCAGCTGGCGCAGCACCACCCAGCCGAACGCAGCCAGGCCGGCCAACAACAGCGACAGTACCGAGACCGACTTGATCACATCCTGCCGCCAGGGCGCGATGATCGATTCCCGCGACAGGCCCGCCTCCACCACCAGCGGATAACTCGACAATGCCCTGTACGCATACAGCCGCGGGGTCCCGTCAATCACCGCCACCGCCTCGGCCAGGCCTTCGTTGGCATAGGGCAGGTGGTTGCGAAACACCTCGCTGTTGGCCAGGCTGCGTCCCACTACTTGCTCCACGAACGGCCTGCGAACCAGGATGGTGCCATCGCGCTTGGCCAGCACCAGCGCGCCCCTTTCATCGATTTTGAAATCACCGTAATAGCGCACGAACCAGTCCACCTTGATGGTGCCGAGCAATACCCCGGCAAAGCTGCCATCGCGATTATTGAGCCGGCGCGAGATGGGGATGATCAGGTCGCCAGTGGTGCGACTGCGCACCACCGAGCCGATGTGCACGCTGCGGTCGGTATGGCTACGGTGATAGATGAAGTAGTCGCGGTCGGCATTGTTGGCATTGGGCGGTATCGCGTCGTGATAAGTCACGATCCAGCTGCCGTCCGGTGCGTAGATAAACAGGCCATGCAGTTGCGGCATGATCGCCATCTGCTGGGCCAGCAATGCATGCAGGCGTGGGCGGTCAAGATGATCGAAGCCATCACCCTCCAGACGCTCGGCAAGCGCTGCGGTGATCGCGTCCACTTGGCGTATGGCGTCTTCGGCATGCTGGCTGGTGGCCCTGGCCAGGTTGCTGACCATGTTCTCGGCAGTGCTGAAAGCGAGCCGGTAATCACGCCAGGTTCGCCAGCCTTCGACCAGCACGAATGCCAGCATCATCATGGCCATGAATGCCAGGACGAGGCGGAACAATACCAAGGCACGCCCTTCGCCACTGGCCGCGAACAGCCCGTCGTCATCCTGTTTTCTGGCTGCACTCATGGAAGTCCTTGCCCTCAAGCGTATGCCACCTCTGACTATAGTTCAGCACTCAGGTGCCTCACGGTGGTCGCCCGGTGCCAAGAAAAACTAAACCTTTGCCAACAAGCCCGGCTCAACCGTACGCGACACTGAGGTCGCGCCACCGGTATCAAGGAGTCAGGCATGAGCAATTTGTTTATCAAACGCGCTGGGTTGTCGCTGGTGCTGGGCATGGCGTCGCTGCAGGCACTGGCCGCGACATCCGATGATTTTGTCGAGGCCGCCACTGAGGCCGGGATCGCCGAAACGGTCACTGGCAACCTGGCCATGGAAAAAAGTCAGAACGCCGAGATCAAGACATTCGCCCAGCAGATGGTCACCGACCACACCAAGGCCAACCAGAAACTTGGCGACATTGCCCGCAAACTGGATATCAGCGTTCCCGACGAAGCCACGCTGACCGACAAGGTGAAGAAGATGATCCTCGAATGGCGTGACGAGTCGTTCGACAAGTCGTACGTAAACAACCAGGTCGACGCCCACGAAAAGGCCGTGGAACTGTTCAAGAAGGAAGCGGCGTCCTCCGACAAGCCTGAACTGAAGGCCTTTGCCAGCGAAACACTGCCGACCCTGGAGCACCACCTGGAACAGGCCAAGGCACTCCAGGCTACCCACGGCAAGTGACCGTCCCAGCACACGAGGCCACACATGAGTAATGATGCACTGCGTAGCGAAATCCTCACTCGCCTGCTGCACGCCCACCCGCACGGCCTGGGCAAGGAACTACTGGACAACTACCGCGGCGAGAAAGCCGTGGCCGGCATGCTCAAGACGCTCCAGGAGCATGGATTGATCCAGGACGGTAGCGTGGCGGTGGGTGATGATCACCAAATCAGCATGAGCTATCCGATCAAGCTGTCTTCATCAGGGGTCGAAGCGGCCAAGCAAGTTGAGAGCTGAATGACAGCCGCCCCATCGTCCAGTTGCTGGCGATGGGGCGTGTTGCATCAGGGCTTGGTGTTGGCTTTCTCGTCATCCCTGGGCGGTTTGGCCGGCCCTTGTGGGTCGACTTGCGGATCTTCAAGGTCGGGCGAATCCGGGTCGAAGCCCAGATCATGCTTTTTACTCGCCTGCTCTGAGGAATGCGGCCCCTGTCGATGCTGCTCTGGCTTGTTCATGTTGCGCTCTCCCGGTGATGTCTACGGAAGAACACAGGCAGCTGAGGAAGTTTGATTCAATTGACCGCTTTCAGCTGTGCGCGGCAGGCCTTGAGCGCCTCATCACGGTCAACCAGTTCATCGTGCAAGTGCTGCAATTGCCTGCCCTGCTCGGCACACTGCGCGCGTTTGTCTTCCAGGCTTTGCGATTGCACCTGCAATTGCCGGCGCATTTCATCGCTGGCACCTTGAGCCTGCGCGAGGATTGTACGCAAGCCCTGGATCTGCGAGTCGCGCTGCTCGAGCAGTTCATCCTTGACCTTGCACTCACTGTTGACCTGGCGATGCTCACCGAGCATCCGCTCGTTATCGCGGTGCAGGCGGGTGAGTTCGTCCTGCTTGACGATCATGCCTTGCTGCAATTGACGCAGCTCCACTTGCAACTGCTGGGTCTGCGCTTCGTGGCGACGCTGCTCCTGCTCACGCTGTTCGCGGCTGGCGCTGCGGTAATGCTCCAGCGCTTCGCGGGCGTGGCGATGCTTGTCTTCCAGTGAGCGGACCTGCTCGTCCTTGTCGGTCAGGCGCACCTGCAGTTCGCCCAGCGACTGATTGAGGCTGGCGCTGCGCAACTGCTCGGCCTGCAGCGAGTTCTGTGCAGTCACCAGGCGCTCCGACTCGGCAGCCAGTGCAGCAGCCTGGATCTGCTGTTGCTGGTGGGCGGCCGCCAGTGCCTGCTGCGCCAGCTGCAACCGCGCCTCAAGCTTTTCGCGTTCCTCGTTGAACGCGCATTCGGCCTGCTCGATACGGGCGTCGCCTTCCTCCTGCACCTGCGCAGCCAATTGCGATACCAGTTTGGTCAGCGCATCGCTGAGGGCAGCCTGCCCCTGCAGGGCCACAGGCTTCTGCCCCTCAAGCTCCTTCAAGTAGCGATGGATGGTGGTCTTCGAGCCTGTATTGCCCAACTCGATACGTACCGCATCGATGCTGGGGTACTCGCCCCGGGCGATCAGCACCTGCCGCGCCTGCTGCACTACCGCCTTGTTGATACCGCCCCGGGCCATGATTGCTCCTACGATTTCGTAACATGATACGTACCATGTAATTACGTAAGAATTTTGTTCCTTGCCTGGCAATATTTCAAGTTAAATCTAAGGCTTAATAATCACGGCTTATCGCATGTGAATTAGAAAAACAGCGCTCCCCGTAGCTGATCGATGCAGCCGGTACGCCGGCGGCGAAACGTCGCCGATAAGCAGATTCGATATCCCATTAAGCATTTCCCAGAGGCGCTCGCGGCCAGGCGCGCCTTACAGTCACCTGCCGCCGAAATCCGGCGCGGTGGTTCTCCATCCGGACTACTCACCACTACAAGAACAAAAGGTGATCCCCCATGCTCAAGCCCTCTGTCGACGCCAGCGTCGACGTCAAAGACTGGATCGACAGCCGCCCTGTCTCGCCCTATCAGTGGCTGATCCTGTCGCTGTGCTTTCTGATCGTGCTGTTCGATGGCTTCGACGTGGCCGTCATGGGCTTCATCGCCCCATCGTTGATGCAGGACTGGGGGCTGTCGCGTGCAGCGTTCGGCCCGGTGATGAGCGCTGGCATGGTCGGGCTGGCCCTCGGCGCTCTCACGGCCGGCCCCTACGCCGACCGCCTGGGGCGCAAGAAGGTGCTGCTGATTGCCGTCACCGGTTTCAGCCTGCTCAGCCTGGCCTGCGCCTTCGCCCGCACCCCTTATGAGCTGGCGGTGCTGCGTCTGCTGACCGGCATCGCACTGGGCGCGGCCATGCCCAACAGCACCACCCTGCTGTCCGAATACCTGCCTGAGCGCAGCCGCTCGCTGCTGATCACCGTCATGTTTACCGGCTTCAACATGGGCTCGGGATTGGGCGGGTTTCTCGCAGCCTGGCTGATTCCCCAGCACGGTTGGCAGTCGGTGCTGCTGGCCGGCGGCGTGCTGCCGCTTGCGCTGCTGCCCCTGTTGCTGTGGCTGCTGCCGGAGTCCGCCCGCTTCCTGGCGGCCCGCCAGGCGCCGGCACAACAGATTGCCGCAGCCCTGGCCAAACTCGGCGGGCGATTCGCCGAAGGCACCCGCTTTACCGTCAGCGAACCGTCCGTGCAGCACAAGGCCCCGGCTCGCCAGCTGTTCAGCGAGCGCTACCGCTTCGGCACTTTGGCCTTGTGGGCGACCTATTTCATGGGCCTGCTGGTGATCTCATGGACCACGGCCCCGACAAACTCCCTCCTCCAGGCGAACCCAACTGGTGGCACAGACCGTTACACGCCATATGCCTCACACCAGCAGAAGCCTGGAACCATTACGCCCCCTGGCGCACCGGCGAGCCCGGAGAAATGCAAGGCAAAAAGAACTGGCAACTACCGTTCTGGGCAGTGCTCTTTCCCTACAACCTGTCAGTAGCCATCTGCTGGTACGTCATCTGCCGCGTATTCAACGTTCGCGCAGCGCCGCCACCGCCAGAGGCGTTCGAGGAAGCCCCCATTCAACCCAGAAAGCGAAAACGCAAATGAGCACCGGCTGAGAAAAGCTTGGGCTGCCTGCAGCAGCCCCATCACTTGAAACATTGACCCAGATCGCTAGACTTCACCTTTACCCTGACAAAGCAGGGTAAATCTCACGGAAGAGAGCCCACAACCATGCAAGGCGATTCCATGGCAATCGATTCCGTTCTGATCCGCATCCTCCGTGCTTTCACGTCATTCAACCAGCGCCTGTTCCTGCGTCGCCTGAACAAGGAAGAGGTCAACCTCATCGACCACTACCGCACCCTGCCCGAACGCGATCGAATCGCCGTGCGGTACATGTGCACGGCAATTCACAAAACCTCAATGAAACAGCCCGACTGAAGCCAACCGGCACTCAGTCAACGCCATCCAGCCCCATCTGCCAGAAATCAGCCTCCAGCCGCGAAGCCTGGCCAAAGATCTGTGCCAGCTCCACAAACCGCTGCTCGGTCATGCTCCGTGCCGCCAGTTCATCCAGGTGCTTGCGCGCCGCCGCGGCCACGCCCTGGTAGCCCTCGCCGGCATACTCGCCTATCCATTCCCGGTACGGGTGGTCGCTCAGATCACCAATGCGCTCCGCCAGCGTGCGGCCGATCTCGGCATAGCCGATCACGCACGGTGCCAACGCCACATGCAGTTCGAGCAGGTCACCGGCCGCGCCGCAGTCGAGCACGTAACGGGTGTACGCCACGGTCGCCTGGTGCTCGGGGGCTGCCTGGATATCGGCTTGCGACAACCCCCAACGTGCACACAGGCGCAGGTGCAGTTCGGTTTCGTCGAGAATCGCCGCCAGGCCGGCCTGGGCGGCGCGGATATCCGCCGGCAGTCGGCTCTTGTAGGCGGCCAGGGCCCAGGCGCGGGCGAACTGGATGAGAAACAGGTAGTCCTGGATGAGGTAGGTGCGAAAGGCTTGTTCCGACAAGGTGCCCTCGCCCATCTGCCGCACGAAGTCGTGATCGACGTAGCTGTTCCACTGGCCGGCAGTAGCAGCCTTCAAGCGCTCGAAAATATCCATGCTCAAGCCTCCTCGGTGTAAATGGCGTCGAAGAAGGCAAGCTCCAGTTCAACGGTCCTTGCGTAGAAATCACTGGCCAATGCGGCCTCCTGGGGGCCGACACGGTCCAGTTCGGACTTCAGGAACGCCACGAAATCACAGAATGCCGGGTTGTCGTGCAACGTAATCCATTCGGCATGGACGAAGTTGGCCGGCAACGGCTTGGGTGCCTTGAGAGCCCAGTCCAGGTAAAGGCCTTCGGCAACGTTCAGCACGGCCAGCGCGGCAGCATAGGAACGGGTGGCCGCGGCCTCGCGCATGATGGCCTTGAAACCGGCGGTAGGTGCAGTGTCTGCAGGCTCGGTGCGCTGCGCCGGGCTGACGTCCAAGGCTTCGAACGCACGCAGGAAATAGGTGTTCTCGTCGCTGGAGATCATCCCCGCGAAGCGGCCGAAACGCAGGCGGGCTTCATAGGTGTCGGCGGTGGCGATGGCGGCGCCGAGCAGGGTCAGGAAGCTGTCGAGAAAGCGGTGGTCCTGAACCAGGTAGCGGACCATGATCGGGTCGGCGACGCTGCCTGCACAGAGTTCGGTGACGAAACGGTGGCCGACGGCGGCCGACCAAGTCGGCTGGTTCTGGCGTTGCAGGGTTTCGCTGAAGCGTTCGGTCATGGTGTGGCCTCGCAGTGAGGCCGGCAAAAGGCAGGTTCGGCTGTCCCATCCCTTCGCCGGCATTATCCGGATCAGGTTCGAAGGGTCACCGCGCTGCAGCTGTCAGCGGTTTCTCAGCCCGTTGCCGGGCTCCCCTTGGTGGGCAACATGTATACAGCCCCCATCACCAATTGTCACCCACTCCATCACCAGAGTTGGGCCCCAACCCTGCCCAGTTTCGGGGGCCTAGACCCGGTCCTTGACACCCCGTTATTTAGCGCGCCTCAGGCGCCGCAAGGAGTTGTTTGACAAAGTATTACCGAAACATCTGTTGGCACAGCCGTTGCTCAGGCCATCAAAACCCGGCAATACGCCATTGATGGCCCATAGCCATTTAGCCGCGAGCGAGGCACCAGGCAATGAAAACACCTGCCGTGATCCACCCCAACAGCCACGCCTTCAAACTGTCTGCCGTGACCGCGCTGATGCTCAGCTTCGGGCTGATCTCAGCCATGGCCTCTTCGCTGGATGATGTCAGCCAGCCGCCGCCGACAGACCCCTCGCATTACGATGACCAGCCGGCAGACCCCGCCCCGTCGCTGCTCAACCTGTTCAACCTGCCTGAAGCCAACGAAGGTTCGCTGGAGCTGCAAAACGGGTTGTACGGTACTCGGCAGACCAACCGCGTCGACAACGTGCTGCCGCCCGCCCTGCAGACATCACGCAATTACCCTACCAACGGCAAGCCGAGCCCGTTGTTTGGAGCGCAGCCGTTCACCCAGCAATTGCTGCTGTTCGAGGAATTCGGCCCGGAAAAACTCGACCCCAATCTGCCGCCCCCTTCGCTGACCTTCCCGGTCCCCACTCTGGGCCCGGAACCTGCTCAAGACCCCAACGTGGTCGCCCGCAGCAGCCCCAATGGCAATGCCCTGGAGGCCTTCCTCAAGCAGCCGGGGCTGTACCCGTACCCGTCCCAGTACGCCAACACCCTCGACCGCAACCCGTGGAAGGCGCAGATCGAGCTGTTCCTGAACCGCAACTCGGTCGGCTCGCCAGCGGAAGGCCGGCCACCAGGAAAAGGCTGGTCGCACCAGCGCTGGAACGAGTTCTACCCCCAGGCAGTGTTCAAGACTGCGCAGGCAGGTGCGCGCATCAACCAGGGGCTGCGTGACCGCAAGCAACTGCACAACTATGCCGTCGGTGAGTTCGCGCCAGGCGGGCTGTACTACCAGACCTCGGACATCCCGAACACCCTCGGCACCACCAAGGGCATCGACACCCGCTTCCACCCGAACTTCCCGCTGCAGAACCACAAGTCACTGTGGACCTTCGACGGCACCTTTCCGCCGAAACTGCTGATGGTTCGCTATGGCCAACCGGTGCTGATGCGCCACTACAACGCGCTGCCGATCGACCCGGCAGCCAACGCCGGCTTCGGCTTGCACACCATTTCCACCCATGAGCATAACGGTCACTCACCGGCCGAGAGCGATGGCTTCGCCAACGCCTACTTCTTCCCTGGCCAGTACTATGACTACCGCTGGCCGATCCAGCTGGCTGGCTACGACACCATCAACACCCGTGCCGAAGACCCGCGCGCCGCATTCCCCTGCTCGCCGGGTGAAACGCTCTACGTCAACGACGCCAACCCGGGGCTGAAGACCTGCGAGAACGGCAGCATCAAGATTCGTGGCGACTGGCACGAAACCATGAGTACCCATTGGTTCCACGACCACATGATGGATTTCACGGCGCAGAACGTCTACAAGGGCAACGCCGTGATGATGAACTACTACAGCGCCATCGACCGCGGCAACGAAGCGCTGCAGGACGGTGTCAACCTGCGCTTCCCCAGCGGCTCGGCGATGCCTTGGGGTAACCGCGACTACGACGTCAACCTGGTGATCGCCGACAAAGCCTGGGATCAGAACGGTCAGCTGTGGTTCAACCCCTTCAACACCGACGGCTTCCTCGGCGACCAGGTGCTGGTCAACTGGCAGTACCAGCCCAAGCTCAAGGTCCGCGCCCGCGCCTATCGCTTCCGTATCCTCAACGGCTCGGTGTCGCGCTACTTCAAGTTTGCCGTGGTGCGTGAAATCGCCGGCAACGGTGGCGAGTTCAAGGGGCCGTCCGGTTCCAACGTGTCGTATGCCCGCGTGCCGTTCCACATGATTGGCAACGACGGTAACATCATGGAACACGCCGTGCCGTTCGACGGCACCATGGACCTCAACGGCGACGGCAAGACCGACGACAACAACGCCATCCTGCCGCTGCAAGGCATCGCCGAGCGCTACGACATCATCATCAACTTCGCCAAGAACGGGATCAAGGTCGGCGACAAGCTGTATATCGTCAACATCATGGAGCACGAAACCGGCAAGGGCCCGAAACAGCCTATCTCGCTGGCCGATGTGCTGTCCGAGAAGTACAAGGCGGTGATCCAGCAGACCAGCAGCGGGCCTGAGTGGGACAAGGGCGACCCGGTAGTCGGCAAGGTCATGCAACTGATCGTGCAGCCCTACAGCGGCCAGGACCTCAGCATGGACCCGAGCGCCTATGAACCGGCCAAGCCGGGCAAGGCCGAAGGCCTGAAGATGATCCCGCTGACCATCGACCGCACCGCCGTGGCCGACCAGGCCAAAATCAAGGCTGCCCGCCACCGCGAGTTCATCTTCGGCCGCTCCGACGGCACCGATACCAGCCCCTGGACCATCAAGACCGACGGCGGATTTGGCTACAGCATGGACCCACGGCGCATCTCCGCCGCGCCACAGCTGGCCAGCGAAGCGACCCAGGGCGGTTTCAGCGGCGACGGCACCCTGGAAGTGTGGAAGATCAAGAACGGTGGCAACGG
The DNA here is from genome assembly GCF_002906855.1 of Pseudomonas putida. Taxonomy (GTDB): domain Bacteria; phylum Pseudomonadota; class Gammaproteobacteria; order Pseudomonadales; family Pseudomonadaceae; genus Aquipseudomonas; species Aquipseudomonas putida_N. The sequence goes on along the minus strand of NZ_MINI01000028.1, from coordinate 961,095 downwards.
CTGGAGCCACCCAGTGCATGTGCACTTCGAGGAAGGCGTGATCCTCAGCCGTGACGGCAAGGCACCGCCAGAGTGGGAAAAATGGGCACGCAAGGACGTCTACCGCATCGGCCCGGACGCCGACTCCTCGGGTGAAGTGGAAATGGCCATTCGCTTCCGCGAATTCGCCGGCACCTACATGGAGCACTGCCACAACACCCAGCATGAAGACTCGTCGATGCTGCTGCGCTGGGACATCGAGCACCCTGGGCAGTTCCAGGTCATGCCGACGCCGCTGCCAGGCTGGGATGGCGTGCAGTATATGGCCTCGGTAGGCCTGCCGACCTTCCGTACCGCCAGCAGCAACAACGGAGAAAATCCGGCCAACAAGCCACCCGTGGCCGTCAATGACAGCGCTGCGACCAAGGCAGGCAAGCCGATCGTGATCAACGTGCTGGCCAACGACACCGACCCGGAAGGCAACCTGCCATTGACCGTCAAGGACCTCAGCCAGCCTGATTCCGGCAAGGGCTCGGTCAGCACCGACGGCACCACCGTAACCTACACCCCGCCGGCTACGGTCGACACCCCGTTTACCGCCAGCTTCAACTACACGGCGCGTGACGCCAAGGGCGCCGAGTCGCTGACACCGGCCACGGTCAGCGTGGCAGTGAGCCCGGCGGTGAATGCCGACGAGGTCCAGGTCAGCAGCGCCGTGGTGCAGGTGCGCAGCAACAACCGCTACACCTGGGACATCTCCGGCACCACCTCGGTTGCCACCGGCAACAGCATCAGCGTGGCCGCAGCCACCACCAGTGGCCCGCTGAACCTGGGCACGGCAACGCTGACGGCGGCATCCAGCGGGGCGCGCTGGCGGTTGTCGGTGACCACCACCGGTGGCAGCCTGGCGACACCGGCGACGATCACCGTGAAGTCGGCCCTGGGGCAGAGCGTCACGGTGCCAGTCAGCGTCAAGTAATACGCGTTGCACGGGGGCCGCTCTGCGGCCCTTTCGCGGCTCACCGCAAATCAGAGGACATACATCATGGCCCTGTCATGGCGTGTTCTGCTCGCACTCACCCTGTTCGCCGCCGGTACCCACTACTGGCCGATCAAATCGGCACAATCGATGCAAACGGCCGAAGCCGCCACCCCATGGGGCGCCGACTACTTCCCCAACACCCCGCTGGTTACCCAGGACGGCAAGCCGGTGCGGTTCTTCGACGACCTGATCAAGGACAAAGTGGTGGCGATCAACTTCATCTTCACCGGCTGCTCCGACTCCTGCCCGGTGGAAACCGCCCGCCTGCGCCAGGTGCAGAAGATCCTCGGTGACCGGGTGGGCAAGGACATCTTCCTCTACTCCATCAGCATCGACCCCTACAACGACACCCCCGCCACACTCAAGCGCTATGCCGAAAAGTTCGGCATCGGCCCCGGCTGGACCCTGCTCACCGGCGAACCTGAAGACATCGAACAGCTGCGCCGGCGCCTGGGCCTGTACATCGAAGGCCTGGAGAACGGCCGTTCCAAGGACCACAACCTGAGCCTGATCATCGGCAACCAGGCCACCGGCCGCTGGATGAAGGCCTCGCCCTTCGAAAGCCCCTACATTCTCGCCGATCGCCTAGGCAACAGCCTGCACAACTGGAAACAGGCCAGTGCCATGGCCAACGACTACGCCAGCGCACCGGAAATCCGCCCGCCCAGCAGCGGCGAACAGATCTTCCGCACCCGCTGCTCCTCCTGCCACACCGTGGGCAACACCGAGCCCGGCCAGCCCGGCATCGGCCCCGACCTGCTTGGTGTGACCCAGCAACGCGACCCCAGCTGGCTGGTACGCTGGCTGAAGGAGCCGGACCAGATGCTCGCCGAGCAGGAGCCGCTGGCCACCCTGCTCTTCGAGCAGTACAACCGCCTGGCCATGCCCAACATGCGCCTGGGCGATACCGAGATCAGCGCGTTGATCACTTACCTGCAGGAGGAGACCACGCGCATACAGGCGCCCCTGGCGGATCGGGGAAAACCTTAAAGGCAATTAGCCACCAGTCATGAGGCTGTCATCTGCCTGTCGTATTTTTCGACCATCACCCAGGGTCGGGAACAACAGCAGTGATCCGTCGCTCTCTCTCCTCCGCAAGCCTCCTGCGCTTGCTGATCCTGATGCTCTGTGCAGCCACCCTGACCTTCCTCTGGGGGCTGCACGTCACCCAGAAGGCCGCCTCGCGCCAGGATGCACTGACGGCCAAGGCGGCGGAGCATCTGAACCTGGCCAGTATCGTTGCCGAAAGCCTGCGCCAGCTGGTCGACCGCGCCCAGGCCGTGGGCCGGGTAACCCAGGACGACATGAAAACCCTGCGCCAGGGCAGCCTCAGCCTGGCCAGGCTGCTGGCAGAGGACCCGGTGTTCAAGCGCATGAGCCTGTACGACCGCCAAGGCCGGCTGCTTTCCGCAAGCCACAGTGACGAGGCCGCGCAGCTGCCAGCGCAATGGCTGGATCAATTGAAGGTGCATGTCGCCCACTACGGTTTCAAACCTTTCCTGCCACGTACCGCCTTCGATACCTCGCCCCCAACCATGCCCAACTGGCGCCTGCCCTTCCTGTTGCCATTGACCGACCTGCCGGGCCGGGAGATCGACAACATCCTCGTGGTGCAGCTCGACATTGGCTACCTGGCGGTGCTGTTCCAGCACATCGATCTTGGCGACAGCGGCTTGATGCGCCTGATCCAGGACGATGGCCAGGAGCGTCTGCGCATCGATACCAGCGGCGTGGTGGTGGCAGGCGACAGCTTCGAACCGGATATGGCAGATGCCGACGCGGCGGCCGGGCAACTGACCCAGTACGCGTCCGGGGTCCCGTACCAGAGCCTGTACCGGCGGGTGCCAGAGCGTGGCTTCAGCGTGGTGGTCAGCCAGCGTTATGACGAGATTCTCGCCCCTTCCACGCTGGCCTATTCACGGCAGTTCTGGCTGAACCTGAGCATGACCCTGATGATCCTCGCCAGCCTGGCCTGGACCTTGCGCCTGCTGCGCAAGCGCCAGGAGGCGTTCAGCGCTTTGGAGCAAGCGCAGCAGGTCAACCAGCAATTGATCGACCGCCTGGAAGACGAACACCGGCGCAGCAGCCACGCCGCCGCCACCGACCACCTCAGCGGCCTGCACAACCGCCGCCAGTTCGTCGAAGTCGCAGGACAAGCACTGACCCGACAACGCGGCAAGCGCCGCCTGATGGCCATCCTGTTCATCGACATGGACCGTTTCAAGTCGATCAACGACTCGCTCGGGCACAAGATTGGCGACCTGTTGCTGCAGGCGGTGGCCGGGAGTATCCAGCGCCTGCTCGAACCCGGCGACGAGGCTTCGCGCTTCGGCGGTGACGAGTTCGTCGTGCTGCTGGCAGGCGAGCGCAGTGAGGCGCAGATCAACAGCTGGGTGCGCACGCTGGTGCAGAAGCTCTCGGCCACCTACGCCCTCGACGGCCAGGAGGTCAACACCAGCCCCAGTGTCGGGGTCAGCATCTGCCCGCGTGATGGCCAGGACATCGACAGCCTGATCCGCAGCGCCGATGCCGCCATGTACTCGGCGAAGCAGGCCGGGCGCGCCCAGTACCGCTTCTTCGACCCCTCACTCAACCTTTCCGATATCCAGGCCTTCACCCTTGAGCAGGCCTTCGGCACGGCCCTGACCGAGCGCCAGTTCGTGCTGCACTACCAGCCGCAGATCCGCCTGGATAGCCACCGTGTACTGGGCTATGAAGCCTTGGTGCGCTGGGATCACCCCGAATTCGGGCTGCTTTACCCAGACCGCTTCATCAGCCTGGCCGAACGCAGCGGTTTCATCATCGAGTTGGGTTGGGAGGTGTTGCGCCTGGCCTGCGTGGAACTGGCCCATTGGGATGCGCAAGGCCGTGAGGCACGGCTGGCGGTGAATGTCTCGGCTATGCAGTTGCGCCAGGCCGACTTCAGCACCCGCCTGCTGGCTAAGTTGCAGCTTTACGGCATCAACCCGCAGCGCCTGGAGCTGGAGATCACCGAAACGACCATCCTCGACCCGGAAGGCACCGCCGTCGATCACCTGCATCGCCTGCGGGCCGCTGGCCTGGGCATCAGCCTGGACGACTTCGGCCGCGGCTACGCCGGCTTCGCGCACCTGCAGTCGCTGCCGCTGAGCAAGCTGAAGATCGACCGCTCGCTGATCGCACCGCTGTCCAACAGCTATGACGACAGCCCGATCGTGTCCTCGACCATTATCCTGGCCAAGCGCCTGGGCCTGGAAGTGGTGGCCGAAGGCGTCGAGACCCGCGAGCAGGTGGTGTGCCTGAAGCTCGCCGGCTGCGATATCGCCCAGGGCTACCACTTCAGCCGGCCGTTGTCGCCTGCGCAGTTGCGTGAGTACCCACCCTTCAACGGTGTCGAGGAAAAGCCATGCGTGTTGTGAAGACCCTGGCCGCGCTGTTGCTGGCCAATCTGCTGGCCTCTGCCGCCGTGGCCGATTGCACGCCGCGCAGCCTGCGCCTGGCGGTCATCCCGATCAAGAGCAGCGAGGACATGGTCCGCGAACACCAGCCGCTGCTGCAGCGCTTGAGCCAGGCAGCGGGTGTGCCGGTGGAGCTGGTGATTGCCGCCTCCTATGAAAGCGTGGTGGACGCCATCGTCTCCGGCGGTGCGGATATCGCCCGGCTTGGCCCAGCATCTTATGTATTGGCCAACCGTCGCGACCCCGGCATCGAACCGTTCGCGACCTTCACCTTGAGTGCTGGCCCTTACACCCCGGCCGGCAGCCATTATCAGGCGCTGCTGCTGACCCGTGCCAACAGCGTCGAAAACATCGAGCAACTGCGCGGCAAGCGCGTGGCCCTGAGCGACCCGGCCAGCACCTCGGGCAGCCTGGTGCCAAGTGTCGAGTTCCCGATCGAAGTCGGCTCGCCGTTGCCGCAATTCTTCGGCGCGCTGGTGTATGCCGGGACCCACGACAAGGCGCTGGAGGCGTTGCTCGATGGCCGGGTCGATGCCGCGTTCGTCGCCAGCGAGCGGGCCGATGCCTACCTCGCCGGGCATGCGCTGAGCCCGGCTGCACTCAAGGTGCAATGGCGCTCACAGCCGATCTACTACGACCCTTATGTGTTCAGTGCCAGCCTGTGCCCGACGCTGAAGCAACGCATTCGCGCGGCGATGCTGGACGACCCCAAGGCCATGGCCGCCTTTGTCGCCTCCCAGGATGCCAGCGGGCTGGTGCCGGTAAGCCAGGCCGAATATGCGCCGCTGCGGCAGTTGATGGATGCTTCGTTGCCTCGCTGAGACTTTCTTCATCCTCACCGGCCTCTTCGCGGGGCAAGCCCGCTCCTACAGGAGTTATGCAATCCTTGCAGGAGCGGGCTTGCCCCGCGAATAGGCCGGGACAGGCGGAGCAATTAGCTCTATCGTGTCAAGGTCTCCCACCAACCTACCTGCCATGACCGACATCGAGCGCTACGTCCGCGCCGCCACCCGCGACAACACCCGGCGCAGCTACCAAGCCGCCATCGAACATTTCGAGGCCCATTGGGGCGGGTTCCTGCCGGCCACTGCCGACAGCATCGCCCGCTACCTGGCCGACCACGCCGAACAGCACGCAGTCAGCACCCTGCGCCAACGCCTGGCAGCACTCAGCCAGTGGCACATCAGCCAGGGCTTCCCCGACCCGACAAAGGCGCCGCTGGTGCGCCAGGTGCTGCGCGGCATCCGCACCCTGCACCCGACACCCCCCAGGCAAGCAGCCCCGCTGTTGCTGCAACACCTGCAGGCAGCCGTCGAGCGCTTCGAGGCAGAAGCTACCCAGGCCCGCACATGCCACGACCTCCCAGCCCTGCGCCGCGCTCGCCGTGATACCGCCTTGCTGTTGCTGGGCTTCTGGCGCGGCTTTCGCGGCGATGAACTGGCGCGCCTGCGCGTGGAGCACATCCAGGCCGAAGCTGGCGTCGGCATCACCCTGTTCCTGCCGCGCAGCAAGGGCGACCGTGAAGCACTGGGCGTGCAGCACCGCACCCCGGCGCTGAAGACGCTGTGCCCGGTCAATGCCTACCTGCAATGGATCGAGGTGGCGGGCATCGCCCACGGGCCGGTATTCCGCAAGCTCGACCGCTGGGGCAACCTCAGCGACACACCACTCAACAGCAACAGCCTGGTCGGCCTGCTCCGGCGCATGCTGGCACGTGCCGAGGTACCCGCCGCGCTGTACACCGGCCATTCCCTGCGCCGCGGCTTTGCCACCTGGGCAACGGCCAATGGCTGGGAGCTTAAGGCCCTGATGAGCTACGTTGGCTGGAAGGACGCCAAGTCGGCATTGCGCTATATCGACGCCGCGCAACGCTTCGGCGAGCTGGCCGTGCTACCGGCCAGTCAGGGGCAGGCGCTCATTCCTTGAAGGCATACCGGGCGATGCCACCCAGCTCCGGGCGAATCGCGTAAATGTCGCCCGCATCGGGGTAATGCCGTAGCTGCGCCGGTACCATGCCGACCCGTGTGATTACGCAATGGCGCATTGCCAGACACGGGCGATATCACCGGCACGGTCCTGCAATAGCTGCGCGGCATTCGCGCACGCCTGCTCCAGGGTCATCGGCCCATTGGCCAAGGCAAAGGCAGCGTCGATACCGTGGGCATACAGCTGTTGGTAGCCTTCGCCCAAGGTGCCCGCCAGCACCACCACCGGCACCCCATGACGTTTGGCGACCCGGGCGACACCCATCGGGGTCTTGCCGCGCAGGGTCTGGGCGTCGAAGCGCCCTTCACCGGTAATTACCAGGTCGGCGCCTTGCACCAGCGCGTCCAGGCCAGCCATCTCCGCGACCACTTCCACGCCGGGGCGGAAGCGCGCGCCCATGAAGGCTTTGGCGGCAAAGCCCATGCCCCCGGCCGCACCGCAACCCGGGAAGTCGCGCACGTCCTTACCCAGCAGTTGCGCACAGTGGTCGGCAAAGTGGCCCAAAGCCTGGTCCAGCGCCTGCACCTGCTCGGGGTTGGCGCCCTTCTGGGGGCCGAAGATCGCCGAAGCGCCATTGGCGCCACATAGCGGGTTGTCGACATCGGCCGCCACGTCGACCTGCACCTCGGCCAGCCGTGGGTCCAGGTCACTGGCGTCGATATGGGCCAGCCGGGCCAGGGCAAGGCCACCCTCCTCCAGCGCCTGCCCGCCGGCATCCAGCAGGCGCAGGCCCAGCGCCCGCAGCATGCCGCTGCCGCCATCGTTGGTGGCGCTGCCGCCAATGGCCAGGACGATCCGTTGCGCCCCGGCCGCCAGGGCGGCGGCGATCAGCTCGCCGGTGCCCCAGGTGCTGCTGCGGCAGGCATCGCGCTGCCCGCTGGGTACCAGCTGGATGCCGCTGGCCTGGGCCATCTCGATGACTGCGGTGCGGCTTTCTGCCAGCCAGCCCCAACCGGCTTCCACGCGCTCCCCCAGCGGCCCGCGCACAGTCAGCCTGCGCAACTCGCCATGGCTGGCAGCGACAATCGCCTCCATGGTGCCTTCGCCGCCATCGGCCATCGGGCATTCGACCAGCTCGGCAGCAGGCAACGCCTCGCCCAGGCCCAGGGCAATGGCACGGGCGACACCGGCAGCGTCAAGGCTGTCCTTGAACGAGTCGGGGGCGATGACGATTTTCATGGGGATTCTCCTGTCCTGATAACAGGCATGCTGACAGCTGTCTGGCGCGGCGGCCTCAGTCGGATGCACAAAAGGCCGGCGACGTTGTTTGGGCAAATGCCTTTGGCAGCGCTCAATCGGCCGGTAGCAGTTGCAGCCCCAGGTACAGGCTGAGCATGCCTTCCAGGCGCAACGGGTCCACTTCGCCCAGTTCGGCGATGCGCTCGAGGCGGTAGCGCAGGCTGTTGCGGTGGATCCCCAAGGCATCGGCACAGGCCTGGCTCTGGCCATCGTGCGCGCACCAGGCGCGCAGCGTGGTCAGCAACTGGCCGCTGGCATCGCGGGCGCGAAGGCGTAGCAACGGCTCGAGCAACTCATCCAGCGCGTCTTCATTGCGATGGCGCCAGAGCAAGGCCGGCAAGCGGTAGCGGCTTAGGCTCAGCAGCTGCTCCTTCGGCAACACCTCGCGGCCATAGGCCAGCAAGTCACGCACCCGCCGGTAGCCCCGGCGCAGCTGTTCCAGGCTCTGCGCCGCGCTGCCCAGGGCCAGGCGTTCCACCTCCCAGCCGTGGCGCCGCAGGCGCTCGATCAGGCGTGCTTCATCCAGCACCAACCCCGCCGGCCGGCACCACAGCAGCGACTCGCGCGAAGGGCTCACGCACCAGCTTTCTGGGTAACGGCTCATCAACCAGGCCGACAGCGTCTCGGCAGGCGGCCCGGATTGCAGTTCAAACAGGCATGGCACCCGTGGCAACTGGGGCTTCAGGCCCAACTGCTGGGCCTCATCCAGCAACCGTGGCGAATCACCGCTGCCGCCGAGCAGCAGCGCCAGCAGGTCGTCGCAACGCTGGCGCCGCCACTGCTGCTCGACCTGCAGATGGCGCTGCGCCAGGAGCATCTCGGCGGTCATGCGCACCAGCTCGCCGTAGGTGCGCAGTTGCTGCGGGTCGCCGGTCAGGCCGAGCACGCCGATCAGGCGCCCGTCGAGCATCAACGGCAGGTTGACCCCAGGCTGCACGCCCTTCAGGCACTTGGCCGCGTCCACGTCCAGTTCGACCACCCGGCCATTGGCCAACACCAGCTGCGCACCCTCGTGGCGGGTGTTGATGCGCTCCGACTCGCCACTGCCGAGAATCAGCCCCTGGCTGTCCATGACGTTGACGTTGCACGGCAGAATGGCCATCGCCCGATCGACGATATCCTGCGCCAGGTCATGGTCCAGTTCGAACATTCAAGAGTCCTTGCAGAAGGATTTTGGAGCCATCGCCCATGAGGAACGTTAGCCATATAACTATGACTCAGATGATGGCATACGGCGTTGCTCTAGACCAAGGCGGACAAAGACAGGCATTGGGCAAGTGCACCCTGTGAAGCCGACTCGCTCATCTGAAACGGGCCAACTGGAAGCTTCCTGAAGAACTACACTCGATAAGGATGAAGTGGATTCATTGGCGTCCCGCCATACTCATGGAGCGTAACGATGGCTGAACCGATACTGAGCAGCACGCCCACCATTACAGTCACCGACAACCGTGGCTTTGCTGTACGCAACGTCGCCTACCACTGCCATCCGGACGCACCGGCTACAAGGTCTGAGCAAATCAGCCACCACTTCTACAGCCCTCACGGTTTTTTGACCTGGAGCGCGGACCCGCGTCTGCATGCTACCGGGCTGACGAACTTCAACTACGAAACTGAGCTGCTCGGCAATGTCGTTCGCGCACAGGGTGTGGATAACGGGACCCTCCTGTCACTCAGCAATGTCGGCGGACAGCCGCTTTTAGCAGTCAATAATATCGGTATCTCTGACGAGGGTTTGGCAGGCGATCTGCAGGCCGTGACCCACACTTGGTATTACGAAGATAGAGGTCTGCCCGGACGCCTGTTATGCATCTGCGAACAGGCCAGCGGTGAAACTGCCAGAGACACAGAACGTTTGATCTATGGCGGGAGCACTCCAATCGAACAGGCCTTGAACCTGTGCGGGCAGAAAGTTGGCCATTTTGACCCAGCAGGATTTGTACAGACGGACAGTATCTCCCTGACGGGTGTCCCTAGTTCAGTGACCCGCCGCTTGCTTGAAGATGCCCAGAACCCTGATCGCATGGTTTTTTGGGATAACGCACTGAGTTCAGCTACGTATACCTCGCTGACCACCACAGATGTTGTCGGAGCTACGCTGATTAGTGTCGATGCCGCAGGCAATCGCCAACGCATGACATATGACTTGGCGGGCCTACCCTGCGGTAGCTCACTGACACTCCATGGCACTACGGAGCAAGTTATCGTCCAGGCCGTAACCCATTCGGCCATCGGTGCAAAGCTGCGCGAGGTGCACGGCAATGGTGTAGTGACTACCTTTCATTACCAAGCGCATACGCAACGCCTGGCTGGCAACAGAACGGAGCGCCCTGTTGGGCATGCTGCTGGCGCCTGCGTCCTGCAAGATTTGTCTTACACCTACGACCCTGTCGGTAACGTAACCAAGGTGCGCAATGATGCGCAAAAGGTCCATTTCTGGCGCAACCAGAAAGTGGTCGCAGGGAACACATACAGCTATGACAGTCTTTACCAACTGGTCAAGGCTACCGGACGGGAAATGGCAAATGCACGTTGGCATGAACGTCATTCACCCCTGAATTCAACACATAAGTGCAACGCTCACCCCTGTATGCACTTCGTACGGCGTCTTCCAGCCCAAGCGCTTGCGCGGGCGTAGATTGATCCTCGCTACTTAGTCATCTGCGCTTGAATCCTTCGGTGTGAGAGCCTGGATTCTACCGGTGGCTGGCTCTCTGCCTCTCGTTTCAAGCGTTGCGCTTATTCTATGAATTCAGGACCCGTTCCAGCCTCTGGCTTCGACAGCAGTACTTATACAAACTATACCCGCACTTACGACTATGACGGCGCTGGCAACCTATTGCGCATGAGGCACAGTGCAGGCGCAACGGGCAATCGGTACACCACTAATATCACTTTGAGCGACCGAAGCAACCGGGGTGTGCTGAGTACACTGACGGAAGACCCCGCTGAAGTAGACCTGTTGTTCACCGCAGCCGGGCAACAGAGAACCTTGCAACCTGGCCAGCAACTGAACTGGACACTACGTGGTGAATTATCGAGCGTCGAGCCTCTCACACGCGCTGACGCAATCAACGACGGTGAGTATTACCGGTATGATGCGCAAGGCCAGCGCAGCCTGAAGATCACTCGCCAGCAGTTGAAAGACACCCGACAGACGCGGCAGGTCATCTATTTACAAGGACTCGAACTGCGGCACAGGCTCAACGATGGCAACCTCGAGGAAGCGCTGCATGTCATAGGCATGACCGCTGCCGGCGCTGCGCATGTGCGCGTACTGCACTGGATGAGCGGTAGGCCGGAAAACATTGATAATGATCAACTGCGATACAGCTACCCTCTACTCAATGGCAGCAGTGACCTGGAACTCGATGGCGCAGGTAAAGTGATCAGCCTCGAAGAATACTATCCCTATGGCGGCACTGCCATGTTCATGGCGCGAAGCCAGGTTGAAGCAGACTACAAGGTGTTTAAATACTCAGGCAAAGAGCGAGATGCCACGGGGCTCTATTATTACGGCTTTAGGTATTACCAGCCTTGGGCGGGAAGATGGTTGAGTGCTGATCCTGCCGCTAGCATTGATGGACTCAATCTATTTAGATTCTGTCGCAATAATCCTTCTACGCTGACTGACAACGAAGGATTACAAGGGGAGGATTCGGCTTATGAATCGCTTCTGACGCTCACCCAATGGGCCTGGGAACAGCCATCACTGGACGCACGAGCACTTATAGCGCACTATCACGAGTTAAGCTCCAGCCAAGAAACAACACCGAAAATGACCCGCGAAGAATCAATTATACAAGTCAATTACATGGCGAAACTGGCGAAACAGTTCGAGTCATACCTTGACATTTACCCTCAGGCGAAACGCCATGTAAAACTTAGACAGCTGAACGCACAAAGCCATCAGCTCCAGCAGCTACCGACGCAGCGCGTATTATATTTTCGAATGATACCTAACAATGCAGAAGACCGGCCAAACAGCACAAAATCCCGCCTCAATATCTCAGTAAAGAAAGCATATATAAATGAGCTCAGCGCAGCAGTGGCAGATACCACAACAGCACTACCCCAATACGTAAGGCAAAGCAAAATCGCTGCTCACGACAAGATCGGCCACGTATCTGAAAGTGCGGTACTGTACCTTCACACGCAAGACCAACAGTCAGCCAAGCTAGTAATGACATACCTGAGGTCAAGGTACGAAAAGAACCTGGCTGGCACAGGCATAGAGGTGGAGGACACCATGGCTGATCATCCGACTGTCGGGATGATGAGGCTGTTCAAGGGGGTTGATTATAGGGAGTTTTCCCCCGTAGAGAATAAACGAGGGCAGAGCAGCATTGCGGGAAGAGTGAGCGACATTATAACTTCCGCGCTTGAGCGTAAGAATTACCCAACGTCACCGTCGCCTGCGGAAGCTCTGAATTTTGCACTGGCTGCCTTCGAGCACAGCCTAGTGAATCCTGCGCTGGTCATTAAGAACCGCTCCAATCCGGCCCAACGAATAGTTAGCCATGTTCGACATTAACCTCAATAAATCGCAGCCATAGCTATCGGGCCGATCTCGTACCTGACTGTAATCCGACGGTTGGGTTGATGGCTACTGGAGCGCATACACCCTCTGCCTTTGTTGGAAGGCACAGCACCATGCACGATACGCTGTGCAAAAGCACAAAGACAGGCGCACCGCCGTCCCCGAGACTCGTCAGGGCGAGCGCCGGCACAGGCGACGCGGCGACAACCATAACAACAGAGACCACAATCATGGCACACAGCCCCGCCCCTGACCAAGGCACGGATATCACCCGCAACGCGCTGTACCGGCGCATTACCCTGCGGTTGATCCCGTTCATTTTCATCTGCTACCTGTTCAACTACCTGGACCGCGTCAACGTCGGTTTCGCCAAGCTGCAGATGCTCGATGCACTGAAGTTCAGCGAAACCGTGTACGGCCTCGGCGCCGGCATCTTCTTCATCGGCTACGTGCTCTGCGGCCTGCCGAGCAACCTGGCGCTCAACCGCTTCGGCCCGCGGCGCTGGATTGCAGCGATGATGATCGCCTGGGGCAGCCTGTCGACTTGCCTGCTGTTCGTCACCACCCCCACCGAGTTCTACACCCTGCGCCTGCTGACCAGTGCGGCCGAGGCAGGCTTCTTCCCCGGGGTGGTGCTGTACCTCTCGCGCTGGTTCCCGGCTGACCGTCGCGGCCGCATCATGGCCCTGTTCATGTCGGCGATCCCGGTGTCGGGCCTGCTCGGCGGGCCGTTCTCCGGCTGGATCCTCCAGCACTTCGCCGCTGGCCAGCATGGCCTGGCCGGCTGGCAGTGGATGTTTCTGATCCAGGGCCTGCCGACCGTCGCTCTCGGTGTACTGGCCATCAAACTGCTCAGCGATGGTTACCAGAAAGCCGCCTGGCTGAGCCCGGCCGAACGCCAGCTGATCGCCGCCGACCTCGAGGCCGACGCCGCCAGCAAACCGAACGCCACCGGCGACAGCGTGATGGCCGTGTTGGCCAACCCGCTGATCTGGACCTTCGGCTTCATCTACTTCTGCATCCAGAGCGGCGTGTACGCGATCAACTTCTGGCTGCCGTCGATCATCAAGAACATGGGCTTTGACAACCCGCTGCTGATCGGCTGGCTGAGCGCCATTCCGTACCTGCTTGCTGGCGTGTTCATGATCCTCTGCGGCCGCTCGGCAGACCTGCGCAACGAACGCCGCTGGCACCTCGTAGTCCCGATGTTGATGGGCGCCGTCGGCCTGCTGATCGCAGTCAACTTCGCCGCCAACCCGACCATCGCCATCCTCGGCCTGTCGATCGCCACCATGGGCGCCCTCACCGGCCTGCCGATGTTCTGGCCGATGCCGACCGCGCTGCTCAGCGCCAGTGCCGCAGTGGCGGGCCTGGCGATCATCAACTCGGTGGGCCAGATGGCTGGCTTCCTCAGCCCGTACCTGGTCGGCTTCATCAAGGACCAGACTGGGTCTACCGATGTTGCGCTGTATTCGCTGGCCGCGCTGATCGTGCTGGGTAGCTTGGTGGCCCTGCGGGTTACCCGGGCTGGGGCGTTGAGTACTGCTCGGGTGAGTTGAGGCACCGGGGTGCAAACCCCGCGGCGAACACAAGAACACCGATCGTCAGCTCAACGCATCCCCCTCCCGTCCCAGGCGTCAAATGGTTCCAAAGCCCCCTTTGGAGAAGCCCCATGACCCAGCACGCCGTGGCCCGCCTCGAACAGCTCGATCCCAGGCGCCCCTTGCGCGTCCAGGCCGGCAACGAAGAGATGATCCTCGTCCGTCAGGGCGATCAGGTCCATGCCTACCAGGGCAACTGCCCGCACGAAGGCGCGCCGCTGGAGGAAGGCGTCATCTGCGGCGGCCTGCTGGTCTGCCCCTGGCACAAGGCCGCGTTTGCCGTCGATGAAGGCGCGGTGTGCGAACCGCCGGCGTTGACGGGTCTGCGCAGGTATCGGGCATGGGTCAAGGATGGCGAAGTATGGGTCGATGACCAACCCTTGCCACAGAGCGAGTCACCGCGCCACAGCGATGCCCGCACCTTCGTGGTGATCGGTGCCGGTGCCGCCGGCTCGGCGGCGGTGGCCACGCTGCTCGACCACGGCTTCGGCGGGCACCTGATCTGGCTCGACCAGGAACGGCAGCCCGCTTACGATCGCACCGCCTTGAGCAAATTCGTCATCGCTGGGGAGATGGCGCCCGACGAGGTGTCTGCCTTGCTGGAGCCCGATCAGCTGCGCAAGGGCCAGCTTGACCGGCGCTTCGGCAAGGTCCGTGCGCTGGATGCAAAAAAGCGCCAGATCACCCTCGCCGACAGCCAGCACATCGAATACGACGCTGCCCTGCTGGCCACCGGCGGCAAGCCGCTGCGCCCGCAGCTGCCGGGTGTCGACCTACCCGGCATCATGACCTTGCGCTCGCGCGAGGATGCCGCGCGCCTGCTCGATGCCGCCGAACCTGGGCAGCCGGTGGTGATCGTCGGTGACGGCTTCATTGGCCTCGAAGCCGCCTCGGCACTTCGAAAGTATGGCGCGCAGGTGCATGTGGTCACACGTCACGAAGTACCGTTGGCCAAACAGCTGGGCGAGCGTATCGGGCGCTGCATTCGCGAGCTGCATGAGCGCAAGGGCGTGGTGTTCCACGGCCCGACCGAAGTCGAGCGCTTTTTGGGCGAAGACAAGGTCGAAGCCGTGCAATTGACCAATGGCGAGCGGCTGAGCACCTCCCTGGTGCTACTCGGAACGGGAGTGAAGCCGGCCACGGCGTTCGTGCAAGGTGTGCAATTGGCCAAAGACCAGTCAGTGTCGGTCAATGCAGAACTGCATGCTGCCGATGGGCTCTGGGCCGCTGGCGATATCGCCACCTTCCCCCACGCAGGGCAGCCGGTGCGCATCGAGCACTGGCGGCTGGCCCAGCAGCACGGCGTGATTGCGGCGGCCAACATGCTGGGTGAGCAACGGCGCTACAACGATGTGCCGTTCTTCTGGACCTACCAGCACGGGCGCACCTACGAGGTGCTGGGACATGCCCGGAATTGGGACCGCATCGAGTTCGTCGGTGAGCCGGAAAAAGGCGATTTCGTTGCCCTGCAGTGTGTCGGAGACCAAGTCCAGGCGGTGGTAGCCAAGGGCTATTCGGATGCCATGGCGACGCTGTCACAACGGATGAAGCGGCCCTTGAGCCTGAATGAAGCCCTCGCGCTGATTGGCTGATTTCACCTCCCCTGTGCCCTTTTAAACCCCGTCGGTTCTGTGTAAAACAACCGGATCATTCCCCGCAAAGGATACTCGGCATGATCTACCGTCCCCTGGGCCAATCCGGCCTGCAAGTCTCCGCCCTGACCCTGGGCAGCATGATGTTCGGCGAGCAGACCGGCACCGAGGATGCGTTGCGGATCATCGACAAGGCCTGGGACCAGGGCATCAACTTCATCGACACCGCCGACGTGTACAACGCCGGACGCTCCGAGGAGATCGTCGGTGAAGCGGTAGCGCGCCACCGCCAGGACTGGATCGTTGCCTCCAAGGTCGGCATGGGGCCTACTGATGGCCTGCCCAACCGCAGCGGGTTGTCGCGCAAGCACATCTTCAATGGCATCGATGCCACGCTGACGCGCATGCACCTGGACTACCTGGACATCTATTACCTGCATCGCGAAGACCACAAGGTGCCGCTGGAAGAAACCGTGCGCGCCATCGGCGACCTGTTGCAGCAGGGCAAGATCCGTTACTGGGGGGTGTCCAATTACCGTGGCTGGCGCATCGCCGAGCTCTGCAACCTCGCCGAGCGCCTGGGTGTGGCCAAGCCGGTGGTAAGCCAGCCGCTGTACAACATCGTCAACCGCCAGGCGGAGCCTGAGCAGATGACCGCTGCCACGTATCACGGCCTGGGCGTAGTGCCGTTCAGCCCGCTGGCCCGTGGTGTGCTCAGCGGCAAGTATGCGCCAGGGGCCGAGCCCGAAGCGGGCAGCCGCGCTGCACGCCAGGACAAGCGCATCATGGAGGTGGAATGGCGCCAGGAGTCGCTGGCCATTGCCCGGCAGCTGCAGGACTACGCTCAGGCCAAGGGCGTGGGCCTGGTCGAGTTCGCGATTGCCTGGGTGCTCAACAGCCAGCTGGTCAGCTCGGCCATCGTCGGGCCACGCACCGAGGCGCAGTGGGATACCTATGGCGGCGCACTGGAAGTGAAGATCACAGCCGAAGACGAGGCATTCATCGATTCGCTGGTGACGCCGGGGCATGCGTCGACGCCGGGGTTCAATGATGTGGCGCACTTTGTCAGTGGGCGGTTGGCGCGTCGCTGATCATTCTCCTGCCCCAGCCTCTTCGCAACTGTAGGCGCGGATTTGGTTGCCAGCCCTGGCGCATGACTTGAGCCTTGTGTGACAACAATGGCTGGCGATGCCTCAAAACAGCTGCCAGGTGTAAACCAGGGTCAGCCGGTTCTCGTCGATATCACTGCGGTAGTTGGAGCGCGCCATGGCATTGCGAACCCTGATGCCCAGCCCTTTCAGCACCCCACTCTGCACGGCATAGCCTATATCCAGATCGCGTTCGCGATCCTTGCCTTCGTACCCCTTGCCCGTGTCGACGTTGTTCCCGGTGATATAGCGCACCGTCGCCGTCAGACCTGGAACACCCATGGCCGCGAAGTTGTAGTCGTAACGCAGCTGATACGAACGCTCGTCGGTATAGGCAAACTCATAGGTCGGCACTTCGTTGCCCAACGGCGAAATGTTGGCGAACACCCGTGGGAACGGGCTGTCGCCATAGATGCCCTGGTAGCCGGCGTGGAAACTGTGGCCACCCAGCCGGGCAGTGAACATCGAGAAAAACGCCTGGTTGTCGATCTTGCCCAGCAACGCATCGCCATCCTCCTGGGCGGTGAAATAGCCAAGATTGGCACTCAGCACCCAGTCCCCCACCGGCTTGCTGTGCTTCAGGCCCAGGAAACCCTGGTGGTAGATATCTTCAAGCTGCCCGTACCACAGGCTGACGCTGCTCTGGTTGGCGTTGAACGCATAGTCACCGCCCACATAGTTGAAGGCATCGCTTTCGGCCTGGCGCTGGGGCACATGGCCGAGCATGGCGTTCATCTTGCCATCGCCGCCCTCGTTGCGCAGGTGGGTGCTGGTCAGGTGCCCGGCCTGCACGGTCAGCCCGTCGATTTCCGCCGAGCTGATGCTGGTGCCCTGGTAGGTCGGCGGCAGCAGGCGGATATCACTGAAGGTCAGCACCGGCAGGTTGGGCTGCAACTCGCCCACGCGCAGCTCGGTCTTCGACAGCCGAGCCTTGAAAGCGAGGCCCAGGCGGCTGTACTCGTCAGCCGCGCGGCCATCACCGTGCACCGGCAGCAGACCGGTGTTGACCCGGTCCGGGCTGCTGTCGAGCTTGATGCCGAGCAGGCCCAGGGCGTCGACGCCAAAGCCAACCGGGCCCGGCGTGTAGCCGGACTTGAAATCGAGGATGAAGCCCTGGGCCCACTCCTCGGCCTTGGACTGCTGGTTGGCCCCAACGATGTCGGAAAAATCACGGCTGAAGTAGTAATTGCGGGCGCTGAGGCTGGCCTTGGCATCCTCGAAGAAGCCGCTTTCGGCCGCGAGCAAGGAGGGGCTGAGCAAAGTCAGCCCGATGGCGACGCAGGGGGTGTGGTTCATTCCGAAGCTCTCTTGATCTTGTTGTTATGGATAAAGCGCGGGAACACGGGTTTTCAGGAATTGCGGCGCAGCACCTCGCGGGGTTGCGGGCGGCGCAGGCGCAGCAGCCCATGGGCCAGCAGGCCGAACAGCAGCCCCCAGAACGCCGCCGACAGGCCCAGGAAGGACACCCCCGAGGCGGTGACCAGGAAGGTGAACAACCCGGCATCGCGTTCGCTGGGCTCGGCCAGGCTGCGCGCCAGTGCCTCGCTGATGGCGCCGTACAGGGCAAGCCCGGCCAGCGCGGCGATCAACGCGGCAGGGAACGCGGCGAACAGCGACATCAGCGTCGCCCCGGCAATCCCCAGCAGCAGGTACAGCGCGCTGCCGGCGACCGCCGCGATGTAACGCCGACGCGGGTTCTCATGGGCTTCATGACCGGTGCACAGGCTGGCGGTGACGGCCGCGAGGTTCAGGCCATGGCAACCGAACGGTGCGAGCAGCGCGCCGGCCAGTGCGCTGGCACTGATCAGCGGGCTGGCCGGCGTGGCATAGCCCGCGTTGCGCAACACCGCCATGCCCGGCATGAACTGCCCGGTGAGTGCGACCAGCACCATGGGCAGTGCCAGGCTGAAGGTCGCCGCCAGGCTGAACTGCGGGGTGATCCACTGTGGCGAGGCCAGCTCCAGCACCAGCGCCTCGCTGCGAAAGGCACCGCTGGCCACCGTCACCATGGCGCCGACACCCAGTACTGCTGCCACGGCATAGCGCGATTGCAGCCTGCGCATCAGCACGTAGGTCGCGAACATCGCCAGCACCAGCAGCGGCTGCACCGGCAATGCCCGGAACACTTCGGTGCCGAAGCTGAACAGGATGCCGGCCTGCATGCCCGCCGCGATGGAGCCAGGCAGGTGCGCGATGATTCGATCAAAGGCCCCGCTGATGCCGATCAGCAGCAGGACCAGGTTGGCCACCAGGTAGGCACCTACAGCCTGTTCCAGGCCGAGTTGGGGCAAGGCGGTGACCAGCAGCGCCGAACCCGGGATCGACCAGGCGATCACCACCGGTACCCGATAATGCAGGCTGAGCAGCGCACCAAGTACGGCGCTGCCCATGGACACGGCCCAGACCCAGGACGACAGCATGCCGTGGGACAGGCCGGCGGCTTCGGCGGCATGGAAGATGATCACCAGTGGGCCGGCGTAGGAAATCAGGGTCGCGATGCAGCCGGCGACCAGGGCTGACAGAGAGCAGTCCTTGAGCAGGGTTTTCATGAGACTTCTCGCAAGGCATCGGCCGGCCTTGGTGGCTGGCTCTTGTTCTGTGTTGGCTTCTTCGCGGGCAGGCCTGCGAAGAAGCCAAGGCGATGTATCAGGCCTCCTGCAAGGCCCGTGGCCGACCACTGCGCTGTTCATCCGCATTGGCCTGGGCCTTCTGCAGCTGGAAGTCGAACTTCAACTCGGCATGGCGCCCCTCTGCCCCTTCATGGAACACCACCTCACCCACCAGCCCGTCACGGGTGGCGTAGGCGAAGTCGTCCCACAGGTACTTGTCCCCGGCCAGGTTGATCTGCGTGGTCAGGTGGCGATGCCCCGGCGCCGAAATGAAGAAGTGCACGTGGGCCGGGCGCTGGCCATGGCGACCGAGCAGGTCCAGGCATTCCTGGGTCGGGCCCTGCGGGTCGCAGCCATAACCGGACGGCACGATGGAGCGCGCACGATAACGGCCTTCGGCATCGGTGATGATGCGTCGGCGCAGGTTGTATTCGGACTGGCGCTGATCGAAGAACGAGTAGGTGCCACGGGTATTGGCATGCCACAAGTCGACAATGGCGCCGGCCAGCGGCTGGCCCTGAGGGTCGAACACCTGGCCCTCGAGGAACATGACGGTAGCCACGCCCTCCTCGCTGCCGTCGTCCATGCGCACTTCACCTTCAGCGAGCGGCGCACCGGCCACATACAGCGGGCCTTCGATGGTGCGCGGGGTGCCGCCGGTCAAACCGACTTCGGCGTCCTTGGCATCCTGCAGCAGGTCGAGGAAGTGCTCGATGCCTAGGCCTGCCACCAGCAACCCGGCCTCACCGCGCCCGCCGAGGCGGTTGAGATAGTCGACGGCGTGCCAGAACTCGTCCTCGGTGATTTCCAGGTCTTCGATCAGCCGCGCGGTGTCCTGCAGCACACGCTGGACGATGCGCTTCAGGCGCGGGCTGCCTTGGTCGTTGCCAAAGCCGGCGGCTTCTTCGAAGAACTTCTGGATATCGGCAGTGTGGGAAATCTTCACGGTCATGATGGTTACCTCATCGTGTTCTTGTGCAAAGGGTTGAATCAGCGGTCGTCACTGTGGATCGACGACGGGTGGCGGCACAGGCCGTCGACCTCGATTTCCATGTACGGGAACAGCGGCAGCTGCATCAGCGTGTCGTGCAATGCCTCGACGCTGGGCACGTCGAACACGCTGTAGTTGGCGTAGTGCCCGGCGATGCGCCGCAGGCGTAGCACCACCAGGGTCTGCTGCTGCATCGTGTGCATCGCCAGCTTGTGCGGGCGGATGGTCGGCAGGTCGACGATGATCGCGTCGATGCGCTCGATGGTCGGGCTTGTCATGCAAAAGCTCCAGTTCAGTCAGTGAATAATCAGGCCGTCGCCAGATGGGCCTGGCGCCGGCCGCTGGCCAGGTGCACGGCCATGGCCAGCGCGGCAATCGCACCGGGGATGGCGAAGGCGATGAAATTGAGTTGCAGCGGCAGGTTGATGCCCATCAGCGCACCGCCGAGCAACGGGCCGACGATGGCACCGTTGCGGCCGATGCCCGACGCCCAGCCAAGGCCGGTGGAACGCACCGACAGGCCGTAGAGTTGGGCAGCACCGGCATACAGCAGGATCTGCGTGCCAATGGTGGTGGCGCCGGCGATGAAGATCAGCAGGTACAGCACCGGCATCGGGCTGTTGACGCCAAGCAGGCCGATCGACAGCGCCGCCGCGATGAAGAAGGCCACCTTGACCTTGACCAGGTTGTAGCGGTCGCCCAGCCAGCCACCGAGAATCGCCCCGGCCATGCCGCCGAAGTTCAGGGCCAGCAGGAACGACAGGCTCGACCCCAGGCTGTAGCCGGCGTTGGCCATCAGCTTGGGCAGCCACGAGCTCAGCGCGTAGACCATCAGCAGGCAGCAGAAGAAGGCCAGCCACAGGGCCAAAGTGCGGATGGCCAGGCCATTGCGGAACAGTTCCAGCACCGTGCTGCCGCCACCTTTGCGGTCCGTCGCCTGCAGCGCGTCATCCGCCTGCACATCGCAATCCGGGTCCAGGCGTTTGAGCAGCTGGCGCGCTTCATCGGTACGCCCCTGCCGCACCAGAAAGCCTATGGACTCCGGCAGGTAATAGAGAATCACCGGCAACAGCAGCAGCGGCACCGCAGCGGCAAAGAACATCGACTCCCAGCCAAAACGCGGCAGCATGAAGATGCCGACACCTGCCGAAAGCATGCCGCCCAGCGAGTAACCGCTGAACATGATCGCCACCAGCGTGCTGCGCACGCGCTTGGGCGCGTATTCGTTCATCAGCGCCACGGCATTGGGCATCAGGCCGCCGCAGCCGAGGCCGGCGATGAAGCGGTAGATGCCGAACTCGCCGGGGCTGCTGGCAAAGCCGTTGAGGATGGTCGCCCCGGAGAACAAGGCGAAACAGATGGCGATCCCTTTCTTGCGCCCGATGCGGTCAGCCAGGCTGCCGAATGACAGGGCGCCGAACATCATGCCGAACAGCGCGTAGCTGCCCAGCGCACCGGCCTGCAACGGGGTCAGGCCCCACTCCTTCATGATCACCGGCAGCACGACGCCGTAGATGAACAGGTCGTAGCCGTCAAAGATCAGCAGCAGGCCGCACAGAGCCATGATCAGCCAGTGGAACGGTGTAAAGCGGGCGTTATCGATGATCGGGTGTACGTCAAGGGTTCGCATGGCATCTGTCTCTCTTGTTGTTGTTTTGGAGGAACGCTTTGCCGGGGGGCTTTGCATGGGGAGGGTTCAGCCGAGGTCACCGCCCCCCACCGGCAAGGTTACGCCGGTGATGTAGGAGGCCTCGTCGGAGGCCAGGAAGAGGATCGCGCCGACCTGTTCGTCGATGCTGCCGTAGCGGTGCATCAGGCTGCTGTCGAGGGTCTGGTCGACGATCTGCTGGTACCAGGCCTTTTCCTGCTCGCTCTGCTCGCTGGTGTTGCGCGGCACCCGGCGCGGGGGCGCTTCCGTGCCGCCTGGCGCGGTGGCGTTGACACGAATGCCGCGGCCGGCGGTTTCGAAGGCCAGGCACGCGGTGAGCGCGTTGACGCCGCCCTTGGCCGCGCCGTACGGCACGCGGTTGACCCCACGGGTGGCGATCGACGAGACGTTGACGATGGCGCCACTGCCGCGTTCGAGCATGTACGGCAGCGCCGCGTGGCAGCACCACAGGGTCGGGAACAGCGAGCGGCGTACTTCGGCCTCGATCTGGTCGACCTGGTAATGCTCGAAAGGCTTGGCCCAGATGGTGCCGCCGACGTTGTTGACCAGGATGTCGAGGCGGCCGAAGGTTTCCACCGCCGTGGCCATGACCCGGGCGCAATCGGCATGCAGTTCAAGGTCGGCGGTGAGGGTCAACATGCCCTCCCCGGCCAGTTCGTGGACCAGCTCGGAACGGTCCACCGCCACCACCTGCGCGCCTTCGGCCTTGAGCCGCCAGCACACGCCGCGGCCGATGCCCTGGGCGGCGCCGGTGACCAAAGCGACCTTGTTGTGGAATCGGTTGTTCACGTCGATCTCCTTTCAATCCCGCAGTCAATAAAAGGAGGCCACCGTCACCCGCACGATGCCGGTGGCCCCAAGTAAACTCAGGCCGCCGCTGCAAACTTCTCGTAGTAGAAGTTCGCCGGGGTGATGCCCTGCTCGCGGATGTACTGGCTCACCGCCTCGACCATCGGCGGAGGCCCGCACAGATACACATCGACGTCGCCGTCATTGAGGTGCTGCGGCGCAATGTGTTGGGTCACGTAACCCTTCTGCGGGTATTGGCTGTCAGGGTTGGCCACGCAAGCGCTGAAGGTGAAGTTGGGGATGCACGCCGCCAGGTCCTGCAGGCGGTCCAGTTCGACCAGGTCGAAATCGTTGGTCACCCCATAGATCAGGTGCAGCGGGTGCTCGCTGCCCTGTTCGGCAATCTTCTCCAGCATCGCCGTGAACGGCGCCAGGCCCGTACCACCGGCCAGCAGCAACAGCGGGCGCTGGATCGGCCGCAGGTAGAAGCTGCCCAATGGGCCAGCCAGGCTCATGCTGTCGCCGGCCTTGGCCAGGCTGGTGAGGAAGCTGCTCATCAGGCCGCCTGGCACGTTGCGGATCAGGAAGCTGACCTCGCCGTCCTTCTGCAGCGAGCTGAAGGAATAGGCGCGGCTCTGGTCACTGCCAGGCACCTTGAGGTTGACGTACTGCCCCGGCAGGAACGCCAGGCGGCTCAGTGCCTCGCCCTTGATCGACAAGGCGATGGTGCTGGCCGACAGCTGGCGCACCTGGCTGATGGCCGCCTCGAAGCTGGCTTGTTCGGTCTTGCACAGTTGTGACGAGGCCGGAATGCGCACCACGCAGTCGCTTTCGGCGCGCATCTGGCAGGTCAGCACGTAGCCTTCGGCGATTTCATCCTCGCTCAGGGCGTCTTCGATAAAGTTGTCGCCCAGGTCGTAACGCCCGGATTCGGCCTTGCACTTGCACGTACCGCAGGCG
Source organism: Pseudomonas putida (assembly GCF_002906855.1). Taxonomy (GTDB): domain Bacteria; phylum Pseudomonadota; class Gammaproteobacteria; order Pseudomonadales; family Pseudomonadaceae; genus Aquipseudomonas; species Aquipseudomonas putida_N. The sequence continues at coordinate 937,513 of NZ_MINI01000028.1, read as the reverse complement.
CCGTCGCGGCAGTCCAGCGGGATGTTGATGCCCTGGCGGTAGGCGGCATCGGCCACGGTTTCATGGCCGCTGGCCTCGATGAAGCGGGTGACCCCGTCTTCGAAATTAAGCGCGATCTGGAAGCTCATGTTGCACCTCACGGGCGAGCCTGGCCGCGGCGCACCCAAGGGCACACCGAGCGGCTCGCGTTACCTCGGATCAGATGTGGTAGATGTCGATGACCTGACGCACGTAGTCGTTCTTCAGCACCACCTTCTTGGCCTTGATCAGCGGCTGCTCGCCGCGCAGGTCAAGGGTGTAGAAACTGGTGCCGAAGTAGCTGTCGGTGGTCTTGTAGCGAAAGCTCAGGGTGTGCCAGTTGAAGCGGACCTGGCAGCTGCCTTCGCTTTGCTCGACGATCTCGATGTTGCTGATGTTGTGCGAGGTACGGGTGTCCGGCACGGTCGCACTGGAGCGCTCGGTCTTGATGCGGAACACGCGGTCTTCGAGGCCGCCACGGTTCCCGTACCAGATAAGCGAGATTTCGCTCTGAGGGTCTTCGGTGAGGGTGTCGTCATCGTCCCAGGACGGCATCCAGAAGGTTGCGTCGCTGGCGTACAGCTCAAGCCACTGGTCCCACTGGGCATCGTCCAGGTAGCGCGCCTCGCGGTAGAGGAAGTCGCGCACGGTGTCATGCAGGCTCATTGCACGGCCTCCACGGGGATCAGCTGGGTTTCCTGTTCGAGGGCTTTGATCATGGTGTCCTGCCAGTACTTGTGCTGCAGCACGAACAGGCCTTCGTCCTCGGTGCGCACGCCCGACAGCAGCGGCTTGAGTTCGATTTCCTTCGCCGCCTCATCGGCACCTTCGACCCAGTGCTGTGCACCACGGGACATATCGTTCCAGCCGGTGCCGCCGCCGTAGCCGGTCTGGCAGGAGCGGAACTCTTCCAGGTCGTCCGGGGTGGCCATGCCACTGACGTTGAAGAAGTCTTCGTACTGGCGGATGCGCTTGGCCCGGGCATCGGCGCTCTCGCCTTTCGGCGCGATGCAGTAGATGGTGATTTCGGTCTTGTTCACCGAAATCGGCCGGGCGATGCGGATCTGCGAACTGAACTGGTCCATCAGGTAGACGTTCGGGTACAGGCACAGGTTGCGCGAGTTCTCGATCATCCAGTCGGCGCGGGCCTGGCCGAAATCGGCGGCCAGCTGATCGCGGCGCTCGAAGGCCGGGCGGTCTTCGGGGTTGGCCCAGCGGGTCCACAGCAGCAGGTGGCCGTGGTCGAAGGAATAGAAACCACCGCCCTGCTTGGCCCAGGCGCCGGCACTCATGGTCTTGATCTCGTCACCCGCTTCGCGCTGCTTGCGTTGGTTCTGGGTGGCGGCGTAATTCCAGTGCACGGAGCTGACGTGGTAACCGTCGGCGCCGTTCTCGGCGGTGAGCTTCCAGTTGCCCTCGTAGATGTACGAGCTGGCACCGCGCAGCACTTCCAGGCCTTCCGGGGACTGGTCGACGATCATGTCGATGATCTTGGCAGACTCGCCGAGGTGCTCGACCAGCGGCTTGACGTCTGCATTCAGGCTGCCGAACAGGAAGCCACGGTACGACTCGAAGCGGGCGACCTTGGTCAGGTCATGAGAGCCGTCGCAATTGAAGCTGTCGGGGTAGCCGGCATTGCTCGGGTCTTTGACCTTGAGTAGCTTGCCGCTGTTGTTGAAGGTCCAGCCGTGGAACGGGCAGGTGTAGCTTGCGCGGTTTCCGCGCTTGTGTCGGCAGAGCATGGCGCCGCGGTGGCTGCAGGCGTTGAGGAAGGCGTTGAGTTCGCCGTCCTTGTTGCGCGCGATGAAGACCGGCTGGCGCCCCATGGTCAGGGTGAGGAAGTCGTTTTTCTCGGGGATCTGGCTTTCATGGGCCAGGTAGATCCAGTTGCCCTCGAAGATGTGCTTCATCTCCAGGTCGAACAGGCGCGGGTCGGTGAACATCTCGCGTTTGCAGCGATAGACGCCGGTTTCACGGTCGTCCTCAAGCATGGCATTGAGGTAGTCGAATCCCAGGGACATGGCCAGGGTCTCCATTGTTATTGTTCAGACCGGGTCAGGTTAGAGCTTGCCCTGGGGTGGCAATATCCATCGTGTGCAGAGTGCTATCCGTTTTGTGCAATTATTGGCGCGATAGCATTTATCCATTGAACAGTGCGCATCGCCTGAAGTAAGCTCGGGCTCATTCACTGGAGAGCAACATGCCGAAACACACCCGCAATCACGCCAACCATACCGGTCGCACCCTGCGCCCAGTGCTGGCCGTTGCCGGCTGCCAGGCTGCTGCCAGCTATTACTTTGGGTATTGGTTTAGCCACTAGGCGCCGATACCCACCCGGCGCCCACCTTCGAGGGGCCGCCGAACATGAGAATACTCAAACCCCCGGTCGGCTCCCCGCCCGGGGGTTTTGCTTTTCAGGCCATTGCACTTTTACCGATTCGAACTGAGGACAGATTCATGAACTACGCCACTTATTACTACGCAAGCACCTATGCCTGGCGATTTAGCCAATCCCGTTCGGGCCAGCCTGCCGCCTCCGATCGGTCCATCACGGGTGGCAATGCTGCAGATCATCAATCAACGAATAGTCGAACACCTCGATAGGGCCGACCGCGCGGGCCAGAACCCGCCGTCCGCCCAGGGAACATACGCCATGCAAGCCTCGAACCTCGCTCTACCCCTGACCCAACCGCACGCTGCCAACACCTCCGTTAGCCAGCGCCTGCCCAGCCCGCACCTGCTCAAGCAGCAGATGCCGCTGTCCAGCGAACTCGCCCAGCAAGTTCACAGCCACCGCCAGGCCATCCGCGCCATTCTCGAAGGCCGCGATGAGCGCCTGCTGGTGATCGTCGGTCCGTGCTCGATCCACGACCCCCGTTCGGCCCTGGAATACGCCGACCGCCTGGCGGCGCTGAGCCGCGAAGTCGATGACAAGCTGCTGCTGGTGATGCGCGCCTACGTGGAAAAACCCCGCACCACGGTGGGCTGGAAAGGCCTGGCCTACGACCCGCACCTCGATGGCAGCGACGACATGCATGCCGGCATCGCCCTGTCCCGCGGCTTGATGCTGAGCATGATCGAACGCGGCCTGCCGATCGCCACCGAGTTGCTGCAACCGATGGCCGCCGGCTACTTCGATGACCTGTTGGGCTGGGCGGCGATTGGCGCACGCACCACCGAATCGCAGATTCACCGGGAAATGGTCAGCGGCCTGGAGCTGCCGGTCGGTTTCAAGAACGGCACCGACGGCGGCGTCGGCATCGCCAGTGACGCCATGCGCAGCGCGGCGGCCCCGCACCGCCACTTCGGCATGGATGCGCAGGGCTACCCGGCGATCATCGAAACCCTGGGCAACCCGGATACCCATCTGGTACTGCGCGGCGGCCACAAGGGCCCGAACTACGATGCCGCCAGCATCGCCCTGGCCCGCCAAGGCCTGGCCAAAGCCGGTTTGCAGGCACGCATCGTGGTCGACTGCAGCCATGCCAACAGCGGCAAGGACCCAGCCCGCCAGCCCGCCGTGTTCGAGGACGTGCTGGCCCAGCGCCTGGCCGGTGACCGCTCGCTGGTCGGCGTAATGCTCGAAGGCCACCTGTTCGATGGCTGCCAGGCCCTGGGCAAGGGCGCGCTGAAATACGGCGTGTCGATCACCGATGGCTGCCTGGGCTGGAGCGCGACCGAAACCCTGCTGCGCGAGGCCGCGGCCCGTCTGTGAAGTGCCTACAGCAAGCCTGGCGAGACATCACCCGATCAAGTGCGCTAGGCTTGCCGTTTTCACCCCCAAGGAGCAGTACCCATGGCACGCGCCACCGCACGTCACATCCTCGTCGCCACTGAAGACAAGTGCAACGAACTGAAAGCCCAGATCGAAGCCGGTGCCGACTTCGCTGAAATCGCCAAGGCCAATTCCACCTGTCCGTCCAGCCGCCAGGGCGGTGACCTGGGTTCGTTCGGCCCAGGCCAGATGGTCAAGGAATTCGACACCGTGGTGTTCAGCGCCCCGGTCAACACCGTACAGGGCCCGGTCAAGACCCAGTTCGGCTATCACCTGCTGGAAGTGACCAGCCGCCAGGACTAAGTCATCGAATCCGATGACTATCCCTGTGGGAGCGGGTTTACCCGCGAATAGGCCAGCCCAGGCAACTACATTGCCGGCTCGCGCCTCTTCGCGGGTAAAGCCGTTCCCACAAGCCATTTTTGGGGTCGTGCTGTTGTGTATGGGCTGGATGGCCCAAGCCGCGCCCACCCACGCTTTGACCGTCTACGGCGAAGCCCCCCGCTACAGCGAAACCTTCCGCCACTTCGAATACGCCAACCCCGACGCTCCCAAGCGTGGCCTGATGCGCCGCTCAGCCATCGAGATCGGCCAGTTCGACCATATCCTGCCCTACATCGACAAAGGCATCGGCGTCAGCGAGGTCGATGGCTGGCTGTATGCGCCCCTGGCGCAACGCTCGTTCGACGAACCCTATACCGTTTACGGCCTGATAGCCCGGCGCATGGAACGTGGCCCGGACGACGCCTGGCTGCGCTTCGAGATTGACCCCAAGGCGACGTTCGCCGATGGCAAGCCGGTGCGCGCCGAAGATGTGCGCTTCAGCTTCAATAAACTCATGGCCGAAGGCAGCCTCAAGTACCGCACCCAGTTCGCCGAAGTTGCCGGGGTCACGGTCGAAGGCCCGCTGCAGGTGCGCTTCGACTTCAAGCAGCCCCACGGCCGCACCCTGGCCCTGGACCTGGCCAGCCTGCCAGTGCTGCCCGAGCACGATTGGGCCAACCGCGATTTTGCCAACGGCGCCGGTTTTGACAAGCCGGTCGGCAGCGGCCCGTACCGAATCGGGCGCATCGACAACGGCCGCAGCATCACCTTCGAACGCGACCCGAACTGGTGGGCCAAGGACTTGCCGGTCAATCGCGGGCGCTACAATTTCGAACACATCCGCATCGAGTATTTCGGCGATACCGAAGTGGCACGCCAGGTGCTCAAGGGCGGTGGCTACGACTACAACCGCGAGTTTTCCGCCACCGCCTACACCCTGGGCTACAACGGCGCGCAGCTGGACGATGGCCGCCTGCAACGGGCCCATCTGGGGCCGGCCAAGCCTCAGGCGGCCCAGGGCTTCGTGTTCAACCTCGACAAGCCCCAATTCAAGGACCGCCGTGTGCGCCAGGCACTGGCCATGCTCTGGGACTTCGAGTGGAGCAACCGGCAAATGATGCGCAACATGTACATCCGCCAGCAGAGCGTGTTCTCCAATACCCCGCTGGCGGCCCGCGAACTGCCGGATGCGGGCGAGCTCAAACTGCTCGAACCGCTGCGCGGCCGGGTGCCGGACGAAGTCTTCAACCAGGTGTTCACGGCGCCGGTCACCGACGGCTCGGGGATCATTCGCCCGCAACAACTGCAGGCGCTGGCCTTGTTACAACAGGCCGGCTGGCACCCCGACGGTGATCGCCTGGTCAACGCCCAGGGCGAGCCGCTGGAATTCACCTTCCTCAACGGCCAGTCCGGCATGGAACGCCTGCTGCTGCCGTGGAAGCGCAACCTGGCACAGATAGGTATCAGCCTGAACATTCGCAACGTCGATTCGGCGCAGTACGTGAACCGGTTGATGGCCCGCGACTACGACATGATCGTCACCGGCTATTCGGTGACCCTCTCGCCAGGCGCCGAGCTGTACAACTACTTCGGCTCGGCCGCCGCCAACGACCCGGGCTCGAACAACCTGATGGTGCTCAAGGACCCGGTGGTGGACCAGCTGATCGACGGCCTGGTGCGCGCCGATACCCAGGCCGACATGCTGCACCACGCCCATGCCCTGGACCGGGTGCTGCAATGGAACTACTACTGGATCCCCAACTATTACCCGCCCGGCAGCTCGACAGTGTGGTGGAACCGCTTCGGCCTGCCGAAAATCCAGCCCGCCTATGACGAAGGCCTGGACAGCTGGTGGGAAATCAGCCCGACCGCACTGACCAACGCGCAGATGGCCGAACGGCAGAAGGCCCAGCCATGACCAGCTACATCTTGCGGCGCCTGCTGCTGATCATCCCGACCTTGCTGGCGATCCTGCTGGTCAACTTCGCCATCGTCCAGGCCGCCCCCGGTGGCCCGGTCGAGCAGGCGGTAGCGCGGCTGCAGGGCCTGGGCGGCGGTGCGCCCGGCTCCCGGGCCGAAGTGGTACACGGCGAGTCCCGAGCCACCCGCGGCCTGGACCCAAAGCTGATCGAGGAGATCAAGCGCCAGTACGGTTTCGACAAGACCGCCTCGGAACGCCTGTGGCTGATGCTCGGCCAGTACGCCCGGCTGGACTTCGGCCAGAGCTTCTTCCGCGGCGCCAAGGTCACCGACCTGATCCTCGACAAGCTGCCGGTGACCCTGTCACTGGGCTTCTGGGCCACGCTGATCACCTACCTGGTGTCGATCCCGCTGGGTATCCGCAAGGCAGTACGCCATGGCAGCCGCTTCGATACCTGGAGCAGCGCGCTGATCGTGGTCGGCTATGCCCTGCCCTCGTTCCTGTTCGCGCTGCTGCTGATCGTGCTGTTCGCGGGCGGCACCTCGCTGAACTGGTTCCCGGTTCGTGGCCTGGTATCGGATGACTTCGACCAGCTCAGCCTGCTGGGCAAGGTCACCGATTACTTCTGGCATCTGGTGTTGCCAGTCGGCGCACTGGTGATCGGTGGCTTCGCCACCCTTACTCTGCTGACCAAAAACGCCTTTCTCGATGAAATCTCCCGCCAATACGTGGTCACGGCCCGCGCCAAAGGCCTGAGCGAACGCCGCGTGCTTTATGGGCATGTGTTGCGCAACGCCATGCTGCTGGTGCTGGCCGGCCTGCCCCAAGCGCTGATCACAGTGTTCTTCGCCGGCTCGTTGCTGATCGAGGTGATCTTCTCTCTCGACGGCCTTGGTCGCATGAGCTACGAAGCAGCGGTGTCACGCGACTATCCGGTGGTGTTCGGCACGCTGTTCATCTTCACCCTGGCCGGCCTGCTGTTCCGCCTGATTGGCGACCTGGCCTTCACCGTGCTCGACCCGCGCATCGACTTCGACACGAGGGCGCACTGATGCTGTCGCCGGTTTCGCGTCGTCGCCTGCAGCGTTTTCGCCGCAACCGCCTCGGCTGGGTGTCGCTGTGGCTGTTCGCCGGCCTGCTGGCGCTGAGCCTGTGCGCCGAGCTGGTGGCCAACGACAAGCCGCTGCTGCTGAGCTACAAAGGCGATTTGTACATGCCGGCGCTCAAGCGCTACAGCGAGCAGCAGTTTGGCGGCCAGCTGCCGTTCCAGCCGGACTACCGCAGTGCCTATGTGCGCCAGCTGATCGAGGGCCAGGGCGGCTGGATGCTGTTCGCCCCCATCCCGTTCAGCGCCGACACACCCAACTACGACCTGCTGGTGCCCACCCCCAGCCCGCCGAGCGCGAGCAACTGGCTGGGAACCGACGACCAAGGCCGCGACGTGCTGGCGCGGGTGCTGTATGGCACGCGCACCTCGCTGTTGTTCGCCTTTGCCCTGACGGTGATCAGCGTGCTCATCGGCGTCGGCGCCGGCGCGCTGCAAGGCTATTACGGCGGCTGGGTGGACCTGTTCGGGCAGCGCTTGCTGGAGGTATGGTCGGGGCTGCCGGTGCTGTACCTGCTGATCATCCTCAGTGGCTTTGTCGAGCCGGATTTCTGGTGGTTGCTGGGCATCATGGCGCTGTTTTCGTGGCTGGCCCTGGTCGATGTGGTGCGCGCCGAATTTCTGCGTGGGCGCAACCTCGAATACGTGAAGGCGGCGCGTGCCTTGGGGTTGTCAGACACCCTGGTGATGCTGCGCCATGTGCTGCCTAATGCGATGAACGCGACCTTTACCTATGTACCCTTCATGCTCACCGGGGCCATCACCACGCTGACGGCGCTGGATTTCCTCGGCTTCGGCATGCCCGCCGGCAGCGCTTCACTGGGTGAGCTGGTGACTCAGGGCAAGCAGCACCTGGAAGCGCCGTGGTTGGGTTTTACCGCGTTCTTTGCCCTGGCGGTGATCTTGTCGCTGCTGGTGTTTATCGGCGATGCCTTGCGTGAGGCGTTCGACCCCAGACGATAGGTTTCAGGATTTTAACCATGCATGACAGCGACAGCCTCAAGGACTACCCCCAGGTACGGCAACTGGCGATCCGCTCGCTGTTCGAGATCATCGAGCAATCCAGCGAAGGCACGGTGATCGTCGGCCGTGATGCACGCATCGTCTGGATGAACGAGCGCTACGCCCGGCGCTTCGGCCTGGCCGACGCAGCCAGCGCGATCGGCCAGCCGTGCGAGGCGGTCATTCCGGGCAGCCTGATGCGCCAGGTAGTGAGCGATGGCCGGCCGATCCTGCTGGACATGCTCGATACCCCCAACGAGCCGCTGGTGGTGATGCGCCTGCCGATTCACGATGCCCAGGGCGCCCTGATCGGGGCCATCGGCTTCGCCCTGTTCGAAGAGCTGCGCAGCCTGTCGCCCTTGCTCAAGCGCTATGCGAGCATGCAACAGGAACTGGCCAGCACCCGCTCGCAATTGCGCGCACGCCAGGCCAAGTACAGCTTCGCCCAGTTCGTCGGCAGCAGCCCGGCCAGCCTCGAAGCCAAGCGGCGCGCAAGGCGCGGTGCGGGCAGCGATTCGCCGGTGCTGCTGCTGGGAGAGACCGGCACTGGCAAAGAGTTGTTGGCCCATGCCATTCATGCGGCTTCGGCGCGGGCGCACAAGGCCTTTGTCAGCATCAACAGTGCGGCAATCCCCGAAACCCTGCTGGAAGCCGAGTTTTTCGGCACCGCACCCGGTGCCTTTACCGGCGCCGACCGCAAGGGCCGCAGCGGTAAGCTGCAACTGGCCGAGGGTGGCACGCTGTTCCTCGACGAGATTGGTGACATGCCGCTGGCTCTACAGAGCAAGCTGCTACGCGTACTGCAGGAAAAGGAGTACGAACCGGTTGGCTCGAACCAGATGCTGCGCAGCGATGTGCGCATCATTGCCGCCACCTCCATCGATCTGCAGGCGGCCATGGCCCGTGGGGCATTTCGTGCCGACCTTTACTACCGGTTGAATGTGCTGCCGATTGAAGTGCCGCCGCTGCGCGAGCGCGTCGAAGACTTGCCGGCGCTGTGCGAAGCAATCCTGGCCGAGCTGGGCAGCCAGTACGAGCTGGAGCAGGACGCCCAGGCATTGCTGGCGCGGCATGGGTGGCCGGGGAATATTCGTGAGCTGCGCAACGTGTTGGAGCGGGCGACGTTGCTGGCCGACCAACCGCGCCTTGGTGTCGCCGACCTTACGGCGGCACTGGGGCCGCTGAGCCCGGTCGCGGATCAGGAACAACGGATGCGCTATCGTGAGGCGTGTGAACAGTTTGAGCGCAGGCTACTTGCCGGGGCGTTGGCCGAGCATGCGGGAAATGTGCCCGAGGCTGCCAAGGCGCTGGGGTTGGGGCGCTCGACTTTGTACAAGAAGATGGTAGCGCTCGGTCTCTGAATGGAGACTTTTGTTTCATTTTTGAGATTGCCGCGAGGGCTGCTCTCGAACGCGGATAAACGCGCTCTTACAGGGGTACGCGGTCTCCGGTAGGAGCGCATCCATCCGCGATGGTCGCACAGCGGCCCCTGCAATCTCAAAATGGAGACACAGCCATTAAACAAAACAAAAAATTCCTTTAAGTTCATATAGTTAAGAAATTGGCACGATTCCCGCTATCTCCCGGCCACCCATAACAACAAGACTCACCCAGGAGATCCATCCCGATGACCGTGCTCATCGCCCTCGCCGCTCTGGCCCTGCTGATGCTGGCCGCCTATCGCGGTTACAGCGTGATTCTCTTCGCCCCCATCGCCGCCCTCGGCGCCGTCCTGCTTACCGACCCGGCCGCCGTAGCCCCCGCGTTCACCGGGGTGTTCATGGAGAAGATGGTCGGTTTCATCAAGCTGTACTTCCCGGTGTTCCTGCTCGGCGCCGTGTTCGGCAAGCTCATCGAGCTGTCCGGCTTCTCGCGCTCGATCGTCGCCGCCGCTATCCGCCTGCTTGGCACTCGCCAGGCGATGCTGGTGATCGTGCTGGTCTGTGCCCTGCTCACCTATGGCGGCGTATCGCTGTTCGTGGTGGTGTTCGCGGTGTATCCGTTCGCCGCCGAAATGTTCCGCCAGAGCGACATCCCCAAGCGCCTGATCCCGGCGACCATCGCCCTGGGCGCGTTCTCGTTCACCATGGATGCTCTGCCCGGCACCCCGCAGATCCAGAACATCATCCCCAGCACCTTCTTCAACACTACCGCCTGGGCCGCGCCATGGCTGGGGCTGATCGGCACGCTGTTCGTGGTTTGCAGCGGCATGCTCTACCTGCAGCGCCAGCGCAACAAGGCCCAGTGCGCGGGTGAAGGCTACGGCAGCAACCTGCGCAACGAACCTGAAACCGCCACCGACCTTGCCCTGCCCAACCCCTGGCTGGCGCTGTCGCCGCTGGTACTGGTGGGGGTGATGAACCTGCTGTTCACCCACTGGATCCCGCAGTGGTACGGCCCCAGCCACACCCTGCAGTTGCCGGGCATGAGCGCACCGGTCAACAGCGACGTGGCCAAGCTCACGGCAATCTGGGCGGTGCAGGCTGCCCTGCTGGTGGGCATCCTGATGGTGCTGGTATGTGCCTTCGGGGTGATCCGCGAGCGCCTGGCCGAGGGCACCAAGAGTGCAGTCGGTGGCGCCTTGCTGGCGGCCATGAACACCGCCTCCGAGTATGGCTTTGGTGCCGTCATCGCTTCGCTGCCGGGCTTTCTGGTGCTGGCCGATGCGCTGCGCGGGATTCCTAACCCGCTGGTCAACGAAGCGATCACCGTGACCTTGCTGGCCGGCATCACCGGCTCCGCCTCGGGTGGCATGAGCATCGCCCTGGCGGCCATGAGCGACAGCTTCATTGCTGCGGCCCATGCCGCCAACATTCCCCTCGAAGTGCTGCACCGGGTGGCCGCGATGGCCAGTGGCGGCATGGACACCCTGCCACACAACGGCGCGGTGATCACCTTGTTGGCCGTGACCGGGCTGACCCACCGCGAAGCCTACAAGGACATTTTCGGTATTACCCTGATCAAGACCCTGGCGGTATTCGTGGTCATTGCCACGTTCTACGCCACCGGCATCGTCTAAGGAGTATTTACATGACTTTGAAAGGCAAGACGGCACTCGTCACTGGTTCCACTAGCGGCATCGGCCTGGGCATCGCCCAGGTACTGGCCCGGGCTGGCGCGAACATTGTGCTCAACGGTTTCGGCGACCCGTCGCCGGCATTGGCAGCGGTCGCCGGCCAAGGCGTCAAGGTTGCCCACCACCCGGCGGACCTGTCCGATGTGGCGCAGATCGAAGCGCTGTTCGCGATGGCTGAGCGCGAGTTCGGCGGCGTCGACATCCTGGTCAGCAACGCCGGCATCCAGCACGTGGCGCCGGTGGAGCAGTTCCCGCTGGAAAGCTGGGACAAGATCATCGCCCTCAACCTCTCGGCCGTGTTCCACGGGACCCGCCTGGCCCTGCCCGGCATGCGCGCGCGCAACTGGGGGCGGATCATCAATATCGCTTCGGTGCACGGTCTGGTCGGCTCCACCGGCAAGGCGGCCTATGTGGCGGCCAAGCATGGCGTGGTCGGGTTGACCAAGGTGGTGGGGCTGGAAACCGCCACCAGCAACGTCACCTGCAACGCCATCTGCCCAGGGTGGGTGCTGACCCCGCTGGTTCAGAAGCAAATCGACGATCGTGCTGCCAACGGCGTCGATCCGCAGCAAGCGCAGCACGATCTGCTGGCCGAGAAGCAACCTTCGCTGGCCTTCGTCACCCCCGAACACCTCGGTGAGCTGGTACTATTCCTGTGCAGCGAGGCCGGTAGCCAGGTTCGCGGTGCCGCCTGGAACGTCGATGGTGGCTGGTTGGCCCAGTGACGGGCGGCCTGGGCCTGGCAACGGTTTTGCACTCGTTTACCTGCAAGGAGGCCCTATGCGCCCAACCCCAATGACCGCGATCTTTGCCCTGACTCTGGCCGCCGCCGCTCCGGCGATGGCCGCCAGCCTCAAGGACGTCGCGCCCTATCCCGAGGCGGAAAAAGGCTTCACCCGGCAGGTCATCCACCTGCCGGCGCAAACCGATGAATCGGCCCACAAGCTGGAAATCCTGGCCGGCAAGACGCTGGAAGTGGACTGCAACCGCCAGCGCCTGGCCGGCAGCCTGGAAGAACACACCCTCGAAGGCTGGGGCTACAGCTACTACCGCCTGGACAAGATCGGTGGGCCAGCCAGCACCCTGATGGCCTGCCCGGATGGCAAGAAGACCCAGGCCTTCGTGCCGGTGGTCGGTGAAGGCTTCATGCTGCGCTACAACAGCAAACTGCCTGTCGTGGTGTATGTGCCCAAGGGTGTCGAAGTGCGTTATCGCGTGTGGTCGGCATCGGAAGAGGTGCAAAAGGCTAAAGTGGAATAAGTCACCCCGAGGGCCCTTCACGGGCCCTCAACCCCAAGCAGTCTCTGGAGGTTCGGCATGAACGATGTGCTCTGGCGCCCCTCCACGGCGCAGATCGAAGCCAGCCGGATGGATGCCTTCCGCCGCCGGGTGAACTTGCGCTACAACTTGCAGCTCAATGACTACGCGGCCTTGCACCGCTGGAGCATCGAGCAGCGTCCGGTCTTCTGGCAAACCCTTGCCGACTATTTTCATGTGGCCTGGCATACCCCTGCCAACCAGATCCTCAGCGAAGGCGCGCAGATGCCTGACGCCCGCTGGTTCAGTGGGGCAACCCTGAATTTCGCCGAACACCTGCTGCGCCGTCGTGACGACCGGCCTGCGATGGTTTCCGTGCGCGAAGATGGCCAGCGCACGGTCTTCACCCATGCCCAACTGGCCGCTGAAGTTGCGGGCCTGCAGAAAGCGTTCAAGGCAGCTGGCATCGTGCCCGGTGACCGCATCGCGGCAGTCATGCCCAATACCTGGCAAACCCTGGTGGCAATGCTCGCCTGCAGCAGTCTGGGTGCGGTCTGGTCGACGTCTTCGCCGGAGTTCGGGCTGCACGGCATCATCGATCGGTTCGGCCAGATCGAACCGAAACTGCTGCTAGTCTGCGCCGGTTATAAGTACGCCGGCAAGTCGATCGACCAGGTCGACAAGATCAACCAGGTCTGCGCCCAGTTGCCGAGGCTGCAGCAGTTGATCGTGGTGCCCTATACCCGCCCCCACACCCAAGCGTGTGAATTCACCGCCGCCAAGGTCAGCCTGTGGGATGACTTCTACCAGCCCGGCGGCGAACCTGAGTTTGCCTCGCTGCCGTTCGACCACCCGCTGTACATTCTCTATTCCAGCGGCACCACGGGTGTGCCCAAGTGTATCGTCCACCGTGCCGGCGGCCTGCTGCTGCAGCACCTCAAGGAACATGGCCTGCACAACGACCTGAAGGCCGACGATGTGCTGTTCTACTACACCACCTGTGGCTGGATGATGTGGAACTGGCTGGTCAGCGGCCTGGCCGTCGGCGCCACCCTGGTGTTGTATGACGGCTCCCCCTTCCACCCTGGCCCCGAGCGCCTGCTTGACCTGATCGACGCCGAACGCATCCAGGCCTTCGGCACCAGTGCCAAGTACCTGGCCGCGCTGGAGCAGGAAGGTCTGGAACCGGCCCGCAGCCATCGCCTCGACAGCCTGCGGTTGATCCTCTCCACCGGTTCACCATTGTCGCCGCACAGCTACGACTACGTGTACGGCAAGATCAAGGCTGACCTGTGCCTGGCGTCGATGTCCGGCGGTACCGATATCGTTTCGTGTTTCGTGCTCGGCAACCCGACGCTACCGGTGCGCCGCGGCGAAATGGCCTGTAAGGGCCTGGGCATGGCCGTGGAAGTGTGGAACGAACAGGGCCAGCCAGTGCTCGACGAAAAAGGCGAGTTGGTCTGCACCCGCAACTTCCCGTCGATGCCGATGGGCTTCTGGAGCGACAGCGACGGCAGCCGCTACCATGACGCGTATTTCAGCCGGTTCCCCGGGGTCTGGGCGCAGGGCGACTACGCCGAACAGCGCAGCAGCAGCGGCGGCCTGCTGATCCATGGCCGCTCCGACGCCGTACTCAACCCCGGCGGCGTGCGCATCGGCACGGCAGAGATCTATCGCCAGGTGGAAAAGGTCGAAGAGGTGCTGGAAAGCGTGGCGATCGGCCAGGACTGGCACGGCGATGTGCGCGTGGTGCTGTTCGTGCGCCTGCGCGATGGCCTGCAACTCGACGACGCCCTGCGCCAGCGCATTCGCCAGGTGATCCGACAGTACACCACGCCGCGCCATGTGCCAGCGGTCATTGCCCAGGTAACCGACATCCCACGCACCATCAGCGGCAAACTGGTGGAACTGGCCATCCGCAACGTGGTGCATGGGCTACCGGTGAAAAATACCGACGCCCTGGCGAACCCGCAGGCACTGGAGCAGTTTCGTGACCGCACGGAGCTGCGCGATCAGGCATAATGGCGCCCTTTTTTGCCCCGAAGCACAGGTGTACCCATGAAAGCTCAAGCCCGCCATATCCTGGTCAAGACTGCTGACGAAGCCGAAAAGCTCAAGCAGCGCATCGCCAACGGCGAGGCCTTCGACGTGCTGGCGAAGAAGTTCTCCACCTGCCCGTCGGGCAAGCGCGGCGGTGACCTGGGCGAAGTACGCCCGGGCCAGCTGGTGGGCGCGATCGATCAAGTGATCTTCAAGAAGCCCCTGCGCGTGGTGCACGGGCCGATCAAGAGCAAGTTCGGCTACCACCTGGTGCAAACCTTCTATCGCGATTGATAGCCACGGGCCACCTGGCATTTTTGCCAGTTGGCCCGTGTCAATGCATTGACATACAACTCCGGCAGGGCCGAAGCGGCATATGAAATGCCGCTCAAGGTTGTGGTCCCTCAATGGACACGGAGACCTGCCGATGCCTTGCCCTCGCCTGCTGCTGCCTGCTGCCTTTCCCCTCCTCACCCTGCCGCTGATCGTTAACGCGCAAACCTTGCTGGTTTCGCCTGGCGACAACCTTGGCGCCGTCGTACAGACCCCGGCCATTGATGATTTCAGAATGACCGGCGGAACGATTCGGTCACTCAACCAAGGGCAAGGCTACGACACGTTCTACATGTCCGGCGGGCGAATCGTCGGCGCATTCGAGGACGGCGACCGTGCAATCTTCGCTGGCGGACGAATTGGCCGTGTCGACCTCAAGCTGGCCGACAACTACTTCGCCATGTCCCAGGACCTTGGTGTCGAAACCTTGATCGATGGCAACCTGGTCAGCGGTTTCGGCAACGACACCATCATCCTTCGTGGCGGCACCATCGGCGGTAACATCAGCACCAGCGGCGGTACCGACGACATCACCATCAGCGGCGGTCTGTTTAAGGGCAATGTACTGGCCAGCGCAGGTGACGACCTCTTCACCTGGACGGGTGGCCGCATAGGCGGCAAGGTCGATAAGGGCCAAGGTGATGACCATGCAAGCATCGTTGGCCTCGACGCCAGCACGCTGGTCACTGAACTGGACGGCGGCCGCGGCAACGACAGCCTGGTATTCGAGAACAGCCAGATCAATGGCGGGGCCCGGTATGTGAACTGGGAAGCAATCGGCCTGTTCGAAAACAGCCGCCTCACGCTCGACGACACGTTGACCCTTGGCGACGGCACCGTTGAGCAACCTGGTAGCGGCACAGGCGCCCTGCTCATTGACGACAGCAGCACACTGGTTTCCCGCCACGGGATCATGATGCCCATCAGCCAAGGGCAAGATGCGACGCTAAACAATGCTGGCACCATTGACCTCAGCAGCGGCAATGATGCACAGGGCAGATTGACGGTGAACGGCAACTACGTTGGGGAGAACGGACTGCTGCGCGTAAACAGCATACTCGCGGGCGATGACGCAGCATCCGACCGGCTGGTGGTCAGCCAGGGCAGCATCAGCGGCAGCACGCGCCTGGAGGTGAACAATTTAGGTGGCGCGGGTGCCGCCACCAACCAGAATGGTATCCAGGTCGTCGAAGCGCGCAATGGCGCCACCAGCACCGCCACGGCTTTTGTCCAGACTCAGACGCTATCGGTCGGCGCTTACGACTACCGACTGTTTAAAGGTGGGATGACTGCGGGCAGCGAAAACAGCTGGTACCTGCGCTCGACGCTGGTCGCGCTGCCCGCTCCGGCCGTCACCCCGCCTGTCGCGGCGCCAGCACCCGGTCAGCCCGACCTGCCAGCGCCCGTGCAAGGTGAAAGCCTGCCGCTGTATCGCCCGGAAGTGCCGGTCTATGCTGCTGCCCCTAGAGGCGCCGCCATCATAGCCCGCCAGGCGCTGGGCACGTTCCATCAGCGCCAAGGTGACCAGCAATTGCTGCAGGGCGGGGGCGCCCTCCCCGCCAGCTGGGGCCAGGCCTATGGCGGCGCGCTGCGCCAGCAATGGAGCGGCACCGTCAGCCCGAGCCTGGACGGCGACCTGTTTGGTTTCAAGGTGGGTCAGGACCTGTACGCCATGGTCAGCGATGACGGCTATCGCCAGCATCTGGGCCTATACGTCAGCCATAGCCGGTTGGACGCCGACGTCAAAGGCTTTGCCCTGGCCGTGGAGGATCGCAGCGTGGGTGACCTCAAGCTCGACGGCGACAGTGTCGGCGGCTACTGGACGCTGGTGGGTCCACAAGGCTGGTACCTCGACAGCGTGCTGCAGTACACCAAGCTCGATGGCCGAGCCCGCTCCGACCGGGGCGACAAGCTGAACATCGACGGCCACGCCTGGACTGCGTCGCTGGAGTCCGGCTACCCGATCAGCCTCTCCGAGCGCTGGATCCTGGAGCCACAAGCCCAGCTGATCGCCCAGAAAGTCTCGCTGGACAGCGCCAACGACAGCGTCTCGCACGTCAGCCATGACGCCCAGGTCGAGCTGACCGGTCGGCTCGGCGTGCGCCTCGAAGGCGCCTACAAAGCAAGCAGCGGGCGCCTGCTGCAACCCTATGCGCAACTGAACCTGTGGCACGGCGACGGCGGCCGGGACACCCTGACCTTCGATGGCGTGGACAAGATCAAGACCGACTACCGCTACACCTCGCTACAGCTCGAAACCGGCCTGGTCGCCCAGGTTAGCGAGGCGCTGAGCCTGCACGGCGGCGTGCAGTACTCACGCAACCTCGACAGCCGCCAGCAGGAAGCCAGCAGCGTGAACCTGGGCGTGCGCTGGCAGTTCTAGCGCCGCGCCGCCAGCAGGCCGAGGCCGGCGCAACCAAGCAGCGAGGCGCTGACCCGGTTGAACAGCCGGCGTGGCCCGGGCTGGCTGAACCAGCGTTGCATGTAGGCACCCAGGCCTGAATAGATGGCGATCGCCGCCCACTCCAGCAGCAAGAACAGCACGCCAAGCCATAGGAACTGCTCACTCACCGGCGTGGCGCTGCCAACCGAAACAAACTGCGGCAGGAAGGCGGTGAAGATCAGGATGGCTTTCGGGTTGCCCGCCGCCACCCAGAATTCCTGGCGTGCCAGGCGCCACGTGCCGCGCGGGTGATCACTGGCCACCACGGCTTCGCCGACCGGGGCGCGCCACAGCTGCCAGGCGATGTAGAACAGGTACGCCGCGCCCACCACCTTGATCGCCAGGAACAGGTACTCGCTGGTGTGCAGCACCACCGCCAGGCCCATGGCGGCGAGGGCGATCATGCCGCTGAAGGCGAGAATTCGCCCGCCGCCGGCCACGCAGGCAGTGCGCAGGCCGTAGCGGCTGGCATTGTGCAGCGACAACAGGTTGTTCGGCCCCGGTGCCATGTTCAGGGCGAAGCAGGCGGGGATGAATAGCAACAGGCTCGACAGGTCCATTTTGTTCTCCAGGCAATCAGCCGCTACTGTCGATGCCGTGCAGGGGCCGGGTCAAGGTACAGCCAACGGCAAAAACTGTACGGTCGCTCGCCCGGCGCTGCTAAGCTGCCCAGCTGACCGAGGACCCTGTCATGCCCACTGCCCGCTCCCAGCTCTGGCGCGACCCGGCACTGCCCTGGGTGGAAAGCCGCCGCGCCTGCCATAGCCGCGCCTGCTACAAGGCGCACAGTCACCCGACCTTCTCCATCGGCGCAGTGGATGCTGGTAGCAGCTGCTTCAGCGGAGCCGGCGACGGGCAGGAGCGCCTGACACCGGGCACCCTGGTGTTGGTGCCGGCGCAGCGAGTGCATGCCTGCAACCCCGAGCCTGGCCAGGCTTGGAGCTATCAGATGCTGCATGTGGATGCCAGCTGGCTAGCGCAATTGCGCCTGGAGTCAGGGCTCGAAGCGGCAAGGCCCGGTGCCCCTGCACGGATCAGCCGGGAACCGACGCTGTACCAAGAATTCTGCAACTTGAACGACCTGCTCTTCTCTACAGCCAGCATCGGTGAGAAGGAAGCGGCGCTCGTGGCATTGCTCGGCGATCACGATTTTTCCGCGCAACCGGTTTCGCTGGCAGCGCCCGCACCTGTGCTGGGGATGCCGACCTTACGTGAGTTGATCGAACACATCGAAGCGCAAGACCTGGCGCAACTGAGCCTTGAGCGCCTGGCCGGGCAGGCGGGCCTTGGCCGCTATCAGTTGATCCGGGCGTTTCGCGCCGCCACCGGGCTGACACCCCATGCCTATCTGCTTAACGCGCGGGTCAACCGTGGCCGGGTACTGCTGCGTGACGGGCTGGCGTTGGCCGAGGTTGCGTACCAGCTGGGGTTTGCCGACCAGAGCCACTTCCAGCGGGTGTTCAAGGCCCATGTCGGGGTCACGCCGGGGCAGTACCGGCACGCGCAATAATCTTCAATACCTGCTCCAGGGCAGCCTCCAGACTGCGGCTTTGCTACCGAGAAAGCCCACCATGGAGCAGTTCCTGATCGTCGCCCTCGCCCACTTCCTCGCCCTGCTGTCACCGGGGCCGGACTTTTTCCTGGTCGCCCGCACGTCTATATCGGCGGGTTGGCGTGTGGCCAGCGGCGCCTGCCTGGGCATCGCCCTGGCCAATGGCCTGTTCATTGCCATGGCCTTTGCCGGCCTGGCCATCCTGCGCGAAGGCAGTGCGATGTTCCTTACCCTGCAACTGGCCGGTGCCGGTTACCTGTTGTACATCGGCTTGCTGTTCGTGCGTCATGCCGGTAAAAGCGAGCTGACAGCCGTTGCCGGGCAAGCCGCGATCAAGGGTTGGTGGCGCGGCCTGGGCATGGGTTTTGTATCTGGGGCACTGAACCCGAAGAACGCGCTGTTCTACGCCAGCCTTGCCGGCATGGTGGCCAGCAGCAGCGCCGGCTGGAAGTGGCTGTACAGCGCCTGGATGTTCAGCATCGTGCTGCTGTGGGACCTGCTGGTGGCTGCGGCCATCGGCAATCAACGCCTGCTGCGGCGTTTCGCCCGTGCCCTGCCGTGGCTGGAACGGGCATCCGGGGTCATGCTGATGGTGCTGGCGGTGGCGCTGTTGATTCATCTGCTGGCGGGATGACCAGGCGCAGGCTGGCGAGGTCCATCAGGCTGAAATGGCCACTGGCCCAGCCACCGGTATCCAGATGCCAGACGTTGCCCAGCTGCTTGGCCCGCACCACCGGCGTATGCCCCACCAACAAGGCGCGCAGGCCTGCCACATGCTCGGTGTTGCCGTCCTTCAGTCGTTGACGCGACCACTGGCAAACCTCACGAACGCCTGCGTCGTCATCGAACAGCAAGCTATCGCGCAAGGCATTCCAGTCGTTGAACGGGCTGTCTGCATGCAGCAAGCCGATCAGGCCGACATCCGTTTGCACCTCCATGGCAATCGGCAGTTGCAGAAACCGTTCGACAAAGACTGCCTGCCTGTCACTGGGCATGTCGATGAACCAACCACCTCCTGCGGCACGGTACATTTCCAGGTCCAGGCGCCCGCCTTTCAGGCAAGTGATCGCCAGCGACTCGTGATTGCCCTGCACGGCATGGAACCAGGGCTGCTCCAGCCACCACAGGCACTCTTCACTGTGCGGCCCGCGGTCGACCAGGTCGCCGACGCTGAACAGCCGGTCCACTACTGGGTCGAAACCAGCTGCGTCCAGGCACTGCTCAAGCCGCCGAAAATGCCCGTGGATATCGCCCACGGCGAGGTCGCGCCCCTTGCTGTTGGCGGCTACCCGCCGAAACCGGCTCATTACAATGTTCCTCTGCTGGCGCGCGGCGGCCGGCGTAAATTGGAGCGACACGCAGCCCGCCGCGGAGGCGCATCATGCGTAACGCTCTCGTGTGTGCCGTGCTCATGGCGCTGTCATTCAACAGCATGGCACAAGGCACCCCGCCTGCGCAGGTCGAGGTGCGTTTCGACTAGCAGTGACCGCCTGTACGCGGAAAAGGCCATGCTCGACGACTGGCTTCGCCAGTGTGTCGGGGGTATGCTCGGCCATTCGACCTGTACCAGGGAAGGAACACACCATGAAACTCTGTGCCATACAATTGGCGTCGCGTAAAGGCGACCTGGCGGGCAACCTCGCCCGCCATCTGCGCTGCATCGAGCAAGCCGCGGCATTGGGCGCCGAGCTGGTGGTGTTCCCGGAACTGTCGTTGACCGGTTACGAACCGACCGTGGCGCGCCAGGTGGCCCTGCCGGTGACCTCTGCCCGCCTCGAGCCCTTGCAGGTGCTTTGTGACCAGCTGGCAATCAGCGTGGCCGTGGGTCTGCCATTGCCGACCGCCGAGGGCATTCGTATCGGCATGCCCATCCTGCGCCCAGGCCTGCCGCGCCTGGCATATGCCAAGCAGCGCCTGCATGACGATGAGCTGCCGTTCTTCACGCGTGGTGACCAACCCCTGGTGTTCGAATCGGGGACGCTGCAGATCGCCCCGGCCATCTGCTATGAATCGATGTTCATCGAACATGCCGCCCAGGCCCGTGGGCTGGGTGCCGAGCTGTATCTGGTCAGCGTGGCCAAGACCGCCAAAGGCATACGTGAAGGCAACGAGCATTACCCGGAGGTGGCGCGCACCCTGGGCATTCCGGTGCTGCTGGCCAACTGCGTCGGGCCGGCCGACAAGTTCATCGGTGCCGGCGGCTCCGCAGCCTGGGACAGCCAGGGCAACCTGCTGGCAGCGCTGGATGACAAGGCCGAAGGCCTTATCCTGCTGGATACCGCCAGCAACATCGCGCTCGGCCTGCCGCTGGATATGCCTGAGGCATGAAGTTTCTGCTGTCGACGCTATTCAGTTTTGCCGTCACCTACTACGTGGTCAGCCTGCTGATCCAGGGCCAGCTGGCTGAAATTGCCGAGAGTTTGCGGCACCGGCCCGATGCACCGACGCCGGGGGAGTACCTGCGCGAGGTAAGGCCGCATGCACAGCGTGCACGGCGTCAGTACACACTGATGGCAGGGTCTGTGCTGGCGCTGGTCGTCTGCCTGCTGGTGAGCTGGGTCAGCTGAGGAGCCTCTCCCACGAACAGGCCGCTACAGGTTTCTCACAGGTCGAGGGCCAGGCTCTGCCGCCCTTCCAATGCCAGCAGAAACTGTTTGGCTGGCAAGCCCCCGGCAAACCCGGTCAAGCTCCCGGACGCGCCGATAACCCGGTGACACGGGGCAATGATCGAGATCGGGTTGCGCCCGTTGGCTGCCCCCACTGCCCGCACGGCACTTGGGTTGCCGATCTGCAGGGCGATGTCGCTGTAGCTGCGGGTCTCACCAAATGGAATGGTCAGCAAGGCCGCCCACACCTGGCGCTGAAACTCAGTACCGGCAAAGTCCAGTGCCAGTTCGAAGTGTTGGCGCGTGCCAGCGAAGTACTCGCCCAGCTGGCGGGCCGTTTCGCACAGCGTCGGGTGGCGATCATCGCGGTGCAACTCGCCAAGCCGCACGCGGTTCTCACGCTCCTCCTCCCACAGCACGGCGGCGAGTCGCTCGCCGCGTGCCACCAGGGTCAGGGTGCCGACCGGAGACGGCATCAAAGAAAAGGCGCTGGACATCTGAGTTCCCTACGGCAAACCAGTTTCAGCGCACTTTAACGTCGCTCGCCCCCTTGCTGCATCCGCTTTCTTGCGCAGGTTATTCCGCGAGCAGCATCTGTCACAGCAGGTCGGCATCGAGCAGATACAGGCTGTGGCTACCCGCCTTGACGCTGGCACTCAGCGAGTGGGTGCGCGGCAGCAGGCGCGCGAAGTAGAACCGCGCGGTGGCCAGCTTGCTCTGGTGGAACGGCTCAGGTTGCGCCGTGTTCAGTGCGACTTCGGCCATGCGAGCCCACAGGTAGGCGTAGAGCGTGTAACCGAACGCATGCAGGTATTCCACCGACGCCGCGCCAATCTCCTGGGGGTTGCCCTGGCCACGGTCGAGGACCCAGGCGGTCAGTGCGTCGAGTTCGCTCACCGCCGCCAGCAGCGGCGTACCGAACTCGGCTGTCAGCGTCTCGGCGAACGTGCGGATCTCCGTCGACAGCAGGCGATACGCCTGGCCATCATCGCCCAGCAGTTTGCGCCCTACCAGATCGAGGGCCTGGATGCCGTTGGCACCTTCGTAGATCTGGGTGATGCGGCAATCGCGAATCAGCTGTTCCTGGCCCCATTCACGGATGTAGCCGTGGCCGCCGAACACCTGCTGGCCATGCACCGTGGTTTCCAGGCCCATGTCGGTGAGGAAGGCCTTGGCCACCGGAGTCAGCAAGGCCACCTTGGCCTCGGCCAGGCGGCGTGCGCCGGCATCCTCGCTGTACTTCGCCAGGTCCAGCTGCAACGCCACGTAGGTGGAGAATGCCCGCCCGCCCTCGTTCAGGGCCTTCATGGTCAGCAGCATACGTCGTACATCCGGGTGCACGACGATCGGGTCGGCAGCTTGCCCAGGCACCTCGGCGCCGGTCGGGGCACGACCCTGCTGGCGGTCGCGGGCATAGGCAATGGCATTCTGGTAGGAGCGCTCGCCCAGGGCCAGGCCCTGGATACCCACCCCCAGGCGCTCGTAGTTCATCATGGTGAACATGGCGTTCAGGCCTTTGTTCGGCTCGCCGACCAGGTAGCCGATGGCGCCGTCGAAGTTCATCACGCAGGTGGCCGAGGCCTTGATGCCCATCTTGTGCTCGATGGAGCCGCAGCTGACCGCATTGGCTTCGCCCAACGCGCCCTTGTCGTCGACCAGCACTTTCGGCACCAGGAACAGGGAAATGCCCTTTGCACCTGCGGGTGCATCGGGCAGACGGGCCAGCACCAGGTGGATGATGTTCTCGGTCAGGTCCTGCTCACCACCGGTGATGAAAATCTTGGTGCCGCTGACCCGGTAGCTGCCATCGGCCGCAGGTTCTGCACGGGTGCGCAGCAGGCCCAGGTCGGTGCCACAGTGCGACTCGGTCAGGCACATCGAACCCGTCCAGCGGCCTTCATACATCGGTGGCAGGTAACGGGCCTTGAGCGGCTCGCTGGCGTGGTTGAGCAAGGACAGGCAGGCGCCTGCAGTGAGCATCGGGTACAGGCCGAACGACAGGTTGGCGGCGTTGAGCATCTCTTCAAGCTGGGCGCCGATCACTTTCGGCATGCCCATGCCGCCATATTCCGGCGCGCCAGCCACACCCACCCAGCCATCTTCGGCGAACGCCCGGTAGGCATCGGCGAAACCGTCGGGGGTGATCACACGGCCGTTTTCCCAGCGGCAACCCTGTTCGTCACCGCAGCGGTTGAGCGGCGCCACCACCTCGGCAATCAGCTTGCCGGCCTGCTCCAGCACGGCGCGGGCAGTGTCGGCGTCGACTTGCTCGACCAAGGCCGGGGTCTGCGCCCACCAGGCCGGGATATCAAACACTTCGTTGAACAGGAAATCCATGTCGCGCAGTGGTGCAAGGTAATCAGACATGAGGCAAACACTCGCTTGCTTAGGTTGACGAACGTGACGCGGCACGGGCACAGCTGACTGCGGATGACTCAGAAGGTGCGGCTGCCCTTGATCCCCGCACGTTCCATCTTGCGATGGCACGGCGGGTAGTCCATGACCGCGTAATGCTGGGTGCTACGGTTGTCCCAGATGGCCACGCTGTTGGGCTTCCAGCGCCAGCGTACCTGGTACTCGGGCAGGTAGGCCTGGCTGACCAGGTAGCGCAGCAGGTCGCCGGCGCCGGGGTTGGCGTCCTGGCCGACCCGCACGCGCTGGGGCGTGTGGTAGTTGCTGAAGTGGGTCGTGAAGGCATTGACGAACAGCACCTGTTCGCCGGTTTCCGGGTGAGTGCGCACCACCGGATGTTCGGCATCCGGGAACTGCGCCTTGAGCGCCAGGCGCTTGTCGATCGGCATGGCCGCGCCGAAGCTGGCTTCGATGCTGTGGCGTGCACGCAAGCCTTCGATCTTCGCCTTCACGTCACGTGGCAGGTTTTCATAGGCCATCACCATGTTCGCCCACATCGTGTCGCCGCCTACCGGCGGGCACTCGACGCAGCGCAACACGCAGCCCATGGGCGGTACCTCGCGCCAGGTGGCGTCGGTGTGCCAGGCGTTTTCGTAACGGTCGTTGGGCTGGTCGGGACGCTTGTAGATCTGCACCAGGCCAGGGTGCTGCGGATCGCTGCCGGCCACCGGGTGGTCTTCGAGGTCACCAAAGCGCCGGGCAAAGGCCACGTGTTCGGCACGGCTGAAATGCTGGTCGCGCAGGAACAGCACACGGTGCTTGAGCAACTGCGCGCGCAGTTGCTCGAACAGATCGTCATCGTGGATCGCGTCAGCCAGGTTGACGCCGCTGATCTCGGCGCCGATTGCACAGCTCAGTTGTTCGATGTGCATGTGGTTGCCCTCTTCAGATGACGAAGATCGACGAGCCGGTGGTCTTGCGCGCTTCCAGGTCGCGATGGGCCTGGACGGCGTCCTGCAGGGCATAGTGCTGGTTGATTTCGATGCGGATGCGGCCACTGCTGACGTGGTCGAACAGCTCGCCGGCCAGGTCGGCCTTTTCCGCAGGGTCGGCAATGAAGTCGGCCAGTGCCGGGCGAGTCAGCTGCAGCGAACCCTTGATCGCCAGCAACTGTGGGTCGAACGGCGGGATGGTGCCAGAGGCGGTGCCGACGCAGACCATCAGGCCACGGCGTTTGAGCGAATCGAGCGAACCCATGAAAGTGTTCTTGCCCACGCTGTCGAACACCACGTTGACGCCGACGCCATCGGTGAGCTCACGCACACGGCTGGCCACATCCTCGACGCTGTAGTTGATGATCTGGTTGCAGCCATGGCTGCGGGCGACTTCGGCCTTGGCCTCGGTGGACACCGTGCCAATCACGTTCAGCCCCAGCAGCCGCGCCCACTGCGCGACGATCAGGCCGACGCCACCCGCCGCCGCATGCAGCAGCACGGTGTCGCCCGGTTTGAAGGCGTAAAGCCGGCGCATCAGGTAGGCCGCCGTCAGGCCGCGCATGGTCATGGCAGCGGCGGTTTCGAAGGCGATGGTTTCCGGCAGCTTGATCAGCGCTGCGGCGGGGATCAGCCGCTCGGTGCAATACGCGCCGAGGGTGTTGAGAAAGCCGGTGTAAGTGACCCGGTCACCCACCGCCACCTGAGTTACGCCTTCACCTAGCGCCTGCACCACGCCGGAGGCTTCCACACCGATGCCATTGGGCAGCGGGATTGGGTAGGTGCCATTGCGGAAATAGGTGTCGGCGTAGTTCAGGCCAACCGCCACGTGACGCAGGCGCACCTGCCCCGGGCCGGGATCGCCGACCTCGACATCCTCGTAGCGCAGCACTTCGGGGCCACCGGTCTGATGGAAACGTACGGCTTTTGACATGCTTGTCACTCCAATCATCGATCTGGACGCAGGGCGTCAGTTCTGGGTCATTGGAATGTAAGCGCTCCGGGTGCGGAGTGCTTCGCATCGGGCGACAGCGGGTTTTCATTTGATGACAGAGGCCAGGGCTGAGCCTGCAATCTTTTCTTCATGAGCCGTCTTGATGGTTAACAAAGGCCCGACTAATACTTAACTCTCTGCCTGGGGAGGCACGAAACATGCAAACAAGATTTGTTATCGTTCCGGCTGTGCCCATTGAAAAGCAGTCGTTCCGCATCGGCACCCGCTACTACGCGGCGGCCGTATGCGGTGGTTTCGATATCTACGACACTCAGGAAAAGGAGCGGCTCAAACCCAGTTACCCGAACAAGACGGATGCCGAGGTACAGTGCCGAAACATGAACATGGCAAAGTAGGCCAGGTAGTCAGCTACCTTGACCGCCATCGGTGAGGGCCGCAAATCCGGCCCTCACGGAAAACACGATCATCATTGATGCGGCTTGTCGGCCTCACCTTCCTGCCAGCCATTGATCAGGCGCTGGGCATTTTCGTCGCAATCCAAGCCCTGTGGCTTGCTCTCCATGCCAGCGATCACTGCCAGCAATTGCGCGCGGTTCTGTGCCAGGCGCAGCTGCATCGCTTCGATCTCGGCCACCTTGCGCATGAGGCTTGCCAGCAGCCGATCGTGCCGCGCCGCGCCGTCGCCAGCTGCGCTGGTCAGTTTGCGCATTTCCTCAAGGCTGAAGCCCGCCTGCTGCCCGCAGGTGATGATCTCAAGTGACCTCACCACCTGCTCTGGGTAATCCCGATAACCGTTACCCAGGCGCCTGGCCTCGATCAGCCCGCTGGCTTGATAGAAACGGATACGCGATGCGCTGAGGCCCGTGCGTCGGGCCAGTTCGCCAATTCTCATGCTGGGTGAAATTCTCTGTTGACCTTAAGGTTTACTTTAACCTTAGCCTTCTCCAAAACCCAACCCGCCCGACGCCCGGCGCTACCTTGGAGAATATCGCATGACCCCGTTCCAGCCCCTGTGCCTGCCCAATGGCAGCGTCATCCCCAATCGCATTGCCAAGGCGGCCATGGAAGAAAACCTCGCCAATCAGGATCAGACCCCTTCCGATCAGTTGCTGCGCCTGTATCAGGCCTGGGCCGAAGGCGGCGCCGGCTTGCTGCTGACAGGTAACGTCATGATCGACCCCAGCGCCATGACCGGGCCAGGGGGCGTGATGCTCGATGACAGCCAGCCGTTGCAACGTTTTCGCCAATGGGCCGAAGCAGGCCGCGCCCAAGGCGCGCAGTTCTGGATGCAGATCAACCACCCCGGGCGGCAAATGCAGGCCAACCTTGGCCAGCCAACCGTGGCACCCTCGGCGGTGGCACTGAACATGGGCGGTTTGTCGAAACTGTTCCCGCAGCCCAAGGCCCTGGACGAAAGCGAAATCGCCGCGTTGATCCAGCGCTTCGCCCGCACTTCGGCACTGGCCGAACAAGCCGGCTTCAGCGGTGTGCAGATACACGCCGCCCACGGCTACCTGCTCAGCCAGTTCCTCTCGCCGCTGACCAACCGGCGCCAGGACCGCTGGGGTGGCAGCCTGGAAAACCGTGCACGGCTGTTGCTGGAAGTGGTGAAGGCGGTGCGCGAGGTGGTGGCTCCCGGCTTCAGCGTGGCGGTCAAGCTCAACTCGGCTGACTTCCAGCGCGGCGGTTTCGAACCGGCAGATGCGCGCCAGGTCGTGCTATGGCTGAACGAACTGCCGGTGGACCTGGTGGAGCTGTCCGGGGGCAGCTACGAAGCACCGGCCATGCAAGGCGATGCCCGGGATGGCCGAACCTTGGCGCGGGAGGCCTATTTCCTCGATTTCGCCCGCGACATTGCCGCGATTGCCCGCATGCCTGTGATGGTCACCGGTGGCATCCGTCGCCTGGCGGTGGTCGAACAGGTGCTCGCCAATGGCGTGGCGATGGCAGGCATTGCCACCGCTCTGGCGGTCGACCCCACCCTGCCCCGGCGCTGGCAAAACGGCGAGACCAACGCATTGGCCGAACTGCCGCCGATCCGCTGGAAGCGCAAGGCATTCGCCGCCCTTGCCTACATGGCGCTGGTGAAGTTGCAGATGCGCCGGCTCGCCGCCGGCAGCAAACCCCAGGCCAAGGCCTCCCCGCTGCGCGCCCTGCTGCTGGAACAGTGGTGCACGCTGCGTCGGGTCAAGCAATACAAGCGTATGATGAATAGCCGACTGGATTGATGCTGTTCCGCAACGGCGTTCTCTGACAGGAGCACTGCCATGAACAAATCAACTTGTGCGCTGATACTGACGTTGTCAGTGCTCACTGGCTGTTCAAGTAACGCATCCACTTACCATGACCAGCCGTTGGTAACCAAAGTCGATACCGGCATGAGCAAAGAGCAAGTACTGCAAATAGGTGGCAAACCGGGCGCCCAGTCCGAGCGCACGGTAGTGCCTGGAACGTGCTTCGACTACATGCTGAGCAAACCGGGGCAGAAGCAACAACCTTACATGGTCAGCTTCGATCAGGCCGGGAAGGTCGACAAGACCAGCTTCATGACCTGCGCCGAATGGAGCAATGCCCAGCAGAAGGCCCGGCAGGCATTACCCAGCATGGGCGGTATGGGAGGTTCAGGCTACTGAGGCACCCGGCAGCCGGTCACTCAAGGCACTCTCTGGCGGCCATGCGCAGCTTGTCACTCGACAGAAAGCTGCCTTTGTAGAAAGTTGCCCGGCTGCCATCGTGATACTCGACCACTTCCAGCACCTCGTCTGAAGTGACGGCACTCGGTGCAGTCAGCCGATAACCATGGCTGATGGACTTTTGCGTTGTCTGGGGGGACAGTGCCTGCCACTTTGGCAGTACGCAGGCGGCGTACACATCCGGGGATTTTGCAGTGAGCTTGCTGGCAGTGGGCTTGCCCGGGTTGGCGCACGCAACAAGACTCGCAGCGAGTGCAGCGCAGAAGAGGATACGAACGGTTGGCATTTGCGATTAACCTGACTGGAACATGGGCCATTCTAGCCGGGATCGAGCCACAGGAGTAATCCACCAAGGTCGTGCGCAGGCTTGATTGCAACCGCGCAAGACTTCCGTCGAATGGGCAAGACGGCCCTATCCCCTAGAATGAACCCCGCTGATGGATCAGCACCCATCGCAAAAAGCCCGCTCTCATGTGCGCGGGCTTTTTGCACTTGCAGATCAATGGATCAGGCTTTTTTACACATCAATGCAGCATCGAGCAGCCTGCCATGGTCGTACCAGGCGTCGCGCTGGTAGGCCGTGAACTGACGCTCGGTCCCCGTTCCGCGCAGTTCTACCAAACCAGCGGCCTGGGTAGGGTCGGTACTTTCGACGTACAGTTTCACCGAGTTGTCGCCATCGACCTCATAGGTTTTCACATTACCTTGAAGTTCGCCTTTGACACACCCTAGATAAACGGGTGTGCTTCTGTCGGTAGTACCGGACGTATAATCATGGCCATCCCGTACATCCCGATTCTGTGCGCACCCGCCCATCAACAGCGTGGCGAAAGTGGTTAACAGTATTGCGCCTGCGACCGATCTTGAACGCTTCACGCGACACGCTCCTGCTGCCCCATCGATAACTGACGAAAGAGTGGCCAAGCCGAACGCCCTTTTTTAGTTCTCGTGTGCCCATGGTACTGCGCAAAGTGCACAGCACAATATTCTTGTTTGCTATATGGGCAATGGCCCATGACTGGCAACTTTGCGACTTTCGCATTATTTCTTTAGCCGAGCGGAACGATTTCAATCAGCCATGATTCTGATGCGTATCGACCAGATGCACCGTTCAGGAGAGGTCCATGGTGTGGTGGCTGGAAATACTCGCCCAGTTCGTGATTTCAACAGGCCTTGCCGTGTTCAGCATCTTTGTGTTCTGGGCCTACACGCTGGCGTTCGGCAGGACCTACAGCAAGCTTCTATCAGCCGCGTTGGCGCTGGCCCTGCTGGGCATCGCAGCTTTCCCCCATGGGACGAGCTTCGCCATCAGCCAGCAGGCGCTGCCGGGGGCTGGCAGCGAATTCCTGTTGCTGGTCGCGGACGCCTTGGGTGTGATCAGCGCCGTCATGATTGCATCGTTCTTCTTCAACCCTGGGCGGTTGCTCGAAGAATCATGACGGCAGCCGGGCTATCCGCCCAGCCCTTGGCCGGTGAGCGAACAGCCGTCTGCTTCAGTACAGTCAGCGTGGGCCGCCATGTCCCCCACCATGCCCACCACCGCCACCTGGCGGCATGAACATCCAGCCACCTGCCAGTGTGGATAACCAATGCCGCCTTGCATCAGTAACGACGATAGTCCTGGTGCCCGCCGCGATCTTCATCGTAGTAATGCCGGTGGTGGTGATCCCCGTCGTGCCAGTAAGGCCAGCAGCCACTGAGCAACAACAACCCGGACAACACGACAACCCATGCAGTCTTGCGTTTCATGTGCGTACCTCCAGCCAGGCGAAGCGAGGCCTTGCTTACGTTGGACTGTGCAAAAAACAGAGGTTCGGGCCGGGCATCATCCGCTGATCTTGTTTCATGATGCCCCCTGCCCCCCGGTTCAATGCCATTGCATTTGACGCCACCTTCACCGCGTGCTCTCCTTACGCCTTGCGTCAGGTGCCCCCATTGGGGGTGAAACGGGAAATCGGTGCGTCGCAGGCCCTTGCCAGGGCCGGGCAAATCCGGTGCTGCCCCCGCAACGGTAAGCGAGCGAAGCGTCCAGACCACTGTGCCACGCAGTCCGGCATGGGAAGGTGATGCTTTTCAAGGAGCCCTGCTCCTCCTCGCAAGCCCGGAGACCGGCCTGGCGTTCATGAACACCCCGCGGTGGGCGGGCGCTGTCGCATTCCCTCGGGCGCCCCGTGCCCGGGGCTGCCGCGCGTGTCCCCATTGCCTTCTAGAAAGCAAAAGCAAAAAGCAAAGCAGAGGATCGCGACATGCCCATCACCAGCGCCAAACACAGCATTACTACCCCCGTCACCCTCAGCCAGCGCGTGGTCATCGCCGTCAGTGCCAGCCTGCTCGGCCTGTGCCTGGTGTACTTTGCCGGGTTCTCGCACATCGAAGCCGTGCACAACGCCGCGCACGACACCCGCCACAGCGCCGCCTTCCCTTGCCACTGAGGCTGCCATGATCAAGCGTATCGCCCGCACTGCCGGTTTCAGCGGCTTGCTCGCCGCTCTGTTGCTGACCCTGCTGCAAAGCTTTTGGGTCGCACCGCTGATCCTCGAGGCGGAAACCTATGAAACGGCGGCCCCCGCAGCCGAGCAACACAGCCACGGCGAAAAGGCCAGCGCTGGCCACAGCCACAGCGAGGAAGCCTGGTCGCCAGCAGATGGCTGGCAGCGCATCCTGTCGACCACCGGCGGCAATCTGGTGGTTGCCGTCGGTTTTGCCCTGATCCTCGCCGCCCTGTACAGCCTGCGTGAGCCGGGCCGTACCAGCACTGGGGCGCTGTGGGGACTGGCCGGTTTTGCCGTGTTCTGCCTGGCTCCAACCCTGGGCCTGCCACCGGAACTGCCAGGCACAGCTGCCGCCGACCTCGGTCAGCGCCAGAGCTGGTGGGTCGGCACCGCAGCCGCGACCGCACTGGGCCTGGCCCTGCTGGTGTTCGCACGCCATGGTTTGCTCAAGGCACTGGGCGCCGTCTTGCTGGTGGTACCGCACGTAATCGGCGCTCCGCAGCCGGAAGTCCACGAAAGCCTGGCCCCCGAAGCCCTGGAGGCTCAGTTCAAGATCGCTTCCTGGCTGACCAACGCGGCCTTCTGGGTGGCCCTGGGCCTGCTCAGCGCCTGGTTGTATCGCCGCTCTAGCCACGCCTGATGGCCATCGATCAGCCATTGCCGGCGCTGTACGCCGGCTTCGGCTGCCGTCGGGGTTGCTCGGCGGACGCCCTCGACGCCTTGCTGCATGAAGTGCTGCAGCGTCACGGCCTGAGCGCCACAGCACTTCGCGGTTTTGCCAGCATCGCTGGCAAGGCCGACGAGCCAGGTTTGCAGCAACTCGCCGCACGCTACGCCCTGCCGTTGGAGGTTTTCACTGCCGAGCAACTGCAGCCGTATGAACCCCAGCTCAGCCATCGCTCCGCAATCGCCTACGCCCACAGCGGCTGCTGGGGCGTCGCCGAGAGCACGGCACTGGCCCTGGCCAACCTCAGTCACGCCGGCGCCGCACTCAGGGTGGCCCGCCAGGTGCGCGGCCCCGCTACCCTGGCACTGGCCTGTGCCGGATAATCGCTTCTTTCATCTATTCAAGGATCCGCCATGACGGTCTACTTCATCGGCGCCGGCCCCGGCGACCCGGAACTGATCACGGTCAAGGGCCAACGCCTGATCCGTCAGTGCCCGGTGATCATCTATGCCGGCTCGCTGGTACCCGCGGCGGTGCTCGAAGGGCATCAAGCCGAGACGGTCATCAACAGTGCCGAACTGCACCTCGAACAAATCATCGACGCCATCCGCACCGCACACGCCAATGGCCAAGACGTGGCCCGGGTGCACAGTGGCGACCCCAGCCTGTATGGGGCCATCGGCGAGCAGATCCGCCATCTGCGCGAACTGGGCATCGATTACCAGATCATCCCCGGCGTCACTGCCACCGCCGCCAGCGCGGCACTGCTCGGCTGCGAACTGACCCTGCCGCAAGTAGCGCAGACGGTCATCCTCACCCGCTACGGCGACAGCTCACCGATGCCCGCTGGCGAGCAGCTCGGCGACCTGGCCCGACACGGCAGTACCTTGGCCATTCACCTGGGGGTCAAGCATTTGCCACGTATCGTCGAAGAACTGCTGCCCCACTATGGCCCCGACTGCCCGATCGCGGTGGTTCATCGTGCCACCTGGCCAGACCAGGACTGGGTGCGCGGCACTCTGGCCGATATCGTCGAACAGGTTGCGAGCAGGGGTTTCCGGCGCACCGCCCTGATCCTCGTCGGCCACGTGCTCGGCGATGCGCCGTTCACCGAGTCGGCGCTGTACCGCGCCGGCCACGCCCACCTGTACCGCCCCGGCGACTAGCATTGCCAAGCTGACAAGGGGCGGAGCAGACTGCGCACTCCACCAGACCGGAGGGATACCCATGCTGGAGCTGCGCCCTAACTGTGAATGCTGCGATGCCGATCTGCCGGGCGATAGCCCCGACGCCCTGATTTGCTCGTTCGAATGCACCTTCTGCCGCCACTGCGCTGACCACCGCTTGCAGGGGCGTTGTCCGAATTGCGGCGGCCAGTTGCTACCCCGCCCGACGCGGGTGGGGCAGGCGTTGAGCAACAACCCCGCCTCGACCCAACGGGTCCTCAAGCCTCACCCGACTTGCGCCTGACCCTCCGCCAATACAGGCGCCGCCGCTTCTGACGGTGCTTGTAACGGCTGCCGTGTAGGAAATTTCTACAATATCGGCTCGCTTGTTCAACACACCTATACTCGCCATTACCATGGGTCCGGAATGGTCGTATCGTGCCGCACAGCAGAAAAAGCTTGCAGACGTATTCCTGATTGCTTCAGGAAGCCGACCACATTCCGATAGGAGTTAGTGATATGACAACCGTGCTGATCGTTGATGATCATGCCATCGTCCGTTTTTCCTTGCGCATATTGCTCGAGCGTGAGCGCTTTCGTATCGTCGGCGAAGTCGACAATGGCAGTGAGGTGGCGCAGAAGGTGCGCGAATTGCGCCCGGATGTGGTGCTGCTTGACATCGGGCTCCCCGGCCTGGATGGCATGGAAGTCATCAAGCGCCTGCAACAACAGGAGCCGGCCCCCAGGATCATGGTGCTGACCGGGCAAGCCACCGACCTTTATGTGCGCCGCTGCCTGGATGCCGGCATCGGTGCATTCGTCACCAAAGGCGAGGACCTGGAGGCCGTGGTGTTCGCCCTCAAGGCCTTGACCAAGGGTTACTCCACCTTCCCTCAGATGGCGGTGAACAGCAATACCCTGGAGAGCGAGCCAGAGCGCCTGAACAGCCTGTCCAACCGTGAAATGGAAGTGCTGCGGCGCCTGAGCCGTGGTGAAAACAACAAGAACATCGGCACCTGCATGAACCTCAGTGCCAAGACCATCAGCACCTACCGAGGCCGTATCATGGAAAAGCTCAAGACCGAGTCACTGGTGGAAATGGTGGATCTGGCCAAACGCAACCGCATCAGTTGATGCGTGTGGGTAGCATGAAACCTGTCCTGGCCGGCCTTGCCCTGCTGATCGCCCTGCTCTGTTACCCGTTCATGGCGCTTGCCGATGCTGAACCCAGGCATTTGCTGGCACGCGCCACCAGCGCCACGCAACCACTGCAACTGGATGACGTCGACCGCCAATGGCTGCAGCGGCGCGGCGTGTTGCTGCTGGGGAGTTCACGGCCGGATTACCCGCCCTTTGAAATCAACGTCAGCCTGGCTGATTACGAAGGCCTGAGCGCCGATTATGCCGGGCTGATCGCCGAGCAGCTGGGCGTACCGGTCGAAGTCAGGCGATTCGCCAGCCGTCATGAAGCAATCGCCGCGTTGCGTGCTGGCACCATCGACCTGCTGGGCAGCTCCAATGCCTTTGAAGCTGCCGATGCCCAACTCAGCCTCAGCCTGCCCTATGCCGAGGACCTGCCGGTGATCGTGACGCGCGAAGCCTCCCCCCTGTTACATGGCAAGGACCTGGCCGGCTTGCGCCTGGCGATGGTCGACCACTATCTGCCGGGCGAGGCCGTCCGCGCCCTCTACCCCAATGCCCAACTAAGCCTCTACCGCTCGACCCTGGCGGGCCTTGCGGCAGTCGAACTGGGCGAGGCCGACGCCTATCTGGGCGATGCCATCAGTACCGATTACCTGATCGGCAAGAGTTACCAAGGCATGGTGAAGATCGACCATTTCTGCCAGGTGGCGCCCGGCTCCTTTGCCTTCGCGTTCGCCCATGACAACCCGCGGCTGCGCCGCCTGGTCGATAGTGCCATGGCCAGGATCACCGAAAGCGAGCGCCTGAACATCCTGCGCCGCTGGAGCAGTGGCAATACCAGCCTGTTGCTGGACCGCCACCTGTCAGTACTGACACAGGAAGAAAACGACTGGATAGCCCGGCATCCGACGGTCAGCGTGCTGGTCGACACGGCCCTGGCCCCGCTCACATTCAATGACGCCGAGCAGCATGTCAGCGGTATTACCATCGACCTGCTCAAGCAGATCACCCTGCGCACTGGCTTGCAGTTCAGGTTCATCGAGCAGGGTACCGTGCAGCAGATGGTTGATAAGGTCGCACGCGGCGAGGCTCAGATGATCGGAGCACTGGGCTATGGCACGGAACGCGCGGCCCAGTTGCGCTACACGCGCCCGTATCTGGTCAGCCCCAGGGTGCTGGTGACCCGCGACCAGGCGCCCTCGCCGCTGCACGCCAGGAACCTGGACGGACAACGCATTGCCCTGCTGCAGGGCTCCCACCTTCGCGACGAAGTACTGCAGCGCTTCCCGCAGGCCAAACTGGTCATGGTGAACAACCCCCTTGGCCTGATGGAAGCGGTGGCCAACGGCGACGCGGACGCCGCCTATAGCAGCTATATCAATGCCTCGTACTACATCAACCAGGTCTTCAAGGGGCGCCTGCGTATCGCCGGTGTCGTGGGGGACGAGCCGGCCGTCGCCTCCTTTGCGGTCGCCCCCGACCTGCCGCAATTGCAGGCCATCCTCGACAAGGCGCTGATGAGCATTCCTCCAGAAGAGCTGGAACAGCTGATAAACCGCAGGCGCACCAGCACCTTGGTCAGTGACAGCCCCTGGCGCAACTACCGCACCCTGGCGCTGCAAGTGTTGGTGCTGTCAGCCCTTCTGCTGGCGGGCGTGGTGTTCTGGAACAGCTACTTGCGCAAGCTGATCCACCAGCGCACCGAAGCGCAGCACGCGCTGCAGGCGCAACTGGCCTTCAGCCGCGGTCTGCTGGAGCAACTGCGCCAGGCCAAGGATGAAGCAGAACAGGCCAGCAAGACCAAAAGCGCGTTCCTGGCGACCATGAGCCACGAGATCCGTACCCCCATGAACGCCGTGATAGGCCTGCTGGAACTGGCGCTGGAAGACAACCACGCCGGCCACTGCGACACCCAGACCCTGCAGACCGCCCATGATTCCGCCATTGGCCTGCTCGGGCTGATCGGCGACATCCTTGATATTTCCCGCATCGAATCCGGGCACATGACCCTGCAGCCGGTTGCCACCGACCTGGTCGAACTGCTGCGCAACACCCTGCGCGTATTCGAAGGTAACGCGCGGATAAAGGGCTTGCATCTGCAAGGCGAGCTGCCGGCGGGCCCACTCTGGGTCCTCGCTGACCCGTTACGGGTCAAGCAGATCCTCTCCAACCTGTTGAGCAATGCCATCAAGTTCACCGATCGTGGCGACGTACAGGCCCGCCTCACCTTCAAACCGTCGAGCGCAGGCGACATCGCGCTGGTCGAGGTGAGCGTGACCGACACGGGTATCGGCATTGCCGCCCCGGATCAGGCCCGCCTGTTCAACACCTTTACCCAGGCCTCAGGCCCACGGGCGAGCCAAGGCGCTGGCCTGGGCCTGGTGATCAGCCGGACTCTGACCGAGCTCATGGGAGGTAGGCTGGATTTGCAAAGCGTGGAAGACGTCGGCACCCGGGTGCTCGTGCAGTTGCCGCTGCCACTGAGTGCGCCACCCGCACCCGTGGAACACCCTGCACTCGCCGAAGAAGCCGAAAGCGGGCCGCTGAATGTCCTGGTGGTCGATGACTACCCTGCCAACCTGCTGCTGCTGGAAAAACAGCTACACAGCCTTGGTCACCAGGTGACGCTGGCCGAGAATGGCGAATCGGCGCTGGCCTTGTGGCAAGCCCACCCATTCGACCTGGTCATCACTGACTGCAGCATGCCGGTGATGGACGGCCATGCGTTGGCCCGCAGGGTTCGGCAGCTCGAGCAAGAACGCGGGCTGCCCGCCTGCAACATTCTGGGCGTGACCGCCAATGCCCAGGCCGAAGAGCGTCAACGCTGCCTGGAGAGCGGCATGGACGATTGCCTGTTCAAGCCCATCGGGCTGCAAACACTGAAGGCACACCTGCCACAGGCACGCGCCGCCGCCCATGCACCTGAGTCAAGAGGCAGTGGTTTCGACCTGAACGAACTGCACCACCTGACCCAGAATGACCAGCAACTGACCAGGCGCCTGCTCGAACAACTGACGCAAAGTGCCAGCGAGGACCTGGCTGCCCTGCAAGCCCTGGATGCCGCCAGCGACCGCGAGGCGCTGCGCACCCTCGCTCACCGTATCAAAGGGGGCGCCAAGATGCTGCGGGTGCGCGGGGTGGTCAAGGATTGCGAAGCCATCGAACAGGCCCATGCCCAGGGGCTGCCGACGAGCGCGCTGCACCTGCAGCTGGAAACGAGCCTGCAGGCCTTGCTGCGGGAACTGGGCGACGCCCTCAGTGCAATTGCAGCGTCGAGTTGATCTGGCTGATGGCGTCGACCACGTGACGGGATCCCTGCTGGATTTCCATGATTACCGTTCCCGCCTCGTTGGCCAGGGCAACGCCACGCCCTGTGCGGGACAGGCTCGACTGCATGCTGGCCACGGCGGTCAGCGACAGGTCGTGGTTCTGGCGCACCACGTCGACGATTTCAAGCGTCGCCTTGCTGGTGCGCGCCGCCAGGCTGCGTACCTCGTCGGCCACCACGGCAAAGCCGCGACCATGCTCACCGGCCCGGGCCGCCTCGATGGCCGCGTTCAACGCCAACAGGTTGGTCTGGTCGGCGATGCCACGGATGGTCAGCACAATCTGCCCGATCACATCCGACTGTTTGCTCACCGCATCGATGCTGCGCGCGGCGTCATTGAGTTCCTGGGAAATCTGCTCGATGACCGCCACCGTCTGCTGCACAACCTCGGTCCCCTTGCGCGCGCAGGCATCGGTCTGCACCGAACTGGCATGGGCCGCATCGGCTGCGCTCTGCTGGGTGCTGACCTGCGCGGTGATATCGCTGGCGAACTTGACCACCTTGTACAAGCGCCCTTTGCTGTCGAAGATCGGGTTGTACGAGGCCTCCAGGTACACCGTCTGGCCTAGCTTGTTGATCCGCTCGAAGCGGTGCGAGTGATACTCGCCGCGATTGAGTGAAGCCCAGAACTCGCGGTATGCGCTGGATTCGCGTTCATGGGGCTGGCAGAACAGCCCATGGTGACGCCCCACCACTTCTTCCAGGCGATAACCCATGGTCGCGAGGAAGTTCTGGTTGGCCTTGATCACCCGCCCCTGCGGCGTGAACTCGACCACGGCCATGGACCGGCCAATGGCCTTGAGCAGGCTTTCGCTCTCGTGTTCGTCCTTCACCCGCTCGCTGATATCGGACGCCACCTTGATCACGCTGGTGACCTGCTGTTGCTCGTCGAGCACCGGCATGTAGCTGGCTTCCAGCCAGACCTCACGGCCTGCCTTGTCGACGCGTTCGAAGGTGCCGCTGATGGCCTTGCCCTGGCCCAGTTCATGCCACAATTGCTGGTATTCGGCGGTCTTGGCGTAACCAGGGTCACAGAACAGGCGGTGGTGCTTGCCGCGCAACTCCTCGACGTCGTAGCCCATGGCCTGGCAGAACTGGGCATTGGCATCAAGAATGGTACCGTCCGGGGCGAACTCGATCATGGCCATGCAGCGGCTGATCGCGGCGAGCTTGGCCTGGCTCTCGGCCAGGGCCTTGCGGGTGCGCTGAATCTCGATCAAATCAGACTTGCGGTGGAAGTCGAACATGGCGCCAGGATCCTTGATGCCCAGGTTTTTCTGAGCATAGATCGGCTTTGTTACCGTGCAAGCCAATTGATATCACTTAGTGATTAACCAGTTAGCGACGGTTCCTTAAAAACCTCATGAGCTTTCGCGCACCATCAGTTCAAAGCCTAGATCCTGCTGCTCGGTCGCTACCCGCTTGCCATCGAGCAGCGCCAGCAGCGCCTGGGCTGCGCCCCGACCAACGGCCGCCCGTGGGGTGCGAATGGAGGTCAGGCGCGGCACCATGTGCGCCGAAGCGGGCAGGTCGTTGAAGCCGACCATGGCCACCTGGCTCGGCACCTGGATGCCTTGACGCAACGCCTGCAACACCGCGCCCTGGGCAAGGTCGTCGTTACAGAAGAAGATGCCATCCACATCAGGCGCCTGCTCCAGAAGCTGGCTGAACAGTTCGCTGCCCAGGGCAATGGACGACGGTTGCGGCGCCAGGATCTCCAGTTCGGTGGCCTGCATGCCGGCGTCGGCAAGGGCCTGGCGGAAGCCTTCGGCGCGCTGCATCACCCGTGGGTCGAGCTGCGCCGCAATGAACGCCAGGCGCCGCCTGCCACGCTCGATCAGGTGCGTTGCCGCGGCCCGCCCGGCCTGCTGCTGGGAAAAGCCCACCGACAACGCGCCAGCCTCACCGCCCAGCTCCATCATATGTACGCACGGCACGCCGCTGGCGACCAGCATCTGCCGCGCCGCGTCACTGCGGTCGAAGCCGGTGAGCAGCATGCCACAAGGCTGGTAGGCCAGGTAATTGCGGATCAGGTTCTCTTCTTCGTCGAGGTCGTAGTGATAGTTGCCAATCAGCACTTCCAGCCCACGCGGGCGCATCACCTCGTGGATGGCCTCCAGGGTGTCGATGAACAGCTGGTTGGACAGCGACGGAATCAGCACCACCACCGATTGGCTGCGCGCCGACGCCAACGCCCGAGCCGCAGGATTGGCGACGTAGCCCAGAGACGCGGCAGCGGCCATGACCTTTTCCACCAGCTCCGGCGCAACCGTGCTGACCCCGCGCAACGCTCGCGAAGCGGTGATCGGGGAAACCCCGGAAAGCCTGGCGACTTCAGCCAGCGTGGGACGACCTGTGGTGCGAGAGCCTGTACGGGACATGGATGTTGTAATTTTACTACTTGCAGGAATGGGGAACGGCCACTAAGGTAGCGCTGTCTCAGGACGCAGGCAATGTAATCTTTGGTAGTGGCCACTGCAGCACGCTGCCAAGCGTCCATACTGCGTAAGGACAAGATCAATAACACCGGGGAGGTGGCGTTTCGTCAGCGACGAGACAGCGCTATCTCACCCCGCAGGAGGTACTGATGAATTCTCCCCTGTCCGCCATCGTGGTGATGGGTGTGGCCGGCTGCGGCAAAAGCTGCGTCGGTGATGCCATTGCCAAGCGAAGCGGCGGTCGCCTGATCGAAGGCGACGCATTCCACCCTGCCGAAAACATCCGCAAGATGAGTGCCGGCATCCCGCTGGACGACGATGACCGCGCCGGTTGGCTGGTGCGCCTGGGCCAGGAGCTGCAAGCGACGGTGAAAGCCGGCGAACGGCCGATCCTCACCTGCTCCGCGCTCAAGCGCCGCTACCGCGATACCCTGCGCGAAGCGATGCCGGAGCTGGTATTCGTGTTCCTCGAACTCACCCCCGCAGAAGCGGAAAAACGCGTGCTCGCCCGCCCCGGCCATTTCATGCCGGCCAGCCTGATCGACAGCCAGTTCGCGGCCCTTGAGTCCCCCCGGGGCGAACCCCTGACCCTGCCGCTGGACGCCACTCAACCGATTGCGGTGCTCGCCGAAACGGTCGACACCTGGCTAAAGCCCTGCGGTGAGCGGAACCTGGCGCGGACTGCCTGAACCGGCGGTTTTCCGGCCCACCAAAGATAGCGCTGTCTCGACGCCTGAAGGCGGCGAAAGTTCAATAAATGCTACGCCCAAAACAACGATAAGACCGAGGCATCAAAACCATGTTCGGACTGGCTACAGATACCTACCTGCTGCTCGACGCGCTGGTCACCATCGTCGGGCTGATCCTGCTGATCACCCATTTCAAGGTCCACCCCTTCGTCGCCCTGACCCTGGCCGCCGGTTTCCTCGGCCTAACCTCCGGCATGCCGGTGGCCAAGGTGATGAAATCGTTCCAGGACGGTTTCGGTGGCGTACTCGGCTTCGTCGGTATCGTCCTTGCCCTGGGCACGATGCTCGGCAAGCTGATGGCCGACTCCGGCGGCGCCGACCAGATCGCGCAAACCCTGATCCGCGCCTTCGGCAAGAAGAACGTGCACTGGGCGATGATGTTCGCCGCCTTCCTGGTCGGCATTCCGCTGTTCTTCGAGATCGGCTTCGTGCTGCTGATTCCGCTGGTGTTCATCGTCGCCCGGCGCTCGGGCGTGTCGCTGGTCAAGATCGGCATCCCGCTGCTGGCCGGCCTTTCAGTGGTACATGGCCTGGTCCCGCCACACCCGGGGCCGCTACTGGCGATCGGCATCTTTCACGCCGACATCGGCAAGACCATCTTCTATGGCCTGCTGGTCGCACTGCCCACGGCGATCATCGCCGGCCCGCTGTTCGGTAACTTCATTTCCCGCTATATCCCCGGCAACCCGTCGCAGGAGCTGATGGACCAGATTGCCAAGGAATCGGACCAGAGCAACCTGCCAAGCTTCACCATCACCCTGGTCACCGTGCTGCTGCCCGTGGCGTTGATGCTGCTCAAGACGTTCGCCGATGTGGTACTGCCGGCCGAGCACATCATCCGCCAGTGGATGGACCTGATCGGCCACCCGATCACCGCCCTGCTCGCTGCCCTGTTGCTGGCCTTCTATACCTTCGGTTCGGCCCGTGGCTTCAGCCGCCAGCAGATCATGAAGATGCTCGACCAGAGCCTGGCGCCGACTGCGGCCATCGTGCTGATCGTCGGTGCCGGTGGCGGCTTCAAGCAGATGCTGGTGGATACCGGCGTGGGCAACGTGATCGGGCAGATGGCCGTGCAGGCGGAAATTTCGCCCATCATGCTGGCCTGGCTGGTGGCGGCGGTGATCCGCATCGCCACAGGTTCGGCGACCGTGGCGACCATTACCGGTGCCGGCATCGTCGCCCCGGTGATCGACCTGGTGCCAGGGGTCAACCGCGAACTGCTGGTGCTGGCCACCGGCGCCGGCTCGCTGATCCTGTCCCACGTCAACGACGCCGGCTTCTGGCTGGTGAAGCAGTACTTCAACATGACCGTGGCCGAAACCTTCAAGACCTGGAGCATGATGGAGACGATCCTGTCGATCGTAGGCATCATCTTCATCATGGCGCTGTCGACGGTAGTGTGACCGCTGATCGGGGTGATGGCACCTGAGCATCGCGGGTAGGGCCCAACACAGGTATGAGCCCTACCCTACGCAAAGGAGCCTGCCATGCCCCGTTCAACCTTGCTGCTGCTTGCCCTGCTCACCTCGCCGCTGGCCCTGGCGGTCGGCACCGGGCCCACCTACCCCGATGACCCGCACAACCCGGCGCCGCAGCCGGGTGTCGACAGCACCTTGAACCCCATCGAGAAGCCCATGCCCCGGGATACCGATCCGCGCATTCAGGGCAATGACCCAGAAAGCCCACCGGCCAAGCAGGATGACAACCGTGACCTGCCGGGGATGGATGGCAGCGGCTCGGAAGGCACTGGCCGAGAAGGCGGGAACAGTTCAGGAGGTCGCCAACAATAGAACCCCAGGGGCGCCATGCGCCCCCGGCCTTACCACTGGCGCTTGTCGGGCCGGGTAAGCCCCAGCTTCTCGATACGATAACGCAGCATGTCCCGAGACAGGCCCAGCATCCGCGCCGACTTGGTGACATTCCAGTCGGTACGATCCAGGGTCTTGCACACCAGGTCGCGCTCCATGTCCGGTAGGCTGGTGCCAGGCTCCGGCTCATGCCGAGGCAACTCATACACGGTCGCCGTCGGCTGTGGCACCAGCGGCTCGTCGATCAGGGTCGTGCACAGGTTCAGTTGGTGCGCCTGCACCACTTCATTGGGCGCGAGCAGAACGGTTTGCTCCAGCATGTTACGCAATTCGCGCACATTGCCCGGCCAGCTGTAGCTCAACATCAAGGCCTCGGCCTCGGCGCTGAAACGCAGGTTCGGCTTGCCATAGCGGCGCCCGTGGTGCGCCAGGAAATGCCGGGCCAGCAACAGCACATCCTGGCCCCGGGCATACAGCCGCGGCACTTTCAGGGCGATGATGCGCAGGCGGAAGAACAGGTCGCGGCGGAACTTGCCCTGCTGCACCATCTGCTCGAGGTTGCAGTTGGTGGCGCTGATCACCCGCAGGTCGACCTTGCGCTCCTTGACCGCACCGATGCGGCGGATGCTGCGGTCTTCCAGCAACTTGAGCAGCTTGGCCTGCAATACCAGGTCCATCTCGCCGATCTCGTCGAGGAACAACGTGCCGCCGTCGGCCGCCTCCACCAAGCCCACACGACGCTCCTTGGCGTCGGTAAACGCACCCTTCTCATGACCGAACAGCTCGGCCTCCAGCAGATTGGCGGGGATCGAGGCACAGTTGAATTCGATGAACGGCCCCTTGCTGCGCGAGCCGTCGAAATGCAGTGCGCGGGCAACCAGCTCCTTGCCGGTGCCGGTCTCGCCTTCGACCAACACCGGTGGCAGGTCGTCACTGGCCATGCGCCGCTCGGCGTCGAGCACCTGATGCAACGTGTGCTTGAGGGTGAGCATCGCCGGCGATTCGCCGATCAGCGCCTGCAACCCGGACTTCTGCGCCTCGCGCTCCTGGTAAAACGACAGGGTGCGCTCCATGCGCTCGGCCGCAAGGGCCTTTTCCAGGGTCAGCTTGAGCTCGGCCAGCACCACCGGTTTGGTCAGGTAGTGGAACGCGCCCTCCTTCATGGCCTGCACGGCGTCTTCGACATTGCCGTAACCGGTCATCATGATCACTTTCAAGTCCGGCGCCTGCTTCACCAGGGTACGCAGCAGGTCGTGCCCGCTCATGCCCGGCAGCGAGTTGTCGGTCAGTACCGCATCGGGCTGGACCCGTTTTATCTGTTCCAGCGCCAGCTCGGCACTGTGGCAGAGCGTCACCTCGAAGCCCTTGAGGCTGAGGTAGGTGCGAATGTTGTCGCCGAGGATTTCGTCATCCTCAACTACCAGGATGCTGTGCTCCATGGTCCCCTCCCGCTGCGATATTGAAAGTGAGGCTGACGCGGGTTCCTTCCTCTTCACGGCTGCTCAGGCTGACCGAGCCGCCAAACCGTTCCATGATCCGCTTGACCAGGGCCAGGCCCACACCGAGGCCGCCCTGCTTGGTCGTGAAGAATGGCTTGAACACCATTCTTTCCTGCTGTTGGCTCATGCCCTTGCCGGTGTCGCTGAGCAGTAGCTGCGCGCGCTGGCCATCCTGCACGCTCACCTGCGCATGCAGGACGCCACCCTTGGGCATGGCTTCCAGGGCATTGGAAAACAGGCTGTTGAGAATCTGCGTCAATTGCAGGGGCTGGCTGGCCACCCACTGTGCCTGCGGCCCCTCGAAGCTGAAGCGTACGCCGTTGCGCTCGATCTGCTGGGCAAAGGCCTGGTGGGTATCTTCGATGGCCGCCACCAGGTCCACCGCCTCGGCGGTATCGCTGGCCGGGCGCAGCGACACCAGCAGCTCACGCACCCAACGCGACATGCGGTCGACCTGGGTGATGATGTCATTGATGTTCTTCTGCGCCAGCGGGCTGGCGATTTCCTCGGCCAGCTCGGCGCTGGAGCGGATGTTGGCCAGCGGGTTGCGCAAGCTATGGGCCACGGCCGAAGACATCTCGCCCAATGCCACATAGGTTTCGCTGGCCACCAGCCGGTCCTGTTGCTGCTGCAGCATGTACGCGGCGCGGCGCACGATCCAGAACAGGCCGAAGTAGATCAGCGCGCCCCCCACCAGGGTCGAGGCCCAGATCAGCACGTAACCACGCTGGATGCGCCGCACCAGGTCCTGCGGCTCCTTGTAGATCTCGATCATGGCCATGACCTGCTCGCCCTGGCTGTCGAACAAGGGGATGTAGTTCTCGATGAACAGATACTTGGGCTCGCGCTGGAATTTCTGCTCTTCCCGATCGTCCTCGGCCTTGTGGTAGCTGGCCGATACCGCCTTGCGCGAGCGGAAGGCGCGGTCCAGGTCCCCGTCGGCTTCGATGCGCTTGCCGATCAGCTCGGGGTTGGTGGACCAGATGATGGTACGGTCACGGGCATAGGCGTTGGCCAGCAAGATATCGGGCAAGTGCTCGACATGATCGAGAAACTCGACCCGGGTCGAC
This sequence comes from Pseudomonas putida, assembly GCF_002906855.1. Lineage (GTDB taxonomy): Bacteria > Pseudomonadota > Gammaproteobacteria > Pseudomonadales > Pseudomonadaceae > Aquipseudomonas > Aquipseudomonas putida_N. The sequence continues at coordinate 892,709 of NZ_MINI01000028.1, read as the reverse complement.
TCGGCCAGGGCCGGGCTGACCTGCAGGTGCTGTTGATCCAGGCGCGGGTTGAGCAGTTCACCCATGGTGGTGCCGGGCGGCAATTGCGAATGACGCACTTCGGCAAGGGCCAGGGACTGGATGAACTGGGCGGTGAGCATGGCATCGCGCTGGACGCTGTCGCGGACCACGAAGCGGGTCGACACGTAACCCAAGCCGCCAGCCACTGCGGTGATGATCAGCAGGCTGATCACCGAGAACCAGCGCAGCAGGTTGAACTCGCGAAGCGGCACGGCAAGGCTGCTGCTGGGCAGTGCGGCGGGCTTCACGGGCACATCTTCATCCAGCATCTGCATCGCGTCGTTCCCTTGCAGGGAGTCCGTTCAGAATGTGATCACCTTATTGCTACCGACAGTAGCAAAATGATGTCAATCCACCAGGGCAGCTTCTGCCGCCTTTGTCGCGCGTTACCTGCTGCGAGTACCTGCAAGAACTCCGCCACGCCCGTTAACCAATCGTCATATCCAAATAAATCAATTAGTTACAGAGTATTCATGGTTTCAGTTCGAGGTTGATTCCCCACATTTGGGTACTCTTTACCCAAAAATTAACAATTTCATATATATCAGCTACTTATATCGTAATGTGTTTTTAGTGGTCATGACCGCACCAGCCGGAAACACAGCGAGACCCGCGTGCCATGGCCTTGGCTGCTGCTCAGCCGGACTGAACCGCCAAAGCGTTCCATGATGCGTTTGACCAGTACCAGCCCCACACCCAGCCCACCTGGCTTGGTGCTGAAAAATGGCCTGAACGCCAAGCGCTGCTGCTTTTCGTTCATGCCTTTTCCGGTATCGGCCAGGCGTAAGGTCAGGCTGCGCCGGTCACGCTTGACCACCTCGATACGCAACTGCCCGCCCTGCTCCATCGCCTCCAAGGCATTAACGATCAGGCTGTTGAAGATCTGCCCGAGCAGCGCCGGATGGCTGAGCACCTGCACCGACGATAACGGTCGCAGGTCCAGGGTTACCCCGCTGCGGGCAAGCGGCACGGCGAAACTCTGCAAGCTCTCCTGCAGGACCTTTGGCAGGTCGACCGGTACCGCTTCGTCATTCAGCGGCCGCAAGGATTGCAGCAACTGGCGAATCCACTGCGACATGCGGTCGACCTGGCTGATGATCTCATTGATGTTACGTTGTGCCGGGCCGTCATCGAAGGCCTGGGCCAGTTCGGCGCTGGAGCGGATGCTGGCCAGCGGGTTGCGCAGGCTGTGGGCGACCGCAGAAGACACTTCGCCAAGGGCCACATAAGTCTCGCTGTTGATCAGCCGTTTCTGTTGCACCGCCATCACCCGCGCGGCGCGGCGCATGATGCCGTACAGGCCGATGTAGACCAGCGCAGCCCCCACGGTGATGGCCAGCCAGATCAGAATCAGCCCGTGCTCGATGCGCACGATCAGGTCGTGGGGCTCCTTGTAGATTTCCACCATTGCCGTGACGCTATCGCCGTCAGCATCGAACAAAGGGATGTAGTTTTCGATGAACAGTTGCTCCGGCGGGGTCACGAACTTCTGTTCGGTGCGTGCCTGTTCGAAATCGTGATAGCTTGCCGACACCCGCATCTTGTGTTCGAAGGCCCGTTCCAGGTCATCATCGGCATTGATCAACTTGCCCGTCAGGGCCGGGTTGGTCGACCAGATCACCGTGCGGTCCGGGGCATAGATGTTGGCCAGCAGTATGTCCGGCAGGTGGGCGATGTGGTCAAGAAACTCACCACGGGCCGTGCGCCGCGCTTGCGGGTCGACGTCAGGCATGGCCACACGGTCGGTGCGCGGGTCGAGCAGTTCGCCCATGGTGCGCACATTGGGGATCGACACATGGCGTACTTCGGCGTCGGCGATCGAGGTGATGAACTGCGCGGTGAGCAAGGCGTCGCGCTCGATGCTCTCATCGATGATGAAGCGACTGGAAATCAGCCCCAGCCCTGCGGCAACCGAGAGGATGATCGCCAGGCTCACCCAGGCGTACCAGCGCAGCAGGTTGAACGGCCTGCGCGGGGTAGCGGCGTCGCTGCCCGCAGGCGCCTCGGGTGCTTCGGAACGGGGGGCGATGTCCATGACGGACTCCACTGCAGGGCACCTGTTGAAAGGTTATAGCCCAGAGTTGGGTAACCATGGCATTGATTGGGGACGAGTTGCGCCACTTTCGCGACGCAAGGCCCGATCAGAGGGGCGAGTCATCGGCCAACCCCTGCAGCTTGCGGTATTCGCGCAACACGTTTGGCACGTAGCGACGGGTCTCGGCGAACGGCGGTACCGCGCCGCGCCGCCGCACGGCATCGGGGCCCGCGTTGTAGGCCGCCACGGCCAGGGTGATATCATTGTCGAATAGGGTCAGCATGCGTTTCAGGTAGCGCGCCCCGCCCTGCACGTTGTCTTCGGGGTCAAGGATGTCTTCCACGCCCATCTCCTTGGCCGTGTCCGGCATCAGTTGCATCAGCCCCACCGCCCCTGCCGCCGAGCGAGCCTTCGGGTTGTAGCCTGATTCGGCCTTGATCAGCGCATGCAGCAGCGCCAGCGGCACATCGTAGTCGCGGGCCGCCGCCGCCACCAGTTCGGCATAGGGCCGCCCGGTGATCAACTGGGCACCGGCCGGGCCAGCCTGGGCAAGTGGCTCGCTGATCACCCGTTCGTAATGGCGCCCTGGCCGGTGGACGTTGCTCAGTACATAACCACCCTTGGCATCGATGGAAATGTACATGTCGGCCTGGGCGCTTGCCGCCACCAGCCAGGTCACTACCAGGATCACCACGCGCATGTCGGTCGCCTCCCCGCCGTGCCCCCCGATATGGGGGAAATGCCCCGGAAAACCCGGGCTTTTCTGCTACGACGCAAGCACTGTGCCGCTTGCCATGGCGCATGGCGCAAGGCCCCGAGGCAGACGTGCACGGCTGTTGCATGTGGCTTGAAAAAGCGTGTCACCATGCAGCGGAGGGCTTCACCATGCAGCGCAGATCCAACCCCCAACGTGGCTTCACCCTGCTTGAACTCCTGGTGGTCCTGGTGGTGCTCGGTTTGTTGGCCGGTATCGTCGCGCCCAAGTACTTCAGCCAGCTCGGTCGCTCGGAAGCCAAGGTGGCGAAGGCGCAGATCGAAGGCCTGGGCAAGGCCCTGGACCTGTACCGCCTGGAGGTGGGCCATTACCCCACCAGCGAACAGGGCCTGCAGGCGCTGGTCGCCGCCCCCAGCGGCGAGTCTCACTGGTCGGGGCCCTACCTGCAGAAGGCCGTGCCGCAGGACCCATGGGGCCGCGCTTACATCTACCGTCAGCCGGGTGAAAACGGCGGTGAGTACGACCTGCTGTCGATGGGCAAGGACGGCCAGCCCGGCGGCGATGGCGAGAACGCCGAAATCACCAGCTGGCAATGAGGAGAACTCACATGCGCTATAGCCTCAAGGCCCTCGGCAGACAGGGTATCGTACAGCTGCAGATCGACGCCGAGGATGCCGAGCACGCGCGTCGCCAGGCCGAGAACCAGGGGCTGCGGGTGGTCAGCGTGCGCGGTAAGGGCAAAGCCCTGGGCGGCCTGGTCTGGCGCCGCGCGGCGACATTCGACCTGGTGCTGTTCAGCCAGGAACTGACCACCCTGCTGCACGCCGGCCTGCCGCTGATCGATGCCCTGGAAAGCCTGGCGGAAAAATCCCCCATCGGCGCCTCGCGCAAAGTCCTGACCGAACTGGTGCGCCAGCTCTATGAAGGCCACTCGCTGTCCCAGTCTTTGGCGCAGCAGCCACGGGTCTTCCCGCCGCTGTACGTGGCGCTGGTGCAGTCCAGCGAGCGCACCGGCGCGCTGGGCGATGCCCTGGCCCGCTACATCGGTTATCGCCAGCGCCTGGATCTGGTCCGACAGAAACTGGTGGGTGCTTCGGTCTACCCGTTGCTGCTGTTGCTGGTAGGCGGCGGCGTGGTGCTGTTCCTGCTCGGCTATGTGGTGCCGCGCTTCAGCCTGGTGTTCGAGGGCATGGGCAGCGAGCTGCCCTGGATGTCCCGGGTACTGATGGACATCGGCCTGTTCCTGCATGCCCAGCAACTGCCGCTGGGACTGGCCGTTGCGGGCGGCATCGGTACGCTGGTGGTAATGCGCCGCAACCCGTTGGTACGGCGCTGTGCATCACGGCAACTGCGGCGATTGCCGGCCCTGCATCAGCGCCTGGTGATGTATGAACTGGCGCGTTTCTACCGCTCGCTGGGTATCCTGCTGCAGGGCGGCATCCCGATTCTCACCGCCATGGGCATGGCCCACGGGCTGCTCGGCAGCGCTTCGGCGCAAGGCCTTGAACAGGCCAGCCGGCGCGTCGGTGAAGGGCTGCCGTTATCGGATGCGCTGGAAGCCGGGCAGTTGGTCACGCCCGTGTCGCTGCGGCTGCTGCGGGCGGGGGAACAATCGGGGAACCTGGGGGAAATGCTGGAACGCTGCGCGGATTTCCATGATCAAGAAATCGGCCGCTGGGTGGAGTGGTTCGTGAAACTGTTCGAGCCGCTGCTGATGACCTTCATCGGGCTGCTGATCGGGGTCATCGTGATCCTGATGTATATGCCGATCTTCGACCTGGCTTCGAGTATTCATTGATCGTCGGGGGTTTTGCAGCGCCTATGGAGATCGAGCGCCGCCCGCGCGGCGCATCGCGAGCTGTGCTCGCTCCTACGTTTGTTTCGGGCCAATTATTCCTGTGGATATTGCGCGCGAACGCCTTGGCGCATGGCGCGATATCGCGTCGTACAGACAAGGCGGTCGCGCGCGCCTGTCACAGGCGTTACTGGCCAAAAACAAACGTAGGAGCGAGCACAGCTCGCGATGCGCCGCGCGGGCGGCGCTCGATCTCATAGGCGCTACAAGGCTTAAGACGAATCAGTAGTCGAACCGATCCACCGCACGCCGCCGCTCGTTGTCATCGCGCCGATCATAACCGGCGGTGGTCTGGATGTTGGCATGATGTGCCAGCTTCTGCGCGATCGACAGGTCATGCTCTTCGATCACCCGGGTGATGAACGCCCGGCGAAAATCGTGGGGCATGATCTTCACCCCCACCTGGGCACCGCGCTGGCGGGCGATGTAGTAGATCGCATGCTTGGTGATGCGGGCACGGGTGATGTGGTTGCCCCGGCGGATGCGGTTGAACAGGAACGGGTCGTCGGACGCCCCTTCAGGCAACGCCTCCCGCCGCAAGTCCAGCCAGACCTGCAGCTTCTCGAACGCCCAGGCCGGGGCGTACTTGATCAGCTGACGGTTGCCCTTGCCAGTGACCTGCAGGCTGCGCGCCTCGAAGTCGACCTGGCTGAGGTCGATGTCCACCGACTCCGACTTGCGCATCCCGGTACCGTAGAGCAAGGCGATAATGGCCGCATCGCGCACGCCCTGTGGCCGAGGGTCGGCCTCGCACACGTCCATCAGTTCGCGGATCAGGCTGCGCCGCAGGTTGCGCCCGGGCGGCAGCCGGCTGCCGGACGCCGGTTTGACCTCGCGGATACGCAACAGCTGCTCATGGTCGATCAGGCCTTGGCGCCACGCCTCGTTCATCACTCCGCGCACCGCGTTGACATACAGCGAGGAGCTGTTCGGCGCGTAGCCATCGGCGCGCAATGCCGCCACCAGCGCAATCACATGGCCAGGTTCGAGCCGGTGCCACGGCACGTCGACGAGGTTGCAGTCGACGAAGCCGAGCCGGTCGGCGGCATCCTGGAGAATGTAACGCATGGTCTGCTGGCTGGAAGGTGCCAGCCGGGCCAGGTATTGCAGCAGTGGATTTTGCGAGAGGTCGGACAAAACGTGAATCCTGAAGCGAATCGAAGCAACGGCGCGCAATGGTACCGTAAACCGCGCCGATTGATCGAACGCAAGGCGTCCGGAGCGATCTGTGGTCTAGAGTTCAGACCAAGCCAACGCCAGCGAGCTCCTATGGTTTTCCATCGCCTGACCCGTACTCACCCGCGCCTTAGCATCGCCGCACTGGTCGGCCTCATCGGCGCCTGGCTGATCCCTGCCGACGATACGGTCCAGCGCATCCTCGCCGGCTGGAACCTGGGCGTCTGGCTGTATCTGCTGTTGGTGCTGTGGCTGACCTGTAGGGCCACCCCCGACAAGGTACGCAAAGTCGCCCGTATCGAGGACGAGAACGCCGGCCTGGTCCTGTTCACCGTCTGCATCGCCGCCATCGCAAGTCTGGCCGCCGTGACCCTGCAACTGGTCTCCAGCCGCGGTTTGCAAGGCAGTGCGCTGGCCCTGCACTACCTGTACACCGGGCTGACAGTGGCCGGCTCGTGGCTGCTGATCGGCTGCATCTTCAGCCTGCACTACGCCCGCCTGTTCTACACCGGCGAGCGCAATGCGCCGGCGCTGCGCTTCCCCGACGGTGAGTGCAACCCGGATTACTGGGACTTCCACTACTTCTCGTTCACCATCAGCGTTGCCGTGCAGACCTCCGACGTCGGCGTCGGCGGGCGTGGCATGCGCCGGGTGGTGCTGGCGCATTCACTGGTAGGTTTTGTGTTCAACACGGCGATTCTGGGCTTCACCATCAATATTGCGGCAGGCCTGCTCGGCTAGTACCCGCCTGGCGCAGGCGGCGATGCGCTTGCAGGCATGTTCAAGGCGCTCGGCATCGACCACCAGTCCCATGCGCACATGCCCCGATGCACTAGGGCCGAAGGCATCACCGGGCAAAAGCGACACGCCCTCCTCCAACAGCAGGCGCTGGGCGAAGGCCTGGGCGCTGAGCCCGGTGGCACGGATATCGAGCATGACGAACATGCCGCCCGCCGGTCGATGGGCGAGCACTCCTGGGCAATCCGCCAGGGCTGCACAGACTTGGTCGCGACGCTGCCGATAGGCCTCGCGCATCGCGTACACGGCCGGCAGGTCCTGCTCCAGCGCCACGCAGACAGCGGCCATGACAAACTCCGGCAGGCCGAACAGCATCGCCATGGCCAAGGTAGCCAGGTGCGCAATCAACGGTTGCGGGCCCACCACCCAGCCCACCCGCCATCCGCTCATGGCGTGGGACTTGGACACGCTGTCGATCAGCACGCAGCGCTCGGCCATGCCCGGCAGGCTAAGTGGGTCTGCCGGTTCGCCGTCGAACAGCAAACCGCTATACACCTGATCGCACACCAGCCACAGGTCATGTTCGCGGCACAGTTGAGCCAGCAGCGCCATATCCTGCGGCGAAATGGCGGCTCCGGTCGGGTTATGCGGGGTGTTGAGCAGCAGGCCACGGGTACGCGGGGTGATCGCCCGGGCCACTGCCATCGGGTCAAGGCGAAAGCCGTGCTCCGGGCTGACAGGTACCTGCACGGGCTGTGCCTCGCAGGCGCCAAGCACGCCCTGATAGGTCACATACATGGGCTCGGCGACGATCACCTCGTCGCCGCGTTCGAACAGGCATTGGCAAACCGCGTACAGCGCGCACTGGGCACCGGCGAGGACCATCACCTGATCAGCCGAAACCTGCGTACCTGTGCGCCGGGCAATCGCCTGACGCAGCGCCAAGCTGCCGTGCACGTCGCTGTAATGGGTTTCGCCACGCTGCAGGCTGGCGATCGCCGCATCGACCACCGGCGCTGGCGTGTCGAAGTCCGGATCACCCATCGACAACAGGAAGATTTCGCGCCCATCGCGGCGCAGTGCCTGAGCCTGGTAATGAATATCCCACGCCGCAACGGCTTCGCCGGCGATGCGTTGGGTGAGCGTGGAATAGTGCATGACTGTCTCCCTGTCTGCCCAGCTCGCACCGCTCGTCCGAAACGCTGTGCGCCGAATGTGGATAAAAATAGCAGAGCAAATCGGCAACCATGCAGGCATCGTGCGGGGAAAACGTTTGCGTGGCCTTTTGCCGCCAGACGGCGTGCACGACAGGTGTGTGAACGCTGTCATGCATTCATACATTTGTCTTGTCCTGGGCCGAACATGCGGCTGTGGCAGGTGCTATGGTTAGGTTCCCGGCAGCCGAGCGAACGGCGGTCGATCACCGCGTCCAGGCAAGGACAAGGAGGCTGGCTTGAACAAGATGACGTTCCCCAACGCCTGCCAGGTGATGCGCTGGCACTTCCATCCGCTGGGCTTCGAAGCCAGCATGGATGCACCGCGCAGCATGGTTGCACGGCTGTTCGATCGGGCCACGGGCGAGACCCTGCTGGCCATTGCCGGCATCCCCTGCACGGCGATCATGGCCGCAGCAGATGTCGAACGCATCATCGAGGCCGTGGAGGCCGAGATGGAAGCCTTTGCCCCACCCTTCACTCTGCTGGATGCGGGCTAGACAACCGCTTCGGTTTCTTCGCGCAACGCCTGCAACCTGCCCATGAACTGCTCGGCCGGCACCGGCTGGCCGAGCAGATAGCCTTGCAGCGAATCACAGCCCAGGCGGGTCAGGAAGTCCTGCTGGCGGTTGGTTTCCACCCCTTCGGCAACGATGCGCAGGCCCAGTGCCTGGCCCAAGGCGACGATTGCCGAGACGATCGCGGCATCATCGCTGTCCTGTTCCAGGTCACGTACGAACCCACGGTCGATCTTCAGCTCGTTGGCGGGCAGGCGCTTGAGGTACATCAGGCTCGAATAACCGGTGCCGAAGTCGTCGATAGACAGGTCCACACCCATGTCGGAAAGCCGCTGCAGCACGGTCAGGCTGGCATCGGCGTCGTGCATGGCGGTAGTTTCGGTGATCTCCAGGGTCAGGCAGTTGGCCGGCAGGCCGTTCTCCTGCAGGGCGCGGGCAACACTGTCGACCAGGCCGGCATGGCAGAACTGGATGGCCGACAGGTTGACTGCCATGCGCCAATCGCTGTGCCCTTGCTCGAGCCACTGGCGCATCTGCCCGCAGGCTTCATCCAGCACCCATTCGCCAATCGGGATGATCAGGCCGGTCTTTTCCGCCAGGCCAATGAAACGGTCAGGCAGCATCAGCCCGTGCTGTGGGTGCTCCCAGCGCAGCAAGGCTTCGGCACCGATCGGCCTGCAAGCCTGGGCGTCGAACTTGGGCTGGTAGTGCAGGCGGAACTGACCCTGTTCGAGGGCCGCCCGCAGGTCCTGCAGCAGTTGCAACTGTTGCCGGGCGTTGCTGTTCATCGACACGTCGAAGAAGGTGTAACCGTTCTTGCCGGCGCTCTTGGCGTGGTACATGGCCGCGTCGGCGTTGCGCAGCAGTTCGAGCTGGTCCTGGCCGTTGCCGGGGTACATCACGATGCCCAGGCTGGCTGTGAGTTGCAGGTCATGCTCGGCGACGCGGAAGGCACGCGACACCAGGTTGACCTGCTTGACCGCGACATCCATGGCATCTTCCGGCTCCTGCAGTTCCACCAGCAGCACGAACTCGTCACCGCCGATGCGCGCCAAGGTGTCCTGGCTGTGCAGGTGGCCGCGCAGGCGAGCCGCCACGGCCTTGAGCAGCAGGTCGCCAACATGATGGCCAAAGGCGTCGTTTACCGGCTTGAAACCATCCAGGTCAATGAACATCAGCGCAAAGCAGCCACCCTGCTCCGCCACCTTGCCAATCGCCTGCTCGATGCGGTCGGACAACAGCGTGCGGTTGGGCAGCCCAGTCAAGGTGTCGTGCAAAGCCAGCTGGGTCAGTTCCTGGTTGGCCAGGGTCAACGAGTGGGCCAGTGCTGCCGTGCGTGCTTCCAGGCGCGCATCCAGCACCGACGTGAGCAACGCTACGGCCAGCACTGCCAAGGTGGTGATCAACACCAGATAGACCAGGCCATCACCCTGCAGGCCGCTCACCAGCGCGCCACAGTAGCTGCCCTCGGGGAAATTCGCCGCGGCCATGCCGGTGTAGTGCATGCCGACGATGGCAACACCCATCACCATGGCCGCCAGGCCGCGGATCTGGCGCACGTAGGGGGTGTGCTGACGGAGGCGGAAGGCGATCCACAATGCGGCCGCCGAAGCGCCTACCGCTATGGCCAGCGAGGCACCGAACAAGGTCGGGTCATAATCGATCCCGGGCAGCATGCGCAGTGCAGCCATGCCGGTGTAATGCATACAGGCGATACCAGTGCCCATGATCAGGGCGCCAAAGGCCAGCTGCAGCCGGGGCAGGCTTGGCTGGCTTACCAGCCACAGGGCGAAGCCGGAAGACAATACTGCGATCACCAGCGAGAGCGCGGTCAGGCCGATGTCGTAGCCCAGGGAGATAGGTAAGCTGAAAGCGAGCATGCCTATGAAGTGCATCGACCACACGCCGATGCCCATGGCAAGCGCCCCCCCGCCCATCCACAAATACATGGCACGGCCCTTGGCCGTGGCGATGCGGCCAGTCAGGTCAAGGGCGGTGTAAGAAGCAAGGATGGCTACGCAAAGTGAAATCAGCACCAGCGCGGAGGAATAACTACCGGTCAGCATCGGAAAATCCAGCTCGGGACAGGGGGCCCGGAAAAACTGGCGATTGTACTCAAGCTTTGGCGAAACGCACGGAGTTTGTGCGAATGGGAATGGATCCAACGAATGACAAGAGATTTCGGAATGCTTGAGTTAGAGCGCTTTCATTACTGAATGAAGGCACATTGCCATTTGTCGATTGACCCGCATTTTGTAGGAGCGCCCCGGCAAGGCCGCTCCTAGAATGAATGTGGCTTAGTCCTGTTGGGCAAATGCTTGTTCGCCATCCCAGCCGCCACCCAGCGCGGCAATCAGCTGCACGCTGGCCACCAACCGCCCTTGCAGCAGGGTCAACACACTACGTTCGTTACTCAACGCGGTGGTCTGCACGTTGACCACATCGAGGTAACCGATCAGGCCCGCCCGGTACTGGTTCTCGGTCAGGCGCAACGATTCGCGTGCCGCTTCCAGCGCTTCCTGGCGTACCACGGCTTCATCGGCGTACACCTTCAACTGCACCAGGAAGTTCTCCACCTCCTTGAAGCCGTCGAGCACGGTCTGGCGGTATTGCGCCACGGTCTGATCATACACCGCCCTGGTGCGGTCAACCTCGGCGCTACGCTTGCCGGCGTCGAACAAGGTCATTGCCAATTGCGGCCCCACCGACCAGTAGCGGTTGGGCAGCTCGATCCAGTTGCTGAAGCTGCTGCTGGAATAGCCGCCGCTCATGCTCAGGCTCAAGTCCGGGAAGTAGGCGGCGCGGGCCACGCCGATATTGGCGTTGGCGGCCATCACGTTGCGCTCGGCAGAGGCGATGTCCGGGCGGCGTTCGAGCAGTTGCGACGGCAGCGCCACCGGAATCTGCGGCAGTGCCGGAATGCTTTTGCTGTCGGCCAGGGAGAACTCCGCCGGGGCCTTGCCCAGCAGTACGGCGATGGCGTTCTCGAACTGCGCGCGCTGCCAGATCAGGTCGATCAGGTCAGCCTGTGTGGACTTCAGCTGGGTACGCGCCTGGGCCACTGCGTCCGGGCCGGCGACGCCGGCACGGTACTGGTTCTCGTTCATCCGCAGTGACCGCTCGTAGGTCGCGACAGTCGCTTCGAGCAAGCGCTTCTGCTCGTCGATCACCCGCAGCTGGAGGTAGTTCTGCACAAGCTCCGACTGCTGACTGAGGCGGATCGCGGCCAGGTCGGCGAAGCTGGCTTCGGCACTGGCTTCATTGGCATTCATGGTTTCGCGCAGCTTGCCCCACAGGTCGATTTCCCAGCTGACACCGAGCTGCGCGTTGTAGGTGTTGCGGATACCGCTGCTGTTGTTGGACAGGCTCGAACTGGAGCTGCCGGTGCCTTGTGCCGAGCGGTTCTTGGTTGCTGTCAGGTCCAGGCTGGGGAACAGCGACGCCCGGCTGCTGCGCACCAAGGCCTGGGCCTGGCGGTACTGGGCTTCCGATTGCGCGACGGTCTGGTTGCTGCGGTTGAGTTCCTCGACCAGCGCGTTCAGCCCGGCATCACCGTAGATCTCCCACCAGGCGCCACGGGCGATGGCATCGGACGGGTTGGCCTGGGTCCAGCCTTCGGCCTGCTTGTATTGTGCCGGCGTGCTCAGTTCCGGGCGGTGGTAGTCCGGGCTCAGGGTACAGGCACTGAGCATGGCCACGCACAGCCCGGCACCGGCCAGGCGTGAGCCCCGCCCACGGGTCAGCAGCTGCAAGGCACGGTGAAGTCGGGTCTGGGCGAAGTTCATAGCGGTGTGTCCAGGGCGGCGTCGGTGCGGATACCGCGCCAATGGTTGAATCGGTGACGCAGGCGGTCCAGGTACAGGTACACCACCGGCGTCGTGTAAAGGGTCAGCAGCTGGCTGACGACCAGGCCGCCGATGATGGTCAGGCCCAGCGGCTGGCGCATTTCCGCACCTTCGGCGCGGCTGATCAGCAGCGGCAAGGCGCCGAGGATGGCCGCCAGGGTGGTCATCAGGATCGGCCGCAAGCGCAGCAGGCAGGCGCGGCGGATCGACTCTTCCGGGCTCAGGCCCTGGTGGCGCTCAAGTTGCAGCGCCAAGTCGATCATCAGGATGGCGTTCTTCTTCACCACGCCGATCAGCAGGAACAGGCCCAGCAGCGAGATCAGGCTGAACTCGCCGCCCGTGGCGTACAGCGCGAGCAAGGCACCGACACCGGCCGAGGGCAAGGTCGACAGAATGGTCAGCGGGTGGATGTAGCTTTCGTAGAGAATGCCCAGCACCAGATACACCAGCACCAGCGCACCGAGGATCATGAACGGCTGCCCTTCCTGGGTCTTGGCGAAGGCGCTGGCCGTGCCGCCGAGCTTGGCGATGACCTCCTCGGGCAGGCCAAGCTTTGCCACTTCCCGCTCCACCGCGGCCATGGCCTGGTCGGGGCTGTAGCCTTCGGCAACGTCGAAGGCGATGTCTTCGGAGGCGAACTGGCCTTCGTGGCTGACCCGGTCATTGGCCAGGCTGTTCTCATAGTGGGCAATGGTCGACAGCGGCACCCGCGCACCGTCGCTGGTGATCACCTGCACCTGTTCCAGGGTGCTCGGGTCCCAGGCGTATTTCGGATTGATCTCCAGGACCACCTGGTACTGGTTCAGGCTGTCGTAGATGGTCGAGATCTGCCGCTGGCTGTAGGCGTTGTTCAGCACCGCAGTGACCATGTCCATGTCGATGCCCAGGCGCTTGGCCTGGTCACGGTCGACCACCAGGGTCACCTGCTGCGTACCGGAGCCGTCGCGGGCGTCGATGGCAGTCAGTTCGGGCAATGCGCGCAGGGCCGCGACCACCTTGGGGAACCACTGGCGCAGGGCCGCCAGGTCGCCGCTCTGCAAGGTATACAGATACTGCGAAGAGGTCTGGTCACGGCCACCGCCGCCCAGCTGCAGATCCTGGTCGGCCATCAGGAACAGCCGCCCACCCGGTACCTTGGGCATTTCCTTGCGCAGGCGTTCGATGACCTTCTGCGCATCGAGCTTGCGCTCGTTGATCGGCTTCAGCCGCACCAGCACCATGGCGTTGTTGGTGCCGCTGTTGCCACCGATGAAGCCGGCCACGCTTTCCACCGCCGGGTCGGCGAGCAAGGCACGGCGGTAGATCTCCATCTTCGGCTGCATCACGCTGAACGACAGGCCGTCGTCGCCGCGGATAAAGCCCATCAGCTGACCGGTGTCCTGTTGCGGCATCAGGGTCTTGGGCACCACCACGTACAGGGCGATGTTCAGGCCGATGGTCGCCAGCAGGCTGATCAGGGTCAGCCGCTTGTGGCGCAGGGCCCAGCCGAGGCTGCGGTCGTAGACATCGACCATGCGCTGGTGAGCCTTGTCGCTCCAGCGTTGCAGGCGTGTCGGTTCGGCGCGGTGAGGCTTGAGCCAACGGGCACAGAGCATCGGCGTGAGGGTCAGCGACACCACCAGCGAGACGATGATCGCCGCCGCCAGGGTGATCGAGAACTCCTGGAACAGGTTGCGCACGATGCCGCCCATGAACAGGATCGAGACGAACACGGCCACCAGCGAGACGTTCATCGAGAGCAAGGTGAAGCCGACTTCCTTGGCGCCGAGGAACGCCGCGCGCATCGGCGGCTGGCCATCCTCGATGTGCCGGGAGATGTTCTCCAGCACCACGATGGCATCGTCCACCACCAGGCCGGTGGCCAGGATCAGCGCCATCAGCGACAGGTTGTTCAACGAGAAACCGCACAGATACATCACCGCGAAGGTGCCCACCAGCGACACCGGTACCGCGAGGCTGGGAATCAGCGAAGCGCGCAGGCTGCCGAGGAACACGTAGACCACCAGGATCACCAGTACCACGGCGATCAGCAGGGTGTGCTCGGCCTCCTTGAGAGTGGCCTTGATCACCGGTGAGCGGTCCATGGCCACGTTCAGCTGGACGCTGGCCGGCAGCAATGACTGCAGGGCCGGCAGCTGTGCCTTGATCTGGTCGACGGTTTCGATGATGTTGGCGCCGGTCTGGCGGTTGACCACCAGTAGCACGGCGCTCTGGTCGTTGAAGAAGCCGCTGTTGTAGCGGTTCTCGACGCCATCGGTGACGGTGGCCACGTCAGACAGGCGCAAGATCGTGCCGTTCGACTGGCGGATCACGATCGGCTCGTAGTCCTTGGCGGTTTCCAGCTGATCGTTGGCACGCACCTGCCAGTTGCGCTCGGCATCCTCGACAAAGCCCATGGGCCGGCGCTGGTTGGCGTTCGACACCGCCGTGCGCACCTCGTCCAGAGACAGGCTGTACTGGTTGAGCAACTGCGGTTCCACGGCAATGCGCACCGCCGGCAGCGAGCTGCCGCCGATCTGCACTTCCCCTACCCCGCTGACCTGGGCCAGGCTCTGCGACAGGATGGTGTCGGCCAGGTCGTACAGCTGGCCCTTCTGCAACACACTGGAGGTCAGCGAGAGCACCATGATCGGCGCCTGCGACGGGTTGATCTTCTTGTAGGTGGGCATGCTGCGCATGCCGCTGGGCAGCAGGTTGCGCGTGGCATTGATCGCCGCCTGCACCTCACGGGCGGCACCGTCGATGTCGCGGCCCATCTCGAAGCCGATGATCACCCGGGTCGAGCCCTGGTTCGAGCTGCTGGTCAGGGTGGTGACGCCGGCGATGCTGCCGAGCTTGCGCTCCAGCGGCGTGGCCACGGTGGCGGCCATGACCTCGGGGCTGGCCCCGGACAGGTTGGCCGACACCACGATCACCGGGAAGTCCATTTGCGGCAACGGCGCCACCGGCAGCAGGCCGAAGCTGACACCGCCGAGCAGCATGATCGCCAGGCTCAGCAGCATGGTCGCCACTGGCCGGCGGATGAACGGTCCGGACAGGTTCATGCCTCGGCCTGCTGCGCGTCAGCGGCCGGGCGCCAGCGGCGGGCCAGGCGGTCGAAGTACAGGTAGATGACGGGTGTGGTGAACAGCGTCAGCACCTGGCTGACCAGCAGGCCACCGACCATCACCAGGCCCAGCGGCTGCCGCAGCTCGGCACCGGAACCGGTGGCCAGCATCAGCGGTACGGCGCCAAACAGCGCGGCCAGGGTGGTCATCAGGATTGGCCGGAAGCGCAGCAGCGCCGCCTGGTAGATTGCATCGCGCGGGCTCATGCCCTGGTTGCGCTCGGCCTCCAGGGCAAAGTCGATCATCATGATCGCGTTTTTCTTGACGATGCCGATCAGCAGGATGATGCCGATGATGGCGATCATGCCCAGGTCATTGCCGCTGAGGATCAACGCCAGCAAGGCGCCGACTGCCGCCGATGGCAAGGTCGAAAGGATGGTCACCGGGTGGATGTAGCTCTCATAGAGCACGCCCAGCACTATGTACATGGTCACCACGGCCGCCAGAATCAGCAGCAAGGTGCTCGACAGCGAGGCTTGGAAGGCTTCTGCGGCACCCTGGAAGCGGGTCTGCACGCCGAGCGGCATGCCGATGTCCTGCTGCACCTGTTCGATCGCCTTGACCGCTTCGCCCAGCGACGCGCCATGGGCCAGGTTGAACGACAGCGTCACCGCCGGGAACTGGCCGATATGCGAAATGGCCAGCTGCGCCTGGCGCTGCTCGATACGCGCCAGCGCCGACAGCCGCACCTGGCCGCCATCGGTGGCCTTGACGTGGATCGACTCCAGCGCCTGCGGGCCGATGACCGCCGCGTCCTGCGCCTGCAACACCACGCGGTACTGGCTGGCCTGGGTGTAGATGGTGGAAATCTGCCGCTGGCCGAAGGCGTCGTACAGCGCGTTGGTGATCTGCGATACGGTGATGCCCAGGCGGCTGGCCATGTCACGGTCGATCACCAGGTACACCTGCAGGCCCTTGTCCTGCAGGTCACTGGCCACGTCCTGCAGCTCCGGGCGTTCCTGCAGGGCCTGCACCAGTTTGCCGCTCCACTGCGCCAGCAGCTCGGCGTCGGGCGACGACAGGCTGAACTGGTACTGGGTACGGCTGACCCGGTCCTCGATGCTCAAGTCTTGCACCGGCTGCATGAACAGGCGGATACCGACCAGCTTGTCGAGTTGCGGCTGCAGCCGGCTGATCACTTCACCGGCGGTGACGTCACGCTCGCCGTGGGGTTTGAGGTTGATCAGCAGGCGGCCGCTGTTGAGCGTGGCGTTGTCGCCGTCGACACCGATGTAGGACGACAGGCTCTGCACCGCCGGGTCCTGCAGGATGACCTTGCTCAGGGCCTGCTGGCGCTCGCTCATGGCGGCGAACGAAGTCGACTGCGGCGCTTCGGAAATGCCCTGGATCACCCCGGTATCCTGCTGGGGGAAGAAGCCCTTGGGCACAACCATGTACAGCAGCACGGTCAGCGCCAGGGTCGCCACCGCCACCAGCAGGGTCAGCGGCTGGTGCTTGAGCACCCACTGCAGGCCGCGGCCGTAGTGTTCGATCATCCAGTCGATCCAGGCACCGCTGGCGCGGTAGAAGCGGCCCTGCTCTTCCTCCTTGGGCTCGCGCTTGAGCAGGCGCGCGCACATCATCGGGGTCAGGGTCAGCGACACCACCAACGAAATCAGGATGGCCACCGCCAGGGTGATGGCGAATTCGCGGAACAGGCGGCCGACCACGTCGGCCATGAACAGCAGCGGGATCAGCACGGCGATCAGCGAGAATGTCAGCGAGATCAGGGTGAAGCCGATCTGCCTGGCGCCCTTCAGCGCTGCCTGCAGCGGCGTTTCGCCTTCCTCGATGTGGCGCGAGATGTTTTCGAGCATGACGATGGCATCGTCGACCACGAAACCGGTGGCGATGGTCAGGGCCATCAGCGTCAGGTTGTTGACCGAGAAGCCGGCCAGGTACATCACGCCAAAGGTGCCAATCAGCGACAGCGGTACGGCGATCGAGGGAATGATCGTGGCGCTGAAGCGGCGCAGGAACACAAAGGTGACCATCACCACCAGCACGATGGCGATCAGCAGCTCATGCTGCACGTCCTTGACCGCAGCGCGGATGGTCTGAGTGCGGTCGGTGAGCACCGAGACATCGAGGCCGGCCGGCAGATTGTCGGTGATCGATGGCAGCAGTTCCTTGATGCGGTCGACCACCTCGATGACGTTGGCACCCGGCTGGCGCTGGATGTTCAGCAGCACGGCCTGGTTCTGGTTGGCCCATGCGGCCAGGCGTTCGTTCTCGGCGCCGTCGACGATTTCGGCGACATCCTTCAGGCGCAGCGGCGCGCCATTGTTGTAGGCAAGGATGAGGTTGGCGTATTCCTCGGGCGAGCGCAGCTGGTCGTTGGCGTCGAGCATCGACACCCGAGTCGGGCCGTCGAAGTTGCCCTTGGGCTGGTTGACGTTGGACGCGCCGATCAGGGTGCGCACGTCGTCGAGGTTGAGGCCGTTGGCCGCCAGCGCATCGACGTTGACCTTGATCCGCACCGCCTGGCGCTGGCCGCCAGCGATGCTGACCATGCCCACGCCACTGATCTGGGCGAGCTTCTGCGCCACCCGGGTATCGACCAGGTCGTTGAGTTTGGGCAGCGGCATGGTCTTGCTGGTGATGGCCAGGGTCAGCACCGGGGTGTCGGCCGGGTTGACCTTGTTGTACACCGGCGGCGCCGGCAGGTCAGTGGGTAGCAGGTTGCTGGCGGCGTTGATCGCGGCCTGCACCTGTTGCTCGGCGACATCCATGTTCATGTCCAGGCTGAAGCGCAGGGTCAGCACCGAGGCACCACCGGAACTGGTCGACGCCATCTGCTCAAGGCCCGGCATCTGGCCGAACTGGCGTTCCAGCGGGGCGGTGACTGCACTGGTCATGACCTGCGGGCTGGCGCCCGGGTAAAGGGTCATGACCCGGATGGTCGGGTAGTCGACCTGGGGCAAGGCCGACACCGGCAGCAGCTTGTAGGCGATCAGGCCAGCCAGGACGATGGCCAGCATGGTCAGCGTGGTGGCGACCGGACGAAGGATGAACAGGCGTGACAGGTTCATGCGCCCGCCTTGCCTGCCGCTTTGCCGGAAGGTGCTTCATCGGCCTGCGCCGAACCCTTGGCGTCCTGGCCCTGCAGGTGCTGGCCCGGGGTGGTCGGCACTTGCGAGCTATCTTCGACCACTTCGACCTTGGTGCCTTCACGCAGGCGGTCGGTGCCTTCCAGCACAAGGCGTTCGCCGGCCTTGAGGCCGTCAAGGATGACGCTGTTCTGGCCATCGCTGGCGCCGACCTTGAGCTTGCGGATATTGACCGTACTCTGGTCATTGACCACATAGGCGAAGGTGCCGTCGTTGCCGAACTGCACGGCCGCTGCCGGCGCCAACACCACCTGCTTGAGGGTGTCGGCCAGCAGGCGCACGTTGACGAACTGGTTGGGGAACAGGGCCAGGTCCTTGTTCTCGAAGCGGCCCTTGAACTTCAGGGTACCGGTGGTGGTGTCGATCTGGTTGTCGATGCTGCCCAGCACGCCGGTCGCCTGCAGTTTGCTGTCGGTGCGATCCCAGGCCTCGACCGGCAGGCTGGCGCCACTGCGGTAACGGTCGAGCACGGTGTTCAGCTCGGTTTCGGGCAGGGTGAAGGCGACACTGATCGGCTCGGTCTGAGTGATCACCACCAGGGCGGTGGTGTCGTTGGCCGCCACCAGGTTGCCCAGGTCGAGCTGGCGCAGGCCCACGCGGCCGTTGATGGGGGCGCGGATCTGGGTGAAATCGAGGTTCAGGCGGGCATCGTTGACCTGAGCCTGGTTGGTCTTGACCAGCCCCAGGAACTGCGCGACCTGGGCTTCGGCGGTGTCGAGGGTCTGCTTGGCGATGCTGTCCTGGGCGTAGAGGCCTTTGTAACGCGCCAGGTCGACTTGGGCGTTCTTCAGCTGTGCCTGGTTCTGTGCCAGGGTGCCTTCGGCCTGCTGCAGGGCGATGCGGTAGGGGCGCGGGTCGATTTCAGCGAGCACGTCGCCGGTCTTGACCTGCTGGCCCTCCTTGAAATGGATCTTGACCAGCTCGCCGGCCACTCGGCTGCGCACATTCACCGTGTTGGTCGCCGTGACCGTGCCCAGGGCCTTGTAGTAGAGCGGGAAGTCGCCCACCCGCACCGGTTCGACGCGCACCGGCACCGGGTCGGTGGAGCCGCCGAAGCCCGGCCTGCCCATGCCCATGCCTTTGCCGCCGCGTCCGCCTCCGGCCGCTTTGTGGTCAGGCGTTGCCGCAGGCCACAGCCACCAGGCCAGCAAGGCCACCAGCAGCAGGATCAGCAGGCCGACGAGCCAGCGACGAGGGGATCGGGAATTGGACACTTGCATGGGTTGAACGAACCTTGTTCGGAAATGGTGGCTTGCGAGGATGAACGATAAGCACTGGCATCGTTATAGCAAAGGCTCTTTACCAGAGGTTTACCTTTGCCTGACGTTGCCAAAAGGTTGAACTTTAAATGAAAACGGCCCGGAAAGCGTTCCGGGCCGTTACAGGGTGTTGCTTGGAGAGGGGCCAGGCAGAAGAGTTCCTTTACCCTCCCCCAGGCAATCCTTACTTCAGCACAGCCAGGGCTGCGTCGTAGTTCGGCTCGTCGGCGATTTCGCCAACCAGCTCGCTGTGCAGCACCTTGTCGTTCTCGTCCAGCACCACCACGGCACGGGCAGCCAGGCCGGCCAGCGGGCCGTCGGCGATGGCAACGCCGTAGTTCTCGAGGAACTCGCGGCCACGCAGGGTCGACAGGTTCTTCACGTTCTCCAGGCCTTCGGCACCGCAGAAGCGCGCCTGGGCGAACGGCAGGTCGGCCGAAATGCACAGCACCACGGTATTGGCCACGTCGTTGGCCTGGGCGTTGAACTTGCGCACGGAAGTGGCGCAGGTCGGGGTGTCGACGCTCGGGAAAATGTTCAGCACCTTGCGCTTGCCGGCGTAGTCCTTCAGCGACTTGTCGGCCAGGCCTTCACCCACCAGGGAGAAAGCCGGAGCCTGGGCGCCGGCCTGTGGCAGGTTGCCTTTGACCTGAACCGGGTTGCCTTTGAGGGTCACTTGAGCCATGACGAAATCCTTATGCGGGGTTTGAAAAGGACACTGAGTTAATCATGAAGGCGGCCGGGTGCCTATGGGCACATTGAAATTGTTCTATTTCCAGACAATTCCTGTGGACAAAAAAAAGCCCGGATGGCGACAAACGCTCCGGACTTTTCTTATTGCAGACAGCGAATCAGCCGATCAGGCCGTACACTACCGAGGTCAGTGCAACCACGCCGATCACCACCACAAACACGTTCGACAGCACACCGCTGTACTTACGCATCGACGGCACGCGACGGATGGCGTACATCGGCATCAGGAACAGCAGCACGGCGAGGATCGGGCCGCCCAGCGATTCGATCATGCCGAGGATGCTCGGATTGAGGGTGGCGACGATCCAGCAGACCACCAGCATCAGCGCGGCGACCACACGGTCCAGGGTCTTGGCACCCGGGCGAGCGCCGGTCTTGGCGATGATGCCCTTGAGGCCCTCACTGGCACCGATGTAGTGACCCAGGAACGACTTGGCAATCGCGACAAAGGCGATCAGCGGCGCGGCAAAGGCAATGGTCGGGTTGCTGAAGTGGTTGGCCAGGTACGACAGGATCGACAGGTTCTGCGCCTTGGCTTCGGCCAGCTGGGCGCTGCTCAGGGTGAGCACGCAGCTGAACACGAAGAACAGCACCATCACCACCATCAGCAGGTGGGCACGGCGCAGGATCTGGCCGCTGCGCTCGTCGGCGTGCTCGCCATAGCTGCGCTTCTGGTCAACGGCGAAGGCCGAGATGATCGGCGAATGGTTGAACGAGAACACCATCACCGGAATGGCCAGCCACAGCGTATGCAGGAAGGCCGAGCCCGACGGCACCTGGGCGGCGCTGTCGAGGATGCCACCGGTCCAGTGCGGGATCAGGTACAGGCCGAGCAGCCCCAGGGCCACGATGAACGGATACACCAGCAGGCTCATGACCTTGACAGTGGCCTGCTCGCCGCAGCGCACGATGGCCAGCAGGCCGAGGATCAGCACGAATGACAGGATGACCCGCGGTGGCGGCGCCATGTGCAGCTGGTGCTCCATGAAGCTGCTGACGGTGTTGGTCAGTGCCACGCTATAGATGAGCAGGATCGGGAAGATCGCGAAGAAGTACAGCACAGTGATCAACGCACCGGCCTTGATGCCGAAATGCTCTTCGACCACTTCGGTGATGTCGCCCCCGTTACGCCCGGACAGCACGAAGCGGGTCAGGCCACGGTGGGAGAAATAGGTCATCGGGAAGGCCAGCGCGGCCAGAATCAGCAGCGGCCAGAAGCCGCCGAGGCCGGCGTTGATTGGCAGGAACAAGGTCCCCGCGCCGATGGCTGTGCCGAACAGGCCCAGCATCCAGGTGGTGTCGTTACGCGACCAGGCGCCGAGGGTGGCGGGGGTCGATTCTACAAAGCGTTGTTCAACGCTTGGGGCCTGCTCATTCATTCCGGGTGAAGCTCCACTCGCAAGACTGCAACAGGCTGAGAATGGCGAACTAGACGATTCGCCCAACTCAACCGGGGAAGAGGGGCGCGATTGTGCACGGAAAGGTTGCACTTGCGAAGCCCCGTCCGAGGGACGGTTGCACTTGTCTTTACAAGCAGGTTGTGCCGAGGGTGCTACTTCACGCCGCGTTCAATGCAAAAGGCCGCTCTCACTAGCCTGTAAGAGCGGCCTTTTGTCGCGAGCAGCGAGCGGTAACAGCCCGTTGCGCAGTTACTTCTGTACGGCAGCGAACGCTTCGGCAACCCGTTGCAGGTTGGCCGGGCGCAGGCCGGACATGCACACCCGGCCGCTGTCGATCAGGTACACACCGAACTCGTCACGCAGGCGACGCACCTGCTCGACGCTGAAGCCGGTGTAGCTGAACATGCCGCGCTGGCGCAGGAAGAACTGGAAGTCCTGGCCTGGCAGCAGCACCGCCAAGGCATCGACCAGCGCCTGGCGCATGTCGAGGATACGCTTGCGCATCACTTCCACTTCTGCGGCCCACTGGGCGTTGAGTACTTCATCGTTGAGCACGCCAGCCACCAGCTGGGCACCGAAGTTGGGTGGGCTGGAGTAGTTGCGGCGCACGGTGGCCTTGAGCTGGCCGAGCACGCTCTGGGTGGTGGCTTCGTCGTCGCAGACCACCGACAGGCCCCCTACCCGCTCGCCGTACAGCGAGAAGATCTTGGAGAACGAGTTGCTGACCAGGCACGGTACACCGGCACGGGCCATTTCGCAGATGGCGTAGGCGTCTTCGACCAGGCCTTCGCCGAAGCCCTGGTAGGCGATGTCGAGGAACGGGATCAGCTGGCGCGCCTTGACCACTTCCACCACCTGTTGCCACTGCGCCGGCTCGAGGTCGGCACCGGTCGGGTTGTGGCAGCACGGGTGCAGCAGCACGATGCTGTTGGCCGGCAGGCCCTGCAGGGTCTGCAGCATGCCGTCGAAGTCGACGCCACGGCTGGCCTGGTCGAAGTATGGGTAGGTGTGCACCTTGAACCCGGCACCTTCGAAGATGGCGCGGTGGTTGTCCCAGGTCGGGTTACTGACCCAGACTTCCGACTGCGGGAAATAGCGCTTGAGGAAGTCGGCACCGACTTTCAACGCGCCGGAGCCGCCAACGGTCTGCACGGTGGCCACGCGCTTGCCGGTCACGGCCGGGTGGTCGGCACCGAACAGCAGCGCTTGGATCGCCTGGCGGTAGCTGGCCAGGCCTTCCATCGGCAGGTACAGCGAGGCTTCATGGGCTTGGCCGGCAATGCGCTTTTCCACCGCATCCACCGCTGCCAGCTGCGGCACCACACCGGCCTCATCGTAATACAGGCCGATACTCAGGTTGACCTTGTCGGCGCGCGGGTCGGCCTTGAAGGTTTCCATCAACGAGAGGATCGGGTCGCCGGCATAGGCATCGACATGTTTGAACACAGCGTGCAGCTCCTTGGATCAGGACAGTTCGGAAAGACTGCCCTGAGGATACCCGGAGTCGGGCCCAAGGAACATCACATAAGTGCAAGGTTGTCTATGCAACTTTGCACAACGGCTCAGCCGAGTAGCGCCTTCAGGCCCTGCAGCTCCTGTTCGGTCAGTGCCACCCCTTCGCGCTCGGCCACTTCCCGCTCGCGGTAGCGGCGCTCGCCCGGCATGCGCGACAACCCTGCAGCCTGCATGTGCTCGACCAGTTCGCGGCTGCGCTGGGCAAACCGGCCACCCTCGGCCTTGCTCGGATCGATGACGATGATCAGCTGCCCGGTCCAGGGTGTTTTCGCGCCCGGGTGCCGCGACCAGTCGAATTCCCAGGAAAAATGCCCGCCAGTCAGCGCCGCCGCCAGCAATTCGACCATCATCGACAGCGCCGACCCCTTGTGCCCGCCAAACGGCAACAGTGCGCCGCCTTCGAGAATGGCCTTGGGGTCGGTGGTCGGCAGGCCCTGGGCATCCACGCCCATTCCCTCGGGCAGTGCCTGGCCGGCACGCGCGGCGATCTGTACGTCGCCATGGGCCATGGCACTGGTGGCCATGTCGAAGACGATCGGGTCATGCCCGGCACACGGCGCAGCAAAGGCAATCGGGTTGGTGCCGAACAGCGGTTTGCGTGCACCGTGCGGCACCACGCAGGTCATGCTGTTGACCACGCTCAGTGCCACCAGCCCCTCATCGGCAAAGGGTTCGACATCGGGCCACAGCGCGGCGAAATGGTGCGAATTGTGGATCGCCAGCACGGCGATGCCAGCGCTGCGGGCCTTTTCCACCAGCAACTCCCGGGCCGCTGCCAATGCAGGCTGGGCGAAGCCACCGGCAGCATCCACGCGCACATAGCCTGGCGCCAGATCGGTCACTTGTGGTGTGGCACGCCCGTCGACCCAGCCACTGGCCAGGGTCGAAACGTAACCGGGAATACGAAACACGCCATGGCTGTGAGCGCCATCGCGCTGGGCACTGGTGCAGTTGTGGGCCAGCACGGTGGCCACCGCTTCGCTGCAGCCGTGACGCTGGAAGATCGCTTGCAACAGCCCCTGCAGTGCAGTGACGGGCACGCGCACGAGCGGGCTGGTGGAAGGTGCGGACATCTGTAGCTCCTTTTTTGGAATTGGAATGGCAACAGCGTATGCAACGACAAAAACTTTCCGATAAGTGACAGCTATCTGTCAAATGTTGACGACATGACAGAAAACAGCCATTTTCTATTCCACGCCTTACCTGGAGCAGCAGCATGAGCCAACCGATCAAGCAACGCCTGGAAAACAGCCTGCAAGGGGCCGCTGCCTCAGGCCGCAAGATCGCCAGCTACATGCTCGCCAACCTGCACGAACTGCCGTTCCAGACCTCGGCCAGCATTGCCGAGAAGCTGGGTGTCAGCGAATCCAGCGTCGGCCGTTTCTGCCGCTCCCTCGGTTATGCCCATCTCAAGGCGCTCAAGCAAGACTTGCAGAGTGACCTCGGCGACGGGCCATGGCTGATGGGTGATCGCCTGCAAGAATATCGCCAGAACCAGGACGTCAGCGATAACGCCGGTAGCCTGGAGCGGGAAATCGCGGCCCTGGTGCGTGTTCACGAATACCGCCAGAGCGATGCCTGGCACACCGTGGCACAGCGCCTGGCGGTAAAGCCACGGGTGTGTATCGCCGGCTTCCAGACCGAGCGCGGCATCGCCATGTGCATGAGCCACTTGCTGCAATACCTGCGCGACGGCGTGCTGCTGGTCGATGGCAGCGCCGGGCACTTCGGCGACGTGCTGCTCGGCCGCAGCGAGGACACCGCGCTGGTGGTGTTCGAGGCCCGCCGCTATTCACGCCATGCCCAGCAGCTGTGCCAGAAGGCACGCGCCGCCGGCATCCCGGTCACCCTGGTGACCGACACCTTCTGCGACTGGGCCGATGCCCATGCCGACGAAGTGTTCCGCATCCCCACCGAATTCAACCTGTTCTGGGAGTCCACCGCGACCATGCTGTCGTGGGTACACCTGATGGTCAACGAGGTCTGCAAGAAGCTCGGGCCTGATGTTGAAAAACGCTTGGAAGCGACTGCCGCTCTACATAACGAGTTCGTCGGCTACACCTCGTGGCCGGCGGGCAAACAACAATAGCAAGAGTGCAAGAGGTGCGAGATGAACAAGACCATGGCTATGCTGGGTGCGTGTGCCCTGCTGCTGGCGGGTAACGCCAGCGCCGAGACCCTGCGCTTCGCCACCGAAGGCGCCTACCCGCCCTTCAACTATGTCGATGCCGATAACCAGCTGCACGGCTTCGACATCGACATCACCCACGCCCTGTGCGAACAGATGAAGGTCAAATGCACCCTGGTCGCCCAGGACTGGGAAGGCATCATCCCGGCCTTGATGGCGCGCAAGTACGATGCCGTGGTGGCGTCGATGATCGACACCGAGGAACGGCGCAAGAAAATCGCCTTCACCGACCACTACTACCGCACCCCGCTGACCGTCGCCGTGGCCAAGGACAGCAAGATCGGCGACGCCCAGACCAAGTTTGACGGCTACACGGTCGGTGCCCAGTCGTCCTCGACCCAGGCCATCTATGCCGAAGACGTGTACGCCAAGGCCGGCGCCGATGTGAAGCTGTACCCGACCATGGACGAGGCCAACGCCGACCTCGCCGCTGGCCGCCTGGACGGGGTGATCGCCGACAAGTTCCCGCTGCACGAGTGGATGAACAAGAACGGCGCCGACTGCTGCAAGATCCTTGGCGATGTTGCCAACACCAAGGCCGACGCCGCGATTGCCGTGCGCAAGGACGACGATGCCCTGCGCCAGCGGCTGAACACCGCACTGGCCGAGATCGTCGCCAACGGCACCTACCAGAAGATCGCCAGCAAGTACTTTGCCTTCGATATCTACAACTGATCTGTAGGGGGCATGCGCTTTCCGTAGGGGAGCGCATGACCCATCCAAGGGGTTCGTCATGCTCGATCAATTGTCCTTGCTGTCCTTCGCCAGTGGTGGCTGGGGCCAGGCGCTGCTGGCCGGCGCCCTGGTCACCGTTTCCCTGGCCCTCGCCTGCCTGCCCATCGGCCTGCCGCTGGGCCTGGCTGTGGCCCTGGCGGCGCGTTCGCGCAAGCGCCTGCCACGCGCCTGGGCCACCACCTTTTCCACGGTATTCCGCGGCCTGCCCGAGCTGCTGACCTTGCTGATCATCTATTACGGCTGCCAGATTGCCGCGCAAAAGCTGCTGGCGGCCATGGGTTATGAAGGCGAATTCCTGATCAACACCTTCCTGGCCGCGATGATCGCCTTCAGCCTGGTATTCGCAGCGTTCTCCAGCGAGATCTGGCTGGCGGCGTTCAAGACCCTGCCCAAAGGGCAACTGGAGGCCTGCTCGGCGCTGGGCCTGAGCAAGCGCACCGGGTTCTTCAAAGTGGTGCTGCCGCAACTGACCCGCATCGCCCTGCCGGGCCTGTCGAACAACTGGCTGTCGCTGCTCAAGGACACCTCACTGGTGTCGACCATCTCGTTGGTCGATCTGATGCGCCAGACCAACCTGGCAGTCAGCGTGACCAAGGAGCCGATGTTCTTCTATGGCGTCGCCTGCCTGGGTTACCTGCTGTTCTCGGCCGCCTCGGGACGGGTGTTCGCCTATATCGAGCGGCGCAGCAACCGCCACCTGCAAGGAGCACGCGCATGAGTGCCGAACAACTACTGGGCCTGGTGCTGGACCCGGACCTGCTGGAACGCTACGGCCCGCGCTTCGTCGAGGGCCTGATAGTAACCGCCAAGCTGGTGGCTATCTCCTTCAGCCTGGGCGCCGTGCTCGGCCTGCTGCTGGCCCTGGCGCGCATGTCGCGCCAACGACTGCTGCAGCGCATGGCGGCCGGCTACATCTACTTCTTCCGCGGCTCGCCGCTGCTGGCACAGCTGTTCCTGCTGTATTACGGCCTAGGCTCGCTCAAAGGCTTCTGGCAGGACGTCGGGCTCTGGTGGTTCTTCCGTGAAGCCTGGTTCTGCACGCTGCTGGCATTCACCCTGAACACCGCCGCCTACCAGGCCGAGATCTTCCGCGGCAGCCTGATGGCCGTGGCTCCGGGCCAGTACGAAGCGGCACGGGCGCTGAACCTGAAACGCTCGACCACCTTCTTCAAGGTCATCCTGCCGCAATCGTTGCTGGTGGCCATCGGGCCGCTGGGCAACGAGCTGATCCTGATGATCAAGGCCAGCGCCATCGCCTCGCTGGTGACCATCTACGATCTGATGGGCGTGACCAAACTGGCGTTCTCGCGCAGTTTCGATTTCCAGATCTACCTCTGGGCCGCAGTGCTCTACCTGGTGATCGTCGAGCTGGTCCGGCGCTTGCTCAAACACCTGGAAGCTCGCCTGGGCCGCCACCTGAACTGACCGAAGGATACATCCATGCATTGCCAGACCCTTGTTCTCGGCGCCGGCATCGTCGGCGTCAGCACCGCACTGCACCTGCAGGCCCGCGGTCGCCAGGTGATCCTGATTGACCGCGACGACCCCGGCAGCGGCACCAGCCATGGCAACGCCGGGCTGATCGAGCGCTCCAGCGTGATCCCCTATGCCTTCCCCCGGCAATTCGGCGCCTTGCTGCGCTACGGCCTGAATCGCCAGCCCGATGTGCGCTACAGCCTGCTGCACCTGCCCAAGGCGGCGCCCTGGCTGCTGCGCTACTGGCAACAGTCGGCGCCCGGTCGCCTGGCCGGTGCGGCGGCCGACATGCTGCCGCTGGTGCAGCGCAGTGTCGAGGAACACGATGCGCTGATCCACGCCGCCGGCCTGGAAGGGCTGATCCAGGCCAAAGGCTGGATCGAGGTCTATCGCGAACCGGCGCTGTTCGAGCAAGCCAAGGCCGAACTCAAGGGCCTGGCCCGTTACGGCCTGCAGTACGAAATCCTCGAACGCAACCAGTTACAGGCGCGCGAACACCAGCTCGACAGCACCGTGGTCGGTGGCATCCACTGGCTCGACCCGAAGACCGTCAACAACCCCGGCGCCCTCACCCGTGGCTACGCGGCGCTGTTCGTGCAGCGTGGTGGGCAGTTCCTGCATGGTGATGCGCGCAGCCTGCGCCAGGTCGACGGCCAATGGCAGGTCGACAGCCAACGGGGGCCGATTACCGCCGACGAGGTGGTGGCCTGCCTGGGGCCGCAGTCGGGCGACCTGTTCGAGCGCTTGGGCTACCGCATTCCGCTGGGCATCAAGCGTGGCTACCACATGCATTACGGCACCCGTGACGGCGCGCAGCTGCAGCACTCAGTCTGCGACACTCAGGGCGGCTATGTCCTGGCGCCCATGGCCCGTGGCGTGCGCCTGACCACCGGCATCGAGTTCGCCGCCAGTGACGCGCCGGGCAACGAAATCCAGCTCAAGCGCTGCGAAGCCCTGGCCCGCAAGCTGTTCCCGGCCCTGGGTGAGCGTCTCGATGACAAACCCTGGCTCGGCCGCCGGCCGTGCCTGCCCGACATGCGCCCGGTGATTGGCCCGGCGCCTCGGCACAAAGGCCTGTGGTTCAACTTCGGCCACGCCCACCACGGCCTCACCCTCGGCCCGGTCAGCGGCCGCCTGGTGGCCGAACTGCTCACCGGCGAGCGCCCCTTCACCGACCCTGCGCCTTACAGCGCGGCTCGTTTCGACTGACACCCAGCGGGAGAACAACAACATGACCGCCCCCATGAGCGTTGCCAGCCTTGCCCCCGAACCTGACCCACGCCCGGAGCTGATCCGCATCGAGGGCCTGAACAAGCACTATGGCGCCTTCCATGTGCTGCGTGATATTGACCTGCAGGTGCGCGAAGGCGAACGCATTGTCCTGTGTGGCCCGTCCGGCTCAGGCAAATCGACGCTGATCCGCTGCATCAATCGCCTGGAAATCGCCCAGCAGGGCAGCATCCAGGTTGCCGGCACCGACTTGGCCGCCAACACCCGCCAGGCGGCCCAGGTGCGCAGCGAGATCGGCATGGTGTTCCAGCACTTCAACCTGTTCCCGCACATGAGCGTGCTCGACAACTGCCTGCTCGCCCCCACCAGCGTGCGCGGCCTGTCGCGCAAGGACGCCGAGGAACGGGCGCGCATGTACCTGAGCAAGGTGGGTATCGAGAGCCAGGCGCACAAGTACCCCAGCCAGTTGTCCGGCGGCCAGCAACAGCGCGTGGCAATCGCCCGAGCGCTGTGCATGAAGCCGCGCATCATGCTGTTCGACGAGCCGACCTCGGCGCTCGACCCGGAGATGGTCGCCGAGGTGCTGGACGTGCTGGTGCAATTGGCCGGCACTGGCATGACCATGCTCTGCGTCACCCATGAAATGGGCTTTGCCCGGCAGGTGGCAGAGCGGGTGCTGTTCCTCGAAGGCGGGCAGATCATCGAAGACAGCCCGCCCCAGGTGTTCTTCAACCAGCCGCGCACTGCACGGGCCAAGGCGTTCCTGGCGCAGATACTGCACTGAGCCGTCGATCATTGCAGCGCTGCAATGATCCAACTGCGTCGTTAAATATAATTGACCTTACCCCCTGCCAAACCCTTGCCGGCTCAGGCTCGCAAGGGTTCAGACCCCGTATTTCGGCGCCTTAACCGCTTTTTGCTCGTTTGACATATCGAACGGCTCTGGCAAGCTATCTACAAGCCCCGACCGGAATCGTCCAGTGATGAGCCGGCAGTGCTCGGGACTTCAGGTAGCACATCAAGGCCACGGGCCGTGCACCTGCACAACAACGACAGGCAGAGCCCTGTCATAAGGTGACATATGTCCAACAGCAACATTGGCAACAAGCAACCCTCCCTGCGCAAACCCGTCGTCCTGATGACCATGGGCAGCCAAGAGCGCAAAGGCCATGACTATCAGGTCATGACCCACAAATACATCACCCCGCTGGTCGACTTCGCCGATTGCGTCCCGGTCCTCGTGCCCACCTGCTGTGGCATCGAAGACCTCGAGACCTATCTGGACATGGCCGACGGCGTGTACCTGACCGGTGCTGGCAGCAACATCGACCCGGCCCTGTACGGCCAGGAAAACGAAACCCCCGGCAAAGGCCAGGACAAGAACCGCGACCTGTTCGACATCCCGCTGGTCAAGGCAGCGATCAAGCGCGGCCTGCCGATCTTCGGCGTATGCCGTGGCATGCAGGAAATCAACGTTGCCCTGGGCGGCGACATCTACCAGAAAGTCTACGCCGAGCCAGGCTTCAACGACCACCGGGAAAACCCGGAAGATCCGGTCGATGTGCAATACGCCCAGGTGCATGGCGTGAAGATCAAGCCGGGCAGCTGGCTGCGTGAAACCCTGGGCACCGACGAGATCCGCGTGAACTCGCTGCACGGCCAGGGCCTGCGTAACCTCGGCGCCGGCATCGAGCCGATCGCCCACGCCGAAGACGGCCTGGTCGAGGCGATTCACGCGCCGAGCATCTCGCCGTTCCTGTTTGCCGTGCAGTGGCACCCGGAGTGGCAAGCCGCGAAGAACCCTGATTCGATCAAGATCTTCCAGGCCTTCGGCGATGCCTGCCGCGCCCAGGTGCGCAAAAGCCAGATCAAGCGCCAACAGGCCGCCTGATACCCGGTTTCAGCTTCGTTAGCTTTGATCGCGGGGCGGCGCAAGGTCGCCCC
The DNA here is from genome assembly GCF_002906855.1 of Pseudomonas putida. Classification (GTDB taxonomy): domain Bacteria; phylum Pseudomonadota; class Gammaproteobacteria; order Pseudomonadales; family Pseudomonadaceae; genus Aquipseudomonas; species Aquipseudomonas putida_N. Next base: position 861,836 of record NZ_MINI01000028.1, on the reverse strand, counting down.
CGCTTCCCCGGTCACCCTCTGCTGGTCCCAGAACACTTCCCGTGGAAGCGGGCGGCGGGCTTGTGCCTGTCTCCGCGATCGTTTTTTCCTTTCCCCGAGAGATACGATGACTGCCGAGTGGTTGTCGTAACATTTTCTGCGCCTGTGAGATCGAGCGCCGCCCGCGCGGCGCTTCGCGGGGCAAGCCCGCTCCTACATTTGTTTCGGACCAATTATTCCTGAGGCATTTGCGCGCGGTCCCTTGTTTGTACGACTCGATATCGAGCCATGCGCCAGGGGGTACGCGCGCCAATGGCACAGGTTTTACTGGCCCGAAACAAATGTAGGAGCGGGCTTGCCCCGCGAAGCGCCGCGCGGGCGGCGCTCGATATCCGCACCCACACACCCCTTGAACTGATCACCTAGGCACCCACACAAAAATTTCTGCAAAGGGGACTAGTCATTGCACATGTTGTACGATAACTTACCTCTAACAGAGCAACACCCTTCACCCCAAGCGCCACAGGATGCCTACAACAATGAATCCACAAGAACTGAAATCCATCCTCTCCCACGGCCTGCTGTCTTTCCCGGTCACCGACTTCAATGCCCAGGGCGACTTCAACCAGGCTGGCTACATCAAGCGCCTGGAGTGGCTCGCCCCCTACGGCGCCAGCGCCCTGTTCGCCGCCGGTGGCACCGGTGAGTTCTTCTCACTGGCCGCCAGCGAATACAGCCAGGTGATCAAGACTGCGGTCGACACCTGCGCCAAGTCGGTGCCAATCCTCGCCGGCGTCGGTGGCTCCACCCGCCAGGCCATCGAGTACGCACAAGAAGCCGAGCGCCTGGGCGCCAAGGGCCTGCTGCTGCTGCCGCACTACCTCACAGAAGCCAGCCAGGACGGCGTTGCCACCCACGTCGAAGCGGTGTGCAAATCGGTCAACATCGGTGTGGTGGTGTACAACCGCAACGTCTGCCGCCTGAACGCCAACCTGCTGGAGCAACTGGCCGAACGTTGCCCGAACCTGATCGGCTACAAGGACGGCCTGGGCGATATCGAACTGATGGTGTCGATCCGTCGCCGCATGGGTGATCGTTTCAGCTACCTGGGTGGCCTGCCGACGGCCGAGGTGTACGCTGCGGCTTACAAGGCACTGGGTGTGCCGGTGTACTCGTCGGCAGTGTTCAACTTCATTCCGAAGACTGCGATGGACTTCTACCACGCCATCGCCCGCGACGATCACGCCACCGTGGCCAAGCTGATCGACGATTTCTTCCTGCCGTACCTGGACATTCGTAACCGCAAGGCCGGCTACGCCGTGAGCATCGTCAAGGCCGGTGCCAAGATCGCCGGTTACGACGCAGGCCCGGTGCGCACCCCGCTGACCGACCTGACCGCCGAAGAGTACGAAATGCTCGCAGCACTGATGGACAAGGTGGGTCCGCAATAAGCGCACCCCGCGGCCTGCCATTGCCGCATCCGGAGTGGGCCTGCTCACTCCGGCTACAACTCGTGAGCCCGCACAAAAATAACTAGTGGGAGTATTACCAGCATGCAAGCGACTAAAAAGACGCATGTGCGCTACCTGATCCTGTTCATGCTGTTCCTGGTGACCACGATCAACTACGCAGACCGAGCAACCATCGCCATCGCCGGCTCCAGCCTGCAGAAAGACCTCGGCATCGACGCCGTTACCCTTGGTTATATTTTCTCCGCCTTCGGATGGGCTTACGTGGCCGGGCAGATCCCCGGTGGCTGGCTGCTGGACCGCTTCGGTTCGAAAAATGTCTACGCCTTCAGCATCTTCACCTGGTCGCTGTTCACCCTGCTGCAGGGTTTTGTCGGCGGCCTGCCGGTGGCCTGGGCGGTAGTGACCCTGTTCACCCTGCGCTTTCTCGTCGGTTTCGCCGAAGCCCCGTCGTTCCCGGGTAATGCCCGTATCGTCGCGGCCTGGTTCCCGACCCAGGAACGCGGCACCGCCTCGGCGATCTTCAACTCGGCGCAATACTTCGCCACCGCACTGTTCGCCCCGATCATGGGCTGGATCGTGTTCAGCTTCGGCTGGGAGCACGTGTTCGTGGTCATGGGTGCGCTGGGCATCGTGTTCTCCATGGTGTGGCTGAAGACCATCTACAACCCGCGCCAGCACCCACGCATCAGCAAGGACGAACTCGAGCACATCGAGCAGAACGGCGGCCTGGTCGACATGGACCAGAAGCGTGGCAACGATGGCCCGAAATGGGGCTATATCAAGCAACTGCTGACCAGCCGCATGCTGCTGGGCGTTTACCTGGGCCAGTACTGCATCAACGCCATCACCTACTTCTTCCTCACCTGGTTCCCGGTGTACCTGGTGCAGGAGCGCGGCATGACCATCCTCAAGGCCGGCTTCATCGCCTCACTGCCGGCGGTGTGTGGCTTCATTGGTGGCGTGCTGGGTGGCGTGATCTCGGACTGGCTGCTGCGCCGCGGCAACTCGCTGACCTTCTCGCGCAAGCTGCCGATCGTCTGCGGGCTGTTGCTGTCGACCACCATGGTCTTCTGCAACTATGTCGACGCCGAGTGGATGGTGGTCGGTTTCATGACCCTGGCCTTCTTCGGCAAAGGCATCGGCGCGCTGGGCTGGGCCGTGGTGGCAGACACCTCGCCCAAGCAGATCGCCGGGCTGTCCGGTGGCCTGTTCAACACCTTCGGCAACATCGCCTCGATCACCACCCCGATCGTCATCGGTTACATCATCAGCGCCACCGGCTCGTTCAAGTGGGCCCTGGTGTACGTGGGCGCCAATGCCCTGGTGGCGGTGTTCAGCTACCTGGTGATCGTCGGCCCGATCAAGCGTATCGAGTTGCGCGAAGATGCCCCAACGCCACAACCTGAGCCGGCCGCCAATGGCGAACTGGCCAGCTCGCGGCACTGAGTGAACACGCCCGCGCCGGCCGAAGCCTGCGCGGGCGGATGTACAAAAGCCTGAGAACCTGACAAGTAGGGCCCAAACATGCAGTTGATCGAACATTCCGACTCGCCCCGCTACGTCCGCCTGCACGACGACGACAATGTCGTGGTGGTGGTCAACGACGGCGGCCTGGGCGAAGGCGCCCGCTTCGCCGATGGCCTGACCCTGGTCGAAGGCGTGCCACAGAGCCACAAGGTTGCCACCGAGCTGATTGCCAAGGGCGAGCCGGTGCGCCGTTATGGGCAGATCATCGGGTATGCGCTGGAAGACCTGCGCCAGGGCAGCTGGGTACAGGAAAGCCAGCTGGCCATGCCGGCCGCCCCCGAGCTGGACAGCCTGCCGCGCTGCGATGCAGTGCCCGATGCCCTGCCAGCGCTGGACGGCTTCACCTTCGAAGGCTACCGCAACGCCGACGGCACCGTCGGCACCCGCAACATCCTCGGCATCACCACCACCGTGCAGTGCGTGACCGGCGTGCTGGAACACGCAGTCAAACGCATCCGCGCCGAATTGCTGCCCAAATACCCCAACGTCGATGACGTGGTCGCCCTCACCCACAGCTATGGCTGCGGCGTGGCGATCAACGCCCGCGACGCCTACATCCCGATCCGCACCGTGCGCAACCTGGCGCGCAACCCCAACCTCGGTGGCGAAGCGCTGGTGATCAGCCTGGGTTGCGAAAAGCTCCAGGCCGGCCAGGTGATGCACGACAACGACCCTTCGGTGGACCTCAGCGAGCCCTGGCTGTATCGCTTGCAGGACGCCAGCCTTGGCTTTGCCGAGATGATCGAGCAGATCATGGGCCTGGCGGAAACCCGCCTCAAGAAGCTCGACCAGCGCCGCCGCGAGACCGTACCGGCCAGCGAGCTGATCCTCGGCATGCAGTGCGGCGGCAGTGACGCCTTCTCCGGCATCACCGCCAACCCGGCACTCGGCTTTGCCGCCGACCTGCTGGTGCGCGCTGGCGCCACCGTGCTGTTCTCGGAAGTGACCGAAGTGCGCGACGCCATCTACATGCTCACCTCGCGCGCGCAAAACCAGGAGGTCGCCGATGCCCTGGTGCGCGAGATGGACTGGTACGACCGCTACCTGCAGCAAGGCGCGGCCGACCGCAGCGCCAATACCACGCCGGGCAACAAGAAAGGCGGCCTGTCGAACATCGTCGAAAAGTCCCTCGGTTCGATCGTCAAGTCCGGCAGCGGCGCCATCCAGGGCGTGCTCGGCCCGGGCGAGCGGGTAAACCGCAAGGGCCTGATCTTCTGCGCCACCCCGGCCAGCGACTTTGTCTGCGGCACCCTGCAGCTGGCCGCCGGCATGAACCTGCATGTATTCACTACCGGTCGCGGCACGCCCTACGGCCTGGCCATGGCCCCCGTGGTCAAGGTCTGCACCCGTACCGAGCTGGCCCAACGCTGGCCGGACCTGATCGACATCGACGCCGGGCGCATCGCCAGTGGCCGCTCGACCATCGAAGAGTTGGGCTGGGAGCTGTTCCACTACTACCTGGACGTGGCCAGTGGCCGCAAGCAGACCTGGGCAGAACAGCACCGCCTGCACAACGACATCACGCTGTTCAATCCGGCACCCATTACCTGAACATTCAACCCTAGGAGCCCCACATGCCAGAGATCCTCGGCCACAACTTCATCGCCGGCCAGCGCAGCGCCGCTGGCACGCAACGCCTGCAAAGCCTGGACGCCACCACCGGCGAGGCCCTGCCCTACAGCTTCGCCCAAGCCACCGAGGCCGAAGTGGACCAGGCAGCCAAAGCCGCCGCAGCCGCCTTTGTTGAATTCCGCAACCTGAAACCGGCCCGTCGCGCCGAGTTCCTCGACGCCATCGCTGCCGAACTGGACGAGTTGGATGACGCCTTCGTCGCCATCGTCTGCCGTGAAACCGCCCTGCCTGCCGCCCGAATCCAGGGCGAGCGCGGCCGCACCAGCGGCCAGATGCGCCTGTTCGCCCAGGTGCTGCGCCGTGGCGATTTCCTCGGTGCGCGCATCGACCTGGCCCTGCCCGAGCGCCAACCACTGCCGCGGGTAGACCTGCGCCAGATGCGCATCGGCGTCGGCCCGGTCGCCGTGTTCGGTGCCAGCAACTTCCCGCTGGCCTTCTCGACTGCCGGTGGTGACACCGCCGCAGCCCTGGCAGCCGGTTGCCCAGTGGTGTTCAAGGCGCACAGCGGCCATATGGCCACCGCCGACCTGGTCGGTTGCGCCATCCAGCGCGCCGCCGAGCGTACCGGCATGCCCAAGGGCGTGTTCAACATGGTGTTCGGCGCTGGCGTCGGCGAGCCGCTGGTCAAGCACCCGGCCATCCAGGCCGTCGGCTTCACCGGTTCGCTCAAGGGCGGCGACGCCCTGTGCCGCATGGCCGCCGAACGCCCGCAACCAATCCCGGTGTTCGCCGAGATGTCCAGCATCAACCCTGTAATCATTCTGCCGGGTGCCCTGGCCAAGCGTGGCGAGGCCATCGCCCGCGAGCTGGCAGGCTCCGTGTGCATGGGAGCCGGGCAGTTCTGCACCAACCCAGGCCTGGTGATCGGCCTGCAGTCGGCACAATACAGCCAGCTGCTCGCCGACCTCGGCCAGCACCTGGAACAACAAGCCGGGCAGACCATGCTCAACGCGGGTGGCCTGCGCAGCTATGTTGGCGGCCTGGAGCACCTGCACGCCCACGCCGGTATCGAGCACCTGGCCGGCCAGGCCCAAGAGGGCAGCCAGGCCCGTGCCCAGCTGTTCAAGGCCGATGCCCGCCTGCTGGTGGAGGCTGACCCGCTGCTGCAGGAAGAAGTGTTCGGCCCGACCACCGTGGCGGTCGAGGTCAAGGACAATGCGCAACTACGTGACGCCCTGCTCGGCCTGCGCGGCCAGCTGACCGCGACGCTGATCGGCGAGCCGGAAGACTTCGAGGCCTTCGCCTGGCTGGTGCCGCTGCTGGAAGAGAAAGTTGGCCGCATTCTGGTCAATGGCTACCCGACGGGTGTGGAAGTGTGTGACGCGATGGTCCACGGCGGGCCGTATCCGGCCACCTCCGATGCCCGTGGCACCTCGGTCGGCACCCTGGCCATCGACCGTTTCCTGCGTCCGGTGTGCTACCAGAACTACCCGCAGGCGCTGCTGCCGGAAGCACTGCGTGACGGCAACCCGCTGGGGCTGCGTCGCCTGGTCAACGGGCAGTGGAGCGAAGGCTCGATCTAAGCGCTCCGAAACAGGAAAGCCCCGCATTTGCGGGGCTTTTCTTTATTGCCTGTACTGGCCTGTTCGTGGGTAAAGGTTATTGAAGGACTCAGCCCCCCTGAGCCTCGGCTTCTTCATGGGCCTGGCGCAAGCGCTCGCGGCTGTTGCTCAGGTGCATGCGCATGGCCATCTTCGCCCCTTCGCTGTCGCGCCGGGCAATGGCTTCGTAGATCGCTTCATGCTCATGCATCAACCGGCTCATGTAATGCGCCTGGTCATCATGGGCCAACCGCGCCGAATTCAACCGGGTGCGCGGAATGATGCTGGTCCCCAGGTGGTTGATGATGTCGGCGAAATAGTGGTTGCCGCTGGCCTGGGCAATACGCAGGTGGAACTGGAAGTCCGCCGATACCGCGTCGGTGGCATGCGCAGCCCCCTCGTTCAGCTCATCGAGCGCCGCGCGCATGCCAGCCAGTTCTTCATCGCTGCGCCGTTGCGCCGCCAGGCCCGCCGATTCGATTTCCAGGGCGATGCGCAGCTCCAGCACTGCCAGCACCTCGCGCAAGGTCACCACGGTCGCCGGGTCGATACGGAAGCCCCCGGTCGCCGGCGCATCCAGCACAAAGGTACCGATGCCATGGCGCGTCTCGACCTGCCCGGCCGCCTGCAGCCGGGAGATCGCCTCACGCACCACGGTACGGCTGACGCCCTCCTCGGCCATGATCTGCGATTCGGTCGGTAGCTTGTCGCCGCGCTTGAGCTGGCCGCTGCGAATGCGCTCGGTCAGCACCGTGACCAGTTCCTGGGCCAGACTGCGCGGCTTGCGCCGGGTCCTTGCCTGTACCTGCTGCTCTGTCATGCCCTGTATTTCACCTTGAAAGACAGCCGTCATCATAACGCAAGCAGTTGTACGATCACATACACCCAACGCGGTATTTCTTGCCAGGACCGGCCGCAGCCAACTCAGGTACAGTGAGCCTCATCCATGGATGGAAAGCCCGCGCTGGCAAATCGCTTTCGCATCGCCACTACCTGATAGGAAAAATGCTGGCCCCCAGGCATTGTCAGTGAAGGCAAACTCCGTTCATCTTCATATGCTTAGGACAGCTACATGCGAACAATTCTAGCAACGATGGCCGGCTGCCTGCTGGCCACTGTCGGCTTCGGCGTCCAGGCCAAGGCGCTGAGCCAGAACGATCGCAACGTCTGTGGCTGGGGTTCGCAGATCGCCGCCGAGGCTCAGCAAGCCAAGCTCTCCGGGGTCACCCTGTATGCCACGCGCAAGAAGCTGCAGGTGCGCCGGTTCGACAAGCCATGGATGCGCATGACCGCCTTCGGCATCACCGAACAGACGTACAACAGCCGTTCAAAACTGCAGCCGTCAGCCATCAAGCAGACGTATTACGAGCAATGCGTCCAGCACGCTGTCGCTAAACGATAAATCTATATATTTCAATTATTTAAAATATTTTACTAATGTATTTTCGAGAATCAGTCAGTCGCCACCTGCCAGAATGCCCACGCCACGCCGTGCGGCCTCAAGCTGCCTCGTTGTCGTTGCCGCGTAACGAGCCGCTGACCCGGACGCTCACTTGCGCTTTCCACTGTTAAGCCGCCATTCATGAAATGAACATAAACCACTGAATATTAAACAGTTATCCCCAGAGAGCTGCTGAGGGTCGAGCAGTTCGCCCTGGCGCGCAAGGTAAGCCGGTGAAGCGCACAGGATGCGCAGGTGATCGCACAGCTTGCGCGCCACCAGAGGGTTGTCTGCCCGCTCGCCAACGCGGATGGCTGCGTCGAAACCCTCGCCGACCAGGTCAACGAATCGGTCGGGGATAGACCGGCTCGCAGCGCACTTCGGTCTTCACCGAGTTGGCGATGAAGCAGGCGTCGTGGGCCAGGTGATGCAGCTGATCGAGCTGCTCTGCCGTCGGCTGGCGCTCCCCGGAGAACTCGACCCGCGGCCGCAGGGTGACCACGGTCATTGCCATGCGCCCTGCTTCATTGCGCGCCATCACCCCTTCGGCGTCATCGGCATAGTGCTCGACGCAAAAGCGCTGTTTGGCCGCCAGCGACAGGAACCACAACATGTGGCAGCTGGACAGCGCGGCGATGAAAGCCTCTTCCGGGTCCACGGCCGAGGCATCGGACATGGGCAACGGCACCACATGGGGCGACGACGACCCCGGCACCTCGACGCCGCCGTCGAAGCGCCACAGGTGCCGGCGGCTGTACTGGTTACCGAGAAAGTCCTGGCCGTCGCGAGCCCAGGCCACGTGAGCGGTGTATTGCGCCATTCGAACCTCCTTGTCCAATTGATCACATCGTTTCAACAGCCGCTGAGCGCCACCGGGCGGCGTTCACCGGCAAAGAACATCGGGCGCAGGCGCACGCCGATCAGGTTGCCGGTGTAAGCCGCGATCAGCCACAACCAGCCGTGCACGCTACCCGACGCGATACCGCTGAAGTAGGCGCCGATATTACAGCCATAGGCCAGGCGCGAACCATAGCCCAGCAGCAGGCCCCCGATCACTGCGGCGATCAGCGATGGCAGCGGGATTTTCAGGCTGGGCGCGAAGCGGCCTGCCAAGCCTGCCGCCATCAGTGCGCCGAGCACGATGCCGATGTCCATCACCGTGGTGATGTCCTGCCACAGCGGCGCAGCCAGCGCCTTGGCATTGGCCGGCGCCTGCCAGAATACCCAGCTGCCGACGTCCACGCCGAAGCTGGAAAGGGTCTTGGCGCCCCACAGGGCAAAGGCCGAAGTGATACCCCACGGGCGGCCGGCCAGGGCCAGGGTGGCGTAGTTGAGCAAGGCCAGGGCAATTGCGCCCCACAGCAGCGGCCAAGGGCCATGCAGGAAGCGGCGCAGGCTTCGATGCTCGCTGCTCAGTGGCGTTTCCAGGGCGCCATGACGACGCTTTTCCAGCACCACCGTGGCCCAGGCGATCAGCGCGAACACGGCCACGCTGGCCAGCAGCGATGGCACCACGCCCCAGGCCTGGACAATCGAAGTGGCCGGGAACGACGGCAGCGCGAACCACCAGTCGGCATGGTGGGTGGCGCTGACCGAGCCGATGATGAAGAACAGCAGGGTTACCAGCATTCGCGCATTGCCGCCGCCGACCGTGAACAGCGTGCCCGAGGCACAGCCGCCCCCCAGTTGCATGCCAATGCCGAAAATGAATGCGCCGAACACCACCGACATGCCAGCCGGCGCGACCAGGCCGGTAACCGGGGTGCCGAACAGGCTGCCGGCCGACAGCGCCGGGAAGAACAGCAGCACGGCCAGGGTCAACATGACCATCTGCGCACGCAGGCCGGCGCCGCGGCGTTCGTTGATGAACACGCGCCAGGCCGAGGTGAAGCCAAAAGCGGCGTGATAGAGCGTCAGGCCCAGGGCGGCGCCGACCATCAACAGCAGCACCTGCTTGAAGCCGGCGTTGAGGTTGAGGAACCAGGCGCCGGCCAGCAGCAGGGCCAGGGCGATCAAGGGCGCACCGAGGCGGCGCGGTTCGGGTGTGGCGGTTGCAGAAAGACCCATTGAAATACTCGGACTACAGTGAAACGGAGGGCGAGTATAACCCCGTCAGGTGCTTCGTGTGGTCCGCGAAGGGGCCAGTACATCTGTTAGGCTGATAACTACCCGTCATTGCCAACCGAAGCATTCGCCCCATGGATGAACTGCGCAAGATCGACCTCAACCTGCTACTCACCCTGCACGCCCTGCTCAGCGAACGGCACGTGACCCGCGCCGCCCTGCGCCTGCACCGCAGCCAACCTGCAGTCAGCCACGCGCTGGCGCAGCTTCGTGCACACTTCGACGACCCGTTGCTGATCCGCCAGCACGGCCAGATGGCCCTGACTGCCCGCGCCCAATCCCTGGCCAAACCGCTGCAGGATGCCCTCGGGAGCCTCAACGGCCTCCTGGCCACACCCCAGTTCGACCCTGCCCAAGCCCGGCGCCGCTTCAGGCTGTCGCTATCCGACTATTCCTCGCGCATCATCCTGCCGCCGCTGGTGCGCCACCTGCGCCAGGTCGCCCCCGGCGTCGATCTGGCGATCAGCCAGGCCAGCCGCGAAACGATGCTCGCACAGTTGCTCGATGGCGAACTCGACCTGGCCCTGGGCATCTTCCCGGAACTGCCGGCCGACATCATTGCCCAGACCTTGTTCGAAGACCGCTTCATCAGCGTCGCCGATCGCCAGGTGCTACCGGCCAAGGGCGGGCTTGCGCTGGATGACTGGCTGGCACGCCCGCACGTACTCATGGCCATGCACCCGGATGCCCATGACGAGATCGAGCGCGCCTTGGCCGAGCAAGGCCTGCGCCGGCATGTTGCCCTGGCGCTGCCGCACTGGAGCGCTGCCGTCGAAGTGCTCGCGGGCACCGACCTGGTCCTGACCGTGGCCAGGCGAGCGGTAGGCCCGATGCGCCAGCACCCGTCACTGCGCGAGTTCACGCCGCCACTGCCGGTGCCTGCCCTCGCCTATCAACAGGCTTGGCATGGGCGAAAGGACAGCGACCCCGGCCATCGCTGGCTGCGTGAAGCGGTCTGCGCGTGCAGCCAGCCCGGGCACTGATCAGCGCTCGATCACGGCCTGGCCGGACGACGGGGTCGAAGTCCAGCCACCCTGCACCAGCAACACGCCACAAAGGATCAGTAGCACGCCGGCAACCCTGGCCAGGTTCACCGGCTTGCTGGCAACTCCCATCAGCCCGAAGTGATCGACGATCACCGAGGTCAGAATCTGCCCTGCCACCACCAGCACCAGGAAACCCGCCGTGCCCAGCTTCGGTGTCAAGGCTGCAGCGCCGGCCACGTAGAGGGCGCCCAGCACACCACCGATCCAGAGCCACCACGGGCCTTGTAGCGCTTTGCTCAGGTCAGGCATGGGCACCCGAAGGATCAGCAACGCCGTGATGATCACCACCGAACTGACCGTCAACGAGGTGAAGGCGCCCCACAACCAGTGCCCCAGCGCACGACCGACGGCGGCGTTGCTGGCAGCCTGATACGGCAGTACGAAGCCTGCAAGCAGGGCCATCATCACGGGAACGAATGCAAACAGCAGGGTCTTGTAGGGCATGATGGGTCTCATCTGAGGTCAGGATGAGACCATGATCGGTAAATCGACAGCGTTTATGGAAATCGAAAAGGTGCACGCGCTGTATTCGTCACGCGCATGCTGCCGAAAAAAAAATGCGGGCCTGCCGAGGCGTGCCCGCAGCCCGACCTCAACGCCAGGTATCGACGCGCAGCACTTCGGTGTAGATCGCATCGACGGTCTGGCCGACCTTGAGGTTCTTCATCCGCTTCTGCAGGTCCGGGTTCTCGACCTTGACCACCTGCAGCTTGCCTTCCGGCGGCAGCAGGCTGACTTCATGTTTCTTCAGGTCGATCTTCTTGATCTGCGAGGTTACCCGGACCTGGCGGAACGCTTCGCCGCCAGGGTTGGGGTTGTCCTTGGTGGCACGGATCTCCCCAGACTCTTCAGTGGCCTTCGGCGCACCGCCAACCTCACTGTTGAGCACATAGGCGACTGCCCGAGTGACATAGATATCGACGTTGTCACCCACCTTCAGGTTGGGCAGCGCCTTGGCCTTTTCCGTCAGTTGCAGGGTGACATCCTTGTCGTTCGGCCCTTTTACCGTGACTTGGCGGTTGGCCAGGTCGATAGCCGTGACCTGGGTTTTGACGTGGCTTTCCAACGCCTGGCTGCCAATCGGAATCTCGGCGGCCTGCACCGTGAAGGTGGCAGCGGACATCAGCGTGGCGAGGGCAACAGCGCGAGCGAGCGTGCTAATAGGATTCATAGGCCTGCTTCCATGGGTTCAAGACCGGGTTTGTGCGTGAAATGTTTACGCGCAAACAAGCATAGCCATTGCCCGCCACTCTGCAGGCAACCGCCCAGGCTGCTGCATATTTCAACCCCTTGGCGTCAACGGCAAGCGTTCGAGAAATGCGAATCTTGTGGGAGCCGCGCTTGTCGTGACTCCCACAAGCACTCAGTTACGCGTCACCCGCCAGACGGTGTTGGCCAGGTCATCGGCAATGATCAACGCCCCGCGCGGGTCTACCGTCACGCCCACAGGCCGACCTCGGGTCTTGCCATCCTCCCCGCGGAAGCCGGTGGCGAAGTCGATCGGCTCACCGGCCGGCTTGCCCGCCTTGAACGGCACGAAGATCACCTTGTAACCCACCGGGTTCGGGCGATTCCAACTACCGTGCTCGCCTACGAACACCCCGTCGGCAAACCGTTCACCCATGGCCGGGATGGAGAAGTCCACACCCAGCGCGGCTACGTGCGACCCCAGGCTGTAGTCCGGCTTGATCGCCGCCGCCACCTTGTCCGGGTTCTGCGGTTTCACCCGTTCATCGACGTTCTGCCCCCAGTAGCTGAACGGCCAGCCATAGAAGCCGCCCTCTCGCACCGAGGTGAGGTAGTCCGGCACCAGGTCCGGGCCCAGTTCGTCACGTTCGTTGACCACCGTCCACAACTGCCCGGTGTCTGGCTGAATGGTAAGCGCCGTCGGGTTGCGCAAACCGGTGGCGTAAGGCTTGTGCGCCCCCGTCACGGCGTCGATCTGCCAGACCATGGCGCGGTCGATTTCCACCTCCATGCCACGCTCGGTGATATTGCTGTTCGAGCCGATGCCCACGTACAAGTAGCGGCCATCAGGGCTGATGGTCAGTGCCTTGGTCCAGTGGTGGTTGATCTCAGCCGGCAGATCGGTGACCTTGGTCGGCGAGCCGGCCGCTTTGGTCTGACCGTCCTGGTAGTCAAAACGTACCAGCGCATCCTGGTTGGCCACGTACAGCTTGCCGTCGGCAAAGGCCAGGCCATAGGGCGCATTGAGGCCTTCGGCGAACACAGTCTGTAGCTCATACGTGCCATCGCCATCGGCATCGCGCAGCAGGGTCAGGCGGTTACCACCCTTGACCTGGGTGTTGCCCTTGGCCTTGATCTGGCTGGCGACCACGTCCTTGGGCTTGAGCTTGGCGGCACTGCCGCCGCGCCCTTCGGCGATCAGGATATCGCCATTGGGCAGCACCAGGCTCTGGCGCGGGATCTTCAGGTCAGTGGCAATGGCCGTGATGCTGTAGCCCTCGGGCACGGTGGGTTTCTGCTCGCCCCACTGCGCCGGTTGCGCGATCTTCATGCTCGGCAGCAAGCCGCGCTCAGGGGCCGGCAGTTTCGGGTCGGGGCCCAGCGCCTGAGTCGGTTCGCCGTCACCGCCACAAGCGGCCAGAAGCAGTGCCACGCTCAGCAGCGACATTCCATGCAATGGCTTCATGCCTCACCTCCCGAACCCAGATTACTCATGCCTAGCCATGCCGCCACGCAAGCCAGCACGGTGACGATCACCGACAGCACCAAGCCCGCCGGCATCACCGCCCAGGCGTCCTTGGCATGTTCGAAGGCGTTGATCAGCCCCAACACCCAGGTCGCCAGCAACAGCAGGAAGTACAGCGTCGGCCGCCCAACCTTGCGTGGAGCGCGGATCAGGTTGGCCAGGGCAAACAACAGCGCCAGCCCGCAGAACAGCAAGCCACCGGCAATCAGCCAGGCGGCGAAGTTGCTCCACTGGATCTGGTAGCTCTTGAAGTAGGCAATGTCGCTCAGCAGCGCGCCGAGAAACAGCGGGACCGTGCCGGCCAGCAGGATCGCATGCAGCGGGCTGGGCGTGCATCGGTAGAGGGTTTGCTCAGTAGCGGTCACGGCGCCTCCTTATCAGTCGGTGACCCGGGGCTGAAGGACTGGCATGGGGCCTGGTCCATCAGGCGTGCGCAGGGTGCGCTTAAGAAGGGATCACCTTGACGTTCGGATAGTTCACCGCTTGGCTTGATAGAAATATCCTGAAAGACTTTGCGCGTCTGAACGAGGGATACCATGAGAATCTGCAGCGCACGACCGTACGCGTACTGGACCGCGCATGCCTTGCTGGCCATCAGCCTGGCACTCAACGCCGGCTGTTCGAGCAAAAGCAGCAAGGCGCGCTACTACGCCGCCGCGCCTGGCTCCAACTGTTACGCCAAGGCGCTTCCAAGCACTGGCGAAGGCGGGCTGGCCTGGGGCAACACACTGGGCATTGCCAAGCAGAAGTCGCTTAACAACTGCATCCGCTATGCCGGCCGCTCAGGCGGCACGCCAGACACCTGCCAGGTGGTGCTGGCCAAGTGCAAGAACTGACCCTTACGGCGGTTATGCGCTGTTGAGCAACGCGTCAGGCCGGCTATCGAGGGCTGCATTGCAGCCCATTCGCTCCCCTGGGTCGGTCAGGCAAACTTGGCCCGCGCAGCATGCAGCTTCTTGTAGCTCTCGATCAGGCGCAGATGGCGGTCCAGCCCTTCCAACTTCATGCTGGTCGGGGTCAGCCCATGGAAGCGCACGCTACCATCGATCGAACCCAGCACCGCGTCCATCCGCGGGTTGCCAAACATGCGACGGAAGTTGACCTCGTAGTCGGCCATTTCCAGCTCTTCATCCAGCTGCACTTCCAGCACCACATTCAGCGCCTGGTAGAACAGGCCGCGCTCGACGGTGTTGTCATTGAACTGCAAGAACGCCTCGACCAGCTCCTTGGCATCCTCGAAGCGCTTGAGCGCCAGGCAGATCAACAGCTTCAGCTCAAGGATGGTCAGCTGGCCCCACACCGCGTTCTCGTCGAACTCGACGCCGATCAAGGTGGTGATGGTGGTGTAGTCATCCACCTCGCATTTATCCAGGCGACGGCGCAGCGCGCGCAGGGCGCGGTCGTCGAGGCTGTGCAGGTTGAGGATGTCGGCACGGAAGCCCAGGGCACGGTTGGTGTTGTCCCAGATCAGGTCCTCGACCGGATAGATCTCGGAATAACCCGGTACCAGGATGCGGCAGGCGGTGGCGCCAAGGTTGTCGTACACCGCCATGTACACCTCTTTGCCGAGGTCTTCGAGGATGCCGAACAGGGTTGCGGCTTCCTGGATGTTGGAGTCCTCGCCATGGCCGGAGAAGTCCCACTCGACGAACTCGAAATCGGCCTTGGCACTGAAGAAGCGCCACGACACCACACCGCTGGAATCGATGAAATGCTCGACGAAGTTGTTCGGCTCGGTCAGTGCATGGCTTTCGAAGGTCGGCTGTGGCAGGTCGTTGAGGCCCTCGAAGCTGCGGCCCTGCAGCAGTTCGGTGAGGCTGCGCTCGAGCGCCACTTCAAAGCTCGGGTGGGCGCCGAACGAGGCGAACACGCCGCCGGTGCGCGGGTTCATCAAGGTCACGCACATCACCGGGAACTCACCGCCCAGCGAGGCGTCCTTGACCAGCACCGGGAAGCCCTGCTCTTCCAGGCCCTGGATACCGGCGAGGATGCCCGGATATTTGGCCAGCACGTCCTGAGGTACATCCGGCAGGGCCAGCTCGCCCTCGAGGATTTCGCGCTTGACCGCACGCTCGAAGATTTCCGACAGGCACTGCACCTGGGCTTCGGCCAGGGTGTTGCCGGCGCTCATGCCGTTGCTGAGGAACAGGTTCTCGATCAGGTTGGACGGGAAATACACCACCTGCTGGTCGGACTGGCGCACGAACGGCAACGAGCAGATACCGCGTTCGGTGTTGCCCGAGTTGGTGTCGTACAGGTGCGACCCGCGCAGTTCGCCGTCGGCGTTGTAGATCTCCAGGCAGTGTTCGTCGAGGATTTGCGCCGGCAGCGCGTCCTTCGGCCCTGGCTTGAACCACTGCTCGTTCGGGTAATGCACGAACGGTGCGTTGGCGATGTCCTCGCCCCAGAACTGATCGTTGTAGAAGAAGTTGCAGTTGAGCCGCTCGATGAACTCGCCCAGCGCCGAGGCCAGAGCGGCCTCTTTGGTCGAACCCTTGCCGTTGGTGAAGCACATCGGCGACTGCGCATCGCGCACGTGCAACGACCAGACGTTGGGCACGATGTTGCGCCAGGAGGCGATCTCGATCTTCATGCCCAGGCCGGCGAGGATGCCGGACATGTTGGCGATGGTCTGCTCCAGCGGCAGGTCCTTGCCGGGGATGTAGGTGGTGGTGTCGGCCACCGGCATCAGCAGGCCCTGGGCATCGGCGTCGAGGTTGTCGACTTCCTCGATGATGAACTCGGGGCCGGTCTGTACCACTTTCTTCACGGTGCAGCGGTCGATGGAGCGCAGGATGCCCTGGCGGTCTTTCTCGGAAATGTCTTCGGGCAGCTCGACCTGGATCTTGAAGATCTGGTTGTAGCGGTTCTCCGGGTCGACGATGTTGTTCTGCGACAGGCGGATATTCTCGGTGGGAATATCGCGGGTCTGGCAGTAAAGCTTGACGAAGTACGCCGCGCACAGGGCCGACGAGGCCAGGAAATAGTCGAACGGGCCCGGGGCCGAGCCATCGCCCTTGTAGCGGATCGGCTGGTCGGCGATCACCGTGAAGTCGTCGAACTTGGCTTCAAGACGAAGGTTGTCGAGAAAATTGACCTTGATTTCCATGCGGGGATTACCGTGATTTGAGCGTGCAAAACGAAATAGGCCGGCATTATCCGGGTTTTCGCCGCGCAAGTCCTCTGCATCTGTATCCCGTCCTACACAATCCAACGGATTGCTTGCCTGATCCTGCGGACCTGCGCCCGCCACCAGACCAGTGGTCGTGCCTCTGTGCTAGCGTTTCTGGATTGGGGAACAACGTATTCCCCACCATACAGTAAGCGCCATCAATCGATGATCAGCAGGTGAGCCATGGAACTTCATATCAACCAAAGGACCTACCAGGTCGACGCCGATGCCGACACGCCCCTGCTGTGGGTGCTGCGTGACGACCTGGGCATGACCGGCACCAAGTATGGCTGTGGCCTGGCCCAATGCGGCGCCTGCTCGGTGCTAGTGGATGGCAACGTCGTGCGGGCCTGTGTCACCCCCGTGGCCGGCGTGGTCGGGCGCGAGGTGACCACCATCGAGGCGGTCGAGGCCGACCCGGTAGGCAAGCGCGTGGTGGCGGCCTGGGTCGAGCACCAGGTGGCGCAGTGCGGCTACTGCCAGTCTGGCCAGGTGATGGCGGCCACAGCGCTGCTCAAGCACACCCCCAAACCCAGCGACGAGCAGATCGGCGCGGCGATGGTCAACCTGTGCCGCTGCGGCACCTACAACGCCATCCATGCCGCCGTGCATGCACTCGCCCAAGGGGAGCAGGCCTGATGAACACGCCCGTCGATACCCCCGCAGAACTGCTCAGGCTGCAACTGGGTGAAACCGTCAACTTGTCGCGCCGGCGCTTCCTGGCCGGCACTGCGGTCGGTGCCCTGGTGCTGGGCTTCGGCCTGCCGATGGGCGCGACCCGCGTGCAGGCAGCGGCAGCCGCCGCCCCGGAGCGCGGCACCCAGGTGCCGGCGTTCCTGGAAATCCGCCCGGATGGCAAGGTGCGCCTGCTCAGCCCATTCATGGAGGGTGGCCAAGGCCCCTTCACGGCCATGGCCCAGATCGTCGGTGAAGAACTCGACGTCGACCCGGCCAACTTCCTGGTCGAAAGCGCACCGCCCGGGGAAGCCTATGTGGTGATGGAAAACGGCCTGCGCATCACCGGTGGCAGCATGTCGGTGCGCATGAGCTACCCGACCATGCGTCGCCTCGGCGGTTTGGCCCGGGCCATGCTAATGCAGGCTGCCGCCGAGCAATGGGGCGTGCCGGTCGGCGAGCTGTCCACCGAGCCTGGCAAGGTCATTCACGCCGCCTCCGGCCGCTCGCTGGCCTACGGCGAACTGGCCGGCCGGGCCATGGACCTGCCGGTGCCGGACCCTGCCAGCATCAAGCTGCGCGACCCCAGCCAGTTCCGCTGGATCGGCAAGCCGGTGCGGCGCCTGGACGCCTACGACAAATCCACCGGCAGGGCCCAGTACTGCATCGACATCAAGCTCGACGGCATGCTCCATGCCGCCGTGCAGCATGCGCCACGCCTGGGCATGACCGTGGGTAGCCTGCGCAACGAGGAGCAGGTCAAGGCCATGAAAGGCGTGCACTCGGTGCATCAGTTGCCGGGCGCGGTTGCCGTGATTGCCGAACGCTGGTGGCACGCCAAGCGCGCCGTGGAGGCGATCCAGGTGGACTGGAAAGAGCCGGGTGCCGACAGCAAGGTGCGGCCAATGCCGGCAGACTTTTCCAGCGACGGCTGGCGCGAGCACCTGGCCACCGTTGAAGGGCCGGCCCGCGATGAAGAAAATGAAGGCGACATCGCCGGCGCCCTGGCCAATGCCAAGACCAAGGTCGAGGCCAGCTACCACAACCAGTACCTCAACCATGCCCAGCTGGAGCCGCCGTCTGCCCTCGCCCGCTTCAACCCGGACGGCACCCTGGAGGTCTGGCTGCCCAACCAGGCGCCGGACATGTTCCGCGACGACATCGCCAGGCGCACCGGCCTGGATGCCGCGCAGATCACCTTGCACTCGCCGCTGCTTGGCGGCTTCTTCGGCCGCCATTTCCTGTATGACTCGGCCAACCCGTATCCACAGGCCATCGCCTTGGCCAAGGCCGTCGGCCGCCCGATCAAACTGATCTGGAGCCGCGAAGAAGAGTTCCTGCGCGACGTGCTGCGCCCGGTCGCCGTGGTCAAGTTCCGCGCAGGGCTGGATGCCGACGGCCTGCCGGTGGCGATCGAAGCAGTAAGCGCCACCGAAGGCCCGACCGAAGCCCTCGCCGGCAAGCAAGGCGACAAGATCGACCCCACGGCCCTCGAAGGGCTGTCGGGCAAGTCCTACGCCATTGCCAACAAACGCATCGCCCAGATCTACGTCAAGGGCCCGGCCATGCTTGGCTACTGGCGCTCGGTGGGCAATTCGCTGAACGACTTCTTCTATGAATCGTTCCTTGACGAGCTGGCCGACAAGGGCGGCAAGGACCCTTACGAACTGCGCCTGCACCTGCTGCGTGACAATCAGCGCCTGACCAACCTGCTGCACGCGGTGGCCGAGTTGTCCGGCGGCTGGAAGCGTGGGCCGTTTACGGCAGAAGACGGCAGCAAGCGCGCCCGCGGCATTGCCATGGCCTCGCCGTTCGGCTCCGAAGCCGCGGCAATCGCCGAGGTTTCGATCGAGAACGGCCAGGTCAAGGTGCACGACATCTGGCAGGCGATCGACCCCGGCAGCATCGTCAACCCGGCGATCATCGAGCATCAGGTCAATGGTGCAGTGGCCCTGGGCCTGTCGCAGACGCTGGTGGAAGAAGCGGTGTTCATCGATGGCAAGCCACGCGCACGCAACTACGACCTGTACCCGATCCTGCCGCCCTCGCGCATGGCCCGGGTGCATGTGCGCATTGTCGAGAGCGGGGCGAAGATGGGCGGTATCGGCGAGCCGCCGTTGCCGGCGGTGGCCCCTGCCGTGGCCAACGCGGTGGCGCAGCTCACCGGCCAGCGCGTGCGTAGTCTGCCGCTTAGCCGCCACACCTTCAGCTGACCGGACAAGGACCGCCCCATGACCCACAGCCGTTTCTCCCGAACCGCAGGCTGGCTGGCCGTGCCGTGCCTGGTCGCGGCCGGCCTGCTGGCCTGGTACGTGACCCGCGAGCCCGCCTCGCCTTTCACCACTGAACGCGTTGAGCCGGCGCTGGTCAGCCGTGGCGAGTATGTCGCCCGGCTCAGCGACTGCGTGGCCTGCCACAGCCTGCCCGACGGCAAGCCGTTTGCCGGGGGCCTGGCAATGGCGACGCCGTTGGGCACAATCCACGCCACCAACGTGACCCCCGACCGCGAAACCGGCATCGGCAACTACAGCCTGGCCGACTTCGACCGCGCCGTGCGCCATGGCGTCGCGCCGGGCGGCCGGCGGTTGTACCCGGCCATGCCCTACCCTTCGTACGCCAAGCTCAGCGACGACGATGTCAAGGCGCTGTATGCCTTCTTCATGAAGGGTGTGCAGCCGGCACAACAGGCGAACATCCCCAGCGATATCCCCTGGCCGCTGAACCTGCGCTGGCCTATCGCCTTGTGGAACGGCGTGTTCGCCGCCACCAAGCCTTACGCGACCAAGCCTGGGCAGGACGCGCAGTGGAACCGCGGCGCCTATATCGTCCAGGGCCCTGGCCACTGCGGCAGCTGCCACACGCCACGGGGCCTGGCCTTCAACGAGAAGGCCCTGGATGAAGCCGGTACCCCGTTCCTCGCCGGCGCCCTGCTCGATGGCTGGTATGCGCCGAGCCTGCGCGGCGACCACAACACCGGGCTCGGCCGCTGGAGCGAGGCCGAGATCGTCCAGTTCCTCAAGACCGGGCGCAACCCGCATGCGGTGGTGTATGGTTCGATGACCGAGGCGTTCAACAACTCCACGCAGTTCATGAACGATGAAGACTTGGGCGCCATCGCCCACTACCTCAAGTCACTGCCCGGGGACCCACAGCGTGACGGTACGCCGTGGCAGTACCAGGCAGTTTCTGCGGCCACGCGCCTGAACAGCCCTGGCGCCCACACCTACGTCACTCGCTGTGCCACTTGCCATGGCCTGGACGGCAAGGGCCAGGCCGAGTGGATGCCACCGCTGGCCGGTGCCACCTCGGCGTTGGCCAAGGAAAACGCCTCGGCGATCAACATCACCCTCAATGGCTCGCAACGCATCGTCGCCGCTGGCGTGCCGGATGCCTACCGCATGCCGGCGTTTCGCGAGCAGCTGTCGGACCAGGAGATTGCCGATGTACTGAGTTTCGTGCGCAATACCTGGGGCAACTCGGGCGGTGTGGTGGATGCACAGGCTGTGAGCAAGCTGCGCGGGCACACTGACCCGGCCAGCAGCAGCCCGATCATCCTGCATATGCGCTGAGGAGGCACAGCCCATGGAAAGCATCGACCTGTTGGTCTTGCGCACCGCCCGTGACTGGCTCCAGGCTGGCGAGCGCGTGCTGCTGGCCACCGTCGCCCGCACCTGGGGCTCGTCGCCACGGCCCGTCGGCTCGATGATGGCCCTGCGCGGCGATGGCCGAGTGGTCGGCAGCGTCTCTGGCGGCTGCATCGAAGACGACCTCATCCACCGCTACACCACGGCCTACCAGGGCGACGGCATGCCAGCGCGCCTGCCGCAGGTGGTGCGTTACGGCGTCAGCGCCGATGAAGCACAACGTTTCGGTCTGCCCTGCGGCGGCACCCTCGAGCTGATCCTCGAATTCGACCCGGCGCTGGCAAGCCTGGAGCAACTGCTGCCACTGCTGGACAGCGGCAACCTGGTGCGCCGCGAGCTGGAGTTGGATAGCGGCCACGTACACCTGACCATCACCGGCGCACCGGAGCAGTTCGGCTTCGATGGCCGGTACATGCTCAACACCCTGGGCCCTGGTTATCGCATGCTGCTGATCGGTGCCGGGGTGCTGGCCGAGTACCTGGCGACCATGGCCCTGTTCAATGGTTTCAAAGTGGCGGTCTGCGACCCGCGCCCGGAATACATGGGCGGGTGGAATGTCGCTGGCGTGGAGAAGATCATCGGTATGCCGGATGACGTGGTACGTGCGTTCGCTCCGGACCTGCGCAGCTGTATTGTCGGCCTCAGCCACGACCCCAAGCTGGACGACCTGGCCCTGCTCGAAGCCTTGCACAGCCCGGCGTTCTACATTGGCGTGATCGGTTCGCGGCGCAACAACCAGTCACGCCGTGAGCGCCTGATCGAGCACTTCGGCGAAAGCGAGGCCTCACTGCAGCGCCTGCACGGGCCGATTGGCATCTACATCGGCAGCAAGACCCCGGCGGAGATTGCCGTCAGCGTCATGGCCGAGATCCTGGCGACCAAGAACGGCGTCACTTTGCCCGGTGCAGTCAATGTCAGCGAAGCCAAGCGGGCGCTGGAGGTTGATGGGTAGCCGCTCCCTCAAGGCTTCCCTCCCGCCTGCTGCCGCCACAACTCCAGATTCTTCTCGACCAGTTGCTCAGGCACCGGCCCGGCAACCAGCTCTTTCATTTTTTGCGCCAGCCTCTCGCGCAGCTCTGGACGGTTGCACTTCGATTGATGCGACAGCGCCAGGTACAGCCCCTCGCTGGCCACCGGTGGGTCGAGCATCTTCAGCTGCGTATCCCAACCCTGCGTTCCCGCCAGGGCCATGCCGGGGTACTGCTCATAGATCAGGTAGTCATTGCGCTTGTGCAGCAGTTTCTCGAACGCCTGCCTGGCGCTGGGCACCGCTTCGAGCTGCAGGTTGGCCCTGGCGTAGTCGTCGAACTGCTGGCCGTGGCTGTTGCCGACCAGCGTCCCGCCATTGTGGCCCTTGAGGTCCGCCCAGTCGTGGTAGGGAAAGCCGCCATCCTGACGGACCCAGACCACGCTGCGCACATGCAGGAACGCCGGGCTGACGAAGTCCATCTGCTGCTGGCGCTCGTGGGTCAGGAAGTACCCCGCCATCAGGTCGATACGCCCAGTGCGCACCTCCTCCTGCGCCCTTGACCAGGGCCCGCCGTACACCACCTTCACTTCCAGCCCAAGCGCCTTGCCCACTTCATTGAGCAGGTCGGCATTGGCCCCGATCAAGCGGTCAGGGTTGTTCGGGTCACGCCAGAGATACGGTGGATATTCCGGATTGCCGGTAGCGGTCAGCTGGCCGCACAACGCCTCTGCTATCGCCCCTTCGGGCAGCACAAGCATGAAGAGCGACATCAGCAAAGGCCGGCAACGACAGCGCTCGATCATCTACACCCCGCGGAAGCTGTGGCATTCAGCTGTCAGGCGTGGTCGCGAAAGCTGCCACATCCCGTGGGCCACGGCGGCATCGATGGCCGCGTACTACCAACAGTCTGGCCGAGGATTGGCCGTGCGCCAGCCTTTCGTGCGCCATTTGCGCATTACGCGACACTTAGTCGCTGGGCCGGAAAACACAGACCCGTCCACGCAGGCGCTTGGCTTCATACATCGCCTGATCGGCGGCCTTGACCAGTGCATCCACCTCGCTGGCATGGGCAGGTGCAAGGGCAAGCCCGATGCTTGAGGTGACGAAGTCGATGCTCAGGCCCCTGACACTGACCGGCTGGCCCAGCACCTTGAGCAAGCGCTGGGCCAGCGCATCGGCTGCCTGGAACTCGGTCATCGGGACGATCACGGTGAACTCGTCACCCCCCAGGCGATAGGCCTTGGCCGGTTGACGCAGCGCATTGCCCAGGCGCTCGGCCATGCATACCAGCAAGGCATCGCCGATATCGTGGCCAAAGCGGTCATTGACCTGCTTGAAGCGGTCAAGATCGAGAAAAATCAGCGCCAGCGGCAGGCTATCGCCATTCAGGTGCCGGGCAAGGTCCTCATGGAACGCCTTGCGATTGCCCAGCCCGGTCAACGCATCCTGATAGGCCAGGTCGAACAGTTGCTGTTGATGAAGCACATGCTCGCTGACGTCGTGCAGGATGCCGCGATAGCCGATCAGGCGGCCCCCGGCGTTGTGGCGCCTGGAGATCTGGGTCTCGAAGTGGCCGATGCTGCCGTCGGCCCGCCGCAGCCGGGCCGAGAGCGGCGCCCCAGGTTCGGTCTCGGCGATTGCCGGTTCCGTGGGCGCGCTGGCGCCATGGTCTTCCTGCAGAGAAGCAACGGTCCGGCCGATCACCTGCGTCGCCGGGTAACCGAGCAACCTGCAGAAAGCCGGGTTGACCGACTCGATCCTGGCCAGCTCGTCCAGTTCGAAATAGCCGTCTTCCATGGCGTCGAGAATCGCCCGGTCGCGCGCTTCGCTTTGCTCCAGGCGGTCCAGCGCACGGTTCGCTTCGCGCGCCAGCGTGCCCAGCTCATCGCGCCCGTCGTCGGTCAGGCGCCGCCCTGCCGCCGTCGGGCCAATGGCCAGAAGCTCCTGATGCAAGCGCGCAATACGCCGCAGCAAGGTGACGTCCAGCGCGAGGTAGATCAGCAACCAGGCCAGGCCGATGAGCCCGCCCGTCACGCCGAGGAACACATTGAGCTGCTGCTCGCCTTCAAGGTACAAATGGCGCTCGCGGGTCAGTTGCAGGCGCAGCTGCGGCTCGCCAAGGCTATCCTTGAACAGCAGGTCGATGCTCTGGTGGCGGGCATCGACCACCTCGCGATTGCCGATGCTCATCAGTTCGGCCTGCAGCACCGGCGGCTGCTGCTCGGTGGCCGACGGCAGCCAGGTGAGTTCACCGCCCAACTGCTGTTGCAGCATGGCAACGCGCTTGCTGTCCAGGAATGTTCCCGCCAGCAGCACGCCGCTAGCCCTGTCGCCGCTGCGCGCAGTATCCACGGCGACCAGAATCAGCGGCACCCTGAGCACGGCCAGCAATTGTGCGGGCGGCGCCACATCCTGAGACTGCAGCAGGCGCGCCAGTTGCTGGGCGACGCCGTCATGCAGCGCCTTCAGGGTCAGCGCTGGTGCCCCGGCCGGGCGCTCCAGCGACGCCAGGTCCAGTGGCCGCCAGCTCACCCGCTGCTCACCATTGGCGAAGTAAAGGATGAAATCGAAGCCACTGCGGCCCAGCGTGGCGGCATCGAGCGGGAACGCCGACGGCACCGCCCCCGGAACTGCCTGCGCCCATTGCCGCAGGCGATTGGCGTCACGCTCGAAGCTGTTGCCCAGCAAGGCGCGCAGGCGCTCGGCCTCGGCCACCAGCAGCCGCTCGTCCTGCTTGTCCAGCCGTGCCAGCAGCATGCCCTGGGCCGCAAAGTAGACGAGCGACAACACCAGCAGCAGCGGCGGTACGAACAGCCAGAGCAATCTCGTGCGTAACTTCATGCGGGCTCCCCGTACCCTGGTTCACCCGCTTCATGAGCTTGGGCAGGACCTGCCTGGCGCCGCCGTTGCCCGCACGGCCTCGGCCAGCTTGCGCAGATTGGCCTGATGGGCGTTGACCAGGTTGTTGATACTGTTGTCGGCGGTAGTCTGGACCGACGTCCGGCAGGTAATTTCGGGCTCGCCTGGCCGCTTCAGCCGCCACAGTGTATCGAGCGAGGCGTATTGGCCGGGCACGCTGTCGAAGCGCTGCACATCGACCCTCAACACACTGCTGGTGCCGGGCGCCGGGCCGCCCAGCATGTCCTGCAGGGCACTGCGAAACTCATCCACCAGATTGGCGCCCCACCATTCCGTTTCCAGGATGGCCAGGCCGCTGCTGCCCTGGCGCACCACCAGTTGCGGGCGGTCCACTTGCGGCGGCAGGCTGACCCGGCTCACCTGCACGTGCTGGCTACCCCCTTGCACCGGCTGCGCCGGCACCAGGGTGTGGTAGTTGTTCGGGGTACTGCTGCAGCCGCTCAGCCAGATCAGCAGGCTGGCCCCACACAGGTTGCGCACTCGATGCATCAGCTGACACTCCTTTGGCCTTTCACTTTCAAGGTCTCAAGTCTTGCGCACCGGCTGCCTTCGGCCGGCCTTGAATCAGCGACTCGGGGTGGCGCCCCAGGTAGTCGGTCAGGTCACGCAGCGAACGCGACATGCGCTCCAGTTCGTCCAGTGTTTCACCCAGCCGTTCGCGCTCGGGCGAGTCGTCGGCAATGGTCGCGTTGGCCGTCTTCAAGGTCTTCTGCATGTCGTCAAGGGTGGCTTTCACCCCAGGCAGCGTCTGACTGTTGAACGTCTTGAGGTTGGCGCGCAGGTCACGCAGGGTGCCATCGAGGTTGCTGGCAATGCTCTCCAGCGGCAACTTGCCGATACGCTCGACGAAATGCTGCAACTGCTCCTGCAGCATCTCCAGGCTGCCGGGCATCGTAGGAATGACGATCGGGTTGGCCTCCCTGTCGAACGCGACCTTGGGGGCGTTCGGGTAGAAGTCCAGGGAGATGAACATCTGCCCGGTGATCAGGTTGCCGCTGCGCGCCTGCGCCCGCAGGCCATGCTCGACGAAGGTGCCGATCAGCTGCCGTGCGCCGTTGAGGTCACCCTCGGTGTGTTTGAACACCGCCAGCATCTTCTGATGCACCGGGCCGAGCCGCTGCGGGTAGATCACCGCATCCACCACCACCGGGAAGATCTGTTTCACCGGGTCGTAATCCAGTTTGATCGAAGTGACCCGGCCAAACTCCACGCCCTTGAACTCTACCGGAGCGCCCACCGACAGCCCGCGCATGGACTGGTCGAAGCGCAGCTGCAGGTACTGCCCCTTGCCGTGTGGCGGTGCCAGTGCCGCTTCACGATCGGCAAACAGCTGGAAGTGCGTCTGGTCCGCTGCCGGCTGAACATCCGCGGTAAAGTCGGGCGAACCAAAGGCCAGCCCGCCGATCAGTATCGACGACAACGACTCGGTATCGACCTTCAGGCCATTGGCGCCAATCTGCATGTCGACGCCGCTGGCATTCCAGAATCGAGTGTCGCCTGTGACGAAGTTGTCGTAGGGCGACTGCACGAAGATGCCGATCTCGACGCCCTTGCCATCGTCCTGCAAGGCATAGGACACCACTTCACCCACCGGGATCTTGCGGTAATAGATGGCCGCGCCGATATCCAGCGATCCAAGGTCTTCGGCGCTGAGCAGGAAACGCTTGCCCTTCTCGCCATAGGTGATCGCTGGCGGCAGTTCCAGGCCAGTGAAGTTCTTTTCCGTCGCTTTCGACTCACCGGCATCGGCACCAATGAAGCTGCCGGACAGCAAGGTATCGACGCCGGACACCCCGCCTGCACCAATCCGTGGGCGTACCACCCAGAAGCGCGCCCCCTCGGTGGCGAACGAGCGCGCATCATTGGCCAGTTGCACCTTGACGATGACGCTGTTGTGGTCCTCGGCCAGGTCCACGGTGGTCACTTCGCCAATCACCACGCTGCGGTACTTGACCTGCGTCTTGTGCGCCACCAGCCCTTCACCGGAGCGAAAGGAAATCGAAATCACCGGCCCTTCCTGCAGCCAGTTGCGCACCACCAGCGAGGCCCCGACCAGGATCGCCAGGATAGGCACGATCCACACCAGTGAAATATTCCAGCGCCGGGTGCGTACCTCTGCCTGCCCTGCCCCATTTCGCGCATCACTCGCTTGCGCCATCAGTGCGGCCTCCATCATTGCCAGGGTGATCCCAGATCAAGCGTGGGTCGAAGCTCATTGCCGAAAACATGGTCAGCACCACGACCATGCCGAAAAACAGGATGCCCGGGCGCGGTTCGATGGTGCCCAGGCCGCGCAACTGCACCAGCGCAGCCACCAGTGCGACGACGATGACATCGAGCATTGACCAGTAACCGATCAGTTCAACGCCACGGTACAGCTGCGAGCGCTGCCGTTGTGCCCAGCTGGAGCGACGCTGGGCGGTGAACAGCAGCAGGCCAAGGGAAAAGAACTTGATCGCCGGCACGCCGACGCTGGCAATAAAGATGATCAGGGCGATGTCCCAGGCACCTGCCTCCCAGAATTCCAACACGCCGCCACCGATGGTGCTGTCGCTGCCACTGCCGAGCATTTCGGTGTGCATCACCGGCAACAAATTGGCGGGTACGTAGAACACCAGCGCGGCCAGCAAGAAGGCCCAGCCACGGTTGATGGCGTTGGCCTTGCGCCGGTGCAAGGGCGCACCGCAGCGCGGGCAGGTGTGGTCCTTGCCCAGTTCGCACGCCAGCCCGCAGCCGTGGCACAGGCACAGGCCGAGGTCATCGGCCAATACCGGCGTGCTCATACCTGCTCCCACAGGTCGCGAATATCGCGGCCGGCAATGTAGATGATCAGCATGCTCAGGGCGGCCAGCGCGATCAAGCCGATACCTGGAATGACATCGAGCAGGCCGGCCAGCTTGATGACCGCCACCAACGCGCCGAGCAGGCAGACTTCCAGCATGCTCCAGGGGCGCAGGCCTTCAAGGCAGCGCATGCTCACGGCAAACCCTGGTGCCCTGCGCCCGGCCAGGGCAAAGCTCAGCAACCAGCACAGCAAGGTGATTTGCAGCACCGGCGCAAAGATGATCGCCAGCGCCATGACCAGGGCGATGAAGGTGATGCTGCCACTGCTGAGGATCAGCACCGAATCCCACAGGGTGGCGGAATTGCTCAACCCTTGCATGCCGATGGTCATGACCGGATAAAGGTTGGCGAACAGCAGCAAGACAGCACCCGTGATGCTCAGGGCCAGGCGTTGCTGGATGCTCAGGCTGCCATGCCGGTACAGGACTCCGGCACAGCGCGGGCAGAGGGCACGCTGGTGACGCTGCAATGGCGTGCGCCGATATACGGCATCGCAATATTCGCAGATGATCAGGGGCTCGGTCTGGCTCATGCGGTATTCCCGGATGCAGGTCACTATGCGTGCAGTCAGCCATTGATTGACGCAGGGCCGAGCGTCGACATGAGCAAGCGTAGACGGGAAAGTTGCGTTACGGAGCCAGAGAAAGCACCGCGGATCCAATGGCGATAATAGAAGAAAGGCCGGGGACCGATGCTTTACATCGGTCCCCGGCCTTCTGGATCAGGCGAACCTGCTGATCGAATAACCCTGGATCACCTGCACATGCGCTTCACGGCGCGCTCTGCGGCCGCCTGGAACACCTTGCGCATGGCCTCCAGCTGTTCGGGCGGAAAAGCCTTGGCACAGGTGAGGCCCTGCAGGAAGCCGATACCCCAGCCTTTGGTTTCAGCCAGCTCCTGACGGTTCTCGGCGTCGGCGATATCCCCCAGGTGCAGGGCTGCTGGATGCTCGTAGCGGTCTTCCAGCGCCAGTTTGCGCAGTTCCTCCAGCGCCACCTTGAACTCGGCAGCGGCAGCATCGTCCAGGCCCAAGTGCTCGTACTGCAGCAGGCTCAGACGGTCGGTGGCGGTCATCTTCGAATCTCCGTTTCACAGTAAAAGGAGCAGGTGCAAGGAAATCACCAACCCGCCGCGACGCATCCGGGTGCCAGCGAAGGTGGTGTCAGTTCCCGAGTTGTATACCACAACTCGGGCCTCTCCCCCTAGCGGCGTGCGCCATCCGGGAGCAACGCAGCGACACCGTCTGTCGCTGGCCAGGCGCGATAATTAAATTTAAATTGAATTTAACTTATAACAGGATCACGCTCTGTGTCATTGCACTGAATCGAGAGCATCGCACCATGGCCACCACACCGCGCGAACCGCGCAAGGACGGCGAAGCCACCCGCACACGCATCCTCCAGGCCGCAGGCGAATTGTTCGCCGCCGTGGGTTATGCCGAAGCCAGCAACAAGGCCGTCGCCGCCAAGGCCGAGGTCGACCTGGCCTCGATCAACTACCACTTCGGCAGCCGCAATGGCCTGTACCTGGCCGTGCTCGACGAAGCACGGCGGCGCTTCCTCGACATCAGCGACCTGCAGCGGATCACCCTCGCCGAGCAACCGGCGGCGGAAAAGTTGCGGGCACTGGTCGAACTGGTCGTGCGCAAGGCCACGCAGCGTCGCGACAACTGGCACCTGCGCGTGCTGGCCGCGGAAATCCTCGCGCCCAGCCCGCACGGCCAGGCCCACCTGCAAGCCGAGGCACCGCTGAAGCTGTCGCTGCTCAAGGGCCTGTTCAGCGAGATCACCGCCATTCCCCAGAGCGACCCGGCACTGACCCGCTGCATCCTCTGCGTCACCGCACCTTGGGCGATGCTGTTGATCGGCCCCCGCGGGTCCACCGGGACCCTCCACGAAATCCTCGGCATGCCGGCCGAAGACGTGTCTGCCCAGCTATTCAGCTTCGCCCTGGCCGGCCTGCAGGAAGCCGGCCGCCAGCACGCCAACGGCAAAGGCTGCTGACCGCACATGGACGCTCGATCGCACCCACAGGCTCAAGGCAACTGCATGCAACCGACATCCGCTGACGCGCCCTCCTCCGTACAGGCCGAACCGGGCACCCAGGCCTCCATTGCGCTGCTGCTCGGCGCCCTGATGCTGGTGATGTTCCTCGCCGCACTGGACCAGACCATCGTGTCCACCGCGCTGCCGACCATCGTCAGCGACCTCGGCGGGTTGCGCTGGCTGTCCTGGGTGGTCACGGCTTATTTACTGGCTTCCACCGTGGTCGTGCCGCTGTATGGCAAGTTCGGCGACCTCTACGGGCGCAAGCGCGTCCTGCAGATCGCCATTGCCTTGTTCCTGCTCGGCTCGGTGCTGTGCGGGCTGGCCCAGGACATGACTCAGCTGATCCTGTTCCGCACCCTGCAAGGCCTGGGCGGCGGCGGCCTGATGGTGGTGGCCATGGCGGCCATCGGCGACGTCATTCCACCCGCCGAGCGGGGCCGCTACCAAGGCCTGTTCGGTGGCGTGTTCGGCCTGGCCACCGTGGTTGGCCCGTTGATCGGCGGGTTTCTGGTCGAACACCTGTCATGGCACTGGATCTTCTTCATCAACCTGCCGCTGGGCCTGCTGGCCGTCGTGGTGATCGGCGGCGTGTTCCGCCCGCACGTGGCCCCGGTCAAGCATGTGGTCGACTACATCGGTGCGTTCTTCCTCACCATCACCCTGGGCGCGCTGGTGCTTATCACCAGCCTGGGTGGCGGCTTGCTGCCCTGGGCTTCGCTGGATGTCCTGTGCCTGGCGCTGTTCGCCATCATCGGCCTGGTCGGTTTCGTATTCGAGCAACGCCGTGCGGCCGAGCCGATCATGCCGCTGCACCTGTTCCGCCACCGGACTTTCGTGCTGGCCGGGTTGATCGGCTTGATTGTCGGCGTGTCGCTGTTCGGCTCGGTGACCTTCCTGCCGCTGTACATGCAGGTGGTCAAGGACGCCTCGCCCACCAGCGCCGGCCTGCAGATGCTGCCGTTGATGGGTGGCTTGCTGGTGGTGTCGGCGATTACCGGGCGATTGATCAGTCGCTGGGGGCGCTACCGGGTGTTCCCGATCGTGGGCACGCTGCTGCAGGTGGTCGCCCTGGGGCTGCTCAGCAGCCTGGAACTGGGCACGCCGATGTGGCGGATGAACCTGTACATGGGGCTGCTTGGCGCAGGCCTGGGCATGGTGATGCAGGTGCTGATCCTGGCAGTGCAGAACAGCGTTGAACGGCGCCACATGGGCGTGGCGACTTCCGGGGCCACGCTGTTCCGATCAATTGGCGGTTCGGTGGGGGTTTCGGTGTTCGGCGCATTGTTTTCCCATGCCCTGCTCGATGGCCTGCCGAGCGATTTCGCGGCCAGCAGTGGCGGTGCCGCGAGCCTCTCGCCGACGGCGGTGCATGCCTTGGCGGCGCCGCTGCAGCAGGCGTATCTGGATGCATTCTCCGGGGCCATGCATGGGGTTTTCCTGGTGGCGGCGGTGATTACCTGTGTGGCCTTTGCCTTGTCTTGGCTGCTGCGCGAGGTGCCGCTGCGTACCGCTCACTGAGCGCAGCACCCAGCTATGCTGTGAGGTGCGAATCCTATCCTGTGGAGGTGTGCAATGCGTGCGTTCACGTGGAGCTACGTACTGATAATGCTGTGTGCTGCTTCAGCAGCCCAGGCCCAGTCGGTGGTGCCGCTCAAGGGCCAGAGCAGCCAGCAGATGCAGCTGGACATCAACGACTGCAACACCGTGGCGACCAATGCCGCTAACAGCGCCAGCAGCAGTACTTCTGGCAGCCATGTCGGCGGCAGGGTCAAGGGCGCGGCGGCCGGTGCCGCAGCGGGTGCGGTAGGTGCCCAGGTGCGTGGCAATCAGCATGACGAGGTGTATGACCGGGCCAGCGACGATGCCAAGCAGGAATATCGGCAGAACCGTGCAGGCCAAGGGGCAGCCGCCGGTGCTGCGGTAGGCGCCTCGCGGCAACGCCAGGAGCGCCGCCAGGACCGGCGCAACCAGGGCGAGGCACAAAGCTCGGCGCATGCCAGCGCCTACAGCGGATGCCTGCAGGGGCGTGGCTACCAGGTCAACCCTTGAAATCGGGGCCGCTCTGCGGCCCCAGGTTTCAAACTCGGCTTAGCCATGACCGGGTTGTTTCATAGGCAGTTTTCAAGCGCATTTCAGGCGCAAACAACGCCGAAGGTGTTTCCACGCTGACTTGCACATCAGCTGGCAGAGCG
Organism: Pseudomonas putida; assembly: GCF_002906855.1. GTDB lineage: Bacteria > Pseudomonadota > Gammaproteobacteria > Pseudomonadales > Pseudomonadaceae > Aquipseudomonas > Aquipseudomonas putida_N. The sequence continues at coordinate 829,897 of NZ_MINI01000028.1, read as the reverse complement.
TTAATCAGCGCTGCCAACGGCAATTGCCCGTCCCCCGGCAACAACCGCCCTTCCCGTGCCTCCTGAATGATCAACGTCTCGACCGGCGCTTGCAGCGGCGCATCGCACAACTGCAAAGCCCGCAGGTAACGCGGGTCAACCTGGGCAAGCGCTTGCTCATCCCCACCCGAGCGATAAAGGTGCAGCGCATCCACCAGCACTCCGGCATTCCCTTGCCCGGCCCCGGCGACCACGGCCACCGCTTGCTGCACGTTCGCCACCGCCCGCCAGCGCATGAACTCAAGGTCCACGCGCAGGCCGTAGCCCCTGGACAACTCACAGAGCGCCGCAAAGGTGTGGGAGAGCCGCACCGGGTCGTCGTCATCACCCGAGACGGTAAGGCTGACGGCCCCTAGCTCAGCCCCCGCAGCCAGCAATGCCTCGCATTCGGCGATCTGCAAATGCGCAGTGAGCGACACGAACTCGATATCACTCACCCGCATGCCCTCGCCCGCCAGCACCCGCTGCAGTTCGCGGGCCGCGGGGCTGCCGACCGATTGCGGGTAGGCCTGCGCGCCCGGCATTACCGGATGCAACCGCAGCCCCACGGCACTGAAGCCGGCCCGCGCCGCCTCACGCACCAACGCCACCGGCGCCAGGTCCAGCGCCGTCAGGTGGGCAACCCCCAGCGGCCTCAATAGGTCGCCCTTCCACCACTGAGGTCGAACACGAACCCGGTGGTAAAGCTGCATTCCGGCCCAGCGATCCAACTAACCATGTTGGCGATCTCCTCGACCTTGAGGAACCGACCCATGGGGATCTTGGCCTTGCTGGCGGCGACGTGTTCCGAAGTCATTTCCGCCATCAGCGGGGTCTCGACCATGGCCGGCGCAATACAGTTGAGCAGTACGCCGTCCTGGGCCAACTCCTTCGCCGCCGCCTTGGTGAAGGCGATGACCCCGGCCTTGGCCGCAGAATACGCCGAGATGTACTGCACGCCGTCCTTGCCGGCCATCGAGGCAACGTTGACGATGCGCCCGTAACCGCGCTCACGCATGTGCGGGATGGCGGTGCGGCAGCAGTAGAAGACACCGTTGAGGTCAATGGCGATGACCTTGTCCCAGGCTTCTGGCGGGTACTCCCACGAGGCGACCACCGGGCCGTTGATTCCGGCGTTGTTGACCAGGATCTCGACCTGGCCGACGTGGGCCAGCACTTGGCCGAACGCCGCCTCCACCGACTCCAGAGAGGACACATCCACGGCCTGGCGCAGCACCGTTTCGAAACCGTTTTCAGCCGTGTTCCAGCCATCGACCGCGAGGTCCCAGATCACCACCTGGGCGCCGGCCTGGTGCAGGCGCTGGGCGATGGCCAGGCCGATGCCGCGCATGCCGCCGGTGACGATTGCAGTTTGCCCGTGCAGGGGTTGGCTCATTGTCTTGCTCCATTTTCAACAGAAGGGATATCCGGCAGGCGACGCAGGTCGCGCACCATGAACAGGTAACACAGCGCGCCCAGCGCGGTGATCATCGAGACGAAGGCCAGCGCCCAGACGAACGAGCCGGTGGCAGTGACAATCAGGCCGATGGTCAGCGGGGTGACGATGCCGGCGGCATTGGCGAACAGGTTGAACAAGCCGCCGCTCAGGCCCAGCAGCCCTTTCGGCGCAATGTCGGACACGATCATCCAGGCCAGGGCCGACATGCCTTGGGCGAAGTAAGCGACGCAGAGAATGCTGATCACCAGCGCGTCCGACTCGACATAGTTGGCCAGCACGATGATCGACGCGGTCAGCAACCCGGCGATCACCGGCAGCTTGCGCGCCAGGTTCAGCGAATGGCCCCGGCGCAGCAGTGCATCGGAAATCCAGCCGCCGACCAGCGTGCCCAGCGAGGCGGCAATGAACGGCAGTACCGCTACCCAACCCACCTTGAGCCAGGGCATGTGCCGCTCGGTAACCAGGTATGTGGGGAACCAGGTCAGAAAGAACACGTTGGTCGAGTTGCAGGCGAACTGCCCCAGGCAGATGCCGAGCATGTTGCGGTGCTTGAGCAGCGCCGGGATCTGCGACCAGTGGAACTGCGCGGCCTTCTGCCCGCCATCGACCACCCCACCGCCGGCGGCAATGTAGTCGAGCTCTGCCTGGTTGGCCGACGTCGACTGGTGTGGCTCGTGGTACTTGCGCCACCACACCAGGCCATAGAGTATGCCCAGCAGCCCCACTGCCATCAGCAAGAAGCGCCAGCCATAGGCATGCAGCACCAAGAACAGCAATGGCGTGAGGAACGCCAGCCCGGTGTACTCGGCAAAGGTGTAGATGCCAGTTGCCCGAGCCCTTTCGCGCTGCGGAAACCAGGTCGCCACCACGCGGCTGTTGGTGGGGAAGCACGGCGCCTCGGTCACGCCGACCAGAAAGCGCATGCCCAGCAACGACAGAAAGCCTTGAGCCAGGCCCTGCAGGCCAGTGAACAGCGACCACAGGGTCAACGCCAGCCAGTAGGTGAACTTGGTGCCCAGGCGGTCGATGAGGATGCCGCCGGGGATCTGCGCTGCGGCGTAGGTCCAGGAAAACGCCGAGAAGATCACCCCCATCATCGCTGCATTCAGGCCCAGGTCGGCGCTGATGCTCGGGGCGGCGATACCCATCACGCTGCGGTCCAGGTAGTTGATCATGGTGCCACCGGAAATCAGCGCAAGGATCATGAACCGGGTGCGGGTCCGTTGTTGCGCGCGCGGGGGTGTCGAACACCCCGACGCCGATTGGCTGCTCAGTGCTCATGGCGATTGCTCTCTTGTTATTGGATTGGCAAGTGCAGGAATTCAGGCAAAACCGAACAGGCGCCGCGGGGTGTCCCACATGACCTTGCGCCGCAGACGGGCTTCCGGCATCAACCGCTCGGCCAGCTTCAGCAGCGGGCCATAGTCGACCCGCGCCTGCTGGCGGATGAACGGCCAGTCCGAGCCCCACACGCAGGCATCCGGGCCGAACGCATCGAGCAATACCTGCACGTAGGCGTGGCTTTGCTTATACAGGCCATCGGCATCGGCGAACTTCTGCATGCCTGACAGCTTCACGCAGGCCCGCCCGCTGCGGGCCAGCCGCAGCAGGGCCTGGAAGCCGGCCTGCTGCAGGCCGGCGGCGGCATCCGGGCGGCCACAGTGGTCAATCAGCAGGGGCGCCGAAGTAGCCTCGACCAGCCATTGCAGGTCCAGCAGCTGGTCTTCGCAGACCTGCACCTGGGCGAACATGCCAAGCTCAGCCAGCTTGCCGAACAGCGGCTCGGCATCACGCATGCTCGCCACGCCGTACAGCGCCGGGTTGAAAGCCACACCGACCACGCCCTGCTCGTGCAGAGCGGCCAATGCGTCCAGGCCGATCTGCCGCTCGACCACCGCAATTCCCTTGAAGCGCCCCTGGCCAGCCGCCAGTGCGTGCAGCAGCAGGCCATTGTCGGTGTGGTAGCCACTGTTCGGCCCCACCAGCAACGCATGGCGCACGCCATAGGCGTCCATCACCTGGTTGAACTGGGCCAGGGTGGCGACCTCCTGGCCCGACGGCGCGTAAGGGGCGCTTGGGTGGTAGGCGAAGCGTGCGGGGTCAAACAAATGGTTATGGCAATCGATCTTGGGTTCGTCGTAGATGTTCAAGCGCGGTTCCTTCAAGCGCCACTGCGCTTGCCTGCAGATCTTGTTATTGTTCGCCGCCAGGGCGATTTGCCTGGGTTCACGATACTGCGGGCGATTGCCCAGCGCTCATACACAGATGGCGAAGACCATAACCGAAGGTAATAGGCATGATCCCCGCTCAGGAAAACCCGGACGGCACGACGATGGTGTTCAAACTGCGGCACATGGAAGTGTTCCGCGCGGTGATGCTGACCGGCTCGATCAGCGCGGCAGCGAAGCTGCTCTACGTGTCCCAGCCGGCTGTGAGCAAGCTGATCGGCTACATCGAGGGGCGCCTGAGCTATCGATTGTTCGAGCGCATCAACAACCGCCTGGTACCCACGGCCGAGGCGCAGGTGCTGTACCGCGAGGTCGAGCGGGTGTACCAGGCGGCCTTGCAGGTGAACGCCTGCGCCCACTCCCTGGCCGCCGGCACCCACCGCACGCTGCGCATTTCCTGCAGTGCCTCGCTGTCAACTGTCGTCATCCCCGCCGCGCTGGCTCAGCTCAAACGCGAAGCGCCGTCATTGCAGATCGAATGGCAGACTTCGCTGATGCACGCCATGCCCAACCAGATCCTGTCGAAGACCGTCGACCTGTCGATCGCCGCATTGCCGGTGATCCACGACCACCTGCACTCCCAGGCCTTCATGCGCGGGCGCATGGTGGTGGTGATGCCAGCCGACCATGCACTGGCGCAAGCGTCGTCATTGACGCTGGAACAGCTGCAGGGCCATGCGCTGCTGCTGTTTCGCCCGGACATGCCCTTCGGCCAGCTGTTGGCCGGCCACATCGAGCGACGCGGCCTGCAGCTGGATTCCCTGCTGTCGTTCACCAATGCCAACGAAGCCGTGGCACTGGTCAAGCAGGGCATGGGCATCAGTGTGATCGACGAGTTCGTCGCGCAGGACAGCGGCCTGCACGTGGTGCCCTTGGTCGACGAGATCCATTTCGACATCAGCTTCGTCTACTCGCGCTTCGAGCCGCCGACGCAGTCGGCGCTGCACCTGATGCGGGTGTTGCATGATCAGGCCGTTGGGCTCGGCCGGGGGATTGACGGGTTCATGCTGCCACCGGGTTGAAGTGATTGAGGGCTTCCGGGTGTTCGCCGCAGCACTTTCAGCGCCTGACCTACGGCCTGCCCCTGCAGCACGACGACATCAACCCGGGCTACGGCAACGGCTACGGTTCCACCGACGGCCTGCCCTTCTACGAAAGCTACACCGCTGGCGGCCAGGGTTGGTTACGCGGTTTCAAGGACGGCACCCTCGGCCCACGCAGCACTCCGGCCACCGGCACCTATTCAAGCGCTGGCCAGGCCTATTACTCCGACCGCAACACCGACGTGCTTGGCGGCAATATCCTGATCACCGGCGGCGCCGAGTACATCTTCCCGCTGCCGTTCATCAAGAACCAGAGCCAATTAGCAGCTCGGTGTTCGTCGTCGCCGGCAACGTCTATGCCGACACCTGCTACCTGTCCACCACCCAGGGCTGCGGCAACGTCGACCTAAACCAGCTGGCGGTGTCGGTGGGTGTGGGCGTGATCTGGTACAGCCCGATGGAGCCGCTGAGCTTCAGCCTGGCGGCACCGCTGAAAAAGCCGGACAACACCGAGACGCAGATCATCCAGTTCTCCCTGGGGCAGACCTTCTGACTCAGGGCGCACAAATTACTGCTTTTTACCCTCGCTTAACCCAAGTTGACAGTCACCTTGCCTAAGCTGAGAGACATATGAACATGCCTTGCAGGTAACCACATGCCACCCTTCGCCCCCACCGCCCTGGCCTCGGCATTGCACGAAGACAGCCCCGCCTCGCTGCTCGACCTGCTGCAGCAGCGCCTTAGCACCGTGTTGGGCCCACGTTTCACGGTGATCCTTGCGGCCAGTGGCGACGACGCCAGCCACTACTACCTGGCAATCCAGTACAGCCAGAGCGGCCTGTCGCTGGAGGACAATGGCAGCATCGGCCCGGGTTTCGCCGAGCGGCTGCTGGCCCTCGGCAGGCAGGTCAAGGCCATGCTCGAGTCGCAAACCTTCGCACGCATGGGCAGCGACGACCCGGGCCGGCCACTGGTATGGCTCAGCGATCGGGCTGATTCAGATGGCGCCTGATGGCGCCACTGGTGTGGCATTGGACCCTTGGCGTTTCCACCTTGACGCGCAAGCGCCTTGTTGAAACTGCAATCTTCACATTGACGTCAAGCTGAATATTCAACATCAGCGCAACAACTTCCCGCCCCTCAGGCCAATACTTTCCAGTCATTCTTAAAACTTTCAGAAAACCCGCACAACCTCTCGCACATCAAACTTTCTGTAACTATTTAAACCTGTTCAGCGAAATATGTATTTTCATATATTTCCCTGCCTCGACTGCGACGACGCGCTTCAACGATGCGCCTGAACAGTTACCGCTATCGAAGCAGCTGGGTGAATATGAAAAAGAAAACACTGATTGCCGCCGCGTTACTCAGCAACATCGCTCTATCAGGTTGTACGGTGACATTGGCTCAACCCGACGATGCCGAACTCTATAAAACCACAGAAGCCTTCTACAAAAACGCAGCAACGCTACTGTTCAAGGGCGAACGTGCAAGCCCTGTCAGCAAGCAACAACTTTCAACCTTGAGGGCAAAGGAGGCACGTCAGCATCCTGGGCATTTCAATCGATACCAGGCTGAATACGACGAGCTTCTGGTCGAAAGCAACACCCTCATCCTGCGGGCGCTGGCCAATTCAGCAGCGCTCAGCGAGCCCGGCAAGCAGGTGCACGTCCGTGTCGAGCGGTCGCTGGAGGAGCAGCTCGGCAACGAATGCGATTCGCTGCAGCGCGACTTTCCCGACGCCGACCTGACCACACGCAACTATGTAGATCTCAAGTGCCTGGTCAATAGGTGGCAGCGCGAACACCAACAAGCCAGTTATCAGGTGTTGAACAAGGCCATTTGGCAAAATCGCAACAACACGCTCTTCGACAGCATACTGGCCATCCAGGCCGCGACAGCCAACACACCGTCTTCGAGGATAACCCCATGAGCACCCTCATCAATGGCGTGGACCTCGACGCGGTCCTGCTCGAGGCGATCAACGCCGCAAAAATCATCATTCAGTCGGATTGGCCAGTCATTCGGGCCGAAGTGGAAAGCCTTGGTCGCGGCATGGCCAGAGATATGATGTTCCTTCATCAACAGCACCAAGACGGCTCATTGAGTGACCACGATATCGGACTATTCCTCGATGACCAGAAGATAGTGGCACGCCTGCGCCTTCGCTCTATTGCCATTGTCACACTGCAACTTGCAGAGGCCATTCTCAACGCCATGACTGCCGTGTTCAGGTCGGCCATCTACCGGGCACTGGGCTGTGCCGTGCAATAATTGGTCTGCAAAGGAAAATACATGATGGACAATCAAATCCGCTCTGCCGAGCTGCTGGTAAAGAATGCACTGTCAGACCCTGAAGTCCTGCAGAGAATCCAGGAGGATCCGCATAGCGCGCTCACTGCACTCAAAGATCAAACTGTACAACAGCTCCCGCACCTGGCACGTCCGAACGATGCCACCACCAATCGAATATGGATCGTCATTGTCGGTTCTTTCACGCTGGTCATGCTGTATACCGTCTGGATACTGGGGAGTGGTGTCAGCGAAAGCAGTATCGAAACCCCAGTGACGAAATCCGACACGATCCTGACCGTACTCATGACGGTGATCAGCTTCCTCACTGGCTTGCTGTCGCCCAGCCCGGTGACCTACAAATAGCCCTGAAGGTACTAAAGCACTGAGGAGGCTGAACTTTTGCGCAATTACTGGTCTATCTGAGCAGGCTCACGCGAGCGGACGCGCAGCCTCGAGAGGCAACGCATCCGTATGTTCAATGATAACCAGGGGATTGCCTGTATTCATGAAACTCCACTTTTCGAAGCTCCTGTTCGCCAGCCTGTTCGCGTTCGCGGCCGCAGGCTCGGCGTCGGCGATGCAAATGCACACTCCGAACCCGGTCCAGGCCACTGACAGTGCGCTCCACACGCCAGCCAAGCCAGCCCAGAGCCCCTGGTCAAATCTGGCCAGCATCGCCGATGGCCAGCAAGGGCCGCTGCTCGCCCATGACGACCGCTACTGGCGCGACGGCCGCTGGCATTACCACAGCGAAGACCGCCGCCGCGAAGAATGGCGTCGCGCGCAATGGCGCCGGGAACAGGCTCGTCGTGAAGCCGAACGCCGCCACGAATGGGAGCGCCGCAACGAGCGCGCCCACCACTACGATGACGACCACCGCTACTATCGCCGCTAGGCCCCGGCAGCCATTTGTGCCCGACGGCCTGGCCGGTGCAGCACTGCTGGCATCGTCGGCGGGTGACGGCCTGGGCTGTCGCCAACCTAGTCGCAGCGCGTGCCGAGCACCACGCCCTGGGCCTTGAGGCTGAGTAACAACGCAAGCCCCTGGGCCTCGACGGCGGCGGGTTCGACACCGGCAGCCGCGGCCAGCGCCGCCAGGTGTTCACGCCCGCTCAGTGGCTGGTCTTGCAACGACTCCAACAGTGCATGGGCCAGCGGTGCCAGACGTAAGAAGCTCACCTTGTGGCCTGCACCTCGGTGGGCCACCAGCAATGTCGGCTCGGCGGGAGCCTCAACCGGCAGATGCTCCGGCCCAATATGGCTGACCGGCCAGGCATAGGCCAGTGGCACGGCGAGGCTGGACAGCACAGGCACGCCTTCGAGCAGATCGCCTTCAGGGTCATGCTCAGCTTCGGCGGCATCGCTCAGCAGCAAGGCCGTTTCGATCCATTCGTAATGGGCCAGTTCGGCGATCCAGTCGGCCTGGTCGGTACGCCCTTGCAGGTACTCGACCCACTCAGCGCCCACTTCGGTGAACAGCGGCGTATGGCAGCGATGGTGGGCATAGAACTCCTCACATAACCCCTGCCAGTGTTCGGTGGCGAGGCTGGCATGCAGCACCGGAAAGCTGCCGGCCAGCAGTGATTGCAGGTTGCCGAAGAACAGTTGCCGGTACACCGCCAGGTGTCGCGCGTCGATACCGGGCGGCGGCGGATTGGCCTGGGGATCGCGGATATGCCTTGCCATGCGCAGTTGCTGTTCGCGCAGCGAGTCAGCCATGGCGCACCGCCAGGGCCTGCGCCACGGGTTGCAGGCTGCGAATGTGTTGCACCTCGGCCAGCAGTTCGGCCAGCGGTGGCAGGTTGAAGTCGCGCTCGAGCAAGGTCGGCACCGGCCCCAGGTGCTGGTAGGCACTGACCAGCAGGCCCCAGACATCTGGCTTGACGCTGGCGCCATGGGTATCGATCTTCAGATCCGGCGCTTCGTCGTAGTGCCCGGCCACATGCAGGCAGACCACTCGCTCGGCCGGCACCTGGGCGAGAAACTCGGCAGCGTCGTAGCGATGGTTGCAGGCATTGACCACGATGTTGTTGATGTCCAGCAGCAGGTCGCAGTCCGCCTCGCTCAACACCGCCTGAAGAAACGCGATCTCGCTCATCGCCTGATACGGCGCAGCATAGTACGAGATGTTCTCCACGGCGATACGCCGGCCGAGGGCATCCTGGACTTCAGCGATACGCCGGGCAGTATGGCGCACGGCTTCGTCGGTGAACGGCATCGGAATGAGGTCGTAAAGATGGCCGTCATCGGCGCAGTAGCTCAGGTGCTCACTGAACAGCGGTACCTGATGACGGTCCAGAAAGGCGCGGATCTGGCGCAGAAAGCCATGGTCCAGCGGAGCCGGGCCGCCCAGCGACAATGACAGGCCGTGGCAGGACAGCGGATAGCGCTCGGCCAGTTGCGCCAGGCCTTCGCCGAAGGCACCACCAACACCGATCCAGTTGTCCGGGGCGCATTCGAGAAAGTCCACGGCGCCGGCGTCCATGTTCAGCAGTTCGGGCAACAGCCCACGGCGCAAGCCCAGGCCTGCGCCCTGCAGGGTTGAAGAAGTGCTCATTGGCTTGTTCCTTGTGGTGCAGCGCCCTCCCCGGCCCACGGCCTGGGGAGGATGCCGCCGAGGGTCAGTTCTTCGCCTGGCTCAGTTTGCTGTACAGGTCGGTCGGGAATGGATTGCCATTGGCGTCGAACTGGTGCTTGCGGAACTGGTAGACCTCGGCCTCGGAAAGGTAGCCGTCGTGGTTGGCATCGATCGCATCGAACTCGGCACCGGCCTTTGGCGCCACGGCCAGCAGTTCGGCGCGGGACACGCGGCCGTCATGGTCGGCGTCAGTGCGGGCGAACGAAGCGTCGCCACATTTGCCTTCACCGCATTTGCCTTCAGCCTGGGTAACCTTGGCCTTGGCGCCGCTGGCGCCACACTTGCCCTCGCCGCACTTGCCTTCGGCCTGGGTGGCTTTGGCCTTGGCGCCGCTGGCACCACACTTGCCTTCGCCACACTTGCCCTCGCCGGCCTTTTCTGCAGCTGCCAGTTGATAGCCTTGTGGCAGTGCCTCGACGGCAAACGCCGAGGAAGCCAGGTTGATACCGCCCACCAGGGCGATGCTCAGCAGGCCGAGACGGGTCTTGTTGGGGAACTGGATACGGGACATGGTGTTTCTCCTGATAGTCGTACGGTCATGCCTCAAGGGCGAAAGAGCCAGGGAACGCAGGCCGTAAGGCTTGTTCGTTCGGGCTGGCCCATTTGGCCCCAGGGATGTATCCCGGGCGTATCAGGAGAGCGAAGGTTTTGTATGCAAGTAGGCGCGGCAGGCGCCTTGATACAGAGTGATACAAGCGCCTGCCTGGGGTGCAGAAGTCAGCGGCGGTCCAGCAGCTTGGCCAGGGCGAAAGTGGCGCCCACGGCCAGCACCACGGCGGCAGCAATGGCCGGCACGGTGCCCCACTGCTCGATGAAGCTGTTCACCGTCAGGTAGAAACCCAACACGCCGACGCCGCCGATGGCGTTGCCGCGCACGATCGCGCCCAGCTCATGGTGCCCGCCCTGAACATGGGCGAACACCGCCAGCGGCCAGGCAATCACCGGGATCGGCGCCAGCAGGCCACTGGCCACCGGGCCGAGCCATTCGGCACTGGCGGTGATCGCCACCAGCAGCGCGGTGGCCGTGAGCATGCGCATCGGGATCACCCAGCGCGGCAGTTGCACCACCTTGGCGTTGCCAGTGGGTGCTGGTTGCAAGGTGACGACGATGATCAGGCTGAGCAGTACCAGGGTCACCACCACCGACAGCGCCACCCAGCCAAGGTGGCTCATCAAGGCAGCCATGGCTGCGTAAACCGCCAACGCGGCGATGCAGCCGGGGAATGCGCCGATCCGCCGCGTCACCCGGTAGTAGAACAGGTAGGTCGCCTGCACCGCCGCCAGGCCGGCCAATGCCCCAGGTACGGCCTGCAAGGCAAAGCCTGGGCCCTGTTCGAGGCTCAGGAACAACACGACCAAGGCTGATGTAACCGGCAGACCGGAGAGCAGCCCGCCGATTTGCGTGCCCCAGCGCTTGGCTGCCAACGAGATGGCCAGCATGAGCGTGGGGGTGATGAGGAACTTGAGGTAAAAGGCAGTCATGGGGAGCTAGCGCGTTTCGATAAGGAAGGGGGCCAGGTGCATCAGCGTCCCCATGCTAAACGAAGCGCGCTGGCTTTTCGCGGTTTTCTCAGCCGCGCGACTGCGCGACCTCGGCCATCACCTCGGCACGGGTGGTCACGTTGCCAAAGTGATGCTTCCAGAGGTCGGTACCCAACTTGCCGGAGCGGTCCAGCGAAGAGCCGACGGTCAGGTCGGTCACCAGGGTCGGGCAAAGCCCGGCATCGAACAGCGCAAAGCCTGCCGCCAGCACGCAGGTTTCGGTCTGCATGCCGCACACCAGCACGCGCTCAACGCCGAGCTGCCGGATGTGGGCGATGGTCTCGGCGGTCTGGCCATAGCCATGCTTGATGAACACCTGGTCCACCTCGACCAGGCACTCGTCTTCGGCCGCCGGGTGCCAGCCGAGCTGGCGCTGGAACGGCGTCACCTGCTCATCGTGCAGTTCGATCGAGGCAATCGACGGAATGCTCGCCGACAACAGACGAATCCCGTCTACCAGCCATTCGGGTGGGCTGAAGGTGGACTGGACATCAACGATGAGCAGAACCTGCTGCATGAACGACTCCTGAATGCTCAAAACGGCCGCGGAGTATATCTGTTTGAATGGCCGCTGGTGGAACCAACCCTGCTCTGTGTATGCTGGCCACGCCCGAGCCCGATGCAGCGGACGACCCTATGCCTGTTGACCTGCAAGCACTTTACCCGAAGCTGATCCAGCTGATGCTCGACACCGTGTTCGTGGTCGACCGGGACAACACCATCGTGTTCGTCAGCAATGCCTGCGAGGCGTTGCTCGGTTACCGTGCCGACGAGCTGATCGGCACCCCGATCACCCGCTATATGCACCCCGAAGACCTGGACGCCACACGAGCGTCGATCATGCGGGTGATGAACGGCCAGTCGCATAGCGACTTCCGCAACCGCTACCTGCGCAAGGACGGTGGTGTGGTGCACATCCTCTGGTCGGCCTTCTGGTCCGAAGAGGTGGGTGCGCGCATCGGCGTGGCGCGCAACATCACAGCGCTGACCCAGGCCGAGCAGCAGTTGCGCTTTCTCGCCCACCATGACCCGCTGACCCGGCTGTGCAACCGCTCGCTGTTCAACGAGCGGCTGGCCAGCGCCCTGCGCCACGGGCGCCCGTTTGCCCTGCTGTTCCTGGACATCAATGACTTCAAGGGCATCAACGATGTACACGGGCATGCCATCGGTGACCAGGTGCTGTGCGAAGTCGCGCGGCGCCTGGAGGATTGTGTCGGCCAGCAGGACACCGTCGCGCGCATGGGCGGCGACGAATTCACCGTGCTGCTGACCGACTTGAGCTCGGCGGGCGCGGTAGCCGAAAAGATGGCCCAGATCCTCGCCGCCCTGGCAATGCCACTGGCCAGCGAGCAGCGTGCACTGCCCATGCCGTCCTGCAGCATCGGCGTGGCCTGTTACCCGGAGGACGGCGCAGACATCGACACCCTGCTCAACTGCGCCGATGACGACATGTACCGCAACAAGCGGCGCCGTTCCGTGGCGCGCTAGGCTGCTGCCGGAAATTGCTGCCGGCAGGTGCCCGCTGTGGCATGCTGCGCGCCCGCACGACAGGCCCACACAGGTATCCCGCCATGACCCAAGCCACTGACCAGGCATTCTACGACCGCGCCGATGCGCACATCGACCTGGCCAACCAGCAGCTCGACACCCTCGCCGACATCGGCAAGGTCAGCGCCTCGATGACCTTCGCCGCCAGCCGCTTCAGTGCCTGGCTCAGCGCCCGCAACTTCAAGTCCGGCGCCGAAATGGCCGCCGCGCGCGAGGAAATCCTCAAGTACTTCAGCGAGCAGTACCGGATGATGCTGGAAGACAACGTCGACGAGTACATCGAGCAGTTCGACCGTTACGTACTGGGCAAAGACAGCTGAGCTTCAGACCCTGAACCGCCCCACTAGCGCCGTCATCTCCCCGACCAGCCCTGACAACGCCTGACTGGCCTCGCTGGTCTGCTGTGCACCCGCCGCCGAGTGGCTCGACAGCTCGCGGATGTTCAGCAGGTTGCGATCCACCTCACGCGCCACCTGTGCCTGTTCTTCGGCCGCGCTGGCGATCACCAGGTTGCGCTCGTTGATCGCGCCGATGGCGCTGTAGATGCCTTCCAGCACCTGGCCCGATGCCAGGGTGATGTCGAGTGTCGACTGGGCCCGGCTGGTGCTGGCCTGCATCGACGCAACAGCCGCTTCGGTACCCTGCTGCACGCGGCCGATCATCTGCTCGATTTCCTGGGTCGAGGCCTGGGTGCGGTAGGCAAGCGTGCGCACTTCATCGGCCACCACGGCAAAGCCGCGCCCGGCGTCCCCGGCGCGGGCCGCCTCGATGGCCGCGTTGAGCGCCAGCAGGTTGGTCTGCTCGGACACCGAACGGATCACTTCCAGCACCTTGCCGATATCTCGGACCTGCCCCACCAACTGCTCCAGATGGCCGCTGCTGGTCTGGATCTCGCGGGTCATGGCCTGGGTGCCGTCGATGTTTTCGCTGACTTGCTGACGGCTTTTCTCTGCCAGCTGATTGGACTCGTGGGTCGCCTGTGAGGTAGTGACCGCATTGCGTGCAACCTCCTCCACCGCCGTGGTCATTTCGGTGACGGCGGTGGCGGCCTGTTCCAGCTCTAGCCCTTGCTGGCGCAGGTTGTTGGCGCCTTCTTCGGTAATCGTGTTCAGTGCGCCCGCCGCGTCGGCCAGCTCCCGGGTGCAGCTGCTGATCTTGCCCAGGGTATCGCGCTGGCTTTGTTGCATGCGCTCCAGCTCATGGAACAGCTGGCCGATCTCGTTGCGCTGCTGAGCCTGCACCGGCACGCTCAGGTCGCCACCGGCAATGCGCTGGAAATGCCGACCCGCCTCGCGTAACGGGTGCAGTACGCGTTGGGCGATGAAGGCCCAGCACAGGCCGGCGAGCAACAGTGTCACCGCCAACAGCGCCAGGCTCAGCTGTTGCGCACGCTCCAGGCGACGGTCGGATGCCTGCATGATCTGCTGGCCGCGCTCACTCAAGGCGGCGACCAGTTGCTGGCGCAACGCCTGCAGCCGGCCCATGGCGTTGCCGGCGTCGGTGTTGACCTTGAAGTACTGCTCCAGCGAGCGTTGACGCGAGGCTTCGCGCTGCCCGGCGACCGCCCTGGCGTACTCGCCGAAAGTGGCTTGCAGCTCGCTGGCCACCGCGTGCAGCGCCGGTTCGCGAGCGTTGTCGACCAGCTCACCGATCAGCTTCTGGCTCTTGTCGTTCAGCTCGACCGACAGCGCCATGCGTTTGTTCGCGCTCTCGTCGTGGCCGCCCAGCTGCTCGATGAAGCCCGAAGACACGTTGGCACTGGCGCGGATCGCCATCAGCAGCGCGTTGTTCAGCCGGTCCGACTGGTGTGCGGTCTGGTCGAGTTCGGTGATCTGCTCGTCGCTGCCCAGCGCCGCTCGCCAGGCACTGACAGTGGAAAACAGCAGGGTCAGGCTGAACAACAACAGCACCCAGAACATTCCGGTACGGATCTTCAGGTCGGCAAACATGCGGGCAGTACTCCTTGTTGGCGCCACTTCTGGTCGAGGTTTCGACGGTGGGTGAGCAGCTATCGGAGTTGCCGTGGCAGGCTTGAGTGCGCAAATGCGGCTTGTGTTCGGTAACCGAACGGATGTTGCTGGTGCCTTGCATCTGCTTGCGCATACGTGCAAGGGTAAAAAAGGAACGACAGTCACCCGAATAAGGAAGATAAGCACCTCATGCTTGGAATCACACGTATCCATCGCTCTGTGCGCCCATTGTCTGCCAGCCAAGCTGCAGCCAGTGGGCGTGAATCCAAAGTCGCCCGCCTTGCCTCGAAGTTCCTCTCCCTCCTCTGCACGCCCCGCGCCGTACCACCCTACCTCTGGGTCAAACCCGAGCGCCCACCGGTAGATCGCATGCCCCCTACCTGACTGCCCATGCCGCAGTCGACACGCATTGACTCGCCATTCAGCCGCTGCAGGCGAAGTGTTACACGCCAAAAAAAGGGGCAATACCTACATGATCTTGTTTCAGGGCAACAAAATTCTCAGCGCCATTTTCGATATGGATGGCACGATGTTCGACACCGAGCGCCTGCGTTTCAGGACGTTGAAACAGGCATCGCTGGAAATCTTCGGCAAAGCCTTGAGCGAGCAGACGCTGATCGGCTCGCTGGGCCTGAGTGCGAAAAAGGCCGAAGCGCTGGCCAAGGCCCACAACGGCGAAGACTTCCCCTATGCGCAGATTCGTCAGCGCGCCGACGAGCTGGAGCTGGAGTACGTGCGCAATCACGGCGTGCCGATCAAGCCAGGCTTGCTGGAAGTACTGGAGCGCCTGCGCAAGTCGGGCCTGACCCTGGCGGTGGCTACGTCCAGCCGCCGTGCGATTGCCGAGGAATACCTGATCAATGCCAACGTGCTGAAGTACTTCGACATCACCGTTTGTGGCGATGAAGTCAGCCAGGGCAAGCCGCACCCGGAAATCTTCCTGCGCGCTGCCCGCGCACTCAATTGCGCGCCCGCTCAGTGCTTCATGCTCGAAGATTCGGAAAACGGCCTGCTTTCGGCCATTCGCGCCGAAGGCCAGGCCATCCTGATCGAAGACATCAAGCCGCCTGCGCCCGAGGTCAAGGCGGGTGCGCTCAAGGCCTACCGCAGCATGCACGGGTTCCTCGCCGACTTGAACGAGTGCGTGCCCGACCTGGGCATGCCGGAGTTCGCCGAACCCTTCCCGGCCTCGCTCAACCAGTTCCGTGTCGGCATCCATGGTTTCGGCGCCATCGGCGGTGGCTACCTGACCCAGGTGTTCGCCCACTGGGACGGCTACACCCGGCCGTGCGAAGTCATCGCCGCCAGCCGCTCGCGCACGCTCAGGGAAACCGTCGCCGCGTTCGGCCGCTACAGCGTGCGCTACGGAGCCAGCGCGTTCGACCAGACCATCGAAAATGTGCGCATGATCGACATGGACGATGAGCAGGCGGTGATCGACATGTACAACGCCGCCGAAATCATCGGCCTGAGCCTGCCTGAACAGGCGATTCAGCAGCAGGCCAAGGTCATTGCCAAGGGCTTGCTGCAACGCTTCGAGTGCCGCGGTCGCGAGCTGACCCTGCTGATCGTGCTCAACAAGATCGGCGGCGGCGCGTTTGTCCGCCGGCAGGTACAGGCTCAGTTGGCGTTGCTGTGTGCACCCGAAATCTGCAAGCAGGTACTGGAAAAGACCCACTTCGCCGAAACCGTGGTTAGCCGCATCGTTTCCAAGATCAGCAACGATGCGCTGGTTCGGCAATTGCGCATCAAGTCGCAGATGTTCCAGAACAGCCTTGATAACGAACCGGCGCCAGCAAAACCGACAGCCGAGTACCAACGGCTGATCAGCCACTTCAGGCCTTTCGCCCAGTCCAGTAATGCCCTGAGCCAGTTGCATCTGGTGCTGTTCAACAGCGAGCCCGACATGCCGCTGTATGTCGAGCGCGGCGGCGACTTGCTGGAGCGGCTGCGCCAGGTGAAAACCGTCACCGACATTACCCAGATCCAGATCATCAAGAACCGCTTGTGGAATGGCCCGCACGCCATCATCGCCTGGTACGCCAGCCTGCTGGGCTACACCTGGGTCGGCCAGGGCATGGGCGACGCCCGCGTGAGCGCGCTGGCCGAGCGTTTGATTCACCAGGAAGTGGCGCCGGCGCTGGTGGCCGAGTATCCGCAAATGGCCGAGGTGGTCGAGCGGTTTGCCAATGCGTTTCTTGAACGCTGCAAGTCTTCGTTCAAGGACCCCTGCGCCCGTGTGGGCCGCGATCCGATGCGCAAGCTGCAGCGCAACGAGCGCATCCTCAGCAGCATCGACCTGGCCCGCAAGCACGGCATGGACACACCGGCCTTGGCGTTGGGGGCGGCACTGGCCATTCACTATGCATTGAGCTGCAACCCCCGCAAAGACCGCGAGGCGCAGCTGATGAAGCAGCTCTACAGTGCCAGCGGCGAACAGGTCGAGGCGGTACTGACCCATGACGGTGATTACCACGGCAAGCCCTATCCGGGGCTTGACCCGCTCGAGGATGCGCCGATTATCGACAGCATAGCCGCCCACTTCCGCCGCCTGCAGCAACGCGACAGCGCCGAGTGGAGCATCGCGCCTGCAGCCAACAGCGGCGCGGCCAGGCACGCGCCTGGCCCTGACGCTGTGCTCAGCTAGGGCTGCAGCGCCGGCACCGGATTGCCCTGCCCGAGCCGTTCGTCATAGCGCAACAGGCGCCCGGCGTTGGTCAGCACCAACAGCGTGCTGAGGTTGTGCAGCAGCGCGGCGATCATGGCCCCCGCCGCGCCCAGCAGGCCGAATGCGGCGGCAACCACAATCGCCAAGGTCCAACCGAGGCCGATCAACACATTCACCTGGAGCGTGCGTCGGCACTCGCGGCTGAGGCGGATGCAGGTGGCCAGGCGCCGCAGGTCGCCGTTGATCAGCACGATATCTGCTGCGGCCAGGGCAATGTCAGCACCGTTGGCGCCCATGGCCACCCCGACCACACCGGCCTTCAGCGCCAGCGAGTCATTGATGCCATCCCCCACCACCAGCGGGCGGAAGCCCAACTGCAGTTCCTGGTTGACGTGGTGCATCTTGTCTTCCGGCAGCGCTTCAGCCACCACGCGCGTCATGCCGACCTGCTCGGCAATGGCTTCTGCGACACGGCTGCGGTCACCGGTCAGTAGCAACTGGCGCTGCAGGCCGAGTTCGCGCAGCTGCTGCATGGCCTCGGCAGACTCTGCCCGCACGTTGTCGGCCAGCAGCAGCCAGGCGAGGAACTGCCCGTTCAGCGCCAGGCCGGCAATCGGGCCGTCATGCTCGGGCACGGGCGGCACCTGCATGCCCAGTTGGCGGAACAGCTCCGGGCGCCCGAGGGCCGCTTCACCCTCGGCCGTGTGTGCCACCACGCCAAAGCCCTGGCGCTCGTGAATGTCCAGCAGGGGCAGATGCTGCTCATGGGGCACCAGCGTTGCCAGCGCCCGGCTGACCGGGTGGCTGCTGGCAGCGCCAAGGGTGGCCGCGAGGTTGACGATATCGGCCTGGGGCACTGCCGCGGCAGTGCCGACCACACTGCGCAGGCGCAGGTCACCGTAGGTCAGCGTGCCAGTCTTGTCGATCACCAGTGAAGACAGGTCGGCCAGTTCTTCAAGGAAGGCCGAACCGCGAATCAGGATGCCGTGCCGGGCAGCGACGGCAATGCCGGCCACTGCCGTGGCCGGCGCCGACAGCACCAGCGCGCACGGGCAGGCAGCCACCAGCACGGCAAGCATGGCCTGGGCATCGCGGGTGATGAACCAGGTCACCGCGGCAATCAACAAGACCAGCACCAGGTAGCGCCCGGCGTGGCGTTCCAGCAGGCGGGTAATCGGTGGTTTGGCCTGCTCGGCGCGCTGCATCAGGGCGATGACCTTGCCCAGGGTCGAGTCATCGCCAACCCGGGTTACTTCTACCCGCAACAGACCGTCCAGGTTTATAGAGCCACCATGGATATCCATGCCACTGGCCACTTCCAGCGGCACCGCTTCGCCGGTGATCGGCGCGGTATCCAGGCTGGCCTGGCCTTGCAGGACGCGGCCGTCAGCGGGTACACGATCACCGGCGCGCACCTCGACCTGGTCGCCTGGCTTGAGGCTGGCGTTATCGACCTCGCGCACCTGGCCATCGGCGTCGATCAGCCGCGCATGGCTGCGGGTCAGTTGCCCCAGCGCGGCAATGGCCTCTTGCGAACCCAGCACGCTGCGCTCTTCGAGCATGTGGCCAAAGATCATGATGATCGGCAGCAGCGCCGCCGTGGCCAGGTCGCCGGTCGCCCAGGCCCCCAGCATGGCCAGGGCGATCAGCTGATCGGTGAGGCCATGCAGGCTGGGGTGCAGCAGGCTGTACCAGGCAGAGCGTAACACCGGAACGGCCACCAGCAGCGAGGCGCCGCCCAGCAACAACTGGCTGACCCCTTCCTGGGTCGGTGCCAGCCAGCGCCAGACCAGCCCCAGCGCCAGTAACCCGAGAGCCAGCATCGCCAGGCTAAGCTGGCGTGCGGCCGTGCGCTGCTCGGCCGGGGACAGCAGGCCGGACGTGAGGTGGGTGTGGGCATGGTGATGGTGCCCGTGGCCATGACAGTGATGAGTACTCATCGCGAGCAGCTCCAGAACTGGGAAAAAGGCATCGTAGTCATTGCGCAGGGCCCTGCAGGATCATGTGCCCGGCGTCATCTTTGTTGACGGTGGTGACCGACCCGGCACGCGCCAGGATCGCCGGCACCCGCTCGCGGTAGAGGCGCAGCAGCAACTGCGGATCTTGCTGCTGGGTCAGGCCGACGATCGTCGCGGTGGCGGCCTGGGCGCGGGACAAGCGCTCGCTGGCTTCGGCCTGGGCCACCTGCACGGTGCGGTCGGCGGCCTGGGTGGCCTGCTGCAATTGGCGCGCAGCATCATTACGGGCTTTGGCGACCGCCTGCTCGGCTTGCTGACTGGCAGTGAGCACCGCGTTGAACGCGCTGACCGCCGACCACGGCAGCGAAGACTGGATGTCGACCCGCACCACCTCGATGCCCAGGCTGGCGCCAGCCGACTGCAACCGGGCCAGGCTGCCATTGATGCCTTGCTGCAGGTCACCGCGCAGCCGCTCGCGTTGATCGGCCAGACGGGCATCGCCACCGACCAGCTCCGGGCGTGCGACCAGGATGGCATCCATGTCGCGCGAGGCGCAGATCTGCACGGCGTTACGTTCCACCAGGCGGTCCAGCGCGGGTTGCACATGTTGCCCCTGGCGCGCGTAGGCGTAGGGGTCGCTCACCGTGTAGAACACTCGCACGTCCAACTGCACGGCCCCGGCATCGCCGGTCAGCAGATAGCCGGAACCTGCGGTGGCATCGCTGGCCAGGGTGCCGTCCTTGTCGGATTTCTGCGCAAGCGCCGAGCGCAGCAGCAACTCCACCTGGCGTTCGGTCACCCGCGCTGCCGAGGGCAACATCACCACTTGCTCGAAGGGCTCAGGCCAAGCCAGCAACAAGCCGGCATTCTGGATGCGCTCCTCGGCCCCCAGGCGCAAGACCACCGCACGGTTTTCCGGGCCTATCTGACGCACATTGCCAAACAGCCAGCCCAGCGCCGCCAACAATGCCACCACGTACAGCGCTATAAAGCCGATGCGCCCCGATTGCAGCCAGGGGCCGGCGGGCAGCCTGGCCGACAACGGCTCACGGCTGGCCATGGTCAGCCCCCGCTGGCAGCACAGGCCCCTCTACCAGGGCACGGAACGGCGCAGCGTCGGTGCGCAACACCAGCTTGGTGCCGGGGTTGATGACCGAGCCGAGGGTGTCGAGCGAGCGCAGCAAGGTGTACAGCTGCGGCGCACCGGCATAGGCCTTGCCGTAGATGTCCGCCGCCTGCACCTGCGATTGCGCCTGGATCTGCGCGGCTTTCACACCGGCATCGGCCTGCAGGATACGGGCATCACGCTCGGCCGCCGACTGGATCTCCGCCGCCTTGCGCTTGCCTTCGGCCGTGCGCTCGGTGGCGATGGTCTCGCGTTCGGCGCGCATGCGGTCAACGGTGGCTTCGAGGGTGACCTTGGGCAAGGTCAGGCGCTCGATGCCCACTTGCACCACCCGCACCCCATAGCTGTTGATCAGTTGCTGCTCAATCTGCTCACGCAGGCGTTGCTCGAAGCCGTCGATGCGTACCCGGCTGGCATCGACGTTGACCAGGTCGGCCAGCTCGAAACCGCTGGCCGTGGTTTCCAGGGCCGAGCCCACCAGGGTGCGGATCTGCCGCGCCGCCTCGTCGGGCTGGTTCTGCACCGCGCGCATGAACAGCTGGATGCTCTGCGGATCGGCCGCCACCTGCCAGGCGACATAGGCCTGGACGATGATGCGCAGGCCATCCCGCGTGCCGACATCCTGCAGCCCGCTTGAGGTGGTGCGCAAGCGCAGGTCGACCGGTACCGCGGCCTCGAACGGCACGGGCCAGCGCCAGTTGAGCCCGGGCTCGATCAGTACCCGTGACGGGTTGCCAAAGCGTGTGATGACGGTAGCTTCGCCGACACGAACCTGCACGAGGCAGGCCGTCGCGACCATGATCAGGACCAGCAGCAGCGCCACCCCGACACGCAGCCAGGCGGGACGGGCACGACCGTGATTATCGGCATGGTCGTGATTGTGGTCGTGGTCGTGTTCGTGTTCGTGGTCATGACCATGTGCAGTATGGGAACTCACGGGTTACGCTCCTGGGTACGGCCGGATGCGGGTTTTGATTGCGATGGGTCGATAGGCGCTGCAAAGCTGCGCAGGTCCAGAGTCGGCGCCTGGTTCGCCGCCAGCCGGTGATCGATGATCAGGCTGCTCGCCTGCGCCATGCCTTGGGACAGGCGCTCCAGGTACTGTTCGAGGATGAACGCCTGGCCTGCGTGCAGCCAGGCGGTGTGCTCGGCATCGAAGCGCAACGCGGCGGTGTCGGCCTTGGTCTGGGTTTCATGGGCGTCGGCGGTGGCCTTGTCGGTCAAAGACGTGGCGCTCTGGCGGGCTTCGTCAAGCTTCTGCGCGGCCTGCCCACGGTCACGGGCAACCAGCGCCTGGGCGGTGATCTGCGCAGCCTGCACGGCATGGTAGGCATTGGCTGCGCCGGCGGGCGGGTGGATCGCCTCCACCGAGGTCGCCAACAGCTCCACTCCGGTATCCATGCGGTCGAGGTCCGCCTGCACTGCACGTCCGATGTCACGGCCGAGCTCGGCACGTTCAGCGCCCAGCAGACCATCCAGCGAGCGGCCGGCGAAGTCATGGACCAGCACGCGATTGGCAACGCTGCGCAGCAGCTGCTCGACGTTGGCCGTGTGATAGGCCGCGGCCAAGGCGGCCGCGTCGCTCAGGCCGATGCGGTAGATGAAGCGCACATCCATGTTGACGATCTGGAACCCCTGACGCCCGCCATCGGCACCGGCAATCACTTGCGAGTTCTCGCTCAGGTGAGTGGCGTCCCACAGCCGGTTGGCGGTGGTCGGTGGGGCACCGTCGGCAGCTGCCAGCGGTTCGCTGATACCCTCGGCCGTGGTCGTTGCCAATTCATGGATGATGCTGTTGTCCACTGTCAGTACTTTGCCAAAGGGCCAGGGCAAACCGACATGCAGGCCTGGCGGGTACACCGACACGGGGTTGCCAAAGCGTTCGTAGACACCACGGTTGTTGGTCGGCACCTCGACAATGCCCGTCAGCAGCCAACCGACCAGCGCCACCAGCGCCGCCACCGGCAGGAACGCCCGCCGCATGAAGGCGAACGCCCATACCTGGCGCAGGTCGATGCCCAGGCGTTCATGCAGTTCGTCCTGCAGCACGGCCAATGGCCGCGGTGGCCATTGCAGGAAGTCGCCCGCCAGGCTGCGCGCCACCAACGCCGGCTCTTCATGTGGGCGCGAGGGGCGGAACATCGCCAATACTGCCCGGGCCAGCAGTTCGAGCGCTGCCAGGCCAGGTAACAGGCCGATCAGCACTGCCAGGCGGGCCGGCCACAGCCGCTCGCCATCAATACTGACCAGGCAGGCAATGGTCAGCACTTGCACGGCAATGACCAGCCGCAAGATGGCGGCAAGCGCCGCGGCCTCGGGCCAGGTCGCCTCGCTTTCAGCCATCAGGTGGCGCTCGAGCACGACCAGGCAAAACGCAAAAACGGCCAACAGGCCGATGGCAATCCACGTCACCTGCCCTGCCACCGACGCTGTCGGCAGGTCGAAGCGCCAAGCACCTTTGACCAGCAGCAGTGCCAGGCACGCCAGGCCAATGAGCAAGGGCGTTTCTGCGCCAAGCCTGCGCCATTGCCGCCGGCAGGCATCGGCGACCTGCCGGCACCAGCGATCGAAACGGCTGAGCGACCCAGGCTCGACGGTTTCTTCGCCAGCGCGTGAGAACAGCAACGGGACGGGCACCTGGCCCATGGCAATCGCACGCCAGCTGGCCACCTGCCAGGCCGACTGCGCGGCGCCCGCTAACAGGAGCAGCACGGCGCCGTTGACGGCGAGCAGGACCAGCCAGTAGGAGTCAGGGCTGAATATCCCGATCAGCCCTTGCAGCAGCGCCAGCAGCACAGCAACTGCCAGCGCCAGGTACATCAGCTGCTTCAGCTTGCGCGTATGGACCAGCGCATGGTGAAAACGGGGGTAACCATCGAGGTCGGCGGCCTCAGTGTCTAGATCGACTGTCATTAAGACTCCATGAAATACCAGGCTTCGCAAGTCATGAGCCGAACGAGCTGACGGCCACCGGCGACGAGCGGCGTAACGTTATAACGACAAACGTAAAAAATTTGTCGCAAAACGTAAAATTGGCATCTGGGCCTCAAGGTGTAGGTCGGAAGGCGCTGAAAACGGTGTGCCGATCACCTGCTGGCCTCCCCCAAGGAACCTGCTCAGACGCTACGCGTCACGCCACCATCGACCTTGATGTTTTGCCCAGTGATGTAACCAGCACCGTCGCTGGCCAGGAAGGCGATGGTGGCGGCGATCTCCTCGCTCGTGCCATAGCGCTTGAGCGGTACGCTGTCGCGGCGTTGCTCGGTGGCCGGCAGGCTGTCGATCCAGCCCGGGAGCACATTGTTCATGCGCACGTTGTCACCGGCGAACTGGTCGGCGAAGATCTTGGTAAAGGCCGCCAGGCCCGAGCGGAATACGGCCGATGTAGGGAACAAGTCAACCGGCTCGAACGCCCAGGCGGTGGAGATATTGATGATCACTCCACCCTTTTGCTTTTGCATGTAAGGCGTCACCAGCCGTGTCGGTCGAATGACATTGAGCAGGTAGGTGTCCATGCCCTTGTGCCAATCTTCGTCGCTGATCTCCAGGATCGGCGCGCGCGGGCCGTGGCCGGCGCTGTTGACCAGCACGTCGATGCGGCCCCATTGCTCGATCACGGCATCCACCAGGCGCTGCAGGTCCTCGACCGACTGGTTGCTACCGGTGACGCCGATGCCGCCCAGTTCGGCGGCAAGCACCTCGCCCTTGCCTGAAGAGGACAGGATGGCGACCTTGAAACCGTCAGCGGCCAGCCGACGTGCCGCAGCAGCGCCCATGCCGCTGCCACCGGCCGTTATGATTGCCACTTTTTCTACAGACATACTGCCTCCTTAGGTAATGGAACTGCGCTGTTGCAGGTTTCATCACACTAGCAGCCGGCAGCTGATCGAGGGAGTCAAGCAAAGCCTGCCTATCCAGTAGATTAACTATCGCCTACCTGGCTATTGAGCCACCCTCTGACAAGGCTAAGTGCTTCTGTCTCCTGCGCCTTGCGCGGCCATACCAAGTAGAACGCCTTGTCCAGCGTCAGTTGCTGTGCAAAGACCTGCTCAAGCCTGCCGGCAGCGATGTCGTTCTTGACGAAGGCATAGCTGGCGAGGGTAATGCCCTGCCCGCCAATGGCGGCGTCGATGGCCAGCGATGTCTGGTTGAAACGCACACTCTTCGCCGTCGGCTTCGGATGATCAGGGAAGAAGGCCGCCGTGAAGTGCGGCCAGAAGTTGTGCCCGTCGTGCAGGGCGACATAACGTTGCAAGGCCGCAAAGCTCTCTGGTTTGCCCATTTCAGCCAACAACGCCGGGCTCGCCACGGCGACGATCCGTTGCTCCATCAGCAGCTCGACGTTCAGCCCGCCCCCGAACGGTGGCTGACCGTAGCGCACGGCGATGTCGACGCCATCGGTATGGAAATGCGAGAGCCGGTCGGTGGCCAGCAGGCGCAGATCGATGTCAGGGTGGGTCTCGGCGAAGTGCCCAAGCCGTGGAATCAGCCACTTCGAGGCAAAGGTAGGCGTCACGCTGACGGTGAGCTGCGACGGCGCCGGGCGCAGCAGCCGGGTCGCCTCGTCGATCATCCCCAGGGCGCTGCGGATGCTCGTCGCATAGCCATGCCCGGCATCGGTCAGGCCAACACCCCGTGGCAGGCGCTCGAACAGGCGCACCTGCAGGCTGGCCTCCAGCCCACGCACCTGCTGGGCGACCGCCGCCTGGGTCACGCCAAGCTCCTCGGCGGCAAGGCGGAAGTTCAACTGACGCGCCACCACTTCGAACACACGCAGCGCATTGAGTGACGGCAACCCGGGGAAACCAGCAGGCATGGGAATGGATTTTCTATCGGCCAAGGTCTCCCGAGGCTACCGCCATCACCTCGGGTTTGGAAGCAGTGCCAGTCGATGATCCATCGCAAAAGCCCCGACTAGGGGTATTCTGCCCCCGTGGCTGGGTTCAGGGTTTGCTGCGCCAATACAGGGTGACCGCCACCACATCCACGGCTAGCACGATCGCCACAACGAGGAACATGAAGTAGTGGTCCTCCACGAGCATTGGCGTATCCCCTGTCTGGTCGCTTTTCAGCATTGCGAGCAATTCCTGTTCCAATGCCGCTCAAAGGGAGAAACGAATGTTTTCATCTGAACGGCTGAAGGGTCTCGACGTGTTCGTCGCCGTCGCTGACCTGGGCAGCTTCACTGCCGCAGCCGAACGGCTGAACCTCACAGGATCTGCAGTGAGCAAGAGTGTGGCGCGCCTCGAGGAACGCCTTGGGGTGCGGCTGTTCAACCGCACCACCCGCACCCTGGCGCTGAGCGAGGCAGGTATCACCTTTTACCGCACCTGTACCTCGGTACTGGCCGACCTGGAGCAGGTAGAGCATGCGCTCAGCGCCGAGGGCGACGAGCCTCACGGCAGGGTGCGGATAGACCTGCCGGCCTCGTACGGCCGGTTGCATGTGCTACCGCTGATCCTGGCTTTCATCCATCAGCATCCGCTGCTGCAACCGCACATCTCGTTTACCGACCGCTTTATCGACCCGCTGCATGAAGGCATCGACATCGTCGTGCGCATCGGCGGCCCGGATGCCTGGCCAGCCAGCCTGGGTCACGAGTTTTTTGGCGCCCAGCGCCTGATCTTCTGTGCCTCACCCGCCTACCTTGAACAGCACGGCACCCCGCAAAGCGAACGTGACCTCGATCAGCATCACTGTGTCGGCTATGGGCACGGCGATGGCCTGGTCAGCCCATGGTTCTTCAAAGGCCGCCAGCCGGGAGAAATGGAGCGGCGTACGCCGCAGGCGCGTATCGCCGTCGGCGATGGCGAGGGCGAAGTGACCGCTGTGCTCGCTGGGCATGGCATCGGCCAGCTACCGACCTGGCTGACCCAGCAGCACATCGACCAGGGCACACTGGTCGAAGTGCTGCCTGAGCTGGCAACGGACGGCCTGCCCATGAACCTGGTCTGGCTGAAAAGCCGTGAGAACCAGCCCAAGGTCCGCGCCCTGTTGGACTACTTGCTGCCACGGCTGACGCCCCACGGCAGCCGGCCCGGCGGCAGCTGACTGCCCTGCCCTAACGCTCAGGCGCGAGGTTGCGAACGGCCAACGCCAGGAGCAGCGCGAGCACCGCAACGGCGGCCGCCACATAGCCGAGGTAGCCGATGCCCAGGTTCGACACGGTCATGCCGCCGACGATGGCGCCGGTGCCAATGCCGGCATTGGCCGCCGAGACATTGCTCGTGCCCGCCAGCGCCTGTGCGTGGGTGACCGAACGCATGACCCGCACCTGGCTGACCGGGTAAAGCGCTGTATTGGCGATACCCCACAGCCCAAGCGCAACACAGAACAGCCAGCCATCTTCAGCCAGCGGAACGGCCGCTGCCATGCCCAGGGCAAGCAGCGCGAGAAAGCCGATGGTGGCTTTGATTGGCGAATGGTCCACGGCCCTGCCGCCAATCCAGTTACCCACCAGGCCAATCGCGCCAAAGCCCATCATCCACCAGCCAACATCGGCCGGAGCCACGCCCGCGACACGCTCGAGGATGTCGGCCAGGTAGGTGTAGGCGATGAACATGGCGCTGAACACCACCACCGAAAGCAGCACATTGGCCAGGAAGCATGGCTCCTTGAAAATCCGTGCCTGCTTGAGGAAATCAACCTTGGTCGTGCGCGCCAAGCTCGGCATGTAGACCCACATGGCCGCAGCCATGATCAACGACAGCCCGGCGAGCAGCCAGAAAGCCCCTCTCCAGCCGATCGCATTGGCCGCCACAGTACCCAGCGGAATGCCCAGCAGCATGGCCGCCGAGATTCCGAGGTAGACCCTTGAAATAGCCTGCCCCGCCCGCTGCGGCCCGGCCAGTTGCCCGGCGGTGTCGCTGGCCGTGCCCCAGAACACCGGCAAGGCCAAGGCAGGCACCACGCGGGCCACGGCGAGCAGCCAGACGTTACTCGAAGCGGCAGCGACGGCGTTGGCGGCGGCGAATAGCAGCAAGATCCCGATGAACAGTTTTTTCCGCTCCAGATGCGACAGCGCCGCCGTCAGGGGCGGACCAAAAACCATCACGGTGAAGGCAAACAGCGTCACCAGTTGCCCGGCAACGGCAATCGAAATGTTCAGGTCCCGAGCCAGCGCGGGAAGCAGCCCGACGATCAGAAATTCGGTGGTGACGATGAGAAAGGCGGAAAAGGCCAGGATCGCGATGCTGACTGCTGCGTTTCTGGAAGTGGAAGCAACCTGTACGGTTGATTCGTGAGCGGACATTAGGAGGCTCCTGTTGATGGCCCCCCAGTCTATTCATTCCGCTAAAGACAATTATTGGCCAATTCTCATATGACAATGGAACTAAATTCACCAATACTTTCAACTTCTTCACGCTCACCGGGTTTTATCGGCCACGGATACCGCAGTCGAGTTCCGGGCCCGCAGGATGAAGCTCCCGAGGTACAATGCTCGACCCACGCTGCACTTCAGAGACAGACAATGAACCGCCAGAAGAAACTCAAACAGCTGCTCAAGGCCCACCAGAAAAAGGCCAATGCCAAGCTGGCGCCCAAGAGCAACAAGCCAAAGTACATCAGCAAGGCCGACCGGCAGAAGCTTGAAGCTGACGCGGCAGTTGTACAGTCTGCTTCAAACACACCGGCGACCCAGGCAATCTCCTGAGCCCCGGCAGGCTCGATCAACGCTGCATCTGCGATATTTCATCAAGAAAAGTCTAATCATTTTCGTGAATTCCTTTTCATGACGGCGGGATTGATCGTCTACGCAGTTGCTGGTCCAGCCACATACCCTCCCCATGCCGCATTGAGCACATGCCTCGTCACGTCCCTCCCCGTCAGTGACGATTAAAAAATCTTAATATCTCTCAGGTATTTGCCGCCCACTGGCCTGTTGCTTGCGACGGGCACTGCCATTGACCTGTAAGCCAACTGAACCATACTGGCTCACGTCGCGACACCTGCCCTTCCCAGCCCCTGACGATAGAGACCTGATCATGGCCCGCCTGTTCACCCCGTCGCCAGGCCTGCGTAACGCCGCGCCCAATCGCTGGGACTGGATCCTGCTGCCGCTGGTGCTGGTATTGCTGGTGCTCGCCGCCTATGGCGCCATGCAGATGAGCCGTCCGTTCGTGGTCGGCGAGGCGCTGCCGATTTCCCTCGACCCGGCCAACCTGCCCTACTACCTGCTGCGCACCATGCTGCGGATGTTCACCGCGCTGGGCTTCTCGCTGCTGTTCGCCTTCCTCTTCGCCGCGCTGGCGGCCAAGTACCGCGCCGCCGAGAAGGCCATGATCCCGCTGCTGGACGTGCTGCAGTCGGTGCCCATCCTGGGCTTTCAGGCCATTGCCATCGCGCCTTTCATCGCACTCTTTCCAGGCAACCTGCTGGGCGTGGAATGCGCGGCGATCTTCGCCATCTTCACCTCCCAGGCGTGGAACATGGCGCTGAGCCTGTACCAGTCGTTCCGCACCGTGCCGCCGGAACTGAACGAGGCCGCGCGGATCTTCCGCCTCTCGGCCTGGCAGCGCTTCTGGCGCCTGGAGCTGCCGTTCGCCATGCCCGGCCTGCTGTGGAACATGATGATGTCGATGTCCGGCGGCTGGTTCTTCCTGGTTGCCGCCGAGGCCATCTCGGTGGCCGGGCAGGATATCAAGCTGCCCGGTATCGGCTCCTACATCGCCGTGGCCATCGACCAACGCAACCTCGGCGCCATCGGCTGGGCCGTCGGCGCGATGCTCACTGGCATCGTGCTCTACGACCAGTTGTTCTTCCGTCCGCTGCTGGCCTGGGCCGACCGTTTCCGCTTCGAAGACACCCAGGGCGATACCGCGCAGCGCTCCTGGCTGCTCGACTGGGGGCGCCGCAGCCGTTGGCTGAGCGGCTTCAGCGCGTTGTTGGCGAAGGGGTTCCAGAGCGCCATGGGCTGGTTCGCTCAACGCCACGACGGCACCGTGGCGCGGCGCCAGTGGCTGCGCCTGCCCGCCTGGTGGTCACGCGCCTGGGACGCGGCCCTGGTGCTGGTCTGCGCCTTCGCCTTCATCCGTCTGGGGCTGTTCGTGCACCAGGACGTCGGCTGGGGCGAGGCCCTGCACGTGCTCGGCCTGGGCCTGATCACCCTGTGCCGGGTGATGCTGCTGATCGCCCTCGCCTCGCTGGTGTGGGTGCCGCTGTCGATCTGGATCGGCCTGCGGCCCCGCTACTCGCAGAAGGTCCAGGCGCTGGCGCAATTTCTTGCCGCCTTCCCGGTTAACCTGCTGTTCCCGCTGGTGGTCCTGGTGCTGGTGCACTTCCAGCTCAGCCCGAACATCTGGCTCAGCCCGCTGATGGTCTTCGGCACCCAGTGGTACATCCTGTTCAACGTGGTCGCAGGTGCCGCGGCCATTCCCTACGAACTGCGCCTGGCCGCCGACAACCTCGGCCTGCGCGGCTGGCTGAAATGGAAACGCGTATACCTGCCGGCGGTGTTCCCCAGCTTCATCACCGGCGCCATCACCGCCAGCGGCGGCTCGTGGAACGCCAGCATCGTCGCCGAATACGTCAGCTGGGGCGACACCTCGCTGGTTGCCAACGGCCTGGGCAGCTACATCAAGCAGATGACCGACGCTGGTGATTTCCACCGCATCGCCCTAGGGATCGGCGTGATGTGCATCTACGTGATGCTGGTAAACCGCGTGTTCTGGCGCCGTCTGTACCTGCTTGCCGAAAACCTTCGCTGAGGACTTGCCATGAAACCATCGCTGATCGAGCTCAAGAGCGTGAGCAAGGCCTTCCAGGCTTCCGACGGCACCCCGCGCACCGTCCTCGAAGGCGTCGACCTGAACCTGCGCGAGCGTGAGATCGTCGCCCTGCTCGGGCGCTCCGGTTCGGGCAAGTCGACCCTGTTGCGGATCATCGCCGGCCTGGTCGGCGCCGACCGCGGCACCGTCACCTACCGCGGCCAGCCGATCCACGGCCCGGTAGGCGGCGTGGCCATGGTCTTCCAGTCGTTCGCACTGTTCCCCTGGCTGACCGTGCAGCAGAACGTCGAGCTAGGCCTGGAGGCCCAGGGCATGAACCCGGCCGAACGCCAGCGCTTGGCCGACACGGCGCTGGAGCTGATCGGCCTGTCCGGTTTCGGTGGCGCCCTGCCGCGCGAACTTTCCGGCGGCATGCGTCAGCGCGTGGGCATTGCCCGCGCCCTGGTGATGAACCCCGAAGTGCTGCTGATGGACGAGGCTTTCTCGGCGCTCGACGTACTCACCGGCGAAACCCTGCGCAACGACATGCTCGAACTCTGGGAAGAACGCCGCATCACCACCCGCAGCATTCTGGTGGTGTCGCACAACATCGAGGAGACGGTGATGATGGCCGACCGCATCCTCATCCTCTCCAGCGACCCGGGCCGGGTGCGCTCGGAACTGCACATCGACCTGCCCCGCCCGCGCAATGCCGACTCAGCGGAAGTCCGCGCACTGATCGACGACGTTTACGCGCTCATGACCCAGGGCCCCGAAGCCATCGCCGCCGCCGGTGCACCACCGGCTGTGGAGCTGGGCTACCGACTGCCCGACGCCGACATCGCACGGATGGAAAGCGTGCTCGAACTCATCGCCGGCGAGCCCTTCAACGGCGAGGCCGACCTGCCGCACCTGGCCGAGGAAACCGCGCTGCCCGACGAGGTGCTGTTCCCGATCTACGAGGCCCTCGGCCTGCTTGGCTTTGCCCAGGTGATCGAGGGCGATATCCGCCTTACACGCCAGGGCCGCAACTACGTGACGGCCCGCCAGGCAAGGCGCCAGGACTTGTTCGCGCGCCAGTGCAAGGGGCGCGTGTCGCTGATCAGCTACATCCTCGACAGCCTCCACCTGGAGCCCGCCGGCCTGCTGGAAAAGACCGTGCTCGACCGCCTGACGGAGTACATGGACGCAGAGGAAGCCGAGCGCGTACTCAAGGTGGCGATCGAGTGGGGGCGCTATGCCGAACTCTATGAGTACGACTTTCATACGCGCCGCCTGACCCTAGCGCGGGAGATCACCGGCGAACACTGATTGCGGCGTTCAGGCGTGTGCGCTCAGACCGGCGAGCCGTTGCCACGCAGCAACGCATCGAACCGCTCCGGGTCAGCCGTGCCCAGGCGATTGCTGGTGCGAATACCCTCCTCACGGTCCAGATGCACCAAGGTCCGGGGCAACAGTGCAACTGCTGCACATCAGAGTTACGGCCTGTCAAAGCCGTGTCGCTGATGAGCAGCGACAGGCCGAGACTAAAGCCCTTGGCAGAGCAACCACAACGGAAAATATGCGGGAAGAGTATCTTTGGGGAATGGACTACAAGAAAGGCGCAAAATCTGATTTTTTTTAAACGGTCTGTATAATCCCGCGGCGTTGACCGCACCCCGTGCGGTAGCCGAAGGACCGGCGCCCTGACTCGCGCCTGGTCGTTCGATCAAAGCCAATCGATAAGGAAATCCCATGCGTCAAATCAAACTCGTGCTCGCAGCATTGCCCTTCTGTGTACTGGCCGGCTGCGGCAACGATGCCCTGGAAGGCACCTATGAACAGACCACCACGGTGATGGGCATCCAGGGCCCAAAACAGAAAGTCGAGTTCGCCAAGGACTACATCATTGCCAACGGCAACAAGTTCAAGGTCGAGGAGTGGGAGCGCAAGGATGATGAGGTCGTCGCGCGCGACAAGGATGGCCAGGCACTGATCAATGTGCGCGTACTGGACGGCGGCAAGCGTCTGGAAGCCATTGGCGGCAGCAACATGGCCAAGAATGTGTTCGTGCGGGTGGACTGACCGACCACGGTCACCCAACGCCAAGTCTTCGCGGGTGACCGCGCTGTCGCTGTAGTCATTACCCAGAGGCGCCTCGATCCCTTGTGAAAGGTTGAGGCGCCCTGCCCGCCTGATGCACGCTGCTCCGATGAATGCTCACGCATTGCCCGCTGGATCAGTGGCAGTCAGCGTGGCGTGAACGTTCAGCTCTTCGGCGATGAACGCCGATATCATGGCCCGGTAGACCTGCTCCACCACCGCAGGCGAAGCGCCCGCCTCGCCTGCCATTACTCGCACCTTCTCGATGACTTGCTCGACCCGCGCCGGCGCGCGTACGTCATCGGTGGTTTTCTTGAAGCGCGCGGCCTGCGCCACGAGCTTGCCGCGTTGAGTGAGCAATGAAACGAGGCTTCGATCGATGACATCGATGCGCTGCCGGACTTCATCCAGTGAGGTGCACGTTACTTCCATTTTTTTTAATTCCTTTTCATGGGCCGAGAAAGCGGCCGGTCGTAGATGGCTGCTTCCGACCCATAGCTGCCCTTCGGGGAAGACAGCTATCGGCCAATAGCGGCCGTTCTGGAATGGCAGGAAACGACCGATAACGGCCTTCGATACGCGACTTTCGCCCGCCAGCGGCTCGATTGTAAGAATATGGCGGAGAGCTGCAAAACCGCCTACGCTTATAGAATGATTCCTCGAACGCCTTGCCCATCTGGTGGTATAGAGCCGAGAGATCTGACTTCCTTTGACCGTCCGCTTAACACCCACCCGGACCAACCCGCGCCTATCGCCAGCAACTGCCCCCTGAGTCCGGTCCACACGACCAGCAGTACGGCGCAACGGGTAAAAGCCAGACCCAGCCCCCCCACTGCCGTTCAAAAGCGACCGATGCCGCAGCACCTCTGGAAACGGGGGCGCTGTTCACGTTCTGCCATGAGGTCAATCCGTATGTATCGGCCGAGCACGATTCCTTACCAGAAGCATCGAGGGTTCAGCCGAACCTTCACTCAGGGGCATTTGAGCCTTGGATTATTCTTTCCCATGGAGGCGTTCGACGGGGACACTCCGAGCATGCTCAACCAGGTCACACTGGCTAAACAAGCCGAGGCGCTGGGCTTCTGCGCGCTCTGGTTTCGCGACGTGCCGCTTCGCGACCCTGGCTTCGGCGATGTCGGCCAAGTCTTCGACCCCTGGGTTTACCTGGGTTATATGGCCGCCCATACCTCGGAGATTGCACTTGGCACCGCCTCCATCGCCATCCCGCTGCACCATCCCCTGCACACGGCCAAGGCGTCAGCCAGCGTAGATCAGTTGAGCACTGGTCGCTTGATTCTGGGGGTTGCTTCGGGAGATCGGCCAGTGGAGTTTTCGGCGTTTGGCGTCGATCCAGAAAGGCGTGGAGAGATCTTTCGAGAACACTACGAAGTGATTCGCCGCGCCCACAGCACCAGTTTTGAGCCCATCCACTGGAGCACTGGTGAAATGCAAGGCGCAGACCTGATTCCGAAACCGACCACCCAATTCATTCCAATGCTCGTGACCGGCAACAGTCGCCAGTCACTGGATTGGATCGCGCGTGAGAGCAACGGATGGATCAACTATCCACGCATTCCGAACATGCAGCGGCTGGTCGTGGAAGATTGGCGACTGGAGGTCACGAAACAATGTGGTTCTGTGTATAAGCCCTTTACTCAGTCGCTGTACATCGATCTCGATGAGAATCCGTCAACGCCACCCACACGTATCCATTTGGGGTTCAGACTTGGACGTTACCAGCTACGTTTTTTGCTGGAGTCGCTTGAGGAAATCGGCGTGGACCACGTCATTCTCAATCTCAAATACGGCAAGCGCCCTGCGGTGGAAGTTATTGAGGAATTGGGTACGCACATCGTTGCGCAGTTCGGAGTGCAGCCGCGTCAGGCAGCTCATTGAACATCGGTCACTGCTACGCCGACGAATGCTCACTTGACGAAACCATAAGGTGTCACGGCGCGGATGACCTCCGGTTCTATATCAATGATGGAGATCTTCGCGCCATGAGCGACCGGTGCCCGGCAAACAATCTACCCTACCCAGCCTAAACCCGTGATGAGCACGTTGCCTTGCAGATTCTGTGCGGCTTCCACGCCGTCCCTGGACACGATTTGCGCGCGTATCCTTTCACTTATACCGAGCGCGCAAGCATGGCATGAACCCTGGACACGGCACTTTAGCCATGACATTTATCTTCAATACAAGTGTTTTGATTGATCACCGCCCGGAACAGCAGCAGGCCCAAGCTATCCTGATTTTCACAAAATACATCGTGGGCCTCCCAGTACTGACTGGAGCTTCCTATTGGGTTTGCTTAGCCGGGTAGCTTGGCCGCAAGGACGTCAACCTTCTCGATTGATGGCGGTTCGGCAAATAGCTCGGCAGCGTTTGCCATAAGCGCCGCCGCGACCTTGCCCGAAAGATGAGCCTGCCGGCCCGCTTCATCCGGGAATGCGTCAAAGATGCCAAAGGTGGACGGCCCCAAGCGGATTCCAAACCAGGCTGTAGTGGCTGGCTCCTCCTCCACTAACGGAAGGCCACCCAAAAGAAAGCTCTCTACATCCTTTTCTTTCCCGGGTTTTGCTTCTAGGCGAACGAACAACGCTACTTTGACCATGATGTGGCTCCTGTTGTTACGATGCGGCTGGCGCTATCAGATCGCGATAGCTAAGAGGGGCATCCGAGACTCTTAACTATGGTCGACGATACCAGGATTACAAACCCAAATAGACCAAGGGTAGCGGCGAGTAGCGCACGAGCAGTGAGAACGACGTAGTGGGCAGCATGTAACCGCAAGTCAGCCACTTGCTCACTTGGTCCCACCCTCTGGTCTGATAATGATGATTCAACGATATCTGAAATTTAGAAAAACATAAGAGATCATGGTTGCTGTCAGGCCGACCAATATGTACTCGACGCGGGGTAAAAACACGACTAACCCGCCCAAAGAAAACACTATCAACGTGTTTTGTAGGATATACTTCCTTATTCTACTCACGGCTATGAAATAGCCATATTGCTTACCTAGGAAAAACAAGGCCATGCCGGTGATCGACATAATCTGGAAATCGCGTATCGCAATGTCGTTCAGGATCGCATGCCTAATCAAATTTGCCAGAAGTGCCAGCCCCATAAAAAGAAAAAGGTGCGAGTAGATTAAGGCGTGTCCACTCATACTGCTTTGATGTTTGTTCAGCAAGTAAAAACTATCAAAATAGATCCACCAGATACTGCAAATCATGATAAATCCGGTGATGGCTGCCATCACATTATAATAACCCCATTGAATGTTAGATAAGCCTCCGGAAAGGCTAATAATTGACTCCCCCAATAAGATTAGGGTGAGTAGGCCTATGCGCTCAACCAAGTGCTCTGTGTGTGCTGGCAACGGTTTTAGTTTAGTCCAGAAAAATACAGGAAACAGAATATCAAGAATAATCCCAATATAAGCAACAAGGTAACGCAAGGGCGGGTCAAAAATAACGGATGAAAGGCTAATAACTGCGCTAACTAATAGGGCGAAGCCAAGCCTTGAGGAAAGTTCGCCGCGAGAATCGAGTTTACTAATGGATGAAATATACATAACACTGATGATTGCACGTATACCAAAATAGCAGGCAATAATGAGCGAGTAGTTCACTTCCAAGTCTTCCCCGATCCGTGCCGATAGCACAATGAGCAGGAGCATTATGAATAATGTTGCCAAACGGTGAAGATTGCTGTCTGTATCGAACCTGTTGGAGTAAATCGTGTGACTGGACCAGATCCACCACAGCGGCACAAAAAGCAGTAAGAATGTCCATAATTGCTTATGTTCAAAGTGCCCATCATGAACATGTCCGAGAGTGTGCGTAACTTGGCCTATCGTAACAACGAAAGTCAGGTCAAAAAACAACTCCAACCATGTGGCGTGTCGATTTTCTTCATAATACTTCAAAGATTTCATTAGTTGCCGGCTCCGTGCCCACCTCTTTAATGTAAAAGGAAGCTAACGTTGGTTTTTCCTCGGCTCCGATGTGGGTGATGCCAAGCCGATTTGGCTCTCTAGCGATTTCGTCCACGCACTAACAA
Source organism: Pseudomonas putida (assembly GCF_002906855.1). GTDB lineage: Bacteria > Pseudomonadota > Gammaproteobacteria > Pseudomonadales > Pseudomonadaceae > Aquipseudomonas > Aquipseudomonas putida_N. The sequence goes on along the minus strand of NZ_MINI01000028.1, from coordinate 793,547 downwards.
AAGCTCAATCATCTGACTCATCCCGATGAACTCTGGAACTCCGTCATAGCGAAGCCCGTCAATGTAAAACGCTGGGGTGCCATTCACGCCGCTGCGTACACCGCCATTGAAATCGGCTTGTATTTTGGGAATGTAAGTATCCTCTTGCATTGCAAGATCGAATTCCTCCCTGGAAAGGCCGTGTTTGAGAACGATGGCGCGATACAGCGGCAGGCCCAATCGATCCTGATTTTCGTACAATTCGTCGTGGGCCTCCCAGAAGAATCCTCGACTCCCGGCATACTCAGCGGTGACCGCTGCACCCAATGCATGGGGGTGAGCGGTGGTCAGAGGGAAGTTACGGAACACAAACAGCAAGTCATCGCGAAAATGCTGTTGCAGATTCTTGACCATCCAATAAGCTTCACCGCAATAGGGACATTCATAGTCGCCAAATTCGACCAAGGTGACCTTGGCATGCGCACTTCCCTGGCGATGGTCGTTGGCACTTACCGGGACTTTGAGAGTGGCCATCTAATCACCTGTTAATTTTTGGTTGGCGTGCTTTGTGGCGAATTCGCCAAAGCATCCAGCGCATCCAGAATACCGTCCGCACCAGGGTTGATTGCCATCGGGGAGACGTAGCTCCAGGCAACCACCCCGTCCTTGTCAATCACGAACAGCGCACGCTTACAAACCCCGAGCTGGGACTGGTACGCTCCATACTGTCGTGCCACAGCCCCTTTGGGCTCGAAATCGGCCAGCAGGCTGAAGTGAAAATTCCGATCTTTGGCAAAGGCCTGATGACACCAGGCGCTGTCAACCGAGATACCCAGTAGCGCCGCACCGTATTCTCTGAATGTGGGTAGCAACTGGTTGTACAAAGTCAGTTGGTCACCGCACACCGAAGTCCAGTCAGCGGGATAAAACGCCAATATCACGGGATTTCCCTTTAGCTCACGCAGCGACAACTGTTGATCAGGGGTTGCGTGAAGAGTGAAGTCGGGCGCGACAGTGCCGGCCGGCAGCGGCCCCTGAACCAGGTCGCCATTGGTTTTTTGTGCATCATCGAACTCTAAAGTATTCATTGCTTGAACCTTTATAGATGGGTGGTTGGGACGTGCTCAGTGGGATGCGACGTGCCCGGTGGGATAACTCCATCCACCATCAAGGGGTTCAAAAAAAGACAACGCTGCCTCGATCTCAGCCTGAGCCTGAGTGATTTCGGCAGCGAAACGTTCACGTTCCGCATCAAGGAACACAAGAAGATCCGCCGTGTAATCGCGGAATTGGATTAGGCCAGGTTGGCAGGGGAATGGTCAGATTCGCTCTGGCTCACCAATGACTATAGTCGTTGATGACGCTTACCGTAGTAGCTGAACGATTTTTCGCTACCCTCCAGTGCCAACAACACTCACGCGCTTATCTTGCTGCCATTTCAGGCGGCGTTTTAACACGATGATTTTGGCAGCTATTTCGCCACTTCAGACAAATTTACATCTGCTTTCTGGACGACAACTGCTACCCCTTACGACAAGCAGAAATCGACCAGAGGCAGACACTGAAACCGCCTTCAGGTCTACAGAGTGAAGGTTGATATGGGAAATGCTCTGGACAAACGAGTCGTTGTCATTAGTGCCGGCATCGTGGGCGCTTCGCTGGCGTAACACCTGGCTGATAAAGGCGCGAATATCACCTTGGTTGAGGCTGAAGGTATCGCGTCGGGAGTGTTTGGAGATTCACTCGCATGGAGCAACATCCTATACGGATAACGTGACCCCATTGCAGCACTGCGCGGAGCAGCAGTCAAAGATGCGGCTCGCGCAGCGATGGTGCTGTACCTAACGAATAGTCGAGATCGGTCTTCGGGAAGCTGAGCGGCAGACTTTGCGAATATTGTCACTGACCGCTTTTGGCCGGAAACGGCCGGAGGTGCGTTGAGAGATGCATCCTAGTCTTCTACCATGTGGCGAACGAATCATCTCCATACTCACCGCGAAATCTCGAGAATCCTGGAACAAAGGCAAACTGGTCGGCCAAAAGCACCGCTTCGGCTTAGGGACATTTGGGCGATTAGAGTACGGCTGGAAATTGCAAACAAGGATCGTGAACTGGCCCTGTTCAACCTTGCCGTCAGGTTCTCATGCTCAATGAGTATCACGCGCTTCAGGCTTCGGCGGATCAATGCGCTCGATATTTCCAAGGACCAATGCTCGCCCGGCAAATAGACCGCCGGATGTTTCCAGGGCAAAACGTTCGGCATCGCGTGTGCGCACCTCGTCGGTCACCGCGTCGGCTTCGAGCGCTGAGGCACCCAAGGTCAGCACGGCCTGGTGACCAAGCAGCAAGGCGGATTCAAAGGTTTCCCGCACGATATAGTCGGCGTCGTGCTTGACCAGTTCCAGCGCGTGCTCGCGGTCAAAGGCGCGCACCAGCACCTTCACCTGCGGGCAATAGTGCCGCGTGCTTTCAACAATGCGTGTCGCGGCCTTCTTGTCATTCACGCACACAATGATGGTACGGGCGTGATGGGCCCCGGCAGCATGCAACAGGTCATGGCGGGCACCATCACCGTAATAGACCTTGAAACCATAAGGCTCGACGGCGCGAATCACCTCCGGGTCCATGTCTATGATTGAAAGCTTGGCGCCATGAGCGAGTGGCGCCTGGCAAGCGATCTGACCGACACGGCCAAACCCGATGATGAGTACATGGCCTTGGAGATTCTGCGCGGGCTCCACACCGTCCATGGAAACCGCCCGGGCCCGCGCAAAACGCTTGTACAACACAAGGTTGACCGGCGTAATGGCCATGGACATCACCACGATAGCCGTCATGTTGGCGTTGATTTCGGGACTCACGACCTTGAGTTTCAGTGCTTCGGCAAACAGTACGAACGCAAATTCGCCCCCCTGCGCCATCAGCACGGCGCGGTCCAGCGCATCGCCATGCTGGCTTTTCGCGAGGCGCGCGACCCCATAGATACACAGCGCCTTGACCACCATTAGCGCCAGCACGCCAGTGCTGATGAGCAGCCAGTTCCTGGCCACCACCTGCAGATCCAGCGCCATGCCGACGCCGAGAAAAAACAGCCCCAGCAACAGCCCGCGGAACGGTTCTATGTCAGCCTCCAGCTGGTGGCGGAAGGTCGACTCCGACAGCAGCACACCGGCAACGAACGCTCCCATCGCCATTGACAGGCCGCCGATTTCCATCAGCAGCGCTGCTCCCAGCACCACCAGCAGCGCGGCAGCAGTCATCACCTCGCGCGCCCTGGCTTGGGCCAATACCCGAAACAGAGGGTTGAGCAACCACAACCCGATGACCACCAGTGCGCTCAGGGACAGGGCTGCGGTAGCCATGCGCTGCCACAGGGGTGAGGTGGGTTCGGGCACCGATGCAGTAGGCGCCAGAAATGCCACCACCGCCAGCAAGGGCACTATCAGCAGATCTTCAAACAGCAGAATGGACACGATGCGTTGGCCCCTCGGTTTGGTCAAGTCACCCCGCTCCGAGAGAACTTGCATGACGATGGCCGTGGATGTGAGTACAAAACCGGCCGCGCAGACGAATGACACCTGCCAAGGGAAACCAAAGGCCTTGCCGACGACAGTGAGCAGAACGGCACAGATCAACACCTGCAGGCTGCCCAGTCCAAATATCTGCGCCCGCAGCTCCCACAGATGCGAGGGTTTGAGCTCCAGGCCAATCACGAAGAGGAACATCACCACGCCCAATTCACCCACATCAATGATGGTGTGAGGGTCATTGACCAGCTGCAGCCCGAAGGGTCCGATCATCAGCCCCGCCAGCAGGTAACCGAGCACCGAGCCGAAGCCGATGCGCTTGAGCAATGGCACGGCCACTACGGCAGCGCTGAGCAACGTGATGACACCCATCAACAGTCCTGCGTTGCCTTCAGTGGCCATGGCCTCGACCCTCAGCCCCTGTCAGGACCGGTTGTGGAGAAATTACCGGACGAATTATCGCTGGGTGTCTCAGCTCGCCAGGGAGGTGCAATATCCACTGCGTGGGGAAGCGGCAGCCTCCTCTGCAGCAACTTAAGAATCACCCGCCCGCAAGCAGGTCGCGGGCGGGTAATCCTGGTGACGAGGGGCTGTCCCCTTGGCTGCGCGCAACGGAGGCTATCGTTGTATAACCTCGATGCACCTGCCACGCGCACGCGCTTGCTTGGGCAGTTCGATACGCAGCACACCGTTGTTGCATGTGGCACTGGCCTGCTCGGCAATGACCTCGACAGGAAGCCGGAAGGTGCGCCGGAAACTGCCGAAGGTGCATTGCCGGACGCGATAATGCCCATTGCCCTGCTCCTGCTCGACGCGCTTTTCACCGCGAATGATCAGCGTATCGCCCCGCACTTCCAGACTCAGGCCCTCCTTGACCAGTCCAGGTATCTCAAGGAGAACGACGATCCGCTCACCATCCTCGTAAAGATCGCCGGCCAGCAGCCCCCAGTTCGAGGCAAGCGCCGGTGATGAGGTCGCATCCTGCGACTCACCCCTGCTCCGCTTCACTGGCGTGAAGCGCGTCAGGGCCTCGCTGGTACGATCGCGAAGCTGACGCCAGCCCTCGCCCAACGAATGCCAGGTTTCCTCCAGGCCATGTCTGAGTTCAACTAGTTTTTCCATGGGTCGTCCTCCACACGCTCAAGGCCCTACGCGCTTTTCAGGACGATCTTGCGCGGCTGGGCATGTGCATGTTTGGGAACACGCACGTTCAGCACGCCGTCCCGTAGCTCAGCGTCGATCCGGGTCGTATCCAGCTCGGAGCTCAAAGTGAAGGCGCGCCTGAATCGCGACAGTTGGACCTCAGCGTAGACAGCCTCCAGCTGTTGGGAAAACTGCGGCATGATCTCCCCTTCCAGCACAAGCGTGTCACCGTCGACATTGACTACCAGGTGGTCCTTGGGCACGCCGGGAAAATCGGCAAACAGCTGGATTCCGTTTTCGTCTTCGAATACATCGACACGCGGCAGCAGTGTTTGGGTTTCAGTTTCGCCGCGCACGACCGCTTGTTTGTCGTTCATGGTGATTCCTCCTTCAAACCGTTGCTGTTACTGAATGACTATGCGCTTGGGCTGTAGCGCTTCCCGCCGCGGCAAGGAAATGCGCAGGACGCCGTCGCGGCAGTGGGCCTCGACCTTGTCGGTATCGACCTGGTCATTGAGGCTCACGGTACGCTTGAAGGGGCCGGCATAACGCTCGTTGGCATACACGGAGCAATTGCCCTCCTGAGCACTGCGCGCTGGCCGACGCTCGCCGGAAATCGATAGCAGACCTCGGTGAATCTGCAGATCGAGGTCGCTCGGGTCCACGCCAGGAACGAAGGCGTAGACCTACAGGCTGGACGGCGTGCTCGCGACATTGATTGCAGGAAAAGCACCACTGGCCAAGGCACGAATGCTGCCTGGGCGCCCGAGCCCCGTGCCCAGCACATGTTGCAGCTCGCGCTGCAGCCTCTCGAACTCGGCAATCGGATCGCTCGACAGATTAAGAAGGGACTCGTACATGACAATCCTCCTTCCAGCTGACTGAAATGATCTCGAACAGGAGGCGCGAAGCGCCGGGCTTCGGCCCCTGACGACGAAATTATGTGAGCGATTTGGAGGTTTTCAAGCCCCAGTTTGAACGAATATGGAATTACAGATCCGCGCTCTTTTTCCCGTTCAATCTTTGCCTCGGCGCCATTCACACACAGCCTAGGCAACTCGATCATCGCGCTCACGCAACAGCCAGTAGGTCAGCCCCAGGGCCAGGGTGGCGCCAGCAAGCGCCGCGACTTTGGCCGGGCTGACATCGGGATCGAGGATCACGATCTTGCGCGACAGCGCAATCAACCCGATCAACAGGACCGTCTTGACCTGAATGATGCTGCCACGGCGCAAGACAACGCGCACGATGGAATGCTTGAATTCCATTGCGATCAGCAGCGTCATCACCATGCCGAACACATTCTGGAAGATCCGGTGGTCCAGCGGATTGAACGCGTCGATGATCAGCAGGCTGAAGACTATCTGGATCAGCTGCACCAGCGACACCACGATAACCAGCGCGATCACCATCGATAGAATGTGGGCGACGATTTGCTCGAAACGCTCGTAAAACGTCAACATCGCCCACTCGCGACGCAATCGCATGCGCGTGCTCTCGGGCTCATTGCTGTCCTTCATGCTCACCTCTTCAGCAGCAAGATCATTGCAACGAGAAACCGCAGCCTTCGTCCTGCGCTTCACGCATTTCCACTGTCGAGCTCTTCGGCCGGCACGGCTTGCCGGCGGTCGAACCCGACCCGCTCGGACTTGTCGTCCCAGCGCGCATGGGCGTGATCACCCTTGCCAATGCCGCCGCCGAGCATTTCACGTGCCAGTGCCGTCTCCAGCTCGCTGCGGATCAGTCGCTTGAGCTCGCGAGCACCGAATTCAGGTTTGTAGCCCTCTTGCGCTAAATGATCGACCAGCGTCTCGTCGAACGTCAGCGTCACGCCCTGGCTCGCGGCATTGCGGGCCACGCGCTCGAGTTGGAGGCCAACGATGTGGCGGATCTCCTGCTTGCCCAGCGCATGGAAGACGATGATCTCATCGATGCGGTTGAGGAACTCGGGGCGAAAGTGCCCGCGCAGCACATCCATGACCTCGAGCTTGGTCTTCTCGTACTCCTCACTCGCCGCTCCGGGCGCCTTCAGCTGGCGCTGAATGATGTCGGAGCCCAGGTTGGACGTGGCAATGATAATGGTGTTGGTGAAGTCCACCACACGCCCCTTGCCGTCGGTAAGTCGCCCGTCGTCGAACACCTGCAGCAGGATGTTGTAGACGTCGGGGTGGGCCTTCTCGATCTCGTCGAGCAGCAGTACGCTATAGGGCTTGCGACGGACCTTTTCGGTAAGCTGGCCGCCTTCGTCATAACCGACGTAGCCGGGGGGCGCGCCCACCAGCCGAGCCACTGAATGGCGCTCGCCATACTCCGACATGTCGATGCGCAACAGGGCCCCCTCGTCGCCGTAGATGGATTCCGCCAGCGCCTTGGCGAGCTCAGTCTTGCCGACGCCAGTGGAACCCAGGAACAGGAACGTGGCCACGGGCTTGCTGCCTTCGCGCAGACCCGCGCGCGACAGCCGCACCGCATCCGCCACAGCGCGTACCGCCTCGTCCTGCCCCACCAGGCGCTCATGCAGCCGCTGCTCCAGGTGCAGCAGTTTCTCGCGCTCCTCCACCGTCAGCTCATTGACCGGGATACCGGTCAGCCGCGAGACGATCTGCGCAACGTGCTCCGCCTTGACTTCGGCGCTGCCCGAACCGCGCTCGCGCTCCCAGTCCGCGACGCGCTCCTTGAGTTCGGCCTCCTTGGCTTCAATGCGCTTGCTGATCTGCGCCGCATTGTCATATTGCTTGCGGGAAGCCGCGTAGTTCTGCTCCCGGCGCAACTGGTGCAGTTCGGACTCCATTTCCTGCACAGCAACGGGGCGGGCCGTCGCCGATAGCTTCACGCGGGCGGCAGCCTGATCGAGCAAGTCGATGGCCTTGTCCGGCAGGAAGCGCGCGGTGACGTAGCGGTCGGACAGTTCGGCGGCAGCAATGATCGCGTCCTCGGTGATGCTGACCTTGTGGTGCGCTTCAAAGGTATCGCGCAGGCCGCGCAGGATCATGATGGTCTGCGCCACCGTTGGCTCGGGCACCATGACCGGCTGGAAGCGCCGCTCCAGCGCAGCGTCCCGCTCGATGTACTTCTGGTACTCGTTGAGCGTGGTCGCGCCGATCAGGTTCAGCTCACCGCGCGCCATCATGGGTTTGAAGACGTTGGCGACGTCCAGACCGCCTTCTCCACCGCCTTGGCCTGCACCCACAATGGTGTGCACCTCGTCGATGAAGAGAATCAGCTCGCCTTGATGCTCGGAGATTTCCTTGAGCACCTTGTGCACCCGTTCCTCGAACTCGCCCCGGTACTTCGCCCCGGCCACCATGGAATTGATGTTCAGCTCTACCAGGTGCTTGTCACGCAGCGTCTCGGGCACCTCGCCGGCCACCATACGCTGTGCCAATCCCTCGACGATGGCCGTCTTGCCCACGCCGGGCTCGCCGATCAATACGGGGTTGTTCTTCTTGCGCCGCGCCAGTACCTCGATGGTGGTTTCGATTTCCTGCGCGCGTCCGATTACCGGGTCCAGCTTGCCCTCGCGCGCCATCTTGGTGAGATCGCGCGAATACTTGTCGAGCTCCGGCGTATTCGTCGGCGCCTCGGCGCGGCCATCCTCCGCGCCTTTGCCAACCACCTTGTTTACCCGCTGGCGCAGGGCCTGCGGCGTGAGGCCATAGCGGCGCAGCAAGTTGGCGGCCAGCCCTTCGCCCTCTTCTGCTAGCCCGATCAGGAGGTGCTCGGGTCCGACGTAAGCGTGGCCTAATTCATTCGAGGCGACGAAGGCGCGACTGAGCGCATCCTTCACGCGAGGCGACACGCCGATTTCTCCTTCAAACGGTTTGTCGCCGCGCTTGGCTTCGGCCTCGATCTGGCGCTTGAGGTCATCGACGTTGATCTTGAACTGGCTGAGGATGGTCTTCACCACGTCGCTGTCGGCGAGGGCCAGCAGCAGGTGTTCGGTATCGACTTCGGACCGCCCGAACTCCGTGGCACGCTTGGCCGCTTCCTGCAACAGGGCCTCGGAGTGTTCGCTGATACGGCTGGCCAGCCCGCTGCCGCGACGCCGCGGCGTGCCCCCCCCTGCGGGGGCAGCTTCGCCAGACGACGCTTCGGCCACATCATCGGCACCCGCGGCAACGGATACTGAGTTTTCTCCGTTGCGGAAGAAATCGCTGCCCAGGAAATCTTCGAACAAACTGCTGCGCGAGCCGAAAAGGGCCTCCAGTGGAGAAAGGGTACGCTTTTGCTGGCGCACCAATTGGCGATAGTGATCATCACACAACAGCATTGTGCTGTGGCGGCCATTGACCTTGGCTTCCACCCGTGTCGTGGCGGGTTGGCCACAGACCTGGCACTGTTTGCTGGCCATGCGGGCGCTCCTTGAATCATTGAGGCGACGAGGTGAGGCTGCCGCAGCTCCTCGTCTGCTGGTGGGCCTTCGTGACGACGGCTATGGAATCTCCGAGTCAGCTTCAATTCGGAATCGAACGGCTGTGCTTCAATGCAAATGCACGCGTTTCGCGCTCGTCGGGGATGATCGTCAGCAGCCCATTGTGGACTGGGCGCTTGATCAAAACCTATTCGGCATCGTCATGCCGGTTCAAGCGTCACGGGTAACAGCCGTTGTAGCATTTGGCACGAGGGAAGACGCACTTCTGCTGCTCTCGTAGCAGTCGCGCGTGATCGGGATGTTCTTTCCTTGAGACCGGGCAATTCGAAGGAAAGCCAGCACTGCATCCGTGATGTCCAGCGCCAGCTTCAGCATGCCTGGCAGGCAAGCGCGGGAGGGCGAGCGCCGCAAATAGATGCGGCCAGCCCAAGAGAACTTTTACAGTACTCGCTTAAGTCTGCGCCCGGTAGCCTGGAAGTCAAGCAGTATCTGCGGTTTGCTCAGAGAATCAGCGGGCGGTGGTCAGGCCGTTGCAAGCCGGATTCAGCCGCATGCGCTCCATCTGATACGTTCTTTTAACGATCACCTGACTCTTTTTCGTGGCAGGCCCACTGCTTTATAAGATCTCGCTATCGGGGTGCGATCGGACTGCGCCCAGGCACTCACTTCTGCAGACGCTCAGGGAACCGGATGGCCTCGCAAGTACTCAGGAATCCCCATGAACACCTTCTGCACAAGCTATCCCAGCATTGCGCTTCCCGAGTCTCAGCGCGACATACTCGGTATGATCGCGACCAATCATCAACTACACGACATCCTCACCGCCATCTGCTTGATGATCGACGCCCAGGATCCCGGTACGCTGTGTTCGATACTGCTCACCGATGCGCAAGGCAAGCATTTGCTCAAAGGTGCCGCGCCTGGCCTGCCGCCGGCATACAACGATGCGGTCCACGGCATGCCCATCGGCCCTCGGGAAGGCACGTGCGGCACAGCGGCATACCGGCGCGAGCTGGTGGTGACGGCAGACATAGCCCGGGATCCGAGCTGGGAGCGTTTTCGCAGTCTGGCGCTAGGGTACAATCTGCGCTCCTGCTGGTCGTTGCCATTACTCTCGCATCAGGGCTCCGTTCTTGGGACGTTTGCGCTGTATCAAGATCAGGCGATTGCGCCAAGCGAGATGCAGATCCAAAGGTTGACCTGCGCGGCGCAACTGGCTGCCATTGCGATCCGGCATGAGCGTGACGGCCAACGCCTGGAGGAAAGTGAACAACGGTTTCGCTCATTGTTTACCTTTAACCCCAACCCGGTTTTTGCCCTCGACATGGCGGGCAACATCCAGAGTGTGAACCCGGCTGGCCTGAAGCTTAAAGCTGGCGCGGCAACTGATCTTGTCGGTCATCATTTCTCTCACCTCGTGTTCGAAGAAGACCTGCCGCGAGTGAATCAGCATTTTTCCGCAGCCCGCGCCGGTGAGCCGCAGCGATTCGAGGCAAGGGTCCGCGACGAGAGCGACGACAAGCAGTTGATCATGGATATCGCCAACCTGCCGATCATGGTCAATGGCGAGATCGTTGGGGTTTTCGGCATCGCGCGGGACATCAGCGAACAGAAGCATTACGAGCGCCAGCTGAGTATCAGTGCCAGCCATGACGGGCTGACCGGTTTGCTTAACCGCCTGTCTCTGGAAGACCGGCTTGTCCTGGAGTGCCGCAGCAGCCGTCAACGTAAGCGTCAACTGGCGGTCATGTACATCGACCTGGATGGATTCAAATCCATCAACGACTCCATCGGGCACTGCTTCGGCGATCAGGTGCTGATTGAGGTGGCACAGCGCATGACCCAGCAGGTCCGTCCGGCTGATGCCGTCGTGCGCATGGGCGGCGATGAGTTTGTCGTTCTGCTGACGGACCTGCTGCGTGACGAAGACGTTGTGCCGGTGGCCGAGCGACTGCTGGCCAACATTGGCAAACCCTATTGCATCCATGGCATTGACCTGCACGTAAGCGCAAGTATCGGTATCACGCTAAGCGACGGTCACATCGAGCAGCCAATGCAATTGATCCAGCAGGCTGATATGGCCATGTATAAAGCCAAGCAACAAGGTCGCAACAACTTTGAGTGGTATACCAGCGATCTAAACCAACGAATCTGCGAGCATAGAAGCCTGCGCAATGACCTGCAGAAGGCTCTCGAGACCAAGTCGTTTAGCCTGCATTATCAACCACAGATTGAGGCGCGCACGGGGCATGTGGTCGGAATCGAAGCGTTGTTACGTTGGAGGCATCCGATCAAAGGATTCATCTCTCCAGCGGTATTTGTACCCGTGGCAGAGGACAGCGGTCAAATTATCCCTCTGAGCCTTTGGGTTCTCGATACGGCTTGTGCACAGTTGCGCAACCTATGTGATCAGGGCTTCACCGGCATCTCGATGGCCGTAAATATTTCGCCCATGCATTTCCAGCGTGGTCAATTCGTTGAATGTATCCAGGCAGTACTGAGCAAGTACGGGCTTAGCGCCGGGCAATTGGAGTTAGAGATAACCGAGTCACTCTTGCTGCATAACGTTGAACTAGCAATTGAAACCTTGTACCGTCTTAAAGACTTGGGCATACGCATTGCGCTGGATGATTTCGGCACGGGATTTTCCAGCCTGAGTTATCTCAAGTGCTTGCCAATAGACAAAATAAAAATTGATCGCTCCTTCATCCAGGATATATCGACGAATCCACACGATGCAGCAATCACTCAAGGCATTATTTCGATGGCCCATCACCTCAGCCTGTTAGTGGTCGCGGAAGGCGTGGAAACTGCGCCCCAAGTGGACCTCCTGGAAAGTGGTCGATGCGATATTTTCCAGGGATATCACTTTGCTAGACCCATGTCGCATGAGGCGCTCAGGGTTTTCTTGGCCGATCAGAAAACCTATAGTTAACAAAGTTAGTCAACAACCAAAAGGCCAACTCCTCTCATGGACCGTTTTAAGCCTTCGGCGACCAACGTCGAGCAGATCAAATCTACCGGGCGACTAACAGCCAATACGTCGAGCCGGACCAGTATTCGGGCTTGCTTAAGGACTACAGCAAGCACAAGGAGGAAAAGTCGCCATCTGGCGCGGCGGTCATGCGCTGGATCAAGCTAGGAATTGACGTTCGCCAGTTCAACAGTGTCGCCACTGAGGCTGCATTCATTGACGGGCGCTCCAATGAAGTTGTCGCCGAGGTGGTACGCAAAGGCGCCGGCGCCGACCTGGAAAACTCCTCGCAAGTAATGCAGGCCAAGGATGCTCGCACGGTACTCCATGGTTGGGCGAGAGACATGGTCAATGCGTTCCAAGCGCTGAAAAAAAGCTCGAATGTCCTCCTGCCGTACTGATTTAGGCAGGAGAACGTAGAGGCTTCCCGGATAAACCGCTGATATGGGACGTCAGCTGGAAAACCCTCATGTATGCCTTGGTCGCGCTCTTCGTTCATTACCTGGAAAGGCTTTACGATTACTGGAAAGAGACGTCGAGCCTCATGGATGCGAACTCGCTTCTATGGTCCTCGATGAACTGGCCTCGCTTCTGGACCATTCAGATCCTGCTCCTGACCTTAATTTTCATATACTGCGTCATCGTCGAACTGGCACGCGTCATCGGTCGAGATCGACTGAAAGCGATGTTCATTGGACCGTTGCCGCCAAAACCTGCTAAGTCTTTGGAAGGCGCTTTAGGGTCGCATGTTGGTGCAAGGCGAATCCTCAAGGCCGCGCTTGGCTGTCCGCTCTGGGTCGTAAGCAGCCATTCGCGACCGGCAGGTTCCGACCGATTGCCGACACTCAAAGCCTTGCAGCCTTCTCGTGCCCACTTTGGCTGGCGTTCACTTCGATAACCTCGACAAACCCCTCGGACCTGCAAGGTGGCTCGAACGCAGCCGCCACCGCCTCGATACTCGCCCTCGGCAGTTGATGATCGACCCGGCGCAAGGCATTGCGTGCCAATGCCTGCTCGACCGGAGCCCAGACTGCCGTGACTGGCACACGGTGCACGCGCCGCGGCAGTGCTGCATCGAAATACAGGTAACTGGTGTCGTTGGTAGCGGCACGATTTTGCTCGATCCAATACCTGTTCCTGCTGCCACCATGCAGAGCAATGGGCCCGAGAACGCTCTTAACCGGCCTGCCGGCGCATGGTCAGAATCGCCGCACCAAAACCGATGAACGTCGTCCCGACTACCCGGCTTACCCAACGCGACAGCGCCGGCCGGGTCAGCACACCCTTGGCCCGCGATGCCAGCGCGGCATACAGGCTCAACGAGGTCAGCGACAAGGCCACGAAGATCCCGGTCAGGGTCAGGAACTGCGGCAGCAACGCCGCGCTCTGGTCAATGAACTGCGGGAACAGCGCGGTGAAGAACATCGTCGCCTTGGGGTTGGTGACGGCGGTCAGGAACGCCGACTTGTACAAACTCAAGGGGGTCGGTTTGCTGACCTTCACCGCCGCCTGATCCACCAGCATGGGGCTTTTCTTCAGCAACTGCCGTGCACCGAGGTAGAACAGGTAGCCGGCACCGATCAGCTTGACCGCGTTGAACAGCATCTCGGAGCTGGCCAGCAGCGCCCCAAGGCCAAGCATGGCTGCCGCCGACAGGCAGAACAGGCCCGAGCCATTGCCCAGTGACGACCACACGGCACTGCGCTGGCCATGGGCGAGGCTGTTGCTGATGGCCATCAGGGTGGCGGGCCCTGGGCTGGCAATGGCGATTGCCGCGACCAAGGTGAAGGCGAGAAGCGAGTGGGTATCCATACGGCAGGCTCGGAAACGTTTTAAAGCCTGCATCTTACACAAGCGCAGCAGCTTCAGTCGTTACCCTGGCGTTTGGCGTTCTTCTTGGTAATGGCCTTCATCCGCGTGGCCGCGCGTTGCACGGTGGCCATCTTCTCAGGGCGTTTCATACCACGCCACTTGCGGATTTCCTCACGGGTGCGACCGCAGCTCACGCACAGCTCGCTGTTGAGCTGGCAGAGCGAGACGCAGGGGTTTTCGATGTCTTTGGCCATGGCGGGCTCCAACTGCGGGCGCGAATCATACCCTGTATGAAACCGCGCCCAAACCTGATGCTACTCATGCCGCCGCCGCACGCCCGTCATCACTGCTGACCTCGAACTGCCCGACCAGCTTCTGCAGCTTGCTGGCATTGACCTTCACCGTCTCGGCACTGCTTTGCAACACCACCGCCGTCTGGCGCATCTCGCCGGAGGACTGGTTGACCTGCTCGATGGTCTTGCCGTATTCCACGCTGCGCCGGTTGAGCTGTTGGATGATCGCGAACATTGCCTCGACCGCCTGATGCAGCTGCACGTTCTCCGACGAGGCATCCTCAGCCAGGCGCAGGCTGTTATCGACATCCTCCACGCCGGCCTCCATGAAGCTTACGGCCTGCTGCGTTTCGCCTTGCAGGCCTTCGACCATGTGCCGGATGTCATCGGCGGCACGCGAGGTGCGCGCCGCCAGGCTGCGCACCTCGTCGGCCACCACCGCGAAACCACGGCCATGCTCGCCGGCACGCGCCGCCTCGATGGCGGCATTCAGGGCCAGCAGGTTGGTCTGGTTGGTGATGTCGCTGATCAGCCCGGTGATGTTGCCGATCTGGCCCATGCGGTTGTCGAGCAACTGCACGCTGGACGACGAGCGCGCCACCACGTCGCGAATCGACTGGGTACCCGCCTGCACCGCCAGGAACTGCTCGCGGGCGCGGCTGACCACCTCGTCCATAGCCTGCTTCATCTGTTCGGCGCTGACCGCAGCCTGCTGCAGTTCGCCCAACTGTTCCTCCATGATGATCATCATCTGATGCACCGCGTCGGCCACGTCGGCGGACGTCACGCTCGCCTCCTGGCTGCGGCCCAGCATCATCTGGTTGGTCGCACCCACCGTGCGGCTGGCCTTGACCACCTGCCCCACCACCGCATCCAGGCGGTCGATGAAACTGTTGATCCAGCGCGCCATGTCACCGCTCTCGTCATTGCCCATGGCACTGGTGTCCAGGCGCTGACGCAGGTTGCCTTCGCCCTCGGCGATGGTGCGCAGCACGCCGCTCATGCCGTTCAGGCGTGCGGCCAGCCGCTTGGGCCCGAGCACGCTGAACAGCAATGTGGCGGCGAGCATGCCGAGCGCTTCGAGGGTATCGGTCAACCCCTGTGGCAAACCGGCGTAGTGCTGCACCAGGTAGTTGCAGCCGAACAGCCCGGCCATGGTTGCCACGTAGGGCTTCATCAGCCCGTAGCTGAGCGAGCGGCGGCGGTAGACTTCTTCCAGGTCGGCTTCGCACATCATCCCCCAGCGGTCTGGCGAGCCGGGCATCTGGAACGTGACGCCCTTGCCGACCACCGGCACATGGCGATAGTCCGAGTAGCCTGGGTAGGTCACGAACAGGTTGGCGCCGTTACGGATGGTTTCCCGCACACCGGGGTGCAGCTCGCGCGTGGACGGGTCGGTGAAGCGCAGTTCCAGCTCGGTGTGGCGCTGGATCTGCACCGTGCTCCAGGGCGTGTGCACGCCGCTCTTGAGGTTCTCGCCATGGGTGAAGGTGCCGTCCTCGAAACGCGAACGGGACAAGGCAGTGCCTGGCTGTATGCTTTGGTCGAAGCGCGATTGCGCCATGAACAGGTAGTTGTCGCCGGACTCGGCAAAGATATGCCCGGCCTCACGCTGGATCAGGTCGCCCAACACATCGTTAGGCACCCGCCCGCACAGGCAGCCGACGGTTTTGCCATCGCGCTTGAGCGGCTGGTAGAACATCAGCGTCACCTCATCGTGGAAACGCGACGATGACGGGCCGATCTGCAGCGTCTGCGGGTCGCTGTAGGGTCCGTGCAAGAACGGCGCCTTCAGGCCCAGGGCCAATGCCTGCATCTGGTCGATTCGCGAATTGCCGCGCTTGGCCCAGGTAGAGACGATCACGTTACCAGCGGTGTCGATCACGCACAGCTCGGAAAAGTCTTCCGCCTGTACCAGCTTGTCGAGCAAAAGCGACCGGTCGGCCTCGCTGCAGCCTGATGCCATGTGCTGCGCAAGTTCCGCCAGATGCTCCCACTGCTGCCGGGCCCAGTTGTGCAGCAATTGCACGCGGGTCTGGGCGATGGCTTCGAAGGTCTGTTCGATCACCGGGTAGTGCGCGCGATTGAGGCGGCAGGCCCAGCCCATGCTGAACTTGCCGGTTTTGCCGAACCAGGGCAGCCAACCCTTCTCGCTCGATGACAACTGCATGGAACTGCTAGAAAGCGACATTGTTTTCACCATACGCGACATCGGATGGCAAAATGACAGCAAGTTGCACGCCAACTCGTATGCAAGCTAACTATTCGCGCTTTCCAGGTTTCGACGCTCCCCGCAAACGCACCAGCAGGGTGCGCCTGTTCATGCACGCCCCATCACAGGGCGACTGCTCCTTCGCCGCCAAACCAGGCGGCCGAAGGTGATCGACCAGTTGGCCAGGGCAATCACCAGCAGAAGCTGCAATAGCGCCGGCATGCCTGCCTGGACGATGACCTTGCCGGCCAGGAATGGAAAACCGAACACGCCAACGAAATAGGCCAGGCTGAACAGGACCAGCGACTGCGCTGTGTGCCCGCTCGGTGCTTCGTTGGCCGCCAGGCCATTGATCACCGAATAGGTCAGGCCATAGCCGACGCCCAGTACCACTGCCGCCAGCAAATAGGCCGCCGCACTGTCGACGCCGTACATGAACATCAGCACCGACAGCACCATCAACGCCGTCAGCAGGCAGGCCATGCGGTATGGGTCGCGCTTGACGATGAAACCGGCAATGAGCAGCCGGCAGGAAATCGCAGCCGACATGAAACCGAGGAAGAACAGCGAGTAGTCCAGGTGCCTGGCGCTGGCGTACGAGGTCTGGAAGCTCGACAGCCCACCGAAGATCGCGCCACCCAGGCCAACCATGAGGATGGCAAAGGCCGCCTTGGAAGACAGCACCGCACGCGTGGCTGCCGGGGTGATCTTGCACACCGCGACGGCGCCGGTTTTCAGCTGCTGCATGCGCGGCCCCATCAGCAGGAACATCACGCCACCCAGCAGGCTCGCCCCGGCTGCGGCGACGAAGGCCGCCTCCACCGGGTAACCCAGCACCTGCGCCGCACGCCCCAGCAGCGGACCGGTGCCGATACCGGTCATCATGCTGCCCGAGAGCAAGGCAAAGTATCTGACCCGCCGTGCCGGCTCGATGAGCATCGCCACGATGATCGGCCCCAGCGTGTAGAACAGGCCCCAGCCGAAGCCCAGCAGCAGGCCACACAACAGGATGGCTATGCCGAACCCGGGGGCGGCGGCAAAGCCCAGGCAGGCCGCGGCAAGAAACACCGCGCCACCGGCCACGGCCTTGGGTGCACCAATCAGGTCGGTCAGGTGGCCGGAGAAGATCACGGCCAGGAAGGTGCTGAGCATGGCGACGGAGATCACCGAGCCAGCATCGGCTTCGCTGGCACCGTGTGCGCGCAGCGTCATTGCCAGCAGGAAGGTGCTGCCGTAAGACAGCGAAAGCAGGTAACTGCTCAGGCAGAAGGTGGCGAATAGTCCATTGGCAGGCGGGTGACTGGCGGACATCAGGTATTCCGTTTGTTTTTGTCGAGTGTCCGGTTTTTATCACGGGGTGATCGGCATTTGGATATGAAAGCAGCGGAGTGAAGCGTTGCAGACTCATACCTATTAAGCTCAGGCGAACTTCCGGAGGCTTCAACTTGAACCCAGACCTTACTCTTCGCAGGGCAGAACGTGCTGACATCGAGGCGATCATGGAGCTGGTCCAGGTGGCCTATGCCCGGGTGTTCATGCGCAAGGCCTTGTGAAACCTGGGCCGGCCTCTTCGCGGGTACTGCACAAGCCACAAGGCATAGGCGATCCTGAACTGCGCCCCTGATGTTGGACAAAAAATCCAACCTCAGGGGCGTTTTACGTGAGCAAGCACACCAAGCAGTTCAAACTTTCAGCCATCCATGCCTTTGATCGAATCAAGATGGGGCTGGGCGGCCTGACTCCCGTGGCATACAGGAGTCAGGCTGCAGCAGCCTAATCACAGACTGTCCAACAAATGGGGCGCAGTTCATCCTGTGGGAGCGGGTTTATCCGCGAAGAGGCCGGATGAGGCAATTGATCACCTGCGCCTGAGCACCGGCAACCGCACCAGCGACCACCCCGCCTCGGACTCGGCCAACGCCAGGCGAATGCCATCACGCGGCAAGGTGTTCAACAAAGCCTGGGCCAGGTCACCGACCATCCAGTTCGCCGTGTTCGAAGCAATCACTCGCCCGTCCGCCGAGATCAGCACCGCCTCATGCTCAAGACGCATCAAGCTGCGCACCAACAGGCGCTCGACGTTGTGCAGCGACAGGTCCAGCCCGGCCACGCCGATAAAGCGGCCGTGCACTTCGATCGGCATGGTGAAGGTGAGCACGTACATGTTGGTGCCGTACAGGTCCACGTACGGCCCTTCGACCACACTCTTGCCAGTCTTCATCGGCCGGCTGTACCAGGGCATCTCGGTGTAGTCGTAGTAGTTCTCGCGGCGCCGGTCGAAGTTCGGCCGCAGCGGCAGGGTCTTGCCGCCGTCGGCCAGGTACCACCATTCCAGGTGCATCTCGCGGTCGGCCAGGCCGTTGGGCTCGACGATGATGCCACCGCCACAGCCAAAGGCACCGGTGGTGAGCAATTGCTGGTCGATGGCCGGGCGCAGGGTCGCGAGGTCCTTGGCGCAAGGCTGGCGGCCCTCGGCCAGCACTCGCTCCCATAGCGCTCGGGTTTCTTCCACCAGCTGGCGAACCTGGCCGAAGATGGTCCCCAGGGTGTGGTCCAGCTGCTGGGCACAGGCTGACAGCGGGTCGTTGTCGCTCAGGGCAAACATGGCATTACCTCACGCAGGTACAGCTTTGTTGTTATGGACGGCTCAGTCCTGCCCGTCGGCCAGCAGTTCCAGACGCAGGCTGATCAGGCGCTTGATGCCACGGCTGACATGGGCTTCGGCCAAGGCGCCAGCCAGCACCGCGTCACCGGCGACCAGCGCTTCGAGAATGGCCCGGTGCTCGTGTTCGACCACCGTCACGTCACCGCCGCCAGCGGCCTCCATCCACAGCAGTTCACCAACTTCCGACTGCAGGCGCATTTCAGCGCTGGTCAGGCGTAGCGACTGGGCAGCGGCGGCCACTTCGATATGAAAACGTGCATCGGCGCGGTGCCGGGCCAGACGCGAACCGGCCTGGCTGAGGGTTTCGATATGCTGGGCGATACGTGCCTGCTGCTCTGGCGAGCTGCGCTTGGCGGCCAGGCGCGCTGCCGTGCCGGAAATGGCCGTTTGTTCATCACCGAGGTCGCGCAGATCGGGGCCGCTCATGTCACGCAGGCGTTGCAACAGCAGCGCTTCGGGCAACTCCACCGGGGCGCAGACAAAGCTGCCGCCATTGCGCCCGCGGCGGGTCTCGATCAAGCCGCGTTGGCGCAGCACCACCAGTGCTTCACGCAAGGTCACCGTGGCGACGCCCAACTGCAGGGCCAGTTCCGATTCACTGGGCAGTTGCTGCCCCTCGGCGAACATCCCCAGCTCGATCGCCTCCACCAGGCGGCGCGCCACTTCATCGGTTCGCCCTTCCTGGCGCAACCGGATGAAGGCGGTGTTACGAGCACTATTCAGGGCAGTCATTGCCTCTCCCTATCGAGCATTGCCAGGCCTGGCGCGGGCCTCGGCTAAAAGGTTCAGTTTCGCATCTTATAGCGAACGGGGCAGCGCCCGGTACCGATTGACGGGCCATTCTACCGCCTGGAAGTCGATTTTCGCAGTGGTTGGCAAACTAAAAATATTAAGATATGGTTTCATAGGTTTAGATTTCTACCAATAAGACCGACCAAGGAATCCGCCATGCAAACCAAACTCCTGATCAACGGCCAGTTGGTCGACGGGCAAGGTAGTCCGTACGCCGTGTACAACCCGTCCGAAGGCACAGTGCTGGTGACTATCGCCGAAGCCAGCGCTGCCCAGGTGGATGCTGCGGTGCAGGCCGCCGACCGGGCCTTCGTCGGCTGGTCGCAGACCGCACCCAAGGATCGCGCCCAGTTGCTGCTCAAGCTGGCTGATCGCATCGAAGCCGAAGCCGCCCGCCTCGCCCGCCTGGAGTCGCAGAACTGCGGCAAGCCTTACCAGGCCGCACTGAACGACGAAATCCCGGCCATCGCCGACGTGTTCCGCTTCTTTGCCGGCGCCAGCCGCTGCCTGTCTGGCTCGGCCGGCGGCGAGTACCTGCCGGGGCACACCTCGATGATTCGCCGTGACCCGCTCGGCGTAATCGCCTCCATCGCGCCATGGAACTACCCACTGATGATGGTCGCCTGGAAGCTCGCCCCCGCGCTGGCCGCCGGCAACTGCGTGGTGCTCAAGCCCTCCGAGCAAACCCCGCTGACCGCCCTGGCGCTGGGAGAGATCATGGCCGAGCTGTTCCCTGCCGGTGTGGTCAACATCTTGTTCGGCCGTGGCCCGAGCGTTGGCGAACCGCTGGTCAACCACCCCAAGGTGCGCTTGGTGTCGCTGACCGGATCCGTGGCCACCGGTGCACGGATCATCGCCAGCACCGCCAGCAGCGTGAAACGCACCCACATGGAGCTGGGCGGCAAGGCGCCGGTACTGATCTTCGACGACGCCGACATCGATGCCGCCGTCGAAGGCATCCGTGCGTTCGGTTTCTACAACGCCGGCCAGGACTGCACCGCGGCCTGCCGCCTGTATGTGCAGCAAGGCGTCTACGAGCAGTTCGTGAGCAAGCTGGGCGAAGCCGTGGCCAGCCTGCGCATGGGCCTGCAGGACGACCCTGAAACCGAGCTCGGACCGCTGATAACCCGCGAGCACCTGGAGCGCGTCGAAGGTTTCGTCGAGCGCGCCAAGGCCCAGCCGCACATCCGCCTGATCACTGGCGGCCATCGGGGTGCGGGCGACGGCTTCTTCTTCGCGCCGACCGTACTGGCCGATGCCCGCCAGGACGACGAGATCGTCCAGCGCGAAGTATTCGGTCCGGTGGTCAGCATCACCCCGTTTACCGACGAAGCCCAAGCCCTGGCCTTCGCCAACGATTCCGACTACGGCCTCGCCTCTTCGGTATGGACCCGCGACGTCGGCCGCGCCAACCGCCTGGCTGCACGCCTGCAATATGGCTGCACCTGGGTCAACACGCACTTCATGCTGGTCAGCGAGATGCCCCACGGCGGCATGAAACAGTCCGGCTACGGCAAGGACATGTCGATGTACGGCCTGGAGGACTACACCTGCGTGCGCCACGTGATGTTCAAGCACTGATTGTCGACTTTGGTCATAAAACATATAAAACCATAGGCAATATGGCATGGGTTCTGCTTCCACCCATGCCCGAGCCTGAAAACAGCCGCCAACTTTACCTTCCGGCACAGGCCGGGGGTTCGGGCTTACGAGGTGTGTCACCATGCTTATCACCGGCATCAAAAGCCGCCCGGTCTACGACCAGCTGCGGCCCATGTCAGGCGGCCTGCGCCACCTGATCGCGGGCCAGGGCAGCGGCGGCGCGGCTATGCTGCGCCTGATCGCGGACATGTCCCCCGCGCAGCGTGCCCACAGCACCCTGCTCTACTCCACCGAGTCATTCTCCGGCCACGATCACCTGCAGGCGCTGCAAGCCGCAGAAGCGGCCGGGCTGGACGTGTTCCCCAGCAACCAGGCGCTGATCGCCGCCCTGCGCGAACGCCTGGGCCAGGCCCACATGGGTACGCGCCTGTACCTCAGCGGCTCGGAAAGCTTCATCGGCACCGCCATGCAAGCCGCCAACGCGGTTGACCTGAACCGGGACGAAGTCCTGCGCGAACACAGCGGCACCCTGGTCCGCCGTGTGTGGTGCGCGCACTGCGACACCTACACCGAGAACGTCACCCAGCGCGTGTTCAGCTGCCCTGGTTGCCAGCTCGACCTGGTGGTACGCGACCACTATTCCCGCCGCCTGGCCGCCTTCCAGGGCATCAAGGCCGATGGCGAAGTCCCGGGCGAACTGCCAGCAGCCGAGGAGCTCGACACATGAATACCCACAA
This sequence comes from Pseudomonas putida, assembly GCF_002906855.1. Lineage (GTDB taxonomy): Bacteria > Pseudomonadota > Gammaproteobacteria > Pseudomonadales > Pseudomonadaceae > Aquipseudomonas > Aquipseudomonas putida_N. Next base: position 771,439 of record NZ_MINI01000028.1, on the reverse strand, counting down.
CGGCACCCTCAGCGTGCGCGTCGCCCGCATCGAAGCACTCACCCCGGAGATCACCCGCTTCACTCTGGTCGACCCGGCCGGCAAGCACTTGCCGGCGTTTTCCGGCGGCAGCCACGTGGTGGTGGTGCTCGAAGACGGCGACAAGACCCACCGCAACGCCTACTCGCTGATGAGCTCGCCCTACGACTCCAGCGCCTACCAGATTGCCGTGCGCCGGGTCAGCGATGGCCGGGGCGGCTCGCGCTACCTGCATGACCGGGTCGCTGAAGGCGACCTGCTGCAGATCCTGCAGCCCGCCAACCTGTTCCCGCTGGCCAAGCACGCCCGCCAGCACGTGTTTATTGCCGGCGGCGTGGGCATCACCCCGGTCTACTCGCAACTGGAAGAACTGCAACTCAAGCAGGCCACCTTCGAGTTGCACCTGGCCGTGCGCGGCCCCGAGCACACCGCCCTGGGCCTGGAGCTGCAGGCACGCTACGGCGAGCGCGTGCATCTGTATGTGCAAGGCGTCGATGCGCGCATGGACATCCGCCACATCCTCGCTGATCGCCCGCTGGGCAGCCACGTGTATGTCTGCGGCCCGGACAGCATGATCGACGACACCCTCGACAATGCCCGCGCACTGGGCTGGACCGACAGCCACATTCACTACGAGCGCTTCGTCGAACAAGGCTCCAGCGGCCAGCCGTTCAGCGTCACCCTGGCACGCCAGGGGGTGACCATCGAAGTGCCAGCCGAACAGTCACTGCTCGAGGCCGCCGAACAGGCCGGCTACAAGGTGCCCTACCTGTGCCGCGGCGGTGCCTGCGGCTACTGCGAGACCGAAGTACTGGACATCGATGGCGAACTCGACCATCGCGATGACTGGCTCAGCGAGGAAGACAAGCTGAGCAAACGCAAATTCATGCCCTGCGTATCCCGCGCCAACTGCAGCCGCCTGGTCGTAGACCTCTGAAACAGGAAAACAACAACATGACCGTATTCAAGCCGATCGAATCCTACGCCGACGCAGGCCAGGGCCACACCTACAAGAACAGCCGCGAAGCCGTGCTGCGCCTGCCCTTCCCGTACCCGGAAGACCAGTACATGTACTCGATGAACGTCGAGCCGCACGTGCCGTTCGGCACCGGCGCGCTGCGCGGGCAGTTCGACATCGACGAGCACTACATCTCCGAGTGCCACCACCGTGCGCACACCCTCGACAGTCAGCCGGGCGTGCACTACGCCGCCCTGCCGCACATGATGGAAGCCCAGTGGGACCTGCTGGAGCTGCTGATGGAGTCGTACTCGCGCGACTACCCCGAACACTTCACCCTGGAGAAGAAAGGCAGCCAGTGGCACTGGATCAACCGCCCGCTGCAGATCGACCAGACCTTCACCTTCGGCGATGCCAGCACCTTGCCGATGGAGCCGATGGAATACATCACCCGCCAGGCCCAGGGCGAGTTCATTCTTCTCGAAGAGCGTGACGACACCCTGGTGATGGGCGCCGGCATGGCGACCCAGCGCGCCGACTACTCGCTGCGCTTCAACCTCGGCATGAGCTTCATGGAGTTCCACGGCCCGGTGCCCAAGCTGCATGAAATGGGCATCCTGCAGCGCGCGCTGAAGTTCCTCCTGCGCCTGCGCCCAGGCCACCCGGTGCGCCGCACCAACTGGTCGATCACTGTCGACCCGCGCCTGGAAACCTCCGCCGAAACTCTGCCCGACTGGGCCCCGGACCGCACCACCGTGACCGCCGAAAACGCCGGTGAACGGGTCAACCTGCGCATCGAGCTGCAGCCCCTGCACCGCCTGCCACGCAGCAACGCCGTGCTGTTCCCGGTGCGGACCTACCTGGTCAGCCTGCAGGAACTGGCCGAGTTCGCGCCGCAGTGGGCCAAGCGCATGCATCGGGTGATCCGCGACCTGGACCAGGAACTGGTCGACTACAAGGGCTTCACCCGCTACCGCGATGCCATGGTCAGCTGGCTGTCGCAGTACGACGACGGCACCCCGGTCGACGAAAGCCAGCAGTAACCCGTACCCTGCGCGCGCCTAAACCTGCGCGCGTCTACCCAATGCCGTGCCTGCCATTCAGGGGTTACCCCAATGAAAACAATAAAACACTGCTTGCCCGAGAGCTGGAGCCTGGTGTTCTCCGCCGCCGCGTCTGCCTACGGCGTCGGCCTGCTCGGGCTGTGGGCTTTGCCGTTCCTGATCAGCGCCATCATTCACGATCTGCAACTCAACGAAGCCCAGGCCGGGCTGCTGATGTCGGCCGAGTTCGGCTTCACCATGCTCGCCTCGCTGCTGGTCGCCCCGTTCATGGGCCGCGCACCGCGGCGCACCCTGGCGCTGGCCGGTACCCTGCTGGCGATTGTCGCCAACCTGATCAGCGCCAATGTCGACAGCCTCTATGCACTCGCGGCAGTACGCTGTATTGCGGGTATCGGCGCCGGCCTGGCACTGGCCTGTGGCAACGCCGCCGTGTCCAGCGCCAAGCACCCGGACCGGGTCGCCGGGCACATGAACGTGCTGTCGGTGGTGCTGATGATCGTGGTGATGCTGGGTTACGCCAAGGTCATGGCTGCCCAAGGCCTGCACGGCCTGTACTACGCGATGGCGGCGACCATGGCGGTGATGCTGCTGGCCATCCCGGCGATGGTCCAGCGCGCACCGCTTGCCGAACCTTCAATCCAGGCGCCTGCCGGCCAGCCAGGGGCAGGCAATATCCTGCTGAGCCTGCCGGCGATCTGCATGATGCTGGCGATGTTCGTGTTCCAGGCCCGCGACACCATGGGCTGGGCCTTCGTCGAACGAATCGGCACCATGGTCGGCTACAGCGGCGATGAACTGGGCGTGCTGTTGTCGTTCCAGTCGTTCGTCGGCCTGATCGGGCCGCTGATCGCAGCCATGGTCGGCAAGCGCTTCGGCATGAGCACGCCAGTGATCCTGGCGATTCTGCTGACCGGCGCAACCAGCCTCAGCTATGTGCTGGGCGAGCACTCCAAGACCCTGTACACCGCCGGGGTGATGACCATCTGCATCACCTACTTCTACGCCCTCAGCTACCTCACCGGGCTGGCTGCAGCGCTGGACCGCGAGGGCCGCGTGGTGGCTGCCGCCGGTAGCTTCCTCAGCCTCGGGCTGGCGGTGGGCCCGGCGATTTCCGGCGGGTTGATTTCGCTCGGTGGCTTCAGCCTGGCGGCCTGGGGTATCGGCGTGACGGTGGTGCTGACCTTGCTGCTGGTGGCGGTGCCGCTGGCCAGTATTCGGCGGGAGCCTGCCATTGGGGCCGTTGCTGTGGGGGTTTGATGATTTGAGCGTCGGCTCTTAGGTGTTCGCCGTTGGGGGCGTGGCCGAAGCGCTCTCGCTACGCGCCCACATCAATGAACGGCTCGACGCCGAGCGCAACCTGACCGATGCCACCCAGATCGGCTAGGGATAAGACAATTTTCACATCCACTTCACTATTGGGCCACAAAGCCGAGGATAAGGTGCAGCCAGCCTTGTCCTCGGAGTGGCAGCATGCTGGAAAATGTTATTGCGACGCACCCGCGTCTTGCGCGCCAGAAACGCCGTAAACAGCCTGTTGTCTGGCTGCTGGCGTTGATGCTGGCCTTCACGGCGTTCGGCCTCTGGCACGTGATGCGTACGCATGTCACCAACCTGGGCAGCTCACAATTGATGAGCGACCAGGGCGTCTACAGCGCCTGGAACAGCGGCAAGGTGATTGTTCTGATCCGCCATGCCGAACGCTGCGACCGCTCCAACCATGCCTGCCTTGGCGACCCTGCCGGCATCACCGTGGACGGCAGCCAGGCCGCAGCCGCCGTCGGCGACGGCATCCGCCGCCTGGGCCTGGCCAATGCCGATATCCTCAGCAGCCCGGAAGTCCGCACCCAGCAGACGGCCTCGTTCGTCTTCGGCAAGGCCATCGAAACCCAGGACTGGCTGGCGCGCTGTGACAGCACCTTTGCCAACGCCGCCCTGGCGCACAAGCGCGAGGGCCACAACCTGGTGCTGGTCACCCACAGCGGCTGCATCGACCACCTCGAACGCCAGCTGCACGTAGCTGGCGGCGAACGGGTTGCCGGCTATGCCAGTGCACTGTTCGTCAGCAAAGACAGCAACGGCAATGCACACTTGCTCGGGCAACTCAACGCCAACCAATGGCAGACACTCAACAGCAGCACAGGGAAGTAAGCATGCCCGTTTCTTCACGCACCACGTTCTACGTCAACAACTTGCTATTGCCGCTGTTGCTCGCCGCGATCACGTTCCTGCTGTTCGACCTCACCACGCTGGACCGCTGGATCAGTAACCTGCTGCTCGACCCGGTCAGTGGGCAATTCCCGCTGCTGCATGACCAGCTGTTCGAAAAAGTGACCCACAAATGGCCGCGCATCCTGCCGAACTGGACCGGCGAGGCGGCGATCATCGGCGCGCTGCTGTCGTTCATCTGGCCCCGTCTGGCCAACCACCCCGACGCGCTGATCACCCGCGGTCTGAATGCCGCCAGGATCAGCCCGGTACTGCGCTTTACCAGCCGTCATCGCCGCGACTTCCTGTTCGTGGTGGTGGCATTTGCCTTGAGCACCACGGTCATTCATTACCTGAAAAGCCACACCAGCGTGTATTGCCCGGTGGAGACCACCCTCTATGGCGGCCCCGAGGCGCACATGGAGTGGTACGAGAATTTCCGCTGGTTCAGCAAGGCGGGTGAAGGTCGTTGCTGGCCGGGCGGCCACGCCTCCAGCGGTTTCACCCTGCTGGCGCTGTACTTCGTGGCACTGCGTTACCGCTGGCAGCATGCGCGCAAGCTGCTGGTGGCCATCCTGCTGATCGGCTTCGTCTATGGCACCACCCGCGTGCTGCAAGGCTGGCACTACATGTCCCATACTTTCTGGGCCGGGATTTTCGTATGGTTGACCACCTGGGCCACTGCGCTGGGCTTCTACGGACGCGAGGCGCTTCAGGCTCCCGCCCGGGCCCCTTCGGACAAGAGGTCGGCGAACGCCTATGCTTGAGCAGTCCCACTGCTCAGGAACACCGACATGCCCACGCTCGAAGACGCCCTCCGGCAAAGCTGGCAACACAACGCCCGGGCCTGGATAGACGCGGTACGTGGCGGCGCCATCGAGAGCCGCCGGCAGGTCACCGACCAGGCGATCCTGCTGGCGATCCTCGGTCGCCAGCCCGAGCGGGTGCTGGACCTAGGCTGCGGCGAAGGCTGGTTGCTACGGGCGCTGGCCGATCGCGGCATCGAGGTGACCGGCGTGGATGGCGACGCCGCGCTGGTCGAGGCTTCGCGGGCCGCAGGCTCGCCGCACGTGCACCAGGCCAGCTATGCGCAGTTGGTCGCAGGTGAGGTGAATATCGGCAGCGGCTATGAGCTGATCTGCGCCAATTTCGCCCTGCTGCACCAAGACATCATCCCCTTGCTGACGGCCATGAAAGCCCTGCTGACGCCCGGTGGCGTGCTGGTGATCCAGACCCTGCACCCCTGGAGCGTGGCAGGCGGGGACTATCAGGACGGCTGGCGCGAAGAGTCGTTTGCCGGCTTTACCGGGGAATGGCGGCCGATGCCGTGGTACTTCCGGACCTTGGCCACCTGGCTGAATGCCCTGGACATGGCGGGGTTCAGGTTGCTGAGCCTGCAGGAGCCGCAGCATCCGCAGAGCGAGGTGCCGCAGTCGCTGCTGATGGTTGCCGGGTAGCCTGCCGGGCCAGACCTTGCGCTCAGCAGCAGTGTGATGAGCGCCACCACCTATGTGCTGTACTTCGGCTTGGTGGCACGCATCGGTGCGACCCGCGCCATCAGCAGCGCCGCCTGCCCAGTTAACGCTGGGCAGTGGCTTCGTCGGCAGGCGGGGTCAGCTGCAGCACGCGATTGCGCCCGCCTTCGGCGAGCAGGTAGCCACCCTTGCCATCGGCGATGATCGACTGCGGTGCCTTGAGGAAGGTCAGCACCACGTGCTGGGTGCCATCGGCTTCCACCCGCAGCAGGCGCGCGCGGTGGGTGTTGTCTTCGCTGATCCACAGGCCGCGCTGGTCGCACATCAGGAAGGTGGGATGGCGCAGGCCCTCGACCACCGCCGGGTCCTTACCGTCGTCGGACAACGCACGAACGATGCCGGTGCCCTTCTCGGTGTACAGCAGGCGGCCGTCGGCGCAGCGGGTCAGGCCTTCGGTTTCGGTCAGCCCCGAACGCAGCACCTCGAGCTGGCCGATGGCCCAGTCATAACGCATCAGCCGCCCATTGCCCTTGCGGTCTTCGATGGCATACAGATGATCGCCGTCGTTCCACAAGCCCTGCACGCTGTTGCCATCGAACAGGTGGGTGACCTGGCCATCGCGGGACAGGCTGACCGGCGCTTGGCCGCCTTCCTGGCTGAACACCCAGCCACCTTGCGCCGCGACCATGCCGTCGGGCTTGGACAGGTTGTCGATCAGCACCACGCGGTCGCCGCTGGCAGTGATCTTGAGAATGCTGCCTTTGCCGTCATCCAGCTCACGGCTGACCAGCAGGCTGCCGTCGGCCTGGGGCAGCAACGAAGCGGCCTTGGCCACGTCGCGGTGCAGCACCTCGACACGCCAGCCACTGGCGGCCTGCACCGGGTAGAACGATTGCCAGGCGAAAAAGCCCAGGGTGGCGGCCACCAGTCCGGTGGTGACAGTCAGGGCGACACGGGTGCTGCGCCGGCGCAGGATGGGCATGAACGGGGCTCCTTGAAGTTGGCCCGAATCCTAGCAAGAGGATTTGGAAATGTCGTCATCAGACGACACAAACACAAAAGGATATAAAAATAAGAAAATGATCTAACCAAATGGAATTAAAAAATTGAAAGCCAAACGTCACCTCCTTAGGCTGGGTACACCGTTTCCCACCCTGTTCAAGGAGCGACGCCCATGCCCTTCTCCCCTTTTCGCCGCCTGCTCATCGGCGGCCTGCTGGCGACCGTCGCCAGTAGCCTGCTGCCTTGGTCCAGCGCCTTGGCCGAAGACACCAAGACTCTGCGCATCGGTTATCAGAAATTCAATAGCATCAACATCCTCAAAGGCAGTGGCGCACTGGAAAAGGCCCTGGCGCCCCAGGGTGTGAGAGTCAGCTGGCACGAGTTCGCCGCCGGCCCGCAACTGCTCGAAGCGCTGAGTACCGGCGCCATCGACCTGGGCCACGCTGCCGACGCGCCATCGGTATTCGCCCAGGCTGCCGGCAAGCCGGTGGTCTACCTGGCCGCCGAACAACCTTACCCACGCGGCATCGGCCTGGTGGTGCGCGAGCAGGATCAACTCACCGCAGTGCAGGACCTCAAAGGCAAGCGCGTGGCCACCGGCCGCGGCTGGAACGCCCAATACCTGCTGGCGGTGGCCCTTGAGCAGGCCGGCCTGAGCTATCAGGACATCACCCCGGCCTACGTCAACAATGCCGCCGATGCCGTCGCCGCCCTGCAATCGGGCAGCGTGCAGGCCGTGACCTTGTGGGACCCGTTCCTCGCAGCGGCCGAAAGCCAGCCAGGCCTGAAGAACCTGCGCGATGGCAGCGGCCTGACCAACAACCGCACCTTCTACCTGTCCACCGCCGCTTTCGCCGACCAGCACCGCGACCTGCTGAAGACCTTCTTCAGCGAGCTGGGCAAGGTCAGCCAGTGGGCCAACGCCAAGCCCGCTGAAGTCGCCGCGCTGCTGGCACCGCAACTGGGCATCAGCGCCAATGTGCTGGAGGTGGCCAGCGAACGGCGCAACTATAACGCCGTGGCTATCACCCCGCAGATCGTCGCCGAGCAGCAGAAGCTGGCCGATACCTTCCAGGGCCTGGGCCTGATCCCGCACAAGTTGCAGGTCGCCGACGCCGTCTACCCGGCCTCTGTATTGCCGTGACCAGGGAGTGAAGGCAATGCCCCGCCACATCCGCTTCAACGCCTTCAGCATGAACGCTGCCAGCCACCAGTCCCCGGGGCTGTGGCGCCACCCGCGCAACACCAGCGTGGCGTTCAACCGCCTCGATTACTGGACCGACCTCGCTCGCCTGCTGGAGCGCGGGCTGTTCGATGCGCTGTTCATCGCCGACGTGCTGGGTATCTACGACGTCTACCAGGGTGGCCCGCAAGCCGCCCTGCGCGGTGGCGTGCAGGTGCCGGTCAACGACCCGTTGCTGCTGGTGCCGGCCATGGCCGGGGTCACCGAGCACCTGGGGTTTGGCGTAACCTTTTCGCTGACGTATGAACACCCTTATCCATTCGCCCGGCGCATGTCCACGCTCGACCACCTGAGCAATGGCCGGGTCGGCTGGAACATCGTCACCGGCTACCTCGACAGCGCCGCGCGCAATCTGGGCCTGGCCCGCCAGCTGGGCCATGACCAGCGCTACGACCTGGCCGAGGAATACCTGGAGGTGCTGTACAAACTCTGGGAAAAAAGCTGGGAAGACGATGCGGTGCAGCTGGAGCGTGAAACCGGCCGCTACATCGAACCGTCGAAAGTGCATGCCATCCGCCACGCCGGCGAGCATTTCCAGGTACCCGGCATGCACCTGTGCCAGCCCTCTCCCCAGCGCACCCCGGTGCTGTTCCAGGCCGGCGCCTCGGCGCGCGGCCAGCAGTTCGCCGCCCGGCATGCCGAGTGCGTGTTCATCAGTGGCCCGACGCCCACCGTGCTGTGTCGCTACGCCGACGGCATCCGTCAGGCCAGCGAGGTGGCCGGGCGTGGCCGTGACGAGGTGCTGATCTATGCCCAGGCGCTGCTGATCGTCGCGCCGACCACCCAGGAAGCCCAGGCACGCTATGCCGAATACCGCCGCTACGTTGATCTGGACGCCGCCCTTGCCTTGCTTTCAGGCTGGACCGGTATCGACTTCGCCGGCCTCGATCCGGATGCCCCCATCGAATACGTCGAGAACGATGCTGGCCGTGCCGCGCTGGCGGCGTTCACCGCCGCCGACCCGAACCGCCGCTGGACCGTGCGTGAAGCCGCTGAATTCGTCGGCCTGGGCGGGCGTGGCCCGGTATTGGTGGGTTCGCCCGACGAGATTGCCGACCAGCTGGAACACTGGCTAGACCAGACCGGCATCGACGGTTTCAACCTCACCTATGCGGTGCAACCGGACGACCTGGCCAACGTCGTCGACCTGCTGGTACCGGAGTTGCAACGCCGTGGCCGCTACCCGCTGAGCTACACCGACGGCACCTTGCGCCACAAGCTGTTCGGCCATGGCGACCGGCTGCCCGAAGCCCACGCAGGGCGCCACGTTCGCATTCAGTAACTGAATGTCGAGTATTTCAACATTTAATTTGTGGATGATGCGGACTGCCCCATATGCTGTCCGCACATCCCCTGCACGCACCGGCCGGTGTGGTCCAAGGCACGGGGAGAGAACAACAAGTCGAGACCGCTCATGTCGAACCACTCCTACTTCGCCCCCCACGGTGGGCACCCAGCTCAGACCGAGCTGCTGACTGACCGTGCCATGTTCACCGAAGCCTATGCCGTCATCCCCAAGGGCGTGATGCGTGACATCGTCACCAGTCACCTGCCGTTCTGGGACAAGATGCGCATGTGGGTCATCGCCCGCCCGCTGACCGGCTTTGCCGAAACCTTCTCGCAGTACATCGTCGAAGTGGCTCCGGAAGGCGGCAGCGAGCGCCCTGAGCTGGACCCGAACGCCGAAGCCGTGGTGTTCATCGTCGAAGGCGAGCTGGACATCACCGTCGAAGGCAAGCACCACACCCTGACCCCAGGCGGCTATGCCTTCCTGGCCCCGGGCGCCGAGTGGAGCCTGCGCAACAACAGCAAGGCCAACGTCACCTTCCACTGGCTGCGCAAGCACTACCAGAAAGTCGAAGGCCTGGCCGTGCCTGAGTCGTTCGTCACCCACCGCGACAACGCCACCGTCATCGAGATGCCGGGCACCGAAGGCCGCTGGGTCACCACCCGCTTCGTCGACATGGCCGACATGCGCCACGACATGCACGTCAACATCGTCACCTTCCAGCCGGGCGGCGTGATTCCGTTCGCAGAAACCCACGTCATGGAACACGGCCTGTATGTGCTGGAAGGCAAGGCGGTGTACCGCCTGAACCAGGACTGGGTCGAAGTGGAAGCCGGCGACTTCATGTGGCTGCGCGCCTTCTGCCCGCAAGCCTGCTACGCCGGCGGCCCAGGCAAGTTCAGCTACCTGCTGTACAAGGACGTGAACCGTCACGTGCACCTGACCCTCAACCCACAGCGTTGAGTTCAGACTGATGCCCGAAAGCCCGCCACCTGGCGGGCTTTCTGTTTGCCGCTCATACTGATAAGCCCTGCCCCTAGCGCGGTGCTCGCCATGAACCGCTGCCTGATGCTTGCCTTATTGCTTGCTTCCAGCGCCAGCCTGGCGGCTGATGACTGGAAGATCGCCTACGACCGCGAAGGTATCCGTGTGTACCTGGCCGCGGCAGCTGATTCGCCTTACCAGCAGTTCCGCGGCGTCAGCACCATGAAAGCCAGCGTGCGTACCCTCATCGACTTGCAGGAAAACCTGCGGGTAGCGTGCAAATGGCTGTATGCCTGCGAGCAGATGCGCTTGCTGGACGTGGATGGCGATAGCACCTGGGTGTACCTGACCACCAACTTGCCATGGCCGACCCTGCCGCGCGACATCATTCTCAAGGTCCGCACCGAACGTCTGGATGACGGCACCCTGGTACGGCACCTGAGCGCCGAACCGAGCCGCCTGCCAGAAGAGCCGGGGCTGATTCGCGTACAGCACCTCTCGGGCGAATGGGTGATGAAGCCGCTCGGCGAGCGGGAAACCGAGGTGACCTACCAGTTGCAGGCAGACCCTGCCGGGGACGTGCCGGGCTGGCTGGCCAACCGCTTCGTCGTCGATGCCCCGGTGGTGACGCTACGCACATTGCGTGCGGTGGCCGAGCGCCAACCCTGAGCAGCCCTTTCGCCCTGCCGCGTTTTCTGCGTCAAGGCTTGCCAGGACCTCGCTTGTAAACACAAGAAAACGGCAAGTGGTCTTTCCGGTGTGTTCGCCTGCCTGGCTGACACGCCACGCAGCTAGTCAGCGACGGGCTGTTGCGACCTGGCCGGGTTTACTGAACCACCCCGCAGGCGACACGGGCACCGCCACCGCCCAGCTTCTGCGGATGGTCACTGTGGTTGTCGCCACCGGCATGCACCATCAGTGCATGGCCTTTGAAATCGGTGGCTTTCAGACGAGGCGCCAATACCGGGTAGGTGGCCTTGCCGTCGGCGCCGACATACAGTGCCGGCAGGTCACCGCGGTGGCCACTGTCATCATAGGGGCCCTTGTGTGCGTTGGTGGTGTCAGGGTCCCAGTGCCCGCCCGCCGCGCCGGCTGGCACTGGCTTGCCGTTTTCCTCTGCCGCCGCGCACGAACCCTGCTGGTGCAGGTGGAAGCCATGTACGCCCGGTGGCAGGTCCTTGAGGTCGGGGGTGAGCACGGTGCCGTACTTGTTCTGTTCGATGCTGATGGTCCCGATCGACTTGCCCGGACCGTCCGCCCCGGCCAGCTTCAATTCCACCGTCTGCGCGGCCTGGGCGAGACCGGCGCAGGCCAGCAATGTGGTGAAGACTACTGCTTTCATGTCGTTTCTCCATGGCTTGGGACAGGTGGGTTTCGTACCCACGTAACGAATGGGACTGCGCAGCTTGCCAGGCATTCCCTCCAGCCACAGACTGAAACACTTCCCTCGCAACCCGGAGCCCACTCGCGTGTCCCTCAAAGCCCTGCGCACCTTGGTGACCATCGCCCGCCACGGCACCTTCGCCCGTGCCGCCGACCTGCTCAGCCTCACCCCTTCGGCCGTGAGCCTGCACATCAAGACCCTCGAGGACGAACTCAAGGTCGCGCTATTCGACCGCAGCCGTCGCCAGGTAGCGCTGACCGAAGCCGGGCAACTGGCGGTGGCGCGGGCCGAGCACATCCTCGGCGCCTACGACGAACTGGCCGATGCCCTGGCCAGCGGCCCGAGCTTGCGTGGCCGGTTGCGACTGGGGGCGATCCACACGGTCCTGGCCCGGCGCCTGCCCAAGGCCCTGGTCTGGATCAAGGCCCATCACCCGCAACTGCATATCAGCGTCAACTCAGGGATGTCGGCCGAGCTTGCACGGCGCGTCGAGGACGGCGAGCTGGATGCAGCGATCACCACGGAACCGGTAAGCCCCTACCCGCAGAACCTGATTTTCACGCCGCTGTTCGAGGACCGCTTCTGGGCCATCGCCAGCCCCGAGCTGGCCGGCCAGAGCCTGCCGCAGCTGCTGGCAGGCCAACCGTTCCTGCGCTTCGACAAGCGTGCCTGGGCCGGGCGGCAGATCGAGCAGGAGCTGCGCCGCCAGCATTTGCAGGTCAGTGAACAGATGGAGCTGGACAGCCAGGAAGCACTGGCGCGCATGGCGGTGATGGGGCTGGGGGTGGCGATCATTCCCATGGCTGATGACGATCTGCAACGCTTGCCGCCGGCCACCTGCCTGCCCTTTGGCGAGCCACAGCTGGTGCGGCGGGTAGTGTTGCTGGAACACGAAAAGAGCCAGCGCCGGCACCTCAGTGCTGTGTTGAGGACCGCCATGGACGCGTGAAGGTACAGTTTTCCTCAACAGTCAGTGCAGAAATCAACGTTTTTCCCAATCAGTCAGCCACGCTAACCTGTGCCCGTACCCGACCACGGAACGACCACCATGCTTCACCTGCTGCTGACCACACTCGTGCCCATCATCTTGCTCATTGCCCTGGGCACTTTCCTGCGCATCCGCGGCTTCCTCGCCGAGTCGTTCTGGCCGGGCGCCGAACGCCTGAGCTATTACGTGCTGCTGCCGTCGCTGTTCCTGCATGGCCTGGCCACGGCCAATCTCGATGGCGTGCCGGTGCTGGGCATGGTCGGTGTGCTGATGCTTTCCACCCTGCTTGGCGCCGTGCTGCTGGTGCTCTACCAGGGTGCAGTGAACCACGAAGGCGCCGACTTCACCTCGGTGTTCCAGGGCGGCGTGCGCTTCAACAACTACATCGGCGCCACCCTCGCCGCCGGCATCTACGGCAGCGCCGGGATCGCGCTGGCCGCCGTTGCCAACGCCGCCATCGTACCCTTGGTCAATCTGCTCTGCGTGCTGGTGTTCGCCCGCTTCAGCGCGCGCCATAGCTCCCCGGCGACGGTGTTGCGGGCCATCTTCGCCAACCCGCTGATCGTCGGCTGCGCCGGGGGCCTGCTGCTGCGGACCAGCGGCCTGGGCTTGCCGGCCGGCCTGGAACCCACCATCAAGGCGCTGGGCCAGGCCGCCCTGCCCCTGGGCCTGCTGTGTGTGGGCGCTGCACTCGGTGGCGCCAGTGTCGGCCAGCAAGTGCGGCCACTGCTGGCGGCATCGGCTTTCAAGTTCCTGGTCATGCCGCTGACCACCTGGGGCCTGTGCCGCCTGCTTGGGTTGAGCGGCCAGGCAGCGGTTGTGGCAGTGCTGTTCCAGGCCTTGCCGACCGCTTCGTCGTCTTACGTGATGGCGCGGCAGATGGGCGGCAACGCGCCGCTGATGGCCACCATCATCGCCCTGCAGACCGTGCTGGCCGCCGTGACCTTGCCTTTGATGCTAATGCTAACGCTGAGGTGATTACGCTTGGCTAGACTGTGACTCAGCCCACACTTCGGAAAATTGACCATGCGCCTCTCGTGGATGCTGATCGGCTTGACCTCGGCCCTGCTCGCAGGCCCTTTGCACGCCGCCGACAGTGCCAAGGCCGCAGTGGCCGAGGACAAGGCGCAAAACCTGGAAAAAAAGGTGGTGGAGGATGCTCCTCCGCCGAAGAAGCCAGAAACCATCACCCCTGGCGAGGTGCAGGCAGTGGACCCGGCAGGTCAGGCGCCGATGGATGACAGCATCACCTGCCTGGCACGCACCATCTATTGGGAAGCCAAGGGTGCCGACGACGGGGACATGAGCGCGGTGGCCAGCGTGGTGATCAACCGGCTAGGCAAGGATGGCTTCCCCAACACCATCTGCGGGGTGGTAAAGCAAGGCGTGGAAACCAAATCCTGCCAGTTTTCCTGGTGGTGTGACGGCCGCCCGGACCAGGTCGAGGAAAAGGACCGTTACGACATCGCCAAGGAAATTGCCCGCAAGGCCTTGAACCAGCAACTCAAGGACAGCACTGGCGGCGCGCTGTACTTCCATGACCGCCAGGTGCACCCGAGCTGGGCCAAGGCCTATCGCAAGACCGCCGAAACCCGGCATTTCCTGTTCTACAAGCCGAATCAGGAACTGGCGCGCTGATAAGCCACTGCACTTTTCTGGCGCTCGCCGGTCTACTCCCTCTTTTGCCGCCTGCAAGTCATTGCTGGCGTTTTCTTTGCTTTGCACGAGACTGGGCCAAAAGCCTCGCGCTTGTGTAGGATGAGCAGCGCATACCAAGACGCTGCCAGTCACAGGGAGATCCACATGCGCGTCCTGTCATCCGTTGCCGCCTTGTCGATGGGCCTGGTCCTGTCGACCGGGGCCTTGGCCGTCACCGGCGAAGAAGCGCAACTGATCGATTCGATCAATACCTACCGCAGCCAGGCCCAGCGCTGCGGGGACCAGGTGTCGGTGGAACTGCCGCCGCTCAACAGCGACACGCGCCTGGCACTGTCGCCGGAGGGCACCCGTGACCTGCAGCAGGCCATGAGCCGCGCGGCCTATCCGATGGTCAACGTCCAGGCGATCAGCCTGTCCGGCCCACGTGATGCGAACGCTGCCATGAATGCCATCAAGGAGAGCTTCTGCCAGGTGGTGCTCGACCCGCAGTTTGTCGACATCGGCGTCAGCCAGGAAGGCCGCGACTGGCGCATCGTGCTGGCCCGGCCCCTGCTCAGCGGGCGCCTGGGTGACTGGCAGGCCGAGGGGCAGAAGCTGCTGCAGGCCATCAATACCGCACGCAAGACCCCCCGCCAATGCGGCGGCCAGCCGTTTGCCGCAGCCCCTGCGCTGAGTTGGAGCGCTGCGCTGGCGGGGGTGGCAGCCAGCCATACGCGGGCCATGGCCAACCAGAACTTCTTCGACCATATCGACAAGGACGGGCGCACGCCGGGTGACCGCGCGGAACTGGCCGGCTATCTGTATCAGCAGATCGGCGAAGACATCGCCGCCGGGCGCGACACCGCGCAGAAGGTGGTGGATGGCTGGCTCGACAGCCCCGGTCATTGCGCCACCCTGATGAACCCGGACTTCCGCGAAATGGGTGCGGCCTATGCGGTAGACCCGAAGAGCGATGCCGGCATCTACTGGACCGGCCTGTTCGGCACGCCGCAATGACCGTTTGAGCTGCGCAGCGCCAGCGCCGTGCAGCCAAACCGCCGCCGCACACACTTGCCCAGGTAGCTGGCATCACCCAGCCCGACCTCGTCGGCAATCTGCGCCAGGCTGTGACTGGAGTTGAGCAATCGCCAGCGCGCCTGCTGCAGGCGCATTTCCAGCCACCAGGCCTTGGCGCTCATGCCGTGGCTGGCCTGGAACTGGCGGTCCAGCTGACGCCGGCTGATGCCGAGTTCCGCAGCCAGCTGTTCGATCGACCCTTGTGCCCCCAGGTGATGACGCATCAGCGCCAGCGCACGCTGCACCTGGCGCCCCTGCCCGGCGTCGGCCTCCAGTGAACGCAGGGCATGGCGGCTGTCACGAGATTCGTCCACCAGCATGTCGGCCAGGCCCTTGAGCGCCCGGGCACGCCCGCAGGCGCCCGCCAGCAGTTCCACCGCCAGGTCGAGGGCTGCCGTGCCGCCGGCACAGGTGATGCGCCCCCCGTCGATACAGTACAACTGCTCGCGCAGCACCTGCAGATGCGGGAAAGATGCCCGAAACTCCGCCTCATGGCGCCAGTGCACCACGACCTTGTGCCCGTCCAGCAGGCCGCAGGCGGCCAGCAGGAAGGCGGCGTTGTCGATGGCGACCAGCTTCACCCCCGCCTTGGCCGCTCGCTTGAGCAGAGGCTTGTAGCTCGGGGCCAACGCGGCGGTGGCTTCAGCATTGCGGCTGCCGAACAGCACCAGATAGTCGTACTCATTCCAACGCAATTGCTCGGTAATGGCCCGCACCTGCATCACCGCACCGCTGCTCGACGGCACGTGCTCGCCCGTCAGGCTGGCCAAGGTCCAGCTGCAGTAGCGCTGCTGGCTGTAGTCCTCGTCGTCGGCGCTGAAGCGCAGCTTGTCGAGAAACGCACCGAACGGCAGCAAGGCGAAGTCCGGTAACGGCAGGATCAGCAGGCGGATATCAGGGGCCATTCGAAACAAGTCCAGAAAACACCATTGAATGTCCAGATCATACCCTGCACTTGCAGTACCGTCCCATAGACTGAGTGCTCGTGACTATCTGAGGCGCCCATCATGGCTCTGGATACCTGGTTCATCTACGTGCTGGCGAGCATCGGCCTGTCGCTGACCCCTGGCCCGAACAGTCTGCTAGCGCTGACGCACGGTGCACTGTATGGCGCGCGCCGCACGCTGTTCACCATCGTCGGCGGGGTGTTCGGCTTCAGCGCACTGATTGCCCTGGCGATGTTCGGGCTGACGGCGCTGCTGCAGACGTCGGCCTCGGTGCTGACCGTGCTCAAATGGGTGGGGGGAGCCTACCTGGTGTGGCTGGGCATCCAGCTCTGGCGCAGCCCTGCGCTGCATCTGGAGGTGACCGAACGCGCTGCCCGCCTGGGCAATTTGGGGATGTTCCGCCAAGGCCTGCTGTCTGCTATCGCCAACCCCAAGGTACTGTTGTTCTACGGTGCCTTCCTGCCGCAGTTCATCGACCCGCAGCGTGGGCTGTTGCTGCAGTTCGTGATCATGGCAGCGACCTTTGCCAGCGTGGAATGCTTGGTCGAATACCTGCTGGCTCGCCTGGCGTTTCGTATCCGGCCCTGGCTGGCCAAGGGCGGCAAAGGGTTCAATCGCTGCTGCGGGAGCCTGTTCGCATTGATTGGCGTGGCTTTGCCGCTGGGCCGGTGAAAGCTCAAGCGCGCCGCGCAACCAGCAAGAAGACGACCAGGGCCATGCCCGGCAATGCCGCCCCCACCAGCGCCACACCGTGCCACCCCTGCTGGGCGAACACCGCACTGGCCACCGCCGAACCCATTGCCCCGCCCAGGAAGATGCTGGTCATGTACAGCGCATTCAGCCGCCCGCGGCTGGCCGGGTCCAGCGCATAGACTTCACGCTGGCCGATCACCATGTTCATCTGTACGGCGAAATCCAGCAGCACCCCGGTCAACCCCAGGCCGATCACGCTGTAGCCGGGCGCCGTCAGGCCCAGCAGCAGCGCCAGCGGCGCCAACACCAGCGCCAGCAACGAACCGGCACGGGCATGGCCGGCGTCGGCCAGGCGGCCGGCCATGGGCGCGGCGATGGCGCCGACCGCGCCGACCAGGGCAAACAAGGCGATCTGGCTTTGCGACAGCCCGTGCTCACTGGCCAGGGCCAGCGGCACCGCGGTCCAGTACAGGCTGAACGCCGCGAACATCAAAGCCTGGTACAGCGAGCGCTGGCGTAATACCGGATATTGGCGCAGCAGGGCAACCAACGACACCATCAGCCCGGCATAGCTGGCCTTGTGCTCAGGCACCCGGCGCGGCAGCGTCAGCGCCAACAACAGAATGATTGCCAACATCAGGCCAGCAGCCCCCATGAACACCGCGCGCCAGCCAAAGTGGTCGGCGACCAGGCTCGACAGCGGCCGCGCCAGCAGAATACCCAGCAGCAAACCGCCCATGATGTTGCCGACCACCCGCCCGCGTGCTTGCTCAGGCGCAAGGTGAGCAGCCAACGGGATGAGCATCTGCACAGCCACCGAACTGAAACCGATCAGCAAGGCATAGCCCAGGAACAGTTGCCCTTGGCCGCTGCTGCTGGTCCCCGCCAGCAACAGGCTGACACAGGCCAGCACGGCGGTGGCGATCATCAACCGACGGTTTTCCACCAGGTCAGCCAGTGGCACCAGCAACAGCAGGCCCAGTGCGTAGCCCAGCTGGGTCAGTGACACGATCAGGCTGGCGCGCTCGGTGGACAGGCCCAGGTCCGGGGCGATCAGCCCGACGATGGGCTGCGCGTAATAGATATTGGCGACGATCGCGCCACAACAGAACGCCAGCAGCGCGACCAGAGCACGGCTCAGGCCGGCATGGGCTGGCGGTGCAGCAGCAAGGGAGGAATTCATGCGAGGTACCTCGGCATCGGGTTGGAATATGTCAGGCACCTTACCGAGCGCTTGCCAGCGAGAGAATCCGGCTCCGGCGCAACGGGGCTTTGCGCCAGGCGCAACGGCAGGGATCAGGGTTTGAGCAGGCCCTCGCAAAAGCCGATGAACGCGTTGACCCGCCGAGAGCCGCGATGGTTGGGCAAATACAAGGCATTGATGCTGTCATTGGCGGTGCCGGGACTGACCTGCCAGTCCGCAAATATCCGCTGCAAGCGCCCGGCCGCCACGTCTTCGCGCACCAGCCAGTCGGCCAGCAAGGCAATACCGCTGGCGGCCAGCGCCGCTTCGCGCAACAGGTCGGCGTTGGCGCTGCGCAACGGCCCGCTCACGTCCAGTTCCAGTGCCTCATCGGCACGCTGCAGGCGCCAGGCGCGCGCCTTCTGCCCGTAGCGAAAACGCAGGCAGGCGTGCTGCAGCAACTGCTCGGGATGCAGCAGCGCGTCACGCCTGGCCAGGTAATCGGGGCTTGCTACCAGCCAGCGCTGGAAGCGACCGAGTTGCCGGCACACCAGTTCGTCGTTCGGTGACGGGTCGCCGAGGCGAATGGACAGATCGTAACGACCGTCGAGCAAGTCATCGAGCCGGTCGCTCATGTCGATGTCCAGCTCCAGCGACGGGTGGCGAGCCAGGAAAGGCCCAAGGTGCGGTGCGATCACGCGGCGGCCGAACTCTACCGGCAGGCACAGGCGCAGCACGCCGACCGGCTCATCGCCACGATCGGCGACGCTGGCGTCGGCTTCCTCCAGCGCGTCGAAGATTTCCCTTGCCCGGGCGTAGTAACGTGCGCCCGCCTCGGTCAGGCTCACCTGGCGCGTGGAGCGGTTGAGCAAGGTCGTGCCAAGTTCCGACTCCAGCCCGTCGACCAGGCGCGTCACCGACGAGGTGGCGACGCCGAGCCTGCGCGCTGCCGCGGAAAAGCCCTGGGCATCGACTGTCGTGGTGAACATCCTCATCGCCAAGAGCTTGTCCATGGATACCCCGATTCTCAAATCTCGGAACAGTCCTACAAACCACGAAGCGGGTCAAGAAGCGCACAACAGAGCGACCAGGTCCATAGTGGAAGCACCTCCATCAGTGCGAGAACTGCCCATGCCGCTCACCAACCTGCTCAACGCCCTGCCCCATTGCGACCCTGCCGCTGCCGAGCGGGTCGATGAACTGCTGCGGCGCCCTGGCCTGCGCATCGAACGCATCGTTTCCTGCGGCCAGGCCAGCCCGCCAGGCTACTGGTACGACCAGGCCGAAGGCGAATGGATCATGTTGTTGACCGGCACCGCCGGGCTGCGCCTTGAGCACGAGAATTACACCCGCTTGCTGGTGCCAGGCGACTGCCTGGACATTCCGGCGCATTGCCGTCACCGCGTGGAATGGACTACCCAGGGGCAACCGACCATCTGGCTTGCCGTGTTTCATGGCAGTGAAACACCCTGGCCGAGCCATTGATACGCCCTTCGTTCATGCTAAAAAATCTAAAGCGCCACACCCATATACCTGCCAAACATCATTTTTACAGCAATTTTCAGCACTAGATCTAAACTTTTCTCCACATCTTCGCAAGTTCGGCCCTGCGACAATCAGCCTCATAAAATTATGTACCAACTTGTTAATTAGCAAGCTAAGGGCTTAGACTGCGCACATTCCACCTGCTGAGATCCCTGGCATGAACGAAACACCGCGCGCCTCTGGCGCCACAAACATCATCCTGGTCGGCTTGGGCGTGATCGTCGCCCTGCTCGGCCTGCTCCTGGCTGCTGGCGGCGTCAAGCTCGCCGGCCTGGGCGGTTCCTGGTACTTCCTGATCGGCGGCCTGGCCATGGCCATCGCCGGTATTCTCATCGCTCGCCGCAAGCAGGCCGGCGCCTGGCTGTACGCGGCGTTCCTGATCGGTACCGCGATCTGGGCGCTGAGCGACGCTGGCCTGGTGTTCTGGCCGCTGTTCTCGCGCCTGTTCATGTTCGGCGCGATCGGCATGGTGGTGGCGCTGGTCTACCCGATGCTCGCCCGTGCCAATGGCGCCAGCGCCGGCCGTGGTGCCTACGGCATCGCTGGCGTGCTGGCCGTGGTGCTGGTGATCGCTGTGGGCAACATGTTCGTTGCCCACCCAAGCGTTGCACCCACCGGTAAGGGCCCAGGCATGACCCCGGTCGAAACTGGCAAGGAGCAGAAGGACTGGGCCCACTACGGCAACACCGAAGGTGGCAGCCGCTTCGCCGCGCTGGACCAGATCAACCGCGACAACGTCAACAAGCTCAAGGTGGCCTGGACCTACCACACCGGTGACGTCGCCATCAGCGACGGCAACGGTGCCGAAGATCAGCTGACCCCGCTGCAGATCGGCAACAAGGTGTTCATCTGCACCCCGCACAACAACCTGATCGCCCTCGATGCCGACACCGGCAAAGAGCTGTGGAAGAACGCGATCAACGCCCAGTCCAAGGTCTGGCAGCGTTGCCGTGGCATGGCCTACTTCGACGCCACCGCCGCGATCGCCCAGCCGACCCAGCCCAACAGCTCGCCGATCACCGGCGGCAGCGTCGCGCCCGGTGCCAACTGCCAACGTCGCCTGCTGACCAACACCATCGACGGTCGCCTGATCGCCGTGGACGCCGACAACGGCGAGTTCTGCCAGGGCTTCGGCAACAACGGCCAGGTCAACCTGATGGCCGGCCTAGGTGATGTGCCGGACTCCTACTACCAGCTGTCCTCCGCACCGTTGATGGCCGGTACCACCGTGGTGGTCGGCGGCCGCGTCGCCGACAACGTCCAGACCGACATGCCAGGCGGCGTGATCCGTGGTTTCGACGTGATCACCGGTGAAATGCGCTGGGCCTTCGACCCGGGCAATCCGGAAGACCGCAAGGCGCCGGCCGATGGCAGCACCTATGTGCGCAGCACCCCGAACAGCTGGGCACCTATGTCCTACGACCCGGCGATGAACACCGTGTTCCTGCCAATGGGCTCGTCGTCCACCGACATCTATGGCGTTGAACGCAGCAAGCTGGACCACACCTACGGTGCTTCCGTGCTGGCCCTGGATGCCACCACCGGTAACCAGAAGTGGGTATTCCAGACCGTGCACAACGACCTCTGGGACTTCGACCTGCCGATGCAGCCGAGCCTGATCGATTTCACCAAGGACGACGGCAAGTCCGTGCCTGCGGTAGTGATCGGTACCAAGGCCGGGCAGATCTACGTGCTCGACCGCGCCACCGGCAAACCGCTGACGCAGGTCGACGAAGTGCCGGTCAAGCCAAGCAACATTCCCAACGAGCCGTACTCGCCGACCCAGCCCAAATCGGTAGGCATGCCGCAGATCGGCGCGCAGACCCTGAGCGAATCGGACATGTGGGGTGCCACGCCGTATGACCAGCTGCTGTGCCGTATCGACTTCAAGAAGATGCGCTACGACGGCCTGTACACTGCGCCGGGTACCGACCTGTCGCTGAGCTTCCCGGGTTCGCTGGGTGGCATGAACTGGGGCAGCCTCTCCACCGACCCGGTGCATGGCTTCATCTTCGTCAACGACATGCGCCTGGGCCTGTGGATCCAGATGATCCCGTCGCAGAACAAGGGTGGCGCAGCCTCCGGCGGTGAAGCACTGAATACCGGCATGGGCGCCGTACCGCTCAAGGGCACCCCGTACGCGGTGAACAAGAACCGCTTCCTGTCGGTTGCCGGCATCCCGTGCCAGGCCCCGCCATTCGGTACCCTGACCGCCATTGACATGAAAACCCGCCAGATCGCCTGGCAGGTACCAGTCGGCACCGTGGAAGACACCGGCCCCCTGGGCATTCGCATGCACCTGCCGATCAAGATCGGCCTGCCAACCCTCGGCGGCACCCTGTCGACCCAAGGCGGCCTGGTGTTCATCGCCGGTACCCAGGACTTCTACCTGCGCGCCTACGACAGCAGCAACGGTAACGAAATCTGGAAAGCCCGCCTGCCTGTAGGCAGCCAGGGTGGCCCGATGACCTACGTTTCGCCGAAGACCGGCAAACAGTACGTGGTGATCACTGCTGGCGGTGCGCGCCAGTCGACTGATCGTGGCGACTACGTGATTTCTTACGCCCTGCCGTAAGAGCACGTCGCTGCATTCGCGGGCAAGCCCGCTCCCACAGGTTCTCCTCTGATCCTGGTGAGAGCGGGCTTGTTCGCGAATGGCCCCCCGAAAACAACACGAGACACAGCAATGCCATCCGCTATCCGCATCACCCCAACCCTGCTTCTGGCCCTGGCCAGCACCACCGCCCTGGCCGACGGCGACCTGCTCAACCGCAGCACCATGACCGGTGACTGGGGTGGCCTGCGTCACCAGCTCGAAGAAGACGGCGTCAAGATCACCGGCGACTACAGCGGTGAAACCGCCTACAACGCCCACGGCGGCCTACACCGCTCGGCGCGCTACTCGCAGAACATCAAGCTCGGCGCACAGTTCGACCTGTCGAAACTGTACGGCCTGGAAAACGGCGGCAAGGTCCAGCTGACCATCAACGACCGCCGCGGCAACAGCGCCTCGGAAGACCTGGTCGGCAACCGCCTGCCGATCCAGGAAAACTACGGTGGCCTGTACACCCGCCTGACCGAACTGAGCTACGAGCGCACCCTGTTCACCCCGGCGCTCAACGTCAAGCTTGGCTACATGGCCATGGGCAACGACCTCGGCGGCCTCGACAGCGGCATCCTGTGCAACTTCATGAACGCCGGCTTCTGCGGCCACCCGCTGAACATGTCCGGCGGCAGCGGCTGGACCAACTACCCCAACGCCCACCTCGGCGTGCGCGTGAAGTACGACCTGTCGCCGTCCTGGCAATTGCGCGTGGCGGCATTCAACGTCGACCCGGAGAGCAACGGCAACTCCAGCCGCGCCTGGCACCTGGGGCCCAAGCACACCACCGGCACCGTGGTGCCTGTGGAACTGGTGTACAAGCTGCAGGGCGAACTGCCGGGCGAGTACAAGCTGGGTTACTACTACGACAGCTCCGACGTGAAGCGCGTCGACAGCAGCAAGGAAGTGTCTGGTCGCGGTGGCCACTACCTGCTGGTCGACCAGGCAGTGTGGAACGACGCCGGCTCGCCAGGCCGCAGCCTGCACGCCTTCGGCCAGTACTCGGCAGCGAGCGAGGCCGCCTCGCCGTTCACCAAGTGGTATGGCGCCGGGGTGGTGCTTTACAAGCCGTTCGAAGGCCGCCCGCGCGATACCGTAGCCCTGGGCTATGGCCGCGCCGTGCCGAACCCACGTAGCCGCGATGTGCTGGAAGACGCCGCAGTCAATGCCGGGCAGCAGTTCCCCAACATCGACAATGCCGAGCAGTTGGTCGAACTGAGCTATGGCTACCAGGCCACGCCTTGGCTGAACCTGCGCCCGGATGTGCAATACATCATCGAGCCAGGGGCGTTCTCCGGGAAGGACATCGACAACGCGCTGGTCTTCGGCCTGCAGGTCAAGGCAACCTTCTAAG
Source organism: Pseudomonas putida (assembly GCF_002906855.1). Classification (GTDB taxonomy): domain Bacteria; phylum Pseudomonadota; class Gammaproteobacteria; order Pseudomonadales; family Pseudomonadaceae; genus Aquipseudomonas; species Aquipseudomonas putida_N. The sequence goes on along the minus strand of NZ_MINI01000028.1, from coordinate 747,791 downwards.
CCGCCGGGGGGCGGTGATTGCGGTGTATGGGTTGGTCAGTGGGGCGATTGAGATCTGATTGCCAAGCTTAGGGCTTCTTCGCGGGTAAACCTGCGAAGAAGCCAACACCATTATTCCTGCCTGAGGTAATCCACCAACCTCAGCAACATCGCATCACAACCCCGCATCTGTTCGACACTGACGAACTCGTCCGGCTTGTGCCCCTGGTCCATGCTGCCCGGCCCGCAAACCACGGTGGGAATACCGGCCTGGTCGAACAGGCCACCTTCGGTGCCGAACGCCACAGTGCCGAAATCATCCGATCCGCTGAGCAATGCCACCAAGCGCGCGGCCTCGCTGTCGGCTGGCGTGGCCAGCCCCGGATACGCACTCAACGGTTGCAGGCGAATTGCACTGCCAGCGTTGACCTTGCGCATGCGGGGCAGCAACTCGGCCTCGGCGTAGGTCTGCAGCTGGTCGGCCACCGCCTGCGCTTCGAACCCCGGCAGCGCGCGCACCTCGAAATCGAACGCACATTCCTCCGGCACGATGTTCAACGCCCTGCCCCCTCTGATGACCCCGGTCTGCACCGTGGAGAACGGCGGGTCGAAGCGCTCGTCGTGATGGGCCGGCAATGCCAGGGCATCACCGATCTCGCCCAGCTTGCCGATCAGCTTGGCAGCGTACTCGATGGCATTCACCCCGTAAGGGGCATACGCCGAGTGACACGCCGCGCCCTGCACTTCGCAGCGCATCGCCAGCTTGCCTTTGTGGCCAAGCACTGGCTTCAATTCGGTAGGCTCACCGATCAGGCACAGCCGCGGCTTGTGCGGACGTTGTTCCAGCGCGGCCAGCATCGAGCGCACGCCCAGGCAGCCAACTTCCTCGTCATAGGAGAACGCCAGGTGCACCGGGATGCGCAGCGGTTGCGCCAGGAATGCCGGCACGGCAGCCAGCACCGAGGCGATGAAGCCCTTCATGTCGGCCGTGCCACGGCCATACAGGCGCCCGTCGCGCTCGGTCAGGGCGAAGGCCGGCAGCGTCCAGGCCTGGCCGTCCACCGGCACCACGTCGGTGTGCCCGGACAGCACCACACCGCCGATATCCTTGGGGCCGATGGTGGCGAACAGGTTGGCCTTGCTGCCTTCCGGGTTGTGGAACAGCTCGCACTCCACGCCAAGCTCGGCCAGGTAGTCGCGGATGAAAGCGATCAACTCAAGGTTCGAGTCGCGGCTGACCGTTGCAAAGCCGATCAGCCGCTCCAGCAACGCGCGGCTGCTGAATTCACTCATCGCCCGGCACCCCGTAGCTGGGAGCGGCAGTCGGGTCGAGGGCGCGGGTAACGTAGTCCTGCATCTGCGGGCGGTACGCCTGCCACAGGCCATCGAGCACACCGATCGGGTCCTCGTCAGCCCAGTCCACACGCAGGTCCACCAGCGGCCAGGTCAGCTCACCGGCGATCTTCAGTGCCGCGGAATGCACCGGGCCGGCCTCACCACCCGCCGCCATCGCGGCATGCATGGCCGCCAGCAGGCGGTCAGCCAGATGCCCACCGGCCTGTTCGAAGGCCTGCACCATGGCTTCGATCACCTGGAGCGAGGACAACAGGTTGCCAGCGGCCGCGCACTGCTCGCCTGCGACGGCGTTATGCACGCCCAGCGCCTCCTTGCCGGTGAACAGCGCCACCTGGCCCTGGCTGTCGATCACCGTGACCTGGCGATACTCGCTCCAGCCATTGGCGCTGAGCACGCGGTCCAGCGCGGCGGCAGGCGGCAACTGGCCCTGCTCCAGGGCATCGAGGATTTGCGGGCCGAGCGCCGGCAAGGTGATGTTCTGGGTCGACACGGCGCCGACGCCAGCACGAACCCACGGGCAGCGGGCGCCCACGGCGATGCTCGACGAGCTGATGGCAATACCGACCTGGCCGGTTTCCTGGCAGCGACCGATGATGGAGAAGGTCATGGTGGAACTCCTGTTGTTCTGTGCGATGCCCAGCATTCTGGGCGCAAGCTTCAGGGCCACGAAACCAACATTTTCCTGTGCCTTGAACAGGAAAAAACTATGGCCGGCCAATACCACTCGAAAAGCCCTGAAAACCCCGACCAAGCCCAGGCAAACCGGGGCCTTCGCCGTTTTATCGGCAAGCCCCAGCTAAATACTATTTTCGCGATTTTCCAGGCATCCCTAGTCTGGCCCCAAGCAACGGCGGTCCTCCAAACCGACCTGACAAAAACCGCCTGAACAAGGGCTCGGACATGACACTGAACAACATCGAAATCGACACCCTCGTGGTTGGCGCCGGCCAGGCCGGCGTGGCCATGAGCGAACACCTGAGCAAGCTTGGCGTGCCGCACCTGGTGCTGGAGCGCAAGCGTATCGCCGAGGCCTGGCGCACCGGCCGCTGGGATTCGCTGGTGGCCAACGGCCCGGTCTGGCACGACCGCTTCCCGGGGCTGGAATTCAACCTCGACGCCGACGCTTTCGCCGGCAAGGACCAGGTCGCCGACTACTTCGAGCAGTACGTACGCAAGTACAACCTGCCGGTACGCACCGGCATCGAAGTGAAGAAGGTGGTACGCAACGCCGACCGCCCCGGCTTCACCGTCGAGACCAACGAAGGCGTGATCCGCGCCAACCGCGTGGTGGCCGCCACTGGCCCGTTCCAGAAACCGGTCATCCCGGCCATCGCGCCGAAAGATGCCAACCTGCACCAGATCCACTCCGCCGCCTACTACAACCCCGAGCAACTGCCTGAAGGCGCCGTGCTGGTGGTAGGCGCCGGCTCCTCCGGTGTGCAGATCGCCGAAGAGCTGATGCGTGCCGGGCGCCAGGTGTACCTGTCGGTCGGCGCCCACGACCGCCCGCCACGGGCCTACCGCAACCGCGACTTCTGCTGGTGGCTGGGCGTACTGGGCGAGTGGGACGCAGAAATCGCCAAGCCGGGCCGCGAGCACGTGACCATTGCCGTCAGTGGCGCCCGTGGCGGCCACACCGTGGACTTCCGCGCCCTCGCCCACCAGGGCATGACCCTGGTCGGCCTGACCCAGTCGTTCGAAAACGGTGTGGCGCGTTTCCAGGACAACCTGGTCGACAACATCAACCGCGGCGACGAAAACTACCTGGCCCTGCTGGATGCCGCCGATGCCTACATCGAGCGCAACGGCCTGGACCTGCCGGAAGAGCCCGAGGCGCGCAAGCGCCTGGCTGACCCGGAGTGCATGGTCAACCCGCTGCAGCAACTGGACCTGGCCCAGGCCGGCGTCACCAGCATCATCTGGGCCACCGGCTACGGCGTGGACTTCAGCTGGCTGCAGGTCGACACCTTCGACGCCAACGGCAAGCCCCAGCACCAGCGTGGCGTCGCCCGCGAGCCGGGCGTGTACTTCCTCGGCCTGCCCTGGCTGTCACGCCGTGGCTCGTCGTTCATCTGGGGCGTGTGGCACGACGCCAAGCATGTCGCCGGCCACATCGCCACGCAACGCACCTACCTGGCCTACCGCGACCGCGACCAGCGCGACGCGGATGAGCAACAAGACCACTCGATCAGCAACGTCAGCACCCTCGGAGCCCACTGATGCCTACCCATACTCGCATCCGCATGTTCAACACCAAGGAAACCTACCCCAACCAGACCCTGGACAACGACCTGTGCCAGGCCGTGCGGGCCGGTAACACCATCTACGTGCGCGGCCAGGTCGGCACCGACTTCGAAGGCAAGCTGGTCGGCCTGGGTGACCCTCGGGCGCAGACCGAGCAGGCGATGAAGAACGTCAAGCAGCTGCTTGAAGAGGCCGGCTCCGATCTGTCGCACATCGTCAAGACCACCACCTACATCACCGACCCGCGCTTCCGTGAGCCGGTGTACAAGGAAGTCGGCAAGTGGCTCAAGGGTGTGTTCCCGATTTCCACCGGGTTGGTGGTGGCCGGCTTGGCCCAGGCCGAGTGGCTGATGGAAATCGACGTGATTGCGGTGGTGCCGGATCAGCAGTAAGGCTTGAGATGGCCGGGGGCGCCTTGCGCCCCATTCGCGGGACAAGCCTGCTCCTACAGGAATCACGTATTTCCTGTAGGAGCGGGCTTGTCCCGCGAAGCTTTTTCAGAACTTGGCCAATTCTTCGCGGCAGAACTCGACGAACAGCTGCGCGGGCTTTGTCAGTTGCACCCGCTTCAGGTGCGCCGCCGCCAACCCCGACAACGCCACCGGTTCGGCGATGTCGATCATCACCAGCTTCTGCCCGTCATACGTGCATTCCGAATGCGGCCGGGTCACCAGCAATGAAAACCCGAAGCCCTGCCCCACCATCCCGCGCACCATCTCGATCGACGGCGAACTGAAGACGATGTTCGGCGTCAGGCCCATTTCATTGAACAGGCTGACGAAGTAGGTCCGGCTCGGCGCCACGTCCAGCAAGATCATCGGCTCCGGGCACAGATCCCGCAGCGACACCTGCGCCTGGCCGGCGAAGCGGTGCTTCTCGGGCAGCAGCACGTAAGGCTTCTGCGGCGGCATCAACGGTTCGGCCTCGATGGTGCCATCCAGGTCGTGGTCGTAGAGAAACGCCAGGTCGAAAGTGCCGGCAGTCAAACCCTGGATCAGGTCCTGCTGCTCGCCATCGCGCAAGCGAATATCCACGCCCGGATAGCGTTCGCGAAAGCCGGCGATCAGCCGCGGCAGGTACAGCGGTGCCACGGTTTCGAAGCAGCCGATGTCGATCTGCCCGGCCACGGTGTCGTTGTCGGCCAGGGCGTTCTGCTCGAACTCGTGGGCCATCTGCAGCAACGACTTGGTCTTGGCGTAGAAGCGCTTGCCGCTGGGGGTCAGCGACACGCCCTGGGCGTGGTGGCGGATGAACAGCTGCACACCGAAGCTTTCTTCCAGGCTTTTGATGGCCGTGGAGATCGATGGCTGGGCGATGTACAGCTGGCGCGAGGCCTCGGCGACGCTGCCGGCCTCGACGGTGGTGACGAAATACTTCAGTTGTCGCAGGGTATAGGAAGCCACAGGCACCTCGTTGGCGCCGTTCGGGGCGCCTTGGAATTTTCCTGCCACTTTACCCTGTGGCCTGATTCAGCGGGCCGCCGGGTGATGAAGGATTTGCCTAAGGCTTGAACATAGTTTTCTTGTGTTGCCGGTGCGGGCAATCAATAACTGAAGTCATGCCCCAACTGCCCCTGCATCCATGCCAGAAACCGCCTCACCCGCGGCAGCTCGGCATGCCCCCGCGGAAACACCAGGTGATGGGCACTGACCGGGCTTGCCTGCTCGGCGCCGAACACCGGTACCAGTTGCCCACGCGCCACATAGTCCTGCGCCAGCAGCGAACTTTCCAGAATGAACCCGTAGCCATGGCTGGCTGCCTCCAGGCTCATGTACGAGCGGTCAAAGCTCAAGGCAAACGGTGCCTGTGGCAGCGACACGCCCTGCTGGGCGAACCACAACGGCCATTGCACCAGCGCCGACTCGGAGAGGATCAGGTTCTGCCCCAGCAAGTCGGCTGGCTGGTCGATCGGCTGGCGTGCCAGCAGCGCCGGCGACGCCAGCACCGTGGCGCGCTCATGGCGGATGGTGCGTACCTCCAGGCTCGGCCAGTTGGGGTAGCCATGGCGGATATCGACGTCGATCTGGTGGCGGCCAAAGTGCAGCGCTTCATAGGAGCACGACAGGTTGATCTGGATATCCGGGTGGCTGGCGCGAAACTGCTCCAGCCGCGGCAACAGCCAGAGCAGGCCGAAGCTCGGCGCCGAATGCAGGCGCAGGCAGTCGAAGCCGACCGCGCTACCGGCCCGCTCGGTGGCGGTGGCCAGGCTTTGCAAGATGCCGGAGACCTCGCGCAGGTACTGATCCCCCGCCGCCGTCAAGGTCACCCCCTTGGCCGTGCGCAGGAACAACGGCCGGCCGATCAGTGCCTCCAGGTTGGCGATCTGGTGGCTGACCGCCGAAGGGGTCAAGTTGAGCTGCTCAGCGGCGCGCGCGACGTTACCAAAACGTGCGGCCTGCTCGAAGGCCTGAATCGCTTTCAGCGGCGGCAGTTGCAAGGGCTTCTTGCCCGGATCGTGATTCATCGTATTCCTTGGGTGTCACGGGCCTCGAACGTGATCACGCCCCTACCCTGTGCTGAATTTTTTTCAGCATAGGCTGAAGCGCACTGCGTTGCCCAGCCCTCGTCCGGATACCAAGCTGTGCCCACAACAACAAACATCCGGAGTACACCCATGCTGCTCGAAGGTAAAATCGCAATCGTCACCGGCGCCGCCTCTGCCCGCGGTATCGGCCGCGCCACCGCCCAGGCCTTTGCCGCCCACGGCGCCAAGGTGGCCATCCTCGACCTCGACCTGCAAGCCGCCCGCGACGCCGCCGCGCAGCTGGGCGATGGCCACCTGGGCCTGGCCGCCAACGTCGCCGACGAAGCCCAGGTGCGTGATGCGGTGGCCGAGTTCCTGGCGCATTTCGGTCGCATCGATGTGCTGGTCAACAACGCGGGTATCACCCAACCGGTGAAAACCCTGGACATCACCGGCAAGGACTATGACCGCATCCTCGACGTAAACTTGCGCGGCACGCTGCTGATGTCCCAGGCCGTGATCCCGTCCATGCGTGCCCAGCGCTCAGGCAGTATCGTCTGCATGTCGTCAGTGTCGGCGCAGCGTGGCGGCGGCATCTTCGGCGGCCCGCACTACAGCGCCGCCAAGGCCGCCGTGCTGGGTCTGGGCAAGGCCATGGCCCGTGAGCTGGGCCCGGACAATGTGCGGGTCAACGCCATCACGCCGGGCCTGATCCATACCGACATCACCGGCGGCCTGATGCAGGACGAGCGCCGCCACGCCATCATCGACGGCATCCCCCTGGGCCGCTTGGGCGAGGCCCGCGACGTGGCCAACGCCGCCCTGTTCCTGGCCAGCGACCTTTCCAGCTATCTCACCGGCATCACGCTGGACGTCAACGGGGGCATGCTGATTCACTGACGCCCCCACGCACTATGTATCGCATCTGAGCCCCGCCACGGCAGGGCAATCGATAACAACAAGAGATCAGATCGACATGACCACCCTAACCCTCGACGCGGCCACGGCCGCGCGCAGCAATGCCTATCGCAAGACGGCCTGGCGGCTGATGCCCTTTCTCATGCTGTGCTACCTGTGCGCCTATCTCGACCGGGTCAACGTCGGCTTCGCCAAGCTGCAGATGATGGATGACCTGGCCCTGTCCGAAGCGGTCTACGGCCTGGGCGCCGGGATGTTCTTCATCGGCTACTTCCTCTGCGAAGTGCCGAGCAACATCATCCTGCACAAGGTCGGCGCACGGCGCTGGATCGCCCGCATCATGATCACCTGGGGCCTGATTTCGGCGCTGTTCGCCTTCGTCGAGACAGCCTGGCAGTTCTATGTGCTGCGTTTCTTCCTCGGCGTCGCCGAAGCCGGGCTGGCACCAGGCCTGCTGCTGTACCTGACCTACTGGTTCCCGTCGTACCGGCGGGCGAAGATGACCGCCCTGTGGTTCATCGCCATCCCGCTCTCGGGCATGGTCGGCGGGCCGCTGTCGGGCTGGATCATGGAGCGTTTCGCCGGCGTGCACGGCTGGGCCGGCTGGCAGTGGATGTTCGTGCTCGAGGCGGTGCCGACCGTGCTGGTCGGCATCTTGGTGCTCAGTTACCTCAAGGATGGCGTGCACCAGGCGCACTGGCTCAACGACGAGGAAAAGGCCCTGCTGCGCAAGGAGCTGGCCGAGGACGAGCAGCACAAGGTGCAGCATGGCTCGGTGGCCGACTTCATCCGCGACCGCCGCCTGTGGCTGCTGGCCGGCATCTACTTCTGCGTGGTCATGGGCCAGTACGCGATCACCTTCTGGTTGCCGACCCTGGTACGCAATGCCGGCGTCGCCGACCCGCTGCATATCGGCTTGCTGACCAGCCTGCCCTACCTCTGCGCCATAGGCGCCATGCTGGTGGCGGGACGCAGCGGTGACCGCCACCGCGAGCGGCGTTGGCACCTGGCGATCCCGATGCTGGCCGGGGCGCTGGGCCTGACCCTGGCGGCAGGGTTCGCCAGCCACCTGAGCCTGTCGATCCTCAGCCTGTGCCTGGCGGCGTCCGGCATCCTCTCGGCCTCGTCGCTGTTCTGGATGCTGCCGACCACGCTGCTCGGGGGGGTGTCGGCCGCCGCCGGCATCGCCGCAGTCAACAGCTTCGCCAACCTGGCCGGGTTCTGCTCACCCTTCCTGATCGGCTGGGTCACCAGCACCCTGGGTAACAACGCCATCGGCATGTACCTGATCAGCGCCGTGCTGATCGTCGGTGCGGCATTGGTGTTCCGCGTGCCGGCGGGCTTGGTCAACCGTTAATTTCCCTAGTAAGGAGCTACCCCATGAATGCCGTACCCGCTACCTCGGGTGCGCGGCCTCTGGCTGCGCGCGCCTACAACATCCGCCGTAACGCCCTGCGCATGGGCCAGGTCCAGGGCCAGGGCTATATCGGCCAAGCCCTTGGGGCTGCCGACTTGCTGGCCGTGGCCTACTGCCACGCCCTGCGCCTGGACCCGGCCAACCCCGAGTGGGAACAGCGCGACCGTTTCTACCTGTCCATCGGCCACTACGCCATCGCCCTGTACGCCGCGCTGATCGAAGCCGGGGTAATCGCCGAGGATGAACTGGAAAGCTATGGATGCGACGACAGCCGCTTGCCGATGTCTGGCATGGCCGCCTATACCCCCGGCATGGAAATCACCGGCGGCTCGCTCGGCCACGGCCTGGGCATTGCCGTCGGCGCCTGCCTGGGCCTCAAGCGCAAGGGTTCGACCAGCTGGGTCTATAACCTGCTGTCCGATGGCGAGCTGAACGAAGGCTCGACCTGGGAAGCGGCGATGTCCGCCAGCCACTGGCAGCTGGACAACCTGATCGCCATCATCGACGTCAACAACCAGCAGGCCGACGGCCATTCCAGTGAAATCCTAGCCTTCGAACCCATCGTCGACCGCTGGCAGGCCTTCGGTTGGTTCGTGCAACGGGTCGACGGCAATGACCTCGACGCCCTGGTCAAGGCGTTCGACCTGGCCCGCGCCCATACCGGCGCGCAACCGCGGGTGATCGTCTGCGACACACGCATGGGCAAAGGCGTGCCCTTCCTCGAAAACCGCGACAAGACTCACTTCATCCGTGTCGACGAACACGAATGGGACCTCGCCCTGCAAGCACTGGACGCCGGAAGCCGCGCATGAACAACCCGACCGTAGCAGCAAAACGCCTGACCACCTCGGCGATGATCGCCTCGATTGCCGCCGAAGGCCAACCGACTCGCCCTGCGCCGTTCGGCCACGCCCTCGCCAGGCTGGCCGAGCAGCGCCAGGACATCGTCGGGCTGAGCGCCGACCTGTCCAAATACACTGACCTGCATATATTCGCCAAAGCCCACCCGGAGCGCTTCTACCAGATGGGCATGGCCGAACAGCTGCTGATGAGCGCCGCGGCCGGTATGGCCCGCGAAGGCTTCACCCCGTTCGCCACCACCTATGCGGTGTTTGCCTCGCGGCGCGCCTATGACTTCATCTGCATGGCCATTGCCGAAGAAAACCTCAACGTCAAGATCGTCTGTGCCCTGCCCGGCCTGACCACTGGCTATGGCCCCAGCCACCAGGCCACCGACGACCTGGCGATCATGCGCGCCATGCCCAACCTGATGGTGATCGACCCGTGCGACGCCCTGGAGATCGAACAGGCGGTACCGGCCATCGCCGCCCATCAGGGCCCGGTGTACATGCGCCTGCTACGCGGCAACGTGCCCTTGGTGCTGGACCGCTACGACTACCGCTTCCAGCTGGGCAAGGCCCAGGTGGTGCGCGGTGGCCGTGACGTGCTGGTGATTGCCAGCGGGCTGATGACCATGCGCGCACTGGAGGCCGCCGAACAGCTGCACAAGGATGGCGTGGATGTGTCGGTGCTGCATGTGCCGACCATCAAGCCGCTGGACGAAGCGACGATCCTGGCCGAGGCCCGCAAGCCGGGGCGGCTGGTGGTGACGGCGGAGAACCACTCGATCATCGGCGGGCTGGGTGAAGCGGTGGCCGGCGTGCTGCTGCGCAATGGCGTGACCCCGACCTTCCGCCAGATCGCCCTGCCGGACGCGTTCCTCGATGCAGGGGCGTTGCCGACCTTGCATGACCGCTATGGCATCTCCACAGAGGCGGTGGCGCGGCAGATCAAGGGCTGGCTGTAAGCAGCAATGTCCCAGTCGCCGGCTTCCCGGTGACTGGGACATTTCAGTCAACACACTGCTGTAGTCGCAGAATTGCACACCAACGTGCCGAGGCCCATAACCCTATTTTCGATCGTCGTCACTCGAAGGGGATGTTGGCGACTACACAATCATCGCCAATCAACTTGTACCCGTGCTCGCACAGCGTTCCCACGACCGGGGCAACGCCGCGTTTCTTTCGGGATAGTTTTTCCATCGCATCAGCATCTCTGCCATCGACGGCATCCGCCTGGAATGTTTTCGAGTCGTCGATCTGGCTGCCGCCATCATTGGTATTCAACTGCTGTTGTGCTTGCGCGAGGCCCGTAGCGATCAGAAGTACAACCATAACCCTGAACTTCATATGCATTACTCCTTGCTGAGATGGGATTGCTCGCCAAGGCTATCGCCGAGCAACCTATGCCCCCATCTGGAAATGCAGCAACGTAAAGGAGCCGGGCCAGGCCTCGCTGGTGAATTGGGCCAGAGCCGTCTTTACTGGTAGGTAACGACCCGCAGGTACGGTGTGCGCCTATGAAGATCGTTGTCACCAGCATCCTCGTCGACGACCAGGCCAAGGCCCTGGCGTTCTACCATTACGTACTGGGCTTCGAGCCCAAGCATGACATCCCCATGGGCCAGCATCGCTGGCTGACGCTGACCTCACCCAATGACCCAAATGGTGTCGAGCTACTGTTGGAGCCCGATGCGCACCCGGCGGCCAAGGTCTACAAGCAAGCGCTGAAGCAGGATGGCATTCCAGCCACCTCGTTCGGCGTGCGCGATATCCAGGCCGAGTACACCCGGCTGTGCAAGGCCGGCGTGAAGTTCATCCAAGAGCCCACCGACCTGGGGCCAGTCACGGTCGCGGTGTTCGACGATACGTGCGGCAACCTGATCCAGATCGCCCAGAAACACTGAGCCGCGCCCATGGCAGCCAAAGCTGCCATTGGCTACATTGCAGCTGTATCCCGTGCGCCACAACAAGGAAAACAGATGCGCCACGAATTCAGCGAAGTGCTCAACGACCTGGTCGACTATTTCCTGCTGGGCGATATCCAGCTGCTCGACCGTTTCAAACACGAAAACCACCTGTCCGATGACCTGGCCCGCGAGTTCACCAGCAACGACAGCGGCGACAAGGCCGTGGCCGAAGGCGTGGTGGTGCCGCTGGCGGGGGTCGACAACCTGCCCTACCACATCCTGTTCACCCTCGATGGCTACACACCGGCCCTGCTCGAACCCGGCAGCCGGCTCAAGCACCGGCGCAACGGCTATGTGCTGCAGGTCGAGAACCGTGCGGTGATGCTGTACACCTGGCGCGTCCTGCAGCACTTCACCCCCAAGACGTTGGGTGACCTGCTGGCCCGTTATCAAGTGCCGGGGAGGCCGATGATCGAGCTGGACAACGGCTGGTACGACGTCGAGGTGCTGGCGGGGGCACTGATCAGGGATGGGTTGTACGAACCTGCTTTTGAATTCGTGCTGAAGAAGCGCTGGAGCCGGGGCGAGGCCAAAGGGGTCGATACCGGGTATGCCTTCAGCTTGCGGGGGTATTTCGACTGACTTTTGCCTGAGCCGGCCTCTTCGCGGGACAAGCCCGCTCCTACAAGGAACTTCACCGGTCTTGGGACCGGCGAGTACCTGTGGGAGCGGGCTTGCCCGCGAAGGGGCCAGGCCTGCCTAACCGATATCCCGGTCCTTGGTCTCGGGCAGGAAGAAGATCCCCAGCACCGCCGTCATCACCGCAATCACGATCGGGTACCAAAGCCCGTAGTAGATATCCCCGGTCGCTGCCACCATGGCGAACGCCACCGTCGGCAGGAACCCCCCGAACCAGCCGTTGCCAATGTGGTACGGCAGCGACATCGAGGTGTAGCGGATGCGCGCCGGGAACAGTTCAACCAGCCAGGCGGCGATCGGCCCGTAGACCATGGTCACGTAGATCACCAGCAGGGTCAGCAGCAACAGCACCATCGGGTAGTGGATCTTCGCCGGGTCGGCCCTTTCCGGGTAGCCCGCCTCTTTCAAGGCACTGCCCATGGTCGCGGTAAAAGCATCGCTCTGGGTCTTCAGGTCGGCGGCTGCCAGGCTGCTGCCGTCGAAGCTCGGAATCACCCGCTCACCGATGCGAACCTGCGCCACGCTGCCAGGCTCTGCCGCCTGGTTGGTGTAGGGAATCGCACGCTTGGCCAGGAGGCTCTTGGCGATGTCGCAGGAGCTGGTGAATTTGGCCTTGCCCACCGGGTCGAACTGGAACGCGCACTGCCCAGGGTCGGCAACCACCACCACCGGGTTCTGCTCCTGGGCGACGAACACGTCCGGGTTGCCGTACTCGGTCAGCGCCTTGAAGATAGGGAAGTAGGTCAACGCGGCGATAATGCAGCCGGCCATGACGATTTTCTTACGGCCGATGCGGTCCGACAGGCTGCCGAAGAAAATGAAGAACGGCGTGCCGATCAGCAAGGAACCGGCGATCAGCAGGTTGGCGGTCTGCGGGTCGATCTTGAGCATCTGCAACAGGAAGAACAGCGCGTAGAACTGACCGGTGTACCACACCACAGCCTGCCCAGCCGTGCCGCCGAGCAACGACATGATCACCACCTTGAGGTTGTCCCAGCGAGCGAACGATTCGGTCAATGGCGCCTTGCACGCTTTGCCCTCGGCCTTCATCTTCAGGAACACCGGCGACTCGTTGAGCTGCATGCGGATATACACCGAAATCGCCAGCAACAAGATCGACAGCAGGAACGGCACCCGCCAGCCCCAGGCCTCGAACACCTCGGTGCCCATGACGGTGCGGCAGGCCAGGATCACCAGCAGCGAGAGGAACAGGCCAAGCGTGGCGGTGGTCTGGATCCACGCCGTGAAGAAGCCGCGCCTGCCTTTGGGCGCGTGCTCGGCCACATAGGTAGCTGCACCGCCATACTCGCCACCCAGCGCCAGGCCCTGGAGCAGGCGCAGGGTAATCAGAATGATCGGTGCCGCCACGCCAATCGCCGCGTAGCTGGGCAACAGCCCCACCACTGCGGTGGACAGGCCCATGATGACGATGGTGATGAGAAAGGTGTGCTTGCGCCCGATCATGTCGCCCAGGCGGCCGAACACAATGGCGCCGAACGGCCGCACGGCAAAGCCGGCGGCAAAGGCCAGCAAGGCGAAGATGAACGAGGTGGTTTCATTGACGCCGGCGAAGAAGTGCTTGGCGATGATCGCTGCCAGCGAGCCGTACAGGTAGAAGTCGTACCATTCGAACACGGTGCCCAGCGAGGAGGCGAAGATGACCTTGCGCTCCTCCTTGGTAATGCCCCGTTGGGGCGCGCTACTGCCCGTGGAAGCGCTGTCGAGAACCGCCATGGGTTGCCTCCGTCTTGTCGTTATCGCAGGCCGGAGTACCTCACACCCATTTCACCGTCGCACCCAGGCCCTAGGGCTAGCATTGGTTGCGCGAAGCACGACGAGGTCGCTGCCTCGGATCGCAGCAAGGTAACTGAAGCATAAATCGGCTTTGCCACAATATCCACTTGCCAGCATCGCCAGATGCCATCACCCCAGAAACCGCTGCACCTCGGCCAAGACTACCTCGGCCTGTTCCCGGTGCGGAACATGCCCGCAGCCTGGCAACAGGCACATCGCGCTCGGCCCGGCGGCCAGTGTGGTGAAGCGCCGGGGATGCGCTGGCGAACCGAATTCGTCCTGGTCGCCATGCAGACTTAGCAGCGGGCAATGTACCTGCGCCAGCAGCGCATCCAGGTTCCAGTCGGCGAAGGCGTCGTCCAGCCAAGTGTCCACCCAGGCGCGCAATACCCAGTCGGCCTTGTCGCCGTGATAACGCGCCAGACGCTCCAGCTGCCCCGGCTCGGCGAACTGATGGTCGGCGTCGCGGATGCCCTGCAAGGTACGGTCCTCGACAAACGCCTGGGCCGATTCGATGATAAGGCCTCGGCAATGCTTGCCATGGGTTGCTGCGCAGCCGACGGCCATGCCGCCGCCGACGCTGTGGCCAAAGACGATGAAGTCGCCGATGCCCAGCTGCCGCCGCAGCGCCGCAAAGCCCTGCTCCGCCTCAGCCTCGACAAAGCCACGGCGCAACCGGCCTGGATGCGCATCGGAGCGGCCAAAGCCCAGTCGGTCATAGGCAATCACCCGCTGGCCGGTCGCCGCAGCCAGCTGTTCGGGGAAGTCACGCCATAAGGCAACGCAGCCCAACGAGTCGTGCAACAGTATGATCGGCACGCCCTGGGCGTTCAGGGGGCGCCAGTCCTGGGCGAACAGCTTGCCGTCAGGCGTATCGATCCAGTGTTCGAGCACGTCGACCTGCGTCATGCCGCCCCCTCGACCGGGCCCTTGAGCTCGACCTGATTGCCATCGGGGTCGAAACAGTACAGCGACAGCCCTTCGCCTTCGGCGCCATAGCGCTTCTCGGCTGCTTCGACCGCCACCCCAGCCGCCTGCAGGTAAGCCGTCAGGGCCTGCTCGTCGAACGGTTCGATGCGCAAGCAGAAGTGGTGCAGATTACGCCCTTGCGCCCCCGGCGCCGCACCGCCAGGCCGGCCCAGCGGGCCGTCGAGCGTCACCAGGTCGATCATTGCCGTGCCGGTCGCCAGGTGGATCATGCCCAGGTCCGGGCGCTCGCGGCTTACCGTGCAACCCAGTAGATCACGGTAAAAGGCCACGCTGCGCTGCAGGTCACTGACTCGCAACACCAGGTGGTCGATGTGCTTGAGGGTGAACGGTCGCATGCCGGGTCTCCTTCTGGCGATTGCCCGTGAACGTTCGCCACCATAGCCCAGGACCTGGCCCGCTGACCATCACCCTCTACTCATTCACCAGACGTTGCAACTGGCCACCTTCATGCCGGAAGAGGATACGCAGAATCTGGTCGACCAGCGCCCGGTCCGGCGCCTCCAGGTGAAAATGATGCCCACCGGGGTGCCAGGACACCTTGGCATGGCCTGGCAATGCAGCCTGGCGCTGTTCGAAACCGTTGCCGCTGAACGCGCCCTGCCGACCAAACATCAGGTACAACGGGCAGCGAATCTCCCGCAGCAGATCACACGCCTCGCGCTCGGTCAGCGGCATGGGCTCGGGCAGCACCAGCCGCGGGTCGTGGCGCCAGCAATAACCCTCGGCCAGCTGCAACAGATCGCGCAGGGCCAACAGCCGCGCGGCGTCTTCCGTCAACTCGCCATCCAGGCGCTTGCGCCGTTGCTCTAGTGCGGTTTCCAGGTTGTCGAAACGGCTGCCATCCGGGTCGGTAAATCCCTGCAACTGGCTGCGTTTGACCATTTTCTTGAGTCGGTAGGCGCGCGCCAGATGCTGCACGCGATCGTCCTCGGCCACGGTAAAGGGTGCCCCGATGCCATCGAGAAAGATCATGCTGGCGATACCACTGCTCATGGCCGCGAGCAGCGAGGCGATGCCGGTGCCCATGCCATGGGCAAGCACATGAAACTGAGACAGACCGAGGCTGTCGGTGACCGCCAGCATGTCCTCGGCATGCTCCCAGAGGTAATAGCCACTGTCGTGACGGCGATGGTCCGAGCGGCCGTGGCCCACCAGATCGGGGGCCACCACAAAACAGCCTTCCAGCAATGGCCCCAAGCGCTCGAACGAGGCCGCATTGTCCAGCCAGCCGTGTAACGCCAACACCGGAATGCCATCTTCGGCCCCCCAGGTGCGTACTGCTATTTCGATGCCATCGAGGTCCAGCAGGTGATCCTTGGGACTGCACAGCGAATGCATCCGAGTTCTCCCTATCAGAGTGCCAGCACCTGAGCCAGCACCACCTTCACGTCATGCTTTGCCTCACCTTCCCTCACTCGCCCGGCCGCTGTTGGCCTGCTACCGACCCTTGCATGCACAGAACCGACCCTGCGCAGCCATATGTACTGCCTCTTACGCGGGTCAATAGCTTCGACTCTTGCCTCCATACAACGGAGCGCCAGCAACATGAACCAGACACCAACGCCCTATCATCAGGTCCAGATCACCCGCAGCATGCCCGCCTGGGTAAGAACCCTGCATCCCGACCATACCCGGCGCATCGTGCAGACCGTGCGTAAAGACTACATGGATGAAAACGGCTCGCCCTACAGCTGGTACGCCGCAGCAGCGCCCGAGGAGCAACAGCTTCTGAAGCAATGCATAGGCTATCGCGATACCCAGGTGAAGGCACTGCATGCCGTGCTCAGCAAGCTCAAGGGAATCAGCGAATTCTGCAAGCCACTGCTCGAGGCCAGGCTTGACCTGGCTACCGACGTGGAGAAAGCCCAATACGTTCATCAGCCTTTCGAGGTCGTCAGCCCCTGGATCAATCCACCCGGGTTCGAATTCTCGCCGCCACCTGTGCAGGAGCCAGAGCCCACAACGACTCGCCCGGTAGGCGCGGCGCAAAAGCGCTCACTGCTGGAGGCGGCACTGCACAACTTCGAAGGCCTCGACGAAGTCGGCCCCTATGATGCCTTGACGCAGAGCACGCATACCGACGAAGCCCTCCGGGGCCTTGAGCCTGAAGGCTTCGTGCGCCTGTGCCGCAAGCTGGATCTCGGCCAGCAGTATCAGGACCACCTTCACGCCGTTTACCAAGGCACGAATCAGGCCGAGATCGAAAGGCTATGGATTCAGGCCAACAGGCAGGCATTGAAGGTCCAGGCCTTGATCGCATCACTCAAAGGGCTCTTGTCGCGCCGTGGTCGCGATGCCCTGGTCCAGCTGTGCAACAACGAACGTTTTCCGCACTACGGCGAAGCGTCACTGCACTGCTGGCGCTTCAGCCTGTTCGGCATCCCGATTCATGACGTGCTTCTGATCGGGCCCGACCAGGCTGACCAGAACAACCCCTGCATCCTCTTCATTCCCAACGATACCGAGCACCCGGTAAGGGAATATCCATCCTTGCAGGCAATGGGGGCACACCTTCGGCAACGGGTGCTGCACAGCAGTTTCCGTCAACAATTGATCGGCTTCGCTCACAAGCGCCAGCAGCCCGAACTCAGCCGCAGGCTGGAAAGCGCGCTGTTCACGGTTACCGACACGGGTATCCGCAAACCACGCGAAGCCAGCAACATCCACTGGGTCAAAACGCCACTGGCGTCAGATCCCTGGCCAGTGCTGTACCAAAGCCACACCAAGCGCCTCAAGCAGGATGCCCGAACGATTGCCGTCCCCACTGCCGATGCCGATGCGAAGGCCCGCGCCGAGCAACTACAGCACTGGCTCGATGCAGGCATGAATGCGCTCAATGTAGCCGCATTTTTCATACCGGGGCTGGATGCGGTGATGCTGGCGGTATTTGCCTACGACATCATGGATTCCGTGTTCACCGGTTTCGCCGCCTGGGAGGACGGAGATACCCACGAAGCCTTGGGCCAACTGCAATCACTGGCGATCAATGTCGCCGTGCTTGCCGGCTTCGCCGTCGGAGCCAAGGCGCTGAAGGCCTCCGGGTTCGTCGATGCCCTGGAGAGCGTTTGGCATGGTGACAGGCAGGTGCTCTGGCATGCCGACATGCGCGGCTACGCCAGCACTAAGACGCTGCCCGAGCAACTGCAACCCGACCCTCAAGGGCTCTACCGTACCCCGACCGGCACCTACCTGCGCTTGGAGGGCCGGCTCCATGAAGTGTTCGAAGACAGCCAAGGCCAATGGCGAGTTCGTCACCCCAACGCAGTAAACGCCTATTCGCCAAGATTGCATCACAACGGCCGGGGTGGCTGGCGACTGGCTCATGAACAACCCCTGCACTGGGACGATAGCCAACTGATGCGGCGACTCACCCCCAACGACAATCTGGCCGATGCCGATCTGGATGCTGCCAGGCGCAGCAGTGGCATCGACGCGCGCATTCTGCGCCAGGTGCACCTGGGCAACGAACGTCCTCCTGCTCAGTTGGTAGAGCTGATACAGCGACTGGCAGTCGACGACGAAACGCTCGATATCATCCATCGGGTTCGTCAACATAAGCCTCTGGCGGCCTACAAGAACTACGCCTTACCTGAGCTCCTGCAGCTCAAGGGTTGGCCGGAAGATCACGTGCTCAAGGTGTACGAGGGCGCAGAGCCATTCGGCGCGCACACGCGCCTGGGTGGCGACTGGAGACCCGGCCAGGTGGAGATCGAGATCACCCTGAGCGATCTGGAAAACGGTGAGCTTTGCCAAGTCATCGTCGATCAGCTGGACAGTGGCGTCGTGCACGCCTTGATGGGTGATATACCCGTATCCGAACAGTCTTCGAAACTGGCCAACCTGCTCGGCGACCAGTTGCAAGGCAAGCACCACGCTATCTTCGACAGCCTTCGCGCGAGCAGGCGCGTACCTCAGTCCGTTCATGCGCAAACGCTGGGTCGGCAATTCCCAGGTTTGCCGGACGCAGTGCTGCAGGATCTTCTGGCAGCGACCAACCCGCAGGAGCAACAACACCTGGCGATGAAACGGGTGCCCCTGCGTATCGGCGAGCAGGCGCGAATAGAGCAGGCACGGGCGCGCCTGGATCGTGCCTTGCTGGGGCTCTATCGCAAAAGCCTGAGCACTGCCGACAGTCTGACACTCGAGGCCGCGTTACGGGCCGAGTACCCTGCAGCAAGCCTTGCGCAACTGTTCGATATTGCTGTCAGTGACCGTGCCCGCGCCGCCATGCTGCTAGGCCAACGACCGATCAAGCCTCGCTTTGTGTCGCCGTCGCATCTGGCAGGTGGTGGTCTGGGTTACCACCTGAGTGGCAGGGGCATGGGCATCGAGGAGCGGCGGCTTCAACGCCTGTATCCAGCCCTTGACCCCATTGAGCGACGCAACATGCTGGATGACCTGCGCAGGCATGGCAATGTCGGCGAGCAGATCACTGCACTGGAAAGGCAGCAGCAGATTCTGGATGACCACTTGCGTGCCTGGGTGGCGCAAGCAACGCCTGAAGAGCAGCCGTCGCGCAACCAGCTGCGCGAAGTCCTCAATCGTGTGTGGCGCCGGGACTATGTCGAGCGTTTTACCCTGGAGCACATGCACATCCCGGCCCTGCCTTCTCTTCCCGTGCGCCTGGACCACATCATTCGCCTGGACATCGATGCGATTGGCCTGCAGGAAATACCTGAAGATTTCCTGCGCAGTTTCCCAAGGCTGCAACAGCTCAGCATTCGCAACAATTCGTTGCTGCGGACCAGTTCGCTGTTCAGGGCACTGCCTGACGCCCATGAGCTGGGCGGCCTGAGCCTCATCGACTGCGGGATCACGGAGCTGACGTTCAACGAACGCGAAACACTTGCCTCTCTCCCGGCACTGCGAGCCCTTGACCTGCATGACAACCCGTTGCAGCAGCTGTCCGGCCTGGAGCGTTTCACTCGACTGGAGCGGCTCAACCTGAGTGACTGCCAGCTGTACGCCTGGCCAGATGGGCTGACAGCACTGATGGAAAACCCGCACGCTGCACTGCACAACCTGGACTTGAGCGGCAACGCTATCACCGAAGTACCAGAGCTGGCCCGTGTACTCGCAAGCCCCTTCGTGGCGGCGCTCGAGCGCGCTGACAACCCGGCCCGCTGGTGTATTCTGCGAAACCCGCTGGCATCGGAGCCCAGCTTGCAACTCGCCAATCGGCGGGTGCAGGTAGAGTTCAATTTGTGGCTGCTCGATGCCAGCGACGCACGCCGCAGCATCTGGGATCAACTGTTCGTTGAAAACGCCCATCCTGAGTTGCAAGACATCGTCGAGCGCTTGGCCGAAGTGCGCGCCATGGATATCGACGTTGACGTCTGGCCTCTGCTTGAATTGATAAGCGATGTCCGCAGCAGAGCAATCGCTTTGCACCACCCGGATCTGCTTCCCCACCTGACCCAACGCCTGGAGCGGGTGGCCCTGGAATTCGCAAACGCTGAAAGCAACGCCCTGGCCGATGCCTTGAGCACGCTGCAGGTGGAGGTGAGCATCCTCTCGGAGGTGGTAACGACACCGCCTCACCCGGGAAGAATGTTCAATACGATGCGCGGCTTGTATGCCCGCGAAAGCGTGAACGGGTGTGCCCGCATCATCCATCAGGGGCGGGTAACCACCCGGGCACAACTGCGGCAGGCCCTGGATCAGGATCCAAACCTGAACGTTGCGCAACTGCAATTGCCGTGGCTCGACCCACTGGACGACTTGCCATCCGACCAGGTTCTCGGTGACGATTCCGACCTGGAAGAAATACGCCTGAGGCTTCGTGAAGAGCTGGCCGATCTTCTCGGTTTCCCCGAGCCTGGCCCTTTACAATGGTTCTACACAGTGGCCCCACTGTCAGGAGCCACAATCTACAACGTCGAGCAGCGGGTCTTCAGCCTGGAAGCGGATGCCATTGCGCGGCGCACCTGGATCGCCCAGCACCCCGACTGGCAAATCTATTTGCGCACCCACTTTGCCGAACGCTTCGAGGCCCTGAACGAGCGCTGGGTGGGAGTCATTACCTATCTGGAAGGCCTGCAACACGCAGCGGCAAGAGCCGACCACGGACTGCCCAGCGAAGTGCTCGCCGGGGTAATCGACCTGCTTGGCCAGGTGCTAGCCACCACCCCCGTCGATGCCAACGGGCAGTTGCTCCCTGTGACCCTGAATGAGGGCCAGTACCTGGAGGCCAGCAACCTGATCCCCGCCAGGTTGCAGCAGGAGCAAGCGGCCTTGAACGAACAGCTGACCGCCGAGGCCGACCCGAACTGACCCCAGCCTACTGCCCGCGCAGGTCGTCGAAAAAGGCCTGGCGCCCATCGATCTGCGCCGATGCGCGAGGTGCGCCCGCCACCTCGCCGTTGGCGCTCTCGACATGCCAGTAACAGTGCCTGACGGCGCGTGTCACCGCCACATAGGCCAGGCGCTGCACCTCTTCCTTCTGTGCCGTGTCGAACGGCTGGGCATCGCCGGCCTTGCCCAGGCCAGCCTGGCGGTAAACCTGGTTCTTGTACGGCGAGCTGGTCAGGTACTGGCAATCGCCGAGCATGAACACCGCATCGGCCTGCAACCCTTTGGCACTGTGGTAGGTCAGCTGGCGCAGGCGCCGCTGCTCGGCGGGCAACAGCGCTTCGGCGTGCAGGACGCTTTGCAGGTGCTCGTTCATCAGGGCTTTGTCGCTGCCTTTGCGGTACAGCATCATCACCGACTCACCGCGCTGGTAATGCTCGATCAATGTCTCGCCCAGCGCCGCCTCATCACGGTCGAATACCCGCACCGGGGCGCCCGGCAGCTCGGCGGCCGGCCCGCTGGCGCGAGCCTTCTTGCCGGCAATGGCCGGGGTGCCTTTGACCAGGTGTTCGGCGGCGTCGATTACCTGCTGCTGGCAACGGTAGTTGTCCACCAGCATCACCCGAGTGTTGGCCGGCGACGGGAAGGCCTTGGTGAACTCCATGAAGTACTTCGGCGAACTGCCGCGCCAGCCATAGATTGACTGCCAGTCGTCGCCCACGCACATCAGCGAAGAATGCTGGGCATTGCGCCCGGTATGCATGGCCGGGCCTCGGCGGCGGATTTCCGCGAGGCTGGCGCGCAGCCAGCTGACGATCTGCGGCGAGACGTCCTGGAACTCGTCGATCATCAGGTGCGCCAATGGCCGCAGCAGCGGGTCGGGCAGCAGCTGCAGGTTCTCCGGGTTGTTCTCGCCGAACAGAGCGAACATGCGGTTGTAGCTCATCACTGGTGGCGACTGGTCGAGCAGGTGCGCTTCCAGGGCTTTCCAGTACAGGGCCAACGCTTCAAAGAACAGCGCGTCGGGATCGCCGGACGGGAAGCTCATGGCTGCCACGGCCGGGTTCACCTCAAGGCCCAGGTTCTCGATGAAGTTGGCGGCGCCGACGAAGGCGTCGAGCAGCGGCGCCGGAGCCAGTTCGCCCTTGACCTTGTACTCGAAACCGGGCCCGGCCACGGCATCGCCGGCCAGCGATGCGGCCAGGCGCCGGGCCATGGCGTAGTTGTCGAGCCAGATCAGCGGCTTGTCGCAGAACGCCTGCAACAAGGTGCGCTTGACCGCCCACTCGGCACGCACCGCCAGCTTGGCGCCGGGGCGTTGGTACTGGGCGCTTTCCGCCGGGTCGAAGCCCAGCACCACCCAGGCATCGAGGCCTTCCAGGCGGCCATGCACATGGAAGCAGCTGCCACGGATCTCGACCGTTTCGCGGCAGGGCTCGATCCCCTTGATCGGCCAGGCGCCGGCGGCAAACCACAGGTCCTCGATCACGTCGCACAGTTCTTCGTCACGCTGGGCGGCCAGCTGGGTGACCTGCACCCGCTTTTGTACATCCGGGTGGTCCGGGTCCAGTGGCTTGAGTTGCAAGGCCTCGCGGCGCAAGGTGGCGACGATCTCGGCGAAGCGTGGGCTGTCGCCGAGCAACTGGCTGTAGCACTGGTTGAGCTGTTGGCGCTGGGCATCGTTCAGGCGCAGGTCGAACGGGTTGCTCTCGGCTTCTGCCTCACGGCCAGCCGGCATCTCGTTGCCCAGGGTCTCGAACGCGCGCACCTGGCTGAAGCCTGGCAGGCTGCGCACCAGCGGCAGGATCCGCGAATGGAAGGTACGCACCAGTTCGCGGGCCTTGGCTGGTTGCAGGTCGAGCTGCCAGAGGCCGAACACCTGTACCAGGCGCTTGATGAAGTCCTTGCGCGACTCGCGGGTGAACGTGACCACGGTCATCGCGTCCAGCTCGTAGCCCAGGTAGTGACGCAGCAGCAGGATGCGCAGCACCAGCGAGGTCGACTTGCCCGCCCCGGCGCCGGCCACCACGCAGGTGGACGGTGTGTCGCTGAAGATCAGCTTCCACTGCGCCGCGCTGGGCTGGGCCTCGGCGGGCAAGCGCTGGGCAACGTCGGCCTTGAAACGCTTTTTCAGTTCCGCGCTCAACGGCAGGCGCCAATCGTCGAACAGGTTGTCGTCGTGCCCGGGCACGGCGGCTGTGTCAGGGCGCGTGTCGCGAATCACCAGCACCTGGCGACCGGCCTCATAGCCTTCCACCCGGCCACGCTCGAACCCTTCACGCAGGCCATCGGCATGGCCGCTGCGCTGCCCGGTAACATGGCCAAGGAACCAGGAGTCACGGTGTTGTGCCTGCAGGCGGCTCAGGCCACGGCCCAGCAGGCGGGCAGCCAGGCGGCGCAACCAGGGCAACTGGGCGGGCGGGGTCAGTTCGGCGGGGGCCTGGGGTTGCTCGTGAGCCACGGTCACTCCGTTGAAAATCAGATCAGCGGGCCATGTTCGCCGCATCTGCCAAAAATCGCCAGCGAATGCTTGCAGATCAGTGGATTAGGCGATGAATCGCATAATCCACATCGCCACTATCAATCTACAAAACAGATAATAATCAGCCGATATTTACGCTTATTTTCGATCTTTTTTTGACGCATCATGGCTTCATTCCACCGATTCAAGGAGCACGACCATGCTGCAACTGCGACCGTTCGAAGGCCTCGGCCACGCCAACCACGGCTGGCTCGATGCCCACCACCACTTTTCGTTTGCCGAGTACTACGACCCGGCACGCATGCACTGGGGCAACCTGCGGGTCTGGAACGACGACCTGATCGCCGCCGGCAGCGGTTTCCCGCCGCACCCGCACCGCGACATGGAAATCATCACCTATGTGCGTGAAGGCGCCATTACCCACCAGGACAGCCTGGGCAACAAAGGCCGTACCGAGGCTGGCGACGTGCAGGTGATGAGTGCCGGTAGCGGCATCGTGCACAGCGAGTACAACCTGGAAGAAGTCGATACCCGCATCTTCCAGATCTGGATCGTGCCGGAGAAGGTTGGCGATGCACCGTCGTGGGGGACCCGCCCGTTCCCGAAAGGTGAGCGCGGCGAAGGCTTCGTGACCCTGGCCAGTGGCCGTGCCGGTGATGAGGACAGCCTGCAGATCCGTACCAATGCACGGCTGGTGGCCGCGACGCTGCGGGCTGGCGAAACCGCCGAATACCGCTTCGATGCCGGACGCCGGGGTTACCTGGTGCCGGCCAAGGGGCTGGTGGAGGTCAATGGACTGCGCGCCAAGGGCCGGGATGGCGTGGCGATCGAGGAAGAGGAAGTGCTGCGGGTGACCGCGATCGAGGACAGCGAAATCGTCCTGGTCGATGTTGCTTGAACGAAGGGGGCCGCGCTGCGGCCCCACTCAGTTCAATCAGGCAATCGCCGCATCCACCAGCACCTGCGCCTCTTCCACCAGGCGCTTGAGGTGCGCCTCGTCGACGAAGCTCTCGGCGTAGATCTTGTAGATGTCTTCCGTCCCCGAAGGCCGCGCGGCAAACCAGCCATTGGCCGTCATCACCTTCAAGCCACCAATCGCCTGGCCATTGCCCGGCGCCTGGCTGAGGATCTGCACGATTGGCTCACCGGCCAGCTCGGTGGACTTCACCTGCTCCGGTGCCAGCTTGCTCAGGGCGGCCTTCTGCCGGGCGTCGGCCTTGGCCTCGACGCGGGTGGCGAACGGCTTGCCCAGCGCCGCAGTCAGGTCGTTATAGGCCTGGCTCGGGTTGCGCCCGGTACGGGCAGTCATCTCGGCCGCCAGCAGCGCTGGAATCAGGCCGTCCTTGTCAGTCGCCCAGACCGTGCCGTCTTTACGCAGGAACGAAGCACCGGCACTCTCCTCGCCACCAAAGCCGAGAGATCCGTCGAACAGGCCCTGGGCAAAGAACTTGAAGCCCACCGGCACTTCGTACAGCTTACGGTCCAGGCGCTTGGTGACGCGGTCGATCAGGCCGCTGGACACCACGGTCTTGCCCACTGCGGCGTCGCTGCGCCATTGCGGACGGTTGCGGTACAGGTAGTCGATGGCCACGGCCAGGTAGTTGTTCGGCTGCAGCAGGCCATCGGCGGTGACGATGCCGTGGCGGTCATGGTCCGGGTCACAGGCGAAGGCTACGTCGAAGCGCTCGCGCAGGCCGATCAGGCCTTGCATGGCGTAGGGCGAGGATGGGTCCATGCGGATCTGGCCGTCCCAGTCCACGCACATGAAGCGGAAGGTCGGGTCGACCTCGGTGTTCACCACTTCCAGGTTCAGCTGGTAGCGCTCGGCAATCGCCGACCAGTAGCGTACCCCTGCCCCGCCCAGCGGATCGACGCCCAGGCGCAGGTTGGCGCCACGAATGACGTCGAAGTCGATGACGTTTTCCAGGTCAGCCACATAGTTGGCCACGTAGTCATGGCGCTGAGTGGTGGCGGCTTGCAACGCCTGGGCATGCTCCATGCGCTTGACCCCGGCAAGGTTCGCAGCCAGCAGTTCGTTGGCCTTGGCCTCGATCCACTTGGTCACATCGCTGTCGGCCGGGCCGCCGTTGGGCGGGTTGTATTTGAAACCACCGCTCTGTGGCGGGTTGTGCGACGGGGTAATGACGATGCCATCCGCCAGGCCCTGGCTGCGGCCACGGTTGTAGCAGAGGATGGCATGTGACACCGCCGGCGTCGGGGTGTATTCATCGTCCTTGGACAGCATCACCTGCACACCATTGGCGGCCAGCACTTCCAGCGCACTGGCCGCAGCCGGCGCAGACAGCGCATGGGTATCGGCACCGATGAACAGCGGGCCGTCGATGCCTTTTTCCTGGCGGTACAGGCAGATAGCCTGGGTGATCGCCAGCACATGGTGCTCGTTGAAGCTCAGGTCGAACGAGCTGCCCCGGTGCCCCGAGGTGCCGAAGGCCACGCGCTGGGCCGCCACGGCGGCGTCGGGGCGGCCGGTGTAGTAGGCAGTGAGCAGGCGGGGGATATCGACCAGCACGCTGGCCGGAGCCGGCTTGCCTGCCAAAGGACTGAGCGTCATGCAAAAACCTCGAGTTCAACGGATGTTGGTGTTGGAACACGCAGTGTACTGGGAGTTGCAATGCCGTGCGATGGGGCCACCGAGGATTATTTAACGGCCACCTGCCACCATGCGGGGAACATCTGCTGAACCCGCTGCTCGGCGAAACGTTCGTCGATCAGCACCAGCACGCCGCGATCGTGGTCGCCACGAATGACCCGCCCGGCGGCCTGGATGACCTTGCGCACACCGGGGTACAGGTAGGCATAGTCGAAGCCAGCGCCAAACTGCCGGCCCAGGCGCTGCTTGAACTGTTCGTTGACCGGGTTGACCTGGGGCAGGCCGAGGGTGGCGACGAAAGCCCCGATCAGGCGCGTGCCAGGCAAGTCGACCCCTTCGCCGAACGCCCCGCCGAGCACGGCAAAGCCCACCCCCTGCCCGTCTGCCACGAAGCGATCGAGAAAGGTCTGGCGCGCGCTTTCGTCCATGCCCGGTGCCTGGGCCCACAGCGGGATGCCAGGATGCTGCTCGGCGAGCAGGCTGGCCACCTGCTGCAGGTATTCGAAGCTGCTGAAGAACGCGAGGTAGTTGCCCGGCTGGCGCTGATATTGCTCGGCAATCAGCGCGGTGATGGGCGCCAGTGAAGCCTGGCGTTGGTGATAGCGGGTCGAGACCTGGCTGGCGATGCGCACCTCGAGCTGCTCGGCACGGAACGGTGCCGCCACTTCCAGCCAAGCGGTATCAGCCGGCATGCCAAGCAGGTCGGTGTAAAAAGGCCTCGGGCTCAAGGTGGCGGAAAACAGCGTCACACTGCGCGCGGCCTGCATGCGCGGGGCGAGCAGCCGGGCCGGGGTGACATTGCGCAGGCACAGGCTGGCCAGGCGCCGTTTGCGGGGGCCTTCGCGCAGGCTGACGTCGAACAGAAAATGCTCGTCGAACAGTTCGGCCACCCGACTGAACTGCAGCGCCTGGTAGAAGAACTGCAGCACCTGGGCATCGACCTCGGCGGGCGTTTCATTCATGCGCTCCTGGATCAATCCGATGCATTGCTGCAGGGCACGCAAGAAGGCCTCCGGCAACTGATCGCTCGCCTGATATGGCGCGTGCTGCTCCTTGAACAGCGCGTTCCACTGCCGATTCAGCCGGTCCAGGGCACTGCCGAGCCCATGCGGCTTGCTCTGGCGCAAGGCAAGCAACTGGCCCTGGTCGAGGCTGGCGCTGTACATGCCGCGTCCGCGCTCGACCAGGTTGTGCGCCTCGTCCACCAGCACCGCGACCCGCCACTGGTTGAGCTGGGTCAGGCTGAACAGCATGGCGTGAGCGTCGAAATAGTAGTTGTAGTCGGCCACCAGCACGTCCACCCAGCGGGCCATTTCCTGGCCGAGGTAGTACGGGCAGACCTGGTGCGCCAGCGCCACCTCGCGCAAGCTGGCGCGGTCGAGCATGGGCCGTGAGGCCGCTGCCTCCCGTGCAGCGGGCAAGCGGTCGTAGAAACCCCGGGCCAACGGGCAGGACTCGCCGTGGCAGGCTTTGTCCGGGTATTCACAGGCCTTGTCGCGCGCTATCAGCTCAAGGGTGCGCAAGGCCGGCTGCGGCGTGCCCGCGCTGATCTGGCCCAAGGCATCCAGTGCCAGCGCCCGGCCCGGGGTCTTGGCCGTGAGGAAAAACACTTTGTCCAGTCGCTGCGGGACCATGGCCTTGAGCAGCGGGAACAAGGTGCCGAGGGTCTTGCCGATGCCGGTGCTGGCCTGGGCCATCAGGCAGCGCCCGGTACTGACCGCCTTGTACAAGGTTTCGGCCAGTTGCCGCTGGCCCTGGCGAAACTGCGGGTAAGGAAAGCTTAGAGCCTGCAACCCCTGGTCGCGCTCGGCAAAACGCTGTTGCTGGGCCTGGGCCCAGGCGAGAAATCGCTGGCACTGCGTTTCAAAAAAGCCCTGCAATTCATCGGCGCGATAGGGTTCGCTGATCAACGTCTGGCTGTCGTTGTCGACATCCAGATAAACCAACGCCACCTCGATGGCCGGCAACTGCCGCGCCTGGCACATTAGCCAGGCATAGACCCTGGCCTGGGCCCAATGCAGCTGGCGGTGATTGGCCGGCTGGCGTGCCAGATCGCCGCGGTAGGTCTTGATCTCTTCCAGGCGATTGGCGGCCGGGTCATAGCCATCAGCGCGCCCGCGCACCAGCAAGCCCTGGTACTCGCCTTCGAGGGCGACTTCCGCTTCATAGCCTGCGGCGCGCCGGGCGACCACCCGACGGTGCCCTTCGATACCTTCCTGCGCCGTGGGTGACGGGGTGAAGCGCAAGTCCAGGTCACCGACCTTGGCGCTGAACTCGCACAACGCCCGCACCGCCACGCGATAGCTCACGATGCCTCGCTCCAGCGCACATGGCAGACCGCCACCGGCAAGCCATGCTCGGCGCAGAATTCCAGCCAGCGCAGCTGGTTGTCCTGCAGGCGGTCACCCGGGCCCTTGACCTCGACCATCCGGTAGCGCTGCTGCTCCGGCCAGAACTGGATCAGGTCCGGCATGCCGGCGCGGTTGTTGCGGATATCCTGCAACAGGCGCAGGAAGCACTGTTTCAAGTGCTCGGCGGGCAGGCACGCCAGCGCCTGATCGAGCAACGCTTCGCTGAGCATGGGCCAGAACACGAACGGCGATTGCAGGCCTTGCTTGGCCGTGTAGCAGTCGAGGATGGCCTGACGATGGGTCCCCTCGTCCAGGCGACCCAGGCAGGCCGCGAACGGTGCCGCACGCCGTTGCTGGAAATCGCTGTCATGCAAGTCCTGGGGCGCCGCCTGGAACGGGTTGAAGAAGGCACCTTGAACCGGGGCGAAGACCGCTTCCCAGCACAGCAGGCCGAACAGGCTGTTGAACAGGGTGTTTTCCACGTAATGCGCCGGCCCTCCCGCTTGCGCCAGGTATTGGCGCACGGCCTCCTCGACACCCAGCGCTGCCTGCTCGCGCGGCAACTCCAGTTCGATCAGCTCCAGGACGGGAGTGCGCCGGCGGCGCTGTACAGGCCCGCCGAGCTTGCGTGCCAGCCGCGGCAACATGCGCTCCAGGGCTTGCACTTCCAGGGCGTTGGCCGGTGCGGCCGCCAGCTCCAGAGCCAATGCGTGTGCCTGCGGCCAACGCTCGCTACGCTCGTATACGCGCACCTGGCGGATACGCGCTTGCGCATGGCAGCTACGGGCATACACCGCCAGGGCCTGGTCCCAGTCCCCCAGGCGCTCGCACTGCTGGCCCACGGCGAACAGCAGCCGCCCATGGCGCCGGGCCAACCATGGGTTGTCGATACTCAGGCCGGCCAGTGTCGCCAGGATAGACGCGGGGTCTTCGCCCAGTTCCAGGCGCTCGGCACACTGGTGCAGCGTCATGGCCTGGTCGACCTCGCTGCGCTGCTGCAGGGCACGTGAGTCGGGGCTGAACGGTACCTGCTCGAAACGCAGCAGGCCCAGGTCAGCCAGCACGAAGTCCGACCAGTTCTGGTACAGGTTGCCGAAAAACAACAAGCGCATGCGATCGCACAGCGGCTGCAGGCACCATTGCACGATACTCACCGGGGCCTGGGCGAACCATTCGCGCAAGGGCCTGGGAGCCAGCGCCAGGGGCCGCAGTTGTTCCAGCAGGTCGCCCTTGGGCGCCCGCAGACGGCTCAATTGCCCAGCAAACCCGCGGGCGAGTTCATCCTTGCGCAACAACGCGAACAACTGCTCAAGGCTAAGCGCCTCGGGTTCGCGCACCCAACCCAATGCCAACAGCGGTTGCAGGGCCGCCATGCTGTCACCGATTTCGGCATAGTCCAGGCGGTCACAGCGAAACAGCTCACCCTTGCGCATCACCATGCGCACCATCAGCGCCTGGGTCGGCTGCGCCAGCTCGGCAAAGGCATGGAGAAAGGCCAGCTCCTGCTCATCGAGCAGGTCGGCGTAACGTGACTCGACCCACAGCAGCACCTGGCGGAAGTTGTGCAGGTAATATAGCGGGTCATCGACGGAGTGGGCGATCACAGGACGGGTCGGGCAAAAAGAGTGAGCACTGTTTATACATACAGATACAGCACCCAGGCAAGCACCAAGGTTCATTCCGCCGACCTACCGACGAATGGCGCCGATCGCCAGGCGCCCTGCCAGGTTTTCCAACGCCTCAGCCAGTGCCTCTGGCTGTTCACCCAGCCACGTCAGCGCCAGGTATTGCCGGTAACGCCCGTACAAACCGAATTGCTCACCTGGCAGCACCTGCAATTCCAAGCCCGCTGTCGCCGCCATGGCGTGTGCGCCCGCCATCGGCAGTGACAGACGCACCCACAGGGAGCAGCCGCCATCCGGCGTGTCAAATTCCACCTGGTTGCCCAGAACCATACGCAAGTGCTGGCCAAGTTGCTCCATGCGCCCCTGCAGCGCCAAGCGTATCCTGCCTAGCTGCTCATCGATTTCGCCGGTCGCGATCATCTGCGCCAGCGCCTGCTGCCGCATTGGCGCCAACTGGAAGGCGCGCAGGGCAAACGCTTCCGGCAAGGCCGGGTCGCCCCCCAGCACGTAGGCATAAGGTGCCTCGCCCCCCACCGACGACTCCAGCGAGCCCAGCACCAGCAACCAGCGCGGGTCAACGCAATCGCGCAAGCGCCTCGTTGGCATGGCAAAGCACAACTCGCTGTCCAGATCGTTCTCCAGCAACCAGACAGGATGCAGTGCCAGTAGATCACCGAGTTGCTGCTGAACTCGGTGGGGCATCAGGCGCCCAACAGGCATCCCTAGGCACGATGGCATGATCACCATGCGCACCGGTTCACATCCCAGCAACCTTGCCAGACTGTCGATATCCAGGCTGCCGCAGCTATCCAGCGGTACTTCGATGACCCGCATGTCGCAGCGTTGCAGCGTGCGCAAGATCCGCCAGCAGCACGGCGAAGCAACCAGCACGGTAGCGCCTCGCAGCGCCAGCGCCAGCAGCAGGGTTTCCAGCACGGCCTGTACATCCGGGCCCAGGTGCACATCTTCCGGCCGCCAGAACTGACGGGAAGACCGGGTGTAGCGCTCCGCCAGGGCATCACGTAGGCGTGGCCCGCCCAGCACACGCGTTGGCCGCCCACGCAGCCGCCCCAGGCGCCGCTCATGGGCGCACAGTGCGCGCTCCAACTGCGGCTGCACCGGCAGCGCATGGGCAGCGTCGACTTGGCCTGCCTGGATACCGGCTTGGGCGAAGTAGCCGGACTTTGGCACCGACCGCACACGCCCTTCGTGTTCGAGCAGGTTGTAGGCGGCCTGTACCGTGGCCAACGAAACACGCAGGCGCCTGGACAAAGCCCTCAACGAGGGCAAGCGTGGCTGCCCGCCCCGCTCCGCTTCGTCGATCAACGCAACAAGGTAGCGATACACCACGTGATAGGCGAACTCACGCCCCATCAGAGTGATGCCTTGTGCGCCGACGTGCACGGGGCTGCCTCACGGTCCAGCAAGCGCAGTTGCACATCCCGTCGCGCCAGGTTGGCCAGCAAGTGCCGCATACCAGGCCCCAGTCGCCCTTTGTAAACCACGCGCAGCTGCGCAAGCGTCAGGCCGCTGGTGTTCACTATCCAATCCTTGACCGCATCAGGGCAGCTTTTGCCTTGCAGGGCGCGATGCAGATAAGGCAATGCGACCAGCATGTCGGCATGCAGGGATTGCAGAAAATGCTCCAGCCCTGCCCCCTGATCGGCAAACGGCCGGTACAGCATGCAGGCGAGCTGAGTCTGTTCGAGGCCAT
The DNA here is from genome assembly GCF_002906855.1 of Pseudomonas putida. GTDB lineage: Bacteria > Pseudomonadota > Gammaproteobacteria > Pseudomonadales > Pseudomonadaceae > Aquipseudomonas > Aquipseudomonas putida_N. The sequence continues at coordinate 716,108 of NZ_MINI01000028.1, read as the reverse complement.
ATGCCTTGGCCAGGCGAGCCTGCTGTGGCTGCGCCGCAGCATTCGGGCTAAGCAGGCGCAATGCTTGCCTGGGTGCAACAGGCGCCTTGCAGCGAGCGGCCAGTTCATGCAACTGCGACAGTGCCAGGGGATCGACAAACGCCGACAGGGGCGTGGCGTGCTGCGCCGGCTCGAAACACCCTCCCAGCACCTGATCCAGTTCCCCCTCACCGAGCAGCTGCGCAAGCAGATCGTCAATCACGATGACCCGCAGCGGCAATGCTCTCGACGGTGCGCTGTACGGCGTGGCGAGCGTGCCACCCGGGGAGCCGGCGGCGGCATGCAATTGGCCAAGGCAGTTGGCCATGTTTTCAACACATTGATGTAGCGCGTCCGGGGCGTCTACACCTGCCTGGCGCAGGCTCCGCCGGGCCCAGGCGGCAAACCGCCGCCGTTGGCCGGCAGGCATGGCGGTGACCAGCGCATCGGCGCTCGGGTAGGTGACCAGCGCCAGACGAAGGGCACCGGCCAGCTCCAGGTGCGTGCGACTGCCCAGCAGTGCGTCCGGGCGCGCATCGACGAGGTGGCCGAACAGGAGCAGGGCTTCACGTGCCAACGGCCTATCTCGGTCCGTGGCGTCGGCCTGACGGCAGAAAGGCATCACCGCAGCGCCATCGACCATTTCCAGTTGCACGCGCGGGTCGTCATGCATGAACAAGGCGCTGAAGTGGCGCTCGTGCTGCTCCAGTTGCGCACTGCTGGTTGCCGGCAAACAGCTCACCAGCACGCGTAACTTGAACGTCACGGGGGCCCGTAAGGCGATACTCAGCTGGGCTGCACGCAAGACCGCCAACAGCCGGGCGCCACGGCGATCGCTCCCCTGCACCACCAGCAACCTGAACGTACCGATGTATTCCGGCCCACCGGCGGCCACCAGCAAACGCTGGATCAACAGTTGCAACGAAACACGTTGTTCCTTGGACATATGGCTCAACAGGCGCTCGAGCACCTGTTGGTAGATAAAGTGCATAGCCTGGTCGTGAACAATACTCACGGCGTTACCTCACAACTTCATCCGCCGCACAAACGGGTAGCCTATGAAAGGGTGCAGCGAATTAAACTTTAAGAAATTTCCTACAGCAAAACGGGAAACTTTGAAGTTGCGAAAATCTGTCGCCATGCCATTGAAAAATAGGGACCATTTTCCATCGCACGCTCCTTGCGCCAAATATCATTGCGCAATTATCGAGCCTTGAAAAAGGATTAAAAGATACAGATGCCGACTAAAAAACCATTCAGAAATCAGAAAACACACAATATGCAGACAACAGGAAAGTGCCTTATAGAAAAGGACGCTTAAAGAGATGAACCATTACTTGATGGCAACATTCAATTACAAAGCCCGCACCTTCAACCTGTTCAAGATAGCCGCCCAACATGCAAAAAACCGGGCATCAGCCCGGTTTTTCGTTTCCAGACATGCTGTCAGGTCGACGCCATGTCGAGCACCACTCGCCCACCACAGGGGCATTCGTCCATGTAGCGATGGGCCTCGACCACATCAGAGAACGGATACACCTTGATGATCTGCGGCGTCAGCAACTGATCGGCGGTGAACTGATTGATATCGCGCAAGGCCCGTTGCAGCGCCACCTGGTCTTGGCTGATACCCAGTTCCGGCTTGCCGGTGAAATTACCGATGCAATGCACGTAGAACTGGATGTTCTTCTGGAACGCCGCGCAGGCCGGGAATGGCGTCTGGTTGCCTCCCTGCAGGCCGTACAGCACCAGGCTGCCACGTGGCGCCAGCACATCGCCGAGCAACGACATCTGCGGCCCGCCCATGCCATCGAGGACCATGTCCACGCCACGGCCATCGGTGTACTTGCCAACCTGCATGAGCAGGTCCTGCTCTTCGGTGACAATCACCTTGTCGGCGCCTAGGCCCAGCAGGTACTCACGCTGCTCAGGCTCCTTGGTGGCGGCGAACACCTTGAGGCCGAGCGCCTTGCCCAGTTGCACGAAGGCTGGCCCGGCACAATGGCTGGCATCAGTGACCAGCGCGGTCTGCCCGGCCTTGGCGCGTGCCAGGTCGACGTAGGCGAAATAGGCGATCAGCAGCGGCGTGTAATGCACACTGGCCTCGATCGGCGTGAGAAGGTCCGGGTAGCGGGTGATGGCGGTGCGCGGCAGGACGATAACGTCGCCATACACCGGGTGATCGTTGGCACTGGTGGCCGGGAAACTGGCGACCCGGTCGCCCACCGCAATGTCATCGACGCCTTCGCCGACCGCCGTCACCACACCGGCCATCTCGTGGCCGATCCCCGCGGGCAGACGGGCCTGGGATGGCGCCAGGTTTTGCCGCCAAAGCACGTCATACCAGCTCACGCCGATCGCCTCGACGCGGATCTGCACCTCGCCGACGGCAGGTGACGGTTCGGCCTGCTCCTCGCAACGGAGCACATCGGCAGCACCGAACTTGTGGAAACGGATCATGCGGGACATCGCATACCTCGCCTGTGTGAATCTCGTATTACCACGGACTTTATCCGGGCTTTTGCCGTTAGACCATCAGTGGCTATTAATAGTCGACATGCCTGTCATCGATTGGGCACCTGACTTTCCTGTGCATTGGCCCCCGGAAATCCGTGCAGGGTAACAGCCTTTGGCCTTAAGATTCACCCCTGCTCCACTTCAGGCGAAGCGCACCGATGAATCGAAACGACCTGCGTCGCGTAGACCTCAACCTGTTGATCGTGTTCGAAACCCTCATGCATGAGCGTAGCGTGACCCGCGCCGCCGAGAAGCTGTTCCTCGGCCAGCCGGCGATCAGCGCGGCCCTGTCGCGCCTGCGCAACTTGTTCGACGACCCGCTGTTTGTGCGTACCGGCCGCAGCATGGAACCGTCGGCACGCGCCCATGAAATCTTTGCCCTGCTGTCGCCGGCACTGGACTCGATCTCTACCGCGGTCAGCCGCGCCGCCGAGTTCGACCCGGCGACCAGCAACGCGGTGTTCCGCATCGGCCTGTCGGACGACGCCGAGTTCGCCCTGCTGCCACAGCTGCTCAAGCGCATCCGCGCCGAAGCCCCCGGCATCGTCCTGGTGGTGCGCCGGGTCAACTACCTGCTGATGCCGACCCTGCTGGCCTCGGGTGAGATTTCCGTTGGCGTCAGCTACACCAGCGAACTGCCGGCCAACGCCAAGCGCAAGGTGCTGCGGCGCAGCAAGCCCAAGCTGCTACGCGCCGACAGCGTGCCAGGCAGCATCACCCTTGACGACTTTTGCGCACGGCCACATGCGCTGGTGTCGTTTGCCGGTGACCTGTCGGGTTTCATCGACGAGGCCTTGGAAGAGATCGGCCGCAAGCGCCATGTGGTGTTGGCCGTGCCGCAGTTCAACGGTTTGGGGAGCTTGCTCGCGGGCACCGATATCGTCGCCACGGTACCGGACTACACGGCCGATGCCTTGACTGCAGCCGGCGGGCTGCGCGCTGAAGACTTGCCATTAGAAGTGCGCACGTTCGAGTTACACATGGCCTGGCGCGGGGCGCAGGACAATGACCCGGCGGAGCGGTGGCTGAGGTCGAGGATACAGATGTTCTTTGGCAGCGACGAAAACATGTAAGAACTGCAACGTGGGCGCATTCGAGCGGAGCCAGTTGACGCAAGCTCATGGCAAATCACTGAGTATATCTGCTCGAATGCTGGTTCCTGGCCCGCAGTCCTGAGAAACCTTGGCCCCAGATCAATGCGGGTGGTGTTGTAAATTTCCGATTGAGTTAATTTTGACAGGGCTCATTACGTATCGTTGACTCTGGATATGCTTTGACAACTATTTCTCGTCGTCTGCAAATGGGGTATTCCAGATCACCAGTTCGAGTGCGGCAGCGATCTGGATGCGATGGTCGCCAAACGGGATAGGCAGCAGGTCCTGGGCGCGCTCCAGCCGGCGCAGCAAGGTATTGCGATGGGTACCCAGCACCTCGGCGGTCTGGGTGATATTGCAGCCATTGGCCAGGAAGGCGTGCAACGAATGCTGAAGCACCGTGGCCTCGGCCGCCAAGCGCCCCAGGGTGCTCAAGACGAACTGCCTGGCCGCGCGGGCATCCTGGGTCATCAGCGACACCATCCGCACCTGATCGATCGTGGCAACGGCGGGTGAACCTGCCAAACGGCCCATCAACCGCTGGGTGGTCAAGGCTTCCAGGTGCGAGCGCCGGAAGCCATTCATCCCCGCGCCCGCCGAACCGATTGCCGCGCGTATTTTCGGAAATTGCCGGGCGACGCCCTGCAGCAGGTTCAGGTCCAGCGGCTTTGCCACATTGCTCCAGGCCCACAGGGTCGCGGGGCCCGCGAACACGATCAAAGGCGCTACCGTGCCCGTGAGCTGCGCCAGGGCACGCGCCATATCCTCCAAGGGGCGAATCTCGGCGTCCGGGGTTTCGCTCCAGACGAGGCAGGCATGGTGCCTCTGAGCCAGGCTATAACCCAGTCGCCTGCGGAACTGCTCCGCGTCCACATCCCTGCCATCGAGCAGCCGGCTGACCAGGCTGCGTTTATCGATAGGGTCGTCATGGGCCTGGGCGTTTTTTTCTTCGAGGATGATCCGCGTCACCACACGCATGTTGCTGTCGATGAATTCCGAGATCGAGCGCGACGAGACCTCCAGGAATTCCTCGAGTACAGCGGGATCCTGCGTCAGGCTGAAGGCCATCTTCATCCACAGGTCCCAGGCTGCGTTCTGTGTCGACCTTGCAACATTCATCAGCAGCTCGGATAGCCCCCTGCGGGCGAGCTCCCTGGCCGTGTCCACCATGTCAGCGGACACGTAGGGCTCCACCGGCTCACCAGGGCGCTGCAGGTTGGCATTGGCCCAATGCAGCAACTCTGCCCGGTTGGCGCGCCGGCACGCCGCGAGGATGACCGGGTCTTCCAGCAACCTGGCATCTTCGGGTGAAGAGAACAGTGACTGGTTCAGGCGCTCGACCCACTCAGGGGGCAGCGCCTGAGCGCGTTCGGCGCCTTTGCGCATAAGCTCGCGAACGGCTTCCGAGGGGCGTGGCCAGGGCGATGGCGTGCTGGTCATGGGCGGTGCAAATCACTCAAAAATCGGCTGGAAAATGGTGCAGTTCGTACCTTGGCGAAGGGCCAGTGCAAACCTAGCATGAACTCACTGCCTGAACAAAAAGAACAAGGAGGCACCGTGGCGCTCCATGTCCCTTTTTTTGGGTTTAGCGCAGTAGCAAGCAGGCCTGTTTCCTGATGCCCGTTGATCAAACGTCAACCCGCCTGCGCAACCGTTCCTTTCAATCTGGAGTGTTCTCAATGTCAACCTCTCGCGACTCCGCGCCAAGCCTGCCAGTTGTAACCCGCTCGACATCCGCGCAAGAAATTGCGCTGCTGAGCGACCAGGCAGGTGCCGTAATCATCCGCAACTTCATGACCCCTGAACAAGTCGTACGAATCAACAGCGAACTCGACGCCCCCCTGGCCGCGCTCGATGCCGGCTCCAGGCACGAGCACGCGCTGATCGCCGAGTTCCATGGCCATCAGACCAAACGGCTTACCAACCTCGTCACTCACAGCAAGACCTTTCGTGAGGAAATCCTCGATGACGACCTCTTTCACGAACTGGGGAACGTGCTTTACGCTCCGGAGTGCGGTGACTGGTGGCTGACCACGGCCCAGTTGATCGAGATCGGCCCAGGCAACAAAGCGCAAATGCTGCACCGTGACATGATGCAGTACCAACCGTTCGTGGCCATGAACAAACATGCGCCACGCGCCATCACCAACCTGATGCTGGCGCTGACCGATTTCACCGAGGAAAACGGCGCCACGCGCTTGATCCCCGGGAGCCAGGACTGGGATGACTTCTACGATGTCGGCACTCCGGAAATGACGATCCCCGCCCTGCTGAAAGCCGGGGATGCCATGCTGTTCGGCGGTAAAGTCGTTCACGGTGGCGGGGCCAACCTGACCACCGACTATTACCGTCGCGGGCTGACCATCCCGATGCAGGCTTCGATCATCACGCCTGAAGAAGCCTACCCGTTGATCGTGCCGCTCGAGCTGGTGCGCACGCTTTCTCCACGGGTTCAGAAGATCCTCGGTTTCCGCTCCCAATACCCCAATGGCAGCCCTGGCCTTTGGCAGCATAACTACGCAGACCTGGCGGATTACCTTCAGCTCTAGCGTCCAGCTTTGACTTGGCTGGGCCTGAGGGTGCCACGACCACCCAAACGCCCAGGCAAGGAAACAGGCCAGGCGTCGGTTTGCGATGCCTGGCCTCTGAGCGAGTGGCCGGCCCTTCACTCCTGGTAGGGCATTACCCCTCTGCGTGAAAACAAGACAGGTACGCCCTCGGCGTTGAACAAGGCCGCCGTCAGTGAAAGGCCATCAGCGGTCTGCGTTTCCTGAAAACTGCGCCCGGCATCGCTGCTCTGCACGCTCAGCCCATCCAGCCCGACCGCCAACACACGAGAGCCCGCTACCGCTACGCAAGTGACAGAGCCCTTGCTTTGCGTTGGCACTCTGCGAAAGCCCTTGCCGTCCGCTGAACCCTGCAACAGGGTGCCGCGCTGGCCACCCAGCAGCAGACGCCCATCGGCCAGTACCGCGCCAGACCACAGGGTGCCTTCGTAGCCGGTATCCAGGTAACGCCAGTTCTTCCCCTGGTCTTCGGAATGCAGCACCTGCCCATGCTCGGCCGTGGCGTACAGCGTGCCGCGGCTGTCGGCAAACAGCCCCATAAGGTTGAGGTCGGCCCGCTTGGCCCCGGGCGGCGCTTGTACCGCCTGCTCGGTCCACGTCTGGCCCCCATCCTCGGTAGTCAGCACCAACGACCAGAGCCCTACTGCCACACCCTGCCGGGCATTGAAGAAGTGCACCGCGAACAGTGGCCGGTCTTCTTCGGTGGCCAGGCGCTGGACCTGCCAGGACTCCCCGCCATCGGTAGTGGCCAGGATCGCGCCCCAGTGGCCAACCGCCCAGCCGCGTTTGGCATCCACGAAAGACACGCCCGTCAATGGAGTGGACAGCGGTACCAACCTCGCCTGGCGCCACTGCATGCCCTGATCGTCGGACAACAGCACGACACCGTGGTCGCCCACGGCCACCATGCGCGCCCCCGCCCAACCGGCGGCCAGCATGGTGGCCTGCGTGGCATTGCTCGCCTGTACGGCCGGCACGGCGTGCAACGGCGCGGCCTGAAGAGACATCAGCGGCACTGCTGCTGCGAGCCAGGCTGCGGTGAATGAAACCCTGAACTTCATGCTTCTCTCCTCAGTGCACCAGCGCGCCGATCATGCGCACGGGGCGCTTACGTGGGAATACCCGCTCCAGCCACACGGCGAAGGCCGGCAGCACAGTCATGGCCATGACCATGTTGACGATGAACATGAAGGCCAGCAGCTTGCCCATGTCGGCCTGGAACTTGAGTTCCGAGAAGGCCCAGGTGGCCACGCCCACGGCCAGGGTGATGGCGGTGAAAATAGTCGCGACACCCACTTCGAGCAGCGCGTATTCCACGGCTTTGGTGATCGACTGCCCATGGGCCAGGTGCAGTTGCAGACGGTTGTAGATGTAGAAGGCGTAATCGACGCCAATGCCCACCGCCAGCACCATCACCGGCAAGGTGGCGATGGTCAGTCCGATCTGCAGCTCCTTCATGAACCAGTAGCCAATGAAGGTGCCGATGGTCAGCGGAAGGCAACACACCAGGACTGCCCGCAAGTCGCGATACACCACGAACACCAGCAATGCGATGGCGGCATAGACATAAAGCAGCATGGGTGTTTCGCTTTTTTCCACTTCTTCGTTGATGGCTGCCAGCACCCCGGCGTTGCCCGAAGCGAGGCGCACCGAGATGCCTGGCAGGGGGTATTCGCTGCGCAGTGCCTTGGCGGCATCCACTACCCGGTTGATCGTGGTGGCTTTGTGATCGGCCAGGTACAGGTGCACTGCGGACATGCTGCAGTCGGTGCGCATGAGCCCGGGCGTGCGCGCAACCTCGGTAGCCAGGGCGGCGTAGTTCATCGGGTCAATGGGCACTGCCGCCATCTTCGGGTTGCCTTCGTTGTAGCCCTCATTGAACTGGCGCATGTTGCTGGAGAACGACGCGACCGAAAGGACGCCAGGCACCCCCTGCATGGCCCACACGAAGCGATCCTGATATTGGCCCAGGGCAACATCCTCGCAGGCCACCTGACTGTCTTCGCCAGAGGGGCCCTTGTTGACTTCGAACACTATGCTGAGCCAGTCCAGGCCAATGTCGTAGTTTCCGGCGATGGAGACCGCATCGCGATTGAAGCGGGCGTCCTCGCGCAACTCCGGCGCGCCCGCCTGCAGCGTGCCAACGACACGGTCATGGCTTTGCCAGATCGCCACCAGGAATACCACCAAGGCAACGCCGAGCACCCATTGTGCCCTGCGCGGCTCGGCGAGCCGGGCCATGCCACGCAGCCAGCGGGTCCGGCGCTGCCGGGAGGCTTCCTGGGCGGCCGCGTACTTGTCATCGACACTCAATAACGACGCCATCAACGGCAACATCACCAGGTTGGTGATGATCTTGTAGGCCACGCCAAGCGAGGCCGTGATCGCCAGCTCCCGCACCATCGGAATGGGGATCAACAGCAGCGTCACGAAGGAAACCAGCGCGGTCACCAGCGCCAGCGTCCCGGGAATCAGCAAACCCGTGAAGCTCGAACGCGCCGCCGCTTCGGCGCTCTTGCCGATGGCGATCTCGCGGACGATGAAGTTGATTTGCTGCACGCCATGGGACACCCCGATGGCGAATACCAGGAAGGGCACCAGCACCGCCAACGGGTCGAGCCCGTACCCCAACAGGCGCAGGCTGCCGAACTGCCACACCAGAGAGGCCAACGAACAGACCAGCGCCAGCAGCGTGAAGCGCAGTGAGTGGCAATACCAGTACACCGCCCCCGCCGTCAGCAGCAACGCCAGCAGACAGAACTCCAGCACGGCTGAAGCCCCGTCAGCAATATCACCGATCTGCTTGGCGAAACCGATGATCTGGATTTCGAAATCGCCATCCTCGAATTGCTGGCGGATCTCTTTCTCCAGCCTGTGGTTGAACGCCACATAGTCAAGGTGCGCGCCATTGGTGTCGTATTCGTTGAGTTCCACCGTGATCATCGCACTGCTCTGATCCCGGGAAACCAGCGTGCCGATGAAACCACCCTGGGCGGTGGAGCTGGCGATCGTCGCGATGACCTGGTCATCCAGGTGCTCGGGCGAAACCGTTCCTGGTACCAGTGGGTCAGCGCGAAAACCTTCTTCGGTGATTTCGTTGACGAAGGCATTGGGCGTCCACAACGAACGCACGCTGCTGCGCGAAACACCCGGGAGGAAGGTCACCGCCTGGGTGACGTCATACAGCCGCTTCAGGCCTGGGGCGCTCCAGATATCGCCCTGTCGGGCCTTGACCACGAGGGTCAGCCGGTTCGCTCCCAGCAGGTCGTTGCGGTAGGCCTCGAATGTCTTGATGTATTCGTGGCCTACCGGCAATTGCTTTTCAAAGCCTGCATCCATGCGCAGTTGCACGGCGAACCAGCCCATGATCAGCGTGAACACCGCCAGGCTCGCCAGCACCAGGCGACGATGCCTGAACAACACACCCTCGACACGTGACAGCAGGCCAGGTGCCGGAGCTTCGGATAACTTTACAGAACCGTTCACGGCGGGCCTCACAAGGTGCGGGAAATCGCGATGCCGACATAGTCGCGGTCACGATAAAGCTGGTCGTAGGGCGTGTCGCCGCCCATGAACTTCGCGTAGTTGAGGGAGATCTGCCAACTGGCCGGGTTTCGCACGAAGTTCAGATACAGGTTCATGCTGCTCGCGTCTTCGGTGAAGGTCGCACTCAGATTCGGCGTCCTGCCCCCCAGCGAGCGCGAATAGAAGACACCTGGCGTGACCTGCCAGCCCGGCAGCAAGGTGCCGTCATAGGTCAGGCTGAAGTCCAGGTTGATGCCAGAGGACGTCTTGTCGCCACGGGGCTTGGGCGCTGTCGCAGGGTCCAGCTGCCAGGTATTGAGCCCCGCAGCGAGTGGCTCGCCATTGACCTCGTCATGCAGCCCTGGGTATTTGATGACCACCAGCTCGGACAGCAAGGTGCCCGTGCTGGCCCCGGTGAAGTCGAGCAGCGTCGGGGAGTTGGAAGGCGTGAAGCTGTAAAGCCCGGTGAGGTGCCACTGCAATTTCTTCTCGTCCTTCCAGCATTTGCCGCCATTGCTGGAGCACAGGTCGATGACCGGGTTGAGCATGACCGAATCCTTAGGCCGGTACGACAGCTCCGTACCGACGGCCCAGTCACCGATCGGCATGTTGGCACTGATGCCATACATCATTCGGTCTTCTTGGTATTCCCAGGTGGGGGCAGCGGCGAAGGTGTCGGGGTCAAGAATGGCAACACGCAACGACGGCAACTTGTCGTGATAACGCATCACGTAGAAGCCGTAGTTGATGTCGCTGTCCTCCGGTTGCCAGCGCAGCGAAAGGCCCCACTGGCCGCTGTCGCGGGCGTCCTTCTCGGAGAACCCGTAGTCTCCCCTGCCCTCACCCAGCGCGTTGTTGGTGGACCAGTAGCTGCCCACCGGCGGCAACTCGCTCTTGTTCCAGCGGAACTGATAGTAGGCCTCGACATTCACGCCCGACCCCAGGCCCGAGGCGACACTGAGCATCGGCGCCGGCAGCACGGCCTCCTTGAGCTGCACGCCGGGGCGCGCCAAGGCCTGGTAGTCGTAGGCGTTGGTGTTGTTGATGCCACCGGCCACGAACAGGCTTTCGCCCCAGTTGATCACCTGGTTGCCCAGGCGCGCGCGGACCCGCTGCCCGCCCATGTCGAAGCCTTTGCTCACCCACAGGTCCAGCAGGCGGGCCTTGAAGGCGAGGTCGTTGCGGGCGTCGTCACTCAGCCCGTTGCTGCCGACGCTCTCTGGGGTGTTGAACGACAGCGTGCCGGTGGTATCGGTGGCAGCGAAGTCGCGGATCCAGGTCCCGCGCGCCATGAAGGTGAAGTCCTCGGGCATCTTCAGCAACAGCTCATGGGTGCCCTTGAGGTAGTTGGTGAACATGTCGCCGCGGTCGTAGTTCAGGTCGCCCTGGTCCGCCACGCCGGAGCTCTGCGCCAGGCAGCCGGAGGGCACGTTGTGCCCGGTCGGCCCCTGGTTGATCAGGTTGCAGGCCCGCGACTCGGTACGCAGGCCCATGCCTGCGGTGATCGTGGAGTCGAAGGAGCCATTGAGGGTTTCGGTTTCAAATGTGAACCCCACTGCCAGTGGGGTTGCGCACACGATCACAAGGCCTGACGCTTTCGTAATTATTTTTTTCATGTGGGCTCTCGATCTGGCGTCGGTTTAGCGCTCGCTGATGGCTCGCAGATTGTCGGAGGTGAAGAAGTCGCGTTTCAGGCGAGGGTTGCCGCTGTCTTCGGTGAGCCAGCGAATATCGTTCTTGCCCGCGCCGATCGAGGTCATGTCGAACAGGTAACGATGATCGGCCAGGTTGTACTGGACCTGGGCCTGCACGTCGCACGCGCCGGTCTCGTAGACGGGGATCGAGAACCCTTCACGCACCTTCCAGATCTGTCCCTGCTTGTCATAGTCAACGGCCAGCAACGGGTTCCAACTGTCCTCGTCGATGTAGAACAGGCGCTTGGGCGCCTGGTGGCGCATGCCCTGACGAACATTGGCCTCGACGACCCAGACACGATGCAGTTCGTAGCGGCGCGACTGCGGCGCGATGGAATCGTCGCCGGCGAAGCTTTCCACCTTGGCTGCGGTGTCATAGGCGCCAAAGGCGTTGTACGGCACCAGGAGTTCCTGCTTGCCGATCAGTTTCCAATCGAAACGGTCCATGGCCCCGAAGAACACGTTCGCCTCATCGACGGTGTACTGGTTGTCCAGCCCGATCTGCGGAGCGTCATAGGAATACGACGGCATGCGCCTGACCCGACGCTGGCCGGGGAAATAGTAAAAGGTACTGGCCTGCTCGCCGGCGATAGTTGTCTGCACCCCAGCCTGGCCGGCCAGCGCCGCTGGCTCCCGGTAACTGGAGAACGTGGCGTTTTCCAAGCGGCCAATGGACGAAAAAAGCGCACTGCCTTTCTTTCCCCAAGGCGTATAGAAAAAGGTGTCCGATGACTGACGTAACCACTCCCCGCCCTTGCGCGGCGAAATGCCTGAAATGCTTTTGGGAATTTCGACACCAAGGCCGCGATACCGCATCTTCATGTTCCACATCACCTCTGCGCCGGTACTGGGCAGAGGGAACGGGATGCCTGGCACATGGGCGTCCTCGAGGGCAACGCCGGTGGAGTCGAGCTTGGCGAATCCAATGTTCTGCCGCGTGTTATCCGCCACGAAGTCCGGCACTCCACAGGTGCGGCGGGTCGGATAGACCTCCATGCGGTAGCCTGGAATCTGCTTGAACAGTTCGAGCTGGCCGGGGGACAGCTTGCTCGCATACTGCGCCACGCTGTTCGAGTCGATGCTGTAGAGGGGTTTGTCATCCTTGAACTTCCAGTGGTCCCCCCGCACCTGGCCATAGCTCCAGCCCCCCCCTTGCGGCCCCGGGGCAGTCCAGGCCGGAATATCCCCGCTTGAACTTGCGGCCACCTCACCGCCCAGTGGCGTGAGCTTCGAACCCAGCTCCCCGGCCCCCTGGGGTGCGGCCTGTACCGAGCAAATCGCGGTCGATACCGCGAGGGTAACTAGCAGCTGCCTGAAAATACAGCGGGCGGACATGTCGTCTTTCTGCCCTGTAAATACTTCTTTCATTGGAGGCTCCTCGAACAAAGGGCCTGGACCGGCTACCCGACCATCCACATGGAAATGGGCACCTATCGCAAGCTGATCATTTGACATGATCAATTGACCATGTCAAATGATCAGAAAGCAATCCACATGCCAGAAGTCTCTTGGTATGATTAAGTTAAATAAATCAGGTATTTAGTCGTAAGTGGCGATCTATGTTCATCAGATGCCTGCACCTTAATGGGAAGTAAAGAAACATGTGTTACCAGTGCATGCCCAATCATGATGAACTGCGTAGTTATACTCACCCGTCACAAGCCGCCATCTTTATTGCATCAGCCTTAATCTTTCCATTCGCAACCCAAGCATGGAAATTAATAATTTAGCCATAAAAAAACCGCCCCTGAAGGCGGTAAAGAAGCGGGCCGATGGCCCGACATGGAGTTACTTCGAATCAAGGAATTGGCGGCACAACAGCGCACCTGCGCCGCTCAATTTAACGAACATTGAGTAACGCCTCAACTGAGGTACTTCTAGAACGCTGAAGTGCACCATAGGCATAAAACGATTGCACAATCGAGTACGACCAAGTCAAGAAAGCAAAGGTCATGAATACCATCTTTGAATCGTCACCCGGAATCGGAAAGAAGTCATACCGGAATGCTATCGTTAGCCCCGCCACACCGCCCAAGGTGGTAGCCAGCGCATGCAGAAGCTCTCTGGCACGAACCAGCCGCCAGATGAAATAGGCCAGGTACGCTGTATAAGCCAGCCACATCACTATATAAAAATAAGGCAGGAATAGCTTGAATGAACTCGACATGAAGTAAATGGCTGCAAGCGCAAAGCCAGCCAGGAACAACACAATGTCATTCACCGGGGAAGGCTTGTAGTCGTGCGTTACCGCCATCAAGCCAAGCGTTGCAATAACAGGAATTCCAACGCCCCGGGAAAAAGCATCGAGGAATATGGCAACGTTATAATTTGCCAGCCAGCCCGTAACGATGAAGATCGCGAAATTCGTCGCGGATATCCCGACAATCAAAAATTCTCCGCCGAGCAGATAATTTCTTCGCCCGATGAATGCCGCTCCATAATACAGACCACAGATGATCAGCAATATACATGAGCCCAGGATACTCACTTCTATAAGTTCCACGAGAACAGCCTCTCTCAATCTGAGGATCGACATCACACTGCACGTCGAAATCGGCAGCCAATCAGACGGCTATTGCAAACCCGATCAGCGGGGAAATACGGACTGAATTATTTGACCTGCACCGGTAACTAAAGTTATCCGAGCAGGTCATGGCCGCGATTAGTTGACCAGGGCCCTCAGGTCGCTGTCGATTTTATTCAGCGTTTCCTGAGAAATAAACCCACCAGAATATTTCGCCGCCGTCACTAAGGCAAAGCCACGGGCCATGCCAATTTGTGGGTGTTTACCGATACCGGGCAGGTGCTTTTCAAGGATCTGGCTCGTAGTGCTGTTATCCAGCAGCTCGCCAACTTTCGAGTCGATTGAGAACGCCATGGTGTTATCTCCTTGGTTGCGCCCCAAAGGGCAGAAATTCAATACGCAGCAGGCTGTGCGAACTCAGAATCTCAGAAGCCTTTTCCAGGCTCGGAAAAAGCAGGCATGCCCAAGAGCTCTTGTGGGTCACGCATCTGGCCATCAATTTCCACCCAGCCCAGCAGCGTGGAGCTCACACTCCAGCCCAGCAGGCGTTGCATTTCTGCGGGGAGCTGGCGAACCCGTTCAACGGGAATGGAAAGGAAGTGATTTTCTTCGAGGCGCAAGATAGCCAAGTCGTAGGCCATGGTCAGACCCGTACGAGGAGACGCTGTGGTATTGGCGCCACCGCCGTGATAGAGCGACCCCAGCCACAACAGCGCAGAGCCTGCTTTCATCTCGGCGGCGATGGTTTCTTCCTGAGTCGGCCCGCGCTCGTCATCCCATTGATGACTGCCCGGAATAACACGCGTGGCACCGTTCTCTTCGGTGAAGTCCGAGATGGCCAGCATGATCTGCAGGCGGGCCTCGCGCCCGAACTGGGGATGTCGCCACAACGAGGTGGCATCGTCGCGGTGCAGGGGTTGGAGGCCTTGGCCCGGGCCGATCTGAATGGCCTGGGTAATGCTGAGTTGAATGTCAGGCGCCATCTCGATGCGGTCGCTGCCCACCCAGACATGGGTCGGTGTCTGCAGGATCTGCCTGGCCGCCCCGATGAACAACGGGTTTAGTGCCACCTCCACCGCCGTATCGCTTCGCCCGATGATGCGACCGATACGACGGGTCTGCGTGCCTGCGAAATAGGGGTCTTCTCCGCAGGGCGTGACATTCAAGTAGGTGTCCAGCTCTTCGGTGAGGCACTTGAGCGTCTCTGGCGAGACGAAGTCGGCAATGATGACCCCGCCGTCACGCCGAATGATTTCCACCACCTGTTCGACCGGCGCATTACTGCTGACCGTCGAGAGTTTTCGTGTATCCATCTGCCTTCTACCTGTCCGGTTGTTTATTGTTCTACCCAGCGAGCTCGGGCAACCGCCTCGTCCCACCGGCGCAACCACCACAGCAACCTCTTATGCCGCTGCCGAAGCCCGTAATTATCTGTTCGGCGTTGCCATGATTATCGAATATAGTCATTTGATCAAGTCATTTGATCTGGTTTTTTAGCGCCTCGCCTCGGTCTCGGTGAGATAGGCACTCAGCATCTGCCTCTGGGCAATGGCCACATACCGATAGCAAGACCGCAGACGCAAAGGGGTGCATCGACCATCTCATGGATTGGGCCATGACTTTGCGATAGCATTCGTCACCGCCGACGCCGGACCCGGCGGTTGGCGCAAGGCCAAAAGGGGAGAACGCTGAATGGCTCGGATAGGCGCGGAAGAACGCAGACAGGATTTCATTGAAGCGACCATCAAGGTGATCGCAGAACACGGCATAGCCAACGCCACGACGCGGCGCATCGCGGCAGCGGCAGATTCGCCACTGGCCTCGCTGCATTACGTTTTTCACACCAAGGAAGACTTGTTCTATGCGGTCTACGAGTCCTTGATCAACATGCCGCAGCAATCGCTGCAGGCTCCGGCAAACACTCTCCCCGCCGAATCGGTAGGGGAAATGCTGCGCCAGTTGGTCAAGTGGTTCATCGCACACCCCGAACGGGCCATAACCCAGTTCGAGCTGTTCTTCTGGAACCTGCGCCATGACCCGGAAATGGCAGCGAAGATCTATACCGTTTCCATCGAAGCAACCCAACAGGCCATCCAGAAGGCGACCGGCGATGCGCTGGATCAGGCCGCACTCACCACAGTCAGTCGGCTGCTCATCAACCTTTTCGATGGTTTGCTTCTCTCCTGGACCGCCCACGGCAACCTCGAACGCCTGGAGGCTGAGACAGAAACGGCCTGCCAGGCAGTTAAGCTGCTGGTCGCCAGCTACTAAGATGTCATTCAGATTGCCGTGGTCCGGTGTGACACGGCAATCCGGTATCCATAGGGTCTGACAGACAAACGGACTGTCGCCTCTTGCCACAGAAACCCACATATCGCCCCGTCATAACGACGCCAAAATCTGCAGTCGCCCGACGCGCAATCCCCCCTTATCCAATCCCACCAGGTTCAAATCGTCCCAAAAAAATGCCTTCGCGATGCATTTTGCACCTTGCCCTGGGGAATCTGTCGCCCCATCATGGTCAAATGATCAAGTCAAAAGATCAGCCTCTATAACACAATAATAGGAAGCCCTATGTCCTCGCACACTGCTCTTCCGGTTGAGCCACTCGATATATTGATCATGGGAGCCGGTGTGTCTGGCATCGGTGCGGCCGCCTATCTGCGGCGCCATCAGCCTCACAAGACCTTCACGATTCTCGAGTCTCGTGAGCGAATGGGCGGCACCTGGGACCTGTTCCGCTATCCCGGCATCCGCTCGGACTCCGACCTGTACACCTTCGGCTTCGACTTCAAGCCCTGGACCAAGGCGAAATCCCTGGCGGACGCCGCAGACATTCTCGAGTACCTGCGTGAAGCGATCGACGAGCATGAGCTGGAGTCCTTGATCCAGTACAAGCAGAAAGTCATCTCAGCGAACTGGCAAACGGACAAGGGCTTGTGGGCGGTGCGGGTGGAGGACGGTTACCTGGGGCAGGCCCGCACAATCGAATGTCGCTGGCTGTTCAGCGCGGGCGGATACTACAGGTACGACCAAGGATTCAGCCCCCGCTTCGAGGGAGCCGAACAGTTCAAGGGGCAGATCGTTCATCCGCAACACTGGCCAGAGAACCTGGATTACACGGGCAAACGTGTTGTAGTGATCGGCAGCGGCGCGACGGCAGTGACCCTGATTCCAGCGATGGCGGACAAAGTCGCCAGCATCACCATGCTGCAGCGTACGCCCTCCTACATCATCAACCAACCAGCCAATGATGCGGTTGCGGCGTTTCTGCGCAAGGTCCTGCCCGAGCAAACCGCTTACTCTCTGACACGCTACAAGAACGCCAGGATCACCCTGGCCTTCTGGGCCTTCTGCCAGCGCTTCCCCAAGCTTTCCCGCAAACTGCTGCTATGGCTGACGCGCAAGGAGCTGCCGAAAGGCTACCCGGTCGACGTCCATTTCAATCCGCCCTACAACCCTTGGGACCAGCGCTTGTGCACGGTACCTGAAGGCGACCTGTTCAAGGCGATCAGCGCGGGCAAGGCCGACATCGTCACCGACCATATCGAGCGGTTCACCGAATCCGGCCTGTTGCTGAAATCCGGCAAGGCGTTGGAAGCTGACATCGTAATTACCGCCACCGGGCTGAATGTGCAGATGTTCGGGGGGGTCAGTCTGTACAAGGACGATAAGCCAGTGGTGCTGAGCGACACTCTCGCCTACAAAGGAACCATGCTCTCCGGTGTACCCAACTTCGCGTTCGCGGTGGGCTACACCAACTCCTCCTGGACCCTGAAAGTGTGCCTGCTGTGCGATCACTTCTGTCGCTTGCTGGGTTTCATGGACAACCACGGCTACAACGTCTGCGAACCCCAGGCGCCAGATGGGATCGAGACCCGCCCTCTGCTGGATTTTGGTGCCGGCTATGTGCAGCGCGCCTTGGACAGCATACCGCGCCAGGGGCCGAGCGAGCCCTGGGTGATGTCGATGGATTACTTCCGCGATACCAAACTCCTGCGCCGAGGTGCTGTAGCTGACAAGTGCCTCGCGTTCTCCTCCGTACCCAGCGCACCCTTGCGTGCGAACGTCGAGCTGCAGCAACAGGGTAGCCGCGGATGAGCCCCGATCGCTTCTGCGAACTGCCCGGCGAGCGCCCTCTTTGCTATCGCAGCCACGGGTCCGAAACGGCGCCAGCGGTCATACTCATCGTCGGCCTGGGGCTGCAATTGACCTACTGGCCGCAACCGATCATCGCCGGCCTGGTCGAGCGGGGGTTTCGCGTCATCACGCTGGACAACCGCGACTCGGGCCGGTCGTTCTTCACCGACGTAGTCCCTCCCACGGCCATGCAGCAGTTCTTGCGCAAGCGCACCCCCGGCTATGACCTGGGTGACATGGCCAACGACGTGATCGGGCTCATGAACGGCCTGAACCTGGCAACGGCGCACGTGGTGGGCATGTCGATGGGCGGCATGATCGCCCAGACCCTCGCTGCCCGTTACCCCGAGCGTATCAGGTCGCTCACCTCGATCTTCTCGACCACCGGATCGCTGCGCGTCGGCCAGCCGGCGTTGAAATCCATTCGGCAGCTGCTGCGCCGCCCACCGCGCAGCGAGCAGGAAAGCGTTCGCGACTACCTGGACATCATGCGCCTGATCGGCTCGACCCTGGAGTGGAATGAACCCGCCTTCCGTGACTATGCCCTGTCGGCGTGGGAGCGAGGCGGTGGCGAGGCCGGCAACGTCGGTACGGCCAGGCAGATCGGCGCGATCATCAATTCCGGCGATCGCACCCAGGAACTGCAACGGATTCGTTGCCGCACCCTGGTCATCCATGGCGATGAAGATCTCATGGTCGCGACCAGCGGCGGGTACGCCACGGCCGCAGCTATCCGTGGTTCCAGTTTGGTGCTGCTGCCCGGGATGGGGCACGACTTCCCGCCTTGCCTGTCCGGCACGCTGCTGTCCTTGCTGGCAGGACACATGCTGTAGCGCGATCACCCTTTCAGGGGCGTGCAGCTTGGCCGCCCCTCTTTTTACCCCCCCAAGGAGGCCTTTGACGACAGGTTCAAGCAAAACCCAGAACAACAAAATGCTGGCTTGTGCGAAACGCCAGGCCACACATCACCCGCTTGAGCTGTTATCCACGGCCTGGCGCAAGTGCTCCTCTACTGCCCTTTCAACAATGACAACAATTGAGCAAGAGGTACGTATGGACTTCAAGTTTTTACTCCCCAGCAAAGTCGTGATGGAACCTGGTCTGCGCGAGCGCACCGGCGAACACCTGCACTCACTTGGCCTGGCCCGCGTGCTCGTCGTGACCGATCCTGGGGTCAAGGCGGCGGGCCTGCTGGACAGCGTCTACGCCAGCCTGGAGAAGGCAGGCATCGCCTTCGAGGAAGTGTCTGACATCAAGGCCAATCCGCGCAGCGAGGACGTCAATCAGATCGCGCAGCGATATCGCGGCAAAGGTATCGATGGCTTGCTAGCCGTAGGCGGGGGCAGTGCCATGGATGCAGCCAAGGCCATCAGCCTGCTGCTCAGCCATGAGGGTCGGATCGAGGACTACGAAGGTTCGTTCACGCTCACCCATGCCATCCCGCCTATCGTTGCCATTCCGACCACGGCTGGCACCGGCAGCGAAGTAACCTGCTTCTCGGTGATCACCGATACCGCCCGTCATTACAAGATGAGCGTGCACGATTACCGGCTCGGGCCAGTGCTGGCATTGCTTGACTCTCATATCCTCGACACGCTGCCCGCGTCGATTGCCGCCGCAACCGGCATGGATGCCCTGACCCACGCCATCGAAGCCTACACCGGCCGCGTGTCGAACCCCATCAGCGACGGCCTGGCGCTGCATGCCATCCGCCTGATCAGCCAACACCTCAAGCCCGCCGTGCTGGAACCCGGCAACCTGCACGCCCGCGAGCAGATGCTGGTGGCCAGCCTGATCGCCGGCATGGCCTTCGGTAATGCAGACGTCGGCAGCGTGCACTGCATTTCCGAAGCCATTGGTGGCATGTACGACACGCCACACGGCGTGGGCAACGCGATCTTCTTGCCCTTCGTGTTCGGCCATAACCGCGACGCCGACATCATTCGCCACGCGCAGGTCGCCTACGCACTGGGCATCGACCCCAACCTCTCGCCGGCCGAGGCCGCCGAGGCCGCCGTCGGCTACCTGTTCCAGATGAGCAAGGACCTGGGCATCCCCCGCTTCGCCGAGGTGAAAGGCGTGCGCGAGGAAGACTTCCTGAGCATCGCTGAAAAATCGAAGAAGAACTTCTCCGATGGCAGCAATGCGAAGGAGATGACCGTGGAAACCTACCGTGAAATCGTCGCCACTGCTTACCACTTCGTAGCGTGAGGGCTGTCAGTCATGAGCGAATCAACCCCCAGCGCTTCGCTGAAGCGCACCTTGGGCCCGTTTTCGGTCCTGCTGTTCGGCCTGGCGTTCCTCGCCCCGTTGATCGTCTTCGGCACCTATGGCGTGATCTCGCAGGCCAGTGGCAACACCACGGCGATGGCCTACCTGATCGCGGCGACCGGCGTGGTGTTCACGGCGTTGAGCTATGGCCGGCTGGTCAGGGTGTTCCCGGTGGCCGGTTCGGCCTACACCTATACCCGCAAGATGCTCAGCGCCAACCTCGGCTTCATGGTGGGCTGGGCCGCCCTGCTCGATTACTTCTTCATTCCGATGCTGATCTGGCTGCTTGGCGCCAGCTATCTCAACATGGCCTTTCCAGATGTGCCGCAGTGGGTGTGGATTACCGGTTTCATCGTCTCTACCTCGCTGCTGAATGTGCTGGGCATCCAGGTCGCCAACCGCTTCAACCTGCTGTTGATGGGCGCGCAACTGGCGATCATCGTGGTGTTTATCGGCCTGTGCGTGCATTACATCGTGGCTGCCAACGGCCCTGGAGGACTGCTGTCGGCCAAGCCGTTCTTCAACCAGGATGTGCCCTTTGCCACCAGCATGGCCGGCGCCGCCATTGCTGCTTACTCGTTCCTGGGCTTCGACGCACTGTCCACGCTCAGCGAGGAAACCCGTGACCCAGGCCGCACGCTGCCCCGCGCGATCCTGATGGTCGCGCTGATCGGCGGTTCGGTCTATGTCGGCTCCTCGTACTTCATGTACCTGGCGCACCCCTCCCCCACGTTCGAGCTGGTGGACGGCGCTGCCTTCGAGATTGCCCGCATGATCGGTGGCGACCTGTTCTTCGCCGTGGTCCTGGCGGGGATCATCATCGCCCACTTCGCCGCGGGCATGTCGTTCCAGGCCAGCGTGGGCCGGCTGCTGTACGCCCTCGGCCGGGACAACCAACTGCCGCGCAAGCTGTTCGGTGCATTGCACCCTCGCTACAGGACGCCGACCTTCAACATCCTGCTCTGTGGCATTTTCGGCACCGCGGGTTTTGGCCTGACGATCGCCACCGCGACGTCCCTGGTCAATTTCGGCGCTTTTCTAGCCTTCACCGCCGTCAACCTCTGCGCGCTGCGGCTCACCTTCGATGCACGCGTCAAGGACGGGGCTGGCCTGCTGCGCGGCGTGCTCTTCCCACTCATCGGCCTGGTCACGGCCGGCTGGATGCTGGCCAGCCTGGATAAAGACGCACTGATCATGGGCTGTATCTGGCTCGCCCTGGGCACGGTTTACCTCGCCTGCCGGACCAGTTTCTTCCGCAACCCGGTGCCTGACGCGCTGGCGTAGCGGCCACCTGCCAATCGAATGTCCTGACAACAACCACAAGGCAAGGCCCCGGCCTTGCAGTTCAATGGCGAGAATCGACATGCAAACCAAACTCCTGATCAACGGTGCCCTGGTGGCCGGCGAAGGCGAAAACCTCGACGTGTACAACCCGTCCCTTGGCAGCGTCCTGGTACAGACCACCGAAGCCAGCCGCGCCCAGGTCCACGCCGCGGTGCAAAGCGCCGATGCGGCCTTCGACGCCTGGTCGCAAACGCCGCCCAAGGACCGCGCGGCACTGCTGCTCAAGCTCGCTGACAGCATCGACGCCCAGGCGCCGGTGTTCGCCCGCCTGGAGGCGGACAACTGCGGCAAGCCGTTCACCGCCGTGCTGCAGGACGAACTGCCTGCCGTATCCGACGTATTCCGCTTCTTTGCCGGCGCCGTGCGCTGCCTTCAGGGCTCGGCGGCGGGCGAGTACATCCCGGGCCACACCTCGATGATCCGCCGCGACCCGGTGGGCGTGGTCGCCTCCATCGCCCCGTGGAACTACCCCCTGCTGATGGCGGCCTGGAAACTGGGCCCGGCCTTGGCCGGCGGCAACACCGTCGTGCTCAAGCCGTCGGAACACACGCCGATGAGCACCTTGAAACTGGGCGAGCTGCTCGCCGACATCTTCCCCGCCGGCGTGGTCAACATCGTCCACGGCCGCGGCGCCTCGGTGGGTGAACCGCTGACCAGCCACGCCCAAGTGCGCATGGTGTCGCTGACCGGCTCCGTGCGCACCGGCAGCCGCATCATCGAAGGCACCGCCGACAGCGTCAAACGCATGCACATGGAGCTCGGTGGCAAGGCGCCGGTGTTGATCTTCGACGATGCCGACATCGATGCAGCCGTCGAAGGCATCCGCGCCTTCGGCTTCTACAACGCCGGCCAGGACTGCACCGCCGCGTGCCGCCTCTATGTGCAGAAGGCGGTGTACCCGAAATTCGTGCGCAAGCTCGGTGAAGCCGTATCCAGCATCAAGTGCGGGCTACAGGATGACCCGGCGACCGAGATGGGCCCGCTGATCACCCAGGAGCACCTGGAACGCGTGGAGGGCTTCGTGAACCGTGCCAAGGAGCTGCCTCATATCGAGGTGGTCACCGGCGGCAAGCGCGCTGCGGGTGGCGGTTTCTTCTTCGAGCCGACGGTCCTGGCCGGCACCACGCAGGAGGACGAGGTGGTGTGCCGGGAAATCTTCGGCCCGGTGGTGACGGTTTCGCAATTCGAAGACGAAGCCCAGGCACTGGCATGGGCCAACGAATCGGACTACGGCCTGGCTTCATCGGTGTGGACCGCCGATGTCGGTCGCGCCCATCGCCTGGCCGCTCGCCTGCAGTACGGCTGCACCTGGGTCAACACCCACTTCATGCTGGTGAGCGAAATGCCCCATGGCGGGGTGAAGCTTTCCGGCTACGGCAAGGACCTGTCCATGTACGGGCTGGAAGACTACACCGTGGTTCGCCACGTGATGTTCAAACACTGACCGCCCACGCCCCCCGATAGCCCAGATCATTTTTTTCAAGAGGTTTGCATGAACAACATCGAGACATTCGAAAGGCTCGAGTCCAATGTGCGGATGTACTGCCGTGACCTGCCACTGGTGTTCGATACCGCCCAAGGCAGCAAGATCCGAGGTGAAGACGGCCGCGAGTATCTGGACTTCTTCGCTGGCGCGGGTGCCCTGAACTATGGCCACAACGACCCCCGCATGCGCGATGCCTTGATCGCGTACCTGTCGTCCAACGGCGTGACCCACGCCCTCGACCTGCACACCACCACCAAACGCCAGTTCCTCGAGGCGATCGAGCGCGACCTGTTCAAGCCACGCGGCTGGGACTACAAGGTGCAGTTCACCGGCCCGACCGGTGCCGACGCCGTCGAGGCGGCGTTGAAGCTGGCGCGCAAGGCGACCGGGCGTACCAAGGTCGTATCGTTCTACGGGGCATACCATGGCATGACCGCCGGCGCCCTGGCCGTCACTGGTAACCGCACCCGCCGCGGCCCTGGGCTTTCCACCGATGTAGTGTTCGTGCCGTACGAAGACAGTCCCTACGGTGAATTCGACAGCATTGGCTTTCTCGAGCGCCTGGCCAACGACCAGGGCAGCGGCTCGGAGCTGCCGGCGGCGGTGATCGTCGAGTCCGTGCAGATCCAGGCCGGCGTCTACCCGGCTTCCAACGAATGGCTGCAACGCTTGCGCAAGTGGACCACCGATCACGGCGTGCTGCTCATCTGCGACGAGATCCAGGCCGGTTGCGGCCGCACCGGCGACTTCTTCGGGTTCGAGCGTTCCGGGGTGGTGCCAGACCTGATCACCTGCGCCAAATCGATCGGCGGCTTCGGCCTGCCGATGGCGATCGTATTGATTCGCGCCGGGCTGGATGTGTGGCAACCTGGCGATCACATCGGCACCTTCCGCGGCAACCAACTGGCGTTCCTGACGGCCCAGATCGCGCTCGGCTATTGGCGCGATGAGTCGTTCCTGAAGTTGCTGGCCACCAACTGCGCGGCCATGGAACGCGCAGTCGCCGGTTTCGCTGAAACCCCTGGCGTCGCATCCGCCCGCTGTCGCGGCATGATCGCTGGCATCGACTTCGGCCGCGGCAACGTCGCGTTCGCCAAGGATGCCCAGCAGCGCGTGCTGCAGGCGGGTGTGCTGGTCGACCGCTGCGGCCCGAACGGCGAAATCATCAAGCTGATGCCACCGGTGAACACCCCGACCGATCAGCTCGAAGAAGGCCTGCAAGCCTTCGGCGAATCGGTCGCGGCAGCGCTGAGCCAGTAACTGCACGGGCCTGCCGTGCGGCCTTTATCGATACAGGTGCCGCACGCAGGTTCATCGCATGCAGTCGACAACCCGGCCATCGCAGGTTGAGTGGCTATGTGTTCAAACTGGGCTACGGCGACCAGGACATCGCAGCCATAACCCAGTCATTCGCCCACGACAAAGCGCCCGGGCCTAGTGATACTGGCCTTTCGGATCGAACCTGAAGACAACAACAATAATAATCGCTGGAGGATCATATGCGCCGATTTGGTTTTCTATTGGCCGTGCTGACGCTGGCCATTTTCCTGAATGCCCTGCTTGCCCCCAGGCCTTCTCTCGTCAACCGAGCGGCGGCGCAGCACATAGGGCACCCGATCACCAGCATCGGCGAAATTTTCAGGGGGTATTAACGAGGTATCACCTGGCCGCTGGCACGCATCCGCCAGCGGCCGCGGGTGATCAATGATCGACCGCACCGCTGGCGCCAAGGCCGGTCTGACCCCTTACGAACTGGTCGGCGAACGCCGCCCTTTCCGCCTTGGCTCGCGCAGACCGGTCCAGCCGGGAAACGCCATACGCCACTGCAAACGCCAGCGGCATGGAGAACAGCGCAGGCTGAGTATAGGGGAACAGCGGCTCGGCAAAGTGCAACACATCCACCCACACCAGCCTGGAAAACACCACGAAGCCAATGGCGCTGACCAACCCCGCGTAGCCACCAGCCAACGCGCCGCGCGTGGTCAACCCCGACCAGAACATCGACAGGAACAGCACCGGAAAGTTGGCCGACGCGGCGATGCCGAACGCCAGCGCGACCATGAAGGCCACGTTGATGTTTTCGAACACGATGCCCAGAGCTATCGCCACCAACCCAAGCCCCAGGGTGGCCAGCTTGGTCACCCGCAGCTCCTGCGCCTCGCTGGCCGCGCCCTTCATGATCACCCGCGCATACAGGTCATGGGCGATGGCGGAAGCTCCCGCAAGCGCCAGGCCTGACACCACGGCCAGGATGGTAGCGAAGGTCACGGCAGACAAAAAACCCAGCAGCAAGTTGCCGCCAACCGCCTGAGCCAAGTGCATGACCACCATGTTGCCCCCGCCCAGCAGCTTGCCACCCACCTGCCCGCCTTCGAAGAACTGCGGCTGCTGGCTGACGATCACGATCGACGCCAGGCCCAGCAGGAAAATGACATTGAAGAAATAGCCGATGAACCCGGTGGCATAGAGCACCGACTTGCGCGCCTCGCGGGCATCGCTGACGGTGAAAAAACGCATCAGGATATGCGGCAGCCCGGCGGTGCCGAACACCAGCCCCAGGCTCAGCGACAGCGCGGTCAATGGGTCGGCCAGCAGGCTGCCGGGCGCCAGCAGGCGCTCGCCCAGGGCATGGGTGTCCATGGCCTGGGTGACCAGCGTGTCATAGCTGAAGTCGAACTGGCGCATCGCCAGGAACAGCACCAGCGAGCCGCCGACCAGCAGCAGGAACGCCTTGATGATCTGCACCCAGGTGGTCGCCACCATGCCGCCGAAGGTGACATACAGCATCATCAGCACGCCGACGATCACCAGGGCGATGTGGTAGTCCAGGCCAAACAGCAGCCTGATCAGCTGCCCGGCCCCGACCATCTGCGCCACCAGGTAAAAGCACACCACGGTCAGCGAGCCGATGGCGGCCATGGTGCGCACCTTGCCCTGGTCGAGGCGGTACGAGGTGATGTCGGCGAAAGTGAAGCGGCCCAGGTTGCGCAACCGCTCGGTCATCAACAGCAGCAACACCGGCCAGCCCGCGAAGAAGGCGATGAGGTAGATGTAGCCATCCATGCCGGAGGTGTAGATGAGCGCCGTAATCCCCAGCAGCGTCGAGGCGGACATGTAGTCACCGGCCAGCGCCAGGCCGTTCTGCCAGCCCAGGATGCCGCCACCGGCGCTGTAGAAATCCGCCGTCGAGCGGGTGCGCCGCGCTGCCCACCAGGTGATGCACAAGGTGAAGAGCACGAACACCATGAACATGCCTATCGCATGCAGGTTGAGCGGCTGACGCTGGCCCGCCTCGAGCGCAGGCGATGCAAACAGAAGGCCGGAGTGCAGCAACAAAGCCAGAAGCAGTATTTTCTTCATGCGCCCTGCTCCTCTTCCAGCCCGGCAACCAGCGCCTGCGTCAAGCGGTCGAACTCGCCATTGGCCCGGTACACATAGAACGCCGACAGCGCACAGAAGAACACGAACAGGAAAGCGCCGGCCGCGACGCCGAAGGTCATGTTCGACCCCTCGGCCAGGCGCGTGGCGATCAGCTCGGGCCAGAACGATACCAACGCGATGTAGCCATAGAATGTGCCCAGGATCAGCACGAACAGGCTGAGGGTAAAACGGTTTCTGCGCGTCACCAGTTGCTGGAACCGGGCGCTGGCGCGAACACGCGCGTATAACAGGCTGGACATGGGACACCTCGATCAATGTACTTGTTGTTATGGGGTGTGCAGGTGTTGCAGCTCAATCAGTGCTCGGCGTCGGCGGTCTGCGCCTCCTGTTGCCGGGCCCACTCGCGCAGGACGAACTTCTGGATCTTGCCGGTGGCGGTCTTGGGCAGCTCCGTGAGCGACACATGTCGCGGCGCCTTGAAATGCGCCAGGCGCTCACGGCACCAGCGGATCAGGTCGCCTTCGCTGACAGTGGCCAGCGCATCGGCGCGCAGGGTGACGAACGCATGGGGTGTCTCGCCCCAGCGCGAATCCGGGCGCGCCACCACCGCGGCCTCGACCACCTCGGGGTGCTGGTAGAGCACCTCCTCGATTTCCAGCGAACTGATGTTCTCGCCACCGGAAATGATGATGTCCTTGGCCCGATCCTTGATTTCCACGTAACCGTCCGGGTGCAGCACCGCCAGGTCGCCGGTGTGCAGCCAACCGGCGGCCAGGGCGCTGCGGGTGGCCTCAGGGTTGTCCAGGTAGCCTTTCATCACCGTGTTGCCACGCACCACCAGCTCGCCCAGCGTCAGGCCGTCGGCCGGCACCGGGTGGCCGCTGTCGAGATCCAGCACCGTGGCCTCTTCAAGCATCGGGTGGGCAACGCCTTGGCGGCTCATGAACCGGGCGCGGGCCTCCAGGGGCAGTTCGTCGACGCCCGGCTGCCACAGGCACAGAGTGCTGGGGCCGTAACTCTCGGTCATGCCGTAGGCATGGGTGATGCTGAACCCGCGGGCCTCCATGGCGGCGATCACCGCACTGGGCGGCGCGGCGCCGCCAGTGATCACCGAAACCGGCCCGCCAGGCGCGCCGGCATGTTCGGCGTGGATCAGCATCGACATCACCACTGGCGCGGCGCTCAAGTGGGTCACACCATGCACGGCAATCGCCGCGTGGATCGCTTGAGGCTGGACCTTGCGCAGGCACACATGGGTGCCACCGGACAAGGTCACTGCCCAGGTGTGGCTCCAGCCGTTGCAGTGGAACATCGGCAAAGTCCACAGGTAAACACTGCGCGGACCCAGCTGAAAAACCAGCGCCCCGGCGCAGGCGTTGAGGTAGGCGCCACGGTGATGCAGCACCACGCCCTTTGGGTCGCCGGTGGTGCCGGAGGTGTAGTTGATGGCAATCGATTGCCATTCGTTCTGCGGCGCGCTCAGCGGCCTTGCCGGATCGCCCTGGGCCAGGAACGCCTCGTAGTCCAGGTCGTCGGCCAGTTCGCCCTGCTCGGCCGCTTCATCCTCGATGCCTACCAGCAGTGGCGGTGTGTCGAGCATGGCCAGTGCCTGTTGCACCACCGGGCCGAACTCGCGGTCGCAGATCAGCACCTTGGCCGCGCAGTGGCGCAGGATGAAAGCGATGCTGCGCGCCTCCAGGCGGATATTGATGCACACCAGCACGGCCCCCGCTCCCGGCACGCCATAGTGCGCCTCGAGCATCTCGGGGATGTTCGGCGCCAGTATCGCCACCCGCTCGCCTGGCTGTACGCCGACTCGCTCCAGCGCACTGGCCAGGGCGCGGCTGCGCTGGTGCAACTGCTGGTAGCTGTAACGCCGCTCGCCATACACCACGGCGTCGCGCTGCGGGTAAACCTGGGCGGCGCGCTTGAGGAACGACAAGGGTGAAAGCGGCACATGGTTGGCTTCGTTGGGGGCGAGTTCATGCTCGAAGGTTGGGTGAATCATGACGGGCACCCCGTTGACACGTTATTCAGGCATTGAAGGTACATATAGGTCTCCTGCTTATTGTTGTTCTTGCGCCAGGCGCTGATCCGCCCCAGGTCACAGGCTGCTGCACAGATGCCCGCCGTCGACCACGATCTCGGCGCCACTCATGGCCCGCCCGGCATCGCTGGCGAGCAGCAGCAAGGCGCCGTCGAGGTCCTGCGGCTGGCTGAAGCGGCGGCTGGGAATGCGTGCGCGCAGCTTCTCCCCGGCCTCACCTGCCAGGAACGCATCGTTGAGCTCGGTCATCACGTAGCCCGGCGCCAGGGCGTTTACCCGGATGCCATGGCGCGCCAGCTCCAGGGCCATGGCGCGGGTCAGGTGAGCAAGCCCGGCCTTGGCCGCCAGATAAGGGCCGACCGCACCGGCCACGCGGCTGGCGAGGATCGAGGTCACGTTGATCAGGCTGCCGCCCTGCTCTGCGGCGACCATCCGCCTGGCGCACTCCTGGGCCACGGTCCAGGCGCCCTTGAGGTTGGTGTCGAGCACCCGGTCCCAGCTCTGGTCGTCGCAGGCCAGCAATGGCTGGCTGTCGCTCACCCCAGCGTTGTTGACCAGCACATTCAGCGGGCCCGCGGCGTCGAGCACCCGGCATACGTCATCGCGGCAGGTCACATCGAGGGCCAAGGCCTGGGCGCGACCACCGGCCAGTTCGATCGCCTCGACCAGGCTCTGCAGCGGCGCCAGGCGCCTGGCGGTCACCACCACCTCGGCACCTGCCGCCGCCAGGGTCATGGCGAAGTGTCGGCCGAGGCCGCTGGAGGCACCGGTCACCAGGGCGCGCCGCCCATCGAGGGCGAACAGTCGGGCAAGAGTCGGCTGCATCAGTGGCCTCCCGGATGCTGGTCGAGGAGTTTCTTCGCCAGGCTCATGCGATGCACTTCGCTCGGGCCGTCATAGATGCGGAACGGGCGAATGTCGCGGAAGATCCGCTCCACCACGGTTTCCCCGGTCACCCCGCGCCCGCCCAGCACCTGCACGCAGCGATCGACCACCCGCCACAGCGCCTCGGCGCTGATCACCTTGGCCATGCTCGAATCGACATTGGCGCGCTGGCCCTGGTCGAGCACCCAGGCGCAGTGCCAGACCGCCAGGCGCACCACATGCAGGTCCATCATATTGTCGGCCAGCATGAAGCCCACGCCCTGGTGCTCGCCCAGCGGCTTGCCGAACGCATCGCGGGTGCGCGCATAGTCGCAGGCGATGTCATGGGCCCGTCGTGCGGCCCCGAGCCAGCGCATGCAGTGGGTCAGGCGCGCAGGCGCCAAGCGCACCTGGGCATAGCGGAAGCCCTTGCCGATCTCGCCCAGCACATCGCTGGCCGGCACCCGCAGGTTGTCGAAGCGCAGCTGCCCGTGGCCGCCGGTGAAGCAGCTGTCCAAGGTATCCAGCTGACGTTCGTGGATGATCCCGTCGCGCTGCATGTCGGTGAGGAACATGGTCGCCGAGCCATCCTCCATACGCGCCATGATGATGGCGAAGCCAGCGCCATCGGCCCCGGTGATCAACCATTTGCGGCCGTTGATCAGGTAGTCGTCGCCATCGCGGGTGGCGGTCGTGCGCAACATCGACGGATCGGAGCCCGAGCCCGGCGCCGGTTCGGTCATGGCAAAGCACGAACGCACGTGCCCCTGGACCAGAGGCCGCAACCAACGGTCCTTCTGTGCTTCGGTGGCCACCACGTCCATCAGGTGGATATTACCTTCGTCCGGGGCATGGATATTCAGCGCCACCGGCCCCAGGGGCGAGTAGCCGGCCTCTTCGAAGACAATGGCCTTGGCCGCATGGCTCAGGCCCTGCCCACCCATTTCACGGCTGGCGTGTGGCGTCATCAGGCCCGCTGCCTGGGCGCGGGCCTGCAGGTCCCTACGCAGCGCGTCGCTGGGGCCATGAGCGTCCTGGCGTGGGTCGTTTTCCAACGGGATGATTTGCTCGGTAATGAATGCACGGGTTCTGGCTTGCAGTTCAAGCAGTTCGTCTGAGAGCGCGAAATTCAATGGGTTTCCCTCTTCGTACTTGTCGGTTTTGAAACAGGGGCTTGCCGCGCTCAGCGCACGGCCTTGGGGTTACTGATCGCCAGCCGGTCGAGCGTCACCCGGCGCAGCGTCTCGACGAGGCTACGAGCGCTGTGCGGGGTGTCGTGGCGACCATGGCGAATCGCTTGCGCCAGCTGGCGTCGGGCTTCCTGCAACGACGGGGCGGGCGCATCGATCAGCGCGGTCAGATGCGCCTGCTCCTGAAGGCTGGCGGCGGCATCCAGACGGTTTTCCCGGGCGGCGATGGCCATGGCGTTGGCGATCATCAACGCCGGATAGCGAAGCTCGCCGGACAGCGCCGGTAATACCTGCTCCAGCAGGGTCTGGCGGGCGATTTCGAGCAACTCATGGGCGTACGGCTGGGTCATGGCGCATCGGCTCCGGTCATGTTCAGGATGTCGAGTTCAAGCTCCGGCAACAGGCGCGCAGTCAGCGCCAGCTCCAGGGAAGGCTCTTCGCCGGACAGGTGGCGCTGCCCCTGCTGCAGTGCGATCACCGCCCAGCGCAGAGTCGCCAGCACCTGCCAGTAGTGCAGCTGGTCGGGTTCGATCCACAGTGGCGATACCTGGTGGTAGCCACGCAGGAAATCCGCCAGCTGGCCGATGCCGCCGGCCTCCAGGTCAGGGCGCGTGAAGCGCCAGCAGGGGGCAGTGAACCAGCCAAGGTCCTCGCAGGGGTCGCCCCAACCGGTGAACTCCCAATCCAGCACCGCCTCCAACCCCTGCTCGCTGGCCAGGTAATTGCCCGTACGGTAATCGCGATGCAGCAGGCACAGACGGCTGTCGCGCGGTGCATGCAGCTCGCACCAGCGCAGGCCCCACTCCAGTGCCGGATAGGCATCGACGAGGGTGTCGAGGTAACGGCGATAAGCATCGACGCTGGCCAGGGCTGGCGAGCGCTGCGGTACCGGCAGGAAGTCCAGGGCCACGCTCGGTGGGCGGACCTGATGCAGGCGCGCCAGGTTGGCGCCGAGCTGTTCCGCCAGCCGCGCCTGGCCCTGGGCTCCGGCCCCTGCGCTGAGCAAACGCCCGGCAGCGACACCCGACACATGCTCCATCAGGAAGAACACCCGCCCATAGACCTGCGTATCGCGGCACAGCCAGAGCGGCCGCGGTACTTTCACCCCGGCCTGGTGGGCCACCTGCAACACGGCGAACTCCTGCGCACGGTCGAGGCTGGCCGGCAGCGCCGACAGCGCGTCGCTGCGCAACACCCAGCGCCGTGCACCGGCCCAGGGGCCGCCCTCGATCAGCAGTTCGAGCAGCCAGTTTTCCTGGATGGCACCGCCGCTCAGGCGCTTGCGGGTTTGAATGTCAACATGCGTTGCCGTTGCCTGTTCACGGATAAAGTCGACAAGGCGCTGCTCGTCGGTCACGGCCGCGAGCGCATCGCTTGCCGGACACGTCGTAGAGGAAATGCTCATGAATCTAGGGTCCCTGCCATCGGTTTCAAATGGGCAGGTCCGCTAGAGCAACGCCCGGGCCAACTTCGCCAGGATCACCTGCAGGCCTTGCCAAACATGGCTTGCAGCGATTCCCAGGAAATCCTGATCACGCACCGTATTGCATAGATGAAACAACTTGATTCAATATGGAAACACTTCATTTCTGAAAGGCCACGATCATGCACTCCCCCACCGCTCAGGTCGTCGTGCTGATCAGCCACCTGCAGCGCCCACGGCAACGCAGCCGCCTCGCCCATATGGTGGCCGCGCTCGCGTCGGACTATCCCGACACCCACATCGAAGTACTCGACACGTCGGTGACCGAGGCGCTGCAAGTCGCCCGCGAACTGGAGTTGCGGGGCGAGGCCGACGTGTTCATCTGTGCCGGGGCCACTGCCGCCTACCTGCGCAAACACCTGGCGCGCCCGGTACTGACCATGCGCGTGGGCGGCGATGACCTGCTGCGTGCGCTGGGGCAGGCGCGCGAACATGCCTCGCAAGTGGCCTTGCTCAGTTACCACCGTATCGACCAAGGCCTGCGGGCCATGGCCGCGTTGTTCACGGTGCAGGTCCACCAGGCCGCCTATACCTCCCTTGAGGAAGCTCGCCAAGAGGTCGAACAGGCAGCCCGACTGGGATGTCGCAGCATCATCGGTTCTTCGACGGTGGTGGAACTGGCAGAACAGGCAGGCCTGCACGGCGTGCTTTCGCTGAGCGAAGACACCGTGCGCAAGGCCCTCGAAGAGGCCTTGGGCATTCTCGACAGCCAACGTATCGAGATGGCCAAGCGGCGGCACTTGAACGCCGTGCTGCAACACATCCCCACCGGCGTGGCGGCAGTCGACAACCAGGGCGTGGTGCAGTCGCTCAATCCGGCCCTGGCCCACCTGCTGGATTTGCCACTGAGCGCGGCGCTGGGCCGTCCGCTGCAGCAGCTGTGCCCGGAACTGGACCTGCAGCAGGCGTTTGCAGAGGGTGGCGAGGAAAACCGGGTGATCCGGCTCGGCTCACATGCAGTGGTCAGCAACCTGCTGCCGATCCTCGAGAACGGCCAGCGCACCGGCCTGGTCCTGACCTGCCAGGACACCATCGCCGTGCAGCGCGCGGACCAACGCATCCGCTCCACCCGCCGCCCCGGCGCCTTCACCGCCCGCTATCGGCTTGAGCAGCTCGACGGCAACAGCCGGGCCAACCGCGAAATGCTGCAGCTGGCCAGACGTTTCGCCGCCAGCCAGTCAACCGTGCTGATCACCGGTGAAAGCGGTACCGGCAAGGAGTTGCTGGCCCAGGGCATTCATAACGAGAGCCCGCGTCGGCAAGGCCCCTTCGTCGCCATCAACTGCGCAGCGTTCCCGGAATCGCTGTTGGAAAGCGAACTGTTCGGCTATGAGGAAGGCGCCTTCAGCGGCTCGCGCAAGGGTGGCAAGCCCGGCCTGTTCGAAGTGGCACACCGTGGCACGCTGTTCCTCGACGAGATCGGTGACATGGCTGTGTCGCTGCAGACGCGCCTGTTGCGGGTACTGCAAGAACGCGAAGTGCTGCGCCTGGGCGGCACCGAGCCGATTGCCATCGATGTACGCATCATCGCCGCCACTCACCAGGACCTGCGCGCCGCGATGGAAGATGGCCATTTTCGTACCGACCTATTTTACCGGCTCAACATTTTGCGCCTGCAAACCACCCCCTTGCGCGAGCGCCCCGAGGATATCGCCTTGATCTGCCGGGGTATCAGCCAGCGCCTGCTGGTCCAGGGCCAGCCGCCCGGCGCGGCACAGGTGCCAAGCGCCCTGTTGCCTTACCTGACACGTTATGGGTGGCCAGGCAATGTGCGTGAGCTGGAGAACGTGATCGAGCGAGCGATGCTCTCGGCGCGCGAACTGCTGGGGGAGCACGGCGTGGACGAACAGTACCTGGCGCGGGTACTGCCCGAGTTGTCTGACAGTGTGCCGCCGACCGGCCGGCCCCGGACACTCCGTGCATCGGACCTGAACAGCGTCGGCAAAGCCGCTCAACTGCGCCATGTGCAGGAAACGCTGGAAAATTGCCAGGGCAATCTCGACGAAGCGGCGCGGCAGTTGGGAATCAGCCGGACCACGTTATGGCGAAGGCTCAGGTCCGCGCGGTGAATCAGGTCTTCGCGGGCAAGCCCACTCCCAGCGCCATGAAGACCCGTTTAGAAGTGCACCTTCACCAGTGCACTCACCGCGTTCTGGTCTGTCGGGAAGCCGTGACTGTCCTCGATCCCATACTTGTCCGACCAGTAGTCCCACTCGATCCCCGCATAAAAACGCTTCGGCGCCTGCCCAAGGGCCTTGCCCACGTCGTACTTGATCTGCGGGTTGAAGTGAAAGCTCTTGGCCACATAGTTGGCGGTACCCTTGGTGCCCACGTCGTTGACGTACCACTCCAGGTACCCGTCGAACAAGATGTCCGAACGCCCCAGCGGCAGGGTTAACGCCCAGGTTGGGTTGATCTGCCACTGCCCGGATGCCTTGCCCGTGATGCCATCAGGCTTGCGGTAATAGGTGTTGAGCGAAAAGCGATCGAAGCCGGGCAGGTCAAGGTCGACCGCAGGCCCCAGCAGGTACCTGCGAATGCGCCCTTCGCCGCGCTCGTAGGTGGCAGCGATCAGCACATCCTTGACGATGCCGTAGCGCAGGTTGTGGCCGCTGACCTTGCCTAGCGATAAGCGCGGAGAGAATTCACCGTAGTAGGTGTAGCCATCACTGCCCGATAGCCCGTTGGACCACTTGTTGTCGACAAACAGAAACACATCGCCCCAGGTCCAACCGCTGGCATGCTCGAAGGTGACCGTTTGCTGGATGTCGTTGCCGGTGCCATCGACCTTGTAGTTGTGCCCATACAGGTAGCTCAGGCTGTTGTCGTTCCACAGCAGTGGGCCAGCCTGGGCGGTGGAGCCGAGCATGGTACAAAGTGGCAACAGGCCATGGCGCAGCCAGGAAATACGGTTCGGTTTCATGTGCATCCCTTGGGTCAGAATTATTGTGATTGACCGGCAAGGGGGCGTAGCAGTGGACGACCTCTCCCCTGGCCCCGGTTCGCACCGAGGCACCACCCATGCCGGGTGGGCGGCGCAAGGCCGCCAGAGCAATGTCCCATGCCGCTTTCGGCACTGACCGCTTCTACTCGGGTGACCCCAAGCAGAGGGCGTGCCAATTCATAGGATACAAGCCATACAAAGGATTGTGGCCAATCCATAACCTTATTGAGTACCTATCAAGGCTGCATTGCGCACTTTAATGGCGCTTCGACATCGAGCCCTGCACCTTCTCGATTCACTGGCGACGCGGCCCTTCGCCGCACCTCCCCGGATTTTGGCAGCATGTGCAAGCTGGCACGCTTCTGGCTTCAGACTCTTGCGAGTAGAAGCGGTCAGTGCCGAAAGCGGCATGGGACATTGCTCTTGCGCCCTGTACCGGGCGTACATCCGAGCGGATGGTTGAACGCGGCCTGAACGGCCACGGGCAAGAGAGCAGCGTCACCCGTGTACCCTCTCCCTTTCCCAAGTTCCCACCGCCCGGCGCACTCGCTGGCGTGCCCAACGGCGCACGGCGATTTCCCAATCGAGGTGGAGAACACAACATGAACACTCGCTTTGCCTTGGGTCACCCGCTTCGCTCGCGGTTGCTGGCCGCGCTGCTGCCCGCCGCCGTGGCACTGGCGCCCCATGCCAGCGCCAATGACCGCGTGGTGCTGCTCACCTCTTGGTACGCCCAGGCCGAACAGGGCGGTTTCTATCAAGCCCTGGCCGATGGATTGTATGCAAATGAAGGTCTGGATGTGACCATTCGCATGGGTGGCCCGCAGGTCAACGGCATGCAGTTGCTGGTCAGCAAGCAGGCCGATTTCATCGTCAACTATGACCTGCAGATCCTCAAGAGCGTCGAGCAAGGCTTGCCGGTGGTCGCAGTGGCAGCGCCATTCCAGGGTGACCTCCAAGGCCTGATGACCCACGCCGATGTCACCGGCCTGGATGCCCTGGCGGGCAAACAGGTGCTGGTCTCCACTTCGGGCCAGCAAACCTGGTGGCCGTGGCTCAAGGCCAAGTACCAGCTGGCGGACAACCAGGCGCGGCCGTACACCTTCAACCTGCAGCCGTTCCTGGCCAACCCCGACACCACCCAGCAGGCCTACGCCAGCTCCGAGCTGTTCCAGGCCAGGAAGGCCGGCCAGCAGCCCAACTTCTTCCTGTTCGCCGATGCCGGGTACCCGCCCTACGGCTCCACCGTGGCGACCCGCCAGGACGTCATCGAACAGCACCCGGAGCGGGTCGAGCGTTTCGTGCGCGCCTCAATGGAGGGCTGGAAGCGCTACCTCGACAACCCTGCAGCCGGCAATGCGCTGA
Source organism: Pseudomonas putida (assembly GCF_002906855.1). GTDB lineage: Bacteria > Pseudomonadota > Gammaproteobacteria > Pseudomonadales > Pseudomonadaceae > Aquipseudomonas > Aquipseudomonas putida_N. Next base: position 679,654 of record NZ_MINI01000028.1, on the reverse strand, counting down.
TCAAGCGTGACAACCCCAACATGAGCGACGAACTGCTGGCCTGGGGCGTGAGCACCCTCAAGCAATACCGCCTGGTTACCGGTGGCGACGCTGCAAGCCAAGGCATCGGCACCATGAACGACGCGCGCTGGCACGCCACCCGCGACTTCATGGTGCAGGCTGGCCTGCTCGGTGCCGAGGCGCCGTGGCAAAAGGCCTATACCACCCGTTTCGTGCAAGGCCTGCACGTGTTGCCCGTTGCCGACCAGGCAGCCAGCCGCTGAACCCCATAAAAACTCGAATGCCGTGAGGAAACCCGATCATGCTGGTTACCCAACAACCTGTACTGCGCCGCTTCTGGTATGCCCTGCTACCTCTGAGCGCCTTGGACGATGGCCCTAAACCGTTCACTCTGCTGGGTGAAGCGCTGGTGCTGTGGAAGCGCCCCGACGGCACCCCGGTGGCGATGCGTGATCGCTGCTGCCACCGCACTGCCAAGCTTTCCAAAGGCTTCGTCAGCGAAGACGGCAACATCGCCTGCGGCTACCACGGCTGGGAATACGACGCCGGCGGTGCCTGCGTGAAAATCCCGCAGAACCCCTGCGGCGCCATCCCCCCGGGTGCTGCGGTCAAGGCCTATCACTGCCAGGCGAAATACGGCTATGCCTGGGTCGCGCTGGACGACCCGCTGCAGCCGATCCCCGAGTTCCCCGAAGACGGCGCCCCCGGTTACCGGCGCATCTTCCAGTTCTACGAAGAATGGAAAACCAGCCCGTTGCGGGTAATGGAGAACTCCTTCGACAACTCCCATTTTTCATTCGTGCACAAGGCCAACTTCGGCCTGTTCGACCAGCCGCAACCGGCCAGCTATGAGTTCCGCGAAACCGACTATGGTTTCGAGGCCGAAACCCGCGTGCCTATCCGCAACCCCGAGGCGAGCTTTCGTATCACCGGCACCACCGCGCCAATCACCGAGCGCCACTTGGTCAACCGCTACTACCTGCCATTTTCACGGCGCTTCGGCTGCATGTACCCGAACAGCGGTATCCACCACATCATCTACAACTGCGCCACGCCCATCGATGACGGCCGGTTGATGCTGGTGCAGTGGCTGTACCGCAACGACAGCGAAGCGCAGTGCTCCACCCAGGAGCTGATCGACTGGGATGCGGCGATCACCGCCGAGGACCGCGACATCCTCGAGGCCACCGACCCCGACGCCTGCGTCGACACCCGTCGGCGAGTCGAGCTGCACATGCCTTCGGACAAGCCCGGGCTGGTGATTCGCCGCCAGTTGCTGGGCTTGCTCGAAGCCCATGGCGAGAGCGAAGTGTTCCTCAGCCACTGACCTGCACAGCGCCCCGCTGCGCCGGGGCATTTTCAACTGCTCATGACCTACGGGGAGAGCGCTATGTTGATGCACACCCTTCCTACCGCGACGGCCCAACCGCAAGCCCTTTCGCCCCTCATCGGGGTGGACACGCCGCTGTTCGCCAACCAGGTGGAAAAAACCTACGGCAACGGCACCCATGCCTTGAGCCGCGTGAAACTGGCGATCGCCCGAGGCGAATTCGTCTCGCTGCTGGGCCCTTCGGGGTGCGGCAAAAGTACCCTGCTGAAAATGTTCGCAGGCCTCGAACGACCCAGCGCTGGCCATGTACGCTGGTGGGGCAAGGAAGCGCCGGGTGCAGGCCTTGCCATGGTGTTTCAGGAGGCCACCTTGATGCCCTGGGCCAAAGTGCAGGACAACGTGCGCCTGCCCCTGGACCTTGCCGGCGTGCCCAAGGCGCAAAGCCAGCCACGGGTGCAGGCTGCCCTGGAACTGGTAGGCCTGGGGGCATTCGGCGGTGTGTACCCACGCGAGCTTTCCGGAGGCATGCAGATGCGTGCCTCCATCGCCAGGGCGCTGGCCACCGAGCCCAACCTGCTGCTGATGGACGAACCGTTCGGTGCGCTGGACGAGTTCACCCGTAACAAGCTCGACAGCGACCTGCGCCAGTTGTGGGCCGAGCGCGACCTGACGGTGGTGTTCGTCACCCACAGCATCTTCGAGGCGGTGTACCTGTCGTCGCGGGTGGTGGTGATGGGGGCCCGCCCCGGCCGGGTGATCGCCGATGTAGCCATCGACGGCCCACCCGAGCGTGACGAGGCCTACCGCACCTCGCCGGCGTTCATCGCACAATGCGCACACCTGTCCCAGCTGTTGGCCCAGGCCAACAGTGATCATTGCTGAGGGCATTACCATGAGCCAATCGTCGCGTCCCCCCCTACTGCTGCGCATCGCCTCACCGCTGCTGGTCGGCCTGGTGCTGCTGGGCCTCTGGCAACTGGCCTGCGTCGCCTGGAAAGTCCCGGCCTACCTGGTGCCGTCGCCGGCCGACATCGGCCGCACGCTGATCGCCGATGGCCCGACGTTACTGGGCGCCCTGTGGATGACGCTGAAGATCACCTTCCTCTCGTTCTCCCTGGCGGTGTTCATCGGGACCCTGGCGGCCTTTGTGTTCGTGCAGAGCCGCGTGCTCGAGGCCAGCCTGTTTCCCTATGCGATCCTGCTGCAGGTCACCCCGGTGGTGGCCATCGCGCCGCTGATCATCATCTGGTGCAGCGACACCACCCTGGCGCTGGTGATCTGCGCAACCCTGGTGGCGATCTTCCCGATCATCGCCAACACCGTGCTGGGCCTGCGCAGCGTCAACCCGGGCCTGCTCAACCTGTTCCGCCTGAACCGCGCCAGCCGCTGGCAGGTGCTGTTGCGCCTGCGCATCCCCAGCGCGTTACCGTGCTTCTTCGCTGGGCTGCGCATCGCCAGCGGCCTGGCGCTGATCGGCGCGGTGGTGGCCGAGTTCGTCGCTGGTACCGGCGGCACTGGTGCAGGCCTTGCCTACCAGATTCTGCAAGCCGGCTTTCAACTCAACATTCCGCGCCTATTCGCCGCCCTGGTGCTGATTGCCCTGACCGGCATCGCGCTGTTCAGCCTGATGGCCTTGCTGGCTCACCTGAGCCTGCGCCACTGGCACGAAAGCGAATTGGGCTGACCTTTGAAGGAGCCAGACATGAAGCATGCCGACAATTGGCTGATCCGCAATGCCAGCGCTATTCTCACCGGCCTTCGCGCAGGCGCCGCGCGCCACGCCGGGCCGGACATCCGCATCACCGACGGACGCATCGCCGCGCTGGGTGCCTTGCAGGCACTGCCGGGCGAACGAGTGCTCGATGCCACCGATTGCGTGATATACCCAAGCTGGGTGAACACCCACCATCATCTGTTCCAGTCTCTGCTCAAGGGCATCCCCGCCGGTATCGACCAGAGCCTCGGTGCCTGGCTGGGCGCAGTGCCCTACCGCTACCGCGGGCTGTTCGATGAGCACAGCTTTCGCATCGCGGCACGCGTTGGCCTCGTGGAACTGGCCCGCTCTGGCTGCAGCACGGTTGCCGACCACCACTACCTGTATCTGCCGGGCATGGCCTTCGACAGCGCGCAAATACTGTTCGAGGAGGCCGAACGCCTGGGCCTGCGTTTCGTCCTGTGCCGCGGCGGCGCCACCCAGGTCCGCCAGGCCGAAGGCACGCGCGGCGCCGGGCCGGAAACCCTCGAACAGTACTTGGACGATGTACAGCGCCTAGTGCGCCAGTACCACGAACCGGCCGCCGATGCCTGGCGCCGAGTGGTCATGGCGCCCACCAGCCCGCCTTATTCGATGCCACCCGAACACCTGCGCGAGACCGCGCGAGTGGCGCGCAGCCTGGGGATCCGCCTGCACAGCCACCTGAGCGAAACGGTCGAGTACCAGGACGAGGTGCGCACGCACCATGGCCTGTCGCCGGTGGCGTTCTGCGCCGAGCACGAATGGCTGGGCCCAGACGTGTGGTTCGCCCACTTGGTGAAACTCAGCGCCGAGGAGATCCGCCTGCTCGGCGCCACCGGCACCGGCGTCGCCCATTGCCCTCAGAGCAATGGCCGACTGGGCAGCGGCATTGCCGATATCGTCGCCATGGAGGCTGCGGGAATGACGGTGTCGATCGGTGTGGATGGTGCAGCGTCCAACGAAGCCTGCGACATGATCAGCGAAACCCACGCAGCCTGGTTGATGCAGCGAGCCAAGGCTGGCGAGCGCGCCCTGCCCCGGCATGCCGGCGGCCACTTCGAGGGCGGCGCCCATGTGGCCTGCGTGGAAGACGTGGTGCGCTGGGGCAGCGCTGGCGGCGCGCAGGTGCTGGGGCTGGGCGACGTCGGCACACTGCAGGTGGGCATGTCGGCAGACCTGGCGATCTACCGCCTGGACCAACCGCGCTACTTCGGCCTGCACGACCTAGGCATCGCGCCGGTAGTGGGCGGCGGCCGGCCAACCCTGCACGCGCTGCTGGTGGGCGGCCGACTGAGCGTAGAGAACGACCAACTGCCCGGGGTTGACCTGGCCCAACTGCGCAGCCAGGCCCGCGAAGCGGTGCTGAGCCTGCAACGCGCCGCGGGGGTACGCGCATGACCTGGATAACACTGCAAGTGCGCGCCTTACGCCTTGAAAGCGAAGACGTGCTGGGCGTCGAACTGGCCCCTCCGAGCGCAGCGCCCCTGCCCTTCGATTGGGCCCCCGGCGCCCATGTGGACCTGCGCCTGGGCAACGGCGTGGTACGCCAGTACTCGGTGATCAGCCGGCCCGAGGAAGGCCATCTGTATCTGGGCATCAAGCGTGAAAACGCCTCGCGCGGCGGCTCGCGCTGGCTGCACGAGCACCTGCGCCTAGGTGCCCAGCTGCAGGTGGGAGAACCCCGCAACCTATTCGCCCTGCAACCGGGCACAGGGCCTGTGATCCTGGTGGCAGCCGGGATCGGCATCACCCCGTTGCTGCCGATGTATCGCCAGTGCCAGGCCCAGGGCCGACCGGTGCGGCTACTGTATTTCACTCGCGATGCCCGACAGGCGCCCTTCCTGCAGCGGCTCGACGAACACATCGAGCTACATGCAGGCCTGCGCGCGCGACAGATCGCTGCTCACCTGGCCAGGCAATTGCCGGCTTGGGCCGCCGAGGCCAGCCTGTACTGCTGTGGCCCGGCGGGCTTCATGGACTGTGTGGAGCGCACCGCGCTGGCCTGCGGCTGGCCCCACAGCGCCCTGCACCGCGAGCACTTCCAGGCCACGGCGCCCACGACGCAAAGCAACAGCAACTGCTCGCTGGTGTTGCAGCGCAGCGGTGTAGAAGTGCAGGTACAGCCTGGGGAAAGCCTGGTGCAGGCGGCGGCACGGGGGGGCGTTGCGCTGCCCGTGTCCTGCGGCATGGGCATCTGCGGCGCCTGCATCAGTCGGGTGATCGAGGGCGAGCCAGAACACAGAGACGAGTGCCTGAGCGATGCCCAGCGTAGCAGCGGGGCATGGGTCGCCCCCTGCGTTTCGGGATGCGGCAGCTTGCGGTTGGTGCTGGATGCTTGATTGTGACCTAAATCGCTCGCCCGTAATTATCAGCACTGCCGTCGCACTTCCGCCAAGGCCATACATGGCCTACTGAACACAACCCTTTACACCTCAACCGGGCAGGGCCGCCAACACCGCATCGACCATGCTGCTGAACGTAGACGGCGAGTCCACGACGCGCGCGGGGGCGTTCACCTCGCCGTTAGCACGCGTGGCGCGAAGGGCCTGATCGGCGGTGACTGAGAGCTTCACGATTACCAGTTCACGGCGGGGATTGATGTAGATTTTCTGCCCGAAGCGCCCGCTGGCCTCGAACGAACCGTCACCGTCGTTTTTCTGGTACCAGTAATTGCGGTAGCCGTAGCCAGGGCGGCCAGGGCCGAGACCGCCTTGGGCGAACACTGCTGGGTCCGCAGGCTGGAACGTGCTGTGCACCGCTTGATTGAAGCTGTCGCCCTTGGCATCGCGGGCCAGTTCGCGGCGCACCAGCTCCGCGAAGCGGGCGGTGTCGCGCAAGTTGCAACTGATGCCGCCACTGGCCATTTCGGTGCCGAGCGGGTCGACTTGCACATAGGCATCCTCCTCGGCGAAGCGCGACCATAACCGCTGTTCGACCAACTGCGCCCAGTTAAGCCCGGTGATGCGCCGCAACGCCCAGGCCAGCGCTTCCGGCGAGCCGTTCTGGTAGAAGAACGGCGCCTGGCCAACGGGGTTCGGCGCCTGTTGCACCTGCCGCAGGAAGCTGTAGATATCCCCCGGCATGCCTTCACCCCGCGGTATCAGGCCAGTGGCGGCAAACAGGCCGAGGTCCGGCGGCATCTGTGCTGGGTACTGCACCGCCACCTGCATGTCCAGGTTGGCCTGCACTGTCGCCTCACCAAACGGCGTGCCGCGCAGTTCCGGCACGTAATGCGCCAGCGTACGCTGCGGGTCCAGCGCACCTTCGGCGATCAGCTGGGCGGCGATCAGGCCGGTGACCGACTTGGTCATCGACGCCCAGATATGGGGCTGACCGGGTTGGAAGCCGTCCAGATAACGCTCGTACACCACCTTGCCTCGGTGCATCACGATCAGCCCATCGGTGCTGGTTTGCTGCAGGTAGCCGGCCAAGGTCAAAGGCTGCTCGCCGGCGCTGAAGGCCAGTTGGTCGAGGGCCACCGCGCGGCCTTCGGTCAAGCTCAGCGGTGTGGCTGCGCGGCCGATGCTCCGGGTGGGCGACACCTCGCGGGCGTGGCGCATCGACCAGCGCAAGAACGGTGGCTGAAAGGCATTGGCCTGGTTGACCCGCAACTCCGGCGCCGGAGGGAACCCCTGCATCACACCCTGCCCGGTCGGCTCAGCGACCGCCAGGGTTGGGGCCAGGGCACCGGCCAGCACCAAGGCGATACCAGTCAGGTTGGCGGATGAAGGCTGCATGCTGCGTTTGGACATGGTCCTGCTCCTTGGTTGCACTAGAAGTTGGCACCCACGCTGAAGGCGACATAATCGCGGTCGCCGCGGGTGCCGTAATCGCCGTCGAGGTAATCGGTATAGGCCAGGCTGGCCCAGTACTGGCTGGCCAGGCTGACGTCCACGCCCAGGCTGATCGAGCGCGAGCCTTCGTTGAAGGCCGAACTGTCCGCCGGAGAGTAACCCTTGACGTCATGGGCCCAGGCCAGGCCTGGGCGGATGTCCAGGCCTTGGATCAGGTTTGGGTAGCTCCAGGTCGCACGCAGGCGGTACCCCCAGGAAAAAGGCGTGACAAAGCCCTCGCCGTTACAGTCGCCCGGGCTTTTCGAGATGGCCAGGCACAGGCTGTTGTCGGCCAGCTCACCGTTGCCATAGGCACCGGAGCGGCCGTAACGCGGCCCGAAACGCCCCTCCAGCCCGCCTACATAGGTGGCGCCCACCTCGCCCATCAGCAGTAGCTGGTTGGCGCCCATGACTTGGCTGAACGTCTGTACGGCCGATACCTGGGCCTGGCTCACCTCCTTGCGCCGGTAACCGTCGAAGGGTGTATTGTCTGTCGCAGGGCGCAGGCCGTCGGCGTTGAGCGGGCTGCGGCCGGGGGCATTGAGCAATGACTGCAGCACATCGTTGCCGTTGAGCTGCACCGGCATGTTAGGCCGGTAGCTCAGTTCGCCCTGCACGGCGGCACCGTTGCGCAGGGTGGTGGCGAAGGTCAGGCCGTACAGGCGGATGTCCTCGGGGTATTGCGCCCGGTACTGCGAGGTGCCCATGCGCAGCGCACCGGCCAGGGTCTGCCCATTGCTCGACGCCAGAAAAGCGCCGCAGTTGGCCAGCGCCACACCGACATTGCCGCACAGCTCACGGGCAAAGCCCGTATTGGCGTAATAGCGGCTGCTGACCGTGCCCAGGTAAGGCGAACGGCTGTGGTAATTGGCGGCGAACAGGCCGAACTCGGTATCCAATGGCTCAACGTACCAGTGCAACGAAAAACCCCATTGGCCACCGTTGCGTGCATCTTGGTCGGCGCCCCGAGGCACACGCACGCCCTCCTCCGTCAGCGTCACACCGAACGGCGCCAGAGCCTGGGACACGGCCGGGTTGGTCACCATCTGCCCGCCAACATCCAGCCCCTGGCAGCCTTCAGGCATGAAGTCGTTGCCGGAAAAGAACGTTGCACAGTTCTCCAGCCGGGTCTGCTCCCAGTCCAGCTGGTAGAAGGCATCGAAAGACAGCGCTTGGGTGAGGTTCTGCGTGACATACAGCAGGTTGACCGGCGCCAGGGCGTCTTTCACTTCCGAGCCTGGCCGGCGCAGCGCAGCCTGGTTAAAGGGGTTGATCACGTTGAGCCCGCCCTGGATGAACAGGCTTTCCCCCCAGTTGACCACCTGTTTGCCCACCCGCAGCGAACCGGGCTCACCGCCAATGTCGTAAAGGCCGTAGGCGAACGCATCGAGCAGCTCCGCCCCAGCGGTTTTCGCCGAAACCTGGCGGTTGCGGTCGTCGATCTCGACGGCCCGCTGGCTGTGGTCGCGCTGCGCGGTGTCGTACCAGTAGGTGCCACGCAGGAACACTCCCACGTTATCGCGCCGCAGCTCCAGATCGTGGGTGCCTTTGAAGATCGCCGAAAACACATCGCGCGAGCGGTAGTTGCGCCTCGCGTCGTTGCCATTGGCAGCCTGCAACTGCTGTTTGTCGGGGTTGGCAGTGCTGACGGCGGTACTCAATGACAGTGCCGAGTCGAAACGCCCTTGCAGCGAGCCAACGTCGAATTGAACGCCCGCAACCGGGGTTGCGAGCAGGCAGCACAGGGCCGCCAGCGGCGCCTGGCGCCGGCAGAATAGAAGGGTTGCGCTCACTCTTAACCTCTTGTTTTTTTATTAGAGAGGGAAATGATGGGTTCAGCGCGGACGCGCCGGCCGCCCAGGCCGGCGGTGTCGGTGACGGGCAGTATCAGGTAGGTTTGATTACGCTCACAAATAGCGTCTTCGGATCAATGCCATGCCAGTTCGTTATGGCTCGATGGCGGTGCTTCAGAGCACTTCGCACAAGCCTGCCGCGCTTTCATCAGCGAACAGCCTGGCCTCTGCTCGCACAGGCGCCGCACGGTGGCGTCCTGGGTAGCATTGGCGGCCTGCATGTGCGCCTGCTGCACCAGGCTGATCTGCCCCTGCCCGGCCCCGACCACCACCTGCATGCCCTCGCCGCGAATCTGCTGAGCGCGGATGGCAATAGCGCTCATGCTAGGGGTGGTGAGGTCGTTGAACGCACCGCGCCAAGCCTTGGCGATGGGCGTGCGCGCGGTGGATACGATGATGGCGTCTTGCATGAAACGGCTCTCCTTGGGCAATTACACCGGCAGCAGGCTTTGGTAGGCACTGCGCAATTGGGTGGGAATAGTGACCGGGCGGTTGTTGCGGCGATCGACGAACACATGGGTGAAACGGCCTGCCGCGCAGGCCTCGGGCTCGCCCTCGACGAACACGGCCAGGGCGTAGTGCACCGAACTGTTGCCCAACCGTTCGACGGCGATGCCCACCTCGATGCGTTGCGGAAAGGCGACGGCGGCGAAATAGTCGCAGGCGGACCCGGCCACGTAGGCCACCACCGGGTCGTGGTGAATATCGAGGCCGGCGTGTTCGATCAGCCAGGTATTCACGGCACTGTCGAAAAAGCCGTAATAGACGACGTTGTTCACATGCCCATACAGGTCGTTGTCATGCCAGCGCGTGGTGATTGGCTGGAAGTGGCGGTAGGCGCCGCGCAGCGGGCGTTCCCTGGCCATGTTCAAAACGCCGCCTGATAGAGGGCCAATGCGTCGTCGAGGGTGACCTTGCGCGGGTTGTTGACCAGCAAGCGTTGCTGTTGCAGGGCATCCTCGGCCAGCAATTGCAGGCTGTGCCGCGGTACCCCGACATCTCGCAGCCGGCTGGGCAGGCCGCAGCGTGGCGCCAGCTGCTCCAGCTCATCGATGAACTGGTTGCACAGCTCATGGGGGTCGCCCGGCACCAGCCGATCGCCCAGCAGTGCCGGGGCCAGCGCGGCATAGTCGGCGAACGCTTCGCGACGGTTGAAGCGCATCACGTGGGGCAGCACCAGCGCATTGGCCAGCCCATGCGGCACGTGGTAACGCGCACCCAACGGGTAGGCCAGCGCATGCACCGCCGCCACCGGCGCGTTGGCAAACGCCTGGCCGGCCAGGCAGGCGCCCAGCAGCATGGCCTGGCGCGCCGCCAGGTTGCCACCGTTGTGCACCGCCTGGTCGAGGTTGCCGGCCAACAGCGCCAGCGCCTCACGGGCCAACAGGCTGGACAGCGGGTTGCGCTTGAACTGGCTGGTGGTGGCCTCGATGGCATGGACCATGGCGTCGATCCCCGTGGCCGCAGTGATCGCCGCGGGCAGGCCCAGGGTGCGCTCGGCGTCGAGCAACGCCAGATCGGGCAGCAACAGGGGTGAAATCACCGCCATCTTGGCCGCCTCGCCGGTGGTGATCACAGCGACGGGGGTGACCTCAGACCCTGTCCCGGCGGTGGTCGGCACCTGGATCAGCGACAGGCGCTGGCCTTTGGCCTGGTCGATGCCGTAGACCGCTTCCAGGGTCTGGTCACAGGCCGGGTGAGCCAGCAGCGCCACCAGCTTGGCGACATCCATGGAGCTGCCGCCACCGAAGCCAACGATCAGCTCGGCACCGATATGCCGCGCCCGGCCGACGGCCGACAGCACGCAGGCATGGCTGGGGTCGGCGCTGACCTCGCTGAAGATCGCCACGCTCAAGTGGGCCTGGGTGAACCCTGGCAGCAAGTCATCGAGCATACCCAGGTTGACGATGCCCGGGTCGGTCACGATCAGCACGCGGCGCACGCCGCGCTGCTGGCACAACTGCGCCAGGCGCCCGGCGGCGCCGGGTCCGCACAGCAGATGGGGGGTGGTGGCAAAACTGAAAGGCTGCATGCTCATGTTCCTCTTGTTCTTGTGGGTGAACAGCGGGGCCAGGTCAAAAGGCGAAGTGCGCTTCATCCAGGCTCATCAGGCACTGTGCGCCGCCGCGCAAGGCCTCGCAGTGGGCACTCGCGCGGGGCAACACCCGCCGCCAGTAAAAGGCAGCAGCCTGCAACTTGGCCTGATAGAAGGCGCTGTCCTGAGGGCCTGCAGCCAATGCCGCGCTGGCGGTTTCGGCAGCTCGAAGCCACAGTGCGGCCAGCAGCACGTAGCCCGAATAGGCGAGAAAATCCACCGACACCGCGCCGATTTCCTGCGGGTCGCAGCGGCAGGCATCGAGCACCTCGGCGCTCAGGTTGCGCCATTCCTGCAGGCGCTGAGCGACCGCCTGGGCCATCCCGGCCAGCGCGTCAGCGCGGCAGTTGCGTGTCGCGTCAAGCAATTCATCGATCAGCAGGCGCAGCTGCTCGCCGCCGTCGCCAAGCAGCTTGCGGCGAATCAGGTCCAACGCCTGAATGCCGTTGGTGCCCTCGTACAGCTGGGTGATGCGGCTGTCGCGCATCAGTTGCTCCATGCCCCATTCGCGGATGTAGCCGTGCCCGCCGTACAGTTGCACGCCCAGGCTGGCAGTCTCCTGGCCGACATCGGTAAGGAAGGCCTTGACAATAGGGATCAGCAACGCCGCCCGGCGCCCGGCGGCCGCCTGCACTTCAGGCTGCAGGGCGCCGTGCTCCAGGTCCAGCGCTTGAGCGGCAAAGGCCGCCAGCATGCGGCAGCCTTCGCTGAGGGTTTTCTGAGTCAGCAGCATACGCCGCACGTCAGGGTGGCAGATGATCGGGTCGGCACTGCGCTCGGGCGCCACCGGCCCTGCCAGGCTGCGCGACTGCAAGCGCTCGCGGGCATAGGCCAGGCCACCCTGGAAGGCCGCCTCGGCGATGCCCAGCCCCTGCAGGCCAACCTGGAAGCGCGCATCGTTCATCATGGTGAACATGCAGGCCAGGCCCTGGTTGGCCTCGCCCACCAGCCAGCCACGGGCGCCATCGAAATTCATCACGCAGGTCGCCGCGCCCTTGATGCCCATCTTGTGCTCGAGCGCGCCGCATTCGACCGCATTGCGCGGGCCCAGCCCACCGCCCTCGGTGCATTCGAACTTGGGCACCAGGAACAGGCTGATGCCACGCACACCGGCCGGCGCATCCGGCAGGCGCGCCAGCACCAGGTGGACGATGTTGTCGGTGAGGTCCTGGTCGCCGCCGCTGATGAAAATCTTGCTGCCGCTGATGCGGTAGCTGCCATCGCCCTGCGGCTCGGCACGGCTACGTAGTAACGCCAGGTCGGTACCGGCCTGCGGCTCGGTCAGGCACATGGTGCCGGCCCATTCGCCGCTGACCAGCTTGCCCAGATAATCGCGCTTTAGCGCTGCGCTGCCATGCCTGTGCAAGGCCAGCACGGCGCCCTCGGTCAGGCCGGAATAGATCCGAAACGACAGCGACGCGCCCATCAGCATTTCGTGAAAGCAGGCAGAAACCATTTGCGGCAGGCCCTGGCCGTCGTGTTCCAGCGGGCCCGTCATGCCACCCCAGCCCTGCTCCACATACTGCCGGTAGGCCTGGCGAAAGCCATCCGGTGTGCGCACGCTGCCTTGCTCCAGGCGGCAGCCCTGCTCATCGCCCTGGCGGTTGAGCGGCGCAACCACCTCGCCGGCAAAGCGTGCACCCTGCTCAAGAATGCCATCGATGGTTTCGCGGTCCAGTTCATTGCCCAGACGAGCACAGTGCGCCGTCACATCGAACAGTTCGTGCAGCACGAAGTGCATGTCACGCTGGGGGGCTCGGTAGTTCATGCGCAACCCTCGCGGACGGCGGCCAGCTGTTTGCCCTCAGCCACCAGGCGCATCAACAACGCGCTCGGGCGCCAGTGCTCGCCGAACAGGCCCTGCAAGCGTTCCAGCCGCGCCAACAGCAAGCCAAGCCCCTGCTGGTCGGCCCAGCGCATCGGCCCGCCGACCTCGTGCGGGAAGCCATAGCCATGCAGGTACACCCGGTCAATGTCAGCGCTGCAGCTGGCCACCGTTTCCTCGAGAATTTTTGCGCCTTCATTGACCAGCGCCAGCAGGCAGCGCTCGCGGATTTCCTCGTCGTCGATCGCGCGCCGGTGCACGCCAAGGTCCTGGGCGACCTTGAGCACCAGCGCATCGACCTCGGGGTCGTGCACGGCTTCACGGCTGCCGGGCGCATAACGGTAGTAACCCTGGCCGCTTTTCTGACCGAAACGCCCCAGCGCGCACAGGGCATTGTCAACTTGTACCAAGGGCGCATCCATGTCTTTACCGGCCAGCTGACGCGCACGCCACTCCAGGTCGATGCCGATCACGTCGTACATGCGAAACGGGCCCATGGCCATGCCGAACGACTGCAGCGCCCCATCCACCTGCCGCGGCGTGGCGCCTTCGAGCAGCAGCTTGCGCGCCTCGGCCACATAGCTTGCGAGCATGCGGTTGCCGATGAAGCCCGGGCAGTTGCCGGCCACCACCACTTCCTTGCCCATGCGCTGCCCAAGGGCCTGGGCCACATCGAGCACCGCAGGCGAGTTGCGCTCCCCGCGCACCACTTCCAACAACTTCATCACATGGGCCGGGCTGAAGAAATGCAGCCCGAGTACCTGTTCGGGCCGACGGGTCACGGCAGCGATGGCATCGATGTCCAGTGCCGAGGTGTTGCTGGCCAGGATGGCGTCGGCCTTCAGCGTGCGGTCCAGCGTACGGAAGATGGCCTGCTTGAGCACCAGGTTCTCATACACCGCTTCGATCACCAGGTCGGCTTCGGCGAGGTCGTCATAGGCCGTCACCTGGCGCACCCGCGCCAGGCAAGCATCGGCCTCGGCCTGATCGATACGGCCCTTGGCCACCTGCTGTGCCCAGGTTTGCGCAATCATCGCCAGGCCGGCTTCGGTGGCGTTGGGGTCGTTGTCCAGCCACAGCACCGCAAGGCCAGCACGGGCCAGGCTGATGACGATGCCGCGGCCCATGGTGCCGGCGCCGATCACCGCCGCCTGCTGAACGTTGTAGGGAGTACTCACGGGTGACGCTCCTGATTCGAGGTGTGAAGGCATTGCCCTCACCCTAGTCAGGCGCCTACTATTTTTGAAATTCTCATTTTCCATCCCATGTATTTTTCGCATGAATATAGCCAACTTCGACCTCAACCTGCTGCGCGTCCTGGACATGCTGCTGCGAGAACAGAACGTGTCCCGCGCCGCCGAGCGCCTGGCGCTGACCCAGCCGACGGTGAGCAATGCGCTGGCGCGCCTGCGCGACCTGCTGGGCGACCCGCTGCTGGTGCGCGTGGGCCGGCGCATGCGCCCCACCCCACGCGCCTTGGCCCTGGAAGGCCCGATTCGTGCGGCATTGCTACAGATCGAACAGACCCTTGGCGCCGGCGACAGCTTCGACCCGCAGCTCAGCCACCGCCAGCTGCGTCTCGCGCTCACCGACTTCGCCGAACAGCTGTGCATGTCAAAGTTGCTGCCTACCTTGCAAACCCAGGCGCCGCACTTGCGCGTGGACGTGCTGCACCTGACGCCCAATTTGCCCGCCGAAGCGCTCGATCGCGGCGAAATCGACCTGGTGCTGGGGCGCTTCGATGATGTGCCCGCGCGCTACGAGCGGCGCCACTGGCGCAGCGAAACCCTGCACGTGGCGGTGCGCCAGGGCCACCCCGAAGTGAATGGAACGCTCGACCTTCAAGCGTTCCTCGCCCTGCGCCACTTGTGGGTGCACGGCGGCCAGACCCGTGGCATGGTCGACCAATGGCTAGGGGAACAGGGCCTGGCGCGGCGCATCGTCTACACCACGCCCAATTACCTGCAGGCCGCGCACCTGGCCGCAAGCTCCGACCTGTGCGTGGTGCTGCCCACCGCCCTGGCCCGCCATTTCGCCCGACTGCTGCCGCTGCAGGTGCTCGACCTGCCGTTCGCCCTGGAGCCCTTTCAGCTGGAGCTGGTGTACCTTGCCCATCGCCAGCACGACCCGGCACTGTCCTGGCTGGTAGCGCGCATCATGGAGATTGGCGCCAGCTGAGCCATCGCATTTGGGCATGGGTAGCCATGCAAGAGTGGTATTGGTTCGCCAGCGAGATCTGTCCTTAGAGTGTTCGCCCTCAGAACAACAAGGACCACCCCATGCGCCTACGCACACTGCCCTGCCTGCTGGCCTTGGCCCTGCCCTACGCGGCGCTGGCCGACGGGCCGGCCAAGGACGCTAGCGACCTCACCCGCCAGAGCAATCAGCAATGGTTGCAGCGCCTGCCCTTCGACGACCGCAGCGACTTCGACAATGCCCGCCGCGGGCTGCTCGAAGCCGTCGACCAGCCCGTGGTCAATGCCGACGGCAAAACCGTCTGGGACCTGCAGCGCTATGCCTTCCTGAAAGGCGAGGCGCCGGCCACGGTCAACCCGAGCCTGTGGCGCGTCGCCCAGCTCAACACCCTTGCCGGGTTGTTCAAGGTCAGCGAAGGCATCTACCAGGTGCGCGGCCTGGACCTGGCCAACATGACCCTGATCGAAGGCGAGCACGGCCTGATCGTGATGGACCCGCTGCTGTCGGTAGAAACCGCCAGGGCCGGGTTGGCCATGTACTTGCGCCATCGCCCGCAGCGGCCGGTGGTGGCGGTGATCTATACCCACCCGCACGTCGATCATTTCGGGGGAGTGCGTGGGGTGATCGACGAGGCCGACGTCAAGGCCGGCAAGGTGCAGGTCATCGCCCCGCAGGGTTTCTTCGAACATGCCGTCAGCGAAAACGTGCTGGCCGGGCCGGCAATGAAGCGCCGGGCTCAGTACATGTACGGCGCGCCACTGCCACGCGGGCCACGCGGCCAGGTGGATGCCGGCCTGGGCAAGGGTGTGCCGGCCAATGCCACGGTCAGCCTGATCGCCCCGACCCGGCTGATCGAACAGCCCTTCGAGACCCTGCGCATCGACGGTGTCGACATCGAGTTCCAGCTCACACCTGGCACCGAAGCGCCCGCTGAAATGAACCTGTGGTTCCCCCAGTTCAAGGCCCTGTGCATGGCCGAGAACGCCTCCCACGTGCAGCACAACGTGCTGACCCTGCGCGGTGCCCAGGTGCGCGATGCCAAAGTGTGGGCGCACTACCTCGACCAGTCGCTGTTGCGCTATGGCGAGCAGGCCGAAGTGGTGTTTGCCCAGCACCACTGGCCGACCTGGGGAGGCGCGGCGATCCGCGACTACCTGGCCGATCAGCGCGACATGTACGCCTTCATCGACAGCCAGACCCTGCGCCTGATCAACCGCGGCCTTGGCCCCACCGAGATCGCCGCCGAGCTGACCACCTTGCCGCCACGGCTGGCCAGCAAATGGTACAGCCGCGACTACTACGGCTCGCTCAGCCACAACGTGCGGGCGGTGTATCAGCGCTACATGGGCTTTTACGACGGCAACCCCGCAACCCTAAACCCTTTGCCACCGAGCGAGGCCGGTGCGCATTACGTCAAGGCCCTGGGCGGCGCCGAGCGGGTGCTGACCCTGGCCCGTGAGGCCTACGCCAGCGGTGATTACCGCTGGGTTGCCGAGCTCACCCGGCACCTGGTGTTCGCCCAGCCCGACAACAGGGCAGCGCGCGAGCTGCAGGCCGACGCCCTGGAGCAACTGGGCTATCAGAGCGAGAACGCCACCTGGCGCAACGCCTACCTGACGGGTGCGCAAGAGCTGCGCAGTGGTGTGGCGCCTGCCGCCAGCAAAGGCGGCAGCGCGGACGACCTGGTACGCGCCCTGACCCCGACGCTGTTCCTCGATTACCTGGGCGTACGCGTGGATGCCGCCAAGGCCGCCGAGCAGGACCTGACCATCAACTGGCGCTTCACCGACCTGAACGAAGACTACGCCCTGACCCTGCGCAACGGTGTGCTCACCCACCGCGACCACACCCGCCACGGGCAGGCGGATGTCGAGGTGAAAATGAGCAAGGCTACCCTGGACCGCATCGCCCTGAAGCAGACCGGCTTTCTCAAGGAAGCGACCGTGGGTGATATCGACATCAGTGGCGAGCGCATGAAGTTCATGCGTTTCATGGCAGGGCTGGACGAGCCGGACGGGCGCTTCAATATCGTCACACCCTGAATCACCAACAGCGCCGCCCTGAAGCGAGCGGCGCAACCACACGCTGAGCACCAGGCCCGCCACCCCGAAGGCACAGAGCGGCGGATCCAGACAAGAAAGGTGCGCTCATTGGCCGGGGTAAAACGCGGGTCGGGCGCCTTGCCCTGCCCCAATCAACCAGCGTTCCCAAGGGGTATGGCGGTGATCGGAATTCATGGTAGCCCTGTGTCAACGCAGCCCTTGGCTGCGCAGTGCGCCGGGGGAGAAGAAGGAAGCGCTGGTGCGCACGTCGAAGGCGTAAGGCCTTGGCTGCTCGTTGGTCAGACCAGACAGCTGGTAGCGGCCACTGCGCAAGTCGTAGATCGTCTCCATGGCGTTGACCAGCGCCTGCCCGGTGACGTGGTAGTAGCTGTGGGCTTGGGCGGTGCGCCACACCTGACCCTCATGGTCGAAGAAGTCCGCCTCGAGGATGGCCCAGCTGTCCTCGTCCAGGTAATAGCGCCGGCTGGCATACAGATGCTTCGCCCCAGGCTTGAGGGTCCCCACCACTTCCCACACCCGGTGCAGCTCGTAGCGGGTGGGTTGAGGGTTGACATGGCCCGGCCCGACCAGCGCGGCATAACCGAGCAGGGGCGAAGCCAGGCGATAGCTGTTATACGGCACGTGCAGGACCTTCTTGCCCACCAGGGTCCACTGGTAGAGGTCCGGTGCGCCGTTGAACATGTCGCGGCTGTCGGCGGTGCGCAGGCCGGCCGTACCGGGGGTGATGCTGTCGTAGGCCAGCGCCGGGGCGCGCCGCACCCGCCGCTGGCTGCTGCTGTACAACCACGAGAGGCGCGGCTGGGCCACCTGATCGAGGGTTTCGTGCAGCACCACTGCATCGCCCGCCAGGCGCGACGGCGCGGTCATGCGGTAACTCAGGTAATACAGCACGTTGCCCGCCTGGCCACCTTCCAATACATCGGGGCGGGCGAAGTTCTGTTGCAGGCTCATCGTCGCGAAGCGGCCATCGCCACGCGGGGTGACGCTGTCCGAGGCCAGGCTGTAACTGCCGTTGCGCGGCCGGGTGAGGTGGTTCCACAGCACCTGCAGGCCATTCTCGGGCCTGGGGAACGCCACTACGCCGGCAAAGCCCTCCACGCCGTTGCCGTCATTGACCAGCCGGGCATTGGCCGCATTGTGCAGGGCCCACTCGCTCACGGCTGGCGGCACCGCGACACTGCGGTGCGAGGGATACACCGGAAGGCGGAACGACTTGGGGTAACGCTGCATCAAGGCCACCTGCCCCGCCGTGAGTTGCTCCCGGTACTGGGTGTAATTGTTGGCGGTGATCACATACAGCGGCTGCTCATCGGCGTACGGGTCCAGGGGCGTGCCGTTGACCGCCAGCGACACTTGCCCTGCTTGCAGGCCGCCGGTCCAGGCCGGAATGCGACCGTCGCTGCTGGGCCCGCGTTCGGCCCCCACCGGTGTCAGGTCTGCAGGCAGTGGCGTGGCCCCCACGTAAAGGCTCAGCAGGCTGGCGTTGACGAACAGGAAGCTGCGCAGCAGGGCGAATGGTTTCATCGGGCTTGGCCTCTTGTTGTTGTGTTGTCCCGTCCGGGCTTGCCTTGGCACGCCCTTTCGGGGTGATACTAGGAGCCGCGCTTCGAACCCCACAAATAACGTGTTCGGATACATGCCATATCAGTTCGGCATACCCTTGGAACCGCTCCGATGACCCTGAAACAGCTCCGCTACCTGATCGCCATCGTCGAAGCCGGCAGCTTCTCTTCGGCTTCACGTCGCGCCTACATTGCCCAGCCGGCGTTGAGCCGGCAGATCAGCCTGCTGGAAAGTGAGCTGGAGATGCAGCTGCTCGACCGCCAGCACGATGGCATTGCCCTGACCGATGCCGGGCGCCAGCTCTATGAAGTCGCCCGGCAGGTGGTGCAGAAACTCGACTCGGTGAAGGATGAGCTGAAATCCAGCCGCGGCGACCCCAAGGGCCACGTGGCCATTTCAATCCCGGCCACCGCCGCCGACCTGCTGCTGCCAGAAATCGTCAGGCGCGCCGAACAGCGCTTCCCCGGCGTGACTTTGACCGTCTGGGATGGCCTCAGCCGTGAAGGCGGCCAGGCCATCGAGCTGGGCAAGGTGGACTTCGGTGTGGTGCCCAATGCCGAGGAACTCGAGCATGTCGAGGCCGAGCCGATCTTCACCGAGGCGCTGTACTGGGTCGGCGCATCAGCCCCTGGCACCCCCGATACCATCACCCTCGCCGAAGCCGCCGCCACCCGGCTGGTGCTGCCGCCCAGAACGCTGCACCTGCGCCGACGCATCGAGCAAGCCGCCATGGAAGCAGCCGTACCGCTGGCCGCCGCCTACGAGCAACAATCTGCGCCCGGCATCGCCAGCCTGGTGCGCGCCGGCCTGGCGGCGACCATCAGCAATTGGCCGCCGCTGAGCGTATTGCTCGAGCCCACGGCGGCGCGGCGCATCGTCGAACCGCGCATCAGCCGCACCATCGCCTTGGCGCACTCCCAGCACAAACCCCTGTCGTTCGCCGCCGGTTGTCTGCGCGACCTGGTGCGCAGCGTGCTGATCGACCTGGTCAACAGCGGCCGCTGGCGGGGCGAACTGATCGGCAAAGAGGCCGAGCCGCTGGAGTCCGTGCTCGGCGTTCAACTGGCGGTCTGAGCGCGCGCCTGCCCGCCAGCGGCAGCCGACTCGCGAAGGCGCTGCTGGGTGCGCTGCGGGTTCATGGTGGCCAGGCCCACCAGCCCCGCCACCACCAGCACCGCGCCGCATACCAGGAAGCCCTGGGCATACCCCGCCGGGTGTTCGCTACCCGCACCTTGTACCAGCAAGCCGGTCACCACCGGCGCTGCCAGCCCGGCCAACGAGGCGATGCCGTTGCCCATGGCGAGGATGCCCCCGCGCTGGGCCGCTGGGGTGAACTCGGCAAGCATTGCCGGGCCCACGGAATACATGACCAACGCCAGGCCACCACTGAGAGTCAGTGCGGCGACCCTTGCGGCCGTGCTCAGGCCAGGCAGCATCAGCGACGCCGACAACAGCCCGCCCAGTATCAAGCACACCGAAACGAACACGCCGCGTGCCGCCCGTGACGGCACGCCGCGACGCATCAGGCGCTGGGAGAACCAGGCCAGCAGCAAGCTCAGCGGCGTGGTCACGACCACGAACATGATGAAGATGCGCCCGGTCAGCAGCGGGTCGATACCCAGGCCCACCTGCAGGTAACTGGGTACCCAGGTCAGGGTCAGGGCCAGCGACCAGTTGGCGGCAAAGTGGCACAGGTAGTTGCCAAGCACGCTGGGGTCGCCCAGCAGCCTGCGATAGGGGATAGCCGATTCATCGGCCTTGAGCTGGCTGGCGCGCAGGCGCTCGAGGCTGCCCTCCTGGCCCAGCCGCCACCACAACAGGCACCAGACCAGGCCGATCAGGGCAAGGATGATGAAATTGGTGCGCCAGCCGTAATGCAGGCTGACCCAGGGAATCATCGCCCCCGCCACCAGCAGGCCCATGGCACTGCCGGCATGCAGCAGGGCCACTGGCAGGTTGCGCCGGTCGTTAGGGAACCACTTGTAAAGTGCATGGGTGGCCACCGGCGATGCCGGCCCCTCACCGATGCCCAGCAGCACCCGGCAGGCGACGATGGCCCACAGTGAGGTGGCAAACAGCATTGGCAGCTGGATCAGCGCCCAGAACAAGCCCATGCCCAGCAGCAAGGTGCGGGTGGGGCGCCGGTTGGCCATGAAGCCACCGACCACGGCGGAGATGGCGAAGAACCAGTGCAGGGCGCCGCCGATCAGGCCGAACTCGGTGGCCGTCAGGCCCAGTTCGGCGCTCATCGGTACCGCTACCAGCCCGATCACCACCTTGTCGAGAAAGTTGACCAGCATCAGCAGGGCCAGCAGCGCCGCCACCAGCCAGGCGGTACGGGAGTCAGGCAGAGAAGAATCCGCAGTCATGGCGAGTACTCTTGTTATTGTTGTGGGGTGTAGCAAAAAGGCCGCCGCAAGGGCGGCCCGTCACTCAGGCAGGCATCAGCACGCCTTTGGCGATGGTGTTGCGCTGGATCTCGCTGGTGCCGGTGAGGATACGCATCATCCGCGTGGCGCGGAAAATCCACTCCACCGGATTGCCCTGCATCAGCCCGGCGCCGCCGTGCACCTGCACCGCCTTGTCGGCGATGCGGAAGGCAGCCTCGGAGACGAACAGCTTGCACATCGGCGCCTGGGTGCGGATATCGCCCCCGGCGTCGTTCACCTGGGCTGTGGCGTAGACCATGCTGCGCGCAGCGTGCAGCTCGGTGGCCATGTCGGCGATCATGTGGTTGACCGCCTGGAACATGGCGATCGGCTGGCCGAACTGCTTGCGGCTGCGCGCATGCTCGATCGACAGGTTCAGCGCCAGGCCGGCCATCCCCAGCAGCGTCGGGCAATGCAGCAAGCGGTTCAGGGTGATGCGCCCCATGGCCAGTTTGAACCCCTGCCCCTCTTCACCGATCAGGTTGGCCGCCGGCACGCGCACCTGGTCTAGCACGATGTCGCCATGGGCACCGCCACCGGACATCACCGAGTAATCGCTGTCGACTCGCACACCCGGGGCGTTGAGGTCGACGAAGAACGCCGAAATACCCTGGGCGCCCTTCCCCGGCCCGGTCACCGCCAGCAGCACCGCGAGGTCGGCGTAGGTGGCACCGGAGATGTAACGCTTGCTGCCACTGAGCACATAATGGTCGCCGTCGCGGCGCGCCTGGGTGGTAATGGCGGTGGCATCGGAGCCGGCCTCGGCTTCGGTCAGGGCAAAGCACACGGCCTTTTCAGCACGGCACACTGGCTTGAGAAAGGTCTCGACCTGGTAGGGGCTGGCCACCTTGAACAGGTGGCCGACCCGCGGCGGCCCCGACAGCTCGCCCAACACGTGCGACGCGAGCATGGAGCCTGTCAGCACCGTGGCCTCCTTGACCGCGCACAGGTCGGCCACGTTCAGGCCGGCCCCGCCCATGCTTTCGGGCAGCATGACGGTGTACAGGCCCTGCTCACTGGAAAGTTTCCATACCTGCCGCAACACCGACTGGGGATGCGGGCGCGCCCAGTCCAGCTGTGCCTGCTCCTCCAGCGGGCGTACCTGATCGCGGACGAAACCCTCGATCGCTTCGATAATCTGCGCAGCCTTTGCACTGGGTTGATACATGGTGATGCTCCCTGGTCAGATACGACGTTCGCTGTGTTGCCAGTAGGTGTCCCGGACCAGGCGGCGCACCACCTTGCCATTGGGGTTTTTCGGCAGTTCGCTGACAAAGTCGACGCCGCGCGGCTTCTTGAAACCGGCCAGCGCAAGGCCGCAGCGCTCGATCAGCTCGGCGGCCTCCAGTTGCGCCCCCGGCTTGAGCACTACCACCGCGTGCACCGCTTCGCCCCACTGCGCGTCGGGCACGCCGACCACCGCCGCCTCGAATACTTCGGGGAAGCCGTAGATCACCTGTTCCACTTCGCTGGGGTACACGTTGAACCCGCCGGAGATGATCATTTCTTTCTTGCGATCGACGATGAACACGTAACCCTGGGCATCGACCGTCGCCAGGTCGCCGGTGAGGTAGTAGCCGTCACGCATCACTTCGGCGGTGAGCGCCGGGGCGCGCCAGTAGCCCTGCATCACGTCCGGGCCCTTGACCACGATCTCGCCGACTTCACCCGGGGCCACATCCTCGAACGCCTCGTTGACCACCCGCAGGTCGGTCTCGAAGTAGCAGCGCCCGCAGGAGGCCAGGCGCTGATAATCGCCGTCTTCCACCAAGTGGTCCTGCTCAGTCAGCACGGTAACCAGCGAACAGGTTTCACCGGCGCCATAGCCTTGCGCGAGAATCGGCCCAAACAGTTCGATGGCCTTTTTCACCAAGGCCGGCGCCATGGGCGCGGCGCCGTACATGACCAGCTTCAGGCTGGACAGGTCGAAGCGTTCGACGCCGGGGTAATTGACCAGACGGTTGATCATCGCCGGCACCAGAAACAGCCGCGTCACCCGTTCGCGCTGGATGGTCTCCAGCAACAGACGGTCGTCATAACGGTTGAGCAGCAGGTTGCATGCGCCCACCGCCAGCAGCGGCATGATCTGCATGCCGCTGGCATGGGTGATGGGCCCTACGTGGGCCATGACGTCGCCCGGCCCGGAGCGCCGTGTGGGGCTGGCAATGCTCTTGCGCACCAGCGCCTTGCGGTTGCCGAACGACAGCATCGCAGCCTTGAGCACGCCGGAGCTGCCGGAGGTGTAATGCAGCACGGCCAGCGCATCGTCGGCCGGGTCCAGGGCCAGCGGTGCCTCACTGCCGCGCTGGAGCAGCGCGGCATAACTCAGGTCACCGCCCTCGTCTTCCAGCACGATCAGCTGACGCAGCAGCGGCAACTCCGTACGTCGCGTTGCCAGCGCCTGGGCAAAACTGGCGTCGGTGATCAGTGCAACGCTGCAGGAGTCTTCCAGCACCTGCACCACTTCATCCACTGACAGCCGCGCATTGATCGGCACCTTGACCATCGCCGCCTTGTACAGCGCCACTTCCGCTTCGACCAGCTCCACGCGGTTGGCGGCGAGAATCGCCACATGCTCGCCGACGCCCACGCCCAGGGTCCCCAGCGCAGAGGCCAGGCGGTTGCTGCGGCGTTCCAGCTGGGTGTATGTGAGGCGTGTCTGGCTGTCCGCCACGGCGATGTGGTCCGGCCAGTAGCGGGCACTTCGGGTAATGATCGTTCCAAGGTTCACGTTATTGTTCTCGTCGACAGGAAGACATCGACGATGCTAATCAGCTGTGCGCGTGCAGATGAAATACAAGATTCAGATGTGGGCCATAACTTTATTGGCTGGCGTGATGCCCGGAGGTGGTAGCGCATGTTTGGCTGGCTGAAAGTGAACCGCCAGATCGTAACGCGGCTTTACGTGGTCTCCGACAACCCGTTCTGGTTGGTCGCGGTGCAACTGCTCGACGGCATCGGCGCAGGCCTCTTCGGCGAGCTGTTCCCGATTTTGGGCAAGGACTTGACCGAAGGCAGCGGCCGCTTCAATGTCAGCCTTGGCGCGTTGACGGCAGTTTTCGGCCCAGGCGCTGCCCGAAACCAATCCGGGCACCTCGCCTTCGCCCTCCTCTGCACCTTCCGGAAACTGACCCAGCATGCCTTTGAGCGACAACGCATCGATCATCTGGACGGTGGCCGCCTTGGCCACCTGCGGCGTCATCCTGCGCCCCTGGCGCATCCCCGAATACGTCTGGGCCATGGGCGGCGCGTTGCTGTTGGCCGGTATGGGGCTGATCACCCCTGGCAACGCGCTGGCCGCCGTAGCCAAAGGCAGTGACGTCTACCTGTTTCTGATCGGCATGATGGTGCTGGCCGAGCTGGCTCGCCAGGAAGGCCTGTTCGACTGGCTGGCCCGTTATGCGGTGCACCATGCGCGGGGCTCCGGGCAACGACTGTTCGACCTGGTGTTCCTGGTGGGCACGCTGGTTACCGTGTTCCTGTCCAACGACGCCACGGCAGTGGTGTTGACCCCGGCGGTGTATGCCGCGTGCAAGGCCGCCCGGGCCGAACCGTTACCGTACCTGTTCATCTGTGCCTTCATCGCCAACGCCGCCAGTTTCGTGTTGCCGATCTCCAACCCGGCCAACCTGGTGGTGTTCGGCAGCCAGATGCCACCGCTGCTGGACTGGCTGAGGCAGTTCAGCGTGCCGGCGTTGGCGGCAATCGCCCTCACCTACCTGGCACTGCGCCTGGCCCAGCGCCGGCAGATCAGCCAGCCGCTGGCCTTGACCGTAGATACCCAGCCACTGACCGCTGGCGCACGCCTGAGCGCAGTGGGCATCGGTTTTACCGCAGCCTTGTTGTTGGGCGCATCGGCACTGGACCAGGCGCTGGGCCCGCCCACCTTCTGCGCTGGCGTGGCGACCACGGCACTGGTTCACCTGCGCCAGCGGCGCAGCCCGGTGCCAGTGTTGCGCCATGTCGCCTGGGCCGTCCTGCCACTGGTGGCGGGTTTGTTCGTTCTGGTCGAAGCGGTCGCTCAAACCGGCGTGATCGTGCGTCTTGCCCAAGCGCTGGCAACACTGGCCGAGGACTCGCCGAGCAGCTCCAGCTGGGCTGCGGGTGTGGGTGTCGCAGTAGCCAGTAACCTGATGAACAACTTGCCGACCGGGCTGATAGCCGGGTCCATGGGCTCGCTGGTGCAACTGCCGCAACAAGCGACCGCTGCGCTGCTGATCGGCGTAGACCTGGGGCCGAACCTGTCGATCACCGGATCACTGGCGACCCTGCTCTGGCTGGTGGCAATCCGTCGCGAAGGCGAGCATGTCAGTGCCTGGCAATTCTTGCGCCTGGGCCTGCTGGTAATGCCTCCCGCCCTGGCGGCTGCGCTACTGGCGCTGAGGGTGTGAATCAGCTCGCTTCAGCATTCTGTACTCAAGGTTGAGATACCGCGATGTCGGTGACCAACCCTGACCTTGCTCAGGAGCTCCTTGGGTAATCATGGCGCTTTCGCCATCGTCAGAGCCTCCTGCAAGATCGCGTATAGACTCACCCTGAACGTATCCAGACTGAAAGGTTTGGTAATCACAGCCATCGCTGGCCCAGGTGGATATTCTTTCAGAATCTGCGGTTCCACGTACCCCGTCATGAACAGGACAGGTAATCCGGGCCTCCTCAGACGGGCCTTTTCGGCCATCTCCCGGCCATCGAGCCCTCCCGGCAGGCCGATATCGGTGACGAGCAGATCCACACGCGTGTCCGAGCACAGCAACTGGAGACCTACCTGGGAGTCGGCAGCTTCGACAACAACATAGCCAAGGCTGCCAAGGACTTCACTGACGAACATTCGAACGGACGGTTCATCATCGACGACCAGAACCGTTTCTCCCTCACAAACGTGCGGCACCGCACTCGTGATTGCGTTGGCCGGTGGCGCCTTCATCGGCTCGGCACAGTTTGGCAGCTGTAGGTACACCCTTGTTCCTTTGCCCAACGCCGATTCAATTTTCATCTGTCCATTGGATTGCTTGGCAAACCCATAGATCATCGAAAGCCCGAGGCCCGTGCATGCACCTGTTGGCTTGGTGGTAAAAAACGGCTCACATGCCTTGGCCAGAGTTTCCTCGCTCATCCCGATGCCATCGTCGACCACACGGATGCTCAGGAAAGTTCCGGGCTTTAAGTCCGGATCCAGCCCGCTCCCTTCCACCAGCGTCACATTCGACGTCTCAATAGCGATGGTTCCGCCCGCGGGTAAGGCATCCCTTGCATTGACGCACAAATTCAACAAAGCATTTTCCATCTGGCCTGGGTCGACCAAGCACAAATCACTCGTTGCAGAGAGATCCACTTGCAGACGTATCAAAGGCCCGACAGTGCGGCAGATCAGTTCTTCCATGCCCCCAATCAGCCTGTTCACATGGGTGACTTGAGGCAACAGCGTCTGGCGACGTGAGAAGGCAAGCAAACGATGAGTGAGTGCCGCGGCCCGTTGGGCTGCGCCATAGGCCACCGAGAGATATCGTTCAAGATCGGTCGTGCGGCCTTTACTCAAGCGGACCTTGATCAGGTCCAGACTCCCGACGATCCCTGCAAGCAAGTTGTTGAAGTCATGAGCAATTCCTCCGGTCAATTGCCCCACCACTTCCATCTTCTGCAACTGGTAAAGGGCCGCCTGTGCAGCCTCCCGTTCGGCAATGGCCTCTGCGACCTTCGCCTCCAGGTTCTGGTTCAGTTCCAACAATGCGGCCTCGGCATTCTTCCTTGCCGTCACATCAATAGATGAGCCAATCAGCCCAATCACCTCGCCTGCAGCATTGAACATCGGGGCCTTTACGGATAGCCAGATCGCTTCCGAGCCATCCGGCATGTCCACTCGCTCCTCGATCTGCTCCGCCATGGCGCTGTGCATTATGCGTCGGTCTGTCTCCATCACCTTGAGCGCCTGCGCCTTGTCCTCGAGTATTTCCAAGTCGGTCTTGCCCAGATAGAACTCCGGTGACTTACCGATCAACCGTGTGGCACCATCATTGGCGATCAGCAGCCTGCCATCACGGTCTTTGGCATACACCACTCCAGGAACAGCGGTGGTGAATGCGCGGAGCAACGCCGATGCGCGATCGCGCTCAGCTTCCGCCGCCTTGCGCGATTCAATATCAATCAGCACTCCCGGGAATCTGACTGCGATCCCATTATCATCGTGCTGGGCACGGCCATTGGCCTCGATCCAGCAGTAGCCTTCATCAGGCCGCTTGACTCGGTATTCGCACCGGAACGCGCCCCCGCGAACCATGGCATCGTCAATGGCCTCAGCCAAGTGGACACGATCCTCTGGATGGATCGAAGTGAATGCCTCTTCAATGGGGATACCGCGCGCGCATCGTGCCGGTGACAAGTCGAACGTACGGGCAAAGCGCTCGTCAGCCGTCACACAGTTCTTTGAAATGTCCCACACCCATGTGCCCACGATAGCCCCTGCTTCCAGCGCCAGCTGAAGACGTTCGCAAGCATCCACCGGTAGTATTTGAGGTTCATCGCCACTCTCTCGCTCAGTTGCGTGAGTGCCTTTCGTGTCCATTACACACCTTCTTGCGTTGTGTTTCGTTCTGGACTGATACCTGCTTTAACAACTGCTGGTAAATGGCCACCAATTCTATCAGACCGCTGACAACCAAAGGCGTTCCAGTAAGGCGGCCCTTTGACATCAGCACGGAGGTCAAAGCCGGGCCATCAGCGATGTAACGATCATCAAACCGTACAGGGCCAGGTGCGTGATGCTGGCCATCGCCATCTGCCAGAAACTCTGCCGCGGGTAAGTACCGCGATGAGCCTTCATCTGCTCGCCTGCAACCTCAAACCAATGATCAGCATCTTCGGCATCGCAGGACTGCTGGAAGCGATCAGGGTACAGGAAGGTAAGGAAGAGTCTGTCCAAGGGCTATAGCACTGGCTTCAAGCTTCGCACGCTCTGCTTCCAGAAAGACATAGGTGGCTTGCAAGGTGGAGATCTTCGTCTGGATTTCGGCCATCTTGCTGGCGACCAAGGCCGCGCCTTGCGCGCAATTGATCGTGTTACCCCGCTTGGCTGCAAGGATGTCGCCAATCTCGGCGAGTGAAAAACCCACACCCTGGGCGCTCTGAATGAAGGCCAGATCAACAACGGTCTGATCACTGTAGCTGCGATAGTTGTTGGCCTGTCGATGGGCCACGATAAGCCCGAGTTGTTCGTAATAGCGCAATGCATGGCGGCCAATTCCACTGCGGCGCTCCAACTCTCCAATGTTCACACTAAAAATTCCTTGACTGTAGAGCAGGCTCTACACCTTAGCCTGTGCCCATCATCCAAACAAGGAATCAGGCATGAGCGTGGAATGCTTCGTCACAGGCGGCAGTGGGTTTGTAGGTCAACATTTACTGGCCCGTCTTAGCGCGACTGGGCACAAGACCTGGGTGCTGATGCGCACCCCTGCAAACATTCAGCGACTCAGAGAGCAGGTAGGCCGATTGGGCGGCAACCCTGCATGTATCCATGCCGTTGAGGGGGATATCAGCAGAGAGGGGCTTGGCCTCAGCGAGGCAGACCAGCAGCGCGTTTCTTCGGCCTCTGTGGCCTTCCATCTCGCGGCGGAGTTTTCCTGGGGGCTGACAATGGAGCGCGCCCGCGAGGTCAATGTGCAAGGGGCGTTGAGAGTCGCCAGGCTTGCCGCGAGCCAGCGCATCCGGTTGCTGATGGTGGGCGGCTTCATGCTGCAAAACCTTGGCCACCTCGCCAGCATCGGGGTTGATCATGAGTGCCCTGAAAACACCAATTGGCCCACGGTCTACGGCCATGCAGGTGGCTACGAAGGCAGCAAGCTCGAGTCCCATTTTGCGGTCATCCGTTACATGCAGGACGCGGGCGCGGATTACACGATCGTTCATCCTGCTACGGTGTGTGGCCACAGCGAGAGTGGGCACATCCTGGAAGGACAACCCCTGACCGAGCTCATTCGAAATCTGGCACAAGGCCGGTTCAAGGCTATCCCCGGTTCCACCAGGCACTGGTTGCCATTAGTCAGTGTCGATTACCTGGTGACAATGATGACTTGTGCGGCGTTCGACCCCTCGATGGCCAACCAGCAGATCCTGGCGCTCTACGAGCACACACCGAACTTGCAGGGGATGCTTGAACAGATAGCGAAAACGCTGAATATCAAGGCACCCCGCCGCCATGTAGCGATAAGATTACTGAAATGGCTGTTGACGATTCCCGGACTGGCGGCCCGATTCGCGATCAGCACCGAGTCATTGAACTTTATCCAGACGCAACGCTTCGATATGAGTCTTAGCAGGCAATTGGAACTGAAGTATCAGCTGGCACATCCCGACATGGCGCGAACCTTGGAAAAGACAGTGCAATACGTCAAAGGTTACTTGAGCCATTGAAGCAACCCTATCAGTTGTCGAACTCCATCATGCGCGGGGCTACACACTGGACCGTCAGAGAGCGCCCGCTGTGCTTCTACCCCAGGACCATCCGCTGGTCAGCCCCTTGGAACAGGGCCGCTCCCAAGAGTCTCCATGACTATACCGGCATAGGGAGGTCGTGGTCATGATTGATCCAACAACAGGCATGAAGGCGGGAGAACGTTACTGCGTGGAGAACGTCGAACGCGCTCATCAGTTTCCAGGCTTCTTTCTCGATGGCAAGTACTACCTCGGTCCCGAATTACTGACCGCCGTAGGCTGGCTGGAGGGCAAGCGCTTCATTTACGACAACTTGGACGCTTCAGGCGAACCGGTTTTTCCTGATCGCGCAGCGGGAGACATAGAGAACCTGACGCTGACTTTGGTGGATGGCACAGCGCTGAAGCTTTCCAGGGTGGAAGTCAGCGCTGTGCGTAACGACGCGCAGACGGCTGATCGGGTGCGTGCCGACACGGCGCTAAGCCGTGACCAGAGTGAGCTGAAACCTGACGAAAATCTCCTGCCGCCGACTGCGCGGCGAGGGATCGAATACAGCGGTTTGACCCGCAAGGACAAGATCCCGTTATTGCTAAGTGCGGCAGTCATCGGTTTTCTGGCCGGTTTCGTCATCACCCACGCGCAACGAAGGCGCCGCTGAAGCATTGCTTTTGAACTTCGCGCTTGGGCAACAGCCTTCCCTATTTGGTCTATCGAAAACGGGGACTCAACGATGAATGCGAAACTGAACGGCAAGCGCGTGGCCATCCTGGTCACCGATGGCTTTGAACAGGTCGAATTGACCGGCCCGCGTGAAGCATTGGAAAAGTACGGCGCCGTAGTCGACATCCTGGCTGACAAGGAAGGCACTGTGCGTGGCTGGAATCACGACAAGCCCGCTGACGAATTTGCTGTGGATGCAACGTTCGACAGCGCCCACCTCGATCTCTACGACGCCCTCGTGCTGCCCGGCGGCGTACAGAACGCCGACACCATTCGGCTGATACCCGGCGCCCAGAAGCTGGTGAAAAGCCATGACTCTGCAAGCAAGTCGCTGGCGGTGATCTGCCACGGTGCTTGGTTGCTGGTGTCGACTGGCCTGGCCAAGGGCAAGCGGATGACCAGCTACAAGACATTGCAGGACGACATTCGCAACGCGGGTGGCAATTGGGTGGATGAAGAAGTGGTGGTGGACGGCAACCTGATTACCAGCCGCACGCCGGACGATATCCCGGCCTTCAATGAACAACTGATCAAAGCGCTGGCTGGCTGAGCGTTCACTGCTCCCCCCTTCGCAGTCTCAAGACGTTTCAGGCTCACAACGCAGGATGGAGCCTTATCCAGACTGCGGGGAGCAGTCGTATACCGGCCATAATCGACTGGCCGGCAAGATTGCGCTCATCACAGGTGCCGACAGCGGAATCGGGGTCGTCGATGCCTGCTGCGCGCAGCGTCTCTTACCGAGTTGATTGCGGGTCAGACTTCATTGGCTAATGGACTGGCCGACGGCACGGGGATCAACGTTGATCTCATCCCCAATGTCGCTGAATGCGTGAGCATGATGCTTGAGCCGAATGACGCACAACCATAAGGATCGCGGTTCAGTTGCGGTAGTCGGGCGCAACACGGTCCAGCATGCGCAGCAGGGCCTTCCAGGCCAGGTTAGTCGCATCAGGATCTGTCAACTCACCCTCTTTCAGCTCGCGCAGCGGCTCATTGAACTGCCGCTCCGTATGGGCGCAAATTTCATGGTTCGGCAGCAGCAACGGACCCGCCTGCTGGGCCGCGAGCTGTATCTCACAGGCTTTTTCCAGGTAGTACATCCTGAGGAACGCTTCGGCCACACTGCGCCCGCCAGTCAGCAGGCCGTGGTTGCGCAAGATCATCACGTTCTTGTCTTGCAGGTCTGCGACCAGGCGTTGTTGCTCATCGAGGTCCAAGGCAATCCCTTCATAATCGTGATAGGCCACCTTGCCGTAGAACTCCATGGAAATCTGGTTCACGGGGAGTAGGCCGCACTCCAGAGCAGCAACCGCACAGCCAGCGCGCGTGTGAGTATGCAGGACGCATTGAAGATCGTGGCGTGCACGGTGAATGGCACTGTGGATGACAAAACCGGCCGGGTTGACGGCGTAAGGCGTATCGCCAACTGGCGCCCCGTCCAGGTCGATCTTGACCAGGCTGGAGGCCGTGATTTCGTCAAACATCAGCCCGTATGGATTGATCAGGAAATGCTGCTCCGGGCCCGGTATGCGCACCGAGATGTGGGTAAAGATCAAGTCGGTCATGCGGAAATGCGCGACTAGCCGGTAGCAGGCTGCCAATTCCTCGCGCAGCGTTTGCTCGGTTGGGGTCATGTCGTTCGCTCCAATACGGGTGGGAACTCAGTATCGGTGAATTGAAGCAAGCAACAATCGAATTAATTTTGCAGATAATGTAGTGTTAGTTTCACCAATTGCTCACTTACTCTCGATGCAGGGCCTATGCACTTCCCATCAATGACGGCGCTTCGCGCCCTGGATGCCGTGGCACGACTCGGAAGCATCTCCAGTGCAGCTGACGAACTCAGCCTCACACGGAGTGCGGTCAGTCACCGCATCGGCACGCTTGAGGAGCAGCTGGGGTTCGCCCTGACCGAGCGCATTGGCCGTGGCATCCGGCTGACGTTTCGAGGCGAGCAATACGCCCGGGAGGTGCAGCAGATCCTTGAGCGCGTTCAACTGGCCGCAGCAGGTGAACAGGGGCAACAGATCGCGGGGCGCCTGTGCGTCAGTTGCAACACCGGTTTTGCCAGCGCCTGGTTATGCCAGCACATCAACGCCTTCATGACGCTCCATCCTCAGGTCCAATTCCACCTGATCTCGCCACGCACACCGGCCGATACCAGCGCGAGCGAAGCGGATATCTTCATTGCCTACGGCACAGGCGACTGGCCGAATCTGCAAGTAATGCCGCTGACGGATTTGCATTATTTTCCGGTATTGAGCCCTCAGCTGCTCTATGCCAACGGCGGCCTCCGGCATATCGATGACCTGTCCAACTTCACCTTGCTGCACATGAACGACTACACGGATTGGCGAATATGGCTGGGGGCAGCGGGCCGCAACAAAGTCGACGCGTCATCCGGCGTCCTGTTCTCCGACGCCCCTTGTGCACTGGCCGCCTGCCTGGCAGGCCAAGGCATTGCGATGGGCGACAACCTGCTGAGCAGCGACGCACTGAGGCGTGGCCTGCTGGTGAGCCCGTTCGACATCAGCACGCGGGCAAACCGTTCGTATTTTCTGGTCTGCCACCCGGCCAAGGCGCAGCGCCCCATCGTCAAGGCGTTCAGCGACTGGCTGATCGAAACACTCGCCCACACGACGTAGACTGTTCAGATTACGCTGCGAAGCAGCTTTTCATGGCCGGCTGCGATAGCTACGCGGCGTCATGCCCAGCTGCTTCTTGAAGGTCTTGGAGAAATGCGCGGAATCGGCGAAGCCCCAGCGGGTGCCGATGTCGGTGATCGAGCGATGCCCATAGGCAGGGTTGCGCAAGTCCTGGGCGGCCTTGATCAGCCGCTCGCGCAGGATGTAGCGGCAAACGCTGTCGCCACTGGCTTCGAACAGGCGATACAGCTGGCGGCTGGAAATACCCAGCTCGTCGGCCAGGGCGACCGGCGTCAGGCGCGGCGAGTCCAGGCGCTGCTGGATCAGCGACTGCACTTCGTGCAGGTGCAGCCCGGGCGAACTGTCACGCGCCCGGTATTCCAGCACCGAGCCGAGCAGCCCCACCAGCGCGGCCTGCAGGCCGTCACCGTCTTCCGCGCAGGCCCACTGTTCGAGTTCGCCTTCGGCCACCTGCCGTACCATCGTCGCCAGCAGCTGCCCGCAGGCGCCAGCGGTGGACAGCTTGCCGAAACGGCTGGAATCGAGATTCTTCAAGCGCTCACGGGGCAGGTGGATGGACACGTGGGAGAACAGCCCGCGGGGGATCATCTTCATGGCCTGCGCCGAATCCAGCAGTGCCATGTCACCTTCGCGCAGTTCCATCACTCGGTCGCCCAGCTCGATGGACATTTCCCCTTGCTGCTGTAACACAAGGAAACAATGTGAGTCGCCATCACGCCCCGCCTCGCGCCCCGAACGGGCGATCGCATGGGCATTGCTGCGGATGTGGGCGACCTGCGTGGTGCCCAGCAGCGAGGGACGCAAATCGCCGATGAAAAGGCTCTGGCACTGGTCGTAGCGGGTTTCGAAGCGCCCGCATACCGCGTGGACACGCTCGTTCCAGACAGACATCGCTTGACCGTTCATGAACCACCTCAATCGGGAGCACGCGCCATATTAGTGCAATATTCACGTGATTTTGGGTAACAAAAGGACAGGTGAACGAAGCGCAAGCACATACCGCGCCACATTGCCTTTGGTGGTCTTCGGCCGAGATTTCGTTGCGTGTAACGCAACAACATTGATCCACCCGGTCATTGAGCGCTTGGCCCGCTGCCCTTTAGCGTTCCCTACCGTTTTTGCCTCGTCTTTTATCCAGGAGGTACGCTTGATGTCCAACCACTACGAACTGCTGCGTTTCACCTTGCGCGTGCGTACACCCGGCCAGGCCCTGCCGCGCCTGCAGGATGCCTTGCAGGCTGCCATCGAAGGGGTCGAGCTGATCGGCTGCTGGGTGTCCGAGATCGGCCCGCAGAACACCGTTGCCGTGCTGCGCCGCTTCGCCAGCGTCGAGGTCCAGGCGGCCGAACGCGAGCGCGTGCTGTTGGCCAGCGACGCCTTCGGCATTGGTGAGTTCGTGCTTGAGCAGCACATGGACGACTATCGCCTGTTCCCCTTCCTCGAGCCGCTGGCACCGGGCAAGCATGGGCCGTTCTACGAGCTGCGCGAGTACGACCTGGTCACCTCGGGCCTGGCGCCTACCCTGGCCGGCTGGCGCAAGGCAGTCGGGCCGCGCACTAGGGAGCAGTATTCGCCGGTGTATGCCGCGTTCTACGCCACCAACGGCCGGGTGCCACGCTACCTGCACATCTGGCCCTACGCCAGCCTGGAGCAACGCCTTGATGTGCGCACCCGCGCCGTCGGCGACGGAGTATGGCCACCGGAGAATTCTGCCCCGCAACTGCAAAAGATGAACTCGGTGGTCTATCTGCCAGCGGCCTTCTCACCGCTGCGCTGACGCTCCGCCCGGCGCAACAACCGGTCGATGGCAGCCATGGCCGGAGCTTGTACGCCCTGGCGCCGTGCATGGGCAAGCAACGCGCCGGACAGCGCGTCGATCTCCATGCGCCTGCCGTGCTCCAGGTCCTGGAGCATGGAGGGCTTGTGCCCGGCGTGCACGACAAACGCCTCCTCCACCGCCTGCACAACCCGCTGTTGATCCAGCACCACGCCCACCGACACAGCAATTTCGGCCGCCTCGGCAACCAATGCCAAGGCCACCTCGCGGCCACGCGCGCAACAGCCTAGCTCACCCACGCTCACCCCAGTGAGGGCACACAGCGAGTTCAGGGCCGTATTGAAGGCGACCTTTTCCCAGATGCTCACCTCGATATCCGGGTCTTCGATGCAGCACATGCCCCCCCGGCGCAAGCCATCCATCAGTGCCCGCAACGGCCCGGCGTAATCCGGCCCAGGCAACAGCCCGCGCAAGCGCACCTCGCCACCGCCGCAACTGCGTACGCTGCCGGGTGCCAGCACATCGGCCGGGTAGAGGGTCATGCCGATTGCCAGGCAAGGGTCAGTCACGTACTCGCGCAGTGCCGGCACGCTGTCCAAGCCGTTCTGCAACGTCAACACCAGGGTCTTCTGGCCAAGCAGGTGCCGGCACGCCTGGATGGCCTGACGGGTGTGATGACTCTTGGTCAACATCAGCAAGGCATCGACCTCGCCCTGCAACTGTTCGGCGCGTGCCACCCGAGGCCAGTACACGCGCACGCCCTGCTCGTCCTCCAGGCGCAGGCCATGGCTACGCAGGGCGTCGAGCAAGCGCTCATCGACATCCACCAGGGTCACCTCGGCACCGGCGTCGATCAACCGGGCGGCAAACAGGCTGCCCATTGCCCCTGCCCCGATCACGGCAATCTTCATGTTGGGTTTCGTCCTTGTTGTCTGCGCCATGAAAAAAGCTCGCCGGGTCATCCCCGGCGAGCCTCATCTGGATATGCGGCTGCCATCAGAGCTTCGGCAATGTCACCGCGTCGCCCATCGGCTCGCGTTTGCCCGCTTGCTGCGAACGCAACACGGCAGCACCGTAGATCGCCAGCACGCTGATCGAGCAGGCACCGGAGAACAGCAGCACCGCCGTGTAGCCATA
Organism: Pseudomonas putida; assembly: GCF_002906855.1. GTDB lineage: Bacteria > Pseudomonadota > Gammaproteobacteria > Pseudomonadales > Pseudomonadaceae > Aquipseudomonas > Aquipseudomonas putida_N. The sequence continues at coordinate 644,005 of NZ_MINI01000028.1, read as the reverse complement.
GGCTTCGATCAGCAGGCCACCGACCGCCGGCCCCACCGCCGCGCCGACCGACAGGCACAGTGCCCCCAGGGCCACCAAGCGGCCCGACAGGTCGAACTCGGCCATCACGCCGAAGGTGTAGGCCAGCACGAAGCTGATCGAGAACAGGAAGCACATCACCCCGGCCACGTAGGTGGTCAGCGAGTCGAACTGTGCCAGCAGCACCAGGCCCGCCACCTCGGCCGCGATGATCACCGCCACCGGCAGAAAGCGCCCGGCCTTCAGGCCGACCGACGAGGCAATGAAGCCGCCGCCCGCATTGATGATGAAGCCCAGCGCCAACACCGAGCCGATGGTGTCCGAAGACAGGCCGCTCTTCTTGCCCATCAGTTCAAGGAACGCCCACACCGACATGATGCCGGTCAGGAACACCAGGCTGGCGAGCAGGCTCAGCCAGGCGATGGTACGGCTATGGCGGCACACCACCGGTGCCCCGCCAGCACGCGCCTCCAGTTGCCGTGCGCTGCGGCTCGGCACCCATGGCAACGGGACCACGCCCATCAGCAGCATGCTGATGACCAGCGTCACCAGCATGCCCTGGAAGCCCCACAGGGGCGCCACCGCGACCGGCAGCACGATCAGCAGCAACGCGCCAGGCACGGTCTCCATGCCCAGCTTGAAGCCGAAGGCCCGCTCAGGTTGCGCGCTGTCACCGAAAATGGTCATTGCCAGGGCATACAGCGCACCGGTGCCGGCCCCGGCCAAGGCCATGAGCAGCATCAGTGTCTCGTACGTGGGGTTGCCGAGCATGCCCGCCAGGGCGGCCACCACCAGCAGCGAGGACAAGGTGGAAATCACCCGCCAGCTCAGGCGCTGGATCCACAGCAGCGAGGCTAGGCCGAGCACCCCGAAACCGAGGTTCATGGCCATGGCCAGGCTGCCCAGTTGCTGTTCGCCATAGCCGAACTGCTCGGCCAGGGCGCCGAACAGCACCGGCAGCACATTGAGCAGCAGCGCCCCGCCGGCGGAAACCAGGCCGGCGCAGATGTACACGGAGGTTTTGTCAATCGGATTGGATGTTGTTGTTCTCATGGATTGATCCTGAATTGAAGGTGCTGGGTTGCAGCGATATGGCGCGACCATCCGTGTCGCCAGCAGCGTGCTTTATCGACGTCCTCCAGGGCCTGGCCAGGTGCCTTATGACCGCCACAGTTTGCAACGTACCAAGACAGGCGGCATGTACCGCATTGCCGGGCTTTTGGTCATGGCTGCCAACATGAGGACAGCAAGAAATACGCTGAAATCGCGCAAAACCGTGTGCTAGACAGCGTGGCCAGGCAGGGCTGCAGATGCCCCGCCATTCCTGACCAATTCGGGATAGCCGTGCGCCCGGGCGGGTTCCTAACATCGGCGCCGTCGGCAGCAGTTTCGCTGCCGGCCCTCTTCCTCCGCCCCGAGATGAGCCATGACTACAACTACAAAAATCGACTTTCTCTACCTGTCCGAGCAGGACATGATCCGCGCCGGTGTCACCGACATGCTGGCCTGCGTGAACACCATGGAGCAGATGTTCGTCCTGCTCCACCACGGCGACTACCGCATGGCCGGGCCGAACAGCGACTCCCACGGTGCGATGATCACCTTTCCCAAGGACTCGCCCTTCCCCAACATGCCCAAGCCCACGGCCGACCGCCGCATGATGGCGATGCCTGCCTACCTGGGCGGCGACTTCTGCACCGCCGGGGTCAAGTGGTACGGCTCCAACATCGCCAACCGCGAAAAGGGCCTGCCGCGCTCGATCCTGATGTTCACCCTCAATGACCCGGACACCGGCGCCCCGTTGGCGCACATGTCGGCCAACCTGCTGTCGGCCTACCGTACCGGCGCCATCCCGGGTGTCGGCGCACGCCACCTGGCCCGCCGCGACTCGCGGGTGATCGGCCTGCTGGGCCCCGGCGTCATGGGCAAGACCACCGTGGCCGCATTCATGGCCGTGTGCCCGCAAGTCGACACGCTCAAGCTCAAGGGTCGCGGCCAGAAGAGCCTGGACGACTTCATCAGCTGGGTAGGCGACACCTACCCGCAGATCACCACCATCGAAGTGGTCGACAGCATCGAAGAGGTGGTACGCGGTTCGGACCTGGTGACCTACTGCACCTCTGGCGAAACCGGTGACCCGTCCACCTACCCGCGGGTCTTGCGTGAATGGGTCAAGCCCGGCGCGTTTCTCGCCATGCCCGCCGGCTGCAGCATCGACGCCGGCATGGAGCAGGCCGACGTACGCAAAGTGGTCGACAACACTGGCCTGTACGAGGCCTGGTTCGAGGAGCTGCCCAAGCCTGCGCACAACCATGTGCCGCTGGTGGGCGTGCGCTTCATGGACATGATCGCCGAAGGCAGCCTGCCGGCCGAACAACTGGAAGACATCGGCAAGATCGTCGCAGGCGTTGCCCCCGGCCGTTGCAACGACGAGGAGATCATCATCATGTCGGTGGGCGGCATGCCGGTCGAGGACGTGGCCTGGGGCACGGTGGTGTACCGCCAGGCGCTGGAGCGCGGAGTCGGCGTACGCCTCAACCTGTGGGAAAGCCCGGCCCTGAGCTGATTCACCCCTCCAACCCCAAGGACAATACCATGCTGCAGATCACCAAACTCAAGACCGGATCGAAGTACGAGACCCTGGGCAGCTATTCGCGCCTGGTGGCCGTGGACGACTGGATCTTCGTTTCCAACACCGCCGGGCGCAACCCGGCGACCGGCGAAATCCCCGAGGACCTCGAGGCCCAGACCCGCCAGGTGTTCGCCAACATCGAAGCGGCGCTCCATGCCGTGGATGCGTCCCTGGCCGACGTGGTCTGCTCGCGGGTGTTCATCCAGAAGCCTGAGGATGTCGCCAGCGTGATGACCATCGTCGGCGAAGTGTTTCGCGGCATCGACCCGGCCAGCACGGTCACCTGCCCGCCCCTGGGCGCAACGGTCTACCGGGTGGAACTGGAGGTGACCGCCTACCGCGGAGCATCGCGCGCCACCACCCAGCTGCTCGACCTGTCGCGCTAGCCCGCCTTAGAGGAGAACCGTCCATGTCCCCTGTCATCGCGCCGGTGCACTGCGCAAACACGCCACCCAGCGCCACCACCGTGGTCATCATCGGCGGCGGTATTGTCGGCCTGACCGCTGCCCTGACCCTCGCCGAGCGCAACATCCCGGTGGTGGTGCTGGAGAAAGGCCGCATCGCCGGCGAGCAGTCATCGCGCAATCTCGGCTGGGTGCGCAAGACCAGCCGCCACCGCGAGGACCTGCCCCTGGCCCTGGCTGCGGACCGGTTGTGGGCGCAAATGCCCGCCCGGGTCGGGCGCGAGGTCGGCTACCGGCAGGCGGGCATCCTGTTCGCCGCCCGGGAGCCCGGGCAAATGGCGATGCACGAGGCCTGGCTGAAGTCGGTAGACGGCCTGCCGGTCGGTTCGCGCCTGCTGAGCAACGCCGAAATCGCCCAGCGCGTGCCAGGTGGGCAAGCCATCTGGGCCGGTGGCATCTTCACCGAAAGCGACGGCCGTGCCGAGCCGACCCTGGCCAGCAGTGCCATCGCCCAGGCGGCCATGGCCCGTGGCGCGGTGATTGTCGAGCATTGCGCCGTGCGCAGCGTGACCACCGCCGCCGGGCGCATCGACGGCGTAGTGACCGAGCACGGCGAGATCCGCTGCGAGCAGGTGCTGCTGGCCGGCGGCTTGTGGTCGCGGCGCCTGCTGGGCAACCACGGGGTCGCCTTGCCGACCTTGCCGCTGAACTGCTCGGTGCTGCGCACGGCCGCTATGGAAGGCCCGACCGACATCGCCGTAGGTGGCCCGGATTTCTCGTTCCGCAAGCATATGGACGGTGGTTTCATCATCACGCAACGAGGTGCCCTCGATGCCCACCTGACCCTCGATCATGCCTTGCTCGGGCGACGCTACCTGCCGCAGTTCCGCGCTCAACGGGGGTTGTTGCGGGTGTCGTTCGGCAAGCCCTTTTTCAAGGACCTGGCGCTGGCACGGCGCTGGTCGCCCGCTTCGGTGTCCCCGTTCGAGCGCATCCGCACCCAGGACCCTGCCGCCAACCCAGCCTTGAACCAGGAGGCGCTGGACAACCTCAGGGCCGCCTGGCCGGTGTTCAAGCAGGCGCGCATCGAGCAGGCGTGGGCCGGCACCATCGACGTGACACCTGACTCACTGCCGGTGATCGGGCCGGTTCAGCAACTGCCGGGGATGGTGCTGGCGACCGGTTTCTCCGGCCACGGCTTCGGTACTTCGCCCGCGGCCGGGCAACTGGCGGCAGACCTGATCGATGGCAGTCACCCGCTGGTCGACCCGTCCCCCTATCGCCTGGATCGCTTCGCCTGAACGACGCTGTCCTGGCGAGCGGTGTGTGAAGGCAGTTCACCGAACAGCGCGCGGTAGGCGCCGGAGAAATGCCCAAGGTGGGTAAAGCCCAGGTCGCTGGCCACGCGGGCAACGGTGAACTGCTCGGCGGCGGTGCACTGCAGCCGTTGCCGTACGGCATTCAGGCGCACCGCACGCAGGTACTCGACCGGGCTCAGGCCGGTGACCCCGAGGAAACTGCGCTGCAAGGTGCTGCGGCTGACATCCAGGCGCTCGCAGATCTGCAGCACCGACAACGGCTCGTCCAGGCAATCCAGGGCCATCTGGTGCGCCTGGCGGACCAGATAGGCGCTAACCGCAACATTCCCCCCTCGCCCCGCGCCACCTTGGCTGACCTGGTCCAGCAGCACCAGCATGCACTCCAGCAGCAAGTCTTCGAGCTGCGCCTCCAGCAGCGCTTCGCCCCGCAACGCCGCATCGATCAGCCCCTGCAGCTGCGAGCGTATCGCGCCGAGAAAGGCCGGGCTGACGTTCAGCCGAGTGGCCCTGTTCAATGCCCGCAGTTCCTGCGCGCTGAACTCGCGCTCGGCCAATTGTTCCAGACGATCGGCATCGACACTCACCGCCAGCAGGTCCATGCCCTCGGGGGCATGGACAAAAAACTCCTGACCACTGTGAAGAAGCGTGACATCCGCGCTACCGACGCTGCTGCCCTGAAACACCCCGGTACCCGCGCTCCCGGCGGGTAGCGCCAGACAAAAGCGCCGCGCCGGCGCCGCACCGTGCTGGACTACACGCTTGTCCAGGCATTCACGAAATATCTGGAAGCGCTCAGCAGTGAGGTGCGTGAGCTCGGTGTGTGCACTGCCGGCGCTGATCTGGTCGTAGGTCTGCTGCCAGCCGAGGATCGCGCTGGCATGGGTGTTGACGTCGTTGAAGCGGTGGCGTTGGGCGTGCATGGCGTGACTGTTACCTCGATTGCATGCGCCCTACGAAAGCAAGGAATGGGCCATTCGGTCGCAGAGTCAGATTGACGCATCTCCCAGACCCTGCTCGCCGTGCCGATGAGGCTGCTGTTCGAGATTGCTGTGCTGTGTGGCAGCCTGGTTCACAGGTGAGTCAGGCAATACCGTCTGACGTGGTATCGGCACTCCGGCCTCTACGCTGCCCAAGCAAGGCACTTGCCGCTACTGCCGCGACCACCAGGCCAGGCGAAGCGGCCAGCAGCAGGCCACTGACCCCCGCCCCCGCTGCCAGAATCTGCCCTGCCGCCAACGGACCGGCCATCGAACCCAGTCGCCCGATTGCCACCGATGCCCCTACACCCGTGGCGCGCACCTGGGTCGGATACAGGGTTGGCGCCAGTGCGTAAAGCACCAGCTGCCCACCGATGGCGCAGTAACCCGCCGTGAAGCCAGCCAGCAACATCAGGCCAAAACTGCTCGACAAACCCAGCCCCGCCAACGACGCCAGCATGCCGGCGTAGGCGATGAACACCGCCCGTCCGGCAACACCGCGGTCCATCATGCGCCCGGTGAGAAACGAACCCGCTGCACCGCCAAGGTTGAACAGGATCTGTACGGCGCCAGCCTGGGGCCGGCTGAAACCTTGGCCGATCAGCAGCGAAGGCAGCCAGTTGAGCAGCATGTACAGCACCGTCAGGGTGAAGAAGCACGCCACCCACAGCAACAGCGTACGGCTGACCTGCCCGGGCCCGAACAGCTGAGTGAGCATGCCGTCAGCACCGGTGTGGGCACCGCCCTGGGTCCGAAACGCCTGAGACTCCTTCAACCAGAGCATCAGCACCAAGGCAATCGCGATCGGGGCGATGCCGCCGACGTAGAACACCGCACGCCAACCTTCGCCCACCCCGCTCATGCCGATCACCGAAGCCAACGCCCCACCCAACGGAACGCCGCAGTACGTCAGGCTCACCGCCGTGCTGCGCAGGTGATCGGGCGCCGCCTCGCTGGCCAGCGCGATCAGGATCGGCAACGCTGCGCCCAGCCCTAGGCCGGTCATCAAGCGTGCGATCAGCAGCGAGGTGTAGCTTTCGGCATGGGCGGTTCCCAGCGAAAAGCCGCCGAACAGCAGCACCGCCACGATCAGGATCGACTTGCGCCCAAGCCGGTCGGCCAGCCAGCCACCAACGAACGCCCCGGGCAACAACCCCAGCAACCCAGCGCTGAATACCCAGCCGAGCATGCCCGGCGACAGGGCGAACTCCTTGGCCATGTGCGGTGCGGCGATGCCGGTCGCCTGCAGGTCCAGGCCTTCGAGCAAGGCGACGAGAAAGCACAAGCCGATCGTGAGTACTGCCTTGTTGGAAGTTGCGGATGAATGACGCATGTGTGGCCCCTCTTGTTGTTATTGGTCGGGTAGTCAAAGGCGGAACGTGGCACGCACCGAGATGAACGACGAATCCTCGCCGCCCGCCCCCTTGATGGCCGCGCCGACGTCGTAGTATTTGAGGTCGAGATCCAGGGTGAGGTTGGGCGTGGCCAGCCAGCGGGTATTGGCGCGGTAGATGGTGCCCACGGTCCGGCCAGTGCCGCGGGTGTTGGCCAGCAGGCTCATGCCGGGCATGTATACGCCGTCTTCCTCGCGCTGCTTCCAGACTCCGAAAACACCGGGTTCGAAGCGCACCGTGCGCCAGGGCGAAAACCCGAACGTAGGCCCGACCACGATGATGTTGCTCAGGGTGGTCAAGCTGGCCTCACCGTAGACGCCGTTGCGCGGGTACAGCGGGTCGAAGGTGCCGACCTTGCCATCGCCCGGGTCGCTGTCGCCGCTGGCGGCATCGATGCGCATGCCCAGGCGTGGCTGCCAGGGATGGGCGAAGGTGTAGCCGCTGTCGCTCGAAACCGCCCAGGCGCGGATAGAAGCATTGCCCAGGTGGCCGGTCTGCCCGGCCAGGTTCCAGCTCCAGTCCAGTGCCTGCTGGCGACCGAACAGACGCGTGCCGAAGGTGTAGCGCTGCTCGTCACCGGTTTCGCCAGCCAGGCTGCGGTCGTCGGTTTCCAGGCCGAAGGCGAACAGGTCCGCGTTCCAGGCAGACGACAGCGGCAAGGTGCCGTAGAGGCCATAGAACTTGACGCTGTTGTTGCTACCGTCGTCCCAGCTGTCCTCGCCGGTTTTCAGCGGGCGCACCGCAAAGGCATCGAGCTTGCGCCCGTCCTTGAGATTGAGACCGGCGCGCACGCCATCGAAACTCAAGCGGATGTTCGGTACATCGCGGTAAGTGACGAACACCTGGTCGCCAAAGGCCATCTCCTGACGACCTACACGGGTGGTAAAGCGCCCGCCGGCAAAGTCGTGATTCAAATCGACGAACGCCTGGCGCACTTCATTGCGGCCTTCATCGTTGGGCGAGTACAGGTCCTTGCCGAAGGCGCGGGTGTTTTCCACCTGGACAAAGGTGCGCATGGCATCGTCGAACAGGTGCAGGTCGGCGTGGGCCTGTAGCCGTTGCAGCAGGTAGGAATCGTCTTTCACCCCGCGCAGGCCGAAGAAAGGCTTGTCCAGCGCATCGGCCCGGTAGCGGGCCTCGGCACCGAGTTGCAGCCAGGCCGACTCGGACAGCCGGTGGTAGCGCAAGCCATCGAAAGGGTCGGTGGCTTTGCCAGGGTCGTCGAGAAAGCGATAGTCCTCGATCCAGCGAGGGGCGCCGGGCCGCCCTGGCCGGCTCTCCTCAAGCGGGTTGGCCGCATGCACGGACTGGCAGAGCGAAAGCAGTACAAGGGGCACCCACGCCCCATTCAACGGCCTGATCATCAGAATTTCCCTTCGCTTGTTCTTATAGTTGTTCTTGAAACTGGATAACTCTATTAACGATTATTTTTGTTAACTATTAAGCCGTCAATAGGGATAACCGCAACGGCAAGCGGCGACCACCATCAAGCGTTCGCTGATCGCACACTTCTGCACCCGGCGACTGCGGAAGGCTACATTCGGCCGCTAGAATTTCCATGGCGCGGCCTCTAGCGTGCGGTCGTGCAAAAAACTCATTCATAAAAACAACAAGAGCACTTCCATGAATCCTCTGCGTACCCTCACCGCCCTCGGCGTGCTCATGCTCAGTGCCAGCCAGGCCCTGGCTGCACCAACCGTTAAACAACCAAACATTCTGCTGCTGGTCGCCGACGACCTCGGCTTCTCCGACCTGTCCGCCCTGGGCAGTGAGATTCAGACGCCGAACCTCGACAGACTGCTGGCTGACGGGCGCCTGATGCTCGACTTCCACGCAGCGCCCAGCTGCTCGCCAACCCGCGCCATGCTGATGTCCGGTAACGACCCGCACCTGGCCGGGCTGGGCATGATGTCGGAAGCGCGTAAGCGCCTGCCGCCCGGTGCCGAGGTACGTGCCGGCTACGAAGGCGTGCTCGCTGGCAACGTTGCCACCCTGGCCGAGCTGCTGCACGACGCCGGTTACCGCACCTACATCTCCGGCAAATGGCACCTGGGCATGCAGCCGGCGCAGCAGCCACAGAACCGCGGCTTCGATCAGGCCTACGTGCTGCTCGAAGGCGGCGCCGCTCACTTCAAGCAGGCCAACATGGACCTGCAATCGAACTACAGCGCGAGCTTCCGGCACAATGGCGAGCCCATCGAACTGCCCGACGATTTCTACTCCACCACCTGGTTCACTGACCGCCTGATCGATGTCATCGACCAGGGCAAGGCCAGCCACAAACCGTTCTTCGCGTTCGCCGCCTACACGGCGCCGCACTGGCCGCTGCAGGCGCCGGACCGTTACCTGGCGCAATACCGTGGCCGCTACGACCAGGGTTACGAGGCCATCGCCCACGAACGCCTGGAGCGCCAGCGCAAGGCCGGCCTGGTACCGGCCGACTTCCCCCTGGAGGCACAACTGGAAGGCGTGCCGAGCTGGGCGTCGCTGAGCGAGGAGCAACAGCGCCAGTCGGCACGCACCATGGAGGTGTACGCCGCCATGGTCACGGCCCTGGATGCCCAGGTCGGGCGCCTGGTGGAGCATCTGCGCAGCACCGGCGAGCTGGACAACACGCTGATCCTGTTCATGTCCGACAATGGGCCGGAGAACGCCACCCGCGTCGACCCCGACTGGATCAAGACGAACTTCGACAACCGCCTGGACAACTACGGCCGCCGCAACTCGTTCCTGATGATCGGTTCGGCCTGGGCCCAGGTCAGCGCCCTGCCCAGCCGTCGCTACAAGATGACCACCTACCAGGGCGGCATCCGCGTACCGGCCTTCGTCTACTACCCCGCTACCATCAAGGCCGGCCGCAGCGAAGAGCTGGCCAGCGTGCGCGACATCATGCCGACGCTGCTGCAACTGGCCGGTGCGCCACTGCCCGGCATCAAGTACCGCGACCGCGATATCGTGCCGCCGCAAGGCACCTCGGCGCTGGATTACCTGCAAGGCAAGGACAGCCAGATCCACGCCAGTGACGAAGCCCTGGGCTGGGAAATCAACGGCAGCGCCTCGCTGCGCAAGGGGCCGATGAAACTGCTGTGGGATGCCACTGATGGCAAACCAGGCTGGCACCTGTACGACTTGCGCAAAGACCCCGGCGAGCACCGCGACATCGCCCCCGAACATTCCGCGCAGGTGGCGCAGATGCTGCGCGACTGGAAAGCCTATGCCCAGCGCAGCAACATCGCGATCGATGCCGATGGCCGCCCGGCCAGTCCGGCAAGGCCAGCCTTGGCCAAGCAGCCATGATCGCCCGAGTAGCCGGCGGCGCAGCGCTCGCCGCCGGCCTGCTCGTCACCCTCTACGGCGCCTGGCCACAAGCCCCGGCGCCAGTGCTGCTGTGCGCGGGCTACAGCGGCCTGCCCGCGCAGCGCCAGGGCCCGTGGCGGGATGGCATGGTGCACGTGCCTGGCGGCGAGTTCAGCTTTGGCTCGAGCCGGTTCTACGACGAGGAAGGTCCGCCCCACTCCGCCAAGGTGTCGGGCTTCTGGATCGACGTGCATCCGGTCACCAACGCCCAGTTCGCCCGCTTCGTGACAGCCACCGGGTACCTCACCCATGCCGAGCGCGGCATCAGTCTTGACGACGATCCCTCCCTGCCCGAAGACCTGCGTGTGCCCGGTGCGATGGTGTTCCAGCAGGGGCCAGATGTGCTCAGCCCCGGCTGGCAGTTCATGCCGGGTGCCAGCTGGCAGCATCCGCAAGGGCCGGCGAGCAACCTGGACGGGCTGGATAACCATCCGGTGGTGCAGGTCGCCCTGGAAGATGCCCAGGCCTACGCCCGCTGGGCCGGCCGCGCACTGCCCAGCGAGGCGCAGCTCGAGTACGCCATGCGCGCCGGTTTGGCGGATGCGGACTTCAGTTGGGGCGCCAGCGAGCTGCCCAAAGGCAAGCTTATGGCCAATACCTGGCAGGGCCCGTTCCCCTACCACAACGCGGCGGCCGACGGCTTTACCGGGACCTCGCCGGTAGGCTGCTTCCCGGCCAATGGCTTCGGCCTGTTCGATGCTGGCGGCAATGTCTGGGAGCTGACCCGCAGCGGCTACCAGCCGGGCCACGACGCCCACCGTGACGCCGCACTCGACCCGCCGGGCCCGGCACTGGCTGACAGTTACGATCCCGCCGATCCGGGCGTGCCGGTGGCAGTGATCAAGGGTGGCTCGCACCTGTGCTCGGCGGACCGCTGCATGCGCTACCGGCCCTCGGCACGTCAGCCGCAGCCGGTATTCATGGCAACTTCACACGTCGGCTTCAGAACGATTCGGCAATGAAGGGCAACGGTGCAGCGGCCGCGTCGACGGCTGCCACCTGCTGATCGAAGTCGGGTAGCAGGTAGTCGAAGAAGAAGTCGGTGCTTTCCTGTTTCTCCCGACGCTGTGGCGCCCCCACCGGCAGCGCCTTGAGGCAGCGAGCGGTACGGGCCCAGGCGAACGCCTGCAAGGCCGTGGCGCAGAGTTGCAGGAAGTCGCCAGCGGCGCGATACGGATATTCGGGATCGTCCGACGCCCTCAATCGCACCCTGGCCACTACCGCTTCCAACGTGTCGCAGACTCTGCACAGTGCAATCCCGGGTCTGCCAGCCGACAGCAGTGCCTCGGCACGCAACTCAGCCAGCAGCAACGCAATGCCTTCACCGCCATCACCCAACACCTTGCGCAACAACAAGTCGTTGGCCTGAATCTCGTTGGTGCCTTCGTAGATCATCGCAACACGGCTGTCGCGCACAGTCTGCTCGATGGCGAATTCCTGGGTGTAGCCATAGCCGCCGAACACCTGCAGCGCCTTGCTGGCCAGGCTGAAACCTTGCTCGGTGAAGGCCGCCTTGATAATGGGTGTCAACAGCGCCGCCAGTGTCGCGGCCTTGGCCCGTTGCTCAGGCTCGGCAGCGGCCACGGCGATATCCAGCCAGTGCGCCGCCCAATAGCCCAAGGCACGCATGCACTCGCTACGCACCCGCAATTCCAGCAGGACCCGGCGCATGGCCGGATGCAGATGGATCGGGTCGGCCCCCTGGGCACCCTTGGCCCGCCCCGGCGCGTTCATCTGACGTCGCTCCAGGGCATAGTCGCGGGCCTGCTGCCAGGCAGCCTCGGCATGCCCCAGCCCTTGCAGCCCGACATGCAGCCGAGCCGAGTTCATCATCACGAACATCGCCGCCAGGCCACCGTGGGCCTGCCCGACCAGCCAACCCCGGGCACCTTCGAAGCGCAGTGCGCAAGTGGCGCTGCCACGAATGCCTAGCTTGTGCTCCAGGCCGTCGCAGTGCACGCCATTGCGCCGACCATCCTCGTGCCATTTCGGCACCAGCAGCAGTGACAACCCACGGCTGCCGGCCGGCGCATCCGGAAGCCGCGCCAGCACCAGGTGGAGGATGTCGCGGGTCAGGTCGTGCTCGCCGCCAGAGATGAACAGCTTGTTCCCGGTCACCGCGTAACTGCCATCGCCCAGTGGCTCGGCACGACTGCGCAGCAAGCTGAGGTCGCTGCCGGCTTGAGGTTCGGTCAGGCACATGGTGGGCAGGGTCTGGCCGCTGACGATGCCCGGCAGATAGCGTGCCTGCAACGTGAGGGACCCGTGGGTTTTCAGGCACAGGTAGGCGCCATGGGCGATACCGGTGTACATGGCCCAGCCGTGGTTGCTGCCGAAGAGCATTTCCTGCAGGGCCGCCTCCAGCACCAGGGGCAGCCCCTGGCCGCCGAGCCCAGGGTCGCACGCCAGGGCCGGCCAGCCCCCTTCGACGAAAGCGCGGTAGGCCGCCGGGAAACCCTCCGGCGTGTACACCTCCCCATGCTCTACCCGACAGCCCTGGCGGTCACCAGACGCATTCAGTGGCGCCAGCACCTGTTCGCTGAAACGGGCCGCTTCCTCCAGCACCTGAACGGCCAGGTCGAGGTCAACGTCGGCATAAGCGGATAGCTGCGGCCAGGCCTGATCGACCTGCAGCCAGTGTTGCAGGACGAATTGCATGTCACGCAGCGGCGCTTTCCAGGCCATGGTTTACCTCGGCATCAGTCAGAGAAATGAGGGTTTTCGATCAGCAGCGCCATGCCCTGGCCACCGCCGATGCAGGCCGCTGCGATGCCATAGCGCAGGTTGCCATGGCGCAGCTGCCGGGCCAGGGTGTGCACCAGGCGCAGGCCGGTGGCGGCCAGGGGGTGGCCTAGGGCAATGGAACTGCCGTGGACGTTGAGCTTGTCCACATCGAGCTCCAGCGCCTGGGCGACTGCCAGCAGCTGGGCGGCTTGTGCCTCGTTGATCTCGAAGCGGTCGATCTGCTCCAGATGCAGGCCGCTGCGTTCGAGCAGCAGCGCGATGGCTGGCACAGGCCCGATGCCCATGGTTCTCGGCGGCACGCCAACGGCCGTGGCCATCAGCAACCGTGCCAGCGGTGGCTGGGTGCTGTCCGAGAAGCGCGTGACCACCGCTGCCGCCGCGCCATCGGCCACGGCACAGCTGTTACCGGCGGTTTGTACGCCACCGTCATGCACCGCACGCAAGCGAGCCAGCGAAGCCGCATCGGTAGGCCGTGGGTGGCTGTCACGGCTGACCTCGGCCACCCCTCGCGGCAAGGCGATGGCGCGTGGCAGGCAGCCTTCTGCGCTGAACGTCTGCGCCGTGACAGAGACGATCTCTTCGTCGAACCAGCCTTGCGCCTGAGCGTGCAAGGCGCGCTGGTGGCTGCGCAGTGCCCAGGCATCCACCGCTTCCCGGCCCAGGCCATACTCGCAGGCCAGGAGCTCGGCAGTGCCGATCATGTCCACCCCGGCAGCCGGGTCGTACAACGCCTCCCACAGAAAGTCCTTGAACCCGACCGGCGCGCCCAAGCGGAAGCCGCCCCGGTGTTCGTAGGCGGCGATCGGGTTGCGCGACATCGACTCGGCGCCTACGCACAGCACGTACTGCGCGCCACTTCGCAACTGCTCACCGGCCTGGCGCAGCAACTCCAGCCCGGTGCCGCAGATGCGCTGCACCGCCAGCGCCGGAACGCCTTGCGCTACGCCGCAGTACAGGCCGATGTGGCGCGGCAGCATGTAGGCATCGAAACTGGCCTGGGCCATGCTGCCGGCGAGCACGCTGTCCACCGCCCCCGGTGCGATGCCGGCCCGCGCCAGCACCGCCCGCCCGGCCAGGATACCCAGGTCGATGGGCGAAACCCCGGCCAACGCACCGCCCAGGTCGACCCAGGGCGTGCGCACCATCTCGACGATGGCAGCATCCTCGAATGCCGTGCACAGCCCGGCGTGGCTCATGGCAGCACCTGGGCGCGCAGCGCGCCCGGGTCTTCGCCGCGGTACAGCGCCTCGACCTGCGCAGCACGCCGTTGCAGTACCGCGCGCTGGTTGATCGAGCCCTTGTCGGTGATCTCGCCAGCATCGATCGACGGCGGCTCGGTGAGCAGCGAGATCCATTCGACGCGGCTGGCGTTGCCCTGGGCATCGCGGTTCAAGCGCTCCAGCCAGCCGCCGAACCAGTGGCGCACGGCATCGTTGGCCAAGACCTCGGCATCACTGGCGTGCGCTGGCAACCCGGCCAGCTGGCGGCACTCGGGCACACGCGCAAACACCAACAGGCCCAGGCAATCCCGGTCAGGCGCGGTCACCACAATATCCTGCACATAGGGCGACCCTTCCAGTACCGCACGGTTGCGCAACGGGCCGACACTGACGAACACCCCCGAAGACAGCTTGAAGTCCTCGGCGATGCGGCCATCGAACATCAGGCCATGTTCGGGCTGCTCGGGAACGGCCAGTTTCAGGGCATCACCTGAGCAGTAGAAGCCCTCTTCGTCAAACGCCTCTGCCGTCTGCTGCGGCGAACGCCAGTAGCCAGGCATGATGTGCGGGCCACGGAAGCGCGCCTCTAGTTTGCCGGCGTGCGGCACCAGCTTCACTTCGCAGCCCGGCGCCGGTAGCCCGACGTAGCCGGCCATCGACAATGGCCCGGTGGTGAAGGTGCACGACGGTGCGGCTTCGGTCATGCCCAGGCCGGCCATCATGCGGATGCGCTCGCCACAATGCTGCTCGGCAATCCGGTCGAGGCGGTCCCAGACACTCTGCGACAGGCCCGCAGCGGCGAAGAAAAACAGCTTGATGCGGGCGAAGAACACCTCGCGCAGCGTGGCGTCCTGTTCCAGTGCCTTGACCAGCTCTTCCCAGCCCTTGGGCACGGTGAGGTAAGCCGTGGGGGAAATCTCGCGCAGGTTGCGCAGGGTCTCGGCGAAGCCTTGCGGGGTCGGCTTGCCGGTGTCCAGATAAAAGCTGCCGCCGTTGTACAGCACGATGCCGAGGTTGTGGCTGCCACCAAAGGTGTGATTCCACGGCAGCCAGTCCACCAGCACCGGTGGCTCCTCAGCGAACGCCGGGAAAGTCTGCAACAGCATCTGCTGGTTGGCGCACAGCATGCGCTGGGTGGTGATCACCGCCTTGGGCAGCTTGGTCGAGCCCGAGGTGAAGAGGAACTTGGCGATAGTGTCCGGCCCGGTGGCGGCGAACGCCGCGTCGGCCGCAGCCAGATCGCCAGGTTGCAGCAGGCTGTCGAAGCCCAGGTGGCGACGGCCCGCAGCCCTGCCGCGCACGCTGATCACAGCGACCGAGTCGTCAAGCACCGCGTCGAAGGCGCGCTGGAACGGCTGGGCGTCGCTGGTAAAGACCAGCCCCGGGGTCAGTACCTCGCACACATGGCGCAGCTTGGCGAAGTCCTGCGAAAGCAGCGCGTAGGCCGGGGACACCGGGCAATAGGGAATGCCGGCATACATGGCGCCCAGGGCGATCTGCAGGTGCTCGATATCATTGCCGGAAAACAGTGCCAACGGCCGCTCGGCGCTGAGGCCAAAGCCCAGAAGGTGGCTGGCGATGGTACGCACATCGGCAAGCATCTGCGCGTAGCTGATCGCACGCCAGGCACCGTCCGCCTGCCGCGCCGCAATGAAAGTGGTGTCGGGGCGCGCGCTGGCCCAGTGCAGCAGCCGGTCGAGCAGGCGTGCCGGCAGCGGTGCCAAAGGCTCGACAGGCTGCATACGCAGCACGCCATCGACGTGGCTGACCTGCACCTGGGGATGCCCGATGGCCACCTGCCGGTAGCGCGGACGTTGGCCAGGGTCGATCGACCGTGAGCGGGCTTCGGTATTCACGCAGGTTGCTCCTTGTTCTTGTTGTACATCCTGCCGCCGCCTGACGCTTCAGGCGGCGGTCTTGTTGCGCGTTGGCTGGGGTTGCAAAGAGGGTTTCAAAAGCTAGATCGGATAATGCCGCGGGCCCTGCTGCAAGGTGACCCACCGCAGCTGGGTGAACTGGTCGATGGCGGTGCGGCTGCCGAAGCTGCCGTAGCCGCTGGACTTGACCCCACCGAACGGCATCTGCGCTTCGTCGTGCACGGTCGGGCCGTTGATATGGCAGATACCCGACTCAACCCGTTGTGCCAGAGCCAGGGCGCGGCTGGTGTCACGGCTGAAGATCGCCGACGCCAAACCGAACTCCGAGTCATTGGCCAGCGCCAGCAGGGCCTCGTCGCCCTCGGCGCGCAGCACCACCGCCACCGGCCCGAAGGACTCCTCGCGGTACAGGCGCATGCTGGCATCGACGTTATCGAGCAAGGTCGGTTGCAGGATGCTGCCGTCCAGCTGGCCTCCGCACACCAGGCGCGCGCCCTTGCCCACGGCGTCGTCGATCAGCGCCTTGATGCGCTCGCCGGCCTCGGCACTGACCAGCGAACCGAGCACCGAGGTGCTGGCTTGCGGATCACCCGCGCGCAGCCCGGCGACCTTCACCGCCAGCTTGTCGACGAAGGCGTCGGCAATGCGGCTGTCCACAACCAGGCGTTCAGTGGACATGCAGATCTGCCCCTGGTTGAAGTAGGCGCCAAAGGCCGCAGCTTCGACCGTGGCGTCCAGGTCGGCATCATCGAGAACCAGCAGCGGCGCCTTGCCACCCAGCTCAAGCAGGGCAGGCTTGAGATGGCGAGCGGCCAACTCGCCGACGATGCGCCCGACATGGGTAGAGCCGGTGAAATTGACGCGGCGCACTGCAGGGTTGGCGATCAGGCGCTCGACGATGGCCGGGGCATCCTCCGGGGCATTGCTGATGACGTTGACCACCCCTTCGCCAAGGCCGGCGTCATGCAGTATCTGGCCGATCAACCGGTGCACCGCCGGGCTCAGTTCCGAAGCCTTGAGTACCACGGTATTGCCACAGGCCAGCGGCATGGCGATGGCGCGGGTGGCGAGGATCACCGGGGCGTTCCACGGCGCGATGCCCAGCACCACGCCACAGGGCGCACGCAGGGCCATGGCGAAACTGCCGGGTACATCCGAGGGGATCACCTCGCCGGTGATCTGCGTGGTCATGGCGGCGGCTTCACGCAACATGTTGGCGGCCAGCTTCACGTTGAAGCCGTACCAGTTGGCCATGGCCCCGGTTTCACCGGCGGCGGCAATGAACTCGGCAGCCCGCGCCTGCAGCAGGTCGGCCCCGGCGAGCAGGCGGCTGCGGCGCTCACCGGGGGCCAGCGCCGCCCAGGCCGGGAATGCCGCGTGCGCCGCAGCTACCGCCGCATCGGCATCGGCCAGCGTGGCGGCGGCGACTTGCGACATCACCTCGCCCGTCACCGGATTGCGGCGTTCGAAGGTTCGTCCATCACTGGCAGGACGTGACTGCCCACCAATCAGCAAAGGCACCTGCAACATGCTCATTCCTCTTGTTGTCGTTATAGAGAAATACCCACGGGCAGTGGCGGATGAGGCCAGTGCCCGCCGCTGGATTCAGCGCTTGTAGGCTTGCAGACCGGGCTTGATGCTCTTGTCGTCGAGGAACTGCTTCATGCCCTGCTCGCGCCCACCCGTGGTGTCCAGCAGGCGCGACTGGTCGAGCTTGGCGTAGAGGTAGTCTTCGTTCTGCTCCCAGGTCAGCTCGCGGCAACGCTTGAAGCCGTTTTTCGCGGCGCGCAGTACCACCGGGTTCTTTTCCAACAGGTTCAGCGCCAGCTCACGGGTGGTTTCACGCAGTTCGGCCAGTGGCACGCTGTCGTTGACCAGGCCCATTTCGGCAGCCTTGCGGCCGTCGAAGGTCTTGCCGGTCATGATGTAGTACAGCGACTGACGATGGCCAACGGTATCTGCCATGGCCTTGCTGACCAGGTTGCCTGGTGGGATACCCCAATTGATTTCCGACAGGCCAAAGGTGGCCTCGTTGGCGCAAATGGCCAGGTCGCACGCCACCAGCGGGCTGAAGCCGCCGCCGAAGCACCAGCCGTTGACCATGGCGATGGTCGGTTTGGCGTACAGGCGCAGCAGCTTCCATTGCCATTGCGAGGCTTCGCGGCGGATTTTCTCCTGGAGGATTTCCGGGCCGGCGTCCACCTCGCGGAAGTATTCCTTCAGGTCCATGCCTGCCGTCCAGGATTCGCCAGCTCCCGTCAGCACCAGCACACCGGCGTCGGTGTCCTGTTCGAGGGTTTCCAGCACGTCGACCATCTCCCGGTTCAGGGTCGGGCTCATGGCGTTGCGCTTTTCCGGCCGGTTGAGGGTGACCCAGGCGATGCCCGACTCCAGTTCGACCTTGACGGTGGTCCAGCGGCCTTCGTATTTGCTCATGGTTCTGCACTCTTGTTGTTCGAGGTGATGGGCTTACGCTAATCGAGCAAAATAGTTATGTCAATTAATCATTATGAAAGTTATCTTTCTGTTCGTTGGTATCGAGCAGCTTTTTTACTGGCGCGCCCCTAGCCTGATCGTGCGGGGGCAGGCAAACTGGGTAACTTTCTTATCAATAACCGAGGAACATGCCCCTGATGGCCAGGTCTGCCCGAACTGCCGACACCGCCCCCCTGCTCCCCGCTGCCGGGGAAGTGGTACTTGAGGACTTGATCGGTTACGCGTTGCGCCGTGCGCAACTGAAGCTGTTTCAGAACCTGATTGGTCGGCTCTCGGCCTACGACCTGCGCCCAGCGCAGTTCTCGGCATTGGCGATCATCGAGCAGAACCCGGGGCTGATGCAGGCCGACCTGGCGCGGGCGCTGGCAATCGAGCCGCCGCAGGTGGTGCCCATGCTGAACAAGCTGGAAGAGCGGGCGCTGGCGGTGCGGGTGCGCTGCAAGCCGGACAAGCGTTCGTACGGCATCTACCTGAGCAAGGCGGGGGAAGCGCTGCTCAAGGAACTGAAGCAGATCGCCAGCGACAGCGACCGCGACGCCACGTCAGCGCTGGATGATGAGGAACGGGGGCAGTTGCTACGGTTGCTGACCAAGATCTATCAGGAGTAAGCCAATCACAGCGCAAGCACCAACTCGGGGCAAAACCTGCAGCGCGATGCAGGACGCGCCCTTTTGATGCACGCCGGGCGGCAGCCCCGGTGTCAGCCAGTCACCACTGCGCCCCACGCCGCCCTTTGATTGCGCAACAAAACCCCATCTTTTCAATGCCTTAGCGCTCACTCACGCTCACTCGAACGCTGCGCCGTACTTTCGGCACCTTCATTGCAATGGCCTTTTGCGCGCAAAACGCACTGCCAGCAACGGTAGCAAGGAGTGGCTATGTCCCGGGCTTTTTTCAATGAAATGTACGAAGCGAACGGCAGTTGCCGCCCGCATTACCAGGAGTTTGCCCGCTGGTTGGCCAACACCCCGCTGGAGCTGCTGGAACAACGCCGGCGCGAAGCCGACCTGCTGTTTCATCGCGCCGGCATCACCTTCACCCTGTACGGCGACAAGCAGGATACCGAGCGCCTGATCCCGTTCGACATCATCCCGCGCAGCATCCGCGCCAGCGAATGGCGCATGGTCGAGCGCGGTTGTATCCAGCGGGTGCAGGCGTTGAACCTGTTCCTTCAGGACATCTACCACGACCAGCGCATCCTCAAGGCCGGCATCATCCCGCCGGAGCAGGTGCTGGCCAACGAAGGCTACCAGATTGCCATGCAGGGCCTGAACCTGCACCGTGGGCTGTATGCCCATATCGCCGGCGTCGATCTGGTGCGCGATGGTGATGGCAGCTACTTCGTGCTGGAAGACAACCTGCGCACCCCCAGTGGGGTCAGTTACATGCTCGAAGACCGCAAAATGATGATGCGGCTGTTCCCCGAACTGTTCGCCGCCCAGCGTATCGCCCCCATCGACCACTACCCCAACCTGCTGCTGGACACGCTCAAGAGCGCCAGCCCGCTGGACAACCCCACCGCCGTGCTGCTCACCCCGGGCCGCTTCAACAGCGCCTACTTCGAGCATGCCTTCCTGGCGCGGGAAATGGGCATCGAACTGGTCGAGGGTGCCGACCTGTTCATCCGTGACGAGCATGTCTACATGCGCACCACCGCCGGCCCGCAACAGGTGGACGTGATCTACCGCCGCCTGGACGACGACTACCTCGACCCGCTGACGTTCAACCCGGACTCGATGCTGGGCGTGCCGGGGCTGACCTCGGTGTACCGCGCCGGCAACGTGGTACTGGCCAACGCGGTGGGCACCGGCGTGGCCGACGACAAGTCGATCTACCCCTACGTCGACGACATGATCCGCTTCTACCTGAGCGAAGAGCCGATCCTCAACAACGTTCCCACCTGGCAATGCCGCCGGCCTGCGGACCTGTCCCATGTCCTGGCCCACCTGCCCGAGCTGGTGGTCAAGGAAACCCAAGGCTCCGGAGGCTACGGCATGTTGGTCGGCCCGGCGTCGACCAGTGCCCAGATCGAGGACTTCCGCGCCCGCATCAAGGCCCGCCCGCACGCCTACATCGCCCAACCCACGCTGTGCCTGTCCACCTGCCCGACCTTCGTCGACAGCGGCATCGCCCCGCGCCACATCGACCTGCGCCCGTTCGTGCTGTCGGGCAGTGAAACCCGCCTGGTGCCCGGTGGCCTGACCCGCGTGGCGCTGCAGGAGGGTTCGCTGGTGGTCAACTCGTCGCAGGGCGGCGGTACCAAGGACACCTGGGTGGTGGAGGACTGAACCATGCTTTCGAGAACCGCTTCCGACCTGTACTGGATGTCCCGTTACCTGGAGCGCGCAGAGAACCTCGCGCGCATGCTCGAAGTCAGTTATTCGTTGTCACTGATGCCCCAGGCCGGGCGCGGCGACGGCCATGCCGAGCTGGCCATGTCGCTGCTGGCCGCCGGCATGCTGGACGACTTCCGCCGCCGGCACAGCGAGCTCGACAGCGAGCGCATGCTGCACTTCTTCGCCCTCGACGCGACCAACCCCAGCAGCATCTATTGCTGCTTGCAGGCGGCCAGGACCAATGCCCATGCAGTGCGTGGCCGCATCACCGCCGATATGTGGGAAAACATCAACGCGGCCTGGCTGGAGATGCGCAACATCGCCAGCAACGGCCTGGGGCGCTATGGCATCAGTCAGTTCTGCGACTGGGTCAAGGAGCGCTCGCACCTGTTCCGCGGGGCGACTTCGGGCACCATCATGCGTAACGACGCCTACAGCTTCATTCGCCTGGGGACCTTCCTGGAGCGGGCGGACAACACCCTGCGCCTGCTCGATGCGCGCTACGAAATGTTTGGCGAGGCCTCTGAAGAGGTCAGCGACGACTCTGCCCGCGGCTATTACCAGTGGAGCGCCCTGCTGCGTGCACTGACCTCGTACGAGGCCTTCAACGAGCTCTATCGCGCCGCGCCCAGCGCCCGGCCGGTGTCCGAGCTGCTGTTGCTGCGGGTGGACGTGCCGCGCTCGCTGCATGCCTGCATCGAGGAACTTGACCAGATCCTCGCCAGCCTGCCGGGCAGCACCGGGCGCGCCGCCCAGCGCATGGCCGCCGAACTCAATGCGCGCCTGCGCTACACCGCGATCGACGAAATCCTCGAAGCGGGCCTGCACCCGTGGCTGACCGACTTCATCGGGCGCATCAACCAATTGGGCCAGGCGGTCCATCACTCCTACCTGGAGGTCGTATGAAACTGTCCATTCGCCACGACACCACCTACAGCTACGCCAGCGACGTCTGCAACAGCATCCAGTTCCTGCGCCTGACGCCCCGCAGCAGCGAGCGCCAGCGCATCGATGAATGGCAGCTGGACCTGCCCTGCAAGGTAAAAGGCCAGATCGACCCCTATGGCAACATCCTGCACGTACTGACCCTGGACAAACCCCATGGTCACCTGGTGCTGACCGCCAGCGGCCAGGTGGAGATCGACCCGGACCGCGAGCTGGAGCGCGAAAGCCAGTCACCCCTGCCCTTCCTGCGTGGCAGCCACCTGACCCAGGCCGACGACACCCTCAGGGCCTTCGCCCGCCAGCACTGCGGCGAACACCGCGAGCGGGCGGCGCTGATCGGGTTGATGCACGGCCTGGCCGAGCACATGCCGTACTGCCCGGGCGCCACCTCCGTCGGCACCACCGCCATCGAGGCGTTCAGCGGCGCTGCCGGCGTCTGCCAGGACCACACGCACGCCTTCCTCGCCTGCGCACGCAGCCTGGGTATCCCGGCGCGCTACGTCTCCGGTTACCTGTGTACCGAGGACGAGCAGCACCTGGCCAGCCACGCCTGGGCCGAAGCCTGGGTCGATGACGCCTGGTACAGCTTCGACATCACCAACCGCCTGACCCGGCCGGAGCGTCACCTGAAGCTTGCAGTGGGCCTGGACTACCTCGACGCCTGCCCGGTCAGGGGCGTGCGCCGGGGTGGCGGCGCCGAATCGATGCAGGCCAGCGTCCATGTGCACCGCCAGTGACTGGCGCTGCACCCGCTTCTAGAAAAACAAGGGAAAACGCATGACCTACTGTGTCGCCATGCACCTGGCGGACGGCCTCGTCTTCATCAGCGACTCACGCACCAATGCCGGCATCGACCAGATCTCGACCTTTGGCAAATTGTTCGTGTTCAGCGTACCGGGCGAGCGCCTGATCGTGCTGCAGACCGCCGGCAACCTGGCCACCTCGCAGTCGGTGGTGAACCTGCTCAGGCAACGTACCCAGGGCAGCGGCCCGCACCTGCTGAACGTGGCCACGCTCTACGACGCCACAGTGCTGGTCGCCGACACCCTGCGCGAGGTAGTCAGCCGCGACCGCAGCAAGCTGACCGCCGGCATCGACCTGAGCAGTTCGTTCATCGTTGGCGGCCAGATTGCCGGCGCGCCGATGGCCATCTACAACGTCTACGCGCAGGGCAACTTCTTCCAGGCCACCGCAGACACGCCGTTCCTGCAACTGGGCGAAAGCAAGTACGGCCGGCCGATTCTCGACCGCAACCTGAGCTTTCACACCCCCCTTGACGAAGCGTTACGCTGCGGCCTGATCTCGTTCGACTCGACCATACGCAGCAACCTGTCGGTGGGCCTGCCGCTGGACCTGCTGGTGTACCGCAAGGACAGCCTGGAAACCCACTCGCGCCAACGCATCACCAGCGACGACGCCTATTACCAGCAGATTCGCCGGCAGTGGAGCGATGGCCTGAAACGGCTCCTGGCCGAACTGCCAGCGCCACCGTATGGCTGAAGGCCGCGCACATGTGCGCGATAAAATTGTACAAAAATATTCTTCTGTATAGATTTTTCCAGACACCTGCACTATATCTTGTACAGTGATTTCATTCTGTACAGGTATTGTGCATGTCCAACTACCTGAAACATTTCTCCGAACGCTTTGCCGCGCTGGGTTCAGACAACCTGCAGATGCTTGGCGACTTGTACAGCGAGGATGTCACCTTTCGCGACCCGCTCCATCACATCAGTGGGCTCACGGCCTTGCGGGCCTATTTCGCCCAGCTGTATGGCAACGTTACCGAGGTCCGTTACACCTTCGAGGGCCTGGACGAGCCACAGCCGGGCCACGGCTACATCCGCTGGACCTTGCACTATCGCCACCCACGCCTGGCTGGCGGCCAGCCGATCAGCCTGCAGGGCTGCAGCCATTTGCGCTGGCGCGCACGGGTGCACTTTCACCAGGACTACTTCGACGCCGGCGCCTTGCTGTATGAGCATGTGCCGGTTTTGGGCGGCGCGGTGCGCTGGCTCAAGGGCAGGCTGGCATGAGCCGCTGCTGGCTGACCGGTGCCAGCAGCGGCATCGGCGCGGTCCTGGCGCAGCGCTTGCTGGAGCAAGGCCACCAGGTAGCGTTAGGGGCGCGTCGGGCAGAAAGCCTGGCAAACTTCGCCGCACACTTTCCGGGCCAGGTCCTGTTGGCTGTCGGCGATGTCGACCAGCCTGAGCAGGTTGCCTTGATCGCCACGCAGATCGAGCAAGCCTGGGGCTCGCTGGACCTGGTAATCCTGAATGCCGGCACCTGCGAATACCTGGAGCCCGGACAGTTCGACCCGGCGCTGGTCGAGCGGGTGATCCGCACCAACCTGATCGGCACCAGCCACTGCCTGGCCGCGGCCTTGCCCTTGCTGCGCCGCAGCCAGCACCCGCACCTGGTGGTGATGGGCAGCTCGGTCAGCTGGTTTGCCCTGCCGCGGGCCGGTGCCTATGGCGCGTCAAAGGCCGCGCTGCGCTATCTGGTCGAATCCCTGCGCCTGGACCTGGCCCACGAGAACATTGATGTCACCCTGGTCAACCCCGGCTTCGTCGATACCCCCCTGACCCGCCGCAACGACTTCCCCATGCCCCAGCTGTGGAGCGCCGAGCGCGCCGCCGCGCACATTCTCGCACGACTGCCCCGTCGCCCACTGGAGATCACCTTCCCCGCCAGCTTCACCCTGTTGCTGCGCCTGCTCGGCGCGCTGCCGGCACGCTGGCGCCTGAAGCTGGGCCAGCGCCTGGCGCGCCAACCTGAGGGCTGAACCATGCGCATCGCCATCATCGGCAGCGGCATCGCCGGCCTCACCTGCGCCCACCTGCTGTCACGCCAGCACGATGTCACGGTATTCGAAGCGGCAGACCGGGTTGGCGGGCACACCCATACTGTCGATGTGCACTGGCGCGGCCAGCACTTCGCCGTCGACACCGGTTTCATCGTCTTCAACGACTGGACCTATCCGCATTTCATCCGCCTGCTGGAACACCTGGGCGTGGCCTCGCGGGTCACCGAGATGAGCTTTTCGGTGCACGATCCACAAACCGGTTTCGAGTATAACGGGCACAACCTGCGCAGCCTGTTTGCCCAGCGCCGCAACCTGTTGTCGCCAGGCTTCTGGGGCATGCTGCGCGATGTGTTGCGTTTCAACCGCCAGTCACTGGCCGACCTCGACCAGCAACGCATCGATGGCGCGACCACCCTGGGCGATTACTTGCATGACAATCGTTACGGTCAGCGCTTCATCGAGCATTACATCGTGCCCATGGGCTCGGCGATCTGGTCGATGTCACGGGCCGACATGCTGCATTTTCCGTTGCAGTTCTTCGTGCGTTTCTGCCGCAACCACGGCCTGCTGTCGGTCAACCAGCGCCCGCAATGGCGGGTGATCGAGGGCGGTTCACACAGCTACCTGGCACCGCTGTGCCGGCCCTTTGCCGAACGCATCCGCCTGAACTGCCCGGTGCAACGGGTGAACCGCGACGATGAAGGCGTGACCGTGACCTGGGCAGTCGGTAGCGAACGTTTCGACAAGGTGGTCTTCGCCTGCCACAGCGACCAGGCCCTGGCGCTGCTGGGCAGCCCCAGCGAGCAGGAGCAGGCGATCCTCGGCGCCATTCGCTATGCCAGCAACGACGTGGTGCTGCACACCGATACCCGCCTGCTGCCGCGCCGGCGCAGGGCCTGGGCCAGCTGGAACTACCGCCTGGGTGGCAGCGAACAGGCCCCCGCTGCACTTACCTACGACATGAACATCCTGCAGGGCATCGAGGCCCCGGTCACCTTCTGCGTCAGCCTCAACCAGACGGCGTTGGTGGACCCGGCACAGATACTCGCCCGCTTCGACTACGCGCATCCCCAGTACAGCCTCGCCGCCGTGGCCGCCCAGGCCCGTCAGGGCGAACTGCAGGGCCCACTGCACAGCTATTACTGCGGTGCCTACTGGGCCAATGGTTTTCACGAAGACGGCGTGCTCAGTGCACTGATCGTCGCCAGGCACTTTGGAGAGCAGCTGTGAACAGTAGCCTGTGCCACGGCTGGCTCAGCCACCGGCGCCTGACGCCCAGGCCCCATGCATTTCGCTACCGCATCGGCCTGTTCTACCTGGACCTCGACGAACTGCCGCACCTGCTCAGCCTCTCCCGCTGGCTCGGCCGCTCGCGCCTGGCGCCGTTGTGCTGGCGCGAAACCGACTACCTGCCCGCGTTGACCCGCCAAGGCATGCCCCTGATCGAGGCCGCGCGCCTGCTGGTTGGCCAGGCCACCGGGCAGGTGCCCGAAGGCCCCGTGCATCTGCTGACGCAACCGCGCTGCTGGGGGCTGTCGTTCAACCCGGTGAGCATTTACTTCTGCCACGACCGCCAAGGGCAAGTCGCGGCCGTGCTGCTGGAGGTGCGCAACACCCCCTGGCGCGAGCGCTTCCACTACGTGTTGCCGGTACAGGGCGACCTGACCCAGCCATTTGCCGCGGCCAAGGCCTTCCACGTTTCGCCGTTCATGCCAATGGACATGGACTACCGGCTGCGCTTCGCCGTCGATGCACAACGCGTACGCGTGCACATGGAAAACTGGCGCGCCGGGCACCCGGTGTTCGCAGCAGACCTTGCCGTGCAACGCCAGCCGCTCCAACGCGCCAGCCTGCATCGGCACTTGCTGGCCTTTCCCTGGATGAGCCTGCGTACCGTCAGCGGCATCTACTGGCAAGCCCTGCGCCTGCTACTCAAACGCACCCCCGTGCACAACCACACCACCAGCCAGCACGACCTGGCGCTTGGTCAAGCCATCCGCGAGGAACCCGACCATGTCCGAACCGACCTTGAGCGTTAGCAAATCCGCTGGTATCACGCCGCTGCTCGGCAGCCTGGCCCGTCGTGCGGTGCTGGCGCAACTGCGCCAGCTGAGTCGTGGCCATCTGCGCCTGATCAGCCAGGGCCGGCAATGGACCTTCGGCGACGTCGCCAGCCCGCTCTACGCGGAAGTGGAAATTGTTGACGAGGCCGCCTGGGGCCTGGTGGCCCGCAATGGCTCGATCGGCGCGGGCGAAGGCTACATCCACGGCTACTGGCGCAGCCCGGACCTGGCCGCGGTGACCCGGCTGTTCGTCGCCAACCTCGACGTGCTGGACGCCATGGAAGGCGGCCTGGCCCGCCTGGCGCGCCCGGCCCTGCGCCTGCTGCACCACTTCAACCGCAACAGCCGGCGCGGTGCGCGGCGCAACATCCTGGCCCACTACGACCTTGGCAATGCGCTGTTCGAGCGGCTGCTCGATCCGACCATGATGTATTCCTCCGCACGGTTCGACAGCGCCGAACAGAGCCTGGAGCAGGCCCAGTCGAACAAGCTCCGGCAGATCTGCCAGCGGCTCGAGCTCAAGCCCGGCGAACACCTGCTGGAAATCGGCAGCGGCTGGGGCAGCCTGGCCATCCATGCGGCCCTGGAGCATGGCTGCCGGGTCACCACTACCACGCTCTCCGCCGCGCAGCACACCTACACCCTGCAGCGGGTCAAGGCGCTGGGCCTGGAACGGTTGGTCACCGTGCTGCACGAGGACTACCGCGACCTGCGCGGGCGCTTCGACAAGCTGGTGTCCATCGAGATGATCGAGGCCGTCGGCCACCGCTACCTGCCCACCTATTTCCGCCAGTGCGCCGCACTGCTCAAGGACGACGGCCTGATGCTGCTGCAAGCCATCACCATCCGCGACCAGCGCTACGCCCAGGCCCGGCGCTCGGTGGACTTCATCCAGCGCTACATCTTCCCCGGCGGCGCCCTGCCCTCGCTGAGCGTCCTGCTCGACACCGCCAGCCGCCAGACTGCGCTGAACCTGGTGCACCTCGAAGATTTCGGCCAGGACTATGCGCGCACCCTGCGCCATTGGCGTGACAACCTGCGCCATTCGCGCACGGAGCTGGCCAGGCTCGGTTACGACGACACCTTCCAGCGCCTGTGGGAGTTCTACCTTTGCTATTGCCAGGGCGGATTCGAGGAACGGACCATCGGCGTGGCCCAGATGCTGTGGGCCGGGCCCCAGGCGCGACGGGCGCCACTACCGGGTGCCTGAGAACATGGTTCGCCGTGGCTGGCTGCTCGGCAATGCGCTGTGGCTGCAGGCTGGCTGGTGGCTGTGTGTACTGGGGGCGCACAGGCCTTGGCTGTTGCTGATAGTAGTGTTCGGCCTGCTGCTGCACTTGTGGCTGAGCCCAGGCGGTGAACTGCGTGTGCTGCTGTGGGTAGCGGTGGCTGGCTGCCTGCTGGACAGCACACTGGGCATGCTCGGCGTATTCAGCTTCGGCCAGTGGCCGCTGCCTCTGTGGCTGGCACTGCTGTGGCTGGTGTTGGCCAGCGGCATGCGCCACAGCCTGGCAGGGCTCGGCCAGCCAGCATGGCTCGCGGTGCTGCTGGGCCTGCTCGGTGGCCCATTGGCCTATCTGGCTGGCGCCCGGCTGGCCGGTATCGACTTGCCACTGGGGCGCCTGGACACCGCGCTTATCCTGGCGCCCGTCTGGGCACTGGCGCTGCCGCTGACTTTGCGGTTCGCGGCGAGGGGATGATCAAAGGGTGCGCCGCACAAGCGGCGCTCGGTCTCACAGGCGCTGCATAACTGCCGGCGAACACCTGAGCGCTACCGGCCCAGTTAATCTGGCAGCGGGTACAGGCCCTGCAGCAAACGGTCCTGCGCCGACTGCGGCCCCAGGTAACGCGTGTACAGCTCCTCGCCGCGCTGCCCTGCAAGCACCTGACTCAAGGCGCTGTCCACCAGCAGCCGAAAATCCTCATCGCCCCGGGCCATCGCCAGCGCTACCTGGTGCATGTCGAACAGGCGGTCCGGCACCCACAGCTGCTCACGTTCGGCCTGCCCGGCCTGGTAGGCCAGCAGTACCATGCGGTCGCCGAGGAAGGCATCAACCTCGCGCGCCGCCACTCGGCGCACCCCTTCCTGATAAGTGGGCACCTCCTGCAAGGTGGATTGCAAACCAAGCTGGCGAATCCGTTGCCGGGCCCAATCGCTGCTCACCGTGCCTTGCAGCACGGCAAAGCTGTGTTTGCTCAAGCCCGCATTGATCGTCGCGCGCCAGCGAGGGCCGCTATCACCGGCACGGCCGTTGAGCGGCCCGAGCAAGGTCGCGGGTGCATCGCGCCTGACCATGGCGGCCAAGCCGGAGGTGAACACCGGGATGGAGAAGTCCAGGGTTTTGCGCCTGGCGAGGGTTTCCACCGCAGGCGTGCAGAACAGATCGACCTGCCCCTCGCTCAACGAGCGCGCAACCTCCTGCTCCGGCAGCGCCCGCCAGCGCACCTGCAGCCCGGCAAAACCGGGCGTCTGGCGCAGCCGTTCGGCAACTGCCCGGCATAATTCGACCGCGTAACCTTGCGGGGCCTGTTCATTGCCCGAAGAAAACGGCGCAAAACCGTCCATGTACCCCAGCGTCAGCACCTGGCTGTCACGTATCCGGCCCATGACATCCGCTGCGGCAACCGTGGCATAGGGTGTTGCCCAGCCAATCAGGCTGGCAAGGCACAGGCTGGCCAACTTCGCCTTGTTGCTCATGGCGCGCCTCCGATCATGTCCAGTCCCTTGATGAATCGCTTGGCAATGAAACCGAACAACAGGTAACCCAACGCCATGATCAGCGCCGCTCCAAACACGGCTTCCAACCCCGAGGCGTAAAGCGCATAGAAGCAATAGCACACGGCGACCAGCATGATGGCGCTGTTGCGGCGGAAAATGGCGATGTCCACCTGGGCCTTGTACATGATCACCAGCAAGCCGGTCAGCGAGGTGATGTAGGGAATGATGTTGGTGACCGCCGCCAGGTTGACCAGCCTGCCGAACTGGGCGCTGGCGTTGGGTGACAAGGTCGACAGGGCAATCAGACTCTGCATCACCGCACAGGTCAGCATCCCGGCCAAGGGCACGCCCCGGGCCGTGGTGCGGGTGAACAGTTTCGGGAACAGCCCCTGCCCGGCCGTGACCTTGGCGGTCTCTGCCAGGGTGAACTGCCAGCCCAGCAAAGAGCCGACGCAGGCGATCACCGCCAGGCCCATGATCACGTTGCCAACGGTGTCATCGAACATCCGTGCGTAAGCCAGGGCGAACGGTGCACTGGCGTTGGCCAGGTCGGGGTTGGGCACGATGCCCTGGATGACGCTGGTCGAAAGGATGTACACCACAGCCGCGCCCAGCGTGCCGAACAGGCAGGCCAGCGGCACATTGCGCTTGGGGTTCTCCACCGCGTCCGAGTTCTGCGCAGCCGACTCCATGCCCAGGAACGCCCACAAGGTCAGCGGAATGCTGCTGGTGATCGCCTGGCCGACCGGCACCTGCCCTGGGTTCCAGGCTTCATTGAAGGTTGCAGGGCTGAACCAGAACCAGCCGATCAGGCTCAGGCCTGCCACCGGCACGATCACGCCCCAGACACTGATTGCCCCCAGGCGCCCGGTGATGTCAGCGCCCCCCAGATTGGCCAGGGTCGCGAACCAGATCAGCGCCACCGCCCCGACCAGCAGCGGCAGCGCACCGCTGCCGAGCCAGGGGATGAAGGGCGTGAGGTAACCCACGGCAGAAATGCCGATGGCAACGTTGCCGATCATCAGTGACAGAAAATAAAGGTAGGAACAGAGGAAGAACGCGGATTTGCCGTGCGCCTCTTCACTGTAGGCCGACATGCCGCCTGAGCGCGTGCAGTAAATGCCGCACTGGGCGAAGCAATAGGCGATGGCCATCGAGCCCACAGCCGTGATCACCCAGGACAACAGCGAGACGGCGCCGATCTGCGCCATGCTTGCCGGCAGCATGATGATGCCGGAGCCCATCATGTTCACCGTGACCAACGTGGTGAGCCCGACCAGGCCCATTTTTTTTGCAGGATCGCGCACGATGATGACCTCCGCGCCAAGCGTCGATGCCAAAGAGGGGATTGCACTGCAAAAGCGTCGGCCAGCCAGGTACAGCACACCCGCAATACGGCCAGTACAGCTAGATTCTGCTAGATGATGATGGCTGGTGATTGGCAGTGCAGCCAGCTGTGAGGGTGAACAAATCCGTCGTTTGCTTCTTTCAAGGAGTGTCCCATGCGAGCCATGAAACAGTTGCGGCGTGACTTCATCGGTGAGTTCTGGCGCGGGCTGCGGGTGGTCTGGCCGATCGTGTCGGTGCTGCTGGTGTTCATGGCCCTGCTCGGGCTGGTCGTCGGCAAGCTCGAAGGCTGGCCAGTGGGCGATGGCCTGTACTTTTCCTTCGTGACAGGCTTGACCATTGGCTATGGGGACCTGGTGCCCAAGCTTGGCCTGGCACGCTGCCTGGCCATGCTGATCGGAATGGCAGGCATCGTCATGACCGGGCTGATCGTCGCGGTCGGCGTGCATGCCTTGCGCAAGGTACTGGAAGATCAAGGCATCCATTGATACACGGGGCGACGTCCGCTGCCGGATCAACTACAACAGTACATAGCACCCGGGCAGCCTGACAGGAAGCGAGCGAATGGCGTCGAAACACAGACCCCGCGTGGTCAGGCTGGCTCCGATGAGCCTGGCGCCGCTGCTGCTGGCCGCCCAGGGCGCCAACGCCGAGGATCTCGAGCCCAGGGCCTACGCCAATACCCCAGTCGGCATCAACTTCCTGCTGCTGGGCTACAGCGACCTGCGGGGCAACGTGACCGCCAACCCCTCGGTGCCGCTGAAAGATGCCAATCTCGACATCGAAACAGTGGTGTTTGCCTATGCCAGGTCACTGGATGTCTGGGGCCGTTCCGCCAAGTTCGATGTCGTCGTGCCCGAAGCCAGGTTGACCGGCTCTGCGTTGTTCGCCGGCGAACCCAGGGAGCGCAATGTGACCGGTCTGATCGACCCGAGATTGCGTTTTTCAGTCAACTGGTATGGAGCCCCGGCCCTGTCGCTGGCGGAGTTTCCCAGCTACCAGCAGGACGTGATCATCGGCACCAGCCTGGCGATCACCGCGCCGCTTGGCCAATACGACTCCAGCCGGCTGGTCAACCTCGGCAACAATCGCTGGTCGTTCAAGCCTGAAATCGGCATCTCCAAGCGCATCGGCGCAGTGACCCTGGAGTTGTCGGGCGCAGGCACCTTCTTCACCGACAACAACCAGTACCTCGGCAACCGCAGCTTTTCCCAGCGGCCGATCTACCAGACCCAGGTACACCTGATCTACGCCTTTCAAAATGGTGTCTGGACCTCGCTGGACGGCACCTATTTCGCTGGCGGCAACACCTCGGTCGACGGGGTGGGCAACCACGACTTCCAGGAAAACACCCGCTATGGCTGCACCCTCACCCTGCCGGTCAACCGCAACAACTCGGTGAAGCTGTTTGCCAGCAATGGTGCCCACACCCGCACCGGCAGCGAATTCGATGTGGCCGGCATGGTCTGGCAGTATCGCTTCGGCGGCGGGCTGTAAAGGCCTGCGCCATTTGACAGAGCCCTCCAGGCAAACTACTCAATAGGACAACCCGCAGCTCAAGTACGACCTCGGCAAGGCCATGGGCTTTGATGCCAAGCACCTGTATGTGGGCCTGGAGTATGACTACTGGTCGGACAAGTACGGCATCAGGGACTCGGAAGGCTTCACCACCGACCAGAACACCGCGAGTGCCCTGGTCAAGTATCACTTCTGAGGTTGCCATCTTCCTCGGGCGATTCGAGGGAAACAAAGCGTGAAACGACTCGCACTTTCCCTCGCCCTACCGGCTTCATTCTGACTAACGCTTGATGCAGAAGCTTGCCACCATCTGGCGCAATTCAGCCGATTTGCCATCCATCATCTTGCAAACGTCCAGCGTCTGCTGTTGACCCACTTGAACATGCTGATTGAGCGTGGCGATTTCGCCCACTTCGCGACTTATCGACTCGACCACCGCGCGCTGCTGATCCGTGGCGGCAGCAACGGACTGGTTCATTTCATCGATGTCGGCCAAACGCCCTATCACTGCATCAATACCCTCGCAGGCCTGGGCGATGACGTGAACACTGCGCTCGGCGTGCCGATGGCTGGCTACCATCGATGCAATCGAGGCCTGGGCGCCGACCTGCAGCGATTCAATCATCTCATGGATCTCCTGCGCCGACCCCTGGCTGCGATGCGCCAGTTGACGCACCTCGTCCGCCACCACCGCAAAACCTCGGCCAGACTCCCCTGCGCGCGCAGCCTCAATGGCTGCGTTGAGCGCCAGCAAATTGGTCTGTTGGGCGATGCTGTGAATCACTTCGAGGATGCGGCCGATGGCTTCGGTCTGGCCACCCAATTGATCCATGCTCGCGCGGGCCGTTTCAACTTGGGCCGCGAGCGCAGCAAGTGCCTTGGAGCCATCGCTGAGAATACGCTGGCCCTCCTCTGCCTGGCTGCGCGCCGCGGCACTTTGCACCGAGACACTGGCGGCGCTGCCGGCAATTTCCTGGGCGGCGGCACCCAATTGCTCAATGGCAGCGGCAACCGTGTCGCTGCGCTGCACCAGTTCGCTTGACTGGCGCAGGGTAGCCTGGCTGGCCTGGACCACGCTGCGCGCTCCTTCATCGACGCCGACGCTGCCATTGGCGACCAGCCCGATGGTGCGCTGCATGCGCTCGACGAACAGGTTGAAGGCCTGGGCCAACTGGGCCAACTCGTCACGGCCGGCGGCAGGCAGGCGCTGAGTAAGGTCGCCTTCACCGGCGGCAATGTCCTGCATGGCAACGATCATGCGCAACAGCGGCTTTAGCAGTAAACGCAGCAGCACACCGAGGGCAAGCATCACCAGCAGCACAGACACCAGCATGGCGATCAATGCCGAACCGCTGAAGTCGCGCAACTGCTGGTAGGCCAGATTACGATCGACCGAAAGCCCGACATACCAGTCGGCAGCCGGCAGCCCGGGTACCGGAATGAAGGTGTCGATGCGTACCCGGCCATTGACCTCGTGCTCTTGCAGGTCACGACTGACGCTCAGCGGGTGCACCGGGTCCAGTTCGTTGAGACGACGGTTGATCAGCTCGGTCTGTGGATGCACCAGGATCTTGCCCGCACCATTGACCAGATAGGCATAGCCTTTTCCTTGCAGGTCGACGCTGCCAATGATCTGCACCAGGGTATCGATCGGCATTCCCGCCCCCACCGCGCCAAGCAACTCGCCGGCACGCAGCACCGGGGCGGCGGCGGCCATGATCATTTCCTGAGTAGCGGCATTGACATAGGGCTCGGTGAGGACGCTGTCGTTACGCGCCTGCACGCGCTGGTACCAGTCGCGCTGGCGGGCATCATAACCGGCGGGCATCTCCTGCTGCGGGCGAATGCTGAAACTACCGTCGGCGCGCGCCAGGTACACCATGTTGAAGGTGTTCTTCAATACATCCTGGCCGAAGGCCTGGTCGACGGCGGCCTCGCTGGTATCGGCGGCCAATCGTTGTGCCAGGCTTTCCACCAGCAGCACTCGCCCGCCAAGCCAGTTGTGAACGCTGTCGGCAGCCAGGGCGCCAACCTCGCGCAGTTGGCTTTGTAGCTCTCGAGCCAGCAGGCGCTTTTGCCAGAGGTAGTTGTACAGGGTGAACGAGGCGAAGGCGCTGACCACGACCAGGGCAGCGGCCAACAGAATCTTGTGGCTGAATTTCATCATCAAGGCCCTAAAAAAGGGCCGCGCAGTACAAGCTGCGCGGCCAAACACGCACTACGCCATTCGCGGCCCCAGGAGCGCGAGGACGCGAATGCCGCCAGACGCTCAGGCGATCCGCCCTCCCAGGTACAGTTCGCTGACTTG
The DNA here is from genome assembly GCF_002906855.1 of Pseudomonas putida. Classification (GTDB taxonomy): domain Bacteria; phylum Pseudomonadota; class Gammaproteobacteria; order Pseudomonadales; family Pseudomonadaceae; genus Aquipseudomonas; species Aquipseudomonas putida_N. Next base: position 609,524 of record NZ_MINI01000028.1, on the reverse strand, counting down.
CGGGTCGTGCATCAGCGCCCGAGCATTACCGGTCAACGCCACACTGCCCATCGACAGCACATAGGCGCGGTCGGAGATACGCAGGGCCTCCATCGCGTTCTGCTCCACCATCAGGATGGTCACGCCTTCCTGGTCGCGGACCTGCTGGATGGCTTCGAACACTTCCAGCAGCACTTTGGGCGACAGGCCCGCCGAGGGTTCATCGAGCAGCAGCAGGCTAGGTCTGGGCATCAGCGCCCTGGCCAGGGCGAGGATCTGTCGCTCACCACCGGACATGGACGCCGCCGGTGCGTTGAACTTCTTGGCCAGGATCGGGTAGGCCGAGCACAGTTCATCGATACGTCGCTGGTTGTCCTGCGGGCGCTGGTAATGCCCGCCCACGTGGAGGTTCTCGCGGATGCTCAGGCTGGCGAAGACGTTGTCGGTCTGCGGCACGAAGCCAAGCCGGCAGCGCCGGATCTTCTCGTGCACCGGTACCCGCGACACGTCCTGCCCCTGCAGCAGGACCTGCCCTTTGCGCGGCAGCAGGTAACCGGCGATGGTCTTGAGCAAGGTGCTCTTGCCGCAACCATTGGGGCCCAGCAAGGTAACGATCTCCTTCTGTTCGGCATGCAAGGTCATGCCGCGCAGGATGTCCACCTCGGCGGTGTAGCCGGCGACGACGTCCTTCACTTCAATCATGGCGCGTTCTCCTCGAGGGCTTGCGGGCTGTGACGGCCACCCAGGTAGGCCTGGATCACCCGCGCGTTGGAAGCCAGCTTGTCGGGCCTGCAACTGGCGACGATCTCGCCGCGGTCCAGGACCACGCAGCGGCTGCAGACATCGCGGATGAAGTGCATGTCATGCTCGACGATCACCAGCGTCATGCCCTGGGCATTCAGGCGCTTGAGCGCCTCTACCAAGTCACGACGCAGGTTGGGGTGCACCCCGGCGGTAGGCTCGTCGAGCAATACCAGCTCGGGCTCACCCATCAAGGCGCAGACAATGCCCAGCAGTTTCTTCTGCCCGCCCGACAGCGCCGAAGCCGGCAGGTCGCGCACAGGGCCGAGCAGCAGCTCATCGATCAGCCGCTCGGCCTTGGCCCGCGCCTGTTCTTCAGCCCGGCGCAGCGCCGGGAGGCCGAGCAGCGTGGCGAACACACCGTGCTGGCGAGTGCAGGCGGCCATCGCCACTTCGATGACCGACATCTTGGTGGGCATGGAAGGCAGCTGGAAGGTCCGGGCAATGCCGTGGCGGACGATACGGTGGGCCTGCAACCGCTCGATACGCCGTGCGCCAAGCGCAATCGCGCCGCCATCTACCGCTTCAAAGCCCGTGATGCAGTTGAGCAAGGTGCTTTTCCCGGAGCCGTTGGGTCCAAGCAGGCCCACGATTTCGCCGCGCTGCACGCTGAAGCTCACGTCGCGCAGCACCTGGTTGCCGCCAAAGGCCTTGGCTACCGATTGCACGCTGAGCAGGTATTCACGGGAAGCACTCATGCGATCTTCCTTACTTTTTCAGGGATCAGACCTTCACTGCGCCACATCAGGCAGGCCAGCAGGATCGCGCCGATCAGGCCCAGGCGCAGGGCGCCGGCAAGGTCGGAGTCAAAGCCCAGGTAATCCTTGGCAAACGGCACCAGGCTGTAGGCGGCCTGTACCAGGAACACCCCCAGCAGCACGCCGCGCAGGTTGCCCAGGCCACCGATCATCAACATGGTCCAGAGCAGGAACGTCTCGGAGGCGAGCAGGTAGTCGGGGCCGACATAACTCATGAAGTGGGCGTACAGCGAACCGGCGACGGCGGTTAGCGCAGCGCTGGCCATGATCGCCCGCGACTTCAGTGAGGTCAGGTCATAACCCATGCATGCGGCCAGTTGCGGTTCCTCGCGCATCAGCCGCAGGGCACGCCCGAAGCGGCCATCGGCGAGACGCTGGCAAAGCAGAGTGGCGCTGCCCAATAGCACCAGCATCATCAGCAGAAAACCGACACCGTCGAAAAGCGTAGGGATCGCGCCGATGCCTTGCGCACCACCGGTGAGCCAACCCTCGTTGGTCGCCACCACACGCAGGATTTCGGCAATTGCCAGGGTGGCGATACCCCAGTAGTCCGAAGCCAGCTTGCGCCCCAGGCGGGCCACGCACCCGCCCAAAGCCACGGCCAGAAGCACACCAACGGCCATGCCAAGCCAGGGCGAATAACCCGCCTGCACCGCGATGCCGGTGGCGTAGGCGCCGAGGCCGGCGAAGGCGATGTGGCCGAAATTGAGCAGCCCGCCGTAGCCGGCCTGCAGGTTGAGCCCCAGTGCCATCAGGCCGTAGAGGCTGGCGAAGGTAAGCGCGGAAACAAGGAAATCAAACACGGCGCACCTCCCGGTCGAACAGGCCATAGGGCTTGAACAGCAAGGCCAGTAGCAGGATCAGGAATGCAGCGCCGCTGATGTAGGATACCGGCAGGAAGGCCATTTCCCGCCCCATCAGCCAACCCACGTTGAGGTTGGTGACCAGGGTTTCGGTGAAGGCGATCAACAAGGCGCCGGCGACCGCACCCATGGGGTTGCCAAGGCCACCGAGGATCGCCGCAGCAAACACCGGCAGGAGCAGGTCATGCCCCAGGTTGATGTGGGCACCGGTAGACAATGCCAGCAGGCCGCCGCCCAGACCAGCAATGGCACCACTGGCGAAGGTCACCGTCAGCGTAATCCGGGCAGCGGGCAGGCCGCTGGCGTTGGCCAGTGCCGGGTTACCGGCCAGCGCGCGCATCGCACGCCCCAGGCGGGTATGGAACAGTGCCACGGTAAAAGCTGCCAGCAGTACCAGGGTGGTGGCGAAGAAGTACAGCTGGGTGTGGGTGATGCGCGCATCGCCCAACAGGATCGGCGCCTTCAGCGGTAGCTCGAACATCCGCGGGAAGGTACCCGCGCTGGCCTGGAGCGCGGCGACCAGCAGCATGGCAATGGCCAGCGAGCCAATCATGGCGATGGCCGGGCCGCTCTTGAGCAAACGCTCAAACACCAGGCGCTGCAGCGCCAGGGTCAGGGCACCGACCAGCAGTGCGGCAAACAGCAAGGCCAGCGGCAAGGGCACGCCAGCGGCGTCCAGGCCATAGGCCAGGTACGCTCCCAGCATGGCGTACTGTACGTGGGCGATATTGGGAAACTTGACCAGGCCATACACCAGGCTGAGGCCGAAGGCGATCAGCGCCAGGTCGGTTGCCCGCAGCAAGGTATCAATCAGGAACTGCAACATGGAAAACACTCCGCAAGAGCAGGCACAAGCCCGCCCGGCGCACCGGGCGGGCGTATCGCGTACTTATCGAGGTACGACCTTGCCGCTGTCATACTTGAGCTTGGCGTAGGGCGGGTCGAGCCGCTGGCGGCCGTCGTCGAAGGCGACTGTGCCCGTCACGCCGTCATAGCCCTTGCCCACCTCCTTGAGCGCGGCCTGTACTGCGCTCGGCTCGGTACTGCCGGCCTTTTCGATCGCCTTGGCTGCCATCAGCACGGCGTCGTAGGCATAGCCGGTGTAGGAGGTCTTCATGCCTTCCTTGTATTTGGCGGCAAAGGCATCGGCGTAGGCCTTGCCGGTCGCGCCAACGAACGAGCCAACCTCCATGCCCAGCTGGCCCTGGGCGATGTTGGCCGGCGTGTCCGACAGGCTCATGGACAACAGGATCGCGTACCACGGCTGTTCACGCAGCCCCAGTTCCAGTGCCTCGCGGTTGATCACCGCAGACTCCTGCCCGTAGGCGGTATAGATGTATGCGTCCGGTTTGCTGCGGGCAATCTGTTGCAGCTCACGGCGGTAGGTTGACTGGCCGGCGGTGTAGAGCGTCTCGTTGACGACCTTGCCGCCGAGCTTTTCGAACTCGGCGCGAAAGCCGTGAGCTACGCCCTGGCCGTAGGCATTGTTCGGTGCCAGAACGGCGACGTTACGAAAGCCCAGGTCCCAGGCATCCTGGGAAGAAAACTTGTTGCCCTTGTCTTCCAGGCCAATCAGGTTGAACGAGCTGCTGCCCAGGTCGCGGATCTTCACGCTGGTGCTGGCGATGTTGATATGCACCACACCTTCTTTCACCAGATACTGGCCCATCGGCATGCTGATACCCGACGAGTATTCGCCGATCACCACCGGCACCTTGTCAACGCTGACCAGCTTGCGTGCGGCGTTGATGGCGGTGGTGGGATTGCCGCCGGAATCTTCGACGATGACCTGGAATGGCTTGCCAAGCACACCGCCGTCGGCGTTGACCTTGTCTTCAGCCAGCTTGACGGCGCGGCGTACGTCTTCGCCAACGGTAGCGTTGGCGCCCGTCAGGGAGAGCACGGCGCCCATCTGCACAGCCTCGGCGGCGGAGGTAAACGGCGCCGCCATGGCCAGGGTGAAGAACATCGAAGTCGAGATAAGCATGGAGCGGAACTTGAAAGGCATAACTGTCTCCTTGGAATGATCGTGACGGCGTCGCCGTCGCTCACTGCGTCATGCAGCCCCCTGCGCCAGCGGGGCAAAACAGCTCAAGCACCGATGCTCCCTGAGTCGCTCGTGGCAAATCACGGACGCACCGCTCCGGTCCTCCCGAGGGTTGCGGGAGGAGGAAAATTCATGGCATCGCTTCGAAGCCTTACCAGATCGGCAAGGTGTAGCTGACGGTCAGGCGGTTGTGGTCGATATCGCCCAGCACGTCGCTGCGCAGAACACCGTTGCGCCAGGCAACGCCCACGCCTTTCAATGGTCCGCCCTGCACCACGTAGCTCAGCACAATGTCGCGCTCCCACTCTTCACGGTCGGAGCCGACGGCAGTCTTGATCTGGTCGCCCTTGAGCCAGGTGACGCTGGCGTTCAGGCCAGGGACGCCGAGCGCGGCGAAGTCGTAGGCGTAGCCGCCAAGGAGGGTGCGCTCACCGGCATAGGTGAAGTTCTGCACCAGGCTGTCGGTGATCACATAAGTGCTGGTACCGCCTGCGCCCTCGTTGGCCAGGCCGCCCTGGTTCAATTGGGTGAAGATGCTGTCGTCCGACACCTGCTGATAACCCAGGGTCAGGGCATGGCCGCTCAAGGCGTAGGTGAATTTGGCGCTCCAGGTCGAGTTGTCCAGCTCGCCATCATTGCCACTGCCGTTGGTCGATGCCAGGTAGCCTGCGGTCAGGTCGGCATTCTTGCCATCAGAGGTGGTGCGGAAGTAGCGCAGGTCGGTCTTCAGCACGCCGGGGCCCAGTGGCAGGCTGTGCAGCGCACCGAGGAAGTGCTGGTCGTAATAGTCTTCGAGGTTGGCGAAGTAATACTGCAGGGTCAGGTCCTTGATGCCCTTGTAGTCGCCCCCGACAAAGCGCAGATGGTTGCTTTGCTGGCTGGCACCGGCGATAGCCATGCCGGTGAAGTTGCTCGACATACGCCCCACCACATGTTCGATCTGCCCGCCGGTGAGGGTCAGGTTGTCGATCTCGCTGCTGGTGATCTGTCCCCCTTCGAACAGCTGTGGCAGCAAGCGGCCGTCGTTCGACCACAGGATGGGCAGCTTCGGCGTGAGGATGCCATAGCGGGCCTCGGTCTTGGACACGCGTACCTTGCCGGTCAGGCCACCGCGGCTGAAGTTGTCCACGGCCTCACCGTCGCTGTCGGCCGGGAAAATGGACCGCGCGCCTGGCGCATCGAGTTTGACGCCCAGGGTGTAGGTGGCATCGGCACCGAAGCCGACCACCCCAGGGGTGAAACCGGACTGCACGTTGAGCAGGAAGGCCTGGCCCCACTCGTCCTGGGTTTGGGTATCGGTATCACGGAAATCGTGGTTGAAATAGAAATTGCGTAGCTCAAGCTTCGCCGTGCTGTCTTCGACGAACCCTGCGGCCAGCGCGTGCCCGCCGCCCCCCCCCGTGGCCGCAAGAATGGCCAGATTCAATAGTTTTCTCTTCATGTGAAGCGACTCTCCCTTGTATTGCTTTTTTTTTAGGACGCAGGTCCCCGCAGTGCTGCCATGGCAAGGCAAGCCCCGGGAACGGATACGGAGTGGCGACAGGTAGAACCCGGAGCGCGCAGGCTCCGGTTATTGCATTCAGGCAGTGCGAGCGCCGCCTTGAATTTCGTCGTCTTTGCGACGTTTACCAACGGACAGAATGGCAACCAGCGAGATGGCTACGGTTGCCAGCATGTACAGGGCCACCGGCTGCCAGTTGCCCTTGTACTCGGACAGCAGCCAGGTTGCGATCAGCGGTGCCGTGCCGCCTGCCAGGGCAGCACCCAGCTGATAGCCCAGGGTGATGCCGGTGTAGCGCACACGGGTGGAGAATATTTCCGAAGACAAGGTGCCGAGCACGGCGGTGACCGGCGCCCAGAGCACGCCAAAGCCGATCACGGTGGCGACAGTGATGCCCCATTGGCTGCGGGTATCGAGCAGCATGAAATACGGCGCGATGTACAGCGCGATGGCCAGGATGCCGCCGATGTACACGCGCTTGCGGCCGATGCGGTCAGACAGCCAGCCCATGAACGGGATCAGCAACGAGGCCACCAGGGCACCCGCCATCACAGCATTCAACGCTGAGACTTTCGGGTAGCCGAGGTTGTTTACCGCATAGCTGACGACGAAGGTCGAGAAAATGTAGAACGGCGCCGTCTCGACCACTTTCAGGCCAGCGGCGATCAGCACTTCACGCCAGTGATTGCGCAGCGTCTCAACGACCGGCATTTTCGAGACATTACCGCTGGCCTTGGCTTTCTTGAAGTCCGGGGTTTCGTCCAGGCCGTGGCGGATCCACAGGCCGAGGAACACCAGGCCGGCGCTCAGCACGAAGGGCACACGCCAGCCCCAGGAGAGGAAGTCTGCCTCGGGCAGCATCGCCATCAGGCTCACTGCCAGGGTGGCGAGCAGCATGCCAAGGGTCACGCCCACTTGCGGCACGCTGCCGAACAGGCCCTTGCGGTTGGCCGGTGCGTATTCATAGGCCAGCAACAACGCCCCACCCCACTCGCCACCAATACCAAGGCCTTGAATCACCCGCAGCAGGATCAACAGGATCGGTGCCCAGACGCCGATATGTTCATAAGTAGGCAGGCAGCCGATCAACACGGTGGCGCCCCCCATCAGCGACAAGGTGATGACCAGGGTCTTCTTGCGCCCGATGCGGTCGCCGATATGCGCAAACAGCACGCCGCCAATAGGACGAATAAAGAACGTCAGGGAAAACGACAAGTAAGCCAGCAACAGCCCAACGACGGGATCAAAGTTTGGAAAGAACAGTTTATTGAAAACCAGTGCGGCGGCTGTTCCGTATAGGAAGTAGTCGAACCATTCAATCGAACTGCCCGTGAGACTGGCGACCAATGCACGACGCCGGGTCTTGGCCGATTGTGCCTCGGCGAGGGAATTACTCATGTTGTATGCCTTATTTTTTTGCTTGGGCCACGATAGCCCAAGTGTCACTGGGTAGCACCGATCCTAGATTTCATGAGGCACAGGGTGCAACCGCACACTTTTCTATGGGTATAACAAAAGGGGTGGATGACGCCTGAATGCACCATTGCAGTGCAGGCCAAGCCCGTGCCAAACGTTTGCTGCGTTAGATTGGCACACAATTGTTTTTATTGAACAAAGATCCAATAACGTTCATTGCGAACATTGGGTTGCACTTGGTTGCACCTTTATTGATTCCGGGTTTAATCTGTGCACCATTCCGTTTAGCCAACTCCCTACCCGGTGATAACAACATGGCAACCACCACACTTGGCGTGAAGCTTGACGACGCCATCCGCGAGCGACTTAAACAGGCTGCACAACACATCGCCCAAACCCCGCACTGGATGATTAAACAGGCTATTTTCAATTACCTGGAGCAGATTGAAAGCGGTGTGACCCCTGCCCAGCAGTCTGGCCTGGCTGCTGTTGCAGGCGATGAGCAGCCAGAACATCTGGATGAGCGTGCCTTGCAGGTATTTCTCGACTTCGCCGAGAGCATCCTTCCCCAATCGGTGCTGCGCGCGGCCATCACTGCGGCCTACCGCCGCCCCGAAGCGGACGCCATACCGATGCTGCTGGAGCAGGCGCGCCAGCCGGCAGAGATGGCGAAAGCGTCTCACCAGTTGGCTTACAGCATCGCCCAGAAGCTGCGTAACCAGAAAAGCGCCGGCGGCCGTCAGGGGCTGGTACAAGGCCTGCTGCAGGAGTTCTCGCTGTCGTCGCAGGAAGGTGTGGCGTTGATGTGCCTGGCCGAGGCCCTGCTGCGCATCCCTGACAAGGGCACCCGTGACGCCTTGATCCGCGACAAGATCGCCAATGGCAATTGGAGCCAGCACCTGGGGCGGAGCCCGTCGACGTTCGTCAACGCCGCCTCATGGGGCCTGCTGATCACCGGCAAACTGGTGTCGACCCACAATGAGACGGGCCTGTCGTCCTCACTCAACCGCATCATCAGCAAGCGTGGCGAACCGCTGATTCGCAAGGGTGTGGACATGGCCATGCGCCTGATGGGCGAGCAGTTCGTCACCGGTGAAACCATCGGCGAGGCCTTGGCCAACGCGGCACGTCGTGAAGCAAAAGGCTTCCGCTACTCCTACGACATGCTGGGTGAAGCCGCACTGACCGAGCACGATGCGCAGAACTACCTTGCCGCCTACGAACAGGCGATCCATGCCATTGGCAAGGCCTCGCACGGCCGCGGCATCTATGAAGGCCCGGGCATCTCGATCAAGCTGTCGGCGCTGCACCCACGCTACAGCCGCGCCCAGTATGAACGCGTAATGGAAGAGCTGTACCCGCGCCTGCTGTCGCTGACCCTGCTAGCCAAGCAATATGACATCGGGCTGAACATCGACGCCGAAGAGGCCGACCGCCTTGAGCTGTCGCTCGACCTGCTCGAGCGCCTGTGCTTCGAGCCGTCATTGGCCGGCTGGAACGGTATCGGCTTCGTCATCCAGGCCTACCAGAAGCGCTGCCCGTACGTGATCGACTACGTCATCGACCTGGCCAAGCGCAGCCGCCACCGCCTGATGATACGCCTGGTGAAAGGCGCCTACTGGGACAGCGAGATCAAGCGCGCCCAGATCGACGGCCTGGAAGGCTACCCGGTCTACACCCGCAAGGTGTACACCGACCTGTCCTACATCGCCTGCGCCCGCAAGCTGCTGTCGGTACCGGAGGCCATCTACCCGCAGTTCGCCACCCATAACGCTCACTCACTGGCGGCCATCTACCATATTGCCGGGCAAAACTACTACCCGGGGCAATACGAATTCCAGTGCCTGCATGGCATGGGCGAGCCGCTGTACGAGCAAGTGGTGGACAACGTGGCCGACGGCAAACTGAACCGCCCTTGCCGTATCTATGCACCGGTCGGCAGCCACGAGACCCTGCTGGCCTACCTGGTGCGCCGCCTGCTGGAAAACGGCGCCAACACCTCGTTCGTCAACCGTATCGCCGATCGCTCCATCAGCCTTGATGAGCTGGTCGAAGACCCCGTGCTGCAGGTGGAGAAGATGGCCGCTCAGGAAGGCGCACTGGGCCTGCCGCACCCGCGCATCGCGCTTGCGCGCAACCTGTATGGCGGCACGCGCCTCAACTCCAGCGGCCTTGACTTGTCCAATGAGCACCGGCTCGGTTCACTGGCCTCGGCGCTGCTCGCCAGCGCCAACCAGCCCTACACTGCCGGCCCAACCGCAAGCAACGATTCCAGCCACCCGCGCACCGTCAGCGCCGTGCGCAACCCGGCGGATCATCGCGACCTAATCGGTCAGGTGTACGAAGCCAACGAAAGCGATGTGCGAAACGCCATCCTGTGCGCCCAGGCCAGCGGGCCGATCTGGCAGTCGACCCTGCCCGCCGAGCGCGCGGCCATTCTGGAGCGCGCCGCCGACCTGATGGAAAGCGAGATGCAGCAACTGATGGGCCTGTTGGTACGCGAGTCTGGCAAGACCTTCAGCAACGCGATCGCCGAAGTTCGTGAAGCGGTCGACTTCCTGCGCTACTACGGCGCCCAGGCTGCCAGCTTCAGCAACGACAGCCATCGCCCACTGGGCCCTGTGGTGTGCATCAGCCCCTGGAACTTCCCGCTGGCGATCTTCAGTGGCCAAGTCGCCGCTGCCCTGGCCGCTGGCAACACCGTGCTGGCCAAGCCTGCCGAGCAGACGCCGCTGATCGCCGCCCAGGCCGTGCGTATCCTCCATCAAGCCGGGGTGCCGACCAGTGTCGTGCAACTGCTGCCAGGCCGCGGCGAGACCGTTGGCGCGAGCCTGGTCGGCGACAGCAGAATCAGGGGGGTCATGTTCACTGGCTCCACCGAGGTTGCCGGTATCCTCAGCCGTAACCTTGCCGGGCGCCTGGATGGCCAGGGCCAGACGCTGCCGCTGATTGCCGAAACTGGCGGCATGAACGCCATGATTGTCGACTCCTCGGCACTGGCCGAACAGGTGGTCGTGGATGTCATCAGCTCTGCGTTCGATAGCGCCGGCCAGCGCTGTTCAGCGCTGCGGGTACTGTGCGTGCAGGCAGACGTGGCCGACCACGTCTGCCAGATGTTGCGTGGCGCAATGGCCGAATACCGCGTTGGCTCGCCGGAGCGGCTGGATACCGATATTGGCCCGGTGATCGACCGCGAAGCGCGCGACAACATCGTCAACCACATCGAGCACATGCGCCGTAAAGGCCGTAGCGTCTTCCAGGCTGCACGGGCCGATGGCCAGCTGCTGCAACGGGGCACGTTCGTGCTGCCCACCCTGATTGAACTGGACAGTCTTGACGAACTGGAACGAGAGATCTTCGGCCCCGTGCTGCATGTGGTGCGCTACCAGCGTAGCCAGCTCAACGAACTCCTGGAGCAGATCAACGCCAGCGGTTACGGGCTGACCCTTGGCGTGCATACCCGCATCGACGAGACCATCGCCCAGGTGGTCGAGACCGCCCGCGTCGGCAACCTCTACGTCAACCGCAACATCGTTGGGGCCGTGGTCGGGGTACAGCCGTTCGGCGGTGAAGGGCTGTCCGGCACCGGCCCGAAGGCGGGTGGCCCGCTGTACCTGTATCGCCTGCTAGCCACCCGCCCACACGATGCCGTGGCGCAGGCCCTGGCTGACGGCGATGGGCATGCCGTTGCAGCGCCCACAGACCTGCAAAATGCGCGCAAGGCATTTGCCGCCTGGGCCGAGCAGACCGAACCGGGCATCGCCAACCTGTTTGCCCGGTACCTGCAGCAGTCGCAAAGCTACACCACTCACCTGCTCGCCGGCCCCACCGGTGAGCGCAACAGCTACACCCTGCTGCCGCGGGAGGTGGTGCTGAACCTGGCCGAAAACCGCCTGGACCTGCTCGCCCAACTCGCCGCCTGCCTGGCGGTCGGCAGCCGCGTGCTCTGGCTGGATAGCCACAACACCCTGCGCGCGCAATTGCCAGCAGCGGTGCAAGCACGCATCGACAGCATCAGCGACTGGACCGACCCGCAAGCCCGTTTCGACGCGATCCTGCACCACGGCGATAGCGATCAGTTGCGCTATGTCAGCCAGCTGTCTGCACGGCGCCGCGGCGCCATCGTCGGCGTCCATGGCCTGGGCCGAGCAGACACTGACATTCCGCTGGAGCGCCTGTTGATCGAGCATGCCCTTAGCGTTAACACCGCAGCGGCCGGGGGTAACGCCAATCTCATGACCATCTGCTAGGCGCCACGATCGGAACCCGCGCAGCGCACCCTTGCGCTGCGCACCTTCGCACCACCACGAGGAACCACCATGAACGCACTTTTCCTGGGCTACGGCCGCATGGGCAGCGCCATTGGCCAAGCCTGGCTCAAGGCCGGCCTGGTCAGCCAGGTCAGCGCCGTTGACCCCTATCTGCAAACAGCCAGCCAAATCACCCTCTACAGCAGTGTCGAAGCCCTGCCTACGCAGCCCTTTGACATCATTGTGGTGGCGGTCAAGCCGAACTACGCCTGCGAAGTGCTGGCCGCGCTACCCCGCGCGGTGCGCGAGCACGCCGTGGTGATTTCGGTCGCCGCCGGTGTGCCGCATGACAAGCTCAGCCTGGCGCTCGGGCACAGCTGCCCGGTGGTCCGCGCAATGCCCAACACGCCAGTACTGGTCAACGCGGGCTGCACCGGCCTGTTCGCCGGCCCTGACCTGAAGGCAACCCTGCGCGAGCGGGTGACTCGGCTGTTCGAAGCCGTCGGCAGCGCCAGTTGGGTGGAGCACGAAGGCCTGCTGGATGCCGTGACGGCGCTGTCCGGCAGCGGCCCTGCCTACTACCACCTGTTCAGCGAAGCCCTCGCCGCCGCAGGTGTAGCGCTGGGCCTGAGCCCGGAACTGGCAAAAGCCCTGGCAGCGCAGACAGCGCTGGGGGCCGCGACGCTGCAAACCCAGCCAGACGCCGACTTTGCAGCGCTACGCACCGCGGTCACCTCGCCCAATGGCACCACAGCGGCGGCGATCGCCGCGTTCGAACACAATGACGGCTTGCGCCAGCTGGTCGACGCCGCCGTGCAAGCTGCCCATTCTCGTTCACAAGCGCTCTCGCGCGAATCCTGAAAGCCCCCGGGGCAGCGGGCGACCAACAGGGCGCCCACGCTGCACCACGTAGCCGATGTACAACGCCCATGAAGCTCCATCAACTGAAAGTGTTGGTCACCATCTGTGAGAGCGGCAGCTTTCAGGAAACTGCACGTTTGCTGCACCTTTCCCAGCCTGCGCTCTCCAGAACCATCAAGGAACTTGAGACAACGCTGGGGGTGCCCCTGCTGGTCCGTTCCAACCGCGGCATCACCACCACCGAATACGGCGAACGCCTGATACGCAGGGCTCGCCTGATGCTGGAAGAGGCCAATCGTGCCCGGGAAGAAATCGCAGCACTGAAGGGGGAAACCAACGGCCGGGTATCACTCGGCTTATCACCGGCAACACCCCGTGCACAGGTGATCGCGGCGATCAATCAATACAGCGAACGCTACCCAAAGGTGCGGCTGCGCATTCATGAGATGCGTCCTTCAAAGCTGATGGAGGGCCTGCGTGAAGGGCAATTGGACCTGGCATTGTCGTGCCAACCGGCCAGTCGCTATGGTGACGGGTTCCAATGGACCGAGCTTTACCATCAGCCGACCGCATTGGTGGTACGCAGAGGCCACCCACTGCGCCACACGCGCTCCCTTGAACAACTACGCGAGCAGCGCTGGCTGCTGCAGGAGCCATTGGAAAGCTCACAAATCGGCTTGATGTTCGAGCAGTACCAGCTGCCGCCCCCGGAGAACATTCTTGAATGCTCGGCTGGAATCATATTTTGCGAACTGGCCCGCAGCACGGACGTGATCAGTTTTTGGCCGCTTCGCATGCTCGACTACGTCAACCGAGATGGCCAGGCGATGGAAATACTGAACATCGAGGAACAGCCGCCAGCGCTCAACATCTCCCTGGTTTATCGAAACCAGGAGCTGCTCACACGAGAAGCCCGGCTGCTCGCCGACGAGCTGGTGTATGTGTTTACCAACCCACGGGCGCCGCTGCAATGAGCGGGCAGCACTGACCGCCGATTGGCCAAGGCTATGGCCGACCGCAAGCCATGGGTCGGTCAGCGCCCGCAAAGGCTCACCATCCTTGCCCTCCCGCCACTGGGAGTAGCCATGAACAGCATTGCAACCCGCCTATACACCGGACGGCTGTGGCGCTTTCTTGCCTAAGCGGATCAGCTCATTGGAGAAACACAGCCCAAAGAGGATCAAACCGGCCCCCAGGTACAAAGTGTCTCGCGGCACCTCATTGAGGACCACGAACGCCAACAGCGCGGCAAACAGCGGTTCAGTCAGTTCCAGTGCTTGAACTTGCGACGGCTTCAAATACTCGATGGCCTTGGTGGTGCAGAAGAAACCGAGGATGGTCGGCAGTGTCGCCAGAGCGAGCAATGCCATGACCGCCAGCAGCGACAGCTCTCCCATGACGAACCCATCGCTCGCCGCCGGCATCAGCAGGTAAAGGCTGCCGAAAAACAAAAGTTGCCGAGTAAAATGCAACCCCCCAGCCACACCCATGCGCTTCATGGCTACCGAGAATGCCCCGTAACTGCAGCCTGCGATCGACGCGAGCACTGCACCTTGCAGGGTAAAGCCCTGCTCCATATCGGCCCCGAAAATTACCGCAATACCGGCTATCGTCAATCCGGCGCCTACCGTCACGTTGGCGGTGATGGGGTCGTTGAGGACTATCCGTCCCAGTAATATCGAAGAAATGGATGCGCTAGCCATCAGGATCACCACGACCCCGGCCGCGGCGTAATGGCGATAGGCCGAAGTTTCAAAGTGGAACAGCATGAAAATGCCGAGAAAGGCGCACACGGCTGCAGGGAGCCACTTAGCCACGTGCAAGGGTCGCTTGAGGCACAGTAGCAAGACTGACAGCAGCAGGCAGCCGAGTAGGGTTTTTATCAAGGCGATACTGCTGGAGCTGAATCCACTGTTCATCAACACCTTGCTGAGTACGCCGATTGTTGCATTCAATGCCGCGGCGCAGAGTGCAAAGAGGACGCCTTTGCCGAAATGAGATTGCATCATTACATTCCTTGTCATGGGTGGGCTCAGTTGGGCAAGTAACCCTTGACGTAACGCACCGTCTTTTCCAGTGTTCGTGCCATGTCTGGATGTGTTAATTGATACTTGCGCTCCAATTGCTTGCTGTGACTCATGTCAAAGCGCTGCGTCTGAATAAAGTTCAACGACTCGGTGCTGATCGAGAATCGGGCCGCCAGCCCGGGAATCGTCAACAGCCACTTGAGCAAGCCTATCGCTACATGGCGTCGAGGGGCCTTTACTTCCAGCGTTTTTGCCAGTTGCGCAAGCATCCCCTGACGGTTCGGTGTGCCCTCATTGACGGGTAATCAACGGATACATGCAGGGTTGCCGCCCAGTCGGCCTACCTGCTCTCCATTCCACGCTCATGCCTGATTCCTTGTTTGGAAGATCGGCGCAGGCTAAGGTATAGAGGGTACTCTACAGTCAAGGAGTTTTACTGTAAGTATTGGAGAGTTGACGCGCCGCAGTGGGCTCGGCCGCCATGCATTGCTATTACGAACAGTTCGGGCTAATCGTGGCCGATCACCAAGCCCCCAACTACCGCAGCTATACCGATCAGACCGTTGTCGATCTGGCCTTCATTCAGAGTGCCCAGGGCGGCGGTTTTTCGCTCGCCGAGATCAGGGACATCCCTCAGGCCAGGCGGGGTAATACGATCGATTGCGCGCAAGGCGCGGCCCTGGTCGCCAACAAGATGGCTGACATTCAAGCGAAGATCACCGCACTGCAAGCCCTTCCGGTCCTGCGCGCCGTCTCGATGGAGCGCTGATTCACCCTGGCCGATAAAGCCTGCGCGCTTTCTTTTCGCTCCGAATAACGATCTACCGGGTAGCCCTCACGACCACGAACCAGCAACGTGAATTTCACCAACGCCTCCATCACATCGACTACACGGTCAATCTGCCCGCGCTGCGCTTCACCCAAGCCCGGAGCGTCCTCAACCAGTAAAACCCGCATCTGACACCTCCAGTGATGGTTGTCTTGCAGCACCTTAATCACCTTGGTGACATGAATCTGAAAATTCAGCTGGCCTTCAGGAAGGCACTTTAGGGTATGCCACAGACGCCGCCCTCGACCGGAGACACCGTCATGAAAAAGATCATCGCAGCAACCTGCCTGGTCGGCGCCATCGCCCTGCCGGCGCTGGCCCAGGCCCGGGAAGTGACCTTGACCACACAGCTCAAGGACTACAGCGGCAACGATGCCTACCTGGCGATCTACGTCACCGACGCCAGTGGCCAGTATCAGAAAACCCTCTGGGTGGCCGGGAAGAAGGCCAAGTATTACAAGCACCTGGGCGACTGGGCACGTGGCAGCGGGATGAATCCGAGCGAGTTTGACGGAGTCAGCGGCGCCAGTGTCGGCAGTGGGGGCACGCTCAAGGTCAGCGTGGAACTGGCAGACACGCTGATTGATGCCGGCTACCAGATCCGCATCGACAGCGCCGTCGAGGACCAACGTGACGCCCGTGGCGATGTCAGCGTAGCGCTGACGGCCCAAGGCTCTGGCAAGCCCACGACCGGCAGTGCTTACGTCGACACCTTCACTTACGACTTGTAGCGCCGGACACTTCTGGAGGCTGAATATGCTTCGTCGGTTCCATTCCCTGCCTGGCCTGATCGCCGCCCTGTTGGTCATGGTATTAGCCATCAGCGGCGCGATCCTGTCTGTCCAGCCGGCGCTGGAACGCCTGCACGGCACCTCCACTGCGGCCGGACAACTCAACGTCGGCCAACTGGCCGGGCGCGTTGCCAGCCACTTCACGGGCGTGGAGCAGATCCAGCGCTCAGCGTCCGGCACGGTGATCGTCTATTACAACCAGAATGGCCAGGCCAGTGCGGAACAGGTCGACCCACTGACGGGCCAGGGCCTCGGTCCTTACCAGCCATCCGCGTTCTCCCAGTGGGTGAAGGACCTGCACCGCTCGCTGCTGCTTGGCACGCCGGGCCATGGGGTGTCGGGTGCTGGCGCCCTGATCATGCTGGCGCTGTCAGTGTCCGGCGCACTGCTGCTGGCCCGGCGCCTGGGCGGCTGGCGCAACCTGCTGCGCCCGCTGCGGGGCAGTTTCAGCCAGCGCTGGCATGCTGAAGTCGGGCGGCTGGCCTTGCTCGGGCTACTGCTGACGGCCTTGAGCGGGCTGTACATGTCCGCCACCACGTTTGGTTTGATCGCCGACGGTAGTGAACGTGAACCCGCCTTCCCGGCCCACGTCAGCTCCGGCCCGGCCTTGCCGGTGGCCACGCTGCAGGCCTTGCAGGCCACCGACCTCAATGACCTGCGCGAGCTGGTCTACCCAACCCCCGGCGACCCCCGCGATATGTTTTCCCTGCGCACCGCCCAGGGCGACGGCTACGTGGATCAGGCCAGCGGCGCAGTGTTGTCCTATCAAGCCCACGACTCGATGCGCAACCTCTATGACCTGATCTACCAACTGCACACTGGCGAGGGCCTGTGGTGGCTGGGCCTGCTGCTCGGAGTCTGCGCCCTCTGCGTGCCGTTGATGAGCGTGACCGGCATTCTGTTGTGGTGGCGGCGCCGCAGGGCTGGCCCGAACATCCGCCACAACAGCCTGGCCCACGCTGCCGACAGCGTGATTCTGGTGGGCAGTGAGAACAACAGCACCTGGGGTTTTGCCAAGACCCTGCACGACGCCTTGCACCAGCGTGGCCACAAGGTGCACAGCGCGGCGATGAATGAATGGGCGGGCGACTACCGCAATGCCCAACGGCTGTTCATCCTCACCGCAACCCACGGTGACGGCGATGCGCCGGCCTCGGCTTCGCAGTTCCTGGCGCGGCTGGCCAAGACCGGCCTCAAGCCCGGCCTGCCGTTCGCGGTGCTGGGCCTGGGCGACCGCCAGTTTACGCAGTTCTGTCAGTACGCCCATCACGTGCAGGATGCAATGTTGCAGGCCGGTGGCTCGCCACTGCTCAGGCTGGAAACCATCAACCGCCAGTCCTCTCAGGAGTTTGCCCGCTGGGGCCAGGCATTGAGCGAGGTGTTGGGGCAGGAGCTGGCGCTGGTTCACACCCCGCAGCAACCGCGTACCCATGGATTGACGCTGACAGAGCGGATTGCCTATGGCGAACAGGTGAATGCACCGACCCACGTCCTGCGCTTCAAAGCCTGCAGCGAACTACCGGGCTTTCTGGCCGGCGACCTGCTCGGGATTCTGCCCCCGGGCAGCCCAATCCCGCGTTTCTACTCGCTGGCCAGCGGTTCCCAGGACGGCGTATTGGAGATCTGCGTGCGCAAACACAACGGCGGCCTGTGCTCGGAATTTCTTCACGGCCTGGACATCGGTGCGCAGATCGACGCCTTCATCCAGCCCAACCCGCAGTTTCGTCCGGCATCGGGCGCACACCCGGTGATCCTGATCGGCGCCGGTACCGGCATCGGTCCTCTGGCCGGTTTTATCCGCAACAACAAGGCCCGACACCCAATGCACCTGTATTGGGGCGGACGCAACCCGGCCTCGGACTTTCTCTACGAACCCGAGCTCAACCAATACTTGTCGGACCGCCGCCTCACGGCATTGCGTGCCGCCTTTTCTCAGGTTCAGGACCGCAGCTACGTGCAAGACCGGCTGATCAGCGATGCCCTGGCCTTGCGCCGGCTGATTGAAAAAGGTGCCCAGGTGCTGGTGTGTGGCAGTCGCGAGATGGCCAAAGGCGTGATGCAGGCCCTTGATGAAGTGTTGGCGCCTCTCAACCTCAGTGTGCTCACTCTCAAGGCACAAGGACGCTACCGTGAAGATGTCTACTGAGTTGCAGCGTTACAGCCTGAACGGCGCAACCATGGGCACCCGCTACACCGCTCTGTTCTATGCCGGGGCCGGGATCGACACCGAACAAGTGGGCCAGCAACTGGCCCGCGCCGTGGCCCGGGTGGACCAGCAAATGTCCACCTGGAAACCCGACTCGGACCTCAACCGCCTCAATGCCGCCCCCGAGCAGCAATGGCTGTCGGTGCCCAAGGAACTGGCCACGGTGCTGTCTGCGGCATTGCGCGTCAGCCAGCAATCCGGCGGCGCCTTCGACATCGCTGTCGGTGACCTGGTGAACGCCTGGGGCTTCGGCCCAGGGGAGCAGACGGTCACGGCGCAGGCTAGCGGCACGGTTGCGCCGCGTGCCCGGCTGTCGGCCAGCGCCGCATTGGTGGTGGAGCCCCAGCGCAATCAGGTGCGCAAGCGCGGGCCGCTGAACCTTGACTTGAGTGGTATCGCCAAAGGTTTTGGCGTGGATGAACTGGCCCGTTGCCTGGAGGGTCTGGGCATCACCCGCTACCTGGTCGGTATCGATGGCGAGATGCGCGCCCGAGGCGTCAAGCCTGACGGCCAGTGCTGGATCGTGGCCTTGGAAAAACCCACGCGGGGCGTGCGTGAAGTCATGGGCGTGATGGAGCTCAGCGATGCCGCGATCGCGACTTCGGGGGACTATCGACACTGGGTCGAGGTGGCCGGTCAGTCCTATGCTCACACCATGGACCCGGCCACCGGCGCGCCCCTGTGCAACCCGCTCGCTGCCGTCACCGTGGTGGCGGCCTCCTGCATGCTCGCCGATGCCTGGGCCACGGCGCTGATGGTCCTGGGCGAAACCGAGGGCCCACGCCTGGCGCAGGCGCGCGGGATGGACGCGTTGTTCGTGCTGCGCGAGGGTCGACAATTCAAAGAAATATCCATCGTCGGCGGGCAGTTGCAGGCGCACATTGAAACCCGCTGATACCTGCAATCCGCCCCGATCATTCTTGTCATTTGCCAATGCTTGGGCCAAGGTCGATATCAAGGACATCTCTGCCGAAGGAGTCACCCATGTCAAAGATCTATCCCGAAATTGATCCCGAGGGGCTGGTCGAGTACTCGGTGGTCTACACCGACCGCTCGCTCAATCACATGTCGCAGGCCTTTCAAGGTGTGATGAAGAACATTTCCAGCACCCTGAAACAGGTCTACAACGCCCAGGCCGTTGCAGTCGTCCCAGGCAGCGGTACCTTCGGCATGGAGGCGGTAGCGCGACAGTTCGCCAGCGGCCAGCAATGCCTGGTGATACGCAATGGCTGGTTCAGCTATCGCTGGAGCCAGATCCTTGAGATGGGCAACATCGCGGCGGCCACCACGGTGCTCAAAGCCCGGCCGGTCGACACAGGGCGCCAGGCGGCTTACGCGCCTCCCCCTCTGGACGAAGTGCTGGCGGCCATTGAGGCGCACAAGCCGCAGGTTGTCTTCGCCCCCCACGTTGAAACCTCATCCGGGATGATCCTGCCCGACGATTACCTGCGGGCCGTCGGTGACGCCGTGCATGCGGTGGGGGGCTTGTTCGTGCTGGACTGCATCGCCTCAGGCACGGTTTGGGTCGATATGCACAAGTGCGCCGTAGACCTGCTGATCAGCGCCCCCCAAAAAGGCTGGAGCGCCTCGCCTTGCTGCGCGCTGGTGATGTTCAGTGCCTTGGCCCTCGCGCGCATCGAGCAGACGCAGAGCAGCAGCTTTGCCTGCGACCTGAAAAAGTGGCTGCAAATCATGCAGGCCTACGAACAGGGCGGGCATGCCTACCATGCGACCATGCCCAGCGATTCACTGGCGCGCTTCAACGAGGTGATGAACGAGATGCAAGCCTATGGCTTCGACAAGCTTCGCGGCGAGCAACAGACGCTGGGCGATCGGGTACGCGCCATGCTGGCCGGCAAAGGCATCAGGAGCGTGGCCGCAGCCGGTTTTCAGGCCCCGGGCGTGGTGGTGAGCTACACCGATGATGCCGATATCAAGAACGGCAAGAAATTCGCCGAGCACGGCCTGCAGATAGCCGCCGGCGTGCCGTTGCAATGTGATGAGCCTGCCGACTTCCAGACCTTCCGCATCGGTCTGTTCGGGCTGGAAAAACTGCACAACATCGAGCGCACCGTCAGCACCCTTGAGCAGGCACTGGACGAAGTGCTGGTGAACTGAACCCTCATCGACGGCGGGCTGTGAAACCGGCAAGGCAGGCACTCACCTGTGACCAACGCCTGCCCTGCCGGGCACAGCCTTACACGGCTTGCAGTTGCCGGTCAGCGTGGTAGGACGAGCGCACCAGCGGCCCGGCTGCCACGTTTCTGAACCCCATCGCCAATGCTTGCTCGGCAAGCATGGCGAAGGTGTCGGGGTGCACGAAGCGCTGCACCGGCAGGTGGCTGCGTGACGGTTGCAGGTACTGCCCCAAGGTCAGCATGTCGACCTGGTGCTCACGCATGCGCTGCATCACCTCGACCACCTCGGCATCGGTCTCGCCCAGGCCGAGCATCAGGCCGGACTTGGTCGGTACCGTCGGCAGGCGTTGCTTGAAGCGCTCCAGCAGGTCCAGTGACCATTCGAAGTCCGAGCCTGGCCGTGCCGCCCGATACAGGCGCGGTACGGTTTCCAGGTTGTGATTGAACACATCTGGCGGCTCTTGCGCCGTGATGTCCAGGGCCACGTCCATGCGGCCACGGTAATCCGGCACCAGGGTCTCCAGCTGAATCCCCGGCGACAGCCTGCGGATCTCGCGCAGGCAATCGGCAAAGTGCCCGGCGCCACCATCGCGCAGGTCGTCACGGTCCACCGAGGTGATCACCACATACTTCAGGCCAAGGTCGGCAATGGCGATGGCCAGGTTCTTCGGTTCATCGGCATCCAGCGGCTTGGGCCGGCCATGGCCGACATCGCAGAACGGGCAACGGCGGGTGCAGATATCGCCCATGATCATGAAGGTCGCCGTACCGCCCGAAAAGCACTCGCCCAGGTTCGGGCAGGACGCCTCTTCGCACACGCTGTGCAGCCTGTGCTTGCGCAGCAGGGCCTTGACCCGCGCCACTTCCGGCGTAGTGGGAATCGCCACGCGAATCCAGTCGGGTTTGCGCGGCACCTGCTCGGTGGGCAGGATCTTCACCGGAATGCGCGCCACCTTGTCGGCGCCGCGCAGTTTCACCCCGGCCTGCAAGGGCTGCGGGCGCGGCGATGTGTGTTGCAGTTGTTCGCTGGACATGGCTGGCTCCTGGCCCCGCGTTGATATTGACTGACAGCATTACCGGGGGCTGCTTTGCGGCCCCCGTGTGTCAGGCCGGATAGACCGGAAACAGCTTGCACAATTCCGCTACCTGGCGCGCCACCTGGGCCTCGACGTCGGCATCACCGAGGTGGTCGAGGATGTCGCAGATCCAGGTCGCCAAGGCGCGGCACTCCACCTCCTTGAACCCACGGGTAGTCACAGCCGGGGTACCGATACGCAGGCCCGAGGTCACGAACGGCGACTGCGGGTCATTGGGCACGGCGTTCTTGTTCACCGTGATGTGCGCACGGCCCAGCGCGGCGTCGGCGTCCTTGCCGGTGATGCCCTGGCGGATCAGGCTGACCAGGAACAGGTGGTTGTCGGTGCCACCGGACACCACGTCAAAACCGCGCTGCATGAACACCTGCGCCATGGCCTGGGCGTTGCTGATGACCTGGCGCTGGTACTCCTTGAAACCAGGCTCCAGAGCCTCCTTGAAGCACACCGCCTTGGCCGCGATCACGTGCATCAGCGGCCCGCCCTGCCCGCCCGGGAACACCGCCGAGTTGAGCTTTTTCTCAAGCTCCGGGTCGGCCTTGGCCAGGATCAGGCCGCCGCGCGGCCCGCGCAGCGTCTTGTGGGTGGTGGTGGTGACCACGTCGGCATACGGCAGCGGGTTGGGGTACAGGCCTGCCGCGACCAGCCCGGCGACGTGGGCCATGTCGACGAACAGGTAGGCCCCGACCTTGTCGGCAATCTGCCGAAAGCGCGGGAAGTCGAGGGTCTTCGAGTAGGCCGAGAAGCCGGCCACGATCATCTTTGGCTGGTGCTCGACGGCCAGGCGCTCGACTTCGTCGTAGTCGATCAGGCCGTTGCCGTCGATGCCGTATTGCACGGCGTTGTACAGCTTGCCCGAGGACGACACCTTGGCGCCGTGGGTCAGGTGGCCGCCGTGGGCCAGGCTCATGCCCAGCAAGGTGTCACCGGCCTGCAGCAGGGCCAGGTAGACCGCCGCGTTGGCCTGGGAGCCCGAGTGCGGCTGGACGTTGGCATAACCGGCACCGAACAGCTGTTTGGCACGGTCGATGGCCAGCTGCTCGACCACGTCGACATGCTCGCAGCCACCGTAGTAGCGCTTGCCTGGGTAGCCTTCGGCGTACTTGTTGGTCAGTTCGGTGCCCTGGGCCTGCATCACCTGGGGGCTGGTGTAGTTTTCCGAAGCGATCAGCTCGATGTGGTCTTCCTGGCGCTGCACTTCACGGCCGATGGCCGCGGAAAGTGCTGGGTCGAAATCGGACAGGGTCAGGCTTTTATGGAACATGGGTGTGACTCCTTGTTGTTCGGTTGGCAAACACGGCCCGGACCGGGTCCGGGCCGGCAGGTCAGACATCTTGATAGCTCGACAGCGGCGGGCAGGCACAGGCCAGGTTGCGGTCGCCGTAGACGTTGTCCACGCGCCCCACCGGCGGCCAGTACTTGCTGTCGCGTAACTCTGCCAGCGGGTACACCGCCAGCTCCCGGGCATAGCCATGGGGCCATTCGCCCACCAGCTCGGTGGCGGTGTGCGGGGCGTTCTTCAGCGGGTTGTCGAGCTTGTCCAGAGTGCCGTTTTCCACGGCGCGGATTTCCTCGCGGATGCAGATCATCGCGGCGCAGAAGCGGTCCAGCTCTTCCTTGGACTCGCTCTCGGTCGGCTCGACCATCAGCGTGCCAGCCACCGGGAACGACATGGTCGGGGCATGGAAGCCGAAGTCGATCAGGCGCTTGGCCACGTCCTCGACGCTGATGCCGCTGCTGTCCTTGAGCGGGCGCAGGTCGAGGATGCACTCGTGGGCGACCAGGCCGTTCTCGCCGGTGTACAGCACCGGGTAGTGCTCCTCCAGGCGCCGGGCAATGTAGTTGGCATTGAGGATCGCCAGCTGCGAGGCACGCTTGAGCCCTTCCCCGCCCATCATGCGGATGTACATCCAGGTGATCGGCAGGATGCTGGCACTGCCATAAGGCGCCGCGCTGACCGCGCCCTGCGGGTTGGCCAGCTGCGCGTGGCCGGGTAGGAACGGCGCCAGGTGCGCCTTGACGCCGATCGGGCCGACACCGGGGCCGCCGCCACCGTGGGGGATGCAGAAGGTCTTGTGCAGGTTCAGGTGCGACACGTCGCCACCGAACTTGCCCGGCGCACACAGGCCGACCATGGCGTTCATGTTGGCGCCATCCAGGTACACCTGGCCACCGTGCTCATGAACGATGTCGCAGATGTGCGTGATGGCATCCTCGAACACACCGTGGGTCGAGGGGTAGGTGATCATCAGCGCGGCCAGCTGCGCCCGGTGCTGCTCGGCCTTGTGCTGCAGGTCGGCGACATCGACGTTGCCACGCTCGTCGCAGTTGACCACCACCACCCGCATGCCGGCCATCTGCGCCGTGGCCGGGTTGGTGCCATGGGCCGACGACGGGATCAGGCACACATCGCGCCCTGCCTCGCCACGGCTGGCGTGGTAGGCGCGGATGGCCAGCAGGCCGGCGTACTCGCCCTGGGAGCCGGCATTGGGCTGCAGCGACATGGCGTCATAGCCGGTGGCGGCGCAGAGCATGGCCTCCAGTTCATCGGTCAGCTGGCGGTAGCCCAGCGTCTGTTCGGCCGGGGCGAACGGGTGCAGCGCGCCGAATTCCGGCCAGGTGATCGGCACCATCTCGCTGGCGGCGTTGAGCTTCATGGTGCACGAGCCCAGGGCGATCATGCTGCGGTCCAGAGCCAGGTCCTTGTCGGCCAGGCGGCGCAGGTAGCGCATCAGCTCGGTTTCGCTGTGATACCGATTGAACACCGGGTGCTGCAGGAACGGCGTCGTGCGCAGCAAGGGCGCTGGCAGGCAATCGACCGCCTTGGCGGCCAGGCCGGTGAAGTTCGGCAGCGCCTGACCGGTTTCGGCAAACACCTGCCACAGGGCCTCCACACTGGCCTGTTCGCAGGTTTCATCCAAGGCCACGCCAACCCGCCGCTCATCGATCAGCCGCAGGTTCAGTCGCCCGGCCTGGGCTGCCGCCAGTACATCGGCCACGGGCCTCGCGGTGACCACGCTGACGCTGTCGAAGAAGCGCGCCTGCTCGACCTTGTGCCCCAGCTGCTGCAGCCCTTGCACCAGGATTGCGGTCAGGCGGTGTACCCGCCGGGCGATCTGCTCCAGGCCGTGGGGGCCGTGGTAGACCGCATACATGCTGGCGATGTTGGCCAGCAGCACCTGCGCGGTGCAGATGTTGCTGGTGGCCTTTTCGCGGCGGATGTGTTGCTCGCGGGTTTGCATGGCCAGGCGCAGGGCCGGCTTGCCGAAGCGGTCGATGGACACGCCCACCAGGCGGCCGGGCATGTCGCGCTTGAACCCGTCGCGGGTGGCGAAGTACGCCGCATGCGGGCCGCCAAAGCCCAGCGGCACGCCGAAGCGCTGGGCGCTGCCCAGCACCACGTCGGCATCGAACTCGCCCGGTGGGGTCAGCAAGGTCAGCGCCAGCAGGTCGGCGGCCACGGCCACCAGCGCACCCGCGCCATGGGCGCGCTGCACCAGGGCGCGGTGGTCGCTGATGGCGCCGGTGCTGGCCGGGTATTGCAGCAACAGGCCGAAATAGCCGTCCAGGCTTTGGCCATCCAGGTCGGTTTCATCCGCGATGACCACTTCGATACCCAGTGGCTGGGCACGGGTACGCAGCACATCGAGGGTTTGCGGGTGGCAATGGCTGGAGGCGAAGAACGCCGGGGCCTTGTTCTTTGCCAGGCGCTTGCAGAAGGTCATGGCCTCGGCGGCAGCGGTGGCTTCGTCGAGCAACGAGGCGTTGGCGATCTGCATGCCGGTGAGGTCGCTGACCAGGGTCTGGAAGTTCAGCAACGCCTCCAGGCGGCCCTGGGAGATTTCCGGCTGGTACGGCGTGTAAGCGGTGTACCAGGCCGGGTTCTCCAGCAGGTTACGCTGGATCGGCGTTGGTGTGTGGCACGGGTAATAGCCCTGGCCAATATGGTTGCTGAACAGCTGGTTGTTGGCCGCGATGGCTTTGAGTGCGGCCAGGGCTTCAGCTTCGCCCTGCCCCTTGGACAGTTCGAGCACACTGCTGCCCCTGATGCTGACAGGGATGACGCTGTCGATCAGGGCGTCGAGCGAGTCATGGCCGACCAGCGCCAGCATGGCGTCGATGTCGCCCTCGCGCGGGCCGATGTGGCGGGCGATGAACTCGTTGTCGGTGCCCAGCGGGATGGATGCGTTGGTCATGTCGGCACCCTGGCTCAGGCGTTGTCGGCCAGGAAGCGGTCGTAGCCGTCCTGGTCCATCAGGCCGTCGAGTTCCGCCGGGTTGGCCGCCTGGATGCGGAAGAACCAGCCGTCCTGCATCGGCGAGGTGTTGACCAGCTCGGGGACGTCGGCCAGAGCCTGGTTGACGGCCACCACGGTACCGCGCAACGGCATGGTGATGTTGCTGGCGGCCTTCACCGACTCCAGCACCGCGACTTCGTTGCCCTCTCCATACTCGCCCGGCTCCGGCAATTGCACGAACACCACGTCGCCCAAAGCCTGCTGGGCATAGCTGGTGATGCCGACGGTCAGTTCACCCGTCGCTTCCAGACGCAGCCATTCGTGTTCAGGAGTAAAACGCAGTGTGGTCATGGATCTTCCTCTTTTGTTATCAGATGGGTCCCGATGCAGGACTGACTGATACAGAGCAAGGGCGATGCCAACCCAATAATATCCATATATATCAATATCTTACTGTTTATTTTCGGACAACCCCGCACCTGCGCGATGGAGCGAATTCGCTCCGTGACCTGGGCCCGGCAGCCCACCCTGACAACATGGGCCAATGAACCCGGGACCACGCCCGCCTGGAGCACACTCACTCCAGCGGAGCGTATTCGCACCGGGCCGGCTACGAGACCCGGCTGGCGATACCGTACTTGCGCAAACGCTGGCCGATTGCCGTGTGCGATGTCTGCAAACGCACCGCCAGTTGCCGGGTCGAGGGATAGCTTGCGTAGAGTTTTTCCAGCAAGGATTTTTCAAAGGCCTGCACGGCCGCTTCCAGGCTGACGATCTCCTGCCCCTCGGCTTGCTGGCTGCTCAAGGCGGTACCAGCCAGCTCCAGGTCATCACAGTCGATCACGTCGCCTTCGCTGATGGCCGCCGCGCGGAAGATCACGTTCTGCAACTGGCGCACATTGCCCGACCAGCGATTGCCCAGCAGCAACGGATGGGTGGCCAGCGCCAGCCGGCACGGGGCGCGCTGGATCTGCGCACAGGCCTGGCGCAGGAAATGCTCGGCCAGCAGCAGGATGTCCTTGCCGCGCTCGCGCAGTGGCGGCACCTGTAGGTTGAGCACGTTGAGGCGATAGTAGAGGTCTTCGCGAAAGCCGCCTTCGATCACCATGCTTTCCAGGTGGCGGTGGGTGGCGCAAACCACCCGCACATTCACCTGCACCTCGCTGCCACCGCCCACCCGGCGAAAGCTGCCGTCATTGAGAAAACGCAGCAATTTGGCCTGCAAGTATGGCGACATCTCGCCCACTTCATCGAGAAACACGGTACCGCCATCGGCCAGTTCCAGCAGGCCCGGCTTGCCGCCCCGCTGGGCGCCGGTAAAGGCACCGGCGGCGTAGCCGAACAGCTCGCTTTCGGCCAGGCTCTCGGGCAGCGCCGCGCAGTTAAGCGCCAGGAACGAGGCATCGCGCCGGGCGCTCAGCGCGTGGCAGGCACGAGCCACCAGTTCCTTGCCGGTACCGGTCTCGCCCTGGATCAATACCGGCGCCTCCAGGCTCGCCACCTTGTGCAGGCGGGCCTTGAGCGCCTGCAGCGCCGCCGACTCGCCAAGCAACGCCCCCAGGCCTTCGCTGTTGTCATGCAGCAGCGAGGCCAGGCGCTCGCCGATGCGGCTGGGCGGGTACAAGGTCAGCAGGCCGCCCACCAGGCCATCGGCGCCACCGCTGATCGGCGTGGCCTCCAGCAGCAGGGCCTGGCCCTGAAAGCCCACCTCGCACATCGGCAGTCGGAAGCCCTTGTCGATCAGGGTCTGGGCCAGGTTCGGCTCGGCAAACAACCGGCTCAACGGCTCACCGGCCGGCTCGCGGCCCACCAGGGCGACCAGGGTCGGGTTCGCCAGCAGCACATGGCCGCCAGGGTCCACCGCCAGCACCGGGTCGCTCATCGCTGCCAGCAACGCTTCCAGCTGCAGGCGCCGGCGGTGGCCGGGGAGGAAGTCAACCAGCGCCACCTCCTGCACCCCGTCTACGCCCAGCAGGGCTGCGTAGAGCTCGTCCAGCACCCTTGGCGACAAGGTCGGGGCATCGATATAGACGTTGGGCGGAATCATCTCCACGGCGTCCAGGTTGAGGTTGCGCGCCCCAAGCAGCGAGAGGATTTCCTGAGTGATACCGACACGGTCGAGAAAGTTGACGTGGATTCTCATGAGAATTCCCTGCGGGGTAAAAAGACGACAGGGGGACAGCGCATGGCGCTGCCCCCCTTGGGTGGAAAGTGAAGGTGTGGATCAATCGGCATCGAATGACAGCTGCACGGCCTGCTGCCTTTTGCGCCGGATCGAGCGATAGGCCAGGCCTAGCACGGCAAACCAGACCGGCATCAGGAACAGCGCGCTGCGGGTGTCGGCCTCCAGTGCCAGCAAGGCCAGGATGAAGGCGAAGAACACCAGGCACACCCGGCACATCAGCGTGCCGCCCGGCATCTTGTACTTCGATGCCTGGTGCAGCGGGTCACGCTGCTTGCGGTACGCCAGGTACGACAGCAGGATGATCGACCAGACGAACATGAACAGCAGGGCCGACACCGTGGTGATCAGGGTGAAGGCGGCGAGCATGTTCGGCACCAGGTAGATGACCAGCGCCCCGCCCGTCAGGCACACGCATGAAAAGATCAGGCCGTTGGACGGTACCGCACGGCTGGACAGCGCTCCGAACCGGCCTGGCGCATCGCCATCCACCGCCAGGCCATAGAGCATGCGGCTGGTTGAGAACACGCCGCTGTTGGCAGACGACATGGCCGAGGTCAGCACCACGAAGTTGATGATGCCCGCCGCCGCCGGCAGGCCGGCCAGCACGAACAGTTCGACGAAGGGGCTCTTGTTGGCCACCACTTCACGCCAGGGCGTGACGGCCATGATGGCGACCAGCGCGAGCACGTAGAAGACGATGATGCGCAACGGAATCGAGTTGATCGCCCGTGGCAGGTTGCGTTCCGGGTTCTTGGTTTCGGCGGCGGTGGTGCCTACCAGTTCGATGCCGACAAAGGCAAACACCGCAATCTGGAAGCCGGCGAAGAAGCCCATGGCGCCATGGGGGAACATGCCGCCGTCATTCCACAGGTTGGCCAGCGATGCCGCCTGCCCCGCCGGCGACTGGTAAGCCGCCGCCACCATGTAGAAGCCGGTGCAGACCAGCGCGCAGATGGCGACGATCTTGATCATGGCGAACCAGAACTCCATTTCTCCGAACATCTTTACCGTCATCAGGTTCAGGGTGAGCAACAGGCCGACACAGGCCAGCGCCGGTATCCACAAGGGGATATCGGGGAACCAGAACTGCGAATAGGCTGAGATGGCGATGACGTCGGCGATACCGGTGACAATCCAGCAGAACCAGTAGGTCCAGCCGGTGAAGAACCCCGCCCACGGGCCAAGCAGGTCCGCCGCAAAATCGATGAACGACTTGTACTGCAAGTTGGACAACAACAGTTCGCCCATTGCCCGCATGACAAAGAACAGCATGAAGCCGATGATCATGTAGACAAAAATGATGGAGGGCCCCGCCAGGCTGATGGTCTTGCCAGAGCCCATGAACAGGCCGGTGCCGATCGCACCGCCAATGGCGATCAGCTGGATATGGCGGTTGGACAGGTTGCGCTTGAGTTCGTGTGGGTCACCGTCAGGCGGGCGGTGACCGTGGGGCAAGTTATTCATTGATTTCTACCTTGCTAGTCTAATTGTTTTTATAACGTCACAAGTTCAAACCTCGCGGCCGGATGAACAACTTTCAAATCCGCTCGCGTGCCAGGTAGAGAGCAAGCACTGTGCCAGCCGGAAAACGCCCGAGTTACCGGGGTTTGATTGAATGTTGCCGGATTGGCTGTAAAGAAGTCGCTCCACAAAACAGCGCCAATCAGGCGGCAGAACAGCGCCAGACGTCGTGAACCTTGCGCCAGCGCCGCTTGTAGCGAATTCGCTCCAATGGAGCACATTCGGTCCGGCCAGGGCCGCGCCTGGCGGCCCCGGTATCGCTAGCGAACAGGCATCTCGCGCTGCGGCGCGCGGCTGCGTTGCTGCTCCTCCCAGCCCGCCACCAGGCCAACCGGTACATCGCTCGGTGCCAGCGGCTGGCGCCCGCGCACCAGGTCGGCAGCACGTTCGGCCAGCATGATGGTCGGCGCGTTGAGGTTGCCATTGGGCTCGCTCGGGAACACCGAGGAGTCGATCACCCGCAGCCCCTGCAAGCCATGCACGCGCAAGGTCGAATCGACCACGGCCATATCATCCTCGCCCATCCGGCACGAACCGCACGGGTGCATGGTGCTTTCCATGTTGGCGCGCACGAACGCGTCGATCTGCTCATCGGTCTGCACCTGCGGCCCGGGCGCCAGCTCCTCGCCGCGGAAGCGGTCCATGGCCGGCTGGGCGATGATTTCGCGGGTCAGCCGTACACAACGGCGGAAGCCCTCTCGGTCCTCCTCGCTCTCGAGGTAGTTGAAGCGGATTTCCGGATGCTGGTACGGGTCGGCCGACAGCGCCCGCACGTGGCCGCGGCTCTTGGGCTTGTTGGGCCCGGTCAGTACCATGAAGCCATGGCCCTTGAACGGTTTGTCGCCGTCATAACGCATGGCCGCCGGCAGGAAATGGAACTGGATGTCCGGCCAGCGCAGGCCCTTGGACGAACGGATGAAACCGCCCGCCTCGAAGTGGTTGCTGGCGCCCAGGCCGTCCTTGAACAGCAACCAGCGCAGGCCGATCATCGCCTTGCCCAGCAGGTTCATCTTGCCGTTGAGGGTCACCGGCTCCTTGCACGCATACTGGATGTAGATTTCCGAGTGGTCCTGCAGGTTCTCGCCCACCCCAGGCAGGGCGTGGCGCACCTCGATGCCGGCCTGCTTCAGCACGGCCTCGGGGCCGATGCCGGAGCGCTGCAACAAGTGCGGAGAACCGATCGGGCCGGACGACACCAGCACCTCACGGTTGCACAGCACCTTGTGGGTCTGGCCATCGTGGTCATATTCCACACCCACCGCCCGCTTGCCATCGAGCAGGATGCGCCGGGTCATGGCATGGGTGATCACGGTCAGGTTCGGCCGGCCCATGGCCGGGCGCAGGTAGGCGTTGGCCGTGGACCAGCGCACGCCATCCTTGACCGTCATGTGCATGGCACCAAAGCCTTCCTGCATGTAGCCGTTGCAGTCATCGGTCTTGATGTAGCCGGCTTCGGCACCGGCCTCGACCCAGGCGCCGTACAGCGGGTTCTGCATGTTGTTGCCGTTGTTGGTGGCCAGCGGCCCCATGCCACCGCGGTAGTCATCGCCACCGAACTTGTACTGCTCGGCACGCTTGAAGTACGGCAGGCAGTTGCGGTAGCTCCAGTTCTTCGCCCCAAGGCTTTCCCATTCATCGAAGTCGCAGGCATGGCCACGGATGTAGACCAGCCCATTGATCGACGACGAGCCGCCCAGCACCTTGCCCCGCGGGCAATGCAGGCGGCGGTTGTCCAGGTGCGGCTCGGCAACGGTCTCATAGCGCCAGTTGTACTTTTTGGTGTTCATGGGCAGCGAGAAGGCACTGGGCATCTGGATCAGCACGCTGCGGTCGCTGCCGCCGAACTCCAGGACCAGCACCGAGGTACCGGCGTCTTCGCTCAGGCGGTTGGCCAGGACGCAGCCGGCAGAGCCTGCGCCGATGATGATGTAGTCGTATCGCTTGGTCATGGTTCTAGTCCTGTGCACGCAGGCCGGCAGCCTGGAGGATGTTTTCATTACGCTTTGGGTAGCCGCCCCAACCCAGGCGCGCCGCCAGCAGTCGGGTCAGGCCGTAGTGCACCAGCCCGGCCAGCAGGCAGGACGGCAGCGAGGCGGTGGCGTAGGTGAAGAAGTCGGCATGGGCCAGGGTCTGCGGGTTGAACACCACCACATAGATCGCGAAGCCCGCCACCAGCGCCAGCAGCGCGATGGGGTTGAAGCCTTTGCAGTAGCGCAACGGCGACCCGCTTTGCTCGGCATAGAGCTGGCGCAGGTTCAGGCGCTGCTTGCGCAGGAAGAAGTAATCGGCGATGCCGATGCCGGCCAGGGCACTGTTGAGCGCGGACGTCCACACCAGGAAGATGAAGAAGCCGTCGTAGATCCCCGGCAGGAACACCACGATCACCACCGGAATGATGCAGAACAGCCCGATCAGTACCCCCCAGCCCACGCTGCGCAGGCGCTCGCCGGCCAGCTGGCGCAAGCCGATCACCGCGGTGTAGAGGATGTTGACCATGCCGGTCAGGTTGGCCAGTGCCAGGAAGCTCAGGGCGATGACGCCGAAGCCCATGCCACCCGCCAGGCGCATCCAGGCGGTAGGGTCGCTGCTGCCCAGGGTGGTGGCGGCGAACAGGCTGACCGACTCGCCCAGCGACGCCGCCCCGAAGATGCCCACCAGGTTGGGCCAGAAGGCCGTGCGCTGGTTGCTGCACAGGCGCGACAGGTTGCCGATGTAGGGCCACCAGGAGAAGCCTGCGGCGATGTTGATTTCCACGGCGACCATGAAGTTGACGTGGGGGTTCTCGAACGGCGGCTGCAAGGGCGGCATGGCCAGCAGTTCGTCGAAGCTGTAGCGGCGGGAAATGAAATACATCAGCGCCAGCATGATCAGGATCAGGCTGGGCGCAATCACCGCGCTCAGCCGGCGGATCATGTCCGGCCCGCGCATGGCCACCAGCGCCGCCAGCACGATGGCCAGCAAGCCCCCGGCGGTCACCAGCCAGTCGTCAGCGTTGGCCTGGCGCTGCTGTACCAGGGTTTGCAGGTTGTCCAGCGCACGCCCGCACATCAGCCCCAGCACCGCCAGCCAGCCCAGGGTCAGCACCACCACCGACAGGAAGTACACCAGGCGGCTGCCGTTGAAGCCGAACATGCTGCGCAGGAAGGTGAACTGCTCGACGCCGTACTTGCCACACGGCAGGCAGGTGGACGATGCGGCGAGGACCACGCCGATGATGTTGCCGATGATGATCGCGGCAATCCCTTGCAAGGGCCCGACGAACAGCGCGGTGGCGCCGCCGATCAGGAACACCCAGGTGGCCACTGCCAGCGCCGAGTTGGCGTAGGCAAAGCCCCAGAAACCCCACACCCGCTCATTGGGCAGCAAGGGGGTGTCGCCACGTTCCGCACTCAGGCGAAATTCTTGCTCGCGGGAAGCACTCATGGCTGGCCTCCCAGGTAGTACGCGCCGGCCACCATCACCAGCGTCAGCAGCGCCAGCGCCACCACGTCCCGCGCAGTCAGGGCGCCCGGCCAGCGGGCGCTGTTCTCCAGCTCTTCATAGGCGCGCAGGCGCCTTTCCAGGTCTTGCGCACGCTCGACATCCACTTGGCTGTTCATCGGCATCACCTCGACAGGTTCTTGTTATTGAAATTCGATGCATTCGATAAACCTGCGCCGCCGGCCAACCTTCAGCGGCGCAGGACGGCCCTGCTACCTCAGGGCAGGGTGATCCAGACCGCCTTGGTCTCCAGCAGGAACTCCAGTTGTTCTGCGCCCATGTCCTTGCCATAGCCCGATTGCTTGTAGCCGCCAAACGGCATGGACGGGTCCAGGGTGCTGTGGGCGTTGACGTATACCGTGCCCGCACGCAGTTTCGGAATCAGCCCATGGACCTTGCCCAGGTCGTTGGAGTAGATCGCTGCCGCCAGGCCGAACTCCGAATCGTTGGCCAGGGCCAGCGCCTGTTCCTGGGTGTCGAACGGCTGGGTCACCAGCACCGGGCCGAAGATCTCCTCGCGCACCACGCGCATGTCGTTGCTGCAGTTGGCGAAGACCGTGGGCTGCACGAAGAAGCCCGGGCCGTGCAGCGGCTCGCCGCCGTAGTACACCTGCGCGCCTTCGGCCTTGCCCAGGGCGATGTAGTCCAGCACCCGCTGCTTTTGCTGGCGCGACACCATGGGGCTGATGAAACAGTCCGGGTCCAGGCCCGGGGCGATCTTCAAGGTGGCGGTGTAGCGTGCCAGCGCTTCGAGGAACGCCGGGTAGACGCTGCGCTCGACATACGCACGGGTGCCAGCGTCGCACACCTGCCCGGAGTTGAAGAACACCCCATTGGCCACCGCTTGCGCCGCTGCCTCGATGTCCGCATCGGCGAACACGATCACCGGCGACTTGCCGCCCAGTTCGAGGGTCAGGCGTTTCATCTGGTCCATCGCCGACTTGCCCACCGAGCAGCCGACCGGTGTCGAGCCGGTAAAGCTCAGCTTGTCGATGCCTGGGTGGCGTGACATCGCCTCGCCGACCACGCTGCCGCGCCCGGTGACGATGTTGATCACCCCGTCGGGAATACCCGAGGCCTGCACCAGCTCGGCAAAGCGCAGCGCCGACAACGAGGTCAGCTCAGCCGGTTTGACCACCACGGTGCAACCGGTCGCCAGCGCCGCGCCGAGCTTCCAGGCCATGGTCTGCAGCGGGAAGTTCCACGGCACGATGGCGCCGACCACCCCCACCGCTTCCTTGCGCGTGTATGCCAGGTAGTTGCCAGGCAGCGAAGGCTCGACCGTGCGCCCGTGGATCTTGCTGGCCCAACCGGCGAAATAGCGCAGGGTATCGACCGTGCCCTGGATATCCACCGCCCGCGCCTGGGCGACCGACTTGCCCATGTCGATGGCCTCGATCTGCGCCAGTTCGTCGCCGTGGGTTTCGATCAGGTCCGCCAGGCGATGGATCAGGCGCTCGCGCTCCAGCGGCTTGAGCTGGCTCCAGGCACCGCCATCGAACTGCGCCCGTGCTGCTCGCACGGCGCGATCGAGGTCATCGGCGGTGGCCATGGGGATGCGCGTCAGCACGCCCTCGGTGGATGGCTCGACCACCTCGGCGCTGCCGCCATCGCTGGCCTCGAGCCAGGCGCCGTCGATGAACATGCGCTGCGGCTTGCTGAGAAAGTGCTGGGTCGCCTCGGAAACACCGAAGGCCTGCAAGTAGGCTTTTACCTTGTGGTCCACAGTACAGTCTCCGAATCAGCGGGCTTTGGCGCGCGCGTGGAAGATGAAGCCGATGCTGTTCATCAGCAGTTGCGCGGCAAGGATCGAGGTGATGCCGGTGGGGTCGTAGGCCGGGGCCACTTCGACCAGGTCCATGCCGACAATGCGGCCGTGGCTGCGCTGGGCCAGCGCCTGGATGATCTCCAGCACTTCGTAGTACAAGAATCCGCCATGGCTCGGGGTGCCGGTGCCTGGAGCGATGGACGGGTCGAAGCCGTCGATGTCGATGGTGATGTAGTAATTGCGGCCTTCGGGGATCTTCGCCAGTACGCCCGCACAGCCCAGCCGGCGCACGTCACGTACCGACAGGATCTGCGAGCCGGCCTCGCGCGCGGCATCGTAGTCGTCTCGGTTGGAGGACGACACGTTGCGGATGCCCATCTGGGTCATGCCAACGATGTGCTCCAGCTCCGATGCCCGGCGCAGCGGGCTGCCGTGCCCGTAGCGCACGCCATGGCGCTCGTCGACGAAATCCAGGTGGGCATCGAAGTGCACGATATGGATCGGCCCGTGGCCTTCGAACGCCTTGATCACTGGGGCGTGCACCGAATGGTCACCGCCCAGCACCACTGGCATGGCCCCTGCTGCAAGGATCTGCCGCACCGCCGCCTCGATGTTGGCATTGCTGCTGGCCATATCGGTGTGCACGATATCGGCATCACCGACATCGACCATGCGCACCTGGTCTTCGGTCAGGTAGGTGGCGTCATCCTCGAAGTCGTAGGCGCCGGCATGGCCGAAGGAGAACAACGTCGATGCCTCGCGAATGCCGCGGGGTCCGAAACGTGCGCCGGAACGCCACTGGGTGCCCATATCGTTGGGTGCGCCAAGGATTGCCACATCGGCGTCGATCGCCGCCCAGTCGGTGCACACCGGGGCCTTGGCGAACGTGCAATGGCCCACAAAGGGCAGGTTCAGGCGGCCGGACTCGTAACCGTGCTTTGCCATGTTCTGGTTTCTCCAGTTCTTGTTCTGTTTCAGGAGACGGGGCGACTGCTCGACCACCGTTGCGACCCACTATGGCTAGCGTTGCGGCGGGGAAAAATGCGCAAGTGCAGATACATACATCGCGCCATCCGAAGTATCCATCGGCGCTTCAACCCGGCGATGCCCGGCATTGCAGTGGCCAGGCACTCATGGTTAGCTTGCGTGACAAGAACAATGCACGGGTGTTCATATCAGCACTGGCGATGTGAAACCCGGCCGGGAGGCTATGGTGATCCAGCTCCACGATGTCGACCTGAAGCTGCTTAGGGTCTTCACCACGATTGTCAGGTGCGGCGGCTTTTCGGCGGCGCAGGCCGCGCTCAATGCCGGCCAGTCGACCATCAGCGAACAGATGTCGCACCTGGAAACCCGCCTGGGGGTCAAGCTCTGCCAGCGCGGGCGCAGTGGCTTTCGCCTGACCGAGCAAGGGGTGGCCATCCATGAAGCGACCCTGCGCCTGCTCAGTGCCGTGGAGAGCTTCTGCATGGATGCCGACGTGCTCAAGCAGCACATCAGTGGCCAGCTCAACCTGGGCATCATCGACTCCACCCTGACCGACCCCGTCTCGCCCCTGCCGCGCACCACCCAGCGCTTTGTTTCACGCGGCCACGATGCCCACCTGCACATCTACATTGGTGCCCCGGCGGAACTTGAAGAACGCGTGCTCGATGGCCGGCTGCACCTGGCTATCGGCCACTTCCCTTTGCGGGTCGCGGGGCTGTCCTACCAGCCGCTGTATGACGAGGCCCTGGGGCTCTACTGTGGCCGGCGTCACCCGCTGTTCGCCAGCAACGCCAGTAACGGCCGGCTGATGGAGGACGTGCGCCAGAGCCGGATCGTGGTGCGCGGCTACATGCAGCAGTACGACTTGGAACAATTGGGCATCACCAAGGCCGATGCCACCGTGGAGAACATTGAGGCGGCGGCGATCCTGATCATTTCCGGCGCCTATATCGGCTTCCTGCCGGTGCACTTCGCCGAGCAATGGATCAAGACCGGCGACATGCGCCGCCTGGGCGCCAGCACGCTGGACCTGAGCTCGCCATTCGATATGGTCACCCGCCGCGGCGTATCGCGCCCGCCCATCCTCCAGGCGTTCCTCGAAGACCTCGATACCTGCGCAGCGCAGCCTGGCTCTCCCTGATTCGCCCCGCTACTCGAAACGGACGATCCCCGCTCGCCAACACTGCATGCTTGCCGTGTGGCGGGTGGTGCCGACCAGCGATCAGCGCACTTTCAGCAGGTGATCCAGGGACAACCGGCCCGCCCCTCGCGCAATCAACAGCAGGAGCAGGCCTGCCCAGGTCAGGTGGGTGGGCCATGCATCGGGGTAGACGAAGACTTCGATCACCGTGGTCATGCCCAGCAACGCCAGGGCCGACAGACGGGTCATCAGGCCCAGCACCAGCAGCAGCGAGAACAGGTGCTCGGCGTAAGTCGCAAGGTGCGCCGCCAGCCAGGGGGAAATCAGCGGCAGCGAGTATTCGGTACGAAACAGCTCATAGGTACTCGGCGTGATGGTCAGCCAGCCTTCGACCTTGGTTCGCCCGGAAAGGAAGAACACCGAGGCAATACCGAACCGCGCAACCAGACACAAGACGCTGTCGCCCAGAAGTTGCTGCAGCGCATCGGCAAGCCTGCTCCAGGCGTGCCGCAGGCTACTGGCCGAGGGTGTGGGGTGAACGTGGTCCATGGCGGTTTCCTCAAGAAAAGCTGAGCGGTCGGAAGACCTGTGCAGCGACTAGGCGGCCGAGCAGGTCGCCGAAGTCCAGATCCGGTTGGGTGTGTTGGGCAAACTCAGAAGCCTGTTCAAGGGACTGCCCGGCTGCACAGGCCTGCAGGAACGCACAGCCGCCCTGCTCCAGCGGCTGGTGACTGACGCCCTCGGGGCCGCCGACGAACAGCACGCCTTCACCGGCCCAGGGTTGATCATCCGCCCAGGCCAGCTGCTCGCGGCCACAGCGCCAGAGGCGGTAGGCCGGATGCGCCGCGCACCAGTGCCAGCGGGCATTGTCACGGGGGTACAGGACGCTACGCGCCAGGTCGCCGGCCGTCATGCCCGCCAGCTCGGCCAAGTCGAGGCAAGGCGCATCGAGCGCGCTGAAGGCCTCGTTCCAGCGGGCATCCAGCCGTGCAACCGCGGCCAGGTACGGCACGCCATGTTGTGCCTGCGCCTGCTCGAGAAAGTCGGCGAAGGCTGCGCCGTAATGGATCAGTCGGGGGTCGTCGGGTGGCGCTTGCCGTGCGTAGGCCGCTGCGGCCGCTTCCATCCATTCACGCCCGACCAGGGCCAGCACACTGGGAAAGTTGTCACACAACGCCTCCACGCAGCCGGCCATGACCGTGTTGCGGTACACCGCGAACGCTGGCTGCTCGGTGAGCGCCGCCAGCCCTGGCGCCGGGCGCCCCTGCAGGGCTGCGACGAACGCGTCCTGGAACTGGCTCAAGGTGAGGTTCATGGCTGCTCTCCAGAGCTGTTCAGGGTCGCCTGGGCCACGGCCCGTTCGCCCAGCAGTTCATTGAACGACGGGACATTGCCATCACGCTCGACCAGCGTCGGGCGCGGGCCGATGCGGGCGATCAGGCGCCGGTAAAGCGCCCAGACCGGCGCTGCGACACGCGCATCGTGCGAGTCGATCAACAAACTGCCTTGTGCGTCGTGGCTGTAACCGGCCAGGTGGATTTCGCTGATCGCCTGTGCGGGAAAGCGGTCCAGGTAACCGCTGGCACTGAAACCCAGGTTGTGCGCACTGACGTACACGTTGTTGACGTCCAGCAGCAGCCCGCAACCGGTACGCCGGGCCAGTTCGGCGAGGAAGTCGATTTCGTCCCATTCATGCCCGTCCAGCTGCAGGTAATGGCTGGGGTTCTCGATCAAGATGCGCCGCCCCAGCGCTTCCTGGCTGCGCTGGATGTTGCGGCTGATACGGGCCAGGGCCTCGCTGCTGCGCGGGAACGGCAGCAGGTCGGGATGATAGGCGCCGCGCCAGGTCGACCAGGCCAGGTGCTCGGACACCAGCAGCGGCCGGACCTGGTCGATCAGCGTGCGCAAACGCTGCAGGTGCTGCGGGTCCGGGTCGGCATCGGCCGCCAGCGACAGCGCCACGCCGTGCAGCGACAGCGGGTGGTGCTCGGCGATGCGCAACAACCAGGCAAGGCGCGGGCCGCCGACCATGTAGTTCTCCGGGTGAACTTCGAACCAGAGCCCCTCGGCGCTGCACGCCAGCGCCGCGTCGTAGTGCTCGGCCTTGAGCCCGATCCCGGCGCCCAGTGCTGCCTTGCCATTCATGGTCGGCCTCCGCTGCTCAGGACTGGATCGGGGTCAGCGAGCCCATGCCGTTCGGGGTCTTGATCGAAGTGCAGGTGCCGGCCGGGACGTTCTTCCAGTGCATGCCGTCGTAATCCTTTTTTGCAGAACCGGCGCAGGTGGTACCGGCGCCCGCCTTGCAGTCATTCTTGCCGGCCATGGCGACGCCGTAGCATTTTTCCATGGCGGCGCCGCTGCCGGCTGGCTGGGTGGGGGTGGCCGCGATGGCGGCACTTGCCAGCGAAGCGAGGGCCAGGGCAGCGGTGGCGAGGGCTAAGGTTTTCATGCTGAAGTCTCCAGAGTGGGTGGCCGTGGCAGGTTTACCGGCGGCTCATGGAGTAGTTCGTGGCGTGTGCGGATCCGGTTACAGCCCTGGAAAAATTTTTCGCTCAACCGGGTGGTGCTGAGCCTGATCTGAGAGGTTTAGCGCCTATGAGATCGAGCGCCGCCCGCGCGGCGCATCGCGAGCTACGCTCGCTCCTACGTTTGTTTCGGGCCAGTAACGCCTGTGACGGCTCGCGCGACCGCCTTGTTGGTACGGCGCGATATATAGACAGGCGCCAAGGGATTCGCGCGCAAATCCCACAGGAATAATTGGCCCGAAACAAACGTAGGAGCGAGCGTAGCTCGCGATGCGCCGCGCGGGCGGCGCTCGATCTCATAGGCGCTGAAAATGGTTTGTAGATATTTTCCGTACAGCGCCTATGGTTTCAATCCAGGGGGTCGCCGACGGCTGGCTCACCGAAAATGCACCCACGGTGTAACCCAGGCGGCCCATGCAACGAACTAACTCACAGGCAGTGCTCGATGCGCGCGAAGCCCAGCTGCAAGCCTTGCTGCTGGCCGGGCTGGCGGGCGACGCGCAGGCCTACCGGGCCTTCCTCGCCGCCCTGGCGCTGCATATACGGGCGTTTCTGCGGCGGCGCCTGGCCAGTCGCCCGGCCGAGATCGAGGACCTGCTGCAGGAGGTGCTGCTGGCGGTGCACAACGCGCGGCATACTTATCAGGCACGACAGCCGCTAACCGCGTGGGTGCAGGCGATCGCCCGCTACAAGCTGGTCGACTACCTGCGTAACCGCGCCCGCCTTGATGCGCACAGCGCGCCACTGGATGACGACGCAGAACTGTTCGCCAGCAGCGATGCCGAGCCGGCCGAAGCCAGCCGCGACCTGGCCAAGCTGCTGCAACAGCTGCCCGAGCGCCAGCGGCTGCCGATTGTCCACGTGAAGTTGCAGGGACTGTCGGTGGAGGAAACCGCGCAGCTGACCGGGCTTTCCAGCTCAGCGGTCAAGGTGGGCATACACCGTGGCCTGAAGGCCCTGGCCAGGTTGATTGGAGGTAAATACGACGATGAAGACCGATGACCTGATCTGCCTGCTGGCTGCAGGCGAAGGCCCGGTACAGCACAACGCCACGATTCGGCGCCTGGGGCTGGCCGTGTTGCTGGGCGGCCTGGCCGCAGTGCTGATGACCGCGGCCCTCTACGGCGTGCGCAGCGACCTGGCCGAGGTGGCGCGCACGCCGCTGTTCTGGGCCAAGGTGGCCTTGCCCGGCAGCCTGGCGTTGCTCGGGTTGTGGCTGACCAGCCGGCTGGCCAGGCCGGGCGTGCGCGGTGGCCTGGCCTGGGGGCTGCTGGGCCTGCCCCTGCTGCTGCTGTGGCTGGGCGCGGCGCTGAGCCTGGCCGGCGCCCCGCTGGATGCGCGCGCCGACCTGCTGTTCGGCCGCACCTGGCGCACATGCGCGCTGAACATCACTTTGTTGTCGCTGCCAGGACTGGTCAGCGTGTTCTGGGCCTTGCGCGGCCTGGCCCCGACCCGCCTGCGCCAGGCGGGTGCCGCTGGCGGCCTTCTAGCCGGGTCAACCGCCACCTTGGCCTACTGCCTGCACTGCCCGGAGATGGGCGTGCCGTTCTGGGGCCTGTGGTACGTGCTTGGCATGCTGCTGCCGACCGCGCTCGGCACCTGGCTGGGCCCGCGCCTGCTGCGCTGGTGAGCCCGCTCAGATCCGCCGCAACCAGCCGATGAACTGGGCGAACAGCTCCGATTGCGAGTTGATGTCCAGCTTCAGGTACAAGTTCTTGCGGTGCATCCGCACGGTCTCGGGTGAGATGCCCAGCTCATGGGCCGTGGACTTCACCGAATGCCCCTGCAACACCATCTGCGCCACTTGCCGTTCGCGCTCGGTCAGCACCCCGCAACCAAAGCTGTCGAACGCGGCCTGCACGCTCTCTTTCGCTTCTGGCTGCTGCTCCAGGCCATGCCGGGCAAAGCGCATCAGCAGCTCGCGCACCATCGGTTCCACCGCCTGCAACAGGTGCAGTTGTTCCACACCCAGGCGCGCACCGCTGCAGCCCTGGAACAGGCTCAGGGAGATCTTGCTGTCGTTACCCAGGTCGACGATGAAGTAGCTGTCTTCGCTGCAGCCGGTGCCCAGGTAGTAGGTCTTGTAGTAGTCGCTGTCGAAAAAGTTGTCCGGGGCGATGTCTTCCAGGTGGTAGAAGCCCTGCGCCAGGCCCTTCTGCACCGCCAGGCAGAACGGGTCGAGCAGGTAGCCCGCGGCGAAATAGCGCTCCAGCACCGCCTCGTGGTAGCGGGCCGGGATGCCCTGCTGATACAGCAGCTGCGGCGGCTGGCCCTTGCGTTCGAGGCTGATCAGCATCGACTCGGCGGCCACCAGCTGGCTGATGGCTGCCGCCAGCCAAGCCAGCGCGTCCGGGCCCTCGCTGTGGGCGAAGGCCTGTTGCAAGGCGCTGTGCCATTGCTGCAGGGCATGAAACGGCAGGTTTATTGTGGTGTTTTCGTGTGCTCGGCTCATGCCCCGCAGTCTAC
Organism: Pseudomonas putida; assembly: GCF_002906855.1. GTDB lineage: Bacteria > Pseudomonadota > Gammaproteobacteria > Pseudomonadales > Pseudomonadaceae > Aquipseudomonas > Aquipseudomonas putida_N. Next base: position 567,653 of record NZ_MINI01000028.1, on the reverse strand, counting down.
CGGCCGGGGCACGCGCGTGCATCTTTGGCAGAAGGTCGATCATTGGCCGTGGTACAGGCCCTGCTCGGTCAGCTCCTGCGCCGCCTCGAGAATGCAGCTGCGCAGGGTGTCGACGATCTCGTCGACCTGGGCGTGGGTGATGATCAGCGGTGGCGACATCACGTTCAGGTGCATGATCGGGCGCACCAGCAGCCCCTTGGCCTGGGCCCGCACATGAATGCGCTCGCCAATGTTCACCGCGTCCGGGAACAGCGCCTTGGTCTGCTTGTTGGCGACGAATTCGACACAGGCCATCAGCTTCATGCAGCGCACCTGGCCCACCAGAGGCAGTGCAGCCAAGGTCTGCAGACGCTGTTCCAGGTAACTGCCGACATCGTTGACGTGGGCCAGCAGGTTTTCCCGCTCGATGATCTCGATGTTCTTCAGCGCCGCCACGCAGCACACCGGGTGCCCGCTGTAGGTGAAGCCGTGGGTGAAGCAGCGGCCCTTGCCCGGCTCGGCGATCACCTTCCAGATGCGTTCGGAGAAGATGCACGCGCCCAGTGGCAGGTAGGCCGAGGTCAGGCCCTTGGCGGTGGTAATGATGTCCGGGGTGACGCCGAACAGCGCTTCGGAGGCGAAGAAGGTGCCCAAGCGGCCGAACGAGGTGACCACTTCGTCGGCGACGAAGAGGATGTCGTAGGTCTGGCACACCTGCCACATGCGCTGGAAATAGCCCTTGGGCGGGATGATCACCCCGCCCGAGCCCATGATCGGCTCGGCGAAGAAGGCCGCGACGTTGTCCGCGCCCAGGGAGAGGATCTTGTCCTCGAACTCGGCCACCAGGAAGTCGAGGAACTCGGCCTCGTCCATGTCGTCGCCCGCCCGGTAGAAGTTAGGGTTGGAGACGTGGTGGATCAGTTCGTGGGCGTAGTCGAACTCCGGCACCCGGTCGGCGGCCTTGTTGCCGATCGACATGGTCAGGCAGGTCGAGCCGTGGTAGGCGTTGTAGCGGGCGATCACGTGCTTCTTGTTCGGCTTGCCGCGGCAGTTCTGGTAGTACTGGATCAGCCGGTAGGCGGTGTCCACGGCCGTGGAGCCGCCGGTGGTGAGGAACACGTGGTCGAGGTCGCCCGGCGCCAGGCTGGCGAGCTTCTGGCACAGCTCGATGGCTTTCGGGTTGGCCATGTCCGAGAACGGGTTGGAATAGGCCAGCTGGCGCACCTGGTCGGCGATGGCCAGGGCCATTTCCTCGCGGCCCAGGCCAATGTTGGTGCACCACATGCCGCCGACGGCGTCGAGGAAGCGGTTGCCCTGGGTGTCGTGGATGTAGGCGCCGTCACCGGCCTGGATGTTCAGCGCGCCTTGCTCGGCGTGCTCGTCGAACATGTGGTAGCCGTGCATGTAGTGGGCTTTGTCGGCTTTCACCAGCTGGTCGTTGTGCGAGGTGGCGGCCAAGGGGCGAGTCGGGGTAGCCATAAGCAATTCCTTGTCGGATCGGTACGGTAAAAGGTGTCAGATGCCGGTCTTGACCGTGCTCCAGACCCGGGTGATAGCGCGCATGGCCTGGGGGTCCTGGGACTTCTGGGTGAACAGCCGCTCGCGGGTTGGCTCGTCGGGGTAGATCGCCGGGTCGTTGCGGATATCGGCCTGCACCAGCGGTGTGGCGGCGGCGTTGCTGTTGGCGTAGTGGATGTAGTTGGTCACGTCGGCCATGGTCTTGGGTTGCAGCAGGTATTCGATGAAGCGGTGGGCGTTGGCCACGTGGGGGGCATCGTTGGGCAGGTAGAGGCTGTCGAACCAGATCAGCGAGCCTTCCTTGGGAATGAAGAACGCCAGGTTGATGTCCTTCTTCGCCTCCACCGCGCGGGCCTGGGCGGTGGCGTAGTCACCGGACCAGGTCAGGGCCATGCACACGTCGCCGTTGGGCAGGCTGGTGAGGTAGTTCACCGAGTCGAATTTCTTGATGTAGGGGCGGATGCCCATGAGCACGTCCTGGGCAGCCTTGAGGTCCGCCGGCTTGGCGCTCTGCGGGTCTTTGCCGAGGTACTTGAGGGCCAGCGGGATGACTTCGCTGGGCGCGTCCATCACGGTCACACCGCAGTCGGCGAAGCGCGAGACGATCTTCGGGTCGAACAGCATGGCCAGCGAGCCGATCGGCGCGTCGGGCATGCGCTGCTTGATCTTGTCGACGTTGTAGGTGATGCCGGAGCTGCCCCAGGTGTAGGGCGCCGAGTAGCGCATGCCGGGGTCGAAGGCCTGCAGGCTCTGCACCACTTGCGGGTCGAGGTTGGCCCAGCTGGGCAGCTTGGACTTGTCCAGCGGCTGGAACACCCCGGCCTTGATCAGCGGTGGCACCAGCGAGCCGTTGAGCATCACCAGGTCGTAGCCGGAGCGGCCGGTGAGCAGTTTGGTCTGGACCGTTTCGTAGCCGTCGAAGGTGTCGTAGATCACCTTGATGCCGGTCTGCTTCTCGAAATCGGCGAGGGTGTTTTCGCCGATGTAGTCGGTCCAGTTGTACAACCTGAGCGTGTTGCTGGTGTCTGCCTCGGTGGCCAGGGTGGCCGTGGCGGTACAACACATCAGCAGACTGGAAATCACCTTCAATGCCTTGCGCATAGCAACTCCATCGTGTGATCAGGATCGGCTCGGGTGAGCGGATGGAGCCACTATCCGGGGGATTTGCCCACGGGGCCATAACCCGAATGGGTGGGGTCGCTCATACATAGCCTGAGCTTATATATACATACGTTAAATCGATTTTATTTATGAACAATGCCCTGCAAGGATGCGGGACACAGGGCGCACCTTGGTCGGCGCCCTTTTCGGTCCCTTTCTGGAGAAGCACGATGCGCCCTTTCTGGCTGGAACAAGCCCTGAAGAATCAGCCCGACGAGCCCTGCCCGCCCCTGCGGCAGGACACCCACGCCGATGTCTGCATCGTCGGCGGCGGCTACACCGGGCTGTGGACCGCCATCATGCTCAAGGAACAGAACCCCGAGCTTGATGTGGTCATCGTCGAGGCGGACATCTGCGGCGCGGGTGCCAGCGGGCGCAACGGTGGGTGTGCGCTGTCCTGGTCGGCGAAGTTCTTTACTCTGGAGCGTTTGTTCGGGCTCGAAGAGGCCGTGCGCCTGGTCAAGGCATCGGAGCAGAGCATCTACGCGATCGGCGACTTCTGCAGAAAGTACGGTGTGGATGCCGACTACCGACTCGATGGCACGCTGTACACCTCGACCAGCCAGGCTCAGGTCGGCTCTACGGACGCGGTGGTTGCGGCGCTGGAGCGCCATGGCATCAACACTTTCTGCAAACGCCCGCTCGCTGATGTGCAACGGATGGCGGGCTCGGCCCAGCACCTGGAAGGCTGGTATTCGCCCGCAGCGGCCAGCGCACAACCGGCCAAGCTGGTACGTGGCCTGCGCCGCGTGGCACTGGGGCTGGGCGTGCGCATCCATGAAGGCTCGCCCATGGTCGGCCTGGACGAAGGGCAGCCCGCCAGGGTCGTCACACCCCACGGCAAAGTCACCTGCGCCAAGATGGTGCTGGCGATCAATGCCTGGATGGCCCGGACTTTTCCACAATTCTCGCGTTCAGTGGCCATTGTCTCGAGCGACATGATCATTACCGAACCTCGGCCAGACCTGCTGGAGCGCATCGGCCTGACCAGCGGCGTGACCGTGCTCGACTCGCGCATCTTCGTTCACTACTACCACAACACCCCCGACGGGCGAATCATGCTGGGCAAAGGCGGTAATACCTTTGCCTTCGGCGGGCGCATGCTGCCGGTGTTCGACCAGCCATCACCCTATGCAAACCTGCTGCGCGACTCCCTGGAAAAGTTCTTCCCGGCGTTCACCGGCGTCGATATCGCAGCGACCTGGAACGGCCCTTCGGATCGCTCGGTCACCGGTTTGCCGTTCTTCGGGCGCATGGGCGCCAAGGGCAATATCTTCTATGGCTTCGGTTATTCCGGCAGCGGTGTGGGCCCTTGCCACATGGGCGGTCAGATCCTGTCGTCGCTGGTGCTGGGGCTGGATAACCCCTGGACCCGCTCGCCGTTGCTCAACGGCCCGCTCGGGCATTTCCCACCGGAACCCATCCGCTACCTGGGTTCATTGATGGTACGCAATGCCATTCGCCGCAAGGAGCGTGCCGAGGACCTTGGCCGGCGCCCTCGCCGGCTGGATGTTCGCCTGGCCAAGTTCGCCGCCGCAGCCGGCAAGGCGGACAAGGGATGAACCTGGCGTCGGCCGCTCCATTGTAGGAGCGGCATACGTGGTCAGCGTGGCAACGGATACAGCGCCTCATCGAACTGATCCAGCCGTGGGAAATTCAGCGGCAGGTCATCCGACAGGTGCTGCAGGCGTTGCTCATAACTGTGCAGGAACGCCTGGCGCGCCTCGTCGCTGATGTACGGCACATGCCAGGCCACGAACGGCTCCAGCACCTCGAAGCCGACATAGGCCAGGGTGCCGCGCAGGATCGGCCGCAGCATGTCCTCCAGCGGCCCATGGATCGCCCCCTCGCCGAACATGTGCTCGCGCCCGCCCAGGGTCACGGTCACCAGCGCGCGCTTGCCGGCCAGGCCGCCCTGGTCGTAGAAGCGCTTGCCGCCATAGCACACTCCGGACACCAGCACCCGGTCGATCCAGCCCTTGAGCATCGCCGGTGCCGAGAACCAGAAGATCGGGAAGTTCAGCACCAGCAGGTCGGCCCACAGCAGCTTGTCCAGTTCCTGCTGGATATCCGGCGCGATGGAACCGCTTTTCACGCCCAGGCGCTGCTCCAGCGCATACACCAGGTATTGCGGGTTTTCCCTATGGCTGAAGTCATCGGCGCTGGCCACCGGGTTCCAGCCCATGGCGTACAGGTCGCTGACCTGCACCTCATGGCCCTGGGCACGGAAGGTCTGCGCCGCTTGGTCACGCAGTGCGGCGGTGAAGGATTGAGGCTCGGGGTGAGCGTGAACGATCAGGACTTTCATGGGCAATCCTCAAACAGTTGCCAAAGGGGAATTGGAGTTACGCGTCGCCAGCAGGCGGTCGAGCCAGTCGGGGTCCATCTCCGGTTCGCAGGAGAACAGCAACCCGGTGTAGTCGCGGTGCGGCGGCTGGAAGATCGCCTCGCGGCGGCCATGGTCGACCACCCGCCCACGCTGCATCACCAGCACTTCGTCGGCGATGGCGCGCACCGTGGCCACGTCGTGAGTGATAAACAGGTAGGCCACACCCAGCTCGCGCTGGATACGGTCGAGCAGTTTCAGCACGCCTTCGGCCACCAGCTGGTCGAGCGCCGAGGTCACTTCGTCGCAGATGATCAGCTGGGGTTCGGCGGCCAAGGCACGGGCGATGCAGATCCGCTGCTTCTGCCCGCCCGACAGTTCGCGTGGCAGGCGGTCCATGTACTTGGCCGGCTCCAGGTCGATCATCCGCAGCAGGTCGGCGACCCGCTCGCGTAGCGCCTTGCCCTTGAGCCCCAGGTAGAAGCTCAGCGGCCGGCCGATGATGTCGACGATGCGCTGGCGTGGGTTGAGCGCGGTGTCGGGGATCTGGTAGATCATCTGGATGCGCCGCAGCTGCTCTTTGCTGCGCTGGCGGTAGTCGGCCGGCAGGGCCTCGCCGTCATACAGCACCTGGCCCGAGGTCGGCGGCAGCAGGCCGCTGATCAGGCGTGCCGTGGTGCTCTTGCCACTGCCTGACTCGCCGATCACTGCCAGGGTCTGGCCGCGATAGAGCTTCAGCGAAACGTCGTGCAGCACCGGCTGCTGGCCATAGCGGGCATCGGCGTTGCGCACTTCCAGCAAGGGCTTTTCATCGCGCGGGCAGGCCTTGGCGGTGGTGTGGAAGTTGCGCACCGCCCACAGCGACTGGGTGTATTCCTGCTGCGGGGCGCTGAGCATGTGGCGGGTCTGCGCCTCCTCCACCAGGCTGCCGTGGCGCAGCACCATGATGCGGTCGGCCATCTGCGCCACCACCGCCAGGTCATGGCTGATGTACAGCGCGGCGCTGCCGAAGGTCTTCACCGCGTCGCGGATCGCCGCCAGCACCTCGATCTGGGTGGTGACGTCCAGCGCCGTGGTCGGTTCGTCGAAGATGATCAGGTCAGGGTGGCAGGCCATGGCCATGGCAGTCATCACCCGCTGCAGCTGGCCACCGGACAGCTGGTGCGGGTAACGCTGGCCAATGTGCTCGGGGTCGGGCAGGCGCAGGATGCGGTACAGCTCCACCGCCTCGGCCTCGGCCTTGGCGCGGTCGATGCCGCCATTGGTCACTGCCGTTTCGACGTGCTGGTCGATCAGCCGGTGCGCCGGGTTGAACGAGGCGGCAGCGCTCTGCGCCACATAGGCGATGCGCAGGCCGCGCAGCCTGCGCAGGGTTTCGGCGCTGCACTCGAGCAACTGAATGCCATCGAAGCACACGCTGCCACCAGTAATCCGGCAGCCGTCGCGTACGTAACCCATCGCGGCCAGGCCCAGGGTCGACTTGCCGGCGCCGGACTCACCGATCAGGCCCAGCACCTCGCCGCGCTTGAGGGTCAGGTCGATGCCCTTGATCAGCGGGTGCCAGGCGTCGTCATGGTGGCCTTCGATGCGCAGGCCACGGATTTCCAGCAAGGTATCAGGGTTCATGCTCAGCACTCCTTCAAGCCGCTGGACAGGTGCAGCACCCAGTCGACGACAAAGTTCACGCTCACCGTGATCAACGCCACCGCCAGGGCCGGCAGCAGCGGGCTGATGTCACCGAAGGTGATCAGCACCGCGTTGTCGCGCACCATGCTGCCCCAGTCGGCGGTCGGCGGCTGAATACCCAGGCCGAGGAACGACAAGGCGCTGATGAACAGGAAAACGAAGCAGAAACGCAGACCGAATTCGGCAATCAGTGGCGCGGCGGCATTGGGCAGCACTTCGCGGGTGACCAGCCACCACAGCCCTTCGCCGCGCAGCCGTGCGGCCTCGACGAAGTCCTGCACCACCACGTTCATGGCCACCGCCCGCGACAGGCGGAACACCCGCGTGGCGTCGAGCAGGGTGATTACCAGCACCAGCGAGGTGGCCGTGGTGCCGATCACGCTGAGGATCAGCAAAGCGAAGATCAGCTGCGGGATAGCCATCAGGATGTCCACCAGGCGCGACAGGCCCTGGTCGATCCAGCCACCTTTGATGGCCGCGACCAGCCCGCACAGGCCACCCAGCAGGAATGCCAGGCTGGTGGTCAGGAAGGCGATGCCCAGGGTATTGCGGGCGCCGAACAGCAGGCGGCTGAAGGTGTCGCGGCCAAGGTTGTCGGTGCCCAGCAGGAACTGCGGGCTCCACGGCGCGAAGCCCTCGCCGACCACCTGGGTTTCGCCGTAAGGCGCCAGCAGCGGCGCGAACAGCGCCACCACGGCGTAGGCAACAATCACCAGCAGGCCGAATTTGGCGCTCAGGGGCGCGCGCAGCACAGGTGTGAACAGGCTCATGGTCTACCCCTTCGGATGCATCAGGCGTGGGTTGCTGGCAATCGACAGCACGTCGGCGCCGGTATTGAGCAGGATGTAGGTGCCGGCGAAGATCAGGCTGCAGGCCTGCACCACCGGGATATCGCGCTTGGCCACCGAGTCCACCAGCAACTGGCCGAGCCCCGGGTAGACGAACACCACTTCCACCACCACCACACCCACCACCAGGTACGCCAGGTTCAGCGCCACCACGTTGACGATCGGCGCCAGCGCATTGGGCAAGGCATGCTTGAAGATCACCCGCGCCGGCGACACGCCCTTGAGCCGGGCCATCTCGATGTAAGGGCTGGCCAGCAGGTTGATCAGCGAGGCGCGGGTCATGCGCATCATCTGCGCGATCACCACCAGGCTCAGGGTCGCCACCGGCAGCACCGAGACTTCCAGCACCTCACCCAGCGAGGCATCCGCAGGCAGGCTGGAGATGCCCGGCAGCCATTCGAGCTTCACCGCGAACACCAGGATCAGCAGGTACGCAACGAAAAACTCGGGGAACGACACCGCGCTCAAGGCGCCGGTATTGAGCAGGCGGTCGAACCAGCTATTGCGGTACAACGCCGCGAGCATGCCCAGCAGCAACGCTGTCGGCACCGAGAACAGCGCCGCCAGCAGAGCCAGACTGAAGGTGTTGCCCAGCCGTGCGCCGACCAGCTCGATGATCGGCCGCTGGTTGGCCAGCGACACGCCCAGGTCACCGTGCAACAGGCGCCACGCCCACTGCACGAAACGCTGCACGGGCGACAGGTCCAGCCCCAGTTGGGCGCGCAGGGCCGCCACGGTTTCCGGGGTGGCCGACTGGCCAAGCATGGCCTGGGCGATGTCGCCTGGCAGCATGCTGACTGCCAGGAAAATCACCACCGAGACCGCAAACAGCGACAACAGGCCCAGGGCCAGCCGCTGCACAAGCAGTTTGCCAAGATTGTTCACCGTACCACTCCTCGTCTGGATGCTTGCGAAACGTCAGCGGCTCAGGCCTGCCACCAGCGCTCGATCACCCGCAGGCCATCCAGCTCGCCATAGGGCGCGGTGAGCGGGCCATGGGCCACGCGACTGGAGCGGGCGGCGACGGAACTGGCGAACAGCGGCACGATTGCCCCGCCTTCATCGCGGCACAGCGCCTGCATTTCGTTGTACATCTCGCGGCGCAGCGGCTCGTTCATCTCGCCGCGGGCGGCGTTGAGCAGCTGGTTGAAGCGCGGGTTGTCCCAGTGGGTCTCGTTCCACGCCGCGCCCTTGGCATAGCCGATGCTGAACATGCGGTCGGCGGTGAGGCTGGAGTACCAGAACGAGGTGGTGAACGGCTGTTTCATCCAGACATTGGTGAAGAACCCATCGGCCGGTTCGCGCACCACCTCGATGTCGATGCCGGCCTGACGCGCCTGCTCCTTGAACAGCACCGAGGCATCCACTGCGCCGCTGTATGCGGCATCGGAGGCCTGCAGGCGCACCTTGAGGTTGTCCATGCCGGCCTGGCGCAGGTAGAAACGGGCCTTGTCCGGGTCGTAGACGCGCTGTTCCAGCGCCGGGTTGATGAAGCGGTTGGCCGGCTGCAGCGGGTGGTCGTTGCCGACCTGACCGTAGCCGTAGAGCACTGAGGCCAGCAGAGTCTCGCGGTTGATCGCGTGCTTGAGGGCCATGCGCACGTTGTTGTCGCGGAACTGCTCGCTGTCGGTGAGCATCGGGAAGGTGTAGTGCTGGGCGCCCTTGGTTTCCTCGATCACCAGCTTCGGGTTGCGCTTGAGCAAGGACACGGTCTTGAGGTCGACCTTGTTGATCACATCGACCTTGCCGGTGACCAGGGCGTTGACCCGTGCGGCGCCGTCGGCGATGGCGATCAGCTCGGCACTGGCAAAATGCGCCCTGCCCGGCTTCCAGTAGTCCGGGCTGCGCTCCAGGTCCATGCGCACGCCCGGCTCGAAGCCCTTGATGCGGTAACCGCCGGTGCCGACGCCGGCCTGCCAGTCGGCCAGGCCATCCTTGGCGGGCATGATCACCAGGTGATAGTCGGCGACCACGTAGGCGAAGTCGGCGTTGCCCGAGTGCAGCTCGAACACCACGGTGTCGGGGGCGCTGGCGCTCACCTTGGCTACATCGCCCAGCACGGTCTTGGCGGCGGAGGTGGACTTGTCGCCCAGGTGGTGCTGGATCGAGGCCACCACGTCGTCGGCGTTGAGGGCCTTGCCGTTGTGGAAGGTCACGCCCTGGCGCAGGGTGAAGGTCCAGACCTTGGCGTCGGGGCTCGACTCCCAGCGCTCGGCCAGCTCAGGGATGGCAGTGCCTTCCACGGAAATTTCGGTGAGGGTGTTGTACACCGCCGAGAAGCCGATGAAGGTGAAGGTATCGACCCACGAGCCTGGGTCCTTGGAGTCGGTGGTGCTGCCCCCGGCCAGGCCCAGGCGCAAGGTGCCGCCCGGCTTGGGCGTGGCCTCGTCGGCATGGCCAGGCAGCGGCAAGCCGAGGGAGAAGGCCCCGGCGATGGCCGCAGCGGCCGCGCTGTACTTGAGGAAATCCCGGCGCGGCAGGCCGCCGTCGAGGATGGCGTGAGGATTGTTCTTGTTGTTATCGCTCATGGCATTTGCCCCTGTTGAACCGCAAGAAATTGTTGTTCGGTCAAAGCGGATTGCGTAGAAGCTGTTTACAATTTGTAATTGTTACCGTAACAAATACATTAGCGGCAGGACAAGCTGATTTCCAGCGCCCGATACCGGGCTTTTTCACTGGTGTACCATTGACGTTTTCGCAGGGAGCCTTTGCCCCATGAGCCAATCGACCCGACTCATCACCGCCTCGTACATCCTTTCGTTCGTGGCGGCCAATGCCCCGCAGAAGTTGCGCACCGAGACCATCGCCAAATGGGTCAAGGTGCACCCGACCCGCGTGCGCTCAATGGTGTCGCAGATGGTCAAGGCCAATATCCTGACCTCGTATCGCGGCGCCCAGGGTGGCGTGACCCTGGCCCGCGCGCCGCAACAGATCACCTTGCGCGAGGTGTATGACGCAGTGCAGGAAAGCTCACTGATCGCCGAGAAGATCGACAACCCGTTTGCCGGGCTTGAAGACCACTGCAAGGTGTACGAGGTATTCACCCGGCTGTTCGCAATGCTGGAGCAGAACATGCGCCTGGACTTGGGGGCGATCACCGCGGACCAGTTGTTTGTGGCGTTCGATACCCCTAAGGAACACTCAGCCTGAACGCCAGTTTTTAAGATTTGAGCAAGACAGTTGCTCCCCCGGCATTCAGAGCTGAATGGCCTTCACCTCGACGAACTCGTGCAGGCCCTCCTCCCCCCACTCGCGGCCATTGCCCGACTGTTTGTAGCCGCCGAACGGTGCCTGGTAGTTGAACGCCCCGCCATTGACGAAGCATTGCCCCGCACGCAACTGGCGGCCCAGTTGCAGCGCCTTGTCGCGGCTACCCGCCCACACCGCGCTGGACAGCCCGAACGGCGAGTCGTTGGCCAGGGCTATGCCTTCGGCCTCGTCGGTGTAGGGAATCAGGCACAGCACCGGTCCGAAGATTTCCTCCTGAGCAATGCGCATGCGGTTGTCAACGTCAGCGAAAATCGTCGGCGGCACATAGAACCCGCGCTCGAAGCCCGGAGCCGTCTCCCCGCCGCACACCAGCCGCGCCCCCTCTTCCTGCCCCACCCGGATGTACTCCTGCACCGTGCGCCGCTGCCCGGCCGAACACATCGGCCCGAGGAAACTGCGCGGGTCCTGCGGATCGCCCATCACCAGGCTGCGGGCCTCGTCCACGGCGATTTCCACGGCCACGGCATAGCGCGAAGCCGGCAACAGCATGCGCGTCAGTGCCGTGCAGGTCTGCCCCGAGTTGATCATCACGTCCTGCACGCCATGGCGCACCGCTGCGTCGAGCGAGGCATCGGCGGTGATCAGGAACGGCGACTTGCCACCCAGCTCCAAGCACACCCGCTTCACCGACGGCGCTGCGGCCTGGGAAACCCGCACACCCGCCCCGGTGGACCCGGTGAACGAGACCATGTCCACCAGCGGATGCCGCGCCAACGCCTCACCGACCTTCGCTCCCGGCCCGCTGACCAGGTTGAACACCCCGGCGGGCAGCCCGATGGCCTCGATCATTTCCGCCAGCAGGAAGGCATGCAGCGGGGTCTCCTGGCTCGGTTTGACCACCACCGTGCAGCCTGCAGCCAAGGCCGGTGCCAACTTGCCGATCAGTTGATGGAGCGGGTAGTTCCAGGGGTTGATGAACGCGCACACGCCCACCGCCTCGCGGTACAGCAGCGAGTTACCGACTTCGCGTACCTCGTCCATCTTGCTGGCCAGTTCGACGTACTGTTCAAGACCGACGATGGGCCCGTCGACCTGCACCGAGCGGCACCACTGCACCGGCATGCCAAGCTCGGTGGTGATCACCGCGGCCATCTCGTCAGCCCGTACTTTGAGCTGTTCGGCAAGGGCGCGAATGAACCCGGCGCGCACGCTGGACGGCGTGCGTGACCAATCGGCAAACGCCTTGCGCGCTGCGTTGGCGGCGCGTTCCACATCGTCTTCGTTACCTAGCGGCACCTTGCCGGCCACCGCCTCGCTGGCCGGGTCGATCACCTCGGCCATGCCCTGCCCCGCTGGCTGCTGCCAGCGGCCATCAATGAACAGACGACTGTATTCACGCATTGCGCTGCGCCTCCATCAGTTCGCTGGCACACAGGGCAATACGGCGGCAGGCTTCACCCAGCGGCTCGGCGCCAAGCACCAGGCCCAGGCGGATATGCCCGGCCGCACTCGGGCCGAACGCTTCACCGGCGAGCACCGACACCCCATGCTGGTCGAGCAGGCGGTCGGCGAAGGCTTGTGCGCTGAGCCCGGTCTCGCGGATATCGACCATCACGAACATGCCGCCATCGGGCTTGAGTGCCCGCAAGCCCGGGCAGTGCGCCAGACGCTCGCACACCAGGTCGCGGCGCTGGCGGTAGGCTTCGCGCATGCCGTCCAGTTCCGGCAACGGCTGCTCCAGCGCAGCCACCGCGGCATCCTGGATGAAGTCCGGCGAGCCGTAGAGCATGCACAGCGCCAGGTTCTCCAGGTGCCCGGACAACGCTGGCGAGCCGACCACCCAGCCGACCCGCCAACCGGTCATGGCATGGGACTTGGACAGGCTGTTCAGCGTGGCCGTGCGCTCGGCCATGCCCGGCAGGCTGGCGGGGCTGATGTGCTCGCCTTCGAACAGCAACTCGCTGTAGACCTCGTCGCTGATCAGCCACAGGTCATGGGCGATGCACAGCTCGGCCAGGGCCTCCCAGGTGCTGCGCGGCAGGCTGGCGCCGGAGGGGTTGTGCGGGCTGTTCAGCGCCAGGGCACGAGTGCGCGGGGTAATCCGTGCGGCGACGTCCTCGGGTTGCACGCGGAAACCATGCTCCGGGCGCACCGGCACCGGCACCACCTTGGCACCGCAGGCACCGAACACCGCTTCGTAGGTGACATACATCGGCTCGGCGACGATCACTTCATCGCCCGGCTCCAGCACGCATTGTGCGACGCAGAACAGCGCGCACTGCGCCCCCGCCAGCACCGTCACCTGGTCGGCGGTGACCGCCTGGCCGCTGCGTTGCTGGTGGCGACGGGCGATAGCCTCGCGCAGACTGCGCTTGCCGCGCACGTCGGCGTAATGGGTGTTGCCGGCTTCGAGGCTGGCCACGGCCGCCTGGATGATCGGCGCCGGGGTGTCGAAGTCCGGGTCGCCCACTGACAGCAGCAGTACGTCGCGGCCTTCTTCGAGCATGGCCAGGGCGCGGTAGTGGATCTCCCAGGCGGCAGCGCCGTCACCGGCGATCCGTTGGGTCAATGAGGAAAATCGCATGGCTGGTCGTCCTGTTGTGCGAGGTGGGCTCAACGCGCGCAGGCGTGCTTGAGCTCGATCAGGGTCACGCCGTTGCGGGCAAAGCCGCCGCGCAGGTCGCGTTGCAGTTCGTCGAGGTTCTGCGGCTGCGCGACCGCGCAACCGAAGGCGCGGGCCAGGCCCGCGAAGTCCGGGTTGCGCGGCAGTACGCCAATGGGCTCGATGTCCAGGTCGAGCATGTCGTCGCGGATCTGCCCCAGCGCGTCGTTGTTCCACAGCAGCACCACCAGCGGGCGGTCCAGCTCCTCGACCGCGGTCGCCAGCTCCTGCGCGGTGTAGAGGAAGCCACCATCGCCCACCAGCACCAGGCCCGGGCGGTCGGCCGTGGCGAACATGCCGCCGATACCAGCCGGCAGGCCGTAGCCGAGGGTGCCGTAGCCAGTCGGATGCAGCCAGCTGCGCGGCGCCCGGCTGCTGAACACATAGTTACCGGTGTAGGCCAGCTGGGTCATATCGGTGCTGATGAAGGCGTTTTCTGGCAGCTCGGCCGCGACCCGCTGCAGGATCGCCTGGTGGATTGCCTGCAAGGGACCGTGGTTCGCCTGCACGGCAGCGCGCAGGCGGGCCACTGCCGCGCTTGCCTGGGCTGCATCGCGCAGGCCGTCCGGCAACTGTTCCAACAGCCCCGCCAGGGTCTGCCGGGCATCGCCGTGCAACGCCAGCGCGCAGGGGTAGAAGTCGTTGAACTTGCGCGGGTCGATATCCACCCGCAGCAGCTCGCCGGTCAGTGGCAGGCGCTCGCGCCAGAAGTCGGTGTCGGCCATTTCGGTGCCGACCGCCAGCACCACATCGGCCTCGGCGATCAGCGCCCAGCCCGGTTCCACGCACAGGGTGGAGCCGGCGTTGAGCGGCGAGTCCAGCGGCGCCAAGCCCTTGCCGGCGACGCTGGTGAACAGTGGCGCCGCCAGGCGTGTGCTCAGCTGCTGCAGCTCGGCACCCGCCTGCAGGGCACCCCCGCCGGCAATGATCATCGGGCGCTTCGCTGCCGCCAGTTTGGCCGCCGCCTGTTGCAGGCTGTCGAGGCAGGCCGGCCCACGTCCGGGGCGGCGCACTACTTCATTGCTCCAGTCTCGCGCCACAGGCGCCGCCAGCACATCCAGCGGCACCGAGATATGCACCGGGCGCGGGCGCTCGCTGTCGAACACGGCATAGGCGCGGGCGATCAGCTCCGGCAGATCTTCGGCCTTCAGTGCCACGGCCGAGAAAGCAGTGATCGGCGCGGTCATGGCGCGCTGATCCTGGGTCTCGTGCAGGCAGCCCCAGCCCTTGCCCAGGCTGGCGGTGTGGTTGACGCTGGAAATCACCAGCAGCGGAATCGAGTCGGCGTAGGCCTGACCGATGGCGGTGGCCGCGTTAGTCACGCCGGGGCCGGTGATCACAAAGCAGACGCCCGGCTTGCCGCTGACCCGGGCATAGCCGTCGGCCATGAAGCCGGCGCCCTGCTCGTGCCGGGTGAGCACATGGCGAATGCCGCTGCCGGGCAGGCCTCGGTACAGCTCCAGGGTGTGCACGCCGGGGATGCCGAACACGGTGTCGACGCCGTAGTTGGCCAGCAGGCGCACCAGCGCCTGGCCGCCCGTGAGTGTGGGGTGGGTCATGTTCATGTCCTTACAGTTGGCCGAGGCGGATCAAGGCATCGACCGCCGTGGTGCCATTGGCACCGACCATCAATGGGTTCACATCCAGCTCCAGCAGCTGGCTGGCGTTTTCGCAGGCGTAGTCGGCCACCGCGCGGATTGCGGCGACCAGTGCATCCAGGTCGGCCGCCGGTTTGCCACGGAAGCCCTGCAGCAAGGCCGCACTGCGCAGGCCGAGCACGGCCTTGCGGATGGCGCCGTCGGTGGTTGGCAGCAGCAGGCTGTTACTGTCCTTGAGCAGTTCGACGAGGATGCCGCCGGCACCGATCACCAGCGCCAGGCCGAAATCCGCCTCGCGCTTGATGCCGACGATCAGCTCCGCCAGTGGCGCGCCGGCCATCGGTTCGAGCAGTACCTGGTCGAAGGCGACGCCCGGCGCGTAAGCGGCGATGCGCGTGCGCATCTGCTCAAGGGCGCGGCTGACGGCTGCCTCGTCGGCCAGGTTCAGCGCCACTGCGCCGGCCTCGGTCTTGTGCGGCAACTGTGCGCTGACGGCCTTGAGCACCAGCGGGAAACCCACCTTTCCAGCATCGGCCAGCGCGTTCTGCGGGCTGCTCAGCACGCCATTCGGAATGGGCAGGCCGAAGCCGCGCAGGGCCTGCTTGGAATCCCACTCGTTGAGCAGGCGGCTGTCACCGGCCAATGGCTGCGGGCACAGTGGCACCAGCGCCGACTCGCCCAGCGCCAGCAAGGCCGGGCGCTGCTGCGCGTAACGGGCAACCCGGCCCCAGGCCGCCAGGCCATCCTCCACCCCTTGCAGCGCTGGCACACCGGCCGCGTGCAGGCGCTCGCGGGCGCTGGCCGGCAGCAATTCGGGGAAGGCCGAGGTGACAAAGCCAGTCTGGCCATGGCGCTTGAGCGCCGCGCAGTACAGCTCCAGCAGCAGGTCGCATTCCTTGCGCTCACCGGTGAACTCGGCGGGGTAATCGAGTACCAGCATCGCCGCGTCGGCGTCGCTGCGCAGCGCGCTGTCGAGCATGCGCGCCTTGGCCGGGCCGTCGCCCCAGATCGCCGTGGTGAAGTCCAGCGGGTTGACCAGGTTGGCATAGGCCGGCAGCACGTGGGCCAGTTCCTCGACCTGGCTGGCGTCCAGAGCCGGCAGGCTCAGCTGGTTGCTTTCGCTGTAGTCGGCGATCAGCCCGGCATCGCCGCCCGAGCAGGCCAGCGCGATCAAGCTGGGGCCCTTGGGCAGGTTGCCGCAGGCGGCGGCCTTGAGGGTTTCGACGAAACTCACCGGGCCGCTGACGCGGATCACTCCCAAGCGCTCGAACAGGCTGTCGTACAGGGCATCGGAGCCGGACAGCGAGCTGGTGTGGCTCAGCGCCAGTTCGGCGCCGATCTGCGACACGCCGGTCTTCAGCGCAACGATCGGGATACCCTTCTCCAGCGCCTTGTGCGCGGCGCGGGCAAAGCCCGGCACGTTCTTCAGGCCCTCCAGGTGCAAGCCGATGGCGGTGACCCGGGGTTCATCGAGCAGCACATCCATCAACTCGGCGATGCCCAGTTGCGCCTGATTGCCGACTGAGGCCATGTAGGCCACCGGCAGCGAGCGGTCGCTCATCGACAGGTTGTAGGCGAAGTTGCCGCTCTGGGTCAGTACCGCCACGCCCTTGTCCACCGCCTTGCCACCGTGGGCCACGGGCCACAGGGCGGCACTGTGCAGGTAGTCGAGCAGCCCGTAGCAATTGGGCCCGAGCAGAGCCATGTTGCCGGCGGCTTCGAGCAGCTGCTGTTGCAGCGCCTGGCCCTCGGCGCCGCTTTCGGCGAAGCCCGAGGCATAGCAGATCGCCCCGCCCGCGCCCTTGGCGGCGAGCTCGGCGACACAGGTCAGGGTCAGTTCGCGGTTAGTGGCGATGAACACCGCGTCCGGCGCACAAGGCAGCTCGGCCACGCTGCGCACGCAGGGCACCCCGTCGATGCTGTCCTGCTGCGGGTTGACCAACCACATCTGGCCCGGGTAGCCGCCCTCGGCACAGCGCTTGAGCGCACGGGCCATGCTGCGCCCGCCGACGAAAGCCAGGTGCCGGGGTGCCAGCAGGCGTTTGAGGTTGTCACGAATGGCTTGCGACATGGGGATGCTCCGGTCAGCGCAGCAGTGGGCGCAGCAGTTCGCGCGAGATGATGTGCCGCTGGATCTCCGAGGTGCCTTCCCAGATCCGTTCGATGCGTGCGTTGCGCCAGATGCGCTCGACCGGCCCCTCGTCCATCAGGCCCATGCCGCCGTAGATCTGCACCGCCTCGTCGGCGACCTTGCCGAGCACTTCGCTGGCAAACAGCTTGGCCATGCCCGCCTCGCCGTCGGTCATGCTGCCCTGATCCATCTTCCAGGCGGTGTGCAGGGTCAGCAATTCGGCCGCGCGGATCTGCGTGGCCATGTCGGCGAGCTTGAACGACACGCCCTGGTAGGTGCCGATCGGCTGGCCGAACTGCTTGCGATCTGCCGCCCATTGCAGCGACACGTCCAGCGCACGCTGGGCCTGGCCGACGCAGTTGGCAGCGACCATGACCCGGCCTGCGGTGAGCCACGCGTTGGCCACGTCCCAGCCCTTGCCGACTTCACCGAGCACCTTGGCGGCCGACACCTTGCAGTCGTCGAAGAACAGCTCGTAAGTGTGGTAGCCACGGTTGCTCACGCATTTCGGGCCACGGCGAATGGTCATGCCCGGGGTGCCACGGTCGACCAGGAAGGCGGTGACGGCATTGCGCTTGCGGCCGTTGTGCTCGTAAGTGTCGGTGACGGCAAAGACGATGGCGAAGTCGGCGTGCCCGGCATGGCTGATGAAGTGCTTGCTGCCATTGATGACGAAGTCGTCGCCTTCGCGCACGGCGCGGGTCTTGATCGAGTTGGCGTCGGAGCCGGCGCCCGGTTCGGTCAGGGCGAAACAATCGGTCTTCTCGCCACGAATGCACGGCAGCAGGTAGTCCTCGACCTGCTGGCCGGTGCAGGCCATGAGGATCTTCGAAGGCCGGGCGACGAACACGTGCAGCGCCCAGGAGACCTTCGACAGCTCGCGCTCGATCAGGGCCTGGGACAGGTAGTCGAGGCCACCGCCACCGACTTCCTCGGGCATGTTGAAGGCGTAGAAGCCGGCGGCGATTGCCTTGCCACGGATCTGCGCGGCGAGCTCCGGGGACACTTCGTCGGCACGGTCCACGGCTTCTTCATGGGGCAACAGCTCCTTGGCGACGAAGCTGCGTACGGCATCCACCAACATTTCTTGTTCTTGGGTCAGTTGGAAATTCATGGCCTGTTCCTGGGTAAGCGGGGAAAGAGAGCGTGCTTATTTGCCGCTGAAACGTGGTGCGCGTTTTTCCGTGGCTGCGCGCAAGGCCTCGGCGCCGTCGGCGCTGCGCCCGCAAAGCAGACCGGCAGCCAGTTCCGCAGCGAGCTGCTCGGCCAGGCTGCGCGAGGCGCCGTCGCGCATCAGGCGCTTGGCCTGGGCGTAGGCGAAGGTCGGCCCCTGGGCCAGGCGCCCCGCCAGCTCGGCGGTGGCGGCGGGCAGTTGATCGTCGGCGACCACTTCACCGACCAGGCCGGCCGCCAGGGCGCGTTCGGCGCCCCACAGTTCGTCGAGGAACAGCAGGCGCTTGGCCTGTTCGCTGCCGATCAGCCGGGGCAGGTGCCAGCTGGCGCCGGCATCCGGCGAATAGGCCATGCTGGTGTAGCCAGCCTTGAACCGAGCCGACTGGGCCGCCAGGCGCAGGTCGCAGCACAGCGACAGGTCCATGCCGGCGCCGACGGCGGTGCCGTTGATGGCGGCGATGGTGGGCTTGTCCAGGGTGTGCAGGCAGTGCATCAGGGCGTGGGCGGTTTCGGTCCAGCCGTAGGTTTCCAGTGCGCCACGGGCTTCGGCTTCGGCCCATTCGGCGAGGTCGGCGCCAGCGCAGAAGCTGCGGCCTGTGCCGGTCAGCACCACCACGCGCACGGCCGGGTCGAGGTTGTACGCCTCGAGGGTGGCGTGCAGCTGCTTCAGGGTGGGGATGTCCAGCGCGTTGCGCTGCTCGGGGCGGTTAAGGGTGATCCAGGCAACGCCGGCTTCAACCTGGGTGAGTAGGGACGACGGAGCGGTCATGACAGGCCTCGGATTATTGTGATTGCTGTGAGAGGTGAGGCTCATGCTAAACGAGTGTTCAACAAGGAGGCAATTGGGGAGGAAGCGGTGTTACAACTTCGAACAAGTGGTGGGAAATGAGGGGTAGAGCAGATCGTGTTTGGGCCACAAGGTGCATGGCGACAGGGTTGCAGCGCCCATGAGATCGAGCGCCGCCCGCGCGGCGCTCGATCTCACAGGCGCTACTAAAACACCGGCGGACACCTGCTGGCCCTCACGCCACCGGAATTTCCAGCCCCACACCCTGACGCTTACGCTGCACCAGGAAATACGCCGCATAGCACAACGCAATGAAGCCAAAGCCCCAGTACAGCGAAGGCCGCTGCGTCTCGTCCATTGCCAGGAACACGAACAGCGAACTGCACAAGGTGATGCACAGCAACGGCACCAGCGGATACAGCGGCGCGCGGTACTTGAGCTCGCTCAACTGGCCGCCATCACGCAGGAACTGCTGGCGGAAGCGGTACTGCGCCAGGGCGATGACGATCCAGGTCACCGTGCCGGACATGCCGCTCACCGCCATCAGCACCATGAACAGGGTGTCGGCGGCGACAAAGCTGGTCATCAGCGACACCAGCGCAAAGCACAAGGTGATGAACAAGGCGCGCAGCGGCACGCCACGGCTGCTCAGCGGCGACAGGCTGCGCGGCGCCATGCCGGTCTTGGACATCGCCCAGAGAATGCGGGTGGAGGCATACAGCCCGGAGTTGCCCACCGAGAGAATGGCGGTGAGGATCACGAAGTTCATCAGATCTGCGGCGTAGGGAATGCCGACCATGTCGAACACCTGCACGAACGGGCTTTCCATCAGCCCGGCCTGCTGCCACGGCACGATTGCCGACAGCACCACAATCGCCAGCACGTAGAAGATCAGCACGCGGAACACCACGTTGCGCACGGCCCGCGGGATGCTCTTTTCCGGCTGGTCGGTTTCACCCGCCGCCACGCCCATGATCTCGCAGCCCTGAAAGGCGTAGACCACGGTCATCATTACCGCGAACACCGCCGACAGGCCATTGGGGAACAGCGAATCGCCGATCAGGTTGGTCATCATCGGCGCCGGCGCCCCGCTGTTCAGCGAGATGCCGCCGAAGATCACCAGCACACCGACGATGATGAAGCCGAGGATCGCCGCCACCTTGATCCCGGAGAACCAGTATTCCGCCTCACCGAAGGCGCGGGTGGCCAGGGCGTTGATGCCGAACAGCACCGCCACGAACAGCGCCGACCAGTACCAGATCGGCACCTCCGGGAACCAGCGCGTCATCAGCATGCCGGCGGCGGTGAACTCCAGGCCCACGGTAGTGGCCCAGCTCATCCAGTACACCCAGCCGATCATGAAGCCGGTGGCCGGGCCGATGAATTTCGTCGCATGGGCCTGGAACGAACCGGACACCGGCATCTGCACCGACAGTTCACCCAGGCAGACCATCACCAGGTACATCAGGAAACCGGCGACCAGGTAGGCCAGGATCGCGCCCACCGGCCCGCCCTGGTTGATGGTCACCCCCGAACCCATGAACAGCCCGGTGCCGATCACGCCACCGAGCGAGAGCATGAAGATGTGCCGGCTCTTCAATGCCCGTGTGAGGTGGATACCTTCAGCTTTACGGCCTTTCATTATTATTATCTCCAATAAGCGTCGAAGACCGCGTTTGCAGCGGTTGCGTCCGATTATTGGAAAGCGATGTAAGGCCCGGTTGATCGTAAAGATCAAAGATGTAAAAAGTCGTAAGGATTTTGTCGCTCAGGCGAGCAGCAGTTCGGCCAGGGTGTTTTCAGCACGCTGTAACTGCTCGTCCAGCAACCGGCCCATGGCTCGCACGCCCGCCTTGTCACGGGCCAGGGCATGCTCTTCCAGCTGGCGCAAGCTCGCCGCCAGTCCGCACAAGCCCATGGAATCGCTGCTGCCGGCCAGCCGATGGGCCAGGTGGGTCACCTCGGTGCAGTCCCCCGCCTCGACCGCTTCCAGCAAGGGCTGGCGCTGTTGCGCCAGGCTGTCTCGCAAACCAGCCAGCAGGCCTTGCAGCTTCTGCTCGCCAAGCAGCGTGCGGTGCGTGCTCAGCAACTCGTGGTCAAGCCAGGCGGACGTGGCCGGCGTTTCCTCCTGACACTGCCCCGCCAGCGCCTGGCGCAGGTTGGCAAGCTTCAGCGGCTTGCCCAGCACCCCCTGCATGCCGGCATCCAGGTAGGCACGCACCAGCCCCGGCTGCACGCTGGCGGTCAGCGCCAGGATGCGCGTATCCCGGTTGGGGGTGGCCCCGGCACGCAGCTGTCGGCACAGCTCCACGCCACTGATGCCTGGCAGGTGCACATCCAGCAGGAGCAGGTCGAAGCGTTGCCGTGTGCACAGCTGCAAGCCCTGCTCGGCATCCTCGGCCAGCCAGACTTCATGCCCGTCACGCTCCAGCAGCCCGCGCACCACCTCACGGTTCAGGGCCATGTCTTCCACCACCAGGATGTGCAGTGGCGCCGTGGCGCGGTCAGCCTCCGCCATGGCTTGGGGCGCTTGTGCCGCCTCCAACTCCAGCTCAAGCCAGAAGCAGCTGCCCTCCCCCTCGCGGCTGCGCACGCCAATCTGCCCGCCCATCTGCTCGACCAGGTGCTTGCTGATCGCCAGCCCCAGGCCGGTGCCGCCATAGCGCCGTGCGACTGCCTCGCTGGCCTGGACGAAACGGTCGAAGATCTTCGGCTGCATCGCCTCGCAGATGCCGATGCCGTCGTCGGTGACGCTCAGGCGCAGGCGTTGCCGCCCGGGCTGCCCCTGCAACACCTGCACTTCGACCAGGATCTCGCCGCCCTCGGTGAACTTGATGGCGTTGGCCAGCAGGTTGCTCAGGACCTGGCGCAGATACTGCTCGGCGCCGTGCTGGTACGCGGCAAGCTGCGGGTCGATGCGGCACAGCACTAGGCTGTCGTTGGCCAGCGCACGGGGTTCGAGCAGGGTGACGACCTCGGCGCACAACTGGCGCAGGGAGAAATCCACGGCCTCGGGACGGCTTTCGCCCTCTTCCAGGCGGGCAAAATACAGCACCTCGTTGAGGATGCTCAGCAGCCCCTCCCCGGCCTTGTACAACGCTTCCAGGCGCTGACGGTCCGGCACCGCGAGCCCGGCGCCGCGCAGCAGTTCGGCCATGCCAAGGATGCCGTTGAGCGGCGTGCGCAGTTCATGGCTCATGGTGGCGAGGAAGCGCGACTTGGCCAGGTTGGCCGCCTCGGCATCGTCCTTGGCGCGCATCAGGCTCGCCGTGCGCCGCTCGACCTGCTTCTGCAGCTCGTCGCGCTTGTCCTGCAAGGCCAGGCGGTCGGTTTCGCGGCGCTCGCTGTCACTGAGGATCGCCCGGCGCATGTCGTCCAGCGCCAGCGCCACGCTGTCGATCTCGTCGCTATGGGGTGAGCGGCGTTTGTTCAGGCGCAGCGGCTCGTGCCATTGCCCGGCACCGATGCGCCGGGCGAAGTCGGCCATGACCTGCAGGTGACGGGTCACCAGGCGATAGAACAACCCCGACAGCGCCAGCGCCAGGCCACAGAGAAACACGCTCATCCACAACAGGCTGGTGAGGCCGGTGGCGAACAGCCGCCGATGCACCGCGCCCAGGTCAGTGCTGACTTCCAGCTCGCCCAGGTGACGCGCTGGCCCTGAAGGTGGCTTGTAATCCAGCGCAAAACGCTCGACCCGCAGCGGCCCCTGCGGGTTCGGCTCACCTTGCTGCAGGGTGAAGTCGGCGCTGTTCAGGCGCACCCGCGCCACATCGGAAAAGTCCACCAGCCCACGCAACTGCACGTTCAACTGCTCCTGGTTCAGGTCCCACAGGCTGCGCTCCAGGCTGGCAAGGTAGCCGGCGCGGATCAGCGCCATGCGCGCATCGATCTCGCGCATCTCGCGGCGGTACTCGAAATACAGCTGCACGCTGCTGGCCAGCACCGTGAAGCACAGGCTGAACAGCAGGATGAACAGCAGCAGCCGGCGCAACAGGCCTCCCGGTTGCAGGCGGTTCATGGCTGGCTGACCATGTCGCGGTAGGTAACCTCGCTTTCATGCAGCCAGCGCTCCAACTCGCCGGCGTCGGTCATCTGCTGCAGTTGCGCGTCGATGTCGGCCATGCGCGCGCTCAACGGCGAGTGGCGCGATACCGCCACGCGCAGGTAATCGACGCTCAGGGCCGGGGGCAGCGCGACGATGTCCTGGGCGCCGGGCAGGTGCTCGACGAACAGCTGGCCGGTGCGCCGCTCCTGGACCACGAAGTCGATGCGCCCGCGAATCAGCTTGCCGAAGTTCTGCCCGCTGTCCGACACCCACTCGATGTTCTGGTGCTGCGCGACGAAGCGGTCGAATGCCGGGCCGTAGCTTTCGCCAAACAGCAGCCCGCCCCGGTACCTGGCCAGGTCTTCGAGCTTGTCGAACTGCAGTGGGTGCTGGCGGTTGGCGAACACCGCCACCTCCTCGCGCAGCACCGGCACCTGCGAGAAGCGCATTGTCTTGGCACGCTGCTCCGAGGTATAGGCCAGTACCACATCCACCCGCCCTTCGGCAGCGTCGAGCAGGCAGCGTTGCCAGTTGCCCAGCACGACCATCTCGACCTGGTAGCCTAACCGCCCGAACAGCTCGCGAACCACCGTCGGCGCCAGCCCGCGCGGCTGCTTGCCATCGCTCCAGGACACCGGTGGGTACACCGGGTAATCGCAGTAGCGCACGGTCTCGGCAGCCTGCAGGGCACCGCTGGCCAGCAGCAGCAGGCCGAACAGGTACTGGCTCACGCGGCCACGCTGGCAGTGAACAGGTAGCCGGCGCCATGGATGGTGATGATCAGCTCGGGCTCGGCGGGGTCATCGTGCAGCTTGCGCCGCAGGCGGCCGACCAGCACGTCGATGGAGCGGTCGTTGGGCACCCACTCACGGTTGCGGATCTGGTCCATCAACTGGTCGCGGCTCAGGGTATGGCCGCTGTTGCGCAGGAACACGCTGAGCAGCTGGAACTCGCCATGGGTCAACAGGGTTTCGCCGCCTTGCGCATCGATCAGGCGGCGGCGGTCGCAGTCCAGCGACCATTCGCCGAACTGCTTCAGGGTGACAGTGGCGACGCTGGCTGGCCGAGCGCCTTGGGCGTGGCGCACGCGGCGGATCAGGTTCTTCGCGCGCGACACCAGCTCGCGGGGATTGAGCGGCTTGCTGACATAGTCGTCGGCGCCGCATTCCAGGCCGACGATGCGGTCGATCTCGTCGTTGCGCCCGGTAATCAGGATGATCCCCACTTCCGAGCGCACCCGCAGCTCGCGGGTCAGGGTCAGGCCGTCCTTGCCGGGCAAGCGGATGTCGAGCATCACCAGCTCTACCGGCTGCTCGCTCAGCAGCGTTTCGGCCTGTTCCGCGGTGGCGGCGCAGTGGACGGTATAGCCTTCCTGGGACAGGTAAGCCTGGAGCAAGTCACGAATCAGCGGATCGTCGTCGACGATCAGTACCTGAGAGGTCATTGCGGGTAGTCCTGAAGCGCCCGAAGGCGATTTTTTTATTAGAGTGGGCCAAGACTAGCGATTGCTGAACGGTCGATCAACAGCCCTCGGTGGCCGAGCTGAAGCGTTGCCGACCGCCGGCCTGCAGGCCATCGACCCAGGCCTCGCAGATCTGCACGCCCTGGGCCGGGGTGAAGGTGCCCGGGTTCAGCCCAGACTCCAGCCACAGGCCGTCGAGCAAGGCGCTGAGGCTGATGGCGGCGAGGTCGGCATCGAAGCGTTCCCAGCCCTCCTCCCGCGCCAGGTCCGCGAGCAGCGTGCGCAGTTCGCGGCGGTATTCGCCGTAGGAATGGTCGTGCGCCAGGTTGATCGCCTCGGCGGTCTTCACCGCACCCCAGAACGCCAGCCAGGCATCGAGCAATTGCGGGTCGAGCAGCTCGGCGCTGAAGGAGCCCCGGAAGAATGCCGACAGCCGTTCGCGGGCATTGGGTGCGACCTGGGCCATGGCCTCGCGCAGCAGTTGCATGACCCGGCCGGTGACCGCCATGTAGGCTTCGGCGACCAGCTCGTCCTTGCCCGAATAGTGGTGGCTGATCAGGCCCACCGAGACGCCGGCTTCGGCGGATATCTTGCGGATCGACGCGCCCTGGAAGCCATGGCGCTTCAGGCAGGCCAGGGTGGCCTCGACCAGATTGGCCTTGCGCAGTTCGGGCAGCATGCGGCTGAAGCGGGCTTCCTGGGTCATGGGTGGCTCTCGTGGATCGCACAGTTGAACGACTGTATAGCAACTCGCCTCGGTCGCGATACCCTGTTTATACTCGGGCACGATAACAACAACAGAGGCACCGCCCATGACCGACCTGATCCACCAGCAGCTCGACGAAGGCCTGCTGACCCTGCGCCTGAACCGTGCGGACAAACTCAACGCCCTGACCAACGCCATGTACACGCGGCTGGCAGAGCTGTTCGAAGCGGCCAACAATGACCCGCAGGTCGAGGTGATCCTGATCACCGGCAGCACCGAGTGCTTCACCGCCGGCAACGACTTGCCGGACTTTCTCGACCAGCCGCCGACCGACCTGCAGAGCCCGGTGTTCCGCATGATGTGGGCGGTGCTGGCGCTGGACAAACCGCTGATCGCGGCGGTTGCGGGGCCGGCGATCGGCATCGGCACCACGCTGCTGCTGCATTGCGACCAGGTGTTGGTCAGCCGTGACGCCAAGCTACGTACTCCGTTCGTGGCACTGGGTGTGTGCCCGGAGTTTGGCGCGAGCCTGTTGCTGCCACAGCTGCTCGGGCATGCGCGGGCGGCGCAGCTGTTGCTGTGCAACCAGGCGCTGAATGGCGAACAGGCCGTGCAGTGCGGCCTTGCGACCGAACTGTTCGACGATGGCGCGCAATGCCTGGCCGCCGCGGTCAAGCTGGCGCGGCGCCTGCAGCAGTTGCCGGCCGATGCACTACGCATCAGCAGGCGTCTGCTCAAGGACGGGCAGCGCGACGCGCTGGCCGCCACAGTGGCCAAAGAAGGCCTGCTGTTCATCGAGCGGCTCAACAGCGATGAAGCAAGGGCTGCCTTGACCGCGATGGTATCGCGCAAGAGTGCCTGAAACGCCCAGGTGATATGCCTGGCATCAACTTACTGCCGACCCGCACCAGCACGCGGCAGGTGTTCTGGCACATCAACACCGGCACGGTCACGCGCGGCGCATGGGCCGGTCGCCGCCTCGTTGCAGGGCATCGACCTGGCCTGGGTGGTGGGGCTGCTGTTCCCGGCAGCGTGCTATTACCGCCTGATGAGCAAGCGCAGGAGCCTGGCAGCTGGCACCGTGAAGTCCTGATAACCGCTGTTGTTGCGGCCACCGGGGTGGCCGCAATGCCAGTCAGGTGCGCAAGACCTGCTCACCGGCATTGCCCGACAGGCGCATGGCATCGACCAGCGCGAGGCAGGCAATCAGCGCTACACCGAGCAGTGCCCAGTGGAAGTCGCTGACGGTGATCCCGCCCTCACCGCCGCGCAGCATCATCGATAGCCGCAGCAGCAGCGCCGCCACGGCAACCCCCAGCGCCATCGCCAACTGGAAGAACATGCTGAACAGCGTAGACGCCTCGCCCATCTGCGGCTTGGGCACCTCGGAAAAACCGACGGCGTTGTAGGTGGTGAACTGCATCGAACGTGACAGCCCGCCAATGAACAGCACCAGCGCCATCCAGTACCACGGCATGCCCTGCTGCAAGCCCAGGCAGGCCAGGATGCTGCCGACACCGATCACGCCATTGACCAGCAAGACGCGACGGAAACCATAACGGCGCAGCAAGCCGGTGGTGAACGGCTTCATCGCCAGGTTGCCAGCAAAGATCGCCAGCACCAGCAAGCCGGCATCCAGCGGTGACAGGCCAACGCCGACCTGCAGCAACAGCGGAATCAGGAACGGCAAGGCGCTGATCGACAGGCGGAACAGCGTACCGCCGACGATGCTGGCCCTGAACGTGGCGATGCTCATGGCCGCCAATGGCAACAGCGGTGCCGGGTGGCGCTGGCAATGACGAATCGCCAGCAAGGTCAGCAGCCCGCCCAATGCCACCAGTGCCGCCCCGCCAGGCAGGCTGCCAGCGCCCAGCGAACCGAGCATTTCCAGGCCGATCAGCCACGCGGCACAGGCCGACGCGAGGAATGCGAAGCCGAGCAGGTCGAAGCGGCGTGCTTCGCTGGGGCGGCCAGCGGGAATCAGCCACCACGCTGCCGCAATGGCCAGCACGCCAAGCGGTATGTTCAGGTAGAAGATCCACGGCCACGACAGGTGGGTGACGATCAGCCCACCGATGGGCGGCCCCAGTACCGGCGCTACCAGCCCGGGCCAGGTGATCACCGCGAGCATCTTCACCAGGTCCTGCTTCTCGGTGGTGCGCAACACCACCAGCCGGCCGACCGGCACCATCAGCGCACCGCCGATGCCTTGCAGCACCCGTGCGGCGATGAAGGTCTCCAGGTTGGCGGCCAGGCTGCAGAGCCACGACGCCAGGGTGAACAGGCCGATGGCCCCGGCGAACACCTGCCGGGCACCAAAGCGGTCGGCCACCCAGCCGCTGAGCGGGATGAACACCGCCACCGCCAGCAGGTAGGCGCTGATACCGATGTTCAGGCTGACCGGGTTCTCGGCGAAGTCACTGGCCATCTGCGGCAGCGCCGTGGCAATGACGGTGGCGTCGAGGTTTTCCATGAAGAAGGTAATGGCCACCAGCAAGGCGATGAAGGTGGTTTGCCGAGAGGGGTTCGCGACTGCGGGGGTGGTCAAGCTGACAAATCCTCCTGAATGTGGCGAGCCTCCATTGCCGGAGCGGGCTTGCCCGCTCCGGCAGCGAGACTGTCAGATCATCTTCAACGCCGCACGCAGCGCCAGCAGGTAGGTCTCGACGCCAAATCCGCAGATCTGCCCGCGCACCACCTCGGCAAACACCGAGTGATGGCGGAACGGCTCTCTGGCATGGATGTTCGACATATGCACTTCAACCACCGGCGCCTCGACAATGGCCAGTGCGTCACGAATGCCGTAGCTGTAATGGGTCCAGGCCCCGGCATTGATCAGCACTGCATCCACCCCGTCCTCATAGGCACGATGGATGCGCTCGCACATTGCACCTTCGTAGTTGGTCTGGAAGCACTCGACCCGCGCACCGAGTTCCTCGCCCAGCGCCTGCAGGGCCTGATCGATGTCGGCCAGGGTGGCTGTGCCGTACTGGCGCGGGTCGCGCTTGCCGAACATGTTGTGGTTGATGCCGTGCAGCATCAGGACATTGGCGGCCATAGCTCACTCCAGGGGGATGGTCAGGCGATCGATCACGGCACGGGTTTCAGGCCGCACCCCGCGCCACCAGGCAAACGCCTCTGCCGCCTGCTCCACCAGCATGCCGACGCCATCGGCCAAGCGCGCTACACCGTGCGCCTGCGCCATGCGCAGGAACGGTGTCAGGCCTTTGCCGTATGCCAGCTCATAGGCCAGGCGCGCCTCGCCCAGCACATCCGCGGGCAGCGGCGGCAACTCACCGGTCAGGCTCGCGGAGGTGGCGTTGACCACGATGTCGAAGGCTTGCCCCTCCAGTTCCTCATAACGGCTGATGCGCAGCCGCGGATGATCCAGTTCGTTGCGCAAGGTCAGCGCCTTGGCCATGTCGCGGTTGGCGATCACCAGCTCACGCGGCCCGGCCTGCAGGAACGGCAGCAAGGCGCCGCGCACCGCGCCGCCGGCACCGAGCAACAGCACCCGGCGATTGCGTAGCGGTTCGCCGAGGTTCTGCTCGATATCGCGCAGCAGGCCGATGCCATCGAAGTTCTCGGCGTAGATACTGCCATCCTCGAACTTCAGCGCATTGGCCGCCCGTGCCAGTTGCGCCCGCTCGCTGCGCCGGTCGGCCAACTCGAAGGCGCGCAGCTTGAACGGCGCGGTGATGTTCATGCCCAGCCCGCCCTCGCTGCGCAACTGCAATACCTGGGTCTCGAAGCCTTCAAGCTCGCCTTCGATGGCGCCGTACTCCAAGGCCTGGCCAGTGGCCTCGGCGAACAGGCCATGGATCAGCGGGGACTTGGTGTGGTTGATCGGCCGGCCGATCACTGCATAGCGGTCGCTCATCGTGCATCTCCGTGGGTGAACAGCACACCGTCTGCCTGCATGGTGGTGATTTCTTCAGGGCTGAAACCAAGGGCCGCAGCCACCTCGGCGTTGTGCTGGCCAAGGTCCGGGGCCACCTGGTGGATCGTGGTGTCACAGTCGGAAAAACGGAACGGCAGGTTGGGCAGGCGCAAGGTACCGTAGCGCGGGTGCTGCTGTTCGATGACCATGTTGCGCGCCTGGATCTGCGGGTCGGCGAGCACCTCGTCGATGCGCTGCACTTTGGCACTGGGGATGTCGATGCCGTCCAGCAAGTGCAAGATATCGGCCACCTGGCGGGCGCCGACCCAGTCGCGGACCACGGCCAGGATCGCCTGGCGATGGGCATTGCGACCGTTGAGGTTGTGGTAGCGCTGGTCGCTGCCAAACCCGCTCGGGCCGCCATTGGCTTCGAGCATGGCGGCAAAGCGTTGCCAGGCATCATCGACCTGAGCGGCGATCACCAGGTCGCCATCGGCGGCGCGGCACACGCCGTACAAGGTCGAGGTGGGCATGTCATGGCCGGTCTGCTCGGGCAGCACGGTGCCATCGGACAACGTGTAGCATTGCACCGCGTACTCATGCATCGACACCAGCGTGTCGTACAGGGCCATGTCGATGTGCTGCCCACGGCCGCTGCTGACCCGGCCCAGCAGCGCCGCATTGATTGCCGCCACGGCATGGATGCCGGTGTACATGTCGCCCAGCGAAATGCGCAGCAGCGGCGGTGCTTCGCCGGGCACGCCGACCATCTGCATGATTCCGCTCTTGGCCTCGGCGATCAGCCCGAAGCCAGCGCGATGGGCGTCCGGCCCGGTGTGGCCGTAGGCGGAAATCGAGCAGTACACCAGGCGCGGGTTGCGCGCCGCGAGCTCGGCATAGCCCAGGCCCAGCTTGTCCAGAGCGCCGGGGCGGTAGTTTTCGATGAACACGTCGGCCGAATCGGTCAGGCGCTGCATGAAGGCTTTGCCACGCGGATCCTTCATGTTCACGCTGACGCCCTGCTTGCCCATGTTCAGTTGCAGGAAGTAACCGCTCTGCTGATCATCCAGGGTGAACGCGTGCTGGCGGCCGGCATCGCCGCTGCCCGGCCGCTCGACCTTGATCACCTCGGCGCCCAATGCTGCCAGGCAGCGCCCGACATAGGGGCCGGCGAGGAAGTGGCTGTAGTCGATGACGCGAATACCCGCCAATGGCAATGCCTGGCTCATGCTGCTGCCCTCCGCGGCACCATCAGCCGGTGCTCGCCGCGCTGCACGACTTCGCCGTGCTGGTTGATCAATTCCGATGGCAGCACCACGATGCCCCAGCCCGGCCGACTGTTGCTCGGGCGCATCGCCCCCACGCGCATGCGCACGTGCAACACATCGTTGACCTTGATCGGCAGCACGAAGTCCCAGGTCCAGCCCAGCGACATGCCCGGCAGGAAACGGTACTCGCACTGGGTCTTCAGGCCGTCGGCAATCGACAACCCGAACAGGCCGTGGGCGACCAGGCAGCCGAAATGGCTGGCGTTGGCGTACGCCTCGTCGACGTGCACCGGGGTGTGGTCCCCGGTCAGGTCGGCGTAGGCCAGGATGCGTTCGCGGGTCACGATGTAGGTGGGGCTGATGCATTCATCGCCCTCGCGGGCATCGTCCCAGTATTTTTCCACCACGCTCATGCCTGCACCTGCGCACGGGGGTCGATGGCCAAGGCCTGAGCCACGCATTTCGCGGGCATCGCCTGGATGAATTCCACGGCCAGGCCGTCGGGCAGGCGCAGCCAGTTACGCCCTTGGGGCATCTCGCTGACGCCGAAACGCTGGGCCGCCGCCAATGCGGCTTCGAGGTCCTCGCACATGATGCCCAGGTGCGCCATGCGCCCTTCCGGGCCAGCAAAGTCCGGCTGGTGGATGAACTGCAGGCCACCGAGGGTCCAGTACTGCGCGGGGCGCTCGACGTCGCCCTGCACTTCGCGCATGGTCATGCCGCACACTTCGCTGAAGAAACGAATATGCCACTGGATGTCCCGCACCCAGAACGCGACATGTTCGAGGTAGGCTTTTGGCTGGCTCATGGGTTTTCCCTCTTCTGGTGATCGGCCATGGCGCGTTCGATGCCCTTGATGCAGGCCACCAGGGTTGCGTTGACCGGTGTGGCCACGCCATGGCGCTGGCCCCAGCGCACGACGGAGCCGTTGATGAAGTCGATTTCGGTGATCGAGCCTTTTTCCAGGCTTTGCAGCATCGAGGTGCGAAAGCTCGCCGGCAGGCCTTCGGCGGCCAACGTCCAGGCGGCCTCGGGGCTGGTCAGGCTCAGGCGAATACCGGCGCGCTCGGCCACGGCGATGGCCTCGGCCACGGCGGCCTTGGCGGTGCTTTCCAGCAGCGGCTCGCTGTACAGCTGGCCGTAGCTGAGCATGGTGATGCCGCTCAGCGCGCCGGTGGCGACGTTTACCAGCAGCTTGTCCCACATGGTGCCGAGGATGTTGTCGCTGACCGTGGTGGCCAACCCGGCGCCGTTGAAGGCTGCGGCAATCGCCTGCACACGGGGTGTGAGCTGGCCGTCCAACTCGCCGATGAAGGTCTGCTTGCCCGCCACACCGGCACGGATCGAACCCGGCGCCAGGAGCACTCCACCGACGTAGGTCTTGCCGGCCAACACCCGCTCGCGCCCTACTGCCTCGGCCAGGATGTCCTCGTGGCCCAGGCCGTTCTGCAACGACAACACCAGCGTCTGCGGCCCGATCAGCGCGCTGGCGCCGGCAATCGCCTCGGCGGTGTGGAACGACTTGACGAGCACCACCACCAGGTCAGCCACGCCGACGTCTTCGGCGTCGATCGCCGCATTCACCCGCACGTGGCGCTCGCCGCGTTCGTCCTGCACCTGCAGCCCGTGCAGGTTCATGGCCTCGACATGCGCACGGCCACGGTTCAACAACCAGGTTTCATGCCCCGCCTCGCTCAAGGCCGCGCCAATGGCGCAACCCAGGGCACCGGCACCCAGAATGCAGATTTTCACGTCGCAGACCTCCTGTGGTTTGCGACTACCTTATGCAGTGAGGGTTATTTGGGCTATATAATAGCCTCAATAGTACTATTGAGATTCGCAATAATGACCTCGCTGGAGCCCTTGCCGGAACCCAAGCTGTTGCAGTTGTTCGAGGTGCTCTACCAGTGCCGTAGCGTGACCCGCGCCGCCGAGCAGCTAGGCCAAAGCCAACCGACCATCAGCATTTGGCTGGCGCGCCTGCGCGAGCAGTTGCACGACCCGCTGTTCGTGCGCACGCCGGGTGGCATGGCCCCTACCCCACGGGCCGACCAGTTGATAGGGCCGTGCCGGGAAGTGCTGGAATCGCTGCGCCGCCTGAGCGACTGGGAACCGCAGTTCATGCCGGCCACGGCACAGCGGCGCTTTCGCCTGTGTGTCAGCGATGCCAGCCATATCACCTTGCTGCCCAGCATCCTCAACCATTTGCGCAGCCACGCCCCGGGCATTCGCCTGGAAGCGGCGCGGATCGATGGCAATACCGAGGGCGCGCTGGAATCGGGTGAGGCAGACCTGGCCATCGGCTTCGTACCCGGGCTTGGCGCGGGCATGTATCAACAGGTGCTGTTCGAACAGGACTGGGTTTGCCTGAGCAGCGCACAGCATCCGCGGTTGGGCACTGGCATGAGCGTGGCTCGCTACCGTGCCGAGGGGCACGTGCAGATCAGTGCCGGGACCGGGCAGAAGCTGCTCGAAACAGGCCTGGCACGGGCCGGGATCGAGCGCAGGAGCATGCTGGAACTACCCGGGTTTCTCGGCTTGGGGATGATTGTCGGCACCACCGACCTGGTCGCCACGCTACCGCGGCACATCGGCCAGACGCTTGCCGACATGCACGGGCTGAGGCTGCATGACTGCCCGTTTGCAGTGGAGCGGTTTACCGTCAAGCAACATTGGCACGCGCGGTATCATCAGGATGGTGGCAATCGCTGGATCAGAGGCGTGATCCGCGAGTTGTTCCAACAGCCGCCAGCCTGATGCTATGGATAGGCGTTTTTTTGCAACTCAACTCAGGTAGTCCTGGACCCATTTCACCCAGCACTCAGCGCCTATCTTCACCAGCGCATCGTTGAAATCGTAGTGCGGGTTATGCACCGAGCAGCCATGGAACTCGCCAATACCGTTACCCAGCATGAAATAGCAGCCTGGCCGTGCCTGCAGCATGTAGGCGAAGTCTTCGGTGCCCATGACTTTTTTCGGCATCTTGTCCAGCAGCGCACCGTCATCGAACAACGGCCTCAGGCTTTCACGCAGCAACGCGCTCTCCTGGTCGCTGTTGCACAGCGCCGGCGCCAACTGGGTAAACTGCACTTCGATCTGCACGCCGAAGCTTTCTGCGTGCCCCTTGACCAGGGCGTCAATGCGGCTGTTGATTTTCTGCTGGGTTTCGGCCGTGTCGGTGCGCACGCTCAGCAGCATGCAAGCCTCATCGGGGATGATGTTGTAGACCGTGCCGGCCTGGATCATGCCAATGCTGATGACCGCGTATTCCTCGACGCTCAGGTTGCGCGACTTGATGGTCTGGACGGCGCTGATCAGGCTGTTCAGCGCCATCACCGGGTCGACCGAAAGCTCCGGCATCGCGCCATGGCCACCCTTGCCGGTGACCCGAATGCTGACGCGCTGCGAAGACGCCATGGTTGGCCCGGCCTGCACCACGCAGGTGCCCACCGGCAAGCCGGGCATGTTGTGCAGGGCGTATACCGAATCACATGGAAAACGCTCGAACAGGCCGTCGTCGAGCATCGCCCTGGCCCCGGCCAGGCCTTCTTCATCCGGCTGGAAGATGACATTCAAAGTGCCATTGAAATTGCGCGTGGCCGCCAGTTGCGAAGCGGCTGCCAGCAGGATTGCGGTATGCCCGTCATGGCCACAGGCATGCATGCGACCGGGGATCTTGCTGGCATGGGCAAAGGGGTTTTTCTCGGTCATGGGCAAGGCGTCCATGTCTGCGCGCAAACCGATGCTGCGCGGGCTGTTGCCCACCTTCAACACGCCGACCACACCATGCCCGCCGACGTTGCGATGCACTTCGTAGCCCCACGCCTGAAGTTTGTCGGCCACCAATGCGGCCGTGTCGGGGGTGTCGCCGCCAAGTTCCGGCGCGGCGTGGATCTGTCGGCGCAGCATGACGAACTCGTCCAGCGCCGCGGCCTCGCACCGAGGCGGGTTGCTCAGGAACGTACCCATGTCATTCGCATCCTTTGTTTTCAGGGAAATAGTTGAGGCAGACCAGGCTGACAACGCCACCGCCCAAGAGGAAATAGGCCGGCGCCATCGGGGTTTGCAGCGCGGCGATCAGCCAGGTAGCCACCAGCGGCGCGAAGCCGCCGAAGAGCGTCACGCCCAGGCTGTAACTGACCGAGGTACCAAAGGACCGCCGGGCTTTCGGGAAGCCCTCCATGATCAGTGCGAAGAACGCGCCCGCGCCGATGCACGTCGGCAGGATCAGCACGGCGACGCACATCATGGCCAGGCCCATGTCACGTACCTGCCCGAGCAGGTAGAACACTGGCAGGATCAGCACTACCGGCGTGGCCACCGTCCACGCCAGCAGGCGCTTGCGCAGTTGATACTTGTCGGCAAATTTGCCCGCCAGCGGACAGATGACCGCCATGCAGCCGCTGCTGATGCAGGCGATCGCCATGGCGCTGCCAGGCGGATACTGCAACGTGGTGGTGAGGTAGGTGGGCATGTAGAACACCAACAGGTACATGCCGATGGTCGAACTGGCCATCAGGCCGATGCCCAGGGCGATGCGCTTGAGCAGTTCGGCATCGAGCCCTTGGCCACCGTGGGACACTGGTGTCGCCTCGTGGGTTTCTGGCAGGCGCGTGCGAATGTACCAACCGACTGGGCCGATCAGCAGCCCGACTATGAAGGGCACCCGCCATCCCCAGCTTTCCAGGGCTACGGGGTCGAGCAACTGGTGCAGCGCAAAGCCGAAGCCGGCGCCCACCAAGGCAGCATACCCCTGGCTGGCGGCCTGCCAGCTGACGTTCCGGCAACGGTTGCGCAGCGCACTCGATTCCATGAGGAACACCGATGCAGTCCCGACCTCCCCGCCTGCCGACATGCCCTGAATGAGCCGGCCGACCACCAGCAGCAGCGTGGCGAAAATGCCAATCTGCGAATAGGTGGGCGCAAAGGCGATCAACGCTGTACCCAGGGTCATCAGGCCAATGGTAAGGCTCAAGGCGGCCTTGCGCCCATGCCGGTCGGCGTAGCGGCCGATGACCATCGCCCCGATCGGGCGCATCAGGAAGCCCACACCAAAGGTGGCCAGCGACATCAACAACGACGCCGTCGCCGATTCGGAAGGGAAGAAATGCTTGCCGATCAGCACGGCGAAGAAGCTGTAGATGGTGAAGTCGTACATTTCCAGCGCATTGCCCAGCGAACAGGCGATCAAGGTCTTGCGCGAGGAAGGCACCCCCTGCGCGGCGCAATGCGCGCCCGGCTGCACGGCGGTCGATACGGGTAGCGGTGTTGTCATTGTTTTCTCCGATGGCAAATCGCGGCGTGCAACGACTATCGGCCAATCGGGCAATCAACACACTTGCAGTTTGGGCATGTAAATAACCGCGGGTTAAGCGCCCCGTGCAGGTGCCGGCCAATATGCCCTGAGCTGGCGCACTGTTTGCCGTGCCGGTGCCCGCTGCCCCACTAGCGCGCACCGATCCGCACACCGAACGCTGGCGTGTCGGGTGTTCACGGCCGCTCTGCAGCAAGCGTCCCCGCCCAGACGCGCGCAGCGCCAGGGCCTGATTAACCACGCGGCATAGGGTTGCCGAATAAGCAATCGCACTGAAACGATCTGTTCACCGACGCTACGGGCCACCCCATCAGTGAGTTGGCCTGGAGTCGTGAATGAACACTCGCACTACCTCGATGCTGTTGATGATTCAATGTGTTTGCCTTGCCGTGCCGGCGCACGCCGAGGGCTTCCCGACCTTGGGTCGGATTGCGCCAGGTTTCGGTTTTTACGGGGTCGATAACGGTTTCGATGACAAGCTCAAGCTCTACGGCACCTTGGATGCCTTCACCAGCTATCACGACTCGCAGCACCATTCGGGTTTTCGTCTGGCCGGTGGCGGCGCATGGACCAACAAGCTCGGGCTGTATGCCAGGAAGGCGGTTGGCACCGATACCGTTCTGGAACTCGATGTCGAGGAAGGCTTCAACGTCAATGGCAAAGCCTTGGAGGGGACCTGGGACACGATCGGTAGCCTGCGCCTGGCAACGCTGGCCCTGCGCTCGCGAACCCTGGGTAAGCTTGAGTTCGGCAAGACCTACAGCATGGGCACCCCGACCTACGCCGACCCGTTCCTGGCCACTTATGGCTCGCCTTACACCTTCCTGGCCCTGCCTGCCGCTGGCAAGGGTGCCTACAACCTCGACCTGCGCCCGAAACACACCCTGGCATACACCAGCCCGACCCTGAACGGTTTCACCCTCGGCACCGCTGTGACCTTCGGCTTCGATGATGCCGCCAGCCAGGGGCGTACCGTGCGCGGTGGCGGCGCCCGCCTGCAATACCGCACCAGTGAGTTGATGCTGCTGGCCTCGTACAACCTGTATTACAGCGACCCTTGGGACGACGGTAGCCGCTCGCGCCAGACCGCCAACCATTACAAGAGCCTGTCGACGTTCTACGATTTCGGCCCGCTAGCCACCAGCCTGACCTGGCAACACCAGGACGTGGACCAGCCCGGCACACCCAGTACCACGCTGTATACCTTCGGCGTGATGGCACCGGTTGGCCAACTGGACGTGCTGCGCCTGGCCGTGATGCAGCGCCAGGTCACGGCGAGCGACAAGAACGCGCAAGGGGTGATGCTCGGCTACGATCACTTCATCAACCCGCGCTGGGCTGTCTATGGGCGGGTTGGCAAGATCTTCAACCAGCCTGCGTCCTCGGTCACCTACGCCGGCACCCCGCTGGACCAGGTTGGCGACGACCCCAGCAACCTCTCCCTAGGCATGTACTATCACTTCTGACGGCGCCGGGCGGGTTTGCCTGAGCACCTGCCCACGCAAGCTGTGAAAGAGTTCCTGAGCCGGCGCGGTAAGGCTGTGGCGGTCGATGCAGACCAGATTGACCGGGTAATCCGGAATCAGCTCCTGCACCGCCACGGCCAGGTATTCGGCATCAACGCCAAAGGTAAACCCCTGGTCCACCGCCAGCTCACTGATGGTCATCAACGATTCGGTGTTCTTCAACAGCTTGAGCGCCATCATCACGGATGTGCACTCAACGGTGTTCTGCGGGACGCGCAGGCCGTTGCTCTCGAACAGCTGGTGAAACTGTGACGCCTGGTCCGAGAGCTCATCCAGGCTGATCCACGGAGCGTACTGCAAGGTGCGCAGCGACTTGGCGAACTTCTGCTGATTCGACGCATGGCAGATTACCCGGCCCTTGATGCTGCCAAGCGCCTCCCAGTCGAGGTTCAGCCGGCTCAGCGGTTGCTGCGAGGTCAGGGCAAAATCCAGGCTGCCATCGCGCAGCCGTTGCAGAATCTGGCTCGGGCGCAGGTCGGTAATGGTGATCTTCACCCGCGGGTACTTGCGCCGGAAGGCCAGGATGCTGTCGTCGACCCCGTCCAGCATCGCCGTCAGCGAAGTAACCCCGATGGACACCGCACCCAACGCGGCATCCTGGATGCTGGCGGCTTCGATCTGCAGGCGACGGATGCTCTCCACCACCAGGTTGGCATGGCGGATGACGCGCTTGCCTTCCTCGGTCAGGACCATGCCTTTGGGTGAGCGCTGCAACAGGGTGAAACCGACCTCGCGTTCCAGTTCCTTGATCGAACGGCTCAGTGCAGGCTGGGTGATGTGCATGAGTTTGGAAGCTTCGAGGATGCTGCCGGCGTTATGGATGGCGACCAGCGCCTTGAGTTGGTGCAGTTTCAAGCGTCTTTACCTTATTGTTAGCGGGCCTGTTCCATGCCGCGCACAGATTACCGCAAGCT
This sequence comes from Pseudomonas putida, assembly GCF_002906855.1. GTDB lineage: Bacteria > Pseudomonadota > Gammaproteobacteria > Pseudomonadales > Pseudomonadaceae > Aquipseudomonas > Aquipseudomonas putida_N. The sequence goes on along the minus strand of NZ_MINI01000028.1, from coordinate 529,456 downwards.
CCACCTGCGCGGTGCAACGTCCGTGCCGCTTGCGGTACCATGGCGGCCCCTTCTTTGAGGTCGCGTGCAATGAGCAAACACGGCCAGACCATCCTGGTCGCCCTGCGCAAGATGATCGCTTCCGGCGAGCTGGCCGGCGGTGAACGGCTGATGGAAGTCCCTACCGCGGAACGTTTCGGCGTGTCTCGCATGCCGGTGCGCATGGCCTTCCGCACCCTGGAACAGGAAGGCCTGCTGGTGCGCCATGGCGGCAAGGGCTTCCAGGTGCGTACGCTGAGCGTCGACGACCTCACCGGCGCCGTGGAGGTGCGAGGCGTCCTTGAAGGGCTGGCGGCACGCCTGTGCGCCGAACGTGGCCTGGACGCCCACGCCATGGCCACACTGGCGCAGTGCCTGGATGAGGGCGACGCCCTGTTCGCCAAGGGCTACATCACCGAACAGGACCTGGCGGCCTACCACGACCTCAACGTGCGCTTGCACCAGGTGATCGTGGCCGGCAGTGGCAACCCGGCAATTGCCGAGGCCCTGGCACGCAATGACCATCGTCCGTTCGCCTCGGTATCGGCGCTGGCCTTCGACCGCGACGACATGGCCAGCGAATACCGGCGCTTCAATTTCGCCCACATGCAGCACCACTCACTGGTCGATGCACTGCGCAACGGCCAGGGCGCGCGCGCCGAAAGCATCATGCGCGAACATGCCAATGCCACGCTGCGCTATGCCGAAGTGTTCGGCGCGGCCAGCACGGCAAGTGGCGTCCAGGTGATTTCCAAGGGCAACTAGGCGCGCACTTTACAGGTCCAACACCAGCATCGGCGTCCTGGCCCGTGAGCAGCACGGGGTGAACTGGTCGTTGGCGGCCTGCTCATCCTCGGTCAGGTACAGGTCGCGATGCTCCGGCACGCCTTCCAGCACCCGGGTCAGGCAGGTTCCGCATACGCCCTGCTCGCAAGACACTGCAATCGGCACGCCATGGCTTTCCAGGACCTGGACCACGGTCTTGTCCGCCGGGATCTCGAAGACCTGGCCGGTGCTGCCGAGCCTGACCGAAAACACCCCGTCATCCGCAGTGTCGACCGGCGCGGCGGCGAAGTATTCGCGGTGCAACTGGGCGTCCTCCCAGCCATGACTGCGGGCGCTGTCCAGCACATGCTGCATGAACCCACTCGGTCCGCAGACGTACAGGTGATCCTCCACGCCGGGCACTGCCAGTACCTGGGCCAGGTCGAGCCGGGTCTGCGGGATCGCGTCGAAATGCAGATGGACCCGGCCGGCGAACGGTGTCGCCGCCAGGCGTTCAAGGAACGCCGCACGCTCGCTTGAGCGGGCGCAGTAATGCAACTCGAAGTGATCGCCCTGCAGCCACAGTTGCTCCGCCATGCACAGGATCGGGGTGATACCGATGCCGCCGGCAAACAGCAGGCTGCGCCTGGCACCGGGTGCCAGGGCGAAGAGATTGCGCGGCTCGCTGATCAGCAGCCGCTGCCCCGCTTCAACCTGCTCGTGCAGGCAGCGGGAGCCGCCGCGTGACGCGGCATCATTAAGCACGCCGATCAGGTAACGGTGGCGCTCCTGCGGGTGATTGCACAAGGAGTACTGGCGCACCAGGCCGCCGGGCAAGTGCACATCGATGTGCGCTCCGGCGCTGAATGCGGGTAACGGCTTGCCTTGGGCGCAGCTCAATTCGTAGCTGCAGATACCTTCGGCTTCACGGGTTCGGGCTGTGACGACAACTTCAATCATGGCTCACCTTGCATGGACGGCCACCGGGATAGCCGTGCTGGGCATCGACAGGGACTGTTACTGCGCGGTTGCGATCAGCGGTACAGCGACGCTGGACTGCTCTTGGGCGATCAGCCGCTCTAGCACGCGCCGCGCCTGCACTCCGCCGGCATCGATATTGAGCTTGAGCAAGTGACGCTGCGGGTTCGCCAGCAGGTTGGCCTGTTGCTGTTCAAGCATGTCGAGGTCTTCGCTGAAGATCTTCCCCTGCCCTTCGCGGATGCTGGCGGTCAGTGCCTGATCCTGAGGGTTGAAGTTGCGCGCCATGCCCCAGAAGTACCAGATGGAGGTCTCGGTCTCTGGGGTGATGAAGTCGACGACGATGCTCGACGCTTTGTCCTGGGCCGCCGCGTGGTAGCCGCCCTTGCCGGCGAGTGCCACGCCCACTTCGATCAGTACATGGCTGGGCGGGGTGAAACGGCAGATCTGCCAGCGGTCAACCGGCTGGTCGTCGGGCAACTGGTTGCCACGCAGCGCCATGCGCCAGAACGGCGGCGCCATGATGTTTTGCATGTGCCGGGCAGTGACCACCTCGTCGCCGTGGACCGTGGTCACTGGCGGCGCTTCGTCGATTTCCTTCTGGCCGATGCTGGAGGCATGAACGTAGGTTTCGTGGGTCAGGTCCATAAGGTTGTCGATCATCAGGCGATAGTCGCAATTGATGTGGAACAACCCGCCGCCGTAAGCCCACTCGTCACTCTCTGCCCACGGCAGATGGCAAAGGCTGGCGGGGTCGGCCAGTGCCTGTTCGCCGGGCCAGACCCAAACGAAACCATAGCGCTCGACCGTGGCATAGGCCTTGTTGCACGGGAACCCCCGTACCCGCTGGCCAGGCATGTCGACGGTCTTGCCATCGCCGCCCATGACCAGGCCATGGTAACCACAGACAAGGTTGCCGTTCTCGACATAACCCAAGGACAACGGTGCCCCGCGGTGCGGGCAGAAATCCTCCACGGCGCAGATCAGGTTTTGCTGACCGCGATAGAACACCATCTTTTCCCCGCAGATCTGCCGGCCCAGCGGCTTTTCGGTGATCTCGTCAGGGGTGCAGGCTACATACCAGGCGTTTTTCGGGAACATCCGATTCTCCGATTGATTGTTTTTGTGGATCCATTAACAACCAAGAATCGGATATCAGTCAATAAAAAAGTGGCTTATGGAAATTTATGGATCCATAAGCCACCTGTGGCGGGGTTACTTGCTGGCGACCGACTGGTTCGCCAGCGGGCAGCTCTGGGCATTGAGAAAACGCGACTTCTTCAGCCAGTCCTGCTGCGGGTAATAAGCAAACACATAGCTGCCCCGTTGCAGCGTGTCGATCAGCTTGCCTGCGATTGCCGGCCGAACGGCCGGGCAGCCCTGGCTGCGCCCCAGGCGACCGAGACCGGGAACGACCTTGGGGTCGGCATAGGCGGCGGCGTGCATGACAATCGCCCGCGACATGCTGTTGTCGTTGAACCCCGGCTCCAGCCCCTGCAGGCGCAGCGAGCGGCCGTGCTTGCCGCTGTAGGTCTGGCCGGTTTCATACAGGCCGAGGGAGGATTGGTAGCTGTTGGGGGCGTTGGAGAACGTCGTCGGCACATCGGCGCCGCTGTTCTTGCCGTGGGCGACCCACTCCTCGAACAACAGTTTGCGCGCACGCAAGTCGAACACCCACAGGCGCTTGTCACGCGAGGCCTTGGAGTAATCGATCACCGTCAGCAACTTGTCCCCATCGCTGTGGCTGGCACACGCATAGGCTGTAAGGGCCAGGTTCAGGGTGGAAAGGTTGGCATTGGGCGCCAGTTGCTGCAGTTCGGCGGCGCTGGGCAGGGGCTGCGCGTGGGCGGTTTGCCAGGCGCAGAGGAAATACAGGCCGATACTGGCCACTGAGAGCCGAATGGCTCCCCGCAAGGGTTGGAACATCGACATGGTTACCCCGGTAAAGGCCTGTCAGCAAAAAGTCAGCTGGCTTGCGGCCAAAAGCCACCACTTTGCTTGAATTCTTCGGGATTGCCGATCACTTCTTGACCAATGGCTTGTGTTCTTTACCGTCGTCGGTGCTGATCACCGTGAACTTTCCGTCGCTGCGGGTATCCCGGGTCGACGCCCAATCGGTGATCACCAGCATCGTGCCGACGTCCATCGCCGCGCGCAGGTGCTGGCGAAACTCCGGGTTGATGTTCAGTTGCCCCAGCTGTTCATAGGGTGTATCCCCGTACTCCGGGTTGCTCAGGGCCACCACCGACCAGCGTAAGGGTAGCGCACCGTCGAGCTCCAGGGCGGAGGGTTTTTGCAGCAGCGAATACACCGCCATGCCACTGTGGTGCTTGCTGTTTTCAAGCGAGAGTGCAGGCGCCGAGCCGATCAGCTGGCCAGCGCGATACACGTAGGCGCGCAGGTCGGCGCGACTGACCAGGATCGACAGCGGCCCAGCCGTCGGGCCCGGGTCGTTCCAGAACTGCTGGTTACTCAGTACCAGCGGGCCCTGAGCCTTGCCAGCGTTGACCGTTGGCGCCAGCACGCCAGGGTGGTAGACCTCCACCGGTGCACTGTGGGTATCGGAAACGATGACGGTGGTCGAACTGAAGCCGGTGGCCTCATACAGCTTCTTGGCAAACTCCAACGGCAGGCGCACGCAACCATGGGAAGCCGGGTAACCCGGCAGATGGCCCGCGTGCAGGGCGATACCGTCCCAGGTCAGCCGCTCCATATAAGGCATTGGCGCGTCGTTGTAGAGGCTGGATTTGTACTCGACTTTCTTCTGCAGAATGCTGAACACCCCGGTGGGGGTTTCCCGCCCTGCCTTGCCGCTGCTCACGGTGCTGACGCCGATGGCGATGCCATTGCGATAGACGTAGGCACGTTGCTCGGTGAGGCTGACCACCACAGTCACCGGCCCCGCCGGCGAGACCTGCGGGTACCAGAGAAACTGGCCAGGCTTGAGGTGATCGATCTGGCTCCTCAGTGCGGCCGGGGTGGGCACCTGCAGCGGCGCCGCTTCGACCACGGTGGCGGCAAGCAACAGACCCAGCGCGAGCAATGCATGCAACATCGAACTGTTCCTCATGGCATCCTGGCCTCAGCTTATGCGCAACATGCCCCGCAAGCCAGCCAGAGCATCATCGCGGTGCGCGGGGGTAACAACCGCACACAAAAATGTGCACAAACTTCCCACTTCAAAGCGTAATCCACAGCGCAAAAAACCGCGAGAAAGCACAGGGGCCGTGAATTTCAGCACGCCCATGGGTTGGTACGAATCTTGTTTGTATACAAATACAAACAATAAAAGTACACAACCATCATGGAGTCCCGATGGCGTCGATTTCCCGTTCCGATGTTGGCCAGCTTGCCGATTGCCCCGCCGAAACGGCCGGCCCCAGTGAGGCGCCGTTGAGCCCACGCCTTTACAGTAGCGATCTTGCGCCGACCCGTGCGGCCAATCGCACCTGGGGGCGCTACAGCCTGTTTGCGCTGTGGACCAACGACGTGCACAACATCGCCAACTACTCCTTCGCCATCGGCCTGTTCGCCCTGGGCATGAGCGGCGCGCAGATCCTCACTGCCTTTGCCCTCGGTGCGCTGGTGATCTACGGCCTGATGAACCTGTCCGGCTACATGGGGCAGAAGACCGGCCTGCCCTACCCGGTCATGTGCAGGATCAGCTTCGGCATCCATGGCGCGCAGATTCCGGCCCTGATCCGCGCGGTGATCGCCATCGCCTGGTTCGGCATCCAGACCTACCTCGCCTCGGTGGTCCTGCGCGTGCTGCTCACCGCCATCGCGCCGGACCTCAAGGCCTACGACCAGAACGCGATCCTCGGCCTGTCGACCCTGGGCTGGGTCACCTTCCTCGGCATCTGGTGCGTGCAGGTGGCGATCTTCGCCTATGGGATGGAGATGGTGCGCCGCTTCGAATCCCTCGCCGGGCCGATCATCCTGGTCGCCTTCAGCGGCCTGGCGGGCTGGATGTACTGGCGCAGCGGGCTTTCGATTGCCTGGTCCAGCGGCAACGCGCCGACCGGCACCGGCATGTGGCTGAAAGTGTTCGGTGCCGCCGCGCTGTGGGTGTCGCTGTACGGCACCATGATCCTCAACTTTTGCGATTTCACGCGTAACTGCCCGGATCGACGGACCATCAGCGTGGGCAACTTCTGGGGCCTGCCGGTGAACATGCTCGGCTTCGCGCTGATCGCCGTGGTGCTCGCCGGTGCGCAATTCAGCATCGACGGCAAGCTGGTGCAAAGCCCGAGCGAAATCGTCGCCGCCATCCCCAACACCGCCGGCCTGGTGCTGGCCTGCCTGGCCTTCCTGCTGGTCACCGTGGCGGTGAACATCATGGCCAACTTCGTCGCCCCGGCCTTCGTGCTCACCAACCTGGCACCGAAGGTGCTGAACTTCCGCCGCGCGGGCTTGCTCAGCGCCACCATCGCGGTGGTAATCCTGCCGTGGCACCTGTACAACAGCCCGTCGGTGATCGTGTACTTCCTCGGCGGCCTGGGCGCCCTGCTCGGCCCGCTGTACGGCATCATGGTCACCGACTACTACCTGGTGCGACGTGGCCGGGTGAACCTGCCGGAGCTGTACAGCGAAAGCCCTGAAGGCGCCTATCACTACCGTGGCGGGGTCAATCTGCGCGCTGTGGCGGCGTTCATCCCGGCCTCGCTGATTGCCATCCTGCTGGCGCTGGTGCCAGCGTTCGAGACGCTGTCGCAGTTCTCCTGGTTCTTCGGCGCCGGGCTGGGCGGGCTGATCCATTACGCCATGGCCAAGCGCAGTGCGCGGTATCAGGACGTGTCTGGCGAAAGCATCGCCGTGGACGCCGCGCACCACTGATTGGTGCTTGGCTTGAGTTTTCAGGGAGTGCGTAGATCGAGCGCCGCGCGGGCGGCGCTCGATCTGACCGGCGCAACAAAACCCACGCCGTACATGAAAACGACGCTCAGGATGCCAGCACCTGCGGACGCTGCACCAGCGGTGCCTCGTAGCGGTGCGGTTGCTGCCAGGCCAGCTGAGCCTGCACCTGCTGCGCCGCATCCATCACCTTCTGCGCCCAGCTGTCATCTTGCGGGTTGACCACGACCACACGGAAACCGTGGTCAAAGCCCTCGATCCCGACCCCTTCGGAATCATCGACGTGCAAGTCGATGTCGAATGCCGGCGGGTATTTCGACGGGGCGTTCTCAAGCCCGTGCTGCGACAGCACATGCTGGTGGCGATCACTGTTGACCACGCCATCGACGTGAATGCCATAGAGCATCAGCCAGCGCCGGATATAGGCCGGTGTGCGGCCAGACGAGGTGTAGATCCAGATGCTGCAGCCCTGGCGGCGCAGGTCGCGGATCAGCGAACGCGTGCCGCTGCGCAGCGGTTCGCCCAGCCAGCGGTGTACGAACGCCGGCAGCTTGCTGTCTTCTTCGTCGGCGTGGTGCGGCAGACAGGCAAGCGTGTCATCGATATCGAAGGAAATGCGCATCTGTGGGCGGTTGAATTTGCGCCCGATGGCTTTCCACGCGCGTCGTCCACCGGCCTTGCCTTGTTCCAGCATCGAATACCTTTCCATCATCGGCTCCCCTGACGGGCTGGCACGCAGGTGCCACGCAGGAAGAACTTTTCGGGTTCAGGCGCCTTCGCTTCGAGGAAGGCTGCGTACTTTTTCTTGATCTTGGGCAATTCGTACAAAGCTTTCACACCATGCTTGGCGGAGTTGCGAATGACCGAGGACGGGTTGAAGTAGCCCTCGGCGTTGTCCAGCGTCAGCACGAATGGCGGCAGCCCTGCACGCATCAGCAGATAGCTGACGATGAGCGACCCCGTGCGATTGTTCCCTTCGATGAACAACTGCGGCTTGCTGAGGATACGTACATAAACGCCGGCTGCCCGCTTCCAGATCGACTCGCTGCGGTACGAGCAATACCAGTTGTATAGATCCTTGATGCCGCCTTCCACGTTGTTGAAAAAGCGCGCTTCGGTGGCCTCGAGGTGTGGCGCGAACTCGCGGCGGCGTGCCGGGTCGCTGCCGCACAGCACGGTGGCGTTGATCTCCAGCATCAGGTTCAGCTGCTGCAGGTCGAACAGGTCCACACCCCGTGCGACATAGTCGTCAATCAAGGCATAGCCTTCAAGCACATTGAGCAGCACCTCGTCGGTGAACGGGTCACGCGGCTCGGTGAAATGCTGGCTGAGTTCCGCAAAGCGGCCCTGCACCTCGCGCAGAGCGCGCTCTACCGCTGGCAGGTCAAGACGACATGTCGCATCCATTGGTAATCTCTTGAAACAGAACAGACGTGAAAGCGACCTACCCCACTCGGCCGTCCTGGCCTGCGGGGTGGGTCGCCTGGCGGGTGCCGGCAGGTTCAGCTGAACTTGCCGCTGATGTAGTCACTGGTCAGTTGTTCACGCGGATTCTGGAAAATCTGCGTGGTCGGGCCCATCTCTACCAGGTAACCGGTGCGGGTGCCCTGGGAGATGTCGACCGAGAAGAACGCGGTGGTGTCGGCCACACGAATCGCCTGCTGCATGTTGTGGGTCACCAGGGCGATGGTGTAGTCCTTCTTCAGCTCGACCATCAGCTCTTCCACGCGGCGGGTGGCAATCGGGTCGAGTGCCGAGCAGGGTTCGTCGAGCAGCAGCACTTCCGGCTCGGTGGCGATGGCACGGGCGATGCAAAGGCGCTGCTGCTGGCCGCCGGACAGCGACAGGCCGCTGACCTTGAGCTTGTCCTTGACTTCATCCCACAGCGCGGCGCCTTGCAGGGCGTGCTTGACGCGGTCACCGATGTCGCCCTTGTAGCGGTTCAAGCGCAGGCCGAAGGCGACGTTGTCGAAGATGCTCATCGAGAACGGGTTCGGCTGCTGGAACACCATGCCGATATAGCGGCGCACCACCACAGGGTCCACGCCCTTGCCGTAGACATCCTGGCCGAGGAAGTGCACATGGCCTTCAAAGCGGAAGCCCTTGACCAGGTCGTTCATGCGGTTGAGGCTGCGCAGCACGGTACTCTTGCCGCAGCCGGACGGGCCGATAAAACCGGTGATCTCGTTCTTGCGGATCGGTACATGGCTGTCACGCACGGCCATGAAGTTGCCGTAGAAGATCTTGTCCAGCTTGCAGTCCATGACGATTGGCGCTTCGCTGACCATGGGAGCGGCTCTCTGTGCAGTTGATACGTTCACGGTCGAATGCTCCCTTTCAATACTTTGGCTTGCCGAAGATTCGGCTAAGAATGTTGACCACCAGCACGATCATCACCAACACCAGCGAGGCCGCCCAGGCGAGCTCCAGCTGGTTGTCGAACGGCATGCCGGAGAAGTTGTAGATCAGTACGGCAAGCGATGCCGTGGGGTTCATGACGGCCAGGCTGCCGTCGTGGTAGATCCAGTAGTTGCTGAACAGCGCGGTGAACAGCAGCGGTGCCGTTTCACCCGCAGCGCGGGCCACGGCCAGCATGACGCCGGTGAGGATGGCCGGCATGCCGGTCGGCAAGACGATCTTCCAGATCACCTGGGCGCGGGTGCAGCCCATGCCGTAGGCGGCGTCCTTCATGATCTTGGGTACCATCTTCATCGCTTCTTCAGCGGTCAGCACGACGATCGGCAGCATCAGCACGGCCAGTGCCACGCCACCGGCCGGGGCCGAGTAGGTACCGGTGGTCATCACCACCAGGGCGTAGGCGAACACACCGGCGAGAATCGACGGCAGGCCGGTGAGCATTTTGGCGGCGAAGCGCGAGGCGTTGGCCAGCTTGCTCTCAGGGCCGAGTTCGGCGAGGAACACCGCCGCCAGGATGCCGACCGGCACTGCGATGGCAGCAGCGATGCCGACCATGACGAAGGTACCGGCCAGGGCGTTACCGAAACCGCCGCCCATCTCGAAACCGGTGGGTGGCAATTCGGTGAACACTTCCAGGCTCAGGCGCGCACCACCCCGGGTGATCAGCATGTACAGCACGGAAATCAGCGGCACGCTGGCCAGCAGGGCCACGCACCAGACTGTGGAGGTCAGCACCAGGCTGCGCAGGGCGCGGCCTTCGAAGCGGCGCTGCAGGCTGGGCAATGCAGTAGTAGCTGCAGAGAGGTCAGTCATTATTTGTTACCCCGCTGGGCGTAGAGCATGATCATCGAACCGAACACATTCACCAGTAAGGTGATGAACATCAGGACCAGGGCGGCGTACATCAGCACCTCGATCTCGTTCGGCCCGGCTTCGGGGAAGTTCAGCGCCAGCAAGGCTGCCAGCGTGTTGGCCGGGGCAAACAGCGAAAGGGTGATGGTGTTGGCGTTACCGACCAGCATCGCCAGCGCCATGGTTTCGCCCAGTGCGCGGCCAAGGCCCAGCACCAGGGAGCCGAAGATGCCGGTGGCGGCCGACGGCACCATCACCTTGAGGATGGCTTCCCAATGGGTGGTGCCCATGCCGTAGGCAGCTTGCTTGGTCTTCATCGGTACGCTGGTAAGCGCATCCTGGGAAACCGCGGCAATGGTCGGCAGGATCATGATCGCCAGCACCAACGCCGCCGGCAGCAGGCCGGGGCCACTCAGGGAGGTGCCGAAGAAAGGGATCCAGCCTAGCTCGCTGTTCAGCCAGGCGGTCATCGGCCGGATGGCCGGAATCACGACATAGATGCCCCACAGGCCGTAAACGACGCTGGGGATGGCGGCGAGCAGCTCGACGATGGTACGAAATACCGCGGCGAGCCTCGCCGGCAAGAAATCCTGGGTAAGGAAAATGGCCATGCTGACGCCGAAGAAACCCGCGATCAACAAGGCGATAAGGGCGCTGTAAAGCGTGCCCCAGATTGCCGGCAGAATGCCGTATTTGCCCTGGTTGACGTCCCACACACTGCCGAACAGCACGTCAAACCCGTGCTTTTCCATTCCTGGAAGTGCTTTGCGTCCTACTTCGTATACCAACGCGAATACCAGCGCGAGAATCAGCACCACACCGATACGTGCAAGGGCACGGAAGGTGCGATCAACCAGGAAGTCCTTGGTGGACGGCGGCTGGCACGCGGAGTCTGGGTTATCCGGTATGGCAAAAGGTGTGTTCATCTGGCTGATTCCGGGACTAAGGGCAAACACCCCCGGCACGGTTTTCACACCGCGCCGGAAGCGCCTGAAGGTATTACTGGATGCTCTGCGACGCTTTGCGCACTTCGTCGACAACCGACGGTGGCAGCGGAATGTAGCCCATCGAGTCGGCAATCTTCTGGCCGTGGGTCAGGCCGTACTCGACCATGTCACGCATGGCCTTGGCCTTTTCCGGGCTGCCGTTGTCCTTGCGGAAGATCATCCAGGTGTAGGAAGTGATCGGGTAGGACTTGGCACCTTCCGGGTCTGGCAGGTGAGCGATCAGGTTTTCCGGCATTTTCACCGCAGCCAGTGCTTCGGCACCGCTCTCGGCGTTAGGCACGACGTATTGGCCTGCCTTGTTCTCCAGCTCGGCGAAGTCGACCTTGGCCAGCTTGGCGAAGCCGTATTCGATGTAGCCGATGGCGCCCGGGGTCTGGCGAACGGTGGCGGTCACGCCGTCGTTCTTCGGCGACTTGATGAACTTGTCGGTGGCCGGCCAGTTGACGGTGTTGCCTTCACCCAGGTCTTTCTTGAAGTCGGCGTTGATGGCCGACAGGTGCTTGGTGAAGACGGCGTTGGTACCGCTGGAGTCGGCACGTACGACCACGGTGATCGGCAGGTCAGGCAGCTTCATGCCTGGGTTGGCCTTGACGATCTGCGGGTCGTTCCACTTGGTGATCTTGCCGAGGAAGATGTTGGAGTACACATCGCGTGGCAGCTTCAGGCCTTTCGGGTTGCCCGGCAGGTTGTAGGCCAGGACGATTTCACCGGCGGTCATCGGCAGCAACTGCACGCCTTCGCCGACCTTGGCAATGTCTGCTTCGCTCATGGCCGAGTCGCTGGCGGCGAAATCGACGGTCTTGTTCAGGAAGTCCTGAACGCCTGCCCCGCTCCCCTTGGACTGGTAGTCAACGGTGACGCCAGCAGTGTTCTTGCTGAAGTCCTTGAACCAGGTCAGGTAGATCGGTGCTGGGAAGCTCGCGCCGGAACCGGTCAGGCGAACGTTGTCCGCGGCAAAGGCCGAAGTGGCAGAGAGGGAAACCGCAACGGCAAGTGCAGCAGACTTCATAAGGCGTATCATGGAAAAGCGCTCCGTGTGATGGCCAGCACACTTTGCATCAGCTGTGTTACAGCTTTGTGACTGTTGAATGGCAGTCGATCCATTCACCCCCTCTAAACTGGGGCATACACGCAGTGCCCCCTCATTTCGTAGTAACTAAATGTGACTAGTTACATCGTCATCGTCCGCCTGGCTCAGAGCGCCATGACCATCTCATGCCAAGCCATGCCCCCGTGGTCCGAGGGCGAAGGCCGCACATACTGGTAGCCCATCTTGCGGTACAGCTCGACGTGCTGTTCCTTGCACATCAGGTGGATGGTCTGTTTGCCTTGCCCCCTCATGCGGCTGATGAACTCGCTCATCAGCCGCTTGGCGTAGCCCTTGCCCTGGTGTGCCGTGTCCACCACCACCGACATGATCACCACGTTGGGCGCCTGCGGGTCATGACCCACCAGCTCCTTGAATGCCTCATCAGACATCACCACGTCGTGGGCGCAGCCGCTGTTGATGAAACCGACGATGCCATGGGGGTCTTCGAGCAGCAGGAAGCCTTCAGGGTATTGGCTGATGCGCGTGCGAATCTTTTCCAGCGTGGCCGCTTCGTCACCTTCGTAGGCACCGATTTCGATCGCGAAGCAGCGCTCGGCGTCCGCGATGACGGGTTGGCGGAATGATGTGTTGCTCATGGGCAGGCATCCATAAATGAAATGATCGTGCCGCTAGGGTAATTGACTGAGCGGCAAACCCCGCATCCTTTTCGAGAGCTATCATGGAACGCCTGCGGCGCCTTGCCCTCCCACCTTCAGGCAGGGCGAACAGCGCACTGCCCATTCACCTCTGGAGGAGTGGCTTTGATGAAAAAGATCCTGATGGTGCTCACCTCGCACGACCAGCTGGGTGACACCGGCAAGAAGACCGGCTTCTGGCTGGAAGAATTCGCCGCGCCCTACTACGTATTCGTCGACGCCAATGCCGACGTCACCCTCGCCTCACCCAAAGGCGGCCAGCCACCGCTGGACCCGAAAAGCGACGAGCCGGACGCCCAGACTGACGCCACCCGGCGCTTCGCCAGCGACACTGACGGGCAAATGGCCCTGGCCGACACCGTGCCGCTCGGCGAAATCGACCCGTACGGCTTCGACGCGGTGTTCTACCCCGGTGGCCACGGGCCGCTGTGGGACCTGGCCGAGGACAGCGACTCCAGGGCCTTGCTCGAAGCCTTCTATGCCGCCAACAAGCCAATCGCCGCGGTGTGCCACGCGCCTGGGGTGCTCAAGCATGTAAAGGCGCCAGACGGCCATCCGGTGGTCAAGGGCAAGAAGGTCACCGGCTTTGCCAACAGCGAAGAACAGGCCGTCGGGCTGACCGAGGTGGTGCCCTTCCTGGTGGAAGACATGCTCAAGGCCAAGGGTGGCGAGTATTCCAAGGCAGCGGACTGGGCAAGCTACGTGGTTGAAGACGGCCATCTCATCACCGGCCAGAACCCGGCCTCATCCGAGGGGGTGGCCAAGGCATTGCTTGAGCGACTGGCTCGCTGATAGCACGCGCCGCAACAGCCACTGGCGAATAGGATTGAACAGCCTGCGCACCTGCACGCCCTAACAGGAGGTAACCGTCTTTTCAGGAGCCAAGCCATGAGCGACCCCAGCCACCCTGATCCGTATGTCGACGAAGTGCCGCACAATCCGGGCGAGCCCATACCCAAACCTGAAGACCAACCGCAACAGGAGGCTCCGGACTGGCCCGAGGGGCAGGTTCCGGCAGAAGAGCAATCGGACGGCTGAGTGCCTGAAAGCAGGGGAATCGCCGTGGCAACCCAAGCCCTGCAACCGCCCGATAGCGCATCGGAACACGAGCGGCTATACAGCACCGACATCCCCGCCCGCCTCGACCGCCTGCCGTGGACGCGTTTTCACACCTTGCTGGTACTGGCCCTGGGCATCACCTGGCTGCTCGACGGCCTTGAGGTCACCCTGGCGGGCTCGGTGGCGGGTGCGCTCAAGGACAGCCCCGCACTGCACCTGAGCAACACCGAGATCGGCCTGGCAGGCGCCACCTACATCGCCGGCGCGGTCCTCGGTGCTTTGTGCTTTGGCTGGCTGACCGACCGCCTGGGGCGGCGCAGGCTGTTCTTCATCACCTTGTTCCTGTACATCGGCGCCACGGCCGCGACCGCGTTCTCCTGGAGCCTGTGGAGCTTCCTGCTGTTCCGCTTTCTGACCGGCGCCGGCATCGGCGGCGAGTACACGGCGATCAACTCGACCATCCAGGAGTTCACCCCGGCGCGCTATCGCGGCTGGGTCGACCTGACCATCAATGGCACCTTCTGGATTGGCGCAGCGCTCGGCGCGACCGGTGCGGTGATTCTGCTCGACCCGGCAGTGGCCGGTGGCGATCTGGGCTGGCGCCTGTGCTTCGGCATCGGCGCGCTGCTGGGCCTGTTGATCCTGTTCATGCGCCTGTGGATCCCGGAAAGCCCGCGCTGGCTGATGATCCACAACCAGCCGGAGCATGCCGAGCGCATCGTCGCCGACATCGAACGCCATTACCATGAGCGCGGGATCGCGATCCCACCGCTGCAGGCCCCTCCCCTGCGCCTGCGCGCACGCCACCACACGCCGTTGCGCGAGGTATTCCACAGCCTGTTCGTCGAGCATCGGCGCCGTGCACTGGTGGGCCTCACCTTGCTCACCGCGCAGGCATTCTTCTACAACGCGATCTTCTTCACCTATGCGCTGGTGCTGACCGACTTCTACGAGGTGCCAGCGGCCAAGGTGGGCTGGTACATCCTGCCCTTCGCGCTGGGCAACTTCTGCGGCCCGCTGCTGCTGGGCAGGCTGTTCGACGTGGTCGGCCGGCGCATCATGATCAGCTCGACCTACCTGGTCTCGGGCGTGCTGCTGGCCCTCAGCGGCTACCTGTTCCAGCAGCAGCTGATCGACGTGACCCAGCAGACCCTGGCCTGGATGGTGATCTTCTTTTTCGCCTCGGCGGCGGCCAGTTCGGCCTACCTCACCGTGGCGGAAACCTTCCCGCTGGAGATCCGCGCGCTGGCGATTGCCGTGTTCTATGCCTTTGGCACCGGCCTGGGCGGCCTGATCGGGCCGACCCTGTTCGGCGCGCTGATCGAAACCGGCGAGCGTCTCAACGTACTGTACGGTTACCTGCTCGGCGCAGCGTTGATGGTCATCGCTGCCCTGGCCCAGGCGCTGTGGGGCGTGGCCGCCGAGCGGCGTTCGCTGGAACAGGTGGCCAGGCCGCTGTCGCAGATCAGCGAGCCCTGAGCGCACCGCCTGTCCATTCAATGGCACTTCGGGTTGCCCCAGCCCTTCAACTGTTCAGGCACACCACGCAGGAGGGATTGCCATGCCACGCGGCGACAAGGACAAATACACCGACAAGCAGAAACGCAAGGCCGAGCACATAGAAGAGAACTACGAGCACAAGGGCGTTTCGAAAGACGAGGCCGAGGCGCGCGCCTGGGCCACCGTCAACAAGCAGTCCGGTGGTGGCGAGAAGTCAGGCGGTTCGGGTAGCAAGACGTCTGCTGGCGAGAAGAAGACCGCCCGTTCGGATTCGGCCAAGCGCGCAGCCAAGACGCGCGAAGGCCATGGCCGGACATCGAGCAGGTCGCTGGAAAGCCAGACCAAGGAAAGCCTGCTCAAGGAGGCGCGCAGCAAGGGCATCAAGGGCCGTTCGAGCATGACCAAGGCAGAGTTGGTGCAAGCGCTGCGCACGTGAGCCTGACGCACTAGAAGCATGACGCTGTTGCCAGGCAAACACCTCGGCAACAACTGTCCATGCAATTACACAGGCCGACTCAGCGCCACTCGGCTCAAACGCCCGGATTTTCTGGGCCCCTGCGGGCTGGCACAACAGCTGCAATGTGAAGTCGTCCGACTACACACCGAGTTGTCCATGCCTAGCGAAATACTCTCTGCTGCCTACGAAATCCGCCCTCCCGCGGCACACATCATCCGCGACGACGCCGAAGCGATCACCGTCGCCTACCAGGTCGCCGCCCTGTTGCGCGAAGGCGCAGCCGAACGCGATCGACAGCGGGAAGTGCCGGCAGACATTGTCGACGCCTTCTCCAACAGCGGGCTCTGGGGCATCACCGTGCCCCGGGCACATGGCGGAGCGCAGGTCTCGTACGCCACCCTCGCCCGGGTGATCGCCATCATCTCCGCCGCCGACCCTTCGCTGGGGCAGATCCCGCAGAACCACTATTGCCTGCTCGAAGATATCCGCCTGCAAGGTACGCCCGAGCAGCAGAGCCACTTCTTCAGCCTGGTGCTGCAGGGCCATCGCTTTGCCAATGCCCTGTCGGAAACCGGTGGCAAGACCGTGCAGGACATCCGCACACGCCTGGTTACCGAAGGCGACGGCTATCGCATCGATGGGCGCAAAGGCTATTGCACCGGCTCCTTGTATGCTCACTGGATCGGGGTGCTGGCGCTGGATGAGCAGGACCGTGCGCAGCTGGCATTTGTCGAACGCGGCACGCCTGGCCTGGTGATCGTCGACGACTGGAGCAGCATGGGCCAGCGCACCACCTCCAGCGGTACGGTGCTGCTCGATGGCCTGCGGGTTCCGCCGTTCAATCTGTTTCCCAGCTACCGCTCCTACGAAAGCCCGACCCTGGCCGGCCCCTTCGCCCAGCTGACCACCGCCGCCATCGATGCCGGCATCGGCCGCGCCGCGCTGGATGACACCATCGCTTTCGTGCGCGAGCACGCTCGCCCATGGATCGATGCCAAGGTTGAAAAGGCCAGTGAAGACCCGCTGACCATCATCCAGGTCGGTTCACTGGAGATCCGCCAGGAAGCGGCCGAGGCGCTGCTCGAACGTGCAGGCCTGGCGCTGGATGCCGCCAGACCGGCACCGGATGAAGACAACGTGGCCCTGGCCTCGGTGGCCGTGGCCAAGGCCAAGGTGCTCACCACCGAGGTGGCCATCGAGGCCAGCAACCGCCTGTTCGAACTGGGCGGCACGCGCTCGTCGCTGACCCGGCACAACTTCGACCGGCATTGGCGCAACGCCCGGGTGCACACCCTGCACGACCCGGTGCGCTGGAAATATCACCTGGTCGGCAACTGGGCGTTGAACGGCATCAAGCCTGCCCGCCATGACTGGAACTGAGGCTGCCCGACCATGACCAAGCAGATCCGCCTCAATGCCTTTGCCATGAACACCGTCGGCCACCTTTCGCCCGGGCTGTGGCGCCACCCGCGGGACCAGGCCACCCGCTACACCGATATCCACTACTGGGTAGAGCTGGCCAGGACCCTGGAGCGTGGCTGCATCGACGGCCTGTTCATCGCCGATGTGCTGGGCGTCTATGACGTATATGGCGGCAATGCCGACGCGGCCCTGCGCAACGCCGCCCAGGTGCCGGTCAACGACCCGTTGCAGCTGGTACCCGCCATGGCGGCTGCCACCCGCCACCTGGGGTTCGGCGTGACCGCGTCGGTATCGTTCGAACACCCCTACCCGTTTGCCCGGCGCATGAGTACCCTCGATCACCTGACCCAGGGTCGCGCTGGCTGGAACATCGTCACTTCGTACCTTGCCAGCGGCGTGCGCAACCTCGGCCAGCCCCCGCTCAGCCACGACCAGCGCTATGCCCTGGCCGAGGAGTACCTGCAGGTCTGCTACAAGCTCTGGGAAACCAGCTGGGAAGACGATGCGGTGCAGGCCGACCGGGCAACCGGTGTGTATGCCGACCCGCGCAAGGTCCATGCTATCGACCACCAGGGCAGCTGGTTCAAGGTGCCGGGTTTTCACCTGAGCGAACCTTCGCCGCAGCGTTCCCCGGTGATCTATCAGGCCGGCGCCTCCAGCCGCGGGCGCGCGTTCGCCGCCGCCAACGCCGAGTGCGTGTTCGTCGCCGCGCCAAGCAAGGTGGTGCTGAAAAAGCAGGTGGCGGAGCTGCGCGCGGCCGTGGCTGCTGCCGGCCGTGCGCCGGACGATGTGCAGATTCTCGAGCAACTGACGGTCATCGTCGCACCCACCGATCAGCAGGCGTTGGCCCTGCTCGACGAATACCGCCAGTACGCCAGCACCAGTGGCGCCTTGACCTTGATGTCCGGCTGGACCGGCATTGATTTCGCCGAGTACGCACCCGGCCAGGTGCTGCGCGAAGTGCCCAGCGAAGCCATTCAGTCGGCCGTGGAAGCCTTCACCCGCGCTGACCCGACACGCACCTGGACCACTGCCGAAATTGCCGACTACTGCGCCATCGGCGGTGACGGCCCAGTGCTGGTGGGCTCGGCCCGCACCGTCGCCGATCAATTGCAGGAATGGGTAGATGAAACCGGTGTAGACGGCTTCAACCTGGCCAGCGTGGTCGCCCCGGAAACCTTCGAGGCGGTGGTCGACCTGTTGGTACCGGAGCTGCAGGCGCGGGGGCTGTTCAAGCGTGCCTATGAACCCGGCACCTTGCGTAACAAGCTGTTCGGTCGCGGCGACCGCCTGGCAGGCACGCACCCGGCGGCCGTACTGCGCCGCGAGGCACGCCCATGAACGAACTGCTGAGCCACCTCGACTGGGCCGAAATCGCCCAGGCGTGCCTCGATACCCTGAGCATGTTGGGCGCGGCACTGGGCTTCACCGTGCTGTTCGGCCTGCCACTGGGGGTGTTGCTGTATCTCACCGGGCAACGCCAGTTGCTGGCCAACGGGCCGCTTTACCGAGCCCTTTCCGTGGTGGTCAACGTGCTGCGTTCGCTGCCGTTCATCATCCTGCTGATCGTGCTGATCCCGCTGACCACGCTGCTGACCGGCACCTCCCTCGGGGTCAAGGGCACCATCCCGCCACTGGTGGTGGGTTGCACGCCGTTCTTCGCGCGTCTTGTGGAAACCGCCCTGCGCGAGGTCGACCACGGCGTGGTGGAAGCCACCCAGGCCATGGGCGCCAGCCTTACCCAGATCATCCGCTACACCCTGCTGCCCGAAGCCCTCACCGGGCTGCTCGCGGCCGTCACGGTCACCGCCATCGTGCTGGTCGACTACACCGCCATGGCGGGCGTGATCGGTGGTGGCGGCCTCGGCGACCTGGCGATCCGCTTCGGCTACCAGCGCTTCCAGACCGATGTGATGGTGGTCACCGTGCTGCTGCTGATCCTGCTGGTGCAGGTGCTGCAGATGAGCGGCGACCGCCTGGTAAGACATTTCACCCGACGCTGACTCCTGCAAGGTATCCCCTCATGAAAAAGACCCTCACTGCCCTCGCCACCTTCATCGCTTTCAGCGCCCAGGCCGCCGAACACCTGGTGGTCGGTGCCACCCCGGTACCCCACGCCGAGATCCTCGAATTCGTCAAACCGGCCCTGGCCAAGGAAGGCGTGGACCTGGACATCAAGGTGTTCAACGACTTCATCCAGCCCAACCTGCAACTGGCGCAGAAACACCTGGATGCCAACTACTACCAGTACCGGCCGTTCCTCAACGACTTCAACCAGACCCGGCACACCAACCTGGTACCGGTGGTGGGCGTGCACATCGAGCCGTTCGGTGCCTATTCAGCCCGGTACAAGACCCTGGCCGAGCTGCCCGAGGGCGCCAGCGTGGCCATCCCCAACGACCCGGTGAATACCGGCCGCGCCCTGGTGCTGCTGGCCGAGGCCGGGTTGCTCAAACTCAAGGACCCGGGCAACCCGCAGTCCACCCAGCGCGACATCACCGACAACCCGCGCCACCTGAAGATCCGCGAGCTGGAAGGCGCCATGCTGGCCCGCTCGGTCAAGCAGGTGGACCTGGCCTTCGTCTTCGCCAACTACGCACTGGAGGCCGGCATCGATACCAACAGCGCGCTGATCGTCGAGAAAGGCAAGGACCTGTACGTGGAATACCTGGTCGCCCGCCCCGACAACCTGCAGGACCCGGGCATCCAGAAACTGGCCAAGGCGCTCAACTCGCCCGAAGTGCGCAACTTCATCCTGACCCGCTACAAGGGCCAGATCACCCCAGGGTTCTGAGTTATGCACCGCTGGCAGTCAATTGCCTGATATTCGGTTATGCCAGTGCAACTTGAAAGGGCTCATGCCTTCCTGCGCGCCGCCAGTTCGACCCACACCGGCGCGTGGTCACTGGCCTTGGCTTCATTGCGCACCCAGGCGTCGACACCCGCCCGCTTCAGGTAAGGGGCAAGGTCCGGGTTGAGCAGCAGGTGGTCGATACGCAACCCGGCATTGCGCGCCCAGTGATTACGGAAGTAATCCCAGAAGGTGTACACGCGCTCGTCGGGGTGCAGGTGGCGAATGGCATCGACCCAGCCCTGCTCCAGCAGCTGCTGGAAACATGCCCGCGACTCGGGTTGCAGCAGCGCGTCCTTCAGCCATGAGCGAGGGTTGTAAATGTCCATGTCGGTAGGCACCACGTTGAAATCGCCTGCCAACAGCGTCGGGTGGCCGCTGCCATACAGTGCCTTGGCATGCTCGATGAGGCACTGGAACCAGCGCAGCTTGTAATCGAACTTCGGCCCGGGCTGCGGGTTGCCGTTCGGCAGGTACAGGCACGCCACCAGCACGCCATGCGCAGCGGCTTCCAGATAGCGGCTCTGGCTGTCGTCCTCCATGCCAGGCAAGCCGCGACGTACCTCCAGCGGTTCGCTGCCACGCGCCAGGATCGCCACGCCGTTCCACGATGGCTGCCCCTGGTACAGGCAGCCATAACCGGCCGCCTCCAGTTCCTGGCGCGGGAACTGCGCGTCGGGCGCCTTGAGTTCCTGCAGGCAGGCGATGTCCGGCTGCTCCCGTTCCAGCCAGGCCAGCAGCGCCGGCAGGCGGCTGCGAATGCCGTTGATGTTGAACGTGGCGATCTTCAGCGCTTTCATGCGTCGGGGTCGCTGACGTGGGCCTGCACGGCGTCTTCCAAGGCTCCGACATGGGCCTCGTCAGCCAGCGCCTTCAGCGCCAGCCAGTCGTCCCAGTCGATCGCGCCATCGTCGCGCAGGGCCTCGGCGGTGCGCACCAGTTCATGGTGGTAGGCGTCCGGCGACTCGCGGCGGTAGCTGATGTCATCGTACTGGGCGTACCAGGCCTCAAGCTCGGGGATGCTGCGTTCGATGCTCATGGGTGACACTCCTCGCTGTGCCCTTTGCATGTATGAGCGCTGGCCCTTGGCAACGTTCAACCGCAGCGCCGCTGGCATCCTCTTCATCGATCTGCGCCATGCTCAAGCGCGAAGTCTCCCGTAGCATCAGCGAGCACACCGCAACCAGCGCCAGCGCCGCTGCCCCATACAACGCCACGCCCAGCGGGTTGTGGTCGGTCAGGATCAGGATCGCCGTGGCGATGCTCGAAGCCGTACCGCCGCCCAACGCCGCGCCGATCTGATAACAGGCCGAAATCCCCGAGTAGCGCATGCTGCGTGGGAACTGCTCGCCGAGCAAGGCCGGGATTGGGCCCTGGGTCGCGCCCATCAGCAGGCCGGTCAGGCAATAAGCGAACAAGGCGATGGCGAAGCTCTTCATGCCCACCAGCGAGAAGAACGCGAACAACCCCATGGCCATGATCACTGCACCGAAACCCATCACCACACGCCGGCCCAGGCGGTCCGACAGGTGGCCGAACAGCGGCGCAGAAAACACGATGGCCACTGACAGCGCCAGGTCGAACATCAGCGCCTGGGTACTGCCGAAACCGACCTGCGTGGCGTAGGTGAGGAAGAAGGTGCTGCCGATATAGGCGATGGTGCAGTAGCCGAAGGCGACCCCGGTGCACAGCAACAGCTGCCTTGGGCGCCGGCGCAGGGCATCGGCCAGCGGTGCACGCGCAGGTCTGGCCTCAGGCATGATGGCGGGAGCGGGCGCCTTCAATCGTGCGTACAGGCCAATCAGCACCAAGGTGCCTCCCAGCCAGAACGGAATGCGCCAGGCAAAATCGACCAGGTTGTCGTTGAAGGCCGCACTGACAATGGCGAACACTGCAGCCCCGAGAATGCCGCCGACACCGATACCCATGCTGGTGAAGCTACCCCACAGGCCACGCCGCCCAGGCGGCGCCGACTCGATGCCGAACAACGCGGCACCGCCCCACTCGCCGCCGGCGGCAAAGCCCTGGATCAGGCGCAGCAGCACCAGCAGGATCGGTGCCGCCACGCCGATGCTGGCATGGCCAGGCAGGCAGCCGATGAGAAAAGTACTCAGGCCCATGAGCAGCAAGGTGGTGACCAGCACCTTCTGGCGGCCGATGCGGTCACCGAAGTGGCCGAACACCAGGCCCCCTAGCGGGCGGGCAAAAAAGCCCGCACCAAAAGCGCTGAACGCCACCAGGGTGGCGGTCAGGTGATCCATCTGCGGGAAGAACACCTGGGGAAACACCAGCGCGGCGGCGGTCCCGTAGATGATGAAGTCGTAGAATTCCAGCGCCGTGCCCATGCCGGAGACGCAAAAGGTGCGGAAGGCGGAGCGGGATGACGCAGGCTGAGTCTGTTGCGCATGCATTGTTGTTGTTCTCGTTCAGCGGGCGCAGCCGGCCTGGGCAAGCTGCAGCCGGTGTGGCTCAGAAGGTTTGGAAGCCAGTCCTGGCCAGGTGCACGGGCGTGCCAGCCACGTACTCCAGTAGGCAACGTTCGGTGTCGATGCCGACGCTGAGCAGGGTTTCCCAACGTTCGGTGTCGGGCATGGCCATGTCCGGGTGGAAGCAGATCGGCGCGCGGTCGCCTGCGGCACCGCACATGGCTTCGGCACGGACGCGCAGGTCAGCGCTGCCCATCTGGCCGATCACCTGTTCCAGGTGGCCCAGGCGGCACAGGGTGTCGGCATGGTCGGCGACCTGCTCACCCAGGCTCAGCTGAGGGTCGAGGAAGTGGTTGGTGTGCAGCAGCCAGCCATCTTCACGCGGTAACACCAGCGCCGTGCGCTCGGGGCTCAGCTCGATGCTGACCGCACGAGGGCTGCAGTCCTGGCGGGAGAACACCGTCAGTACCGTCGAGGCACTGACCCGCGCCGAACGTGCCAGCTCGATGGCCTCTTCGACACTGCTGGCGTCCTCCAACAGGCGACGGGCGATCGCGTGCACCGGCACGCCGCCGCTGTCGTTGTCGCTGCGGTGGTGAAGGATGTTGAAATGCAGGCCCACACCTGCGCTGTTGACACCCAGCTTGGCCAGCATGCCGAACTCGCAGAACAGCTTGACCTGCATGCCACGCTCGCTCTGCAGCGCCAACATCAGGCCATGGGGGCACAGGCTGTCGTGCCAGTCCCAGGTCTGCAGGGTCTGCGGCGCTCGCGGCCCATGGGGGGCGTGCACGGTGGTGGAGCATTCACTGTGGCGGGTACGGGCGGCCAGCACTTCGGTACGCGCGTTGAGGCTCGCCAGCTGCCACAGTGGCAACCCGGCGCCGTCGGCCATACCGACCACTTCGGCAGCCAGGTTCGGGCTCCAGGCCTCCAGGGCGGCCAGGCTATTTTCGCCGATGCGCTGTGCCTCGGCCAGCGACCCCCCCACCCGTGGGAAGAAGTCCAGGTACAGGGCGGTGGTGGTACGGATCTGTTCGGCAAAGCGTTCGCCGATCTGGCGGCCCCGCTCGAGAGGTATGCGGATGTCGGTGACGAGGGTGTGGATCTTCACTGCGGGAAACTCCTGATACGCGGTGGTCAGGTGACTGCTGCAAGCCTAACCAGCGTTCTCTCACCGATCATTGCCACAACCCGCACAACTTTTGTGCCAGCGCGGAAAAACTCAGCCGCGCCCCGCCACCTGTGCCCCCTGCCCGCGCAGGTGTTCATGCAGCATGGCGATGAACGCCTGGACCTTGCGGGTATTGCGCCGATGCGGCAGGTACAGCACATGGACCCACGGCCCGAACGCGCTCAAGGCCCGCCAGTAGTCAGGCATCACCTCCACCAACTGCCCGCTGGCCAGGTAGGGCGCGACACTCCAGGTCGGCACGAACTGCAGCCCCTGCCCATCAAGCAGGCAAGCCAGGAGGAAATCGAAACTGTCACTCACCAGCTTGGGCATCGGCTGGCGCACGCGCAGGGTCTGGCCCTCATGGTCGATCCACCAGTAGCTGCGGTTGAGCAGCGGGTGGCGCAGCAGCAGCCAATCGTGCTGGGCGTAATTGTCCAGGGTGATCGCGTCGCCGTGGTGGTCCAGGTAGGTGGGGCTGGCGCAGAGCATCACACGGTTCTCGATCAATGGCTGGGCAATCAGTTCCGGCTGGTCGGTGGGGCCGTCACGCAGCGACAGGTCATAACCGCCATCGATCAGGTCTTCGTTGGCATCGTTGAGGTTGACCTCCAGGCGCACCTGCGGGTGCTCGCGCATGAAGCGGCAGCACACCTGATTGAGGAACGCCGGGCCGAACGACGGCGGCGCGGTGATGCGCAGAGTGCCGCGTAGCGCGTGCTGCAGCTGCTCCACCTCTTCAGTCACCCGTTGCAGGTGCATCAGCGCCTGCCGGGCGCCATCCAGGTACAGGTTACCGGCCTCGGTCAGCGCCATGCGCCGGGTGGTGCGCTCGAACAGGCGCACGCCCAGTTCGCTTTCCAGGTGCGCGACAGCTTTGGTGATCGCCGAAGGCGTCTTTCCCAGTTGCTCGGCGGCACGGCTGAAGCTGCCGTGCTCGGCGGCCGCAACGAAGATGGTCAGGGCCATCATCTTGTCCATGGTTTCTTCCTGTCAGGCACAAACGAAAAGGGCGACGTTCGGGTGTAAGCATCTGCGCGCAATCATAGGCTATGGATTATTTCCCCAGAGCGAAAAAAGTTGTGCCTGCCCGTGCCTTTAACCGCGTTGGCACCTTGGCTAGCCTGCGCTGCCACCACAACAACAACGAGGCACCAAATGAAGCACCTGCTGAAGATGGCGATCAGCGCTGGCCTGGCCTGCACCGCCCTGCCGGGTTTCGCGGCGGTGGACGTGATCCTGCATAACGCCAAGGTCTACACCGCCGAGCCTGGCCAACCGCTGCAACAGGCCGTTGCGGTCGAAGGCGAGAAAATCGTCGCGGTGGGCTCCGACCAGGCCGTGTTATCCCTCAAGCGCGAAGGCACCCTGGTCATCGACCTGGGCGGCAAGGTGCTGATGCCGGGCATGCTCGATTCCCACTCCCACGCCATCAAAGGCGGCCTGCAACTGGAGCTGGCCAACCTCGCTGGCGAGCAGGTATCACTGGATGAGCTGGAACAGCGCCTGCGTCAGTGGCGCAGCGACGGCAAGGCCGTGCGTGGCGAGTTCCTGAGCGTCGGCGGCGTGCCTGGCACCTATTGGGATGACATTGCCGCACTGGAGCAGCGCTTCAACCACGGTGAGTGGGCCGAGCAGCCGATCCTCCTCGCCGCCAACGACATGCACACTGGCTGGGCCAATCAGGCCATGCTCAAGCGCGCCGGGATCGATGCAAAAACCATCGCTGCCCTCCCCGCCGAAACGCGCAACACCCTGGGCCAGCACGCGGACGGCACGCCGAACGGCTTTCTCGCCGACGCCAGCTACTACCCGGTCACCGACTTGCTGCCGCCACTGAGCGACGAGACCCTGATGAGCGCCGGGCGCAGAGCCCTGGACTACTACAAGCAGCTGGGCATCACCGGCTGGATGGACCCGCTGGCCAATGAGCGGCCGGGCGCCGATGTGAAGAACGACTCGCTGGGCGTGCTGCCCATCTATAAGCGGCTTTCCGAGCACGGCGAGCTGACTGCCCATATCGCCGCCCTGCTGATGGCCGACTCCAAGGCCCGTCCTGCGGACCTGGACCAGCTGGACAAGGTGCGCCAGCAATTTTTCGGCGTGCACAACCTCACCTTGCCGGGCATCAAGGTGTTCGCCGACGGTGTCGCCGAGGCGCCAGCGCAGACGGCGGCGATGCTCGAACCCTAT
Source organism: Pseudomonas putida (assembly GCF_002906855.1). GTDB lineage: Bacteria > Pseudomonadota > Gammaproteobacteria > Pseudomonadales > Pseudomonadaceae > Aquipseudomonas > Aquipseudomonas putida_N. Next base: position 503,736 of record NZ_MINI01000028.1, on the reverse strand, counting down.
CGCAACTCCGGCCAGCACGGCGAGCTGCTGCTGGACCCACAGCACTTTGGCGAGCTGGTCAGCGCCGCCGATGCCCGTGGCTGGTTGGTGCATGTGCATGCCATCGGCGACCGCGCCGTGCGCGAAGCGCTCAACGGCATCGAACAGGCCCGGCGGCAGCGCAACAGCGGCATCGCCCACTCCATCACCCACCTGCAGATGGTCAACCCCAAGGAATACGCCCGCTTCAAGCAGCTCGACGTGATTGCCGCCATGCAGCTGTACTGGGCCAGCGCCGACGCCTCGAACATGGACCTGGTCAAGCCATACGTGAACGCAATGGCCTTCCTGCATACCTTCCCGGCTCGCTCGCTAGTGAAAAATGGCGCGACCATTTCCGGTGCCAGCGACTGGCCGATCACCACCCCGGAACCGTGGAAGGCGATCTACCAGGCCATCAGCCGCAAAGGCCCCAAAGGCGTGCTCAATGCCGATGAAGCAATCGACCGCCAAGTGATGTTCCAGGCCTATACCCTCAACGCCGCCCGGGCCATGCGCCTGGAGCAGCAAGTCGGCTCGCTCAAGGTCGGCAAGCAGGCCGACATGATCGTCCTCGACCGCGACGTGCTCAGTGTCGATCCAGAATCGCTGCGCGATACGCAAGTGCTGCAGACCTGGTTTGCCGGCCAGCAGATCTACGCCCGCTGATCCTGCGCAGCCAGCTGCACCTGCAGAAAAGCCATCAGCGCCCCGGCTGCGGGTGACAAGCTGCGCCCCTTGCGCGTCAGCATGCCGATGTGCCGCTCGACCTTAGGTTCGATCAGCGGCACGAACGCCAGCTTTTCGTTCTCCAGTGGGAACGCCAGGTACGGCAAGGTGCTGATGCCTACCCCCTCCTCCAGCATCGCGATCAACGAGATCATGTTGGAGACGAACAACCGGCTATGCCCCAGCAAGCACTCGGCATCGGTGCCTGCCAGCAGCTGCGAGGTACCGTTGCGCACCATCGGCACGCCCTGCAATTGCGACCAGTGCAGGGCACCGCCGGCCTGCGCCAGTGGATGGTCGGCGCGGCACACCACGCCCACCTGATCATTGACGATCGGGGAAAAATCCAGCTGATCGTCCTCCTGCCACAGGCTGCTGATGCCAAAGTCCACCTGCCCCTGGGCCAGCAACTGCTGGACACGCTCGGCCGTGCCGTCCTGGATGCTGACCTGCACGTTCGGGTGCTCGGCGACAAAGCGCGCCAATGGCCCGGGCAACATGCGGCTGGCCACCGACGGCACGGTGGCGATGCTGACCTGGCCGATCTCGTGGCGGGCCAGCAAGGTGGCCTCGCGGACAATGCGGTCGTGGTGCTCGATCAGGCCACGGAACAACGGCAGGCAATGCTCGCCGAACGGGGTCAGCTCGAAACGGCCGCCGCCCTTCTCGACCAGCGCCTGGCCCAGCTTCTGCTCCAGTTCGCGCACCGCCAGCGAGATCGCCGGCTGGGTGCGAAACGCCCGGCGCGCGGCGGCGTGGAAGCTCTTGAGTTCAGCGACCAGCAGGAAGTAGCGCAGCTGGGCGATTTTCAGCTCGGGCAACATGGTTAGCTTTCCTTATCAAAGCATTTTTTTTATTAATTTTTATTTGCTGCATATTGCTCGCAAGATGAACGCCAGGCAAACAGAGGCTTTCATCCATGTCACTCAACACTTACAAGAACTACATCGATGGCCAGTGGTGCGTAGGCCACGCCACCCTGAGCAACCACAGCCCCTCGGACACCCGCGACCTGATCGGCGAATACCACCAGGCCAGCGCCGAACAAGCCCGCCAGGCCATCCAGGCAGCCCGCGCCGCCCAGCCGAAGTGGGCCGCCAGCGGTCTGGAAGCCCGTCAGCAGGTGCTGATGGCCATCGGTGACGAGCTGATCGCCCGCAAGCAGGAGCTCGGTGAGCTGCTCTCCCGGGAAGAAGGCAAACCGCTGGCCGAAGGCATCGGCGAGGTCGCCCGCAGTGGCCAGTTCTTCCATTACTACGCCGCCGAAGTGCTGCGCCAGATGGGCGAGACCGCCGCGTCGGTGCGCCCCGGCATCGACATCGAAGTGCATCACGAACCGGTGGGCGTGGTCGGCATCATCACCCCGTGGAACTTCCCCATGGCCACCGCCGCCTGGAAGATCGCCCCTGCGCTGGCGTTCGGCAACGCCGTGGTGTTCAAGCCGGCCAACCTGGTGCCGGCCAGCGCCTGGGCACTGACCGAGATCATCAGCCGCCAGGGCCTGCCAAACGGCACCTTCAACCTGGTCATGGGCAGCGGCGCCAGCGTCGGCGAAACCCTGGTGCAGTCGGCCGAGATCGACGCCCTGACCTTTACCGGTTCGTTGCAGACCGGCCGTCGCGTCGCGGTCGCCACGGCGGGCAATCTGGTGCGCTGCCAGCTGGAAATGGGCAGCAAGAACGCCCTGGTGGTGATGGACGACGCCGACCTCGACCTGGCGGTGGAATGCGCCCTCAACGGCGCCTTCTTCGGTACCGGGCAGAAGTGCACGGCCTCGTCACGGCTGATCGTCTGCGAAGGCATCCACGACCGTTTCGTCGAAGCCCTGCGCCTGCGCATGCGCCAGCTCAAGGTCGGCCATGCTCTGGAGGCCGGCGTGCAGATCGGCCCGGTGGCCGATGCGCGCCAGCTTGAACAGAACCTGGCGTACCTGCAGCTGGCTCAGGACGAAGGCGCCACCCTGGTCGAAGGCGGCGAACGCTTGCAGCTGGAAAGCGACGGCTACTACATGCGCCCGGCGCTGTTCATCGACAGCCGCAACGACATGCGCATCAACCGCGAGGAAGTATTCGGCCCGATCGCCTGCGTGATCCGCGTAAGTGACTTCGACGAGGCACTGGCCACGCTCAACGACACCGAATACGGCCTGACCGCCGGCATCATCACCCAGTCGCTGCGCCACGCCAGCGCCTTCAAGCGCGGTGCCCAGACCGGCTGCGTGATGGTCAACCTGCCCACCGCCGGCACCGACTATCACGTACCGTTCGGCGGGCGCAAAGCCTCGAGTTTCGGCCCCCGCGAACAGGGTCAGTACGCCCGCGACTTCTACACCGTGGTCAAGACCACCTACCTGCGGCCCTGAAGGAATACGCGCCATGCACGACCTCTTGATGATCGACGGCCTGCAGTACTCCAACTGGAGCCCGGAAATATTCCAGCAAATGCAGGCCGGTGGCCTGAGCGCGGTGCACGCCACCATCGCCTACCACGAGAACGCCCGCGAGACCTTGTCGCGCCTGGGTGAGTGGAACCGCCGCTTCGAAACCTGGCCCGAGCTGATCCGCCCGGTGCGCACGGCCAGCGACATTCGCCTGGCCCACGAGGAAGGCCGGGTGGGGATCTTCTTCGGCTTCCAGAACTGCTCGCCGATCGAGGACGACATTGCCCTGGTGGAGGTTTTCCGCCAGCTCGGGGTATTCATCATGCAGCTCACCTACAACAACCAGAGCCTGCTGGCCAGCGGTTGCTACGAGCGCGAAGACAACGGCATCAGCCGCTTCGGCCGCCAGGTGATCGCCGAAATGAACCGGGTCGGCATGCTCATCGACATGTCCCACAGCGCCGAACGCAGCACCCTGGAAGCCATCGAGCTGTCGAGCCGGCCAGTGATCATTTCCCACGCCAACCCGTCGAGCTTCCACGCCGCCAAGCGCAACAAGTCCGATGCGGTGCTGCGCGGCATCGCCGAAACCGGCGGGCTGCTGGGCTTCAGCACCTACCCGTTCCACCTCAAGGGCGCGTCGGACTGCAGCCTGGAAAGCTTCTGCGACATGGTCGCGCGCACCGCCGACCTGATGGGCGTGGAGCATATCGGCATCGGCACCGACCTGTGCCAGGCACAACCGCTGGCGGTGCTCGAATGGATGCGCAATGGCCGCTGGAGCAAGGACAAGGACTACGGCGAAGGCTCCAAGGACAACGCCAACTGGCCGGCACCGCTGCAGTGGTTCCGCGACAGCCGCGACTTCGGCAACATCGCCCAGGGCCTGCGTGCCCGTGGCTTTGCCGAGGCCGACGTGGCCAACATCATGGGGCTGAACTGGTTGCGCCTGCTGGAGACCGCCACCACGGCGCAGGCCTGAGCCCCTTGCACGGACAGCATCAACAATAACAACAATCGCAGGTTCCGGAGGCTTCATGAAAAACCCAACCACCCTGCAGGCTGATGGCCAGGCCATGGGCCTGCCGCTGACGCGGGACATCGACTGGCCGCTGTTCCTGATCAGCGGCGGCTTCCTCGGCGCCTTCCTGCTGGCGGCGCTGATCGACATCGACACGGTGTCGGCGCTGGTCAACACCCTGTTCGCCTGGTCGACCAAGGCCTTTGGCCTGTACTGGCAGGTGCTGATGCTGGCGACCTTCGCGGTCAGCCTGGGCATCGGCTTCTCGCGCTGCGGGCGCGTGCGCCTGGGCGGCGTGGCCCAGCGCCCGGACATCAGCACCTTCAACTGGATCGCGGTGATCATGTGCGCCCTGCTGGCAGGCGGCGGCGCCTTCTGGGCCGCGGCCGAACCGCTGATGCACTTTGCCAGCCCGCCGCCCTTGTTCGCCGGGCTGCAACCGCACAGCGAGGCCGCAGCCACCGCGGCACTGGCGCAATCCTTCGTGCACTGGGGCTTTCTCGCCTGGGCGGTGCTCGGCAGCCTGCTGGCCATCGTGCTGATGCACCTGCATTACGACAAGGGCCTGCCGCTGGCACCGCGTACCCTGCTCTATCCGCTGTTTGGCGAGCGAGCGTTGAAGGGCCCGATCGGTACCCTGGCCGACGCCAGCTCGATCATCGCCGTGGTTGCCGGCACCATCGGCCCGATCGGTTTCCTCGGCCTGCAGATCAGCAGTGCCATGCACGCAGTGTGGGGCCTGCCCAACGATATCGTCACCCAGTCGCTGACCATCGTGTTGGTCACGGCGATGTACACCGTGTCCTGCCTGGTAGGGCTCAAGGGCATCCGCTTCGTCAGCGAGATCAATGTCTGGCTGATGATCGGCCTGGCGCTGTTCATGGTGGTGTTCGGCCCAACGCTGTTCATCCTCGGCGGCTTCCCGGCGGCGTTCGCCCTGCATGTGGAGCATTTCATCCCGATGACGCTGTTCCGCGCCGACCCCAAGTGGCTGGACTGGTGGACGGTGTTCTACTGGGGCTGGTTCATCGGCTATGCACCGATGGTGGCACTGTACGTCGCGCGGATCTCGCGGGGCCGCACCATCCGCGAGATCATCATGACGCTGTCGATCATCGCGCCGCTGGTGACCATGTTCTGGTTCACCGTGGTCGGTGGTACCGGCATCGGCCTGGAGCTGCAGACACCGGGCATCGTCACCGCCCATGGCGCGCAGCCCGAAGACCTGCTGCTGGGGGTGACGCAGAACCTGCCGCTGGGCGGCCTGATCAGTGCACTGTTCCTGTTCCTGAGCTTCATCTCGGTGGCGACCAATGGCGATGCCATGGCCTTCACCGTGGCGCTGGCGATGTCCAGCAACGATAAACCGAAGAAATGGCTGTGTGGTTTCTGGGCCGTCGGCATGGGCCTGGCGGCGGTGGTGCTGATCACCATTGGCGCGGGCGGCGTGACGGCCCTGCAGTCCTTCATTGTCATCACCGCGGTGCCGGTGTCGCTGGTGATCCTGCCAGCGCTGTGGGATGCCGTACGCATCGCCCGGCACATGGCCCGCGAACAAGGCGTTTGAACATGATCCATCCAGGTATGACAACAATGTCCAACAGCCTACCTGCATCACTGGCCTTGCGCCCTGCCGCCCAGGTCATGGACCTGGCCCGGCTGGGCAGTCACTTCCAGAGCCCGTTGAGCTTCGTGCGCAGCAGCATGCGGCGGATGATGAACCAGCGCTGGCAGATCCAGCGCAGCCGCTTCGACCTCGATGCGCAAGGCTTCGGCACCGCCATCTACCGCATCGACACACCGAATGGGCATTACCACTGCGTGATCTTCTCAGCCTACCTGCCGCCGGAAAAACGCAGCGACCGGGTGATTGCCGACCAGTGGGACGTTGCCTTCGTGCTGGTCGCCGGCGACGTCGACGCGGCGCAACTGGCCGACCTGCAGCGCAACGTGCCGCTGCAGGAGGCCGGCCGCTTCGATGCCCGGGTGCTGGTGCTGTCCCGGGCCAACCGCAGCCTGCGCAACTTCGACCGCTTCCTGGCGGCGCTGGCCGAAGGGCAGCAACCCGACCCGCACCAACTGGCCGAGGTCGGCTACCTCTACCGCACCACTGCGGTGTACGGCAACGGCAAGTTCGGCATCGCCGACTTCGGCTGCCTGCAGGACAACCCGGACTTCAACCAGCCGTTCAGCGCGCAGATGTTCACGGTCTACCTACTGCGCCATTTCAGCATCGAGCAGATCGAACACATGGCCCGTGCCCTCGATCCGCAGCGGGCCGTGCCACTGGCCCCGGCCCTGCAACGCTACCTGGGGGTCGGCAACGCCACCGGGCTGGGCATGGCGCCCTTCCTGATCAACCACCCGCAATTGCTGGAACGCTGGCTCAGCACCCGCGAAACCGCGCTGGCCCTGGCCTTGGCGCAACCGGCCGAGCCCGCCCGACTGGCGCGCCTGCAAGGCTTGCTGACGCGGGCCCGCCTGCACCTCAGCCAGACCCAGACCGAAGACCTGCTCCAGGGCCAACAGAACCGACAAACTCTGGCCGAGCTTGCGGCGCTGGCCGACTGGCTCGCTGACCAGCCTGCCGGCGATGATCTCTGGCCTCGGCTGCTGGCCTGGAGCGAAGCGCACGCCGGGCTGGGCTGCCAGGAGCTGCTGGTGAGCCTGCTGCTGGAGTTGTACCCCGAGCAGGTCACGCCGCTGGCCGAGCAGATGGGTGCCGACGAAGGCTGGCAACTGGACGCGCAGATGCCCCTGCGGCAGTTGCGCGGGCTAATCGAGCAGCAGTTTGCGTGGGCCCTGGCCTACGACTTCACTAGCGTGGAAGCCGAGCATTTCTTCTGGTACCGCTCGGCCGAGAAAGAGGAACCCCGCCTGGGCATGCGCGCCGAGGAACCGGGCGCGGAAAAGGAAATGCAACTGGGCATCGCCCGCAACATCCAGCGCTGCCACGCCGCCGTGCTTGAGCACCTGCAGGCTCATCCGCAGGCCCTGACCGCGCATTTGCTCATCGCTGCGCCTACGCTCAAGGGCACGGTGCGCCGCCTGCAAGGCATGGCGCAGAGTACCTACGGGGAAATCCGCGCCAACCTGCTGGACCGCGACATGCTGCCGATCCACCTGCTGCGCTGCAAGCTGGCGTTCTTCGGTGCGGGCAAGTTCGACCCCAAGTCGAGCCGCTGGGTACGCATCACCCTGTTCCAGGGCGCGCCGCTGGTAAGCGATATCGGGCTCAACGACATAGCCCAGCCGTTTGACGACGACTGGAACTTCGCGGTCATGCCGCAGGGAGCATTGTGACCATGCGTGTATCGCTCAACGAAATCCAGGTGATGTGCCGCAAAGCCTTCGAAGGCATGGGCTTTGCCCCTGGCGACTGCGAGGACGCGGCCGAGCTGGTGGGCTGGCTGCACTTGCAAGGGCTGGACGGCATTGGCGCACTGGCACAGGCGCTGGACCCTCTGCAAGGCGAAGCCAGCCAGCCTTTCACCCTGAGCTTCGAGGACAGCACCTTGCTGGTAATCGACGCCCACGGCCAGAGCGTGCTGCGCTGCGCGGCGACGGCAGTGGCGCTGATGCAGGACAAGGCGATGCGCCGTGGCCAGGCGCTGCTGCAGATCCATCATTGCCATAACCGCCTGCTACTGCTGGGCTACCTGAGCAAGGTGGCCGGGCGCGGGCTGCACGTGCAGGCCCGCTGGGAAGACGCTCGCCAGCGCCACCTGGCCGACTTTACCGCAGGCGAGCTACGCCCTGTGCTGCGCAGTGATGCCCAGCCCGCTGCCGTCGAGGCGTTCGAGCAAGGCGTCACCGTGCTGTTCACCCGGCCTGCCGGCCCCCTCCCGATCGCGGGCGCCACACCGCACACCGCGAACCAGGGCTTCATCGTCAATGAAGGCACCTGGCAGCGGCTCAAGCAACTGGCCGATCACATCCTCGTCGAAAGCACCGAAGCCTCGCGCCGCCATGGCGCAGGCGGCGGCAGCGATGCCGACTGACGCTGCACACTCAGGACCGAATTCAATGAAACAGGCAATCAAGACCGACCTATACGCCTCCAAGGCACCGCTGGAGTGGGCCGTCGTCGGCAACGGCACGCTCTATACCGCGCAGATCCCTATCGATGCCCAGGGCCAGGTGGTCGCGGGCGGCATCGAGGCGCAAACCCGCCAGACCCTGGACAACCTGCGCCACACCCTGGAGGCCGCCGGCAGTTCGCTGGATGCCGTGACCCAGGTGCTGATCTACGTCACCGACCGCAGCTACCTGGCCACGGTCAACCAGCTGTACGGCGACTACTTCCAGCCCCCCTACCCCAACCGCGCGGCGGTGGTGGTCGCGGGCCTGGCCCGCGAGGAGATGCTGGTGGAGCTTGTGGTTTACGCCTGCCTCTCATGAAGCACTGATCGACAGGCTTTCGCCCGCTAATGGTTGGGCCGGGGTTGGTTAAAGCGCCTCGTCCGAATAACCGAAAGTTTTTGCAGAGCGGTGCAACCTTCGCCAGTCACACGTGAACACAGAACGTTCTGTGTCTGACTTGAGGTAACCGATCATGGCTAACAATCAAGACAAAGATAGAAACCAAGGTGGCAGCCACCAGTCCCATTCCGGCGATGCTGGCCAGAAAGGCGGCCAGGGTGGCATGGCAGGTACGCAGAAAGGGGGCCAGCAGTCCGGGCAGAAACCTGACGACAAGATGGACAAGGATTGGGAAAAGTCCAGGGATACCGGGCACCAAGGTGGCCAGGCCGGCGGCAAGCAGACCCAAACTGACACCGGCCGCATGGGCGGCACCCAGCACAAAGACAAGGATCGTTGAGTCAACGGTTGGCACCGGGGCGTCGTCAGTTGCCCCGGTGCATCAGGTTTCTGCGGCGCACCATCCAGAACGCCCCCCTGAAGCGCTGTCCTCCCGCTCCCCTAAAAGGCCATTACGGCAGGCACAGGCGTAATCCGCTTCAGCCCGTGTTGAAAAGTTCAGCACCAGCCTGAGCTTGTCGATCGTGTCATAGAGGTCATAGCCGTTGCCCAGTGCTTTGGGGAAGCCTGCGAGCCTGGGCAGGCACTCCTTTTCCTGAGGTAGAGCGGGAACCACAACGAAGCGCGTCTGCATGACCATCCCTCTTCTTGGCAGCTCTTTAGTATTAGTTGCATTATGTGAAAGCATCAAGGCAACTCATACTGGATTTTCGCTCCCGGTGGCACAGCAGGGGCCTCACATCTCCACTTGGGTCCCGAGCTCGATCACTCTGTTCAACGGCAGCTTGAAGTACCTGAGGGTGCTGTTGGCATTCTTCAGCAGGAACGCGAACAGGTGCTCACGCCAGCGCGCCATGCCCTGCTGCTTGCCGGCAATGACCGTTTCACGGCTGAGGAAATAGGTGGTGCGCATGGGGCCGAAGTCCAGGCCTGCCCGCTGGCAGCGGCTCAGCGCCAAGGGCACGTCGGGTTCCTCAATGAAGCCAAAGTGCAGGCAGACACGGAAGAAACCATCACCAAAGGCCTCGACCTCGCAGCGCCTGGCGACGCTGACTCGCGGCTCGTCTTCGAACACCACGGTCAGCAACACAACTTGCTCATGCAGCACCTGATTGTGCAACAGGTTGTGCAGCAGCGCATGGGGCACCGCCTCTGGCCGCGCGGAGAGGAACACAGCGGTGCCACTCACCCGGTGCGGCGGCTGGGCCTGCAGGCTGGCGATGAACAGTTCCAGCGGCAACGAACTCTCGTCCAGCCGCTCGACGATGATCGTGCGACCGCGCTTCCAGGTGGTCATCAGCACGAATAGCGCCACCCCGGCGATCACCGGGAATGCACCGCCCTGGAAGATCTTCGGCGCATTGGCGGCGAAATACAGGCTGTCCACCAGCAGGAAGGCCAGCAACATCGGCACCGCCAGCCAGCGTGGTGCCTTCCACAGCAACAACACCACCGCCGACGCCAGCAGCGTGGTGATCAGCATGGTGCCGGTCACAGCCACGCCATAGGCCGCCGCCAATGCCCCGGACGACTCGAAGCCGACCACCAGCAGCACTACCCCGACCATCAGCGCCCAGTTCACCATGCCGATATAGACCTGCCCCTGCTCCTCGCTGGAGGTGTGCTGGATGAACATACGCGGCACATAGCCCAGCTGGATAGCCTGGCGGGTCAGGGAGAAGGCACCGGAAATCACCGCCTGGGAGGCAATGATCGTGGCCAGGGTGGCCAGCCCGACCATCGGAAGCAGGGCCCAATCGGGCGCCAGCAGGTAGAACGGGTTGCGCACCGCCTGCGGGTTGCCGAGGATCAGCGCGCCTTGGCCGAAGTAGTTCAGCACCAACCCCGGCAGCACCAGCAGGAACCAGGCCCGAGCGATGGGCTTGCGGCCGAAGTGCCCCATGTCGGCATACAGCGCCTCGGCGCCGGTCAGCGCTAGCACCACCGCGCCGAGAATGGCCACGCCCATGCCCGGGTGCAGCAAAAAGAACTTCACCGCCCAGGCCGGGTTGAGCGCCTGCAGCACCTCCGGGCGCTGCACGATGCCGTGGATGCCCAACGCGCCGAGCACGACGAACCACAGCACCATGATCGGCCCGAACAGAATGCCGATGCGTGCGGTGCCGTGCTTCTGGATCAGGAACAGCGCCACCAGCAGCAGTACCGCCAGCGGCACGACCCAGTGCTCGATGCCGTCGAAGGCCAGTTGCAGTCCCTCCACGGCCGACAGCACGGACACCGCCGGGGTGATCATGCTGTCGCCGTAGAACAGCGCGGCGCCGAACAGCCCCAGCAGCACCAGTACCTTGCTCAAGCGCTTGTAGGGCGCTGCGGCTCGGTGTGCCAATGCCGTCAGGGCCATGATGCCGCCCTCGCCCTGGTTGTCGGCTCGCAGGATGAACAGCACGTACTTGAGCGACACCACCCACAGTAACGACCAGAACACCAGCGACAGCACACCGAGCACACCGGCGCTGTTGGCCTGCACGCCGTAGTGCCCGGCGAAGACTTCCTTGAGGGTGTACAGCGGGCTGGTGCCGATGTCGCCATAGACCACGCCGACTGCGGCGACGAGCATGCCGATGGCGCTGGACTTGCTGGGTTGAGATGAGTTTGCTGCGACGGCGGACTGGCTCACGAAAGGGCTTCTCTGGACTGGCGGTTGGATATGCATGCCATCCCTGAGCATCGCGCGGTGAGTATCCTTGCAGGGCGACGGTTCAGTCGTAAAAAGAGCGTAAAAAATCAGGGGCATGGGGTTTTTGGGGGTGTTCGCCTCGGGAGGTTCAGCGCCTATGAGATCGAGCGCCGCCCGCGCGGCGCTTCGCGGGGCAAGCCCGCTCCTACATTTTTTTCGGGCCAATTATTCCTGAGGCATTAGCGCGCGGTCCCTTGTTTGTACGACGCGATATCGAGCCATGCACCAAAGGGTACGCGCGCCCATGGCACAGGTTTTACTGGCCCGAAACAAATGTAGGAGCGGGCTTGCCCCGCGAAGCGCCGCGCGGGCGGCGCTCGATCTCATAGGCGCTGCAAAACGCTCGACAGGCACTTGGTGGCCCCAGTGCTGTATGGTTATTGCTACCGAGTAACCCCCGGAGACCCTCATGTTCCGTACCTTTGAACGCTGGCTCGACCCCTTCCCGCCCGACGAGGTACCGCCGCCCCCGGTCGGCCTGCTGCGTTTCCTGTGGGCCTGCACCCGCGGCGCACGCGGGTATATCCTGGCGCTGGCGCTGTTCAGTGCCGGCGTATCGATCTACGAGGCCTGGTTGTTCTCCTTCCTCGGCCAAGTAGTGGACCTGCTCTCCAACTGGCAGGCCGGCGGTGGCGTGAGCCCGGAAGAAAGCCGTGTGCTGTGGGGCGTCGGCCTGCTGCTGATCGCCAGCATCGTGCTGGTGGCTCTGCGCACGCTGATGCAGCACCAGGTGCTGGCGATCAACCTGCCGCTGCGCCTGCGCTGGGACTTTCACCGGCTGATGTTACGCCAGAGCCTGTCGTTCTTCTCCGACGAGTTCTCCGGCCGGGTCACCACCAAGGTGATGCAGACCGCGCTGGCTGTGCGCGAGGTGCTATTCACGATGATCGAGATCGTCCCGGGCATCGGTGTGTACTTCATCGCTATCATCGCCCTGGCCGGTGGCTTTGCCGCCAAGCTGATGCTGCCGTTCATTGCCTGGCTGCTGCTGTTCGGCCTGGCCATGCTGTATTTCGTGCCGCGCCTGGGCAAGGTCGGCCAGGAACAGGCCCATGCGCGCTCGTCGATGACCGGCCGGGTGTCCGATGCCTACACCAACATCACCACCGTGAAGCTGTTTTCCCACTCCAAGCGCGAGGCGCACTTCGCCCGGGCGGCCATGGAGGACTTCAAGCAGACCGGGTTCCGCCAGATGCGCCTGGTCAGCCAGTTCGAGGTCGTCAACCAGGCGCTGGTGGTCGGGCTGATTTTCGGCGCTGGCGGCTACGCCTTGTGGCTGTGGCACCAGGGCCAGGTCGGTACCGGTGCGGTGGCGGCGATCACGGCCATGGCCCTGCGCATCAACGGCATGTCGCACTGGATCATGTGGCAGATGACCTCGCTGTTCGAGAACATCGGCACCGTACAGGACGGCATGGCCACCCTCACCCGCGGGCCCAAGGTGCAGGACGTGCCGAATGCCGGCGTGCTGGAAACCCGCGGCGGCGCGGTGACCTTCGACAACGTGCGCTTCAACTACAACGGCGAGCGCCAGGTGCTCGACGGCCTGAGCCTGAACATCCGTGCAGGCGAAAAGGTCGGCCTGGTGGGCCGTTCCGGCGCAGGCAAGTCGACCTTGATCAACCTGCTGCTGCGCTTCTACGACGTGGACAGCGGCGAGATCCGCATCGACGGGCAGAACATTGCCCGTGTCACCCAGGACAGCCTGCGCAGCGCCATCGGCATGGTCACCCAGGACACCTCGCTGCTGCACCGCTCGATCCGCGACAACATCGCCTACGGCCGCCCTGAAGCGAGCGATGCACAAATCCAGCGCGCCGCTGCCAACGCCCAGGCCGATGGTTTCATTCGCCAGCTCAGCGACCGTGACGGCCACAGCGGTTACGACACCCTGGTCGGCGAGCGCGGCATCAAGCTCTCCGGCGGCCAGCGGCAACGCATCGCCATCGCCCGGGTAATGCTCAAGAACGCCCCGATCCTGCTGCTGGACGAGGCCACCAGTGCCCTGGACTCGGAAGTCGAGGTCGCCATCCAGGAAAGCCTCGACGAGATGATGCAGGGCAAGACCGTGATCGCCATCGCCCACCGGCTGTCCACCATCGCTGCCATGGACCGGCTGATCGTCATGGATGAAGGGCGCATCATCGAGCAAGGTACTCACAGTGAGTTACTGGCGAAGAACGGTACCTATGCGCGGCTGTGGCAGCACCAGAGCGGTGGGTTCCTGGGTGAGGATCAGGGGGTGGCCGAGGCACTGGAGTAAGCCGGCAGCACGCATCGTGGAAAAACGTCTGTGCCGGTTTTCAGGTGAAATCTGTACATTGAGTTTGCATTACACGGCTCGATAATCAGGACACCTTTGGCCACCTGTCGAGACGAGACACTGATGAGCACGCCTATCCGCAAGAGACGACTGACGGTCCCACAGCTGGTCGCCATGAAAGGCCGGCAAAAGATCGTTTCGCTGACGGCATACTCCAGCGCGATCGCCAAGGTGATCGACCCCTTGGTCGATTTCATCCTGGTCGGTGACTCCACCGCAATGGTCGGCTACGGCCGCCCCTCCACCCTTGGCATGCGCCTGGACGAAACCATCGCCCACACCCGGGCGGTGGTCGACAGCACGCGGCTGGCCTGCGTAATTGCCGACATGCCGTTCGGCAGCTACCAGGAATCCCATGAACAGGCTTTTCGCAATTGCGCCCAGGTACTCGCCAGCACCGGCTGTGACGCCGTCAAGCTGGAGGCCAATCAGGCCTTGGCCAGTACCGTGGAATTTCTCGTCGCGCGCGGCATACCGGTCATGGCACACATCGGCCTGATGCCCCAGTTCGTCAATGTCATGGGTGGCTACAAGGCCCAGGGGCTATGCCCTGACAGCGGCGCGGCATTGCGCGCCGATGCCCAGGCCAACCTGCAGGCCGGAGCCTTCAGCCTGCTGCTGGAGGGGGTCGCGGAACCGGTTGCCAGGGCGATTACCGACGCCACCGACAAGCCTACCATCGGCATCGGTGCATCACCGGCTTGCGATGGCCAGGTACTGGTCACCGAGGACCTGCTAGGGTTGGGTGGCGATCATGTACCCCGCTTCGTAAAGCCTTATGCCGACGTGGCCCAGGTGATCCGCGAGGCGTGTACCCGCTTCGGTGACGAAGTGCGCGACGGGACCTTCCCTGAAATGCGCCACTGCTATGGCGTCTGAGCCTTGTCCTGAATGGCCTCGTCCTGGATCGCCCTGACCAGGCATTGCAGCGCCTGGGGAATGTCTTTGCTCCAGTCCAGCGTGTAGCACAGGCGCAAGTGACTGCGCCAAAGGCCACGTTGGCTGAAGACCTCCCCAGGCGCGATTACGATACGCTGCGCCAACAGCCGCTCGAAGACCCGGCGCATGTCCACCGAGCGGGTCGCTTCCAGCCAGAAACTCGCCCCGCCCTGCGGCTCATGGATATGCAGGCAACCTTGGCCATAGGTTTCCAGCAAGGCCTTCATGTGCATCATGCGCTCACGCAACAGGGCACGCAGCCGCTGCACATGCTGCTCGAACCGACGCGAAGTGAACAGTTTGGCGATGGACTTCTGGCGGATCGGCGACAAGCGGAAAGCACGCTCCAGAAACAGCTGCTGCAACTGTTCGGTATGACGTCGGCAGAGCAAGTAGCCGTAGGGTGCCTCCGAACCGATCACCTTGTCGAAGGTGGAGAACACCAGCAACCGGTCCGGGTCGGCGAAATCGCGGTAGCGTGGCGCCTCGGCCTGGAAGCAGAACTCGCCGTAGCCATCGTTTTCGAACAGCCACACATCATACTCGGCCAGCCAGCGGCAGATCTGCTGCTTGTCTGCGGCCGGCATCAGGCCGCCTTGCGGCACGCTGGTCGCCGACGACAACACCGCCAGGCGCACCGGTTCGCTGTTCAGTACCTGGCGCAGCTGCTGCAGGTCGAAGCGCCCATCCTCAGCCAACGGCACTTCGATGATGGTCATGCGTGCGGCCAGCAGTTGCCTGAGCACCGCCCAGTTGCATGGCGATTCGACCAATGCCACCTTGCCTTCGAGATCCAGGGCACGCAGTGACAGTTCGAGGATACTGCGCAGATCAGAGCCGACGAACACATGCTCGGCCTGCCAGCAACGGTGTGCCGAGCGGGTATAGAGTTCCGCCAGCGCGCTGCGTAAAGCCATCTCGCCGAAGGGTTGGTAGAGCGGCGCATGGGAACGCGGGTACTGACGCGTGAGTTCGCGCTCGATCATCAACAGCGGTTTTTCCAGCGACAGCAATATGGCCGGGGCATCGCTGGCAAGGGCCAGCATGCCGGGCTGACGAGCACTGGCGAACACAGTGTCCAGCAGGCTCGGCGAGCGCTCGACGCGCAAGGGCGTGCTGCTGCCCCGGGTGAAATAGCCGAGTTTGGGGCGTGCATGCACCCGCCCCTCGTCCTCAAGCAGTGAATAGGCATACTGGGTGCTGGAGACTGAAACGTTCAATCGCTGGGCCAGTTGGCGCAAAGATGGCAAGCGCTGCTCGATATCCGAGGGTGCCGCTTCGATCAAGTCGAGCAGATAGCGGTAGACCGCCTGGTAGGTGTAGCCGGATTTGTTGGTTTTCTTCGCATCCATACTCAAGCATCACGTGGCAAATGCTGCCACAGGTTACACGTAGATTCCCATCGGCCTGCTAGCGGTGGAGCAGCCACCGCCACGCAAGCCTTTGAGTTGAGGTGCATCATCCCGGCCGGCTTTCGCTGCCGAACCCTTCCACGGCTTTCACCAACCCCTGCGCCGCCAGCATGACCAGCTGCCCGCCTTTCTCCGGCGAAGCCTGGGCCGGGTCCGAGCCCATCCGCCCGTCCGGATGGCGCGCACGGAAATCCACGGCCTCGCGGATGGGGCCCCAGTTGGCGATCTGCGGCGCATAGTCGGCGGTTTTGATGCAGTCCGGATAGGCCCACTGGGTCACGGCTATCTCCGAAGGTGTGGCATGGATGCCGTGGCCGGTCGGGAACTGCTTCTTGGCCAGAGCCTCGACCCCTTCCAGGTCCCACCAGTTAATCAGTTTCAAGGCAAACCCTGCCGGGCGGCGGGCAAAGCTGGCTTCGGCATAGATCTCGGAAAAGGCTGCCTCGATCGAGGCCACGTTACCGCCGTGGCCATTCAGGAAGAGGATTTTCTCGAAGCCATGCACCGCCAGTGAGCGAACCCAGTCAGTGATCGCGGCGATGAAAGTCGATGGCCTGAGCGAGAGGGTGCCAGGGAAGCCAAGATGGTGCTGGGCCATGCCGATGTTGAAGGTTGGCGCGACCAGGATATCCGCCTTCTTCTGCGCTTCGAAGGCGATGATTTCCGGGCACATCCAGTCGGTGCCGAGCAGCCCTGTCGGCCCGTGCTGCTCGTTGGAGCCGATGGGAATGACGATGGTCCGGCTGCGCTGGAGGAATCGTTCCGTTTCAACCCAGGTCGATCGATGTAGGAGCATCTTGCTTCTCTCATGGAAAATGTGGCTGGGAGCGCCAGGCGCGGTGGTTTCCGCTTCAACAGTAAAGACCGTTTCGCGCCTGCCGGGCATGCAATCGGGCTGTCGTGCTTACCAGTTCATGGCAGGACTCCTCTGTCGGGGCCAGGGCAGTGCCCGCTTCAGTTCTCACCGATGCAGTGGTCGCCGAAGGTGCGGTAGTTCAGCACCTGGGTCTGGTCGTGGGAGTCGAGGTAGGTAAGCTTGGCATTGACCACCCCGCAAGTCGGCGCAGCGTCCTGGCTGGTTGACAACACTTTGTTGATGTCCAGCTGGGTGCCATAGGTGTAGGTGCGGACATTGTCGGCAGCTTCGGCGCGGGCGGCCAGGGTGCAGACGTTGAGTGCGGCGAACAGGCAGGCGGCGTAGACGGCTTTGCGGTTCATGGTGGGGCTCTCCGGGCTTCAATGGGGTGTTTGAACCGAGGCGTTACTGCCTCGCTTCGATGGAGCCCATTAAAAGACTGGAAAGTACCTGGCTTGTGTCACGATCCCTGGCCAATCAACTCAAAGCGTATCTGTATCACCCCTGGATACGCTGTGATACAAGCCGGCGCAGCCCTCTGGCCGGCGCTTCCTATCGATAGCGCTGATGATGACTATCGAGCGGCTCGCCTGCCAGGTTGGCGAAACCGGCCTTTATAATCGCCTTCAATTTTCCCTCCCCCTTCGCCTGCAACAGGCGACCTCACCTTGGAATCAGGAACATGCCAAGCGTCAGTCAGGCTTCTCACGGCCGTCCCGAACATGATCAACAGAGCGTCAGGCAGCAGTGGCTGGCGATTCTCTCGGTCGCCGTGGGTGCCTTCGCCCTGGTCACCAGCGAGTTTCTCCCGGTGGGCGTGCTCAACGATGTGGCCAGCGACCTGGGCATCAGCGCCGGCCATGCCGGACTGATGGTGACCCTGCCCGGTATCATGGCGGCCCTGGCCGCGCCGCGTCGGTGGGCATTGGCGCCATGGACCGGCGCTACCTGCTGATCGGCCTGACACTGATCATGATCATCGCCAACGCGGTGGTGGCCTATGCCAGCGACTTCAGCCTGCTGCTGTTCGGTCGTGTCCTGCTGGGCATCAGCATCGGCGGCTTCTGGGCCACTGCCATTGCCCTCAGCGGCCGTTTGGCGCCCAAGGGCGTGAGCGTGGCCCGGGCCACCTCGATCATCATGGCCGGCGTCACCCTGGCCACCGTGCTGGGCGTGCCCGTGGGTACCTGGCTGAGCGGCCTGATGGGCTGGCGCATGACCTTCCTGGCCACCGCGCTGGTCGGCGTGCCGGTACTGCTGGCGCAGCTGCTCTTGTTGCCGCGACTCAACCCGGACAAGGCCATTCGCGTCAGTGACCTGCCGGCGCTGTTCATCAACCCGCAAGCTCGGGTTGGCTTGATCGCCGTGCTGCTGATTGGCCTGGCGCACTTTGCCGCGTATACCTACGTCGCGCCGTTCTTCAAGCAAAGTTCCGGCTTCGACGGGCCCACCATCGGCTCGCTGTTGCTGCTCTATGGCGTGGCCGGGGTGATCGGCAACCTGTTCGCCGGCTACGCCGCCAACCAGAGCGTACGCCACACGCTGATGCTGGTAGCGGTGATGATCGGCGTCAGCACTGCGCTGTTCCCCTACTTCGCCACCGGCCTGACCGGCGCGGCGATGCTGATCGCACTGTGGGGCTTCGCCTTCGGCGCGTTCCCGGCCTGCTCCAGCATCTGGATGTTCGTCGTGGCACCCAAGGATGTCGAGCGCGGCATGCCGCTGTTCGTGGCCATGTTCCAGGTGATCATCGCCCTGGGTTCGTTCTTCGGTGGGCGTATCGTCGACCAGCTGGGCAGCTCGGTGCTGTTGAGCCTGGCCACGGCGCTGGTGGGCTGCGGCTTTGTCACGGTGCTGGTGCTGGGGCGTAATGTCAGCAACAGCCTGGCAGCACAGACTGGCTGACGGGAGGTGATCGTTGGCGATGGGTCGCAGCCTGTGCTGCGACCCCGCTGCATCACTTGCCACGGGCGCGGACCTGCAAGTGCTGGTGGGTAAATTCAGGCTTTGACCCACAGCCAGAGACTTGCGTGAAATCCTGCTTTGGTGTCATAACCAGTGCGCTGCACAGTGCCTCACCTCGCCAGCCTTCGCACGACTGACCCACTCGAATGGGAGAAGAAAATGAAGCTCTTTTACTCGCCAGGTGCCTGTTCGCTCTCGCCGCACATCGTCCTCAACGAACTGGACCTGCCCTACACCGTCGAAAAAGTCGACCTCAAACAGCACAAGACGGCCAGCGGTACGGATTTCTACACGATCAATGGCAAGGGCTATGTTCCCGCCCTGCAACTGGATAACGGCGAAGTCCTCACCGAGGGCCCGGCCATCATCCAATACCTTGCCGACCAGAAACCCCAGGCCAATTTGCTGCCCCCTGCAGGCTCGCTGGAACGCGCGCGGGTACAGGAATGGCTGAATTTCATTGGCACCGAGGTGCACAAGACCCTCGCCGCCTTGTTCAACCCAAGCATCAGCGCAGAAGCCAAGAGCAAGACCATCGAGACCTTGGGCAAACGCCTGGGCTTCGTGGACAAGGCGTTGCAAGGCAACGACTTCCTGACCGGCAAGCACTTCAGCGTGGCCGATGCCTACCTGTTTACCATCGTGAACTGGGCGCCAATGCTGGGCATTGACCTTTCACCCTGGCCAACGGTGGTGGCGTTCCAGAAACGCGTCGCCAGCCGCCCGGCCGTGCAGAAAACCCTGCAGGCCGAAGGCTTGATCTGACCCTCGCCAGGCTCCACCACCGGCAGTGGTCCGATCACGCCGGCAGCAATCACCGTGGAGTCGGCAACAGGCAAAGCGTGACTGCTCCCATCACCAAGTGATGGGCAAAAAAGGGGCCGCACAACGGCCCCTGGCTTCACATGTGTCACTCTGCTCGTGACCCCGTATCGGCGGCCCACCCACTACCGCGCGAGATCAAGCTCAGCCAGCGCCTGGCGCAGCTGCTGGACATCGTCTCCCAGCGCTCGCGATATGCCCTGATATTCCGCCAAGATCGAACATCTCAGGCAAAATGCCGCAGTGTGCTGTCATCCCACTCATGGCCCGCGTGCGACCAGCCATTGTCCATCGGCAACGGGAACCCGGTACGGCAATGCCCCTGTTTGGCTTCAAAGTCGAAGACCGCATGGGGGTAGTCGTTGATCAGCAGCAGCGCCTTGCGGTGGTCCTCGGACCAGGCAATCTTGACCGTCGAGGGCTTGTCGCGGTCGGCGATGCTCTCCACGTCGTAGATGTGCAGCGCATTCTGGATCGGGTTGCCGCCGCCGGAGGAATCCAGGGCGTAGAAATAGCCGGTTTCCTCGTCGTCCTCGAACACCACGGCGTACGGCCCTTCCCCGGCCGGCGCTTCAACAACAAGGCCGTCCCCTACAAGCAATTCGTTCTGCGCAACAACATAGGCAGGCATGTCGGCATTCCTTGCATGGTTGAGAGACGTTGATGATGCCCAGCGAACGATGCCGGGTGCAACTACCCGCAAAGAATAGGCAGCCGCTACTTGTCGCAGCAGCGCGCCCAGCGCGACTTCCTGCAGATCAGCCTGGGCAAGTATTTCTTCAAGGACCTGGCCCTGGCTGATCGACCGCAGCCCTTATCGTTTCGAGCGCTCGGCCTGACCGGAACGGCCGCAGCTCAGCGTCAATCCAGCACTGGCTTGAGTAGCGCCTGCGCCTCATACAGTGTCGCCAGATAGCGCAGGCGCATCTCATCGATGCTCAACCGCGAAGCATGGGTGGTGATGGTCAAGGTCGCCTTCAACTGGCCGCTGCGGTTTAGCAGCGGCACACCCAACACGCGCATGCCGATTTCGTATTCCTGATCGACGATGCTGTAGCCCTGCGCCCTCACCCGCTGCAACTCTGCCATTAACTGCGCCCTGTCGGTCTGGGTATAGGGCGTCAGCGCACTCAGCGCGTTGTGCGCGAAGTACTCCTCCCGCTGCCCCTCCTCCAGCCACGCCAGCCAGACCCGGCCGCTTGCCGTGCAATACATCGGCATCCGCGACCCAGGGCGGATCGACAACGACGCAATGTGGCTGTAGCGGCTGCGCACCAGGTGAATGATCTCGTCGCCATCACGGCTGCCCACCGACACATGCTCCTGGGTCTGCCGTGCCACCTGCTCGACGATCGGCCGCAGCATGCGCGGCAACTGCGCCGAATCGACATAGGCCTGGCCGATGCGCAGGGCCTTGGGCGTCAGCCAGTAATGGCGGTTGTCGGTCTCGGCAAAGCCTTCGTGCACCAGCGTCAGCAGAAAGCGCCGTGCGGCACTGGGGGTCAGACCGGACAGCCTGGCCGCCTGGGGCACGCTCAGGCGTGGTTGCTCGGCACTGAACAGTTGCATCAGCGCCAGGCCTTTTTGCAGGCCGGCGATCAGGTCGCGGGGGTGGATCTCGGGCTGGGGCATGAAATCGACTCTTGGAAAGTGGCATCTAATGCGATTACCGCTTGATAGCTGCGATTATCGCATTGAATGCCCAATAAGCGCATTGTCGATGACACTGCGCCGCACCAAGCTGGCTTCCACAACAACAGCCATAACGGAGGTCAGCATGATCCGAGGTTCGACAGAACTGGTCGCCATCGTCGGTTCGCCTATCGCCCAGGTGAAGTCGCCGGAAAACTTCAACACCTGGTTCGCCAACAACGCCCGCGACCTGGCGATGGTTCCCATCGACCTGCAGGAAACGGCGCTGGGCGCCTTCGTCGACCACTTGCGTGGTTGGCGCAACCTGCGCGGCTGCGTGGTTACGGTGCCCTACAAGCAGGTCCTGGCCACACAACTGGACGGACTCAGCGAACGCGCCAAGGCACTGGGCTCGGTCAACGTGATCCGCCGCGAGCGCGACGGCCGCCTGCTGGGCGACAACGTCGATGGCGCGGGCTTCCTCGGCGCCGCTCGCCAACATGGCTTCGAGGCTTGCGGCAAGCGTGCGCTGGTGGTGGGCTGCGGCGGGGTCGGCAGTGCGATTGCCTATGCACTGGGCGAAGCGGGCATTGCCAGCATTACCCTCGGCGACCCCAGCGCCGAACGCGTCGGGGCGCTGGGTGAAGTGCTCGGCACTGCCTTCCCGGAACTGGAAATCGCCACGCGCTACGGCTCGCTGGAGGGCTTCGACCTGGTCGTCAATGCCTCCCCTGTCGGCATGGGCAACAGCGGCGAACTGCCGCTGCCGGAGGCACTGCTGGAAACCCTGAAGGCGGCCACGCTGGTAGCTGACGTGGTCACCTCACCGGAAATCACCCCGCTGCTGCACAAGGCGCGGGAACGCGGCTGTCCGGTCCAGACCGGCGCGCAGATGGCCTTCGCCCAGCTGGGCCTCCTCGGTGCCTTCATGGGCGTCACCCCGCTGGAGATCTGAAGCCATGAGCACTAGCGAACAAGCGGTGTTCGACCTGGTGGTCCTCGGCAGCGGTGCTGGGGGCTTCGCCACCGCCGCCACAGCAGCCCGCCGCGGGCTGAAGGTGCTGGTGGTGGAAAAGGCCGAGCGCTTTGGCGGTACTTCGGCGATTTCTGGCGGCGCGGCGTGGATCTACGGCAGTGATCAGGCCCAGGCTGCCGGTGCCAAGGACTCCCCCGAGGCCATGCGCACCTACCTGAAGACGATCATCGGCGCAGGTTACAACCCGGCACTGGTGGATACCTTCATCGAACGGGGTCACCAGGCCCTGCGCTGGCTGGAGCACAACACCGAACTGCGCTACGGCCTGCGCCCGCACTCGCCGGACTATTACCCCGACGAACCGGGTGCCACCGAATTCGGCCGCGCCCTGGAGATGGTCGAGTACGACGGTCGCCACCTCGGTTCGCGCTTCAGCGACCTGAAGATGCCGCCGCCGGGCATGCTGCTGTTCGGCGGCATGATGGTCAACCGCGTGGACATCCAGCACTTCCTCAACCTGCGCCGCTCACCCGCCTCACTGTGGCACTGCCTGAAGCTGATGGCGCGGTATGCGCGGGACCGCCTGCGCCACCCACGAGGGACTCGGCTGACCACCGGCAACGCCTTGATCGCGCGCCTCGCCAGCAGTGCCTTCGCCCACGGCACAGAACTGTGGCTGTGCAGCGAGGCCGAGGAACTGATCGTCGAACGCGGCAGGGTGACCGGCGTGGTGGTGATGCGCGAAGGCCGACGGCTTCGGGTGCACGCTCGCGGTGGTGTTGTCTGCGCCATGGGCGGTTTTGCTGCCGGGCAGCTGGCCGCCCGCTATCGCCCGGATGCCGAGGCGCCACACCTGAGCATGTCGCCGCCCACCAACGACGGCGCCGCCCTGCGCCTTGGCGAGGCGGTGGCGGCTGCCCAGGGCGAGGGCCTGGCGGCCAATTTCTTCTGGGCGCCGGTGTCCGAGCTGCGCCATGCCAATGGCGAGCGCGAGCGCTTTGCGCACCTGGTCACCGACCGCGCCAAGCCTGGCGTGATCGCGGTCGACCCGGCCGGGCGGCGCTTCGTCAACGAATCCAATTCCTACCACCACTTCGTACAGACCATGTTCGCCAACGGCCTCGGCCATTGCTGGCTGATCTGCGACGCCGAGGCGATGAACCGTTATGGCCTGGGCCTGGCGCGGCCTAAGCCGGTGGACAATTCGGCACTGATTGCAGCCGGTTACCTGATGCGAGCCGACAGTGTGCCAACCCTGGCTGCGGCCATCGATGTCGATTCGCAAGCCCTGCAGCAGACGCTGGAGCACTTCAATGCCGATGCCCGCAACGGCATCGACCGTGAATTCGGCAAAGGCGGCAACAGCTACAACCGCTACATGGGCGACCCTCAGCACCAGCCCAACCCTTGTCTGGCGCCACTGACCAAGGCGCCGTACTACGCCATCCGAATCCATACCGGTGATCTCGGCTCGGCGCGCGGCCTGGTAACCGACACCAATGCCAATGTGCTGAACCATAGCGGCGCGCCGATTGCCGGGCTGTATGCCGTGGGCAACGACATGAACTCAATGATGAACGGCACCTACCCCGGCCCCGGGATCACCCTCGGCCCCGCCCTCACCTTCGGCTGGATCGCAGCCGGCCATATCGCCGAGCGCCTGCAGGCGCCCGCAACCCACCAGGAGAAACCTGCATGTACTACGAACTGAGAACCTACACAGTCGACCCGCTGAAGATGGCCGACTGGCTGGCCCTGTACCAGAGCCATGCGCTGGAAGTGCAGAGCGAGCACCTGGGCAACCTGGTGGGCTTCTTCACCACCGAATTCGGCGAGGTCAACCAGGTGGTGCATATGTGGGCCTACGCCAGCCTCGACGAACGCATGGCACGCCGTGCCGCGATGGCCGCCGACCCACGCTGGGCAGAGTTCTCGCGGCGCAATCGGGAGCTGGGCGCGGTGCTGCAGCTGCACTCGCGGCTGCTGCGGCCCACGGTTTTTTCGCCGCTGCGATAACCCTCACCTCTGACTAGCGCCGCTCCCACAATGACCGTGCCTGACTGCATAAGGATCTATTCATGCAACCCCTCGCGTGTGACGTACTTGTCATCGGCTCCGGTGCCTCTGGCCTGGCGGCCGCCGTTACCGCCGCGCATCACGGCCTGCAGGTGATCGTCGCGGAAAAGGCCGCCCAGCTTGGCGGCACCAGTGCCTGGTCGGGGGGCTGGCTGTGGATTCCGCGCAACCCGCTGGCCGTCGCCGAAGGCAATGTCGAAACCGACGACGCAGCGGAACGCTACCTGCGCGCCCAGACCCAGGTCGCCGAACTGGACCCTCGCCAGCAAGCCTTCCTGCGCCATGGCCCGGAGATGGTGGCGTTCTTCCAGCAGCACACCGCCGTGCAGTTCCAGTCCGGCAGCAAGATGCCCGACATGCGTGAAGGCGACGGCAGCGCACGTGGCGGGCGCTCGCTGTGCGCGCTGCCGTTCGACGGTCGGTTGCTTGGCCCATGGCTGCACACGCTCCGCCCCCCACTGGACATCGTCAGCCTGGCGGGCATGGGCATCGCCGGTGGCGCGGACATGGCCGCCTTCTTCAACGCCCGCCACTCGCCGAACGCTGCCCTGCACGTTGGCAAGCGCCTGCTGCGCCATGGCCGTGACCTGCTGCTGCATCGGCGCGGTCTGCATCTGGTCAACGGCAACGCCCTGGTCGCCCGCCTGTTGCGCAGCGCCCTGGACCTTGGCGTGACCGTGCTCACCGACAAGCCGGCCACTCGCTTGCTCGGTAATGGGCGCATCGACGGCGCCCAGTTCGCCGATGGCCAGGTGGTCCGTGCACGCCGTGGCGTGGTGCTGGCGTGTGGTGGCTTTGCCCACGATCCCCAGCGCATTGCCCGGCTGATGCCCCATGCGCCCGATGGTACTCAGCATCACTCGGCCGCGCCACCGCAGAACACCGGTGACGGCCTGCGCCTGGGTGAACAGGTCGGCGCCCGGCTTGGCCCCGCGCTTGCCCATGCCGGCGCCTGGGCGCCGGTCTCGCGGGTGCCGCGCCGTGACGGCAGCGTTGGCCACTTTCCGCACCTGATCGACCGCGCCAAGCCCGGCTTCATCGCCGTGCGCCGTGATGGCCGCCGCTTCGTCAACGAATCCGACTGCTACCACGACTTCATGAATGCGCTGTTCGCCGCCACGCCGCAGGGCGAACCGCACGAGGCGTGGCTGATCTGCGACCATGCCGCGCAACGGCGCTACGGCATCGGCTGGGCCAAGCCGTTCCCGTTCCCGACCGGCTTCTATCAGCGCCGCGGCTACCTGTTCAGCGGCCAATCCCTGGCAGAACTGGCGCAGCGCTGCGGGATCGATGCCACGCAACTGCAACACACCGTGGCCGACTTCAATCGCCATGCCGCACTGGGCGCAGACCCGGCCTTCCAGCGCGGCGCCTCGGCTTACAACAGGGCCCAGGGAGAACCGCTGCAGAGGCCGAACCCCTCGTTGCGCCCCTTGCTGCACGGTCCTTTTCATGCGGTGAAGCTGCTGCCTGGTAGCCTCGGCACCTTCGCCGGCCTGTACACGGATGCCTCGGCTCGCGTGCTCGATCACGCGCAGCAACCGATACCCGGCCTGTTCGCGGTCGGCAACGACATGCACAGCGTGATGGCCGGACATTATCCTAGCGGTGGTATCACCCTGGGGCCGGGCATGACCTTCGGCTATCTGGCCGGCAAGGCGCTGGCCAGCGCGTGAGCGGGGTTCGCAATTGTTCGGTTATCGAACAATAGCCCCCTCCAGCGAATTGACGGTCGCCGATTCACTGCTCACCATGCACCGGCCTTGCGTGTACCCCCTGCCTGGGGCCAGGTCACGTTCGAGAAAAAGCCGTTCATTACAATTTCAAGAAACGACCAGGATATGAACCACTCCAAGCTCACCACCGCCAGCGCACGCATGCCATCCGCCGGCATCGGCGACAAGATCCGTGGCGCCTTCGCCGTCGGCAAGACCCGTTGGGGCATGCTCGCCCTGGTGTTCTTCGCCACCACCCTGAACTACATCGACCGCGCCGCGCTCGGCATCATGCAACCGGAACTGGCCAAGGCCATGAGCTGGACGGCGATGGACTACGCCAACATCAACTTCTGGTTCCAGGTCGGCTATGCCGTCGGCTTCGTGCTGCAAGGCCGGCTGATCGACAAGGTCGGCGTCAAGCGCGCCTTCTTCGCCGCCGTGCTGCTGTGGAGCCTGGCCACCGGCGCCCACGGGCTGGCCACCTCGGCTGCCGGCTTCATGGTCTGCCGCTTCATCCTCGGCCTGACCGAAGCGGCCAACTACCCGGCCTGCGTGAAGACCGTGCGCCTGTGGTTCCCTGCCGGCGAGCGCGCCATCGCCACCGGCCTGTTCAACGCCGGCACCAACGTCGGCGCCATGGTCACCCCGGCCCTGCTGCCCCTGATTCTGACCGTCTGGGGCTGGCAGGCCGCGTTCATCGCCATGGGCTGCCTGGGCCTGGTCTGGTTGGTGTTCTGGGGCCTGAAGTACTTCAACCCGGAAGAGCACCCAAGCGTGCGCCAGAGCGAACTCGACTACATCCAGCAGGAGGTCGAGCCGGAGGTGGCGCGCCTGCCTTTCAGCCGCATCCTCGGCATGCGTGGCACCTGGGCCTTTGCCGTGGCCTACGCGATCACTGCGCCGGTGTTCTGGTTCTACCTGTACTGGCTGCCGCCGTTCCTCAACCAGCAGTACAACTTAGGGATCAGCGTGACCCAGATGGGCATCCCGCTGATGCTGATCTGGCTGACCGCCGACTTCGGCAGCATCGGCGGCGGCATCCTGTCCTCGTGGCTGATCGGCCGCGGCGTGCGCGCCACCACCGCACGCCTGGTTTCGATGCTGATCTTTGCCTGCACCATGGTCAGCGTGACCTTCGCCGCCCATGCCAGCGGCCTGTGGATCGCGGTGCTGGCCATCGCCCTGGCAGTCGGCGCACACCAGGCCTGGACCGCGAACATCTGGAGCCTGGTGATGGACTACACGCCCAAGCACCTGATCAGCACGGTGTTCGGCTTCGCCAGCATGTGCGCGGCGATTGGCGGGATGTTCATGACACAGATCGTCGGCAGCGTGCTGATGGCGACCAACAACAACTATGCCGTGCTGTTCACCATGATCCCAGCCATGTACTTCCTGGCGCTGATCTGGATGTACTTCATGGCGCCGCGCAAGATCGAAACCCAGTAAGCGCGAACCCCAGTTACCTCGGTGGGGCCCTGAAGGGCCCTTTTTTTGGCTGTACGCCTTGCGTTGTTTGGCGCCTGTTAGATCGAGCGCCGCGCGGGCGGCGCTCGATCTGTGCATCAACTCAGAACACGAGACAAACACTTGGCAGCCTTCACCCAATCTCCCGGCAAGCAGACCGCAGGCACTATCCCGACATTGTCCACTTTGGGGTTGAGCGGTCTGTCGCGAACGGCAGATTTCGACCCTTAGCGGACGCTCAGCCGGCAATTTCCGGGTAGCGCAGAGGTGCTGCAGGCGAGCTAATCGACGCACCCAGCTCCAGGCGCCAGTAACCTACGTCGTGCCACTGGCCCAGCTTGAAACCGACCTGGGGGAACGTGCCGATGTGCCGGAAGCCCAGCCGCTCGTGCAAACCGACGCTTCCAGCGTTGGGTAGCGCGATGCCGGCGTAGGCCGCATTGAATCCCTGCCGGGCGAGGATAGGGAGCAGTTTGGAATAGAGGCTGCGGCCAACACCGGAGCGGCGCTCTGCGCTCGCGATATAGACAGTGACATCCACTGCCCAGCGGTATGCTGCACGTGCCCGGTGCTGGCTGGCGTAAGCGTAGCCAACCAGACGCCCATCGCGCTCTGCAACAAGGTACGGGTAGGTCTGCAGGGTCGTGACAATGCGCTGGCGCACCTCCTCGACAGTCGGCGGTACTTCCTCGAAAGAGATCGCCGTGCCGGTCACTACCGGTGCGTAGATGGTCTGGATCGCTGCAGCGTCCTCGGGCTGTGCTTCTCTGATTTCAATTGTCATGGCGACCTCAGATCGAGCGTTGGTTCACGCGGGCGGAAAGCTGCTCGGCGCTTTCCTTGCGCTCCGAATAGCGATCCACCAGGAACTCCTGGCGGTCGCGCAGCAGGACGGTGAATTTCACCAGTTCCTCCATCACATCCACCAGGCGGTCGTAGTATGGCGATGGCTTCATCCGCCCAGCGTCGTCGAACTCCAGGTAGGCCTTGGGTACCGAGGACTGGTTCGGGATGGTGAACATCCGCATCCAACGGCCAAGCACCCGCAGTTGGTTGACCACGTTGAACGACTGCGAGCCGCCACACACCTGCATGACCGCCAGGGTCTTGCCTTGGGTAGGGCGAACCGCACCCAGCGCCAGGGGGACCCAGTCGATTTGCGCCTTGAACACTGCGGACATCGCACCATGGCGCTCTGGTGAACACCACACCTGGCCTTCCGACCACTGCACCAGATCACGCAGTTCCTGCACCTTGGGGTGCTCGACAGGTACATCGTCAGGCAGCGGCAGGCCCGACGGATTGAACACCCGCGTCTCGGCCCCGAAGTGCTCAAGCAGGCGTGCGGCTTCTTCCACCAGCAAGCGACTGAAGGAGCGTTCGCGGGTCGATCCATACAGCAGCAGGATGCGCGGTTTGTGCTCGCTGGAACGGGTTGCCGCTGGCGGCACATCGAACAGCGCGAGGTCGAGATTAGGCAGTTGCTCGGACATGTTTCCTCCTGCTCAAAGCGTACCGATGCGATCCAGCTCATGCTTGAGCTGTTCACGGTCGAGGTGATCGAAAGGCAGTGCGAAGAAGGCCTGGCAGCGTGACTCGATGCGGGCCAGCGTGGCGCCGAACGCAGCGTCGACCGACGCCTCGTCACCCACGACATCGGACGGATCCTCAAGCCCCCAGTGCGACTTCAGTGCAGGGCCGAAATACACCGGGCAAGCTTCGCCGGCAGCCTTGTCGCACACGGTAATGACGATGTCAGGAGGGCAAGCCTCGAACGCGTCATTGCCCTTGCTGCTCAGCCCATCGGTCGAGATGCCGGCATGCTGCAAGGTGGTCAGGCTGCGAGGCAACACTTGGCCCTTCGGAAAACTGCCGGAACTGACGGCTTCAAATCCGTGAGGTGCCAGGTGATTGAACATGGCCTCGGAAAGGATGCTGCGGCAGCTGTTGGCCGTGCACATGAACAGGACTCGCATGGGGGCTCCTCCGCTTCGTGGCGGATGTCAGAGGCTCAGGCGCAATGCCAGGGCCGAAAGGGTGATCAACAGAACCGGCAGCGTCAGCAGGATGCCGACCTTGAAGTAGTAACCCCAGGTGATGCGCATGCCTTTGCGCTCCAGCACGTGCAGCCAGAGCAGCGTGGCGAGGCTGCCGATGGGGGTGATTTTCGGGCCGAGGTCGCAGCCGATGACGTTGGCGTAGATCATCGCCTCACGCACCAGCCCTTGCGCCTCGCTGGCCTGGATCGACAAGGCGCCGACCAGCACGCTGGGCATGTTGTTCATGACCGAGGACAGCAATGCAGCAATCAACCCGGTGCCGATGGCGGCACTCCACAGCCCTTGCTGCGCAAGCCGATCCAGCAGGTGGGTGAGCATATCGGTGAGGCCGGCATTCTTCAGGCCGTAGACCACCAGGTACATGCCAAGGGAGAAGATCACCACCTGCCAGGGCGCTTCGCGCAGTACCCGGCGGGTCGAAATGCGATGCCCACGAGCGGCGACGGCAAAGAGGACCGCCGCACAAGCCGCGGCTACCGCGCTGATCGGGATACCCAGGGGTTCCAGGGCGAACAGGCCGATCAGCAACACCAGCAACACCCAGCCACCGACGTTGAAAGTCGCGCGGTCATGAATCGCCTCGCTCGGCGTCTTCAAGGCCGCGACCGTGTACTGCTTCGGTATGTCACTGCGAAAATACACGAACAGCACCAGCAAGGTTGCGGCCACGCTGACGAGGTTCACCGGCACCATCACCGAGGCGTATTCGCTGAAACCCAGCTTGAAGTAGTCAGCCGAGACGATGTTCACCAGGTTCGAGACCACCAGCGGCAGGCTCGCCGTATCGGCGATGAAGCCTGCGGCCATGACGAAGGCCAGCGTCGCAGCAGGTGAGAAACGCAGCGCGAGCAGCATCGACATGACGATAGGCGTGAGGATCAGCGCCGCACCATCGTTGGCGAACAGTGCCGAGACTGCGGCACCGAGCAGTACGCAGAAGGCGAACAGGCGATAGCCGCTGCCGTTCGCCCAGCGCGCCACGTGCAAGGCCGCCCACTCGAAGAAACCGGCCTCGTCCAGCAGCAGGCTGATGATGATGACGGCGATGAAGGTAGCGGTGGCATTCCAGACTATGGCCCACACAGTCGGGATGTCGTGCAGGGAAACGGCACCCGCCGCCAGGGCGATGAGGGCTCCGAGAGCGGCGCTCCAGCCGACTCCAAGCCCTTTGGGCTGCCAGATGACCAGGATGAGGGTGAAAACAAAGACGGCAATGGCGACCAGCATGAATATCTCGCTCGGTGATGATCAGCAGCAGGCAGCGTCACGAACGGGGCGGCCGTCCATGTTCTGCAGGCGAAGGGTGTTGTCGGCCAGCCATTGCGCGTTGGCCTGCAGGGTGGTCTGCAGCATCTCGTGCACCCAGGCGGGCAGTTCGGGGTTGAGGCGGTAATACACCCACTGACCCTGGCGGCGATCCAGCAACAGGCCACTGCTGCGCAGCTGTGCCAGGTGACGGCTGATCTTCGGCTGACTGTCGTTCAGCGCGCACATCAGCTCGCAGACGCAGAGTTCGCCAAGGCTGGCGATTAGCAGAGTGGCGCGAGCGCGGGTCTCGTCGGCCAGGTTCTTGAAGACTTCGGGTGGAGTGAACATGGCTTCACCTTACATATGGAAAACCAAATATATGGATTTCCGTATGTGATACGCAAGCCCTGTTGAACTTGAGCTACCGCTTCAGGCCGATAGCTACCTGTCGCGAAGGGCAGCTTTGGGTCGAAAGCGGTCATTCGCGACCGGCAGTTATCGACCGTTCTCTGCCACCGACCAAAAGCGGCCTGCAAGCTAACCACGACTCCTGTGGGAGCGGCGGTGCGGCGCTCCTACAAAAATGAACTGCGCCCCTGATGTTGGACAAAAAATCCAACCTCAGGGGCGTTTTACGTGAGCAAGCACACCAAGCAGTTCAAACTTTCAGCCATCCATGCCTTTCTGGATCGAATCAAGATGGGGCTGGGCGGCCTGACTCCCGTGGCATACAGGAGTCAGGCTGCAGCAGCCTAATCACAGACTGTCCAACAAATGGGGCGCAGTTCAAAAATCGCGATGAATTCCAACGGAGCAACAAAAGTTCAAAGGCTGCTTGACCAGGGAGAACGATCGTTCTACCCTAGCTACATGAACAAGCCAATGACCGATACACGCGAAAAAATTCTGGCCACTGCCGAGAAGCTGATTTACGAAAACGGGATTCACGCCACCGGCATGGACCTATTGGTAAAGACTTCGGGCGTAGCACGGAAAAGTATTTATCGCTATTTTGCGACCAAAGACGATGTCGCGGCAGCGGCATTAAATGCACGCGATATACGTTGGATGCAGTGGTTCAGGGATGAATGCGAAAAAGCACGAACGCCGCAAGAACGCATTCTTGGCATTTTTGATGTGCTCAAAAGTTGGTTCGAATCTGACGGTTTTCGCGGCTGTGCGTTCATCAACACAGCCGGCGAGGTTGGCGACGCAGACGACCCGGTTCGACTGATCGCAAAGCTGCATAAACAAAAGCTTCTGGACTACACGCTAGAGCTGACCAACACGCTAGATGTCGAAGATCCGGTCGTGTTGGCCAAGCAACTCTTCGTGCTGATAGAAGGCACAATAACTGTCGCCCGCGTGATGGGAGACTTCACAGCACTGGAAAGTGCAAGGCAAGTCGCCAAGCTACTTCTCAAAGAAGTACAGCGCGTAAGCACCTGAACTCCAGGTAATACCCACTCAACTGAAATATCCAAAACATTGGAGGCACCCCCATGTCCAACGAACAAGCTCGTCCGCCACTTCCTCCATTTACTCGCGAATCGGCAATTGAAAAGGTTCGGCTCGCAGAAGACGGTTGGAATACTCGCAACCCTGAGAAAATTGCACTTGCCTATACGTTGGACACCAAGTGGCGCAACCGAGCCGAATTTGCCAACAATCGCGAAGAAGCGCAGGGCTTCCTCACCCGCAAGTGGAAAAAAGAGCTGGACTACCGCCTGATCAAAGAGCTCTGGGCCTACACCGACAACCGCATCGCCGTCCGTTACGCCTACGAGTGGCACGACGATTCGGGCAACTGGTTCCGCTCCTACGGCAATGAAAACTGGGAGTTTGAAGCCGACGGCTTGATGCACCGCCGCTTCGCCTGCATCAACGATATGCCCATCCAGGAAAGCGAGCGTAAGTTCCACTGGCCACTGGGTCGCCGCCCGGATGATCACCCAGGCCTGAGTGAGCTGGGCCTGTAAGTCATCCCTGACCTGATCCTTCTCCGTTGAAGGATCAGGTTTTTTGTTTTAGGAGACATTCAGCTCGCTGGCTACTTCTTTAGCCAGCTCAATGAAAGCTCGCACCGCCGCGCTCAGAAATGCTTCTTTTCGGCGCATAAGCACGGCTTTTCGCTGCAGGCGTTCCGGCTCAAGGGTGATGGCCACCAGGTCGTCATGGGCCAGCGCAATCTTCGCAGGCAATAAAGTGGAGAGCTTCGTCCGGCGAACGATCTCAATCACTGCGCCTAGGGCATTGGCCTCCATCTGAACCTTAGGGCGAATCTCATATTTGCGGCAGTAGCGGTCGATTTGTTCGCGCGTGGCAAACTCTGTGCTGAGCAGAACCAAAGACTCAGTACTCAGGCCGTGTGAAGTAATGGAGCGCTCCCCGGCCAGGGGGTGCCTGCGGCTCACAACCAAAGCGAGCGTTTCGTTCAGTAATGGGATGGCTTCGATATCCGGTGTATTTATTTCATCGAATGCAATCCCTACGTCCAACTCCCCCGCCAACAGCAGTTCCTCGATGCGCTCCTGGGAGAGCTCTTTCAGGTTGACGGTGATTTTAGGGTGCCTTGAGTGAAACGCCTCGATCAGTGGCCCTACCAGATAGGTAGTGAACGTTGGCGTCACGGCAATACGCAATGAGCCACGGCTGAGGTCGCTGACGTCATGTATGGCGCTTTTGGCTTCCTGCAATTCCTGATGCGCCCGGCGTGCATAAAGCAGATACACCTCCCCCGCGTCAGTTAAACGCATTGTGCGGCCAGAACGGTCGAACAACTGCGCTCCAAGGCTCTCTTCCAACTGCCTTACTTGCTGCGAAAGCGCCGGCTGGGATACATGCAGCGCCGCTGCAGCCTTCGTGAAACTCAGATGTTCAGCCACTGCGAGGAAGTATTGGATGTGCCGAGCGAGCATGCCTAAACCCATAAGATAATCTGATCCATACCATAATAAATCAGACTTTTACCTTATGTCATGCACTGCTTACTCTTTGTCTCACACCCAGCGACATTGAGACAGCCACCATGAAAGCGATCATCGACGGATTTCTGAAGTTTCAAAAAAACGCCTTTCCTGAACGCGTCAAACTGTTCAAGGACTTGGCCAACCAGCAGGCCCCAAAGGCGCTGTTCATCTCCTGCTCCGACAGCCGACTGGTGCCTGAACTGGTGACCCAACGTGAGCCTGGCGATCTGTTTGTAATCCGCAACGCCGGCAATATCGTGCCGTCTTATGGGCCAGAGCCAGGTGGTGTTTCGGCCTCTGTCGAATACGCGGTCGCCGGGCTCAACGTTGCAGACATCGTCATATGCGGCCACTCCGACTGTGGCGCGATGACCGCCATTGCCACCTGCAAGTGCCTGGATCACATGCCTGCCGTGGCCGGCTGGTTGCGCTACGCCGACTCGGCCAAGGTGGTCAACGAGGCCCGCCAGCACGCGGACACACCCAGCAAAGTCACCTCCATGGTGCGTGAAAACGTCATCGCGCAACTGGCCAACATCCAGACCCACCCCTCCGTTCGCCTGGCGCTCGAAGAGGGCCGCGTGACCCTGCATGGCTGGATCTACGACATCGAGACCGGCCGTATCGACGCCTTTGATGGCAGCACCGGCGTTTTCGTGTCCCTCGCTGAAAACCCAGAAGTCCACGCCGTTTCCCAACAAGCCAGGCACGTTGCCTGAAACCTGTACCTGCACCTTTTTCTTACCCAGGAGATTCACCATGATCCAGACTCAAGCTACCCGCAGCGCTCGCCAGGAACTGACCGAAATCATCATCCAGGCCAAAGCCCGCAAGGACCTGTCCTTCGCCGAGATCGTTGACGGCACCGGCTTGTCCGAAGCCTTCGTCACGGCAGCCCTGCTCGGCCAGCATCCGCTGCCTGAAAGCGCCGCGAAGGTGGTAGGCGAGAAACTCGACCTCGATGCCGACCAAGTTGCGCTGCTGCAGTCGATGCCAATTCGCGGCAGCTTCTTCGACGGCGTGCCGACCGACCCCACAATCTACCGTTTCTACGAAATGATGTCGGTGTATGGCACCACGCTCAAAGCGCTGGTTCACGAGAAGTTCGGCGACGGCATCATCAGTGCCATCAACTTCAAGCTGGACATCAAGAAGGTCGAAGATCCGGACGGTGGCCACCGTGCTGTGATCACCCTGGACGGCAAGTACCTGCCTACCAAGCCCTTCTGATGTAGCTAAGCCCGGCGTCCGACGAGGCCGGGCTCCCTCCCGACATTCATGACGACAGAGCGCTGCTTGGGTGCTCTGGCTTCTTACGCGGCCATTTGCCGAGGCCTAGGAACGGTCATAGTCGCCATGCGCGTTCACCGAAGATCTCTTACGCGGGTAGGCAGCCAGAAGTCGAAATGGTTACCCCCAGCATGATTGAATGCGCCCAGCTAAGATCTGACCATGCATCTTAACCTCGACCGCGAAAACGTGGCCGCTGTATTGGATCAGGTTGGATACAACTGATCATCTATCGAGACTGTAAGTGGCGAATTTACTCCGCCGGTATGGAGTGTGGTATCAGTTTCAATAATCATCACCGCACATTCATCCTCGGCGATCGGCTTGTGTCGCATCTGCTTGGGAATTACGCAAAACTCTCCTGCATTCAAGACAATGGTGCGATCTTCGAGCTGAATACGAAGCGTGCCATAGATCACTGAAAACATCTCGTCCTCATGTTCGTGAGCATGCCAGACGAATTCTCCCTTCAGTTTTGCAATTTTGACGAATTGATTATTGACGCGACCAAGGACTCGCGGCTTCCAGTATTCTCTGAGCGCATCCAGTTCACTTCGTAGGTTAATGCTATCTAAAGTTTTTATCATACTCTTGCTTCTGCCTGTTAGTCAGTCCGAGCCCTGCAATCTAAAGAAAACCGTGAATTCTGAGTAGCGACGAAATACAATACCGGCATTAACGTTGCTAATGGCATGATATGAATAAAGCTCACAACCTCGATCTGGCGCTGCTCAGAGCCTTTGTCGAGGTGGCAGATACGGGAAGCATGAGCGTTGCGTCAGTCAATCTACATCTGACTCAAGGAGCTGTGAGCCAGCGAATCAAGCGCCTGGAGGCATTCCTCGGCTGTCAGTTATTACTGCGTGACACACAGGGCAGTCGTTTGACCTCAATAGGAATATCGTTGCTGCCAGATGCCCGTCGCCTTCTGCGGATACATGACGCTTTCTGTACATCTATTGGCGGTAGGGAAACAGCCGCCTCGGTGCGCCTAGGGCTCCCTTTCGATATGGCCGGAGCCCCGCTTGCCCCCTTACTTAAAGCTTTTAGTACTGTCTTTCCGAGGGTAGGGGTAAAGATTTTCAGCGCTTCCTCGACGGATCTCGACCAGGCGTTCAGCAATGGAAAACTCGATCTGGTACTCAGTCAGGGCCCGGTCGACGTCGAATTGGGCGAAAGGCTGGCTGTGGATCAATTGGTATGGTTGGGCAGCGAGGCGACAGCAGCACAGCGGCCGTTGGCGCTGTGCTTCCTGACCGCGAATTGCGCCTTTCGTGATACCGTTTTTCAGCGTCTCGGCGAAGAAGGTATCGTCGGAAAGATGGTGTTCGAAAATACATCAGCCGATACTACATTGACCATGGTTCGCAATGGGCTTGCAGTAACACCTTGGCTGCGGAGTCTCGCGCCTGAAGATATCATCCTGTCACTAGCAGATTGTGGGCTACCGACACTGCCCGAGTTCGCGGTGCGACTCCAGTCGGTGGATCATGCCAGTCGTCCTATTTCTGGTCTTGCGGACCTAATCAGGGATCATTTCAAGCACCCATAGCGGCCATTCAACTGCTGCGTGGTACTGCCAGCTGTTTTTTATTCTCTTGCCCTTGCCGTTCCTTGGTGGAATGCCATCTGCCAATCTTCTCCCGCCTTGCGCCATATTGCGCTTCTCAAAGATCCACTGCTGCCGCTCGGACTAAGGGCAGCGCATCGATAGTTGGTCAGCACCACTCTTTGCGAAGCAGGCGCCACGAAACATTCGAACGCCGCCAGCGGGTTAGCATGCGAACTGTCCTTGCGTCGCGCTCGACGAAACGCGACCTCGTCTCTAGCTCGCGGGCAAGAGGATCACGAAGTTCTTTTTCATGTCTTCCAGCACGGTCCACTTGCCTTTGGCGCCCGGTTCGATAATGAACGTGTCGCCAGCGGCCAGTGTGACGGGGGCACAACCCTCAAGCTCGATGACGCAGCATCCACTCAGAACATGGCAGAACTCCCAGACTTTGTAATCGATGCGCCACGCTCCGATGCTGGCTTCCCATTCTCCGGAAATCCGACCTTGCTGTTCATCGTGATAGTACTTGGACGTCAGCGTATGAGGGGTGCCTTCCACGACCTCTTCAAAAAAGGGCAGGTCGCGCACCGGTTGGATATCCAGTTCGCGGAACACGGTCAGCTTCTTGTTCATGGTTTTTTCTCGAGTACGTTGTGGCTAGGGCGATACATCAAATAGGCTTCACCGGTTACGCCCAGCATTGGGTGCGCAACGATCTGGCAGGTTTTCACAATCTGAAAACCATGACGTTCGTAGAAGCGGCGTGCGCCGTGGTTTTCGGCATAATCGATCAGGCATAGCCCATCCAGGCCAGCGTCCTCGGCGCGCTGTTGGGCGTGGCGAAGAAACTGCCCCCCCAGCCCCTGGCTGCGCCAAGCCTCATCCAGAGCCAGGCTGGATATGTATAAGGTATCGGGTATTTCCATGTCGGAATAAGGCGCGAGGACCGGGTCTGTCTCGATGGGCCTGTCAAGGGTCTCGCGCAAGGCATAGCTATGCATCATGCCGATGACGCGCCCTTCGAAAGTGGCCATCAGGCAGTTCTTGTAGGAAAAGTCGCCCTGCTCCCTGGCATAGCGAGACGCACCGACACTCAGCAATGTTTCGCCAGGTGCGGCAAGCTTGCTCCAGATGTAATCGGCCATGCCCTCCGATGTCAGTTGAAAGAATCGCGCAATATCATGCGCGTCCGACGCTTGAGCGGGTCTGAAGTCGATAGGCATGTACAGTGCTTCCATGGGATCGGGTGGTGGGTGTTCGAGGATTAGGCCTTTGACAGGGTGGCAGGGTAGCCGGGTTGAATGGTTGCCATCATGCTCTGGGCGACACCATCAGCACGGGGTGCGACGTTGCCTTGTGCTCGAGACAGCCCTGTGAGAGGCCGGCTTGCCGGCTCTCACAGGCGTAACCCGTGCCATGGGCTCAGACTCTGGCGAGTACGGCCTTGGCCTTCTCCAGCGCCATGCGAGCCCGCAGTTCTGCGCTGATGCCCTGTTCCATCAGCTGCCGAGTGGGGATCTCCAGGCTCAATGGCACGGTCGCCGGCAAGCCACGCAGCAGGCCCACCAGATCAGCATCGCCCTCCCCCGGGAATCGCCGTTCATTGCGCGCCTGGCGCAGGATTTCGTTCATGTCGGCGGGCACCGGGCCTGCGACGTCGCACAGCTGGGCGTAGCGCATGCACTGCGCCGGCAACTGCGCCAGGTCATCCAGCGAGGAGCGCGAGCGGTTGAAGTGGAAGGCATCGACCAGCACGCAGCCATTGCCCCGGTCGGCGTTGGCCACCACGCGCATGGCCTGGCGCAGGTCACGCACGTCGGTCCAGGGCATGAACTCCAGGTGCGGGTAGATGCCATAGCCGGCCGCCAGGTCGCACAGCTCGGCAAAGTGCGCGGTGAGGCGCGCTTCATCCGGGTCGTTGCCAGCCACCAGCAGCTCGGTGCCGCCCAGTTCGGCACCGACCGCCAGGATCGGTTCGAAATCGGCCACGCAGGTGTCGGCCTTGAGGCGCAGGATCTCCAGGTCGAGCACCTGGATGCCGGTGTCGCGCAAGCGCGCCTGGGTCTGCCGACGCAGGTCGGCGTCCGCCACCAGCGGATAGTGCTGCTCCTGCTCGGTGGCCGGCACCAGGCGCAGGCCCACATGGCTGTAGCCAGCACGGGCGGCGGCTTCCACCATGTCTGGCGGAGACAGTTCGAGCACCGTCAGAGCGGCGAGTGAAAAAATGCGGTCGGGCATGTCATTTACCTAAGGACGAGAAGTCAGGCGATCAGTTCTGGCGCACAGGCCCGGCCCGTTTCGGCGGCCTGGCGGATCGCTTCGATCAGGGCCAGGGTGCGGCCACCGTCGGCGGCATCGATCAACGGCGCCTCCGTGCCCTGGACCACGCGGATGAAGTGCTGCAACTGCAAGGTCAGCGCCTCGCCTGCAGGGATGGCCTCCTCACTCTGCAGTAACGGCGTGTGCCAGCCGGAGCCTGCCTCGGCGTAATGCCAGCGCTTGAGCTGCGGAATGCTCAGCGCCCCCTCGGTGCCGGCCAGCAGGTAGCAGGGCTGCCCATCCTGGCGCGGGTAGATTGGGCTTTCGCCGGAATCCAGCTCCCAGCTCCACGGTGCGGCGACCGCGTCGGAACCGGTCAGGCTGCCCAGCGCACCGTTGGCGAACTGCAGCAGCACCGCCGCACTGTCTTCGTTGGCGAAGCCGCGCACGTCGTTGCGGGTGAAGGCCTGCACCTGCACCACCTCGCCACACAGGTGGCGCAGCAGGTCGAGGTCGTGGATCAGGTTGGTGAGCAGAAAGCCCGCCCCCGGCTCGCGGCGCCAAGGCGTCTCGAAGTAGCTGTCGGGC
This sequence comes from Pseudomonas putida, assembly GCF_002906855.1. Taxonomy (GTDB): domain Bacteria; phylum Pseudomonadota; class Gammaproteobacteria; order Pseudomonadales; family Pseudomonadaceae; genus Aquipseudomonas; species Aquipseudomonas putida_N. The sequence goes on along the minus strand of NZ_MINI01000028.1, from coordinate 464,256 downwards.
TTTTGCAGCTGCCACAGTGCAGTGACATTGATCAGCCGGCCCAGCTTGCCTTGGCTGATGACCTGATGGGCCTTGGCGATCAGCGGGTTGTGCCGGCGATGATGGCCGACCAGCACCGGTACGCCACGGCGGCGTGAGGCCTCGACCAGTGCACGCACTTCATCCAGGTGCACGCCCACCGGCTTTTCAACCAGCACCGGCACACCGGCCTCGACGCAATCCAGGGCGGTGGCCACGTGCAGGTTGTTGGGGTTGGCGACGATCACTGCATCGGGCCGGGTCTGTTCGAGCATCTGCCGGTGATCGGCGTAGCAGGCAACCCCGCATTCGGCGGCAAACGCTTCGGCCTGTGGGCCGGGGTCTGCCACAGCGCACAGCTGGGCTTGGGGCAGCCGGCGCAGGTGCTGGTGATGCTGGCGGCCCATGACGCCGGCACCGATCAGGGCGATTCGTAGGGGTGAGTTCAACGCACTGTCCTCTTGTCGTTATCGTGGTACCGATTATGAAACCGTGTTCCACAATCGACACTGCACAATGTAGAACCAAGTTCAGCTTTTCAGAACGCCCTACCCCACAGACTGTGCGATTACCGACCAGAAATGCCCATCAGGCGAACAATTCGCTGGCCCGGCTGGCGGCCGACAGCTCTTCTGCCGCCGCCAGCAGCAGCGGCGCCAGCTCGGCCAGGCGGGAGTGCGCCAGGCGGGCGCTGGGCCCGGCAACGCTGAGCACGCCGATCACCTCGTCGCTCTGCGGGCGCCGCACCACGGCGGCCAGGGCTGACGTGCCGATGGCCGACGTCTGCTCGACCCAGGCATAGCCGCGCTCACGGGCGCGGTGCAGGTAGGCCAGCAGCTCATCGGTCGAACGGGGCGCATTGGGGCCGAACTGGGCCGGGTCGGCAATGCCCTGGCGCAACACCATCTGCAGTGCTTCGTCGTCGCTCAGGCTGGCCAGCCAGGCATGCCCAGAGGCGGTGTAGAACAACGGTGCGTCACGCCCCATGTCCGGGTCATAGCGCAACCCGGAACGGGCGCCCTGGGACTTGGCGATCCAGGTCTGGCGGTGGCCTTCGATCACGCCGAGCCGCACCAGCTCCCCGCTGTCCTGAGCCAGGCGGTCGAGGATCGGCTGGATGATGTCGGCACCGCTGCTGGACAGGTAGCGAAAGCCCATCGCCACCAGCTTGGCCGACAGCTGATAACGGCTGTTGTCGCGGTTCTGTCGCACGTAACCCAGACGCACCAGTTCGGTGAGCATGCGATGGGCGGCGCTCTTGGGAATGTCCAGGCGCTCGGCCAGGGTTTGCAGCGGCAAGCCGTGCGGCTCGCCGGTGAGGCTTTCTACAAGACTGAAGGCGCGTTCGATCTGACTACCAGCCATGACACGTATCCCTGAAAATTTGCCGAATTCTAGAAGATGATTCCATGCCGTCGATAGCAACCGCAGTCTGCTGGCATTGAAGTGTCCGGTTATCGCCCGGAAATTAGCCGTCGGCCTTGCAGTGCCATCCGCTAGAAATGAATATTGTGGAATCATGTTCCAATAATAATACAGGAGAAACCGCAATGCCCGCCGAACCCTTCCCAAGCGACTGCGACGTACTGGTCATCGGCTCCGGCGCAGCCGGCCTGGCAGCGGCGGTCACGGCTGCCTGGCACGGGCAGAAGGTCATCCTGGTCGAGAAAGACCCGGTACTTGGCGGCGCCACCGCCTGGTCCGGCGGCTGGGCCTGGGTGCCACGCAATCCGCTGGCACGGCGCGCCGGTATCGTCGAGGACATCGACCAGCCGCGCACCTACCTGCGCAACGAACTGGGCAGCCATTACAACGCCGAGCGTGTCGATGCCTTCCTTGAAGCCTGCCCGCACATGGTCGCCTTTTTCGAGCAGCACACGGCCCTGCAATTCGCCGACGGCAACGCCATCCCCGACATGCACGGCGACACGCCCGGCGCCGCCCTCGGTGGCCACCAGGTGATTGCCGCGCCCTACGATGCCCGCCAGCTCGGCGCACTGCTGCCGCGCCTGCGCAAGACGATGCGCGAGACCTCGTTCATCGGCATGCCGATCATGGCCGGTGCCGACCTGGCCGCCTTCCTCAACATGACCCGCTCGCCGCGCGCCTTGCTGCACGTGTGCAAACGCTTCACACGCCACCTCTACCACCTGGCCCGCCATGGCCGGGCGATGCACCTGGTCAATGGGGTGGCGCTGGTGGCACGGCTGGCGAAGTCGGCGGATGACCTGGGCGTGCAGATGATCGAGTCGACCGCGGCCAAGGGCCTGCTGGTGGAAGACGGCAAGGTGCTGGGGGCTATGGTGGCAACCGCGCAAGGCGAACGGGCGATTCGCGCCAAGGCCGTGGTGCTGGCCGCAGGCGGCTTCCCCAATGACCCAGCACGGCGCCAGCAACTGTTCCCGCGCGATGCCAGCGGCCACGACAACCTCGCCCTGCCCCCGCCATCCTGCTCCGGGGACGGCCTGCGCCTGGGCGAATCAGCCGGAGGCGTGGTGGCCGCTGACCTGCAGTCGCCGGTGGCCTGGGCGCCAGTGTCCAAGGTGCCGCACCGCGACGGCAGCGTCGGCCACTTCCCGCACATCATCGAGCGCGGCAAGCCGGGCATCATCGGCGTGCTTGCCAACGGCAAGCGCTTCGTCAATGAGGCGCACGGCTATTACGACTATGTGTCCGCCATGGTCGCCGCCGTGCCGCAGGGCGAGGAAGTCTGTTCCTGGCTGATCTGCGACCACCGCTTCCTGCGCCGCTTCGGCCTTGGCCATGCGCGTCCGGCGCCCCTGCCGGTAGGACCACACCTGCGCAGCGGCTACCTGAAACGCGGCGCCACCTTGGAACAACTGGCCCAGGCTTGCGGCATCGACCCCGCCGGCCTGAGCGCCACGGTCGCTGAATTCAACCAGCATGCACGCCAAGGCCAGGACCCGGCCTTCGGCCGTGGCTCGACACCATTCAACCGCAAGCAGGGCGACCCGCTGCACAAGGGGCCGAACCCCTGCGTGGCGCCCATCGAGCAAGGGCCGTTCTATGCGGTGAAGGTACAGCCCGGCTGCTTCGGCACCTTCGCCGGCCTGCGCACCGACGGCCACGCCCGCGTGCTGAACGACGAAGGCCAGCCGATCAGCGGCCTGTACGCGGCCGGCACCGACATGGCCAGCGTGTTCGGCGGCTGGTACCCGTCCGGCGGCATCAACCTTGGGCCAGCGCTGACCTTTGGCTATGTCGCCGGGCGGCATATCAGCGGCGTAACCGAGTACGAATAGCGCCAGCGGCTGGCGAACCATGGACATTGCCAGGGTTTGCCACTCAAACTGAGGCTGACACGTGCCCACCGACCTTATCCGAGGAGGACGACTGCCCTTGAACAAGAACACCGAGCCCTCACGCGGCTGGCTGGCCAGCAAACTCCTCGCCGACGGCCAGGAACCGGACCCGCGCTTCACCCTGGCCAACGAACGCACCTTCCTGGCCTGGATCAGGACCGCGCTGGCGCTGCTGGCCAGCGGCATCGCCGTGGACATGTTTACCGCCGAGATCTTCAGCCCCGGCACCCGCCGCCTGCTGGCGGTGGCGTTGATCAGCCTGGCCCTGCTGCTGAGCCTGCCGGCCTTCGTGCGCTGGCTCAATGTGGAACGGGCCATGCGCCAGAAGCGCCCGCTGCCGTTCCCGCTGATAGCCCCGGCGCTGTCGATTGGCGTGTCGCTGGTGATGGTGTTCTTTGCCTATGCAGTGTTCTTCCATGCCTGACCCGCAACTGGCCCACGCCGATGACGGCTTGCAGCCGGAGCGCACCTTGCTGGCATGGCGGCGGACCATCCTGGCGCTGGTCGTCTGCTGTTGCATGTACTTGCGCTGGGTGCCCCATCACCATTGGTTTGCGGCGCTACCCGCGGCACTTTGCCTGCTGCTGGCCGGCGCCACCTGGCTGCGCCTGAGGCGGCGTTATCACCACCTGGTGCGCGGCCTGCACGACGAGGGCGTGGTGTCCGGTGTCACCGAACACCTGCTGCTTGCCCTTGGCGTCACCATGTTATGTGCAATCGAACTGGCGGCCATCGTGCTGTATGCGGCCTGAACCCAGCCAGGGGCGGCTCACGCGGGCAAGCGCACTGGGGGCGGGAGCAGATGGTGGCGTTCGTACAAGGCATCGTGTGTACGGGCAAGGTCCGGAAAGTGCGCTAGGTCCGCTCGGGCTGCTCCTCCAGCTGGGCCAGCCAATACGCCACATCCACCTCATCGATCTGCTCGCTGCGCAGGAAGCGCCGGGCGTACTCCAGGTACACCCCGCTGCTGAGGAACAACCGCAGCAGCTGCCCGTCGATGTGCTGGTCGCGGGCCATGAACACCAGGATCTTCACCGACTCGGACAAGCTCTTCGCCGCCTTGTACGGACGGTCGGCGGCGGTCAGCGCCTCGAAGATATCGGCAATGGCCATCACCCGCTCGGCGATGCTCAGGTCGTCCCTGCCCAATCGCCGCGGATAGCCGCCGCCGTCCATCCGCTCGTGGTGGTTGCCGGCAATGTCCGGCACCCGCCGCATCTGACGCGGGAATGGCAGCGACCTGAGCATGATGAGGGTCTGCACGATGTGTTCGTTGATCTTGAAGCGCTCTTCGTCGTTCAACGTGCCACGGCGGATTGCCAGGTTGTACAGCTCGCCGTGGTTGCTGGCATTGGCCGGCAGGCGCATGTCGAAGCCCCAGATGTTACGCGGGTCGTCCTTGGCCACCGGCGGCTTGCGCGGGCCCCAGGGTAGCTGGTGGTCCGGGCGGTCGGCCAGCAGCGGCTCAGCCACCGGCAAGGGCGCTGGTGCCGCACCGGCATGGCGCTGCTCCTCATCGCGGGAAATGCCCAGGCGGTTGTCGAAATAGCGCAGCCAGCGGCGCTGACCGATGCGCTGCAAGCGCTGTACGTCCTCATCCTGCATGAACTCGCCGCCGATATTGGCCTTGGCGACGAAGGCGAACTCATCCTGCAGCTCGCCACGGTACTGCTCCAGCCAGCGTTGCAGCACCGATTTGTCCTGCCCCGCTGCCAGGCCCTGCCAATAGGCCAGCTCGCCATCGCGCCAGAGCACTTCGAAACGCATGCGGACTTCATGAATGCGGTTGTACAGGGTCTCCAGCTTGGTCGCCTTGTCCACCACGTATTCAGGGCTGGTGACCTTGCCACAATCGTGCAGCCAGGCGGCAATGTGGAATTCGTAGCGCTCGGCCTCGGTCATGCTGAAATCGGCATACGGGCCACTGTCGGCCTGCACGGCCTTGTCCAGCAGCATCTGCGCCAACTGCGGCACGCGCTCGCAGTGGCCCCCGGTATAAGGGCTCTTGGCATCGATGGCATCAGCCAGCAGCTTGATCATCGACTCCAGCAGGCGCTTCTGGGCTTCGACCAGCTGGCGCGTCTCGATGGCCACGGCGGCGGCACCGGACAATTCTTCGACGAAGCGGCGGAACGGCTCGCCTACTTCAGCATTCTCGCCCTTCAATGCCAGGACGAGAATGCCGAGCAGGTCGTGACCACGGTCTTTGAGCTCCACCGCAAGACTGCGCCCGCCCAGTGCCAGGCCCTGGGTAACTGCCGCAGCCAGGTCGCGATGATCGCCCTCGCCGACCGCCAGCGCCTCGGGGTAGCCATCGCCTCGGCACGCAGCCGCCAGGCGCAGGCGGGCACGGTCTTCCTCGAACAGGTATACCACGCCTGCGCTGACCCCGGCAGCCTCCACCAGATGCGTCAGCACGCCATCGAGCATGCGCTCCAGTTGAGTCTCGCGGCTGAGTATCAGGGTCATCGCCTGGAAACTGCGGATGGTGCCGGACATGCGGCTCAACACCCGGCTCAGCTCTTTCACCTCGGACACCCGCGATGCCACCCCAACTTCGCGACTGAAATCGAAGTCGGCCAGTCCACGTACCTGCTCGGCCAATTGATGCAGCGGGCGGCCGATGCGCTGGCCGAGCAACCCGCCAAGCAGAAGCAGCACGGCCATCAGCATGGCCGTCCACAGCATCTGCCTGAACAACACCTGGCGTGCGCTTGCCAGCAGCTCCTGCGCAGGCACCGCGATCAGCACTTGCAGGTCCTGCCCGGCGAGATTGGTCAGCTGCACGCGCATGCCGTACCAGGTTGCGCCATCCACCTCATAGGCCTCTGGTCGGGTGCCTTGGGGCAGATGACTGTAGAGCTGCTGCAAGCTGGGGATACCCAGTTCAGCAACACGTGACAAACGCACCGACTCACCTTCGTGCACGATGGCCCGCTGCAGGTCCGGGTACGCCACCACATTACCCTGGTCGTCGACCACGGCGATTTCGGTGCCCGGGGTCATGCGCAGGTCGCGGGTTTCACTGGCCAGGTCGTTGACCGAGACATCCATGCCGAGCACCGCCGCGCCGTCGACGCTGCGCTGGGCCATGGTCATGCCGATCTCGCGGGTGGTGAAAAACACGTAGGGGTGAGTCAGTACGGTACCAGCTTGCACGGAGGCATCAGCGAACCAGGGCCGCGTGCGTGGATCGTAGTGATAGTCCGCCATGGCCTGGGTCTTGAGCAGGCTCAGGGCCTGGTCATAGAAACGCCATTCCCCCGACATCGCCCCACCCTCGCCCAGGCTGACGCTCTGCACCAGAAAGCGCGTGCCCGCTGGCGCAGCAAAGCGCTCCAGCAACTGCGGGTCGCGCAAGCGGCGCACTAGCAGGAACTCGCCGTTGGGGTAACCAATGTAGGCGGCGCTGAGCATCTTGTTGGCATTCAGGCTTTCGACCAGCTGTGCCAAGCGCTCCAGGCGCTGCGAGAGGTTGCTTGCGGCCGGGTTGAAGGCCAGCAGGCGGATGCTGCTCTGTGCAGGATCGACCAGGCGCCGCGCCCGTTCGTCGATGGTCTTGCCGACTTGTTGCGCGGCATCGCCTGCGGCGGCCACCAGCGCCTGGCTGATACCGCGGTAGCCCTGCCAGGCCAGGCCGGCGCCGAGCAGCAGCATGCCGAGCATGATGGCCATCGCCACCAGCAGTTGCAGAGGGGCCCCGCGTCCGCCATTGCTCACGGCTGGCTGCTCCATTCCATGCACCCTCTGAGTGGGGATTTCAACAGTGTAAACAGCCAGAACGATGATGCCGGGCGAGTGCCATGCACGACCAGCAAGGTGGGCCGATAGTGGCACAGCGATATTGCCGATTTCAACGCCGCCGACTTGGCCTAAGCGCCACCACCCGGTAGACTTCCCCCCGGGTGCTAGCTGCAAAGTGCAGTGAAGCAGGTTAATCGAACAACGCCGGTCGGGCCGCCAGCGGGAGTTCTTGCGCCTATGCAAAAAACCAAATTGACGCGTGCCCAGCTGCTGGCCCAACGCGCCTTCGCCAATTTCGAGCGATTCCTGCACATCGAAGCGGTCAGCGGCATCGTCCTGCTGATCACCGCCGTCGCTGCCCTGATCTGGGCCAACTCCCCGGCCGCTGCCAGCTACGACGCCCTTTGGCACACGCCGATCAGCTTCGGCATCGGTTCGCTGAGCTTCTCCCAGTCCCTGCACTTCTGGATCAACGATGGCCTGATGACCATCTTCTTCCTGGTGGTGGGCATGGAGATTCGTCGCGAAATCCACGAAGGTGCCCTATCCAGCCTGCGCCAGGCCACGCTGCCCATGGCCGCTGCGGTGGGCGGCGTCGCCGTCCCCGCATTGATCTACCTGGCCTTCGGCCATGCGCCGGCCGAGCAGCAAGGCTGGGCCGTGCCGACCGCTACAGACATTGCCTTCGCGGTCGGCGTGCTGGCTCTGCTGGGCAAGTCGATCCCGTCCAACATCCGCGTGTTCCTGCTGGCACTGGCGATCATCGATGACATCATCGCCGTGCTGATCATCGCCATCTTCTATTCCGGTGGCCTCGACTACAGCGGCTTCGGCGTGGCTGCCATCGGCCTGCTGCTGGTGGTCGGGCTGCAGAAGATAGGCGTCGGTTCGGCCTGGGCCTATGTCATCCCCGGCGCCATCACCTGGCTCGGCATGCTGATGACCGGTGCCCACCCAACCCTGGCCGGCGTGATCCTCGGCCTGATGACCCCGGTTGCCGCCATGCCGATGGGCGAGCGCCCGCTGGATGCGGTCTCGCGCTTCACCAACGACCTGCTCGGCCGCGCCAAGGCCCCCGAGCAGGACTCCGGCGACCTGAGCACCCCGCTCAAGCGCCTGCGTCTGGCCCAGCGTGAACTGGTACCACCGGTGACCCGTGTGGGCGGCGCCCTGCACCCTTGGGTGGCGTACGCGATCATGCCGCTGTTCGCCCTGGCCAACGCCGGTGTGGGCCTGTCCGGCATCGACCTGTCCGCCGAGGCGCCGCACTGGGTGATGATGGCGGTGGCCGTGGCGCTGGTGGCCGGCAAGCCGCTGGGCATCATCGGCGTCAGCTGGCTGATGGTGCGCCTGGGCTGGTGCAGCCTGCCGGCCCAGGTCAACTGGCGCGGCATCACCCTGATCGGCCTGCTGGCCGGCATCGGCTTCACCATGTCGATCTTCATTGCCAACCTGGCCTACAGCGACCCGGCCTCGCTGGGCGCAGCCAAGCTCGGCGTGCTGTCCGGCTCGGTGATCGCGGCCGTGCTGGGCCTCGCCTGGGGTGTCATGGGCCTGCGCAAAGGCACCAGCAAGGCGCCCGTGCAGGCGGGTTGAAGCCAACCGGGGCCTGCGGGCCCCGGCATTTTTCTGTATACAAAAATTTCAAACTTTGCTTACATGCATGCCTGTGCGCCTACGACACCGGCCAACGTCGCTGCGTATTGCGCCAGGCATGAGCCATGCAAGCTTCCCTGCAACACTCCCCCAAGACCCTCCTGGTCAAGAACGCCGCACTGTTGGTCACCATGGACGGCGAACGCCGCGAGATCAGAGGCGGCGGCCTGTACATCGAAGACAATGTGATCAAGCAGGTCGGCCCCAGCGATACGCTGCCGCAGCACGCCGACGTGGTCCTGGACATGGCCGGAAAGGTGGTCATCCCGGGCCTGGTCAACACCCATCACCACATGTACCAGAGCCTCACCCGCGTAGTCCCGGCGGCCCAGGACGGTGAGCTGTTCAACTGGCTGACCAACCTGTACCCGATCTGGGCACGGCTGACCCCGGAAATGATCTCGGTCTCGACCCAGACGGCCATGGCCGAGCTGATCCTGTCGGGCTGCACCACTTCCAGCGACCACCTGTACATCTACCCCAACGGCTGCAAGCTCGACGACAGCATCCATGCTGCCGGCGAGATTGGCATGCGCTTCCATGCCGCTCGCGGCAGCATGAGCGTGGGCCGCAGCCAGGGTGGCCTGCCGCCCGATACGGTCGTGGAGAAGGAAAGCGACATCCTCAAGGAGTCGCAGCGCCTGATCGAGGACTACCACGACGCCAGCCATGGTTCGATGCTGCGCGTGGTGGTGGCGCCCTGCTCGCCGTTCTCGGTCAGCCGCGACCTGATGCGCGAAGCCGCTGTGCTGGCGCGCAACTACGGGGTGTCGCTGCATACCCACTTGGCCGAGAACGTCAACGACATCGCCTACAGCCGCGAGAAGTTCGGCATGACCCCGGCCGAGTACGCCGAAGACCTCGGCTGGGTCGGCCACGACGTGTGGCACGCCCACTGCGTGCAGCTCGACCAGCACGGCATCGAGCTGTTCGCCCGCACCGGCACCGGCGTCGCCCACTGCCCCTGCTCGAACATGCGCCTGGCCTCGGGTATCGCGCCGATCCGCAAGATGCGCGACCACGGCGTACCGGTGGGCCTGGGTGTCGACGGCTCGGCCTCCAACGACGGCGCCAGCATGATCGGCGAGGTGCGCCAAGCCTTGCTGCTGCAGCGCGTGGGCTTTGGCCCGGACGCGATGACCGCCCGCGAAGCTCTGGAAATCGCCACCCTGGGCGGCGCCAAGGTGCTCAACCGCAGCGACATTGGTGCCCTGGCGCCAGGCATGATCGCCGACTTCGTCGCCTTTGACCTGGGCCACGTGGCCTATGCCGGAGCCTTGCATGACCCACTGGCGGCCCTGGTGTTCTGCACCCCGACCCACGTCGATACCAGCGTGATCAATGGCCGCGTGGTGGTGCAGGATGGCCGCATCATCACCATCGACCTGCCCCGCGTACTGGAACGCCATAACCAGCTGGCCTATCAGCTCGTCAGCGGCGACTGATTCCACCAGTAAGTACTCTGCTTTTGCTCTGCTTTTCAGCAAACGCCGCCCGCTCCCATTATCCGGCCTTGCTCCGGGGAGGACCGCGCTGCAGGCCCCTTCCTGGGGCCCAGCGCTTGACGGGCATCCATGCCCGTCACCTCCCTCCGCAAGACCTGCGTTCGGCCTCCTGAAGTCGCACTCTGCGTCGCCTTGAACTATCGCGCGCTTATAAGCCAAAGCAAAAGCAGAGCAAGAGCAAGAGCAAGAGCAAGAGCAAGAGCAAGAAGCGGCTAGCACCGCTGACATCAAGCTTCTGGCATCAACGTCGCAATCAACGCCCGCACCGTCCCCGGTAACGCATCCAGTTCCCGCACCAGGATGCTCCGCTCACGCACCGCCCACGGCTCATCCAGGCTGATGGTCACCAGTTCCATGGTCTGGCTGTGCCGCAGCGCTGCCGACTCGGGGATGATGCCGATGCCCACCCCCGCCTCCACCAGCCGGCAGATGGCTTCGAAACTCGACAGCTGGATACGCAGCGACAGGTTCAGGCCCATGCGCTCGACATGGTCCCGCAGGAAGCTCAGCAAGGTGCTGCCGTCGTGCAGGCCGATATGCTGGAAGTCCAAGGTCTGTTTCAAGGTCACCGTCTTGCGCCCTGCCAGCTCATGGCCGGCCGGCACGATCAGCACCAGGCGGTCGGTGCTGAAGTGCATCACCTGCAAGCCGCTGGCCTCCACCGGCCCTGCGATGATGCCCATGTCGCTGCTGCCATCGAGCACGCCGCGCACGATGTCCCGCGACAGGCGCTCCTGCAGGTCGACGGTCACCCCGGGGCGCTTGGCCATGAAGCCGGCCAGCACTTCAGGCAGGAACTCGGTGACGGCAGTGGTGTTGGCGAAGATGCGGATATGTCCGGCCAGGTCGGTGCCGAACTGGGTGAACTCGGCTTTCAGGTAGTCGACCTGGCGCATGATCAGCCGGGCATGCATGAGCAGTTTATGCCCCGCTGGGGTCAACTCGACGCCACGGCTATCGCGGTACAGCAGGCGCGTGTCGAGCTGGGCTTCCAGCGCCTTGATCCGCGCACTGGCGGCGGCCGGCGAAAGGAACGCCCGGCGCGCACCCTGGGTCAGGCTCGGCGATTCGCCGATATGGATGAAAAGCCGCAGGTCTGCCAGGTCGAAATGCATGGGGAGGTCCGGTCGTGGCGATGGCGTTCAGCATACATGAACGCTGCCTTACACAAATGCAAATTCACAGAATGCCGGGCACCTCGCATGATCGGCCCATAACAACAAATGCAGAGGCCCATGGTTATGACTGCTTCCCACCCGCCCATCGACTACAGCGCCTGGATCGGCCGCACGGAAGAGGCCGTCGATGAGCTCAGCCGCAACCTGATCAAGCGCATCGCCGCCACCTTCGGCGAAACCGCTCCTGCCGCCGGCCAACCCCTGCCACCGCTGTGGATGTGGTGCTTCTTCCAGGAGCCGGTGGCCGAGTCGCAACTGGGCCCGGACGGCCACCCGGCACGCGGCGGCTTCCTGCCCCCGGCCGACAACCGTAACCGCATGTGGGCCGGGGGCCGGGTCGAGTTCATCGCCCCGCTCAAGGTCGGCGCCGAAGCCCATCGCCTGTCGACCATCCAGCACATCGAGGAAAAGCACGGCCGCACCGGCGCCCTGCTGTTCGTCACCGTGCGTCACGACTACTCGCAACACGGCCAGCTGTGCGTGCGCGAAGAGCAGGACATCGTCTACCGCGAGCCCAACCCGCCCAAGCTCGACAGCGCCCCGGCCGACGCGCCGGCCGACTGGAGCGAAGCGGTCGCGCCGACGCCGACGCTGCTGTTCCGCTACTCCGCCGTGACCTTCAACGGCCATCGCATCCACTACGACTTCCCCTACGTCAGCGAAACCGAGGGCTACGCCGGCCTGGTCGTGCACGGCCCGATGATTGCCACCTTGAACCTGCGCGCATTCATCCGCGCCAACCCCGACAAGCACGTGCGCCATTTCGCCTACCGCGGCGTACGCCCGCTGACCGTGCCGACTCCGTTCGAAGTGGCCGGGCGCATCAGCGCACCAGGCCAGGCCCAGCTGTGGGCCGGCAATGCCGCTGGCGTGGCGCAGAGCGCCGACGTGCTTTTTGACTGATACCAGACAGGGAACATCCCCCATGCATACGTATAACAGCGATGACCTCAACGCCATCCGCGAAGGCGTGCGCGCCTTGTGCGCCGAGTTCGACGCCTGCTACTGGCGCAAGATCGATGAAGAAAAGGGCTTCCCGGAAGCCTTCGTCAAGGCCATGACCGATGCTGGCTGGCTGTCGGCGATGATCCCCGAAGAATACGGCGGCTCGGGCCTGGGCCTGGCCGAGGCCTCGGTTATCCTCGAAGAGGTGAACGCCTGCGGTGGCAACTCCGGCACCGTGCACGGGCAGATGTACAACATGTTCACCCTGCTGCGCCACGGCAGCGAGGAACAGAAGCGCCATTACCTGCCCAAGCTGGCCAGCGGCGAACTGCGCCTGCAGTCGATGGGCGTGACTGAGCCCACCACCGGCACCGACACCACCAAGATCAAGACCACCGCCGTGCGCCAGGGCGACAAGTATGTGATCAATGGCCAGAAGGTGTGGATCTCGCGCATCCAGCACTCGGACCTGATGATCCTGCTGGCACGCACTACCCCCTTGCCGGAGGTGAAGAAGAAATCCGAAGGCATGTCGATCTTCCTGGTCGACCTGCGTGAAGCCATCGGCAGCGGCCTGAGCGTGCAGCCCATCGCCAACATGGTCAACCACGAGACCAACGAGCTGTTCTTCGACAACCTCGAGTTGCCGGCCAGCAGCCTGATCGGCGAGGAAGGCAAGGGCTTTCGCTACATCCTCGACGGCCTCAATGCCGAGCGCACGCTGATCGCCGCCGAGTGCATCGGTGATGGCCGCTGGTTCGTCGAAAAGGCCAGCGCCTACGCCCGTGACCGCGTGGTGTTCGGCCGCCCGATCGGGCAGAACCAGGGCGTGCAGTTCCCCATCGCCGAAGCCCATATCGAGATCGAGGCCGCCGACCTGATGCGCTGGCGCGCCTGCGCCGAGTACGACAGCGGGCAGAACGCCGGGGCCAGCGCCAACATGGCCAAGTACCTGGCGGCCAAGGCCTCGTGGGAGGCGGCCAATGCCTGCCTGCAGACCCACGGCGGCTTCGGCTTCGCCTGCGAATACGACGTCGAGCGCAAGTTCCGCGAAACCCGCCTGTACCAGGTGGCGCCGATCTCCACCAACCTGATCCTGTCCTACGTGGCCGAGCACCTGCTCGAACTGCCACGCAGCTTCTGAGGGCCTGAGCATGCAAGCTACCCAAGCCCTGGCAGGCTTCCTCGCCGACCTGCAATACGCACAGATTCCTGGCCATGTGCTCGACCGCACCGAAGACCTGTTCCTCGACTGGCTCGGCTCGACCCTGGCCAGCCAGGGCGCGCACCCGATCCCGCTGTTCGAACGCTATGCCGAACGCATGGGCCCCGCCCAAGACAACGCCCGCGTGCTGACCAGCGGGCGCAGCTCATCGCCCTACTTCGCCGCGCTGGTCAACGGCGCCGCTTCGCACCTGGTCGAGCAGGACGACCTGCACAACAGCTCGGTGCTGCACCCGGCCACGGTGGTGTTCTCCGCCGTGCTGGCAGCGGCCCAGGACCTCGGCAAGTCCGGCCAGGACCTGCTGCTGGCCAGCGTCGCCGGCTATGAGGCAGGCATCCGTATCGGTGAGTTCCTCGGCCGTTCGCATTACCGCATCTTCCACACCACCGCTACCGTCGGCACCCTGGCCGCTGCCGTGGGAGTGGGCAAGCTGCTGGCCTTCGACAAGGACCAGTTCATCAACCTGCTCGGCAGCGCCGGCACCCAGGCCGCCGGGCTTTGGGAGTTCCTGCGCGATGCTGCCGACTCCAAGCAGCTGCACACCGCCAAGGCCGCCGCCGATGGCCTGCTCGCCGCCTACCTGACCGCCGATGGCCTGAGCGGCGCGCGCAACATCCTCGAAGGGGACCAGGGCCTGGCCGCCGGCATGTCCAGCGACGCCGACCCAGCACGCCTGAGCGACCGCCTGGGCAGCCGCTGGGCGCTGGCGGAAACCTCGTTCAAGTTCCACGCCTCGTGCCGCCATACCCATCCCGCCGCCGATGCGCTGTTGCAGCTGATGCAACGCGAAGGCCTGAAGCATGAGCAGATCGCCAAGGTGGTTACCCGCGTGCACCAGGGCGCCATCGATGTGCTCGGGCGGGTCACCACGCCAACCACTGTGCACCAGGCCAAGTTCTCCATGGGCACCGTGCTCGGCCTGATCGCCGTGCATGGCAGTGCGCAGCTCATTGAATTCCGCGACCTGGCGCTGACTGACCCACGGGTTGCCAGCTTCCGTGAAAAGGTGGAAATGCAGCTGGACCCCGAAGTGGATGCCGCTTACCCCGCCCGCTGGCTGGGCCGGGTCGAAGTCTCCTGCCACGATGGCCGTCACTTCAACGCCGCCATCGACGAACCCAAGGGCGACCCCGGCAACACCCTTTCGCGCCCGGAGCTGGAAGCCAAGTTCCAGCGCCTGCTGGCCTATTCCGGTGCCCGCAGCCCGGCCCAGGGCCAGGCCCTGATCGAGCAGGTCTGGCAACTGCGCGATACGCAATCGCTGGCCGCACTGCACTGATGACGAACAGGTGACCCCATGACCCAAACTGCACCCCGCCCGCTGGACGGCATCACCGTCGTCAGCCTGGAACATGCCATCGCCGCGCCCTTCTGCACCCGCCAGCTGGCCGACCTGGGCGCCCGCGTGATCAAGGTCGAACGGCCCGGCAGCGGCGACTTCGCCCGTGGCTACGACCAGCGCGTCGACGGCCTGGCCTCGCACTTCGTGTGGACCAACCGCTCCAAGGAAAGCCTCACCCTCGACCTCAAGCAGCAGGCCGCCGACGGCATCCTCGACGCCCTGCTGGCCAAGGCCGACGTGCTCGTGCAAAACCTTGCACCCGGCGCCGCCGCACGCATGGGCCTGTCGTTCGACGCCTTGCACCAGCGCTTTCCGCGCCTGATCGTCTGCGACATTTCCGGCTACGGCGCAGGCGGCCCGTATGAAAAGAAGAAGGCCTACGACCTGCTGATCCAGAGCGAGGGCGGCTTCCTCTCGGTGACCGGCGGCCCTGGCGACGAGGAAATGGCCAAGGCCGGCTGTTCGATCGCCGACATCGCCGCTGGCATGTATGCCTATACCGGCGTGCTGTCGGCGCTGCTGCTGCGCGACAAGACCGGCCTGGGCAGCCGCATCGACGTGTCGATGCTGGAAAGCCTGGTGGAGTGGATGGGCTACCCGATGTACTACGCCTACGACGGCGCGCCGCCCCCACCGCGCGCGGGCGCCTCGCACTCGACCATCTACCCGTACGGGCCGTTCCCCACCGGCGGTGGCGGCACGATCATGCTCGGCCTGCAGAACGAACGGGAATGGGCACTGTTCTGCGAAAAGGTACTGCTCGACCCGGCGTTGGCCAGCGACGACCGCTTCAGCGCCAACTTCAAGCGCTCGGAAAACCGCGAGGTGCTGCGCCAGATCATCGTCGAGCGTTTCGCCGCCCTGTCGCTCGACGAGGTGGTGGCGCGCCTGGATGACGCCCAGATCGCCAACGCCCGGGTCAACGACATGCACGGCGTGTGGCAGCACCCGCAGCTGCAGGCCCGCGACAGCTGGCGTGAAGTCGATAGCCCGGCCGGCAAGTTGCCGTCGCTGCTGCCTCCGGGGCGCAATGCCGCCTTCACCCCACGCATGGACGCCGTACCGGCGCTGGGGCAGCACACTGCGGGCATCCTCGCTGAACTGGGCTTGAGCGCCGAACAGCGCGCCAGCCTGGCCGTAGGAGGCGTTGTATGAGCGTGGTGCGCTCCGCCCTGTTCGTGCCTGGCAGCCGGCCTGAACGTTTCGCCAAGGCCTTGGCGGCAGGTGCCGATGTGGTGATCGTCGACTTCGAGGATGCCGTCGAGGAGGCGCTGAAGCAGCAGGCCCGCGACAACCTGGCCGCGTTTCTGCAGGCCACGCCGCAGGCCTCGGTATGGGTGCGGGTCAACGCGCCACAGCATCCGCAACACGCCACCGACCTGGCCTTCTGCGCACAGCAGCCGGGGGTCGCCGGGCTGCTGTTACCCAAGGTGGAGAACGCCACTCAGGTCGCGGTGGCCTTCCACGGCGGCAAGCCCGTGTGGCCAATCATCGAGAGTGCCAAGGGCTTGCTGGCACTGGCACAGATTGCTGCGGCAGAAGGTGTCGAGCGCTTGTCGTTCGGCAGCCTCGACCTGGCGCTGGACCTGGGCTTGAACACCGAGAGCGAGGCGGCCCGGCAGTTTCTCGACCAGGCGCGCATGGCGGTGCAGCTACATTCACGGGGGGCCGACCTGCTGCCGCCGCTGGATGGGGTGTTCCCGGCCATCGCCGATGCCGAGGGGCTGCAGCGGGCCGTGCGGCATGCCTATGACATGGGGTATGGCGGGGCGTTGTGCATTCATCCGCAGCAGGTGGCGGTGATCCATGCAGCGCTGGCGCCGAGTGCCGAAGCGCTGGCATGGGCGCGGCGAGTGCTGGCGGCGAGTGAAGCAGCCAACGGTGCCGGGGCCTTCCAGCTGGAGGGGCAGATGGTCGATGCCCCGGTGCTGTTGCGGGCGCAGCGGTTGGTGGCTGGGAGTCTCGGCTGAACATACCGGCCTCTTCGCGGGACAAGCCCGCTCCTACAGGAATGAGGTGACCCCTTGTAGGAGCCGGCTTGTCCCGTGAAGAGGCCGTACAGGAGGACCGCGTTCACCTCAGCCGAACGCCGCCTTATACAAATGCTAATTCTCCACACGCAGCCCGTTGGTCCATCTTTACTCCACTCCTCCTACAACAATAAATCAGAGGTGACACCGATGTTGAAGCTGACCCAGGCGCTGCTATGCGCCGCCGCAGTGTCCATGGCCGGCCTGACCCAGGCCGCCGATCCAATCGTCATCAAGTTCGCCCACGTGGTGGCCGACAGCACGCCCAAGGGCCAGGGCGCGCTGATGTTCCAGAAGCTGGTCGCCGCCGACCCGCAACTCAAGGACAAGGTCAAGGTCGAGGTCTACCCCAACTCCTCGCTGTTCGGCGACGGTAAGGAAATGGAAGCCCTGCTGCTCGGCGACGTGCAGATGCTGGCACCCTCGCTGGCCAAGTTCGAGCACTACAACAAACAGGTGCAAATCTTCGACCTGCCGTTCCTGTTCAACGACCTGGCCGCCGTCGACCGCTTCCAGCAAGGCCCGCAAGGCAAGGCGCTGCTGACCTCGATGGAAGACAAGGGCATCCGTGGCCTGGCCTACTGGCACAACGGCCTCAAGCAACTGTCAGCGAACAAGAAGGTGATCCTGCCCAAGGACGCCCGCGGCCTGAAGTACCGCGTGCAGGCCTCCAGCGTGCTTGAAGAGCAGTTCAAAGCGATCCGCGCCAACCCACGCAAGATGAGCTTCGCCGAGGTCTACCAGGGCCTGCAGACCGGCACCGTCAACGGCACCGAGAACACCTGGTCGAACTATGAGAGCCAGAAGGTCAACGAGGTGCAGCCCTTCTTCACCGAGACCAACCACGGCCTGATCGACTACATGGTGATCACCAACGCCAAGTTCTGGAACGGCCTCCCCGAAGACGTGCGCGGCGAATTGCAGAAGATCATGGACGAGGTCACCGTCGAGGTGAACAAGCAGGCCGAAGCCCTCAACCAGACCTCCAGGCAGAAGATCATCGACGCCAAGACCAGCGAGATCGACTCGCTGACCGCCGAGCAGCGCGAGCAATGGCGTGAAGCCATGCGTCCGGTGTGGGAGAAGTTCTCCGACCAGATCGGCGCCGACCTGATCAAGGCCGCCGACGACGCCAACAAGGCCTCCTGACCCTTCTTGCGCCCTGCCCCGGCCACCCGCTCCACGGGTGGCCTGCCCTCTCTCTGTCTGGAGAATTCCTATGCAATCGCTCAGGCGTGTCTGGGAGCACTTCGAGGAAGGCATGATCGCCTTTCTCCTGGCGGCCATGACCTTGGTGACCTTTCTCTACGTGGCGCTGAACAACCTCTACACGATGTTCTACACGCTCAGTGATCACTGGGCTTTCGCCAGTGACGCCCTGCTGAGCATCGGCGATCACTTGATGGCCTACGCCCAGGAAATGACCTGGAGCATCGCCCTGACCAAGGCGCTGTTCGGCTGGCTGATCTTTTTCGGTATCTCTTATGGCGTGCGCACCGCCGGCCACCTCGGCGTCGATGTGCTGGTGCGACGCACGCCCAAGCCGGTGCAACGGGTGCTGGCGATGATTGCCTGCGCCTGCTGCCTGGCCTATGCCGGGCTGTTCCTGGTAGCCAGCATCAAGTGGGTCAGCGCGGTGCTGGTGGCCGGCATCGGTGCAGAGGACCTCGACCGCTACGGCATCAAGGTCGGCCATATCGCGCTGATCGTACCGTTCGGTTTCGCCCTGGTGATCATCCGCTACCTGGAAATCCTCTACCGCCTGTTCACCCACCGCCAGTACGGCCTGGGCCTGGCCGACGAGGCCGCCGAAGCCAGCAAGCTGGCCAACCCCGGTGAGGAGCACCACTGATGACGGTTATCTGCCTGTTCCTGCTGCTGTTCGTGTTCATGTTCCTCGGCGTGCCCATCGCCATCTCCCTGGGCCTGTCGGGAGCGCTGTCGATCCTGCTGTTCAGCCAGGACTCGCTCAGCTCGCTGGCGATCAAGTTGTTCGAGACCTCCGACAGCTACACCTTCCTGGCCATCCCCTTCTTCCTGCTGTCGGGCGCGTTCATGACCACCGGTGGGGTAGCCCAGCGCCTGATCGACTTCGCCAACGCCTGTGTCGGCCATATCCGTGGTGGCCTGGCGATAGCCGCGGTGCTGGCGTGCATGCTGTTCGCCGCACTATCGGGTTCGTCGCCGGCCACCGTGGCCGCCGTCGGTTCGATTGCCGTGGCCGGCATGGTGCGCTCTGGCTACCCACGCGAATTCGGCGCAGGGATCATCTGCAACGCCGGCACCCTGGGCATCCTGATCCCGCCGTCGATCGTCATGGTGGTGTACTCGGCGGCCACCGAGACCTCGGTCGGCAAGCTGTTCATGGCCGGCGTGGTGCCGGGCATCCTGCTCGGTGTAGCGCTGATGGTGACGATCTACATCGTCGCCCGCATCAAGAAACTGCCGGCACAGCCACGGGCCAGCTTCACTGAATGGCTGAGCACCGCCCGGCGCGCGTTCTGGGGTCTGTTGCTACTGGTGATCATCCTCGGCGGCATCTACAGCGGCATGTTCACCCCCACCGAAGCGGCGGCAGTGGCGGCGGTTTACTCGGCGTTCATCGCGCTGTTCGTGTACAAGGACATGCGCCTGCGTGACTGCCCGAAAGTGCTGCTGGAGTCGGGCCGGCTGACCATCATGCTGCTGTTCATCATCGCCAACGCCATGCTCTTCGCCCATGTGCTGACCACCGAGCAGATCCCCCAGCAGATCACCCAGTGGGTGATGTCCGAGGGACTGACCCCGATCGGTTTCCTGATCATGGTCAACATCGTGCTGCTGGTGGCCGGCAGCTTCATGGAGCCGTCGGCGATCATCCTGATCCTGGCGCCGATCTTCTTCCCGATCGCCATGAAGCTGGGCATCGACCCGATTCACCTGGGCATCGTGATGGTGGTGAACATGGAGATCGGCCTGGTGCACCCGCCAGTGGGGCTGAACCTGTTCGTCACCTCGGCGGTGACCGGGCTGACGCTGGGGCAGACAATCCGCGCCGCGCTGCCGTGGCTGTCGATCCTGCTGCTGTTCCTGGTGCTGGTGACCTATGTGCCATTCATCTCGCTGGCGCTGCCGGAGTGGTTGGGTATGCCTTGACGCCAGGGCTGATGAGATACGTGTAGGAGCGGGCTTGCCCCGCGAACACCGGCGAAGCCGTTGCCATGAACCGCATAGTCTGGCACCGGCCTCGCCGGTGTTCGCGGGGCAAGGCCGCTCCTGCAAGGAATTGTGCAAGCCTTGAAAGTAGAGTCAGATCCCTCCGCCAGCCAACAGCTGACTCATCACCCCGGCCAGATCCTTGACCATCACATCCGCCGTCGGCTTGTGCACGATGACGATCTCGTAGCTGTCCACCTCCGGCAACCCCTGCGTCTGCCCCAGCACCCGGTGCTCAGCGGTCGCCGCCCGCGGTGGCAGCAGGCTGATGCCCATGCCGTCGGCCACTGCCGCCTGGATGCCGCTGAGGCTGGAACTGGTGAAGCTGATGCGCCAGCGCCGGCCCATGCCTTCGATGACACTGATCATGTCTTCGCGGTACAGCCCCCGTGGCGGGAAGGTCACCAGCGGAATCGGGTCGAGCTCGAACGCCGGCATGCGTGCACTGTCGATCCACTGCAGGCGCTCGGGCCAGCAGGCCACGCCTTCGCGGCTGTTGCGCCGCTGCTTGAGCAGCACCAGGTCGAGCTCGCCATTGTCGTAGGCCTGGCTGAGGTCGCGGCACAGGCCACTGGTGACTTCCAGCTTGACCTGCGGGTGCAGGCGGCTGAACGCCGACAGCGCATTGGTGGTGCGCCCGCCGACGAAATCCTCGGGCACGCCCAGGCGCACTGTGACCCCGACCATGGCCCCGGCCAGGGCTTCGAGCATCTGGTCGTTCAGCGCCAGCATGTGCCGGGCATAACCGAGCAAGGTCTGGCCGGCGTCGGTCGGCAACACGTCGCGGTTGCCGCGCACCAGCAGGCGATGGCCGACCATGTCTTCGAGGCGGCGCACCTTCTGGCTGATGGTCGACTGGGTCGAGTGCAGGCGCGCGGCGGCCGTGGTGAAGCTGCCGCAATCGGCCACCACGACGATGGCGCGCAACAGGTCGAGGTCGAACAGGGCTCTATTCGATTTAACGCTGATGGACATCTTGGTATTCAACTACTGAATGGCAAGACTGACTTCTACCACGCCACTCCAGGCCCGGCAACGCGTTAGTCGCCGAGCGCCACACCCTCGCGCCGCGGGTCGGCGCCACCGGCCCAACCCTCGGCGGTGCGCTGGATGATCTGCATGCCACTGGTCATGGTCATCGGCGTTACCTCGTGGCCCCAGGCGGCCAACTGGCGGATCAGCGCCGGGCTGACCAGCCCGGCTTCTACTTCGGTCCCGGCATTGCGGCTGCCGAAATTGGGCAGGTTGGCTGCCTGTTGCGGATCAAGATGCCAGTCCAGCAGGCCAATCAACGCCTTGTTCACGTAGCCGATGATCTGCGAGCCGCCGGGGGAGCCGAGGCTCGCCACCAGCTCGCCCGAGGCACGCGAAAACACCAGGGTTGGCGCCATCGCCGACAACGGCCGCTTGCCGGGCTGCACCCGGTTGGCCACCGGCTTGCCGTTTTCCGCGGGCAGGAAGGAAAAGTCGGTCAGGTGGTTATTCAGCAAAAAGCCGCCGACCATCAGGTGCGAACCGAATGCCGATTCTACCGACGTGGTCATGGCCAGGGCCTGGCCATTGTCATCGACGGCAGACAGGTGCGAGGTGGAAATCCGCAGCGGCGAGCGGTCGGGCGCCAGGGCCAGGTTGGCATCCTGCGGGGTGCCCGGGCGGGCGTGCTTCAGGCTGTACTCACCCACCTGCTTGGCGCGCTCGGCAAGGTAGGCCGGGTCGAGCAACGACTTGACCGGCACCGGCACGTAGTCGCTGTCGGCCAGGTACTGAGCGCGGTCGGCGTAGGCCAGGCGCTCGGCTTCGGCCACCAGGTGCACGGCCTGCGGCGCGGGTTCGAGCCCCGCCACGGAGGCCACCTGGCGCGGCGGCAGGTCGGCCAGGTCACGCTGCGCCGAGCTGCGCTGCAAGGCGTCGAGAATGCCCAGGGTCTGCAACACGGTCACCCCACCGGACGACGGCGGTGGCATGCCGCAGATGTTCCAGGCCTTGTAGGGGCCACAGACCGGTTCGCGCTCCTTGGCCTGGTAACGCTGCAAGTCTTCGAGCGACAACTGCCCGGCATTGGCGTGGTGACGCACTTCAGCGACCATGGCTTGGGCAATCTCACCGCTGTAGAAAGCATCGACGCCCTGCTCTGCAATACGCTCGAAGGTCTGCGCGAGCGCCAAGTTGCGCAGGATCGTGCCGACTGCCAGCGGCTTGCCCCGGTCATCCAGGAAGTAGCGCGCCATGGCCGGCGAGCGGGCAATGAAGGGATCGCCGGCGACCAACGTGTGCAGCCGCTCGGAAACGGCAAAACCATTGCGTGCAAGGGCGATGGCAGGGCCGAACAGGTCCTTCCATGGCAGTTTGCCGTGCTGATCATGGGCCAGTTTCAATGCCCGCAGCACGCCCGGAACACCCACGGAACGGCCGCCGATCTGCGCTGCACGAAACGGCATGGGCGCCCCGTCCGCTTGCAGGAACAACGTTTCCGTCACCCCTGCCGGTGCAGCTTCGCGGCCGTCGAAGGCCTGCACGCGCTGGCCATCCCAATACAGGATGAATGCCCCACCACCGATACCACTGGATTGCGGCTCGACCAAGGTCAGCACCATCTGCATGGCGATCGCCGCATCAATGGCGCTGCCACCGGCACGCAGCATCGCCCGTCCGGCCTCGCTTGCAAGCGGGTTGGCAGCCGCCACCATGTGCCGGCTGGCCTGCACCGGATGCAGGCCACTGCGGTAGCCGGACTGCAGCTCTGGGGGCGTGGGCAGCGGCTGGTCGGCCCAGGTGACGGCACTGGTGGCAGACAGGCACAGCACGGTGATCAGCAGTTTGAGGGATGGGAGGTGGCGGGGCATTGGGTTGCGTCCTTTCGGGGGGGTCGCCGAAAGGTATTCGGCGTCCTTTCGGGCCAGTTTACCTGCAACAAACGCGCGCGGCCGCTTTGAAGTACGGCTCGATATCGAGTCCCGCAGGCATCATTGGCCCGAAACAAACGTAGGAGCGAGCGCAGCTCGCGATGCGCCGCGCGGGCGGCGCTTGATTTCACAGGCGACAAACCTCTTTCGCCCTCCCCTCAAAACCCCTAAACCACCTCTTCGTACGGCAACCCCACATAGTTCTCGGCGATGTTCACCAGCCCCGCTGGCGATGTGAGGAAGTACTCGCGGTCGGCCTCCTGCATCTTCTGGTCCCAGGCATCCTTGTGCTCGCCGAAGTCATGCAGCAGCTGGGTCATGAACCAGCTGAAACGCTCGCCCTTCCAGACCCGGCGCAGGGCCAGCGGCGAATACTGTTCCAACAGGTCGGTACGCCCCTCGCGGTACACCTTGACCAGGATCCGATACAGGTAGTTGACGTCGGACGCCGCCAGGTTCAGGCCCTTCGCGCCCGTTGGCGGGACGATGTGCGCGGCATCGCCGACCAGGAACAGGTGGCCGTACTGCATCGGCTCGACCACCAGGCTGCGCAGTGGCGCGATGCTCTTTTCCAGTGCGGGCCCGGTGACCAGCTGCTGTGCCACGTCTGCGGGCAGGCGCGCCTTGAGTTCGTTCCAGAAGCGCTCGTCGGACCAGTCTTCCACCCGCTCTTCCAGCGGCACCTGCAGGTAATAGCGGCTGCGCGTCTGCGAGCGCTGGCTGCACAGGGAGAAACCCCGTTCGTGGTGGGCGTAGATCAGTTCGTGGTTCACCGGCGGGGTATCGGACAGCATGCCCAGCCAACCGAATGGGTAGACCCGCTCGTACTCCTTGAGCACACCTTCGGGGATGCTCTTGCGCGATACGCCGTGGAAGCCATCGCAGCCGGCGACGTAGTCGCAGTCCAGGTGGTGGGTCTGGCCGTCCTTTTCAAAGGTCACGTACGGCCGTTCGCCCTTGAGTTCGTGCGGCTGCACGTTGCTGGCGGCGTAGATGATCGGCGCGCCGCTGGCTTCGCGGGCCTGCATCAGGTCGCGGGTGACTTCGGTCTGGCCGTAGACCATCACCGTCTTGCCGCCGGTCAGGCCCTTCAGGTCCAGGCGCTGGCGACGGCCTGCAACCAGCAGTTCGACGCCTTCATGGACCAGCCCTTCACGGTCCATGCGCTCGGCGACGCCGGCTTCGCGCAGCAGGTCGACGGTGCCTTGTTCCAGCACCCCGGCGCGGATGCGGCCAAGTACGTATTCGGGGGTCTGGCGTTCGAGGATGACGGTGTCGATACCGGCCTTGTGCAGCAACTGGCCGAGCAGCAGGCCGGACGGACCGGCGCCAATGATTGCAACCTGAGTTTTCATTGTTTTTATCTCATCAAGAGGGTGTACTCTTGCATTTTTACTAGTACTAACCGGCAAATAAGTGTGTTATCCCAT
This sequence comes from Pseudomonas putida, assembly GCF_002906855.1. GTDB lineage: Bacteria > Pseudomonadota > Gammaproteobacteria > Pseudomonadales > Pseudomonadaceae > Aquipseudomonas > Aquipseudomonas putida_N. Next base: position 439,762 of record NZ_MINI01000028.1, on the reverse strand, counting down.
GCAAAAAATGCACTTTTACAAAAAACGTTCGATTAGCGGACAGACGATCACGACATGAGATCCACCCTCCTCGGCGTTCCGCTGTTCCAGCTGTACGGCGAAAACCAGCACTGGCCCGGCACCGACCTGCTGCATTGCGAGTCGATCCCGGCACGCAGCCGCCTGCACCACTGGGAGATCAAGCCGCATCAGCACGCCGAGCTGTTTCAGCTGCTGTATGTCCAACGCGGCAGAGCCCAGGTGGAAATCGAAGGTGTGCGCAGCACCATCCTCGAGGCTGCAATACAGGTGGTGCCGCCCCTGACCGTGCATGGCTTTCGCTTCAGCGCCGATATCCAGGGCCATGTGCTGACCTTCGGCACCGCGCTGGTGGCCGACCTCGAACAGCGCCTGGGCGCACCGCTAGGGGTGCTGGCGAAAGCGGCGTGTTACCCATTGGGCAAGGACCGCGTCCAGCTGCGCGGCCTGATCGAAACGCTGCAACAGGAATACCAGGGCAACGCCCCCGCGCGGGCGACCATGCTCGAAGCGCTGGTGACCGCGCTGATGGTGTGGATCAGCCGCCGCCAGCAACTGGGGCAGGCCCCACGCAACCGTGACGAGCGTGACCGGCAGTTGCTCGGGCAGTACCTGCGGCTGGTCGAAGCGCATTACCGCGAACACCTGTCGGTGGAGGACTTCGCCGCGCGCCTGAACATTCCCAGCCTGCAACTCAACCAGCTGTGCCGGGCGCTGAGCGGGCAGACCGCGTTGCAGGTGATCCACCAGCGCCTGCTGCTGGAGGCACGGCGCAACCTCATCTATACGCGCATGAGCATCGGCCAGCTGTCGGACAACCTCGGCTTCAGCGACCCGACCTACTTTGCCCGCTTCTTCAAGCGCCTGAGCGGGCAGACGCCCAATGGTTACCGGCGTGCGGTGCAGCCCGACTGATCTGCTTGACGTATACGTCAACCTGCCTTCAGGATACTGGCATACCCCACGCCGAGCCCGAGCATGAGCAGCCAGACCTACAGCATCTCCGACCTCTCCCGCGAACTGGACATCACCACCCGCGCCATCCGCTTCTATGAGGAACAGGGCCTGCTGAGCCCCGAGCGGCGTGGGCTGGAACGCATCTATTCGGCCCGTGACAAAGTCAGCTTGAAGCTCATCCTGCGCGGCAAGCGCATCGGCTTCTCGCTGGCCGAATGCCGTGAGCTGATCGAGCTGTACGACCCCAGCAGCGGCAACCTCAAGCAGCTGCACAGCATGCTGGCGAAGATCGCCGAGCGGCGCGCCCAGCTGGAACAGCAGATGCTCGACATCCACCAGATGCAACTGGAACTGGACACTGCCCAGGAGCGCTGCGAACAGGCCCTGGCGGCCACCCTGAACAACAATGACAAACGCTGACAGGAACCCCACCATGCCCATGCCCGCAACAGTCCGCCTGGTCGAAGTAGGCCCCCGCGACGGCCTGCAGAATGAAGCCCAGCCCATCAGCGTCGCCGACAAGGTGCGCCTGGTCGACGACCTGACCGACGCCGGGCTGAGCTACATCGAGGTCGGCAGCTTCGTTTCGCCCAAGTGGGTGCCACAGATGGCCGGCTCCGCCGAGGTATTCGCCGGCATCCAGCAGCGCGACGGTGTTACCTATGCCGCGCTGGCCCCCAACCTGCGCGGTTTCGAGGACGCCCTGGCAGCCGGGGTGAAGGAAGTGGCAGTGTTTGCCGCCGCCTCCGAGGCCTTCTCCCAGCGCAACATCAACTGCTCGATCAGCGAAAGCCTGCAGCGCTTCGAGCCGATCATGGAGGCCGCGCACAGCCATGGCGTGCGGGTGCGCGGTTACGTGTCTTGTGTGCTGGGTTGCCCGTATGAAGGCAAGGTCAGTGCCGAGCAGGTAGCACCGGTGGCCAAAGCGCTGCACGAGATGGGCTGCTATGAAGTATCGCTGGGTGACACCATCGGCACCGGCACGGCCGGTGACACCCGTCGACTGTTCGAGGTGGTGTCGGCCGTGGTGCCCCGCGCGCAACTGGCCGGTCACTTCCACGACACCTATGGCCAAGCCCTGGCCAACGTGTATGCCAGCCTGCTCGAAGGCATCAGTGTGTTCGACAGCTCGGTCGCCGGGCTGGGTGGCTGCCCCTATGCCAAGGGCGCTACCGGCAACATCGCCACCGAAGATGTGCTGTACCTGCTGCAGGGGCTGGGTATCAAGACCGGTATCGACCTAGACCGGCTGATTGCCGCCGGGCAGCGCATCAGCGCCGTGCTGGGCCGGGCCAACGGTTCGCGGGTGGCACGTGCACGCAGCGCACAATGAGTTTCATGCAGGTGTCACATGAGTGTGGGTGAGTGTTACCGCCCCCACAGTTTTCAGCAAAAAATCGGGTAACAGGGAAACAAATCGACAGATTTTCAGGTTATCCGATTCTGCCAACTCGCACCAAGGCATTGATTTTAAATGATTTTCAAAAGTTGGCACGGCACCTGCTATATCTTTGGTACAACAACAAGAAAAACGCGATAACCAATAAAAACAACATGTAACGGCTCTGACATAACAAGAACAACACGGCAGAGGCGCAGCAAGCAGATTTTTTTGGAGTCGACAGGCTTTTCAGGGGTTCGCCCCGCGGACTGACACAGAACAATAAAACTACCTGAAGGTAGCGGCAGTCAGGCTCGGATCCACAGGATGAAAGCAGGTCAGCGCTCAAAAAAATACGTTTGCTCTTGACCCCGGATGGGGGTCGCACGCGACACCCAGGCTAGCCTACAAAAACAACAAAAGGCCGGCCTCAATAATAAAAAAAGAGCAAGCCACAACGCTTATGAGGGGAGCTTCGGCTCCCCTCAGTGCTTCCTGCCCTCCTCCTCTTTCTGCTTCTCCTCGTCCTGCCCCTCGATCTTCCCCACCAGCAGCGGCATCGTGCCCAATACCAACAGCGCCAGCACCGTGCTGATCAGCGCCGTGGCTTCTCGCCCCATGCCCGCAGCCGTACCGATTGCCGCCGTCATCCACAGCCCCGCAGCGGTGGTCAGGCCTTTGACGTGGCTGGTGTCCTGGCCGTTACCCTTTAGGATGGTGCCCGCACCGAGAAAGCCGATGCCGGCCACGATACCCTGGATCACCCGGCTCAAGGCCTGCTCATCGGCACCGGCCATGCTCGGTGCCAGCACGAACAACGCCGCGCCCAGCGATACCAGCATGTGCGTACGCACTCCGGCGGACTTGCCCCGGTGTTCGCGCTCGAAGCCCAGTACCGCGCCGAGCACGGCCGCCATCAATAGGCGCACGAGAATCCGCACGACCTCGCGCTCATCGGTGACATCGGCGAATTCGGCCTGGATGGTTTGCCAGATGAAGTCCATGGTCAGATACCGGGTTGGTTGGTTATTGCCTGTGCCTAAGAAAGTTGACCCTTGCACAGCCCGCAAAGTGCCCACCCGGCATCCCGATGCAGCAACCGCCCTGCGCCTGCGGTCACAACCTGTAACCGCCCCCGGAGGACCCGACCATGCCCATCGAGATCGAAGAAAGCAACCAACGCTGCACCCTGATTGGCGACAAGCTGCGCATCGAAGGCACAGGCCCGGAGATCGAAATCATCACCGACGAACAGCTACGCATGTCCGTGGCCATCCTCGCCGGCGAGCGCTTCCCGATCACCGAAGCCGAAGCCGACGCGCTGACGGTGGCAGGTGCGGTGGATAGCCGCAGGCACCTCAAGGCCAGCACGCCAGGCTCAGTGATCTAGGGTTGCGGACACATTTCGCGGCAATCTGATATGGTTTTTATCGCCTGACCTGAGCCTGTGCTGAAAACAGTTCGGGGGCCATAGTGCTCGTGCCTGATAGAGGCCGTGAGAGCACCGAAGCCATGACCGATAGAATCCATGCCATCCAGATTGCCCCCCAAGGCATCCACACCCGTAGCTTCAGCGGCCTGTACCGCACGCTGCGGATTGCCTTCGCCGGCGCACTGTTCGCGCTGTTCTTCGGCACCGCCTGGCTCGACTGGAACGGGCGCCAGGCCGTGCTGTGGGACTTGGCCGAAAGTAAGTTCCACATCTTCGGCGCCACCTTCTGGCCGCAGGACTTCATCCTGCTCTCGGCACTGCTGATCATCTGTGCCTTCGGCCTGTTCGCCATCACCGTCTACGCCGGCCGGGTGTGGTGCGGCTACAGCTGCCCGCAGAGCACCTGGACCTGGCTGTTCATGTGGTGCGAGAAGGTCACCGAAGGCGACCGTAACCAGCGCATCAAGCTTGCCGCCGCACCCTGGAGCCTGAACAAGCTGGCCCGGCGCACGCTCAAGCACAGCCTGTGGCTGGCCATCGGCGTGCTTACCGGGCTGACCTTTGTCGGCTACTTCACACCGATCCGCCCGCTGACCCATGAACTGTTCACCCTACAGCTGGGCGGCGTGGCACTGTTCTGGGTGCTGTTCTTCACCGCGGCCACCTATATCAACGCCGGATTGCTGCGCGAGGCGGTGTGCCTGCACATGTGCCCTTATGCGCGCTTCCAGAGCGTGATGTTCGACAAGGACACCCTGGCCGTGGCCTACGACCCGCGCCGTGGCGAATCCCGTGGCCCGCGCAAGAAAGGCAGCGACGCCCGCGCCCATGGCCTGGGCGATTGCATCGACTGCACCCTGTGCGTGCAGGTCTGCCCCACCGGCATCGATATCCGTGACGGCCTGCAGATGGCCTGCATCGGCTGCGCCGCCTGTATCGATGCCTGTGACAACGTCATGGACAAGATGGGTTACCCCCGCGGCCTGATTGGCTACAAGTCCGAACACAGCCTGCAAGGCGGCACCACCCACTGGCTGCGCCCGCGCCTGCTGGGCTACGTCGTTGCCCTGATGCTGATGATCGGCGCCCTGGTGATGGCCCTGCAGTTGCGCCCGATGGTGTCGCTGGACGTGATCAAGGACCGCAGCCTGTTCCGCGAGAACGCCCAGGGCCAGATCGAGAACATCTACCTGCTCAAGGTCATCAACAAGACCGCGCAGCCCCAGCGTTACCACCTGCGCCTGCTCGATGCCGAGGGCTTCGAACTGCACGGCACCACCGAGCTCAGCATCCCGGCCGGCGAAATGAGCCAGCTGCCGGTGTCGGTGGCGCTGCTGGCCGAGCGCGCGGCCAGCAGCTCACAGGAGCTGGCCTTCGAAATCCGCGACAGCGACCAGCCTGCCGTGCGCAGCGTGGCCCGCAGCCGCTTCGTGGCGCCACTGAACCGCTGATCCCTTACACTGCTTGTTCACCTTGCCTGCCGAGCCTCCATGAAACGCTACGAACGCTTCGCCGACGACATTGCCGAACTGATCCGCTCCGGGGTGCTCGGCCCAGGCCAGCGCGTGCCTTCGGTACGCTATGCCAGCCAGACCCACGGTGTCAGCCCATCCACGGTGTTCCAGGCCTACTACCTGCTTGAGCGCCGTGGGCTGATCCGCGCACGGCCGCGCTCGGGCTACTTCGTCAACGCCCACGCGCCGCGCCAGTTCAGCGAACCCCAGGCGCTGGAGCCACTGAGCGAATCGACCGAGGTGGACGTCAGCGGCCTGGTGTTCTCCATCCTCGATTCGATCAAGGACCCGAGCACCGTACCGTTCGGCTCGGCCTTCCCCAGCCCTGAACTGTTCCCGCTGCAACGCCTGTCGCGCTCGCTGGCCAGTGCCAGCCGGGCCATGGACCCACGCATGGTGGTCACCGACCTGTCGCCGGGCAACCCGCAACTGCGCCGGCAGATCGCCCTGCGCTACATGGTCGGTGGGCTGATGCTGCCGATGGAAGAGCTGCTGATAACCAATGGCGCGCTGGAAGCCCTGAACCTTTGCCTGCAGGCGGTTACCGAACCAGGCGACCTGGTGGCCATCGAAGCGCCGGCCTTCTATGCCTGCCTGCAGGTGCTGGAGCGGCTCAAGCTCAAGGCCGTGGAGATCCCGGTGCACCCGCGCGAAGGCATGGACCTGGCAGTGCTGGCGCAGACCCTGGACAAGCACCCGGTCAAGGCCGTGTGGTGCATGACCAACTTCCAGAACCCTGTGGGCGCGAGTATGCCCGAGGCGAAGAAACAGGCCCTGGTCGAGCTGCTGCGCCGCCACCAGGTGCCGTTGATCGAGGACGATGTCTACGCCGAGCTGTACTACTCGCAACAGGCCCCGAAACCGGCCAAGGCATTCGATACCCAAGGCCTGGTGATGCACTGTGGCTCGTTCGCCAAGAGCCTGGCACCGGGTTACCGCATCGGCTGGGTGGCCGCCGGGCGCTTTGCGCAGAAGATCGAGCGGCTGAAACTGATGACCTCGCTGTGTGCCTCGATGCCAGCCCAGGCGGCCATCGCCGACTACCTGCAGCACGGCGGCTACGACCGCCACCTGCGCAAGCTGCGCTACGCCCTGGAGGGTCAGCAGGCCAACATGCTGGCCGCCATCGCCCGCCATTTCCCGGCACAGACCCGCGTCAGCCAGCCTTCCGGCGGCTACTTCCTGTGGCTGGAACTGCCCGAACAGATGGACGCCCTGAAACTGTTCCACATGGCCCTGGCCCAAGGCATCAGCATCGCACCGGGGCCGATCTTTTCGCCGACCCGGCGCTTTGGCAACTGCATTCGGCTGAACTACGGCACACCGTGGAACGAGGCCGCCGAACGCGCCATGGAAACCTTGGGGCGCATCATCCGCTCGTTCTGAAGGAATGCCTGAAAAAGTGCGGCTATAGTTGGGCGACCCACACGCTGGATCGTCCCCATGCAGCCTGATGACTCGACGCCTTCCAAACAACAACTGCAGGATCGCATCGACCAAGCTCAGGCCAACAGCAAGCTGCTGGGCGAACTGGTCGACCACAGCCAGGCCAACGTGTTCGCGGCCGATTGCAACTTCCGCCTGCTGGCGATCAACCGCACCGCACAGGAAACCTTCAAACGCCTGCGCGGCTTCGTGCCGCAGGTGGGCGACTACATTCCCCAGTTCATCGCCAACCAGCCCGACATCGTCAAATGGCTGGAGCCGGTATGGCCACGCGTGCTGGCCGGCGAAGCGTTCACCGACACCATCGCCCTTGGCCCGCCCGACGCCCTGCGCCATTACGAAATCAGCTACAACACATTGCGCGACGCCCAACAGCGGATCCAGGGCGGTTACCTGTTCGCCTACGACATCAGCGAACGGGTCGCCGAGCAGGAGCGTGTGCGCAAGATCGAAGAGGCCCTGCGCCAATCGCAGAAGATGGAAGCGGTCGGCCAGTTGACAGGCGGTATCGCCCACGACTTCAACAACCTGCTCGGCGGTATTTTCGGTGCCCTGGAAATGGCCGAACAACGCCAGGCCGAACAGCGCTACCACGACACCAGCCGGTTGCTTGGTGTCGCCCGGCACAACGCCCAACGGGCTGCCGCACTGGTGCAGCGCCTGCTGGCCTTCTCGCGTCAACAGACGCTGGTGCCCCAGGCGGTGGACGTGCAGCAGCTGGTGGCCGGCATGGGCGAACTGATCGCCAGTTCGCTCGATGCGCGCATCACCTTCATCGACCAGACCCAGAGCGACCAGTGGCTGGTGCAGATCGATCCGCACCAACTGGAAAGCGCACTGCTCAACCTGTGCATCAATGCCCGCGACGCCATGCCGCTGGGGGGGACATTGCGTATCGCCAGCGAGAATGCCCAACTCGATGAGCTGCAGGCACGCGCGCTGGACATGACCGGTGGCGCCTATCTGCATCTCAGTGTCTGCGACAACGGCATCGGCATGCCGGCCGATGTGTTGCAAAGGGCATGTGAGCCCTTCTTCACCACCAAGCCACTGGGGCAGGGCTCAGGCCTTGGGCTATCGATCGTGTATGGCTTTGTGCGCCAGTCCGGTGGGCAGTTGCGCATCGCCAGCAAACCGGGGCAAGGGGCCTGCATCCACCTCTACTTGCCACGGGCCTCCTGCGACACTGCCGGGCACGCGTGCGCGCAACCGCAGACGCCAAGCCAACAGTCCCAGGCAGCGCCTCAGGTGGTCATGCTGGTGGAAGACCAGGACATCCTCCGGCTGCTGATCCGCGAGGTACTCGAGGACCAAGGGCACCTTGTGCATGCCTTCAGCGATGGCCGAGGCGCACTGGAAGCCCTGCAGGCAGGCTTGCACCCGGACCTGCTGATCACCGATATCGGCCTGCCGGGTGGCATCGATGGCTACCAGGTAGCAGCCGCCTGCCAGAAGCGCCCCGGCAGCGTCGCGGTGCTGTACATCACCGGCTATGCCAGCAACCGGGTCGACGTCAACCCTGGCAAGCACTGCGCCGTGTTGTACAAACCGTTCGAACTGGCAGCCCTTAACCAGCACGTCGCCCAGTTGCTGGAAAACCGCCGCTTGCCACTGTAGCCCGCTATGCGCTCGCCGCGTGGACAGGTAAAGTCTGCCCCTTCATTTCTGTCGGACGTCGCCATGCCCCACCGCGACCTGCTTGCCCTGCGTCAGGAAATCGAAACCCTGCGCCAGCGTAATGCGCAGCTGGAAGACCAGCTGCTGCAACACGCCGATCAGGACCAGAACATCTATCGATTTCTGTTCGACACCATGGACGAAGGCTTCTGCATCATCGAATTCTTCGACGGCCCCCATGGCCCGCTCAGCGATTACGTGCATATCCTGGCCAACGCCGCCTACGCCAAGCATGCCGGCATCCCCAACGTGGTCGGGCAGAAGCTGCGCGAGATGGTGCCCGACGAGGCGGACGACTGGGTCGCCCGCTACGGTGCGGTACTGCGCACTGGCGAGCCGCTGCAGTTCGAACAGGAGCTGGTCGCCACGGGCCATGTGCTGTCGGTGACCACCTTCCGCGTGGAGCCGGCGGAGCGCCGCCAGGTCGCAGTGCTGTTCAAAGACGTTACCGAGCGGCGCAAGGCCGAGCTGGCTCTGCAGCAGCTCAACGAAGAGCTTGAGCAGCGGGTCAGCGCAGCCTTGGCCGAGCGCCGCCTGTTTGCCGAGCTGGTCGACGATAGCGTAGTCAACGTGCATGTAGTCGACACGAACCTGCGCTGGCTCGCAGTCAACCGCCAGGCCAAGCATGACTTCCATGCTTTGTACGGCCGCACGCCCGAAGTCGGCGAGTACCTGCCAGCATTTGTTGACGGCCACCCAGCGGACCGTGAGCTGATAATGCCGATGTGGCAACGGGCGCTGGCAGGCGAACAGTTTATCGAGATCGGCGCTTTCGGACTTCGCCACTACGAACTGCGTTTCAACGCCTTGCGCGACCAGCACGAAAACGTGCAAGGCGCCTACCTGTTCGCCTATGACATCACCGAGCGGGTCCAGGAACAGCAACGCCTGGCCAAGGCCGAGCATGCGTTGCGCCAGGCGCAGAAGATGGAGGCAGTGGGCCAGCTCAGCGGCGGCATCGCCCACGACTTCAACAACCTGCTGGGTGGCATCATCAATGCCCAAGAGCTGATGCAACAGCGCCTCGGCCAGCAGCGTTATGCAGAGCTGGAGCCGCTGCTCGAACTGTCCAGCGGCTCCGCGCAACGGGCTTCATCGCTGGTGCACCGGTTGCTGGCCTTCTCCCGACAGCAGACCCTGCAACCGTGCTCAACCGAGATCTCGGCGCTGGTCAACGACATGGAAGAGCTGATACGCCGCAGTATCGGCCCGTCAATTACCTTGCGCAGCCGCTTCGCCGCCCGGCTGTGGCCAAGCTTCATCGACCCACCGCAACTGGAAAGCGCCCTGCTCAACCTGTGCATCAACGCGCGCGACGCCATGCCGGGCGGCGGCAGCATCGATATCCAGGGCGACAACATCACGCTCGACAACGAGCAGGCGCGCCCGCTCGAACTGGCCGCCGGGGACTATGTGCGCCTGAGCGTGGCCGACACCGGTTATGGCATGAGCGCCGCAGTGGCGGCCCGGGCCATCGACCCGTTCTTCTCCACCAAGCCCATGGGCCAGGGCACCGGCCTGGGGTTATCGATGACCTACGGTTTCGTGCGCCAGTCTGGCGGCCAGCTGCGCTTGCACTCCGCGCCAGGCGAGGGCACGCGGGTCGAGCTGTATCTGCCGCGCCACCACCAACAGCCTGTTGCGGCCCCCCGGCCGTCTGCGCGCAAGGCGCTGGCCGGCAGCTCGGGCGGGCAACGCATCGTGCTGGTGGAGGACCAGGCAGCGCTGCGCCTGGTGGTTGGTGAGGTGCTGGAAGAACTGGGCTATCAGGTCGAGGTCTTCGAGAATGGCACTGCCGCGCTGGCGCACCTGCAGCAGTGCGAGCAACCGGACCTGCTGCTGAGCGATATCGGCCTGCCCGACGGCCCCAATGGTCGCCAGGTGGCTGAACGTTGCCGGCAACTGTACCCGGACCTGAAAGTGCTGTTCATTACCGGCTACGACGAAAGTGCGGCGCTCAGCGACGGCCAGTTGCTGCAGGGTACCAGCGTGCTGACCAAGCCTTTCGAGCTGGAGGCACTGGCCGAACGGGTCCGTCAGCTGCTGGCGGATGAGCTGCCCTGAGGGGCAGCACTCAGCGCCCGCCGCCCAGGTCGATGAAGCTGCCGGTGGAGTACGAGGCCTTGTCCGACAGCAGCCAGAGGATCGCCTCGGCCACTTCTTCGGCACGGCCGCCGCGGCCCATGGGCAGGCCGGGTTCGAGCTTGCTCACCCGGTCGGGGTCACCGGACAGGGCATGGAAACCGGTATGGATGTAACCCGGTCGCACGCCGTTGACCCGCACGCCCTCGCCCGCCACTTCCTTGGCCAGGCCGATGGTGAAGGTATCCAGCGCACCTTTGGAGGCGGCGTAGTCGACGTACTCGTTGGGTGACCCCAGGCGCGCCGCGACCGAGGACACATTGACGATCGCCCCGCCCTGCCCGCCATGGCAGCGGGCCATGCGCAGCAGGGCGTGCTTGGCGCAGAGCATGGGGCCGACGACGTTGGTCTTCATCACCTTGAGCAGGCGAAACTCGGACATGGCCTCGACGCGGCTTTGCTGGCCGATGGTGCCAGCGTTGTTGACCAGTGCGGTCACCGGGCCGAGTTCCTGGTCGACGCGGTGGAACAGTTGGATCACCTCGTCTTCGACACTGGCGTCGGCACGCACGGTAATGGCTTCGGCGCCCAGCGCGCGGACCTGGGCGAGGATGCGCTCAGCGGCCTGGTCGTCGGCGTGGTAGTTGATGCAGATGCGGTAGCCCTCGCGGGCGGCCTGCAACGCGGTGGCGGCACCGATGCCACGGCTGGCACCGGTGATGACGATGACTTTCTCCATGGGACTGCCGATCGTTTGGGATGGGAGGCTCGACAATAGGGGAAAAGGCATGTCATTGGAATGACCCGCCTCAATCCACTCATGGTTACTTTTTGCCCCGTCAAAAAGTGACCCGCCGTAAGGGCGGAAAGGTGACTATGCGTCGCCATCACAAATGAATGCATTCGACTAAATCAAAACCATCGCGCTCGTGCTTTTGGCTTTTGGCTTTTGGCTTTTGGCTTTTGGCTTTTGGCTTTTGGCTTTTGGCTTTTGGCTTTTGGAAGTGGGCTTTCAAATCAGCTCAACATTCATTCGCCATGGTGGCGCTGAATCAGCTTTTCGCCTTTACGGCGACCTACTTTTTGACTGGGCAAAAAGTAGGCAAAACCCCCCGCTCCCATCATCCGGCCCCTACGCTGCGCTCCGGGGTCCCCTCACTCCGGCGCCCTCCGGGCCCGCGCGGCCTACGACTTGCTACGCAAGTCTACATCTCGCGCCTTCGGCTACGCCGAAGGGGTGCTACGCACCCTGGCCCTCCAGACGCCTGCGTTCGGCCTCCTGAAGTCGCAATTTGCGTCGCCTGAACTATCGCGCGCTTAAGAGCAAAAGCAAAAGCAAGAGCAAGAGCAAGAGCAGCGTTACTGCCTCAATGCCCCGCCGAAGCCGGCCCTGCCTTGGCGGTAAACGGCGGCTTGGCCAGCCACACCAGCAGAATCAACCCTGCAAACACCCAGGTCATCAAAGTGAAGTAATCCACCGTCGACATCATGTATGCCTGCGCATTCACGATCTGCTCAAGCTGCGCATAGTTCTGCGAACTCGCCCCACCCAGTTGCTCCAGTGTATGCCTCGTCGCCGGGTCGAACTGGCTGATGTGCTCGCTCAGATACGCATGATGCTGATCCGCCCGACGAATCCAGATCCAGGTCGTCAACGAAGCCGCAAAGCTCCCCCCCAACGTACGCAGGAAAGTCGCCAGCCCCGAACCATCGGCAATCTGATGCGGCGGCAGGTCCGACAGCAGTATGCTCAAGGTCGGCATGAAGAACAGCGCCACGCCAATCCCCATGAACAACTGCACCAGGGCGATGTGCTGGAAGTCCACCTCGCTGGTGAACCCGGCACGCATGAAGCAGCTGGTGCCAATCGCCAGGAACGCCAGCCCCGCCAGCACCCGCAAGTCGAAGCGGTGCGCGTACTTGCCCACGAACGGCGACATGATCACCGGCAGCAAGCCGATCGGCGCCACCGCCAGCCCCGCCCAGGTGGCGGTGTAGCCCATCTGCGTCTGCAGCCACTGCGGCAGGATCAGGTTGATGCCAAAGAACCCCGCATAACCGCCGACCAGCACGATGGTGCCGACCCGGAAGTTGCGGTGCACGAACAGCCGCAGGTTGACCACCGGGTGGCGGTCGGTGAGCTCCCAGATGATGAAGATCGCCAGGAACACCACCGAAATCAGCGTGCCGATGATGATGAACGACGACTCGAACCAGTCCAGGTCATTGCCCTTGTCCAGCACCACCTGCAGCGCACCGACGCCGACAATCAAAGTCAACAGGCCGATGTAGTCCATCGGCTGGCGGCTGGTGACCACTGGCCGCGTGCGCATCTGCTGGCGCACCACGGCAGCGGCGAACAGGCCGATCGGCACGTTGATGAAGAAGATCCACGGCCAGCTGTAGCTGTCGGTGATCCAGCCACCCAATATCGGCCCGGCAATCGGCGCCACCACCGTGACCATCGCCAGCAAGGCCAGGGCCATGCCCCTCTTCGCGGGTGGGTACACGGCAATCAGCAAGGTCTGGGTCATCGGGTACAACGGCCCGGCCACCACACCCTGCAAAACGCGGAAGCCCACCAGTTCCGGCATCGACTGGGCGACACCGCAGAGGAACGATGCCAGCACGAACAGCAGCGTGGCCCAGATGAACAGCTTTACCTCGCCAAAGCGCCGGCTCAGCCAACCAGTCAGCGGCAAGGCAATGGCATTGCTCACCGCGAACGAGGTGATCACCCAGGTGCCCTGCTCGTAGCTCACCCCCAGGTTGCCGGAAATGGTCGGCAGCGCCACGTTGGCGATGGTGGTGTCGAGCACCTGCATGAAAGTCGCCAGCGACAGGCCGATGGTGGTCAGCAGCAGACTCGGCGGCGTGAACTGGGCCGGGGCGTTGTTGCTCATCGCTGCGCCGTCTTGCCGGTGGCGCTGTTCTCGTGGATCAGCCGGGCGATCAGGTTATCGGCCTCGACCAGCTGGCGGTCGTACACCTGGGTGGTGTAGCTGGCCTGCTGCGGTGGCTGCTGGGCCAGGGTCGGGCCACTCTGGTCGTGCAGGTCGACCTCGACCACGGTGGACAGGCCGATGCGCAGCGGGTGGTCCTTGAGCTGGTCGGGGCTGAGGTGAATGCGTACGGGTACGCGCTGGACGATCTTGATCCAGTTGCCGGTGGCGTTCTGCGCCGGCAGCAGGGCGAAGGCGCTGCCGGTGCCGGCGCCAAGGCTGTCGACCGTACCGCTGTACTTGACCTCGCTGCCGTACAGGTCGGCGCTGACTTCCACCGGCTGGCCGATGCGCATGTCGCGCAGCTGGGTTTCCTTGAAGTTGGCGTCGATCCACACTTCGTTCAGCGGGATCACCGCCATGGTCGCGGTGCCCGGCTGCAGGCGCTGGCCTAGCTGCACGGTACGCTTGGCGACATAGCCGGTCACTGGCGCCACCAGGGTGGTGCGGGCGTTGTCGAGGTAGGCCTGGCGCAGGTCGGCAGCGGCCGCCATGACCTCGGGGTGCGAGGACACCACGGTATCGTCGACCAGCGCGGTGCTGGTGTTGAGTTGCTGGCGGGCGGCGTTGACGGCAGCCTGAGCCACGGTCAGGTCGTCACGGGCGTGGGAGATTTCTTCTGCGGCGATCGCGCCGCTGTCGGCCAGCACCTTGCGCCGGTTGTAGTTCTGCTGGGCCTTCTGCAGTTCGGCCTGGCGGGTTTCCAGCTGGGCCTTGAGCGAGTCGACGTTGCTGTACAGCCCGCGCACCTGGCGCACCGTGCGGGCCAGTTTGGCTTCGGCGGACTGCAGGGCCACCTCGCTGTCGGACGGGTCGAACTGCAACAGCACCTGGCCGGCATGCACCAGGTCGCCATCATCGGCGCCAATGCTGGTGACGGTGCCGGTCACCAGCGGGGTGATCTCCACCACGTTGCCATTGACGTAGGCGTCGTCGGTGCTTTCGTGCCAGCGCCCGACCAGGCTGTACCAGGCCCAGGTGCCGGCGCCGGCTAGCAGCACCAGCAACAGCAGGCCGAGCAGCCAGGCCTTGCGCTTGCCCGACGCTGGCGCGTCGGCGGAGGGAGTTGCGGTGTCTGTGGGAGTGGCCATGACAATACCTTGGAATATGCGTAACAGGGATCAACGATCGCCGAAGCGGCGGATCGTCAGAGGGTCACCGGCACCCAGCAGGACTTTGGCCAGCAACCCTTCGAGGGTCTTCAATTCGTCTGGCTGCAATACGCCGACCAATTCGTTCATCGCCGCCGCGCCGATCTCCGGCAGGCGGTCGGCCAGGCGCTGGCCATCGGCGGTCAGCCCCAGGCGCACCTGGCGGCGGTCATCGGCGCAGCGGTTGCGCAAGATCAGGCCCTTCTGCTCGAGGCGGTCGAGCATGCGGGTCATCGAACCGCTGTCCAGGCCCAGGTAGCGGCACAGTTCGGCCGGGGTATCCACCTGGTACTGGGTGACGATGATCAGCACCTTGAACTGTGCGGCGGTGACGCCCTCTGATTCGAGGTGCCAGTCGAGAATGCGGTCCTTGAGGATCGCCGCACGGCCCAGCAGCATGCCGATGGCGCAGGTCTGGAAGTTTTCCGGGGTGAAATGAGACATCGGGTCTGCTCAGGCAATTGTATAAAAATATTACTGCCTAGGCAGTGAATGTCAAAGCCTTGATTAGGGTGCTATGCAAATATTCATGAAACGGCCGTTGCCGGAGACGTTTCACAGGGCGCGCAAACCCAGCGCCTGCACGGCCCCGCAGGCAATCGCCATGCCCACCAGCTCGGCCAGGCTACCCGCCTCCAGGCGCTTCATCACCCGCCCTCGATAGAGGTCCACGGTCTTCACGCTGATACCCAGGCGCTCGGCAATCTCGCGGTTGTTCAAGCCCTGGGCCAGCGGCACGAACACGTCGCGCTCACGGGGCGTCAGGGCATCCACGCGTGCCTGCACTGCGGCCAGCACCAGGTCGTCCTGGCGCGCCTGCCCTGCCCGTTCCAGCGCGGCCTGCACACTGTCGAGCAGCAGCTGGTCGCTGTAGGGTTTTTCGATGAAGTCGCTCGCCCCGGCCTTGAACGCCCGCACCACGATCGGCACGTCGGCATGGCCGCTGACGAAGATCACCGGCATCTGCACGCCGCGCTCGCGCAGTGCCTGCTGCACCGCCATGCCGCCCAGCCCAGGCATGCGCACATCAAGCAGCACGCAGGCCGGCCCATCCTCCACACAAGCATCCAGGAACGCCTGGCCGCTGGCGAACGGCACGCCCTGCAGGCCGACCGATTCCAGCAACCACACCGTCGAATCACGCATGCCCTGGTCGTCATCGACTACATATACCTTCGCTTGCACCCTGCTCTCTCCTTATCCCCGGTTCACTGCCAGGCGGCAGCACAACACCAACCCGCCCGCCTCGCCCGCACGCGCCCAGAGGCTGCCGCCAAACCCTTCGATCAGGCTGCGGCTCATGCTCAGGCCCAAGCCCAGCCCATCGGCCTTGCTGGTACTGAACGGCGTAAAGATCTCATCCAGGCGCTCGGCAGCCACGCCAGGCCCCTGGTCGGCGACCTCGATCAGCACCCCATCCCCCTCGCGCACGGCGCCGAGCAGGATACGTGACGGCTGCACGCCATGCTGCTCGCGGTTGGCCTCGATGGCATTGCGCAGCAGGTTGAGCAACACTTGTTCGAGCAATACCTGGTCGGCGAACACCGCCGGCAATTGCCCGTTGAGGCGCAGCTCGACCACGACCTGATCACGTGCGGCTTCCCAGGCGCACAGGCGCATGGCTTCGGCCGCCACCTCGGCCACTTCCACCGCCTGCAGGCGCCGCGGCCCCTTGCGCAGGAACGCACGCAGGCGGCGAATCACCTCGGCTGCGTGGGTCGCCTGCTCGGTTATACGTTGCAGGCCCTGGCCGACCCGCTCACGCGCCTGCGGGTCGCGCTCCAGGCCTTGCAGGTAGCGTTGGCTGGCATTGGCATAGTTGACCACCGCCGCCAGCGGCTGATTCATCTCGTGGGCAATCCCCGACGCCAGTTCGCCCAGGGTGGCGAGCCGGGCGCTGTGGGCCAGGTTTTCCTGGGCCTCGATGCGCAAGGTGATGTCCCGCGACACGCTGACCACTTCCACCACGGCGCCCGTGTAGGTCTCGCGGATCGCGCGGCTGGCGATCTCGAACCAGCGATAGGCGCCGCTGGCATGGCGAACGCGGCAAGTCGTGGTGTGGTAACCGTCCTGGTCCAGGGCGGCGGCGGCCTGGCGTAGCACCTGGCGCCGCTCGCGCGGGTGCAGCAGGGCGCGCACCGGCATGCCACGCAGTTGCTCCGGCCACAGGCCGAGCAGGCGATAGGCAGCCGGCGAGGCATCGAGAAAACGGCCGTCCGGGCTGTGCCGGGAAATGAGGTCGGTGGTGTTCTCGATAATCAGCCGATACAGGCGCCGGGCGCGGCTGGCCTCACGTGCGCCCTGGCGCTCTTCGCTGGCATCGCGGCAGCGTGCCAGCACCCACTGGCCCTGGTCATCGGGGATGAAGGTCCACAGCAGGATGCGTTCGCCGACCTGTTTTTCCACATCGGCGATTGCCCTGTGCTGGCGCAGGCAGGCACGCACCAGCGCCGCAGCATTGCTCGGCAGCCAGTCGGCCAACGCGGTACCTGCGCCGATCAACCCCTGCAGGGCCGGGTTGCTTGCCAGGGCGCAGGCATCGGCGGCCAGCAGCACGCTGGGTTGTGGGTCCTTGGCGAGCAAGGGTGAAAAGGTCTGATCCACTGTCGCCGCTCGTTCTTATAGTAGTTTTACTATATTGCTATAGTTGATATTCCATCTAGGATAGCGGTTCGCGTAAAACTGCGACAGGGGCAAGCGGCCATCGGCGCGCTGCCCGCACCCTGATCAGAGCTAACAATCAGCCACCGGGGGGCCACACGCACAGGCTGCGTCTGCCTCCCCTACAGGATTACCGTATGTCGATCTTCGCCCAGGGCTTGATGCCCGCTGCCGTCAACCACGTCGCCCTCACCCCGCTGAGTTTCATCGAACGCACCGCCGCCGTGTACGGCGATTACCCGGCCGTGATCCACGGCGCCATTCGCCGCGACTGGCGCGAGACCTACCAGCGCTGCCGGCGCCTGGCCAGCGCCCTGGCCGGGCGTGGTATCGGCCGCGGCGACACGGTGGCGGTGATGCTGCCGAACATTCCGGCCATGCTCGAAGCACACTTCGGCGTACCGATGATCGGCGCCGTGCTCAACACCCTCAACGTGCGCCTGGACGCCGAAGCCATCGCCTTCATGCTGCAGCACGGCGAGGCCAAGGTGCTGATCACCGACCGCGAGTTCCACGGCGTGATTGCTGCTGCACTGGCCTTGCTCGAACACCCGCCGCTGGTGATCGACGTGGATGACCCCGAATACGGCGAAGGCCGTGCGGTCAGCGACCTCGACTATGAAGCCCTGCTGGCCGAAGGCGACCCGGACTTCGCCTGGGAGTGGCCCGAGGACGAATGGCAGGCAATCTCGCTGAACTACACCTCGGGCACCACCGGCAACCCCAAAGGCGTGGTCTATCACCACCGTGGCGCCTACCTGAATGCCATCGGCAACCAGATGACCTGGGCCATGGGCCACCGCCCGGTGTACCTGTGGACCTTGCCGATGTTCCACTGCAACGGCTGGTGCTACCCCTGGACCATCACCGCACTGGCCGGCACCCATGTGTTCCTGCGCCGGGTCGACCCGCAGAAGATCCTCACCCTGATCCGCGAGCACCGGGTCAGCCACCTGTGCGGTGCGCCCATCGTGCTCAACGCCCTGGTCAACATGCCGGAAGCTGCCAAAGCCGCCATCGAACACCCGGTACAGGCCATGGTCGCCGGCGCCGCACCGCCAGCCAAGGTCATCGGTGCAGTCGAGCAGATGGGCATCCGGGTCACCCACACCTATGGCCTGACCGAAGTCTACGGGCCGGTCACCGTCTGCGCCTGGCATGATGAATGGGACGAACTGCCGCTTGAAGAGCGGGCGCGGATCAAGTCGCGCCAGGGCGTGCGCTACCCCACCCTCGACGGCCTGATGGTCGCCGACCCGCAGACCCTGCAGCCGGTACCGCAAGACGGCAACACCCTGGGCGAGATCTTCATGCGCGGCAACACGGTGATGAAGGGCTACCTGAAAAACCCCGAAGCCACCGCCGAGGCCTTCCGCGGTGGCTGGTTCCACACCGGCGACCTGGCCGTGTGGCACGCCGATGGCTATGTCGAGATCAAGGACCGGCTCAAGGACATCATCATTTCCGGCGGCGAGAACATCTCGACCATCGAAGTCGAAGACACCCTGTACAAGCACCACGCCGTGCTGGAAGCCGCCGTGGTCGCCCGCGCCGACGACAAGTGGGGCGAAACGCCCTGCGCCTTCGTCGCCCTCAAGCCCGGCCACGAGCAGACCCGCGAGAGCGACATCATCAACTGGTGCCGCGAACACCTGGCCGGGTTCAAGGTGCCCAAGACCGTGGTCTTCGGCGAGCTGCCCAAGACCTCCACCGGCAAGATCCAGAAATACGTCCTGCGCGACCGCGCCAAGGACCTGTGAACCGTTATCGAGCCTGACATGACCGACTACACCGCTCCATTGCGCGACATGCGCTTCATCCTCCATGACGTGCTCCAGGGCCCTGCCCTGTGGGCGCGCATGCCCGCCCTGGCCGAGCGCGTCGACGGCGAAACCGCCGACGCCATTCTCGAAGAGGCCGCCAAGGTCACCAGCCAGCTGATCGCCCCGCTCAGCCGCAACGGCGACGAGCAAGGTGTGCACTTCGACGCCGGCAACGTCACCACCCCAGACGGTTTCCGCGACGCCTGGCGTACCTATCGCGAAGGCGGCTGGGTCGGCTTGGGCGGCAACCCCGAGTACGGCGGCATGGGCATGCCGAAAATGCTCGGCGTGCTGTTTGAAGAAATGCTCTACGCCGCCGACTGCAGCTTCAGCCTGTATTCGGCGCTGAGCGCCGGCAGCTGCCTGGCCATCGACGCCCATGCCAGTGAAGCACTCAAGGCCACCTACCTGCCGCCGCTATACGAAGGCCGCTGGGCCGGCACCATGTGCCTGACCGAGTCCCACGCCGGCACCGACCTGGGGCTGATCCGCAGCCGCGCCGAACCCCAAGCTGACGGCAGCTATCGCATCAGCGGCAGCAAGATTTTCATCACCGGTGGCGAACAGGACCTCACCGAGAACATCGTTCACTTGGTGCTGGCCAAGCTGCCGGACGCCCCGGCCGGAGCCAAGGGCATCTCGCTGTTCCTGGTGCCCAAGTATCGGGTCGAGGCCGACGGCAGCCTCGGCCCGCGCAACGCCGCTTACTGTGGTTCGATCGAACACAAGATGGGCATCAAGGCCTCGGCCACCTGCGTGATGAACTTCGATGGCGCCAGTGGTTACCTGGTCGGTGAGCCGAACAAGGGCCTGGCGGCGATGTTCACCATGATGAACTACGAGCGCCTGTCCATCGGCATCCAGGGCATCGGATGCGCCGAAGCGTCGTACCAGAGCGCCGCACGCTATGCCAACGAGCGCCTGCAAAGCCGAGCCGCCAGCGGCCCAAAGGCGTCAGAGAAAGCCGCCGACCCGATCATCGAACATGGCGATGTACGGCGCATGCTGCTGACCATGCGCGCCCTCACCGAAGGCGGCCGTGCCTTCGCCGCCTATGTCGGCCAGCAGCTCGACCTGGCGCGCTACGCCGAGGACGGTGGCGAGCGCGAGCATGCCCAGCGCCTGGTCGCGCTGCTGACCCCGGTGGCCAAGGCGTTCTTCACCGACAACGGTCTGGAAAGCTGCGTGCTCGGCCAGCAGGTGTACGGTGGCCATGGCTACATCCGCGAGTGGGGCCAGGAGCAGCGCGTGCGCGATGTGCGCATCGCGCAGATCTACGAAGGCACCAACGGCATCCAGGCCCTCGACCTGCTCGGGCGCAAGGTGCTAGCCGATGGCGGTCAGGCCTTGGCCTGTTTCGCGGCTGAAGTACGGGTCTTCAGCGCCGGGGCACCGCTGCACCGCGAGGCCTTGCAAGCCAGCCTGGCGCGCCTGGAAGCCACCAGCGAATGGCTGCAGGCACGGGCACGCGAGGACGCCAACCTGGTCAATGCCGTGGCCGTGGAATACCTGCACCTGTTCGGCCTGACCGCCTATGCTTACATGTGGGCGCGCATGGCGGCGGTGGCCCAGGCCAGGCACGCCGAAGACCCGGCCTTCCATGGCGCCAAGCTGGCCTGTGCGGCGTTCTTCTTCCAGCGCCTGCTGCCGCGCAGCCTGGCCCTGGATGCCAGCATCCGCGCCGGTAGCGCCAGCCTGTATGCGATGGCGGCCGAGCAATTCTGAGGCAGCAAGGGAGCGCTTCGTGCTTGCCGCGAAGCGTTCTCAAACGCTGGAAATCCCTTGCGCAACCGACGAAAAACACACATAACTGATAGTCATTCGCCATTACCTCGGTTCTCGGGAGCCCCTTCCAGGGGTAGAATGCGCAAAACCCGGAGCCATGATGAACCAAGACCGCCTCAATCCCAGCCCAGACGATGCCATCACCGATGCCGCCGCGCATTGGTGCATGCGCCTGCACGCCGACGATTGCACGCTGGTCGAACGTGAAGCCTTCGCCCGCTGGCTGGCAGCCGACCCGCGTCACGCAGAGGAATACCAGGCGATGCTGGAAATCTGGCAGACCGCCGATATGCTGCCACGCACCGCCACGGTCATCGACTTCGACCCGCCTGCGCGGCATGTGCGACGGGCACGCAACTGGCGGCCACTGGCATCGGCAGCCGCACTGGCCCTGCTGGTCTTGCCGCTGGCCGGCTGGGTGGGCTGGGAGCAAGGCTGGTTGCCCAACCACTACGAGCACTTCGAAGCGGGCAACCAGATGCAGACCGTGCAGTTGAGTGACGGCAGCACGGTCGAGCTCAACCTGCACACCGAACTGACCTACCTCAACTACAAGGACCAGCGTCAGGTTACGCTCAAGCGTGGCGAAGCCTTCTTCAAGGTGCAGCACGACAGCAGCCACCCGTTCATCGTCCGCGCCGGCCGCGGCCAGACCCGGGTCACCGGCACCCAGTTCAATGTCTGGAAGTATCAGGATCAGGTCAAGGTCACACTGGTGCAGGGTTCGGTGCTGGTCAGCAGCGACGGCGGTGCTGGTGGCTACCGCCTGGGCCCTGGCATGCAGGCCAGCTACCACACGGGTGATTTCGAACCGCAACTCGCCGAGAACGACGATTACGACAACAGCCTGGCCTGGCGCAACGGCAAGCTGGTGCTCGACAACCTGAGCCTGGAACAGGCCCTGCCAGTAATCAACCGCTACCTCGACGCTCCGCTGCTGCTGGCCGACCCCGGCACCGGGCGCATCCGTATCAGCGGCATCTACAACACCCGCGAGGTCG
This sequence comes from Pseudomonas putida, assembly GCF_002906855.1. Classification (GTDB taxonomy): domain Bacteria; phylum Pseudomonadota; class Gammaproteobacteria; order Pseudomonadales; family Pseudomonadaceae; genus Aquipseudomonas; species Aquipseudomonas putida_N. The sequence continues at coordinate 417,832 of NZ_MINI01000028.1, read as the reverse complement.
CCCGGCTGGTGGACAACCTGCCCAAGGTGCTGCCGATCTACCTGACCCGCAGCAAGGACGGCAGTACCGTCCTCAACAGCATCTCGCCACCGCCAAACAAGGGCTGACGCCTTACAGGGTCATTGCCGCCAGCCAGCCGAATGCCAGCAACGGCAGGTTGTAGTGGAGGAAGGTAGGAACCACGGTGTCCCAGATGTGGTGGTGCTGGCCATCCACGTTCAGCCCCGAGGTCGGGCCGAGGGTCGAATCCGACGCCGGCGAGCCAGCATCGCCCAAGGCACCTGCGGTACCGACAATGCACACCGTGGCCAGCGGGTCGAAGCCCAGCTGCACGCACAGCGGCACGAAGATCGCCGCCAGGATCGGCACCGTCGAGAACGAAGAACCGATGCCCATGGTCACCAGCAACCCCACCAGCAGCATCAGCAAGGCGCCAATGACTTTGCTGTGGTCGATCCACTGTGCCGAAGTCTCGACCAGGCTCTGCACTTCGCCGGTGGCTTTCATCACATCCGCAAAGCCGGACGCGGCAATCATGATGAAGCCGATCATGGCCATCATCTTCATGCCTTCGGTGAACAGGTCGTCGGTATCCTTCCAGCGCACGATGCCCGACAGCGAGAAGATCAGGAAACCGACCATGGCGCCGATGATCATCGAGTCCAGCCATAGCTGCACGATGAATGCCGCAGCGATTGCCAGCCCCGCCACCAGCAGGGTCAGCGGGTTGTACTGCACGTTGACCTGCTCGACCTGCTCGATGCGCGCCAGGTCGTAGTCGCGCTTCTTGCGGTAGCTGATGAACACCGCCAGCAGCAGGCCGGCGAACATGCCGGCAGCCGGGATGGCCATGGCGTGGGTGACGTTGACCCCGCTGACATCGACCCCGGCACGGGCGACGTTGGCCAGCAGGATCTCGTTGAGGAAGATGTTGCCAAAGCCAACCGGCAGGAACATGTACGGCGTGATCAGGCCGAAGGTGATCACGCAGGCGATCAGCCGGCGGTCGATGCGCAGGCGCGTCAGCACGTACAGCAGCGGCGGCACCAGCAGCGGGATGAAGGCGATGTGGATGGGCAGGATGTTCTGCGACGACACCGCCACCACCAGCATCAGGCCGATCAGTAGCCATTTGACCTTGCCACCGTTGGCATGGCCCTGGCGGTCGATCATGTTCAATGCGCGGTCGGCCAGGGCATGGGCCAGGCCCGACTTGGCGATGGCCACGGCGAAGGCGCCGAGCAAGGCGTAGGACATTGCCACCGTGGCACCGCCACCAAGGCCGCCGTTGAAGGCCTTGAGCGTGCCTTCGATTCCCAGCCCGCCGACCAGGCCACCGGCCAGTGCGCCGATGATCAGGGCGATGACCACATGCACGCGGGACAGGCTGAGAATGAGCATGATGCCGACGGCGGCGATCACTGCGTTCATGGTTTGGGGTTCCTCATGGTGGCAGACAAAAAAGCGCGCACTGTGACGGAGTGGGAGGGAGATGTCAAAAGCGCCATATTACGGCGAGTTTCGCTGGTAATTTAAATTGAATGTTTGAATAAAGAAAAAAGGGCCTGAGCCGATATAGGAGGAGGCTCAGAGGGGCTTGCCTTTAGGTCTTCAGTGCCTGTGAGATCGAGCGCCGCCCGCGCGGCGCATCGCGAGCTGCGCTCGCTCCTACGTTTGTTTCGGGCCAATTTTTCCTGTGGGATTTGCGCGTACGCCTTGGCGCATGGCGCGGTATTGCGTTGTACCAACAAGGCGGTCGCGCGCGCCTGTCACAGGCGTTACTGGCCAGAAACAAACGTAGGAGCGAGCGCAGCTCGCGATGCGCCGCGCGGGCGGCGCTCGATCTCCCAGGCGCCAAAAACCCCAAGGCAAACACCTCTCAGCCCCACCACCAAACCCTTACTGCCAAAAAAAGGGATTCACCCCCATGCCTTTGCGACAACTTTCCATCCAGTGGAAGATCACCCTGCTCGCCGGTCTCTGCCTCGCCGGCATCGTCACCCTTCTCGTCGGCCTTTCACTGTACCGCATGGACCACAGCTCGGACCTGGTCAAGGCCAGCAGCATGCAGATGCTCACCGAAGCTGCGCAGTCGCGGATCGAGTCGCAAGGTGAAGTCCAGGCCCTGAACATCCGCCGCCAGTTCATGGATGCGTACCAGTACGGCGCGGGCTTCTCGCGCCAGGTGCTGTTCCTGCGTGAACAGGCAGAAAAACGCTTCCTCGATGCCTTCGACCTGCGTGAGGACCTGACCCGCCAGGTGCGCGCCGCGCTGCAGGCCAACCCCGATCTGCTCGGCCTGTCGCTGGTGTTCGAGCCCAATGCGCTGGACAACAAGGACAGCCTGTTCGTCGGCAAAGCCGAGCTGGGCAGCAACGAAACCGGGCGCTTCGCCCTGTACTGGTCGCAACCGCGCGCCGGCCAGCTGACCGCCATGGCCCTGCCCGAGCACGACATGGCCAACACCGAGATCGGCCCCAGCGGCCAGCCGGCCAACACCTGGTGGAGCTGCCCGCGCAGCACCGGCAAGGTCTGCGTGGTGGAGCCGTACTTCTACGACATCGACGGCCAGCGCGTGCTGATGACCAGCATCGTCTTCCCGCTGGCGGTCAACGGCAAGATCATTGCCACCCTGTCCATCGACATCAACCTCAACAGCCTGCAGGCCCTGAGCCAGGACGCCAGCCGCAGCCTCTACGAAGGCCGCACCACGGTCGGCATCCTCAGCCCGGTCGGCCTGCTGGCCGGCTACAGCGCCGACGCCAGCAAGCTGGCCCAGCGTTTCGACCAAGTCGACCCGCGCCAGGGCGCCGAACTGGTGCGCAAGCTGGCCACTGGCAAGTTGAGCATCCTCCACGACCAGGCACGCCTGAAAGTGCTGGCTGCGTTCGAGCCGATCCCCGGCGCCCAGCCCTGGGGCGTGCTGCTGGATGTGCCGGAAAATGCCCTGACCGGCCCCGCCGAAGCGCTCAAGCGAGAGCTGGACACCCTGAACACCAGCGGCACCCTGCTGGAGCTGGGCCTGGGCCTGGCCGCGGCGATCGCCGGCCTGCTGCTGGTGTGGCTGATGGCCCGAGGCGTGACCAAACCAATCCTCGGCGTGGCGGCGATGCTCAAGGACATCGCCAGCGGAGAAGGCGACCTGACCCGCCGCCTGACCTACGACAAGCGCGACGAACTCGGTGAGCTGGCCGGCTGGTTCAACCGCTTCCTCGACAAACTGCAACCGACCATCGCCGAGGTGAAGCGCTCGGTGCAGGCCGCCCGCGGCACCGCCGACCAGTCCTCGGCCATCGCCACTGAAACCAGTGCCGGCATGGAGCAGCAGTACCGCCAGGTCGACCAGGTGGCCACCGCCTCCCACGAAATGAGCGCCACCGCCCAGGACGTCGCCCGCAGCGCCGCCCAGGCCGCGCAAGCCGCCCGCGAGGCCGACCAGGCCACCCGTGAAGGCCTGGCGGTAATCGACCGCACCACCACCAGCATCGATGCCCTGGCCGCCAACATGAGCCAGGCCATGGCCGAGGTCGAAGGCCTGGCGCAGAACAGCGAAAAAATCGGTTCGGTGCTGGAGGTGATCCGTTCGATCGCCGAGCAGACCAACCTGCTGGCGCTCAACGCTGCCATCGAAGCGGCTCGTGCCGGTGAAGCCGGCCGTGGTTTTGCCGTGGTCGCCGATGAAGTGCGCAACCTGGCCCAGCGCACCCAGGAGTCGGTGGAAGAAACCCGCCAGGTGATCGAAGCCCTGCAGACCGGCACCCGCGATGTGGTCGGCAGCATGGACCACAGCCATCGCCAGGCTCAAGGCGGTGTCGAGCAGGTCGGCCAGGCCGTGACTGCGCTGCAACGCATCGGCCAGGCGGTCAGCGTGATCACCGACATGAACTTGCAGATCGCCTCGGCCGCCGAAGAGCAGAGTGCGGTGGCCGAAGAGATCAACAGCAACGTCGCGACCATCCGCGATGTCACCGAATCGCTGTCCGGCCAGGCCAACGAATCGGCGCGGGTCAGCCAGTCGCTGAACAGCCTGGCCAACCAGCAGCAGGCGCTGATGGACCAGTTCCGCGTCTGACCGACTGCGTGCCTGCGCTGCACGCGCTCAGGTGGCGTGAAAACGCCCGCCTGCCACGATCTGGTCAAGCATGACCAACGCGCCATGCACGTTGGGCCCGGCACCCATCGGCAACACCTCGGTGCCGGGCAGTGTTGCATCTGGTCGGCGTTGAGGTAGACCTGCTCGCTCACCTCTACCCGCAGCGGTTCGAGATCAAAGACCCCGGCAGTGCCTGCAGGCCTCCCCAACGCAGTGGCATGGGCATCGATCAGCACCACCCTCGGTCGAATTCTGTACGTACCCGCAGCAGGCTCGCCACCCGCGTAGCCGGGCAACCATGATCGACCAGCGCCTGAGGATTGTTCTCGCATGCCCCGGCTGCGCCCATCGCGAAGGCCTTCCGGCAGGAAGCGAAAAACCGTCGTCTACACTTGCCCCCAACCCAATGAGTGGCAACCTACGAGGCCCCCATGAAGAAAATCCCTGCGCTGCTGGCCGGCCTGCTGCTTACCATCGGCCTGGCCAGCACCGACAGCGCCGCATCGGCGGAACAAACCAAACCCATTCACTTCGGCGCGCTTGGCTGGGAAAGCGGCGCCCTGACCACGGAAATCCTGCGCCACATCGTCGAGCACGGTTACGGCTACCCTACCGACACGCTGCCCGGTAGCACCGTGAGCATGGAAGTGGCGCTGGCGCGCAATGACCTGCAAGTGATCGCCGAAGAATGGGCCGGGCGCAGCCCCGCCTGGGTCAACGCCGAAAAGGCCGGCGAGGTGTTCGCCCTGGGTGACACGGTGAAGAATGCTGAAGAGGGCTGGTGGGTCCCCGCCTACGTGGTCAAGGGCGACAAAGCCCCTGCCCCTGGCCTGCGCAGTGTCGAGGACCTCAAGCGCTATGCGTCGGTGTTCAAGGACCCTGAGGACCCGGTCAAAGGCCGCTTCCTCAACAGCCCCAGCGGCTGGACCTCGGAGATCGTCAACAGCCAGAAGCTGAAGGCCTACGGCCTGGAAGACCTGTACACCAACTTCCGCACTGGCTCAGGCGCGGCATTGGATGCCGAAGTGGACTCGGCGATTCGCCGCAAGAAACCCGTGCTGTTCTACTACTGGAGCCCCACTGCACTGATCGGGCGCTACGACTTGGTGCGTCTGCAGGAACCCCCGTTCGACGCGGCAGCCTGGGCGACCCTGACCGACGCGAAAAACCCCAACCCCAAAGGCAGCCAGTCGTTGCCGGCAAAGCTGTCGATCGGCGTGTCCAAGGCATTTCGCGATGGCTATCCACAGCTGGTGGCGGTGTTCGAAAAAGTCGATTTGCCCATCGACCGGTTGAACAAGGCCCTGGCCGAGATGAACGAAAAACGCCTGCCAGCCACCGATGCCGCCAAGGCCTTCCTGCGCGCCAACCCGGATGTGTGGAAGGCCTGGCTACCCGCTGACGTGGCCGGCAAGGTCGAGGCCAGCCTATGAGCACGGGCTTCCCCGAAGCCCTGCAACTGTCCTTCGCCGACACCATCAACCGCCTGGTCGATTGGTTGGTATTGCACTATGGCGACCACCTGCGCAGTGTCTCCGACCAGCTGCTGCAATTGCTGGTCGGCCTGGAGAGCCTGTTGCGCCTGATGCCCTGGTGGCTGTTGTTGCTGCTGGTCGGCCTGCTGGCCTGGCACGCCAGCCGCAGCCTAGTGCGCAGCGTGGTGCTGGCCGCGCTGCTGGCATTCATCGGCATGCTAGGGCTGTGGGACAAACTGCTGCAGACCCTGGCCCTGGTGCTGGTCAGTACCGGGCTGTGCGTGCTGATCGGTGTGCCGCTGGGCATCCTCCTGGCCACCCGCCCACTGGCCCGGCGCCTGCTGCTGCCGGTACTGGACGTGATGCAGACGCTGCCGGCCTTCGTCTACCTGATCCCGGTGCTGATGCTGTTCGGCCTGGGCAAGGTGCCGGCGGTGTTCGCCACCTTGATCTATGCCCTGCCGCCGTTGGTGAGGCTGACCGAGCTGGGCCTGAGCCAGATCGACCCCTCGCTGCTGCAGGCCGCCCACGGCCTGGGTGCCGGCCGCTGGCAGCGGCTGCGGCGCATCGCCCTGCCGCTGGCGCTGCCGAGCATCATGGCCGGGCTCAACCAGTCGGTGATGATGGCCTTGTCGATGGTAGTGGTGGCTTCGATGATTGGCGCCCGCGGGCTGGGTGAGGATGTGCTGGCCGGAATCCAGACCCTCAACGTCGGCCAAGGGGTCGAAGCTGGGTTGGCCATCGTAGCCCTGGCAATGGTGATCGACCGGATCAGCCAGGCGTATGGGCGCAGCCGCCGTTAGGCGCGCCCACAAGCCTGGAATGACTCAGTACCGGATCATCACCGACTTCAGCTCGGTGTAGTCCTCGATGAACGCGCTGCCGAACTCGCGCCCCACCCCCGAGGCCTTGGTCCCGCCAAACGGCACCGCCGGGTCGAGGAAAGTGTGCATATTGACCCACACCGTGCCGGCCTCGATCTGCGGAATCAGCCGCAGCGCCCTGGACAGGTCGTTGGTCCACAGGCTCGCGGTCAGGCCAAAAGGGCTGTCGTTGATCAGCTCGACCAGCTCTTGCTCGTTGTCGAACGGCAGCACGCAGACGATCGGCCCAAAGGTTTCCTCATGCAGCAGCGGGTCACTGGCACCGTTGGCCAGGACCACGGTCGGCTCGACGAAGTAGCCCGGCCGGTCCACTGCCCTGGCACCACACACCACCGTGTTGTTGGCCCGCGCCCGCTCGAAGAAGCCGAGAATCTTCTGCAAGTGCGCGGCATTGGCCAAGGGCCCGAACTGCGCCTCGGGGTCCAGTGCCGAACCAATCTTCATCTGCCCCAGCGCGGCACCCAGCTTGCGGGTGAATTCCTCGACCTTGCTGTGGTGCACATACAGGCGTTCGGGCGATGCGCACACCTGCCCCTGGTGCACATAGGCCGTTTGCACGATACCGGCCACAGCAACATCGACGTCGACATCGGCCAGCAGCGCCGCAGCATTCTTGCCGCCCAGTTCCAGGGTGGCGCGGGTCAGGTTGGCCGCCATGGCCGCCTTGCCCACCGCGATACCGGTTGGCACGGAACCGGTGAAGGCCACTTTGGCCACGTCCGGGTGTTCGATCAGCCGCTGCCCGGCCTGCCCCCGGCCATTCAGCACGTTGAGCGCGCCCGCCGGCACACCGGCCTCGATCGCCAACTCGGCAATGCGCAGCAGCGTCAGCGGGGTAAACTCGCTCGGCTTGATGACGATGGTGCAACCGGTGACCAACGCCGAGGCGATCTTCCAGATGCCGATCATCACCGAGAAGTTCCATGGCACGATCCCGGCCACCACGCCCACCGGCTCGCGCAGGGTGAACGCGGTATAACGCTCCCCGGCGAACGAGGGGATCGAAGGCGTCATGGTCTGCCCGGTGATCTTGCTCGCCCAACCGGCGAAGTAGCGCAGGAACACCACGCTCTGGGCGATCTCCAGGCCGCGGGTGAGGTTGATCGACTTGCCCGAGCACAGGGTTTCCAACTGCGCCAGCTCTTCGGCATTGGCCTCGATCAGGTCGGCCAGCCGGTTCAACACCACGCCTTTATGATATGGCGAAGCCTCGGCCCAGTCGCCCTTGAAGGCGTGCCGCGCGCTGCGCACCGCGCGCTCGACTTCGGCATCGCTGGCCTCGGCCACTTGAGCGATGACCGTGCCGCTGGATGGGTTATGGATGACGATCGACGGCCCCGCCTCGCCCGCCAGGTACTGGCCCTCGATGAAGTGGCCATGGGGCCTGGCGAGGAACTCGACCACGGCAGGTAACAGCTGGATATCGCTCATGACATGACTCCTGGAGGCAGTGCAAGAAGGTGTGCCGAGCGATCTTCAAACGCGCGCCTACCCATCTGCCAGCCCCGCACGGCGTTTTGTCAGGCAACCGAAAGAGAATGTCACGCAGGCCAAATGGCCGCGCTAGGTCGAGCGACACACTGCGATGACTATGCGCTCCCACTGAATCACGCAAGCGTTGTATCTTTCGCCCGCTCGGTCAGCGGACTTTTTTTCGTCCATACATGAAGCCCTGGCCAACCAGGGCTCCACCCGTGCGCTCAGCGGTAACGGTAGGTCAAGCAGTTGCCTCGCGCTCCTCGCGATAGCTCTGCAGGGAGGCGATACGCTGATTGCTCGCGGCCTCACGCTCCTCGATGATCACCTTGAGTTGCTGCGACGCCTGTACCAGGTAAGCCTGAAGCTCATCACCTGTAATGTATTGACCCGACAGCTTGTTCAACTTGCTCCAGCCATCGTTGAACAATTGCGCGAAACGCTCCGAAACAACCCCTACAGCAAGCCATTCCGCAGCCTGGGTGACGAAGAATTCATCGGTACTTAGCCGGATCGCTTCCAGGCGGCTCTTGCGCAACACTGCACTATTGCCTGCCTTTTCGTACTCTTCCATGCGAATCGTGGCTTCATCGACGATGCACTGCATGAAGTCCGCGAAGGATTTGAAGAAGAAGGCAATCTCTTCGACGATTTCCTTGCTGCGCTTGAGTGCCGAAACACTCAGGTTCAGCGACCTGACTGCAAGCTCGATGGTTTGCTCTTCACTGCGCTTGGCATCGAGCAGCACGGTAATCTTGGCCAACTCCGCAACCTGCCCGCGCTTGACCTCTTCGTACTTCTCGACATTGTCGAGCATCTGCCGCTCTAGTTCGCGCAGCGAAGCACCTTGACGCTGCTGCTCTGCGCCTGCCTCATCTGCCGCAGCGCCCAGTTGACGCAGAAATGCGCCCAATTGATTTTCAGCTTGGCTCAGCTGGTTCTGCCCCTCACGCAATTCAACCTGAGCCTTTTCAAGCGCACTGCTCAATGCCTGTCTTTCGGCATCGGTGGTTGCCGCCACCTGCTGCTGCTCAAGTTCATCGACGCGTTGCTGGCGTGCCTCGACAATCTTTGATTGAGCATTGCGCGCCGCTTCAAGGTTGGACTTTTCCACCACCTGCTTCGGGTCGACATTGGTGTTCCCGAGCAGCCCCGGTGTACCTGCGGCGGCAACCCCGAGCGCTCCACCAACCCCGCCCGTCGCCGCCATGGCGGCAATCGGCAGTACAGCGGACACCACTTGTGTGACGGTCTTGATCACCGAGGCCCAGAAGGACTTCTGCTCGGCACTTTGGGCTTGCTTGCCATACTCGAAGGCCATTTTCTCGAATCGCGCTATCTGCTCCTGCAGCGCACTGACCAGTGAATCCAGTTCTTCTTTACGCGCCGTGGCCTGAACAATCTCATCCTGGATTGCCTTATTGGCTGCGATGGTCTCGCTCAAGGCGATTTCGCTGCTATCAGTAACGTCTTTGATGTCCTTGAGAATACTGTCGTACTTGACAATGATCGTAGTCAGGCTGCTGCGAACGCCCAAGGCAGCCGTGCTGATGCGCTTGGCCATGTCCAGCAGCTCTGCCTTGACGAACTGTTTGATTTCTTCAGGATCGGCGCTATCGCGGACATCCAGCCAGTCCGGCAGCAGTGACGTCAGCTGCTTGCCGATCGTAGCGGCAATGCGAACCGAATCCTTGATCCGGAGCTCACTGTCCTGCTGAGCCTCGACCAACTGGCTCATGATGCGACTTATCTTAACCCGAATGTCGCCGTGTTCCTGCGGCGTCGTATTATAGGCAATATACAAAAGACTGATTGCATGATCAGTATCCGTCTTCGCCCGTGAAGTGTCGTAGTTACCCTCGATCTTACTGACAAATCTGTCGACCAAGGGCGATTGAGCTGTCGGCAATTGCAGTTTTTCCTGTCCAATGATATCAGCAACCTCGCGAGCAATATCATTTTCCAACAGCACATTACGATTAGTGAAAGAAACGACGTTCGACATGAGCATGAACCCCAATAAATAGAAATTGCCCTAGGCGCGACCAAGCCCTGCGAACCAACAAGCCTGAGTCCAATCGCGCGCACATGAGTAAAGCAACCCAGACCCTTCATAGAGTCAACCTGCGGGCCTTGATGCCTGAAAAGCGGACAGATGTTAGTGCCCAGCAATACCTTTAATAATCGGGAAACCTATCCGGTCAATGTTCTCCCTCAACGCGCACCTGTAAAATCTGGCGCCCGGCATGCAACCCACCATTCGCTCTCCATCGGCACGTAGGCATTCATCATGCGCGGCAAAAATTTCCCAAGTTGTTTATGAGCATCCTGGAAATATGCCTCAAGCTGCCTGATCGCCTCGCCCCGGCAAGTCGCTGCCCCTGCCCGCTTGGCCGGGCATTGAGCCCACGCATAAGTAACGTCATCCAGCTGTTCACGAAGCCTGAAACGTTCCGATATAAAATCCGAATGCGTTCTACTTAAAGACTTCATGTACCCCTCATCCGCTCCTCTGCGCAGATACCTCTGATTGGCTGCGTTCAGCGCATCCCTCAAAAGCTTAAGTTCACTATTCAAGGCGGAATTATCCGGGGAGTAGCGATGAGCGTTTTTGTCCCAGAAATCTTTCAGTGCGTCTATTGCTTCTCTGTGCTCTTTGGGAGAGAGCCGTACCCCGATGCCTATGCCAACATCAAAACCGGATAGTTTATCGAGCATGCGCTCGTTCATGGCGTGATAAGCACCCAGGCAGTCATTGACACCGGTTTCAATCACCTGATCCCCGGGCGTGAGTGCGAATGTGTCGATTAAAGATTCCGCCAAAACGGAATTCGACAATGCGCTCATGAGCGCGATCCCGCCGATTACAGAATACCCCTTAATAACTGACATCGTTGATTGTCCTCAGACTCGATTATTGGCGTTGCACTGACGCGTGCACCAAGCGATTTAAAGCCCGTTCTGACAATCCGCTAAGCAGGAACTGTATGCTCACCACCATTAATAACCAAATGGAATATAAATATCTTTTATTATTATTTTAACACCTATCCAGCATTCGCTATAAAGGCTCTCACTGTACAGCCGCCAACACCTGGCCAACTGTCTGCAGCGCAACAGCCGATCAACAGCAAACAGCCAAAAGCCAACACTCAAAGTGCGCATCAAGGCTGCCAGGCGTTGATTTTCAACAAACTTCAAACAGGCACGACGATTGCTCAAGCAAAGTCCCGCTTATTCATCCGGAGACCAGCCCATGAGCCGCCCTTTGAACGTCGTAGCGCTGTCTGGCGGTACTACCCGCCCCTCTCGTACCTTGGCCCTGACCGAGGCCATCCTCGCCGAACTGGGTCAGCACCTGCTCATCAAGACGCACCTGATCGAACTGGGCGACATCGCCCGGCCACTGGGCGCCGCACTGTGGCGTAGCGAGCTGCCCGAAGCAGTGGAACACCAGCTGCGCCTAGTGGAAACGGCCGACTTGCTGGTGGTGGCCGCGCCCGTCTACCGCGGCAGCTTCCCCGGCCACTTCAAGCACCTGTTCGACCTGATCGGCCAGGACGCACTGGTCGATACCCCGGTGCTGCTCGCCGCCACCGGTGGCAGCGAACGCCATGCGCTGGTGCTCGACCACCAGCTGCGCCCGCTGTTCAGCTTCCTGCAGGCGCTGACCTTGCCGATCGGCGTCTACGCCAGCCAGGCGGAGCTTGCCGACTACCGGGTTTCCAGCGATGCCCTTGGCGCGCGTATCCGCCTGGCCGCCGAGCGCGCTGTGCCGCTGTTCGGCGCCCATCACGCACTCCGTGAAAGCGCCTGAGGAGCTGCCATGAATGCACCTTTGAATGCGGCCCGGCCAGCACTGGCGGTCGCGCGCGAGTTGGCCACGCAGTTCGCCCAGAACGCGGTGGAACGCGACGAGCGCGGCGGCACGCCCAAGGCCGAACGCGATGCCCTGCGCAGCAGCGGCCTACTGTCGTTGGTGATTCCGCAGGCGTTCGGCGGCCAGGGTGCGAATTGGCACGACACCTTCGAGGTAGTGCGCGAGTTCGCCCGGGTCGACAGTTCGATCGCTCACGTGTTCGGCTTCCACCACCTGATGCTGGCCACCGTGCGCCTGTTCTCGCGCCCGGAGCAGTGGCAGCCGTGGTTCGAGCAGACCGCACGCAAGCACTGGTTCTGGGGCAACGCACTCAACCCGCTGGACACCCGCACCGTGGTCAAGCACTTCGATGGCTGGTGCGAATTCTCTGGCAAGAAGAGCTTCTGCTCCGGCGCCAGCGACTCGGAAATGCTGATCGCCTCGGCGGTGGACGAGCGTGCTGGCGGCAAGCTGCTGATCGCCGCGATCCCCAGTGGACGCACCGGCATCACCTTGCACAATGACTGGAACAACATCGGCCAGCGCCAGACCGACAGTGGCAGCGCCAGCTTCGAACGGGTACGGGTCGAACAAAACGAGCTGCTGCTCGACCCCGGCCCGTTGAGCACGCCGTTCGCCGCCCTGCGCCCGCTGATCGCCCAGTTACACTTCGCCAACCTGTTCCTCGGCATTGCCGAAGGTGCCTTCGACGAAGCGCGCCAGTACAGCCTCAAGGAAAGCCGGCCATGGTTCCGCTCCAGCGCTGCCAGCAGCGCCGAAGACCCCTACGTGCTGCGCCACTACGGCGAGTTCTGGGTGGGCCTTGAGAGCGTGCGCCTGCTGATCGCCCGCGCCACCCGTCAGCTCGACAGCGCCTGGGCCAAGGAGCAGGCGCTGAGCGCCGAAGAACGCGGCGACCTGGCCCTGGCCATCGGCACCGCCAAGGCCGCGGCCACGCGCCACGGCCTGGACATCTGCAACCGCCTGTTCGAGGTGACCGGCGCCCGCGCCACCCATGCCTCGCTGCGCTTCGACCGCCACTGGCGCAACCTGAGGACGCAAACCCTGCACGACCCGGTGGATTACCGCCTCCACGAGCTCGGCGAGTGGGCCCTCGGTGGCAAGCGCCCTGCCCCATCCTTCTATTCCTGAGTATCGCCCATGCAACTGCTGACCCTCCCCCCGTCACCGACACTGGCTACCTCGATCAGGGCGACCGCACAGGTCTTCGAAGACCCCAGGTCGCAGGCGCTGCTCGCCCACCTGCAACAGGTCGCCCCCAGTGAGGCCAGCGTCCTGATCATTGGCGAAACCGGCACGGGCAAGGAGCTGGTCGCGCGCCACATCCACAACCTCAGCGGCCGGCGCAAAGGCCCGTTCATCGCGGTCAACTGCGGTGCGTTCGCCGAATCGCTGGTCGAGGCCGAGTTGTTTGGCCATGAAAAGGGAGCCTTCACCGGCGCCCTGGCGGCCAAGGCCGGCTGGTTTGAAGAGGCCAACGGCGGCACGCTGTTCCTCGACGAGATCGGCGACCTGCCACTGCCGATCCAGGTCAAGCTGCTGCGCGTGTTGCAGGAGCGGGAAGTGGTGCGCCTGGGCTCGCGCAAGAGCATCCCGATCAATGTGCGGGTGCTGGCGGCGACCAACGTGCAGTTGGAGAAAGCCATCAATGCCGGGCACTTCCGCGAAGACCTGTATTACCGGCTGAACGTGGTCACCCTGCAACTGCACCCGCTGCGCGACCGGCCGGGGGACATCCTGCCGCTGGCCCGGCACTTCATCCGCAGCTACAGCGAGCGGCTGGGCTATGGGCCGGTGGAACTGAGCCCCAAGGCCCAGGCCAAGCTGGTCGAGTACAGCTGGCCGGGCAATATTCGCGAGCTGGAGAATGTGATTCACCACAGCCTGCTGACCTCCGGCGACGGGGTGGTACAGGCTCAGGACCTGCGCCTGTCCAACCTGCGCCTGGAACGCCGGGAGGAGGAGCCGACGAGCCATGGCGTGGACGATCTGCTACTGCAGGCGTTCAGTCGGCTGTATGAGGAACAGCCCGGGGATTTGTACGAGAAGGTCGAGAACGCCCTGCTGCGTTCGGCGTATCACTTCTGCCATTACAACCAGGTGCATACCGCGCAGTTGCTGGGACTGTCGCGCAACGTCACGCGCACGCGGCTGATTGCGATCGGCGAGCTGGTGGTGAACAAGCGCCGGGCGCAGGCACCGCAGGTGCTGGATAATCGGGTGGTGCGGTTGTCCATCTGAAATTTGCATGTGCCTGCACTGGCCCAGATTGGTCGACAGACCTTCGGCAACAACCGGCTGCCGGGCGCGCCCAAGCACATCTACCAGGGCGAGATGCAATACCAGGACCACAGCGGCTGGTACACCGGGGTCAAGGTGCAATCGGCATCGCGCACGGCGGTGGACTATGCCCACAGCCTTTATGCACCGTCGTATACGATCTGGGGGGCGAACCTGGGTTATGAGGCACCGAAAGGCAACTGGAAGGTGTCGCTGGACCTGAAGAACCTGGCGAACAAGGCTTACGTGACGGCGGTGACGCCGGTGTACAACGCGCGCGGGCTGGATACCGCGTCGTTCTGGCCAGGGGACGGGATCGGGGCTTATGTAGGGGTTGAAGTCAGGTACTGACTGGTTTTTCCTGTCCCGCGAAGAGGCCGGTACAGGCTTACGCCGTGCGGGGCATCAGATCATAAGGGTGTTTCCACCCCGGCACTGCCTGAATCCGCTGCTTCCACGCCTCGATATGGCTGAACTCGGTCAGTACGATCCCGGTATCCTCCGGCATGAACACATACCCCGCCAGCGACAGGTCAGCGATGGTCAGCCGCCCACCGACCATGAACGGTGTCTTCGCCAGGTGCGCATCGACAATCCGGTATGCCGCCGTGGCACGCTCGCGCAAGAAGCCGGTTACATCGGTCTCACCGGTCTTCTTCAGGCACAGCAGGAACCGCAGCGCCGCGTAGTAGCTGGTGAACTTGTGGTTGTCGAACAGCATCCAGCGCCAGATCTCCCGTTTCTCGTCGTCGTCACGCGGGCCGAACTGGCCGGTAAGTTCGGCGAGGTATTCGAGAATCAGTGCCGACTGGGTGAGCCGTTGCCCTGCGTGTTCCAGCACCGGCACTTCGCCCTGCTCGTTGACCTCGTCGCGCCACTGCGGGTCGCGGGTCTGGCCGTTGAAGAAATCGACGAACACCGGTTGCCAGTCCTGGCCGGTGAGTTCGAGCATCAGCGCAGCTTTGTAGGCGTTGCCGGATTCGGCGAAGCAATGCAGCGTGTAGTCGGGCATGGGCGGACCTTCAGTTTCCTTTGAATGATCGGTTTGGGCGTTCACGGCAAACCGCGAAACAGCTCGCACAGATTACACAAAAATGTGCTTAGCTTGCCCGATCAACCCGCCAGGAAGGCCTGTAATGCCCTACCCCGATCTACCCCGTACCTTGTCCACGCCCCGTACCCTGGTGGTCCGCCCCGCGCCGGCGTTCGCCCAGCAATTGCGGCAGGCACTGCTCGACAGCTACGCGCTGCACCAGCCGTTCCTGGCCTGGGCCAAGCCCGACTGGACCTTGAAGGAAGTGCAGGAAACGCTGCAACTGAGCGCGGAGGAATTTCTCGACCCGGCCAAGGAAAAGCGCTATTTCGTGCTCGCCGCAGACAGCGGGGATGTCATCGGCTGCATTGGCCTGCGCCCGGGCAATGACGAATACGAAGTGGGCTATTGGGCGAACCAGGCCAGCAGCGGCCAGGGCCTGTTGCGCGAAGCGCTGACCTGCCTGCTGGACTCCATCGATGCCCCGGTGTGGCTGACCACCGACATCGACAACCTCGCCAGCCAGCGCCTGGCCGAACATGCCGGGTTCGTCGCGGCCGGCAGCCAACTGAACGAACTGGATCCCAGTACACCGCGCCCCCTTTACCGCCGTTGCAGGCGCAGGTCAATATGAGGCTCTTACCATGTGCCGTTTGGTGGCAATGGTGCTTAGAGCCTGGGGTCGCGGGAACAAGGCACCCATGCGCGGCAGTTCTTTACTCGGGTGAAGACCACTTACCAATTGGCCTGACAGGGCCATGGGGCCGCTTTGCGGCCCATCGCCGGCAAGCGCGGCTCCCACATGGAACTGCATTCTTCTGTGAGCGGCCTTGTGCCGCGAAAGGACTGCGCAGCAGCCCCGGCAATCTCAAGCCCATTTACTTTTTGCGCTGCATCCATGCAGCGCCCAAGCCACTCAGGCAGATGATGGCGATACCCAGCAAGCTCGCGCTGTCGGGCACCTGACCGTAGATCAGCAGCCCCAGCAACCCGGCAAACACGATCTGGCAGTAGCTGAACGGCGCCAGCAGCGCTGGCGCGGCATGGCGGAAGGCCTGAGTCAGCAGCAGGTGCGCGCTCATGCCAAAGCCGCCCAGGGCCAGCATCAGCAACCCATGCTCCCAACGCGGCACTTCCCAGAAGAACGGCACCAGCGCACTCATCACCAGAGTGTTGCACAGCCCGGCGTAGAAGTTGCTGGTGGTCGGGCTGTCGTAGGCTGCCAGGATGCGCGTGAGCAGTTGATAGAAGCAGAAGCCCAATGCCGAACCGAATGGATAGAGGATCGCCGGGGTGAACATCGCACCACCGGGGTGCACCACCACCAGCACACCGATGAAACCCAGTACCACCGCCACCCATTGCCCGGTCGTCACCCGCTCCTTGAGCAAGGGCGCCGACAACGCGGTAACCAGCACCGGGGCGAGGAAGTTGACCGAGGTTGCTTCGGCCAGCGGCAGGTATTGCAGGCCAGTGGTGAACAGCAGGCTGGTACTCAGCAGGCTTAGCGCCCGCAAGGTCTGCAGCACCGGACGGCGGGTGCGCAGCACATTGAGGCCCGACTTGGGCAGGAAGATCCCGGCCATCAGCAGCGTGTGCACCACGTAGCGGGCCCACACCACCATGATGATCGGGTACAGCCCACCGAGGAACTTGGACAAGGCATCGTGACTGGCGAACAGGAACGTCGCCACCACCACCAGGGCGATGCCGCGCAGGGGTTGGTTGACTCCGGACAGCGGTGTGCTGGAACTCATGGCGTTCTCGACGGCGGCGCGGCTGCATGCTGCGCCAGGGAAAGGTGCGACAGCACGGATTCTAGAAGAGATACGACGACTTGAGGAAGTTCATTTCCAGGCTTTGCGTGTCACGTTTGCCATACCGTTCGCTGATCGACCACTTTCCGCCCCGGCTGCATGGTCCGTGACCGGCAATGCGCGCACCATCGATGACGGACCCTCGACCTCGAACAAGGAGTTTTCATGCAACGGCTCACCACCCGCAACGGCCTCGACCTGCCCTGCATTGGCCTGGGCACCTGGCCGATGACCGGCGACGCCTGCACCCGCGCCGTGCACCAGGCGCTGGAACTGGGTTACCGGCACATCGACACAGCCACTGCCTACGACAACGAGGCTGCCGTCGGCCAGGCGCTGCGCGACAGCCGCGTGCCCCGCGAGCAGATCCACCTGACCACCAAGGTCTGGTGGGACCGCCTGGCGCCCCAGGCCATGCGCCAGTCGCTGGAAGACAGCCTGCGCGCGCTGGGCACCGAACAGGTCGACCTGTTCCACATCCACTGGCCCGGCAAGGATTGGGACCTGGCCCGCAGCATCGAAACCCTGGTGGCCCTGCGTGATGAAGGCAAGGCGCGCAGCATTGGCGTGGCCAACTTCCCGCTTGGCCTGCTGCGCCGCGTGATCGAGGATCTGGGCGCGCCGCTGTCGGCGATCCAGGTCGAATACCACGTATTGCTCAGCCAGCAACCGCTGCTCGACTACGCCCGCCAGCATGACCTGCTGCTGACCGCCTATACCCCGTTGGCCCGCGGCCGTGCGGCGGAGCAGGCGGTGATCCGCGAGATTGCGCGCAAGCATGATGTGCTGCCGAGCCAGGTGGCGTTGAAGTGGTTGCTGGACCAGGATGGGGTGGCGGTGATTCCCAAGGCCAGCAGCCGGGAAAATCAGCTGGCCAACCTGGCGGCGCTCGAGCTACAACTGGATGCTGCTGACCGCGCACTGATTGCCGGGTTGCCGAAGGATCAGCGGGTGGTCAGCCCGAACTTTGCCCCGGACTGGAATAGCTGAGCCCTGCAAGGGCCTCTTCGCGGGACAAGCCCGTTCCTACAGGGGAACGCGAATCCCTGTAGGAACGGGCCTGTCCCGCGAATGGGCTGCAAAGCAGCCCCAGTGGCACTTCAGCCAAGCACCGCCACCTGCTTCGAGCGCTCACTGGCCGGCGCCGGCCGCCCGTTGGCGACAATACCGTCGGGGGTGAGCAGGTAGATGGCATAATCCACCACGCTCTGGATCAACAGCCGGTACTGGCATTCAGTGCCGAGTGGAGGTCACCTGGTAGGTGAGCAGGTCCGGGTCATCGCCGGGGAAGATCTGTTGCACTGGCCGATGCAGGTCGGCTAGCACCGCCTTGCAGAAGGCCACTGCGATCGGGTCCAGGGCGTAGCAGCGCAGCAGCCAGTCACCCGGGCTGGCGAGAAATTGGTTGGCCACGGCGCGGCCGATGCCCTGGCGCCGATAGCGCTTGAGGATGAACAGGTCGGCCAGTTCCAGCGCCTCGATGCCGGCCAGCTCACTGCGTTCGATCAGCACGAAGCCGGCGATGTAACCGTCCACCAGCACCAGGCTGGCGCTCCAGCCTGGGGACTGCCAGTAGCGCTGCAGGTGCTCTTCGTGAATGTAGAAACGGCCGTCCACCTCGACATCTTCCTGCTCCCAGTCGGAGGACTCGTAGGCATAGAACTGATAGAGGTTGCGAATCAGCTCGGCCTGGTCGGGGGTGGTCGGCAGCAGTTCAATGGGCAGCATGGCTGGGATGGCTCGGGCAAAAGGTCATTCTAAGGCTTTTGTAGTGCCTGTACTGGCCCTTTCGCGGGGCAAGCTTATGCAATAGCCGCGACAGCCTCGATCTCCACCAGCATTCCATCCAGCGCCAGGCGCGGCACCGGTATCAGCGTGCAGGTCGGCTTCATGTGCCCTCCCCACGCAAGATCCGCTTCAGCCACCCACTGCGCCAGGCGTTCCTCACTGTGATCGACAATCAGCAATGTCAGCTTGAACACCTGTGCCAACTCCGCCCCTTTCGAAGCCAGCGCAGTCTGCAGATTGGCCAGCGCCTGGCGGGCCTGCCCTGCAAATTCGGGAGAAAGCTGCCCATCGGCATCCTCCCCACCCTGCCCGGCGATAAACAGCAGGCGGCTGCCGGCGGTCACCTCGGCAACATGGGAGTAGGCATTGGCGCTGGGGTCGTACAGGCCTTGTGGATTGGACAGCTGGAATGCGTGGGTCATGGAACGCTCCTTCGTGTGAATGAGCATCCGAGTCTGTGGGCTCGAGTTAGGTAGAGGTCAAGCTGCTGTAGGAAATTTCGCTATTACTGCATAGAAGCTCAACACCGCGTATGTAGGATTGCTCCGCACAGTTCGCTAGATTGCAGCTCCCAGCATGGAGGCCAGAGCCGCGGCGTAGCGCCGCTTCACTGAAGGAAAAGCCATGAGCACGTCATACGAATTCCAACTCGCCTACACCATCAGCCCTGAGAGCAAAGAGCACGAAGGTGACGCCGCAGTAGCGCGCACTCACCTACGTGAAGAGATGGGCTGGAAGACCTCCGGCAAGGTCGAAACGACGCTACACGGTAAGCTGGTTCTGTCGCCCGGTACGAAGGAGGAAAAACGCAAAGAAGCCAGCAAGTCGATTCGCACCCGCATCCACGATGCGTTCAAGGCGCTTGAGGTAGACAAGACGGTCAGCTTCGCCGGCAGCCTGATGGTCAGTGGCCTCGACCCAGCCATCAAGATCGGTATAACGCCAGACTGAAACCTTCGGTATCAGGCGCCTTGCGCCTGATACCTACCCGGTCATTTCTCCTGCAGCACCGCCCTGCCCTTCACCGCCCGCGGCCCCCGCCAGGCCCAGAACAGCAACCCCGGGAACGGTGCATAGACCACGAACACGATCCACAGCATCTTGCGCTCCGCGCGCCGTTCGCTGCCGATGATGTGCCAGATGGCGAAGACCTCCAGCAGGATGACCAGGGCCGCGACAATGATCCAGATGGTTCCGATTTCCATGAGCACTCTCCCGTTGGCATGTACTGGTTTGGGTTACAGTCAGCCGTGAGGGTTCACTCGGATTTGCTGCGTGCGTTCAGTGAC
Source organism: Pseudomonas putida (assembly GCF_002906855.1). GTDB lineage: Bacteria > Pseudomonadota > Gammaproteobacteria > Pseudomonadales > Pseudomonadaceae > Aquipseudomonas > Aquipseudomonas putida_N. The sequence continues at coordinate 397,817 of NZ_MINI01000028.1, read as the reverse complement.
AACCCGTGCGTCTCAAGTCTCCGAGTGTCGGGCGGCCTGGACGATGAGGGCAATCAGTTGCGTCACCACGGCCAGAGCCCTGTCACGGACAGGGCTCTGGCACATCATCAGGGCCCCGGCACCCCGTCCAGGGCCGCCTTGAGCGCTACGGCATCTGCAAAGGCCTGCTCGCTCACCAGCACCCCATCCTTCAAGCGCAGCCATGAAACCTGCCCTGCCTGCCCCGGATAGCGACTGGCAATACGGCCTTCGCGGTCGAGCAACACCCGATAGCTGTAATCGCGCATCGCCGGAATGGCGAACAGCTTGCTGATCAGCGCTGGCATCCGCTGGATATCAGCGACGAACACCGCATCGCGCGCCTCCAGGTAGCCCTTGGGCGCATCGGCCAGGGCGGCCTTGACCAGCTTGGCGCCATCCATGTCGCGGGCCACCAGCAGTATGTGAGTGTCGGCGTTCAGGCTGTAAGGCTGGTCGTACTGGTCAAGCAGCGTCCAGGGCGCCAACCGCTCGCCTGTCTCAAGGGCTTGGGCCAGCAACGGCAGCAGACCGAACAGTAATGCGATGGCGTATTTCATCGAGGTTCTCCAGAACAGGATCGCCAGCATAGCCCACTTGCCTCAACACGACCTGCAATACGACACGCGCCCACCGGAAGTTGTCTTTCCCGCACGCTCCCGCCACACTCTGCTGGCCAGCCAGGAAGCGGAGTCCAGAGTGCCCACCCCACGTCAGTTCAGCAAGAAGACCAGCACCAGCAACATGCTGCGGCTCAAGGCCAGCGCCGGTAGCCCCGAGGCCCCCTACCGCGTCGACTTCATCCTGCTCGAGCACTTCTCGATGGCCAGCTTCACCGTGGCCATGGACGTGCTGGTCACCGCCAACCTGCTGCGCGCCGACAGCTTCCGCTTCACTCCACTGTCACTCAAGGGTGACCGGGTCCTGAGCGACCTGGGCCTGGAACTGGTCGCCAGCGAACTGTCTGCCAGCGAACTCAAGGAACTTGACCTGCTGATCGTCTGCGGCGGCCTGCGCACACCGCTGAAATACCCCGAACTCGACCGCCTGCTGGACGACTGCGCCAGCCACGGCATGGCCTTGGGCGGGCTGTGGAACGGCGCCTGGTTCCTCGGCCGGGCCGGCGTGCTCGACGACTACGGCTGCAGCATCCACCCCGAACAGCGCGCCAGCCTGTCCGAGCGCAGCCCGCAAACCCGCATCACCCCGGCCAGCTTCACCCTGGATCGAGACCGCCTCAGCGCCGCCAGTCCCAACGGAGCCATGGAGCTGATGCTCGGCCTGGTGCGCCGCCTGTATGGCGATGGCCTGGCCGAGGGCGTGGAAGAAATCCTGTCGTTCTCCGGCGCCCGCTACCGTCAGGTCGGCCCCGGGGCGAAAAAGTCCATGAGCCTGCACCTGCGCACCATCGTCGAGCTGATGGAAAACAACCTCGAAGAGACCCTGAGCCTCGACCAGCTGGCGGCCTACAGCGGCCGCTCGCGTCGGCAGATCGACCGCCTGTTCCAGGCCCAGCTCGGCACTTCGCCGCGGCGCTACTACATGGAACTGCGCATCACCAAGAGCCGCCGCCTGCTGCAGTACTCCGACCTGTCGGTGATGGAGGTGGCAGTGGCCTGCGGCTTTGTCTCAGTGTCGCACTTCAGCAAGTGCTATGCCGCCTACTTCGGCTACCCGCCGTCACGCGAGCAACGGCTAGGCGAGTAAAAGGGTTCAGGCGCGGATGTAGCTGAGCACCACATCGCAGATCATCTGCCGGTGGCGTTGCTTGACCTGCTCGTCAGCCAGGTCGATCTGGAAGATGTCACCGAAGGTGTGGCGGTTGGACACGCGGTAGAAGCAGAACGAACTCATCAGCATGTGCAGGTCGATGACCTCGATGCCTTCGCGGAACACGCCCTCTTTCACGCCACGCGCCAGGGTGCTGCCCAATGCCTGCAGCACCAGGCTGCTCATCTCGCGAATGGCCGGGGACTTCTTGACGTACTCGCCGTAATGGATGTTCTCGGTGCAGACCATGCGCACGAAATCGACGTTGCGGTCGTGGTGGTCGAAAGTGAACTCGGACAGCCGGCGAATGGCCTGCTCGGCCGGCAGCGACTCCAGGTCCAGGCTCTGCTCGGTCTTGCGGATGTCGCCATACAGCTTGACCAGGCACTCGACGTACAGCTGCTCCTTGCTACCGAAGTAGTAGTAGATCATGCGCTTGGAAGTGGCCGTGCGCTCGGCGATGGCGTCCACACGCGCGCCGGCCAGGCCCTGCTGGACGAACTCGTTGATGGCGGCCTGGAGGATGTCCTCGCGGGTTTTCTCGGGGTTGTTCTTGCGCGGTTGGCGCGTAGCCGAGGGTTCAGGCGGGCTGAGAGGGGCTACGGGGTTGCTCATGGCGGCTCACGGGGTATTTTTTGGGATTTGGGGGATTATCCGTGAGTGGCGAGGGGCTGGGAAGCAGGCTTTTGTTTAGGCTGGCTCAGCGCATGTTCACCTTGCACCAGATGATGCTTCACTCGCCTGCGGCTCGCGGCGTTTGGCTGCGCGGCGGCAGCGCTCGGAGCAGTAGCGCACCTCATCCCAACAGCGCGCCCAGCGCTTGCGCCAGGTGAACGGCAAGCCGCAGACGACACAGTTCTTGCTGGGCAGCTCACCCTTGTTCATGGCGAGCTTTGCGCCATGCGGCGGAAGAACAAGGTGATCTGCCCGACTTCCACGCCCAGCTTGCTCATGCGCGTGCGGTTGATCAGGGTGTCCTCGTCCATCAGGTACATCCAGTCATCCATGTCCATGGTCCAGTGCCGACCATCGACCGGCAGGTCCAGCTGGTAGCGCCATTGCAGGGCGTTGCCGGCCATGATGCCAGTGGCCTCACCGATCACATCGCCTGCCGTGCCGCGCCAGCGGTTGGGGCCGTCGGGGGTCAGGGTCCAGGTTCGCTGCTGGCGGGTACCGTCGCTGTAAACGAAATGCTCGTCGAGGATCAGTCGCTCACCTTCGCGGCGGCTGTCGATACGCACATGGAAGCGCTTGACCACCTCCCCCGAGCGCTTCTGGAACATGCCCCAAGCCTGCACCGGCTGAGAAAAGAACGCCACCAGGTCCAGGCGCGGTTGCTCCTGGGCATACTGCTCGACCCCGACCTTGCAACTGCCCAGCAGCAGGCAGGCGATCAACATGAGTGCCTTGTACATGCCTCAACCTCCTCGTTCGCTCCCGCCCACCCCTAGCAGGCGCTCGCGCAGCTGTGCATCGCGGGCCCGGGGATCCAGCCAGATGGCGAAGAATGCACGGGCGAAGGCCGGGTCCGTCACTTCCCGGCTGAGTTGGCCATCGACGTAGAAACGGCACCCCAGGCCGGGCAGATACAGGCCGGTGATGTTCATGCCCGGGCGCACATCCACGAAGGCTTCAGCCATGGCGGCTGACCAGCGCTTGACGGTGTCGCTGGGCAATGGCTGCTTCGCCAGCCGTTGTATTTCATCGATGCTGGCCTGCACCAGTGTGTTCCGTGATAGCGACCGGTGGTAGACCAGTTCGAGGGCGAATGGCTCATCCCAGCTCCACGAGGCACTGGCACGCCACAGGCGGGCGCTGTAAAGGCGCAGGCCGAACCAGGTGAAATCGCCACTGCCCGCCACCTGCGCGGCAGGCAGTGACGCGCGCCAATCCGCGCTTGCGGGCGGTACCAACGCCAGCAAGGCGATCAGCGCGAATACGCGAATAGCCAGGCTCGACATCCCTCACGCTCGCACATAGCGCAGGTGCGTGGCGTCTGGCGTATGGAATGCTTTTTCGACTCGAAACTTGGCCACGGGCTCATGCAGGTTGTCGAACAGGCGTCTTCCGCTACCGAAGAGCACCGGGGCCAGGGCAACTTCCAGTTCGTCGATGGCATCCATGCGCAAATACTGCTGTATCACGTCCGCGCCACCGCAGATGCGGATGTCACGACCGCCTGCAACCGCCCTGGCCTTCTCGAGGGCTTGCGCTGGCCCCTCGTTGCAGAAGTGGAACGTCGTCCCGCCCGGGCGCATCCACGGTTCGCGCTTTTCGTGGGTGAGCACGTACACCGGGCAATGGAAAGGCGCTTCCTCCGGCCAGCTGCGCTCGCCCTGCTCGAACATGCGCTTGCCCATGATGGCGGCGCCGGTACGCTCCAGGGTGTGGCAGAGCATGTCGTTGACCGGGCCGGTCTCGCCGCCCGAGGCGAACATGAGGTGCTCGCGGAAGTATTGCTGCTTGAGGATCCAGCTCATCAGCTCGCCCCACCGGGCGCCCCAGTGCTTGTACTCGGGGCTGTCCCAGTGCGCGATATCCATGCCTTCCGGGGCCATGTAGCCGTCGAGGCTGAGGCCGATGTTGACGAATACCTTGCTCATGATTGCCCTCTCGACTGGACAGTTCACAACTTCCGGATAGAAGTCACATAAGCATAGGTGACCAGAATTCGCTCGCCGTGCGAGGTGCAGGATACGTATTGGGAACTAAGCCATAGCCACTGCCCCCTAACCCTGTGCGACAACCCCATGGCCATTCACAGGAAGGTTTGATTAATCATGAAGCGTGAACAGATCGAAGGTGTGGCAGAGAAACTGGCTGGCAAGGCGCAGAGCGCGGCTGGGCAGTGGCTGGAGGACCCGGCCTTGGAAGCTGAAGGTGATGCCCGTCAGGCGTCCGGGGAACTGACCAAGCGCTACGGCGATGCCCTCGAAAACGTCTCGGCATTCGTCAGGGAGAAACCACTGACGGCGCTTGCGGTGGCTGCAGGGCTTGCGCTGGTGGTCAGCCATTTGTTGCGACGCTGACCCTGCAGCGGCGCATCGCCGAGTGGCACGCCGACATATTTGCGGCGCCGGTGAGATCGAGCGCCGCGCGGGCGGCGCTCGATCTCACAGACGCCATAGACCCGTCGGCAGGCACCTCGCAATCACAACACCGGCTTGCGCGCCGCTCCACTGCGGCGCTTGGCCATCGCCGCCAGGCGCACTGCCACGTTCGCCGCGCCATATCCGGCATAGCCGCCCTTGCGTTGGATGATCTCGAAGAAGAAGCGCTCCTCGAACGGTTCGGTGTACACGTGGAACAGCTCACCGCCCTGGGCATCACGGTCGTACAGCACGTTGTAGTACGCCAGTTCGCTGAGGAACTCGTCGTTGAAATCGAAGCGCGCCGCGAGGTCGTCGTAGTAGTTCAGCGGGATTTCCAGCAGCGGCACCCCGGACTCCCTCGCCCGCGCCACTTCGCTGAAGATGTCCGCGCAATCGAAGGCAATGTGATGCACACCCGAGCCACGATAGCTGGACAGTGCATGGGCGATGGCGGTGTTGCGGTTTTCCGAGATGTTCAGCGGCAAGCGCAGGCTGCCGCACGGGCTGCGCAAGGCGCGGCTCTTGACCAGGCCGTATGGGTCGGGCAGCACCACTTCGTCGTCGGCGGCAAAGTCGAACAGGCTCTTGTAGAACAGCACCCAGCTGTCCAGCGACTCGGCCGGCAGTGCCAGGGCCATGTGGTCGATGCGCTGCAGGCCACCGGTGGCGCTGGCGGCCGGGTCGAGGCGGAAGTCGGTGTCGTACAACGAAGGGCCTTCCTTGCCCTGCTCCACCAGGTAGAGCAGGCTGCCGTCGGGCGCGCGCACAGCTGGCACTTCGCATTCATTGGGGCCGACCAGGCCACGGAACGGCTGACCACGGTAGTCGGTGGCGCGCTGCAGCGCCGCGTGCTCGTTCTTCACCCGCAGGGCGGTGGCGCACAGCGACGGGCCGTGGGCCTCGAAGAAGTTGTGGCCGAACGAGTACGGCTCGGCGTTGAGCACAATGTTGATGTCGTTCTGGCGCAGCAGGCGCACATCCTTGCTGCGGTGTTTGCCGGCTTCGGCAAAGCCCAGGCGCTTGAGCCAACCGCTCAGGCGCGCGCCGACGGCTTCGTCGACGGCGAATTCGAGGAACTCCACGCCGTCATAGGCGCTGGCGGCCGGCGGGCTGAACAGCACGCCCGGCTCGATCGCGGTGCCTTCCTGCTGCAGGCGCAGGCGGGTCTGCTCTTCGAGGTACAGCAGCGAGCGCAGGCCGTCTGCGGCGGTCTGCCGCGGTGGTGCGGCGCGGAAACCGTCGTTGAAGATTTCCAGTGACAGCGGGCCGCGGTAGCCAGTGGCGAGGATCGGCGCGAGGAAGCCGGCCAGGTCCATTTCGCCCTGCCCCGGGAAGTTGCGGAAGTGGCGGCTCCACTCCAGCACGTCCATGTTCAGGATCGGCGCGTCGGCCATCTGCACGAAGAAGATCTTGTCGCCGGGGATGTCGCGGATCGCCGCAGCGTCGCCCTTGAGCGACAAGGTGTGGAAACTGTCGAGGATCACGCCCAGCGCCGGGTGGTCAGCCTGGCGCACCAGGTTCCAGACTTGCTGATAGGTATTGACGTGACGGCCCCAGGCCAGGGCTTCGTAGCCGATGCGCAGGCCGCGTTTGCCTGCGTGTTCGCCGAGCAGGCGCAGATCGTCCACCAGGAGCTGTTCATCGCCCAGAGCGTCGGCCTGGACGTTACTGCACACCAGCACCAGGTCGGTGCCCAGCTCTTGCATCAGGTCAAACTTGCGCTCGGCACGGTCGAGGTTCTTCTGCAGGCGGTCGCGGCGGCAGCCTTCGAAATCGCGGAACGGCTGGAACAGGGTGATGGCAATGCCGAGGTCGGCGCACATCTGCCGTACTTCACGGGGGCTGCCGGCGTAGTACAAGAGGTCGTTCTCGAAGATCTCGACGCCGTCGAAACCGGCGGCGGCGATGGCCTCGAGCTTTTCCGGCAGGGTGCCGCTCAAGGACACGGTGGCTATCGAACGCTGCATGGGGAAGTTCCTTGTTATTGGACGGACGACGCGCCGAAACCCCGTGGGGTTTCTGGCACTGTCAATTATTCGCAGGTAAAGTCGGCCCGGCAATCTGTTTGTACGGAATGGTTAGTTTTGCGTTCGATTACCGCACAAAACCGATTTTGGCGAATTGATTCACTGCCAACCCTAGGCAAACATGGACCCAGACGCAGGCACACCGGCCGCCCTCTTCTGCCCAGACGGGCGTCCGGCAGCACCTGCGCAGACAAGCCCAACGTCACGACATAATAAGTTCAATAAACCGGGTACCGACCTATGCACACCTCCATCGCCTTGCGATCCGCACCTGCTCGTTCGTCCTCCCTTTGCAGACACCGCCTGCGATCGTCAGCGCTATAACCGCCCTACTCCCGACAAGCGATCGCACCCCCTTTGGCCGCCCCCTGGGCAACGCCAGCCGTGCGGCGACCTACAAGAACAACGGAGACAACGATGGCTCACTCAAGCTCTCAAGCCAAGAAAGCGACCGCCAGCGGATGGATTGGCTCGGCACTCGAATACTACGATTTCTTCATCTATGCCCAGGCTGCGGCGCTGATCTTCCCGCAGATCTTCTTCCCCAATACCGACCCGAAAATGGCCATCATCGCCTCGCTGGCCACCTACGGCGTGGGCTACCTGGCGCGCCCGATCGGCGCCTTCGTGCTGGGCCACTGGGGTGACACCCGCGGGCGCAAGAACGTGCTGCTGCTGTGCATGTTCCTGATGGGCCTGTCGACCATGGCCGTGGGCCTGCTGCCGACCTACCACGACATCGGCCTGCTGGCCCCCGCCTTGCTGGTGCTGCTGCGCCTGGTCCAGGGCTTTGCCGTTGCCGGTGAAATCTCCGGTGCAAGTTCCATGATCATGGAGCACGCCCCGTTCGGGCGACGGGGTTACTACGCCAGCTTCACCTTGCAGGGCGTGCAGGCCGGCCAGGTGCTGGCAGCGGCGGTGTTCCTGCCACTGGCTTACTTCATGCCGAGTGACGCCTTCAATGACTGGGGCTGGCGCATTCCTTTCCTGATGAGCGCCTTCGTCCTGATCGCGGGCTTCATCATCCGCAAGGAAGTGCACGAGACCCCGGCGTTCGTGGAGGAAGAGAAGCAGGACAAGGTTGCCAAGTCGCCGATCAGCGAGGCCTTCCGCCACAGCTGGAAGCACATGGTGCTGGTGATGTTCATGGCGCTGATGAACGTGATCCCGGTGGTTGCAACCATCTTCGGCGCAGCCTACGCGGTGCAGCCGGCCTACGGCATCGGCTTCGACAAGAGCGTGTACCTGTGGATCCCGGTAGTGGGCAACATCGTCGCGGTGCTGGTGATCCCGTTCGTGGGCAACCTGTCCGACAAGATCGGCCGCCGCCCGACCATGATCGCCGGCTGCCTGGGCTCTGGCCTGCTGGCCTTTGTCTACCTGTATGCGATCAGCATCCAGAACGTGCCACTGGCCTTCGCTGCCTCGATCGTGATGTGGGGCATGGTCTACCAGGGCTATAACGCGGTGTTCCCAAGCTTCTACCCGGAGCTGTTCCACACCCGCTACCGCGTATCGGCCATGGCCATCGCGCAGAACATCGGCACCATGCTCACCGCCATGCTGCCGGCGCTGTTCGCCCTGGTGGCGCCACCGGGGTCGGAGAACATTCCGCTGGTGATCGGTGGCCTGGCGTTCTTCATCACCTGCGTGTGTGCACTGGCGGCCTACATTGCGCCGGAGACCCACCGGTTGGCGATGGAAGACCTGGGTAATCCGGATGCCAAGCCGATGGAGAAAGAAGCCTTCGAGGCCAGCCGCAAAGGCAGCTTTCAGGCGGTAAGCAACTGATAGATTGCGGGGGGGGCCGCTCTGCGGCCCCAACAATTTCAGCCTTTGACCACTTCCTGCAGGTTCGCCCAAAGCTTCTCGACATGCTCGCGCTCGGTCGGCAAGGCCCCCACCGACACCCGCACCATCCATCGCCCTTCCAGCGTCGCCGGTGTCACATACGCCGCCCCGGACGCATTCAGCCGCTCAGCCCACGCCTTGGTATGCGCATCCAGCGCCTCCCCCTCCAGCCCCGCTGGCCGGTGGCGAATGCACAAGGTCTGCAGTTGCACCGGCGCCAGCACATCCCATTCCGCCGCTGCATTCACTTGCTCCGCCAGCCAGCGGGCGTTCTCCAGGTCCCGCCGCAAGCGCTGCTGCAATGCCTCCACGCCTTCGCTGCGCAACATGAACCATAACTTCAGCGCACGGAACCGGCGCCCCAACGGAATCCCCCAATCCCTCAGGTTCTTCACCTCGCCATCCACCGCCGACTGCAGGTAGCTCGGGTTGGTGCTCATTACCCGGATCAAGTGCTGCGGATCACGCACGTAGTAGATCGAGCAATCGAACGCCACACCCAGCCATTTGTGCGCGTTGACCACCACGGAGTCGGCCAGTTCGATGCCATCCCACATCCAGCGGCATTCCGGCAGGATCATCGCCGAACCGGCCATGGCCGAGTCGACATGCAGCCACAGCGCGTTGGCCTGGGCGATTTCGCCGATCGGACGCAGTGGATCGAGGGCGGTGGTGGTGGTGGTGCCGGTGGTGGCGACCACGGCGCAGGGCTGGTTGCCAGCGGCAAGGTCTTGCTCGATGGCCGCCTGCAGTGCCTGCGGGCGCATGGCGAACTGTTCGTCGGTCGCGATCAGGCGAATGTTGGCGCGGCCAAAGCCGGCCAGCAGTGCGGCCTTGTCCACCGAGCTGTGGGCATGGGCGCTGACATAGACGATCAACGGCTTGGCCTCGGCCTGCAGGCCGCCGCGCACCAGCGCGTAGTCGGTGGCACGCTCACGGGCGCTGATCAGCGCCACCAGGGTGCTGGTGGACGCCGTGTCCTGGATCACCCCGCTCCATTGGGCCGACAAGCCGAGCAGCTGGCGCAGCCAGTCGAGGGTGGTTTCTTCCAGCTCGCTCAGCGCCGGGCTGGATTGCCACGACAGGCCGAGCACGCCGAGGCCGGTGCTGAGGAAATCGCCGAGTACCGACGACAGGGTGCCGTTGGACGGGAAGTAACCGTAGAAGTCCGGGTGCTGCCAGTGCGACAGGCCGGGCATGACCAGTTGGCTGACGTCGTCGAGGATCGCCTCGAACGACTCGCCCTGCTGAGGGGCGCCCTGGGGCAGCTGGGCCTTGAGGTAGCCGGGCTCGACCTGGGCCATGACCGGGCGTGCACCGACGGATTGGCGGTAGTCGGCGATCAGGTCGATCAGCTGGTGGCCGTACTGGCGGAATTGTTCTGGGGTCACGCGCGCTCTCCTGAGGATTGTCCAGTGCCCCCAGTCTAGGCGCCTGCGCCCAAGCGAATAACCCCGCTTCGCGCATACCTGCTATGGCAAACCTGCAATCCCGCCCTGCACCCCGAACTGCGACCGCCGCCACAGCTCGAACACCCGGTTGCGCAACCAGCGGTGCTCGGCCGAAGCCTGCAAGCGCTGATGCCACACCACCCAATAGCGCTGGGTATGCTCGACAAACCCCAACGGCCGCCACGCCAGCCCATGCAGGCGGCACAGCTGCCGGGCGATGTGCTCGGGCACCGTGGCCAGCGCCTGGCTGTTGCCGATCACCTGTACGGTGGCCGAGAAGAACGGTACTTCCAGGCTGATGCGCCGCTGCAAACCCTGGGCGCGCAGGTGGCGATCGATGAAACTGTCCTTGTCGCCACCACCGGAAATGCGCACATGCTTGCAGGCCAGGTAGTCGTCCTGGCCAAGCACGTCCAGCGCGGTCAGCGGATGATCCTGGCGCATCAGGCACACCGCGCGATCTTCGCCGAGCAGGCGCCCATGCAGGTTGGGCGGCGACTCGTCGAACAAGGTGGTGGCCAGGTCGATCTCGCCACTGGCGAGCAAGGCGTACTGCCCGGCCTGCCAGGTGCGGTAATCGATGGACACGCCCGGGGCTTCCTGTTCCAAGGCAGCCACCAGCAGCGGCAGCATGTGCTCGGCCACGTAGTCGGAGGCGGCCAGGCAGAAGCGCCGCTCGCAGCGGGCCGGGTCGAAGGCGGCGGGTTGCCGCAGGGCCTGGAGTTCTTCGAGCACCTGCCGCAGGGGCTCGACCAGGGCTTCGGCGTATTCGCTGAGCACATAACCACGGCCCTGGCGCACCAGCAACGGGTCGTCGAAGGCTTCGCGCAGGTGGGCCAGCTGGCGGCTCAAGGCCGATTGGCTGACACCCAGGCGCTCGGCAGCGTGGCTGAGGTTCTTCAGTTGCAGGAGGCAGTCGAGGGTGCGCAGGTGGGCGAGGCTGAGGGAGGCGAAGGTCGGGTTCATGCAGGCTCCCTTCTGTAGGTTTTGCTAGCCCATTCGCGGGACAAGCCCGCTCCTACAGACAAACGCGTATTCCTGTAGGAGCGGGCTTGTCCCGCGAATGGGCCGCAAAGCGGCCCCGGCTGATTAAGCGGTCAGGCCAACGTAGACGTTCTGCACGTCATCGTTCTCGTCGATAGCCTCAAGGAACGCTTCAACCTCGGCCAATGCTTCAGCGCTCAGGCTGGCCGCGCTCACCGGGTTCTTCGGGGTATAACCGATCTTCGCCGAAGTCACGGTGAAACCATGCTCCGGCAGCGCCTTCTGCACGGCATCCAAGTCGGTGGTGTCGGTGATGAAGAGGGTCGAGCCTTCTTCTTCACCTTCCTCGAAGTCCTGGGCACCGGCTTCGATAGCGGCCATTTCCGGGTCGGCATCGCCTTCCGGTGTGGCTTCGATCAGGCCGACGTGGTTGAAGTCCCAGGTCACCGAGCCGCTGGCGCCCAGCTGGCCCTTGCGGAACAGCACGCGAATCTGCGCCACGGTGCGGTTGACGTTGTCGGTCAGGCACTCGACGATCAGGGGCACCTGGTGCGGGGCGAAGCCTTCATAGCTGACGGCATGGTACTGCACGGCCTCACCGTCCAGGCCGGCGCCTTTCTTGATGGCACGCTCCAGGGTTTCACGGGTCATCGAGGCTTTCTTGGCCTGGACGATGGCCAGGCGCAGGCGCGGGTTCATGTCCGGGTCGGCGCCGGATTTGGCCGCGATCTGGATTTCCTTGGCCAGCTTGCCCATGATCTTGCCCTTGGCATTGGCAGCTGTTTCTCTATGTTTGGCTTTCCACTGTGCGCCCATGTCGACTCTCTTTGTTTCAACGGCCGGTTCAGGAAGCGACCGGCCAAAAGTGGGAGCAGTTTATACGCCCTCGGGCAGTGGATCGACAAGTAATCTCACGGTTTGTCGGCCTTGCGCGCTTTGCTTCAGGTACGCAATGGCTTGATCGCCATGCTGGTATTGGGTGCCACGTCCTCGGCCTGCGGCGTACTGGCCGGGCGGCTGTTCCAGTGCGGCAGCAGCACCAGAGCCGAGAACAACGCGCAGCCGGCAAAAACGATGAACACCGTGACACTGTCGAAGTAGCCTGGCAGCAGGCCACCGAGCACCGCACCCACCGAGCCGCAGCCATTGACGAAGCCTGCCGCGGTGGCGCCGGCCTTGGCCGTGCCGAAGTCGATGGCAGCCGCGCCGCTGATCATCGAGTCCGGCCCGTACAGGGTCAGGCCCATGACGAACAGCAAAGCGACTACCAGCACGATGCTGCCGCTGTGCATGGCCCCCATGAACGCTGCCAGGGTCACGGTCAGCAGCACCAGGCTGATCACGCAGGCCGGCATGCGCCGGGCACCGAACAGTTTGTCCGAAGCCAGGCCGATGATGATCGGGCCCAGCAGCCCGGCCAGCTCGAAGGCGGTCGGGATGATCGCCGCGCCAACCTTGCCCACCGACGGCATCTGCTCGAAGACAATCACCGGCCCCCACAGCAGGATGGCGTAGCGTGCCGGCTTCAACAGGAAGTACGCCATGCCCAAGGTCAGCACCGTGCGGTTGCGCAGGATTTCGCGCAATGGCGCCCAGACGCTGCACAGGTTGCCGGCCGGGGCCATGCTCTGTGGCTCCGGCTCGACCGCTGCCAGGCCGACATCTTCGGGCTTGTTGCGCTGCAGGAAGAAGAACAGCACGGCCACGCCGGCCACCACTGCGGCACTGGAGAAGAACGCCGCATGCCAGGTGCCCACCAGGGTATAGGCCCACCAGCCGGCGAACGGCGAAGCGACCAGGCCGCCGAAGGCGTAGCACGAACTCCACAGCCCCAGCACCCGCCCACGCTGCGAGGCCGGGAAGAAGCTGCCGATGTTCTTGCACAGCCCGGCCCAGCCGGTGGATTGCGCCAGGCCCTGGATCAGCATGCAGGTGGCGAAGATCGGGAAAGTCGCGTAACTGCCCATCACCACCGCGGCCACTGCCGAAATCAGCAGCCCGCCCAACACCACCACACGCGGGCCGAAGCGGTCGGCGAGCATGCCCCAGGTGAACTGGCCCACGGCATAGGCGGCCAGGTAGATGGCGTCGAGGTTGGCCATGGCGGCCTTGTCGAGCATGAACGTCGGGTCTTCAGCGATGCCGAGCTTGGCCACCGAGAAGGCTTTGCGGGTGAAGTAGAAGGCGGCGTAGGCCAGCCAAGTGATAGCAAAAATCTGGATGCGCCAGCGTTTCAACGCGGCTAGTGATTGATTCATTGACTCTGACCTCTTGCTCAAGTGTGCCGGCAGATTGTTAAAAAACGCCTGTCTTGTTGTTGTGTTGCGCACTGCATGACGAAGGCTCGTCATCTGGTCAGATGGCACCGTGTGCGGGCCATGGCCCGGCCGCTGCTTGTGGCGACGGCCTCGGGTTGAAACGTATGGAAACAGTTGCTGACTGATAAAGAAAATCGATTTATCGTATTTCACACATAAGCTCAGCTTGTTACTGGAGTCGGCATGTCGGTATCCCACGCTCAACTCAAGGCATTCCATGCAGTGGCCGTGCACGGCAGCTTCACCCGCGCGGCGGAAAAGCTGTTTCTGACCCAGCCGGCGGTATCCGACCAGGTGCGCAAGCTCGAAGAGCGCTTCGGCGTGCTGCTGTTTCACCGCAACAAGCGCTCGGTGCAACTGACCGACCTGGGCGAGCGCCTGTTGGGCATCAGTCAGCGGCTGTTCGCCTGCGAGGCTGAAGCCCATGACCTGCTGCAGGACTCACGCGCCCTGCATACTGGCAGCCTGGTGCTGGCTGTGGATGCACCGGTGCACGTGCTGCCGCAGATTGCGCGCTTCTGCCAGCGCTACCCGGGTATCCAGGTCAAGGTCGAGACCGGCAACACCGATGAGTCGCTGGCACGGCTGTTCAGCTACCAGGCCGACCTGGCGCTGCTCGGGCGCGATGTCGATGACGAGCGGCTGTACTGCGTGCCGCTGCGCCGCGACCCGATGGTGGCGTTCGTCTCGCACAACCACCCGTGGGCCAGCCGCGGGTCGATCAGCCTGGCAGACCTGGACGACACCCCACTGGTGCTGCGCGAGCCGGGGTCGGTGACGCGGCAGACGCTGGAGGAAGAGATGCAGCGCGCTGGCTTGCGGATTCGACCGGCGATCCAGGTGGAAGGCCGCGAGGCAGCGCGTGAGGCAGTGGTAGTGGGGATTGGCGTGGGGGTGGTGTCGGCGGCCGAGTTTGGTGCGGATGCGCGGGTATGTGCGTTGCCGATCGTCGACTGTCAGCGGCATCTGACCGAGACACTGGTGTGCCTGAGCGAGCAGCGATCGCGCCGGGTGGTGGCCACCTTCCTGCAGATGGTTCAGGAAGAGTTGTAGCGCCTGTACCGGCCCCTTCGCGGGGCAAGCCCGCTCCTACAGAGACCCCGCTGTCCTGTAAGAGCGGGCTTGCCCCGCGAAGAGGCCATCACAGGCAATACAACTATGCTGGGAATACCTCATTTCCAGGCCCACCCACCATGCTTTTCCGCCTGGCCGCCGACGCCCTGGTCCTGCTGCACCTGGCCTTCATCCTGCTGGTTCTGTTCGGCGGCCTGCTGGTGCTCAAGTGGCGCCCCGCCCTGCTTCTGCACCTCCCCGCCCTGGCCTGGGGCCTGGCGGTGGAAGGCCTGCACCTGCAATGCCCGCTCACCGACTGGGAAAACCGCATGCGCCAGGCTGCCGGTGACGCGGGCTACCACGGCGGCTTCGTCGAACACTACATCTGGCCGCTGATCTACCCCGCCGGCCTGACGCCGCAGATCCAGCTGCTGCTGGGCGGCGTCGTGCTGGTGCTGAACCTGGCCATCTACGCCTGTGTCATCTGGCGCTGGCGTCGCTTTTAACAGGTGGCGACGACAAACAGCCGCGGAAACGGCAGCAGCACTTTGCCGTCGGTGGCTGGCGGGTAGTCACGCTGCATGGCCTGCAGGTACATCTGCAGGAAGTCCGCCTGCTCCTGCACATCCAGCCTGGCCAGATAAGGCCGTAGCGCCGAGCCCTTGAACCATTCCACCACCGCCTCGGCACCGCCCGCCAACGGGTGGTGATAGGTAGTGCGCCACACATCTACCCGCGCGCACAACGGCGTGAGCAGGTCGTAGTAGAAGGCTGCGTTGTGCCGCAGTGGCAGCTGGAAGTCGACGAACTTGTCCGCCCACGGGCCCTGGCTGGCGATTTCGCGCAACTGCCGATGGGCCGGCTCGTCGAGGTTGTCCGGGGTCTGCACGGCCAGGCTGCCACCCTCGCTCAGCTGGCGTACCAGGTGCGGGTACAGTGAGCCGTGGTCAGGCACCCACTGCAGCGAGGCATTGGCCAGGATCAGATCCTGCGGCTCGGGCGCCGACCACTCGCTGATATCGGCAATTTCGCAGCGTACCCGCGGAATGTGCAGGCGCTTGCGTTCGCGAGCCTTGTCGATCATGTCCTTGTCGCTGTCCAGCGCCGTCACCTGGGCATCCGGGCAACGCTGCAGCAGCACTTCGGTCGAGTTGCCGGGGCCACAGCCCAGGTCGGTGGCATGGCGCACCGGCCGCGGCGGCACGGCGGCCAGCAAGTCGCGCACGGCGCGGGTGCGTTCATCTTCGAAGAGGGAATACTGGGTGGCGGACCAGGCCATGGAAGGCTCCTTTCTGGCGGGCAGTGGCTTGAGCATAAGCCATGTACCGTTTCCGATGAACCTGAACTGTCAGCCTATGCTTCAGGTCAGTTCCTACATGCGCCTGCCGATGAAGCTATCCCTGGCCCTTGCCATCCTGGCCCTGATCGCCGCCGCTGCCCTGCTTGGTTCGCCATGGATGAACCAGCGATTTCACATGCCCGAGGAAAAACACCCGCCCCAACAACGCGAAACGGCCGGGTCCCCAAGGGAGCCGGCCGTTTCCAACAGCGAATGACGCTTAGTGCTGCTGCTTGGCAGAGCGGATCTGGTGGACCACGCCCATGGCCACCACGACCGCCGCGGCGATGCCGGTGGAGATCACCAGGATCTGGTAGTCAGGCATGAAGGCCATGGTCACCAGGGCGGCGATGATGAAACCGATCACCAGGTAGGTCAGCCACGGGAACAGCCACATCTGCAGGCGCACTTCCTTGCCTTCGGCAATCAGCTTGCGGCGCATACGCAACTGCGAGAAGGCGATCACCAGGTACACCAGCAGGGCGATCATGCCGGTGGTATTCATCAGGGTTTCCAGCACGTCTTTCGGGCGCAGGGTCTCGCTGAAGTTGATCAGCGCGCAGACCACGGCCACGGCGCAGGAGCCGATGATCGCGTAGACCGGTACACCGGTGCCGGCGCGGGTGATCTTGAAGAACGACGGCGCGTCGCCACGCTGAGCCAGGGAGAACAGCATGCGCGAAGCGGTGTAGTGGCCCGAGATCAGGCAGCTGCTCACCGAGGTCAGCACCACGAAGTTCATCAGCAGCTCGGCGTGCGGCACGCCCAGCAGCTCCAGGGTACGGCGGTAGGCGCCATAGCCGGAAACGCCCAGTTGCGGATCGTTCCACGGAACCAGGCAGACGATCAGGAAGATCGAGCCGACGTAGAACAGGCACACACGCCATACCACCGAGTTGGTGGCCTTGACGATCTGGGTGGCCGGGTCCTTGGCTTCGGAAGCGGCGATGGTGACGATTTCAGCGCCGAGGAAAGCGAACATCACACCCAGCAACGCACCAATGACCGTGGTGATACCGTTGGGCATGAAGCCTTCGGCGGTCAAATGGGTGATGCCGCGTACTTCACCGAACTGCCAGATGTTCATCACGGCAGCGCCACACACGATCAGGAAGCAGACGATCGCCACCACCTTGATCAGCGCGAACCAGAATTCGAACTCACCATAGTGCTTGACGTTGAAGAAGTTGACGGTGATCAGCAGCAGGGTCGTGGCCAGCACGAACACGTTGACGCTCACGTCGGGGAAGAAGCCATGCAGGATCTTGCCCGCCACATAGGCTTCCCAGGCCATCAGGATGACCCAGTACCACCAGTACAACCAGCCGATGGTGAAACCGGCCCAGCGGCCGATCGCGCGGTCGGCGTAGGTGGAGAACGAGCCGGTGTCAGGCGAGGAAGTCGCCATTTCACCCAGCATGCGCATGATCAGCACCACCAGGATGCCGCCGGCCAGGTAGGCCAGCACTGCGGCCGGGCCGGCGCTGTGGATCACGCTGCCGGAACCGACGAACAAGGCGCCGCCGATAACCCCGGCGATCGACATCATCGTCAGGTGGCGCGACTTGAGCGAGGCACTGAGCTTGCTCTCGTGCCCGCTTTTCTCGGTGGTTGTTGTGGATGTTGCGTCCATCAGTTGTGTACCCCGTGCTTCTTTTTATCCAAGGAAAACTGTGAAACCCCGATGGCTCTCGGTTTCACCTGTACATCAGTGCTAATGCGGGCAGGATGGTGTGCGCAAACACACGCAGGCCTTCCGTGGCGGCCTGCTGACGCGCCCCAGGGTTGGCACCTCGGGCGAACTGAACATGCTTTATGTGGCGATATCTGACACCTAATGTAAAAATGTCCGACGTAGAGAGCCATGCACAGTGGCATGAATCTCGCACTGCACTGTACAGGCCGCCGATGCAATACACCCCGCTGCACCTGGCGTTTCGCACTCTTGAAGGCCCCGAATGTTCGAATTACATCCAGACTCTTCCACGCCGTTGGTCAACCAGATCATCGACGGCCTGCGCGAGCTGATCGACAACCAGACCCTCAAGCCGGGCACCAAGGTGCCGTCGATCCGCGCCTTCGCCGCGAGCTATTCGGTGAGCACCTTCACCGTGGTCGAGGCGTACGACCGCTTGGTCGCCCAGGGCCTGCTGGTGAGCAAGGGCAATGCGGGGTTCTTCGTCAATCGTGCGGCGAACGAGCTGCTGGAAAACCAGAACAGCGAGGCCGAGAGCGGCCGACCGACGTTCAATTCCGAGTGGTACCTGCAACAGATCTTCGAAACCCGCCAACTGCCGTACAAGCCCGGCTGCGGCTGGTTGCCCAACGACTGGATGTACGAAGAAGGCCTGCGCCGCGGCCTGCGCCAAGTTGCCGGCAGCCCGCTGGAGCTGTCTGGCTACGGCGACCCGATGGGCCTGCCGGAGCTGCGCGCGCTGACCGCACAGAACCTGCAGCAGGAGCTGTCGATCGTCTGCAATCCGGCGCAGCTGATGCTGACCCACGGCGCCAGCCAGGCGCTGGACCTGGCCGTGCGCACCTTGGTACGCCCCGGTGACGTGGTGCTGGTGGACGACCCGGGCTACCCCAACCTGATG
Organism: Pseudomonas putida; assembly: GCF_002906855.1. Taxonomy (GTDB): domain Bacteria; phylum Pseudomonadota; class Gammaproteobacteria; order Pseudomonadales; family Pseudomonadaceae; genus Aquipseudomonas; species Aquipseudomonas putida_N. The sequence goes on along the minus strand of NZ_MINI01000028.1, from coordinate 379,317 downwards.
AGCATCCTGCGCACCCAGGGCGCAACACTGATCGGCGTACCGCGCACGCCGAACGGTTATGACCTCAATCACCTTGAGCAGCTGCTGGCGCACCACCGCCCGACCGCCTTCTTCACCCAGCCGCACCTGCATAGCCCGACCTGCTCACGCACCCCGCTGCCGCAGCTGCACCGCCTGCTGCAGCTGGCCAGCCAGCACGGCTTCCGCTTGGTGGAAAACAACCTGTACGCCGACATGGTTGCCGAACCGCAGCCGTGCCTGGCCAGCCTCGACCACCTGCAGCAAGTGGTCTACGTGGGCAGCTACTCGAAGAGCATCTCGCCGAACGTGCGGGTCGGCTACCTGCTGGCCAACCCGGAGCTGATGCAGAAACTGCTGCACTTGAAGATGCGCTCGGGGCTGACCACCTCGCAGGTGATGGAGCGGGTGGTATACGCCGCGATCATCGACGGGCGCTGGCGCAAGCACCTCAAGCGCCTGCGCCAGCGCCTGGCCGAGGCGCATCAGGAAGTCGGCCGGCATCTGCATCGATTGGGCTTCGAACTGTTCATCGAGTCGGATGAAGGGATGTATATCTGGACCCGCCACCCGGCGATTCCGGACAGCGCGGCGTTGCTCGATGATGCGTTGGAGAAAGGCATCATGCTCGGACCTGGACAGTTGTTCATGGTCGATGCCAAGGCGACCGGGTGGATGCGCTTCAATGTGGCGTTCAGTACCGATCCTGCGATGTGGGAGTTGTTGGAGAAGGTGTTGGTGAAGCATGTGCGGCGGGGTGGGATTTAGGGATTGGGGTGTGGCCGGGGTGTTCGCCTTGGCATTTTCAGAGCCTGGGAGATCGAGCGCCGCGCGGGCGGCGCTCGATTTCAAAGGCGCTGAAAATAATGTGGCAAGCACCTGTCAGTCCAACCATCCATTCGCATACCCTTTCTGGAACAATGATGGCAAACGGCTACGCTCTCCCTGTCCAAACTGGCCAAGCGCACAGCGGTGTCGACTCAGGAGATCAGGACCATCATCGAGGCCTTGCAGCAAGGCAGCCGCCAGGCCGTCGAGGCCATGCACCATAGCCGTGAAGGGTCGAGCGGTGCGTGCAAGACCTTTCATCCTTGAATGGGTTGACTACCACAAGCTTTTTGCAGAGAGCCTACTCGACCAGAATCCCTACGAAGTAATTCCATCTTTGCGGGCATAGTCGTGCACTGGAGCATTCCACTGTCCTACACCACGTGATCAGGAGAGCTGAATGACCTCCCGCAGGATAATGACCGCTTCAGAAATTGAAGAAATCTATTCGCCAGCTCCGTTCCGCTATGACATCGAATCCCTTTTGAATTGGGCAAAGCCATATACGCTTCCGATAGCGCCTCCGAGCATAGAAGCGTTACTCGATAGCGAAGTTGGCTGGGACCCGGAGGCTATCGCACAAACGATCATTGATGCAATTGAAGCAAGTCGCCCCTCCGAACCACCGGGCCTGAAGCAATACCTGCACAGTCATTACGCAGCAATTGATACTCGCCATACTGACGAACCAAGCAAACTGAAGGCCAAGAGACAATTTCTGCAAGAGCTCCAAGAAATGCTCATCTACAAGCGCCTACCCACTGATGAGTTCTCGGGTATACATATATACACCGAAGGCGAAGCTCCAGCTCACCTCTTCGACCTCTATACCGACGCCCACATTGACATTGAAGAAGAGTTCGACATTGTGCAGGGTTTCCTGTACGCCCTTATGCGAAGCGTTACCGCCGCACAAGTCGAGATCATTTTAGGTCAGAGCCTGAAATCAATCCATCACGAGATAAGAGCTCTCAATTCAACACTTGCATCTTATAATTACCGCAACGCTGCTGACACCTCGAAAAGCAACACCATAACCTTAAGTACAACCTCTTCGATCCAACTCACCACCCCCCTGGGCTCGATAGCCGCCGACTCTCATTACGACCGTCAACTAGTAAAAGCGTTACGCGCTGGTATCAGCTGCTGGCAGGCTTAGCCGGAGCGGTGGCAACGCGAATTTTCAAAGTAGGCATAGGTGCTCTCTTCTATTCCCCCGAACTGGGAAACGGTGACCTCTATCATGAAACGGCGCTGAGCATTCCGGCAGACTCATTAATACCCGACCTACCCGATCAGCTTTACGAAAAAGCCCTTAGCAATGACGTGGCAGAGTCGCACTATCGGGTTTATACAAAAAATGGCACTTACACACTTATCAAACAGCCGCAGACAGCAAGAGCTAAAAATAAAGTACCGCTTCGCCCGCTCCACTTTGACAAGGAGACGAACAGTTATACCTCTGTTCCTTCGCAGCAGTTCCCAATCAAGCTAACGTTCCCCGCCCACACGCCGGGCAACGCTTCGACAATCAAGCCCGGCGAGCAGATACCTGTTTATCCCTATCGCGGCGTAACGCTCACCCCACTGCACATCGAGGCCTCCCCTCTACCCGCGCTAGAACCCGAAGACTTCGAAGACTGCATCTACTGCTTCCCACCGGAGTCAGGCCTACCGCCTTTGTACATTGTATTCAGTTCTCCCTATCCCGGCGCAACGATACTGGGTGCGTTTAGCGGGCGCTACTACAACCCCGAGAAAGCTGGAGGCCCCATCGAAAAGTTAGACTGGGAGGAAGCTCTAATAACACAGGACGGCATTGACCTTGTGAAATTACACACAAGTCGTTTCGGATCGTCAGATGGAAATAAAACAATGATCGACAGGCTTGAAAAAATCCTATATGGAGAAATGGCAGTGACAGACACGGATAAACGATTTTACACACATGAAGTCCGAGAGCTAGAGCGCTACCGCCGTCTCGGGATTGCAGACGGCATCGAGCCTGACGACGAGTCGGAAACATGGAATAACACTCACACCGCCACACTCGAAGATTATAGGTTAAGCTCTGACTTCCAACTGCTCTACACACCCGAGGCCTTAGAGGCTGACGCGGCGCAAACTCAGCGAGGATACAAATGAGTACCATCAGTGACATTATCAAGAACGAAAACCCTGTTGATGTTGTCTTGTTTCTGACCAGCAAGAGCGGCATTGACCATCCACGGCTCGACAGGCTCTACAATCAAAATAATTGGGCAAACATCGGCGACAACATGAAACTCATCGAACTCATTAGAGACATGAAAAGCAAGGGACTCATCCAGAATCAAGACGGCCGCTATGTCAGGGGTCCAAACTGGGAAGCCCCCGCATTCTTGCTAGAAAAAAAATACACCTTTGAGTAAAGCATAATTAATGTTCAAAAACTCCCCCAGGCCTAATCCATTTCACCCCTGACTGGGCCTGCGGGAGAAAACTTTAATAAATCAGCCACTTTACTGCTTAGTTAAAACCACTGCTCTTGGCCTTGAAAGAACGCCTGCGCATTCGCCTCCAGACTCTCCAGGTGATACCCCCCTTCCTGAACAATCACGCAAGGCAACCGCAGCGCTCGAATCCGCTCACCCAACGCCGCAAACCCTTCCGTCGGGCGGCATTGTTGATGTAGCAGAAACCACCCGCCGCATCGAACCGCGCATGGTGCCCCGGTGGCCGGCACAGCGCATAGGCTGCGGGTTCGCCATCGAGAATGGCCTGGGCTCCGGCAACCGCGCTCTGCGCCGACCAGTACGCCGAACGCCAGGTGTACTCACCCACCGGGCAGCTGCCATCGGCCAGGTAGCGGCCAGCTTGCGCGAGGATGCCGCGCAAGGCGTTAGGCTCGCGGACGAAGATGTTCGACATCACCTCGTCGCCCCAGTCCTCGGGCACTTCCTTCCAGCGCGCATGGGCTTCTTCGAGGAACGCCAGGTAGGCCTCGCCATGCACCGCCTTGAGCGGCGCCAGGCCGGCATCGGCGGGCTGGCGGATGTCGAAGCCCAGGTCCTTGGCCGCCTGCAGCAGGCGCTGGGCGCGTTCGGGGATTTCCTGCGGGGTGCGCATGGCGCCGCGCGAGTAGTAGCTGCGCGGGTGGTGCAGCAGCTGTTCGGGGTGGAAGTAGCAACGCATCAGGCTTCTCCTTGTTCGACTTGGCCGGCGCGGGCCAGCACGGCGTTGAGCAGTACGTCGACGCCCTGGCGGGCATCCTCGGGCAGCACGTCTTCGGCTTCGTTGTGGCTCAGGCCGCCGACGCAGGGGATGAACACCATCGCCGTCGGGCAGTAGCGGGCCAACAGGATGGCGTCGTGGCCGGCGCCGCTGACGATGGATTGCTGGGCATAGCCAAGGCCGTCCACCGCCTGCTGCACGGCGGCCACGCAGTCGGTATCGAATGGCGTGGCCGGGCTGACCCAGTGGCGCTCGATGCGCACCTGCAGGCCGCGCTGGTTGGCGATGGCCTGCAGCTTCAGGGTCAGGTCACGCTCCATGGCCTCGATGGCTTCGTCACGGTGGTGGCGCAGGTCGACAGTGAAGCGCAGCACGCCGGGGATGGTGTTGCGCGAGGACTTGGCAATCGACAGTTCGCCCACGGTGGTCAGGCCTTCTGGCGCAAAATCAGCCGCCAGTTGCTCGACTGCCTGGATCATCCGCGCGGCGCCGTACAGGGCGTCCTTGCGCAGCGGCATCGGCGTGGTGCCGGCGTGGGCGGCCATGCCTTCGACGGTCACGTCCAGCCAGCGGATGGCCTGGCCACCGCTGACCACGCCAATGGCCTTGGCGTTGTCTTCAAGGATCGGGCCTTGCTCGATATGCGCCTCGAAATAGGCATCGACCTGGCCGCCTAGCGGGCGTTGGCCGGCGTAACCCGTGCGCTGCAGTTCGTCGGCGACGCTGATGCCATCGGCATCACGGATGGCCAGGGCCTGGTCCAGCGCAAGGGTGCCGGTGAACACCGCCGAGCCGAACATGGCCGGAGTGAAGCGGGCGCCCTCCTCGTTGGTCCACACCGCGATTTCCAGCGGTTTGCGAGTCTGGATGTTCAGGTCGTTGAGGCTGCGCACCACCTCAAGGCCGGCCAGCACACCATAGACACCATCGAAACGGCCGCCCTCTGGCTGGGTGTCGAGGTGGCTGCCCATCATCACCGGGGCGGCCGCCGGGTCGCTGCCGGCGCGTCGGGCGAACAGGTTGCCGATGGCATCCACGCTCAGCGTCAGGCCAGCCTCGCGGCACCAGTGGCTGAACAGTTCACGGCCAGCCTTGTCCTCGTCGCTCAGGGCCAGGCGGCAGCTGCCGCCGCGGGCGGTGGCGCCGACTTCGGCCATGGCCATCAGGCTCGCCCACAGGCGTTCGCCATTGCTTTTCAACATGTGCGGGTACTCCAAATCAGGTGAATCGATCAGGCCAGTTCCAGGCGCTGGCTACGGGCGTACTGGCGCGCCAGGGCAAGCACGCAGACCAGTGAAATGGTGGCGATCAGGGTGTAGAACACTGCCATCGGCCACCATTGGCCTGTGAAGCTGTGGGCCAGCCAGGTGCCGATCAGCGGCGTGAGGCCGCCAGCGATGGCGCCACACACCTGGTAGGCCAGGGAAATCGCGGTGTAGCGCACGCGGGTTTCGAACATGCCGCTGACGTAGCCGGCGATCACCGCGTAGAACGAGGCCATGCAGGCCGCCGCCAGGGCAATGCCAAGCACGATCAGCGGGCCTTCGCCGCTGCTGACCAGCACGAACATCGGGTATGGCGAAGCCATCGCCAGCAGTGCGATCAGGGCCAGGAAGCGGGTGGCGCCGAGCTTCTCCGAGAGCCACGCGGCCAGGGGCTGCACGCAGAACTGGATGATCGCCACGAAGAACAGGCATTCAAGGATCAGCGAGCGCTCCAGGTGCAGCTGCTGGGTGGCGTAGCTGATCATGAAGGTGTTGGTGAAGTAGACCCCGGCGATGCCCAGGGTGTTGGCACCAATGCACAACAGCAGCGGGCGCCAGGCGGTGCGCAGCACTTCAAGTACCGGCGCCTGTTCCTTACGCTGGGCCCTGGCCGCCTGCTCGCGGCTGGCGATGAACTCAGGCGACTCATTGACCCCCAGGCGAATCGCCAGGCCCACCAGCAGCAGCAACGCGCTGGCCAGGAACGGCACGCGCCAGCCCCAGCTCATCAGGTCTTCCTCGGGCAGGCGGGTCACTGCGCCAAAGGCCAGCAGCGACAGGATCAGGCCCGCCGGGCTGCCCAGCTGGGCAAACGAGGCGAAGAAGTTGCGCCGCCCTTTGGGCGCATGTTCACCGGCCATGAGCACGGCGCCGCCCCACTCGCCACCCACGGCAATACCCTGAATCACCCGCAGGATGATCAGCAGCACCGGTGCGGCGGCACCGATCTGTGCGTAGGTCGGCAACAGGCCGATGCATACGGTGACGATGCCCATCATCAACAGGGTGATGACCAGCGACTTCTTGCGCCCGATGCGGTCACCCACATGGCCGAACACGATGCCGCCCAGCGGCCGCGCGAAGAAGCCCACGGCAAAGGTGCCGAAGGCGGCCATGGTGCTGAACAGGCTGTCGTCGGAGGGGAAGAACAAGGCACCGAACACCAGCGCAGCGGCGGTGGCGTAGATGTAGAAGTCGTACCATTCGATCATGGTGCCGATGAACGCGGCGGCGGCGGCACGACGCGGCTGGGGTGAAGCGATAGGCTTCATGGGAGCTCCTTTGCTTGTTTTTCTGGCAGGAGTTGACGGGGTCACGGTGGCGCTCTGGCGGCGCTATGAGTGCGATTTATCGTCCCAGGGCTATGATTAGTCAATTTTCTATTTATTATTCGAACTATTAACCCTGCTTATCATCGAGCCTGCCATGTCCGACCGCCTGCTCAACGACCGCCTCGACTGGAACCTGCTGCGCACCTTTCGGGTGATTGGCCAGGAGTTGTCCATCAGTCGCGCCGCCGCGCGCCTGCACCTGACCCAACCGGCTGTGAGCCAGGCGCTCAAGCGGCTGGAGGACCAGCTTGGTCGCCAGTTGATTGCCCGCCGCGGGCCTCGCTTCGTACTCACCGACATGGGCGAACAACTGTTTCAGTTGGCCGGTGAGGTATATGGGCAAATGTCGCAGATCGGCGGCTTGCTGGAGCAGCCGGCGGACGAATTGGTAGGCAAGGTGCGATTGCTGATGATTAGCCGCATCGTCAGTGAGCGGTTCGATGACTTTCTGGCGGACTTCCACCGCCAGCACCCACGGGTAGACCTGGAAATCGACGTGATGCGCAGCTCGGACATCGTCGCCGCCTTGCAGGAAAAGACCGCCACCGCTGGCCTGAGCCTCAACCGCCGGCCGCAGCCACGGCTGGAACAGCGCCTGTTCCTGCGCCAGCGCTATGCGTTTTTCTGCGGCAAACACCATGCCCTGTTCGGCCAGGACGAAGGCGATCTGCAGCGGGAGAATTTCGTCAGTTTCACCAGCGACCAGATTGGCGGCATGCTGTCGCCGCTGACCATTTTCCGCGACCAGCAAGGGTTTTCCGGGCGGATCGTGGCGTCGTCGCCCAGCCTTGAAGAGGTGCGCCGGCTGGTGATTGCCGGGTTCGGCATCGGCTGCCTGCCCGAGCATGTGGTGGCGCCGGATGTGGTGGCGGGGTTGCTGTGGAAGCTGCCGCCTGCGGAAGGGATAGCCGATGTGGATATTCACCTGTTGTGGAACAGAGAACAGCGGTTGAGCCGGGCCGAAGAGGTGTTTATCGGGGCCCTGCAGGAGTGCCTTTCCGGCGCGGTCACCTAACGCTTTTGAGCGGTTTGGTAGACCTCGCTACGCTCACGTTTGCCAGCCTATACCACGACTACAACGATCCGCTCATCCTCGACTCTGTACACCAGTCGATAACCTGAAGCTTTCAGCTTGATCTTGTAGTGGTTCGGCAGGTCACGCAGCGCATCGGCCTGGACCTTGGGTGACTGCAAGCGTTCGCCAAGCTTTTTCTTGATCTGCTCGCGGACGGTGTGCCCTAGCTTGCTCCACTCCTTCATCGCAGAAGGCAGAAATTCGAGCTTATAAATCATCCAGAGTTACCGGTACGCCCTTTTCACCCAGCCTCGACTTGGCCAGCTCGGTCAATTCAAGATCCCCCAGACGCTCCATCATGGCTTCGTACAGTTCGGCAGGCACCATGTAACCCAAAACACGATTGTGATTGAGCACAGCGACGGGCATGCCCGCAGCACCTGTCATCACTGCGGATGGGTTCTTTTTCAGCTCCGACACGCTTACGGCCACGTCAGCGAAAATATTCTGCATGAATTAAAACCTCAATAAAGAACGATATTTTGGTCTATCTATAGGACACAAACGAGTCGCAACTGCTCAGAGAGCTGTCGTCGGCGGGCTTGCTATGCGTTCCCACAGCATGTGAAAACACACTAAACTTGGATCCCATCCACTGACAGAGTATGCTCTTGAGGTAGCCATGTGCCATCACCCAGGTATCTTTACCTGGTCTTCAAGGACGAAACTCCCGTGCCCAGCCACCCGACCCGCCACACCATTGCCCGACAATGGCAGTTACTGAAACTGCTGCCAGACCGACATCCCGGGATGAGCTCCACGCAATTGCAGGCCGCACTGGCCAGGGCCGGCCACAAGACCAGCAAGCGCACGGTCGAGCGCGACCTCAACGAACTGGCAACGCTGTTCCCGCTGCACTGCAACAGCAAGGGCATGCCCTACGGCTGGTACTGGCAGCCAGGCCTGAGCCTGGATGAGGCCGAGCAACTGCAACCAGACCAACTCACCCCCTCGCAACAGATCGAACTGCAGGCCTGGGTCGACGATGGCCTCGCCCGTCGCCTGGAAGACCAGCCGCTGTCCGAGGACATGCGCCTGGCTCCGCATGACAAAGGCGGCGCGATGCTCGCGGCCACAGTCGAAGACAGCCGTGCGCTGATGGGCTGGCTGCTGTCCCAGGCCGGCTCGATCCGGGTCAAGGCACCGGAAACACTGCGCGTGTCGATGGTCGAACAGCTGCGCCAGAGCCTGGCGTTGAACGACGATGGCTATTGACGCTGTTGCACCTGCCTATCTACTCGACATGTCCTACAACATGAGATGAGCCGCCTTACTGTGTGGCTGCTGCAGGATTACTAGCATCGGCACTCTCTTGATCTAGCGAGTGCCACGACCATGCTACCGACCCGCTCCCATCGCTCTGCGTTGACGCTGCTGTGTGCAACCGTTCTTGCAAGCCCCGCGCTCCTCGCCATGCCCCTGACCCGCGACAACGGTGCGGCGGTAGGCGACAACCAGCACTCCCAGACGGCCGGCGCCACTGGCCCGACCTTGCTGCAGGACGTGCAGCTGATCCAGAAGCTGCAACGCTTCGACCGCGAACGCATCCCCGAACGCGTGGTGCACGCCCGTGGCACTGGCGCCCATGGCGAGTTCACCGCGTCCGAAGACTTGTCTGCGCTGACTTCTGCGCCGCTGTTCACACCGGGTGAAAAGACCCCGGTATTTGTGCGTTTCTCGTCGGTTGTACATGGCGTGCACTCGCCGGAAACCCTGCGCGACCCGCGAGGCTTCGCAACCCGTTTCTACACCACGGCAGGCAACTGGGACCTGGTTGGCAACAACTTCCCGACCTTCTTCATTCGCGACGCCATCAAGTTCCCGGACATGGTCCACGCGTTCAAGCCCGACCCGCGCAACAACCTGGGCAACGACGCCCGGCGCTTCGACCTGTTCTCGCACATGCCGGAGGCCACCCGCACCCTGACCCTGCTCTACTCCAACGAAGGTACGCCAAAGAGCTATCGGCACATGGATGGCAACAGTGTGCATGCCTACAAGTTCATCAACGCCAACGGTGAACCCACCTACGTCAAATTCCGCTGGAAAAGCCTGCAAGGCCAGGAAAATCTCGACCCCAAGGCTGTCGAGCAGATCCAGGGCAAAAGCTTCAGTCACATGACCGAGGATCTGGTGGCTGCCATTGCCCGTGGCGACTATCCCAAGTGGGATCTCTACATCCAGACACTGCGCCCTGAGGAGCTGGCGGCCTTCGATTTCGACCCGCTGGACGCCACCAAGGTCTGGCCGGATGTGCCCGAGCGCCGGGTCGGGCAGATGGTGCTCAAGCGCAATGTCGGCAATTTCTTCCAGGAAACCGAACAGGTCGCCCTGGCACCGTCCAACTTGATCAAAGGTATAGAGCCCTCCGAAGACCGCTTGCTGCAGGGCCGACTGTTCTCCTACGCCGACACCCAGATGTACCGGATCGGTGCCAACGCAGGCAGCCTGCCGATCAACCAGCCCCGGGCGGCAGTCAACAATGGGAACCAGGATGGTGCACTCAACCCCAACCGCACCCGTGACATGGTCAACTACCAGCCCAGCCGCCTGCAGCCGCGTAGCACCACCGACTCGGCCCGCTACAGTGAACTGGCCTTGAGCGGCACCACTGAGCAACGAGGCATCACCCGGGAACAGAACTTCAAGCAGGCCGGTGATCTTTACCGCGCCTACTCGAAAAGCGAGCAGCGCGATCTGGTCAACAGCTTTGGTCAGTCGCTGGCCGTCGCTGATGAGCAAAGCAAGCACATCATCCTGTCGTTCCTGTACAAAGCCGACGCCGATTACGGGACGAGGGTTACAAAAATTGCCGGGGGCAGCCTGAAGCGGGTCAAGGCACTGGCAGCCGACCTGCAGGATTGACATTTGCAGGCCCGGCCAACTTGGCCCGATAGCTGCCCGGGCTTTGCCCTGTCCACTTCTTGAACGCCCGGTGAAACGCACTGGGCTCCTGGAAGCCGGCCTGCTCGGCAATCTCGGCGATGCTCAAGGTGCCTTCGCGCAAGCGCTCGAAGGCCATCGCCCGGCGCACTTCATCCTTGATCTGCTGGTACGAACGCCCTTCGCGCTCCATCTGGCGGCGGAAGGTGCTGGCACTGATCCCCTGCTGCTCGGCCATGGCCGCAAGCGTCGGCCATTGCCCATAGCGGCGTGCGCGCAAATGCCGATAAACCTCTGCCACCAGCCCGTTCTGATTGCGAAAACGGATCACCAGGCCCTGCGGCGCGCTGCGCAGGAAGGTTTTCAGGCCGGCCAGGTCCTGCACCACCGGCAGGCGCAGCCAGGCACTGTCGAACTCGACCTCGGTACGCCCGCTGCCCAGGCGCAGGTCCGGCCCCCACAGCAGCGGGTCGTCGTCCTGGGCCGGGCGCGCCACCGCCAGCTCCGTGCGGTCGATAGAGATGCGCCGCCCGGCCAGCCAGCACAGCAGGCCGATCATCAGCACCAAATAGGTTTCCTCGGCGTACACCCGGGTCAGCGGGTCGGCGATCGCCGACTGCACGCTGATCACCGCGCGCCCGCCGCGTATCGTGAGGCTGCCGCGCAGGTCACGCAGGAACAGGGCGAAACTGCTCATGCATTGGCGCAGGGCCTTCTCCAGGTTGGGTTCCTGGATCAAGCCACGGCAGATCAGGGCAAAGCTGCCCAGCGGCATGCCATGACTGTCGAGGCGGAAGAACTCGTCGTCCAACAGCTCGATCAGCTCCAGCCACAAGCGCGCGAAGGCCTTGGCCGGCACCCGGGCCTGGGGTTGGCCGATCAAAACCGGGTCGATGCCCACCCCACGCAGCCGCGCCTCCAGCACTTCGGGCTGGTCACGCAGGGCATGCAGCATGGCATTGAGAAAGTACACCGCGACCGAATCGCTATCGCGCATGGCGGAATTCGCTGTCTATGCTGAGTGGCAAAAAATGCCAGGTTGATTGAACAGATCCGGCATAGGCTGCAACAGAGCCTTTGCCTAGACTCGAACCCACCTCGGGATCGTCGGCCATTCTCGCAGAGCCTGGCCCGCTCCCGCCATGCCTTCGCAACCGGAGCTTCTATGAGCAGCGCAGAAATCTACGTCGTCAGTGCCGTCCGTACCGCCATCGGTGGTTTCGGTGGTTCCCTCAAGGACCTGCCACTGGCCGACCTGGCCACCGCCGTGACCCGCGCCGCCATCGAGCGCTCGGGTGTGCCCGCCGAGCAGATCGGCCACATGGTGATGGCCACCGTCATCCCTACCGAGCCACGCGATGCCTACCTGTCGCGGGTAGCGGCGATGAACGCAGGCATCCCTAAGGAAACCCCGGCCTTCAACGTCAACCGCCTGTGTGGTTCGGGCCTGCAGGCCATCGTCTCGGCCGCCCAGTGCCTGCTGCTGGGTGACGCCGACGTGGCCCTGGCCGCCGGTGCCGAGTCCATGAGCCGCGGCCCGTACCTGCTGCCGCAGGCACGCTGGGGCGCACGCATGGGCGACCTGCAAGGCATCGACTATACCGTCGGCGTATTGCAGGATCCGTTCGAACATTTCCACATGGGTATCACTGCGGAAAACGTCGCGGCCAAACACGGCATCAGCCGCGAGATGCAGGACGAGCTGGCCCTCACCAGCCAGCGCCGCGCCGCCCGCGCCCAGGCCGAAGGCCGCTTCGACAGCCAGATCGTGCCGCTGGAGCTGAAAACCCGTAAAGGCACCGTGCAATTCGCCGTCGACGAGCATGTGCGCGCCGATGTGACTGCCGAGCAACTGGCCGGCATGAAGACGGTGTTCAAGAAAGACGGCACCGTCACCGCCGGCAATGCCAGCGGCATCAACGATGGCGCCGCCGGCCTGGTGCTGGCCACCGGTGATGCCGTGCGCCGGCTGGGCCTGAAGCCGCTGGCGCGCCTGGTGGCCTATGCCCACGCTGGCGTCGAGCCGGAACTGATGGGCCTGGGCCCTATCCCGGCAACCCGCAAAGTGCTGGAAAAGGCCGGCCTGAATGTCAGCGACCTGGACGTGATCGAGTCCAACGAAGCCTTCGCCGCCCAAGCCTGCGCCGTGGCTCGCGAACTCGGCTTCGACCCGGAGAAGGTCAACCCGAACGGTTCGGGCATTTCCCTGGGCCACCCGGTCGGCGCCACCGGGGCGATCATCGCCACCAAGGCCATCCACGAACTGCAACGCATCCAGGGCCGCTACGCGCTGGCCACCATGTGCATCGGCGGCGGCCAGGGCATTGCCGTGGTCTTCGAGCGCGTCTGAGGGAACTGAACCATGACGATTGAACAGATTGCCGTGATCGGCGCCGGCACCATGGGCAACGGTATCGCCCAGGTGTGCGCGGTGGCCGGCTACCAGGTATTGATGGTGGACGTTTCCGACGCCGCGCTGGAGCGTGGCGTGGCCACCTTGAGCAAGAACCTGGAGCGCCAGGTGAGCAAGGGCACGCTCGACGCCGAGCGCGCCGAGGCGGCAAAAACCCGCATCCGTACCAGCACCGACTACGCCCAGCTGAGCAGTGCGCAGCTGGTGATCGAGGCGGCCACCGAAAACCTGCAGCTCAAGCAGCGCATCCTGCAGCAGGTGGCAGCCAACGTGGCCGCCGACTGCCTGATCGCCACCAACACCTCGTCACTGTCGGTGACCCAGCTAGCCGCCAGCATCGAGCACCCCGAGCGCTTCATCGGCGTGCACTTCTTCAACCCGGTGCCGCTGATGGCCCTGGTCGAGATCATCCGCGGCCTGCAGACCAGTGACAGCACCTATGCCCAGGCACTGGTGGTCACCGAGAAGCTTGGCAAGACGCCGATCACCGCCGGCAACCGCCCGGGTTTCGTGGTCAACCGCATCCTAGTGCCGATGATCAACGAAGCGATCTTCGTGCGCCAGGAAGGCCTGGCCAGTGCCGAGGACATCGACACCGGCATGCGCCTGGGCTGCAACCAGCCGATCGGCCCGCTGGCCCTGGCCGACCTGATCGGCCTGGATACCCTGCTGGCGATCATGGAGGCCTTCCACGAAGGCTTCAACGACAGCAAATACCGCCCTGCCCCGCTGCTCAAGGAAATGGTCGCGGCCGGATGGCTGGGGCGCAAGACCGGCCGCGGCTTCTTCACCTACTGAGGAGCGCACGCCATGCCCCCGGTCAATGCCGCCATGCGCTGTGCCAACTTCGAAGAGCGACGCGACCGGGCCATGGCGCTGTTCGCCGAAAAGGGCTTTGGCCAGGTCAGCATGCGCGAGCTGGCGGCGCATGTGGGCCTGACCGCCGGCTCGCTGTATCACCATTTCCCCAGCAAGCAGGACCTGCTGTTCGACCTGATCGAAGAGCTGTACGAGGAACTGCAGGCCACCTTGGAGCAAGGGCGCCGGGCCATGGCCCGAGGGGCTTCGGCGATGGGCTGCCTGATTGCCGCGCACTGGCAGTTGCATGCCGAGCGGCCCATGCAGTTTCGCCTGGCCGAGCGCGACCTGTGCTGCTTGAGCGAGGAGCAGCAGGCGCGCCTGGGTTTGCTGCGCAAGCGCTATGAGGCCGGTTTGCTGCGCCTGATCGCGCCACGGGCGACCTTGCAGGGCGAGGCATTGGTGGCGACCTCGCATGTGGTGGCGACATTGCTGAACCAACTGCCGGGGATGCTCAAAGGCTTACCCGAGGAACAGGGGCTGGGGTTGATGGAAAGCCTGTTGGTCGGCGGAATCGAGCGGACCCTGCGATAGACAGGCCAGGCCATTTCGCGGGACAAGCCCCGCGAAGAGGCCGGTGCAGGCTAACGCAGCAGGGCCTGGATCTGCTCGTGCAGGGTATCGAGGTCGAACGGCTTGGCCAGGATCGGCGCCTTGCGCGCGATCGGGCTGCCGGACTCGAGGATCTCCGCCGGGTAGCCGCTGATGAAGATCACCTTCAGGTCCGGCCGCAGCTTCACCGCAGGTTCAGCGATCTCCACCCCGGAAATACCACCGGGCAAGCGGAAGTCGGTCACCATCAGGTCCAGGTGCGGCTTGCTCGCCAGAATCGCAAAGGCCTGCTCACCGTCCTCGGCAACCAGCACGTGGTAGCCCTCTCCCGCCAGGTAATCACGCAGGATCATCCGGATCGCCGGTTCATCCTCGACCACCAGCACTACATCTTGTGCATCTTCACTCATGACAACGCCTTGAAATTCATACAGTTTGCCATCTGACCCCAGGCTTACGCGGAGGTTGCCCGCAGCTGGTCGTTTTGTTCGCTGACCCCTGCCAACGGCAGCACCAGGCTGAAGGTCGCGCCCTGCCCCACCTCGCTCTCGACCTGTATCCGCCCACCGTGCGCCTGGACGATCTGTTCCGATATGTACAGCCCCAGCCCAAGCCCAGCACTGGCCTGCTGGGTGGCAACCCGCTCGAACTGCTGGAAAATACGCTGCTGGTTACTGGCGCTGATGCCGATCCCGTGGTCCCGCACCTGCACCCAGGCCATGTCGCCTTGAGCGAATACCTGCACATGCACCGGTTTGTGCTCGCCATAGCGCAACGCATTGGACAACAGATTGGCCAGTACTTGCTCAATACGGAATTCGTCCCACAGGCCCTGCAAGGCGTCGCAACGCTGCAGTTCGATGTGGGTGTCCAGGGCCGCGGCCTGAGCAGAGAAGTTCTCCACCAGACCTGCCACCAGCTGCCCCAGGTCGAACGCCTTCGGCCGCAGCGACAGTTTGCCGGTGCGAATGCGCGACACGTCGAGCATGTCCTCGATCAGGCGGATCAGGCTGTTTATCTGACGCTCGTCACGCTCGACCATGACCTTCAGTTTGTCGGCGCTGAACGCGTCGAGGTTGCCGCGGGCCAGGTGCATCTTGCGCAACTGGGTTTCCAGGATCAGGCCGTTGAGCGGGGTGCGCACCTCGTGGGCAACGATCGACATGAAGTCGTCGCGCATACGCACCGCATGCTCAAGCTCACCACGCGCCACCTGCAACTGGCCCAGCAGCAGCTCCTGCTCCTGGCGGCTGCGCTCGAGCGCTTGCAGCTGCCGGTCGAGCACCTTGCGCTGGCGGTACAGGTCGACGAACACCGACACCTTGCTCTTCACCGCCAGGGTGTCGAGGGGCTTGTGCAGGAAGTCCACCGCGCCGCTCTCGTAGCCCTTGAAGGCATAGTTCATTTCACGCCCGGCAGCGGTGACGAAGACGATCGGGATGTTGCGGGTCTTTTCCGTGCCGCGCATCAGCTCGGCCAACTCGAAGCCGTTCATGCCCGGCATCTGCACGTCGAGAATGGCCAGGGCGAACTCGTGCTCGAGCAACAGCGACAAGGCCGCTTCCGCCGACTGCGCCTGGTGCACCTCGCGGTCTTCGCCCTGGATCAGGGCGGCCAGCGCCAGCAGGTTTTCCGGCAGGTCGTCGACGATCAGCAGTTTGGCAGGGGTGTGGCTTAGCATGCGCTGGGTTCCAGGGTCGCGAGCAACTGCCCGATACCACTCAGAGAAAGGATAAGGTCGGGTTCGTGCCGGGCCAGGGCGGCCTCCGGCATCAACGCCACCTGTGCGTCGCGGGGGTCCTGGACCACGGTCCGGCCGCCGCTGTTCTGGATGTAGGCAAGCCCTTCGGCGCCATCTTCGTTGGCCCCGGTGAGCAGCACGCCGAGCAACCCGGGGCCATATGCATCGGCCGCCGAAGTGAAGAGATAATCGATGGCCGGGCGCGAGAAGTGCACCGGTTCTTCCTGGCTGAGCGACAGGCTGAAGTCGGCTTCCACCGACAGGTGATAACCCGGTCCGGCTACGTAGATCTGCCCCGGGTCAATGGTTTCCTTGTCACACGCCTGGCGCACCGGCCGCTGCAAGCGCCGCTGCAGCACCTCGGCCAGCTGGCTGTGGCGGCCGTCCGGCAGGTGCAGCACGCACAGTACCGGAATGGCAAAACTGGCCGGCAGCGCACCGAGCACCGTGAACAGTGCCGTGACGCCGCCCGCCGAGGCGCCGATGACCACCGCGCGTACGCCGTTCATGATTTGCGGTAGATCCGTTCGGGCTTGACCAGCGGCTCGAAGCAATTGCTGTAGGCCGAGAAGTCCACCGACTCCTTGCTGCCCAGCACCAGGAAACCCCGGTGGCACAAGGACTCGTGGAACAGCCCGAGTGCGCGGTCCTGCAGCTCCTTGTTGAAATAGATCAGCACGTTCCGGCACGACACCAGCTGGGTTTCGGAAAACACGCTGTCGGTGGCCAGGCTGTGGTCGGCGAAGGTCACATTGTCACGCAGGCTGCTATCCATGATGGCGTTGCCGTAGGCCGCGGTGTAGTACTCGGCAAAGTCACGGCGCCCGCCGGCGAGGCGGTAGTTTTCTTCGTACTCGCGCATGCTCTGCATCGAGTAGATGCCCTGCTTGGCGCGGTCCAGTGAATGCGGGTTGATGTCGGTGGCGTAAATGATGGTGCGTTCCAGCAGGCCCTCTTCGCGCAGCAGGATGGCCATCGAATACACCTCTTCACCGGTGCTGCAGCCGGCAATCCACACCTTGATCGAAGGCCAGGTGCGCAGTAGCGGCACCACTTCCTGGCGCAGCGCGAGGAAGTGGCTGGGGTCGCGGAACATCTCGCTGACCGGGATCGTCAGGTACTGCAGCAACTGCATGAACATGCCCGGGTCGTGCAGCACCCGCTCCTGCAGTGCCGATACCGTGAGGCAGTCGAACTGGCGCAGTGCATGGAGGATCCGGCGCTTGATTGAAGCGCCGGAGTAATTGCGAAAATCGTAGCTGTACTTGAGGTAGATCGCCTCGATCAGCAGTCGGATCTCAATGTCGGTATTGCGCTCGCTAGTCAAATTCGCTCCAGTTGCGGCAGCCACACGCGGATCAACGAGAACAGGCGGTCCAGGTCGATCGGTTTGGCCAGGTAATCATTGGCGCCGGCCTGCAGGCAACGCTGCTGGTCATCCTTCATCGCCTTGGCGGTGACGGCGATGATCGGCAACTTGCGCCAGCGCGGCTGCTGGCGGATCAGGCGGGTGGCCTCGAAGCCGTCCATCTCCGGCATCATCACGTCCATCAGCACCAGGTCGATGTCATCGTGCTGCTCCAGGCGCTCGATGGCTTCGCGACCATTGCGGCCGATCTCGACGATGGCACCCTTGTGCTCCAGGGCACTGGTGAGGGCAAAGATGTTGCGCACATCATCGTCCACCAGCAGCACCTTGCGCCCTTCGAACACCTTGTCGCGGCTGCGCGCGGTCTTGAGCATGCGCTGGCGTTCATGGGACAGCTGCGATTCGACTTTGTGCAGGAACAGCGTCACCTCATCGAGCAGGCGCTCCGGCGAACGCGCGCCCTTGATGATGATCGAGCGCGAATACTTGAGCAGGTCGGCTTCTTCTTCGCGGGTGAGGTTGCGCCCGGTGTAGACGATCACCGGCGGGAACGACCGGATATCCTCGGCCGTCATGCGCTTGAGCAGCTCGTTGCCAAGCATGTCGGGCAGCTTGAGGTCGATGATCATGCAGTCGTAGATGTTCTCGCGCAGCAACGCCAGGGCATCCTGGGCCATGGCCACGGCGGTGATCTCGACATCCTCGTCGCCGATCAGCCGGGCGATGCTCTCACGCTGCAGGTCGTCGTCCTCCACCAGCAGGATATGCTTGAGCTTCTGGGTGAGCTTGGCTTCCAGGCGGGCGAAGACGTCCTTGAGTTCTTCCCGGCTGGTCGGTTTGACCGCGTAGCCCACCGCGCCCATGTGCATCGCCGCCTCGACGCGGTCTTCCACCGAGATGATGTGCACCGGGATGTGCCGGGTGCTGGCCTGCTCCTTGAGGCGCTGCAGCACGGTCAGGCCGGAGTGGTCGGGCAGGCGCATGTCCAGCAGGATCGCGTCGGGTACGTACTGCACGGCCAATTCGAAGCCTTCATCGGCACCCTGGGCCACCAGGCAGCTGTAGCCCAGCTCGTGGGCCAGGTCGAAGAGGATGCGGGCGAAGTTCGGTTCGTCCTCGACCACCAGGATGCAACGGTTGCCGAACGGCGCCCGCTCGCGGTCGTCGGCGAACGTCAGTAGCGGATGCTTGACCACCGCCGGCGCGACGACCTTGGGTGCCGGTGGCAGGCTGTCGACGGTCGGACGCAAGCTCAGGGCTTCGATTTCTTCGCCTTGTGCCTCATAGCGCTCGGGCAGGCTCAGGCTGAACACGCTGCCTTTGCCGGGGCTGCTGTCGACGCTGATGTGCCCGCCAAGCAGATGCGCCAGGTCGCGCGAGATCGACAGCCCCAGGCCGGTGCCGCCGTAGCGACGGTTACTGGTGCCGTCGACCTGATGGAAGGCGCCGAAGATCGCCTGCTGCTGGTCGGCGGCGATGCCAATGCCGCTGTCGCGCACCGAGAAGATAATGCCACTGCCCGCCTGGTAGCCGATGTTCAGGCTGACCTGGCCGCGCTCGGTAAACTTGATGGCGTTGGACAGCAGGTTCTTGAGGATCTGCTCCAGGCGCTGGCGGTCGGTGAACAAGGTGGCCGGTACCTGGGCTTCAACTGTGACGTCGAAGCTCAGGCCCTTGTGCTCGGCCAATGGCAGGAACATGCCACGCAAACCTTCGACCAGGCGCTCCAACTGCGTGCTTTCGGGACGCACTTCGAGCTTGCCGGCCTCGACCTTGGCAATGTCGAGGATGTCGTTGATCAGGTTCAGCAGGTCGTTGCCAGCGGAGTAGATGGACTCGGCGAACTTGACCTGCTCGGCGCTGAGGTTGCCCTCGCCGTTCTCGGCCAGCAGCTTGGCCAGGATCAGCGAGCTATTGAGCGGCGTGCGCAGCTCGTGGGACATGTTGGCGAGAAACTCGGACTTGTACTTGCTCGAACGCTGCAGCTCGTCGGCGCGGGCCTGCAGTTCTTCCTGGGCCTGGCTGAGCTCGTCGTTCTTGCGGTCCAGCGCCTCGGTACGCTCGGACAGCTGCTCATTGGTCTGTTCAAGCTCGGCCTGCTGGGTTTCCAGGTGGGCCTGGGACTCCTTGAGCACCCGCGATTGCTCTTCGAGCTCTTCGTTGGCGGTCTTGAGTTCTTCCTGCTGCACCTGCAGCTCTTCGTTGAGCTGCTGGGTCTCGGCCAGTACTTCCTGCAGGCGCTGGCGGTATCGGGCGCTTTCGATGGAAATACCGAGGTTTTCGCCGACCCGCTGCATCAGCTCGTCGTCGCGCGCCTGCAGCGGGCGCAGGAAGCCCAGTTCAATCACTCCGTTGATCTGGCCGTCATCGCGGGCCGGCATCAGCAGTGCACTGCGCGGCAGGCCGCGACCCAGGCCCGAACTGAGCTGGTAGTAATCTTCTGGCAGTTCGTCCAGGCGCAGCAGGCGCCCCTCGCGCACGGCCTGGGCCAGCAGGCCGTCGTGGTCACCCAGCACCTGCTGACGGGCCTGCTCCTCGGCTGCCAGGCCGTAGGTGGCCACGCGTACCAAGCGACCATGTTCGTCGCGCACGTAGAGCGCACCGACCACGCTGCCCAGGTAGCTGGCGAAGAAGCGCAGGATGTTGTCGCCGAGCATCGGCAGGGTCAGTTGGCCCAGCACTTGTTCGGCCAGCTGGGTCTGGCCATTGCGCAACCAGGCCTGGTGTTCCAGGCGCTCGGCAGCACGCTGCTGAGCCTGCAGGTTTTCGCTGTAGCTGCCCGACAGGGCCAGCAGATCGCGGCGACCGAGGTAGGCGAGCAAGGCGCTGAGGCCGACAATCAACAGCACGAAGCCAGATATGGCGGTAACGGTGACCGCGCTGACCTTCTCGGTGCGCGTCATGCGCAGCTGCTGTTCAGTGACGACCAGGTCGTCGAATTCCTTGCGTATTTCGTCGGTGATGCGCTTGCCGCGGCCATTGCCGACCGAAGCACTGTAGTCGCCGCCACTGCGGCGCTGGCTGATCATCTCGCCGGCGAATGCATTCCAGGCATGCTGCAAGGCAATCAGCCGGTCGATACGGTCGACCTGCTGCGAGTTGTCCTCGACCATGCCGCGCAGGCTCTGCAAGCTACCGAGGATGCGCGGCTTGGCTACCTCGTAGGGGTCGAGGAAGCGTTCGTCTCCGGTGATCAGAAAACCGCGCATGCCGGTTTCCATGTCGATCGACAGCTTGACCGTTTCGTTGGCATTGCCGATCACCCGATCGGTGTGCTCGACCCACTGCATGGCCGAAAGCAGGTAGTTGATCACCGCGACAAAGGCCACGGCGCCGAGCAGGCCCACTGCCAGGGGCAGGCTGATATTTCGGCTCAACAGCTTGCGGAAGCTTTGCTGGTCCATCGAGGCTGCTTGAATCATCTGAAAACGCCCGCGCGAAAAAGGTCCATTGAAAAGTGTGGCGGCTCTGCCGCTGCGCTCACCGATTAACAAGCGAGTCTAACCCGCTTGGGCGGCTTCGGCAGGGCATTTAGCCAGTATTTGAAGCCCCCGTGTGAGAATCGTTCCCTCGATGTGCCACAGTCGGTATCCTCGGGAACTTCTGTCACTGCCTGGCGCACAGAGTAGGGACATGACTTTTTCAACAGGAAACCTCCCATGCAACTTCTGGTAGTCGAAGACGACGACATCGTACGTATGCTGATGGTCGAAGTGCTCGATGAATTGGGCTACAGCACCCTCGAAGCGGAAAATGCCAAGGCAGCGCTGAAGGTAATCGAGGATGCCAGCCAATCACTGGCCCTGCTGGTGACCGACGTGGGCTTGCCGGACATGCGCGGTGAAGAGTTGGCGGCCAAGGCCCGTGCGGAGCGGCCGTTGCTGCCGGTGCTGTTTGCCAGCGGTTATGCCGAGAGTTTCCCTGTGCCGGAGGGCATGCACATGATCGGCAAGCCGTTCAGCATCGACCAGTTGCGCGACAAGGTGGTGGAGATTCTGGGTACGCCTTGAGCAGCGGCCAGGTAACTCAAAGCTCTCGGCGTAACAGATAAGTATCCATGATCCACCCAATCCGCACCCTCTCCCGCTCGCGCACCTCCAGTATCCGTGCCTTCACTGCCTGCAAGGGCCCGGCGATCAGCACTTCATCCTCGGTGCCCAGGTAAGCGCCCCAGTAGATCACCAGCGCCGGATCCTCTAGCGTGGCAAAGGCGCATTGCCCGTCGAGCATCACCACCACATTATCCACCTGCCCCTGCTCGGCCAGGCGCCGCCCTGGCAGCACGGTCAGCGGCTCGCCAATGCGGTTGAGGGGGATCTGATGCCGCGCCGCCAGGGCCTGCACACTGCTGATACCGGGAATCACCTGCAGGCGTAGCGCCACTCCGCGTTCGCGGACCAGGTCAAGAATGCGCAAGGTGCTGTCATAGAGCCCGGGCTCACCCCAGAGCAAAAAGGCGCCGATATCCTCGGCGCCCATCTCTTCGCTGATCAACCGGGCATACAGCGCAGCACGCTGGCGATGCCAGTCGTGCACCGCGCCTGTGTAGTCATCCGCCTCGGCATCGCGCCGAGGGTCTGCCACCTGCACCAGGCGGTAGCCACCCTCGGGCCGGTAGCGCTCGAGGATCGCCTTGCGCAAGCGCAGCAGTTCACCCTTGCCAGCGCCTTTGTCGAGCATGAACAAAACACTGGCGCGACGCAGTGCCTCGACTGCCTCGACGGTGATCTGCCGGGGGTCGCCCGGGCCGATGCCAATCAACAGAACGTCTTTCATGGCACCGCCCGCGATCTCGACTCAGAAGATAGAGAAGTTATAGCTGACGATGACCCGCGTCTCATCCATGTCCCGCGCCCACTTCTCGTAGTTGCTGCGGTACGTGGAGTTACGCAGGCGCACGCTGACATCCTTGAAGGTGCCGCTCTGCACCTGGTACTTGAGCTCGGTGTCGCGTTCCCATTCCTTGCCTTCGGCATTGCTGCCCGGCACCTTGATGTGGTCGCCGTTGATGTAGCGGGTGAAGAAGCTCAGGCCGGGCACGCCAAGGGCTTTGAAGTCGTAGTCGTAACGCAGCTGCCAGGAGCGCTCCTGGGCGGCGGCGAAGTCGTTGACCTGGGCGTAGCTGACCAGGTACGGGTTGCTGCCATCAAGGTATGGCATGGCACTTTCGCCGTACATGCGCTGCCAGCCGGCGCTGATCTTGTGCCCGCCCAGGCTGTAGCCGAGCATGCCACTGAAGGCACGGTGGTCGATCTCACCGGCGCGGGCGTTGCCGATGTCATCGCTCTTGATCAGCCGCAGGTCTGCCGACAGGCTACCGACAGCGAGCGGCTGGCTGGCGACCAGCCCAAGGAAGTGCTGGCGGTAGATGTTTTCCAGTTTGGCGACTTGATACTGGGCACTGAGCCGATCATTGAAACGGTAGTCCAGGCCGGCCAGGTCAAAGTGGTCGGCTTGGATATCGCAGGCATAGCGCTTGTTCTTGCAATGCACGCGAATATCCTGGCGATCGGTGGAATCACGCGCAGTGTACTTGTCCAGGCGGGCCAGGGTGAACTTCAGGTCACGCACTTCCTCGGAGGTCAGCATCGCGCCGTGGAACATGGTCGGCAGCAGGCGACCATCGTTGTATTTCAACAGCGGTACGTCCGGCATCATCGAGCCGTACTTAAGCACGGTGTTGGACACCTTGACCTTGGCCGCCAGGCCCATTTTCGCGTATTGGTCGGCGGAGTGCCGTGGGTCGTGGCCGGAAGATGGCAGCAAACCACTGTTACTGTCGGCCGGGCTGGAATCAAGCTTGATCCCTAACATGCCCAGTGCATCAACACCAAAGCCAACCGGGCCCTGGGTATAACCCGATTGCACATTCAGAATGAAGCCTTGCGCCCATTCTTCACGTTTTGACGCACCCTGGCTGGAACTGCTGTGGCCGTCACGAAAATCCCGGTTGAAATAGACATTGCGTGCTTCGACCTTGGCACTAGCGTCTTCAACAAAACCGGCGGCCTGGGCCTGCGCGCCGGCGCACATGAGGAACACGCCGGCAACACGGCGCCCGGGGGCGAGAGGAAGGGGGGAAAACATGCGAGGGCACATCCACAAGTAAGGCAAAAAAACGAATCGTGACGCACCTGCGTCACGCTAATGCGTCGCGGCCGAACATGAGTCGACCATCATCTGAAATCATCGCCCAGCCGCTCTGCCACAGGCTATTGGACCATGGTCTAGAACCCCTCGAAGAGGCATCGAAAAACCATCTGAATTACAGCGTGGAAAACTTGGAAAGTTCCCGATTACTTATAAAAAGTTTGCGGTTTACCGAAGTCCTGCAAGTGTCTACACTCGATCTCAGCGAACAGTTTTACCCACCCGCGTGGCTGGCGTTTAGTCCTTATCAATGTTCGTCACGCCCTGCCACGGAAGACGTACAGGAGTGATTACAGTGTCCAGACTTGCAGAGTTTCGTGCTGCCGAGAAAGCGCTCCAGGAACAGATGGCACAACTGGAGGCGCTGAAAAAGGATGCCGGCCTCAAACGCGAAATCGAATTCGAGCAGAAACTAGTCGGCCTGATGAAAAGCTATGACAAAAGTCTGCGCGACATCATCGCCATCCTCGACCCGAAGGCGGTTACCCGTGGCGCTGCCAGTGCACCGAAACAACAGCGCCGCCCGCGCGTGGTGAAAGTCTACGAGAACCCACACACCGGCGAACTGATCGAGACCAAAGGCGGCAACCACCGCGGCCTCAAGGCGTGGAAAGAACAGTATGGGGCCGCTACCGTGGAGAGCTGGGTTCGCTGATGAAACGTCAACACCCACTTCACACTTTTTTCACAACGGCTGCAGCAGTATCGAGACAGCTAAAGGACTAGCGACCCCATCACGCGCCCGCACATGCGGGCCTCTAATTCCGGCGCCCTGCTCACCCGAGCAGGGCGCTTTCATTTGCGCAAACGCTTCACTGACGTATCATGGCCCCCTGTCTGTTTCGCTGGCACCTGGTTGCCAGCCCCGTCTCTGGAGTACCCATGAGCCTGCACGATCTGCAAACCCTGCCTGGCGTCACCGCGCAGCCAGACGCCGCCACCGCCCAGTTCGTCTTTAACCACACCATGCTGCGCGTCAAGGACATCGAGAAGTCGCTGGACTTCTACACCCGTGTGCTGGGCTTCCGCCTGGTCGACAAGCGCGACTTCCCTGAAGCGGCCTTCAGCCTGTACTTCCTGGCCCTGGTCGACCCGGCGCAGATCCCTGCCGACGACACCGCGCGCCACCAGTGGATGAAGTCGATCCCGGGCGTACTGGAACTGACCCACAACCACGGCACCGAGAACGACCCGGAATTCGCCTACCATAACGGCAACACCGACCCGCGCGGCTTTGGCCACATCTGTATTTCGGTGCCGGACGTGCGTGAGGCCTGTGCCCGTTTCGAAGCCCTCGACGTACCGTTCCAGAAACGCCTGCAAGATGGCCGCATGAACCACCTGGCCTTCGTCAAGGACCCGGACGGTTACTGGGTGGAAGTGATCCAGCCCACCGAACTGAAGGGCTGATCGCCGTCAGCTCGCGCTCGTCGGGCCGGGAACTCCTGGCCCCTTGCTGTGGTATATGAAGGTAACTGCTTCACATACCACAGCGAGGTAAGGACGATGCAATCTCTTCACTGTGAATACCGCGACCACACCATCACCGCCAGCGTGATGCCCCACCCCGACTCCCCCCTGCCCTACGCCGCCGGTTGCCTGATCACCGATCCTCAGGGGCACACCAGCAAGCGAATGTCCATGCCGATGAAGTTCTTCTCGGACCTTGAGAATGCGCAGCATGTGTCGCTGGCACATGGTCGGGCATTGGTGGATGAGCAACTGGACAAGGGGCACAAAGCCTTCTGACCGGCACGGTCACTTCGCTGCAGGAGCGGCGCGCGCATAAGCTACCGCCGCTTCAACCTGTTCACGACTGGGCCGCACGCCGGTATACAACACAAACTGCTCCAAGGCCTGCAGCGCAATCACCTCCAGCCCGGTAATCACCGGCTTGCCCAGCGCCTCGGCCCGCTGGATCAGCGGCGTGCGCGCCGGCATCGCCACCACGTCGAACACCCGCTCGGCCGCCGCAATAGCATTCTCGCTGAAGGCCAGCTCATCCGCCTCCGGCCCGCCAGCCATGCCGATCGGTGTCACATTCACCAGCATCGGCGGGCACAGGTCGCCCAGTTCAGCCACCCAACGATAACCGCAGACATCCGCGAGCTGCCGCCCGGCCTGCTCGTTGCGGGCGACGATGATGCCTTCGCGGAACCCGGCATCACGCAGGGCACTGGCCACAGCCTTGGCCATGCCGCCACTGCCGCGCAAGGCAAACGCGGTGGCAGGGTCGACCTGGTGCTCTTCGAGCAGTTGCCGCACGGCCAGGTAATCGGTGTTGTAGGCCTTCAGATGGCCCGCGGTGTTGACCAAGGTATTGATCGACTCGATCGCCGCCGCCGACGGGTCGATTTCGTCAACCAGCGCCATGCAAGCCTCCTTGTACGGCATCGACACGCCACAACCGCGAATGCCTAGCGCGCGGATACCTGCGACGGCTGCCGGCAGGTCGTTGGTGCTCATGGCCTTGTAGTAGTAGTCGAGCCCAAGCTGCTGGTAGAGGTGATTATGAAAACGCACGCCGAAGGTGCCAGGCCGCCCGGCCAAGGAAATGCACAGCACGGTGTCTCTGCTGGGAGTTGTCGCCATAACTTGCTCCTTTTTCATAACTGAATCGTTTATTCAGCCTACCAGACGCAACCACTGGTCGTCCCTTACACAACCTTTACCGTTTCCCTGCGCTCGGCTGACAGAGACCGGAGTCATAGTATTAAGGCCCCAAGCGTGGGGTTACCTTGTGAGGAAGTCTCATGAACCGTCTTCTCCCCGGAATCGCCCTGCTGGTCGGTGCCCTGGCCGTCAGCGGGCCAGCCTCTGCCCATGGTGGCGGCGGCCGTGGCTGGTATGGCCCAGGGCCGCTGCTCGGCGCTGCCGTGGTCGGGGCCGTGGTCGGGGCGACGGTGTATGGCGGCCGCGACCGCACGGTCTACGTTGAGCGCCAGCCTGCCTACTATGGGCCACCGCCCGTCTACGTGCAGGCCCCACCGCAGCCGGTGTACTACCAGCCGTACTACGTACCGGCACCACCACCGCCTGCGTACCACCCCTACTATGGCCCGCCACCGGTGTATTACGGCCCGCCACGCTGGTGACCGTTGATAAAACTGATGAGCACTATTGAGCGTGTTGATTTCAAACCCTGTCGGCTGATGCGTAAGGTAGGGCCATGTTTCACAGGAGGTCCCCATGGCCACTATTCAGATCATGTCAGTCGTCGGCACTGCCGTCCCCGTCACCCTGCGTGAGCAAGGCCTGCTGGCCTGCTGGTACCTGATGAGCAATGGCGAGGCCGTCAGCGGCCCGCTGGCTACCCGCGCCTCGGCCCAGGCCCTGGCTGAACAGCTCCAGGCCGATTGCCTGATCGCTTGACCGAATTTGTTGTGCGTTGCTCCCTACGCCTCTTCTGACCCGCCCGTTGGCGGGTCTTTTTTTATCTGGGCGAACCGACGAACGGAGCCAGGAAAACCGATACAGCATGAAGCTTTTTTCATTTCGTGGGAGCGGCTCAACGAGCAATCGACAGCACTTAGGCCATACTCCACAATGCATCGGTTTTTTGGGGGAAAACCCTTGCACAGCCAACGACATACCAACCTTTAGTGAGCCTCAACGTGAAAACATCCCTGTCCATCCTCAGCCTGCTGCTGTTGCTCACAGGAACTGCGACCCTTCCGTCGACCGCTGCTGCACAACCCCCGGCCCAGGTCCAACGCGACCCGTCCAAGCTGCACCTGGCGTCTGGCAGCGCCCTGCTGATCGACCTGAACACCAACCAGGAGCTGTATTCGAACCACGCCGACCGTGTGGTGCCCATTGCCTCGGTGACCAAACTGATGACGGCGATGGTGGTGCTGGATGCCAAGCTGCCCATGGATGAGATGCTCACCATGACCATCGCCAACAACCCAGACATGAAAGGCGTGTATTCGCGTGTGCGCCTGGGGAGCGAGCTGAACCGCCGGGAAACCCTGCTGATCACCCTGATGTCATCGGAAAACCGCGCCGCCACCACCCTGGCCAACCATTATCCGGGCGGCTACCCGGCCTTCATCAAGGCAATGAACGCCAAGGCCCGCAGCCTGGGCATGGCGCACACCCGCTACATCGAGCCAACCGGCCTGTCGACACAGAACGTCTCCACCGCCCATGACCTCGCCAAGTTGCTGATGGCATCGCGCAAGTACCCGATGCTGAGCGAGCTGTCGACCACCCGCGAAAAGACCGTGGCCTTCCGCAAGCCGAACTACACGCTGGGCTTCCGTAACACCGACCACCTGGTAAACAAGAGCAACTGGGACATCACGCTGACCAAGACCGGTTTCACCAACGATGCCGGCCACTGCCTGGTGCTGTTGACCAAGATGGACAACCGCCCGGTGGCCATGGTGATCCTTGACGCCTTCGGCAAATACACCCACTTCGCCGACGCCACTCGCATGCGTCAATGGCTGGAGACCGGCGCGACCAAACCGGCACCGGCCGTGGCCATGCAGTACAAGACGGACAAACACGGCAAGGGGCGCCTGGCGTCGGAGTGACGGCAGGCCTTGCTGGCCTCATCTGCGGCGTGCGGCGATGAGGCCAGTGCAGTCGAACTCAGGCCTGGGTATCGACCATCCCGCCGGCACTGTTGCCGCCTGTTTTCTGCAGCGCTTCCAGCAGCTGCGCAGTAGCCTCCATGATTTCGCCGCTGATAGTGGCGATGCTGGCTTGCTTGCCAGCGACGGCCGCCAGCTTGGTGGTTTCGTCGGTTTTCTGTGCCATCAGGATGGCCAGTTGTTTCTGCTCGTCCGCCAGCTGCTTCTGCAGTTTCTTGATCATCTCGCGCAATTGCGTGATATGCGCCGGCTCCCCACTGCCACTGCTGCCTTCGGCACCCTCGGCGCCTTTGGCCTGGCCGTCGCCACGCAGCTTCGAAGTGTCAACCTGCAGCGTCGAGCTGCCCGATTCAGTCTTTTCGGTGTCGCTGACCTGCGAAGCGCTGGCCGTCTGGGCCGAAGTGTTACTGATGCTGACTGCCGCGATGCCTACCATGTCTTTCTCCCTGCCTTGCAAAGGGTCCTTGAGTTGACCTGCGTATCGGCCGGCAGGCAAAAACCTTTAGGCCCGGTTGGCCGCAGACGCGCTCCCAGGCAGTAAATTCCCCTGCCACTGGCTCGTTCCACCCAATGTACAAGCGCAGGCGCCGGAGCCCCGGCATGCGCCCACATTCGACCCATTATGGAATCGCAGCCATGAGCCAGTCTGCACACCCGGAAACTATCAAGGACCTGATCGGCGTGGGCTTCGGCCCGTCCAACCTGGCCCTGGCCATCGCCCTGGAAGAACTCGCCCAGAGCCAGGGCCACGCCCTCGATGCGCTGTTCATCGACAAGCAGAAGGAATACCGCTGGCACGGCGATACCCTGGCCACCCAGAGCGAACTGCAGATCTCGTTCCTCAAGGACCTGGTCTCGCTGCGCAACCCGACCAGCCCGTACAGCTTCGTCAACTACCTGCACCAGAAGCAGCGCCTGGCCGACTTCATCAACCTCGGCACCTTCTACCCCTGCCGCCTGGAGTACAACGACTACCTGCGCTGGGCCGCCGAGCATTTCGCCAGCCAGGCGGTGTACGGCGAAGAAGTGCTGCGCATCGAGCCTGAAGTGAAGGCCGGGCGCGTCGAGCACCTGCGCCTGGTATCGCGTGATATGCAGGGCCGCGAATTCAGCCGACGCACGCGTTCGGTGGTGGTCGGTAGCGGCGGCACACCGAAAATCCCGGAAAAATTCGGTGCG
Organism: Pseudomonas putida; assembly: GCF_002906855.1. GTDB lineage: Bacteria > Pseudomonadota > Gammaproteobacteria > Pseudomonadales > Pseudomonadaceae > Aquipseudomonas > Aquipseudomonas putida_N. Next base: position 349,841 of record NZ_MINI01000028.1, on the reverse strand, counting down.
TTCAAGGATGATCCACGGGTCTTCCACCATTCCCAGTACCTGAGCAGCCTGAACAAGCTGCCGTGCACGGCCGGCAAACCGATGCGCATCGCGGTGATCGGCTCGGGCCAGAGCGCCGCCGAGGCCTTCATCGACCTCAACGACAGCTACCCGTCGGTCAAGGTCGACATGGTGCTGCGCGGTTCTGCCCTCAAGCCGGCCGATGACAGCCCGTTCGTCAACGAGATCTTCTCCCCTGACTACACCGAACTGGTCTACAACGAACCGGCCGACCAACGCGCCAAATTGCTCGGCGAGTACCACAACACCAACTACTCGGTGGTCGACCTCGACCTGATCGAGCGCATCTACGGCATCCTCTACCGGCAGAAGGTCGCCCACCAGTTCCGCCACAACGTGCTGTGCCGTCGCCAGGTGGAAGCCGTGGTGGCCACCCGCGACGGCATCGAACTGACCCTGCGCGACCTGGCCACCGGCCAGCAGCAGACCCACCGCTACGACGCAGTAATCCTCGCCACCGGCTACGAACGCCGCTCGCACCGCGACCTGCTGGCACCACTGGCCAACTACGTGGAAGACTTCAGCGTCGATCGCAACTACCGGGTACTGGCAAGCCCCGACTTGCAGGCTTCGGTCTACCTGCAAGGCTTCTGCGAGAACAGCCACGGCCTCAGCGACACCTTGCTGTCGGTACTGCCCTCCCGTGCCGCAGAGATCGGCCAGGCGCTATATCACGACTTGGCTCGCCAGCAGGGTATGGCACAACCCGCCGTGGCCCTGACCAGCGCCTGATTCACGCTGCACACCCACCGACAGGGCGCCATGCGCCCGGTCGGCCTTTGTGCCCTCTGAAACATTTGCTTGCACTTAAACCAGCAGGATTTTCATTCTCATTCGTCCTTTCTAAAGCAGCCCCCTTGGTTGGGCCTGTGCTCGCCCACCTTTTCAGAAGACGGACCGATGGCCAAATCCCCGAAAAAATCCAAGTCCAAGCTGTGGTTCCTGGTCCACAGCTGGCTCGCCCTGCCGATCTGGTTCTTCGTGCTGATCGTCTGCTTCACCGGCATGCTGGCCGTGGTCAGCCAGGAGATCGTCTGGCTGGCCAACCCCGACGTGCGTGCCAGCAAGCCCGACGACAACGCCAAACGCCTGAGCTTCCAGCAAGTGCTCGATGCCCTGCACAAGGCCGAACCGGACATGGCCGTCAATTCGCTCAGCCAGCCGGACGGTTCGCATTTCGCGCTGACGGCGCGGGTCACCTATGCCGATGGCGCCAGCCCGATGCTCTACGTCAACCCGTATACCGGGGCCATCCAGGGCAAGATGCCGGACTTCAACTTCGAAGCCTTCACCCGCGCCCTGCATGGCTGGTGGCTGGTGCCGTTCACCAATGGCTTCAGCTGGGGCTGGTACATGGTCTCGCTACTCGGCCTGCCGATGCTGGCGTCGCTGGTCACCGGCCTGGTGGTGTACAAGAAGTTCTGGAAAGGCTTCTTCAAACCGGTACGCACCGGCCATGGCGCGCGCATCTTCTGGGGCGACCTGCACCGCCTGGCCGGGGTCTGGTCGATCTGGTTCATTGCGGTAATTTCCATCACCAGCATCTGGTTCCTGACCCGGGCGATCCTCTTCGACAACCAGATCACCATTTCCAGCGAACCGATCGTCCCGGTGATCGCGCGTGAGCAGGTGCCGCAGACCGCCGATGGCAGCCCGGCACCGCGTATCGACGTAGACGAGGCCGCACGTATTGCCGGTCTGGCCATCCCGAGCCTGGACATCACCTCCGTCTCGCTGCCGGCTACCGCCTACAGCCACATCGAAATGGGCGGGCGTGGCTGGTACCCGCTGATGTTCCAGAGCGCGTCGGTCAACCCCTATACCCGCCAGGTCGACAGCCAGTTCCTGCTCAGCGATCGCTCGGCCCTGGAGTTCTTCACCGAATCCATGCGCCCGCTGCACACCGGCGACTTCGGTGGCCTGCCGATCAAGCTGGTGTGGTTCTTCTTCGGCCTGATCCTGACCCTGATGGTGTTCAGCGGCCTGCTGATCTGGACCAAACGCACCGCCCAGGCCACCGCCGCGGCGCTCAAGCGCGGCGAGCGTGCACCGCGCAACACGAGCCGCGAAACCACCCTGGAGGTCCGCCCATGAGCCAGGCCAACGCCCTGCCCGTACGCCCATTCAAGCAATGGTGGTTGAAGTGGCGCTTCCACCTGAACATCCTGCTGATCCTCATTCCCCTGGGGTTCATGCCCAAGTACTTCGCCGACGTCAGGCTGTTGCGCGGTGACGCCGGGCTCGGTGCCAACCCGATCAGCGACATTCAGGTCGGCCCCTACCGCCTCGATCTCGCCGAACTGCGCAACGAGCCCCCGCGCGCCGATGGCCCCGCCGGCCATTTCAAGCTGTTCAACGCGGCGCTGTGCAAGGCCTGCGTGAACGAGGTCAAGGCGATCTACCTGCGCATCGGCAAGCCGCGCAGCCTGCGCGCCGCCGGCACCATTTTCTTCGGCGCGCCGTACCGCATGGTCACCAACCTGCCCATACCACCGCGCACCCCCGCCGATGCGCAGATCTGGATCACCCTCGAAGGCTGGGACGGCAGCCTGCACCAGGCCTCCGTTCCGCTGGCCAAGGCTTCGCCAGCCACTGTGGCCTGGCTTGAAAAACAAGGAGGCAAACCATGAAACACCTGATGCGCAGGCTCGCCCTGCCCTGGCTGGTACTGGTCGCAGGCCCGGCCCTGGCCCACAACCCGATGTGCGAGTGCGAGGAAGTGGCGGGTGGCCAGGTGAAATGCACCGGCGGCTTTTCCGATGGCAGCGGCGCGCCAGGGGTGACCCTCGACGTGATTGGCTACGATGAACAGGTACTGGTCGGCGGCAAGCTCGGTGACGACTCGAGCCTGACCTTCAAGCGCCCCGACGGCGAGTTCTACGTGCTGTTCGACGCAGGCCCGGGCCATATCGTGGAAGTCGACCACGCCGACATCGCGCAGCCATGAGCAGCACAGACATGAGCAGCCCAGCCATGCGCCATACCCATGTGGTGCGCCCGGCTGGTGCCGGGCACGAAACCCTCTACGTGCTGCTGGTCAGCCTGTTGATCGTCGCCCTCGCCGCCAGCGTGGTGCTGTTGCGCGGCGAGCGCGACGACGAGCAGACCATCGCCAGCCACCAGATCGACGCCCGCCGCGACCTGACCGCCGCCGAACAGGGTATCTATACCGACCTGCGCGTGGCCTTCGACGAAATCCAGCTGCTGCGCGATGAAAGCGCCGCCACGCCCAGTGTCGAAATACTGGCCGAGGAAGGCCTGCCACCGTTCGTTGCAGACGCGGGAAGCCAGAGCCGTGGCAATCACCAGTGGCAGTGGCTGGCCAGCGGTGCCTATCTGGGCCGCAGCCAGGCGCCGCACGTGGCAGGCAGCTTCCTGATGATTCTGCCCGCTGCCGACAGTGCCGAGGTCGACGTCTGGCTGCGCCGCGACAGCACCGCCGTGCTCCCCGACGACCTCGGCCAGGCCGCGCTGATCGCCGCCGGCTGGCAGCAGGTAGTCAGCCACTACGACGCCGGGGTTACCCGCGAACACCGCCATTGAACCCAAGGATTCCCCATGTTCCGCAAAGCCCTCGCACTGCTCCTGGCCTGCGTCCTGCCGGCACTGGCCCTGGCCGACACCGGCAAGCCCCTACGCATCGGCATCACCCTGCACCCTTACTACAGCTACGTGAGCAACATCGTCGGTGACAAGGCCGAAGTGGTGCCGTTGATTCCGGCGGGCTTCAACCCCCATGCGTACGAGCCCCGCGCCGAGGACATCAAGCGCATCGGCACGCTGGACGTAGTGGTGCTCAATGGCGTCGGCCATGACGACTTCGCCGACCGCATGATCGCCGCCAGCGAAAAGCCCGGCATCAAGACCATCGAAGCCAACCAGAACGTGCCGTTGCTGGCGGCCACCGGCATCGCCGCCCGCGGCGCCGGCAAGGTGGTCAACCCGCATACCTTCCTGTCGATCAGCACCACCATCGCCCAGGTCAACAACATCGCCCGCGAGCTGGGCAAACTCGACCCGGACAACGCCAAGCTCTACACGCAGAACGCCCGCGCCTACGCCAAGCGCCTGCGCGCCTTGCGTGCCGAGGCGCTGGCCAAGGTGACCGAGGCGCCCAGCGCAACCTTGCGCGTGGCCACCATCCATGCTGCCTACGACTACCTGGTGCGTGACTTCGGGCTGGAAGTGACCGCGGTGGTCGAGCCCGCCCATGGCATCGAACCGAGCCCGGCACAGCTGAAGAAGACCATCGACCAGCTCAAGGCGCTGGACGTGAAAGTGATTTTCTCGGAGATGGACTTCCCTTCGGCCTATGTCGAAACCATCCAGCGCGAATCCGGCGTGCGCCTGTATCCGCTGACGCACATTTCCTACGGCGAATACACCAAGGACAAATACGAAGTGGAGATGAAGCGCAACCTCGACACCGTGGTCCGCGCCATCCAGGAGAACCGCGCATGACCGCCGCTGCCAACCTCACGGCGCCCGGCGGGCCACGCATCGAATTTGCCGGCATCGACCTGACCCTGGGCCGCACGCGTATTCTCGAACAGGTGCACTTCAGCGTCGCCGCGGGCAGCGTGCATGCCATCGTCGGCCCCAATGGCGGCGGCAAGAGCTCGCTGATCAAGACCCTGCTCGGGCAGATGCCGCATCAGGGCCAGCTGAGCCTGCACTGGCCAGGCGCGCAGCAGGTGATCGGTTATGTGCCGCAGGCCTTGGAATTCGACCGCGGGCTGCCGATGACCGTGGACGACTTCATGGCTGCCATGTGCCAGCGGCGCCCGGCGTTCCTCGGCCTGTCACGCCGAGTGCAGCCGGCAGTCGATGCGGCGCTGGCACGGGTCGGCTTGCTCGACAAACGCAAGCGGCGCATGGGCGCGCTGTCTGGTGGCGAACGCCAGCGCGTGCTGCTGGCTCAGGGCCTGATTCCCGAGCCGCAATTGCTGGTGCTCGACGAGCCGATGTCGGCGCTCGACGAAGCCGGTATCCAGGTGTTCGAACAACTGCTGCAAGGCTGGCGCCAGGCCGGCACCACCGTGCTGTGGATCGAGCATGACCTTGAGGCCGTGCTGCGCCTGGCCGATCGGGTCACCGGCCTGAGCCGCCAAGTGCTGTTCGACGCCCCACCCGCCCAAGCACTGACCCCGGAGCGCCTGCTCGGCCTGTTCTCCGTCCATCCCCGCAGCGAGAGCCTTGCCTGATGAGCTTCGAAGCATTCCGCCAGCTGATCCAGGAATGGGCCGGCGCTGGCTACCTGCCGGAGGCGCTGGCCTACGGTTTCGTGATCAATGCCTTGCTGGCCGGCCTGATGATCGGCCCGGTGCTGGGCGGCCTCGGCACCTTGGTGGTGGTCAAGCGCTTTGCCTTCTTCTCCGAAGCGGTCGGCCATGCCGCGCTGACCGGGGTCGCCATCGGCATCCTGCTTGGCGAACCGTATACCGGCCCCTATGGCAGCCTGTTCGGCTACTGCCTGCTGTTCGGCATCCTGCTCAACTTCCTGCGCAACCGCACCGGGCTGTCGCCGGACACGCTGATCGGCGTGTTCCTTTCGGTGTCGCTGGCCCTCGGCGCCAGCTTGCTGCTGATGCTGGCCGGCAAGATCAACGTGCACATTCTCGAGAACGTGCTGTTCGGCTCGGTACTGACCGTCAGTGCCCAGGACCTGGTGGTGCTGGGCATCATCGCGCTGCTAGTGCTGGCCCTGGCCCTGCCGCTTTACAACCGCATCATGCTGGCCAGCTTCAACCCACAGTTGGCTGCCGTGCGCGGGGTGGCGGTGAAAACCCTGGACTATCTGTTCGTGGTGCTGGTGACCCTGGTCACGGTGGCCTCGGTGAAGGTAATCGGGGCGATACTGGTCGGTGCTCTGCTGGTGATCCCGGCTGCGGCGGCGCGCCTGGTCAGCCAGTCGTTGAAGGGGTTTTTCTTCGTCTCAGTGCTGATTGCCACCCTGAGCACACTGCTCGGCATCCTCCTGCCGATCGTCCTCGACCTGCCGGTGCCCTCGGGCGCGGCGATCATTCTGGTCGCCGGCATCTGCTTCGCCCTCGCCGCGCTGGCCCGCGCCCTCGTCCCTCGCTTGCAAGGAAACCCGGCATGAACCTGAAACACCTCACCCTGGCCGTCGCCCTCGCCGGCGTGCCCGCACTCGCCTCGGCCACACAAGTGCTGGCCACTCTGCCGGTGACCCACAGCCTGGCCAGTGCCCTGCTCGACGGTACCGCCGTGCAGCTCACGCGCGCCGCGCCGGCCAACCTGCCGGCCAGCCGCCAACCGTCATACTTCAGCAGCCGTGGAGGCGCAGCACTGGCCAAGGCCGCGCAGCAGGCCGACGCGGTGATCGGCGTGCGCTCGATCTGGCGTGACGACCCGCTGTACCCGATGGCGCGGCGCAGCAACATTCGCATCGTCGAGATCGATGCCGCGCGGCCGGTCGATGGCGCACTGCCGGGCATCGCCGTGAGTGGCGATGACGCCTATGGTGCCTACCCCTGGCTGAACCCGACCAACCTGGGGCGCATGGCCGATGTGCTGGCCAATGACCTGGAGCGCCTGGCACCCGCCGACAAGGGCAGGATCCAAGGCAACCTGGCGGGGCTCAAGCGCCAGTTGCTGGAGCTGACCGCCAGCAGCCAGACGCAGCTGGCCAAGGTCGACAACCTGAGTGTGGTCAGCCTGTCCGAGCGCCTGGGGTATCTGGCCAGCGGCTTGAACCTGGATGTGGTGGAGCAGCCGTTGCCGGCGGATGGCAAGTGGGATGAGGCTGCGCTGAAAGCACTGGGTGAGAACCTCAAGGGGCAGGACGTGGCGCTGGTGCTGGACCATCGGCAGCCGGATGCGGCGCTGGCCAAGGTGATCGAGGCGGCCGGGGCGAAGTTGCTGGTGGTGGAGAGTGATCCGGAGAATGCGGTGGCTGGGCTCAAGGCCAGTGTCGAGCAGGTGGTCGGGGCATTGAGCGAAGGGTGATGTCGCCAGCACCGGCTTGTCCCGCGAAGAGGCCGGCACTGGCATAAATCTATCGGTTCATGCACCGCTCGTAGCGCTCATCCACTCGCCCGGCAAACCAGGCGGTGGTCAATTTGCGGGTAATCTTCGGGCTCTTCAGCTCGATCCCCGGCAGCATTGCCCGCGCCACCGGTTTGCCCGCCGCCGCATCGGCCAGGGCAAACACCCCGCTGTACAGCTTGCTGTCCTCGAATGCCAGGCTGTCGCCCAGCTCCAGCTGGCTGCGGATCTGTGGATTACGCAGCCCCAGCTTGGCCCCGAGCTTGCGCGCCGCCTGCTCGGTGCTGCCGGGCAAGATCGAACCTGGGGCGATCAAGTCGCCATCCAGTGCCAGGTCCGCCCCCGTGACCTTGCTCAATGCGGCCTGGAACGCGGCATTGCGGCTGGCGTACCAGCCCGCGTTGAAATCGGCGAAGCGGTACAGTTGGCGCTCGTAATGCGCGGGGTAGCCGAGCAAATGGGCAATGCCGAAGTACATGCCGCCACGGCGACTGAAGACTTCCTGGCGGATAGTGCCGTCATAGGTGTAGGGATAATCCTTGGCGTGCTTTTCCGCGAACTCGATGCTGACCTGCATCGGCCCACCGGTGTGCACCGGGTTCAACCCGCCTAGCAGCGTCTTGCCCAACGGCAGGCGAGCGATGAACTCGTCGTACAGCGCGCTCAGCTGCTTCTCACTGCGCACCGCCAGCAGGCGCTGCTGATAGCTCTGGCCATTGCCTGAGGGCGTCTTCAGTGCACCGTCGACCAGCAGCGTGGGAATGTGCAGGCGCGCCGCACGGCGGTCGATTTCCTCACGGGCGATGCGCCCCAGGTTGGGTACCTGTGGGTCGGCGTTGAAGGTCGACTCTTGCTCGGTCACCGCCAACACCGCACACAGGTTGCGTTTGCTTGGCGCGATGCGCTGGGCCTCGAACGCCACCTGGATATCCTTGGCCCAGCCTTCGCGGTCCTTGGCCTGGGCCGGCAACAGGCGCAGCAACAGGGCACGCACCTTGGCCGGGTCGGCCTCAGGCTCTTCCTCGCGGCGCCCGGCGCAGCCCTGCAGCAGCGCCAGGGCCATCAGCCCTGCCGCCAAAAGTCGGCCGTTCAGGGCTGTTCACCGACCATGTAGGTCTTGCTGATGTGGCGGAACTGCGGGTGGCTGGCGCTGCCCATGAGCTCGAACAGCACCATTTCCCGAGTCACCACCTGTGCTCCGGCCTGGCGCATGCGCGTAAGGCCCGCGGCCTTGTTGCCCGGGGTGCGGCTGTCGCAGGCATCCTCGACCACGAACACCTGCTTGCCCAGGGCCAGCAGGCCGAGCACGGTCTGCAGCACGCAGACGTGGCTTTCCATGCCGCAGACGATCACCTACTCACGGGCCATCAGGCTGGCCGGCAGGCACTCGGCGGCCACGCAGGAGAAATGGGTCTTTTCCACGACTTCGGCCGCCGGGGCCACTGCGATGAGTTCCGCCAGAGTATGGCCCAGGCCTTTGGGATACTGCTCGGAAATCACGATCGGCAGTTCCAGGTCGTTGCAGGCCGAGAGCAGCCAGCGCGCTCGGGCGCGGGTGCCCTGTGGGTCGCTCATGGCGCCGATGAGCTTTTCCTGGATGTCGACGACCAGCAGCGTGGCCTTGTGATGTTCGATCAGCATTGTCTGCCCCTTGCCTGGGAAAAGGCCTAGCCTCCCCCAGGCAGGCGACGCCGTCAATCAGGCAGAAAGCCGATGTGCTTCAAGGGCCTGCGTCAGCGCACCGAGCACCCGGTCCTCATGCTCATGGATGAAGAAGTGGCCGCCGGGGAACATCTGCAGCGAGAAATCACCGAGGGTTTCCTTGCGCCAGGCCTGCAGTTGCTCTGCGCTGGCCCGGTCCGCTTCGCCACCGAGCACGTGCAGCGGGCACTGCAAGGCAGGCCGTTGACGGTAGAGGTAACGGCCGCAGAGCAGGAAGTCTGCACGCAAGGTCGGCAAGGTCAGGCTCATTAGCTCGGCGTTGGCCAGCACCTCCTCCGGCGTGCCATTGAGCTCGCGCAGTTCGGACTTGAGCTGCTCATCGGTCTTGGGGTCGCGCCAGTTGTTGCCGTCATAATCCTCGCGCCGGGTGGGCGCCGCCGTGCCGCAGGCGAACAGTGCCAGCGGCGGCGGGCAGCCCAGCACGCGCAGTTCGTGGGCCAGTTCGAAGGCCAGCAGTGCGCCCAGGCTATGGCCGAGCAAGGCATAAGGCGCGTTGGCGGCCAGGCGTTGCTCGTTGGCCAGTTGCCGGGCCAGTGCCTGCATGTCGGTCTGCAGCGGCTCGCCCATGCGCGAGCCGCGCCCGGGCAACTCGACCGGGCGCACCTGCAGCCAGGCCGGCAGCTTGCGCCGCCAGCGGCTGTAGACCATGGCACTGGCCCCGGAATACGGCAGGCACAGCAAGTTGAGTGTGGTCACTGGGCAGTAGCTGCGGCCATCTGCTGGCGCAGGCTCAAGGGGCGCATGTCGGTCCAGACTTCGTCGATGTAGGCCAGGCAGTCCTTCTTCAGGCCGCTCTTGCCCACCGCGCGCCAGCCTTCTGGGATGGCCTTGTAGTCCGGCCAGATGGAATATTGCTCTTCGTGGTTGACCACTACCTGGAACTGGATATCGTCGCGGTCGAATACGGAAGTCATTGCCTGTCTCCTTGAGTGATGGCTGCCGCTGCGCGCCTGGCGCAGGGAGGTTCTCAGGTAGACGTAGGGCACTACGGAAAAATTAGCCTCAGGCGTCTCTCAGCAGGTCATGCGCATCAAGCAACCGGAACGCCACCTGCGGATTGCGCTCCAGGCCCCGGCGGATCGCGGCCGGGATCGACTGGCGGGTCTTGCGGCACAGGCCGGGCTGGTCGTCGAGTTCGATGACGATGCCGCGCATGGTGCGCACTTCGTTGAAGCCGGGGCTGATGTGCACGCGGATGCCGAGGTTTTCGTACAGCCGCAGCTGCAGGCGCTGCAGGTCTTCCAGGTCCTTGAGGTTTTCCAGGCGTTCGAGCAGGCGCTTTTCTTCCTGGCGGGTGAGCAGGAGGATGCGCTGGGCCGCTGGCGGCTGTTCGGCCAGGTGGTCGCGGCCGCAGTCACAGGCGCCAGGGGGGCACGGTTGGCGAAGAGGGGGTGGGGTGCTCATGGAGCAAGCATAGCTTCACCGTCCCGTTCTCAGTAAACGCTTCAGAAAAACTTTCCTGACAGGATAAAAAATTTCATAAACCGCTGGACCTCGCCCCCTCGCTTCGCCTATAAATCGCCCAAGGGAAATTTATATTCCCACCAAGAAACACCACTTCGCCCGCCGCGAAGCTTCTTTTGCCCTTGTGCCAGACCTGCCCCACTCCATCACGAGGCCTATCCGACATGCACCCCGCTCCCGATCACTTCATCCTGCGCGTCAGTTGCCCGGCCGTGTCCGGCATCGTCGCGGCGGTGACCACCTACCTGGCCGAGCACGGTTGCTACATCAGCGAGATGGCGCAGTTCGACGACGAGGACAATGGCCGCTTCTTCATGCGTGCGGTGTTCCGCTACAACACCGGCGTCAGCGGTGATACACCACAACTGGAAGCAGGCTTCGCCGATGTCGCCCAGCGCTTCGACATGGACTGGAGCCTGCACAGCAGCGCCCGGCCACTGCGCGTGCTGCTGATGGTCAGCAAGTTCGACCACTGCCTGGCCGACTTGCTCTACCGCCATGCCAAGGGCGAACTGGACATGCAGATCACCGCCGTGGTCTCCAACCACCTCGACCTGCGGCCAATGGCCGAGCGCCAGGGCATCCGCTTCGTCTACCTGCCGGTGACCAAGGAGACCAAAGCCGAGCAGGAAGCCGCACTGATGCGCATCGTCGAGGACACCGGCACCGAACTGGTGGTGCTGGCGCGCTACATGCAGATCCTCTCCGACGACCTGTGCCGCCAGCTGTCGGGCCGGGCGATCAACATCCACCACTCGTTCCTGCCCGGGTTCAAGGGCGCGAAGCCGTACCACCAGGCCTATCAGCGCGGGGTCAAGCTGATCGGTGCCACCGCCCACTACGTCACCCGCGACCTCGACGAGGGCCCGATTATCGAACAGGAAGTGCAGCGCGTGGACCACGCCTACGCCCCCGACGACCTGGTGGCGATCGGCCGCGACACCGAGACCATCGCCCTGTCCCGCGCCGTCAAGTACCACCTCGAACACCGGGTGTTCCTCAACCACGACCGCACGGTGATCTTCAAATGAACACCATCCCCAGCATCAAGCTGATCGACGGCAAGGCCACCGCGGCACGGGTGCTGGCAGAGGTTCGCGAGCAGGTGCAGACCTTGCGCCAAGGCGGTGTGCAGCCGGGCCTGGCGGTGGTATTGGTCGGGGCCGACGCGGCCAGCCAGGTGTATGTGCGCAACAAGGTGCTGCGCGCCGAGGAAGTGGGCATTCGCTCGCTGCAACATCGCCTGCCGGCCGACACCAGCCAGGCGCAGCTGTTGACCCTGATCGACAGGCTCAACCGTGACAGCGAGGTCAACGGCATCCTCGTGCAGTTGCCGCTGCCCGAGCATGTCGATGAGCACCGCATTCTCCAGGCGATCAGCCCGCTGAAGGACGTGGACGGTTTCCACAGCGAAAACGTCGGCGGCCTGGCCCAAGGGCGCGATGTGCTCACGCCCTGCACTCCCAGCGGCTGCATGCGCCTGCTGCGCGATGCTTGTGGCGAGCTGCGCGGCAAGCATGCGGTGGTGGTCGGCCGCTCGAACATCGTCGGCAAACCCATGGCCGCACTGCTGCTGCAGGCCGACTGTACGGTAACCGTGGTGCATTCACGTAGTCGTGACTTGCCGGTGCTATGCCGCCAGGCCGACATCCTTGTCGCAGCGGTAGGCAAGCCGAAGCTGATCGGCGCCGAGTGGCTCAAGCCCGGTGCGGTGGTGATCGATGTCGGCATCAACCGCATCGAGGAAGGCGGCCACAGCCGCCTGGTCGGCGATGTCGATTTCGCCGCCGCCCTGCCCCAGGTCGCCGCCATCACCCCGGTGCCCGGCGGCGTTGGCCCGATGACCATCGCCTACCTGATGAAAAACACCCTGCTCGCCCTCGACCTGCAGCAGCAGGCCGCCCACCAGGAGCGCACCCCATGCCTTTCGCCCTGCTGAAATACGGCCTGAGCGCCGACTACCCGGTGGAGGTCGACCTGCCGCCACCGTGCGAACTCAAGCCGCGCTATGACGTGGTGATCATCGGTGGCGGCGGCCACGGCCTGGCCATCGCCTACTACCTGGCCAAGTACCACGGCGTGACCAATGTCGCCGTGCTGGAGAAGTCCTACCTGGGTGGCGGCAACACGGCGCGCAACACCGCCGTGATCCGCTCCAACTACCTCACTTCCGAGGGCGTGCGCTTCTACGCAGAATCGGTGCGGATGTTCCAGAACCTGTCCAACGAGTTCGACTTCAACATCATGTACTCCGAGCGCGGCCAGCTGACGCTGGCGCATACCGACGCCACCGTGCGTGCCTTCCGCCAGCGCGCCGAGGTCAACAAGCACTTTGGCGGGCGCAGCGAAATGATCGACCGCCAGCAGATCCGCGAGCTGGTGCCGAGCCTGAACCTCGACCCCGGCCATCTGCCGGTGCAGGCGGGCCTCTGGCACATCGACGGCGCCACCGCGCGCCACGATGCGGTGGCCTGGGGCTACGCCAAGCAGGCCGCCAAGCGCGGCGTAGAAATTCACCAGCTCACCGAAGTGCAGGATCTGCTGATCCGCAATGGCCGCATCGAAGCGGTCAAGACCAACCGCGGCACCGTGCAGTGCGGCTGCGTGGTGCAGGCGGTGGCCGGGGCCAGTTCGCAGCTGTTGGCCAAGGCCGGCATCCGTGCGCCGATCCAAACCTACCCGCTGCAGGCCATGGTCACCCAACCGTTCAAGCCATTCCTCGACCCGCTGGTGAGCTCTTCGGCGCTGCACTGCTACGTGCAGCAGACCAGCCGTGGCGAGATTGTCTTCGGTGGCGGCTCCGACCCGTACCCGCTGTACAACACCCGCTCCACCCTCGACCTCAAGGAAAGCCTGCTGGCCCACGCCATCGAGATGTTCCCGTTCATGGCCAACGCCAAGCTGATGCGCCAGTGGGCCGGGATCACCGACATGACCCCGGACTACAGCCCGATCATGGGCCTGTCGCCGGTCGACAACTACTACCTCGACGCCGGCTGGGGCACCTGGGGTTTCAAGGCCACGCCTATTTGCGGCAAGACCATGGCCGAGCTGGTTGCCAGCGGCGGCAAGGTCCCGGACATGATCGCGCCCTTTGCCCTGGAGCGCTTCAGCCGCTTCCAGCAAGTCAACGAGATGGGCGCCACCGCGGCCAGCCACTAGGAGCACACGACGATGAAAATCCTGACCTGCCCCTTGAACGGCCCGCGCAACATCAGCGAGTTCACCTACGGCGGCGAGTTCAAGCCCATGCCCGACCCGGCCAGTTGCACTGACGCCGAGTGGGCCGACTACGTGTTCAACAGCGACAACCTGGCCGGCGTGGTCATCGAGTGGTGGCTGCACAACGCCTCGAGCTATTGGTTCCTGGCCGAGCGCCACACCGTCAGCGACCAGGTGCTGCGCACCTTCGACCCGAAAGATCTGTTCGACCGCCGCGTCGACTTCACCCCCGCCGCCACCCCGGAGATCGCCGGATGAACAGCCTCACTCGCCTCCCCGCGCCCATGGGCCTGCTGATCGACCGCGAGCGACCCCTGCGTTTCGAATTCGATGGCCAGGCCTGCCCGGGTTTTGCCGGTGACACCATTGCCAGTGCCCTGCTCGGCAACGGCCGCTGGCTGCTGTCGCGCTCGTTCAAGTACCACCGCCCGCGTGGCCCGCTGAGCATGGCCGGGCAGGACGCCAACACCCTGGTGCAGCTCGCCGAAGAGCCCAACGTGCTGGCCGACCTGGAGGCCGCCCGTGATGGCCTGGTGGTCGCCGGGCAGAACTTCAACGGCAGCCTGGAACACGACCGCGACGCCTACCTGGGCAAGTTCTCGCGCTTCATGCCGGTGGGCTTCTACTACCGCTCGTTCTACAAGCCCAAGGGCATGTGGAAGGTGTGGGAGCCGCTGATCCGCAAGAAGGCCGGCCTCGGCGTGCTCGACCTCGGCTTCAGGCCGCAGTACTACGACAAGGCCTATCTGTTTGTCGACCTGGCGGTGATCGGTGCCGGCCCGGCCGGCCTGCGCGCCGCGCTGGACGCCGCCAATGCCGGGGCCAAGGTGCTGCTGATCGAGCAACAGCCGGTGCTCGGCGGCTCGCTGACCTACGCCCGCTTCGACATCGCCGGCACCCGCGCCGCCAGCCTGCGCCAGGAACTGCTCGCCGCCGTCGAAGGCCACCCGAACATCCAGGTGCTGTGCGAGGCCACCTGCAATGGCTGGTTCACCGACAACTACCTGCCTGTGATCCAGCACAAGCGCCTGTACAAGGTACGCGCCACTCGCTGCCTGGTGGCGGCCGGGTCGTTCGACCAGCCGGTGGTGTTCCGCAACAACGACCTGCCCGGGGTGCTGCTGACCAGCGCCGCGCAGCGGTTGATGAAGCTGTACGCGGTCAAGCCGGGGCAACGCGCGGTAATTCTCACCGGCCACGATGACGGCTACTTGGCCGCGCTCGACCTGCAGGAGCAAGGCGTGGCAGTCGCCGCCCTGGTCGACATGCGCGCCGCACCTGCCGATGTTGCACTGGCCAGCGAGCTCAAGCGTCGCGACATTCCCGTGCACCTGGGCAGTACCGTCTATGAAGCCCTGCACGAAGCAGGTATGCGCCACGTTACGGGCGTGGACATTCGCCCGATCACCGGCCAAGGCAAAGTTGGCGAACACGGCCTGCGCGTGGCCTGCGACCTGTTGTGCATGTCCGCCGGTTACATGCCGGTGTATCAGTTGCTGTGCCAGGCCGGTGGCAAGCTGGCCTATGACGTCAACCGTGACGAGTTTGCCATCAGCAACCTGCCCACTGGCCTGGATATCGCCGGTTCGGTGAACGGCCGCCATCGCCTGGACAACGTGCTCACCGACGCCAGCCGCAGCGCCGCCGAAGCCCTCGCGGCACTGGGCCTGCAAGCAGCAACGCCGTCGGCCTACGTTGCCGAGGCCAAGGTCAACTTCCCCTGGCCGATCTTCCCACACCCCAAGGGCAAGGACTTCGTCGACTTCGACGAGGACCTGCAAGTGCGCGATATCGTCAACGCCACCCGCAGCGGCTACCGCGACGTGCAACTGGTCAAGCGCTTCTCCACGGTCGGCATGGGCCCGTCCCAGGGCCGCCACTCGGCGCTGCCCACTGCACGCCTGGTGGCCCAGGCCACCGGCCGCAGCATCAGCGATACCGGCGTGACCACCGCCCGCCCGCCATTCCAGGCAGAGAAGCTGGCGCACGTCGCCGGCCGTGCGTTCGACCCTTACCGGCAGACGCCGATGCACCACCGCCACCTGCAAGCGGGCGCGAAGATGATGCCTGCAGGCATCTGGCAGCGCCCGGCCTACTATGGCAAGCCGGAAGCACGCGAGCGCTGCATGCAGGAGGAAGCCCGCCATGTGCGTGAGAAGGTCGGCCTGATCGACGTTTCCACCTTGGGCGGCCTGGACGTGCGCGGCCCTGACGCCGCCGAACTGCTGGAACGCCTGTACACCTTCGGCTTCGCCAAACTGGCCATCGGTCGCACCCGCTATGCACTGATGACCAACGAGCACGGCGTGGTAATCGACGACGGCGTCTGCGCGCGCCTGGCCGAGCAGCACTTCTACGTCACCGCCACCACCAGCGGCGTTGATCGTATCTACCAGCAGATGCTCAAGTGGAACGCGCAGTGGCGGCTGGACGTGGACATCACCAACGTCACCGCCGCCCTGGCCGCGGTCAACTTGGCCGGGCCGCTGTCGCGCCAGGTGCTGACCAAGGTGTGTGGCGATGTCGAGCTATCGGCCGAAGCGTTCCCCTACCTGGGGGTACGCCTGGGTACGGTGGCCGGCATTCCGGCGCGCATCCTGCGGGTCGGCTTCGTCGGCGAGCTGGGTTATGAAGTGCACGTGCCGGCGCGTCATGCCGAGCGCCTGTGGGACGCGCTGATGCAGGCCGGTGCCGGGCTGGGCATACGCCCGTTCGGCGTCGAGACCCAGCGCCTGCTGCGCCTGGAAAAGGGCCACGTGATCATCAGCCAGGACACCGACGGCATGACCCACCCGGCGGAGATCGACATGCAGTGGGCGATCGGCCGCAAGAAGCCATTCTTCGTCGGCAAGCGTTCGATCGAAATCCTCGAAGCGCAGCCGCTCAAGCGCAAGCTGGTCGGCTTCACCCTGCCCAAGGGCAGCCCGCAGCCGCTGGAAGGCCACCTGGTGCTGGACGGCCCGAACATCAGCGGCAACGTCACCTCCTGCGAGTATTCGCAGACCCTGGGGCAGATCATCGGCCTGGCCTACGCCGGCGCCCATCAGGCGACGCCTGGCATGCACATCCCGATCCGCGTGGAAGGCGGCGTGATGGTCAATGCCAAGGTGGTGCAACTGCCCTTCCATGATCCCGACAACCTGCGCCAGGAGCTCTGAACCATGACCAGTTTGAAAGCTGAAGCCTTCATTCCACGCACCCCGAGGGCCGAGCTGCTGCACAGCTGTGCGTTGACCGACCTGACGGAACTGGCGCGGGTCGGGTTTCGCGGCGGGGACAGTGCGGCGTATCTGGAGGCGCGTGGCTACCGTTTGCCAGCGCAGTCCAACCAGGCCTCGCGCCAGGATGACGGGGGCTGGGTGGCGCGCCTGTCGGCCAGCGAGTACCTGTTGCTGGGCAGCGTTGCCGATCAGGGCGCACGGGTAGCTGCCGAAGAGGCTGCGTGGAGGCAGGATGCCCGGCGCAACTATCTGCTGCCGCGTCAGGACAGCCACGCCTGGTTGCAGCTGTCGGGGGAGCATTGCAGTGCGGTGATGGCCAAGTTGTGCGGGGTCGACCTGCGGGCGCAGGCGTTTGCGGTCGGGGCCGTGGCGCAGACTTCAGCGGCGCGGATCAATGTGATTGTGGTGAATGTCGGCAGTGATGAGTTGCCGGCGTTACAGCTGCTGTTTGACCGGGCATCGCTGGCCTACTTCCAGGAAGCGGTGCTGGATGCCATGGATGAGTTCGATGGCGGGTGGATTGGGGTGGATCAATTGATGCGTTGACCTGCACTGGCCCTTTCGCGGGACAAGCCCGCTCCTACAGGGAATCGCGACTCTGTAGGAGCGGGCTTGTCCCGCGAAGGGCCCAGCCTGGCCTCAGAGTTGAGTCAACCGCTCGCGCAGGAAGCTCACAAACCCCTGCACCGGCCGCGCCACCTGTCGGTGCTGCGGGTACACCGCCGACAACTGCAACGCCGGCGGCACCCACTCATCCAGAACCGTCACCAGCCGCCCGTCTGCCAGCGCCTGGCCGACGATGAAGGTCGGCAAATAGGTCACCCCCATCCCGGCAATCGCCGCATCCCGGAGCAACTCGCCGTTGTTCGCGCGCATCCGCCCGGTCACCTGAATCACCTGGACCTTGCCGCCCTGCCTGAACTGCCACTGCACTTGCCGCGAATGCCCATAGGGCAGGCAATCATGCTCGGCCAGTTGCTCAGGCTTTGTCGGTACGCCATGTACATCGAGGTACGCCGGGCTCGCGCAATACACCCGCTCGACATCGGCAATGCGCCGAGCGATCAGGCTGGAGTCTTCCAGCGCGCCAATGCGCAGCGCCAGGTCGTACCCCTCGCCGATCAGGTCCACGGCACGATCACTGAGGTCCACCTCCACATCCACCTGCGGATGCAACTGCAGAAACTCGGTCAGCAGGCAGCCCAGGTGGGCCACGGCGAACGACAGCGGTGCACTCAGGCGCAAGGTGCCGCGCAGAGCCTGGGCCTGGCCGCTGATGTCGTGTTCTACCTGTTGCACCTCGCCCAGCAGGCGCAGCGCCGACTGGTAGTAGTGCTGGCCCAGCGGCGTGGCGTCCAGCCGACGGGTGGAGCGGTTGAGCAGGCGCACGCCGAGGCGCTCTTCAAGCTGCATCAGGCGGCGGCTGACCGATTGTTTGGACATGCCAAGGCGCTCGGCGGCGGCAGTGAAACTGCCGGCCTCCATGACCTGGGCAAAGATGCGCATGTCTTCGTAGGGGTTCATTGTCTCGCTCTTGGTGACAGTCAAACGCTTTATAGCGGCTTTTTCCCGTCAGTGCATCTCCCTAATCTACACACAGGTCGCAGCGATGGCCCTGAAGGCCAGGCAAGACGCCCATTACCAGCACTTACCCAGAAAAGGATTCGCTCATGAACATTGTCCACAAGACCCTCACCGCTTCCCTCCTCGCCCTGTCCGTCTCCAGCGCCTTCGCCGCCGGCAGCCCAGGCGTCGAACAGCACACCCAGGCCTTCCTCGAAGCGCTGGCACAGGGTGGCGGCAAACCGCTCGAACAGCTCAGCCCGAAAGACGCCCGCGCCGTGCTGACCGGTGCCCAGGCTTCGGTGCAGGTCGACCTGTCCGGTATCGAGGTCAAGCAACGCACCATCCAGGCCAACGGCCAGTCGATCACGCTGCAGGTGGTGCGCCCGGCCAATGTCAAAGGTGAGTTGCCGGTGTTCATGTTCTTCCACGGCGGCGGCTGGGTGCTTGGCGACTTCCCGACCCACAAGCGGCTGATCCGCGACCTGGTGGTTGGCTCAGGCGCGGTGGCGGTCTATGTGGACTACACCCCGTCACCCGAGGCGCACTACCCGACGGCGATCAACCAGGCCTATGCCGCCACCCAATGGGTCGCCGAGCACGGCAAGGAAATCGGTGTCGACGGCAAGCGCCTGGCCGTGGCCGGCAACAGCGTCGGCGGCAACATGGCGGCGGTGGTCGCCCTCAAGGCCAAAGAGGCCGGCACCCCGGCCCTGCGCTTCCAGCTGCTGCTGTGGCCGGTGACCGATGCCAGCTTCGAGACAGCGTCGTACAAGCAGTTCGCCGAGGGGCACTTCCTCACCACCGGGATGATGAAGTGGTTCTGGGACAACTACACCACCGATGCCAAGGCGCGGGAGCAGATCTACGCCTCGCCGCTGCGTGCCAGCAGCGAACAGCTCAAGGGCCTGCCGCCGACACTGGTGCAGACCGCCGAGTTCGATGTGCTGCGGGATGAAGGTGAGGCCTATGCACGCAAGCTGAATGCGGCCGGCGTGACCGTTACCTCGGTGCGCTACAACGGCATGATCCATGACTATGGGTTGCTCAACCCGCTGAGCCAGGTGCCGGCGGTGAAAGCGGCGATGCGCCAGGCCGCAAACGAACTGAACGTGCACTTGCAATAACGCCAGCCAACCGCACGGCAGGGCCCAGGTGCCCTGCCCTTACTGGAGATTCGTCATGCTCACCGTCCGTAACGCCCAAGACCGCGGCCTGGCCTTCCACGGCTGGCTGAAATCCTTCCACACCTTCTCCTTCGGCCACTACCGCAACCCCGACGAGCAAGGTTTTTCCGACCTGCTGGTGATCAACGACGACCGCGTCATCCCTGGCAAGGGCTTTGGCCAGCACCCGCACCGCGATATGGAAATCTTCTCCTACGTTCTCGAAGGCGCGCTGGAGCACAAGGACACCCTGGGTACGGGCTCGGTGATCCGCCCGGGTGACGTGCAGCTGATGAGCGCTGGCCATGGCGTGGCGCACAGCGAGTTCAACCACAGCCAGGCGCAGCCGGTGCACTTCCTGCAGATCTGGATCGTACCCAACGTCAAAGGGGCGACGCCGCGTTATCAGCAGCAGCACTTCAGTGCCGAGGAGAAGCGCGGCACGTTGCGCCTGATCATCTCGCCAGATGGTGCCGAAGGATCATTGCAGGTGCGACAGAACGCGCGGGTATATGCCGGGCTGTTCGATGGCGCGGAGCGCGCGACGCTGAGCTTGCCGGAGAACCGTCATGCCTATGTACATGTGGCTCGCGGCAGCATCGAGCTCAATGGCCAGGTGCTGAATGAGGGGGATGGGGTGCGGGTAAGGCATGAACAGCTGCTGGACCTGAGCAATGGCGTGGATGCCGAGGTGCTGGTGTTCGACCTGCGACCGCATGAATTGCCTGGCATGCCATAAACAGGACCGGCCTCTTCGCGGGGCAAGCCCGCTCCTACAGGCACTGCGCGATCCTGTAGGAGCGGGCTTGCCCCGCGAAAGGGCCGTCAGCTTTTACCTCAAGGCTCGAACCCTTCGACAATGATCACCTCAGCCTTGGCCACCCCCTGGCGATGGCTGCACGCCTCCTGATACAGCTCCGACCGGTAGCACGCTAGCGCCTGCTCATACGAATCGAACTCGATCACCACGCTACGCTGTGGAGTGGGCCGCCCTTCCATCGCCTCGCTGCGCCCGCCGCGGGCCAGAAAGCGGCCGCCGAATGCCTTGAAGGCAGCGGGAGCGCGCTGGGTGTACTGCTGGTACTGCTCGGGGTCGGTCACATCGACGTGGGCGATCCAATAGGCTTTCATCCGCTGCTCTCCTGTTACAACGATTTTTGTGTATGATGGTATACCATAAAAATCACCCCACCACAGTGAGCGTGCAACATGGCTTTCAACACCATCGAGGAACTCCTCGAGGACTACCGGCAAGGCAAGATGGTCCTGCTGGTGGACGACGAGGACCGGGAAAATGAAGGCGACCTGCTGATCGCCGCCGAGCGCTGTGATGCCCAGGCCATCAACTTCATGGCCCGCGAAGCGCGCGGGCTGATCTGCCTGACCCTGACTGACGACCACTGCCAGCGCCTGGGCCTTGAGCAGATGGTACCGGCCAACGGCAGCGTGTTCAGCACCGCCTTCACCGTGTCGATCGAAGCCGCCAGCGGCGTCACCACCGGCATTTCCGCCGCCGACCGGGCGCGCACCGTGGCTGCGGCCATGGCGCCCGATGCCCGCCCCGAAGACCTGGTGCAGCCTGGCCACATCTTCCCCCTGCGTGCCCGCGAAGGCGGCGTGCTGACCCGTGCCGGGCATACCGAAGCCGGTTGCGACCTGGCCCGCCTGGCCGGTTTCACCCCGGCTTCGGTGATCGTCGAGGTACTCAACGATGACGGCACCATGGCTCGCCGCCCGGACCTGGAAGTGTTCGCCGCGCAGCACGGCATCAAGATCGGCACCATCGCTGACCTGATCCACTATCGCCTGAGCAACGAGCAGACCATCAAGCGCATCGGCGAGCGCGAACTGCCGACCGTGCACGGCACGTTCCGCCTGGTGACCTACGAGGACCGCATCGAAGGCGGCGTGCACATGGCCATGGTCATGGGTGATATCCGCCGTGAGCAGCCGACTCTGGTGCGGGTGCACGTGATCGACCCGCTGCGCGACCTGGTGGGTGCCGAATACGCCGGCCCCGCCAACTGGACGCTGTGGGCGGCACTGCAGAGAGTGGCGGAGGAAGGTGCCGGGGTGGTGGTGATCCTCGCCAACCACGAATCCTCACAAGCCTTGCTCGAACGCGTACCGCAGCTGACTCAGCCGGTGCGGCCTTATCAGCGTGGGCAGTCCAAGGTGTACTCGGAGGTCGGTACCGGAGCGCAGATTCTGCAGGACCTGGGCGTAGGCAAGCTGCGTCACCTGGGCCCGCCGCTGAAATATGCAGGGTTGGCCGGGTACGAGCTGGAAGTGGTGCAGAGCATTCCGTTCGAGCCAGGGATGGTTGGCTGAAATACATACTCCCATAGGAGCGGGCTTGTCCCGCGAAGCAGGCGACGCGGTGCATGGCACGGGCTTCACCCGTGTTCGCGGGGCAAGCCCGCTCCTACAGGAACCAGGCAAACCTTTCGTTCCCTTGCAAGACCACCCCGAACTGACAACGGAGTGATGGCCGGTAGCCTCATTCCTCTTGCCAAAAGTTTGGAATACCATAATATGATATCCCGTAGACCTTGAATCTGCAGGCCGGCACCTACAATTACAAACGGCCACCAGACACTTTGTTTTAGCTGCTCCCCGAATACTGTTGGCGGGCGCACCAGAAGCCCCGCCTCGAATAACAAAAGCAACGAGGGCGTAACCATGCTGTTGAGCAAACGTGTAACCGCAGTGCTGTCCGCCAGCCTGCTGACCCTGGCCTGTCAGGCCGCCCAGGCCGCTGACAGCCTGAACTTCGTCAGCTGGGGCGGTACCACCCAGGACGCCCAGAAAGAAGCATGGGCCATCCCCTTCAGCAAAAGCACCGACATCAAAGTCGTCCAGGACGGCCCGACCGACTACGGCAAGCTCAAGGCCATGGTCGAGAGCGGCAACGTGCAATGGGACGTAGTCGACGTCGAAGCCGACTTCGCCCTGCGTGCCGCCAGCGAAGGCCTGCTTGAACCCCTCGATTTCAACCAGATCAAACGCGACAAGATCGACCCGCGTTTCGTCTCAGACCACGGCGTCGGCTCGTTCTTCTTCTCCTTCGTGCTCGGCTACAACGAAGGCAAGCTCGGTGCCAACAAGCCAGTCGACTGGACCGCGCTGTTCGACACCAAGACCTACCCAGGCAAGCGCGCCCTGTACAAATGGCCAAGCCCCGGCGTGCTGGAACTGGCCCTGCTGGCCGACGGCGTAGCGCCCAAGGACCTCTACCCGCTGGACCTGGACCGCGCCTTCAAGAAGCTCGACACCATCAAGAAAGACATCGTCTGGTGGGGCGGTGGCGCCCAGTCGCAGCAGCTGCTGGCCTCGGGTGAAGCGTCGCTCGGCCAGTTCTGGAACGGCCGCGTCTATGCCCTGCAGCAAGACGGTGCACCAGTGGGCGTGAGCTGGAAGCAGAACCTGGTCATGGCCGACTTCCTGGTCATCCCGAAAGGCTCGAAGAACAAGGACGCTGCCATGAAGTTCCTGGCCAATGCCAGCAGCGCCGAAGGCCAGGCCGCGTTCGCCAACAAGACCGCCTACGCCCCGGTGAACGTCGACAGCGTGGCCAAGCTCGACAAAGACCTCGCCCCGAACCTGCCGACCGCCTACGCCCAGGACCAGGTCACCCTGGACTTCGCCTACTGGGCGAAAAACGGCCAGGCCATCGCAGCCCGCTGGAATGAGTGGTTGGTCAAATGAAAGTCGCCATCAATGCCCTGCAGAACGCGCAAGGTGCCCCCACGGGCACCGGCGCCCCGGGAACGGCCCCTCGCCGCGTGAGCCTGGGCCAGCGCTGGAAAGGCAGCCGCAACCTGCTGCCGGCCCTGCTGTTCCTCGGCCTGTTCTTCTTCGCCCCGCTGGTCGGCCTGTTGCTGCGCGGGGTGCTGGAGCCAACGCCAGGGCTGGGCAACTACGAGCAGTTGTTCGCCAACTCGGCCTATGCACGGGTGCTGTTCAACACCTTCTCGGTGGCCGGCGTGGTCACCCTGATCAGTGTGCTGCTGGGCTTCCCGCTGGCCTGGGCGATCACCCTGGTGCCCCAGGGCTGGGGCCGTTGGCTGCTGAACATCGTGCTGCTGTCGATGTGGACCAGCCTGCTGGCGCGCACCTACTCGTGGCTGGTGCTGCTGCAGAGCTCGGGGGTGATCAACAAGGCGTTGATGGCCATGGGCATCATCGATACCCCGCTGGAGATGGTGCACAACCTCACCGGCGTGGTGATCGGCATGAGCTACATCATGATCCCGTTCATCGTGCTGCCGCTGCAAGCGATCATGCATGCCATCGACCCGATGGTGCTGCAGGCCGGCTCAATCTGCGGCGCCGGCCCCTGGACCAACTTCTGGAAGGTGTTTCTGCCGCTGTGCCGCTCGGGGCTGTTTTCCGGGGCGCTGATGGTGTTCGTGATGTCGCTCGGTTACTACGTCACCCCAGCGCTGCTCGGCGGTGCGCAGAACATGATGCTGCCTGAATTCATCATCCAGCAGGTGCAGTCGTTCCTCAACTGGGGCCTGGCCAGCGCCGCCGCCGCACTGCTGGTGGTGATCACCCTGGTGCTCTTCTACCTGTACCTGAAGCTGCAGCCGGAATCCCCGGTTGGCAATGCGAGGTAAACCGCCATGCTCCTGTCTCCCAATGCCATGGGCCGCCCGCTGCGGACGGGCCTGTACCTGACCACCGGGGTCATTGCGGCCTTCTTGCTGCTGCCGGTGGTGTTCATCGTGCTGCTGTCGTTCGGCTCGTCTCAGTGGCTGGTGTTCCCGCCACCGGGCTGGACCTTCAAGTGGTACGGCCAGTTCTTCTCCAACCCGGAGTGGATGGACGCCGCCCTGGCCAGCCTCAAGGTCGCCGTGCTGACCACCATCGCCGCGGTGCTGCTGGGCCTGCCCACCGCCTTCGCCCTGGTGCGTGGCCGCTTCCCCGGCCGCGAAATGCTCTACGGGCTGTTCACCATGCCGATGATCGTGCCGCTGGTGATCATCGCCGTGGCGGTGTACGCGCTGTTCCTCAAGCTGGGCTACACCGGCACGCTGTTCGCCTTCGTGGTTAGCCATGTGATCGTCGCCCTGCCCTTCACCATCATCTCGATCATCAACTCGCTGAAGCTGTTCGACCAGTCGATCGAAGATGCTGCGGTGATCTGCGGTGCCTCGCGCCTGCAGGCGATCTTCAAGGTGACCTTCCCGGCGATTCGCCCGGGCATGATCGCCGGTGGCCTGTTCGCCTTCCTGGTGTCGTGGGACGAGGTGGTGCTGAGCGTGATGATGGCCAGCCCCGACCTGCAGACCCTGCCGGTGAAGATGTGGACCACCCTGCGCCAGGACCTGAGCCCGGTGATTGCCGTGGCTTCGACCCTGCTGATCGGCCTGTCGCTGCTTGTCATGTTCATTGCCGCCGCCTTGCGCCGGCGCACCGAAGTCAACGCCTGAGCGTGCGGAGAAAACAACAATGAGTGCAGTCATCAAAGACAACGCCCACGGCAAGACCCTGGTCAGCCTGCGTGGCCTGAACAAGCACTACGGCGACTTCACCGCCGTGGACAACCTCGACCTGGAGATCCAGGACGGCGAGTTCCTGACCTTCCTCGGCTCCAGCGGCTCGGGCAAGTCCACCACGCTGTCGATGCTGGCCGGCTTCGAAACGCCGAGCAGCGGTGAGATCCTGGTCGAGGGCCAGTCGCTGGTCAACGTACCGCCGCACAAGCGTGACATCGGCATGGTGTTCCAGCGCTATTCGCTGTTCCCGCACTTGAACGTGCGCGACAACATCGGCTTCCCGCTGGCCATCCGCAAGCTCAGCGCCACCGAGACCAGCAAGCGCGTCGATGCCATGCTCAAGCTGGTGCAGCTGGAGAAGTTCGCCCACCGCAAGCCATCGCAGATGTCCGGTGGCCAGCAGCAGCGCGTGGCGATTGCCCGGGCGCTGGTGTACGAACCACGCATCCTGCTGATGGACGAGCCCCTCGGTGCGCTGGACAAAAAGCTGCGAGAAGACCTGCAGGACGAACTGCGCCAGCTGCACCGCCGGCTGGGCATCACCATCGTCTACGTGACCCATGACCAGGAAGAGGCCATGCGCCTGTCCCAGCGCATCGCCATCTTCAGCCATGGCAAGATCGTTGGCCTGGGTACCGGCTACGACCTTTATCAGAACCCGCCGAATGCCTTTGTCGCGTCGTTCCTGGGCAACTCCAACTTCCTGCGGATCAAGGCCAGCAGCAATGGCGCGGGCAGCTTCGAAGGCCAGCCGGTGGCGATTCGCCTGACCCCGGGCCTCAGCGCACAGCAGGATGCACTGATCATGGTGCGCCCGGAGAAAGCCCTGGCCCTGACCGCCGAACAGGCCACGCGCGAGCCATTGCCTGCGGGCTGGAACGAGGTCAGTGCCAAGGTCGGTGAAGTGCTGTTCCTGGGTGAGAGCCAGACCTGCCACGTGGTGACAGCGGGCGGTACCGAGCTGACGGTGAAGGCGCTGTCTGCCGCCGGGATGCCGATGCAGCCTGGGGATACCGTGAAAGTGCGCTGGGCGGTGGCGGATGCCTGCATCTATACCGAGTGGGCTGAGAGTGATCTGAGCAAGTCGGCCGGCGCGCACTGATCCGAGTGGGCGGATGCGCTTGGTGACGAAGGCAGCCGACATGCCACGGGCCTCGGCCACCGCCGCAAAGCTCGCACGGCGGGCCACTTGAAGGAAGAATCGAGGTAGCCGCTCGACCCAGGCGGTCGGCCAGGCCATCGCCGATGCACTGGATGCCGCCTGACTGTCACATTTCGGTCACGCCACCGTCGTAATCTGCCGGGCAACTCTATGCCAAAGGTTGCCCGGCATGCGCCGCCTGCTGCTCCTGCTGCTTCCCCTGCTGACCCTGACGGCCCAGGCCGAACCTGCGCAATTGCGCGTGCAGGGCTCCAACACTATTGGCGCGGCGTTGCTGCCGGCATTGGTGCAAGCGCAGCTGCGCGCGCAGCAGGCGACGAACATCGAGCAATTGCCAGGCGAGGTGGCCAACGAAACCATGATCAAGGCCCGCGATGCGCATGGCCAACCCTTGCGTATCGAGATTGCCGCCCACGGCTCGAGCACCGGTTTTGTCGCCCTCGGCCAGGGCCAGGCAGACCTGGCGGCGGCCTCGCGTCCCATCAGCGATGCCGAAGTGAACCAGCTCAAGGTCCTGGGCGACCTGCGCTCAGCCAGTGCCGAACAGGTCATCGGCCTGGATGGTGTGGCCGTCATCGTCCACCCCGACAACCCGCTGCCGCAACTGACCACCCAGCAACTGGCGCAGATCTTCTCCGGGCAGATTCAGCGCTGGGAGCAACTGGGTGTGGCGGGTGGGGCCATTCACCTGTATGCCCGCGATGATCGCTCTGGGACCTATGAGACCTTCAAGGCACTGGTATTGGAACCGCACCATGGCGCGCTGGCCAGGCAGGCGCAGCGCTTCGAGTCCAGCGAAGCACTGGCCGAGCGGGTCGGCGCTGATCGTCACGCCATCGGTTTCAGCAGCCTGGCAGCGGTGCATGGGGCCAAGGTGCTGGCAGTGGCCGAGGGCGATGCACCGGCCATGCTGCCTGACCGCCCACTGGTCGCCAGTGAGGACTATCCGCTGTCGCGGCGGCTGTACTTCTACCTGCCAGCCAATGCCAAACCCCAGGCCCGGGCGCTGGCCGACTTCGCCCAGACTGCGGCCGGCCAAGCCATTGTCGCCGAACAGGGCTTCGTCTCGCAGCAGGTCAAGGCGCAACCAGTAGCAGCGCAGGCCGACATGCCGCCGCGCTATCGCAGCCTGGCCCAGAAGGCGCAACGCTTGAGCGTCAATTTCCGCTTCCAGGAAGGCAGCGCCAGCCTCGACAACAAGGCCCTGCGCGATGTGCAGCGGGTTGCCGAATACCTGCGCCAGGCTGGCAAGCTGCAAAGCAAGGCGGTGCTGGTAGGTTTCGGCGACCCTAAGGAAACGCCCGGCCGTGCAGCGTTGCTGTCGCGCTTGCGTGCCCAGGCCGTACGCCGCGAATTGGCACGCGGCGGCGTCGAGGTGCTGGAAGTGACCGGCATGGGCGACGAGTTGCCGATCGCCGGCAATGACATGGAGCAAGGCCGCTTGCGTAACCGTCGTGTTGAAGTCTGGGTGTACTGACAGGCAAAGAAATGTAACAGCTCACCATTCGGCATCACTGGCAAACGGGTCTAGGCTCAAGCTCATGTGATACCGGGCCCCTCTGACGGCTGCCAAGCCGTGATGTCGGATCACTGTTGCGATCTTCACTTGGCAACGTCGACATTCAAGGAGGGGCTCATGACAGCTCTGCAGACATTCCTCACCTCCCCGTTTCTTGGCACCAGCACTTGGTTGTGGCTGGTGTTCATGGCCATCGTCATCGGTTTGCTGGTACTCGACCTGGGTGTGCTGCACCGCCAGGACCGCGAGATCGAAATGCGCGAGAGTCTGCTGCTGTATTCGGGGTATTTCAGCGTCGGCGTGCTGTTTGGCCTGTGGGTCTGGCATGAGCTGGGCGCGCAGTCGGCGCTGGAGTTCTACACCGGGTTCCTGGTCGAGCAGTCGTTGTCGATGGACAACGTGTTCGTCATGGCGATGATCTTCGGCTTTTTCGCCATCCCCCGCCGCTACCAGCACCGCGTACTGTTCTGGGGCATTCTGGGCGTGGTGTTCCTGCGTGCGATCATGATCGGCGTGGGGGCGGCGCTGGTGCAGAACTTTGCCTGGGTGCTCTATATCTTCGGCGCCTTCCTGCTGTTCACGGGGGTGAAGATGGCCCTGTCGAAGGAGGACAGCCACCCGGACCTGGCCAATAATCCGATCTTGAGATTTGTCCGACGGCACATGCGCGTGACCGACCAGATCCATGGCTCGCACTTCTTCGTGCGCCTTACCCCGCCCGGCGAAAGCAAGGCACTGCGTTATGCCACACCGCTGTTCCTGGCGCTGGTGCTGATCGAACTGGCCGACCTGGTGTTCGCCGTCGACAGCGTGCCGGCGATCTTCGCCATCACCCAGGATCCGTTCATCGTCTACACCTCGAACATCTTCGCCATCCTCGGCTTGCGCTCGCTGTACTTTGCCTTGTCGGCACTGATGCACCGGTTCGTCTACCTCAAGTATGCGTTGGCGCTGGTGTTGATCTTCATTGGCTGCAAGATTTTCTACCACGGCATGGTGGGCAAGGTGCCGGCGTTGCTGTCGTTGGGGGTGACGTTCGGGTTGTTGCTGGGAGGGGTGGTGGTTTCGTTGATCAAGACGCGGGGGAAGAAGGTGGTGGTGGACGGTACGGCGTTGGAACAGGTATCGGATGGGAATGACAAAGCAGGGAAGAAGGAGGAGGACCCGCAGTTGCGGGTCTAAAGATACATTTTTTAATTTTTTGCTACCTGAATTCAACACATAAGTGCAACGCTCACCCCTGTATGCACTTCGTACGGCGTCTTCCAGCCCAAGCGCTTGCGCGGGCGTAGATTGATCCTCGCTACTGGTCATCTGCGCTTGAATCCTTCGGTGTGAGAGCCTGGATTCTACCGGTGGCTGGCTCTCTGCCTCTCGTTTCAAGCGTTGCGCTTATTCTATGAATTCAGGCTAGCTTGATCAACAGAAAAACAAGTAACAACCAACATGAACCAACAATTGTCATCCAGGAAGAAAAAACAAGCTTACGCTTGATCGCAGATGGGAATTTTTTATCTCATCAGCACTAACAACCCCAATCCGGGAATGGAACCCAGGAGAATTAAGAGCTGCACAAACTCCACAGACGATCATCCACCGCGCGCGATGGCTACTCGTACCCAAATGCATTTTAATTTGCTCTAGATAAGCGCTGCTACGTATGGAGCGGTTTACGACTTCAAACTCGCGGGAGAAGGCGACACTCGCGCAGACGCTCAGACCAATCACTATGAATGCAAAAGGTGTTATTGCGAAGACCAACTGAAGATTTAGTGGCCACATATTTATATCAACCACTGTGTGATTCATAGATCTACTTGAATTGGACAAATGCCCACATAGCCGCCATCCCGACGAATCCGCTCACAGTCAGCCAAGATGAGATTACGAGCCTTCGTTTGAGGCTGAGTGGAAACGCCTTCAACTCTTCTACATCCAACTTCCCAGTTCGCAATACCAACCAAGGAAATGAAACCAATCCGCCCACTGCCCCCACCAACATCCATCGCCACTTGAAGCTACCATTGCCCCAAGTGCTCTTCAATAATTCTAGATATGGATTACTGGTAATTGAAGAGCAGACAGTGCCATAGTCTTTGGACAGCGTAATGTAAGCACCCATGACAAGGCCGGGCAGTCCCACAATGAAGGGGCTAAGCAAAATGATTAGCTTAAGACCTGAGGACCAAGTTGAAATATCAATCATTGATCACCTCGTAGATAAACTCACCCGCTGACTCTCCAAAGTCCGCGCCCAAGAGGCCTCCTGCCAACCCACCTCCCCCGACTAACACGATGCCACACAGCGGAGTGCCTAGACCTCCTGTTCCCGCTGCAAAAACACCGCATAATGTACCCACCGCTGCGGTCGCCGCATATGATCCAAGCGTTGCCCCGGCAACACCAGCAGTAAAACTGCCTGTCTCAGTTAGCCGCACCTTCCTACAAGCCTCGGTTTCGCCGGCACGACAAACTTCTTGCACTTTCATGTATGACGAAGTACCAGCTAGCCCAACCGCAGCATGCCCCCCCCACTGAAGGTACTTACCAAGCTTTGCCACCTTATCCAGATGCGTCGCATACCCCGGTATCTGCCCCGGGCCGCCGGCTTTCGACCAATGATGCACAAGGCTTTTGGTCGAAATATTCAAACTCTTCTTCAGCCGTTCATAGCTCCCAAGATTGAGCTTTTTGTTGAGAAACGCCGCTTTCAACTGCCCGTCCAGTTGCTGCAACAACTGCCGCCGCTCAGCAAAGAAACCCGGGCTGTTCAGATGGCCATGGCGCAAGAATTCGCGTTGATGCAGCTGCTCGATCTTGGTCAATGTCCCGCTGACTTGCTTTAGCCCTTGATCGAGCATGTCCTTGCCCACCCCCATGGATTGGCTGGCGTTGGCAAGCAATCCCGCAATCTCGGCCTGGTGCTGCATCATGAAATCCGATTCGGCAATATCAAGCGCTGCCAGTGCCCGCCGCGCATGCTCGGCGGCCGCCATCAGCTGGGCCTCTTCGCGGGTGCAGGCGTTGCCATTGTCCGGGTCACCAATAACGAAAATCTCCCCTGCCTTGAACCCTTGCTCGAAGGTGGGGTTGAGCCGCTGCAAATGCGAGATCGGCAGGGTGCTGTCGTGTGCCTGCAACTGCAGCAGCACCTGCGGGAACGACATGTGCCGGGGCACCACATAGAACCCCGGCTCCAACGAGCCGGGCATGGATGTCATCGCAGATTGCGCGAAGTGCTCAGTGTGAGCCCCAGACACCTGTACGGCTGGCCTGGCCTGCCTCGATGGCGGTGCCTGATTCAACGGTGCAACCACCCGGTTACTGCCAGGCGAACAGGCACAGACGACCAGCGCGCCATCCATCGCCACCCGCCTGCCGGAAGAGATGAAGAACTCCACCCCTTCAGCAACCACCCCCTCCTGCCCACAAAGCGGACACTCCGTAGTGGGGTCGCCTTCCCTGAGCACCTCGCGTCCATCGGACGTGTACCCAGTACCGGTGGCGATGCAAATGGCCCCGGTGGTCGTGGCGTCACCATCGACCGCCTGGCCTCTGCCATCCAGATTGACCCGCATTGGCAATAATCCCTGTGCATTTATCAGGCTTGAAACCTAACAGCTGCCCAGAGGCTTTTAGTGCCTGAAGTGGGAAAATAGACGTTTCCTACAGGTTCGATGAACTTACGCCTCGAAGAGGCCAGTACAGGCTTGCATCACCTTCCGCTACGCAACATCTCAACCGGCACATACTTGCCGATCTCGTACTTGCCGATCGCCGCCCGGTGCACCTCATCCGGCCCATCAGCCAGGCGCAGCGTTCGTTGCATGGCGTACATGTAGGCCAACGGGAAATCGCCGCTCACCCCAGCCCCACCGTGCATCTGGATGGCCCGGTCGATCACCTTCAACGCCACGTTCGGCGCCACCACCTTGATCTGCGCGATCTCGCTTCGCGCGACCTTGTTGCCGACGGTGTCCATCATGTACGCCGCCTTCAGCGTCAGCAGGCGCGCCATGTCGATCTCCATGCGCGAGTCGGCGATCTTGTCGACGTTGCCGCCCAGCCGCGCCAAGGGCCGGCCGAAAGCCGTGCGCTCGACCGAGCGCCTGCACATCAGCTCCAGTGCCCGCTCTGCCATGCCGATCGAACGCATGCAATGGTGGATGCGGCCTGGGCCAAGGCGGCCCTGGGCGATCTCGAAACCACGCCCCTCGCCGAGGACCACGTTCTCATAGGGCACCCGCACGTTCTCGAACAGCACTTCGGCATGGCCATGGGGCGCATCGTCATAACCGAACACCGGCAATGGGCGAACGATCTTCACCCCCGGCGCATCGGTCGGTACCAGCACCATCGAATGCTGCTGATGGCGCGGGCCGTCGGGGTTCGACAGGCCCATGAAGATCATCACCTTGCAGCGCGGGTCGCAGGCGCCGGATGTCCACCACTTGCGACCATTGATCACCCACTCGTCACCGTCACGCACGGCTGTGGCAGCCATGTTGGTTGCGTCCGAAGAAGCCACGTCCGGTTCGGTCATGGCGAATGCCGAACGGATCTCGCCGCGCAGCAACGGCTCCAGCCACTGGCGCTTCTGTGCCTCGCTGCCATAGCGCACCAGCACTTCCATATTGCCGGTGTCCGGCGCCGAGCAGTTGAAAGGCTCCGGGCCCAGCAGCGAACGGCCCATGATTTCGGCCAGCGGCGCGTACTCCAGGTTGCTCAGACCGGCGCCGTATTCCGACTCCGGGAGGAACAGGTTCCACAAACCCTCGGCCCGGGCCTTGGCCTTGAGTTCTTCCATGATCGCGGTGGGTTGCCAGCGGTCGCCCTCGGCGACCTGGCGCTCGAACACCGGTTCGGCAGGATAGACATAAGCATCCATGAAGGCGCTGACGCGCTCTCGCAGTGCCTGGACCTTGGGCGAATAGGCGAAATCCATCGGGGTTACCTTCACGGTTCGAAGTACATGGGCAGAGCCTAGAGCAGCCAGCCTCGATCTACCTAGTCTATTTTCCGCGTGTATAAACATTCATAACCGATATATGATCGGCCAATAATTCCAACAAAGAGCGGCGCCATGAACCTCAGCAAGGTCGACCTCAACCTGTTCATCGTCTTCGACGCGATCTACACCGAAGCCAACCTGACCCGCGCCGGGCAGATCGTCGGCATCACCCAGCCGGCAGTGTCCAACGCCCTGTCGCGACTGCGCGAAACCTTCAACGACCCGCTGTTCGTACGTACCGCCCAGGGCATGGTGCCCACACCCATGGCCCAGAACATCATTGGCCCGGTGCGCAATGCCCTGGCACTCCTGCGCACCTCGGTGCAGGAAAGCCGCATTTTCAATCCGCAGCAGGCCAACAAGACCTTCCGCATCAGCATGACCGACCTCACCGAGGCGGTGATCCTGCCGCCGCTGTTCCAGCGCCTGCGCCGCCTGGCCCCGGCAGTGCTGATTGAAAGCTTCCTGTGCAAACGCCGCGAAACCACCAAGGAACTGGCCGCCGGGCGCCTGGACTTCGCCGTCGATGCCCCGCTGAACACCGACCCGCAGGTGCGCCACGTCAAGTTGATGCAGGACCGCTACGTCTGCGCCCTGCGCCAGGGCCACCCGCTCGCGGATGCCAAGCTGACCCTCGACAATTACCTGGGCATGACCCACATCCATATCTCCAGCCGCCGCAACGGCCTGGGCTACGTCGACCTGGCACTGGGCAAGATGGGCGTGCAACGCAAGGTCGCGCTGCGCTCCCAGCATTACCTGATGGCTTCGCAGGTGTTGCAGCAGACCGACATGGCCATGACCGTACCCGAGCGCTTCGCCCGCCGTCACCAGCTGCGTTTCCAGCCGCTACCGGTGGAGGTGCCAGCGCTGGAGACTCACCTGTACTGGCATGAGAGCACCGACCAGGACCCGGCCAACCGCTGGATGCGCGAGCAAATCATCGAATTGTGCGAGCGCGTGGTGGCCGAAGAAGAACGTGCGCTGGAGCCTGCCTGAAGCGCTCATGGCACTGTGGGCTCGCCTGGGCCCACAGAGAGAAAAACCATTCTTAAATGGTCTAACGATAGAGAAAAATATTCTCCATTAACCGGCTATCTGCAGCATAAAAAGCAAAATCATTTTCTCCCCAGCGCTTAGGCTTGATGCAACGATTGCCGACACCACGGTAACATTGCACGGACCCGCCCCATGCCTAGCGCCCCGCTCTATTTCGACTACGCCGCCACCACTCCGGTCGATGACCGGGTCATCGAAACCATGCTCACCTGTCTCGGTCGCCAGGTTAACTTCGGCAACCCCGCATCCCGTGGCCACGCCTACGGTCAAGCAGCACGCGAAGTAGTCGAACAGGCCCGTCGGCAAGTGGCCGAGCGGGTCGGTGCCCGCGCCGACGACATCGTCTGGACATCGGGCGCCACCGAGTCCAACAACCTGGCACTCAAGGGCATCGCCCAGGGCATGGCCCAGCCGGGCCACCTGATCACCAGCCAGCTGGAGCACAAGGCCGTGCTCGACACGGTCAAGGAACTGGAGCGCCAAGGCTGGGCCATCACCCGTCTGGCGCCGGACGCCAGCGGCCTGATCCAGCCCTACGCTGTGCAGGCAGCGCTGCGCGCGGACACCCGCCTGGTGTCGCTGATGGCCGTCAACAATGAACTGGGTACCGTCACCGATTTCGCTGCCATAGGCGAACGGGTTCGCGCCCATGGCGCCCTGCTGCATGTGGATGCGGCCCAGGCGGTCGGCAAGCTGGCCATTGACCTGCAGGCAATGGCGGTGGACCTGATGTCGTTCTCGGCGCACAAGGTGTATGGGCCAAAAGGCATCGGCGCGCTGTATGTCGGGCCTCGTGCCCGTGAGCTGATGTGCGCGCAGATCCACGGTGGCGGGCATGAGCAAGGGCTGCGCTCGGGGACCTTGCCGACGCACCAGATCGTCGGCATGGGCAGTGCCTTTGCCCTGGCCGGTGAGCCGGGAGACAGCGAGCACCAGCGTATCGAACGCTTGGCCATGCGCCTACGTGAAGGCTTGCTGGCATTGCCGGGGGTCAGCCTCAATGGCTGTGCCCTGCAGCGGATACCTCACACCCTGAACCTGTGCATCGAAGCCAACGGCTTCAACAGCATGGCCTTGGCCAGTGAGCTGGCGCTGTCGACCACCTCGGCCTGCAACTCGGCGAGCAACGCCGCCTCGCATGTGCTGTTGGCGCTGGGGCTGGATGAAGCGCGGGCACGCAAGAGCGTGCGCGTGAGTATCGGGCGGTTTACCAGCGAGGCCGAAGTGGACACGGCGATCGCGGTGTTCGGGCGGGCTTTGACGGCGGCTTCGGCTGCGCTTTGGTAACGCGCACTCAGCCCTTGCTCGCGTTGAGTGCCACGGCTGCCCGGATCAGGCTGATGAACGCCTGCTCGTCGATATCATCCCCTTCGAACACGTCGATGGCGCGGCGCGTATTGCCGTCGAGACTGGCATTGAACAGGCCCGTCGGGTCGGCCAGGTGTGCGCCTTTGGCGAAGGTCAGCTTGAGCTTGTCCTTGTAACTTTCACCGGTGCACAGGATGCCGGCGTGGGACCAGACCGGGACGCCACGCCATTTCACTTCCTCCAGCACCTCGGGGTCGGCCTGGTGGATCAGGGCTCGCAGGCGTGCGAGGGCCGGGCCGCGCCAGTCGCCCAAGGCGGCGATGCGGGTGTCGATCTGTTCGCTGGGGGTCAGGTCAGGCATGGCAAGATCCAGAAGCGCTCAGTGGGCTTCTCAGTATCGTTCATGCTTGAGGATTGTGTTGGCAGTGCTGGCCTCTTCGCGGGACAAGCCGGCACTGCCGACAACGCACTTACAGGAAGGTAAATACCGTCGAAGCCGGCAGACGCGACTTGTTCAGGCCGGCATTGAAGTCCGCCTCGCTGCGATAGCCCAGGCTCAATACCACGACGCTGCTGTAGCCCTGCTCACGCAGACCCAATTCGGCATCCAGCACCTTGCTGTCGAACCCTTCGATCGGCGTGGCATCCAGGCCATGGGCCGCTGCACCGAGCAGCGCGGTACCCAAGGCCAGGTAGGTCTGCTTCTCCATCCAGTGCTGCAGGTCTTTCTGATCGAAACGGTGCAGGTCCACATAGCCGCGACGGCTCTGGTTCTGCCCTGCCCGTGCCTGCTCGTCGCGGAAGCGGCCATCGGCCTGTTCCTGGTCAAGCACCGCATTCAGGTGCGCCTCGGTCATCTCGGTACGGGTGCAGAATACGATCACATGCGAAGCATCGAGGATTTTCGGCGAGTTGTAGGCAAAACGGCCGTCGGTGGCCTTGGCCAGGCGGGCCTTGCCTTCGGCGCTGTCGGCGACAACGAAATGCCAAGGCTGCGAGTTGACCGAGGACGGGCTGTGGCGCAGCTGTTCGAGCAGCGCATCGACCGTAGCCTGGGGAATCCTGCGGGTGGCATCGTAGGCCTTGGTGGTATAGCGGCGCTTGGCCAGGGAGACGGTATCCATGCTGCAACTCCAATCAACTAAACGGGATCTGTCGCGCATCTTATCTTTCCTGCAAACCGAAAAAAGCGGCAGAATGCAGCAACACTTTCACCCTTGGAGTGAAAATGCTCCGTTTCACCGACCTCGAACTGTTTGTGCGCAGCAGCGCCCTGGGCAGTTTCACCGCTGCCGCCCATGAAGCCGACCTGCTGCCGGGGCAAGTGGCCGCCGCGATCAAGCGCCTGGAGCGCGACCTCGACGTGCGCCTGTTCGCCCGCACCACCCGCAGCCTGCGCCTGACCGCCGAGGGCGAGCTGTACCTGCCCACCGCCCAGCGTGTACTGGACACCCTGCGCCAGAGCCACGAGCAGCTTCACGCTAGCCACAGCACCTTGCGCGGGGTGTTGCAGGTGTCCGCGCCTTCCGACATCGGCCGCAACCTGTTGCTGCCGTGGCTCAGCGCCTTTCGCCGCGAGCACCCGGCATTGAGCCTGCGCTTCTTCCTCTCCGACCAGATGGCCGATTTCAGCCGTGATCCGGTGGACATCGCCATCCGCTATGGCCTCAACCAGGACGCCAACTACATTGCCCTGCCGCTGGCCCCCTGGAACCGTCGGGTGGTGGTGGCCGCGCCCGGCTACCTGGCCCGCCACGGCCACCCCCGCACACCTGATGACCTGCAGCAACATGATTGCCTGCTGTACCTGCAGCACAATCGCGTGTACGACAAGTGGCAGCTTGGCAACCGCACCGTGCAGGTACGCGGGCCGCTGGTCAGCGACGATGCCGACGTGGTGCGGCGGTGGGCGCTGGAGGGTGAAGGCATCGTCTACAAGTCGTGGCTGGACGTCAGCGCCAACATCGCCGCCGGTGAACTGGAAATCCTGCTGCCGGAGCATCAGGGCGAAGCCACGCCGGTGACGCTGGTGTGCCCGCACCGCAAGCAGCTGTCGCCCGCCGTGACGCAACTGCACCTGTGGCTGCGCGAGCGTTTTGCCGCGCTGCAGCCTGCACAATTGTTCTAAACCGGCTGACGCATCTGCAGTAAGGTGAACTGCCCTATCCGTCAGCAGCGCAGCGCCATGAGCAACATCAGAGCACCGCAGGCCCGGTCTTTCTGCTCGAACCCGGCGACCTTCACGACGGCCACGCGCCGACTGCCGAAGGCTTCACTTATTCGACCCTGTACCTGGAACCGAACTGGCTGGACACGAGCTGCGGTGCATGGCCAGGAACTGGGCCGGTGCAGGTATTCAGTGACTCAGGGCCTCACGAAACCGCCGGGTACTGGCCACTGCCAGGATCAACCCGACCACCGCCACACTGCCGCCAACCATGCCAATATCGGCCACGCCCATCTGGCTACTGACGATACTGCCCAGCAGTGCCCCGCCACCGATGCCGATGTTGTAGATGCCGGAGAACAGCGCCATGGCCACGTCGGTGGCATCGGACGCCAGCTTCAAAGTCTTGGACTGCAGCGACAAGCTGAAGCTGAGGATCGCCACGCCCCAGAACATGCTCAACGCCGAGAACACATAGAAGTTGCCGGACAACGGCAGCAGCAACAGCAGACAAGCCGCCAACACGCCGATCGAGCCCACCAGGAAGCCATGGGGGAAGCGCTCGCTGTAACGGCTGAACAACAGCGAGCCGAACACGCCAGCGCCACCGAACAACAGCAGCAACAGCGTGGTGCGCTCGCCGCCGATCTGCGCCACGTGCAGGGCGAATGGCTCGATGTAGCTGTAGGCGGTGAATTGCGCGGTGATCACCAGGGTCACCAGCAGGTAGGTAATCACCAGCGCCGGGCGCTTGAACAAAATCGGCAGGCTGCGCAGCGAACCGGAGTTCTGGCTCGGCAGCAACGGCAGCGACTTCATCAGGCACAGCATGGTCACCAGCGCTACACCGGCAATGCTGAGGAAGGTGATGCGCCAGCCCAGTGCTTCGCCTACCACGCGGCCCAACGGTATGCCCAGTACCATCGCCAGGGTCGTGCCCGTCGCCAGCAACCCCAGTGCCTTGGCCTGCTGCCCCGGCGGTGCCACGCGCACGGCCAGCGACGCGGTGATGGCCCAGAACACGGCGTGGGCCAGGGCGATGCCAATTCGGCTGACCAGCAGCATGGCAAAACTCTGCGACAACCATGACAGCAGGTGGCTGAGAATGAACACCAGAAACACGAACAGCAGCAGGCGCCGGCGCTCGATGTTGCGGGTGAGCAGCATCATCGGCAACGAAGCCAGCGCCACCACCCAGGCATAGATGGTCAGCATCAGGCCGACCTGCGCGGTGGTCATGTCGAAGCTGCTGCCAATGTCACTGAGCAGCGCCACCGGGACGAACTCGGTGGTGTTGAAGATGAAGGCCGCCAGGGCCAGGGCGATCACGCTCAGCCAGCTGCCGTCACCCGCAGTCGGGGGCAGGTCGGTGGGTATGGGTCCGTTCATGGGCTGGAATCTGTTCTCCGCAGGCAAGGCGAAAGGACGCGCGTCAGGGGCCAAGTATCGGCCGCGCTGAGGCACGGGTTTGTTATTGGAAGGATTGCCCGCATGGTACGCGCCAAGCCTGGCCCTCACAACCACGAGAAGGCCAAGCCAGGCTATCGCCAGGTTCAGCCCTGCAGGGTCGCCATGTCGATCACGAAGCGGTACTTCACATCGCCCGCGATCATGCGCTCATAGGCCTGGTTGATGTTGCGGATGTCCAGCATCTCGATGTCGCAACGGATGTCATGGGCGGCACAGAAGTCCAGCACTTCCTGGGTTTCGGCAATGCCGCCAATCAGCGAACCGGCCAGCACCCGACGCTTCATTACCAGGTTGGCGGCATGCACGGCCGGATCGATCGGCTCGATCAGGCCAACCAGGATGTGCACGCCGTCGAACTTCAGGGTCTCCAGGTACGGGTTGAGGTCGTGCTGCACCGGGATGGTGTCGAGCAGGAAGTCGAAACGGCCGGCGGCGGCACGCATCTGCTCGGCATCGGTGGACACGATCACGTGGTCGGCGCCCTGGCGGCGGGCTTCCTCGGCCTTGGCCTGGGAGCGGGTGAACAGGGTCACTTCGGCGCCCAGGGCCTTGGCCAGCTTGATGCCCATGTGGCCCAGCCCGCCCATGCCGAGGATGCCGATCTTGTGACCGGGGCCGACGCCATGGTGCTTGAGCGGCGAGTAGGTGGTGATGCCCGCACAGAGGATCGGCGCTGCGCTGGGCAGGTCCATGCCGGCCGGGATGCGCACCACGAAGTGCTCGCTGACCACGATGCTGCTGGAGTAACCACCCATGGTGTTGCTGCCATCGACCCGGTCCGGGGTGGCGTAGGTCATGGTCGGGCCTTCCAGGCAGTATTGCTCAAGGTCCTTGGCACAGGCCTCGCAGTGGCGGCAGGAGTCGACCATGCAACCGACGCCGACCAGGTCGCCGACCTTGTGCGAGCTGACCTGGTCACCCACGGCGGTGACCCGGCCGATGATCTCGTGGCCAGGCATCAGCGGGTAGACGGCGATGCCCCACTCGTTGCGTGCCTGGTGGATGTCGGAGTGACACACGCCACAGTAGAGGATCTCGATGGCGACATCGTCCGGGCGCGGCGCACGGCGCTCGAAGGTCATGGGGGCCAAAGGGCTGGTCGGGGTTTGGGCGGCGTAACCGATGGCGGTGTACATGCGGGACCTCACGGGATAGTGAAACGATTCAGGGCGCGCATTCTGCTCGCCATCGTCCTCCCGGCCCACGGCTGATTCTCCGGCATCCATGCCTGATTCTCCGAACCTGCCAGCGGCCATCTGGCGCTGGCCAGCCAATCTGCGATCATGAAACTGTCTGATTCTCTGCCCTGGTTTCATCATGCAATTGACCCGCCACGTCGACGCCAACGCCCCGCTGTGTTCGCTGATCCGCAGCCTGGCCACCCGCCCCGGTTTCGCGCCCACGTACTTGCCCCAGGTGCAGGTACTGAGCTGGGACCACTACGTGGCCAGCAGCCCGCAGATCTACGAGCCGAGCCTGATGATCCTGGCCCAGGGCAGCAAACTGGCGCGCCTGGGCCCGCGCACCCTGGAGTACGGTGCCGGCCATTATCTGGTGCAGGCGCTGTCGGTGCCATTCATGTGCGAAACCTTTGCCACCGCCGACGAGCCACTCCTGGGCGTGGCGGTGGATATCGACCGTGGTGTGCTTGGCGAACTGGTGCAGAGCATGGACCTGGCACCCGACCCGGCGGTACAGGCGCAAACGCCACAGTCGATGACCTCGGCGGCGCTCGATGCACCGATGCGTGAGTCCGTGGAACGCCTGCTGCACTGCCTGCAGGACCCATTAGATGCCAAGGTGCTGGGCCCGGCGCGCATCCGCGAGGTGTTGTATACCGCCCTGCGCGGCCCCCAGGCAGGGGTGCTGCGGGCACTGGTGGAGCAACAGGGGCACTTCGCCCGCATCGGTGCGGCACTCATGCACTTGCGCGAGCACTACACCGAGCCGCTGAGTGTCGAGGCGCTGGCGGCCTGCGCCAACATGAGCGTGTCGACCTTCCACGAGCACTTCAAACGCTGCACCGACATGGCGCCGATGCAGTACCTCAAGCGCCTGCGCCTGCTCAAGGCGCAGCAGATGCTGATCGGTGAAGGGCTGGGGGTGGCGCAGGCGGCGCATCGGGTGGGCTACCAGAGCACCTCGCAGTTCAGCCGCGAGTACAAGCGCCAGTTTGCCCGCAGCCCGGGGGATGAGCTGCCCTACCAGAGCCTGCCGGTCTGACCCCGGCCCGGTTCACTGCCGCTCGACCATGGCAATGATCGCAGCCTGCAACTCGGCCTTGGCCTGCTTCGCCTCCAGTTCACCTGCCGCAGCCGCCTGCGACAGCGCCTCGGCCGCGCCCACCAGCAGGCGCATGCCCGCCGCGCCAATCTCACCCCTTGTCGGTGCAAACTCGCCCAACGCTGCGCGGCATTTGTCTAGAAACGGCTGTTCATAGGCCCGCTTCAACGCCTCCAGCTCCGGCGACCCGGCCAGCGCCGCCGACACCCCAGGCATCTCCCGCCCCTGGCTCATCACACAATCGACATAGGCCGCGGCAATGACCCCGGCACGCCCCGGCAAGGTCGCCTCACAGCCGTCCAGGGCCTGCGCGAGCATCACCGACTGGCGCGCATCGTAATCCTGGTACAGCGCCGCCAGCAGCCCGGTGCGGGTCTCGAAATGGTCATACACCACCGGCTTGGTGACTCCGGCCTGCTCCGCCAGGCGGCCGAGGCTCAGGGCCTCGGTGCCTTCCTCGCGCACCAGTTGCCAGGCCACGTCGAGTAGCTGGCGCCGCCGCTCTTCCCGGGAAAGTCGCTTGCGTGGCTGAGCCTTGTCATCGCTTGACATCAATTACCTACCAAAAGTAACTTACTAAACGTAACTTGCCTTGAGTATATAGCGCTCAAGGCAGCAAAGCACCTTCACACTGGAGAGACCACCATGCAAGCCTTGATCGTCATCGGCCATCACGACCCCGAGTCCCTTACCCATGCCCTGGCCCGGCAGATTGCCGACGGCCTGGCCAGCGCCGGCCACGGTAGCGAAATCGCCGACCTGGCCCGCGAAGGCTTCGACCCTCGTTTCGGTCTGGCTGACCACGCCGTGCACCGGGGCCTGGCCGCTCCACCGGCCGACGTGCTGCTGGAGCAAGCCCGCATCGACCGCGCCGATACCCTGGTGCTTGTCTACCCGATCTACTGGTGGTCGCTGCCGGCCTTGCTCAAAGGCTGGGTCGAGCGGGTGTTCAGCAATGGCTGGGCGTTCGACTACCAGGGCGGCGTCACTACCAAGAAACTGCGTGGCATGAAGGTGCACCTGGTCGGTGTGGCAGGTGCCGATGCCAGCAGCTTCGAGCGCCATGGCTACGGTGAGGCGATGCGCGTGCAGATCGAGCATGGCATCTTCGATTATTGCGGCGCCGAGGTGCTCAGTTCGACCCTCCTGGATGACAGCGAAGGGCCGGATGCCGCCCTGCACCTGCGTACCGCCCGCACCTTGGGCGAGCAGTTGTTCACGCCGGCCCGCAGCCAGATCGCCTGAGCGGCGCTAGTCGGTTAGCGGCCATTGCGCCAGCGGCCAGTAGCGGCCCTTGCGCGATTCATACAAGGTGAAATGCCTGGCGCTGAGATGGAACTCAGGCGCCACAGCCGCCTCCGGGGCCTGGCCGCGAAAG
The DNA here is from genome assembly GCF_002906855.1 of Pseudomonas putida. GTDB lineage: Bacteria > Pseudomonadota > Gammaproteobacteria > Pseudomonadales > Pseudomonadaceae > Aquipseudomonas > Aquipseudomonas putida_N. The sequence goes on along the minus strand of NZ_MINI01000028.1, from coordinate 307,554 downwards.
TCCCGTGACAGGGTGAGGTGCGGGCGGTACTCGCGGGCCTGTTCTTCGAACCCCATCGGCAGCAACGCCTGCTGCAGGCCATAGATCAGCTGGCGCAAGGCGGCCGGCGTGTCCTGCGGCTCCAGCACCAGCACATTGGCGCGCTGCCAAGTCTTCAGCTGGTCCAGCAGCAGGCGCAGCGGCGCCCCCGGCCGCACCAAGTTGTCTACCGCCGCGCAGATGGCCGGCACCTGCGCCGCATCTACATCCCCCAGAAACAGCAAGGTCAGGTGGAAGTTTTCGCTCGGCACCGGCTTGCCGCTGCGCAGGTTCAAACCGCGCCGCCACTGGCTGATCGCACGGCGCTGGGCGTCGCTGACAGGCAAGGCGAAGAACAACCTTTTGAACGGGGTGCCACTCGGGCGAATGTCCTGAATCATGTGAACTCCATCACGTGAAACGTTTTTGCACGCTATAGGGCCTTACACCAATGTCGCCCCGCATTAACGTAACAATAAGTACAAACTGCCCCCATGATTGTTTATGCTGGCGAGCTTATGCCATGGCGCATGGCCATTTTTCGACAAGTAACCGTCCATGAAAATTGCACTCGTACTGATCTTCGTCCTTTCGATCGCCTATGTTCACCTGCGCGGTCGGGTGCGCCACAAGCTGACCCGTCAGCTGGGCGACCATTCCAGCTTCCTGGCCCCGGTCAACAGCTTCCTGTACCTGTTTTCCAAGCACCCGGCCAAGCCCTACCTGCCGGTCGAGGCGTTCCCGGAACTGCAGCCGCTCATGGAGCACTGGCAGGAGATTCGTGCCGAAGGCCAGCAGCTGCTGCACGTGGGCGAGATCAAGAAGTCCGACAATTATGACGACGTCGGTTTCAATTCGTTCTTCAAGACCGGCTGGAAGCGCTTCTACCTGAAGTGGTACGGCGAAAGCCACCCGTCGGCCATGACCCTGTGCCCCCGCACTACCGAGCTGCTGCAAGGCATCGGCACGGTCAAGGCGGCGATGTTCGCCACCCTGCCACCGGGTGCCAAGCTGGTCCGCCACCGTGACCCGTACGCCGGTTCGTACCGCTTCCACCTCGGCCTGGACACGCCGAACGATGACGGTTGCTACATCGACGTGGACGGCGAGAAGTACTCCTGGCGCGATGGCGAGGGCGTGGTCTTCGACGAGACCTACATCCACTATGCCGCCAACACCACCGAGCACAACCGCATCATCCTCTTCTGCGACATCGAGCGCCCGCTGAAGTACCGCTGGGCCACCGCGTTCAACCGCTGGTTCAGCCGCAACGTCATGGCCGCCGCCGCCGCGCCCAACGACGCCGGCGACAAGACCGGTGGCATCAACCGCCTGTTCACCCGTATCTACAAGATTCGCGAGCGTGGCAAGGCGCTGAAGAAGCGCAACCGCATGCGCTACTACCTGGAAAAGTGGCTGGTGGTCGCCGCTCTGGTGCTGGTGTTCGTCTACATCTGACGCACGTTGGCAATGGCAGAAACGGCCTTGTTTGGCCGTTTCAAGCCAGCCAGCACCAAAGTACAAGCCTCACTTCCCACGCTTCGACTAGCATGAAAGCTCCACTCGCAACCTTTCCAAGGTGAAGACGATGAGCATGATGGACTGGGACGCCTACCGTAAGCAGCTGATGGCCGGCATCGGCGATCTCAAGCAATTGTCCCCCGACACCGTGGCCGGCTACATGACCGCCAGCGGCGCGGGCGCCAAGACCAACCACCTGGACGCCAAAACCCGCGAACTGATCTCCCTGGCCGTGGCCGTCACCACCCGTTGCGACGGCTGCATCGCCGTGCACTCGCAACAGGCCGTCAAGCACGGCGCCACCCGTGAAGAGATCGCCGAGGCGCTGGGTGTGGCCGTGGCGATGAATGCCGGGGCCGCGCTGGTCTATTCGGCCCGCGCCATGGATGCGGTGGGCAAGGCCAACGGCTGAAGCCCGACGGCGTCGCCGCCCTTGCGCGACGGCGCCGCGCCACCCAGACTTGGCGGCCTAGCCATTGCAGGAACCGCCATGATCCACATCCGCCCCATGACGCCCGAAGACTTCGAGCGTTTCTGGCCGACCTTCCAGGCCATCGTCCAGGCCCGCGAAACCTACGCCTTCGACCCCGAACTGGACGTCGAGCAGGCACGCCAGCTGTGGCTGCAACTGCCACTGCACACCCTGGTGGCCGAAGCCGATGGTGAGCTGCTCGGCTCCTACTACCTCAAGGCCAACGCCGCCGGCCCTGGCGCCCATGTCGGCAACTGCGGCTACATGGTCTGCGACGCCGCCCGTGGCCGTGGCGTGGCCCGGCTGATGTGCGAGCACTCGCAGAAGTTGGCGCGCCAGGAAGGTTTTTTGGCATTGCAGTTCAATTCGGTGGTGGCGAGCAACGAAGTGGCGGTGGCTTTGTGGACCAAGCTCGGCTTCGAGACCGTTGGCCGCCTGCCCAAAGCCTATCGCCATGCCCGCCTCGGGTTGGTCGACTGCCTGGTGATGTACAAGTGGCTGGCCGATGAGCCGGTGGTGGAAAAGCCTCCCCTGCTGATCGGGCGCAAGAACATCGAAGCACGGGTGTCGCGCCGCCGAGGGCGCTGACACGCACATTTGACGTGCTGGCCATTCGATGGTCAGATGCCCGCCAGTTTCAGGTGTCCTGCGCCGCCGTACGCAGGGTGAAACGGGAAGCCGGTGCGTCGTGGTTCACGACAAGTCCGGCGCTGCCCCCGCAACGGTAAGCGAGCGATGCCTTCGACACACCACTGTGCGCCAGCATGGGAAGGTGAAGGCCTCATGCCCCTCGCAAGCCCGGAGACCGGCCTGAAGCCTCACTTGGCAACCCGCGGTGGGCGGGCGCAGGCCGGTATCCGCGTGCGCCCCTGCACGCGTGGTGTGCCTTTGCGTGTTTTCCACCGGGATCCATTCATTCCTGCAGCAGTGGAACGACATGTCCCGATTCCTCAAGCTTCAACCCCTGGCGGCCTGCCTGGCCGTCACGCTGCCAGCCCTGGCCGACGAACCCGTGCTGAACCTCCCCTCCACGGCCATCACCGATAGCGGTGACCCACAACGCGTCGACCTGGCCACGCCGACCGAGGCCGGTTCACGGCTGAACCTCACTGCCCTGGAAACCCCGGCCAGCACCAGCAGTATCACTGCCGAACAGATCAAGCAGCGCAACAACCTCACCGTGCAGGACGCCGTGACCCGCTCGCCCGGCATCACCTTCATCGGCAACCCGGGCGATGGCGGCACCGGCCTGTCGGCGCGTGGTTTCACCGGCCATGGCTCGGTGATGACCCTGTTCGATGGCGCGCGCCTGTATACCGGGGCCGGCACCCAGACCTTCCCGGTCGACCCGTGGATGGTCGAGCAGATCGACATCATCCGCGGCCCGGCTTCGGTGCTGTATGGCGAAGGCGCGACCGGCGCGGTGGTCAACGTGATCCCGAAAAAAACCTTCGCTGGCGACATCCGCAACCGCGTGCGGCTGGGCTACGGTTCCTGGGATCGCCAACAACTGGGGCTGGACAGCGGCGGCAGCCTCAGTGAACGCCTGAGCTACCGCCTGACCCTGAACCAGCAGGGCGGCAACGGCTGGGTCGACCGCACCGACTCGCGCAGCCTGGCGCTCAGTGCCGCGCTGCGCTTCGATGCCAGCGACGACCTGAGCTTCACCCTCGCCCACGAGCGCGGCGACGCCCAGCCCGCCAACTACTACGGCACGCCGCTGATCGACGGCCATTACCGCAGCAGCCTGCGCAAGAAGAACTACAACATCCAGAACGACGAGCAACGCTACCACGACGAGTGGACCCGCTTCACCACCGACTGGACGATCAACGACCAGCTCAGTGCCAGCAACCAGCTCTACTACATCAAGAGCCGCCGCCACTGGCGCAATGCCGAAAACTACAGCTGGGACGCCGATCGCGCGATGCTGGAGCGCCAGAGCTACCTGGAGATCAAGCACAATCAGGAGCAGATCGGCGACCGCCAGACCTTCACCTTCGACCACAGCCTGTTCGGCCTGGCCAGCAAGACGCTGGTCGGTGTCGAATACAACAAGGTGCGTTTCAACGTCGACAGCAACCGGCCCTACAACGACGTGGGCGGCGACTACATCGACCCGTGGCAGCCGACCGCAGGCTGGTTCCACAGCGACTCGCCAACCCGCCCGCAGACGCTGTCCACCACCCACACCTTTGCCATGTTCGCCGAGAACCGCCTGCAGCTCAGCGAGCGCCTGTCGCTGGTGACCGGCGTACGCCGCGACCAGAACAACATCGACCGCGACAACCTGGTTGACGGCAGCCGCAGCGACCGCAGCCTGCAGGGCGGCAACTGGCGCGCCGGGCTGGTGTTCGCGCTCAACGACAATCTGTCGCTGTACGGCCAGTACTCCACCAGCGAGGACGGCGTGGATAACCTGGTCAGCCTCAGCCCGTCGCAGATGCACTACGACCTGACCGAAGCGAAGCAGACCGAACTAGGCCTCAAGCAGCGCTTCTGGGAGGGCCGTGGCGAGTGGACGCTGGCGGCGTTCCATATCGTCAAGAAGAAGCTGCTGGTGGATGACCCGATCACCCACGAGGCGCAACAGGCCGGGCAGCAGACCTCCAACGGCCTGGAGGCGTCGCTGGAACTGGCCCTGGGGCAGCAGTGGCAGGTGTCGGCCAATGCCGCGCTGGTACGGGCGAAGTACGATGATTTCGACGAGGTGGTCGATGGCGTTGCACTAGACCGTGCCGGCAACCGCCCGGCCAATGTGCCACGGCGCACGGCCAACCTGTGGCTGAGCAAAGGCTTCGACCAGCAAGTCGAGGCCGGGATTGGCGCGCGGTATGTGGATGAGCGTTATGCCAACACGGCCAATAGCCAAAGTGCGCCGGGATATACCGTGGTCGATGCCAACATTGGCTGGCAGGTGCTGCCGGATGTGCGCCTGGGGTTGCAGGTGAACAACCTGTTCGATCGCGAGTATGTGGCGTCGGTATTCAGTGACGAGCAGTGGGTGATGGGCGCGCCGCGGTCCTACTTCGCTACCGTGGATTACACCTTCTGACTTGGTGGCCATTCGCGGGACAAGTCGGATCGCCCCGCGAAGAGGCCGGCACAGGCGACACAAAAAAACGCTATCGGAAGAAAATGAAATAGTTATAAGATAACGTTTCATTTGACATTCATTCCTGCCTGCGACCCCTCCATGACCAGCGCCTCAGCCCTCCCCACTCAGCTCACCCAGCGCCTGCAGAGCATCGATGCCCTGCGCGGCCTGGTGATCCTGTTCATGCTGCTCGACCACGTACGTGAAACCTTCTTCCTGCACCGCCAGGTCAGCGATCCGATGACCATCGATGCCACCGACCCGTCGCTGTTCGCCAGCCGCACCCTGGCGCATCTGTGCGCCCCGGTGTTCGTCCTGCTCACCGGCCTGTCGGCCTGGCTGTATGGCGAGAAATACCAAGGCCGCAGCGATGTGTCGGCGTTCCTGTTCAAGCGCGGGCTGTTCCTGGTGGTGCTGGAGTTCACTCTGGTCAACTTCGCCTGGACCTTCCAGCTGCCGCCGAGCGTGGTCTACATGCAGGTGATCTGGGCCATTGGCGTAAGCATGATCGCGCTGTCGCTGCTGGTGTGGCTGCCGCGTCCTGCCCTGCTCGCCCTGGGCGCGCTGATCATCGCCGGGCACAACCTGTTCGATGGCCTGCACTTCGGCGTGGAATCGGCCCTGCATGTGCCGTGGGCGATCCTGCATGACCGCGGCTGGCTCGACGTCTCGGAGAACCTGCGCCTGCGCACCTCCTACCCGGTGCTGCCGTGGATCGGCGTGATCGCCCTGGGCTACGGCCTCGGCCCGTGGTTCGCCCGTGGCAGCGACGGCGGCGAGCGCCAGCACCGCCTGCTGCTGGCCGGTGTCATCGCCTTGCTCGGCTTCATGGTGCTGCGCATCTACAACGGCTACGGCGAGGCGCCGTGGAGCGGCTACCCGAGCGTCACCCAGACGCTGATGAGCTTCTTCAACATCACCAAGTACCCACCCTCGCTGCTGTTCCTGGCCCTGACCCTGGGTTGCGGCCTGCTGTTGCTGCGCGCCTTCGAGCGCGCCGGGCTGGCCCGCTGGATCAGCGCCCTGGCGGTGTTCGGGTCAGCGCCAATGTTCTTCTACCTGCTGCACCTGTACGTACTCAAGTTGCTGTACCTGGCGTGCGTGGCGCTGCAGGGCCTCAACCATGGTGACTACTTCGGCTTCGACGGCATCGGCGCGGTGTGGCTAAGCGCGGTGTTGCTGGCCGTGGCGCTGTACCTGCCCGTGCGCTGGTTCGCCCGGCTCAAGGCGCGTCGGCGTGACATCGCCTGGCTCAAGTACTTCTGATTTAGACGTTTTCACCCGGAGGTCTGATGGTCTACCATGCGGCCCGCCGGTTTCCGCCACGGAACTAACAGGGAATCCCAGGCCCGCCACAATTGGCGCGCCAAACGGAACTGCCCCCGCAACTGTAGGTGCCGAGCCTGCTCCATCGATGCCACTGGATCAATGATCCGGGAAGGCCGGGGCCAGGTGACGACGCACCAGTCAGGAGACCTGCCGGCATACATTCACCGACCGGCGGGGTGTCCGGGATGGCCATCTGTGCTGCCCTCGCGCCTGCGAGGGCCGGCGATGCCTGTCCGTGCGTTCCTCACCAGAACTGACCGATAGGAGATCGCCCCGCATGCTGCTGCGCTTCACATCCTTGCTGGCGGGCCTGAGCCTGACTGGCCTGGCCCAGGCTGCCGCCACCCACTACCCGCTGACCGTCGACAACTGCGGCGCGCCGCAGACCTTCGCTCAGGCGCCCGAGCGCGCGGTCACCATCGGCCAGGCCGGCACCGAGATGCTCTATGCCCTGGGCCTGGGCGACAAGCTGGCCGGCACCTCGCTGTGGTTCAACAACGTGCTCCCCGAATACCAGGCGGTGAACGCCAAGGTGCCGCGCCTGGCCGACAACGACCCAAGCTTCGAGGCGGTGGTCGGCAAGCGCCCACAACTGGTGGCCGTGCAGTTCGAGTGGATGGTCGGCGCTCAAGGCGTGGTCGCCACCCGCGAGCAGTTCAGTGAGCTGAAGATCCCCACTTACCTGCTGCCCTCGGACTGCGAAGGCAAGGACAACCTGGTCGGCGCCGACGGCACCCGCCTGCAGGCGTTTCAGGTCGAGAGCCTCTACAAGAGTGTCAGCCAGCTGGCCGAGATCTTCGACGTGCAGGACCGTGGCGCGGCGCTGAACAACGACCTCAAGGCACGCCTGAATAGTGCGAAGCAGCAGCTGGCAGGCAAGGACCTGTCGCAGACTTCGGCACTGTTCTGGTTCTCCAGCGCCGACCTCGACATCGACCCCTACGTCGCCGGCCGCCAGGGCGTGGCCGACTTCATGCTGCGCACCCTGGGCGTGCGCAACGTGGTCGAATCGACCGAGGAATGGCCGACCGTGGGCTGGGAAACCCTGGCCAAGGCCAACCCGACCTGGCTGATCATCGCGCGCATGGACCGCCGCCGCTTCCCTGCAGACGACTACCAGAAGAAGCTCGAATTCCTGCGCAGCGACCCGGTGACGAAGAACATGGACGCGGTAAAGAACGACCGCATCATCATCCTCGACGCCGACGCCATGCAGGCCGGCATCCGCCTGTTCCGTGGCCTGCAGACCTTGTCTGCGGCCTTCGCCAGCGGTAAAGCGGCGCAGCGATGAACGCCCTGCCCTACACCGCCCTGGCCGTGCTGGCCCTGCTCGCGGCCGTGCTGGCTGGTACCGCCATCGGCGAGACCAACCTGCCACCGAACTTGGTCTGCCAGGTGCTGGCCAACCACCTGTGGCAGGCCGGCTACCCGGTCGACCCGATCGATGCCGGCATCGTCTGGAACTACCGCCTGACCCGCTCGCTGGTCGCTGCCGCTTGCGGTGCAGGTCTGGCGACCTGCGGGGTGATCCTGCAGGCTCTGCTGCGTAACCCTCTGGCCGAGCCCTACCTGCTCGGGCTGTCCGCCGGCGCTTCGACCGGTGCAGTGCTGGTCGGCCTGCTGGGCTTGGGCAGTGTCACCCTGAGCATGTCCGGCGGCGCCTTCATCGGTGCCCTGGCAGCCTTTGCCCTGGTGCTGGTGCTGGCCCGTGCGGCCGGGCCAAGCAACAACAACGCCCAGGTGATCCTCGCCGGCATTGCCGGCTCGCAGCTGTTCACGGCACTTACCGCCTTCCTCATCACCAAGTCGGCCACCGCCGAGCAGGCGCGCGGCATCCTGTTCTGGTTGCTGGGCAACCTCAGCGGTGTGCGCTGGCCGTCGGTGTGGATGGCGTTGCCGGTGGCGCTGTTCGGGCTGCTGGTGTGCCTGTGGCACCGCAGGGCGCTGGATGCCTTCACCTTCGGCGCCGACTCGGCGGCCTCGCTGGGCATCGCCGTGCGCCGCACGCAGTTGCTGCTGATCAGTTGCGCGGCACTGGTAACGGCCGTGATGGTGTCGATCGTCGGTGCCATCGGTTTCGTCGGCCTGGTCATCCCCCACGCCCTGCGCCTACTGCTCGGTCCCGGCCATGGCCGGCTGCTGCCGGCCAGCGCCCTGGGCGGCGCGCTGTTCCTGATTGCCGCCGATGTGCTGTCGCGCACGTTGATAACTGGCCAGGTGATTCCGGTCGGCGTGGTCACCGCCTTGATCGGCGCGCCGGTGTTCGCGCTGATCCTGGTCAGCCGCCGGGGGCGCCCATGACCGTCATGAATACCGTGCACGTCGCTCCACTCACCTGCCGGGGGCTGGGGCTGCAACTGTCGGGCAACACCGTGCTGTGCAACATCGACCTCAACGTGGTGGCCGGTGAAACCCTGGGCATCGTCGGCCCCAACGGTTCGGGCAAATCGTCCCTGCTCAAGTTGCTGGCCGGGCTGCGCACGCCGGGCACCGGCAGTGTGCAACTACTCGGCGAACCCCTGGCGCGTCTGCCACGAAGGCGCATCGCACAGGCGCTGGCGCTGGTCGAGCAGCAGGCCGACACCCTCGATGCGATCAGCGTGTTCAATGCCGTCGCCCTGGGGCGCACACCCTGGCTGTCGGCGCTGGCACCATTCTCCCGGGAGGACCGTGCCATCGTCGAACAGGCCCTGGCCGACCTCGACGCCACGCACCTGGGTGAACGGGTCTGGAGTTCGCTGTCAGGCGGCGAGCGCCAGCGCGTGCACATCGCCCGCGCCTTGGCCCAGCGCCCGCAGGTACTGCTGCTCGACGAGCCGACCAACCACCTCGACATCCAGCACCAGCTGAGCCTGCTGCAACAGGTACAGGCCCTGCCGGTGACCACCCTGGTGGCCCTGCACGACCTCAACCAGGCGCTGACCTGCGACCGCGTGGCGGTGCTCGACAAAGGCCACCTGGTGGCCCTCGGCAAGCCGCTGGAGGTGCTCACCCCCGAACGCTTGCTGAGCACCTTCGGCGTGCACGCCCACTACCTCACCGACCCTTTCGACGGCGCGCGCATCCTGCGCTTTCGCGCCCCTTGAATGACAGGCCATTGCCGCATGTTGTTGCGCCCCGCTGCTCTGCTCGCCTTGCCACTGGCAACCCTCGCCCCGTTTGCCCAGGCAGATTCGGCGCAACCACAAAGCAACGGCTTCGTCGAAGACAGCAGCTGGAACATTCTCAACCGCACTGTCTACGACCAGCGTGACTACAAGCACGGCGGGCGCAATAGCGGCGCGCGCAATGCCTACAAGCCACGCAGCGAACGTAACGGCCTGGCCGAGGAATGGGCCTACGGCCTGATGGGCACGTTCCAGTCCGGTTTTACCCAAGGCCTGATCGGCGTCGGCGTCGATGCCCACGCCTATCAGGGCGTGCAGCTCGACAGCGGTGGCGGCCGTGCCGGCAAGGCGCGCCTGCTGAGCCTGGACAACCACGGCCATCCCAAGAACGAATACAGCCGGGGCGGCGCGGCGCTGAAACTGCGGGTATCCAATACCGTACTGTCATGGGGCGAACAGCGGGTGAAGACGCCGGTGTTCAGCTCCTCGGACAGCCGCCTGCTGCCCGAGACCGCCACGGGCTTCTTCCTGACCAGCGGCGAGATCGACACCCTCAAGCTGGTCGCTGGCCACTTCAACGAAAGCACCGACCGCAATGCGTCCAGCCACGACCAGGGCTTTGTGGTGAACTACTCCGACGGCCGCCAGGGCAACAGCTTCGACCTCGCCGGCCTGGTGTGGAACCCCGGTGCCGCCTTCACCGGCAGCCTGTACACCTCGTGCTACCAAGACACCTGGAACCAGCATTACCTTGGCAGCACCCTCACCCACGCCCTGGACGACCGCCGCAGCCTGAGCCTGGACCTCAACCTGTACCGCACCACCGACACCGGCAAGGCGCTGTCCGGGCGCATCGACAACACCACCTGGAGCCTGGTCTCGCGCTACAGCCAGGGCCCGCACAGCGTCAGCCTCGGCTGGCAGCAGGTGGATGGCAACACGCCGTTCGACTACGTCACCCGTGGGGCGATCTACATCGCCAACGCCGTGCAGATGTCCGACTTCAACGCGCCGAACGAAAAATCATGGCGGGCGCGCTATGACCTGGACATGGGCGGTTATGGCATTGCGGGGCTGAACCTGACCGCCCTGTATGTGCGCGGCTTCGATATCGACGGCACCCACGTCGACCCAAACGGCGGCTATGCGTACCTGGGTTATGGCAAGGGTGGCAAACATTGGGAGCGGGACCTCGAAGCGCGCTACGTGGTGCAGAGTGGCAAGGCCAAAGGCACCACGTTCTCACTGCGGCACAACGTGCACCGGGGCAACACGGCGCAGGCGGAGCTCGATGGCAACCAGATCCGCCTGGCGGTGGAATGGCCGTTATCAGGCGGTTTCTGACAGCCCCCAGACCTGCTTCTCCTGCTCGGTCAGCGTCGCCACGACGGCGGCAAACACCTCGTTGAACTCGGAGCTGACGTTCTGGTGTGCGCGATAGTTGCTCAGCAGGTAGCGTTTCACAGTCTTCGGCCAGCTGCCATCCTTGTGCGCCGCAATGATGATGCCCTTGGCATCCTGGTAATTGGCTGACGGCCTGACCTTGGTCAGCAGTTTCTCGAAATCGACATAGGTCCAGTCGTCCCTGCGATTCTCGAACGCGTCGAGCAGGTCGAGTTTGTACAGCGCGAGATGTGCCATGGGCATCCTTCCTCTTTCATCGTGAAGGAGAAGACGGTAAGCAAATCGCCCGGCAATTGAAATGAACGAGGTGGTGACGGTCAGCCGCAGGAAGTAGGAATGGTCCTACCTGGCGATCCAGTGCTCCATGTGCGTCGTGCCCCACAGCGGGTCGTCCTCCACGTCGATCAACGCAAAGCCCTGCCGCTCCCAGAAGCGTATTGCACCAGGCAAAAACGGATGGGTATGCAGGTACAGGCATTCGACCGCAGCGGCACGGGCGTGCTCGCGCAAGGCGGCGAACAATGCCGCCGCCAGGCCACGACGACGGTACTCGGGCAGCACGAACAGGCGCACCACCTCGACCACGCGCTTGCCGTGATAGTCGAGCTGGTTGAAGCGATGGTCGTAGGGCAAATAGCCGATGCCTGCAATCAACCGGCCTTGATCACGTGCTTCCAGAAAATGGCCATGGCCGTACAGGTAAGTCTCGGCAAAATGGGCCAGGTCCTTCGGCAATAGCGACCCAGCGAGCATCGGGAACAGCCCGCGACGGGCATTGTCGATGAAGGCCACGACTTCACTGATGTGCTCGTGAGTGGGCGGTTGGATGATCAAGTGGGGCATGGGCGTGGAAACGTGGTCTGAACGGCGGGTTTTCTACCTCAGGGACTGATGGCTGGCAACCCGACACAGCTATAATCACCCTCTGCAAAACGCGCCCAAGGCCACCCCATGCCCCCCATCCAGAAGCTGCTGTTGCCCTTGCTGTTCATTACCGCCCTCGCCGCCTGCGACCAGAAGCCCACCCGCGAAGAGCAGATCCTGGCCAACCTGCCGCTGCAGGAAGCCTACGACCACAACATCGAGCGTATGGCCGCGCTGCTCACACGCACCCACCCGCAGCTGGATGCAGCCACCATCAGCCAGGTCCTGCGCAAGCACCTCACCGTCGAGGACCAGCGTCAGGACCTGTTCAAGCTCTACAGCGAGAAGAACTTCAGCGACGCCGAATTCGCCACCATCGTCGCCGCCACCCGCGACCCGGCCAAGGCCAAGGCGCTTGAACAGACCGACGAAGGCAAGCACCTGAGCAACAAGCTCACCGGGCTGATGCGCGAGACAGCGCGGGATGAGAAGGTGCAGGCACTGGCCGAGCAGCGCATGCAGCAGGTGGAGGATGAACTGGAAGAGCTGGAGAAGCCGGGCTCCTGATGTGCCTGCATGGCACAGGTTGAACTGATCGTTCACTCGGCTGACGTGTCCAACCATCATTCAAAAACTGGAGACCAACCATGCCCCGTCTGGGCTTCGCCTGCATGTACCGCCACCCTCACCGCAGCCTGTCGGTGAAAGAGCTTGAGGCCATCGAACGCACCTTCAACCCGCGCACTACCACGCTGCGCTGGCTGTCCAGTGCCAGCCAGGAAGCGGCCCGGCTCAAGCTGCTGGAGCTGGTGCAGCACAACCTCGACGCCCAATTGCGCCTGCTGGCCTACGTCAGTGAACTGCCGCCGATGCTGCGCATGGTGCGCCTGAGCAGCGACCTGCTGCCGCTCTACAGCCACCCCAGCGTAGGGCCGATCTATCGCGACACCGAGTTTCAGGCCCTGATGGCTGAACGCTTTGCGGCCATCGGCAAGCTGGCCCGCGATCAGGATATCCGCCTGTCATTCCACCCAGGCCAGTACTGCGTGCTCGGCTCGGACCGCCCCGAGGTGGTGGAGAACAGCCTGGCCGAATTCGAATACCACGCCGACATGATCCGCATGATGGGCTTTGGTCAGCGCTTTCAGGACTTCAAGTGCAATGTGCATATTGCCGGGCGCCTCGGCGCAGCCGGGGTACGCCAGGTGTGGCCAAGGTTATCGCAGGTAGCGCGCCACGTGATCACCTTCGAGAACGACGAGAAGACCTATGGCGTCGACGATTGCCTGGCACTGGCCGACCTTGCGCCGGTGGTGCTGGACATTCACCACTGCTGGATCCACGAGGGCGACTACATCGCCCCCCACGACCCGCGCGTGGCGCGCATCATCGACAGTTGGCGAGGAGTGCGGCCGACCATGCACTACTCACAGCCGCCGGAGAGCTTGCTGGCACTGGGCTTCGACGCTGACCGCAAGCTGACCATCCCGGCGTTGCTGGAGAAGGTGAACAAGCGTGACCTGTATCAGCACAGCGCGCAGATGTGGAACGACTGGACCAACCACTACGCCCTGCAGTTCATCGATCGCTTCGACATCATGTTCGAGGCCAAGGACAAGAACCTGGCGACCCTGGATTTCTACCGGCGATATGTCGAGCGACCATGACCGTAAAAACGCCGTAACAGAGCGCTTGCGCTTCGAAAAAGATGAACTTAACTATTGTTTCAAGACTTGTCATAAATCTGTCGTGTTTCAGTCATAGGATTGACCCCAACCTGACATTTTCTCTCTTCATGGATGAGCGTCTCATGCGTCGTGTGGTTTTCAATCAGAAAGGTGGCGTGGGCAAATCGAGTATCGCCTGCAACCTCGCCGCGGCAAGCGCCGCCGAAGGCTATCGCACGTTACTGGTCGACCTCGACCCTCAGGCCAACGCCACCTACTACCTCACCGGGCTGACCGACGATGCCATCCCCGCCGGTATCGCCGACTTCTTCCGCCAGACCCTCTCGCCGGTCACCGCCTCCGGCAAGAAGCACCGCGTGGCGATCACCGAAACCCGCTACGACAACCTGCACCTGGTAACGGCCAGCCCCGACCTCAGCGACCTTCAGAGCAAACTGGAGAGCAAGTACAAGATCAACAAGCTGCGCAAGCTACTGATAGAGCTGGGCGACGACTACGAGCGAATCTACATCGACACCCCGCCGGCGCTGAACTTCTACACCTTCAGCGCCCTGGTGGCTGCCGAGCGCCTGCTGATCCCGTTCGACTGCGACAGCTTCTCGCGCCAGGCGCTGCTCAGCGTCATGGCCCAAGTCGAGGAACTGCGCCAGGACCACAACCCGGCGCTGCAGGTGGAGGGCGTAGTGGTCAACCAGTTCGCCGGGCGCACCGCGCTGCACCAGACCCTGGTCGAGCAGTTGCGCGACGAGGGCATGCCGGTGCTGCCGGTGTACCTCAGCAGCTCGATCAAGATGCGCGAATCGCACTTGGTTTCGGTGCCGCTGGTGCACATGGCGCCCCGCCACAAGCTAACGCAGGAGTTCATCGAGCTGCTGGACGTGCTCGAACGCGCTGCCTGAACTGCGACAACACACCACAGCCTCGCACTACCCCGCCGTTCGTCCGGGTGATAGATTCGCCGCCATGAAAATCACCCGGCACACTCGCACGCTGACTGCCTGGACGCTCTATGCCAGCGTCCTGTTCAGCCTGTTGCTGTGTGGCCTGCACCATGGCCAAATGGGCGGACTGCGCCTGGCCGGCCTGGAAGGTGGCTTCTGCTCGATCAACAGCGAGCACGGCGTGGCCATCGACCTCGACGGCGCCGGCGGCGACCAGCACATGGCCCAGCTCGACTGCCCGGTATGCTCCTCGTTCGGCCTGGCCGTGCCGCTCGCCAGCAGCAGCTGGTCGCTCAGCCCTGCACACGCCGCTGCCATCTCGCCCATCGTCGTACGCAGCTGGGCGCAACCGCCGCCCCGTTACCAACGCCCTGCCCTCACCCCCGCGCTCCCCCTGTCGTACTCCCCGCAGCCATCACTCATATCGCCTGACTTCAGCCGGGCGCGCCTGCCTGCGCGCTCGCCGTCAGCCATGACCTTTGCGTGGAAGACAGAACAACATGCTCCGCAATACCTCCCTGGTGCTCCTCATGGGCACCTGCACCTTTGCCTGGGCGGACGATGCCGCCGTCGAACTCACCGCCACCACCATCGATGGCGAGCGCGATGCACCTTCCGGCGTGCAACTGGACGTGCCGATCAGCACCGGCTCGCGCCTTGGCCTCACCGCACGGGAGACCCCCGCGTCGGTCAGCGTATCGGACCGGCGCATCATCGAAGAACGCGGCGCCAAGGACAGCCAGGATGTGATCAACGCCATGACCGGCGTGAACGCATCGGCCAACCCCGGCTACGGCGGTTTCGTCAGCTACCGCGGCTTCACCCAGAACCAGGTGACCCAGCTCTACAACGGCATCAACCTCGGCTACAGCAGCGCTACCCGGCCGGTGGACGCCTGGGTGCTGGACCGCGTCGAGTTGCTTGGCGGGCCGTCGTCCTTCCTGCATGGCGCAGGCGCCGTGGGTGGCTCGATCAACTACATCACCAAGACCGCCAGCCGCGACCAGCAGATCATCGATGGCCGCGTGCGCTATGGCAGCTACGACGACTCGGAAGTGGCCTTCGGGATCAACCAGGCACTGGCCAGCCACCCGGCCGATGCCCGCCATTTCATGCGCCTGGACTTCAGCCATACCGGCAGCAATGGCTACATCGACCGAAACCAGCGCAACACCGACAGCCTGGCGTTTTCCCTGCTCAGCGACCTGACGCCCGACCTGACCCACACCCTGGCGCTGGAATACCAGGAGGACCGCGAAGACAGCCCCTACTGGGGCGCGCCGATCCTGCCAGGGCGCAGCACCATGAAGATCGACAACAGCCGCCGCTTCGACAACTACAACGTCGCCGACGGCCGCTACGAACAACGGGTGCGCTGGCTGCGCTCGATGCTCGATTACCAGGTCAACGACAGCACCAGCGTGCACAACACCCTGTACCACTACCGCGCCCAGCGCGACTACCGCAACGTCGAGCGCTACAGCTACACCGGCGACGGCAATGTGCAGCGTGGCAGCCCTTACCTGCAGCGCCATGAACAGAACGTGCTGGGCGACCGCATCGAACTGCGCCACGACAACCAGCTGTTCGGCCTGGCCAGCCAGTGGTCGCTGGGCCTGGACTACTCGCACATGCGCCAGAGCGTATACCCGACGTCCGGGAGCTGGACCGATGTGGTCGACCCGGACCACTTCGACCCGGGCAGTTTCAACGACATCCCCGGGGTAAACGCCGGGCTGACCAAGCAGCGCCGGCATGTCACCAGCAACCGCGCCGTGTTCGCCGAAAACCGCCTGCAACTGACCGAGCGCCTGGCCTTGCTCACGGCCCTGCGCTACGACTACCTGGACATGGAGGTAACCAACTACGGCGCGGTGACACCGACCTCGCCGGCGTTCTTCGAGCGGCGCTGGGAACCGCTGTCCGGGCGCGTCGGGCTGACCTACGAATTGACGCCGTCGGCCAGCATCTACGCCCAGTACAGCACCGCCGCCGATCTGCCAGCCGGTTCGCTGGCGGCGGCCACCTATGCCAACGTCGGCACCTTCGACCTGTCCAAGGGCGAGCAATGGGAAGTGGGCAGCAAGTTCGACTTCCTTGAAGGGCGCGGCGCGGCGACCGTGGCCTTGTACCAGATCGTGCGCAAGGACTTTGCCGTGCGCGATTCGAGCAACCCCAACCTGACTGTCCAGGCCGGGCAGCAGACCTCGCGCGGGGTCGAGCTGTCCGGGCGGCTGCAGGTCACGCCAAAGCTGCTGGCCGAGGGCAACTACGCCTATGTCGATGCGCAATACGACGAGTTCAATGAAGCAGTCAACGGCGTGTCGGTATCGCGCAAGGGCAATGCCCCGGTCAACGTGCCGGCCAATGTCGCCAACCTGTGGCTGACCTACAGCTTCACCTCGGCCTGGTCGGCGGGGGTGGATGCACGCTATGTCGGCCCGGTGTACGCCGACAACGCCAACACCCTCAAGGCGCCTGCCTATACCTTGTTCGGCACCTTTGCCCGCTACCGGCTGGATGAACACACCACCATCACCGGCCGCGTCCGCAACCTGACCGACGAGGTGTATGCCAAGCAGGCCTATGGGCTGCAGTACTACATGGGGGCACCGCGCACATTCGAAGTAGCGCTGGATCTGCGCTTCTGACGCTCAAGTCTATGCCGGCTATCGAGCCGGCATAGACTTTAAGAAATTTTCTACAGCTCTTGCCTCTCAATTCCTAGCTCACCATCTCTGATAATGTGCAACCTCATCCACGCCGGCACATGAAGCACCGGCTCAGGCAAGTCAAGGTGGTTCCTTTGTTTTCGGCAGACATGCACGGCGTGGCGGGTCGGCCGGCAATAATCGCCTGCGGTCGAAACAGATATCCCGATGTCGCCCTGAACGAAGCGCCCCACCACGCTCCTCGGTCTACTGGCCCTGATAACAACGATGGCGCGCCCTGAGTGCGCCACATTCATTCAGGCTGCCTATGGAAACCGGAGAGCTTCCGTATGTCTGCATCGCATGAGGTATCCCCCGCCACCCTGCGCAGGGTCATCGCCGCCTCGGCCATTGGCAACTTCGTGGAATGGTTCGACTTCGCCGTCTATGGCTTCCTCGCCACGCTGATCGCCAGCCAGTTCTTCGCCAGCGAAGATGCCAGCGTCGCCCTGCTCAAGACCTTCGCCGTGTTCGCCGTGGCCTTCGCCTTGCGCCCGCTCGGCGGCATCGTGTTCGGCGCGCTTGGCGATCGCCTGGGGCGCAAGCGCATCCTGTCGCTGACCATCCTGCTGATGGCCGGCTCCACCACCTTGATCGGCCTGCTGCCGACCTATGCCAGCATCGGCCTTGCGGCACCGGCGCTGCTGACCTTGGCGCGCTGCCTGCAGGGCTTCTCCGCCGGTGGTGAATACGCCGGCGCCTGCGCCTACCTGATGGAGCATGCGCCCCGGAACAAGCGTGCGTTCTATGGCAGCTTCGTGCCGGTGTCGACCTTCTCCGCCTTTGCCTGTGCGGCGGTGATCGCTTATGGCCTGGAGGCCAGCCTGTCGGCCGAGGCCATGGCCGCCTGGGGCTGGCGCATCCCGTTCCTGGTGGCCGCGCCGCTGGGGCTGGTGGGTTTGTACCTGCGCTGGCGCATGGAGGAAACCCCAGCGTTTCGCGAAGCGGTCGCCCAGGGCAAGGAACATGAACACTCGCCGCTCAAGGAAACCCTGCGCAACCACGGCCGGGCGATCCGCAACCTGGGCATGTTCATCTCGCTGACGGCATTGTCGTTCTACATGTTCACCACTTACTTCGCCACTTACCTGCAACTGGTCGGCAACCTGACCCGTGCCCAGTCGCTGCTGGTGACCACCGTGGCGTTGCTGTTCGCGGCCGTTGGCTGCCCGCTGGCCGGGGCCTTTTCGGACCGGGTCGGGCGGCGCAAGACCATTGGTTTTACCTGCCTGTGGGTGATGGTTTGCGTGTTCCCCGCTTACTGGCTGGCCAGCTCCGGGTCGATGTCGGGGGCGCTGCTGGGGGTGATCCTGCTGGCGGTGGGCGCGCTGTGCAGCGGCGTGGTGACGGCGGCGTTGCTGTCGGAGAGTTTCCCGACCCGTACCCGCTATACCGCTTCGGCGATTACCTACAACGTGGCCTACACCTTGTTTGGCGGTACTGCGCCGCTGGTGGCGACCTGGTTGATAGGGCAGACCGGCAGCAGCCTGGCGCCGGCGTTCTATCTGGTGGTGATTGCGCTGGTGGCCTTGGTGGGCGGCTTGGCGCTGCCGGAGACATCGCGGATATCGTTGCATGATGAAGCCGGAAATGATGTGAGCCCTCAGGTCCGCACTTCGACTTGAGGCACTCGGGGCCGCTATGCGGCCCCGGCGATCTCAATCCTCTTCGCGCCGGTATGCCCATTGATACAAGGCCGGCAACACCAGCAAGGTCAGCGCCGTCGACGACAGAATCCCGCCAATCACTACCGTCGCCAGCGGCCGCTGAACTTCTGCCCCGGTTCCGGTGGCCAGCGCCATTGGAACGAACCCTAGCGACGCCACCAAAGCGGTCATCAACACCGGCCGCAAGCGCGTCAACGCCCCCTCTTCGACTGCCGCACGCAGACCGCGCCCTTGCTCTCGCAGGCTGCGGATGAAGGCAATCATCACCAGGCCATTGAGCACCGCCACACCCGACAATGCAATGAAGCCCACCCCTGCGGAAATCGAC
This sequence comes from Pseudomonas putida, assembly GCF_002906855.1. Lineage (GTDB taxonomy): Bacteria > Pseudomonadota > Gammaproteobacteria > Pseudomonadales > Pseudomonadaceae > Aquipseudomonas > Aquipseudomonas putida_N. The sequence goes on along the minus strand of NZ_MINI01000028.1, from coordinate 288,407 downwards.
AGCGGGATATCCCGCAGCCACAGCGCCAGCACCCCGCCGGTCAAGGCAAACGGAATCCCGGTGAACACCAGCAGGCCGTCCTTGAGGTTGTTGAACATCATCAGCAGCAACGCCATCACCAGCAACAGCGACACTGGCACCACCACCCGCAGGCGCTCGGCCGCCGACTGCAGCTGCTCGAACTGGCCGCCCCAGCGGGTCCAGTAACCCGCCGGGATCTGCACCTGCTCGCGCAATGTCTGCTCGGCCTGCTCGACGAACGACCCCAGATCACGCCCACGCACGTTGGCGCTGACCACCACCACGCGCTTGCCATCCTCGCGGCTGACCTGGTTCGGCCCCAGTTGCAGGTTCAACGTGGCCACCTGCGACAGCGGGATGAAGCCGATCTGTGCCGCGCCGACTGCAGCACTGGCGGGTACCGGAATCAGCAGGCTGCCCAGGCCATCGACATCGGTACGCAGGGTTTCGGGGAGGCGCACCACCATGTCGAAGCGACGATCGCCCTCATACAACGTGCCCGCCGTGCGCCCGCCAACGGCAATGGCGATGGCGTCCTGCACGTCACCCACATTCAGGCCATGGCGTGCAGCCTTGTCGCGGTCGATGTTAATGGTCAGCACCGGCAGGCCGGTGGTCTGTTCGACCTTCACTTCCGAGGCGCCGGGCACCTGTTGCAAGCTGCTGGCGATTTGCGCGGCGGTGCGGTTGAGCACGTCCATGTCATCACCGAACACCTTCACCGCCACATCGCTGCGCACGCCGGAAATCAGCTCGTTGAAACGCAACTGGATCGGCTGCGACAGCTCGTGGTTGCTGCCCGGCACGCTGGCAGCAGCACGCTGGACCTCGGCAATCAGTTCCTCACGGGGTTTGCCGGGGTCGCCCCACTGTTCGCGCGGGCGCAGCATCACGTAGGCATCGGAGATGTTCGGCGGCATGGGGTCGGAGGCGATCTCGGCGGTGCCGGTGCGAGCAAACACCCGCTCCACTTCCGGCACCTGGGCGATGATCGCCTGTTCCAGGCGCTGCTGCATGTCCACCGACTGCGACAGGCTGGTGCCTGGCACCCGCAGCGCCTGCAAGGCGAAGTCGCCCTCGCTGAGGCTGGGGATGAACTCGCTGCCCATGCGGCTGGCCACCAGCCCGGACAGCAGCACCAGCCCCGTGGCGGCGGCGAACGCCAGCTTGCGCCGGCCCAGCACCCAGTCGAGCACCGGCGCATAACGCCGGCGAGCAGTGCGCATGACCACGCCCTCTTCTTCCTTGACCTTGCCGGTGACGAACAGCGCGATGGCCGCCGGCACGAAGGTCACCGAAAGGATCATGGCACCCAGCAGTGCCATCACCACGGTGAACGCCATCGGGTGAAACATCTTGCCCTCGACCCCGGTCAGGGCAAAGATCGGCAGGTACACCACCATGATGATCAACTGCCCATAAATCAGCGGCCGACGCGCCTCGCGGGCAGCGGCGAACACCTCGTGGAAGCGCTCGGCACGGGTCAGCATGCGGCCATGGCGCTGCTGGGCATGGGCCAGGCGGCGGATGGCGTTTTCGACGATTACCACCGCGCCATCGACGATGATGCCGAAGTCCAGGGCACCGAGGCTCATCAGGTTGGCACTGACCTTGTTGCTGAACATGCCAGTAAAGGTGAACAGCATCGACAGCGGGATGACCATGGCCGTGATCAGTGCGGCGCGGATGTTGCCGAGGAACAGGAACAGCACGGCAATCACCAGGATCGCGCCTTCGACCAGGTTCTTCTTCACCGTGGCAATGGCTTTTTCCACCAGGTGAGTGCGGTCATAGACCGTGACCGCCACCACGCCCTCGGGCAAGTTGCGGTTGATCTCTGCGAGCTTGGCCGCCACCGCCTGGGACACCGTGCGGCTGTTCTCGCCGATCAACATGAACACCGTACCAAGCACCACTTCGCGGCCATTCTCGGTGGCCGCGCCGGAGCGCAGCTCTTCGCCCAAGCCAACCTGCGCGACATGGCTGACGCGGATCGGCGTGCCGTCGACGCTGGAGATGACGATGTTGGCGATATCCTCGGCCGAGGCGACCTGCCCCGGCGCACGGATCAGCAACTGTTCGCCGTTGCGCTCGATGTAGCCGGCGCCGACGTTGGCATTGTTGCGCTCCAACGCCGCGATCAGGTCGTTGAGGGTGAGCTTGTAGGCCGCCAGCCGCTTGGGCTCGGGGGCGATCAGGTACTGCTTGGCGTGGCCGCCGATGCTGTTGACCTCGGCGACGCCGGGCACATTGCGCAACTGCGGCTTGATGATCCAGTCCTGGATCACCCGCAGGTCGGTCGGCGTGTAGGGGGTGCCGTCGTCCTTGAGTGCGCCCTGCTCAGCCTCCACGGTCCACAGGAAGATTTCCCCCAACCCCGTGGAGATCGGGCCCATGCTGGCCTCGATGCCCTCGGGCAATTGCTCGCGGGCTACCTGCAGGCGCTCGTTGACCAGTTGCCGGGCAAAGAAGATATCAGTGCCATCGTCGAAGATCACCGTCACCTGCGAAAGCCCCGAGCGCGACAGCGAGCGGGTCTGCTTCAGGCCTGGCAGGCCAGCCATGGCGGTCTCGATGGCGAAGGTGATGCGCTGCTCGGCCTCCAGCGGCGTATAGCCCGGCGCAGCGGTGTTGATCTGCACCTGGACGTTGGTGATATCTGGCACCGCATCGATCGGCAGTTTCTGGTAGCTGTGGATGCCCACGGCAGCCATCAGCACCACGGCGAGCATCACCACCAGGCGCTGCTCGATGGCGAATTGGATCAGGCGTTCGAACATGCAAGCGTCCCCGCGATCAATGGCTGTGCTCGGCAGAAGCCTTGCCGAGCTCGGACTTGAGGACGAAGCTGCCGGCGGCAGCCACCTGGGTACCGGCTGCCAGGCCTGCGGTGATCTCCACCTGGCCAGCGTCGCGGCGGCCAGTCTTCACCGGGCGGGCCTCGAAGCCTTCATCGGTGCGGGCGAACACCACGGTCTGCTCCTCCCAGCTCTGCAACGCGCTCTCAGGCACGACAACGGCAGCCTTGAAGCGCTCGACATTGACCGCGATGTTGACGAACAACCCAGGGCGCCAGGCACCGTTGGGGTTGGCCAGGGTGGCGCGCACGGTGGCGGCGCGGTTCTGCTCGCCGAGCAGGCTACCGACGTAGTTGACCTCGCCCTCGACTTCGGCGCCGAGGTCCGGTGCGCTGACGGTCACGCTGCGCCCGCTGGTAACCCGGGCCAGGTCGCGGGGAGCGACGGCGAAAGTGGCCCAGACCCGGCTCAAGTCGGACAAGGTGAAGGCATTGCTGGTCACGTCGACCACTTCGCCCACGGTCAGGTGCTTTTCCACCACCACGGCATCGAAGGGGGCGCGCAATTCGTAGCGGTTACCGGCACCTGCCGGGCCGACCGCAGCCACCTTCTCCCGGGCATTGGCCAGCGCGATCTCGGCTTCTTGCAAGGCCTGGCGCGCCTGCAGGTAGTCCTGCTCGGCGCTGATGCGCTCCTGCCACAGTTGCTGCTCGCGCTGGAAGGTCAGGCGGGCCAGTTCGAGGCGGCGCTGGGCAGCCTGCTGTTCGCTGCGCAGGTCGGAAATCTGCTGGCTGGCGATCACCGCCAGCACCTGCCCGCGATTGACCGACTGGCCAAGCTCGGCCTGCACCGCCTCGACCACTCCAGGCACCCGTGGCACCACATGGGCCGTGCGGTCTTCATCGAAACGGATCTCGCCGGGGAAGCTGATGGCGGTGCCCAGCTCGCGGGGGGCGGCGGCGGCTAGCTGGATACCGGCCGACTCGATCTGGGCGATCGACAGGTGCAGTGCGCCTTCCTTTTCCTGGTGCTCATCGTCAACCTCATCAGTGTGGCCGTGGCTGTCTTCGCCATGATCGTCATGGCGGGGCTCTGCTGTACTGGCTTGGCCTTTACTGGCCTGGCCAAGGTTGCCGGTCCAGGCCAGGCCGCCCATGCCGAGAGCAGCAATGGCAGTGGCCAGGAGGGCGAGTTTGCGGGGGTTAGTCATTGTTGCTCCTGCTGCTCGAAATGTTGCTCAAACCATCCAGGTCGCCGTAGATCCGCTCGACCTGTGCCCGTGCATCGGTTGCCGCGGCCAAGGCCTCCAGGTAAAGCCCGCGCGCGTCGATCAAGGTGCGCTGGGCATCGAGCACGTCGAGGAAGGCGAACTTGCCCATCTCGAAGCCACGGGTGGCGGTGTCCACAGCCTGCTGCGCCGACGGCAGGATGGTGCGGTCGTAGGCCTGCACCTCCTGCATCGCCGTGCGCCACTGATCGACGGCGCTGCGGGTTTCGCTGCGCAGGCGCAGTTCGACCGCGTTGCGCAGGTCGCGGGCCTGGTCGGCGCGGCGTGCGGCGGCCAGCACATTGCCCTGGTTACGGTCGAACAACGGCAAGGGCATCGACAGCCCGACCACGTTGACCCGCTCGCGGTCCTCGCGGCTGTACTGGCTACCAACGCTGACGGTGAGGTTGGGAATGCGCAGGGCCTTTTCCGAGCCAAGCGATGCTTCGCCGCGCTCGACCTGAGCGGCAGCCAGGCGCCATTCGGCGGTACGCTCGACCTGGCCGAGCAAGGCATCGGCTGAAGGAGCAGCTCCAGGTGACAGGCTGGCCGCCGACAGCGTGTCGAAGGTCGCCAGCGGGCTGCCGGTCAACCGCGCCAAGGCCTGGTAGGCCACCGTGCGCTGGGTTTCGGCGCGACGTACCTCGGCCTGGGCCTGGGCCAGTTGCACCTGAGCACGGGTGGCTTCCACCGGTGACGACTGGCCGGCCGTGACCCGGCCCTGGACCACCCGTAAACCACGCTCGGTCAGCGCCTGCGACTGCTGCGCCAGTTCCACGCCAGTCTGCGCGCGCAGGGCGGCGTGGTACGCCTGGACCACATCGGCACGCAGGCCGTTGCGCTGGCGTTCGAGGTCCAGTTGGGCAATGGCCTGGCCGGCACCGGCCACCGCGATGCGTGCACCGCGCTTGCCGCCCAACTCCAGTGGCTGGCTGAGGGTGACGGTACTGGTGCTGGTATCGCGGCGGGTGTCCTCCATTTCCCAGGCCAGTTCAGGGTTGGGGATCAACCCGGCCTGACGCCGCTCGCCCTCGGCGATACCGATTTCGCGACCGGCAGCGGCCAGTTCGGGGTTGTTGGCGAAGGCGGCGCTCAGCGCCTCGGGCAGGCTTATGCCAGGCCCGGCCTGGGCGCTTGCGGTGGCAGCCAGCAACAGGCTGAGCAAGGCGATCTTGCGGGGGGTGGGCACTTCGGAAGTCCTCGTCGGCAAGCATTGGCGAGGGACTGTAAGGAGGGCTGGTTATCGAGGCGGTGGCGCGAACATTACAATTGCGTAATCCGGCGAGCTGACCGAGCAAGTTCGATAATCGCCCACTTTGCCCAGCTGCGACCCCTGATCCAATTGACGAAATTAACCACCCGGTACAAACATAGAGGCATCCAACAACAACAAAGCGATGCTCGCCATGAAGCCCCTTATTCTCGTGCTCAACGGCCCCAACCTGAACATGCTGGGGACCCGTGAGCCTACCCAGTATGGCCATGAAACCCTCGCCGACCTGGCCCAGGGTTGCGCCGACACTGCCCATGCCCACGGCCTGGAAATCGAATTCCGCCAGACCAACCACGAAGGTGAGCTGATCGACTGGATCCACGCCGCACGCGGTCGCTGCGCCGGTATCGTGATCAACCCCGGCGCCTGGACCCACACCTCCATAGCCATCCGTGACGCCCTGGTGGCCAGTGAGCTCCCAGTCATCGAAGTACACCTGTCCAACGTCCACAAACGCGAACCGTTCCGCCACCTGTCGTTCGTCTCGTCGATTGCCGTGGGCGTGATCTGCGGCCTGGGCAGCCACGGCTACCGCATGGCCCTGAGCCACTTTGCCGAGATGTTCAAGGAGCCGCGCGCATGAGCCAGCCCGCCATCCTTGCCGGCCTGATCGGGCGTGGCATTCAGCTGTCGCGCACCCCTGCCCTGCACGAACACGAAGGCGACGCCCAGCACCTGCGTTACCTCTATCGCCTGATTGATGCCGACCAGCTCAAGCTTGAGGACAGCGCCCTGGCGCAGCTGCTCGATGCCGCCCAGCACACCGGTTTTACCGGGCTCAACATCACCTACCCGTTCAAGCAGGCAATCCTGCCACTGCTCGATGAGCTGTCAGAGGAGGCGCGCGGCATTGGCGCGGTGAACACCGTGGTGCTCAAGGATGGCAGGCGGGTCGGCCACAATACCGACTGCCTGGGCTTTGCCGAAGGCCTGCGCCGTGGCCTGCCGGATGTGTCGCGGCGGCGTGTGGTGCAGATGGGTGCTGGCGGTGCCGGCTCGGCGGTGGCCCATGCGCTGCTGGGCGAAGGCGTCGAGCAACTGGTGCTGTTCGAAGTGGATTCGGCGCGCGCCCAGGCGCTGGTGGACAACCTCAACGGCCATTTCGGCCCAGGTCGTGCGGTGCTGGGAACGGACCTTGCGGTAGAGGTGGCCGAAGCCGATGGCCTGGTCAACACCACGCCGGTGGGCATGGCCAAGTTGCCCGGCACGCCTCTGCCCGTGGCGCTGTTGCACCCGCGCTTGTGGGTGGCTGAAATCATCTATTTCCCGCTGCAGACCGAACTGTTGAAAGCAGCACGGGCGCTGGGTTGCCGCACGCTGGATGGCAGCAACATGGCGGTGTTCCAGGCGGTGAAGGCATTCGAGCTGTTCAGTGGCAAACAGGCGGATGCTGAGCGGATGCAGGCGCATTTCGCCAGCTTCTCCTGACACATCGCACCGCCTTCTTCGCGGGACAAGCCCGCTCCTACAAGGGCCTGTAGGAGCGGGCTTGTCCCGCGAAGAGGCCAGCACAGGCTTACCCTTTCTCATCCAGCAGCGCCTGTATGACTTTCTCCTGCCCGGCATAGTCGCCCTCACCAAAGTGCACATGCCGCACCTGCCCTTGCCGATCGACAAAGTAATGCGCCGGCCAGAACTGGTTACCCCAGGCATTCCACACCTGATAGTCGTTATCCACCGCCACCGGATAAGCGATACCCAGGCTGGCCACCTTACTTTTCAGCAGCCCCACGTCATGCTCATAGTCGTACTCCGGCGTATGCACCCCCACCACCACCAAGCCCTGGTCGGCATAGCGCCGCGCCCAGTCGTTGACGTGCGGCAGGCTGCGCTGGCAGTTGATGCAGTCCCAGGTCCAGAAGTCCACCAGCACCACCTTGCCCTTGAGCGCCGGGGCGTCCAGTGGCGGTGAGTTGAGCCATTGGCTGGCGCCAGCCAGTGACGGCATGGCGCCGTAGTTATCGTGAGCCATCAGTTGACCACCCGCGAGGCCCAGGCCGACCAGCGCCAAGGCCACGCCCCCCACTTTCAACAGCGGTCGGCGATCAGTTGTCATGGCAACCGCTCGTGGCATAGGTGCGGTATTCGACGCTCTCACGCTGGCCTTTGGAGTCGAGGTAGTCCATGCGCGTCTTGACCGGGCCGCAGGCATTGCTCTGGTCATCTTTCACCGACAGTACTTTCTTAACATCCAGAAGATCACCATAGCGATACTGCATCACGCTGGCGTCGTTCATCGAGGTGGAGCTGGCATTGGCGGCAACGGCACCGAGGCTGAGCACGGCGAACAGGCTGGCGCTGGCGATAGTCTTGAAGTTCATGGCATCTCTCCTTGGCAACACTTTCAGGGGGGGGATCTGTGCTCCCCGGTCGAGAGCCATTTCACGTCCGCCAGGTATCTCGCTTGTGTCGCCGCAGGCTGTGATCTGCTTCCTGCTGTATCTCTACCCAGGCCAGATACACTGCAATACAAAACCCCGCAGGCAAGCCCCCATGTGCTCGGTACACTGCGCCCACTCCCCCTTGAACAGGAACGCCGCGAATGGAACATGTCGATCACATCCTGATCGTCGACGACGACCGTGAGATCCGCGAACTGGTCGGCAACTACCTGAAAAAGAACGGCCTGCGCACCAGCATCGTCGCCGACGGGCGGCAGATGCGCGCCTTCCTCGAAGCCAACAGTGTCGACCTGATCGTTCTCGACATCATGATGCCCGGCGACGACGGCCTGCTGCTGTGCCGCGAACTGCGTGCCGGCAAGCACCGCAACACGCCGGTATTGATGCTGACGGCACGCAATGACGAGACCGACCGTATCATCGGCCTGGAAATGGGCGCCGACGACTACCTGACCAAGCCGTTCTCCGCTCGCGAACTGCTGGCCCGCATCAATGCCGTGCTGCGCCGCACGCGCATGCTGCCACCGAACCTGACCATCAGCGAAAGCAGCCGCCTGCTCGCCTTCGGCCAGTGGCGCCTGGATACCACCGCCCGTCACCTGCTCGACAATGAAGGCACCCTGGTGGCCCTCAGTGGTGCCGAGTACCGTTTGTTACGGGTGTTCCTCGACCATCCACAGCGGGTGCTCAGCCGCGAGCAGCTGCTGAACCTGACCCAGGGGCGCGAGGCAGACATTTTCGACCGCTCCATCGACCTGCTGGTCAGCCGCCTGCGCCAACGCCTGGGCGACGATGCCCGCGAGCCGAGCTGCATCAAGACCGTGCGCAGCGAGGGCTATGTGTTCTCGCTGGCCGTACAACTGCTTGAGTCACCCTCATGAAATGGCCCCGCACCCTCGCCTCGCGCCTGGCCCTGATCTTCTTCACCGGGCTGGTACTGGCCTATGGGCTGTCGTTCAGCCTGCAGGCCTACGAGCGCTACATCAGCAGCCGCTCGATGATGCTCAGCAACCTTGAACAGGACGTGAGCACTTCGGTGGCCATCCTTGAACGCCTGCCTGCCGCCGAACGTGCTGCCTGGCTGCCGCGGCTGGAACGGCGCACCTACCGTTACCGGCTGGACGAAGGCCAGCCGGGGTCAGCGATGCCCAGCGCCGACCCGCCGATGGCCGCCGAATCGATCGTCAAGGCCATCGGCGCCCAGTACCCGCTGACCTTCCAGGACATCCCCGGTCCCAACGCTCACTTCCAGGCCCACTTGCGCCTGGCCGATGGTGCGCCGCTGACCATCGATGTCACGCCATCCCCCGTCCCGGTGGCGCGCTGGCTGCCGCTGATATTGCTGATCCAGCTGGCCGTGCTGCTGTTCTGCACCTGGCTGGCGGTGCGCCTGGCCATCGGGCCTCTCACCCGCCTGGCCCAGGCCGTGGACGACCTCGACCCGGACAAACCCGGCGTACAGCTGGATGAAAGCGGCCCGCGCGAGGTCAAGTACGCCGCCGTGGCGTTCAATGCCCTGCAGGCACGCATCGCTGCCTACCTGAAAGAACGCATGCAATTACTGGCCGCCATCTCCCACGATCTGCAAACACCGATCACGCGCATGAAGCTGCGGGTCGAGGTCATGGACGATGGCGTCGAGAAGGACAAGCTCTGGCATGACCTTGACGCCATGGAGCACCTGGTCCGCGAAGGTGTAGCCTACGCCCGCAGCATGGACATCAACACCGAGGCGCCATGCCGGATCAACCTCGACGCCTTCCTCGACAGCGTGGTGTTCGACTACCAGGACAGCGGTGCCCAGGTGGAGCGCCACGGCAATACCGGCAGCCTGTTGGAAACCCGCCCGCACGCGTTGCGCCGCGTGCTGGTGAACCTGGTGGACAATGCCCTGAAGTTTGCAGGCAAAGCTCAACTTGAAGTCAGCCGCGAGCAAGGCAGGACATTGATTCGCGTCCTCGATGAAGGCCCGGGGATCCCCGCCGACGAACTGGACGAAGTACTCAAGCCGTTCTACCGGGTAGAAAGCTCGCGTAATCGCAGCACCGGAGGCACTGGCCTGGGGCTGGCCATCGCCCAGCAACTGACCCAGGCCATGGGCGGCAGGCTGACCTTGAGCAACCGCAAAACCGGCGGGTTGTGCGCCCAGATCGAGCTGTAACGCCCTGGACGGTGGCCCCTCGGGCCACCCTACAGCCCTTGGGGCTACAGTCCGATACATAAAACTGCTTTCACCGACACACTGCAGATACCCATTCCCCACACACTCCCGGTCACACAACGACACTCCGGGAGACCTCACCCATGAAGCCGCTCACCCTGCCCTCCGGCTGGAAGCTGTTCGCCGCCCTTGCTGCCCTGACCTTGCTCATGACCGCCGCGGTACTGCTCAACTACCCGCCCGGTGCGGATGGCCTGCGCAGCGCCATCCGCGCCACCGCCCGAAGTTCTTTCGCATTGTTCCTGCTGGCCTTCCTGGCCTCGACACTGGTCACGTTCCTGCCCGGCAGCGGCAGCCGGCGCGTGCTCCGCGAGCGACGCTACCTGGGCCTGGCCTTCGCCTTCTCGCACACCGTGCATGGGCTGCTGATCTACCGTTACGCCCAGCAATTCCCGGAGCTGTTCTGGGCCGGGCGTACGGTCACCTCGAGCCTGCCGGGAAGCATCGGCTACCTGTTCCTGCTGCTGCTCACCCTGACCTCGTTCAAGGCACCGATGCGCCTGCTCGGCGGCCGCGCCTGGAAGGCCCTGCACAGTAGCGGCATGTGGGTGCTGGCCGGGGTGTTCTGCCTGTCGTTCTACAAGCGCATCCCCATGGGCGGCTGGTACCCGCTGGCCTTCGCCCTGATCTTCAGCGCCATCACCTTCAAGCTCACCGCCAAGCTGGCCCAACAGCAACGCCGAACGGCTTCTGCCCTTTCCTGAAACGAGATGATCACCATGACCACACTGACCCGTACCTTCACCACCTTCGAACGCTTTGGCAGCTGGAGTGCCGACCTGCCGTTAAGGCTGTTCCTGGCCTGGGAGTTTTTCGAGTCCGGCTGGGAGAAATTCAACGGCAGCAACTGGTTCGGCGATCTGCAGTCGAGCTTTCCGTTCCCTTTCAATGTGCTGCCAGCGGAGCTCAACTGGCAGTTGTCGATGTGGGCAGAGCTGCTGCTCCCCCTGCTGCTGTTGCTTGGCCTGGGCACACGGCTCGCATCGGCCGGGCTGATGGTGGTTACCGTGGTGGCGATCGCGGCAGTGCATTGGCCAAGCCACTGGTCGAGCCTGGCAGAACTGGCGCAGGGTTATGCCATCACCGACCAGGGCTTCGGCAACTTCAAATTGCCGCTCATTTATCTGGTCGCCCTGCTGCCGCTGCTGCTCAAAGGGTCGGGGCGCTTGAGCCTGGACCACTGGATCAGGAACCGCGTACTGGGGTAAAGATCAGGGGGCTGCCAGGCAGCCCCTTCAGCCGTTATCGCGTACCGATGACGACACCCAGCTCACGCAGGTTTTCGAGCAATGCCAAGCCCTCCTGCTGATCCGCAGCCAGCGCTTGCAACCGCTCCCGCCCATTGCCCTGAACCTGCATCAGCAAGCAGTAGGCCATGGGCGAAAGCCGTGCGAAACGCACCTGCAATGCAGCATCGCGGTAGACCAGCAGCAGAGTGGGCAATGCAGGCGCCTCAAGCGGCTGGAACGCCGGACCGATACGCTCCACTGGCCAGCGGTAGGCTACAACGCTGGCCGTGCCTGACAACACTGGCTCGCCTTGCAGCAGGTCACCTTGCGGATCGTGATCAGGGTCCTGGACATCGCTCAGGTAGAGCTGCGACTCGATCAGCTCGTAATGGGCCAACTCCCGCTGCCAGGGGGTATCAGGTTCGGTACCCTGCAGATAGTCAACGAAGGCCTCCGCGACTTTGGTAAACAACGGCGAGCGGCAGCGGTAGCTGGCATAGAAATCATGCACCCGCGCATGCCAAAGCTGATCGCCCAGCGTCTTGCGCAGCACGGGGAAGTTCCCCGCCAACAGGGCCTCGATGCCTCCGTAGAACAATTCCCTGTACAGCCTCAAGCGTCGATCCTCGAGCCCCTCCGGTGGCGCATGGCGTTCAGGATCTCGCAGGTGACGAGCCAGACAGAATTGCTGCTCACGCAATACATGGTGCATGCACCACCTCCTGCTGCACGGTGCGAATGTGCGCAACTTCTGCCAGCAGTTCATCCATGGTCGGGTAGTTGAAGTCGCGTTCGAGCACCGTCGGCTGGATGCCGAAACGCTCGCAAGCGCTGGCGAACAGTGACCAGACCTGAGGCTTGACCGCTGCACCATGCGTGTCGACCTTAAGATCGGGTGCCTCGTCATGGTGCCCAGCCAGATGCATGCCGGTAACCCGCATCACAGGAAGCCCCTGCAGAAAGGCCAACGCGTCGTACCCATGGTTGCAGGCGTTGACGTAAACATTGTTGACGTCCAGCAACAGCTCGCAGTCTGCTTCGTCGAGCACCGCCCGGATGAACTCCAGCTCGCTCATCGCCTGGTAAGGCGCGGCGTAGTAGCTGATGTTTTCGATGGCGATGCGCCGCTGCAGTACATCCTGCACCTGGCGAATACGCGCACTGACCTGCCGCACGGCCGCTTCAGTGAAGGGTAACGGCAGCAGATCATAGAGTTGGCCATCATCGCAGCAGTAACTCAGGTGCTCGCTGTAATGGCGTACCTGATGGCGCTCAAGGAACTGCCGGATCTGCTCGAGCAACTCACGATCCAGTGGCAAGCTGCCGCCCAGCGACAGCGACAAACCATGACAGGCCAGGGGAAAGCGCTCGGCCAACTGCGCAAGGTCGCGGCCGAAAGCACCACCGACACCGATCCAGTTTTCCGGGGCGCACTCCAGAAAGTCTACTGCGCCTGGGTCCAGTGTGAGCAAGTCGGGCAAAAGACTACGACGCAGGCCAAGGCCGGCGTGCATGGGCGAGGTGTTCATCTTTGCGTCTCCATAACAAGCACAACGCCCCGTCTGACCAGCAGACGGGGCGTCGTCACATTTCTCAGGAATTCGAATCAGGACTGGCTCTTGCCATGGTTGCCACTGCCACCGCATTTGCCTTCGCCGCACTTGCCTTCGCTTTTGCCGGCCTTGTCACTGCCGCCACACTTGCCTTCGCCCTGGACGGCTTTGCCGCTGCTACCGCACTTGCCTTCGCCACACTTGCCCTCACCCTGGGCCTTGGCCGAAGCCAGCTGGTAACCGTGGGCAAGCGGTTCGACAGCCAACGCCTGGCTGCCAACGGCCATGCTGCCGATAAGCGCAGCGCCGAACAGTCCGAGTTTGTTATGGGTATGAGTCATGGTAAAGCTCCACTGTGGTCAGGAAGTGGAGCTATTCAACCGTGCTCAAGGCCTGGCCGATATCGCCGGATTCGGCTACTCATGTAGGAGCTCACCAACCATTGGCAACAGTTGGCGCCACTCAGTCATCCAACGGCTTTGGAGGGGCTGCCGGTTTGGCCGGCTTCGCAGGTTTCGCGGATTTGCTGTCCTTGGCCTTCGGTTCGGCTACAGCAGCCGCTACGGGCTCTGGCGCAGTCGCTGCTTTTTCAGTCGCGGGCAGCTTGTCGACTGCATCGAAGATCACCTTCGGGTCGATCTTGTCGCCTGACTCATCATCCTTGAGCACGTGACGCTCACCGTCCAGGCCCACCAGGATCACCTTGGTGCCCTTGCTGGCGCCCAACTTGAGTTCGCGAATCAAGGCCATCGTGGTCTGTTGCTCGAGGTTCTTGTCTTCACGCTTGCCCATCATCTGGGCAACGCTGAACAGCACCAGGTTGCGCTCCTTGAAGCCCGCCTGGGTCGCCGGATCCTTGAGGGCCTCGTTCAACCCTCGCAGGGTGGGGTCGGCGCTGCTTGGAGCGATGACGACCAATGGCCTGGCCTTGCCCAGTTCCTTGGCCAGCGGCGCATCACTGTCGGCCGCTAGCAGCGGACCGGCAACAGCGAGCAAGATGGCGAGGGTCAGTGAGCGGACGAGCATGCAAATCTCCTTATTCTCTCGATAAACCAAAGACTACAGATCAGGGAGAAAGATCCGACGTGCGAGACTAAACCAACTCACCCGGTGGATCTCTGACACAAAAGTAACTTCGCATGTCCCCCAAGTCGCTGCCAAACGCAAAATGCCGGTACTCGACCTGAGCATAGTTCATCGATGCACCTTCGTATTCACTGCATCGTTCCCGCCGTGCATGCACAAGCCTGCACGAGAACGAAAACGCGAGGCCACCGTGCCCTCATCCAGAACGTCTGGCCTCACTGCCACCGGGTTGCCGGCGCAACCATGACCGCCGTCAAGTGCTGGCCCAAGGCTTCCCGGGTGAGCTGCTTGTAGATGTTGAGCTCCCGCTGCTGCACGCGATCCTGCAGAAGATTGAATGCTTGGGCTGTCGCCTGGCGTGCCTCCAGTGCTTCTCGTTCGTCGTGAAAGACCTGCGGCACCTGCAAGCGCCCGGGATAGGTTTGCGCCAGGTAATCGCGCCAGAAGCGCGTCGTCGCCAGGTAATCGACCAACGCATCCCTGGACTGCGCACTCCTGACGATATCTGCGCCCGCGCGCAGGTCCGTGCTCGACAGGTTGGCCACACCAGGGTTGAGCATCTCGTCGTGCTCGATGGGCAAATCCAGCTGGTCAGCCAGCCCCAGGCGATAAGCCAGGGCAAACTCGAGCGATTCCTCGGGCATGCCGACCCGAGCGGCATGCAGCCCTGCCACTTCATCGAGCATGTCCAGCCGCCAGCATTGCCCTCCCAGGTGCAGCAGTGCCCGGACCTGATTGCCGGGCATGTCGCGGTTGAGGGCCTTCCACACACGAACGCGCACTTCAAGGTCGCTGAAGCGCAGCGTGGCGTTGTCCTGGCAGTGCTCCGTCAGTGCATTTTCATACAGTTCGGTTTGCAACGCGGGTCGTTCGCTCATGTAGTCGAGCATGCGCAGCACGCGCATTGCCAGGTACCGGGAGAGAAATTCACTCTGGAAATCCGCCGAAGTCGTCAAACGTTCCAACAGATGAAAGAACTGCCGAGCGGCGGGATTGCCATTCAACTTGCCCCAGAGATTGGCCAGGTGATCTCGCTGGTTGTCTGCCACCAAATCCAGCCAGCGCTGCTTCACGGGTACCTGATTATCGAGCATTTCACTCCAGGCATCCTCCACCCCCTGCAGCGGGTTGTCGGCCAATCTGACCCGGCCGGAACGCCACAGCGCAGAACGATAGAAGCCAAATGGCAGCGAACGGATCGCGTTGTCTCCTACATCAAGCGTGTGCAAGCTCCCAGCCTCCATCACGCCAACGGGAATCGCAGTCAATTGCGTATTGCGCAGCATCAAGGCGTTGAGGCTGGGTATCCGAGCGATGGAAATCACCCGTTGCAACGGATTGTGGGAAAGATTGAGGTAGATCAGATGCTGACAGCTGGCGAGCAGCTCAACGCCATCGTCGTCCAGGCTCAACTGGTTACCCGACAGGTCGAGGATGCGCAGGCGCTGTGCCATCTGCGCAGTCAGCGGCAGATGGGTCAGCCGGCAATTGGTAATGCTCAGGGATTGCAACGCATCGAATGCGCGCAGGAAGCTGTCAGGCACTCGGCGTATCTGCACTGATCGCAGCGCCAGGTCCGATACGTGTGAAAAACGAACCCCCTGCGGAATATCGGGCAACTCGTCCAGGTTACTGTGGTAGGTGCTCAAGAGGTATCCCGCGCTCTCTTCTGCCGCTATCAACTGCTTGGGTATCAGATACCGCCAGCACGCGATCAGCCCTTGCGCAAACTCCCGACGCGCTTTCCAGTTCCAGCCCTTGAGCGTCGAAATACGCCAGACGCCAAGGGCCTTGCGCAGTGTGTTGAGCTGACGCTTCAGATCGACCAGCTCGGCCCCCGGATCACGCTGCGCTTGGCGCAAATGAGTCAGCCATCGCTCGACGTCGTCATCATCGAAGCCGGGGTACAGATCGCGCAATTCCGCAGAGAGGTTTCTCACCGCGCCCCGGCCGCGATGAAACCGCTGCCGCCAGCCACTCAACGGGTAACCGATCCGGCCGTTGGCCAGACGCTGTGGCGCGTTGAAACCAACAGCGTCCTGCTTGATGTCGAGCAACTCTGCGATCACCTCCCGCCGCTGAGCAACCCGGCTTGCCATCTGCGATCGCAACTGCCGCACAAACGGCTCACCCACACCCAGCGCAGCGCGCTGCTCATACGTATACCCGGCAGCCAACTGATCAAATAGCTCACCTGGCTCCCCCAGCGCCTGATCCCGTTCATCAAACAATTGATATGCCCCGTCCCGATAGCGAAGACGCAAGATGCGTCCCTGGCCGCTATTGCTCAACAGGGGTGCCGCCAGGTCACCATCGAACAGCTGCCAATACGGCCCCTTTTCAGCACCCGGTGTTGTCTCGAGCAACTTCAGCACCACACGGGCAAGGTCCAGGCTCTGCGGCGTATCAAACAGCAATGCCTCATGCACCCGTATGCAGCGGATGCGCCTGACCAGCGCTGCGGCCGCCAGGCCTATGCCATCCCGGTCGACCGTGTCCAGCAGCGCTTCGGCCCCAAGTCGATGCAGGCTGACAAAGTCCCTTTGCAGCTCCTGGGTGGCAGCCGTCACGGGATACTTTTCATAGTAAAGCTGGCCCACCAATGACCGCTGCCTGGTTTCAACCAGCTCGGCCAAGCGGGCATCGGGCATCGACTCGGCTCCCTGCCATCGGCGCACTCTGGCAAGCAACACGGAGTCCGCCACCTGGCTGCCCGTGCGCAGTTGCCTGACCAGCGCCTGGACCCGCGCCACCAGCGCGACGCGGCTGACTGAATCGACCACGCAGGCCTCCGGCGCCTGGCCACAGATATGCAGCCCCCGCAAATGGCTGGCGTCCAGGCCATGAATGGCCAGCACCTGATCGATCTGTTCAGCCCCAAGATCGCTGAATTCATTGCCCAGGCGACGAAACAGACGCTGGGGCTCGTCCCACTCGACAGGTTGCTCGCACCAGACGCGCCAGGCCCCAGCGCCGTTGTTTCGTAGTTGCGGGCCATGCCCTTGCTTCGGCACGATCTGCCACTGTTCGTCGCCCTGCTCCATCACTTGATAAAAATAGCCATCCATCTTTACCCAGCAACGCCCTTTCAGGCGGTAGACCCCAGTAGCATCGGCAAGGGCTTGCAGGGGCGGTGCCGCGCTATGAAAAGGTGTCAGGTCGAAGCGCCACAGTTTCTCGCTACCGTCCTCAAGGCGGGCCGTTGCCAAGCCATCAACCAGATGCCACTCCCGCGCTGCTGAACCTGCGACCGCTGCAGTGACACCGACCATGGCTACCGTTTCGGCAATCTTCACCAGGTGGTCCAGCGCCGCCTGGGTATCGCCCTCCTGCCAGTCCTCGACGGCATGAAAAACATCTTTGAGCATGTCCCAGACCATCACCGCACCGAGCATGGCGCCAATGCCGGGCACGAACAGACCCGCCAGGCTGGCCACGGCCCAGGCGGCCGCGATCAGGCGGTCGTGCTCGGCTTGGCGCTGACTGTCGTCGATGACCTTCACGGGCACGGCAATGAACGCCGCATCATCCTTGACCCGGTCTATGTACGCCTGCGCCAGATGGTCGAACAAAGGCAATGGATAGGCAGCCATGTGCTGGTCCATGTCCCGGGACGCCCAAATGGCGACATCCATCAACTCACTGGCAACCTTGGCAAAAAACGCTGCGTTATCTCGTAGGCGGATGAACCGGCTGAAAAAGCGCTGGTAGGCGTTATCTGCCAACCGTTTACCCAGAATTCGCCGGATGAACGTATCCAGATCCCGGGCGGCACTCCAGGGGCTGACCGGATCACCTGGGATGTACACCAGTACGCGCTCACTGACGCCGAAACCCAACGATGTCGTGGTCTGGTCGAACACCACCAACTGCTCGACTTTGCACCCGAAGACGCTCATTTGCCTGGCAATCACCGGCTTGCCTTGCAACGTGGCAGCATTCGCGCCCTGACAGATTGCGATCACTACAGCCAGCTCATCGGCCGACAATATCCCCTCGGTCTTGGCCTTGCAGGCATCCAGCAACATCGAGGCAGCCTGCATATCCTTGATCGAAGACATGAAACTGTGGCCATCCACGGCTGGTGCAAACAGGATCGCGTCCAGGTGCTGCTGATAGCGCTGGCCCACATCAAGCTTGCGACAGCCTTTGGCAAACGCCGAAGCGCTCATCTGCTTGAACGTGCTGCCATCGCCTGTCACCACGCGGTCGTTGCGCCGCAGGCCACCCTCCCGGGCTTCGTCCTCGGTAAAATTGGCCATTGCCGCGTCGAGCAAAGGGATGTCGTAGCTGTTCTTTTCCTGCTGTGGCTGGTGGCCGGTTGCGAACTCTGGCTCGGGCGCAATGCTGTAATAGAAGTGGCGCAGGAACAATGCCTCACTGTCGACCGACGCATACAGTCTGTTGCTTAGCTCACGCTGCAACAACTGCCCGCAATACTGGCGTATGTCCTGTATACGTCCAAACTCGCGGCTCAGGCGCTGACGGCAGGCGTAGCTGGTTGCGAGCGCATCGAGCACGAACCTGAGTTGCTCGGCAGTCAGCGAAGCACCTGCAGGTGGCTGGCCGGGCGTGTTGCTGGCGACACGCAGGTTGCGGATCCAGGCCGGCAGGCGACCGGCAACCAAGCCATCCTGAAAGCGTTGCTCCAGCGCCAGGTTGGCCGAGCGTATGGATGTCTGGTTATCACTGCTATGCATGGCGCACCTCCGAATGTCTGGAAGTGCGACGCTAATCGCCGGCCTTTAGCGCCAAGGGCTAGATAGTTACCGCGCTGTCAGAACAACAGCAGCTGGCGATCGGTCAAAGCAGCGAAGTCATCACCGACAAAAGGCAGGATGGCATCTGCCACCGGTTGCAGTTGGCGGCTCAGGTAGTGTTCGTAGTCGATCGGGGCCTGCTGGTTTTCCAACGGCTCAGGGCCTGCGGTGGTGATCAGGTAGCTGATCCAGCCGCCGCGCTGATACTGCCTGGGGCGCCCGATACGACTGTTGTAGTCATCCGCCAGGCGCGCGGCGCGCACGTGCGGCGGAACATTGCGCTGGTAATCGGCCAGAGGCCGGCGCAGGCGCTTGCGATACACCAGCAGCTCGTCGAGCTCGCCCGCCAGGGTCTGACGCACGTACTCGCGCAGGTAATCGCGATACGGCTGGCCGCGGAAGATCCGCCCGTACAACTCCTGCTGAAAGCGCTGGGCCAGTGGCGACCAGTCGGTGCGCACCGACTCCAGGCCCTTGTAAACCACGTCTTCACGACCATCGCCTCGTTGCACCAGGCCGGCATAGCGCTTCTTGCTGCCCTCGTCGGTGCCGCGGATGGTCGGCATCAGGAAACGCCGGTAGTGCACCTCGAACTGCAGCTCCAGCGCGCTGTCCAGCTTCAAGGTCGCCTGCAGGTGCTCGCGCCACCACGCGTTGACCTGCGCCACCAGATCACGACCAATCCGGGCCGCGGCCTCTTCGCCATGGGCACCCTTGAGCCAGACGAAGGTGGAGTCGGTGTCCCCATAGATCACTTCATAACCCTGCGTCTCGATCAGTGCACGGGTCTGGCGCATGATCTGGTGACCTCGCATGGTGATCGACGAGGCCAGGCGCGGGTCGAAAAAGCGGCAACCGCTGGAGCCAAGCACGCCGTAGAAGGCATTCATGATGATCTTCAGCGCTTGCGACAGCGGTGCGTTGCCCTCCCGCTTGGCCGCTTCGCGCCCCTGCCATACACGCTCGACGATGGCCGGCAGGCAATGTTCGGTGCGCGAAAACCGCCCACCGCGAAAGCCTTCCACCGAGTGTTCGTCTTCGGGCAGGCGCAAGCCCTCCACCAGGCCCACCGGGTCGATCAGGAAGGTGCGGATGATCGACGGGTACAGGCTCTTGTAGTCAAGCACCAGCACTGAGTCGTACAACCCTGGGCGAGAATCCATGACGAAGCCGCCGGGGCTGGCCTCGTCCGGACGGCTGCCGAGGCTGGGCGCGACAAAGCCCAGGCGGTGCATGTGCGGGATGTACAGGTGGCAGAACGCGGCGACCGAGCCGCCACTGCGATCTACCGCCAGGCCGGTGACCGACGAACGCTCCAGCAGGAAGTCGAGCAACCGGGTATGGGCAAAGATGCGGGTGACCAACTCGCAGTCCTTGAGGTTGTAGCGCGCCAGGGCCGGTTTGTCTTCAGCGAAGCGGCGGTTGATCTCATCCATGCGCTGGTAAGGCGTGTCACTGTCCTTGCCCTCGCCGAGCAAGGTCTGGGCGACGTTTTCCAAGCTGAACGAAGGGAAATTCCAGGTCGCCGAGCGCAACGCCTCGATGCCGTCGATCAACAGTCGCCCGGGGGCATCGGCGAACACGTGGCCGCCGCCGGCATGGGTACGCAGGGTCATCGGCGCGCCGTTGCGCCCCAGCGCCAGCGGCACCTGCAGCGCCTTGGCGTGCTCATGCAGCAGGCGCAGGTCGAACTGGATCAGGTTCCAGCCGATGATTGCGTCCGGGTCATGTTCGGCCATCCACTGGTTGAGGCAAGTCAGCAACTCGGCGCGGTCAGCGCAATAGTGCAGGTCGAAATCGACGCCATCGGCATCACCATTGGCCGGCCCGAGCATGTACACCTGGCGCTGGCCGCAGCCTTCCAGGGCGATGCTGTACAGCTCGCCGCGCTCGCTGGTCTCGATGTCCAGCGACGCCAGGCGCAACGTCGGGCGGTAGCCCTGCAACGGCTTGAGCTGGGCTTCGCAGTACACGCCCTGCTCGTCGCGCTGGCCGGTGAACTGCACTGGGGCGGTGATGAAGCGCTCCATCAGGTAGCGCTCCGGCGGGCGGATATCGGCTTCGAAGACGTCGATACCGGCCGTACGCAGGCGCTGCTCCAGTTGCATCAGCTGGCGGTGCTGACGGGTGTAGAGGCCGAGCATCGTGCGCTGGTCAAAGTCCTTCAGGCGCAGCGGCTTGAGTTGCACGCCTTGCTCCTTGGCCAACAACACCCGGGCGTGCTCGGCCTGCGCCTGCGGGATGAAGGCCACCGATTCCTGGGGGGCCAGGCGCAGCAGCCGTGGCCCGGCATCGGTGGCCAGCCAGAATTCCACGCAGGTGCCCTCGGGCGTGTCATGCCAATGCCGGGTGAGGACAAAGCCCTGCTGCAACTCCACCGCGTCGACCTCTGCTGAAAAGCACGATTCTACGCTAGCGAGGCCCCGCCACGAAGCCGCTTCTGCGTGCTGCCAGCACCGTCAGCACCGCCACTGCGATCAGCGCCAGTACCACGCTGCCAAATGCCTTGACGCCCACGCCGGCGAGCAACACGCCACCAACGATCCCGCCCAGGGCAATGGCGCTGTTCCATACCGTCACCAGCATCGACTGCGCTACATCGCCGCCCTCACCCGCCGCATCGGCGCAGGCGGTCTGCAGCAGGGTGGGCGCACCGCCATAGGTCAGGCCCCACAGCGCCACACTCAGGTAGATGGCCCAGGGTGTGGCCTGCCCCAGCAACAGGGTGGCCAGGGCAAACCCTGCCAGGCTCAGCACGACCAGCTTGCGCAGGTGCCGATCGACCATCAGCCCGACCAGGCCGATCCCGGCCAGCGCCGAGAGCCCGAACAGCATCAGCACCTGGCCGACTTCGGCCGTCATGCCCGCCGCCGCCAACAGCGGCACGATGTAGGTGTAGAGGATGTTGTGGCCCAAGACCCAGGCGAGGATCACCAGCAGCACCAGGGCCACGCCCGGCGTGCGCAGCACCTGCGCCGCCGACGGGCGCTGGCCGCTCGCCTGCCCCGGATAGTCCGGCACCGCCCTGAGCACCCAGAACACCAGCAGCAGCGCCACCAGCGTGACCACGACAAAGGTGGCGCGCCAGCCCAGCCCGGCGCCCAGCCAGGTCGCTATCGGCAAGCCCAGCGACAAGGCAATCGGCTGGCCGAGCATGGCCACAGCCATCGCCCGCCCCTGCAGGGCCGCCGGCACCATGCGCCGGGCATGCCCGGCGATCAGGCCCCAGGCCAGGCCCGCAGCGGCGCCGGTGAGAAACCGCAGCAACAGCGTCAGGTGGTTGGAGGGCGACACCGCGGTCAGGCCGTTGAACAGCACGAAACCGATGATCGCCAGCAGCAGCGCCCGGCGCCGGTACCAGCCCTGGGTCAGGGTCACCAACGGGATGGCCGTCAGCAAGGAGCCGAGCGCATAGGCCGTCACCCATTGCCCGGCCATGGCCTGGCTGATATGCATGCCCGCGGCGATCTGGTCGAGCAGGCCCGCTGGCAAGGTTTCGCTGAGGATGGCGATGAAGCCGGTCATGGCCAGTGCCAGCAGGCCGCTCAAAGGCAGGCGCTCGGCGCGGGTCAGGGGGATAGTCGATGTCTGGGACATTGCAGGATGCCTTGTGGTTTCGATCAAGGCCGACAGTCTGCAAGGCCCGCCATTACGGAAAAAGATGGTTACAATGCCGCTCACCCCGGACGTGGATGTCCGTAATCAGGAGCACAGGATGGACAGCCTCAGCGGCTTCGTGGTCTTCAACCGGGTCGCCGAAACCCGCAGCTTCGTCGCAGCCGGCCAGTCGCTGGGCATCAGCGCCTCGGCTGTGGGCAAGCGTGTGGCGCGCCTGGAGAGCCGCCTCGGTGTGCGCCTGTTCCACCGCAGCACCCGCAGCATCACCCTGACCGCTGAGGGCACACTGTTTCTCGAACGCAGCCGGCGCATCCTGGCCGAGATCGAGGCCACCGAACAGGCACTGTCGCAGGCCAGTGAAACACCACGCGGCCGCCTGCGCGTGAGCCTGCCGCAAGTGACCGGGCTGGTGATGCCGGCCCTGGCCGAGTTCATGGAGCGCTATCCGCAGGTGGAGCTGGACCTGGAGTTCACCGACCGCATGGTCGACATCGTCGGTGAAGGTTTCGATGTGGTGATGCGCGGCGGCCAGCCGCTGGACTCGCGGCTCAACGCCAAGTTTCTCGGGCACTTCCAGCATTGCCTGGTGGCCTCGCCCGAGTACCTGCACGCGCGCGGCACGCCGCAACACCCGCGTGAACTCAGCGCTCACACCTGCCTGCACTACCGCTTCCCCAGCAACGGCAAGCTGGAAATCTGGCCGCTGCGCCAGGAGCACCCGGAACAGGGCTACGACATCCCCATCTCGATGGTCTGCAACCATGTCGAGACACGTATCTGCTTCGCCCTCAACCACCGTGGCATTACCTGCCTGCCGGACTTCAGCGTGCGCCGCGAACTGGCCGCAGGGTCGCTGGTGAGCGTGCTCGACGACTTCATCGAACGGCGTGGCAGCTTCTACCTGTTGTGGCCGTCCGGGCGCCACGTGCCGCCCAAGCTGCGGGTGTTCATAGACTTCATGCTGGAACGCGTGTTCAACCGTACAGGTAGTTGATGTCCTTGTAGCTCAGCGGTGGCACCTGGCCGAGCAGGTAGTCACGCAGCTTGTGCATCTGCCGCGCCTTGGGGCTGCTCTTGAGCCAGGTCATGTAATAACCGTCACCGGTCGACACCGCATGCTTGAACGGCGTCACCAGGCGCCCGGCCGCGAGATCGGCACTGGCCAGCACCAGGTCGACCACGGAAATACCGAGGCCCTGCTGTGCCGCCGAGATGCCCTGGTCGAGGGTATCGAACACCTGGCCCTGGTCGATGCTGATGTCCAGCGCATCCATGCGCGCCAACCAGCGCCGCCAGTCGCGGCGGTCCGGTGATGGGTGGAGGAATTCACACTGACGCAGGTCGGCCAGCTCCGGTTGCGCCTGCGTCATGTAGTCCGGGTGGCACACCGGGATCAGCCACTCATCGAACAGCTTGACGCTCTCGACGTCGGCCGGGAAACGGCCGTTGGCCAGGAGGATGGCGCAGTCGTAGGGCTCGGAGTAGAAGTCCACCGAGTCGATGTCCATCCACACGCTCGACAGCTGCACGCTGCAGTTGTCTTCGAGCTTCTTGAAACCGTCCAGCGCCCGCAGCAGCCAACGTACGGTCAGCGTCGAGGGGGCTTTCAGACGCAGCCCATAGCGGTCCTGGCGCAGCAGCGCACAGGCGTTTTCGATGATCTTGAAACCGACCTTGAGCTCCTGGGCCAGCAGCCGCCCATGCTCGGTGAGGCTCAGCTTGGGGCCACGGCGTTCGAACAGGTCGCAGCCGAACATGGATTCGAGCGTCTTGATGTGATGGCTGACCGCCCCCTGGGTCAGCGCCAGCTCCTCGGCGGCGCGGGTGAACGAGCCGTAGCGCGAGGCAACCTCGAAGGCACGCAAGGCGTGCAGTGCTTGAATCCGTTCCGACATGATGCCCTCGAAGCATGAGTGAGACTAATAGTAGGTCATAGTTCCACGCGTTTTACAACGTGAAGAGCGTCTCAGAAAATGCAGGTAAATAACAAAGATAAGTAACCAACCTGCCTGCATAGTGAGTGGAACTCTCTCTTACTTTAATCTCCTGGGGAAATCATGTTTACGGTTTATGGAAACTGCTATCGCCTGGATGCGCTAGAGCTGGCCGATGAACATGTACGGAACACTCAGCACTGGACGCGACAAACCTTACAACATTTTCGCAGCGTACTCGCCAACCCCGACTTTCCGTGCCTGTTCGGGCGCAAGGCGGTAGCCGGCGCATCCTGCCACATCCTCTTCGCCCGTGCCGAACAACTGGCCGACGATATCGCTCAGGGCCTGGCCGACTATATCCGCACCATCACGCCTGTGCCGATCAAGCAACGCATCGGCAGCCCGCTGGTGGTGTTTCTCGAAACTGCCGCCGACAGCAGCCTGGCCGAACAACAGGCACTGGCCTGGAAAGTACTGCGCGGGGTACATGCCCGAGACCCGCATCCGTGGCCTCAAGCAGTTCCCACCGACCCGCACGACAACGCCTGGTCGTTCTGCTATGCCGGCATGCCGCTGTTCATCAACATGAACTTCCCCGGCCACCAGCAGATGAAAAGCCGCAATCTCGGCCCGCACATCACTTTCGTCATCAACCCGCGGGAAAACTTCGACGAAGTGGCCAACGCCAGCACCGAAAGCGGGCAACGCATTCGTGCCCGCATTCGTGACCGCGTACGCCATTACAACGACGGGGTCATGCCCGAAACCCTGGGCTTCTTTGGCCAGGACGACAACTTCGAATGGAAGCAGTACCAACTGCAGGAAGCAGGCTCGCTCAATCCGTCGCGCTGCCCCTTTCATGCACACGCCCACGCGACACCCGACACTCTGATCGAGAATTGACCGTGAATACCGCCCTGACTCTGACTTATGCACTCACCGTCCTGCTGTTGATCGCCACCCCCGGCCCGGTGGTGGCACTGATCGTCAACACCGCTGCGGCCTCCGGCTCGCGCAAGGCCATGTTCACCGCCGTCGGCACCAACTGGGCGTCACTGGTGCTGATCGGCGCCGCTGCCTGGGTCATCCTCACCAGCGCAGCCATCGACAAGGCCTGGCTCAGCGGCATGAGCCTGCTGGGCTGCCTGTTCATCGGTTACATCGCCGTCGGCACCTTGCGCGAGTGCCTGCAGGCGCCTGTCGCCGAGGAGGCCGAACTGCAGCCGGCCAAGCCCGGCCGCGGCGGTTTGTGGCAAGGCTTCATGGTGGGCATTTCCAACCCGAAGGACATCATCTTCTTCATCGCCTTCTTCCCGCAGTTCATCCAGATCACCGAGTCGTTCGGCAAGAGCATGGTGGTGCTGTCGCTGCTGTGGGTGCTGATCGATTTCGCCGTGCTCAGCCTGTACATCTTCGCCATCGGCAAGATCACCTCGCAGCGCAGCAACCGCCTGATTTCCCTGGCTTCAGGGGTCGTCCTGCTGCTGATCGCCGTCGGTGGCCTGGCCTATAACCTCAAGGAACTGGCGGGCTGAAGCCCTGCACCGCCGCACGCCAGCCGAGAAGGAGCGCCCATGACACCGTCCGTAACCGCCACGCACATCCAGGGCCTCGCTTCGCCACTGCATCACGACTACCAGCGTTTTCTGCTGCTGGGCAACCGCCGCGCACCGCATACCCTGCATGTGCATGAAAGCGGCTACCGCTCCGGCACCATCAACACCGATGCCTTTGGCCTGCGCTACAGCCACTGCGCCGGCAAGCGCTTCTCGGCCGCCGAACGCGGCAGTGCACCGCGCATCAACCTGCTGGTCGGCGGTTCGACCGCCTTGGGCATCGGCGCCAGCTCCGATGAACATACGGTGGCCTCGCACCTGTCGATGCTGACCGGTGAGGTATGGCTGAGCCTGGCCGGCTGCGGGCTCAATGCCAGCCAGGAACTGTTGCTGTTCCTGACCCACCAGCACCGCCTGGGCGAAGTGGGCCATGTGGTGCTGCTCAGCGGCCTCAACACCTTGGCCCATGAAGCCCTCGGCGAAGTCCTGGCCGGCCCGCACGACCCGCAAAAGGCCAAGGCTCACCAGGCTTACCTGAACAGTTTCAACGAAGGCATGCCACCTGTAGGCCCGGCTCGCCGCGAGTCGCTGTGGCAGCGCCTGGGCCAGGCACTGGCACCACGGCGTCACGAACCGCTCCCCAACTGGTCGCTGTCTGCTCCGGAAGAACGCCTGGCCCGGGCGGCCGACAACATCGGCCGCACCTTGCGCCAATGGGAGCGCATGCTGGCTGACAGCCACGCCACCCTGACCTTCATCCTCCAGCCCCTGCTGCCCTGGTGTCGGGAAACCCTGCCGGCGGGTGAACAGGCGATGCTGGCCGCCCTCAAGCAACACCCGGGGAATTTCGATCGCCTACTCGACGGGGCATTCGACAGCCAACTGCACATGGCATTCTTCCGTCGCATCAAGAGCCAGGCAGATCCCGTGCCCTGCTATGACATGAACAGCATGCTCAGCAGCTCGCTGGTATTTGGTGCCGATCTGTTCATCGACCGCCTGCACCTGAACGACCTGGGCAACAATGCCCTGGCCAAGGTGATCACCGCCAAGCTGGGGCTGGCCCAGGAACGATACGCCCGGCGCAAGGTCACACCGATCAAGCTCGTCTGACAGACGAGCGACGGGGTTTCGGTTTCGGCCCTCGCTTGGCTAGAATACCCGTCGTTCCGATTCGCCCGAGGCGTACGCGAAGTTGTGATCAATCATCAAGCCGCCCTCCCTTACCTGGCAGCCTGCCGGCCCCGTTCATCGCGCGAGGCACACCTGTGAGCCGCGTCGCTCTGGCATCGGCAATGTTCGTCGCGCTGGCCCCGATGGCCGCAAACGCGCTCGAGGTCCGTATCGATCCACACGCCGACCTGCTCTACCGCCAGGCGCTGCCGCTGCTGGAGCAGGCCGACACGCAGGATGACACCGGCCCCCTGCGCACCGCCATGGGCGTCGATCCGGAGCTCAACCGCCAGGGCCGGGCGCTGGCACACACCCTGCCGACAGCAGTGGCCTTACTGAAAAAGTCAGTGGAGCTTGGTCACCCGGTGGCGCAGTATCGCCTGGCGCTTTACTACACCACCTACCTGCCCGCGGCACAGATCGCCGATGCCGCCTGCCCGCTGCTGGAAGCCAGCCTGAGTCAAGGTTTTGCACCGCCGGCGACAGCGATTGCGACCTGGTGCCCAAACTACAATGCCAGCCCGGCCTACCGCGAAGCGCTGGAAGCGATCCCGAGCATGGCAACCCTGTATGCGCCCTACTACCCGCAGCCAGCCACCCGCCTGGCGTGCAGTCGCAGCCACCCGCAGGGCTTGGAGATGCAATGGGGGCGCCAACGCGACTACCAGGCCGAGGTCTACCGGCTGCTGAGCGACCTCGATCCACAGCATCGCCAGGTACTGCTGCAGAGGGCCGTGGACATCAATGGCTGCATGGCGGCGCAGCACCGGCTGACCAGTCGCCGCTGAGCACGGTACAGGCAGCAAACAAGCAAGATCGTTCAAGCCACCCACCCCACGGCTCTGTCATGCTGCCCTACCTCGCAAAATGTGTCGCAGCCATCATGCCCAGCAGTCCCCCCATCGCCCGCCAAGCCTTCCTGCACGGCGCCATCGCCATCCTGCCGCTGTCCCTGGCCGTCGCCCCCTGGGGCTTGCTCGCCGGTTCCATGGCCATCGAGGCCAACCTCAGCGCCTGGCAAGGCCAAGGCCTGTCGGCGATCGTCTTCGCCGGTGCCGCGCAACTGGTTGCCATCGGCATGCTCAAGGGCGGCGCCAGCCTGCTGTCGATCCTGCTCACGACCCTGCTGCTGACCTCCCAACACCTTCTCTATGGCCTGTCCATGCGCCCGGTGCTGTCCAACCAGCCGTTGCGCTGGCGACTGGGCCTGGGCTTCCTGCTCACCGACGAGTTCTTCGCCCTGACCAGCCACTACGACCAGCAGCAATTCAACCGCTGGTACGCCTTGGGCGTGGGCCTGACTTTCTACGTCGCCTGGAACCTGTTCACCCTGGCCGGCATCGTGCTGGGCCAGAACATCCCGCACCTCGACCAGCTCGGCCTGGACTTCTCTATCGTCGCCACCTTCGTCGCGCTGATCGCGCCACTGGTGCGCAACCTCCCCACCGTAGTATGCGTGGCGGTGTCGCTGTTCTGCTCGGTGCTGTTCAGCTACTGGCACTGGGAAACCGCCTTGGTCGCCGCCGGCCTGCTGGGCATGGCTGCTGGCTTCGTCTGCCAGAAATTCACCGGAGGCCGCCCATGATCTGGCTGCTGATTTTCGCCATGGGCGCCGTGGTATTCCTCAACCGCTACGCCTTCCTGGAACCGCGCCTGCCCTTGCGCCTGAGCTCGAACGCCCGGCAGTTCCTCGGCTTTGCCGTGCCCGGCATGCTCACGGCGATCTGTGGGCCGATCATCTTCCTGCCCGGCCACCAGCTCGACCTGAGCCCGCTCAACCCCTACCTGCTCGGCGCGCTGGTGGCCGTTGCGCTGGTGCTGTTGACCCGCAGCGTATTGCTGAGCATGCTGGCGAGCATGTTGATCTTCTTCCTGCTGCGCAGCTGGCTGGCATGAGCACGCCCCTGCGCGAACAGACCCACCTCTGGCAGGCGCCGGCCCTCGGCGACGTCGAAATGCTGCACGCGCGCTACTTCCAGCAGCGCTTCGCCCCGCATGTGCATGAAGGCTATGTGTTCACCGTGATCGAGTCGGGCGCACAACGCTTCTGGCACCGCGGTAGCGAGCACCTGGCGCCGGTCGGCAGCATGGTGCTGATCAACCCGGACGAGCTGCACACCGGCGCCACCGCCCACGAAGCCGGTTGGCGCTACCGGGGTTTCTATCCGGAGCATGAACGGGTTACTGGCGTGCTGGACGAATTGGAACTGGGCCAGCACGGCATGCCGCGTTTCAAGGACAGCGTGATCCAGGACCCGGCCCTGGCCCGGGCCTTCAGCCAACTGCATCAGCTATCGGAAGCCGGCGCCAGCGCCCTGGAACAACAGACCGCCTGGCGCCAGGCGGTGCTGGCGCTGGTGCAGCGCCACGGCCACTGCCCGGAACCCACGGCCCCCGGCAATGAACCGCTGGCGGTGGCACGTGCCCGGGAGATGCTGGAAAGCCAACTGGCAGATCCACCATCACTGGAAGCCCTGGCAGCTGCGGTCAATCTTTCGCCGTTCCATTTCGCCCGGGTGTTCCGCCAGGCCACCGGCCTGCCGCCGCATGCCTGGTTGAAGCAACGGCGCCTGGCGCGAGCACGGGAATTTCTGAAAAGCGGCCTGGCAGCCTCTGACGTGGCCTTTACCCTGGGTTTTGCCGACCAGAGTCACTTGAGCCGGCAGTTCAAGCAGACCTTTGGCGTGACGCCGGGCGCCTATCGCAGCGCCTGCCTGCACAGCTAGCGCCTGCGACGCCAGGCCTCAGGCAAGCCGGCAAGCCACTGCTACACTGACAGAGCAGAACGGAGGATCTGTCATGTCCGAAAGAGAACTCACCACCCTGATATCGCTGATGAACCAGCGCCAAGCCTGCCTGAGCAGTGCCTGCAAGGAAATTGCCGACTGGATCGACCGCCAGGGCGATGTGCCCGCTGCGGGCAAGATCCGCGCCAGCCTGAAGGCGCTGGAGGCCGATGAGGCCCAGGTCCGCAAGACGCTGACCTCGCTCACCCTCGACAGGCCGCTGCCACGCTTCCGTAGCTGAAGCGCGCAGCACAATGAAAAAGGGCCGCTGATGCGGCCCTTTCGTTGGTCAGTGGTTCATGTGCATGTGGTCATGCCCACCGCCGGCATCGGCATTGAGCGGACGCACTTCTGCCTGTACCTCGACGGTTTCCTTGGCGCCCTTGGCATCTTCGATGGTCAGGGTCAGCGGTACCTTCTCGCCTTCTTTCACCTGCTGGGTCAAGCCCATCAGCATCACGTGGTAGCCATTGGGGTCCAGGCTCACCGGCTTGCCCGCAGGCAGCTCCACGGCCTTCACTTGCTTCATGCCCATCACGTCGCCGTTCATGGTCATCTCGTGCACCTGCACGGTCTTGGCCACTGGCGAAGCCACGCCGACCAGCTTGCTGTCAGTGCTGGCGGTCAGGGTCATGAAGGCGCCAGTGGACGGCTGGTGCGGCACGCTGGCGCGTACCCAGGCGTCGCTCACGGTGGTCTGCGCCAGGGCCGGCAGGGCCAGGCCCATCAGTACCAGGGCGGCCAGGCCGCGCTTGATTGGTTGCATCGACATTCAGCAGATCTCCATCAGGGTTGCCAGGTCTTCAGCGCATTCCTTGGCATTGAGCGAATGGCCCAGGCTCAGGCGCAGGGTGCCACGTGTATCGTAGACGTAGCTGGTGGACGAATGAGAGATGGTGTAGGTGTCACCGGCCGGGACCTTTTCGTAGAACACCTTGAACTCCTTGGCCACCGCTGCGATTTCTTCCGGGGTGCCGGTCAGGGCGGTGAACGACGGGTCGAAGGCCTTGACGTAGGCGTCGAGCACTTCGGGGGTGTCGCGTTCCGGGTCCAGGGTGATGAACACCACCTGGAAAATCTCGCGGTCGCGGCCCCTGAGCAGCTTCTTGATCTGTGCCGCACGCGCCAGGGTGGTCGGGCACACGGCCGGGCACTGGGTGAAACCGAAGAAGATCATCGGCATGCTGCCGTAGAAGCTCGACAGGGTGCGGACATTGCCTTGGGGGTCCTTGAGGCTGAACTTGCGCCCAAGGATCTCGTTGCTCATGTTCTTGCCGTACTTGAACTCGAGCCCCCGGGCCGGGTTGCAGCCTGCCAGCAGGCCAAGCCCGAGAACGCCCATCCCGGCGACAACCGCGCGCCGGGTAAACTGATCATTCATTGAACCATCCTTTACAGGGAAGGTGCCGGCCCTCGGGACGGGCCGGCCGAAAAACCGGGGCATTCTGGCATGACACCCGGTGGGCTTCTACCCGACCAAGGCGGTGATGGCCCGCAGCCCTTTGAATACGGGCTGCGGCCTGTTGTCGCAGGGGTTGAAACCGTAACACTTTGTTGCTAGGCCTTGACCTGGAAAGATCAGTAGTAGGCGTTCTCTTTCTGGGTGTGGTCAGTCACGTCACGCACGCCCTTGAGCTCCGGAATGCGCTCGAGCAGGGTGCGTTCGATGCCTTCCTTGAGGGTCACGTCGGCCTGGCCGCAGCCCTGGCAGCCGCCACCGAACTGCAGCACGGCGATGCCGTCGTCGACCACGTCCACCAGGCTCACCTGGCCGCCGTGGCTGGCCAGGCCCGGGTTGATCTCGGTCTGCAGGTAGTAGTTGATACGCTCGTTGATCGGACTGTCTTCGTTGACCATCGGCACCTTGGCGTTCGGCGCCTTGATGGTCAGCTGGCCACCCATACGGTCGGTGGCGTAGTCGACCAGCGCGTCTTCCAGGAACGGCACGCTGACCGCGTCGAGGTAGGCGGTGAAACTCTTCAGGCCGACCGGCTCGTCGTCGGGCTTCTCTTCGCCCGGCTTGCAGTAGGCGATGCAGGTCTCGGCGTACTGGGTGCCCGGCTGGGTGATGAAAATACGGATGCCAATGCCAGGCGTGTTCTGCTTGGAGAGCAGATCGGCCAGGTAATCATGGGCGGCGTCAGTAATGGTTATAGCGCTCATGGAAGTTCCTCACAGACTTGCGGCCAAGTGTACGCCAACCTGGCCTTTGTACAAAGTCCTAGTATTTGACTCGGGAAAGCGCAAATTCGCGAGTTTGCTCCCGTGGTGCCGCCAGCCAGGCCTGCATCCGCCGGTACAGGCCGCGCTCCAGCCACTGGTAGCTGAACCAAGACATTAGTCCAATGGACGGCACGCACACGGCGAATACCAGGTACGGGTTCAGGTGCAGGCGCTGGGCGGCGAACCAGCCGGCATACAGCACCAGCACGTGGATCAGGTACACCGAATAGGAGCAGTCACCCAGTGCCTTGAGCAGGCGATTGCCCTTGAAGTACGGCTCCAGGGCGATGAACGCCAGCACGATCATGGCGCTTGGCACGCCCCAGTGCAGCAGGCGCTGCGAAGCGTCCAGGTGATAGAGCGCGTAGCCCGCCACGCCCAGCACCGCCAGTGGCAGCCACAGGCCCTCGCGGATCAGCCCGCGACGCTGGATCACGCCCAGGCCGATGCCCAGCAGGAATTCGTAGATGATGTCGTTGCTGTAGAAGCGGCTGAGCACGCCCATGCGGCCGAGCACTTCACTGACCAGCAGCAATGCAGCGGTCACCAGCAGCAGGTGGTGGCGCTGGCGCACGAGGAAAGCCAGGCCGAACAACAGGTAGAAGAACATCTCGAAATTCAGCGTCCAGCCCACGTTCAGGGTCGGATATAAACCGTAACCGCCGGGGTTTTCCGCCGGGATGAACAACAGCGACAGCAGCAGGTGATGCCAGTTGAAGGCCTGGTGCGGCATCCACTGGCTGAACGCCAACAGCAACGCCGCCATCAGCGCGGTGTAGAACCAATAAGCGGGGACGATGCGCAGGGCCCGGTTGAGGAGGAACTGGCGCGGTTCGATGGGTTTGTCGCGAGTCGACAGGTAGATCACCAGCCCGCTGATGATGAAGAAGATGTCGACGCCTACAGCGCCGCGGTCGGTGAGCAGCTGGCCAATGGGGCCGGTGGCATGGAAGTCGAAGAAGATCTGCATGAAGTGGTGGCAGACCACCACCCAGGCGGCGAACGCCCGCAGTGCCTGAAGCGAATACAGCATGGAATACCTGCGATTGCCGGTGTATTGAGGCCCGAAGGCTATACAGCCCCCGGGCCACCTACCGTTTCCGACCGCAGCGTATTGGCAAAGGTCAACCGACCCGATCAGAGGTTCTCGTAGCGGTTCATGTCCAGCACCCCGTCCTCCACCGGATCGGTTTCCTCGATGTAGGTGCTGAGGTCATGGAAGTAGCGCCAGAACTCCGGATGACTGCGACGCACGCCCCAGCGCATGACGATGCGCTCGAACTTCGCCGGGTCATCCTTGGCGTACTCCATGTCCTCGACGAACTCTGGCACATCCTTGGCCGGGATGTTGAAGATGAAGTTCGGGTAGCTGCTGAGCACGCCCGGGTACAGCGTCAGAGTGTCCAGCCCCGGCTGGTAGCGGTACGCCTCGCCGAGCAGGAACGCCACGTTGCTGTGCGCACGGTTGCGCAGCAGGCTGTAGACCTGGCGCTGGCCGCCCTCGCCTTCGATGCGCAGCATGGTCGCCTCGGGCAGCTGGCTGATGACTTTCAGGCCGGCGGCCGGGCGCGACACCAGGCGGCTGAGCGACTGCTCGACGTTGCGGAATTCCTCGTTCATCTGCGGCCGCGAGCAATAGGCGCCGGTGCAGCGGTTGATCGGGTCCGGCGCGGCGTTCAGGCTGCCGGTGCGTTGCAGCAGCTTGAGGCCGAAGTCGCGCTTGGGGTCGCGCGGGTCAAGCTTGATGCCGCTCGGCGTGTCGGTGTCGATGTCCTCGTAGTCCAGCCACATCTTCACCTTGCCGCTGTTCTGGTACCAGCTGCCGAGGATCTCGCCACGCTGGTCGGCCGGCATCAGGCGCAGGAAGTTGACCTCGGCGCCGTTGCGGATCAGGTCGAAGTACAGGCGCGTCTGCAGCTGGTGCGAGACGTTGCCGTACACATCGAAGTTGACCGCCAACTGGTAATAGGTGCGCTCGAACAGCGGGTAGTCGAACAACCACACGGTCAGCGGCACGTCGCCAATCAGGCCCTTGGTCACCGAGGCGCTGTCGAAGTGGCGGAAAATGCTCAGCAGTGCATTGTCGTTGCCGGCCCACAGGGTTGCCCAGCCCGGCGCCGGCATTTCAGCATAGGCCTCGCGGCGCAGTTTTTCGTACTCGTTGCGCTTGTCGCGGTAGGCATGCCACAGGTTCAGCACGCTGCCGACATCGTCGATCTGGCCTGGCATGGCCAGCAGCGGCGTGGCTTCGCCGCGGTACTTGGCATCGGTGATGTAGCGGTCGTGGGCCGGTTCCTGGAACAGCGCCCAGAAATTGTCGCGAATCACATCGGTGGCGATCTGCCCGCGGCACACCGGCCCACGAATGAAGGTGCGCACGAAGTACTCGGCGTTATCCAGCATGAACTGGTAGCGCGCCACCGCCGGGATCGCCTCGAAGGTTTCAAACGGGTTGGCCCGGTGGCGAGGGCCGTAGCCCGGCAGCGCGCTGGCATGCCAGTCGCCGGCGTAGAACAGCTGCTTCACGCGCTTGAGCTTTTGCGGCCCCATTGGGTAGGTGATGTGGGTCTTGTGGACGATCACGCCTTGCACCGGGATCAGCCGGTAATAGAAGTCGGTGCCTGGCGGGTCGTTGGGGCGGCGCGTGGCGATAATATCGACCGGCTTGCCGCTTGGCGTGCGCGAGCGTACCCACTGGAAGAAGTGGCCCTGCTCGCCGCCGACGAAGTAGATGTGCGCCAGGAACAGGTGCTCGTACAGCCAGCGGGCGACCAGCGCCTCGGTGGAGCCCGGACGATTGAGCAACTCTTCCCAGTCGGCGATCTGCCTGGCCTCGGCCGCACTTGGCTGAATCGGCTGGTACTCGACCGGCGCGCCGGCGGCCAGCCAGCGGCGCATCGTGTCGTATTCCTTGTCGGTCAGGCCGGTGACCGCCAATGGCATGCCCTCCTTGGGGTGGGCGCCGGCATAGGCGTCGAACTCTTCGGGTAGCGGGCACATGTTGTTGCGGCTAAGCCCCAGGACAATCTCCTCGGGCAGTTTGGCGTTGGGCGTGAGAGGGGTCTTGTGCCCCAGCTCGAGCATGCGCGCCATCAGCGCCGCCTGGCTGCCCTGGTTGTCGAGCACCGAGTAGAAGCCCTTCTTGCGCCATGCATCTTCACTGTGGGCGTCGTAGAACAACCGCGTGGGGGGCACGGCCTTGCTGCGTTCGCCCTGGTACACCGGCACCTTGGTGGCACCGCGCACCGCGCCTTCGGGGCTTTCCAGCTTGAGCTGGCAGGCGGCGTCGTTGCAGGCGTGGCAGGCCACGCATTTCTCGGTGAAGATCGGCTGGATGTCCCGGGTGTAGGAAATGACCGGGCTCGATTGGGGGGCCTGTCCGAACGCCACGCTGCTGATGAGCAGGGCGAAGACGCTGACAAGGATACGATGCACCATGTGCGGAAAGTCCTGGGTATTGAAAGCCATCACGATTTGCCTGGTCGTCCTTGGGTGCTCTGTTTGCATAGCTTGCGCAACGACCGTCCAACATGAACAGAATTCATGCAAATGGGCAATACGCCTAAAAACCGCGCAGCTTTGTTATGATTCGGCACCTTCTGATATTTGCCCGACCAGGTAGTTCCTATGTCCGACCGCAGCGCTCGTCTTCAAGCACTCCAGCACGCACTCAAAGAGCGCATCCTGATCCTCGACGGCGGCATGGGTACTATGATCCAAAGCTATCGCCTCGAGGAACACGACTATCGTGGCACGCGCTTCGCCGATTGGCCAAGCGACGTGAAAGGCAACAACGACCTGCTGCTGCTCAGCCGCCCGGACGTGATCGCCGCCATCGAGAAAGCCTATCTGGATGCCGGCGCCGATATCCTCGAAACCAACACCTTCAACGCCACGCAGATCTCCCAGGCCGACTACGGCATGGAATCGCTGGTCTACGAGCTGAACGTCCAAGGTGCGCGCATCGCCCGCCAGGTGGCCGATGCCAAGACCCTGGAAACCCCGGACAAGCCGCGCTTCGTCGCCGGCGTGCTCGGCCCGACCAGCCGCACCTGCTCGATCTCCCCGGACGTCAACGACCCCGGCTACCGCAACGTCACCTTCGACGAGCTGGTGGAAAACTACATCGAGGCCACCCGCGGCCTGATCGAGGGCGGCGCCGACCTGATACTGATCGAGACCATCTTCGACACCCTCAACGCCAAGGCGGCGATCTTCGCCGTGCAACAGGTGTTCGAGGACGATGGCATCGAACTGCCGATCATGATCTCGGGCACCATTACCGATGCCTCCGGCCGGACACTGTCGGGCCAGACCACCGAAGCGTTCTGGAACTCGGTGCGGCACGCCAAGCCGATTTCCGTGGGCCTGAACTGCGCCCTCGGCGCCAAGGACCTGCGCCCGTACCTGGAAGAGCTGGCGACCAAGGCCGACACCCACGTGTCCGCCCACCCCAACGCCGGCCTGCCGAACGCCTTCGGTGAATACGACGAGACCCCGGCCGAGATGGCGGCGGTGGTCGAGGAATTTGCCGCCAGCGGCTTCCTCAACATCATCGGCGGTTGCTGCGGCACCACCCCGGGCCACATCCAGGCCATCGCCGAGGCCGTGGCCAAGTACAAACCGCGCGAGATCCCGGAAATCGCCAAGGCCTGCCGCCTGTCCGGCCTGGAGCCGTTCACCATCGACCGCCAGTCGCTGTTCGTCAACGTCGGCGAGCGCACCAACATCACCGGCTCCGCCAAGTTCGCCCGGTTGATCCGTGAAGAGAATTACACCGAGGCCCTGGAAGTCGCCCTTCAGCAAGTCGAGGCCGGCGCCCAGGTGATCGACATCAACATGGACGAAGGGATGCTCGATTCCCAGGCCGCCATGGTCCGCTTCCTCAACCTGATCGCCGGTGAGCCGGACATCTCCCGCGTGCCGATCATGATCGACTCCTCCAAGTGGGAAGTGATCGAAGCGGGCCTGAAGTGCATCCAGGGCAAGGGCATCGTCAACTCGATCTCCATGAAGGAAGGCGTCGAGCAGTTCAAGCACCACGCCCGCCTGTGCAAGCGCTATGGCGCCGCCGTGGTGGTGATGGCCTTCGACGAGGTCGGCCAGGCCGACACCGCCGCGCGCAAGAAGGAAATCTGCCAGCGCAGCTACGACATCCTGGTCAATGAAGTGGGCTTCCCGCCGGAAGACATCATCTTCGACCCGAACATCTTCGCCGTCGCCACCGGCATCGAAGAGCACAACAACTACGCCGTCGATTTCATCGAGGCCTGTGCCTACATCCGCGATCACCTACCCCACGCGCTGAGCTCGGGCGGCGTGTCCAACGTGTCGTTCTCGTTCCGCGGCAACAACCCGGTGCGCGAGGCGATCCACTCGGTCTTCCTGTACCACGCGATCCAGAACGGCCTGACCATGGGTATCGTCAACGCCGGCCAGCTGGAGATCTACGACGAGATCCCGGCCGCGCTGCGCGAGAAGGTCGAGGACGTGGTGCTCAACCGCACCCCGCACGGCACCGACGCCCTGCTGGCGATTGCCGACGACTACAAGGGCGGCGGCGCAACCAAGGAAGTGGAAAACGAAGAGTGGCGTTCGCTGCCCGTTGAAAAGCGCCTGGAACACGCGCTGGTCAAGGGCATCACCGCCTTCATCGTCGAAGACACCGAAGAATGCCGCCAGCAGTGCGCACGCCCGATCGAAGTTATCGAAGGCCCGCTGATGAACGGCATGAACGTGGTTGGCGACCTGTTCGGCGCCGGCAAGATGTTCCTGCCACAGGTGGTCAAGTCGGCCCGGGTGATGAAGCAGGCCGTGGCGCACCTGATCCCGTTCATCGAAGCCGAGAAAGGCGACAAGCCCGAAGCCAAGGGCAAGATCCTCATGGCCACGGTCAAGGGTGACGTGCACGACATCGGCAAGAACATCGTCGGCGTAGTACTGGGCTGCAACGGCTATGACATCGTCGACCTTGGCGTGATGGTGCCGGCCGAGAAGATCCTGCAGACCGCCCGCGAACAGAAGTGCGACATCATCGGCCTGTCCGGCCTGATCACCCCGTCGCTGGACGAGATGGTCCACGTCGCCCGCGAGATGCAGCGCCAGGATTTCCACCTGCCGCTGATGATCGGTGGTGCCACCACCTCCAAGGCACACACCGCGGTCAAGATCGAACCCAAGTACAGCAACGACGCTGTGGTCTACGTCACCGACGCCTCGCGTGCGGTGGGTGTGGCCACCCAGCTGCTGTCCAAGGAACTCAAGCCCGGCTTCGTCGAGAAGACCCGCCAGGACTACGTGGAAGTGCGTGAGCGCACCGCCAACCGCAGCGCCCGCACCGAGCGCCTGAGCTACGCCCAGGCCATTGCCGCCAAGCCAAAGTACGACTGGGCAGGCTACCAGCCAGCAGTGCCCTCTTTCACCGGTGTCAAGGTGCTGGAAGACATCGATCTGCGCACCTTGGCCGAGTACATTGACTGGACGCCGTTCTTCATCTCCTGGGACCTGGCCGGCAAGTTCCCGCGCATCCTCACCGACGAAGTGGTTGGCGAGGCCGCCACCGCGCTGTACAAGGATGCCTGCGAGATGCTCGACAAGCTGATCGACGAGAAACTGATCAGTGCCCGTGCGGTGTTCGGCTTCTGGCCGGCCAACCAGGTCGCCGATGACGACATCGAAGTCTACGGTGCGGACGGCCAGGCCCTGGCCACCCTGCACCACCTGCGCCAGCAGACCATCAAGCCCGATGGCAAGCCGAACCTGTCCCTGGCCGACTTCGTCGCGCCGAAGGCCAGCGGCGTCACCGACTACGTCGGCGGTTTCATCACCACCGCCGGCATCGGTGCCGAGGAAGTGGCCAAGGCTTATCAGGACAAGGGCGACGACTACAGCTCGATCATGGTCAAGGCCCTGGCCGACCGCCTGGCCGAGGCCTGTGCCGAGTGGCTGCACGAGCAGGTGCGCAAAGAGCACTGGGGCTATGCCCGCAACGAGCAGCTGGACAACGAGGCACTGATCAAGGAGCAGTACAGCGGCATCCGCCCTGCCCCGGGCTACCCGGCTTGCCCGGACCACACCGAGAAAGAAACCCTGTTCCGCCTGCTCGATGGCACCGCCATCGGCGAAACCGGGCCGAGCGGTGTGTTCCTGACCGAGCACTTCGCGATGTTCCCGGCAGCGGCGGTCAGCGGCTGGTACTTCGCTCACCCGCAGGCGCAGTACTTTGCGGTGGGCAAGGTCGACAAGGACCAGATCGAGCGTTACAGCGTGCGCAAGGGGCAGGACATCAGCGTGAGCGAACGCTGGTTGGCGCCTAACCTCGGGTACGACAGCTAAGACCGCGTTGGCCTCTTCGCGGGACAAGCCCGCTCCTCCACAGGTAACGCATGCGCCTGTAGGATCGGGCTTGCCCCGCGAAGAGGCCAGCACAGCAACCTCTCACTCATTGCCTACACTGTCCCTGATTGCCTCTGCTTCTTCAGGAGCCACCATGGACGATTCCAGCCAGGGCAAACCCCCAACCTTCTGGCAGATGCTGCACAGCATCCTCGCCGCCGCCTTCGGCGTGCAGAGCGGCAAGAACCGCGCCCGCGACTTCACCCACGGCAAGGCCAGCCACTTCATCGTGATGGGCACGCTGTTCACCTTGGTGTTCATCGCCGTGCTGATCGGCCTGGTACAACTGGCGCTGCACCTCACCGCCCACTGAGCGCTCTACAAAAAGTAAAACGCCTGCGGGTTCCCTCCCGCAGGCGTTCTGGCGGCATCACGATCTTGAGATTCAAGTCACTGGTGGCTGACCCAATACACGGCAGTGACCACCACCAGGACGATCAGGCAGAGGATCGCCCAGGCATCGACACTGCTGTCAGCTTTGCGGACTTTGGTAGAGTTTCCCATTGCATTGCC
Source organism: Pseudomonas putida (assembly GCF_002906855.1). Taxonomy (GTDB): domain Bacteria; phylum Pseudomonadota; class Gammaproteobacteria; order Pseudomonadales; family Pseudomonadaceae; genus Aquipseudomonas; species Aquipseudomonas putida_N. The sequence continues at coordinate 248,596 of NZ_MINI01000028.1, read as the reverse complement.
TCTTGTAGTGGTTATGGGAATGCACTTCACCACCAGCAGTTAAGACGAGCAATGCCCTTCTCTCAATCAAGGTCTTTCAATAGTCGACGGGTGACGTCAGAAACGGGTATTGGTAGCTCGGCGGACGCCCTTCGGCGCTGTAATGCTGGAAATCGACGCCGTAGTCGTCCCGCTCCAGCAGCTTCAGCCATCGCCGCGCCTTGGCCGGGTCGATCGACTGCAGCACCGGCAGCGTGTGCTCACGCTTGCCGTCGCGATTCACCTCCAGGCCCTGGGCATCGTCGTGCAGCATCACCATGGCCCAGCCACCCAGCGTGGTGTGCCCGCCCATCAGCACGCCCAGGCGCCCATCGATACGGGCGCGCAAGGCTTGCGCTGAACTGTTGACGGCGGCAAACACTGCATCGCGCCCAGGCTTGCGCCCGGCCTCCTCGAACGCCTGCATCGCACCGAGGGCCATCTGGTCGTTGGCCGCCCACACCAGCCGGGTCTTCGGGTAGCGCTGCAGCAATTGCTGCGCCTGCTCGTAGGCGCGTTCACGGTTCCAGCCGCCGTACACCACCTGGCGCAGGCGCACCTGGGGGAAGTCGGCCAGTGCCCGGCGCATGCCCGCTTCTCGCAATTGTGAAGCCGGTGTGGTCTTGACCCCGGCAAAGGCCACCAGGTCGATCGGCTCATTGTCACGCGGCAGCAAGGCGACCATCTCGTGCAACATGCGAAAGCCTGCCTGCTCGTCATTGGAAGTCAAGGTGCCGAGTATCTGCCCGTAACGGTCGGGCTGGGCCTGGATGCTTCTGGCTTGGGTGGCGGTGAGGCCGTTGTTGACCAGGAACAGCTTGACCCCTGTGCCCTGTGACAGGCGGATGATCTCCGGCGCGACGTATTGCTCATTGACCAGCACCAAGTAGTCCGGCCGCTGCGGCCCCTTGAGAATGGCCCGCGCCTGGCTCATCGCCAGCGCTGCATCGCGCTCGCTGTACTCCACCCGCAGCGACATGCCCAGCTCATCTGCAGCGGCCTGCATGAAACGCGAATAGCTGGTCCAGAACGTCTCGTCCGACAGGCCTGGGTTGAGAAAGACCACCGAGGCGGCCTGAGCGGAGGCTGCCAGTGGCAGGCCCAGGCACAAGCTTTGGCAAAGCACCTTGAGCATGCGGATACACCTTTTGAAACAAACCGCCGAGTATAAACCTGTCGCACCCTGGGGTAACAAATGGCAGTCAGTCTCACTTAGTTCTTTTGGTTCTTTTCATATGCAAAAACATCACTTTAGCGCATAAACCCAACCTGCTATCGTTTCCCGGCTCCGAACCGGAGTGCGCGGCCGTGCGCGCGAATAGCTGCATGCAGCCTGAGACAGGACTTTTATGTACGTATACGACGAGTACGATCAGCGGATCATCGAGGACCGCGTCAAGCAGTTCCGGGATCAGACCCGCCGCTACCTGGCCGGTGAGCTGAGCGAAGAAGAATTCCGCCCTCTGCGCCTGCAGAACGGCCTCTATATCCAACGTTTCGCGCCGATGCTGCGTGTCGCCGTGCCGTACGGCCAGCTGAACGCCAATCAGGTTCGCACCCTGGCCAAGATCGCCCGCGACTACGACAAAGGCTACGCCCACATTTCCACCCGCCAGAACGTGCAGTTCAACTGGCCGGCGCTGGAAGACATCCCGGACATCCTCGCCGAGCTGGCCACCGTGCAGATGCACGCGATCCAGACCAGCGGCAACTGCCTGCGCAACACCACCACCGACCAGTTCGCCGGTGTTGCCGCGGATGAACTGGTCGACCCGCGCCCATGGTGCGAAATCGTCCGCCAGTGGACCACTTTCCACCCGGAATTTGCCTACCTGCCGCGCAAGTTCAAGATTGCCATCAACGGCTCGAAGGAAGACCGCGCCGCCATCGAAGTGCACGACATCGGCCTGGAGCCGGTGCGCAACGCCGCTGGCGAGCTGGGCTTCCGCGTGCTGGTCGGTGGTGGCCTGGGCCGTACCCCGGTGATCGGCTCGTTCATCAACGAGTTCCTGCCATGGCAGGACCTGATCAGCTACCTCGACGCCATCCTGCGCGTGTACAACCGTTACGGTCGCCGTGACAACAAGTACAAGGCGCGGATCAAGATCCTGGTCAAGGCACTGACCCCGGAAGTGTTCGCCGAGAAGGTCGAGGCCGAAATGGCCCACCTGCGTGGCGGCAGCACCACCCTGACCGAAGCCGAAGTCCAGCGCGTCTCGCGCCACTTCGTCGACCCGGACTACTTGGCCCTCGACAACGTCGACTACAGCGCCCAGGATGCCGAATTCCCAGGCTTCGCCCGCTGGCGCTCGCGCAACACTCGCGCCCACAAGCGCCCTGGCTACGTAGCCGTGACCCTGTCGCTCAAGCCGACCGGCGTTGCCCCTGGCGACCTGACCGACAAGCAGCTGGACGCCGTGGCAGACCTCGCCGAGCGCTACAGCTTCGGCTTCCTGCGGACCTCCCACGAGCAGAACATCATCCTCGCCGACGTCGAGCAGCGCCAGCTGCACGCGCTGTGGATGGAACTGCGCGAGGGCGGCTTCGCCACGCCGAACATCGGCCTGCTGACCGATATCATCTGCTGCCCGGGCGGTGACTATTGCTCGCTGGCCAATGCCAAGTCGATCCCGATCGCCGAATCCATCCAGCGCCGTTTCGACGACCTGGACTATCTGTTCGACATCGGCGAGATCGACCTGAACATCTCTGGCTGCATGAACGCCTGCGGCCACCACCACGTCGGCCATATCGGCATCCTCGGGGTGGACAAGAAGGGCGAAGAGTTCTACCAGGTATCGCTGGGCGGCAATGCCGCGCGCGACGCAAGCCTGGGCAAGATCCTCGGCCCGTCCTTCGCCCAGAATGACATGGCCGATGTGATCGAGAAGCTGATCACCGTGTACATCGAAGAACGTACCGAGGAAGAGCGTTTCATCGACACCTACCAGCGTATCGGCATCGACCCCTTCAAGGAACGCGTCTATGCAGCGAATCATTAAGAACAACCAGATCGTCGACGAAACCTGGCACCTGCTGCCCAAGGACTTCTCGTTCGACGAGCTGAGCAACTGCGACGACTACATCGTCCCGCTGCAGATGTGGCGCGACCATGCCCACGTGCTCAAGGCCCGCGACGGCGGCCTGGGCGTGTGGCTGGACAGCGACCAGGAAGCGGAAGAAATCGGCGACGACGTGCAGCACTTCCAGGTCATCGCCCTGAACTTCCCGGCCTTCACCGACGGGCGCAGCTATTCGAATGCGCGCCTGCTGCGTGACCGCTACGGCTACAAGGGCGAGCTGCGCGCCATCGGCGACGTGCTGCGCGACCAGCTGTTCTTCATGGCCCGTTGCGGCTTCGACGCGTTCGCCATCCGTGCCGACAAGGACCCGGAAGACGCACTGCAGGGCCTGAAGGACTTCTCGGTGACCTATCAGGGCGCCACCGATGAGCCGCTGCCACTGTTCCGCCGCCGCTGATCGTCACCAGCAATGCCCGACGGCCCGCCTTTTGGCGGGCCGTTTCTTTTGTACGCAATACACACTCAGGTTTCCTGATGGCACGCCGATAGCATGGATACCCACAAAATCTGCATGGAAAGCCGAAGATGAACCCGATTGCTACCGTTCGTACCCTCCCCGTCCAGATTGCGCCTGCAGCGACTGCTCAGCTGGACGCAACCAGCCAAGCCGCCGGCACGTTGACCCGTGCCAGTACACAGGTGGTTCTCGGCCAGCAATCGATCAGCATGGGCAGCGACATCTACTCTGCCAAAGGTACCCTCGAGAGCTCATCCAGCCGCTACGTCTGGGAAACGCCAGGTGTCGACAAGCTCAGCCAGTACATGGCCGGCGTCGTGCAGTCGAGTTCGACCAGCACGCGCTTCCAGGGCCTGGGGGCAGCGCTGCTGGCGCAACTGGCCGCCAATGGCGGTGCGACCATTGCCCAATCCGGCTTGCTGATAAACGACGCATCTACGCCAAATGAGCTGATACTGGGCCTGCAGCAGTCGCGCCTACGCGAATACGCCAGCAACAGCATCACCTTCAACCTCACCACGGCCTCCGGCGCGACCGTGTCTCTGGGACTGTACAGCAGCGAGCAAGGCCTGGCCGTGGATGCACAGGTGCAGGGCGGCACGCTCAGTGCCAAGGAGCTTGATGGCCTGGCCGCGCTGGCCAGCAGCTTCCAGTCGGCTATCAACGGCCTGACCCAGGAACCGCCGAGCTTCCAGCTGGGCGCACTGGTCAAGCTCGACCCGAGCCTGTTCACCGGCCTGCAACTCGACGCGCAGCTGGTGACCAGCAGCGGCGAGCAGCAAGCCTTCGAACTGCGCCTGGACGACCAGACCCGTAGCCTGAAACTGCAGGGCCCCGGTGGTGAAGTGAAGATGAACTTCGACACTCAGGGCGGCGCGTTGCTGGGCAGCCAGGCCATGCGTCAGGCTGCAGTGGCCAACTACCTGAGCCAATTTGACGCCGCACAAGCGCGCGGCCACGGCGACGAACAGCTGATGAGCCTGTTCAAGGATGCTTTCAGCCAGCTCAACAGCGTCGACGACAACAACCGCCTGGCCAACTCGGCAACGGCCATGAACAAGAACAGCCGCCTGCTGCTCAGCGGCTTGGCCGACTTCAACGCATCGATCAGCCAGCCCACGCAGCAGCCCAACCCGGCGAAGCCGGACGAGCCAGATAGCTTCAACTACCAGGTTTCACAGTCGACCAGGATCAAGGGCGGCGCCAACCTGAGCGTGGAGCAGCAACAACAGGCCAACCTCAAGGCCGCCTGGCACGAAAGGTTCAAGCCACTGGTGGCCCTGCAACTGACCCGCGACAGCGAATCGCAGAACTACCGCTACCACGAAGTCAACGATCAGTCGAACAGCACTACTCGCCTGGGCTTGCGCAATGGCGTGCTGACCGACGCCAGTGTGTCGCAGCAGGCGACCCAGAAAGAGCGGGTTCGCACCTACCAGAATGGCATCGAGCTTTCGGACGTAGTCAACAATGCTTCCAGCAGCAAGGACCGTGACCTGCTGGGCTCCCTCGACGCATTGCTGCGCCAGGACCGTAAAGCACAGCGCATCGGTGCACAGTCCACGCTGGAGCAACAGCTGCTGGGCCTGAGCCAGCTGTGGTTGCTGCAGTCCAGCCCGACACTGATCAAGGATTGATAGCGTCGCCTTGTCGGATCTGCATGAGCCAATGATCCATTCGTGACTTCACGTCAAATGACCTTGGCCGTGCCCTGCCTTAATCGAACACGCTGAAACCCGCACACTGCTCCCCATTCGACGCTCGACCGCCACTGAGCGACTAGGCTCAGTCGGTTCGCCTTTCACTCTCCAGGAGCAGATTCATGAGCATTCCATCCTTCGGCCTCGGCACTTTCCGCCTGACCGGCCAAACCGTCATAGATTCGGTCAAGTCGGCGCTGGAACTGGGTTACCGGGTCATCGACACCGCGCAGATCTACAAGAACGAAGCCGACATCGGCCAGGCCATCGCCGAGAGCGGCGTGCCGCGCAGCGAGCTGTTCATCACCACCAAGATCTGGGTTGATAACTACGCCGCGGACAAGCTCATCCCCAGCCTGCGCGACAGCCTGCAGAAACTGCGCACCGACCATGTCGACCTGCTGCTGATCCATTGGCCGGCCCCGGGCAACGGCGTTGAACTGGTCGAATACATGACAGCCCTGGCTGAGGCCAAGAAGCTGGGCCTGACCCGTCAGATTGGCGTGTCCAATTTCAACATCGAGCTGACCAGGCAAGCCATCGCCGTGGTTGGCAAAGGCGAAATCGCCACCAACCAGATCGAACTCAGCCCATACCTGCAGAACAGCAAGCTGACCGCGTTCCTCAAGGAGCAAGGCATTACCATCACCTCCTACATGACCCTGGCTTATGGCAAGGTCCTGAAAGACCCGGTGCTGGCCGCGATCGCCAGCAAGCACAAGGCCACGGTCGCCCAAGTCGCCCTGGCCTGGGCCATGCAGTTGGGTTACGCGGTGATCCCGTCATCGACCAAGCGCGAGAACCTGGCCAGCAATCTGCTTGCCCAGAGCCTGCGCCTGGATGCCGACGACATGGCGCGCATTGCCGCGCTCGAACGCAATGGCCGCGAAGTCAGCCCCGCCAACCTGGCCCCGGCCTGGGACTGAGACATTGATAGCGGGGCTGCCTTGCAGCCCCCATGGCCCCCACCGGCCCCCAATGCACGCCGAACGACGGAATGATCACCGGCGCAACGCCGAAATGGTTCAACGGGATCTTGTCGTCATATTCGCCCTTGTAGCCCTCGATCAACCCCGCGCTCAGCTTGGCGTACACGGGATAGCGCTCGTGCTCCCAGACCTTGCCCAGATAGGCATAGTAGGAGCGTTGGGAGAACGAGTTCTTGAAGGTCGCCGCGCCCCACAGCAGGCCGTCGGTGTAGATGCGCTCGATGCCGATCAGCTCCTGGTGGTTGTTGTGCTCCGGGTCGTGGGTCCAGTGCTTGGTATAGGCGCTGGTCTGCACGTACCAATAATCCCCCTCGCGCTCGCCATCTTCGGCAATTGCGGCCAGACTCACTGCCAGCAGCCCGATCGCTGCAATTGACGTCCTGTTCATGCTCGATGCCTCGCTGGACAATCCAGTGACACTAGCCGGGCCCGCCCGATCGCGCCATAGGGAAAGTCCAGGGAGCAATGATGCCGATACGCCGTCTGCTGGTAGCTGTGGTACTGGTGGTACTGGCCCTGTTGGTCAGTGCGCTGTTCGCCCTGCGCATTACCGCGATTGCCGATTTCCAGCTGGAGCCGTGGCACACCTACGTGCCGGACGAGATGCCGGCCAGCGACATCGACCACGCCAGCTGGGGCGACTACCTCGCTGCCGAGCAACGCGTGCTCAACCAGGTCAACCGGGAAATGCGCGAGCAGCTGGCCAGCGAGCAGCCGTCCGCCTACAACCGCTTCGTAGCCGGCAGCCGGGTGTTTCCGGGCAATCTCAGCCATGACTGGAACCGCTCCTATATCAGCGAACCCAGCCAAACCGCCAAAGGCTCGGTGGTGCTGCTGCACGGTTTGACCGACTCGCCGTACAGCCTGCGCCATTTCGCCCGGCACTTTCAGGACCTGGGCTATGTGGTAGTCGCCCCACGCCTGCCCGGGCATGGCACAGTCCCGGCCGGCCTCACCGCTGCCCACTGGGAAGACTGGATGGCCGCCACCCGCCTGGCCGTGCGCGAAGCTACCCGCCGCGCCCCCGCAGGCACCCCGCTGTACATCGTCGGCTTCTCCAATGGCGGTGCATTGGCCGTCAAATACAGCCTCGACGCGCTGGAGGACCCGCACCTGGTCAAGCCCACCCATCTGGTGCTGATCTCGCCCATGATCGGCGTCAGTCGCTTTGCCCGCTTTGCCGGCATCGCCGGCCTGCCGGCGTTGTTCCCAGCGTTCGCCAAAGCCGCCTGGCTGAGCGTGCTGCCTGAGTTCAACCCTTTCAAGTACAACTCGTTCCCGGTCAATGCCGCGCGCCAGTCCTACGAACTGACCGAAGCCGTGCGCCAACAGCTGCTCGCGCAAACCCGCGAACCGCAGCGTCTGGCTACGCTGCCACCGGTTCTCACCTACCAATCGCTGGTTGATGGCACGGTCAGCACCGAAGCCATCCAGACCGATCTGTACGACCGCCTGCCCGCCAATGGCAGTGCGCTGGTTGTGTTCGACACCAATGGCTCGCTGGGTATCGATGACATGCTCAGGCCGTCGGTGGCGGCCCTGCGCGACAGGATGTTCAAACCCCAGGCCCGCCCCTATGCGCGCACCTTGATTGCGACCCGAGGCCTGGGCAATGCGCAGCTCAAGTCGACACATTTCGCGGCCCTGGCAACCACGGCTGACGAACAGATGCTGGATGCGGTGTATCCGCCCAGCCTGATCTCGCTGTCCCATGTGGCACTGCCCTTTCCCATCGATGATCCGCTTTATGGGCAGCAGCCTGATGGCCAGGAAAATTACGGGGTGAACCTGGGCAACTTGAACATGCGCGGGGAGCGTGGGGCGCTGATCGTGGATGCGGGGAGCTTTTCGCGGGCGACCTCGAATCCGTTTTTCAAGGTGATGCTCGACGGGCTGGATGGGGCGTTGCGGTTGCGCTGAGGGCCTGACTTAGGGCTTTTTGCGCCCGTGAAATCGAGCGCCGCGGGGGTGTCAGATTTTTTGTGTGCGGGCCGGTAACGGCCTGCCGTCAGGCATGCGCTTGATGCCCCCGCTTCCGCCCACTATTCCACCAAGCGCAGCAATGAAATGCCAAAGGCACGGATTCTCGGCTATGCCAGCGAGTACTACGCTACTCCCTGCCAACCACTCCCAGGAGCCACCCGATGTCCCGCCCTCCACTGCCTCCGTTCACCCACGAAACCGCCATCCAGAAGGTCCGCCTCGCCGAAGACGGCTGGAACAGCCGCGACGCTGCCAAAGTGGCACTGGCCTACACCGTCGATACTGCCTGGCGCAACCGCGTCGAATTCCCCCGTGGCCGCACCGAGGTCGAGGCGTTTCTGACCCGCAAATGGAACCACGAACTGGAATATCGCCTGATCAAGGAGCTGTGGGCCTTCACCGGTAACCGCATCGCCGTGCGCTATGCCTACGAATACCACGACGACAGCGGCCAGTGGTTCCGTGCCTATGGCAACGAGAACTGGGAATTTGCCGAAGATGGCCTGATGCAAAACCGCTTTTCCAGCATCAATGAACAGCCTATCAGCGAAGCAGAGCGCAAGTTCCACTGGCCGCTGGGCCGGCGCCCGGATGATCATCCGGGCCTGAGCGACCTGGGGCTCTGATCAGCCCACTGGCAAGCTGACCTTGACCTCCAGCCCGCCGCCTGGGCGATTGGCCAAGGTCACGCTGCCGCCTTGCTCCAGCACGATCGCGCGCACCGCCGGCAAGCCGAGCCCGACGCCACCGGTGTCGCGATTGCGCGAAACCTCAATACGGAAAAAGGGCGCGAACACACGCTCCTGCAATTCAGGCGCGATGCCCGGCCCACGATCCAGCACGGTGATTTCCAGTTGCTCGGCAGTGACCACCAGCCGCATTTCGGGCGCCAGGCCATACTTGACGGCGTTATCGACCAGGTTCACCAGCACCCGCTTGATACCCACCGGCCGGCCGACGTAGACGCAGCGCCGCGGCGCATCGAGCGCAACCTTTATACCCGCGTCCTTGAAGTCGTCCACCACCGTTTGCAGCATCTCGGCCAGGTCGAACGCCGTGCTCTGTTCGAGCCGCGCATCGTCGCGAAAGAACTCCAGTGCGGCATCGACCATGGTCTGCATTTCGTCGACATCCTTGAACAGCTTGGCCTGCAGTTCAGCGTCCTCGATGAACTCGCCGCGCAGGCGCATGCGCGTCAATGGCGCGCGCAGGTCATGGGAAATCGCCGCCAGCATCTGCGTGCGATCATTCACGAAGTGCTTGAGCTGCGCCTGGGTGGCATTGAAGGCGAGAATGGCCTGGCGCAGGTCATGGGGGCCGACTACCGGGATCGGCGGCGCATTGAAGTCCTTGCCGAAACGCCGTGCGCCTTCAGCGAAGCGCTCCAGCGGACGGGCCAGATAGCGCGTGGCGAACAGCGCGACCACCAGGCTGGAAAGCAGCATCAAGGTGAGGATGATCAGGTTGCGTGGCAGTTCGTCCAGGCCCCAGCTGCGGTCCGTGGCACGGTACAGCACCCAGCTCTTGTCACTCAATTCGATCATCAGCGCATAGCCGCGCGCCGGTTCATACTCCAGCAGGTCGGACGGCTCGAAGGCTTCGATCCGTGCCTCGGGCCGCTTCAACAAGGCACGCAGGGTTGGCGTGCCCTTGCGAGACTCGGCATCGACCAGCTCAGGCATTCCGGCTTCGTCATGGCTGCGCAACCAATGCACGGAGTAAGAGCCATCCCCTGCCGCGTTGGCAATGCTGGCGCGCTGCGCCACGGGCGCGGCATCGAGGATGCGGGTGACGGTGGCGACCTTCTCGATTACCCCGCTCTCCAGCAACGGCGGCAGTGCCCACACGCTCAGCAACAGGCTGAAAAGCCCTTTGAGCAGCAGCAGGATGAACATCGCCGTCAGGGTGGTCAGGGCAATCCAGCGGGCGATGGTGATGCGTGGCCGCGGCAGGGCCTTGTGCAGCTTGGCCAACAACTTCATCGCCTGACCACGGTGGCAGTGAACAGGTAACCGACATTGCGCAGGGTGCGGATCAGCGGTTCGGCGCCCGCCTCGCTCTCCAGCTTGCGCCGCAGCCGACTGACCTGCACGTCGATGCTACGGTCATAGGCTTCATAGGACTCACCCCTGGCCAGATCGAGCAACTGCTGGCGGCTGAGCACTCGCCGGGGATGCTCGGCGAACACCAGCAGCAGCTCGAATTCACCGTTGGACAGGGGGATCATCACCTGCTCCGGCGAGCGCAGTTCACGCCGCACCACATCCAGTTGCCAGCCGGAAAACTCCAGCAGCGTGCGCGGGGCGTCAGCCGCGCCGTCCGCTGCTTCGCCTGCCCGGCGCAACACCGCCCGCACCCGCGCCAGCAGCTCGCGGGCGGCAAATGGCTTGGTCAAGTAATCGTCGGCGCCCAGCTCCAGGCCGACCACGCGATCGCTCAGCTCGGCCATGGCGGTGAGCATGATCACCGCCACTTTGTGCTCGGCACGCAGGCGCTGGCACAGCACCAGGCCACTGTCACCCGGCAGCATTACATCGAGAATGACCAGGTCCGGCACCCTCCGCTCCAGGGCTTGCCAAAGCCCTTTGCCATCGCGGGCCACGTCGACCTCGTAGCCATGCTGGCGGAGAAACTTCTGCAGCAGATCGAGTACTTCGACATCATCGTCGACAATCAGCAAATGGCTCAAAACAGGCACCGAAAACAAAGGCAATTACCGTGTACTGTAAGGCCATCAGCGGGCTGCCGTCATATATTTCAACCCGGAAACAAAGTGTCAGCCGCGAGATAATTTGGACATTCCCAAGCAATCAAACCCCCGCAGCATCGGCGCCACTTCTTCACAGGAATGTGCCCATGCCTACCCCTTCCGCTGCCTGGTTATCTGCCCGCAACACGGTCCTGGCCTTGTCACTGCTGGCCGCCAGCGGCTGCAGCCAGCGCCCGCCGGCCACTGCCTGCGGCCCGGTCGCCTATCAACTCAGCGACCCGGCCGAACCTGCCAACCGCGCCGTGTTCGCCTTCAACCGCAGCGTCGACGATTACCTGCTGGCGCCGGTCGCCCGCGGCTATACCGCCTTGCCGAACTTCGCCCAGCAAGGCGTACACAACTTCGCCGCCAACTTCGGTGAGCCAAAGGTGTTCGCCAACGACCTGCTACAAGGCAACGGCGAGCGGGCGATGACCAGCCTGAGCCGCTTCATCTTCAACACCACCCTCGGCGTGGCTGGCCTGATCGATGTCTCCGGCAAGATGGGACTTGCCCGCCATGAGTCGGACTTCGGCCAGACCTTCGGTGTGTGGAACATCGCCGATGGCCCGATCGTCGAGTTGCCGCTGCTTGGCTCGCACAACCTGCGCGATGCGACGGGCCGGATACTGGGCCTGGCACTGGACCCGTTCGGCGACAACAGCGATACGGTCGAGACCCTGGGCACTGTGGCCCTGGCCGGTGGCATGGTGGATGGTCGAGCGCAGGTGTTACCGCTGACCGACAAACTGCGCACTCAGCCGGATTACTACCAGGCCGTGCGCGATTTCACCGCGCAACAGCGCGCCAACCGGGTGGTCGAGGGCCAGCTCGGCGCGCCAGGCAAGCGCCCGGGCCAGTGCCAGCGAGGGCCTGCCAGTGAATGATGCCGTGTCACTGTTCCGCCGCGTGGAGTGCGGGACCGAGCAGCCTGTACTGTTGCACGAGCTCGAAGCCCGCGTCTCGGAGGATGGGCGCGAACTGATTGTCAGCCGTTATCGGGAACGATATGCCGACGGTGGCGATACCCGGCGTCACGAGGTACATCGCCGCGTACCGATCGCCATGCTGTTGAAGTGGATGGCCAGAGCAGGCACGCCCCCCCAGCCATCCTGATGACGTTGCTCAGCGGGTCATCTTGCTCACTGCGGCCACCAGTATCGGAGCCAGCTCGGCATCAGTCATCGCCGGGCTGACCTGCATGTGCGCCAGGTCACTCCAGTCCATCGTCCAGTGCAATACCGGCTGCAGATCATTGCTTTCGACCACTGCAAAACCCTGCAGCTCGCCTACCGCATGCCAACGGCCATGGACCTTGAGCTCAGCGGGCGGCTTGCCGCCGGTCTCGGCGAAGCGGGCCATCACGGCGTTGCGGTTTTCCGGGGCAATGCTCCATTGAATGATGAAAAGCATATGGCACCTCCCAGTTGTTCGGCACCTGTGCCAGACACCCACCCCGGGGGCGCCGGGGCCTGGGGCGGGTGAATGCGCCATATTTAGGCATAGCAGGATGGACAGCCGGTTGCCTGGCTGGTTGTCGGAATCTGGAGGCCAGTACAGACCAAAGCCCGAAATGCCCGAATCGCGACAGTGAGTGCCTGTTCGGCGTGAGACAGGCATTGCCCGGCTGGATAACCTCCGTCGGGCAATGCCTTGCCACCACTCGAAAAAGAGCCTCGCCCATGACGACTCCTGCCGCCTCCTTGGCCCAACCCGCCACAGCCGCCGACCAACCCCAGGGCTTCCTGGTCAGGATCGTCGGTGCCGCCGCCTTCGCCCATTTGCTCAACGACCTGATCCAGGCCGTGCTGCCGTCGATCTACCCAATGCTCAAGAGTGACTTCTCGCTGAGTTTCGCCCAGATCGGCTGGATCGCCCTGATCTACCAGGTCACCGCCTCGCTGCTGCAGCCCTGGGTCGGCATGTACACCGACAAGCGCCCCATGCCGTACCTGCTGCCCACCGGCATGCTGTTCACCCTGGTCGGCATCGCCCTGCTCGCCTTCGCCAACAGCTACGAGATGCTGCTGTTCGCCGCTGCTGTGGTGGGTATCGGTTCGGCAACCTTCCACCCCGAAGCCTCACGGGTCGCGCGCATGGCCTCCGGCGGGCGCTTCGGCACCGCGCAGTCGACCTTCCAGGTCGGTGGCAACACCGGCTCGGCGATCGGCCCGCTGCTGACCGCCGCCATCGTCATCCCCCATGGCCAGCCCGCCATTGCCTGGTTCATGCTGGCGGCAGGGCTGGCGATCTTCGTGCTGCTGCGCGTTACCGGATGGACCATCCGCCACGGGCAGACCCAGCTCAAGGGCCTGGCAGGGCAACAGGCGCCCGGCCTTTCGAAAGGTGCCATGTGGCGCGCCGTGGGCGTGATTGCCGTGCTGATGTTCGCCAAGTTCGTCTACATTGCGTCTTTCACCAACTACTTCACCTTCTACCTGATCGAGCACTTCGGCCTGAGCGTGCAGCAAAGCCAGCTGTACCTGTTCGTGTTCCTCGCCGCCGTGGCCCTGGGCACCTTTGCCGGCGGGCCGGTCGGTGACCGTATCGGGCGCAAGGCAGTGATCTGGATCTCGTTCCTTGGCGTTGCCCCATTCGCCCTCGCCCTGCCCTACGCCAACCTGGCCTGGACCGCGGTGCTGGCGGTGGCCATCGGCCTGGTGATGTCGTCGGCCTTCGCCGCGCTGGTGGTGTACGCCCAGGAAGCCGTGCCTGGCCGCGTCGGCATGGTGTCGGGGGTGATGTTCGGCCTGATGTTCGGCATCAGCGGCATCGGTGCTGCGGGCCTTGGCGAGCTGGCCGACCTGCATGGCATCGAGTGGGTGTACCAAGTGATCTCGTTCCTGCCGCTGCTCGGCCTTGCCACCGCACTGCTGCCGGCAACCCGTTCGAAGGCGCGGCCCACCCGCTGCTGCTAACATGGCCACGCTTGTTGGACTGGACGAGAGCATCATGGTCAAACCCCAGCACGAACTGCTGATGGAGGTCGATGACTGGACCTGGGAGGTGGGCAGCCGGGCAACCGACTACCCGTCGGACTGGCACATCGCCCCCCACTCGCATGCCAAGCACCAGCTGATCTACGCCATCAAGGGCCTGATGCTGGTCGAGTCCGAGGCCGAGCGCTGGACCGTGCCGCCCAGCCGCGGCATATGGATGCCCTGCGGGCAGGTGCATGCCATTCGCTGCGTCGGTGACGTGAAGATGCGCAGCGTGTTCGTGCGCCCCGATGCGGCGTGCGGGCTGCCGCTGGAAAGCAAGGCCATCAGCATCTCGCCGCTGCTCAGTGAACTGATCAAGGCCTCGGTCGACTTTGCAGGGCCATTTGTCGAGGACTCGCGAGAGGCGCGGATCATGCGCCTGATCCTCGACGAGATCTGCGTGCTGCCGACCCTGCCGCTGAAACTGCTGCACCCCAGCGACAAACGCCTGCGGGCCATCTGTTCGGCCCTGCACGAGCGGCCCCACGACACCTCGACCGTGGCCGACTGGGGCGCGCACCTGGGCATAGACGAGAAGACCATCCAGCGCCTGTTCCGCAAGGAAACCGGCATGACCTTCGGCCAGTGGCGCCAGCAGGCGCGGCTGATGCAGGCACTGGAGCGCATCGCCCTGGGCGAGCGCATCATCGATGTTGCAGGCACGCTCGGCTATGACAGCCCCAGCGCCTTCGCCAGCATGTTCAAGCGCCAGTTCGGCATCACGCCAAGCCAGTTCTTCAAGTAGCCATGGCGCAACAGCGCTCGGCCACGCAGCTTGGATGGCGGTAGTAGACGTGACAATTACTACATAACGTTTCAGCCAAGGCTGAATCGCCTTGCCGCCTTACGCCTGCGCCAGAAACTGAAACTGTGCCGCAACACACGGCAAATTCGGCTATCGGGTAGATATCTGACTTAAATGACTTGAAACAGGTTGCAAGCCTATTTGTAGGACGTTTCTTCCAGGCTATGTAAGAAGAATCATGACTTCTGGATTTTCCTGTATGAAACCTCAGTTTCCGCAGGGTTTTATCGCTGCTACGGTCCATTTTTCCTACAACAGCATGGATGCAAATGGCACGAGAGAAACATGGATAAATACAATAAATCTGGCTTGGCCTTGCAGAAGAACTTACTCAACCTGCGCCGAGAGCGCGATCGCTTGAAAGCCGAGGGCAAGCACAAGGAAGCTGAACGGCTTGCGCAGGAAATTTCGCGGATCGAAGCCGTGGTGGCTGCGTTGCCAGAGGCGGCCAAACCGCCGACGCTGCAGTAGAAAAGCCAACGCCCCGTCAACACGGGGCGTTTTGCGCGTGCGCCAGCTCAGGCGCAGCGCTTGAGAATGGTCTTGATCGGGCGCCTCACCCGACGCTTCGATACTGCCTTTGGCTTGATCCAGCGACAGGCGTCGATTTCGTTGCAAGGGCGCGGTTTAGACGCGCTCTTTCGGGCCTCGAACAGGTAGTGGATGACCTTGTCTTCCCTGAACTCGGCGATGTAGCGCAACTCGTCGAAGGCCAGGCCTGTCTCTTCGACCATCTCGCGATGCGCCGCCTGCAACGGCGTTTCATCGTGTTCCACCGTGCCGCCAGGCAGGTTCCATTTGGCGTTGCGCTTGCGTACGAACAGCACCTCGCCATCCTTGCGGTAGATCACCGTGGCGCGAAGCTTGATGCCCTTGCGTCTGGCTGTAGCCGTGTCCATTGCCTTCATGCGCGCGCGATCCCATTCGGTTGATCGGTCAGGAGCCGTGCAAGGCTCCTGTCCCGACTGTAGGGGGGTAATGTGTCGATTGAATGACCATTACCAACGCGCGATGGTTCAGATGGCTGCCTTGCTGCGGACCGCCCGGGTCCCCGCCCCCAGGCAGGTCACGGCGAAGGCAACCAGCAACGCCGCAGTGCCCAGCAGGAAGATCAGTTGCTGGTTGGAGCCCTCCACCAGCAAGGCGATCAACGCTGGGGTCACCGCCGCAGCGCCCATCAAGGTGATGCTGACCAGCGGCGTGAGCTTGCCAGTCGGGTCATTGGTGGTGATCAGCGCCATGTAGTACGACAGCGACAGCACCCAGCCAAAGTTGATCAGCAGCAGCGCGACGAACAGCTGCATCGGCGTGCGGGTGTGACCGGTGAGCATGGCAATCGAGATGAACACCGCGACCAGCCCCACCGCGATCATCAGCTGACGGTTGACCCGCGCCCCCAGCAGGCTTGGCAGCCCTGCCCCTGGCAGGCCACCGATGGCCGACAGGCCGAACGCCCAGCCGATATCGACAGCGTCGATGCCCTGGTCACGCGCCAATTGATCGATGAAGCCCCACACGCAATAGATGGCGATCTGCATGAACAGCATGCCCACCAGCGCCGTGCGCCCCGTGCGCGCCGCCCCCCTTGGGCAGGCGAGCCTTCGCCGCTTGCCAGTGATACTGCCGGGCGACGCGGCAACACCAGGCTGGCGCCACAGATCAACAGGTACCACAGGCCGAATGCGCACAAGGCGGTCACCGTCCCGCTCTGCGCGGCAAGCATCGGCAAGGCTGCGGAAAACAGCGAGTACTCAGGGGTCTGCAGCAACAGCATCAGCCCGAACGAACGGTCCTGGTTGGGCAGGCGACCCAGCGTCGACACTGCATAGGCATACACCAGCCCGGCGCAGGTGCCGGCTGCCAGGCGCACGATCAGCAACACCGCATTGGTGCTGGCGAAGGCAGTGGCGACACTCAGGGCCACACACAGCGCACCGACCGACAGGCACAGGCTGCGCCCTGCGTGGCGCTTCATCAGGGTCGGGCATAGCAAGGTGCCCAGGGTCATGCCAATCATCTCGACCGACACCACCCAGCCTTGCTGGTCGAGCGACAGGCTCAGTTGCTCGGTGACCAACCCCATGAAAATGGGTTGCACGCCACAGACGATGAATGAAGTACAGGCAATGAAAATCAAGGCGGCACGCAGCAGCTTGGAATCATTGATCATGGGAGGACTCCGACACGGCATTTGTTTTTATTGTGGGTGTTGAGCAGCCCTGAAAGCGCCGTATCAGGCGGCCAGGCCGGTCACGCAGTGAATCCTGGGCCGAGTTCGAAAGCATTGGAAGTTAATTATCGGAATCCACTTCAGTGGACTTTTTAATGCAGGCCAACTGCATCAAGAAATGCACTGCGGTCGATCCTGATAATTAATTTGTGGGGGGCCTGGATCATCCCTACCGTATGGCGGTACACAAGCCTCGGAAAAAAGGCCCCCATCATGAACGACCGTGAGTTCATCAATGCCATCGACGCCGATGGCCACCCCCTGAATATCGCCGTGCGCGGCGGCCGCATCAGCCACATCGGCCCGCAACGCGCCAGCACCGCAGCCGGTGAAACCATCGACCTCGAAGGCCTGCTGGTGCTGCCTGGCTTCGTCGATGGCCACATCCACCTGGACAAGAGCTTCGTCGGCGACCGCTGGCGCCCGCACCAGCCCGTGGCCAGCCTGCGCGAACGCCTGGCCGTGGAGAAGCGCGAACTCGCCAGCGCCCCGCCGATCGTCGAGCGCGCCGAAGCGCTGATGCGCCAGGCCACCTCGTTCGGTACCCTGGCCATGCGCTGCCATGTCGACGTCGACGCCACCACCGGCCTGACCAACCTGAGCGCCATCCTCGAAGCCCGCGACAAGTGGAAAGACCTGATCGACATCGAGCTGGTGGCTTTCCCGCAAGCCGGTGTAGTGAGCTGCCCCGGCACTGCCGAAGTGATGGAAGCCGCCGTGCGCGAAGGCGTTCAGGTGGTTGGCGGCATCGACCCGACCACCTTGGACGGCGACGCCGAAGCCCAGCTTGATATCGTTTTCGGCATTGCCGACCGGCAGGGTGTGAAGGTCGATATCCACCTGCACGAACCGGGCGACATCTGCATCGCCCAGCTCGAGCGCATCGCCGCCCGTACCCAGGCACTGGGCATGCAGGGCCTGGTGGCGGTCAGCCACGCCTACGGCCTGGGTGATGTCACCGACACCGTGGTTGACCGCACTGCCGAGGTGCTGGCTACTGCTGGCGTGTCGATCATGACCAACGCCCCCGGCGAGCACGACTTCCCGCCCGTACTGCGCCTGCGCGCGGGTGGCGTGAGAGTATTTACCGGCAACGACAATATCCAGGACGCCTGGTGGCCCTACGGCAACGGCGACATGCTGCAACGGGCAATGCTGGTCAGCTACCGCTCCGGATTCAATACCGACGAGGAACTGCGGGTCGCGCTGGAGATGGCGACCGTGGCCAGTGCCGAGGTGATGGGCAAGCAGGATTACGGGTTGAAGGTGGGCAATGAAGCCAGCTTCATCCTGTTCAAGGCGCCAAATGCGGCGGCTGCGGTGGCGGCAGCCATCCATGAACGGGTGATCGTGCGCCACGGCGCGTTCTGGGGCGGGCCTGCGCAGTTGCAGTTGAAGGCTGCGCAGTTCGCCACTGAACTGCGTCGCTAGCGAGTTCTTTAGGGCCGCTTTGCGGTCCATCGCCGGCAAGCGCTGCTACGAATGCGGTGATGGGCTGCGAAGCAGCCCCCTCTCACTCAGCCTCCGCCCGCAGGATGCCGATCAGAATCTCGGCCAGCTCCTTGACCATCGGGTCCGCCGTAGGCCGATGGAAGATCGCCGCCTCGAACACCCGGATCGGCTTGAACCCCTGCTCCGCCCCCAGCACCCGATGCGCATCTGTCACCACCCGCGACGGCAACAGGCTGACGCCCAAGCCATTGGCCACCGCCGCCTGGATACCCGCCAGGCTCGAACTGGTAAAACCGATGCGCCAACTGCGGCCCATGGCCTCGACCGCGCTGATCATGTCATCGCGGTACAGGCCACGCGGCGGAAAGGTCACCAGCGGGATCGGGTCCTGGGCAAAGCTCGGATACTGCGCGCTGTCGATCCACTCGATGCGCTCCGGCTGGCAGGCATTGGCCTCGCGGCTGTGACGCCGCTGCTTGACCAGCACCAGGTCCAGCTCACCACGGTCGTAGGTACTCATCAGGTCACGGCTCAGGCCGCCGGTGATTTCCAGCTTGACCGTCGGGTTGAGCCGGTTGAAGGCCGCCAGCGCCTGCATCGTCTTGCCGGCGACAAAATCGTCCGGCAGGCCGATGCGCACCGTGACCGAGACCCCGCCCGACATCACTTCGCTCAGCTGGTTGCTCACCGAAAGCAGATGCCGTGCGTAACGCAGCAGGGTTTCCCCGGCGTCGGTCGGATGCACCTCGCGGTTGCTCCGGTCGAGCAGCTGGTGGCCGACCATTTCCTCCAGCCGGCGCACCTTCTGGCTGACCGTGGACTGGGTGGAATGCAAGCGTGCGGCGGCGGTGGTGAAGCTGCCGCAGTCGGCCACCATGACCACGGCGCGGAGCATGTCCAGGTCGTAGATGGCGCGGTTGGGTTTGGTGCTGTCGGTCATTGGCTGAGGTCGGTTTTCGAGTGAGGCTGGGAGCATGATGCCTGAAGCTGGGCCACGGGGAAGCGCTTATTGGTGTCCGTTGTCACGGGGCTAGCCCAGTGAAGTAGACTGGCGCCTTTCTTTGCCCCTCCCTGGAAAACCTGATGAACAAACTGATCCTACCTGTGGCCATCTTCGTGTGTGTGATCATCGCGGGGAAACTGGCTGAGCATTTTGGCCTTGAGGGTAGCTGGAAAGTCGGTTTGCTCTGCGTTGTGGCAGCCTGCGTACAGATCGCGGTCAACCGTATCCAGCGCTCGCAGCGGCAGAAAGCCCAACGTTGATCAGCTGCCCACGCCGCAAACGGTTGCCTGTCAGCACTGACACGACGCGCCATTGAATCGTCTCGATGAGTCATATTGATGCCTTCACACCTCAGGCTAATACTAAGGTTAATGCCTGGGGAGGCGCGAATCATGCAAACAAGATTTGTTATCGTTCCAGCTGTACCCATCGAAAAAGAATCCTTTCAAGCAGGGTCGCGCTTCTACGCCGCAACCATTTCAGGCGGTTTCGACATTTACGACAATCAAGAAAAACTGCGCCTTAAGCCGAGCTACTCGACCCGTTCGCTGGCAGAAGCGGCACGCGTGAAATTCAACGATGAATGCCGAAATCCAGACGAGCTTTTTCCCTTCTTGCGAGTGGAATGATCGGTCATGGAACAGTGAAAGCAATCAGCCCGCTTCGGCGGGCTTTCGATTAGTGCTTACTGGATGTGCTTGAGTTTCTCAAGCATGGCGGCGCTGCCTTTGAGGTAACCGGTGACCTCGCCATCTTCCCGCTTGAACCTGATGCCCATCACTTTGTTATCCAGCTTTACCAACTCGACCGACGCCCGGATGACTTCATGCGGATGAGTGACCTGCGCGGGGGCCTTGCCCTTCTGGACGGATACCTCGCTGATTGTCTGCTCGAAGACATTACGTTCAGCGTCGTACGACCATGACGACTGTTGTACGATTTTTTGCATCGAGTCTTTTTCGTTGAGGATCATGAAGTCGGTGGCTGTACCGTCCGCCTTGAGCAGCAACAGTGCCAGCGCCTGGGAAGTGCCGTCATCGGCGTTGGAGTACCAGACGCCGTACAGGTCACTTTTCAGGTATTTGGGCGTTGTGATGGCCGTTTCGCTGGGCGACTTTGCGGTGCCCGTTGTGGAGCAGGCAGAGAGCACCAGCGGGGCCAGTAGTGAGATTGCTACGGTGAGGTACTTTCTCATTTCATTCCTGGTGGCTTGTCGGCATTCGGAAACCATTCGTTCGAACGTGTCAGGAAACCAGATTTTTCGCTTTCTTGCAGCTTGCTCACTCGTCTGCAGCAGCGTCAGCCTTGCAAGCGATGCTGCTACAGCCCAAGTCGCCAGCCGCGGCATGATGTGGCGTCGACACGTGAACTTGAGTCGCTACGGTTGTTCCTTGAGGCGGCATTGATTCAGGTGCAGATGCCGACCGCGCTGCGGAATCTCAGGGAAGGCTTGGGGACTATCGAGCAGACGAGGCCGCGATTTTCAGCCCGAATGCGATGAAGATACCCCCAGTGACCCTATCCAGCGCTTTGACAGTTGACGGCTGACTCAGCAGGTTTTTCAGAGGCATCGTGGCCGCGATCAGCAGGCCGAACCAGACGACTGTCAAGAGCACGTGAATGGACGCCAGGAAGAACGAGTACATCGACAGTGCAACACCGGCCGGGATGAATTGAGGTAGAAGGGTCACGTAGAAGATACCGACCTTGGGGTTCAGGAGATTGGTCAGAAGGCCACGGGCAAAGGCGCTCCAGCCTGACACGGTGTTATCGCCCTCCAATTTGTTCTGGAAGGACTGACGGGGTTTGAGCAGGAGCTTGATCCCAACCCACAGGAGGTATGCGGCACCGGCTGACTTCAGCACGGTGTAGGCAACCTCGGAACGTTGCAGCAGCACACCCAGTCCCAGCGAAACGGCGCCGCCCCAGGCCAGGCAGCCAAGCGCGACACCCACGGCTGCCAGGAGCGCCGTACGACGTCCATCTACTGCCGCAGCCCGGAGCACCATGGCCGTATCGACACCCGGAGTTACGGCAAGTACCGAGGCAGCGGCGATGAAGGCGAGGAGCATCGGTAGATCGATCATCACAGCCATTCCCAAGTGTGTTCCCACGGGAGGTTTTTCCATGCCCCAGAAACGCAAAAAGCCCTGAATAATCAGGGCTTTGAATATGGCGGAAGCGTAGAGATTCGAACTCTAGGATAGTTGCCCATCGACGGTTTTCAAGACCGTTGCCTTAAACCACTCGGCCACGCTTCCAGCTCGTTTTGCGGCCGCCATAATACCGTAATGAAACACGCTGTCAAACTCTCTGTGTCGCGGGTTGCGGAGCCTCTGTTAGACTGCTTGCATCTGAACGTCCAAAACCATGGATCCATAAGGAGTGTCGCCATGCGCGAACAGGATTACGCCGTACACCACGGCCAGCAAGCCGAGCAGCAGGAGGTCAGCAAGGTCCTGCGCAACACGTACAGCCTGCTGGCACTCACCCTCGCCTTCAGCGGTGTCATGGCCTTCGTTGCCCAGCAGATGCGCGTCGGTTACCCGAACGTGTTCGTCGTGCTGATCGGCTTCTACGGTCTGTTCTTCCTGACCAACAAACTGCGTGATTCGGTCTGGGGTCTGGTGTCCACCTTCGCCCTCACCGGCTTCATGGGCTTTATCCTCGGCCCGATCCTCAACCGTTACCTGGGCATGGCCGGTGGCGCCGAAGTGGTCAGTTCGGCCTTCGCCATGACCGCGCTGGTGTTCGGTGGTCTGTCGGCCTATGTGCTGATCACCCGCAAGGACATGAGCTTCCTCAGCGGCTTCATCACTGCTGGCTTCTTTGTGTTGCTGGGCGCGGTGGTCGCCAGCTTCTTCTTCCAGATCAGCGGCCTGCAACTGGCGATCAGTGCTGGCTTCGTGCTGTTCTCGTCGGTCTGCATCCTGTTCCAGACCAGCGCGATCATTCATGGCGGTGAGCGCAACTACATCATGGCGACCATCAGCCTGTATGTATCGATCTACAACCTGTTCATCAGCCTGCTGCAGCTGTTCGGCATCATGGGCCGCGACGACTGATTGGGTTGGCTTTACGGAAGAGCCCGCTTCGGCGGGCTTTTTTGCGCCCATTCTTTGACTTAAAAGTCAGATAACTATGCAAATGATCGCCGATCTTGTCGGCATCGTGCATTCCCCTACCGCAATCGCACTTCTGCCCGTAGAATGCGCTCCTTTTTTCTTCCGGGGGCAGCTTCAGCGATGAGCTCACACGAACACAGCCCGGGCGCCACGGCGCCTGCCAACGAACTGGTACTTGGCCTTGAGGACAAGCCACGGCTGTTGATCGGCCTGCTGGCAGCGCTGCAGCATCTGCTGGCGATCATCGTGCCAATCGTCACCCCTGGCCTGCTGATCTGCCAGGCGTTGGGCGTTTCGGCTCGCGATACCAACCTCATCGTCTCCATGTCGCTGGTGATCTCCGGTATTGCCACCTTCGTCCAGTGCAAGCGTTTCGGCCCATTCGGTGCAGGGCTGCTGATCGTGCAGGGCACCAGCTTCAACTTCGTCGGGCCGCTGATTGCCGGTGGCGCGCTGATGGTCAAGCAGGGCACGCCGGTCGAAAGCGTGATGGCGGCGATCTTCGGAGTAGTGATTGCGGGCTCGTTCGTCGAGATGGGCGTGTCGCGCATCCTGCCGTTCGTCAAACGCCTGATCACCCCGCTGGTGACCGGTATTGTCGTGCTAATGATCGGCCTGACCTTGATCAAGGTCGGCCTGATCAGCATGGGCGGCGGCTTCGGCGCCATGGCCAATGGCACCTTTGCCAACGGTGAAAACCTGCTGCTGTCGGGCGCCGTGCTGGCGGTGATCGTGATCCTCAACCGCATCCCGGTGGTGTGGATGCGCAGCTGCGCGATCGTCATTGCCCTGGCGGTCGGCTACGCCCTGGCGGGTTACCTCGGCCGCCTGGACTTCACCGGCATGCACGAAGCCGCGCTGTTCCAGGTGCCAACGCCGCTGCACTTCGGCCTGGGCTTCTCCTGGGCGCTGTTCATCCCGATGCTGGTGATCTACCTGGTGACCTCGCTGGAAGCCATTGGTGACGTAACGGCCACCAGCAAGGTTTCGCGCCAGCCAGTCGAAGGCCCGCTGTGGATGTCGCGCATCAAGGGCGGCGTGCTGGTCAACGGTGCCAACTCGCTGCTGGCCGGCCTGTTCAACACCTTCCCGAGTTCGATCTTCGCCCAGAACAACGGCGTGATTCAGCTGACCGGTATTGCCAGCCGCCATATCGGTATCTGGATTGCCGTCATGCTGGTGCTGCTGGGCCTGTTCCCGAGCGTGGCCGGTGTGATCCAGGCGGTGCCTGAGCCAGTGCTGGGTGGCGCAGCGATGGTGATGTTCGGGGCGGTTGCCGCGTCGGGCATCAACATTCTGGCCAGTACTCGCCTGGACCGTCGCGCCCTGCTGATCATCGCCGTGTCGCTGGCGCTGGGCCTGGGTGTGGCACAGGTGCCGGAGTTCCTGGCGCACATGCCGGCGGCGATCCGCAATGTGCTGGAATCGGGTGTGGCTACCGGTGGCATCTGCGCCCTGGTGCTGAACTGGTTCCTGCCGGAGAGCAAGGAAAACGCCTGATCCGCGCCTGCCCTGCCGACGAAGCCCGCGCCCACTTGCGCGGGCTTTTTGCTTTATCATGGCGGCATTCCTTTACACGAGTTGCCCATGAAATTCGCTATCGCGGTTTTTTCCCCGGCCCATGCGCCCTCCTCGCGCCGCGCCCTGCGCTTCGCCGAGGCAGTGCTGGCTGGCGGGCATGAGATTGCCCGGCTGTTCTTCTACCAGGACGGGGTGCACAGCGCCTCGGCCAACGTGGTCACGCCCCAGGATGAACAGGACATCGCCGCCCAGTGGCGGGCCTTCATCGAAATCAACCGGCTCGACGCGGTAGCGTGCATCGCCGCCGCCCTGCGCCGTGGCGTGCTCGATGAAGCCGAAGCCAGCCGCTACCAGCGCCCGGCAGTGAACCTGCCCAAGCCGTGGGAGCTGTCTGGCCTCGGCCAGCTGCATGAAGCTGCACAAACGGCCGACCGCCTGGTCTGCTTCGGAGGCGACTGAAATGGCCAAATCCATGTTGATCATCAGCCGCCAGGCACCGTGGAACGGTCCGTCCGCCCGTGAGGCGCTGGATATCGCCCTGGCCGGCGGCGCCTTCGACCTGCCGCTGGCCATGCTGTTTCTCGATGACGGCGTGTTCCAGTTGGCGCCCGGCCAGCAACCCGCCGCCGTGGAGCAGAAGAACCTCGCTGCCAACCTGCAGGCGCTGCCGATGTTCGGCGTCGAAGAGCTGTTTGCCTGCCAGCACAGCTTGGCGCGCCGTGGCCTGGCCGCCGATGGCCTGGAGCTGCCGGTGGAAGTGCTGGACGACACTGCCCTGCAAACCCTGATTGCCCGTTTCGACCAAGTGGTGACGCTCTGATGGCAACCCTGCACGTGTTATCCCACTCCCCGTTCGGCGACGAGCGCCTGGACAGCTGCCTGCGCCTGTTGGGCGCTGACGACGGCGTGCTGTTATGCGGCGATGCGGTCTATGCCCTGCGCGAGGGCAGTGACACTCAACGCCAGCTGCAGGCTGCCAACTTGGCACAACGCCTGTTCGCCCTCGACGAAGACCTGCAGGCCCGTGGCATCAGCGGCGCGCTGGCCAAGGCCGTGGGCTACCAGGCCTTCGTCGAGCTGTCGCTGCACTACGACAAGGTCAACAGCTGGCTATGAGTACGCTGAACGTTGGCGATCGCGCCATCGCCCTGGACAAGGACGGTTTCCTGGTCGACCTGCAAGACTGGTCGCACCCCGTCGCCGAGGCGCTGGCCGAGCGCGAAAGCATTGCCCTGACCGCCGACCACTGGGAAGTCCTCGAGCTGCTGCGCCAGTTCTACGATGAATACCAGCTGTCGCCGGCCACCCGCCCGCTGATCAAGTACACCGCGCTCAAGCTGGGCTCGGAAAAGGGCAACAGCCCGCACCTCAACCGCCTGTTCAACGGCACCCCCGCCAAACTCGCCGCCAAGCTGGCGGGCCTGCCCAAGCCGACCAATTGCATATGACCGACGCCCGCCCGCTGACCCTGGAAACCCCAGCCGAACACCCGTTCGCCGAATTCGTGCGCATCCTTGGCAAAGGCAAGCGCGGTGCCCGCGGCCTGACCCGCGAAGAAGCCCGCGCCGCCATGACCTTGCTGCTCGAAGGCAAAGTCGAGGACACCCAACTGGGTGCCTTCCTGATGCTGCTGCGGCACAAGGAAGAAAGCGCCGAAGAGCTTGCCGGCTTCACCGAAGCCCTGCGTGCCCACCTGCAGGCGCCGCGCATCGCCGTGGACATCGACTGGCCGACCTACGCCGGCAAGAAGCGCCACCTGCCCTGGTATCTGCTGAGCGCCAAGTGCCTGGCCGCCAATGGCGTGCGTATCCTCATGCATGGCGGCGGCGCCCACACCGCCGGGCGCATGTATACCGAACAGCTGCTGGCACTGCTGGAGATTCCGCTGTGCCGTGACTGGCCTGCGGTCAGCCAGGCGCTCGACCAGCAGCGCCTGGCCTTTGCCCCGCTGCACGACTGGGCGCCGCAGTTGCAGCGAATGATCGACCTGCGCAACACCCTTGGCCTGCGCTCGCCAATCCATTCTCTGGCGCGGGTGTTGAATCCGCTGGGAGCACGCTGTGGCCTGCAAAGCATCTTCCACCCCGGCTACCAGGCGGTGCACCGCGAAGCCAGCCGCCTGCTCGGCGACCATGCCGTGGTGATCAAGGGCGATGGCGGCGAGATTGAGGTCAATCCTGATGTCATCAGCCACCTGTATGGCACCAGCGCAGGCGAAGCCTGGGACGAGGAATGGCCGGCGCTGAGCGAACGCCGCCATGTGAAACCACCGAGCCTGCTACCCGAGCAGCTACTGGCAGTCTGGCGTGGCGAAGCCGAAGACAGCTACGGCGAAATGGCCGTGGTAGCAACCATGGCCCTGGCGCTGCGTGGCCTGGGCCAGGATCGCGAACAGGCTTTCGCCACCGCACGTGCTTACTGGGCCGCACGAAACTAATCGAATAAATAGATAATAAAGGCGCTGTCTTTGCGTTAGTTATTCGAACGATTTGCCCTAGACTGGGCTCCAACGACAAACAACTTTGTTTCCGAGGAGCTCACCATGGGCCTTTTGATCGACGGCCGCTGGCACGACCAGTGGTATGAAAACGGCAAGGACGGCACCTTCAAACGGGAGAACGCCCAGCGCCGCAATCAGCTGCCCGCGCCAGAAGCCGGCCGTTATCATCTGTACGTTTCACTGGCCTGCCCATGGGCTCACCGCACCCTGATTCTGCGCGCCATCAAAGGTCTGGAGCCGCTGATCGACGTATCCGTGGTGAGCTGGCTGATGCAGGACCATGGCTGGACCTTCGACCAGCAGCAAGGCTCCACCGGCGACCACCTCGATGCCCTGCAGTATCTGCACCAGCGCTACACCCAGGACGACCCGCACTACACCGGCCGCGTGACCGTGCCCGTGCTGTGGGACAAGCAAGAGAAGCGCATCGTCAACAACGAGTCGTCGGAGATCATCCGCATCTTCAACAGCGCGTTCAACGAGCTGACAGGCAATACCCTGGACCTCTACCCCGAGCCGCTGCGCCCGACCATCGAGGCGCTGAACGAACGCATCTACCCGGCGGTGAACAATGGCGTGTACCGCGCAGGCTTCGCCACCACGCAGGATGCCTACGAGGCGGCGTTCGACGAGGTATTCAACGAGCTGGACCACCTGGAAGCGCTGCTGGGCCGCAATCGCTACCTGGCTGGCGGGTACCTGACCGAGGCCGATGTGCGCCTGTTCACTACCCTGGTGCGCTTCGATGCGGTGTACCACGGGCACTTCAAGTGCAACCTACGGCGATTGAGCGACTACCACAACCTGTCCAACTGGCTGCGCGAGCTGTACCAGTGGCCGGGGGTGGCTGGGACGGTGGATATGGAGCATATCCAGAAGCACTATTACATGAGCCACAAGACCATCAACCCGAACGGGATCGTGCCCAA
Organism: Pseudomonas putida; assembly: GCF_002906855.1. Classification (GTDB taxonomy): domain Bacteria; phylum Pseudomonadota; class Gammaproteobacteria; order Pseudomonadales; family Pseudomonadaceae; genus Aquipseudomonas; species Aquipseudomonas putida_N. The sequence goes on along the minus strand of NZ_MINI01000028.1, from coordinate 221,071 downwards.
GGGGCCGTTGCAGGACTTCACTGCGCCCCATGATCGGGAACGGTTGGTGGGCAACGGGATCTGGCAGGGTTGAGATAGCCGGGGCCGCCTTGCGGCCCCGACGGCTTCAGCTGTTCTGCGAACCTTCGAACCAAGCCAGCTTGTCGCGCAACTGCACCACTTCCCCGACAATCACCAAGGTCGGCGCATGCACTTCATGCCGGGCCACCAGCTCCGGCAAATCCGCCAAGGTACCGGTGAACACGCGCTGATTGCGCGTAGTCCCCTGCTGCACCAGTGCCGCCGGCGTACTCGCCGCCCGCCCATGGCGAATCAGCTCGGCACAGATGGTCGGCAACCCCACCAGCCCCATGTAGAACACCAGGGTCTGGGCCGGCGCCACCAAGTCATCCCACGGCAGGTTGCTGGTGCCATCCTTGAGGTGCCCGGTAACGAAGCGCACCGACTGGGCATAGTCACGGTGAGTCAGCGGAATGCCGCCATAGGCGGAGCAACCACTGGCCGCGGTAATCCCCGGCACCACCTGGAACGGAATGCCGTGCTCGGCCAGCTCCTCGATCTCTTCGCCACCCCGGCCGAAGATGAACGGGTCGCCACCCTTGAGGCGCAACACACGCTTGCCCTGTTGGGCGAGGTCGACCAGCAGGCGGTTGATCTGGTCCTGCGGCACGGCATGGTCAGCGCGGCGCTTGCCAACGTAGATACGCTCGGCATCACGCCGGCACATCTCGATGATGGCAGGTGCCACCAGGCGGTCGTACAGCACCACGTCGGCCTGCTGCATCAGGCGCAAGGCACGGAAGGTCAGCAAGTCCGGATCGCCCGGCCCCGCCCCCACCAGATACACCTCACCGCCCTGCTGCACCGGCGCACCCTCGACCATCGCCTGCAACAGGCGTTCGGCTTCGGCGCCCTGCCCGGCCAGCTGGCGCTCGGCAATCGGGCCCTGAAACACTGTTTCCCAGAAGCCACGGCGCTGATTGACGTCCGGGTACAAGGATTTGACCTTGTGCCGGAAACGCGCTGCCAGCCCGGCCAGTTCGCCATAGGCCGACGGAATCCAGGCTTCCAGCTTGGCGCGGATCAGCCGCGCCAGCACCGGGGCGTCACCGCCACTGGACACCGCGATCACCAACGGTGAACGGTCGACGATGGCAGGGAAGATCACCGTGCACAGGGCCGGCGCATCCACCACGTTGACCGGCAGGCTCAACGCCTGCGCATCGGCCGACACCTGGGCGTTGAGCCCAGGGTCGTCGGTGGCCGCGATCACCAGCCGGCAACCGACCAGGTCGGCCGCCTGATAGCCACGCACCAGCACTTCACCGCCACCTTCCCGGGCCAACGCAGCCAGCTGGCCGTCGACATCCGGCGCCACCACGCGCAGCGCGGCGCCGGCATCTGCCAGCAGGCGCGCCTTGCGCAAGGCGATCTCACCGCCGCCGACGACCAGAACCCGGCCGCCCTGCAGCTTGTGGAACAGCGGCAGGTAATCCATTTAGCGGATGACCTCGACGCCGCCCATGTACGGCTTCAGCACGTCCGGTACGCGGATCGAACCGTCGGCCTGCTGGTAGTTTTCCAGCACGGCCACCAGGGTACGGCCTACAGCCAGGCCGGAACCGTTGAGGGTGTGCACCAGCTCAGGTTTGCCGGTTTCCGGGTTGCGCCAGCGGGCCTGCATGCGGCGCGCCTGGAAGTCACCACAGTTGGAGCAGGAGCTGATTTCGCGGTACTTGTCCTGGCTCGGCACCCACACTTCCAGGTCGTAGGTCTTCACGGCGCCGAAGCCCATGTCGCCGGTGCACAGGGCCAGTACGCGGTACGGCAGCTCCAGCAGCTGCAGCACGCGCTCGGCGTTGGCGGTCAGGCCTTCCAGGGCTTCCATCGACTTGGACGGCTCGACCACCTGGACCATCTCGACCTTGTCGAACTGGTGCTGGCGGATCATGCCACGGGTGTCACGGCCGGACGCACCGGCTTCGCTGCGGAAGCACGGGGTGTGGGCAACCAGTTTCAATGGCAGCTGCTTGGCGTCGAGGATCTGGTCGGCGACCAGGTTGGTCAGCGACACTTCGGCCGTCGGGATCAGATAGAAGTCGGCTTCGCCTTCGCGGGTGATCTTGAACAGGTCTTCCTCGAACTTCGGCAGCTGGCCGGTGCCCTGCAGGGCTGGGGCCTGCACCAGGTACGGGGTGTAGTGCTCCTCGTAGCCGTGCTCGCCGGTGTGCAGGTTGATCATGAACTGCGCCAGGGCACGGTGCAGGCGGGCGATCGGCCCACGCAGCACGGCAAAGCGCGCGCCGGACAGCTTGGCCGCGGCCTCGAAGTCCAGCCCACCGCTGACTTCGCCCAGGGCGACGTGGTCCTTGATCTCGAAATCGAAGGAGGCCGGGGTGCCCCAGCGGCGCACTTCGACGTTGTCGTCTTCGCTGGCACCGACCGGTACGCTGGCGTCCGGCAGGTTGGGGATGGTCAGCAGGATGCCGTCCAGTTCGGCCTGGATACCGTCCAGTTCAACCTTGCCGGCGGCCAGTTCATTGGCCATGCGCTCGACGTCAGCCATCAGCGGGGCGATGTCCTCGCCCTTGGCCTTGGCCTGGCCGATCGACTTGGAACGGGCGTTACGCTCGGCCTGCAGCTGCTCAGTGCGGGTCTGCACCGCCTTGCGGCGCTCTTCCAGTGATTCGATGCGCGCGACATCCAGGCTGAAGCCACGGGAGGCCAGGCGATCCGCCACTTCCTGAAGTTGGCCGCGTAACAGTTTGGAATCGAGCATATCGTTCTCTCGTTATAGGTAGGTGTTGGTTCAGAATCGGGTCAGGGACAGGCCGGCCCAGGTGGCCAGGAGCCCGCCCACCACGCTGATACTGGTATAGCCCAAGGCGAGGGGCACTTGCCCACTTTCGATCAGGCGCACGGTATCGAGCGAGAAGGAGGAAAAGGTCGTCAGGCCGCCAAGGAAGCCGACGATCAGGCCGGCGCGCAGTTCGACCGGCACCAGCGGCTTGTGCAGGAACAGGCCATAGAGCAGGCCGATCAGCAGGCAGCCGACCAGGTTGACCGCCAGCGTACCGAGATAGAAGTGCCGTGGCCAGTGGGTCGCGACCCAGTTGGTGGTGGCGAAGCGCAACAAGGTACCGGCAATACCGCCCGCGCTGACGGCGGCTATCAGTGCAATCACGGTTTTCTCCGTTGGCGGGGGCTGTTGCGGTCGAGGTCGGCCAGGTGGCGCAGCTTCTCGCCGATCTTCAGCTCCAGGCCTCGCGGCACGGGCTGGTAGTACTGACGCGGCTCGAGTTCTTCCGGGAAGTAATCTTCGCCGGCAGCGTAGGCATCGGGCTCGTCGTGGGCGTAGCGGTATTCGTCGCCGTAGCCGAGTTGCTTCATCAGCTTGGTCGGGGCATTGCGCAGGTGCAGCGGCACTTCCAGCGAGCCATGTTCGGCGGCCTCGCGCAACGCGGTCTTGAAGCCCACGTACACCGCATTGCTTTTTGGCGCACAGGCGATGTAGGTGATGGCCTGGGCCACCGCTAGCTCGCCCTCGGGGCTGCCCAGGCGCTCCTGCACGTCCCAGGCGGCCAGGCACAGGCTCAGGGCCCGTGGGTCGGCGTTGCCGATGTCCTCGCTGGCCATGCGCACCACGCGGCGGGCGATGTACAGCGGATCGCAGCCGCCGTCGAGCATGCGTGCGAACCAGTACAGGGCGCCATCGGGGTTGGAGCCGCGCACCGACTTGTGCAGCGCGGAGATCTGGTCGTAAAACGCCTCGCCGCCCTTGTCGAAGCGCCGACGGCTGTCGCCGAGCAGGCTTTGCAGCATCTCGACGTCGATCTCGCTGCCATCTTCGGCAAGGTCCGAGGCATTCTCAAGGAAGTTGAGCATGCGCCGGCCATCGCCATCGGCGGCGGCCATGAGCATCTTGAAGGCGTCGTCACCCACACGCAGGTTGCGCTTGCCCAAGCCCCGCTCCTCGGTCAGGGCACGGTTGACCAGCTTGCGCAACGCCGCTTCGTCCAGGCTCTTGAGCACATACACCCGCGCCCGCGACAGCAAGGCGTTGTTCAGTTCGAACGACGGGTTCTCGGTGGTGGCACCGATGAACAGCAGCGTGCCGTCTTCCACGTAGGGCAGGAAGGCATCCTGCTGGGACTTGTTGAAGCGGTGCACTTCGTCGACGAACAGGATGGTGCGCCGGCCATACTGGCCGGCCTGCTGCTTGGCCACTTCGACGGCCTGGCGGATCTCCTTGACCCCGGCCAGCACCGCCGACACCGTCTCGAAGTGCGCATCGCAGAACTGTGCCAGCAGCCGCGCCAGGGTGGTCTTGCCCACACCCGGCGGCCCCCAGAAGATCATCGAGTGCAGCGCACCCTGCTCCAGCGCCTCGCGCAACGGTTTGCCGCGCGCCAGCAGGTGTTCCTGGCCGACGTACTCGTCCAGATTGGACGGGCGCAGGCGGGCTGCCAGAGGCTGGGCGACGGGTTCGCTTCGAAACAGGTCCATGGCGAGCTCTGCTTACTCCTTGATGACGTCGGCGCCTTTGGGGATGTCGAACTTGAACTGGCTGTCCGGCACCGCCTGGTTGGCTTTGACGCCATTGAACAGGATGTTGGTGCGCTGGCCGACACTGTCGATCAGCTGCATGTCATTGATCAGGCCCTTGCGGAACGACACACGCAGCGAGTCGAACAAGGTGTCCTTGGTCTTCGGCTTGAGGGTGAAGTCCATCACGTCGCCCTGCTGCTTGGAGGTGATGTCGAAGCTCTGGCTGATCTTCGACACGTCACCGGACAGCAGCAATGCCGGGGTCTGGTTCAGACGCTGGTCGAGCTTCTTGATGGTCGCCTGTTCCAGGTCCGGGTCCCACAGAGTGACGTTCTTGCCGTCGGACACCACCACCTGCTCCTGCGGCGCATTGGTGTGCCAGTAGAACAAGCCTGGGCGCTTCACGGTCATCTTGCCGGACGTTTCCTGCAGGCTAGTGCCGCCGGCGTCCAGGGTCAGCTGGGAGAAATTGGCCTCGATGGTCTGGGATTTTTCCAGCAACTGGGTCAAGCGTTGTACGTCTTGCTCACCGGCATAAGCAGTAACCGAGCCCAGGGTCAGGGCAGAAACCAACAGCATGCGAATCGCGCGCATGGGAATCCTCATTGAGCATTGAAATGGCCGGGCGCCACCGTTGGCGCCCGGCAAGGTGTTCATCAGTCGCGCGGGCCGCCCGGGGCAATCACTTCCCGCGAGCCGTTGCTGTTCATCGGGGTGACCACGCCGGCCATCTCCATCGACTCGATCATCCGCGCGGCGCGGTTGTAGCCGATCTTCAGCTTGCGCTGTACCGCCGAGATGGAAGCGCGGCGGCTTTCCAACACGAACTGCACGGCTTCATCATACAGGGCATCGGTTTCGGCATCGTCACCATCGCCACCGCCGCCGCCACCGTCGAAGCCGCTGCCGGCCTCTTCGACGCCATTGAGGATGTCGTCGTTGTAGTCCGGCGCGCCACGCAGCTTCCACGCCTCGACCGTGCGATGCACTTCATCGTCGGAGACGAATGCACCGTGGACACGGATCGGCAGGCTGGTGCCCGGCGGCATGTACAGCATGTCACCGTGACCGAGCAACTGTTCGGCGCCGCCCTGGTCGATGATGGTCCGCGAGTCGATCTTGCTCGATACCTGGAACGCCATGCGGGTCGGGATGTTGGCCTTGATCAGGCCGGTAATCACGTCCACCGACGGGCGCTGGGTGGCGAGGATCAGGTGGATACCGGCGGCCCGCGCCTTCTGGGCGATACGGGCAATCAGCTCTTCGACCTTCTTGCCGACGATCATCATCATGTCGGCGAATTCGTCGACCACCACGACGATGGTCGGCAGGGTCTTCAGCGCTGGCGGCTCGTCGTCCATGCTCTCGCGGCGGTACAGCGGGTCATGGATGATCTCGCCGGCTTCCTGGGCGTCCTTGATCTTGCGGTTGAAGCCGGCCAGGTTACGCACGCCCATGGCCGCCATCAGCTTGTAGCGCCGCTCCATCTCGGCCACGCTCCAGCGCAGGGCGTTGGCGGCGTCCTTCATGTCGGTGACCACCGGGCACAGCAAGTGCGGAATGCCCTCGTAGATCGACAGTTCGAGCATTTTCGGGTCGATCATGATCAGCCGCGCGTCTTCCGGGCTGGACTTGAACAGGATCGACAGGATCATCGCGTTGACACCCACCGACTTACCGGAACCGGTAGTACCGGCCACCAACAGGTGCGGCATCTTGGCCAGGTCGGTAATCACCGGCTTGCCGCCGATGTCGTGACCCAGGGCCAGGGTGACCGGCGACTTCTGCTCGTCGTACTGCGGCGTGGCAAGTACTTCCGAGAAGCGCACCATCTGCCGGTTTTCGTTGGGGATCTCGATACCCACGGTGGTCTTGCCGGGGATCACCTCGACCACCCGCACACTGGTCACCGCCAGCGATCGCGCCAGGTCCTTGGCCAGGTTGGCGATGCGGCTAACCTTGACGCCAGCAGCCGGCTGGATTTCGTAACGGGTAATCACCGGACCCGGGTGGATGGAGTCCACCGAGACTTCCACGCCGAATTCCTTGAGTTTGATTTCCAGCAACTGGCCAACCCCGGCCAGGGATTCTGGCGAGTACTCGATCTTCTTCTGTTCGGCCGGGTCGAGAATGGAAATCGACGGCAAGGTGCCTTCCACGGCGCTGTCGACGAACAGCGGCGCCTGTTTTTCCTTCATCACCCGCTTGCTCGGCTCCGGCGCCCTGGCCGCGGCCGGTGGCACAATCGTCGGGGCCACTGCAGGCGGCTGCTCGCGCGGGACCACGGGTTCACGCGGCACGACAGGTTCGCGGGAAAGTGTCGGTTCACTGCGCACGACAGGCTCACGGCCAAGGGTCGGCTCGCGGGGTTCAGCGGGCTGGGCCGGCGCTTCCTCACGCTTGAAGATACGCTCACGCAAGGCCGGCTTGGCTGGTTCACGCTTGTCGGTGGCCTTCGGCGCCAGGTCGAACACCGGCTCGTCAACTTCACGCAGTTGCGCTTCCAGGCGCTTGCGCTCGTTGCGTGCTTCCCACCAGCGGCTGGCCGCGCCCTGCACCAGTTCGAACAGGTCGAGGGTGATCTTGCCGGTCATGTCCATCACCTTGAACCACGACAGGTCGGTGAACACGGTCAGGCCGAACAGGAACAGAGCAATGAACATCAGCGTGCTGCCCTGCACGTTCAGCAGGTTGCGCGCCAGGTCGCCGAGGCTTTCGCCCAGCGCACCGCCCGCAGAAAACGGCAGGCTCGCCGGCGGATGGAAATGAATATGCGCCAGGGCCGCGCCCGACAGCACCAGAAACACCAGGCCAATCAGCCGCCAGGAGAACAGCCAGCCGCTCCACTGCCACGGCTGATGACGCTCGCGGAAGATTTGCCAGGTCTTGATCGCCAGCAGCAGCGGGAAGATGTAGGCGAAGTAGCCCAGCACCATGAACAGGATGTCGGCGAAGTACGCACCGGCACGCCCGGCGGCGTTCTGCACCTGGTCGATGTTGCTGGTGTGGCTGAAGCCCGGATCCGACGTGTCGTAGGTCAGCAGTGCCATCCACAGGTACAGGCACAGGGCACCGACAGCGATCAACGCACCTTCCTTGAGGCGGTAATGCAGCTGCTGGCGCCACAGGGGCACGGGCAAGGGAGCTGGAGTTGCGGTGGATTTCTTCAAAACGCGTCTATTCCTGCGCGTGCTGCGCGTCCAGTAGTGATCGGCCGGTGTCTGGCCAATGAACCACTACTTTTAACATTACTGCCCGCCAGCCGCCATGACGGCACGCCGTATGGCTCTCGCGTGGGGGCGACTTTCGTATAGGTGCAATTTGAGCATGCATTTTCTTTTGTGACAAAGGCTTATGCTGTGTTTTTGCACAGGTGTGACAGCAAATGTAGCGGATGGTGCCTATGCTTTCATGAATGTGTAGGAAATTACCCATTCTGCTGCCCGCCAATGACTCTTGACCCTGCCAGCATTGACCCCGCAAGCCCTGCGCGCCATGCTGCGCTCTCCCCTCCCCCACCGCACAATAGACCATGCTCACCTGGCTAACCCGCGACTCGCTGACCTTCCCGCCGCTGGAAAAGGCCCTGCACGACCCCAACGGCCTGCTCGCCGCCGGCGGCGACCTGAGCCCCGAGCGCCTGGAGCAAGCCTACCGGCATGGCTGCTTCCCCTGGTACCAGGACGGCCAGCCGATCCTCTGGTGGTCGCCCGACCCACGCACGGTGCTGTTCCCGGACGAGCTGCACGTCTCGCGCTCGCTGGCCAAGCTGATGCGCCAGGGCCGCTACCAGGTCAGCTTCGACAGCGACTTCCCGGCGGTGATTGCCGCCTGCGCGGCGCCGCGCGACTACGCGGACGGTACCTGGATCACCGACACCATGCGCAATGCCTACTGCGAACTGCACCGACGCGGCATCGCCCACTCGGTGGAAGTGCGCGAGCGCGGCGAGCTGGTCGGCGGCTTGTACGGCCTGGCCATCGGGCAGCTGTTCTTCGGCGAATCGATGTTCAGCCGCGCCGACAATGCCTCCAAGGTTGGCTTCGTGACGCTGGTCGAACATTTGCGCCAGGCCGGTTTCGTGCTGATCGACTGCCAGATGCCAACCAACCATCTGCACAGCCTTGGCGCCCGCGCCATCAGCCGCGCCCGCTTCGCCGACTACCTGGCGCACCACCTCGACCAGCCCAACAGCGCCACCTGGGTTTGCTAGGCGAGTTCTGCCAGCTGGCTTACACTTAAAGCAAAGTCTCACCGAGGGGGTTGATCATGACAGAGTTGGCGCGGTTGAAGTTCTATGCCACTCAACCCCACTCCTGCAGCTACCTGCCGGACGAACAGGCCACCACGCTGTTCCTCGACCCCAGCCAGCCGATGGACGTGCATGTGTATGCCGACCTGTCGGAAATGGGCTTCCGCCGCAGCGGCGACCACCTGTACCGCCCGCACTGCCAGAACTGCAATGCCTGCGTACCGGCGCGCATCCCCGCCGCACGCTTCATTCCCAACCGCCAGCAGCGGCGCATCCTCAAGCGCAACGCCGACCTGACCGTGACCGCTGCCCGCCCGGCGTTCAAGGAAGAGTATTTCGACCTGTACCGGCGCTACATCGAAACCCGCCACGCCGATGGCGACATGTATCCGCCGAGCCGCGACCAGTTTTCCACCTTCCTGGTCCGCGACCTGCCGTTCTGCTGGTTCTACGAGTTCCGCCTGGAAGGCCGCCTGCTGGCAGTCGCCGTCTGCGACCTGCTGCCCAACGGCCTGTCGGCGGTGTACACGTTCTACGAGCCTGAAGAAGAACGCCGCAGCCTCGGGCGCTTTGCCATCCTCTGGCAGATCACCGAAGCCCTGCGCCAGGACCTGGAGGCGGTGTACCTGGGCTACTGGATCAAAAACTGCAAGAAAATGAACTACAAGACGCAGTATCGGCCTATCGAGTTGTTGATAAACCAGCGCTGGGTCACCCTCAACTGAAAGCATTGGCTTGACACACAGTTTTCGGGCATAATCCACGCCACTTTTTTGCCCGGTGCGGTTATGCGTCGGGCCAACACTGGATCCGAGGGCTCTACTGCATGTCGAAAGAAGACAGCTTCGAAATGGAAGGCACTGTCGTCGACACCCTGCCCAACACCATGTTCCGCGTGGAGTTGGAAAACGGGCACGTCGTAACCGCGCATATCTCCGGAAAGATGCGCAAAAACTACATCCGTATTCTCACTGGCGACAAGGTCCGCGTCGAACTGACGCCTTACGACCTGAGCAAGGGCCGCATCACTTACCGTGCGCGCTAAGTTCTAGCCATGAAAAAGCCCGGCGATGTGCCGGGCTTTTTTGTGCCTGCCAGATTGCAGAGGGGGCCGCAAAGCGGCCCCGTACGATCAAGCCACCTCAGCCGTGGTCTCGAAGTCGAACACCAGTTCGCCATCGCGCAGGTCGACATGCACCACGCCACCGTGCTCGGCCAGCTCGCCAAACAGGATCTCCTCGGCCAGCGGCCGCTTGATCTTATCCTGGATAAGCCGCGCCATCGGCCGTGCACCCATCTGCACGTCGTAGCCGGAAACCGCCAGCCAGCCGCGGGCGGCATCACTGACCTCCAGCAGCACACGCTTGTCTTCCAACTGTGCCTGCAGTTCGATGAGGAACTTGTCGACAATGCTCTTGATCGTCTCGGTGCTCAGGCGGCCAAACTGGATGATGGTGTCCAGACGGTTGCGGAACTCCGGCGTGAAGCTCTTGCGGATGACTTCCATGGCATCGGACGCGTGGTCCTGATGGGTAAAGCCGATCGAGGCCCGCGCGGCGGTTTCGGCACCAGCGTTGGTGGTCATGATCAGGATCACGTTACGGAAGTCGGCTTTGCGCCCGTTGTTGTCGGTCAGGGTACCGTGGTCCATCACCTGCAGCAGCAAGTTGAAGACTTCCGGGTGGGCCTTCTCGATTTCATCGAGCAGCAGCACGCAGTGCGGTTGCTTGGTGATCGCCTCGGTCAGCAGGCCACCCTGGTCGAAACCAACATAGCCAGGCGGCGCACCGATCAGGCGCGACACGGTGTGACGCTCCATGTACTCGGACATGTCGAAGCGCACCAGCTCGACCCCCAACGCCTTGGCCAGCTGCCGCGCCGCTTGGGTCTTGCCCACACCGGTCGGGCCGGCGAACAGGAACGAACCGACCGGTTTGTCCGGCGATTTGAGGCCGGCCCGGGACAGCTTGATGGCGGTGGCCAACGAGTCGATGGCCTGGTCCTGGCCGAACACGGTCAGCTTCAGGTCGCGCTCGAGGTTACGCAGCAGCTCCTTGTCGGAACTGGTGACATGCTTCGGCGGAATCCGCGCGATCTTGGCGACAATGTCTTCGACCTGCGGCACATCGATGCGTTTGACCCGATTGGCTTCGGGCTGCAGGCGCTGATAGGCACCTGCCTCGTCGATCACGTCGATGGCCTTGTCCGGCATGTGCCGGTCATTGATGTAGCGCGAGGCCAGTTCGGCGGCGGCGCGCAGGGCTTCGTCGCTGTACTCGATGTTGTGGTGGCTCTCGAAGCGGCCTTTCAGCCCACGCAGGATGCCAACGGTGTCTTCCACCGATGGCTCGCTGACATCGACCTTCTGGAAGCGCCGCGCCAGGGCACGGTCCTTCTCGAAGATGCCGCGGAATTCCTGGAAGGTGGTCGAACCGATGCAACGGATTTCGCCAGACGACAGCAGTGGTTTGAGCAGGTTGGACGCATCCATCACCCCGCCCGACGCCGCACCGGCACCGATGATGGTGTGGATCTCGTCAATGAACAGAATCGCTTGCGGGCGCTTCTTCAGCTCACCGAGCAGCGCCTTGAAGCGCTTTTCGAAATCACCGCGGTACTTGGTACCGGCCAGCAGTGCACCGAGGTCCAGCGAATAGACCACGCTCTGTGCCAGCAGGTCAGGCACCTGGCCGTCGACAATACGTTTGGCCAGGCCTTCGGCGATGGCGGTTTTGCCGACGCCGGCCTCACCGACCAGCAGCGGGTTGTTCTTGCGCCGGCGGGCCAGAATCTGCGCCACGCGCTCGACTTCCTGCTCGCGCCCCACCAGAGGGTCGATACGGCCGGCACGGGCCAGCTCGTTCAGATTGCTGGCGTAGGCATCCAGCGGGTTGCTCGAAGAGGAGGTTTCGCCACCTTCTTCGTCCTGCATTTCCTGGTCGCTTTCGGAATGCGAACCATGGCCCGGCACCTTGGAGATGCCATGGGCAATGTAGTTGACCACATCAATACGGGCCACGCTCTGCTGCTTGAGCAGGAACACGGCCTGGCTTTCCTGTTCGCTGAAGATCGCCACCAGCACATTGGCACCGGTGACTTCGCGCTTGCCGGAACTCTGCACATGGAACACGGCACGTTGCAGCACACGCTGGAAGCCCAGGGTCGGCTGGGTTTCGCGGTCTTCGTCGTTGACGGGGATCAGGGGTGTAGTGGAGTCGATGAACTCTTGCAGGTCGTGCTTGAGTTTGTCGAGATTGGCGCCACAGGCGCGCAGAACGGTCGCAGCAGCCTCATTGTCAAGGAGTGCCAGCAGCAGATGTTCGACGGTCATGAACTCATGACGCTTCGAACGAGCCTCCTTGAAGGCAAGATTGAGGGTGACTTCGAGCTCGCGGTTTAACATAGCTTCACCTCATACCCAAGTGGTCGGCGATTAACCGTCCTTCTCGATTTCACAGAGTAGCGGATGCTGGCTTTCCCTGGCGTATTGGTTGACCTGCATGGCCTTTGTTTCGGCGATGTCACGGGTAAACAATCCGCACACTGCCCGCCCTTCGGTATGGACGGTCAGCATGATCTTGGTCGCCAGCTCGCGGTTCAGACTGAAGAACGTTTCGAGCACTTCGACGACGAAATCCATCGGCGTGTAGTCATCGTTGAACAAAACCACCTTGTACATAGGTGGTGCCTGCAGGATCGGCTTGGCTTCCTGAACGGCAAGACCTGAGCCGTCGTCCTCGTTCGTTTGCGGGCGATCCTGATTGAATGTTAGTCGAATCTCACTGGGTGCATGCATGGAAAGAATTTCATCATGAGCGTCAGGTTAAGGTTGTGGGTTGACTGCAATTGCGGCCGCTGGCGCACGCGCCACCTGACCTTGACTATCGGCAAAACGGTGTTACAACCAATAAGAACCCACCGTGGTCGATAAAGATCCGCGCAGTCAACCAGATTTTTCGCATGGTTCGTATGCGGATGAAGTGGATGATACTCCAGTGATGGAGTCCTTTGCAGAGGGACATAGGGATGGCAAGCGGTAAAGTCAAGTGGTTCAACAATGCCAAGGGCTACGGATTCGTCAATGAGGAGGGTAAAGCCGAGGATCTGTTCGCCCACTACACGGCGATCATGATGGACGGCTACAAGACGCTCAAGGCCGGCCAGTCCGTGGAATTCGAGATCATCCAGGGCCCCAAAGGCCTGCACGCGATCAAGATCATCGACGCCGCAACGGCTGCAGCCGCCAAGGCTGTTGGCCAGTCCGAGGACGAGACCGTGCAAGTCTGACCACCCCGCTCTCTGCCGGTATACGAAAGAACCGGCCGCTTCTTTAGCAGAAGCGGCCGGTTTTCAATTGCCTTACATATGTTTGATCATTGCATCACCAAAGCCCGAGCTGCCCACCAATGTAGCGCCATCCATCAAGCGCTCGAAGTCGTAGGTCACGGTCTTGGCCGCAATCGCGCCATTGGTGCCCTTGATGATCAGGTCAGCCGCCTCGGTCCAGCCCATGTGCCTCAGCATCATCTCTGCGGAGAGGATCACCGAACCGGGGTTGACCTTGTCCTGCCCCGCATACTTGGGCGCAGTGCCGTGGGTAGCCTCGAACATGGCCACGGTATCGGACAGGTTGGCACCCGGCGCAATGCCGATGCCGCCCACCTCCGCCGCCAAGGCGTCGGACAGGTAGTCACCGTTGAGGTTGAGGGTGGCGATCACGTCGTACTCGGCCGGGCGCAGCAGGATCTGCTGGAGCATGGCGTCGGCAATGGCATCCTTGACGATCACCTCACGGCCGGTTTTCGGGTTCTTGAACTTCATCCACGGACCACCATCGAGCAGCTCGGCACCGAACTCGTCGCGGGCCACTTCATAGCCCCAGTCCTTGAAGGCCCCTTCGGTGAACTTCATGATGTTGCCCTTGTGCACCAGGGTCAGCGACTCGCGGTCGTTGTCGACCACGTATTGCAGGGCCTTGCGCACCAGGCGCTTGGTGCCCTCGCGCGAGACCGGCTTGACGCCGATGCCGCAGTCCTGGTCGAAACGGATCTTGGTGACGCCCATTTCCTCCTTTAGGAACTTGATCACCTTGTTCGCCTCGGGCGAGCCGGCCTTCCACTCGATCCCGGCATAGATGTCTTCGGAGTTCTCGCGGAAGATCACCATGTCGACGTCGCCGGGCTTCTTCACCGGGCTCGGCACCCCCTGGAACCACAGCACCGGACGCAGGCACACATACAGGTCGAGCTGCTGGCGCAGGGCCACGTTGAGCGAACGGATACCGCCACCGACTGGCGTGGTCAGCGGCCCCTTGATCGAGACCACATAGTCTTTCACCGCATCCAAGGTCTCCTGGGGCAGCCAGGTGTCCTGGTCATACACCTGGGTGGCCTTCTCGCCAGCGTACACCTCCATCCAGGCAATCTTGCGCTTGCCGCCGTAGGCCTTGTGCACGGCGGCATCGACCACCTTGATCATCACCGGCGAGACATCGACGCCAATCCCGTCGCCTTCGATATAAGGAATGATCGGGTTGTCAGGAACGTTGAGCGAATGATCTGCATTGACGGTGATCTTGGTGCCGTCGGTCGGAACCTTGATTTTCTGGTATCCCATGCTTGCACTACTCCGCTGTCGGGTGTGATTGGACATCGTGCGATCCACTGAGCCTAAACCACATCTGCTGACCTGCAAGCAGTGCGGCAATACACCACATTGCCCCTACGTCTTTGGTCTTATAAATGGCGCCGATGTCACTTCGCCTTGCTGATTAGCCCGAATGGTTTGGTATACTCCGCCGCGACCGAAGGGTCATCGGGGCGAATCCCAGGAAAATGCGGACCGCCCTTGGCCATGAATGGCCGAAAAGCCTGGCCAGAAAAGTCTGGACTGTTACCGCAGCTCAGCATTGACGCTCGACTGATGCATCCACCATCACCGCTCGCAGCCTCTCGACTTTCCGCTCATGGCGTTGCCAGGGCGATGCGCCTACCCTGCGCAACACGAGACTCGAGCACGCTCAGCACACAGAGAGTTAACCCGCATGCCCACCCGTTCCAAGATCATCTATACCTTCACCGACGAAGCCCCCGCCCTCGCCACCTACTCGCTGCTGCCGATTGTCGAAGCCTTTACAGCTTGCGCTGACATCGCCGTCGAAACTCGCGACATCTCCCTGGCTGGCCGTATCCTTGCCGCCTTCCCGGAGCAACTGGGCGCAGAGAAGCAAGTAGGCGATCACCTGGCGGAACTGGGCCAGCTGGCTACCACCCCTGAAGCCAACATCATCAAGCTGCCGAACATCAGCGCCTCGGTACCGCAACTCAAGGCCGCGATCAAGGAACTGCAAGGCAAGGGGTTCAACATCCCTGACTACGCCGACGAGCCGTCCACCGAGGCCGAGAAAGAATCCCGCGCCCGCTACGACCGCATCAAGGGCTCCGCGGTGAACCCGGTGCTGCGCGAAGGCAACTCCGACCGCCGCGCGCCGCTGTCGGTCAAGAACTATGCTCGCAAGCACCCGCACAAGATGGGCGCCTGGGCTGCCGACTCGCAGTCGCACGTTGCCCACATGAACAACGGCGACTTCTACGGCAGCGAAAAAGCTGCACTGATCGAGGCTGACGACAGCCTGCGCATCGAGCTGGTCGGCAAAGATGGCAGCACCACCGTGCTCAAAGCCAAGACCGCCGTCAAGGCCGCCGAAATCGTCGACTGCGCCACCATGAGCCGCAAAGCCCTGAAAGCCTTCATCGCCGAGCAGATCGCCGATGCCAAGGCCTCCGGCGTGCTGCTGTCGGTGCACCTGAAAGCCACCATGATGAAGGTCTCCGACCCGATCATGTTCGGCGTCATCGTCGAAGAGTTCTACAACGACGTGCTGGCCAAGCACGCCGCTGTCCTGGCTGAAGTCGGCTTCAACGCCAACAACGGTATCGGCGACCTGTACGCCCGCATCAAGGACCTGCCAGCTGACAAGCAGGCCGAGATCGAAGCCGACATCCAGGCCCTGTACGCCGAGCGCCCAGCGCTGGCCATGGTCAACTCCGACAAGGGCATTACCAACCTGCACGTGCCGAGCGACGTCATCGTCGACGCCTCGATGCCAGCGATGATCCGTGACTCGGGCAAGATGTGGAACACCGCCGGTGAACTGCAGGATGCCAAGGCGATCATCCCGGATCGTTGCTACGCCGGCATCTACCAGGCCACCATCGAAGACTGCAAGGCCAACGGTGCCTTCGACCCGACCACCATGGGCAGCGTACCGAACGTCGGCCTGATGGCGCAGAAGGCCGAAGAGTACGGTTCCCACGACAAGACCTTCCAGATTCAGGCCGACGGCGTTGTCCGTGTGGTCGATGGCAAGGGCAAGGTCGTTCTGGAGCAGAACGTCGAAGCCGGTGACATCTTCCGCATGTGCCAGACCAAAGACGCGCCGATCCAGGACTGGGTCAAGCTGGCCGTCAACCGTGCCCGCCTGAGCAACACCCCGGCGGTGTTCTGGCTGGACCCGGCCCGCGCTCACGACGGCGTGATGATCGAGAAGGTGCAGCAGTACCTGAAGGATCACGACACCGCAGGCCTGGACATCCGCGTCCTGGCACCGGTCGACGCGATCAAGTTCTCCCTGGCTCGCATCCGCGAAGGCAAGGACACCATCTCGGTGACCGGCAACGTGCTGCGCGACTACCTGACCGACCTGTTCCCGATCATGGAACTGGGCACCAGCGCCAAGATGCTGTCGATCGTGCCGCTGATGAACGGCGGTGGCCTGTTCGAAACCGGCGCCGGTGGTTCGGCACCAAAGCACGTGCAGCAGTTGGTGGAAGAGAACTTCCTGCGCTGGGACTCGCTGGGTGAATTCCTGGCCCTGGCCGCTTCCCTGGAGCACCTGGGCAACACCTACGACAACCCGCGCGCCAAGGTCCTGGCCAACACCCTGGACCAGGCTACCGGCAAGTTCCTCGACACCAACAAGTCGCCTTCGCGCAAAGTCGGTGGTATCGACAACCGCGGCAGCCACTTCTACCTGACCCTGTACTGGGCCCAGGCCCTGGCTACCCAGAGCGACGACGCCGCCCTGCAGGCGCGCTTCGCCCCACTGGCCAAGACCCTGTCCGAGAACGAGGAGACCATCGTCGCCGAGCTCAACGCCGTCCAGGGCAAGCCAGCCGACATCGGTGGCTACTATGCTCCGGATGCCGCGCTGACCGCCAAGGTGATGCGCCCAAGCAAGACCCTTAACAGCGCCATTGCCGCCCTGTAAGGTTCGCTTGAAGTAACAGCACAAACCCCGGCCACGCACCGGGGTTTGTGCTTTCTGGATTAATGATTTCCAGCGGCCAACGCAAACCCGCTCCCACAGGGTTCGCGCTGGCCCTGATGGAGCTGTTAATGACCTGGCAACCCCACATCACCGTCGCCACCATCGTCGAACACGAGGGCAAGTTCCTCTTCGTCGAAGAATTCAAGGCCGACCAGCACGTCTTCAACCAGCCCGCCGGCCACCTCGAACCCAACGAGACCCTGCCCCAGGCCGCCCTGCGCGAAACCCTGGAAGAAACCGCCTGGGAAGTCGAGCTCACTGGCGTGGTCGGCATCTACCTCTATACCGCCCCAAGCAACGGCGTGACCTACCAGCGCATCTGCTTCGCCGCCCGCCCCGTGCGCCACCACCAGGACCTGGCCCTGGACAGCGACATCGTCCGCGCCGTGTGGCTGACCCGCGAAGAACTGCTGGCCGACCCCACCCGCTGGCGCAGCGAGCTCGTCCCGCGCTGCCTCGACGACTACCTCGCTGGCCCGCTGCACAGCCTCGAATTGCTGCGTGACTGACGCGCCGCGCCGGTTTTGATAGAATCGGCGTTTTTCCCCCTTGATACACACCGGTACCCATGACCAGCCCAGCACTCAAAGACCCCGCCAAGACCCGCGTCATCGTCGGCATGTCCGGCGGCGTGGACTCTTCCGTCTCCGCCCTTCTGCTCATGGAACAGGGCTACCAGGTGGAAGGGCTGTTCATGAAGAACTGGGAAGAAGACGACGGCACCGAATACTGCACCGCCCGTGAAGACCTGGCCGACGCCCAGGCCGTGTGCGACCGCATCGGCATCAAGCTGCACACCGCCAACTTCGCCGCCGAATACTGGGACAACGTGTTCGAGCACTTCCTCGAGGAATACAAGGCCGGCCGCACGCCCAACCCGGACATCCTCTGCAACCGCGAAATCAAGTTCAAGGCGTTCCTCGACTACGCCCTGTCGCTGGGTGCCGACCTGATCGCCACCGGCCACTACGTGCGCCGCCGCGACACTGACGAACTGACCGAACTGCTCAAGGGCCTGGACCCGAACAAGGACCAGAGCTACTTCCTGCACGCCGTCGGCGGCAAAGAGATTGCCCGTACCTTGTTCCCGGTCGGTGAACTGGAAAAGCCGGAAGTGCGCGCCATCGCCGAAAAACACGGCCTGGCCACCGCCAAGAAGAAGGATTCCACCGGGATCTGCTTCATCGGCGAGCGCCGTTTCAGCGACTTCCTCAAGCAATACCTGCCGGCCCAGCCAGGCAACATCGAAACTACCGAAGGTGAAGTGATCGGCCGCCACCACGGCCTGATGTACCACACCATCGGCCAGCGCCAGGGCCTGGGCATCGGCGGCCTGAAGGACGCTGGTGACGAGCCGTGGTACGTGCTGCACAAGGACCTGACCCGCAATGTGCTGGTGGTAGGCCAGGGCAACGAACACCCATGGCTGTTCTCCCGCGCCCTGCTCGCCTCGGAAATCTTCTGGGTCAACCCGATCGACCTGAGCAGCCCGCGCCAGCTGACCGCCAAAGTGCGCTACCGCCAGAGCGACCAGCAATGCACCCTGGAGCTGACCGAAACCGGCTACCGTGCCGTGTTCGACGAGCCGCAGCGCGCCGTGACCCCGGGCCAGTCCGTGGTGTTCTATGACGGCGAGGTGTGCCTGGGCGGCGGCGTGATCGAAACCGCCGAGCCGTGGAGCCCGCGCGCATGAGCAACCTGCAGGAGCAGTTGATTGCCCTGGGCGGTGTGTTCCAGGCCGCCGTGCTGGTCGACCGCATCGCCCGCACCGGCCAGGCCAGCGAAGCCAACATTGGCTGCATGCTTGGCAGCCTGCTGGTACGTGACCCCAAGGATACCTTGGAGGTGTTCGGCGGCGACGACCTCAACCTGCGTGACGGTTATCGTGCCCTGGTTGGCGCCCTCGAACGCGACCCCAGCAGCCTGCAGCGCGAGCCGCTGCGCTACGCGCTGTCGATGCTCGGCCTGGAGCGCCAGCTGAACAAACGCGACGACCTGCTCGACACCATCGGCAACCGCCTGCCACAGATCCAGTCCCAGGCCGACCATTTCGGCCTGGTTCACGAAAATGTCATCGCCTCCAGCGGAGCCTTGTACCAGGACACCCTGAGCACCTTGCGCCAGCGCATCCAGGTGCACGGCGACATGCGCTTCCTGCAGCAGGCCAGCAACGCCTCGAAGATCCGCGCCCTGCTGCTCGCCGGCATCCGCGCCGCGCGCCTGTGGCGCCAGCTGGGCGGGCATCGCTGGCAGCTGGTGTTCAGCCGGCGCAAGCTGCTCAACGAACTGTACGACATGATGCGTTCGCCTTCCTGATAGGCGACACCGACTCGGGCGCAATTTTCATGTATGATATGCGCCCTTCCAAAAGCCTGACTGTCCGAGAACACCCCATGCAGCTTTCTTCGCTCACTGCGGTTTCCCCTGTAGACGGCCGTTACGCCGGCAAAACCCAGGCCTTGCGCCCCATTTTCAGCGAATTCGGCCTGATCCGTTTCCGCGCCCTGGTCGAAGTGCGCTGGCTGCAGCGCCTGGCCGCCCACCCGCAGATTGGTGAAGTGCCGGCGTTCTCCGCCGAAGCCAACGCCCTGCTGGACAGCCTGGCCACCGACTTCAAGCTCGAGCACGCCGAACGCGTCAAGGAAATCGAGCGCACCACCAACCACGACGTCAAGGCGATCGAATATCTCCTCAAGGAGCAGGCCGCCAAGCTGCCTGAGCTGGCCAAGGTCAGCGAGTTCATCCACTTCGCCTGCACCAGCGAGGACATCAACAACCTGTCCCACGCCCTGATGCTGCGCGCTGGCCGTGACGACGTGCTGCTGCCGCTGATGCGCCAGATCGCCGACGCCATCCGCGCCCTGGCCCACGCCCACGCCGACGTGCCGATGCTGTCGCGCACCCACGGCCAGCCGGCTTCGCCGACCACCCTGGGCAAAGAACTGGCCAACGTCGTGTACCGCCTGGAGCGCCAGATCGCCCAGGTCGCTGCCGTGCCGCTGCTGGGCAAGATCAACGGCGCCGTGGGCAACTACAACGCCCACCTGTCGGCCTACTCGCAGATCGATTGGGAGCAGAACGCCCGCGCCTTCATCGAAGACGAACTGGGCCTGCAGTTCAATCCGTACACCACCCAGATCGAGCCGCACGACTACATCGCCGAGCTGTTCGACGCGATCGCCCGCTTCAACACCATCCTCATCGACTTCGACCGCGACGTCTGGGGCTACATCTCGCTGGGCTACTTCAAGCAGAAGACCGTGGCCGGCGAAATCGGCTCGTCGACCATGCCGCACAAGGTCAACCCGATCGACTTCGAAAACTCCGAAGGCAACCTGGGCATCGCCAACGCACTGTTCCAGCACCTGGCCAGCAAGCTGCCGATCTCGCGCTGGCAGCGTGACCTGACCGACTCCACCGTGCTGCGCAACCTGGGCGTGGGCTTTGCCCACAGCGTCATCGCCTACGAAGCCAGCCTGAAAGGCATCGGCAAGCTGGAAGTCAACGAAGCCCGTATCGCTGCCGACCTGGACGCCTGCTGGGAAGTCCTCGCCGAGCCGATCCAGACCGTGATGCGCCGCTTCAACATCGAGAACCCCTACGAGAAGCTCAAGGAGCTGACCCGTGGCAAGGGCATCACGCCAGAAGCGCTGCTGACCTTCATCGACGGCCTCGACATGCCGGCCGACGCCAAGGCCGAACTGAAGCTGCTGACCCCCGCTACCTACATCGGTAACGCGGCAGCCCAGGCCAAACGCATCTAAGCTGACCGTCGCGTTCAACGCCCGGCCTGGCCGGGCGTTTTTATTCCCGGACGAAAATTACGTTTTTTCAATAGGTTGAACATGAATCCTGATACTCCACTGCAGCTGCTCGGCGGCATCTCGGCCCGCGAATTCATGCGCGACTACTGGCAGAAGAAGCCGCTGCTGGTGCGCCAGGCCTTCCCGGACTTCGAAAGCCCGATCGACCCCGACGAGCTGGCCGGCCTGGCCCTGGAAGAGGAAGTCGAGTCGCGCATCGTCCTTGAACACGGCGCCCACCCGTGGGAACTGCGCCGCGGCCCGTTCACCGAAGACACCTTCGCCGAGCTGCCGGAACAGGACTGGACCCTGCTGGTGCAGGCCGTCGACCAGTTCGTCCCGGAAGTCGCCGAGCTGCTGGAGCACTTCCGCTTCCTGCCAAGCTGGCGTATCGATGACGTGATGATCAGCTTTGCCACCCCGGGTGGCAGCGTCGGTCCGCACTTCGACAACTACGACGTGTTCCTGCTGCAGGGCCACGGCGAGCGCAACTGGAAAGTCGGCCAGATGTGCAACAGCGACAGCCCGCTGCTGGAGCACGCCGACCTGCGCATCCTCGCCGAATTCGAACAGAGCGACGAGTGGACTCTGGAGCCCGGCGACATGCTCTATCTGCCACCGCGCCTGGCCCACTACGGCGTCGCCGTGGACAACTGCCTGACCTACTCGGTCGGCTTCCGCGCCCCAAGCGCCGCCGAAGTGCTGACCCACTTCACCGACTTCCTCGGCCAGTTCCTGCCGGAAGAAGAGCGCTACAGCGACGCCGACGCGCAGCCTGCCAGCGACCCGCACCAGATCCAGCACGACGCTCTCGACCGCCTCAAGGCGCTGATCGACAAGCACACCAACGACAAGGACCTGCTGCTGACCTGGTTCGGCCAGTTCATGACCGAGCCGCGCTACCCGGAGCAGGTGGTTGGTGAAGAAATGGACGAAGACGAGCTGATCGAAGCCCTGGAAGACGGTGCCATCCTGATCCGCAATCCTAGCGCCCGCATGGCCTGGTCCGAGCTCGGCGACGACCTGATGCTGTTCGCCAGCGGCCGCAGCTGCCCACTGCCGGCCAAGCTGCGCGAACTGCTGAAGCTGGTGTGCTCGGCCGATGCGTTACACATCGACAACCTTGAGCAGTGGTTGCAGGATGAAGATGGCCTTATGCTGGTACAGCAGCTGATCAAACAAGGAAGCCTGGGATTCGCCAATGAATAAGATTCGTGTGCGCCTAGCCGACTGGCACAAGGACAACGCTGATATCCGCCGTATCCGCGAAGCCGTGTTCATTGCCGAGCAGCATGTACCGCCAGAGCTGGAGTGGGACTCGGACGATCCGAGCGCCGCGCACTTCCTGGCGCTGGAAGGCGACTACCCGATCGGCACTGCGCGCCTGCTGCCCGACGGCACCATTGGTCGGGTCTCGGTGCTCAAGGACTGGCGCGGCCTGAAGGTCGGCGATGCGCTGATGAATGCAGTGATCGTCGAGGCGCAGGACCGTGACCTGAAGCAGCAGATGCTCAGTGCCCAGGTGCATGCCACGCCGTTCTACGAGCGCCTGGGCTTTCGCGTAGTCAGCGAAGAATTCCTCGAAGCCGGCATCCCGCATGTGGACATGGTGCGCGACTCGCGCGCCTGATCCCTGCACTGGCCTCTTCGCGTGACAAGCCCGCTCCTACAGGTACCGCACGGGCCTGCAGGAGCGGGCTTGTCCCGCGAAGGGCGGCACAGGTAGCAACACATCAGCTGACAAAAACCTGTACATCCATCCAGATAAAACTTGCCTCCGCGCCCCCGCTTGCGCATCCTAGTGCCCATCATTCCCCGATGAAGCGTTCCCGGCCATGCGCCTGTTCCTCTGCGAAAAACCCTCCCAGGCCAAAGACATCGCCAAGGTGCTCGGTGCCAACCGCAAGGCTGACGGCTGCTGGCAGGGTACCGACGTCTGCGTGACCTGGTGCATTGGCCACCTGCTGGAAACCGCCCCGCCCGACAGCTACGACGACCGCTACAAGCGCTGGAACCTCGCCGACCTGCCGATCATTCCGGAAAAGTGGAAGATGCTGGTCAAGCCCAAGACCGCCAGCCAGTACAAGGCGGTCAAGCGCCTGCTTGGCGAAGCCCGCGAACTGGTGATCGCCACCGACGCCGACCGCGAAGGCGAGATGATCGCCCGCGAGCTGGTCGAGCACTGTCGCTACCGTGGCCCGATCCAGCGCCTGTGGCTGTCGGCCCTGGATGACGCCTCGATCCGCAAGGCCCTGGCGCGCCTGTTGCCTGGCCAGGAAACCTTCAACCTGTACCACTCGGCCCTGGGCCGCTCCCGCGCCGACTGGCTGATCGGCATGAACATGAGCCGGCTGTTCACCCTGCTCGGCCGCCAGTCCGGCTACCAGGGCGTACTGCCGGTGGGGCGGGTACAAACTCCGACTCTGCGCCTGGTGGTGGACCGCGACCGCAGCATCGCTGACTTCGTGCCGGTGCCGTTCTGGGCCATCGATGTCCAACTGGAAAGCGCGGGCCAGGTTTTCAACGCCCAGTGGCGCGCACCGGAAGACACCTGCGACGACCAGGGCCGCTGCCTGAATCAGGCGCTGGCCCAGCAGGCCGCTGCCGACATGAGCAATGCGGGTACGGCGCGAGTACTGAAAGTTGCCACAGAACGCGTGCGCGAGGCCGCACCGCTGCCCTTCGACCTCGGCACCCTGCAGGAGCTGTGCTCGAAAAAGTTCGGCCTCGGCGCACAGGAAACCCTCGACATCGCCCAGGCGCTGTACGAAACCCACAAGCTGATCACCTACCCGCGCAGCGACTGCGGTTACCTGCCGGTCAGCCAGCACGGCGAGGCGCCAGCCATCCTTGCCGCGCTGCAACGTGCCGACGCCAGCCTGGCGCCGCTGCAAGCGCATCTGGAGCCGCAGCGCCGCTCACGCGCGTGGAACGACGCCAAGGTCAGCGCCCACCACGGCATCATCCCCACGGCAGCCGCCAGCGACCCGGCACGCCTGCCAGCCAAGCACAAGGCGGTCTACACCCTGATCCGTGCCCGCTACCTGGCGCAGTTCCTGCCCAACCACGAATACGACCGTACCCAGGCCGAATTCGACTGCGCCGGCAATGCCCTGCGCGCCGTCGGCAAGCAGATCGTCGAACTCGGCTGGCGCCGCGCCCTGCCCGAGGCACTGACCCCGGCCAAGGGCCGCGAGGCCCAGCCAACCCAGGTGCTGCCAATCCTGCGTGAGGGACAGGACTGCAATGTGCACGGTTTGCAACTGAAGGACCTGTGGACCCAGCCGCCCAAACCTTTCACCGAAGGCGACCTGATCAAGGCGATGAAGAACGTCGCCAAGCTGGTGGATGACCCAAGGCTGAAACAGAAGCTCAAGGAAACCACCGGCATCGGCACCGAAGCCACCCGTGCCAGCATCATCCAGGGCTTGCTTGACCGCGGCTACCTGGTGAAGAACGGCAAGGCCTTGTCCGCCACCCCAGCAGCGTTCAGCCTGATCGACGCCGTGCCCCGCGCCATTGCCGACCCTGGCACAACGGCAATCTGGGAGCAGGCGCTGGACATGGTGCAGAATGGCGAGATGAGCCTGGAGGAGTTCGTTGCCCGGCAGTCGGCGTGGATGGGCAAGCTGGTGGAGCGTTGCCGCGGGATGCGCATGACCATTACCGGGCCAGCGGTGGGCAAGGCGGCGCCCTGGAAGAAGAAGCGGCGGAGCAGCGGGAAGGCCAAGGCGACCGGTGGCAAGCCACGACAACCGAAGCGTAAAGCCTCCAGTTGATGGGTTGCCTGCACCGGCCTCTTCGCGGGACAAGCCCGCTCCTACAGGGATTTGCGTACTCCTGTAGGAACGGGCTTGTCCTGCGAAGAGGCCGGTACAGCCACCACACAAGCTAGGTCCCACTCTTCAACCGGCTGAATGCCCGTGTCAACTCGCGGTTGAACGCCTTGCCATTATCATTCTTGCCATACAACCGCGCCCGCACCTCGGCCGGTGGATAGGTCCCTGGCGCATTCCTGATCCGTGCATCCACAAGCCCATCCGCCGCCGTTATCGCATTGGCGTAATGAATGGTGTCGGTAATCGGCGCAATCACATCCGGCCGCATCAGGTAATCCACCAGCTTCCACGCCGCATCCGGATGCGGCGCATCTTTGGGCACCACCAGCGCGTCCAGCCAGATCAACGTGCCCTCCTTCGGGATGCTGTAGTCCAGCACAAACGCCTTGCCGGCCTGCTGCGCCTGTCCTTCGGCGATGGCCACGTTGCCGTTCCACGACATCGCCACGCAGGTTTCGCCATTGGCCAGGTCGTTGATGTTGCGGTCATTGTCGAAGTAGCGAATGTACGGGCGCACCTTGCGCAGTTGCACCTCTGCCGCCTTCAGGTCCTCAAGGCGCTGCTGGTTAATGTCCAGGCCCATGTAGCGCATCACCGCGGCGAACACTTCGTTGGGGTCGTTGAGCAGGCTCACCCCGCAGTCAGCGAATTTCGCCACCACCTGCGGGTCGAACAGCATCGCCCAGCTGTCCAGTGGTGCATCGCCCATGCGCGCAGTCACCGCCTGCTGCTGGTAGCCCACCCCGGTGGTGCCCCAGGCATAGGTCCCGGCATAGCGGTTGCCTGGGTCGAACAGGGCCATGTGCTGGCGAAACTCTTCACCCACCCCTGCCAAGTGCGGCAACTGGGCTTTGTCCAGCGGCTGCAGGGCGCCGCTGGCAATAGCCCGGCTCAGGTGCTGGCCGGCAGTGAGCACCACGTCATAGCCACTACCACCGGTCAACAGCTTGGTCTCGGCAGTTTCCAGCGAGTCGAAGTGGTCGGCGACCACGCGGATGCCGGTTTCCTTCTCGAACTGGGTCAAGGTATCGGGGGCAAGGTACTCGCCCCAGATGTACAGGTTGACGGTCGGCTGTTGTGCGTCGGCAGCCTGGGCCGCCGAGGCGGCGCAGCCCAGGGCGAGCGCAAGGGTGAGTGCGCTCAGCTTCATCAGCGGCGGCCTCCAGCGTATTGCGGCATGGTGATGCAGGCGACGTTACCGCCACCGAGCAGGATCTCGCGGGAGTTCTCGATACCGATGATGCGGTGACCGGGGAACAGCTCCGCCAGGGTCGCCTGGGCAATGGCGTCATTGCGGTCGCCAAACAGCGGCACGACAATGGCCGAGTTGCCCGCGTAGTAGTTGATGTACGAAGCACAAATCTGGGTGCCTGCCTCGCGCAAGTGAGTGCCTTCGACCTGGTCCAGCCCTGCGGCTTCTTCGGCTGTCCATTGCAGCACGTCGGGCTGTGGCAGCTTGTGCACTTTCAGTTCACGGCCACGGACATCGCGGGTGCTGCGCAGGATGTCGTAGGCCTCCTGGTAGATTTCCCACTGCGGGTCGTCACGCTTGTCCGTCCATTGCAGCACCACTTCACCAGGCCGTACGAAGCAGGCCAGGTCGTCGACGTGGCCATCGGTTTCGTCGAACTTGCAGCCACGCGGCAGCCAGATAACCTGCTCGGCACCCAGGTAGTCTTCCAGGCGACGGGTCACTTCGGCCTTGCCCAGGTGGGCGTTGCGGTTGCGGTTGAGCAGGCATTGCTCGGTGGTCAGCAAGCTGCCCTGGCCATCACTCTGGATGCCGCCCAGCTCGGCGATCAGCGGCGCGCGGTAGCGGTCCAGGCCTTCGATCTCGAGTATCTTCTGGGCGATCTGGTCGTCCTTGTCCCACGGGTAGTAAAGGCCACCCTCGAGCCCGCCGTAAGCGTTGAACTCGAAGTCGACGCCACGTACTTCACCACTGTTGTCATTGACCACGAAGCAGGCACCGCTGTCACGGAACCAGGTGTCGTTGCAGGTCATTTCCACCACCCGCACCTGCGGTGGCAGCAGGCGCCGGGCATTGGCGTACTGGGCAGCGGAGGCGCAGACCGTGACCGGCTCGCTGGAGGCGATCGCGCTGACGATCTCGACCCAGACTTTCTGCGCAGGCTTGGCACCATTGCGCCAGACATCCGGTCGCTCTGGCCAGCCGAGCCAGCAGCCTGCCTTGCGCTCGAATTCGCCGGGCAGGCGGAAACCATCGGCCTTGGGAGTGGTGGTGAGCGAACGTGCCATGGGTCAACCTCGTGTCGGTGAGTGATGGCTGCACGCTACGCCGCCCCGCTTGCGGCATCCAACGATGAAAACTCAGCGATAGCTGAATTAAATTCAGCTATCGCCCAGCTGTTCTATGAACCATTCGATGAAATCAGCCACTGGCGCCCGCTCCAGCCGCAGCCGTTCGCACACTAGTGCGTACTGCCCCTGGGCCGTCACGCTGGCACTGAAAGGGCGCACCAGCCGGCCGCTCTGCAGGTCGGCCTGGCAGGTCAGGTTATCGCCCATCGCCACGCCCTGCCCCAGCAACGCGGCCTCCAGCGCCAGCGCAGCATGGGGGAAGTACAGCTGGCGGGTGGGCAAGGCGTCCTCGGCATGGGTCGCCAGCCAGGTGGTCCAGGTGCGGCCATCCTGGTCGTCGTGCAGCAGGCAGTGGCGGACCAGGTCGCGCGGGCGCTTGAGGCCGCCCTGGTTGAACAGGCCCGGGCTGCAGACGGGGAAGAACTGCAGCAGCGGCAATGGCCGGACGAAGTGGGTACTGGCGTCCAGGGCGCTGGTGCCGTAGGTGATGGCCAGGTCGACGTCCAGCGCCGGGGCGCCAGCATCGATCGGTTGATCGAGCAGGTGCAAGGTGATGTGCGGGTAACGGCTGCTGAAGTCGGCCAGGCGTGCGACCAGCCACTTTTGCGCCAGCTCCGCCGTCACCGCGACCCGCAGCACCGCTTGCGAGGCCGGGTCGCGCAGTTCGTCGCAGGCCTTGCCGATCAGCTCGAAGGCCTGTTGCAAATGATGCAGCAGGCGTTCGGCTTCGGCACTGGGGCGCACCTGGCGCCCCACGCGTTCGAACAGGGCAACGCCGAGCTGCTCTTCGAGCTGGCGAATCTGGTGGCTGACGGCACTGTCGGTGACGCACAGCTCGGCGGCGGCGCGGCCGAAATGGCCATGGCGGGCGGCGCATTCGAAGGTACGCAGGGCAGTCAGGGAAGGCAGACGGCGCATCGGGATCTCCTGTCAGAGCGGCCTGCGGATCATATACAACCCATCAAGAAAGACGAACGGTGCTGGCACCATGAAAATTACCTGCTAAATTTTCATGAAAATAACCACAATAAATTTCACGAGGCCAAGGCATGTTCAAGCAATCCGCCCAGCACGTCGCCAGCTACTACGCCCAGACCTACCCCGCCAGCATCCCCCTGCGCCCTACCCTGCAAGGCCCGCAAGACACCGATGTGCTGATCGTCGGCGCCGGCTTCAGCGGCCTGCACACCGCCCTGCGCCTGACCCTTGCCGGCAAGCGCGTGACCCTGCTGGAAGCCAGCCGGGTTGCCTGGGCCGCCTCCGGGCGCAACGGTGGCCAGGCCTTGCTGGGCTGGTCGTGCGACATGCCGCCACTGGAGAAAGCGCTGGGCGTGGAACGCACCCGGCGCCTATGGGATAGCATGTGCTGGGCCGCCGACGAGATGCGCGAGCTGCCACTGCGCCATGGCTTCGACATCGACTACCGGCTTGGCAGCCTGTGGACCGCCGTGCTGCCTCGGCGGATCAAGATGCTCGAAGAAGCCCTGCACGATGCTGAGCACAAATGGGGCTACGACGCCCTGCGCCTGATCGGTCGCGACGAGCTGCCGCAATGGATCGACAGCCCGCGCTACCAGGCCGCGCTGTACGACGCCAGGGGCGCGCACCTCAACCCGCTGAAACTGGCCCAGGGCCTGGCCGCGACAATCGAAGCCCATGGCGGGCGCATCTTCGAGCAGAGCCAGGTGCTCGACTATCAACCCGGCGCCGACGGCTACGTGGCCCGCACCGAGCATGGCGAGGTACGTTGCGGGGTGCTGGTACTGGCCTGCAACGCCTACATCGACCGCCTCGACCGCGGCCTTTCGCGCCGGCTGC
The DNA here is from genome assembly GCF_002906855.1 of Pseudomonas putida. Classification (GTDB taxonomy): domain Bacteria; phylum Pseudomonadota; class Gammaproteobacteria; order Pseudomonadales; family Pseudomonadaceae; genus Aquipseudomonas; species Aquipseudomonas putida_N. The sequence continues at coordinate 192,160 of NZ_MINI01000028.1, read as the reverse complement.
TCCCGGTCGGCTCGTACCAGGTGGCCACCGCGCCGCTGGATGCCGAGTTTGCCCGCTCGCTGCTGCCGCGCAACAGCTGCGTGATCGACAACCAGTTCGTGCCCGACTATTTCCGCATCACCCCCGACCACCGCCTGCTGTTCGGCGGCGGCTGCACCTACCTGGGCGGTATCCCCAAGGACGTCGCCAGCGCCACCCGCCCCTACCTGGAACGGGTGTTCCCGCAACTGGCCGGGGTGGCCATCGACTATGCCTGGGGCGGCCACATCGACTGCAGCATCCAGCGCACCCCGGACGTCGGTCGCGAGGGCCAGCGCTACTGGCTGCAAGGTTTCTCCGGCCACGGCGTGCTGCCGACCCTGGCCGCCGCGCGGGCAGTGAGCGATGCCATCCTCGGCGACGACGACCTGCTGGCCTTGTACCAGGGCATCGACAACGGCCGCTTCCCGGGCGGCGATCTGTTGGCTGCACCGCTGGAGGCTGCGGCCAAGGCCTGGTACCGGATGCGCGATCATGTCTGAAGACGCCCAGGGCCTGGCCCTGCTGATCCGCGACCTGCGCAAGCACCGCGGGCTGACCCTCGATGAGCTGGCGGGCAAGGTCAAACGCTCGCTGGGCTTTCTGTCCCAGGTCGAACGCGGCCTGTCGCAACCTACCGTGGCCGACCTGACAGCGATCAGCGAAGCCCTGCAGGTGCCGACCACCTACTTCTACCAGGCCAGCCAGCCACCCGCGCTGGACTGGGTCACCCGCCCCGGCGAGCGGCGCACCATCTACTACGCCGAAGGCATCAGCGACGTGCTGGTCTCGCCCACCCTCAACGGTCGTTTCGCCATGCTCGAAAGCCACCTGGCGCCCGGCGCCAGCAGTGGCGAGGGGCACCTGAACGACAGCTCCGAGCAAGGCGGCTTCGTCCTCGAAGGTGAACTGACCCTCTGGCTGGCAGACGACGAGCAAGCCGTGACCCTCGCGCCCAACGATAGCTTCCAGCTGCCGCCCAACCGTCATTTCCGCTACGCCAACCTGACCGACCAGACGACCCGCGTCCTCTGGGTTTTCCGATGAGAGCACAGCATGACCATAACAACAGGCTTTCCCGATCTGCTCAGTGAAGTCCGCGCGTTCCGTGCCCGCTACCCCGACGTCAGCCATGTCGACCTGCTCAGCCTGGACATCCCCGGGCACTTCTATGGCAAGCGCTACCCCATCGACATGCTGGAAAAAGTCGCCGCCGGCAGCCCGCTGAAACTGCCGCAGAACTGCGTGCTGCTGGGCGTGCAAGGTGGGCTGTTCCCGATTGGCGACTACTGCTTCAACGACGGCGACCCGGATGCCATCCGCCGCCTGATCCCAGGCACGCTCAAGCCGGTGACCTGGGAGCGCGAGCCGCTGGGGCAGATGCTGATCAGCTCTGACGGCACTGGCGCACCGATCGAGTTCGAACCCCGCGAGGTCCTCGCCCGGGTGCTGCAGCGCCTGGAGCGACGCGGCATTCGCCCGGTGGTGGCGTTCGAACTGGAGTTCTATCTGTTCGACCGCGCGCTCAAGCAAGGCCTGCCACAGTTCCCCCGCGACCCGCTCAGCGATGACCCGGACGACCAGCCCAACATGCACATCGAACGGCTGTCGCGCTTCAGCGACGTGCTGCACGACATGGTCGAGACCGCCAATGCGCAAGGTGTGGACGCCAACGTCATCACCGCCGAGCTGGGCCCCGGCCAGTTCGAGATCAACTTCGGCCACTGCGACGACGGCCTGCAAGCCGCCGATTGGGCCGCCCTGTTCTGCCGCAGCACCCGGGGTGTGGCGCTCAAGCACGGTTTGCGCGCCTCGTTCATGAGCAAGCCCTACCTGCAGGCACCGGGCAGCGGCATGCATGTGCACGTGAGCCTGTATGACCAGGCCGGCAACAACCTGCTGGCCGCCGACCAGCAACGCCCGCTGCGCCATGCCGTGGCCGGCTGCCTGGCGCTGCTGCCGCACTGCATGCCGATCTTCGCCGCCAACCACAACGCGTTCCGCCGCTATGGCGCCATGGTCAATGCTGCCAGCCGCGCCAGTTGGGGCTTCGAAGACCGCGATGCGTGCATTCGCATTCCCGAATCGGATGCCCGCAACTTGCGCATCGAACATCGGCTGGCAGGGGCGGATGCCAACCCGTACCTAGTGCTGGCGGCGATCCTGTGCGGCATGGAGCATGGGCTGGATGCCGGGCAGGAACCCATTGCACCGCTGAACGAAGATCGCAGCAGCGGCATCGATTTCCCCAAGGACATGCTCGGCGCGGTCGCGGCCATGCGCAGCCACCCGGCGGTGAACGAAGGGCTGGGGGAAGAGTTCGTGATGGTGTATTGCGAGAACAAGCGCCAGGACCATCTGGCGTTCATGCAGGAAGTCAGTGCGCGGGAGTATCGCTGGTTCATGTGACATAAGTGAATGCCTCTTCGCGGGCTTGCCCGCGAAAAGGCCCGGACTACCAGCACAAATTTCGAAATCCCTCCTATTCTCAACAGCTCACTTCGGTTCCTGCACTGAGGAGACACGACCATGAGCTATGTAACCACGAAGGATGGCGTTCAGATCTTCTACAAGGACTGGGGCCCGCGCGATGCGCCGGTCATCCACTTCCACCACGGCTGGCCGCTCAGCGCTGACGACTGGGACGCGCAGATGCTGTTCTTCCTCGCCAAGGGCTTTCGCGTGGTCGCCCACGACCGCCGCGGCCACGGGCGCTCCAGCCAGGTGTGGGATGGCCACGACATGGACCACTATGCCGACGATGTGGCCGCCGTAGTCGCGCACCTCGGTACCCAGGGCGCGGTGCATGTCGGCCACTCCACCGGTGGCGGCGAAGTGGTGCGCTACATGGCTCGGCACCCTGGTGACCCGGTGGCCAAGGCCGTGCTCATCGCCGCCGTGCCACCGCTGATGGTGCAGACACCGGCCAACCCTGGCGGCCTGCCCAAGTCGGTGTTCGATGGCTTCCAGGCCCAGGTCGCCAGCAACCGCGCGCAGTTCTATCGTGATGTGCCGACCGGGCCGTTCTATGGCTACAACCGGCCGGGTGTGGAGGCGTCGGAAGGCATCATCGGCAACTGGTGGCGCCAAGGCATGATCGGCAGCGCCAAGGCGCATTTCGACGGCATCGTGGCGTTCTCGCAGACTGATTTCACCGAGGATCTCAAGGGCATCAAGCAGCCGGTGCTGGTGATGCATGGGGATGATGACCAGATCGTGCCTTATGAAAACTCCGGGCCGCTGTCGGCCAAGTTGCTGCCCAATGGAACCTTGAAGACCTACAAGGGCTACCCGCATGGCATGCCGACTACCCATGCCGATGTGATCAACGCGGATCTGCTGGCATTCATCCAGAGCTGATTGGTTTACCTGTACCGGCCTCTTCGCGGGACAAGCCCGCTCCTACAGAGTTTGTGGAAGCGGGCTTGTCCCGCGAAGAGGCCGGCACTGGCAACCGTTTGCACCCAGGCTTACCATGTCTCCCTTCCAGTGCGGCCATTTGCCGCATGCCATACCCTCTGCCTGCCAGACACCCATGCCCTTCGAACTTACCGTAGAACCGCTTACCCTGCTGATCCTCGCCCTGGTCGCCTTTGTCGCCGGCTTCATCGATGCCATCGCCGGCGGCGGCGGCCTGCTGACTACGCCAGCGCTGCTCACCGCTGGCATGCCGCCGCACTTGGTGCTCGGCACCAACAAGCTCAGCTCGACCTTCGGCTCAGCCACCGCCGGCTTCACCTACTACAAGCGCAAGCTGTTCCACCCGGCACAATGGCGCCCGGCCCTGTTCGCAACGCTGGTCGGTGCCTCGATCGGTGCGGTGGTGGCCCATTACATGCCGGCCGAGTGGCTGAACAAGATGCTGCCGGTGATCGTCTTCGCCTGCGGCATCTACCTGCTGTTCGGCGGCACGCCCAAGGCACCGCTGGATGCCGATGCGCCGATCAAGAAGAAGTGGCAGTTCCCCCAAGGCTTCACCCTCGGTTTCTACGATGGCGTGGCCGGCCCTGGCACTGGTGCGTTCTGGACCGTGAGCACGTTGCTGCTCTACCCCATCGACCTGGTCCGCGCCAGCGGCGTGGCGCGCAGCATGAACTTCGTCAGCAACATCGCGGCGCTGACGGTGTTCATCATTTCCGGGCAGGTGGATTACATCGTCGGCCTGTGCATGGGCCTGTCGGTCATGGTCGGCGCCTTCTTCGGCGCACGCACGGCGATCAGCGGTGGCAGCAAGTTCATCCGCCCGGTGTTCATCACCGTGGTGCTGGCCTTGACCGTGCGCCTAGCGTGGCAGCACTGGTTCGGGCAGGCCTAAACGTCTGGCGACATAAAGGTCGATCAAGTACCGGGCAATGGATCGCCCGGCCGGCAGCGGCGGCAGTTCGTGGACGCTGAACCACTTGGCGTCCTCGATCTCATCCGGCTGCATGACGATCTCGCCACCGGCATATTCAGCATGGAAGCCCAGCATCATCGAGTGCGGGAACGGCCAGCACTGGCTGCCGACGTACTGGATGTTGCGCACCTCCACCGCCACCTCTTCGCGCACCTCGCGCACCAGGCAGTCCTCGGCGGATTCGCCCGGCTCGGCAAAGCCCGCCAGGGTGCTGTAAACGCCCGTGACGAAGCGCGGCGAGCGGGCCAGCAGGATCTCGTCGCCACGGGTCACCAGCACGATCATGCTCGGCGAGATGCGCGGGTAGCTGCGCAGGTCGCAGGGCTGGCAGTACATCGCCCGCTCCCAGCGGATCTGCGTCATCGCCTGGCCGCAGCTGCCGCAGAAGCGGTGTTCGCGGGCCCAGGTGCCGATCTGCGCGGCATAGCCGAGCACTTTGTAGGTGTCGAAGTCGCCTTCCAGCATGAATGCACGCAAGCCATGCCAGCTACAGCCCGGCACCTCGACCGCGCTGCGCAACTCCAACAGAAATACCGGCTCGCCGTCGAAGTGGCCGATACCGTGCTCGCACAGCACGTCCAGGTCCTGGCGTTTGAGCCAGTCACGGGGGAACAGCGCACCGTTGGCGTCCACCAGGAACCCTTCCGGGCTGCGGGCCACGGCCAGCCCCCCGGTGAGCTGTGGGTCAAGTACTGCGGTAGTCCAGCGAGCTGACATGTCGGGGGTTCCTTTACTGCGCGTCCCCCGGCCCGGTCAGTCGGCGAACGTCGGTTTCTGTTTGCTCATGTGCGCCGCCACGGCCACGCGCAGGTCTTCGGACTGCAGCATCGCGGCGTTCCAGGTGGCGATGTAATCCAGGCCATCGTCGATGCGATGGTCACGCATGTAGCTGAGCATCTCCTTGGTGCCGGCCACGGCGATCGGCGATTTTGCGGCAATCTCGCGGGCAATGGCAAAGACCCCGTCGAGCAACGCGGCCTGATCATCATAGACCCGGTTGACCAGGCCGATACGCAGGGCCTCGTCGGCCTCTACATTGCGCCCGGTGAAGGCCAGCTCACGCATCATGCCGTCGCCGATGATACGTGGCAAACGTTGCAAGGTGCCGACATCGGCGGCCATGCCCATGTCGATTTCCTTGATCGAGAATTGTACATCGCGGCTGCAGTAGCGCATGTCGCAGGCGGAGATCAGGTCGATGGCACCGCCAATGCAGTAGCCCTGGACCGCCGCCAGCACCGGCTTGCGGCAGTTGTCCACGGCATTGAAGGATGCCTGCAGGCGCTGGATGGTCTTGCGCAGGAAGCGTGCGTTGCGGCCGATATCCTTGCCCATCTGCCCGGCCAGCGAGGCCAGCATCATCAGGTCGATACCGGCGGAGAAATGCTTGCCGGCACCGCTGATCACCACCGCGCGCACGGCATCGGTGTCGTCGATCCATTGGAAGATGTCGACGATTTCCGACCAGAAGGCCGCGTTCATCGCGTTGATCTTTTCCGGGCGGTTGATCTGTACATGGGCGATGTTGTCGGTCAGTTCGACCTTGAACGCGGTGTATTCGGTCACGGGCGGCACTCCTGTGGGGATAGGGTTCACGGCGTGGATGGTAACCCAGGCGGATGACCGTGCTTGTGCCAAAAACGGGACTGCATGCCCTGTCGAAATCGCCGCACGCCGTTCGACCATAGGTGAATCATCACCCTCGACAAGCCTTTCAGGAGAGCCCCCCATGCGCAAACTCATCGTAGCCGCCTTCGTCAGCCTCGACGGCGTCATGCAGGCCCCCGGCGGCCCACAGGAAGACACCAGCGGCGGTTTCACCTTAGGCGGCTGGCTCGTGCCCCATGCCGAGGAAGTGTTCGGCCAGGCCATGCAGGCGCTGTTCAGCCAGCCTTTCGAATTGCTGTTAGGCCGGCGCACCTACGAGATCTTTGCCGGCTACTGGCCGAAGGTGAAAGACGATACCGAGGATTTTTCCATCGCGAAACTGTTCAACAGCGTGGCCAAGCACGTCGCCACCCATCATCCCGACAGCCTCGATTGGCACAACAGCCATGCGCTGGCTGCGGACATTGTCGCGGCGGTACGTGCCCTCAAGCAGCAGGAGGGTGCCGATCTGCTGACCCAGGGCAGTGCCGATGTGGTGCAACAACTGCTCGCTGCCGGGCTGGTCGATGAGCTTCAGTTGCTTATTCACCCCGTGTTACTGGGCCATGGCAAGCGCCTGTTCGGCGACGATGCTGCACCAGGGGCCTTCACTCTGCAACATTCGCGGGTTACGCCCAAGGGCGTGATCATTGCCCGCTATGTGCTAGTGGGCGAAGTACAGACCGGCTCATTCGACCTGCCACCGGACAATGCCTGAACCGATACAACTTTTGCGCGGTGACCGCATCGAACCAAGGGTGAGCCCCACATTCACTGACAGGAGGTTTGCCATGGCGATGCGCACGGCCCTGATGCTTTCCTGCATGACCCTGGCCCTGATGGGCTGCGTCGGTTCCAACGACGATCACCACACCCCGCCGACCACCGAACAGGTCGACCTGCAACGCTACCAGGGTACCTGGTACGAGCTGGCGCGCCTGCCGATGTTCTTCCAGCGCAACTGCGTGCAGTCCGAAGCCCATTACGGCCTACGCGAGGATGGCCGCATCGACGTGACCAACCGCTGCAAGGAAAAAGACGGCACATGGAACGAAGCCCGCGGCATTGCCGAAGCCCAGGTGCCGGGCAAGACCGACAAGCTCTGGGTGCGTTTCGACAACTGGTTCAGCCGCCTGGCGCCAGAGATGACCAAGGGCGAGTACTGGGTGCTGTACCACGACAAGGACTACCGCGTGGCGCTGGTCGGGCACCCCAACCGCGAATACCTGTGGCTGCTGTCGCGCACGCCGGCGATCACCGACCAGACCCGCGACCAACTGCTGGCGATTGCCCGCAAGCAGGGTTACGACACCAGCAAGCTGATCTGGCGTCAGGACGCCCCTACCGTGCCATGAGCATCGACGCCCTGCAGCAATCCGTCTAAGGTGTGGCTCCCCCACGCATGGAGCGAAACATTGGACCTGCAGTTTCTGGGCACCTCTTCCGGGGTGCCCACCAAAGCCCGCAACGTCAGCGCCACCGCTGTCATTGAAGCCAGCGGCAAGCACTGGTACCTGGTCGATTGCGGCGAAGGCACCCAGCAGCAGTTGCTGCGCAGCTCACTCTCGGTCCGCGACCTGCGCGGCATCTTCATCACCCATGTGCATGGCGACCATTGCTTCGGCCTGCCGGGGCTGCTGGCCAGTGCCGGGATGGGCGGGCGCAGCGAACCGCTCGACCTGATCCTGCCCGCCGCCTTGCAGGATTGGGTGCGCCTGAGCCTGGCAGCCAGCGAAACCTACCTGCCGTTCGAACTGCGCCTGGTGCCGGTCGAGCACCTGGGGCAGTGGCAGAGCGAGCACGTCCAGGTCAGTACCGTGCGACTGTCGCACCGGGTGCCGAGCGTTGGCTTCGTGTTTACCGAACTTAACCCTGAACCACGCCTGGACATTCAGCGGCTGGAAGCCGAAGGGGTCCCGCGCGGGCCGTTGTGGGGTGACCTGGCCAAGGGACTGGTGGTCGAGCTGGACGGAAAGCGGCTAGAGCCGCGTGACTACCTGAAAGCCTCGCGGCCGCCGCAGCGGGTGATCGTCTGTGGCGATAACGACAGCCCGGCATTGCTCGCCGAGGTTGCCAAGGACGCGGATGTGCTGGTGCATGAGGCGACCTATACCCAGCCCATTGTCGAGCGCAGCGGCAATGCGTTTGGCCACAGTACGGCGGCGGCGGTAGCGCAGTTCGCTGAAGCGGCTGGGGTGCGCAATCTGGTGCTGACGCATTTCAGTGCGCGGTACCAGGGAGACCCGAAACGCAGCCCATCCATTGAAGATGTGCGGGATGAGGCGTTGGCACACTACAGTGGGCACCTGACTTTGGCCCAGGATCTGCAGCGTTATCATATCGACCGTGATGGCTGCCTGGTCACCGTTCAGTCTTGAGATCGCTGGGGCCGCATGGCGGCCCCTGTCAGTGCGCTGCTATGCCGCCAAGCGCCCGTTGGCAATCGCCTCCGACGCCGCCAGCATGGCCCGCAGCAGCACCGCGCAACCTGCTGCAAGATCCTCCGGCGTGGCGTTCTCGATCTCGTTGTGGCTGATGCCATTCTCGCAAGGCACGAAGATCATCCCCGCCGGCCCCAGTTCGGCGAGGAAGATCGCGTCATGCCCTGCCCCGCTGACGATGTCCATGTGCGGCAACCCCAGCGCTTGCGCTGACTGGCGAACGGCACCGACGCAACCGCGGTCGAAGTACAGCGCCGGGAAGTCCGCCGTGGGGACCAGCTCATGGCTCAGGCCATGCTTGGCACAGGTCGTCTCGATCACTGCACGCACATCAGCGATCATCGCATCCAGCTGGTCGCCCTCCAGGTGACGAAAGTCCAGGGTCATGCGCACCTCGCCCGGGATCACGTTGCGCGAGCCGGGGTAGGCCTGCAGGCACCCGACCGTGCCGCAGGCGTGCGGCTGATGCGCGTGGGCGGTGCGGTTGACCGCTTCGACCACGGCCGCGGCGCCTACCAGGGCGTCCTTGCGCAGGTGCATCGGCGTCGGCCCGGCGTGGGCTTCGACGCCACGCAGGGTCAGGTCGAACCACTTCTGCCCCAGGGCACCGAGCACCACGCCGATGGTCTTGGCCTGGTCCTCAAGGATCGGCCCCTGTTCGATATGCGCTTCGAAATAGGCACCGACCGGGTGGCCGAGCACCGCGCGCTGGCCGGCATAGCCGATGGCGTTCAGCGCCTCGCCGACCGAAACGCCCTGGGCATCGCGCTTGGCCAGGGTTTCTTCCAGGGTGAATTTGCCGGCGAACACACCCGAGCCCATCATGCAGGGCGCGAAGCGTGAACCTTCTTCGTTGGTCCACACCACCACTTCCAGCGGTGCCTCGGTCTCGATGCCCAGGTCGTTGAGGGTACGCAGCACTTCCAGCCCGGCCATCACGCCGAAACAGCCATCGAACTTGCCGCCGGTTGGCTGGGTGTCGATATGGCTGCCGGTCATCACCGGTGGCAGCTTGGGGTTACGCCCGGGGCGGCGGGCGAAGATGTTGCCCACCGCGTCGACGCTGACGGTGCAACCAGCGGCCTCCGTCCACTGAACAAACAGGTCGCGCGCCTGGCGATCGAGGTCGGTCAGTGCCAGCCGGCACACGCCGCCCTTGGCCGTGGCGCCGAGGCGGGCAAGGTCCATCAGCGACTGCCACAGGCGTGCGCTGTCGACGTGGCGTTCGGTAGATTTCAAGACATGCTGGGATTGGCTCATGGTGTTTCTCCTCAGGCACTTTTATTGGTTTGTACTGGCGCGATCGCCGGCCCGCGCACCGCCATGCCGCCCAGGGCGTAGTACAGCACCCCGCCCAGCAGCGACCCGGTGAACCAGCCATAGTCGTAGAACCAGCTGAAACTGCTGTTGCCGATGGCCAGCACGGTCAGCGCCACCGGCAAGGCGAAGGCGGCGAAGCCCGCCCAGTTCCACGCCGGGTACACGTCGTCGCGGTACAGCCCGGCCAGGTCCAGGCGCTGGCGGCGGACCAGGAAGTAGTCCACCACCATGATCCCGGCGATCGGCCCAAGCAGGCTGGAGTAACCCAGCAACCAGTTGGAATAGACGCTCTCCAGGCTCAGGTCGGAAACGATCCAGCCAAGCTTCTTCAGCAGTTCGTGGCTCATCAGCGCCAGGCCGATGAAGCCGGTCAGCCACACGGCGCGGCTGCGCCCGATCAGGCGTGGGGCGATGTTCTGGAAGTCGTTGGTTGGCGAAACGATATTGGCGGCGGTGTTGGTCGACAGCGTGGCGATCACGATCAGCGCCATGGCCAGCGCCACCCAGCCAGGGCTGTGGATCTTGCCGATCAGGCTGACCGGGTCGGACACCGTTTCCCCCACCAGCGACGCCGAGGCGGCGGTCATCACCACCCCCAGCGAAGCGAACAGGAACATGGTCAACGGCAAGCCGAAGATCTGCCCGAGAATCTGGTCCTTCTGGCTCTTGGCATAGCGGCTGAAATCGGGAATGTTCAGCGACAAGGTGGCCCAGAAGCCGACCATGGCGGTGAGCCCGGCGCAGAAGTAACCGACCACGCTTGCCCCTTCTGGGCGCTTGGGCGGCTGCGCCAGCAGTTCGCTCATCGACATGTGCGGCAAGGCCCAGAACAGCAGGCCGAACCCGACCGCTACCAGCAGCGGTGCCGACAGTGTTTCCAGCCACTTGATCGACTCGGCGCCACGCAGCACCACCCACAGGTTCAGCGCCCAGAAGATCATGAATCCGATCACCTCGCCGGTACCTTCCAGCGCCTTCCAGCCGTCGAAGATCGAGCCGAGGAACAGGTGGATGGCCAGGCCGCCGAACATCGTCTGGATGCCGAACCAGCCGCAGGCCACCACCGCGCGGATCAGGCACGGCACGTTGGAGCCGAGGATGCCGAACGACGAGCGCAGCAACACCGGGAACGGAATGCCGTACTTGGTGCCGGGAAAGGCGTTGAGGGTCAGCGGGATCAGCACGATGAGGTTGGCCAGCAGGATCGCTAGCAGTGCCTCGCCCACGCTCAGGCCGAAGTAGGCCGTGAGCACGCCGCCGAGGGTGTAGGTGGGCACGCAGATGGACATGCCCACCCACAGCGCAGTGATGTGCCATTTGTTCCAGGTGCGCTGGTGCACCTTGGTCGGCGCGATGTCGTGGTTGTAGCGCGGGCTGTCGAGGACGTCACTGCCCGCGGACAGCTCGAACAGGCCTGCCTGCTCGATCACTTCCGATCTGCTCTGTTGCATGGGGCCTTCTCCAGATTTCTTCTAGTTGTTTGCTCATCGGGCTAACGCGATGGCCGGAGTACACACACCACCAGTACTGCTCCTCCGGTCCGGCCTGGCGGTTGTGGCCGTACTCAAATTGCGTGCCGGGTTGGCTTGCGCCTACCCGGCCGGCCGCCGCCGACCGGAGGTAAACAACTGATCTGCATAGCATTGTTGCGCGGCAGGCGCGGGCACGGTTATCCCCTCGCCTGCCGCTTGCGCCGCCGTGGGCCGGCCTTGGCCCCTGCAACAGGTTCAAACTGGTGCAGCCTGGTTTTTCAACGGCGCGGCCTGCGCCTCGAAGCCAGGAATCAAGCAGCTGATTTTGCATGGAAAATCTTGACCAATTTGGCTTCTTGTCAAGTGCGTCAAAATGGTGAAAGGCCTCACCATTTTGGTGATTTCAACAATTAATCGTTAATTATCAATTAGTTATTAGTGTCATAAGCATATAAATTATTTTCTTGAACAATCCTGAAACTGCATCTAAATTCCAATCTTGTCAGGTCTGACAGGATTAGTACGCCGCCTTCAGCCCCTGGCACATAACAACTTCAAGAACCGGCACAGACCGGTCAGCCTGCGAGGAAGACGGCATGTCCCTGTTGATCCGTGGCGCCACCGTGGTTACCCATGAAGAGAGCTATCCCGCCGATGTCCTGTGTGTCGATGGCCAGATCCGCGCCATCGGCAAAGACCTCGAAGCTCCGACCGACTGCGAGATCCTCGACGGCAGCGGCCGGTACCTGATGCCCGGCGGCATCGACCCGCACACCCACATGCAGTTGCCCTTCATGGGCACGGTCGCCAGCGAGGACTTCTTCAGCGGCACCGCCGCAGGGCTGGCCGGTGGCACCACCTCGATCATCGATTTCGTCATCCCCAACCCCCAGCAGTCGCTGCTGGAGGCCTTCCACACTTGGCGCGGCTGGGCGCAGAAAAGTGCGTCCGACTATGGTTTCCACGTCGCTATCACCTGGTGGAGCGAGCAGGTCGCCGAAGAAATGGGCGAGCTGGTGAGCAAACATGGGGTCAACAGCTTCAAGCACTTCATGGCCTACAAGAACGCCATCATGGCGGCCGACGACACCCTGGTGGCCAGCTTCGAGCGCTGCCTGCAGTTGGGCGCCGTGCCCACGGTGCATGCCGAGAACGGCGAACTGGTCTATCACCTGCAACAGAAGCTGCTGGCCCAGGGCCTGAGCGGGCCTGAGGCGCACCCGCTGTCGCGCCCGTCACAAGTCGAAGGCGAAGCCGCCAGCCGCGCCATCCGCATCGCCGAGACCATCGGCACGCCGCTTTACGTGGTGCACATCTCCAGCCGTGAAGCGCTGGACGAAATCACCTACGCCCGGGCCAAGGGCCAGCCAGTGTACGGCGAGGTGCTGCCAGGCCACCTGCTGATCGACGACAGCGTCTACCGCCACCCGGACTGGGCGACCGCCGCCGGCTATGTGATGAGCCCACCATTCCGCCCGCGCGAACATCAGGAGGCGCTGTGGCGCGGACTGCAATCGGGCAACCTGCACACCACCGCCACCGACCATTGCTGCTTCTGCGCCGAGCAGAAGGCCATGGGCCGCAACGACTTCAGCCGCATCCCCAACGGCACTGCCGGCATCGAGGACCGCATGGCGGTGCTGTGGGACGCCGGGGTCAACAGCGGTCGACTGTCGATGCACGAGTTCGTCGCGCTGACCTCGACCAACACCGCGAAGATCTTCAACCTGTTCCCGCGCAAAGGTGCCATCCGCGTCGGTGCCGACGCCGACCTGGTACTGTGGGACCCGCAGGGCACGCGTACCATTTCCGCCCAGACCCACCACCAGCGGGTCGACTTCAACATTTTCGAAGGCCGCACCGTGCGCGGCATCCCCAGCCACACCATCAGCCAGGGCAAGGTGCTCTGGGCAGATGGCGACCTGCGTGCCGAGCCGGGCGCCGGTCGTTACGTAGAGCGCCCGGCCTACCCTTCGGTGTACGAGGTGCTGGGCCGGCGCGCCGAGCAACAGCGCCCGACACCCGTTCAGCGCTGAGCTGACCCGCATTGCCGTACCAGCCCCCAGAGGCCGGGCGGCGCCGTATTGCCGTTGACTGCCACAACCAAAAAAGAAAAGAGAGGCTACAACCGTGATCGATGCCCTGAACCATTTGCCGCGCCCGCGTGCCGGCAGCGACCAACTGGCCGAGCGCTTCACCGACCTGGCCCCGCCGCTCACCGCCCGCCAGGCTGCGGTCGAGAGTGCCCGCTGCCTGTACTGCTACGACGCCCCTTGCGTGAACGCCTGCCCGAGCGAAATCGACATCCCGTCGTTCATCCACCGCATCAGCGACGAGAACCTGCAAGGCGCCGCCGAGCGTATCCTCTCGGCCAATATCCTCGGTGGCAGCTGCGCCCGCGTGTGCCCCACCGAAATCCTCTGCCAACAAGCCTGCGTGCGTAACAACGCCCAGGAATGCGCCCCGGTGCTGATCGGCCAGTTGCAGCGCTACGCCTTGGACAATGCCCACTTCAGCGAGCACCCGTTCAAGCGCTCACCCGCCACCGGCAAGCGCATCGCCGTGGTCGGTGCCGGCCCCGCCGGGCTGTCGTGTGCCCATCGCCTGGCCATGCATGGCCATGACGTGGTGGTGTTCGAGGCCTGCGAGAAAGCCGGCGGCCTCAACGAATACGGTATCGCCCGCTACAAGCTGGTGGATGACTACGCCCAGCGTGAAGTGGAATTCCTGCTCGGCATCGGCGGTATCGAGATCCGTCACGGCCAGCGCCTGGGCGCCAACCTCGGCCTGGGCGAGTTGCGCGACCAGTACGACGCAGTGTTCCTCGGCCTGGGCCTGAACGCCGTGCGCCAGCTCGGCCTGGCCGACGAAGAAGCCCCTGGCCTGCTCGCCGCCACTGCATACATCCGCGAACTGCGTCAGGCCGACGACCTGGCGCAACTGCCACTGGCCGACCGCTGCCTGGTGATCGGTGCCGGCAACACCGCCATCGACATGGCCGTGCAGATGAGCCGCCTGGGTGCCCGCGACGTCAACCTGGTGTACCGCCGTGGCCACGGCGACATGGGCGCCACCGGCCATGAGCAGGACATTGCCAAGGCCAATCAGGTGCGCTTGCACACCTGGGCCCGCCCCGATGCCGTGCTGCTCGATGACGACGGCCTTGTGTGCGGCATGCGCTTCATGCGTACCGAACTGGCCGACGACCGCCTGCGCGACACTGGCGAAACGTTCGAGCTGGCCGCCGACGCCATCTTCAAGGCCATCGGCCAGCGCTTCGACGACGCCAGCCTCGGCGACCCGGTCGCTGCGCAACTGGCGCGCGACGGCGAGCGTATCCGCGTCGATGACCACATGCGCACCAGCCTCCCAGGCGTGTACGCCGGCGGCGACTGCACCGCCCTGGGCCAGGACCTCACCGTCCAGGCCGTGCAACACGGCAAGCTGGCCGCCGAAGCCATCCATGCCCAACTCATGCTCAACGTGGAGGCAGCGTAAATGGCCGACCTGTCCATCGAATTCGCCGGCATCAAGGCGCCCAACCCCTTCTGGCTGGCCTCCGCGCCACCGACCGACAAGGCCTACAACGTGGTCCGCGCCTTCGAAGCCGGCTGGGGCGGCGTGGTCTGGAAGACCTTGGGCGAGGACCCGGCGGCGGTCAACGTGTCGTCACGTTATTCCGCGCACTACGGCCCCAACCGCCAGGTGCAGGGCATCAACAACATCGAGCTGATCACCGACCGTTCGCTGGAGATCAACCTGCGGGAAATCACTCAGGTGAAGAAGGACTGGCCCGACCGCGCACTGGTCGTGTCGCTGATGGTGCCCTGCGTGGAGGAGTCGTGGAAGTTCATCCTGCCACTGGTGGAAGCCACCGGCGCCGATGGCATCGAGCTGAACTTCGGCTGCCCCCACGGCATGCCTGAACGCGGCATGGGGGCGGCGGTCGGCCAGGTGCCGGAGTACGTGGAGATGGTCACCCGCTGGTGCAAGCTGCACTGCTCGCTGCCGGTGATCGTCAAGCTCACGCCAAACATCACCGACATTCGCCAGTCGGCCCGTGCGGCCCATCGCGGTGGCGCGGATGCGGTGTCGCTGATCAACACCATCAACTCGATCACCAGCGTCGACCTGGACCGCATGGTCGCCCACCCCATCGTTGGCGACCAGAGCACCCACGGCGGTTACTGCGGCTCGGCAGTCAAGCCGATCGCCCTGAACATGGTTGCCGAAATCGCTCGCGACCCGGAAACCCGAGGTTTGCCGATCTGCGGGATCGGCGGGATCGGCAACTGGCGCGATGCTGCCGAGTTCATCGCCCTGGGCAGCGGTGCGGTGCAAGTGTGCACGGCGGCGATGCTGCATGGCTTCCGCATCGTCGAAGACATGAAAGATGGCCTGGAACGCTGGATGGACCAGCACGGCCACCGCAACCTGGAGGCCTTCCGCGGCCAGGCCGTGGGGCACACCACTGACTGGAAGTACCTGGACATCAACTACAAGTCGGTGGCGCAGATCGACCAGGAGGCGTGCATTGGTTGCGGGCGTTGCCACATCGCCTGTGAGGACACCTCACATCAGGCGATTGCCAGCTCGCTGAAGGCAGACGGGACGCATGCCTACAGCGTGATCGAGGACGAATGCGTGGGCTGCAACCTGTGCCAGATCACCTGCCCGGTGGAGAACTGCATCGAGATGGTGCCACAGGATACCGGCAAGCCTTACCTGAACTGGACCCAGGATCCGCGCAACCCCTACCGCGAGGCCAGCTGAATACTGGCGGTCGATGGGGCTGCTTCGCAGCCCCATCCACTCATGGCTCCAGCCCGATACCGCGCAAGATCACACAGGTCACCGTCTGCACCGCACTCTCGAATGCCATGTCCGACAAAGGCTCACCCTCGTTCAGCAACATCACTTGATAACCAAAATCGGCATAGTGCTGGGTCGACGCCCAGATCATGTAGAGCAGCGCCGAAGGTTCCACCGGCAGGATGCGCCCCTCCGCCACCCAGCGACGGATCTTGTCTTCCTTGAGTTTCGCCCAAGGCACCAGGCTCTCAGCGAGGTTCACCCCCAGCACCGGTGCCCCATGCAGCATCTCCTCGGCCCAGATCTTCGAGCCCAGCGGCCGTGAACGTGAGTGGCCCATCTTGGCGCGAATGTAGCTGGTCAACACCACCCGCGGGTCATCGAAGTTCTCGAAGCACAGCGCGTCCTGTTTCCACACATCCAGCAGGTCCTGCAGCACTGCGCGGAACAACTCGTCCTTGGTGCTGAAGTAGTAGTGCAGGTTGGAGCGCGGCAGCTCGGCCTGTTCGGCAATGTCACCCATCGAGGTGGCGCCGTAGCCTTTTTCGGCGAACACCTTTTCCGCTGCGATGAGGATTTTCTCGATATTGCGACGGCGGATTTCGATCTTGTGGTTGGCCATCAGGCTTGGGCCGTCCACACAGCGAGTTCGTACCCGTCCGGGTCGATGAAGTGGAAACGCCGGCCACCCGGAAAGGCGAAGGTCGCCCGGCTGATGCTTGCCCCGGCCGCCTCGACCCGCTGTAGCGTGGCTTCCAGGTCGTCCGCATACAGGATCACCAGTGGCCCGCCCGGCCGCACCGCTTCGCCGGTGGAGAAGCCGCCGGTCAAGCGACCATCGCTGAACTCGGTGTAGGTCGGCCCGTAGTCGGTGAAGCGCCAGCCGAACACGCTGCCGTAGAAAGCCTTGCTCCGTGCGATGTCGCTGACGTTGAACTCGATGTTGTCGATCTGCCGATCGTGGCCACGAACGCTCATGCGTGCTCCTTGCCGAATGGGGTTGCCTTAGTCTACTCCGGTACGTTCACCCGATAGAATCAGGCCGCCTGAAACAACCGGGTGATTACGGGCTGATGGCGATGGCGAGCCTGCCAGATGTCATAGTCGGCCTGAATGGCCAGCCACAGCCGTGCAGTGCTGATACCTGCCATTTCCAGGCGCACTGCCAAGTCTGGCGACATGGCCGCGCGGCCATGCAGTACCCGCGAAAGCGCTTCTCGAGAAAAACCCAGATGCGCTGCGAAGTCCTTAACCGTCAGGCCAAGCGCTGGCAAGACATCCTCACGCAAGGTTTCGCCGGGATGCGGCGGATTGTGCAAAGGCATGATCAGCCCTCCTGTTCAGTGATAATCAAGGTAATCGACCAATTCGGCATCCGAACCCACGAAACGAAAGATCAACCTCCAGTTACCGGAAACACTCACTGACCAGAAGCCCGAAAGCTCACCCTTGAGCGGATGCAGTTGCCAGCCTGGCAGACTCAAGTCCTGCGCAACGATGGCGCGGTCGAGAAACTGCAGCTGCCGCTGCAAGCGTTTTGCGTGAGTGGCCTGAATACCCCGGGTGTTACCCGTTTCGTAGAAGAATCGCAGTCCCTTGTGTCGAAAACTGATGATCATGGGTAGCTCGCCGCGTCCATTTGGGAGACAGCCAGAGTGTGACCCCATGCATCACACGAAGCAAAGTATCATGTGTGACGCAATGCGTCACACACTAAGTTGATCCCTAGCCACAACGTGCCCGATCGCGCACCGGGCACTCTGCCCGGTGCAGGTTCAGCGCCGTGTTGATGATGCCGATATGGCTGAACGCCTGGGGGAAGTTGCCGAGCATGCGCTTGCCAGCAGGGTCGTACTGTTCGGCCAGCAGGCCGACGTCGTTGCATAGCCCGGTGAGCTTTTCGTACAGCGCCCGGGCCTCGGCCTCGCGCCCCAGCAGCACGTACACATCCGCCAGCCAGAACGAGCACACCAGGAACGTGCCCTCCCCCGGCGTCAGCCCGTCGCTGCAGCTGTCGCTGTCGCTGTCGTAGCGCAGCAGCAGGCCATTCTTCAGCAGGCGCTGCTCGATCTGCGCCAAGGTGCGCTGAAAGCGTGGGTCCTGGGCTGGCAGGAAACCGGTCAAGGCGATCTGCAACAGGCTGGCGTCCATCTCACTCGAACCGTAAGCCTGGACGAAGTGCTGGCCGCTGTCATCGAGCCCGCGCGCGCAGACCTCCCGATGAATCTCGTCAGCCACCTGCCGATAGTGGCGGCCATGCTCACGGCCTTCCTCGGTGGTGTCGGCCAGCCCCGCCGCACGGTCGAAGGCGACCCAGGCCATGACCTTGGAGTGGACGAAATGCTGACGGCCACCGCGCACTTCCCAGATACCTTCGTCAGGGTCGCGCCAGATGCGCTCGACATAAGGCAGGATCAGCCGGGAGATCGCCGCACTGCGCGGGTGGCGCGGCAGGCCGCCCTTGATCGCCTGGGTCATGGCATCGGCCAGTTCGCCATAGATGTCCAGCTGCACCTGTTCCGACGCGGCATTGCCGACCCGCACCGGCTGCGAGTGTTCGTAGCCGGCCAGCCAGGGCAAGGTGTACTCGGTGAGGTCGCGCTCGCCGGCCAGGCCATACATGATCTGCATCTGTTCAGGGTTGCCGGCCACCGAGCGCAGCAGCCATTCGCGCCAGGCCTGGGCTTCGTCGAAATAGCCGAGGTTCATGAACGCCAGCAAGGTCATGGTGGCGTCGCGCAGCCAGCAGAAGCGGTAATCCCAGTTGCGCTCGTGACCGATGCGTTCGGGCAGCGAGGTGGTGACCGCTGCGACGATGCCGCCGGTGGGCGCGTAGGTCATGGCCTTTAGGGTGAGCAGCGAACGGCGGACCAGGCCGGTGTAGGGGCCGACCTCGGGACAACGGTCGGCAAACGCCTGCCAGTGGGTAAGGGTGTGATGCAGCGCCTGGTCGATGTCGCAGTCGGGTTGCACCGGTAAGTGCGAGGGCTGGTGACGCATGCTGAAGAGCTGGCGCTCACCAGCCCCCACGCGAAAACGGGCGACGGTGTGGTGGTCGAGGCCGTGGGGTACCACGCTGCTGCGCAGGATCACACGATCGGGGCCGGCCACCGCGCTGAGCGTCAGCGGGTCGATTTTCTCTACCCACGGCACGCTGCGACCGTAGTCGAAGCGCAGCACCAGGTCCATTTCAAAGTTGGTCTCGCCGGACAGCCCCTCGACGATGCGCACTACCGAGTTGACCTCGTCCAGCGGCATGAAGTCGAGCACCCGGGCGCGGCCGCTGGCGGTGACCCAGGTGGTTTCCAGCACCAGAGTGTCGCCCAGGTACTGGCGGCTGCAGTGCTCGACGGGGTCGCTGGGTGCCAGGCGCCAGCGGCCGTTCTCTTCGTTGCCCAGCAGCGCGGCAAACACGGCCGGGGCGTCGAAGCGCGGCAGGCATAACCAGTCGAGCGAGCCATCGCGGCTGACCAAGGCGGCGCTGCGACAATTGCCGAGCAGGGCGTAGTCTTCGATGTGGGCGGGCATTCAACCTCCTTTATGAGGTTGCCTGTGCCGGCCTCTTCGCGGGGCAAGCCCGCTCCTACAGGGAGTTGCGTACTCCTGTAGGAGCGGGCTTGCCCCGCGAAGGGGCCCGAGCAGGCAACAAAGCACTGTCACCCCAGCTTGTGCCACTCGCGCTTGTCGCGAGTCAGCAGTTCATTGCCTTCTTCGGGGCCATCCTGCCCTGCCGGGTACTCATGCACCTCGCCCCCCTGGGCCCAGGCATCGAGAAATGGCTGTACCGCGCGCCAGCCATTCTCGATGTTGTCGGCCCGCTGGAACAAAGTCTGGTCGCCGGTCAGGCAGTCATAGATCAGTGTTTCGTAGCCCGTGGCCGGGGTCATCTTGAAGAAGTCCTTGTAGGCAAAGCCCAGTTCGATGTTCTCCATCACCAGCTCCGGCCCTGGCCGCTTGGCCTGCAGGTCGAACCACATGCCTTCGTTGGGCTGGATCTGGATCTTCAGGTAATTGGGCTTGGGCCGTTCCAGTTCCGACTCGCGAAACTGCGCGTAGGGCGCCGGCTTGAAGCAGATGGCGATCTCGGTGTCGCGTACGCTCATGCGCTTGCCGGTACGCAAGTAGAACGGCACCCCGGCCCAGCGCCAGTTGTCGATCATCACCTTGAGCGCCACGTAGGTTTCGGTCTGGCTGTCGGCTGCGACGTTGTTTTCCTGGCGATACCCCGGCAGCGGCTTGCGGCCCTGCCTGCACGCCACGTATTGGCCACGCACCGAGTTCTTCAGGGCCATCTTTGCCGACCAGGGGCGGATGGCACCGATCACCTTGGCCTTCTCGCCACGCACGGCATCGGCGCCAAACGCCGCCGGTGGCTCCATGGCCACCATCGCCAGCAGCTGGAACAGGTGGTTGGGTACCATGTCACGCAGGGCACCGGTGGTGTCATAGAACGCGCCGCGGGTCTCGACACCAACCGTCTCGGCGGCGGTGATCTGTACATGGTCGATGTAGTGGTTGTTCCAGAACGACTCGAACAGGCCGTTGGAGAAACGGCTGACCAGAATGTTCTGCACCGTTTCCTTGCCCAGGTAATGGTCGATGCGGTAGATCTGCCGCTCGCTCATCACCTTCAGCAGGCAGGCATTGAGCGCCTCGGCACTGGCCAGGTCGGTGCCGAAGGGCTTTTCCACCACCACACGTCGGAAGCCGCCGGCAGACTCGTCGAGCAGGCCGGCTGCGCCCAGGCGTTGAGCCACCTCGGGGAAGAAGCGCGGCGAAGTGGCCAGGTAAAAGATGGCGTTGCCGTGGCTGGTTTTTTCGATACGTTTGGCCAACGCCGCATAGGTCGCAGGGTCGAGAAAGTCGCCAGTCTGGTAGTCCAGACGTTTCGCCAGCCGGGCCCAGAGTTTTTCGTCCAGGCATTTGGCAGCGCCCTCGCCGCCTTTGTCGCGTTCCTGCATGAAGGCATGCAGGCGCCCGGCGAATTCATCGGCCGTGGCCGGGTTGTGGTCGACGCCGACAATGCGCAGGTTGCGGTCCAGCAAACCGTCACGGCTGAGGTTGTAAAGCGCCGGCATCAGCAGGCGCTTGACCAGGTCACCGTTGGCGCCAAACAGGAACAGCGTGCAGGGCGGAGCAGCAGGAATGGTCTGTTTGCTCATCAGTCTTTTTTCTCGACGTGGCCACCGAAGCCCAGGCGCATGGCCGAGAGAATCTTGTCGCCATAGGTGCCCTGCTGCTGACGCGAGCGGAAGCGGGCGAACAGCGCGCTGGACAGCACCGGCACCGGCACCGCTTGTTCAACGGCGGCGTCAATGGTCCAGCGACCTTCGCCGCTGTCGGACACCGAGCCACTGAACTGCGCCAGCTGTGGGTCCGCTACCAGCGCATCGGCGGTGAGGTCGAGCAGCCAGGAGGTGACCACGCTGCCACGTCGCCAGACCTCGGCGATCTCGGCCACGTTCAGGTCGAAGCGCTGGTCTTCCGGCAGCTCGTTGCCGCCCTTGCTGCGCAGCAGGTCGAAGCCTTCGGCGTAGGCCTGCATCAGGCCGTACTCGATACCGTTGTGCACCATCTTCACGTAATGCCCGGCGCCCGGTGGGCCGGCATGGATGTAGCCGTGCTCGGCACGCTGGTGCTCACCGTTGCGGCCGTGGGTACGCGGAATGTCGCCGACACCCGGTGCCAGCGCCTTGAACAGCGGTTCCAGGCGCTCGAAGACCTCCTGCTCGCCACCGATCATCATGCAGTAACCGCGGTCCAGGCCCCAGACACCGCCAGAGGTGCCGACGTCCAGGTAATGCAGGCCGCGCTTGCTCAGCTCGGCCGCACGGCGCATGTCATCCTTATAGAAGGTGTTGCCACCGTCGATGATGGCATCGCCCGGCTCCAGCAGCTCGGCCAGCTGGGCGATGGTCTGCTCGGTAGGCTCGCCCGCCGGCAGCATCACCCACACCGCGCGTGGCGCCTTGAGCTTCTGCACCAGCGCGCCGAGGTCATGGGCGCCCAGGGCGCCCTCGCGATGCAAGGTATCGACGGCATCACGGTTACGATCGTGCACCACGGTTTGGTGGCCGGCGCGCATCAGCCGCCTTGCGATATTGCCGCCCATGCGGCCCAGCCCGACGATTCCCAATTGCATGAGCCGATGCTCCCCTTTCGAAATGGATGACAAACACAGTTCAACTTTCCAGATTAGTCCAGCACGACGCCTGAGGGTTCAGCGACGAACGGCGCGACAACGTTAAACAAAAAAGTTCCCATGAGCCGAGAAAGAATTCAGAATGCGCGCCGCGTGAAGCGACTACGCTTTAACTGTCACCAGCCAAAACCGCGAGGTGTGCTCATGGGTACCTTGATGCCTGCTACTCCAACCCAGACCCTCTATGTCTCCGTGCGCCGCGATGAGCTGCGTAAACTCAAGGACGAACGTGACCAGCTGCGCCAGCAGGTTGCTCAGTTGCATATGTTGCTGGAACAGGCGCGTAGCGACGGCAAAACCGTCAGCCTCTGATTTATCCCCTCCCCGGTGGGAGCTTCCCGCTCCCACACTGCTGAAATCTCGCCCCATCATGGTGCACAACACGCTGGCCGGCCACCCGATGGCGCACGCGTAAATTAGCCCTGCCCCACCCTAGAACACCTCGGTTCACATTCGGTCACACACGCCAACGTTTGCGTCTATCTCGCGTCATAACGAAAGTGACCAATGGGTCACTTTTTTATCTCCCGCTCTCCTACACTCAGGTTTCGGCCCGCCATTTGCTCAGAGGAAGAGCGACGTAAAAAAGTCGAACTTTTGGAAACGGGGGCGTGTCAGCTACTGAGTAGGCCAAACGCAAAAGGACTTCCTTCGCACGGCCCGCCTACCCCAGCCAGTCCAATCGCCGTCGGCCGGAATGCTGATCGCGTTGTGCCTGTGCGCACGACTTCGGGGCATGGATCGCTTTACGCAACGACAAAATTCAGAGAGACCAACACGAAAGATCGCAACGGGTGCCAGCACCCTGCCAACACTTAGGGACGGAGAGAAGTATGATCAGTGCCGCTGTCGAGCCTCACGTAGATTCATTCAACCCGGACAACCGCGAACCGCTCACCCCGGACTTCGCCAAGACAGGCACGGCACCCGGCGCCCAGCGCCAGCACAACCCGAACAAGCGCAAAATCCTGTTCGTCACCTCTGAAATTGCTGATCTGGTCAAGACCGGCGGCCTCGGCGACGTGTCTGCGGCGCTGCCCCGCGCGCTGGCGCACCTGCACGATGTGCGGGTGCTGATCCCCGGCTA
The DNA here is from genome assembly GCF_002906855.1 of Pseudomonas putida. Lineage (GTDB taxonomy): Bacteria > Pseudomonadota > Gammaproteobacteria > Pseudomonadales > Pseudomonadaceae > Aquipseudomonas > Aquipseudomonas putida_N. Next base: position 168,765 of record NZ_MINI01000028.1, on the reverse strand, counting down.
CCGCCAAGTGATGGAAAGCGATAACCCGATTCATATCGTCGGCGAACTCGGCGGCCACGCGGCCCTGCCACCGTGCAAGATCGGCCGCATGGACATGGCCGACGGGCTGGTCATCTACGTGCTGATCTGCCCCGAGCTGTACCAACGCGACGGCACCCCCTATGGTGCCAACAATGGCCGCGACTGGCCCGACAACCATATCCGTTTCGCCCGCCTGGGCCTGGCCGCAGCCGAGATCGCGGCCGGCGAAGGCAAGATCCACTGGAAGCCCGAAGTGGTCCATGCGCATGACTGGCCCGCCGGCCTGGCGCCGGCCTACATGCACTGGCGCGGGCTGAACACGCCGACCTTGTTCACCATTCACAACCTGGCCTATCAGGGCGTCTACAGCCGCGGCTGCAGCCCAGAGCTGGCGATCCCCGACCATGCCATGCAACAGGAAGGCATGGAGTTCTACGGCAAGCTGTCGTTCCTCAAGGCCGGCCTTGCCTACTCCAGCCACATCACCACGGTCAGCGCCACCTACGCCCAGGAAATCACCACCCCGGAATTTGGCTGCGGGCTCGATGGTTTCCTGGCCAGCAAGGCCCAGCAAGGCCTGCTCGGCGGCATCCCCAACGGCATCGACGAAAGCTGGGACTCGGCCACCGACCAGCACTTGCAACACAACTTCAGCATCAATGACTGGGACGGCAAAGCTCGCAATAGCGCCGAAGTGCGCAAACTGTTCGAACTGGAGCCGTCCGAAGGGCCGCTGTTCGCCGTGGTCTCGCGGCTGGTCTACCAGAAAGGCCTGGACCTGACCCTTGGCGTTGCCGACTACATCGTCGGGCAAGGTGGGCAGATCGCGATCATCGGCCGCGGTGAGCCGGAAGAAGAGCAGGCCATGCGTGAACTGGCCCTGCGTCACCCAGGCCGCATCGGCGTGCGCATCGGCTTCAACGAAACCGACGCCCGGCGCATGTTCGCCGGCAGCGACTTCTTGCTGATGCCCTCGCGCTACGAGCCCTGCGGCCTGAGCCAGATGTACGCCCAGCGCTTTGGTTCGCTGCCGGTGGCACGCAACACCGGTGGCCTGGCCGACACCATCGAGAACGGCGTCACTGGTTTCCTGTTCGATGAGTCGACTGTCGACAGCTACCGCGAAGCCCTGAGCCGGGCGTTCTACATCTACAGCAAGAAGGACCTGCTCAATGCCATGCGCTGCCTGTCGATGACCCAGCCGTTCAACTGGTGCCAGGCAGTGGAGCCCTACGCGCGCCTCTACGAGGACCTGGTCAAGCAGGCACACCTGAGCCACTACTGAGCGGGGGTCGAAGATGCACAGGCATGGCGCACACCTGCTCGACGCCACGTCGGCGCGCTTCGCCCTATGGGCGCCCGATGCGCGCAGCGTGAGCCTGGAACTGGAGCAGCAGCCGGCCATCGAGCTGCTGCCCGATGGCGACGGCTGGTACACGGGAGTTGCCCCGTGCCAGGCCGGTGACCGCTACCACTACCGTATCGACGGCAAGCTGCAGGTAGCCGACCCGGCGTCGCGCTACCAGCCCGAAGGGGTGCACGGGCCGAGCCAGGTCGTGGACACCGGCGCCTACGCCTGGCAGCACCCCTGGCAAGGGCGGCCGTGGCATGAAGCGGTAATCATGGAGCTGCACGTCGGCGTGCTCGAAGGCTATCCAGGTGTCGCCCGGCAGTTGCCGCGGCTGGCCGAACTGGGCATCAGTGCCATCGAGCTGATGCCCCTGGGCCAGTTCCCCGGCGAGCGCAACTGGGGCTATGACGGTGTGCTGCCCTATGCGCCGCAGCACACCTATGGCAGCCCCGAGCAACTGTGCGCACTGGTGGACCGCGCCCACGGCCTGGGGCTGATGGTGCTGGTAGATGTGGTCTACAACCACTTCGGCCCGGACGGCAACTACCTGCACCAGTACGCCAGCCCGTTCTTCCGCGAAGACCGCCAGACGCCTTGGGGCGCGGCCATCGATTTTCGCCGCCGCGAGGTGCGCGATTACTTCATCCAGAACGCCCTGATGTGGCTGTGCGACTACCGCTGCGACGGCCTTCGCCTGGATGCCGTGCACGCCATCGACCAACCCGACTTCCTCATCGAACTGGCGCAGCGGGTGCGCGCCGCCGTCGAGCCCGGCCGGCATGTGTGGCTGGTGCTGGAGAATGAGCACAACCAGGCCACGCTGCTCGAACAGGGTTTCGATGCCCAGTGGAACGACGATGGCCACAACGCCCTGCATGTGCTGCTGACCGGGGAAACCGAAGGGTACTACGCCGACTACCAGGAAAAACCCATCGACAAACTGGCCCGCTGCCTGTCCGAAGGCTTCGTGTTCCAGGGCCAGGCCAACCGCCACGGCACGCCACGCGGCGAACCCAGCGGGCACCTGGCGCCAAGTGCCTTCGTGCTGTTCCTGCAGAACCATGACCAGGTCGGCAACCGTGCCCTGGGCGAACGCCTGACGCGCCTGTGCCCGCCTGCGGCCCTGCGTGCGGCCACCGGCCTGTTGCTGCTGGCGCCGATGATCCCGTTGCTGTTCATGGGCGATGACGATGGCAGTTGCCGGCCGTTCCTGTTCTTCACCGACTTCCACGACGACCTGGCCGACGCCGTGCGCGAGGGCCGGCGCGGCGAATTCGCCCACTTCAAGGCATTCGCCGACCACGAGCAACGCGAACACATACCCGACCCCAATGCCGAACAGACCTTTGAGGCATCGCGGCCGCAAAACAAGGAAGTCATCGCCGGCTGGCACGGCCTTTATCAGCAGCTGCTCGACCTGCGCCGGCGCCATGTCATCCCCCACCTGCCCGGCAGCCGCGCCCTGGGCGCCGAGGTGCTGGGCGACAAGGCGCTCACTGCGCGCTGGCAGCTAGGCGATGGCAGCACCCTGCGCATCGACCTGAACCTGGCCGCCGCGCCCCAGGCGGTCGCCCTGCCCGCCGTCGAGCGGCGCCTGTTCGACAGCAGCGACACCACTCACCCCGACACTGCGCTGTCCGCCCACAGCTGTGTGGTCAGCCTGCTATCACCTGGCCAGGAGCGCCCATGAGCGAAACCGCCTTGCACCGACTGGCCGCCCGCGTCGGGCTGGCCCGCGACTGGATCGACGCCAACAACCGGCCACAACAGGTCAGCGACGAGGTGCTGCGCAAGGTCCTCGACGGCCTGGGCCACCCCGCCGGCGACGAGCCTGCCATCCAGGCCAGCCTGCGCGCCGTGGAAGCCGCCGAAGACGCCGAACACCTGCCCCCGCTGATCACCGCCGAACTTGACCAGCCGCTGCCCTTGCGCCGCTACTTCCCGCCGGGCAGCGCCGTGCGCTGTACCCTGGAAAGCAACCGCCTGCAGTACCTGACCCTCGATGCCCAAGGCAACCTGCCCGGCGGCCTGCCGGTCGGCTATCACCTGCTGCAGATCAACGAACGCAGCTTCACCCTGGCCGTGGCACCGCCGCGCTGCCACAGCCTGGCAGACGCGGTCGCCGAACCGTCGCCGCGCTGCTGGGGCCTGGCGGTGCAGCTCTACAGCCTGCGACGCAGCGGCGATGGTGGCTACGGCGACTGCCTGGCCCTGGAACAACTGGCGCGCAGCGCCGCCGAGCGCGGTGCCGATGCCCTGGCGATCAGCCCGATCCACGCGCTTTCGGCCGTCGATCAGCAATACTACAGCCCCTACTCGCCGTCCAGCCGCCTGTTGCTCAACACCCTGTACGCCAGCCCCTCCGCGCTGCTGGGCGAGCGTGCCGTGCGCATGGCGATCGAGGCCTGTGGCCTGGAGCAAGTGCTCGAAGACCTGGAGCAGCGCCCGCTGGTGGACTGGCCCCGAGCCGCCGACGCTCGCCTGCGCCTGCTCGAAGCGCTGTACCAGGATTTCAGCCAGGCCGACCACCCGCTGCGCAAGGACTTCGACAGCTTCCGTAAGGCACGTGGCCAGGCCCTGGAACATCACTGCCGCTTTGAAGTGCTGCAGGCGCAAGCCGTCGAGCATGGCCTGGGCGCCGACTGGCGCAACTGGCCCAGCGCCTGGCACGACCCGTACCACCCGGAAGTCGAGGCCTTCGCCAACGCCTACCCGGCCAAGGTCGAGTTCCATGCCTTCTGTCAGTGGCTGACCGAGCGCAGCCTGCAACGCGCCCAGCACGCCGCACGTAGCAACGGCATGGCGGTCGGCCTGATCGCCGACCTGGCCGTTGGAGCCGATGGTGCCGGCAGCCAGGCCTGGAGCCGCCAGGACGAGCTGCTGGCCAACCTCAAGGTCGGCGCGCCGCCCGACATCCTCAATCGCTCGGGCCAGGACTGGGGCATCTGCGCTTTCTCCCCCGAGGGCCTCAAGCGCAACGGCTACCGCGCCTTCATCGAGATGCTGCGGGCCAACCTGGCCCATGCCGGCGGCCTGCGCATCGACCATGTCATGGGCCTGCGCCGTCTGTGGCTGATTCCCCGGGGCTGCAAGCCTGCCGAGGGCGCCTACCTCAACTACCCGCAGGAAGACCTGCTGCGCCTGCTGGCCCTGGAGTCGGTGCGCCACCAGGCGATCATCCTCGGCGAAGACCTCGGCACCGTGCCCGAGGGCCTGCGCGAACAGCTGGCGGCCAAGGCCGTGCTGGGCATGCGCGTGCTGCCTTTCGAGCAGACCCAGCCCGGCCACTTCAAGCCGATTCTCGACTGGCCGGACGACGCCCTGGCCACCACCGGCACTCACGACCTGGCGCCGCTGGCCGGCTGGCTGCAAAGCCGCGACATCGACTGGAGCCAGCGCCTGCATCTGATCGACGCCGCCACCGAACTGCACTGGCGCCATACAAGGCAGAAGGAATGCGAAGGCCTGCGCCGCACCCTGGAAGCCAACTATGGCCCGCAAGAGGACAATGACGCCTTGATCGATGCCGCCATCCGCTACGTAGGCCACACCCGCGCGCCGTTGGTGCTGATCCCGCTGGAAGACCTGCTCGGCAGCGACGAGCAACCTAACTTGCCCGGGACTACCAGCGGCCACCCCAACTGGCGTCGGCGCTTCGCCGCGCCGGTGCGCGAGCTGCTCGACGACGAAGATGCCGCACGGCGCCTGGAGCTGCTGGCCCAGGCCCGTGAGCAAGCCTGGGAGCGCGACCGATGAAGCCATTGACCGCGACCCTGCGCCTGCAATTTCACAGCGACTTCACCCTCGATGACGCCGTGCCACTGGTGCCGTATTTTGCCCAGCTGGGCATCAGCCACCTGTATGCCTCGCCCATCCTCAAGGCCCGCGCCGGCTCGCGCCACGGTTACGACGTGGTCGACCCGACCTGCGTCAACCCCGAGCTGGGTGGCGAGGCCGCGTTGCAACGGCTGGTGGCTGCGCTGCGCCAGCACGGCATGGGGCTGATCCTCGACACGGTGTCCAACCACATGGCCGTGGGCGGCGCCGACAACCCCTGGTGGCAGAGCCTGCTGGCCTGGGGCCGGCGCAGCCCCTACGCGGAGTTCTTCGACATCCAGTGGCACTCCAGCGACCCACTGCTGGCCGGGCAGTTGCTGCTGCCGTTCCTTGGCAGCGACTATGGCGCGGCGCTGAAGAACGGTGAAATCCCGCTGCAATTCGACAAGCCATCGGGCCTGCTGCAGATCGCCCACTACCAGCACCGCTTCCCCATCTGCCCGCTGGACTATGGCTGGATACTGGCGCAGAGCCCCGAGCCTGCACTAAAGGCCCTGGCCGAGCATTTCACCGCGCTGCGCGATGCGCCTGAGCCACTGGCAGACGCCCTGCCCCTGCACGCCGAACTGGCACGCCTGGTGCGCGAAGGCGCGGACCTGGAATCGGCCCTGATCGCCTTCGACAGCCGCAGCGAAAACGGCTTCAAGCGCCTGCACTTGCTGCTCGAACGCCAGACCTACCGCCTGGCCAGTTGGCGCACCGCCGCCGATGACATCAACTGGCGGCGCTTCTTCGACATCAACGAACTCGGCGGCCTGCGGGTGGAGCGTGCCGTGGTGTTCGAGGCGACCCACGCCAAGCTGTTCGAACTGATCGAGCGCGGCCTGGTGGACGGCCTGCGCATCGACCATATCGACGGCCTGGCCGACCCGCGCGGGTACTGCCGCAAGCTGCGTCGCCGGGTCGACAGCCTGCTTGCCAGGCGCCCGTTGCAGGCCGCGCTGGAGCACTTCCCGATCTACGTGGAAAAGATCCTCGGCACCGACGAACACCTGCACCGCGACTGGCTTACCGACGGCACCACCGGCTACGAGTTCATGAACCAGGTCTCGCTGCTGCAGCACGACCCGGCCGGCGAAACGCCGCTGACCGAGCTGTGGGCCACCGTCAGCGAACGCCCCGACTTCGCCGAGGAAGTGCGCCTGGCGCGCCACCTGGTGCTCAACGCCAGCCTGGCCGGCGACTGCGAATCCGTGGCCCAGGCCCTGCTGCAGGTCGCCCGCGACGACCTGATGACCCGCGACCTGACCCTCGGCGCGATCCGCCGCGCACTGCAGGCGCTGGTTGCGCATTACCCTGTCTATCGCACCTACTTCAACGCCTGCGGACGCCCGGCAGAGGACGAACGCTTCTTCCAACAGGCCCTGGCCAATGCCCGCAGGGACCTGGGTGAAGCCGACTGGCCACTGCTCGACCAGCTTGAGCAATGGCTTGGTGGCCAGCCTTGGCGCCAGATGGCCCCGGGCCGGCCGCGCAAGCACCTGCGCCATGCCTGTGTGCGCTTCCAGCAGCTCACCGCCCCCAGTGCCGCCAAGGCCGTGGAGGACACCGCCTTCTATCGTTCGGCGCGGCTGTTGTCGCGCAACGATGTCGGCTTCGAGGCCGAGCGCTTCAGCGCCGGCACCGAGCATTTCCATAACGAGGCCCAGCGTCGCCTGCGCGACTTCCCCGACAACCTGCTCGCCACCGCCACCCACGACCACAAGCGTGGCGAAGACAGCCGCGCGCGCCTGGCTGTACTGAGCGAGCGCGGCCCATGGTTGGCCAGTCGTGTCGAGCACTGGCGCGAGCTGGCTGCACCGCTGCGCGAGCAACTGGACGACGGTGTGGCACCCAGCCCCGGCGACGAACTGCTGCTGTTGCAGACGTTGCTGGGCAGCTGGCCACTGACCCTCGACCTGCACGACGACAACGCGCTGCGCCAGTACGCCGAACGCATCCGCCAATGGCAACAGAAGGCCCTGCGCGAAGCCAAGCTGCGCAGCAGCTGGAGCGCGCCGAACGAGGCCTATGAAGCGGCCTGCGCCGCCTATGTCGACGGACTGCTGCTGGATCGGGAAAACCAGCAGCTGCGCCAGTCGCTGGCGGATGCTGCACAACTGATCGCCTGCCCCGGCGCCCTCAACGGCCTGGTCCAGAGCCTGCTGCGCATGACCGTGCCGGGTGTGCCCGATCTGTACCAGGGCAACGAGTACTGGGATTTCAGCCTGGTCGACCCGGACAACCGCCGCGCCGTGGACTACGCTTGCAGGCGCCGCACCCTGGACGATGCCACCGCGCCCGCCGAGCTACTGGCGCAATGGCGCGACGGCCGCATCAAGCAGGCCCTGATCGCCCGGGTGCTGGACTGCCGCCAGGCCAATGCCGAGCTGTTCCGCCGCGGCGCCTATCTGCCGCTGAACGTGCAGGGCCGGCATGCCGAGCAGGTCATCGCCTTCGCCCGCCTGGGTGAAAGCCAACGCGCCATCGTTATCGCCCCGCGCCTGGCCAGCGGCCTGCTCGGCGGCGCCACTACACCGTTGATCCCGGCACAGAACTGGGACGACACCCGGGTGATCCTGCCGTTTGCCTTGTCGCCTGCCACTTGGACTGGACTTTTCGGTACAGCCGCTGTCAGCCCTACAAAGGAGCTGATGTTGAGCGCGGTTCTGTCGCAATTTCCGCTCAACCTGTTGATTGAACATGCATAGCATTCAGGAGCGTCGTGATGAGTGTCGAAGAAAAACGAGTACGCGAATTTGCTTACCAGATCTGGGAATCGGAAGGTAAGCCGGAGGGGCAAGAGGAGCGCCATTGGGAGATGGCCCGCAAGCTTGCCGAAGCCGAGGCGCTGGCACCCAAGGCAGAACCGCGCAAGCGGGCACCGGCCAAGCCCAAGGCGCCTGCCGAGCCCAAGGTCACTGCCCTGCCTGCGGCAAAAACGCCTGCCGCCAAGAAGCCTCGCGCAGTGAAGAAGCCCACCGCAGGTTAAGCCTGTGCGGGCCTCTTCGCGGGGCAAGCCCGCTCCTACAGGGGGACGCAATATCCTTTAGGAGCGCGCTTGCCCCGCGAAGCGGCCCTCACAGGTCCCCGCAGTCCCCCCATCACCACGGCCAATCGAGGACCGCCATGAGCCCCCGTACCCCGAAGAAAACCCGCTCCGTCGCCCCGTCGCGTATCCGCGAAGGCCTGCCCTTCCCCCTGGGCGCTACCTGGGACGGCCTGGGGGTCAACTTTGCCCTGTTCTCGGCCAACGCCACCAAGGTCGAACTGTGTCTGTTCGACTCCACCGGCGAGCAGGAAATCGAGCGCATCGAACTGCCCGAGTACACTGACGAGATCTACCACGGCTACCTGCCCGATGCTCATCCCGGGCTGGTCTACGGTTACCGCGTGTACGGCCCTTACGAGCCGGAAAACGGCCATCGTTTCAACCCCAACAAATTGCTGATCGACCCCTATGCCAAGCAACTGGTCGGCAGCTTGAAATGGTCCGAGGCGCTGTTCGGCTACACCATCGGCCACCCCGACGGTGACCTGTCGTTCGACGAACGCGACAGCGCGCCCTTCGTGCCCAAGTGCAAGGTCATCGACCCGGCCTTCACCTGGGGCCGCGACCAACCCGTGCAGGTGCCCTGGGAACGCACGATCATCTACGAAGCCCACACCCGCGGCATCAGCATGCGCCACCCGGCGGTGCCAGAAGAACTCCGCGGCACCTTCGCGGGCCTTGCCAACGACGAGCTGCTCAAGCACATCAAGGACCTGGGTGTGTCGAGCATCGAGCTGCTGCCGATCCACGCCTTCGTCAACGACCAGCACCTGCTGGAAAAAGGCCTGAACAACTACTGGGGCTACAACAGCATCGCCTTCTTCGCGCCGCACCCGCGCTACCTGGCCAGCGGCAAGATTGCCGAGTTCAAGGAGATGGTCGCGCACCTGCACGACGCCGGCCTGGAGGTGATCCTCGACGTGGTCTACAACCACACCGCCGAAGGCAACGAACGCGGCCCGACCCTGTCGATGCGCGGCATCGACAATGCCTCGTACTACCGCCTGATGCCTGACGACAAGCGCTTCTACATCAACGACTCCGGCACCGGCAACACCCTCGACCTCAGCCACCCGCGGGTGCTGCAACTGGTCACCGACTCGCTGCGCTACTGGGCCGGGGAAATGCGCGTGGACGGTTTCCGCTTCGACCTGGCGACCATCCTCGGCCGCTACCACGATGGCTATAGCGAGCGCCACGGATTCCTCGTCGCCTGCCGCCAGGACCCGATGCTCAGCCAGGTCAAGCTGATCGCCGAACCCTGGGACTGCGGCCCTGGCGGCTACCAGGTGGGCAACTTCGCGCCCGGCTGGGCCGAGTGGAACGACCGCTTCCGCGATACCGCACGGGCCTTCTGGAAAGGCGACGAAGGCCAACTGGCCGATTTCGCCGCACGGATCACCGCTTCGGGAGACATGTTCAACAACCGCGGGCGCCGGCCGTATTCCTCGGTCAACTTCATCACCGCCCACGATGGCTTCACCCTGCGTGACCTGGTGTCGTACAACAGCAAGCACAACGAAGACAACGACGAGAACAACCAGGACGGCACCGACAACAACCTGTCATGGAACTGTGGTGCTGAAGGCCCCACCGACGACCCTGAAATCAACGCCCTGCGCATGCGCCAGATGCGCAACTTCTTTGCCACGCTGTTACTGGCTCAGGGCACGCCGATGATTGTCGCCGGCGATGAATTCAGCCGCACCCAACATGGCAACAACAACGCCTACTGCCAGGACAGCGAGATCGGCTGGGTCAACTGGGACCTGGACGATGAAGGCAAGGAACTGCTGGCCTTCGTCAAGCGCCTGACTCGCCTGCGCCTGGCATACCCGGTGCTACGCCGCTCGCGCTTCCTGGTCGGCGATTACAACGAAGCGATCGGGGTCAAGGATGTGACCTGGCTGGCGCCGGATGGCAGCGAGATGAGCGTGGAGCAGTGGGAAGACCCGCACGGCCGCTGCCTGGGCATGCTGATCGATGGCCGCGCGCAGGTCAGTGGCATCGCGCGACCGGGGTCGGAGGCGACCATGCTGTTGATCGTCAATGCGCACCATGATGTGGTGCCGTTCCTGCTGCCGGCAGTGCCCGAAGGCGAGTACTGGAGCTGCCTGATTGATACCGACCGGCCAGAGATGCGCAAGCCGCAACACCTGCAGTTCGACAGCACCTTCGAAGTCAAAGGCCGGTCGTTGCTTTTGATGGTATTACAGCGCGAGGAGGAGTAGTGATTCAGCCTGCCTGAGCTTGCTCTGGAAATTCGATACCTAATGTTGGGCAGCTAAAAACACGATCCTAAGCACGCTGCCCATTGCTACATAGCCGAAAGAGAGCCGAAGACATGAGCACAGTCACTCATCTGAAAGGTATTCATCACACTCGCCAATGCTCGATTGTTTACGCCTTTTCCGCGAACTCTCTTCTTGCTGCAGAACGACGTCGTTTCTCGTCACCAATACGAACCTGATTAACCCCGATCTCCTCACGTATCACTAAACCGTGATAGGCGCTTACCACCACATCGGGGAAGCCTCTGTCTCTAAAAGAGTTGAGGAGAGCTTGGCCAAACGAATGCTGTACGCCGCTGACCTCCTCAAAGGCAAATGAATTGGGCGTGACTGCATCAGCGCCGTAGCACGAAAGGGAGCGAACATCTTTGAAGTCAGTACGCAGCCCGCTTTCAATAAGAAATGTTACAAGCTGATTCGTCGTAAAGGTTTCAGTCTCATGCGTAAGGCGATTATCACCCGCTAGCCCGTGCCCCCACAGGTAGAGTTTACTCTTTTCTGGATCAAGGCCGGCCAGCGTCGACGCTACAGACTCAAATCTTGTATCCCTGATCACACTATGATCAAGCTCAAGTACCTCAAGTACTTCTCGACTGAATTTGACTTTGCTGCGAGCGGTTTGTCTAAGTATCTCATCCGATGCTGTAGAGACCTTGCGTTCGAAATCAGCAAGCGTCACAAGGTGCCTGTCGACGTCAGCTTTGGCTTTTCGTTCGTCAGCTTTCCTCCGAACCTCTAAGTGATTCTTCAGCTCGTCATCGGCGACAAGAATAGTCCTGAGTGTTTTCCGCTTACTTGCTCGCTGAAAATTAAGTTCATATGCAATCTCTCGGAGGTTGCCCTTCACAAACGGGATAAGGATATACCCTTCTTTCTGTGATTCAATTCCATTGGGGTCATGCAGCGTCGCGGGATTGTTACGCACCATCCGATAAAGATTGAGCCCATCTACCGTTTTGGCTGGGTCAGCATTCAGCCAGCGGCCAGCCCACGGCTGGTAATAGCGATAACCGTAGTAATACAGTCCTGTCGCATCGCCCTCTTTCCCGGAGTAACGAATGGTTTTGTATTCGGCTTCGATCTGGCTGCGCGCCGTCCATACGGACGTGCCGCCGAACGGGTAGTATTCCTCTTGGCTAATGACCGATCCTTGCCCATCCAGCTCCAGCCCGCTGCTGCCAATCAGGTTTTGATAGCTGTAGCGGACCTGATCATTGTTCAGGCCTGCCGGCAAGCCACTGGCCCAGTGCAGGACTTGTACTTGCGCACCGCCCCCTGCTGCAACCTTGATTACATGCAGGCGGGTATCTTCATCGGTGTCGCGCAATTCCAGGCCATCCAGATACAGCACTCGCTGAGATTGAGTGACACCCACTGCCTGCTGCTCGTTCACCTTGAGCAGGCGCATCCCGTCACCCCCATAGCGGTACCACTCGCGATCATCCGCGCCCGCCTCACGTTCGATCGGTTTCACCTGCGCCAACTCACCCCGCGCATTCCAGCGCAGGTCCTGTCCGGCCAGCAGCTCCAGTTGATGGCCACCGGCATCGAACAATTCATCCACCTGCTCAGGCAACAGGCCCTCACGCGCCAGCACTGCACGGTTGCTGCGGTTGGAGACGGTCATTCGAGTGGTGTAGGTGTTGTTGCTGGCCGGAGCGCTGTGTTGCATCTGGGTGAGGTTGCCCGCGCGGTCGTAGCTGTAGCGGCGCGTGTAATTTGTGAGGGCGCTTTCGTCGGTTGGCAAGGGAACCAGTACATCAGGCAACTGTGGACCTTGAGCACCACGCCCGACCATCTCCCGCCCCGTTGCCTGCACCAGCTGGTACAGGCTGTCGTAGCTGAAGGTACTTTCTGCCGTTACCTTCTGATTGCGCCAGAAGCGGGTGGCTTCGGCGTCATTGCGCACACTCTGCACATTCCCTACTGGGTCGTAGCGGTAGCGTAAATCCTGCAGTGTCGTGGCAGCGGAGGTCCGCGTGCCTGGGCGCTGCACACAGATGCCAGTCAGCCATTGAGTCAGTGGATCGAGGCCGTAGTCCGTGACTACTCCATTACCATGGACTTCCTGCTGCTTGTGGCCCGATGGCGAGTAACGCAAGGAAGCAACGATCACCTGCGCGGCCTGACCTTGCAGGGTCAACCAACTGCCCTGCAGCTGCCCGGCAACATCATAGGCCTGTCGTTGCTGGTGGCCCCGCGCATCAGTCTGGGTCAACTGGATTCCCGTGGTATCTAGCGTACGCAACGTCACATAGCGCTCTGGCTCCAGTGTGGCCTGCCATGCTTGCTCGTCGTCACCCGCCCAGTCCGCCTCGTCTTCGCCTGCAAGCACGCGGCGAGACTGGGCCAGCGCTGCACCGGTGAGCGCGAGGTTTTGCAGTTCGATGAGGCCTGCGGTGTCGTAATGGCGAACGCACTGACCCGCAAGGTTGCGGTTCTTTTCGCCTGGGCTCAGGCCTGCCCAGCGATAGAGCTCTGCGACACGCGGCAGCGCTTCGCCAGCGCCCTGCTCCGTCACGGCCAGCAGCCTGCCGGGTAGCGAAGGTACTTCATGGAAGCACGCTTGGCTGACGCCGGTAGCACTGACCGCCAGCAGCGGACGCCCGGCCACGTCAGGCAGGGCCACGCTCGAGCCGGCATCGACACTTTCGGTGTAAAGAGGTCGCCCAGACAAGTCGCTGTGCCAGCGAAAGTTCGGGGTAGCCGTTTCGGCAAGGCGCGGGTCACGGCTTAGTGCAAGATGACCACGGGCATTGTACTGATGCCGGGTGATGTGCAATTCAACGACGTCTGCGGCATCGTTACGATAACTGTCGACCTCGCGTACGGGTAAACCGCGCACGCAAAGTACCACCAACCTGGGAGTGCCAGCGTGCAAAGCTGGGGCATTCAAAGAGGCCATGGCCAAGATCGCTCAAGTGATTTTAGGCACGGCCCCCGTTTGAACATCGCGGGCATGCTCAATTCCTTTCCCTTAACTCCTTCGAGCCCTAGAACACTCTAGAACAACGTGAGCGGCGAAGGCTTACACTACCAATCTCACTCATCTTCCCATACTGACTACTCCATACTACCCCGTGATAACCGGTCACTTTCACGTTTGAAAACCCCATTCCCCTCAAGGCATTACGTAAAGTGCGTGCGAAAGGTTGCCGAATAGGATCCGCATCAAAATCCACGGCAGAAGCGTCCGCCAGTTCTTCAAGCTCAAACGAGGTGGGACTGCGACTATCTCCGCTGTTGCATGAACTGACCCGGATATCGACAAAATCCTTAGGGAGCCCACCCTCCCGCAGGCGGGTAGCGATTTCTCCTGCATCGATCTCCGTTGATCCCTCAACATCGTCCGCGCCCAGCGTAGGGTCTCCAGGGGCCCCGTGCCCGGTAATATAGAGTTTGGCATTATTGCTATCGAGCGATGCGAAGCCGTTCGGCGAATTGCCAATTATGACATTTAAAGCATCAAGGACACTCTGGTATTGATTGGCATGATGCCTTCGTGATTGCAATTTATCCGCATGCAAATCCCGATCGATCACCGAGGCTATGAGGGCGCTGCCCGCTACAAGTACTGCGCCACCAACAGCTCCCGCCATAGCCCATTGGGTACCGAATGCTGCACTACTGAACGTACCACCGAGGGTTGCACCAGCTGCGGACTGCAGAACATTGTGCTTGGCTGTACGCATCTGCTTCTCGGCCGCTTTCCTTTCACGAGACTGCATTTCTATGCCTATTTGCCTTCTGTTGAACTTTACAAGAAGCTCAAATACCGACCTAGAGGACTCGTTATCAACGATAATTGTATATGGAGGCTTGCCCTTACGATATCGAACCAAATTTTCATTCAGGATCTGCCTTACAACGTCTCCCTCCACCAACGGGGCGTAAATATAGCCATCTTTAGAACTATTACCATTGGGATCATGCAAGGTGCTCGGGTTATTCCGGACCATCCGAAAAAGATTCAATCCTTCCAACGCACCCATGGGGTCCACACTTAGCCAGCGCCCGCTCCACGGCTGATAATATCGGGCTCCATAGTAATAAAGCCCGGTTTTATCGCATTCTTTGGCGGAAAATCGGAGCGTTTTGAAGCTCGCTTCCATGTCGTTACGGACAGTCCAAACCGCCGTACCTCCGAACGCATAGTACTCTTCGAGTGAAATCACTTGCCCTTGCGCATCCAATTCCATACCGTTGCTGCCAATCAGGTTGTGATAGCTGTATCGAACTTGATCATTGTCCAGCCCTGCCGGCAAACCACTGGCCCAGTGCAGAACTTGCACTTGCGCACCGCCCCCTGCCGCGACTTTGATGACATGCAGGCGGGTATCTTCATGGGTGTCGCGCAATTCCAGGCCATCCAGGTACAGCACCCGCTGAGCTTGAGTGACATCTGCTGCCTGCTGCTCGCTCCTCTTGAGCAGGCGCATCCCGTCATTGCCATAGCGGTACCACTCGCGATCATTCGCGCCCGCCTCACGCTTGATCGGTTGCACCTGCGCCAACTCACCTCGCGCATTCCAGCGCAGGTCCTGCCCGGCCAGCAGCTCCAGTTGATGGCCACCGGCATCGAACAATTCATCCACCTGCTCAGGCAACAGGCCCTCACGCGCCAGCACCGCACGGTTGCTGCGGTTGGAGACGGTCATTTGTGTGGTGTAGGCGTTGTTGCTGGCCGGAGCGCTGTGTTGCAGCTGGATGAGGTTGCCCGCGCGGTCATAGCTGTAGCGGCGCGTATAATTTGTGAGGGCGCTATCGTCGGTTGGCAAGGGAACCAGTACATCAGGCAATTGTGGGCCCTGAGCACCACGTCCGACCATCTCCCGCCCCGTTGCCTGCACCAGCTGGTACAGGCTGTCGTAGGTGAAGGTACTCTCTGCCGTTACCTTCTGATTGCGCCAGAAGCGGGTAGCTTCGGCGTCATTGCGCACACTCTGCACATTGCCCACCGGGTCGTAATGGTAGTGCAGGTCCTGCAGCGTCGTGGCAGCGGAGATCTGCGTGCCCGGGCGCTGCACACGAATGCCTGTCAGCCTTTGCGTCATTGGGTCGAGGCCGTAGTCCGTGATTACCCCATTACCATGGACTGCCTGCTGCTTGTGGCCCGATGGCGAATAACACAATGAAGCAACGATCGCCTGCTCGGCCTGGCCTTGCAGGGTCAGCCAACTGCCTCGCAACTGCCCGGCAACGTCATAGGCCTGGCGCTGCTGGTGACCCCGCGCATCCGTCTGGGTCAACTGGATTCCCGTGGCATCGAGCGTACGCAACGTCACGTAGCGCTCTGGCTCCAGGGTGCTCTGCCATGCTTGCTCGTCTTCACCCGCCCAGTCCGCCTCGTCTTCGCCTGCAAGCACGCACCGAGACTGGGCCAGCGCTGCGCCGCTGAGCGCGAGGTTTTGCAGTTCGATGAGGCCTGCAGTGTCGTAATGGCGCACGCACTGACCGGCAAGGTTACGGTTCTTTTCCGCCGGGCTCAGGCCTGCCCAGCGATAGCGCTCTGCGACACGCGGCAGCGCTTCGCCAACGCCCTGCTCCGTCACGGCCAGCAGCCGGCCGGGTAGCGAAGGTACTTCATGGAAGCACGCTTGGCTGACGCCGGTAGCACTGACCGCCAGCAGCGGACGCCCGGCCACGTCAGGCAGGACCACGCTCGGCCCGGCATCGACACTTTCGGTGTACAGAGTTCGCCCAGCCAGGTCGCTGTGCCAGCGAAAGTTTGGGGTAGCCGTTTCGGCAAGACGCGGGTCAAGGCTTTGCACAAGGTTGCCGCGGGCATCGTGCCAATGGCGGGTGATGCGCAGCTCAACGGCTTGTGTTGCCTGCTCCCGATAGCACGCGAGTTCACCCACCGGGAAACCACGAGGGCAGAGCACTGCCAGGCTAGGAGTGCCTGCATGTAAAGCAGAGGAATTGAAAATAGCCATGGCTGAATTCCATTTCGCTGGTGCGGATGCTTTGATCTACCCGGTAAGCATCAATACAAGCTCTACGACACATCAGCCATACGCCTCCCTTATGGCAAGCGTAGACACACAAAGCAGTCCGCGCGAGCCAGACTGAACCTCACTTACCAGTGCCTGTCCCTTGTAGGAGCAGCAACCCTAGCAGCAGCCATTGAGGAGCCACCGTGAACCTCGAAGCCGGCAGCCCAGGTTTCGCCAGTACTCGTCAGGCCACGCCGGTCAACCGGCTGAGGGTGCTGACGGTGAACACCCACAAGGGCTTCACCGCCTTCAACCGGCGCTTCATCCTGCCTGAGCTGCGCGAGGCGGTGCGCAGCACCCAGGCCGATATCGTGTTCCTCCAGGAAGTGCTCGGCAGCCACGACCGCCATGCCGCGCGCTACCCTGGCTGGCCACAGACCTCGCAATACGAATTCCTCGCCGACAGCATGTGGAGCGACTTCGCCTACGGCCGCAATGCGGTGTACCCCGACGGCCACCACGGCAATGCACTGCTGTCCAAGTACCCGATCATCGAGCACCGCAACCTCGACGTGTCGATCACCGGCCCCGAGCGTCGCGGCCTGTTGCACTGCATCCTCGACGTCCCCGGCCAGCACAAGGTGCATGCCATCTGCGTGCACCTGTCGCTACTGGAAAGCCATCGGCAGAAGCAACTGCAGCTGCTGCGCCAGTTGCTCGATGGGCTGCCTGCCGATGCACCGGTGATAATCGCCGGCGACTTCAACGACTGGCAGCAACACGGCAACCGCACCCTGCGCCTGCAGCGCGACCTGCACGAGGCCTTCGAGCGTCATCACGGCCTGCTCGCCCGCACCTACCCCGCTCGCCTGCCGCTGCTGCGCCTGGACCGCATCTACCTGCGCAACGCCGATAGCCATGCGCCGCAGATTCTGGGGCACAAACCTTGGACGCACCTTTCCGACCATCTGCCACTGGCCGTGGAGGTCAGGTTGTAACAATGATTCGGCATAGCCAGTGCCGCAGAAATAGCGATCACCGCTATACCTGAAAAATTAACTAGGCTAATCAGCGACTTAAAAACAACCACGGCCCTTGAACAGATCTTTCACGCTTTCTTGACGCAAGCGCCGGTCTCTCCTTAGCTGAACAGTAATCACTAGACGTAAAAACTCGCGCCGGGCCTCTAGCTCGCGCCTTTGCTCGCGCCTGCGAAAGCTGGCGCGCTGGTTTGGGTCGCCCTCTGTTTTTGTCGTACAGCTCGTGACACGCAGGCCAGGTCCTTGGGCTGTACAACAATAAAACAGAGGAGATCCGCCATGAAAACAACCTCGAATCCCTTGCGCTTCGATCGTATTTTCTACGCGGTTTCCACGTCGATGCTTCTGGCAACCCCGGTGGAAACTTTCGCGTTCGAACTGCAGGAAGATCCGATCTCCCCCAGCTACCTGCAACAAGCGACGGTTCCGACGTTGTCGCTCGAACCGGTCAGCGCCAGTGGCCTTAACATGGGTACGCTGAACGCCTTCAGCGAGAAGATGGGCGAACGGCACAGCCTGCCAGCCCCCGACCTGGCGGGCGGCCAGTGGGCGCAGTTCTTCCCTGGCGCCACACCACAACCGGGTGCGCGGGCGCCAGATCAACTGGAAGCGCCCAGCCAGCAACTGATGATCGGCCCGGACCTGTTCGTGCGTGAAACCGCCGATGGCAACGTCCACCGTGCGGGGATTTTCGTTGGGCACAACAACCTGCAGAGCAGCCTCAGCGGTGCACGGCCATTGCTGGGGGACAAGCAGCGCAACGCGGTCAACCTCAGTGGCAGGAGCCTGGGGGTGTACTGGAGCATGACCCATGAACACGGTTGGCACGTGGATGCCGTGGCCATGGGCTCGCGCATCGAGGTGATGGGCCGTGACGACAGCGGCCAGCGCCTGGATGACAGCGGCCATGCGATGACCTTTTCGGTGGAAGGTGGTTACCCGATCGGCCTGGGTGGCGGCTGGGTCATCGAGCCGCAGGCGCAGTTGATCAACCAGCAGTTCTTCCCAGGCAACCAGGTGCAGGCAGAGACCTTGAAGGCGTTCGACAGCCAGCCCAGCTGGAGCGGCCGGGTCGGTGCCAAATTGTCCGGGCGCTACGAGGTGAAAGGCATGCCGATCGAGCCCTATGTGCGGACCAACGTCTGGTATGACTTCAACGATACCAGCGAGGTGAAGCTGGACCAGGTCGACAAGATCTCCAGCTCGCGCTATTCGACCACGGTGGAATTGGGCTTGGGGTTGGTGGCACGGGTGACACCTAAGGTGGCGCTGTTTGTCAGTGCCGATTACAGCAGTGATGTGGATGGCAATGACATCAACGGGCTGATTGGCAGCCTTGGGGTGCGGATGCGGTGGTAGGCAGGCCTGGCCTCTTCGCGGGACAAGCCCGTTCCTTCAGAGGTTACGAAACCCTTGCAGGAGCGGGCTTGCCCCGCGAAGAGGCCAGCTCAGGCAACCCTTCAGGCTGGCTTCATCACCAGCACACCCAACGGCGGCAGGTTAAGGGCCAATGACAACGGCTGCCCATGGCTGGCCACCTCATCACTCGCCACCGCCCCCAGGTTGCCGACATTCGACCCGGCATACAGCTCGGCATCGCTGTTGAGCAGCTCCTGCCAACGCTCACCGAACGGCACGCCAATCCGGTAGCCCTCACGCGGCACCGGGGTGAAGTTGGCCACCACCAGCAGCGGCTCGCCCTGGCTGCTCCAGCGCAACCAGGCATACACGCTGTTGTGCGCATCATCGCCGATCAGCCACTGGAAGCCCTGAGGCTGGCAGTCCTGCTCGTGCAGCGCCGGCAGTTCGCGGTACAGGCGGTTGAGGTCACCGACCAGGCGCTGCACACCCTGGTGCTCGGGGTATTGCAGCAGGTACCAGTCCAGCTGATGATCGTGGTTCCACTCGCGCCACTGGCCAAACTCGCAACCCATGAACAGCAGTTTTTTGCCCGGGTGGGTCCACATGAAGGTCAGGTAGGCGCGCAGGTTGGCAAACTTCTGCCACCGATCACCGGGCATCTTGTCGATCAGCGAGTGCTTGCCATGCACCACCTCGTCGTGGGAGATCGGCAGGATGAAATGCTCGGAATAGGCGTAGATCAGGCCGAAGCTCATCTCGTTGTGGTGATAGGTGCGGTGCACCGGGTCGTTCTGGATGTAGTGCAAGGTGTCGTGCATCCAGCCCATGTTCCACTTGTAGGCAAAGCCCAGGCCGCCCTGTTGGGTCGGCTGGCTTACGCCCGGCCAGGCGGTGGACTCCTCGGCGATGATCAGTGCGCCCGGTGCCTCGTGGGCGGCGACGCCATTGAGGTGGCGGATGAAGTCGATTGCCTCGAGGTTCTCACGCCCGCCGTGGCGGTTGGGCACCCATTCGCCGGCCTTGCGCGAGTAGTCGCGGTACAGCATCGAGGCCACCGCATCCACACGCAACCCGTCGATGTGGAAGTGCTTGAGCCAGTGCAAGGCCGACGCCATCATGAAGCCACGCACCTCGTTGCGGCCGAGGTTGTAGATCAGCGTGTTCCAGTCCTGGTGGAAGCCTTCCAGCGGGTTGTCGTACTCGTAAAGCGCGGTACCGTCGAACCGGGCCAGGCCGTGTTCGTCGGTGGGGAAATGTGCCGGCACCCAGTCGAGGATCACGCCGATGCCGCCTTGATGACAGGCATCGATGAAGGCAGCGAAGTCTTCAGGGCTGCCATAGCGCGAGGTCGGTGCGAACATCGACAGCGGCTGGTAGCCCCACGAGCCACCGAACGGGTGTTCCATGATCGGCAGCAGCTCGATATGGGTGAAGCCCAACTGCTGCACGTAAGGCACCAGGCGCTCGGCCAGTTCACGCCAGTTGTAGTAGCGCGACACTTCACCCAGATCGTCGAGTTCGCACTGCCAGGAACCCGGGTGCAGCTCGTAGATCGACAAAGGTGCGCTGTAGGCGTGGCGCTGGGCGCGATGCTCCATCCAGTCGTGGTCCTGCCAGTCGTGGCTCAGTTCGGCGGCCACCTTCGACGCGGTGCTCGGTGGCAGCTCGGTGGCGCGGGCCAGCGGGTCAGCCTTCAGTGGCAGTATGCCGTCCTTGCCGAGCACTTCGAACTTGTAGGTTTCACCCACACCCAGGCGTGGCACGAACAACTCCCATACGCCAGCGCTGTGGCGTAGGCGCATGGGGTGGCGGCGGCCGTCCCAGTTGTTGAAGTCACCCACCACCGACACCCGCCGCGCATTCGGCGCCCACACCGAGAAGCACACGCCGTCGATGCCATCGACCTGGATCGGCTGGGCGCCGAAACGCCCGGACAGGTCGCGGTGGTTGCCTTCGGCGAACAGGTAGAGGTCCATGTCGCCCAGTTGCGGGCCGAAGCTGTAGGGGTCTTCGGTCAGCTGCTCGCCACCGGCCCAGCCGATGTGCAGCAGGTACGGCTGTGCCTCATCGAGGTGCGCGCTGAACAGGCCAGGCAGGCTGCCCTGCACCATTTCGGCGAGGAGGCGCCCATCATGGCGCGCCAGCACCCGCACGTTCAGGGCATTGGGCAGGAAGGCACGGACCAGCAGGCCGCCCTGCCCGTCAGCGTGGGGGCCCAGCACTGCAAAGGGATCGGCGTGCTCGGCGCGGGCCAGGGCATCCAGGTCCCGTTGCCGAAGGCCGCCGTTTTCACGCGTGGTTGCATTCATCTATGACTCTCCCCAGGTACTGATCAGTCCATGCAGGCCATGCAAGGGCACGGCCAGCCAACTCGGACGGTTCTCGGCTTCGTATGTGATTTCGTAGGCGGCTTTTTCCAGGCAGAACAACTCCAGTGCGGCGCGCTCGCCCTCGGCCTGTTGCCAGGCGTGGGGCATGGCAGCGGTGGCCAGGCCATAAGCTTCGACGAAGGCATGCCGCGACTGGTGCAGGTACTGCCGGGCAACCCGTTGCCGGGCTTGCCGCGCCGGGTCGGAAAGGTCCACGGCAGACGCGCTGCGCAAGATCATCGCAGCAGCATAGTCGAAGGATCGCAACACGCCGCTGACATCCTTGTACGGGCTGTGCTTGGCTCGGCGGTCGTCCAGTGGACGGGCCGGTTCGCCTTCGAAATCAATCAGGTAGGCATCGCCCTGCACTACCAGCACCTGCCCCAGGTGCAGGTCGCCATGCACGCGCATCAGCAGGCCGCCCTGGGCCTGTTCGGCGAGTTTGGCGATGTGCTGGGCGAGGCCGTCACGCTGCTGTTGTAGGTCATCGACCAGGGCCTGGCTGTCGGCGTCGAGGTGTTCGCGGTGCTGGGCCAGCAGATCGAGGGCGTGGTTCAGTTCGGCACTGATCTGCGCACTCCAGCGTTGACCGTCTTCGGCGTCGCTTGGGCGTGGCTGGAAGGCTTCATCGGTGGTCGGTGCCGCCAGCAACAGGTGCATCTCGCCCAGGCGCTGGCCGAGCAAGGCGGCGAAGCCGTTGAGCTCGGCCAACGCGTCGGTGTGCGCTTCGGCGTCGACGCTGGTCGGTTCCATCTCATCGCGGATGGCCCGCTCCAGGGTGTTCTGGGTCCAGGCCCAGGCATCGCCTTGGTTGCTCAAGTAACCCTGGGCAATCATCAACAGGTGCGGCGCGCCCTGCTCATCAACGCGGCTGACCCAGGCCAGCAACGGCGAGATGTTGGCGAAGCCGGCGGCGGTGAGGTAGGCGCTCATTTCCAGCTCAGGGTGAATGCCCGGGTTAACCCGGCGAATCAGCTTGAGCACCACTCGGTCGCCAATCACCACCGAGCTGTTGGACTGCTCGGCGCTGAGGTAGCGCACCTCGCTTTCTTCGTTTAGCTCAAGGCCGGCCAGCTGGGCTGTGCAGGCGAAGCGCAGCTCGCCCTGGCCATTGCCGCAAGGCAGGTGCATGCCGTCCTGACAGGCGCGCAGCACGGCTCGGATGAACGGTTCGAGGACGAAGGCGTCGGTGATCAGGCCCACCTGACGGCCACGGCGTACCCGCGACAGCGCCAGCTGCTGCGGCAACGCCGTGTTGATCTGCTCTTCCGGCAGCAGGCCGAACGGCAGCAGGTAACGGGTGGCCACGCCATTGCTGAGCACTTCGATCTCGCTGAGCAGCACTGGCGTGGTGGCAGTGCCGAAGCGTACGCCGTAACGCAAGCGCACCTGGTCGATCGGGCCTTCCTTGCCGGCGAACCAGCGGCGCTTGGGCAGGTATTGCGGCAGGACTGTGTCGTTCAGAGTGTCGCTGGAGGGGGATTCGAGCAGTTCTTCCATGCGTTTGCGCAGTACTAACGTGGTCAATTCCGGCAACCCCTCGGTAGCTTGGATGTGCCAGCTGGGCATGCGGTCGTGGGCAGCCAGCAGGAACCAGTAGAAGGCATAAGGTGGCAAGGTCAGCAGGAACGGCAGTTGGCCAATCGGCGGGAAGGCACTGCCACCGAGCATCTCCACAGGCACTTTGTCAGCGTATTGCGACAGTTCGAGTTCGGCAGCCTGGGCGGCACGCGAGACGTTGGCGACGCAGAGGACCACTTCGGTGTTGCCGCCTTCGTCGGTGTACTCGCGGATATACGCCAGGATGCGCCGGTTGCTCGGCGTCAGCGTGCGCAGGCTGCCGCGGCCAAAGGCCTTCTGCTGCTTGCGCACGGCCAGCAGGCGGCGGTTCCAGTTCAGCAGCGAGTGCGGGTCGTGAGCCTGGGCTTCGACGTTGACGGTCTGATAGCCGTACAACGGGTCCATGATCGGCGGCAACACCAGGCGCTGCGGGTCGGCCCGGGAGAAGCCGCCGTTGCGGTCCGGTGACCACTGCATAGGGGTGCGTACGCCGTCGCGGTCGCCGAGGTAGATGTTGTCGCCCATGCCCAGTTCATCGCCGTAGTACAGCGTCGGCGTGCCGGGCATGGACAGCAGCAGGCTGGTGAGCAGCTCGATGCGCCGCCGGTCACGCTGCAGCAGCGGCGCCAGGCGCCGGCGGATGCCAAGGTTGATACGTGCGCGGCGGTCTTCGGCGTAGTAGTTCCACAGGTAGTCGCGCTCGCGGTCGGTGACCATTTCCAGGGTCAGTTCATCGTGGTTACGCAGGAAGATCGCCCACTGGCAGTTGCCCGGGATTTCCGGGGTCTGGCGCAGGATGTCGGTGATCGGGAAGCGGTCTTCCATGGCCAGGGCCATGTACATGCGTGGCATCAGTGGAAAGTGGAAGGCCATGTGGCATTCGTCGCCATCGCCTTCGCCAAAATACGGTCGGGTGTCTTCGGGCCACTGGTTGGCCTCCGCCAGCAGCATGCGGTCGGGGTAGTTGGCGTCGATCTCGGCGCGGATCGCCTTGAGCACCGTGTGGGTTTCAGGGAGGTTTTCGTTGTTGGTGCCGTCGCGCTCGATCAGGTACGGGATGGCGTCCAGGCGCAGGCCGTCGACACCCAGGTCGAGCCAGAAGCGCATCACCCCGATCACCGCCTTGAGCACCTGTGGGTTATCGAAGTTGAGGTCCGGCTGGTGCGAATAGAAGCGGTGCCAGAAGTACTGGCCGGCGACCGGGTCCCAGGTCCAGTTGGACTTCTCGGTGTCGAGGAAGATGATCCGCGTGCCGTCGTACTTCTGGTCATCATCCGACCACACATAGAAGTCCCGCGCTTTGCTGCCGCGCTTGGCATGGCGGGCACGCTGGAACCACGGGTGCTGGTCGCTGGTGTGGTTGATGACCAGCTCGGTGATCACCCGCAGTCCGCGCTTGTGCGCCTCGGCGATAAAACGGCGGGCGTCGGCCATGCTGCCGTAGTCCGGGTGCACGGCCTTGTATTCGGCGATGTCGTAGCCGTCGTCGCGCCGTGGCGAGGGGTAGAACGGCAGCAGCCACAGGGTGTTGACGCCAAGCTCGGCGATGTAGTCGAGCTTGCTGATCAGGCCGGCGAAATCGCCGATGCCGTCGTTGTTGGCATCGAAGAACGACTTGATGTGCAGCTGGTAGATCACGGCGTCCTTGTACCACAGCGGGTCATCGATGAAGGCTGCCGGGCGGGAACGCTTGGCCATGGGTGACTCCTTTCAGATCTCTCTAAGGTTCCCACAGGGGATGATGTGCGCCGTGCTAGCGGGCCTTTTCGATGCGCCAGATGCCAAACGGCTGGTGCCAGGGCTCGATGCGCATCCACTGGGTCTTGCCATGCCAGGTCCAGCGGTGGCCGTTCATCAGGTCCTCGCCCAGGGTGTCGGCGTTGTCATCCAGCCCCAGTTCCCACAACGGCAGCTCGAAACTGGCCTCCTGGGCGTTGTGCGGGTCGAGGCTGATTGCCACCAGGATGTAGTTGTCGCGCTCGGGTGTGCGCTTGGCGAAATACAGGATGTTGTCGTTCCAGCAGTTGAAGAACGCCACACCCAAGTGCGTCTGCAACGCCCGGTTCTGCCGACGGATGCGATTGAGCTGGGCAATCTCGGCGACGATGTTGCCGGGCTGGTTGAAGTCGCGCGGACGGATCTCGTATTTCTCCGAATCCAGGTACTCCTCCTTGCCCGGCAGCGGCGTGCCTTCGCACAGCTCAAAGCCCGAATACATGCCCCACAAACCCGAGCCCATGGTCGCCAGCGCGGCACGGATGAGGAACCCGGCACGGCCCGAGGTGTGCAGGAAGTAGGGGTTGATGTCCGGCGTGTTGACGAAGAAGTTCGGCCGGTAGCAGTGGCACCACGGCGGCTGGTTGAGTTCCTCGAAGTACTCGCGCAGCTCCTGCTTGCTGTTGCGCCAGGTGAAGTAGGTGTAGCTCTGCGCATAGCCCACCTTGCCCAGGCGCGCCATCATTGCAGGCTTGGTGAAGGCCTCGGCGAGGAAGATCACCTCGGGGTACTGGCTGCGCACATTGGCGATCAGCCATTGCCAGAACGGCAGCGGCTTGGTGTGCGGGTTGTCGACGCGGAAGGTCTTCACGCCCTCCTCGACCCAGCCGACCACCACGTCACGCAGGGCCAGCCACAGGCTCGGTACGGCGTCGGCGGCGTAGAAGTCGACGTTGACGATGTCCTGGTACTTCTTCGGTGGGTTCTCGGCGTAGCGAATGGTGCCGTCGGGGCGCCAGCTGAACCAGCCGGGGTGCTCCTTCAGCCAGGGGTGGTCCTGGGAGCATTGGATGGCGAAGTCCAGGGCGATTTCCAGGCCGTGCTCGGCCGCAGCGGCCACCAGCCGACGGAAGTCCTCACGGGTGCCCAGCTGCGGGTGGATGGCCTCATGGCCGCCCTCCGGGCTGCCGATCGCATAGGGGCTGCCGGGGTCGCCGGGCTCGGCGCGCAGGGCGTTGTTGCGGCCCTTGCGGTGCTGGGTGCCGATCGGGTGGATCGGCGGGAAGTACAGCACATCGAAGCCCATGTCGCGGATCATCGGCAGGCGTTCGTGCACGTCGTTGAAGGTGCCGTGGCGCTCGCGGCTGTCGGTGATCGAGCGCGGGAACAGCTCGTACCAGCTGGCGAACAATGCTGCCGGACGATCGACATCGATGGGGAATTCGCCGCTGCGAGTCAGGTAACTGCGGTGCTCGGCTTCGGCCATCAGCCGTGCGGTGTCAGGGTGCAGCAGCAACGCCACCTGGTCATCGGCCTTGAGCGAAACCAGCCGCTGCTGCAAGGCGCTGAGCTCCTCGCGCAACGCGCCTTCGCTGAGGTCAATACCCTGGCCGAGCATCAGCCGGCCCTCTTCCAGCTCCAGCTTGACCTCGACCCCGGCGTGGTACTTCTTCTCCAGGTCGTGGCAGTAGGTGGCGAACGGGTCAATCCACGCCTCGATGCTGAACAGGTGCGGGCCCAGTTCAGTGGGGGTGAACTCGGCCAGCCACAGGTCGTTGCCCGGCGACTGCATCGGTACGCAGTGCCAGCGGCGGCTGTGGGCCTGGCGCCAGTTGAGCACCACCGCCAGGCGGTCGTGGCCGTCGCCGTAGACCTTGCTGCTGACGGCGACCGGCTGGCCGCTGACGGCCTTGGCGGCGAAGGTGCCGGCATCGAGCACGGGTTGGGTGTCTTCGATCACGATGCGCGGCGCCAGCAGCGCCTGGGACAGGCTGATGGCCTGGTCCGGGTGATCGTTCGCCATGGGCACGCTTTCAAAGGGCTCGTTTCGTGACATCGACCTTGCTCCCTCAGGCTGGTGGCGGTAAGGGTTCAGAGCCGGGTACAGGCGTGGGGTTCAAAAAAATTGAGCGAACGGCAACTGCCAGCGGTCAGAGCCTGCAGCACCTCTTCAATTCATCCACGCGAGGTCAGGCCATGAACATTCCGATTCCACCGGAAACTCCCGATCCCAACATCGACGACCCGAGTTTGCCGCCGCCCGTACCGGAAGAAGACCCGGACGAGCTGCCGATCAAGCCGACCATGCCGCCGACGGTGGGTGATCCGCCGAGTGATGAACCACCGGTGAAGGCTTAAGGGTAGCCCCGTTGTTGGGAGATGGTGGCGTGAGATGGATTGAGGGCGCGCGCGGTGGGTTCGCCGTATAAAAATCTCGCCTGTGCCACCGAGCGCCGCGCGGGCGGCGCTCGATCTCGAAACCAGGAAAAATGCCACGACCAACCACTTCCGGCCTCAGCCGACCAAAGCTGCTACCTCCGCCACACTGATCTCGCGCATCCTGAACTTCTGCACCTTGCCGGTCACCGTCATCGGGAACTCGTCAACGAAGCGGAAATGCCGTGGCACCTTGAAGTGCGCAATGCGCGCCTTGCACCAGCCCTGCAATTCCTCGACCGTGGCGCTATGCCCCGGATGCAGCTTGATCCAGGCGACGATCTCCTCGCCATAACGGCTGCATGGGATGCCGACTACCTGCGCATCGGCCACCGCCGGATGAGTGTAGAAAAACTCTTCCAGCTCCCGCGGATAGATGTTCTCGCCGCCGCGAATGATCATGTCCTTGTTGCGCCCGACGATGCGCACATGACCCTGCTCATCCATCACTGCCAGATCGCCCGAATGCATCCAGCCGGCCGGGTCAATGGCGTCCGCCGTGGCCTGGGGGTTGTCCCAGTAGCCGAGCATCACGCTGTAGCCACGGGTGCACAGCTCGCCAATCTCGCCACGGCCGACGATGCAGCCATCGGCGTCCACCAGCTTGGTCTCCAGCTGTGGCTGAGTACGGCCGACGGTGGTCACGCGCAGTTCCAGTTCATCCTCCGGGCCGGTCTGCAGCGACACCGGGCTAGTCTCGGTCATGCCATAGGCGATCTGCACCTCGGCCATGTGCATCTGGTCGATCACCCGGCGCATCACCTCGATCGGGCACGTGGCGCCGGCCATGATGCCGCTACGCAAGGTCGACAGGTCCAGTTGCGTGCGCGACGGATGATCGAGCATGGCGATGAACATGGTCGGTACGCCATAGAGGATGCTGGCGCGCTCCTCGGCTACAGCGCGCAGGGTCAGTTCGGCGTCGAAGGCATCGTTGGGGTAGACCATGGTGCTGCCGTGGGTGATGCAGCCGAGGTTGGCCATGACCATGCCGAAGCAGTGATACAGCGGCACCGGGATCACCATGCGGTCACGTTCGCTCAGGCCCAGGCTCTCGCCGACCATGAAGCCGTTGTTGAGGATGTTGTAGTGGCTGAGCGTGGCGCCCTTGGGCGCGCCGGTGGTGCCGGAGGTGTACTGGATATTCACCGGCTGGTCGAACTGCAGGCTTTGCTGACGCGCCGCATAGGCTTCGGTCGAGGTCTGCCCTGCCCGCTCGGCCAATGCCGGCCAGGGCAGGAAGCCGCTGGGCGGGTTGGCCGCCAGGCTGATCACCCCACGCAATTCGGGCAGGCGTTCGCTGGCCAGCCCACCCAGGTGGCTGGTCGCCAGTTCCGGTACCAGTTCCTGAACCATGGCGTGGTAATCGGAGGTCTTGAATGCATCGGCACACACCAGCCAGAGGCAGCCGGACTGGCGTAGCACGTACTCCAGTTCACCCACGCGATAGGCCGGGTTGATGTTGACCAGGATCGCACCGACCTTGGCGCTGGCCAGTTGCAGGATGCACCACTGGGCGCAGTTGGGCGACCAGATGCCGACCCGGTCGCCGGTGTTCACGCCCAGAGCCATCAGGGCACGGGCATGTACATCGACCTGTTCGGCCAGCTGCCGCCAGCTATAGCGCAGGCCCTGGTGGCGCACCACCAGCGCTTCGCCGTCGGCGCAACGGGCCACGGTGGCATCGAAGGCCTGGCCGATGGTCAGGGTCAGCAGCGGTTGGTCCTGGCGACCGCAGGTATAGCTTGGTTGACTCATGGGTGTCCCTTCTTGTGGTTGTTCTGGGCACGGCTGAAGCGAGCTGGGAATACTCTGGCGCAGATTTACGTTTACGTAAAGGTGATGAGCCGATTGACAGTGACGGAAGGCAGGTTTACGTTAACGTAAAGGTGATCAATGACACCGGCGCCAGATCCGCGAGCTACGGTGTTACCCATATTTCAAGAACAACAAGGTGCCCAGCATGCATTACCCCACCCTGAACTTCGCCTTGGGCGAAACCATCGACATGCTCCGCGACCAGGTGCGCACCTTCGTTGCCGCCGAACTGGCCCCGCGCGCCGCACAGATCGACCATGACAACCTGTTCCCCGCCGACATGTGGCGCAAGTTCGGCGACATGGGGCTGCTGGGTATCACCGTGTCGGAAGAATACGGCGGCGCCGGCCTGGGCTACCTGGCCCACGTGGTGTCGATGGAAGAGATCAGCCGCGGCTCGGCCTCTGTCGCACTGTCCTACGGCGCCCACTCCAACCTCTGCGTCAACCAGATCAACCGCAACGGCACCCACGAGCAGAAGCTCAAGTACCTGCCCAAGCTGATCAGCGGCGAGCACATCGGCGCACTGGCCATGAGCGAGCCAAACGCCGGTTCCGACGTGGTGTCGATGAAACTGCGCGCTGAAAAACGCGGCGACCACTACGTGCTCAATGGCAGCAAGACCTGGATCACCAACGGCCCCGACGCCAACACCTACGTGATCTACGCCAAGACCGACCTGGACAAGGGCCCCCACGGCATCACCGCGTTCATCGTCGAACGTGACTGGAAAGGCTTCAGCCGCAGCAACAAGTTCGACAAGCTGGGCATGCGCGGCTCCAACACCTGCGAGCTGTTCTTCGACGGCGTCGAAGTGCCGGCAGAGAACATCCTCGGCCAGCTCAACGGCGGCGTGCGCGTGCTGATGAGCGGCCTGGACTACGAGCGCGTGGTGCTCTCCGGCGGCCCGACCGGCATCATGCAAAGCTGCATGGACCTGGTGGTGCCGTACATCCACGACCGCAAGCAGTTTGGCCAGAGCATCGGCGAATTCCAGCTGATCCAGGGCAAGATCGCCGACATGTACACCCAGCTCAATGCCAGCCGCGCCTACCTGTATGCCGTGGCCCAGGCCTGTGACCGTGGCGAGACCACCCGCAAGGACGCCGCCGGGGTTATCCTCTACACCGCCGAACGCGCCACACAAATGGCCCTGGAAGCGATCCAGATCCTCGGCGGCAACGGCTACATCAACGAATTCCCGGCTGGCCGCCTGCTGCGCGACGCCAAGCTGTACGAAATCGGTGCCGGCACCAGCGAAATTCGCCGGATGCTGATCGGCCGCGAACTGTTCAACGAAACCCGCTGAGCACGAGGGACGGGCGCACATGGCTACCTTGCACACCCAGATCAACCCGCGTTCGGCGGAGTTCGCCGGCAATAGCGCGGCCATGCTCGAACAAGTCCAAGCCCTGCGCGGTCTGCTCGCCCAGGTGGCCCAGGGCGGCGGGCCCAAGGCCCAAGAGCGGCACACCTCGCGTGGCAAGCTGCTGCCGCGCGAGCGCATCGACCGCCTGCTCGACCCGGGCTCGCCGTTCCTCGAGATCGGCCAGTTGGCCGCCCATGAGGTGTACGGCGAAGACGTACCGGCTGCGGGCGTGATCGCCGGCATCGGCCGCGTCGAAGGCGTGGAATGCATGATCGTGGCTAACGACGCTACGGTCAAAGGCGGCTCCTACTACCCGCTGACGGTGAAGAAGCACCTGCGCGCACAGACCATCGCCCTGCAGAACCGCCTGCCGTGCATCTACCTGGTGGACTCCGGCGGCGCCAACCTGCCGCGCCAGGACGAAGTGTTCCCCGACCGCGAGCACTTCGGGCGGATCTTCTTCAACCAGGCCAACATGAGCGCGCTGGGCATCCCGCAGATCGCCGTGGTGATGGGCTCGTGCACCGCAGGCGGCGCCTATGTGCCGGCCATGGCCGACGAAGCGATCATGGTGCGCGAGCAGGCGACCATCTTCCTCGCCGGGCCGCCGCTGGTGAAGGCGGCAACCGGTGAGGTGGTGAGCGCCGAGGACCTCGGCGGCGCCGATGTGCACTGCCGCACCAGCGGCGTCGCCGACCACTACGCCGACAACGACGAACACGCCTTGGCCATCGCCCGGCGCAGCGTGGCCAACCTCAACTGGCACAAGCTCGGCAAGCTGCAGCGCCAGGCGCCGGTTGCACCGCTGTACAACGCCGACGAGCTGTATGGCGTGGTGCCGGCCGATGCCAAGCAGCCGTTCGACGTGCGCGAAGTGATCGCGCGGCTGGTCGACGGTTCGGCATTCGATGAATTCAAGGCGCTGTTCGGTACCACCTTGGTGTGCGGCTTCGCCCACCTGCACGGCTACCCGGTGGCAATCCTGGCCAACAACGGGATCCTCTTCGCCGAGGCCGCGCAAAAAGGCGCGCACTTCATCGAACTGGCCTGCCAGCGCGGCATCCCACTGCTGTTCCTGCAGAACATCACCGGTTTCATGGTCGGCAAGAAGTACGAAGAAGGCGGCATCGCCAAGCACGGCGCCAAGCTGGTCACCGCCGTGGCCTGCGCCCAGGTGCCTAAGTTCACGGTGATCATCGGCGGCAGCTTTGGCGCCGGCAACTACGGCATGTGCGGCCGCGCCTACGACCCACGCTTCCTGTGGATGTGGCCCAATGCGCGCATCGGCGTGATGGGCGCCGAACAGGCCGCCGGGGTGCTGGCGCAGGTCAAACGTGAGCAAAGCGAACGCAGCGGCCAGGCCTTCAGCGCCGAGGACGAGGCCAAGCTCAAGCAGCCTATCCTCGACCAGTACGAGCACCAGGGCCACCCCTACTACTCCAGCGCCCGGCTGTGGGACGACGGTGTCATCGACCCGGCGCAAACCCGCGACGTTCTTGGCCTGGCGTTGTCCGCCGCGCTGAACGCACCGATCGAACAGAGCCGCTTCGGCATTTTCCGGATGTGACCCATGAGCGCTTTCAGCACCCTCGAAGTGATTCGCGACCCCCGCGGCTTCGCCACCCTGTGGCTGAGCCGCGAGGACAAGAACAACGCCTTCAACGCGCTGATGATCCGCGAGCTGATCGTTGCCCTCGACCAGCTGGCCGAAGACGCCGGCCTGCGCTTCCTGCTGCTGCGCGGCCGCGGCCGGCACTTCAGCGCCGGTGCCGACCTGGCCTGGATGCAGCAATCGGCGCAACTGGACTTCAACACCAACCTGGATGATGCCCGCGAGCTCGGCGAGCTGATGTATGCCCTGCACCGCCTCAAGGCGCCGACCCTGGCCGTGGTACAAGGCGCGGCCTTCGGCGGCGCGCTGGGCCTGATCAGTTGCTGTGACATGGCCATTGGCGCCGAAGACGCCCAGCTGTGCCTGTCGGAAGTGCGCATCGGCCTGGCCCCGGCAGTGATAAGCCCGTTCGTGGTCAAAGCCATCGGCGAACGCGCCGCGCGCCGCTATGCCCTGACCGCCGAGCGTTTCAGCGGTGCGCGGGCCCGCGAGCTGGGCCTGCTGGCCGAGGTGTACCCGGCCATTGAGCTGGACGCACAGGTCGAAGCCTGGGTGAACAATATGCTGCAGAACAGCCCGCAAGCACTGCGCGCCACCAAGGACCTGCTGCGCGAAGTGGACGATGGCGAACTCAGCCCGGCCCTGCGCCGCTACTGTGAAAACACCATCGCCCGCATCCGGGTCAGCGCCGAAGGCCAGGAGGGCTTGCGCGCCTTCCTGGAAAAACGCCGCCCGGCCTGGCAAACCGACGACAAGAAGGAGCCGCGCCCATGAGCCGCCCCGCTTTGACCACCCTGCTGGTCGCCAACCGTGGCGAAATCGCCTGCCGGGTAATGCGCACCGCCAAGGCCATGGGCCTGACCACCGTCGCCGTGCACAGCGCCACCGACCGTGATGCCCGCCACAGCCGCGAAGCGGATATTCGCGTCGACCTGGGCGGGAGCAAGGCCGCCGACAGCTACCTGGTGGTCGACAAGATTCTCGCCGCAGCCAAGGCCAGCGGCGCCCAAGCCATCCACCCTGGCTACGGTTTCCTGTCCGAGAACGCGGGTTTTGCCCGCGCCATCGAACAGGCCGGGCTGATCTTCCTCGGGCCACCGGCCAGCGCCATCGATGCCATGGGCAGCAAGTCGGCGGCCAAGGCTTTGATGGAAGACGCCGGGGTGCCGCTGGTGCCCGGCTACCACGGTGAAGCGCAAGATCTGGATACTTTCCGCGCCGCCGCCGAGCGCATTGGCTATCCGGTACTGCTCAAGGCCAGCGCCGGGGGTGGTGGCAAGGGCATGAAAGTGGTCGAGGACGAAAGCCAACTGGCCGACGCCCTGGCCTCGGCACAGCGTGAAGCACAGTCGTCGTTCGGCGATGCGCGCATGCTGGTGGAAAAGTACGTGCTCAAGCCACGCCATGTGGAAATCCAGGTGTTCGCCGACCAGCACGGCAACTGCCTGTACCTCAACGAGCGTGACTGCTCGATCCAGCGCCGACACCAGAAGGTGGTTGAGGAAGCGCCCGCGCCGGGTCTGTCCGCCGAGCTGCGCCAGGCCATGGGCCAGGCAGCGGTCCGCGCGGCCCAGGCCATCGGTTACGTCGGTGCTGGCACCGTCGAGTTCCTGCTTGATGCCCGTGGCGAGTTCTTCTTCATGGAGATGAACACCCGCCTGCAGGTCGAGCACCCGGTCACCGAAGCCATCACCGGCCTCGACCTGGTGGCCTGGCAGATTCGCGTGGCTTGCGGCGAGCCGCTGCCGATCACCCAGGACCAAGTGCCGCTGATCGGCCATGCCATCGAGGTGCGGCTGTATGCCGAAGACCCGGCCAACGATTTCCTGCCGGCCACTGGCACGCTCACGCTGTATCGCGAGTCGGCAGCGGGCGAAGGCCGTCGGGTGGACAGCGGGGTCAGCGAGGGCGATATGGTGTCGCCGTTCTACGACCCGATGCTGGGCAAGCTGATCGCCTGGGGCCGGGACCGCGAGCAGGCGCGCCTGCGTTTGCTGGCGATGCTTGATGAATTCGCCATTGGTGGGCTGAAGACCAACATTGCCTTCCTGCGCCGCATCCTCGCCCACCCTGCGTTTGCAGCGGCGGAACTGGACACTGGCTTCATTCCCCGCCATCAGGACGTACTGCTGCCAACACCTCAGGCATTGCCTGCGGGCTTCTGGGAGGCCGCAGCAGAAGCCTGGCTACAAGGCCAGGCGCCGCATCAACGGGCTGACGATGCACGCTCACCATGGGCTGAGCGCAATGGCCTGCGCCTGGGGCTGCCGGCGCGCAGCAGCCTGCATCTGGTGAGTGGTGGCGAAAGCCAGTCGGTTGCCCTGGAGCGCAGCGCCGCTTCGGCCTGGCAGTTGGATGGCGAACAGCTGGGCCATGACCAGGACGGTGTCCGTCGCCGCTATCTGGCGGTACGTCGCGGTGGCACGCTGTTCCTGCGCTGGGATGGCGAGGTGCATGGCGTCGAAGCCTTCGACCCGATTGCCGAGGCCGAGGCCAGCCACAGCCATCAGGGCGGGCTTGGGGCTCCCATGAACGGCAGCATTGTGCGGGTGCTGGTGGAGCCTGGGCAGGTGGTTGAGGCGGGAACGGCACTGGTGGTGCTGGAGGCGATGAAGATGGAGCACAGTATTCGCGCGCCCCATGGCGGGACCGTGAAGGCGCTGTTCTGTGAGGAAGGGGATATGGTCAGCGAAGGGACGGTATTGGTCGAATTGACAGAGTAAGGCGGTGCGTTGGGTGACGGCCGAGGGGGCCTGTCGCGGTTTCTGTAGCGCCTGTGAGATCGAGCGCCGCCCGCGCGGCGCATCGCGAGCTGCGCTCGCTCCTACGATTGTTTCGGGCCAATTATTGCTGGGGGATTTGCGCGCGAACGCTTTGGCGCATGGCGCGATATCGCGTCGTACAAACAAGGCGGTCGCGCGTGGCTGTCACAGGCGTTACTGGCCAAAAACAAACGTAGAAGCAAGCGCAGCTCGCGATGCGCCGCGCGGGCGGCGCTCGATCTCACAGGCGCTGAAAATCTGTTGGCATGCACCTGCCAGCCCCAATTGAACACAACGCCCTACTCGACCCTCTAGAAGGCCCCGTGCACCCGCACCACCACCCCGAGAAACTCGCAGCTCTCCTCGCACAACACCGTCGGATAACGGGTATTGAGCGGCTTCAACATGCGCTCCCCGCCCTCCTCGATCAATTGCCTCAGAACCGCCGAGCGCCCAGGCTGTCGAGCAATGACCAACCTGCCCGGCTCCGCTGGCAGCCCGGTATCAACCAGAATGCGCATACCCTCCGGCACACTCTTGCCACTGGCCGCATTCATCGAATCGTTTTCCACCGCCAGCCAGAAAGCATTACCCGCCGGCATATAGTCGGTCTGCTCGCTGATTTCGCTGGTCTCTGGTAATGGCCCCTGCAGATCTGCCCACGTCAGCACCGGGAAACGAAAGCTCGCATAGCGCAACGCCTCAGCTGACAAAGGCCTCTCGGCAGCATAGGTAGCCTGAGGTTCGCGCACCATGTCGCGCTCCACCACCATCACCTGGGCCTCCAGGTACACCAGCCCGAGCTTGTCCAGCTTTTCATTGATGGTCGCCAGCGTCGGCCGTCGGGTTCCACGCAGCCAGTGGCCGACGCCGCCTTGAGTCATGGCCAGGCGCTCCGCGAGCTTTAGCTGGCTGAGGTTGTGTTCGCGCTTGTAGCGCTTGAGAAATGCGTTCCAGTTTTCCATGAGCGCAAACAATACGGACTGTATTAGCCGCTTCAATACACATCCTGAATTATCTCAATCAAGATAAATAGTACAGATTGACCTACCCTGTGGATTCATTGTGTTGGAAAGGAACTCAGCAGGTATCGCGATGAAACCAACGAAAAACGACGTAACAGATCTCGACAGCGAAGCGGCCCGCCGCGCCCTCGATTACTACCTGAACCCCAACCCCACGCGCCCCAGCGCGCACAACCAGATCTGGACCCTGCACGCCGGCGTCACCGCCGAGCAGGCTCAGGACCACGCCATCGAATTACTCCGCTGTGCCGCCGCCACCGCCCACGAAACCGCAACCCATCAGGAAGGCAGCACCCGCGAGCTGACGTTCGCGCTGATGCACATGATCGATATGGCCAGGGCCCTGCTGGAGCACAAACGCGCCCTGCAGAACGGGCTGTAGGTACAAGAAGAAGGGAGAAACGTGATAGCCAGCTAGCCAGGAAAGGCACCGGCGAGAGGCCCCGATTGCCGGGACAGGAAGCGCACCGGTAAAACTTTTTTACCGGATAAATGAAAATTCATTTGACTGGCAAATGATAACGATTATTATTGCACTCAGCTGATCGCAAGATCTGCTGGATAATCCGGAGCTTAGGTCGCTCCAGATTATCTCCTCATCAGGCTAATCACGGTTTTTGACCCGGCTTTTTGCCGGGTCATTTTTTTTTGGCTCTTCAGGCTAATGAAGATCGTTGATGGCGCGCATGATAGCAAAAGTGTTTCAGAGCGTGAATGCTCATTACAAATCTTTGCGGAACCAGCACTTGAGAATCAATCTCGTTTTGACTACGCTGTTTCTGCATCAAGGACGATGCCCCCACCCCTACCCCGAGCAAGGAGCTGTCCATGAGCCGTCTGCTGCTGCCCCTTGAGCACCCCACGCCTTCCAGCGAGCAGGCTGCCGAGACTGCGCTGCTGTTCGCACTCAAGCGCCTGCCCCGGCGCGTGCAGCAAGTGTTCCTGCTCAACCGCCTCGATCAGCTGGACTTTGCCAGCATTGCCGAGCGCCTCGACCTCCCGATGCTCAGCATCGAACGCAACATGAACCAGGCCCTGCAAGTGGCGCAACCACGCGGGGATGCGTTGGCCAGTGTGGCCGGGCAATGGTATGTGCGGTTGCAGAGCCCAGACGTGACATCGTGCGAGCGCATCGATTTTCGCCGCTGGCTGGATGCGGCACCTGCGCACCTGCAAGCGTTTCATGACACCGAACTGCGCTGGCGCAGCCTGCTCGCCCCGGCGCGGGAGCTTGGGCAGGATGGCTGGTATCAGCAAGGGCGTGCAGCGATTTCGGTGGGTGGGTGTTCGGTGGCGGTTGGTTTGGGCTTGGCTGCCCTACTGTTATTCGGGTATTGGGCCTGAGCGAGGCCGCAGCACCTGCACGCTCCGGGTGTAACCCCAGCGCATGGCTCGTTGCCGATGGCCGCACGACGGTTGTACCGATGGTACAGAGCACCAAAGGAAGCAGAAGGCTGAAAACCCCAAGGTCATGCAGGGTGATAACCAGGCAGAGCGCAAGCCCAGCCAGACCGATGAGTGCGAATCCCCAACCCACCTGCGCATGCATCGCGATGCGGCCGTTCAGCCAGCTGGCAATGAAGCCGCCAATCAGGTAGGCCAACCCATATCCGAGAAAGACCATGGAGAAGGCGAACTCCGCCAGGCCAAGTTGCTCGATGAGTAGCAATGGGGAGACGACCACAAATGAAAAATGGCAGGCGAATGCCATGCACGAAAATAGCGAGCTTACGAGAAACGCGCGATCCTCGAGCAAAACCTGATAACTCCTCAATACGCCTGCACCGCCAGGTGATATCGGCTTCTCTTGCAGTAACTTCAAGACAAGCACCAGCATAACAACGGCTAGCACCACAAAGACCTGAAAGCTGCCTGCCCACCCGAAATACTGCTGGAGCACGCTGCCTGCAAGCGGCGACAAAGAAATAAACAAGCCACTTGCGCTGGTCATCAAAATACGCATCGCATTGCGCTGATGGCCACTGAACTTATCCTGCACTAGCGCCTGGCTAAGTACGAAGCACCCGCATCCCACCGCCTGTAGTAAACGAAAAGCCATGAAGCCTTCGTAACTGGATGTGAGGATGCACCCCACCGCACCTGCAACGGAAACCACCAGACCAGCAATCAGTAGTCGCTTTCGCCCCACCCGGTCAGAAAGCGGGCCGATGATGGTTTGAGAAATGGCCACACCGATAGCGAACAGGCTGATCGAATACGCAATGTATCCTGCATCGACACCAAAGTGCTGGGCCAACAAAGGGACAGAGGGCAAAATGACATCTAGCGGGAATACACCCAGAAGAGTGATGAGGAGGAGCAATAAAGCATAATCCCTAGTGGACTGCGAAGCGCCTCGCCTATTCATATAGCCAACCCTCAGTTTCAAATGGAGTAACTAGGATGTATTCGAGCAAGATGCACAAGGCAAAATACAGAGCGAATATCCCTAAATATCTGTAGGAAACTTCTACCACCCTAGTTTCGTGAGCCTAATACTCACCCCCACACGTCCCTCTCAAGCGGTGTACAGTACCCCCACAACAAATCCCAAGGAGCCCGCCCATGACCGTGACGCTGTCCCCCCTGCAAATCGACTGCGATTTCGATTCCGGCAACATCCAGGTCCTGGATGCCAGCAACCCGGCCCAGGTGCACCTGGCCATCCGCCCGGACACGAACAGCGGCCACTTCCAGTGGTTCCACTTCAAGGTCAGCGGCCTCACCCCGGGTCAGGTCCATCGCTTCAGCCTGGACAACGCCAGCGAGTCTTCCTACAAGAACGCCTGGAGCGGCTACAACGCCGTGGCCTCCTACGACCAGCAGACCTGGTTCCGCGTGCCGAGCCAGTTCGATGGCAAGGCGCTGTCGTTCGAGCTCAAGGCCGAGCAGGAGCAGGTCTGGTTCGCCTACTTCGAGCCCTACCAGCGTGCCCGCCACAACCAGCTGATCGAACGTGCCCAGCAGATCTCTGGCGTCGAGCTGCTGGCCCACGGCCGAAGCGTGCAAGGGCGGGATATCCCGCTGCTGCGCGCAGGCGACGGCGCGGCGGGCAAGCGCAAGCTGTGGCTGATTGCCCAGCAGCACCCGGGCGAGCACATGGCCGAGTGGTTCATGGAAGGGGTGATCGACCGGCTGCAAGCCAATGACCCAACCGTTCAGAAACTGCTGGAAAAGGCCGACCTGTACCTGATCCCGAACATGAACCCGGACGGCGCCTTCCTCGGCCACCTGCGCACCAATTTCAAGGGCAAGGACCTGAACCGGGCGTGGCAGGATGCCAGTGTCGAGTTCAGCCCGGAGGTGTTCTTCGCCCAGGCGCAGATGAAGCAGTACGGCGTGGATGCGTTCATCGATGTGCATGGGGACGAGGAAATCCCCCATGTGTTCACGGCGGCCTGTGAGGGCAACCCAGGGTACACGCCGCGGCTGGCCAAGCTGGAAGAGCAGTTCCGCACGACCTTGTGCAGCGTGACCCAGGACTTCCAGACGGTGCATGGCTATACCCGGGACGAGCCGGGCCAGGCGAATACCACGCTGGCGTGCAATGCGGTGGGGATGGCCTATGACTGCCTGTCGCTGACCCTGGAGATGCCGTTCAAGGACCATGACGATGCGCCGGAGCCGGTGGCCCAGTGGTCAGGGGCGCGGTCCAAGGCGTTGGCCGGGGCGGTGCTGGAGACCTTGCTGAAGATGGTCGACGACCTGCGCTGAGCAGGTTCGGCCTCTTCGCGGGGCAAGCCCGCTCCTACAGGGACCGCGCAGCGCTTGAGGGCGACGCGGCTCGTGCAGGAGCGGGCTTGTCCCGCGAAGAGGCCAGCACAGGACTGCCCCCTCAGAACTGCACATCAAGAATCACATTGTCGAGGTAACTCGCCGCTGGCGGTGTCGCCTGGTCGGTATAGACCTTGGCGTTGTAGTTGAACACCTGGCTCCCCGTCCCGGTCCCGTTTCCGGGGTTCACATCGGCATCGCTGCTGGAGCGCCTGGCCGTGGTCAGCGAGCCCCAGCGCACGGTACCGGCGCTCTTGAAGATGTCATAGGCCAGGTAGTTGCCGGCCGTGGACTTCATCCGCCGCCGCCCGCCCGACACATTCTCCCCATCGTTCAAGCCCACTGTGTAGGCACTCCCCTTGGTGCACGACAGACTCACGCTTTGGCTCACGGTACCGAACCCCGCCACTACCGGCGCGCTGCCGAAGCTGATGTTGGGCGTGGTGATCTGGCAATCGTTGCTGACCGTCAGGCTTACGCTCAGGGTCTGGCTGCCCGAACCTATGTCGCGCCCCAGGCAGATGCTGCCAACGCCGATCCCCGAGCAGTAGTTCCAGCTCCAGGCGATGGTCAGGGTCTCCTGGTACAAACCTGCGGCGACGTTGCTGCCGACCTGGGTCCTCATGTACAGCGGCACGGACTTGGGTGTGGTGCCATTTAGCAACCCCAGCAGATCGAGGATGCCATTACGGGCGAAGTCAAAGGCAACGCCGCGGGTGATCGGATAGCTGGTGCTGTTGTCGGCGTACAGGGTGTACGGAATGACGTCGCCGGTAGGGCCGACCAGTCCACCAGTGGCGGGCGTGATGGTGGCGTAGAAGTGGTCGGTGGAGCTGAGCAGGCTCAGTAGCGACCCGGTGCACTGCAACCCGGCGTTGGTGCTTGACGCGCTCTGTACCGTGGTACGCACCAGGGTCGAGTTGACCGTGCCGAATCCCGCTGGCTGGGTTGCCACCGACGAGCACAGCGCCCAGGCCGATCCAGCCGGCAGCAGCAGCAGGCTGCACAACAGGCCTTTCATCTGCATACCAGCGGACCAATCAGCGGAATCGAGCCTGCCGATTCCGGCAGATCGAATTCGACCTGGCACTGCCCGCCCCCCTCCAACGCCACCTGCAGGCGGTTGTGCGGCGACAGGTTCTCCAGGTACACCAAGCCATCCCAACCGACCACCGCCTGGCTGTCGCTTTCCTGGTGGGTGACCGTACTGCCGAGCTTCAGCGGTTGCTGATGGCTATCGACCAACTCGATGCTCGCCGCCAGCACGCGCTTGAGCGGGAACTCCAGCAGGTAGCCGCTACCGCGGCGCACCGCCACCCGTTGCTCCACCTCGGCAGCCAACACATCAGGCGGCAGGTTCATCGGGTCGATCTCGTACTTGCCGCGGTAGTAGCCGCTGCTGTACGGCACCAGCAGGTGGCCGCTACGGTCGGTGCGGCCGATTTCCTGGTTTTCGTAACGCACCGGCACGTCGGCGTAGCCACTGGTGCTGACCACCACGAAGGCATCGTCGATGCGGTTGGCGGCGAATATCCCGGCGTCCATCCACACCAACGAGCCACTGGCGTCGGCCCAGCGGGTCATCTCGCCGCTGCTGCCGTACACCCCGGCCTGCAACTGCACCGATTGCAGGCGCCAGGTGACGTCGGCCTGGTGGTAGGCATCGCGGTCGCTGCCGCTGGCATAGCCGAGGTTGTAGCCGACGCCACCGCCCACCGGCACGGCGCGGCTGTAGTTGACCCGTTGCAGGCTTTCTCCATCTTTGCTGCGTTCGGTGCTCACCGCCAGGGTGCTGCCGAAGTCGAACGGAATCACCACCTGCGCCTGTACCGCCCAGCTGCTGTCGCCGACCTCGCGGTTGGCCGACAGGTACAGGCTGCTGTTGCCCCACAGCGGCTTGCTCCAGCTCAGGTTGATCAACCGGGTGCGCGTGTCGTCGCCAGCGCGCACATCGAAATAGCCGGCGCCGAGGCTGCCGTACTGGTCGAGGTTGACGCTCAGGGTCACCTGCTCGCTGCGCTGGCTCAGTTGCATATCGGGGAGGTCGACCCGGGTCAGGTCCGAGTACTCGCCGTACCGCTGCAGGCGCTGATAGCTGAAGCCGATGCGCTGGCTGTTGTACTGGTAGCCGAGGGCGACCTGGTGGCCCTGCTCCCCCTCGAACCGGCTCTGCGCCAAGGCCGCATTGAGCACGCCGAAAGTGCCCAGGCGCATGTTGCCGCCCAGGCCGCCGAGCAGCAGCGACTCGGCGGTTTCGACGTGGGTTTCCAGGGTAAAGCTGTCGCTGACGCCGTGGCGCAGGCTGGCCGAGGCGACGCCGGTTCCGTAGCCGAAATCTTCCACGGCATAGTCACGGCGCAGGCTGCCGGCAGCCACCGAGAAGTCCGACAGGCCTTTTTGCAACAGGCTGCTGGTGACATAGAACGGCAAGGTAGTGGACACCTGCCGGCCCAGGGCATCGGTGGTTACCACCACTGCCTCGCCCGCGCCGTTGATGAACGGCACGTTGGTCAGGGTGTAGGG
The DNA here is from genome assembly GCF_002906855.1 of Pseudomonas putida. Taxonomy (GTDB): domain Bacteria; phylum Pseudomonadota; class Gammaproteobacteria; order Pseudomonadales; family Pseudomonadaceae; genus Aquipseudomonas; species Aquipseudomonas putida_N. The sequence continues at coordinate 126,932 of NZ_MINI01000028.1, read as the reverse complement.
ACCGGGCTGCAATTCGGTGGTGCTGGACTTGTAGCCATTGATGAACAGGTCCAGCGAGGTTGGCACTGCCGCTTCGCCGGCAAAGGCCGGCAAGGGATAGGTCACCAGGTCCGGACGCGCGCCAAAGTCACGAGACAATTGAATGCCTCCGACCCGCACCGAGCTGGTCCAGGGTAATGCCCCGGTGACGAAGTCGCCGGCCTCATAGGTCAGCAGGCGCTGCTCGTCGGTAAATCGCCAGGTGGTGTCGTAGCGCAGGAAGCCCTGGCGGTTGGCATCGCTCTGCGCACCGTTGAACGACTGGCGCCACTGGCCGGTGGTCGAGAACGTGCCCCAGCTGTCGAACAGGCGCAGTTCGTTCCAGGCGGCCAGGTAGGAACCGCCATCATCAGTGTCGTTGAGGTACAGGTCGTAGTTGAACAAGGCGCCGAAGCTGCTGCGCGCCTCGCTGGCCGGGTACAGGCCACGGTCACCGACCTGCTGGTCCGGCAGCCAGGCTGGTGGCACTTGCAGCAGCAAACGCTGGTTCTGGCTGTCGTAATCGGTGTGCAAGCCTGCCACAGCGTCCAGCGCCACTTCACCTTGCGGGTTGCCCGGCAGCTTGACACCCAGGCCACGCAGCACGTCGCTGTCCAGGAACAGGCGGCCGGCACGCTGCTGAACGGGCACCAGCTCAGCCCTGGGCATCTGGTTCACCAGCAGGTCGAGGTACAGCGTGGCGTCGGCGATGGCAGTGGTTTCGCTGGGCGGTGGTGGCAGGTCGTCGGCCAGCACCAGGCAGGGGCTGAACAAGGTCAGCCCCAGGCACCAGCGGCGCGAAGCCCGCGACAGCCATCTCACACACGGATTCCGACCATTGCCAGGTCCTCCATGGCCCCTGCCCTTCATTCAGCGGCGGGCTCATTGCCCTTGCCGGATCGCTTCGGCCGTTTCCTGACCGTTCACCCTCCCCTTGATCACGCTGCCAGCGTTCGGCGCAACCGGTGCCGGCCAGCGCATGCTGGCACCGGGCAGCACATAGCCAAGCAGGCCTTCGGCCAAGGGTTTACCCTGGCCACCGTGCTGCACCACCACATCGGTCAGGCGTGCATGTACCGGGCCGGTATTGCGCATCTCCACATAGGGCTTGCCTTGCACCATCACCGGGCGCCAGCTGAGCTGCGGCTTGCCGACACCGTCGGCATTGCGCTTGCCTTGCGGGTCGGCCTTGCCCCACAGCCCTTCGCCATAGACGAACAGCGGCACCGAATAGCGCATCTGCAGGCGGATCGCCGCCGTGGTGCCCTGACTGGCGGCATCGGTCGGCAATGGCGAAGGGATTTCATCGATGATGATGCGGTAGGCCTGCTCCTGGCCGACCGGCGAGCTGCCAGTGCGGGTCAGGCGGATCAGTTGCTTCTGCCCCGGGGGAATGGTGGCTACAGGCGGGCTGCCGATGATTTCGCGTTGGGCCTGGAACTGTTCCTGGTAGTCGCCTTGGCGCCAGGCGAACACCCGCACCTGCAGACTCGCCGGCGCCGTGCCACGGTTCTCCAGCCACAGCGCACCGGCCTTCTGGTCAGCCTCCAGCACCGGGTCGATCGGCCAGATCAGCACCGAGGTGGCTGCCCCCGCCGGCAGGCTCGCCAACAGCAACAAACCGATCACACCTTGCGCCCACTTCGCGCCTACCCCCATACCGCTCTCCTTGGTCTCTTTTTCTTGGGTGCTGGTGTGTTCACCAGGTCACCGATACTTGCACCACATCGGTGTAGGTCCCGGCCGGCAAGGTGCCGGGCAACTGGGTACGGCCATACACCGGCAACTTGATGGCCGTGGCGTCGGTGTAGCTCACCGCCACGCTCTGGCCAATGCCCAGGGCCTGGCTGTAAGCTGCGTCCTGGTACAACTGGTAGGCCAGCACCTGCGTGCCGCCCGTGCGTTTGAGGTTGCGCGTACCACTGGCGCTGTTCTGGCCACCGTCCAGGCTCATGTTCAGGGTCACCCCGGGGGTGCACTGGAAGGTCACCGTGGTACCGCCCAGCGAGGTACTGAGAATGCCGGTGGACAGCGCCGACTGGGTGCCGAAATCGAGCACGCCATAGCTGGTCACCCCACCCACCACCAGGCAACCGGCAACGATCTGCGCGCTCACCTGGAAAGTACTGCTGGTCGCCGCATCCAGAGGCGTGGCCAGCAACAGGCCGAGCCCCGTCAGGCAACCACCGAGCCAGGCGCGCATGGCGGCGAACCGGGCTCAGAACGACAGCTCGACCGCCACCGTGTCGGTGTACGTCCCTGCCGGCAGGCCGGCCTTGCCGCGCGCCTGGCCATACAGGTTGACGGTCTGCGCCACGCCGGTGCTGGTCGGCAAGGTGATGGTGCCGTCGATGGCCAGCAACGTAGTGCGCCCGGCATCGGTGTAGAAGTCGTAGGGCACGAAATTGCCGGCGCCGTCGGCCAGCGCACGCGTACCGCCAGTCGACTGGCCGTCATGGGACCCAGCACGCACGCGGATCGCCGGTACCGTGCCGGCCGAGCAGAGGATGCTCATGGCGCCACCGCCGCCACCCAGCACCTGGGCGTTGGCCGTGGTGAACAGGGCTTCCTGGGTGCCGAAGTTCAGGGCACCGAAGTTCAACCCTGAGGTGCCGCCAGCGCCATTGACCTGGCATGCCGAGGTCAGGGTCAAGGTCGAGGTGATGGTCCCGGTCACCGTGGCGGCCTGGGTGTGAGCTGCCATGGCCAGGCCGAGGCCGGCGAGCATGCAACGGGTGAAAGTCGTTCGCATCGGAGTCTCCTTGCGTCGTTTACCAGTCCAAAGTCACTCTCAGGGTGTCACGGTACAGCCCGGCCGGCAGCGCACGCGGTTGCGCCACCACCACACCGTAGATGGGAATAGGAACCTGCTCGGAACTGCTGATGGTGAAGGCTCGGGCCTGGCCGATGCCGTAGCGGTTATTGCCACCTGGGTCGACCGCCAGTTGGTAGGGGATCATTTCACGGCCGTTGCTGAGCCGGCGCACGCCATCGTCGCCATTCAGGCCGCCATTGATGCGCACATTGAACGCCCTGACCTCGGGCGTGCAGCTGATCTGCAAACTACCCTCGCCACTCGCCTCGTCGACCCGGCTGCGCAGCGGCGTGTCCCAGTTCGGGCCACGCTGGCCGAAATCCATCAGGCCAGGGTTGCCGAGGGTGGCAGGCGGCTGGTCGCCGCTGTTGATCTGGCAGGCGGCGCTTATCACCAGGCGCGCCTGGATGAAACCGGTGGTGGTGCCATGCACTGCGCCGCTGGGCAGCAGCAGCGGGCCAAGGCTGAGCAACAGGATCGATGTGCGGTTCATGGCGTGACGTCCTTGTGCATGGCGGCCTCGCTACCAGGTGACCGTGATTTTGAGCAGGTCGGCGTACTGCCCCGCGCGTGGCACCCAGGCCAGTTTGTCGATCCGGGCGTAAAGGGGCAGCACAACCGAACCGCTGTCCGGTACCCGTGCGGCATGGGCCACACCGACGACAACCGGCTCGCGCCAGGCAGCATCGCGGTACAGCCGATACGGGATCGGCCTGGCCTTGCCATCGTCGCTGCCAAGAAACCGCAGTTCGCCGACGCCGCCGTGCTGGCCGCCGTCGACCCGCACCTGGTAAGGCGTGTCGGGGTTACACTCGAGGCGCGGTGGGCGCTGGTTGATCAGCACACCACTCAATGGCCCGCCGGGCCCATCCAGGCGTGCGGCAGTGCCCAGGTCGATCACGCCCAGGGCCTGTGCATCCGCATCACGCTGTTGGTGGGTCAGCATGCAGCCACGCTCTACCAGGACCCGCACTTCCACGAGGAAGTCCGCCGCCCCGGCAATGCCGCTCAAAAACAGGCCCAACAGCACGGCCAGAAAGCGTTCCGTCACTGGGTGATCCTTGTTCTTCTACCGTACTTTTGAGCGTAGCAGCAGGTGGCCGAATCGTGATGGCGGGGTGCCATTCTTTTGTGTTAACGACAAAGCCCTAGCGAAACGGGCAGAAATTTCCCCGCCAAGTCGAACCCTTGGGCATCCTATGCCTCCAATGGCCATGGGCCGCTAACGCGGCACGCATGGACGAACATCACAGGAGCCTTTCCATTGACGACTGCAGACAACGCGCTCGCCGCCGCCGTGGAGCGTTGCGCCGAGGAGCCGATCCAGATACCCGGCGGCATCCGGCCGCACGGCTTTCTGCTGGTGCTGGATGAGCACGACCTGCGCATCCTCCAGGCCAGCGAGAACGTCGAGCAGTGGCTGGGCCTGCCAGCACGTGAGTTGGTGGGCTGCACCTTCGCCGACGTGGTCAGCGAAAGCTTCGACCTGCGCGCCAGGCTCGAACGGCTGCCCAACGACGAGGCCTTCCCGTTTCATATCGGTGATCTACGCTTGCGCCAAGGGGCACCCTGCACAGACACGCTGCGCCTGCTGACGCACCGCCACGACCAGGTGCTGTTCGCCGAGTTCGAGCCCTTCCGCCAGCCTGCAGACCTGGCCGACCAGGGCGACTATTACCCGCTGGTGCGGGGATTCGTCAGCAGCCTGCACAATGCCGACAGCCTCGAAGAGTTGCTTCAGCAGTGCGTGGTGCAGGTCAAGCGCATCACCGGCTTCGGCCGGGTCAAGGCCTACCGCTTCGACGCCGAGGGCAATGGCGAAGTGCTCGCCGAGCAGGCCGACGTCGGTTACCCGAGCTACCTCGGCCTGCGCTTTCCCGCTGCGGACATCCCGCGCCAGGCCCGCGACTTGTACCGCGTCAACCGCATCCGCGTGATCGAAGATGCCAACTATCAGGCTTCACCCCTAGTGCCCGCCATCAACCCGCGCACCGGCAAGCCCCTGGACATGAGTTTCGCCGCCCTGCGCAGCGTGTCACCGGTGCACCTGCAGTACATGCGCAACATGGGCACCCTGGCGTCGATGTCGCTGTCGATCGTGGTCGATGGCCAGCTCTGGGGCCTGATCTCCTGCCACCACGCCCAGCCGCGCGTGGTCGAGTTCCGCACCCGCACCGCCTGCGAACTGCTGGCCAGCGTGCTGTCGCTGCAGATCGAGACCCGCCTGTCGCACGCCAGGACCCGCCAGTTGCTCGACCTGCGCCAGCACATCGTGCGCATGATCTCGTCGATGGCCGACCACGACAGCGTCAGCGAGGGCCTGCGCGACTTGCCCGAGGTGCTGCTGGCGTTCGCCGGGGCCAGTGGCGCGGCGGTCATCTCTGCCGAGCGCTGCGACCTGATCGGCCAGACCCCGCCTGCGGCGCAAGTCACGGGCCTGGTGCACTGGCTGGAGCAACGCGGCGAGGAGGCAGTGTTCCACAGCGACAACCTGCGCCGAGACATCGATGAGCTGCCAGAGCTGGCTGCCCATGCCGGCGGCGTGCTGGCAGTGGCCATCTCGCAGATTCACTCGCACTACCTGTTGTGGTTCCGCCCCGAGCAGGTGCGCACGGTCGACTGGGCCGGGCGCCCCGACAAACAGATCGGCGCCCAGGGTGCGCTCAACCCGCGAAACAGCTTCGATCGCTGGCAGGAACAGATCAGCGGCTACTGCCAACCCTGGGACTCGCTGGTGATCGAAGCCGTGCTCGAACTGCGCACGGCAGTGCTGGGGATCGTGCTGCGCAAGGCCGAGGAGCTGGCGCAGCTGGCCAACGAGCTGCGCCGCTCGAACAAGGAACTCGAAGCCTTCTCCTACAGCGTGTCCCACGACCTGCGCGCCCCGTTGCGCCATATCGCCGGCTACACCGAGCTGCTCGGTGAAATCGAGGGCCAGGGCCTTAGCGAACGCGGCAAGCGCTTCCTGCAGCACATCGATGAAGCCGCGCACTTCGCCGGCAGCCTGGTCGACAACCTGCTCAATTTCTCGCAGATGGGCCGCTCGGCGTTGCGCCTGTCGGATGTCGACCTGAACACATTGGTCGACAGCATTCGCCAAGAACTGGCCCCCGATTATGAAGGCCGCGACATCGTCTGGGACATCGCGCCACTGCCCAAGGTGATCGCCGACCCGGCGTTCATCAACATGGCCTTGCACAACCTGATCGCCAACGCTATCAAATACACCCGTGGCCGTGAACCCGCCCACATCGCGATCCGCGCCCGCCAGCACCGGGGTGAGACCGAAGTGTATATCCGTGACAATGGTGTAGGCTTCGACATGGCCTACGCCAACAAGCTGTTCGGGGTTTTCCAGCGCCTGCACCGCATGGAAGACTTCGAAGGCACCGGCATCGGCCTGGCCAGCGTGCGGCGGATCATCGAGCGCCATGATGGGCGAGTCTGGGCCGAAGGCCAGGTCGACCAGGGCGCCAGCTTCCACTTCACCCTGCCCCGTCAACCCGCAACCAACTGAGGTACCCGTATCACCATGCTCAAGCCCATCCTGCTGGTCGAAGATAACCCCCGGGACCTGGAGCTGACGCTGCTGGCGCTGGAGCGCAGCCAGCTGGCCAACGAGGTCATCGTCCTGCGCGACGGCGCTGAAGCCCTCGACTACCTGCTGCGGCGCAATACTTACGCCAATCGCGACGATGGCAACCCGGCGGTGCTGTTGCTGGACCTGAAACTGCCCAAGGTCGATGGCCTGGAAGTGCTCAAGGAAGTCCGCGCCACTGCGGAGCTGCGCAGCATCCCGACGGTGATGCTGACCTCTTCCCGCGAAGAGCCCGACCTGCTGCGCGCCTATGAGCTGGGGGTCAATGCCTACGTGGTCAAGCCCGTGGAGTTCAAGGAGTTCGTCGCGGCGATTTCCGACCTGGGGGTATTCTGGGCAGTACTCAACGAGCCACCTCCCGGCTCGCTGCGCCTTAACCGTCGCGCCAGCAACTGAGGCCCCCGCGAAGATGTTGCCGACACCGCTCAAATTGTTGATGGTCGAAGACAGCTCGATGGATGCCGAGCTGACCCTGATGCGCCTGGAGCGCAGCGGGTTGCAGGTGCAATCACGGCTGGTGTTCGACCATGTCGGCGTCGAGCACGCGCTGCACCAGGCCAGCTTCGACCTGATTCTTTGCGACTGCGTGCTGCCGGGTTCTTCCGGCACCGAGGTGCTGGCCATTGCCCAGCGCCTGGCGCCCGACACGCCATTCATCTTTCTTTCGGGCATCTACGGTGAAGAACATGCGGTGGAAATGGTCCGCCTGGGCGCCACCGATTATGTGTTGAAGAAAAACCTGCCGCTGCTGCCCAAGGCCGTGCGCCGCGCCCTAACCGAAGTGCAGGAGCGCCAGCGCCGGCGCCGCGCGGAAGAAGCCCTGGCCGATGTCGAGGCCCGCGCGCGCATCGCCATCGATGCCGCCGGCATGGGCACCTGGGACTTCCGGCCGCAACAGGGCCAGTTGGTCTGGGACGACCGTTGCAAGACCCTGTTCGGCTTGCCGGTCGAGACCGAGATGAGCCTGCAGGTGTTCTATGCCGGCATCTACCCCGACGACCAGGCCAAGGTCCGCGAAGCCGTCGAGCAGGCCATGCGCCCGGACAGCGACGGGCTGTACCGGGTCGAGTTCCGCATTGCCCAACCCAACGGCCTGGAGCCGCGCTGGCTGCTCAGCAGCGGCCAGTGCCAGTTCGTCGACGGCCAGTGCACGCGGTTTTCCGGGGTACTGCAGGACATCCATACCCAGCGCCAGGCGACCCAGGCGCTCAGGCAGCTCAACGAAATGCTCGGCGAACGGGTCGAGCGCCGCACCCGTGAGCGGGACCGTGCCTGGGAGCTGTCCCAGGACTTGCTCGCGGTGCTCAACAAGGACCTGACCCCGGTGGCCCTCAACCCGGCCTGGGAAGCCAGCCTGGGCTTCTCCCGCGAGCGCCTGAGCCAGACCTCGCTGCTGCACCTGCTGCCCGAAGTGGATCAGGAGGCGTTGCTCACCGAGCTGGCGGCCCTCGCCCATGGCCGTACCAGCGCCCGCTTCGTCGGCCGCATCCAGCATGCCGGTGGTCAGTTGCGCTGGTTGTCCTGGGTGGTGGTGCCGGAAGACACCTTGCTCTACGTGGTGGCACGGGACATCACTAGCGAGCGCGAAACGGCCCTGGGCCTGGCCGAGGCCAACACCCGCCTGCGCGAACAGATCACCGAGCGCGAACGCATCGAGGCGGCGCTGCAGCAGATGCAGCGGCTGGAGGCCGTCGGCCAGCTCACCGCCGGAGTCGCCCACGATTTCAACAACCTGCTCACGGTCATCCTCACCGGCGCCAGCTTCCTTGAACGCGACCTGGCCAAGGGTAACCTGGAGAAGGCCCGCAGCCGCCTGACGCATATCCGCGAAGCCGGTGAGCGCGGCGCCAAGCTGACCTCGCAATTGCTCGCCTTCTCCCGCCGCCAGCGCCTGGAGCCGGTGCCACTGAACCTGAACCGCACCCTCACCGGCCTGGAAGAACTGTTGCGCCGCACCCTCGGCGGCAACATCCTGGTGCGCCTGGACCTGGACCACGGCCTGTGGCAGGCGCTGACCGATCCGACCCAGACCGAGATGATCATCCTCAACCTGGCCATCAACGCCCGCGACGCCATGCCCGAAGGCGGCCAGTTGACCCTGTCGACCCGCAACACCCGCATCAAGGCCCGGCCGCAACGCCCGGAAGATCCCGAGCCCGGCGAGTACGTGATGCTGAGCATCCGTGACACCGGCTGCGGCATGAACGATGAGGTGCTGGCCAAGGTATTCGAGCCGTTCTTCACCACCAAGGACATCGGCAAAGGCTCCGGCTTGGGCCTGGCCCAGGTGTTCGGCTTTGCCAAGCAATCCGGCGGCGGTGTGCGCATCGATACCGAGCCTGGCCATGGCACCCAGGTGGCGGTGTATCTGCCGGCGGTGAAGCAGGAGATGGCCATCGATCCTGTAGCGCCGACAGCCGCCCTGCCGAGCGATGACAGTGGCCATGACCACACGGTGCTGCTGGTGGATGACGATCACCTGGTACGCGACATGCTCGGCGACGTGCTGCGCCAGTATGGCTACCAGGTGCGCCAGGCGCACAGCGGGGAGCAGGCGCTGGCCCTGCTGGACGACGACATCGACCTGCTGCTGACGGACTTTGCCATGCCCGAATTCAACGGCGGGCAACTGGCCCTGGCGGCGCGCGACCGCTACCCGCAGTTGCCGGTGGTGTTCCTGACCGGGTATGCGGAGCTGGAAGGGCTGGAAGTGCCAGGGAGCCTGGTGATGCAGAAGCCCGTGCAGGCAGATGAGCTGGCCAGGGTGCTGAATGAACTGCTGCGGGTGGCCGGATAGACCTACCCTTGCCCGCTCCACTCCTGTGGGAGCGGTTTTATCGGCGCGCCGAACCGCCGTGAATAGGCCGGTGCAGGAGACAGAAACGGCAAAACCCAGCGCCGATTGTCATCTGCACTGAATCAGGAATAGGTATTTATGAAGAGAGAAAATGGCAGGGGCGGCTGGATTCGAACCAACGCATGGCAGGATCAAAACCTGCTGCCTTACCGCTTGGCGACGCCCCTGTATCGGATGCAGCTGATGCTGCTCTGACAATTCCAACTGAGTGACAACTGGGTTGTTGTCTTGGAATGCGCGGCACTTTAACACATAGATTTTCCCTGTAAACCCCCAACGTGAAAAAAAATGCTTTAAAACAGCAAGTTAGTGCTTCCGAGCCGTTTTCATGGCCCGGCAGGGCAACCACCCGTCGTTTTTCCACCGCCTCGCTTCAACACAATCGCATTCCTCCCTTCCAACCAGATAAGCGAACTGCATTGACCAAGGAGGACCCCATGCCCGTATCCCACGACCTCTACCAGGACCTGCACTATCCGCGCGAAATCGTTCAGCAGCGGCGCCAGCAGGACAAGGCCCTGGACCGCCTGCTCGACGAGTACATGGACATCGACAACCAGGTGCTGGCCGCCGAATCGATCTCGGCCGGCAACTTTGTCGACGAAGACCTGCGCCATCTGAAAGAACGCCGCTTGACCGTGAAGTACATGATCGAGCGCCAACTGGAGCGCAAGGCCTGAAAACATCGTGCCAGGCGATAGATGCCTGGCACTTTTTGTATTGGTCAAAATCGCTCGCCTCGGGCAAGCTGCGCGCAGCTCCGCATTTGCCCAAGGAGGCTTTGCCTTGTCCGCCTGGATCCCTGCCCCGCTGCGCCAGCTCAGCCAGCGCCTGCGCACTGTCGCACCTCAACAGAGCGAGCTGCTCAGCTGGTTCGAAGACAAGGCCGCCAGCCGCGGCTACCAGCTCAGCGATGGCCAACGCCGGGTCATCGACAGCATGGCCAGGCAACTTGCGCAGCTGCTGGAGGGAGGCCAACCTCGCAGCCTCTATCTGCATGGCTCGGTCGGCCGTGGCAAGAGCTGGCTGCTCGATGGCTTCTTCCAGGCCTTGCCGGTCGAGGCCAAAAGGCGCCTGCACTTCCACGATTTTTTTGCCCGCCTGCATCAGGGTATGCACCAGCACCGCCTGCTGGACGATGCATTGGGCGCCACTCTGGACCAGCTGCTGGGCGACTGCCAGGTGCTGTGTTTCGATGAATTCCACGTGCATGACATCGGCGATGCCATGCTGCTGACCCGGCTGTTCAATGCCCTGTTCGCCCGCGGCATCTTCCTGCTGGTGACCTCCAATTACGCACCTGAAGGGCTGCTGCCCAACCCGCTGTACCACGAGCGCTTCCTGCCGGTGATCCGCCTGATCAACAGCTCGATGGAAGTGCTCGAAGTCGGTGGCGATACGGATTTTCGCAGGCTGCCGGCCAACCGCGAGCACCAGCGCTTCACCCAAGGGCACTATGTGTGGCCGGGGGACGCGGCGCAGCGCCAGGCGCTGAAGGTGCCGGAGGAGCAACCGGTGATGCTGGAGGTGAACAAACGCCCGCTGCGCGCCTTGGCCATCGATGGCCGGCGGGTGGTGCTGGCCTTTGACGACTTGTGCGAGAAGGCCACCGCAGTCATCGACTACCTGGTGCTGGCCGGCCAGTACGACGAGTGGATCATCGATGGGCTGGATGATCTGTCGGAGTGTTCGCTGGCGGCGCAGCAGCGCTTCGTCAACCTGGTGGATGTGCTGTATGACCAGGATCGGCAGGTGACCGTGATCGGCAAGCGGCCACTGGAAGAAAGCCTTGGCGGGCCGCTGGCTGACCTGATGCGGACACGGAGCCGATTAGGGCAACTGCATCAGGCTGGACCCGAAAGCTTTATTGCCTGACCCGGCCTCTTCGCGGGGCAAGCCCGCTCCTACAAGTACACCACCGTTCTCACGGCATGTGCTGTACCTGTAGGAGCGGGCTTGCCCCGCGAAGAGGCCAGAGAGGTCACCGCATCAGCCAGCCCGTGGCAAATCCGCCAGCACCGCCTCGATCTCCCCCAGCACCGCCGGGTCATCCAGGGTCGAAGGCGGCACATAAGCCTGCCCATCGGCAATCTTGCGCAGCACCGCCCGCAGGATTTTCCCCGACCGCGTCTTGGGCAAGCGCTTCACCAGCCGTACCCGGTTGAAACACGCCAGCGCGCCAATTTCCTCACGTACGCTGCCCACCAGCTCCACCAGCAACTGTGCTTCGGCAATGCCCTCGCCATCCTTGAGCACCACCAGCGCCAGCGGCACCTGGCCCTTGATCTCGTCATGCACACCGATTACCGCGCACTCGGCCACCGCCGGGTGGCGGGCGACCAGGTCTTCCATCTCACCCGTGGACAGCCGATGCCCGGAGACATTTATCACGTCGTCGGTGCGGCCCATGATGTAGACGAAGCCCTCTTCATCCAGGTAGCCGCCGTCCCCGGTGTGGTAGTAACCCGGGTAGGTCTGCAGATATGCCTGCAGGTAGCGATCATGGTCGCCCCACAGGGTCTGGCTGCACCCGGGCGGCAGCGGCAGGGCGATGACGATGGAGCCTTGCTGATCAGGGCCCAGCAAATGCCCTTCATCATCCAGCACGCGCACGTGATAACCCGGCACCGCGCGGTTACTCGATCCCGGCCGCGCCGCACTGCCCTCCAGCCCCACGCAAGGCGCGGTCACTGGCCAGCCGGTCTCAGTCTGCCACCAGTGGTCGTGCACCGGTTTGCCGGTGACCCGTTCCAGCCACTCATGGGTGCTGGAATCGAGCTTTTCCCCAGCCAGGAACAGTTGGCGCAGCGAGCTCAAGTCATGCTTGCGGATCAGTTCGCCCTCCGGGTCTTCCTTGCGGATCGCACGCATGGCGGTCGGTGCGCAGAACAAGGCATTGACCTGGTACTGCGCGACCACCCGCCAGTACGCCGAGGCATCCGGTGTGCGGATTGGCTTGCCCTCATAGAACACCGTGGTGCAGCCGTTCATCAGCGGCCCGTAGACGATCAGCGAATGGCCGACCACCCAGCCGACATCGGAAATGCCCCACCACACATCCCCGGCCTGCATGCCGTAGATATGACGCATCGCGTAGCACAGCGCGACCGCGTTGCCACCATTTTCGCGGACGATGCCCTTGGGTTTGCCGGTGGTGCCGGAGGTATACATGATGTTATGGGGCGTACCATCTGTTAGGTGAAGTGCTAGCATCTCCTCATTCCCACCCATTCAGCTGGCTAGCCCCAGCCGCCCCCCGCGAAATCTGCTCTCGAAAGGACCTACTCATGCACCTGATCTGGGCAACCGAGGATTATCAGCTCTCAGGCCGTCCCGTAGCCGGGATGCCAATTCTCCTATGGGACACGATGGAGAGCTGCACCCCTGTAAATGACTTTTACAGAAGTCATCTTTCACGAGCAGAAATTACCTCAGGTGATTCATTGAATGCAGCTGGCCAGGCTCTTTACGACTTCTTCTCATTTTTACAGGCCCACAATCTAGACTGGTGGGACGTCGATAGAGAGGAATCCAAGACACTACTAAGCGCGTATCGCGATTATTGCTTCACTGAGCACAATCACGGGAGAAACACGGTCAGACACCGAATGCACTACATATGTAAATTCTATGAATATGCGTTTAACAGGAAATGGATTTCAAACCTACCCCATGACTTCGAAGTTAAATCCGCAAAGACCGGAAGCGGGTTCTTCGCTCACGTTGACGCGCGCGGCAACAAGGTAAATGCTAACGATGCGATGCCCCGCAAGATTAAAACCCTTCCAAAATATTTAACTATAGACCAGATCAAAGCACTCATTAGCTCCATTCAAAACGTACACCACCGAATGCTCGTAAGCTTTGCGCTGCGCACGGGTCTCCGCCGGATGGAGCTTGCCACCATCCCTATTGATTACATCAAAAAAGCATTGCGCGACCTGGGAAAAACTCGAAATATTTTCCTCCGCCTTGATCCATCTGACGGGCTTGGGATGAAAACTAAAAGAGGTACAGTTAGAAATGTATACGTGAGTCGAAAATTCCTAGTTCAAGTTGACCAATACATTACTCAGCATCGCGGCGAAAGATGCTCACTTAGTGCCGGCGACAGCGGAAGACTGTTTCTGAACCAAAATGGCCAGCCTTACGCCAATGAAGGAAAAGGGTTAGAAAAAATTGTGCGTGACATCGGAAAAAAAATAGGGTTGGATGTACACCCACACATGCTGCGACACACTTACGCCACCCACACGTTGATTTCTTTGCAGCGGTCCCGACAGGATCTAGACCCACTAATCTATCTGAGCAGTCAACTTGGCCACAGCTCTATAGAAACAACCAGAATCTATTTGCACCTTGCGAATGACTACGTCGACAATGCTGTACTCCAGTATGACGATGAACTGAATGAAATAGGATCAGCCGATGGGTAGAAAAAAGAAATTCAGCACTACCGACATATCCATTCCTGAGATAGACGGTAGCGTCAAATTCAAGAACCCAAGCATTCAGGAACTCATTGCTAATCCGATTGTGGAAATACCGCCAAACACCTTCCAACGGGCAAGCCTCAGCTTTGCGGAATGGTACGGCGGAAAAATTGATGCAATCACCTATATCTGCCACGTCCAAATTCTTCGTTTTTTTGCCAAACAAGACAAGGAACTGGAAGTATATACAGTATGCTCAGTCTACACCTCAATTACGAGGATGCTTGATTTTGCGGCGCTACGAGCAACAGCCCTAAACAGCATCCTCACACCACAAGATATCAATCGCCAGTTTCTCGATGAGTTCATTCGCCACCTCTCAAGCCACGGAGGGGCCATCACCTCTCACCGTAATCACTACGCTCATGTCAAGTGCTTATTGGTACCACTGGGACGCCGTGGCATCATAGAGCTTGTTACTCATGGAAAAGACAAGACCTTTCCAACAAACCCCTTCCCGAACAGCAACAAACTTCAGCAGGGCGAGACACCACTCACCAACAAAGAAAAAAAAGCAGCCATTAAAGCACTGCGAGCAGCAATTCTTCCGATTTGGGATCTTCACCAACCACTCACAAGCGATCTGATTAGCTATTGTTTGTTGGTAGTTGCGTTTCACACAGGGCGAAACACGACACCGCTACGTGAGATGACCTCCGACTGCCTCAAGCCGCACCCTAAAGATAATACATATTTTCTATCTCTCTGGAAGAACCGCGGACACAATACGAGCAAAGTGATTCTACAAAGCAACAAGGATGGCGAAGGAGGAACGGAGTCAACGACTTCAATTAGGTTCAGTGTCGAGCGTTTAATACGGCAAGTCATTTTCAGAACTGCCTTACTTCGCAATCAGCATCCAGAATTCGATGACTGCATTTGGTTGTATCATAGCCAAGAATATCAAACCGTGGGCACTGCCAAGCGGCTTTCCCCCCAATCAATAAGCTCGGCGACCACAAAGCTAGTGTCAACGCATGGACTAACCGACGCAAATGGCGACCCCCTCAGACTAAATATCAGCCGTTTCAGGAAGACATTTGCGAACCGGGTTTATGAAATTCTAGACGGTGATATTTATGGGGTCGCAAGCGCATTAGGAAATACCGCTAGGGTAACAGATACTAACTATTTGGCAGCATCACTGGAAAGCAAAAAGAAATGGCGGTTTATGGGGGAAATCCTGGTGAACGAATTGCTGACAAAAACAATTGGAGCCACCTATCACCAAACTCCCGTTGCGAAGTGCTCCAATGATAGCAACACCCCGACTCCGAACGAGAAACAAGTGATCTGCACTTCATTTCTTAACTGTTTAAGATGTAGGCACTTTGTAATTACCGCCAATGATCTCTACAAACTTTTCAGCTTTTACTTTCGAATATACAGTGAGCGTAATAAAATCTCAAAGCACCGCTGGGAAAAGGAACTCTCCCACATACCCAGGCTCATTGATAATTATGTAATCGCGGAAGGCCTCCGCCGAGGTATTTTCAAGCAGCGCCAGATTGATGAAGCTAAAGCTCTAGCTCAAAAAAACCCTCATCCATTTTGGAGCGCTGATACAATCCCCACCCTAGAGGTAATTGCATAATGAAATCTATTACCCCCCCTGCCGAGACATTTTCCCCCAAACCAGTAGACTTCAGCAAAACCTCGATTGACTACCAGAACCGCCTAATAGTATCCACCGTAGTGATTGACGGCGAGTTAGTTATTTTAAGTCGCTTCGGCGACGACACCTGGCACTTTAACAACACCCCAACCAACATAGGAAAATACTCATCCTCGATTCAATTTGGAATCTATCCTGAAGCTTATCGAGGGACAATAAAAGAAGTTGCATTCTGCTACTTAACACGCGGCCGGGACAGCCGACGCAAAGCTCAAGAAAGCTCAGCCCACCGATTTGTTGTATCCCTGAACCCTTTCTTTAAATATCTGGAACGACTAGGAACACCTGACATCCAAAAACTTCAACACCCCATATTCAGAAACTTCGTGCATGAAAGCAGAAGCTTGATCAGCGATATTACGAAAAAACCACTCGGCAAATCGGCCCTTGTACAACGTTTCGTTGCAGTTGAGGCACTTTATGAATTGAGCCAGTATACTAAAACGCCCTTGAGCGAACATCCTTGGCCAGACTCTTCGGCCGTATTTCTTGCTAATGGAACTGGAGCAAACGCCCCTCACAAACAACAAAGCTTAACACCACTGATTCCGGACGATATTTTCTGTGCGATTTTCGAAAAAGCACATGACCAGGTAGAGAAATCTGATTACTTGCTCAACCTGAGAGACGAAATGGAGAAGATAAATAACTTGCCAATTAGCGAGGGAAAACAACGAACACTAAAAAACAAAACGCTTTTGAAGCTGGGATACCCCCACAAACCTTTTGATTTAAGAAAAGAAATAACCGACCTTCGAACTTCTTGCTATATCATTATCGCTGGGACATCAGGATGTCGTAATCATGAGTTAGCTAATCTTCAGAACGGATCTCATCATAAAACCGAAGGCGATGATGGCGAAATCTATCATTGGATGAGAACTGTTTCGGAAAAAACCTATACCGGACCTTCCGACTGGATGGTACCACCTATTGCTGTTCGAGCGATCCGAATAATGGAGCGGTGGGCGGAACCCTATCAAAAAAAGATCGCAATAGAGATTGCAGCACGACGCAAAGCCAATCCTCGCGATCCGGAAATAGCACTTGCCGCTAAGCATGCTAAAGCGTTGTTTCTTGCAACCAACAAATCTGGGGGTGTAGAAGGATGCCGCTCCCTCGGCAATTCAGGGTGGAACACTCGCCTTCAAGAGTTTGTTGAGAGTGCGGGATTGAACTGGGAAATAACAACGCACCAGTTCCGTCGAAAATTCGCAAACTATGCGGCGCACAGCAAATTCGGTGACTTACGCTATTTGAAAGAACATTTCAAGCACTGGTCGATGGACATGACCCTGTTATACGCGATGGATGATACTTGGGGTCAACACTTTGATCTTGACCTGCTTTTCGAGGTGGAGAGTGAGGAACAATTGATTAAAGAGGGAGTGGTTTCGCAATGGTTCGATGAAAAAAATCTCGGAGGCGGGTACGGTCGAAGCCTGAAAGGCTGGCAGCGTGACCCCCTCAATCTGGCGATTTTTAAAGACCACTCCACGATGATCAAATCGATTGCTGAGAGCACTGCGATCCGAAGCAATGGCCATTCATGGTGTACAGCCGATGACACCGGGTGCGTTGGCAACACGGTCGAACGAAGCCGCTGCGGAGGTTGTAACAACGCAGTAATAGGCAAAGAACACGCCCCCATGTACCAAGCTCTGTACGGTAACCTACAGACTCTCCTAGACTGCAAAGACATCGGCGAGGCAGGTATCATACGGGTTAATAGAGACCTGAGGCGTTATGCTGATGTGCTCGGTGATCTGGGTATCGATGTGGAGACAAACCTTGGACAAGCCACGTAAGCCGCACCAAGACCGAGAGAAAGAGATTTTGCTTGCAGCGGCTGCGATCGAGAAAGGTCGGTCCAAAACAGGGGAAACAAAGGTCAGCATCTCAGCCGTGGCACGCGAGCTAGGGATTTCGCCAGCACTCATTCACAACCATTATCCTAAAGCTGCCGAAGACATCCGCCTTCGCCAGGGTAGATCTAGTCGCATGCAGCGAGATGTGAAGCACGATCAGCTCAAGGAAGAGCGAAGGAAAAGTGCGGACTACCGAGAAGAGATCAAAGAGCTTCGTCTTCAGGTAGCGAAACTGGCATCGCTAAATGAAATGCTTGGCCTCGAAAACCGAAAGCTGAAGGCCCAGCTGGGTAACTCGAACATCGTCGACATTAGAAAGAGTTGAGTTCCCAAGCTACCCGCTCAGACGATAACCACAGAAAATCAGCATCCCGCTAGCCTAGCCGGCACGATGTGAGACCCTAGGTGATCCCTACCCTAGTGGCACGGGCCCGTCACGGACGCAGCTCTAAGGCTCATTGGAGCGGCATATGAATCGCACCTGATTTTGTAGGCACTGACTGGCCGCATTGGGTCGATTGCGTTCAGTCGCGACCGGCTGCTTTCGACCCATACCGGTCATTCCTTTCATCGGCTTCATGGCAATTACGATTGTTATGAGGATGCACTTAGCCATAAGCTCATCGAGGCAATTTGCCACCACAACACCGAGCATGGAGTAGCCTGATGAAAATCGTTCCCCTCTTGATTGCTGCCGTCCTTTCGTTCTCCTCGATAGTCGCCTTCGCACACAGCGGTGGTACCGACTCCAAGGGTTGCCACACCAATCACAAAACGGGCGAGCGCCACTGCCACTAAGGCAGTGCGTAGGTTCTTTAAAAGCTGGCGTTCTTGACCCAGAGAATGCCAGCCTTAAAGCAAACCCCGCGTCTAAAGCAGGTTGCGAATACCCAGCATCGCTAACAGGTGGCCGGGGTAGAACCAATAGCTCCACTGTGTGACTGGCAAGATCTTGAACGGCAACCGGGCCCAGAATAGAGCCAAACCGAGTAAAGGCGCCAAAGCCGCGATCAGCAGCGCGAGGACAGCGAACGGCTCAAGCTGCGCCGCCTGTTCGAACAGGCCAGTTCGAGAGTTGACGGTTACACAAAGCGCGACGGGCAGTAGCGCGAACAGTTCGGGGCGCTTAATGGCAAGCACCAGAGCCGCCGGCACGAACACCCCGTAGAAGCCGTACATCAGCGGCTCGCTCAGCAGATAACCCGCCAGAATTGCACCGCCAGCCATTACCAGGCTTTCGAGCGTCCGGTGCTGTACTCCCCAAGCGACCAGAAGCCCTAGCGCCAACGTGACCAAGACATTGAAGGTGCCCGAGGTGCTGACCAGCCGGTAAGGGACTTCAGAAAGCGCGGCGAACACCACCAAAGAGGCGAGATACCGGCCATTGCTCCGAGTGAATATCTCACCTGGCTGATTGCGTGAGACGTTGATCGCGACTGCCAGACAGAACAGGGGAAAAGATAACCGACCGAGCACAAACAGATCGCTGCTCGCAGGCCAGGCCAATCGCATGTGATCGAGCACCATCGTGAGCAAGGCAATCCACTTGATCAGATCCTGCCCGGTATGCCGCTCTGCCGCAGAGCGAGCAATATCGAAAGTCATGGCATGCCCCCAAGCACCAGGAGTGACAACAGCAGGTATCGCCCACCCTTGGCCAGGGTGACCAGTAACAGGAACCGCCAAAGCGGCTCGCGCATGACCCCAGCCACCAACGTAATCGGATCGCCGATGATGGGTACCCAACTCACTAGCAGTGACCAGTATCCATATGCTGGTAGAGTGCCTGCGCCTTCACCAGCTTCGCCTCACTGACCGGGAACCAGCGCTTGTGCTTGAAGTGCTCGACGCCTCGACCCAAAAACCAGTTCACCACTGAACCCAGGACATTGCCGGCGGTAGCCATCGCGACGAGCGCCATGGGCAGGTAGTGCTCAGACACAAGCATCGCGACCAGTGCTGCTTCGGATTGCATCGGCAACAACGTGGCCGCAGCGAACGCCGCCAGAAAAAGCCCAAGGTAGCTGGTGAGTTCGAACACAGTTCTACAGGTACTTGGTAATTTGCTTGAATTCGTCCAGGGCCGATCTATCGCCCTTGCTCAAGGCTGTAACCGAATCCTCAAGACAGTGGTCGATATGGTCTTGGATGAGCGTGCGCTTGGCCTGGCAGACGGCCTTTTCAACCGCATGCAGTTGCTGGGCAATGTCTACACATTCCCGCCCGTCCTCGATCATGGCAATGATGCTGCGCAGATGACCGTCTGCACGCTTCAGGCGCTTGATGATCGCCTCATGGCTCTGGTGAGGATGGGCATGGCCCTGTCCATCATTGTGCTGGTGATCATGAGAGTGATCGGACATATCTTGAGTCTCTGTCGTCGATACATTACGCTGGCGATGCTATCCCCCCCAGGGGGTTAGGTCAAACGTGCAGCGTTGCTGTTGAATCAGCGTCATAGGCATCTGAATGTCCCGTCGTTTCCTGTCATCAGCCATGATCGTGGCTTTGGCTATGGCCGTTATGCTGGCCTGGACGGGGCACGCCTATTCGTTGGCAGTACCGACTCAAGTCGCTGCCCAAGAGGCAGTGAACATGAAGTACGGGCATGACCATGGCGAGGCTTCGTGGAGCTGCACGCACTGCACTGACCACTATCACGCCCCGCTCACGCCCGACCACCAGCACGAGACCCCTCAGCTCTCTTCTGCTACGCAACTGACACCTATCTTCGGCCCGTCCATGCCATTGACCTGGTCAGGCGAATCGGTACCACACCCACCAATCTTCCGAATCGAACGCCCACCTCGTCCTGCTTTTGCTTCCTGACCCTGGCCGCTTTGCGGCTCTCGATCATTGCAAAAAAGGATTGATCCATGCGTTTACACTCGATACCGGGTGGGGGCTTGCTTGCCGTGCGAGCACGCCATCCCATCTTCCTTTTGTTCCTGTTCGCCGTGTCATTGCTCATCGGCATGCCGGAGGCATTGGCACACGCCGTAGCGGAAGGCGACAAGGGATTCATCCAGGAAAGCTCGGGGGTCATGCTGATCCCGTTCATCTACATGGGCGCCAAGCACATGATGACGGGCTACGACCACCTGCTGTTTCTGTTCGGCGTAATCTTCTTCCTCTACCGCCTCAAGGACGTGGGCCTCTACGTCACGCTGTTCGCCGTTGGACATTCGGTCACGCTGCTGTTCGGCGTGCTTACTGAGATCAGCATCAGCTCCTACATCATCGACGCGATCATCGGTTTCTCGGTGGTCTACAAGGCGATGGACAACCTGGGGGCCTTCAAGCGCTGGTTCGGTTACCAGCCGAACACCAAAGCCGCGACGCTCGCCTTCGGCCTGCTGCATGGCTTTGGCCTGGCAACAAAGATCCAGGAGTACGAAATCTCGGCCGAAGGCCTGATCCCGAACCTCATTGCCTTCAATATCGGGGTGGAGATTGGTCAGTTGCTCGCGCTGAGCGCCATCCTGATCGTGATGGGCTACTGGAGAAAAACCGGTGGTTTCTGGCGTCACGCCTACACCGCCAACGTTGCCATGATGAGTGCCGGTTTCCTGCTGATGGGTTACCAGCTGACCGGCCTGTTCGTTACCGCCTGAGGATCCTGAAAAATGTTCAACTCTCCACTTCCTTCGGCAAGCGAACTGCCGAGCAGCCGTCAGCTCATCCGATCCACCGCCATCGCTTTCGCGGTCGCGATGGGGCTTCTGGTCACCGTGGTCATGCCTTCGGAGTACGCCGTCGATCCAACTGGCCTGGGCCGTGCCATGGGGCTCACGCAAATGGGGGAGATCAAGATATCTCTCGCACAGGAGGCCTTGGCCGATGAAGCTGCAGCCAAAGTGCCTTCGCCTGCACCGGCTTCAACAGTGGCGGCATCAGCACCAATACCTTCGGTAGCTCCCGCTCCGGTGCCACAGGTTGCCGCCGTTGAGCCTGCCAGCCAGGCCGAACAACCGTTAGCGAAAAAGGATGAGGTCAGCCTGACCCTGAAACCTGGCGAAGGGCGTGAGATCAAGCTCGAAATGCGCAAGGGCGCGATCGTGGCCTACAAATGGAGCGCTTCGGGGCCGGTCAACTATGACACCCATGGTGAAACCTACAACGCCGCTCAAGGCGACTTCCACAGCTATAGCAAAGGTCGCCAGGTCAAGGGTGACACGGGTGAGCTGACTGCGCTCTTCGAAGGAACCCATGGCTGGTTCTGGCGTAACCGTACCTCGGGCAACGTAACCATCGTGCTGAACACGGCGGGTGACTACCTCAACCTCAAAAAATGACCTTCTGGCTGAGACTCATATGCAGTGAGTCTCAGCCCATGACCCCTTTGATTGCACCACTGTGGAACTCAAGACATGACTATCAAACTGCTACGTTCGCTCGCCGTAATCGGTCTTCTCGGTCTGCTTGTCGCATGCGGCGATGCCGAGCCTGAGGCCACTGGCGACAGCGCGGGCCATGGTCACGCTCACGACTGACGTCCAACTAGAGCCAAGGATGGCTCAATTTTTACCTACCTCAGGACAACGGTTGACAGGTCTGTCAGTCGCTCCGTTCGCCTCCAAATAACGTCTGCTGACTGCTGCCCCTTGCATAGGGGGGCGGGGTATGACAATCTTCGCGACAATATACATAGGGGGGGTATGGTATGGGCCATCTCGCATCGAACAAGGACGCGCTGCTCAAACGCGTCAAACGCATTGCTGGACAGGTGCAAGCAATCGAAAAAGCGCTTCAGGAAGATGAGGACTGCGCTAAAACCCTCCTTCTGGTGGCGTCGACGCGTGGCGCGATGAATGGGCTACTGGACGAGATCATCAGAGATCACGCCAGGGCGCACGTGGCTGCCCCTTCTCTCACTGACGAAGAGCGCAGCAAGGGAGTGGAGGAACTCCTGGAAGCCATTCAGCGTTACTCAAAATGACCTCGGACACCCAAGCAATGAGCACGACAGCTACCATCCACGACCATGTTTTTCTTGGCGCCTCCCACGAAGAGAATGCAAAGCGCACGCTTTGGGTGGTCTTACTGACCGTTGTGATGATGATGGGTGAAATTGCCGCCGGCTACATCACCGGATCGATGGCTCTACTGGCCGACGGTTTCCATATGGCTACGCACGCCGGTGCGCTCGGTATCGCGGCAGCCGCGTATGCATACGCAAAGCGGCACGCCACCAACTCACGTTTCAGTTTTGGTACTGGGAAGGTTGGTGACCTGGGTGGGTTTGCCTCGGCGCTGATCCTGGGGCTTGTTGCCCTGGCAGTCGGTGCTGAGTCGGTCGTCCGCTTGTTCCAACCGAATGAAGTGCAGTTCGGCACGGCCATTGCTATCGCCGTCGTAGGCTTGCTGGTGAACATTGTCAGTGCGCTGCTGCTGGGTCACGGGCACGGGCACGACCATGATCACGTTCATGACCACCATCACCACGATCATGGACACAGCCACGGACATAGCAGCGGCGATAACAATCTACGATCGGCCTATGTACATGTCCTTGCCGATGCATTGACCTCGGTTCTGGCAATTGTCGCCCTGCTGGCAGGCAAATTCCTGGGCTGGGTCTGGCTCGACCCGGTGATGGGTATCGTAGGCGCTGTTGTAATTGGTCGTTGGTCATGGAACCTGATGAAAGTGACCGCCGGTGTTCTTTTGGACAAAACCGATGATCACGTGGCGCAGGAAATCCGCGAGTTCATTGAGCAGCCGGGTGACGTCCGCATCTGCGATCTGCATGTCTGGCGTGTCGGGCCCGACGCTCACGCAGCGATCGTCAGTGTTGTTGGCCACGCTCAAACAAGCGTCTCAAGCATTCGTGAACGACTGCTACCAGTTCATGAAGTACGGCATCTGACCGTCGAAGTCCATCAGGCCTGATGTGGATGCGGGTCGCAGTTGCTGCCCGCACGCTCGCATCAGAGTCCAGTGCCACAGGTAACCCAACAATGGCTTCAGCGATCGAGAATCCTTGTATTTCACTCTGTCAGCTGAAAGGTGATCTCTGTGTCAGTTGCGGGCGATCGAAAGACGAAATCCGCAAGTGGAAACGCATGAAACGCCCGGAGAAGATGGCAGCCGTACAGAAAGCCAGTGCGCGGCTGAAGGCACTGAAGAAATAACACCGACCAGGCGCCCCTCCACCGCCCAGGATGGAGGGCGCTATCGCCGTGGCCATTTCCGGTGGTGCTCATCGATGACAAAGGAGTGCGCATGAGATTTGCCATCCGCGACATGAGGATCGTCTTCCGAAAGATCGTCATGCTGATGCGACACCACCTCGTCCTCATGGTCGGGATGCCAGATCCATTTGCTCAGTATCCACGCTGCCCCAGCGAGCAGGCCTAGACCAACGAACGCAGACGTCAGGTTCACGCTGGCTCCCAGCCATCCGGCCAATGGGTAGGTAATAAGCCAACAGGCATGCGACAAGGCGAACTGTGCCGCGAATAGCGCTGGTCGATCCTGAGCCGAAGACGACCTACGCAAGATACGCCCCGACGGCGTTAGTGCCAGGGAATATCCAGCACCCAGTACCACCCACAGAACTATCAGAGCCGAATAGCTGGAAACGAAGGCCCCTATCAGCAGGCCGACCACCAGCACTGCTCCACCGGCAAGCATGGCCTTACGATCATCCAGGCGTTCAAGCAGTCGGGGAAGCAATAGCGCCACCACCATCGAGCCGCCACCGAAAGCCATTAACGCCATGGCCATAGCGCTCTGATCCAGCCCAAGCTTCGCCTGAACCAACACGACCGTATTCACTATCACCATTGCGCTGGCAGCAGCAATTGCGAGGTTCAGGGCTAGTAGGCCGCGCAGGCGCGGAGTACGCAGGAAGATCCGTAGGCCTTTGGTCGTGCGCTCGTAGATGCTCCGTTTAGGCCCGCGAACGGCTACAGGCAATACCGCTGAAACCACCATTGCAGCTGATACGAGAAATCCCACGACGGTGCCACCGAATAGGCTGTGGAAGCTGACCACGGTCAACAGGGCTGCCGCGAGCATTGGGCTGATGACGCTCTCAAGGTCGTAAGCCAGTCGCGAAAGCGACAGCGCTCGGGTGTACTCACGCTCGTCAGGGAGGATGTCGGGGATGGTGGCCTGAAATGTCGGGGTGAACGCGGCAGATGCAGACTGCAGCACGAAAATCAGCACGTAGACCTGCCAGATCTCTGTGACAAACGGGAGCAATAGCGCCACGGCAGCCCTGACCAGGTCGAGAGAGACCAGCATGGCTTTTCTGGGCAAGTGTTCGGCAAACGCACCGGCAATCGGGGCCACGCCAATGTAGGCCACCATCTTGATCGCAAGCGCGGTACCCAGGACGGCGCCGGCCTGCGCGCCGGCCAGATCACAGGCCAGAAGCCCAAGCGCTACGGTCGCCAGGCCGGTGCCTATCAAGGCAATCACCTGAGCAAGGAACAGGTGCCTGTAATTGCGGTTTTTCAGGACAAATAGCATGGCACCTCCGTGCACGGCTGGAGGCGATCTCTATCGCCTGAACTTCATCAGATCGACAACAGCGTATCCCCCCCAGGGGGATATGGTCAACGCGATTCCGTGCTGCTCAGCACGGTCAATGAATACCCATTGCTTTTAGCCAAATCTGGTTTAATGTAGAGAGAGATACATTTTATGCTGAGCCTTCTACATGATTGATTGGTCGTTACTGATCCTTGGGCTGCCGACGGCCAACGCCACCGAGCGTATGCGCGCATGGAGAACCCTGAAGGCCTCCGGTGCAGCTGTGCTGCGCGATGGTGTGTACCTGCTGCCAGAAAAAAGCGCGGGCCGCGAAACGTTCGAAGCGGTGGAGCGAGATGTGCTGGCCATCAACGGCACGGCATTTCTGCTGTCGCTGCCTGAACGCGAGGAGCGCTTCAGCGGGCTATTCGACAGAAGCGATGAATACGCCAAGCTGATGGAAGAAATTGCAGGCTGCCGAGCTGACCTATCCCCGGAGAATGCGCTGCTGACAGCCCGGCAGGTGCGCAAGCTCAGGAAGGCCTTCGGCCAGTTGACAGCGATCGATTTCTTCCCAGGTGTGTTCAAGACACAAGCCGACTCGGCCCTGCAGGAACTTGAGACCGCGATTAGCCGAGCACTGTCTTCCGATGAGCCGAGTGCGCACGATGAGGCCATCAAGCAGCTGGAGCGCAGCGAATACCAAGGTCGCCGATGGGCAACGCGAAAACGCCCATGGGTAGACCGGTTGGCCTGTGCCTGGCTGATCCGTCGCTTCATTGATGCCGATGCCCAATTCATTTGGTTGGACAGTCCCAGTGACTGCCCAAGCGATGCGCTCGGCTTTGATTTTGATGGGGCCCGGTTCAGCCACGTTGGCCAGCGGATTTCCTTCGAAACCCTCATCGAGAGCTTTGCCGTTCAGCAGCCAGGCCTGGCACGCCTGGCAGGCGTCATCCACTACCTGGATGTGGGAGGCGTACAACCTTCCGAAGCACCCGGTATCGAGCGTGTCCTCGCTGGCTTGAGAGAGAGCATTGGCGATGACGATCAACTGACAATGGTCGCAGGAGGCATCTTCGATGGCCTGCTGACGGCTTTCGCAAGTGAGGAAGCCCAAAATGGTTGATACCACCTCCGCAGTAAGTGAACAGCCGCCATCGCAAGCAACTCAGCAGCCGATCGGTCTCTATGAAGCCTTCCTGTTCTGGCTCAAGTTGGGCTTCATCAGCTTTGGCGGGCCTGCCGGGCAGATCTCGATCATGCACCAGGAGCTGGTAGAGCGCAGGCGGTGGATCAGCGAGAAGCGTTTCCTGCACGCGCTGAACTATTGCATGTTGTTGCCCGGCCCCGAGGCTCAGCAGCTGGCCACGTATATCGGTTGGCTCATGCACCGCAGCTGGGGCGGGGTGATTGCCGGCGCATTGTTCGTGCTGCCTTCGCTGTTCATCCTGATCGGTTTGTCCTGGGTCTACGTCGCCTTTGGCGAGGTACCGGTAGTCGCGGGGATCTTCTATGGCATCAAGCCGGCGGTCACGGCTATTGTCGTTCATGCAGCCCACCGGATTGGCTCGCGGGCACTGAAGAATGGCTGGCTGTGGGCTATGGCCGGCGCCTCGTTCGTGGCGATCTTCGCCCTCAACGTGCCGTTCCCGCTGATCGTGCTGGTGGCTGCCATCATCGGCTATGTGGGTGGTCGCTTCGCCCCGAGCAAATTCGTAATCGGTGGTGGTCATGGAGCCGCGAAGAACAGCTATGGCCCGGCCCTTATCGATGACGACACCCCCACGCCTGAGCATACCCGTTTCAGCTGGGGGCATCTGGTACGCCTGCTGATGGTCGGTGCAGGGCTCTGGGCCCTGCCCATGGGGCTGCTGACGCTATCGTTTGGCTGGGACGGCACCCTGACGCAGATGGGCTGGTTCTTCACCAAGGCCGCACTGATGACTTTTGGCGGTGCGTATGCTGTGCTGCCCTATGTCTATCAGGGCGCTGTCGGGCACTACGGATGGCTGACGCCAACCCAGATGATCGATGGCCTCGCCTTGGGGGAAACCACTCCGGGCCCACTGATCATGGTGGTTGCCTTCGTCGGCTTCGTCGGTGGATACGTGCATCCGATGTTCGGTGCGGAGCACCCATTCCTGGCCGGTGCAGTCGCGGCGAGCCTCGTCACCTGGTTCACCTTCTTGCCGTCGTTCCTGTTCATCCTCGCCGGTGGCCCGTTGGTGGAATCGACTCACAACGAGATGAAGTTCACCGCACCGCTGACGGGGATCACGGCTGCAGTAGTGGGCGTGATCCTCAACCTCGCAATGTTCTTCGGCTATCACGTGCTTTGGCCAAAAGGCTTCAATGGGGCGCTTGATTGGCCTTCCGCTGTGATCGCGGTAGCGGCAGCGATTGCCTTGTTCCGCTTCAAACGAGGGGTGATCCAGGTGCTGATTGCCTGCGCTCTGGTCGGCCTGGCAGTCCACATGTTGCGTGTTTGAAACCAAATACCCGTCGACATCATCGGCCGGCATTTCATGACCCATCTCCCGCTGGTGGGAGATTTAAGTAGGTATCGCGTGAGCATTCAAAGATTGATCGGATCGTCTGCCCCTGGCTCACCCACCTGGAATTGGTGGCTTAGTGGGGCTTCCTTAACGTCACTACAATCGCACCCTGCCTGTTCACATTCGGCCTGCTGTCAGCGCTCTTGAAAGCACTGCTAGCCGTGCGTGCTACTGACTGGAACGCTGGTAGGCGAATGTCAGCTTTGGGTCGTTAGCGGTCATTCATACCTGACTGCGTTCCCCCCAGACGTATGCATCAATCATCTTCTGACCATAAATAGGTATGAAGCCACTGCAAATTAATGCGACATGCCTGAGGGCTCTTGCGCGGCGTTACGTTGGGATCGAATTTGCTGCCATGCAATAGCTCCAATTGGAGGCTCACATTCTCTGGAAGGTTCGGCAGGCACACCGGCAGCGCCCGGCCCACCTGTCTTCAAATTCGCTGTGGTTGATAGTTTGCCAGGTACCTTCATGCGGGATCAGCAAGATCTGAGTATATTACTGACCAGGCTCAGCGAATCCACATTAAGCACGAGATTCATAAGCAACACCGTTCTCATGAGCATGGATACGACGCCCATACTCGTTAATGGTACGCCTACTCAGCTCGTCTAGGATCAAACCAGGCATAGCTGGTTCAAAGCTCGAAGTCAGGAAAAACTCCTCCTTTTGACTCCAAATAACCTGGCCATCCCAGTCTCCAGCTGTCACAACTACTGTTTTTTCCACCCTGAATCCAGCCCCTCCTTCTCGCGCAAATATTTCACACTTGAAAAACGCCATCTCCCCTTCGCGCTCGTAATTCTCAGTAACGCAAGACGTCCCACAAGCGAGAAGCCCTTCTGCATCACCTTCTGCTACTCCATCAAGCTCACCTACACTCACTTGAATAAGCGAATGATCAAATTGGTCAGAATCCCACATATACGCCTCAGCTAATAATTAAAAATTCACCCAATTAATCCATACAAATAAGCACCGGTCAAGAACATTCAAATAAAGCAGCCCTGCTCAATCGCTACTGTCAATTACATTTACATCAAATAATATATTGTTCAACCAATTACTCAGCCTATAACCATGACACGTCGACCTCACAGATAGGTCAGCCATTAATGGTGACTCCAGCCACCCAAATCCTATAATTTATTTGGCAGAGATGTAGCGAACTGTGGGTTTCAAGGTAGGATTAGCTATAGCCATCAATCGCCAGGTGAACTCATGGAATGGTCTCTCCCAAAAGCTGGCTTTCTCAGCACTGACGTTGAAGACGCTGTACCTGCCATTTTGCAAGCAAACGATGAGCTTTTCGGTTTCGCCAGAGACGTAAACCACCTCATAATGGCGATTGCTCAAGAGGCGGTGAATACCGTGCACACTAGCTCAATGAGTGAGGAAGCTGTTCTGGTACGGCTACTTATGCGAGCAGCAGGCTTTTATCAGGGGGCACTGCTGATGGCTGAGCGCGGCATGTTTGTCGAGTGCCGTGCTATGGCTCGATCAGTGATTGAAGTCAGCCTCGCTGTTTCAGCAATGGACGGCAACAAAGGCAAGTTCATACAGATGCTCAGGGATGACCATTTGAAGAGCCGGCGCAATCGATACCAAACCCTTCATACTCAAAGCACGGACCCAGAGGCACGTAAGGCCCTTCAGACGGCGATAGGCCAGCTCGAAAAGTCGCTCAGTCTCATCAGTCCGAAGGAGTTAGCGGCGCTTGGTCCTCTGGAGGCCTCTTACTTCGTTTATCAGGTTCTGTCTGACAACGCCGGTCACGTTTCCGCCTCATCCCTGGATCACTACATAGAACCCCAAGAGGGCCGACAATATTGGGATTATAAGGTTGGCGCAGGAACCCCAGACGAAGTTGCCACCTCACTCTACTACTGCCTATACGGTGTAATTCCCGTAGTCGTAGGTGTGGCCGATCTCCTCGGCCTTGAGCAATTCGCCGCCCAGATACACGAGGTGGTCGACCGTTTCGACAAAACCCCCGCCCCATTACTGGCATAACGCTAAAACCTTGGCTTGCCTTGAGGATGGCCTGCGGGCGGACGGATCGTCCCACCCGAAATTCGGATGCTGCCCAGGGAAGGCCGGAGTTTCCGGCAGCCCTGAGCAGGAAATGCTGGAATCTATAATCACTCTATAATCGTCTATAAAAGCGTATAAATCCCAGATCTCGCGCCCCACAGACGATTAGAGTACAAATGTACTCCGCCGTACTCATGGTCATTCGGAAGCCTCCAGCCGAGTCATCTTCCAAACTCCATCATTGAAGGGCGATGGTGTCTGCGTATTTTCAAGCGGGCTCGATCATCCTCATCGTCAGGATTACCGTGCGACAACGAAGCTCTGGGCCTGTCCCGTGACAACCTCCAAGAAATGATCCAAGTATCGCCTCCTGGCGTCCGCCGTCACGGAACAGGCCCACTATCGACCCCGACGTCACCGAAACAAACATCATCTGCGACCAGACCGAGATTATCGGTGAGATCCTGGCCATCCTCGCTGAAAAGATGCTGAGTTCGCCGCTCCTGCTTGAGATAAGCCAATGTTTTGAAGAAGCAATGCTCACATAGATGTAGTTCATCGCGCTCCCCATCATGGGCAGTGTCACAGGCCCAATGTGCTTGTAAGGTCCCAAACTGATGCGCGCCAATATTCGTGCGCGTGGAGCAACGGCATATATCACACACGACGTCTGTAACGGCCTCGACTTCGACTCTTCCAATTATTTTCATTGCTGACTCCTACAAACGCATCTGACCTTCGCTACCAGCACAAGCCTCCATCACAGATGCTGGCGCGCCGGCCTTCGTCATCCAGCGGTACAAGAATGAGGCTGAAGAGATTTTCCAAGCCATTTCTGACTACTACCAACGCTCGATGGGTCGCCCCTCCGGCACGCTTCACTGACCTGAGAACTGAGCCCCCATCTGGGCCCTTCCGCGGCAAGCGGTATGCGCATTTTTGGGGAATTCTTAGGCGCCAGGACATGGATCGATTTTGTAGTCCATCAGTAGGTCCTCCACTGCACCGCAGAAATGATCAATCAGGAGTCATAAGTTCTTCGCTCCCAATAAAATTCAACTCTATATTCTGAGAGCAAATTACTCAGTGCTCCGCACAACCGTGGTTCCTCCAGCAGCTCTGAGTCGGTGTAGCTCACCGCAACGGCAAGCCTCATCTGCTCGGGAGATAAACCACGAGGATCATAGGGCCAAACTTGAACTTTACTTACACTTGCATCCCTGAAATGGAATGAGTCGACCTCCACATATAGCTCACGCACCACTTCCCAATCGCTCAGCGTGATTGCATATGTTTTCTGAAGTGAGTCAGCGAGATTTGTATGAAGATCGAGGAATGAGTCTCCCGCCAAGATTGCCTCGCTACCTACAAAGTCTTTCAGGTAGACATCGAAAAGCCTTGGAGAGGAAATAAGAGACTTCAGCTCGTGAATTGGAAAGCTTTTTCCAGCCTCGTAAAATGAAAAAAGCTGTTGTGCGAGCGCAACAGAGTTTGATGAGCTAGCCATGACCATCTTAGTAGAGACAAGCAAATTCAGCATGTTGCCACCTCGCACCGCGCACTTCGCTTATAAATCAATTTTTGGGGGCCTCGCTCCCAATCCCCATCCGGTTGCGCCGAATAATAGACCCTCTCACTGTTATCAACTGTGTAAATATAATGCCGCTTTTCAGCCAATGAGCCAGAGGTCACTTCATTCATTTCGATTAAGGGAGCCATCGACCAGTCATCAGTCCCATTCATAACCGGAGGAATGACCAATACAATTTTGTAGGTGTATGAGCCGGTAAATTTTTTAGACAAAAACCGCTTCAACTTACCCACATCATCAATCAGAACTTCACCTTTTGACACATCACTACTCCCGGATCTCATGTAGTGCTGTGTAATATAAAACCAAGCTGCCTGAAGTCGTTGGGAGACGTAATCAATTTCGAGCAATTTCTCATCCGGTAGTTCAGAAGAAACCGAGAGGGCTCCTGTATGCGTTTCAAACATTGCTCCACCTATAGATCCATTAAGAAATCCGCTTTAGAGCCTGAGCTTCGCAAGGCTCACATAAGGTCTTAACCCAGTCGGACTGCAACCTTTTTCTAGAACCTGGCTGACCACACCACTCGCATGTCTTAATTGATACTTGCAAAGCCCTGCTTACTAACGAAGAGACATATTCATCCGCACAAATACAGGAAACCCTCAACTCTCCGAATTTTTCTTTCACGTAAGAAAACCGAACCTGCTCGATATTTTGTTCATCAATATATGATTGAATCTCAGAGCACAGCGCGCTCAAAATCTCTGCCCATCCGTCATCGCATCCGATGCCCCACACCGCTGCATCACGACGACGCCCCTCGCTACCGAACAGAAGCGGGTATTTAATAATCAAATCGCGTTCTGCGGCGTCATTCATATTTACGCTCCAAATTTACGGGTACGAGGTGGCTGAGCGGCAGCAAACAAAGGCCCTACCTCACGTAGCTATCTTAAGATATATCTTAGCATCGCCTATCGTTGATTCCAATCTAACGCCATGCTTCGTCTAATGCCAGCTGTTTTCTACAGCAGGCATCAGCATGGGGTTCGAAGCGGCGCTGGGCGCGGTCTTGAGGGAAATGCGGCTTCAGCGAGGCTGGACACAGGCGCATTTTGACGGAGTGGTTTCACCCCAATATCTCAGTGACATCGAGTTCGGAAAGAGGAGCCCATCGCTGGCGGTACTGCGAGGGATATGCGATCACCTGGGTGTCGAGCTGAGCAGCGTGCTTGTCCTTACCGCGCTGTCGCTGGAAGAGTTGAGCGATTCCAAAAGCATCCTTCAGCGCGTTGAGAAGGAGGTGCAGAGTTTTACAACCTGGCGCATTTCTGGTCGGGTCACACCCTAATCCAGCTCGCGCCTACATCTAGTGCCGAACGGTTATTAGGCTAGAGGGGTGGACAACGGCAGTTGACCCAGCAGGCGTGGACACCTCCTAGCCCTTCGGAGCTTCGCCAAATAAATCATCTCTAGCATTGAGCCCAATATTGACTCCGATTACTGCGGCTGCGAGCCCGTCGCAAGTAAGCAGACTCTGCGTACGTGGCTCCCCCTTGAGATTGGCAACCGTCTGAAAATTGTACAAGCGTTCTGCCCACCCCTTATTGATAATATATCTATCCCGAGTGACTACTTTGGCGCTCCTCAAGAAATCCCCTATAGCATAGCTCTGCCCTTTTAATCGCCAGCGCTCTACCACGCCACTTAAATAGCCCGCAACCTCCAGCTGTAGCCCGCAAGAAGGACAGGGAAAGCTGTATATACCTCATCTATCCAGCCACCAAAGACTCCACAATTACGTGCCCATCCTCAACTCTACGAGCTAGACGTCGTAGTTCCGCCAACCCTACTTCGACGCAGAGGCGCACGTCGACATCCGGAAATATAGGATCCTGCTTAGTACTGCACTCCTCAATTCTAAAGCTCCCTCCTACCAGCCCTAAGTAACTGCACACATCACTTATACACTCCGCCCTAAATGAATACAAAGCCATAACACCATCTCTATTTATTAATTTGAAATTGACCACCCCAACATTATACGCACACTAATTCATCTTAGTTTTGTGCGAGATTAAGTTCCTAGGCACGAACAGTAAAATAAAAAGCTGGCCCATAACACTAAAAGCTGCGGAGCGCTCAATGGGCTTTTTCTTCCAGAGTTAGCTTTTGCACTGAAGGTGCATGACTGGGCTCGATGTCTGGATGTCGCGCTGGCAGTCAGACCGTGACCTTAGGATGGGGGGAGCCTGGTGGGGGACTTGGAGCTAACGGGTGCATCCGTTCATCAGGATCGTTACCTACCTTGAAAAACTGTTAGGAAGCCTACGACCCAGGATTTACGGGGCCTCTATCACTTCTAACTGTTAGCAGGTATCCATAAATGATGTACAGCGGATCGCCAGCATCCAGCTCGACGGGGGCCACCGGCTCGGCACTGGCCAAGGCTTGCTGCCAGTCCAAGTCACGGCCTGCCTGCAACTGGGCGCGGGCCTGGGGCCGTTGCAGCACCAGCACATTGCGGGGTTGATGGCGGGCCACCTGCAGGGCGCGATCAACCAGCGGCTTGTACTCGATCACCCGATCGAACTCCAGGCCACAGGACGCGGTGAGCAACAGCCTCGGCCGGGCATCATCGATGCGCAGTGCCAGCTCGTTGGCGGCAAAGCCACCGAACACCACCGAATGCACCGCACCGATCCGCGCGCAGGCGAGCATGGCCATGGCCGCCTGGGGCACCATCGGCATATAGATGATCACCCCGTCGCCCTTGCCCACGCCCAGTTGCCGCAGCAGGCCGGCCAGGCGTGCCACTTCGTCGCGCAGCTGATGGTAGGTGAAGGCCTGCTGCACACCGGTCACGGGGGAGTCGTAGATCAGCGCCAGCTGCTCGCCCCGGCCCAGTTCGATCTGCCGATCGAGGGCCAGGTAACAGCTGTTCAGGCGGCCGTCGGCGAACCAGCGATGGGTGCCGTCGGGGTTGTCCTGCAGGGTCAGCGAGGGCTTGCGGTGCCAGGCCAGGGATTGGGCCTGTTCGGCCCAGAAGGCAGCAGGGTCGGCAATGGATTGGGCGTAGCTGTGCTGGTAGGTCATGTTGATGAAAACCCGGTACTTGTTGTTATTGAAGGGCGAATAGTGAGTATGGCCCGCCACACCGGGGCCGCCATGGGACTAAAGTCACAACGGACCTGCAAATTTGCAGACAAGGCAAAAATGCCCCACAACGGTGCAAAGCCTCTAGAATAGGCCGCCCTTCCCGCCACAGAGCAGCTCATGGACATCGATCAGGCCCGAACCTTCCTGGAAATCGTGCGTTGCGGCAGCCTGGTCGCCGCCGCCGAACGCCTGTTCGTGTCGCAGACCGCCATCACCGCCCGCGTGCAACGCCTGGAGCAGCAACTGGGCTGCCAACTGTTCGTGCGCAGCCGCAACGGTGCCAGCCTGACCAGTGACGGCGAAGCCTTCGTCAGCTACGCCAACCAGCTGGTGCAGACCTGGGAAGCGGCACGCCGCGACCTGCCACTGCCCGAAGGCTGCCAACAAGTGCTGCATGTGGGCGCGGAAGTGAGCCTGGGCAACCCGATGTTGCTCGACTGGGTCGGCGCCCTGCACCGCGAGCTGCCTAGCCATGCCATCCGCAGCGAGGTAAGCGATGGCGAGTCGTTGCTGCGCAAGGTGGAGATGGGCCTGCTCGACGCCGCACTGGTGTACCAGCCAACCTACGGCCCAGGGCTGCAGGTGGAGCAGTTGATGGAAGAAAAGTTGATCCGCGTGCGCCGGGTCGACCAACCCGAGCCGTACATCTACATCGACTGGGGCGAAGCCTTCCGCCGCCAGCATGACGCCGCCCTGCCCGACTGCGCACGCCCGGCGCTGAGCTTCAACCTCGGGCCGTTGGCCCTGCAGTTCATTCTCGACCAGGGTGGCAGCGGTTATTTCCGTACCCGTGTGGTACAGGCCTACCTGGAGACCGGCGTGTTCGAGCGCGTGCCACAGGCGCCGGAATTCACTTACCCGACCTACCTGGTCTACCCGCGCAAGCGCGACAGCGAGGCCTTGCAGCAGGCCTTCGCGGTGCTGCGCCAACTGGTGGCAGCCGGCGCCAGCGATTGGTCACAACGCTGGGACCCGGTTATCTGAGGCAGCGCTGAGCAACTGGCGCTTGAGGCCGGCGATCAAGTCGGTCTGGGTGACCACGCCAACCAATTGCTCGCCGTCGAGCACCGGCAGGCAGTGCAGGCCCTGCTCGCACAGCAGCGGCAGCAGACGCTCCAGCGGGTGCTGGCTGCTGACGCTGACCACCCGCCGGCTCATCACCTGCTCCATGCGCACCACCTTGCGGCCGAACAGGTTACGCCAGCTGAACTGGCCGCGCTGCATGGCCGGGCCGACCAGGTCACTGAGGCTGACAATACCCACCAGCTTGCCCTGCTGCAGCACCGGCAAGGTTCTCAGTTGGTGGGCGGCGAGCATTTTCCAGGCCTGCTCAAGGGTGGTTTGCGGTGAGGCAAACTGCACGTCGCGGGACATCACCGCCCCGGCAGTGATGCCACCGAGGCTGCGCTGCAGCGCGTGCTGCTCGGTGGCGAGGATGATGCGCTCCAGCTCATCGCGGGTGACGTCGACAAATTCGCCCAACTCTTCCAGGGCCTGATCCAGGTCAGCGCCACTGACGCCCACGCGCTCGCTGGGCAGCGGGTCGTGGGTGTGGTGCAAGTCCTTGCGCGGTGCCACACCTTTCGGATATTGCACGCCAGTGAGGCGGTTGTAGATCACGGCCACGACCACCAGGATCAGCGCGTTGAGCAGCACCGGTTCGAGAAGATGATCGCCCATGGCCGTCAGCCCCGGGTCGGCCAGTACCGCGCTCACCGCCACACCGCCACCGGGTGGGTGCAGGCAACGCAGCAGGCACATCAGCAGAATCGAAACCCCCAGGGCAACGGCCGCCACCCACAGTTCAGGGCCAAAGCCCTGGCGCATGGCCAGGCCAACCGCACCGGCCAGGGCATAACTGCCAAGCACCGGCCACGGCTGCGCCAAGGGCCCGGAATGCACGGCGAACACCAGCACCGCCGAGGCCGCCAGCGGGCCGAGCAGGTGCAGGGCAATGCCCGGGCCATAGGCCAGGCTGGTCAGCCAGCCGGCGAGGAACAAGCCAAGCAACGCGCCGATACCAGCACGCAACCATTGTTTGGGGGGGATATTCAGGGGCGCTGGCAACAGCCGCTGCAGACGACTTTCGGAACGCATGGCAGACATTTGGGTAATCGGGATCTGTAGTTTTTCTGATTAAAAAGAAAGCCCAGCCGAAGTGGCCTGGGCCTCGTATTGCGGATGCAATAGCTCAAGGGGCTCCGTCCGTGGAGAGATGGAAACCGCAGGGTTTCGTCTGGGGGATTGTGCCGGGCGGGGGGAAATTGGGCTAATTCAAAAAAATGCGGCTGTACTGCAATTTTTTTGCAGTGCTGATCTGGCCACGGGGGCCGCTTCGCGCCTCCGGCGCTAGCGAGCCTTGCGCGGCAATTCGATGCTCACCCTCAATCCGCCCATCGGGCTCTGCAGCAGCGCCAATTGCCCGCCCCACGCCTCGACGATGTCGCGCACGATCCCCAACCCCAGCCCATGCCCATCGACCTGCTCGTCCAGCCGCGAGCCGCGCTCCAGCACCTGCAGGCGCCGGTTTTGCGGAATGCCAGGGCCATCATCATCGACCCACAACTGATAGCCCTCGTCGGTCGGCGCAATCCCCAGCCGCACTTCGCTGTCCGCCCACTTGCAGGCGTTGTCCAGCAGGTTGCCGAGCAGCTCCAGCACATCTTCGCGATCCCACGGCAGCAGCAGCCCGGGCAGCATATCGCGCGCGAGCAGCAAGCCTTCGCCATGGATCATGCCCAAGGTCGCGAGCAAGCCCGGCAGCTCGGCATCACAATCGAACTGCGCCCCCGGCAAGGCATCGCCCGCCAGGCGCGCCCGGTTCAGCTCACGGGCCAGGCGCTGCTGGATCTGCGCCAGTTGCTCACGCAACTGCGCCTGCACCTCTGGGAGGCCTTGCAAGCGCTCGCTGGACGCCAGGCTGAGCAGCACTGCCAGCGGTGTCTTCAGTGCATGGCCGAGGTTGCCCAGGGCATTGCGCGAGCGGCGCAGGCTGTCTTCGGTGTGGCTGAGCAAGTGGTTGATCTGGTCCACCAGCGGTGCCAGCTCGCTGGGCACCTCGGCATCGAGCTGCGAGCGCTGGCCTTGCTGCAACTGGGCGATCTGCTGGCGCGCGCGCTCCAGCGGGCGCAGCGAGCGGGTCACGGTGATGCGCTGCAGTACCAGCACGATCAGCAACGCCACCAGGCCCATGCCCAGGCCGATCTGCTGCAGACGACGGAAGCCCTCGCGCACCGGCGAGTAATCTTGCGCCACGCTGATCGAAATGTCCTGGCCCAGGCGCCGGTAATCAGCTCGCAAGGCCAGCAGTTGCTGCCCTTCCGGGCCCAGCTCGTGGCTATCGGACAGCCCCGGCGCAGCCGGCTTTGGCATGTCCAGGTCCCACAGCGAGCGCGAGCGCCAGGTGCCCTGCTCGAAATCGATACGGAAGTAATAACCGGAGAAAGGCCGCTGGTAAGCAGCGGAGATGCGCCGCTCATCCAGTTGCAGGCCATCAGGCCCGCGCACCAATGCCACCAGCAGGTTCTCGCTTTCCTTGCGCAGGCCGTTTTCCAGGTAACGCTGCAAACCCGCTTCGAACAGCCACAACGTGAGCTGCGCGAGCACTACCCCGACCACCACCAACACGGCAACCAGGCCCAGGCTCAGGCGCGCCTGGATGGACTTCATCCACCGCTCCCGGCATAGATGTAGCCCTGCCCGCGGCGCGTCTCGATGACGCTGCGGCCCAGCTTGCGCCGCAGGTGATTGACGTGCACTTCCAGCACATTGGAATCGCGCTCGGTCTCGCCGTCGTACAGGTGCTCGGCCAGGTGGCACTTGGACAGGATCTGCTGCGGGTGCAGCATGAAATAGCGCAACAGGCGAAATTCCGCTGCGGTCAGCTGGACATCGACACCGTCACGATTCACGCACTGGCGGCTTTCATCCAGGCGCAGGCCTGCAGCCTCCAGCGTCGGTTGGTTGGCCAGGCCCCGGGCACGGCGCAGCAGCGCCTGAATGCGCAGCTGTAACTCCTCGGGGTGAAAGGGCTTGCTCAGGTAGTCGTCGGCCCCGGCTTTCAGGCCTTCAATCCGTTCTGCCCACGACCCGCGCGCCGTCAGGATCAGCACCGGCGTAGCCAGGCCGCCAGCACGCCACTGCGCCAGCACTTCCAGGCCCGGCAAGCCCGGCAAGCCAAGGTCGAGGATGATCAGGTCATAGGGCTCGCTCTGGCCCTGGTAGACCGCGTCTCGGCCATCGGCCAGCCAGTCCACGGCATAGCCCTGGCGCTGCAGGATGGTGGTCAGTTCGTCGGCCAGGGGCACGTTGTCTTCGACAAGCAGCAGGCGCATGTCAGTCGTCTTCCTCGTCTTTGAGCAGGGCACCGCTGCTGGCATCGAGCTTGATCTCGCGCACCACGCCGTCGTTGGTCAGCAGCTCGACTTCATATTCGTAGCGGCCGTCGTGTTCTTCCAGCTCGGCCTCCAGCAGGCGCGCCCCGGGGTAATGCCCCAGGGCGGTTTCCAGCAGTTGCTCGAGCGGCAGGATGATGCCCTTCTGGCGCAGTTTCAGGGCTTCGTCCTGGTCCAGGTCACGGGCAACGGCCAAGGAGCAGACGGCCAGCAACGACAGCGCCAGGTACCTCGCAGGCCGGGGCAAGTGGATCATCAGCTGTCCTGCTTGTCCTTCAACACCTCACCGGTCTTGGCATCCAGATCGACATCCCACTCGACGTTGTGCGTGTCGCGCAGTTCGACCTTGTAGATGTAGCGACCGTACTCGTTTTCCAGCTCCGAATCGGTGACGGTGGCGCCTGGATGCTTGGCCACGGCGGTGGCCTTGAGTTCATCCAGCGACTTGATGGTCTTGGCGTTGACCAGGTTGACCACTTCGTCGGGCTGGACGTCCGTGGCGAAGGCAGCATTGGCGCCCAGGGCAAGGGCGGCGGCGGTGAACAGGGCAGTCAAGGTTTTCATGGGGGCTCTCCTGAGCGACGTTCAAGTTGTCTACGGGGTTAAGACTAACCAGCGGTCCTTAATTCAACCTGAAAACAGCTGGCGCCATGATAGCGCAGCTACAGCGTTATCAA
Source organism: Pseudomonas putida (assembly GCF_002906855.1). Lineage (GTDB taxonomy): Bacteria > Pseudomonadota > Gammaproteobacteria > Pseudomonadales > Pseudomonadaceae > Aquipseudomonas > Aquipseudomonas putida_N. The sequence continues at coordinate 87,767 of NZ_MINI01000028.1, read as the reverse complement.
GCCCCTATAATGACCGGCTTGTTACTTGCGAGATCCGTCATGAGCGCCATTCACATCAAATTCCCTGCACTCACCTTCAAGGCTGGCCAGCGCGCGCTGCAGCGGATTCGCGAACGTGGCCTGCAGGCGGCCGATGTGGGCGTGCTGCCAGGTGCAGCGGGTGGGCCCAAGCCTTTGGGCATCCAAGGCCTGGACCTAGCACTGTTCGGCGATTGGCTGCCTTCGGCACCACGGCAACGCGCACTGATCGGCGCCTCGATCGGCTCCTGGCGCTTCGCCAGCGCCTGCCTCGACGACCCGGTCGCCGGCATCCGCCGCCTGGGCGAACTGTACACCGAACAAGACTTCGCCAAAGGCGTCACTCCCGCCGAGATCAGCCGCAGCTGCCAGCGCATGCTCGACGACCTGCTGCAGGGCCGCGACGGGCAGATCCTCGCCAACCCGCACTACCGCCTGAACATCCTGGTGGTGAAGAGCCACGGCCAGCTCGCGCACGACCACCGTGGCCGCCTGGGCATGGGCCTGGGCTCGGTGATCGCCAGCAACCTGCTGGGGCGCTCGCGCCTGGCCCGGCACTTTGAACGGATCATCCTGCACGATGAGCGCAGCGTGCCGCCACTCGATGCGCTGACCGACTTCCCCTCGCGCTGCCTGCCACTGGACCTGGCCAACCTGCGCCAGGCCCTGCTCGCCTCAGGCTCTATCCCGATGGTGATGGAAGGCGTGCGGGATATTCCCGGCGCCGGTGCTGGCACCTACCGCGACGGCGGCCTGCTCGACTACCACCTTGACCTGCCCTACCGTGGCGACGACCTGGTGCTGTACCCGCACTTCACCGACAAGGTGGTGCCCGGCTGGTTCGACAAGGCGCTGCCCTGGCGCAAGGGCGATGCCACGCGCCTGCAGAACGTATTGCTGATGACCCCCTCGCCGCAGTACCTGGCCGCGCTGCCCTTCGGCAAGCTGCCGGACCGCAACGACTTCAAGCGCTTCATGGGCGATGCGCCGAGCCGCAAGCGCTACTGGTACAAGGCCATTGCCGAAAGCCAGCGGTTGGGTGACGAACTGCTCGAACTGATCGCCACCGGGCGGTTGCACGAACGCCTGCAAGCCTTGTAGCGACCATACTGGTAGACTGCGCGCAATATTGATTCACGCAGAGTTACGACAGTGGAAATCTTCAAGGAATTTACATTCGAATCGGCCCACCGCCTGCCCCACGTCCCTGAAGGGCACAAGTGCGGCCGCCTGCACGGCCACTCGTTCAAGGTCGGCCTGCACCTGACCGGCCCGCTTGACCCGCACACTGGCTGGATCCGCGATTTCGCCGAGGTCAAGGCGATCTTCAAGCCGATCTACGAGCAGTTGGACCACAACTACCTGAACGACATCCCAGGCCTGGAAAACCCCACCAGCGAAGTGATCGCCAAGTGGATCTGGCAACAGGTCAAGCCGCTGATGCCGGAGTTGTCGAAGGTGCGTATCCACGAAACCTGCACCAGCGGGTGCGAATATACCGGCGACTGATCGAAGGCTAGCCTTTGAACGCGGGGTGAGGCACGTTTTCGATTTCCAGCGATATCAGGCCTGGCGTGCCGCTGACGGTGTTCAGCAACCATGCCCCACGCTTGTAGTACCGCCTGGCCAACCTACCGGACGGGCTGAGCAATTCGATATTGCAATGACGTTGCCCTTTGCTCAGATTACTGAGATCCAGGCCTCCGAGGCTCCAGAGCATCGAGGTGCTCTCGGCTCCCAGAGCCCCGGCTCTTTGGCTGGGGCGCCTCATGGCCACATAACCGGACCAGGGGCTGGGATTGTTCTCGAGGATCCAGTTGTACGGTGTCCATACCCTGTCATAGGGCCGGATCTCATACCGTAGCTTGGCCCCGCTCCGGTCCTGGCGAAGGTTGTACGCGCCAAACCAGAACAGTTCGCAGTACCTGTGCTCCGAGGTCCGGTAGTCTGATGGCCCTAGCTGCAGCACCTTCACACCCTCAGGTTCCGCCCTCAGGTAGCGGTCCCAATGATCGTTGTGCACGAACCCTTCGCTGCCGAACTGGACCCAGATCGGCGCAAGGGCGTGGTCCAGCGTGTCCCACTGCTCGGCCTGGATGAAACCGCCCGAAACCTGCCACCAGCAGCGCGCCAGAAAAGAAAAACCGGGGTTGAAGTTGTAATCGCTCATGCTGACTCTCCGCTTCAGTTCGTGGAGAGACCGACGCTAGGTCAACCCGGGCATGAGCGTCAGAGGGAAAGCGGGCTACTCAAGTGCCTGCTTGAGGAACGCAGGGGCGATGTAGCGCTGGTAATGCGCCTCGGACAAGAGGAAGAACTCGCGGTCGATGGCGTCGCGCAGCTGCGGCAGTTCCCAATCGCGAAACTCCGGCAACAGCACCATGCCGTAGGCTTCCAGCTCACGAATCATCCGCGCCCCACGGGCAATCAGCTGGTAGGCCCAGCAATATTCCGACTGCTGCTCGACGAAGCGGATGGAGCGCTGCTGCAACTGCTGGCGCAGCAAGTCTTTGTCGAACACTTCCAGCTTGGCCATCATCACCTGCACCAGCAACTGCTCCAGGCGCAGCCAGACGGCACGCTTCTGCTCGTCGTCGTAACCGTTCCAGTTGATCACTTCATGGTGGAAACGCTTGCAGCCACGGCAAACCGTGTCCCCGTAAACAGTGGAGCAAAGGCCGACGCAAGGGGTCTTGATGGACTGGTTGGACATTGAAAACAACGGCTTGGCGGTGGAACACGGGGTCATGTTAGCCCTTTGTCTAACCAGGGTCACCCGTTAAAGTCATGATCGCTGCCTTACCTTCGGGCTTTTTTTACCGTAGAATCATCCCGCCTTTTCAAGGCAACAATGTCCGTTGGAAGCTGTTTTCAAAGCGTCACGAGCACAGTTCATCCGGTAGAACGGCGTTGGCCCGGGCCATGCATCCCTCGCATGCCCGTGCCAGCCCTCATCAGCTCCCGTTCTGCAGGCGTAAAACTTTGAAAGCAGCTTCTGTAAGGATTCTTTGCGACTCTGGCTGGGCGGCCCACAAAGCCGTGGCAGCGCATGGGTGCATTGAATGCTGGATGAGCGTCCCGGACTCCCTTTAGGGACCACTGATGAGGGTAATAACTGTGCTTGAAGCCTACCGCAAACACATCGAAGAGCGTGCCGCCCTGGGTATCGTGCCCCAGCCGCTGAACGCCGAACAAACTGCAGGCCTGGTCGAGCTGCTGAAAAACCCGCCGGCCGGCGAAGAAGCCTTCCTCGTAGACCTGATCACCAACCGCGTTCCACCAGGGGTCGACGAAGCTGCCTACGTCAAGGCCGCTTTCCTCTCCGCCGTCGCCAAGGGCGAAGCCAAGTCGCCACTGATCGACCGCAAGCACGCTGCTGAACTGCTGGGCACCATGCAGGGCGGCTACAACATCGAGACGCTGGTTGCGCTGCTCGACGACGCCGATCTGGGCGCCGTCGCGGCCGAACAGCTCAAGCACACCCTGCTGATGTTCGATGCCTTCCACGACGTGGCCGAAAAAGCCAAGGCCGGCAACGCTCACGCCAAGGCCGTCCTGGAATCCTGGGCTGCCGGCGAGTGGTTCACCTCGCGTCCGGCCATCGCCGACAAGTACACCCTGACCGTGTTCAAGGTGCCTGGCGAAACCAACACCGACGACCTGTCCCCGGCTCCAGACGCCTGGTCGCGCCCTGACATCCCGTTGCACGCCCTGGCCATGCTGAAAATGGCCCGTGACGGCATCGAGCCGTCGCAGCCGGGTTCGGTCGGCCCGCTGGCACAGATCGAAGCGGTCAAGGCCAAGGGCTTCCCGGTGGCCTACGTCGGTGACGTGGTCGGTACCGGTTCCTCGCGTAAATCCGCCACCAACTCGGTGCTGTGGTTCTTCGGCGACGACATCCCGTACGTGCCGAACAAGCGCGCCGGTGGCTTCTGCTTCGGCACCAAGATCGCTCCGATCTTCTACAACACCATGGAAGACGCCGGCGCCCTGCCGATCGAATTCGACTGCACCAACCTGGCCATGGGCGACGTCATCGACGTTTACCCGTTCAAAGGTGAAGTGCGCCGTCACGGCAGCGACGAGCTGGTCACCGAGTTCGCGCTGAAAACCGAAGTGCTGCTGGACGAAGTCCGTGCTGGCGGCCGTATCCCGCTGATCGTCGGCCGTGGCCTGACCGAAAAAGCCCGTGCCGAACTGGGCCTGGGTACTTCCGACCTGTTCAAGAAACCAGAGCAGCCTGCCGACACCGGCAAGGGCTTCACCCTGGCGCAGAAGATGGTCGGCCGTGCCTGCGGCCTGCCAGAAGGCCAGGGCGTGCGTCCAGGTGCCTACTGCGAGCCGAAGATGACCACCGTCGGCTCCCAGGACACCACTGGCCCGATGACCCGCGACGAGCTGAAAGACCTGGCATGCCTGGGCTTCTCCGCTGACCTGGTGATGCAGTCGTTCTGCCACACCGCGGCCTATCCGAAGCCGATCGACGTCAACACCCACCACACCCTGCCAGACTTCATCCGCACCCGTGGCGGCGTGTCGCTGCGCCCGGGCGACGGCATCATCCACAGCTGGCTGAACCGCATGCTGATGCCTGATACCGTGGGTACCGGTGGCGACTCGCACACCCGCTTCCCGATCGGCATCTCGTTCCCGGCCGGTTCCGGCCTGGTGGCCTTCGCCGCCGCCACCGGCGTCATGCCGCTGGACATGCCAGAATCGATCCTGGTGCGCTTCAAGGGCAAACTGCAGCCAGGCATCACCCTGCGTGACCTGGTGCATGCCATCCCTTACTACGCCATCCAGAAGGGCCTGCTGACCGTCGAGAAGAAAGGCAAGAAAAACGCCTTCTCCGGCCGCATCCTGGAAATCGAAGGCCTGGACGACCTGACCGTCGAGCAAGCCTTCGAGCTGTCCGACGCCTCGGCCGAGCGTTCCGCTGCCGGTTGCACCATCAAGCTGCCGGAAAAGGCCATCGCCGAGTACCTGCAGTCCAACATCACCCTGCTGCGCTGGATGATCGGCGAAGGCTACGGCGATGCCCGCACCCTGGAGCGTCGCGCCCAGGCCATGGAAGCCTGGCTGGCCAAGCCTGAGCTGCTGTCGGCCGACGCCGATGCCGAATACGCCGAAATCATCGAAATCGACCTGGCCGACGTGAAAGAGCCTGTGCTCTGCGCGCCGAACGACCCGGACGATGCCCGCCTGCTGTCCTCGGTACAGGGCGAGAAGATCGACGAAGTGTTCATCGGTTCGTGCATGACCAACATCGGTCACTTCCGCGCTGCCGGCAAGCTGCTGGACAAGGTCAAGGGCGGTATCCCGACCCGCCTGTGGCTGGCCCCGCCAACCAAGATGGACGCCCACCAGCTGACCGAAGAAGGCTACTACGGCATCTACGGCAAGGCCGGTGCGCGCATGGAAATGCCAGGCTGCTCGCTGTGCATGGGTAACCAGGCACGTGTGCAGACCGGTTCGACCGTGGTTTCCACTTCGACCCGTAACTTCCCGAACCGTCTGGGCGACGCTACCAACGTGTACCTGGCCTCGGCCGAGCTGGCTGCGGTCGCTTCGATCATCGGCAAGCTGCCGACCGTCGAAGAGTACATGCAGTACGCCAAGGACATCGACAGCATGGCTGCCGACGTCTACCGCTACCTGAGCTTCGATCAGATCGCCGAGTTCCGCGAAGCGGCAGCCAACGCCAAGATCCCGGTGGTTCAGGCATAAGCATCGGTTGTAGGCTGTAAACAAAGCCCCGGCAGAAATGCCGGGGCTTTTTTATTCATCCTGGCAATGCAATTCCTGTAGGAGCGGGCTTGCCCCGCGAATTGGCCAGCACAGGCAACCTCAAATCACGAACAACTCCACAAACCGGTGCACTGCCATCTGCTCCAGCTGTTGCTGATCCTTGCACAGCTCGAAAATCTGCTGACAGCGCTGCCGCACAAAGCGCGTCGCCAGGTTTTCCCTGAACTTGGCCTCCAGCAGCGGTATCCCCTCCTCCCGCCGCCGCCGATGCCCGATCGGATACTCCACCGACACCTGCTCGGTGCTGCTGCCATCCTTGAAGAACACCTGCACGGCATTGGCAATCGAGCGCTTGTCCGCTTCCAGGTATTCGCGGCTGAAGCGCGGGTCTTCAACTACCTCCATCTTCTCGCGCAGGCGATCGATGCTCGGATGGTTGGCATGGAAGGCATCTTCATAATGCTCGGCCACCAGGTGACCGAAGATCAGCGGCACCGCCACCATGTACTGCAGGCAGTGGTCACGGTCAGCGGCGTTGGCCAACGGGCCGCTCTTGGAAATGATGCGGATCGCCGACTCTTGGGTGGTAATGACGATGCGGTCGATTTCATGCAGGCGGTTACGCACCAGCGGATGCAGGGTGACCGCCGCCTCGCAGGCCGTCTGGGCATGGAATTCGGCGGGAAAGCTGACCTTGAACAATACGTTTTCCATCACGTAACTGGCCAGCGGTTGCGGCACGCGCAATTCGTACTGGCCGGCAGGCTTGAGCGCCAGGTCCTTGTTGGTGTGGCTGAACGACACATCGTAGAAACCCCATTGCGGCGCAGTCAGCACGCCCGGCACGCCCATCTCCCCACGCAGCGCGATATCGGCCAGGCGCACACCACGGCTGGAGGCGTCACCGGCCGCCCAGGACTTGCGCGAGCCGGCATTGGGCGCATGCCGATAAGTGCGCAGCGCCTGGCCATCGACGAAGGCATGAGACAAGGCTGAAAGCATCTGCTCGCGGTTGGCACCCATCAGCCTGGCGCATACGGCGGTCGAGGCCACCTTGACCAGTATCACGTGATCGAGGCCCACACGATTGAAGGAGTTCTCAAGCGCCAGCACGCCCTGGATCTCGTGAGCCATGACCATCGCTTCGAGCACGTCGCGCATCAGCAGCGGCGCTTCGCCGCTGGCCACACGCTTCTGCGACAGGTGATCGGCAACCGCCAGGATGCCGCCAAGGTTGTCGGAAGGATGCGCCCACTCGGCGGCCAGCCAGGTATCGTTGTAGTCCAGCCAGCGCACGGTGCAGCCGATGTCCCAGGCTGCCTTGACCGGGTCGAGGCGATAGGCGGTACCGGGAACGCGCGCGCCATTGGGTACCACGGTGCCTTCCACCAGCGGGCCGAGAAGCTTGGTGCATTCAGGGAAGCGCAGGGCCAGCAGGCCGCAGCCAAGGGTGTCCATCAGGCAGTTGCGTGCGGTGTCCAGGGCTTCAGGGGATTCGACCCGGTATGTGAGGGCGTAGTCGGCGAGGGTTTGCAGCACCCGGTCGTAGTCCGGGCGGTCGTTCAGGTCCACATTGGCGCTCATAGCCAGCTCCTGTGAAGTTGGGGCTGCATTGCAGCCCTACTCATCCCAAGCCGAGCGCCAGTGGTGCGTTAGAAGCTATCGCCAGGCACGCGAACCCAGCCCTCCATCAGCACGCGAGCACTGCGGCTCATGATTGCCTTGGTCACCGTCCACTGGCCATCCACCTGGCGCGCCTCGGCCCCGACCCGCAAGGTGCCGGACGGATGACCGAAACGCACGGCACTGCGCTCACCCCCGCCCGCAGCGAGGTTGACCAAGGTGCCTGGAATGGCCGCGGCGGTACCGATGGCCACGGCCGCGGTACCCATCATCGCGTGGTGCAGCTTGCCCATGGACAACGCACGCACCAGCAGGTCGATGTCACCAGCCGCAACCGCCTTGCCACTGGACGCAGTGTAGGTGCTCGGCGGGGCAACGAAAGCCACCTTCGGCGTGTGCTGACGCCCGGCAGCCTGGTCGACATGCTCGATCAGGCCCATGCGCACGGCGCCATAGGCGCGGATGGTCTCGAAACGCAGCAGCGCCTGTGGGTCGCCGTTGATCGCATCCTGCAATTCGGTACCGGTGTAACCGATGTCGGCGGCATTGACGAACACGGTCGGGATGCCAGCGTTGATCAAGGTCGCCTTGAAGGTGCCGACACCCGGCACTTCCAGGTCGTCCACCAGGTTGCCGGTGGGGAACATCGCCCCACCATCGCCATCCTCGTCGGCGGCCGGGTCAAGGAACTCCAGCTGCACTTCGGCGGCCGGGAAAGTCACGCCGTCCAGTTCGAAGTCGCCGGTTTCCTGCACTTCGCCTTCGGTGATCGGTACATGGGCGATGATGGTCTTGCCAATGTTGGCCTGCCAGATGCGCACGGTGGCGATGCCGTTGCGCGGAATGCGCGCCGGATCGACCAGGCCGTTGCTGATGGCGAACGAGCCGACTGCGGCAGACAGGTTGCCGCAGTTGCCGCTCCAGTCGACGAAGGCCTTGTCGATGGCGACCTGGCCGAACAGGTAATCGACATCGTGCCCGGGCTTGATGCTCTTCGACAGGATCACCGTCTTGCTGGTGCTCGAAGTGGCGCCGCCCATGCCGTCGATCTGCTTGGCATAAGGGTCGGGGCTGCCGATCACCCGCAACAGCAAGGCGTCGCGCGCCGGACCTGGGACCTGGGCCACTTCCGGCAGGTCTTGCAGGCGGAAGAACACGCCCTTGCTGGTACCGCCACGGATGTACGTGGCGGGGATTCTCACTTGCGCTACATGTGCCATGTTCAAGTCCTGTTCAAGCGGTCGCTTCGAGGAAGTCCTGGGCAAAGCGCTGCAGCACCCCGCCCGCCTCATAGATCGACACTTCTTCAGCAGTGTCCAGGCGGCAGGTGACCGGCACTTCGACTCGCTCGCCATTGCGCCGCGTGACCACCAGAGTCAGCGTCGCCCGTGGCTTGCGCTGGCCGAGCACGTCATAGGTCTCGCTGCCATCCAGGCCGAGGGTCTTGCGGTCGGTGCCCGGCTTGAACTCCAGCGGCAACACGCCCATGCCCACCAGGTTGGTGCGGTGAATGCGCTCGAAGCCCTCGGCGACGATCGCCTCGACACCGGCCAGGCGCACGCCCTTGGCCGCCCAGTCACGGGACGAGCCCTGGCCATAGTCGCCACCGGCAACGATGATCAGCGGCTGCTTGCGCTCCATGTAGGTTTCGATGGCCTCCCACATGCGGGTGACCTTGCCTTCCGGCTCGATGCGCGCCAGCGAGCCTTGCTTCACGCTGCCGTCGTCCTTGCGCACCATTTCGTTGAACAGCTTGGGGTTGGCGAAGGTGGCGCGCTGCGCGGTCAGGTGGTCACCACGGTGGGTGGCGTAGGAGTTGAAGTCCTCCTCCGGCAGGCCCATCTTCGCCAGGTATTCACCCGCAGCGCTGTCGAGCAGGATGGCGTTGGACGGCGACAGGTGGTCGGTGGTGATGTTGTCCGGCAGCACCGCCAGCGGGCGCATGCCACGCAGTGTGCGTTCACCGGCCAAGGCCCCTTCCCAGTAAGGCGGGCGGCGGATATAGGTGCTCATCGGGCGCCATTCGTACAGCGGCGCGACTTTCGGCCCGCGGTCTTCCTCGATGGCGAACATCGGGATATAGACCTTGCGGAACTGCTCCGGCTTCACCGCTGCCCGCACGACTGCATCGATTTCCTCGTCGCTCGGCCAGATGTCCTTGAGGCGGATTTCCTTGCCGTCGACCACGCCCAGCACGTCCTTTTCGATGTCGAAGCGGATGGTGCCGGCAATCGCGTAGGCCACCACCAGCGGCGGCGAGGCGAGGAACGCCTGCTTGGCGTAAGGGTGGATACGCCCGTCGAAGTTGCGGTTGCCCGACAGCACGGCGGTGGCGTACAGGTCACGGTCGATGATTTCCTGCTGGATCACCGGGTCCAGTGCGCCGGACATGCCATTGCAGGTGGTGCAGGCGAAGGCGACGATGCCGAAGCCCAGTTGCTCCAGCTCCTTTTCCAGCCCCGCTTCTTCCAGGTATAGCTGCACGGCCTTGGAGCCGGGTGCCAGCGACGACTTGACCCACGGCTTGCGGTTGAGGCCGAGCTTGTTCGCGTTGCGCGCCAGGAGGCCGGCGGCAATCACGTTGCGCGGGTTGCTGGTGTTGGTGCAGCTGGTGATGGCGGCGATGATCACCGCGCCGTCGGGCATCTGCCCCGGCACTTCTTCCCAGGCGCCAGCGATGCCCTTGGCCGCCAGGTCGCTGGTAGCGACGCGGGCGTGCGGGTTGGACGGGCCGGCCATGTTGCGCACCACGCTCGACAGGTCGAAGCTCAGGGTACGTTCGTATTCGGCCTTGGCCAGGCTGTCGGCCCACAGGCCGGCAACCTTGGCGTAGGTTTCCACCAGCTGCACCTGCTGATCATCGCGCCCGGTCAGCTTGAGGTAGTCGATGGTCTGCTGATCGATGGCGAACATCGCAGCGGTGGCGCCGTATTCCGGGGCCATGTTGGAGATCGTGGCGCGGTCGCCCAGGGTCAAGGCGCGGGCGCCTTCGCCATGGAACTCGAGGTAGGCGCCGACGACTTTCTGCTTGCGCAGGAACTCGGTGAGGGCCAGCACCAGGTCGGTGGCGGTGATGTTCGGTGCCAGCTTGCCGGTCAGCTCGACGCCGACGATTTCCGGCAGGCGCATCCACGAGGCGCGGCCCAGCATGACGTTTTCGGCTTCCAGGCCGCCGACACCGATGGCGATCACGCCCAGGGCGTCGACATGCGGAGTGTGGCTGTCGGTGCCGACGCAGGTGTCCGGGTAGGCCACGCCGCGGTCGCTGTGGATGACCGGCGACATCTTCTCCAGGTTGATCTGGTGCATGATGCCGTTGCCGGGCTGGATCACGTCGACGTTCTTGAACGCCTTCTTGGTCCAGTTGATGAAATGGAAGCGGTCTTCGTTACGACGGTCTTCGATGGCGCGGTTCTTCTCGAACGCCTGTGGGTCGAAGCCACCGCACTCCACGGCCAGGGAGTGGTCGACGATCAGTTGCACCGGCACCACCGGGTTGACCTGGGCCGGGTCACCGCCTTTGTCGGCGATGGCATCACGCAAGCCGGCGAGGTCGACCAGGGCGGTCTGGCCGAGGATGTCATGGCACACCACGCGGGCCGGGAACCATGGGAAGTCGAGGTCGCGCTTGCGCTCGATCAGCTGGCCCAGCGAGGCGTCGAGGGTGGCCGGGTCGCAGCGGCGCACCAGGTTTTCGGCCAGCACGCGTGAGGTATACGGCAGGCTGTCGTAGGCACCGGGCTTGATGGCCTCGACGGCAGCGCGGGCATCGAAGTAGTCCAGGGCTGTGCCTGGCAGGTTCTTGCGGAATGCAGTATTCATCTTGGAGTCAGGCTCGGTCACAGGATTCGGAAGGTTGCCCCCGCTTCCACACGGGAAGCGGGTTGCCTCTCTTTATCTAATCAGCGCTGCTCGATCGGCACGAACTGGCGCTGTTCGACGCCGACATACTCGGCGCTCGGGCGGATGATGCGGTTGTTGGCGCGCTGTTCGAACACGTGCGCGGCCCAGCCAGTCAGGCGCGAGCAGACGAAGATCGGGGTGAACAGCTTGGTCGGGATGCCCATGAAGTGGTACGCCGAGGCATGGTAGAAGTCGGCGTTGGGGAACAGGCGTTTCTGCTCCCACATGGTTTTGTCGATGGCTTCGGAAACCGGGTACAGGACCGTGTCACCCACCTGGTCGGCAAGCTGCTTCGACCAGCCCTTGATCACCTCGTTGCGCGGGTCGGACTCTTTGTAGATCGCGTGGCCGAAGCCCATGATCTTGTCCTTGCGCTCCAGCATGCGCAGCAGTTCGGCGGTGGCCTCCTGCGGGCTCTGGAACCGCTCGATCAGTTCCATTGCCGCTTCGTTGGCGCCGCCGTGCAGCGGGCCGCGCAGCGAACCGATGGCAGCGGTCACACAGGAATACAGGTCGGACAGGGTCGAGGCGCAGACCCGTGCGGTAAAGGTCGAGGCGTTGAACTCGTGCTCGGCGTAGAGGATCAGCGACACGTTCATCACCTTGACGTGCAGCTCGCTCGGCTTCTTGCCATGCAGCAGGTGCAGGAAGTGGCCGCCGAGGGTGTCTTCGTCGCTGGTGCAGTCGATGCGCACGCCGTGGTGGGTGAAGCGGTACCAGTAGCACATCACGGCCGGGAACAGCGCTAGCAGGCGGTCGGTCTTCTCGCGCTGGGCGTCGAAGGTCAGCTCCGGCTCCAGGGTACCCAGCACCGAGCAACCGGTGCGCATCACGTCCATCGGGTGCGCATCGCGCGGGATGCGCTCGAGCACTTCCTTCAGCGCCTGCGGCAGGTCACGCAGGCCCTTGAGCTTGCGCTTGTAGTCGGCCAGTTCGGCCTTGCTTGGCAGCTCGCCGTACAGCAGCAGGTAGGCGACTTCTTCGAATTCGGCACCGGCGGCCAGGTCACGGACGTCGTAGCCACGGTAGGTCAGGCCGGCACCGGCCTGGCCCACGGTCGACAGTGCGGTCTGGCCGGCCACCTGGCCGCGCAGGCCAGCGCCACTGAGTACTTTTGCTTCGGCCATGGTGTTTCTCCTTTCTTGAACTTGTTATAGGAAGCGATCTGGCTAATTCGGGAGCGGTACGCTCAACCTTTCTTCTGCGCGAACAGCGCGTCGAGGCTCTGCTCGAAAGCGTGATAACCAATGGCATCGTAGAGCTCCATGCGGGTCTGCATGGTGTCGATCACGTTCTTCTGCGTGCCGTCGCGGCGCAGTGCGGTATAGACGTTCTCCGCCGCCTTGTTCATGGCGCGGAACGCCGACAGCGGGTACAGCACCAGCGACACGTCGACCGAGGCCAGCTCTTCGGTGGTGTACAGCGGCGTGGCACCGAATTCGGTGATGTTGGCCAGGATCGGTGCTTGCACCCGGTCGGCGAAGGTCTTGTACATCGACAGTTCGGTGATGGCTTCCGGGAAGATCATGTCGGCACCAGCCTCGATGCAGGCGGCAGCCCGGTCCAGGGCGGCGTTCAGGCCTTCCACCGCCAGGGCGTCGGTACGCGCCATGATCACGAAGCTGTCATCGGTGCGGGCGTCCACTGCTGCCTTGATGCGGTCGACCATCTCCTGTTGGGTGACGATCTCCTTGTTCGGGCGATGGCCGCAGCGCTTGGCGCCGACCTGATCCTCGATGTGGATAGCCGCAGCACCGAACTTGCACATCGAGCGCACGGTGCGGGCAACGTTGAAGGCCGAGGCGCCGAAACCGGTGTCGACATCCACCAGCAGCGGCACGTCGCAGACGTCGGTGATGCGGCGCACATCGGTCAGCACGTCATCCAGGCCACTGATGCCCAGGTCAGGCAGGCCCAGGGAGCCGGCAGCAACGCCGCCACCGGACAGGTAGATGGCCTTGAAACCGGCACGCTTGGCCAGCAGTGCATGGTTGGCGTTGATCGCGCCGACCACTTGCAGGGGATGTTCGGCGGCAACGGCGTCGCGGAAACGCTGACCGGGGGTGCTCTTCACAGTCATTTCTCACCTCGTGGGCTGTTGTTGTTGGCGTCCAGATAGTGACGCTCGATGTTGCGCTTGGACGCGCCGATGTGGCGGCGCATCAGGAGTTCGGCCAGTTCGCCGTCACGGTCGGCGATGGCATCGAGAATGCGGTGGTGTTCGGCAAAGGCCTGGCGCGGCCGGTTGGGCGTGGCGGAAAACTGGATGCGGTACATGCGCACCAATTGGTACAGCTCGCCGCAGAGCATCTTGACCAGGGTCTGGTTGCCGCTGCCCTGGATGATCCGGTAATGGAAGTCGTAATCGCCTTCCTGCTGGTAATAGCCAAGCCCGGCCTGGAACGCGGCATCGCGCTCGTGGGTATCGAGCACCCGGCGCAGCTCGTCGATGTCGGCCTGGCTCATGCGCTCGGCGGCCAGGCGGCAGGCCATGCCTTCCAGTGACTCGCGGATTTCGTAGAGTTCGATCAGCTCGGCGTGGTTGAGCGACACCACCCGCGCGCCGACATGCGGCACGCGCACCAGCAGACGCTGGCCCTCCAGCCGATGGATGGCCTCGCGCAGCGGGCCGCGGCTGATGCCATAGGTGCGCGCCAGCTCCGGTTCGGAGATCTTGCTGCCTGGGGCGATGTCGCCCTTTACGATCGCCGCCTGGATGCGCCGGAAGACATTCTCGGACAAGGTTTCCGTTTCGTCCGACTCGACGGGGCTCGGGGTGGTCAGGTCCAGCATATTGTCGACACCTTGCTAATCTCTTGAGCAGAAACTAGCGAATCACAGGCATGCAGTCAAAGACAAAATGAATATTGTCGACAATCGTCTAAGAACGAACTTACCCAGTGATGGCGTTGTCAGATCGCGGCACGCTGGCGTCAAGACGCCGGCGTGATAGAATGCCGCGCCTTCAACGGGGTATCGATAGTGTATTTGTCATCAATTCATGTTGTTGACAGATGAACGAGGAAGCTTGCGCAGTCGTTGCCAGTCACCTTTGCCCCCGAACACTGCACAGCTCAGCACCGCGCCAGGACTATGAGACTTACACCCGTATTATTGCTGTTATGCCTTACCCTGCTGCCGGCCCTTGGCCAGGCGGCGGGCAAGACCGTGTACGGTCTGAACGAATACGCCCGGCTCGGCGACCTTGACCTGGAAGTGGCCGCCAAGCTCGACACCGGGGCCAAGACCGCGTCGCTCAGTGCCCGCGACATCAAGCGCTTCAAGCGCAACGGCGAAAGCTGGGTGCGCTTCTACCTGGCCATCGACGCCGCCCATTCGCACCCCATCGAACGCCCCCTGGCGCGCGTGAGCAAGATCAAGCGCCGCGCTGGCGACTATGATGCGGAATCCGGCAAGGCCTACACCGCCCGTCCGGTCATCGAACTTGAAATCTGCATGGGCCAGGCCCGACGCACCATCGAAGTCAACCTCACCGACCGCAGCGCCTTCCAGTTCCCGCTGCTGATCGGCTCCGAGGCGCTCAAGCACTTCGACGCGCTGGTCGACCCAAGCCTTAAATACGCGGCCGGCAAACCTGCCTGTGCCACCGACGCTCCCAAAGCAGAGTAACCCCGATGCGCTCTCTTACCCTCCATCTGAAAGTCCTGATCACCGTGCTGGTGCTGCTCGGCGTGGCGGTCACGGCCTATCAGATCTTCGTGCTCGGCATCCCGGTGACCGAGGACGAGACCGACGACTTGTGGAACATCGACGCCAAGGTCGAGTTCGTCGCCAGCTCCAAGGACCCGGTCAAGATCCAGATGTTCGTGCCGCCGCTGAACCGTGACTACGTCAGCCTCAACGAGAGCTTCATCTCCAACAACTACGGCGTCAGCGTCAACCGCGCGGATGGCAACCGCAAAGTGACCTGGTCGGCGCGCCGCGTCAGCGGCAACCAGACCCTGTACTACCGCCTGGTGCTGACCAAGCGCTACAGCAACGAAAAATCCGCCATCAAAGGCCCGACCTTCCGTGACAGCCTGGCCATCGACGGCCCCGAGAAGATCGCCGCAGAAGCCCTGATGGCACCGATCCGCCAGCACTCGGCCGACGTCGAGACCTTCGTCAGCGAGACCATCAAGCGGGTCAACAACCTCAACGACGACAACGTCAAGCTGCTGCTGGCCGGCGACACTTCGCCGATGAAGAAGGCCCAGGTCATCGACCTGCTGCTGTCGATTGCCCACGTGCCGATGGAAAAGGTCCACACCATCCGGCTGGTTGCCGACACCCCGCAAACGCCTGAACTGTGGCTGCGCAGCTTCAACGGCAACGACTGGCTGTACTTCAACCCGGACACCGGCGAACAGGGCCTGCCGGCCGACCGCCTGCTGTGGTGGACCGGTGATGACAACCTGATCACCGTCGATGGCGGCAAGAAGGCCAACGTCACCTTCAGCATGAACAACAGCGAGATGAACGCCATCCGCCTGGCCAAGCTGACCGACGAGAACACCGACGCCGACTTCCTCGAATATTCGCTGTACGGCCTGCCACTGCAGACCCAACAGACCTTCATGATCATGGTGATGATCCCGATCGGCGTGCTGGTGATCCTGATCCTGCGCAACCTGATCGGTATCCAGACCCTGGGTACCTTCACCCCGGTGCTGATCGCCCTGGCCTTCCGCGAAACCCAGCTGGGCTTCGGCATCGTGCTGTTCACGGTGATCACCGCGCTGGGCCTGTCGCTACGCTCGTACCTGGAACACCTGAAGCTGCAAATGCTGCCGCGCCTGTCGGTGGTGCTGACCTTCGTCGTGGTCCTGATTGCCGCCATCAGCCTGTTCAGCCACAAGCTGGGCCTGGAGCGCGGCCTTTCGGTGGCGCTGTTCCCGATGGTGATCCTGACCATGACCATCGAACGTCTGTCGATCACCTGGGAAGAGCGCGGTGGTGGCCATGCCATGAAAGTAGCGATCGGCACCCTGTTCGCCGCCTCCCTGGCGCACCTGCTGATGATGGTGCCGGAGCTGGTGTACTTCGTCTTCACCTTCCCGGCCGTGCTGTTGATCCTGGTGGGCTTCATGCTGGCAATGGGTCGCTACCGCGGCTACCGCCTGACCGAGCTCGTGCGCTTCAAGGCATTCCTGAAGAAGGCTGACGCCTGATGTTCGGCCTGCTCAAGACGTGGAAAGCCCTGGAGGCCCGGGGCATCATGGGGATCAACCGGCGTAACGCGGACTATGTACTGAAGTACAACAAGCGCAGCCTGTACCCGATCGTCGACGACAAGATCATCACCAAGGAGCGTGCCCTCGCCGCTGGCATCCATGTGCCAGAGATGTACGGCATCATCGAGACCGAGAAGCAGATCGAAAAGCTTCACGAGATCATCGGCGAGCGCAACGACTTCGTCATCAAGCCGGCGCAGGGCGCCGGCGGTGACGGCATCCTGGTGATCGCCGACCGCTTCGAAGACCGCTATCGCACGGTGTCGGGAAAGATCATCAGCCACGAGGAAATCGAGCACCAGGTGTCGAGCATCCTCACCGGCCTGTACTCGCTAGGCGGCCATCGCGACCGTGCGCTGATCGAGTACCGGGTGACCCCGGACCAGATCTTCAAGAGCATCAGCTACGAAGGCGTGCCGGACATCCGCATCATCGTGCTGATGGGCTACCCGGTGATGGCCATGCTGCGCCTGCCGACCCGCCAGTCCGGCGGCAAGGCCAACCTGCACCAGGGCGCCATCGGCGTGGGTGTGGACCTGGCCACCGGCGTGACCCTGCGCGGCACCTGGCTGAACAACATCATCAGCAAGCACCCGGACACCACCAACGCGGTGGACGGCGTGCAATTGCCGAACTGGGACGGCTTCATGAAGCTGGCCGCCGGCTGCTACGAGCTGTGCGGGCTGGGCTACATCGGCGTGGACATGGTGCTGGACCAGGACAAGGGACCGCTGATTCTCGAGCTCAACGCCCGCCCCGGCCTGAACATCCAGATCGCCAACGACACCGGGCTGACCCAGCGCACCCATGCCATCGAAGCGCACATCGAAGCGCTGGCCAAGGAAGGCATTACCGAAGACGCCGAGCAGCGCGTACGCGTGACCCAGAATCTGTTCGGGCACGTGCATCCGCGTTAAGCCCCTGGGGCTGCTGCGCAGCCCCAGGCAATGTTTAATATCGCGCCTGGTGCTAGGCGCATTTCCTACACAGGTCTACAATCGCTCCCTCGCTTTTACATCGCCGTCCACACTGATGCCGACCTGTACGCTCCACCCCCTGCCCTATCAGCCCGACCCCGCTGCCTATTTCGCTCGCCTGCGCCAGGCCTCCGGCGCGATCCTGCTCGACAGCGCCCGCCCCGGCGCCGAACGCGGCCGCTTCGACCTGCTCAGCGCCTGGCCCGTGCAACACCTGCAGGCCCAGCCCGAAGAGGACGGCCGCGCCTTTCTCGAACGCCTGCGTGCCAGCCTGGCGCAACTCGGTGAAGCACAGCTGCCCGCCGGCATCGAGCTACCCTTCGCCGGCGGCCTGATCGGCTACCTGAGCTACGACTTCGGCCGCCGCCTGGAACAGCTGCCCAGCCTTGCGAGCGACGACCTGGCTTTGCCCGATGCACAGCTGGGCCTATACGCCTGGGCAATGGTGACCGACCACCAGCTTGGCACCAGTCAACTGGTGTTCCACCCTAGCCTGGCGCCTGAAGAGCGGCTTCGCCTGACGGCATTGTTCGAGACTGTCGACACCTCTACGTTCGGCGATTTCCAGCTGCTTGCCCCGATGCAGGGCGACCTGCAACCCGAACAGTACCAGGGCGCCTTCGATAAGGTGCAGCGCTACATCGAGGCCGGCGACTGCTACCAGATCAACCTCACCCAGCGCTTTCGCGCCCCCTGCCACGGCGACCCGTGGCACGCCTACCAGGCCCTGCGCCAAGCCTGCCCGACGCCATTCTCCGGTTACCAGCAGCTGGCAGACGGCAGCGCACTGCTGAGTTTCTCCCCAGAGCGCTTCATCCGCGTCAGCCAGGGCCAGGTGGAAACCCGCCCGATCAAGGGCACCCGCCCGCGCTCGGCCGACCCCGCCGAAGACGCGCGCAATGCCGAAGAGCTGCGCCACAGCGCCAAGGACCGCTCGGAAAACCTGATGATCGTCGACCTGCTGCGCAACGACCTGGGGCGCACCTGCGAAATCGGCTCGGTGAAGGTGCCGGAGCTGTTCAGCCTGGAAAGCTACCCCAACGTCCACCACCTGGTCAGCAGCGTCACCGGCCAGCTGGCCCGCGACAAGGACGCCCTGGACCTGATCGGCGACAGCTTCCCGGGCGGGTCGATCACCGGTGCCCCGAAGATCCGCGCCATGCAGATCATCGACGAACTGGAACCCACCCGCCGCGCGCTGTATTGCGGCTCGCTGCTGTACGTGGACGTGCGTGGCGAAATGGACAGCTCCATCGCCATCCGCAGCCTGCTGGTCAAGGATGGTCAGGTCAGTTGCTGGGGCGGCGGCGCAGTGGTGGCCGACTCGAACTGGCAGGCCGAATACGAGGAATCGATTGCCAAGGTGCGGGTGCTGATGGAAACGCTGCAGAGCCTTTGAGGCTCATCGCCAGGCGTCTACCCCGCCATTTTTTGTTACCATCACCCCATTACGAGCGCACAGCGCCACAGCCAAGATGGAAACCGCCTGATGAGCCAACCCTTCGACGTCGCCGCCCTGGCCGCGACCTATGCCAACAAGTCCCCGCAGGACATCCTCAAGCTCGCCTTCGAGCACTTTGGCGACGACCTGTGGATCTCCTTCAGCGGCGCCGAGGATGTGGTGCTGGTCGACATGGCCTGGAAGCTGAACAAGCAGGTCAAGGTATTCAGCCTCGACACCGGCCGCCTGCACCCGGAGACCTACCGTTTCATCGACCAGGTGCGCGAGCAGTACAACCTGCCGATCGAAATCCTCAGCCCGGATCGCGCCAAGCTCGACCCGTTCGTCAAGGAAAAAGGCCTGTTCAGCTTCTACAAGGACGGCCACGGCGAATGCTGCGGCATCCGCAAGATCGAACCACTGCGGCGCAAGCTCGCCACCGTCAGTGCCTGGGCCACAGGCCAGCGTCGCGACCAGAGCCCAGGCACCCGCAGCCAGGTGGCAGCGCTGGAAATCGACGGCGCGTTCTCCACGCCCGAGCGCACCCTGTACAAGTTCAACCCGCTGGCGCAGATGACCAGCGAGGAAGTGTGGGGTTACATCCGCATGCTCGAACTGCCGTACAACAGCCTGCACGAACGCGGCTTCATCAGCATCGGTTGCGAGCCTTGCACGCGCCCAGTGCTGCCGAACCAGCACGAGCGCGAAGGCCGCTGGTGGTGGGAAGAGTCGACCCAGAAGGAATGCGGGCTGCATGCCGGCAACCTGATCAGCAAAGCCTGATTCGCAGGCAAAGAAAAACCGGCCCAAGGGCCGGTTTTTTCGTTTCTGCCGTACTCAGTGCACCGGCAACTCAACGCCTTCGAACAGCTCTTCGAGTTCCTGCTTGTTGTGGCACTGGATGGCCTTGGCCATCACTTCACGGGTCAGGTGGGGTGCGAATTTCTCGATGAAATCGCACATGAAGCCACGCAGGAAGGTACCACGGCGGAAGCCGATCTTGGTGATGCTGGCTTCGAACAGCTCGCTGGCATCCAACGCCACCAGGTCGCTGTCGAGCTTGGTGTCGACTGCCATCTTGGCCACGATGCCCACGCCCAGCCCCAGGCGGACATACGTCTTGATCACGTCGGCGTCAGCAGCGGTGAACACCACTTTCGGCGTCAGGCCACGGTGGTTGAAGGCTTCGTCCAGCTTCGAACGGCCAGTGAAACCGAACACGTAGGTGACGATCGGGTATTCCGCAACCGCTTCCAGGGTCAGCTTCGGCAGTTTGGTCAGCGGGTGACCTTGCGGCACCACCACACAACGATTCCACTTGTAGCACGGCATCATGATCAGGTCGCCGAACAGCTCAAGCGCCTCGGTGGCGATGGCGAAATCGACGGTGCCGTCGGCCGCCATTTCCGCGATCTGCATGGGCGAGCCCTGATGCATGTGCAAGGCCACTTCCGGATACTGCTTGATGAAGCTGCTGATCACCGGTGGCAGCGCATAGCGTGCCTGAGTGTGGGTGGTGGCGATGGACAGCGTGCCCTTCTTCTCGTTGGAGAACTCCTGAGCGATCTGCTTGATGCTCTCGACCTTGCGCAGGATCTCGCCAGCGGTGTTGATGATGCGCTCACCGGCCGGGGTTACGCGGGTCAGGTGCTTGCCGCTGCGGGCAAAGACTTCAACACCCAGTTCGTCCTCGAGCAGGCGGATCTGCTTGCTGATCCCCGGCTGCGAGGTGTACAGGCTCTGCGCCGTCGCGGAGACGTTGAGGTCATGGTGCGCCACTTCCCAGATGTAGCGCAGTTGTTGAAGCTTCATAGGTTTCCCTCGAATCGGCGATAAGTCAGCGGCAGCAGGCAGCGACGAGATATAACTATATTAGTGGTTCTCGAAATAAAACTAGAACTATTTTGTTACACGCGCCTCCGAACTAACCTACCGCCAGCTTCACAATTTCCTACGCCCAAGGTGCTGCGAGAGCGGCACCATGTACACCGGTACCGGCGACAGTTGCAGCAAGCGCACCGCCGTTCGGCCAATCGGCACATCCACCCCGGCACCGGCTGTGTGGCTGCCGAAAATCAGCAGGTCGACGCTCAGCCGCTGCGCCTGCTCGAGGATGACCTGCGCCGGGTCACCCTGGCGCACCCGTACCGCCTTGATCAATGCCAGGTCTGCATCCCCGCCCAATTCGTCACGAAAGTTTTCCAGCACCCGCTGCTCGATATTGGCCATCACCGTGTTGACGCCTTCGCTGTGCAATTCATCCAGCGTCTGTTCATCGAGGTAACTCTGCAGCAGGGACTCGGCGAACTGCCCCATGGGCTCCACCGCATGAATCACGTAGAGCTCTGCGCTGAAGGCGCGAGCCAGGGTCAGGGCGT
The DNA here is from genome assembly GCF_002906855.1 of Pseudomonas putida. GTDB lineage: Bacteria > Pseudomonadota > Gammaproteobacteria > Pseudomonadales > Pseudomonadaceae > Aquipseudomonas > Aquipseudomonas putida_N. The sequence goes on along the minus strand of NZ_MINI01000028.1, from coordinate 66,445 downwards.
GCTGCATGACAAAAGGTGCGTAGACACCGAGGTCGGTGGCGTACAGCATGGAGCGGATCATTCGACCTCCTCGACTGCCGTTGCGGCAGAGCAAGCTTCAGCTTAGCAGCGCACCGGACCCGCGCTTTGCCGTCCGGCGCACTGCTGATGCGGCCTGCAGAGGATTCAGCCAGCCCGGTTGGTGCGGTCGATGAAAGCCAGGGCCTGATGCAGCATGTGCATCCGCGGCAGGCTGCAGCCGGCCGCCTGAGCGCGAGCAATCGGCTCGGCATAGATCGCCTGCAGCTCCAACGGGCGATGCTGGACATGGTCGTGGTACATGCTTGGCCAGTAATCGGGCATCTGTTCGGTCATGCTGAACAGCTGCTCGGCATAGCCCGCCGGCAGCTCATGCCCACACGCGGCGGCACCCTGCACCACTTCAGCCATCAGCGCCTGGATCAACTCGCGGCTGTCGGCATCGGCCATCAGCGGCGTGGTACTGGCCCCCAGCAACACCGATAGACCGTTGTACGGCACGTTCCACACCAGTTTCTGCCAGCGCGCCTGACCGAGATTGGCCATGGCCTGGGAGTCGATGCCCGCCGCACGGAACAACCCGGCGCCCGCTTCGATGATCGCCGCACCGCCATCTTCGGCCGGCCCGCTGTGATAGCCGAGGTTGACCGCACCCAGCGCCTGGTGACGAATCACCCCTGGGGCCTGGCGATTGACGCAAATGAAACACAAGCCGCCAAGCAAATGCAGGTTGCCCGGCAAGGCCACCCTCAACTGCTCCTCCACGCCGAGGCCATTCTGCAACAGCACCACCTTGGCATCAGCAGCGGCGGCCTGGACGATCAGCGGTGCAAGTTCGGTATTGCCGGTCGCCTTGGCGCCCACCAGCAGCCAGTCGCAGGGCGGCATGTCGGCAGCGCTGGCGTAGGCATTGACCGGCATCTGTAGCGTGCCATGCACGGCATGCTCGAGCTTCAGGCCCTGTTCGCGCACCACGTCATATTCGCTGCGCAGCAGGAAATGCACATCGAAACCGGCGCGTGCCAGCATCAGCCCATAGAAGCCACCGATAGCACCGCTGCCGATGATGCCGATACGCGGTTTGCGAGGGTTCATGCTGCTCTCCATCTCTGATTCTGATGCGCTTTTCTACACCGTTTACGGCCTTCTGCGCACCCTGAATGCAGTTCAAGCCCCTTGCGCCAGGGAAAAACCCTGCACTGCGTGGCACAGGCCATTGTCGCGCCCCCAGTAACGCGCTAAGGTTCTGCTCCCCGCTGCGAACATTATTGCTGCTGGGCCGCACGGGGATTGCTGGCGGCCGGCACCCGTGACCTGACGAGTAACACGATGGCTGATTTACCGATCGACGACCTTAACGTTGCTTCCAACGAGACCTTGATCACCCCCGATCAGCTCAAGAAGGAAATCCCCCTCAGCGCCAAGGCCCTGCAGACCGTGACTGCCGGCCGCGAAGTGGTGCGCAATATCCTCGACGGCAAGGACCATCGCCTGTTCGTGGTGGTCGGCCCCTGCTCCATCCATGACATCAAGGCCGCCCACGAATACGCCGAGCGCCTAAAGGTGCTGGCCGAAGAAGTGTCCGATACGCTGTACCTGGTCATGCGTGTGTACTTTGAAAAGCCACGCACCACCGTCGGCTGGAAAGGCCTGATCAACGACCCGTACCTGGATGACTCGTTCAAGATCCAGGACGGCCTGCACATTGGCCGCAAGCTGCTGCTGGACCTGGCCGAAATGGGCCTGCCGACCGCCACCGAAGCACTCGACCCGATCTCCCCGCAGTACCTGCAGGACCTGATCAGCTGGTCGGCCATCGGCGCCCGCACTACCGAATCGCAGACCCACCGCGAGATGGCCTCGGGCCTGTCCTCGGCGGTCGGTTTCAAGAACGGCACCGATGGCGGCCTGACCGTGGCCATCAACGCCTTGCAGTCGGTGTCCAAGCCGCACCGCTTCCTCGGCATCAACCAGGAAGGCGGCGTGTCGATCGTCACCACCAAGGGCAACCCGTATGGCCACGTGGTGCTGCGTGGCGGCAACGGCAAGCCGAACTACGATTCGGTCAGTGTCGCCCTGTGCGAACAGGACCTGGCCAAGGCCAAGATCAAGGCCAATATCATGGTGGACTGCAGCCACGCCAACTCCAACAAGGACCCGGCCCTGCAGCCACTGGTCATGGAGAACGTCGCCAACCAGATCCTCGAAGGCAACCAGTCGATCATCGGCCTGATGGTCGAAAGCCACCTGAACTGGGGCTGCCAGTCGATCCCGAAAAACCTCGACGAACTGCAGTACGGCGTGTCGGTCACCGATGCCTGCATCGACTGGTCGGCCACCGAGAAAACCTTGCGCAGCATGCACGCCAAGCTCAAGGATGTGCTGCCACAGCGCAAGCGCGGCTGAACTTCAGCGCAATGAAGAACGCCGGGCATTGCCCGGCGTTCTTGTATCTGGCGTTTGTCGCCCGTTCAAGCCTTGCTCGAATGGCGCTGTTGACGCTCCATGTAGCGCTCCACATACGAGCAGGAAGGGATCACCGTGTAACCCATCTGGTCGGCGTACTCGAGGGCCTTCTCGGTCAACGCTGCTGCGATCCCGCGGCCACGCAGGGCGTTGGGTACGAAAGTGCGATAGATGTCCAGCGTCTGCTTGCCCAGGTCCATGTACGTCAGGTAGGCACGATGACCGTCCACGTTGGTTTCGAACTGATGACCGGCCTGGTCATGGTGGATGGTCAGCGCTTCACTCATCACTACTCCTCGCTGGTCTTTCTGGCAGACCCTTACCTTAACCGATGTGGTTTATCCGGCGGAGGAACCTCAACGCCACCTCTAGCCCCTTGGACCATCAGCCGACAGCAATCGTTCGACCGGGTCGGACACCCCCAAATAGTAGGCGCCGCATGCGGGATTTCTCAAGGTGGCGAGCATTAAAAAGTAGCAGGAAGCCACGCCAGGGCCTTGCCCTGGCGCACCCTGCAACAGCAACCGGATGTTGTTGTGCTTAGACGCTGAGGGACAGTTAAAGTCACCCTTAGTTCAACAAAAAAGTTCCTGCTCTACAGTCGCTTGCGCCCGCTACACGGTTTTTTCACAAATCCCTCGCAAATCTTGTCGGCGTGACCCCGTGCAACATTTTTTTTGCAGTTCTTGCGCTCTGTCAGTTTACTTACTACAAGTAATGGGTACTATGTACGCCGGCCAGTTTCTCTTTTCCGAGAGATGGCTATTTAATAGAAAGTCCTTGAAGGGGAACACGATGAACAACGTTCTGAAATTCTCTGCTCTGGCTCTGGCCGCAGTTCTGGCTACCGGTTGCAGCAGCGTATCCAAAGAAACCGAAGCTCGTCTGACTGCGACTGAAGACGCAGCAGCTCGCGCCCAAGCCCGTGCTGACGAAGCCTACCGTAAGGCTGACGACGCAATGGCAGCCGCTCAGAAGGCTCAGCAGACTGCTGACGAAGCCAACGAGCGCGCTCTGCGTATGCTGGACAAAGCCAGCCGCAAGTAATAATCCTCACGGATTGTTATGGAGCCGACCCACTAGTGGGTCGGCTTTTTTATTGCCTGGACGAAAGCCCTGCCCCGGAAACGAAGAGGCCCGCTTCAGGTTGTTAACCTGAGCGGGCCCCGAAGGTGTTGCAAAAGCGTTACTGCAGTTCGGGCGGAATGCTCGTCACCATGGGTGCGGCGCCCTGGTTATTGACGGGCACGGCAATTTCCACCGGCATACCGTCTTCAGCTGCAACCACGTCACGCACCATGTCCCAGTTCATGCGCAGGTTGTTGGCCAAGTCTTCCCGTTTGAGCAAGGCATTGATGACCGCCGTGTGCTTGTCGACCACAGACGGGTTGCCATGATCATCCAGCGGCGTGTGCGCCTCGAGGTAAACCTTGCCGCCACTGATGCCGAACTTGTAAGGCTCGTTGATGATGCGCACCGGCGTGCCCACCGGTACCATCTTCGACAGTTCAAGCACGTTGTTGTTGAGCATGCGGAAGCAGCCATGGCTCGTGCGCATGCCGATACCGAACTTCTTGTTTGAACCGTGGATCAGGTAGCCCGGCACACCCAGGGTGAACTTGAACGGCCCGAGCGGGTTGTCCGGGCCGGCAGGCACGACGGTCGGCAGGATGTCACCGTCGGCAGCGTGCTCGGCACGGATCGACGCGGGTGGGGTCCAGGTCGGGTTCGGCGTCTTCGCGGTGATCTTGGTCATCGCTACAGGCGACCCCCAGCCCTCACGGCCGATACCCAACGGGAAGGTATGCACCACGTTCTGCCCTTTCGGGTAGTAGTACAGGCGGTACTCGGCCAGGTTGATGACAATGCCTTCGCGCGGCCCCGGCGGCAGGATGTAGCGGGTCGGCAGGACGATCTCGGTGCCGGCGCCCGGCAGCCACGGGTCGACACCCGGGTTGGCGGCGATCATTTCCAGGTAGCCGAGGTCGTTGGCAGTGCCGATGTCGGCAAAGGTGTCTTCGTACTTGGCCTTGATCGTCTGGACCTGGCCAACGACGTCTTCACCGGGTGGTGGCAGCGGCAGTTCCAGCGCAGCAGCAGGGCCCGCTACCAGCAGGGCGGCCAGGGACAGGCAACGGGTGACGGCGGGAAAGCGCGGCAACATCCGGTAAATCCTTCGAAAGGTAGTCAAGAAGCACGATTGTACACCCGCCTCGCTGCAAGCGGGAGGCGTTGGCACCTTACAAGCGTTTCAGATGATGAAAGGTGCACACAGTTGCGCACCTTAGATTCAGCTCAGAGCTCAGGCCAGACCGGCCGAATACCGCGGCGCTGGGCATCGAGAATCGCCCGACACAGGTCGCACAGGCGCCCGTCACGGTAGATGCTGCGAGGCACACCGGACCAGCGCGGCTGCGCAGGCAGCAGGCCGCCGCACAAGGTACGGTCGACCGGCACGCCGAGCTCGAGTTGACGGGCCACGAGGTGGACGCGGATTTCCTGGCAAGCGAACAGGTCGAGCTGTTCATCGGGCTCGATCAGTTGGTAGGCAAACAAGGACCAGGCAGGGCGCGGCATCGGGGGCTCTCGAAACGGGGGGCGCAACATTAGCCGAAAGCCGGCCCCGTTTAAAGCGTCACAACAAGGGTTTTATCGCCGGCCAGGCATTTTCCAGCAAACGCTGCTGGGCACCCTGTGCCGGATGGATGCCATCGGCCTGCATCATCCCCGGCACACCGCCCACCCCTTCGAGGAAGAACGGCACCAGCGCCACCTTTTTTTCCGTTGCCAGCTGTTCGTAGACGTTGGCGAAGGCCGTGGTATATCGCACGCCATAGTTCGGTGGCAGGCGCATGCCCAGCAGCAGCACCTTGGCCCCCGCCGTGCGGGCACTCTCGATCATCGAGGCAAGATTTTGTTGCAATTGCTGCGGAGGCTGCCCGCGCAGGCCATCATTGCCCCCCAACTCCAGCACAACCAGGCTCGGCTTGTGTGCTGCAAGCAGCGCCGGCAGCCGCGCCTGGCCACCTGCACTGGTGTCGCCACTGATCGACGCGTTGACCACCTGATCGTCGAAACCTTCGTCCTTGAGCCGGGTCTGCAACAAAGAGACCCACCCCTGGCGGGTATCCAGGCCAAAACCGGCGCTGATACTATCGCCGACAACCAGCAATGTTCCCGCCGCCGCGCTCTGGGCCAGGCAATACAGGGCCAGACCGGCACTCAACCACCACACTCGCATCGGATTCTCCATGGGCCCCAGCATTCTCGTTGCGCAGAACCTTAGCAAAGTGGTCCCCAGTGCGGAAGGTGACCTGACCATCCTCCACGCCCTGTCCCTCGACCTTGCCCAGGGCGACAGCCTGGCCATCGTCGGCGCCTCCGGCTCGGGCAAGTCGACCCTTCTCGGGCTGCTCGCCGGCCTCGACCGCCCCAGCGCCGGCCAGGTCATCCTCGCCGGGCACGACCTCGGCCCGCTGGACGAGGACCAGCGCGCCAGGGTCCGCGCCGAGCATGTCGGTTTCGTCTTTCAGTCGTTCCAGCTGCTCGACAGCCTCAACGCCCTGGAAAATGTGATGCTACCTCTGGAACTGGACGGTCGGCGCGACGCCCGCGAGCACGCCCGCACCCTGCTGGAGCGGGTCGGCCTTGGCAAGCGCCTGGCCCACACCCCGCGCCAGCTTTCCGGTGGCGAGCAGCAGCGGGTCGCCATCGCCCGCGCCTTCGCCGCACAACCGGCAGTGCTGTTCGCAGACGAACCCACCGGCAACCTCGACAGCCATACCGGCGAGCGTATCAGCGACCTGCTGTTCGAGCTGAACAAGGAGCGCGGCACCACCTTGGTGCTGGTCACCCATGACGAGCGCCTGGCTCGCCGCTGCCGGCGCCAGATCCGCCTGGACGCAGGCCGCCTGGTGGCGCCGGTGGAGGCCTGATGAAGCATATGCCGCTGTCCCGCCTGTACGGCCTGGCCTTGCGCCAGCTGCTGCGCGACATCCGCGCCAGCGAAGTGCGCGTACTGTTCTTTGCCCTGCTGGTGGCGGTGGCCGCCAGCACCGCCATCGGCTATTTCGGCGCCCGCCTGAATGGCGCGATGCAATTGCGCGCCAGCGAGTTCCTCGGCGCCGACCTGGTATTGCAAGGCAGCGCACCGGCCCGCGAAGAACAGCTCAGCGAGGGCCAGGCGCTAGGGCTGCGGCATGCCCAGGTCGTGGAGTTCACCAGCGTGGTGGGCGGCGATGCCGGCATCCAGCTTTCGAGCATCAAGGCGGTCGATGGTGCCTACCCATTGCGCGGCCAGGTGCGCAGTGCCGCCGCGCCCTACGCCGAGGAAACTCCTGGCGGCGGCCCGGCACCGGGAGAAGCCTGGGTCGAACCTCGCCTGCTCGCGGCCCTGGGACTGAAGGTTGGCGACAGCATCGACGTCGGCATGAAGACCTTGCGCATGAGCCGCGTGCTGACCTACGAACCAGACCGTGCCAATAACTTCTACAGCCTGACGCCCCGGGTGATGATGAACCTGGCGGACCTGCAGGCTACCGGGGTCATCCAGCCCGGCAGCCGGGTTTCCTACCGCGACCTGTGGCGCGGCGATGCCGAAGCCCTCGCGCACTATCGCCAGGCCGTGGAAAACAACCTTGCCGCCAGCCAGCGCCTGCTCGACACCCGCGATGGCAACCGGCAGATCGGCGGTGCCCTGGGGAAAGCCGAGCGCTACCTGAACATGGCCAGCTTGGTGGCCGTGCTGCTGGCGGGCGTGGCCGTGGCGCTGTCGGCCAGCCGCTACGCTACGCGCCGCCTGGATGCCAGCGCCCTGCTGCGCTGCCTGGGGCTGTCGCGGCACCAGGCACTGGGGCTGTATTGCCTGCAACTGGCAATGCTTGGCCTGGTCGCGGCCCTGGCCGGCGCCCTGCTCGGCTGGCTGGCGCAACTGGGCCTGTTCCGCCTGCTGCATGGCCTGCTGCCCACCGAAGTGCCGGCCGGAGGCCTGCTGCCGGCACTGGCCGGCATCGCCACCGGCCTGGTGGCCCTGGCCGGCTTTGCCTTGCCGCCGCTGGCCGCGCTGGGCCAGGTGCCACCGTTGCGCGTACTGCGTCGCGATCTGCTGCCCGTGCCACCGAGCAGCTGGCTGGTGTATGGCGCCGCCCTGCTCGCCCTGGGCCTGATCATGTGGCGCCTGAGCCTTGACCTGCTACTGACCTTCGCCCTGCTGGGCGGCGGCCTGATCGCCGCGCTGCTGCTGGGCGGGCTGCTTCTGCTCGGTTTGCAGAGCCTGCGCAAGGCGCTCGCCGGCGCACCTCTGGCCTGGCGCCTGGGCCTCGGCCAATTGCTGCGCCACCCGATGGCCGCTGCCGGGCAAGCCCTGGCCTTTGGCCTGATCTTGTTGGCCATGGCTCTGGTTGCGCTGCTGCGGGCAGAGCTGCTCGACAACTGGCAGGCCCAGCTGCCCAAGGACGCCCCCAACCATTTTGCCCTGAACATCCTGCCCACTGACCGCGAACCGTTCGCCCAGCGCCTGCACGATGTGAATGCCCACTCGGCACCGCTGTATCCGGTGACCCCCGGCCGACTGATTCAGATAAACGACCAACCGGTGCAGCAGATCGTCAGCAAGGATTCCGCCGGCGAGCGAGCCGTGCAACGCGACCTCAGCCTGACCTGGGCGGCCGACCTGCCTCAGGGCAATGAGCTGAGCGCAGGCAGTTGGTGGCAAGCGTTGCCTGGCAGCGATGAAATCCCCGGCGTGTCGGTCGAGGCCGAGCTGGCTGCCAGCCTCAAGCTGCATCTGGGCGACTTGCTGACCTTCGACATCGGCGGCGAGCAGCGCCAGGCGCGGGTCAGCAGCCTGCGTAGCGTGCATTGGGACAGCTTTCAGCCGAACTTCTACATGATCTTCCAGCCGGGCACCCTGCAGGGGCTGCCAACCACCTACCTGACCAGCTTCTATCTGGCGCCAGGCCATGACCTGGATGTGGTGGCGCTGTCGCGGGCGTTTCCGGCGGTGACCATCCTGCAGGTCGATGCCTTGCTCGAGCAGCTACGCAGCATCCTCGCCCAGGTCACCCTGGCGGTCGAATATGTGTTGCTGTTCGTGCTGGCGGCGGGGCTTGCCGTGTTGTTCGCCGGGCTGCAGGCGACGCTCGACGAGCGGATTCGCCAAGGTGCCTTGCTGCGGGCACTGGGCGCCGCTCGCCCCTTGTTGGTCAAGGCACGGCGCATCGAGTTCGGTTTGCTGGGGGCGGCCAGTGGCGCCTTGGCGGCGCTGGGGTGCGAGTTGATAACCTGGGTGCTGTATCGCTATGCGTTCGACCTGCAGTGGAGCCCGCATCCGTGGCTGCTGGTGCTGCCGCTGGTCGGGGCGCTGCTGGTGGGCGGGGCCGGGGTACTGGGCACTCAGCGAGCCTTGAATGCCAGCCCACTGGCAGTACTGAGGGAGACCTGATGCTTGCATGTACCGGCCTTAGCGTCGGTACATGCGATAACAATTCATTGCCCGTAATCGATACTGTTCACATACCAGGTTGCTTGACCGGTCGGTGTATTCACCAGCACTTCATCGCCCTCCTCCTTCTTGAGCAGGGCCCGGGCCATCGGCGAGTCGATCGAGATATAGTCGTTACGGCCATAAATCTCGTCATACCCGACAATGCGAAACTTCATGGTCTCGCCGCCATCGTTCTCGATTTCGACCCAGGCACCGAAGAACACCTTGCCTTCCTGCTGCGGCGAGTAGGCGACCACCTTCACGTCCTCGAGGCGCTTGCGCAGATAGCGGACCCGACGGTCGATCTCGCGCAGCAACTTCTTGTTGTACTGGTAGTCGGCATTCTCGCTGCGATCACCCAGCGAAGCGGCCCAGGTCACTTTCTGGGTGATTTCCGGGCGATAGACCCGCCACAGATGATCCAGCTCCTTCTTAAGGGCCTCGTGACCTTCCGTGGTGATGATGTTGGTGCTCAACGGCGCGCTCCTCAGCGTCGGGTAATCAGGCCCTGACGCGCGATGCGGGTAAGCTGGCCAATGACTTCGGCCGCGTCTTCCCGGGCAGGTGCCTGGATCACCGCCAGGTCGAAGCGATCATTGCCGAACTGCTCCAGGCGGCAGGCGTCTTCGGCAAACTGGATAAGAAAGGCGCGGGCCTGGCCCTTGCGACGCGACAAGCCTTCAAGGTGACGCAAGAGCGTGGGCTGATGCTGGCCACCGAGCAGGATGCGCGGTGTGCGGGAAGCCTGGCTGGCTGGTAGTGGGCTCAAACAGACACTGGTACGTGGACAACTCATGGAGTTTCTCTCCGCCTCGCGAATCCCGCTGGGCAGCGGTGGGAGGCGTCACCGAACCAGCGCTTTAGCGGTATTTCGGATGACCCGGAGAGGGGGCCAGTCCTGCGCCCCGCAAGTAGCTGTTTAAATCGGCGCAGGCGGTATGCTAGAGCGACAAGCCGCAAGCTGCAAGCCCCAAGCTGAAATGTGTTCGGCTTGGGGCTTGCAGCTTGCAATTGGTGATCTGTCAGCGGGCGATCAGGCGGTCGAAGGACAAGCGGCCCGCGCCTTCGATCAGTACCGCCACGGTGCCGGCCAGCAGCGCCAGGGCGAACTCATAGCCGTTGTTGGACATGAACAAGCCATTGTTGATGTGCACCGAGAAGATCGCCACCACCAGGGTCACCGTCAGCGCCAGTGCTGCCGGGCGTGCCAACAGGCCGATCACCAGGGCCAGGCCGCCGAAGAACTCGGCGCTACCGGACAACAGGGCCATCAGGTAGCCCGGCGCCAGACCGATGCTTTCCATCCATTGGCCGGTGCCTTCCAGGCCGTAGCCACCGAACAGGCCGAACAGTTTCTGCGCACCGTGCGCCATGAAGATCACACCGACGAGGATGCGGATCACGCTGAGGCCCAGGCCAGCGCGGGTGGAGAGCAGTTTGCTGATTGCGTTGTTCATTTCGAAGCGTCCTTGAAACTGGGATGTTGTGTTGGGATGGGCGCTATAATAATCAATTCATTCGATATTAAAATCGCAAAAAACCCAACATAACAATCGACAAAATCGATTTGTCAGCGACTGACCACACGCTCCAGTGCCGGGCGTTCGCGATTGAACGCCAGGAAGTACTTGTTGACGCTGTTGACGAAATTGACCGGCCCCATGCCGACCTGCTCCATGGCGATGCGCTCGGTCTGAAAGAACCACTGATTGCCGTTGAGGCCGCGCTTGCGGGCCTCGGCGCGCATGGCCTGGACCCGCTCCGGGCCAAGGTTGTAGGCCGCCAGCACAAACGCCATGCGCTCGCGCTCATTGATCTGCGGGCTGGCGAAGAACTTGCGACGGATCAGCGCCAGGTAGCGCGCACTGGCCTGGACATTGCCATCGACCGAGCCGGTGTCGCTGACTCCCACCCGTTGCGCTGCCGACGGGGTGATCTGCATCAGGCCGTGTGCTCCGCCGCTGCCGCGTGCCGCGGGGTTCAGGGTGGACTCCTTGAAGGCCAGGGCCGCCAGGTTCAACCAGTCGATCTGCTGCGCTTCACCGTGCTTCTGCAATACCGGGCGCAGCGCGTTCAAGCGCTGGCGGTCCTTGCGCGCCAATGGGTTGTGCACACGGTACTGGCGCCGGTAGATGCGCTCGAAGGCCGCATCCTGGTTTTCCGGTGCATGATAACCCTGTAGAAAGCGGTCAACCGTGGCCAGCAGCATGGTCGCATCACGCCGCACATACCAACGCATGGCCTGTGCCTGCCCCAGCTGCACCCGGCTGTCCAGGCGCAGGTTAGGCATGACCCTGGCCCAGCGCTGGGCAATCGGGCGCTCCACCATGGTCAGTGAATAGATACCGGCCTGCACCATCTCCAGCACATCTTCCACCGCCAGGGTCGAATCGACCCATTCGATCTTGATCGGCGCCCGCTTGCGCAGCGCCAGCTGCTGGTTGAGCTGCTGAATCACCGCCCCTGCCGCGCTGGCGCTGGTCAATGCCACCGTACGCCCGGATAACTGCTCGGCACGGGTGTAGCTGCGCTCCCCCTTGCGCCCGACCAGCAGCAACGGCACTTGGTCCAGCACCGGCGCACTGCTGTTGACCCCACCTGTCACGGCCGGGTCAAGCAGTTCGCCCGGTGCGGCCAGGTCACCCTCACCGCGCTGCAAGGCACCGAGCAATTGCTCCTTGGCCCGTGGAATGATCTTCAGGCGGATCTGCTGGCCATCGCCGGCCCGGGCATTGAGGTAATGCTCAAGCCCACGCAGGCGGTAATACTCGATACCCACCGGCTCGCCCTTGATCTCACCGGAGCTGTTGCGGCTCTGGTTGACCAGCACACGCAGCACCTTGGTACTGCGGATCTGCTGCAGGTCACGGGCCGAGTTCACCGGCACGTTCTGCTGTGGCCCCGACAGCCGTGCATAGGCCGGACCGACCGTGGTCAGCCCGAGCATCAGCAACAGGGTCAGCAGGTATCGCAGCATGCGAATTCGTGTCCGTGGTCGGTGGGCGGCAGCCATGGTGGTATGCGCGGTCGTGAGAAATGACGGTAAAAGACCACGGCAAACGCCTGAAGTTCTTGGTTTTTTCCGAATATCACGCTTTTTGCTATGCTGGCCGCCCCGCGGCACGAGGTAGCACCATGCAACTGATCGATATCGGCGTCAACCTGACCAACAGCAGTTTCCACGGCCAGCAGGCCGCCATCGTCGAGCGCGCCATCGAGGCCGGCGTGGTCCAGATGGTCCTGACCGGCACCAGCCTGGAGGTCAGCGAGCAGGCGCTGGAACTCTGCCAGCAGCTCGATGGCGACGGCCAGCACCTGTTCGCGACAGCGGGCGTGCACCCTCACGATGCCAAGTCCTGGGATGGCAACAGCGAGCGGCAACTGCGCCAACTCCTGGCTGAAGCACGGGTGCGTGCCGTGGGTGAATGCGGGCTGGATTTCAACCGTGATTTCTCCCCTCGCCCACTGCAGGAGAAGGCCCTGGAAGCCCAGTTGGCGATGGCGGCCGAGCTGCGCCTGCCGGTGTTCCTGCACGAACGCGATGCCAGCGAGCGCCTGCTGGCCATCCTCAAGGATTACCGCGACCACCTGCCAGCCGCCGTGGTGCATTGCTTTACCGGTGAGCGTGAAGCCTTGTTCGCCTACCTGGACATGGACCTGCACATCGGCATCACCGGCTGGATCTGTGACGAGCGTCGTGGCACCCACCTGCATCCGCTGGTGGCAAATATTGCCGAGGGCCGGCTGATGTTGGAGAGCGATGCGCCTTACCTGCTGCCACGCAGCCTGCGGCCGAAGCCGAAGAACGGCCGCAACGAGCCGGCATTCCTGACCGAGGTGCTGCGCGAAGTGGCGCTACACCGCAACGAGAGTATCGAGCACTGCGCCCAGCACACCAGTGCCACGGCCAAGGCCTTCTTCCAGCTTCCTTGACGCATGTCATGAAGCGTTCTCGAGTGCGCGGGCACAATGATGGCACCTTGCCAATAATGTTTCCGCTCAACTCAGAGAAGACCTACCCATGGGTGCCTGGCTTAGCAATATTTCCCTGAAGTACAAATTCTGGGCCGTCAACGCGGTGGCCTTCGTCACGACCTTGCTGCTTGTACTGTACGCGGTGCACCTGGAGCAACGCGCCCGCGCCGATGCCGCCCAGGCCCAGGCGCAAGCACAGGCCGAACTGCTGGCCGCCTGGCCCACCGGGCAGGCCTTGCCCCGCCAGGCCAACCTGATCACCTGGCTACCCGGCCAGACCCCGACTTACGCGGGTGAAGATCTCGAAGCCCTGGCCAATGCACAAGGCTGGGTAGCACTGCCGGCCGCCTGGATCCTCGGCGACAACCCGCTGCGCGGCGCCCAGGTGCTGCGCCATGGCGACCAGCAACTGGCCGTGCTGGCAGCCGCGCCAAGCCTGCGCCAGGTGTTCCTCGACCGCTTCAGCAACTACGCTTTCTGCGTGCTGATTCTGATGCTGGCGATGCTCGGTGCCTCGCAGCTGCTGATCCGCTTCCTGCTCAGCCAGCTCAATACCCTCAAGGACGTCATGCTGCACGTGGAGAGGACCGGCGACCTGTCGGCCCGCGTGCCCCTGGCCTGCGGTGACGAAGTCGGCCAGATGGCCGGCGCCTTCAACGCCATGCAAGCCACTTACCACCGCGTGGTCAGCACCGTCGCCCACACCGCCGCGCAGCTGGACTCCGGGGCCGCGCGCCTGGCCGCGAGCATGAACGACGTGCGCCACGGCATGCTCGGCCAACAGAGCGAAACCGACCAGGCGGCCACGGCGATCAACGAAATGTCGGCCACCGTGCACCACATTGCCCAGCATGCTGGCGCCACTCGGGACTTGTCGCAGACTGCCGACACCCTTGCCGGCAGCGGCAAGGAAGTGGTCAGCCGGGTACAGGATTCGATCTCCGGGCTTTCCAGCGGCGTTCAGCAAACCGCCGAAATGATTCGTCAGCTCGCCGACGACAGCCAGAAGATCAACAGCGTGGTCGGGGTCATTCACAGCATTGCCGAGCAGACCAACCTGCTGGCACTCAACGCGGCCATCGAAGCCGCCCGCGCTGGCGACTTGGGCCGTGGTTTTGCCGTGGTTGCCGATGAAGTGCGCAACCTGGCCAAGCGCGTACAGACCTCCACCGACGAAATCACCCGAATGGTTGCCGACCTGCAAGCCGGCACCCGCGACGCAGTGGAGTTCATGCAGGAAAGTTCGTACAAGGCCGACGACTGCGTCCGCCAGGCCCAGGAGGCCGGCGCGGCACTGGCCGAAATTACCGGCGCGGTCGCCCAGATGCGCGAGAGCAATACGCAGATCGCCGTCGCCGCCGAGCAGCAAAGCCAAGTGGCCGAAGAAATGAACCGCGCGGTGGTGAGCATCCGCGATGTCACCGAACAGACCGTGCAGCAGACCGTCGGCTCGGCCACCACCAGCAGCCAACTGGCGACCCTGGCCGGCGAGCTGAGCAAAGCCATTGGCCAGCTCAAGCTATAGTCGCCATAGCCACCCTCGATTGGCCCCGTAACCGGGGCCGCACTAAGCTTTGGGCATGCCTGTAACGTACAGCGCGACGAACATCGCGAGGACCTGCCCATGAGCAAACGACTGACCAACCTGCACGCCTGGCAATGGCGTGGCTACCACCACAATCACCGGCACCCGACCAACCTTGTGTTGCACCTGATTGCCGTACCGCTGTTCATCCTCGGTGCCCTGCTGGTGCTGTCAGGCCTGTTCGCCCTGGACCTGGGCCAGATCGCCGTCGGCGTCATTGCCCTGATCGCGGGCCTGGGCCTGCAACGCCACGGGCATCGCCTGGAAGCCGAACAGCCGGAACCGTTCGCCAACCGCAAGGACGCCGTGCAGAGGCTGCTCACCGAGCAGTTCATCACGTTCCCACGCTTCGTTCTCAGCGGTGCCTGGTGGAAGGCGTGGCGCGAACGGCACAAGCATCGGCGCTGATGATCAGGCGAACACCGTGACCGTTTGCCGGCTCAAGGCCAGCAGCTCCCCTTCTGCACTCCACAATGCTGCCGCTGCATGGCCATAGCCGTCACGCGCATGTTCGGTCTCGACACGGTAATAGCACCAGTCCAGCGTGGACAGTTTCGCCGTCGGCTGGATGAATTCAATGGTCCAGGTCAGCGTACTGCCCGCTGCCGGCTGCTTGAGGAACGGCAACAGGCTCGGTGGCCAGGCGTCCACTAGCGCCAGCAGGTGCGCCTCGTTGACCTGCTCTTGGGCAACATCACGCAAGCGCACCCAACCACCCATGTGACGCGACGAGTTGCCGCTGAACGGCAGACCGCCAACCGCCCAACGCAAGGCGACATGGCGCATGAACTCCGGAGTGACGCCCTTGATGTAAGGCAACTCCGCGGCCGCTTGTTCAAGCGGTTTCATCTCCACGGCGGGCGCCGCCGCAACATCGACCACCGATGGCCGACCCGCACCGAAGTTACCCTGCACCAGCGTAACCACCTGACCATCCTGAATGGCGCGACCCAGCAGCGTGCTGACCGCCTTGCCCTCACGCAGCACTTCGACCTCGAAACGAATGGGCACATCCGCTGCCGCCGGGCTGACGAAGCTGATGGCCAGCGAACGCACCGGGCGATCATCGGTGAGCTTCAGGCGCATGTTTTCGTAAACCAGGGCCGCCATCAGGCCGCCGAACACGGCGCGCCCCTGAGCCCAGCTGGGCGGAATTCTGACCGCGTCAGGGTTTTCCCGAACGGCTTCGAGCAGTTGGTTGAAATTCATCGGCCGGCTCCTGGCTCTTACCTGTAGCAAAAGGACCGCCAATACTAGCCAGCAAACCCCGGCCGATCAGCCCGCATATCGGTCATTTGCCGGGCTGACGCCGCTTTACCGCGGCCTGCAGCGCATCAAGGGTGTCATCGGATGTGCGCTCGGCCTCGTGCAGTTCCTGCTCCCAGTCGACCATGCAAGGTGCCAGGTCGGGGTGGTCCTTGGCCTGCAGCAACCACTGCAGGCGGTCATGCCAATCACCCAGATCGCCTTGGGCCTTCTTCAACAGGCGTTGCAGCTTCTTGCCGGCATGATCGAGCTGCGGATAGGCCTCATCACCATAGCGCACACGCTTGATCAGCAGGCGCAAGCGATGGCGATCATGGGCGGGGTCCTGCAGGGCCTCGCGCAGTTTGTGCCACTGCTTGACCAGGCGCTTGTCGACACGCTTGTCCAGCGACTTGGCCAGCCCCTCTCGTTCCGCTGCCCGCAAGAACAGCGGGAACGCATCGACGATCGCCAGCACCCGGGTCAGCTGCGGGCTGGCGGCAACGCTGGCAAAGGTCCTGTCGCGCTCCGCCAGGCGTAACTGCCCGGCTTCGGCATAGCCGCGCCCGATGAGTTCGGCAGCCAGCACCTCACGATCACGCAGAGGCGTGGTCAAGGTACCCAAAGACTTGGCCGCCTCCTCCAGTTGCTCCACACCCGGCAGCCCCTGCAGCGGCCGCAGCAGGCTGCGCAGGCGCCGCAGAGTGGTCCGCAGGTCGTGCAGGGCCTCGCTGTCGGTATTGGCGTCCAGGCGCTCGCGACAGGCCAGCAGACGCACCTGCAAGGCCAGCAACTGGGCAACGACATGATCGAGCATGACGGACATGTGATGCTCCTTGGTCAGCGCCCGGCGCGCGACTCACGAATGTAGAAGCGGGCCTTTTCGGCTTTGTGGGTACACCCTTCGTACCCTTCGAACTGCTGCTGCGTCTTGGCCCCGGTCAGCAGCGACAGGGCCTTGGAATAGCTGACGGTGCCGGCGAACCCTTCGGCCTTGGCCAGGTCCAGCTCCTTCCAGGCGCCATCCAGCTGAGTCGCGCAGCTTTCGCGGTAGGCGGTCTTGCCCGCGCAGCCTGCAAGGGCCAGGGCAATCAATGGAAGGCAGATCCAGGCTTTCATCAGTAATACCTCAAAGGTCAAAAGAGTGGCTGTTCGACGCCTGTACACCTGAAAAGTGCCAGGCTCGATATGCTTTGCTTAGAGTAGTTCAGCGCAGTCTGGATTGAAGCACAGGCCGCGATGAGTGCATTGTAGGACCATGGTTGTACCAGCCGGGGAAAGCTCATGAGCAAACGCGTGGCATTGGTGTTGGGATCGGGAGGCGCTCGTGGGTATGCCCATATCGGCGTGATCGAGGAAATCGAACGGCGCGGCTACGACATCGCCTGCATCGCCGGCTGCTCCATGGGCGCGGTGATTGGCGGTATCTACGCGGCAGGCAAACTGGAGGAATACCGCAACTGGATCGAAAGCCTGGACTACCTGGACGTGCTGCGCCTGGTCGACGTCAGCTTTCGCCTTGGTGCCATCCGCGGTGACAAGGTGTTCGGCCAGATTCGCAAAATTGTCGGCGACATGAACATCGAGCAGTTGCGCATACCTTACACAGCGGTAGCGACCGACCTTACCAACCAGCAGGAAATCTGGTTCCAGGAAGGCTGCCTGCATCAGGCCATGCGTGCCTCGGCGGCGATACCGAGCCTGTTCACACCCGTGATGCAGGGCAACCGCATGCTGGTCGACGGCGGCATTCTCAACCCGCTGCCGATCGTCCCGGTGGTATCCAGCCACTGTGACCTGATCATCGCGGTCAATCTTAACGCCACCAACCAGAAGCAGTATCAGTTGCCGGTGATCGAGCGGCCCGCCGCCTTCAAGATGCGTTTCGACGCCCTGCTCAGCTCACTGGGCTCGCGCCTGCCATTTCGGCGCAAGCCGGCCGAAGAGCTGATTCGCATCGAGCAGGAGATCGTCGCCGAAGGGCTGGCACCGCCCAACCCGTGGCTGGCCGACACTGCCGACCCCGAGGCACAGCAACCCGCCGCTGCGCCCGAACGTGAAGGCGCACCGAAGTCGGCGACCGGCTCGTTCATCATCGACAACGTCGGGCCGGCCTCGCTGCTCGACCTGATCAACCAGAGCTTCGAGGTGATGCAGACGTCACTGGCACAGTACAAGATTGCCGGCTATCCGCCGGATGTGCTGATCAACGTGCCCAAGCGGGTGTGCCGGTTCTTCGAGTTCTACAAGGCGCCGGAACTGATTGCGCTGGGGCGAGAGATTGCGCGGGATACGCTGGACAATTACGAAGGCAAGAAACGTTAGGCCGGTACGGGCGGTAGAAATGAAACAGGCCGCATCGTGCGGCCTGTTTCGTCATGCATCCATCACTCAGTAGCGGGTGATGTCGGCAGTGCCTTCCAGCTGCTTGCGGTAAGCCGCAAAGTCCTGCTGGCCAGCACGCGATGCGAGGTAGCGGCGGATCTGCTGCTTCTCGTCGTCGCTGGCGGTGGCACCTTCGTTGACGCCCTTGAGCTGCAGCACGACCAGGCTGCCGTCGGCCAGGACCACGCTGCCGTACACCGGCTTGTCCTTGGCTTGCGGCTTGGCCAGGCGGAACAGCGCCTGCAGCTCGGCCGGATCGATACCGTCCTGACCACGGGTCACGGCTTCGTGAGTCTTCCATTCCTGACCGTCGTGAGCGCCAGCGGCAGCGATGGAGCCGTCACGCAGACCGGCAATCAGCTTGTCCGCCTTGGTCTTGAGTTCGGCAGTCGCCTTCTCCTTGGCCAGGTGTTCGCTGATGTTCTTGGCCACGGCCTCCAGCGGCAGTTGCTCCGGCTTGCGGTGCTCCTTGACGCGCAGCACCACGGTGGTTTCCGGGTCCAGCTCGATGGCGGTGCTGTTGGCACCTTCATCCATCACTTCTTCGGAGAACGCAGCCTGAATCACGCCACGGTTGGCCGTGATGCCCTCGCCGCCTTCGCGGCCGAACGGAGCGGAAGTCTGCACCTTGAGGTTCAGGTCCTGGGCCGGCTGGGCCAGGTCGGAAGCCTCGTAGGCGGCATCCTGCAGCTGCTTGCTGGCATCGACGTAACGCTGCTCGACCAGCGGGGTCTTCAGGTCGCGGGTCAGCTTGTCCTTCAGGCTGGCGAAGCTCGGGACTTCCGGCGCCTGCTTGCCCAGCAGCTTGATCAGGTGGTAACCGAACTCGGTACGCACCGGGGCCGATACCTGGCCGTCGTTGAGCTTGTACAGGCTGTCTTCGAAGGCCGGGTCATACACGCCCGGGCCGGCGAAGCCGAGGTCACCGCCATTGCTGGCAGAGCCTGGGTCCTGGGAGAACTCCTTGGCCAGCTTGGCGAAGTCTTCGCCCTTGGCCAGGCGCTGCTCGATCTCTTCGGCCTTGGCCTTGGCCTGGGCGTCGGTGACCTTGTCGTTGACCTCGATGAGGATATGCGCGGCATGGCGCTGCTCGGCGAGGTTGGCGACTTCCTTCTCGTACTGGGCCTTGAGTTCTTCGTCGGTGACCTTGACCTGGTCGAAGAACGCCGACTTTTTCAGCTCGATGTAGTCGATGACCACCTGGTCCGGGGTCATGAACTCCTTGGCGTGCTGGTCGTAATGCGCCTTGACCTCGTCATCGCTGACCTTGACCGCTGCCGGGTTGGCCTTGAAGGTCAAGGAAGCGAAGTCGCGGGTCTGGTTTTCCAGGCGGGCAAAGGCGTCGACCTGCTGGTCGGTGACGAAGCTGCTGCCGGCAATACCGGTACGCAGTTGGCCGATCAGCATCTCTTCCCCGAGCATGTCGCGGAATTGCATGCGGCCATAGCCCATCTGGCGGATCACCTGGTCGAAACGATCGGCGCTGAACTTGCCATCGACCTGGAATTCCGGCGTCTGCAGGATCACTTGATCCAGCGCGGCTTCGGAGAAGGCGAACTTGGCGTCTTCGGCACCCTGCAGCAGCAGTTTTCGATCGATCAGGCCCTTGAGCGCAGAGTCGCGCAGCAGCTTTTCATCCAGCAGCGCTGGGTCAAAATCCTTGCCCAGCTGTTGCATCAGCTGGCGGCGCTGCATGTCGGCGGCCTGGCTCAGCTCGTTCAGGCTGATGGTGTGGCCGTTCACCTTGGCCGCGTCCTGGCTGTGGGTGGCGGCCTTGAAAATGGCTTCAAAGCCGGTCAACGCCATCAACACGACGATGAGGCCAATGATGGTCTTGGCAATCCAACCTTGTGAATTGTCCCTGATATTTTGCAGCATGCGTCCCCCAGAAACGGCTGTACCACTGCGTCGACAACCGCGGAGCGTGGGTAGAATCCTGATAAAAGAAAGGCGCATCCGAGGATGCGCCTTTTCTTAGCAAACGTGTCAGGCGGGAACGTTTGCGGCCCGCCATCAGCGTGCTCGGACCTGGCCAGGCCAGGTCCGGCTGAAAGAGACGACTTAGTTGACGGCGTCTTTCAGGCCTTTGCCTGCCTTGAAACCTGGAACCTTGGCAGCAGCGATCTTGATCGCCTTACCGGTTTGTGGGTTACGGCCGGTGCGCTCGGCGCGCTCTTTGACCGAGAAGGTACCGAAGCCAACCAGAACGACGTCGTCGCCTGCTTTCAGGGCGCCAGTTACGGAGTCGATCACAGCGTCCAGAGCTTTGCCGGCGGCAGCCTTGGAAATGTCAGCCGATGCAGCGATAGCGTCAATCAGTTCCGACTTGTTCACTCTAAGTCCCCTTATTTCTCTATTGAGTTTGTTTCTAAGTATGTAAAGAAAAGCTTATGAAACGTGTGCCGGGTGGCAGCTTGACAATAGCGTGCCGCTTTATAGCAAGGCCCAGAAAAAACTGTCAAGGAAAGCCCCCCAGCCAAAAACTACTAGTGCGTGCTGATTCTTTCCTTAGCATCGCCGTCGCGTTTGTCATCTTTAGCGACAATCTCCGGAGCCACATCTGGCAAGGGCTCCGGGGCGTATTGCAGCGCAATTTGCAGGACTTCGTCAATCCATTTGACCGGTTTGATCTGCAGATCCTGTTTGATATTTTCCGGAATTTCCTTCAGATCGCGAACATTCTCCTCGGGAATGATCACTGTCTTGATCCCGCCACGGTGTGCGGCCAGCAGTTTTTCCTTCAACCCGCCGATGGCCAGCACCTGCCCACGCAGGGTGATTTCACCGGTCATGGCCACGTCGGCGCGTACCGGAATCTGCGTCAGCGCGGACACCAGCGCGGTGCACATGCCGATACCAGCGCTCGGGCCGTCCTTCGGCGTGGCACCTTCGGGCATGTGGATATGCACGTCGTGCTTCTCGTGGAAGTCGGCGGCAATCCCCAAGCTGCGGGCGCGGCTGCGGACCACGGTCTGCGCGGCAGTGATCGACTCGACCATGACATCACCCAGCGAGCCGGTCTTGATCAGCTGGCCCTTGCCAGGGATGACAACCGACTCGATGGTCAGCAATTCGCCGCCCACCTGGGTCCAGGCAAGGCCGGTGACCTGGCCGATCTGATCCTGCTGCTCGGCCAGGCCGTAACGGAACTTGCGCACGCCAAGCAGGTGCTCGAGCTGCTCGCTGGTGACCTTGACCTTGACCTGTTTCTGCCCGGTATGTTCCTTGACCACCTTGCGGCAGACTTTGGCGATCTGGCGCTCCAGGCCACGCACACCGGCTTCGCGGGTGTAATAACGGATGATGTCGCGAATCGCCGAGACGTCGATGTCCAGCTCTTCGGTCTTCAAACCGTTGGCCTTGACCTGCTTGGGCGTCAGGTACTTGACCGCGATGTTGATCTTCTCGTCCTCGGTGTAGCCCGGCAGGCGGATGACCTCCATGCGGTCGAGCAGCGCCGGCGGAATATTCATCGAGTTCGAGGTGCACAGGAACATCACATCCGAGAGGTCGTAGTCGACTTCCAGGTAGTGGTCGTTGAAATTGTGGTTCTGCTCCGGGTCGAGCACTTCCAGCAGCGCCGAAGCCGGGTCGCCACGCATGTCGCTGCCCATCTTGTCGATCTCGTCGAGCAGGAACAGCGGGTTACGCACACCGACCTTGGTCATCTTCTGGATCAGGCGGCCAGGCATCGAACCGATGTAGGTACGACGGTGACCACGAATCTCGGCCTCGTCACGCACGCCGCCCAAGGCCATGCGCACGAACTTGCGATTGGTCGCGGCAGCGATCGACTCGGCCAGCGAAGTCTTGCCCACGCCAGGCGGGCCAACCAGGCACAGTACCGGACCGCGGATCTTCTTCACCCGCTTCTGCACGGCGAGGTACTCGAGAATCCGCTCCTTGACCTCTTCCAGGCCATAGTGGTCGGCATCGAGGATTTCCTCGGCCTTGGCCAGGTCCAGACGCACCTTGCTCTGGGCCTTCCACGGCACCTGCACGAGCCAGTCGAGGTACGAGCGCACCACGGTGGCTTCGGCAGACATTGGCGACATCTGCTTGAGCTTGTTCAGCTCGGCCTGGGCCTTGGCCAAGGCATCTTTCGGCAGGCCGGCGGCTTCGATGCGCTTTTTCAGCTCTTCGACTTCGTTGTGGCCTTCGTCGCCATCGCCGAGCTCCTTCTGAATGGCCTTCATCTGCTCATTCAGGTAGTACTCGCGCTGGCTGCGCTCCATCTGCTTCTTGACCCGGCCACGGATACGTTTCTCGACCTGCAGCAGGTCAATTTCGGCATCCAGCAGTGCCAGCACGTGCTCGACACGGGTCGCCAGGTCGACGATCTCGAGGATTTCCTGCTTCTGCTCGATTTTCAGCGCCATGTGCGCGGCCATGGTATCGACCAGGCGACCAGGCTCTTCGATACTGTTCAGCGACGACAGCACTTCGGCGGGGACTTTCTTGCCCAGCTGCACGTACTGCTCGAACTGCGACAGCAGCGTGCGCACGAAGACTTCCGACTCGCGCTCGGCAGCGTCGCTTTCGTCGATCAGGGAGACTTCGGCACGGATGTGCCCTTCAACTTCGGTGAAACGCTCGACCGCACCGCGCTGCTCGCCCTCGACCAGCACCTTGACAGTGCCATCGGGCAACTTCAGCAGTTGCAATACGGTAGCGATGGTACCGACCCGATACAGGGCGTCTTCGCCTGGATCGTCATCGGCCGGGTTCTTCTGGGCCAGCAGCAGGATCTGCTTCTCGCCCGTCATCGCGGCCTCGAGGGCTTCGATAGACTTCTCACGCCCCACGAACAGTGGGATGACCATGTGCGGATAGACGACGACATCGCGCAATGGCAAAAGAGGCAAGTCGAGGGTGGTCTTCATGATTTCGCCTCTACAGCGGCCTTATGGCCGGAAACCGGTGGAAATGATGCTTGGACCTAATGTGGGGGCACGCTTGGGAAATTACAAGCGCTTGCATAGGAAAAGCAGAAAGGGGCCCGTAGGCCCCTTTCTTGCTTGCTGCCATCACCCGGCATTTACCTGAAATCAGGCGTCGGGCGCGGCCTTGGCTTGCGGCTCGCTGTTCTCGTAGATCATCAGCGGCTGCGAAGTGCCTTCGATGACGCTCTCGTCGATCACCACCTTGCTGACATCCTTCAGCGAAGGAATCTCGTACATGGTGTCGAGCAGCACGCCTTCCAGGATCGAACGCAGGCCACGGGCGCCAGTCTTGCGCTCCAGGGCCTTGCGCGCGACGGCCTTGAGGGCGTCGGTGCGGAACTCGAGGTCCACGCTTTCCATCTCGAACAGCTTGGCATACTGCTTGGTCAGGGCATTCTTCGGCTCGGTGAGGATCTGCATCAGCGCAGGCTCGTCCAGCTCGTCGAGGGTCGCCAAAACCGGCAAGCGACCGACGAACTCAGGGATCAGGCCAAACTTGACCAGATCGTCCGGTTCGACTTCACGCAGCGATTCGCCAACCTTCTTGCCCTCTTCCTTGCTGCGTACTTCGGCGCCGAAACCGATGCCACCCTTGGTGGAGCGGTTCTGGATGACCTTTTCCAGGCCGGAGAAGGCGCCACCGCAGATGAACAGGATGTTGCGGGTATCAACCTGCAGGAATTCCTGTTGCGGGTGCTTGCGGCCGCCCTGCGGCGGAACCGAAGCAACGGTGCCTTCAATCAGCTTCAGCAGTGCCTGTTGCACGCCCTCGCCCGAAACGTCACGGGTGATGGACGGGTTGTCCGACTTGCGGGAGATCTTGTCGATCTCGTCGATGTAGACAATGCCCATCTGGGCCTTTTCCACGTCGTAGTCGCACTTCTGCAGCAGTTTCTGAATGATGTTCTCGACGTCCTCACCCACATAACCGGCTTCGGTCAGGGTGGTGGCGTCTGCAATGGTGAACGGTACGTTCAGCAACCGTGCAAGGGTTTCGGCGAGCAGGGTCTTGCCCGAGCCGGTAGGCCCGATGAGCAGGATGTTGCTCTTGCCGAGTTCGACTTCGTCGCCCTTCTTGTCACGCTGGTTCAGGCGCTTGTAGTGGTTGTACACCGCCACCGCCAGCACCTTCTTCGCGCGCTCCTGACCGATGACGTACTGGTCCAGGATGCCGCTGATTTCTTTCGGCGAAGGCAATTTGTGCGCGCTGCTCTCGGCCTGGGCTTCCTGCACCTCCTCACGGATGATGTCGTTGCACAGGTCGACGCACTCGTCGCAGATAAATACCGAGGGCCCGGCAATCAGTTTGCGCACTTCGTGCTGGCTTTTGCCGCAGAAGGAGCAATAAAGCAATTTGCCGCTGTCCTCGCCGTTACGGGTGTCAGTCATTCGATCGATCCAATCCGGTAGGCTTGCAACACAAGATGAAGGCAATTGCGGGCTTTTTCAAGTCCGCAGGTAGGCGCTTTCCGCACCTACCTGCTCTGGCACCTGGGTTCAGGAGGCCAGTTGCCGCTTGTCGTACACCGAGTCGATCAGGCCGTACTCGGCCGCGCGCGAGGCGCTCATGAAATTGTCACGTTCGGTGTCACGCTTGATGGTCTCGAGTTCCTGGCCAGTGTGGTAGGCCAGCAGCTCGTTCAGGCGCGCCTTGATATTGAGGATTTCCTGGGCGTGAATCTCGATATCGGTAGCCTGGCCCTGGAAACCGCCCAGTGGCTGGTGGATCATCACGCGCGAGTTCGGCAGGCAGTGACGCTTGCCCTTGGCACCCGCGGCCAACAGGAACGCACCCATGCTGCAGGCCTGGCCGATGCAGATGGTCGAGACGTCCGGCTTGATGAATTGCATGGTGTCGTAGATCGACATGCCTGCAGTCACCGAACCGCCTGGGGAGTTGATGTACAGATGGATATCCTTGTCCGGGTTTTCCGCCTCAAGGAACAGCAGCTGCGCCACTACCAGGTTGGCCATGTAATCCTCTACCGGGCCAACCAGGAAGATCACTCGCTCCTTCAACAGGCGCGAGTAGATGTCGTAGGCACGTTCGCCACGGGCGGACTGCTCGATAACCATCGGGACCAGGCCGCCTGCGGCCTGGATGTCAGAGCTCTGCTGAATATAAGAATTGCGGGACATGTCCTGCGCTCACTCCCAAATAGTCATGGCTTGATAACGCACAAGCCAGCTCGAAGGCTGGCTTGTGGGGGTTTCCTACGAGAGAAGCCTGTTACTCAGCGTCGGCAGGAGCCTGTGCTGGCTTAACGGCATCTTCGTACGAGACCGATTTGTCGGTCACAGTCGCTTTCTGCAGAACAGTATCTACAACTTGCTCTTCCAGCACAACCGAACGAACTTCGTTCAGCTGCTGGTCGTTCTTGTAGTACCAGGAGATGACCTGCTCAGGCTCTTGGTAAGCCGAAGCCATTTCTTCGATCATTTCGCGAACCTTGCCTTCGTCCGGCTTCAGGTCGAACTGCTTGACCACTTCGGCGACGATCAGGCCCAGCACCACACGGCGCTTGGCTTGCTCTTCGAACAGCTCGGCCGGCAGTTGCTCAGGCTTGATGTTGCCACCGAACTGCTGAACAGCCTGGACGCGCAGACGGTTGACTTCGTTTTCCAGCAGGGCCTTTGGCACTTCGATCGGGTTGGCGGCCAGCAGACCGTCCATGACCTGGTTCTTGACCTTGGTCTTGATCGCCTGACGCAGCTCACGCTCCATGTTCTTGCGAACTTCGGTGCGGAAGCCTTCCAGGGTCGTTTCCTTGATGCCGAACTGGGCGAAGAATTCTTCGTTCAGCTCTGGCAGCGCAGGGGCCGATACGCTGTTGACGGTGATGGTGAACTCGGCGGCCTTGCCAGCCAGGTCCAGGTTCTGGTAGTCCTCTGGGAAGGTCACGTTGACAACGCGCTCTTCGCCAGCCTTGGCGCCAACCAGGCCATCTTCGAAGCCTGGGATCATGCGGCCGGAACCCAGTACCAGCTGGGTGCCCTTGGCGGAACCACCGGCGAACACCTCACCGTCGACCTTGCCGACGAAGTCGATGTTGACCTGGTCGTCGTTCTGCGCAGCGCGCTCGACAGCCTCGAAGCGGGTGTTCTGCTTGCGCAGGACTTCCAGCATGTTGTCCAGGTCGGCG
Organism: Pseudomonas putida; assembly: GCF_002906855.1. GTDB lineage: Bacteria > Pseudomonadota > Gammaproteobacteria > Pseudomonadales > Pseudomonadaceae > Aquipseudomonas > Aquipseudomonas putida_N. The sequence continues at coordinate 40,201 of NZ_MINI01000028.1, read as the reverse complement.
TCAGCCACTTCGGCGCTCAGGCGCTCGACGTTGATCGACTCGAAGCCGGCAACGGTGAACTCTGGGAACACTTCGAAGATGGCAACGAATTCCAGGTCCTTGCCCTTCTCGAAGGACTTCGGCTCGACGGCCGGAGCGCCAGCCGGGTTCAGCTTCTGCTCGACGATGGCTTCGTAGAAGGAAGCCTGGACCAGGTCACCGAACGCCTCTTGACGGGCATCGGCTTCGAAACGCTGACGGATCACGCTCATCGGCACCTTGCCTGGGCGGAAGCCCGCGACCTTGGCGCGCTTGGCAGTCTGTTGCAGACGCTTGTTGACTTCGTTCTCGACGCGCTCGGCCGGAACGGCGATGGTCATGCGGCGCTCGAGAGCGGAAGTGTTTTCAACAGAAACTTGCATGGATATTCCTCGTTGCACAGACGTTAGCCGGCGATAGCCCGACTCCAGAATCAAGGGCAAGCATTCTAGTGAGTCACGCACCAGAAGTCACCCCACCCGGGACGACGGGAAACCTCGCCGGTCGATTAACTTGCATGGCCCGCACGGTGAAGTGCCAAGCCTCTATATATAGAGGGCTGCATACCTCCCAATGGGTGGCACACAACCGAAATACCTTGTCAAACAACCGTCAGCTTGAAAGCGACCTGCTTATTCAGGATCGATCTCATTGAACTGGCAGTACTCCTCCCACTCCACACCCAACGCCTCAGCCACTTCGCGATGGGTCTCCAGGCGCATGGCCTGCAGTTGCTCGGGGCTTTCGGCAATCAGCTGCAGCGCCAGCTCCCAGGGCTGAATACCCTGCTCATCGGCGGCATCCTCGAATGCCCACTCGATCTGCTGGGCCTGCTCACGCGTGTCCAGCTCGCGGATTTCCTCGAGCAGTTGCGGATTGGCTTCGGCAAAGCGCTGCAGCGCCAAGGCCTGGCGGGCTTCTTTTGCAATCATCGGGGTGTTCCTCTGCCGGCCAAATGGGCCGGTGTTTCAACCGGCTGAAATCTAACAGCTTTTATTGGGGTGTCACCAGAGGATTACAAGGGGCGAGATGGAGTTATGGCTGCGACGATTTCAGCTTGAGCCTTCCAGCGCCCGGGAGAACGAGCGCCGCCCGCGCGGCGCATCGCGAGCTTTGCTCGCTCCTACGTTTTTTTCGGGCCAGTAACGCCTGTGGCAGGCGCGCGCGACCGCCTTGTTCGTACGACGCGATATCGCGCCTGGCGCCAGAGCGTTCGCGCGCATTTCCCTCAGGAATAACTGGCCAGAAACAAATGTAGGAGCGAGCAAAGCTCGCGATGCGCCGCGCGGGCGGCGCTCAATCTCGCAGACACTGCAAGGCTCAGGCGAAACACCCCAGAAACAACAAAGGCGCCCGATCTCACGATCAAGGCGCCTTCAAAAAATATGGGGTGGACGATGGGAATCGAACCCACGACAACTGGAATCACAATCCAGCGCTCTACCAACTGAGCTACGCCCACCATATTGCGGTGTTTCAGTGTTGCGATACAACCTTACAGAAGCATGGTGCGGACGAAGAGACTCGAACTCTTACAGCTTGCGCCGCTGGAACCTAAATCCAGTGTGTCTACCAATTTCACCACGTCCGCGTAACGCTTAAAACAAAGGCGCCAGATCATTCAATCAAAGGCGCCTTCGTCGAATATGGGGTGGACGATGGGAATCGAACCCACGACAACTGGAATCACAATCCAGCGCTCTACCAACTGAGCTACGCCCACCATATTGCATTACAGCCTTACTTGCTTGCCCAAGCTGCCTAAATGGCGCACCCGGCAGGACTCGAACCTGCGACCATCCGCTTAGAAGGCGGATGCTCTATCCAGCTGAGCTACGGGCGCTTAAGCTTGAAGCCTAACCGAACAAGCCTTTAACAGATAACTGCTAAACCACTCATTCTGCCCGACCTCGCCAACCAGTGCTAGGCTGTGCCCGACAAGTGCGGCGAATCTTATAGGCGAGCCTCCAGGTCGTCAACACCTTTCTCGAAAAAATTTAATTTATTTAAGGGGTTAGGGGATTTGCCCGACCACCCGCCTTTGCCCTTGGGCGATGTCGTGCGAGAATACGCCCTCTTTATTGTTCCTTTCTCGATGGTTAATCACGCGTCTATGACTGCACACCTAATCGATGGCAAGGCGATCGCCGCCAACCTGCGCAAGCAGATCGCTCAACGTGTCGAGGAGCGTCGCCAGCAAGGCCTGCGCACTCCGGGCCTGGCGGTGATCCTGGTCGGCACCGACCCCGCCTCCCAAGTCTATGTCTCGCACAAGCGCAAGGACTGCGAAGAGGTCGGCTTCATTTCCCAGGCCTTCGACCTGCCCAGCGAGACCACGCAGCAAGCGCTGACCGAGCTGATCGACCGCCTCAACGACGATCCGGCCGTCGATGGCATCCTGCTGCAACTGCCGCTGCCGGTGCACCTGGATGCGTCGCTGCTGCTCGAGCGCATCCGCCCCGACAAAGACGTCGACGGCTTCCACCCGTACAACATCGGCCGCCTGGCCCAGCGTATCCCGCTGCTGCGCCCGTGCACGCCCAAAGGCATCATGACCCTGCTGGAAAGCACCGGCCAGGACCTTTATGGCATGAATGCGGTGATCGTCGGCGCATCCAACATCGTGGGCCGCCCGATGGCGATGGAGCTGCTGCTGGGCGGTTGCACCGTGACCGTCTGCCACCGCTTCACCAAGGACCTGGCCGGCCACGTCGGCCGCGCCGACCTGGTGGTCGTGGCAGCCGGCAAGCCTGGCCTGGTCAAGGGTGAGTGGATCAAGGAAGGAGCCATCGTCATCGACGTCGGCATCAACCGCCAGGAAGACGGCAAGCTGGTCGGCGACGTGGTCTACGAGACCGCCCTGCCGCGCGCCGGCTGGATCACGCCGGTTCCGGGTGGTGTCGGGCCGATGACCCGCGCCTGCCTGCTGGAAAACACGCTGTATGCAGCCGAAGAGCTGCATAAGTGAGTAAAAACGGCACCTTTCGAGGTGCCGTTTTCATATGTACGGCCAGTTGAGGAGTTGGGCAACAGAACAGCCCTACCACGCCTTGAAAAAGATTGCCTGATGGCGGGTAGAGGTTTGCCTCAGCCGATTCTGCTGCCGCTTGGCCAAAATCAGCCAGCCCCGCTGTCGCCAGCCCCTGCTTCAGCCAGCATCGCAACGCTGCGCGTCTGACAATATCTCCACAGCCCTTATTGGAGCGTCGCCGCAAGGAGACCCGTCATGACCCGCTACATCGATGTGCAAGACCTCGCCCGCCTGGTCAACCGTAAAGGCCTGCCCACCTGCCTGGTTGAGATGGCCGAATATATCCGTCAGGACTACCTGCGCTGGCCGGCCTTCGAGAAGTGTGCACGGGTGGCCAACCACTCGCCCGATGGGGTTATCGAACTGATGCCGGTGTCCGACGCCAGCCTGTACGCCTTCAAGTACGTCAATGGCCATCCGAAGAACACCCGTCACGGCCTGCCCACGGTGATGGCCTTCGGCACCCTGGCCGATGTCGACACTGGCACACCGCTGCTGCTCAGCGAGATGACCCTGACCACCGCGATCCGCACGGCCGCCACCTCGGCACTGGCGGCACGCTATCTGGCGCGTGAAGACAGCCGCAGCATGGCGCTGATCGGCAATGGCTCACAAAGCGAATTCCAGGCCATCGCCTTCAATACCCTGGTGGGCATCGACGAAATCCGCCTGTACGACATCGACCCGACGGCCTCTGCCAAACTGGTGGCCAATCTGGCCGGCCGCCCCGGGCTAAAGCTGAGTGTCGCCAGTTCGGTTGCCGAAGCGGTGCGCGGTGCCGACATCGTCACCACGGTCACCGCCGACAAGGCCTATGCGACCATCCTCACGCCGGACATGATCGAGCCGGGCATGCACCTGAACGCCGTGGGCGGCGACTGCCCGGGCAAGACCGAGCTGCACCGCGACATCGTCGAACAGGCGCGGGTGATCGTCGAATACGAGCCACAGAGCCGTGTCGAGGGCGAGATCCAGCAATTGCCTGGCAACTCGCCGGTGATCGAGTTCTGGCAGGTGATCGCGGGGCTTGTGCAAGGCCGCGAGCATGCCGAGCAAGTGACCTTGTTCGACTCGGTCGGGTTTGCCCTGGAAGACTACTCGGCGCTGCGCTACGTGCTGGATAGCGCACGCATGCTGGGGATCGGCCAGGACATTACGCTGGTGCCGAAGCTGGACAACCCGAAGGACCTCTATGCGCTGCTGCAACCTCGGGTAGTGGGGGCGCGCGCGATGCACAAGGCAGAAAGCGCCTGTGCCTGATACAACCCGGGGTCGCGCAGCGGCTCCGGTTTGCGCCTACCCTGTCCATGCCCTCTTTCGAAAGAAGCCCCGCGCATGGACACCAAGGACGCCAACGCCCCACCGCTGGACCGCATCGACGAAGCCATCCTCGACGTACTGCGCCACGACGGCCGCATCACCTTCGAGAAGCTCTCGACCCTGGTCCACCTCACCCCGCGCCCCTGCCTGGAGCGGGTGCGCAAGCTCGAACGCCGCGGGGTGATCCGCGGCTACGGCGCGATCATCGACCTGCAGAAACTCGCCCCTGGCCTGTCCTTGCTGGTGCTGGTGGCCCTGTCCAACCAGAGCGGGCGCGTCGCGCAGAAAGCCTTCGAGGCCACCATGCTGAAGTGCCCGGAAGTTCACGAATGCCAACTGATCAGTGGCCACTTCGATTACAGCCTGCGCCTACGCTGCCGTGACATGGAGCACTATCGGGTTCTCAGCGAAAGCTGGATGAACGACGATTCGCTGCATATCGACAAACTGGTGGCACACCCGGAGCTAGCCGCGATCAAATGCATACCGCCGTCGACCGGGCTGTAACCCGATAACCCAATCGCTCTGTGTCCCTCCCTACGCTGGCCGCCCGACAATGGAGAGCGGCTCATGCCCACACAGCCTTCGCCACACCTGGCGCTCATACAACGACGCGCACCGCAATGGTTGACAACCCGTACGCCTGCAGAACGCAAGCAACTGGAATTACGCGTACGGGAAAGCCATCGTGCCACCCGTCAGCTTCGCATGCATCTGGCAGGCGTGCAGGCACCTGAAGCATTTTGCCGCCCGCAACTGGAAGATGCGCTGGCATACTGGTTTGCCGAGCGGGAGCTGCCTGATGTTGGCCAGGGCTGGCTCTGGGACATCACCCAAGGACGCAACAGGTCATGGCTGGAGGCAGCCATGCTGAACTTCGACGAGGGCGACCAGGTAAGGCTGTATCTGAACAAGGACGCAGCGGCTAGTACCGACATCGATGCCGGACGCTTCGTCAAGGCAGTCCGGAATCTGGACCTCGGACGCCGCTATCAGGATCACCTGACTGATCTGCTCGACACCGACCTCACGCGGCAAATGCAAATACGACAGGACAAGGCCGCCTTTGCCGCCGAAATCAGCCTGGCGAAGTTGCATGGGCACATCGACAGCCACGGTCAGTCCTTGGGCGAGGCAGCACTGGCAGGCGCGTTTTCGCTCCCGCGCCCCGATGGTAGCTTGCAAGCACTGGAATGCTGTTTCCTCACCCTGCTCGACTGCCCGCTGAATGGTCCGTTGCTGATCCGCATGCGGCCGCAGGCCAACAAGGAAGTGTGCCTGCTTTACCTGCCTGGCCACCCAACCAAGGCGCTGCGCCAGTACCCTTCGCTCGCAGCGCTGGGCCAAGCCATGACGCAAATGCTCTGGCACGACGAGCAACGGCGCTTTTACCTGCGTTATGTCGGCCATGACCAACAGCCTCTATTCGCCAAGCGGCTACGCGAGACGCTGTTTCCTCGCTTCCCCTATGCCACGCTGCAGCCAGTCACTCCAAGTCTGGAAAAAGGCGAGCATTTCAGCTGGATCTCTCGGCTGTTTCCCAACCCTCGCCATCTGTGGCAGGAGACCCTGGATAAAAACGCCAGGTTGCCATGGAGCGCAACGCCTTGGCGCAAAGACTGTTTCGCCGAGCGCACACGCACAATGCTTGAACGCAAACGCCAGGATGCAGCCCATATCGTGGTGCCGACCGAGCAGCGCGACGCGGCGGCGCTACGCGCAACCGTCGAAGGCTGGCTGGCGGCTGGCCTGAATATTCTGAATGTCGCGAGCTTCTTCGTCCCCGGGCTCGCCGAGGTGATGCTGGTGGTGGGCGGTGCGCAAGTGGTGGACGAGTTTCTCGAAGGGGTGCATGCAGCCAATGAAGGCGAAAGCGACCAGGCCATCGGCCATTTGTTCGCCGTGTTCGAGAACCTTGCGCAGTTCGCCGCCATTGGCGCCGCCGGGCATTTCGTCGAACCGACCGGGCCATTGCATGATTGGCAACGCGTCGGCGAAGGCGACAGCGAACGCCTGTGGCATGGCGGCCTGTCGGCGTTCGCCCGGCCCCGCCCCTGGCCAGCGCAAACGACACTGCCCGCCAGCGGCTTGCACACCTGGGAAGGGCAGCGCTGGTGGCTGCACGAAGATCAGGCATACGCCGTGGAGTCCGCGGGCAAGGGGCGCTGGCGACTTGCACCGGGCAAGTACCATCGTCACCAGCCCAGGCTGGTGGGCAATGGCGAAGGTACATGGTTGCTGGAGCACGAGCGGCCATTGGCCTGGCAGAGCCCTGGCCTGGCACGCCGCCTTGGCCCGGCAAGCGCCGGCCTGGACGATACCGCGCTGATGCATGCCCTGCGCAGCAGCGGCTATGACGACGCCGCTGTGCGCCGACTGCTGCAGGATCATCGCCCTTTGCCGGCCCTGCTCCTGGACAGCCTCGAAGCCTTTGGCGCTACGCTGCCCCAAAATGCCGGTCTCGCCGATAACAGTGTGCTGGCCCGAGACTTTCCTTCACTCAGCCCCCGAATACGCAGTGAAATTCTGGCAACCGCTTCCAGCCAGGACCTGGCCGCGCTCAAGCAGAGTGGCCGGCTGCCCTTGCGCCTGGCCGAACAGGCGCGGTTGTACTTGCGTGACGCGCGCCTCAACCGCGCGCTAGCTCAGCTCCGGCAAGCGCAGGGAAGCGGTGCTGACCGCGACCGGCTGGTGTTCGCCAACCTGCCTCGGCTACCTGGATGGACTGGCGACATCAGCCTGGAACTTCGTGACAATGGCCGCCTGATCGACGTGGCGGGCAATGGTACGACCAGCAAACAGGTGCAGCGCAGCGACCTGGGCTATGAGCCCGCCGACGACTCAGGCCAGGTCCTGGGCAACCGCGATGAGCTGCTGGCATCCATCCTGCGGGCCCTGCCCGATAGCGAACGCAACGCTCTGAAGCTGGACATCCATGATGTAACGGGGCTGCGCGATGCCTTGTTCGAACTGGCATGCCAGGATCGCGAAACCACTGCGGGCGACTTGGGCATGGCGCCGGTTCGTCCACTTTACAACCCACCGAGCTGGCTGGCCGGCAAGCCGGGCTACAGGCTCAGTGGCCGCGGTCGCGGCTGGCTGAGCGACGATGAACTGTTCGACCAGCTGTACCCGACCGGCAACCTGGAGGAACGCGAATGGTTGCGCCAGCAGCTGCGGGATGAAGCAGGCGATCGGCCTGGCGCATTCGCCCGCTTGCTCGAAGGGCTGCGCGCCGATTACCAACGCCTCGACAGCGAGCTGCAAGGCTGGGTCGAGGCTGCCCGAGGCCAGCAGCGCACGGCTCGTGATCTGCAGGCCCAGCTCATACGCCAGGCGTGGCGACGGGAGAACCCCGTCGACCCGACCGGCGCCCTCAACTTCGTGATTGTAGAGATCGATGCGGCAGACCTAGGGACGCTGCCAACGCTGAGCGTAGCCCTTCCCCATGTTCGCCAACTGCGCATCAGCGGGCTGGCGGATCGTGCCGATACTCAGTTGGATAGTTTTCTCAGAGCCTTCCCTCGGGCACGCAACCTGGACCTCGAAAACAACGCTCTGCGGACAATTCCTGCAGCACTGGGCGAACTCGCCGACATACAATCGCTCGACCTTTCGCACAACCTGCTCGATCTCTCTCGGGAGGCCGATCTCACCACGCTGACTCGCCTGCATGACCTTCAGCGCCTGAACCTGTCACAAAGTCTGCAGAACCTCTCCGTCAGTACTCTTGAACGGCTAGCCGAACTGCCGGCCCTGAGCTTTTTCCAGGCCGACCTCAATAACCTGACCTTCGGCGCGGAGCATTTTCAGGCACTGCAGCGCTGGCCCAGCCTTACCCACCTCGAACTGGGGCGCAATGAAATCGTGCTGACCGACGAAAGCCGCACGGCGCTTGCCGGCTTGAACCGCCTGCGCCTGCTTTCGCTGCGCTACAACCCGCTGGAACTGGCGCCCGACCTGACCGGCTGGAGCGCACTCGAACAACTTGATCTGGAGCGTACGCTGATTTTCGAATGGCCTGCGGGGCTGATCGCATTGATGAATCAGGAGCCCATGAACCTGCGCGCCATCGATCTGAGCCTGAACGAACTGGTCGATGTGCCTGTGTTGCGCGATACGGCCTTCGCCCGCCGCGTACGCGAAGGCGACGATGAACTGAACCATGCCTTCGACGACAATCCGCTCAGCGAGCTGGCGTTGCAACGGCTCGAAGACGCCGGCCTGGCGCCCCAGCAGAGCACCAACGAAGAAGACTGGTCAGCCGGTTGGCCCCCCGCACTGCGGGGACACGTTTCCAGTTACTGGATGGATGCAAACTGGCAACCGCTGTTTGACTTGTATCAACGCATGCCCGGTACGCAGGCCTACCAGACGAGTTCAGCCGCGATGAATCAACGCATGCGCCACGTGCTGCAGGCATTGGTCGACGGTGCGCATACAGATCGGCCTGGTACAGGTATTGCCCAGTTGCAGCAGCAGATCAACGACCTGCTGACAGATGCAGGCCAGCAATGCGTCGACCAGGCCATCCTGCTCTTCCAGCAGATCGAGACCGAGGTGACCGTTTGGCAATCGGTGGTCCATGCACAACCGGGGGCCAGCAATGAACAGGTCGCCATCGAAAGCGCCGCGAGCCTGATGCGCCAGCGCCTGCTCGATGAGCAGATCGGCGGGCTGTACAACGCACGGCGTGCCAGACGAAGGGCATTGGCCGAGGCCGGCAATGCCGCCGAGCGCGAGGCGGCACCGGCTTTGTCGATCCATGATGACCTCAGCGACGCGCTGTTGACCGAGCCGGACTTCCTTCTGGATGAACTGGAAATGGCCTTGTTCGCACGGATCCACCTGCAGCAGCGGCTCCGGCTGCCTACGCAGCCGGTCACCATGCAGTATGAATATCTCGCGCGCCTGAGCGACAACACCTTACAGGCCCTGGAGCATGCAGTGTGGGCCGAGGCAAGCGCGCAACACCTCAATGGCTGGGCCAGCGATCAACCCTTCTGGCAGCGTTGGCTTGAACGATTGCGGCCTCATGAGTTCAAGGCCTTTGCCCGGCAATGGGAGGGCGCTTCGGAATACTTCGACACGCTCAATGACCGCGCCGCGGAGGCTGGCGCTTACACCGGGCCCGAGGTCCCGCCTGGCTACATCGCCAGCCTGGAGCAGCACATGGGGCAAATTGCCTGGCGCCGCGCAGGTGTGCTGCAACGGGTCGACCTGTCCAACGACAGTGAACGCTACCTGCGGGCTTCAGAACTGTTACTGGAAAGTCGCCAACGAGCCCGTGAAGCATTGATAGCCGGACTGACCTTGAGCATGAGCGAAACCAACCCACGAGCGTTCGCGGCCGACGCCTAAGCCAGCCTCCCGTGTCGGTTACCCGGCACGGGGCACCCCGCCCTACGATCCTGGCAAGCTGATTGCATCGGCTGACCAGGCGTTGGTCCAGTCCTGAGCTGATTTCGTCGGACCGCCTGGGTCGGCAGTAATGGCCCATGCACCGAACTAGAGCCTGATCGCTGCCAATGCCTCGTAACTGGTCAGACCGGTAAGGCCAACACTCCTTGCAATGTCGGATTTTTCACGGTTTTATGATCCGGCGCTGAACAAACCGGTAAGACCACAACAATAAAGAAGTCCTGCGCTCTTTTGCCCCGTGCGGCACCGAAGCAAGGACACCGATCAGAGATCACTCCCATGCTCAAATGGTGCTCGCGTTCGATCTTCCTGCAAGTCGTACTCGGCCTTGCCCTCGGCATCGCCTGCGGCCTCAGCCTCCCCGAAGTCTCCCTGCAACTCAAACCCCTCGGCGATGGTTTCATCAAGCTGATCAAGATGCTCATCGGCCTGATCGTCTTCTGCGTGGTGGTCAGCGGCATTTCAGGTGCCGGCGACCTCAAGAAGGTCGGGCGCATCGGCCTGAAATCGGTCATTTACTTCGAAGTACTGACCACCATCGCCCTGGTCATCGGGCTGGTGTTCGCTTTCAGCAGCGGCATCGGCAGCGGCGCCAATATCCACCTCGACCAGCTGTCCAGCGCCGACGCCAGCAGCCTGGCCGAGCGTGGCCAGCATATTCATGGGGCCACGGCGTTCTTCATGGACCTGATCCCGAACTCGGTGGTCGGTGCCTTCGCCGACAACAACATCCTGCAGGTGCTGCTGTTCTCGGTGCTGTTCGGCAGCGCGCTGAACCTGGTGGGCGACTCGGCCACGGGCATCTCGCGGCTGATCAACGAGCTGAGTCATGTGATCTTCCGCATCATGGGCATGATCGTGCGCCTGGCGCCGATCGGTGTGTTCGGCGCCATCGCCTTCACCACCAGCAAGTACGGCCTGGAGTCGCTGCAGCACCTGGGTGGCCTGGTGGCACTGTTCTACCTGACCTGTGCCGGCTTCGTGCTGATCGTACTGGGTACCGTGATGCGCGTGTCAGGCCTGAAACTGCTGCCGTTCATCAAGTACCTGCGTGAGGAACTGACCATTGTCCTCGGCACCGCGTCGTCCGACGCCGTGCTACCGCAGATCATGCGCAAGCTGGAACACCTGGGCATCGGCAGTTCCACCGTCGGCCTGGTGATCCCCACCGGCTACTCGTTCAACCTCGACGGGTTCTCCATCTACCTGACCCTGGCCATCGTGTTCATTGCCAACGCCACCGGCACGCCTCTGGCAATGACCGACCTGCTGACCATCCTGCTGGTGTCGCTGGTGACTTCCAAGGGCGCTCACGGCATCCCAGGCTCGGCGCTGGTGATCCTCGCCGCGACCTTGACCGCCGTGCCAGCGATTCCGGTGGTGGGCCTGGTACTGGTACTGGCGGTGGACTGGTTCATGGGCATTGGCCGGGCACTGACCAACCTGATCGGCAACTGCGTGGCCACCGTGGCCATCGCCCGCTGGGAAAAGGATATCGACCTTGAGCGCGCGCACAACGTGCTCGCAGGCAAACCCGGCTTCGCCCATGCGCCGCGCAAACAACCCAACGCCCATCAGCAGGAATTCTGAGCCCGCGTGGCCGGCACTTTCGCCGGCCTTTTCAGGAGCAAACCGTGATCAGCTCATCGACCGTCGTCACCTCCGTGGTGGAAAAACTGCGCCAGGCCCTGGCCCGTGGCCAATGGCGCTCCGGCGACATGTTGCCCGGCCAGCGCGAGCTGGCAGAACAGCTTGGCATCAGCCGCCCCAGCCTGCGTGAAGCGGTAACCGTGCTGGAAACCCTCGGCCTGGTGCGCTCGCTGCCGGGCAAGGGTGTGCTGGTGCTGGATGCCGAGGCAGCAGCCCAGGACCCAGCCGGCGAAAGCGCCGCAGCGGCCAGCCTGGCCGACGTGCTGGAGCTGCGCTACACCCTGGAGCCGTTCATCGTCGGCCTGGTCGCGCAATCGGCCAACAACCAGGACATCGGCCAGTTGCGCCTGACCCTGATGGACATGCGCGAAGCCCTGGAAGCCGAAGACAGCGAAGCCGGGGTCAAGGCCTACATCGCCTTCCATGAAGCACTGTTCGCACTGACCACCAACCCGATCTTCCAGAGCGTGGTGCAACAGACCGGCAATGCCCTCAAGCAGAGCGCCAGCATGCTGCACAACTCGCCCGAGCACCTGGCCGCGCGGCTCAAGGAAAACGAAGCCGTGGTGCGCGCGATACGCGAACGCAACAGCTCCCAGGCCAGTGCCCAGATGCGCCAGCACATCCTCGCCGAGGGGCAGCGCATGGGCATTCAACTCAACATCCCGGACGACCAGCCCGGCCAATGACCCCAGGAGAGCGACCATGACCGCCTGCGCCCAAGCCGCCCCCCGCCTGCCTGCCCTGCTCGCCGCCGGTGAAACCCGCCTGTCGGCCGAGCAGATCTACCCTCGTCTGTTCGACGCGATTCTCGAGCAGCGCCTGCCGCCTGGCAGCCTGTTGCCCGAACAGGCCCTGGGCAATGCCTTCGGGGTCAGCCGCACGGTGATCCGCCGGGTGCTCGGGCGCCTGTCGGATCAGCAAGTCGTGGTGCAGCGCCCCAGCCACACCGCGCACCTGGCCGCCCCCGACCCCGAGCAGGCGCGCCAGGTGCTCAGCGCCCGGCGCCTGGCCGAAACCACCTTGATCAGCCTGGCCGCCCAGCGTGCCCGGCCAGCGCAGGTTCGCCAGCTGCGCCAACTGGTCGAGCGCGAGCGCCAGCACCATGAGCGCGGCGAGCGCTGCGCCGCCATCCGCCTGGGTGGCGAGTTTCACTTAAAGCTCGCCCAGGTCGCAGCCAATGAGCCGCTGGCGCGGTTTCTCAACGGCCTTGTGCCGATGACCTCATTGATCATCGCCCGTTATGAGTCGCCCTGCTGCGACCACTGCGCCTGGGAGGAACATGCCGCGATCATCGATGCTGTGGAAGCCGGTGATGCCGGGGCGGCGCTGGCGTTGATGCATGATCACCTCGACCGCCTCGAAGACAAGCTCGACCTCGATTAAACCGGGGCGGCGATGGGCTGCACAGCAGCCGCCAAACCGTGCCCCTATACTCGGATAACCCCCAGCCTCTATCTGCAGGGAGGCCGCCGAGTGAGCCCGCGGCTGTTAATCATGCTGTGCCTTTTGCTGGCCATCGCCGGCTGCGCCGGCAGACGCCCGCCTGCCCCACCTCCACCGGCGGTGCTCGACCCTGCCGCCTGGCAGCGCATCGACCAGGAGCTGATCGAGGCTTCGGCCAGCGCCGCGGGCTCCGCCAACGACTATGCGCGGCGCTCGATGCGGGTGTGGAAGGAGCAAGTGCAGCAACGCACCGAAAAAGACTTCATCCCCTGGTTCACCGGCTACTGGACCCAGCAGTGGCTTACCATGAAGGTCGCCTGGTACAAGCTCGACAGCGGCGAGGGCCGCGAGCCTGCGGAAAAACGCCTGGCGCTGTACCTGCAGGAGCAGTACCACCAACGGGTCATCGAACCGGTGGCCGAACAGATCAACCCCGAGGGCATCCGCGATCGTGCCTGCGAGCTGTACATACAGTTGTTCGGCCAGCAACTGCCCGCCATCATCCAGCGCTACAATGCCGCCCCAGAGCAAATCAGCCAGCGCCTGAACCGCATCCCGGCCATCCACCTGGGGCCACCCTCCGCCCGCAATGCCTCGCTGTATGAGTTGCTACGGGCCAAGTCACTGGAGCAGCAACCGGCCTGGCTGGCGTTGCGCGACCATTTGCACAAGCAGGCCGCCAAAGGCCCTGGCAAAACCGACGCAGGCTTGTCGTCGGTGGCGACTGATGCCAGCGAGAAAATTGGCGCCACGCTGGCCCCACGCGGCATCGCCAGCGCCGTGGCCAGCGCCGTGGGCAAGGTGGCCGGGGCGATGATTTCGATCGTATCGACAGGCTACGGCATCATGGCCCATAACCGTGACCAGCCGCAGATGATCGAGCAGTTGCGGGTGATCCTGAATGTCGCACTCAACCAGGAATGGCAGGAGCTGATGGAGAACCGCCAGAGCGGCGCACTGGCGGGGGTGTACTACCTGTCTGGGCAGGTCGAGGACAGCCTGCTGGCGACCATGCCACAACCCTTGGTGGAGCAGCAGAGCGAACAGCGGCAGGTGCCGACAGCACAGGAGCCGCTGCTGATTCGCCTGCCTTAGGCCGCAGCCATGGCCGAAGTCGGCAAGCCAAAGATCCGGTCGAACGCCCAGTTGTAGGCGAAGGTGTAACACGGGATCAGAATGATGAACGCCAGGTCCACCAGAAATGCCTCCACCAGGCTCATGTCCAGCCACCAGGCAATCAGCGGAATCAGGTACACCACCAAGGTCAGCTGAAAGCCGACGGCATGCACCACCCGCCGCGCCACACTGCGCCCACGCTTGGCCTGGCGGCTCTCCCACGACTCGAACAGGCTGTTGTAGATCAAGTTCCAGAGCATGGCGATGGTGGTGATCATCACCGCCAGCGGCCCAGTGTGTGACGCCTGGGTGTCCGACAGATAGGCCAGCCCCAGTGTCGACATGCACAGGCCGATCAGTTCATAGAAGGTCACGTAGACCAGTTTGCGTTTGACGCCCTGCACGGGTTACCTCATGTGTCGAAATGCGATGAGGCGAAAGGATGATTCAATCCGCTTGACAGAAAAAGTCAGCAGCTTTCAGATTGACTGACAGGAGGCTGCCATGAACTTTTCCAGCGACAACATCCAGCTGTTTCTCGCCGTGCTCGACCGCGGTTCGTTTTCCGCCGCTGCCCGCGCCCTGCAGCGCGTGCCTTCGGCGGTGAGCATGGCCATCGGCAACCTTGAAGCCGAACTGGGCTACACCTTGTTCGAGCGCGGCTCACGCGAGGTCCGCGCCACCGCCCAGGCCCTGGCACTGGAACCCCATGCACGGCTGATCGCCGAACAGCTGGGCCTGCTGCAGGTGCATGCGCTGGAGCTTTCCCAAGGGCTGGAAAGCAGCCTGACCCTTGCCGTGGTGCCGGATATCGACCACCGCCCGCTGCTGGCGGCCATTGCCAGCCTCGGCGCACGCTACCCACTGCTCGATATTCAGCTGCTCAGCGCCCCTCAGGAAGAAGCTCTGCACCTGCTCGACAGCGGCCGCGCCGACCTGTGCCTGGCCTTTGCCGGCCTGCAGGTCGATGCCCGCCGCAGCTTCCAGCACATCGGCATGGAGTCGCTGGTGGCCACCTTGGCGCCGGCCCACCCGGCCCTGCGCGAGGGCCGGATCCACTACCTCGAAGACCTGGTCAATGTGCGCCAGATCCTGGTCCGCAGCCGCGACCTGCCACTGCTCGATCCACGCCCGCTGATCGGCGCCACGCACTGGTCCACCGACAGCTTCGACCTGGCCCTGCAGATGGTCGAAGCCGGCCTTGGCTGGGGCGACCTGCCACTGGCCCGGGTGGCGCCGCTGGTCGCTGCCGGGCGCCTGGTGCGCCTGCAGTTTCGCAATACCCGCAACGAACTGCAGCTGCCGATCCATGCCTTCTGGCGCAAGCAGCAGCCCCTGCGCCAGGGCGCACGCCTGCTGATCGACCTGCTGGCCGCCGGCTAGCTCACCGTCCGTCGACCGGGGCCGCAAAAAATAGGTAAGTGTTTCAACATTTTACCGGGCAAGCCGATATACCAGGAGACAGGCCCCGCCATCGTGCCACAAGCGCGCGGCGCCCTCCCCTCCATGGCTCAAGGTCTCGAAACATGAACCTGAAATTTCGCCACAAGATCCTCCTCAGCGCCTGCGGTGTCGTGGTGCTGGCCTTTGCGCTGTTCACGCTCTACAACGATTATCTGCAACGCAACACCCTTCGCCAGAACATCGAATCTTCCGTGCAGCAGGCCGGCGCGCTGACCGCCAGCAGCGTGCAGAACTGGATGAGCGGGCGCATTCTGGTGCTGGAAAACCTGGCGCAGGACATTGCCGAACAAGGGGCAGGAGAGACCCTGGGCGGGCTGATCGAGCAGCCTTCCTACACGCGAAATTTCCTTTTCACTTACCTGGGCCAGGCCAATGGCGTGTTCACCCAGCGCCCTGACACGCAGATGCCGGCCGGCTACGACCCCCGCCAGCGGCCGTGGTACGCCAGTGCGGCAAGCGCCGGCCAGACCGTGCTCACCGCCCCGTACCAGGGCGCCGTCGGTGGCCTGATGGTGACCATCGCGGTACCGGTGAAAAGCAAGCGCAGCGGCGAACTGATCGGCGTGGTGGGCGGCGACCTGACCCTCGACACCCTGGTCGAGATCATCAACTCGGTCGACTTCGGCGGCATCGGCCACGCTTTCCTCGCCGACAGCAATGGCCAGGTGATCGTCAGCCCGGACAAAGACCAGCTGATGAAGAATCTCAAGGACATCTACCCAGGCAGCGGCCTGCGCGTGACTGCCGGCATGCAGGACGTCACCCTCAACGGCGAAGAACGGCTGATCTCGTTCGCCCCGGTCGCCGGCCTGCCATCGGCGCAGTGGTACATCGGCCTGTCGATCGACAAGGACAAAGCCTACGCTGCCATCAGCCAGTTCCGCACCTCGGCGATCATCGCCATGCTCATCGCCGTGATCGCCATCGCCGTGCTGCTCGGCCTGCTGATCCCGGTGCTGATGCGCCCGCTGACCACCATGGGCCGCGCCATGCGCGACATTGCCGAAGGTGAAGGCGACCTGACCCGCCGCCTCGACGTGCAGCACAAGGACGAATTCGGCGAACTGGCCAGCTCGTTCAACCGCTTCGTCGAACGCATCCATGCCTCGATCAGCGAAGTGTCTTCGGCTACCCGCCTGGTGCACGACCTGTCGGAAAAAGTGGTCAACGCCTCCAACGCCTCGATCATCGGCTCCGAAGAACAGAGCATGCGCACCAACAGCGTGGCCGCGGCGATCAACCAGCTGGGCGCCGCGACACAAGAGATCGCCCGCAACGCGGCCGATGCCTCGCAACACGCCAGCGGCGCCAGTGACCAGGCCCATGGCGGCCGTGAGGTGGTCGAGCAGGCAATCAACGCCATGACCGCGCTGTCCCAGCGCATCAGCGAGTCGTGCGAACAGATCGAAACCCTCAATGCCAGCACCGACGAGATCGGCAAGATCCTTGACGTGATCAAGGGCATTTCCCAGCAGACCAACCTGCTGGCGCTGAACGCCGCCATCGAAGCCGCCCGTGCCGGTGAGGCCGGGCGCGGCTTTGCCGTGGTTGCCGACGAGGTCCGCAACCTGGCACACCGCACCCAGGAATCGGCCGAAGAAATCCACCGCATGATCACCAGCCTGCAAGTAGGCTCGCGCGAGGCGGTGCACACCATGAACACCAGCCAGGTATCGAGCGAACAGACCGTGCAGGTGGCCAACCAGGCCGGCGAGCGCCTGGCCAGCGTGACCCAGCGCATCGGTGAAATCGACGGCATGAACCAGTCGGTGGCCACGGCAACCGAGGAACAGACGGCGGTGGTCGAGAGCCTGAACCTGGACATCACCCAGATCAACGCGCTCAACCAGCAAGGGGTGGAGAACCTCAACCAGACCCTGCAGCATTGCGATGCCCTGGCTCAGCAGGCCGGGCGCCTGAAGCAGCTGGTGGGCAGCTTCCGCATCTGATGCAGCGCCCCTCGTCGGCGCTCGCCGACGAGGGTTTGCGCGCTAGGCGACCGCCGCCTGGCCACTCCTGCCCCGCCGCACCCAGGCCAGCAACACCGCCGCCATCAGCACGAAGCCCAGGTAACCGAACAGCGGATACACCTCGCCCACCAGGCTGATGAACCCCACCAGGCTGCAGACGAACGCCGCCACTCCGGTGACCACCGAACCCCAGCGGAACTTGGCCGTGCCCGCTGGCAACAGCCGCGACAGGAACGAGAACAAAGTGCCAACCGCCGTGTTGACGATCATGCCGAAGATGATCAGGCACATCACCACGCCCAGCAGCGGCGACACTTCGTTGGCAATCGACAGCATCGGCATGGGCAAGTCGGCCACGCTGTCCAGGCGCGACAGCAGCCCGGCACTCATCACCAACATCAGCAAGCCCAGCGCAGCGCCCCCGAGCAGGCCGCCCCACACGGCAGCCTTCTCGCCCTTGGCCGAGCCGCCGAGGATCGCCAGGATCGGTGCCCCGGCAACGATGTTGTAGGACACGTACAGAAACGCCCCAAGCAACCAGTGCCGGGTGCCGGCCTGTTGCTGGCTGGCCAGCTGGTCGAGCGCGGCAAGGCTCTGCCCACGGGTGAACACCGCGTACAGGGCAATCGCCGAGGCCACCAGGATCAGCAACGGCGTAATCGCGCCAATGGCGACAATGACCTTGCGCACATCCAGGCACACGATCGCCACCACCAGCAGCGTCACCAGCACGCTGCCGGTCCGTGCCGGAATGCCGAACTGCTGCTCCAGCAATGCTCCACCACCGGCCAGCATGACCACGGTCACGGCGAACATGAAGAAAGTAATCAGCCAATCGACGAACAGCCCCAGGTGACGCCCACAGATGGCCTGGATCACATCCTTGTGCGAGGTGGCGCGCTGGCGGTTGCCCAACCCGGCCAGGGCCATGCCGAGGAAGGTGAACAGCGCCGCGCTGATCAGGGCGCCCAACAGCCCCCAGAGGCCGAAATCGACGAAGAACAACAGCAGTTCCCGCCCGGACGCGAAGCCCGCCCCCACGATCACGCCGACGAAGGCCCCGGCGATCTTCAGTTGCTCTTGCATGTGAACCTCTGGTTATTGTTGTTGTGGCCTCACAGGGCTTGGCCGCGAACTGCGGCTGGCTCAGCCTTCGCCGACGAATGCCTGCACTTCGATCTCCACATCCACGCCCAGCGCCAACGCCGAGGCCACGGTCGAACGCACCGGCAGTGCGGCGCCGAAGAACGCCTTGTAGACCTCGTTGAAACCGGCGAAATGGTCCATCGACGACAGCCACACCGTCACCTTGACCACCTGGTCGAAGCGCGCACCACAGGCCTCCAGGCTCTCGGCGATGCGCTCGCAGGCGGCGCGGGTCTGGGCCTGGATGTCACCGCGCACCACCTCGCCAGCCGTGCTCATCGGCACCTGGCCGGACAGGAAGAGGAAACCGCCGGCCTTCACCGCACGGGAAAACGGGAACGGCAGGCTGCTGGGGAAACGCTGGATCTGATTGCTCATGACAAACTCCTTTCAGGGTTACTGGAAACGTGCCGGGGACAGGCGCTCGGGCGCCACTCCCTGGGCGGTCAGGCTCGGGCACAGCGCTTGCCCGAGCAGCAAGTCGGCGGCCAGGCGCGAAGCACCGGCTGCCGACTGGATACCATAGCCACCTTGCGCCGCCAGCCAGAAGAACGCCGGCATCTGCGGGTCGAAACCAATCACCAGGTCGCCGTCGGCGACGAACGAACGCAAGCCCGCCCAGGTGTGGCTGGGGCGGCGGATGGACAGCGACGTCATGGCCTCGATGTTGTAGATGCCCAGGGCGATATCGAGCTCCTCGGGCGCGGCATCCT
Organism: Pseudomonas putida; assembly: GCF_002906855.1. Taxonomy (GTDB): domain Bacteria; phylum Pseudomonadota; class Gammaproteobacteria; order Pseudomonadales; family Pseudomonadaceae; genus Aquipseudomonas; species Aquipseudomonas putida_N. The sequence continues at coordinate 20,906 of NZ_MINI01000028.1, read as the reverse complement.
GAGGCTCGACCGGGTCGGCATTGGCCGGTGAGCCCAGCAGTTGGCCGGCGTCGGGCTTGAAGTAGAAGCTCTCGTCGACACCGATCACCGCAGGCCAACGGGCAAAGTCCTGATCGGCCGGGCCAGGGAAGGTGAACGCACTGCGCCGGCACGGCTGCAGGCCGACGCGGGCCACACCACACTGCTCGGCCACCCGGTCAGCCCAAGCACCCGCGGCATTGACCAGGGTGTGCGCCTGCAGCTGGCTGCCATCAGCCAGCTGCACCTGCCACAGTTCATCGACGTAACAGGCCCGGAGCAATTCAGCGTTGCAGCGCAATTCGCCACCAGCGGCACGGTAGCCACGCAGGAAGCCCTGGTGCAGGGCGTGCACATCCAGGTCCATGGCACCCGGCTCATGCACCGCACCGGCCAGGCTGTCGGCGTTCAGGCTGGGGACCAGCGCCAGCGCCGCGTCGCGGTCGAGCAGGCTGACCGCAGTGCCGTTGGCCAGGTTCTGCGCGTGGGTGTGCTCAAGTAGCTCGCGTTGTTCATGGCTGGCGACATACAGGCAGCCACGCGGTTCGAGCAACGGGTGCTCGCAGAAGCCAGCTGGCGGCGCTTCGTAGAAGGCTCGGCTGGCGCGGGTCAGGGCCTGGATCTGCGGGGTGCCGTAGGCCTCCATGAACATCGCAGCCGAGCGCCCGGTCGAGTGGTAGCCCGGTTGCGCTTCGCGTTCGAGCAACAGCACGCGGCGTTCACCGGCCAGGCGATAGCCCAGCGAGGCGCCAGCGATACCGGCGCCGATGATCAGGGTGTCGTAGATCTGGGTCATGCACGTTCCTGCTGCGCAAATTATCATTTATGAGAATTCTAATATATGAGAATTTCGAAACATGCAAGCGCGCGAGTTAAGATGCGCGACCCATGACGTATGCCGAGACCCGCGAATGCCTGATGCCCGCCCCGCTGCCCTGCCCTTGCTAGACCGCGCCGAAGTCGGCGGGCGCCTGCGCCAGGTGCGCAAGGCACGCCAGATGACCCTCAAGCAATTGTCCGAGCTCAGTGGTGTGCCGGTGTCGACCTTGTCGAAGATGGAACTGGCGCAGGTTTCGGTGAGCTACGAAAAACTGGCCGCTGCCGCGCGTGCCCTGAATGTCGACATCGCCCACCTGTTCCGTGCCAGTGGCCCAGTGGCGGAAGCCGTGGCGGCGCCGGTGACCGTGGTGGTTGACTCGTTGCCAGCCGCCGCCGGATATTCCACCGGCACCTACGATTACCACCCGATCGCCGGGGCCTTTCCGGAACGGCGCATGACCCCTGCCTACGCCCGCATCATCGCTCGCGAACGCGGCCAGTTCGACGATTTTATCCGCCACCCGGGCCAGGAGTTCGCAGTGGTGCTGAGCGGCCGGGTGCGCATCGAATTCGAAACCGGCGAAGCGGTCAGCATCGGGCCACAGGAAACGGCGTATTTCGACAGCCAGGTGGGGCACATCTACCTGTCGGAAAGCGTGGATGGCGGCGATGCCCATGTGATGGTGGTGATGACCGACCGCTGACGCCGGTTATAACCTAATAACGAACAAGTCTATTTGGCTATAAAAACTCCCTATATGCTGGCACCCATCCGATAACGGGCAAAGCTGGGCAGTCGAGTAGCGTATGGATGTAGGATCTTTCGGTTTCACCATTGCCGGACTGGTTGTGGGTTTCATCGTCGGCATGACCGGCGTCGGCGGCGGCTCGCTGATGACCCCGATCCTGCTGTGGTTCGGCATCAACCCCGCGACTGCCGTGGGCACCGACCTGCTGTATGCCGCCATCACCAAGGGCGGTGGTATCTGGGTACATGCGCGCAACAAGAACATCGACTGGAAGATCACCGGCCTGCTCAGCCTCGGCAGCGTGCCGGCGGCAGCCCTGACCCTGTGGTTCCTCAGCACCCTGCACACCGACACCACAGCGCTGAACGCCATCATCAAGCAAGGCCTGGCGGTGGTGCTGATCCTCACTGCGCTGGCGATCCTGTTCAAGTCGCGCCTGCAAGCGTTCGCCAGCCGTCACGCGGGTGACCATTACCACCTCAGCGACCGCAGTTTGAACACCCTCACCGTGCTGACCGGCGTGGTCCTGGGCGTCATGGTCACCCTGACCTCGATCGGCGCTGGCGCCTTGGGCACCGTGGCGCTGTTCCTGCTCTACCCGTTCCTGGCCACCCGCCGTCTGGTCGGCACCGAAATCGCCCACGCGGTGCCCCTGACCCTGGTCGCCGGTATCGGCCACGCCGGCATGGGCAACATGGACTGGTCGCTGCTGGGCTACCTGTTGCTGGGCTCGCTGCCCGGTATCTACCTGGGCAGCCACCTCACCGGGCGCATCTCCGACCGCGTGCTGCGCCCCTGCCTGGCGACCATGCTGCTGCTGATCGGCTACAAGCTGGCGTTCTGACCCGGCAACCGGCGCTTGCTCAGCCCAGACGCAAGCGCCACTGCCCGGTAAAGCTCAACCCGACCCGTGACAACGGCAGCACATCGATCCGCTGCGCGGCAGCCAGTGGGCATTCCAATACCACCATCAGCGCCGCGCGAATCACCCAAGGGTGAGTCACCGCCAGCCACTCGCCCGGCCTGTCGAAGGCCATCAACCAGGCCCCCACACGCTCGCACACCTGCGCGAACGACTCACCGCCGTGGGGTGCGCTGAACGGGTCGTTGAGCCACTGCGCCAACGCCTGAGGCTGCTCGGCCTGCAGCTGCTTGAGCGGCAAGCCCTGCCATTGGCCGAGAGCGCAATCGGCCAAGGCCGGCTCGATCTGCGCCTGCGACGAGAGCCACTGCGCCGTCTGCGCCGCACGCGGCTCCGGCGCTGCCATCAACTGCGTGGCGGGAGGGATCGGTAAGGGCTCGACGGTCAGCGATAAAATGCCGTCGTCGGGCTGGGCCAGACGCCCGCTTTTCTGAGCCTGGGTCAGGGCGTGGCAGAGCAAGGTCAGGTGTACGGCTTTCACCATGGCGTTCTTCATTGATAGTCAGGCCGACTGGTTTAGCACGTCAGCCGCGTTTTTACTGCAACAAAGTCACGCCAAAGCGGAACGCCGGGTTAGCATCGCCACTCCAACCTAGGCGAAATGCCACCAGAGCCCTTGATCGATGCCCGCCACCTCAACCAGCCCCTTGCTGCTCGCCTTGCGTGAAGGCACCCGTGACTGCCACAAGGCGCTGGAAGCCCGCCTGCCCTTCTTCAGCCCAGGCTTCGACAGTGCTGCCTACCGTCGCCTGTTGCAGGCCTACTACGGTTTTCATGCCCCCCTGGAACATTACCTGAGCGATTATCAGGGACCAGAACGCCGCAAGACCGCGTCCTTGTCCCGTGACCTGCAGGCCCTGAAGCTGAGCAAAGCCGACATCGACGCCCTGCCACTGTGCCGGGCACTGCCGGCCATCCACGACGAAGCCAGCGCGCTGGGCGTGATGTACGTGCTGGAGGGCTCGACCCTGGGTGGCCAGGTGCTCAAGCGGGTGATGGCCGAGCGCCTGGGCATCGGCCACGACAACGGTGCCGCCTTTCTCGATGTATACGGGCCGCTGACCGGCAGCTACTGGCGCAGCTTCCTCGAGCGGCTTGGCCAGGCATCGGCTGAAGGGCCGGCGCAGGCCACCACGGTACAGGCCGCCATCGACACTTTTACCCACTTCGAACAGTGGCTCGGGCAGCGCAATGTATTGAATTAGCCTTGATGGCCGCTATTTGGCGTTTTGCCACTACGAATTGCCTTCTGCCGCTGGAACGCAACATCGTGATCAACGCCAGCCACCCAGCGGTGAGCCAGATCCAGGTGGTTGAAATGTACGATTTCATGTACGACCCACGGATGTTCCAAGTCGGCGCCCACGACAAGTGATGCCCTGCTCATGCTCCCAGCCGCGCTGCACGTGGCGCGCTGAGCGCGGGGTGACGGGTGTCCGCCGCTGGCGCCCTGGTATCGAGGAGCCGGCTTAATGGGTTCGTTTACTTAACAAGAAAAAGCTCTTCTAGTGCAGTAGTAAAGCCTTGGCTCATTTTTTCGCGCCGCATTCCGCCAGCGGTCTAGCAGCCGGATAATTCTCGGAAAATCTTTCACTACCATGGCCGTTCTGTATTTGCCGAGAACTGACCCGGCGCATTTCGTCATTCTCCGTTAATTCGTGTGTAATTATCTCAAACAGTTGGCCCAATGCTGCCTCCCGCCCTTCATCCGATTTGCATCCTGCGTACGAAGTCCTACAGTTTCGAACTGTGACAACCGCGCCGAGACTCCCGATGCGCAGCGCCGAAAAGACCGAGCACAGCACCACCGCCAAGGTCCTGCCGAAGATTCCGCGCAGCGTCTGGGCGCTGGGCTTCGTGTCGCTGTTCATGGACATTTCCTCGGAAATGATCCACGCCCTGCTGCCGCTGTACATGGTCACCGTGCTCGGCACTTCGGTGGTCGCCGTCGGCTTCATCGAGGGCATCGCCGAGGCCACCGCAGCAATCACCAAGGTCTTCTCCGGCGCGCTCAGCGACCGCCTCGGCAAGCGCAAGCTGCTGACGGTGCTGGGCTATGGCCTGGGCGCGTTGACCAAGCCGGTATTCCCCATGGCCTCCGGGCTGGAATGGCTGACGGCGGCGCGCTTCGTCGACCGTATCGGCAAGGGCATCCGCGGTGCCCCCCGCGATGCACTGGTGGCCGATGTGACCCCGCCCGAACTGCGCGGCGCGGCCTTCGGCCTGCGCCAGACGCTGGACACCGTCGGCGCGTTCCTCGGCCCATTGCTGGCGATCGTGCTGATGTGGCTGACCGCGAGCCATTTCCAGACGGTGTTCTGGGTGGCGGTGATCCCGGCGTTGGTCGCCGTGTACATTCTCGTTGCCTTCGTCCGCGAGCCCGAGACGGCGCCCGGCGCGCGGCCGGTGCGCTCGCCGCTGACACTGCATGAGTTGGCGCGTCTGGGCCCGGCCTACTGGCGGTTGATCGGCCTGGCCATGGTGTTCACCCTGGCCCGTTTCAGCGAGGCATTCCTGCTGCTGCGCGCCCAGGACATGGGCGTTGCGCCATTGTGGGCGCCCGCGGTGCTGGTACTCATGGCCCTGGCCTATTCGCTGTCGGCCTACCCGGCCGGCGCGCTGTCGGACCGGGTGGGCCGCCGTGGCGTGCTGATGATCGGGCTGGCCCTGCTGATCGCCGCCGACCTGTTGCTGGCCTTGCTGCCAGGCTGGGCCGGGCTGGCACTGGGCGTGGCGGCCTGGGGCCTGCACCTGGGCTTCACCCAGGGCATCTTCGCCGCGCTGATCGCCGACAGCGCGCCGGCCAACCTGCGCGGCACGGCATTCGGCCTGTTCAACCTGCTGACCGGGGTGGCCCTGCTGGTCGCCAGCGTGGTGGCCGGGCTGCTGTGGGATGGCGCCGGGTTCCAGGCGACCTTCCTGGTCGGGGCGGGCTTTACCGGTGCCACTCTGGTCGGGGTGATGCGGCTGCGCTAAGCCGGCTCAGGCTGCCGGGTCATGGCTGCGCACACTGAAGGTCACCACGCCCCAGATCATGAAGTCGTCACCCTCCATGATGTAGCGTGGCGCATAGCGTGGGTTCTCCGAGCGCAGCAGCACTTGCCCGGCGACGCGCTGCAGCCGCTTGCACAAGGGCTCGCCGTTGACCGCGGCAATCACGATATGGCCATGGCGCGGCTCGATCGAGCGGTCGACCAGCACCAGGTCGCCATCGAAGATACCGGCCCCCTGCATGCTGTCGCCGTCTATCCTGACCAGATAGATGTGCGGTGCGCGCAGGTTGAGCAGCTCGTCCAGCGAGATGGGTTGCTCCATGTGGTCGGCGGCTGGCGACGGAAAGCCCGCCGGGACACGGAACAGGTAGCGCGGCACGGCAGCACTGCCGCCGGTGATGGGACCCAGGATGGAAATCATGCGACGGCCTTGATAGTAAACTGTATATATATACAGTAAACGCCGTAGCGGGTATCCGGTCAATTTCGCCGTAGGATATTTCGACAAGTGGGGGTACATGCCATGTGTGGACGCTTCGCCCAGTACCAGGGCCTGGCCGACTACCTGCGTGAACTGGACGCCGAGCAGGACGTGATCAGCGGCTACGACAACGTGCCGATCGGCCGCTACAACGTTGCCCCCGGCAGCCGCGTGCTGGTCCTGCATCACGCCACCGATGGCCTGCGCATCGACCCTTGCCATTGGGGTTGGGCACCGTTCTGGGCCACGGGTAAACGGCCGGCACCGATCAACGCGCGGGTCGAGACGGTGACCACCGGCAAGTTCTTCAAGGCCCTTTGGCCGCAAGGGCGAGCCTTGGTAATGGCCGATGGCTGGTATGAGTGGGTGGCCGACCCACAGGACCCCAAGAGCAAGCAGCCCTGGTTCATTCGCCTGAAAAGCCAGGCGCCGATGTTCATGGCGGCGCTGGCCGAGGTGCATGCGGGGATGGAGCCGAACGAGGGAGATGGCTTCGTCATCATCACCGCCGCCAGCGATGCGGGGATGGTCGATATCCATGATCGCCGGCCCCTGGTGCTGAGCCCGGAGCATGCCCGGGCGTGGATCGACCCTGAAGTACCAGCCGAGGAGGCCGAACGCCTGGCGCGGGAGCAATGCTTGCCGGTGGAGGCGTTCGAGTGGTTTGCGGTGGGCAAGGACGTGGGGAATGTGCGAAATGAAGGGGCTGAACTGATTGTGATGCTGGATGCCGAGCACCAGCCCTGAATCTTTGTTGCCAGTGCCGGCCTCTAAGCCAGAACCCGCGAAGAGGCCGGCAATGACAACCGCTAAGCCAGAACCTCCTGCTGGCGCAGCGCCCAGCCGCCCTGCCCATCCACTTCCAGCCGGTGGGTATGGAAGTCGGCCAAGGTGCTGCGATGCCCCACGCTCACCAGCAAGGTCTCCGGCATCTCTTTGCGCAGCAACGCATACATCGCGTGCTCCAGCCCTTCGTCCATCGCCGAGGTGGACTCGTCGAGGAACACCACCTGCGGCCGGTTGAACAGCACCCGGGCAAACGCCAGGCGCTGCTGCTCACCGACCGAGAGAATGTTCGACCAGTCGCAATTCACTGCCAGCCGCTCGGCCAGGTGTGCCAGGTTGACCTCGCGCAGGGCCTGCTGCATGCGTGCTTCATCCTCCGGCTGGCTGTCGGCCGGGTAGGCAATGGCCGTGCGCAGGTCGCCCAACGGCAGGTAAGGCCGCTGCGACAGGAACAACGCCTGGGTGCCCAACGGCCGCCGGACCTCGCCCTCGGCATACGGCCACAACCCCGCCAAGGCGCGCAGCAAGGTGGTCTTGCCACTGCCCGACGGCCCTTTGATCAGCAGCGCCTGGCCACCGTGCAGGCGCAAGTCGAGGTCGGCGATCAGTGCGTGGCCGTCCGGGCGCAGTACCTGCAGGCCGATGATGTCCAGCGCCCGCGGCTGGTCTTCGACCAGCACCCGTGGCAGCGCGCTGGCCTGGTCGTTGGCATCGAGGAAACCGGTCAAACGGTCGAGGGTGGCGCGGTACTGAGCGAAGGTGTCGTAGGACTCACGGAAGAACGACAGCGAATCCTGCACCTGGCCGAACGCCTGGGCGGTCTGCATCACGTCACCCAGCTTGATTGCCCCGCTGAAGAAGCGCGGTGCCTGCAGGATGAAAGGGAACACAACGGCAACCTGGCTGACACCAAGGTTGAAGCCGCTGAATTTCAGGTTCCGGAACACCAGTGCCCAGACGTTGACGATCAGCGCACCGAAGCGCCCCAGCAGGGTTGCCCGTTCGACCGGCGCACCCTGGTAAAAGGCGATGTTCTCGGCGTTCTCGCGCAGGCGCATCAGCGCATAACGGAAGTTCGCCGTGAGTTTTTCGTTGAGGAAGTTCAGGCGGATCAACGGCTGGCCGAGGCGGAAGGCGATCCAGGTGGCGATCAGCACATAGATGTAGACCGCAAACACCATCGCCCGGGGAATCTCATACCCCGCCAGCGTCAGCGGCGCCGACAGCCCCCAGAGGATGCCGGTAAAGGCCACCAGCGAGACCAACGCGCTGACCGCGCCCAGGGCCAGCGACACCGAGTTGCTGACGAACGCGCTGACGTCCAGTTCGATACGCTGGTCGGGGTTGTCCACCGGCTCGGCGAGGAAGCGACCGCGGTAATAGGCATCGCCTTTCATCCAGTCGCCGGTCAGGCGCTCGGTCAGCCACACCCGCCACTGGATGCTGAACGCCTGGGTTACGTAGAAGGCGAACAGCGAGCGCAGCACGTGGATGGTGGCAAGCACCGCGAACACCCCCAGCAGGTACCAGAAGGCCGTCTGGTCGAGTGCCTGCAGGGCGCTGTAGAAGCCGTTGTACCAGAACGAGAACAGCACGTTCAGGCGCACCGAGAACAACGTCAGTACCAGCAGCAGGCCGAACACCAGCAACGGGCGCCAGCTGCGCCGGAAGGTGAAGTACGGCCCCGCCAACTGCCAGAACTGGCTGCCCCAGCGCGTGTAGCGCACGGCCAGTGAAGCAGCGGCGGTGAAGCCGATGAGGGTGATGAACGAGGCGATTGCAAGCCAGCTCAGGCTCTCTTGCAGGGCCTGGTGCCAGTTCATGTCCATAGGAAATATCCGTCACGAGTGTTTCCGCGAGCGTAGCATCGCGGTGGGGTTCGTCTTGCATAAATGACGGACATTTCATTTTTTCTGTACCGGCCCTTTCGCGGGGCAAGCCCGCTCCTAAAGGCCGGTGATTACCTGTAGGAGCGGGCTTGCCCCGCGAAGAGGCCGGCACAGGCCAGCGCTATGCCAGGGCCTCCACCACCTTGGCATCCAGCCCTTCCTGACCATGGTCGGCAATCCACTCGCCCAGCTGCCGACGCATGGCCGGTGTCCAGAAGCTGTTCAGATGCTGCCTCACCCCCTGCACCGCCAGCGCCCGATCAGGCTCGCTGTCGAAGTAGTGGGCGATCTGGTTGGCCATCTTGACCAGGTTGTCACTGCTCATCGGCGCACCTCGGCTTTTTCCGCCGTGCGGCGCTCCTGAAGCAGGCGCCGCTGTTCGTCACTGAAATCCTGGTAGCGTTTTTGCCATTCCGACGGCTGGAACACCTTCACCACCTCCACCGCCGTGACCTTGTATTCCGGGCAGTTGGTGGCCCAGTCGGAGTTGTCGGTGGTGATCACGTTGGCGCCGGACTCGGGGAAGTGGAAGGTGGTGTAGACCACCCCAGGGGCCACCCGCTCGCTGACCTTGGCGCGCAGCACGGTCTGCCCCGCACGGCTACCGATGCCGACCCAGTCGCCATCGTGGATGCCACGGCTTTCGGCGTCGTTGGGGTGAATCTCCAGCCGGTCGGCATCGTGCCAGGCAGTGTTGGCGGTGCGCCGGGTCTGGGCGCCGACGTTGTACTGGCTGAGGATGCGCCCGGTGGTCAGCAGCAGCGGATAGCGGCCATTGACCTTTTCGTCGGTGGGCACATAACCGGTCAGCATGAAGCGCCCCTTGCCGCGCACGAACTGGTCGATGTGCATGGTCGGGGTACCGTCCGGGGCGGCGTCGTTGCACGGCCATTGCAGGCTGCCGTGGCGGTCGATCTCGGCATAGCTGACGCGGTGGAAGCTCGGCGTCAGGCGGGCGATCTCGTCCATGATCTCGGACGGGTGGCGGTAGTTCATCGGGTAACCCAGGGCATTGGCCAGGGCCACGGTAGCCTCCCAGTCGGCCTTGCCGGCCAGCGGCTCCATGACCTTGCGCACCCGCGAGATACGCCGCTCGGCGTTGGTGAAGGTGCCGTCCTTCTCGAGGAACGAGCTGCCCGGCAGGAACACGTGGGCGAACTTGGCCGTCTCGTTGAGGAAGATGTCCTGCACCACCACGCACTCCATGGCGCGCAGGGCGGCGGTGACGTGCTGGGTGTTGGGGTCGCTCTGGGCGATGTCCTCTCCCTGGCAGTACAGCGCCTTGAAACTGCCATCCAGCGCCGCCTCGAACATGTTGGGGATGCGCAGGCCTGGGTCAGGTTGCAGGGTCACGCCCCAGGCCTGCTCGAACTCGGCGCGCACGCCCTCATTGGAGATGTGCCGGTAGCCGGGCAGCTCATGGGGGAACGAGCCCATGTCGCAGGAACCCTGCACGTTGTTCTGCCCGCGCAGCGGGTTCACCCCGACCCCTTCGCGGCCGATGTTGCCGGTGGCCATGGCCAGGTTGGCGATGCCCATCACCGCAGTACTGCCCTGGCTGTGTTCGGTCACCCCCAGGCCATAGTAGATCGCCGCGTTGCCACCGGTGGCGTACAGCCGGGCAGCGGCGCGGATGTGCTCGGCGGGCACGCCGCATACAGGCCCCAGGGTTTCCGGGGCGTTTTCCGGCAGGCTGACGAAGGCACGCCAGCGGGCGAAGTCCTCGGTCTCGCAGCGGGCGTCAATGAAACGCTGGGCCAGCAGGCCCTCGCTGACGATCACGTGGGCCAGGGCATTGAGCATGGCCACGTTGGTACCTGGGCGCAGCTGCAGGTGCAGTTCGGCACGGGCGTGGGGCGAGTCGACCAGGTCGATGCGCCGCGGGTCGATGACGATCAGCCGTGCGCCCTGGCGCAGGCGGCGCTTGAGCTGCGAACCGAATACCGGGTGGGCGTCGGTGGGGTTGGCGCCGATCACCAGGATCACGTCGGCCTGCATCACCGAGTCGAAGCTCTGGGTGCCGGCCGACTCGCCCAGCGTCTGCTTCAGGCCATAGCCGGTCGGCGAGTGGCAAACCCGTGCGCAGGTGTCGACGTTGTTGTTGCCGAACGCCGTGCGCACCAGTTTTTGCACCAGGTAGGCTTCTTCGTTGGTGCAGCGGCTGGAAGTGATACCGCCAATGGAGTCGCGCCCGTACTTGAGCTGGATACGGCGGAACTCGCTGGCGGCGTAGGTCACCGCCTCATCCCAGCTGACTTCCTGCCACGGGTCTTCCAGGCGCTTGCGGATCATCGGCTTGGTGATGCGGTCGGGGTGGGTGGCATAGCCCCAGGCGAAGCGGCCCTTGACGCAGGCGTGGCCGTGGTTGGCGCCGCCGTTCTTGTCCGGGACCATACGCACCAGCTGGTCGCCCTTCATCTCGGCGCGGAACGAGCAGCCAACGCCACAGTAGGCGCAGGTGGTGATCACTGCACGCTCGGGCTGGCCCAGCTGGACCAGGCTCTTCTCGGTGAGCGTCGCGGTCGGGCAGGCCTGCACGCAGGCGCCGCACGACACGCATTCGGAGGCCAGGAAGTTGTCGCCGCCGGCCGCTGCCACCCGCGAATCGAAACCACGCCCGGTGATGGTCAGGGCGAAGGTGCCCTGAATGTCCTCGCAGGCACGCACGCAGCGGCTGCAGACGATGCACTTGCTGGGTTCGTAGTCGAAATAAGGGTTGGAGGTGTCTTTCTTCTCGGCCAGATGGTTGGCGCCGTCATAGCCGTAGCGCACCTCGCGCAGGCCGACCTGGCCGGCAACGGTCTGCAGTTCGCAGTTGCCATTGGCCGAGCAGGTCAGGCAGTCCAGCGGGTGGTCGGAGATGTACAGTTCCATCACATTGCGGCGCAGGTCGGCCAGGCGCGGGGTTTGCGTGCGCACGACCATGCCTTCGCTGACCGGAGTGGTGCACGAGGCCGGGTAGCCACGCATGCCGTCGATTTCCACCATGCACATGCGGCATGAGCCGAACGCCTCGAGGCTGTCGGTGGCGCACAGTTTGGGGATGCTGGTACCGAGCATGGCAGCGGCGCGCATCACCGAGGTGCCGGCCGGCACGCTGATGCTGCGGCCATCGATGTTCAGGCTGATCTGCACATCGCTGTCGCGAGCCGGCGTGCCGAGGTCGCTGCTTTTATCAGAAGCGGGGTCGAAGTAATTGATCACTGTGCGGCCTCCGTGGTGGTCAGCCCGAAATCGGCGGGGAAGTACTTGAGGGCGCTGGCCACCGGGTAGGCGGTCATGCCGCCCATGGCGCATAGCGAGCCGTACTGCATGGTGTCGCACAGGTCGCGCAGCAGCAGAGCCTGGTCATGGCGCTCGGTGAAATCACTGGTCGCGATCAGCCGGTCGACCACCTCCATGCCACGGGTCGAGCCGATCCGGCACGGGGTGCACTTGCCGCAGGATTCCTCGGCACAGAACTGCAAGGCAAAGCGCGCCATGCTGGCCATGTTCAGGGCGTCGTCGGCCACCACCACGCCGCCGTGGCCGAGCATCGCGCCCATGGCGGCGAAGGCCTCGTAATCCAGCGGGGTATCGAAGTGGCTGGGCGGCACCCAGGCGCCGAGCGGCCCGCCAACCTGCGCTGCCTTGAGCGGGCGGCCGCTGGCAGTGCCGCCGCCATAGCCTTCCACCAGTTCGCGCAGGGTCAGGCCAAAGGCGCGTTCCACCAGGCCGCCATGACGAATGTTGCCGGCCAGCTGGAACGGCATGGTGCCCAGCGAGCGGCCCATGCCGAAATCGCGGTAGAACGCCGAGCCCTCGGCCAGGATGATCGGCACCGAGGCCAGGGTGAGCACGTTGTGCACCAGGGTCGGCAGGCCGAACAGGCCTTCGAGCGCGGGCAACGGCGGCTTGGCACGAACGATGCCGCGCTTGCCTTCGATGGATTCGAGCAGCGCGGTTTCCTCGCCGCAGATATAGGCACCGGCACCCACCCGCACTTCCAGGTCGAAGGCCTGGCTGCTGCCGGCCACGTTGCTGCCGAGGTAGCCGGCGTCGCGGGCGATGGCTAGCGCCTGGTTGAGCACGCGGATAGCGTCGGGGTATTCCGAGCGCACATAGAGGTAGCCTTTGTCGGCCCCGACGGCGAGGCCAGCGATGATCATGCCTTCGATCAGCAGGAAGGGGTCGCCCTCCATCAGCATTCGGTCGGCGAAGGTGCCGGAGTCGCCTTCATCGGCGTTGCACACCACGTACTTCTGCCCTGCCCCGGCGTCGCGGACGGTGCGCCACTTGATGCCGGCCGGGAACGCTGCGCCGCCACGGCCGCGCAGGCCAGAATCGAGCACGGTGGCGACCACCGCAGCGCCGTCCATCGCCACCGCCTTTTCCAGGCCTTTGAAACCGCCATGGGCGCGGTAGTCGTCCAGCGACAACGGACGAGTGATGCCGGCGCGAGCAAACAGCAGGCGTTGCTGAGATTTCAGGTAGGCGATGTCTTCGACCGCGCCGAGCGCCAGCGAATGACCGCCGGGCTCACCGGCCAGGGCGTCAAGCAACGACGGCACGTCTGCCGGAGTGACCGGGCCGAAGCCCTGACGCCCTTCGCTGCTTTCACATTCCAGCAGCGGCTCCAGCCAATACAGGCCACGCGAGCTGGTACGTTGAATATCGATGGGCAACTGGCGGCGCTCGGCCTCAGCTTTAATGGCATCGGCGACCTGATCGGCGCCGACTGCACGAGCGACCGAGTCACAGGGAATGAACAACTTCAGCATGTTTCACCCTCCAGGCAACCGTTCACCAACGCCCGCAGGCGCTCAGGGGTGAGCCGCGCATGAACTTGGCCATCCAGCTCCAGCGCCGGCGAGCAGGCACAGGCGCCCAGGCAGTACACCGGGCGCAGGCTGATGGCACCGTCGGCGCTGGTGCCGTGATCATCCAGCGCCAGCTGTTCGCGTAGTTGCGCGGCCAAGGCCTCGCTGCCACGGCTCTGGCACGATTCGGCGCGGCACAGGCGCAAGGTGTGGCGGGCAGGCGGCGTGGTGCGGAAGTCGTGATAGAAGCTGATCACCCCGCGCACCTCGGCGAGGCTGAGGTTGAGGGCATGGGCGATTTCAGGGACGGCAGCTTCGGGGATGAAACCGATAGCGTCCTGGACGGCGTGAAGGATCGGCAACAGTGCGCCGGGGGTGTCCTTCTCGCGGGTCAGGATGGTCTGGATTACCGGCAGGTGAAGCAGTTCATCAGGCATACAGCGGACCTCGGCATCACGGACCCTGCCTGAATTGTTGTGGAGGGCAGGTATCCGGCGTGTTCTGCTGCGGCACACCGGCCACGTCACGGTGGCGTGGGCGCGGAGGCCTCCTTGCCGATGGCCGTGCGTCTGCGCGCACTGGGCTCAAGGGCATCCCATAAGCATGGCACTTGTGGCGGCAAACGATAGTGTGCGAGCGACCAGGCGCTTCCTGAAACCGACCTCGGGTTCTTGCTGATTTTGCTGAGCGCTTTGATCGAGCGGGAGTTCCTTGTCCGTTCTCAATCCTCTAGATAGCGCTGAAACCAAGCCAGCGTGCAGTCTTTGTGGGGTTTTACGCCGCGAAAGGGCTGCCAAGAAGACACGGCAATGGCTGTGACAGTGCCAAGATTCGTGGGCCGCTTTATAGGAACCACCCCCTCCCCGCCCCCTCGTAATGCTTTGTTAAGATTTCTTCCATGTTTCGTTAACGTAATTTTCACTATCCGCTCTCTAGCCTCTCTGCCTTTCCGGCAGCCCCTCCTTTTCTGGCTGCCGCCATGGTTCTACGAGGCAAACGTGGCAAACACCGCATCCCCATCCGCGCCCAAGCGCGTGGACTGGGCCGGCCTGGGCTGGCTCCTGCTGTTCTTCTGGTACTTCTCCGGCGTCACCCAGGCGCTTCTGCTGTTCAGTGGCACCACCGGTTTCGCCGGTTTCCGCGATGCCCTGTTCCTCAGCACCCTGTGGTTCGTCCCGGTGCTGCTGCTGCCACGCCTCACCCGCACCCTCGCCGCCATCATCGGCGTGGTGTTGTGGGCCGCCTCGCTGGTGGGTTTGAGCTACTTCGGCATCTACCACCAGGAATTCTCGCAAAGCGTCATCTTCGTGATGTTCGAGTCGAACACCGCCGAAGCGGGCGAATACTTCAGCCAGTACTTCAGCATTGGCCTGATGCTCGGCCTGCTGGCCTACACCGCGGGCGCCGTGCTGCTGTGGACCCGCGTGCGCCCGGTCACCCTGCGCCTGCGTAGCCGCATTCCGGTGGTGGTGCTGTTGCTGGCCGCCAACCTCGTGCTGCCGTTCTACAAGCAGATGGTCACCCAGGAACGCAACTTCGCCGATGCCATGGAGAAGGTCCAGCAGCGCATGGAACCGGCAGTACCGTGGCAGCTGGTGGTCGGCTACCGCCAATACCTGCAGCAGCTGAACAACATGCAGAACCTGCTGGCCCAGAACGCCGCCCTGCCGCCCCTGCAGAACCTTCAGGACAGCAGTGGCGAAGCCCCGCGCACGCTGGTGCTGGTACTGGGTGAATCGACCACCCGCGAGCACATGCACCTGTACGGCTACAACCGCGACACCACTCCCAACCTGGATGCCCTGGCCGCCGACAAGAGCCTGACCGTATTCCAGAACGTGGTCACCCCGCGCCCCTACACCATCGAGGTGATGCAGCAGATCCTCACCTTCGGTGACGAAGAACACCCCGACCGCTTCCTCACCGACCCGTCGCTGATCAACCTGATGAAACAGGCAGGCTACAAGACCTTCTGGATCACCAACCAGCAGACCATGACCAAGCGCAACACCATGCTCACCACCTTCTCGCAGCAGACGGACGAGCCGGTGTACCTGAACAACCAGCGCAACCAGAACGCCAGCCAGTACGACGAAGTGGTGCTGCCGCCGTTCGAGAAGGCCCTGAAGGACCCGGCGCCGAAGAAGTTCATCATCGTCCACCTGCTGGGCACCCACATGGACTACCGCTACCGCTACCCGGATGCCTATCAGCACTTCACCGATCGCAAGGGTGCACCGGCTGCGCTGACCGATGACCAGGTGGAAACCTACAACTTCTACGACAACGCCGTGCGCTACAACGACTTCGTGGTGTCGAGCCTGATCAAGCAATATTCGGCGGCCACGCCCAACGGCTTCCTGTTGTACCTGTCCGACCATGGCGAAGACGTATACAGCTCCGGCAACCACGACCGCCTGGGCCGCAACGAAGGCGCGCCGACCCGGCCGATGTACACCGTGCCGTTCCTGCTGTGGACTTCACCGAGCTGGCAGGCCGAGCACCCACGGGACCTGCAGTCGATGGCCAAGCGCCCCTACAGCAGCTCGCACCTGATTCATACGCTGTCGGATCTGGCAGGCTTGAGCTACGACAAGTACGAGCCGGCCAAGAGCCTGGTGAACGCGCAGTTCGCGCCAACGCCACGCTGGATTGGCGACCCGTACCGCAAGGATGGGTTGCATGAGTTCGACCTGTTGCCGCAGGACAAGGCGGAGCAGGTTCAACAGACGGCGGCCAACGACCAGAAGTAGCTCGCGGACTGATACAGATGTCTGAAAGCCGATGGCGATATCTCTGATCGCGCCATCGGCTTTTTTGCTTGTCGGCCGCTGTGCAATGCGCGCAAGCGGCTTTAATTGGAATTGAAACAGCGTCTGAACGCACGGCGGGGACATACATCATGGGCGAACTCGAAACACTCAACCGCTCCCTCTTCCTGCTGATCAACGGCGGCGGTGATACGCCGCAGTGGCTAGTCCTGCTCGCCATCGGCATTGCCAAGGGCCTGATCTTTCTGCTGCCCGTGTTGATGCTGGGGTTCTGGCTGTGGGGGCACCGTGGGGAACGCAGGCTGGTACTCAAGGCGACCTTGGTTACGGTGATCGCGCTGGTCGTCAATCAGGCCATCTGGGCAGTCTGGCCGCATCCACGGCCGTTCATGATCGGGTTGGGGCATAACTGGATGCTGCATGCGCCGGATTCGTCATTTCCTAGCGATCACATGACCGTGTTTGCCTGCATGGGCTTGACCTTGCTGCTGGATGGTTTGTCTGGGTGGGGTGTGGTCATTTTGTTGACCGGTTTGAGCGTGGCCTGGGCGCGGGTGTTTCTGGGGGTGCACTTTCCGCTCGACATGGTGGGCGCGGTGATTGTTTCGTTCTTGGTTTATTCAGGGTTCTCGCCAATCTGGAGACGTATCGGCCAGTCTGTCACCGATCTGGCGGAGCGGTGCTATCGCAGCCTTATGGCAGTGCCTATCAGGGCGGGTTGGCTGCGGGGCTGAGAGGTAAAACCGACATTGCGTCGCCATCCTGGCAGTGGGCAGGCACGCGCCAGCCACTCTTGGTAAACTGGGGCAACTTTTCCTGAAGGCCGATCTGCGAGGTCACTGACCGCGCCATCGGCCTTTGTCCTTGTTCCGATTGTTGCCCTAGACCCCAATGCCCCTAGAACAGACCATTAACACAAGCACCACAAGGCCTGAGCCGTCCCGCCGCTTCAGCGTTGCGCCGATGATGGATTGGGCATAGTCTTTTCAAACCCCCCTATTTTCAAGGCCTTCAAACCTTAACGCCAAGCCTTGTACCAACTTTGTACCACTCAAAAAATCAGCCAGCCTTTTTCTAGCAAAATCTGTCTTGTCACCAATGCTGCTCCCCTTCTAAGCTCAAGGCTCGCCATGTCGGCCAACTATCTTGCTGAAGGACCATCTCAGATGCCGGCTTTACAGGTATTCATTGACACTAACATCCTACTTAACTTCTATGAATTTTCAGAAGACAAGCTTGAGACACTCGATGAATTCACTGAGCTTGTTGGCCCAAACGCAATCAGCCTCCACCTCCCAAAGCAAGTTGAAAATGAGCTTAAACGCAATCGAGAGTCAAAACTGCAGGTCGCTATAAATAACTTCAATAACGCCCAGCTTCCGACAGGAGTGCCTCATCATATGCGCGGCACAGAAGCCGCGAGACAGTATGATGAAGCGATAAAAAGCGCCAGAAAAGCCAAGAAGCTTCTAATTGCTAACGCAGCATCTCTCGCGCTTAGCAACCAGCTCGAAGTCGATACCAAAATAAAGAAATTATTCGAAAAGGCTACTCACCACGCCGAAGACGATGACTTGTACAACCAGGCCATCACAAGAATGCATAAAGGCAACCCTCCTGGCAAGCAGGGCAACATCGGCGACCGTTACATCTGGGAGACTCTTCTCGCCCGTATACCCGATGGAGATCTATTCATAGTATCCAAAGATGGAGACTATGCTTCACCCTTAACAACAGACAAAACGATACGCCCTCTATCGTTTCTTTCAGATGAATGGAGCGAGACGAAAAACCAAGGTAAATTAACCGTATTCAAAACGATCGCTGAAGTACTTGAGTATTACAAGAATCTCCAATCTCAGCCCGAGAACCTTGAAGAGCAACGGGCGGAGTTGCAAGAGCCTTCGCCGGAAGCCGCCACTCAACCTCTTACCCCCGAAACTCAAGCTCCAGAGGTGAATGATGATCAGCCACCACCGGCTACCGAACCTGAAAGACCACGAGAGCCAGTGATCCAAGCCATCTCGGAATTAGCAGAAAGCAGCAGTTTTTCTACTACCCACTGGGCAATATCGAATACTACAACTTATCTGAATCAATTAACAAAAGATGATGCGGAGCTATTGTTCAGAGCGGCGCTTAACAACAATCAAATCCGGTGGATTATTACAGACGACGACGTCAACGCCTTCTACTTGTCGCTTGTAAACAGATGGGTTACCGAGATCGAGCCTGAATTAGCGGAGCTAGTCATTGAACTTTTGGGTTTAACACCGGACCCTACCGAACCAGAAAATCCAACGGACCAATAATTCGCATACTAGAAGCCTAATCTTTCTGTGCCCCCTTGCACGGCAGTGAATAAAAGAACAGGCGCCCAAGTCCCAGTTGACGGGGCTTGGGCATTTTTTGCAATCTGCTAATCAATCAACCGCCTCCACCAACGCGGCCGCCGGTGCACTTCAACAAAACTTTCCTCCCAGCCCTTATAACCAGCGGGCGGAGGGCAAAGGCCTTCCCTGCCCAACTTCTTAAAGTCAAACTCAACAATACCCACCGGTTCCGAAGAAATCTTTTTCAATTCCTTTTTTAAAATACCACCATATTGACTAAGGCATTCACACAGTCGGCGCGAAAAATAAACAATATTATCACCATACATCTCTATCGCATCCATAGTACTACTAAACTGCTGATGACAGCCATCCTTTGTCGCCAGGCCAAAATACATCTCAGGATAAGTAAAACCAATTGAAAATTCTTTTCTCTCAAATTTCCCAATATATTCATTCCTGAGGTCAATCGCCTCACGCAATAACCCTCCGTACTCAACTAATCGTACGACCGCCCGCAGAGCCTGTATGGACCCCTGCTGCAGCACAAGCAGCTGTAACTGCTCCACTGCAATTGGCAACTCAGGGAAACGATGCAAATTGAAACTAACAGACTTCTCACCAACAGAATGACTCGAACTTAGCTCCTTTAAATACCTTTCTCGCCCTGCCTTGTAGATATCCATCGCAGGGCCGATATATTGAACTTTCGCCGACAAAACAGAATCAAAAATTGCATGACTCAAAATAATTGCAGCATTCACAACTCGAATTTCAGTTGTCAATTCATCACGCCGCTTTCCATTCTTTGCTGACCGCTGTGCTGCCCAAGCACCTGCAAACGCTCCTGCCAATGCCCCAAAAATTGTTATGAAAAATGATGACCCATCCAGGCCTGCTATCCACCTAGCGCCATCCAATATAGACGGGGGCGTTGCCCAAAATACGCCTGACACCGGCGGCCACAGATTATCTATCGCCATTCTTTAATCTCAACTTCTTAGCTTGCGGCACATAGCCACTAAGCGTAATCCTATTATGCTAGAAAACCAAAACTGTCAGTGATCCGGCTAAAGAGTTTCGATGTCTGTGGGTTTGTCCCATCTTGGGCCCATTCAGAACATTCTTTCAGCGGGCATGAACGGTCCAAAGCTGATCAAACCGCGTCGTGTATGACTGACTCATCATCTCCCGGCGCATCCCCCATCCAGGGGTGCGGGGGACGCTCCCGGCACGCACGGTTCCTCTACCATACCGATCGTTGATCTCATCGAGTGCTGACATCAGTCGTCCACTGGCCACAGGCTGAGTCACCGCGAACAAATCGTCGGTGAACTCACCCGGCTGTCGCAGATCGAGCAACAGTACCTCGGCCTTGCTGTACCGATAGCCGGCCTGGTAGACCCGCTCCACGGCCCCCGTTGCGGCCCTGGTGAGTAGCAAGGTGTCATTGGTTGGGTACGGCAGGTCAACGAGAGCACCTTTGGCAAAGTGCAGCTCGTTAGGGTTGAACATGCCGGTGCGAATAGATACCCGCATGCGCTTGCACACCGAGCCCTGAGCACGCAGTTTCTCGGCGGCCCGCCCCGTATAAGTGGCCACAGCTTGTTTGATCGGCGTCAGCTCCGTCAGACGCTTGCCGAACATCCGGCTGCAGCAGATCTCCTGCTTCGGCGGATCTGCCTCATCCAGCTCAAGGCATGGCGTGCCGGCGAGCTCACGAGCGGTCTTCTCCACAACTACGCTGAACTTGTCCCGCAACATCCTCGGATCTGCCTTGGCCAGCTCCATCGCCGTGTGAATCCCCATGGACTCAAGGTGTACCGTCATCCGCCGGCCAATGCCCCACACCTCCTTCACCTCGGTGTTACGCAGCACCCAGTCGCGCTTGAAGTCGTCGGTGATATCGACCACACCACCTGTCTGCGCCTGCAAGCGCTTTGCGGTGTGATTGGCGAGCTTCGCCAGGGTCTTGGTGCGGGCAATCCCAACACCGACCGGGATTCCTGTACAACGTAGCACCTTGGCGCGCACATCTCGGCCGAACTGAGTGAGGCCACCCGTCATGCCGGTGATATCGGCGAAGCACTCGTCAATCGAATAGACCTCGGCCGCCGGTACCATCGACTCGATCAGAGACATGACCCGCTCGCTCATGTCGCCATACAGCGCGTAATTCGAGGAGAACGCCACGATCCCATGCCGGCGTAGCTTTTCCTTCGCCTGGAAGTAAGGCTCCCCCATCTTCACGAACGGCTTCGCATCGTACGACCGGGCAATCACGCAGCCGTCGCTATATCTGAATGACCCTAACAGTTAGTTGAGTGTAAGATATTGATTTATAAG
>NZ_MINI01000027.1 GCF_002906855.1 Pseudomonas putida | reverse complement strand
AGCCGTCTGCGGCCAGGACCAGCGTGCCGTAGGTGCCGGTGTAAGTACCGGCCATTACCGGACCACCAGCCACGCGGTCAGCACCTTGGGCATCATTGGTCAGCACATTCCCGGTCAGCTCGACATGCTGTTCGGTTGCCGTCACAGCGTTGCTGTCGTCCACCGCCTTCGGCACATCATCGACGATGTTCACGTCCAGGCTACCGGTGGCGGTGCTGCCATCGACATCTTTGGCGACCACGTCGAAGTGCTCGCTGATGCTGTTCGCGCCAGCGCCGTCCGGGTGGCTTTCGTTGCCAGTCAGGGTGTAGCTGTAGCTCACCACCCCGGTGCTGGGGTTGTAGCCGGTGATGGTCAGGGT
>NZ_MINI01000026.1 GCF_002906855.1 Pseudomonas putida | reverse complement strand
TGGCATTTCCGGTGAACAGTTCCACGGCAACAGCGCTTCATAATCTGCCACCGACTGCGCATGGGGCAGCCGCTCCAGTACGTGGCGCAGCCACGTATAGGGCTCTTGGCCGTTGATCTTGGCGGTCTCGACTAAACTGTAGAGCTGAGCACTGGCGGCGGCACCCTTGGGCGTGTCGCTGAACAGCCAGGCTTTGCGGCCAATCACAAATGGCTTTATTGCGCGCTCTGCCGGGTTATTGTCGATCGGCAAATACCCAGCCTCCACATAACGCTCCAGCCGACTCCAATTGCTCGCTAGGTAATTCACCGCCTTGCCGAGCACACTTTGCGACGTCACATGTGGCTGCGTTTTGTCCAGCCAACTTTTCAACTGCCCCATGATCGGCAGGCTCTTCTCCTGCCGGCCAGTCAATCGCTGCTCATCACTGGCGTCCTTCAGTTCACGCTCGATGCCATATAGCTTATTGATCAATGACAGCGCCATATCCGCGCGTCCGGCTTTGCCCTTGGGCTGCACTTTCTGAGCTTCAACAAACTTGCGACGCGCATGCGCCATGCACGCCAATCGTTCGACACCCGGCTGCAACGCCAGGGCGTTGTAGCCGGCGTAATCGTCCGTCATCACATAGCCGCGATAACTTTCCAGCAAGCGCAACGGCACCTCCTGCGCACGGCTGGAGGTGTAGTCGAACAGCACGACTTTCCGATCCGGTGGCCCACTGGCTTGCACCCACATCCAGGATTGGCTGGTCGGGTCTCGATCCGGTTCTTTAAGAACTTGGACGCGGGTTTCATCGCAATGGATGACCGGGCTTTCCAGCAACCGGTCGCGCATCAGATTCAGCAGTGGTTGCAGGTGCTCACCGCACTGAATCACCCAGCGTGCCAAAGTCTGACGCGGAATCTCGATACCGTGTCGGCTCAGCACCGTTTCAAAACGGTGCAGCGGCAAACCATCGACATACTTGGTGGCCAACAGCATGGCCAGCACGCTCGGGCTGGCCATGCTCTTCTCGATCAACTGTGCGGGTTTGTCAGCGGTGACCGGAGCGGCTTCACAACCACGGCAGCCGTAAATTTTACGGATGTGTTTGAGCACCCGGATCTGCATCGGCACGATATCCAGCTGCTCGCTGGTTTCCTCACCGATCACGTGTTTGCGGCAACCACAGGCACAGGCCTGCTCGTGTTCGGGCAGTTCGTGGATGACTTCAATGCGCGGCAGGTCAGCGGACAGCGGTTTGCGCTTGCCACGACGCAGTGTTGGCGCGATCACTTCTTCGTCGTCATCGACCGGAGGTATCGACAGGCTTTCCGGCTCGTTGAACAACGCGAGTTGCGGCGTGTTGGTTTCAACGGTCTGCTCGGACTTGCGACTGAACAGACGGTCGCGCAGTAGCTTGACCTGCTCTTTGAGATCGACGATCTGGCCCTTATCGACCGTGCGCTCCATCAATAACTGCGCAAGCATCTGCTTGAGCAGTACGGGGTCATCGGGAAGGTCTTCGGGCATGGAAATCATGCCCCGGATTATACCGAATCAGGCGACGAATCGCGGCGTCAAAACCTGATGCGGGCGATTGCGCCAGAGGTCAAAACCGTCGAGTAACCAGTTCAGTTCCTGAACGGTGAGGACAATCGCTTCGTCGGTGGCGTCAGGTGATGTTTTGAATCGCTCGGATTCCAGGCGCTTGAGCCAAAGACAGAAGCCGTTGCGCTCCCAGTACAAGATCTTCACACGGTTGCGGGATTTGTTGAGAAATACGAAGAGCACGGGGTCGAACACCGCCACCTTGATGTCCAACTCGACCAGCGCCGCCAAGCCATCAATGGATTTTCGGAAGTCGACGGGCTTGGGGTAGAGATAGACTTTTTCGACTTTGGCGTCGGGACGCATCATGGCGTGCGGGCTCCAGAATGAAATCGGGAGCAC
>NZ_MINI01000025.1 GCF_002906855.1 Pseudomonas putida | reverse complement strand
GTGAGCAAGCACACCAAGCAGTTCAAACTTTCAGCCATCCATGCCTTTCTGCAGCGAGGCATTGGCTATCGCACCATCGCATCTGAGTTGCAGATGGATCCCTCCTTGCTTCGGCGCTGGGTCGCGAGCTATCGCATCCATGGCGAGGCTAGCCTCTGCGGACAAACACGGACTTTCAGCCCTGAGTTCAAGCTTTCGGTGCTTGAGCGGATGTGGCGCGACAAGCTATCGCTGCGCCAGACGGCAGCCGTTTTCAATATGAGCCACTCCAGCCAGATAGGCATATGGGAATCGCAGTACTACAGTGGCGGCATCAAAGCCCTGACAGCAAAGAGCAAAGGTCCGCGCAGTCTCATGCCTAAACCACCTGTTCCACCCGCCAACACCCCACCTGTAGCCGATGAAGATCTCTCGCACGCCGAGTTGCTGGCCAAGCTGCGCCATGCCGAGATGGAGATCGCCTATCTAAAAAAGTTAAAAGAGCTGCGCGAGGAGAAGGCGAGGCAGAAGAAGGCCGAGAAGAAAAAGTCCTGATCATCTCGGCCTTGCGTAACCGATTCCCCCTCAACAACCTGCTCAAGTTGGCTGGGCTGGCGCGCAGTACGTACTACTACCAACTCAAGGTGATGGCTGCAGGTGACAAGCTGGCCCCGTTAAAGGCTCATATCTGTGAGACCCAGGGGCGGCATAAGGGGCGCTATGGCTATCGACGCATGACTGCAGCGCTGCGCAACATTGGCCAAATAGTAAACAGTAAAGTTGTGCGCCGGCTGATGGGTGAACTCGACCTCAAATGCACGGTGCGCGTGAAAAAGTACAAGTCCTATCGCGGTCAGCCCGGACGCATTGCGCCCAACACAATGGAGCGCGATTTCACGGCAGCAGAGCCCAACGAGAAATGGGTAACAGACGTGACCGAGTTCAAGGTGGCGGGTGAGAAACTGTACCTATCGCCGATATTGGACCTGTTTAGCGGGGAGATCGTGGCGCATCAGATCGATACTTCGCCGCACTATCCTCTGGTCGGCCAGATGCTGGAGCAGGCGCTTGCGAAGCTACCGGAAGGAGCCAAGCCGATGCTGCATTCCGACCAGGGCTGGCAGTATCAATACTACGCCTACCGGAATCGACTCGAAGAAAAGGGGCTGGAGCAGAGCATGTCGCGCAAAGGCAACTGCCTGGACAATGCACGAATGGAGAGTTTTTTCGGCACACTGAAGATAGAGATGTACCATGGTCAGCGCTTCGCCAGCATCGCAGAGCTGAGGGCGGCAATCGATGAATACATCAACTACTACAACCATGATCGAATCAAGATGGGGCTGGGCGGCCTGACTCCCGTGGCATACAGGAG
>NZ_MINI01000024.1 GCF_002906855.1 Pseudomonas putida | reverse complement strand
ATTTGAGATTGCTGAGCCAAGTTTAGGGTTTCTTAAAAACCCAAGCAGTATTGAACTGAAGAGTTTGATCATGGCTCAGATTGAACGCTGGCGGCAGGCCTAACACATGCAAGTCGAGCGGATGACGGGAGCTTGCTCCTTGATTCAGCGGCGGACGGGTGAGTAATGCCTAGGAATCTGCCTGGTAGTGGGGGACAACGTTTCGAAAGGAACGCTAATACCGCATACGTCCTACGGGAGAAAGCAGGGGACCTTCGGGCCTTGCGCTATCAGATGAGCCTAGGTCGGATTAGCTAGTTGGTGGGGTAATGGCTCACCAAGGCGACGATCCGTAACTGGTCTGAGAGGATGATCAGTCACACTGGAACTGAGACACGGTCCAGACTCCTACGGGAGGCAGCAGTGGGGAATATTGGACAATGGGCGAAAGCCTGATCCAGCCATGCCGCGTGTGTG
>NZ_MINI01000023.1 GCF_002906855.1 Pseudomonas putida | reverse complement strand
GCTGCTGCTGACTAATGAAGGCAGGCATTATTCAAAAGATTCCGTAGTGGACGTTATGAAGTCCTATGAAAGAAAGTGCGGTTTCTATGTTCGGGCCCACATGCTACGCCACACCTATGGGACTTATACCTTGCTTGCTCTTCGAAAAAGCAAAGAGTTTGAAGGTGAGCCATTGTTGTATGTCCGAGATAGGCTGGGGCATTCAGATGTGCAAACAACTATGATCTATTTGCATCTCATAAACCAGCTTGAAGCCCAATCCGTCCTTGCTCACGAGGACGAAATTGACATGATGTTTATGACTGATTCGGTTTCGCGTATTTGAGGTAGCACCATTGGCTCGGCAAAAAAGCTACAAGGCGGTTATGCGGTCGGTTACAAAAGGATTCGAGGCTGTCGAAGATGATATCAAGATTGACCTGCCGAGAAACCCGAGAAACCACAGGCAACTCGATCATACGAAATATTTAGGCTTGGGCTTCGACGCTTGGGCAATTCAAAGTCTTCACGTTATCAAAGCTTTGCTACAAGGAGGAAACTTCTCAGTGACGACCTTGATTGGTTACTCTACGAACGGGCTGAGATTTTTTATAAATTTCTTGAGTGGAGGTTCGGTCAAGTCGCCACCTGCAACGCCAAACAGTCTTACCAAAAGCCACTTGGATCGATACATCTCTTGGCTGAGGCTAAAATACCCTAACGGCTCGACAGCCAAGAATTACTATACTAGCTTCAAGTCGTTAGTTGTTGTTTTGGCTGAATATGGATTTATTGAAGTTAATCTTGACGATCTTTTGCCCCTCAATCCATTTCCTAATAATTCGCAGAGCACTAAAGATGCAGATCCGCTCACCTTGGGTGAAATGCAAAGGCTGATTGGCGCTTTGAAGTCAGATCTTATTGCCATCCATAAGGGTACATTCCTTGGAAATGGCGCGGAGGCGATGGCTGTATTGCTACTAATTACTGCGGCAAGGTCTGGAATCAATACTACGCCGCTCTTGGAGATGAAAAGGGATGCCCTACAGCCTCACCCATTTATTCCTAATCTCAGGTTGATTACTACCGTCAAACGTCGAGGTAAAGGCGCACAGAGCAAAACAATCCGTCAGACTAATCTGCTAGATGAGTACAGTGCTATTCCCCTGGATGGGGTGGCAGTCCTCAATAAGGCGCTGGAGATTTCTAAGCCACTCGTAGCACTGGCACCTGATGAAATATCTTCATGTGTGTGGTTATATCGCTCGGGCCAGCCTGGCCGCTCGAACGACATCGTTACCCTTACACCCGGTGCTTTATATGTCACGGCAAAAAGCATTTGTGAGCGTCATGCGCTTCAGGATGATCAAGGCAATCGGCTAAATGTCACGCTTAGTCGGCTGCGAAAGACTATGGAAAGCCGTTTGTGGAAACTGAGCGGTGGCGACATTATAGAAGTTTCCTCCGTTATGGGTCATACCCCTGGTGTCGCCGATAATCACTATTTGAAAATCAACGATGAGATCAAGGTCGACGGGGCGACATTTGTTGGGGAGGCTTTTCCGGACAAACTACGTGGCATAAACGTTATACCAACCCCACCAGGCGGCTGCAAAGATAGCCTTTACGGTAGTCTGGCACCAAAGGATGGCGTCAATCATTGTTCTGAATTCATCCACTGCCTCGGTTGCCCTAGCTATGCAATTGTAGGCACCTTGGAGGACTTATACCGGCTGTTCAGCTACCAACAATTCTTGTATGCAGAAGTCGAATACTTTCTCACGGACGAGTGGGGCGCATGGCGCAAGCGTCAGTTTGACTATATTCGATTGATAGATGATTTCACCCAGAAGTTTGATCTTGCATTGGTTTCGCAAGCAAGGGCTCAGGCTGAGTCATCTCCGCACTTGTTCTGGGCTAAAAAAATCGAGTTCATGAAGAAAAAATTGGGCGGCGAAATTTGAGCATAAGAACCACGAATGCGGTGTTAAAGGCATATGATGTCCTCATCGCACAGCCAGTTTCAGCGAATGGTCTAAGTCCCGCAGAGCGGGATGCAATCGTGATCAGCGCTATCGTTAATGAAGATGGAGAAACCTTCGTTCTTAGCAGGTTTGGCGATGCACAGTGGGATCTTCGCCCGTTTTTTGATCAGGCCAATATTGCTCATTCTTATAAATTCATCAACTGGGATATGGGCATGCCTCGGGCGCTTATTGATGACTGCAAAGCTGTTGCTTATGCTTGGTTTAAAAGAGGAATGCCTAGATCCAAACCTCCTATCGCACGGGGCATTACTACTTTCGCCGTCGTCAGCGTGATGCCTTTTGTTCGCTGGTTAAACAATCTAGGAGTTTCAAGCTTTGCAGATGTCCGTCCGATCCATGTCAGCAATTACGTTCATCATTGCAAATATGAATTGAAGTTAAGGCCTCTCCCGCTGTATGGGCGATTACGGGTTATTGATTTTCTTTGGGTGTTTTCTGTCGACACGATGTTTCCCATTCAGAGTTATCCTTGGGGTAATTCGACATTGTGGCGGATTTGTGGGGTCGCGAATGTAAAAGGGTTGGGTGCTGCCACTAAAAACGTCGGGCGAACAGATATCATTCCTCATGATGAACAATCTAGGATTTTCAACTATTGCGAAAGCATTGTCCGGGAGATGAAGGCCGAATTGGCAGTCAATGGTATTGGATATCATCCTAGTGATGAACGGATGGCAATTCGTTGCAGAGATGCTGTTCTGTATATAGTTTCAATCACTAGCGGCATGCGCAATGACGAGGCAATTGGAATTGAGGTTGGCGCTTGGCGCAAAGAGTTAAGAAATGGAATTAATTTTTGCTGGGTGACCACAGTCGAGCACAAGACAGGTAAAGGCCAAGTCGAATATCTTGTGCCAGAACTAACGATTGAAGCTTTAAGTCTTTTGGCAAAATATTCAGCACCCATCAGAAAAGAGCTGGATGAAGAGATTAGACAGCTTGCAAGCAATCGGGATTTTTCGTATTCAACTGAACATCTCCTTAGGCTCGAAAAAGCCCGAAAAGACGCGAATAAACTATTTTTGGGACGAAACACACAAGGAGGGAAAGTTCAGGAAAGCCATCATGTTGAGGCTCTCAGCGGGCAAGCATCCAATGCTGCGTTTGACCGTATAGCTAAAGCCGCTGGAAGCGATTGGCCGTTGAGGACGCATCAATGCAGGCGAACATATGCAAGATGCTTTGTAGAATCCCGTATGGGCCGCACTTCATTGATCTACCTCAAATGGCAGTTCAAACACAGCAGCATGAGTATGACCCAACTCTATGCATCCAATCCGCAGCAAGACCTGACTCTCTTTGATGAGATCTTCCAGCAGATGACAGAGTTTAAAATTGACCTGATCGAATCATGGCTCGATGATCAGCCACTGGCAGGGGGCGCTGGCGAAAAGATTGTGGAATTGCGGGCAATTCCAATCAAGGATAGAGCTGCTTTGCTTGCCCAGACCGCCCCACATGCCAACATTCGTGCGACTGGACACGGCTGGTGCATCGCCACAGAGCGGGGCTGCGGAGGTGCTGGTCTATACGAAGCCACACGGTGTCCAGGGTGCAAAAATTCGGTGATCGATGAAGTCTTCGCCAGCACTTGGCAGGACATCTACATTCAACAGCGAGAGCTGATAAAAATTGAGGATGCAGGCCCGGCTGTTAGGCAGCGCGCAGAACGCGACTTGCAGGTTGCACTAGATGTAATTACCAGCCTTGGCCTTTCTCCAGTTGAGGAAATGGAGGAGGCGGCAAATGACTAGACAGGCGGTGGGCCCTGACTCTCCTATTCGCTCCAGGTCGAAGACACTCGCCGCGCTCAACAAGGTCGTCGACGATCTCATTGCTGGTGACGGAAAGCTTTCCATCACATCCGTTGCCCGTGCCGCAGGTGTGACTCCGGGACTCATCCATAACACTTACCCAAGCATAGCGGAAAGGATTCGCAACATCGTTGGCAAGTCGGTGCGAGCCCAGCGAGACTCTAAGCATCAAGCGTTGATGAGCGAGAAAGAAAAGAACAGGGTGCTCCGTGCAGAGAATGATCAGCTTTTAGCGGAGGTAGCTCGGCTGGCTTCGGTTAACCAGCGACTAATATTCGAGATGATTCAGCTGAAGGCGGTTGCCAACGGTAAGGTCACCGCACTCCCTCTGAAACCAGGGCCAACTAGGCCCTGATGGGGAACCCGCAGAATTCGTAAAAATCGCACGCTAACAGTTCAAGCGTCCCGGCCACGCCTGACTGTAGCTTGTTGACTGGTCAGTCTGTCTCGCGGGTAAAGCGATAGAACAAGTTCGGCTCGCTGACCACGTACAAATACCCTTCATCGTCGATGGTTACGCCTTCGGCTTGGGGTATGCCTTTCAGCAAACCAGCAAACCCCCTCGCCAAGGAGCGGAAACTCACCACCTTGCCCTCATCGGTGATTTCAATCAGCAGTTTCGACTCGTCGCTGAGCAATATCAGGTGGCCACTCTGTTGATCGAAGACGACCGAAGACAAGTCAGTGGCAAATACCTTGTCCTTTACCAAGTTGGACAGGTCGCGCACGTGCAGGGAAAAACCTCCTGCCAGGCTGGCACGAAGGCCGCCCACTTCCAGCAATTGGCGAGGGTCACGCTCCTTGGTCACAAACAAGCGATCACCTTTCAGGTCGTAGGCGAGCCCTTCAAGGCCTTTGTTGTCCGCCTTGCCAAGTGCCAAGGTCAGAGCTGGATACTGGTCTCGGCTCAATGAGCGACCGGGAGAAAGCTTACTGCCTTCGGCGAGGGGGACATCCACGATAACAAGGCTCTGCCGGCGCTCCTCGGCGATTACCAGTTGGCCGTTGCCGGCATAGGACACCGCCTCCACATCGTGGAAACCGTCCAGGCTATAGCGCCTTTCCACGTCACCGTCACGACTGAGGGCCAATAGTTCGTTTGGGCCGTTGGTAACCGCCCATAGCAGGTTCAGGTCAGGGTCGAAGGTCAGGCCCGAAAGGTTGTTGTCCACACCGGGAACCGGCTTAGCATCGAGCTCAACCCGATAGTCAGGCAGCCACACAGAGCGCTCCTGCCAATCGTCGGTGTGCCAGTGGGTCTTGATCCAGAAGTACAACCGATCATCAAGGTGATGGGTGCGGACTTGGAATACGGTAAGCAATACAAAGCACAGCAGTGCCCACATCCAGGCACTTGTTTTCTGTGTTCGGCCCAACCAGTTTTTAGCCATCAAATACATTAGAAGCCTCGTTAATTGGGACTGACGTCACGAGCTGTCATGGTTTCAATCCGACTCGGCGCGGCTCGCACAGGTGATGCACAACGGCGTGGCCGGATCGAATTCCAGGCGGCCCGAGGCGATCAACTCGCCGCATTGGTTACACCAGCCATACTCGCCCTCGTGCCAACGCTTGAGGGCCAGCTGGAGGCGGACGCGTTCATGCTGCGCCCGACTGCGGATGGCATCGTTCATCGCTTGCTGCTGGAGTGCGTCCATCCTCGACAGACGCCCTACCTTGCTTTGATCCAACTCCACCGATTGCGAGCGAGACTCAGCGTCTTCCAGCAACCGATCCAGCTCGGCAGCCCGCTGTTCCAGTAGGGTCTTGAAATGGGCAAGATCGAGGGCGTCGTCCATGGCCGTTAGCGCAGCAGCAACAGTGGGCCAGTGGTGGTGCGCAGCATGCTGGTCGTGGTGCTGCCGACCAGAAACTGACGGATGCGCGAATGACCGTAGGCCCCCATCACCAGCAGGTCGATGCCGTGCTCTTTCTGATAGGCGTGCAAGGTAGGCTCTATCTCGCCGTTCAGGGTCTCGGCGCGAACAGTGAATCCGACGTTGAGCAGCACTTTCTGCGCCCAGTCCAGCTGCGCGGACGATTCGTCGTTCACTGGCCCAACCATCACCAGGTGGATCGGCAGCCCCTTCAGCAGGGGGCTGGCCGCCAGCATCTCCACACCCTTGCGGGTAGTAGCGCTGCCATCGAAGGCCAGCATCGCGCTCTCGGGCTTTTGGAAGTTGGCCGGGGTGACCAGGATTGGCCGGTGCATGATACGAATCACGCTCTCCAGCTGGCTTCCGACATGCTGACTCAGACCGCCGCTAGACTCGCCTTGGCGACCGATGACCAATAGGCGCGTTTCGCTTTCCAGCTCTTGCAGGTTTTCCAGCAGATCGCCATGACGTTGCTTGGACTCCGGCGCGGTCACACCATCCGTCATGGCCCGCTCTTTCGCGGCCGTTAACATGATCCGCCCCTGCTCCAGGGCCAACTTACCGCGCTGTTCATCCAGGGAAGCAAGCTCATCGAGCAGATGCTCGCGGCTGCCAAGGCCGATATTGCCACTCAAGTCGGCCGCAACTGGGTACTGGCGCTGATCCAGCACATGCAAGAAGGTCAGCGGGGCTTCCAGGCTCAGACTGGCCCAGGCTGCGTAGTCGCACACAGCTGGAGCCGAGGTGGAACCGTCGATACAGGCAATTACTTGGGTCATCGTTGTTCTCCTTCTCAGTGGCCCATGAGTTGATCAATGGCGTCGGGTTTATCGTGAACTCCGAATCGATCCACGATAGTGGCGCTCGCTTCGTTGAGACCTAACACTTCAACTTCGGTGCCTTCGCGGCGGAACTTGATAACCACCTTGTCCAGGGCAGCAACTGCGGTGATATCCCAGAAGTGGGCGCGATTCAGGTCGATGGTTACCTTGTTCAGGGCTTCTTTGAAGTCGAAGGCCGCGACGAACTTGTCTGCCGAGCTGAAGAACACCTGGCCAGTGACGTTATAGCTACGATGCTCGCCGGATTCGTCCAGCGAAGAACTGATCGCCATGTAATGGCCAACCTTGTTGGCGAAGAACATCGCGGCCAGCAGCACGCCGGCCAACACGCCGAAGGCAAGGTTGTGGGTGGCCACCACGACCACAACGGTGACGACCATGACAATGTTGGTCGACAACGGGTGCTTCTTCAGGTTGCGCAGCGAATCCCAACTGAAGGTGCCGATGGACACCATGATCATCACTGCCACCAGCGCAGCCATCGGGATCTGCTTCAGCCAGTCGCCGAGGAACACCACCATCAGCAGCAGGAATACACCTGCGGCCAGGGAGGACAGACGAGAACGACCGCCGGATTTCACGTTGATGATCGACTGACCAATCATCGCGCAGCCGGCCATACCGCCGATCAGACCCGAAGCAATGTTGGCCACGCCCTGGCCCTTGCACTCGCGGTTCTTGTCGCTGGGGGTGTCGGTCAGGTCGTCGACAATAGTCGCGGTCATCATCGACTCCAGCAGACCGACCACGGCCAGCGCTGCCGAGTAAGGGAAGATGATGGCCAACGTCTCGAACGTCAGCGGCACGTCAGGCCAGAGAAAGATTGGCAGCGTATCCGGCAGTTCCCCCATATCACCGACCGTGCGGATATCCAGCCCAACCGACATGGCGACTGCGGTCAGCACGATGATGCACACCAGTGGCGATGGGATGAGCTTGCCGATCCTGGGGATATAGGGAAATAGGTAGATGATGCCGAGGCCTGCGGCTGTCATGGCGTAGACGTGCCAGGTGACATTGGTCAGCTCGGGCAGCTGAGCCATGAAAATCAGGATCGCCAGTGCATTGACGAAGCCGGTCACCACCGAGCGCGAAACGAAGCGCATCAGCGAGCCGAGCTTCAGGTAGCCAGCACCAATTTGCAACACGCCACACAGCAGCGTGGCGGCCAGCAGATATTCAAGACCATGGTTCTTGACCAGGGTCACCATCAGCAGTGCCATGGCCCCTGTCGCGGCTGAAATCATGCCTGGGCGGCCACCGACAAAGGCGATCACCACGGCGATACAGAATGAGGCGTAGAGACCAACTTTGGGGTCGACGCCCGCAATGATAGAGAAAGCGATGGCTTCAGGGATCAGCGCAAGTGCGACGACGATCCCCGCGAGCACGTCGCCACGGACGTTGGAAAACCACGTTTGTTTGAGTGTTTGTAGCATCAGAATATCCAAAGCAATGCACCGCACGCATGCCAGGAAAATGGCGAGCGCGTCGATACGAATTCAAATTGTGAGGATTATTTTGCTGTGCGCTTTGGGTGTAAGAACCGGGCATACAGCAGTACGCAGCCGCCAGCGAAACTGGCGGAGGCGAGGTTGTTGCGAGGGGGCGTAGCGCTAAGGCGGCGTAGGCTGCCAGTAGAGCGTTTGGAGTACAGTCATGCTGGTGTTCCTGTAGCTCAAGGGGTATGCGGAGCCAAAAGTATACAGTGAAGCTATCGTCGATTGCGATCCGCCGCCCTGCTTTGCGAAGCCACGTCTGAAATAGGCTTAGTCGAGGAGTATCGCCATCAGGAACGAAGGAAAATAATCAAAAAAATGTTAGGGAGTTAATTTG
>NZ_MINI01000022.1 GCF_002906855.1 Pseudomonas putida | reverse complement strand
GTGGTATCTCTGGCGAGCAGTTCCATGGCAGCAAGGCTTCGTAGTCTGAGACCGACGACGCATACGGCAGGCGCTCAAGTACGTGGCGCAGCCACGTATAGGGCTCCTGGCCGTTGACCTTGGCGGTCTCGACCAAGCTGTATATCTGCGCACTTGCCGTGGCGCCCTTGGGCGTGTCACTGAACAGCCAAGCCTTGCGCCCAATGACAAACGGTTTTATCGCACGCTCTGCCAGGTTGTTGTCGATTGGCAAATGGCCCGCTTCGACATACCGTTCCAGGCGGCTCCAGTTGTTTGCCAGGTAATGCACCGCCTTGCCCAATACGCTTTGCGGCGTCACCTGGGCGTACGTCTTGTCCAGCCAGCTTTTCAGCTGACCGAGGATCGGTAAGCTTCTTTCCTGGCGACCGATGAACCGCTGTTCGTCGCTGACCTCCTTGAGGTCGCGCTCGATGTCATACAGCTTATTGATCATCGTCAGCGCCACATCGGCTCGTCCGGTCTTACCCTTGGGCTGCACCTTTTGTGCTTCGACGAACTTGCGGCGCGCGTGAACCATGCATGCCAGTCGCTCGATACCGGGCTGCAACGCCAAAGCGTTGTAACCCGCATAATCGTCGGTCATCACATAGCCGCGATAGCCTTGCAGCAGACGCAATGGTACTTCCTGCGCACGGCTGGTGGTGTAGTCGAACAGCACAACTTGTCGATCAGGCGGGCCACTGGCTTGCACCCACATCCAGGATTGGCTGGTCGGGTCTCGATCCGGTTCTTTCAACACCTGGACGCGAGTCTCATCGCAATGAATCACCGGGCTTTCCAGCAGCCGATCACGCATCAGGTTCAACAGCGGCTGGAAGTATTTACTGCACTGGATCACCCAACGCGCCAGGGTTTGTCGTGGAACCTCGATGCCGTGGCGGGACAGCACACTTTCAAACCTGTGTAGCGGCAAGCCATCGACGTACTTGGTCGTCAGCAGCATGGCCAGCACGCTTGGGCTGGCCATGCTTTTTTCGATTAACTGGGCGGGCTTGTCAGCAGTGACAGGAGCAGTCTCGCAACCACGGCAGCCATAGATCTTGCGCACGTGTTTGAGTACGCGGATCTGCATCGGCACGATATCGAGCTGCTCGCTGGTTTCTTCGCCGATGACATGCTTACGGCAACCGCAGGCGCAGGTCAGTTCGTGTTCGGGCAACTCATGGATAACTTCGATACGTGGCAGATTAGCCGCCAGTGGCTTGCGCTTGCCACGGCGCTTGACCGGGACAACGACTTCTTCATCGGCATCATCGACTACAGCCAGCAGAGGGTCATTTTCCGCTTCATCGAACATGGCCAGTTGCGGCGTTTTGGGATCGACGGTTTGCTCGGACTTGCGGCCAAAGAAACGGTCACGCCATAACTTGATTTGCTCTTTCAGATCGTCAATTTGGACGATGTGGGCCTGATTGACTTCCTGCTCGCGCAAACGGGCAGCATAGCTCTCAAGCAATAATTGCTTGAGCAGGGCAGGATCGTCTGGGAGATTGTCGGGCACGGAAATCATGCCGCGGATTATACCGGGTCAGGCGACGTAGCGCGGAGTCAAAACCTGATGAGGACGGTTGCGCCAAAGGTCGAAACCGTCGAGCAGCCAATTGAGTTCTTGGACGGTCAGGACAATCGCTTCGTCGCTGGGCTCAGGCGACATTTTGAAGCGCTCGGCTTCCAGGCGCTTGAGCCAGAGGCAGAAGCCGTTGCGCTCCCAGTACAACACTTTGATCCGATTACGCGCCTTGTTGAGGAAGACGAAGAGCACGGGGTCGAACACGGCGACTTTGATATCCAGTTCTACCAAGGCAGTAAGGCCGTCGATGGACTTTCGAAAGTCCACAGGCTTGGGGTAGAGGTAGACTTTTTCGACTTTGCTGTCGGGGCGCATCATGCAGGGCTGGCTCCAGAAGGAAATCGGGAGCAC
>NZ_MINI01000021.1 GCF_002906855.1 Pseudomonas putida | reverse complement strand
CTGCTGGTGGATCAGGCTAAGGTAAAATTTGTGAGTTCTGCTCTTAATTGAGCGAAATGCGAATTTTCGGCGAATGTCGTCTTCACAGTATAACCAGATTGCTTGGGGTTATATGGTCAAGTGAAGAAGCGCATACGGTGGATGCCTTGGCAGTCAGAGGCGATGAAAGACGTGGTAGCCTGCGATAAGCTTTGGGGAGTCGGCAAACAGACTGTGATCCAGAGATCTCTGAATGGGGGAACCCACTCAGCATAAGCTGAGTATCTTGTACTGAATACATAGGTGCAAGAGGCGAACCAGGGGAACTGAAACATCTAAGTACCCTGAGGAAAAGAAATCAAC
>NZ_MINI01000020.1 GCF_002906855.1 Pseudomonas putida | reverse complement strand
GCGGCGTTCCAACTGGCGCGATTATCGAGGCCGGCAGCAACTCCAGCGGCAGCTACACCAAGTTTGCTGATGGCACCATCATCATGCGTGGCGTGGCAAATCTTGACCAAGCGAGCATGGGGGTAAAGGCGGGCTCTTTTGCACTACCTGTGGCGCTGGCTGGCGCCTATCACATCGTCCTGAATATCACGTCGGTCAACGTCTCTAACGAGTTCAAGGGCTACGCACGGACGGCCGCAACCAACACCACATCGTTCCAGATCATTCACTCTTGGGATGTTATCCAGACCTACGGCTATCAGTGGGTCGCATTCGGTAGGTGGTTCTGATGATTATCAAGTTCTGTACCGTCTTCTCTGATCAGCCGTTTAGCCTTTCCCGGCTGGGTGACATGCTGACTATCAATGGCTTGGCCCTGGACTTCGCCAAGCTGCCCGAGGGCGCGACGCTGCCTGCGGGTGCAATCAGCTGTAACGACGTGCTTGGTCCAGTGGAGCGTCGTGATGGCAAGCTGCGCA
>NZ_MINI01000019.1 GCF_002906855.1 Pseudomonas putida | reverse complement strand
CCCGACCGCGTCCATACCTCCCTGTACACCGACCCGGCGCTGTTCGACGCCGAGCTGGAAAAGATCTTCCACAGCACCTGGATCTGGGTCGCCCACGAGAGCGAAGTCCCGGAGGCCGGCAGCTACAAGACCACCTACGTCGGCAAGCAGCCGGTGATCGTGGTGCGCGACCGCAAGAAGGGCATCAACGTGCTGCTCAACCGCTGCCGCCACCGCGGCGCCACGGTATGCGAGCACAAGAAGGGCAAGACCAACAGCTTCGTCTGCCCGTACCACGGCTGGGGCTACGCCCTCGACGGTTCGCTGCGCGGCATCCCGCACCCGGAAAGCTACGGCGACTGCATCGACAAAGCCGAGCTGCCCTTGGTCAGCCTGCGCACCGAAAGCTACGCCGGCATGGTGTTCGCCACCTTCAAGGACGACATCGAACCGCTGGAAGACTTCCTCGGTGCGGCGAAGAAGTGGATGGACCTGTTCATGAAACAGGGCGCCGGCTATGGCATCAAGGTCCCGGGCGAGCACCGCTTCCGCTTCCCTGGCAACTGGAAGATCCAGCTGGAAAACACCACCGACGCCTACCACTTCCCGCTGGTGCACAAGAGCTTCCTGTCCTCGGTGGACGAGCAGACCCTGGAGCTGTTCGATTTCGTCAAAGGCCCAGGCTATGTCGAAGATCTGGGCAACGGCCACAGCGTGATGGTGATGATCCCCGAGCTGGTGGACCTGGAAGCCGACCTCGACAAGCCGATCCCCGAGCGCTTCGAAAGCCTCGCTGCGGAACTGCGCGATGAAGGCATCGAGGAGCCGCAGGTACGCCGCATCGTCCGCGCCGTCGGCGGTTCCGGCTTCAACCTCAACCTGTTCCCCAACGTCGCCTGCTCGATGGCGTTCTTCCGTGTGCTGCAACCGATCTCGGTCACGGAAACGGAAATCCACCACTCGGTGATCACCATGGACGGCGGCCCGGCCGCGGCTAACCGCTACCGCCTGCGTCTGCACGAACACTTCCAGGGCCCGATGGGCTTCGGTACCCCGGACGATTCCGAGGCCTGGGAACGGGTGCAGAAAGGCGCCAATGCTGGCGAAAACCTGTGGATCATGCTCAACCGCGGCCTGCCGGGCGAGAAGCCCAGCGAAGACGGCCTGGTCTCCGACGTCAGTGCCGAAACCGGCATGCGTGCGGCCTACCAGCAGTGGAAGAAGATGATGGCGGCGGAGGCCAAATGATGAACCTGAATCTGCTCAACCTGCCTCTGCTAAATGAGGTAACTGCGTTCCTCTGGCAGGAAGGTGACATGCTCGACCACGGCGAATACGACACCTGGCTGAGCCTGTGGACCGAGAAAGGGACCTACATCATCCCGATCGACCCGAAAGAGACGGACTTCGAAAACACGCTGAACTACGCCTACGACGACCACCACATGCGCGGCCTGCGCGTGCAGCGGCTGATCGGTGGCGAGTCGATCTCCACCAGCCCGCAACCACGCACCGTGCGCACCCTCTCGCGTTTCCGTGTGCTCGCCGATGACGGCGTCAACGTCACCGTGCGTGCCGCGCAGAACATCCGCGAGTTCCGC
>NZ_MINI01000018.1 GCF_002906855.1 Pseudomonas putida | reverse complement strand
TTTGGATTGAAACGGTTAGCGCGGATCGGCCTGAACCGTTCGAGGGGTCGGTCAATTTCGTTCCAGAGATAGTCGCCGGTGAGTGCGATATGCGCCCAGGGAAGCGGTGCGACCTGGGAGAGCAGCTCGGTGGGAATATCGATGCCCTGGGCTCGGACATAATCGACAGCGCGGCTGAGATAGACGGTGTTCCACAGGATAATGGCGTTGACGACGAGGTTGAGACCTGACGCCCGATAGGCCATGGTTTCCGCCACGCGGTTGCGCAGCTCGCCAAGCTGGTAGAGGAAGACCGCCCGGGCAAGGGCGTGACGGCTTTCACCCTTGTTGAGGATGGCATGCGATCTGCGCCGGAGCTTGGTGTCGAGCAACCAGTCGCAGATGAAGATCGAGCGTTCAATCCGGCCCATTTCGCGTAGCGCCTGATTGAGCCGGTTTTGCCGAGGCGATGCGGCAAGCTTCTTGAGGATGACGGACGGCGTCACGAGGCCCGCGCCAATCGAGGCCTTCAGCCGCAAGACCTCATCCCAGTGCTGCTCGATGACATCCATGTTGACGGTTCCCGAGATCAGCGCCCCGAGCGGCTCGTACGCCGGGTCTGGATCGATGACGAAGAGTCTGCGATTGCCGAGATTGCGGATACGAGGAATGAGCCTATAGCCGAAGCCGTGGAACATAGCGAATGTCGTTTCGGTCGCGCCGGCGGTATCGGTTGCATGCTCATGGATTTCGACCGAGCTCTCGTTGTGAAGGAGGCCGTCGAGCACGTAGGGCGCTTCGCTCTCGGACGCCTGGATCATCCTGGAGAAAAAGGAGGCGAAACGATTGGACAGGAAGCCATAGACCGAAGCACCTGGTCTTTTGCCGTATTTTGCATTGTATTCGAGGCTGGCTTCACCGCGCCCGCCTGCCGGAAAGAACTGCCCGTCCGAGGAGGAGATATGACCGTCGCCCCAGACCTCGGCGAACGGATGGGCTTGCTGCGCATCGACCAGCACGGCAGTCGCCGTGGCGTAGGTTTCTGATCGTAGATGCCGATCCACCATTAGCATCATCTGGTGGATTGTGACGCCGCGTGAGCTTTCCGCCATGCGTTCAGCACCGGCATTGGTGGC
This sequence comes from Pseudomonas putida, assembly GCF_002906855.1. Classification (GTDB taxonomy): domain Bacteria; phylum Pseudomonadota; class Gammaproteobacteria; order Pseudomonadales; family Pseudomonadaceae; genus Aquipseudomonas; species Aquipseudomonas putida_N. Next base: position 6,084 of record NZ_MINI01000018.1, on the reverse strand, counting down.
GTCGGCAAGGATAGCGGCCATCAGTGCTGCCTCATCGTTCGCCGTCTCGCCGGTGCGATAGTGTGTGAAGCTGTCAAGGAACCTGGTCCAGCTGTGGACCTCAGCAAGCAGGCTGGTGATTCTGATCCGGGGCACGAGGACATAAAGACGCCGGCTGAGCGCGACGATCCTGTCACGCTCCTCCTCGCGGATCGGGGAGACCGACAAACCCTTGTCGGAAATAGCCGCATCCGGAATGGCGTTGGCGGCCGCCGCCCTTGCCAGCTCTTTGAGTTTCGCGTCGAGCGTGGCGGTGCGTTCGGCTCGCCATTCGGCAAAGCTGTCAGGGATGGCAAGCCCGAGCCGGCCTTCGGCGCGCATCAGGGCAAAGATCGGTCGAGGCAGAAGATAATCCTCGAAACTGCGCCATGCTCGGCTGCCATCAACCCATATGTCGCCGGCCCGCAGGCGCTCCCGCAGGTGAACGAGTACCGCCACTTCCCAGGCCCGCAGGTCGATGGTGACACCGTCCGAGCGCACACGTCGCCGCCACTTGCGGGTCATGAACGCGAACGGCACCTGCGCGGGTAGTTTCCTGCCACTGTAGAGCGCACGCAGATGATCCACTGCCCTCAAAACCGGATCATCGGGACGAAACGACCGGAAAGAGAACGCGCCGAACATGAGCCTGCCCAGCTTTCGCAGCGATTTGTGCCGCTCTATGAGCTCATCGAATTCGTCGCTGCGATCGGGGCGCACGACGGACCTGGCTGCCGCCATGCTGGCGGTCAATCCGTCCCAGCCGAGTGAGACTGCAATTGCGGATGCGAGATCGGTGTTGCTCTCACGGGCGGCCAGAAGCGCCTCGCCAAGCTTGAGATGATCGAGCGCCACCCCATCAAGAATCTCGGCTTCTTTCAGCCGGCGTTCTGTGCGGCTCAGTTCAGCCTTGCGACGGGTGCTGCCGATCAGTTTGCAGAACATGTCGATCGCAAGGTCGGTGATTGCCGCCTGCCTCTCGATGACGAACGCCGTCAGCGTGGCGTAGCGGCGATCGGATGTAAGGCGTCGTATCTCACGGGCATGCAGAATGCGGGCGTCCCGGGCGATGATGCCATAGCGGTTGGCATGGATCGTTTTACGTCGCTCACCAGAAATCGCCGCCGAACGCAGAACCTCAAGCCGGGCAATCAGGCCCTTGAGGTTTTTCAGTTTCGTCCCCTCCGGCGCTTCCGCAATCCAGCCGAGATGGCTCCGATCGCCGGACCGATCGATGAGAAGCTGATCAAGCGCCTCGATGGACGGTTGCTCCATGCCCCGGATCAAGCCGCGATAAGCCTGTCGTCGCGCTGCCGCCCGGCCCGCCATCGCCAGACGTATCAGCAGTTCCGGCACAGGAACGAGCAGCTTCCTCTCCTTCAGGGCTTCGATCACGGCCTTGGTGATCGGCTCGCCTTGTTCGGTCGCGGCGGCCTCGCGTGCCGCCGCGGTGATCAGGGATCGATAATCGCTCGCCCGGACGGGCTGGAGATCCAGTGCGACGACAATCTCCCGCGTATGTTCTCGACGGGTTTCCTCCCGCTGGGCATAGAGTGCGAACACCGCTGCGTCGATGCCCAGCTGGTCGGCGACAACGGAGACGATTGCCTGAGGCGGAACTTCCCCAGCGCGGAGCGGACGACCGAGATCACGCACCAGGGCGAGTTGGATGGCAAAACCCAGACGATTATGCGATCGGCGATGCGCCCTGGCGAAAGCGATGTCCTCAGCGGACAGCGCATAGCGCGCGAGGGCCTCTTCATAAACATCGGGTGGGTCGAACAGAACGGTGCGCGACTGCGCGTCGAGGAAGGCCATCGGTCACACCCGCTCTCAAACTGGGGGAGCAGGCTCATCTTCTTTGCCCGGTCCGGTCCATCCGGTTCGCCGCAATGTGTCGATGAGAGTCGAGCGCGGCACCTTGAATGTCCGACACACCGACGCCTTGCTGGCGCCGGCTTCCAGCGCCGCCAGAATTTGTTCAACCTTTTCGGTGTCGATCGTCGGTGGCCTGCCGCCCTTGCGACCGCGCCGGCGGGCCGCCGCCAGACCAGCGTTGACCCGCTCCGTGATCAGCACTCTCTCGTATTCGGCAAGCGTGCCAAACAGGTTGAACAGGAATGCGCCGTGCGAATTCGTCGTGTCGATCGCTTCCGTCAAAGAGCGGAAGGCGACCCCGCGTATCTTCAGATCCTCAACGATTCGGATCAGGTGGGAGAGTGACCGGCCCAGACGGTCGAGCTTCCAAACGACCAGCACGTCACCTTCGCACAATTCTGCAAGGCAAGCCTTCAGCCCCGGCCGATCGTCGCGCGCGCCCGAAGCGCGATCCTGATGCAGGTGACGCTGATCGACCCCGGCCGCGAGCAGGGCATCGCGCTGCAGGGCAACCGACTGCCGCTCATCACCGCTCGATACCCGCATGTAACCGATCAACATGCACGACAAACCTCAAATTCCGAGTTGCCGCACAGTCTCACATTCCGACAGGGTTTGTCGCGCAAATAATTGCCCGGTCACCCCGTCGATTTCGATGCGCCGAGCCGCTACGCGGAAATCATCTGTTTTCCGTCACACCAAAATTCTCTTAGCGGGTATTATTGCAGAGATTCCCACGGAGCCCCAATATGCCGAACACAAGTCGGCCATTGGCCGTCGAGGTGTCGATCGACGCGCCCTCACCAGCCAGGACCTTGAGACCGATATGTCGTTGGGTCAGATCATCAACCAGATTGACGAGGTGGCGCAGGTCGCGGCCGAGCCGGTCGAGTTTCCAGACCACGAGCGTGTCTCCACGGCGTAGCGCCTTCAGGCAGGCGACGAGACCGGGCCGGTCCTCTTTCTTTCCCGACGCGGCATCCTCATAGACATTGTTGGCCTCGACACCAGCCTGTGCCAGCGCGTCACGCTGAAGGTCATGGACCTGGCTGCCGTCGGCTTTCGACACGCGCGCATATCCGATCAGAGCTGTCATTTATTCGTCCGTCTGCGTGACAATTTCGATTTGGCCGGGCCAAAGCCTGTAGATTGTCACATAACCCGTCTTGCAAAGTAAGCTCCGCGAACGGCTATCTCCAGTCTTTTTGTGACATACGGAGCGCCGATGCCTCGCCGCATGATTTTGACGGATGCCGAACGGCAGAATTTCCTTGCCCTGCCCACCGACGACGACACCCTGATCCGCCATTGGAGCCTCGACGATGAGGACCATCGTCTTCTCGAAACACGCCGGCGCGACGATACCCGTCTTGGCCTGGCCCTTCAGCTTTGCGCACTCCGTTATCCCGGCCGTCTCATCCAGCGCGGAGAGGTGATCCCGCGAACCGCGCTCACCTTCCTGGCGGAGCAACTTCGCATTGAGCCGGATGCACTTGTCAGCTTCGCACGAAGAGCGCCAACACGCTACGAGCAACTGGCCGTCCTTCGCCAACATTACGGGTTCAGCGAGCTCAGCCATCCTTTGCGTGCCGATCTGCTTGCCTTCGCGCGCGGCGTGGCGATCGCTTCGACCAAGGACAAATTCGTCGTTGCCGCTCTCGCCGATGAGATGCGCCGGCGGCGTATCGTCATTCCCGGCATCACCGTGATCGAACGGATGGCCGGGCAGGCATGCACCGAGGCCGAGGAAGCGCTATTCGCCGATGTTGCCGGAAGACTGACGCCCGACATCATCGTCAGAATGGAGGCGCTGCTCGGTATCGGACCACGCGTCCGCCAGACCGGCGTTTCGTGGTTACGTGAACCGCCCGGAAAAGCCGGGGAAGCAGCCATGCGGGGTTTGATCGATCGGCTTGAGGCCGTGCGCCATGTCGGCGTTTCCAGTGATATGCTTCAGGCCGTCCCTGCCCATCGCGTGAGCCGTATGGCTCAGGAAGGCCGCCGCCTGACCGCCCAGAACTTTGAGCAAATGCGGGCAGGACGCCGATATGCCACGCTGACAGCCTTCCTTCTTGAAATGGAAATGGCGCTCACGGATGCCGCGATCGCCATGTTCGAAGTCCTGATTGGCAAGACGTTTCGGCGGGCCGAGGCCGAGCGCGACAAACAACTTCTGGAAACCGCCGCCTCAGCAACATCAGCGCTGGATTTCTTCGTTGGTTTCGGTGAGGCGATCGCCGCCAGGCGGGAAACCGGCCTTTCTCTCGATGAGGCGGTCAATGCAGTCGGTGGTTGGGAGCAATTGATGCAGGCAACCGCGGCTGCAAAGGCAGCGTCTCGTCCCCGCAAGGACGATGATCTGATCGCCTATCTGCCGACGCAATATATGCGTATCCGACGGTTTGTAACTCCATTCCTGGCAGCCTTCACATTCGAGGGTAATCGTCAGAGCCGCAATTTCATCGATGTGGTGACGCAGATGACGGCCGCAGGAAAAAGCCGCAGTCGCTCTTCAGACGCACGGTGGATGCATGCCGCACTTGACCTGGTCGACAAGCGGTGGAGCAAGGAGATCAAGGCGCCGGATGGCTCGGTCGATCGCAGAATGCTGGAACTTTTCGTCATCGTCGAGCTGAAGAACCGGATCGCCGCCAATGAGATCTGGATCAAAGGCTCCCGTACATATCGAGCCCTCTACGAGGGCATGATCTCGCAGCAGACTTACGCCATCATCAAGGCTGAGGCCCGCATCCCCGTTGCCATTCCGGTCGATGTCGAGATCTATCTCGCCCAGAAAGCTCAAGCGCTTGATCAAAAACTGCGTGAGGCAGCAAGCAGTCTGGAGGCCGGTCGCGGCGACACACGAATCGGCGCAAAGGGCTTGCGGGTGCCAGCGGCCAAAACCGTCGAGACCGAAGCCGCACTCGCCTTCGCCAGGAGAGTGGCGAGCAGCATGCCGCCGATCAGGTTGACGGATCTTGTCGCCGACGTGGATCGGATGACCGGCTTCAGCTCGCTGTTCGAGCATCTCCAGACAGGGAGAACGCCGGGCGACATGCGGATTTTCTATGCCGCGCTCATCGCCGAGGCCACTAATCTCGGCTTCTCGAAGATGGCGCTGGCCTGCCCCGGCATCACACGCCGCCAACTACAGCAGATGGCAATCTGGCACTTCAGGGAGGAAACCTTCACGCTTGCGCTCGCCCGCTTGGTCGAGGCTCAGCACGCTGCGCCATTCGCCACCGTTTTCGGTTCGCACACGATATCGTCTTCTGACGGCCAGCATATTCATCTCGGCGATGGCGGCGAAATCGCCGGCGGTGTCAACGGTCGTTACGGGACCAACCCGATCATCAAGCTCTACACGGCGATCTCCGGTCGATATGCTCCATTCCATACGAAGATCATCGCCGCCACGGCGAGCGAGGCCATCCACGTTCTCGACGCGCTTCTCGAAACGGATGCGGGCCTCGACATCGTTCGCCATCATGTCGATGGTGGCGGTGTCAGCGATCTCGTATTCGCCTTCTGCCACGCGCTCGGCTTTGCGTTCGTCCCACGCATTCCCGATCTCGACGGCCGATGCCTCTATGGCTTCGGACCTGCCAAACAATATGGCATTCTCCAGAATGTCATGGGTGATCGCATCGACGTTGACCTGATCCGGGCGCATTGGGACGATATTCTGCGCCTCATGACCTCGCTACGCACCCGCACCGTCAGCGCCTCGCTCATGCTCAAAAGGCTGTCCGCCACCACGAGGCAGAGCGGTCTTGCTCAGGCACTACGCCAGATGGGCCGGATCGAACGGACCCTGTTCACGCTGGACTGGATCAACGACGAGGATCTGAGAAAGACGACAACCGCAGAGCTGAATAAAGGGGAAAGCCGCAACAGCCTCGTGCGGGCGGTCAATCTCCATCGTCTCGGCCGCTTCCGCGATCGCAGCCAGGAGAACCTTTCGATCCGGGCGTCTGCCCTTAACCTGGTCGTCACAGCGATAATCCACTGGAACACGATCTATACCGGCCGCGTCGTCGATGCCCTGCATGGAGCTGGGCAGAGTGCCCCCGATCATCTGCTATCGAGTTTGTCACCGCTCACCTGGGAGCATGTGAACCTCACCGGCGATTACATCTGGGAGGAGAAACCGGCGCTCGACGAAACAGGCTTTCGACCCCTACCGTT
>NZ_MINI01000017.1 GCF_002906855.1 Pseudomonas putida | reverse complement strand
CGGCTCACGGTCTGAGTGCTCTGTCGAGGTACAGGGATTGGTCGAGCGGAGAATTAGCACTTGATCCCGGCACGGTGAACAATCGTCTGGCCTTGATCGTGAGGTTCTACCGATGGGCTAAGCAGCGCAACCTGATAACTGTGCTGCCCTTCGGTGAGAAAAGGGTAAGAGTTGCCCAACATTCCGGTCTTCTCAGTCATATCGCTCTGCCCGGAGCCGAGAGCACGAAAGTTTCGGTGATGGTTCGCGACCGAAAGCGCTTGACCAAATTCCTGACCAAGGATCAAGTCAAGGTATGCCTTGCCCTGGATACCGATCCAAGCCACCAGATATTGTTCCACCTCATGGTGCGTACCGGCCTTCGCTCCTGTGAAGCGAGGTCTTTTCCTCTCAAATATGTGTTCAACCCCAGGTTGAAGAAGGGACTGCGCCCAAGGCAAATGATCAGTGTTGCTCTTGATCCTTCAGACATGCATATCAAGTACGACCGGCCT
>NZ_MINI01000016.1 GCF_002906855.1 Pseudomonas putida | reverse complement strand
GGGTGAAGGAACTAGGCAAAATGGCACCGTAACTTCGGGAGAAGGTGCGCCGGCGAGGGTGAAGGACTTGCTCCGTAAGCCCATGCCGGTCGAAGATACCAGGCCGCTGCGACTGTTTATTAAAAACACAGCACTCTGCAAACACGAAAGTGGACGTATAGGGTGTGACGCCTGCCCGGTGCCGGAAGGTTAATTGATGGGGTTAGCGCAAGCGAAGCTCTTGATCGAAGCCCCGGTAAACGGCGGCCGTAACTATAACGGTCCTAAGGTAGCGAAATTCCTTGTCGGGTAAGTTCCGACCTGCACGAATGGCGTAACGATGGCGGCGCTGTCTCCACCCGAGACTCAGTGAAATTGAAATCGCTGTGAAGATGCAGTGTATCCGCGGCTAGACGGAAAGACCCCGTGAACCTTTACTATAGCTTTGCACTGGACTTTGAATTTGCTTGTGTAGGATAGGTGGGAGGCTTTGAAGTGGGGACGCCAGTTCTCATGGAGCCATCCTTGAAATACCACCCTGGCAACTTTGAGGTTCTAACTCAGGTCCGTTATCCGGATCGAGGACAGTGTATGGTGGGTAGTTTGACTGGGGCGGTCTCCTCCCAAAGAGTAACGGAGGAGTACGAAGGTGCGCTCAGACCGGTCGGAAATCGGTCGTAGAGTATAAAGGCAAAAGCGCGCTTGACTGCGAGACAAACACGTCGAGCAGGTACGAAAGTAGGTCTTAGTGATCCGGTGGTTCTGTATGGAAGGGCCATCGCTCAACGGATAAAAGGTACTCCGGGGATAACAGGCTGATACCGCCCAAGAGTTCATATCGACGGCGGTGTTTGGCACCTCGATGTCGGCTCATCACATCCTGGGGCTGAAGCCGGTCCCAAGGGTATGGCTGTTCGCCATTTAAAGTGGTACGCGAGCTGGGTTTAGAACGTCGTGAGACAGTTCGGTCCCTATCTGCCGTGGACGTTTGAGATTTGAGAGGGGCTGCTCCTAGTACGAGAGGACCGGAGTGGACGAACCTCTGGTGTTCCGGTTGTCACGCCAGTGGCATTGCCGGGTAGCTATGTTCGGAAGAGATAACCGCTGAAAGCATC
>NZ_MINI01000015.1 GCF_002906855.1 Pseudomonas putida | reverse complement strand
CGTCTTCCAGCCCAAGCGCTTGCGCGGGCGTAGATTGATCCTCGCTACTGTCCGATTGACGGCTTCGACGGTCAGCTTGCTGAAGTCGCTGCCCTTGGGGAAATACTGGCGGAGCAGACCGTTGGTGTTTTCATTGGTGCCACGTTGCCAGGATGAATAGGGGTCTGCAAAAAAGACCTGGCACTGGCTCCGTAGCGCGATGCGTTCATGCCCGGCAAACTCCCTTCCGTTATCCAGCGTCAGCGTGTGAGCGGCATGGCCCTGAAGCATCAGATTGATCGCCCGCGTTACCTGCCGGCGCGTTCTGCGCTTGACCGGATAGGCGCTCAGATAGCCGCTTTTGCGATCAACCAGGGTCACCAGGTTACCGCCCAGTCCATGTACCGTATCGCCCTCCCAGTCCCCCAGGCGCTCGCGGCTTTCGACCTCGGCTGGGCGTTCACTGATTGACACGCGATTACGCAGCTGCCCGCGCCGATCGTGGCTTCCATAGCGTTTCCGGTAGCGCTTTCGGCGATGTCGCAGATAGGTATAAAGCTCACCACCGGCGCGCTGTTCGGCGGCAATGAACCGATAAATCCACTCATGGCTGACCGCCCGGCTTGGCTGCTCCTGCTTCAACCGCTGGGCGATCTGCTCCGGACTCATGCCATGCTTGAGCCACACCGGGAGATGATGGCTGAGCCATGTCGCCGGCTTGCAAAACTTGCGCGCACCCGCTCGACGAGCATCACTTTCATGGGCCGCAGAAACAGCCTTGTAGATATTCTGGGTGCTGTTGCGGCGAACCTCGCGACTGATCGTCGAGGGATGCACGCCGACCCGCTTTGCAATGCTCGCCTGGCTCTCTGCGGCGCTCAAGCCAGCCTCAATCTGGTAACGTTGTCCCTGAGTCAGCTGCCGGTAATGCGTAGTCATCTGCGCTTGAATCCTTCGGTGTGAGAGCCTGGATTCTACCGGTG
>NZ_MINI01000014.1 GCF_002906855.1 Pseudomonas putida | reverse complement strand
GACCATCCTCCAAGGCTAAATACTACTGACTGACCGATAGTGAACCAGTACCGTGAGGGAAAGGCGAAAAGAACCCCGGAGAGGGGAGTGAAATAGAACCTGAAACCGTATGCGTACAAGCAGTGGGAGCCTACTTTGTTAGGTGACTGCGTACCTTTTGTATAATGGGTCAGCGACTTATATTCAGTGGCGAGCTTAACCGAATAGGGGAGGCGTAGCGAAAGCGAGTCTTAATAGGGCGTTTAGTCGCTGGGTATAGACCCGAAACCGGGCGATCTATCCATGGGCAGGTTGAAGGTTAGGTAACACTGACTGGAGGACCGAACCGACTACCGTTGAAAAGTTAGCGGATGACCTGTGGATCGGAGTGAAAGGCTAATCAAGCTCGGAGATAGCTGGTTCTCCTCGAAAGCTATTTAGGTAGCGCCTCATGTATCACTGTAGGGGGTAGAGCACTGTTTCGGCTAGGGGGTCATCCCGACTTACCAAACCGATGCAAACTCCGAATACCTACAAGTGCCGAGCATGGGAGACACACGGCGGGTGCTAACGTCCGTCGTGAAAAGGGAAACAACCCAGACCGTCAGCTAAGGTCCCAAAGTCATGGTTAAGTGGGAAACGATGTGGGAAGGCTTAGACAGCTAGGAGGTTGGCTTAGAAGCAGCCACCCTTTAAAGAAAGCGTAATAGCTCACTAGTCGAGTCGGCCTGCGC
>NZ_MINI01000013.1 GCF_002906855.1 Pseudomonas putida | reverse complement strand
GAGTCGTCAGCGTTACCCCGAAGAATTCAAGATCGAAGCGGTCAAGCAAGTGACCGAGAAAGGCAATCCTGTCGCCGATGTTGCCCAGCGCCTGGGCATGTCTGTTCACAGCCTCTACGCCTGGATCAAGCTCTACAGCAAACCCCAAGAGCAGCGTCAGCAAGACGATGAGCAGCAAGCCGAACTGCGCAAGCTTCGCGCAGAACTCAAGCGCGTGACTGAAGAGCGAGACATCTTAAAAAAGGCCGCCGCGTACTTTGCCAAGGAGTGCAACTGAAGTACGCCTTCATCAAAAAGCACTCGACGCATTACCCGGTGCGGCGCCTTTGCCAAACCCTCAAGGTGCATCCCAGCGGCTACTACGCTTGGTTGGCCGAACCTCAATCTGCCCGAGCCAAAGAAGATCAGCGCCTGCTTGGCTTGATCAAGCAGGCCTGGTTAGAAAGCGGCGGCGTGTATGGCTATCGCAAGATTCACGATGACCTGCGAGAGCTAGGAGAGATCTGTGGGCGAAATCGAGTCGGTCGCTTGATGCAGGCAGAGGGGCTGCGTTCGCAAACGGGCTATCGCCGTCGTACTGGGTTTTATGGCGGAAAACCAACAGTGGCATCCCCCAACCATCTGGCCCGGCAGTTCAAGGTCAGTGAGCCGAATAAAGTCTGGGTGACCGATATCACCTACATCCGCACCTATGAAGGGTGGCTGTACCTGGCGGTAGTGCTGGATCTGTTCTCCCGCCAAGTCATTGGTTGGTCAATGAAGCCCAGAATGAGCAGCGACCTGGCCATCGACGCCATGCTGATGGCCGTGTGGCGACGCAAGCCACAGCAGCAAGTGATGATTCACTCAGACCAAGGCAGTCAGTTCAGTAGCTCAGATTGGCAAAGCTTCCTGAAGGCCAATAATGTGATCAGCAGCATGAGCCGACGGGGAAACTGCCACGACAATGCCGTAGCGGAGAGCTTTTTCCAGCTTTTGAAGCGGGAGCGAATCCGACGAAAGATCTACGCAACGCGTGACGAAGCCCGAAGTGATATTTTCGATTACATCGAGATGTTCTATAACCCTAAGCGTCGACACAGCAGTGCTATGCAGCTGTCTCCAGTAGAGTATGA
>NZ_MINI01000012.1 GCF_002906855.1 Pseudomonas putida | reverse complement strand
TCGGCAAATTGTGACCAGAGCGTCTTGATCGTCGGCAGCCGGAGGTCATTGAGCATGATGCCGAGGCGGGCTTCGTCGACTGTGTAGGTGTTCTTCATGCGACCTCTCCCGCATAAGCAGCGCCGATCAGGGCTTCGTAGCCATCGAGCGATGCGAGTTGGACATGAACCAGCGGCAACTGGTTCGGGTCGGGACAGAAGGCCGCTCTCAAGGCAGCCAGGTCGGGCAGTTTGCGGACCTCCAGGGTTCTGGCAAGCTCCTCGGCCAGTTCACGTTCGCACCCGCGATCATGAGCCAGCGCCAGCAGTTCGACGGTGATCTTGCAAGCCTGCCGCTCTGGCAGTTGCTCGATGAGCGTATCGAAAGTCCTTCGATATTCCGGCCTGGGAAAGAGCTTGTCGCGATAGACGAGCCCCAAAAGTGCCATCGGCTTTTTGCGCAGGGAATGAATGACGTGGTGATAGTTGACGACTTGATCGTGCTTGCCATTCGCCTGAGCGCGGCCTCGGGGCAACGTCAGCAGATGCGTGCCGCCGATGAAGACGTCGAGGCGATCATCGAACAGTCGTACCCGAAGCCGGTGGCCGATCAGACGGGAAGGCACGGTGTAGAAGACCTTGCGCAAGACGAAGCCGCCGGTGCTCGATACGGTCACGATGATTTCTTCGAAGTCGGTGGTGCGATGATCGGGAAGAGCCTGCAGATGTGGACGCTCGGCATCGATACGCTTGCCATGGGCGGCATTGCGGCGGCTGACGATCTCATCGATGAAGGCGCGGTAAGAAACGAGATCGCCAAAATCCCTGGTTCCGCGCATCAGCAGAGCATCGCGGATCGCGTTCTTGAGATGCCCGTGTGAACTTTCGATCGAACCATTCTCGTGTGCGACGCCCTTGTTGTTGCGCGTCGGCGTCATGCGGTAATGAGCGCACAGTTCGTCGTAGCGATGCGTCAGATCGACCTTGGCGTCAGCATCGAGGTTGCGGAATGCGGCCGACAAGCTGTCGCTGCGGTGATAGAGCGGCGAACCACTAAGCGACCACAGCGCGTTCTGCAGGCCCTCGGCCAGAGCGACGAAGCTTTCGCCGCCAAGGATGACATGGGCGTGCTCAAAGCCGGACCACACAAGCCGGAAGTGATAGAGCAGATGGTCAAGCGATTGGCCGGCAATCGTCACGCCGAGGCTGCCCATGTCGGTAAAATCCGACAGCCCCAACCGGCCGGGTTCGTGTATCTGACGGAAGATCACCTCCTGCTCCTGACCGTGAACAGCCCGCCATGATCGGATACGACGCTCAATCGTGCGGCGTATACCTTCGGACAGTTCCGGATGACGCCGCAGCATCTCGTTGAAAACGGCGACCGCACGGATGCCGGGCGCGGACTTGAGGAGCGGAACAACCTCGGTGTCGAATATATGCTCAAGGGGATCGGGGCGACGCCGGTCGCGTGGCGGCTTGCTCTGTGATGGGAGACGCGCATCCTTCTCAATGCGGTAAGCCGTCGCACGGCTGATCGACGCCTTGGCGGCGGCGACCTCAATGGGGTTGGTTTGTCGGTACTTCATAAAAAGCCTCGTCTGATGATCGGTTACATGGCGACCCGGCACAAAGATGATTCTCCATTCTCAGAAAATCACCCACGCTACTGGGCCAACCGCGATCATGAGACGCCGAAAATTGCGCCGCGGCGGGGATGTAACTCCGGTCGGGCTACGCCCTCCCTTCGTCACATCCCCGCCGCCTAGTCTCATCCTGATTGACGCTGTGTCTCACCTTGATTGTCGCCGCGCAAAGGATGGCCGGAGTTAAGGAAGACAAGCCAAGGGATGTCATCTTCATTTTTATTTTTACTAAGTACTTCTTCATACTTAATGAGGCCGGTTACTCCGTCCTCAACATCTACTGAGTCATAGTTACTACCAATTATAAAATCCTCAAAACCGGATACGGTCTTGATTTTATAAAGAGTCACCCTCTTAAAATCTGTCATATTGCTATTCACCCGAGTTTTTCCTAAGTCTAAATCAACTCTAAGTTCTCTGACAAGTGGTTTTTTCGTCAGGACATGCAACTAGAAGGGCGCGGTGACTGCGGTCTGCTCTTTGTCTACGTTGCTGTCGCTGCTTGATGCATTTCTCTGAGTGTTGATCGATTATCGGTTGAATATCGCAGTAATCCCTTGCGTTGATGTAAATATTGAAGTGATCTCTAATTCAATCAAAAACTGTGGGGCCGTATGTCTGTTTTGGATATTCCTCTTCGAAAAGTGCTGCAATTGTTTG
>NZ_MINI01000010.1 GCF_002906855.1 Pseudomonas putida | reverse complement strand
TCCACCTATTTAAGTGGACACCACTTCTAGCCTTTTAAGAGGGTCTTTCATGCAGCCACAACGCCGTTCCTATTCCAGGTCGTTCAAGGCCCAAGTCATTCAAGAGTGCGCCCAACCTGGGGCCTCGATTGCCAACGTTGCGCTGAGCCACAGCCTCAACGCGAACCTCGTCCACAAGTGGATTCGGCTGCAAACGCAGAAAAGCATGGCGCTGCATCCCGCTTTTGTTTCACTGCCCATGCCACTCGCCAGCACTGAGTCGCAATCGGCATCATCGACTATCAGCGTTGAGATCCAGCATCCGCGCGGCACCGTTAAAGTGAACTGGCCAACTGAAAGTGCTGCTGCCTGTGCAACCTTTCTTCGAGACCTGTTGCGATGATTCGTATCGACGCCATCTGGCTCGCCACTGAGCCCATGGACATGCGCGCCGGCACTGACACAGCGCTGGCGCGGGTGGTGGCCGTGTTCGGTGCGGCGCAGCCGCACTGTGCTTATCTGTTTGCCAACCGCCGCGCCAATCGCATGAAAGTGCTGGTGCACGATGGGTTGGGCATCTGGCTGGCGGCGCGCCGACTGCATCAAGGCAAATTTTTCTGGCCGGGATCTCGGCACGGCTCGCAGATGGAATTGGGTGCCGAACAACTGCATGCCCTGGTGCTGGGTTTACCTTGGCAAAGAGTTGGGCAAAACAGTGCGATTACCCTGATGTAATCACTGCCATGGCCAGCGTCGCCGTGCAATTGTCCGATGAGCCTATCGTCAGTGTTGGCCTGTTCTGACAAAATCGGCGGCATGACTTTGCTTCCTGATTTCGACCAATTAAACCCTGAACAACTGCGCGCTATCGCCGCGCAGCTGATGCAGCGTGTCGAGACTCTCGATCAAAAAGTCGAGTCCATGGACAAGCAGATCCATCACTACAAAACGGTCAACGACAAGCTGACCCACGAGATCGCACAGCTCAAGCGTTTCAAGTTTGCCAAGCGCAGCGAGCAGCTAAATCCGTATCAAACCAGCCTGCTCGATGACGTGATCGATGCCGATATCGCGGCCATCGAAGCCGAGCTTGAGACGTTGCAACCCGCTCCAGCCCCGACCGTGGCTCGGCAAAAACCTAAACGCACCGCCTTGCCGCCCGAGTTTCCACGCACGCCCATCCATCACGAACCGGACAACACTCACTGCCAATGCGGCTGCGCCCTCAAGCGTATCGGCGAGGATGTCAGCGAGAAACTCGACTACACGCCCGGCGTGTTCACGGTTGAACAACACATCCGTGGCAAGTGGGTCTGTGAGGACTGCGAGACCCTGATCCAGGCACCTGTTCCTGCGCAGGTCATCGATAAAGGCATCCCCACAGCAGGTTTGCTGGCTCAAGTGATGATCGCCAAATACGGTGATCATTTGCCACTGTACCGTCAGGAAAAGATCTTTGGCCGGGCCGGCCTCGCCATCCCGCGCTCGACCTTGGCGCAGTGGGTCGGCACTTGCGGTGTGCAACTGCAACCACTGGTTGATGCTCTGCGCGAAGTGGTGCTTGGACACAACGTGGTGCACGCCGATGAAACGCCGGTACAGGTGCTCATGCCTGGCTCGAAGAAAACCCATCGGGCCTACGTCTGGGCCTATGCAACCACCGCGTCTGCCGATATCCGCGCAGTGGTGTACGACTTCAGCCCCAGCCGCTCGGGCGAACATGCACGCAACTTCCTGCAAGACTGGAAGGGCAAGCTGGTCTGCGATGATTTTGGTGGTTACAAAGCCAGTTTTGCACTCGGTGTCACTGAAATCGGCTGCATGGCCCATGCGCGGCGTAAGTTCTTCGACCTGCACGCCACGAACAAAAGCACGCTCGCCGAGCAAGCTCTGCGCTATATCCAGTTGCTGTACGAAATCGAAAGTGAAATCCGCGATTTGGAGCCCGATGTACGGCGACGAATACGACAAGAAAAAGCCGTCCCCGTGATGAACATGCTGCACACTTGGATGATCGCCCAGCGCGAGCTGGTACACGAGGGTGTGGCCATCGCCAAGGCCCTGGATTACAGCCTGAAACGCTGGACGGCGTTGTCACGTTATCTGGATGACGGCGCGGTGCCTATTGATAACAACCACATCGAGCAGCAAATCCGGCCATGGGCGCTCGGACGCAAGAACTGGCTCTTTGCAGGGTCGTTACGCAGCGGACAACGCGCGGCTGCGCTGATGAGTTTGATCCAATCGGCCAAGCTTAACGGGCATGATCCGTATGCTTATCTCAAGGATGTGCTGATGCGGCTGCCGACGCAGCGCGCCAGTGAGATCGCCGAGTT
>NZ_MINI01000009.1 GCF_002906855.1 Pseudomonas putida | reverse complement strand
AAGTTTTCGGTTCGGCCGTCGTTGAGTTCGACAAAATCGACTCGGCTCCAGAAGAAAAAGCGCGCGGTATCACCATCAACACCGCTCACGTCGAGTACAACTCGAACATTCGTCACTACGCTCACGTTGACTGCCCAGGTCACGCTGACTACGTGAAGAACATGATCACCGGTGCTGCCCAGATGGACGGCGCGATCCTGGTTTGCTCGGCCGCCGATGGTCCGATGCCACAAACCCGTGAGCACATCCTGCTGTCCCGTCAGGTTGGCGTTCCGTACATCGTGGTCTTCCTGAACAAGGCTGACCTGGTAGACGACGCTGAGCTGCTGGAACTGGTCGAGATGGAAGTTCGCGACCTGCTGTCCACCTACGACTTCCCAGGCGACGACACCCCGATCATCATCGGTTCGGCTCGTATGGCGCTGGAAGGCAAAGACGACAACGAAATGGGTACTACCGCTGTCAAGAAGCTGGTAGAAACTCTGGATGCCTACATCCCTGAGCCAGTTCGTGCCATCGACCAGCCATTCCTGATGCCGATCGAAGACGTATTCTCGATCTCGGGTCGTGGTACCGTTGTTACCGGCCGTATCGAGCGTGGTATCGTCCGCGTTCAGGACCCGCTGGAGATCGTTGGTCTGCGTGACACCACCACCACCACCTGCACCGGTGTTGAGATGTTCCGCAAGCTGCTGGACGAAGGTCGTGCTGGCGAGAACTGCGGCGTTCTGCTGCGTGGTACCAAGCGTGACGACGTTGAGCGTGGCCAGGTTCTGGTCAAGCCAGGTTCGGTCAAGCCGCACACCAAGTTCACCGCAGAAGTCTACGTCCTGTCGAAGGAAGAAGGCGGTCGTCACACTCCGTTCTTCAAAGGCTACCGTCCTCAGTTCTACTTCCGTACCACTGACGTGACCGGTAACTGCGAGCTGCCGGAAGGCGTTGAAATGGTAATGCCAGGTGACAACATTCAGATGACTGTTACCCTGATCAAGACCATCGCAATGGAAGACGGTC
>NZ_MINI01000008.1 GCF_002906855.1 Pseudomonas putida | reverse complement strand
GGGATTCGTCCCAGTACTGGTTGACGTCGACGCGCACGCTGGCACGTTCGCCCAGCTCGCGCTTGATCGCCACCACGTGCTTCAAATCCTGCTCCAGCGGGTTGGCGCCGATCTTCAGCTTGAACACGCGGTGCCGGCGGATCTCCAGCATGTGCTCGGCTTCGGCGATGTCGCGGGCGGTGTCGCCGCTGGCCAGGGTCCAGGCCACTTCCAGGCTGTCACGCACGCGGCCACCGAGCAGTTCGCTGACCGCCAGGCCGAGGCGCTTGCCCTGGGCGTCGAGCAAGGCGCTTTCGATGCCGGACTTGGCAAAGGTGTTGCCCTTGGCCAGCTTGTCGAGCTTGAGCATGGCGGCATTGATGTTGTCCGCAGGCAAGCCGACCAGCGCGGGGGCAAGGTGCGCGTCGATGTTGGCCTTGATGCCCTCGGGGCTCTCGTAGCCGTAGGCCAGGCCGCCGATGGTGGTGGCCTCGCCGATGCCTTCGACGCCGTCGCTGCAGCGCAGGCGTAGCACCACCAGGGTCTGCTGCTGCATCGTGTGCATCGCCAGCT
>NZ_MINI01000007.1 GCF_002906855.1 Pseudomonas putida | reverse complement strand
CTCGGTCTGAACCGCCTACCGTATATCTGTGCCCCTTTAATGTTCAGGGGCGGAGAATGACCAGGAACAGGGGGCCTTCGACGGTCTCGTACTTGAACCAGTCGGCCGGGTGGAAGATGAGCGTCCAATCGAAGCGCCGGATGAAATCCTGGTCCGGAGCGAACGACGCAAGATGGTCTCGGTCGTGGGAGATCATGAGTGCGAGGTAGAGGATCGCGAACAGCCCGGTTGCGGTGATAATCGAACCCGTCACGCGTTCACGCCCGCCGAAGCCGTGGAAGGCTCCGCGCACTCCGAAGAAGCCCGTGGCGAGGGCCGTGGCGGCAACGACAAGCGAGAGCAGTGCTGCCATGCCCATGGCGGCGATCGCGTCGGCCGAGACGTCATTGTAGAGCCAGTAGCCGATGCCAAACTCAATCGCCAGGGCGAGAACGATGCTGAAGACGGTGAGCCAGGCGTTGGGGGTCTCGGGATCGCGATCGATTTCGCGGCTGCTGCGGAAGGCGTGGTAGACCATCCGCTTGCGAACAGCCGTTGCCTTGGCGGCTATCGTATCATCCTGCCGCTGGCGGGTTTCGTTGACGATCGTCACGTCGACGCCGGCGAGCTGGAGATCCGGATCGAGCGCCTCGATCGTGTTGAACTGAGCCTCCAGATTACGCATGTCCTGGCTG
This sequence comes from Pseudomonas putida, assembly GCF_002906855.1. Classification (GTDB taxonomy): domain Bacteria; phylum Pseudomonadota; class Gammaproteobacteria; order Pseudomonadales; family Pseudomonadaceae; genus Aquipseudomonas; species Aquipseudomonas putida_N. Next base: position 9,865 of record NZ_MINI01000007.1, on the reverse strand, counting down.
GTCTCGCGGGCCTCGCGGCCGAGGCATTCTTCCGTACCGAGGCGGATGAGACGGAGCGGCGAGCTGGGTTCATCGTCATCGGCGCCAGCGACAGCCAGCCGGCGCATCTCGCCTGGGACGCCGGCCACGATGGTTTTAATCTCATTGATGGCGGCATCATTGCTCTTGGGGAGGAGCGTGGAGCCGTAGGGCACTGCCTCGGTAGAGTGCAGTTTACGGAAACGGATATTCATGGATTATCTCCGGGCAAGAAGGTGCGATTGGCGGGCGCGTGGGCGGTCGCCATGACGAATGCTCGTGTTGGGAGATGAGAAAGGGGCGGATGCCGCCCCTTTCTGGTGGCAATCAGTCTTCTTCCAGCTGATCGCCCCACTCTTCGTAGTCGGTGGGGGCAGGCGTAGGGAACGCGGCAAGTGCCGAGCGCAGAAGCGCCCGATATTCGTGGTAGCTGAATTGCACGCAGATGGTCTCTGCTTCAGCTGCTCCCTTGGCCTGCCCAGGCGCGTGCGGGCGCGCGGGCAGGAAAGCGCTCATATCAGGAGTTCCGCTGCACGACGGGCCCACCGTCCAAGGCGGTGCGCACCCAGTTTTCCGCGAAGTCCAGCGCTTCACGGAGGTGGCGCGGCTGGCGCGGCGGAATGAGCTCGAACGGGAACTGGTCGTTGCCGGTCGGCCGCAGGTCATGCCGTTCAGAGAACGGTTGCAGGCCATCCTGGTCTTCCACACCGATCGCGAAGATGCGGTAAGGATCATTGGCGAACGCAATCTTGGCGTAAGCGTTGCGGCGGCGCAGGGGGAAGCCGTGCGCGAGTGCTTGCGGCGGGTCTTTGGCGAAGGAAGCGGCGGGTGCACGGGTGCCGCCGTCGAAGCGGCGGCCATCGGGGTCGTGGCGGGAATTATTCTGGCTCACGAGGTTCTCCTTAGTGTGAACAAGGGAACGGTGGAGCGCGGACATCACCGCGCCACCACCTCTTCATGGACAACCAATTCGTTTCGACCCGGTGGTGGAAGTCCGGTGTTCCAATCGAAGCGACATGGCCGAGCGCAAGAGCGTTGCGCCTAGAGGATTGAGCCTCAAAACATAGAGGGTCAGTGCTCCTGACTATATTGGAACACTGCGACGGGTAGGCGAGTCAAGGGGGAAAATTCTGGAATCAGAAAAAAGGCCAGCGGCGACGTTGTCGTCGCCGCTGAACCTTTTGTTGATCGGCAAGCAGTTGGAACGCTGCCTGCCAATCCGTAGAAGCTGTCCATGAAAAGGCGTTTGGATGCGTCTTTTTCGGCTTCTACGTTTCTCTTTATAAACGGCAATCACTTTCACATAGGTAAATGGGAATATATTCCCACACGCAATTGCCGTCAACAAACTTCCGCGTCGCGGTTTTACCGCCTAAAAGAAAAGCCCCCCGGCGCTGTACCGGAGGGCTCATGACTCAAAGGGCCGAAAAATCCAATCCGGAAATCGAGTTCCGCCGCGGGCGCCGAAGCGCGATATGTCCAAGCCCTATAACCATAGATACTTTCAACTCGTGTGCGCCCTGGCTTGTCAATGCACATCGATTAAAGTTTTTAGGTAACGCGCTGCCAGCGACGTAACTAGTTGCAGAAAAGCAACAGGCGTTCGCGACAGCGACGGCTACCTCGTTGAATTGACCTTATGTCTGCAACTGAGGCTATTTCATGGCAAGGAGCCAAAACGACCTTCGTCTAAAAGACGTATTTTCTACCTATATGGGTATACTTCAAGCGAAGTGGTGTTGAGCGCTTCGTAAAATCCCGTTTGACGACTCAAAACGAAGCGGTCACCATCGAAGCATCCTAATCGAAGTGAAAGTCTGCGCCATGCTCGCTCGAACTTACCTCCGGGCCAGCACCCAGGAGCAAGACGCGACGCGCGCCAGGGATGAGCTTGTTGCGTTCGCCGCCGCGCGCGGGTGGAAGATCGCCACGCATTATATTGAGAATGAGAGCGGTGCGACGCTTCAGCGCCCGGAATTGTTCCGGCTGTTGTCGGACTGCGATCATGGCGACGTACTGCTCGTCGAGCAGGTCGATCGCCTTAGCCGGCTCTCTGCCGATGACTGGCGCCGCCTCAAGGACGAAATCCAGCGCCGGCGCGTCCGTGTAGTCGCGCTCGACTTGCCGACGTCGTGGAACATGGTCTCGGCCGATCCCGATGATATCCAGGCGAGAATGCTCGACGCCGTCAACGCAATGATGCTGGACATGCTGGCCGCAGTGGCGCGAAAGGATTATGAGACGCGGCGCAAGCGCCAGCAACAAGGCATCGTCGCCGCGAAGGCTGCGGGAGCATACAAAGGCCGGCGCGAGAATACCGCGCGTAACGCCGCGATCATGATCATGCTGCGCGCCGGGCAGTCCTGGAAGACGATCCAGTCTGCCACCGGCTGCTCCAGCTCGACCTTGCAGCGGCTGGTCAAGCGCATGCGCCAATCCGATCCGTCCATGGACGCGGCCGCCGATGGATAGCCTTACGCCAGAGGAACGGAGTATCCGGATGGGGTTGGTGCGAGGCCGTGACACCAAGCCGGAAATGATCGTTCGGCGACTCTTGCACCGCATGGGATATCGATATCGCCTTCATGGCAAGGGATTGCCAGGTAAGCCCGACATTGTCTTTGGAAAACGTCGCAAGGTCATTTTCATCCACGGCTGCTTTTGGCATCGTCACGCCGATCCGAGCTGCCGTCTCGCCCGCCTGCCAAAGTCTCGTCTTGAGTTCTGGGAACCGAAGTTCGCGGCCACCGTGGTGCGTGACGCGCGCGCTGAGGCCGATCTTCGCGACGGTGGCTGGAAAGTTCTTGTTGTCTGGGAATGCGAATTGCGGAATAGTGAACAATTAGAGAACAAATTAAGGCGGTTCGTGGAGGAATCATGAAGGCAATCGAGCTATTCGCCGGCGCCGGCGGCCTGGGCATGGGCGTGAGCAAAGCAGGCTTCACCCCGCAAGCGGTCGTTGAGTGGGATCGTTGGTGCTGCGATACTATCCGCGAGAATCGCGAGAATAAGGTCACACCCTTGGCCAGCTGGCCAACGCCAATCGAGGGCGATGTCCGCGGCGTAGATTTTCGTCTCTTCGAGGGCAAGCTCGACCTCGTCACCGGCGGCCCGCCCTGCCAGCCGTTCTCGCTCGGCGGCAAGCACCAGGCGCACGCGGATCGCCGCGACATGTGGCCGGAAGCCGTGCGCGCCGTGCGCGAGACGAAACCGCGCGCCTTCATCTTCGAGAACGTCAAGGGCTTGACCCGCGAGAGCTTTGCCACCTACGTCTCCCATATTGTTCTGCAGATGACCTATCCCGACATCGTCGCCAAGACGGGCGAAAGTTGGGAAAGCCACCTCCAGCGGCTTGAGCGTCACCACACCAGCCGCCGGCGCGTCCCGGGACTTGAATATCGCGTCGTGTTTCGCGTCCTCAACGCCGCCAATCATGGCGTGCCGCAGCGCCGCGAGCGCGTCGTCTTCGTCGGTTTCCGATCCGACCTCGATATCAAATGGGCGTTTCCCGCGGAAACGCACTCGCTCGACGCCCTGCTATGGGATCAAATTCACGGCGATTACTGGGATCGGCATCAGGTTCGGAAAGCCGACCGCGACATCGGCGCTCGCAACCGCCAGCGCGCGACGCGCCTCGTGGAGAAGCCCGACACCCTGCCTTGGCGTACGACGCGCGACGCGCTCGCGGACCTGCCCGATCCCGAGCGCGAGCCTGCCAAGGCCGCAGCCTATCTCAATCACCGCTTCCAGTCAGGCGCGCGATCCTATCCGGGACACACCGGTAGCCCACTCGATGAGCCCGCCAAGACATTGAAAGCTGGCGTGCATGGCGTGCCGGGCGGTGAGAACATGCTTCTGCGGCCGGATGGCAGCGTCCGCTATTTCACCGTGCGCGAGAGCGCCCGCCTTCAAACCTTTCCCGACGACTTCCGCCTCCACGGTTCCTGGTCGGAAGCGATGCGTCAGCTCGGCAACGCCGTGCCGGTGGAGTTGGCGCATGTCGTCGCGTCGAGCGTGGGCGCGCATTTGCATGGTAAGGCTTCGGGTATCGCCGCATGACGGGTTACGTCGAATTTGAGTTCGATCTTCCCGGTGCCCTGCTTGTTCGGTTGATTCAGATACTGGATAAGATCGAGGCCGTGACGCTGAACGCCACGAACCTCGCCGCCATTCCCGAGGAGCAGGGCGTCTATCAGCTCTATCTTGACGATCAGCTCGTCTATATCGGCAAGACCGACGCCGATGCCGGCCTGCACAAGCGACTTTCCCGGCATGCCCGGAAAATCATGCATCGCGTCGGGCTCGATCCAGCGCGCGTCAGCTTTAAGGCCGTGCGCGTCTTCGTCTTTACCGCCGTCGACCTGGAATCCGACTTGATCCGTCATTATGGCGGCGTCAAATCGATCGATTGGAACGGCAGCGGGTTTGGGTCAAATGACCCCGGCCGCGAGCGCGACACGACCAAGGTCGACCCGAAGAACTTCGACGCCAAGTTCCCGATCGACATTGACCGCGTGTTGGCGTTCGCCATTGACCAGGACGAAACTGCGGCGAGCGCCCTCGCTCGGCTGAAGGAAGCCCTGCCCTACACGTTCCGCTATCAGGGAAAAGGCGGGGGTAGTCGAAAACCGCATCCGGACATGGAAGCCACCGTGCTTCCAGCTAAGGGTGGGCCAATGACACCGCGAGAGGCGATCAAAACGATTGTCGAGCATATGCCGGCTGGCTGGCAGGCTACCGCCTTGCCGGGCTACATCATTTTGTACAAAGAGGACAGAGATTACCCCCAGGCGGAAGTCATATTGCTTAAGTGAAAAATTAATTTATCTCCTGGGACATAAATTAATATCCCTGGGACATTAATTTATGTCCCAGGGGACTTTACATGGCGTTTTTTGAAGCGTATACACCTGCCTATCGAAACATTTTGATAGGCAGGTAGCCATGTTCGGAAACACCAACGGAATGCCGAAGCCCATGTCGGTCGACGAGGACAACCTCGAACTGGGCAGTCTGGACAGCATGATGTCCTTCACGGGGAGCGACGAGGAACCGTTCACGGTTTTCGTCGGCTACAATCTCGGCCGCATGACCTGGGTTACGGACGTGCCGTTGGTCAAGCTCATCGAATGGTCCTCGGTCGCGAACGACCCCGAGAAGGGCGAGATCGCCCAGCGTCCACTCGACCTCGCCCACGCCCGTGGCCTTGGCGTCTACATGCTGAAAGGCCTAGTGAATTCCGCCATGGCCCGGCGCGTCCTCATGAACAAGCCCATTCCGGAGATCTTCCAGAAAATCCTGAAGCAACTTGGCACACAGCCCTATTTTTCGCTTCAGCCGTTCGTCGCCAACATTCGCGATATCAATCCTGAGAAACCGTCCGTGCGCGCCGAGCGCATTCAGTCCAAGAACAACGAAACTCGCGGTTTCCAGGTGTACTTGCCGCGGCATTTCCGTTGGTGGATGATCGACGGTCAGCACCGCCTCGTCGGCGGGCAGACGACGAAGGAATTTCTCGAACACGTCACCAAAACCGGCTCATATCCGGCCCGCAACAACCTCTTCACCGGCCGGGGCAAGGTGTCGCCGGAGGAGATGATCGTCTGGATGGAAGCGCTGGAATGCGCCCGTTCGTTCGCTAGCGTCAAGGTCGAGCTTCACTTGGGCCTGTCGATTGAGCAGGAGCGCCAGCTCTTCCATGATCTCAACAACCTCGGCAAGAAGGTGACCCGGTCGCTTTCCTTGAAGTTCGATGGCTCGAATCCCATCACCAAGTTCATTGACGATGTGCTCGTCGACGAGATGGGCGTGCAGGATTGCGAGAACGAGCAGACGGATTGGGCGCAAGATAACGGTTGCCTCCCTCGTAAGGACATCGTCGCCATCAACGCCATCGCCTTCCTTAACAAGGGCAACATCACCGGCGCGACGCCAGCGATCATCGAGCCCCGTGTAGAGACGGTGTCGCAGATGTGGGCGGCGATCCTGAAGCTGCCCGGCGTCAATCAGGCGGGCGCCAAGCTCGCGACCGTCGCGGCGCAACCGGTCGTGCTCAAGGCGATCGCCAAGATCGTGTTCGACCTGGCGTTTTCCAACCGCCGTCCGGACAATGGCGACACCCTCCTCGACTCGGCATTCGCCCGCCTGGGCGAGGTCGAATTCGGCCACGACAATCCAATGTGGCGCTTCTATGAAATGAGCGAGGAAGATCGCGCCGAGGCCGGCATCGATAACTTGGCGGCTTATCTGCCCGACCAAGGTCAGGTCACGGCCGAGGCGAACCGAGATCTTGGCTCCTTCCAGGGTGGCGTCATGCGCTTCGGATCGAAGCATAATGACATCTTCCCGATCCTGGCAGACATGATCCGCTGGAAGCTTGGTCTGCCGAACCGGCACGTCAAGTAATGTCATGAAATTGGTGGGACCGCCCTAACGGTCCCACCGTCAATGTCGGTCTGATGGCGTGGCGACACCATCAGCTGGCTCGCCCCGGACATTCAGGCCATAGCAATCTGAATGTACTCCGCCAGGCGATTTATTCAACAGGTCGCTGGAGTAAAAAGCATGAAGAAGCCTATTGGCACCACTGCCCGCACGGGCGAATCCTGCCCGGAAAGCGGCGTTTGGAAGGTGAAGGGTACGCCCACCACCACTGCGCCGATTGCAAAGAACAATCGCATGCCGCCGTATAGCGGTAAGGCGGTGACTTGGCAGCTCGTCAGTTATGCCTGATCACTCGAAGGGCCGGCGTTGCCGGCCCTTCCTTCATCGTATTAGCCTTTAATTAAAAAACGTTACAACGTTAAAGGTCTTTAATGTCACAACGTTGTAGCGTTGTCCCTGTTCTTGTATTATCCTATCTTGATGAAAGTCATCTCGCTCATTACCCAAAAAGGCGGCACGGGGAAAACCACTCTTGCCATATCCTTGGCTGTTGCCGCGCAGGAAGCCGGTGAAAAGGTCTATATGATTGACCTAGACCCCCAAGGCTCCTTGATGAGCTGGGGGCAGCGGCGGGAGGCGGACGAACCGCCTGTTGACCAGACCACGCCCGCTAAACTGACCGCGGCCATTGATGGACTTCGGAAGTTGGGGTTTAGCCTGGTCGTTATCGACACGGCCGGGATTGATACCGCCGCCAGCGCGGCGGCGATGGCCGTTTCCGACCTCGCCCTGATACCTTCCCGCCCGAGCCTGCTCGACATCGAGGCGGCGCGGCCGACGATGGGGGCACTGACCCGTCTCAATAAGCCGTTTGCGTTCGTGCTAAATGCCTGTCCGCCCGGACGGTCACCGCGCTCCGCCGATGCGGCCAAGGCCCTTTCCCTGCTTAACGTCCTGGCGCAGCCGTTCGTCGCCATGCGGGCCGACCATATGGACGCCGTTGCCCTAGGCCTGGGGGTGACGGAACGCGACCCTAACGGCAAGGCGGCTGATGAAATCAGGACGCTGTGGGCATGGATTAAAAAGAACCTGGGAGAATAGCCATGGCGAAGAAACCTGCCGTCAGCCTTACGGCCCTGACGGAATCGGCCGCACCTTCAGCGGAGGAGGTTGGTGAAACTGTAACGTTGGAGCGTGGTAACGTTAAAACGTTAAAACGTCTCAAGCATACTAGCCTGTATCTGCCCCCGGAGGCGCAACGGGCCATCAAGGAAATCGCCTTCCAGTTCGACCGGCGGCCCCACGACCTCTACATTGAGGGCATCAACATGATGCTGGCGAAATACGGGAAGCCTCCCGTCAAGAAATAACGCTGCAACGTTGTGACGTTATGCGTTGCCGTTACGCTCGTACCATTTGCGGCAGAAGCCGAGAAACGCCGCGTCCGGGTTTTTAGGGCGTTCCGCCCCGCCATCCGTCATCCAGCTGCGCCAACGCTCTTCGAGATAATAGATATCCCAGGTCGGGGCGCAGGTCTTGGCATCCAGGTAGGTTTCCGGCTTGAGTCGGATAGTGGAGGTGGCCTCCGCGACCTCCTGCTTCACACGCCGATTGATGAACAGCACCATGTCGTCATTCCCGAACCGCACGCTGTAATCCGGCAGGTGGTCATGCTCTACTAGGTCTTTCAGCAGATAGCGGAACTGCTTCAGGGGGCTATTGGAGCCGCACTTCTTTTTGAGGACGGCCAGGCTGATGCGCCACTCCACCTGGGCACCGCAATGCTTGCGGGCAATCTCGTAGATGCGCCGCTCAATCGGTTTCCGTAGGCGGAAGTAGTCTCGGTTCAGCGTCAGGACTTCCTGCGCCTCAATCGCGTGATAGAGCCACTGGGAGAGGGTGATACGGATGTTCGTGATGCGCTTGGTCTTGCGGTCACGCTCGACGGTGCTTTCCTCGACCAGGCCGAATTCGCGGGTCTGTTCGTTCCCGGCCGTCTTGATATTGGTGCGCAGGCGCGTGCCGCCCAGGCGGGACAAGGCATCCTCGAGCAGACCGTAATCACGGCCGCCGGTATAGCGGTTGGTGAAAATCAGAAGCTCGCGGGCACTGATGACAATCTCCCGCGCAATGGGACGCCCCGCATTCTTCGCAGCGATGAGCTGGCTCACCGCGTAAATCAGAATGTCCTTGTCATAGATGGTCGCGAGACCTTTGACGCTCGGAGTAATCTCCAGCCAGCGGTCGCCCTGCTCATAGCGCCGGATTTGCAAATCCGGCTTCGTCGCCAAGGTGAAAACAGGGTGCTCCATCGAGGCCATGTCATCCTTGATGACCGCGTCGCTCACATCACAAACAAACAGCTCGCCCTGGGGATGCCGATCGGGCAGCAAGCTATCTTGATTCGGGATATCAGTGACCATAGGCATCAAATTCGGGATATCAGTGACCCCTGTCAAGGGATTCGGGACATCAGTGACTATTTTGCAAGCACCTATTGTGGCAATTCCGTCAAACACTACCGAAAATAGCGGGAATCAAGCGTCCGAAGTTAAGTTTCGGGACTTTAGTGACCGCCTTGCGGGGTTCGGGACATCAGTGACCAAAACCCGGATATCAGTGACCGAACATGCGGGACATCAGTGACCCTGTGGATAAAATTATGATTTTTTTTCAATCAGTTATATATGTTTTTCCAACCCTTAACAGATTCTTTAACACGAATATAACACTACGACTTATCCATTTTTTGAAGCATCTAACCCCCTGGGGGCTGTCTGCCCCCAGACCCCCGAGGATATTTCTAAAAGGATTAGAGACGGGAATTGCAGGCGTGGCCACGGCTCCCTCGGAGGATAGGTGGCGATGTTTGCAAGGGAAGGATGAAGGTGGCGACTACTGGGATAGACATTTGGCGGGAGTGCCACCACGCTATGGTGGTGGCAGCCCTAACCCTTTACGGCCATCGGCTTCCCAGCCTGTACCGTGACATGAGTCAATCACGCCGTGCGCATCCTGCCAAGCGAATTCCTTTTGCCCGCATGGGATTGGAGCCGGCCGAGTTCGCCGTACGAGCGGCCCATCTGCTTGCCTAACGTGTTGGCCTTCCTTTCAATGCTGACGTACTGGACCGGGATCGGATGATGGATGCGATGATTGAAGCTTTGCCGGCTCCGAGAAGCCTGGTGGATCTTATCCGCGAGATCGTCACGGAGGTGGCGCCCTAACACAATTTCGTCGTTAGTCTCCAACAAATTGCCTCGCGGGAGGCTCTAGGACGCCTTCTCTCATGCTTTTGCAAGTTGAGAACGGTAGGGCTCATTGAGACACTCGAAACCCCTCCTAACCCTTTTAGAAATATCCTCGGGGGTCTGGGGGCAGACAGCCCCCAGGGGTAAGATCCGGCATGGGGGGGCTCCGTGGGCATTTCTGCAATAATACCCGCTAAGGGAAATCGAAGTTG
>NZ_MINI01000006.1 GCF_002906855.1 Pseudomonas putida | reverse complement strand
GCAGACGGACCTGTCCTGCCGCTTTCGTTCAGCTTGGGCATGGATCGTGGTCATGCGCATGACGGAGGCGTTCGAAGACGGCGGATGGCGGCAAGGACGGCCCGCACCATCGGGCCGGTGACGGCGACCTCGGCCAACTGGAAGGTAATGGCGCGGGCGTGGCGGACGACGCGGGCGCCGATCTTGATCAGCTTGAGTTGCAGGCTGGTCAACGACCAGTCCGCCATGGCCTCGGGCAGTTCGATGCAGCGCAGGAAGGTTGCCAGGTTGTAGGCCAGCGCGTGCAGTTGCAGCCGCACCTCGTTGTGCCGGAACTTCCGGCATGACAGCCGCGTCCAGCGAAAGGCATATTTGCCTTCCTTGATGTGCTGCTCTGCGGTGCCGCGCTGGTTGTAGAACCTCACCACCCAGTCTGGCTCCATCGGCAGGTTGGTGACGATGAAGCCGACTTTGGGGAACAGCTCGCCCGGATGCCATTCGATCTTGGCGATGACGCGGCGCGGCTTGTCCCAGGACGCCGCCTGATACTCGAAGTCCTCGAAGAACCGTTTGACCTTGGTCAGCGAAGGCCGTCCCACGGGCCGTGTCAGCCGATGCGCGATCTTCTCGCGCAAGACGGCGTTGGCGGGCAGACGGATGGCGTAGAAGAACCTGGCTTCTTCCAGCCGCATATAGATCGCGGGGATCGCGTAGGCAGCGTCGGCCCGGA
>NZ_MINI01000005.1 GCF_002906855.1 Pseudomonas putida | reverse complement strand
CCGGCGGGAACCTCCTCGTTGCCCGCTTCCAGCGCCTCAATCCATGAAAGTTCGCATTGCAGCGCGGACGCAATATTGATCGGTGTCCAGCGGATCACCCGCAGGCATTGATTAAAGCGTTCTGGTGACATGATGATTTGATGTTTTCCCCGTCTTTTTCCTGGCGAAGCTCACTCACACGGCTGCGAGAGTCAATCTTTTTCTGCAACTTTTGATGGCCTGTTTCCGGCCCTGAAGTTGTATCTGTCAGCCGTTGCCATTCGTCAGGCGCAGGAAGGGAAAGGCAATCATGCCCAAATGAAACGGCGGGGCGATGCATCCGCATTTCATCCCCGGGAGCATTTCCTCCGAGAAAACTTAGTCGATTTGCTAAGTTTCTCCTTGCCCCATCACGATGAAACATGATAGTTAGCAATATGACTAAGCATCATCAGGACCTTTCACTGATCTTCCAGGCTCTGGCCGATCCGACGCGGCGGGCGATTCTGGCGCGCCTTGGCGGCGGGCCGGCACCGGT
>NZ_MINI01000004.1 GCF_002906855.1 Pseudomonas putida | reverse complement strand
GATCGGAAGCGTGAGCTCGTCCTGCCTGATCTCGATATCGGTCGGAATGCCGTTGAAGGGTTTGGTCAGCCCCATCTCGAAATTCTTGAGCGAGAATTTGATACGCTCCGGCGTTCCGGCCGTTTCTTCCTCCGTCTCTTCCTCCGGCTTTTCCGGCGCGGCGACATCGACGTTGATGCCGCCAAGGCGCACCCTGCCAAGTTCCGGTATCAGGCGGTTGAACTGGAAGGTCTCGATCTGCGTCTCGTCGAGCGCGATGATCTCGGAAATTCCTTTGATCGTCGAACTCCAGTCAAAACCCTTGAGGCTCGCCTCCGCGACGTCGATCC
>NZ_MINI01000003.1 GCF_002906855.1 Pseudomonas putida | reverse complement strand
AAGGAGGTCTGGAAGGCGCACAAGCCGAAGAAGGGCGATCCTCAGGTGTCGTGGTGGAGCGTCGCCAACGCGCTCACGAAGAAGCGGATGTATGCGCGCGACGCCAGCTTCGGCGATGACCTGGCACAGGCCTATGGCATCCAGTGGGTCGAGGACCTGTTTGCGCAGGCCGATGAGGACTCGCGCTACACGACGGATGTCGAGGCCTTCCTCGGCGCGCAGCAGGAATGGATGACGAGCCACCTTCCGAAGAAGGGGATCGTCACCGAGGCTAATAACTGGGGTCAGCCCGAACTGCCGAAGAAGGCGGAGCGTCTCTACGGCAAGCCGGGCAAGGGCGACTGCACGGCGATGTATCT
>NZ_MINI01000002.1 GCF_002906855.1 Pseudomonas putida | reverse complement strand
AACTGGGAGGTGCCTTTGATTGTCGCGAATGAGGCGGGTCTGCCACGTTGACGTTTGGCCTCCATGGCGGAGCGTCGCCGATAGCTTTCGACATTCATCTCGAAGATCGTTGCGTGGTGAACAAGGCGGTCCACTGCGGCAAGCGTCATGGCTGGGTCGGGAAAGACGCGGTTCCATTCTCCGAAGGGCTGATTGGCGGTTATCATGATGGAACGCCGCTCATATCTTGCGGAGATGAGTTCGAAGAGCACGCTCGTTTCGGCCTGGTCCTTGGTGACGTAGGCCAGGTCGTCAAGGATGAGCAGATCGAACTTGTCGAGTTTTGCGATGGCGGCTTCGAGTTGGAGTTCGCGGCGCGCGACCTGAAGCTTCTGGACGAGGTCGGTCGTGCGGGTAAAGAGCACGCGCCAGCCGTTCTCGATCAACGCGAGGCCGATGGCTGCCGCGAGATGGCTCTTTCCGCCGCCTGGCGGGCCGAACATCAGGATGTTGGCC
>NZ_MINI01000001.1:2500-6524 GCF_002906855.1 Pseudomonas putida | reverse complement strand
TTATGAGCCTGACGAGCTACCGGGCTGCTCCACCCCGCGTTACCAGCGACAAGTTCGCAGAACTTGTCGCGACAGAGCAAACTCGAGGAGTTTGCGTATACAGGTTTTTGCGTTAGCAAAATACCGATTGCGATAAATCCCCATGGGATTTATCGGGACAGCATCACAGGGAAGCTGTGATGCCTGGTGCGGGAGCAAATTGCCGAAGGCGATTTGCTCCTGTAAGGAACGCACCCTTATTGGGTGAGCGATTTGTTCTGGCGCATTGTGCGCTGGATCATGATAGCACAAAGGCCGCTTATGCGGCCTTTTGATTTGGGCGATTTGCCCGTTTTGTGATGAGAAGATTTGTGTTGCGTTTTGCAGACCTGGCAGCGACCTACTCTCCCGCGTCTTGAGACGAAGTACCATTGGCGCTGGGGCGTTTCACGGCCGTGTTCGGAATGGGAACGGGTGCAGCCGCCCCGCGATAACCACCAGGTCGGCAAAACGCAACAACGAAAGTTGTTTTCGAGAAGCTGGGTGGCGATGCCACTTTTTAATTACACGTCTTTCCGTGACTGATCCGTATTCTGCCCTGCTCGAGGTCGAGCGTGGCAGCCATACAGGACGCCAGTCCGTCGCGCCTTATGGCGCGCGCCGTCCGCAGGGCCTTTGGCCCGTGAGGACAGAACAGATGTCATCGAACTTTGTTCGATGAACATATTCAATGGGAACGAAGAAGTCGATCGAGCTATTAGTAACGGTAAGCTTCACACATTGCTGTGCTTCCACACCCGTCCTATCAACGTGGTCGTCTTCCACGGCTCTGATAGGGAACACTCGTTTTCAGGTTGGTTTCCCGCTTAGATGCCTTCAGCGGTTATCCATTCCGTATATAGCTACTCTGCTATGCCCTTGGCAGGACAACAGATCCACCAGAGATACGTCCATCCCGGTCCTCTCGTACTAGGGACAGATCCTGTCAATATTCCTACACCCACGGCAGATAGGGACCGAACTGTCTCACGACGTTCTGAACCCAACTCACGTACCGCTTTAAATGGCGAACAGCCATACCCTTGGGACCTGCTCCAGCCCCAGGATGCGATGAGTCGACATCGAGGTGCCAAACAACCCCGTCGATATGGACTCTTGGGGGTCATCAGCCTGTTATCCCCGGCGTACCTTTTATCCGTTGAGCGATGGCCCTTCCACACGGGACCACCGGATCACTATGACCGACTTTCGTCTCTGCTCGACTTGTCAGTCTCGCAGTCAGGCTAGCTTATGCCATTGCACTCGACGACCGATTTCCGACCGGTCTGAGCTAACCATCGCGCGCCTCCGTTACTCTTTCGGAGGCGACCGCCCCAGTCAAACTACCCACCATACACTGTCCCGGATCCGGATAACGGACCGCGGTTAGACATCCACGAAGATAAGGGTGGTATTTCAAGGATGGCTCCACAAAGACTGGCGTCCCTGCTTCAAAGCCTACCACCTATCCTACACATGCCTTGGCGAATGCCAGTGTAAAGCTATAGTAAAGGTGCACGGGGTCTTTCCGTCTGACCGCAGGAACCCCGCATCTTCACGGGGAATTCAATTTCACTGAGTCTATGTTGGAGACAGCGGGGAAGTCGTTACGCCATTCGTGCAGGTCGGAACTTACCCGACAAGGAATTTCGCTACCTTAGGACCGTTATAGTTACGGCCGCCGTTTACTGGGGCTTCAGTTCAGAGCTTGCACCCCTCCCTTTAACCTTCCAGCACCGGGCAGGCGTCAGACCCTATACGTCGTATTGCTACTTCGCAGAGCCCTGTGTTTTTGATAAACAGTCGCTACCCCCTGGTCTGTGCCACCCCATCATACTTGCGTACAAAAGGGTCACGCTTCTTCCGAAGTTACGCGTGCAATTTGCCGAGTTCCTTCAACATAGTTCTCTCAAGCGCCTTGGTATACTCTACCTGACCACCTGTGTCGGTTTCGGGTACGGTCTATACGGTGGAGCTATTTCCTGGAACCTCTTCGCCGCCCAACCAATCCAATAAGGTTGAACAACACACGAGATCCGTCACTACCACCAGGCCCACGAATATTAACGTGGTTCCCATCGACTACGCGTGTCCGCCTCGTCTTAGGGGCCGGCTAACCCTGCTCAGATTAACTTTAAGCAGGAACCCTTGGTCTTTCGGCGAGGGAGTCTCTCACTCCCTTTATCGTTACTCATGTCAACATTCGCACTTCCGATATCTCCAGGGCCCCTCACAGGTACCCCTTCACAGACTTACGGAACGCTCCGCTACCACTTGCATTGCTGCAAATCCTCAGCTTCGGTGCATGGCTTTAGCCCCGTTACATTTTCGGCGCAAAGACCCTTATTTAGACCAGTGAGCTGTTACGCTTTCTTTAAATGATGGCTGCTTCTAAGCCAACATCCTGGTTGTTTTGGGATCCTCACATCCTTTCCCACTTAGCCATGACTTGGGGACCTTAGCTGGAGGTCAGGGTTGTTGCCCTTTTCACGACGGACGTTAGCACCCGCCGTGTGTCTGCCGACTAGTACTCCTCGGTATTCGGAGTTTGGTTAGGATCAGTAAGACGGTGAGTCCCCATAGCCCATCCAGTGCTCTACCCCCGAGGGTATTCGGTCGACGCTCTACCTAAATAGATTTCGCGGAGAACCAGCTATTTCCGAGTTTGATTGGCCTTTCACCCCTAGCCACAAGTCATCCCGAACTATTGCAACAGTTATGGGTTCGGCCCTCCAGTTGGTGTTACCCAACCTTCAGCCTGCTCATGGCTAGATCACTCGGTTTCGGGTCTAATGCAACTAACTCAATCGCCCTATTCAGACTCGCTTTCGCTGCGCCTACACCTACCGGCTTAAGCTTGCTAGTTACACTAAGTCGTTGACCCATTATACAAAAGGTACGCCGTCACCCTTGCGGGCTCCGACTGTTTGTAGGCATCCGGTTTCAGGTTCTATTTCACTCCCCTCGTCGGGGTGCTTTTCACCTTTCCCTCACGGTACTTGTTCGCTATCGGTCATGCACGAGTACTTAGGCTTGGAGAGTGGTCTCCCCATGTTCAGACAGGATTTCACGTGTCCCGCCCTACTCAAGGACAATGACTGTTCTACGCGTAAGGGGCTATCACCCTCTATGGCCGACCTTTCCAGATCGTTCCGCTTTATTCATCATTGCCACTGGCCTGGTCCGCGTTCGCTCGCCACTACTTGCGGAGTCTCGGTTGATGTCCTTTCCTGCAGGTACTTAGATGTTTCAGTTCCCTGCGTTCGCTTCTTACCCCTATGTATTCGAAAGTAAGATACCTTATCACAATGCTTGGAAACCCAAGCCGTCGAAGACGGTTTGGATTTTCCAAGCATTTAAGGTGGGTTGCCCCATTCGGAGATCCATGGATCAAAGCTTATTCGCAGCTCCCCACGGCTTTTCGCAGCGTATCACGTCCTTCTTCGCCTGTGCATGCCAAGGCATCCACCAAATGCCCTTAATTCACTTCTTCGTTCTCATTGTCTATGCTCATCATCTGTTGGATTTGGCAGAACCTTTCCTTCTCGCTTGCGCTCAAAGGGGTGCCAAATCGGGCCATCCGGACAAAACTCAATCTGCCGCGAAAGCCATTCCATCCCTAACGATAAAGAGAGGAACAACGGTTACGGTTACCTTTTACAACCGCAACACCAACGATGACATCGACGTGTTCGATACAATCCTCATATGAAGGCACGCCGGTGCACTTCGAGGTCGTATCATTAAGACCAGCTTCTCGAGATATCATCCGGTGATGCGCGGTCAGGCAACACCAATCCAGCATCTTCATCAGAGGAACCGAAGTTCCAACAACAAAAATGCCTCGGACAAGCTTTCCTTCCTACCTCCAATCCCTCCACCAATTCCGGCCGACTAAGCCATCTCATGGTTTCTCTGGGACTGGGCTCGGACGTTTCAAACCACAAGGGCTTAAAACACCTGGAAGCTTCCAGACATATCTTCTCTTCACAATGTATTCAGAACA